>JACKPA010000037.1 GCA_024233865.1 Leptospiraceae bacterium | reverse complement strand
ACGATGCTCAAGGTAGCGAAAACGCAGCTGGCGGGGGAAGTGGTTCTGCCAACGCACCAATCGAAGGACTCTACTTCTTTCACACAGACCACTTAGATTCAGTCACTATGCTAACTGATACTGCCGGTGAAGTTGTAGCCGGAACTACTATTGGTTCTGGAAAAAGCATCATATCTTACACACCTTACGGTGAAATAGATAGAGACCACTCTGGTGGACCCGACATCTTCCGATACAAATACACTGGACAAGAAGAAGATAAAGAAACGGGTTTGTACTATTATAAGGCACGTTACTACGACTCAAAGATAGGTCGCTTCTTGCAACCCGATAGCGTTGTACAAACAAGTTCGCCATTTGGAACAAATCAGTATATGTACGTAGAAGGAAATCCGGTGATGTACAATGATCCAAGTGGGCATAATTCATCAAATCCTTTAACTGCAAAAACAGATGTATTTGAATTTCTTGATACTGGTTATTATTCACATAATTATACATTTATAGGTAATCGCTCAGATGGATACCCGGCGGAAAAACAAGCATATTGGTTTTTAGGTGAAAGTATTTCTGATTTTTTAAATATACAAGACCCAGGACAAAGGTATCTTATAAATTACTCACTATCTTTTGAATACTATGAGTATAATCAAGGAAAAGGAAAGGAGACAGTCTTAGACAAGCTAAACACTCAACGCAAAAAGTATAAAAATTATTTAGGTTGTGCTGTTTTGCAGAATATGATTAAGCCAGAGTATGCACTTTTGATTTATGATTTAATGACAAAGGATGGAAAAATTAAGCAACCTATAAATGGAATTGATAGGGCTTCTTATAATCACGATTACTCTGATGGGAGTAATATTTTTCGTTCCAAAGCAAGAGCTGCAAATGATCAATGGATAAAGAATGCGTGGAGAGGTGCAAGAACACCTTGGCAATATACACAAGCATTTGTAGGAACTGTGTTATTCAAAATAGCTAATTTACATAGTCTTAAGATAGAATTTTTAAATAGAAATCTGGTTAATCCAATAAGCAAACGTCTAGGAATGTGTGGAAAGAAAGGCTGTAAACTATGAAAGGGATTACATTTTTATTGATTATACTTTTATTCTTAAACTGTAATGAAGCAGGTGATCCAATAAGAAATAAACGAGCAGCTTGTAAAGCAACAGGTTATGATTCTGAATTTTGTACTTATGGTTTGAGAGCATACGCAGTGTCATCAAAACCTTCTGAAAACTTTATAAATTCTATTTTAGCAATGTGTGCGATAGGATCTTTAGAAGAAAGAAAATGTAACAAAGAGTCTATTAATTTACCAGAATTTTTTCCTTAAGAAGAATATGAATCATAGACAATGGTATCAGGGATTATCTGTTTTAACTAGCCAAATAAAATATAGTGGCATTACTATAAAGGAAAATAGAATCAAATGCAAACGGCATCTAACAAAGCATACCCACTGCGGAAGTGAGTTGAATTGGAAGTTCTCACTTCCTTGCACCGAGAAAGGCTTTGTTCTCCCAAGCAAGTGTTGTGCCTTCGCATGATTGGAAGTTGCTCAGTCACAGCACTTGCAGTGGCAAAAGCTCATTTGCTCGGTGACATGCCGAAGCGGCACGTCGGGTATGCTTGAACGTTAGATGCCATTTGAAAAGCTTTAATTTTACGACAGGAAATTATAAGAAGCAAAAAATGAATTATTACACAATGGAAGCTAAAATAAGAACTTATTGATAGAGGTTAAACTATGACTATTTATCCAAAAATAATAAATATTTATATCAAAAAAGCATTAAAGAATATTCCTATCATTATTTTATCAATCTTTTTCCTTAGTAATACCGGAACTCAAGTGGAACTACCGCAATCCCTTCCGGAAGTTACCGTAGACGCAAACGGAAAAGCGAATATGACAATTGATATTGAATTACCCGTATCGAATGCTTTTCAACCAAACGTTCAATTGGCTTACAACTCCAATACGGAAAACGGATTTTTTGGAGTCGGTTGGCAAATGCTTAATTTACACACTATTTCTCGCTTAGAAGTAGCCGGTGTTCATTATGATTCCGAAGATCGTTTTGTCAGCTCACTTGGTGGAAAATTGCAAAAACTCACCAATGGAAATTATCGTAATCAAGTTGAAAGTGAATCTTACAACTTATTTGTTCCTTCCGGAACATGCGGAGTTGGTCCTTGTCAGTGGACTGTAACGGACAAAAACGGCATAAAATATTATTTTGGTCATACGGCAGATTCTCGAATCGAAGCACTAAATTTGCCAACCGGAAAATCGGGTTCTGTCAAGATTTGGGCTTTGAACAAAGTCGAAGACCCTAACGGAAAATTTTATACCATATCTTACACCAAAGACGCATCCGGATTTTATTATCCAAAAACAATTAGTTATAGCGACAAAACAATCGAATTTACTCTTTCGACAAGAAGTGATACAAATATTGAATACGCAGAAAATATAAACTTAGGAATGAATAAGATTGTCACAGGAATTAAAATTACTTCCGCAG
>JACKPA010000036.1 GCA_024233865.1 Leptospiraceae bacterium | reverse complement strand
CTGATTCGTTATGACGAGGAAAAGGAATTTGGGATACTCCCGTAGAGTTGGATTCAATCCTCGCTCCATTTTTTATCCTCTCATAAATTTCCCACCCCAGAAGAACGGGAATGTTTACACCTGCTTTATTTGTGGTAGTATACCGAATGGAACTTGGAATAGGAGTTTTGACTCATTCATAAAGTGTAAAATAATTTATAAACAAAATAAGGCAATTTATTAAACATTCCATGGTCTTTTTTTTATGGTTTACAATATTTTCTATTAAATTATCTTAAAACCACCATGAAAGGAAAACGCTACTTTAACACATCTGGTCCCAATATTCCGGAAGATCACTATACCTTAGATAGGTTTGATTTGATTGCCAAAGGGAAAGACTTGGTTTACAAGAGTCGTTACTTTACAATCTGGGCACCAAGACAAACAGGGAAGAGCACCTATTTTCGGTTTCTGGCAAGAGAGCTGGAAAAAGAAGGCTACAAGGTTGCCCATATCAATTTCGAGAATTATAGAAATGCAGAATTGAACTCTTTTTTGAACAAATTTATTGGAGAAATCAATAGGTTTTGGGAAACTCATTTTGAAAAAATTGATATATCAGATATATTTTATCAATTAGAAAAAATCAAAGAAAAGAGGTTTGTGCTTATCATTGATGAAGTGGAAGGAATCAATGTTGATTATTTGAATGACTTTCTTCACGCCATACGAAGTGTCTATCATTCAAGAGAAAATCACTGTTTAAAGAGTGTGATCCTTGTGGGTGTATCCAATATAACGGGAATCATCCAAGACAATGCAAGTCCATTCAATATCGCTGATGAGTTGGATGTTCCCTATTTCACCAATGAAGAAACAAAAGAACTCCTCGAACAACACGAAGTAGAAACCGGTCAGTTGTTTGATGAAAAGGTGAAAGAGAAAATAAGTGAGATCACGGCAAACCAGCCAGGACTCGTTAATGGATTTGCGAGGAGATTGGTAGAAACGAATCCTAACAAAGACAGAATTGATTACGAAGACTATCTCGTAGTGGAAGAATGGTATCTAAATAAGAAAATTGATAAAAATGTGTCCAATATCATTAAAATTGCTAAACGTCACCGAAAGTTTGTGGAAAGACTTCTGTTTTTAGAAGAGGAAATTGATTTTGATATAGATCATCCTGCCATACAAGAACTACATATAAACGGACTTCTTACCTTTGACAAAAGGAATAAGATCGAATTTTGGGTACCCTTATATAAAAAGCGTTTGTACAAATCCTTGTATCCTTATACCAATGGTGAAGGTGTGCGAATTGCAAAAAATATGCTTTCCGAATCTTATTTGACAGAAGCCGGAAAGATCAACTTTGACAAACTAATAGGCAGTTATAAATCCCATATACAGTTGAGAGGCTTTCGTCCTTACAGACAGAAAGATAAAAAAGGCAGGTTCAAGTCCATCCCTGAAGCAGCGATGATTTACAGCTTTGAGACATTTATTAGCATCTTTTTACAGGAAATAGAAGGAAAAAGTTATAGAGAAGCTTACGTTTCTTTGGGAAACACGGATTTGATAATCAATGTTTTGGGGCATGAATACCTTATAGAGTCAAAGAAGTATTACAGTCCATCCAGTTTCAAAAAAGGGAAAGTTCAACTATCGTATTATTGTAAACGAGCCGGAATAACGGAAGGGATTTATTTGGTATTTGTGGACAATACGGTAAACATTGAGTTTGTTCAAGAAAGTGTAGAAATGATCGATGGAATTGAGATCAAGACATATTTGATTCGTTACGACGAGGAAAAGGAGTTTGGGATACTCCCGTAGGGTTGGATTCAATTCTCGCTCCATATTTTATCTTCTCATAAATTTCCCACCCCAGAAGAACGGGAATGTTTACACCTGCTTTATTTGTGGTAGTATACCGAATGGAACTTGGAATAGGAGATTTGACTCATTCATAAAGTATAGGATAATCTATAAGTAAAATAAGGCAATTTATTAAACATTCCATGGTCTTTTTTTTATGGTTTACAATATTTTCTATTAAATTATCTTAAAACCACCATGAAAGGAAAACGCTACTTTAACACATCTGGTCCCAATATTCTGGAAGATCACTATACCTTAGATAGGTTTGATTTGATTGCCAAAGGGAAAGACCTTGTTTACAAAAGCAGGTATTTCACAATCTGGGCACCGAGACAAACAGGGAAGAGCACCTATTTTCGGTTTCTGGCAAGAGAGCTGGAAAAAGAAGGCTACAAGGTTGCCCATATCAATTTCGAAAACTATAAAACGGCTACTGAATTAGAGTTGTTTAACTCTTTAAGAATGGATTTTTTAAACTTCTGGCAAAAAGAATTTTCTTCAAAAACTTTTGTAGAATTATTTGATGAAATTCGAGCTATAGAAGATAAAAAATTTGTTTTTATCTGTGATGAAATCGAAGGACTAAACCCTGAACTTTTTAATCAGTTTTTGCATACGATTCGTAACCTTTATCATTCTCGCAATACTCACTGTTTAAAGAGTGTGATCCTTGTTGGTGTATCCAATATAACGGGAATCATCCAAGACAACGCAAGCCCTTTCAATATCACAGATGAGTTGGATGTTCCCTATTTCACCAATCAAGAAACAAAGGAACTCCTAGAACAACACGAAACGGAAACGGGCCAGTTGTTTGACGAAAAAGTAAAAGCAAAAATAAGCGAGATCACTGCAAACCAACCAGGACTTGTAAATGGCTTTGCAAAAAAGCTGGTTGATACAAACCCAAAGAAAGAAGTAATCAATTACGATGACTATCTCAAAGTAGAGAATTGGTATCTAAAAGAAGCAATAGATAAGAATGTTGCCAATATACTTAAAATTGCTAACAAACATAGAAAATTCGTTGAAACACTATTGTTTAATGAGGACGTTATTCCATTTGAAATTGATAGACCAGCCATAAAAGAATTATATGTTAATGGGCTTATAAAGAAAGGTAGAGATGATGAAGTAGAATTTTGGGTTCCCTTGTACCAAAAACGTTTGTACAAAGCACTATATCCATATACCAATGGCGAAAGTAAACGTATAGCCGAAACGATGTTTGCAGATGCTTATCTCACAGAGGACGGTAGTATTCACTTTGATAAATTAATCGAGAATTATAAAAAGCATATCCAGCTAAGAGGATTTCGTCCCTATAGAGAGAAA
>JACKPA010000035.1 GCA_024233865.1 Leptospiraceae bacterium | reverse complement strand
CTTGTAGTCCAAATGTAAAAAGTGGGGAATTCTATGGCCCGGAAGGTAGTGGCAAATCAGGTCCGGCAGTATTATTAGAACCAGAAAGAGACAAAGAAAGCGAAAAGTTATTATGGGATTTAAGTTTAAAAGCCACCGGAATAAATGACTTTTTTCATGAAAACATCCTTTGATTTTTTGCCTATAGGGAAGAAAAATATTTTGTATAAATAAGCGGATTAATGCGATGCTTTTTTCGGCCGGGTGCTTGTTTTTTTTTGTAAATTTGGGGGAGGGTATTTAGCTGAGCTGGGGTTAATTAGAAAAATATTCAAATTTGAAGGAACAAATCAAAGAATTAAAGTCTCTACTAAAGAAAGACTCTTTAAAAACGCTTTTTGAGGGGTTAGATAATTGTCTTACTAAGGAATCGGAAAAATATGATGATTTTATATTGATACTTTCATCTTACCGAAACTTAAATAAAAAGATTCTAGATGGCCTTTTGGAAGTTTCGGCAGAAAATGTTGAATTGGCTAAAATTAGGCGAAGAATCATGATACTTCTTAACTCTCTTGAGCCAGGAGATATTTCATTAATAGAAATTACTACTAAAACGGGAATTAAACTAGCCGACAACTATAAAGATTTGCCCTCCAAAATTTTATTAGCTTTTGGGAAGCTAACTTCGGATTATGCTTTTATGAAAGTTAAAGAGAATACAGAATTAATGAAAAATCAGCTTAAAAAACTGATCATTGAGAAAGAGGGAAAAGATAAAACGGCCGGGAAAGAATATAGGAAATTAGAAGCTTTATTTAGAAAAGGTAGCAAAAATAAGAAATTGATAAACAAGCAAATAAAAGCGTTTTCAGCAGCATTTAAACCATATAATAAAGAAGTAATAAATTTTGCAAAGCATCTAAATATTTATAGCGAAGACCTATCTCTTCTTCTTCTTTTCTTGATAAGTAATTACAAAATAAAGAAGGATGACTTAACAGATTTAGTTTCAAGGGCTAAAAAAGTGATAGGTAAAATGTCGAACCTTCTAGAAAAGATAGAATCTGACAGCAGAAATATAAAAAATGATCCTACCCTAAATTCATATGATTTAGAAAAAGAAAAACAAGATACATACAAAACAAATTCTATCTTAAAAGTAGCAATCGAAAACTACGTAAAAGAAATTAGAATATTAGAGGAAGGGATAATAGCATTAAAACAATAAAAACTAGCCCCAATAAAAGCTAGTTGGCCATTCTTGCTATCGCGTCCCCCGGCTACTAGCTAGACCGTTGTAGGCTTAGAAAAATAAAAATCATTGAATTGGAAAGTTTAAATAACTTCTGGGAGTGGTATTTAAATTTGTTTTCTAATCCAGACGACAAAATTAAAATAGCAGCTTGGGCAGCTACTATCACCACTTTTACCTTTTTCCTTAATTTCGTAGGAATACCATTAATTTTGAGAATTAAAAGAAGTTTAGAAAAAATTCATTTGGATATTGGCTTTTCCCATAGATTCATCTCAACAGGTTCAGATCTGCAAGTTATGCCACCGGTATTGACCTGTACCGTTACAAATCGGTCAAATAATTCAGTTTACATTAACAAACCCTGCCTGAAAATATCAAAACCTATTAATGGACGGAATAAGTTTAGTACTATTCATCATAGTGATGAATTTCCTTTAAAACTGGAACCAGGACAGCAGAAAAAAGATGAACTCAACACTTTAGACTTAATGAGTCAGCTATTTGATAACGAGGAAATGCTAATTTCAAAGGTGCGATTTGAAGTATCCTCTACATCAGGAAAAATCTATCGTTCGAAGAAGATTAAAGTAAAAGATATTTTGGAGCAACTTGAAGTAGCAGGAAATCAAAACTTTAAGTAACCTAAACGATAATTTGGGGTACACATATAGCTAAGTCAGCCATAAGCAAAAAATGAAAGCTAAAGAAACTTACTTAAAAGGGAAATCAATTTTTTATGTTTCTCTAATTGTAATTGGAGTAACCGTATTAACCGTTTATCTTTCGGGTATTCATTACACTCGAACAGTAACTTCCAATTTGTATCTATCACTTGCAATAATTGGAATATGTCTATTTGCATTTATGAGTTATGGATTATATAAAGGAGTTGGATTGATCGATAATTTTCCAAAATATAGAGATTTTGAAACAGGAAATATAATTGCTAATGCTGGAGAAATCCCGGAATTACCAAGTATCGATATTGGAGAAGGAATTGGAGGAATTATTTTGTCAATAATATTATGGATTGCCATGACAATTCTTGTTTTTATCTTATTGGTTATGCTTGAAATGGTATTTTGGTTTTCTCTTTTTGTCATTTTAATGATGTTGTATTGGATTTTTTCAGAGCACTTAAATTGGTATTTACAAAGTCAAATGAAACCAAAGGAGATTTAGGATTGTCAGCACTTTATTCCATAGGGTATACATTATTATTTACGAGCTGGATTTTTGAAATAGTGTACATAATCGATTCTATAAAATAAAAGAGCTGCGAAAGTCCCAATAGCTTTTCGAATGACTAAAAATCAACCAAAACAAATAATCATGAAAATACTACTCCTATTCCTCCTCTCCCTAACAACAGTATCCTGTAACCAGCAATTGGTGCCACCGGCTTCAAAAAAATTTGAAGTCCACAAAGGGACCAATATCGCCCATTGGTTGTCTCAAAGCCAGCGCAGAGGCGTGGAGCGTGAGCAATTTTTTACCCAAAAAGATGTCGAAGCCATTGCCAAAATGGGGTTTGATCACATCCGTCTGCCTATTGATGAAGAACAGATGTGGGATGATCATGGAAACCGGCATGACGATGCCTTCCGGCTCATGGAAAACTGCATTAACTGGTGTGCCGAATATGATTTGAGGGTCATTGTCGATTTGCATATTTTACGCTCACATTATTTTAATGCGGAAGAAAAACCGTTGTGGACGGACCCGGTCGAACAGGAGAAATTCATTGGTTTATGGCGGGATCTTTCCAAAACCCTGAAAAAATTCCCCAATCACCAGGTGGCTTACGAACTGATGAATGAAGCGGTAGCCGATGACCACGAATCGTGGAATTCATTGCTGGCCAGGGCTTTTGCGGCCATTCGCCAACACGAACCGGCGCGCACCATCGTCATTGGTTCCAACCGGTGGCAATCAGCAGATACTTTTGATGCGTTAAAAGTGCCTGAAAATGATCCGAATATTCTGTTGAGTTTTCATTTTTATGAACCTTTTTTACTGACCCATTAC
>JACKPA010000034.1 GCA_024233865.1 Leptospiraceae bacterium | reverse complement strand
CGTTTGTTTCTATTTCGTTTGAAATTACCGAAAGCTTTTTTGTGGGCTATTTTCGGGAGAACTCTAATATATACAGAAATGGACGGCTTTCTTATTTAGATAATTGTAATCTGCGCAACCTTCTACAAAATAATTTCCATCTTCTTCCATATCAGAAAGACCACTCAAAATAGGAAATTGATTTTGTTCACATTCATTTGTAGTAATTAAATTTCCCCAGTTTATAGCAAAATTCATACCAGAAGTTGATGCATAAGGACAAGTAGTCAAAAAATAAGCAACAGCTCCCGATATTAATTGTTTGGCTTCAGATCGAGATATTTTATTAGCTCTATATTTTGAATCCTGTTCTTTTATAGGCTGTCCAATATCATTGATACATGAAGAAAAACATATTATTAATAGGATCAAATATTTTACAATTTTCATTTTATCAGTCTTTAGATTCATAAAAATATCCTATTTTTTATTTTTGATTTATTCAATAACTTCCACAGTTATAGTTAGCTGCACAACTGGCTTGATTCCACATACAATAAAAAGAAAATCTAGAATAATTTTCCGATGTAGGGGAAACTCCAAACAAGCAAACCCATAATAAAGCTCCACATTTACTCATATATTCACCATCTCTACAAGTACCATTATTAAAGAAAAATTTCCCACCACTATAATTAATGCAGGAAGACAATAATAAAGCAAGTAAAATCGCAAATAATAATTTCAATTTAAATTCCTCCTTTTTAGTTTCATTCCTTTATTGATGCATATAAGGAATTATGCCCGCTTTTCCTTTTACACAAAAGTAGTTTTTTAAAATTAGAAAGCTATCCACATACCTTGAGACTTGCAACTCTTGTAAGCTTCGCTATTTCCGTCTTCCGTAAGACTGTAATCAACACTCTTTGTTTGAGTAGTCTCTTGAGTTGATTGATTATAAGCTTTTATATATTCGATATTACAAGAAATATCATTTGTATTACAATATTGATAAGCTATAGCTCCAAATTGATTATCTGAATTACCAGTCCCATAACAATCATTGGTGAAACTTTGGTATACTTGCCCTTGTAAACATTTTTTCAATATATATTTTGCATTTCTTGTTCCATCAAAACTATGAGCTGCTATTAGAGTAATAGTTCCGTCTTTATTGTCTGTTAAAGTTGGTGGGGAAAATAATACTATGCAATAGTATAAGTTATGCCAAAAAAGAGGATTATCTGTCATATTTGTTTTCTTATTACTACAGTCACCTAAAAACAAAACTATTAAAAAAAAGATTATAATCTTTTTAATTGAGGCTGGTACAAAAGGGCGACTATAACTTCGACAGATTTTTGCACTACTTTTTGATGCTCCTTCAAAACTCAAAACAATAGAGTTTAAAATCTTTTAACCAATTTTAAATCATACATTTTTTTTTCGATTTTATGAACTTGCCTGAGGTAATCCATAGGGCAAACAATACCAATCTCGTTACTATGAAGTTTTGGGATTTCCAAAGGGTATTGGATAGAAGCAGAAACGGTTGTCGAATAAGTAGCGTTGATATTGCCATTAAATATTATAAATTCACTGGAATTTCTTTTTATGATGACGGTATTAGAATCTTGAGATCCGGAAGTAGAGCCGGACACTCGATACACTTGAGAAGGATATAAACTATAAGAAGATTGTTTTGCCGCAGCAGAATATGCAGGTTGGTATATTGTGGGAGTAAAATCAGAAGGAAGAGAATACAAAGTCCTTACAGTATCCACGTCAACGGCAGTTGTACTCCCAAAATAAACATTGTTTAAATCCGTATAACCTGTAGACTGAGCAATATAAGAAGCAAATAACTTTTGAAATACAGTTTTTGTATCTGCTCCAAGAACAGAACTATCGTATTTAGCAGCAGATGACATAAAAACCCGAATTAGGTTTTCTGCAGAATTTGCTCGAACACCGTTTGAATCTCCAGAAGCTGCTGCCTTAAAAAAATTATATCTTTCTTGCTCACTACTTCCGGAAACATCAAACAAATATCTCATAAAAGTGTAGGCAAATGCATAATTTTTTAAAGTACTATTCCACGAAAACAAAGTAGAGCCTCCGACTCCTCCGCTACAAGAACTACCGGAATCACCCCTAAAACACAAAAGCCTGGCTACTTGTGGTCCGAACCCTGTTATGTCGCTAGCGGCTTCGCTAGAACCTTCATCAATCCATGTATCATCCTGCCCTTCTCCGTATTTGTAACGAATAAGATGTTGGTATTCATGAGCTAAAGTTGATAAAAAAGTGTCTGATCTACCCAAAGCCAATTCTTGGTTCCTTAATGCAATAAGCTCTTTTCCATCCAAATAGATTATTTCTCTTTGATTCGAGCGAATGGAAGAAGCCCTACTATCCTTATAAAAATTTACAGGGTCCATAAAACCGGCAACAAACCCAGAACTTAGTAATTCTTGGTCTTGGATATCAACAATAAGAACAGTAATTTTCCCGTCATTATTGATGTCCGTAGGAGTACCAAAAGCTTCTGTTTCAGCCGGATAAATTTTACTTTCAAAATTGTTTACAACATCTTGGTAGTCTAGCCCGGTATCTAGTCCGTTTTCTACGTATAAATCCAGGTTATTTGAGCTACCGACAAGCGTAGCTTGGGAACAATACGATTTATTGGTGTTGACGTTTCGAACCCAAAAACCACCGCTACAATTAGAATTATTAGACAATACTCTAAGAACCAATAATTGGGTTAAGAGCTTAGTTTCAGAATCGTCTTCATCTCCAAGAATTTTTTTATTTATTTCACTGCAATTGACGATAAATAAAAAAATAACAAAAATCAAGAAAAAACGAATTATATGTTTAGTTTTATTTTCCATGGCAAATTTGTTTTGACATCTATCCCTTAGACAGATAACCTTTATAAAATATCACGATTCTTTTAAAAAAATAGCAGGTAGATTTTCAAATATTATGATTAATAGATATACAAACAACTTCAAGAATTACAAACAATATTTACAAGCTTTAATTTATCATTTTAAATTAATATTTTCAATTATTTTGTGCTTAATTTCTACGTTTGGCTCTCTATTTGCTTTGGATGATAAGGAATACGCAGGCAATTGGTTTTCTAAAATTCATCCTTTGAATGTTGGTTTTTATGTTCACCAAATTAACTTGGCAAAAGATAAATTTTATTTCAGTCGATTGAGCTATAACAAATATAAAAAATGGGAAGAAACAAGATTTACCGGTTTTGTAGAAAGTGCTTCTAACGGATATATTTTAAAGAGCAAAATGTGTGCCGTTTATGGAAGTACTAAACTAGGAGACAAGTGGGCTCTTATTAGGGTTTTTGATTGTGAATACATACAATTTTCTCTGGCTAAGATAGGAAACAATACACTGGAACTTTTACCCGATTCGAACTTAGAAGGAGACGAACATTTCCAAAAGTGGACACCTTTCCAAAAAGATATTTATCAATCTATTGTTATCCGAACAAATGGCTTTAAATTTACATCTTGGGGACCAAATATTTTTAAAATTCAAAAAGGAGCCAAAGCGCACATCATAAAGCCAAAAACCGGTGAAAAGATAAACGTTTCGATTGTAGAGAATGCGGAAACAACAGGAGTTTTTCAGGATGACCAGGGAAGAATAGAAGTTGGTGATGTTTTGATTGTAGAAAACAAAGAAAGAAAAAGTGATTTGTTTTAATAGATGAAATTATTGAATTTTTTTTTCTATCAAATTAAATGTTAATGAGGAAACATCTTCTTGGAATTCCTCACCCGCTTCTAAAGAACTGCTATTATCCTCGTCATAATACCAATTTATAGTAATAGTTTTTCCTTTTTCGGATTCTTCCTCTAGTAGATCAAAAAAATCCATTAAAACCTTGGAAGAACTGGTATTAAAATAAATGAGGTCTATGTTGATTGCAATAGCTTGATTTTGGACTGTCCGAAAATACTCTTCAAGCCATAAAAATACAGGCTCATAAAATTCTGCCGTATTTTCCGGATAAGACACCCCTCTAAATTCAAGAATGTTCTGCTCAAAATTAAAATTAATTTCCGGTGACGACTGAGTTGGTTTAATAAGCAGATTTTTCATAGTATTATAGGTATAACATTTTTTATCTCATATATGTAAATTACAAAACCGGAAAATTCCGAATTACTTCCCCCAAGATAACCAACGCCGGAGAAACAGCCTTTGCTTCTATTGCTTTGTTATAAATATTAGATATTGTCCCAATAATAGTTCTTTGGTTGGGTAAGGTAGCATTTTCGACGATCATGGCTGGAAAGTTTTCCATTCCTGAGTTATTTGTTAAAATATCCTTTGCAATACTTTCTACTTGGCTCAAGCCCATATAGATGATATGGGTTTTGTTTTTTAAAATGAGTTTGGAAAAATCAGGATAATTCGTCATATTTTTGCCTATTTGTTTATGTCCTGTTAACAAAACAACTTCCGAAGAATGGTCCCTATGGGTTAGAGACAAGCCCAAAGAAGCGGCAGCTCCCATAGCAGCAGTAATTCCGGGAATCACTTCACAATTCAACCCCATTGATGTAACGGCTTCGTATTCTTCACCACCTCTTCCGAATATAAAAGGATCACCTCCTTTTAGCCTAACTACGTAAGGATTCTTGGAAGCCAACTGTATCAGAAGGTTGCAAATTTCTTCTTGGGGAAGAGAATGATTTCCTTTTTTTTTCCCCACATAAATCATTGCTGCATTTTTGGGGGCGTATTCCAAAATTTCTTTGGAAATAAGCCTATCGTAGAGCACTGCATTTGCTTTTTTTAGAGCATTTACCGCTTTGATGGTAAGTAATTCGGGGTCACCAGGTCCGGCACCAATGAGGTATACTTTTTTATGCACTTCAAAATTTATCATCATGTATTTCAACCG
>JACKPA010000033.1 GCA_024233865.1 Leptospiraceae bacterium | reverse complement strand
TTGAATGCAATTAAAACTAAGACTCTGTGTTTTAAAGCAAATCCAATGGTTGCTTTATATGCCCTAATTACAAAGCCAAAAATACCTTCTTTTTCTTCTATATTTTCTTCTTTTTTAGGTGTTAATTTTAGTTTTTGGGGTAAAAATATATTTAGCCAGTTGGGCAAAAATACAAGTGCAAAAAGAAGTGAACTAACAAGAGTAATCAAAACAACTGCTGGAATACCAAAAATAAATTTCCCAATGATCCCACTCATAAATAGAAGTGGAATAAACGCAGCGGAGATCACCAAAAAGGATACTAAAAGCGGAATTAACACATCCCTAAAAGTTTGGAGAATCGCCTCTGTCCTAGAAAGACCGTCTTGCATTAGCCTGTAGGTGTTTTCGACAACAACAATAGAGTTATCCACCATCATACCAAGTACCATCACCATTCCAAAGATGCTAATCGTGTTAATGGTAATTCCGATTTGCTTAAAAAAGATAAATGCAATAAAAAAAATAAAAATAATAGCCGCACTGATCATCACACTAAGCCTAAAACCAAGAACAAAAAGCAAAGATAAAAGAACTAACACTAAACCCGTTTCAAAATTTAGAATTAGGTCTCCCAACTGTCGACGAACATTTTTGCTTTTATCTTCAAATACGGATATTTCAATTTCAGGGTAATTATTTTGGACGGATTCAACTAACTTTTTTACTGAGTCAGCCGTTACAATAATATCAGCTTGCTCGGTCTTCCATACCCTCAAAATTATGCTGTGTTTTCCGTTTAATTTTTCAAAAGTTTTTTCCTCTTCAAAAGTATCAAAGATTTTAGCAACATCTTTTAAGAGAGTAGAAAAACCAATTTCATTTCCAAGAACAGGAAGATTGATCATATCCTTAGCTTCTTCAAAATCTCCCTTTGTTCTTAGCAGGTATTCAGTTCCATTAATTTTCATTGTACCGGAAGGGACGTTTATATTTCTAGAACCCAATACATTTAAAATCGTATTCAGACCAATTTCTTTTGCATTGAGAGCATCCGGATTCACTTCAACCAAAAACTCACGATTTCTATATCCGATTTTTTCTATATCCGCAACGTTTTTTAGTTGGATCAGCCTATCTTCAAAGGCTTTTGCGGTGTCCCTTAATATTCGATAATCTTCCGTAGGATTAGAACCATTTTTCTTTAAAGAAAGAGATAGGCTGATTACTTCTTGTTTTTCTGTGGTAATTTCTCTTACCGTAGGTTTAATTGCATTTCCAGGAAGTTCGGCGGAGTCTACGGCATCTTTAATATCATCTACTACCTTTTTAGTGTTTTTCACACCCTCGATCAAAAATACCATTACAACACTTACATTTTCTAAGTTGTAACTCCTAACTTTGTCTATATTCGTAACCGATCTGAGTTTTTTTTCGATTGGTATGGCAATTAACCTTTCTATTTCTTCAGGGGTTGCACCCGGTAAAGGAGCTTCTATCACTACCTTGTCTAAAGCTACGTTAGGAAAGGCTTCCCTGTGCATGCTTAGTAGCCTGGTTAAACCAATTAGTGTCAATAATACTAAAATAAATTGAATAACTAAAGTTTTTTCAACAATAAAATTAGCGATAGGTTTCATAAAATAATTCCTTTAAATTTTTTTCTATTTTCTCCATAGCTTACCGACACTGTTTTTGAAACAAATTCCATAATCTGTGCAACTCAATTTTGTATTGTAAACACAATGGTCTAATTTATGGATATGTTTTACGCAACCGTCATAACACCCAGAATGAAAACCTTTAGCTCTAGATTCAATATCTATATGTTTTATATTTTGATTCAAACAGTCATATAGATATCCACAAACTTCTTTACAGTTGTTTTGTATATAAACTTTTGGTTCTGAACCATGAAAATTAGCCTTAGAAGACAATCGTTTGGAAACGATTACAACCAAACTAATAACAATAATAAAATAAAATGGTAAATTAATTATCTTTATATTTGAGATGACTTTCTTCATCTACTCGCTCCATGTATTTTGATAATAAACAGTATCAAAGTATAGTTCCGTTTGTGCTGGATTCTTTAAAATTTCATAAAAATTCAAATTCCTTTTCCAAACTTTCCATTTAATAAGAGATTTTTCTGAATTAGGATTAAAGTCTGGGTTAATACGAAAAAAAATTCGACCTTGATTTTTACGTAAGCAACCATTCTTAAGTCCAGGAAATGTGTGAGAAATTTGCTTATTTGGAAGATAAGCTACAAAAGAATACGCATCCCATGGTTCCTCACTTACAATACAAACATCTGATTGAATCTGTTGTTTGATTCGTTCTGGAACGATAGGATAATTCAAACTTGGTAAAATTACAAATTGAAAGAAATCAACAAAAGATATTCCATAAACAAGAGCTATTAATATAGCGATTCTTATATCTGTTGAGTACCTTCTGTAATAGACAATAATTATAACGGAGAGCAGAATTGCAAATAAAGTAAGAAAGAAAGTGAGACTATAACCACTAAAGATTATAATAGGAATTAGAAGCAGAATCAATAAAATAGTGTTGAATAGTATGTTTGTTCTTAATGGAGAAAGAAAATCCTGCGATAATTTGTTAGGAAGTAAAAGCGTTATACCAGCCAATAAAATTGGTATGGAAGGGACTGTATAGTATGCGTCTTTTCTATTTGGTAAAAGGTGTAAAATGGTTATCAGTATAGTAGTAAATAGTAAGTATTTACCTATCCTGTGTCTAAATACAAATACAGGCTGTTTATAAGAATAATAGAGTAAATAAATTATCAATATAGTCCAAGGAATGGTATACATGAACCACCCCCAAAATATTCCTAATTCACTCTGGTTTTCAAAATAGAATTTTCCAATATTCTCAATCACAAAAAAGTATTTTAAAATATCTTTTCCTTGATAAATATAATATGCACCTAACCAAAAAAAAATAGGAATGACTGCTCCTATATGGAAAACTGTAAAACTCGCAGAGACTTCTTTTAAATAAGATTTTCCTTTCCATAGAAAGGGTTTGTATTTAAATCTAAGAAGAATTGAATTTGTCCAAACTAAAAGCAGAAGACCTGTATAAGCGAGAAAAAATGGTCCCTTAAAAAGGCTACCAATTCCAGCGAATACACCGGCAAACAAGACCCAATAGTATTTCCTTAATCTTAAGTAAAGTATAAAGTAATAGGATACAAGCAAAAATGCAAGAGTCAATCCTTGCTCCATCATCAACAATCGACTAAATTTAAAGGTCGACATGCTAAAAAGATACACAAATGAAGTAATAATTGAATTTACTATATTGGTTTTTGCTGCTTGCAATAATAGAAACAAAACTCCAACAGAAAGTGAACCCATTATTACAGCAGGTAATCTGTCAACCCAAAGGTGTTGACCGAGTAATTTTTCCGTACCAATAGCCATCCAGAAAAGCAAAGGAGGCTTAAAATAATTGGGAGCACCATTAAGATAAGGTATTAAAATTTGATTATTAAGCACACTTTCCCTAACTGTGCTTATGTGCATAGATTCATCGCCTTGCCCAAGAACTGCACTACCATTAATCCCTGGAAACAAAACAATAAAAGAACAGAGTAAAAGTATAAAAAAAATGAAAAATTTTTTCATATAGGAAACTATAGATAATAATATAGTTTCCTATATATACATGGCTATATAAAAGTCAACAGTAAAATTTGATTTATTTATTCTTTTCTGATGAAAATTCCAAAAAAATTGTGTTTACTAGCTCGTCAATTGCTTCGGATAAGCTAAAGGGGAGATTTATCAAAATTTCAGGTTTAAAAATAGCTTCGGCAGCCCCTACACAAATAAGCCCTATTAATTCTTTATTGATATTAGGCTTGATTTCGTTTTCTTGAATTCCGATCTCTATAATTTTTTGAATATTTTTTGGAATTTGTTTTCTTCTAAAATCTTCAAGTTCGTTGTATATATCAGGGAACTTATTTTTTAAATCTAATAAGAATTGGACTTCTGACAATTGTTTACCTTGGTGAATGTCAACAAGACACCTTAGCTTTTCTCTTAGACTTGTATTTGGATTGTCCAAAATTTTTTGGGTTTCTGCGTTTAAAATCGAATGTTCTCTTTTGATTATAGCACTAAGGATTTGTTTTTTACTTTGAAAATACTTATAGACAGTTTTTTTACTAATTTTTAGATTAGATATAATATCATCAACGGTTACTTTAGAAAAACCATGTTGCTTGAATAGTGATGTAGCAACTTTTAAAATTCTTTCTTTTGTATCAAGTTCTGAAGGCTCTAAAATCATTTCATTACCAAAAATCCAATCTTAAAACCTTCTATTATTTAACAATCAAATAAATATTTTATCTACGAATAATATATTTGGCGATTTGAAAAATTAAATAAACACAATACTTTAAATATTAAAAACTCTCTTTGCGTTAGTATAAAAAAACCTTTTCAAAGATGAAACGGGTAAATCCAATTCGGATGCTCCCGTAACACATTTTTTAAGATCCAAATTTAAGACCCATTCTTACAATTAGCCCTGGGTGGACATTGACATAAGTGATCTTATGGGAAGTCTTTGGTAGCCATGGCAGGGACTTGCCCTGAGCAGGGTCGAAGGATTTTGGGGATTGGCTTTATACCGGAGAAACGCACTTTCCTATATCAAAAATTGTATACGGACGAAGAGGTTGAGATCGCCTGCAAAGAGATAAGTTATAGACTTTCTACCGAATCCATGATGATCACTAGAGGTGAAAAAGGTATTACAATCTATATAAAAGAGATTGATAAAATATACCATATTCCCACAATAGCAAGAGAAGTCTTTGACGTAACCGGAGCAGGGGATACCGTAATTTCTATCTATACTGCTTTCAAAGTTGCTGGATTAACTGAGTATGAGGCTGCAATTGTAGCAAATGCAGGAGCAGGAGTTGTTGTGCAAAAACTGGGTTCTTCTATTGTAACTGTTGAAGAAATCTATGAAGCTTTATTGGAAATGGATTTATTGAGTTAAACAATGTTAGAGCGAATTAAAGAAAAAATAATATCAATTGAGAAAGTAGAACGATATGCTCAATCTCTAAATGTTAAGCCTATTGTATTTACGAATGGATGTTTTGACATACTTCATTTAGGCCATATATCATATCTTTGTGAAGCAAGAACAATGGGAAACTTCCTTTGGATTGGAATGAATTCGGATTCTTCTGTTCAAAAACTGAAAGGTGAGAAAAGACCGATAATGGGAGAAATGGAAAGAGCTATTTTAGTTGCTTCTTTGGATTTTGTAGATGCCGTAACAATATTTAGTGAGGATACACCAATTCGACTTTTATCTCTCATCAAACCGAACATACACGTAAAAGGTGGGGACTATGAAGTAGAAAAATTACCTGAATACAAAACAGTGACCAATAACGGTGGAACGGTAAAAATTATTCCGTACATTAAGGGAAAGTCAAGCACCAATATCATTGAAAAGATTAAGTCTTTGTAGAAAGGGAGGTCTGAGTGAATTCCAAACTTATAAAATTACTAAATATTTTTTTGTATTTAATTGGATTTTATTTGTTTTGGAAGCATTTTCTTGTATTGCAACCCAATATAATGGATATGCCTTTCTATGATGAGTGGACAATGTTTGATAAAGGTGGGTTGAGTTCAACTTTTGATCTAAAATGGTTGTTTACTCTTCACAATGAAAATTTTATCTTAACTACAAAATTACTTTTTTGGTTTTTTTATCTATTCAATCATTGGGATATATACACCAATCTCTTATTTAATTTTTTATTTTTTATTTCTATCGTTTTGTTTTTCTGCTTTCTAATAGAAAAATATTATATCATTCCTAGTGGATTTTTGTTTATTTTGTTTTCCTGTATTCTATTGTGGGAAAACCATTCATGGGCAATTTGTGCTCATTGGCACTTTGTAATTTTCTTTTTTCTTTTGGCACTGTTATTTTTATTGTTACCTCCTAAGTATTCTTGGTTTAGCGTAATATGGATAACCCTTTCACTCTTTTCCTATGGAATCGGTATTGCATTTTCTCTTGCTTATGCAGGTTTAAGCCTATATTTATATCAAGTAAGAAAAAAGATGCACTATTTCATTCTCTTCACTGTTGTATCCCTTCTTTCTGTTTTGTGGTTTATTTTGATATGGAGTTCTCATCCAACCGAAAATACAGTTCTAACTATGCCTTTTGAACCGGCTTTTTGGAATTATTTTTTGAATTTGTTTTCCCTTGGATTCGGATTTTTACAAAAGGAATTTCTTATCGGATTGGTGTATTTATGTTTTACTCTAGCTTTATTTTACTTTTCTTTTCAAAAATTTAAAACCTCAAAAGAGCGAGAGCTTTTGATGGTTGTGTTCTTTTTTTTTATGGGTCTTTTAGGTGCAATTTCCTTGATTTCAGCGGGTAGAGCTAAAATAGAGAGTGTTTTGAAAACAACTCGATATGCTGAAATTACACTATTTTTTCTTTGCGTAGCCTATATTCTGTTGTTCAAACTAGTTCAATCCGGACAAAAAAGAGTTTATTTTGGGATTTTCATTTTGACGTTAGTTGGACTATTCTATCCATTTCGAAAACATTTCCGATTTGATATAGCTTATCTTGGAAATTTTTATCAAAAAAGACTTCTTAAAGAATGTGTAAAAAATTACTATCAAGCAAATGACTTTTCCAAATGCAAGGATTTTGAATATTTCCTTACAAAAGAAGGCTTTGAAAGGGCTAAGAATTTGAACCTATCTTTTTATCAAAAAATCAGTAAGGAACTCCAAATAGAAAATCCAAAATGATGTGAGTTTCGGGTAATTTTATTAATTTTGGCTTATTTTTTTGTATTTTTTACTTATTTATAGAAAAATATTTCTACAAAATTGAAATTTCAAAGGCTAAAAATGGTGCACAACCAAATGCTTAGGCTTATTTTACCTTTGATAATCTCTTGGAAAATTATTCCATTTTATAAGAAGAAAAAAATATTTATTAAAAAAAACTTGCAATAAGAAATGATATGAAAGAAGATTCTAAACAGCAATGGAAATCAATCGAAAGCGTTTTCTCCAATACTCTGCTGCCTTATTTAGTACATTCTATTTTAGAAAGGTTTCTTCGGAACCTGAAACTAGCGAAAACACAACACACAAGAAATCGGTAATCATTATTGGAGCTGGATTATCCGGACTTTATGCTGCTTACTTGCTACAAAACTCCGGCTATAGTGTAAAGGTTTTAGAAGCTAAGAATCGAATCGGTGGAAGGATATTCACTTATTACGATACAGTTTCTTCCATTCGAAGCGAACTAGGTGGAGAGTTTGTCTACGGATACCAAAAAAATATTTTAAAATTGTGTGAATCTTTTTCTATTGAATTGGCAGAACTAAATATCCAAACGAGTATGTTTTTAAACGGAAAATACATTCCCTTTAACGAAGTAAAAGAGAATGAAAAAACACAAAAAATATTGATGAAAATAGGTGAAATGTATACAAAAATGGCTGTCGAACAAAAAGAAGGTTTGGATAAACTGAGTGCAGCTAATTATTTAAATTACCAAGGTGTAGAGAAAAAAGAATTATTTCTTTTGGAGTTAAGGTATAGCCTATATTATGGTGAGAGTCTTCGTCATATTTCCGCAAACCAATTTATACAACTTTTAGTAAATATTAATCAACCAGAATCCAAAACATATAAAATGATAAAAGGGAATGATTCTCTACTCAAAGCCTTGGTTTCTTCCATTGGAAAGTCAAAAATAAAAATCAACCAACCTGTTGTTTCTATTTCTCAGGACAAGAAAGCTGTTTCTGTCAAAATTAAAAATGGTAAAGAGTACAAAGCTGATATTTGTATCTGTACGATACCTGCAAGTGTTATGAACCAAATTCACTGGTCTCCCGATCTTTCGAAAGGAAAAAAAATAGCTAACCTCCAAGTAAAATATGGTCGCATTACAAAGATTATCAGTCAATTTAAAAATATTGATTGGATCAATAAAAACTGGCATATTCTAACAGATAGACTTTTACAATACGTCTTTACTGCGGGTATAAATTTAAGACCCATTCTTACAATTAGCCCTGGGTGGACATTGA
>JACKPA010000032.1 GCA_024233865.1 Leptospiraceae bacterium | reverse complement strand
GAAAGCTGGCAGTGTGTGTGAGTTTCTTTCTCTCTTTCGAGCCCACGCAGGAATTGATAGGGAAACCTATAGTCACAATTTGTACTACAATTGCAAGGAACTTTCATTTCAATTTTTAATTTATTGTAACGCTTACAAACCTTATCCAAGTCGTTTCGCAAAATGGTCAAAAATTCTTGCTTTTCTTTCACGTCTTCTCCCAACACCTTTAAGATGATTTTTCTGTCGTATCGGTTGCAATGGACAAACCCATAAGACTCTTTCTTTTGAACGTAAGCTCCGCTTTCCCAACAAGCATAGCTTTCCTTATTCAATTGTATGATAAAATCTTTGAGCTGAGCCAAAAATCGTTCCATCAATCCGGGAGGAAAAAAGTTATAGTGGTATTCGATTTGTAAGTTATCCGCATAGTTCCAAAGCAAATGAATCGGCTCTTCAGACAAAAGACTTGGAATCAAGTATTTGTCTTTTTGCAATTGGAAACAGAGGTCAAACTCACACATAATATCGATAATTAAATCCGACAAAAATTCGGTTTGTGTTTTGTCACCTTGGATAATTCGATAAAAATCTTTTTTGTAAACGATTCCTCTTCTATTTTTTATTTCTTCTATTTCCAATACCTTATAGATAGGAGCTATGATTTGTTCCCGTTTTAGGATAATCGAATTTTTCAAATTGCTAATCTTACTATCCGGAAAATGCAATACATGACCTGTATAACGGAGGAACTCAATAAGCGACTTGGCTTCTTCAACCGATAGGTTGTATTTCTTGCACATCGGGAAGTAGTCGTTTTCATAGCTGATTTTGTAATTTGGGTTGGATATGAGTTCATTTTTGATTTGCAACCAGTTGTGTTCCCACTTTCTAGTTTCCCAGTGAGGACGATTCTTGGAAACTAACGTTCGAATTGCCAACTCTAATTCTTCTATTCCTTGACCTGTTCTACTACTAATTTTATAAAAACCTTGTATCTGTGGATAACGTTCCTGTAGTTCGTGGTAATTCAATTCCATTGGCTTTTCATCAGATTTGGTGATCACAAACAGAATCGGACTATCACCTCCATAGCTTTCAATGATATTCAGCCAGTATTCAAAGGTATATTCCTTTCTACCCTGGTTTGTGTCCCACAGAAACATATACAAACTATTTTCCGAAAGAAAAAATTTATGAGTAGAATGATAAATTTCTTGTCCTCCGAAATCCCAAAGGTTCAACCGTACGGTAGTCTTCTTGTCTTCCGGTAGAGAAATCGTCCACGTTCTAGTTTCGAGTCCGTCCGTCCTTTGACCTTCATGGAATTCTTTATGAATCAACCTTTCGATCAAGCGAGTCTTTCCGGCTTGGCTTTCTCCGAGTATAAGAACTCTGTAGTCATAGACGCTTTCCTTTTGTTTGATTTTTTCAAAGTAGTATTCCAAGAGTTCTTGGGCGTTGGCATTCAATTCGGAGCGATCTAACGGTAATTGATTATCGTTTAAGCCAATAGATTCAAGATTTTCTAGTTTTAAAATAGACTCAGGTAGAAATAATATATTATTCTTAGAAAGAGAAAGGTTTATTAAGTTTGTTAATTCTCCAATTGTGGTTGGAATAGAAGTAAGCTGGTTTTCGCTCAAATTCAAGTAAGATAAATTTTGCAAATTTCCAATAGAATCAGGTATTTTCTCAATCCTATTTTCCGATAGGTTCAAATCTTGGAGACTCTTCAGTGATGTTATCCCTTCCGGAATTTCCTTAATTTGATTTTCCCATAGACTCAATTCTTCCAGATTACCAAGATCAGATAAAGAAGAAATATCCTGGATGCTATTGGAAGATAGAATTAGCTTTTTTAGATTTTTCAGTTTTCTCATACTATTTGGGAGGCTACTGACTTGATTGTTAGAAATATCGAGTTCCGTTAAATCGGTCAAATTCCCTATTGCGTTTGAAATAGAACGTACGTTGTTACCTTCCAAGTTCAAAACGGATAATTTCTTTAACTTTCCAATATAATTTGGAATGGAAGTGATTTCATTACTGCTGATGTCTAATTTTATAAGACCAGGCAAATGACAGATAGACTCCGGTATTTCATTTAAACCGGTCATTGACAAATCCAAATCGGTGAGTTTTGATAACTTAGCTATACTCTCTGAAATTCTTTCCAGAGAATTGAATGAGAGATTCAGTTTCCTAAGATTTGTTAAACTACTGATGAAATCAGGAATATCCTTAAGACCGTTACTTGATAAATTTAGTTCGATAAGTTTTTTAAGTTTTCCGATGCTTTTTGGCAATTCCGATAGTTGGATTCCGGATATGTTTAGCTTTTGAAGATTTTTTAAAGCATAAACTGATTCCGGGAAACTTTCCAATTCGTTACTGGATATATCCAGCTCAGTTAAATTTGTAAGTTTGGAAATAGTGTCGGGTAATTGTTTAATCTTTAAACTAGATATATTTAGCTTTTGAAGATTTGGAAAACTGCCAATAAATTCCGGCAAGTTTAACAAATCAAAATTCGAGGAAATATTTAAATCTAGGAGATTCTTTAGTTGGGTCAAAAATTCCGGTAATTTTTTCAGTTCATTTGAGGATAAATCCAATACTTCGAGTTTCTGAAAATTAGTTACTAACGTTGGAATATCTTTCAAATTATTACCATTCAAAAAGAGCCATTTGAGGTTTTTTAATTCCCAAATTTGTTTGGGTATTTTTTGAGGCTCCATATGAATGGAATAATTAAACTTTAACCCAATAACATTTTCCGTATTATCTATAACATAACGAAAACCTTTATATCTCGTATATTCCCTTTTTTCTAAAAAATCCTCATAAGAAACCTGTTTACACTTATAGCCAAGTTTTTTTAACTTGCCAATAATTTCCATATCATTACTCATACAGGGCTAATTCAAAGTAAAAAGTAATTAAAAATATTAATTTAAAATGATAAATTAAAGCTTGTAAAAATTGTTTGTAATTCTTGAAGTTATTCATATTAACCATAGTTTTTTAAAAGAATCGTAATATTTTATAAAGGTTATCTATCTAAGGGATAGATGTCAAAACAAATTCACCATGGGAAATAAAATTAAACAGATAGACGCTGATATTTTGATAAACTAATCCGTGTTATTTAGAATAAGCTTAAAAAGGTGGTTGTATGAACTTAGATAAAATAACAAGAAAAAGTATAAAACTTTGGCAAAACATGGAAGCAGCCGGAGGTTCTGGCACTCCTGAAATTCTATCTACCCACCCTTCTGGCGAAACAAGGATACAAAATTTAAAAGATCACATGGATGAGTCTTTGAAAAAATACAAACAAGCCCAAGCAAATGGTAAAATTCCAAATTGCAGTCTGTAGATACATTCAAACATACCATTCGCTTTATATCGGAGAAACGCACTTTCCTATATAAAAAATTTAAAACCATTTGTTCGGATAACAATTGATTGGTAAATGTCTTTTTGTAGAGGTATCCACTTTTGGAGATGCTCGTCTCCTTCCAAGTTTGAATCGGGTAAAAGTTCTATTGTATTGCTTCCCAACTTGACCAGGGAAAATTGTATGTATTCACAATCAAAAACTCGAATAAGAGCCCATTTATCCCCAAGTTTAGTGCTTCCATAAACAGCACACATTTTGCTTTTTAATGTGTATCCGTTGGAAGCACTTTCTACAAAACCGGTAAATCTTGTTTCTTCCCATTTTTTGTATTTGTTATAACTCAATCGGCTAAAGTAAAATTTATCTTTTGCCAAGTTGATTTGGTGTACATAGAAACCGGTTTCCAAAGGATGAATTTTAGAAAACCAATTGCCTGCGTATTCCTTATTATCCAAAGCAAATTCACCATGGGAAATAAAATTCTACCAACTGCTTTTAGCAAAAATCGTACCACATTTAAAGCTATAGTAGAATTTGTTAGGTATACTGGTAACCTTGTAATCCATTCTTGAATAGTGTAGGATTGGATATATTTCAAGAAATGGAGATAACAATGAAGAGATTAACAACCTTAATCATGCCTATCGTATTTTTGATTAGTGTTACTGGAGCTTCTGCTCAGTTTTTCAAGGTAACTAAAAAGAATTATGAGAAAATCAAAATCGGTATGTCTCATGAGGAAGTAATTAAAACTATCGGTAAAAAGCCTGATGAAAAGACGGAAGACGTTACGGAAGGATTAGGAAAGACGGAATTATGGGTTTATAGGAGTGCAGGAACAAAGCTAGGATTGAAAAGAAAAGGGATATTAGTTTACTTCCAAAACGGGAAGGTTGTCAGCAAAAACTGGGTTCAATAACCTTTTTATGCATTAAATTTAAATAAGGAGAAATAATATGACAAATGTACCACCGCCACCACCAAAGCCAAATCAACCGGCTCAACAAGCTTACCAACAACAAAACCAAAGTTTTTTGTATCTTAAGCCTTATTACCAAGAAGAGTTTAATAGAATTCAACAATCTAATGAGGCTTATAAAGGTAAATGGAATTGGGCAGCATTTTTCTTTGGTATAATCTGGGCTTTATCCAAAGGATTGATACTATCTGCAATAGTATGTATTGTTACAACAGGGTTTACTGCAGGTATAGCAGCATTTTTTTGGATATTTTATTATCCTCTACGAGGTAATTACATGTACTATAAAAAGGTAGCAAAGCACCAAAATCCGGTTATATAGTTCTTACCTTTTAAGGTCATTAGGCGAATCTAATGACCTTAATTTTTTTATCATTTTTTTTATAAGGATTCTAATCATGAAATATACAATTAATAAGGACGGACAAGTTTTTGGTCCGTATTCAAAAAAAGAACTTTTGAAATATATAAGTGAAGGAAGTATATATCTGACTGATATGGCTTCAGAAAACAGTTCAACCAATTTAACTCCTTTGTACAAATTACTAAAAAAATCAAGTAATTTGAGTAAGAATTTTAACATATCTCGCGATGGTTCCGAATATGGTCCTTATGCTTACCAAGATATGATAGCGTATTTTAAATCAGGACAACTATTAGGAACTGACCTTGTATGGACAGAAGGAATGGAGGAATGGGTAACGCTAGAGTCTGTACTGAATAATGAGAAATTGGAATGGGTAATCATTCAAAAAGAAGAAATACAATATGGTCCTTTTTCATTAAAAAAGTTAAGAAAACTCATCCAAAATCATAACTTTGTGCTTAATGATTTATGTTGGTTCGAGGGAATTGATGAATGGATAACTTTAAAAAAACTTTGCCAAATTTTCAATATTCCTATCAAGTTTCCAGTTACTAGAGGTGAAGAATCTTTTGGACCATACTCACTCAAACAAATCAAACAATTCATTCGTGAAGGAAATTTATTGTCAACAGATTTAATTTTAGGTGAAGATAATAATTGGATTAGCGTAGAAGAACTTATTCAAAAATGGGAATCAGAAAAAGCTGTAGCCACTGCGGCATCAGCAGCCAAAGGGCTTTTAAAATTAGCTTGGAGTATGTCATCCGATGATGATTCAGACGATAGTGATGATACAGATGATGAAGATATGGATGACGAAGACATAGAAGAAGATGATACGGATGATGAAGACATAGATGAAGATACGGATGATGAAGACATAGATGAAGATACGGATGATGAAGACATAGATGAAGATGATACGGATATGTCAATAGAAGAGGAAATAAATGAGGTTGACGATGAATATGTCGAACAAGAAGATGAGCGTGATAAAATCAAAGAAGATAAGAGTTCTATTTTAGTGGGTAAACTAGCAATCTTACCAGTTGTTGGATTGGATGGGGTAACAAAACAAGAAACAAATCTAATTTGGAATTACTTAAATGAGAAAATTCAAATCTATTCTTTCTATGAAGTTTTAAAAAAAGATATAGTCGATGAAGCACTAAGTGAATTCGAATCTTCTACTGATGATTTAAAAAGTGAAGAAATGATTCGAAAAATAGGAAATTTTATAGAAACTGATTTTATATTGTATACAGTAATCAGTCAAAAAAATGGAAAATTGTGGCTCCAAACTGAACTAATTGAAGTTAAAACGGTGAAAAAATTGGGTAGTGGGTTGTCTATAGTATCCTCAATAGAAAAAGTTCAATCTGGTATCCAAGCTTGTTTAATGAAATTACTCTTGAATATTAGTTTATAAAACAGAATTTGAACTTCAAGAATTTATTATCTTGAATAAAGACGTTTTGTTGGACTACTGGAATCACAAAATAAGCACACCTGAGTTAGTGAAAAGGATACAAAAAGTTGGATGAAAATAAACATTTTTTAACAGCGAAAGAAGTTCAGAAAAAACTATTTTCTGAAAAAGAAACCTACTTTGAAATGGCAAATTTACCCGAAAGCAAAACGGGTGTTAAAGGTGTCATTTACATCAGTACGAAACAGGGTTCTCATGGACCAAGAATAAAATATTTTGAAAAACCAGGAAGTAAACAATCGTCTATTTCAATCAGTATATCCGATGACCCAAAAGTTCTTACAGGTGATCTAGAGGTTGATACAAAGACGCTTTCTGCAATTTTTGAATTTGTAAAAAACAACCAAGAAGTCTTGTTAAACTTTTGGTACAAAGGAGATGAAATGATGGATGATGAAGTACAAGAAATGAAAAATAATTTCATTAAGAGCTAAGCACTTTCAAAAGGAACTACAATGGACGAAAGAACAATTTTCATAACGTCTCTTACAAAAGGAGAGATCATAAAAATCCAAGAAATAAAAGACGAAGTTCCGGATACACCAGGAGTATACTCTTGGTGGTGGTTACGAGCTGATTTATTATTGGAAAAACTTTCTACAACCAAACTTTCCTACCAAGATGTAAAGACATTATTTAGTAGAACTGAATTTGAAAAATACATTATTTCTATTGAATCATCAAAAAGAGTATGGAAAGAAAGAGGTTTTTTGAAATCAAATCAAATCCCCTTGTATGTGGATAGAGGTGGAGTAGATGGTAAAGCATCACTCAAAGACAAATTGCTCCAAGATGTAAGCTTTATCACTCAGAATCGTTCTCGAAAGTGGTTTTTTTACCTTTTAGATTATTACTTCCCGGAATTTTTAGAAGATGGGTTTTTACCGTTAGAGTTTTGGGAAGCAAACTTAGGTCTTTCTTTTCAAACAGCGAGTAAGAGAGATATATTGTTCTATTCTCTAAAGGAGTGCTCAATAGGCTATTTGCAGCCGTTGTTCAATGCGGAATGGGATATCAAAGAAGAATTTGCTTATTAGGGTTACGTTTTTTTTTGTATTGTTCGTTAAACACTTTCAACCTTTCCTTAAATTGTTTTATAACAGTATCGGGGCTAAGTATCTTGATATGCCCTCCCCATTTGAACACAAAGTCAATCACTTCGTTTGGAGCACAAGTTGTAATTTCCCAAGTTTCATCGTCTACCCATTTTCCAATATCGTTGTGTCTTTTGGATATGGCATTTCTGTAGCCTTTAGGGATTTGTAAAGTAATGGTAACTGGGTCGGTATAATTTAGCATAGCCGAACCAAACGTATTTTCATAAAATTTTTTAAGATCAAATTTTGGCAAGTGCTTACACTTTTCAAAATTACCATCTTTATCTAAAACAGGAACAACATTTTTTATACCATAAAGGAGGTATTGAATCCAAATATCATCATCCAATTTTCTACCAATTAAAAACCAATATTTATCTTGAAAATTTAATTTTACAGGAACAAATCTTTCTACTTGGCTTGTCGCTTGCTTCCTGTCACTAAAATATTCAAATCGGATGACGATTTTATCTTGGATGGCGGTATCAATAAAAGTAAGAAATGCAAGAGGAAATTCCAATTCTTCCCAAGCTCGGAGCATGTTCATATTTACGCTTCCTTTGTCTGCGAGAATGGATAAATAAGACATCAGAAAGGTTTTATAAACAGGGTCTTTTTGGAGATTTTTTGATTCTTCTTTAGTACTATTTTTGTTAATAAATATACAACCCTTTGGTCTTTCTCTCCCGTAGACCATAAAATTTTCGTTTACTTTATTAAAAAAAGGAATGGCATCTTTAATTCGTCCTTCATAAGAATCTATTTTTCCATTATTGATAGCCATCATTATATCATCCATATTTTTCTGTGTAATCTTTTGTGGATGGATTTTTCTTATGTATTTTTGAAAATACTGTCCTTTGCTTTCTATGAGACCATAGATTTGAAGATATTCTTCAAAAGTTTCTATATTTTTATTGTGTGGCATAATTTGAAAATATGAGATTTTTAAAGATCATTGTCAACATTATTTTTCATATTTCGTTTGTAGCTTTTCAACAATTTATCCAAAATATCCAATGTTAGACTTTGGCATTTTTCAGCATCTGTTAGTTTGTATACTACTCCAGGATGAGCTGCATCGTTCCTATACTTTAGACCTATTTTCAATTTATCTAATACATCAGAATAAAAGAAATCCAAAGCAATTTTTTTCTCTAAGAAACTATAAAAAACCATAAGGAGTTCACTATCTTTCAATTTAGTTGCATTATTCAATACAGTCGCCATAAATCCTAAGCTTACTATGCCCCCAATTTTACTACGTAAGAAGTTTACAAACACTTTATTTTCTGAATTTGCGTATTTATCTTGTTGTAGAAGTGGTTCAAGTTTAAGAGATTGATTATTAAAGTAGCTATAAAAAGAATTGAATAATTCTAGTTTTAATTCATTTTCAATCGTTCTATTATATTGAAGAATTACTGGAGAATAATCTATACCTTCTATTTTCTGGAGTTCATCTAAAAGAAATTCAGCGGATATAAGATAAGTTTTTGATTTTCTGTTTAAATGCTCAAAAAAAGATAAACGATGATGTTTCTTGATAATTTTTTCGTAATGGTTTATATCTTTAATTTCCTCATCCATCTCATCCACTTTATCATACAACTTTTGTTCCCTCTCCTCTTCGGACATGCTTGTATCGTTTTTGATGTTGTGAAAATCTCCAAAGAAGTTGACGTAAATATTGATTTGGGTATTTTGTTGAATATTTCGTTGTTCGTTAATATTGGTTTGGTTTTGTATAAATGTAATATTTTCTCTTTCTCGCTTTTCTTGGCTTTCGATTCCATTAAGAAGTTTTGTAATATCTACCTTTCTGCCT
>JACKPA010000031.1 GCA_024233865.1 Leptospiraceae bacterium | reverse complement strand
AATAGTCTACTCTCTGGAAAATTAGAGCAGTCAAATGAACCATACGCCATCTCCAAAATTGCATCAATAAAATTGTGTGATAGCTATAATCGCCAATATAATACGAATTTTAACTCGCTTATAGTGACGAATCTTTATGGACCAGGTGATAATTATAACTTGGAAACTGCGCATGTGCTGCCTGCCTTGATAAGAAAGTTCCATGAAGCAAAGATGAAAAATACAGAGGTTGTCCTGTGGGGTACAGGAAACGCGAGACGGGAATTCATGTATGTAGACGATTTAGCAGATGCAGCAGTATTCCTCATGGATAACAATCGAATAGATCGAGATCATGGAACGATCAATGTTGGATGTGGCGAGGATATTTCAATAAAAAACTTGGCAGAATTAATTAAAGAGATCATTGGTTTTACTGGAAATATACGTTGGGATTCAACAAAACCGGATGGCATGCCCCGGAAACTATTGGAGGTTACTCAACTAAATAAATTAGGCTGGAAACACAGCATAGCGTTGGAGGACGGAATTAGAAAAAGTTACGATTGGTTTCTCGATAATACAGCACATTTGAAGCAAAGTTGAACAACTTATGAAAACAGCACTTATAACAGGTATAACCGGACAAGATGGCTCCTATTTAGCTGAATTTCTTTTGGAAAAAGGATACAGAGTCATTGGAGTAATGCGACGGAGCAGTTCTTTTAATACCGGAAGAATAGATCCAATCGTTGAGAAATATGGACTTGATCGGATTCGCGCATACTACGGCGATTTAACAGATTCCAGTAATCTTAACAGAATTTTAAAAGAAGTTAAACCGGACGAAATATATAATCTTGCGGCACAAAGCCACGTGCAGGTTTCTTTCGAGGTACCCGAGTACACAGGAGAAGTTGATGGACTAGGGACAATCCGCCTGCTTGATGCGATTCGTGACACGGAAATTGAAACGAAATTTTATCAAGCATCAACATCGGAATTGTATGGAAAAGTGCAAGAAGTTCCGCAATCCGAAACTACACCTTTTTATCCACGCAGCCCATATGGATGTGCTAAGCTGTATGCGTTCTGGATTGTAAAAAATTACCGGGAGGCATACAATCTGTTTGCTTGTAATGGTATCTTATTTAATCATGAATCCCCGCGGAGAGGGGAGACTTTCGTTACCCGGAAGATTACCCAGGCTGCCGCAAAAATCAAACTTGGCTACCAAGATAAACTTGAGGTTGGAAATCTCAATGCAAAACGCGATTGGGGTTATGCACCAGAATACGTTGAAGGGATGTGGCAAATGCTTCAACAACCACAAGCCAGGGATTATGTTCTTGCGACTGGTGAAACACATACGGTGCGTGAGTTTATTGAACTCGCATTTCTGGAACTGGGAATGGTCATTGGCTGGGAAGGAACAGGTATTAAAGAAAAAGGAATTTTGCAGAAACCTGTTAGAAGGAATAAAAAAAATAATTTGGAAGAAGGCCAGGCTGTCGTTGTTATCAATCCTCGTTATCATAGACCAGCAGAGGTTGACCTGTTGTTAGGTGATGCAACAAAAGCTAAAAATGAATTGGGATGGGAGCCGAAAACTAAATTCACGAAACTTGTAAAAATTATGACTCAGGCAGATTTTAAAAATTTATCCCGAAACGGAGTACACTTATAAAATGGCGTTTGATTTAATTGTTGGAAGATCAAAAATTTTCGATGACGTATTTACATTCCAGCCTTCCGTTAATTACGATCGACGTGGCAGCATTTTTACAACATATTCAAAGGAACATTATCAGAAATACCTTCCTGAAAATATCGTATTCATTCATGATAAATTTGCAGAATCCAAACCTAATGTTTTAAGAGGAATGCATGGTGACTCAAAAACATGGAAGTTAGTGACGTGTATTAAAGGCGATATTTTTCAGGTCATTGTCGATTATCGACCCGATTCTCCAACCTACTTGAAATGGGAATCATGGCATTTAAATGATCAGAATAAAGTGCAAGTCCTGGTTCCACCGTCTTTTTTAAACGGGTACTATGTCATTGGTGAGAAAGAGGCGATATATCATTATAAATTGGCTTATGCAGGTGAATATATCGATGCAGCCGCCCAGGTGGTTTTAAAATGGAACGATGATCGGTTAAAGATTGATTGGCCATGCACAGAACCAATCCTACAAGCTCGGGATCAATAATTATGAATAAAAATCAACTCGCAGTAAACGGAGGACAACCAGTTTCAGAATCCACCATTCTCATTCACAAACCATGTTTGGATGAAAATGATTGTCAGGCTGTTTACGATGCAGTCAAATCCACTTTTATAAGTGGTGATGGTCCAGCATGCCGTGAATTTGAAAAAATGCTGGCTGAATATCTCGGTGCTAAACACGTTTTGTTTATGCCATCCTGTACAGTTGCTCTTGATTTGGCTTTTCGCGTAAAAGATTTTCCTGCGGAAAAAGAGGTGATCGTGCCAAATTTCACTTATACATCTACGGCTTTAGGTGCTTTATTAAATGGATTGAAAATCAAACTGGTTGATGTTCATCCAGATAATGGCAATATCGATCCGGAAATGGTTGAGGCCGCAATTAATGAGAATACAGTCGCAATCGCACCGGTTGATTACGCTGGAAATCCTGCAGAGATGGATGAGATTACCGCCATTGCTCGCAAACACAATTTATATGTCGTGCACGATACAGCCCAATCCATTGGTGCTGAATACAAAGGACGCAAAACCGGAACCCTGGCCGATGTGAGTACTTTTAGCTTCCATGGCACAAAAAACCTGACGACAGGTGAAGGTGGCGCCTTGGTGACGAATGACGATGCTATTGCTGAAAAAGTGAAAATCCTGCGTGAAAAAGGCACAAATAAATACTCATTTCTGACAGATAACATTACCCGTGGCTATTATGAATATGTCAGCATTGGAAATTCTTATGTGCAATCCAATATCAATGGTGCACTCGGAATCAAGCAACTGCAAAAACTCGACTGGATGAACCAAAAACGCGAGATAATTGCCCGGAAATACAAGGCAGAATTGGGCGATCTCCCTAATTTGCAATTTATCAAACAAACCGAAGGCGCTAAAACCAACTGGCATCTTTTCGGGATATTAGTCCCTGCGGAACATCGATATTGGATTCTTGACGCATTGCGGGCGGAAGGTGTCAATGCAAATGTGCATTATACCCCATTGCACCGGAATAAATACTATTCTCACCTGGGAACCGATGACGATTTTCCGAATTCCATGAAGTTTTTTGGTGGTCTGTTGCGGTTGCCGATTTATCCTGATTTGACGGAAGCTGAAAGAGATGCGATTGTTGTCGCAACTCGCAAAGTGATGAATAGTTTGATGTTATGAAAAAAAGCATATTAATATTCGGGGGAGGCTTAAATCAGCTTTCACTTGTCAATACAGCAAGAAACCTGGATTTGATTTCAGTAGTAATAGATCCATCGTTCGAAGCTCCAGCAAGGGAAGTGGCTGACTTCTTTTACACCGTTGAACGGAATGACTACGAAACAACAAAAAAGATTGCAGTCAATCATCATGTGTCAGGTATTGTTACCGGTCAAATGGAAAATCCATTGCATCTTATGGCAAGGCTTGCCGATGATTTAGGCTTCATTTTTCACTCGAAAGATATTGTTAGAAGATGCACAAATAAACTTTTGATGAAAAAATCCTGGCAAGATCATGGTGTCCCATGTGCGAAAGGCATTCATTTCTCGCCAGATGAGAAGATATCAAGCGATCTGCTCGCTTCACTGACTTATCCCCTTATTCTAAAACCCGTTGATTCATTTTCCAGTCGTGGTGTTTATAAAATTAATCTTTTTGCTGAAATTGATCAGTATATATCTGAAACTCGATCATTTGCTTCTAATGGCTCTGTGCTGATTGAAGAATTTGTCGATGGACCTGAATATAGTATTGAAACAATTACTTATATGGGTAAAACAACCGTTATCCAATATACGGAAAAATTTATAACTCCATTCCCGAATACAGTTGAAATGGGTCATTTGCAACCTGCAAATTTAACTGAAGAGCAGAAAAGCGAAATGAACAAAGTTGTGATCAATGCAATTAATGCTCTTGGAATAGATAATTCGGCGGCCCATGCGGAGCTTAAGTGGACGGATGATGGGCCTAAAATGATAGAAATTGGCGCTCGGCTAGGGGGGGATTTTATCTCATCATATCTCACCTTAGCTTCGACAGGAATTAATATGGATAAAGCGGCGATTCAAGTGGCATTCGGGGAAAAACCGGAATTGCGGCAATTATACAATAAATATTCCTATATCAAATATTTTGAACTGGAAGCGGATAGAGTTGTGAAAAAAATTGAAAATTATGATGACATACTTTTGAATGATGAAGTAATCCAGATAGGTGTCTTTTTGCAACCTGGAGATAAGACATCGAGGATTTGTCACAGTGGTGTTCGCTCTGGATTCGTTCTTGTGCAAGGTGATTCTCGGGACGCTGTGCTTACTTACGCTAATAAATACGCTAAAAGCCTTGCTAATAAAATTATTTTGGAATGAGAATAAAAAATGTTGGAAGGTAAAAAAATTCGCTTGCGGAATCTTCAATTGAATGACTTTACAAAAACAGTTATTTGGAGAAGAGACCGAGACGTTAAAAAGTATGCTATGATGCATCCTTTTCCAGTAACAGATGAATTAGAAGAAACTTGGTACAAAAGTTATTTAACCAGCAAAGACAATCACCAAATATATTTTGGAATCGAAGAAAAAACACAAGAAGAATTGGTTGGTTATATCCAATTAAAAAATATTAACTGGTTAAGTAGGAATTGTGATCTTGGAATTGTTATAGGCAGTCAAAGTGCTCGTGGCCATGGATATGGATATGAGGCGATGGAACTGATTTTAGATTATGTTTTTAATTCGCTTAATCTGCATAAAATTTCCTTGAAGGTCATTTCATTCAATCAAACGGCTTTAAATTTGTACAAAAAATTAGGATTCCTGATTGAAGGAACCTTAAAAGAGCACTACTGGACGGATGGCCAATATTATGATGTATATATTTTGGGAAAATTGAATAACTAAACTTTTATGCGATGAAGACAATTACAATTGCTATTCCATCTTATAATTCTGAGAAATTCATAGTTGATGCTTTGGATAGTATTTTTGAGCAATCGTATCCTGTTGATGAAATTCTAGTTATTGATGATCATTCCGATGATAGTACGGCAATAATAGTCAAAAAATATACAGAAAAACATAACATTAATAATTTAAAACTAATTATAAATCCAACAAATATTGGGTATCAAAAAAATTGGAATCAATGTCTTGAGTTAGCCCAATGTGAATATGTCCTCTTGTTGCATTCGGATGATAAATTAAAGCCTGATATACTTGCAAAGCAAATCAAAATGTTTTCTGAAAAACCAGAATTGGCTTTGGTCGGAGGAAAGGAAGATTTTATTGATGAAAATGGAGTTACACTTAGGCAAACAGAATTTAGCGAAGAGAGAATTTATTCCAAGGGTCAGATATATGAGTTTGTAACCGAACAAAATTCTTACATCCCTTGTTCATCGGTACTTTTCAATATGGAAAGGATAAGAAAAATTGGTTTTTTTCAACCAGATGTTCTAGCAACTGATGAATTTTATTGGCCGAAGGTATTGTATAGTTTTCCAATAGCAGTATTAGGTGAAAGTCTTGTTAATAGAAGATCGCATAAAAATCAGGCAGAATATACTGATTTTTTAACTAAACATGATAAGGTCCTGGCTGTTTTGGACCAGTTTATGTCTGTAGTCGATCTTGAACGGCGTCCCCAATTCAAAGATGCAATGAGGCAATTTTTTATATCAAAGTTTTCCAATGCTTGTATTAATATATCGAGTAGTGTACTTAAATATCATAAAAATCCAATAGTTGCACTCCGATATTTGATTTATACATTAAGAATTAATCCAAAAATTGTTTTTGTAAATAGACGATTTTATAAATCATTTTTATTGTTAGTTCTTACTGCATTGAAATTAGACAATGTCACACTAAATCATCTCTTTAAGAAAATTAAAAAATAATTAGAAAACTAAGGGTTCAATACATGAGATTTCGAAGAATTCTAAAAAGAATATTTAGAGAACAGTATTTTAGTAAAAAATTATTCTTTGATCATTTGGAAGATAATGTTTCTGATTGCAAAACTGTATTAGAACTTGGTGCTGGAAAAAATAGTTATTTAAGGCAACTGAATAAAATTTTCCATATCACTGCAATTGATTTATTCGAGCCATCGATTGAAAGTGCAAAAGAGAATAATGTGTATGATGAGTATATTAAAGGAGACGTGAAACAAATACTTAATATAGTAGAACCTAAGTCTTTTGATTGTGTCGCAGCGTTTGATTTAATAGAACATTTAAGCAAAGAAGATGGAAATAAGCTTCTCGAAAATATGGAGAAAATCGCCCGTAAAAAGATTGTGATTTTTACTCCGAATGGCTTTCTGATTCAACCGCCACATGATAACAATCCATTTCAAGAACATCTTTCTGGTTGGAAATTCGATGAGATGGAAAAAGCAAAATTTAAAGTGATTGGAATTAATGGGCTACGTAACTTAAGAGGTATGTTTTCTATTCCTAAAATACATCCTTATGAGTTCGGAGTCTTTATATCAAATATAAGCCAGATAATATTAAATTTTTTCCGACTGCAAAAATATTCGTTTGCTATTCTTTGTGTAAAGAGTGTCAGTGAAAATACCAACTTGGTAAGCAAGTGAGTAAAACAAAAAATAATAAGATAAGCCTTTTTTTGTGGAGTAGTATAGACTCGTTTGGCGCCTTCATATTAAAATTTGGATTTAGTATTGCTATAGCTCGTTTACTTGTACCAAAAGATTATGGCTTGCTTGGAATGATGTTATTATTTTGGGGGATAGCTACATGGGTATTTGAGAGTGGTATGTCTGATGCTTTAATACAAAAGAAGGATACAACGACAATTGATTATTCTACTGTATTTTATTTTCAACTAACTATTTCAATTTTATTTTACTTGATTTTTTACTTTAGTGCTCCGATGATTGCGGCATTTTACGATACTGCAGAGTTAGTGCGAATAACACGTGTTGGAGGACTTAATCTAGTTATAAACGCTCTCGCTAATGTTCAACAAACAATTCTTATAAAAAATCTGAACTTTAAGGTAACAGCAAAGATAAACGCGATTTCTTCCTTTTTGTCTGGGATTATAGGATTGGCATTTGCCTATTTAGGATATGGTGTATGGGCATTAATATATCAGATGTTATTAGGTGATTGCATAAAGTTATTGCTGCTTTGGATTAAGAGTAGTTGGCGACCAGTGTATAAATTTGATTATGAAGTCTTTAAAAAATTGTACCGTTATGGTTATAAAATATTGATTCAGGGTGTATTGAATGCTTTTTTTTCAAACATATATTTTGTTCTTATTGGAAAATACTATCACATAGATCAGTTAGGTTTTTATGCTCGAGCTAGGAGATTTTCCGATCTGTTTGTCATGCAAGTTGCAATTGTATTTAATAAAGTTAATTTCCCAACTTTTTCTGTTTTACAGAATGATTTAATACAATACCGGCTGAATTATATTAAAATGGTCAGATCTATGGCCTATATTGTTTTCCCCATTTTTAGTATTTTAATGATCACAGCCCATGATTTTGTTTTAATTTTTTTAACAGAAAAATGGATTCATATTGTCCCATATTTGATTCTTTTATACATCGAAGGTTTTTACTTTCCTTTTTATTTATTGAATTTAACGGCTTTAAACTCCTTAGGGTATAGTGGCAAAACTTTAAAAATAGAAATTGTTAAAAAATCTCTTATTGCTATCAGTATTTTTTCTGTTATTAATATGGATATCAAATATTTAATAATTGGATATATTTTTAGTTCATTTATTTCTTTTATAGTTGGTATATCTTTACTTTCAAAGTTTATCAATATTCGATTTGTTAATTTTTTTGAACAGATATTTCCTTCGTTAATTTTGTCCGGTATATCGTGCTTTCTTGTAAAATATTTATCGAGTATTTTATTTTTAAATTCATGGATCATATTATTATTTAATTCTATTTTTACACTTTTAGTATATTTAGTGTTGAGTAAACTTTTTCATGTTCGAGCTTATTGTGAAATTAAAAAGAAACTTTTACCCTATTTGCCTGAGAAAATCCAGTTTATTGTTTAAATAAATACTATGAGATTTTAATGAAAATCAAATTGAATCTAAAGATAGAATCCAATCAAATTATTCAATTTTTATCTTTATTTTTTGTGTCAATTATTTTTCGATATTATTTACCAAAATTTGGCGGTGATGTCTTTTTTGCTGGTCTTGTGGTTTTATTCCTGCGTAGTAATAATAATTATTTTTGGTTACCTCTTTTTTTACTTCTTTTTGATCCGCCTGGGGGATTGTTTAATCCAAGTAGTCTAACTTTTTCCTTGCCTGGAATTGCTTTTGGCGGTGGTGGCAGGGAAATCCCTTTTTCAGAAATGTTTGTTGTTGCTACTTTTTTAAAGGTGTATCAAATACGAAAACTTAAAAAGTTTTTTTTCTCGACTCCGTTTGTTGTTTTGGCGGCCTATCTCATCTTTTTATTGTTTGTTTCTTTTATATTAGGCACTACGTTTCTCCGTGCTTTAAAAATGGTTCGCCATATATTACCATTTCTCATGTTTTTTTCAATTCCTCGTTTGTTACCGACGTGTGATGATTATTATAAACTCTTTGAATTGCTTTTTATTGCGAGCATTGTTTTGTTTGGAGCCCAGATATACGACTTGGTTACAGGTAGCAAAATTGCTTTTTTATTTGGTGAGACTGCTGTTCAGAGTGGATTTGGAAATCTACGGTATGCAAACGAAACAATGGATATTAACAGTGGGATAAATCGTGTCTTTTATGGTCCAACTATATCCTTACTCTGTATGCTGGGGGCTATGTACTTTATTTCATTAAAAGATAAGACAGCTAATAATAAATACTATTATTTTATTCTTTTATTGAATTTTTTAATGGTCATTCTGAGTGGAACCCGCGGGTGGATTTTAAGCTATAGCACGATGGTTATCTTGTTTTATCTTTTTGTTTTGAGAAATCCATTTTCCCTTATAAAACAGGGACTACTTTCAGCAATTGTATTTATCTTGCTTCTTGTTTACTTTCCAAGTATTTCCAAACAAATAGAATATTCATTTGAGCGCTTTCAAACTGTGAAAGCCCTTGCGCGTGGTGATCTTACTGCTGATCATACATTGATTCGTCTTGATGTTCGTGGTCCCCGTGTGTTGAATAAATTTTGGGAACGTCCTGTTTTTGGCTTTGCCTTTTCTCAGGAATTCTATCAATATGCTGATCAACATGTTGGACACCACACTTTGTTACTAAATGGAGGCATTGTTGGTTATGCCTTATTTTTGTTTTTCTGGATTTATTTTAACCTCTTTTTATATTTTAAGAATAAACATCTTCAGAATAATAATTTATATAAAGATTCACTGTTTGTGTTTATAATTATTTTTATTGGCATTTTTATTATTCATAGCTCATCTGCAATGATCTTTGGCTTTTTCATTAATGTCCCGATGGGTATTATGCTTGCCCTTGTTTTCTGCTTTACCGATACAGTTTATAAAGAGAGCCAATATCTTGAACATGCGATTAAAGCCATTCAATTTCAACCATTAATTATTTGATAATTATTATAAATATATGCACGTATTACTTATTAGTCCTTCAAAAGAATATCCTCTGTTTGATGTCATGCGCTCCGGTTTTCAGGAATCGAACTGTGAAGTTGATGGCTTCTTTACTGATGATGAAAGTGATACCCGGAAAAATTACATTTATCGGCGTTCGTTTCCTTTAAGCTATGCTTCTTTTACCCGCACATATTGGCTTAAATTTCAAAAACAATTTTATGCGGAAATTAATCAAAAAATCCTGAATAAAGTTCAAAGCAAACACTTTGATTTGGTTCTGGTTTATAACGATTCATTTTTGTTGCCTAAAACGCTGGAAGTCATCAAACAAAAATCGAAGATAGCTTTTTATCTGGGTGATAGTCCATTCTATACCTCAAATAAACCGCATTTTTTAAAACTTCTTATTGCAGCAGATTTTGTATTTTCTCCGGATTCCATGTGGGTAACCCAACTTTATAATCTCGGAGTGTCAAATATTGACTTTGAACTTTTTGGCTTCAATGAAAAAATCTTTTTTCAAAAAGAAGTTACCGAACAGGAAAAACGGAAATATTCCAGTGACCTGGCTTTTATTGGCCGACTCACGAACAGTGAGTGGGGGCTTAAAAAACTTTTGTTTTTAAAGCCTTTTCTCGAGTTTGATTTTAAAATCTATGGCCCTTCAAGCTGGACTCGTTGGATACCGGATGCACCAGAATTGAAAGATAAATTGGTTATTCTGGATAATCCATTGAGTTTACAGCAAATGAATACGATCCATAATTGTGCAAAATTATCCCCTGTCGATTCAAATCCCGGCTTATTGCATGGATTTCATGCACGTCTTTTGGATTGCATAGGGTCTGGTATTCTCCCCCTAGTAGAATATGGCAAAGACCTGGATCAGGTATTTGGAGAAGGAGTCGTGCCAACCGTCCATCGCTATGTGGAAGGAAAAGAATTAGCCGCATATTATCTTGCCCATGAGAAAGAACGCGTGGAAAAAGTAAAAACTTTGCAAGAAATATGTAAAAGTAACTACACACCCGAAAAGTCTGCACAACGTGTGCTCGATAGAATTTTTAAGTAGGGTGCGTTTTGCAGTATAGGTTTCTTTTTTTCGTCATTCCGGAATGCTTCTATCCGGAATCCATAATTGGTTGATGCTGATAAAAATGGATTCCGGCTAAAAACTTGCCGGAATCACACCCTAGTTAGGTAGACATAATTAGCTGAATTTAAAATTATAGCTTTTAGAAAGTAAGATCATGTTTACAGACAAGACGTTGATGATTACCGGTGGCACCGGATCATTTGGTAATGCTGTTCTTGATAGATTTCTCTACTCCGATCTGCAGGAAATACGCATATTCAGCCGTGATGAAAAAAAACAAGATGATATGCGTAAAAAATACAATCACTCGAAAATCAAATTTTATATCGGCGATGTCCGCGATTTTCGCAGTGTCAGCAGTGCGATGCATGGGGTTGATTACGTCTTTCATGCTGCCGCCCTCAAACAAGTGCCGTCCTGCGAGTTTTTC
>JACKPA010000030.1 GCA_024233865.1 Leptospiraceae bacterium | reverse complement strand
AATATGTTCAAGTTCCTACCTTCTAAGTATATAGTTTTCTTCATTGGAATAAGACTGTTGTATGTACAACCTTTTAGGTGTTTCTACTCCAAGAATTAGCTGGTAGAGATCGGTAAGTATTGGTCTGGAAGAATAGTATCCATGTCCAAGTCCTCCCACTTGCAAAACAGGAGAGTCAATCGGGTTTACGTTTATCATATCCACTCCCGAAACTTTTGAACAACTGCCAATTCTCTTGTTATTGTTTACCTTGCTTGACACCAATAAAGCATTGTCACCCGGAGAGCAGTATACGGTAACCCTTTGGGACATGGTAACCAAAGAAGATGAGGCTTTTTTAAAATCATCCAAATCAAAGTCCGGAGCATTAAAAACCAATTCTTGAACGATTTTCTCCTGGTTTACTTTTGACAATTCAGCTAACGCAGGTACAACAACTTGGTGTCCCATAGAGTGCACAATCAGATGTACCTTTTTATTTGTGGCTTTTAGATTTTGCAAAAAACTCTTGAAATAAGGAATTGAATTCTTGGCGTTTTCTTGATTAAAACGATAGGTATTGTGCAAATTCACCTTTGTTACAATGCCGCCTTCCTGTGCTCCTGCGGGCCAAGTAAATAAGACGATTTTTCCGGGAAACTTCAAATCAAACTTAATTTGAGCTGCCCGCAAAGCCGCTTCCTCAAAAGGAACGTTAAATCCATGAACAAAAACAAGAACTTCGGAAAAACTGTCTTCTTTAATGGAATCAAAAAACGAAACACGATTGTGATAGGCAAAGTTCTTAAAAGAAAAACTCTTACTTGGGTCAGCAGGATCAACGCTTAGCTCTCCGATGTCGTGAGAAACCGGAACATTCACGTTACAAACTCCATAACGATCTTCTTTCCCAATGTTTGTAGAAAAGTAATCATTAGAGCAAGACGGGATACTGTTTTGTTTTGCTCCACGAGGAGTTGCATAGAGTACCGATATATCCTGAGTAGTTGCATAGGAATTTTGAATCCTCGTGTTTAGTGCCTTTCCCATGTCGACTTTAGAATATTCTTCTCCCGAAATACTCATCTTGATCTTTAGAGATTTGTGGTAGTAATCAAAAGCTTGGGAATATTCCCCCTTTTTATCATAGAGATTCCCAAGACTATAGTAGACCGTAGCTAACCAAAGACTGTTTTCACCAACCGATGCTAAAAATTCGTCCATTGCAAGTTGGTAATTGGAAAGGGCTGCTTGGTAGTCCGATACCATTTCGACTTCTTTTGCTTTGGCAAATAGTAATTTTGCTTCCAGCAGTTTACTCCGGTTGGCAACCAATCTCTTGTAGTAGGTTGTATCTTTCAAGCCTTCCAGATTCTTTGCCATGTATGCAATATCGTCAAAACCATAAAATAGTGCCTTATCCAAATAGACAACCGACTCTTCAAACTTTTGCTCTAACAGATATATATAGGCGATGTTATAATAGACATTGTAGTTTTGTGTATTTAGAGTTTCTGCCTTCAAGAGAAGTTCTAAAGCAGAAGTGATTCTTATTTTGTCTTGTGGGAAATACACATACAAATTTCCCAAATTCTCGGTAGCAATTAAATTGTTGCTATCGTATTCCAAAGCTTTCTCGTAATTCGATATCGCATTTTCCAAATCATTTTGAGTTTGAAAAGCATACCCCATAAAGTTATACACATAAGAAAGCTCTCTTGGCTCAGAAGTCTGCCTTGTCGCCAATTGCAATTCTTCAATTGTTTTTTCGTATTCTTTTGTATTGTAGTACTGCCAAGACTTTTCGATATGAATTTGAAAGTTACTTTTTACCGTTTCCGAAAATACCGATGTTACAAAAAACAACGCCAAAAGTAGAGACCGACCGATCATTGAGCATATTCTTACCCATGTCTTTTTAATAACCACCGATAAACACAGATGGACACCGATATGGTACAACTTTTTCATAACTTGATTTTATACCTTTCTTTGACTGCTTCCAAATCTTCTTTGATTTTGTCTTCTTTCCAATTTAATGTGGAAGCAACGATTTCCGCAATCTCTTTGTTAATGGTTTCCTTCGGTAGTCCCATTGTTCCGATACCGGAACGCCTAAAGTAAAGGTCAGGTAGGTAATGAATATCTTCCTTTTGGCTTATGTATTCGATTTCTTCGGGATAGTATTTTTCTGTAAGCTGAATTTCGGAAACGTTGTATTTTTTACCGCTAAGGTTTAGAATGGCTTCCGCAACACTTCCATACCGACGACTTAGGATAGCAATTTTTTCACCTGAAGTTTGCGGAAATTTTCTTTGCAAATCCATCTCCAAAGAAATGGGATCAGAAAAATTACCACCTTGGATAGGAACTGACGCAGTGGAGCATGATTTAAAATTTCCGGGCACTACTTTCACAACTTCATTCACCAACTTCTCAGCAAGCCCTCTACTTGTAGTATACTTTCCACCTAAAGCCGTAAAAAAGCCTGGAAATCCGTCCTCCGTATGTTGGAGTATTTCATTTTTCCTCGATAGATCGTAGGTAGATTCCTCATTTGCATCTCCCACCAAAGGTCTTAGTCCCCCATAAAAAAAGTCAACGTCTTCTAATGTCAACTTTGTGGAATGATAGAGCTGGTTCGTGGAATCAATCAACTCTAGAATATCATCTTTTGTTATTTGTAGTTTGTCCGGATCATCTTTGAAAATCGTATCGGTTGTTCCAATAATGGTTTTGTTTCGCCAAGGGATTATAAACATGTGGGTTTTGTCCGGTTTGATCAAGGCAACCGCTTTTTCGTTTACGATCTTTCTTGTGATGATGTGTATCCCTTTCGAGCGAACGATGTTTTGTTTTCTTTTGGATATGACCATATTTTCGATCTGGTCTGCCCATGGACCTGCTGAATTGACTACTGTTTTGGATTGCAGTTCAATGGTTTCTTGTGTAATTTTGTCCATTATTTTTACGTTGTAACCATTGTCCGCTTTTGCTATAGACAAGACTTCCGCATAGTTAAAGGCTTTTCCTCCTTTATCTTTTGCTGATAAAATGAATTCGGTTGTATTCCTTTCCGGGTTCAGATTGGCGTAGTCGTAGTATAGAAGTGCACCTTTCAGCTTTTGCCTAAGCAAGTTAGGCTCTGTTAAAATGGCTTCGTTTTTGTTTAAATATTTATGACGGGGAATCTGCTCATCGTCTATAATATTTTTGTTTCGGTCATAAGAAAGAAAGTCATATAAGGTAAGACCAACTCCAAAAATCACTCTATCTTTGAAATAATTATAAACAGGAAGTAAAAAACCCATCGGACGAACAGCGTGAGGAGCGATGGTGGCAAGTATCCTTCTTTCAAATAAAGACTCTCTAACCATAGCAAATTCCATATTTTTGAGATAACGTAATCCACCGTGTATTAACTTGGAGGTAGCTTGGGTAGTACCGGAAGCATAGTCGTTTTTTTCAAGCAGTATGCAATTCAGCCCTCTGAGAGTGGCATCCCAAAGAATAGTTGCTCCTGTAATACCGCCGCCTATAATGAGTATATCGAAATTTGTATTTTTTATTTCATTTTTGATTCGATTGCTGTCCATAAAAACTCCTTGTCTATATATTAAATAAATCCATTTAAGTACCATAGCCATCTTGGCTGTAATACTATTGGTTCAAAGGATAAAATACCTCTTCTGCTCCAATGATATAGCCTGTTTTAGGGTCTATCATACGACAATTTATATCCAGTCCATTAACGTTATTGGACACGATTCCCGTTACGATAGCATCCAAACTAAATAATTTACCAATTTTTTTTAAGTCTTCCAAAACTACACCCCCGTTTAGAGACAAGTCATTTTTCTCCAATTCGGGACTGTACATCAAGCGGTCCAGTACTTTCATGTTTGTGCTTTTTGCCAATTCGGTGGTCAGTTTTTCTGCGAGGATGTTTCCTAATTTGTGTTCCTTACCACTAATGGTTGTAAAGGAAAGAACAATGATTCGATACGTTTTTTCTTTTACTATCGGAGGAAATACCCATAAATAAAATTTCCGAAAAGGATTGGTGACTTTCTTTTTATCAGAAAGCTCTTCTTTGGGAAGAGATTTTAACAACTCGGTTGCCATCCTTTGCATAGGAGGAGCAGACAAGGCATTTAGATCAGCAAGAGACGGATTTGGCAATTTCTCTGTAGTGCCACAAAAAGCCACAAATAAAAATACCAAAAAACAGCAAACTCCTTTTTCAAAAATGAATCTATATACATTGTCTCTATTCATAATTTTATTGTTTCTATCTTAAGTTGTGCTTTCTGTCTCTGGATTCATATATTTCAATTAGCTTTTCACAATGCCTTTGTAATAAATTTACATAACGATAGTTCCTCCTGTCATTGTACTGATCATTGGAAAGAATATCGGCAATATACTTGATATCCTTTGCGATTAAAGCAATTTCCAGACTTGTAATTTCTTTTCCTACAGAAATATCTTCTTGCATTTTGTATCACCCGTTAAAATTAAACTTCTACTTTTCTAGCAATAAAACAGTGCTTCTTGCCTTTACGTGTATATAGGTTTCTTTGATTTCCGGCTCTTCATTCACTTCAAAAAAACCGGGAGCTTCATAAGTATCTATGGCTTTGTACCATTTTTTACCGTTTGGAGGTTTTGGCAACTCAAACCATAAATCATCCCAGTATGAGTTCATGGCAATGTACATCGTATTATCATCTTCATCCCAACCCGTATCATCTTTTGCCCCATCTAGCATAAAAGCAAGACTATGAGAAATATAACTGAAATCCGGAGAATTTATATTCACTCCATGCCAACTTACATCTGGTATATTGTTTCCCGAACGATCAATTCCAAATAAGAAATGTTTCCGGCGAAAAATCGGATGTCTTTTTCTAAATGAAATCATGTAGCTACAGAATTCATAAAACGCCCTATTTTTTTCCAGAAGATTCCAATCAATCCAATTCATACGATTGTCATGGCAATAGGTATTGTTATTTCCCTTTTTTGAAAATTTCATTTCATCGCCACACAGCACCATAGGTGTCCCTTGGCTAATCATAAGAACGGTAAACAGATTTTTCATCTGTCTATCACGTAAATCCAAAATATCCTTTTTGGTTGTATCTCCTTCCACGCCATGATTCCAGCTTAAATTGTGATTCTCGCCGTCTCGATTCTCTTCCGAATTCTCAAAATTATGTTTGTCATTGTAACTTACCAGATCATTGAGAGTGAATCCGTCGTGAGCCGTGATAAAATTAATACTATGGTAAGGTCGTTTGTCTTTAAAATAAAATATATCCGTACTTCCACTTAGTCGACTGGCCAAATGTCCAACCTTTCCTTCGTCACCTTTTGTAAAAGAACGAACATCATCGCGGAATTTTCCATTCCACTCTGCCCAGCCTCCGGGAAAACCACCAACCTTATACAAACCCGCTGCATCCCAACCTTCCGCAATCAACTTTGTATGGGACAGGATAGGATCATGTGCAATCTCGGAGAGTACGGAATAATCCGGTACCCAATGCCCATTGCTATCCCTACCTAAAATGGCTGCCAAATCAAATCGGAATCCATCTACATGCATATCCACAACCCAGTATCGTAAGCTCTCTTTTAAAAGTCTTTTGACCACAGGATGATTACAGTTCAGGGTATTACCGCACCCGGAATAGTTTTTATAGTATCTGCCATTTTCGAGCATATAATAGATAGAATTGTCCAAACCCCGAAAACTATGAGTTGGTCCGAATTCGTTTCCTTCACCCGTATGATTATAAACAACGTCCAAAATAACTTCAATCCCTTCTTGGTGAAAGGCTTTGACCATCTCTTTAAAATCTCTGACAGCACTCAAACCATTCTTCTTTGCTGAATACCAAGCGTTAGGAGCCAAAAAAGCTAAGGTAGAATATCCCCAAAAATTGACCAATCGCTCTTTTGTTTTCGGATTGTAATTCGTATTTTCAAGATGATTAAATCCATGGACAGGCAATAATTCAACGGTTGTCACACCTAACTTTTTTAAGTAAGGAATTTTTTCAATCGCACCCAGATAAGTTCCAGGATGCTCAACACCGGAACTTGGGTCTACGGTAAATCCCCTAACATGCATTTCATAGATAATAGTGTCTGTTTTGGGAATATTTAAAGGTTTGTCGTTTCCCCAATCAAAATCTTGAAAGTGATCAACTACGGCTGCTTTTGCGGCGACTTCAAAGTTTTTTTGGTGGCTAAAAGAAAGGTCTCCAAGTTTTGATTTTATATCATAACCATAAGCAGATTCTTTATCCCAGTCGTAATTTCCACAAACTGCCCTTGCATAAGGATCAAGCAAGAGTTTATTTACATTAAAACGATGACCCATTTCGGGGTGGTAAGGGCCATCTACCGTATACCCATACAATTGTCCATGCCCGATTCCATATAGAAAAATATGCCATATATCACCGGTTTTATTCAATTTTGGGTCTAATTCGATAAAACAACTTGGTTCGGAATCAGTTTCCTTCTCAAATAACAGAAGGTTCACTTTCGTAGCATTTTTAGAAAACAGAGCAAAATTGCAACCATTTACAGCGGGTGTAGCACCCAACTCATAAGGACTTCCGACATCTGTGCTTAGTCCGCTTTTAGAAATAATTCTTCTCATTCTATCCCTTTTCATCATCCAGAGTTTAAGCTGTGGATAACTAAAAGTATTGTATTTGTTTACTTTTCTGTCAAGTATTCATAATCCAAGGATATAAAGAAATGAAATTTTTAATTCCTTACATTTTCTTATAAAGAACTGAGCAAAAAAGAAAATTACACCTGAATTATTTTAATACTTTATTTTACAACCCATAATTTTCACCATGTTTTTAACCAACCAAGATATTTTAAATATAGCCTGGAATAAAGAGAGGATACAATGGAAACAAAAAAGGTCCATAAGCTATACAACAATAAAAATGAAGCTATAATAGAAAAGCCATGGATTTTTAGAACTTATGCCGGTCACACAAATGTGAAATCATCCAATGAATTGTACAGGAATAACCTATCCAAAGGTCAAACAGGTTTATCCATAGCCTTCGATCTGCCAACACAGTGTGGTTATGATTCTGATAATCCGATAGCAAAACCGGAAGTAGGAAAGGTAGGCGTACCTATCAATTCACTGGATGATTTCAAGATTTTATTTGACCAAATCCCAATTGGGGAAATGAACACATCTATGACAATTAACGCAACTTCCATGTGGTTGCTTTCTCTTTATATAGCTTTGGCGGAGGAGACAGGAGTGCCAGTTACCGCTCTTTCCGGAACAACCCAAAATGATATTATAAAAGAATATTTGGCAAGAGGGACGTATATTTTTCCACCCGAAAGTTCTGTTAGAATGATAGTGGATATGTATGAATATAGCTTGCACAATGTCCCTAAATGGAACGCTTCCAATATATGTTCGTATCATCTTCAAGAAGCCGGAGCAACGCCTGTGCAAGAACTTGCCTTTGCTCTGGTAACAGCTATAGGCATTTTAGATGCCATTAAAGAAAGAAATTGCTTTACGGAAGAAGAATTTGAGATGTGTGTAGGAAGAATTTCTTTTTTTGTAAATGCCGGAATTCGTTTTGTAGAAGAAATGTGTAAAATGCGTGCTTTTACCGAAATGTGGGATGAAATTACAAGAGATAGGTATAAAGTAAAAAACGAAAAGTATAGGCGATTTCGTTATGGAGTTCAAGTCAATTCATTAGGTCTTACGGAAGAACAACCGGAAAATAACGCGTGGAGAATCATTTTGGAAGCCATGGGTGTCACTTTAAGTCGAGACGCAAGGTGTAGAGCATTGCAGCTTCCAGCTTGGAACGAAGCTCTTTCCCTACCTCGTCCATGGGATCAGCAATGGTCTTTGAGACTCCAACAAATTCTCGCTTATGAAACGGATTTATTGGAATATCCTGATTTGTTTGAAGGATCCAAAGTAGTAGAGAGTAAGGTAAAAGAATTAAAAGAAAATGCTTACGCTGAAATCTATAAAATTTTGGATATGGGTGGAATGATCAAAGCCATCGAAAACGGGTATATGAAAACTCAACTCGTGAAATCCCAATCCGAAAGAATGTCAAAAATCAATTCGGGTGACATTACGGTGGTTGGAAAAAACAAATGGAAAGACGGGATTAAGTCTCCGCTTTTGACCGATAAAGAAGGTGGGATTTTTAAAGTTGATCCTGCTTCTGCTGAGCTAACCGTAAATTTTTTAAATGATACTCGCAAAAAAAGGGACGAGGCCCGAGCAAAAGCCGCTCTGGAAAGGCTAACCAATGAAGCCAAATCAGGGAAAAACATGATGGAAGCATCCATAGAATGTGCCAAAGCTCGCGTCACAACGGGTGAATGGTCAAATGCTTTGCGTTCTGTTTTTGGAGAATACAATCCTCCTACAGGTGTGGAAGGTCAAAAACTGCTTTTGGAAAACGACAAAGTTGAAATAACTCGCGGAAAAGTTGAAAACTTTTTAAAAGCCAAAGGTCATAGACCTAAGATAGTAGTTGGAAAACCAGGTCTCGACGGGCACTCCAACGGAGCTGAAATGATCGCCATTTCTGCCAAACACGCTGGATTTGATGTAATATATTCCGGTATCCGTTTAACACCGGAGGAAATTGTGCAAAGTGCTGTGGAAGAAAACGCTGATATAATCGGTATTTCCATATTGTCCGGCTCTCACAAGGAAATCGCCGAACAAATCATGTCAGAATTGGATCACTACAAAGCAAAGGATCATATTCCGGTCGTTTTTGGTGGTATCATTCCCGAAGATGATTTTCAGGTTTTAAAATCTAAAGGTGTTAAAGCAATATTTACACCGAAGGATTCCGATTTAATCGGTATCGTTGATAAAATGGTAGATTTGATTTCGGTGTAAATGTTTCCTTCGACTACGCTCAGGGAACGTCCTCTCTGTTCATCAGGGAGCGTTTCGGACACCTGAGCGTTGTCGAAATGTCCATTATTTTTGTAATTATGAAATATTTAACTATAGTTCCAGCTTATAACGAAGAAGAAACCATAGAGGAAGTTGTGAGGCGATCCATTGTTCATTCGGATGTATGCGTTGTGAATGATGCGTCTAAAGACAAAACACCTCAAATTTTGGAGAGCTTGCAAAAAGAATTTCCGGAAAGACTACACATTATTCACCATCAAAAAAATACTCATATCCCTGGGGGAATCCAAGACGGAATGAAATACGCCCTTCAAAAGGATTATGAGTATGCTGTCACCATCGACTCTGGTTTGTCACATGACCCGGATAAACTGCCTGAATTTTTTAACCATCCTCATTGTGACCTTTTGATCGGAAAAAGAGAAGAGGTAGAAAACGTTCCTGCCTACAGAAAATTTGTGTCTTTTATGGCTTCTAAAGTAATGAATTATTGTATGTCTGATGGAATTCTGGATTTGCTTGGTCCTAAAATTACGGATTGCACTTCCGGATATCGCAGATATTCCAAGCGAGCTTTTTCCGCTATTGCCAAGGCAAAATTAGAATCCGTTTCTTTTGACTTTCACATGGAAGCTTTGTATCTAACCTATAAAAACGGAGGAAGCGTAAAAGAATTGGGTATACGTTACAGGTTTTCTAATTCTTCTTTTAATTCAAGAGTTTTGAAACAAGCCATGCGTTATGCAGCCAAACTGCTTGGAAGAAAGTTCGTGAAGTAAAAATATATCCATGGTAGAGGTTTGGGTTTGATTTTCAAAAAGTAAGATTAAAAAATTCTTTTTGCTTTTAATTTTTTTAGAATCGGAAAACGCTACAAAAAGAACGAGTATTTCGACAGGTTGCGGATAAGCGTTACTACATAAAAACGGATGGTATTGTATGAAAAAATTATTTTTTATAGCTTTGGTTGGAATAATTGCAAACTGTTCATCAGAACAAAAAGTAGAAAAATCGCCACAAAAACCGATTCCCATTTACAAAACTTGTGGTGATTGTCGGAATTTCCATATACCGGATAGAGAAAAAAGCGAACATTTGATAAAAATAACCAATGCTTATTCCAAAATGGATACAATAAAGTTAGAAACCAATTACGCCAGTCAAAGAAGAAGGTAATAGGCTTTATATCTTTTATGCTAAATCTTACTCTTGCCTATTCTCCTTGTCCTAATGATACATTTTTGTTTTACTATATGGTTCATCAAAAACTATCAAGCAAGTTTACCATAACGGAAGTGCTTCATGACGTAGAGCAGTTAAATATATCCGCCAAACAGACAAAATTTGATGTCACAAAATTGTCTTTTTATGCTTACTTTGAAGTTATGGAAAATTATAAGCTTTTGACGTGCGGTTCGGCTCTTGGGCGTGGTTGTGGTCCTATACTGGTAAAAAAGAAAAACAAACGTATCCGTCTAAATGATCATCCTAATATTCTGGTTCCGGGTTTGCTGACAACTGCCAATTTGCTTCTCAACCTACACTTGAAAAATCAATACAATCCGGTTCCGGTTCGATATGATTGCGTTACCAAGCAAATTGCCAAAGGAGATTATGACTTAGGAGTGATTATACACGAAGAAAGGTTTACTTTTGAGGAAAGAGGACTTGAAAAGGTGGTGGATTTGGGGGAATGGTGGGAAAATGAAACAAGTCTTCCGATACCTTTGGGAGCTATTGCCATAAAAAGAGATTTGCAACCGGAAATTCAGGTAGAGTTTAACAATTGTTTATCCCAAAGCTTGGCTCTTGCCTATGAGCACCCTGAAAAAACAAAACAATATATCCTTTCTAACTCCATATCTATTGAAGAAGAAATTGCAAGGAAACACATAGACCTTTATGTAAATGATTTTACCAAAAATATCGGAGAAGAAGGAAAAAAGGCAATTTTAACACTGTTGGAAAAAGCTCAGAGCGTAAACTTGCTTCCTATAAAAAAGCTTGAGGATATTTTTATTTAATGAATGCTTTAGGCAATCATGTTATCGCAGAATTTTACGATTGTGATGAGTTCATTATCAATGACCAAGAAACAATTCAAGAGGTGATGATGGGGGCTGTTGAGATTTCAGGAGCTACGATTATAAAGCCCGTTTTCCATAAGTTCAACCCTCACGGTGTAAGTGGAGTAGTTGTTGTGGCTGAATCACACTTTAGCATTCATACATGGCCTGAGTATAAATATTGTGCCATTGATATTTTTACATGTGGTGATCTTATTGATAATCATAAAGCACTACACTTTTTGAAACAAGAACTCAAGGCAAAAAACATTTCGGTCGTAGAAATGAAACGAGGTTTGTTAGACCTTGGAGTAGAGCTCCGTCATAAGCCCATATATGCCTAGTTCCATTCGACTACCCTTCGACTACGCTCAGGGAACGGCAGGGAAAACGGCAGGGAA
>JACKPA010000029.1 GCA_024233865.1 Leptospiraceae bacterium | reverse complement strand
GTTTTTGTTAACCGCAATCCAATTGATTTTTAATAGTTATTCTATAATTAACACTATTATTTTTGTATATTGATTTATTTTAATTACTCAATCAAGATTATATACGCTACCAAAATATTACTACTCTAATTTTTTAGACAATGCCTTTTGCTCGCAACTGTTTTATGGTATTTCTACTATTAAAAATAGATATTATTGCCTAGGTGTTATAAAGGCTTTTATTATTTTTTTCACTTAAAAATTATAAATAAGAAATAAATTATATATTTCATTTTTCTTGGTACAGTAGGGGATTTATTAAAATGTCGCTTAACGTTAGAGCATACCCGACGTGCCGCTTCGGCATGTCACCGAGTAAATGAGACCATCCCACTGCAAGTGCTGTGACTGAGTGGCTTCTAATTTTACGAAGGCACTGCACTTGCTTGGAGTTCTAAGCCTTTCTCGGTGCAAGGAAGGGAACAACTTCCACTATGGTTCACTTCCGCAGTGGGTATGCTCAGTTTTGCGGTGTGCGTTTGCCTAAATTTCTCATAACAGGAAAAATACTTCTTGTAGTCAGTATCCATATAAATATTCCTTCTTAAAGATAAAACCTAAAAATTTAAGATAAATTCTTTGAGTTCCGATACTTGTTTTTTTAAACCATCAGATGAAGCGGCTAGCTCTTCCGAAGCGGCTGAATTGGATTGAGATGCTTGGTTTATTTGCTCCATAGTAATACTAATTTGCTCCATCCCTTTTTTCTGTTCTTGCGATGCAGAAGAAATTTCCTGCACCAAACCAGCAGTTTTCAGTAATTCCGGAATCATTTCTACAATAATTGTATTGGAATTTTCAGTTGCTTTTAGGTTATTTAGTGCAAGTTCTTTGATTTCATTAGCTGTATTCTTACTTTGTTCTGCCAATTTTCTAACTTCTGCTGCTGCATTTACATGATTGGCTATTTCATTAATTTTTGCTACATTTATATTGATTTCATTTAATTGAGATTTAATTGAGATTTAATTGAGTAAATAATCAAGAGAATTAATAAAGATGAGCCAATAAGAATAACTATTCCTATAGTTAAAAGAGTCGATTTTGAATATTCATAGCTACTTTTAGCCAATGTCACAGCATTATCTCCGAATTCTCGATTAAGTTTCTCCACTTCTCTAAAAATATCATTTATCTTATTAAAGGTTGTACGCATTTCACCGCTTAAAATAGCCCTTGCTTCCGAATTTTTATTTGAACTAGAGAATTGAATCATTTTATCATGCAAATTAAAATAGGTATTGTACAGAATTTTAAATTCTTGATTCAATTCTTTTTCTTTTTGATTATCAATTAACATCTCATATTTTTTAAGATTATCATTTATTTTAACCTTATCTTCTTCCATTGCCTTTTCCCATGATCTCATTTCCTCTTCAGTAGTAGAGAGAATGTGCTGAAGTTCTCTATTTCTGAATCGAGAAAAATGATAGCTAACCCGAATACCGGAAGAGATAGAAGGAAGCAAGTTTGTACCCATATTTTCAGATAATTTATTGATTTTACTTAATTCATTTAATGAAATTATAGAAATCACTATACTGGATAAAACTAAAAAAGAAAAACTAATCAGTAGTTTTTTTATTAGGCTAATTTTCTTTATTATATTCATAATCCTTATATTTGAGTCAATTCTCAAAATGCAAGCAGAAATAATTTTTTTAAAAAAATATTTATTATTTAACGTAAGTTCGACATAAGAAAAAAGTATTCATAAGATGCCTATATATCTCAAAAATAGAACTTTTCTATTCATTTTATAAAAAATTTGTCTTGAAAAAGCTTTCTTTTAAGTTATATTGAACTCATATTATTAAAAAAAAATGCTTTTAGTTAGAAATTAATGCCTAACTAAAAATTCTCATTTCTTAGAAGGAAATACTGCTCCATATTATATGATAGATTGACCATGCACAAATTATTAGTTTATTACTTATCTTTTCCTTGTAGATAGTTAAGGTTTTTTAGCATACCGCAAAACGTTAGAGCATACCCGACGTGCCGCTTCGGCATGTCACCGAGCAAGTGAGCTAATTTCCAATGCAAGTGCTGTGACTGAGTGAACTTCCAAAACAACACGAAGGCACTGCACTTGCTTGGAGAACCAAGGCTTCTCTCGGTGCAAGGAAGTGAGCAACTTCCACTATGGCTCACTTCCGCAGTGGGTATGCTTTGTTAGACGGCGAAATTGTTTATAGTCTCCTCTTTTAAATATATTTGCATAAGAATTACTTTTTTAGAATTAAAATTCTATTAGTTCTAAATTTTGAATGAATTTAAAATCCTTTTTATTTTTTGTCAATAATGGAATTTTCCAGTGAATAGCTGTACTTGCAATTAAAGCGTCAGGGATTTCTAATCCGTGAGAAAGGTAATATTTTTTTACTAAATCTTTTGCAATCTCAGATATATATTCATTTAGAGCCACTACGTTAAATCTTCTTAAAAATTTATCTAATTTCTGGAATTCTTGTTTGTTTCTACAGCCTACTAACATTTCCATTTCTGTAATTATTGATATAGATAACTGATTTCTTTCCTCTAACTTTTTAACTAATTCAATTATTGACCTATCATTATTTCCAATATATATTAGTATGTCAGAATCAATTAATACCTTTTCCAATGTTTTTTTCTCAGATCTTTTATATACTTAATAGGTTCCTGCATTTCTTTTCTTTTCGACCACATTCCAACAAAGGCTTCTTTTTCTATTGGTTTTCTCAATTTTTTCCTTGTTTTACTAGAAACCTTATATTTAAGCTCTAGATATTCAATAAAATCTAAAATTTCTCTTTGAATTTCAGGTCGAAATGATTCATACTTTTGAACCAAAATTTCTGTTTTCATGATTTTATTACTTACCTCATACTTTATATAAGTCAATACAAAATATATTTATTGAAACTTTAGTAATCCTAGATAGATTTTCACTACCTAGGAACAATTACTTTTTCAAAATTATTCAAAAGTCAAAATCTAATCCCTTTACTCTATCTAGATTTGCACTATCGAAATTTGCAGAACTAACAATAGCACCAGTAAAGTCTGCTTGGTCTAGATTTGCACCTTCAAAGTCTGCACCGCTAACATTTGACCCTCTGAAATCTGATCCCTTAAGGTTTGCCCTTCTAAAATTTGCAGTTTGTGCTGTTACACCCATAAAAGCACAAAAACCAAGGGTAGCTCCTTCAAAATTGGCTCCCCAGAGATTTGAACCAGCAAAACTCACCATCATTAGATTTACATTTCTAAGGTCTGCATTTTCAAGGTCTAATCCAGTCAAGTTTTTTTCACCACTTTTTACTTTTTTTACGTGTTCGGAATTTGCCATAAATCCACCTTACATCCTTTATCTAAAAATGATTTTTTAGTTAAATGGTTATACCTATTATCTATTTAGAAAAATTAAAATTTCTCTTCTATGGTTAGTCTTAATAGATAAGCCTGATATTTTGCCGTCTAACGTTAGAGCATACCCGACGTGCCGCTTCGGCATGTCACCGAGCAAATAAGCCCATTCCACTGCAAGTGCTGTGACTGAGTAACTTCCAATCAAGCGAAGGCACTGCACTTGCTTGGAGAGTTAAGCCTCTCTCGGTGCAAGGAAGTGAGAACTTCCAACTCGACTCACTTCCGCAGTGGGTATGCTTTGTTAGATGCCGTTTGCATTTTCCTTTAAAAGCAGTTCACTTCCAAAGTTCATTTTTTTAAATTACATCCTCTTGATTTCCAATCTTGCCGTTCACGATACACTCTAATTTCTCCAATAAAAAACATAATAGCTGAGTATGGTAAAGCTACTGACTCTACAAATGCAAATCCGTAAGCAAATGCACCAAGTAAGACAAAATACAGAGTTGGTGTATGGTACAAATATCGTTTATCTCCTTCCCATTCTATCTCTTTTTGCTTATAAAAACATTCTACGGATTGTAAATTTTCTTCAAATTTTGGAACAGATATACAACCTCCTAAAAAAGAAAAAACCATTAATATTAGTATTAAAAGCTTCATTGCTTATTTCCTGTAAGAATTTCTTTGTCAGACAGTTTGGTTGCTATTTGATAATACGTTTTTTTATAAGATTCTTGAATTCTTCTTTCAAAAGGACTGGTTCTGTAAAATCCATAGAAAACGATTGTATCTTGAAACGAATCATCTACTTCAATACTATTTTGCCTTAGACCACTTTTGTCATAAATTTTGACCCTGATACTAAGGTGAAAATCAGCTGATATTATTTGTATAGGCCAAAATCCGGAAAAAGGATATATTGCAGGCCATGTGAGCCACCAAAATATTTTTTCCTTATAAACAGGGTCTATATCAATATCTACTATATGATAATCCTGTTCCCTTAAATTTTTATCTAAAGGAAGAAGGGTTATTTTATTAAAATAACGCTTGCTTTCCAGAAAACTGACAAAAATCTTTTCCATTTCCTTATTAAAAAATTTATCGTATATTCCATTGATATGAAAAGAACCAATGTACAAAGATGGTTTGCCTATGCTATTATCAATTTTTTGAATTTCGAACTTCGTGGGAAATTGTCTAAGGTCAACTTTGCAAGTAATTAATATAAATAAAACAATGCTTAAAATAATGATAGAATATTTCATAATAAATCCTTTTGTCTTTCTTTATTACCGTTACCATCTTGTAAATAATACATCATGAGTAAGAAATAATGCTGACCCTATACCTCCTATAACTATAGAATCCAAAGGTTTTTTCCAAAACCCGCCTCTTCGTCCCAATAAACCATCACCCCAATGTTTATAATAATGTGCATCCGCAGAACGATGTTTTTTCATATTACCACCTAACTCACCTCCCCAAACTTCGTCATCATGAGCTTGGGCTAAGGTATCTGCAAAAGACTTCGGTTTTGCTCTCAAATGAGGGAGAACTCCACTAAGAAAAGCTTCTATTTGCTCATCTGTTATTTTAGGATCTTCTAAATGTAAATGCTTAACTACTTCAGGTAAAATAACTTTTGTATAAAGCAAAAAATATTTAAAAGATTTATTAAAAAGCATATTTTTACCTTTTTCTTTGAAAAATCCAGCAAAGCGATCCCTATTACCGTCCCAAGTGTATTGATGCCCAAAGACTGTACTTCGGTGGCTTGGTCTTCCCACATGCTTGGCTATAACAAACATTATAAACGCGTTTTCAAGTCCACCCGGAGTTGTCAGGAACATCTGTATTTGTTCGGCTTGTTTGTTCATTTTTTGTGCATAAGCTATTTCTTTTTGTGCACGTTTCATGAGGTTTCCGAATTTGTGGGACAGTCTTTGAAAACTACTTCTCTTTCCGTTGAGTTTCCAATGTCCCGTTGGGTCATTGTACATTACGGGATTGCCTTCCACGTACATGTATTGGTTTGCTCCGAAAGGAGAGGATACTTCCATCACCGTATCCGGTTGGAGGAATCTGCCTATTTTGGGATCGTAGTAGCGGGCTTTGTAGTAGTAAAGTCCTGTCTCTTTATCTTCTTCTTGACTGGTATATTTGTAGCGGTAGATGTCCGGTCCGCCGGAGTGTTCTCGGTCTATTTCACCATAAGGTGTGTAAGAAACGATACTTCGACCGGAGCCAATGGATGAGCCGGCTACGAGTTCGCCACCTGTTCCGGTTAGCATGGTGACGGAATCCAAGTGATCGGTGTGGAAGAAGTAAAGTCCTTCTACGGGTGCGTTGGCAGTTCCACCGCCTCCACCATCACCAGGGTTTTGGCTTGAAGCATCGTTTACGGAAGGTGTTTCCGATGTGATGCCAGACACTATGGCAGCGAATGGAAATGCGTCTTTGTTTTTCGCACAGGTGATTAGAATAATGCCGATTAGGGAAAGAACAAAAATATAGCGTGCCCTTAGACCCTTCGACAAGCTCAGGGTGACACTACGTTCAAGGAACGACCAAGCTTTGTCCGCTTGGTGAGCGTAGCCGAACCAAGCAATTAGCAGAAGCAAGAACAGGAAAGCAAACAAGTATTGTTGATTTTCTAAGTTGACGAAAGAAACAAAACCGGATTTGTCTTGAGTTAAGACGGCATCCGTTCTTGTCCATTGGGCGATGAGTTCGTCTCCGTTTTTCACGTAGAGAGTGTATCTTTGTGCTACTCCTGGAGCTACATGAATTTCATACAGTCCGTCTTCAAAATAGTAAGTTGATTCGGTTTTCAAGCGGTTGATCTTTTTGGTTCTTCTACCTCTATAGTCATAGAAGTAGTTGAATTCCTCACCGAATCCCGTTACTATAGAAGAGAGTCTGCCAAAATCATCGTGTACGAATGTGTCGTTGTTACGTTTTTTGAGGTAGCCTGATTCGTCATACTCGTAAGTGTCGGTTACACTGGAAATCGGATTTGGAATCCTTACCGATGTAACCGCATTGGCGTGGTCACTGTTGGTGTATTGCATTGTGATGTCTCCTATCTGAGTTAAGTTTCCGTTGTTTGTATAAGTATATTCTTTTTCTCCGTAACTACCCGTAGACTTAGTAAGTCGATTGTAGGTATCATAGTTAAATGTTTGTGACAGCCAAGTATTGGAAGAATCGTTTATCTTGGTGATATTTCCGGAAGTGTCATAAGAATACTTCTTATTCTCTTCTATCCTCTTGGTTGTACCGGTAGTCAATTTGGAAGACGTGAGATGACCGCTAGTCGGGTTAAAACCTAATTCCGTAACAACTCCGTTTCCGAATGTCCTTGTAAACTTATTCTCTTTTTCATCGTATTTGTAACCGATGAGTTTTTTGTTTTTGACCTTACCGTCTTTTGTATCCATTTTGATCTCGCTTAGTCCTAAAGTATCATAAACATAGCTGACAATCGTTCCGTCAGGGTAAACTATTTTTACAATTCGATTCATAGAATCGTATACATACCCGAACTTGATCCTATAATCTTCTATGGATCGAGTTCTTTCCACTACGTTTCCTTTTTTGTCATATACAAAACTCGTTTCACCGGAACCGTCTTTCACTTTTATAACCTTTCCTTTTGCGTTCAGTACGTTATCATCGTAGAAATACTCAATTTCTTCTTCACCTGATTTTAGCTTTTTTAACCTTGTGTAATCGTCATAGGTGTAGTTGATTGTTTTTCCGCGAGCGTCTTTGGTAGATGTCAGACTGCCAACAAGGTCATAAGTGTAAGTAATTTTCCCCGAATTAGAGTCCGTTTTGGATAAAATATTTCCGATTCGGTCGTATTCCAAAAATACTTGTTCTCCTCCCGGTTTGGTAACGGTTTCCACTTCCCCGTTTTTGTTATAGGTGTAGGTTGTACTCAGACTGCCCGATTTTTGAGAAATTACCTGACCGAGAACGTTATTTTCAATCACTTCGGTTGGTTGGTTTGTGGAATTTTTTGTGACGATAAACTTATCGTAAGAGTAGGTTGTTTCATTGCCGTCCGAGCCTGTAATCTTGGTTACTCTGCCTTCCGAATCGTTGTATTCCGAAATTGTATATTTAGGAGTTTCTCCTGTAACATAAGGATCAGACTGGCTTACAAGTCTACCCAAGTAGTCATACGCAAAGTCCTCTGTGTAGGTTTTACCTTCGCTACCGGAACTTTCTTTCTTGAGAACTTTGCCTTCCATATCAAAATAATTTTTTGTCCAAGTATAGGTTTCGCTTTTTCCGATTAGAGACAAAGGAAAAATACTCACTCCGTTGTCTTCTTCTACAACTCTTTCTTTTGTTTCCAGATAACGATTGGACGGAGAATCGGAATACACAAACCTCTTGCTCCAATCACTGTCACCGGGATTTTGGATTTCCGTAATTCTGCCGTATTTGTCATATTCTACCCTCATAACTCCGCCGTTGGGGTCTGTCTTTTTCTTTGTTCTGCCACTAACGGAATCGTATTCATAAGTTGTTATGTGCCCGATATGATTTTTTATCTCTGTAATTTGTGAATTGTTGTTGTGGGTTATGGCTGTAGTCTTACCCATAGGGTCGGTAATGGATACGATGTTTCCTTTTGTATCGTGTTCATAATTCAGAGTCGCCCACTTGCCGGGTTGAATTTCTACGGAACTGCTTCGAATGTTTGCTCCTGCATAGGTGTAGACCCGATTGTCAACAACCACACCTCCGGATTTTTTGGTATAGGTAGAAACCTGGTTTGTCGGAGAATACGACTTTATAACCTCCGTTTCATTGCCTTCTAAGTTTGTGGTTTCTTTTGTAACGTTTCCATTGGAATCATAACTCAGAGAAACGGAACTTTTGGAAAAGTAGTTTCCGTTTTCATAAAGGGTACTTTCCTTGTATTTGATTCGATGTTCCGTTGTTCCGTTGACGGTTGCTACCTTTTCGTATAGGATAGAAGTAACTTCTTGCAACTTGCCTTCTTGGTTGTATGTAGTGATTGTTCTTGGCTTGCCATATTCGATTGAGTCGTTTTGACCATATTCCGTCACTTGGGTAGACAGTTTTTTTACTTCACCTTGCGGAGTGACGAGAGACGTTTCTTTTACGGTAGATTTAAATCCCAAATTTCCCATCTCTTCAGGCGTTCCCATGCGAATTTTGGAATCACTGTAGGAATAGGTTTCTTTCTGAACAGGCAAGTCATCCGCTATTTTTTTCTCAACGGTTGTCACCGGATATTCGGGTGAAAGATTTGGCAGATTGGGATAACTTCCCGTATCGGGAAGAACTGCTCCCTGTATGTCTCGAACAAAGTCATAGTTTATGTTGATTTCTTTCCCGTCATTTGTGGAAACCTTTGTTATTAGGTCGTTATGAGACGTATCGCTAAAAAGAATTTCCAAACTTGCTATCGGTTCGTATTCGTTTATGTCCATAGACTCGACAAAAAAACCGTCCAGAGTAAACAAAAACGGAGTCTTTTTCACAACCTCTTTTAAACCCAACGCCAGGATATCAGCCTTTCCGTCACCGTTGATCTCTGCCAATTGAAACAGACCGATAGCAGGTTTTACCAGGTCATACTGAGGAAAACCGTTTCCGTTGGAATAGCTTACATAGATGGTAGAGCCAATATAAGAAATCAAGTCCGCTTTCTTATCACCGTTTATGTCCGCAAAGATTTTATTGTTTTGTTTTTCAGCGTAAGTATTGCTATCGTCAGATTTTATAAACTGTGGTTTCGGATTCAAAGAACCGGAGACATGAGCTTCCGTAAAGCTGTCTCCCGTAAACAGACAAACACTTACGTTACCGCTTTCCAAAACGGCTACAAGGTCGGATTTTCCGTCTGCGTTTATGTCTGCAAGAGATACGTTTTTGTAGTTTGTAGTGCCAAGATTAAAAGCATATTCGTTTGTCGATACTACCTTTGTATTTAAGTCAATTCGATTTACAACTATCTTATTTAGGGTTTCTCTGTGAATAGTTACCCATTCAGGGAAGCGATCACCGTCTACATCAGTCAAAAATCGCAGGTTTTTTTCACTATCCGTATACGATGTTTCTATCTGAATAGGATTTGTATCGAAGCTTGTTCCTTTGGAAAGATAGATTTTAAAACGGGTTTTGTTTTCGCTTTTGAAATCATAAAGCATAACGAGGTCGGTTCTCCCGTCAGCGTTCATATCAACGGCAAAGTTGTTAGAAATCAATTTTATATCTTTGGGGTCATATTCCAAATTATCAATTATGATTCCTGTGTCTTGGACTTGGTTAAACACATAGTTGGAAGGTTTGACAATTTTCAAAGTTTTGTTGTCATCTTCTGCAATCCAAATTTCCTTTTTTCCGTCACCGTCCATATCAGCGGTTGTAATAAACGAATTGATACGCAAATCCCATCCGGGAGAACCGGGATATTCTTGAAAAAGACTATCCGTAATTTTGGAAACGTATATATGGCTGTCATTTTTACCACCGGTAATCTTGATAAGGTCAGTTTTGCCATCTCCGTCAATGTCATCCGTAAAAAGAAGAGGACCGGATTGCATACCCAAAATACAGTAGTCTCCCATAAGTGCCACACCTTCCGCACAATCTTGCTGTACGTCTATGTTATAGCCGGCTGCCGTTGCTCTACATTCTGCGGACGCACTACAGTCACATTTTAACTTAATTTCATCACACTTTGCCTGGTCATAAAACGGAACTCTATAGTCCAAGTGTATACTTCCGGAAACGTTTACGGGCGTTCTGGCAGAACTTCCCAATTGCTCCAAAGAATTGGAAGAATCACTGTAATTCAAAGACAAATCTTTGTAGCCTGTCAATGATACTTTTTTCAACCTACTCCTTTTGGAACTGCCTATTTCGTAATGAAGAGTATATTCTTGGAAAGTCTCACCGGCGGAAGTGATTTTAATCCCGGTGACAATTTTGTCCATTCCGACTTGGATGCTTTCCTCGTATTCTTTGTTTGTATCACTTCTTGTGGAAAGAGTGAATTCAATGGTTTTGTCGCTATAACTAATTGTTTTCGGATAATAAAAACCGGAGGTGGTATCTTCCGTATAAGAAACAGTGTAAAAGTTACCGTTCTCGTCCTCTACCTTGTTCAAAGCCCATATTTTGACAGAGCCGGATTTTCCTGTCGGAAGGTTCGGAGCTTCAATCTTGGAGTCTGTTGTATATCCAAAGTAATAAATTATACCGCTTTTGTCCGTTACTTTCCACTGACAAGGACCGGAACCGCAAGCTCCGGAAGGTTCGAACTTGGAATTGGTTTCGATCTGGGTTCGATATGTACCGTCCCCTATTTTGACCAACTTTCCACCAAAGGAAGCAATAAACCCGTCATTTGCTCCGTAATGAACTCCCAAAGATTCGTCTCTGGTAATGGTAGCCAAACTTGGCATCTGCCAACCGATTCCAAAAAATCCGTTTTCCGTATTGGAATTATAAACTAAGCTTAGGTCGGGTTTCAATCCGTTGGAAACCGGTAGTTCAATGGGAATCGACATATTCGCTTTTCCTGTTGCGTCTACGGTAACTTCAGGAAGGGATTGAGGTAAGTCAACTTGATTTCCTGTATTACTAAGGAAAAAGATTGATAAAATAATGATAGGAATATTCTTTAATGCTTTTTTAATATAAAAATTTAGATAAATAGTCATAGTTTAACCGTTTATATTGTTTTAGTTTCCTTTGTTTTCATAAATAATTTATGATCAGTTTTCGTATTTCTCTGTCGCATTAATAATGCCCGGTGGCAAATGGCATCTAACGTTAGGGCATACCCGACGTGCCGCTTCGGCATGTCACCGAGTCAAAGAGCTTTTGCCAATGCAAGTGCTGTGACTGAGTGAACTTCCATAACAACACGAAGGCACTGCACTTGCTTGGAGTTCCAAGCCTTTCTCGGTGCAAGGAAGCAAGCAACTTCATAATCAGGCTTGCTTCCGCAGTGGGTCATGCTCAGTTAGGTGACGAAATAAATATAGTCTAAAAATCATTTCATTATTTAATATGCTTTTTTACAGTTTCATATCCAATTTTATAATTTTTTTCAAACTCCTTACCAGTTCCTTTTATGGCTTCTGGAGAGGATTCTTTTAAATTTATCATAATTTCTTCTACGTCACAATTCATTTTTTCAGAATAATATGCTTTGGCACCTGTAACATTTAATGCAATAATTTTAGTTGGATTGTAATGCAAACAAGTTTCCTCTATAGGGACACTTGCAGCCCTATCACCTCCAGGGTCAATATAAGTTAATTTCGCACCTTTGAATATAAAAGGATTATTAGCACTTCTGCTCACAGCCTCCGCCAAATTTTCTGTAGTTGCTATGTGCATTTCCAAGCCTTGACCCTTTAAATATTGATATTCAGTTGCAAAAGGTATTATTGTTTTATCTACAGTAATGTTTTTGTAATACTCATTCATTACTCTTTTAAATCGATCATTATCAAATTTTTCATGAAAACTACTTGTAATGGCTCCTGCCCCTAAACTACCTAACATAGTTTCCCATCCAAGCGTACCTCCTGTAACAAGCATAGCTCCAAGACCGATTAAAAAACCAGTTAAAAACCCTCCTTTAATTTCTTTCTCAGTTTTTTTGATATATTCAGCTATAAACTTACCATACCTTTCTCTTAGATTTTCATTTGGAGCTGTTGCATAAAGACTACCAATTACAGACCCCATGCTATTTCCAAAAATACAATCTATTTGAATATTTCGTTCTTTAAGAGCATCAATCCCACCTATATGAGAAATCCCTTTATCTCCTCCAACCGATAGAACCAAACAAACTTTTGGTTTACGAAACAGGTTTTGTAGTGTTCTACAATCATTTAAAAGCACAATGATAAAAGAAAATAAAAGAAAATAAGAAATAATTTTTCTAAAATTCATACTTTTAACTTTCCTTGTTTGGAAATATTACATATACTATAGTACTAATAATTGTAACAATCAAAGTTAAAAAATATACATACACACCTGTTCCTAATTCTGCCCTGGATGAAGAAGCAAAAGAAAACAAAGCAAATATAAAAAATAATAGAATTATAGAAAGGAAACAAGCCAAATAAGCTGTCCTATTTGAAGACGAATTCTCTTTGTTATAAGCTCTAAGCATCTTTAAAAAGAGTATGATTAACATAAAAATCAAGAAAAAAACAAGGAGAATTAATAGTAATTCATAAATGCCCAAATTTCTTAATTCTTTAATAATCACCATTTGACTATTATCTTGACCAACTACTAAAGTTATAATAGGAAACAGTAGTAGAGGAAAAACAGACAGTAAACCAATAATTGAACTAATTTTTTTTAAATTCATATCAAAACTCCTTATTGATATTATTTTTTACCAACAGCACATAGTGGTTGATCGCCAACGGAACCCCTAGCAAAGCTACACATATTATTTTGATCATTTAAATAAAATACTCTATGATTTTTACCAGCGTTATCAATTCCTATAAATAGTTTGTCATATCTATAAAACTGACCATTCCATTCATCATGTATAGGGCCATTTTCTCCATGCCATGATGATTCTGCGTGAAATGAACCATTTTTAAATATATCATAACTTTCATTGTAATCAATCGAGTCTCCAGTATGAAGTTCCGCTTTTGAACCAAAGGCAGATTTCTGAAACTGACTAAATCTAACAACAAAAGCATCAAAAACCCATCCATCAGAACGCTCAGAAGTTTCACAAGCCATATTAAAACTACAATTCTCAAATTTAACATATATCCATTTTCCAGACTTCCCATTGATATTTTCAAGCTTGTTAATCTTTTTTTGAATACTTGCTAAAGTCCCATATTTTAATCTTCCCAAAACTTTTCCTTTCATATTTGGTTGACTTCTTACATTAACATTATCACCAGATAACACAACCAATTCCCCAGCATTAAGTTGGAAACAAAAAATAGTAGGTAATAAAATTGAAATTGTGTTAGTCAAAAATTTTCCCATAAATGCTCCATATTTAATTAATTTTTTCCTAAAAACGTAAAAACCAATAAAATCAAGGTTTATAGAATGTTTGGATCCGTCAGAAATAAATATATAAAATTAAAATTTTTATCATAATTAACTCCTTTGAATTAGTTTTTTTCACATTTTAGAATTTTATCAATTTTTTTTCTCTCATTTAATTTTAATTCATAACCTAATAATTCTTTGTAATATTTAGGATTTTTTAACAAAAGTTGTTTTACTTGGTTTGCTTTTACTCTATAAAATGTTAGTACATTCTTTGTAGATATTGTTATATCTAAATCGTCATCGACCCTTGCAGGAAAAATTTCGTAGACAACATTTGTCTGAAGACCATCAACGGTTATTTCCTCTACGATACTTACAAAAGTCCTCATTCCAAAGAAATTAGGTTCTCCCGAGTTAGCATCGTATTGACAAATGGTGTTAGCATAAATATTCCAAAGACTACAACTCAAGAAAAAAATTATCAATAATCGTTTTATCATTATTATTTTACTTTCTCCTTTTGATTTTTTTAAATCAATTATATATATCTTACCAAGGTTGTTTCATAAAGTTAAGCTTTGCATTTTGTCACCTAACGTTAGAGCATACCCGACGTGCCG
>JACKPA010000028.1 GCA_024233865.1 Leptospiraceae bacterium | reverse complement strand
TTTCACCCGTTTTGTTGAGAATGATGGCGTGGAAGTCCATCCGCATGGCTTTCCCGGCTTTCCCATCAAGGAAATCAATGTATGTAACGTATTCCGTAGGTTTGAAGTCGATTTCAAGGATTTCTCTGTTGATGATTCTTGCGATAATACCTTTGGCTATTTTCAAGTCTTCCATCAGATACTTAAAGGCAATGTCATAAATCGGATTGGCTATCTTCATGGATAGTAGAATGTAATAAGTTTCTTAGAATGGCAAGACAAATTGTAATACCAACCAACCATATAATTTTTCAAAATACACACCCATGGTAAAATTAAATTATGGATATTTTTTCTAAGATTTAGTATTCCTTTGCTTGACATAAAATCTCTTTTTATCAAAAAAATATAATAACATTACACCCAAGGACTTTAATACATACTTACGTGAAACAAAATATAAACCAAGATATTGTCAAGGGAGGAGTTTTTGTTTGCTTGCATTGTCAAAGTAAATCCAAACTTTCTTTTGTTCCACGACACCCTGGTGTTTACAAAATATCTTGTTACTATTGTAAGAAAGCAACTTATGTCCACGTTAATCAGGATCAAAATGGCCAGCTGCAATCTTACTCTATAGGGGAAAAGAAAAATGAAGCCAATCCAAATATAGGTACAGAAGATAAAAATACCAAAAAAATAAGCAAACCCTTATTACAGATAAAAAAAGCTACTCACTTTGATGGTGACAATCAAACAAAAAGTACAACTGCTCTCTACAATGGTATAAAAACAACTGTTCAAACCGATCTAAGTGATTACCCTCAAAAAAAATCTTGGAAAATTCAAATCTTTTTAGGCTTGTTGGTCTTTTTGTTGCTTTCTTTATCCGGTTTGGTTTTTATCGTTTATCAGCGATACCAAGAAGTAGAAGCTCAAATAACCGAATATTTGCTGGAATTGGATAAAAATAAACCAACCCTTATAACAGATAGAAATGGAAAATTGATATCCGAAATATACCAAAAAAAAATAAGCGCAATGAAAATTGAGGATTACCCCTCCAAATTAATTGAAGTAGTAACGGGTGTAGAGGATAGAAACTTTTTTTCACACCATGGTATTGATTATTTGGCAATTTTGAGAGCAGCCTATAAAAACATTTATAGTATGGGTTATCAGCAAGGGGCTTCTACCATAACCCAACAATTATCCAGGATTTTATTAAAAGACAGAAGAAAAAGCCTTTTAAGGAAATATAAGGAAGCCGAGCTGGCATTTGCTTTGGAATCCAAATTGTCCAAAAAAGAAATCTTGGAAGCTTATATGAACCAAGTATATTTGGGGCATGGAGCATTTGGTTTTGAAAACGCCGCCAGTTATTATTTTGCAAAGACCCCTATGGAGCTAAATGGTTTGGAAATGATTTTATTAGCTTCACTTGCATCAGCTCCAAATAAATATTCTCCTTTTAAAAATCCGGATATATCCAAAACAAGAGTAAAAATTCTGGTAAATGCTTTGGCAAAAAAAGAAATCATTCCAAGCAGACTACAGGAAAGAATAGATGAATTTTACAGAAAGTTAAAACCACCTCCCTACCAAACGGTTTTTGGAGCAAGGTACGATATTGCGCCTTATGTTACGGAGCATATTCGTGAACTCCTGATAAAGTCTGTGGATTCCTCTACCAACATCTATGATATAGGTGGATACCATATTGAAACAACATTGCTAAAAGAAGCACAGGAGTTGGTTTCCATTGAGGTAGAAAAACACCTGCAATTTCTAAAAAAGCAAGGCATAGTGCAAAAGGTTAGAGTAAGAAACTTCTCTAACTATAAAGAGCATGAATCCGGAGATTTACAAGCTGCGATAATTGCAATAGACCCAACTTCTGGTGAAGTCCTTTTTATGCACGGTGGTGGTGAACAATTTAATATAAACAATCAATTCAATCGAGCTATTCAAATGAGAAGACAAACAGGAAGTGCAATCAAACCTATCCTTTATGCAGCAGCTATAGATGCTTCCATAATTAGCCCGTCTACAAATATGATGGACGCTCCGCAAATGTTAAAAGGTTGGAATCCAAGTAATTACGGAATGTCTTATGAAGGTGAAATGAGCGTAAGACAGGCATTGGTAAAATCAAAAAATACAATTGCAGCTCAAATTGGAGAACGATTAGGTTTTAGGCTACTAGAAAAGTATTATTCTGACTTTTTTTTTCCCGATCCGGAAGAAAGAAATAAGAGGTTTAGGAAAGAAGACCTTACGATAGCTTTAGGTACTTTGGAAATATCTCCTTTGGAAATGGCGATAGCTTACGGAACTTTCTCCAATGACGGAATTATCAATAGACCATATTTGGTAAAAAAAATTACTTCTTCTAGCGGAGAGGTTGTTTATGATCACATTGAAGGAGATGAATTTCAATTAAAAATTCCCCCTATGCGAAGGGTGATCAAAGCAGATACGTCTGAAGTTATGATTAGTCTTATGAAAAGTAGTGCCAATGCAAGCGGTATTCGTAGGGTAGGTTATACATCTGTTGTTGCTGGGAAAACAGGAACGACAAACGATAATGTGGATGCTTGGTTTGTAGGGACTCGTCCACGTTTTTCGATGTCTGTCTGGGTTGGATATGATGATGCTTCTTTTGGGATGGGGAATAGAGCTATGGGTTCGACAACAGCTACGCCTTTGTGGGGAAATCTGGCTAAAAAGTTGGATCAAATGAAACTGCTACCCAAAGACTCTTTTAAATTTTCCACTAGAGCTTCATGGGCATCCATTTGCAAAGATTCGGGATTGCTTTCTACGGATAAATGCCATAACAAAGTTATGGAAATATTTACACGTAGCAGTAAACCTCATGAAGCTTGTAGGCTTCCTCACGAGTCTGCTAACACAAAAGAAGTTTTAAAAACCTTGTTTTAGATAGTATGAGAAAAAAAGTATTTTGTTTATTTTTCTTTATTATAGGTAATCTCTTTGCTTCGGTTTCTTATAATACAGCCAAAAAGATTGAGAAATCGTCACCTATTCTTTCTATTGTTTTGTATGAGGATATCCTTGCAAACTCAAAAAATAAAAAGGTTATTCAGAATGCGGTTAATAGGCTATACTACCTATATATGCGTTACAATAAATATGATGACCTATTTATTTTAAACCATGAACATCCTCCCGGAAAATCAACACAGAAAAAGATTGATAAACTTTTAAAAAAAATTTCGCATGACTTTAGAATTGAGGAAGGAGTTTTAAAAGAAGTATTCAAATTAACGGTTCAAAAAGACATATCTTATAGAAAAAAGTTATTAGATTTATTAAAAAGCGAACATGATGATCTAACATTAAAATACATACTCAAATACATATTTGCGATAAAAATTAAAATAAAAGATTTTGAATCCCTTCGGTATATAATATCAGAATTTCCTATACTATACCCTGATCTTAGAATGGTTTACTATGTTGCTTCTAGAGAAGAAAATGTAGATAAGGTCATGCAGGAGTTGTCTGCGATTAGCGATCTTTCCCATGCAGAAAAGTTAGACCTATTGTTTTATTACGCAACGTATCTAAAAAATATAGGGCAATATAGAATGAGTGTTCGTTTTTTTAGAATGAGCTATAGCTTTAGTCAAAAAAATCAAAGCAAACACTCTGTAAACAGAAGTATGTTAGAAACAGCCAAAACACTACTTATCGCTGGGAAATCAAAAGACGGATGTAAGCTAATTAAGGGTTATAAATTTCCTATTGAAAACGAAGGTGATGAAGTTTTGGATATCTATTGCAATAAAGGTAAACAGAATAAAAAGAAGTTACAAGTTCTTAAACCCTCTCTCGTTTTGTTGGCAGAAAAAGAGAACGGTCAATTGTACAAAAAAATACTGAAAGGTTTGTAGTGAAAACAAAAAGAATGGTTTTTATCAGAATGAAGCTACCAAAAGTCTTTTCTATCAGTAGGGGCACGACGCATTGTGCCCCTACGAAAATCACCTTAATCATTTTACTAATGCTGGTTTGTGTGAACGATATTGTTTCTATAGAGGAAAGCAACGCGGAAGTATTTTACAGAAAACCCGTCCATTTATCTAAAATAAAAATTCACTCTAAAGAAGAAGTTGCTCTTTGTAGAATTTTGACTAGGGACTATCTCAAGTATACAAAATACAAAGTTAAAGAATGTTATAAATTACACACAAACCTATCTACTACATTAGAAAGGGTCTATGGGAAAAATAAATATAAAAAAGAAGGTATATTTTTATTTTTTGATAAAAATAAAAATTTTTTAATGCCAGAGTTCTCTTCTGTGGAGGAAAATTTTTTGATTCAATCTATTGTGTATTCCATGCGAGACAAATCATTTTATTTTGAATTGTATGATAAACAAAATAACTTTTATTTTTTTTTGATAAATCCCAAAAAAATTCAAATAGTAAATCTTAGATAACACTTGAAATTTTTATGGGCTATAAGAGAAAGTATAAAATAAAATGGATTTAAAACCTCAAAAATTAATGTTAGTAATTTCTTTTATTGTGTCCTTTATTGTTTTATGGGACTATTGCATAATGGATTACTTAAAAAATTTGGTTGTGCTTTTTCATGAATTATGCCATGCTTTAGCAGCCATACTAACAGGTGGCAAGGTTCAATACATTTTGGTTCATGGAAATGAAGCGGGTGAAACCGCCATTGTACAGAATAATTATTCTTTGAGTTTCTTTTTTGTAATTTCCGCAGGCTATATAGGGTCCTCTTTTATTGGAGCTATATTGCTAAACAGAGGATTATCCGGGAAATTTGAAAAAGAATCTTTGTTTATAACCGGGATTTTTTTATTTTTTATGGTTTATCATTTTTCTTTTATTGGAAATTTAGCCTACACGATAGGTATCGGTTGGGGGGTTGCCTTCATTTTTATTAGTTTACTTAGTAGGTTTCTGGCTTCTCTTTGTTTAATATTTATAGGGACGAGTGTTTCTCTTTACAGCATTTATGATTTGGTGGATTTTGCCAGAAGCATACACCAAACCGATGCTGGAATATTGGCGTTTTATCTTACTAAAGTATTTTCAATCGATAATGTTAACTTACAATCACTGGGTTATATAATAGCTGCCTTATGGTCGTTTATTAGTATAGGCATTATTTATTCTATTGTAAAACTTACCTTCCAAACAAGTAAAGAAAATATTGATAAGAATTTGCAAATTCTTCAAAAGCAAATTATGGAAAATAAGATTAAACCTGATGTAGTAGGATGGTTTCTCTCAAGAGGCATTGACTTGGATGGAAAACCTCTTCCAAAAGATTTTATTACAAAGATTAAAAAGAAAAGGAATTAGTGAAATGGTTAAGTCTAAAAGGATATTGGTAACAGGAGGAGCCGGGTTTATAGGTTCCCATCTCTGTGAAAAATTGTTATCTTATGGAAATGAAGTAATATGCTTAGATAATTTACACACTGGACAAAAAAGAAATATCAAGCGATTCATGGACAACCCTAAGTTTGAATTTATTCGACACGATATTATAGAAGATATCAGATTAGAGGTTGATCAAATTTATAACTTTGCATGCCCGGCATCTCCCGTACACTACCAGAGCAATCCAATCTATACTCTCAAAACAAACATAATTGGTACGTCCAATATGCTTGGTTTGGCAAAAAGGGTTGGAGCAAGAATTTTACAGGCATCAACAAGTGAAGTTTATGGAAATCCCTTAGAACACCCACAAAAAGAAGAATATTGGGGAAATGTAAACCCTATTGGAATCAGAAGTTGTTACGATGAAGGCAAACGAACATCGGAAACTCTTTGCTTTGATTATCACAGGGCTCACTCTGTTGATATAAGGGTGATTCGAATATTTAATACCTATGGTCCTCAAATGTTGGAAAATGATGGTAGGGTTGTAAGTAATTTTATTGTCCAAGCACTAAAAGGAGATGATATAACTATTTATGGAACTGGTAACCAAACAAGATCCTTTTGTTACGTGAGTGATCTTGTGGAAGGAATCATAAAAATGATGGAGCAGGATGGCTTTATAGGACCGGTAAATTTAGGAAACGATGGAGAATTTACAATTAAAGAATTGGCGGAACTTGTGATTCGAGAAACAAATACAAAGTCCAAAATTGTATATAAAGATTTACCCTCTGATGACCCCACTAGAAGAAAGCCAGACCTTACACTGGCGAGGAATAAATTAAACTACCAAATAAAGGTTGTCTTAGAAGAAGGAATTCGCAAAACAATCAAATACTTTGAGGAGATTGGGCATGAATAATAGGAAAATTATTGCTCTGGTTTTTATAATAATTGCGATAGGGATAATAGTTATTGCGAGCATGAAATACTATCCCTTAATTAAAAATGATTTGTTCTTTTCAAAAAACACAAATAATAAAACAATTCAAAAACTCACAGTCAATCCAGACTATGTAATCCAAGAAAATCTTTTGAGTTTGAAATCCGTTGCTACTGTCGAATATTTTCGACAAAGAATGTTGTACCATAAACAAGTACACCCGGAAAATCCAGAAAGGTGGTGTATAAAAGAATTGCAAAAAGATTTTCATGGCGAAAAAGGTAAAATACTATCTGAGATGCTGATAGTATACAATTCATATATGGAAACAATTAGGAAATTAGAAAAAAATCCTGATTTTGACGAATACGAAAAATTAGAAAAAACGCAAGAAATTAGAAAAATCTACTTTGGAGAGGTCATCACTACGCTACTCTTCCCTATAGGCGATTACGACACTATCGAAAAGTTTTTTAGCTATGCGGATAGATATCTAAAAAAGAACTATAGCAAAGATAGTGAATCCAAAAGGATACACTTGGAAAAAGCCAGAAAAGAAATTTATGGTGCTGATTATTCCAAACTAAGCCATATGGAACCACTTTCCAGAGTATATGATCTAGAGATAAAGATTTTAGATCGAGAAATTAGTAATCTTTCACCCGAAGAAAAAAAGGAAAAACTTCAAGGAATTAAAAGGAAACTAAAGCAGCTTTAATGAAAAATAGCGAGAAACCTTTGGTTTTAGCGGTAGATGATAATTTAAATAACCTAAAAATTTTAGGTAATATACTAAGAGAAAACGGATACAATCCCGAACTTGCAGGAAATGGCAGAGAAGCTTTAAACTTTTTGAAGGGAAGGTACCCGGATATTATATTACTAGACGTTATGATGCCGGAGTTAGATGGTTTTAAAATATGCAAGCAACTAAAAGAGGATCCATTAAAAAAAGATATTCCCATTATTTTTTTAACGGCAAAATCTGAAGTTGAAGATATTGTAAAAGGTTTTGAAATGGGAGCTGTTGATTATGTAACAAAACCTTTTAATGGAATCGAATTACTTGCTAGACTAGATACTCACATAAAATTAAAAAGACAGGAAAAACTCCTTAAAAAATCCGTAGAAGAAAAAAATGAACTTCTGCACGTACTGTGTCACGATCTAATGAATCCTATAGGAGCAACGAGAAATATCATAGAAAAGTTAATAGAAAATTTTTCTGATTTCCAAAGTTACCAGGCAAATATGGTTAGTTCTTTAAAAAATGCTATGGATTTGATTGGCTTGGTTCGCCAAATGAGGATGTTAGAAATTAAAAAAGAAACTCTTCGCTTGGAAACCGTAACTCTAAAAAGGGCATTTTTTGAATCTTATTACATTTTAAAAAGAAAATTCATTGATAAAAACATAGAATTTATTTTGGATATTGAAGATAACACACAAATTATTGCAGAAAATACGTCTTTAGTAAATTCTGTTTTGAATAACCTTTTAACAAATGCCATAAAATTTTCTTACCCTAATTCAAAAATAATTATAACATCGGAATCAAAGAAAAAAAACATTCAAGTTTGTGTTCAGGATTTTGGAATAGGAATGCCCTCTGTTCTTTTAAACAATATTTTTGATGTTTCCAAATCAACCAGTCGACTAGGAACCAACGGAGAAAATGGAACCGGTTTTGGAATGCCGTTAATTAAAAAATTTATGAATTTTTATGGGGGTGAAATAGAAATATTTTCAAAAGAAAAAAGGGGAAAAAACAAAGATCATGGAACATCGGTTTTTTTAACGTTCCGAAGTCCTTCTTAGAATAACAATAAATAGCTTACGGCTAATTCCAATAATTTTAGAAAAAAAAGTTGAAAATTTTGATTCGATTAAAAGTAGTCTTCTCATTAAAACACAAAATATACTATCATTAAAAGAAAAGGTAATGAATTTAAAAACTGAAACAGAGAAAAATTCAATTCAGAGACAAATCGAATTCATTGATTCTGAAATTGACTCACTTGTCTACCAACTTTATGTGCTGACACTTGAAGAAATACAGATTGTTGAGGGAGGAGAATGAATCTAACAAAACCTTATAAAATTGGTTTGGACGCGAGACCCCTTTCTATGGGAGTTACGGGAATTAGCAGGTTGATTGCTGAAATTATCCGTTATTTTCCGGATAAAAATAAGTATCAATTTATTTTGTTTAGTCATCTTCCGATTCATGAAGCTTATGAATTTTTACTAAAACAAGAAAATATCGTTTTCCATCAAGGAAAAGGTTTTTTTGCAAAAAAAGGTGGCTTGTTTTTTAACTTCCAGCTACCTTTTATTCTTGGAAAGTCCGATCTGGACTTGTTTTGGGGTTCGCAGCAGGTAATCCCTCCGCTTTTACCCCGGAATCTTCCTAGTGTTTTGACCTATTGCGATTTGGTTTTGTATTTGTTTCCAGGTACGATGCGGAAAATTGCTGCTTTTCAACAAAAAATATTTCAAAAGTATTCCGTTAAGAAAGCCAAATTTATCCTTTGTATATCTGAACAAACTAGAACAGATTTGCTCTCCAAGTTTTTATTGGACAAATCCATAACCGGAATTTCTTATCCCGGCGTAGATGTGCAACAAATACAAGATTTGTTGGCAAAAAAACCTTCCGAAAGTATCCAAAATTTAAATGAACCTTTTCTTTTATCGGTATCTACGGTTGAACCAAGAAAGAATTATTCTTTTTTATTACAAACCTATTCAAAATATAGAGAAATCGCTGGTGTTAAAAAACTAAAATGGGTAATAGTAGGTAAAATCGGATGGGAAAAACAAGAATTTTTGAAAGAAATTTACTCTCAAATAGAAAAATATGGGGACATTTTATGGTATACAAATACAGATGATGTGGATTTACACCATTTGTACAAAAAGTGTAGGTTATTCTTATTTGCTTCGATTTATGAAGGATTTGGAATTCCATTGTTAGAAGCTCTTAGCCACTCAAAAAATTGTTTGGTTTCCGATATTCCAACCTTTAGAGAGATCGGAGAAGACAAAATCACGTATTTGCCCACAACAAATCCTAAAGTTTGGGCAAAAAAAATTTTAGAATTGCAAGATAAAAATGATATTATTAAGATCGATATAAATAAATTTTCATGGGAAAATGCGGCTAAAACAACTCAAGCTTCGTTTGATAAAGTATTAAATGAAAAAATTAGCTATTGAAAAATATTCCGATATACTAGGCGATTTAAAATATCTGCTTATAAACGATCTAGTACCTATATACAGATTACAAAATGAAGAATACCCTGAAAAAATTCAATTTTTTTGGAGGAAGCAATCTCCCAAAATTGCCTCTCCAGAATTAAAAGTTGTTCCGAAGCCAAGTGTTTTTTCTATTGAAAAAAATTTTGTCTGTAAGCTATGCAAAAATAAGTTGAGTGGGATTCGTTCATTCATAAAAAAAGGAAATAAGCCAGTATTGGTTTTACATTATTCCGGTGAGTATAGAAAAGGGAGAAAAGCAATTTCCAAAACGAGTTCGGAGCTTATTTTTCGTACAGAGGAAGAAAACGATGTTTTTAATCGTATGATTCAAAAAGTATTTGGGTTTTCGTTTAGAGAGTTTTTTTACCAAGAATATCCGGCTTGTAATTTTAATCCCAATGAAACGGATACAAATTGGGAAGAAAGAATGATAAACTGCGAAGAATATGTTAAAGAAACAATAACAAAAGAAAATATCCAAGCTATTTTAATGGTTGGAGCCTCAGCAGTGTTAAAGTATGGGAAAGAAAGAGCTCATGAATTAATAGGAAAGACAACCGATTTTGAGGTGGAAAATAGTAAAATTCCGATGATCGTTTTAAGATCACCGGAAGCAGTACTTTCTCTAGAAAAAAAAAGTAAAACATTTGAGAAAAATAAAAATTCAGACGATTATAAAAAAGCTAAAAATGAAGAAAATTCTATAAAAAAGCAAATAATAGAAGAATTAGCGAGATTTAAAAGTATAATTCGAATTTAAATATTTTGAAGTTTTTTAGAACTAATTTTTTATGGTAAATTTTGGGTTTAATATAAAACGGTTGAATAAATATCTAATGGTGAAAGATTTAGGATTATGACACTAACTAGTTCAGTAATAAAAAGAATGATCAAAAAGATAATTAACGGGGAAGATTATAGGATAGAGATAGTATCTCTAATCGACGCGGAATTTTTGCAGTATACAATTGAGTTTTTTAAAAAAGTTGTAGAAGCAAAGTTAAAAAACCAACCAGTTACGACAGATTGGTATAAAGAAGAATTGTTGAATTCCAAACTTCCATCCGAAGAGATAATAATTAATTCCGGTTTGAATCGAAAGACTATTTCCAATATGTACAATTCAACAGGAAGAGAAATTATTTTGGAAGCATCCATTAATCATTATGAAAGTTTGTACAATTCAATAAGCAGTCTTGTTGAAAGTGATAATGGAGTGGATATAAAACTAACAATTAAATTTAATGAAGTTAGTATAGACTTAAATATCAATGAAAGTTTGATTGTGATTAATACTCTAGCGGTTAAAAGGTCTGCTTTGCGGGGTGGTTTATGGGGTTCTGCTGGTAAACAAGTTGAGAGACCAATTGTAGAAGTATTATGCAAACTATATGAAGTACCTGAACAACATTATGAGCAATCTCGAATTGCTGACTCAGTGAAGGATAGTAGTTTTTACCTGATTGGGAATAGCGCCAATGAAAGGCATAGGTGTGAATTAAAACTAGCTGGAAAATCAGATGTTGATAATGTTGATACCCTACTCTCAAAAGAGACAAAGGTTTTATTGGCTGATAAATTATCCGATACCAATAAAGAGCAATTAAATGCAAAAGATATTGAATGGGTTGAGCTAAAAGGAGATGGATATCAAAGGTTTGAAGAAATTTTAAATAAATTATCCATTCCACATGGAAATCCTGGAGACATTGAATCTGCTCTTCAAAATGTTTTGGAACGTTATGAATTAAAAGGATGAGATGGTTTTACCACCACTACTACTTTGTAGTGTGGTAAAGGGAAATGGATTTTTCAATTGTTTTTAAAGCCAGTTTGCCGTCTTTTGCAATCATAAGCCGATGCTTAGGAGAGTGACAAGCAATTGAATATTCTGCGATGTATCATCAACATTCAAGATTTTATTTCTGTTATTGAGTATTTGGATTTGTTAGTTTTCCTTCTTTAGAAATTAAAGCCTTAATTTTGCTAATGATATCAGGGTATTTTTTAATAGTATCTTGAATTTCCTCTATATTAAAGCTATTTAAATGCTCTTCTAGTGTATTGCTGTATTCAATAAGAGGATAAAACGAATAGTTTTGACCAATAGATTTTAACCTGTTTGTAAAATTTTGTATCTTATCAATTTCCAATATATCAACAATTTCATTCCAATCCCCTATTAATTCACCTAATATCTTATATAATTCTTGAAATGACTCTAATTTTATAGTACTATATTGGTGCAAGTCATTCTGTTTTTCATTTTGCGTTATTTGATTTTTGATATCGTAAGGGAAAAATTTGATAAGTTCCCTGATAAGTTCATTTCTAGAAATTGGTTTGGTTAAATAACCATCAAACTTTTTATCAACCAAATCTTTTGTCTGTTTCATGGCAGAAGATGTGAATGCAAGAATTGGGATATTAGCTATAGTATTATCTGTTTTAATCATGTCCACTGCTTCAAAACCGTCCATAACTGGCATAATCAAATCCATTAAAACCAAATCCGGTTTGTATTTTTTTGCTTGCTCCACTGCTTCCAAACCATCCTTAGCTTCGATTATCTTAATTTCGAAAAATTCAAAAAGATAGGTTTTGATAAGCTCTCTATTGGTTGTAATGTCATCCACTACCAATAAAGTCTTACTTTGAAAATTTATATTTTCAAGGTCAATTTCAATTCCATCATTTCGTATCACTTGATTGGTATCAATTTTAACAGAGCTAAGCACAACAATAAACTTACTTCCTTCTCCAATGGTACTTTGTAGTATAATTGTTCCCTTCATCATTTTTACTAGTTTGTTACATATTGTAAGCCCAAGTCCTGTTCCTCCGTATTTTGCGTGGTTTTGTCCAGAAACTTGTTTGAACGCCTGAAAAATAGTTGTTTTTTGCTCCTCTGCAATCCCAATTCCTGTATCCTCAATAACCAAAAATAATTCCACCATATCTGTTTTATTGGGAATAGCTTTAGTATAAGCTGCAAGTTTAATAAAACCTTTGTTGGTAAATTTCAGGGCGTTCCCAATTAAGTTTAGCAAAATTTGTCGAATTCGAACTTCATCTAGTACTAAGTTATCAGGTATGGCTTTCTCTATTTGGATAATAAATTTTAATCCTTTTTCTATGATTTTATGAGAAAATATATTTTTCATATCTTGAAAAAGTTCGGAGATACTAATTGGCTGGAAGGATAGTTCCATTTTTCCAGCTTCGATTTTAGAAAGGTCTAAAATATCATTGATCAAATTGAGCAGGGCTTTTCCGCTTAAAGAAATTGTAGAAAGATATTGCTTGTGTATTTTGTTTGAGATTTCTGCTTCCAAAATTTCTGAAAAGCCCAATACCGCGTTTAGTGGTGTTCGAATTTCATGACTCATGTTGGCAAGAAACTCGCTTTTAGCTTTATTTGCCGAATCTGCCAGTTCTTTAGCTTTCCCCAATTCCCTTATCATTTTGTTTCTTTCTGTTACATCTTCCATATAAGCAAAAGAACGAATGGCTTTTTCATCATCATTTTTTTGAGCTATGACAGACAAAAGAACATCAATTGTTTTTCCGTTTTTCTTTACAAATTGGTAGGGTACGTCTTTAATTTCACCAACTCTAAAAAATATTGGCATGGCAATTTTTAAAGCATACTCTCTGGATTCGGGTGTTAAAAAGTCGGTAGAGTGTTTCCCAAGCACTTCTTCTTTTTCGTAACCTAACACTTTTAACCAATGTTTACTTACGCTTACAAGCTTGTCTTCCTGGTCAATCGAATGTAGCATGGCTGGAGTTTCCTCATATAGAGTTCGATAACGTTCCTCGCTTTCTTTGAGTGCTTGTTCCCATCTTTTTTGTTTTGATATATCTCGGATAATAGATAAAATGTGCTTTTGTTGGTTGAATTCAAAAATTGTTCCGTTTACCTCTGCTTCAAATTTAGAATTATCTTTCCTTCTACAAACAACCTCAATTTGGATATTTACTTGCATTTGAACATCTTTTATAAAAGTTTGAAAACTTTGAATATAACCTTCTGCAATAAACTGGTATAACTTAAAATGGTTTAAATCACTCTTAACGTAACCAAACAACTCAATTGCTTTGTTATTCACTCGAACAATATTTCCGTCTAGATCGGATACAATAAAGGCATCCGCTGAGGCATTAAAAATGGCTTCCATGTTATTATTGCTTTCGGTGAGTTTTTCAAACGTTTGGTACAACTGCATATTTGCTTCTGAAATACTTTTGTACTGCTTTTCAATTTTTTCGTCTCTTGTTTTTACATCCGATAGGTCTCTTATGATTCCGGTATAAATGGTTTCATCTTCTAGTCTCACTTCACTTACAGAAAGATGCATGGGAAAGATTGTCCCATCTTTTTTTATGGCGATTACTTCCCTGCCAATGCCAATTATCTTTTTTTCACCGGTTTCTTGATAATTTTGAATAAACTGATCGTGCTTGCTTCGGAAAGGTTCTGGCATCAAAACTTTTACATTCTGTCCGACAATTTCACCAAGAGAATATTCAAAGATTCTACAGGCTGACTGGTTAAATGTTAAAATTATTCCATTTCGATCTACGGTGACAATTGCATCTACGGCAGACTCCACTATTGCTTGGAGTCTAGATTCGCTTTTTATCAATTCCTGTTTTGTTTTTTTTAAATTGATAACTTCTTGTTTTAAGTTTTCTTTTGCTCGTTTTAAATCAAGATGAACTTTAACTCTAGCTTGTAACTCCTCTTTTTGGATTGGTTTATGGACTATATCAACAGCTCCACTTTCAAATGCTTTTTCGATATTAAAGATATCATCCAAACTCGTTGTAAAAATGACAGGAGTATCAGCCGTTTTAGGAAATTTCTTTAGCTTCTGGCAAACTACAAAACCGGTTATACCCGGCATAACAACATCTAATAAAATCAAATCAAAACTATTTTTTTGAGCTTCTTCTATGGCGAGCTCTCCACTCATAACCGTAGTCAGTTTATAGAATTCCGAACGCAAATAACGTGTTATCAATCGTAGATTGTTCGGATCATCTTCTGCTATCAGAATTTCAAAAATTTTTGTATTTTGCTCTATAGTTTCCATAGTTTTGTGTTATAATCTGATTTTTACCGATGTTCCATGCTCTTCCTCTAAGCCTTCTATTTCTGCTATTTCTTTTACATAAGGATAAAGGTTTGTTAGTGACTCTTTTTTAATTTCCTGATAGGTCACTCTTTTTAAAAACGTATCAACACCTAAAGAGGAATAAATCCTACTGCCACCCGCAGTTGGTAGTATATGATTGGTGCCGCTAATGTAGTCTCCCATTGCAACAGGAGAATATTCTCCTAAAAAAACAGAACCGGCATGTTTGATTTTTGCAAAATCTTGTAAATAATTATTTGTAATTATTTCCAAATGTTCGGGAGCATAAAAGTTGGAAAACTCTATACATTCGTCAATGCTAGGAAAAATCAATACCATACTATTTTCGTCAATGGCTCTTTTTTTAATCTCCAGCCTTTTGGGTCTTTTTTCAAAGGCGATTTCAATTTCCTTTTTTACTTTTTCCGCTAGCACTTTGGAATTTGTTGCCAGAATTGCAATGGAATCTTCACCATGTTCTGCTTGGGATAATAGGTCGCAAGCTATCCATTCGGGATTGGCAGAATCATCTGCAATAATAAGCACTTCACTGGGACCAGCCGGACTTTCAATTCCAATCTGTCCTATTCCCGCGAGATAGGTTTTGGCTGCCGTAACATATCTGTTACCAGGACCAACTACAAATTCAGAGCGAGATACAGATTCGGTTCCGTAAGCAACGGATGCAATGGCTTGGGCACCTCCTATTGTATAAATTTTGTTTACACCGGAAATTTGGGAAGCATATAAAAGCGCCGGATGTAACTTTCCATCTTTTGGAGGTGGAGTTATTAAATTAACCTCTTTAACGCCTGCAATCTTGGCGGGAATTGTTCCCATTAGAATAGACGAAGGATATAGGGCTTTTCCTCCAGGTGCATAAACTGCTACGGATTCTAAAGGAGTAAACTTGATTCCTAAACGATTTCCCGAAACAATCGTTTCCATGTCTTTCCGGATTTGAATTTTATGAAAATTGGTTATGTTTTCATGAGCAACTGAAAAAGCTTTTTTAACTTTTTCATCCAATTCAATCTCTGCTTCGTATGGATTTATACTAAATTTTTCAATGGAAACGCCATCGAATTTTAAAGTGTATTCCTTGAGAGCATCATCGCCTCTTTTTTCCACATCTTTGATAATTGGTACCACAACACCAAGGGCATTGGATAAATCCAATTTTGCTCTTGAAAACAGATTCTTTATATCCTTATAATTTTTAGTGTTGGCATATTGTATCTTGATTCCCATAATTTCCATTGCATAAAAACTCTTTACTAGATACAAGTAGAAATATGAAAATTATATCTTTGAATTGTAATGGTTTGCGGTCAGCAACGGAGAAAGGTCTCTTGGAATTTATAGAAAAAATCTCTCCGGAAATTGTATCTTTACAAGAAATTAAAGCATCCGAGTCACAATTGGACCTAAATCTTTGGGAAAAAAACGGATACATGCCTTATATATACAGCGCTGAAAAAAAGGGTTATAGTGGTACGGCAATATTTACAAAACATAAACCTGTTATTATGTCTTATGGTTTGACTCACCCCTTATATGATTCCGAAGCAAGAAGTATTTTAGTTAGCTATAATGAATTTACACTAATTAATACATATTTTCCATCAGGTACTTCCGGAGAAGAGAGACAAAAAATAAAAATGGAATTTTTAGACTTTTATTATCAAAAAGTACTAGATTGGAAAAAAAAATATCAAAAATTGATATTATGCGGAGACTTTAATATTGCTCATACAAAAATAGACATTCATGACCCTATTCGTAACGCAAAAAATAGTGGTTTTTTACCCGAAGAAAGAACATGGCTAGACAAATTATTTGAAAGCGGGTTTGTCGATACATATCGTTGTGCAAATCCAAACAAAACAGATGAATATTCATGGTGGACATATAGATCAGGGGCAAGGAAAAATAATAAAGGGTGGAGAATTGACTATTTTGTAGTGACCGAAAATATAAAAAGTTGGGTCATAACGTCCAAAATTTTTACTGATATAGTCTTATCAGACCATGCGCCTTTGTTGCTGGAGTTAGAGATTCCATTGTCTGCGAGGTGAGTCAAGCTATTAGTTTGTTCTTGTATTGAGAAGGGGTCATTCCGGTAAGCTTTTTAAAAGCATTGTTAAACGTAGATTTTGAATTAAATCCTTTTGCAAAAGCTAAATTGAGAAAATTTAACCTATCATCTATATTTTTTTTGATTTCGAGTTTGATTTCTTCGATGCGATATTCGTTCACTATTGCATAAAAACTTGTATTTATGCCTTCATTTAAACTTTGGGACAATTTATGCTTGGAAATACCCAGGTCATGACTCATTGTTTCTATGGTAAAATCCGGATCGAGAAATGGCTTTTGAATTTCCATATACGTTTTTATTTTTTCAGTAATCATAGAAATTTCTTCTTTTTTTAGATTAGAACGTTTGTATTTCTCATTTTCTTCTTGCACCACGTTAACGAACTCTTTCATTATCTCTGGTTTCTGATTTTTGCTTTCTGAATGTGTAAACACAATGGTCTGTCGAATTCCAAAATAACACAATCCCATGGTAAGTAAGAGAAGAGCGGCGCTGTTTGCCATTACAAAAATGTATGGCGGATTTTCATGGAAAAAAAAGTGGATTAACGGGATAATAGTATTAGATAAAACATAAACGCCTATCATCCAATACATCCAAGTTAAGTCTTTCCAAAGAGAAATATTCGAAAAATAATTTGTAATATTTTTTTTATGTTTCTCCATTTGAAATAGTAAAATTACGGAATAAAATAAAACGGAAAAAAATATCAGAAGAACGTAAATATTAGGCGAAAGGGGAAAATTGGGCAAACGAACGTCTTTTACTGGCTCTTGTAGATTATTTCCCCAAATAGCCTCTGACAAAAAAAGAGCTAAAAACGGAAGACAATGAAGTATATAAGTGAATTTGAATTTGACATTTTCCTGAGAAAGAAATGAAAAATACAAATAGAGCAAAGGACCAAAAGTTAAGGGGTAAGCTCCACTTCGCAATGGTAAAAACGAAGAATGAATTCCATTGTTCAATAATATGTGGTATATATGTTGAAATCCAATACAAAAAACTAAGACAGAAAGTATAAGATCAAAATTATACCGTGGTTTCTTTGTGAGCATCAAAAAAATGGTGAAACCGGATATTGCAATAATTATATATGGTAAAGCAAACATCATTTATCCTCACAGGGCATTGCAAAAAGTAAATTCCGGTTGGTGAGCGATGTAGTGAGTAACATCGAGCTATAGCAGGACTATTAAGTTACTGCGTTTCGAACCACCGGAATTGTATCGAAATAAATCATTTACAGTTTGAAAAGCACACCTCCGTAGTACCAACCTCCACCAACAGCCGGACAAATAAAAACGTCACCTTTTTTAAACTTGCCTTTGTGTTTGTTTTCTGATAAAACAATCGGTATGGAAGCTGCAGAAGTGTTCCCACAATACGAGAAATTAGATAACTGTTTTTCTTTGGGAATTTTGGTTCCATCGGATACACCACGAACAACTAAGATTGTACCAGGATGTGGAACGAGCCAATCTACGTCTTCTACGGAAAGACCATTATTATCCATCAAAATATCTATGGCTTTGAGAGAATCGTTAATGGCATTTGGAATTAAATCTGGATAACTTTTGGTTAAACCTTTAGGAGCCGGACATGTAATAATGTATTTTAAATTTGCATTGTCTTTTAAAAACATATCAACTAGCCCATGGGAGGTATTCCCTGTATATTCTAAAATAACAGCTCCGGCTGCGTCTCCACCGGTAAATTCCCCATATCCTCCTTCTTTCACTCGGACGGAAAACCTTTCTGAGCCTACAACAATGGCTTTTTTAAATTTTCCGGATAAAAGATACATACTAGCCGTTTGCACCCCATGAACAAAGCCAGTGCAAGCTGTACTGAGGTCAAAAGCAAGTGCATTTTTTGTTCCTGTGAGCTTGGAAGCTTCCGGTGCTAAATCCGGCAAATAATATCTATCCGTCCAGTTAGCTAAAATATATAGGTCTATTTCTTCCGGTTTAACGTTAGCATCTTTTAGAGCCATTTCAGCAGCTCTGGCTGCCATGAACTCTGCGGTCTCTGTCTCATTGGCTCTAAATCTCGCATCCACACCAATATCGCCTATTACCGCTTTTTCAGCCGGATGCATTTCGGGATATTTTAATCTTGCATAAATCTCTTCATTTGTTACTACTTTTTCCGGAAAATAATGTCCGAATCCGGTGATTTGAATACCATTGCTTTTTAAACTTTCTTTTCCCATTTCCTATTCCTCATTTTTTAATGACTTTTTTTTTGGCTATAAAACATATATTACTTAGAAAACTATATTAGGCAATTGAAATTTTTTACCGGGATTGGTTTGATTTTTAGGATTTGCATGATTCATCAACTTTAGTCTATTAGGTACAGGAAAACTCACATTAGGTAGTTCTATACTTTCCTCTTACTCCACCTTTTTAACAGGACGAAATCCTATGGCAAGACTACCCAAATCAGGTGAGCGACTACTCCTATCACTGATTCGAATATTTCTGATTCCGCTATTCCAAGCTCCCCCTCGTATAACTTTGTATACGCCTGATTCAGGTCCTTGCGGGTCTTCTACGGGACTATTTCTGTAATAATCAAAGTCGTACCAATCTTCACACCATTCCCAAATATTCCCAACCATGTCATACAGTCCGAATGGATTTGGTTGCTTTAAACCTACGACTTGGGTGTGATTACCCGAATTTTCTTTAAACCAAATATAATCTTTATCTATTTTATCTCCCCAAAAGTATTTTGTTTTTGTGCCGGCTCTGGCAGCATATTCCCATTCTGCCTCTGTTGGAAGTCGATACGCA
>JACKPA010000027.1 GCA_024233865.1 Leptospiraceae bacterium | reverse complement strand
TGAACGGGGGTTTTTGAGGCTTAAAGTAATTTTTAGCAAATAGGGGGGAATCTCTTACATTTTTTTTATTTCCTTTATATTTTTTTCAGGAAAATACTTGCAAAAAATTTTTGTTTCCAAATACCTTGTAAATTAGGAAGGAAATTCTAAGAGGTACACCGATGAAATTAAGTCAAAACTTTGTTAAATCTCTCTCTCTCTCTCTCTCTCTCGAAAAAGACATGGAAAAGTAGAATATTCTACATATTCACCTTGCTTTTCTTGTTTTTGTTTGTCGAAGCGGGAACGTTTCGAATTATGGATAAACTGCCTATCGTTTTGCCAGAGGTAAACGTGGGAAGTTCGGGAACAGCCAGTCTGAGTATTCCCATTGCATTGCCACCGGGTGCAGAAGTGCCAGGTTTGTCAATTGTCTACACAGGCGTGGGAACAAGTGTTATGGGGCGTGGATGGCAGATAAGCGGTGTCGAATATATCACAAGAGACGCTTCTTACGGAATTCAATTGAATTCAGACGACCATTATGTCAGCACTATGGTAGGTCAATTGGTCAGCTCGGATGCGAAAGATTACTATTCCAAAAATGAGTCCTTTATGAAGTTCACCAAAAGCGATGACTCTTGGACTGCAAGGGACAAAACGGGGAAAAAGTATATATTCGGACAGGCGATTAAGATTAAAAATGATCCTTCACAGAATACAAAAATGTGGGTTTTAACGGAAGTCCAGGGTCTCTTTGAACAAAACAAGTATGTGATAGAATATGACCCCGCTACCGATACGGAAGGTTATCCGTATATAAAAACTATTGTGTACAACGACAATGGTACAAAAAACAACACAACAGTAACCTTTAACTATGAGAAGTTTGATACTTTTGATTCTACCGAAAAGTATTCGTACGGTGGTTTTGAATCTCTGAGCAAACGCTTGCAAAGCATAAGTATTAAAAACATGGAAACGGTTATCGACACCTACACGTTTCGGTATTCCAATGACATTTTGCAAAAGGTGGAACGGGATAACTACGACCCGGTTACGTTTACTTACACTACCAGAAACCTTTATAAGCTAAAATCTGACGGTAGCTATGATACAACCGATATTAACACCTACAAATCGGCTATTACTCATACTCAATTCCCTGATTTGGATTCGCCAGACGCAACAAGGGGAATTGATATGAATTTCCACTATTTTGCGGAAGAAGAAACTCGTGTGGATGGTCAAGACAGAGCCTATTGCAGTGCGGGTGAAAACATTTGTGTTCAAACAGCCGACCCCGACTTGAACCCTAAGCTCAAAGCGTTTGCTCAAAACTTTTGCACCTTGTTTTATGTAAAATACGCCAATATGTGTTACAAAGGGATAGAAAGGTCTATCACTTTTTTTGCGGATACGGACGGAAATACAGTTCCCAATTTTGTAAGGGTAGTTGGAGATCAAAATAATCATAGACTACTTTCTTCCGATCTCTCCGGTCTTGACTCTTCCATTCAAAGCGATTCGTTTGTTCTTAGCAGGGACGGGTTTGTTATTCCGGCAGAAATCAACGGAGACAACAAGGCAGACTTTTTTATCTTGGAAAAGGATGGAAACCCTCTTAAAGTGGGTTTGACTAACAGCGAAAAGATTGTTGTTAAACCCGTAAGCGGAATTGTTCTGCAAAACGTCAAAACGAATACGGATGATGAAAAATCCTATCATTTTATTTTGGATATGAACCAGGATTCTCGTGCAGACTTTGCCCAAGCGGACACAAACGGGAACATCAATTTCTATAGGGCAATCGGAGGCGAAGAATTCTATTCTGCCGGAACTCTGAATCCAAGTGATTACGGTGATGACTATGGAGATAAGTTTCAGCAGTTTATCGACCTGGACAACAATGGTATTCCCGACTTTGTAAGGATCAAAGACAATCGACTTTTTATCACCTTTTTTTATCAACTATTGGATGCAAACGGAAACATCGAATCCGACAAAAGCAAGATCAAGAAACTAAAGGTAGATACGGGGATTGACGCAGGGTTAGAGGGTAACAGGTTTTTTGTTGACATAAACGGTGACGGATATACGGACTATGTAGTCCTCCGAGCAGACGTGAACAATGGAAGCGTTTCCAACACAAGGCTTGAGTTCTATCTGTTTGATGGGAAACACGGCTACGTTTCCACTCCTTCTCAGAACGTAGATCACGTTCACTTTAGCCAGGTAGACGTGGAAGAACCGGAGATCAAAAAATCCCAGGAAGAGGAAATTGCCGAGTATGTCTACAACTACCAACTGCCTTTGATCATCACAGACCTCACCTACGGAAGTACCCAGGATCCAAGGCAACTGGAAAAGATGAATCAAATCGTGAGTCTTGCCAAACCTCTTCTTGTCAATCCGCACATACCGGGAACTGCCGGAAAGAAAGCGTACAATTCCTGGATGCAAACCAAGGCTTTTACCGACATCAACGGAGACGGAAGACCGGATTTTGTTAGGTTGTATAAGGATGAAGGGAGTGAAAAAAAGAAAATGTATATTTCTCTTTTGACTCCTAAGATAAAAAACAGTCCGTATCCAAACAATAACATCATTTTTGAAGCAGATGCTTTCACCCAATTGGTTGATTTGAACAATGACGGGCACATCGACTTTGTGGGTATACAAGCAAACAACCAGGATTTTATGAGAAGGGGTGATGGGAACTCGTTCGAATACAACATTTCCGCCAGGGACAGGTATGGTTTTATACACACCTACGCTACACCTGGCGGAGAGCCGGCAAATCAGCTTAAGTCCTTAACCAATGGTCATACAAAGACTTCCATAGGTTACGGTAGCTCCACAACCAACGCAAATCCTTCTTATCCCATTTTACCCATGAAACAAAAGGACGTTGTGGTCACTTCCGTTCTTACGGATTACCCTGGAGGCTACCAAAACAAGATGTACTACGGCTACCTCAACAGACTGGTGTACGTAGGAGACGGAACCAAAGGTAGTGGCAGGAGTTTGGGGATTGCTGAGTTTAGCAAGCAAAAAATCCTAAAGTCTCCCACCGAGTCCCTGACCGTCAATGAGAAGTCGGTTTACAACCAGTACACCTTTGTGAATGGAAAGGTAAATATCGACAACGCAGGATTGGTAAAAACCTATACGGTGAGTTTTCCCAATGATACAAAAGACCTAAGCAAGACGGAGTATGAATACCAGAAACCGACCACCTACAATACGCTTGGTTTGGAAACAGAGTTTGTGGCAGAAAAGAGCACTACCACCGAGACCTATGACGGATATTCACCCAAAGTTGTAACAAGCAAAACCTTTGATGAGTATGGGAACGTAACGGAAGAAAAAGTTGTTTCCAACGGAAAAACGGTTGTCACCACCACAACCTATGATACGCCTGATTCGACAAACTGGATTTTGGGCAGACCTACCGAGATTATCGGGAAAATTGGCACCCAAATTACGGAGCATAGGAAACTTACCTATAACGGTATCAAACTGCAAACAACTTCCACCCTCATTGACCCTAAAAATAATACCTGGAGGAAACGAACTATCACATCTCACGACGACTACGGAAATCCGACGGAAATCAGTGATACCTATAACAGTAAAATAAAGCTTACCTACGATGACTTCACTCATAAGTTTGTGAAAACAAGAACCACAAACGACGGGAAACTTACCATTACTTCCGTTTATGACTACAAAACGGGAAACATAAAATCGGTAACAGATGCCTTTGGAACCTTTGGAACCACCACAAAAGAATACGATGTGTATGGCAGGCTGGTAAAGGTAATCCTACCCAACAACACAGGTAGCTGGAGCGAACAGTACTACTACTTCACCGACGATTCGGGAAACACCTATATCGAAAAAAAGGTAAACGACGGCTCAACGGAAGGACTCTGGAGTCGGCAGTATATGAATCCTTTGGGGCACGTTTACAAAAAGGAATTCAAGGTATACTCCCAAGAAGGCGGAACAGCAACAATGCGGGAAGATACGGTTTATGACATACGAGGAAGGGTAGTCAGCCAGACTCAGCCCTATATGGAAGGAAACCAGGTCTACACAACCTACTATAAATACGAAGACACCCTTGGCAGACCGACTCAGGTAACCGCAGCAGATGGAACGATTGACACCATAACCTACAACGGGCAGTCTCCTACGGAAACCCACACTATCACCGGAGTGGATTCCGATGGAAATACCAAAACCATAGACACGATGGTGATAACCAAAGATATTATGGGAAAGGTGAAATCCAAAACGGCTAACGGAATGACCGTTACCTATGAAGACGGATTCACCGCAGACGGCAGAATTTATGCCAAGGCATACACCAATTCCAAAGAAATATTCTACGAAGAATCCGACTTGGACAACCACGTTCTAATCCATAGAAATAGAAACGCAGGAACTACCACTTCCAATTATGACCTGGAGGGGAAATTGACAGACAAAACGAACGCAAACGGGAAAAAGATTTCTTACAAATACGATACCTACAACAGACTGTCCAAAATAGACAGACCGGATAATGAAAACGATATTTTGTTTGCTTATGGTGCAAATGGGAAATACGTCAAGCCCACAAAAGTCACCATTCGGGAATACGATGACGTTCTTGGACCAAGAGATGCTTACATTGCCCGTATGGACTACGATCAGTACGGAAGGTTAAACTACGTCAAACGGGAAATTGACGACCTGCAACTAATCTTTTTGTTTGAGTATGACACAATGAATCGACTGAATAAAACGATCTACCCCAATGGCATAGCCGTAAAAAATCACTACTCGGAATCGGGACACCTCTACAGGGTAACCATGGAAAAGAAAACCGACTACGACAACGAAGTTGTAAAATACGCCGTTATTCCAAGCGAATCAAGTCTGCAAAGGCGAACCGGAAATAAGGTATTGACTACGGCAAAATTCAATCCGATAACGCACAAAGTGAAAAGCGTAACAACGAGCCTTGACGGTGTTCACGATGTCCAGAGGTGGAGTTATGAGTATGATGTTGTCGGAAACATAACCGAATGGAAAGACTTGATCTACGACAAATACAACCAGAGCTTCACCTACGATGATCAAAATCGCTTGTCTACGGCTACGGGTGTCTATGGAGAAGACGGAAAGCTAAAAACCATTGACTATTCTTATGACCCAATGGGAAATTTGTACACAAAAGGAAACGTCACCCTGTTTTACACAAAGGCAAGTCATCCGAGTGCGGCATCCAAAGCGATTGTGAATACGGACATACCCGGTAATTACTACGAAATTCTCTACAACTATGACGCTGCCGGAAACATGACAGACAGGAATGACGAAAGGTTTTTCTACGATTCCAGTGAAAAGATGATAGCCTACGAAAAAAACCCGGATGATGTCACAAAATACTTGTACGATCAATCCGGTGACAGAATAAAAAAAGAAAGGGAAAAAACGGGTGAAATCGTCTACAGGTTCGGAAACTACGAAGTAAACCGACTTCCAAGCAAGCCGGATACACATACCATCTACGTAAGAGGTGCCAACGGAGAACTGGCTGCTCAGTTTACCATGGACTCTGCCGTTTTGATAACGGATGGGACAAAAAAAGACTATCTTTCGTTTACATTTTTTGACTTTCTGGACAGTCAGAGGATCAGGTTCCTGAAATTCCTTACGGTCAGCATGTCGGAAAATCCGCAGTTTGTGAGACTGGTAGCCCTTTCTACCGCCGGTGCCATACTATTTCTCTACTTTGCACTCCAATACATCCACAGTTGGAAAAAGAGGGAAGAAGAGGACGTTTACGGATTCACTAATCCCTTTCTGCAAAACCACAAAGTCTTGTCCTGGGCGAGTCCGTTTTTGCTACTCTCCGTTCTTGTTGTCTTTGTGACGGGTTGTGCTCCTGAAGGACTCAAAGGTCACGACAAAGAACCGTTCTGGCTACTTGGTTCATTTGCTCCTGTCTCCGGTGGTGGTGGAGCAGACGAATCGGAAACACCTTCCGTAAGCCGACCACCTGGTGGTCCTGTCAGGGGTTCTATCCCGCTTGTGGGAATGTATTTTATGCATCCCGATCACCTTGGTTCCGTTACCATGGTGACAGATGCCTGGGGAAAGATTGCCACCAGAGGAAATTCGGGAGCAGCTGACATACACTACAAACCCTACGGTGAAATCAACCGAGCGAACAGCTCCGGTCCGGACATCTTCCGCTACAAATACACCGGACAAGAAGAAGACATAGAAAGCGGACTCTACTACTACAAATCCCGTTACTATGACCCTTTTATCGGAAGGTTCACCCAAGCTGATACCCTCGTAAGTACGGAAAGCCAAGGCGGGATCAACCAATACGCATATACGGAAGGAAATCCGATAAATTTTACCGACCCTATGGGTCATTCCGCCTTTCCGGATGGTTTGCAAAGCCTTTTTGATCAGTATGGTGATGATGTTGTCAAGGGTGCACAAGCGGTGATGTTATATGAAATTGCTCAAAAGAGTGACATTCATGCGGCTGCTGTCGGGTATTACCAAACAGACCAACAAATAGCACAAGACAAAGAACTCCAACACAGGACAGAAAAGCGTTTGATTGGAGCTGCCGTAGCGATAGCTTTTGCAGCTGCTCTCGGACTTTGGCTTAGCGGAGGACTCTTTCTCAATACAACAGGAAACATCATGGTTTCGGTGATGATGGGAACGGGTTATGGATACGGAATCGGAACGTATGCGGGCTTTTTGTACGGAGGAATAAACGGAAGAGGAGATTGGAACTCCCGAAGAGCTTATGCGGATGCCTACGTAGGAGGAATGGTCGGAGCAATCATCGGAGGCTTTGTCGGGTCTTTAGCTTTCTATATGCCATTAGGATTTGATGGTTTTTTTACGTGTGGTGGACAGTATTGGACAGACCTTGGAAAAGCTTTCACAAAAGTTTTTACAAGTGATATCCCCAATGCCAAGAGGGATATTACGAGGTGGATAGTTCAGAAAATCAATATCGGTCTGGAATACGTCAATTATCCATGGATATTGCATGAACCAACCTGGCTTGACCTCATAGTAGGTAGGGGTAATTTAATTCAATTTGCGCTGACAGGTGCTGACTACAGTATGCCTATGATCGATGCCGTTTTGTATGGTAGAGCAATCGAAAAATACAATTCGGAAGGACCAACACAGGATAACACAATAGCTTTGGCTGGTTCAACACTTGGATTTGTTTTTGGAACCAGTTCGGGTAGTCCTAATTGGGAAACAGGAAGTTATTTTAAAAGCGTTACTGAAGCTTATTATGCACAAGATATAGGTTTAGGTGTTCACTATTCTGGTAGTATTTTAGCTATTGTGTATGGCTTAGGTAGATATTTTCAGCAAAATATCGGCAGTTCTTATACTAATAGGCTATCGTCACGACCGGGTGGACAAGTAACTCCTTTCCGTCGGTAGAAATCAAATCAACCACGTTTTCTTGACGTGGTTGAGAGCAAAAACATCACAAAAAGAGATTCCCAAAGCATGAAAAAATTTATCCTGATAATCCTTCTAATAAATATCCAATGTTCTACTTTTCGATTTTCGGAATATGACAGCTATTGGCATTGGTTTATAGGCGGTTATTATATGCATCATAGCAATATACCACCTGATACTTGTCCAGTACCAGAAAGTAAGAGTATGAGTTGCCTTCCTTTTCCAGATGAATTTTATGATAAATATTATTTTAGATTAGGTAGTAATTATGTTCATCATGTAATAGAAAAAAGGCATTCTTATTATTTGTGGTTGAGAACTCCTGAACTTATATTCAATCCACAAGGAGGCTGGCATCACCCTATAGCGGTTATGATAAGAGATCATAGTTTGACAAAACGCTCAAATGATGATTCAGCAATTTTAATGCATGGTAAAGAAGTGCTTTACTACCATTGCATAAAAGGTCCGGTTTATTACGATAGAGACCGACCTCTCGAATATGGAATCATTGATGGCTTTGCAGTTATTATTGATAATGATCTTGTAGAATCTGGTAGAAAAGAACTTGATCAAACAACAAGAATAATACTTGCTCCTTTTGGCTTTATTGCGATAGTATTAATCAAAGCATACATGCTCCCATTCTACGTAGCACACGACGTTATCAAAATCCCTTTAATGCCAATAGCAGCGATTTATTTCGCCACAAAAGAAGAGGAGAAATGAATCCATGAAAAAAATACTACTCACAAAAATAAGTCTAATAACAGTTCTCACTGGCTGTATGTATACTGGCGGACTCAACCTCTATACGGGAAAGGAAGTGAGAGGCAAGATCGTAAGCAAGGCAAGTTCTGGCACATCCATTGTAAGTCTCGTGGCTCTCACGTCTTCCGGTAGCGGAACCAAATGCTCCTCCGACGCAGGAGGCGGAACGGTTGAAGAAGTGGAACCAAACGATACATACAAATATGCAACGCAAGTGCCTTTCCCAACTACAGGAGTCACCTATGTCAAAGGAACGTTTACGGCTTTAGGACAGTATGACTTTTATTATATGATACCGAGCAGTGAACTAAAAGGTACTCAGACTCTTTATTATAAATACACTTCCACAAATTCATCTACCTGTGCGGTTCTTATATCAACATCTCAGGAATTAACAAACGATACTACGGACGCGTTGTATACCGTATATACAAAAGGAGGGGATTTTTTTTATGACGGTGAGTCAAGTGTTGAATTTGACCCGAGTTCTCATTATATTTATTTTTTTTGTCAACCAACAGGACATAAAAGCTATGAATTGGAACTGACACTCAACGGCAGTGACAATGCCACAACCAGTCAGTTTAGTGATACGTCTATTGTTTCCACCATTGCGGGTTTGGTGATGTTAAATTCCAAGCTCGACATGAAAAAATACTATACGAGAAGTTCGGTTGATAAATGCTTGGATAAGTTAAGCACTACCATTCCGATAGTAAGCGTTATCAATGCGAATTTATTAATCCAGGCAGTGGTCTGCGGAACAAATTATTTTCCGCTAAACGAATACGGAGTTGCAGCCTTAACGTGCGACTTGGAAGAGGCTAGTGTGATACAGATTGGGGATTTGGGAATACCACCGTAGGAGTATGGAGTAATTTTTAACAACAGATACACACCGATTAACACGGATAAGGGAATGAGAGGAAGTGTTCAAACGTTTTCAAGGAATTTAACAAGGTAAACATGAAACAAAAAATAACGAAGTTAATAACAATCACCATCGCAGAGTATCCCTATAGAAACGCAACAGGTGAAAGTCCTGGAAATGTACAGACGAGTCTGATGTCAACGGGAAGATAGAGAGTTTTGAAAGGTATAGTGTTACTTGTGGTTTTTTTGTTGGGAAGTGTTGTGTATGCACAAGCAAAAAAGCCAGTACCGGCAAAAAAAGCACCTCCCAAAAAAGTGGAAACGGTGCAAGATGAAAATTGGATAGGGATTCAAGCACACTACCTCACAAACAGCACACCGGCTGGAAAGGTGAATGGCTACGCAGCAGGCGGAGGCTTGCAGTTTGAACCGGATTTTTTGAACATATCCGAGTCCATGAAAATGGGATACATCATGGAATATGCCAGGTCAACGGGCGGAGCTGACTATAAGATGTTTAACAATATACTTTATTTACAATACCATAAAGTCATAGGCGGAAGTAAAATACTGGACTTTTACGGAAATTTGGGAGTGGGAGGGAGTTACGTGAGTTACACAAAGGATAAAGAAAAGTTTGAGGGACTGGATCCGATGCTCATGACAGAGATCGGGTGGCAGGGGCTAAAATTCAGTAACTTTGTAGTCCGAGTAGGACTCAGAGGAAACCTGATAGTAGAAAAGTACATTGCTTACGGAAGCGGTGGGTTACAAGTATCGTTTTTGATGAGTTTCTAGATATAAAAAGTTTACCACCGATAAACACAGATAGACACCGATATGGGAAATAAATTAATATTAGGCTTATTATTGTGCTTTATGCACTGTAGCAAAGGACCATTGAAGAAGTCCGATGATGTAAACAGACTCAAAGTGACCTACTTTATCTCTACAAATGTGCAAAAGACATCCGTTGAATTGCACTGGGGTTGTTCAAGTGAAGCGGAAGGCTATCTTATGTATGGAAAAGAGGGAATTGAAAACTTGCAATACTTATGGTTACCGTCCAAACAACACTTTTACAACGTGACTGGTTTGACATTAGGAAACACCTACAAAGCTGCTGCCTTTTGTGGAAACATCGACACATCCGCCACAACATACTTTCAAAACTTCTATACCCTTTCGGGAATCGCAGAAGATATAAAACAAAGAGGAATCTGGATATTGGGAGGAATGAGCTACAGTAATGGTCCGGTTGCTCAAGTTGATCTATATGATCCGGTTGAAAATAAGTGGTATGAAAAGGTATCGGAAATTCCAACACCAAGAACGTATTCTGCCATTACATCTTATAGAAGCAAGATTTATATATTCGGTGGAATTGTGGACGACACGCCAGTTAATACGGTGGAAGAATTTGACCCAAGCACAGAGACTTGGAAAACACTGGAAACCATGCCCGTTGCTTTACAAGGATCAATGGCAGTTGCGGGAGAAGATGCGATCTATATCTTAGGTGGGAGTATAAGTACGTCCGTAACAAGTGCTATTCCGGATGTTGTGTTTCGTTTTATACCTGAAAAGGGAGATTTGGGGACATGGAAAATACTTTCTGCAAGCAATATTTCTGCCAGGGTGGACTATTCGGGATGTTCTACCGGTGGAACGGTCTACTTCAATAGTGGACGAGCAAGCGATGGCAGTGCTCAATTGGTAAGCGATGCCTACGTTGTTTCAGGGAATACTACCACTACAACAACAGAGGCTAGCTTCGGGATAGCTTCTTTTGGAGCTGCTGCCGCTTGCTACCGACCACGCCCCTTAGGACCAAACACAGAAGATTCACCGGCTATGTTTGTGATAGGAGGAAGCAGCCTCGCAGACAAAGACCAGCCTCCGGGTGCTGTTCAATCCATCAATAGAGTAGAATACTACCTCACGCCTTCGGATACAGGAAGCAATACGGTAAACACTGCTCCAAATTTGCCGGTTGCTTTGTATTATCCAGCAACGGAGGTTTCTTACGAAAATAGAAAAATCTACGTTTTCGGAGGAGCAAACGTGGTGAACGTCCCAACGTCTAAGGTATACTCGTTAGGATTGGCAGATCCGTCAGTTGGAATATGGGAAACAGAAACAAAAGATATGCCCATTGCAAGGTTTGGGCACAAAGCGGTTATATTAAATAGGTAAAATGTTTACCACAGATACACACCGATTAACACTGATGATTTTACATTTACCGGTGTTTATCAGTGTCCATCGGTGGTGAAAAAAATACTAATTGTGGGAATATGTATAAAATGAAATATACGATCTTACTGATAATTTTAACGCTAACAAATTGTTATTCGACTGACACTATCGAATTGGCAAGAGAAGGCGGAATCAAAACCGTAGGGACAGTCGCAGGGACAGGTCTGCCTATCTCTACATGTCGAGTTGTAAAAGAATTTACAATGTGGAAGTATTTATTCGGAAATGCTGACTTAGGAGATAATGAAGCAGAAGACGTGTTTTATGGTTTGGATAAAAAGAGCCTTTACACAGTGGAAGAGAAGATTACAGGCTTGGACATGGCAATTACATTGCTTGTAGGATTATCAAGTATCACCCGAAGTACGATTTTAATCTCAACTTGTCAAGGGAAAGAAAAGATATGCTACATTGATGAATATGGATATTGCGAAGAAGATTACTGCAAGCCATGTGAGGGAGATTGCAGGTGTGAAAAATGTAATGATGATTGGTGAATACAATCATCCTTTGAGAACCAAAACTTCTTTCCCTTCAAAAGCCATTCCATACTTAAGTACAGCAGAAGCACCCATAGACTTCAACTCTTCTTCATACCGGTTGTCCTCTATTTGTCCAAGTGCTTTTTCGGCTGCGATTGCAAGAGTCTCTTTAAGGTGCGGGTAGACCAATTTGAATTCAATCACAACTCCTACTCCATTCTGTCTTTTGGGAATTAACATGATGTCATACCTCCCAAATCCGCTTTCTCTGTTGGATTTGACGGAATGACTATCTGACAAGTGTAGCAGCAAACCAAGTATAAAAGCGTGGTAGACTCTCTCCGGCTCTTTGCCCGTAGGGTCAAGATAACTAAACGAATTTAGGATAAACTTTTGTAAAAGAAATTGCAGGTTATCTACGTTACCGGTTAGCAAGCTATTTAGTAGTTCCTTCAATTCATAAGATTGTAAATTGTCCGTAAGCCAACCGGATATAAACCTTTCATAAAGATACTCTATTTCCAAGTTAGGAATCAATAGTTGAGAATAGAGCCTTTTTCCATCTACTCTTTGTCTAACAACTTTCAGGTAACCGCTAAAGAGCAAAAAACTCCATAATGTGTTACCACCGTTTTCGATTTCAGAGAATACAGTATCCACTTGCACTTCTTTTTCAATAGTCTCTCTTTTTAACAGAGATTCCATGTCCTTTTTGGATTCTGAATCTGCTCTGCTTAACAAATCACGGATTATCAAGTTACTGCTTGTATTCACCCAGTGCGGTTTCAATCCTTCCGAATGATGTTCCAAAAAGTTCAAAATAGACCAAGGATTGTAAATGTCAGTTTGATTTCCAAATACGTATCCGTTGTACCAAGTTTTCACTCCTTCTTGTTTATCTGTCAGCTGATAATAGTCTAAAGCAGCAGTGACTTCTTCCTGAGTAAATCCGAATTTGTCCGCAAAGCGATTGTTTAAAACAGTATAGACAGAAAAGTTATTGAGATCGGAGAATACGCTTTCTTTGGAAATACGAAGTATACCCGTTATTACGGATTTTTCCAAGTGTTCGTTGTCTTTGAGTCCTGCACCCAAAAATGTTCTATAAAAGTCAACCATCAAGTCATAGTATTTTTTATAATAAGCCTCGTGAACCGGAGTGTCGTATTCGTCAATTAGAACTACAACTTTTTCACCATAGTGAAGGTGGAGAAATTCCGAGAGCTTTTTTAAAGATGTTTCATAAGTAACAAAATCAGCTGATAAGTCTTGGATAGATCGGAACAATTTTTTTTGAGCATCAGTCAAAGAGTTTGAATCTAAAAGATATGAATGCCTTTCGTATTCGGATGAAATAATCCGCTTCAAAAACTTTTGACAGTTTTCCCATTTGGATTCTTTTACATCTTTGAATGTCAGGTAAATGACAGGGTATTTTCCACAGTGTTTTGTGTATTCATCTCCGAGTTTCCAAATCTTGAGGTTTTGGAACAATTCGGAATTTGGAATCGCGGATTTGGAATCTTGATACACCTCAAACCAGCATTTCAACATGGATAAATTGATCGTTTTTCCGAATCTGCGAGGGCGAGTTATAAGACTAATCTTTGAACCGGAGTCCAATACTTCTTGGATAAGCAACGATTTATCTACATAAAAATAGTTATCTTCTATTACTTCTCTAAAGTTACTGTTTCCAATAGGTAGCTTTTTCATGATTCTTTATTGTTGTTTGAAAATGATGAATGTCAAGGTTTTTTTCTTAGCGAAAAGGTAGAGGGCTACCCTTGGGTAGTTTTACCATTTTTTATTTGTGGGGTTTAATTTTTTCTTTATTCCATCTATAACTAAAGGAATATTAGCTTATTAGAATCAAATGGTCAATAACAATATAAACGAGTTGAATAAATCTTATGGCTCATAAACCTCCACCAATCAAACCCAAATTGTTCCAATGTGATTTGGACGAAGAAACATACTCCATTTACTCAAAAGACGATCACCTCGCAGTTGATTGCGAAATGATGGGTTTGAACCCTAGGAGAGATCGATTATGCCTTGTTCAAATGTGTGACTCTAGCAACAATTTCAGCGTAATTCAAATCGTTCCGGATCAAAAGGATGCACCCAGGTTAAAAAGTCTGTTTGAAAATCCGGAAATCACAAAAGTCTTTCACTATGGACGAATGGATATGTGTTTTTTGAAGGCACATTTGAATATCAACTTGAAAAACCTGTTTTGTACAAAAATTGCCAGCAAGCTTGCCAGAACCTATACGGATAAACACGGTTTGAAAGACGTTATTCGGGAATTTTTCTCGGAAAACATGGACAAAAAAAATCAATCCAGTGACTGGGGGAAAAAGATTCTTTCCAAAGATCAGCTGGAATATGCCTGCGAAGACGTTCGCTACCTTATATCTCTAGCCCAAATTTTCACAGGAATGTTAGTTCGAGAAGGAAGGTTGGAACTTGCTCAAAATTGTTTTGCCGCCATACCTACTATGGTTGATTTGGATATTCTTGAATTAAAGGACGTTTTGGAGCATTGAAAAAGAGTTCCAAAACATTTATCTGCCAATCTTGTGGGGCGGAATATCCCAGGTGGGCTGGTAAATGTGAATCTTGTGGAGAATGGAACTCAATTATAGAAGAAACGGGAACGGAAAAATTTCAAAAAGTAATAGTTCCTTCAAACAGACCTGTACGCTATGCAAAACCGGTTTTGTTATCTGCGGTAAAAGACTCATCAGAGCAAAGTCGAGTTAAAACCGGTTTTTCGGAATTAGACCTGGTTTTGGGTGGTGGAATTGTACCTGGTAGCTTGGTATTGATAGGTGGGGAACCGGGAGCTGGAAAATCAACTTTGATTCTTGAAGTTTCGAGAAGACTTTCCCAAACTCAAAAAATTATCTACATTTCCGGTGAAGAATCTGCCTCTCAAATCGCCCTAAGGGCAAAAAGAATGGAAATCGACTCAAAAAATATCTTTATTTCCTCTGAGTGCACTGCGGAAAACATCATAGATATGGTACTCCAAGAAAAACCGGGTATTGTGTTTATAGATTCGATTCAAACCATTAGCAGCGAGCTTCTTCCCAACCAAGCCGGAACAGTGACACAGCTCCGAGAATGTACGCAGATTTTCATGGAAACTGCCAAAAAAACGAACATTCCTTTTTTTTTAATAGGGCATATCACAAAAGAAGGCAATATAGCCGGACCCAAGGTGCTAGAACACCTCGTTGATACGGTTTTGTACTTTGAAGGTGATAGGCTAAACTACTACAGATTGCTAAGAGCTGTTAAAAATCGTTTTGGAGCTGTGGGAGATTTGGCGGTGTTTGAAATGAAATCTAACGGTTTATCGGAAGTTATAGACAAGCACAACATATTTTTAACGGAACATGACGCAAACAGACACGGATCAATAGTTTCGGTTGTCATGGAAGGAAGCAGGGCTTTATCCGTAGAAGTTCAGGCTCTTGTTAGTCGGACATCTTATTCTCAGGCTAGAAGAATGGCTGAAGGATTGGACAACAGAAGGTTGATTTTGATGGCTGCCGTTTTGGAAAAGTTTATGGGTTTAAAAATGGTAGAGTGCGATATTTTTAGCAACCTTGCAGGAGGATTAAACATAGACGAGCCTGCTCTTGACCTGGCAATCTGTGCTTCTATTGCGTCGAGTTACTTGGAAAAGAATGTGCCATTTCATACAGCCGTTTTGGGAGAAGTCGGTTTGTCCGGAGAGATTCGACCCGTAAGTCATATCAATATAAGAATCAAAGAATTGAACGGAATTGGTATCAAGGAAGTATTTCTCCCTAAGATCAACCTACAGGAGATCAATGCTCAAAGTTTTGATTGTGAGTTTCATGGTATTCAAAATATTAAAGAGATTGAGAAGTTGTTTTCGTAGTGCTTCGAGCGAGAAATAACTTTCCGATTTGAACTTTGTCATTGCTAATTAAGCGTAAAGATAAGCTCTTTAGATTGCTCCAAATCAAATAAAAGCCAAGGATTTTTCTTGTTTTATAAAGCATCTTATTTATACTATACTCATTAACCATGGTATAATTTAAAAGAGGTAAAATGAAAAATTTTCTACTATTATTACTCATCGTTCTATTACCAATTTCGCTTATGGCAGAAAGCAAAAATCTATTCCAAGCAGCTGAAAATGGAGATGTAGAAAGTGCCAAAAAGTTGATTTCTAAAAAAATTTCCATTAACGATCAAAACAAAGACGGAGATACACCACTTATTATAGCCGGCAGAAACGGACAGACAGACATTGTAAAACTTTTACTGGAAAACAATGCAAAAGTAAACCTAACGAATAAGGACGGTTCTTCGGCTTTGATGGAAGCCGCCTTTTTTTGTAATACGGAGGCTGTGAGGCTGCTTGTTGTCAGTAAAGCTGATGTCAATTCTCGCGATGCACTGGGATTTACCGTTTTGATGAAGGCTTGTATAGCAGGTTGTGAAGAAATTGTTAAAATTTTGATTGAAAAAAAAGCTGAGCTGAATATTAAAAATCATAATGGATGGTCTGCCTATATGTTTGCCAAACATTCGGGGTATGATAACGTTGCCCAAATTTTAAAAAAAGCAGGTGCTACACAATAAAAATGCCGGAGAAAGAATCCATAAAAATAACTGAAGTTGGTCCGAGAGATGGATTGCAAAATGAATACAAGCCTGTGTCTACCTCGGACAAGTTTGAATTTATTCGTCTTCTTGGCTTATCGGGAATTCAATGTATCGAAGCTACTTCTTTTGTTAAGCCGGGTGCTATTCCACAACTTTCGGACGCGTCAGTTCTTTCTGAAAAATTAAATTTTCAATCCGGAATTACCTATTCTGCTCTTGCGCCAAATAAAAAGGGTTATGAAACTGCCATCCAATTCGGTTATCGGGAAATTGCCATTTTTACGGCTGCTTCTAATTCTTTTACAAAAAAGAACATAAACAAAACGATCCAAGAGTCCATTGAAATTTTTTTGGATATTTCCAAACAAGCAGTCCTAGACAAAATAAAGGTAAGAGCCTATATTTCTACCGTAGTAGCCTGCCCTTATGAAGGTATTATTTCTCCTTCCTCTGTATTGGAAGTGGCTAAACAACTATTGGATCAAGGAGTTTATGAAATCTCACTTGGCGAGACAATTGGTGTGGCAGTTCCAAATCAAGTAGAAGATTTACTTACAACCTTATTTGGCAAGTTTTCTCCAAGCCTTTTTGCCGGGCATTTTCATGATACTTATGGTATGGCTATTGCCAATGCAGCCAAATCCTTAGAGATGGGAATCCGATCTTTTGATTCTTCTGCTGGTGGTTTGGGGGGCTGTCCTTATGCTCCTGGAGCTGCGGGTAATGTCGCTACGGAAGATTTGGTTTACTTTTTGGAAAATTCGGGTTATTCCACAGGAATAGACTTAAATAAAGTGATGGATGCTTCTGCGTTTATATCTCAAAAAATAGAGAGAAATTTAATTTCCAAAACATATCTTGCTTTGCAAAGTCGCTGTGAATCAGTAGCTTTAAGCTAAGGTAAAAACAGCTTCAGGCAGAAACGTTATTCCTTTTGTATTTATAAAGGTTTTGTATATTATCTTGGGAATACAAATGTTCTTCTTCTGTGGCAAAGTCAAAACCACCTTCTTCAAATTCCGGTACAAATCCTGCATCTTGGATCATTTTCAGAGTTTCGCTCGCATTGCTTCCTTTGACATTCAAATAACCGGATACAAAAAGCGAGTTTGCCGGATATAAACCCATTGCTTGCATGCTTCTTAAATGCCCTTCTCGACCGGCAGCCATTCTGATTTCCGAATCCGGATTTACAAGTCTAAACATAGCTAAAATTCTAATACATAGCTCAGGTGATAAATTCGTTGGATTTTTAATTGCATGTCCGGCTATAGGGATAAAAAAATTCACTGGAATGGAAAGAACACCTAGCCTCTTTAGCTCAAAAGCAACTTCTACAATGTCTTTTTTGCTTTCTCCCAATCCTACAATTAAACCGCTGCAAATACCAATTTTATATTTTTTCACTATTTCCAGGGTTTGTAGCCTATTCTGATAAGTGTGAGTAGAGCAGATTTCTCCGTAATGGTTTTCAGCAGTATTTATATTGTGGTTGTACCTATCCAAACCGGCTTCTTTTAATTTTTCAGCTTTATTTTCATCCAAAATACCGGCAGATACGCACACTTTCAAACCAAGCTCATTTGTTATTTTTCTAACAAGACCGGATAGTCTATCAATATTTTTATCATTTGGTCCTGTTCCGGCAGAAACCATACAAAACCTGTAAGCACCTTTTTCTTTTGCCATTTTTGCATCCGAAAATATCTCACCTTCCGATTTCATGGGGTATTCTTGAATACCGGAATTTCCGCCTTTTCTTTGGGCACAATACCCGCAATCTTCCGGACAGTAGCCGTTTTGGATATTATCAAGAACATGAATCCGAACCTTATTGGAAAAAAACTCCTGCCTTATCAAATAGGATTCATGCAAAATTTGTGTAAGAGGAATTTCATCACCTAAGATTTTTAATGCCCTATCTTTAGTAATTTTACTTTCCGTTTTTGAGGTATTTTGCTCTGCTAAAGCTATCATTCTGAAAAAGGTTCCTTTTTGGCGCGCCCAGAAGGACTTGAACCTCCAACCTTTTGATTCGTAGTCAAACGCTCTATCCAATTGAGCTATGGGCGCTCATTAAACAAAAAATCATTTATAAGTTTATGGTGTTTTTCTAGTAGTAATATTTCAACCTTTTTATTCTTATAAAGGGAATAAATAAAAAAACCACTGAGCCCTAAATAGATCAAAATCCCTGCGAGATGAGACAAATTAGCAAGTGCATTTCCAATAAAAGGCAACCAGTTTAAAACAATGCTTACCAAAAGTAAAAGAAAAAAGTAAAGGGTAAAAATACCGGAATACAGGCAACTCTCTCGAATTTTTTGGTTCTGGAAATTGGCTGAGATAACAAACAACCAGCTAAACAAGAGAGGGGATAAAGCTATATACCTCAAACCCTCTTCAGTCTGAAGAAAATCATAAATAGTTAATAGCTTCCCTTTTGCAGTTTCAAAATACGACTTTAATTGTTTTAAATTTTGCATAGAATGGTTTGTATTAATAAATTCGGAGACGCAGGGATTCGAACCCTGGGCACAGTTACCCGTGCGACAGTTTAGCAAACTGCTCCTTTCGGCCACTCAGGCACATCTCCATAGTTAACTCGGAGAAGGTAGGATTCGAACCCACGGTGGTGTGACCCACGACGGTTTTCAAGACCGCTTCCTTAAACCACTCGGACACTTCTCCAATAAACTAATTTTCTTTGTATTTCTGACTCTGCTGTGTGTCAATGAATTTTTCTTGCTTTGGTGTGTTAATTTTTAATAAAGCAAGAAAATTGATTTTATATTTGCTTACTTGTTATGTATTTTTCTACCAAATTCAAGTAGATAAGCAATTCATTCATTTTTTAAACTTGCCTAAATTAGATAGATGAAAGAATTTTAACAAATGCCTTATTCTGAATATACGAATTTATCTAAATATGCTTAATCTAAAAGAAATCATTTCACATAAATTTATAAATAACTCCTTTATATCAGTTGTAGGTATGGTAATAAGCGGTGTTTTGGGATATTTATTTCATTTCAGCGTATCGAGGAAATTGCCTGTCTCCCAATACGGAGAATTGCAGAGCTTAATTTCTATCCTTTCTATTCTGGGTCTGTTTAGTGCAGCCATTTCCAACATTGTTTTAAAGTATTCTTCCATTTTTGCCGGTCAAAACGATAAAGAATCTAACTATCAATTTTTTAAGTATATCTTAAAAAAAACTTCTATTTATACGTTTTTTCTAATAGTGGCTTTTTTTATTTGTAGTCCGTTTATTCAAAAAAGGATGGAATTTAGCAGTATTATAGGTTTGTTTTTTGTGGGATTTTCTGTTTTTATCGGTCTGATCTGCACAATTTACCAAAACGTTTTAGCAGGCTGGGAAAAATTCTTATATGTACATATAACAGGAGCTGCCGGAGCTGGTTTTAAATTGCTTATTGGAATTATAATTACCATATTTTATCCGTCTGCTGCCTGGGTGATTTCTTCTTTTGCGTTTTCGGGGATTATAGCATTTTTCTTTTACAGAATGTATGTAAACAAGCTCTATCCAGAAAAAAAAAATACCGTAGTTTCGTTTGAAAACCTAAATTTTAAATATTTTACGCCGGATTATCTCAAAAAAAGCTTGTTACCTATTTTTGGTTTTTCTGCTTTAATTGTTTTATTAAACAGTATTGACGTGCTACTTATGAAATACTTTACTTCTTCGGAATTAACCGGATATTTCGGGGCTTATAATATGCTTGGAAAAATGATTTTTTGGGTAAACGGAGCGATTATTGCCGTAATTATGCCGGTAGCCATTTCTGAAAGCCACTCCAAGGGAAATTTGAATTTAAAAATTTTAATTGGCACTTACGGATTTTTACTTTTAACAGGTTTGGTAGCTTCCGTTTTGTATTTTTTGATTCCCGAATTCACAATAAAAATGTTGTTTGGTAGTAAATATACGATTTATTCCGGTAATTTATGGTTATTCGGAATAATTGGAACTTTATTTTCTCTGTTAATGCTTGAATCGAATCTCGCTTTTGCCAGACATGATTTTAATATTACCTATTTATTAATTCTTGTTGTATTTTTGGAAATGATTGGAATTTATTTTTTTCATCAAAATCTTTTTCAAGTGGGAATAAGCTTGATTTCCTCTTTGGGAATTGGTTTTTTAGGAAGTTTATTGGTAAATTTTATTCATCGCAAAAAGAACATAGACAAAGACTTGCTTGAGAGTGTATCTGTTGAAAATATGAACTATGAAGGAATTGATGTAAAATAAATGATAAAATACTTTAAAACAGCCGTTAAATATATCGGACTTCCTTTTCCATATCTTATACCTTTAGCTATAACATTGTTTGCAATGTATTCTATTGCTCCAAACTGGAGAACATTTGTATATGCGTTTTTAAGCTATAAATTTGTTTACATACTGGTACTTATCTCAAGTCTTTCGTATATTTATTCGGAATTTGGTTTATTAAAAAAGTTCTTCAAATCTACGGCTTTTAGATTATCTATCATCTTTGTTTTGTTGATGTATTCTCTCATTAGTGGAATTCATTTGGGAGATTTTTTCGTTTTATTTTATGCACTGTTTCTCATTCTTTTTTCTGCCAGAAGATTTTTACCATTTTATACAATTTTGAAAAGACTTGCTTTTGTTCTTTCGATTCCGGATGGAAGAATTCCGGCGGTTTTTGCTCTACTTTTTTTGGTTTTTACTCCGGTTTTTTTGATTTTTAGACAGGAAAAAATCGCTGAGCAATCTGCTATTTATGCTTATTATTTTTTGGTGATTACGGTTATAACTCAAATTATAGAGATGAAAGCCTCCCTGAAAAAAGACGTTTTTCCAATATTTATGCAGAGGCAAAAAGAGTTTTGGCTAAATCTTATTTCAGGCTTTTTTAGAGGAATCAAGTGGAATCACATTTTTAAAGTATCTTTGGTTGTTTTTCTTATAGCTGCTATTTACGTCTCAAAGTCTTTATATACCAGAAAGACTTTACGCCTTATGGAAGCAAACAAAGCTTATCAATCCAAAATAACTCTTTTGGCAGATGCCAAAAATGAGTACACTCTTTCAAGCAGGCAGTCAGAATTTTCTATTCCTATACTTGTCGAGCATCCGATAAGCAAACCTTTTATATGGGACAACGTTACCATAAGAATTTTATGGTTTAAAGACGGAGATGGTAGCAATACAAGAAATCATAGAGAAAGTGTTCTGGAAGAAATTGTGAAATTTGAAGGAAAGTCTATGGTTGTAGGTGAGTCAAAAAAAGTAAAGTTGAAATTAAAACGCAATTTTTTACCGGAGGGAAAATATGGAGTATGGATTGGTCTTGCTTATAAAGACCCAAAAAACAAGGAGGAATTTTGGTTTTCGGAATATGGGGCTTCTTTTGTAAAATTAAGTGTTCATGTAAGTGTGAATGCTAGTGAAATTAGTACAATTTTAAACCAGAATATACTTCAAGAGTGGAAAAGGTTGGAAGAAGAATGGAGTAACGAACTAAACGCAAGTCCTGGTTCTTATCGTTCTTCGATTCATTTCGCTGGTAATCTGTACAAAGATCAAAACTTTACCTTTCAAATCAGTAATAAAGGGAACATAACATGGCCCACCCAAAACAAAACCCCGGTTATGTTAGGCATGATGTTTGTAAAAAATGAAGATAATGGAAAAATGTCCATTCAAAAAACGGCTTGTTTAACTTTGCCAACCTATATCCAATCAGGTGAAACAATAGAATTTTACAAAAATATTAACAATTTTATTGAGTGTCCTCTTCCTGGAAGAGGGAAGGATGAATACAAATGTTCCAAAACATGTATTAGAAAAGAATGTATTAAAGATGAATGCACTAGGGATAAAACCATTCAAAAAGAACGTAAAATATTCAAGAAAGAATGTATTCAAAAATTTAAATCCATATCATCCAAAAAATTTTATAAAATTCTTGTTTCTAATTACGACGAAATTTGGATTGGAATGTTACACGCAGAAAAATTGTGGTTTTATCAAATAGGGGATAATGTCCTAAAAATAAAAAGAACTTCGGATAAAGAGATGTCAGAACTCTTACTTACGAACAACGAAGCCATCGTACAAAACAGAATTCACTTAGTCCAAAACAGATTAAACAAATTAAACGCTATTACAGAAGAGTTCAAATCAGACAATTTAAACTATCGCTCCGAA
>JACKPA010000026.1 GCA_024233865.1 Leptospiraceae bacterium | reverse complement strand
AAAAACTTATCTTTTGTTGTATTTAGTTTTAACAATTCTTCCGTTCTTTCTTTTACTCGTTGTTCCAGCAGTTCATTAGCAGTTTTTAAGTCTTCAACTAATTTTCTATTTCGTATGGTTAATTCATACTTTTCGAACGCTTCATTTACGATTGTATCCAATTCAACAGGGTCCCAAGGCTTGGTTACATAACGGAATACATTTCCAGCATTAATAGCATCTATAACGGCTTTAATATCCGCATATCCCGTCAGTATTAAGCGAATGGCATCAGGAAATTCGGATTTAACGCTTGATAAAAATTCCGTTCCATTCATTTCAGGCATCCGTTGATCGGATATAATCACCTGAATGGGGTTTTCTCTCATAATGATATAGGCATCTTTAGGAGTACTGGCATCAAAAATTTGATAGCTTTTTCGAAACTGCCTCCTTAGAGCTTTTAGTATTTCTTCTTCGTCATCCAATACAAGTAAATTTCTATTTTCCAGTTCGTTCATATTGTCCTTATTCTTTCAATTTTTAAGGGGTTGAATATTTTTTTGATAACTTCATCCGGAATCCCACAACCATTGTCACTGAATCGAACCACTGCACTTGCCCCTCTATCTTCTATATCAATTTTCAGGATACCTTCCTCTTCCATTGCCTGGTTGGCATTTATGATCAGATTTAAAAAAACTTGGTTTAATTCGGAAGGATAACATTCCAGAAATATAGAATGCTCTACATTCAATTCTACCTTGATATGTCTTTTTTTGAATTCAGGTTCTGCAACAACCAAGGTTGCTTTTATATTTTCTACCAATTCGGAATCTTGGAATGCTGATTCATCGAGTCGGGAAAATACCTTTAAGTTTTCTACAATCTTTTTTACACGCATCAAACCGTCAAAAGAGCCTTTTTCCAAATCTTTAAAATCTTCAAATAGATAACTTATATCGTACTGCTTTCTAATCTTTTGGGATTCTTCATACAATGGTAAATCGTTACTATTTTGGATTAGTTTTTCCATGGATGTGTAAGCTTTTTGCACGTCCTCAAAAGCATCTTTTAAAAAATGAAGGTTACTGCTGACAAAAGCAATAGGATTGTTTATCTCGTGGGCTATACCTGCTACGAGCTGACCAAGAGCGTTCATTTTTTCCGAATGGATTAACATATCTTGGGTTTCTTTTAATTTATCAAGGGTAACTTGTAATATCTTTTTCTCTTTGATAAGCTCTCGTTGTAAGTTGTTTATCTCTTGGTTTAATTCTACCATTTTTAAATTTGTTCCTATCAAATGTCCTACGTCGTAATCTCCAACTACTAAAACTTCATTGTGGTTTTTATAAGCTTTGGCTTCTATACTGAAATTATTACGTCCTCCATCTCCAAGAGTCAACATTCCCCTAAATATTTCTTCCCCATTAGTGCTTTTGTTAAGTAAGCTATCCAATTTAGGATTTATAAAAATATCTTTAGGAGATTTTACCATTTCGAAAAGATTTTGGAATCCTTCATTGGAAAAAAGTAGTTCTCCTTGTAAGTTAAAAACCCCCACAACAAAAGCCTTACTTTCGTTCCAGAGTGCATCTATTTTTTCTTTCCATATATCATGAATTTGATTCATAATGACTTTATATATTCATCCAGAGAGTCTAAGGTGGGGCAGTATACAATATTTGCATCTTTACCTACAAGTTCTTCAATTCCACCATGGAGGAATCCTTGTCCACCTATTAAAATTTTTTTATTCGGAAAATCCTGTCGAATCGAATAAACCATTTTTTTCAAAGTATCAAAATGAAAATAAATACTAAACGAAATTCCTACTATTTCCGGTTGAAATTTATCAATAATCTTAATAAGCTCACTCGCAGGCACGGAACTTCCCAGATATTTTGCATCCCAGCCATTCATTTCAAACACGTCAGCGACCATTTTCAAACCAACTTGGTGTGTTTCTCCGTCCACACAAGCCAAAACGACTTGTTTGTTTTCCCTGTATTCGGAAACTACGTCTGTATATAGCTCGTTCAAAATTGCCTCAGAAATGGACGTTGCCAAATGCTCGTCTGCAACCGATATTTTGTTCTGCTCCCACAAAATTCCAATTTCATAAAGAGCTGACTTGATAAGCTTTTCATAAACTTCTTTGATAGAAAAGCTTTCCTGAACGTATTGCTTCACCATTTTAGAACAGCCTAAACGATCACCTACCAACAACAAAGAAACAAAAGATTGAACAACCACTTTATCCATATTTAGAGCTTTTATAAAAATCTTATACGTTGCAATTCGGAATTTTAAGAATTTGATTTTTTAATTAAAAAACTTTTTGTCTGTTACTTAAAAAATTAGGTATATCTTTAAATTTTATAGGTCTGCTAATTAAAAAACCCTGGATGTAATCACAATCATTTTGTTTTAAAAAATTAAGCTGCTCAACGGTTTCAATCCCTTCCGCAATAACTTTCAAGTCCAAGCTGTGAGCCATGACGATAATAGCTTTGACAATTTCCATATTATCTGTGTCATTTGGAATATCTTGAATAAAAGATTTGTCAATTTTAAGATAATTTGTGGAAAATTTTTTTAAATAGCTTAAAGAAGAGTAACCAGTTCCAAAATCATCTATAGAAAGACGAATACCTAGACTTTTAAATTGGTTTAAAATGGAAATTCCTTCCGTAGGGTTTTCCATTATGCAACTTTCCGTAATTTCTAAACACAGTAGTTTCGGATCAATCTGTTTGATAAATACTTTTACGAATTTTACCAAATCTTTTTGCTTTAATTGTATCAAGGATAAATTCACGGATATATAAGCTGAGATGTTTGCTACTTTAAATTCATATAAAATCTCACAAGCTCTTTTAAGTGCCCATTCGCCTATTTGGACTATTAAACCGGTTTCTTCTGCCAAAGGTATAAAATCATCCGGTGAGACCAAGCCTTTTATCGGATGATTCCAGCGAATCAAAGATTCAAAGCTCACAATTTCATTTGTTTTTGCTTCCATAATAGGTTGCAAATAGAGTTCAAATTCTTTATTTTTATCAGCTTTTCTTAAATCTACTTCCAATTGTATCTTATCAAAAGTATATGCCAGCATACTTATATCAAATACCTGATAATTTGCTCTTCCATTTGCTTTGACATACTGCATAGCCATATCCGCATATTTAATCAGGTCTTCAGCCAAGTCATGTTTGATACTGCTAAAAACGATACCAATACTAGCCGATATATACAACTCATTCCTGGCAATGTGAAATGAATGTTGAAAAGCCTGCAAAATGCTTTTGGCAACGTTTTCAGCATCCGATTCGCTTTTCAAATCTTCTAAAATTATTGTAAATTCATCTCCCCCTAATCTAGCTAAAAAACCTTGTTTTTCTACTATTTCTTCGAGTCTTTTTGAGATTTTAAGTAAGAGTTTATCTCCTAAAGTATGTCCCAATTCATCATTAATAACTTTAAACCTATCCAAATCAAGAAATAGAATGGCAAAATTTTTGCTTGGCTTATAAGAAGTTTCTAAAATTAAGCTTTCCAACTTCATTAAAATTCGTTCTCTATTTGGTAATCCAGTTAAAGAATCATGATAAGCTAGGTGAAATAATTGGTTTTTGGTATTTTCGTACTCCGTTATATCACGAAAAGTCCAAACTCTGGCTATGCTTTTTCCCTTTTCTATGTATTGTGACTGAGAATAAACCTCGTAATGCCGCCCATCTACAAATTCGATTTTATCTTTGATTTTTAGCTCGGGATTTTTATAAAGAGCATTTACTTTTTCCAGAAACTTATCAGGCATATTTAATTGATCTAAAACAAACTTAATAACAAGAATGTCTTCCCTTGGATCAATAATGTGCTTGGGAATTTTCCACATATCCAAGAAATTTTGGTTATAACCAACAATTTTGCGATTTTTATCTACAACTAAAATACCGTCTGGGGAAGTATTTAACATTGTCCTTAGAAGGCTTAATATTTTTTTTAGTTTTTTTTCTAATTTTTGTCTTTGTAAAATATCTTCTTTTAGTTTGATATTTTTACTTAAAAGCTCAGTAGAAGTTAATCCCAGTGATTTTTGAAGGGTATTTCTATCCAAATCAAATTGATGGTAAGCAAAATTCACAGCCTTAAAGAATTCTTGAAAGTCATCCAAGTGATTTTTAATCTTTCCATAATATCTTTCAATTTGCCTTTTTAATAGACGGTGATAGTTTTCCATTCGTTTGTTTAAGATTGTTCCTTAAATGCTCATAAATACTTAATTTTCAATTTTTAGTTCTTTATAAAATACATTTTGATTTATTTACATAAAAAAATCGTTTGACCCGTTAATTTTTATGTTTATTATAATTATAAAGGAAAGTAAAGAAATATATAATTTATAATTTTTTTTAAATACGGGTATTGTGATTTCCTTTTTAGTATAACTAAAAAAAATCTTTCTTTTAGAGGGTGACAGGAGATGGTCTCATAAAATGCAAACTTTAAGACTTCTAACTTTTGAGGACGCAAATACTAATTTTGATCAGGTGACAAATCAACTACAAAATAGCGATTATGAACTCGTTACGCAAGTTATTTTTACCATAGAAGATTTAGAAGAAAGCTTAAATTCCAAAATTTGGGATATTGTTATTATAAACCACATTTCTCAAAACTTTAATTTTTTGGACATTATCTGCATTATAAGAAAGCAAGATCAGGATATTCCGGTTATAGTTGTATCTACCGGCAATGGTGAAGACAATGCCGTAAATGCCATACGAGCTGGTGCCAATGATTACATAGTAAAAAATAATTTGAATAGACTTACACCGGTTGTCGAAAGAGAATTACGAGAAGCAAAATCAAGAAGAGCTCGTAGAAAAGCAGAAGAAACCATCTATTACATGGCACATCATGATGCACTTACCGGTTTGGCAAACAGGTTTGAGTTAGAAAAAAGGCTTTATAAAGCCATCGAAAGTGTCAGTGATGGCAGTCAGGTACATTGTCTTCTCTATTTGGATTTGGATCAATTTAAAATTATCAATGATACTTGCGGGCACATGGCTGGAGATGAATTATTAAAACAACTCTCCATTCTTGTCAGTGATAAAATAGGAAAAAATAACCTAATCGCAAGAATTGGAGGTGATGAGTTTGCCATTTTATTAGAAAACTACAAATACAATGAGGCTAAAAAATTAGGAATTCAAGTTTTAAATACTATCGAAAATTTTCGCTTTAATTGGTTGGATAAACTCTTTTCCATAAGTGCAAGCATCGGAGCTATTGAAATATCTTCCAAACATGAAAATATACAAAAAATATTAAGTTTAGCTGATCTGGCTTGTTATGCGGCAAAAGATTCCGGCAGAAACCGTATCCGTTTTTATCATGAGAGTGATACGGAAATGAGTGAACGAAGAAGGGAAATGCAGCTTTTAAATATCCTCAAAGAAGGCTTGGAAAAAAATCATTTGGTGCTTTATAAACAGCCTATTGTTTCACTTCCTTTCAAAGACGGAAAATCAGAGTTTTTTGAATTTTTGCTTAGATTAAAAGGAAACGAGGATGAATTGTTATACCCGGGAGTTTTTATGCCTGCTGCAGAGCGGTATAATATGATGCCTCTTATTGACCGTTGGGTTATAGAAAATGCCTTTAGTTATATATCAAAATATTATCAAAAAAACACTCAAAAAGAATTAAAGTTTTTTATCAACTTATCAGGAGCAAGTCTGAGTGATGACTCGTTTTTTGATTATATCGCAGAAAAATTAGACTATTGGAAGGTAAAGCCTGACTTGGTTTGTTTTGAAATTACGGAAACTGTGGCTATTTCCGATTTAAAAAAAACAGTTGAGTTTATAAAAGAAATCAGGAGCAAAGGTTGTTTTTTTGCTTTGGATGATTTCGGCTCCGGTATGAGTTCGTTCACCTATTTAAAAAATTTATCCGTAGATTATTTAAAAATTGATGGTTCTTTTGTGAAAGATATTCGTAAAGATAAAATTGATTATGCAATTGTAGAGTCCATAAACAAAATCGGTCACATTATCGGATTAAAAACCATTGCCGAATATGTTGAAAACAACGAAATCCTAAACATTCTGGAAATAATGGGAGTTGATTTTGCTCAAGGGTATGGTATTGCTTGGCCAAGACCGATTAGTTTTGTGTAGATTTCATTTAAAGGGCAACCACAGAGGGATTGCCCCTGCAAAACCTATTTTCCGATGCCCTAATCATATAATAAAAAAGCCTGGCATTGCTGCCAGGCTCACAACCATAAGAAACTGAAAAACTAATTATCTTAGTAATTGCATTACAGTTTGAGGTTTAGTGTTTGCTTGAGCAAGCATAGCAGTACCAGCTTGTGTAAGAATTTGATATCTTGTTAAGCTTGTCATTTGCTCTGCCATGTCGGTGTCTCTGATTCTAGATTCAGAAGCTTGTAGGTTTTCATAAGCGTTCATTAAACCTTTAGCAACATGCTCTAAGCGGTTTTGGTAAGCGCCTAAGTCTGCTCTTTGTTTGGAGATTTTGCGTAATGCATCATCAGCAAGTGCAATCACAGAGTTAGCTTTAGAAGCAGTAGAAAGAGAAATAAATGTTAATACGGTTGGGTTTCTTAAACCTAAAGAAGCTGTATTCATTGTTTCAATGTAGATTCTTTCTCTTTGGTGTACGTTAGCACCAATATGGAACCACATACTTGCAACTGGATTAAGTCTTGAGAAATCACCAGCTAAAAGTTTCATTTTATTGAATTCTGCTTGAGAAGCGATTCTGTCGATTTCATCAATCAATTGAGAAACTTCTACTTGGATTTGTTGTCTGTCTTCTTCAGTGTAGATACCGTTAGCAGCTTGTACTGCAAGAACCCTGATTCTTTGAACGATCTCTTGAGTTTCTTGTAACCAACCTTCTGTAGTTTGGATAAAAGAAATTCCGTCTTCTGTATTTTGCTCAGCTCTTCTAAGACCATTCACTTGAGCTCTCATTTTTTCAGAAACAGCTAATCCGGAAGCATCATCTCCACCCCGGTTAATTCTCATACCGGAAGACAATTTTTCCATGTCTCTGCTTAAATTTTCATTGTTGAACTTTAGAACTCTGTGAGAGTTTATAGCGCTTAAATTGTGATTAATAATCATCAGATTCCTCCATGAATCTTTTTCTTGTGTTTTTTGTTTATAGGTCTTCCTGACCTGTGATTAAAACATCGACAGATCAAGGTCTATAATCAATTTTATTTTTATTTTTGTTTAGATTTTTTTAATTTTTTTGTTAAAATTTCTCCTAACGAGTGACTTAAGTCACTCACTAATAGAAATCAAAAGGCTTTTATACTAGCTAAGGGCTTTTTCTACAATTTCTTTTAAAAGTTCCTTTTCCTTTTCAGCGTATTTGGGGACACTAAGGTTCTTAACGAGATTTACCAAATATCTGTCATCAATAACCTTTCCGTTAAACCATTGTCCAATTAGATCGGTGGTAACGTCTACAACAGATTGAAATTGTAAAACTCCCAAAGCATGAAGTATGATAGAAAACCCTACTGCCCCTTGAGTAGATAAAAATACGGCAGTATTATTATCATCCAAACGAATGTGCTGAGGTAAAGCCTTCCGAACGGAATCCATCATTTTTTCTTGCCCGGGACCTTTATCAGTCACATTTATCAAAACTTGGTAGACGGGGTTCACTTTTCCATGGAGTGTTGTACATTCGGAGGCAAGCTTTTTGATTTTTACTGCGCTATCTCGTGTTATGGCATCTCGTCCTAAAAAGTTAAGCCGGTATAGGTAGTCTTCTAGTTCTTGCCCAACCAATTTGCCTTGCAAAATCAATTGGTAGAGGGTAAAAATAAAATAGTCGCTTTCCGTATTATCTCCCAGCAAAATTTCTTTTGTGTTTGTTGGGTGATAGAGTCGGTTTTGCAGGAGAATCGAGAGTTTGTAGCTAAGTTGATCAAACAAGCTTTGGTAAGAAGAACCGAAAAACTTTTTAACTCGAGTTAAAGCCGGTTTCATGCCTTCTTTAAACAAGTCATCCAAATTGATAAAAGAGTGAATAAGCTTATCAAAAACTCCCTTGATCGTTCCTTCCAGGTATTTCAAATAAAGAGATTCACTTATAATTCCATGTTTTTTAATGGTAGCGAGGAGAGTCCTTTTGAAAAAGTGAGGACTCGCTGAGATAAAACAAAGGGGAGTTTGGTTAGTATCCTGCCTTAATTTTTGGTAAAAAATTGGCATTCCGGGCAATGCTCTTTTTTGTTCGGGTGTCTCAAATAGAGTAGAAAACTTTCCTTTTTTTGAAAATATGTCAGTTGCCAGATAGGTTTGGTCAATATCAGAAGTTGTAATAAAACCGTTATAGTCTTCCGGCAAAATTCGAAGTTCTCCTTTTCCAACAATGGTAATTTTGGTTATATCCGTCTTTTCATTTCGATTGATAAAGGCAAGGTCTCTTGTGTATTGGCGATAGGAATCACTTCCTTTAAAAATTACATGAAAAATGTAATTTTCCGGCTTTAATTTGGCACGAATTGTGTAGGTAAAAAAACCATCTTCGTCTCCGTATATGTCTTCAGAAACAAAAGCCTTATTCCCTGTTGGTTCTAATATTTCAATTTTTAAGATTGGTTTCCGAACGGGAGCAAGGCTAAAATCCAAAAAAGGTGTCACTTCATTTTCGTCTCCGGCAAACATTCCGGTAACAAAATCCCATATATCTTCTGCTTTGATAGGATCAAAAATTCCAATATCAACAACTTGACCTCGAATGGTTGCTCTATTTTCCCTTCCAAGTGAATTTCCGCTAATAGCTACCCGTTTTTTATCTTTTATCTCACTATCTTTATTTCTGACAACTTTCTCCATGGTTTATAAACAGTTTGCAATGGATTTATTGTCAAGAATAGAATTTCAATTCTTTTGAAAAAATATAAAAATACTTACAAATTAAAATACTTTTCTATTTTGGCTTTTATTTTTTCCAAAATAGCAATGATTTTAGGTAAGTCTTCATCAGTAGCGTTGTAGGCATTGCTTACCGAATATTGCTTATCTGCCAAAACTACAAAAAACCAAAACCGACCCCCACAAAAAACTCAACTTCTCCCTTGCTGTCCACTGTGTCTGTTTTGATACGCATTGTACGTTGTGTAAAGGCTTTGTAGTAAGGCAAATGATAAAACTTTATCATACTGAGCAAAGGATCTATAAAAAACATCTTTAACTCATCTTTATTCCAAGCATCAGCATTCAGATACAACCATTCTCGCAATTCTTCATATTTTTCATTTTGGGGTGTATTTATGCCTGTGAGGTCTAACAATTCATTGAGCTCAGGCATAGTATTCCAGAGTCGTGTAATACCAAAGGTTTTTTCAATTTCTTCTGAATCCCATTCTTTGAATGACTTAGTTATCATAATATTTGTTTTAGATATTTGATATTTAGAAACAAACACCTTTGTCTAAGATTTTTCTTGAATAAAAAATATGTCAACTGTTTTTATTGAAAATTTTTACCGGTTTTCGCCCTTTTCTTTTAACTTGCTTAAAAACTCATCTACGGATTTAGAATGTTTCAGCTGGTTGACTGCCTCTTTTGTTGAAACCGTTTTGGCAATTTCTGCCAAGATACGCAAATGAAGGTCAGGTGCGGACTCAGGACTTAGTAAAAGGAAAATGATCTCAACTGCATCTCCTTCATACGTTTGTAATTGAATTCCCGAATCCATTTTAGCAACAAAGCAAAGTGGATTTTCCAAGTTAGGACAATGAAGGTGGGGGGCAGCAACACCATGAGCCAGTGTTGTGGGAAAGTGCCTTTCTCTTTCTAATAATTCACTTGATATACGGTTGAAAGGAAGTTCGGGATGCAAACTTTTTACCTTTTCTAAAATTGTTAAAATCAAGTTTTCATAAGATGCAACTTCCAGAAAAAATATATGTTTCTCAAGAAAAAGTTCTGATAGGTGTTGGGACAGTCTTTCCAAAACCAAAACATTGTCGGTTCCGTTTATACCAGCGACTTTTGATTCGAGGTTCAACTTGCCTTTTGTTTTTCCCATTAAAAATGTAGTTGTGGTTTGTTTTTTTAAAGTTGCCAAATTGTATTCACGAATAAAGGCTTCTTTATTTTTTAAACTATAGGCAATTTGGGAAGGCTTGGTTAGAGTTGACCAGATAGGAATTCCCAAACCTCCGATTTGTTTTTCCATTTCAGGGCTTTGGGATGACCAACGATATAGGTGATGTTTGTCGATTAGTTCCGACCATTTTTCACAAATTAATTGGTTCAAATCACGATTATCAGTCAGAGCCAAGAGATTACCAATTGAATTTATCAATTCTGGAGAAATTGCTTCCGTAGATAAAGCATTTCCTTGAAAGGCAAGGTAACCTTCTTTTTGTGTCTCCGCAACCGAATCTGCATTTGTATCCAAAAAAATACAAATGCCACCCGTAGTTTTTTGAAGAAATTTGGCAATTTTCCTGGAAAACAAGTGGGCTCCGATAATCAGCCAGCCCTTTTTTTCCAATTCTTCTACCTTTAAAAATTTTGCAAGATAACCAGCTGTTGTCCCTTGTAGTATAATAGTAGCTGCAATTACGCTAAAGGTAAATGTTTCCAAAAATGCGGCATTAGGATGTCCCAATCTTATCAATTCAACACTAAATAGAGAAGCCATTGAGCCTGCTACAACTCCGCGAGGTGCAATCCATGCAAGAAATAACTTTTCATTGAGTTGTAAAGATGTTTTGTAAGAGCACAACAAAATACTCAAAGGACGAATAACAAACAAAACGCTTCCTAAAAGTATGAGCCCCATCCAACCAACGTGCAGAAAGTTTTTTAGCTTTAAGTTGGCAGCTAGTAGCATAAAGACAAGTGCAATTGCCAATTCTGTCAGTTCGGATTTAAAGGTTTGTATGTGTTTCAGTTTGGGTGGATTTGCCCATCCGATTACAAGTCCCGCAATCACAACAGTAAGGATACCCGCTTCGTGTACAATAAAATCAGATATTCCAAATAGAAACAAGGCAAAGGCAAATACAAAAATGTTGACCTGCTCTTCCGGTATTTTTTCTATTTTTAAAAGGGTCGTTATAATGTATCCGCCACTCCCTCCAATAAGAATTCCAATCAGAAGTCTATAACTCAGTTGTACTATATTGGTTAGAGCACTTCCTTCGAGACTCATCCATTCAAAGCATAAAATTGCGATAAAGACTCCAATCGGATCAATCAAAACTCCTTCCCAGTGAAGAATGTGGTAGAGTTTTTCTTTCACTTTGATGCGTTTTAACAAGGGAGCTATTACGGTAGGTCCGGTAACAATGATCAAACTTCCCGTTAAGAGTGACATAGGAATTGAAAAGTGGAGCAATAGATAAACAAGGAATGCAGTTCCAAACCAGGTAACCAAGACACCTAATGTTAAGAGTTTCCAAATCATTTTGGGAGCTTTTTTAAAACCTTGCGGTTGTAAAGTTAGCCCACCCTCAAATAAAATAATGGCAACGCATAACGAAATCAAGAGGTGTAAACTTTTACCCAAAGATTGTGGTTTTACAATATTTAAAAATTCCGGTCCGAGAATGATTCCACCAATTAGCAAAAGTACAATTGTTGGCAATCCAAGATAACGAGAAACAATAAACAAAGAGACCCCAAAAAAAATAGCCATTATTATAGTAGAGAGTTGAATGTAAGAAATATCCATAAGCGTATTAGTAATTTATAGGATAAAAAATCAACTCATAAATTTTGGAGCGACAACCTTGGCTGACAAAGCAGCACCTTCGTGCAAACCGTTGTAAAGGTAAGCACCCACAAAATAGGTATTATTTTCTCCATTGGTTTCTATGATTTCTTGCCTGTATTTCATAGCGTCCAAAGTATAAAGCGGGGTATGGTGTATTTGTTTATGGGCTATCTTTCTGGAATCAACAACGTTTTCCATGTTATATGCCATAAAATAAGGTGTAAATAGCTTAATATTAGAGATTCGGTTCATATAAGCATTGTATCCATAGTCCCCTTTGGTAGTCTCAAAAATATCAAATTCGGAATAATATTTGATTGGGTATGGGTTATAGATAGAACGATCCGTATGAATAAACGTAGTAATTTGATTGGTCTTCCAAGCAGCAAACCTTTTTGTTTCATTCTCCGTTGGGTCTTTTAATAATTTTAAAACTTGCTCTGGAGGAGTGGCAAAAATAACTTTTTCAAAATCCAAAACACTACCATCTTGAAGCCGAATACTAATTCTTAAATCATTTCTGGAAACTTCCGAAATTTGAGAATTTAGAAATATTTTCCCTTTGAACAAATTCACAATTTTTTCCATATAGGTATATATTCCGCTCTGAATGGTTGACCATTTTGTACCGATGCCAAAAGATTTCAGAATAGAAATCCCCATTTCTGCCGGATAGTCCTCATTGATTGTAGGGTATTTAACGGAATGAGCATACATAATCAGGGAGCGTAACCAAGAATACATATCACCTTCTCTTAAAAACTCTTTCATTGTATACAAAGAGAGGTCATTCTGTTTCTGTTTGATTTTTTTTTCCAGCTGGTGCAATTCCGGATACAAGGTAAGGAGTTTCCAACATTCTTTTGATTTTTTCAAAAAACCTTTTACTTCTTTTTTGATCAGATTTGGTCCCAGATAATATTTTCCGTTTTGTAGGTAAAAAGCAGTGTTGCCTTCAAAGGGAGTTAATTCTATTTGCAAAGATTCCATCATTTTTACAAAAGTTGGAAATTGGTTGGTTGCAAACTCAATTACCCCGTTATCAATAACAATACCATTCTCCAAACCGACGTTTGTTACGTTTTTATTGATGGTGCGAACATTCCCTCCCAAAATAGGTTCTTTTTCAAAAAGAGTTACATTGTGTAACGCATTCAATAGGTAGGCTGTCATCATTCCGGCAGCCCCACCTCCTACAATGGCAACTTTCATATTTCCTCTCTCATTAAAGTTTTATATAACCTAGAACCAGTCCAAAACCCTCCATAAAAACCAGCGTATCCTGAAGAAGCGTTACAAAAATACAGATTTTTTAAAGAGCTATTGTAGTTTAAACGTCCTATTCCCATATTTTGAGGTGTTAGGTTAGAACCATAGGAATGTCCTTCCGGACTCCAGCAAAACCTTTCATTAGTTGTAGGGGATCCTGTTATGTGAAAGGGAGCAATGTCCCTAAAATTTGGTATGTATTCTTTTTCTACCACATCCAATAGACAGTCCATAACGTATTTTTTAGAAGCTTTATAGTCTTTCGGACTCGTGAATTTAAGTCGTTTAAAATATTCGTAATTAGCAACCGTTAGAATTTCCACAAGAGAACGTCCTTCCGGACAGCCCGAATGATCAGTGGTCATGAGTGATGGTGTGCAGAGAGCAAAAGAAGGGGCAGAATAGTCAAATTCATAATACATTTTATGAAAAGCTTTGTTTAAGTCCAACTCGCTACTATGAAAATTATTCCATTTCCCAAACCCCAGTTCTTTCAAATCTAAATCGGAAACGGCTGCATAAATCATGAAGTTGGAAGGAGAATATTCATAAGATAGCTTTTTTCGAATGTCTTTTGAAAAATGGTTCCAGCCAATCATGCTTGCAGTCCGTTTTGGATCCATATTACAGACATACTCTTTCGCTTGGTAGGTAAAACGTTCATGTGGATTGTTTGGGTTTTGGGCTAGTATTTCTAACACTTGACCTCCTTTTACGTTAATCCCCACTACCTCTTTTTGGAATTCGATGGTTCCACCGTTTTGCCGGATTACGGAAACCAAACCATTGATCACACTATCAAAATGATGCTCCGGATAAAAAGCACCGTGCATATAACCATCAAATAAAAGTACCCAAGCATAAAAAGAAAGGTATTGGGGAGGCAGTAAAAAGTCGTGCCACTGAGAGGCAATCAAAGACTGGACAGGAAGCGGAAGATTAAACCTGTCAAAAACATCTTGCAAGGTATTGTGGTAATAAGTCAGAGCTTGGAAAGATGAACTCCACCTGTTCATTTTATACAGAGTATCCGCTTCCGTAACATAACCCAAACCTTTGGAAACAGACCTAACTACATCAAAAAAATTTTTTATATTTAAACTATCCGAGGGAAACTGGTCACTCAACCTTTTGATAAGTTCACTATAATTTGTTGGGATTGAGAGAGAATAGCCGGGTATACGCATGTGGTCAAAACCATCAGGATCAAGGTGAACAAATGGAATATCCAAACCTAGACGCTTCAATACTCTATCAACTAATTGTCCTTCTCCACATCCCCACACATAATGAAATTGAGCGTTAAATTTATACTTACCACCAACTTCCGAAAAAGTGTGTCCGTACCCTCCGGGATACTCATGTGCTTCCAAAACATGAACCTTTTTCCCTGATTTTGCCATTAAAGCACCAAACGATAAAGCGGAAATACCGCTTCCTAAGATAAGATAATTACTCATATTATTCCCTGATTTTTGTATATTTGCCATCAGCCTAGGCTGTATTTTTTAAGCTTACAATACAATAATTAATTATGCTTATGGGTTAAACAAACTTTTTTAGTAAACTATAAATATACTTTACAACGAATATTTAAAAGTTTTTCTGTTTTTATGCGGTTAAAATTGATATTGGAACTAACCGGAAAGGGAAATAGGTTACCTATACATTATCAGTATGAAATTTCAACTTGGATACACTCTCTTTTGGAAAAAGAAGATTCCAAAATAGCCAAGTATTTACGCAACATTGGTTATGCAATTAAAGATTCTAATATATCAAAAGAAGGCAAAAAGTACAAACCTTTTACTTTTTCTGCTTTAAAGATTCCACAATACCACATTGAATCAGACAGATTGTTTATTTTGAGTAACCAAGTAGAACTGGTTATTAGTTTTGGAGTAGAGAAGCCTATTGGTCCATTGGTTTTAGGAAGTTTTTACAGTACTCGATTGCGAATAGGAGATAGTGTTTCAAGTGTTGAATTTGTTATTTCAAAGATTGAATCACTACCGGATCCTGTCTTTAGTGGCGTGGAAGCTTTTCAAACCGTATCTCCAATCTGCGTATCGTTTGAATATCCGGAACATAAAACACCTACTTATCTTTCTCCTTTAGATGATGATTTTGAAAGGTTTTTTTTTAAAAATCTACTCCTTAAATATAAAATCGTAGACCCTTATTTTGAACCGCAGATGGAAAATTTAAGTTTTAAACTATTAAATGAACCCAAATCAAAAATTATAACTTTCAAAGCCAATACAAGAGAAGAAACAAGAGTAACAGGATTTCACTTTGAATTTGAGATAAAAGCGATAAAAGAGCTTATACGCTTTGGCTACTATTCCGGTTTTGGAGAGAAAAACAGTTCAGGTTTTGGATATGTGGAAAAGATTTAAAAAATAATTTGGGTAAAATATATTTTATGGTTGCATGTTCAATTAGAGTAAAATTCCATATACCAATTAAATTTTTGAGGTTCTATTATATATGAACAATTGGAAAATACTTGGTATTTTATTAAGTTTTATCGGAATTTCTCTTTTTATTGGTTGCGATAAGACCGGTGCAGAAAAAACAAAGGTTATGACCGGATTCAAAAAGATGGTAGACTATGTTAAATCTGACGCTTATGTTGCTATGGTAAAAGAAGGAAATGAAGGTAATAAAGCCGTTTTTATGGCAAAAATGCAGGACATTGCAAAAGAAACAGGCTATGCAAGTTTTGAAGAGATGGATACTGCTAGCAAACAATTTGCTGATGACCCTGAGATGAAAAAAACACTTGAAGAGTTTATGCAAGCGGTAAAAGACGCTCAAGCTAAAGCTGCCGCTACAGCTGAACCAGCTAAAGACGCTCCTGCAGCAGAAGAAGAAAAAGAAGAAGGTGGTGGTAAGGATTCTGAAGAATAATCCTTATAATATAGAACAGGCAAGATGCCTGTTCTATCACAAGGTTTTGTTATGCTAAAAGTGATATATATTCTTGATCCTTTGTACTCTACTAAGGGTTATGATTTTTCTGGTGTTTTATCTAAACTTCGAGAGAAGTATGTAGATTTAATTGAATTTGAATTAGAAAAAGATTCTCAAAAAGTAAGTTCTTTAGGTGTTAAAAAATTCCCGGTCTTTATTGTAACCAAGGAAAAATCTTATGAAATTATAGCAGAAGGTTATAAAACGTTTGAAGAGATAGATGCCATATTGGAGGTTTACACAGGAACAAGAAACTACGAATATATAACAGACCCTGCCATCTTAGATCAAGATACTAGAATGTGCTAGCTACCTTTTAATTGTTTTTAGCCGGCTAGCATTTAAAAGTCTAGCCAAAGGATTGTTTTTATGGACTATTTCATTGTGGTCCGCAGATGATGATATAAATATTATATGGTTTCTTTTGATTATTTTTTTGCTTAATTGGTGGTAGTATATGTCTATATAAGGATAATCCCAATCACTCAGGTCTTCGAGAATTGTTTTTACTCTTTCATAGGTCGCACCGGGTTTAATATATAGGTTGATAAATTTTACATTGTAATTATCAAACCAATACACAAATTTTTCTAATTCCCCGTACAAGGCATCAAACAGATAAACTTCACTTATGTTTTCAATCAACCCGCCTCTTGTAACTATAAGAGATATTACATGGTACGCTCCACTGTGTCCGGATATTACAATTCTTCCCGGGCGAGTAGACGTTGTGTATCCTTTGTTTTTTAATAAAGTAAGAGATTCTTTTATGAAATTTTTAAATCCGTTTTTGGTTTCTAGTTTTCCATATACGGAATCCGGTGCATTTTTTGGACCTTGCGGCACGATTAAAATCACGTTTTTTCTACTAATGCTGACTTGTTCTGCCAAACGATCCCTTTCCATAATGTCCGAAAGCTCAGCGTACCAACCATGAAAATGAACCAATATATCTACGTTCTTTTTTTGGTTATAGCCCCGTGGAATATAAAATGCTACTCGACTATCGTTGTAGTGGTCTTGCAGATTGTAGAATTTATTATTGTATTTATAACCCTTCCCTCTTGAAGAGTGCGGATAAGGAGCATTTTCCAGGTTTACAATAAAGTATTTGCTTGTATCTAAATATTCTCGGTTTGTCCTTTGAGCTGCGAGAATAAAAAATCCACTTAAAATAAGATAAACAAATACAATCAAAACGAAATTACTTTTACAGTTCGAAATCAAGCTAATCATGCAAATCCTAGTACGAATTGCTAAAAATTAAAAACAGATGATATTACTTCTTTAATATCTTTTTCAACACTTTTTACGCTAGTATTATCGGTGATACACTCATTTATATGCATATTTACATAGGCTTCTCCAAACTTTTTCATTGCATTATTTGCTGCTTTTAACAAACGTAATGTATTCATGCAATCTCTTTTCTCTTCATCCATTATCATTTTTTTTATAGCTTCAATTTGTCCTTGAATCCTATTTAGGCGGTGAATTAGGCTTGATCTATCAATTTCCGTTTCCATTCTAAAATACTATACCCTATATAGTATTTTAAAATGTCAATTTTTATTTTTCATTCTTGGAGATTTTTTGATTGATCTCTTTAACCCGTCTAATATGGTATTACCATGGTAATACCATTAAAACTTCTTATATTGCTTCTAATTTTAGTGAGTTGCAATATAGTTGACGATTTTCAAAAATCTGATCTTAGCCTGAAATTTTTTAAACTTAATAACCATGGCTTTTACGTTTACCCAAACGAAAAAAAATACAATCAAATAATCAAAAGGGAATCTGAAAAGCATAAAATAGACTGGATGTTTGTTAAATCAGTGATTATCAAAGAATCTCATTATTCGGAATACTTGGTTTCTAATACTGGAGCTGTAGGTTTGATGCAGCTCATGCCAAGGAAAGAGTCGTACATTACTGAAAATTACAACAATTTTATAAAAGCCCGAAAGCAAAAAAAAAATCGAGATGGAGAACGAGTTTATAAAGGTAAAACGGCTGAGTATTGGGGGTTACTATACAGGAAAGATTTGCTATCCTTATATCGCAAATATAAAAAGAGCAAATCACAACTCTATAAAATAGATAAAAGATTTAATCCTAAGTGGAACATCATAGAAGGTGTAAGGCATTTAGCCATTGAGTACCATTATTTTAAAAAACGCAATGGTAGTAACTATAAAACGAGAATTCTTGCATCTAGTTCTTACAATGCTGGAAGAAGGTCTGTTATAAAGCACAAAAACAAACCGGAATTTGATTCTATCCCCATAAACGGACAAACTGAAATATATTCCATTGCTGTAAACAGAATTTATAACGCATTAAAACACGGAGATGGTCAAATTCATCAAAACGATATTTGGGTATTGTACCAATAGTAAATTTTATTTTTCTTTTTGCAAGAACTCTGGTCCGGAAATGCCACTAGCATCCTCTTCTTCATCATCGAATCTAGAATCAAGCGGGTTATGTACTTTATTCATTCTTTGAAGAAGCTTCTCCATTGCTCGGATAGAAGTAGCTCCAAAAACCCCATCCGATTTTAATCCCTGGGATTTCTGAAATTCTTTGATGGCTCTGACAGTTTTTATGCTAACAATTCCATCAATTTTACCACCATAATAACCAGTTTGTTTTAAAGATTCTTGAATTTTTTTTGTATTCCAAGCCATATAAAAATTACCTAAATACCTTTAACTAGAATTTATTTATAAATTACTAATATTTTTTACTCACTAACAATTATCGAGTATTATTAGAATTTCAGTTTAAAAAATAGTGGATATAAGTAAATCAAGTATTAATAAATAGTTATTCTAGTTTTACTGCATTTTTTGCTTTTTTATCTTCCATATTATTTACATAAAAGTGATAGATATAGTCTTGCACGGTTTCTTTTATTTCATCTGAAAGATTGCCTATTTTTAGTACCGCATTTTTTCCGGAAATCCTCAGAATTACTCCGGAAATATTGATAGTCTTTTTTAATAACGAAAACTCTAGTTCAACCCTGTCTTCAGCATAGTGCAAAGCACCGCTTTGAAACTTTAACCCTCCCATACCAAGCTCTATTAAAACTCCATTGATTGGGTCGGGGTATCCACTACTATAAATTTTACAAGGAATATCCATCCTTACTCTGGTGTTTTTCCTCTTTTGTTTGGATTGACTGAATATAACAAAATTTTTTCCAAATATTGATCTTTGCTCTGCCATGGTTCTCTCTTTTCAATTTTATTTTTTAACAAATTCTTTTCATCCAATTTATAGGATATATCAGATAAATTGAATTTTCTACAAGCAATTTTTTTTTTATCTTAAAAAATGATAAGAAACTAATTTAATTCTATAAAAAAATTAACTTTAAACTTCTAAAAACTTGACTTTTTAAACCCGATTTAAAGCATGGTTTTATCCGATTGGAGGAAGGTGGGTGAAAATCCCCCGCTGTCCCGCAACTGTTAAAGCCAGATACTCCTCTCTTGTCGAAGTTCTCTCGTGGATTGGAGAATTTTTTAAAAAAGCAAGTTTTAGAGGTACCTCCCGTCTGGAAATAGAATTTATTTTTCCAGGAGGAAATATGTTTACTCATTTAATTAGATGGTTTGTTGTCTTTGGCTTTTTGCTTATTTCAACAAATTGCCAAAATAATTCCGATACCGTTTCCAAAGATACAGCAAATACGTATCTTTTGGCAGCTCTTTTGCAAACCAATGAGCTGCAAACGTTTCAAAACAGACTTGTCGAGTTACAAGGATATTGGAAAACAGGTTATTATGCCAGTAGCACATATACGGAATCAGGAAGAATTGTTGTGATGACTTCGCCTTATGATTCAGGGTTGGGTTCATGGTCAACAACAACTTCGTCTTCATCTTCGTCCATAGATGACTTTTTTTATCGAATTGTTGAGATAGATAATGCAAACAATAAACTATATTATCAGCAAGGGCAAGGAAACAATAACTATTATGCAAGTTTTGGAACTGACTATAGAGGGAAATACGGCAGAATTGACTGGACAAACACAACAACCTCCGGCTGTGAAAATTCAGCCTCCAAGTGTTTTTATTTTTGTGAAGCTGTAATCGGAAAGGATTCTTTAAGTGCAGCAAAATCAGATACAACCACAACAGACTCAAGTAGTCCCACAAGTTCCGGCTGCAATGGTTTTGGTTGGAGTAGAGCACTATCTACAACTGATACAACATCATGGTGAGATTTTACTTTACAAAAGGTATATTTTGCCTTTTTGCTTTGCTTGTTTTAGGTAAGTGTGAAACAGGAAGCAATTCTTCAGGGGAAGAAGCGGCAGCACTATTGTTGCTTGCCTCGTCTAATACGGGAACAACTACAAACTCTACGGATTGCCCTCCTGCTACTTTACCAACTGATGTTTTGATTGCAGACACGGTTACATCAGCTCCCGGAAGCGATGCCAATACGGAATTCAAGGATCCAAGCAAAGCCATTAATGGAGTTTGTGGAAAGGGAGAAGATGCCGGTTCTCTTGATATTTATGAATTACCTTCCACAACAGATAATGGCTATATCATTTTGGAATGGAATAGTAAAAAGGTAAAAAACTCATCTGGTGTGGATTTTGTAGTCTTTGAAAACGCATTTAAAAATGCTAGTAGTGGCACCTATTTTGTGGAACCAATTATTGTAGAGGTTAGCAATGATCTGTCAAAATGGTGTGGTTGGAGTCCGGATTACAAAAATAGCGATGAGACAGCCTATAGCGGTGTTATTAACTATTGGGGAAATTTTGCCGGACTAACACCCGTAAAATACAACATGACCACAAATCCTTTGTCTGCTTCGGAAGTTTTTGATTCCGATTTAGCCGGAGGAGATGGATTTGATTTGGACAATTTAAGCTCCACTAATAATTCTGCCAGTGGTACGAATTGTGATTCTACAGAAGTGAGTGATATTAAGTCCAATGGTTTCATTTATTTAAAATTGACAAATGCCGCAACCAGAACAAATCCAGATACGGGAAGCACATTTCCACAAGATGGAAGTTCCACCGGAAGAGGACCAGATATTGATGGAGTTGTTGCCAAAGAAGTAGTGGCAAGATAGAATAAAAAATAATTGCTTTATTTTGAACTATAACAAGAAAATGAATTCTAAACCTTGAGGAGGTCTTTTTAATGAAAAATTTAGGAATATTTGGGTCTGTAGTTGCAGCCCTGCTAAGAGTGATTCCACATCCGCCCAACTTTTCTTCCGTAGGGGGCTTAAGTGTTTATTCGGGGGCAAGATTAAAGGGCAAAAGTGCGTTTATTTTACCTCTTATTCTTATGCTTGCAACGGATTTTCTTTTATCCCAAATACATGGTTTTGGCATGTTTCATGAAACGATTTTATTTGTGTATTTGGCTGTTTTAATAAATGTAATGTTGGGTAGGTATTTGCTTAGGAATACGGATAAAATGTTGTCAATTGCTGGCGTAACTTTTTTGGCAAGTGTTCAATTTTTTATTATCACCAATTTGGGAGTATGGATGATGATGCCACTTTATCCGCATACAACCGCAGGATTGTTACAATGCTATTTGGCAGCTATTCCTTTTTTCCAATATACTTTAATTGGAGATTTGGTATTTACTCCAGTGCTATTTCTATTGCACAAAGTATTGGCAGATAAATCTTCTAACCAAGAATTATTGGCTCATGCGTAAAATTTAGTTTGCTCTTAATGGAAGCTGTGTAAAAAGCCAGTTTTTGCTCCCTTCGACTACGTTCAGGGAGCGTTTGGATGCCTTTCGGACATTGAGCGTAGTCGAAATGTCCCCTTATTACACAGCCCCAAATTTGACTAAGTTTTTGTTTAGGCTAATTGGAGGTCTGAAAAGGTTTTATGGTAGCTATATTTTTAGTAACTTTGGTATTGCTGATTCCCAATTTATTTTTATTTCGTTGGCTAATTGAAAAATATGAACTTGCAACTTTTAAAAAAATATTTTTATTAGGGATAGTTTTTTACATTGTCAATGCTTCTTTGATAGGAGCTTTTTTTACTTTCGTTGACTCTCCCAGATTGAACTTCGAAACTTTAATGATTTGGGGTTTTATAACAATGTACGGTATGGTGCTTTTTAGCGTTTTTTATATCCCGCTTATTATTTTCCTAGCGTATCATTGGAAAGAAGTCAAACAGTTTTAGCATTTTTTATTTGTTCGATTAAGTCGTGGTAAGAACCTAACAAACTCTTCATTTCGTCAATCATAAAGTTGGATGCAGCATATTTTAGCTTTGTACCATAGTCTTCCACAATTGGATTAAAATGCTTTTCACCAATGTCTTTTGTTAATGAACCAAATTCTTCTATTTCTAAGAAGTCAGGAGACTTTTTTACCGTTTTCCATTTCTCGTAAATTTGTGTTTCTAAGAACAAAATTAGTTCCGGTAGTTTTTCTATTGTTTCTTGAGGGAATTGGATTGTATTATTTTTTGGGTTTACATCAGTTTTTTTATTTATTTTGTGCGGTAAATATTTTATCAATTCGATAATCAAATTCCTTATTTGAACTGGTTTGCTTAAGAATCCATCAAAAAGGTGATAGTTTGTTTCTTCTTTGGTTACCGTTGCTGTTACGGCTATTATGGGAATATGTTTTAGACGGAAATCTTTTTTAATTACTTCGGTTGCTTTATAACCATCCACTTCAGGCATTCGTATATCCATCAAAATAATATCCGGTTTGAAGGTTTTTGCCTGCAAAATTGCATTTTCTCCGTTATTGGCTTCAAGTATTTTAATATTAGTTTTGGATAAAAACTTTTTTAGTAAACTTCGATTTGACTCAACGTCATCCACAATTAAAACGGACGACGCTTCAAATTGAATTTCGGTAAAGTTATAGTCCTCAATTTTATGTTTTAATCTAGAATTTTTATTACCCACTATATAAGGAAATATAACTGAAAATTTACTGCCTTTGCCAATCTCACTTTCAACATAGACTCGTCCTCCCATCATTTCTGTCAGACGTTTTGTAATTGCCAGACCTAATCCCGTACCACCATATTTACGATTGTCTTGATTCTCTTGTTGAGCAAAAACGTCAAAGATCATCTTTTGATTTTCCTTTTCTATACCGATGCCAGTGTCCTCTACACTCAAAATAATTTTATAAGAAGCGTCACTCTTCTGAGAAACAATTGAAACCTTGATACAACCTTCTTCGGTAAATTTTACTGCATTACTAATTAAATTCAATAATATTTGTCTGATCCGTAATTCATCCAAAAGAATGTAGTTTGGAAAATCTTCGGAAACATGCGTCAGTAATTTTAAGTTTTTTTGTTCTACTTTTAAAGAAAAAATATTTCTCATTTCTTCAAGTATTGCCTTTATATCAAATGGTTCATAACGAATTTCAACTTTATCCGCCTCTATTTTGGATAAATCTAAAATATCATTGATAAGACTAAGGAGGGTTTGTCCGCTTGTTTTAATAGATCGCAGGTATTCTTTTTGAATAGGATCATGAATTTCTTTTTCTAGCAACTCGGCAAAGCCAAGAACGGAATTCATAGGAGTTCGAATTTCATGCGACATATTGGCGAGAAAAAGACTTTTTGTATGGTTTGCAATTTCAGCTCTTTCTTTTTCTACAACCAAATTTTTTTCCATTTTTTTTCGTTCAAGGGCGATAGAAGCCTGGTGTACCAACGTCTCTATAAAGTAGGGATTTTCAATTATGGTTTCATTTTGTGTGTATATATGAAACCCGGCATGCAATTTATCTTCAGAGCCAATACCTATACCATAAACTTTATGAACATTCAGAATTTTTTGAAAAGATTGATAGACAAACTCAGGTAATACACTACTCGCCAAGTCTCCAAATCCTTTTTTGTATTCGGATAGTTTACCAAGAGGATAAAGCTTAGTCAAGTCATGGAGAATTGAATATTTTTTACCTTTGATAAATTGATAACCGGCTATCTTGAATAATGTACCAAGCAAAGATTGATCCAAACCAAAAACATCATGGGCTTCTATTGTATTTTCACTGTAATCAATGATATGCAGGGATACAACACAATTATCAATAATCTTTTGGATCTGTATTCCTAAATATTCATAAATGTCTTTTTCATCGGTTAATTTGATTAATTCAAAGGCACTTTGGCTAAGAAATTCAAATTGTTTTCTGGTTTTTTCATGTTGTCTTTCAATCATAACCCTTTTGCTAACGTCTCGAATCGCGGCTATACGAACCTGCTTATCGTAATATTCAACTTTTTTACTTTCGATCTCTGCGAAAAACATAGTGCCATTTTTTTTGCGACCTTGGATAATATAAGGTCTAGTATAATTTCGAGCAATATTAAACTCGATCAAATCTCTATCTTCTTGGGACGGAACCAATAATGAGATCAGATTTTTCCCCGCTAACTCTTCTCGTTTGTACCCGGTTATCTTCAAGAAAGCCTCGTTTACATCTATAGAAACCCCATTCTCGTGCAAGAGAATGCCTTCAAAGGTTAGATCGGATAGTAACTTATATCTGTTTTCTAACTCTTCGATAGTATGAGATAGTTCTTCATTCTCCATTTTCTTTCCACTTGATTTTAGTTTTAATAGGCCAGTTCAACTTTTCCATTACTTTTTGAAAGTCTTCCCAAACATCTTTTTTAATTGCTTCCGTATTGTTTCTTAGTATATAGCTCGGATGATAAGTTGGGAGAACTGGAATACTATTGTATTCAAACCATTGTCCGCGAATTTTGGTGATTCCATCCGCCGTATTTAATAGAAATTTAGTAGAGGGATTTCCAAGAGTTACAATCACTTTGGGTTGTATGATTTCAATTTGTTGAACCAAATACGGACTACAGGCTTTAGTTTCTTCTGTATCCGGAGGTCTGTCTTTGACCATTTGCAGATTTATGGTAGGTCTGCATTTTGTAATATTGGCTATATAAACTTTTGAGCGGGGAACTTGCATTCCGACTTCAATAAGCCTCGTCAATACGTCTCCGGCTTTTCCTATAAAGGGTCTTCCTGTCAAATCTTCCTGCTTTCCCGGACCTTCTCCTATAAACATCAACTCTGCTTCCGGATTTCCTTCTCCAAAAACAACGTTGGTTCGAGTAGTGGATAACTTACATTTTGTACATGTACTTGCAATTTTTGATAATTCTTCTAATTTTTTAGATTTCATTTTATAAAAATCCTATCTGAATTAAATCACGGTTTTAAGCGATCTTTTTTTAAAGAATAAATTTTTCATAGGTAAAATTTCTTTAGTACTTTCAAAAAAAATTATGATTTATTATTTATCTTTTTGTATGAAAAAATGTTATATTATTCTGATTTTGTCTTTTTTGTGCTTGGTATCGTTACGTGCCCAAGAAAAAAAATTAATCATTTTGTCTGAATTTTCACCATATCAAGCACAAGAAAACAGTGAATTGAGTAAAGATTTATACCAAAAGATCAAATCAAATTTAGAGAATAACAATTATCAGGTAGAACAAGCCAATTCAAAAGATTTGTCTCAAAATCTAAAACAAGCCAAAGACAAAAATGCTTTTTTGTTGGTTGACGGTTATTATAGCAAAAATGATATTGGAAATCTTTTATTTTACTCACAAATATACAATCCCCAAACGGGCTATGTTACGGACGCTTTGGCTGCTACGGATAATCTGGAACTCTTAAAAGAAACGGATGTTAAAATTGATAAAGAGGATCTTAGGGTAGATGATGAAAAAAGAAAAGATGATTTTATAAAAAAATTGGTGCTCAGAATACGAACAAATCCATCTCGAAAAGAAAAACCGGAAAATATCGGAGAAGAGCTTCTTTATACCAATCTTGGAAAAGAAAAGAGTTTTCCGATTCGAAGGGCAGCAATAGAAGATGAAGCTCAAAATATATTCAAGTTTATCGAAGATCAAGTTGTTGTAACGGCAACTAGAAAACAAACCAAATTAAAAGATGCTCCGGCAGCCGTATACGTAATCACTGAAAAACAAATCCAAGAAAGAGGATATAGAACTATTTCTGATGCATTGCGAGATGTTCCCGGTTTTGATTTTCAGCATACATACGGGGTTTATCCGGATTTGATCCATCAAAGAGGACTTATTGGAACCATGCAAAGAACGCTTTTGTATGTGGATGGAGTTCCCGATAACAATATATTTGAAAATGCGATGTTAGGTGGAACTGTACGGTTTCCCTTGCATAATGTGGAAAGGATTGAGATTGTTTCCGGTCCTGCATCAGCTCTTTATGGTGCCAATGCTTTTAATGGAATTATCAACATAATCACAAGAGACGGACAAACAAATCCAGGAAATCACGCAGATGTTACCTATGGCGGTTGGGAAAGTAATTTTAGAAATCCGGGATATGGAATGAGTCTTTCTACAAGAGGAAATTCGGAAGGAAAAAATCCTATTCAATATAGCGTAGGGCTTTATTACTACCAAACACAAGGACCAAACTTTGCAGGAATTAATAAATTAGACAGACCGAACTACGGGGCAACAGATGCAGACCCATACTACAATTACAACTATGATCCCTACTACAAATTGGAAAAAAAGCTGTGTGGTGGAGTTGTGTGTGACTGGGCAGCAGATTCGGTAGGTTATTATTCTTCTCCTTCTTATAATAATTCCAGAGAGGATACCTATAATATTACGGCAAAATTTAGCCGAGGTGGATTTCGTTTCCAAACAATCAATTGGCAGTATCTTCAAGCGGAAGGACATTTTGGGAATGGAACACAATGGGTTGATACTAAGCAGAGAGGTTTGGAAACCAGTAAGTTTGATGCTCGAAATAATTTCAGAAGATTGGGCATTTTAAACGGTTCGCTTATTAATGGAGAAGCAGGGTTTACAGGCTCAAACTGGGACGTTAGAAACAATACGGTGATGACAGGTTATCTTGCCAATGTAAGTGATACATTGACTTTGGACTCAGAGCTTGTTGTAAGACATACGGAAATTCTAAATTCGAGTAGAGACGCTTACCAAAACACACTTGGTCCGGCAGCCTATTACCAGCCAGGTGATGTTGTAATAGAAGACACTTATGACAGACCGGATTACGCTTACCAAATAGAAGAAAGACTACAATGGGAACCCCATAAACAATTTTCCACTACTGCCGGAGTTGTTGCCAAACACTTTGTGGCTGCCAAAGATTACGGAAGTGCGGATAGGTATAGATACAATAACTATGCAATTTATATACAGCAACTCTATAAACCAGTAGAAAAATTACGTTTAACCGCCGGTTATAGACATGACTATATCACAAGTTACGGGAATGCCAATACTCCAAGGCTGAGTGCCGTATATTCTCTCACTCAAAATCTAACCCTAAAAATGCTTTTGGGCACTGCCTTTAGAGAGCCTAGCGGAGAAGAATTATATTCCTTAACACCACAAAGAAAACCAAATGAAAGCTTAAAGCCAGAGTTGCTTCGATCCGGAGAGATTGGTATCGGATATAGGTTTTTAAAAAAATACTACGTTTCTATCCAATCCTATTACAATTCCATTAGAAATTTGATACTAGAAGTTCAAACCTCAGACTTTTCTACGATCAATGGAAAAGACCCAAAAGCCGGAAATCCATGGAATCAATACCAAAACGTTGGAAAAGCCCGAGTTTTGGGAACTGAGGTTGATAGTAGCTTACAACTAAGTGAAATTTTAAGCTTAAATTTGCGATATACTTACTCGGAAGGCTATTACTACGATCTGCCGTCTTCTTTGCAACTGTCACCTTCTACGGAAGGAAGAAAAGGAGACAACGTATCCAATGATATTTATTTGGAAACCTATAAGTATTTTACGGGAAAATCTACGGTTGTTTCAGAAGGAAGGATTCCCAATATTCCTACCCACAAAGGCTATCTGGGAATCACATACTATTTTTTAAAAAGTTTGTCTTTTTACGCTGGCATGAACTATATCGACGTAAGGAGAACGGTTGCCACTAATCCTGAAAAAGCTGTTACCGGTTATAAAATGGTCAAGATCAACATTAGGAAAAACGACTTCTTTTTTAAAGGAATGTATTTGGATGTTTTGATAAACAACGCAACAAACAGATTGTTTTTTGATCCTGGGATTAGGGTCGCCGATGGAAATTTTTATCCTAGTATGATGCCAATTGAAAAAAGGAATGTTTGGATAACGTTAGGATATAAGTTTTAATAAAATATTTAAAATCGTTCTAAAAATATATAAAAAAATCTTAGAAAAAATCTTTTAAAGAAATAATACTCAAATTACAGTGGTATAAGTATATATTGTTTGAATAGGTTGGAGGACTTCCTTGGTAAAAATCAAAATCGATGGAATCGAATACGAAGTAAATGAGAAGAAAAATTTAATCGACGCCGCAGAGGAAGTGGGAGTAAAAATCCCTTATTTTTGTTACCATCCCGCCCTAAGTGTTGTGGGAATGTGTAGAATGTGCTTGATTGAAATTGAAGGAGTGCCAAAATTCCAAGCTGCTTGTAATACACCCGTAAAAGAGGGGCTGTCCATTGTAACTAAAAGTGATAGAGTAGTTGAAGCGAGAAAAGGAACAATGGAATTTTTATTGGCAAATCACCCCTTGGATTGTCCGGTTTGTGACAAAGCCGGAGAGTGTGATTTACAAGATAACTCTTTCGGGCATGGCAAGCCTAAAAGCCGTTTTGAGTTTGAAAAAAGAAATATTCCGCAAGAAGACATAGGCACAAATTTAGTTATCAACCATAATCGTTGTATCGTTTGTTATAGGTGCGTCCGGTTTGAAGAGGAAATCGTAGGAGAATCAAACCTAGGTCTATTTCAAAGAGGTCATCATTCGATTATCGGATTGGCAAAAGATAAACCAATTTCCCATAACTACCAAGGAGCTTTGGCTGATATTTGTCCTGTTGGTGCACTATTGAACAAAAACCTAATGTTTAAATCCAGGGTATGGTGGTACAAAACTTCCAAGTCAATATGCCATGGTTGTAGCACAGGCTGTAATGTTTATACAAACGTACGAAATAACAAAATGTATCGCTATATGACTAGGGAAAATCCTGATCTAAATATGTATTTTTCTTGTGACCGAGGTAGATTTGACATAGATTGGCTAAATGATAACCGTTTATTTACTTATATGGAAGCCGGAAAACCAAGTGAAAGTTCTTCCGTTATCCCAAAAATTTTTGAAAAATTACAAAACGCAAACAAAATAGGAGTCATTGGTGGTTCTCATGAAACCAATGAAAGTTTAAGTATACTCAAAAACGAACTCCAAAAAGCAAACAAGAGCTTGGTTTTCGAAGCGAGAGTGGAGGAACCCCAATACAATCCCAAACAAGTTGATTTTTTAATGACTGATGATTTCCGTCCGAATACAGCAGGGGCTGTAGAACTAGGTTTTACCAGCATGGGAAAAATCGCTCAGGTGATTGAAGAGTTTAATTCCGGAAAAATTGATTTATTATTTGTCCTAAAAGAAGAAATTCCGCAAGAAATTAACGGAAAAGGGACTATCGTTGTTTTGCATACCAATATTACGGAATCGGTTAGCAAAGCTGATTTCGCAGTTCCCATCAAAGCTTTTGCAGAACAAACGGGTAGCTTTACCAATAAAAACGGAATCAAACAATCTTTCGAAAAATCTATGAATCCTCCCCAGGGACTTTCATCTTCGGATGAATTTTTTATGAAATTATTCCAATCAAATATCCAAAACAGACAGGAGGCTACCGTTGGCACATACTAACGTTATCAATGTAGTAAAAAAGCATAAATTCTCATGGTATGAGAAATTTTACTTTTATTCGTTGTACAAGGGTTTGTTTATAACTCTTAAACATTTTATCAAGGCTGCTTTTTTAAACAAAGCGGTTACTTTGGAATATCCGGAAAAAAGACGACCCTATTCCTCTCGGTTTAGGGGAATGCATTCTCTCAAAAGGGATGAATTAGGCAGAGAAAGGTGTACATCCTGTTTCTGCTGTATGTGGATATGTCCGGCAGATGCCATTTATATCGAAGCAGGACAAGTAACACCTAATCTTCAGCACCTTCATCCGGAAGATAAATATGCCAAAAAATTTGAAATCGACTTGCTTAGGTGTATTTTTTGTGGTTTATGTGAGGAAGCATGCCCTAAGGGAGCTATTTACCTTGATGGTGGCGGTGAGATGGCAGCTGACAACAGAAATGACTTAATCCTTACAAAAGAGAGAATGACGGAAAAGGTAGGCGGACCTATCAAAGGTCAAAGGGTGTAGACATCCAAATAAAATTTAGGGACTTAAAAGGAGAGCAAGAGAGTTTAATATAATGGATAAATTGTTCATGGTAATGACTACGGTTTTTTTAAGTTCGATTGGCTTTAACTGTCATTTTTGCAAATGCAAGGTTGAAAAACCGACTTGTATCAAAGTTCCTGTTCCCAGTAAAAAGGAAATTTGGGACTTGGCAAAAGAAGGAGGCTGGTCTTATACACCTCAAAAAATGGAAGCAAATGACATTTGTGAAGGAGATGAAAAAGAAACCTTTTACAAGGAATATTTCAATTCCGAAAGTTATGTAGCCAAAACACAAGTCCCAAGAACAAAAATGACGAGTTGTATTAGCAATGTTCTTCTTTCAAGCAAAAGCAAGCTATATTCTCTTATGATCGACAAAACCGCAAAAGAAGAGTTATCCGAAAGCGATTTTGGTAAAATGGACAAACCTAAAGTAATGGAAAATGTTGTTGGATATGTTACCCAAGGGAAAAAGAGAAGTTTTTATTACGACTGTATTCCTACTGATCCAGGAATGCGGTGGGATCAATGCAAGTGTGTTTTGTATGCTTCTTTTCCTTCCGGTAAAAATGGTCTTGTAAAAAAGATAAAAGAGAGCATGGAGTAAACAAAAATGAACTTTACAGCAATACCCTACATTTTATTTTAAGATTGTTTTGGAGAAAAAATGAAACTTATAAACAATTTCTTGTATATCTTGATTTTTTGTATATTTGCATCTTGTCAGTTCTTACAGCAAAAGTTAGCAGATTATGCACCGGATATTTTATTCAAAACCGCCAATCTAAAAGGGATTGATCTGGCTGGAGCTAATATAGATTTTACTTTTTTGGCAAAAAATAAAGCTCCCATACCCATAGATTTTTCCAGTATAAAATCCCAAATCTTTGTGGATGGAAAAAAGTTGTTTAATGCTGATATACCACAAGGACTTCAGCTCAAAGCTAATGATACGAGTGACTTTACCGTTTCTCAGCGAATAGATTTCAAAGACGTTACAAGCAATTTGATCGAGTTTTTTAAAAAAGATACAATAGACGTAAAGATTGATGGAATTTCGAATTTTTCAATGGGTAAATTTGGAAACAAAGATATTCCTTTTACTGCTAACAAATCTGTTCCCGTCCCAAAATTACCAACTATCAAATTCGGTTCGTTTGACTTCAAAAAACAAGGTAGTAGCCTCTTTGATCCAAGTGCACTTTTTGATTTGAAATTCAGTATTGCCAACCCAAACGCTTTTGGAATTGATTTAAACTTTATCAAGTATTCTCTTACTGCTGATAATAAAAATCTCTTGGACGGACAAGCTCCAGCCTTGCAATTGGCTTCCAAAGCTGAGAAAGAATACAACATACCAATTACGCTTAGAGGGAAAGAAATTTTGAGTATGCTACCCAAACTAAAAAACTTTTCCAGCATGAATTATAATTTTAATGGGAATATGAACCTTAATGCCGGACAGATTCCTCTTGATCTTCCTTACTCATATCCGTAGCCAAATAGTTTTGTGCGATCGAATAGAAGATGTAAGTAATATAGCATAAATTTTTGTAAAAGTACCGTAGCCATCTTGGCTGCGATTTTACAGACTGGAAGCCTATAGTATTTTCCGAAAACCAAACTTATTTGTGCAAAAACTCATGGATTTCACGTATCAACAAAATATTTAAATAATTTGACAAATCTTAACACAGCATAAATTGTTGACGACTAAAGTACTTAGCCAATTAACTGAGGTTGACATTATGACTCAAAGGGTGTTAAAAAGGTCAAAAATAGAGGACTTACAGGAAAAGGCTGAAAAATTTTCCGGGAAAAAAAGCCTTGAAACCGATTTTGAAGTCTGGAAAGATTACATTTCTAAATTATTGGAAGAACTTTCCATACATCATGTCGAGCTTGAGATGCAAAACGATGAATTGCATCTCGCTCAAGAAAAATTAGCAGTCGAAAAACAAAAATACCAAGATTTATACGATTTTGCCCCTATTGCCTACATCACTTTAGATGAGGTTGGAATCATTACTCAACTCAATTATGCAGCAGCTCGTTTGCTTGGAAAACCTAGAGAATTTTTGCAATCCAATTCTATTTTTCCCTTTCTTGCAGAAGATTCAAAAAGCAAATTTCGCTTAATAGCTAAAAACGCTTTTGAGAACGGTGAAATGCAAGGTGGAGAACTAATATTTTTGAGTCACAATAATGAACGGATATACACTAAAGTGCAACTCATGGTTTATCTAGAAAAAAATATTTTCCAAGAATTTTGCTGGATAACCATTACTGACATTACACTTCAAAAACAAGCCGAACAAGCCTTAAGGATAAGCGAAGAAAAGTTTCGTTCTTATGTAGAGAGTGCCAATGATATCGTTTATAGTCTAGATACAGATGGGATTTTTTCCTATTTATCTCCTAATATAACTGATAGCCTTGGTTATAGCCCTGAAGAACTTATGGGAAATTCGTTTGTCCCAATTATTCATCCAGAAGATGTCGAGAAATGTATAAACTTTGTGAAGTTGGTAGTCGAATCGAAAAAAAAACAGAGTGGCATAGAATACAGAGTCAGACACAAAAACGGAAACTGGAGGTGGCATACAAGCAATGCTTCCCCCCTATTAGATAAAGATGGGAATTGTATTGCCTATTTGGGTATATCGCGTGATATTACGGAACAAAAAAACACTGAGCAAGAATTAAGGGAACTCAATGCTACAAAGGATAAATTTTTTTCTATCATCTCCCACGACCTAAAAGGACCAATAAGCAGTATTGTTGGAATGTTGGAGATATTCAAGGATACCTTTCCGGATGAAAAGAAGCAACCTATCACTTTCACCTATCAGAGCGCAAAACAAACTTTGCTGCTACTAGAAAATCTTTTATTGTGGTCAAGATCACAAACAAATCGAGCCAAATTCAATCCGGAAATGACGGATATAAAGTGGATGTTAAATGATATTATATTATTTGAAAAATACGTTGCAGCAGATAAAAAGCAGATCACAATTCAAACCGATTTCCACATGGAAACAATTTTTGTATATGCAGATGTTGAAATGGTTAAAATTGTTATACGAAACCTATTATCCAATGCCGTCAAATTTACTCATACTGGTGGAGAGATAACAATTGGTTGTAAGCCAATGGAAAATGACAAATTACTGTTTTATATTTCTGATACCGGTGTTGGTATTTCTCCAGAGAATCAAGAGAATTTATTTAAAATTGACAAAAGCATTTCTTCAAGAGGAACAAAAGATGAAAAAGGAACTGGTCTTGGTTTAATTCTCTGCAAAGAGTTTGTAGAAAAAAACAAAGGAACCATTTTTCTAGAAAGTGAAAAAAACAGAGGAACTATCTTTTATTTCACCTTATGCACAAAACCTTTTTGAAGTATTACAACTCTGTCAAACCATGAATTTAGAGTGGACAACTAGCTTTATTCTAATAACTTGTAAATTTGAATGAAAAGTAGCATCATCTATAAATTAGTTCTCCCTCTGGTCTTTTTCCTCCTTTTGTTTGTGCTAAGCTTATTAGGATCAATTGCCATAACCAACCTTCAGAATAAAGATGCCCTTGTTGTAAACCTTGCTGGAAGACAACGAATGTTAAGCCAAAAAATGCTAAAAGAGTTGTTGCTCTATCATTCGACAAAAGAGCAATCCTATTCCACAATGCTAGATAATTCCATTAAAGTATTTGATGCTACTTTGTTTGGTTTGCGAAACGGAGGTGAAACTCCTTTTGATATGGGTTGGAAACAGTTTGTAAATCTTCCTGCTGCCAAAGATGAATTGGCTATTGAGCAATTGGATAAGGTTGTAACTACATGGAGAGAAGTTCTATTACTCATCCAAAAATCAAAAGAGCAGCAAAAAATTGAAAATATACCTGAGTTGTCTTCTAAAAATATCCAACTTCTTCAAGAGATGAATTCAGTAGTTGTAATTTTTCAGCATATTGCTGAAGGAAAAGTTGAATACCTATTTTTTATACAAATTACATTTTTGTTGATTATGATTTTGACCACTATCACATCTTTTTATTATATCAAGAAAATCTCAACACCAATCAAAGACTTTGTTCAATTTATGAACAATCTTTCCGCCAACAGAGGAGACCTAACTCATAAATTTCATTTGACGACAAAAGATGAAATTGGTCAGCTCGCCCTAAGCTTTAATGGTTTTTCCGAATCTTTGAGGATTAGGCTACGGAGTCTGTTTAGCGGCTTTCGGAATATTATTATCTACATAAGTTCAACAGACAGGAAAATTAAGCTCTTTGGAGAACGTTTTACAAAAATAGAAACCGAATTGGATGCAGGGAAAAACGAATTAAACCTAATTGATTCATCTATTGTTTCTCAGAACATGGCTTTGAATGACATTATAGAAGCCTCTCAATCCCTCTCTGCTTTAGTTGATGATTTCAATGGTTCGATGAACAGCGTTTCGGAAAAGGCAGCAAGCTCTCAAAATGAACTGCTATTGGTTTCCCAGAGCATGACTAATGTGCAAACAAGTATCCAAAAGCTATCCGATAAAAATTTGGAACTAGCTGAAAAAGCTCAATTTATTGACAGGGCTATGCAAACAATAGACGAAATTGCAGAAAAAACCAATCTATTAGCTCTGAATGCCTCTATTGAAGCAGCAAGAGCAGGCGATTCCGGTCGAGGCTTTGCGGTTGTTGCAGTGGAAATTGGTAAACTTGCAGAAGAAAGCCAAAAAGCCGTTGAGGAAATCAGTAAAAATCTAAAGGTAATTATTTCCAAAATACACACAAATTCTGATGAAACCATTACAATTTCCAATGACATACAAAACACTTCAGACCTCAACCTAAGTGTCCAAAATAAAATATCGGGAATTTTTCAAGAAATTATAAATATAAAGTCGATAGTAATGAATATTGCTTCCGGTTCAGAGCAACTGAATACTACCATCAATCAGATTTCGGACGACTATAAATGGATAGCCCAAAACATCCACTCCATTAATGGTAAGTTCGAATTAATCAATCAATCAAACAAAGATACAAATACCGGTTTAAACCAAATTATCGACAATATGACACAAATTATTGATGAATCTTCCGATACTCTAAAGATATTGGCGAATATCAAAATATCGACAACTACCGAATACGAGCAAGAAATGAATGCCGCAGTAAAAAGCCATAAGGATTGGATCGAACAATTACAAAAAACCTTAGAAGGCGGAGAGCGAAACATTGAGTTGAACCATAAAAGGTGTAAGTTTGGAATCTTTTATAATTCATCTCCACCTCCTTTGAATTGTGAAAAAGAATGGGATGATCTGGACCATATTCACCAAAGAATCCACGAATCAGCCTGCTTAATCTATCAATTTTTGGATAACAGCCAAAACGTAGAAGCCAAAAAGAAATTTATGGACACAACACAGCTTAGTGAACAATTGATAGATTTGTTAAACAAATGCACTCATTAAAAAGCTTTCCTTCGACTTCGCTCAGGGAACGTTAATGCTTCAAACATTGAGCATATTTCGGACATTGAG
>JACKPA010000025.1 GCA_024233865.1 Leptospiraceae bacterium | reverse complement strand
TTTTGAAGCGACAGAAAAATACGTCGTTTTACCAAAGACTCATTCGTGGAATTTAAGAGATTTACACAAATTACCACAGTGCCGTAGTTCAGATGGTTAGAATACCTGCCTGTGCCGACACCTCGGCATCCGAGGACTCGGGAGGGTCGCGGGCTTGTTCAGACACCTCGGCATTCGAGTCCTCCCGAGGTGTCGGAACAAGCTATCCGGACCGCTTAAAAAAAAGCTCAAATACATCATGTGTTTGGGCTTTTTTTGTGCACCAAAATTCAACCAAATGTTCTATGTTTACCTCCTCCAAAGTCAAAAGGATCAATCCTTTTATATCGGGTACACTTCCGACCTTCAACAGCGACTTTTTAAGCACAATACGGCTAAAGCGGCACAATCAATTGATGTTATGTTTCTTTTTTCTTGCCATAGTAGTTTCATTAATTTTCATCGGATTTTTTCAAAATGAAAAAGAGCCTGTTTTCAAAGTTTGTTAGTTCATTCTTTAGTAATGAATTATTTTGAGGTCACTCCCCACATCGGGGCTTTTTATCGGACGGCTTTTATCGGTGCTACGGATGCTATTTTTCCGAAGAGCAGGATTCAGACGGATAGTGCGGAGCGGATTATTGCGGCGCAGAAGAAGGTGAATGCTGCATTTCGGAAGGCTTTGGCTAAGGGGGAGAATGGGCATTATGGGTTGTTTGTGCGGGTGGGGGCGTAAAAATAAATGAATCCGCTATTGAAATTTCATTTTAAAAATTATTTTTGGATTTATAATATTTTTTGATTCTAATTTTAATCCAAAAAAATGAAAACTCATCTCATTTCTGTTTTAATTTTTCTGACTTTCCCTCTTTTATCCACAAGCCAGATAATAACTCTTCAGGAGTTAATGGATGTAACATTTTGTGAAGACATTTCATGTTATAAGAATTTTATTGAACCAAAAGGCTTCTGTTTTGATAAAGAAGTTAGTAATGATGAATCTTTAACATACCGATTCTCCTCATGTGAGGATACCGAAGGCGATTTATTAGAGGATAAATCAACTTTTTCTTTGCTTGGACATGGTGCGGTTATTGTGGTAAGTTATGCAACATCATCACCTGAATATTATAATTCAATCTTAAAGGAAATGGAGGAATTTGGGTTCATAAAAAAAAGGTCCTGGAATCTGGATGTTAATGCCACAAATACAACCTACCAGTCAAAAAAACATCCAGGTTTTTCTATGAACATTATCGAAACCGATAAACCTTATCCTTTTGATAGAAAACAGTTGCGATGGTCAATTTCAGTAAGAAGGTTTGTGTATAAATAAATTCAAGAGTAGAGTATCTGGATGCCATTTTCCCGAAAAGCCGGATTCAGCCGGATTCAGCGGAAAGAATTATAAGAGGGTGAATGCTGCTTTTTGGAAGGCGTTGGTTAGGGCGGTAATAGCAATTACGGGTTGTTTGTGCGGGTGGGGGCGTAGGTGATAAAAGGGATTATCAAATCCTCATTAAAATCAGGCCAATTCTACCTTGTGAAGCCAACTCCTCACCTTAATGATTTTCGTCAACAATAAGCTCACTAAAATTTCTTATTTTTGTACTTGCCTATGGAGTGCCTTCTGGGGTAAAAAGTATTTGTAAGTTATTCCAAATAAGTAGACCTGAAAAAGGCTACGAAGAATACTCACCCTCCTAAAAATAAAAACGCCTAGTATGAGAACCCTATTTATCCTTCCACTCAGGTACTTTTTTGCAACGCTTACCTTGATGATTATTGTTTTACAACAGGGCAATACCCAATGTAATCCGGTGGCCGACTCATTGGAGTTGGTGAATATTTATAATCAATGGGATGGGCCTAATTGGACGAATCCATGGGATTTGGAACAGCCGATAATTACCTGGGCAGGAATTGAAATAAATAATGATGGATGTGTATCCTCGTTAAATCTATACAAGAGGAATTTATCTGGAGAAATCTTTGATATTAATTTACCATTTCTGGAATATTTTTCAGTCAGTCGAAATTATAATTTAACTGGAGAGGTCCCCGATTTTTCTAATATTCCCTTTCTTGGTAATTTATCAATAAACGGAACTGGACTGACAGGTTCTATTCCAGATTTTTCAAATTTACCAAATTTAGTAGGTCTCTTTTTAAGCAATTCAAATTTCTCGGGAACAATTCCAGATTTTTCAAATTTACCAAATTTAATAACCCTTGAAATGTATGGTTCAAATTTTTTTGGGCCAATTCCAGATTTTTCAAATTTACCAAACTTAATATGGCTAACTATTTTTTCTTCCAACTTGGAAGGGAACATTCCAAATTTTTCTAACTTACCATTGTTGGTTTATTTAACAGTTAGATCTTATAGTTTTTTCGGTCCGATTCCAGATTTTTCAAATTTAACTCATTTAGAAGAATTGAATATTCAAGGTGATTCATTAATAGGGATACCTGATTTTTCTGATTTACCAAATCTAAAGTCTTTAATCATTTCAGGAGTGGCTGAAGGCGGAATACCTGATTTTTCGAATTTGACAAATTTGAATAAATTAGAAATTTACAGCACCAATTTATCAGGCGCTATCCCCGATTTTTCTAATATCGCAACCTTAGAATCTTTGCAATTGATCAATGGCCTTTCAGGCGAAATACCTGATTTTTCTAACCTACCAAATTTGAGAAACCTTGTCTTGCAGGGGTTAGAAGTTTCTGGGGAATTTCCTAATTTCTCATCCTTGCCAAATTTGGAAGAATTAAGAATTTATTGTGACAGCATTATTGGTCAAATTCCTGAGTTTCAAAATTGTCAAAACTTAAAAACCGTTTATCTATTTGCATCATTTTCTGGCAATATTCCTAATTTTAATCTAGAAAACTTAGAGAAACTTCTGATTGGAGGGAACTCTCTAGATACAATTCCAAATTTTTCCGGTATTCCTAACCTTCAAATCTTAAGCCTTGGGCAGAACGAATTAACTGGAAGGATTCCGAATTTTAGCAACCTTACACAATTAAAATCCATCTACCTTGGTTTTAATTATTTAGAGGGAGATCTTCTTGATGTATCAATTTTTCCTGACTTGGAAAATTTTAATGTAAGGGACAATTTAATTGAAGGAATTCTGCCTGATTTTTCCCAAAACCCCAATCTCAAAGAAATAGAACTTCTAAATAATTCTATAAAAGGAATTATCCCAAGTTTTGAAAACAACCCTTTATTAGATTACTTATGGCTTCAACAAAACGATTTTGACTCTTGTTCAGTAATCTCACATCAAATTTCCAATTTTCGAATTGAGGATAATCACCTTTCCATGGACGATATTATTCCAAATTTGGATTTGAATCCTAATTTGAAGTATAATGGACAAAAAAATATACCTGTAAATCCAAGAACAGTGCCTCATCAGGACGGGGTCAGACTTATTCTAGATTTAGATGAAGGAATCGAAGAAAACACATTTTATTGGAAGAAAAATGGAGTTTTAATAGGAACAACAAATACAAATGGAATTATCTTACCATTTATTGATCCTGAAGATGAATTCATTGTTAGCATCTCAAATCCGAACGCTCCTATAGCGGTTATAATAACGGACACTTTCAAAATAGGAGACATCAAACCCATCCTCAAAGGCACCATCTTCAAAGACGAAACAGCCAATTGCACTTTTGATCCCAATGAAATCGGACTTCAATACTGGGACTTCAAATTAACAGGAGAATCCACCTATTACACGAGGACAGATCCTGATGGCAAATTTGAGATCAGATGTGATACAGGACAATATGTTTTGGAAGTTTTATTGCCAAATAACTCCTGGCAGATTTGCCCAATTGAATTAAACTATGATCTTCAATTCCTGGATACAGTTATCGTTGACATCCCGGTTCAGGCTTATGAAGATTGTGCAGAATTATCTGTCAACCTTGGAGTTGAAAATCCATTTCTCAGACGTTGTTTTCAAAATCGCTTTGTGGCTAATTATTGCAATCAGGGCACAACATTCGCCACAGATGTTAAAGTACAACTGCAATTCGATCCCTGGATTATCATTGATTCAATGAATATCGATTTCACACAGCTTGGGAATGGCCTTTATGAGATAGAAATAGATAGTCTGGACATTGGAGATTGTAAAACAATTCAGGCCTATGTCACTACTAATTGTGACGCTCCAATAGGTATTGCACAGGGGGTAACTGCTCATATCTATCCTGATACTCTTTGCAGCCCCCTTGCCTCAGAATGGTCTGGAGCAACTATTGATGTAGCGGGAAATTGCACAGGGGAAGAAGTACGTTTTGTCGTTCGGAATGTTGGCTCTTTTGCTACTTCTGATTCTATTCATTATCGAATTTTCAAGGATGGTTCCTTATTTGAATCCGAATGGTTCCAATTGGCTGCAGGGGATAGTATTGTGATCTCCAAACCTGCCACCGGTGCCTCCTGGCGGTTGGAAAGTGACCAGGCAGGAAATCATCCTTGCAGTGTGATGGCCAATGTGAATATTGAAGGGTGTGGGACAGGAAGTGAAGGCGAGGTGAGTACAGGTTATGCGCTTCAATTCCCCGATGCTCCCGGGTGTCCTTTTGAGGACAGGGAAACTTACGAAATTATTGGCAGTTATGATCCAAATGACCTCCAGGCCTTCCCAAGGGGATTTGGTCCGGAACATTACATTGAACCAGGCACAAAAATCGAATATCTTATACGTTTTCAGAATGTAGGGAATGATACAGCTTTCAATGTTTATGTGTTGGATACTCTTTCGGAATTACTTGATCCATCGACCATATTTGTTGAACAATACAGCCTTCAATACCAACTTGAGGTCACCGCAGATGGAGTAATGAAATTCAGTTTTCTGGATATCAATTTGGTCGACAGCACTGCGAATGAAATGGATTCACACGGATTCATCAGGTTCAGCATTTCTCCAAAGGCAGATGTTCCCCTGGGAAGTGTGATCTATAACCAGGCAGCAATAGTTTTTGATTTTAACGATCCTGTAATTACCAATTCTGTATTTCATACCATTGATATAGATTTTTACCCCGATGAAGCCCCGCCTTTCTGGAGCCAGGAGCCTGCTGATCTGCAACTTGAATGCGGAAATGATGTTGAGCTGGCAATAGAAAACTGGTTATCTGAAAGTGGTGGTGGTTTTGCTCAAGATGATTCAGGTGAAATTACTATTGAATATGATTACCAGGGACTATCCTATACGTGTGGAAACTCCGGAACAGCAACAGTAATTTTTACGGCTAAAGACTCCTCAGAAAATAGTAGTCAAAGAACAGCTTCTATCGAAGTTTTGGACACGACTCCACCTCAATGGGAAGTTTTACCACAAAATCTGACCTTGGATTGTGACCTGGATCCGGATTTGCAGCTGAGTAATTGGTTGGATTCTTTTGGTGGTTCTGTTGTGAGTGATAGTTGTGGAAATGTGATCATGAGCCATGATTTTACTGACATTGTTGATTGTAATGCGGTTGATACCCTTTCTGTTATCTTTTTTGCTGAAGATGATTGTGTAAATACCTCTCAAGCTGGAGCTTTAATTTTTGTTGACTATGTCAATAGTCTAAAGTACACGTACCAAGATTTCGAGATCTCTGTTTTCCCAAACCCAGCAAAAGAAACGGTAATTATCACCTGGAATTACTTTAAAGTTTCTCCCGCTTATGCCATAAAAATATTTGACGTTTCTGGTCTTGAAGTCCATTCAGGCAGTGGGAATGAAAGGAGTATCGAAATCCCTATTCAAAATTGGGTTTCGGGGGTTTATTTTGTAGAGTTGGTTTTGGATGGGAAGAATTTGAGTTGGGGGAGATTTCTGAAGGGGTAGTTTTTTAAAAGATGGATCCATATGGCATACCATTTTAAGGATAATAAATACCCCTTTAAGAAGCAAAATTCCAAACAAGGTTTCTTTTTGAGGAGGAGTTTTCATTTCCTTCCCCCATTTTTATTAATATTTGACAAACATGCCAACACCTGTTTTTCCATTATCAAAAAACGATTTCACAAAATAGACACCAGGTGACAGATTGCTTACTGAAAGGGTTGATTGCTTGCCTTGCCCAATTGTTCTTGTGATTTCAGAACCATTTAGTTCAGAAACAACTATTAAGACCTGAACCTCGTCCTCCCATTCGATCCGAATTTCATTTGAAGCAGGATTGGGGAAAATGGAAAGATTTTCCCGGTTTGCATCCATTGAATTGAGATGAGTAACGAAATTTAAAATGGAAGGGGCGACGCACCCGTCATTACCATAAATTATGCCATTAGGGCAGGTTTCACTCGTATCACAACGCATGACGAAATCACCATTTACTCCTGAATTTAAGTCAGGTTCATAAATCAATTCACTCATACATTCCGGTGTCAATATCCTGGTTGTTCTTACTTCTCCCGGTGCATTACTATCCTTGAAAGCTCCGGCAGTTCGGTCACAATTATTTTGAAGTAAATAGATTGTTTGTCCTTCACCGCATAACGGAGTCCAGTCGTATTCACTTGCATCGCCTCCAAAACTTGTTTTGATCATTACCATCGAATATGGTGGTATGGCATCACCGGGGCCAACTGAAATCACATTTGGACAACCGGCTAATGAAGCGATAAGTGGTGGTGGCATAAATTGACAAAATTCCGATGAACCAATGTCTCCATTAATGTCAAGGTTTGTATAAAAATCAATGGTTAGATCATCAATATTAATTATTGCTTCCTGAGATTTTATAATCATAAACTCTCCATCTGACTCGAAAGGAGCACATCCATTCACCATTATAAACTCAATAGTTGGAGGACATTGCGGAGGATATTCGATTAGTGAAATAGGAATCTCCAATGCCGGACTTTCACAAAGGCCAAAGAATTCTGTTACAAATATTGAGGTAGAAACTGTTGCCATGAAAGAATAAGAATTACTACCACTAAAAATCAGGTTAGTTAATGCGGAGTTTGAATAAAAATTGAATTCGGGATTAGGGGTTTCGTTATTGGAAAATAGGCTTAGGGAGACGTACTGCCCTTCATCGACAATTATTTCATTTCCTTCAAATTGATTGGACCATACTGCTGGTGCATTGGTTAATAGGTTATTTGTACTAAAATCAAAAAATGTAGCATCAATTGGGTTGTTATTTAAATCCAAAATTTCAGTAGAACCATCGACTATTAGATCCAAAGTATAATTCCCTCCCGGAACCATAAAAGGACTAACTGAGAGGGTGAACAAGTTATCCTGGTTGCCTCCCTGGTCACAGACATCAGACAACAGTGTAAGTGTGTAAGGTTCACCGGGACCAGATAGTTGAAAATTGAGTGCATCAATTGTATTGCACTGGATGTATTCAGAAAACTCTATTTCAATGGTATTTCCCTGGCACTCATTTGGAACATTTAGGGCTTCAATGAAAGGAGGTATTGAATCAGTTATTCCCATTCCGGTAGCAGTGCTGAAATCTATTGTGAAACCATTATTTGAACCACTCCAATTTGTAACCATCAAAGCATAAGTATTGCCTGCCATCATTGGAATTACATCATTGAATTGTGTAAACCCTAAATCTTGACTGGGAGGGAAATTATCACAATTTGGTCCTTGATTTGTATAGGGGCTTGATTCGCTGGTTCCGGTTTGGTCAGAGCAAGCAGCTGCAGCATTACAACTTACCACCAGGCTCGTATCTGCATAAATATCTTCACAATTTGCATTTGTAAGGTCAAAAAGTATCCAATCATAATCATCGAGTGGATCATCCGGAGTAATTACAAAATTCAATATTCCATCGCTAATCGTAGTGAAGGTGTACCATATTGCATCGATTTCTTCAGTAATGCAATTAATGGTAGAGTCCACTTCAGGATAATAATTTCCATACCCCGATCCAGGAATGGGTTCATAAATAATGGGTTGATAAACATGAATCGCTCCCAAGCAATCCTGTGGTGTAGGCGTCTGTGCAAAAAGCGAAATAGAAAGATTGAAAAATAAAAAAAAAGAGAAGTGGACGACGAGAAAAAATGAAAAACGAAGTTTCATAATTCAGGGGTTTAAAGTTGATTATTAGTGGCCCCTAATATAGTTCAATCGAGGGAAGCCACCTAGGATATTGTCTTTAATTTCCAATCTCCAAAAATAAATATTTCAGATTGGATAATTATCCCTTCGAATCTCGACCATTTGTTTAATTTTTTGGGTTGATTTTGCTAAATTGCCCAATCGGGATAATTTTATTATTGATGACTTCCTAAGCCATCCTCTAAAAACGAACAAAATGAAAAACGCCTTAACCCTCCTTAGACTTTGGTGTATCGTCACCCTATTGAGTTTCCATTCTTTTTTTATTTCAAACCTTTTGGGGCAATGTGATCCGGTGAGTGATTCTTTGGCTTTGGTGGCTTTGTATAATGCGACTAATGGGGATGATTGGGTGGATAATACGAATTGGCTGGTGGAGGGGGAACCTATTTCGACTTGGAAAGGTGTTGAAACAGATTCTGCAGGATGTGTAAAGAAGCTGGTTTTTTCAAACAACAATATGGTTGGAGAATTACCAACTGAAATTGGAAATTATTCTTCTATTGAGTCTATCATGATCAAAGATGACCAACTTGAAGGAAATATTCCATCTGAATTGGGAGATTTGGAAACCTTAAAATATTTAAATTTAACATGTAATGGTCTCCTAGGAAATATACCAATAGAATTAGGAAACCTTGGGAATCTTCAAAATTTAAGAATACATTGCAGCCAACTTACAGGGGGATTACCTGAAGAATTATTTTATCTTCCAAATTTAGCGTATTTAGAAATTAGAGGTAATCAATTAACTGGAGGTATTAATATTCCATCAGACATAGGTAACACAACAAGCCTAACACATCTATTTATAATTGGTACTAGTATATCGGGTGGCATCCCTCCTGAAATTGAGAATCTAACAAATTTAGTAAGTCTTCAATTATCATCCAATCCACTTGGAGGCCAGATTCCATCTGAATTAGGTAATTTACATAATTTACAAATTCTTAATCTTAAAGAAAACCAATTAACTGGCAGTATTCCTCCAGAATTAGGGAACATTACAAGTTTAGGGTCACTCAGACTATCAACAAATCAATTATCAGGACCGATACCCCCAGAATTAGGTAGTTTAACAAATTTATATGAACTCCAATTATATCAAAATCAACTTTCAGGAACAATTCCTGCTGAAATATTTGAATTGCAAAATTTAGTAGGTCTTAGCTTAGAGAATAATCAAATTTCAGGGTCAATACCAATACCCGAAGAAATTGAGAACATTTCCAATTTGAAGTTTTTGAATCTTAATGGAAATAAATTATCAGGTAGTATTCCGGCAACAATTGGTAACCTATCCCAATTGAATTTACTAGGCTTAAGTGGCAATAAGCTTTCCGAAAGTATCCCATCTGAAATAGGAAATCTTGTTGAATTAAATGAACTTTATCTTAGTAATAATTTATTGACAGGCAGTATCCCATCTGAAATAGGAAATCTTGTTGAATTAAATATACTTTATCTTAGGTCTAATTTTTTGACAGGCAGCATTCCTTCTGAAGTGGGTGATTTGATTAATTTGAATTATCTTTTTTTGGAAAATAATTTTTTAACAGGTAGTCTTCCAATTGAATTATCTAATTTAACCAATCTTAACGTTGGGATATTTTTGCATAATCAATTCTATGGATGTTTCCCTCCTCAATATTCAGTTTTTTGTAATTCATCAACATTTGTTGATTTTTCTAACAACCCTGGTTTGCCTGGTGGAGGCGATTTCGAAGCTTTTTGCCAAACGGGATTTGGTTCCTGTGATGCGACCATTTCCGGAAAAGTAATTCTCGATCAAAATCAAAATTGTTTTTCTGATACTCTGGAAATTGGATTACGTAACTGGATGATAAAAGCCAATTCTGATCAGGGGGAGCTATACAGCGTTTCAAATGATAATGGAGAATATGGGATACTTACCCATCCTGGCTCATACGATATTGAACTAATCTATGCCCCCGGCCCCTACTGGGAAGAAAACTGCACCGGAATTCAAAATGTAATCATTGAAGACAGCTTAAGCCTGGATACAATCAATTTCTTTCCAAGTGCAATAGTGCTATGTCCTTATCTGACTGTCGATATTTCCACATCAAGATTACGCCGGTGTTTTGATAATACTTTTAAAATAGATTATTGTAATTACGGAACCGTAAACGCCGAAGAAGCTTTGGTGAAAATACATTTCGATCCTTTATTAAATGTAAATTCGGCTTCCATTCCAATAGCCCAACAAGAAGGTAATACCTACACTTTTGATCTCGGAGAAGTCCAGGTTGGCGAATGCGGTTCCTTCAAAATTTACACCACCGTCTCCTGCGATTCGGAATTAGGTCAAACCCTTTGCGCCACAGCCAAAATATATCCTGATTCTCTTTGTGCAGGATTCTCGGAGGAATGGTCCGGGGCAAATATAGAAGTTGTGGGTGCATGTGAAGGTGGTGAAGTTTTATTCACCATTTCAAATACTGCGGAAGGGGATATGCAATCCGAACAAACCTACACCATCATCCAGGATGGCGTGATCATTACACCTGAGCCAATTCCTTTTTTCTTAAGTAGTGGAGAATCCATTGAGGTGAATTTTGAGGCGAATGGCTCCACTTATGCTTGTCAAACCACTCCGGTACCGTTTCATCCCTTCGAGTCTATCCCATCCGCTTTTGTGGAAGCTTGCGGCACGAATGAAACGGGAGGTTTTAGTACCGGATATGCCACTCAATTTCCGGAAAATGATTCCAGTCCGTTTGTTTCGATAGATTGCCAACAAGTGATTGGCTCATTTGACCCAAATGACAAACGAGGTTTCCCGGAAGGATATGGAGAGAGCCATTTCATCGAAAGAGGCCAGGATATTGAATATCTCATTCGTTTTCAAAATACCGGTACAGATACGGCCTTTACGGTTGTCGTGGAGGATGTGCTTTCACCTTATCTGGAAATGACTTCTCTACGGTTAGGAGCCAGCAGCCATCCGTACAACCTGGAAATCGTCGGAAGCGACACCTTGAAATTCATTTTTGAAAGTATTCTTCTAGTGGACAGTACTGCCAATGAGCCCGCTTCCCATGGTTTTATTAAATTCAGGATCAGCCAAAAACCGGAACTGCCTTTAGGAACCGTTATCGAAAACCAGGCAGCCATTTCTTTTGATTTCAATGATCCCGTCCTCACCAATACGACTTTCCATACCATTGGCGAAAATTTTGTTGAGGTGTGGGTTAATCAATTGCCTTATATTCCTGGTTTGGAGGTTTCTATTGCTCCGAATCCTGTAACAATTGAGGCCGTGATCCGTATAACAGGAATAGACTTCCAGGAAGCCGAATTCAGGCTTTTTAATGCGATGGGCATAGAAGTGAAACGAGATGTTTTCAGTGGCCAGGAATTAGCGCTTAAAAAGGGAGAGCTGCCGGAAGGGTTGTACGTTTTTGAAGTTTTGGTGGATGGGCAGATCGGGGGCGTTGGGAAATTGGTGGTGGAGTGAGCAAATAATTGATTTCAAAATAATTTAATGGTTTCCAAAAAACTTATTCATGATGGAACGAAAAAACGAAGAATTCAGAAAGTACCTCAAAAACAAATTTGGAAAAGTAGCAGATTATTTGCTTGAAAAGGATAGCCTTACTTTAAAAGAAGGCAGTGAAGAAAAGCTCTACCACCAAGAGGGAGACCATAAAAGTGGAAATCGGGAAAAGGTCGAAGAAATTCTAAAAACACCTAACTCTACCAACCGCATCAAATTGGGAAATGGACCTTTCCCCGGATGGGCGTTTGACTTCCCTGGATGGATTGGTTCATTGGACCTAAAAGAGGACCAGCCTGCGAAAAAAATAATGGTGATAGGAATGGAACCTCATATTCAATGTAGTTTTTACCAGGTAGCTTACGCCATTCGAAAACCATTCCCTGATTTTTTTGATAATTACCAACAACTTTCTGACAACTATTATTTACACAACAATCTGTCCGGGCTATTCGCGGAAGATACATTGTCGGCCGAACAGTTTTATCATCAGTTCTACATAACTGATATGTGCCATTTCGCCCCAAAAGGAAACGCAAGCCTCATTAAACTCATTCCCAATTGGGACCAAATGAGAGCAATGGTTGCACATGAATATTTAGAGAAAGAAATCGAATTCATCGCGCCTAAAATAATAATCTCTTCTGGCTTGGCTGTTGCTGATTTTGTTGATAACAAAGTATTAAAGAAAATTGCCCATCCTAATAAATGGATTCCCCCACAAGAATTCTGGAATCAAACCGGTTCAAACCGAAACCTGCCTTTTATCTCATTATATGATAGAACGGATCCTAAGGACGGAACCTTAAAACCCAGATTCGTTCATATTGGAGTTCCACATTTGGCCAGTGGCCTTACACAGCATTTCTGGACTGATGACAATCGGAAGGAATTACGAGATCGATTGAGCAAGTTTATGGAAGCACATGGAATTACCCTTTAGCCAGAAATATCTTTTGCCAAGAAAAAATTCCCTAAATATGAAAATCAACTGCAACCAAATCATATACATCAAATTAGGAGAAGGAGGAGATTGGGAAAAAGAATGCTTAATGGAACAACCTTCAATAAGAATCGGATTTATTGGGGTTGATGAACGGGATTGCCTTAATGGTGACTGGGAGAAGGTAAGGAATTACTTTATTACAAAAGAAAATAAAATCCAGGCTGCAGCTTCTGATCATGTTCGAGAATTAAAAATATTTTATGAATCGAGTGAAAATGATATTTGGATAACTTTTGCCGATAATAAAATGTGGTGGTGTTTCCCAGGTGATAAGTTTTCTGTTAAAGAGGATAATTCGAAGGTTAGAAGTCTAAAAAAAGTATGGTCAGACGAAGATATTAATGGGAAGAAACTAACATTAGGAGATTTAGGTGGAAAATTGACCAAAACTCAAGGGTATAGAAAGACAATTTGCCATATAGAAGAAAAAGAGTATACCTTAAGAAAAATCAATGGCCTGGACTCAAAAGAAGTAACCGAAGCTAAAGAAGCTAAACAAAATCTGATGCAAAAAATCGAAAAACTCATTCAGTCCTTGTCATGGAAGGATTTTGAATTGTTGACTGATTTAATCTTCAGGCAAGCGGGTTGGCAAAGATTGAGTGAAATCGGAAAAACAGCAAAGTGGTTTGATTTGGAACTTTTGCATCCTGTTACTGGAGAAAGATGCCTGGTACAAATAAAGTCAAAATCAAATAACCAGGAAATCAAGAAGCACGTTGAAAAATTCCAATTAATAACCGGATATGATAAATTCTTTTTTGTAGTTCATTCTGAAACAGATCGAATTGAGATTATGGAATTCCCTAATGTGCAATTGATTAATTCAAAGAAATTATCAGAATTAGTAATTAATGCAGGATTAATGGATTGGATTTTTTTAAGGAACTAAAATTCAATAATAAATTCATAGAAAAAATAAACAATGAAAAATATTTTTATATTATTTCTTTTACTATCAAATTCTATCTGTTTTTCCCAAGTAATCAATCATAAACAATTAGAAGGAATTGATAAAAAACCTCATGGAACATTCGAGGCCTATATTTCTCGAAATGGAGATGTCTATGTGGTTGGTGATACGCTACAAATAAAAAATCCTTCAGGTGTTAATGGAAAATTTATTTATATCACTAAGGTTGACATTTCTGGCACCCAGAGAGAAGTAGATAGATACTCTGCCAATACAAAGGCCAGAATAAAAAAGATTGCTGTTGGTGGCACTAAAAATTCGGGCTTTAAAGTTTCTTTTCAAACCACGGGTATGACTGGGATAGATAATTACTTCTTTTTCATAGAAGATGCTATTATGAATGGTGAGGTTAAATCTAAAAGTTTGACAAGCGATGAGGCTTTGGATGAGTTAAAAAAAGCTAAACTCAAACTCGATTTAGAGTTAATCACAAGGGAGGAATATAACAAGATAAAAGAGAGGTTAGGTAAATATATTGATTGATTGGTTTGAAAAAAGAACTAATTTTTTTTCAATTACACGGTCTTTTTTGATAATTATAAACATGGAAAATGCCAATACCAAAACACGACGAACTAAGAGTCCCCGTACTCCAACTCCTGGAAAAAAAAGGTACCCTAAATTTAAAAGAATTTGTAACACCCCTTGCCGAGCGTTTTCGGTTGACGGAAGAAGAAGTCGCGGAAATGTATCCTTCGGGGAATGGACAAATATTTTATGACAGGGTGTCCTGGGCCTTGAGTTACCTCAATATGGCGGGCCTTTTGGAAAAACCCAGGCGTGGTGTTTACCAGATCAATGAAAAAGGGAAGGAGCTTTTGAAGACTCCTGATAAAGTGGATGAATACATTCAAAAACAATTGGATAGCAGGGAGCCTGTAAAGCAAAAGAAACAAACCACCAAGGATAAGTTGGTTCTTGACGATAGCCGCTCCACCTTTACGCCCCAGGAGAAATTATACGCCTCCTTTTCTAATATTAGAAAATCCGTTTATGCTGAAATATTGGCAACCATTCTGAGTAAAACCCCCTTCGAATTTGAACGCTTAGTAGTTATGCTCCTTCAAAAAATGGGCTATGGCGGAGAAATTAAAAATTCCGGATTGGTGACCCAATCAACGAATGATGGTGGCATTGACGGAATCATCAAAGAGGATGTATTGGGCTTTGGCCGAATACATATCCAGGCTAAAAGATATAAACTGGACTCTTCTATTAGCCGACCGGAGATTCAAAAATTTGTTGGGGCTCTTGCGGTAGCTCAGTCAAATAAGGGAGTGTTTATTACAACGTCTTCTTTTTCACCTGGAGCCATCGAATACGCTAATAGCCTTAATGGATCCACGACCGTTGTTTTGATCGATGGTAAGGCGCTTGCAGAGTATATTTATGACTTTGGATTAGGGATGCAGGTGGAGCAGACTATTGAAATTAAAAGATTGGATGCTGATTTTTGGGATGGATTTAAGGATGAGCCATAACACTTGGTTAAAAGTAGACTTAAAAAAATATTTTTCAAACATACCTAAGCTGAAAATGTCAAAGATCATTAAAATCCTATTCACTTTTTTATTTGTGGGATGGTCTTCTATGATTATATTATCAATCATTTATGGGGCCTTTTTAGGAGGTGTTGCTTATTTGATCTTAGGATTACCTTCTGGAATTACAGTAGGTCTAATTGCTTTCATTTACGGTATTATAAAAGGACCTAAAATCGAAAAAGACCTGGAACGAAAGCAAGAAGCTTTCAAAAGGCAAATGGAATTAATAACCAATCAGGAGAATTCGTTAAGCCCTGAAAAAAATATTCCATATGATGACTTGATAAAAAATTATAAAACAATTAACGAAGGAAAGAAAAATGAGTTTGAGACCCAAACCTTAACAATCGACACAAATGAGGATACTAATATCTATGACCCTGGAATTCAAATAAATGAATCTAATTATTTACTTGATGCATATCACAAAGTTGATGAAAGAGAAGGAGGAATGGCTAAAGTGTTCATTTGTAGATCTGATTTTTTTAAAGATGAAGAATATGTTGCAGTCAAAGTCCTAAAGGGTTTTTCTGATCTTAATTTAGATAAAATAAAAAATTGGTTGTATGAATGTCACTCACATATATTGTTAGGGCAACATCCTAATATTGTCCAGATAAAATTAATCCATCGTGGAGTTCACTCTCCTCAAATTGTGATGGAATATGTGGAAAATAGTTTGGATGACTTGATTCCTCAAATATCTGGCGATATAATTAAAATAATAGGTATAGGAATTAATATTTGCGATGCTTTATCCCATGCAAATAATCAAATTTCAAACTTTGTCCATAAAGATTTGAAACCGCAAAACATTCTTATTTCATCTGATTTCCAGGCAAAATTAACTGATTTTGGAATAATCTATTCTGATGAAAAAACCTCCCAGCTTGGGGAACTTAAATTTTCTACACCAAATTTTCCTAAAAATAAGATAAAGGAAAGTAATGAAATTGATTTTAAAAAATTTGAAGGTACATTTGCCTATGCTTCACCCGAACAATTTATAGAGAATGAGAAGGTTGATACTAGATCTGATATTTATTCCTTTGGATGTATTCTTTATGAATTGATAACTGGAGAAAAACCTTTTTCCGCAGGAGGTTATGAAGGTTATCGGAATTCTCATCAATACAGTGCCCCTCTATCAATAAATAATTGGAATAATAATATTCCTCCAGAACTATTAGATCTAACATATAAATGCCTGGCAAAACGAAAAGAAGATAGATTTAACTCCTTTTTTGATTTGAGAAAAGAACTAGCAAGGATAAAAAAAAGATATTTCAATCTCGAATCTCCTATGGTTATTGCATCTCCCCCCAATGAGGATACAATTATTTCATTAATTGAAACATTAATCAAAATTGGGGATTACGAGAAAGTAAGACAATATTCTGAATCAATAAATAAAAAGCTGTTTTATAAATTTTATTTTCCCGCTTTATGCGATTCATATGAGAAAAACTTTTTTGCAGCCATACCAAAGTTTAAATATTGCTTAAAATATGCCTCAACTGAATTCGAAAAGGTGTTATTGCATAAGGAATGGGGATTTGCTGTTGAAAGTTCGGGAGATTTAAATGAAGCTTTAAACTACTTTAATGTATGTACTGAACTTTATCCAAATCAAGGAGTTTTTTACGCTGATATTGCTCGAATAAAAATTAAATTAGGAAAAACTGAGGAAGCTATTCAGCATTACAAACATTCTTTAGATTTAGCATACGATCCAGGAATAGTTGTTCGATATGTTCATTTTTTAATTGACATCAAACGATTTGAGGATGCCATTAGAGAATTAAAAAAAGGCCTTTTATTATTTACTGATAACATGGAGTTTCATATTTATCTGGCAGATGCCTCAATTGGGAAAATCGTTGAAGAAATTTCCAATAACAATATCATTCCTAGAGAAATTGATGAACACTTGAAAGTTGCTAAAAAATATGCAACTATTGCCTTAAATCTTGGCTTCCAAACTGATAAGGCTAAAGAAATATTATCCTTGCATGACATGATTAATAAAAAAATAATTCGATCTGCTGGGGGTGAACTTTCTGTTGGCGATACAAATACTGCTACAGTAATTCAATTAGATAACGAAAATTTAAATAATCTTGATAAAGCCATTAAAAAATTCAACCATTTAAAGTTAGAAAAAAGATTTAAAGAATTAATTGAAATGTTTTATCCCGTTGTATTCCTGGAATTATCGAAATTAACGGGTATACCCATTCCAGATATTAAAAAAGAATTTATTCAGGTTCTTGCTTCTGAGAGGGAAAATTCTGAAATTTTCGAAGGAATTATAAAGGATATTAGGCTTGCTTTAAAGCATAGTGAATTTTTCGAAAATAATGGAAAAATATATACTTCTTTCCAAAATGAAAATACAATATTTAGGAATGGAAAATTCGACCACAAATCATATGTTCCAATTGCAGCCATATCAGAAAATGGCGGAACTTCATGGTATTTTATGGATTTGAATGAAGAAAATAAACTTGCTTATGATATTTTAAGCAAAGAACTTCCGGAAAGGATGGTAAATGCTTTATATCCCCGTTACGATTAACAAAATACAAGATAAAATGGGTAAAGTTTTAATTACTATTGGAATTGTTATTTGGTATGCATGGGCCTCTGATATTAATAGAGGAAAAAGAGATTCTAGGTATGTTAGAATGATCCACATTCATCCTATTGGTGGATGCTTGCCTTTTGTTATTGCTTTTGCTTTAATTGGCTTTGGTATTTATTTGCTAATACGTGCTTGACAAAATTAATATCAGTAATGATTAACAGGTTTAAAAGAATTGCTCTAAGCAAATTGATAAATGACCTAAATGACGGCATTGCTTTCCTAATTAATAATTTGGAAATTGATGATCATTCACGTTGGTTAACCGATATTACCCAATTAAATTCAAGATATACTTTATTGCAAAAACAGTATAATCAAAGAATCATAACCCAGGAGGAATATACAATTGAGTATAACAAAATAACCAAATCACTTATTACACAAGTTGATGAAATTTGTCAAAACAATCCGATATTTAAGAATCATAATATTTATTGCCGGCTCATCGTCGAAAATGGACATATTGTAGATTATCCAGTATTCAATAATGACGAAATAATCGTTGGGAGATCCGTCGATGCAGACATAAAATTAGAATCACCAATCGTCTCAAGAAATCATTGCAAAATTTTTATTTCTCACCAGGTATTGAGAGTCATGGATTTAAAAAGCACCAATGGCACTTTAATAAATGGATTTAGAATTAAAAATTCGGTAATAAAGTTAGGTGATGAAATTCAAGTTGGTAATAATATAATCAAGGTTTTCGATACGTTGAAAACTGCTGACTGGTAGGCTTCCTCAAACACAAAACCATTTTGCTTTCAGGTTTTTCTAGAACCTTTCTGTTACTCCCCTTTTCTCCTTATATTGCGACCTGATCATTAAAAAAAGACAACCAGCATCGCACCAGATTATTTTATGAAAATTATTTACCGCATTGACGAGTTTTTATATCAGATCTTCCCTGGGCTGAAAGGGATTTCAAAGGATAAGGAGATAATCAAAACTCTTCAAGAAACATTTTCTGTTGAGGGTCATGTGCCGTCCATACAAATAATTGATGGCTTCATTCATATTGATTTAGCTGACGATCAGGTGAAAGAGACTCAGACCTTAAGCCAAATTATCAAAAATGCGGAAAACGGTCATTTTGAAAAGGCAAAAGACCTCATCAAAGATCTGATCCAACATGGAACTAAAAACTCAGAGGTATTCAGGATTTACGGTCAAATTTTGTCAGATGAGGGAGATCAGGAGGAAGGGGTCAACCAATTAATCGAAGCATTAAAATGGGATCCGCAAAATACCAACGCCTTGATCATGATGGGGAATATTTATGCTTCTTTCCATAATGATATTGAGGTGGCGGAAATATATTATCGTAAAGTTTTGGAGCATGAATCTAAAAATTACATAGCTCTTAATAATATAGCGGGAATCATTGCCAAAAGCGGTAATCTGGAGAAGGCTTTAACTTATTTTGAAAAGGCTTTCGAGATCAATCCTAAATATCCTAACTCATTGTATGGACTTGCACTAACGCTCTATAATTTAGGGGACTTTCATGGGGCATTCGAGAAGGCATCCATGACTTTAAAGATCATTAACGATCAAAAAGTGAAGGATCAGAATTTATTACGGTCCTGCCAATCTTTGCAATTAGAGATTGCCAAAGCTGTTCTTTCAGAAACCGATGAGGACCTATTGTTTGGACCTTTTCTCCATCAACTGGAGCAACAGACTTCGAAAAATATAGATGTTGTCATAGATGATAACATTGGCACACCTGCCAAAATAGAAATAGCAGAGTATAGGGGCAATCCAAATCACACCATCCGGTATAAAAAAACGACACCAGGATACGCACATTTAGTGTTTCATGAATTAACGCACCTGGAGTTGATCGATGAAGCACGTAAAGAAAATGAGAATTACCTTTTTACCTCCACTGCCAAGAATGAAGCGACTTTTTTTAAAAGGGCTGAAAAGGATAAAAAGAAGATGATAAAGGGAGGACTAACGGAGGTAAACTATCGACATTTTTTAAAACAAATGTTTAATGGCATTAACCTCCAAATTTACAATGCTCCCATCGACTTATTCATAGAACAAAGATTATATGATCGTTATCCTGAATTAAGACCGATTCAATTTTTAAGTTTATTGGGTTTACACTCGCAAGCGATTGCCGGGGCTAATGATCCGACGGCCAAAAAGATAGCACCTGATTTTGTAAGGGATGCCAATATCATTTTAACGTATACTCAATTATTTCAACTCGAGGAGTTGTTCGGTATTGATCTCGTCGATCAAATTAAAGAGCCGGTTTTATTTAAAAAAGCTAAAAGCATTTACGAGGAATACCTTAAAATGAAAGATGACCGGGAAGGCGGCGAGGAATATGATTTGATCAAATGGTGGGCAGATGACTTAAACCTTTCCGCTTACTTTACATTGGAACATGAAAATCAAACGACTCCAAAAAAGGAAAAACCTGATACGGGAACAAACCTAAAGTTCGCGGAGGATATTTTGGCGGAGATCGAAAATGATCCCTACAACCTGGAGACTCATACAGCTTTCGAGGAGGAAAAAATGAAAAAGTTCGTTGAGGCCAATCAAAAGCAGGGAATGAACATGGCCGTGATGATGCATATGTTAGGTGCACTTCAATATTTTTCAAATAAATCAAAAGAGAAAGCCAAAGAGGTTGGATTTGAAGTTGCAGAATTGGGTAGATTAGGCATTGATCCTCACGAAAAAGAACGGTATAGTTTAAGTTCAGTCCCTGGACAGTCTTTTAGTGGCTGGAAATTGCTTGCTTATATGTATGTTTCCTGGGCCATTTTTGATCCTTCGATGGTTGCTCACCTCCAGTTGGATTTTGAGGAAGAGTATAACCTGGCTAAGGGATTGTTAAAACAATGATATGACAGAAATTGAAAAAATTACCACGGCACTTGTAAAATTCAGAGATGAAAGAGATTGGGCCCAGTTTCATAATGCTAAAGATCTGGCTTTGGCCATATCCATAGAAGCAGCGGAATTGAATGAACTGTTCCTATGGAAAAATTTGGAGGAAATAGAAAGTGTGGACCAAGAAAAAATCAAAGAAGAACTGGCAGATGTTTTTGCCTATGCCTTTTTGCTAGCTGAAAAATATAACTTCGATGTTTTGGAAATAGTGTTTTCAAAGATTGCAAAGAATGCCCAAAAATACCCTATTGCAAAAGCTAAAGGAAATGCTAAAAAGTACGACAGACTTTAATCCAAAGAATTTACAATCTTTTCAAAAAGTTACTCACCCTTCTTATCATTATATGATTGGATACTTTCCCGTGTAATTATTACTATTATTGTTGATTATTTTCTATATTTGATCCCATCCCAAAAAAATCTTTGTAAAGAAATTTTTCAAAGCTTAGGGGGGCTTTTTTTTAAATCATTTACTTTGGTTCAAAAACATTTGAACAAGAGTGGAAGCAACTTATGTAAAAACCATACTTAAGTATAGAAATGAGTGAAAATAACCCTATTCTAAATAGCCCTTACGGCCCACCTAAATTCCATTATCGTACCTTACCTGATGGTACCCTTGATTATCAGAATATTGACAAAGGACGTCGAATCTTTGATCCCGATATTAATGCTCCCATACCTGTAAGAACGGGCATCCAAGGACAAATGTTCATTAGCGAACAGGTTGCTAATGCCGAGAACCATATCATTAATATTTTGCGAAGGGAAATCGCAATATGGAGAGCAGAAAATTATCCTAATGTAACACGAGTATCTAGGGAGTTACTTAAATATTGGTTCGAAAATGAACAGCGGGAAATCACAAAAAATCTATTTTTCGCTCAAAGAGAAGCGGTTGAAACGGCTGTTTGGCTCAATGAGGTAGCGGTCAAATCTAATGTTGGTCAAAGTATGCTCAATAGATTACATACCGCTTGCCAAGTTGGGGAAGATGACACATTCAATCTTCCTAGGGTTGCCTTTAAAATGGCAACAGGAACGGGTAAAACAGTGGTTATGGCCATGTTGATCCTTTACCATTACTTTAATCGGCAGGAATACCGGAGTGATACTCGTTTTGCAGACTATTTTCTTTTGGTTGCCCCTGGTATCACCATTCGTGATCGACTGGGCGTACTTTATGTCGATTCCCAAACGATCAATCCACAGGAAATTCAGGATTATTATCACCAGCGGGGACTGATTCCCTTTCATTTACGGGAAAGTGCCGAAGGATTAAATGCCAGGATTGTCATTACCAATTATCATTCCTTTGAGTTACGGAATTTACAAGGGAATAAAAGGAGCCCTTTTGATGGGAAGGTCGGTGTGGACGGTAAAATGCAAGAAGCCAAAGAAAACCCTAGCCTAATGTTAAAAAGGGTTCTTGGTAACTTCAAACGAGGAAGTCGTCTGTTGATCTTAAATGATGAAGCACATCACTGCTATTTACCTAAAGGAAAATCTTCCAGAGAAGATAAAAGCGAAGATGAACGGGCTGCTGTCTGGATTAATGGCATTGCTACAATTAGTCAGCATTTTAAGATTTGCATTGTTTATGATATGAGCGCCACACCATATTATTTGACTGGTTCTGGATACGAACCAGGAACATTATTTCCCTGGGTGGTTAGTGATTTTGGGTTGATTGAAGCTATTGAAGCGGGGCTCGTGAAGATTCCATTCCTACCAGAATCTGATAATACTCACGCATTGGAAATGCCCAAATTACGTAATCTTTACGAACACGTAAAAGACAAACTTCCTAAGAAAGGAAAAAATACAGAGGTGTTGTCCGGAGACCCAGAAATCCCTCCTTTAGTAAAACAAGCATTTGATCAATTCTATTCTCATTACAAAACAGACTATGAGTTGTATGAACAGAATGAATTGTTATTCAAAACGCCTCCTGTTTTTATCGTAGTGTGTAACAATACAAATGTTTCATCTGAATTGTATCGATACATTGCAGGATATGAGATCTACGATGAGGAAGGCAATTTTGTCACGACCAAACAAGGAATTGCTTCGCTTTTTTCCAATTATGATAGTTATGGAAAGGCCTATAATAAGCCTCGAACACTGCTCATCGACTCTTACGCTTTGGAGAATTCAGACCAAGTAGATGATCAATTCAAAAAGGTATTCGCGCATGAGATTGAGGTATTTAAGAAGGATTACCGCATTATGAATCCTGGGAAATCGGTAGAAAACCTCACTGATGCTGATATCCTTAGAGAGGTTGTCAATACTGTGGGTAAACCAGGAAAACTCGGCGCAGGTATTCGATGTGTGGTTTCTGTTTCTATGCTGACGGAAGGCTGGGATGCGAATACCGTTACCCATGTGATGGGCCTTCGTGCTTTTGGATCACAGTTATTATGTGAACAGGTAGCTGGACGGGCTTTGCGCCGACAAAGTTATCACCTGGTCAATTATGATAAGGATGACAACATTCTTCCCGAAGGGACGGACAAAAGGAAAATTAGTACCCAAAAATTTCCACCAGAATATGCACAGATCATTGGAATCCCATTTAAACTCTTTAAAGGAGGCGGAGCCGTTCCGCCTCCGCCTCCTTTAGATTATAAGCATATTAAAGCTTTAAAAGAACGTGCTGATTTGGAAATTACCTTTCCCAATTTAACGGGCTACCGCATCGAAATCGAAGAAGCGGAGATAAAAGCAGACTTTAGTAAAATACCTCCCTATGAAATAGATGGTTCCAGGTATCCTACAAAGACTATAATGGCATCTGCCTTTTTGCCCAATGAAGCAGAGCTCACTTTGGAACAAATAGCTGAAAGAAGGGAACAAGAATTGGTGTATGCGATCACCAGGCAGTTGATCAATCATTATTATCGAGATGATGAAGGTAACCGTTTCTTTCATAAGTTTAAACGATTAAAAGATATCGTTCATTATTGGTTAAAACACAAAACCAAGTGTATTGGTGATGCTTTTCCCAATATGCTTTTTTATGAACCTGCTGAAAAGGTTTGCAGACATATTCAAAGTGGAATCGAAGCAGAACAGCAAAGGCATGAAAGGATCATGCCAGTGTTTAATCATTACAATAAATTTGGTTCTACTATTTATGTGCATGGTAATACCATCAAAAAAGTTTATCCCACCAAAAAAAGTCATATCAATTTTGTTGTTGCGGATACCAATAGTTGGGAACAAATAGCAGCCAAAACGCTTGAAGAAATGGATGAGGTGACCACTTATGTGAAGAATTCCTTTTTAGGGTTTGAGATCCCTTATGTGGATGCCTACGGTGGGGATAAAATGTATGTACCTGATTTTATTGCTAAAGTGAAAATACCTTCTGGTGGAATAGCCAATTTGGTTATTGAAATCACTGGATTTAATAAAGAAAAGGAGCATAAGGTCAATTATGTCATTAATCGCTGGTTACCTGCTGTTAATAATGTTCGGGAAAAATATGACTATGATGAGTGGCATTTTATTGAGATAGCTAATGATATTCGTGATATTAAAAATGAATTGAGGAATAAAATAAAAACTATTCAGCCTGTTAAGAATAAAAAAGAGCTCAAAGCTTGATTATTACAAATTTGTTCGATATTTTTGATTGTTCACTTTTTGTAAACATATAAATACAGCGAACAATGATTAAAAGTGATATTTTATATACTGCTGCCGAAAATTTGAAAAAATTGACTGAAATACCTGTAGAGGTAGGAGTTAGCTTCGATTCTTTCAAGATAGGGGATTCAAATTATTCCCTTTTTGAGGTAAAAAATGATCTACATAAATCTAACCTTTCAGGGGTTTTGGATCAATTCAACCATTTTGAAAGTAATAAAATTCCTCTTGTGGTATCTGGATCAATTTCTAGTTCAGCGAAGGAAATATTAAAGCAAAATAATATTAATTATCTCGATATGGCTGGCAATTGCTTTATCAAAGATAATAAAGGTCTTTATATACAAATTGAAGGCAAAAAAAGAGAATTACTTAGGAGCGAAAGAAAACATAAAGCTTTTAATAAAAATGGCATTAAGTTGATTTATGCCTTATTGTTAAATGAAAATTTGGTGAATGGCACTTATGAAGAAATGGCAAAAGCAGCCAATATTTCTAAAAGCACTGTCGGTACCATCTTGAAAGATTTAAAAGAGAAGGGATATTTACTTCAGATAAATGAAAATTTAAAGAGATTGACTGAAGTCCCTCAGCTCCAAGAGAAGTGGGTACATGCTTTTAATGAAAAATTAAAGCCTTCTTTGTTGAGAGGGAAATTTAGGTTCCTTCCCAAGAGAGAGTCTGATTGGAAAAGTATAAACTTAGGCGCGGATACTTTTTGGGGAGGAGAACCTGGTGCAAATATTTTAACAGGCTTTTTGTCTCCAGGAGAATGGACCATTTATTCTACGGTAAGCAAGAATGAACTCTTAAAGAATTTATTCCTGGTTCCAGACCCACAATATGGTAATGTGAGTGTGTATAATGTTTTCTGGGACTTGAATAATGAAAACTTTGTAAATAAAGAGAATAAAATCGTCAATCCACTTTTGATATATGCGGATTTATTAGGGACTAATCATAGTCGAAACTTCGAAACAGCCCAAAAGATATATGAGCGAGAATTATCAACCTATTTTACTGAATAAGATAACAGATGAGGTAGTCATTGAAATATTAAATGCCATCATTCCTGTTTTTAAAGAGTTGAAGATTGAATATTTTGTTGTAGGAGCCTTTGCACGCGATCTAGAACTATTTGCCAAAGGCCATGATGATCCTCCTACGAGAAAAACGAACGATCTCGACCTTGCGGTGATGTTATCTAGTGAAGAAGAATTCAATAGGTTGAAAAACAAATTGACTCAAATGGATGGGTTTGAGTTACACGATACCGAGCCGATAAAAATAATTTACAAGGATAAATACGAAATTGATTTACTTCCTTTTGGCGAGATTCAGAATGAAAAAGGGCAAGTTGAATTAAAAGCTCAAAAGGCATTTACCTTGGATATGCCAGGTTTCTCAGAAGTTTTTGGTTCAACTAATATAGTCAAAACAGATCAGGGATTTGAATTGAACGTCTGTTCTCTTCCAGGGGTAGTCTTACTCAAATTATTAGCCTGGAACGATAGGAAACATAGAACTAAGGATATTGAGGACATAGAAAATATTATCAGGAATTTATACTGGCTTGATTATGAAGAAATTTTTGATTCAGAACCTGACCTAAATGACTTACTTGAGGGGGAGGATAATAATTTTGGAGAATCCATAACAGGAAGATATATTGGAAGAAAAATTGGCGAAATATTAAAAGGCTCAAAAAGTATTTTAAAAAAGGTTGAAAATATTTTGTCAGAGAGTATCCAAGATCCACAAAATAGCAAAATTGGTAAATTGATGAATTTCAATACCGTTCAGGAATCAGTTGATATTCTAAACCAAATCTACCTCGGAATACAAGATAAAACGAAATAATCATGGCAAAATCCTATAAACACAAAGATAAACGGGCCTACATCCCCTCTAAAGAAGAAGAAGGCTACGAACAGGCCAATCAAAAGGTGCAAGAAAAGGAAGTAGCCTACTATCCCAAAAATCCGGTGGTGCATAGAGGACAAGATCCTGAGCTGATGTGGATGAACAAATATGGACCGGGTGACCGAGATGATACTCTGAAAGTAGATATTCGCTCCCTCTACCGGCACGAACATATAATGCCGGAAGCTTTGATCAAACGCCTTTACAATATCAAAAAAGATGAAAATGCAGCTGCTCAGCTTGACCTATTCTCAACTTTTGGAAACGAATATGAAATAGATGAGCTTGAAAAAGTTGGAGAATACTATAAACACCAAAATGACTGGAAAAACCGTATGATCCTGGGGGATAGCTTGCTGGTGATGAACTCTCTTTTGGAAAGGGAGGGGATGGCTGGGAAAGTTCAAACTATTTACATTGATCCTCCTTATGGGATCAAATATGGTGGTAATTGGCAAGTGAAATTAAATGATCGATCTGTCAAAGATGGGAAAGATGAACATCTTACTGAAGAACCAGAGATGATAAAAGCCTATAGAGATACTTGGGAATTAGGTATTCATTCTTATTTATCCTATTTAAGGGAAAGATTAATTGTTGCTAAGGAGTTATTGACTGAAAGTGGTTCTTGCTTTGTACAGATTTCAGATGATAATTTACATCTTGTTAGGTGTTTAATGGATGAAGTTTTTGGGAGTGAAAATTTTGTTTCAAATATTTGTTTTACAAAAACAACAGGGCTACAGGCTTCAAATAGGGTTTCATCTAGATTGGATTATATTATTTGGTATTCAAAGAGTTCAGGAAAGCAAAAATATCGACCATTATTTGATAAAATTGGGGATCCATTAGAAACTGGGTTTGATTATATAAGTCTTCCGAATGGTGAAAAAAGAAGACTAAAAAAAATAGAAAAAGAAAATTTGGATTTAATTCCTGAAGGATCCAGTTTTTTTATGTCAGATAATTTAACGAAACCTGGCCCTGGATCAAAATATGAAATAAATTATCAAGACCAGATCTTTACCTCAAAAAATAGGTGGTGGGGAACTCCTAAAGAATCTATGCTGAATTTAATTAAAAGGGGGAGAGTTTTTATTTCAGGTAAAACGCTAAGGTATTGCAGGTTTTATAATGATTTCCCTTATAAATCTTTAAGCAATTTATGGGATGGAATAGGAGGAGCTTCAAATCCTAAATATGTCGTCCAGACTTCAAACGAGGTATTAAAACGATGTATACTTATGACCACGGACCCAGGAGATCTCATTTTAGATCCAACATGTGGGAGTGGTACTACAGCATATGTAGCAGAACAATGGGGGCGAAGATGGATAACAACAGACACCTCTCGTATTGCACTTAATATCGCCAAGAATAGATTGATGACAGGCGTTTTCCCTTTCTATGAATTATACGATCAAGTCAATGAAGATATCCGTCAAGGTTTCATATACAAAAAGGTACCTCATATCACACTGAAAGCATTAGCTAACGATGAGCCATTTGAAGAGGAAACGCTCTATGATCAACCTAAAGTGGACAATAAAAAAATACGTGTAGCGGGTCCATTTACGGTAGAAACATTACAGAGTCTGAATCCAACTACTCCAGAAGAAATTGATGATAGCCTCAATCAAGATGAAAATTTCGAGGCTAAGGTCTTTGAGCACCTCAAAACGGCTGGGATTAAAACAGGTCGGAAGGATGAACGAGCTACTTTTGTCCGAATAGATCCTCTAAATAGTGAATACCTCCATGCAGAGGGTTTTTACAAAGTAGCAGACGATACAGAAAGGAAAGCATATTTACATATTGGCCCAAAGTTTGGAACGGTCAGTAAACGGTTTGTCAATCAGGCTGTAAGAGAATGTCGAGCAAGAGGAGATGCAGATTGGCTGGTGGTATTAGGTTTCAGCTTTGAGAGTGATATCAAAGGAGATGTCAAACGTGCCAGCATGGGAAGTTTTGAAGTGTCCATCGTTCGTATGCACGATGATCTGCTCCAGGAAGGTCTTAAGAAAAAACCTGCCAAATCTGCTGCCAGTTTTGTTACCATTGGAGAGCCGGATATTGTGCTCAATAAAGTCGATGGCAATCAGATCCATGTTGAAATCAAAGGATTAGATATCTATGATCCTATCAAAGACCAGGTTAAGGCCCGTAACCTACATGACATAGCCTATTGGATGGTGGATGATAATTATGATGGTAGCAATTTCATTGTCACTCAGGTATTTTTCTGTGGGGGTAACAAAAAAGAGTTTACCAAATGGCGCAAAGGCATCGATGATATGGCCAAACGTTCTGCCAAGAAAAAATTAGAAAACACCCTCAAGATCGAGCTGGATGAGGAAGCTTTTGATCGGTTGTATGGGTTTAAGTCTCATCCATTTCCCAATAAGAAAGGTCGGAGGGTTGCGGTGCGGGTTATTAGTCAGTTTGGGGAAGAGAGTATGAAGGTTTTGGAGGTGGAGTAAAATCAGATGGAAACAAATTTAAGACCCCTTATAAAGATAAGGAGTGGTTACCGAATAGTATTAATTTGCAGGACGATGGGTCCTTGCTGTTAACTTGTTGGGACTTATGCTAAAAGTTCCCTCCCTATATTTCTGGTTAAATCTGTTTGACCAACTTATAAAGACTGACTATTAATTTTTTCCGCGGATAGAGGATCCCTTTCATTAGAAATTCTTGATAAAACCGGCAAAGGAAAAATATGATTACTGGTCGGTCACTTAAGGTAGATATTATAAAGTAACCACTCCGCTTTTAATTTAAAAAAATGAACTATAATGATCAACTTAAATACAAGTTTTTAACTCTAAGTCAATGGGAAGATTTAGAAGACTTGTTTGATTATTATTTTAAGTCTGTTCAGAAACTTAAAGACCATCCTTTAGACCAAAAAACCATCGCATTTTTATTATTTGTTGAAAAAGATAAATATGATACCTACAGCGTAAAAAAGAAAAATGGGGAAGACAGAATTATTCATGCCCCTCAAAGGAATCTTAAGTTAACCCAGAAGGTATTAAACGATTGTATCCAATTGTGTTTTGTGCCCCGGACTGCTGCTCATGGTTTTGTAAAAGGCCGTAGTATAGTAACCAATGCCAGAATGCACCTTAAAAGAAATTTCGTTTATAATATTGATTTAGAGAATTTCTTCCCATCCATTCATTTTGGCCGTGTTTTCGGAGTGTTTAAATCTCACCCCTTTAATTATGACGATTCAATGGCCAGGTATTTGGCTAATTTATGTTGTCGGGATGGGGTTTTACCACAAGGAGCGCCTACTTCTCCAGTATTAAGTAATTTAGTTTGTCGGCGTTTAGATAGAAACCTTTCCAAATTCGCTAAGGAGTATCGGGTGAAATATTCTCGGTATGCCGATGACATTACCTTCTCTTCAAAAAATGATATTTTTAAGGACCAATTTTTAGTAGACCTGGAGAAAATCATTGAGTTGGAAAGTTTTTCAATTAACAAAAACAAGGTAAGATTACAAGCTAAGCATCAGAAACAAATGGTGACAGGCCTTGTGGTGAATAAGAAAGTTAATGTTACAAAAAAATATAAAGCCGATGTTCGTTTTCTAATCTCATTGATTGAAAAGGAAAAAGAAAATCCCTCTTTTAGCGCTCAGAATTGGTTGAACGCCAATTATAAAAATAGACAAAGGTATTTTGGGAACGTGCCAAAAATAGAAGAGGTGATTAGGGGTAAGTTGGATTTTATGAAAATGGTAGTTGGAGAAGCCAGGATAAAATCTTTTAACTTTTATAATAAATATTTAGAGTCTCAATTAAAGGATGAAGAATCAACTCAAAGCCAAGATGTATCTCTGGATATAGTTGAGATAAATAAAAAGAGACAAAAGGAATGGGAAGAAGAGTGGAAGAAATATTTTGAGAAAAATAATGAATTTTTGCTTGAAAACTATGATTTTGATGGAATTTGTCACCCTGAAGAATTATTGGATGAATATTTAATAGCAGAAACCAAAGTTCTTGATAAGCTTCATATTAAGGAAAGAAATAATTATCACAATCCTAGAAAATTAGCTGTGTATTTATCAAGTTTAAGAAATCCAGATTATGGGGTTTTGGAAAAACTTGCTCATGAGAATTCAGAATTATATGAGAAAGCACTTGGGAATGCAAAAAATGAATTGAAAAGGATAGATGGCAAAGTTAAAGAAGAGAGAATTCCGTTTGAAATTTATAGGTCAATTGAAAAGTTTTTAAAAAGGTTAGATAGTGATGAAAGAATGGAAAGTTTTCATGGAAAACCAATGAAAGATATAGTCCCAAAAATCAAACCTTTAGTATATAAATTTAACAGATCATATCGGTTTGGTTTACAACAGGATGAATTGAGTTTGAGGAAGATGATTTTATTTTTATTTAGCTTGGCAAAAGAAAAGTATAATAAGTACAAATACCTGGAGGTACCACAAAAATTGGATTTAGATTTCACACAGTTGACCTCCACAAGAAATGTTTTTGCAGCAATAGAATTGATTTTATCCATTTGTCAAAATAGGAGTAATGGTTTTGGCGCAATCTCTATTAGGTCCTTTAAAAAAGCGAACCGAAATTATTTGCAAATAGTTGATTTTGGTTCTTATACGAATAAACATCCTAAAAATATTCAAGATGGTACTGGGGATTTTGGACGGTTGAAAGCAATACTTTGGTCTTATTGTGATTTCAATGTATATTCCATATATGGAGAAGAAAATTTCAAGATCCCTTTATTACCTAAAGGAAAAGAATTCGAAAAAGTTGATGATAAAATAGATGGATTTACTTATGAGTTTATCTTTTATGAACCAATAAAAATTTTATTGGTTGACGATGGGAAAATAGAAGGTGAAACTCGTTTAAATCAATTTTATTCTTTGATTGAGGAGCACCCTAATTTGAATGATATAGTCAAAGCTGTTGACGAACTTGGACCTAATATAGATTTAAATGATTACAATGCATTATTCATCCATCATTCATTTAAACAGTACGATTTTTTTATAAAGAAAGCTATTGAAAATGATTTAATAACTGTAACATTTAGTGGAGGTAAGTACTTCTATTTTAATGATAAGAATCCGAATTCTCTTACAATTGGAGCTAATGAATTTTACGCAAAACTTGTGTTCGTTTTAAAACATGCTTATGAAAATATCGAAATTGATTTATCAAAGTTTTCACCTGATTTCAAGAATCCATCTATCAATAATGTTTCTATCAATCAAATAATTGAAGAAATAGAAAGAAAAAAATTAAAATTTCCTGAATTAGATGAAGAGATATATGATTTGATTTCCAAGTATACAGATCAAGAAATTCAGATGCAGTTTAAATCGAGAAAGAATCTTTTACTTTTCCTTGAAGATTATTAAAATAATATTAGATGAATTGTGCTCAAATATTTGCTAAAGGAAAAAAACCACTTGAAATAAATGCGGACACTGCAAATGAAGATCTATCAATTGAAAAAATTGGGTTCGATAGAGAAGAATTTGCTGCCAGTGAATTTGATAATGAAATTTTATGGGATAGGTTTTTGGAAGAAAAATTAATATCAAAAGGCTTTAATGTTATTTTGATTGATCGAAATGTAGAACCTCAAGAAGCCTTGATTATTATCGGACATGTTAGACTTGCTGGTCCTGTTGAGTTTTCTCGAATTCCAATAATTTATTATTCCTTAAAAAGAATTGAACAAATTTTATTAGTTCCATCATTAAGTCACAAAGATGTCTTAATGAATGGTGAAATTGATTTTGTTTGGGAGGGAAACTATGAAAATGACAAAGAAGTAGCTGACAAGTTAAAAAGAGTAATTATAAAGAATACCGAGCTAAAAGTAATTTCAATTTCCAATTTGAAGGTTTATCCAAATAAACAAGGTAGTAGACATCAAATAACAAATGAATGGGGAGCAGTTTTATTAGCCCATGTGGCAGGACTTGATCATTTGATCGTTGAAATCGAAAAGAATCAAATTAATTCAAAGACCATCTATTACAAATACCTCAAACAACTCCATGGAATAAATACACAAGAGTTGCCTGAAAAAAACTTAGTAGAGAAAGAAAAAGGAAGCAAAAAATTTCTATTTATTGATGATAATTATGATAAAGGTTGGGATTTAGTTTTCCAGGGAATTCTAGGACAAGTGGATTCAGATTTATATTTAGAAGTCTATACTTCAATAGAAAAGTTTGAAGATAAATCGAATGAAATCAATTCATTCCAAGAGGTCATAGAGCAGATAGAACAAGAAAACTACCAAGGCGTGTTATTGGATCTTAGATTGTCAAAAGAGGATGATAATCCCAATAAATTAAATACTAACATTGAAGAATTCACGGGAGGGAGGTTATTACAAAAAATAAAGGGGGCATATCCCCATATTCCGGTAATCATTACAACGGCATCCAACAAAGCCTGGAATATGGAGCAACTCATTGAAATGGGAGCTGATGGGTATTTCATAAAGCAAGGCCCTGATAGTTTTCCAAATATTTCTATGGCAAGAGAAAATTATGAGTCGTTTAAAAAACTGCTTTCGGATGCTCAAGAAAAATATAAACAATTAGAACCTTTTTGGAAATTTATCAAGGAAATTGACAATGCAACCCTTATTGAAGAAAGACAAGTAATGGTATCCGAAAACGGAAGTCAGGTGCAGAAAGATACCAAGGTTAATGAAAGGATAAAGGAAAGGCTTCAAATGTTTTTTGGGTTATTAAAACGTAGTTATGAGGATACTCAATATAATGAGAGATTCCATTATTCTGGTTATAAGTTGGCCTTTATGACGTTGTGGAGTTGTTTGAATGATATTCAGTTCATTTATTATGAAAAATCACTTGCTTTTACTTCAAACAATGGTAGAGAGAATTATAATATTAGAATAACGGCTAGTCTAATTAATAAATTATCTCTTCCATGTTCGAATGACCTTGAATTTTACTTACAAAAAAAAGAAGTCGATAAAGATAAATTTGAGACCTGCTTAAAGGTGGATTATCAGGCGACAGATCCATATACCTTGCTGCCACCATCACAACCAATTCGAAAAGTTAATTTTACTAATAATATTGGAGAACAGATAGGCTTTTTATTGCTAGCTTTTGGGGAAGGAACTAATATTTTAGATAGTTCTTCAGGTCTAATTTCAGCTAGAATTTTGGCGAACGATCTCGTTTGTTTAAAGAATAAGCGTAATAAATTATTTCTAACACATGGTAATGAAGAGGAGGGCAGTGGTTTTTTTATCAAAAAAGAAATCGATAATCCAGAAATCACTCTAGAGGATTGTGCCCAATTATTTGAAATAGTTTATTTCTTATTAAAGGCAACTTTTATCAAAATTGATTTATGAGTGAAATTGAATATTAAGGAAACAAATTGAGCAACCAATAATAATTAAATGGCTAACTTTCCAAATAATATATCTCAAGAGCATCTTTTAATGGCTTTCGAAAAGATTGATCAGGAAGGCATACCTTCAGATGCCAGCTCTCGATATTATGATGTATTGTACAAAGGTCATCGATATCCACCCAAGTTAGTGGTTTCCTGGGCTAATGAATTTGCCAATGGAAAAGTATTAGAAAGAACTACTTTTTCTGGAGGAAAAGATACGCCTTGTTTTCAACTTTTAGAACGAGAAGGTTTTGCCATTGTTCCAAAACAAAATGAAATATCAAAGATGGACCAAACAGCGAAAATTTATGAATTTAAGGCAGGAGTAGCCGATCGGAATTCGATTAATTTGCAATCTCCAGATGGAAAGTATATTTATTGGAATGAAGCAAAGTTCAAAAATAACGAAAAGGGAGATTTTATTTTTTTCGTCAACCGGTACCAAAAGTTTGCCATTTTCGCTACGGTGGCCTTGAAAGGAATTACAGCTATTTTCAATTCAGCCGATAATATTTCTCGATTTAATCATGAAAATAACTCCTACGATGTTGAAGGAGAATGGAAAGATTTCGTCCGGTTTGACATAATCGAAAAAGTAAAAATTCCAGAGAATTGGAACTGGTCCAGGCAATTAGGGCAATCAGAAACTTATGATTTATGGAAACCCAAAATCAAGGAGATAGAAAACCGAATTGAAAAGGTGGAAGATCTCTTCAAGTTGTTTGTTGACGGGGAGGCAAATGATCAATTAATAGAAATTAGGGGACTTCTAGAAACAAATATCCAATCAATGGAAATAGATATTTCAAATGCATTAGACTGGGATTGGATTAAAATGTTAATGAATAGTGAGGAGTTTGTATTCCAAGCCGGTGTCGACATTTTAAATGAGATTGAAGCATTTAAAGGCGATCCAGTTTTTTTCTCAACCCTACAAGAAAAATTCGTAAATGAAACTCGTGGAAAAAAAACGGGGTTTGTCGAATTTTTGAATCAATATGAGAAAAGTAGTAAGGAATATCAATTTATTCTTTTGTCTGGAAAATTGATTGCCCATATTGATTTTAGAGGAGCAAAAAAAAATGAATGGAATTCTTATGAAGACCAAAGAGTATTGGCTGATTCGCGTGTAAATCAAAGTATTTGGTTCCGATCATTATTAAATTTTAAAGAACAAGGGAGTCACTTTGAAAGACTACCTGACGGTTCAGTAAAAAATGCTTTTTTATACTTAAAGGATCCTAAAAACGGATCAACCATGTTATCTGAAAAACACAGAGAGCTGGTTTCAAAAAAGATTTTTAATCTGCCCAATTATGACCCCAATTCCTTTGTAAATAATCTAATTTCTTTTTTTGCACCTTATAAGATTGAAGTAGTCAACGAAGAAAATAGAACCGCCATTTTATCAAGTATTTTATATCATGATAGCATAAAGAAAATTTGGGAGAGTGAAAAGGAGGAAGAACCTTCTATCCAGGGGTTAATTACTGCAGATAGTACAGGTTGGCAAAATGATTTTGTTAAAGCCCTAGCGGGAGATGAATATGATTCGGCTGTAATATGGTGGGATAAACAACCCTCTGGCACAACTGAAACCATTGAAGCCCTTAGAGAAAAAATCAAAAATGATGGTTTTTTTGATTTTTATATGAGTTCAGGCAATTCGGTAAATTATAAGGCAAGGGTTATCAATTTTGCCAATGCGGAGGATTACGTTGATATGAATTGGGACTTAGCATACACGATTTATGGTTTTCAAGAAAATTTTGATGACTACAGCGAAGAGCGCAATGGAGGTGTTATGAAAGCCAGGATAGTTTATTTGATAGACCAAATGGAAGAAATAAACGATCCTCTATCCGTTAAGGATTTTACTTTTTATAAAAATTTTACTGTTCCAACGCAGAATAATTGTCAACCTTTTGTGGCAATAAAAACTGCACATAGGGTTTGGTTTGTATGTCAAGGGACCACCTACAATGATGCTCAAGGAAAAAAATACCTATGGGCTCCATTAAAAGATAAAAGAGGTAGCGGGAAATATTACTGGGATAATTTAAGAAAAGTAAAAAAAGGAGATTATATCTTTCATTATTCAGATGGGTTGCGAGGATTATCTATGGCAGAATCAGCTCCTTTCGAGGCTGTTAATCCTATGGAGAATACTGATTGGGATAGTGAAGGAGTCCAAGTTAACATAGAAAGATTATTTGAATTTGAAGAGCCAATACATTATACCACTTTAAGGGGTAAAAAGGATAATTTTGATAACTACCTAAAGGAAGTACAAGGGCCCTTTGACACAAAGGGAGAAATCAAACAAGGCTATTTATTTGATTTCAATAGAGAGTCTGGTAGTTTAGTAAGACAAATTTATGGGAATTCTTTTCCGGAACCATTTGAGTCATTTTTTAAATCAGATCAAGATTTGACAACAGCACAATCTCCCAAGGAAATACTTAACCACATTCATCAATACATTTTAGGAAAAGGATACTACTTTAAAATGGAGGACATAGCAAACTTCTATCTATCCTTAAAAACGAAGCCTTTTGTCATTTTGGCGGGAATTTCTGGAACAGGAAAAACCCAATTGGTTAGAAAATTTGCAGAAGCTATAGGCTGTAAGGACACTTGTGATCTAATACCCGTTAAACCGGATTGGACTGATAATTCAGATCTTATAGGGTATTTGGATCTCCAGCAAAATTTTCAACCTCAAAAGGTATTAGAGTTGATTAAAAAGGCACATGCCAACTTGGATAAACCTTATTTTTTAGTTTTAGATGAGATGAATCTAGCCAGGGTAGAATACTACTTCAGTGATTTTTTAAGCATTATTGAAACTAGAGAAAAAAATGATAATGGGCAAATAACCACTGACCCTTTGTTGAAAAAAGAGGAATTGGGCAACGAACATGATCGGCAAAAATATGGAGGTATTTCCATTCCAGAAAATTTGTATGTTATTGGAACGGTGAATATGGATGAAACTACACATCCATTTAGTCGGAAGGTGTTAGACCGCGCTAATTCGATTGAAATGAATCAAATAGATCTGGCTTGGCAAGATAACTCCGTAGAGAGAGAAGTCTTAGGGGGAGTCTTCAATGATTTTCTTAAAACGATGTACGTCAATTCAAAGGATCTTACTTCCAAGGATAAAGGAAAACTTGAAAAACCAATAAAGTTACTTCAAGAAATCAACCACATTCTAAAACAAGCAGACCTTCATTTTGCCTATCGGGTTAGGGATGAAATTGCTTTTTACCTGCTGAATAATGTGAATAATAAATTGCTTAATGAGGAAAAGGCAATGGATTACCAGATCATGCAGAAAATTTTACCTCGGATACAAGGCAGTTCACCAAGAATAGAAAAAATCATCAAAGACTTACTGATATTATTTAGTACGGGCTTAAAAATCGATGAAAAATTTACCTATGAAGAAGTCCTGGAAGCCTTTAAAAAAGTAGAATCAAAATATCCGCTTTCGACTGAAAAGCTATTGTTTATGTTGAAACGGTTTGATGATGATGGTTTTACTTCCTTCTGGCAATAATATATAACTATGAAGGATAGAAAACAGATTACTTTTACCCATCCAGAGAAAGGGACTTTATTGCTGACCATTGATGATGTCCGGCTGCCAAAGCGTATTCGAGATTCTATTAATTCAGTGGAAGAATCTCGTTTCAAATATTCGGATTTTAATTTGGTTGGAGAGTCAATAGACTTTATTACTAAACCGTTGTTTTTTGAATGGCAAAAAATTGATTTGCTTTATATTCTTGAAAATATCGATGGATTTAAAGCCCCTTTTTCTTTTTATGTGAATAAACACCAAATTCTGGAATCAAAGGAGATTGGAGGTCGACATCACATAAGTGGATCTTTTAATCTAAAGAACGCTGTTGGGTACTCTACTTTTTATATTCAAGATAGCAGAGGGGAAGAGGTTTTTAAATTAGATACGGAAATATATCCTCAGAAATTAGAATATAAAAAGGACTTTCAAGATATGATCTATGAGATTACAAAGATCATATATAATCTCGCCTTTGATTATTTGCAAAAAACATATACGGGTACCAAAATTGACAACAAGCGTTCTGCATCTCTGGTAGAATGGCGAGCAATACTCGAGGTGCTTTTTGAAGCCCTTGAAAAGAGCATAGATCAAATCCTTAAAAATCCTAAAAGCGAAATAGAATCAAAGACGAGGATTCGAGAGGTAAGTAGAGTCAAAAAGACCTCTCGAGGCATTCATAAATGGATGTTGAAAAATCAACAATTTTTGAATCACGGGGAAGGACTAGGAGTTAATGTATCAGCTAATGTTTATGCTACACGGTTGCCAGAAACACGAAAGAAAATATCGTATAATACTTTTGAAAACAGGTTTGTTGTATGGGCTATCAACCAGATACTTTCCAAACTTGACGATTTGACAAAATACCTAAAGGGGACGGTTACAAAAAAAGATGCAAAAGAGGAAGAACTTAAAATGCTTAAAGATTTTCGTCAGCGTTTAAGACGACGACTTTCAGTGAAAATCCTTAAAGATGTTGATGATTTTGAAAATCAGTTTCACTTCTCTACTGTTTTGACCATGGCACCTGGGTATAAAGATTTTTACCACAAATACTTATTACTTCGCAAAGCTTTATCTGTTTTTGATGATGATCAATTCAAAATGGATTTTAAAGATATTGCCACTCTTTATGAATATTGGTGTTTTTTAAAAATTGTACAAATTCTGAAAGAAGATCCAAAATACAATTTGGTACACAATGACCTAATAAAGGTAAAGGGCTCAAAGTTCATAGTATCCTTGAAGGAGGGTGCCAAATCTGAATTTGTTTTTGAAGACCATAGTACAAAAGAACAATACCATTTATTTTTTAATCGATCATTCTCCACTGACACCTACAGCCAAAGGCCAGATTATTCTATTCAATTTAAAAAGGATGGCTACGCCAATCCGTTTTGGTATGTACTAGATGCAAAATATCGATTTAATAAGGATGATAATCCTGAACAAGGTAGAAGTAGTTATGATGCTCCTGATGATGCTATTGGCCAGTTGCATCGATATAGGGATGCCATTTTACATCAAATGGCGGTAGATGTTTCTTACAAGAGTGCAATAAAGAATTTAGGTGGGTTGATTCTCTATCCTTTCCCCAATGATGAAAGCGAATTTAAAAAGAACAATAAGTATTTCAAAAGTATAGAGAAAGTAAATATTGGCGCTCTACCTTTGGCGCCTGGCAAGGATACCCTTTTTAAATCTTTTATTGATAAATTATTTTCAACTTCACCAGAATCTCATTATGAACGGTTTTTGGATTATGACAAATCTAACTATACATCTTTCCTTAAAAAACTAGAAACCATTTGTGTTATTGGTTTGATGAAGGAAGATGATTTCGAAGCCCGAAAATCTTTCTATTTGACAAAAGGCATGTATAACGTTCGGTTCATTAAAAACCCTAATATTGCCCTTTATAAGGCAAAATACATTGCTCTTTATTCGCCAATGTCCAAAGAAATTATTGGATATGCTCCTATCAAAAAAATAGAAATAGAGGAAAGGCAGACGCTAGAAAAAAAAGGTGCTAACTGGGGAATGGGTCAAGAAGACTATGCCGTTTTATATTTTGAACCCAAATCTTGGAAAAACCTGAGCCAACCATTCAAAGGGAAACCGCTTTCTGGCGGATATCGCTATACCAATTTATTTGCATTAGAAGAATTTTTTGCCACGGGTGATGCCAACACAATGAATTTGAATGATTTTAATGCAATCCGTCTATGGAAAGAATTGAAATCTCGGCCTAATCTTATCGTCAACATTATTAGGGGTAAATCATTTCAGACCTTGGATGGCTTGGATAAAACTCCTTTGATTTTCAAAATCGAAGGGTTTCCAGTAATAAAAACGGATCCTGGACTTCAGGAAAAATGCTATTATTTTGAGGAAAAGGAGGTTAGTTTAGAATGGATCATTGAAAAATTGGATGAGCTGTAATTT
>JACKPA010000024.1 GCA_024233865.1 Leptospiraceae bacterium | reverse complement strand
TTTTCTTACCACAGATGAATACTGATGAACACTGATTTTCAGTAACTATCAGTGGTTAATATACACAAAACAGAGTGGTTTTCGGATATGAAATTAAAGAAAATCCTTTAAAATCAAATGAATCTAATCATGTTAATCACGGAAATCACTCTAATCATAGTATAAATGGAGAAATAGAAGTCATTTTGATTCATATAGAAATCCAAGGGAGCTATGAGAAAGATTTTGGAGAAAGGATGCTAATTTACTACTTGAGGATTTATGAAAAGTATAGGTGTCCGATAACAAGCATAGCCATTTTGACTGACGAGAGAAAGAATTGGAAACCATCAAAGGTAGAAATAAAATCACCTTGTACAACTTTATCCTTTAACTACCAAGTTTGTAAATTGCTTGACTATCGAAAAGCTTTTTTTGTTGTTTATAAAACTAAATAGATTTTATTAAAAATATGTATATCCTATCACAACTGCTTGGTTTGAAATTTTTGCACTATTCACCCAGTCGCATTCGGTACGATCACATCGTTGTTTTTTAATGGAATATTCCAAATGGAAACCTGGGATGTTTTTTGGCTTTTTTGGCAATTATTATCCTCCATCATACACGATTTTGTATTGAATCCCAAAATGAATGAGACAACCTATTTCATGTCCGTTCGTGTGCAGGCAATGGCGATGTTTTTACACTCGTTGGATGATCATCTCTGTGACGGACAACTCTCTACTGGTATTGTAAAATTGCATCTTAGAACGAGTGCTCGGTTGGCAAATGAGTTAGGTTTTAAGGAAATGGCAAAAGAGTTTGATGCCATGACTTGTGTGGATTGAAGGCTATGGTAGGTCGACTACGCTCACTCACCTGACTTTCCTTAAACCAGGCAGTCTATATTAGCATATTCAATAATCTCTGGCAAAAAGGAGTGGATTCAAAATCCAAATCTTCTGGTGCTGGATTGTATATTTCATTTTCTTGGCAGAATGAAGAAAATTTGCATTTCATACAGACTTCACTATTTTTTATTGAAGTAGATTCTATAATTTCCTTCAATACTCCTTCTTGATAGTTTTTGTATTCTTTTCGAGAAGAATGGTTTCCCGTAATTTTTAGATTGTTTAATACAACCAGATTTGTTGTGCTTATTCTCTCTTTTGACTTTGGGATACATGGAAGCTTTAAAATTTTTCCCACAAGGAATGCATAAGGGTTATATAAAAAACTTATCCTATATCCATAAAGGTTCAATAGACTTATCTGTTTTACAAGTTTTACAAAATCTCTGGGTGTCAAAAGTTCCTCTTTTACATCATAAAAATCGTTCTCCACTCTATGAAATTGTATTAAAGTCAATCCTTGTATATTAGGATAATCTGTGAATAGCATATTTGCATAATTAGGAAGTTCATTCAGTAGGCTTTTACCAATCGTTGTGAATATTTCTATATTCAATTGATATTTAAGAGCATTTTCAAGACCTTTGATCGCCCTTTGGTAAGTTCCGTGTCTTCTGACTTCTTCATGCAATTCTTTCGTTCCGTTTATACTAATGGACATATCTACCATTTCTCTATATTCTTTCAACCTATTGCAAAACTCTTCACTCAAAGGTATTCCGTTTGTATTGAATTGTATTTTTCTATAACCGATTTGCAGACTGTAGTAAATTAGGTCAAAGAAGTATGGCCATAGAGTAGGTTCTCCACCAGTCAAATGCAAAACTTGGTAACCAACTTCTCTTCCTTCTCTTACTATAGATTTAGCAATCTCATAGTCCATATCAAGTTTTCTTGGCAGGTCAGCTAAGGCAAAGCAGTTCTTACAGCGAAGGTTACATTTTGTGGTTACTTCGATGGTTAGTGCGTTATCATCTCCCATTTCCATAAAAATCTTCTAGTGGTTTTTTAAGTGATTCAAATTCATTTGCAAACTCTTTCCATTTTAGGTCAAAGGCAAGTCTCTTCGCTTTTTCCAGTTCCGTAATGATTTTTTCGACTAGGATTTTTTCAAATAAACCTTTTCTTTCGAGAATTTCTTTTCTCTCACTGTTTTCCCAAGAGGCTCTTTTGTCTTCTGATATGATATAATAGACGGCAGCTTTTTGTTTGTTTTCAAGATCCTTTTCCCAATCTTGCAAATCATCTAAGAGCCTCCAAGATATTCCGAAAGAGCTGTAAACTTCATCCAAGACGGAATGAATGTTTTCTTCCAATAGATCTCTTGCAAGCAAGTTTACAACAATTCTCCAAGTTGCGATCTGTTTGGGAAATAAGTTGGCATATTCGTCTATTGTTTGAATTGCAGGTGGATCGTAAATGTTATCGAAATATTCTTCTATATATTCTCTTATGATTTCCTTGCCATTCGGAACTTGGTTTCCCAAGTATTCCAAATTTTCCATATAGACATTCCAAGCCTCTGTCCTTAGCTGCAAATGCATGTGATCAACTCGTATATCACCGTCGGCTATGTGGTCATCCAAGAGATGCAAAAACAGAGCCATGGACATTGCTTTGCTTCCGAATTCCCTGTTTTGTCGAGTATGAATTTCATCTCGAATACTGAAATTTGAAATCCAATACAGTATGCTGTACGAAGGTGGATAAAACAGACTCATAAAGTCAAACATAAAATTATCCGTTGGATTGTATTGCCGGAGAAATATAGCTGCAGAGTTCTGAAGAGGTCTCGGTAACTTTTTACAGAGGTTTAATAGTTGCCTATTCATAGAATCATGGAGATTGATTTGTTCTTGGTTTGGTTCTATTCTGCCAAAATGCGGATAAAAATTTTGTGTCATTTTAGATTTCGTTTAAATAAACGTATTTCCCCATATAAAAAAGTCAAATAAATTTTTTTCTTTAAAAATCTTCCTCTTCTTCGTCTGTAAAGATTTCAATCTTTCTCGGTGATTCTACGATTTCCCGCATTACGGTTGGTGAAATATAGGCGGATGCAATCATAAGTCTTGGCTCAACTCCTACTTTATTTTTGTAGTCCTCTGCCGAGTTGTTTAGGTTTCTAACGTCTTTTTTGAGTGCGGAAGAAGTGATTTCGAGCAGGATATGCTCACCGTTTTTGGTAATGACATCAATTTCTCTATCTGCATAATAGCCTCTGCTTACGGTATAACCCGAATTTTCCAAAAGTGTTTTTATGGTGTTCCGAATCGTATTTTCGGTTTTGATACCCCATCGACTTCCCAGGGTAGAAAACTGTTCGTTCACCCTTTTGAATCCTTCTTTCATATACAGAGCGAGTTCTTCTACCCGACTTTCCGTCCGTTTTTGAGCCTCTGCAAGTTCTTGAACACTTTTTGCAATAGAAGCAACCGTATTCTTTAATTCTCTAAAGTCTTCTCGTTTGACTGAATTTTCTGACATCCATTCTCCCAATACGGTTATTGGAGTCCTGATTTCTGCCGGAAATTGCTGTATTATATAATTTGGTAATCCCATAATATGACGTTTATACAGACTATCATTTGTTTAGTCAAATTGTTTTACCTAATTTCAACTTTTTTTCTGAATGTCTAAAAAAAATCTCAAAAAATAAAGTACCAATCTTTCATTTTCTTACCCATTTCGGTTGGCAAATGAGTTAGGTTTTGAGGAATTGACAAAAGAATTTGATACCATGTTGTTTTTAACCTAATTCTTATTTTTTAGAAACAAATAAATTCCTAATAAAGAACCTATTAGAGAGATAATCCCTATTATAATGTTGGCTATATCTCAGTAATTATCGGCATTAAATTATTTCTACCTATCCCCATCAAGCTGTTCTTTTGCACCAAGCTCGATCTTTCCCTTTCCTAACAGGAAAGGGAACATAATAGTTATTTTTTTAACATAAAATACTAAATTATTAAGAGAATTTTATAGATTTAGGTAAATAAAATAAAATCTATTGTAACTTTCGCTCCCTTTCCTGCGGTTTCCCAAGCATGCGAACCAGGAAAGGGAGAAGGAGGGATAGGTATTTGAATTAAAAAAGCTATATTTTTAGTTAAAAAATTGTTACCGATAATTGCTGGCTATATCTTTAAATTCATCAAAGGTTGTTAAGAAAAACAAAATATGAGATATTGCAGCAATTCCCCAAAAAATGAGAAGTCTTTCATTTGTCATTTGATGGTTTACCCATTTTTTTTTCAATTAACTGAGTAATTCCAAAATATATGACATAACTCCAAGCAAATATTCCAATTGATGCAATTATTAAAGTGAAAATCGACATGACAATCCTCTCTTGTATGTATAATACTATGAAATAGCGTGAATGTCGAGTAATAAAAATTTTAAGGATAACTCATATAGAAATCCAAGGGAGCTATGAGAAAGATTTTGCGGAAAGGATGCTCATTTACTACTTAAGGATTTATGAAAAGTATAGGTGTCCGATAACAAGCATAGCCATTTTGACTGACGAGAGCAAAAGGTTTGAGGCTTTATAAATCCGTCTCAAAAGTTCGGGATATTCCGTTTTTGCGTTCATTTATGCAGGAAATCAAAAAAGCCAAAGACGTGAAAGAATTAAAGGAATTTATAAAGGAATGTAAACAGAAATCCGTGAAATGAGCAGTAATAAAAAAATTGGATTTGCAACCACACATCCTAACCATTGAAGTCAGCAAAAAGTGCAACCTGAAATGTGGTCACTGCTTTGCTCGAAATCCACAAGACCCAAAGCCAGCTTTGAGTTTGGAAACCGCAAAAGAAATAGCACTCGAAGGCAGGCAGATCGGTTTTACTTGTCTTCATATCACAGGTGGAGAGCCAACTCTCTGGAAGCACTTTCTTACTTTTCTCCAGTTTTGTTTGGAATTGGGTTATGAACAGGTCTACTTCAACACCAACGGAATGTATCTCCAAAGTTCTCTATGCAAAGAACTAAGCACCTACAAAAGTCAGCTAAATATTTCCATCAGCCTAGACGGAGACGAAATTCTCCACAACTCACTTAGAGGAAATAGTACTTTCCAAAAAGCATGTCTTGGAATTCAAACCGCTTTGGAATACGAGCTGCCATTGGAAGTTTTTACCCTTGCCAGAAAGAGTCTTTTACCCAAGCTTCCGCATTTTGTCAAAATGGTCTATGAAAACTTTCTCAAAATCAAACACTTAGTTTTGATTCAGCTCGTAAATGTGGAAAACAGTTTCCAAAATATGACCGATGAACTTTTAAGTCCCGAAGACTTTATTACCCTGGTTAAAAGTGCTTCTCTTTTGAACCTCTATGGTTATAGAGTTTTGCAGGGAACATGGTTTGTTTTATCCTGCTGATATTCACTATGATAACGATAAATCAATCCCCTACTGTCAAAGAGTGTTACGTTTATGGAATTCGGAAAGATAGTTATTAAAAAATTAAGCAGTCATAAAGAATTATTGACAACTCAAAATAGTTTTGAAAAATAAAAGGTGATTTTATTAGTTAAAGGAATAAAATGAAAGGATTAGACATATTACAATCGGTTCAATTTATTACAATAAAAGGTAATCGTCTCGCTATACTAGATGCCAATGAATGGAACGTTTTTATTGAATGGTTAGAAGACCTTGAAGATATACAGATAGGAAAAAGTTTTTTTTCCGAGCTAAAAGAAGCGGGAGGTGACAGACAAAAAACCGGAATGTTAAAATGGCAAGAAGTTGAACAAGAATTGGAATGAGTAGATATACTATTTATATTCAACCAATTACTTTTCAGGAAATAAAAAAGCTCCCAGGTAATGTTAGACAACGTATCAGACAAGCTATTAATGAATTATCTGAAAATCCTCGTCCTTCTTTTAGCAAACGATTAAATTTACAAAACTTTGAAAATGAATTATGGAGATTACGTATAGAAAACTGGCGGATTATTTATGGAATTGATGAAACAGAAAAGTTAATTGATATAATTGCAGTTCGTAAAAGACCTCCTTATGATTATAGAGATTTGGCAGATTTATTAAAACGTGGTTAATGGAAGTATCCATTTAGAGTAACAACCTTATGGAATTCGGAAAGATAGAACTAAGTTATGAAGAAAAGCGTTTATATGATGACTTCAACACAGAAATCATAGAATTGGGAAAGCGAATGCCGGAATCGCTTCAAAATCTCACTATAATTTGGAAGGTTATCTTTCTCGATTCCGCAAGCAGTGGGCGACGTGGATTCTTGCTCCGGCAATACTTGTTCTCGGTCTGTACGGAGAGGAATCTATGTTCAAACTAAAAATGATGTATGAATCATTTGGACTTGCTTGGAGGCTTATGGATGATTTTCAAGATTGGCAGAAAGATTTCCAAGCTTCTCAAATCAGTGCGGTTTATTACTATTTACCGGAAAATCTTCAACAAGAATGGACTGAATGCAATAAATCCGAAGATGATACTGAGATTTCTCAATTTATAGAGAAAGAAAGTATACGTTTCAAGATTCTAAAACGAATCATGGATGAGTTAAAAAACTCGATTCGATTGGCAAATGAGTTAGGTTTTGAGGGAATGGCAAAAGAATTTGAATTCATGACTCATTTCCGGGGAATTTCACAGACTTCTTCTTGGATGACTTCCTCTAATCCATGAAGGCGGTAACGAGTACAGACGCGGATTGCAGAAGCATTGTAGCTTTTTCCATATCCCTTACTTCTTTTGAGGGAAAAACCCGTTGATTTTGCACTTCACTGGAACTGTGCGCATGGTCATGCGATGCCATTTTCATGATTCCTTACAAAAAGGATTTTTTATAAAAAGTCAAGAAAAACGTTTATTTTTTTCTTAATATCTAAAAAAATCTCAAAAATAGAGTACCAATCTTTCATTTCCTTACCCATTATATATATGGAAGTGGGAAAGAAACTATTATTGAAAACCATTGAACAAGATATTCCATGGAAAGAAGTCTTAGAGATTTATTTCAAAGACTTTGTGGCTTTCTTTTTACCAAAACTTCTCCCAAGGGTGAATTGGAAACAGAAGCCGGTGTTTTTGGACAAGGAATTTCAAAAGCTGACCGGAGGACTAAAGGATAATAAAAAAATTCTGGACAAACTAATCAGAGTGAGATTAATAAGTGGAGAAATAGAAGTCATTTTGATCCATATAGAAATCCAAGGGAGCTATGAGAAAGATTTTGCAGAAAGAATGCTCATTTACTACTTGAGAATTTACGAAAAGTATAGGTGTCCGATAACAAGCATAGCCATTTTGACTGACGAGAGAAAGAGTTGGAAACCGTCAAAGGTAGAAATAAAATCGCCCTGTACAACTCTATCCTTTAACTACCAAGTTTGTAAATTGCTTGACTATCAAAAAGAATGGGACAAGTTAGTTGCCAACAGAAACATTTTCAGTGTGGTAGTGATGTCACATTTAAAAGCGCTGGAAACCCGAAGGCATGCTCAAGACCGTTTAAGATGGAAAATAGAATTGGTCAAGTTATTGTATGAAAGGGGTTACAAGAGAAATGAAATTTTCCATTTATTCCACTTTATAAATCGGGTGTTAGTGTTACCGGTTGAAATGGAGAGGAGTTTTGAGAAGAAACTAAAGTATTACGAGGAGAAGAAGGAAATGCCTTATGTATCATTATTTGAAAGAAGTCTTACCGCCAAGATTACAGAAAGAGTAGAGAAAGAGATTACGCCAAAGCTAAGAAAAGAGATTACGCCAAAGCTAAGAAAAGAAATTACGCCAAAGCTCAGAAAAGAAATTACCGAAAAATTTAAAAGGGAAGTCACTCCGAAAGTTTTAAAACAAGGGTTAAGCCAAGGGCTATTGGATGGAATACAACTAGCATTGGAGTTAAAGTTCAACGACAAAGGCTTGAGGCTTTATAAATCCGTCTCAAAAGTTCGGGATATTCCGTTTTTGCGTTCCTTTATGCAGGAAATCAAAAAAGCCAAAGACGTGAAAGAGTTAAAGGAATTTATAAAGGAATATAAACAGAAATCCGTGAAATGAAAGTCTTCTCGTTTCACTTCTTTTTCAAAAAATTCTTTTCCCATTTGTTTCCTCGCAAAAAAATGTTGATATGTCTATCTCTTCCCCATATAAAAAAGTCAAATAATTTTTTTTTTAATTTTCGGATATTTTAAGAATGGAATTTGCAAAGATTTATTGACAAATGAAAGAATGGTTTTTACCTTAGCAAAAGAGGAAGTTGTATGCCTTGAGTGTGAGTTTATATCAATTTGCAGGAAATATGGCATATTAAAACCGAGTACAAGAAATTATTGATTTTTCAGGAGAATATATGAGTTATATAGATTTTATTATTGAAACAACAAAGAATCCAGCCCTAGGGAAAGAATCATTTGAGAAAATTAGGACTTTGAGTGCTAGTGAACTTTCTATTTGGTTTAAGGAAAAGGGATATGAAGTGAGTGAGGCTGATTGTCAAAAGCTTATCGCAAATAAGGATAATTTTGAATCAGCGAAGCAAAGAGAAAATATGGTAGACGCATATTAATTGGTTATAAGTGAGTAAATTCACACTTTTCATATTCGCATTTTGGATTGTTCTATCAAGTGCTGTTGTAGGACAATCCAGAGTTGATTGGTCTAAAGAAACGGTTATTTTGTCAAATTGGCTCTATAGCGAAAATGACAATCCATCCAATAAGGCAGCTAACATAGATGAGAAAGCCTGGATTCCCCAAGATATTTCTAATAAGCTTCCCATTCTGGAGATAGATTCCTATGAAGGAAAAGCTTTTTGGTACAGAACACATTTACAAATTGAATCGGAAATAGAAGACAAAGCCATACTCCTCCCTATAGCTTTTTCTGGTTTGCAATTCTACATCAACGGGAATCTGTTTTATGATTCATCCATGGTAAACTTTGGTGAAAAGAAAGTCCCTTACCAATATGATAAACCTCAATTGCTTCGGATTACACCAAATTATTTAAAACGTGGTGACAACGTAATCGCCCTTAGAGTTAGCAATATGTCTTTTGACGGAGGTTTTGACGGAAATCTGGTATTTGGAAATTTTAACAAACTTTCTTATTTATGGATAACAAACTTAATATGGGTATTTTTTTTAACTTTTATTTCCATTTACCTGTTTCTTTACTATCTGTTCTACTATAGTTATCGTCCTAAAGAAAGATACATCCTTTATTTCTCTATTATGAATTTCTATATGGGAATATGGCTATTCACCTATAAAGGCTTTCTATTTTATTTTACACTTAATTCCTGGGGTTACAGTTTATTTACCTTTTTTATCGCTCCATTTGTCTTGGTATTCTTATCTAATTTCATTTACTCCTTTTTGGATACGAAACAAGACAAAATCATCAGAGGTTTTAACGTACTTTATCTTCTAATTGCCCTTGTTGTTCTGATAGAATGTCTTGTTCACAACGGACTTGCTTTTTATTATTTTAAATATCTCTTTGAACCATTTATCCAAAGCCTAATGCTATTTTTGGGTTATTTGTTGTACATCACAATCAAAGCAATCAGGCAAAAAAAGCCTTTTGCTTGGAGAATTCTCATCGGAATCGCTTTTTTGAATATTTGTTTCTATTACAGCGTATTCGTATTTCTAAACATCATTAAGAGTGATCCAATCCTAAACGAAGGCTTTATTATCATGTCCCTCGTTTTTGCCACCGTTCTCGCCAAACGATTCACAACAACCTTCGACCAGCTCGAAGACTTGAACATCAATCTCGAAAACAAGGTTGTAGACCGTACGAAGCAGCTCGTAGTTGCAAACGATGAGTTATCCGTCACAAACGAGCACCTAAACAAAACACTATCCGAACTCGAAATCGCTCAAAAAAAGATCATCAAAATGGAAAAGGAAGCCACCGAAAAGCAACTCGCAGGAGGTTTTGCCCACGAAATGCGAAACGCTCTAGCTGGGGCAAAACTGGTGATCGGCAAGATCATTCCACAGAAGGAAAACGAAGAAAGTCTATGCTCAAAAAACAGCACAATGCTCAAAGAAATTTTCCTAAAAATAAAACCTTTGGTTGACCCAAAAACCATGCAAGACATTGCCTTTTTGATGCGGGACATCAACACCAATGAAGAAACAATCGAAAGAATTTTGGGAATTGTAAGCAGTTCAACGAATAGGGGCTTACGAGTCACTACAGAGATTTTGAATTATTCCGAAGTAGGTCAGGTGACAAAAGGAGAATTTATAGTCAATATGGAAAGTGTGATCCAAAAAATCCTAAACGAAAGCCAGGAAGAATTTACGGGTTACGGAATTACCTTTCAAACGGACATAGAAAAAGTTGAAATATTGGGAAATGACGACCATTTTGATTCGATAGTGAAAAATCTAATCTTGAACTCAAAAGACGCTCTGACGGATAAATACACACAATATACAAAAGAAAAGCTAATCAAGGTAGTATGCAAAAAGGAAGACAACTTTTGCAGAATAGAGGTCACAGACACCGGAATGGGAATCAAAAAAGAGCATCTGCACCGGATATTTGACCCGTTTTTCTCCACTAAGCCGTCAACGGGAATTGGTCTTGGTTTGGGTTACATATCCAAACTGATTTCGATTTATAATGGAAAAATTGAGGTAGAGAGCGAACCGGGTGAAGGAACAACATTCATTGTGAGATTACCGCTTGAATGAGATTTTAGCTTTTTAAGTTAAAAATCGTCCTCTTCTTCGTCAGTAAAAATCTCAATCTTTCTCGGTGATTCTACGATTTCCCGCATTACGGTTGGAGGAATATAGATAGCAGCAATCATAAGTTTTGGCTCAATCCCTACCTTGGTTTGATAGTCCTCTGCGGATTTGTTTAGGTTTCTAACGTCTTTTTTAAGAGCAGAAGAAGTGATTTCGAGTAGAATATGCTCACCGTTTTTGATAATGACATCAATTTCTCTATCTGCATAATAGCCTCTGCTTACGGTATAACCCGAATTTTCCAAAAGTGTTTTTATGGTGTTCCGAATCGTATTTTCGGTTTTGATACCCCATCGACTTCCCAGGGTAGAAAACTGTTCGTTCACCCTTTTGAATCCTTCTTTCATATACAGAGCGAGTTCTTCTACCCGACTTTCCGTCCGTTTTTGAGCTTCAGCAAGTTCTTGAACACTTTTTGCAATAGAAACAACCGTATTTTTTAACTCTCTAAAGTCTTCTCGTTTTACCGAATTTTCTGACATCCATTCTCCCAGAACGGTTATTGGAGTCCTGATTTCTGCCGGAAATTGCTGTATTATATAATTTGGTAGTCCCATAATATGACATTTATACAGACTATCATTTGTTTAGTTAAATTGTTTTACTAAATTTCAACTTTTTTTCTTAATATCTAAAAATATCTCAAAAATAGAGTACCAATCTTTCATTTTCTTGCCCATTAGCTCTTTTGAATTTCAATCAGAAAATAGCCCTCCTAATCTCTTTATCCGATAAAAATAGAAATAGAAAAAATATTTTTATTTGACCGAACTTTCAAAGAAATATATTTGGAGAAATAGATGAAGCTAACCTATATAGAACATATACAGCTCTAAATATCATATTTGGAAGAACGTATAAAAATTCTAACATAATTGTGAGTGTAAAATTGAGTCAAGGTTTATCTAATTATACAATTGTTGAAAGAATTTTCGAGAATGAAAAGACTTTGATTTTTAGGGCTATAAACAATGAGAATCAGAAACCAATAGTCATCAAAACCCTTGCCTCAGAATATCCCAAAAATTCTGATTTAGCGCTATATAAAAGAGAGTTTAAAATCGGTAGTTCTTTTGATTCTTCATTTATAGCTAAATATCTAGCATTAGAGCCATACAAAAATGGACTGGCAATAATATTAGAGGATTTTAATGCAATTTCACTAAGAGAGTATATTAAAAAGCTTTCTTCTCCTCTTAGTATAGAGTCTTTCTTTAAAATTGGAATCCAAGTTGTGAAAACTCTGGAAATACTGGATTCGCAATCAGTCATTCATAAAGACATTAAACCGCACAATATCTTGATTAACCCCCATACGGAAGAAACCAAAATATTCGATTTCGGGATATCTATACAAATATCAAAAGAAAATGTTTCTTTTCAAATGAAAGATTCGGTAGAAGCAACAATTGCTTACATGTCTCCCGAGCAAACAGGTAGAATGAATAGAAGTATTGATTATCGGACTGATATGTATTCTCTAGGAGTTACATTTTACGAACTTCTAATAGGGAAATTACCTTTCATCTCAAATGATATGTCGGAAATGATCTATTTTCATATAGCAAAAAATCCGGTTCCTCCCAAAAACCTCCGCTCGGATATTCCGGATTTTGTCTCCGAAATTATCTTAAAACTATTATCTAAAAACGCAGAGGAAAGATATAAAAGTTATGTAGGGTTAAGATACGATCTGGAGAGAGCAAAAGAAATTTATTTAGAAGGCAAAAAGTATTCTTTTCAGATCGCAGAAAAAGATATTCAGACCAGGTTTTCTTTAAGTCCTAAATTATACGGAAGGGAAATTGAATTACAATATTTATTGGATGGATTTTCCAAGGTTGTTAATGGGACTAAAGAGCTTTATCTAGTAGGAGGATATTCCGGTATAGGAAAATCCGTTTTGGTAAATGAACTACACAAGCCAATTACAGCAAAGAATGGTAACTTTATTGCAGGAAAATTCGATCAATACAAAATAAATGTTCCTTACTCTGCATTAATAGATGCGATTAAAACACTGATGATTGCTTATATAGGAGAATCAACACAAACTATTAAAAAAATTGAGAAAGAAATTATTGATAATTTACAGGAGAATACAGCTGTAATAACTCAGGTAATTCCGGAATTAGAATTAATCATAGGAAAACAACCGGAACCATTAGAACTCCCTCCCAAAGAATCTCAAAATAGATTCAAAAATACTCTACTAAATTTTTTGAGCATCTTTGCAAATGAGAAAAACCCTCTGGTAATTTTTCTCGATGACCTCCAATGGGGAGATCTGGAGACAATTCACTTTATTAAGGACCTAATTTTATTATCAGATATGACGCATATACTAATTATTGGTGCTTATAGATCCAATGAAGTAGATGCAACTCATCCGTTTTCTAATATGCTTACCGATATAAAAAAAGCAAAGGTGGAAGTTCACTCACTTGTTTTAAAACCTTTAAAGAAATCTGATATTGCGAATCTTTTGTGTGATTCTTTCTATAAAAATGAATCACAAGTTAAAGATCTATCCGAACTAATTGAGAAAAAAACCGGAGGAAATCCATTTTTCATATATCAGTTTTTACAAACACTCTATGATGAAAATTTATTATACTTTGATTATAATCAACAACAATGGAATTGGATTTTCCAAAAAATAGAATCGTTTCAGATTACAGATAATGTAGTTGATCTGATGGTAAATAAAATTAAAAAATTAGATTCCAAATATTTAGAACTATTGAAAATTGCTTCCTGTATAGGAAATAAATTTTCAATCAAAACACTCAAATCCTGCACTGAGCTTTCTTTACAAGAAATCGGTAGTCAAATAGAAATTTTTTTACAAGAAGAACTTATCTATACCTTTGATGAAAAATATAAATTTATCACAGAGATTAGAGAATCGGAAGAAATTGTTGATATTGAATTTATATTCTCACATGATCGAATCCAGCAGGCAACATATTCTTTAATATCCAATGAAGAACTTACAAATTATCATTTTCAAATTGCAAAATCTTATCTAAAAGACTCGACAGAGGATTTCATAGAGGATACTATTTTAACGATAGTCAATCATTTTAATAAGACGCTTGTTGCCTTATCTCCGGAAGATAAAAAACTTGCACTTGATTTTAACATCAGGGCGGGAAAAAAGTCCAAACAAGCCTCCGCTTATGATTCCGCTTTACACTACTATAAAAATGCAATTTCCCTATTGCCTGAAAATGCAATTAAAGAGAAAAATACAAATATAATTAATCTTTATATTGAATATTCTGAAATTGAATATCTACTTTCAAACTATGAAGAAGCAGAAGAATTATTTCAATTCATTCTTAATTATTGTGAGGAAAAAAGTGAAAGAATAAAAGTTCTGGAAAATTGGTTAAGATTGTATTCAAAAAAAAATAACTTAAAAAAAGCAGTGGAAATAGGATTGGATGTTTTAAAAGAAATTGGTATATCTCTTCCTAAAAATGCAAGCTTCTTAACTTTACAATTTTTAATTTTAGGAAGTCTATTTAAATCACTATTCCTGATCCGCAAAAAAACAAACCAGGATATGGTAAACTTACCGGAAATACACGATCCAGCAATTATCTCCGGAATCTCTGTTTTTTCCGAAATAGGACCAAGTGCTTTTGTGTATGATCAAAATCTTTTTGCCTTGATGGTACTAAGAGTTTTCAACTTTTGTATGAAAAATGGAAATACAAAAGATTCAGCAATGGCATTCAGTGGGTTTGGAATGATTTTAATGGAAGCTTTTAAAGACCTAGATGGAGCTCTTAGGTTTTCGGAGATTGCCCTTGAGCAAAATCGAAAGTTTAACAATTCATTTCAGAAAGGAAAACTCGAATACGTACTATACTTATATTTGTCTGGCTGGAAATATAACCTACCGGAAACTATTAACAACTTAACCTCTGTTTTTCATACTTCTTTACGAGTCGGTGATATATTCTATGCAAATTTTTCAATAGTTTCTGCTTTTTATTTGAAGATCAATTCGGGACAAAACTTAAGACGACTTGGAGAAGAGTCAAAAGCAAACTTGCTATACTTTAAAAAGTCTAAAGATGATTACGCCATTCAATTATTTGCAAGCAGTTATATCTTGATAAATGCGTTATCCGATCCGGAGGCAATAAGTTTTGATTATGAACCTTTCCGGGGAGAGGAAATACTTAAGCAATGCCTGGAAGACAAAAACTTACTTGGTTTTAGTTTCATAACCATTGATAGTATATATTTTTCATTTTTTCATGAGAAATACAATGAAGTACTCGATAAAGCACCCACAGTATTAAAATATTATAAATATGTTTCTTTATATCTTAGGTCAGCAGAATTTTTATTTATATACGGAATCAGCACAATAAAGCAAGCTGAGCAGGAAAAAAGAAAGCTTTCAATTTTTGAAAAATTCAGATTAAACGGAATCATAAAAAAACTGGAAAAATTTTCAGAGAATTGTCCGGAAAACTTTAAACATCTTAAAGACCTTATGTTAGGAGAATGGAATAGATTAAAAAATAAAGATTCCAATGCTAGTAAGTATTATGAAAATGCGATTCAAAATGCCAGAAAAAATGGCTTTTGGCAATGGGAAGCTGTAGCAAGTGAACTCGCAGCGGAATTCTATAAAAATAGATTTGGTGATAAAGTCGCAAAGCCTTTTTATATAGATGCATTGTATGCTTATGAGAGGTGGGGCTGTGAAGTAAAGTTACAGAGATTAGGAAAAAATGATTCCGCAACAAGCACTTTAAAAAACTCTAAAACTTATTATGGAACTGCGGGTCTAAGAAAAGTTACACAAACGACAGAATCGGGAAATTACATTTCGGGAAAAGATTTAGGCTCTATTGATTTGATTTCCGTACTTAAAGCCAATAATACCATTTCCGGAGAGGTCCAGTTAGAGAAACTTTTAAGCACTTTCATGCAAATCGTAATAGAAAACTCAGGAGCTGATCGAGCTTTACTTTTATTAAAAACAAATAATGAATTTTTAATAGAAGCAGAAAAAGATGTAAAAAGGAATATATCCAATTTTCTACACTCTAAACTGATTCAGGAAAATCTAATACCAAATACTATTGTAAACTATGTTATTCACACGCATCAACATATCGTATCAGACAATGCTTTCGAAGATATAAAATACAATAAAGATAGCTATATCATACAAAAAAGAGTTCAATCTATTCTATGCATTCCCATTTCCAATAAAGGGCAATTGATAGGTTTATTGTATATAGAAAACTCAGATACTCCTTTTGTTTTTACAAACGATAGAATCGAGACCTTAAAAATCTTGGCAACACAATCTGCCATTTCTATCGAAAACGCTAGACTCTTCGATAATATCGGTGAAACAAATCAAAAGTTAGAAGAACTCAATCAGACTCTAGAAGATAAAGTTGTAGAACGAACAACTCAGTTAGAGGACGCTCACAAAAAGATCGTGAAGCTCGAAAAACAAGCCCTCGAAAAGCAACTCGCAGGAGGTTTTGCCCACGAAATGCGGAATGCTCTGGCTGGGGCAAAACTGGTGATCGGCAAGATCATTCCACAGAAGGAAAACGAAGAAAGTCTATGCTCAAAAAACAGCACAATGCTCAAAGAAATTTTCCTAAAAATAAAACCTTTGGTTGACCCAAAAACCATGCAAGACATTGCCTTTTTGATGCGGGACATCAACACCAATGAAGAAACAATCGAAAGAATTTTGGGAATTGTAAGCAGTTCAACGAATAGGGGCTTACGAGTCACTACAGAGATTTTGAATTATTCCGAAGTAGGTCAGGTGACAAAAGGAGAATTTATAGTCAATATGGAAAGTGTGATCCAAAAAATCCTAAACGAAAGCCAGGAAGAATTTACGGGTTACGGAATTACCTTTCAAACGGACATAGAAAAAGTTGAAATATTGGGAAATGACGACCATTTTGATTCGATAGTGAAAAATCTAATCTTGAACTCAAAAGACGCTCTGACGGATAAATACACACAATATACAAAAGAAAAGCTAATCAAGGTAGTATGCAAAAAGGAAGACAACTTTTGCAGAATAGAGGTCACAGACACCGGAATGGGAATCAAAAAAGAGCATCTGCACCGGATATTTGACCCGTTTTTCTCCACTAAGCCGTCAACGGGAATTGGTCTTGGTTTGGGTTACATATCCAAACTGATTTCGATTTATAATGGAAAAATTGAGGTAGAGAGCGAACCGGGTGAAGGAACAACATTCATTGTGAGATTACCGCTTGAATGAGATTTTAGCTTTTTAAGTTAAAAATCGTCCTCTTCTTCGTCAGTAAAAATCTCAATCTTTCTCGGTGATTCTACGATTTCCCGCATTACGGTTGGAGGAATATAGATAGCAGCAATCATAAGTTTTGGCTCAATCCCTACCTTGGTTTGATAGTCCTCTGCGGATTTGTTTAGGTTTCTAACGTCTTTTTTAAGAGCAGAAGAAGTGATTTCGAGTAGAATATGCTCACCGTTTTTGATAATGACATCAATTTCTCTATCTGCATAATAGCCTCTGCTTACGGTATAACCCGAATTTTCCAAAAGTGTTTTTATGGTGTTCCGAATCGTATTTTCGGTTTTGATACCCCATCGACTTCCCAGGGTAGAAAACTGTTCGTTCACCCTTTTGAATCCTTCTTTCATATACAGAGCGAGTTCTTCCATCCGATTTTCGGTCCGTTTTTGAGCTTCAGCAAGTTCTTGAACACTTTTTGCAATAGAAACAACCGTATTTTTTAGCTCTCTAAAGTCTTCTCGTTTGACTGAATTTTCTGACATCCATTCTCCCAGAACGGTTATTGGAGTCCTGATTTCTGCCGGAAATTGTTGTACTATGTAGTTTGGCAGTCCCATAATACAACTCTATAGGCTATCATTTGTTTAGTCAATAAAAAATAAGATTTTTTCAAAAATGAATTACAAATCAGAATGTGAATTATTAATAAATATATTTGACTTTTTTGTTATTTAAGAAAAATCTTGAATAAACAAATTTAAATTTTATCAAACTCATTTTAAAAAGGACTAATCAAATGAAGCCATTATTAAAAAAATTGTATTTCTTTATTTTTCTATACATTGTAATAAACCCTGTTTTATCAATGGATAAGATAGTTTTAGAAAAAAACTTTATATCTAACTCACGTTACTTAAGCAGCCAATTTTACCAAATAGTTTTGAAAACTTCGATAACTCAGAGCTTCAAAAATATGGTTTTCTTTGATAAGCTCACTTTTCTCTAAATCTGCAATTGTCCTTGCCACTTTTTTTATGATATTTAGTTTTCGGATACTGCTAGAAAGTTGAACCTTTAACATATCCCAAACCCCTTTTGTATTCCCATCAAACAAAAAGAAATTCTCCATATCAGCTCCATTTACCATTCCATTAAAGTTGTATTTGTATTGTTTATAGCGGGCATCTTGCATTTCTTTTGCATAGACAATTTTGTCATACATTTCGGACAGATTTACAGGTTCTTGTTTTCGAGAGTCGTTTTTGTAAATATTCAGCTCAACTTCCAGATCAATTCTATCCATAAAAGGACCGGAAAACTTTTGAACGTATTTTTTCACTTTGGAAATCGAGCATAAACACTGTCTTTCGTTGCTACCAAAATATCCGCAAGGGCAGGGATTTGTAGCGGATATCAAAAGAAACGAAGCCGGATATGTATAATGACCGCTAACCCTTGAAATGGTGATTTTCCCTTCTTCCATAGGCTCTCTGAGAACCTGTATGACCTGGGGTTTGAATTCTCCCAGTTCATCCAGAAATAAAATGCCATTGTGAGCAAGTGTAACTTCGCCCATCCTCAAGTCTCTACCGCCACCTACTATCGAAATATCGGAAGCGGTATGGTGAGGGCTTCTGAAAGGTCTGTGAACCAAAAGAGATTTTTCATTCAGAATAAGCTCAGCATTGGATTTGATACGCAAAATTTCCAAATATTCTTCTTCAGTTGCGGGTGGCTGTAGAGTGGATGCTAATTTTGCCAACATGGTTTTGCCTGCTCCTGGGTTTCCAAGCATAAGTAAATGATGTCTACCGGCTACGGCAATCATCAAAGCCCTCATGGCAAGAAGTTGATCGTTATAGAGTTGTATAGTTGGTAAATTCTCAGCGACAGGCGTATAGGTTTTTCCAACCTCTTCTTTTGGTTTGTTTCCACTTAAAACTTGTTTCAGCTCATTTAAATGAGACACGCAATAAATATTCAGGTGTTTGGCAAGAGAAGCTTCAAAACGGTTTTCACTTGGAATCACAACAGATGAAAAACTGTCTTTTTCGATGCTAAACAAAACATTAATCAAGCCTTTCATTGGTTTTATACTCCCGTCTAAGCCCAATTCACCCAGAAATAAAAATTTTTCAAGGTCGATTTTAAGGTCTATCTGTTCCGTTACAATTAGTATGGCAAGAGCAATAGATAGATCAAACCAACTCCCTTCTTTTCTATGACCGGCAGGTGCAAGATTTACCAATATATTTTGCAATGGAAATTCGTAACCGCTATTTTCTATAGCAATCCGAACTCTATCAACGGCTTCTCGTATGGAAGCGTCAGCCAAACCAACTATACAAAACCTTGGAATTCCCCTTTTTATATTAACTTCTACTCGTACGCTACTGGCGTTTAATCCTTCCAAATTTGCACTAAAAACATAACTCATGGTATTCATTTTTATTCTCCCTTATACTTATAATGGGTATAAAAATGAAGAGTTGGTACCTAAAATCTTAAAAAAAATTACGATTTTTTTTAAAAAAAGTTAAATCTTTCTCAAATATAAGGCTTAAAAATCAATTGTAATGTATTTTTATTTACAAATCCCAACGGTAAGGGGATTAAGCCCTTACCATTGATTACTAAAAAAGACTTATTTAATCCTCGTCTTCTCCTTCTTCAATCTGCCAAGCTTCTACTAAGCCATATACAAAATTTTCTTCTTCCTCTGATAAATCATCTATTCCAATAATCTCTTCTACGTCTTTGGCTATTTTGGCTAGTAGTGATTTTGACAAATACTCACCAAGCAACTCTACGGATTCTTCGAGTAAATCTTCGTTGTCGATTTCTTTCATACAATTTTTAAGTATTTTTTTGGCATCTAATTCCACACCTAATTTGTCGAGTGTATCTCTTAGGTAAGCAGCAATCTCATCATATTCTTCTTCACTTATTTCACCATCCTCATTCGCTCCGTACAGCATTATGTGAGCGATCCTGAATTCAAGAGGATACTCACCCATATCGTCTAGCATGTCGTTATAATCTTCATCAGACATCTCTGCAAGCTCGGTTTCGTAGTCACCGGTAATAGAAGAATCATCACCCCAAGTTTCTTCATCCACTTCAAAATTGTCTAGCTGCCTGATTATCCAACTATCTCCACCATTAAACTTTTCATTGATTAAGTAATTGTAGGGAATATAGCAATATCCGTTGTCACCCCAATCGTTTCCCCATGAATTGCGTACGATAAACAATTTGTCCGGGTCAGAATATCCCACACACAACATGGCATGTCCTCCATGAGACTCTCTGGACGTTTCTTTCTCGGTGGGCATGGGAACCAAACCCTTTTTCCTTTGATAATCAAAAGATTCAAAAAGAGAAATTCCAAAGATTATCGGATAGCCTTCTGCAAGAGAATGTTTCCATGAGAATAAGTCTGTTGGAATCCATTCGACATCCTCCACCAAAAATTCAGCAGCTTCCACATAAGCATCTTCTTCCGGTTCTTCGTTCACCAATTCCGGATCGTAGGGCCAAGTATCTTCGGAACAAGCCCCATGTTCTTTTAGGCTTTCGATAGCCGAAGCAATAAAAGAACCAGCGTCTTCATTTTCCATATTATCCAATTGTCTTGCATTGTAATAGATAAACAAACGGCTTACATCATACTGGTCTATGCCTTTGTGTTTTTTTACCAAATATTCATAGGCTCCAGCTACAGCATTTGCCACACAACTGTTTAATTCACCCTGATTTTCTACATTAGTCATATAATGCCTTAAATCTACTTTGGGTGGCAGTTTTTCCTCACCGTATTTTCCGGAAGCATATTTTTTGCGGTCACCTCCAGGTGCAGCATACATATAACCGGATATTTTTCTTTCACTTCCGTCGGCTCGTTTAATAACAAATTCACTCATTCTAAAACTTCCCAATAAAAAAATTCTTATAAATCAATTTAATCAATTCAGTAAATCTTGAAAATCAAATAATCTTAACACAAAGTAATAAAATAATGAGGTGTCGGAATCTATCGACTATAAAATAATCTTGAGAGTTTATTATAATTTGCTGCTAGTTGTAAATTGCTTGATTTTTTTTCTAGCTTTTGGAATATTTCATTTCCTTTAATCCTATTGTGCTGATTCACAAAGTAAATCATGCCAAAAAAACTCATAAGTAACCTATTACTAACAATTAATTGATCGTGCTCATTTTCTTTACTTTTGGAAATTAAATCCAGTGCGTTGTTGATTAAAAAGTTTAAGTCGCCAATTGTTTTGTTGCGTGTTGTTTGGAATCCGTTATAATTCGGATGATAAATAGGAATAGAATTGGATTGCTGCAATACCATATTTACAAGCCTATTCATTAATTCTATAGATGTCGGAAGTAAAAAATATAATTCTCTCTCATACAAACCATGTTCTTCATTGGCTTCGGCGTATTTTGTGAAGAGAGCAAAAAAACTTTTGTACATATGAGTAAAACGTTCCATATTGTTTTGCCCCCCCGATCCGGGAGCATGAAAGGATTTAAAATTATCCCACGTTATAAAACGTTCAAAAATCAACCCGGTAACGGGACTACAATGTCTTGGATAGTTAAAATCAGAAATCTGCTCTAACACACCAATAGCATCTTGAAAATCATTTCCATCCCACTCTTTTTGAAGATAAGGAAACCTCGGATAATTGCTTATATTTTCAGAACCATCATCTGACAAAGAACCACAATTGTAAAAAGACTGGTAATCTTCAAAAGATTGAAATCTACCGATATTAATATGCTCTACGGGAGGAGGTGCCGAAGAACATACTACAATACTCATATAAAAAAAGAAGTATATAGCTTTCCGAAATTTCTCTATTATAAATAACATAATTATCTCCTAAAGTATCCTTCATAATAAAAATTTACATTCCCTAGTGTCTATCTAAAAATGCTTTTATATTACAGAGTCGGAAACCGTAAATACTTTTCCTTTGGGAAGAAAGGGAAGCTTTTTACCTTTAGGTATTAAAAATGCGTGTTCTCTTCTGATTATCAGATTATCACACTCGGCATCGGTAATAATTAAAATAGGTGCCTTTTTTGGAAAGTCCTTAGCATTTTCCAAAAAACGGATAGCAGGTTGTAGAATTGTTCCACCTCGCCCTTTTACCTTTACTCTTTCTGCCAATTCTTCCGGTTTTACAAATCCTTCGTCATAATAGGTTGCGTCACAAAATACAAGGCGAACATAAGGAACCTCTTTGGAAATGCTATAGCTTATAATTGTACCTAATGCTTTTGCCAATAGCTTTTTATCCATAGAACCGGATGTGTCTAAAATTACTCCATAGGTATGGCTCTCCAAAAGTTCGGATGGAAGATGCCAACCAGGTCGAGGTATATCGGGAGTCGAGGATTGCCTTCTACTTAGCCTTGAGTATGTTCTCCTTTTTTCAGGTGGAATGATGTGTTCATCAAACCATCTTGCCAATTCCACATCCCAAGCGATAGGAGGTTGGCTTATGGAATTGATTTCTTCGATCAAACCGGCAGGCAAATAGCCTCTTGAAAAATTCCTGTGGTATTCCAGACTTTGACTCAAGGTTCTTCTATAAAATTCATCCAACAAAACACCTTCTTGTGTGTTCCACCAAACTGGTTTGGATCGTTCTAGAATATCACAACTTTCTAATCCTGCCAGTGTTCTAAGCTTGCGAAATCTTCGTAAATCTTTTACAATTTTGTCGTACAATTCTTCCGCAGACATTCCCTTCAACTCCGGGTCGTGTAGTATTCCTACTTCGGGAGGGTCTCCTATTCCCATTTCTAACAACCATCCGTTGATTACGTAATCACAGGCAACATTCCAGAAATATGAATCACGACCTTGTCTGCGGACTTCGTGCCTTAACCCAACGTGTAATATTTCATGAGCAATTACAAACCTTAGTTCTTCATCATTCAAGTTACTGGAAGGGTTTATATAGATTTCTTTTAGCTCCGAATCTACGGCAGCTACTTGAATTCCATCCCTTGAACATACGTTTCTGTCTTCCACAATGTCAAAGACGGAAGCAAACGCACCAAGCAAAGGATAATTACTTATAAACCATTCTTTAGTCAAAGCCGCTTTTGTTTTTGATTTTTGTCTTGGATCAATTCCGCCTGCAACGTCAACAGAGTCTACAACGGCTTGTGATAAAGCAGAAGCCATTGTTTTTTGCCATAAATCCAGATTTTTCCCGTGTTTTGTTTCATCCTCTTCTGTCCAATACATATCCAAACCGCTACCTGATGTGCTATACTGATAGAATTTTGGATCGATTCCATATTCCAAAAAGTGTTGGTAGAATTTTTCTTCATTTCCAAAGGTAAATTCCGTATTGGAACTTATATCCAAAGGCGGGTTTCCTACTTTTAGTTCTTTTAAAAATTTGGTAATAATGGCATCACAAGCTATATTCCAAGGCAGTAGAGAACTCTTCTTTTCAAAGTGGCCAAAACCGAGATGCAATAAACAATGGCAGAGTACATACATCCATTCTTCCGGCTCGCCTCTGCGAGTAGGATGGTAGAATATTTCTCCTTTGGAAGTTACCACTGCCCAACCGGTTTTGGGGCAGTATTTGAAATTTGTATCTTTGTAAATAGAAGCCTCTCTTTTTAGGTAGCCAAACAAAGGGTGCAATCGCAGCAATTGCAAACCGGAATTAAATTTTTCTTCTGCAATATTGATTTGAGATTTTTTTGATTTAGGTTTCATTTTTTTTAGTAGCGAGTCTCGGCAAATCTCGAACTATTTCCAATAAAAACCAATCCGGAAGTTTACCTAGATTTTTATCTTCCACTACAACCATCTGAGCAATTTCTAAGCTTAAAATGGCGAGTTCTTTTAACAAAGACTTTGATTGATGAACAAATTCTTGGTTTTCGTTAGACAATGACTTTTTGTTTTCGGGTAATTCCTTGATAAGTCTGGCACGAAAAGATTGAGCTAAAAAATATAAAACGTCTCTATCTTCTGGCTTGTAAGGCCATTTGGCATCTCCTTTTAATATGGCATTTAGTTGGTACTTATTTTTAATTTGTTTGAGAAATGCTCGAAACTGTACAGCGTGACCAGGTGACAAACAACCGTTAGTCAACGCTTCAAACATAACATCTGTGATTCCCTCACCAAAATTATGAAGAGCATCACTAAGTATATGCCACGATCTTGGTGTGGAAAAGGTTTCTTCGTGTTTTGGTGGTTGACTCCACAAATGATCAGGACGAATTTGAATGTATTCCAGAATATAGGGGTGAATGTCGTTTTGTTTCGCCCAATCCAGCCAGTCTTTTGTGGAAACTTGCAAATGAACATGAACCATACGGTTGATCAGTGCTGAGGACATCTGCTTCACAATGGCGTTGTCTTGTGCCCGATTCCCAGCTCCTATTATAACAGAGCCTTTGGGAAGTTGGTATTCGCCAATCCTTCTTTCGTGGATTAAGCTATAAAATGCCTTTTGGACTTCATGTGAACAAGCATTTAGTTCATCCAAAAAGAGGCAGTACGGATCATCCAAAGCAATGGTTGTAGGAGGACAAAACCGACTTTTCCCATCAACTATCTGTGGGACACCAATAATGTCTTCCGGAGCAAGTTGACTCCCTAAAAGAGAAATACAGGCAAGCCCAACTTGAGAAGCAAAATCTTCTACAAGGGCTGACTTTCCTATTCCTGGTGCACCCCAAATAAAAACAGGTCTTACAATGGCTACGTTTAGTAAAAAGTCTGTCAGTTGGGATTGTGTAAGAGAGTAAGCTGAATTCATTGTTTCTCAGCAATTACTAACATTTCAAAATCATCTTTTGTTAATTTGTCATCTCTCGAAAACTTTCCGAGTTTGGCTCCGTATATATCAATTTTGTAAAATCCCAGTGATTTGAGTAGCCATGTTATTTCCGGTGGGATATAATACCTTTCATTACACTCTAATTCTTTTGGGTTTCCCAAATCATCCTCAATCCTAGTTATATTGTAGTCTCGGAATGTCATCAGATCAAAGGTGTTATTGTTATAGGTAGCGTTTCCTTCCATTGTTGTTATGGCACAAAACTTCTCAATGGAATTAAATATAGGAAACAAACCATTCAGAGTGGTAAATATCAGTTTACCCGGAGACTTTAAAACATTCCAGGTATTTTTTAGAATTTCAAAGTTCATCTCGTCAGTTTCCATTAAAGGAAAGCCTCCTTCACACAGCATGATTGCCAAATCAAACTCATTTTTAAACGGGAGTTTTCTTGCGTCGTGTTGGTAAAAACTTATGGATAGGTTTTGTTCTTTTGCTTTTTTTCTCGCTCTCTCCAACAGAGATTCGGACAAGTCAATACCAATTACGTTATACCCCCTTTTTGTCAACTCAATGGAGTGTCTTCCTGTTCCACATGCTATATCAATTATCTTTTTGGATTTATCGAAGTTGATCTCTTTTTCAATAAAATCACACTCACCCATTGTCCCTTGAGTAAAATTTTCAGTATCGTATTTTTTCCCGTAGTTTTCAAAGAGTAATTCATACCACTGCTTCAAGGCTTTTTATCCTCATTTATGTATTTGTTACTACAACAATAAAAATAGCATACTAGTCAAACACTATAATTTTTTCTATTTCTAACATTATGTCCCAAAATACAATTTCATCAGGATTAGATGAAGATTAGCAAAATTAAAATTTCCTTTACAAATATTAGATATAAATCAAGCTACAACTCCATGAAAGGAAACCGTTATTTTAATACATCCGGACCAAATATTCCGAGCGAACATTATACTTTAGATCGGCTGGATTTGATAGCTAAGGGGAAAGACCTTGTTTACAAAAACAGGTACTTTACGATATGGTCACCCAGGCAGACAGGAAAAAGCACCTACTTTCGTTTTTTGGCAAAAGAACTAGAAAAAGAAGACTACAAGGTTGCTTACGTGAATCTGGAAAATTATAAAACGGCTACAGAGTTAGAATTGTTTCATTCTTTTGCTTTGTACTTTTTAGAATTTTGGAAAATTGAATTAAAAGCGAATTCATTTGTTGGTTTAACAAATGAATTGTTGTCGATTCGTGATAAAAAGTTCGTTTTAATCTGTGATGAAATCGAAGGACTGAACCCTGATCTTTTCAACCAATTTTTACATACAATTCGTAATCTTTACCATACTAGAGATAGTCATTGTTTAAAAAGCGTAATCCTAGTAGGAGTATCCAATATAACTGGAATCATTCAGGACAATGCAAGTCCGTTTAACATTGCAGACGATCTGGTTGTTCCCTATTTCACAAACGAAGAAACAAAGGAACTCCTCGGACAACACGAAACGGAAACAGGACAATTGTTTGAAGACAGGGTGAAAGCTAAAATCAGCGAAATAACGGCAAACCAACCCGGTCTTGTGAATGGGTTTGCCAGACAATTGGTGGAGAAAAATATAAACAAGGAAAAGATAGATTATAAGGACTATCTCCGAGTTGAGGACTGGTATCTAACAGAAGCAATAGATAAAAACATTGCCAATATTCTGAAAATTGCGAGCAAACATAGGAAATTCGTAGAATCACTCCTCTTTATGGAAAAAGATATTCCATTTGAAATTGACAGACCATCCATAAAAGTCTTGTATGCAAATGGACTTCTCAAAAAAGGAAAAGATGGAAATGTAGAATTTTGGGTTCCTCTGTATAGAAAACGATTGTACAAAGCATTGTATCCTTATACCAATGGTGAAAGTGTGCGAATTGCCAAAAATATGCTTTCCGAATCCTATTTGACCGATACCGGAAAGATCAACTTTGACAAACTAATGAATAGTTATAAACATCATATTCAACTAAGAGGCTTTCGTCCCTATAGGGTAAAAGATAAAAAGGGTAGATTCAAATCTATTCCTGAAGCAGCGATGATTTACAGTTTTGAGACGTTTATTAGTATCTTTTTGCAAGAGATAGAAGGGAAAAGTTACAGGGAAGCTTACGTTTCTTTGGGAAATACGGATATGATTATCAACGTCAAAGGACATGAATACCTTATAGAAGCAAAAAAATATTACAGTCCTTCCCATTTTCAAAAAGGGAAAATTCAACTTTCGTATTACTGTCAAAGAGCATGTATAAAGGAAGGCATTTATTTGATATTTGTAGACAATACAGTTAACGTTGAGTTTGTGAAAGAAAGTGAGGAAACCATAAACGAAATTAAAATCAAAACCTATCTAATATGGTATGATGAAGAAAAGGAATTTGGAACATTGTAGCCAAGACATTGCATATATCCACAGTAGAGAGATAATCGGACTAGTCAACCACTGTGATCAATTCTTTTGATAGAAACATATCATTAGGGGATATAACCGGTTCTTCGTAATTGATTTTTGCGCCGAACCTTTTTTCGATTAAACTCTTCACCATTGGAGAAGATAGATCAAAATCTTTTAGCTTTTTTAATTCACCAATTCGTACTTTTGCAAATTTATTGTAAAGCTTCCAAACTAGCTCCGAACAATAAAAACGCTTATCATCCCACTCGAAATAAATATCATAGTGCTTTCCCAACAAAGAATTCCCATACGTTTTCATTTTTTGAACAACCTCTTTGCTTAAGATTTTTTTTCTATCTCTTAATCGCTTGATAACAAAGTGGTTGTTTTTTCCTCTTTCTATAAATGAATTTAGAGAAGTAATTTTTACCGGTTCAATGGCTTCCAAAACTTGGTAAACATTTTTGTATTTAAAAATAATTCCGAGGTGAGTGTATTTTGATTTTGTTGCCAACTTTATAGCAATGCTTTGCCTTGACTTGGATTCATGAAAAATAATGTCCCCTTCTTCCAATCCGGATAATTTAAAATCTTTTGAAAAGAGGTTACAAAAAGGTATAAAAGATAGAATTATTACAGTATTTATAAAGATATTTTTCATTTATTTTGCCTTGGCTACTACCTGAATTGTATCCTTTACACTTCCCATTTTTACCAAAAATAGTTTTATTTTTTCAAATAACAAGAATAAATGTAGACAAATTTCAATCAAGAAATATTTATTAGGGAGATATACTGAAAACAGAGTGGTTTGCGGATATAAAACTAAAGAAAGTCCTTTAAAATCAAAAAAGTTAAATCATGGCAATCCCGAAAATCATTCTAATCATGGTATATATTATAAAAATGGTTCATAAAGAATTAAAATGGATACAGCATACAAAATTACAAACGAATTATTAAACGAGATAAAGATATTAAGTGATCAAAATACGATAGAGAGTAGAATCGAACAATCTCTTCAAAATATAAATACAAATGAAATTCAACCAATTGAGGGGAATTATTATTCGGAGCTAAATTATCACCTCTTAAATTATGCTCTGAAAGCTTATAAAAATAAAGAGGAGAATATTTGTTTATGGCGTTTTTTGAAAAAAATATCCCCTAGACAATTAAATCTAAAAGACAAAAATGATACGGAAGTAATTACTACAGATAATCTTTGTAGGCTCTACTATTGTTCCGCCCCGCTAGAAGACCTCACATGTTTGTTTGTTCCCATTACAGATGTCGAGTCAATTGATGGTTATTTGGAGTGGATTGAAGGGAACTTTTACAATGTAAATTATCCAACAAGTATATTATGGTTGTATGCTCTTGATAGTTCTTTATCTAGCATGTTTCCGGATGAAATTGTTTATTTAGGCAAGGTGGAAAAAACCCACAATGATAAGATTATGACTCCGGATTTTGGTTATGAGAATACCATACTCTTTAAAAGGTTTTCATCCAACAAAAATTTGAAAAAAGAAACCGAAATCACTCACCTCGAAAACGTTGAGAACTTTATAAAGTTAAAAGGGATTGAAGCCAATAGAGAGTTTGAACAAATTTTCTCTTTTTTGAAACGTGAGTTCCGAGATAGGTGTCTAAGTCGTTCCGGAAAAAGAGAAGAAACTCAAAAGGATACAAAAAAAGAAAGTGAGAAATTAAAAGAAGTGTTGCTTTTTGGAGTTTCTGATAAGGTCGAAGAAGGATGTATCAGTTTCTCTGATTTGCGTTCTAGTACAAGCTTTTTAAACCAGCATGGAAAAAATTTTTATAGGAATAAAATCCAACAACCTTTTTTTGAGCAAACAAAACTGATTAGTAGTCAGTACAATGGTCGAATTGATAAATTTATGGGTGATAGCGTAATGTGTATCTTTTTGAAAGATCACTCGGATATCGAGCAAAAGGAGTTTGAAACCGAAACGGTATTGAATAATTTTTTTGCGATTTTTGACCTTTGCAAAATTTTAAACCAGTTATTGATAAAAAATAATATGAAAGATTCCATACTGGGTTTGAGAAGTGGAATCAGCTTTGGAAAACAAATCCTTCGTTCCAACTTAGGAAATGAAATTGTGAGGGATTTTACCGTTACTGGAGAAGACGTAAACTTGGCTGCAAGACTAGAACATATTTCTATTTATGAATTGATGATAAATAATAAAAAATACTTTGATAGAGCCATTAATAGATTTCCGGAAATCAGGGCTTTGGTTTCTTTGGCAGGAAATTTTGAAAAACTAAATCCGCAAACAAAAAAGATTATAGAAGAATATACAATTTATGAAAACATAATCTCAAACCTGGAAAAGTTAGAAAAGGTTCGTTTTGATATTCGAATCAATGAAAGCTTTTATGAAAGGTTAAAAGTTCATTTTGAGAAAAAAGGATTCAAACTAACAAACAAAGAAAACTCTCATATTATGGGCTTTGAAGAATATGAAACCAAATCCGGATACAAATTTCAATTTTATTTTTGTTACTACAATCCCAAAGGATTTTCGGATTTTCAAAGAATGTGGATTTTACCTATCGAAACGGAAATGTTGGAAAAAATAAGTATTAAAGATGATATTCTTTAAGACTAATCAATTCAACTACAGTATAAAAAAACAAACGAAAAATTTCTTATATAGTCGAAAATCAAATATGGATATTAAGTTTCCTATAATCGGTATGGTAGCTTCCGAGAGTAGTTTGGAAGCATTGGAAAATTTTTTTAGTAACATTCCTTATGGAAAAGAAGTTTCTATCCTTATTGTCCATAATTTAACCTTAGAACTATATAATTCTTTTTATAATTTTATAAAAAGAATTACGAAAATGGATTTGCTCCAAGCACAAGACGGCATGGAAGTTCAGGCGGGAAATGTTTATACAATTTCTTTGGATAAAGAAGTAAACATTAGAGATGGAAAATTATTTGTTTCCGACCAAAAGAAAGAACAAATGCTACCTACCTATCATTTACTCAAATCTCTCTCAACCGAGTTAAAAGAAAAAGCCATAGCAGTTATATTATCCTCAAAAGATTTGGATGGACTAATCGGTATAAGGGAAGTTAAGGGTTATGGAGGTTTAACGTTGGTTCATACACCGGAAACAAAGGGCGATACCTTAACCCAACAAGAAACAATTTTTCCCGGTTTGGTTGATTTCTTCCTACCGGTTGAAAAAATACCAGAAAAGATTTACACCTTTATCGAAAGTGAATTTTATGGGAAAAAAACGTTTAGATTGGACGATCAAGAATCCGAGAAGTATATAAACCAAATACTGCATTTATTAAAAAATCATACTAAACATGACTTTTCCGGGTACAAGAGAAACACAATTTATAGACGCATTGAAAGGCGATTCACAATAAATCAAATTTCCAATTTAAAAAATTACGTGGAATTACTGAATAATAACCATAAAGAGATAACTGTACTTTTTAAAGAATTTTTGATAACCGTTACGAGTTTTTTCCGTGATCCGGAAATATTTACTTTTGCGGCTAAAGAAATAGTTCCTAAAATCTTTTCTCAAAGTTCTGATAACAAATTAAGGCTATGGGTTCCAGCGTGTTCTACCGGTGAAGAAGCTTATACTTGGGCAATCCTAATAAAACACTATATGGAGGAGAATAAATTAGATTTTCAAGTCCAGATATTTGCGTCTGATATAGATTTAGATAGCTTGGAAACAGCAAGACAAGGTGTATATTCTCCGAATAGTGTTGCTATGATTCCAAATAATTTAGTAAAACGATATTTTACAAAAGAGAAAACCGGATTCCAGTTAAAAAAGTCGATTAGAGAAATGCTCCTTTTTGTGGAACACAACCTTATCCAAGATATTCCTTATTCTAGACTCGATTTGATTAGTTGTCGTAATTTCTTGATATACTTGGATATAAAACTCCAAAAAAAGGTTTTTAATAGTTTTAATTTTGCCTTAAACAGCGGCGGATTTTTGGTTTTAGGTAATTCGGAATCTTTAGGTAGTTCCACTAACCTATTTAAAACGGTAAATTATAAATATAAAATCTTTCAAAACCTTAAACAAGGAGCATTTCGAGAAAGAATATGGAGTTTTACAAAAAATGTAGATGAAAACCAATCCATAGACATGGAAGAAGGTCAATCGCTTAAAGAAATTGCCCAAAAGTTAATTATAGAAGGATTCACTCCTCCCAGTGCCATCATCAATTATCATTCGGATATTTTGTATGTTCAAGGACGAACCGGCAGACTTCTGGAAATTCCTACCGGGGAAATAACAAACAATATCATTCATACTGCCAGAGAAGGTTTAAAAATCCCTTTGGCAAGGTGTATTCGTAAGGCAAAAACAACACAACAAGAAAGTGTTCTTAAAAGTATAAAAGTGAAAGTAAATGGTGAGTATGACTTTATAGATGTAAGTGTATCTCCTATAAAGGTTAAAAATGTTTCTTTGGAACTTCTACTTGTTGTTTTTCAGAATACCAGCCTAAAAGTCAAAGACAATGCCGAATCAAAAGATAGCAAAGATGCAAACACTACCATTTTGGAGTTGGAAAAAGAACTTTTTGATACGCAAGAATATCTCCAAAATACTATTGAGGCTCTGGAAACAGCCAATGAAGAGTTGAAATCAGCAAATGAAGAAGCTCAAAGTACAAATGAAGAGTTGCAAAGTACCAACGAGGAATTAGAAACTTCAAAAGAAGAATTACAGGTGATGAATGAGGAGTTGGAAAGGCATAAAAGACACCTGGAAGATTTGGTAAATGAAAAAACGAAGGAGTTGCAGGACAGCGAAGAATTTTTAAACAAAGTAGGTGAAATGGCAAAGGTTGGTGGATGGGAAATTAATTTGTTTACCAATACGGTTTATTGGACAAAAACAACTCGTCTAATCCACGAAGTCCCAAATGAATACAATCCAACTCTGGAAGAAGCAATCAATTTTTATACATTAGATAGCAGAAAAACCATATCAGAGCTTGTCAATAAAGCAAGAAGCCATGGAATTGCCTTTGACATAGAACTTCCTTTTGTCACGTATAAAAACAAGAAAATATGGGTTCATGCAATCGGAAACCCTGTACTAAAAGATGGAAAATGCGTACGTTTGTATGGAACTTTCCAAGACATTACGGAACGAAAAAAAACCGAACAAAAAAGAATGGAAAGAGAAGCAATGCTGAAACTTACAGAAAGTATTGCGCATATAGGAAGTTGGGAATGGGAAATTGCTACGGATAATGTGATTTGGTCGGAAGAGTTGTTTCGCATTTTCCAATTAGACACCAAAAAAGGAGCCCCGCCTTTTTTGAAACATCCGGAATTGTTTGAATCCCAAGATATGGAAAGCCTTCAAGAAGCCGTTAGAAATGCTCTGGAGCAAAAAATTCCGTATGAATTGGAACTAAGAATTTTACGCAAAGACGGAAACGTTCGGTATTGTTTTGCTTGGGGCTATCCTCGTGAGGACGCAGACGGAAATATAACGCATCTTTATGGTTCTTTCCAAGACATTACAGATCGAAAAAAAATTGAAGGGGAGTTGATCCAAGCCAAAGAAAATGCAGAGAAAGCCAATGCTCTTAAAACGGCATTTATAGCCAATACATCCCACGAGATCCGAACACCCTTAAACGGAATTATGGGGTTTTCCAGTTTATTGGAAAGATTAAGTCCAAAAAATAAAAAAATGCAAGAATATATATCTATCATCAAGCAGTCCGGAGAACAACTACTCAGAATTATCAATGACCTGATTGAAATATCTAAAATAGATGCAGGTCACATTTCTCTAAAGCACGAATTTTTTGATTTAAATTCCGAACTCCAAAGCATTTTTGTTTTTCATAGTTCTATGGAATACGCCATCAAAAATCCTAAAATTCAATTGGATACATATCTGGAAAAAGAAAACATATATATTCTTTCGGATAGGAATCGAATAAGGCAAATACTGGACAACCTAATTTCTAACGCATTGAAAAATACAAAAGAAGGTTGTATTGAATTTGGATACCACGTTCTTGGAAAAAATAAAATCGAATTGTTTGTAAAAGATACCGGAATTGGAATCCCCCAAGATAAATTAGAGTTTATATTTGAAAGGTTTGCAAAAATAGATAACAACAAAGGTGGTACTGGATTGGGACTTAGTATCACGAGAGGTTTGGCTAGACTATTAAAAGGCGAAATCAAGGTAACATCAAAACCAAACGTGAATACGTGTTTTAGTATCATTCTACCTACGGAAATTACCTACTATGGTTTAAACGACCAGGGTTTGGATAAAGAAGATTATTTTGATTTAAGCCTTCTTGAGGGGAAAAAATTTCTTATAGCAGAAGATGATCCTGTTTCAGCTAACCTGCTTATTGATATGATTACGGTTCAGGGAGTTCCGGATATCAAAACGACTCTTGTAAAGGATGGCTTGGAAGTATTGGAAAAGCTAAAAGCCAATCAATATGATCTAATCTTGATGGACTTAAATATGCCAAAATTAGACGGATTTGAAACCACAGCAAGAATCAGGGAGTCAGGAAATATGCTCCCAATCATAGCACAGACGGCTTATGTTATGGAAAATGAAAAAAGCAGGTGTTTGGAGATTGGGTTCAACGGATACATTTCAAAGCCGTATGTTTACAAAGAAGTTATCCATATAATAATCAAGATACTCAAAAAATCAAAACTCTGAAATCAGCCTCCTTAAAAATTTGGATAAGGATGGGTCTTTTAATGAAAACATGGCAAATCCACGCATCAAAACTTAAAAATCTTGACAAAATCATCACTTTTTTATAAGATCATCCATATAATCTAAAAAGGTCTTATGATAAAAGAACTCCAAATTAGAATAGCTCCGGAAATTGCTGGACAAGAGAGCGAACTAAAAAAATTCGTATCTAAAAAAATTGGAATTTCACTAACAGAGATACGCTCAATTGAAATTGTCTATCATTCTATTGATGCCAGACAAAAAACAGTGTATATAAATCTCCAACTTCGCGTATACATTCAGGAAGATTTTATCGAAGCACCGGTTCACAAACCAGACTATCCGAATGTAAAAAACGAAAAAGAGGTAATAATTATTGGAGCAGGACCAGCCGGACTATTTGCAGCTCTTAAATTGATTGAATCCGGATACAGACCGGTTATTTTAGAGCGTGGAAAAGACGTAAAAAGCCGTATTTTGGATATCAGAAGTATAAATGTACACCATAAGGTAAATGAAGACTCCAATTACTGTTTTGGGGAAGGAGGTGCCGGAACCTATTCAGACGGAAAGCTCTACACTAGGTCCAAAAAACGAGGAAATGTTACCAAAATTTTAGAACTATTAGTTGCTTTTGGAGCTAAAAGAGACATTTTAACAGAAGCTCATCCTCATATTGGGACAAACAAACTCCCACGAATTATACAAAAAATTCGAGAAACGATCTTAGAAAGGGGTGGCCTTGTCTTTTTTGAAAAGAGAGTCACCGATTTCATTCTAAATGGAGATCGAATTCAAGGAGTCAAAACAAAAGACGGTGATACATTTCAAGCGGATAAGGTTATTTTGGCAACCGGACATTCCTCGCGAGATATTTTTGAATTGTTGAACCGAAAAAATATAGAAATAGAAACCAAGCCTCTTGCCATTGGAGTACGCGTTGAGCATAAACAATCGGTTATTGATTCCATTCAATACCACTGTACTACAAGAAGTGAATTTTTACCTCCCTCTTCCTATAGTATCGTAAAGCAAGTAAATGGCAGAGGAGTATATTCTTTTTGTATGTGTCCGGGTGGTGTTATTGCAGCTTGTGCAACAAAACAAGACGAAATTGTTACAAATGGCTGGTCTTCTTCTCGTAGAGCAAGACCAACGGCAAACTCAGGAATCGTGGTGGAGGTCAGACTAGAAGATTTCAAGCCTTTTGCCAAGCATGGATCCTTAGCATCCATGGAATTCCAAAAAGAGATTGAGCAAAAAGCTTGGGTTTTAGGGGGACGAAACCAGACGGCTCCGGCTCAAAAGTTAGCAGATTTTGTAGACGGAAAGGTTTCAACAAATCTGCCAAAAACCTCCTATTCTCCCGGGATTACTTCTGTCGATTTAAAAGAAATATTTCCTAACTTTATATACAAATCTCTACAAAATGGTTTTAAGGAATTCGGAAAAGCAATGAAAGGCTATCTAACCAACGAAGCAGTAGTCCATGCACCGGAAACACGGACATCTTCACCAATTCAAATTCCAAGGGATAAAAATACTTTAGAACACATTCGGGTAAAGGGTTTGTATCCATGTGGCGAAGGTTCAGGTTATGCCGGTGGGATTGTTTCCGCTGCCATTGATGGTATCAAATGTGCTGCTGCTTGTGTCCATACTAACTAAGATGTTAATATGGATGAAAATAAATTTTTCAGTTTACAAAATTAAACAAAGAACATTCCTTAGATTTATGGCAGTTTGTATAAAGGTGGAAGTGTATGTTAAAAGATACGATTTCTAAAATGGAATTTATTGTTAAAGAAGCAAATTCTGTTGATGACAATAAAAAAAAAGAACTACTAGGATTGATAGGTGATTTAAAAAAAGAGATAGGAGAAGTATCACCAATTCACCAAGAAAACGCACAAAGTTTAGCGAATTTTGCAAAAGCTAGTACACATGAAGCGACAAAAATAAATAAGGATCCGGAACTTCTACAAATATCTCTCAACGGTTTGTCTGTTGCCGTTAAAAGATTTGAAGCTTCTCATCCGGAATTAGTATCTATCGTAAATTCCATATGTACATCTTTATCTAATAGCGGGCTTTAAAGTGATTGTTTTAAAAGGTATTTTTATTTTTGTTGTTCTAAATATTTTTTTTAACTTTTCTTCCATTCTCTTTGCACATGAAAATTCAATAAATCAAGAAAAAGTTGTACTAGAGAATACTAATGAGAAATCCATTTATACTAATCTAGATATAGATGATTTGCTAAAAGAAACACAAAAGATGTCTAGAGAAGAAGATGAAATCATCATGATTTGGTGGCTACCTATTGAATTTTGGAAAATGAGTTTTGCCAAAGACTCTACCATGCCGGAAAAACAGTCCAAAGAGTTAATCAGTCATCTAAACAATTATACTATCTTAGCGGTTGTAAATGGGAAAATCGGAACTTTAGGGAATGTTGAATACCAATCGGAAAAATACAATAAAAAAATACTAAGCCTAAAAGATAAAAATAACAATACATATCATCCTTTGGAAGATAAGTTTATTGATAACACAACAGCTATGTTATTATCCATGATGAAACCGGTTTTGGGCAATATGTTAGGACCATTAGGAGAAAACATGTTTTTTTATATATTCCCTTCCATCGGGAAAGATAAAAAAGTTATCGTTGATCCATGGAAAGAAGGTATTTTTCTAGTAGACTTAGGAGAGAGAGAATTTTTGTGGAAACTCCCCTTAAACTCTTTGATTCCACCACAAAATTGTCCTAAGTGTAAAGAGAAACTAAAAGGTTCATATAAATATTGTCCTTATGATGGAACAAAATTGAATTATTAAGGTTATCATTTTTTTAAACTCTCGCAAATAAATTGATTTAAAGGATTTTTAAATGAAAAAATTATTAATTTTTTCCCTATTTTTATTTTTATTTTATTGTTCAAAAGAAAATCAATTAACTATAATAGAATCTGAGGTTTCACTTCCCACAGAATCAAATTTTATTCTTTGGAACAAATCCGATAAACTACTAAAAATAATATCAAAAAAACTAAATAAAGATTTTATTTCATTTACAATGGATAGAGCTTTCCTTTCTGCTGCCGTTTCCAAACCCAAAGTAAAGTATAAAATCGCTTCTTTTACTTTTGATGAGTCTATCGTTAAAAAATGCAATAACCAAACAATATCAAAAATCATAACAACCAATCAATCCATTGTGATCCAAGGTGAATTGAAAGGTGATGATTGCTCGTCTTTGTATAGTATTCAGTTTAAGATAATCAATGACAACCAAGTTGAATTTGACATTCAACTTACAAACAAAGAATTAAACCGTATCTATTTGGAATATAATGCAGAAAATGACGAGCAAATTTTTGGCTTCGGAGAACAATTTTCTCACTTTAATCTAAAAGGTAAAAAATTGTTTATTTTTACCGAAGAGCAAGGAATTGGCAGGGGAGATCAACCAATAACAATCGGTGCCAACATTGTTGCGGGTGCAGGGGGTAATGAATTTACGAGCTATGCTCCCATTCCATATTATACAACAACCGAAAATCGCTCTTATTTTTTTGAAAACACGTCTTATAGTACTTTCGATTTCACAGATGCTGGAAAAACAAAGGTAGAATTTTGGGAAGAAAACTTAAAAGGAAATATTTGGGTGGCAGACGACCCTCTGGATCTTATCCAACTTTATACCGAAAAAACCGGAAGGTTTCCTCTTTTACCTGATTGGGCTTATGGTACTTGGATGGGACTACAAGGAGGATCAGAAAAAACAAAAAACACCGTAAAAGAAGCAATGGATGCCGGTAATCCGGTTACTGTTTTATGGATCCAAGATTGGGTAGGAAAAAGAAAAACCAGCTTCGGCTCCCAACTTTGGTGGCGATGGAAAGCAGATGAGAAAACATATCCTAATTTTAAAGAATTTTGCACCGAAATGGAACAAAGTGGTGTAAAAGTGCTTGGATATATAAATTCATTTCTTGCAAACGAAGGAGAAATGTTTGAAGAAGCCAAAAAATTCGGCTATTTAGTAAAAAATCAAAAAGGCGAAGACTATGAAATCGAGACCGCGGGTTTTCCTGCCTATTTAATTGACTTAACAAATCCAGATGCTGCAAAATGGACAAAAGAAATTATAAAAAAAAACATGATTGAAGCAGGATTATTGGGCTGGATGGCTGATTTTGGAGAATTTCTTCCTTTTGATGCCAAGCTTCATTCGGGAGTTTCTGCAGAATTATACCATAACATCTATCCCGTAGACTGGGCAAGAATCAATAGAGAAGCAATTCAAGAAGTCGGCATGGAGGGAAAGATTGTTTTTTTTACAAGAGCAGGATATAGCTATTCAAACAAATATTCTACCTTGTTTTGGTTAGGGGATCAAATGGTAAGCTTTGGAGAGAATGACGGCTTGCCATCCACCGTTACCGGGATGTTATCCGGAGGCATAAGTGGATTGGCGCTAAACCATAGCGACATTGGTGGATATACAACCATCAATAACTTTATAAAAGATTATCATAGAAGTGAAGAGTTGTTTCAAAGGTGGGTTGAATTAAATGCTTTTACACCAATTTTTCGAACTCATGAAGGAAACCGGCCGGAAGAAAACCATCAATCTTTTACAAATCCAAAAACAGTAGAATTTTTTGCCAAATTTGGAAGGATCCATTTTGCTCTAAAAGATTATTTCAAATATTTGGTTGACGAAGCTCATAAAAAGGGCTATCCGGTAATTCGCCCCTTATATCTTCACTATCCAAAAGATAAGAATACCTATGATCTAAAAAAGCAATTTCTAGTAGGACAAGACATTTTAGTAATTCCGGTATTAGAAAAAGGTGCTGAAGAAGTAGAAGGATATTTTCCTGCCGGAAGATGGGAAAATATCTGGAACAATGAATTTCTAAAAGGAGGACGCAGACATACAATCAATACTCCTATTGGAAAACCGGCTGTTTTTATAAAGGAAAATGGTGAATGGTCAGAAAAAATTAAAAATGCGATAAAAGAATCTCTGTGATGTGTATTGCATCTTTTAATTGTTTAACATTATGAGTTCTTATATACTCAATCTGATTTGAATATAGAAACAGTTCGCAAGCAAGAGTCCCTACTTCTCTATTTTCGGGTGGGACTCCACCAAGCAAATTTCCAATAAATGATTTTCTGGAAACGGAGACCATAATTTTACCCAGCTTGGACTTGAAAGTTTTTATCTCTTGGAGAACTTTTATACTCAAATAAGGATCTTCTCCTAAAAATAATCCCATTCCAGGATCAAAAATTAATTTTTCTTCCGGTATTCCTATTTTTAAAAGCTCCTGTATTTTGAAGTCAAAAAACTTAAAGATTGTATCCACAATAGAATTTCTATCTAAATTAGAATTTTGAGACGCTTTATCTCCTTGGTTATGAGAAAACATCAAAATTAAATACGGAAGTTCATTTTTGTATTCCTGAAGAATATCAAGAGACTCCTTTGTATAAAATGAATTAATATTGTTGATATAATCAACTTTAGCCTTAATACATTTTTGAATAACCCTTGGCTTATAGGTATCAACTGAGATTTCAATTTTTTGGGATTGAAAATATTTTATCTGTTTTTCAATTCTTTCCCATTCCAATTCAGGGGATATCAGTTTACAATTAATATTGGAAGACTGTGCACCAATATCTATAACATCTGCTCCCTCATGTATTAGCTCAATTCCTTTTTGAATCGAGTTTTCAAACTCAAAGTATTTTCCCCCATCAGAAAAGGAATCCTCCGTAACGTTTAGAATTCCAAAAATTTTCATTTATAATTTATAGTCTTGGATCAAATGAATAATCAAACTTATAATTCCGGAAAAAACATAAAAAATAATAATTCCATATAGTAACCATGGTATGCGATGAAATCCTATAAAGAAAAATAGAATCGCCAAGCCTAAAATTATTACTATCATTCTTTCTTTGGTAAACTTCCCCCTCATGGCAACCTGGGGCTTAGAATATTTAATGGTAGATACCATTAAGAGAGCAATTACAATAAAAGCTGGTAAGGTAAGGTAATTTGGTATTTGATCCAAATGAAAACTTACGGGAAACAACCCAACTATTACTCCAGCAACCGGAGAAGGCAAACCTGTAAATGACCCTGGATCATGTGCAGCATTGAATCTAGCCAATCTATAGGCTGCACATATCGGAAAAATAGCGGCTATTAAAATTCCATAGGTCAAATTGGAATCACCTATACTGAGAGTAAAATCGAACAAAATCATTTTATACATTAAATAGCCTGGAGCAATACCAAAAGTAGTTAAATCCGCCAATGAATCTAACTCCGCCCCAACCTCACTGGTTGCATTTAATGCCCTGGCAGCCATACCATCAAACCCATCAAATAAAGCAGCCAATATTATAAAAATTCCGGATAACAAAAAAGGTTGATTGCTTTCCGGAAAAAATCTGCCCGCTTCCGAAGATAACACAATAGAAACAAAACCTAAGGTTAGATTACCAAGTGTTAAAGTATTTGGAATCCATGATAATTTTGATTTCATAAAATGTCAGACTCCTTTCGTCTTGGTGAAATTTTAAAATCTATTGGATTTAATTTTCCCATTTTAAAAATTTCATAGCCTAAAGAAGCTACCATTGCTCCATTATCAGTGCACAATATTTTTGATTCGGGAAAATATAATATTAAATTCATTTTTATAGCCAATTTTTGCAATCTTTTTCTTAATGTTTCATTTGCTAAAACTCCACCGGCACAAACAATTTTTTTAATTCCAGTTAAATTAACCGTTTTAGCAATATTTTTTTCTACCAAAGAAAATGCAGAATTTTGAAAGTGATAACATATTTTTTGAACATCTATTAAGTTTAATTGTTTTTTTTTGATGTAATACATTACACTTGTTTTCAATCCGCTGTATGAAAATTGAATTTTTTCGTCTGACAATTCTTTAAGCAATTCCGGAAAGATAGGTTTTTCAGGATTTGGAGGATTATAATTATTTGCCATTTTCTCAATTTCAGGTCCACCAGGGTAAGATAAATTTAACAATTTTGCGACCTTATCAAAGGCTTCTCCCAAGGCATCATCCATGGTATCGCCTATAACTTCCATATTTTGATAGCCTTTCACGACAAAAATGGAAGAATTTCCGCCAGATAATAAAACTCCGATGAATGGAAAAGTAGGAAATTTATTTTCAAGTTTGACGGCATTTAGGTGAGCTTCCAAATGATCTACACAAACCAAAGGTTTTTTTAAGACAAAAGAAAGGCATCTTGCCATCTGCGCACCAATCATTAAAGAACCCATAAGACCAGGGCTATAGGTAACTGAAATGTAATCGATACCTTCATCGGAAAGATTACTTTCTATAAAAGCGTCTTCTAGTAATATATTAATTTTTTCCAAATGAGACCTTGATGCAATTTCTGGAACAACTCCTTTGTAAGGTGAATGGATTTTTATTTGGCTAAATAATTTTAAAGATAAAATTTTGGTACCATTTTCAACAATACCAATAGAAGTTTCATCACAGCTTGTTTCTATACCAAGCCCTATCATTTAGGGATTGCCTTGTTATCTAAAATTAGTTCAATTGCTTTTTCTAATTGAGGATCAAATTCCGTGTCATATATATCTGCGGCTCGACCAAGGTTGTTTTCCTTTTTTAGTATATAATTAACAATGGTTGTACCGATATTATAACCTTTATTGGTAAGCAATTCTTTAAATAACCTTTTGTTTTTGGCATTATATCCAGGAAATTTCTCAACAAAGTTGCTCAAAATTTTCTCTCTATATATTTTTTCAAGATAAACTTTATCAATATCAGATGGAGTAATGGGATATACAACAACGTTAGGAGTAATACCTTTTTTGTGGATGGAAACTCCACTTGGAGTATAGTATTTTTGGATGGTTAAAGCCATGCCGGTGTTGTGAGGCAGAGGATAGATATTCTGAACAGAGCCTTTTCCAAAAGATTGTGTTCCGAGTATAATAGCTCTTTTATTGTCTTGCAAAGCACCAGCAAAAATTTCGGAAGCACTTGCAGAACCTGCATTGATAAGAACCACAATAGGAACATCCATAACTTTTTTGGGAGAATCTGTGGCTTTATAAATTTTTATAAGTTTTCCGTCTCTTCCTTTCACCGAAACTATTGTTAGATTCTTCTGTAGAAACAAATCGGAAAGATCAATTGCAAGGTCTAAAAGTCCTCCCGGATTTAATCTTAAATCAACTATAATCCCTTTGGGATTATAAGATGCAAATTTTTTTACAATTTTTTCAAATTCTCTACCGGTGTTTTCTTTTCCCATAAACTGAGACAGGCGTATATAGCCGATTTTTTCTTTTTCCATATAAGAAGATTTGATATAATTAATTTTTATCAACTCCCTAACAAGAGTAAGTAATATTGGGTCTATAAAATCCTTTCTTTTGATTTTTATGGATATGGTTGAGCCTACAGGTCCTCTCATCACTTTAACAGCTTCGGCAATACTCATCTTTTTTGTATTAATCCCGTTTATTTCGATAATCCTATCCTGAGGCAAGATTCCGGCTCGCATCGCTGGTGTATCATCAATAGGTGATATTACAATAATAGACTTATCTTGGTAAGTTACCTCTATTCCAATTCCTCCAAAACTTCCTCTTGTTTCATCCTGTAATTCTTTAAACTCATCTTGGGTCATAAAACGAGAATGAGGGTCATTTAAACTAGATATCAGCCCTTTGATTGCACCTTGGTAAAGAGACTCTTCGTCCATTCTCTCCACATAATCAGTTTCAATATAAGAAACAACTTCATGAAATATTTGTAGATATTTCTCTGCTTCTAAAGAAATCGCCTTAACTTTTTCTAAAGGATGAAAAATAACAATAAATAACAATAATAAAACAGTCACCATCCAAAGAATTCTTTCTTTAATTTTCATTGTTTCCTGCCAAGTGTGCGTATAATTTGGGGTTGATATTCTTGATTTTTAATAGTGTTTCCCTCGGCTCTAAGCGAAGAACGTCACAAGATTCCAAAAATAAATTAGCATCATCTTTAATAAGAGTAGCCTCTTTGGAATCCAAATGTTCGGTTATCCTATTTACAGAAATTCTTTGGAGAAGCCGATTTATATCTATTTCGGAAATTTCGGTTTTCTTCTTTGCACAATTTGCAAATATTAAAAGATGCAAACATAACCCAATATAAATTTTTTTCATTTCTTCTATAGGGTTTTATTTAAGAATCTTGTCAATCAGTAAATTCTATATAATCCTACTAGTTTACCAATTACGGAAACCTTTTTAGTTTTAATTGGTTTGAATTTGGAATTTCGTGGCTCTAATCGAATATGATCAGATTCTTTGTAAAATACTTTTAAAGTTGCTTCATTGTCTATAAGTGCAACAATAATTTCCCCGTTTCTCGCCACTTCTTTCTTTTGAATTATGGCAATATCCCCATTATGAATACCAGCATCCACCATGGATTCTCCAGCAATTCTAAGGGCATACAATGTTCCCTTTTTTGCTATTTCATCAGGAACAGTTAAATAATCTTCTACATTTTCTTCAGCTAAAACCGGCAATCCGGCTGCCACACGACCAACCAAAGGAATACTTGTTGCCTTTGAAGGAATACTTTCTCCGCCACTTGGGCGTAAAAGTTCAATGGCACGAGATT
>JACKPA010000023.1 GCA_024233865.1 Leptospiraceae bacterium | reverse complement strand
GGGATTTGAGAAAAATGCCAAAGAAATTGGTTGTTCTTGGTGGTGGTCCTATAGGTTGTGAACTCGCTCAATGTTTTTTACGGTTGGGGGCAAACGTAACCATTATCGAAATGGCACCTTCATTACTTGTTAGGGAAGACAAAGACGTAGCTGATTATATAACGGAGACCTTTTCTAAAGAGGGGATGCATCTTTTGGTCGGTTATAAAGCAACTCAGTTTCTAAAAGAAAATGGTAAAAACTTTATTGTTTGTGAATCAGGTGAAGAGATAAAGAAAATAGAGTTTGACGAAGTGCTCCTTGCTTTGGGACGTAAGGCAAATACAAAAGGTTTTGGCTTGGAAGAAATGGACGTAAAACTCAATGCAAATGGGACAATTCAAGTAGATGAATACCTTAGAACAAACTATCCTAACATGTATGCTTGTGGTGATGTTGCCGGACCCTATCAGTTTACACATGTTGCTTCTCACCAAGCCTGGTATGCTTCAGTGAATGCCTTGTTTAGCCCTTTTAAAAAATTCAAAGCGGATTACCGGGTAATTCCATGGACTACGTTTACCGACCCGGAAGTAGCCAGAGTTGGTATAAACGAAGCGGAAGCAAAAGTACAGGGAATCGATTACGAAGTTGCAAAGTATGAAATGGAGGAACTCGATAGAGCCATTGCTGATGGTGAAACGTCCGGTTTTATGAAGGTAATCACACCCAAAGGAAAAGATAAGATATTAGGTGTTACCATCGTTGGTTATCACGCTGGAGATTTGCTTGCCGAATACGTCTTGGCAATGAAATACGGTCTTGGACTAAATAAAATTTTGGGTACAATCCATACCTATCCAACAATGTCAGAAGCAAATAAATATTTGGCTGGCGTTTGGAAAAAGGCACACGCTCCTTTAGAATTATTGGAGTACGTAAGCAAATTTCATACATGGAGAAGAAGGTGAGACTATTTTTATATCTTTTATTAACAATAGGTTTGATATTTATTTTATACAAACTTAGTACGCGTCATTCTGATCCGGACAATGACCCTCAAAAACCGAATGACCTTCCATTTTCGCTATTTGATAGAGTATATACCGTTATTAATATTTGCTTTTTGGTGTTAGGAATACTCGGACTCTTTCTTTCAATATGGTTAAGGAAAATTTTAGAAAATTTAAAAGTTAGGGTTATTCTTTATGAAAGCGAATTGCTTTTAACAACCATTTTATTGGTTGGATTATCGCTTATCTTAATCATAAAAAGCTATTTTTATCTTGGAAAAGAAAATCGCTTTAAACGTTTTGTTTATAGTCTTTTGGAAGAAGAAAATCACGAATAAGATTGCATTCATGAAAATTATTCTTAGGTAAAGTGGGTTCGATATAATGGCTTTTTTTTACATCTCAAGTATAGGACTCTTTATTTTTACACTACAACTTAAAAGTCCTCTATTTTTTAAGATTCGAGGTTTCGACCTCATTCTGTCCTTGCCTGGCTCTTTTTTTCTCTGTTTTTTGTTGCTAAAAAAATTTAAAAATAATTCCAATCCTTCTCTATTTTACAAAGCTATTCCCCTCTTTATTTTATTAAACGCCACTACCTTTTTTTTGGGCTTGTATTCGGAGATTAAATTTACCTATTACCGCTACATAGTCGAGCATACAAACCCTGAGATTGTGCAAAAGTATGCAAAACATATTCTCCTTGGCTATAGTTCGGAAGAGGTAATAGAGGAGCACATCAGAAAAGGAAGGTTAGGTGGAGTCTTTATATCTCAGAGGAACGTAGAAGGGAAGAACACTACAGATTTGCAAAAGCTATTTTCCAAATGGAAAAGTGAGTATTGCAAATCCGGTGCCGGAAGCCTGATTTTGGCGGCTGATCAAGAAGGAGGAATTGTATCTCGTCTGAGTCCTCCTTTGGAAGATATTCCAAATCCAGGAATGGTTTATAAAACGGGCGGGAAAGAAGCTCTTGCAAAGTATGCTGCAAAAAAAGCCAAAGATATCAAAAATCTTGGACTCAATATGAACCTTTCTCCTGTGGTTGACCTGGAAGAAAGACCAAAAGAAACAAGAATGGATTTGCATACACAAATATGGCTGAGAGCAATTTCCTCTGACCAGGAAGTAGTTTCGGAAGTGGCAACAATGTATGCAGGCATTTTGAGGAAAGATGGTATTTATCCCGTTCTAAAACATTTTCCAGGACTTGCCCGAATCAAAAAGGATACCCATTTTTTTACAGCAGAACTGGATGAATCAAAAGAAATACTCCAAAAAACGGACTGGCTTCCGTTTATCCAAATACCAAAAACAGTGGATACGGGTATTATGATAGGTTTTATTATTGTAAATACTCTTGACTCAGAATTGGCAGCTCCCTTTTCTCACAAAGTAATGGACTACATTCGCCAAGAAAATGGTTTTCAAGGACTTTTGCTTACGGATGATTACAGCATGGGACCGGCGTTTTATCATAAGAAAGATATTTCCGAGTTGGCGAGCTTGTCTCTTAGTGCAGGAATAGACCTTATACTCGTCACCTATGATCCAAGATTGTATTACCCGCTGTTGTATGGGCTCATCCAAAAAGAAAAAAATGGAAAAGGATTAAATTTGAATAAAAGCAAAACAAGGCTTGAAAAGGTTTTCCCAAAAGGAAAGTGTAATAACCCTGAAAGTCATTCTAATCATGGTGTATATAGGCATTTATCTCAATCTCATCCAACATATGTTTCAAAATGTAGTATGAAAAATTAGAAGGAATGGCAATTATCAATCCGTAAATTGTGGTAATCAAAGCCTGCCCTATTCCGTCTGCAAACACTTCTATGGAAGCCTGACCGGACGTTTTCATATTCCCAAAAGCGACATAAATACCAATCACGGTTCCCAACAAACCCAGAAGCGTAGACAAACTTGCTAGATGATTCATCCATAAGCTCTTTCTTTCATAATGAAATAATAAAGGCTCAACCTTTTTTTGCCAATTTTCTTCAAAAGGGATAGCTTCAGCTTTTATTTTTACAACTTCTTTTCCAAAAATAGTAGAGGGATTTTGATTGTTTCTTTTTAAGTCCCTTTTTATAAGAAGAAAATTTGTAATCAAATGTAAAAACAAACCAAGGTTAGCAATAGAAATAAATAAAAGCGGAAACATAACAGGACCGCCAGCCTTAAAAATTTCGATAATACTCATAAGAAACCTCATATTCCTATGGTAATTCTACGGATGGCAAGTCATTTTAATAAAAAATAAACTAAAAAAAGAATTCCTTGACTGAATTTATTCCTATTCACAGTGTAACTTAGGGTTCAAATATGGAAAACGCAAAAAAATTAAACTCAGAGGTAGAACAATACCTACTAGAATCCAAAAATATCAACAAAAGAGCGAGGAATAACTACTTGGAACAGGTGTCAGACGTATCGGAAAAGTTAAAGCAAATCAGCGGAGAAGCAGGCGATAAAGCTAAGCAAGTTATTGACCAATTAGGTGAATATATTAAAAATAATCCCCAAAGAGCAACATTGGTTGGATTAGGGGTTGGAATTGGTTTGGGTGTTGCCCTTGGTATTTTGATTAGAAGAAAATAGCACACATTGAAAAATCAAAGCAACCCTTCGAACAAAGAAGAAAATTCTTTCCAAACGGAAAGCGAGCTTATGGATCAGGTGGTTGGTTTAGCAAGCCACTTGATCTCCTATTTTGAAACGCTTGCTTTGTACATGGAAAGAGTCACCTACATACAGATCCAAAAGTCTATCAAATATATTGATACTTTAGTTATCGTCCTTTTTATAAGAGTTATTGGTTTGGTGTTTTTATCCGGGGCTGTTTATTTGGGAACTCTTAAACTCTATGACGGGAATCACCTTTATGCGTCCCTTACGGTAGGTTTGTTTTTCACCATAATTTCTGTCGTAACGATTCGCTATTTGATAAAAAACCTGGGAAAATAGTTATCATTGTATGAAACGTTCCGAATTACAACTGAATCCTTTTTCCGGTAATGAAGAATTTTTAGCCAAAAAACCGGAAGATATGAGCATAGATGAGCTAAAAATGCTGTTGCACATCAAAAGGCTAAACATCAAGCTAAACGTGGAACGTATGAAAACAAACGTCAATTATTACAAACTCATTTTTGGAACCATCAAAGAGCTTGGATTGGCAGAAAAATTGGAAAATTGGCTTAACAAACTTCTAAACCCCGATGTCGAAAATTCAAAAACAACCATAAAAGATGAAACTCCAACTCCCCAAGAACCTTTAGAATAAAAATAGAAAAAGCACGCAAGAGGACATAATGACCGATTGGAAATACTACCAAAATAACTATCCCGTAAACCAAAATCTGATATGGTTGAACAATTGCGGTACAACTCCTGCCAGCACGGATACAAAAAATTCAATTATGAGATATTTGGAAGGATATGCGGAAAAGGGTGTCCTTTCGGAAGTAGAAAAGTATCCAAGTGTAAGGAAATCTATTATACGAATTCTAAGCAAGCTACTGAATTGTGAAGAAGAAGAACTTGGTATCATCCATAACACATCAGAAGGAATGAATTTTATTTCTTGGGGTTTTAATCTAAAACAAAATGATGAAATTCTCCTTTTGGAAAATGAATATCCCAGCAACGTGTATCCATGGAATCATTGGAAAGAACATGGAGTCAAAATTGACTTTATCCCTCAAGGGTTGACCCCAGAAGAGTTTTTTTTCAACCTCAAGAGTAAAACCACATCCCATACAAAGGTTATATCTATTTCTGCTGTTCATTGGTGTACAGGAATGCCTTTGCCTATTGAAAAAATCGGAGATTTTTGCTCCCAACATTCCATTGATCTCGTTATAGACGGAGCACAAGGTGTTGGTCACGTTGATATTGACGTAAAAAAGTGCAAAATACCCTTTATGGCTTTTTCTGCATGGAAATGGTTGCTTGGTCCGATTGGTTTGGGTGTGATATATGTAAATAAAGAGAAGCTCAAAACCATAAAAAACGCATTTTTGGGTCAAAATTCTGTTGTGGAAGCGGATGAGTATCTACCTTACAAAGAAGAAATTCGCTTGGGAGCAGAAAGGTTTGAGTATTCAACGGTAAACTTTATGGATTGGGTTTATTTCAAATCTATTTTGGAGACTTTGGATAAGATTGGTTTTCCAACCGTGATGGCTCGAATCTACGATCTCGCCAATTACCTAAAATCCGGATTAAAATCTATTGGTTATGAAGTTTTGTCTGACAGATTTCCGGAGAACAACACCGGTATTATTGCTTGTTACAAGCAAGGAACCAACACCCAAAATACGTTTCAGTATCTAAAAAACAACGGAATTGTAGGTGCTCTGCGACTTGGAAATCTACGTTTTGCTCCTCACATATACAATTCCGAAGAACAATTGGACAAAGTAGTGCAAATGCTAAAAAATTCGGACAACCAACCTTTATGATGCTCTTTAGCGAAACATTTTTGGGGTTAATCCTGCTTGTACTAGGTATTACCATTTTTATTAAGGTATTTTTTAAAATAGAACTACCTTCCCAAAAAGCTCTGGTTTCATTTGTGCTTATATATATGGGCTTTGGGCTTATGGGGAGCAATCTTAGAATATTTCCCGGAAAAGAAGTCATCAATACAATTGTATTCGGAAGCCAAGAAATTATCGTAAGAGATTTTAAAACAGACTATAAGATACTTTTTGGGAATGGAAACTTAGACTTTTCCAAAACTCCTTTGCCCAAAGGCGCGTCTTTTGTAGAAATTCATTCTATTTTCTCCATAGGCAATATAGTTATTGATAACAATCCTACTGTAAAAGTGATTATCAATCCTGTTTTTTCTTTGATCAAATATCCCGGAAACACAAATAGTTTCCCCTTAACAAGAAGGCTTTATCGCCCGGCAGTTACAGAAAAGAAGGTTCTTCCAAGATTTTTGATTATAAAAATAAATGCAATTTTTGGAGTTATTAATATTATTGAAAGCTAGTTTTTGGGCATAGGATGAGCTTCAGTTACGCACCCTTCTTATTTTTTATTATTGACTAATGTGTTAAATGAATTATGATAAAATCATGATCATTGCAATACCTTCTATTGAAAAGACAAAACATATCTATGGAATTAGTATCCCAAATCTTGCAGGTGAATCCATGAAATTGGATGAATTTCTTTTGTGGAAACAAGAAGAAGACTATTTTTCGTACGAATGGAATGATGGAGTGTTAGAAGCAAAAGAAACTATGAAGCAAGATGAATTGGAGCTATACAATAAAATTCATAGAAAATTCGTTGGAAGCACAGCATTTCAAGAAGGCTTTGAAATTGTTTCGGAATTAGAGTGCAATCTTTTACACATTGGAAAAGTCAGAAGACCGGACATATCCATTGTAAGCCAAGAGCAAGTTAGGCTTTCTAAGAACAAAAATTATAATTTGGTTCCATTCCTTGCCATCGAAATTATATCTACTTCTAATTCAGGTATAAAAATCGAAATGAAAATGAGAGAGTATTTTCAAGCAGGCGTAAAAACAGTCTGGCATATCTACCGTGAATTAAAAGAAGTTCGTGTATATACTTCTTCTAAACAAGTTTTAATCTGCACAGATTCGGATGTTTGTTATTCTGGAGTTATGGATTTTTCATTGACACCAGAAGAGCTCTTTGAGTAGAGACTTAACCAGGCTTGGACTAAAACATTGATCATAAACGATAAAAAAAATGGTTATAAATGAAATATAAACTTTTACTTTTTCTTTTACTTATCACACAAATCAATTCTCAAACCAGAGAGCCAATTTTTCTTCAAAAGTCAAATTCACATCTTACACAATCCACTACTCATCAAGACGACCTTTACAAGTGGGATGATTTTGCAATGTTTTTGGCTGGGATGCCCCTCTCCAAAGAGAATAAATTTTACCAACTTACTCAAAATGAAATCTACAATAAACACTATCATTTTTTAAATAGAGAGTGGAATCAAATTTTACTTAGAAACATAAAACCCATACACCAATGGCAGGCAATCCATATACCCCAGTATATGAAGCAGAAACCCGTCCTTTATCTCCTTAGTGGAGCTGATTTTGTTAATCTATATACGTTTTTTCCGGAAGCTTCTTACTATATAATGATCGGGTTAGAACCACCCGGAATACCTTCTACCAAACTCTTCGAAGTAATAAGCATAGAAGAGACTCTCTATTCCATTCAAAAACTGGTTACCGAAATTTCTGCACGAAACTACTTCACACGCCGCAAGTTGGAAACGGAAATGGGTAGTATTCACTTGCCTGGTGTGACTCCTATCTTATTGGTTTTTATGGCAAGGATGGGTTTGAGCATAGATGGTATCTACCGAGTTCAAATGAATGCACTTGGCGATATTGTTTTGCAGCCAAACCAAGATTCGTCTTCTATGAGTGAATTGCCTAGAGGAGTTTCCATAAGCTTTTATGATCCGAATTACAAAACACATAAAACATTGGTATATTTACAAATGTCTCTGGACCCGGAATCTGTTACACCAACCTCTCCCAAAGGTTCATTTTTTTTAAAGCAAAATCGGTTTAATATGCTCTTAAAAGCAGCGGAATATATTTTTCATGAACCAAAATTTAACGGCGTACTAAAAATGATATATTCTAAAATGGATTTGTTAGTACAGGATGATTCTGGAATACCTTATAAAATGTTTGATAATCACATTTGGGATGTTCAAGTTTTTGGAAATTATATGGGGCGAATTCCCCTACCAAGAACTCCAGATGTTCCGGAGCAAAAAGAGCTAAAAACTCTCTTCAAAAACAATGGCAAACCTTTAAACTTTCCTTATGGATATGGAATATTAAAAGGGCAAAACCGATCTAACTTAATGTTATTGATTAAAAGAAAATAACCTATTCCTCTAGCAACTTTATTAAATCATAGATGAGATCTTTGCTTTTATATTCACCTTTGGTATAATAACCGGAATGGGAGAAAAATTCGGCTTTAAGTGCATTTAGATTATTTCCAGGATAAGCTGAATGAAAAACAATTTTTACCCCCGGACATTTATTTTTTAATAGGCTAAAAGTTTCAAACCCATCTTTACCCCACATTTTTATATCCAAGATCACAATTTTAATAGAATTATCCAGCATTTGAACTGCGTCTTCACAAGAATGGGCATTCAATACCTCAAAATATTCTTTTAGAATTTCTTCCAAGGCATAAATAATTTCGAAATTATCATCGACAATGAGTAACTTACCTCGCTTTTCTTTTTTCAGGTGAAAAACTTCTCTTATTTCCAAAATTTGTTCTAATTCATTAAATGTGTTCATTGCTTTCTCTCGAAACAATTTCGATAAAAGATACTTTATTGGTTAATTTTCTCATTACATAAATTTTTTACAAGCTTTTCTCTTTATTTTGAATCAGTTTAAATCCTTATTTGACGGTGATATAAAGGTTGACAGAAAGGTTATAGTGACACTTTGTACCTTAAAAAAACGAAAGCTAAGGGTGTTCAATCGAATTCTCTCCTTTGACAATAAAAAAAATCTAAAAAATGTCATAATTTTAATATCATATCGAGTTTCTTTATTGACTATTTAGCAATGTTATTTTAAAAAGAACATGAACATAAAAATATAAACTAATTCTAATTTCTTAAAGGGTAAGGCATAAAAATGAAAAACATACTTATAATAGAAGACGATCGTGATATAGGTACATTACTACGAAAAACTTTGGACTCTGCTCATTATGCTACAAGCATATCAGAAACAGGGGAAGAAGGGATGAAAATGTACAAGTCAAATCGTCCGGATTTGTTAATTCTGGATCTAGCTCTTCCGGATATGGATGGAATCGAAATTTGCAGAAGCATCCGTAAAGGAGATGAAGCAACACCTATCTTTATTTTATCAGCTAGAAATGAAGAAATAGATCGTATAATGGGTTTGGAATTGGGTGCGGATGATTATATCACCAAACCTTTTTCTATAAGGGAATTAAAAGCTAGAGTTGACGTATTTTTTAGAAGATGGGACAGTCACAATAGCAAAAATACTCTTTCCAGATCAACCATTACTGCAGATGGGGAAATAATTCGAGGAGCTCTTAAAATAGACCCAATCCGCCGTCGAGTGACAATTAACGATCAAATTATCAATATATCTAGAAAAGAATTTGAAATTTTGCATTTATTGGCGGTATCTCCAGGAAAAGTTTTTTCCAGAGAAATGATCTTAGAAGCTATTTGGGGTATTGAGTGGGACGGTTTTGAAAGGATGATAGATAGTCACATAAAAAGAATTCGCTCAAAACTAGAAAAAAATTCAGCTCAGCCGGAGTGGATCGAAACTATTTGGGGTGTTGGCTATCGTTTCAATGATAATTATGATAGAATTTCTCTAAACAAACCATAATTATGAACTTAAATAATATATTTGTAAGCTAAAGAAACAAACCGCAAGTGGAAATGGTATCCACTTGCGTAGTTTTATCAATTTGGAACTCTCTTAGAATTTATATATTATTTAATAGTGCCTCGTCAATAAGTTTACTTGTTTCAGCAATCATGTAAAGCGGAACGGAAAGTAATCCCTCATGGAAAGACAGTGGAAGCTTTGAATACCTAATAGATATTTGGTTCATGTTTTCTTTGTTATATACCTGAAGACTTTTTAAGCTACCCGTTTTTCCTGCTTTTACCTCAACCGGATAGATATTTGATTTGTAAACGAAAAGATAGTCGACCTCAGCAGTGCTAGAAGGTTTCATTCTTTCCCAATTGTACAATTTTGCTTTTTCCAAAGGATCGGAATTGGCAATTAACTCCTGTCCGACAAACTGCTCTGCCAAGCCACCTTCATAAACTCCCAACAAATTCGGAGAAGTGAAAACTGTTTCTTCTAATCCGGTTGTTCTTAAAGCAAGACCTGTATCTAAAAAAATGAGTTTAAAAAAGTTGTCTTTTGCATAATAAGAAAGTGGTAGCTGTGCTTTAGAACTTGCTACAACTCTATTTACGACACCTGCAGACTCCAATAAATCGATGGCATTTTTTAACTCTCTAGAGGGTGTATCTTTGTCAATTTCTACATACTTTATTTTCTTACCCAATATAACTGGAACATGATAAAAGACTTTTTCAAGATTTTTTTGCTTCGCACTACTCCCATATTTTGAAAAGTCGTCACGATAGGTCTGTAGCAAAGAAATCTGAATTTTCTTAATAGTCGTAAAGTTTTTAGTTTCTCGATAAGTTTTTACTACCTCTGGCATACCACCAACTAACAGATAGTCTTTGTACAACTCCAATAATTTTTCATGTACAGGACTTGCAAATTCATCCGATAGTTTGACTTCATGTAAAAATTTTAAGATTAGCCCTTCGTCCAGTGCATTCAAAAACTCCTCAAAGCTTAAAGGGTAAAGATGAAGATATTCAATTCTACCAACCGGAGAACGAAATTCTTCTCGATTCAAAGCAAATTCCAATAAAGAACCGGCAGCAATGACGTGAAGTTCAGGCATGAGTTCATAAAAATACCTAAGCGAGAGAATCGCTTCCGGACATTCTTGGATTTCATCAAGGAAAAAAATTGTTTGACCCGCTTTAATTTCCTTGTTCAAAATAAGTTGTATACTTTTCAGAATTTTGTCTGGCATTTTTGTATTAAAACAAGCCTTCAATTCCGGTTGAAGTTCCAAATTAATTTCGACAAAGCTTTCGAATTCATTTTTGGCAAATTCACGGATAAGATAAGACTTTCCCACCTGCCTTGCTCCACGGATAATTAACGGTTTTCTATACGGTGAATCCTTCCATTCAAGCAATTTTCTATAAAGATTCCTTTTCATGCTTGTATTTTATTCAAAGAATGTATAAAAGTCAAGGGTGTTTTTAGTATTTTTTGAATAAAACACAGGGATATTTTATACAAAAAACATAACCAGGCTTCACGGAAAGCAGGTTGCAGTAAAAATTGTAGACAATCGAGGGATTGAACGTATAAAGGTGTTCGGTTTGTAGAGATTTATAATTTAAAACCCGAAACACATTAATATGGTATAATATGAAACAATATAAAGAACAGAAAGAACATGCCAAAAAGTTTATAACTCTTCTTAGAAACGAAGAGTTTGAAGAAGCTTTTTCTTTTTTGGGAACTTTAGAAAAAGAAGAAAATTACTTTTGGACTGAACTTTGGAATTATAGCAGACCAAAAGATGCAGTTTTTTTTGCCAAGTTTTTGGAGATATACCGAGATAAAGAGAAAGACGAAATATACTGGAAATTATTAGAAAGTGTTCAATTCACTTGTGAAAAAGAATATGAAAAGGCACTTTCTTTGCTTTTAGAAATTGAAAAGCTTGAACCGGAAAGTGTTACGCTTTACGATTCATTGGGTAGAGTTTATTACTGCAATGAAGATAGGGATAACTCAAAAAAGTCTTGGGAAAAAGCACTGGAATTAATGCCTAATGACGCATTTGCGTGGAACGGTTTTGGGATTTTAGCAAGTGTGGAAGAAGCAATTACGTTTTTTAAACAAGCAATTGAATTAGAACCGGAATATGTATATCCGTACGGTAATATTTCAAAAGTTTTTTTAGTCAAAAAAGAATATAAACAAGCAATTGAGTTTTGTTATAAAGCTATTGAGATTGACTCAAACTATGAAGGTTCATATTTTACACTTGGACTTATTTATGAAGTAATCAAAGAGTATGATAAAGCAATTGAATTTTCAGAAAAAGCTATCGAGTTGAACTTTGACGAACATAAAAGTCTATATAGATTAATCGCTGTATCTTATCTAAATTTAAAAAACTACAGGCAAGCTAAGAACCATTTTGATAAATATCTTGAGTATTTCCCAGATGATGTGAAAGCCTTTTCCAAATTACAAGAAGTTTATAAATTTTTAAATAAGTCTAAAAATGGTAAACTATCCGATATTGACTCTTCAAGCAATACTTACAAAAACACTTTTCTCTTTATCAACTCCGAAAAATCAAAAGATTTCTTTCAAAATAACCTAAAAAAATTTTTAACGGAACTATCTATTAATACTACTGATAAAATAGAAGATGCAGACTCTGCCGTCTTTATCCAACCCTATGATTTTATAAAAAACAAAGATGAAGTCCAAGAACTTATTCAAAGCATACAAGGCAAAGCCATTCCTTTCCAAATTTACGTTATGGATGAGGACTTTCCTCTTCCTGTGAAGTATCAGAGTTCCAAAGAATCGGATGAAATTGATAAGATTTACAACACTTTAAAAACATATCCCGAAAAAAATCTGAACTTTTTTCCCTCTATGGAATCTTTGCAAAATGACTTGCAGTTGTTTCTTGCTAGCAAATCGGTATTGGTAAAACTAGTAAACCTTGAACTTGAAAACATCGGTTTATTTGCTCGTGAAACTTTCCATTTTGATAGGGAAATTTCAGTGATTATTGGTACAAATGGCACCGGCAAAACAACAATCTTACGCTCACTTGCTTTGGGGTTGATAGGAAACAAACACAAAACAACTCCTAACGAGTCCCTCAGAACTCTTTGGAACATTCGACAATGGAAATTAGAAGGAAATGAAAAAGGAATTATCAAAATTCAATACGAAATAAACTCCAAACATTATGAAAACTCAATAGAATTTTCCCGTGATGAAAAGTCGGGTGAAATCTTCATACATTCAAAAAATACGGATACGCTTTTTAACGGTTCGTTTTTAAAACTTCCGATAATTGGTTTTGGTCAACAGAGAAAGTTGCTTTCTTCTGCCGAAAAGAAAAAAGATTTCTTAGACGTAATTCCGGCATCCATCAACGATATTACCAATCTGATTACCAATAAAGAAGACGAAAGGTTACATTCTTTTGTTTCTTGGATCGCTAATCTTAAAAACGAATCACAAAAGGAAGGCAGGCAGAAGAAGGAGAGTTTAATCCACCTTGCCTTTGAAATCCTGTCAAAAATCACAGGTGAAGATTTTCAATTCAAAGAGTTAAAAAACGTTGATCCCTTGGAAGTATGGATAACAACCAGTGAATCTCCGGATGGTATTCCTATTGAGTATGCCAGTCAGGGTTGCCAAACCATTATGGGTTGGGTGGGTTATATTATAGAAAGGATGTACGAATCTTATCCTTACAGTGATAACTTTACCCAAGAACCAGCTATTGTGCTGATTGATGAAATTGATTCTTTTCTCCATCCCAAATGGCAGAAAAAGGTTTTAAAAGTATTAAAAGAAACATTTCCTAATGCTCAAATTATCGCTTCCACTCACTCTCCTCTTGTTGTGGATGGTTTGGAAAAAAACCAAGTTATGCAACTTTCTTATGAGGAAAAAAATAAAACAATAAATGTAACAAGAAACCCTGTAGACATCTGGGCTTGGGACTATGAGGAAATTCTTTTAAAGCTATTTGACGTTTACCAGGAACCGGAACTATATGAGAGCTTAATAGTTGAAAAGATGGAAGCAATCCAGTCCAAAGGAAAATGCACCAAATCTGAAAAAGAAGAATTGGAAAGGTTACAAGAACTATTGGATAGAATCGAGGAAAGTAGGGTTTATAAAGATGAAATCGAACAAAAAAGAAAAGAATTAAGGGAGAAGGAAGAGTTCTTGAATCGCTTAATTGAAAAATACAATAATGGAAAAAAATGATGGAGTACATTAAAAAATGTATGTGCCCGTCCGAACTTAGCGGGTACAAAGTAAAATACACCCAAGGTTGGTTAGACCATTACAAACATAAAACCAAGGAAAAAATACCTAACGATAATTATTGGACTAAAAATATTATTCGCGAACCTCTAATAAAATCTTTTAAGAATAATTGTGGTTACTGTGGAAGAGAAATTGCAAGATATCAAGATAGAAAACCGGCAGGTCAGGTAGACCATTTTAAACCTAAAAGCAAATCGCCTCAATTAGTTTATAAGTGGAACAATTATATATGGAGTTGTGCAGATTGTAACAAAAAGAAATCTGAAGAAATAGGCTTTTTAAACCCTTGTAATAAAAAACAAATGAGATGGCTTGGTTTTGACGGATCAACAGGAAAGTATTTGTTAAAACCGAAATACAAAAAGAACTCAAACATAAAACATCGCTTTGAGAAGACTCAAAAGCTGACTTTGTTCAATACCGGAATAGTTACAAAAGAGAAGAAGGTTCTTTTTAATGATATAGAAAATAGTATAAAAGATTTGCATGAACTGCCAGAGAAAATAAAATCACAAGAAGATGAAGAATTCCGAAATTACTTACTAGAACAATTTCGGAAAGCAACTCAAACCTTAAAAGCCAATCTTGGCAGAAATGAAAAAAGTCATTTTTTTATAAGAAAAAGAATTATTCGTTACACCTGTAAGAAAAAAGGGATTTCTATTATAGAGCTATATTTTTCCATTAAAAGGTTTATAAAATTCTATAACAAGAGTTTGGTATTATGAAATCATTTGAATCATGGACGTTTGAAGACGTTCAAAATACATTCGGAATAACAAGAAGCTTTAAAGATTCATCTGTTTATTGGGTAACACCTCAAAAACAACCCAATCAAAGAGAGAAAGAAACAATAGAGATTCTAAAGATTTTACTTCGAAAATATGTAGACACATGGAATGAAGATGAAATAAAATTTCATTTTATAGGACCTTTTTTATCCTTAATTAACTTCACAACTGATAATTACAAATCATTTACGCAGCGAACATTGCACTTGAAAACAGAAAAAGTTGAGACAAGCGGCAGAGTAGATATGATGGTTTGCACCGGTATACAAAAACCGCAACATCCCTTTTTCTTTTTCAACGAATACAAACCGTCGAAACGAGGCATAAACGACCCTTTGGGACAATTATTAATAGAAATGATTACCGGATTATATCTAAACGAAAACAAATTCCCTATGTATGGTGCTTATACGGAGGGAAGATTTTGGTATTTTGTAGTATTAGACAAAAGCGAATATATCATTAGCCACGCTTTTGATGCTTCAGAAGATGAAATTTACGAAATTTACTCCGTACTCTGTAATGTAAAAGATTATATTGAAGGAATATTGGCTACAATCAACTTAAAACCTGAAGTGAAATAAAGAAATACTATGATTAGAGTGATTTCCGTGATTAACATGATTAGATTCATTTGATTTTAAAGGATTTTCTTTAATTCCATATCCGAAAACCACTCCGCGTTGAGTATACAACTAAAAATTGCTTTATCTGTAAAGACCGTTTTCTAACATTAATTTGTATAGTAACTTAAAAATAAAAAATCGGTAAACAAATGAATTTTATTTATACCTTACCCAAATCAGAGAAAGAAGAACTTGAACTTTACAGAAATGGCATTAAAAATATTATTTTAATATCATTTTTTGCTAAATTTCCATCCTTACTTTCTATGGATGAAATTATCCAACTTATGGAAAAAGAGTGTAATATTAAGATTAAAGACACTCAAACAATAAAAAATATCATTGAAGACTTGTTAGATTCCAAAACAATCTTAAAAGAAGAACAAAAATACCAAGTAAATTACAACCAATTTGAAGTTCTCAAAAATAAGTATTCGGAGTATGAAGAGCAAACCAGTAATTCTGTTGTGCTAACTAAAACAGAACTGCACAAATTACTGTCTCAAAAGTTTAAGTTTAAAGATGACAGTTCTTACGATATTTTTTGGGAAGATTTTCACTCCAATTTTATCAAAATAACCTCTCAAAAAATGCTAAATTTATATTTGCAGTTGAATAAAAACAAATTGGAATATGAAGATTATTATGCGGAATTACAAAATTATCTAAACACTTTTTTTTCGAGGTATGCAACCTACAAAACAAAAATCCAAAACGTCATTATAGAATTTACAAACAATAATGAGATTTTTAAATTTTTGCTTTCCAAGCAATTTTATGAGCAATTTGTATTGTACAAACTTGCTCTTTCTAGGGAAGAAAACTATTTGTTTGCACAACCTTCTTCAAAAGATGTTAGCTTGTTTATAGAATCTACCTTGATGATGTTGCTGCAAATTTTAAATACTTTGTCAAATGTAGAAGAACTTTTTCATTCATCAATTCATAACATCGCGTCAGCTCTTATTAAAGATACCTACAACAAAAGCCTTCTTTATAAAAACCTCAATACCCTTATTTTGGATAAAAACAAACACGAAATCCTCAAAGAAGTAAGTAACGTAGTTTCGGAGGAAAAGAATTTATATATAAAGCTTGAAAATGGCTTAAAAGAGTTGTCTGAAAGCGTAAGTGATAAGCATAGCCTGTACAAAGACAAATTTGATTCTTTGAAAGACTTAGTAAACAACCATAAAAATGAATTTGACATTCAGTTTAAAAATATTTACAATCAATTTCCTGCTATAGAAAGTTCGGTTACGGCAAAAATAGAAGAATCAACAAAGGAATTTAAACGATTAGAGCGCACAATCAATACACAGCTGATTCGTTCCAATCAACCCAAAATATCCTTGCTCAAGTCAGAAAATGCAAAACTTAAAAAATGGAATTTATGGATAAAAATTCTTTTGGTGACAATCAGTTTGTCGGTATCTTTTTCTATTTTTTATTTTTTGAAAGACTGGCATTACCTTGCGACATCTCTTGTATTCTTTATTCTGGCATTTATCATTTACCATACTCAAAATAGGCAAAAATTTAAGTTCAATTTGAATATGATCGATTTGTTAACGGAACAAATTTCTATTATTGAGTTGGTTGGTGAAAAAGAAGAAGATGATGATGAGATAACCCATTTAGTTGAACAAGGAATGGGGCCTACTCAAAATGTAGAGTAAGGTACATGGCATATTTCAGGTTTTTTACTATAAATAAGCATATTTATTCATTGACACTATAAATTCTATGGAATATCAAATAACCAATATATTAGAATTGAACTGAGGGTGACCTGTGGCTAAAAAAGTTTTGTATTTTCAACATGCAGAAAGAATTATTGATGCAGGTAGTGAAGAAAAGAGGATGTATATCATCTTAGAAGGAGCGGTTGAAATAACTTTATCCGATGGTGAAAACAAAATCTTTGTAGCATTGCTTAAAAAAAATGACTTCTTTGGAGAGCTTTCTTTATTTAACAATTCCGCACGTACGGCAAATGCTACAGCCAAGGGAGACGTAAAACTGACCTATATAGAAAGTTATGAACAACTCAAGAGCTTTTTGATGAAAAATCCCGCTTTTGCAGCCAAAATGGTTCAAGACTTAACCAAAAGGCTAACCAAAACTAACGAATTGCTTATGGGAAAGGTTAGTGAGGTAAATAGACTTAAACTTACCCGACAACTGTGATTTGTTTGTTTTATTTCAGAGTGACTCTGTACTAACGCTGAAAGTTTCTTTCAAAACAACGCTAGTCCAAATATTCGGAATCTGAAGACGAAGAACTATATATTTGCTGAGAATCACTCGCTGCTTTCATTGTTTTTGCTTTATTTTTTGAAGCAATTTCCGCATATTCAACCGTATATGGAGTCCAAGGAATTGCTTTAAGTCTCGCAATAGGGATTTTCTTTTTTGTTCCTTCACAAACTCCATAAGTACCATTTTCCATCTTTTGAAGGGCATTTTCGATTAAATTTAACAATTCAATCTCATTTTCAGTTAATACCGAACTTAGGGCTTCTTCATTTATAACAGAAGCTATATCCGCAATATCACCCATTTCCTTTAAACCGGAAGGAGTACTCTTATCTTCCCACTTGTCTAGCTTTAAAAGAAGCGACTGCTTTTTTTCAAGAAGTGCTTCTTTTAATTCGTCTATAACTTTAGGATCTGTTATGGCTTTAGGCATTGTTATACTTTTGTTTCTTTATGTTCAGTATGTTTTTTACAAAATTTACAAAACTTCTTCGTAATCAACTTATCAGTTTTGATTTTTTTATTTTTTGTTTGGTAATAGGTTGATTTTCCAGGTTGTTCACAACCTGTACAAGCAAGCTTAATTAACTCTCTCATAATCCTTGCAATAAAATTTTAAATATCTATATAGTCAAGGAATTTTAATTAAATAATCAATTTTTTCTATAAAAAAATCGTATCGTTTTATGTTATGGTTAGTTTAATTACTGGGGTTGAATTCAATTGATTTTAAAGAATTACTTTATAAAACGTGTTCAAAAAATTAACATTTTTATTTTAGCGTTGTTTGTTTGCGCGGGGAGTCCGAATTTTTCCCAGGAGAAAACTGTAGGCTCAGATGATGCTACTTCAGATTCAAGGCATAACTTAAATCTCCTTATGGAAAAGGTAAGCCACCTCCTAGAGAAACAGGAATTTGATAAAGCCTTACTTGAGCTGCAATCTGTAATTCCCAAAACTAAAGAGCATGCAAACCTTGCCCAGCTCTATTTTGTGCTTGGATACGTTTACCAGGTAAAAAATGAGCACCCCAAAGCAATAGAAAGTTATAAAAAGTCTTTGGAGTTTAAAGGGAACTTTTTGGATAGTATTAAGAATTTGGCATCTTTATATGATATGGAAGGTGAAAATTCAAAAGCTATTGAATTGAGGAATAAGGCTTTTAAAATCCAAAAGAAGCATCCCAAATACACCGAATTAGAAAATCATTTCAAGGCATGGCAGGAAGCCCGTGACGGGGATACATTTTTTAGGGAATACCAGCAAGTGGAAACATTAGAGATGGAAATTTTTGGAGAATCCCACCTAAAGTCAGCAGAAATTTACAATAAAATCGGAGGTATTTTCTACCAGCAAGGGCAATACGAGAATGCCTTGGAAATTCTCCAAATGAGTTTGGAAATAAGGCTCAAGTTTCTGGGGTCTGAACATCCTGACGTAGCCATGAGTTATTCTAACTTTGGTACTTTGTACAAATACAAAAAAGACTTTAAAAAAGCCCTCGATTATTACAACAGAGCGCTAAACATCGTGAAAGGAAAGTACAAAGACATCGAAATTGACACCCTGAATCAAATATCAGAATTGCAAAATGAAAAGTAGAAAAGTAACAGCCGTTATACTCAACGCGGAATTGTTTTCGGAATTCATAAAGAAATACCACAGCCATCTTGGCTGTGAATTTACAGGCTGGAAGCCTGTAGTACTTTCCGAAAATCAAACTGATTCGTGTATATTTATAAGAGCAACCACAGGATTGCCCTTACGAAACCCATCAATTATTTCTGCTTAGAGGTTTCTATTTCTTTTAAGGTATTTTTCTCGTCGTATTTACTAAAAAATAGTATTGCCAAAAAGCAAAAAATGGCAGCTGCCGGGCCAGTCAATCGAATACCCATTGGGTCCGCTGCGTCTCTACCAAGAAGAAGCAGACTACTGAATATCAAAATTCCTATCGTTTGTCCCGCTTTTTGCATAAACGTGCGTCCTGCATAAAAAAGCCCTTCCCGTTTGGAACCTGTTTTGATTCCGTCCAATTCAGCAATATCTGCCAGAATAGCGTTTGGTAAAATTCCCAGAATTGCCATTGGGATTGCGGCAACAATCACGATCAAGTAAGCCTGAACAATAGGTGGAATTGGCATCCAAGAAAAACCAAGAAAAAATACAAAAACAAATACGGATAAAAATACAAACAGTCCCAATATAACCATCGGTTTTTTTCCAACTTTTTTAGCCAATAAATTGACTATTGGGTATAAAATAAACGAAAAAACACCCATAACAACAAACAACGTACCAGATAACTTGTCTTCTTTGCTAAGTAAAATGGTAACGTAATAGATCAAACCGGATTGCAAAATGGTCAAACTCAAGAAATAAGCAAAGTCGGAGAGTGCAAAAACCAAAAAGCTCTTATTTTTAAAGGTAAGTATAAGGGATTCTTTAAAAGGTATTGTTGATGGAATGGATTCGCAGTATTTTTTTTCATTGATTGCAAATACGGGAAAATACATACAAATCAAGGCAAAGAAACATAATATCCCTAAGGTCCATTGAATAGCTGCGACTTTAGACAAACCCAAAGTTTGCTCATCCATTAGCGTATTCCAAATATTAGGAGCTTGGGCAGCAATTGCGATTCCTAAGAAATAAGTTACAGATATGTAAGTAGAAATATTCAGTCGTTCGGTCGGGTTATGCCCAAGTTCTGGTATTAATGCAAAATAAGGAGTTACATAAATCGTAAGAAATAAATAAAACAGCAAAAGAGCACCGATCATCCATGCTAAATTCAAGGTAGAAACGCTAGAATCCGGCGGCATAAACACTAAGGCACAAAAAAATGCTGCCGGCAAAGCTCCAACTGCTAAAAATGGAACCCTCCTACCCCAGCGTGTATTTGCCATATCGCTTTTATTGGCGATGTATGGGTCTGTTACGGCATCCCATAAACGACCTACAGCAGAAACAAGACCAATCACATTAAAAATAACAAAAATTGCCGTATCCATAATCAGGATAGGAAGACCAGCTTCTTTGGGTGGCAAGTAAAAATATACAAGCCAAGTCCCGATAATATTGATTAATATTGACCATCCTAGTTGACCAATCGCATAGGCGATTTGCCTGCTTAAGCTCAAAGATTGTACACTCATGTAATACTCATTCTAATTTATTTTGAATATAATAATTTTTTTCTGGTCAAGAAATGTCAAAATTTTTTTTATTTTAATTCCAAAGTGTTGAGAGGAATCTTGAATTTGAATTTTAGATTAATTATTAATAGATAAAACCTGTATTTTATAACCTTGGGTAAATGCCTTCCATGGCATATTGATTTCCTCTGCTAAAAGCTTGTTGAAGAGCATTTAATTTTTGTTTGCAATGCCTTTGGGAGTTGACAAAAAGGAATCAATGCAGGGTTCCCGTTCCTTGAGCATAGCGACGCACTTGAGCTAAGTCGAAGTGTAAATGGTATAAAGAGAGGAAATTTTGATGTACAATTTCATAAATCGGTTTTTTATACTGGTTTCCAGATGGTTTTCTTATAGCACTGCGGTAGCTTTGTCTTCCGGAATTTCTGCCATTGCAGCCATCGTTTTTGGAGTCTATTATGCAAAGGCAACAAAGTTTCCTTTATCGGAGGAAATGGTGAATGCCCTTGTTCTGTCATCTATTGTAGCTTGGATCGCCCACGCTACCCAGTTTGGAGTTTTTGCAAAGCTAGGTTTTTGGGGTTTTACAAAATCTGTTCGCACGGCAAACAAGTTTATCACAACAAAAAAACGTCCTGAAATTAAAAACAACCTTTCCATCAAAGAATATTTGGAACTCCATAACGCCCTTATGTTCCTACCCATTAACAATTCTATCACAGCCGTATTTTGGGCACAGATTGTGATTGCTTCCATTTTTTTTGCGGCTCACCACTCCATTACAATTTCACCTCGATTGATTGTGCAAGGTCTTATGATGGATGTAATATTTTCTTTTATACATGGTGGTTTTAGTCTCGTAGTTGGGGAAATTACAACCGGAACGATGCGATCTTTGTGTAAACAAGAAATGTATGAACAAAAAATCCCATACATAGAAAAACCTTTGTCTACCGTTCGGCTTAAAATTGCATTTTTTCTGGTTCTCTTTATCATCACGATCTATGTGGAAGGCAGTTTAATCTATTATAACAAAGACAAGATCAATTCCATTATCAATTTCTCTGCTTTGGCTTTGGTTGTAGCCATTTTTATGGCATATCTCCTATTCCATCAGATATATACTTCTTTAAAAGATATTGAATCCACCATGAATGAACTCAGAAAAGGAGGAAAAGGTTTGCTTTTTAGCAAGTCTTTGGATTCCGAATTCATAAGGGTTGCTAATGGAATCAATAACGCATCCAAAACAATAAAGGACTACCAACACAATCTGGAAGAAAAGATCGAAGAAAGAACCATTGCTCTAAAAGATTCTCTGAATAAAGTAGAAGCACTAAAAAAACAGCAAGACGGAGATTACTTTTTGACTTCCCTACTCCTCAAACCCCTTGCCGGAAATTATGCACATAACAAAGACGTAAAAATCAGTATGCTAGTACAGCAGAAAAAATCCTTTGAATTTAAAAACAGAAAAATGGAGTTAGGTGGAGATATATGTATAGCTTATAGTATACAACTCAAAGGAAAAAACTATACAACTTTCCTAAATGCGGACGCAATGGGTAAATCCATGCAAGGAGCTGGTGGTGCCCTTGTTTTAGGGGCGGTTTTTCTATCTATTATCGAAAGAACCAAATTTTCAGAAAAAGATAAAAACCTTTACCCTGAAAGGTGGATTAAAAACACGTTCTTGGAGCTACACAAAACCTTTGTGAGTTTTGAAGGTTCGATGCTGGTTTCTCTTGTTATGGGCTTGGTAGACGAAGATTGTGGATTTGTTTACTTCATAAATGCGGAACATCCTTGGACGGTTTTGTACAGTAATCAAAAAGCCAGTTTTATCGAAACACAATTGCTTTTGCGAAAAATTGGTATTGTTGGAATGGAAGGCTTAATTTCCGTACAAGTCTATCCTATGCAAGCAGGTGATTCCATTATAATAGGTTCGGACGGCAGAGACGATATAATGATTAATATAGATAATCACAGTGTGAGAAAAATCAATGAAGACGAAACCCTTTTCCTGAACTGCGTTGAAAATGGACAAGGAGAACTTCCTAATATAAAACATGAAATTGAAAAATTAGGAGAACTAACGGATGATTTGTCTTTACTCAAAATAAGTTATCAACCGGGAAAACCGGACTCTACCTCCCTGGAGCCACTACCGGAAATCATCCAAGCCAGACAATCTATCAAACAAGGAAACGGATTAGAAGTTCAATCTCTACTCGAAAATCACCTGTTGGAATATCCCCAAGATTTACGAGCATTGAAAATTTTAAGCAATTATTACTACAACTCCGAAAGATTTGACAAGGCTGGTAATCATCTGTTAAGAATTATTGACTTGGAGCCGGGAGACCAAAAGACAATTTATGCTGCTTCCGTATGCTTTAAAAAATCCGGTGAGTTGAAGCTTGCTATTGAAATTGCCGAGCGATTGAGACTTAGAGAACCTACAAATGAAAAGTATATCTCACATCTAATCACCCTTTATAAATTGGAATCTAATTTTAACAGAGCCTTGAAGATTGTGGAAGATTTCTTAACCGCCAACCCAGACAACGCAAAAATGTTAAAATTGAAAGAAGACTTATCTGATAAATTTAATTAGTTTTTCAAAAATAAGAAAAAATCTCTTGTAAAATTTCTTGAGTGGTAAAAACATTCAGTTAATCCTTTACAAAAGGTCATTTATAAAAATTCTATATGCAAACAGAAATACTGGAAAAAACTAATCAGGAAAATTTGGACTCTCCTTTCCGTCTTGACCTCGATAAACATGGGATTATAGAAGCATCTGCTGGAACAGGAAAGACCTTTACCCTTGAAAATCTTGTAGTAAGGCTTTTGTTTGAAAAGTTTGCTACTCTGGGAAACCCACTTTCCCTTTCTAAAATTTTGATCGTCACTTTTACGGAAAAAGCTACCGGAGAATTAAAAAACAGAATCCGAAAAAAGATAGAATCCGAAAAAAGAATTTTAGAAAATAACCCGCAAAAATCCGATTTCCTTAAAAATGCCAAAATACCTTTAGATACTTCCAAAGTTATAAATAATCTAAAAAATTGCTTAGACCATTTTGATTCCGCTTCCGTATTTACGATTCATGGATTTTGTAATAAAATATTGCGGGATTATTCTTTTGAAAATGGTGAGCTTTTTCATTCGGAACTAATAAAGGATTCTTCTCTTTTGCAAAAATTGTATATCCAGGAGAAACGAAAATACTGGCACCATGAGTATGGAGAGAAATTGTATGACATACTAAATCTATCAGGATTCGGAAAAGAAGATTGGGAAAAGCTTATTCTGGAAATTACCGGCAAATTCAAAAAGCAAGATTCTTTGTGTCCAGAGCCAATTTCAAATTTTTCCGAAAAGCTTGGAGAACTTCAAAATGCCAATATAAAAATCTTACACGAATTAAAAGACATTTTGGGCAAGATAGACGAGTCCGATTGGGAATCAAGCGATTTTGTAGTTATGTATAAAAAGATGGATATTCCTAAAGACAGTGTTAATAAAAGAATTAGGGAAATTATCAAACCGGTTTTTAAAATCATTTACCAGCTAAGTACCAACCAGGTAGACTTACTACCAGAAGTTATTAAATATTTATTGAATATAGATAAGACATTTCAAAAAGATAATCATTTTGAAGTTTTAAGAAAATTTAACAAAGCCGGTCACTCAACTCCGCAGTTAGACAGGTTGGTGGAAAAATTAGAGGAGCTAAGGCAAAGTATAGACTACGGCAGTTTAAAAGTTCAATTGCAATCTAATACGATTTTTAACCTACACAAACGGTTGAATGAATACAAAAGGAAAAACGGTTACCTAAGTTACGAAGACATGTTAGAACAAGTCCTAAGTGCCATTACCAATTCTGAAACAGGGAAAGAACTTTTGGAAAAACTACGAAAAGACTACCTCTACGCCTTTGTAGATGAGTTTCAAGATACGGACAATACACAATGGGAAATATTCAAAACCATATTCCTTGCCAATACGATTGAAAACAGACTATTTGTGATTGGCGACCCAAAACAAGCCATATATTCTTTTCGGGGAGCTGACATCAATACTTACAATTCAGCCAAAAAGGAAATGCAAAAAAACTTTGGTGCCAATCTCTATAACCTGAATACCAACTATCGTTCTACGCCAAAGCTGATTGCTGGATTCAATTGGCTTTTCCAGACAAGTAACTCAAAGCATGCTTTTAGTTCGCTATCTCACCAAGACATACAACCGCCAACTGATACGAAAACTACTTTCTCACCACAAAAACGAACTTCCATTGTGCTTGTAAAGTTCTCTGAAAATAGTTCTGGAGGAAAAAAACGCTTGGGGTATGCTGAATTTATTGCCAAAGAAATACGCTCTATTTTGAGTCATGAAAAAATCGTTTATTCATCCAAAAATAAAAAAGACAAACCATTGGACTACGGTGACATTTGTGTTTTGGTAAGAAATCGATCCGAGGCAAAAGACGTACTGGATTCGTTAGGCAATGCGGAAATACCGGTCACTTTTTACAAAAAACAAGGAATTTACCAATCATCAGAAGCGTTGCAAATCTACTACCTATTACATGCCATTTGTTATATCGCAAACGAAGAAGCATTCAAGAAAGCTCTGCTTACAGGCTTCTTTGCCATCCCTTTGGAAACCCTTTCCTCTTATTCTGAAATTCCAATTTATCATCCAGTAAAAGAATTGTTTACAAAATGGAACTTTTTGGCACAAAACCGGGAATATCCTAAACTATTCCATTCAGTGCTACATGATACCGGATATGAAATACGAGAAATCGCAAGACCTGGAGGAGAGCGAATCTTAGCCAACAGCAGACAAATCTTTCATAATCTGGAACAAACTGCAATTGAGAAAAATCTGGAATTTGAGGAAGTAGTTAACACACTTCAAAACTGGAAAAATAGCAAAATTGAGTTGGAAGAAGAGCTAAATACCGAAAACTTGGATTCTGAAAAACCAAAGATAAAGGTAATGACCATACACACAAGCAAAGGGTTGGAATATCCGATTGTTTTTTTGGCTGGTGGTTTTACGGAAGGTAAAAAGTCAAACTACTACAAATTCCACAAAGATTCCAATATGGAAAATTCAATCGTCTATGACCTAATGAAACAAGCACGATATAAAGAACAACACTTACAAGAAGAAGATGAAGAAAATGATCGTATTTTTTATGTAGCCATAACAAGAGCAATGTTCAGAGTCTATATCCCCTATTACAAAGCGTCCAGAGTTGGTGGGTTTCTTTCTTCCCATATCTATCCTTTGTTAGAAAGCAAATGCAACTCTTTAACACCAGAAGTTGAAATGGAAAACGAGGTTTACAGCATTTTAGAAACACGTAATTTGGATAATACTGCTCCTCCATCACAAAGGCAAGAGACAACGGCAAATATTTTCCGGGAAGATTTTGAAAAAGAACTTCAAGATATTTTAATTTCTTCCGAACAAGTAGGAAACTTTGGCAATCGCTCGCTTTATTTAACTTCTTATTCCAATGAAAAAAAAAGCAAAGGAAGCAAACGAACAGACCTAAAAACTGCTTTGGAAGACTTGGAAAGTTTACGAATTTTGATAAAGGATGATGAAGCAAAAAATGAAGAAGAAACCGAACAAGCACTTCCCCAACTTCCGAGTGGGAAAACAACAGGAAACGTAGTGCACAAAATTTTGGAAGAAATAGATTATTCTTTCGTGAAACAAGCAAAAGATTCCAAGATGCTACTGGAAAAAGAAGAAAAACTCATTCAACAAACACTTAAAGATTTTGGAATGTTAGAATACAAAGAAATTACATTAGAAGGTTCTAATAAAAAAGTGAAGGTTGATTATAAAAAATTGATTGCTGATATGGTGTTCAAAACACTGCGAACAACTATTCCTGAAATCAATATATCCCTTGCTGATTTGGATGCTTATAATAAATGTCCGGAATTGGAATTTTATTACCCGGTATTTAATAAAGACAAACATCACAAAGACATATTTATAAAAGGTGAAATCGATTTGCTTTTTTGTGTAGGAGAACGGTTTTATATCTTGGATTGGAAAACCGATACGCTTTCTTCTTACCAATCTCTTGAATTAAGCAACCACATTCAAAAAGAAGGCTATGATTACCAATACAATTTTTATACTTTAGCACTGCACAAATGGCTAGATCGTCATCTAGAAAACTACTCTTATGAAAAAAACTTTGGCGGAGTTTACTATATCTTTTTAAGAGGATTTATGGAAGAAAAAGGAGAAGGACTCGCCTTTATTCCTCCCGACAAATTACCATTGGAAAATGTGGTACAGTTTGTGGAAAGCCATTTTTCGCAATCTTTTATCTTCTAAAAACAAAATTCATTGACAAAAAAACTTAACATGGTTTTACTAAAAAGTATGGTAAATATATGGCTTTAAAATTAAGGAAGAAAAAACAAGAAAAGTTAGAAGCTAAAAAACATACTATTTTAATTGTGGACGACGAAGAAGTAAATCGAAGAGCATTGCGAAAAATGGTAAAAGATGATTTTGAAGTTATTGAAGCCACAAATGGCAAAAATGCTTTGGAACTCATCCAAGCCCTTCCGGAATCGTCAACCATTCATATTATTGTAAGCGACCAACGAATGCCGGAATTATCAGGTGTAGAGTTTTTGGAACGTTCCATGTCTATCTTCCCGAATGCAGTACGCATCTTAGTAACCGCCTACACAGATATGGAAACAACCATACAAGCCATCAACAAAGCAAATATTTATAAGTTTATTACCAAACCTTATGACCCGGAGGATTTCAAACACATTCTTAAACAGGCTTTAGATAGCCAAGAATTGCAAAGCGTCAAAAAAGCCTTAGAAAAGGAAAGAGGACTAAATATGCTCAAATCAAACTTTACTTCCATGATCTCTCACCAATTTAAAACCCCTCTTTCCAATGTCAAAACCAGCATAGAACTCTTGGAATTTAAGTCGTATAACTTAGATGTTAAATTACAAGATTATTTTCAAAAGCACTTTCAAAGTATCCATGAAGAAATTGAAATCATGAACCTTTTGGTAGAAGATATATTAACTTATGGAATAGTAGAAAAAAGAAGTATCATTCCAATTTTAGAATCTGTCTCTTTTGTGGATTACTGTGAATTTGTAATACACCATAGATTTAGTAATAAACTTTACAACCAGCACATAGAGTTTCAAGTATTTGGTTACAATAGAGAAATCACGATAGACACAAAGCTAATGGAACACGTTTTGTTTAATCTTCTTTCCAATGCCATGAAATACTCTGATGAATCTCCTATTTTGAGAATTCGGTTTCAAAAGCAAGCATTAGTTATCATAATCGCAGACAGAGGAATCGGTATTCCCCAAGAAGAACAAAGAAATATTTTTAATTCTTATTACAGGGCAAAAAATGCTGAAAATCACCAAGGAACAGGTCTTGGTTTGGCTATAACAAAAGACTTTGTGGAATTACACAACGGACAAATAAAGTTCAAAAGCAAACTAAACAAAGGTAGCGTTTTTAAAATAATGCTGCCAATTCATCAAAATACGATACAGGAACAAGAATGAAGAAAATTTTGGTAATTGAAGACGATAGCAAGCTTAGAGCTAATATATCCGAATTATTAAGTATCAAAAATTACACTGTCATTGAAGCAGAAAATGGAGTAGAAGGAATATCAAAAGCGATCTTTAATAAACCAAATATCATTCTATGTGATGTAATGATGCCGGGAGTTGACGGTTTTGAAGTTTTGGAAAAAATCAAAAACAACCAAGAGTTGAAAAACATACCTTTTATCTTTTTAACGGCAAAGTCTGATAGAACCGATATTCGAAAAGGCATGGCACTGGGAGCGGATGATTACGTAACAAAGCCTTTTTCTATCCAAGAATTGGTGACAACCATAGAAGCAAGGCTTCAAAGAATAAATTCCTTAGAAATCGAATTTCAAGACAAACTCGCCAAACTAACGGAAGAAATTGGTAGGAGTTCCATGCACGAATTCAGCACTCCCCTAAATAGTATTTTGGGTTTTTCGAGTTTGATAACACAATATATTGATAAACTCTCCAAAGAAGATATAATCAAATATTCTCAAATTATTAATGACAACGGAAACAGGCTCAAGAAAATTTTAGATAATCTGGTTATGTTTCAGAAGTTAAATGCTAAAACCTTACTCGAAAAAGGAGAAAATCTCAAACTTTCTCTTTATTTTAACAATGACTTTATAACGGATATAGTATATCAAATTGCATCTAAATACGACAGAATGCAAGATATAGAATTAGATATTGAACCCTCTAAAATTTTGTTTCAAGCAGAATATCTCACAAAAGTTTTATGTGAAATTATAGACAACGCGTTTAAGTTTTCCAAAAAAAATTCTAAAGTTCAAATCAAGGGAAAAAGTATAAATCCCACTATATACAAAATTACAGTTATTGATATGGGTATAGGCTTTCACAATGAAAGTCCGGAAAGAATAGAAGCATTTAAGCAATTTGAAAGGGCAAAGTATGAGCAACAAGGGATGGGTTTAGGATTATATATAGCGAATCAACTGATTACAATTTTTGGTGGAAAGTTAGAAATCCAACATCTTCCCCAGGGAACAGAAGTAAATATTTTTATAAATCGAGTAGTTGTGTAAAAAGCGGTCGGGCTCCCCCTACAATTTTTTTTAAAAAAAATTCGCTATCAGTGAAAATCCGGACTTTCATTTGTTTTATACTTACGTAAGGTGGAAAATTTCCGGTTATCAAATTGGAGAAAATTAAAAACTTTTGTTTAAGGGGATGTCATGCTAAAAAAGTCTGTTTTATTATTTTTAATCCTATTTTCACTCCAATCCTGCAACAAAACGGTTAAAAAAAGCCTTATTCCGCTTTTAGGACTATTCGGATTTGCTAATAGCAGTGCCTCCACTACAGAATATAAGATTGGCGGAATAGTCTCCGGCTTGCAAGGACAAGGGCTTGTTTTGCAAAACAATGGGGGTGATGATCTAGCCGTTTCCTCTGACGGTTCGTTTACATTTTCCACACTTCAAGCCCCGGCAAGCACTTATAACGTAACAATCGCCACACAACCTACAAACCCCACACAAACCTGTACAATCTCCAATGAGAGTGGTACAGTTGTAGATAGCGACATAACTTCTATTGCCATAAGTTGCATTACAAACGAATACAGCATTTTTGTAAACGTAACGGGCTTTTCGACACCTTTTATTTTGCAGAACAATGGTGGAAACGATTTGAATATAATTGGAGATGGTGGAAACCAATTCCCAGCAAAAATAGCCAGTGGTAGCAACTATAACATTTCACTTTCAAGCCAACCGGCAGGTAAACTTTGCATTGTATCGCCATCAACAGGAACGATAGGTGCCTCAGATGTAACAATTTCTATAAACTGTGCAGATGCCTATACGGTAGGTGGAAATATCACAAATCTTATAGGAAGCAGCTTGCAGCTGCAAATATCCGGTAGTACAAGCCAGACAATAACCATTCCGGCAAGTCAGGCAAATTATACTTTTCCAACACCTGTATTAAGCGGATCAAATATTTCTGTTAGCATCTTAAGCCAGCCGACAACCCCTTGGCAAACCTGTACCATTTCCAATGGAGGTCCGGTTTCCGTTACTTCCAATATTGCAAACATAGACATTACTTGCACAACTGATACTTACACAGTTAGCGGAAACATCAACGGTTATTCGGGGAGCTTTCTTGATATAAGCGATGGCATAAATACTCTCACAATCTCTGCCGGAGATACAAGTTTTAGCTTTCCAACCATGAACAGTGGCTCTGTTTATAACGTAACGGTGACAAATCAACCTTTGAATCCTTGGCAAACTTGCACTATTTCCAATGGAAATGGAACTATTACCAACGCAAACATCACCAATGTCACGATAAATTGTACAACAAACCAATACAGCGTCACAGGAACGATTGTTGGGTATACGGGAATTAGTGGAACTCTACTCTCCATAAACGATGGAACAAGCACACTTTCCAATCTTCCATCCGGCTCTGCAACTTTTACCTTTCCTCCCGTTAATAGTAACACCGCTTATAACGTAACCATTGTAACAAGACCAAGCAATCCCGTCCAAACTTGTGTTGTCACCAATCCCAATGGAACAATTACAAGTGCGAATGTAACCAATGTCGTTATCAATTGTAGCAATGTAGTACTACCTTCCCCAGCAATAAGCGGATTGACGGGACTTACAAACGATGTAACCCTTACGGAAAATGCTTTATCTGCTCCGGACAATGGAATATTACAGACTATTTGTTTTACAGCAGATGGAACAGACCCTTCTTGCTCTACCCCTACTTCCGGAACTTGTGGAGCAGGCTCAATTCAATACACTGCTCCTTTTTCCATAAACGTTCCGTCTACAACGATAAAAGCGATATCCTGCTCCAATACATACACAAATTCATCTATAGCTTCAACAACGTTTCCAATGGGAATTGTCGGAACTCCTACTTTTAGTCATGCACCAGGGACTTATAATAATGATATAACTCCTTTTACAATTTCTTCTACCAATGCAACAACCATATACTATACAACGGATGGAACTATGCCAACCTGTGCCGGTGGTGGAACAACAATAGCCGGAATCGGTCCGACCACATCCTCTATAACCATTACTCCATTTAACTCCAATTTAAAAGCAATAGGATGTGCAAACGGCTATGCCAATGCAAGTGCTTCTGGTGTGTATAGTTTTACGGTTGCTGATCCATCCTTTACGCCTAGCCCACCCGCAAATTTAGCTGCGGGTGGGATTGTTTCTTTTAGCTCGGCAACTGCCGGAAGCTATTTTTGTTATAGTGATTCGGCAATTCCTGCTTGCGGCGGTGGAGGAACTTGTTCTGTCGGAACAGTCGGAAATTATACATACCCTGGAGGAACATCCAAAACGGTAAATGCAATTGCTTGTAAAAATAATTACAATCCGTCTTCCGTTGCTTCGGGAACGTATAGCCAACTAAACTATACCATAGGTGGAAATATTACGGGTTTGACAACACCATTTGGAGCAGGCACGTTTCAATTAAATAACGGAGGCGATACGCTAACCATAGCAACCAATGGTAGCTTTACCTTTCCAACTGCTGTAGCAAACGGAACCAGCTACAGCGTCACAGTATCTTCTCAACCACAAAACCCTTGGCAAACTTGCACTGTTACGAGCGGAAGCGGAACCGTATCAGGTGCAAATGTAAACAGTATTGCAATCAATTGTATCGTAGATCAACACAAAGCGATTGTGAACATCATAACTCCGGGAGCTTATGTTGCGGATGGTTTAACCATAACAAACGAAAGCGGAACCTATGGAACTCTCAATCCGACAGGAGATGACCCGACAAACCAGGCTTTTAACTTACAAGACAGTGGTTCAACCTATGCAATATCAATCACCCAACAACCCGCTGCATTAAACGGATTGGTTTGTGCCTTTGAAGACATTCCGGGAGGAACCATTACCAATGCCGATGTTGTTATAAACATGAGGTGTATCAATGGGTATGCCATTGGAGGTCGAGTTCAAACCGTCCCTGTGTTTCCACTGAATATTCCATTGTACCAGGGAAATGTTACTACTATTGTAAATTCTTCATCAGGACTAAATAATCCAACCGATCTAACAACCGACGGGACAAATTTATATGTAACGGATAGAAACAACAACCTCATTCGTAGTATAAACCTATCTACCAACGTAGTGACCACTCTTGCAACCGGATTTAGTTCACCTGTTGGAATCACAACAGACGGAATCAGCCTCTATGTGGCAGATAATGGTAGCCATACCATTAAAAAGGTCGTTATTTCGACAGGTACAGTGACAACAATAGCCGGAAACGGAACACCAGCTTTTGCAGATAATACCGATCCACTTCAAGCCAGCTTTAATTCACCGGAAGGTATTACAACCGATGGAAATAAACTTTATATCGCTGATACGGGTAATCATAGAATTCGAGTAATGGATTTGGCAACAAGATCAGTTACAACTCTGGCAGGTTCAACACCGGGGTTTAGTGATGGAACAACGGCAACAGCTCTCTTTAATACTCCAAGAGACATAGAAATCGTTGCCAATTATATATTCATAACGGATAGCGGTAATCATAGACTTAGGGAAATAGATACTTCTACAAATAACGTAATAACCATAGCTGGTGGTACCAATGGAGCTAGTATAGATGGTACGAACGGCAATAATTTTTTAAGCGCTCCGCGTGGACTTATGACAGATGGAGGAAGTATCTATTTTACAGAGTCGGATGCGACTGGAAGTTATCGGCTCAGAAGATTTTCCTTCCGAACAGGCCACGTCACAACTATAGCCGGAAGTAATCTTTCTGGAAATACGGACGGAAAGGGAATCCTAGCACGTTTTAGTGATCCTGCAGGCATTACCTCCGACGGAAGAAGTATGTATGTAGCCGAAGGAGTAGGAAATTCTATTCGAAAAGTTACGGATTACAGACTAGAAGCCTATCATGGATATTGGGGACCGGATTATTCCCAAAATCAAAATAACCTGACCGGTATTAATAATTTAACCTCAACAACTGGAAGATTTGGTGAAGGAAACGGAGCAGGCTTTTACAACGGAACAAATGCAAATGCAACGACAAGTGATACTGGTCTTCCTACAGGAAATGCTCCTCGAACTTTGTGTGCTTGGATAAATCCAACCAATTTACCCGGTAATAATTCCATTGCAACCATCTTGAGGTATGGAAGTCTTGCCAATGGAAATGGAATCGGGCTCAGAAATGTTGCCGGAAGACAAAAAATTACATTCACAGACACTGGCAATCCAACCAATGATGTAATTGTAAACCATACTTTACCTACAGGAAAGTGGTCCCATATATGCGGAGTCTACGACGGAACAAGAGCTAAACTCTATATGAACGGACACTTACTAGGCATACAAACAGGGAATTGGAATACAACTTTATTAGGTACAAATGGATTGGTTATAGGTTCTCAAGCCGGAAATATAAGCTACTTTCATGGAGCCATTGTAGATACCAGAATCTATAGTAGAGTATTGAACGAAGCAGAAATCAATATGTTAGCCCAGGAAGTTGATTATACACTAGTTGACTCCTCTTTTAATATGGAGCCTCAAAATCTGCTATTGCATTATACTTTTGACAACGGAAATGCTTATGATTTAGGACCTTTGGCGATAAGTGGCAGTGTTTCCGGCTCTCCATCTTTGGTAGTTGATACCAACGGATTCACAAATGCTGCCTACAATCTAAATGGCTCTAGCCAATTCATCCAAGCAACTTCTTCCGATCTTCTTTTAGGAAATAAACCAAGAACTCTATGTGCTTGGATTCGGCTTGCTAGTCCCCCTACTCCGGGAAATAATTATTCTATTATTTCTTATGGGAGCGGAGGAAATGCTACTTCCATTGGAATTGCCAACAATGCTGGAACACTACAAGTAGGTATGTCTGGGCAGAGTGATTCTCTTGTGTTCAATTACCCGGTACCAACAACATGGACGCATGTATGTGGTGTGTATGCACCCGGAATTGTAAACGGAACAATGGATTTGTACATCAATGGTATCCAATTTGCATCCCAGACCACTTCGGGAAACTGGACCACTGCACCAGGCAATATCGAAATTGGTCGCCACGTATCGGGGAGTAATTACTTTAATGGCACAATAGATGATGTTAGAGTCTATGATGTTCCACTTACCGCGTGGCAAGTTCGCTTACTCTCTGCCCAAGTTCGAACAGGTCTTGTTGCCAGATACGACTTTCCCAATGATACAATTGATGTGAGTGGTTTTAGAAACGACGGAACAGTTCAAAACGGAGCAGCCACAACCACAGATCGGTTTGGCATAAACCTAACAGCCTATTTAATAGATAAAAGTTCTGTTGATCAAAAAATCACAGTAGCAGACAACCCTGTTCAATCTCCTGAATCTATGTCTATTTCAGGTTGGATCAAACCAACTCAAGACCCACCGTCAGGAAATTCAATTGGTATTTTGAATAAGGCTCCTGGATACTTACTCACATATTCAAATGATACAATAAATAATACACTGAATTGGACGGTAAATGGCAGTATTGTAATAACCCATACCGTTACTCTTTCGACTTCTGCTTATAGCCATATTGCCATAACGCAAATAGGGACAAGTGCCAAGCTCTATATCAATGGTAGCCTTGTGGCTTCCACAAATTCAGCCCCTTTGTTGCCAAGTCCAAACACAAGTCAACTTTGTATTGGTTGCGGTCCAATAAGCAATTTTCAAAATGCTCTAGATGATATAAGGATTTACAACCGAGAATTGACACCGGAAGAAATTCAGGCGATTGCTCAATAAAGTGTTTGCTTTTTCCATGATATACTATATTATTGAAAATAGTTATGGATACACAAGATATAATCAAAACAGCTAAAGTCTTTACATTTCAGGAAGGTGAAACTATTTGCTCAGAAAACGACCCGGCAGAAGACGGATTATTTTTTGTTCTAAGTGGTGTTGTTGCCGTTTACAAAAATGTCAATAAAGAAAAGGTTTTTTTAAGTTATATATCAAAAGGCAATTTTTTTGGTGAAATGTCTTTAATTTTAAACACCCCCAGGCAGGCAACTGTAGTTGCAGATACGGACAATGTAAAAGTTGTAGCTCTAAATAAAGAAGTGTTTGTTAAAGCCGTTCATTCAAACTTTAATTTTACAAAAACCTTGGTTTCGGCTACCATTCAAAGAATTGTCAGGTTAGAAACGTACATAGAATTGGTAGAAACCCCTATCAAATTAAAAATTCCACAAATATTAGAAAATGTTATCGCGAGTAATCGCCAAAACAACCTCAAACTTCCAACTTATATCTACCATGCAACCCAGGCAATCTCAACCAAAGGTAACGTTCTTTTTAGCGAAAATGAAGAAAACGACCAAAACTTTTATCTCGTTTTAAAAGGAAAAGTTGGTTTGTTTAGACATTACAAAGAAAAAGAAATAAATATTGGTACTATGGAACCAGGTGATTTTTTTGGGCATAAGGCTTTGGGTGATCTCTCTCAAAGAAGCTACACCGCCAAAACATTAGAAAATAATGTCGAACTTTTGACTTTAAACAGTACAATTTTTTATAAGGTTATGAAATTAGACCCTGAATTATTTTTTAATGTATTTAGAACCTTTCTAACAGATTTAATCATCTTGCAGGAAGAATACATCAATTCTCGAAAAGAGCAATAATCTTAAATGCTTAAATCTTCTACAGACACCATAACATGAAACAAACTTTTTTTAATAAAAAAATATTAATTATTCCTTTGCTAATGGCAGCTTTTATATTTTTGTTTGATAAGCTCTTTGGTTTGGATAGCGTTAGAAAGTATACGGAAACAAGGATCGAATTCTCGTTTTATGATGAAAAAAAGATTCTCTTGAAACAACTGGAAAAATATAACCGGAACAAAAAGCCAGATGAAAAACTTATGATTTTGTTTGGAACGTCACACATGGGTGAATTTTCAAGCGATTATATTTATAAAAAATACCATGGATTAACTACCTACAATTTTTCTGCTCCTTTTGCTTCCCCTTCTTTTCTTTATTATTATTTAACAAAAATCATAGATGCCGGAATATCAATAGATTATGCAGTGTTGGAAATTATTCCGGAAAATTTTATGTCAATAGCCAATACTTATGCACTAAGTTTTTCTTATGATTGGAAGTTTATTATCGAAAATAGAGAACACTTTTCTTCGGAAGAATTGGAAAAATTTGCAACTTCCAACCTTTTTTATGCCGTAAGGTTTCCTTTTAGAGTCAGACCATTAATAGATAGACTATTTAAAAGCCAAGAAAATCCCTACCTCCAAACACTCCAAAGAATCGTGAGAGAAGCTACCATGAAAAACAATGGTGGAATCCCAAATCCTATCCTTTATGAAATTCCTGAATATGAATTGTATGGAGAATCAACAAAATACTACCAAAAAACCTTCCCAACGTATAAAGAATCTCTCACCCAAAAGCATTTTTACCAAAAGTTCTTAGAAACCTGTAAAAACAAAAATATCAAACTTCTTGTATTCAAAACAATAGTATCCCCTCCCCTCCAAAAAATTCTAAACGAATCAAGCTTTTACCAAAGATGGTGGGAGGAAAAAGCAAATGAAGCCCACAAAATGGGAGCAGCTACCCTAAACTTGGCAGAATCAAAAGAAAAAATCAGTTGTCAAAAATTTGTAGATGTTCATCATTTGAGTGGAGGATGTTATCCGGAACTTACGGAAATACTCGTGAATAAATTAAAATCTATGGAATAATTTATTAATAAACAAAAAAAGTTGTATTCAAGAAACAATCACATATAAAGATTTAATCATAGAGCGATTTTTATGCAATTAGTTCTTATCATAGACAATGATCCGCACACTCTAAAACGGGTTGAGCAATATTTGCGCGGCACGAGAATTCGCTTGGTTCCCACTGCAAATAACAAACAGGGCTTGGAATATGCTAAGTCAGCAAATCCCGATTTAATCATAGTTAACATAAGTACTGATAGAACTACTCTTGAAAATTTGGTGACAATTAAAAATGACAGAATCACAAGAGATATTCCCATTCTTGGAATATATGGTTCTCAAGAAAATGAAGACTTTATGAAACAAACCCTTAAATTAGGGATTACTGAGTTTTTGATCAAACCAATCACAAAAGAAAAAATTCTACCAGTCATACAAGACCTTTTGAATCGTTCTAAAATTATTAATGAACACAAACTAAAAGAAAGACGATCTCACATTTTCGTAGAGCATTCCGGAACAAGCAGAACCATGGTTATTTTTACTTCAGGTTTGAAAAAATATGTATTACCGGAAATTCGGAATGTTTTTCATGAAGGATTTTTGCGATCTATTTCGCAAGATGAATTTGCGATTGATCTCCGAAACCTGCCCGATCTAAAAGAAGAAGAAGTTAAAGTCTTGGAACTAATTGTATCTTTATTTTCCAATAAGAAGATAACTCTTATAGCAGGTAGGCACCTTGGAATAATACTGTCTTCCAGTGAATTGGAAGAAAAAGTTCACCTATTTATGTCTTTGGAAGAATACGAAGGCTTTTTGGAAAAACCTCCACCGGACACTACTAGACCTTCTATTTTAATCAAAGACAACAAACCTTTTTCCAATATTTCTATTACAATGGGTTGATCAAAAAGCCAACTTTGAAGCTGTGTAAAAAGGGACATTTCGACTACGCTCAATGTCCGAAAAGCCTCTAAACGCTCCCTGAACGTAGTCGAAGGGAGCAAAAACTGGCTTTTTACACGACCTCTTCACGCTTGAACTATTTCTTCACAGATAGTGCAATTTTTGTAACTCCCGCCTTTCGGATAAGTCCCATCAAACTGGCAACCGTCCCATAAGGCAGGTTTTCATCTGCGGAAAGTGTCACCCTCATATTAGGTCTGATCTTTGACTCGGCTTTGATCTTTAGAGCCAATTGTTTCTCATTTACCTTTTTCCCTTCTAACAAGATTCGTCCGTCTTTTGTGAGAGCAACCTGTGTGGACTTGGCAACGTTAGGGTCCGCTGCTGCCACCTTGGGCAGGTTTATATTGATAGACTCCTTTTTCAAAAAATTGGCAGTCACCATAAAAATAACAAGCAAAACCAAAATAACGTCCACCATAGGAGTGATATTTATACTATTTATTTCATCATCATCGCCTGAACCGGCAGCCATTGCCATACTATATCTCCTTTAGGTTTGAGTTTTATCGGGATAATTTGCCAAAAACTCTTTCGACAGAATATCAAGGTTTTGAGTCATCACTTTTACTTTTTTGGAAAAGTAGTTATTTGCCATCACAACGGGAATAGCGATAAGCAAACCGGCAGCCGTAGCAAGTAAAGCAGTTGCAATATTCCGCATTACAATTTCAGCTCCTTGATTCCCCAGAGTTCCTAAATTGTTAAAAGCCTTGATAACCCCAAGTACAGTTCCAAGCAAACCGATAAACGGAGCATTGTTTCCGAGTGTTCCCAAAATAGGTAATCTTCTTTCCAGATAGATACGCTCTTCCACCATTTTTCCCGCCATTAATTCGGAAAGCCCATGTAGACCAATGTTGTAGTGTTCCATAGCAAACTCTGAGAATCTAGCATAAATACTCTTCTTTTTTTCACTAGAATAAGCCGATAATGAACCCAAGTCTCTAGAACGTATCATTTTCACAATGTCTTCTCGTATGGAATCAGATTTCCTCATATTTCGCTGGTATATAACGAGCCTTTCCAAAAACACGGCAAGTGCAATGATACTTGCAAAACCCATAATCCAAAATATAACTTGTTCACCGTAATCTACCAATAATAAATAATCCATAAAACTCCTTTTTTTAACTATAATTCATTTCCCGTAGGTTTCAAACAATTAATTCTACAACTGCTAATACCGCTAGAGTAACTACCAACAATTTGACTATATGCGGACTCACCACACAAATTATTGCTCTTCCTTGCATCCCAAAAATCCTTTTGGCAATCGCTAATACAAGCAATTGTTCTATCCGACAAATTTGTAAAAGCATCGGACTTTACATAAGCAGAACAATAATCACTAATGGAAGAGTAAAGCGAAACTACATAATAAGTATCTGTTAATAAATATGCCGGATATGTCACCACAGCCGTATAATAGTATTCGCTAAAGGGTTGGTAAACGTTATTGTCCTTGATCCCGCTTGCTGATTCGACGCAAGAATAGCCGGAAGTATTGGCATCAATGCAAGATTGCAAAGCCGTAGTTGAAGATTTTAGCAAATACGTTAAAAGCAAAGCCTGTTTATATTCATCTTCGTAGTTTGCCTTTTTATTGATTTCACAACTCAAAAGTAAAAGCAAAAGTACTACAGGCTTCCAGCCTGTAAACACCAAATCAAACCACCTTTTCATGTCAAAACCTCAATTCCAAACCCATATTGTAAAATGGTATCAAAACCGATCCGGCTTGTAAAGTAAAAAAGTCATACTGCTTGCTGGGGTTTGTTTTTGAAAATGGAGCCGCATTACTAAAACTTTCCTGGTTGGCATTTCGCCTCATATAAACGTTGATAATTTCCAGATACACGTTCATATAACCCCATTCATAATTTAGGAATTTGTCAATCCGAATATCCATCCTGTGGTACGGTTTTTGTCTTCTGGAATTTACGTAATCCGCAGAATATGGATTATCGGAATACTTAGGATTCCAATAGGTTTGGTTGTTTATCGGATTTTTAAATATACCCCCGTCATCTCCAATTGCAGGAGTATATGGATAGGCAGTTCGATAAAACCATCTTCCTCCGATCTGCCACTCTTCATTCAGCCTTTTGCCAAATACAACGTTTACGATATGGGTTACGTCATATTGGTAAATGAGTTCCTTGGAGTTAGGGTATAAAGCCCTAAACCTTTGCTCATCACCCGTTAAAACTAAGTCCCTGTCTCCAAATACAAGATAGTCTCGCTTAAATTGATTCGGATTTCGGAATGTCTGGGACCAGGTGTAGGTTATCCAGCCAAACCAATCTCTGGAACCTGGTTTATTGGTTTTGCGAATCATCAATTCAAAACCATGAGACCAACCATCTCCGGAATTGGAATAATTTAAAGGACGATTCAAAACAACGGGATTTGTCACCCATCGTGTTTTATCCGGATTCAAGCCAATAAAAGTCGAAACGTAGGGATCGTTTTCAATCAAATCCGAAAATTCCTGTTTAAACACCTCCGTTTTCACCTGCCATTCGTCCGTTATCATCTGCTCAACTCCACCACTGTACTTCAAAACTTTCTGGAATTTTACATCCGGATTCCCTGCTTCTTCCGAAGGTATCTGACTAAAGAAAGGATAGTGGTGGTATTTTCCAATTCCCGCAAAAACCGTAGTTCCCTTTCCTAATCCCTCAAATTGGTATGAACCAATTACGTTAGGGCTAAGAGCACTTTGCTTGGAATTTGCCAGATAATAATATCTTGCCCCCGGTTCCAAAGTAAAGTTTCCAAATTTAAGATGGAGGGTCGAATAGGCACTCTGGTAAAAAAAATTGGTTCTTTGGTGAGCATCTCGCCTTTCAAAATCCGGATTAACGGTATTATAAGGGTTAGGAGCCGGGTTTGTCGGGTCTTTTTGAACCACTCCAAAACCGTTTATAATATAAGCCATTGTCCGGACTTCTGTTCCCAAATCAACCTTTAAGTATTTCCCTGCCTTCCATTCTGCATCCTGACGTAAACCGGTATAAGGAGCTTTTGCAATTATTTGAGCTTCGATAGCTCCAACCTTGACATTTGTTTTAATATGAGGATTAAAACGAATCAGAGTAAGACGATTAGAAAAATTATCTCCTGGTGTCCAGATATGACGAAGTCCATAGGTTTCAAAACCTTGTCCGGCAGAAAAGCTTGCTCCCGCAAAGTTAGCTAAAGGGTCCTGGGTCGGATCATTTTTACTAACACTTGGAGCGTTTAATACAAAATTATCAGCAGCCGTTAAAGAAGTAAAAGAAACCTGGTGTTCTTCGTTGAATTTATAAACAAACTTAACGTTTGTGCTATGGTATTGAGGAAGCCTGATTCCATCCGGAATGAGGGAAGTTTGACCAATTGTTTTATCCAAATATCCGACCTTTCCACCAGCCGCCACATAGCCCTTTCCTTCTAAAATCGGAGTTTGGTACATTCCTTGACTCATTAAAATAGAGGAAGAGAATTGACCAGCTGGTTTTGTGACGGTATCGGTGGATTCGATTTCAATAATTCCCCCCAAAGCGTTGTAGAAATTTGCCGGATAAGGTCCCGTATAGACATCAATACTTTTCATTATATCTTTATGAATAACTGAGTTAATTGAGTCAAAATGGTAGGCATACATAATGGGTAAATCATCATACAGGTATAAATTTGTATCCGGGTCAGCTCCCCGAATCACAAGCTGCCCAAAACCAAAAGGAGGAGCAAAGATTCCGGGCAGAGTCTGCAAACTACTCAATGGTTCACCAAGGGTTCCCGGCATACCTTGAATTTCATCAATCCTTAGTTTATGACGTGAAAGGATTGTTTTTTTCTTTTTCCCTTCCACAACAATGGCTCCTTTGGGGGTTTTCTTTTTATCCGTATAAAGGGTCAAAACCTGTCCGTCCACACCAACGGACTTTTTCAATTCCTGCATTCCCGTTGCCCTAAGTACGCGAAACGTATATTCTCCCGTGTTCGGAACTTCCGCATCGAAATAACCGTTTTCATCCGTTGTATAAGCTTTTTTTGTCTCAAATACAAAAACGGTAACACCTGCTTCTCCCTTGTCTTTCACCCTACTGTAGATTCTACCCCGAAATGCAACAGCAAGCAAATCTAACGAGAAAAATAAGAACAACAGGAAAATCAATCCAAGCTTAAAATCTGATCTTAGTAAGTTCATTAAAGTTTTCGTACCACTTTATTTCAGGATAAGGTTTTGATAAATAAATCGCCATACAAATAATCGGATAGCCATCTAGAGGACAATCCATTCTTGTAATGGCAATACTGCAAAGGTCTACGTTTCTCTTGAATTGATCACGCAATACATACAAAGGAGGTTGAGGAACAGCCGAACCACATTGTTTTGCTTTAAAATCCAGAGCCGCATTGATTTGTGTCTGTGCGTCCCACTGCGGAACTTTATCGCTTACCGGAACACAAGCAATTAAAAGAAAAAAAAACATCCCTTCGACTATAGTTCGACTTCGCTCACTAACCACGCTCAGGGAACGGAAGACTACGCCCAGGAAACGCTTTAATATTGGGTATAAATGTGCAAAGTGCGGTGCACTGAGCTTGTCGAAGTGTCGAAATGTCACTTGCCACCCCCAGCTTTTTTCTTTTTTTTGCCACCCACTTTTATTCCTCCGCCGGTTTCCGGTGTTGGTGTTTGAAAAATAGGTGTTTCGATCTGGGTAAAACTTATAACATCCCCCTCTACTTTTACAACAGATACTGCTCCAATGGGAAAATAATAGTGAGTTTCATGCCAAACTTGTATGTTTGCCATGGATTGACCGCCTTGGACTTTCTGAACGGCTTGGCTCAGGGCATATTCAATATCCAAGTGTTTTGTAAGAGGAAGAATCCCTAAAAATAAAAGCGTTGAAGATTCACCTTCGGCTCTTCCTATTACTTTATAGTCTTGGGAATAGATTAGCGTTGCAGAAGGAATCAAGCCTATATGCCGAACATGCCCCCCCTTCTCCAAGCCTCCTCCGGCACAACCAACGCACACAAACATAAAAAATACAATAAATGTCTTACTTAAAACGAACCGCATCCGCCGTGATCCCTATCCGATTGTAAGTCATAAAAAAGATTATAGTTTTATCATTCCAATAGCGTATATTCACCAATGCATCTGCATCTTTTTTTTTGATTAGTTGTTTTACCAATTCAACCATGGGTGGTTTTTTTAAAGGAACTCCAATAATACCAATATCAAACGTCCACCAACTCTTTTGCCCTTCTACGGAACCTATCACTTCATAATTTTTGTTTACTATCGGGATATTGCTTGTTGCTAATCCTGCCGTAGAACTGGCACATTTAATACAAAATAAAAGTATAAATATAACAAAAAAACCATATCTCATAAGAACTACCCATGATAATTATATACTATGATTAGAATGATTTTCGGGATTTACATGATTAGATTCATTTGACTTAAAAGGATTTTCTCTTATTTAATATCCGAAAACCACTCTATTATGTATATTTCACTAATTAATATAGCTATTTTTTTGTTATACTCTTTTTTGGTTTGGTTTTGATAAAAAATGTTTTAAACTGCGAATATCGTTTGGATAGGTAAAGAAATACCCATAGTCTCGTCAGCAACTTTGCTGTCGTTCATATCAAAAGTTTTGTACTGATTCAGTCTGGAATAAACGTTTATTATACGCAAGGAGGGAACAACTAACCAACAAGATTTAACACCTAAAGTGAAATAAGCTTCAAATTTTCCTAGAATTTCATCAATACCTTGCTTGGGAGATACAATTTCAATTACCAACAAAGGCATCTCTTTCATTTTTAGCATATCACGTTCTTTCAATCCTTTAGGCTCGGAGTAAACACATACATCAGGCTTGAGTTCGTCTTTTGCTTTTAAACCAAACTGGGATAAATCTACCTGTTCTGTATCTAGACTTAATTCAATAAAAACAGAAAATTTTTCAATTTGTAGCAAAAGTCCTGCTGTTCTAGCCTGTACGAGACTGTGGTTGTACGAACCCATTTCTTGCACCTCTTCAGAATAATCTACTTCTAATTCCAGCAAATTGCTCATTTTCTTGCTACACTCTTTTTTGATTTAGCCGTTATAGGTTTAGAAAGTTTTTTGTTGGTAATCTTCTTAGGGATAGGTTTATTTTTTTGTAAAAAATCATTCAGTTCTTTTATTTTTTCCATAAAAACCTTTAAAAATTCGATATTGTTTATCTTTTTAACTTTTTCAAATATTTTTAAACCTTGAACATCAAATTTTAATTCGAGTGCTAATTGAATTCCCTCAAGTCTTCCTTTTTCGATACCTTTTTTTTCAATACTTGTTACATAAGGCATGTGTTTTACCTCCTCATACTCTTGAATATCTTTTTCAAACTTTTCGTTTAGATTTTTAGGTAATTTTATTATCCAATCTATAAATCGAAATAAGTCTACATTTTATTTTGGAAGGTTTCCAATTTTTCCTATCATCGGTTAATATGGCAATACTAGTTATCGGATTTCCATATTTTTCCCATATCCGAAAGTAGTATACTAACATTCTTTTTGCAAAGTCCTTCTCGTATTGTCCTTGAATTTCTACATGAATTAAGAGAATTCTATAATTCTTATTCTTTAAAAATACTTTTACCAATTTATCAAGAATCTTTTTGCTTCCTTTAACGTGAGTTCGATGTAACAATTTTTTTTTCACCTAAAGGGCAACCACCGGGGGATTGCCCCTACAAAGCCTATGGTATTGTTGGGTGTAGGGGTGAACCCCTGTGTTCACCCTTATTATTTTTATAACATTATTCCTTATGTCGAACTCACGTTCCTTTTATATCTCCTGTGAGTTTCTGAAATTCTTTATCCAAAAACACAGGTTTTAAGTTCCAATCAATTTCTATGAAAAGTTCAGGAAGAAAAAATTCAACAAATTCAGAGAAATAAATCTCTAAAATTTCTTTCCATGGTGAATCTTGATCAATATTATCCATTATATTTATAAAAGGGCAACCACAGAAAATTGTCCGGATTGCCCTAAAGCCATATTTTTTGGACTGCTCATCCGCAAAATGGCTACAATAATTTTGCATCTGTTTTGGGATATGTATTTTTTGTATAGATACTGAATTACAAAAAAGCGTATCCATAAAATATTAAATATTTTCCATGGATAGTTAATAGAGTTAAATTGAGGGTTATTATGCATACCGTTATTTCACCATACATTTCCAAAAACAAAATCCGGGTCGTAACCGCAACATCCTTGTTTGACGGACATGACGCGTCTATCAATATTATGAGGAGAATTATTCAATCTACGGGAGCTGAGGTGATACACCTTGGACATAATCGGTCTGTTGGAGAAATTGTAGATTGTGCCATACAAGAGGACGCTCAGGCGATAGCCATAACTTCTTACCAAGGCGGACATATTGAATTTTTTAAATACATGTATGATCTACTAAAGCAAAAAAAAGCAGGAAATATCAAAGTTTTTGGCGGAGGAGGAGGAACCATTCTACCGCAGGAAGCAGATGAATTGCATAAATATGGAATTACTAGAATTTATTCACCGGATGATGGACGATCTATGGGTTTACAAGGCATGATCAATGATTTACTGCAAAAAAGTGATTTTTATGATGATTTGGACTTAGAAATAAATAATGCTTTCCCTGTAATTTTGAGCAAGACCCTCACGATTTTAGAAAATACAAAAGAAATACCGGAAAATATCCAAAGTTACTTTCATGACCAAAACATAAAAACCAAACACCCTATTGTAATTGGCATCACGGGAACGGGAGGAGCTGGCAAATCTTCCATTACCGATGAGATCGTAAGAAGGTATCTTAGCGACTTTGAAAGCAATCAGGTGGCAATTATATCTATCGACCCAACCAGAAAAAAAACAGGTGGAGCTCTGCTCGGAGATCGAATCCGGATGAATTCATTTTATCACCCTTCTGTTTTTATGCGTTCTTTTGCGACCAGAGAATCG
>JACKPA010000022.1 GCA_024233865.1 Leptospiraceae bacterium | reverse complement strand
CTGCAAGTGCTGTGACTGAGTAACTTCCAATCTTGCTAAGGCACTGCACTTGCTTGGGAGTTCCAAGCCTGTCTCGGTGCAAGGAAGCGAACAATTTCCAATTTGGTTCGCTGACGCAGTGGGTATGCTCCTGTTGTGCGACGAAATTTAGTAAAAGTTTCTTCCTTTTTAAAATTAATCTTTTTCCTCCTTAGTGATATTCACAAAAGCTAATTTGCCTTCTTTAGTATAAGGTACTTTAAGTAATTCTTTATATTCTTGAATGTTCATATTTAAGTTTATTGCCTCTTCTAACTCAAGTGGATAAGCAGATATGCGGTCAATATTATATTTTTAACTTGTTTAACTTCTCCATACAAAAATCTAATTTGTTGTTCAATTACTTTTATTCATTCATTATCCAAAGTGCGTTTTCGATTCCATCAAGTCTTCCTGCAATTTGGTTAAAACCAAAACTCATGATACTACTAACATCATTTGTTATATTCAAAAGCTTTGCTTCATAAGGAGGTAAATATTGGACAATAAGATTATTAGGTTGTGGTATAAGGGATGTTTCAATTAACCAATGCCTTATTTTAGAATTTTTATCAAGTATTACTCCACCTTTTCTTATTAATTCTCCTGATTCAAGTCCTTGTTTTACCCAGGGTGGAAGTTGGAAAGTAACATCAATAAAATTTTCCATGATTTATTCCTATTTAATTTCTAAATCTTCTGGATTTCTACGAGTATCCCATACCAGCAATACTTCTATAAGAGACTCTTGATTTCATAAAAAAGTGAATAATCTTCAACTATCATTGCTCTAACGTTTTCATAATCCGTTGCAATTCCAATGTAATTAAATTCTTTTATCATTTGAATTGCTTTATTAAATTTCTCAGACAACTTTTTACTATAGTCTTTATTTCCATTTCTTTTAAACCAATATTCTAAAATCTCCCTTCGGCTATTTTTAGCATTCTCAGACCATACTACTCGTTTAGCCATTCGTTTTCTTCTTCTTCCAAGTCTTCATTCGATATAAATTTTCCATTTTTTATTTGTTTTTGGCTTTCTTGGATTTGGTATAATTGATACTGATTTAGTTTAAAGACATTTTGACTATTTTCTAAAATTTGTAACAAAGCATTTAAAAAGTCTTCATCATAGATATTATTGATTTTCTCAATTGCTATTTTTTGTAATTGGATTGCAGTCATATTTTGTCCTTTTTATGATAATATTTTTCAACTTTCAAAATCAAACCCATTCAATGTGATTTGGTGAATAAAATTTCTCTATTCCACTTGACTCAATCATAGACTTCCATTTACGATCTATTTTATTTGTATATCTTTTACCTAAATGATAATCATCATATCCTTCAAACCTTGCATTTAATAAAATACTATTTTTCAAATTAGCACCAATAAAATTTACACCTCGAAAAATTGCTTCTTCTAGATTCGCATTTTCAAAGTTTGCATTACTAAGGTCGCAATAATATTCGGAAGTACCAAAAAGAACTTTTTTTAAATTTGCATCCTTAAAATTTATTCCAGCTAAGTTTGAAATATCGAAATTTACTGTTTCTAAGTTTGCTCCTTCAAAATTAGCAGTATTTAAATTTGCTGGATGATACAGACCCATATCCCAAGTCCCACCTGCGTTAAAATTAGCATTTTTTAGATTTGCACCTTTAAAATTTACCTGAGAAAGATTAGCTCCTTTTAGATTAGCTTGAAATAAATCTACTCCTTGCAAATTGGATTCGCTAAGATTTGCATCTTTGAGATTTGCTCTATCTAATCTGGAACCAGAAAGATCAGAACCTTCCAAATTTACATCACTCAAGTCTGCGGATTCCAAATTTATATTTTGAAGTTTGGCATCCTTTAAAATAGCTTTTCTTAATTTTTCTCCTTTGAGGTTGGCAGATTGTAAATTTACATCTTCTAGATTTGCTTCCTCAAAGTTAGAAAAGCTAACATCAGCTCCCTCGAATTCAGAATGATAAAGTTTTGAATTACTAAAATCGGATTGGTATAGATTTGTTTTTTGAAAATTTGCATTATGAATGGTTGCTTTAGTAAAAATAGCTCTCCTCGCATTAGCATTACCCAAGTTTGCTACACTTAAATTGGCTTCTGAGAAATTTGTTTCTTTGAGTTTGGTATTTTCAAGTATAGCTCCAGTTAAATTGGATAGACTAAAATTTGCTTCACTAAGATCAGCACCAGAAAAATTGGTATTAACAAAATCAGATTCAGATAAATTTGCACCAGAAAGTTTTGCACCTACAAGATTTAATCCAGAATAAGAACCCTTACTTAGATCAAATCCACTTAAATCTTCTCTATTTCTTACTTTTTCTTCTAATTCTTCTTTTGTGATGCTCATTTTTCTTCCTTTTTTTGATGAATTAGAAACAATTATATACCAAAGTAGGACAAAATAGCAAATTAAAATTTGTTTTTTTGGAGATTTTATTTCCAAAACTGATATTGCTTTTAGAAATCATAAAATTTAGTTTTACTCCATCTTACCATGGTTGAATTATGAACTATTTTTACTATGCTGATTTCATAGTAAAGATTTTTGAATTTTGGCACATAACGTTAGGGCATACACGAAGCAGGCGATAGCCTGTTTCTCCAAGCAAACCAGGGTTTTCCAATGCAACTACTGTGACTGAGTAACTTCCAATCTTACGAAGGCACTACACTTGCTTGGGAATTCAAAGGCTCTCTCGGTGCAAGGAAGTGAGAACTTCAAATTCAACTCACTTCCGCAGTGGGTATGCTCTAACGTTAGGTGACGTTTGTATTTATTTTTTTTCTCCTTTTATTTATTTTGAAAATATTTTTGTTCAAATTAAGAAAAAAGTCTTTATATTGTTTAATATACAAAAAATAATAATTTAAACAGAAGATCATAATCAACCTACTGAAGGAATTGAAGAAAAGATCATAAAATATCGAGTAGCATTATTAGACCCATTTTTTTATCAAGATATGTCCATGAATTCAGCTAAACAAGAGGGAACCGATTAAGTTCCCTTTTAAATCTCCATTCTGTTTTTATCAATTTAAACTTTCAAAAATTTCCATTGCATATATCCGAAAATCGGCGTTTTTATGCTCTTCTGACAACTTTATCATTGCTTCTTTAATTGAATAAGCAGTATATATCTCTGCATTTTTTGCATTCTCTTTCCATAAGTAGAACTTATAGTTTTTTGAAACTTTTAGTTCTTTTTCAATTTTACCTGATTCATAATTCAAGTGAATTGCGTTCTTAATCATTTAAATTACTCTCCGAATTAGTTTTGTTAATAATTTACTACCCTCATAAGAAGGCTCAATTTCGTTTGCATAGAATTGTGGCTCATTAAATTCTGAATTTATATCAATAAATCCAAATGAATATTTTGTAGCTGTTTCTTTAATGACTTCATTTAACCGATCAACACTTTGTATTATGACATCTCTAAATTGAGGATTTCTAATTTCTTCTAACATTCTTGAACCTGCAAAATCAAAGCAAGGATAGTAAATATTTAGAACATGAACAGGAATGTTCCGACTATTTTTAAATTTATAAATGTCAGAATAAAGGTCGTTCAATTGTTCTTTGAAAGAATTAAAAAACTCATCTGTGCTTAAATTTTGTTGAATTAAATGTAGAGCCCCTAAACCGTCGTTTCCGCCAACAGACAAAAAAACAGATGAAATGCTATCTATTTCCTTTTTCATTTCTTCAATTTGAAATGGTATAATTTTAATAACTGCTCCATCTAGAGCATACAGTTTGCAATCTACGCCTGATTCTTTTAGAACATGCTCAACATCTTCATGATCAAAATTGACATATCGCCTATTATCAAATATAGAATCTCCTAATAATGCTACTTTCATTTTTATTTTTTCTTTAGTTGACATAATTTATTCCTTATTTTTAATTTATGAGGACTATTATATCAAAGAATTGGAGAGAGTTATCAACATTCAAAGTCGATAATTAAGGTTTTTTGTATTTTTTTTCAAATTTAGATTTTATTTAAAAACAAAGCAGTTTTTAGTTTTTTGATGTATTCCTCCTTCCAATCGGCAGGCTCAATCAACTCTGATGAATCTAAATACTTTCCAAGCATTGTAAATAATTCGTATTCATTATTTATATACATTTCTAAATATAGAGAGCTATTTTTATCATAAAATCTTTGCGATTGATGAAAAAAATCTTGTTTTACATAGATTTCAGCTGCTTTTTCAAACCGTATCACAACTCTTCTTGGTTCCGGACCTTCAAATGATACCAAACTGTCTCTGTAAAATTTTGAAAGTTCTTCTTTCGGTGGAAGTTCAAAACTACTGTCTTCGTAAATTTCTCCAACACTCTTGATTTGATTAAAGACGTAGTGTCTAACTTCTTTTTTTATTGTATCAAACCCTATAATAAATAATTTCCTTCCACGTAAAATAATTGAATATACATTGATTACCTTTTGTTTTACCTCAGTTCTTCCATAATTTACGTATTCAAATTCTATCGTTTTTTGTCGATTCCTTGCTTCTTTTAATTTGTACAAATTGTAAAGGGATTTTGTCTTTAAATGATACAGGATAGCCTCTACAGGATAATTTAGTGAATCCAATTCTACAAGAGATAGATATTTTGAAAGAATGGGTTGCAACCAGTCTAAGTTATCTCTGTATATTTTCTTCAGACAATACCCTACATTCGGTTTTGATTCAATAACTTCTTTACCAATATAATTTTCAATTGTTTTCAAATATCTTCTTATTATCGGGTCATTCTCCAATGTGTCTTCTTGATATTTTTCGAAATCTGCAAGAATATCATCTGATTTTATGTAATCTTCTCTATTAATAATAATACTAAAAAATTCAATAGCACGCCTGAGGTGGCTAATTTTATCTGGTTCAGTACTCATGAAATGCCTAAAACTCCTATTTGATAGTATTTTTTATGTGAAAGATATTTTTTTTAATCAAAGAGTCAAGATATTTCAAAGGCAAGAAGAAAAATAATTTTTAATGAACATTTTAATCTTGACCAACAAAGATAAAAAAATATTTTTAAGATAATTATTATCATATAAAAGGTAACTAAAATTCAAATTTTATGGAATTAGAAAAAATCGTAAAAGATGTAGATGAACTCATAAAAAAAGCAAGGTATTTTGAAGCCCAAAATAAAGCATTTCATGCATTGGAAGATATTGATAAAAGTGAAAAAGATGAAATCAAACAAAAAAAGGAAACTCCTGAATTTCTAAGACTCAAGCAACTTCATGCATCATCACTTACAAAGATTGGAGTTACTGATAAAGCTCTAAAAATTCTCAAACCTTTATATAACAGTGGTAATAAAGACATAGAAACTTCTGGGCTATTAGGTAGAGTTTACAAAGATTTATGGAAAAACACTGGAAATTTAGAATATCTAAGGTCTTCTATAGATACTTATTTAACCGGTTTTAAAAATCACAATGATTTTTATACTGGAATCAACGCAGCCACAATGTCTTTGTTTATAGGTGATATAGTAGAATCTAAGAAACTAGCAAAAGCTGTAATTGAATTGATTAACAAAGAAAATGATGAAGATTATTGGTCTTTGGCTACTTTAGGAGAAGCCTATTTGTTATTAGGGGAAAAAGAAAAAGCAATTGATGCATACTCAAAAGCTGTAAAAAAGGAAAAAACACATTTTGGAAACATCAATAGTTCTTATCACCAAATCATGCTAATTTCCAAATTCACACAAATTGAAGTTCCAGCAGAAATTTTAGATATCTTAAAACCACCATGTATAATTGCTTTTTCCGGTCATATGATAGACCATCCCAATAGAAAAACTCCTAGATTTCCAGCTTATATAGAATCCTCTGTTAAAGAAGAATTGGGAAAAGTGATCAAAGAGTTGAATCCAAAGATCGTATACACATCAGCAGCTTGCGGCTCTGATATACTCTTTATTGAAACTCTATTAGAACAAAATCAGGATGATATGGAAATCAATGTTTACCTTCCTTTTTCTAAAGATGATTTCATTAAAACCAGTGTTTCCTTTGCTGGCGAAAAATGGGAGGAAAGGTTTCTTAATATATTGAATAAAGTATCTCCTAAATATGTAACAGAAGAATCCTATTTTGGAAATGATGAGCTCTTTTCTTTTACAGGCGATCTAATGATAGGTATTAGCATAATAAGATCGATGACATTGTTGACAAAACCTTTCTTTCTAGGTGTAATGGATATGGAAGATGTCTCTAAAAAATTTGCAGGTACTTCTGATATTTTATCTAGATGGCCTTACCAAGATACTATTAAAATCATAGACATAAGCAAAATACAAAAAAACAAACAAAACAATTCATCTGAACAACAGCATAATGAAGATTATATGCACAAACAAGCAATTCCATTTGGAATTCAAAGAGAAATCAAGTATATTTTGTTTGCAGATATTGTTGGGTTTAGCAAAATGAGGGAAGAACAGACTCCTTATTTTGTGTTTGAATTGCTTAAAGTTATTTCAGAAGGTATTGAAAAATTAACTATACAACCTAAAGTTCTTAATACTTGGGGGGATGCTATTTTTGCAACTTTTAATAAAGCGAGTGATATGATAGAATTTGCTTTGGTAATAAATAATATTATTCAAAAAACAAATTGGACAGAAAGACACTTGCCCAAAGATACGAATATTCGAATTGCATTACATGCAGGTCCTGTCTTCAATGGAATTGATCCTATCACAAAAAAAGACAATGCCTATGGAAGTCATATCAATCGGGCAGCTCGTATGGAACCTGTTACAGCCCGTGGACAAATTTATGCAAGTGAACAATTTGCAGCTGCTCTTTATGTAGAAAAAGGAGATATGTACAAGTATGAATATATAGGGAAAATTAAACTTGCAAAAGATTTTGGATATCAGGAAACTTATAGTATTACAAAGGTGAAATAAATTTTTTGCTTGCATGAACAGAACTTTTTACAATAATTGCTTTTTAAGGATATAATTTATGAACGAATATGATGTATTTATTAGTTATCGCAGAGGCGGGGATTCATTCACAGCAATACTCCTTCAGAGACAACTACAATCTAAATCTAAAAGCGTCTTTTTAGACGTAGATGATATTAAATCAGGGTATTTTGACGAAAAGCTTCTTCATACAATAGAAAATACACCGAATTTTTTAATTATACTTTCTCCAGGTTCTTTAGATCGTTGCATTGATAGTGATGATTGGGTTAGAAAAGAAATCGAGCATGCATTAAAAACTAATAGAAATATTATTCCAATTATGATGGAAGGTTTTAATTTTAATAAAGTCAACCTTCCAGAGTCAATCTCAGAACTAAAAAGACACAATGGGATACCTTGTATTCACATGTTTTTTGATCCAATGATTGAGAAACTATTAACCTTCCTTAAACCTACTACAAAAACTGAAAATAAAGAAGGTAATACTTTGCAAATAGATGCTAAAAATAAAAATACTGAAAGAAATCCATATTCCAAAACGATTTTTGAAGATTGGAATCAGTATGAAAATTTCCTAAAAGAAAGTAAAGTTTCAGACTCTGTTATTGATATTACTAAAAATATTTTTGAAGAAATTAAAAAGCTTCATCATCAACAATTTGAGATCCATTTCACTCCAGCGTATATATCTTTTAGGGATATAAATGCAAAAGGCAGGAGAAAACAGGCTTTTTCAATTGCCCCACAAAAAAATTATGTGTTGTTAGGTTGTCTTTTAGGTGATTATATTGATCATGTAGATTCAAAATTTAAAGAAAAGTATTTATATAGTTCTGATGAAAATTGGTGTGCATTTAAAATACAAAATATAGATGATTTTTATACAAATAGAGAATTTTATGAAAATTCAATCAAGATGGGTTTAGAAAAAACAGGTGGAACAATTAAGGTATCTGATATGATAGGTAAGAACAAAATTCCACTAATGGCAGAAAAAAGTCCGTATTCAGAATTATTGAAAAAGTATAGCATTATTAATCAACATGCTGATAGCATTATCAATAACGTCAGTGATAATTTCGTATCAGAATATAATTGGTTATTAAACGAATTAGGAAAACCAAATTTTGTGATGACTGAGGATTTTAAAGCGAGGTATCAAAAATACTGGGTCTTTCAAGGTGTGGATGCAAACTGGCGTGGAACTTACTTTGGTATATTACAGAATAAAAAAAATGAAAAAAATATATCTTTAGAAGAAATATGTAGGAATTTATTTAACGAACCTAGTTTCAATGATCACAAACGACTTCATTATTCTTTTTCAACAAAAATGGTTCACATGATAGAGCCAACCAATCCCATATATGACAAACATATAAAAGAATTTTACTCTGATATTTTACCTATTATTCCTGATACTAATGAAACTTTTGAAAATAGATTAAAGGAAGTTTTAAACTCCTATAAAATTTTAATGGATGAATATGCAAGAATATTAAATGAAGGATTATTAAAAATTTCTATTGAAAAATTCAAAAAAAGAGTTACTAATACCGAAAATTTCACTGATCAAAGAATTATTGATTCAATCTTGTTTCATTTTAATCAAATAAAAGAAAATCTTATTTGAAGAGTAATCAACAATATTAGTTTGATTCATTACAAAATATCTCTATAATTTCAGCTAAACAAGGGGAATCGAAAATGAATAAAGTTCCCTTTTGATGCTCTATACTTTTAAACTTCACAAGAAGACATTATATCTACAACTTATTCTTTTCCCTCAAGGTAAGTCCCCATTCACTAGTCATGGCTGATTTGACAGAAACAACTCGAAACCTTTCAAAATACTTTTTTTTACCTCCCCAAGTCTAGTAAAGCCTCTAATCCCAATTGCGGACAAGTTCTTGCTACCTCTTCGAGTGTTTCCCATTCCTGCTGTTTGGCAAGGTTGAGTGTGACTGCTCTTACTCCAATGTAAGCAGTTTCAAAGTCAGATGGCAGCCATGTCATTGCGTCTATGATATAAGGCAGGGTTGACTTGGCGGTTTGCTTCGTCATTTCAAGATTGATGATTTCTGGTATAGAACCCTCATTTGGTTTCATAGTATTCAACCTACTGAGAGATTTTATCCATGTTTTGGTTATGGCTTTCAAAGAATCATAGTCCATGTAAGTTTGTGATTTTATCCAGTTGGGAAGAAGATGCCAAGTAGATGGTGATTTTACTAGTATTTTAGTTATATCTTGTAATGTCTCTAATCTATCCCAAGAAGTATCCATTTCTTCTGTAATAGTAATCGCTTTTTCAAGATCACCCGTTTTAATAACTATTTTGACTATCTCTTGTAATGAACTTTCTCTGAAATATTCTACTTTTTTAGCAATACTAAGGGCTTTATCAATGTTACCTATTCGGGCTAATGATTCAGCAATATCACTAAATACACTAGACCTGCTTTTAGAATTATCTATCTGATTAGCTATGCTAATAGCTTCGTCAAGAATACTATTTGCTTTTTCCGTATCACCAGTTTCAACTAATTCTTCGCTTATATAGTTCAACAAGCGTACTTTACTACTTGAATCATTCATTTCTCTTGTAATCTTAATGGTTTGATCAATATTATTTGTTCTTAGTATTTGGTAGGCTATATTTCCCAACTCATTTGATCTATACCAAGAATTCTTAATTTGGTTTGTTATGCTAATAGTTTTTTCAACATCCCCTAACCTTGCTACTAAACCAGCTATATTTCCTAATGATTCTGCGTTATTTTTTTCATTTTCTATTTTTGTTGCTATGGTAGTAGCTTCATCTATCAAATTATTCGCTTTTTCCGTATCACCAGTCTCAATAAGCAGTTCGGCTATTTCTTTTAGTGCATTTGCTTTGTTTTTTGCATAATCAATTTGCTTTATGATAGTAAGGGCTTTTTCAATTTCACCTGATTTTGCGATTGATTCGGCTATCTCTTTTAGTATACTTGTTCTATACCATAGATTATCTATCTGTATTGCCATGCCAATAGTTTCTTCATAAAGACTATTTCCTTTTTCAATCTTCTTAGCATTGGTTAGAATTTCAGCAATACCTATTAACAATCTAATATTCCATCTTGGTTCATTTTGTCTTGGGATATTAATGGCTTTTTCAAAATTTCCTGATTCAACGAACTGATACGCTACTTTTTTTAAGACTCTTACCCTTTCCTCTACATCTTCAATCTGTTGTGCAATAGTAAGAGCTGCATCAATATTACCTTTTTTTATTGTTGATTCGATTATTTGGAGCGATGCCCTATTTTTATTCCCTGAATTCTTAATTTGTTTGGTAGTAATAACGTTTTCCCCTATAATACTATTCGCTTTTCCGAGTTCACCTGCCTTTTCTACAAGTGCGGTTATTTCTTGCATAACCCATGTTCTATTTTCTAAGTCTTCAATTTGTTTTGTTTTTATAAAGACTTTCTCAAAAATGTTACTTGCTTTTTCTATATTACCTGTCTTCAGTACAAGTTTAGTTAATTCTATTAATGCGTCTTCTCTGTCTTTCAAATTCTCAATTTTTGTTGTGGCAATAATGCTTTCCTCAATAATACTATTTACTTTTTTAAGATCACCAAGATTTATTAGCATTTCAGCTATTTTTCTCAACAATTCTATTTTATCTTTCATATCTTCAATTTGTCTTATAGTATTAAGTATTTCCTCAATCACACTATTCGTTTTTTCGACATCCTTCTTTCTTGCTAGTATTTCAGCTATTTCTTTTAACAAATCTATTCTATCTTTTGAATCTTCAATTTGTCTGGTAATGAAAAGTGCTTCCTCAAGAATACTATTTGCTTTTTTACTTTCACCTATTTTTTCTACAAATTCGACTAATTTATTCAATGTTCTTATTTTTTTCAATGAATCCTTAAATTGTCTTGTGACAATGATAGCTTCATCAAGAATACTATTTGCTTTTTCAAGATCACCTGTATTTTTTACATGTTTAATTATTTCGAGCAATGCTTCTGATCTAATTTCCAAATCATCAATTTGGCTTGTAATATTAAGGGCTTTTTCTATGTTACCTGTTTTTGCCACCGATACAGCTATTGTCTCCATAACACTTGACCGATAACCGTAAGCATACATTTGTTTTACTATTTCAATAGCTTCATCAAAAATATTATTTGCTATTTGTATGTTATTTATTTTTGCTGCTATTTCAACTATTGCTTTTAAAGTATCCGCTCTATTGTTTGAATTTTCAACTTTGATTATACTAAGAGCTTTTTTGGGATTACCTGCTTTCGCTACTACTATAGCTATTTTTTGAAACATTTCTGACCTATACCAAGAATTCTTAATTTGTTTTATAGTGCTAATTGCCTCTTCAATAACACTTTGTGAGTTTCCTAGATTACCATTACTTATTATAAGTTCAGCTATATTTATCAAAACGTCTGCTCTATCTTTCAAATCCTCAATTTGCCTTGCAATGCTCAAAACCTTTTCTGTATTACCTAGTATCATTACTGATTTGGTTATTTCTTGTATGGCATTTAATCTATCTTTTGTATACTCAATTTGTCTTGTAACGTCAAGAGCCTTTTCGACATCACCTCTTTTTACTAAATATTCAATTATTCTTTGTAATAATCCTTTTTTACGCCATGAATTTTCAATTTGCCTTGTAATTTCAAGGGCTTTTTCTATATCACCTATATTGACAATAGGGTTGCATATTTCATACAATGCATCTTCTCTATATTCTGAAATCTCGATTTGTTTTGCTATATTTAGGGCTTCATCAATAATAGCATTTGCCTTTTTCATATCACCTATCTGGATCAACGATTCAATTATAATGGTAGAAACTCTTGCTTTATCTAAAGGATTTTCAATTTGTTCCACCATATTAATTGCTTTTTCGCTACCAGTTGTTAATATGGTTTTAGTGATTTCTTGAAAAATTATCATTCTTAGTTGTGAGTCCTCAAAATTATTTGCAATCTTAATGACTTCATCAATCATATCACTTATTTTTTCAATTCCACTTGTCTTTGATATAAGTTTGGTTATTTCATATAACAAATTCAATTTTTCTCTAGGAGATTCAATTTTCTTTACAATTTGAAGTAAGACGTTAATCTTTTTTTCTTTTGAAAACTGATTCTTTTTTGGAATTTCTAATACTAATTCATAATCATAAATATCAACTCGATTCATGAATGTAAATAGATCATCTACATGCTTCAATACATTGTGCATCACATTGGATGCAATTTGAAAGTCAATTAAGCCGCCACCAATCAATCTACTCCAGTCTATAGCTCCAGTTTTATATGGAATTTTCTCGTCTATCATCTTCAAAATATACTCACAATTATTTTTATTAACCTCATTACTCTCCTCTTCCCTCGTGGAGGCTATCCATAAAAGCAAAAACAAAGCCTTTAAAAGCTCCTTTTCATCTTTTATGGCACTCACACGCTGAACGGCGTCTTCAAAACGCCCTTCATTCCTTGCCCATTCAAAGTAGGTATGGATATCAGATTCAGCCTCTGCACTCGTCTCACCTGCTTGTAGAGCGAGTTGGCAGAAAGTTATAATTTTTGAAAAATCCTTATTCGTTTCAATATCGGTTTTAAAGTTTTTTGCTAGTTCTTCCATTTGTGTTTTGATCGATTTTTGAAGTGGTTTCATTATAGTTTTATCTCCTTTTTATCATTTTGAGTTATCAATAATTTCCATTGCATAAATTTGTAACTCAATGTTTTTATGCTCTTCTGACAATTTTCTCATTGCTTCTTTGATGGAAAAAGCAGGATATACCTCTGAACTTTTTGAATTCTCTTTCCATAAGTAGAACCTATAGGTTTTTGGAATTTCCAACCCTTTTTCTATTTCTTTGGATTCACAACTCATTTTAAACATTTAAATAACCTCACAAATAAGTTTTATCAACAATTTACTGCCTTCAATCCTAAACTAAACTGGGCTTAAAACTTTATCAAACAGTCTTTCACTATTGAAGTAACGAATGTCTGAGTTAACTCCTTTGCAGTAGTTTTTTATTAAGTTTTCCATTGATCTATTATCCGAATCAATATACTCTTTCCGAAATTCTCTGGAAAAGGTATAGTTGGATTCTTCTATTTCTTTTTCATCCTCATAGTATTTCTCCCAAAAATCTGCTTCCAATTCTTCTGAGATAAACATACCTGTATAAAATACTCTTTTAGGATTAACCTTGTATCCATTGATAAACTCTGTAGCATAACACCAAATGCAGATTAAATCCTTTCCATTCAAAACATTTACAAAAGATTCATTTATTACAAAATCTATATCTAAATTCGGACCTCCGAGTAATCCATTACCATTGCCATGACCTAACATGACTATTCTATCATGCTTTTTTATAAGTTCTTTTAGAACGGTTTCATTTAGCATCTCTTCTGGTTTTGCGATTGTAAAATTCTTTCCTTCGTAAATCTTTTTTAAAAAATCTGTTGTTGTGTCTTCCGGATGTATAACTAATGTGTTCATGATTTTACTCCTTAGTATTATAATTATATTATAGGATGTTTTCTTCAGTAATTCAGGACACCTATTGTCTTAAATTGATTTTTTTTACCAAAATCTAAAAAAAATTAAACTTTTTTTTTAGATTTATTGAATAATTTTTGTTTTAGAATGATAACTGGTTTCCTTCCTATTTATTTTTTAAAGGAAATAAATTTATTTATCTGCATCAATCAATTTCCAATCCCAGTGATTGTACGCTTGAGGATATGTATATAATCCCTTAAAAAGAGTTTGTACCAATCCTTGCCATCCCCTTGGATTAATTTCAAAGCCAGATACAATACCATTGCAATATAAGTTACCATTTCTTACGCTAAAGAGAATGTCCCAATTTCCGTTAGGGTTTGAAAAGAACGGAATAAAAACATCCTATAAATTCACTTCCTTTTTGTCAAGTGTTTTATCCTTTTTCAAATACTTAAAAAGAAAATTATTTATTTCTTTTTTCCCTCTCACTGAACGAAACTTACTTTCCATGTGGACTAAGTTTACCGCAACCCATCTCGGAATCATGTCAGTCTTGCTATCCCATATTTTTATCCTTTTCATAAGAGACTTAGGACTACTAAAGGCAGATTCTATTAAATTCGTTGTATGAAATGATATCCTCAATTCCGCTGGCATCTCTATTTTGTGCAGTGTTAGTATCTCACTACTACACTCTCTCAAACTTTCTGCGGCAGAGAAACTCACAGAATCAAGCCACTTCTCAAGTGAATCCAATCCCTCCTTTGCATCCTCATAGCTATTACATCCCAATGCTTTTCGGTATCTTCTTGTAAACTCCGAATGATACTTATCTGCCAACTTTGCATATATATTCCATGCTTTATGGTTTGTACATCTTTGAAAATCTGCTTTATCTCCAAAACGACCGGTTAGGGCTTTTCTTAATGCCTTAGAACCATCCGTTATGCATAATACTCTATCCGTAAATTTAATACCACGTCCCTCTAATGAAGATAATACATCCTTAACTGTCTCCGTATTCTCACTTGAACCCGTTGAAAAACCAAGAAAATGCTTGCTACCACTAACATCAATACCCATTGCAACTACCACCATTTCCTCTCCAATGGATGTCCCATCCACAATTATACTGAAAAATTCTTTCCCACTGAAATCGCGATTCTTGAATTTCTCCAGTATTTCTCTTGATTCATTCACGAATTGTCTTGAAACGGAACTCTTTGATAATCCGGACTCCTCACTGATTTTCAACAATAGTTCATCATATTTCCGGACGCTTACTCCCCTCGACAGCAATCGTAAAACATAATCGTTTATGCTATTTGGATTCCTTAGTTTTTCATAGCTCACTAATGAGACTTCTTCTTTCCCTTTCCTTACCCTAGGTCTAATAAATGGAACTCTTTGACCATTCATATAGATTGACCCTTTTTCGCTTCCACCTCTATGACAAAAATCCCCTCTTTTATGAGAGAATATCTCTCCACATAATACTTCAACTTCCAATCTCATTATATTTGTAATTATTTGAAGTGATGCTTCTCTTGCCATAGAAACTATGTCATTGTAAGCCAATTCTCGAAAGGTCTCTATACCAAATTTTTGTTCTTGACAGTTTTTTACTGCTCTCTTATGTTTCTTCATACGGAACTCTCCTTATTTTTTTGCCAAAATCAATATTCTGGCGAGTTCCGTTCTTGTAAACTCTAACGATTTTTGGGACTATCTCACGCTAAACGGTAAAACCATTTTACTTCCATTTTGTACAATGTTCATAGTGAAACTGTTATTTCCTGTTTTTTGAAAATAAAATTCCGAATCAGTTAATTTGTACCCAGTTTCAGGAATGATAGAAAGATATTTAGCATTAAACAAATCTATCAAGTTATATGTTGACGTTTCATTTGGAAAAAATATTTCTTTTGAAAGATGTTGACTTAAAAATGGATATTTCTTTGATGTAAGGGAATAGACTCTTTTGTTTATGCAAGAACTAAATTCACTCCACATATTTTCACTTTGTTGCTGACCCAACATTTCAGAATTATTACTTCTGAAATCATATATGTATTTACAATTTTTATTTTTCTTTAAGTTATATTCCTTTAATTTCTTTGTAAATTGATTGTCAATTTTTTTCCGTTTCTCGTCTGCTTCAATTAATTTACTTTGGATGTATGGATACACTTTACTTTCAAACATATTTCTAATTTTATATTCTTTATTCTCATCTTGAAAAAATAATGAATATGGTAAAAGAAGTAGAGTACTTATAGTATATGAATTTCCTCTAATTTTTTCTTTCAGTAACTCTTGCCCTTTATAGTTATAAGTTATATATAGATCGGATTCTATTTTATCAATACAGGGAAATATCAAACATAAATTTAACATTCCAATCTTTCCCCACCAAGGAGTATTATTACCCATGTTATGATTAAATGATATTTCTACATGACCGCCTGGAATAAAATTCTCAGGCATGTTATTAGTAGAGTTATTCCAACTCTGAATTTTGGATGGTTTATCAAATTTAGAGGTAGTTTTATCAGGAAATGAAAGCGTCATACAACTACAAAAAAATGATAAAAATATAAAATATTTCCATTTAGGAATTCCCGTTTGTTCTTTATTATTATTCATAATTATATCTCCTTCTCATATTTTAAAATGCTGTATTTTAGGAGATTATTGCAAAATTTTTTACTTGCCAAAGAAAAAGTTTCTATATGTATGTCTCTACCTTGGTTTGTGATAATTGTGGATGACTTTAAAATAGACTTGAGCTCCATTTAGAACTCAAGTCTTAATGAATGTAGTTTTGCAAAATTAGTCTTTTGCTTAAAATTTCCACCCTTTATCTTTAAAAATTCTCGCCAATTTTCCTTTAGCTTGACTACCCAATGGAGAAATAGTACCTAGAGGAACTCCCATCATTTCTGCAATTTCATGATATTTATATCCCAATTTCAGCCATTGAATACATTCCCGTTCTTTAAGTGACAATTGCATAAGGGCATCTTTCCAATCTTCCTCCAATAGTAGATGCTCCTCCTCAGGTTGCGAAATTGCCGAAAGAAATAAGTCTGGTCTATACTTCGTATTCTGCCCCTTCTTAGATTGCGGAATTGTCTCTAACTGTTCTGGTTCAAGCAACTCAGCATCTCGTTTTTTCTTTTTCCATTCTGCTAAACAAACATAACGAGTAATTTTTATAAGATATGCCTTAAACGCAATAATACTATCACCGGTAAAATTCTTTAGGCGTTTACAATCTTCCTCTAATAATTTCCAATAGACTATTTGTGCAATGTCTTTAGAATCTGCTCCATTAGTGTAATGAATAGCTGTCCCTTGGATTACCTGATCAAACTCTTGAATAAACAATCTCCATGCACGATCTTGTTTTTCAATACAAGCATGTAAAAGCATTTGTAGACTAAAATTTGATATTATTACTCCTAAACTGAAAAAAACTTTTTTCTTCATAGCACTTCACCAATGAGTCTTGTTAATAATTTACTGCCTTCGTAAGAAGGCTCGATTTCGTTAGCGTAGTATTGAGGATTGTCAAATGCTGAATTTATATCTATAAGTCCAAACGAATATTTCTTCGCAGTTTCTTTTATAATACCATTTAACTTATCAGCATTTTGTATTATGGTATTTCTATACTGAGGATTCCTAATTTGCTCCAACATTCTTGCTCCTGCAAAATCAAAGCAAGGATAATAAACATTTAGAACATGAACCGGAATATTTCGGCTCTTTGTAATCCTGTAAATTTCGGAATAAAGATTGTCTAATTGTTTTTGAAAAGAATTGAAAAAATCCTCAGTGCTTAAATTCTGAAAAATTAAATGCAAGGCACTTAAGCCATTATTACCACCAACTGAAAGGAAAATAGATGAAATGTTTTCCAGTTCTTTTTTCATCTCATCAAGTTGGTACTTTATACTAGAGATAACTGCTCCATCTACGGCATAGAGTTCACAATCTACACCGGATGCCTTTAAAACGTGTTCAACGTCTTCCTGATCAAATTTTACATAGCTTCTGTTATCAAAAACAGAATCGCCTAATAATGCTACTTTCATTTTAATTACTCCTTAATATTATAATTATATTATAGGATATCTTTATTAGATGAATATATTAGGGTAGGTGTATATATATTAGTTTTTTTAGCAAAAAATCTAAAAAAATACAATTTTTTTTTTAGGTTTTATTGTTATGTAATGCCAAAGCAGCTTGTATGTCTTTAATGTATTCCTCTCTCCAATTGGTGGGTTTTATTAATTCTGCCACGTTCATAAACCTTCCAAGCAACGCAAATAGTTCTCCTCTACGGTTTATGAACATTTTTAGAAAAAAGTTACCATTTTCATCATGATAAAACTCTTGTGAGCTATGGAAAAATTCTTTTTGGACGTAAACTTCTGCTCTTTTTTCAAATCGAATAAGAACTTCCTCTGGCTCGGAACCTTCATGCGATATAAGACTGTCTTTAAAATACTGACTTAGATACTTCTGAGGTGGTGGCTCAAAAGAACTATACGGGTCTATTTCTAACACATCTTTGATTTGTGTAAATGTGTATAGTCTAACTTCGTTTATGTCTGTATCCAAGCCGATGATATATAATTTCCCTCTTAAAATAATTGAATATACGTTTATATTTTTTCTCTTTGGAGTAGTTTCTAAGTTTTTCACATACTCAAATTTTATAGTTTTTTTTTGATTCCGTGCATAATGAAGCATGTATAAATTGTACAGAGCTTTTGCCTCTAAATGATAGGTGATCGACTCCACAGGATAATTCAAGGAATCCAATTCTATAAGGGAAAGGTATGTGGAGAGGAGAGGGTGCATCCATTCCAAATTTTTTCTGTATTGTGGCTTAAGACGATATCCTAAGCGTGGCTTAGCTTCAAATACATTTTTACCAAGATACTTCTCAAGAGTTTCAATTGCGTCTCCTACAGTATTTCCATAAATCATTATATTTTCATTATACATATCAAATTTTTCATCAATTTTCTTAGTTGGAATGTAACCATCTTCTTTGAAAATAATGCTAGCTATTTCTATCGCTTTTTTTAAATGTTTAATACTATCCGGTTTGTTTTCAGAAAGCATAAAAACTCCTATTTAATAATATTTCTTGAATAAAAAATACCAAGAATTAAAAAACAATTAATTCTTTTTTTTTCTATAATTATTTTAATTAATAGGGTTTCTTTGATAGACATATAACGAAAGAAAAATCTGTGTGCATCTGGTGCGTCAAGCTAAGTTTGGCGAATCTTGTTAATTGAAAAGTATTAACCCTGTTAAATGTCCATTAGACAGGTAGTGAAATAAGCATTTTAGGAGTAATCCGAAAAGTGAAGCCTTGTGGAACAAATATATAAGCCATAATGCAATTGAGCGTGAACCAAGGTCAGCCTCGTTACACCAGTTAATAGTGGTCAACCCCTCGGATCGGGTGAAACCAGAACTGACATTGAAGAAATGGATAAGTGCAAATGTTGGGCTATTCGGGGTCAAGGTGGATGGCGTGTATAAACAGATTCGTCAGGAACTTGAGAGACCCTACTTTGATGTATTAGATTACGAAGTTGTATGGGAATAAATAACCATGCAATTTCAAAGAGGGAGTCGGAAAGACTCATAGTAGTGATGAAGTGGGGTAATGTCCATGGAGCGAAGGAGTCTTAATGGAAACATGTAAGTAAGAAAAAGGAGGAGTCCGATTGGAAAATAAACCTAAAACGGGAAAGGAAGATCATTTCTATAAGGAATGGTTGTCTGAAAAACAAATTCTTTTGAGACAGAAACTGAAGTGTTAAAGCGAGAAATGAACCTAACTTTAGATTCTACTCATTGTATGAAAAGATATGTCGTTTTGACATACTTTATGTAGCGTACCTTATGGTAAAGGCGAACAAAGGAAGTGCCGGAATAGATGGCATATCTTTCTCTAAAATAGAAGCGAGTGAACAAGGTGGTGCTATAGAATTTCTGAAAAGTATACAAGATGAGCTTAAAGCAAAGAAATATAAACCCAAACCAGTAAAAAGGGTATACATACCCAAAGCGAATGGGAAGTTACGTCCGCTTGGAATCCCGACAATCAAAGATAGGGTAGTGCAAATGGCTACAATGCTGATAATCTGCAAGTACGGTTTGACAGAGGGGAAAGGAAGCAAGACAACATGATATGCAGCTATTTAGACACATATAGGGAAACTTTGAAACAGATTAAACTGAAATCTAAATTACCTTGCTCCTTTTCTACTCTACTTTGCATTTTTACTCTTCTTTATAATATGTTATTTATTTAACTCCTTTAAAAATAAACTCCGGGTAAATATTCCGATTTCTTATTACATTTATTTTCTTCTCTTATTGAAATTATACATTGTGGTAGCACATAATAATTTAAAAAGTCAGTTCGGCTTTTTACTTCATCTTCATTGTCAGCTATTGATATCACGACAGCAACGCCTAATAATCCATCTATACAAGTTTGCATATCTTTTCCATCAATAGCAATTTCATTTTTGCACGCATCCTTCTGGTTGGTAATGCAAGTAGATAGTAATAAGATTAATGTCATTATTAGTTTTTTCATAGTTGTCCTTTACACCCTCTTCCTTTTTTACCACAGATTTTTTCTTTAACATTTATTTTCTTGATGTTACCAATTTCTCTACCTAGATCACCAATAAGATTCGCTCCTTTAAATAGTATAGTTCCTACAAATGCTTGACCATATTCCCATGGATATTTAGAATTTTTCCATGCACTTTTCACCCACTGATTGTTAGCTTCTTTTGCTTTTGGTTGGTTAAAAGGATTGCTTCCATGGGAATAATCATGATTATAAGAAGCCCTATCAATTACGGATACAGGTTCTTTTATTTTTCCTCCCCTAGTCATTAAATTGTAAACTAATAATGCAATTGGAGATTTAATAACGTCTGCTAAAACAAAAGTTCCTAAATACATTGTATATTTTTTTCTGTCAGTATTTAGACCATCTAGAAAAGTTTCTTTACCTTTTCTTATATTTGACATAACAAATTCATGTAACATCAACCTCGCTACATGTTGTTTATTTGGATCATCAATATTTTCTATTGACTCCAAAAATAAAAATTGATATGCACTTTTCCGATCTGGTTGTCTATTCTCACATCTACCTGGTCCTGTATAGTTGTGACTCGTAATAAAGTAGGATTCACCAATTAGCCAATTCGGACTACTATTTAAGGAAAAATCTTTTGCAAGAACGGGATTTATACAATGCCCTGTTGGATCATTGTACATCACAGGATTCCCTTCTACGTACATATATTGGTTTGTTCCAAACGGTGAGGACGTTTGTAATACCGTATCGGGTTGTAAGAAACGCCCTATCTTTGGGTCGTAGTAACGTGCCTTGTAATAATAAAGTCCTGTCTCTTTGTCCTCTTCTTGACCGGTATATTTATATCGGAAGATGTCCGGTCCACCGGAGTGGTCTCTGTCTATTTCACCGTAAGGTGTGTAAGATATGATGCTTTTTCCGGATCCAAGGGTAGTTCCGGCAACAACCTCTCCGCTAGTATTGGTTAGCATAGTGACAGAATCCAAGTGATCGGTGTGGAAGAAGTAGAGTCCTTCTATCGGTGCGTTGGCGGAACCACCGCCGCCGGCTGCGTTTTCATTACCTTGAGCATCGTTTACGGAAGGTGTATCAGTTCCAATGAAGGAAGTGAAGGCAAAGAATGGAAAGTTGTCTTTTGATTTCGTGCAGGTGATTAGGGCAAGAGAAAGAGCAAATATGTTACCACAGATAAACACAGATAAACGCAGATTTGTTTGTGTTTGTTGTATAAGTAGTACAATTAGAAGAACAGAGAATAGGAAAGCAAACAAGTATTGTTGGTTTTGTAAGTTGGCAAAAGGAACGAAGCTTGATTTGTTTTGAGTTTCATCAAATTGGAAGCCAAGCATTTTGAGTTCTTTTGATCTCCCGTCGTTTGGGAGCATCTTGATGGTTTCCAGTTCTTTATCATTGTAGATGTAGCTGACAATCGTTCCATCCGGATAGATGATTTGTCTGGTTCGATTCATGGAATCGTGCGCGTATTCAAACTTGATTTCATAATTTTCAATCAAGTGCGTTCTTTTTACAACATTTCCTCTCTTGTCGTATTCAAGTTTTACTTCTCCCGTATTGTCTTTGATCTTTGTGACTTTACCTTTGGCGTTTGCTTGGTTTTCGTCATAGAAATATTCCACTTCTTCACCATTTGCACTGTATTTGTGAAACCTTCCGTCTTGATAATAGGTGTATTTGATTGTAACTCCACGAGCATCTGTACTGGATGTTAAGTTTCCAATTAAGTTGTAAGCGTAAGTGATCTTTCCTGAATTAGAATCTATTTTTGATAGAATATTTCCTGCTCTGTCGTAGTCCAAACGAACCTTGTTTCCGCTTGGTTCGGTTATGTCGGAAACCCTACCGCTTTCATTATAAGCGTAAGATGTAGTTAAATCCCCGATGGTTTGAGAAAGAACTTGTCCGAGTGCGTTACTCGTTGCTATTTCGATTGGTTTGTCTGTAGAAGTCTTGGTGACAGTAAACCGATTGTAAAAATAAGTAACTTCGTTTCCATTCGGTTTGGTGACTTTTGTTAGCCTGCCTTCCGGGTCGTTGTATTCTAAGGTCGTGTATTTGGGTGTTTCCACACTGGAAATATAAGGGTCGGTTTGACTTATTAGTCTTCCCAAATAGTCATAAGTAAAGTCTTCTGTGTAGACTTTTCCATCTTTACCAGAGGTTTCTTTTTTGCTAATTTTGCCTTGGTTATCAAAGTAACTCCTCGTCCAAGTGTAGGTCTCACTTGATCCGATCAAAGGTAGCGGAAGTATACTTATGCTATCGGATTCGTCTGCAACTCTTTCTCTCTCTTCCACGTAAGTATTGTTTGGAGAGTTGGAGTAGATGAACTTTTTGCTCCAATTGGATTCATCTGGATTTTTGACTAGTGTAATCCTGCCGTAATCATCGAATTCAATTTCGCTTACTCCTCCGTTTATGTCTGTCTTCTTCGTAATTTGACCCGTTTTGGAATCTATATCAGACAAAAATCGTAAACTGTTTTCACTGTCTGCATAACCAGCCTCTATTTGAATGGGATTCGAGTTAAAACCGCTACCGTTGGAAAGATAGATTTTAAAACGAGTTTTGTTTTCCGAAGGAGAATCGTAGACCATTACAAAATCCGTTCTGCCGTCAGCGTCCATGTCTATAGCAAAATTATTGGAAGTCAACTTCATGTTGTTAGGATCGTATCCGATATTGTCGATTACAAGTCCGGTGTCCGAAACTTGATTGAATACGTAGTTGGAAGGCTTAACTATCTTTAAAGTCTTGCCATTCTCTTCTGCAATCCAAAGTTCTTTTGCTCCGTCACCGTCAATGTCGGCAGTAGATACAAAGGAATTGATTCGTAGTTGCCAAGCAGGAGAAACAGGATATTCTTGGTATTGTGTTTCCGTAATCTTGGCAACGCTTATATGATTGTCATTTTTGCCACCTGTAATTTTTATTAGATCTGTTTTCTCATTCTTGTCTACGTCATCCATAAAGATCATAGGACCTATCTGCATCCCTAAGATGCAATAGTCTCCCATGAGTGCAACACCTTCCGCGCATTCTTCCTGAACGTCTTTACCTTGTTTGGCTGCGGCTGTCCTACAAGCAGAAGAGGCACTGCAATCACAATAAGACTTTATCTCATCGCACTTTGCTTGGTTATAAAAAGGAACTCTATAGTCTAACTGGATACTACTTGAAACGTTATCTAATTTCGTTAAGGTTTTAACCGTTTCGGTATAGCTCAAAGATAAATCTTTGTAACCAGCCAAAGAGACTTTGGAAAGCTTACTTCGTTTGGAACTGCCAATTTCATAGTGGAGGGTGTAATCTCGGAACGTTTCACCTGCGGAAGTGATTTTAATTCCTGTGACAATTTTATCCATTCCCGATTGGATGTTTTCTGCGTATTCTTTGTTTTTATCACTTCTTGTCGAAAGAGTAAATTCGATTGTTTTGTCGCTATAACTAATTGTTTTCGGATAATAAAAACCGGATGCGTCTTTGATATAAGATATGGTGTAAAAATTTCCGTTTGGGTCTTCCACTTTGTTCAAAGCCCAAATCTTGACAGAACCCGATTTTCCGGGTGGCAAATTTAGTGTTTCAATTCGAGAATCTGCGGTATGACCGAAGTAGTATTTAATTCCGTTTTTATCCGTTACAGTCCACTGACAAGGACCAACTCCACATGTTCCCGAAGGGACAAAAAGGTTGTAAGATTCACTTTCAACTTGATTACGATAATTTCCCGTTGTAAGTTTTTGCATAGTTCCACCAAGTGAGCTGACAAAACGGTCTTCTAAGTCATAATGAACACCAGCCAATTCCCAGCGTGAAATGGTGTGCAAACTCGGCATCTGCCAACCGATTCCAAAAAATCCGTTTTGTGTATTGGAGTTATAAGCCAATTGAACGTTTGGTTGAAAAGCATTTGAAGCGGGTAGCTCGGGTATGACTTATATTTAATGTTAAACTTATACATGAGTATAAGTTCCATATTGGTTGATTTTGCTCCAGAACTGTTCCCACCTATCTGGAGTATAAATCATAGTTCTTAAATCCAAAACGACTCTAACCCCATTTCGTTTCCATTTCATTCCGGATTTACAAAGTCTTTCTTTCACAATCATTTTGCAAGCGGCCTCTGTTATACCGGAGCCTATTGGCAATTTTTTATCAAGATTATTCGGATAATTCATTTTATCATGGTTATTTGTAAAATACGTAATTACCTTTTGTAAGTCCTCACGGTCTTTCTTTGAATACTTTCCATTTTCAAAATGGGTTTTAATTGATTCCAAAATGATTTTTGCCCCACCTTCTTCATGCTTCAACTGATGACACCATTCACTTAGCTTCATTTCTTGTTCACTTTTGGTCTCATATATTATCTTAGATGCTATAGAAAGATATTCCGTTACATGGTAAAAATCCAATGTTAAAATATCTACGTATTTTTCCAAAAAAGTCCAATTATCCTTTGCTCCATCCGCAAGACCTATATAATTCACATTCGGATACTGATTTTTTATCTGTATTATCTCCGCATCCATTTTTTTCTTAAACAACTCTTTTCCATGCTCCGGATGACTTGCTATATAACTCGTATACAACCTATTTCCGTCTTTGTCATGTAACCCTATTGTACCAACCATTACTTGTTTAAACTTTTCACCTAAAATATACACATTTGCTCCATCCATCCCTATACTTACAGTTGCTACCGGAACGTCTAAATGAGGAACTTTATATCCCCATTTTTCTTCTTTTGCTTCTGCTATGGCTTGAACACTTTCTGCTACATTCTGGATGTATAATAAGGGAACTTTTCGTCCATGATTTTTTTCCAAATCTCTTGCTACTGCTCTTCCATCAAGCTCTGCATATTTATCCGATACTATTTGTGCAAACTTTGGAGTAGTGGTACTGTTTATTATTCTGGCTTGATATTCTAAGGGACAATATGTTTTCCCTCCTTCGCTGGTCTGGTATACATGTCGTTCTATTTCCGTCTTTCCATAAGGTGTTTGGTAACTCTTTGGCTCTTTACCTTTACTTGTGAATTTTACATTTCCCAGTAGCATCGGACTTCCATCCGTATCAAATCTTTCCAATGCTTTGCCTGTTGCTAAGCATCCAGCTTCATTCAAGGATGATTGAATTATATTCTCTGTCTCTAACATCGAATTTGTTAATTTTATTTCTATCTCTATATAAACTTTATCTTTATCACACTTTAGTATTTTTGCTGCCATACCATTATTTTTGGCATCTTTACCTATTTACTTTAACATTATTTCTTAGTCATACCCGGTAGCTCGATGTCAATTACCATGTTTGCTTTTCCGTTTGCATCTACGGTAATTTCAGGAAGGAATTGAGGTAAGTCAACTTGATTTCCTGTATTACTAAGGAAAAAGATTGATAAAATAATGATAGGAATATTTTTTAATGCTTTTTTAATATATAAATTTATTATTTTTGGATAAATAGTCATAGTTTAACCTCTATCAATAAATTCTTATTTTAGCTTCCATTGTGTAATAATTCATTTTTTGCTTCTTATAATTTCCTGTCGTAAAATTAAAGCTTTTCAAATGGCATCTAACGTCAGAGCATACCCGACGTGCCGCTTCGGCATGTCACCGAGCAAGTGAGCTTTTGCCAATGCAAGTGCTGTGACTAAGCAACTTCCAATCGTGCGAAGGCAAAGCACTTGCTTGGAGAACCAAGGCTTTTCTCGGTGCAAGGAAGCGAACAACTTCCAATTTTGGTTCGCTTCCGCAGTGGGTATGCTCAGTTGTGTGCCGTTTAAATTCAATTTCTTTTCTTCTTCTTTTTTTGCCATGGGTGTCAGTTTTTCAGTTTCCTTCTTTACACATTGTATAAAGTAATTTTTATATGACAATAAATAAAGAAAATTTTATTGAAACTGTATTAATTTTTTAAAAATATATTTGAGAACTTTGTCGCATTAAAGTAAAATTTTGAGTAGAACGATGTACACAAAAGAAGAATCTAGAGAAAAAATTAAAGAATTAACTGAATCTTTTGAAGCTAAACTTGATTTTATCAAAACATCTAAAGAATACAAGGAAGCACAAATTGGGGATGAATTTATCAAACCACTTTTCAAATACCTAAATTGGAATATTTCCAATGAAGGAATTGTAAGTCCTCATGAAAGAGAGTTTATTGTTCAAGCCCAGGGTAGAAACAGAAAAGAGCCAGATTACCTTTTACAATTAGAAAATAAAAGACGATTCTATATTGAAGCTAAACATACAAAATATGATTTACAGAAAAGAACAGATTATATCTGGCAGGCTTATTCTTATTCCTACTCAACACAAACAAGACCTGAATATGAAAAAGTAGATTTTGCTCTATTAACCGATTTTGAAGAATTTAGATTTTTTGATTGTACATTTCCTGTAAAAAATCATGAAACGTTAAATAATTATTGTGTACTTGATTGGACTTACATTGATTATATTAAAAATTTTGATAAATTATGGGAATATTTTGAAAGGGAAAACGTCCGCAATGGATCTCTTGAAAAATTGTACATTAGTGAAAAAAAAATTAAAGAGAATCGCATACCTCCAGATAAGGCTTTTTTAAAAGATTTAGATGATGAAAAAAACGGATGGAGAATTAAACTTGCCAAAGACGTTAAGAAGTATCATCCTGAATTTTCAGCAGAGTTTATTACACAAACGGTTCAACTTATTTTGGATAGATTTATATTTATCAAGGTACTAGTTGATAGAGAAATTGAAGAAGACTATATCGAGAAAATTGTAAACAAAATAAAAAGTATTAAAAATAAAGAAGAAGGTATTATATACGATGAATTTAAAGAAATTTTTGAACAATTGGACAAAACTTATAATGGAAGTATTTTCACAAAAAGACCAGAATTAGATGCCGTTATAGTTAGTAATAAGATATTGTTGGATGTTTTAAAAGATTTCCTACCTCAAAATTCAAGATACAATTTTAAAGTAATTCCAATTGAAATTTTAGGAACGATCTATGAACAATTTCTAGGTAAGGTGGTTGTAACAACTGCAAAACAAGCTAAGATTGATTACAAACCAGAAGTGAGAAAAGCTGGTGGAGTATATTATACACCAGATTATATAGTTAATTATATTGTAGAAAAAACGATTGGAAATAAATTACAGGATTGTAAAAAGTTTAGTGAGTTATTAGAGATTAAAATATGTGATCCTGCATGTGGTTCTGGTTCATTTTTGATTTCTGCCTATAATGCCCTAATACAGTGGACAAGCAAATATTATCAAAAAAAAGTTAAAACAGAAAATGGAACAACTCAAATAGAAAAACTTAGTAGAGAAGAAAAAACATTAGTTTATTTAGATAGTGATGGAAATGTTCGATTAACTTCAAAGATAAAAAGAGATATTTTAAAATCTTGTATTTATGGAGTAGATATTGATCCTCAAGCTGTTGAAGTAACTAAAATGAGTTTATCTTTAAAGGCATTGGAAAATACAAGTCACTATGAAGTCTATAATGAAAGGACGTTATTTCATACAACAATATTACCACCATTGGAAGGAAACATTAAATGTGGTAACAGTTTGGTTGGATTAGATTATTACAGTAATGAACTGATTTTATCCAGGGAAGAAGAAAAAAGTATTAGACCATTTGAATGGAATAGGGAATTTAAAGCTATTATGGATCATGGAGGTTTTGATTTTATACTAGGGAATCCACCTTATTATAATATTAATATTTTAACTAAAAAATACTTTCAATATTTGGAAAGTATTTATCAAGAAATTCATACAGGTTATAATGACATAATGTATTACTTTATATATAAAGGAATTAACCTTTTAAGACAAAATGGAACTTCGGGATTTATAACATCCAATTACTATTTGGGAAACAGTTATGCAAAAAAATTAAGGATTTATCTAAAGCCATTTATTCAAATTATATTAAATTTTCAAAACTATCGTGTATTTGAGGATGCAAATATTCACACAAATATTATTATATCTAAAAAAGAATCCTCAAATCAATTGTTTTACTTTAACCTGAATATTCAGAATGATTTTAATAAAGAAAATTTAGAGCTAAATTTTGAAAAGACAGTCATTTCAAAAGAAAAACTAGAAGACGAATGGATGTTATCCTCTAACATTCAAAGTAATATAATAGAAAAATTATATATAAATTCTGTTAATTTAGGATCAATTTCAATTATTGAAAAAGGCTCTACCTCTGGTAAAAATGAAGTTTTTACGGTAAGTAAAAAATTTGCAGATGATAATAATTTTGAAAAAGAAATTATTAGAAAAAATATTAAAAACTCTGATATAGAAAAATACAATATAAAAGATAGAAATTCTGTTCTAATATATATAGATAAAAATACAAATCCAAAAAACTATCCAAATATATACAATTATCTAAAACAACATAAAAAAATACTTTCTAATAGGAATGAAGTCAGCAAGGGTTTATATCCTTGGTACAGATTTGAAAGACCAAGAAAAAAAGAAGTTTTTGATTCAAAAGAAAAAATTGTGGTACCTTATAGAGCTGAAAATAATAGATTTGCTTTTGATAATTCGCAATATTTTAATGATGGGGGAGACATCAGAACAATAATTATAAACGATCCGAACTTCAATATAAAATATGTTTTAGCTATACTGAATTCAAAACTTATGGATTGGTTTTATGGTTTTATTGGTAAACCAAAAGGTAAATCTAGAGAATATTTTAATGAGCCTTTAGCGAAAATTCCAATAAAAAAAATAGATGCTAAAGAAACACAAGAAAAATTAATTCAATTAGTTGATGCTATAATAAGTTCGCATCAAGTGTCTTTAAAAATGATTTCAAGTATTGATAAAGAAGCGGTTATTAAAAAAATTCAATTTCTTGAATCAAAAATAGATGATATTGTTTATGAACTCTACGAATTAGATTCTGATGAAATAAGAATTATTGAAAGTGAAAGTTAATTGTGCAGTTTGAAATGGCACACAACTAAAAATAACCGATAAACTCTTTCCATTTTGATATATTTATCATATTAGCATCATCCGTAAACCACCTTCTTTTTAATCTAACTAAAAATCCCAGGAGCATCCAAAATACAACTACAACCTCATCATCCTGAAAGTAGCATTGGTACAAACCGGCAAAGAAAAATCCAACTAAACCATAGAAGCGGACGGAATAATCTATCTCAAGCTTTTTGTCCAATATGGACGTGCTTATCAATCCTGCTAGAACCAAATATGCTAATACGGAAAACGTGCCAGCTATAGTTGCCAAGTGGAGGTAGTCATTATGAGAATGTCCTCTTTGGGTTACTTCATAAAAATAGGATAATTCCTCCTCTTTTGTTGCTAGATTTTTTCTTACAGTATCCACTTCTTTGAGATAATTCCCCGGACCAATACCTAAAAACGGATTTTCTTTTATCATAGGAAAAGTTGAATTCCAGATAAAAGTCCTACCGGAGTCTGTATGCTTTTCCTCTCCTAAAAGGGGAGCTATAAATTGTTTTGTGGTTTCATTAGAAAAGAGTATTCCAGTCAAAAGTACAAGAGAAACCAAAGGAACAAGCAGTAGTTTTATCACGGTTTTGAATTCAAAAATTTTTTTTACAAATACGATGTCCAAAAAACCAAAAGCCAAGGCTATTGCTGCCCCACCCATGGCTGATCTGGCATTGTTGAGAAAAAAAATAAAAACTAACAAAATTAGCATCAAGAGATTTAGATTATCTTTTTGTTTGCTTTTGATAGACAGTATGAATTTATAAAAAATACCAGGGAAAAATAACATCAACAATCCCCCAAAGGTCAGGTGTGTATTCATAAGACCAATAGGCAAATGGATTCCGATTCCCATTACGTCTCCATAGTGATGAGTAAATTTCCAGGCTGTGGAAACTCTAAACAAATCATTAAAAAGCCTGGACAGTCGTATAGGGCTAAAGGCAGAAATCAAACCGGTAATAACCAAAACATAGATTAAAACCCGAAATGCTTTTTCTATTTTGGGAATATCTTCATTTTTTAAGCCATAAAATACAAAAAAACCTAAAAATAAGAATATATCCTTTAATTCACTGGAAGGAATTTTTTTTATATAGCTACTATCTATCCATAAATGATATACTGCAGAAAGAAAATAGGTAAAAAATAAAAATATCACTGTTATAAGAATCGGGTTTATCTTTACTTTTAGGTTTTTTCTATCAAATAAAATGAATAGAAAAGATAAAAATAAAAAAAATTGACTTGCAGAAACAGATATTCCGCAAAAAATAATTGACGTACACAAACTAAAAAGAAAAAACTTATGAATTTCCATTTTGCTCTCTAATAAATATTTATAATAAAGTTGGAACCTTAAAATGCCATTAAAAATTATATATTTTTCTGATACTTTTTTACCAAAAATAGATGGAATAACTTTGTCTATAAAGAATTTTTCCGAATTACTTTCTTTGCGAGGTCATCAATTTTTGATATGCTCACCTCGTTATGGTGAAGACGATTTTTATAGGATAAATGAAAATATAAAAGTAGAAAGATTTTTTAGTGGATTTTTACCTAGTTACCCTGATATAAAAGTAGTTCTTCCAAACCCGAGTAAAGTCAGAAGGGTAATAAAAGATTTTCAACCGGATTTGGTTCATATTCATACTCCTGGTTTGCTCGGACAATACGCCATAAATGCCGCAGAAAAATATGGTATTCCGGTAGTCGGTACCTATCATACTTTAACATCAGAGCAAGATACTTACATATCTTTGTACAGAATGTTGAAAATTGATAAGCTTTTTCTGAAAGTCAATAAATTTAACAAAAGACTCAAAATAAAAGACATGTTGGATTTTGAAAAATATACAAATTTTAATATTACAAAAAAGATTATCTTAAAGGTATGTAATAACCTTTACAATAGGTGTGATTTGATTATATCTCCGTCTCATTTATTAAAAGATCAATTGATCGAGTTCAAAATAAAGAAACCAATTACCGTTGTTTCCAATGGAATGGATTTAAAACGTTTCCATGGTGAAATTAAGGAGCTAAATCCGAATCTTAAATTGTTGCACGTAGGACGAATTTCTTATGAAAAAAATTGTGATGTAGTGATTAAGGCTTTTAAAATTATCCAAGAAAAACTCCCAACCGCAACCTTAACTATTATTGGGGACGGTCCTGCCTTATCTTCTTTGCAACTACAAGCTGAACAACTTAATCTAAAAGACAAAATAATTTTTAAAGGGTTTATTGATAACTCGGAGCTGCACAAACACTATCCTATGTATGACCTATTTATTACAGCATCTACTATGGAAACCCAGGGAATAGTTATTCTTGAAGCAATTGCTTGTGGTCTTCCGGCGATAGGCGTAAAATCATTTGCAATCCCGGAGCTTGTACAAGATAATATAAATGGTTTTAACCCTGAACCATTTAATGTAAATGAAATAGCCGAAAAAACCATTGAGGTTCTAACCGATCCTGAGAAATACAAACAATTTTCAGAGAATTCATTAAAAATAGCTCAAAATCATGACTTGAATAAATGTGTGGATTTAATGGAAGAAGTTTATGAAAAACTCGCCTCGATAAAAGACAAAAAGAAGAAATTAACTTTTTTGGATTTGCTGGTTTAAAAGGCCATTCGTTCTTAAAATTGATTGTTTAATTTTCGTCTTTTATAAAATTGTTTGCTTAGAACAGTTTTCTACCGGTATTTATGCAAGAATATATAAAGTTTCTTAAAGACAAATCTTTGCTCACGGCACTTTTGGTTCTTTTTTTAATGGAATTATCCATGCAGTTTGGTTGCTATAAACCATTTTTAAAAAAGAATTCTTATGCTGCCAATGTAAATCGAATTGCAGACCACGTAATTTCCAAAGCCAATGAACTCGATCCTGACATTTTAATACTTGGGACATCTCTTGCCTACCAGGGTCTTTCCGTGCCAATGCTGAATAAAAAGTTAGAACCATTTAACTTAAAAGTTCAATCCATAGCAGTTCCTGGAGGTGAGATAATCGTTCAGGGACTTATTTTGGAAAAAGTTTTAAAGACTTTTAAAAAAGTGAAATATATCATCCACGTAAACGAAGCAGAAGCACCATGGATCGATCAAAGAATTCCATCCGACGCTACACTGGCAATGATTTCCGAGTTCAATAGAATTAGAGCGATAGAAAAGATAAGGGAAGATAAATACGATGTTTCGTATCCCGAGTTGTCTTTTATGCTTTTTAAATTTATTGCATATCGCAGGGATATTGGAGATGCGATCTTAAATCCCAATAGACGGATAAAAGATTTTGGTAGAATGAGAAAAAATGTAAACAACAATCCTTACGAGTATGAAAACGAATACATGGAAAGTTTGTCTTTGTACAATTTTGAAACTATTGAAAAATGCTTGGAAATTACTACACCATTTTCACCAATTGCTTCCGGTTCTAACGACTTTCACAGGGATGCTCTCTTTAAAACTTGTAATCTTGCCAAGAGTTCTAATCTTCCTTTGGAAAAAAACGAACTCACAAAAATTTATGAACTTCGTCTTGGAAATTTATATAACTTTATTCAAAGCAAAAATATAAAAATTATCAATGTATTCCCCCCCCTACCAAGTTACCTTGAATTTGTGAACTATCCGAAACGAATCGAATTTTGGGAAAAGGAATTTAGTCATCTAATCGGAAAAAATGAGGTAATTAACCTATTGCATTTAATACCAAAAGAAAACAATCCCGACTACTACTACGATCTAATCCACTTGAACCGTAAAGGTATGGTTGTATTTTCTGATAAGTTAGGTGACTCATTAATAGAATATTTCCAAAAAATAAACGTAGGTAAGGGAGATAAGTAATGCTTTTTAATTCACTTCATTTTTTAATATTTTTCCCTATTGTCTTGATATTTACCAATCTGCTAAAAGATAGAAAGCAAAAAATATTTTTACTTCTTGCCAGTTTTTATTTTTATATGGCTTTAAATACTTTTATAGTTTTTTTATTGTTGTTTTCCATTTTGGTAGATTACTTTGCCGCTCTAAAAATTTCCGAACTTGTTTCCCATGATAAAAAACGCAAATTATATTTAGTACTGTCTCTTGTAACAAATCTTGGATTTTTGGGCTATTTTAAATACACCAACTTTTTGCTTGGTGTATTCAATGATGTAAACGTTTTTAGTTCGCTTCGTTTCCCTGTTTACAATATCATTTTGCCAGTCGGGATATCCTTTTATACCTTCCAATCCATGAGTTATACGATTGACGTTTACCGGGGACTTATTCCAGTTGAAAAATCTTTTCTAAACTTTGCCCTCTACATTTCATTTTTTCCCCAGTTAGTAGCTGGTCCTATCGTTCGAGCAGGGACTTTTTTCAGGGATTTGAAAAATCGTTTGCCTGTGGATGTTGAAGTAATACGTTATTCGTTTGCTCAAATTCTTTTGGGCTTTACAAAAAAAATAGTATTTGCAGATAACCTTGCTCTTACGGTTGATTTTGTTCATCGAAACCACGCTGCTTTAAATGCAATGGAAATTTGGACGGGTGTATTTGCTTTTATGTGGCAGATATATTTTGACTTCTCAGGATATACCGATATTGCCATTGGAGTAGCCAGGCTTTTTGGATTTCAGTTTGATTTAAACTTTTATTTTCCATTCAACGTAGCAAGCATTAGCCAACACTGGGCAAGATGGCACATATCATTCACTTCCTGGATTCGGGATTATATTTATATACCCTTAGGAGGTTCAAGGGGTAGCCGATTTCAAGTCCATAGAAACATTTTTATCACCTTTATGTTCGGAGGAATATGGCATGGAGCGGCTTATCACTTTCTTGCATGGGGGATTTGGCATTCCATAATGCTGAGCGTGGAGCGGGAATACGCGGCAACGAAACTAAGAGCCTTTTTAAATGAAAAAGGTGGGAGAGTATATGACCTTTTTTCTCGTATATTTACGATGTTTTGTCTGGGTGTAGGTTTGCCTTTATTTAGAGCTGATACTATGAATGATGCTCATCTTATGCTAAAAAAGATGCTTTTAATAGACCCAAATTCCATTAGTCAGTCTTTTATAAATTTTAATTATTTTAAGTTGGTTGTTTTGTTTTTTATAACCGGTTATATATTTGAAAAACACAATCTAAAAAGCGTGATGGGAAAGCCAAGAGCTTTTACTTTTTTTATATTAGCAAATGCAATTATGATTATTGCTTTTTCGGTAAGTGATGCAAAAAACTTTATCTATTTTGCTTTCTAATTCTTTTATGGTAGATGTGATATGTATAAAATCATTGAGTATTTAATTGACAGACCCAAACTAACCAATTTGATTTTGGTATTTATATTCTTAATGGCTGCATTTTCCATTTCTAAGATCAAACGTTTGGGATTTCCGCGAGTAGATTTTGAACAAATGAGGATTACAACTCCTTATCCGGGAGCATCTCCGGAAGATGTGGAATTGAATGTTACCGTTAAATTAGAAGAAGCTCTGAAAGGAGTAACGGGAATCGAAAAATATACTTCTCGCTCGATGGAAAACGTTTCCGTTATAGACGTAGCCATTGATTCGAGTGCAGAAGACAAAAAAGAGGTAAAAGCTGACATTCGTCGAGCCATTGAAGGTGTAAATGACCTTCCGGCAGAATTGCAAGAAGACCCTGGTATTTTTGAAATTAAGGTTGATAATTTTGAAGTTTACATAGTAGTTTTAACAATGCCCGGAGCTAGTGAGGCAGAACTGAGAAAACACGCCAAAGAGTTAAAACGTCGTATACTAGAGATTGATTCCGTATCAAAAGTCTATACTATCGGAATGAGAAAACCGGAAATAAAGATATATCTCAATCGAAAAAAAATGGCTGAAAAAGTTGTTTCTTTTGAGGAAGTTATCCAAGCAATCAAATACAATAAGATGAAAGCAAGTGGCGGTAGTGTAGAATCTTACACAACAAAAACCAATATCGTAACATTTTCCGAATTTGAAACACCGGAAGAGATTGGAAATTTGATTATTCGTTCCAATTTTCCAGGTAATAGAGTTTACCTCAAAGAGGTAGCAGAAGTCGTTTATGGCTTTGAAGAAGAAGATAGGATTGTTCGTTTTAACGGACAGAGAGGCATGGGTTTTTCCATCACAAAAAAAGGACCTGCTGATATCATTCAAGCTGTCGAAAAAATTGAAGAAGTTATTGAAAAATTTAAAAAAGAATCAGCTCCCCAAAATCTTAAGGTATTTTCAACCTATGATACTTCCATTGAAACCAAAAAGCGTTTGGACATAGTTTATGGAAATGCCATTCTTGGATTCATTTTTGTCTTATTAATTCTCTTTTTATTTTTGGATTCAAAAATAGCCTTTTGGACTGCCTTTGGAATTCCCGTATCCATTGCCATTACTTTAATATTATTACCATTGTTTGACATTACAATGAATAGCATTTCGCTTTGCGGATTAGTTGTTGTGATTGGAATGGTTGTAGATGATGCCATCATTATATCGGAAAGTATTTCACGCGCCAAAGAAAGCGGGATGTCTTCACGAGACGCAGCGATCTACGGATTAAAGGTCGTTATCAAACCGGTAATAGGGACAATCGCAACTACGATGTTAGCCTTTGTTCCCATGTACTATATACCCGGAATGGTTGGAAGTTTTTCTAGAGAAATTCCATCCATTGTAATTTTGATGCTTACTGCCAGTTTTTTGGAAGCAACTTTTTTCTTACCAACTCACCTCGCTCACGAAAAAAAATCTCTGAACAAACCCAAACGAGAGCCTTTGGGAATAAAAGTTCTAGCTCTAATGGAAGAGTTTTATGTTCGAGTTTTAAAGTTGGCTTTGGGTAAAAAGTATTTGGCATTTTTTTTATGTTTGGTTTTTTTAGCGTCTGGTTTAGGGTTTGGGATTTCAATTGTAAAATTTAATTTATTTCCGATTGATCAATCTTCTCTAATTTTTATATACGGAGAAACAATTAAAGACAGTACTCTCGAATTTAATGAACAAGAAACAAAAAAGATAGAAGACATTATACAAAAACTTCCCAAAGGAGTTGTACATTCTTATGTAAACTATGTTGGATTAGACATTAATAACAACCAAGGATTTATTCCGTCTACCAATTCTTTTATCGTTATCTTGACTTTAACTCCTGTATCAGTTAGAGAGATGAAAGCAATCCAAGTAAAAGAATTTATCCAAAACGAATTAAAAAAACATCCGATAGAAGGAATAGAAAAAGTTAATTTTACCATTGATGGAGGTGGACCACCCGTTGGCAAACCGATTGAGGTTAAAATTACTGGAAATGATAGAAAAACAAGAATTGAAGTTATAGAAAAAATTACCAAAGATTTAAAAAAGTTTGGTGTGACAGAGATCGATTCTGACTATAAAGAAGGGAAGAAGGAGTTGAGGCTACTTCCAAACCATGAAATAATCGCGGCTTCCGGTTTAAATGTAGCACAGATTGCTTCTGTGATTCGTACAGCTTATGACGGAACAATTGTTACCTATTTACAAACTACAGAAGAGAAAATTCCTTTTCGGGTCATCTTAGACGAAGAATCAAAAGATTTTGAACATCCTTTAAAAGGATTAAAGGTTAGAAATTTAACAGGAAATTTAGTAAACTTAGAGTCATTGGTAAAAATTACAGAAGGATTTTCACCTCAAAATATCTTTCATTATAATTCATATAGGACCAATTCAATTTATGGAAACATTGACCTCGATAAAACAACTCCTTTGGAAGTTTTTAATAAGCTAAATGAAAAATACAAAGATTTTGCAAGGGATTACCCAGGATTTAGCCTTGTTTTAGGTGGAGAAGCAAAAGAAAGTTCCAAAATGATGGTTCAAATGACTATGGCAATCTCTCTGGCTGTTATCGCCATCTATTTTTTACTTGTAGTTCAATTCAATTCCTTTTCTCAGCCTATGATGGTTATTTTGGCTATTCCTTTTGGTTTGATGGGAATATTTATTGCCTTTGGAATTCAAGGAATGGATTTGTCAATGCTTGCGCTGATTGGAATTTTAGGATTTACGGGTGTGATTATCAATGATTCTCTTGTTATGGTCGATTTTATCAACACTCTAAGAGAGGATAAGAATACTTTAAAAACTTTCGATGAGACGGTAGTTGAAGGTGCCAAGATGCGTCTTAGACCAATAGTTCTTACAACCCTTACAACCGTTGTGGGACTAATCCCCACTGCCTATGGAATCATTGGTGGGATTGACTATTTTATTTCTCCAATGGTGATGGCAATGACTTGGGGACTATTGGTTGGAACATCTACCTTAGTGATCTTTATACCATTGGTTTATTCGATTCAAGTAGAACTAACACAAAAGTTCTCTCAGTTTGTTCGTATAAAAATTTTCAGAAAAAAAGAAATTGTTGCGTAAAATGAAAATAATTAGAGTAATTTTAATTCTATTCCTTTTGAGTTATTTGGCTTTATGCTTCCTTATATATTATTTCCAAGAGAAATTAATATTTTTTTCTGAAGTTCTGTCAGCTAATTATAAATATAGCTTTTTGGAAAATTTTGAAGAAGTATTTATCCAAGTGGACGAAGCAAAACTAAACGCATTGCATTTCAAAATCCAAAATCCAAAAGGTGTTATACTTTATTTTCATGGGAATGCGGGAAGCCTTGCAGGTTGGGGGGGAATTGCAATGGATTTTATTCCTTTGGGTTACGACGTATTGATCTATGATTATAGAGGATACGGGAAGAGTACCGGAAGCATCAGGAATGAAAGGCAGATCTTGGAAGATGCAAATGTTGTTTATAACTATCTACAAAAGCAATACCAAGAAAATAAAATTGTTCTTTACGGAAGGTCTATAGGAACAGGCATTGCCATTTATTTGGCAAAAGAAAAAAATCCTTCTAAGCTGTTATTGGAAACTCCCTATTCTAGCTTGGAAGCAGTGGCAAAATACCACTATCCGATTTTTCCAACGTTTTTATTAAAGTATAAGCTACAAGCATATAAGTGGATAGGGGATACCAAATGTCCTATTTTTATTTTTCATGGAACAAACGACAATGTAATCTCCATTCAATTTTCTCATGAGCTTGTAAAATTCATAAATAAAGAATATACGTTTTTCAAAATAGAAAACGGAGGGCACAATGATCTCTCCCTTTTTGATGTCTATCAAAAGAGTCTGGAGGATGCACTTTATTAAATTATATCTTCTTACAATAAACCAATAATTTTATTTCTGTAATGGTTTTTTGAATTTGGTTTACAGTAATAATTCCCATGATTTTACTTGAGAAATTCTCCTTGATTTTTTATAAACCAAGTTTTTTGTGAATTAGAGGGTTGTGTTTTTGTTTGAACTTAGAGAAGATAGGAAAAATAGATTTGGAATTTGGCTTTAAGCCGGAGAAACACATATTCCTTTATAAATAAAATTTTGGAAAATTTTTTGCGAGAAGATCATAACAAACAGAAAAATGAATATGATAGTTTTTTACGGAATGCTATAGCTTGGCGCGGTTCTGCTACTCCGCGTGTACTGGCTAGAGTTTTTTTTAGCGGAGCTTATGCTCTTGTTATAAAAATTATCTTTTTACATCATCCTGAAGTTGCCCTTGACATAACACCTTTTGAAGTTGCCGGTATTGTACTTTCCATCCTTTTAGTGATGAGAACTAATGCAGGTTATGATCGCTGGTGGGAGGCTAGAAAAGTATGGGGTGGCATTGTTAATCAGTCAAGAAATCTGGCGATAATGTCAAGGACAGTTTTGAGTTCTGACAGGAAACTCGGTGAAGAAATTTTTGCTTATCTTAAAGCTTTTCCCTATGCCTGTATGGATGCTCTGCGTAATGAAAAACCAGGTGAAGATTTGCGGAGGTTGTTACTAGACAAAGAGAGTTTAAAAAAATGGCAGCATATTCCCAACTACATTCATGTTGAACTGACCCGTTGTTTTCAAGAAGCGGAGAAAAAGAGCTGGATAAATTCTTTTCAACATAAACTCCTTCATGAAGAGAGGCTACTTTTAATTAATTATATTGGCATGTGTGAGAGAATTTTAAAAACACCGCTTCCTTTTGTTTATGCTGTAAAACTCAGTCGATTTATATTGATTTTTTTACTTCTTTTGCCATTCGGTCTTATTCCAAAAGTTTTATGGCTTACACCCTTTGTTACCATGGTTGTTGCTTATGCTTTGTTATCACTCGATCAGATTGGTAAGGAATTGCAGAACCCTTTCTCTTTTAGTAATTTGAGCCATTTGCCACTCGATGATATCTGTGCAACTATAGAAAAAAATGTTGATGAAATTGCCAGCATAATAGGATAAATTTCTACAAAATCAACCAGAGGAAGCCCGCGTGGTGCGGATGCCACTGCTTCTATTTATAGTATTACGGAATCTGCAAAAGCAAACGGACACGAGCCTTTTTGGTATTGGATGTATGTGTTGGAGAGGCTACCATTTATTAGGACAAATGAAGAGTTGGATACCCTTTTGCCATGGGTTATTACACCGGAATTTATTAAGGCTTATTTTAAAAATAGAGTTTTTGGGCATCTGCGATAATAAGCTATAGACAGTTGTTGTCATTATAAAAACTGCTTTTTTTCAGGGTATTTAGTTTAACGCTTACTAAAAAACAAGCATTTTCGGAAAAAAGGTTTTGCAAAGTGTGGTAGATAGTTCCTTTGAGATGGGTAAAATAGAGGGAAAGAGAGAAGATGGAATTGAAAAAAGCGCATGGAAGCCAAAGAATTGAAAGAAATTGCATTATGCTCCTTTTACCGGAACATCTGGAGTCGACAATATAATTTATTAACTATAAAATCGATGGTTTTGGTGAAAATTTGATTATCCGAACTCACAATAAAGTAGTTCTCTTTATTTTACTTTATTTTAATTTGCAAAGTTTATAAAAAAAGTCTTGAAAGATATAAAAGGTTAAAAGAAGTATCTTACAGTATTCTTTTCGAGATTTAAGCTTCTTTGCTTTTGGGGGGTGTGATGGCAATATCAGATAATTACGATGAAGTTCAAAAGGAATTGATGGTAAATCTGGATGACATTCAGATTTTTTCTATTAACCCTAATATTTATGCCTTTATAGAAAAGGTTTGGTCTTCTTTTGTGAATAAAATGGTTGCACTCACATTTTTTAACGATGAGCACATTTTTGATCATGCGGTTTTTGAAGTAATTCAGAAAGATCATCTTAGGATGGTTGTTTCTGCTTCCCAATTCAGGATGAAAGAAGTTGCCGAGCATAAAGAGTCAAAAGCTTTGCGAACCTATATTCTAAAGGCAAAGCCTACACCGTTTTCTGACCCGAATAACCGTTCAGCAAGAATATTAAAGCGAACAATTATTGAAACCAGCCGGGAATCAAGACCAGCAATTGAATATGTGAATTTGGCAATTGACCTTGATCTTCACCCCAATATCAAACCACTTATTTCTCCGACAATGAAATATGCTTTCGGAATGCCCCTTACTGTTAAAGAAAATCCAATAGGAATATTGTGGGGTGTAAGGAAAGAGGATATAACACCGCCTCAAAAGAGAGAGATCGAATTACAGTTACATGCTTTGTATGATGTGATTGAATTTGTAATAGATAAAGAATTAGATTTCAAAGAAGATGCCTATATGGCTCGTAAAAACATAGAAAAGGCGGATACAACTTCTTTAACCTATCACCTATTTTATACTATGGTAAAAGGACAAAAAGAACCAATAACCAACATAATTGCTCGTTCTCATTATTACAACAAATTGTATCGTTTGGATGCTAGTTATATCATTCCTACCGCCAATGGATATTCTGTCAGTATGAAGAAGTTTTTGCCGTCCAACCTAAACAGCCAAAAGAAAATTATTTTAACCATACCGGGATTCTTTTGTAGGCGATCTGTTATGGATAAAATTTCTCGAGAAATGGCTCTTCGGTATGGTTATATCGTGTATTCTATGGATATGAGGGGACGCTCCAAACATACTATGCCTCCAGGTCGCATCAGAGAAGGTTGGACGATAGATGATTATATTCAAGATGATTTTCCAGAAGTTTTAAAATGGATTAAGGAACAATATCCGGACTATAAAATTGTTATTATGGGTCATAGTATGGGTGGAATGATTCCACGATTTTATACTTCTGCTTATGAGGAAATTTGTCAAATTAAAGGAAAAAAATTACCAGACCCTTATGAATATATTTCCGGCTTGGTTGCTATTACTTCACCAAATTATATAAACTTAAAAACAAATTTTTTAGGAATTGATTCTATTGCGAAGGGCGTACGAGCCGTTAATAATAGGTTTGTTACGGATTTATTGTTCAAAGTAATTTCTTTTTATGTGGATCATACTCTCAATACTATAGACCTGAACAAGTTTTTTAAGTTTTTGTTTAATATACATACCTCATTCAGACAGTTTTCTTTTACCATTGGAAGAAAAATGATCAATATTGATGACTTTGTGGGGTACAAACAAATCACGCCCCCGGAATGGTATCTCTTAATGGAAGATATTTTTTGTGAAGAATCAACTAGGGTTATTTTACAATTTATACGTTCTCAATTGGATACGGAGCAGAGTTTTTTATCTTTTGATGGAAAAATTAATTATACCGAAAGACAAAAAAACTTTAAGCTGCCTATTTACGCGGTTATAGGCTCTGTTGATGCTTTGGTTCCACCGGAAAATATTGAGGACGGGCTTGCTTTGATTCAATCTACCAATAAAAAGGTTTCGATTTATGAGCAAGGGCATTTGGGAATTATATTCCACCCTCCTACGGTAAAAGAACTCGCAAAAAACGCTCATGAATGGATTTTGGAATTGGATTAGTTTATAGATTATCAAATCTACTGTATTCCGGGGAAAATAGTAGATTAAAAGAGCGGGTTTGTCCTGATCTGTTTTTAGCAATGATAATTTCTGCGATATTTTTCTTGTCTTCGGGTACGTCTTCTTTGACTTTATCCTCTCTGTATATAAAAGACACAATATCAGCGTCTTGTTCTATGGCACCAGACTCTCTTAAATCAGATAATTGCGGACGTTGGTCTTTTGATCTCGTTTCAATTGCCCTTGACATCTGGGACAAAGCTATGATTGGGCAATTTGCTTCTTTTGCCATTTGCTTTAGGTTTCTGGATATGGAGGCAACTTCTTGTTGTCGCCCTTCTCTAACGGTTGGATCATTCATAAGTTGCAAATAGTCAACTACAACTAAAGAAACATTTTCTGTTATCATAAGTTGTCTTAACCTGCTTTTGAATTCCCATATAGTTAAAGCACCGGAATCATCTATAAAAATAGGAGCTGATGTCACCTCAATAATGGCTTTTAATAATTTTTCTTGATCTGCCTTGTGTATGGCACCAGTTTTCAAAAGACTGGAATTGATTCTTGCTCTAGAGCAAACCATTTTGATTAACAACTCCAAAGTGCTCATTTCAAGAGAGAAAATAGCTACCGTTTTGTTTGCCAATGCAACATTACTTGCGATGTTTAGAGCAAAAGTGGTTTTTCCCATGCCTGGTCTGGCAGCAACAATAATCAATTCATGAGGTTTTAAACCAGTTGTTACTTCGTCCAATTCATGAAAATTTGTTTTCAAACCAGCCGTTTGTCCCTTGGTTTCAAACATAAGGGAAACGTAGTCGATCAACTCGTTTTTATTTTCTTTAATTTGCCTTAGACCCTTTCCGGGAATGGAACGAGAAATTTTTGCCAGGTCACTTTCTATATGAGTAAATATATTTTCATTGTCATCCGGGTCTGTTTTTATGGACTCAATTGCTTGGGTTAATACAGATAGATAATTTCTTCTGTCTGAGAATTTCTTAACTCTGCCAGCATAATAAGATACTGGTTGGATGACTACAGAGTCCGAATACAAGCCAAATATGTATTCATTTTCTTTATCTTCATTTTTATATCTAGCTTTCTCGCGTAGATGGTTTGCAAGAGTGACGGGATCAATTTGGATATTCGAATCCAATAATTCTAAAACGGATTGGAATATCCTTTTGTGTAATTCGTGGTAAAAATCACTCGGAACAAGAATTATATCTGTTCCGGAATAAGTCCCCTTCTGTAAAATAGAACCTAATAAAGCTTTTTCAGATTCTATTTCACAAAGCGGCTCAAAGGTCATTCTACTGGTTCTTTTTGAATTTTTAGCTTAACGTGAGCTTGGATTCCTTCTTCCAATTTAATTTTAACCTTATACTCTCCAAGAGCTTTGATGTGTTCTGGCAATTCAATTTTGCGTTTATCAATCTCAATACCATCTTTTTTGAGTAGGTTGGCAATATCAATGGTGGTTACAGAACCATAAAGCTTATCATTTTCACCGGTTTTTACAAAAAATTCATAAACCTTGCCTTCCAGAGTTTTAGAAATTTCTTTAAAAGACTTTTTTCTTTTATCTTTTTTGATTTCTGCAAGCTTTTTTTGATGAAGAGCCATTTTTGTCTTTCCTTCACTGGCTCTCTCTGCAAATTTATTAGGTAATAAATAGTTTCGAGCATAGCCATCAGCGACGATCTTAATATCTCCGGCTTCTCCCAAATGAGGAACATCTTTTTGTAAAATTATTTTCATCATAACAAAACTCCCTATATCACCTTATATGGTAAAAGGCATATACTTCTTGCCTTTTTAATTTCTCGAACCAATTGTCGTTGGTGTTTGGCACAGGTTCCGGTAATTCTCCTTGGAAGAATTTTTCCCCGGTTTGTAATGAATTTTTCTAATAATTCTATGTTTTTATAATCCAAGTTTTCAAGGTAACTTTTGTCTACACAAAATTTACAGACTTTCCTTTTGTATTTGGACATTTTTCTAGAAAATTTTGGCTCAATATCTTTTGAAACTCGAGATTTATCGTCGTCTGCTCCGTCACCATCGTCAAAATCATCATCCTTGATAACTCGCCTTGATTCATTTTCATTATATCTGGGTGATGGACCGCTATCGTATTGTTTTGTTGTTTCTTTTTCAATTTCCGAATTTGAAGTTTCTTTTTGTTCTGCTATTTCTTCTGACATGTCATCCTCTAATCATAAGTTTAAAAAACCGTATCGTCTTCGTCTTGAATGTTACCAATACTAGGTGAATATTCTTCAGGGTTACCTTCCGAATAAGAAACACTTTCTTTATCCGTATGCACCCCTCCACCTAATAATTGTAAGCTCTCAACAAAAACACGTATTTTTGAATTTTTTTTTCCTTCCGGAGTTTCCCAAGTAGATTGTTGTAATCTACCTTCTATCGCCACTTGTTGCCCTTTTTTTGCGTAATGCTTAATTATGTCTGCTAGTTTACCCCATGCTACACAATCGAAAAAATGAGTTTCTTCTTTTTTTTCATTGTTGGAGACATAGCTTCTATTATTAGCAACACTAAAGTTGACAACAGGACTTTGATTAACGATTCGATATTCCGGTTCCCTTGTTAATCTTCCTACCAAAATTGCTTTGTTTAGATCATTAGCCAATGTTTATGCCCTTGCAATCATCGACCTTAAGATATTCTGGTTTAATCGAAAATCTTTTTCTATTTCCTTTATGGAAGAAGCCTCTAGTTTACACTTTATATGAGTAAAAAAGCCGGCGTTTTCACCGTTGATTGGATGCCAAATTCTCTTCTGCCCCCAGTCTTCTTCTGCGGTAATTTCTCCGGAATACTTGGCTAATACACTTTTGATGGTGTTCTTTGTCTCATCGATAAGAGGTTGAGCCCCTTCTTTAAGAACAGCAGTTATTTCATATTCTCTCATTCATTCTCCTTTGGGTTTCCCTTAATTCCAATTGGTAAGGGTAGAAGATATATATATTTTCTTGAATCCATAGAATTTTTTAAATAGATATTGGTCAATTATAAAAGTTAATATATGTCAAAAATTTTCCTTGACAATTTTTATAAAATAACCAAAACTCATAACACCATGGAAACAAATACTGCATGGAAAAATATTCTTCCTAAAATTCTCGGAATCTTATTTATATTTATAGGTATAATTGGAGGGATAACCGAATTAAGCCAATCCTTTAATTCTAACCATAACGGATACAAAATCAAGGAGTATGTCATCACCTTTTTTTTATTCTATTATGGAATTGCATTATGGTTTTATAAACACCAGAACCAATTCCCCTTTTTATATCATGTGTTCAAAACAGCTGGGTATTTTTTTATATTTTTTTCTGCTTATGGCATTTCTTATGAATTAGAATCTTACCTAAATCAAAAAAGCTATAATGTTTTATCGGGAATGGCTTACGGTATTATATTTTTGGGATGGGGAGTAAGTTTGCTTTATTTTAGTAGAAAACTTATTTCCTCTTCTAAAAAATTACACAACCAAAATGATCCGGCAAATTACAATTCAATCCAGGGTGTTAGAGTGCATAAGAGGACTTGTGATGGTTGTGGTGCCAGTTCCCCTGTTGATACTATCCGGTGTATTTATTGTGGAGCATATTTTTGAATATCAGTAAAATGGCAACTTTAACAATAAATTATATTGGTATGATATTTCACAATATTTTGTTTGGGCTAATCTCCGGTAAATATGGATTGGAATTTTTTTGCCAACCTTGTAAAAATATAAAAGACTATTCCCATATATACAAGCAAAATTCTTAACAAAGCTTCATCCATACTTTTTATGCTTGAGTATAAAGATTTTCCTACTCCCGGAAAAAAGAATATTTCTTCCACGATAATAGCCCCAGATAATAGCGAACTGAAATCGATCAATATAAAAACCATTAGAATGGGGAGTATTTTTAATAAAACATGCTTAAAAACAATGGTAGAATATTTAAAGCCTCTAGATTTTAAGAACAATATATAGTCTGAATAGGTTTCTTTTTTTGATTCCGAGTAAGTATATATAAAAATTCGAGCTAAAGTTCTAGATCCCAGGGCAATACCAGGAAGTATTAGATAAAGGATATTTCCAGCAACATATCCACCCGGAGGAAGTAGATTGAGTTTCCAAAAAAAGAGAATAAGTAAAAAGATGGCAACTATAAAGATAGGAGTAGAAAGAACAAATCCACAAAATCCTAAAGACATTTGGGTAATGATTTTAATATTTAAAAACGTACAAAACAAACCACCATAAATTCCCAAAATACTTCCAAAAATTATGGCAAAAAGAGATAGTTGAATTGTTGGGATTATCCTTTGAAAGATATGATAAAATACCAATTCTCCTGTTTGTGTTTTTTCTTGCTTGAAGGTAAGAACAGAAACAATAAATTTTTGCAAAGATGTCAAAGTGGATTCATTAT
>JACKPA010000021.1 GCA_024233865.1 Leptospiraceae bacterium | reverse complement strand
GTACCTAAGAAATCTACTCTTAAATATAACATGGCAGAAGAAAAAATAGATATAGTATTTGCAGAAGATAGTCCGGTTCAAGGTGTCGTTCTAAAGAGAATTTTGTTAGAAGAAGGTTATAATGTTCATTGGGCAAAAAACGGTAGGCAAGGGCTTGAATTTGTAAATAAAGTTCATCCATCCTTGGTGATTAGCGATATAGAAATGCCGGATATGAATGGTTTTCAACTCTGTGAAGCCATAAAAAATGATCCCAATCTCAAAAAAATACCGGTGATTATATGTTCTTCTTTGTCTGGACCGGAAGACATCTTGAAAGGAATAGAAGTGGGAGCTGACGGTTACGTTACCAAACCTTATGATAAAAGATTTTTGATGTATCGAGTGAAAGCTCTTTTGGAAAACCCTATTCGTCTGGAAAATACGAATGAATTAGAACCCATTGAGATCAACTATGCCGGTAAAAAATATTCTATTGTTGCAGACAGTAGGCATATTCTAAACATGCTTTTATCCACCTATGAGAATACGTTAAAACAAAACAATGAATTATTCCAAGCTCAATTAGAAGTTCGACAACAAAAACGACAATTGGAAACCAGTTACCAAGAATCCGAAAGGCTACTTTTGAATATATTGCCTAAAAAAGTTGCCAAAGAGCTAAAAGATAAAGGCAATGTCGAACCGGTTAGTTTTTCTTCCGTTACGGTTGTGTTTACTGATTTTAAAGGTTTTACCATGATAGCCGAAACTATGACACCCAAAGAATTGGTGACACAATTGGATATATGCTTTTCGCATTTCGATTCTGTTACGGAGCATTTTGGCTTAGAAAAGCTCAAAACGATAGGGGATGCCTATATGTGTGCCGGTGGAATTCCAGAGCCAAATTATACACATCCAATAGATTGTGTACGTGTTGCTATCGAAATCCAAAATTTTATGAATACCATGAAGGAAATTAAACAAAGAACAAATACACCTTTTTGGGAGCTTAGACTTGGAATGCACACCGGACCTTTGGTTGCCGGAGTAATTGGAACTAAAAAATTTGTTTACGATGTATGGGGGGATACGGTTAATACTGCCAGCAGGATGGAATCTTCAGGAGCTCCCGGAAGAATTAACATATCCGATTCTACCTACGAATTGGTAAAAGACTTTTTTGAATGTGAATACCGGGGAAAGATACCGGCTAAAAACAAAGGTGAAATTGAAATGTATTTTGTGATAGGCATAAAACCGGAACTCTCAATAAACGGAGAAGGGAAATATCCCAATGAGAAATTTGAAGAACTTTACGAAAAGATACAACAAGCTGTATAGTCTTACAACTTTCGAACATCAGACCTCGCCATGTTTTGCTTTCGTCTGTCTAAAAAACCGGAATCTATTTGATTGATTTTCATAATGACTTTTCTAATAAGATCATTGTTTGTATTGCTTGGCAAAGAATCCAAAATGGTAATTCCTATTTGCAAAATTCTACAATTAATTTTAAAGTTAAATTCCCGGTTCTCTTTTTGAAGGCTTTCTTCCAACCTATTCATTTCCAGATACAAAGATTTCAATTCTTCTTTTGAATATTCTTTGGTTTGCGTAAAATATTTTTTTTCAAGACAATATACCGGAAGATACTCTTTTAAATCACCTTCATTTTTTAGCCTTCCGGATATTTCCTTGATTGCGGTTTGAAGTGGCTCTGATTTGATAATATCCAGCCTTAGTTGGTCAGGGTCATGTAATAAGCCTTCTCGGAATAATATTTGGCTTTTTCTGGAATTGCCCAGATGGTAATAACATTCCGCTTTAAAAAATTTTAGCATGGAAGAACTGTCTTGAAAAGTTTTGGAATATTCTATTACCTCCAAAGCATTTTTATAGTCTCCTGTTTTGATTAAACATACGGAAAGATCAAGTAATATGTCTTTATCAAGACCGGAAGTCCCTTCGTTATGGTAGGCAATCCTGAAATGAAGCGAGGCTTCACTCAGGATACACTGCGTAATCGCCTCATAAGAAGCTAATTTGGAGAGTTTTCGATTGCCTATTTCAGTTTCAAATTCATCAAATAATTGTACTAGTTTGGTTCCTCTTTCCCGACCCTCTTTTAGCGTAAGGATCATGTCGAGTCTATTGTCCCAGTAACTAGAAATAAAATATCCGTTGACTAAAATTTCATTTTCCGGTTCAATATCCAATAAATCCGAATAAATACGTTTAGCGTTCTCAAACTCCCCCTCTCTTAATTTTTGATTTGCTTCTTCGATTTTGTAAATCATTAATTGTGATGTACAATTGTTCTAGTGTTTGGAAGTTTTTTTATCGTGAAACTTTTCTAATTGTCTTTCAATTTTATCTTCCAAACCATCAATGCAAGCGTATATATCTTTATCTTTGTTATGAGCATTAAAAGTTGATTGATCAGCGTGCAAATTCATATTTACATTTATTTCCCCATGGACACTTTCAAATGATACGTCACAAGAAACTATTTTGTGTAAATATTTAGTCATCCTTTCTAATTTGTCATTGGCATAATTTTCGGCTGCTTCCGAACGGTCGATATGTTTCCAAGTATATACAATTTTCATTGTCACCCCACTATTTCTTTGATTTAAAAATTATAATATTTTTAAAATGACCATATAAGTCATTCATTTAATTATAGATTTCCTTTGAAAATGAATTCATGGGTGTGATTTTATTTTTTAGGAAAAGTTTATTAGGAAATTTTAATTTTATAAGGTTATTCCATATTCTTTCAGCATTTCCAAAAACTCCTTTTCATTCACAATTTGAACCCCTAATTCCTTTGCTTTTTTGATTTTGGAACCACCGGCTTCTCCTGCAAGCAGATGAGTTGTTTTGGAACTGACAGAGGAAACTTTCTTTCCACCATAATGAGTGATTATTTCTAATGCTTTATCACGGGGTTGGAAATTTTCAAAACTTCCAGTCACACACCAAGACTGGTTTTCAAAGGGTTTGAAGTCTGACTTTTTTACAACTTGAGCTTTGAATTTTAGTCCGGCTTTTTTTAGCTTTTCAATGGTTTTTAGCACGTCTTTATCGGTAAAATTTTTGATTAAAGAATCAACCGTTCTAGGACCCAAACCGTGAATTTCCAGAAGACTTTCCATTGGATTTTCACTTTTTGCTTGTTCAATAATTTTGTCTATATCATCAAAACCGTTTTCAATCAGAATTTCTGTCACCTTATGACCAACCTCGGAAAGACCAAGCGAAGGCAAAACAACCTTAAAGTCTTTTTGTTTGGAATCTTCGATTCCTTTTAAAATGATTTCCACACTCTTTTTCCCGAATCCCTCCAGTTCCATAAGCTCATCTTTTTTTTTGTACAAGTCATACAAATCAACAACGGAGCGGATAAACTTTTTGTCATACAGCAATGCTACCTGTTTTTCCCCCAGACCTTCTATATCCATTTGTTTCTTTTGGCAGAAAAAGATCAGTGAATTTTTTTCCCTATCCGGACACTTTTTATTCGGACAGAAGAGGTCTACCGAATCATCCACCTTTACAAGTTTTGTTTTGCAAGCAGGGCAATCTTGAGGCAATTGAAACACACCGGATGGTCCCGGTTCTATTACTTTTTCTACGGCTGGAATAATTTCTCCTCTCTTGGCAACCTTTACTTTTGCTCCGATTCCGACTCCCAGCTCATTTATGTAGTCCTGGTTGTGTAGTGTTGCATATTTTACCGTTGTTCCTGCGAGTTGGATTGGTTCGACGTTTGCTCTAGGAGTGATCTTACCCGTCCTGCCCACCGCAAAGTCTATATTGATGATTGTAGTTTCTTTCATGATGGCATCAAACTTAAATGCTCTCGCCCATCTGGGAGAATGAGAAGTTGTTCCTAACTTTGTCCTGAGTGAAATATCGTCTAGTTTGATCACAAGACCATCTACAGGATAGTCCAAAGCATCTTTTTTCTTTTGAAAATCAGCAATCACATCAGGAATATCTTTACCTTTCGCAAAGCATATATCTTCTGATACGGGCAAAAGGTTTTTCTTCATTATCTCCAGCATATCGGAATTTTTACTCACTTTACCTTCCGGAATGTAGCCGTCATAGGTGAAAATTTTTAGAGGACGTTTTGTTACTTGGATGGAATTTTTGTATTTAATAGTACCGGCAGCCAAATTTCGAGGATTGGCAAATTTCCCTCCGAAACTCTCATTTAGTTTTTCAAAGTCTTGGAAACCCATGTAAACTTCGCCTCGAACATAGATTGTTAATGGCTCTTTTAGTTTGAGTGGGATATTCTTAATGGTTCGTATGTTTTCGGTAACATCGTCTCCCACTCCACCTGTCCCTCTGGTAACTCCCTTGGTGAGTTCTCCTTTTTCGTAGTAGAGTACTATGGATGCTCCGTCTATTTTCCATTCAATGGAATATTTATGCTCTATTCCTGTTTTTTGAATCCACTCGTTTAGCTCTGCAATGTTGTAGGTATTTTCTAAAGAAAGTACCGGAATTTTGTGAGTGAATTTTTCAAACCTGTTGTCCAAGTCTGAGCCTACTACTTTGGTTGGGCTGTTAGGAGAGGAATACCCGGGATTTGCTTCTTCCAATTTTTGCAATTCTTTAAATAATTGGTCAAATTCCATATCCGAAATTTCAGGAGAATTTTTTACATAATACAGATATTGATGATGGCGTACTTTTTCTTCTAGCTTTTGCATCTTTTTTCGTATTTCGTCCACTTGTTTGCCTCTTTTTTACCCAGGTTGATTTGGTTTTCGGAATTTATATGATTGAATTATACTTTAAATTTTATTTTATTGGAATAATCAACATAAAATTATAGGTATTCAAGCGATAAAAACAATGGAAAAAAGACTCTTTTCAGACTTTGGCTTTACACCAACCAAAAATGATCTTTACATTCATTCTCCTAATGAATCACTTCAACAACTTATTAATAAAATTAAACAAAACTTTACTAATTTAATGGCAAAAGTTCAATCAAAAAATGGAAACTACTATTTTACCTATACTTTCTTTGAAGCCATTACCAATGACGGATTGAAAATCATATCTTTGGTAAATCGTAGAGCAATGTTACGTACATCGAAAGGACGTGACCCTAAATATTTTAAATCTTTTGTTGAAATGAATCATAAAGTCTCATTCCACGATAAGGAGCATATTTCCGTTCGTTTGATAGCATCAGCTTACTATTCCAAACTTTTTAAAAAAAACGAACTTCCTGTTGAATTCATTAATTTGGAAAAAAAAGAAGAACTCCCCCTTAATTTACAATCTTTTATTCGTCCTAAAATGAAAATGGCTGTTGGTGTTCCTATTTGTACTTCTGACCAACCACTTGGTATACTGTGGGGAATTACGCCATTCCATCTCAACAAATCAGAACAAGATAGCCTTGTAGAACGCCTTGTTTCCATGCATAAAGACATTTCCTCTCTAATTCATGTTTGGTTGGAAACAGGCAGCAACGACGTAAATTCGTTGGGAAAACTGATTGAAAATATTGATTTGTTCTTTCGATATGATAAAGTTTTTTCCGTCAATGTTCCATTCTCCACCAATTCCGTAAGAACCGTTATTGGGTATTCTTACTCGTTTGAGAAAAACTTTAGAACCGATTCCGATATAGTAATTCCTACAAATAAAGGATTTTCTATTAGCCTCAAGCGTTACCTTCCCGAAAAGGTAAAAGACAAAAAGACGGTTATGCTTATGATTCCCGGTTTTTTTTGCAATAGAGAGTTGATGAAACTATTGGCAAGGGAAATGTCAATCCGTTTTGGCTATGAAGTGTTTACACTGGATTTGAGAGGCAGGTCTTCTCTTACTCTTCCCACGTTTAACAAAGAGGGTTGGACGGTGGATGACTATATCATGGAAGACTTTCCGGTTGCACTCAATTGGCTAAAAGAACAATATCCCAATACAAAATTTGTTGTTTACGGACACAGTATGGGAGGAATGATTCCACGTTTTTATTTAGGCTCTTACAATAAGATATTACAAAAGGGATTACAAACACCTCTACCCGATCCACAAGAATTGATAAAAGCCGTTGTTACAATTACCTCTCCTACCTATGTAAATATCGAGTCCGAGATGCCTGGTTTTGATGTTTTGAAAAAAGCGGTATCGATAGTGGGAAAGTTTCATGTATCCAATATAATTATTCGAGCCATTTCAAAAACTATTTCTACTGCTATGCCAGCCATTAGCCTGAATGATCTCTTCCAATTTATACATAGAATTGGTAAAGGTAGAGTGAAGGATTTGTCTTATACCATTGGCAAAAAAGTTTTGACAATCAAAAACTTTGTGGGTTATTATCAAATCACAACTCCCGAATGGTACCACGTTTTGGAAGACATCTTTTGCAAAGAGTCCATAAAAACCATTGCACAATTTTTAAAAGCTCAAGTGTCCGATAGAAATTTTTGTTCTTTTGATGACTCTATCAACTATACCCAAGATCAAAAAAACTTTACCCTTCCTTTGTTTACCGTAGTGGGGAGCGAGGATAGGATTGCACCTCCCAATACTGTTATGGCAGCTAATGACCTTGTTCGTTCGACCATAAAAGAAATGAAAAGCTATCCGCAAGGACACCTTGGAATCATTGTTCATCCTGGTACGGTAAAAGAAATTGCAGAAGATACATACAATTGGTTGCAGTCTATAAAATGATATAGGTAACACAAATAAGAGATGATTTTATTACGTCCATCTAAAAAATCAGTAAAATCAATTCTAATCCTATTTGTTTTATGGTTTATCCCCTGGGTATTTTTACTTTATACGGGAATTTTGGTTTATTTTCCGTACCATAAAGACGGAAAATCCAGATTTATAAGGATTACCGGACCGGTAGCTTCCTGGTTTGGTGGAGATTGGGCTTCTTGGAAACAAATTCCTAATGCCTGCAAAAGAAGTCTTGTTATTGCTGAAGATGATCAATTCTATCACCACCATGGAATTAGTATAGAAAGTATCAAAGAAAGCATAGAAGTGAATTGGAGATACAAACGAATATTGCAAGGCGGAAGCACCATCACTCAACAATTGGTAAAAAATGCCTTTCTGTCTCGCGATAAATCATACATCCGTAAAATTAGGGAAATTATTGGTGCATTATTGGCTGACCTCACAATGTCCAAAGACTTTCAAATTTTATGGTATCTAAACATCGTAGAATATGGTCCTAAAGTCTACGGTATAAAGGCGGCAGCTCGTTACTACTACCATAAAGATGTTCGATATTTACGGACAAAAGAATGTGTTGCTCTTATTACGGTTCTGCCCAGTCCTATAAGGCTGGGCAATTCTATCAAAAGAGGTTCTTATTCGGAGAGATTTTTAAGGAGGTACAATCGGATTCTTCCTTATTTTTGATTTAGGATTTTCTTCTACCTCTTTCAATAAAACCACTATACCCGTAAATAAGAATTGATTTTTTGCGCCATGGATAGCGGAACTTTGAAACCATCTTCTTCTAACCTATCCACATACTTTTTGAAAGAATAAGTATGCTGAGAAGAATGAATAAATCCTAAAAAGCAATCTGCCAAAGATGCTTCAATCATTTGACAAAGCTCGTCATCCATGGATAGCTTGGCTTCGTATTTCCGCAAAACTTTTCGGTTTATCCCCCTACAAATAGAGCGATAAAAACCAAATCGAATCAAACTCATAGAATCCAAATCTCTATTTTTTAGGGCATGATCCAATTGATTGAGATTGATACAATCCACTATTTCAATCGAATACGATTGTCCGTATTCGTTTTTTAAATTTTCATGAAGCATGGTTCTAAACTTATGCACATTGGGACAGTTTCCCGGGTCACATTCACCCGTATCATGCTCGGAACAATTTAAATATATAACCAAATCCGTATCCGAATTTTCTTTAGCCTGTCCGAAATTTACCGAGCCTAAAATATCAAAAGCCACTTCTTGCTCATTTGTGGTGATAAGCTCAGCGAATTTATTAAAATCATAAACTCTTTTTTTGGACGTACTTGTTTCGTGAGAACGGAAAAACTTTTTAAGCCCGTTGAATTCTTTTATAATGGGATGATTTCTGAATTTTGGTATAGCCATGGCATTTACTTTTGAATAAAACGATCCGGATCGATCGTAGAGTCCGGATTTACGTAAGAAGCTTTTAAGTCCTTTTCCGAACAATCTACCTCGATCAAATGAACAATCTCTTTATTGTCTATTAATTTATACAAACCTACAGAAAGTATGCTTTTATTTTCAATCAAAATTTCTGCAAAAAAACCTCCGCTTTGATAACCAAAAATGGATTCCACAGGACCGAAATTAGAAGAATTTAATAAAATAGTACCATTTTTTTTGATAATTCCTTGATCTTCGTGTACATGACCGGAAACTAAAAGAGGTGGAGCACATTCGTCCACATATCTTCTGATTCCGTCAGAGCCAACGTTTCCAAAAGAAGGTACTTTATCTAAAAATCCCCTAGCTGGTGTATGGACAACGGCTATATCCGGTAGCTCTTCTTTTAAAAAATCTTCCGGTTCGCTATAAAAACTGCCGTCTTTATGGTATTCATGAAATTTAACTGCTAATTTTTCCGGTATTCCTGATGTAGCGATAGGAGCTCCCCCATAACCGGTTAGCTTGATACCGTCTATTTCAGAGCTTTTTCTGTGTAAATCTTTATCATATAAAGCAGTATATTGTAAATCCAAGTCATAATTGCCAGGTAAAAATAGGGTCGGAGAATTGGCGTATTGGTTTACAAGGTTTTCCACTAGTTGATACTTTTCCTTCATGGTTTTAGACGCTTGCTGAAATAAATTTCGATAGTTTATCGACTTATTTATGATATCCTCACTAAATCTTTTGGGAAACCTGATGGCTCGTGTAGCGTAATCATAAACGGTAAGATTAAAATTTTCCTGTTTAGCAATAACGTCTAACTCTTCTTGGTAGGTACAAAATTCTATAATACGATCTACGCTAAAAAAGGCTTTATAAATCAAATCTCCACACAATAAGTAGAGATCCGGAGATGTTCTTAAAAATAGCTCTTTCAGACCTCTTAGCCCATCATGTATATCTGTTAAATATATTATTTTCATTTGTAAACTTTAAAAAAAGAGGAGGTTTTCTATTATACACAAATACAAAAGTTTATTGTCAAGCTCAATATACTAAAATGAGTTATAAAAATCTATCAAGTGATACAAATAATGGTTGAGTTTTTCATAACATACCCTTAAAATAGGATGTAATTATGGTAAATGAAGAACTGACCGTTTTGTACAATCGTTTGGAGCAGGCAACTTCAGCAGAAGATATGTTTGGTATTCCTGAAAACGTTCGTTTGGATGATAAAGAGGCATTAAGCAATATTCTTAAAGAAATTTATCACAGATTGGCAAAAATACTTCATCCCGATATGCACACTGATGTGGAATCAAAAGAGTTTTCTTCGGAATGTTTTACTAAATTGCAGTCGTTTTATAACAAAGCTCTGCTAAAGATTGAAAAAGGGTTATATGGTCAAGGCTACAATGACTTTTCAGAATCGGAAGATACCGAGTTTGTAATCACAACTGCTAAAAGAAAGTATAATATTCGGAACACCTTAGCTCAGGGTGACTTATCCACCGTTTATGGCGGAACTGCTGTTGGCGGTGATGGTGAAGTTGGAAAAATTGCCATTAAGTTGGTAGAAGACCCTGCAGACAATGATTTGATACAAAATGAAATTAGTATAATAAAATATTTTGCAAGTGAAGGAAGTATCTATAACAAGCATTTACCAACTGTTTTAGATGAGTTTAAAACAAAAGAAGGACAAATGGGAATTGTATTTCGTCAAGTAGATGGATACGATTCCTATAGCGTTCGAGAAAAATACAAAGACGGGATTCCACAGCGTCATATTATATGGATATTCCGAAGAGCATTGAGTATTATTGGCTATGCACATAGTAGGGGTGTTATTCATGGCAACATTGAACCGGCTCATATTATGGTGAGACCAAAAGATCATAACCTCTATTTGATAGATTGGTGTTATGCGATTTGGAAACCGAAGTCTACAGGGCAAGGGTTCAAGTGCTATAATGAAGACTATAGCCCACCGGAAGTTGCCGAAAAAAAGCCTCCCATACCCGCTTCGGATTTGTATTCTTTAGGAAAGTGCATGATCTTTTTATTGGGTGGGAATATTAAAACCAATTCTATGCCCAAGGAAGTGGATGATCGGATTCAGAGGTTTATTAAATTTTTTGTAAAAGAGAGTGCCGTCCAGAGACCCCAAGATGCTTGGGAGATGTATCATAAGTTAGATGATTTACGAAAAGATGTTTTTGGACCTCATCAATTCGTAGAATTTGTACTATGAAAGGTAGCACAGGCTTCTAGCCTGTAATTGCGATAATTCACAGTCAAGATGATTGTGAAACATTATAAGGAGAATTAGAATGGGTGGAGGATATTATAGTTTTGACGTAGCAAGGGAAGCAAGGGCAACTAATTCAGATGCTTTTTCTTATGAAGGATATGCGATTGGCGGAGACCAAACGGAAAGAAGAGAAGTTCATCCGATATTAAATCCGTACCAGCAAAAAAGAGAGTGCATGAATACAACAGCCATTGTTGTTGCTTTGGATGTTACCCGATCAAGAGGAAATGATAGTCGGATCATGTATGAAAAGCTACCTACCTTTCTAGGACAGATTGAAGTACAAGGCTATGTACAAGGAACTGCTATTAGTTTTTGTGCCATTGGAGATGCATCATCTGGAGATCAAGCACCTTTGCAAGTTGGACAATTTGAAGCTGACAATAGATTAGATCAAGTACTAAGTAATTTTTGGTTGGAAGAAGGCGGCGGAGGTACCGGACAAGAATCTTATGAATTGGCAGCATACTACTATGCACGCCATTCTGTATTGGACTCTTTGAATAGAGGACAAAAAGGTTATTTCTTTTTTGTTGGTGACGAAGGCTTTTATCCAAAAGTGAAAAAAACACAGGTAAAAGATGTTATTGGTGTCGATATACCAGAGGATATTGACTCGTCTGTTATATTCAGAGAGTTGCAGGAGAAATACCATGTCTTCTTAATTCTCCCCAAAAAATCATGGGAAGAAAGGAAAGCAGACATTGATGCGGAAATCAAACAAAGGGTAGAAGCCGCTGGTGGGCAATACAAAAACGTTGATATTCGGGCTTCGCTTATATGGAACAACCGAAACGATCTAGATGTTCACATAATTCCCCCTTCGGGAGAAGAAATTTACTATGCACACAAACAGTCTGCTTGCGGAGGCTGGTTAGACGTTGATATGAATGTTCGGGGTGAAACAACCAAACCGGTAGAAAACATTCGCTGGGCAAGAGGAAAAGCTCCCAAAGGTCACTACAAGGTATTTGTTCAAAATTATGCTTTTCATGAGAACAAACATTCTCCGACAAGCTTTCGCGTTGAAGTGGAAGTTGCCGGAGAGATAAAGCATTTTGAAGGAATTGCATCACCCAATGGAGAAACAGGACCGAGTAGCAATCAGTATGTATATGAATTTGATTTTGATCCAGCCAAACCAAGAAAGAATTCTGAGGGAGAAGTTCTGGAAGAAGACAAATATGCCAGATACCGAGATGAAGTAATTGTTGAACAGTGGGCAAATGTTTTGCCCAGAGAAAATATCCTTCTAATAGAAGACCCCAATACAATTATAGACGTTATGCTCGGAGCATTAAGTCTGGTTGCTGCCGGAAACGATTTGGATACGTTTATTGTTGATATGAAAAACAGAGATACGGCAAACGCCCTTATTGAACAAACAGGACAAGCATTAGAAGGACTTGCAAAAAGCAGAACTCTTGCAAAAGTAGAAACAAAGGGGATTTTGCCACAGAAAGATTCGGGGAAAAAGCGAGGAGGTGGTGCCAAGAGACTATAAGTTTATGGTTGACTTCGTAGTCGTAGGTCTTGGTTACGGTGATGAGGGTAAGGGAACCATTACGGATTTTCTTGCCCGCTCGCATGACACAAAGTTGGTGATTCGTTACAACGGAGGACCACAGGCAGCTCATAATGTAGTAAACCCACAAGGATTATGGCATTGTTTTTCTCAAGTTGGCTCTGCTTCTTTAATTCCGAGTACTTTTACCTATTTGTCAGAGTATATGATCTTGGATCTATTGGCTTTGGAAAATGAAACTAAGGCTTTGGCAGAGAAAGGGATTAACGACACATTCCAAAGAATTTATGTACATCCTTATTGTCCGATAGTTACTCCTTACCACCAATCTTTGAATAAAATTAGGGAGCTGCGAAGAGGAACAGAGAATCACGGTAGTTGCGGAATGGGAGTGGGAGAAATTTACAAAGATTTAAAGGAACCGGACCGTTCCATTCTAAGAGCAGGTGACCTACATGAGTTTCAAAACTTTTCGGAAAAATTTCATGCCATTCGAGGTGTAAAAATTGAAATGGCAGAAAACTTACTCTCTGAGTCTAACCAAGCTATTAGGGTAGAGTTGGATGCAATGAAGAAGTTTGATGTGTCATTCCTACTTTCCAAATATTCTAACTTACAAAGGCTTTTGCAAAAGAATATTTTACCAATACAAGACATTCCATCCCAAAATCAAAAGCTTATCATCTACGAAGGTGCACAAGGAATTTTATTGGATGAAAAATACGGATTTTATCCCTACATAACACCCAGTAATACAACAACCGGTAATGCTGAAATAATTCATAACCGGTTTCCTCGAAATCATCTTAAAAAAATCGGTGTAAGTCGTTGTTTCGCGACAAGACATGGCAAAGGTCCTTTTGTTACGGAAGAAACGCAGCTTTCCCAACTACTCCAAGACAAGTACAACGTTTATGGTAAGTGGCAGGGAGAGTTTCGATTTGGTTGGCTGGACTTAATAAGTTTGCGATATTCTTTAGAGTGTACAAACGGAGTTGACGAAATGACATTTACCAATTTGGATCAATTTCAAAAGTTATCTCAATTCCAAGTGTGTGTGGAATATAGGATTGAAACAAAATATTGTGACGGTGGTTTAGGAAAATATTTTAAATTTACAAAAAACAAAAAGGAGCTAAGGATTCATCAAATCTTAAAAAATGGTTCTTTATCTTTGGAAGAAAGGGATAAACTAACCCAAATTCTTTTTAAAGTCAAACCCGTTTATAAAGGTTTTCCTGCTTGGGACTTTGTAATACAAAATGGCAGTTTACATCCTAACCTAAAATCATGGATTCAATTTATGGAATCAGAACAAGGAATCAAGCAGACTGTTTCTATTATTTCTTTTGGGCAAAGTTCACAAGATAAAATTATATTATAGGATTGAAAAATACTCAGCTGTCCGATTGGACTTCATCCCAGTTTTGCCTAATTCCAAATCTTTCTATTTGTTCACATCTCTTGATGTAGAGTTGGCAAGCAAAGTCATCTTCATTTTTTTTGTATACTTCTTTAAAAATCTCAAACGCATCTTCAATCTCTAAATTTATGTATAAATTTACTCCAAGTTCAAAGACTGATTTAGTTGATAGGAGTTTTTCAATTTTTTCTTCTGTATATCCATCAAGTATTTCATAAATTGTAATTGTGGTAGTTTTGCCTTTTACCTTAACCCTGTCTAAAATCCTAAATTGATACTTATCTAAATTTTCTATATCTTCTAAGCTATTTTTGCTGATTAGAATAGATGCTTTATATCTTTTGGTTAATTCTTCCACTCTAGATGCCACATTTACAGCATCTGATATAACAGTCCCTTCCATCCTTTCCTCTCCGCCAATTGTTCCCAGCATAAGGTATCCGGTATGAATTCCAATACCAACATCAATAGGTTTATAATTACTTTTGGAACGATGATAGTTATAAATTCGGATTTCTTTTTGCATTTCAATGGCTGTATTTAAAGCATCTTCCGGTTTTTTAGGGAAAAGTGCCATAATACAATCTCCAATGTACTTATCTATAAACCCATTGTGTGACTTTATAATTGGATTCATCCGCTTTAAATAAGAATTAATAAAATTGAAATTTTCCATAGCAGACATCGTTTCAGAAAGGTTGGTGAAAGACCGAATATCAGAAAAGAGTATGGTCATTTTTTTTTCAATCTGGTCTCCCAGATTTATATCTACAATACTGTTTTTATTTAATAGCTGTAAAAATTCTTCCGGTACAAACCGACTTAGTGAGGAATTGGTATTTTTTAATTGAATGCTTAGCAGTTCTACATCGGAAAAGGCTTTAACAAATCTTCTAGATAGATTAACAGACTGAAAAAATATAAATGTAAAAAGTCCGTAAGACGAAAAATAGCCAGTATGAATAATATTTGCATCGTGCAAAAAATCGTTTAATACTGTAAAAAAGAGTGATAAAAATCCTAAAAAAAAGATAATAGAGCCAGTACATTTTTTAAAAATGGAAATTACAATAGAATATAAACCAAATAAAAAAACGACACAACTTATAACTTCATAATAAACAAGAGTTTGAGTATAAATATAAGGACTTGTGAGAATTACGATAAGTATAAACGGAATCATTAAGGCAACCATTGATAACGTAAAACTCTTTGAGTGATCTTTTGGAAATAAAGAGTAGTGAAATAAAGTAAAAAAAAGTATTCCACAATAAAAAGTAATATAATCTATTTTCACAAGTGTTTCCCAAGAGACGGAAGGGATCAATCTAATTAAATAGACTTCTCCCTTAATAAGCGTTCGCAAAGATGTAAGGAGACAAATTAATCCGAAAAATAACATAGAGTTATCTTTCTTTCTCAAGAAATACAAATCCAAATAATATAAACCCATAATCAATAAGCTTCCGGTTAATAACAAATCTATAACAAAATTTTGTTGCTGAACTAGTTGAATTTGGGACGTTAAACCAACTTTTATATTTGAACCGATCCCACCTCTATTGTGGTGAAAATTGGAGACATAAATGATAATCTCTACTTCATTCGTATCTAGTGGAATTGGGATTACTTTGGAGCATATAAACGGTTGTGAATTTGTAGAATTTATTCCAACTTTTCCACAAGAACAAAGCTTCTGCCCATTAACATAAACTTCATAAGCAGTTCTAATAAGATCAAATTTTAGAGATAGGGATTGAGACTTTTTAGGCAATAGAATAGATAGTTGATAAGAAGCGTATCCAAATTTATCCGGTGCAACAGAAACTGTTTCTTTTTGATTCCAACTTGAAGGAACAAAAATATAATTTGGCTTTAATGAACCCTTATCAAATAGAATAAATTTTTTCCAATAAAAACCCCATTCCCCTTTTAAATTAATCATTCCATTATTCTGAAAATTCCAACTACGCAAATCAATCTTTCCTTGCTTCGCTTTGGGAATATTTTTTATTTCCATGCAATTCAAGGAAAATATTATTGATAATGTAAAAAAAAATAAAATTCGAGATATGTTCACTAGTTGCTTGCTTACCTAAATATTATGTAACTACTGAGTGGATAAAAAAAGTATTACTTAAAATAAAGCTATCATAAAATTATTCAAGAATGTTTCCAAGTGAAGAAGGGTTTTTGTACCTGTATAAAAAACCGGAGAAGTTAAAGTAAATAGAGACTGAAATTTACCTATGAAAAAAATATTTTTAACTGAATAATTATTCATTTATGGCTTGACTAAATGGTAAATGAATATTCATTCATTATTTAACTGAATCTTAATTTATTAAAAAGGAAAAACTATGATAGGAATTTTAGCAGGATTAGCTTATGCAAATGCTATTGAATGGGCTTTTCATAAGTATGTTTTACATGAAATAGGAAGGAAAAAAAGTAATTTTTGGAGTTTTCACTGGAGTGAGCATCACAAAAATTGCCGAAAACACGATATGCATGATCCAGCGTATCAAAGTAGCTTATTAGAATGGAATGCACAATCGAAAGAAGTTGCCGCTTTGGCTTTAGGTGTTGCCATTCACCTACCCTTGCTACCGGTGGCTCCACTTTTTACCCTGACCATCGGATATTCTGCCGTAGACTATTACTTTAAGCACAAAAAATCTCACATCGACCCTGAATGGTCTAAAACATATTTACCATGGCACTACGACCATCACATGGGACCCGATCAAGACGCAAACTGGGGAGTTACCCATCCTTGGTTTGATTACGTTTTTGGAACAAGAAAAGAATATCTTGGGACAGAGGAAGAAAAGAGAAAAATAGAGCGATTAAATGCAAAGTTGGCAACATAATCGTTCTGTCCAATTCCGGTTGGTGAGTGTTGATAGGACGTATCGAACCACCGGAATCTACACAGAAGCGTCTAACAAAGTTTTTTCTTTTGTCATCAGCTCAAAAAGGTGATCTCTCAATTCTTCCCAAGATTTAAATTTTTCAGGTTCCACAACACCAACGTTTTTGTAGGCAATTGTGTTGCCTTTTGTATTGGTTTGAAATCCGGAAACTCCTGTTTTTAAAACAACAACTATAGGAATTTGATTATCGAATGCTAGCTTAATCATACCCTTTTTTAGAGGCTTGATTACTTCTCCATAAGTGTTTTGTCCTTCCGGATAAACCACAAAGCTATTTTTACTTAAGCCTTTTAACACATTTTTAACCGAAACGGCTATGGTAATTGCTTTGGAAGTATCGAATACCTGCGAACCCATATTTTTCATCCACCAATAAGCCAAAAAACTCTTTTTGATGACCTGATTTGCCAAATAAGGTTTGTTGACTACGATACAATCAAAAGGAAAATCCATTTCATTGATGTGATTCAGAAAAATCAAGTGACCTTTTTCCGGAATATTCATTTCATTGGATAGCACAAGGTTAGTTTTTGTCCTTTTTTGGGTAGACTTCCCCCAAATAATCGAACCTTTTAAAAAAGTATATGCCTTTTTATCTTTATTCCCGATAATTGCGAAATATATTCCTTTAAAAAGAACCGGAAGAGCAACAGAAAAAGCTAGTCCTATGGCTTTTAGATAGGTAAAAAAAACGAGTTTTTTGTACTCAATGGAAAGATTTCCTAAACTTGCAGCAATGTATTCAATTGGATGTTTCATGGTTGAAATGATTTTTTAATAAATACAATGCTGTCAACCTATAAATTATATGCCTCTCCTTCTCTTTCCGCTTCATCTTTTTGATAAAAAACTTTCCAATCCAACTGAAATAGAATTTCGTCTCTGTTCACTCTGTTCCGTTTATACAAAAGTTGAAAAATTAAATTCTAAGGTGTTTTGGTGTAAAACGTTCCTATATATATCTAATTTTTATAAATATCCTCGATCAAATTTTTGTATTTTTCTGTAATCACATGCCTTTTAATAGAAAGCTTTGCTGTCAACTCGTCACCAACTTCAAATTCTTTTGGTAAGAGATAAAAACCAACAACTCTCTCAAAGGATTTAAAGCCGTTTTCCGAATTAATCAACCTCTTGATTTCTTTTTCTATTATTTTTTTCACGTCTTGGTTTTGAGATATTTCACCAAGAGAATTTCCATAACCTTTAAACTTTTCCATATTTGGTACAATGAGTACAGAAAGGAATTTTTTGTCCTGCCCTACCACAATACAGTTATTTATAAATGGAGAACTGCTTAATATATTTTCAATAGGAACAGGCTCTACATTTTCACCTCCCAAAAGAACAATGGTTTCTTTTGTTCTTCCTACTATTTTCAAACAACGGTTATAGGTTACAATTCCCATGTCACCGGTATTTAACCATCCGTTTTTTAACACCTTGTCCGTTGCTTCTTGGTTTTTATAATATCCTTTCATAATCTGTGGGCCCGAAACGTGGATTTCACCCTTCTTTCCATATCCGTCTGAGGAAGGATAAATAACTTCGTTTGTATTTATATCAATTAGCTTTACCTTTGTTCCACCATAAATAGGACCTACAGTTCCCGGAACGAGGTTTTGAAATGTCCTCATAGACAAAATAGGGCAAGTTTCCGTCATTCCATAACCCTCTAAAACCGGAATACCAATGTTATTAAAAAATATGTCTACATGGTAGGGAAGTGCTCCGCCACCAGAGCAAGAACCCTTTAAGCAACCTCCTGTTCTTTCTCGTATTTGTTTTAACACTATTTTATCCAAAACAAAGTTTGGCAAATACAACATTGCAACAATTATACTACTCCATAGACCCTTAAAAATAGAAAAGATTGGATTTTTTCCATCTACGTTTAATTCGTTAAAGGTCAAAAATCGTATGGAGTTTTTGTAATGGTTTGCGCAAAACATGGTAAGACGAAACATCACTTTTTTGAAGCTTGGAGCTTTTTCGATATTGTTTAAGATACCAGCATAAATACTTTCCCATAGACGTGGAGCTGATGCCATAAAGGTAGGCTTAACGATTGTAAGGTCATCTCTAAGATTTTTTACGCTGGAATAGTATGTGCAAGCACCAGCATACATAGAAGCCATCTCAAACATTCTTTCAAATATATGCCAAACGGGCAAGATAGACAAAACTCTATCGCTTGAATCTATTGGAATCGGAATGTACTTTAACTGAGAGGTGATGTTTTTATGGGTGAGCATAACCCCTTTAGGTGCACCGGTTGTACCGGAAGTATAGATCAAGGTAAACAGATCATCAGGCTGAATTTCTTCCATTCGCTCTTCTACCAGCTGATTTCCAGCATCTCTCATACGTTTTCCTGTTTGAATCAAGTCGTAGATGTACAAAACACTATCTGATAAAACATTTTGGTTGTATTCCATAAGAATCATTTTCCGAACATTGGGGAGGTTTCTTTTATTTTTTTGGATTTTCTCCAAAACCAATGTGTTTTCAACAAACAAGATTTCTACATCAGCGTGAGGAATTATATAGTTGATATCATTATCTGTTACGTCAGTTCCTCTGGGAACGTCTGCTGCTCCACACAATACAACTGCCATATCTGCAAGTATCCATTCCAACCGATTGTCTGCGATTAGTCCTACATGGTGTCTAGACTGTAATCCCAAGTCTATCAATGCTGTAGACAAACAGATCGCTTTTTCGTACAATTCCATATAGCTTATGGTTTGAAACTTTTTTTGGGAATCTCGTGTGGCAAAAGCAGGTTTGTCTTTAAACCTTTGGCTTAACTCTTTGAATATTTTGGCTAGATTCTCTTTCATTTGTATTTCTCCTAAAAAATTCTGGTATGATTATAGGATTTTTTGGAAAAAGAATCGACTTTCTCTATAGATTAATACGTTTTTTGTGGTTTGAATATATAGAAAGCTACTTTCTTACCATGGATAACATTCCATAAGAACAAAAGCAAAAATTAATGAATTGATTAAAATTTTGCTTTACTGTATACTTTAAGGTGTTACTATTGTGGTGAGTTGCATCGGATAAAGTAGCGACAACATTTCATCACAACTGTAATCCTTCAACATCATTGGCATGAGTATAGACCAGTATATCTAATTGTTTTGCTATTTCGACTGCTTTCTTGTCTAACATCGGAGAAATCAAAATCTTTTTGGTAGCATTTACCTTCTTTTGGTTTTCATACCAATTTACTTTTTTCTGAAAAATGTATACTTCATACGGAGTATCCAGTCTCAAAGCGAATTGGATCAACTGAGTTAAAATTGAGTTACCAAGTATTTAGCGTTTCTCCTTTAAGACAATCTAATTTCACATCCATAGAGGGTAAACTTATTTTTTATTACAGTAAAAATAAGTGTCTTGTGGATACACAATTTATTCTCTTAGGCCAAATTCCTTTTCTTCATCGTAACGAATCAAATATGTTTTGATTTCAATTCCATCTATGGTTTCCAAACTTTCTTTCACAAATTCGAGACTCACCATATTGTCCACAAATACCAAATAAATCCCTTCCGTTATCCCCGGATCGCTTGCAATAATACGAAAGTTGAACTTTCCCTTTTTGAAATTGGATGGACTGTAATACTTTTTTGACTCTATGAGGTACTCATGCCCTTTCACGTTGATGATCAAATCCGTATTCCCCAATGAAACGTAAGCTTCTCTATAACTCCTTCCCTCTATTTCTTGCAAAAATATACTTATAAACGTCTCAAAGCTATAGATCATTGCTGCTTCCGGTATGGACTTAAACCTACCTTTTTTGTCTTTCTGCCTGTAAGGGCGAAATCCTCGAAGTTGTATATGGGATTTGTAGCTATCCATTAGTTTGTCAAAGTTGATTTTTCCGGTATCAGTCAAATAGGCTTCGGAAAGCATATTTTTGGCAATTCGCACACCTTCACCATTCGTGTAAGGATAAAATGCATCATACAAACGTTTTCGATACAATGGAACCCAAAATTCAACATCAGCATTCTTCCTTTCTTAATTAATCCGTTTACATGTAAGTCTTTTATCGCTGGTCTGTCTATTTTAAAAGAAATTGTTTTTTCAGAAAAAAGGATTGATTCTACGAATTTTCTATGCTTACTTGCAACTTTCAGAATATTGGCTATGTTTTTATCAATTGCTTCCGTTAGATACCAGTCCTCTACTTTGAGATAGTCTTCGTAATCAATTCTTTCTTTGTTTGGATTTGTTTCCACCAATCTCTTTTGGCAAACCCGTTCACAAGTCCTGGTTGATTTGCCGTTATCTCACTGATTTTAACTTTCACTTTCTTGTCAAATATTTGACCTGTTTCCGCTTCGTGCTGTTCGAGGAGTTCCTTTGTTTCTTCATTAGTGAAATAAGGAACGTCCAACTCGTCAGCGATATTAAAAGGACTTGCATTGTCTTGGATAATACCCGCTATATTGGATACGCCTACCAGGATTACACTCTTCAAACAGTGGCTGTTACGAGAATGATAAAGGTTACGAATCGTATGCAAGAATTGGTTGAAAAGGTCAGGGTTTAGCCCTTCGATTTCATCACAGATAAAAACGTACTTTTGGTCTTGAATGGCTCGAATTTCATCAAATAATTCTACAAAAGTTTTTGAAAATATTTCTCTTTGCCAGAAATTCAAAAAATCCATTTTAAAGAGTTGAACAATTCCAATTCCTAGCCGCTTTAAAATTCTCGAAATTGATGTGGGCGACCTTATAGTCTTCTTTTTCCAGTTCTATTGCTAAAAATCGAAAGTAGTGTTTTTTCCCGTTTGTCTTGGTGCCCAGATCGTAAAATACCTGCTTTTGTATACAAGGTCTTTTCCTTTGGCGACTAAATCCAGCCGATCTAAGGTATAGTGTTCTTTGGGAATATTAGGTCCTGATGTTAAAGTAGCGCTTTCCTTTCATGGTGGTGATGCTAATAAATGTCTCAAAGCTGTAAATCATCGCTGCTTCAGGGATGGACTTGAACCTGCCTTTTTTATCTTTCTGTCTGTAAGGACGAAAGCCTCTCAACTGTATATGGGATTTATAACTGCCTATTAGTTTGTCAAAGTTGATCTTTCCGGCTTCTGTCAAATAAGATTCGGAAAGCATATTTTTTGCAATTCGCACACCTTCACCATTGGTATAAGGATACAAGGATTTGTACAAACGCTTTTTATATAAGGGTACCCAAAATTCGATCTTATTCCTTTTGTCAAAGGTAAGAAGTCCGTTTATATGTAGTTCTTGTATGGCAGGATGATCTATATCAAAATCAATTTCCTCTTCTAAAAACAGAAGTCTTTCCACAAACTTTCGGTGACGTTTAGCAATTTTAATGATATTGGACACATTTTTATCAATTTTCTTATTTAGATACCATTCTTCCACTACGAGATAGTCTTCGTAATCAATTCTGTCTTTGTTAGGATTCGTTTCTACCAATCTCCTCGCAAATCCATTAACGAGTCCTGGCTGGTTTGCCGTGATCTCACTTATTTTCTCTTTCACCTTTTCATCAAACAACTGACCGGTTTCTACTTCGTGTTGTTCGAGGAGTTCTTTTGTTTCTTCATTGGTGAAATAGGGAACATCCAACTCATCAGCGATATTGAATGGACTTGCATTGTCTTGGATGATTCCCGTTATATTGGATACACCCACAAGGATCACACTCTTTAAACAGTGATTTTCTCTTGAATGATAGACACTTCGTATGGCGTGAAGAAAGTCATTCAAATAATCAACATTGATTCCTTCCACTTCATCAATGATAAGCACAAACCTCTTTTCTTTGATTTTTTCTAATTGATAAAATATATCTGATATATCAATTTTTTCAAAATGAGTTTCCCAAAACCTATTGATTTCTCCAATAAATTTGTTCAAAAAAGAGTTCAATTCTGCATTTCTATAATTCTCGAAATTGATATGGGCAACCTTGTAGCCTTCTTTTTCCAGCTCTCTTGCCAGAAACCGAAAATAGGTGCTCTTCCCTGTTTGTCTTGGTGCCCAGATTGTAAAGTAACGACTCTTGTAAACCAAGTCTTTCCCTTTGGCAATCAAATCAAACCTATCTAAGGTATAGTGATCTTCCGGAATATTGGGACCAGATGTGTTAAAGTAGCGTTTTCCTTTCATGGTGGTTTTAAGATAATTTAATAGAAAATATTGTAAACCATAAAAAAAAGACCATGGAATGTTTAATAAATTGCCTTATTTTGTTTATAAATTATTTTATACTTTATGAATGAGTCAAAACTCCTATTCCAAGTTCCATTCGGTATACTACCACAAATAAAGCAGGTGTAAACATTCCCGTTCTTCTGGGGTGGGAAATTTATGAGAGGATAAAAAATGGAGCGAGGATTGAATCCAACTCTACGGGAGTATCCCAAATTCCTTTTCCTCGTCATAACGAATCAGATATGTCTTGATCTCAATTCCATCGATCAACTCGCTCCCTTCTTGAATCCTATCCGATTGGATACTCTCTTTGATAAACACAATGTACAACCCAACTACAATCTCAGCGTGTTTGCAATAATACGATAGCTGCCTTTTACCTTTTTGAAATGAAGACGGACTGTAATACTTCTTGGTCTCGATCAAAGTTTCCTGTCCGTTCCAATTGATGATCAAATCCGTATTACCCAAAGAAACGTAAGCTTCTCGGTAGCTTTTGGCACCTAACTCTTGCAAAAACACGCTGATAAACGTTTCAAAGCTATAGATCATCGCTGCTTCGGGAATGGACTTGAATTCACCGTTTTCATCCTTTTCTCTATAAGGACGGAATCCTCTTAGTTGGATATGTTTTTTGTAGTTTTCTATTAACCTGTCAAAGTGAATACTACCGTTCTCTGTGAGATAAGCATCTGCAAACATCATTTCGGCTATACGCTCACTTTCTCCATTTGTATATGGGTAGAGTGCATCGTACAAGCGTTTTTGATACAGTGGAACCCAAAACTCTACGTCGTTTCCCTTTCCTTTCCTGATAAGTCCGTTGGCATACAAATCTTTGATAGCTGGTCTGTCAACCTTGAAAGAAATTTCCTTCTCGGAAAACAAAAGCATTTCTACAAACTTTCTATGTCTACTTGCCACTTTTAGAATGTTAGCTACATTTTTATCTATCGCTTCTGTAAGATACCAGTCCTCCACCTTAAGGTAGTCTGTATATTCGATCCTGCCTTTGTTCGGATTTGTGTCTACTAGCCGTTTGGCAAAACCGTTTACGAGTCCTGGTTGGTTTGCCGTGATTTCGCTTATTTTCTCTTTCACTTTTTCATCAAATAACTGACCGGTTTCTGCTTCATGTTGTTCGAGGAGTTCTTTTGTTTCTTCATTGGTGAAATAAGGAACATCCAGTTCGTCAGCAATATTAAAAGGGCTTGCATTGTCTTGGATGATTCCCGTTATGTTGGATACACCCACAAGGATCACACTCTTTAAACAGTGATTTTCTCTTGAATGATAGACACTTCGTATGGCGTGAAGAAAGTCATTCAGGTAATCAGCATTAATTCCTTCTACTTCGTCTATAATTAAAACAAACTTCTTGTCTTTTATCTTTTCTAATTGATAGAATATACCTGATATATCATTTTTTTGAAAATCTGTGTGCCAAAACTCATTTATCTCTCCAATAAATTTATTCAAAAAAGACTCGATTTTTGCATTTTTGTAATTTTCAAAATTGATGTGGGCAACCTTGTAGCCTTCTTTTTCCAGCTCTCTTGCCAGAAACCGAAAGTAGGTGCTCTTCCCTGTTTGTCTTGGTGCCCAGATTGTGAAATAACGACTTTTGTAAACCAAGTCTTTCCCTTTGGCAATCAAATCAAGTCTATCTAAGGTATAGTGTTCTTTCGGAATATTGGGACCTGATGTATTGAAGTAGCGATAACATTTCATCACAACTATAATCCTTCAACATCATTGGCATGAGTATAGACCAATATATCTAATTTATTTGCTATCTCTACTGCTTTCTTGTCTAACATTGGAGAAACCAAAATCTTTTTGGTAGCATTCACCTTCTTTTGGTTTTCATACCAATTTACTTTTTTCTGAAAAATGTATACTTCATAAGAACTGATAGACGATTTTATTTCACATATATATGTAAAACCATTTTTTATAATTAAATCAATTTCTATAGTTTCCGGATAACCAAATACCACACCTTCTCTATCGACTTCTTGAAATCTTTCAACGCTCACCTGAAGAACATCTTCTAGGATTCCTTTCATAGCATTTCTAAAAGTGGCTTCAGAAAATTTTCCCCACCTTGCACCAAGAGCACCTATGCTGGTATCAATTTTTTTGGAGATGTTTTTAATCTCTTTTTGATTTTCATCCCACTTTCTACTTTGTTCAAGCCTATCTGCCTTTAGTTCTTCTAAAAGCTTATCAAAACGGCTTTCAAATTTGTCTTGGGCAGCGTAAATCATTCGGAGCATCCAGTCTCGAATTTCCGGATCAACTTTGATGAGTCCCGGAAGTTCCCTTTTTACGATTTCTTTGACTTCATTCACATCCATAATGCACTTATTTTTTATTAAGTAATGGAAAGTGTCAAGTAAAAAAGAATTTTATTCTATTTAGGCAAGTTCTTGCAAATGAGCTATTGCCTTTCAAAAAACTTTATTCCTTGAAATGTCATAATTTCAATTTAAAAAATTAAAAGATATTAAAAATAACTTTCTTAAATAAATAGAATATATAATACGAAAAGGAAAAATAAATTGTATAATTTTATTAATAAATTATTTTATACTTTATGAATGAGTCAAATCCCTTATTTTTAAATCAGAAACTTTACATGAATACCTTCATCTACTAAAATTTACTTTGATTGTTACAATAACGTAGTTCGGTTAAATTTAAAATATGATTCTGGCCAAATAATTGTTATAACAACAAAAATGATTTATATTTGTGATATAGATGACTTTAATTAAAAATCCTCGTTGAAAAGAAATCTTTGAAACTGATTATAGTGAGTTAGACATTATTTCATCTAAAGATATCGTTCAAGTGGTCGATTGAAACTCCAAAATTTAACTTATCTCAATTCGTTGAACTAATTCAAATGCCCACTTTTTGCTTACCTAAGTATAAGAGAAAGAAATCGATTATCATTGATTCCCAAAAAATAAAATATAACACAGGTTTTGCTGGTTTCGAAAAAGTGAGTTTTTTTGGATTCAAACTATCAATTATGAAAGAATATCTTTTATACAGGTGATAAATGGTAATTTCTTACAAAAATTAGAAAACTTTTGGGGATGGTTATATTAATTTTTCTAATTAAATGATAAAAAATTGGAAATATGACACTTATGGACACATGACAGAAAACTTTTGAAGGCAGTCAATTCGTAATAGCAAAATATATGGATATGATATGTTATTAATTGATAAAATAACTGATTAATTGTATCTTTCCTAAAACACGACTTAAACAGCGGTATTTGTGAAATTGTTATCGAACTCGTTAAAATATATGCTACCTTGTTACGCTTGTTTTTACGATAAAGAGCAAAGTGATTTTTCTAGTATAAATCCCTATCCGAGAATTAATTCCGTATTTTCGTGGAAGAATCCGACAAAGCTTCCACCGGATAAAGACGAAGAAAATCCAACTCATATCGGTTTGCTAGAAAAATATAACATTCCTTATATTATAGATATTCACGCACATTTTTTTCCCGAATTGATTATGAAATTGATTTGGAGATGGTTTGATAAAGTAAATTGGCAAATTTCATATAGAGAGAGCGAGCATAAAAGGGTGCAATCCCTTTTGCATAACAAAGTGTATCGCTACACAACCTTAAATTATGCTCATAAATCGGATATGGCAGATAGGTTGAATACCTATATATATGAAAATTATAAAAATTGGAAGGGTTCCATTCCCTTTGGGACTTTTTATCCTGAACCAGGTGTATTGGAATATACCCAAAAAGCTGTCGAACGATTTAAGTTTAGAGGTTTTAAACTCCATTGTGAAGTATCCAAACTAAACTTAAATACTACGGAATTGTCGGAAACGTTTTACTATTTGCAAGAAGAGCAAATTCCAATAATTATTCATACTGGAACGGCACCTTTGCCTGGAGAGTTTACGGGAATTACATATTTTCGACCCTTTATTGAAAAATTTCCTAAATTGAATGTTATTATTGCTCACATGGGAGCGTTTGAGATTGACAAATATACCGAGTTACTTACCTTGTTTCCAAACGTTAAACTAGATACAACAATGGTTTTTGTTGATTTTCAAGCTACTGGGTCGGACATTTCGGAGCACATCAAAAAGTTGGAATTGCACTCTGACAGAATTTTTTTTGGGTCTGATTTTCCTAACATTCCCTATATTATAGGTCATCCCATCATGGAAATTCTAAGTTTACCAATTAGTGCGGAAGCTAAACGAAAAATTTTATACAAAAATGCTCTGGAACTGTTTAATTTTACGGATTGAATTTTAATTTATAGGAGTTATGTTTTATGGAAAGTTTATGGAAAGATGAAGAAGCCAAAAGCTATGAGAGCGATTCTCTTGGATTGAGGGTATATACGTCTAGACTGCTTGGAAGGGAAAGTTCTTTGGTTTTGCATGGAGGTGGAAACACTTCTTTAAAAGATACCATCACAAATTTTTGGGGTGAAAAAGAAGAAATTCTCTATGTGAAAGGAAGCGGTTGGGATTTGGCATCTATTGAAAAACCAGGCTTTCCGGCTGTAAAATTGGATGTTTTGAAACGTTTGGCGAAATTAGACAAACTAACGGATGCGGAAATGGTAAAACAGCAAAGAATAGCTATGCTTGATCCTTCAGCTCCGAATCCTTCTGTGGAAGCAATTCTTCACGCAATCATACCACTTACCTTTGTGGATCATACCCATGCAGATACTGTTGTCACCATTACCAACAATAAAAATGCTTTGAAAATGCTAGAAGAAATTTATGGGGATACTGTGCTGATTATTCCTTATACAATGGCTGGTTTTATTTTGGCAAAAAAGATATACGAAATGACAAAAGACATTCATTGGGAAAAATACGAAGGTATGATACTTCTCAATCATGGAGTATTTTCGTTTGCCAATGATGCAAAAACGTCTTATGAAAAGATGATACGGATAGTTACAAAGGCAGAGAATTATCTGGCACAAAAGAAAGTAAGTGTTCCTAAAGCTGAAATATCTCCACCTGTTAAGGAAGACCTACTTTCTTTAGCATCCATTCGTCATTGGGTTTCGAAGATCAAAGGCTCTCCTATGATCGTAAAATTTAACAATTCGCCAGAAGCTAAATATTTTTCCAATCTTGCAAACTTGGATTCTATAGCAACTCGTGGTCCTATCACTCCGGATCACGTAATACGAACAAAGCTAATTCCGGCGATAGTTAAAGATGATATAAAAAAAGACATAAAAAATTATGCTGATTCTTATCAAAAGTATTTTGCGAGAAACACAAATGGTTCTCAAAAATGCTTGGATTTGGCACCGCGTTTTGTGATTTGGGCAAAACAGGGAATTTGCTCTATAGGTAAAAGCGTATCGGATGCTAACATTGTTTCGGATATAGTCGAACACACCATTCAAGCGATTCAGGTTGGAGAACAATTGGGAGGTTGGCAGGCACTTTCTGAAAAAGATTTGTTTGATATGGAATACTGGGAATTGGAACAAGCCAAACTGGGAAAAAGTTCCCAAACTCCTGAATTTCAGGGAAAAGTTATATTGGTGACGGGAGCTGCGAGTGGTATTGGACGAGCTTCTGCGGAATATTTTCAACAAAATGGCGGAACTGTTGTTGGAATAGATAAAAATCCCGAAGTCACTTCTATATTTCAAAAGCAAAATTTGATTGGAATCCAAGCAGACGTTACAAACACAAAAGAATTACAGGAATCCGTTTATTCTACTGTCAGGTTATTTGGTGGTCTAGATATTGTGGTTGCCAACGCGGGGACATTCCCACCTAGTCGTAGCATAGAAGAAATGGATGAAGGAATCTGGACAAAAAGCATAGAAATAAATCTAAATGCTCATCAAAGATTGATAAAAGAATGTATTCCGTTTTTGAAATTGGGAATAGACCCAAGTATCGTTTTTATTGCTTCTAAAAATGTACCTGCTCCTGGTCCTGGAGCTTCTGCCTATTCCGTAGCAAAAGCCGGTATGAATCAACTTGCGAGAGTGGCTGCCTTAGAACTGGCTCCATACAAAATAAGGGTCAATGTTATTCATCCGAATGCCGTTTTTGATACCGGTATATGGGAATCTTCTGTTTTGGAATCGCGGGCAAAACACTACGGATTGTCTGTAGAAGAGTATAAAAAAAGCAATCTTTTACAAGTGGAAATTACGTCTCAAGATGTAGCACGTCTTGTGGGAAATTTGGCTGGAAAGGCTTTTTCCAAAACAACGGGTGCTCAAATCCCTATTGATGGCGGGAATGAAAGGGTCATTTAAAGTGAACAAAAAAGGTGTGTAAAGATGGTAAGTAGGAAAAGAGCTAAATATTCGGGTGTATTCTTTGTTATTTTGTTTGTTGGTTTTACTCTTATGATGGCTGATGAAAATCCACCGGCACAAGAAACTCCGGTTGTCGAAGCAACTCCAGCAGTAACCGAACAACCAAAACCGCCTACAGAAATTGCACCTGTTACAGAACAACCAAAACCGCCTACAGAAATTGCACCTGTTACAGAACAACCACAACCACCTACGGAAGTTGAACCTGTTACAGAACAACCAAAACCACCTACGGAAGTTACACCTGTCACCGAACAACCAAAACCGCCTACGGAAGTTGCACCTACTACCGAACAACCAAAACCACCAATTGAAGTAAAAGAACAAACTCCCGAAGTCGACAAAGCACCAATCAAACAAAGTGAAACCGTTGCCATTAAAATCCAACCCTATTCCTTGGTTGTAACAGAAGGTGGGAAAGGAGCCGTATATACAATTCTACTCACTTCCGAACCTCAGGAAGAAGTTGCCATTGAACTTTCACACGATGAACAAATCATATTGGATAAAACAACTCTTAAATTTACAAAAGAAAATTGGAAAATTCCACAGATGGTAGTTGTCACTCCGCACGATGATTTTGTTGTAGAAGAAAGTCCTCACAAAAGTATCATAAATCATAGTGTGATGAGTTCCGATATGCGATACAATGGAATGAAGGTAAACGATGTTCGTATTAAGATACACGACAACGACAAAGCCGGTTTGTTACTATCTTCCAATCTATTGGAAACTGCAGAAGGTGGGAAAATCGGAATCTATACCATGCAATTGGAATCACAACCAAGCTCTGATGTAACCGTAACCCTGACACACGACCCACAAGTCCAACTCGACAAAACAACCTTAACTTTTACAGCCAAAAATTGGAAAGTAGCACAAGCCGTTATTGTCACTCCGGTTGATGATCCTATAGTGGAAGAAAATCCGCACAAAACAAAAATCGTACATAGTATAAGTAGCACAGACAAGCATTACAATGAAATGAAAATAAACGATGTGGAAGTTTCTATCCAAGACAATGATTCTTATGGAATCACGATTTCTCCTATAGAACTTCTTTTAAAAGAAGGCGAAAAAAAGGAATATACGGTTCAGCTAAAATCACAACCCAAGTCAGATGTTACCTTTACCATTATCCATGATTCACAGACCCAGATAGACAAAGAAACTCTAACCTTCACCGATAAAAACTGGAATACCGCCCAAACGGTCAGTGTAACAGCAGTGGATGATTCAATGGTAGAAGAGAATCCTCATATAACAAAAGTAACCCACACCGTCACAAGTTCGGACAAAAACTATAGCGGTTTGACCATTGATACAATTAAAGTATCCATAGAAGATAATGATTCACCTGGAATTGAGGTTTCCCCCACTACTCTGGAATTGGCAGAAGGGGACAAACCTAAAAAGTATTCCATAAAGTTAAAGTCTCAGCCGACTTCGGATGTAGTTGTGCAAATCGCAAATGATGCTCAAGTAAGCGTTGATAAAGAAAGCTTAAGTTTTACAAGTTCCAATTGGAATCTTCCACAAACCGTAACCGTTACGGCAGTAGATGATTCGGAAATCGAAGCAACTCCTCATCCTTCTGTAATCAAGCACAATTTTACAAGTTCGGATACATACTACAACGAATTAAAAACGGACGATATTTCGATTTCCATTACAGATAATGATACTCCTGGAATTGTTATAAATCCAAATCTATTTACGCTTACGGAAGGACAAACCGATAAATACACAATAGAACTCAAGTCACAACCGACTTCTGAGATTAAAATCAATTTAACCCATAACGAACAAATAGAAGCAAACCCAAAAACGATTACTTTCACAAAAGAAAACTGGAAAACACCTCAAGAAGTGGTTATAACTGCCGTTGATGATTCCGAAGTGGAAGAAAAGTCAATTGAGGCCGTCATTACTCATCAATTAGAAACAGAAGAACCGAATTATAAAGAAGTAAAACTAGAAGATGTAAAAGTTACGGTTAATGATAATGATTCTCCTGGAGTAACCATTTCTTTATTTTCCCTAAAGGTGGCAGAAGGAGGAGAAACATCCGAATATACGGTTCAATTGAATTCCAAACCGACATCGGATGTAAATATTGAGATCGTAAAAGATGCACAACTTAGCGTTGATAAAGAAAGCTTGCTGTTTACTACGGAAAATTGGAAAGAACCTCAAACGGTTATTGTTACGGCTGTAGACGATCCGGCTATTGAACCCAATCCCCACTTAGGGACAATTACCCACAAAGTGAAAAGCGAAGACAAAAATTATAATGAATTCAAACTAAATAATACGGTTGTTTCTATTACGGACAATGACGCTGCCGGGGTCAAGATTGAGCCTATTTCCCTAAAAGTTGCGGAAGGAGGAGCTACGGGAGAATATTCCGTTCAGCTAACAGCTCAGCCCGCATCCAATGTTGAAATAAAGATGGTTATTGACAAACAAGTCCAGCTTGACAAAGACAAACTCAGCTTTTCTAAGTCCAATTGGAACATTCCACAAAAAGTCCAAGTCAAAGCCGTTGACGATACAATTACCGAAGGCATTCATAATTCCACCATAAAGCACACTGCATCCGGTCAGGGTTATGAAAACGTTTCTATCGAAGATGTTAGTGTGGAAATCGAAGACAATGAAAATTCCGAATACGTGGATAATATGGACGGAACGGTTAAAGATATTTCAACAAATTTGGTTTGGATGAAATGTAGCCAAGGGCAAAAATGGTCGGGAGCGGAAACCAATACCTGTACAGGCAATGCCATTACCTACCAAGTCTGCGAAGGAGGAACTTGTGAAACAGAGGATGCAGCCAAAGCCTGTAGTTCTTTAAATGAGGCGGGAGGATTTGCGGGAAAAACAAATTGGAGATTACCATCCAAAGAAGAGCTTAATACTTTGGTATTGTGCAGCAGTGGTCCTGAAAAAAAGGATTTGGAATCAAAATGCAATCCTGGCTCAAGCACCCCAACCATAGACAAAACAACATTTCCCAATTCGATTATCGGATTTTATCGAACGTCTTCTTCTGAGTCAGGTAGCAATACTTCTTATATTTATTTTGGTTTGGGTTATGCCGGAAGTAGCTTAAAAACGGATAAATTGTATGTCAGGTGTGTTTCCAAATAAAAATTCTAATATAGCAAAAAAAACCTTGAATATTTTTAGAATGATTCTATTTGTAAGTATATAAATATAAATTAGATAGGAGATATAATATGGAACATAAATTACCGGAATTACCTTATGCTCAAGACGCATTAGCTCCCCATATTTCCAAAGAAACACTTGAATATCATTATGGAAAACACCACCAAGCTTATATCACAAACTTAAATAAATTGATCCCTGGGACAGAATTTGAAAACCTTTCTTTAGAAGAAATTGTAAAAAAATCTTCCGGAGGAATTTTTAATAACGCAGCCCAAGTATGGAATCATACCTTTTACTGGAATTGTTTATCACCAAAAGGTGGTGGAGAACCAAGTGGAGCTTTGGCAGATGCTATAAACAAGGCTTTTGGCTCTTTTGCTGCTTTTAAAGAAAAATTTAGCAATACCGCCGTTACAACTTTTGGTTCCGGTTGGGCTTGGCTGGTAAAAAATTCTGATGGTTCTCTTGCCCTTGAAAGCACAAGCAATGCGGGAACACCTCTCACAAGTGGAAAAAAACCACTTCTAACCTGTGATGTTTGGGAACACGCTTATTACATTGATTATAGAAACGCAAGACCCAAATATGTGGAAACCTTTTGGAATATTGTAAACTGGGACTTTGTTGCCAGCAATTTGAAATAAAAAGAAACTAAATTTTGAACCACTAGGTTCTGTAAAAAGCCGACTTTTGCTCCCTTCGACTACGCTCAGGGAACGTTTGGATACTTTTCGAACATTGAGCGTAGTCGAAATGTTCCTTTTTATACAGGCGTAGTGGTAAATAATCATAAGGAATAAAAATGTATACCGATTATAGCCCAGAAAATTCAAAAGAAACAACCCAGGATGATATGATGGTTTCCATGCTCTTTAACAAACTAAGAGATAAGAAAGCAATTACGGATATTGATATTCAAAAGATGTGTATGGATATGGAAATATCAAAACCTGAGTTTTTTGAGTTGATTAAAAAGTCTATGGTACGACTAACAAAAATTGATGGTAGGTATATAGTCCGAATGGAAACTATGAGCTAAAATAGTAAATATACTATGATTAGATGATTTTCGGGATAACTCTCTTGATTTGCAAGGGTTTTCTTAAAATCAATGTCCAAAATCACTCCTCGCTTGAGTGTACTTGGTTTTATAATAATACGAAAATCTTAAAAAACCATGGAAAATTTTTCCCTCTATGAAATAAATGTTTTGACAAGAGACTTTACCTTGATTATCATATGAAAACTCTGGAGGACAAAAAAACAGTATGGCTTGCCGAAATATTTTATTAAAAACTATAACTTTATACATAATAATTTTTATTTTCGTTTCATGTGGTTCAACACAAAAAGTAGAAAAAAAACCACAGCCTTATAGATTGAGTGAAATCTCCTCAGAATACGCTAATTTTGAAAATACACAAATCGATCCACAACAGGGGAACCCCGTATACAAAAACAAAGTGGGAATGGAAAAATACGATAGGTTTATAGATGAAGCAAAACAATTTGTTGTCAAAGTAAACTTCGGCTCTATAGTAGTAGATTCTTATAGAAACAAGAAAAAAGTAAACGCAGACACAACACCAGAGGTAAACGCTATCAATAGTTTAAATAAAACCGTTGGGCGTATGCCTTCTACCTACCAAAACCTGACTGATGCCGGTAAATCGCTTCTAACGGAAATTCCAAAAGACTTTACAGGTTCAAATTCGGCTAAAATTCCGGAAGTAACTGCTTCTATAAAAAGCACTCTAGCAGAGTTAAGCAGTGCAGGAGCAAAAATGCCTTTGGTAACCAAAGGAGTTACGGACATTGTTTCAACAGACCCTACACTTGCTTCTTCCCATACCAGGTTCACCAATGAAGATTTTGCTGATAATAACCCTAATATGCCTGGAGTGAAATATTCGGGAAGCAAAAATGATCCGATTCACACAGAACCCAAAAATGCTACTTCTGGTTCCAAGGTAGAAGAGGAATTTGAATTTGATTTTCCAGATGTAGATGAAGAAAAACCTGAATTACAAACACAAGTGGAAAGCTCCACAACCGATTTGGAAAACATGGGTTCTATGTACAAAAAACAAGGGAAATATGATTTATCCCTAGATAGCTATAAAAAAGCTCTTGAAACAAGAGAAAAATCCGGAAATACAAAAACTTACGGTTACGTAATTACGTTATATAATATTGCTAAAATATACAATGATAACAAAAGAAACCCGTGTGAAGGTTCCAAATGGATGGAGATGGGTTTAAAGCGTGAGGAGAAACTCGATATTAGAAAGGCATCAAAAAATAGAAAATATTACCAATATATGAAAAGGAAATGCGAAGACTTAGAACCATGAAAGTTACAAAAAATAAAATATTACAAAGATGGATATTGTTTGGCGCTATCACATGCTTAACGGGTGTAGTTAGCAGTTTGGAAATTAATAAGCAACCCTACAAAATCGGGGAATTTTCTCCAGAATTGGTGACATTTGAAGGGACTGGGTTGGACCCTTTGACTAAGGAAATCTTTTATAGGTCACCAACAGGTGTTGTGGAATATGATCGGCTGTTAGAAACTTCTAATAAGGTTTTGATCTTAACCAAGTTTGGGTCCCTAACGGTAGACAGTTATTACAACAAAAAGAAATCCAACCAGGATTTGACTAAGGAACTTTTGGCAGTAAAATTTCTAAAAGTCCATTTACCGGAAATACAAAATGATTGGAAAACATCAATCCAAACAGGTCAGATGTTAATGAAGAACACAAACACAACAACTCAATTGGGTGGTGGAGGATACAACCAGTGTGTCAGATACAATGCTCAATCCACCCATCAAATACCCGTTGCTCTCACTTCTGCTCTGTATCGCTTGTGCAGAGCTAGCAGGGAACTCCAAAGGATTGATTTTTGTGTAAACCGAATATACAATAGTACACCGACTGAAGTAATGTCTTCTTTGGAAAATCCAGCCAACCAAAAGCAAGAGGAAGTTGTAAATAATGTTCAGGAAGGTCCGGATTTTATTCCACAATTCTCTTTTGAAGACGAAGAAAAACCAAAAGAAGAATCAAAAAGTACGGTTCAGCTAGAAAACGAAGCTATAAAAAGTCGTAAAGAAGGGAATTTCGACCAATCCATAGAAAAATTTAAAAAGGCAAACCAAGAAAGAGAAGAATCTGGAACAAGTAGTACTTATGGTGCTGTCATTGACTATTACAATATAGCTAAAATTTACTACACAAATAAGTATGATCCTTGTGAGGGAGCCAAATGGATGAAAAAGGGTTTGGACTTGGAAGAAAAGATTGATATTTCAAAAGCAGCCGTAAACCGAAAGCTATATAAAAAGATGCGAAGAGAGTGCCGAGATTTGGAGTTTTGACATTTTCTTAGGGACATTTCGACTACGCTCAATGTCCGAGAAAGGTTACGCTCAATGGCCGAAGCGTCCAAACGCTCCCTGAGCGTAGCCGAAGGGAGCAGAATTACTTTCCGAAAATCAAACTGATTTGTGTATAGCTTGGGGGGTAACAACAACCTTGTCTCCAATTTTTAAATTCAAAGTACTTTTTGCCGAACCACAATTTATGGATAATTCCAACTGATTGTCACTATTTATAAGCGATACTGCTGAATTTTCTTTGGCTTCCTTGTAGTGATTTACAAATTCAAAGTTTGATTCTTGGCAGGAAATGTTGATTCCTTTGGAAAGAAAAAGGTCTATTTCATTTTTGCTTATATTTGTGATTGCATTTCCGAAGTGATCAAACAGAATAATCTCACCAATAACCCCCTTTTCAGAAACTTCTACCGCGTTCTCTGGCAATCTAAGAATATTGGAAATAGAAACTCCCATTTTTTTGGGTGAGATACCTATGGATAAGTAGGCTGCTACCGGTGAAAACAAAGCCAAGCCATCAAATGTAGCATGAGCATCCCACCATTTAGTATGTTTTTCAATTGAATAGGCTTTTTGTATTCCGAAATTCTTTATGATTTCCGTAAAGACTCCATTGTCCGGACCGATATACCAGCGGTTATTAGACTTTAAAACAATGGCATTTCGAGATGATCCTACTCCCGGATCAATAACTGCTACGTGGACACTGTTTTTGGGAAATTGGGTTGTGCTACGCACTAAAGTGTATGAAGCCTCTTTTATGTTTTGCGGGCTGATTTCATGAGTTATATCAAAAATCCGAGCCTTAGGGTTGATAGATAATATTTTACCTTTCATTGCACCAACATATCCGTCTTTAGTTCCGAAATCAGTTATCAGAGTGATTATGTTTTTCATAAAAGTGATTGTCTTTACCCATGTTGTTTTTTCAATATATAAAAGAAGAAAGGATAAAATTATGAGCTATTATTTTAACAAAACTCTAAGTGTTTCTTTTGAAGAAGCTATTACCAAGGTAACGGAAGAATTAAAAAAAGAAGGTTTTGGGGTATTAACCGAAATTGACGTAAAAAGCACTTTGAAAAAGAAACTGGATGTAGACTTCCGAAATTATAAAATATTGGGAGCTTGCAATCCGAATTTTGCCTACAAAGCACTACAATCCGAAGCTTACATTGGCACTATGCTCCCGTGTAACGTGATCGTGCAAGAAAAGGAAGGGGGGATTGTAGATGTAGCAGCAGTGGATCCAATTGCATCTATGTTATCGGTGCAAAACGCTGATTTAGGTGAAATTGCTGGAGAAGTGCAAGCAAAATTGAAGAGAGTAATCGAAAGTCTTTAAAGGGTAGAACAGGCATTCCTGCCTGTTCTTTGCTTCGTTATTTTACACTACTTAGAGCAGTAACATCAGTTGGCACAGTATCAGCATTTCCTGTCCATGATACAATGGAAGTTGGGTGACCGGTAATAGGACCAATACTCGTTCCATCCAGAATATTAAGAACATTTATGCCGGAAGATGTAAAATTCCCTCCGTTAGCTGTATCGTTACGAATTGTATTGTCCGAGAAAGTGGTATCGTTCATATAAGTTGTATAGGTTGTAGTGTTAGCACCACTTATAGTAGACAAACCATCCGTATTTTCTTGTCCAATTAGGTCATTACTCGATCCGGTTTTTAAGAAAAAAACTGGATTTTTGATACCGGTGATTGCTTTTGCGTTGCTTATGGCTGATTGAGCGGCAGTATTGCTACTTATAGCAGAACAACTCTGCCAGGTTGTCAAACCGGCGGTTGTTTCAGCCTGAGTAGATGTTGTTGCTAAACCAGTGCCACAAGCACTATTTAAAGAAGTTAAAACGCCATCGTTGCTCATGGATTGCAACAATCCGTCAGTATAAAGTTCTCCCATACTCCAGTTTTGAGCGTCCGCAAAAGGGTTGGAAGCACCGGATTCTTCACCCGTTTTGGGCAAGATAACCTTCAAAACAGCGTGATTTGTACTATCCGAACCAATCCCTTTAAAGATATATGCCCTTTTTGTAGTAGTTCCCCAGTTTGTAGTGTCTTGTGTATTATTGTCAACAAAAGGCATTTTGATTCCCGTCATTTCAATTACACCGTCTATGTTTACCAAGCCACTAGAACTTTCTGTGATATAAAAGGCAGCATTGTTTTTTTGACCGGTTGCTTGGATTACGTCTGTTAGATTCTGCAAATGAACAACCATGTATTTGGTCCCGGTAGCTGTATCTCTTTTGTATTCGGCTCTTACAATTACCAAGCCGGAAGAAGACGGGTCTTTAAACCGGAAAAACATAACGCCATCCGTAGATACATCACCGCTGGATTTATAGTATTCAAACTCCAATTGTTTGACATTTCCAGCCTGCACATCCGTTACAGCAGAACTGGTGTTTTGCTTCCACCACATTTCTAATTTTTTCCCTTCTCCTCCAAAGGTAGACGTTTTTGATATCCTAAAAACTTTACTTGTACTTACGGTATCCTTGGAATCCGTATAACTATACGAAGAAGGAAAGGTTGTGATTTTGGAAGCATTTCCCGTTTCCAATTCTTTAATAATCGCTTTAGACAAGTCGATGATGTCTCTTGCAATCCTTATGGTACTTCTTACCGGTTTATATGTGCTTTTCAAGATTGTAGCTGCACCAGTATCAGAAATCACTGTTCTGGTACTGGAACTGACTGCTGAGTCACTACCGGAAAGGGATTCCGGGATGGTTGTGGTTGCAGAAGTGCTACTACTTGTACTTAAGAGTATTGCAGCAGCAAGTAACTTTTTTTTATCATCATCGTTGTCATCTTTACCGGTGATTAATGTACATCCGTAAAAAGTTATCAAAAAACTCAAGAATAAAAAGGATAATACCAAGGGTAAAAAATTACTTTTTTTATTAAAAAAATGTTTCATTAAAATCCTCCAAATGGATAAGTTTAATATATATATACACAACAATTTAGACTACAAAGTTTTTAGATTAGTTCACTTTTTTAATAATAAAGCAAAACTTTTTCACTCCCATTCTATGGTTCCGGGTGGTTTATTTGTTATATCAAAAAAAACACAAGAAATATCCGAAACAGTTTTGAGTATAGAATCTACCATGTTCTTTAAAAGTAGTCTGTCCATCGGATAAAAGTTAGCGGTCATTGCCTCCAAAGATTCGATTGGTCTTAGTACAATGCTATATCTGTTTTTTTCCATTCCGAGCGGTAGCAGAACTACCGGCATCTGCCATATCTTTTCGATCAGGTTGTGTTTTACCAGAAAGGTAGAAACAATATCATCCGCTTCTCTTAAAATATCACTAAAACGTCTATCTAACTGAATAGGATTTATTTCCCATTTTGACGGAAGTCGCTTTTGAAAGGGTGACATCACAACTCGGTTGATGGATTCGACTTTGTTGATCAATGTAGTTGCGACATGGTTATAAGTATTCCAATCTTCCGTAAAATCATTCAAAACAGCACAATGTGCATAACTTCTTTGATCGCCCTGAACTCCTACAGACTTGACAGGAAGAATCGAACATTCGAGATTCGGATATTTGGAAATAATAACTTGAATCTCAGACAAATTTTCATCTTCTTGCTTGTCTATTTGTGCAATCATCCTAACGGCAAGTCCCGGTCCAGGAAATGGGTTTCTAATCGTCCATTCCTTCTCAATTCCCAACAAAACGCCTAACTCTCTCACTTCATCTTTGTACAAATCTTTAATAGGCTCAACTACAAGACCTTTTTCCATTAAATCAAGTATTGCTTCCACCCTATTGTGGTGGGTTTTGATGTTTTGAGAATGTTTTGTTCCACCGCTCTCGATGGTATCAGGATAAATCGTTCCTTGTCCGAGCATCCACTCCAATTCGTTTAGGTGCAGTTTGTCTGCTACTTTATCTCGAACATCCACAAACAGTTTACCAATTATTTTTCGCTTTGCTTCCGGATCGGTGATGCCTTCCAAGGACCGATAAAACAACTCCGATTCATCAGCTACAAACAAGTCAAAATCCATTGAATGAAGGATTTCCTTTAATTGGAGCACTTCATTTTTACGCATAAAACCGGTATCTACTAATAGCCCTTTTATCCTCTCTTTTCCGAGAGCACGAGCCAAAAGAACGTAAGAAACCGTAGAATCCACTCCACCGGAAACAAGCATAAATACTTTTTTACCATCCGGAACTCGGTATTGTATTTCTCTAACCTTCCAATCTAAAAATTTCTGTAAGTCCCATGAGCCTGATAAACCACAAATCTTAATAAAATTTGCCAAAAAAACCTTTCCATTATAAGTGTGGTATACTTCCGGGTGAAACTGTATTCCATAAATGTTCTTTTTTTCATTCATTACAGCTGCATATTTACAACTTTCACTCCAGCCAAAAGCTGTAAAGTCATTAGGTAGGCTAGTAACTTCGTCTCCATGACTCATCCATACTTTCTCCAAACTTTCCAAACCATTGGTAATTTTATTCTCTTTGTTTTTGTCAATATGCAGTTCCGCATATCCGTATTCTCTGTTGTGGCTATGAGAAACTTCTCCGCTTAGCATTTTTATTAAGAGTTGGTGCCCGTAACAGATACCTAAAATAGGAATGTTCAGCTCTAAAACTTCTTTGTCTATCTTGGGAGCATTGTTGTCGTATACGCTTTGAGGTCCTCCGGAAAAAATAATTCCAGAGTATTCTTTGTATTTATCCAAACTTTCTTCGTTAGACAATATCTCTGTGTAAGCTCCTAATCGCCTAATCCTAGAAGAAATCAAATGGGCGTACTGCCCTCCAAAATCAATGATACCAATTTTTTTTTCTATTTTCATAATAATTTAAAACAACTTTTTTTACATACTGCAACTTGGACGATTTCCTGCACTTTGATATAAGTCCAAGGCATAATCCAAGTTTTCTTCCAATTTTTCAATCCTTGTCTCGTCTGAAGGATGTGTTGAAAGCAATTCCGGTGAACTGGATTCTCTAGCATCAGCCATATTTTGCCATACCTGTACTGCACCATGCGGATCGAAACCAGCCCTTGCCATCAAATCCATACCCATTTCATCTGCTTCACTTTCATGTGTTCTCGAGAATGGTAGCAAGCCTAACTGAGAAACCGAACTAATGGCTCGAATAGGAATTCCCGTTATGATTCCAACTATAATACTAAAACCTGCGGTTATAATCCCTTGTGAACTCCTTTCATGAGAGTGCCTTGCCAATACATGGCTTATTTCGTGTCCGATCACAGCTGCCAATTGGTTTTTGTTTCTTGCGATCTGAAAAATTCCCGTAAACACACCAATCTTTCCACCAGGCAGTGCAAAAGCATTGATGGCATCTTTTTTAAAAACAACAATCTCCCAGTTTTCAATACCGAGTTCTTCCGTGTCTTGATCAATGGCATTGATTAGGGCATAAGATATACATTTAACATAACTGTTTGTACTATAACTACCATCTATAGGAATCTTACTTTTAATTTGTTCAAAAGCCTCCTCACCAGCTTCATTCATAGAGTCATTGCTTCTCATCATAAGTTGCCATCTTCCCGTAGGAGAACTTGCACAAGACAAACACCATAAAACCCAAAAAAACATCTGCAAATACTTTACGTTTTGACATTTAAAAAGTTTCATATACTTGTTTTACCATTGAAATTCGTTATAGATTTGATTTTTTGATATTTAGAATATGTATCTAAAAAAGCAATATAAAAATCTACAAAAGTTCTTAAAAGAAGCTATAATTAATTGCTTTGAAATGACTATAGTATTGCTTTTATTTTTTGTATAAATTCGGAGAACGTTTGAAAAAAACCTAAAACACCTTCTATATCAAAAATATTTGCTTTTTCACCCAACTCGTATCCCATTTTTTCTATTTCTTTTACATTGTATTTTTGACCCAAATCACTAAGTTCTTCGCCGAAACCTTTTATGACTTCCATATCCGTTGCAAACATCAAATCCTTGCTTCTTGCCATAAAGGTTGTTTCTAGTTCTTCTAATATTTCGGGATGCTGTCGATACGCTGAAATAGATAAGTCATCGTCTTCTTTTTTGAAAATTCTCTTTTCTCGTTTTTTATATTTTAAAAATTTTGTTAGCTCCAAAAACAAATCATACATTTGAATCGGTTTTCTTAAATAAGCATCAAAGTAAGTACCCTCTTGATCAACCGAATCCGTTGTTAAGATTATGATAGGAATATTCTCACAATCTTTTTCCTTTTTTAAAAGTTTGGATGCTGTAATGCCATCCATCACAGGCATAAGTACGTCCATAAGGATTAAGTCCGGCTTGTATTTTTTGGCTTGTTCAATCGCCTGTTCACCGTTTCCTGCTTCCACAAATTCTATCGGTGTATTTTTAAACCAATTTTTAAGCAAAAAGCGATTGATTTCTATATCATCTACAATCAAAATGAAAGACTTTTCAAATATATAATCTTGCGGATCAAAATCTATTGGTTTCTTTTTCAATAATGTTTGTTCAGAAACTGGAATGTCTTCCAAGATTATGGTAAACTTACTTCCCTTTCCAACTTCGCTTTCTAAGAATATCTTTCCGCTCATCAACTCAAGTATACGTTTGGAAATGCTGAGTCCAAGACCAGTTCCACCGTATTTTTTTTCATCTTGCTTTTCCGTTTGTTTGAATTCCATAAATATATCTCCTCTTGCTTCTTTCGGGATTCCAACACCAGAATCTTGGATAGAAACGGAAAGCTTTCCTGTCTTTTTTGTTTCAGAGGATTTTTCGAAATTCGCAGTTATTTTTACAAAACCTTTGTCAGTGAATTTTAAAGCGTTTCCTACAAGGTTAATCATAACTTGTCGTAAGCGAAGTTCATCCAAAAAAAAGAGGGGTAAATTAGGTGACATCTCAAAAATTAAATCAATATTTTTCTTAGAAGCTTCCAAAAAAAAGATATTATTTATCTCAAAAAATATCTTTCCGATATTTACCTGCTTGGGAGATAACTTCAGTTTTCCGGCTTCAATCTTGGATAGATCAAGGATGTCATTTACCAAATTTAAAAGTGCATTGCTGCTTGATTTGATAGATTCCAGATAATTTCTATATTTTGACTCTTTTAATAGGCTATAAAGTAAATCCGAAAAACCAATAATTGAATTCAAGGGAGTTCTAATTTCATGGCTCATATTGGCAAGAAATGTGCTTTTGACTTTGTTTGCAATCTCTGCCATTTCTTTTGCCTTGCGTAGTTCTGCTTCCGTTTGTTTTTGTTTTGTTATATCCAATAAAACTCCGTCCCATATTACAGTTCCATCAGGTAATTTATGTGGAGAAGAACTGAGTCGTATCCATCTCATTTCTCCTTTCCTTGTAAGCATTTGAACTTCGTGGTCCAAAACACTTAATTTACAAAAGGATTCTTCTTCTGTTTTTTGTAAGGCTTGTAAATCTTCAGCTAATATAAGGTCATAAAAAGCTCTATGATTATTTGTTATTTCCTTTGGTAATGCACCAATTACCTTCTCGATCCCGGCACTAATATAAGAAAAGTATGTTTCACCCTCTGTGTTCCGAACCAATTGGAAAATAGCTCCTTCCGGGAGATTATTCCCCAATTGCTGCAGACGTATTTCACTGATTCGCAATGCCTTTTTGGATTGCAGGTGTTTGGAATAGATAAAAATTAAAGAGATCAAACTAATAAATCCCAACGCACCAATGATCCAAAAAAAGTATCTCGCTTGCCAAGTATATTTTTGTGGATCATATATAATGCCTTGTAGAGAATATTCTTTGGGAATAAGTCCTAAAGACGCGTATATTTCCGCTATGCGTTCAAAACGTTTATGGCTTGTGTGCCCCAATTCAATCATATCGGGAGATATGAATTTGTACATCTCCCGTGCTTCGAATTCTAACAGTTCTCTATCAGCGTCTATATCATACTTTTCTATAATAATATCAATAATCTCATCAGAATTTTGAAGAGCGTATTCCCAGCCTTTTAAGCTTGCACTAAGAAAATTTTTTGTCTCAGTCGGATTTTTTTGAATTTGCTCTTCTGCAGTTATCAGAATATCTCCGTAAACATCGATTCCATAATTCAGAGGATTGATGACGTTCACATCAAGCCCATTTTTTTGAAAGTAAAAAGGTTCATTGGTTATGTAAATAGACATCACATCGACTTTTCCGTTAATCAAGTCATTGTTGTTAAAAGAATGAGGTATATAATCAAAATCTTTTACGGTTATACCATTATCTTGGAGCATGCTAATCAAGGGAGCTTTGTCATCATCTCCAAACATAATCTTTTTTCCTATCATGTCTTCCGGAGTATTGATACCGGATTTTCGAAGGCTCATAAAAGCCAAAGGAGAATGTTGGAAGATACTCGCCAAAACGACTATAGAACGACCCTTTATGAAATGGAGCAATACATCCGAATCGGTTATTGCGTATTCTGCCTTGCCATATAACAAAGAGTCTATTGTATACGATTTGGGGTCCCTTTCCAAAATCTCAACGTCCAAACCTTCTTCCAAATAAAAGCCTTTTTCTTTTGCTGCATAGTAGCCGGCAAATTGGTATTTGTGAAACCACTTCAGTTGCAACCGGATTTTGCTAAGCTTGGGTCTTGAGATACTTTGAGCTGACATTGGAAAAAGACTCAAAGATACCAAAAAGAAAAATATCTTTATCGGTGTTAATCGGTGTATATTGGTGGTAAAAATTCCTTCTTCCTCCTTTTTTTTTGTAGCCCATCTATATAACCAAACCAAAACCATTTGGAAAGTTCTCTTTTTTGGAAAAACCATTTTAGCATTTTTAATAAAATTATCCAGGTATAATACAATAAAAACAATATAATTTTTATTTTTGAGTGGTGTTTTTTTGCAAGTAACACCCGATTTCTATGGATATAATAGATGGCAAAAGGGGCTAAGCCTCCGGAAGAACCGCCTTTTTTATGGTACACTATGGCTTTGGGACAGACAACCAAAGGAATTTCCAATTTATTTGCCCGTATGGAGTAATCCATATCCTCCGAATACATAAAAAACTGCTCATCCCAAAAGCCAAGTTTGAAGAAGGTTTTTATGGAATAAAACAAACAACCACCGCAAAGAAATGTTACCTTACTATTCTCAGCGGGAGGTTTTGTTAGCTCATAAAAATACATCTTGAAAGAATCCAATTCGCCCCCGAATTCGTTTGGTTGGGAAGTTTCCGGATTAAATAAAACAGGTGCAAAGATTCCAATTTCAAATTCCAAAGATGCTCTATATAAAACATCTAAAAATTTTTTATCGACGATAGTATCATTGTTTAAAAATAAAATATGTGTAAACCCTTCTTGCTGCAAAAAAAACTTGATTCCAAGGTTGTTTCCACCGGAAAATCCAAGGTTACTTTCGGAATAGATTTTATGGATAGATTTATCTTTATCGTAAATGGAGTTTTGGAAAGATTCCGGGCTTTTATTATCTACTACCAAAATTTCAAAAGGAGGCTCATTTACGTTCAAAAGAGAAGTAATACACCTATCTGTCAATTCTACCTTTCCGTAGTGTAGTACAATGATTCCGATTTTCACAGGTGTCATGGTTTGTAGTAGCTTTTTCTATCGTTTATCATTTTGATAAAATCCTGTATTTTTTCTTCCAGTACTATTTGAGAAATATCATTCAAACAACTCTGGTATTTGATATTATGGCAATTACTTCCATTACAAGGTCTACAAAAATAATCTTTGTTTGTTTCTATAGGGATAAAATACGGATTTCCGATAGGCTGAGCGTATTCCGCAGAAAATGTTCCAAAAAATATCATACAAGGTACTTGGTATATGGAACATATATGTCCGCCTGAACTATCCATTCCAATGTAACCATCCAATGTTTTTAAAATATCCAAATATCCCTGGAAATTTTTTTCAGGTACAATGTTAATGTTAAAGCCTTTTAATAGTTCTTGGTTTGCTTTAAAAAAAAAGTCTTTTTTAAAGGAAAGGTAAGACAATTTTAAGGGGATATCAGATAAAATTTCAAGCAATTTTTTTGCCACTTGAAAAGGCATGGTTTTTAACACTTGGCTTCCCGAAAAAGATAAACCGATTTCTGGTATTCTTTTGGGTTTTATAAAAATTTGTTTGTGTCTGATTGACTCCGAAACATATTCTAGACCCAATGCAATTGTTAATCTTTCAACGTGTTTTCCAAGAGAATCAATTTTCCCATCGTCTTCCGGCTCTACGTCCAAAAAAGTTTTCCCACCGGTAAAAGAATACCCAACCAATTTTTTAGGACAAGCCATGTACAAAAATAATATACTCCTTAAGTCTCCTCTTGTTTCAATTATGGTATGCGGCTGTAATAAAAATATTTTAAACCATACTTTTAACTGTTTGCAAAGGTTTTTATAGGAATAATTGTATGTTGCCCAGGGAAACTGATTTTCAATGATTTTTAGTTGTATATCTTCTAACAAAAACTTGGAATGTGTTCCACCCATATAGTAAGAATTGCTAGATTTAGCTTCAATGGCTTTGCATAATGGTCTGAGAAGAACACAATCACCAATTAAAAAACCATCTGCAATCAAATAATCAGGGCGATTTTTGCTAAATAATCGTATTAAAATAGCCAAAAGCCAAATCGGATACCTTAGAATTTTAAAAAGGAATAAAAATTTTTCTATGTATGGTATATATTGTAATTTATTTTGATTAAAAATCTTCACTTATTAAAAAATGTAATCGTTTTAAATATATAAAAGTTGTTGCTAAAATTAAATTAAAAAATGTTTTATGGGTTCAAGCTAAATATTTTAAATATTCATTTTTATATAGTTTCGTTTATCGAGCTTGTCGAGATAATTGTTACCTGGGAGAGCAAAAATGTCATTTTACAAAATTTGTCCGGTTTGCGGAAAGAAAAATACTAATTCTGAAATTCTTTGCTGTTATTGTTTTGCTGATATTTCCAGCGTAACAGCTGGAGGAATTGATATAGTAACCGGCTCGTCAGAAGAAGATTCAGAAAATGAAAACGACTTAAACGAGCAAAATATAAACAATCTTCTTACCTTAATCACCACAGAAGGAGACAAAATAAAAATACGAAATGGAGATGTGGTCGGGCGTGAAGGGATCGGAAATGAAATATTTCGCTACAATCTAAAAATATCAAGACATCATTCCAAGTTTATTTTTTTAGATGAGAAATGGTTTATCGAAGACCTAAACTCTCGCAATGGAACTTTTATCAATGGCAACAAAATTCCCCCCGGAAAAAGGATTGAGCTAACATCAAATGATGCCATTTCGTTTTCTCATACTTTCCAACTGTTTATAGAATAAAATACAACAGGCATCTTACCTGTTGAATGCTCTCTATATTTATGCCTTTATCAAAAGCAAAAATAGTTTCCCTTTTTGCATATGTCTTTGGAGCAATTTCCGTCTGGGGATATAGGTGGGTTTGTGATGATGCTTTTGTTTCTTTTCGATACGCAAAAAACTTAGTTAATGGTTATGGCTTGGTCTATAATGTTGGAGAATACGTAGAAGGCTATACCAATTTTTTATGGACTCTGTTGATTGCAGCTGGTTTGAAATTGAACCTCGAACCCATTCTGTTTTCAGAGGTTATGAGTCTCTTATTTTTTACAGGAACTTGCTACTTTTTATTTTGCTACTATTTGCATTTTAATTCAAAATATCCGATAGGGATTTTTGGATTTGCATTGCACCATCACGTTCAAATATTTTCTACTGGAGGGCTCGAAACTTCCCTTTATACTTTTTTGTTGGTGGCGGGTTGTTTTTTTTGCATCAGTTCAGAAAAGAACACCGGTATAATTTCAGGCTTAGCACTCCTTCTTTTGGCAGCTTTAACCAGACCGGATGGCATCCTCTTTTTGGCTTTTGCTACGGTTTATTTTTTGTGGAAAAAATCCAGGTCTTATAGGGAATGGATTTACATTTTGTTTCCGGCTTTTTTGTATGCGTTGTTTCTTGTGTGGCGTTATGTTTATTATGGAAGTTTGGTTCCCAATACCTTTTATGCAAAATCCGGCTACGGTTCGTATTGGGAACAAGGCTTTAGGTATCTCAAGTTATATTTTCTTGCTTATTACCAGTTTTTTTTGATACCGGTTTTGTTGGCATATTACCTTATCAGGCTAAAAGGTCAGGTTTTTTATCCTCAAGTTAAAAAAACGTTTTTTATCATTTTGGTTCCCACAATCATCTACATCTTATATTACACAGGAGTAGGTGGTGACTTTATGTTTGCCCGTTTTTTTATACCGATTACTCCTTTTTTCTATTTGCTTTTCGAATATTTTAACAATATTTTATTTCAAAAAGAGCGTATTCAGTGGGTATTTTTTACCATAATCCTGCTTTCTACTGTTTTGTACTACAATCCCTATAAAGGTTTGGCATTGCCTTTGATAGACGGAATTGCCGAGGAGAATAAAATTTACAAAAGAGAGTTAGTAAACCAAGTAAAAAAAAGGTTGGAGACTTGGAAAGACGTTTTTCAAAAAAAACAAATTCGAATCGCCATCGGAGGTTCTCAGGCAATTTTTGCCTACTATTTAGACACTTATGCTTTGGAAGCCGTAACAGGACTAACGGATAAACATATTGCTTCACAGCATCTATTTACAAGAAAACGAATTGGACATGAAAAACTTGCAAGCATAGATTACATGAGAGAAAAAAATGTTCATCTTCTTATGGCGGATTTGGGATTACCGGGAGAAAGTGAATACAACACTTTTTATTATAAAAACCTTCCTGGCAAAGGGCGTATAATAATCTACGACTCCAAGATTATGGGTTCTCTCCAAGAATTAGGAGAGTTTGAATTTATTCCGTTTGAAAAGTATTTGGATAACTATTTGCAAAATGCAAAATATATAAGGAAAGATGTTGTGCAATCTGACTTTCTGGAATTTCAAAAATACTATTTTGATCACAATGATGATAAAAATAGAAAACAAGCTTTTTTAAATTTGCTGAAATAAGGTCGTTCAGTTTACTTTATGGTTTTAAAAATATATAAGAGTTGTAAAACAAGTAGGAATAACTTAATTTTTGGATGTATTTTATTATGGAAGCAATATTGTTTGATATGGACGGGCTTATGATTGATACGGAAAGGCTTTATTTTGAAGCAGAAAGAGAATTGGCAGATCGGTTCCAACGAGAATTACAGGAAAAGACCTTGTGGAAAATGATGGGAAGAAATCCGTTAACCGCTATGCAAATTTTTATTGATGATTTAGAACTCTCCATTAGTGCTAAAGATTTGCTTGGAATACGCGATGAAATTATGGAAAGAAAATTGCGAACCGACATGGTGACAATGCCGGGGCTTTTTGAAATTATAAATGAATTTCATAGCAAACTGAAATTGGCTATAGTTACGGGGGCTCCCCAAAAATTTTTGGACATTACTTTAGAGAACTTAAAGATTGAAACCTATTTTGATGCTTTTCAAACCTCCGATGAAATCCAAAACGGAAAACCAAATCCCGAAATTTATCTAAAAGCCATCCGAAAACTAAAAACTTTACCTCAAAATTGTGTTGTACTAGAAGATTCAAGCAACGGAGCAAGAGCAGGAAAAAATGCCGGTTGTTATACAATTGCAATCCCTTCGGAATATACCCAGAATCAGGATTTTAGTTTTGTAGATTATATTGCCAAAGATCTATCGGAGGCAAAAGAACATATTCAGAATTTAATTATTTCGCAGTAATTGATGAATTTGCAAGTACAACTATTTTATTATTTTCGCCTTAAAAATCTGGTATTCACCAATCGTAGTCGTTTCCTGAGCTAAGTCGAAGTGTCGAAGGGAACGTTTAATTCCGAAATGAGTATATTTTTAAAATGTTTATTCTCTGTCCAAGAGTTTGATGTCATTAAAATTGATAACTTCCATAGTCCTATCTTTCATCTGCATTGCATAGATTTTATTTTTTGTTAAGTATTTTTTAACATTTTCAGGGATATAAAAAGAAGAAAAAATCGGGATAAATTTTTTATCCTTGTATTGAGGAAAATAGTCATATATATTTCCTATTGCTTCTATGAAATCATCAATGTATTCGATCTTCGGATTTGTTTTGGATTCGTTTAAAAGAAAACTTGTTTTGCTGATATACACAGCATCAAATTCCCTTGTTTCACCTTTTACATTTTTCACCTTCGCCCGAATGGCAAAAAAATCAGAGTCTCCAGCTTGAAAGACTCCCGTTGCAATAGTAGGAAAGTTCGGTGCAACAATATCTTCTAAAAAAATTCCGAGTTTGCGAACAAGTTCTTGGTATTTTCTATCACTTTCTTTCCTGTTTTGCTCAGATTGCTTGGACAGCTCTTCCCATCGTCTTTGAGATTCTTCCCATTTTAATTCGGATTGTTTTTTTAACTCTTCCCATCGTTTTTGAGATTCTTCTTTTAATAATTCCATCTTTTCATCAAATTTCTTTGATCTTTCTTTGAACTCTCTAAATTCTTTGTCGGCTTGACTTATTCTGATATCGGTGCGAATGATATATTTCTCAATCCAGGTTTCTAAATTAGAGACTCTTTCTTCTACGGCTTGCATAATGGTTGATTGTATAAAAAAGTTTAATTTTGTCAAGAGATTAGTTCTTTCAAAACTCTGATATAAAAAACAGTTTCTGTGGCAAAAAACTAATCCCTAAAAATATACCAATAATTGACAATTACCATTGATGGCTGAATTACTAATAATTATACTCAACGCGGAGTGGTTTTCGGATATGGAATTAAAGAAAATCCTTTAAAATCAAATGAATCTAATCATAGTATATAATCAGTCACTTCTCGAACATAGCCCACAGAAACTTCAAAATCTTCAGCAATTTCTTCGATTGTCAACTTACCTCTTTGGATCGCTTTCTTAATGGAGGATTTTAGCTGATTTTCTGCTTGTTCTGCTCTCTGTTTTTCTTCGTCTACCATATCCCACAACTCATCATACTTGACTAATACCTTACCATTGTACAATACATCTATTTTTTCTCCATCTCGCCAATCATCTCCCGGTAGTTCTCGGATACTCAAGCCTTTTATTGCCCTGCTATGGTAAAGACCATTTTGCTTTTCTAAGGGTATATATTGATTTCCATCATATATGAAATATTCTATTGTCCTATTATCGTCTAACTTAGGATATATCAATACAAACTCTGGAACTCTGTTGTATTCATTTAGCTTCTTCATTAATTGGCTGTCTTTGATCTCTTTTTCTTTTCGCTCAGTACTCACTACTTCTAAACAGAAAAGTAAGTCCTCGGATGTTATCCTGCTTACATCGGATTCTTTGGACATACAGAGGTCCGGATAAATCACTTTTTGGGTCTTTCCTTTTTCTGGTTTGATTAACAAATACCAAACTGGATGATCAGAAATGCAAGTTAGCCCTAAATTTTTGCCTATAAATTTAAAGCTATAAGATAGATAATTGATGGTAATTTCGTGTTCTATGGATTGTGACATTTCGAGCTCGTCGTCAAAATACGGTATTTCCGAACCAAAATCGGTGTGTTCCCATCGTTGAATGGCTGGTCTGTTTTCTTGAATTATCCGTGTTGACATATTTGTAATAAATCAATAAAAGTTGAATTTGTCAATAAAATTTAATGAACTTTTATCTTTCATCTAGTATGGCTGCATAATCCTCCAGCCATACTACAGTAATCACATTTGTCTCGTTTAGCTTTGTGAATTGTGTCGCAGGCATCTTTCACATTCAAGGGTCATTTCATCTCCAAAATTACTCCACGAATAAAACATGTAAAGTGCTTATTATTTTTTAAGCTATTGCCAATTTCCTTGGATGACATCACTAATAGTTTGGGAACGTTTTCATTATAAATATAGGTATCATTGGGAAGGTTGGTAAATCCGGTAGAGCTAAAACTGTCATTTATAAAAGTTGTTTTTATAAATACTTCTTTATTTATAAAAGAATGGTTTAGTGACTTGACGTTTAGCCAATAAGAAAATCCATCCGATTTTAATAATACTTTTGGAGATTTTGTTTTCATTTTACCGTTTTGAGATTCTAAAATGCTTTCAAATTGTTCGGTAACATTCGAAAGCATTTTGCCTTTTTCAAGAACCTTGTCTTTTGTTGTATTGGAATAAACATAAAGCATATTACCTGGATGTAGAAAATCAACCTTAGAATAAACATCGCTCTCTTCTAATTTTTGTAATTTTTTAAAATCCGTACGATTTATATCTACCTGGGACGAGTCTTCATAATAAACGTGGGTATCATGCAAATAGATCGTTCTGTAACCCTGTCCCGTTCCAATGGTTTGAGCGTGTGTAATCTGGTAGAGCGGACTTCCGGTTTGATTGGCGGCTTGTTTGTAAAGACTCATTACCTTATGACTAAAAAAAGAACCTGTTAGTATGGAAACGGGCAAACCCATACTTCTCAGAGAAGCAACGGCAAAAGACAAAGAATTATCGCTAGAATTTTCCGGTAGAGCATCAGAGACAAGTATGAATTTTCTACTTTTAGCCCTGCTTGGTTTATACTGCCTCTTGAACTTTTGAACGGCAGTGGCAATATTTTTTAAATATACATCACCCCCATACCGAACCGATAAGAGTTCTTTTCTTAATTTTGTATGGTTAAAATCCGGATTGAAGATTTGTATTTTATTCTGCTGGATTAAAATAGCTCCAATTGCCAGCTTGGAATTGCCCAAAATTTTCTGAATGTAATTCAACACACCCTTAACTTCATTGGAAAGCGATCCAGACAAGTCTATAGCAAAGATATACTCTTGCTCTTCGCTTTGTTCATATAGGTTTTTCTTATATCCTTCCCTGGGTGGGAAAAAGTGCAATATTTTTTGAATATGGGATTCAATTCCTTCATAAAATTTGTTTTTTAAAAAGTCCTCTCTTGCAAACAAGGTCTCACCTTGACAATTGTAAACTTCCGTAGAAATACTATAAACATGCCCGAAATCTACCTCAGACCGAACTAAATAATCCGTTTCGAATTCGCTGCAAACCCTTGACAAAAAGGTTTTGGTAGGTCTTTTGTCTGTAGTTTCTTTTGATTCTAAAATAAAATTCTTAATTTCCGAGAAATTCGTAATATCAATATAAAAGTGTTCTCTTGCATAAAATGCAGTTAATTCCGCAATTCCGCTTTTTAGATTATCTTTGGCTTTTAAAACTTTTGGAGGTTCGCCAACAATATAAGAAGGTAAAAAGGTCACTTCCTTTGAGAAGAGAACATTTATGGATAGAAAAAAAATAATAAAGGGTAACAAAGACTTAATTTTTTTCATTTATTATGATTCCTTTGGTAGTTATCAGCTTTTTTGTGATTTTTTTATGGTTATAGCTTTCTTGAACTATTTGGTTTTGTAAAGATTATTTTCAATCCACAATAAAGTGAATTACAATTTCACCATGGGTAAAAAATCATCTAATCTTTTTCGCAACCATGATTGTGTAGCTGAAAAAACTTTTTAAAACGATTTCTCCTCGTATCCAAAAAAAGCAATTTAAGCATACCAAAAGATAAATCCATATATTTTAAGTGTCTCAAAAATGTAAAAAATGCACTCCCGTATCGAATTAATAATGGCATTCCAAGCGTAAATTTCCTCTTTGACATTCTGCTAGTTTGAACAAAATCATGGTACAATCTATCATACTCCGAATATATTTTTTCCAGTTGGTTTGTATCATTTTTTATAATTTCCGTAAAAGATCGAATATAAAGGTTCCAAGCTTGGTAAACGATTTCGGAATCGTTGGAGTTTGGTTTGCTGCTTGTGTTGTGCCTTAAGTTTTTAGAAAGAAAATCATTTAAAAATTCTTCCATTTTTTTAGGATCCGTTGTTAGATTTAGCTCCTTGGAAATTCGATAGTATTCCTGTCTGGAGTCTTCCATAAAATAGTCATAATCTACTACACAAGCTTTTTGCTTAAGATAGAGTTTTAAAAGGGGTAAAAAATATTGGATATACAGCAGAGAAGAATCATTTTTATCAATTAAATCTCTCTTCCAAAGAGATTGAATGATGGAAAGGGGATTCCGTAAAACTATCAAATATTCAGGTCTATATCCAAGTTTTTCCAAAAGTTTTGTCCAAAAAGGAAGCAAAATGCAAGTTCTAGGGTCTTTGAATCCCCATAGAGGGTGATGTTGGAATTCTTTATTTATGTATTTTTCCGCGTCTTGGTAAATCGTTTTGGTACACAATTCTTCGGAAGAAAAATTAAAGTTTGAAAAGAGAGTAGACCAATTCCCACCTTGGAGCTTAAGGAGGGCACTATTTAAGGTAATGATCTTTTTATCTTCCCGAAATCCTTTTGGATTATCTACCCGACCCCCTAAAAGATTGTCACCAAGTTCAACCCCCATTGTTTCAAGTGCTTTGGTAATCAAGCTCGTTCCGCTTCGATGCATTCCAAGAACAATAACAACGCGTTTTGTCATAATTTAGTCCGTACAATTTTATTGAATAATTGTATAGTTTTTATAAAACATAAATAGAGACACCAAAAAAACAAAAACGTAGGTTGCCAAACTAGCCAAACCTGCTCCATTAAAGCTAAAATTCCGAGAACACATAAAAAAATGCAAAAAATCAAAGTTATAATGAGCAAATTCAAATGACCAAGGATAGCTTTTTTATCTCTTTTATGGCAATTTTCCGTAGTAACCGGTGTAAAAACTTGTACAATGGGTAGCATCAAACTTAAAAAAATTTGCATAACGGGTAAAGCAATATTATAAACGGCTACTTGTTCCAAATCCGTAAGAACTGTTAGCATGATCGTATCCGTTTGAAATCAGCAATTATCGGCATTAAATTATTTCTACCTATCCCCATCAAGCTGTTCTTTTGCACCAAGCTTGATCTATCCCTTTCCTGACAGGAAAGGGAGCATAATATCCATTTCTTAACAAAAAGGACGAAATATTTAAGAAAATTTTATAGATTTAGGTAAACAAAATAAAACCTACTATAACTTTCGCTCCCTTTCCTGCGGTTTCCCAAGCATGCGAACCAGGAAAGGGAGAAGGAGGGATAGGTATTTGAATTAAAAAAGCTATATTTTTAGTTAAAAAATTGTTACCGATAATTGCTGGTTTGAAATATAACAAGCAATCCTGATGTTGAAATGGCTACCCACTTACTAAAATGAAACAGCAAAAATAAATGTTCTTTGAAATCATTCTAATTAAATTCGAGCCTATAGCCTTTATAAATTCTCAAATATATTGTATTTTGAGATCAGTATGGTTACGGATTGATTGAATCCCAAATCAAAAATAGCCAATAAAAAAGAGAAAAAAGACAAAACACTATAAAAAAAGCCATACTCTATTTTTTCTAGCTGGAGAGCTGTTTGCCTTCTGCTTAAAAAATTAACAATTCCAGCCAAAATCGTAACAAAAAAAGGAATGGCTAAAGTTTTAAAGTAAAATTGGAAATAACTTTTGTAGTTGTTTGGAATATTTTGTTTTGATTCTATTTTTTGTCTCCAATCAGCTATAGTTTATTTTTTTAATCCATGGTTTAGATTAAAATTATCATTGAAAATGAACCAAAGGGTTTATTTGTATTCTATAATTGATAAAGGATATGTTATAGAAATACAATTTTTATTTTTAGAGGAAATTATGACTTCAAAAAATAACGTTGTTTGGCAAGATTTGGAAATTACCAGGGAAGATTTTGGTAATATCATAGGGCATAATTCTGCTGTTTTATGGTTAACCGGACTTTCCGGATCGGGAAAATCAACAATTGCTAAAAAATTACAAAAGAAATTAGTTTCGGAAAATAAAATGGCTTACGTTTTAGATGGAGACAATGTAAGGCACGGATTAAACCAAGATTTGGGTTTTACAGAAGAAGATAGGATAGAAAATATCAGAAGAATCAGTGAGGTTGCCAAATTACTTATGGAAGCCGGAATTATTGTTATTACGGCATTTATATCTCCGTACCAAAAAGAAAGGCGAAGAGTTCGAGAAAAGTTAGGGCATGACTTTGTTGAAGTTTATGTAAAATGTCCTCTTGAAGAATGTGAAAAAAGGGACCCCAAAGGGCTCTACAAAAAAGCGAGAAAGGGTGAAATTCCGGATTTCACCGGAATATCTTCACCTTATGAAGAGCCGGAAAACCCGGAAATTGTGGTAGATACTTCTAACGCAAATATAAACCAAGAAGTTACCATGATTTATGAATATCTAGAAAAAAAAGAGATAATATAAGTTGTATGGATTTAAAAAAAAATTTGGAAATTGCTAAAGTTACGAGCGCAATAGCCGGAAAGGCAATTTTAGAAGTTTACGAAACTGGAGATTTTGAAATAGAAACCAAGGCAGATGATTCTCCTCTAACCAAGGCAGATAAAAAGTCTCATGGTATTATATTCCAATCGCTTCAAGAAACAAATATCCCTATTTTGAGTGAAGAAGGGCTTGATATACCCTACTCAGAAAGAAGGAAATGGGAATATTTTTGGCTTGTTGATCCTTTGGACGGAACAAAGGAGTTTATAAAAAAAAACGGAGAATTTACGGTAAACATTGCCCTTGTACAAAATGGTAAACCCATTTTGGGTGTGGTTTATATTCCCGTTCTGGAAAAATTGTATTATGGTTTGAAAGATATGGGGGCGTTTTTAGAAGAAAATGGCAATGTTACCAAGCTTCCTTTTAATAAAAACGAAACCGATACTGTAAGAATTGTTGCTTCCAGAAACTATTTGAATGATGAAACCAAAAAATTTATTAATCTTTATCCAAAACAAGAATTACTCAGCTTGGGAAGTTCTCTGAAATTCATGCTTCTTGCAGAAGGAAATGCGGATGTTTATCCGAGGTTAGCCCCTACATCGGAATGGGATACGGCTGCATCCCAAGCAATAGTTGAAATTACCGGAGGAAAGATTATTAACTTTGCTACAAAAGAAAATCTAACCTATAACAAAGAAAATCTTATTAATCCATTTTTTATTGCCTATAGAGAAAATAAATATGATTTAAATCTTGTATAATTTTAATTGACAAATAGAAAATTCATATTATCAATAGTGTCATGCCATCAAAAAAAATCGTTAAAAAAAAACCTCCAAGCAAAGCAGATGCCGTTCAAACAGCTTTGAGGTATCTGAATAATGCAAAAGAAACCTTATCCAAATCTCCTATCGAGGATAACCGATACCAGGACGAAAAGTATGTTAGGGAAGCAAGCGGAATTGCCTATCTTGCGGGCTTGATTGCCATTGAAGGTTGGCTTGTGGAAAGGAGTCTCTGGACTGAAAAACATACCAGAAGTATTGAAGGCTACAAAGAGGTAATCCATAAACACCCTCAGTTTAAGCATTTAAACAACTATTTAAACATCGTTTACGAAGACCTTCATCTTTTTGGATACTATGCTGGTGCAACGGGTACAGCGGTTATAAAAGAAGGTTTGCAAAATGTGAAAAATATAATTGAGCTGATTAGGAAGAACTAGTTTTTATATATAGGAATAGTATGTTTGGAGTAGATTATTATCCTGAACAATGGACGGAAAAAGACTGGGACGAAGACATAACCATCTTAAAAAACTTAGGGATTACTTCCGTTCGTATTGGGGAATTCACTTGGGCGTTGCTTGAGCCCGAAGAAGGAAAGTTTGACTTTTCTTTTTTAGATGCTATATTAGAAAAATTTCATAAAGCTGAGCTGTCTGTTGTATTAGGAACTCCTACTGCTTCCATTCCTCCTTGGCTTTACAACAAATATAGGGAAGTTGTACAAACATCAATAGATGGAATTGAAAGGATTGTCGGAACAAGAAGACAAGGTTGTTTTTCTTCCAAAGAATTTTGGGTTGCTTCGGAAAGAATTGTTACTTCTTTGGCTAAACGTTATGGTAAACATCCGGCTATAATTGGCTGGCAGATTGATAACGAACCGGGACATGAAGGATCGGATATTTCTTACTCTCGTTCAAGTTTGAAAAAATTTCGAAAATGGCTTAAAGCAAAATACAAGACTATCCAGAATTTAAACTATAGCTGGGGAAACGTATTTTGGAGTGCTATATACAACAGCTTTGAAGAAATTGAATTACCAGGAAGGCACGTAGCTTCCAACTTTAACCCTTCTATGATCCAAGATTTCTATAGATTTAATTCGGACAGTCTTATACAATACATCGAAATGCAAATAGATATTCTAAAAAAGTATACCCAAAATCAAATTTTGTTTACAAACTTATACCCTAGTCCGTTTTTACCTGTTACGGATATGGAACAACTGGTAAGAAATCTTGACTTTGTGGCTTGGGACAATTATCCCGTCTGGGGACCATTAAAAGAACCCTATCCTCATCCTTTTGTTTCTGCTTGTTTGGAATATTCCAGAGGCTTAAAAAACAAAAACTTTATTGTAGCAGAGCAGTTTTCGGGTATGCAAGGTCATGACATTTTGGGATATTTACCAGCTCCTGGTCAAATTGGTTTGTGGATGATGCAATCTATTGCTCACGGAGCAGAAGAGCTATATTTTTTCCGATACAGAACTGCCAGATTCGGACAGGAGCAATTATGTTATGGAATTTTGGATCATTCAAAGGACATAACGTGGAAATACAAAGAAATCAAAACTACCATTCAACAGATTCGCCAGTACGCTGATGACTTTATCAACGAGGACGTTCCAGCGAGTGTAGCCATCATACACGATATAGATAACGTTAGAAATCTGAAACACCAACCTATTTCAGAAGGATTAAAGCTCTCTCCTGTTCCTTTTGCCCAGGTTGGTTATGACGTAGAAATCGCAAATTGGTATGCCGCTTTGAACGTCTTAAATGTGAATACGCATATCGTACCTTCAGCCTCCACTGACTTAAATAAGTATAAGGTTGTCGTACTACCCCTGTATTTTATGATGGACAAGGAATTTGTAGAAACCATAGAAAGCTATGTAAGAAATGGTGGTATTCTTATTTTGGGCTATAGAGCTGGTATAAAAGATAAAAACGGCTGGATGATCGACAAAATACCCCCCTGTTACTTTACATCTATGGCTGGTGTTCAAGTGAGTCGATTTGAAGCTGTGGGAAATGACTTGGTAAAACTAAAGTTTGGCTTGCTTAGAGGTAATTGTTCTAAAATTTGTGAAATTGTAGAACCTCTAACGGCTAGGGTTATGGCAAGATACAATGATAAAAAGAAGCACTACAAAGGAGAAGCGGTCATAACGGTGAATCGGTATCATAAAGGAAAAGTGTATTATGTTGGTTCTTCCCTTACTCCTTCAACCTTTTTAATTTTTTATTACAAGGTGTTAAAAAAAGCCGGAATCAAAACGCATTTTTATGGCAGATATATTGAAAGGGTATTTAGGAAAGGCAAACTACACGACTATGAAATATTGTTGAACCACTCTCATTCTACAAAATGGGTTGGTTGGAAAAAACTCAAGCCTTATGAATTTAAAATTGTTCCTTTAAAAAAGAGCATGTAGGAATTCTATGATAGACCAGGAAGTTGAAAGCTTAAACCTATTATTAAAAAGTTGCGAGAATAAAAAGAATCAAACTACGGGAGTGTTTATTGATAACCTACACCATCCTTTTGTTTTGTTAAAAGAATCATATATTTTACCTTCCATATCTATTCATGCTATTGAGTTTAATGCCGCTATGCAATTTTTACAAGAAGTATGTAAGCATATTCCGGAAATGGTAGCTGGTTGCCATGTAATGCCACAACCTAAGCCAAAAAAGGAATACGGAAAGCTTTTTTTAGTTAAAGAAATTTCAATAGAAAATTATTCTTATTTGTATATACTAAAATTGGATATTGCCTATCTAGGAGGTGCAAGAAAAGAAAATATTATCAAACAAGCCACTCAAGAAAATACCGCTTCGATTTTAACGGATAGATTTTATTTTTCTTCACACATCATACCTATTCAAAAAACCATTCAAAAAAGTGGTTTTATTGTTGATTTTGAACCTTTTCCATACAATCCTAGCTTGTTTCAAATTCAAACAAGTGATACGGGAATCGGCTCCACTCCTATGAAAATCGAATCCGAACTCTTTGATGAAATAGACTATACGGTTATTATCAAAAAACTGAAAGAAAAATTGAATGTGAATGAGCGGAACTGGCAACCTGGTAGAGTTCACGCTCCGATTTCCATTGAATATTCCACTCTAACCATACAATTTTTAGAGCCATCTTTTCATAAAACAAAAGAAACATTCGAGCGTTTTTATGGTATATTAGAATCCGTATTCATAAACCAACCTATAGAGGTGCGAACCATAGAAAACTTTCAAAAATGGATGCAAGCCCACCATGTTTCCAGAACAAAATCTGTGTCTGGCAATATCCTCTGGAAGGTTTCAACATGATAAAGATTTTATTTTTTTCAGATACAACACTTGCACATAAAAAAAATACTTATATATTTATGAAATATAACCGTCTAATATAGTACAACAACTGCTAATATTGGAAGAAAATGAGTTCATGTTTTTCCTTGAGAGAATTGACAAGTTTTAATTCTCTTTTTTTTGCATAGGGTTATTAATGAATTGAATTTTTACGCTTTATAAATTATTGTTAATCCATAAAATACAGAGGAGTGAGCGTTTATGAGATTGCTTGTTACGGGTGGAGCAGGTTATATAGGTTCCCATATAGTTTTGGAATTGTTAAAGCTGAATCATGAAGTGGTTGTTGTTGATTCGCTGGCAGCAGGAAATGAAAAAAATTTGTTTAAAGAAGCAAGTTTTATTAAAGGTGAAATTCAGGATAATAAGGTTTTAAAAGAAGTTTTTCAGCAAAAATTTGATGCCGTGTTTCATTTTGCCGCATGGAAAGCTGCTGGAGAATCTATGCTGTATCCGGAAAAGTATTCTATCAACAACATTAATGGTACAATGAAGCTCTTGGTTGCTATGTCGGAACATGATTGTAAAAACATAATTTTTTCATCCTCTGCCGCCGTTTATGGAACTCCCAAATATCTCCCCTTAGACGAAAACCATCCCTTGGAGCCGGAAAATTATTATGGTTTTACCAAACTAATGATAGAAGAAAATCTAAAATGGTATGAAAAATTAAAAGGAATTCATTATGCTTGTTTGCGATATTTTAATGCTGCTGGTTATGATCCTGAAGGCAAAATACAAGGAATTGAAAAAACAACAGCCAATTTAATGCCAATAGTTATGGAAACAGCTTCTGGAATAAGGAAAGAATTTCAAATATTTGGGACAGACTATCCGACTTCTGACGGTACTTGTATTCGAGATTATATTCATGTGAGCGACCTTGCAAATGCTCATATCTTGAGCATGGATTATCTTATAGGAAATAAAAAGTCGTTAATTGTAAATTTAGGATCAGAAAAGGGTTATTCGGTTAGAGAAATGGTTGATATTTCCGAAAGAATAGTTGGAAAAAGAATTCCTTATTCCATTACGGGTAGAAGACAGGGTGATCCTCCAGAACTATTGGCTTCTTCGGATAAAGCTCACCATATTTTAAATTGGAGACCCAAATATAGTGATCCCGAATTGATCATTCAATCTATGTGGAATCTGTATTCAAAAATATCTTAAACAAAAATCTGTTTGACTATTTTATTCCAATTTTATATTTTATCTATTATGGTAAAACAGTTAAAAGGCTTTTTAAAACTCATAATTTTATGTTTCTTATTTCTTATTCACTGTACAGTCACGTCCTTTCCTTCCAAGTCAGTTAAAAAAGGACAAGATGTTCGCTTGGATTTTTCTTCTTATTCTTCTTCTCAAGGACTTATAAACTTTCAAAAACTAGTTTTTGCAGATTGGGCGGTAGACAGAGAAGGGCTTATCCATTTACAAGAACCAGCCGCTGTCAAAGCCGGTTTGAAACCTGGTGATGAACCTATACAAATTTATATGTACGTTCTTGAGCATCCGGTTCATGGAAGATATTTTATCGACACGGGAATCGCAGATGTATTTCGTAAAGACAGACCTGAGTGGCCAATAAAGGGCTTTGTTGCTTCTGCAATGAAAATGGAAAAATTAAAGGTGAATATTACAACCGGTGAATGGAACAAAGAAAATCAGGGAGAACTAAAAGGGATTTTTCTGACTCACATGCATATCGATCATATAATGGGAACTTCCGATATTCCCAAGAACATACCA
>JACKPA010000020.1 GCA_024233865.1 Leptospiraceae bacterium | reverse complement strand
ATGTCTATGTCTATAAAGGAAAGTAAATTTTATTTGTTTGAGATAATGAAAGATAGAAAATATACTATAATTACAGTATTTATGAATAAGTTTTTTATAAGAATGGTGTAAGAATCTACTTTTTTACAATAATTACAGTATTTAGAAGAGATTTAAGAGATAAGATAATTGAAATGGAGGATAATTCTATGAAAATTATCAAAAAATTTATTGTTATAATCGGAATTATTTCTATTTCATTTCTTTCTTGTGGTGGGGAAAAGGAAGATGATGGTCTTTTTAATTTATTTTTGCTTTACCTGCTATTTGGTAACAGCAGCAAGTATGCTTCATGTTATACAACAGGTCAATACTATAATTCAGAAAGTTGGTCAAAAGTTCCAAGCAATGTTAGTCGTAGGGCATTTTCAAATAATACGTCTTTGCCAATAAAGAGCACTAGCACAAGAGGAATTCCATCCGAATACTATATAGATAGCAAATACCTTCCTCCTGTAGGAAACCAAGGTCAATATGGAACTTGCGTTGCCTGGTCAGTAGGATATGGTGCAATGTCCATAATGGAAGCCGTAAAAACAGGTAACTCTCCCTCAACTTCAGACAAACAATTTAGCCCCAAACATCTATTTTGGAATATTCAAGATAGTAAAAAAGGGGAAAATTGTGGGGGAACTTACCCGGAAGACGCTTGGTCCTATATACAGAAAAGCGGCATCGCTCCCCTCAAAGATGTCCCTTATGAAGATTTAGGTTCTTGTTCTTATAGTTCATCTTTCGAAAACCAATATAAAACGGTTGCATCAAATTATAAAATTGAAAATTTCAGAAAAATTGAAGTAAAAAATTCAAGTAAAGCAGAAGAAGATATTAAAGACAGTATCGCTAATAATATTCCAGTTGTAATTGCTGCGCGTTTGGGAGATAATTTTAGTACTTATACTTATTCAAAAAATAATCCCTATAAAAATGATACTTATTATAACGATGACTATTGTGAACATTCTCTCCATGCGATGTTAGTTGTTGGATATAATGATAATGCATATAAAATACTCAATAGTTGGGGTCCTACCTGGGGAGATAATGGGTATGTTTGGGTTGATAAAACTTTTTTCCATACAAATCCGGAAGATAGCAGTGGAAATATTACAAAAGTAGGGTTCATGTACGGTGCGGCTGTTGCCAAAAGTACACCTTCCAAAGTGATTGTAGATTCAACCAAAGACTTAATTGCAACTTCTGCAGATATAAGTTGTAGTGGTTCAAATTGTGAATGGTATTGGATTACTCAAAACAAGGGAGAAACTAGTGTTAAAGTATCTGATGGAAGCAGCCCGACTTGGTATATTGCCCTTGTGGCATACAATGCTTACAATGCTGAAGAAATAAAACTTCTTGCTTATGAAGCTTTTAGTAAAAATGGAACTGACACAACCGGTACTGATTCCAATGGTATTAAATATGGATATTGGAAGGTAGATTTTAACAAAGGAACGTATATGTATAGAGACAATACTAATCCTATATATTTTACTCTCCCAACAACACTTAACGGTTCCTACTATTTAGCTCTACTTGTAGACGCTGAAGACGTAATAGAGGAGAACAAAGAGGATAATAATTATGTCTGGACAACGAGCGACCCTATCTCGTTTAGTAATGGAACGGCTAGCTCGTACGGTTCTTACCAATTAAGTGTAAGAAATTCTTCTTCACCAGGGGAGAAGACGGGAATTGATTTTGAAACGCTTAAAAGAAATGATAGTAATACCTATACTCCGGACGAAATCTCTCAGGCTTTTAACAATCATAGGGAGAAAGAAGGGACTTCTACGCGTTCTGTTCTTGCAGAACCTAAAGGTACGACTACACCGGAAGTTTCCAGTCCACCAAAAATTAAGTAGAGATAAACTTTTGCAGGGATGCTTTTCAGTGTCCCTATACTATTTTAGTAATATCTAACAAAATTCACAAAGGAAATTTTATGATAACAAAAATAGTCATTCTTTCATTAATTATCCCTTTCTTTATAGTTTGTGGACGGGAAAGAGAAATAAAGCCAAAAGAAAATTGGAATACTACTCCCGCTTATCAACATTGTATCAAAAATAACGGAAAAATACGGTTTGAAGACAAACCAGGAGGAACCTACGGTTTTTGCGTATTTCCAGATGGCAGCGAATGTGACGAATGGCAATTCTTTAGAGGTGAGTGTAAACCCGGTGACAATAAAAAGGAACCTAAGTCAAAAACTTAGTATAATTTTTGCATCATGCTTAAAAACTAAGTAATATAGCATAAGTTTTTGTAAAGTACCGTAGCCATCTTGGCTGCGATATTACAGGCTGGAAGCCTATAATACTTTACAATTTCTTTTGCTTGACTACTTACTTTCATAGGTATGATGCCCCTACAAAATACCGAGTAAAATCCGGATTTTTTGCAGGGGAATTAACACTTTTCATTAGGAGAACTCTAAAATATTCTTGTAAGCTTTGTTTGTATCTTTTCTAGAGCTTCTTCTGTACTTTTGTTATTAAATACAATGTCATAGGTTGAAGATAGTATAGGGTATTTCTCAAAATTCAATTCTAAAAGATTTGGTAGAACTTTTAAGCCATAGTACCCACTTGTTACTTTGGAAAGGGGCGCTCCCATTACAAAATCGAATCCAAGTTTTCGATCTCGTGTGTCTGTTCCAAAGCAAGCAAGCATAAAGTCAGTTAAACCGGACAATCCGTTAAACGTTTCTTCTTTACCTCCAAGTTTTACACCTACGGAAACCATTTCTTTAAAAAATCTGTTGGACAAGTGAAACAACGTATTGTCTATATTTCCACCTAAGGTTTGTTTGTAGTAACCCTCTACAATTCCCATAGAGAAAGCGTAAACTGTTTTTAATGCCCCTCCCAGCTGGACTCCTACTATATCATTTTCAATGATTGCTTTTCTTGCAAATATGTATCCGGTTGATAATAGTTTTAATAATTTGGGAATGTGTGTTGGATCAGCAGCTGCTATTTCAAACCCTGAGATTTTCCTTTCCATGATTTGATCAGGATAAGAAGCACCAAAAGCAACCAATAATCTTGATTGATCTACTCCATAGTTCATAAGATCATCTAAGATTAATCCCTTGGGTGAATCACTAAAACCTTTGATAACATTTACAATAGGAGCAGATGACTCTTTTATCTTTTGAGTAATAGATTGGTAAATTTTTGAAATATTCCATGGGTTTGTTCCCTGAATGAGAAGCGTAGCTTTGGAAATTATATTCGGGTCTGAGGTAAATATAATATTAGGAGGAAGTTTATAAATGGAAAAATGAGAAGTATCTCTTCTTTCTTCATTACATTTTTTGCAGTATTCTTCATCAGGATCGTATATATTCACAACCACATTTTTATTGGACATTATTGTCGCTATGGCAAGAGACATGTTACTGGAACCAATAATAACAATGTTATCTTCCGGTTGGGCTGGAGTTTGTATCAAAACATTATCATTCAGAGCATACCTATCTCCATTGTATAGGTTTCTATATGTTCCGTGTTTGTGTTTACTTAAATTAGAGCCTACAAGTAAAGCTAAGCCATCTATAATAAACTGCTTTTTATCTCCTATTTCCGGAAATTTTATATGCTCTATATCGGGTGGAAGTAGACTTTTTTGCTTTTCCGGAAGGTCTCCAACCAAAACAGGTTTTCCAATGGTAAGTTTTCCGCTGGCAGCATTAAATAAAAATCCGGAAGTTGGAAGAATTTTATCCGTTCCTTCCAGAGATACCGGTAGCACAACTCTATTTGCAACATAATGATATACTGCTTCCACAAATGGCATCAATCTTCCGTCCCTTGAACGTGTTCCTTCCGGAAAAATAGCCAATATTTTCCCATTTTGCTGTAATTTCTGAGCTTGGCGAAAAGCTCTTGCATTGATTTTCACCATTAAGTCTGATAAACTTGGATTATCTACCATATCTCTTTTAGAGCAGACTAATATGGTACCAAACATATATAAACCTAATCTTGTGAAATCCGGTTCGAACGCCAATCTTCCTGCAATAAATACGATTCTTTCAGCAATATTTTTTCCTTCCGGACAAGAATTGTAGATCAACTGAAAAATCGAAGGTGCATCAAGGTGGCTAACATGGTTGGATATGATTGTTATGGGCAATTTCCCTGCAATTTCGTTTAAAGCTATTAGGTTTTCAATTCCATCAACTTTAAAATTTTTCATAATGGGAGTTAAAAAACCCCTCATAAACTCTCTTGCTTCGGGTTTGCTTTCCGTATAAACACCTATTTTTTCCAGTTCACTTGGCTCTTTAAATATGTTCATTACAGGTGAAACAGGTGTGGTCATAGATAGATGTAGAAATTTTCCCAAAAGCTCCTTTGCTTCTTCTTTTGACATCCCGAATTGTTCAAAAATGTGTATGTTTTCAAAGAATTCCTTTTGCCACTTGCTTAAATTTGAATCTTTCTCAGCCATTTTTCCTCCAAAATATACTCGGATTAATTTGATTTTAAGAAAATGTTTCATTCTTACGCTAAAACTAAGTATACTTTTTTAATGATTATCTCTCTTTAATTTTGTTGGTCAAGAATTAATTTTTAGTAATAAAGCAACAAAAGAAATAAATTTCAAAGTGACAGTAAACGGCTTTTATTAAAATAGTTTATGGAATCTTTTTGTGGAGAGTATATAAATATATGTCAGCATCGTTAGTCGTTGGTTCTCAATGGGGGGATGAAGGTAAAGCGAAGGTTATTGATTATTTAAGTAAAAATATAGATATTATTGTTAGATACCAGGGGGGAGCAAATGCCGGTCATACGGTGGTTGTGGATGGGAAAGAATACATTTTTCATTTGGTACCATCCGGAATTATATATCCGAATACTGTTTGCATAATTGGAAATGGTGTCGTTTTGGACCCGGAATATTTTCTGGAAGAATGCGATGGTTTGGTTGAGAAAGGTTTTCCTATTTATAAACAACTTTTTATAAGCGATTCTTGCCATTTAATTCTTCCTTTTCATAAAACAATTGATGAATTGAGAGAAGCCAATTCCCAACCAGGTGAGAAGATTGGGACTACTAAAAAAGGAATTGGTATATGTTATTCGGATAAAATGAATCGTATAGGTATTCGAGCAGGTGATTTATTTGAAGAAGATAGCTTGAAGGCAAGGATAAAAACTCTTGTAGATCGAAAAAATGAAGAATTGGTCAAATTGTACGGTGTAAAAGCATGCACCTATCAAGAAGTATTGGATAAATTGAAATATTTTTATGATAGAGCAGGGCATTTGATCATTAATACTTCTTATTACCTCAATAAAGAGCTGAAAAAGGGAAAAAGAGTTCTATTGGAAGGTGCCCAAGGAACTGGTCTTGATATTGATTTTGGTACGTACCCTTATGTAACCAGTTCTAATCCAACAAGCGGTGGTGCAATTGTAGGAAGCGGTATAGGTTTTAATTATTTGGAAAAAGTATATGGAATTAGCAAAGCATATACAACCAGAGTAGGGGAGGGTCCATTTCCGACAGAAATATTTGATAAAAATGGCGAGGTTATCAGAAAGAAAGGACATGAATACGGAGCAACTACAGGAAGACCAAGAAGGTGTGGGTGGTTTGATACGGAAATGGTTAAATATTCTGCGATGGTAAATGGTATGACAGAACTTGTATTGACAAAAATTGATATATTGTCTGAGTTTGATAAAATTCCCGTAGCCGTTGGTTACGAAATCAATGGGAAAAAATTGGAACACTTTCCTTCCCATGGTTTGGAAAAGGTGAAGGTGGTTTATGAGGAAATGCCTGGTTGGAAAACCGATATAAAAGGAATCAATGAATTTGATAAATTACCATCCGAATGCCAGAATTATATAAAATACATCGAAAAATTAATAGAAATTCCCATTAAAATTATCTCTACAGGTCCAGGCCGGGAAGAGACAATTGTAATAGAGGATTAACAACAAATATGTCATGATCTTACGTTTATAGATTGCATTACGCCTCCATCAGAAAAATAAATGTGCATTACAATTTTTGGAGGAAGTTTCTTGCTCTTAACTAAACAGTAACTCAAAGGACAGTCGCGACGGTAGTCTTTTGAGTTACTAAATTTGTTTATGAATTTCTGTTAATTCTTTTCTAAAAACCTTATCTCTAACCAAGAAAACCATATCGGATGACGCTTTTTATACCATTTTAAAATTTCAAGTAATCGCTCTTGGTTAGCTGGTGGAATCACTTCGGTGGATATGCGATCAAAATGAACAAGAATATGTGTGTCACCAATGAATTCAAGAGCATCAGAACAAAGAGTCTGTAATTCATTACGAATACGACCGGAATCAGAAATCTTCACTGGTCTTGTGGTAAAGTCTTCACCCGCCATAAAACGATTTAGCAATGGATTAAAAACCAGAAAACTTTCTTCCATGTCTTCCATCAGACGCAACGTAAAAGTTATGCGTTTTTCTCCTTTGGAAGCTGTCAAACGAACGGTGACACGATATAGATCGTCTTTTATCTTTTCGACTCCTGGTTCTCCGGAGTAAGGGTCCGGTCTCATAAAGCCGGTGATAGCTAAGCCTTCCCAAGATTTTTCAGGAAAGAAATCATATGCATTGATAAAGGGACGATCATAAGGAATACCAGAACCTTGTCCTTCTAAGATTAGATTACGGTAATATTCTAAAGTTTGTGAATCAAGTTCTTTTCCAATTAAGTTTGTGAGTTTGTTCGGAAAATCAGGATCGTCCACGTCCATTTGAATTAGATGTCTCTCTTTATCATAGGTGAGTTTGAACTTGGAAGTAAAAACAGAAAGATACGCTTCTATTCCAAGCATAGGGGCGAGACTTGCTGCTTGCAAAGCTTCGGCAGAAGCAGCGTACCCATCGCAAATAAACAAGTGAGTCTTATCATTTTTATCTTTCCATGTTCCGATTTTATAGGTCGGTGCATAGGTTCCAGAATCCGTAAAGACATTTAATCTAGTTGGCAGAGTCCAGCCATCTTCTATTATATGGACACCCATATCTAGCCATTCTCTCCAAAGACCTTCAATTCGTTCTCCACGACTTTTTCCACCTAAAGTCCAAACGTGAATATTGCTGGGAGAAATACCCGGATAAGCTCCTAAAATAGCTTTAACAACCAATTTTCTTGGTGTATGGAAACTTATTAATATAGACTGACTGATTGCCCACGCTGCCACTTCCCTTGGAATAAAAAGATTTCCAACATAGGTTTCATAAGGTTTGGCAATGTGAAGAGGCTGATTAAATAGATGCAAAACTGTCATAGGACCGGTAGCATCACCTTTGGCGAAGCGAGTTGTATTTTCCAATGTATCGATAGCGGTTCCCCAAACTGTTTTTCCCGAAGATTTGATCTCTCCATAAAAGTCTTCCCACTTATAAGTCGGATCATTTAGCAAGCGAATGACACGTTTGTCCAACCAGCGAGCTACTTCTGGTCTTGCATATATACGACCAAAGCCCAACTGAGGATTGGAACCCATTTCAGGTGTTTCGCCTGCTTTTGGCATCAAACCTTCACCCAAACAAACCATAATAGCATGATTCTCAGGAAGTTGCCTGGATAGAAACCATAAACTTTCACTCATTGCGTAAGCAGAGATAGCATCAGCATCTTTTTTGACCTGGTTCAAACCAAACTTGTCCAAATTGGCACCATGACCATAACGACCAAACAGTTGCGTTCCAAGAGAAGTTACGGCAGCGGTTATTGCAAATAACCTCTCCATCCTACCTTCCAAAAATGAAATTTCTTTGGTAAATTCTTTTGCACTTTCGCCACGAGTCCAGTCAATTTCCACATCTTCTAACCAAAGGTGGAATCTACCTAATATTGGACGTGTGTCAAATGCCCACTGAGCAATTAAATCTCGTTTCTCTTGTTCTATCATTTTCTTATGCCTTCTTTTAGCTATGGTTTCAAAATTATTTTTGTAAACTAAAAATACTTTTTAGTTCTTTGTTGGACATCTCTGTGATCCATGTTTCACCTTCTGAAACAGTTAGGTCTGCCAATTCTTTTTTTGTTTTAATAATTTCATCAATCTTTTCTTCAAAAGTTCCCATTGTAATCAGTCGATGTACTTGGACGTTTTTTTGTTGTCCGATACGATATGCTCTATCGGTTGCCTGATTTTCTACTGCCGGATTCCACCAAAGATCATAGTGTATAACGTTAGAGGCTGATACAAGATTTAAGCCTGTACCTCCTGCTTTTAGTGATATAATCAGTATTTTGTACATGTCTTTTTGTTCAAATTCATGGATCATCTTTTCTCTTGCTTTACGAGTTAGACTTCCATGATAAAAAGGCACTTCCATACGAAACTTATTAGTAAGCATTTGACAAAGTAACTCACCCATCTCTTTATATTGTGTAAAGATTAGAGTTTTTTGTTCATTGTCTAAGATTTTCTCGATCAAGTCCATCGTCGTTCCTGCTTTCCCGGAATGTTCGGAAGAGACTTCTCCTTTTTTGCTAAATTGAACAGGGTGGTTGCATATTTGTTTGAGATAGGTAATTAGTTTAAAAATCAATCCTTTTCTCTCGATTCCTTCCGAAGATTCGATTTGAACAAAAATGTCTTTCACAACTTGTTCATAAAGTACTGCCTGTTCTTTGGTTAGGCTGCAGTATTCTTCCATAATGATTTTATCGGGAAGATCTGAAATAATTGTTTTATCGGATTTCAATCTGCGAATGAGAAAAGGTGCGGTCGCCGTTTTTAACTGCTGTATTGCTTCTTTATCTCTATAACGCTCGATAGGAAAAGCAAATTCTTCTTTAAAGTCTTTTAAAGACTTCAAGTAGCCGGGATTTAAAAATTCAAAAATGCTCCAAAGTTCAGTTAGGCGATTTTCAACAGGAGTACCACTCATCGCAATTTTATAGTTTGACTTTAAGGTTTGTAGAGCTTTGGTCTGCTCTGCTAGCGGATTTTTGACGTTTTGTGCTTCATCAATAACAATGATTGTCCATTTGTTCTTTTTGAACTTTTCTTGGTAGCGTCTTACAAGACCATAAGTAGTAATGATTGCATCGTAACCTTTTGCGTTCATAGTTTTTTCTGTTCCATGATAAACGAGTGAACGAAGGGAAGGAGCAAACCTTTCCATCTCCTTTTTCCAGTTTCCAATTAGACTTGTTGGGCAAATCACAAGTGCAGGGCTTTCCAAAAGGTTTTCGTCTTTTATCTTTTGTAAAACGCTAATAACCTGTAGAGTTTTCCCTAAACCCATATCATCCGCAATACAGCATCCAAACCCTTTTTTTATGTTGGAATACATCCAGAAAAACCCTCGAAGTTGATACGCTCTTAGCTGAGCTTTGATATCGCTTGGAAATTCGACTTCTTCAACTCTAGTTAGGTTTTCAATTATCTCTTGTAGCGTTTTGTCAAAAACCAACTTGGAACCATCGTGTTTTCCCGTAAGGACAGAACGTAGAACGTCCATTGGAGATTGCGGTCGAGATGGTTTTTCTAATTTCTTAAAGAGCTTGTCCATTTCCGCTGGGTCAATCATTACGTAATTTCCCCGAAAATTTATGATTCCATCTGCATTTTTAACGAGCTTTTTGAATTCCTTTTCACTTAAGTCAACACCCCCGATAGAAATTTTCCAAGAAAAATTTAACATTTCAGGCAAGGTAAAATAAGAAATGGTTTTTACACTCTTGGCAGTTACACTCATACTTAAGGTGGGTTTCAAGATTTCCTTTAATGCTTTTGGGAGGATAAACCGAAATCCCAAGTATTCAAGGAAAGAAGAAGATTCGGTTAAAATGGCACCAATCCTTTGGAGTCCGATTCGAACAGGCAATTCCCCTCTTCCATTGAGTATCGTTTTTAACTCCGGTAGGTACTCTCCGGCGATGGCAATTTGTCTTGCCAACCTGTTTTGCAAGATAGAAGTGGATTGTCCGAAAAATTTCTTGTTCCCATCTCGAAAAATGTGAGCCAAAGGAACGGGAGGATTTACTGGATCCTTTTTATTTTCTGCAAAAAGTTCTATCCTAAACTCGTCGCTTTTTTCATCTTCTATAGAAACTACCGGAACTATATCATCCCTCAGGGCGGAATATCTTTCCAACCAATCACTTATAGATTTACCAATGTTTTTTTCTTGGAAGGTTTCGGGAACATAGACAACATCACTTTCAAAAAAAACCGATGTTACTTTATCTTTTACTCTGATTTTATCACTTATTAAGGCGAGTTGAAAAACAGATGTAATAGTATGAGAAAGCAAATACGGCAAACCGTTTACTGTCATGAGCTTACCACTGGTTTTTTCCATACCGATATTAGTCGGAAAAATTTGCTCTAACTGTCTAAACGCTGCTGCTATTTTTTCGTTGTGCAGATTCGGAATGTATCGGATAGAAAAATCCTCTTCATTTTTCCATCCAAGTTCGGGAAGAAAAGAAAAACTCTTTACTATAGAAAGGGAAATTGCCGTTAAAATACTCAGGAAACGGGCTGACTCACTCACTCGTTTGAGGGTAGTTTGAACGGGTAAAGAAGAAAAAAAACTCACAATTTCATGGACAGAAAAGAAGAGTCCTTCTTTTTCTGATAGTTGCACTGTCCCTTCTTTGATTATGGGTATTTTACACTTTTGAAACTCGATTTTTTTGAGTTGTGGCAGCAAGACAGGAACCATATCGGAAGTTACAAAGATGTGTACGTTTTCCTGTGACTTCCCCGAAAAAACAAAACAAAATTCAGAGTTCTTTAATTCAATGGGAATTTCTTCATTGATATCCAGAATCCCAATCGAACGTGCTGCATCTTTGTATGCAGTTTGGAGAATTTTTTTAAAGTCATCTTCCGGATAAAAAACAGGCTTGTTTGGAAGGATTTCAAAAAGAGTTTTTGTATCGAAATTGGGAAACTGTAAAGAGGCGGTAAATTCTTCTTCCTTAGTATTTTTTATAACTTTTGGTTTTGGGATAAATATTTCTTTTGCTTTGAGTTTGTTTTTTTCTTTTAAAGACTGAATATCTGAAAATCCTTTTAAGTCTTTTGTTTCCATGCCTCGTAAATTTAATAGGATAAAAGGTTCCTTGTCTATTTCAGAGGCGATTAGATAATAAACGGCAGCTCTATGTTTGCAAGGGTCTGCCCAATCCGGACAAGAGCAGGTAGATTCAAAGTCTGACCAAGAATCAGGCAGAAGCGAAATTTTATTGATTTGTAAAATTTCCAAGAGTTCTTCCGGGAGTCTACCCAAACTCAGTTCCGTTAAAATGAGAGGATTCTCTTTTATAATTCGGATGATTTCGTCTTTTTTTGGTTTGCTAAAAGGTTTTAGCTTAATTCTGACCGAATATGGAGAAGGATTTCTTCCCTGAACTTTTGATAAAATTTGATTTCCCTGCATCTGAATGGATTTTACACTGTCGTTTCTTGCATATGTCCTACCTCTTGGAAGACGATTCGAATACATATCAATCTTTTCCAATGTTTCAATCCACTTTTTTCCCCACCATGTTTGCCCGAAGTCTTTTATTGCCATGGGAAAATGATTTCCTTAGCACTAATTCGGTCAATAATAAAATATGACTTTTAGTTTTAACCAAAATTAAAAGCTTCTTATTCCCTCTCTACCTTATAATTTTGAAGGGATGCTTAAAAAGTTCTTGAAGAAATTTTCCGGTCTCAAAATCATGGATAAATAAATTAGCATACAATTGCTTTTTATGATGTTGGAATAACATTTGCAGGATATTTCGTTTAAGATGAACGTTAAACATAAATTACTTCTAACCAACGGAATTTTTTTATTAATCGTTTTATTAAGTGGAAGCATTCTTTATTATTTAATTAAAAATGTTGTACAAGATAACTTAAATTCGGAACTGGAAAATATTACCAATGGTTCGGTTCAAACCGTTAAAACGGCAATAAATTCTTCCGTAAAAAATCACTTAAAAACAATCGCAGACAAAAGTAAATCAGTAGCTCAGTATTATTACGAACAATATAAAAATGGCAAAATTTCCAAAGAAGTCGCGTACAACCAAGTTAAAAATATTTTTTTAGACTCTAATTATATGAAGATCGGAACAACCGGTTATTTGGCTGGAGTGTCCGGAAACGGTGTCATCGTAATTCACCCCAAAGCAGAAGGCAAAGATGTAAGCAAGGCTCCCTTTATGCAGAAAGCTATGGATATTGCAAAATCTCTGAAAGAAGGGACTCCCAGAGATACTTACTTGGATTATTTGTGGAAAAATCCAGGTGAGGAAAAAGAAAGATTAAAAGCTGCTGGTTTGGATTATTTCGAGCCATGGGACTTAATTGTATGGGCATCTTCTTACAAAGAAGAATTTAATTCTCTTGTGAATCCTGAAGATTTTAAGCAAGAAATTCTATCCCTAAAAATTCGACAAAGTGGTTATGTTTATTTGATGGATAGCGAAGGAAACTTGATTATACATCCCCAGTTAGGGACAAGTAATGTTTATGATTCTCAGGATTCCAATGGAAACTACTTTATTCGCGAGATTATTAAAAATAAAAATGGGAAAATCTTTTATGATTGGAAGAATCCGAACGAGCAAAAACGAAGGGAAAAAATAGCCTATTATAAATATATTCCAGAAATTGACTGGATTGTTGTAACAACAGCTTACATAGAAGAAGTAAACGAAAGTTTGTATTTGATTCGAAATATCATTATTTTTACTGTTTTATTAACGTCTTTGATTATGGTTGGAATTTCTTTGAAGGTAAGCCAGTTTATTAGTAAACCTATCAACAATTTAATGCTTAGCATCAATGAAATGAAAAGCGGTAATCTGGCAGTAACTGCAAAAGTAGAAACAAAAGATGAAATTGGAGTTTTGGCAGAAAATTTCAACCAGATGTCTCACAAACTAAAAGAAAGTTTTGAACAAATTCAAGCACAAAACCTAACCATTCGAGAATACAACGAGAATTTGGAAAGGAAAGTCCAAGAAAGAACACTGGAATTAAACAAAGCAAACGAAGAACTGCTTCAAAAAAATGAAGAAATGACGAGAGATTTGAATATGGCAAGACGGATTCAACTAAGCATCATTCCTTCCGAAAAAGACTATCCTCAAATGAAAGAACTTAGTCTCGGTTCCCAATACAACTCTATGGATAGTGTTGGAGGAGACATCTATGATATTATTCCTATAAACGACCACACCTACGGATTCCTGATGGCTGATGTTTCCGGACATGGAGTTCCGGCAGCTCTGATAACGGCGATGGTAAAAGTTTCTTTCAATTCCAATTCCATACAAGGACTTACCACTGGTGAAATATGTTCGCGAGTAAACAAAGAAATTTTCAAATTGATTGGAGATTTGGACTACTACCTTACTGCCTACTATGGAATCTTAGATTTTAAAACGGGTGAATTTACCTACACAAATGCAGGACATCACGCTGCCATTTTGTATCGAAAAAAAACAAAACAAATAGAACACCTGGATACCGTTGGTTTTATGATTGGTATTTTGGAAGAAAGTAATTACGAAACTTTAAGCGTAAAATTAGAGCCGGGAGATAAAATTCTTTTATTAACCGATGGTATTCCAGAGGCTCGAAATCGACAAAAAGAATTTTATGAATATGATCGATTGATTGAATACACAACCAGATATATGCATTTAAATCCTAAAGAATTTGTAGACGGATTGATAGCAGATGTGGACAGTTTTTGTGAAGGTAATCCTGCCAATGACGATAGAGCCGTATTATGTATTGAGTTCCTTTATCCCATTGATTCAAAGCAAAAAGTGGAAGAAAGCATTCGGATTGAGGCAAGACAACTTCCGGGAAATGAAAAGGGAAAAGAAGCAGAGGAAATCAAAATTATGCAAACAAAGGCTTTAAACTTCCTGAAAAAAAATTCTTATATGGAAGCTCTGGAACTATTACTCGATCTAAACCAAAAAGATTCAAAAAATTCAATAGTAAAAAATTCTCTCGGAATAGCCTACTATCGTATGGGAAAGCTTGAAGATGCCCACAAAGTCCTAAAAGAAGGTGTGGAATTAAATCAAAATAACAAAAATCTACAAAGGAACCTTGCATTAATTGAAAGTCGATTAAAAAAGCAAAAATGAATTTCAGCATTAAGAACAAATTAAAACTTCTACAAATATCAAAAAGATTATTAAGCAGTACGCTTGGACTTTTGTTAATCCAATTTGTATTGAATTGCTTCGCTCATGTCTCTCCAAAAAATACGGATAAATGTGAAAAAATCGGTGGTATTCCCGGACCGGAAGACATGGCATTGGATAGAGAAAATGGGATACTCTATGTATCTAGCCATGAAAGAAGAATCGAGGGAAAAACCGGAGAGATTTTTATGGTAAATCTTAACGAACCAATCTTAAGAACTAAAAAAGCGATTGCTAAATATCCGAAAAGGTTTCGTCCGCATGGTATTCATCTCGTAAAAGTGAATGGAAAACTGAAACTTTATGCGATTTCGCATAAGGACTTAGATAATGACAAACATTCTATCGAAGTCTTTTCCGTTGACAAAAATAATTTGAAACACGAATCAACTCTTGAGGATGCTGCCCTTGAAAGTCCTAATGATTTGTTTGTTCTTCCGGACGGTAGGATTTTTGTCTCTAATGATCATCCTAAAGGTTCGTATTTTAAAAAATTAATGATTGATGTATTTCGAATTCGATCTTCCAAAATATCCTATTTTGACGGAAGTGCATGGACGCTTCTTTTACCCCAAACCGTACTCGGAAATGGAATTTTGATCACTAAAAAAGATAATAAAGAAATTCTTTATTGGGCATCTACGATAGATGAAAAAGTTATGCAATTTGAAATCATTAATCAGAAAAATAGTCCTCCGAAATTAAAATTAATAAAGGAAATTGATATAAATTCGGGTGCTGACAATTTGGAAGAAGAAGAATCAGGAACTATATTGGTAGGAGCTCATAAATCACTTTTTCGATTTTTAAGACACTCTAAAAATGGAAAAGTAACCTCACCTAGCCAGATTTTTCGTTTTGATTATGATGGCAACTTAGAAGAAATTTTCAGTAGTGATGGTGAAGAAATATCAGCATCCAGCACGGGAATTTCTTATAAAGGTAAACTCATAATCGGGCAGGTTTTTGAACCATTCCTTCTCAGTTGTCCTTTAAAGCAAGTAAATTAGACATGTTGGTAAATTAAGCACATACGAAAGAAAAAGAAAAGTACTACAGGCTTCCAGCCTGTAAAATTACAGCCAAGATGGCTGTGGTACTTTACAAAAACTTATGCTGTATTACTTAGCTATTGATTAAACATCTTGGTGTCCAAATAATTTTTGATCTTTTCTTTTTCGTAGTGCAAGATTATATCGATCCTACGATTTAAGTCTTCACTCCCTGGTACAACCTCGCCTTTGGAATCCTTTTCTTTGGCTACATAATCGTAGGCATTGAATCCCCGAGCTGACAATAGCCTTTTGTGGTTTTCATCCGGTTCAATTCCAGAAGTTTGAATAAATTTTACTACGGTAATAGCTCTTGCTGACGAAAGTTCCCAGTTGGAAGGGAATAAGTTCGAATATCCAGCCGCGATAGACTTACTGTCGGTGTGCCCTTCTACCTGAATTTCTGGTAAAATGTCAGAGCTGCGATTGTTGTACATCTGTAGCAGTATTTTTGTAAACGCGTTCATTAGGTTCAATCCGTTTTCTTTTAAATCTTTTTGCATTGTATCAAATAATACATTAGCTCCAAAAGAAACTTTTATATCGAAACCGTCCCTTTTCACCTTGATTTCACCCTGCTCCATTCCCAAACGTGTCAATTCTTGATCTTTCATCTTTTCTTGAAAGAGATAAAACCTCTTTTGCATCTCATCTTCAATTTCCCTGTCAAAATTGATTTTCATCAATTGGAAAACCAAAGCTACCATTACAATAAAAAACAAGGAAATTGCTACGTCACTAAAAGCTGGCCAATAATTAATGGTAGGAAGTTTTGTTTTTGACATTTTTACTTTAAATCTTTGATAGTTTGATTTAAGCTATCAATACTATTTTGAAGTCCTTGGGAATTTTTTTGAACAAATCCCGTTACAAATTCCAGTAACTCTCTATACATTTTTTCCAGTTTATAAATAATTTCGATAGATATTTTTTCCGTATTGGATGCGTAAGCACTACTTGCCTTGTCAATATTGCCTTTTAAAGATTCGCTGTTTAGCACAAAACTCTCTAACTGTTTGTCTATCGAATCATGGACTTCTAGCAACCTATCGTAAACTAACTTTAGGATTTTTTGATTCGAATCTTCAAACTGCCTATACAAAACACCAAATTGTCCTTCCATATTTTTTGCGTTTTGGTTAAAGATATTTACCATTGCAACAGACAAATCGCTAAATGAATTTTGAATTTTCGTACTAAAGTGTTCCAAAATACCCACTACTTGAGAATTGGCTTGATGGTTTTTATCCAATATCTTTACAAGTCCGGAAATTCTGTCTCCCGAATGTTCCATAACCGTATATTGCTTTTCAAAATTCTCTTGGAATTTGTGTCGAAACTCTCTGACAAACAGATTCAAATCATAAATGGTTGCCTGCAAATTGCTTACCGCATCGGAAACTTCTTTTTGAACTACATGGATGCTTTCCGTTGTTAGGGAATAACTTTGAGAAGCCTTTTTGAAATCAATTACGGCAGAAGAAAATGAACTTTGAAACAACTCATACCTTTCGGATTGTATCATTAATCTATCCGTTAGATAGCCTATTTTTTCGGACATATTTAGGAAATCTCTCCTGATATCTGTCATAATAGTTTCCGAATTATCGCTAGTAAACAATGGCAAAACATATACTCTAATCGTTTCTCTTAGTCTATTTATGCTTTGCTCAAAGAAGATAAATGCTCTTGCTGATGTGATATTCAATACAACGGTTGCGATAATTCCAACTAAGGTTGTGCCAAAAGCACCAGTCATTCCTTCAAATATCATGTAGAAATTTTTTAAATCTCTAGCCTTTAAAGGTTCAAGGAATCCTTGCTGCAAGTGATAAACAGAAAGCATCAAACCAATAACCGTTCCCATTAATCCCAACAATACAAAAGACTGAATATATCCATGAATTGTAGGATTTACCGAAAGACCGGTTTCATCCAAAATATCTTCTAGAATGTCTCGGTTTACACTTCCACGATTAATTTTAATCTGGGCAATTTGGTGGATGATTTGCCTTGCTTTATCTTCTTCCAAATTTTGGACTAATTTATGGTAAAGTTCCAATGGTTCGTTAAATTGGGTTTGAACAATACTTGATGCGTTTTCTTTCAAAATTACGGTGTCAACTTCAAAGTCTATCGAATTTCGAACTTCCCGAACAACCAAAATCAAAACTCTTAGATAAAACAAAATGATAATGAAATAAATAGCACTAATGTAAGGTTGGAAGGAATTCTGTAAAACGGACTGGTATACTTCCTTATAGCCAACAAACCAAACAATTCCACCAAAAACCGAAAAAGATAAAAACATCCAATTGGCAATAGAACGAAGGTTTATTCTATAAACTTTAGCCCTTTGTTTTTTCAGGTAAAAGAGCTTTTCAATCAAAATTCCGGCAAAATTTAACAATAGGTCCTCTTTTTCAAGTTCAATCTATTTTTCAATTATGAAAGCTGCAACCAGCTGATAGCATTTTTCATAAAGGAGTTCTCCAATTCTAATTCCTACCTATGGTATTAAAGAAATAAAAACTGTCAATTAAATTGGTTTGTTCATATAGGAAAGTCGCTTCTCCGGTATGAAACTAATCAACAATATCTAAAAAAATTATATAGACATGATTTGTAAGATAAACAAGATTAGGATTTAAAACCTATTGTTATCAGGTTTTTAATTTTATACACCCATCAAGGGTTGACCGCATATTTAAAAAAGAGTGATACAACGTGAAAGAATTTCCAGTAAAAGAAACGGGTAGAATTCAACCAATAACTATTCCTCCTTTATTCTTTGTTTCCTGTTTTCTTTTGCCAGTCCTGGGTAACTTTGCTGTTGCACTATTTGGTAGTATTATGAGTAGCATAACTATGAATTCAATAGAACAAAAAATTTATTATGGAATGCTAACACAATTTCCAATGCTTTATTATTTTATAAATATTTTGAGTTATGCAGTTCCAATTAGTTTAATGGTATATTATAGCTTTCCCATTTATAGAATGAATACATATAAAACAAAAGCGGAATTGGAAAAAATTAAATATAGAGTTTTAAACCTTCCCATTTTCTCTGCTGGCGTTGGTTTCATAGGATGGTCAATTGCCCTTATCCTTGGAATTTTAACTTTTTATGTGGCTAACGTGTCTTTAACTGATTTTTCGATGATAAAAATGATTTTAGGAAATGTGCTTTACTCACTTTTATGCTTTGTATTCATTTTCTATTCTTTAGATGAGATTAATCGACGGAAAATTATTCCATCAGTATTTCCCGATTCCAAGCTTTCTAATTATAAATCAATCAAAATGTCAATTTTAACGAGAATTGTTATTTTTTATTTAACGGTATCTATAACTCCAGTGGTATTCTTATGTTTTATAATAGTTACTATTATCCAATCAAATAATATTCAATTTCCAATAATCTCAATTTCAATAATGGTTTTATTCTTTTTGTTATTAGGGATAACATTGACTATTCTATTATCCAAGGCTTATTCCATACCAATCAAAGAAATGCAACTTATTACACAAAATGTATCAGAAGGTAAATTAGATTTGTCAATACAAGTAAAATCAAACGATGAAATTGGGTTCCTAGGAGAAAAAATCAATGAAATGACAGAGTCCTTACGTGAGAAAGAATTCATAAAAGATACGTTTGGAAAAGTTGTTGATCCAATTGTTCGAGATCATTTACTTAAAGGAAATGTAAACCTTGGTGGAGAAATCAAAGTAGCTACGATTTTATTTTCTGACATACGATCCTTTACCTCTTTATCCGAAAATATGAATCCCGGTAAGGTAGTCGAATTATTAAATATCTATTTCGACCGAATGAGTCATTGTATAACTAAAGAGGGTGGACTAGTAAATAAATACATTGGAGATGCAATACTTGCCATCTTTGGAGTTCCCGTTGCATTGCAAAATCATGCAGAAGCGGCTATGAGAGCTGGACTTATGATGCGAGAGGAACGAAATTTACTCAATAAAGAATTGATCCAAATGGGTTTTCCCAGCTTGCATACTGGAATAGGAATTCATACAGGAGAAGTTCTTTCAGGCAATATTGGTTCTAAGTCAAGAATGGAATATACTGTAATAGGTGATTCTGTAAATATCGCGTCAAGACTAGAAGGTCTTTGCAAAGAAACAGGCAAAGACTTATTAATTTCCGGTCAAACAGAGAGTAAACTCAGCAAGGGCTTTACTATAAACTTTCTAAATAAGGTGGCTATTCGTGGTAAACTCCAAGAAATTGATGTCTTTTATCTTTAGAAATGTTTTTGTTGTAAGGGTAAAACCCCTGTAGTTTTACCTTTATTATAGTAGGCGTCACTGCAAAAAGGTATAACAAGAAATAACAAGAAAAAGTTGAAATAAATCTTCAATCCTGTAAATGTGACATAAGGGGATAGCTATGTTTCGAAAAAACCAGAAACACCTACAACAGAAATTTTTCAATCCAGAAAGTAACATGAACTCAACACTTCGAGGCTTTCTAAAAAAGCATTGGTCAGCATATTTTTACGAAAACATATTTCTCAATATAGATGAAGAAGTATTTGCTCCCCTGTACAGTAACAATATGAGTCGTCCCAATGTTCCAGTAAACATACTATTCTCCTTAGAAATATTAAAAGAAATGCACAATCTAACAGACCTTCAACTATAGAGAACTATTTATTGAATTATGCATATCAAAGAGCGTTTGGAATCAAGATATAAACGAATATACCTTTTGCATAAGAACACTTTATAACTTTCATTATACAGTAGCAAAATATGAATATGAAAACAATGTAGACTTCTTTGAAACGTGTTCAAAGACCATCGTGATATTATTATTAAAGAAATGGGAATTCACACAGATTTACAGAGATGTGACTCTACTCAAATAAGGGCAAACATCAAAAGGATGAGTCGTTTACATTGTTCCATAAGATAACTTAATAATTTATTGATAAAATAAAGAAGTATGAACAAATTGTATTTCCAAAGAATTGCATTCATAATAGACCAATGAAGATGGTGAATACCATCGTTTAAGAAAGCATGAGATAGAAGAAGTTAAAATATTTATCAGAGCAGTTATACATTCATGTTACAAGATGGAAAGATGATAAAAGAATTAATGCTACTTCATCCTACAAAATGCGAAAGATTATTAGCAAGACAATTACGTGTAAAACAAGAAAAGGTAGAGATATTAACTCAAATGAAATCAAATCTGGTTCAATGCAGAATCCATCAGACCCAGAACTCGACTTACCGAACCAAGAATGAAAAAACATTTTGGTTATGTATGTCACAGTTCAGAGACCTGCTCTGAAAGAACGCATTTCAAGTAATAACGGACGTTGTAGTGAAAGAATATAGTAGATGATAGTGATTTATTGGAAGAAAGTCTGGAAGATTTGAAGAAGAGACAGGTTTGGAGACGATGATAACGGACGGAGGGTATCCATCCGAAGGTAAGAGAAACAGCTAATAAATTCGATGTAAATATTATCCACAAATGTTCGTGGAAAGAGCCAGAAGAAGAATTTGAATAGCAATGATTTTGAATATGATGAATCAGGTCTAATAGAATCTTGTCCAATGGGCGAGCGACCAACAAGTCAAAAATTGAAAGATGGTGATTTGTGCAAACTTCGATTTAAAATTTGTGCGAATTGTCCGCGGTAAAGATTTATAGCATTATCAAAAATCAATCACGTTTAGTAGTAGATGAAAACCGAAGATGGTTGGATAATAGAGAGGATAATTATTACACCCCGGAATATCAAGAATTGTGTAATCTCCGTCCAGCAGTGGAAGGTCTGATGGAGAAGTTAAAACCTATGTGGAAAAATGGGCGAACACGTTTTCGAGGATTAAAAAAGGTGCGAAATAGGATGGTTTTAAGGGGAATTGGGTTGAATTTTAGACGATATAGCAGTTGGAAACTGATCCAACTATATAAAAATCTGTCAAAATCTTTCTCGAAATTTATTTTTGAAATATCTTGCCATTTCAGGGTCGAAAATCACTTTGCCTTTTTGCGGTGACGTCTTTTATAAAAATCCGTAAGGGATAAGTGCGAGATTCACTATATAAACTATTCAATTTTTTATTAATCAAAAAAATCAAATAGGAATTAAAAAATCGGTGTCCATCTGTGTAAATCTGTGGTGAATAACAAAAAGATATGGGTAAGGATATGCCCACCACCCCCAACAAAAATTGAATCCAAAGGCTTTTTCCAAAATCCGCCTCTACTTCCTAATAAATCCATCTCCCCAATGTTTATAATAATGTGCATCCGCAGACCTATGCTTTTTCATGTCACCTTCTAATTGTATTTTTAAATTTTTATCACTTACCGAGAGCACTAGAATTACCAAAAGGCGATACAGGCAAACACCCTAATTCCTCATATTCATCACTTCCAGGGCTATATAATTCTTTTAAAATTAGTTTTTGAAATTCTTCTCTTACTTGAAAAGGAGATGGGTTATAATTTTGCAAAATTTGTTTTTCCATAGCGTACCTATCAGATAAGTATATTATAGTTCAAATTTAAACAAGTATTTAATATCAAAATTAAAATGATTTTTAGTATTAACATACTTAGACAAACATAAAAAAACACATTTATACAAAAAAATCCACTTTCCTTTATATTATTTAGAGACAGAATCAGATTTAGACATTCCAAGTTAGGGATAAGTACCGCTGGGTCGAAGACAGCGAACCTTAATGAACTTTTTAAAGATTCCTAATAATATATTGACTTTTCGTTTTGTAAAATAAGTATAGAATCCAAATCTATAATTGGAAAGGAAGCTTTAGGGATGTTCTGATGGAAGTCGAAAAACATGTAGAACTAGGGGTTAATATTTCTAATTTTGTTCGTTATAAAGTATTAATTGTAGATAGTTCAAAAGCGGATAGGGCTAATTTAAAAAGAATTTTACTCAGAAGGCAGTTTCAAATACTCGGAGAAGAGCGTGGGCATGAACAACTTTTAATGCTACTAAATAATTTGTATGAAAAACCGGATTTGCTTATGGTAGATTTTGGTGAATCTTACAAAGAAGGTGTGCAAGTAATTAAAGATATACGAGAAGCACATCCAAAGATCAAAATTATAATTACGACTAATAATATGGATAAAGATACTATAAAAGAGTTGATTTCTTTAAGGATAAATTCCTTTATATTAAAACCATTTAATAATGATAAAATTGTAGATAAGTTAGCTAAAATTTTAGGAAGAAATGAGTTTGTTTATAATAAAGAAATTATTATAAACAAAAAAACGTATGTAAATCTAAATGATATAAAAATACCTCCTATGTCGAGTGTCACCTTAAGAGTGATGGCTTTTGATACGGATAATCCAGAAGTAGGTATTGCAGACTTAGAAAAAATCGTAGTATTGGACAAAGCAATAACTACCGGTATCATTCGGCTTGCCAATTCGTCTTTTTATGGCAGGTCGGGCAAGATTCATACAATTCACGATGCCATGACCCTTCTTGGAATTAAGACGGTTAAAAATCTCGTTTTTCTTTTATCTCGAAAAAAGCTAAGCAACACTCTAAAAGATAAGGTATTTGTAAAATTTATCCAAGAACTTCCCGTAATTACTTCTCTCGTGTCTTTTGACATTGCCGTTCAAGCTGGGATGAAAAGGTTAGCTGAGCAAGTATTTTTATCAGCTCTTCTTCGGAAAATCGGAATGACAATATTAGCTTTGAACTGTGATAAAAATTACCAAGAGGCATTGAAAATTTTTGAATTTGGAGTAAAAAGTTTGTACGAAATAGAGGATGAAAAATTTGCCGTTAATTCCATTCAAATGGGCTTAAAAGTTTTTAAGTTCTGGAATATGCCGGAGATGTTTTTGAATATAATCGAAAATCAAAATTTTTCAATCGATGAAATGGATAGCGTTACAGAAGCGGATCGAATTACCAGACTTGCGGAAATTTTGACTTTAAAAGTTTTGGGAGTAAAAATAACGGTTTTAGAACAAGAAATTGGAACTAGGCTAATTGAAAAATATAAAGTATCCAAATACATTGATGAAATGTTTTCTGGAAATTATTATGAAATTATAAAAGATCATCCGATCTATAGCTTTGCATTGGGTTAAAAACATGGAACCAGATCAACCTATAGAGTTAGGCATTGACATTAGCAGATTTATTAGATACAAAGTTATGCTTGTTGATAAGTCTAAGGTCGATAGAGAGCACATAAGAAGAATACTTTTAAGAAAAAAGTTTAATATTTTTTCCGAGCTAGATAGCTACCAGGAAATTTTACCAACCATGATTGACATGCTGTTTAAACCGGACTTGATCATGATGGATTGTGACAATTTGGATATGGAATACTTGGAGGTTATCCATGAGATTAGGGACCTCTATCCAAAAATAAAAATAGTCATCCTAACAAGCAATTCCGGTAGAGAATTGATAAAAGGGTTGTTACCCCTAAAAATAGATGCTTTTATTTTAAAACCTTTGAACAATGATAAAATTATTGATAAACTGGCTAAAATATTTGGTCGGAATGAATTGATTTATAACAAAGAAATCGTTGTAAACAAAAAGAATTATATCAAACTAAACGATGTTAAAATTCCACCTTTATCCAATGTTGTGTATAATGTTTTGACTTTTGATACCGAGGACCCTGAGCTTGGAATCAATGAATTGGAAAATATAGTAGCATCAGACAAATCCATTAGTGCGGGAATCATTCGGCTTGCCAATTCGTCTTTTTATGGCAGGTCGGGTAAAATCCATACGTTAAAAGATGCAATTACTCTACTTGGGATTAAGACAATCAAAAATCTCGTGTTTTTGTTTTCCAAAAAGAAATTCAATAGTTCTTTGCAGTCCGAACTGTATGTAAAATTTCTCCAAGAATTACCAATTCTAACTGCTTTGGTTGCTTTTGATTTATCTAGTCCTTTGGGAATGAAAAAAATCGGAGAAACCGTTTTTTTGTCTGCTTTACTTAGAAAAATCGGAATGACCATATTGGCTATTAACTGCGTAAAACAGTATGCGGAAGTTCTGAAAATCTACGAATTTGGAGTTAAAAACTTGTACGACATTGAAGAAGCGAAGTTTACCATCAACTCCATCCAAATGGGTGAAAAAGTTTTTAAATATTGGAAAATGCCTGACATATTTTTAGATGTAATTAACAACCAAAACTTTTCATTGGAAGATTTGGCAGTAGTTTCAGATGTAGATAGAATCACAAGGTTGGCTGAAATACTATCTTTAAAAATGATGAACGTTACCCTATTACAAACAGAAACAGAAATGGAAACTAAGATTTTAGAAAGATATGGTAAATCCAAAGATATAAAAGATATGTTCGGAGCTGCTTATTACGAGATAATCCAAGATCACCCACTTTACAGTCTAGCTTTGGGATAACAACGCCATGCAATCAAATTATAAGGACAAATTATGTGGAAAATAATATTCGTATTGAGTTGCATTTTCTCGATAAACGTATATTCACAATCAGTTGTACAGGCTACCATTAAATCCATTAGTGGAAAATCCACACTTACCAGTTATGGAGGTTTGTTTAGCAGTTTGTTTGGAATTGGCGGAGAGACAACTAACACAAGCACATCCCAAGAATTGGTATTCAAAGACACAATCTCCGTAGAAAGCGGTAAGGTTGACCTTGTTACCAACAAAGGTGTCAACATTAGCGTACTAGATAGTTCAAGTTATGTTATCGGACTGCAAAACATGGGTGAGTTGGAGTATGGAGAAGTCTATTACAATGGAAACATACCTTTTAAAATACAACTTGGTCATACTTCCGTTCAAGTAAAGGGAACCGAATTTTTAATTTCTTACCAAGGAAGTAAGCTAAAAAACGGAGTTTATGTTGTTAAGGGTGAATTGGAGCTAAAAGAAGCGTTTTCTTTTTCCAAGACTCAAGTAAGTGCAGGAGAACAATATATCTTTGAAGAAGGTGAAGTTACAAAATTAGACTCAAAAATAAAAAATTATATCGAAACAAAGCTGAGAGGGAAGGAAATACCTAAGGGTATACAAAACCAAGATAACAATGATTGGGATGAACCTTACTGTGAATGTGAGAATTACTGTTATTAAGTAGTCAAGCAAAAGAAATTGTAAAGTATTATAATCCAGCCTGTAATATCTCAGCCAAGACTTGTAGTGAGCTTAGTCGAACTATGGCTACGGTACTTGACAGCTCACTACTAAGATCCAAAAATATTCATATAAAAAATGTTCAGAAACAATTTTTTTTTGCTTGAATTTTTAAAAATGAAACGTCTGAATTGGGTTAGGAAGGTACATAATTATGAAATTCAAAGTAATCTCTTATTTTTTGGCATTTACACTCATTTTCTCTACCGGCGTTTTTGCGTCCGGAGGTGGTGAAGCAAGCAAACCTTTAGCTGGCTCATATCCGATTGTACTCGGTCATGGAATTCTTGGGTTTGATGACACTCAGGGAATGTTAAATGGCTTGGTAAAATACTGGGGTGGAATGGACGATTATCTTCGTTCACAAGGAGTTGACGTTCTGACACCCGGAAAAACGGCTATGCAAGGCTTGGAATACAGAGCACAAGAGCAAAAAAGTCAGATTCTAACTTGGATGGCAGCAAATGGATATTCTAAAATCAACTATATTGGACACTCTCAAGGTGGGCTAGATGGTAGATATATGATAACCCATTTGGGAATGGCAAACAAAGTGGCGGTATACACTTCTTTGAACGCTGTTCATAAAGGAAGTCCGGTTGCAGACATTGGTTTGGCAGTAATTCCAAATTGGTTAGAGCCATTTGTTGGTGCTCTTGTAAATGTACTTGGTCAGCTCATATACAGTGGTGGAGAACAAGATGTAATTGCTATGGCAAAGTCTCTTGCAATTCCAACTCTGGCAACTTTTAACCAAAATACCCCGAATGTAAGTGGAGTTAAATACTACTCTTATGGTTCGTACATTACCATTGCTGATTTAATCCAACATCCTTTAATGGGAATTCTATATCCTATTACTTGGGCTGGAGGATTATTTTACGGACAAGGTGGTGCGAACGACGGGGTAGTTCCTCATACGTCTCAACAATGGGGAACATGGAAAGGTGGACCGGATACTAACTGGTACACAACAGGAGTGGATCACTTGCAAGCTACTAATTTTGAGTGGGGTGGTCAATCTTGGTATGACGTAAAAGCATACTATATGAAAATGGCCACCAATGCAAAGAATAATCAATAACCTAATGAAAATATAGAAATTCGTCTAAATACTAATCACAGCCAAGACGGCTGTGGTATTTTTCTCAACAAGTTGCTTTTTTAGGATTTTCATGATCGAAATTGTTTTGATTTTAATAACCGGCTTAGGGGTACTATTAGGACTTGAACCTTTTGCAAATAGCATTTTTTCTTTGTTAACTCCTATTGGCTTGATTTTACTTTCCAGAAAAACGAAAAAATATAACATTTTCTATTCTATTCTAATTTATATAGCCTTATCCTTTTCCATTACTCTATTTGCTTTTCCCTGGGTTTTTAAGGGAGTACGAAACATTTCCAATGCAAATTTGCTAACCGCCAGCCTGTTTTTTATCACTTATTCTGTAATTGCCAACCTTAAGGTTTTGTTTTTATTCTTTTTTTCCAATCTAATTCTCAAATTTAGCAAAGTGTCTGTCATTTGGGTTTATGCAATTGTAGCGATGGCTACGGATATTTGGACGTATCAACTTTTTCCTTGGTTTTATGGGAACTTGTCCGTAGGAAATACTCTGGAAATCCAAATTGCCTCTTTTTTTAGTGTGTATGTTTTAAGTTTTTTACTATTTTTGAAGGGATATTTGGTTTTAGTTGTTGGAAAATTTTTTTTCCACTATAAAAAGCAAAAAGGATTCAAAGCAACTTTCAACTACATACCGAAGATACTAAAAAAAGTTTTAATTAACTTTAAACATAGAGTTCATGTTCATACTTCGGTTGCTTTCATGATTCTTGTTTTGGTGTATCTTTTTGGGTTTTATAAACTTTATTGGAACACACAAAATACTTCAGGAACCGTTACCATAGCCATTATTCAGCCCAATACAGGTAGGGCTGTTGCCAATAAAAAGGAAGATTTTGAATATGCCAGAGCTGCTTTAACTACAGTTTTTGAACTAAGCCTCAAAGCAATTTATGAGTCTCATGGTAAATTGGATATGTTGGTATTGCCAGAATCGGCGATTCCCTTTCACGGGATTGATGATAGTCAAGAAAATATTGATCATTCCATTTATTCCGTAACCTTTCATTCCATACTTGGATTTTTGTCCAAGTACGGTCGCCAAACAATCATTTATAATGAAATGGATCGCAAGTCCGGAAAGTTGTTTAACTTGGCTTCTGTTTTTGGCTTGGACGGAAAACGAGCTGATACTTATCAAAAACAATTGCTCCTTCCTATTGGCGAATTTCTTCCTTTTGAAAAACAATTTCCTATTCTAAGGAAAATTTTTCCGGAAACGGGTTATTATAAACAAAGTGAAACTTCAAAGCTTTTGGAGTATTCATACATTCCAAGAGAAAATAAAGCCATATTACAACCTTTCAAACAAGAAGACTTAAGCCAGATAAACAATTTAGACGCGTTATTTGCGAATTGGCCCAAAGTAGATCGGTTGAAAAAGGGCTATTTCCTTCCTTTAATTTGTTATGAAGCCATGCATCCTGATTTAGTGAGAAATTTCTTACAATTACCGGAAAAGCCTGATTTTATTGTAAATTTGGCTAATGATTCATGGTTCGGAAATTACCTCGAAAATTACCAACATTCGGGAGCTGTTAAATTTCGAGCTATTGAAACCGGACGGTATGTAGTGCGTTCAACCCTTTCAGGTTTTTCATCTTTTATTTCACCCAAGGGGGAATACCTTCAAACATCCAAAGGTTTGGAAAGCAAAGAAGTATTATTACAAGAAATCCCAAAAAGTAGCGAGGTAACTCCCTATGCATTGTATGGAAAAATTCCTCTTTATTGTTTGATGGTTATATTGTTTGTTTTTATTATTTCGGAGCTAAGAATTAAACTACCCCGACAATCAGATAATAATGGCAACGACTATGGTAAATATAAATAACAAGTTCTTTTAAACTATATTTTCATTTTAAAAACATTTTTATTAATTGTGTTGTATCTTAAAACTACTTCTAAATCCTATACTTAAAAATCAATTTGGAACAATACAATAGAAATGAATGATCCTGTAATTATTAAAAACGATCCATGGTTGAATCCGTTCAAAGATGCTATCAATCGAAGGATTGACAACGCGATTCACAAAGAAAAAGAACTAACACAGGGTAAAACCTTAAAAGAGTTTTCTGCCGGTCATGAATATTTCGGTTTGCACAAAAAAGCTGACCATTGGGTATTTCGAGAGTGGGCTCCTAATGCAGAAGGAATCTATTTATTTGGGGATTTTACAAAGTGGCAAGTTAGAAATGAGTTTGCATTGAAGCGCTTGGACAATGGGGTTTGGGAGATAAAAATTCCGCTAAATGCAATTGAACATGGTCAGTTATATCATTTGTTTTTGTATTGGAAGGGTGGAGAAGGTCATAGAATCCCCTCTTATGCGAGAAGAGTAGTCCAAGATCCTCAAACATACGTTTTTAATGCACAAGTATGGTATCCGGATAAGCCTTATCAGTGGAAAAATCCTCCTTTTCAAAGAAAAAATGAACCTCCTTTGATTTATGAAGCCCACGTTGGAATGGCTGACGAAAATGGTAAGGTTGCCACTTATGAAGAATTTAGAACAAACGTTTTACACAGGGTTATCAAAGCAGGTTATAACACAATTCAGTTTATGGCAATCCAAGAACATCCCTATTATGGTTCTTTTGGTTATCATGTATCCAATTATTTTGCGGCATCTTCTCGATTTGGAACTCCAGACGAATTGAAAGCCTTGATAGACGAGTGTCACACTGCCGGAATTTCAGTGATAATGGATATCGTACATTCTCATGCAGTGAAAAATGAAGTGGAAGGATTGAGTCGCTTTGATGGAACTCTTTACCAATATTTTCATGATGGTCCTAAGGGTGATCATATTGCATGGGATTCCAGATGCTTTAATTATGGGAAAAATGAAGTTATCCATTTTTTACTATCTAATTGCCAATTCTGGATGGATGAATATCGTTTTGATGGTTTTCGTTTTGATGGGGTCACGAGTATGCTATACTTTGATCATGGTCTTTCGAGAGACTTCACAAGTTATAGCCAATACTATGATAGCGGACAAGATGAAGAAGCAATTACATACTTGACTCTTGCCAATAAGCTAATCCACCAAGTCAACCCAAGTGCAATAACCATTGCGGAAGAAATGAGCGGAATGCCTGGACTTTCCGTTTCAATAGAATCCGGTGGAATGGGGTTTGATTATAGATTGGCAATGGGAGTCCCCGATTATTGGATAAAGCTAATCAAAGAGAAAAAAGATGATGATTGGCACGTTGGAAACATGTTCCATGAGCTTTCCAGCCATAGATGGGATGAAAAAACAATCAATTACGCAGAATCGCATGACCAAGCTCTTGTGGGAGACAAAACGATCATTTTCCGTTTGATAGACAAAGATATGTACTGGGATATGCACGTTGCTCATAACAATATGAACGTGGATAGAGGTCTTGCCTTGCATCGAATGATTCGCATGATTACTATCTCCACAGCCGGTGGTGGTTATCTAAATTTTATGGGGAATGAGTTTGGTCATCCAGAGTGGATAGATTTTCCAAGACAAGGCAATAATTGGTCTTACCACCATGCAAGAAGACAATGGAGTTTAGTTGATAATAAGGAATTGCGTTATAAATTTCTTTCCGAATTCGATAGAGATATGATAAACCTCGTTAAACAAGAAGGAATTCTGGAACAAAACTTTCCTCATTTGATTTTCGAACACGTTTCTGATCAGGTTTTGATTTTTGAAAGGAAAGGACTTATTTTTATTTTTAATTTTCATCCTACTCAATCATATCCGGACTATGCTTTTGAAACATTGCCTGGTGAATATAAAATCGTTTTGAATAGTGATTCGGGAAAATATGGTGGTCACCAAAGGATAGATGATTCTATTCCGTATCGACCCTACCAAGCAGGAGAAAATTGGTATCACCTAAAGGTTTACATACCCAATCGAACGGGCTTTGCCTTAAAACGGGTTGGACTTTAGGAAATTTAAGTAGTCTAAAGGGGGAGTTGCGTAAAGATTTCGGTTTACGTTAGGGCATACACGAAGCAGGCGGTAGCCTGTTTCTCCAAGCAAACCAGGTTTTTCCAATGCAACTACTGTGACTGAGTGGCTTCCAATCAAACGAAGGCAAAGTAGTTGCTTGGAGTTTAAAGGCTCTCTTGGAGCAAGGAAGCGAACAACTTCCGAAGAACGGATAGAATTCCGATAGACAACAACTGGGGTGAAAACACAATTCGACCTTTTGTTGTCGGTAGAAAAAATTGGTTGTTTGGAGGAAGTCCGCGTGGTGCGGATGCCACTGCTTCTATTTATAGTATTACGGAATCTGCAAAAGCAAACGGACACGAGCCTTTTTGGTATTGGATGTATGTGTTGGAGAGGCTACCATTTATTAGGACAAATGAAGAGTTGGATACCCTTTTGCCATGGGTTATTACACCGGAATTTATTAAGGCTTATTTTAAAAATAGAGTTTTTGGGCATCTGCGGTAATAAGCTATAGACAGTTGTTGTCATTATAAAAACTGCTTTTTTTCATGGCATTTAGTTTGACGCTTACAATAAAAATATTATGTTTTTTATAAATGGGTTTTTGTAAATGTAATTGACATGGATCAATTTTTCTAAAAAATATTTACAAATTCGTATTGTGTTAATCACTCTTTATTAAAATAGGAAATTTCGTTATAAACGTAGTTCCTTGCTTCTCAAAACTTTCAAACGAGATTTCTCCGTTATGCCTTTCTATGCAACTTTTGACAATGGATAAACCCAAACCAGTTCCTTGTATATTTTTCACATTTTCTGCTCGGAAAAAGGGTTGAAAGATGTTCTTTTTTGCATCCGCTGGAATTCCATGACCATGATCTATTACTTTGATGATCGTATAGTCTGATTCATAAATAATTTGCAAATTCACACTTGTGTCCGGATGTGAAAATTTCAAGGCGTTTGTTAATAGGTTTGTAAGAATATGCCGGAGTAATTTTTTATCAAAGGTTCGATTTGATTCTTCTCCGTAAATTTCTAATATAATACGATCTTTTCGTTCAACCAATAGAAGTAACTGGTAAATAATTTTTTCAGCAAGTTCTCGTAAATCAACTGACTCAGGGTTGAAGTCAATTTTGTTTGCTTCTGCTTTTCTTATATATAGAATCTCTTCGAGTAACTCAGTTAGCCTAACACACATTTCATCAATTTCAGAAAGAATCTTGGTTTCCTCTTCAAGTGATAATCTGTTTTTGTAACGTTTTAGCATTTGAGAAGAAGACCGTATGGTTGCCAAAGGAGTTCGAAATTCATGGGAGACGGTTGATATAAACCTTGATTTGATTTCATTTAGTTCTTTTTCTTTGTGGAGGGCTTCTTTTAGTTTTTCTTCTTTTTCCTGTAACTCTTTTGTGCGATCTTGTACTCTGAGCTCAAGCTCGTCATTTATTTTTTGTAGGGTAATTTCGGCTTGTTTTCGTTTGGTTATATCAGAAATAGTTGTCACCAAACCATCTCCTAATTTTACAATGGTGTAATAAAAATACAAATCCGAATTTTCCAATTTGTAACTTTCTTCAAAATCCTCTGTAACTCCGGAGTTGGTGACTTCCAGAGACTTCGCAAATAAGGTAGAATTTTGAAGGTTTGGAAATTCTTGTAAAAACCTTTTGCCGTTTAGGTCTTTATCCAGTTTGTTAAAAAATTTATGGGTTCTTTCATTGGCAAGAATAAACTCAAAATCAACAACTATCCCATCCTCATTTCGAATGTTTTTATAAAAGGCGATTCCGTCCAATGAGCTGTCCAAGACGGCAGAAAGCAGAGCCTTTTTTTCTTGCAACTCCCAAGTTCTCTCTTCCATTCTTCTTTCCAGAATCCCATTGATGTGTCTCAATTCTATTTCGTTAAATTTTTGCTTGGTTATATCCAAATAAGTCGAAACAAAACCGTCTCCCAATTTGGCTATGGTTCCATGCACCCAAACGTCGTTATTGTCTACAATAAAGCATTGTTCGTATTCTTCACTTTCACCTGTCTCTACCACTTTAACGCACTTGTCAAACAATTCTATAGAGTGTTGTTTGGTGAGCAGTTTATTATTACCGGGTTCTTCTTTTTTAAAATTAAAAAGGAAATTATTAAATGGGTTTGATAGGATACATTCAAAATCAACAATTTGGTTGCTTGGGTCTCTTATGGAAACAAAGGCAGCAATACTATTCTGGGCGTTTTCTAAAATGGCAGACAGCAATTCCGTTTTTTTGTAATTTTCACTTTCCAGAGTAACATTGGATTTTTTTAATTGGATTGTCATGTCTTGCATTTTAAACAAGTTTTTTATTCTAACAGACAGTTCGAGCTTCTCCACAGGGCTTATAACATATTCGTCTATCCCTTCTCCCAAAAATTGAGTCACTTTTGAAACATAGTTTCTGGTTGTCACCAAAATGAGGGGAAGGAAGATAGGGTGAGACTGATTTCTTTTGCTTTCTATGATTGGTTTGAAGTCTTGGTAAGATAATCCGTCCGTTATACACATATCAAAATCATCTAGGTTTCGATTTGAGTCTGGAATTATGGTAGTATAATCCTTTTCCAAATACAAACGCAAAAGACTCAAATTTTCTTTGGATTTAATTAGCAGGAGGATTTTTTTCAAGTTGCTATTCTGCTTTTGGATTTCCACTCATATAATTCCTCTGAAATCAAGAAGAGGTTTTCCTACTTTGAGCCCATACCCGGTAATTTCAAACTCCCGTAAAGTTTTTTCAAAACTTGTAAGTCTTTTTTTTAGCACACCTATAGCTTTATTTAAGCCTCCTTTGTATTCATAGTAGCGTAAAAAGATTAAATTATCCGCCAAATAGCTTATACCCAGACCCGTAGCCAAAAAATCTCCTATGATATTGGTTACTTCATTGATTAAAATTACCGTAACTCCCATGTTTATCATATATTTGCAAATAGAGTGTAAATGATATACTATATCTTCTCCTTTCATAGATAGTTTATAGCCTGAGCTGCTATCTAACATAATAATTTTGGTATCTTGCTCTTCTACTTCTTTTCTTACAAGATAGGCAAATTCATCCGGTGAATACTTGGTTGGTTCTATCTGGATTAAAGAAAGATAACCTTTCTCCATCATTTTCCTAACGGGAATATTGATATTTTCAGACCTTTCGATTAAAAGGTTTTTGGCTTCTTCAAAAGTATATATAACCGAACGTTCACCTCTTCCGGCAGCCTCTTTCATAAATTGAAGCCCAAGACTCGTTTTTCCGACACCGGTGGGTCCTGTTATGATATTTACACAGCCTCTTTCAATTCCACCATGGAGCAACTCATCCAAATCCGGAATTCCGGAACTAATTGTCTCTTTTTTAAATTCTCTGCTATAAGTTGCCGGAACAAGTTTGGGAAAGACTTCGATTCCATTATCCCCTATTTTAAACACATGCTTTCCAGATTTTGAATCCGAGCCTCTGAATTTGAGAACTGAAATTGTTCTTTCGAAATGGGTTCTTTCCAGTTCAATAACTCCGTCGCTTAAAAATCGGAGATCACTATCTTCTGTTTTGGTATCATTTTCTGAAGTAAATAAAACCGTAGCTTTTAGCTCATTTAAATACCTCAAAAATCCATAAACCATCTTTCTGAATTGATGTGTATCAGGTGTGATGTATTTGAGATGAGTCATGGAATCGATAAATATTCTTTGAGGTTTGTTTTTTTGAAACTCTGCCATTATTTTTTGAATAAAAGGCTCACTTTCGACAGAGGAACTGGAGAATATATCATAGCTTTGGGACTGCGTAAAAAACTCGGAAGTTGGGCTGAAGTCCAAAAAGGAAACGTTTGCCATCTCAAAACCTAAAATAGCCGCATTGGTTTTTAGTTGATTTACTGATTCACCAAATGTTATAAAGGCTGACTTTTCTTTTTCATTTGTCGTTAGAAAATGAAATCCTATGGTTGTTTTGCCCGTTCCCGGACCTCCACTGAGTAAATAAGAGCGTCCACAGATTAAACCTCCATACAAAATTTCATCTACACCTTCAATTCCGGTTGAAACTTTTTGAATGTGTTCATTCATCTTAGCTCTCCTTTATTTTTTTCCCGAACGGACATATCTGCTCCCTGATCCGTAGCCGAAGGGAGTGATTAGTAAATAATACACGGTAAAACTACCGTCATTTTCAAGAACTCTATTTTATCCACAATAAATTCTCCACCATGAAGCTGTGCGATCTTTTTGATTATATCAATTCCCAGTCCTGTTTCATTTAAGACGTTTTCATTTAATAAAGTTGCTTTTGGGTTTTGAGGTTCGATAGTGATGTGAATTATTTCTGGCTTTTGCGTTGCATTTATTATTGTACCATTTAAGTTTTTAAATTGGCAAATAAAGTTTTGGAAGATTTCCGAGATCAGTTTTATAAAATACAGTTCACCGATTTTTATTGTGACATTTGGGACGTTTACTTGAATCGAACCTGTATAATCAAAATTACTAGCTCTTTCTACTATATACTTTTGAATAATTTCGTATGGATTGCTACATTCGGCTTTTTGCAGTTTCTCGATTTCTTTTGGATTTTGGGCAATGATTTCCAAGCGTGTATACAATACAAAATTTTCAATATGCCTTTGTAGGGTATTTCCAGAAGATTCAATGTGTTCTAGCATATTTTGAATACTATTTTCAGGCATTTTTTTTATATTGGCTTTCAATTGGCTGGTTGTTTCTAATATGCCAGTCAAAGGTGTTATAAGGTCGTGGGGTAGAGTGAGGCTTAGATTGGCTCGTAGTTCTTCTAGTTTTTTTCGTGACAAGAAATCCTGTGTTTGTTTCTTTTTGATTTGTGTATCTACTGCTTTTAGCAAATCATCAATCTCAAACGGTTTGGTAAGATAGTCATCAGCCCCTAAATTCATCCCTATTCTTAAATCTGATTTATCCGCTTTTGCAGATAAAAATAAAAATGGAATTGTGGAAGTTTCTTTGTTTTTTTTGAGTTCTTGGAACACTTGATACCCATCCATTTCTGGCATCATAATATCGCAAAGAATTAAATCAGGTAGATTCGATTTTGCTAATTGAATGCCTGTTTTTCCTTCTTCTGCGGACAAAACTTCATGTCCTTCCATTTCCAGTATGGATGTAATTTTTATTTTTATTACACTGGAGTCGTCAATTACGAGAATTTTAGCCATTTGGATTTTCCTTTTTGTTTAGGAGGATATAGGTAGTGTAAAATTTATTTTAACTACATTTTCATTGTTTACTTTAATTGTAAAAAAGCCTCCGTGAAGTTGAAGAATTTTTTTTACAATTTCTAATCCTAATCCGTTTTTTAAATGTTCTATTTGCTCTTTATTTTGTAAATTCGTTACGGAAATAAGACCTTCAGGAGTATTGCTGATATTTTGCATGGAAAGGATATACCTATCCGAATCCACAAAAGATAAAACTTCTATAGGCGTATTTCGACTGCTGTATTTATAAGCATTTTCTATAACTTCATCCAGAACTTTCATAAAATACATAGATGAAATTTTTAGTTTAGCATTTTCTACTTTTAGATCAATATCTTTTTCACGATTTTCGCTTATTGCTTTTTTTAATACCATATTTTCAATAATATCTTTAGGATTTTCTAATGTTTTTTGGTGAAGTTCCACTATTTTCTCCGGAGACTTTTGAATAAATTCCAGATGTGCAAAAATTATAAAATTTTCAACTCGTTTATGAAGTATTTCACCAGAAGAATGTAGTTTATCTAGTAGTTCTTGTATGGAAGATTCTTGAAGGTTTTTAAGGTTTAGCTTGAGTTGATTAGCTATTTCTAAAATTTTCTCCAAAGGCGTATTTAATCCTTCGGGAAGAGTTTGATTTAGGTTTGTCTTGATTTCCTTTAACCTTATTTCTGATATTTTATCATTGATTTCTTTTTTTTTGAGTTGTGTGGCTACGGCTTGGACTAATTCTCCCAAATCTATTGGCTTGCTAAGATAATCTTCTGCTCCCAGATTCATCCCGATTCTAATATCTTCTTTTGCACCTTTGGCGGTTAAAAATAAAAATGGAATATTTTCTGTTTTGGGGTCTTTTTTTAGTTCTTGAAACACTGCATATCCGTCTACTTTGGGCATCATAATATCACATATAATTAAATCCGGATTTTCCGTTTTGGCAAGTTGTAAACCTTTTTCCCCATCCTCGGCTTCTATTATTTGATAGCCATTTTGATTTAATATATACGCAACCTGATAAACAATAGCTTCCTGATCATCAATGACAAGTATTTTTTTCATACAAGGATATATCCTTTTAGCATTACTTATTATGAATGATAAAAAAGACCTTAGATTAAATTGTAAATTACTTTTTTGTTTATTCTACTCCAGCCATGGATATGTAAAAGATTTTCTTTTGGAACAAATAATAGAATTGTTATGTTTAACCCTGGGTAGAAACATCTTTTATCCATTACTTTAAATATTTCCTCACAGAGCCAACAGAGTAACTTGATCAGGATTTTCCGGGTTTGGATAGACCGCCTGCTTGTTACAATCTACAACTAAATCCATTTGCTCCAAAGGAATTTGTCCTATGATTACATGATCACTATTTTCTTGACAAATACATTCTCCTGTCCAGTTTCTACCAAACATAATGATGGTTAATCCGTTTGCTTTGGGAACGGATTCTTTGCGTCCATCCGCATAAACAAGCCTAACTTGATTTTCCGGTTCAATCAAAAGCCCTAATTGTTCTACAATCTTTCTCGGTAAACTGGACATTACGGAACCGGTATCTATGATAGCATCTGTTTCCAAAAATCTAATTTCTTCTTTGGAAACATAGCCTCTTTTACAAGCACTTACATCATCATAGTTGATAAGTTTAACTTTTTCTATAACTTTTCCCATTTTTTAATCTCCTTGTATTGGTTAGAATGTTTTTTGAACCTGAATCCTTACCCATATCTTTTTGTTATTCACCACAGATTTACACAGATGGACACCGATTTTTTAATTCCTGTTTGATTTTTTTGATTAATAAAAAATTGAATAGTTTATATAGTGAATCTCGCACTTATCCCTTACGGATTTTTATAAAACTATTTTCATATAATACGCATTTATTTATAATTATCAATTTATAATTATCATAAATATACTTTATAATAACAATACTTCCCCATATCCGTGTTAATCAGTGTGTATCTGTGGTTAAAATCATTCCATATTATTGAATAGTATGCTTTAGATTTGATTTTCAAAGTATTTTTGTGGTTCTCTAAGACCTCTTCTTTGATGGAATCCTGGAAATCGGTTTTTAAGAGTTGCAAAATGTGGATAAAACGCTTGGGATAATTTTGAAAGATTTCAGAATTTTCATTTTCTTGAAATTGCTTGAAAAGAGATACCAACTTGTCTGCTAGAGTCTTGAGGTTTTCGATTTCATACAGGCTAAGCATAAGAGAGTTTAGATAATGCTCTGAAATTTGGTTTAACTGAGGATTTGAAATATTTTTGAAGATAAAGTTGAAGTATAAAAGGTATTCGGTAAAAGTATTTGTTATGGTATAGAGCTCAGTTTCCATAATTCCTCGAACCAATTCGGGATCAGTTCCATCTACAACTAACTGGATTCCCTTCTGAATAAACTCATCTTTTAATTCTGGAATATCATCTTCTAAAGCAAGTAAACCTTCTCGGCGAGCTTTCTCGCTAAAGTCAATTATCAAATCCACCACATCCTGCAAAAACTGTTTTGCCAAAGTCTCATCTTTCTTAAGCCTCAAAAGCGTAATGTACATCAACAAAAGCAAAGCTCGAAAAAGCTCTTTTTCATCTTTCAATATAGATACACGACGCAAAGCATCGTAAAGGCGAAACTCTTCCCACGCCCAGTCGAATGCAATAAAAATATCCTGCTGAGCTTGGATGCCGATTTCAGCATTTAAAAAACCCACCGCACAGAGGCGATTTAAATACTCTTTGTTGTGTAAGCGGCTAAGGTGGGATAGTTCAATCTTTCCCCTCCACAATCTTTATTTCTTCAGGTGTCAGCTCGTAGAGTTGGTAGACAAGGGAATCTAATTTCATTTCTAATGAACGAATCATCCTTAACTCACTTTCAATTGATGTAGATGTTTTATTTGATTTTGTCACACAGTAATTGTTTAAAGTCTCATGGTTTTTAACAGGAAATGTACAATCAAAAAAACGAAACTCTTCAAAGTCTACTCTTTCGTACTGGGGTCTGACCTGAGTGGAATAAGAATAGGAATAAGCCTGCCAGATATAATCCGTTCTGGCTTGAACTATAAATTCTCTGTCGGCAGGGTTTGCGATTCCTTCATTAGTTATATTCCAGTTCAAATATTCAAAAAGTGGCTGTATGAATTCTCTTTCAATTTGTGCCTCTTTGTACTCGCCGGAATTTTTGATATAATCGAGCTTTGCTTCAAAGTTTTCCGCTAGGACTTTAATTTTTTCTCTTGCTTCTTCTTTTGTATACATTTTTACTGAATCCAATCCACTCAAATAGAGAACAAACATATAAGTCAAAACTTAAAAAGCAACACAAAAAAGTCAATAGGAAAATAATATCTTTATAATTATGACTTGAATATCCTATCTGATAAAAAAACAAGAAAAACTATTTATTATAGATATTCTATGTTGTAATTTCTACAAGATAGAAAGAGTATTTGTCTTTACTATACTCAACGCGGAGTGGTTTTCGGATATGGAATTAAAGAAAATCCTTTAAAATCAAATGAATCCAATCATGTTAATCACGGAAATCACTCTAATCATAGTATATTTTATTGGCAATACAAGCATTGAATAACATCCATGGATAATCAAAAGATTTTCTTTTGGAACAAATAATATTTTACATTCTTGGCTATTTTTGAGTTTTGTATTTACCATGAGGGATTTATGAAAATCATTATAGCGGGTTCCGGTGACGTAGGTTTCCACCTTGCTAAACTATTAACTCAAGAAAATCAGGATATAGTTTTAATCGATATTGACCAAGAAAAATTAAAACAAGTAGCCAATAAACTCGATGTTGTTACTGTTAAAGGCTTTTCCATTTCGTATAGTGTTTTAGAAGAAGCAAATGTTTCTCAGGCAGATTTATTAATTGCGGTAACTTCCTCAGAAGAAACAAATATAGCTACGGCTATTATCGCAAAACACCTAGGGGTAAAGAAAACCGTAGCAAGAGTTAGCAATTCAGAATTCATTTTAAACAGAAGTAAACTTGATCTAAAAAACCTTGGAATTGACGAGGTAATCTACCCGGAAGGTTTGGCAACAACTGAAATTCAGTGGCTACTTCGAGAAGTTGCTTTAACCGATAATTACGACTTTGATAGGGGGAAATTATCCCTGATAGGAATCACCATTGATAGCGACAGCCTACTTTTGGGAAAATCAAATATAGAAACGGCTTATCTGAATCCGGATCATAACTTTGTTACCATTGCTATTTTGAGAAACAACAAAACCGTTATACCAAGGGGAGAAACTCGTTTTCAACTAAACGATCACGCCTATTTTATTGCAGAGCCGGAAGGAGTGGATAGGGTTTTGGATTTAACAGGAAGAAAGAGATCCAAAATAAAATATGTTATGATTTTGGGTGGAAGCAAAACCGGCTTAAACGCAGCAAAGGTGTTGAGTAAAAACTACAAAGTTCAAATTATTGAGCAAAACAAAAACAGGTGTATAGAGCTATCCGATCAATTAGATGACACACTTGTTGTCCATGGTGACGGAAGGGATATTGGTCTTTTAAAGGCAGAAGGGATTAGCGATATGGATGCATTTATAGCCGTTACCGGTAATACGGAAACCAATATTTTGTCCTGTTTGGTAGCCAAAAACCATGGAGTAAAAAAGACCATTAGCTTGGTTGAAAATATAGACTATATTCACCTTTCTCAGAATCTTGGGATTGATGCTATGATCAACAAAAAACTAATAACGGCAAATTTTATCTTTCGTTATCTACGGCAAGGCGGAGTGATTTCCATGACAAGCATCCCTGGTGTTGAGGCAGAAATTGTAGAATACCAAATTAAAGAAAATTCTAAAATTACCACCAAACAGCTCAAAGATTTAAACTTTCCAAGAGATGCTATCGTAGGAGGTGTCATTCGGAATCGTAGAGGATACGCTGCAACCGGAGAATCAAGGTTTATTCCCGGAGACAGAGTTGTAGTTCTATCCACTCCCGACTGCATTCGTGAAGTAGGAGAATTTTTTAATGAAGTTTAACCTAAAGGTAATTATAAGAATTTTGGGTCTTCTTACTTTTATCAACGGTTTTTTTATGTTACTCTGCCTTCCGTTTTCTTTGTATTATGGTTCGCAAGATTTTAAGGCAATTATTTATCCTGGTTTTTTATCTATTTTAGCCGGTTTGTTTACTTGGATACTTTTTAACCAAAAAAGTACAAAAAAGCAAGAACTGACCAAACGAGATGCCTACATCGTAGTAACTCTATGTTGGGTATTTATGTCTGCCACCGGCTCTCTTCCTTATGTTTATAGCGGTGTCATACCAAATTTTACGGATGCTTTTTTTGAAACAATGTCCGGATATTCCACAACAGGAGCATCTGTTCTAAACAATATCGAGTCCATTCCCAAAGGGATTTTACTATGGCGGAGTATGACTCAATGGATTGGTGGGATGGGAATTATTGTTTTGGCTGTTGCCATTTTACCCATTTTGGGAATTGGCGGTATGGAGTTGTTTGTTGCTGAAGCCCCTGGAATTTCTCCGGACAAGCTAAAACCAAGAATTAAAGAAACAGCCAAAAGGCTTTGGATAATTTACGTAGGCTTGACGGTTTTGGAAACAATCCTGCTCATGGGTGCTGGTATGAGTTTTTATGATGCTATAAACCACAGCTTTACAACCATGTCATCCGGCGGGTTTTCTACCAAACAAGATAGCGTTGCATTTTATAATTCTCCTTTGATTGAGTATATCATCATTCTTTTTATGTTTATAGCCGGAACAAATTTCACGGTGACATATTTTATCTTAAAAAGGAATTTTCAAAAAGTTGTAGAAAATGAAGAGTTTAAGTATTATTTCTTGGCAATTGCATTTTTTACGATCATGATTACCTATACTGTATACAAAGTAACAGGTCATAGCATGGAACAATCCTTTCGAGATTCCATGTTTCAGGTTGTTTCCATTGTTACAACAACCGGTTTTGTCACGGCAGACTATACCTTATGGAGTTCGTTTGCCACTGTCTGTTTTTTTATTTTGATGTTTTTTGGTGCGTCTGCCGGATCAACTGCCGGTGGAATAAAAATCGTAAGGCACGTAGTTCTTTTAAAAAATAGCCTTTTGGAGCTAAAAAGACAAATGCATCCTTCCGCCATTATCCCCGTAAGATTAAACAAAAAAGGTGTCTCTCAAGAAACGACCTACAATATCATAGCATTTATCATGATTTATATTATGATTTTCGCCATTTCATCAATTATTATGGCATTTATAGGGGTTGATTTTATGACCTCTATTGGTGCTGTTGCTACTTCTTTAGGAAACATTGGTCCTGGGTTAGGAAAAGTTGGACCCGTAAATAATTTTGCAGAAATTCCACAAATCGGAAAGTGGTTGTTATCCTTGTTAATGCTGCTTGGCAGATTGGAGTTGTTTACGGTTTTGATTTTATTTTCTCCCTATTTTTGGAAAAGATATTAAGGTAAACCTACTCCTCATACATTTTTTCCAAAATACTCAGAGGCATGGCTCCCTTACCCAAAATTACATCATGAAACTTTTTCAAATCAAACCTATTTTTTAAGTTAGCTTGTGCTTTTCCCCTCAGTTCAAGAATTTTTAACATTCCGACTTTATAGGCACAAGCTTGTCCGGGCATTACGATATACCTTTCTACTTCCGAGATGATGGTGTCTTCCTGGTAACCGGTATTTTTTATCATATATTCTATCGCTTCTTCTCTTGTCCACCTTTTGTAGTGCAAACCGGTATCCACGACCAAGCGAACACTTCGAAACAGCTCTGCTTGTAATCGTCCTAAATTGCTATAAGGGTCTTGTTGAACCCCTTGCTCCCAAGCCAAGCGTTCCGCATAAAGTGCCCAACCTTCCGCATAAGCAGTAAAATTTTGAAAATTTCTAAAAGTTGGTACATTTTTAAGTTCTTGCTGCAAGCCAATTTGTAAATGATGTCCCGGAACAGTTTCATGGTAGAGCAATGTTCTCATTCCAAACTTTGGAACTTCTTCCATACTTCTGAGATTTGCATAAAAAATCCCAGGTCTGCTTCCGTCCATTGCCGGTGATTCATAATAACCTTGGGGCATAGTTTTTTCCTTGTAAATGGGAACTCTTTGAATTTCCACCTTCGCTTTTGGAATTTTAGAGAACATTTTGGGTAGACCATTCTCCATTTCTTGGAGAATGTTTTTGTATTCGTTTAAACAACTCTCTTTTCCCGAGTCGTTGCCCGGAAATAAAAACTTTTTATTCTTTCTAAGCTTATTCAAAAAGAGAATAGGATTTTGAATCATTTGATTGGTAATAGAAATACCTTTTTGGGATTGCATTTTTTTTAGATTACGTAATATGTTTTTCATCTCTTTTTGTATTCTATCAACTTCTTTTAAGCCCAAACTGTGGACTTCTTCAGGAGATAAGTCGGTTGTAGTTCTTACTTTTAATATATATTTGTAAAAATTATCACCATCGGGGAGTTTCCAGACTCCCGCATAATTATTGGCTTTCTCACCTAATTTTTGAAAGTAGCTCAAAATGGATTCATAAGACGGATAAACGGAGTTTTGTATCTCATTTTCTACTTCTTTTTTTAAGGAGTTTTTTTCATTCTCTCCAATTTGGTCTACTTTATCCAACTTTTCTACAAAAGAAGTGTAAAGAATATTTTGCTTGGGGTCCTGGTTGGTAAAGCTTTCGATTCCTTTTATCACTTTTTTAATAATAAATAGAGGAGGAATGATTTTTTTTTGCTCTCTGATTTTTAGGTGTTCTTGCAATTGTTTGAACTTTTTTTTAAATTTGCTTAGCCTGGTGATGTAGTCTTTTGCTTCTTTGGAATTATGGACTTGATGAACACTCGCCATAAAAGAAGGCATCTCATTCTGAAGTCCAAACATTTGATTCACAGGATAATTATGATACATGTATTTTTCACCTTGGATCGAATTACTCAATTTCCAAATCAGAATTTCTCTGGAAAACTTTTCTGTTGTAGAAAGAGAATCTGCGGAATAGCTTTTTAGTATTTCCAAATTTTTCTTGTCTGCTTCCAAATCCCGGAGAGCTTTTTCCGGTGATATGTCTGTTAAATCATCGTTATGGAAATCTATTCCGTATTTTTCTAGTATTCTTACACTCGAAAGAAATTCGGGATCATCTAACGCTTCTTCCCAAAATACCCGTTCAAAAAAGTGAGATATTTGAAAAGGCTTAAACCATATCAATTTCACAAACCACAAAAGAACTAAAAAGATTAAAGAAGCGATAGCGAGAAGAATTAGTTGCTTGATTGTTTTTATCATTCCTTTTTTCCATCCAGAAGCTTTTGAATCCCTTCTTCTATTGAAATTTTGGGGGTATAATCAAAGTGCTTATAAGCCTTACTTGAATTCACTACAACCGGTGAAAATAACGCACCGGCATCCAAGCTTTTTTGATTTAAGCTAATAAACCTGATAAAAGTACTAAAAATATTTATTAAGGTTTGATTGAGAGGGATTTTTAGAAGAATTCTTAATTTCAATTGAGATTGAATGATCTCTAATAAATCGCCATACAAAACCTCCTCAGGGTGGGAGATATTGAATACACCTTTTACATTATTTTCTATGACTCGAACAAAAAATTCAACCAAATCATCCAAAAATATAAACGATTTCCTAAAATTTCCGCTAAAAGGGTAAGGAACAAAATTTTTTTTTGCCATTTGAATTAATTTTTGCACTAAGCCCTTACTATTTATCCCATAAACCGAAGCAATCCTAAAAACCGTTGCATTGGTTAAAGAATCAAGGACAATTCTTTCCGCATCGATCTTGGACAGAGAGTAATTTGTATTTCCTTTCAAAACATTGGTCTCCGTGATTGCTTCTTGATTTAGTGTATCTCCATAAACACTTATGGAACTAGCGAATATAAATTTACGAATTGAATTTTTTTGTGTCCAAGAAACGATTTTTTTTGTGCCCATTACGTTTAGTTTATCATAACTTGAGAATTGTTTATGGCTAATACCGCTTGTAACTGCTGCTAAGTGGACAACACAATCCACCGATTCATTAAAATTGAATTCCATGTCTTTTGAAAGATCAAAATCAATAAACTTAAAGTTTGGATGAGTTAAAACGGTTTTGGCGATATTTTCCTTTGTTCTTCCAACTATATATAACAAATGATTGTCAATTAGTCTATCTATCAATGCGCTTCCGATCAGGCCGGAGCCGCCGGTTATTAAAATTTTTATTGGTTTACTTGCTGTATTTGTAGCCATAAATATAGTGTAATACACTTGAGTTCAAAAACAAGAAATATAATAGGCAATTGATAAATATTTTTAACCCATGGAAACAAGCTGGCGAACTTTAGAAAATGAGTATAAAACAGAGTTACAACAACTCCGAATGGAAAAGAAATTTTCCAAAGGTGAAATCCTTTTCAGTATGGGCGATAGATATGAGGGATTTTATGTGGTTAAAACGGGATTATTTAAAGTATATATCTTGGATACGGAAGGAAGAGAAGCTATATTGCACATATTTCAAAAAGATGATATAATCGCAGCTCCACCTGTTTTTGGGGAAGAATCTAGCTACCCTGGCTTCGCAGAAACCATTTCAGCCGGAATTGTTCATTTTTTTCCGGTAGGAGAGTTCAAAAGATTTTTATTGCAGAACGCCAAAGCCAGTTTTATCTTTGCTTGTTTGGCAATAAAACACGTAAACTTTTTTAGGAATAAAATTTTCAGTCTAAGCTTTTTAAGCGTAAAAGATCGAATTATTCTGTTTTTAAAAGAAATCAATGCAACCAAAAGTTATGTAAGCTTGCCAATCCCCAAACAACAGTTGGCGTTGTTATTGGGAACAACACCGGAATCTGTGAGCAGAGCTTTCACACAGCTTTTAAAAGAGAACGTCATTAAAGAAAAGCATGGTATGTACCGTATTCTCTCTATGCCTTCTTCACTTGCAGAACAGATGACGTATTATCCAGACACTCCAAACAGCTAAAAATAGCATGTAAGTAATAGAGGCATAAGCTAAATGAGAAACAAAAATAGTCGGAAACAAATGAGCTGTTCCTCTTGTCACAGCTGCCAAAATAAGCAAAAAGGCAAACCAATAAAAAACTTTGGATGTCTTTTCGATAGAAACGTCTTTTCCACCATGTGACAAAATAACTCGAACCATTACGCAAAATACAAAAAGAGACAAACCTCCAATAAAATAGATATGGGCAAAATGTATTGCATGGCTTCCGCCAAAAGCGTACCCTGCAAGTCCTAACAAAAATACCCAGCAAGAGATATAAACCACTAAAGGCATTGTTCCCTTAAAAGCTGAAAACTCTTTTAAGTGAAAATATTTTACAAACCAAAACAACAAAAGAAACAGACGAAGCCCTCCAAAGAGGATTTGAAGCTTTGGAATGTGGTAAAAAATAGACCAAGATTCTACAACAAAGCTGAAAGCGTATAAAACGGTAAATAAACTTACTGTCTTTTTTGGTATACTTTCAGCGGTTTGAATCCACTTAGCTTTGAGTGTAGGATTTTGTCCTACCACAATGGGTATAATTAGCTTGGTTCCAAAGCTCACTATAAGAAACGGTAAAAAACCATAAAAAACCAGATGCCTTCCTAGTCCAAGCCACAAATTGGATTGAAAATAGGTGGACAATAATAGGACAATTCCTCCTAAGAAACCAAATACTACTCCCGAAAAAGAAAAATACAAATAGGTAGAAACTTTTGTTTTGGATTCTCTAAATCTGCTTAAAATAAAAATAGAGGCAGAAAAAAGGCTCAAACTATATAGAAAATAGAATACCAACTGAATTTTATAAAAAACGGAAAAGAAGGTTAGTAACAGTTGTAAAACTAAAAAATAGGCAATTCCATATATATTTAAAAAGCGAGTCCCCATTACAAACCGAGGAATTGCCGTTAATAGAAAACCAACTATAATAGGCAAAAAGAACAAGCCAAGCAATAACTCTGTGTGAATTGAAACAGGGTAAGGATTGGAAAACCAGGCAGTAGGTAAAATGTAAAGCATTGTCAACCAAGGAAATAGCCAAACCATAATTCCGGTAATAGCACCTAGTATTCCGATGGGAAAAAATATTCGATATGGTTCTGAGTATTTTGTCTGCATATCTTTATCAATACCTATTTCGGGAATAATACCTTGATATGGATCAATTATTCTAATTTTTTTGGTGTTTCATACAATAAAGGTTTTTCCGGTCTTAGACAACCTTTTTCTAAAGAGCTATTCTACGAAAACTATTTAATATTCACAAAAGATAAAAAAACAAATGACAACAAACAAAAGCAAAATAGAGAATCTATAATTATGTTTTTGGGGGAAAATATATGCTACAGTTTAAATCTGTAAAAGAGCTAAAAGAAATTGATTTAAAAGGATTAGCTCAGTTTGTACAGGAATTGGAAAAATATTACCGTGTGGTAAAACAAGTGCAATATTTACGTGAAGGTATTGAAATTAAACAACGAGAACTCAGCATAATTCATGATGAGAGTAATATACAACCGATGGAAATTGATTAATTTGAGAGGATAAATTGGATAATATATCCATTGAAACCGGAGATGTTACAAAACAGAAAGTAAATGCAATACAGGGGAGGCAAAGATAACCAAGGGTTATCGACTTCCCACAAAATATGTTAAAAAACAACTCTCTTAATTGCCTTTTCTACGCTATCAAACTTAAGCAATAACTTGTGGAGCTTTGTCAGCTCCAAAATAACGTTTACTTCTTTTGAAGGAGCGATCAGCCGAATGTATCCACCGGATTTAGCCAAATAGGTATGATTTCTTAAAAATATACCTAGACCGGAGGAATCTATGTACCTTACCTTACTCAAATCAACACATATTTTTTGGTAGCCTTTTTGAATAATAGAGTCAAAAAATTCTTGGATTTTTCGCGATGAATAAAGGTCTAATTCCCCTTCCAAATCCAATACACAAGTGTCCTCAGCTATGTTTTCCGGTAAATTGTAGAATCTCTGCGAGATTCTACAAGGTTCGTCTTCTTGGGTCAGCATAAAATTCCTTTTTTTCAATTATTCCAATTATTCCATGGATTTCAAGTCTAAAATTTTTTTACATTTTATGGTATTCTTTTATTTTTTTAAAAAAAATTAAACTTCATGCAATAAAAACTAAGTAGTTGCGTCTTCAAAAATAGAAACCGATGCAAACAATAGAAGAGTTTTATAAAAAAGAAAGAACCAAGTTGGTTCATTTTGTCCAAAAATGGGTAGGGGATTTTCAAGATTCCGAGGATATTGTGCAGGATATTATTTTTAAAATCCTTGATAATCCGGATTTTGATTCTCCAATTGAAAATATATCAGCCTATATTTACAAAGCACTACGAAACAAAATCACCGATAGTTTCCGAAAAAGAAAGCCAGAACTTTCCTTAGATAATTTTACCCAGGATAAAACAGACAAAAGCTTACTTTCGGACAACATAATGCAAGAATTAGAAAGAAGACAACTCAGCAAAAAGCTCGAGATTCTTCTAAATTCGTTGGAAACAGACCAAAAAGAGGTTATAGTTGCTACGGAATTAGAAGGGCGAAGTTTTTCCGATCTTTCGGGGGAATGGAAAATTCCTATTGGGACTCTTTTGGCAAGAAAACACCGGGGACTAAAAAAGTTACGCAAACAATTAGAAGAGGAGAATTTTTAAAATGAGAAGTCATTTTTTGTACAATACGTTTTATATGGTTGTTAGAGGGATTGTAGGAATAGCAGCAGCTCTGTTTATTGCTTTAGTATACGGAGTTTTTGTTCAATTTTTATGGAATTGGCTTATGCCCCAAATATTTCATGCCCAAGAAGTTACCTATTTTCAAGCAACGGGTTTGGTTGTTTTGATGAGGCTTTTGGTTGGCTCTTTGGGATATCATAAAAATGGTAGACACGGTTGTTACAAAAACCAAAATCACCACAATATCCAGGAACAATATCCAAAAACAGATATTAAGGAAAGTGAACAATGACATTCTTTTTAAAAAAACTTAAATTCCGCAAAGGCATTTTTATGATGTTAGTATTTAGTTTTTTATTTACTCAATGTACTGCTTCTTATAAAGCCAAAAGATTTAACAAAACGGCAGCAGAAGCGGAAAGCAAACCGGAGGAAATTATAAAAGCCTTAAACCTTGAGTCTGGAATGATTGTTGCTGATTTGGGTTCAGGAGGGGGATATTTCTCCCTCCTATTTGCAAAGCAAGTGGGATCAAGCGGAAGGGTTTATGCGGTGGATATCAATAAGGATTTTTTGGATTTTATCCAAAAGGAAGCCAATGAAAAAAAGGTCGAAAATATACAAACAATTTTGTTGCCAACTGAAGAAACAAAGCTTCCGAAATCAGGGCTGGATTTGATTTTTACCCGAAATGTCTACCACCACTTAAAAGATAGAACCGAATATTTCAAAAAATTATCTCAAAACCTAAAACCAGATGGCAAAATAGCCATAATCGATTATAAACCCATGGGAACTTTTAGCTTTACGGACATTTTTAAGCACAATACTCCCAAAGAGACGATCGTAAAAGAAATGGAAAATGCCGGTTATATTTTAAAGAATGAACATAATTTTTTAAACAAGCAGTCTTTTCTGATTTTTGCGAAATCGGAAGAGACCGCACCTTAGGCAGTTTTTCTGGGCGTAGGGGTAAACCACTGTGTTTACCCTCTTATTTTAATGATATTACGCCTTATGCCGAACTCACGTTATCTTATAAAATTAAAAATAAAGATTTTGTAGTTGAAAATTCTAATTGTTTAAATGGAAATGAATCTAATGCTTTGCATTTGAATGGGGACGTGCAACATACAGAGACATGGAAGTCCCATCTGCTACACTAAGAGATATAGTTTCCGTTAAAATTTTGTTCATATTCACTCCTATTTTGTATTGTATACTAATTGTTTTCCAGGCTGACTTCTCTAAGGAATACCGAAATGATAAACGCCAAAACCAATATTCCTGTAGAAATCAAAAAAACATCATCCAAAACTCCACCCATATTTTTTCTCAAAGCTAGTATAATTTTACTAACATTTTGTAGCAATCCACCGGTTAGACCATTTGTGATTTCTTGTAAAGCATGATGGTTTAAGAGAATCTTGGAATCAAGGAAAAGATTTCGACCAACTTCCGAAGTATTAGAAGAAACCATAGTTTGGAATAGTTTTTGGATTCGGGAGTTCATTAAAGTCCCAAAAATTCCACCAAAGAGTGATACGCCAACGGTTCCCCCTAATTGCCGGAACAATTGAGCAGAAGAAACGGCTATTCCTATTTGGTGTTTATCCACCTCAAATTGAACGGAAAGCGTAAAAACAGTAAAACTCACTCCCAAACCCAACCCAAATAAAATAACTCGGAGGGCAGTATCCCAGGAACTCGAATCAATATGCAGCCTAGACATCCAGAACATGCCTAGAACCATAACCAAAATTCCTCCGGCACCGAGCAACTTGTATTTTCCGGTCTTGCTAATCAAATTTCCACCAATTGTACTGGCAAAAACCAAACTCAAAGTCATGCTCATCATAACAATTCCGCTTTCGGTTGCAGAAACCTGCATGGCTCCTTGCATAAAAAAAGGAATATAGATAACAACTCCAAACATACCCATTCCAAGAAAAAAACCAACAATATTAGATACCAAAAACGTATTTTTCTTGAATAGCGCTAGGGGAATAATCGGATCTTTAGCTTTTAGCTCTAAAAATACAAGTGAAGTAAGCAAAAAGACTCCAAAAAAGAGAATACTTTCCCTCTTCAAAGAAGGTGGCTCTAATCCTAAAATAGATAAATAATACAGAAGAAAAGAAATCGCTGCGGTAAAGGTGACAATTCCCGGATAGTCTACCGGGAGTTTTTCCGAAGCTTCCTCTTTTGTTGGGTAGTATTTGAGCATAACAAAAAATGCAACCAATCCGAATGGTAAAAATATCCAAAATACCCAATGCCAATCAAAGTGGTCTACAATATAGCCTCCCATTGTTGGTCCGATCAAACTACTTAAGCCAAAAACTGAGGTTAGCCAACCCTGCCACTTCCCTCTTTCTTTTGGATGAAACAGGTCGCCAACAGAAGCAAAAGACAAAGAAATGATTATACCAGCTCCTACACCTTGAAAACCCCTAAAAGCAATCAATTGCAACATCGACTGAGAAAAACCACATAACAAAGAAGCAAAAATGAGGGTAACAATACCTATTAAAAAAAATGGCTTTCGACCATAGTTATCTGATAGCTTGCCAGCAAGCATGGAAGAAATACTGGAAGCAAGCATAAATATCGTAAAAACCCAATTAAAGTATTCCATACCACCTAAAGAAGAAACTATTGTTGGCAAGGTAGTCCCAACTATAGTTTGGTTTACAGCTGAAAAAAATAAAACAGCCATAACCGTGAACATAATCGTTTTTTTTTCAATCAGATCAAGATGTTGCATTTAAACCTCCTCAGGTTTTGTTTCACTTTTAAATGCTTTTTGCAGTAAGTTATGAAAATTCTCCAATTCTTCGTCCCTAAGAGTATCAAATCTTGTGGCTAGATTCTTACGGATTTTTAAATTCAATAGAGAATATTTTACTTCTCCTTCTTTTGTGAGGCGGATTTCCACTGTTCTTCTATCGTGTTCGGGTCTATTTCTTTCAATATAACCTTTTGCTATCATTTTGTCCGATAGAGACGTAATATAAGACGCTGCTACACCAAGTTCCTCTGCCAAATCACAAACTCCACTAATACCGGTTTCAACGCTCTTAAGCATCAGAAATTCGCCATTTGTAATGCCCTCAGACTCTAACATTTTATTAGATTCCTTTTTAATCAGCCTGTAAAACTCCCGAATTTGATCGGAAATTGTATTGAGTAAATTTGTTCTATCTATAAACATTTCACTTTATTAAATATTCATCAAGTTAAATATACTTTATATTTTGTCAACATCAATTCTGCAATCTATTTCCCATATCATTTTTGGCATCCATTTCCATTATACCACCATTGAGTTCAGAAAAAAAGCCTCAAATATATATTATTGTTTTCAGAATATTAAAAATATTCCTAAATTATGGATGTTTCTTACTTAAGCAAACAGTAACTCAAAAGATCGTCGCAATGGCAGTCTTTTGAGTTACCTTTAATTACCTCTATTGAGCCTAACCGAAATAAACCTCATTTTATATCAAAAAATAATCGACAAAAGACACTTTTTATAATATATTATTTAATATTACAAAAAAATGAAAAATGAAAAAATTAAAGTATATCTTGCTGATGATCATGCAATTCTTCGGGAAGGATTAAAACTCATACTTACATCCCAAAAAAATTGTGAAATTATCGGAGAATCTGGAGATGGAAAAGAAGCCCTGGAAGAAATTGAAAGACTAAAACCAGAACTAGTGATACTAGATATATCTATGCCCACTATGACCGGAATCGAAGTAGCTCGAAAAATACGACGATATTATCCAAGTATGAAAATTATTGTTTTATCTAGACATGACAACGAGGAATATGTAAAACAATTGCTGAAATACGGTATACATGGATACGTTTTAAAAGATGATGCTGGCAATGATTTGATTCGAGCTGTGGATGCCGTTTTTAAGGATCAAGTCTACCTTAGCCCAAGGATTACAAATCATTTGGTGAATGATTTTCAAATTCTAAAAAAACGAGAGCAAAAAACAAGCAGAGAAGAAACCATTCAATCTTTTGATGTTTTAACAAATCGAGAAAGGGAAATTGTGAAACTCATCGCAGAAGGTAAGAGTAATGATGAAATCGGACATTCTCTGTGGATTTCACCCAGAACGGTTAAGGTTCATAGAGCCAACATTATGAGGAAGCTAAACCTTCATAAGGTGACGGATGTTGTGAAGTATGCCCTTAAAGCAGGTATAATAGAATCTTAGAGTCCGAATTCTTTCTTCTCATCGTAATAAATAAGACTCGATCTTCTCTTTGTTTGGATTGATTTCTACCAAACGTCTTGCAAATCCATTTACAAGTCCCGGTTGGTTTGCCGTAATTTCGCTTATTTTGTCTTTTACCTTTTTATCAAACAATTGTCCTGTTTCTGTTTCGTGTTGTCCCAGAAGTTCTGCGGTTTTTTGGTTTGTGAAATAAGGAACATCCAACTCATCAGCAATATTAAACGGGCTTGCATTGTCTTGGATAATACCCATTATATTGGATACACCAACAAAGAATCTAATTTTTCGTTTTTATAATTTTCAAAGTTGATATGAACTGCCTTGTAGCCTTCTCTTTCCAACTCTTTTGCGAGAAACCGAAAATAGGTGCTTTTTCCTGTTTGCCTTGGTGCCCAAGTTGTGAAATACCAGCTTTTATGGACAAGATCAACACCCTTTTGGATAAGTTCCTTACGGTCTAAGGTATAATGCTCTTTCAGAATATTCGGTCCCGATGTATTAAAGCAACGTTCCATGATTCTCAATCGTAGCTTGCAATCAAATCTTGTAAATGAATTATTTGCTACTGCTGGACACAAACGAGGTAAGTAGTTAGATCATCACAGAATCTAAAATTCTGATACACTGAAAGTGAATTAGTTGAGCTGGTTCCGTAATTACCTATGTCTACAATATTATCAGTCCAACTAACACAATTATCCCCAGCTGTCCAATCAGCGTTTAAGCCTGTCCACCAGCTACCTGTGCCAAAAGTTGCACTTAAAGTACCAAAAGTAAAAATACCATTTGCATCCGTAGTAAAAACCGTACTACCTACCTCGTTTATGTATGTTGTACTTGGTTGAAAAACCCAGTCAATTTGTCCAATAGCGTCTCTTACTCCGGAAGCGGCAAGCATCGCTTTGTAAGTTCCTGCCGGAATAGATGCTGGTTTTTCGGTTCCACAAAATGCATCAGCTCCAGATATACCTCCAAAGTTACCATCATGAGGGTTTGTAGTTACAAATATGTATTTATCGGTGACAACCGGGGTAGGAGTTACTGGGGTAGTAATTGGAGTTTCTGTTGTAGGCGGAGTTGGGTCCGTGGGAGTCGGTTCGGTAGTTGTAGTAGTATTCTGTGAAGCCAAAGCAAAAACCATAAAATCATAAACACTCCCTTGCGGAAAAGGTTTAGAGCAGGAAAGGAACAATAATAACATTAATATAACAAAAAGTTTCATTGGTTTTCTCCTAGCTTCCCCACAGTAACTTAAGTTCACTTTTGTTCTCAAAAACCCCCGTTTACGGGGGTGACAAAAGTAAAAACTTAATTTGGGGGATTTTCTATCATGTGAATCCTATAAATCACTCTAATTATGGTATATATATTAGACCATAGTTTTTGAAAGTAAAATGCTAAAAATCCAACAAAAAAGAGAACTCAAAATAGGGATTGTGCAAAGGGTTAGGAAATCCGGTAGTTTGAATTCTACTCAAGCGATCTGAGTTTAGCTTAAATGACACTTTTACAGCATTTCCCTTTTTTGCATCCCATATATAGTAAGAATAAGAAAGCAAAGCAATTGCAGCAATATAACTTTGGTTTTGTTGGTGGGAGTTGTATTCTCTTTTGTCTTGTGCTCTATTTTCTCTCAAATAAATGCTTAATTCCGGAGAACCAGCCAAAGCCAAAGCCGTTAAATAATTTGGATCATTAAGTGGATTAGATGCCAATTGATTACCAGCCCTCCATTCTTTGTAATCAGCAACTGCAAGCAATAAAAACCAAGCAATTATTAGGTTTCCTTTTACAATTTGATGATTTTTTATCTGTGGATACCCGGGAACATACAACTTCCAACCATAATCTTTTTGGGCTAAGGTTGTTTCTTGCAAATTAGAAAAGGTTTCCCATTCAGACCAATTAGAAGGTTTTTCAAATTTGTTTAAAGCTGAAATTCTGTATTTATACTTTCCAACTGGTAATTTTATATCTGTTTGATTGCCATTTACTTTTTCTTCTCTTACAATCTTACCTGAAGCATCTTGGATTTCAATTCTATAGCCATGACTTCCTTGAATAGTATCCCATTCCAAAGAATAAATATATTTGAAATCCGTAACACTTTCTGATAATGGCTCCCAATCTGACCATTTGGAAGGTTTGTGGAATTTATTGAGAGTGGAAATACGGTATAAGTAATCTCCTGCAGGAATGTCCAGATCGATTTTATTGGTATCAACATCACGACTCATAAATATTTTGTCTTCTTTGTTTTTAACTTGCACTTGATAGCCATTATTCCCTTCCACTTCCTTCCATCTAAGGGAGTATACATCTGCTATTATGCTTATGGAAATGTGAAATAGCAAGAATACCAAAATTTTATAAAACTGTTTCATGAGAATTTATGGCTGAGAAGATTTTTTTTGAATTTTGTAGATAACCTTTGGAATATCCAATTTTTTGCTTAAAATAATTTTGAAATTGGCAGATGCTATTTCTTTTCTTTGATTATCTATTGTTTCTACGCTGTAAGAAAAAGTTCCCTCATCTAATTCTTGTAGTTCTTTAAAATCATATTCCACATTTTCAACCTCCCTTTCAAAAACCAATTCTCTATCCTTATCTGTATTCTTGTACAACTTCAAAATATACTTGTGATTTTCGTTCGTATCTTTCCAACGAAAAGGTAAGGAATTCATATTTTGCATATCCACTATAGATTTATTTTCTGGAAAAATTAACTTTATCGAATCTTCTTCTTTATTGCTTCCTTCCATAGTTCTTGTTTGGGTATCCGTATTGGCAATTTCTTCTTTGGGCAATAAACCAGCTTTTTCAATTTTGGTCTCTTCTTTTTCTATAACTGACTGCTCTTGTCGTTCTGGTGTTTCGGTGACTGAAAACATTCTAATCTCTGATTCATAGCTCTTATTTTGAGTCAGCTCTTTTGATATAACTTTCCAGTAATAATCTCCCTTAGGTAATTTTTTCTTGAAAGAAACATAATTTTCTTTTTGTTTGGATTGTTCTATAATATCTCTAAAAGAAGCGTCTTTGGATAATATAAATTGATTTTCAAAATTCCCAAAATCGGATTTCCAGTTAAAAAGCAATCCGGTTCTTTCCATATTAGCATAAAATACCTTTGCGCTAGGCTCCGGATAGAGTAGCTGTATACTCACTAAATTATTTTTTGTAATTTTAAATCGATACACATTACTTGTCGAGAGTGCACCTTGTATTGTTCCTTCAGCAACAATCTTCCAATAATAGGTTCCTTCTTCAAAACCAAGTGATATAAAATTTTTATAAATTTTTACATTTTGAACTATATTTTTAAAATCCATATCTTGTGCTACTGTGATGGTATACGATGCTGATATTTCTAATTTTTTCCAAGCAAAATATACTGGTATTTTCCCGGAAACAACCTGTATTTCGTTTTCATTTTCCGGAGAAATTATTTCAATCTTCTGGTTTTTAATAACATGAATTTTACGAACAAGGCTTTTCTCTTGTAACTCAGCATATTGCGTACTTGTTATTCTCCAAAAAAAAACGCCTTCAGTTAAATTTACGTCTATTTGATTGTTGGGAAGTTGTTTGGAAAACACAGTATCATTAAAATCTCTATCTTTTGCTATCTCAAACTGAATCGGAGTTGTATCCTTTATTTCCTGCCATATAAAATGGACCATCGCATTTTCGTTGCCGGTAAAAATCCTTTTATTATCTTCCGGAGAAACAAGAAGATAATTCATTTTGTAATTTTTGAATCCCTTTGAATCAATGTAAGAAACTTCGCCTTCTTTTAATTTTATCTTTTGAACGCCTTTCCTGATATCAATTTGACCACGATGCGCAACTACTTCTACTTTATTTTTAGATTGCGTAATGCGAAACTTTCCATTATTAGGAGTGATTATGCTCCCATCTTGTTCAATTTGTATGTTCGAGTTTTCCTTGTTATTATTCTCTGTATCAACTAAGACGGAACCTTTTACAACTTTGATGTTAACTTTCTCATCTTTTACATTTAGCACAAACATACTATCAGGGTCTAGCTCAATTTTAGTTCCATCTAACAAGGTAACGGTTGCTTCCGAAAGAAAATCCGTCCTTATAGAATCATTATTATAGGCTGATGTATTTTGCTCTACATCTTCCCATATCATACGAGAGACATATTTCCGTTGTGCAATTCGGTATTTAAAGGTGATTTTTCCAACTTCTTTTTTACCTCTTCCATTTTGATTAGAACCAACATAGAAAAGTAAATAAAAAGCATATACCAAAATCAGAAAACATATAATGGTAACAACAATATCATTTTTTGTTGGTTTAAAAATGCTAAGATTGTGCAATCGGTATACCTACAAGCTCTCTTAATTCCTCAAGGTTAGCTGGTGCATTGGGATCACTCTTCATTCCAAGAACTGCATATATCGTTTGTTCTTTTTCTTTTCCCCGAACATAAATAGGTTCCATTTTCTCAACCGCAAAAATATCTTTAACAATATCGTAAGAAGCTTCTGAAATTAAAATATCTGTTTTAAATTGTTTATTTAAATATTCAATTCTAGAAGCCAAGTTAACGGCATCTCCAATAATGGTATATTCTAGCTTTTTATTAGAACCTATTTGACCTGATATGACTGGTCCGGTGTTTATTCCACATCCAAATCGAAAGATTGGTCTTTTGGTTCCTATGGATTTGTTATTGAAATCTATTAAAGCCATACGCATCATTAAGGCAGCTTTGATTGCGTTTTCCGTATCTTTACCGTCTGAGTAAAGCGCTCCCCAGTGAGCCATAATGGCATCACCAATAAACTTATCAACAATACCATTGGTTAAATATATGCACTCCACCATCTCAGTAAAATATTCATTTAAATACTCCACTACTTCTTCTGGTTTTAGCTTTTCGGACATTCCTGTAAAATTTCTTAAATCGGAAAAAAATATAGCACATTCTTTTTTTTCACCTCCTAGCTTTAATTCACTCCGAAGTGCTCTCTCTGCGATTTCCTTATTCACAAATTTTCCAAAAGTGTCTTTTATTTTTTCTCTTTCTTCCAGACCTCTAGCCATTGATATAAACGAATGTGTCAAAACACCTACTTCGTCTCTAGAACTTGGAATTATGTTCACTTGATAATTACCTTTTTGCACTTGTAAGGTTGCAGAGAGTAGATTTACAATTGGAACCGTAAGTGTTTTGGAAAAATAAAAAATTACTAAAAATGTAACAGTCAAAATAATTATGGCTATGATTAGGTTTTGTTTTTGTATTTGGTATACTGCTTCAAAAACATGCTTGGATTCTACGGTTGAAATTACACCTAATTGTCCAAAATGTAACAATTGGTAAGAACCTAAATATTCATTGCTCAAATAAACATATTTCTGTGAGCCATTGTCCACTTTGCTTTCAATCATTTTTTTTACAATCGGTATGTCGCTACGATTTGTTTTGGCGATGGCTTCTTTTAAATTCGTATGCGCTATAGTTTCTCCTACACTGTTAAGCATAAAAAGTTGAAAGATGTCAGTTTGTCTAGTTGCTTGAAAAGATTTCAAAAGTCCGGAAGATTCCATATAAAGCAGAAGAATAGAATCTTTATCCTCTTCCATTGGAATGCTTATACTTAAAATTGGTAATTCAAATCCTTGAGACACATTCACTATGGCAGGAGCACCTAAAAAAGTTTTTTTAATTTCCGTCATGTTATTCTTAAAAATAGAATCTATTTTCTCTTTTTTTAGGTTATTTTCTTTTATGAGAGAATAATTGTAAAAATGCCTTTGGATTTTATAAGAATCTTTTGTTACTATAGCATAGTACAATATATCTTGGTTTTTATCAAAAAAAGTATTTATAAATTTATTTTCTTGTTTTGCTTTGTTTTTACTTTGTCGCAATAAGATGGATAAAGTTTGCATCTTTTGCATTGTGTTTTTTAACTCAGATTCAACATTTAATCCGGTAAGTCTAGCTAAACTTAAATTGTATTCTTGAATAAGAGTTTCGCTATTTTTTTTAAATAAAAAAGTAGCTAAAGTTATCATTGTACTTAAGCTTACCATAATAATGACGGAAACAATGGAAAGTAACTTCACGCGAATTGTTAATTGAGATGGTTTAAAACCATTAGTTTTATTATTATAACTTTTGTCTTGAGAGTCATATAATTCTCCCGTAATTGATTCAATAACTTTTAATTTGCTTTTTGTATCTGGCAATTTTGTATTTTTTAAATTAAATTTTGGAATTTTATACATTGGGTCTAAAAACTTCTTAAATTCGTAAACTCTTCTATCACTGAGTCGAAATCCATTCCTTCCTCTTATTTTATATATCAGATTCTCTGGAGCAATTTTACCTTTATGGTTCATGATAAGAGTAACTAATATTGATTCAATCTCACTTTCTAAGTCTTTTGAAAATAGTATTTTACAATTGCTTTTTTGAAAATATCTTCTTACCTGCTTATTCAAAAAAAGAATGTATTCAAAATCATTTTTTAAAAACAGATTGGAATCAACAATAAAAACCTCAATTCCTTCCTCCCTGAATTGTAATTTTAAGTTATCTAGTTTTTTTTCAAAATCTTTAGACGAAATACTTAAGGCTATAAATACAAAGACCCCGCAAACTTTCTCTGCTTTTAAATTTTGGAGTTTTGTCAAAATCCATTCCAAATTAACATCAGGCTTCCAAAAATCATCCGGTAATTTTTCTATTGAGAGGGAATAACCTTTAGAATTAATTATTTTTCGATTTAAAAGTTTATTGTTTGTCATTTATAGAAACCTTATTTCGCTTAAATTCAAGGACTTTTAACCCTCAAAAAGTAAATTTCTTATTGAGTTTAGTTTAACGAGTTTATAAAAATTGTAAACAAAAATTTAAAATAGCTCTGATTCTAGCGAATTTCAAAAAGACTCTATAAACTCTTCATAAACAACCATATCTCCCATTATATCAGAGTATATATCATCTATGGTAATCGAATCCATAGAATTGGAGTTGTTTCCAAAATAAAAGATGTTGAGAAAAATGAAAATCAAAGCGGCAGCCGCAAAAGAAATTATATATTGTTTATTCCTCAAAGGGTGCAACTTTTGAACAATGGCTTTACTCATCTTTTTATCCCAGTTGGGATCATTTAGTCTTTTTTGGACTTCTTTTTGTAATTTTTGTTTTTCCAGTGCTTTCATCTTGATACTCCTTTTAGCAACCCTTCCAAAATTTTTTTACCTCGATATAAACGAGACTTTACCGTACCTTGTTTCAGAGAAAGAGATTCTGCAATTTCCTTTTCTGACTTTCCTACACTGTACTCCATAATTACAATTCTATACTTTTGGGGTAGTTTTTTTAGCCATTTATTCAGGTTTTCTTGTAGCTCTTCTTCTTCTGGATTTTCGGAATATTTTTCTTTTATGTGCGGTTTTAGTTTTACAATTTTTCGTTCTTCGCGAAGCAGTTTTTCATTCATTCGAAAAGTCTCATTCTTTGCAATGGTGTAAGCCCATGTCGTTATTTTTGCAGAGTGGTTAAATTGGTTTTTTTTCAGAGCCTTATAAATTCTGAAATATGTTTCCTGTGCAACATCATCAATTGCTTCATAAAATCGTTCATATAGATATTTTCCAATACAGGACAACACTACTTTCTTGGTAGATGTGATTAAATTCGTAATTTCTTTTTCTTCCATTATGTTTCCGGTTGCTCCCTTCGGCTACACTAAAGGGAGCATTTTTTTTAATGTTGGTGTTTCTTAAAGCGATTGCCAAATTTTTCTATTTTTTCTGCCAGTTTTTCTCTTTGTTCAGGGTTTAAAATTGCATGAAATTCGATAAACTTATCTACCATAAATTCATGCATAGAATTTCTTTTATCAGCTCTATCTTTTAAAAATTGAAGCAATTTTTCTTTGTTTAAAGTATCTGATTTAATATCTTCCGCAAATTCCTTAGAAAAGCTACCTCTATTTTTCATGTTTGCTTTCATTTTTGCTACAACTTCATCTTTGATTTGGTTTAACTTTTGCTTTTGCTCATCATCTAGGTTTAAATTAGAGCTTAGCTTTTCTACAATTTTTTCTGCCTTTTTTTCCGGCGACATTTTGTGGAACTTGTCTTCGCAAGTAACGGTAAATGCTACGGTTAAAACCACTAATACAAAGATAAATATATTTTTTTGAATGTTTTTCATTCTTTTTCTCCCTTATTCTTTGCGTCATCTGACCCTTGATTTTGATAGAGGGTTCCAATTTTATAAATTTTTTTTGAATTGACTCTATACAAAAAGATTTGCAAGATAAACCTAAGGAACCCGTAAATGAAAAAGTTGATTCTGCTAGTACTATTACTTTCCTTTTTAAGCTGTGAGAAAGGAAATCAAACATTAAATAATGTAAAAATTTATATCCCTAAAACGCTTTCTTCCATTCCTATTATGGAAACAGATAAAGCACAAATTGGATCTAAATCCATACAAACAACGTTTTACCAAGATCACATCCTAACCATGTTAGAATTTGAAAAAGGCAAAATCGACCTAATTATGACAGGATTTACGCTTGGTGTTTCTTATTATCATTCCAATTCGGATATAGTTATGGTTGCAGTACCCGTTTGGGGAGTGTCTTCTTTGGTTTCTAAAAAACCTTACAAAAGTTTGAATGATTTTATAGGGAAAAAAGTCCTGGTTCCTTTTGCTGGTAGTCCTCTTGACTTGCAATTTAGAGCAATTTTGACCAAAAGCAACCTGGCAGATAAGCTTCAAATCGATTATGCAGTTATCCAACAAGCAGTTCCCATGCTTTTGGCTGAAAAAGCAGACGGAATTTGTATTCCAGAGCCACTTGTATCCAAGTTGCTTTTCACAAATCAAGCTACTCCGGTATTTTATTTTCCTGATAAATGGGCTGAATTATACCAAGGGGAAAAGAGAACTCCTCAAGTAGCGATTTTTTCAAAAAAAAAATTTGCAAAAGAAAATCCTGAATTTATTCTAAAATTTATCCAAACCATATCCTACCATATCCAAAAAATCAACAAAGATACTACCATTTATTCTGAAAAATACTCCAATACCTTTCAATTGGAAAAAGAAGTTGTAGGAAACGGATTAAAACATACTTTATTTGAAATAACCAATAACGAAAAAGAACTCTCCATAAAATATCTGGAAGCTATAGGAATGAAAAAAATTCCCCAAGACGATTTTTTTTATAACTCAAAGTGAAAAGTGCATTTTACCAAACTATTGGACTTTTAATTCTATTTTGTATATGGGTCAGCTTTTCTTTGGTATTTTCAGAAACAGTTGTTCCATATCCTTGGAAGGTTGTAAAAGAGCTAATCCTTCAATTGAGTGATAGATCAATTTATTACCACATATCAATAACCATAATCAGGACAATATTCGGTTTTATTCTCGCTTTTGTGATCGGTTTTGCCATTGGCATAATTACAGGAAGTTATAAAAGTATCGAAAAGTCTTTTTTTCTTCCCGTTGTTATTTTGCAAGGAGCACCTCCTATTATTTGGATTATTCCTTTGATGCTAATTCTTGGAACGGAAGGCTGGTCACCAGTTGCCGTTGTTTATTTGGTAACCTTACCGCTTGTAATAATTAACGTCCAAGAAGGCATGAAATCCATACCAGACACAATGTGGGATATGTTTAAAATTTATGCCAATGATAAAAAGCTGACTTTGAGGTATTTAGTTTTTCCGTCTTTGATTCCTTATATAAAAAGCATTCTCCTTCTTGGTAGTGTGTTAGCCTTTAAAAGCTCTATTATCGGAGAATGGTTTGGAGCAAAAAACGGAATCGGGCGAATTATCAACGAATATTTTTATACTTTTAATATGCTTTCTTTTTACTCTGCTTCCTTGCTCTTTCTACTCTTAGTTGGGACAGTTGCTTTTGGTATTAAAACTATCGTAAAATATACTAAAACAAAAAAAAATTCCGTCATAACATACAATACTCACTTTCACAAAAAAGAATTCTTTCACCCCCCAAAAAACACACACATTAAAATAGAAGAACTTTGTTTCCGTTATAAAAAACGAAATATTTTGGACCACCTAAATTTTGAAATCAAAAGCTTTGAAACCATAGTAATTACAGGTGATTCTGGATGCGGAAAAACTACCTTAGCCAAGCTGATTACCGGCTTACTAAAACCAAGCAGCGGAAGCATAACCAAATCACAAAATCCATGTATCATTTTTCAGGAAGACACTTTAATACCAACAATGGACTGCTTTGCCAATACCATACTTCCTGGAAAATGGAAAAAAACTCCTGAATTAGACCATATAGGAATTTTCTTCCTTGATAAATGTGGCTTGAAAAAATATGTGAACTACTTTCCGGATCAATTGAGCGGCGGAATGAAAAAAAGATTAACCCTTGCAAGAGCCCTTGTTTTAAATCCAGATTTTATTATTTTGGATGAACCTTTTACCAATTTGGATCATACCTCCAGGCATGAATTGTGGCAACTTTTTTTTGAATTGTTTGCCAATAGGGGTATTCCGTCCATTATCATTACTCACTATCCGGAAGAGTTAGCAAACAGAGACATTCAATATTATGAATTAAAACATGGAAAATTATGGAAATAGAAAAAATATCAAACCCAAACACATTTGTGGAAAGGAGGAAAAAAATGCGTAAATATTGGGTTCCATTTGTATTTGGAATATTAATACTTTTTTTACCTGTTACATACTATTATAGTATCTCTCTTAAATATGAAGAGTCTTTCTTTCTGCCAATTAAAGTTTTAAAAAGAATTAATATCTCGGATATAAGCCTTCTTTTTACGGCTTTATTTTCAGGGATAGGACTTCTTATGCTCAAGAAATGGGGTTGGTATTTATTTATAATTCCCATTTCGCTTTTAGTCCATAATGCCATCTATTTTTCGAAATATCCAAATGCCTATAATGTTTATTCCTTAATTCATACTTCCCTTCTTTTGCTTGCTATCATGGTTTTTTTACAAAGGGATATTTTCCTTCCTTATATCAAAAGAAATTGGCATGGTTTTCGGCGTGAAGAACGTTATCTCATTGAAACTGTTGTGAAAATCAATGAAGCAGATAGGATGACCGAAAATATTAGTTCCGGAGGAATGCTTGTAAGTTGGTTAAATTGTGAAATTCCTAAAAACCAAGAGGTATCTCTATCTTTTGAATTGGGAGGAGAATTGTTTGTATGCAAAGGAGGAATTGTTGCCGTACAAGAAGAAAACGTAAATATAGCCTTTCGAAACATTGATAAAAAAACTCAGAAACGACTAAAGAAATGTTTAAGAAGTTTGTGTTTACAGTATAAATAATTATTAAATATTTTGATGATATGAATTTTCTTGCATAAAATCACCTAAGCTAGCCTTACACAAAGAATGTTCGCTACCTTTGTACCCTTATTAATATAACTACGCTTTTTGCCGGACTTCCAATACAACTGTTCTCCCGCAAAAAGTTCTCGTGTTGTTTCAGTTTGTATCAAAAGATTCCCGATTAAAATAAGTTCGGATTCTTCTAAAACAAGATCGGAAAGTTGGGAATTCGGGTAAAGATTCAAGCGATATAAGCCCAAAGATTTGGTTTCACCTATTGTATCTATCCAACCCCAGACTTGTTGCTTTTTAATAACATGAATATCTTTTGGAGAGATGTTCATTCGTACGCTTGCTTTGGAACACTCTTTGGGAACATCGTTTTTTCCAATACACAGATTGATTTTTTGAATAAGAGGATCGTTTTTTGATATTGCAAGCAAAGATAAATACCGCCCTATAAATTGAACCGCAGTTTCTAATAAATAAAACTTGCTTTCTACCAGAATAAATTCGATTGTGCTTGTTACCCAAGCGTAATCGATTGTAGATGAAATGTTATCGGTTTGAAAAGTATTATCTTCTGTTTGCATAAATAAATCCAAATTAACCGCGACTTGCTGGACTTTATCTCGCTCTTCCGGATAGACTCCAATGATACAATCTACAAAAAAATCACGAATTTCAATAACAAATTCCATAAGAATTAAGACGTCCTCACGAATGATAATCGCCGGCATTACGACCTATGTTTGTGATTCCTTCACCGCCATCTACGGTAATGATTTGACCGGTTATAAATTCATTTTCTAAGATACTTACAATCGCTTGTGTAATATGATAGGTTTCACCTTTCATTTTGAGTGGAATACCTTCAATTCTCCATTTCATATATTCTGGACTTCGAATAGACGTAGGTAAGGTTACTCCAGGAGCAACTCCATTCACTCGAATTTGTGGAGCAAATTCTATGGCTGCCATTTTGGTAAATTCTACAAGACTTTTTTTTGTCAAAAGATAGGCTGCATATGTGTTTTGATTAAAGGATACTTTATTGTCTATGATGTTAATGATATTTCCTTTCTTGCAGTGCTTGGCAAAGTATTTACTCAAAAAAAAAGGTGCACGAATATTTACTGCCATTTGTTTATCAAAGGTATTACTGTCTGTTTCTGAAATCTTTGCTTGCGAATACATAGAAGCACTATTCACAAGAATATTCAAATCCGGAAAGCGGGTCATCACTGCTTTCAAAAACCCTTCCCACTCATTTGCTTTTTCCAAATCGTATTGAAATGCTTCACAATCAACCCCAGAAGACTTTATTGCCGAGACAGTTTCCAAAGCATCTTTATGAGATTGGTTGTAATGAATGGCAATATCACAGCCTCTTTTGGCTAAATCCATAGCAATAGCTTTTCCTAAACGAATTCCACTTCCTGTTATTAGAGCAGTCGAGCGATTTTCCAATTCCAAACTCCTATTTTTAAAACTTTAAGTCGGGTAATGCTTCCAAAACGGTATCTTTTATGTAAGAATACACATAAAAATCTTTATCAACAATTTCTCTATTCCAGACTACAATATCCAAATCAATACAACGAGGTCCTGATTTATTGTTGGTTTTTACCCTGCCTTGTTTTTTTTCTATTTCTTTGAGTTTTTTTTTAAAGTCTTCTTTGTTATCTTTAGTTTTGACCCAAAAAGCCGCGTTTAAAAAATCCGGTTGATTCGTAAAAACAACCGGCTTGGTTGTGTAGACTCTCGACTCATTCAAAATGATGCTAATCTGTGATAAATTTCTTCTTGCTTCTTGCATATTGAGATCAGGTTCAATATTCGTACCCGCAACGATAACTACTTCGTTCAAAATCTTTATTCCTCACGACCTTGTTTTTCTTAGCATACAATTTGCTAGCCATTCGCATTGTAGGCAAAATTCGTCCTCTGTATTGAATGTTTCGGGAGGGCATATATTTGCATTTTCTACTTGTTTTGGTTTTAGGTACTCTTCTTTTTCTTGTTGAGAATATAATGCATTTATATCCTGTATGGTTTTTTTATTTATAGCAGCCTGATCATTAACTTCACTTTTTGCGAGAGTCTGAAAGTTTGCTTTTAAATTTGGAATTATGTTTAATCTATCTCTTACAAAAAGGTAATAAAAAGCAAAACCTGATAAAGCACCTCCTAAATGACACAGGTTGCTTAAATGTGCACTGAAAAATATATTGGCTGCAATTCCTATAACCAAAGATATCCAGACTGCATTTTTAGCTTTGATAGGCAAAATCAATAAAATTAATTCCATTTCCGGATATAAAAGCCCAAATACAGCCAAGAGTCCAAATACGGCACCACTCGCTCCAAGTATCAAGCCACCAACAGACCAAATCGGATCATGGGATAAATTTACAAAAACGGTATTGGTTAAAAAAAACATCAAAAGAATAAAAATTCCACCTCCAATTTGAGCAGAAAAATATAAAAAAGTTAATTTTAATTTCCCAATAATTGGTTCGATATAGCTTCCTAACAAATAAAAACCATACATATTCATCAATAAATGTAAGGGTAAAAAGCCACCTGTAGAATGTAAAAAGCCGTAAGTTAGTATTTGCCAGTAATATCCATCCACAGCCAAGGAAGGATTCAGAGCAAATCCATTTAAAAGTCGATAGGTTAGCATTTGATCTGACTCGGCGATACTTTGGATAATATAAACGACACAATTAAAAAGCAGAATGATATTAATTGGGTGGTAAATGGAATACCCAAATAAAATAAAGCCCTTGTTACTCTTTTTTCTTGTCATAGAATTAAAAAACCAAATTATATAATAAAGTCAAGAATGTAAGAAAGAAAAGTTTAAAATCTATCCATTATTAGTTTTCCTGATTGACAAGTTAAAAAGAAAAACTAAAAACAAACTATGGTTGTAACTGCAATTCAAGACTCTGACAATGTACTTCCAATAACTATTGAAGCTTATCATTTGCTCTATGAACGTGGGCTGATTCCTGAAAAAGCGGAATTAATTGAAGGAGTAATTTTCTCAAAAATGCCAAAGAATCCAATTCACTCTGAAATACTGAGAAAACTTAACTTGTTTTTATATAAAAACCTTAGTGAAAAATATATAATCAGCTCTGAAAATCCGATCACAATAGAAGATTCCGAATCGGAGCCCGATATTGCTATTTTACCTGAAGGTAATTATTCAAAAGAGCATCCTAAATTCGCAATCCTTATTATAGAAATTGCAAATACTTCTTTATCTTTCGACAGAAAAAAGGCATACATTTATGCCAAAGGAAATATTCCCGAATACCTTATATTCAATTTGAACGACCTTAAAATAGAAGCTTATAAAAACCCAAGAGATGGAATTTATACCGAAATAAAAATTCTTTCCAAGGATGAGTTATTTCTTTCTACCAACTTGGCAGGTTTACAGTTTTCCTTTGAAACATTTTGTAAAGAGTAAAAAGGTTATCTTCTCTTAACATTTATTGCCGTCATTGGGGCATGTTCTTGCCCGGGAAAGAAACTCATCATAAAAGAAGATTGGGTTTTCGATATTTTTTCAGTTTGTCGTCTGTATTTTATGATTGCTTCCGGAAAAGCAGAGCCTTTAACAACTAAATTCACTTTCTCTGTGTTAAACCTAAGGGTCTTTAACTCTTCATATTTTTTGGTCATAGATTGATGATTTTGATTTTTCTTTTGATAAATTTCGTAAATTTCTTTAAACTTTTTACGCTTTTCTTCATTGAGTTTTCCCTTATAAGATTTCATGTAGCTGATTATTTGCTCAATTTTAGGAATAATTGTACTAAGTTCTTTCTCCGACTTTTTAATTCTTCCATGAAGTTCATTAAACAGCCTTTCATTTTTAAAATGAACACCCATATCTATTGTAAGAGGAACCATAGCATTGGATCCCAAATTATAAACAGAAAAGCCTTTAAAAACTGTTATGGTAGAATTGATCACTGAGCTTGTTTGCCCGGAGAATACAACACTACCCAAGCAATAAACCGTTGAATTCAAAATAGCACTTTCGACAATAATATCTCCATCTACTTCTATAACTACATTTTCAATAAATTTTGCTCTCAAAGAACCGGCAACTTTGATAGTACCTTTCCCCTTTGGCTTTATTCCACCTTTAACATTCAAATCACCACCTACAAAAACATCGGTAGTTTCAATATTTTCACCTACATACAGATTTCCCTTGCTAATGACCTTTGAACCCTCTTCGATGGTTCCTTTAACATTGATAGCGCCCTCAAAGCCAATATTGCCTGTTGCCAGACCTACATTGGAATCGATAACCAATTCCGGCGAAACCATAAGAATATCACCGTTATAAAGAACTCCATCACAACCAGCAAAGTAATCTACATAAACCCTGTCCGGTTCTTTCGGATCCTTGGTTTCTTCATAAGTGATATTTTTTCCGAGGTTTACTTCCGGCTTTTCAATAGGAGGAGGTGGAATAGGAGCACCAGTAACATCTTTTCCCGACTTTCCCTCTATACCTTTGAATATGGTTGCAACTTTTTCACCTTTTTTTACTGCTACATACTTATCAATATTTCTAAAATCTGCTTTTCCGTCGTCTTTGATTACAACTTTTTGGTCCCTTGGATGATAATATTTAACATATCCATCTACTCCTTTTTCAGGAGTTTTTCCTGTTGCAATTTGTACTCGTATAACAGGACTTCCGCTTTTACCGGATTTGATTAAATTAATTTGACCAAAAATTTGATTAATAGAAGAAAAGTTAATCAACTCTTTATCTAAATTTGCACCATGCAAATATTCCTGAAAATGACTAGATGAGAGAACATTTAAATTAATTGTTGTAGTATCTACGATAAGGATAGCCTGCATTTTATCGGTAGAAAGTTCCATGCTGAAGGAAGCTGTTATACCTTTAGCGTCCTGAGCACGATTTTCACTACGATTCGTATCGGCTTTCTCTTCTTGTTTGGTTAATGAATCTAAATCCTGAGAATTCATATTGTTTTAATTTATAGCTGAAAATAAGATTATCTCTTTTGCAATAATTTTTTAAAAAAATAACCAAAAGCATTTGTAATCCCTGGCAAATCCGCAACTTGTTTGTACAACGGAACCCTATCGCCATGTGATAATAACCCTGTAATTTCCATAACATATTCCTTTTTCATTTTTTTCATTTTTTCTGATAATTTTATTGTTTCTGTCTCTGGAATCACTCGATCATCTTTTCCATGTAAAAGTGATATTGGTGCGTTTATACGCTCCACATATTCAATAGGCGACATTTTTTGTGCCAAAGTAGATATAGATTCAAAAATCTCCCGTCCGAGATTGACACTATAGTCGTCTTGATTCCAAATTTTCTGGTATATTTCTTTGTCTCTTATATTTAAATCTTGAATCAGTTTATTGGCAACCGAATCTTTCCCATACCTCCTAAAAGCATTGTCTACCGCAGATTCATATAAGACATCTTTTAGATTTTCGGACTTTTCCAGAACTAAGTCAATAAAATTATATAAAAAAATCAATCTCCCATACTCATCCGAATTTTTATCTTCCAAAACATAACAAGCAGTGCTTGAAAAATCAGAATAACCACCTATAACCAAAATAGCTCGGATTAGACCGGAAACGTCTTTGTCGGTTGCGGAAATTAAGCCCAATCCACCGGTAAAACTTATGGAAAAAAAACCTATATTTTCCGTATCTATTAAATTAGACTTTAAATTTAAAGATTTCAAAACATCTATTATATTTTCAATCGTATCATATTGAATTTTTAAGTGCTTTAATTCCTCAAATTCCGGAGTTATTACAGAAAAACCACTGCAACATAAGTTTTGGGCTAATTCAACCAACCTGTTATCTTCTATACCCAAAACACTCATTCCATGGATCAACAAAATAGTTTTTGGAAGACGATTGTTTGAAGGTATATAAAACCTTGTTTTATAACTTTTAGAGCGATTACTCTGACTTTTTAATTCGTCATTTATAATAGAAATCGGCAACTTTCCGGAAGAAGCTTTTGCAAATTTCCAAACAAACGGAAAACCGTAAAAAATATTTTCAATTGCCACCATGAATTATAATAAAAATTACTTTTCCACAAATAGTTTATAGTTATTAGGACCAAAATCTATGGCTTCGGAAAGGCTTTGATTTGCTCTTTCTAGCCACTTATGAGGGAACCTCATACTCGAATGATAATCGGCTGATCCCAAGCATATTTCAACGTCGTATGAAAACTTTTTAAACTTAGAAATAATACCATTAATGGATTTAACTATTTTGTCACGATCTTCTATAGTTAAAAATAAGCCCAGTACATTATCACTAATCCTATAAATTTCCGGTTTTTTAGCGAGAATTTCTCGAATACATTCCGCTAAAATTTCAAAAGTCTTGATATTGTCTTTTGACTTTAGTACACGAATCAAGGTTAGATTTTGAGGTATATTCAATGTAGTCCTATAATTCAAAATGCCATGGAAATGCTGTATGTTATAGAAAGGAGTCTCTTCATCGTGAATTGAAAATTGATAAGTCATGGATTGGAAAAAATACTGAGAAAATTCCTTTACTTCACTCCAAAGTGGAGTAATATCAAAATTAGAAGGTGGGGAACTAAACTGTATTTTTAAAGCACCAAAGAGCTTATAATCTTTGATTAATGGTAGAAACGCATCTTTATGATCGGAAGAAAAAGCTCCAAGTTTATTTTTTAAGTATTTAATAATTTCTTCTGTAATATCAGATTTCTCAAAATTTTCATGCTTAATAAATAAAGTTCCACTTTTTTCCATATAACAGTAAAATTGTTCATTATCACAAAAATAGATATTTAACGACTTACAAGTGACATACCCACTCATTTTTAATAAAAAATCTTTACATATACCATCTAATTCGTAAGAATGAAGCTCAAACATTTTGATGCTACTGTATATTTCACAGTTTTTTCTTTTTAAAGATTGTTCGTCTTGAGGGTGTCCGTTTATTTTTTCCGGACTACTTGAAAGATTTCCAGCAGTAACAAATTTTTTGAAAGATTCTTCATCTCGGATTTTTTCTTCTTTTTTCTTCTCAATCACCGTTTTTAACGCATTTTGTTTAATAGAACTCTTTTTTTCTTGAAGTATCTCTTTCCAGTTTTCGTTTGACTGTTGTTCTCCTTCATTTTCGACTATATTTTCTTCTTTTTTTGCACCTAGAGACAATAAATTGGATAACAAAAAGACAATAAGCAGCAAAGAACCCATTGACAGGGCAAAAAAAATAAACCCCCAAAAGGTCACTTCATCTTGAGTTACAAGCGGTTTGTTTTTGGATTCTGCATAATGAGTAAAAATCAGCAAAAAATAAAGAATAAAACTGAGGAAATACTTTTTTTTCATAAAACCAAACCTATAAAGAATAATTAATAATCATGCCTTTTCATACAACTTTTTTCTTTTTGTTTAGTAATTCAAAATTACTTTTTCCGTTTTTTTTACCGATTTTTCCCTATTTTCTAAGATGAATTTATATCATAAAACATTTTTCTATTGTAAACTACCTTTGTATAAAAAAAAAGTTCAAAGTAGTCAATTCTAAAACAGAAAATTTTAAAATAGATATTAAACGTACCTATTATTAATATGGATATACATGAAACTATATTCAGACTTAGCTGAATACTACTACGATATAGAAAAAACGAATCGGAGTTTCCAAGAAGAAATCGGGTTTGTTAATACTCTATTCCAGAAACATAAAGTTCGTTCAATTGTTGACCTAGGATGTGGAACTGGAGAACATGTCACCGCTTTACAATCCATGGGTTACAAAGTTATCGGTATAGACTCTTCTGTTTCTATGCTTGAAATAGCAAAGAGAAGGTTTCCCGATTGCCATTTTCAAACGGGTTTGATACAAGGTTTTCAAGCCAAACAGACCTTTGATGCCGCTCTTTGTATTTTTGGTACATTTAATTACTTGGTAGACAATGAAGATATAGAATCCGCTTTGATCAAGCTCAAACAAAATCTAAAACCTGTAGGTATTGCAGTTTTTGAGATTTGGAATTCTTATCCTATCCAACAAATTAAAAGAAAACCGATCACAACGGTTAGCATGACAAAAATCGGAAAAACCATTGTCAAAAGGAATCGGGGCTTTAGAATAGCGGCTGAAGAAGAATCAAAAACGATAGTAGAAGTAAACTATATATATCATTTGGATAATAAAGAGATCAAAGACAAACATGTTATGCGAGTTTTTTCTTTTTCCGAAATAGCCCAACTGCTAAATAAGTTTCAATTTCAAATTTTAAATATTTATGCATCTTATAGTATGGAAAAATTCAAACAAGACAGTCTTAGAATGATTTTAGTTATAAAAACCCCACCCTAAGATGTTCGACCTATTCGCTCACCTGAAGCTTGTCCATATTTTAAAATATCAATTAGCAAAACTTTTATTTAGAGAAAAAATCTATTGACAATACGCAAATATACGAATACTCATTGAGAAGGTAGAAGGTAATAATGGACGTAAAACAATTAAAACAAATAGCCGAACTTTCCAAACTCAAAATTGAGGATACTAAAGTTGAATCTATGTTAAAAGATTTTAACAGCATTGTGGAATACGTGGACAAGGTAAAAGAATTGGACACTACCGGTGTTTCCGAAGATGAAATCTATTTTAACCATGAAAACTCGATTCGCCCTGATGTTGTGGGAAAATCTCTCTCTATAGACCAAATATCCGAAATTGCCCCAAAATTTGAAAACGGATATATCGTTGTGCCCAGGGTTATAGAGACCTAAAATCCCAGCAAATTTAGGTCTTTCCATGGCATGAAAACAGATAAAATCTTAAAATGTGAAAACCTAAGTTATAATATAGGGTATCGCAAAATTTTAAAAGACATTCGTTTTGAAATTTTTACTTCCGATTGTATTTCGCTTATGGGGGACAATGGAAGCGGAAAGTCGACTCTTTTGAGAATATTGGCAAATCATTCCAAATTTGAAAAATCGATTTTTTGGCAGACCTCATCTAAGCGTAAATTTCCAATATCTTATTTGGGGCACGAACTGGGTCTGTACTCTTCTCTTAGTTTAAAGGAAAATTTGGACTACTTTTTAAAAATTTTGGACAATCGGGTGGAGAAAAAAAGGCTGGATTATGTTTTAGAAATATTCCGGTTGGAAAAAAGGTTATACGATCCTATTCATACGTTTTCAAGAGGAATGAAGCAAAAAGCAGCTCTTATGCGAGCGTTGTTAGTAGAGTCTAGGCTGTTATTGCTCGACGAGCCTTTTAGTGGTTTGGATTCAAAATCAAGTCATTTTTTAGTAGAATTGCTTAAAAATTTTGTAAAATGTGATTCTATGGTAATAATCACCCACAATCTGGACATTCTTTCCGAACTAACAAACAAACATTTCTTTTTAAAAGGTGGCAAGCTTGCAATTACTCAAAGCCCTAATTCTTAAAGAGTTCTTATTAATAGGTAGGACAAAAAACGGAATTTTGTCCACTATTGTGTTGATGCTTGCTTTTATATTTATCTTTCACTATTCTTTGGAAAAAGGATTTTCGTTACCACTCCAGCTTTTGATTGGTTTGAAATGGTCAACCGTTTTTATACTATCTTTTGTTTTTATAGGGCAGTCCGTTTGGGAAGAGAGAGAAAGCGGAGCTCACCAAATCAACCAGTTGTTTGTGCCCGGTTATCTGACATTTTTAATCAAATCAATGGTGATTTGTATTGGAATTTTATTTTTGGAAATCATAATGCTTTTTTTGTTTGTGATTTTTTTTGAGAGTTTTTCCATAAGTGCCCAAGGTTTTTTAGGGCACCTTACGTTTCTTGTCCCGTCTACCTTATCACTTTCTTTTTTGGGGGTTGCACTGAGTCGCATTAGCTTTTCCACAAGACTAAAAGAAATCGTTCTGCCAATGCTTCTTATACCTCTGTCTTTACCCATATTCCTTGTTGGGATGGAAGCAGAACGTAAGTTCTTTTTTACAGAGCAAAATACGTTGAATAACTTTTTTTTGCTTTGTGCTCTGTCGATATTTTACGGTTCGATAGGCTCTTTTTTGCAAGAACTCCTACCGGAATAGCTATTCTCCCATGACCGTAACGATTATGCTCCTATTTCTTGGGCGATTGTCTGAGTCAACAAGAATGATCTGCTGCCAAGTGCCCAAAACAAGAGAAGCGTCTTTTATAGGACAGGTGATTTGAGGTCCGATTAGAGATGCCTTTAAGTGTGCATCTCCGTTCCCGTCACCCCATGTAAGGTCGTGGTTGTAAGAGTCACCTCTTGGTATAATCTTATTCAAAAACTCGGGGAGGTCTTTTTGCAATCCAGGCTCAAACTCTATGGTGGTAATGGAAGCTGTCGAACCGATATTAAATACGTTTACCATCCCATTTTGAATAGAACTTTCTTGAACAATTGCCTGAACTTGAGACGTTATGTCATAAATGCTATCAAACGCTCTTGATTTAAGAGATATTTGTTTCTGAAAAACCATCTTAACTAACATTTACTAACGTATATCCGATTAGGTCAAGGATAGAATAAGAATTTTTTTGAATTATTCTAAATTTTCTTGAGTTTTTTAATATAGGCAAAACAGTAAGTTCCATGAGCGTAAAAAACCAAGATATGTTTACTCAAACAAAACCAATAGATTCGGATTCCATTCATTCATTCCCAAACTCTAAAAAAGTTTACGAAAAGGGAACTCGTTCGGATATTAATGTGCCTATGAGAGAAATTTCCTTGTCGGATACTCTACTGGCAGATGGGAAAAGTGAAAAAAACCCACCCATAGTAGTATATGATTCGTCTGGACCCTACACAGACCCTGATGTTAAAATAGATATTTACCAAGGTTTAAAAGGAATTCGCCAAAATTGGATTGAGGAGAGAAACGATTCGAATATTTTACCCAATATTACCTCGCATTATGGGCAAACTCGTTTACAAGACGCAAAATTAAAACTTTTTCGCTTTCCCCATTTTCGTGCTCCAAGGCGCGCCAAGTCTGGAAGCAATGTAACTCAGCTCCACTACGCTCGAAAAGGAATCATAACTCCTGAAATGGAATTTGTTGCCATTCGAGAGAACCAACGCCAACGACATTTACAAGATTCTCAAATTTTAGCCCAGCATATAGGAGAGTCTTTTGGTGCATCCATTCCGAAAGAAATTACTCCCGAATTCGTAAGAGAAGAAGTCGCTCGCGGACGAGCCATTATTCCGGCGAATATCAACCACCTTGAGTTGGAGCCAATGATTATCGGTAGGAATTTCTTGGTTAAAATAAATGCCAATATCGGCAATTCGGCTACCACGTCTTCTATCGAAGAAGAAGTGGAAAAGATGATTTGGTCTATCCTTTGGGGTGGAGATACGGTTATGGATCTATCTACAGGCAAAAACATTCATGAAACACGAGAGTGGATTATTCGAAATTCTCCTGTTCCCATCGGCACAGTTCCTATCTACCAAGCTCTGGAAAAAGTAAATGGAAAAGCGGAAGATCTGACTTGGGAATTGTACCGGGATACTTTGATTGAACAGGCAGAACAAGGAGTGGATTATTTCACTATACACGCAGGTGTCCGTTTAGCTTATATTCCTCTTACGGCAAAGAGAACCACAGGTATTGTTTCTCGCGGTGGTTCTATAATGGCAAAGTGGTGTTTGGCTCACCACAAAGAGAGTTTTCTGTATACTCATTTTGAAGAGATTTGCGAAATTATGAAAGCTTATGATGTTTCTTTTTCTTTGGGGGATGGGTTACGACCCGGCTCCATTGCAGATGCAAATGACGCGGCTCAGTTTGCCGAATTGGAAACTCTGGGTGAATTGACAAAAGTTGCTTGGAAACATGATGTTCAAGTTATGATAGAAGGTCCTGGTCACGTCCCTATGCATCTGATACGAGAAAACATGGATAAACAGCTAAAAGAATGTCACGAAGCTCCCTTTTATACCCTTGGTCCCTTGATTACGGATATATCTCCCGGATATGACCATATTTCTTCCAGCATAGGGGCAGCCATGATCGGTTGGTTTGGTTGTGCAATGTTGTGTTATGTAACACCCAAAGAACACCTCGGTTTACCGAACAAACACGACGTAAGGGAAGGTATTATTGCTTATAAGATCGCAGCTCATGCGGCAGACTTAGCCAAAGGACATCCAGGTGCACAAATTCGAGACAACGCTATATCCAAAGCACGTTTTGAATTCCGTTGGGAGGATCAGTTTAATTTGGGTTTGGACCCTTTGCGGGCGGTAGAATTCCATGATGAGACTTTACCAAAGCAATCAGCCAAACAGGCTCACTTCTGTTCTATGTGTGGTCCCCATTTTTGTGCCATGAAAATTACACAAGACGTTCGTGAATATGCAAAAGAGAAAGGCTTAAACAATGTGGAATCAGCAGTTGAAGAGGGAATGAAGGAAAAAGCGACTGAGTTCAAGACACAAGGATCTGAGATATACCAAAAGGTGTAGGGTTTACCTGCACCTAGGATAAACTACCTTACAGTTTTTTGGATTTTGTTTATTGGTTGGAAGTTATGCAAATCTAAAACCTTTCTTTTTATCCTAAATTTCGTTATTTTATCATATCCGCTACTGCTGCACTCATTGATGCCGGAAAAGAAATCAAAACAATCCTCTTTAGTGTAATAATCCATTCAGAACCAAGGGGAGCTTTATTTATCAAAAATAAAATTAAACCTACCACAAACACAGAAATAAAATAAGTGGAAATAACCCTTTTAAAAAAAGAGAGCCAGTTTTCTTTTAATAGCCCTTTATAAAAATTATAATATACAAACAAACCTATAAACGTTATGGAAATAAAGCCAATAATTCCAACATTAAGTAATGGTAGAGTTTCTCCCAATTTCCAAGTTTCTTCCGTAAAAGTAACCGGAATTGCCAGGAGTGTTGCACCTACAATCACCTGAACAACGTCTCGCAAATAAAATTCTACCATAAGTGGCTTGGTAATTTTATGAATCAAATTGCCTGCCGAATCTTTGATCGTAATGATTTCATTTAAATATCTGCCAATTCTTACAACTTCCCTGAATGTTTTTTGATTTTGCTCTTCCGTTTTATTTTTTTGACTTGTATCCATGGAAAATCCTCTATTTTTAAAATCGTTATAATTTTATTCATTGACATTAATTACTATAAATGTCAATCTTGTATTAGAAAGGGAGATACTAAATGGGTGAAGCACCACAAAATCTGGGTCCTTTTATTATACAACTACTTTTTGGAATTATATTCGCTTTTGCCATACTTGGTGTAGCTCTTCTTATTAAACCGAAGAAGAGAAGCAAACCGCATGACACGTTTGAATGTGGAGTTAGCTACTATGGAGATGCAAGAGGATTATTCAATATAAAATTCTATCTTGTCGCAGTTTTATTCATTTTATTTGATATTGAAGCCGTTTTTTTATACCCATGGGCAATTAACTTAATTAAGTTCAAGCAAGCCGGTTTGGGTGGATTTATTCTAATCGAAATGTTCTTGTTTATTTTTATACTCGCCGTCGGACTTTATTATATCTGGAAAAAAGGAGCACTCGAATGGGATTAAATGAAACACTAAGCAAACCGGGACAAGCCATTGGTGATATGGCTCAGGTGTCCACTTTAGAATCATTTATAAACTGGGGAAAGAGTTATTCCCTTTGGCCATACCCTTTTGCAACAGCCTGTTGTGGAATTGAATATATGGGAGCGGCTTGTTCTGATAACGACATTGCTCGTTTCGGGGCGGAAAGACCTTCCTTTTCGCCACGCCAAGCAGACATGATACTCGTTTTGGGTACAATTACATACAAAATGGCACCGGTACTACGGCAGATATACGATCAGTTATCCGAGCCAAAATATGTAATAAGCGTAGGAGCTTGTGCATCCTCAGGTGGAATGTTTCACGCTTATGGAGTAGTCCAAGGGATTGATAGGTTTTTACCCGTTGATATTTATATTCCCGGATGCCCTCCACGACCGGAGGCAATTTTAGATGCTCTCATTAAACTTCAGGAAAAGGTGAAAACCCAGGGGTTAGAGGAAAGACGGCAAGAAGTAATGAAAAAAATAGAAGAAATTAGAGAAAAAAATAAACCAGTCATTGTCAAATGAAAAAACAGATAAACGATTTTCTTAGTACAAAATATTCCGAATTTTTCATCAGAGAAGAAGATATTAATTCTAATATTCCTACCTTTCTGATTAAACCAGAAGGTATCTGTCCTGTCATACAAGGTTTAAAGGATGAAAAAACTTTATCCTTCACTTTTTTGAATGATCTGACCGCAATAGATTGGCTTGGTAAAAAAACGCCTCGCTTTCAAGTTTGTTATTTGTTAAAATCTATTGCCAACAATCATTTTCGAGTTTTGATAAAGACTCCTGTTGAAGACGGCGATCCGGTTCCTAGTATTGTGAATATATTCAAGGGAGCAAATTGGCCGGAGCGGGAAATTTATGACCTGTTTGGTATCAGTTTCACCGGTCATCCCCGTATGGACAGATTAATTATGCCGGATAATTTTTTAGGACATCCGTTACGAAAGGATTTCCCTTTGGAAGGTTATGGTCAGGACTATTTAATTAGTGATCTTTTGGAAATGCACACAGAGGATATGGAAGGCGCTTAAATATGGTGATGTACGAAAAAACAGCTGAACACTTCAGAGGTAAACAGAGAGAGCTACCGGAAGGGCATTTATTAATCAATTTGGGCCCTTCGCATCCGGCTACACATGGTATATTACAGAATGTAATCCAGTTGGACGGTGAAAGGATTGTAGAAGCAGAAGCAATTATCGGTTATGTTCACCGGTGCTTTGAAAAACTTGGTGAAAAATACGACTATAATCAATTTTTGGTTTGTACCGACCGAATGAACTATGTTTCTACTCCCCTAAACAACATAGGTTGGATTTTAGCCGTTGAAAAGATGATGGGCATTGAAGTTCCTGATCGTGTCACTTACGTCAGAATGATTATTTCCGAATTGTCCAGGATTATGGATCATATTATTTGTAATGGCATTTTGGGTGTGGATTTGGGAGCTTTTTCCGGGATGCTACACATGTTCCACCATCGAGAAAATATCTATTCCATTATCGAAAAGCTAACCGGTGCAAGGCTTACCACAACTTTTTGCAGGGTCGGAGGGATGGAAAGGGATATATACCCCGAATTTCAAAAAGAAGTGAGAGAAGTGACAAAAGGTTTAAAGCCGGTAATTGAAGAATTTAATACGCTTCTTATTCGCAATAAAATTTTTAATGAAAGAACGGATGGAATTGGTGGAATTTCAAAGGAAGATGCGCTGGCTTATGGTTTTACAGGACCGAATCTTCGCGCTACCGGTGTAGCAATGGATGTTCGAAAAGATGAACCATACATGTTTTATGATAAGGTTGATTTTGATATTCCTGTTGGTGAAAATGGCTCTGTTTTGCATCGAACCCTGGTACGCATGGAAGAAATGCGTCAGTCTATTAGAATTATTGAGCAACTAATTGATAATATACCGGATGGTCCTTACCATGCAGACGTTCCTCACGTCTTTTTGCCAGAAAAGCAGAAAGTATATACAAGCATGGAAGAATTGATTTATCATTTTAAAATCATTATGCACGGGATTAAAGTTCCTCAGGGAGAACACTATATGGCAACGGAGGCTGCTAATGGTGAACTTGGATTTTACATTGTGTCCGAAGGAGAAAAATCACCTTGGCGAATCCATGTTAGGCGACCTTGTTTTTGGTTCTACCAAGCATTTCCGGAAATGGTCAAGGGTGGGTTGATTGCTGATTCTGTTGCAACCATGAGTTCTTTAAATGTTATCGCTGGGGAGTTGGATTGTTAAATATGTCGTATCAATTTAGTCAAGAATCAGAAAATAGATTTCAAAAGTTATTAACCATGTTTCCCGACAAAAGGTCTGTTATCCTTCCAGCTTTGTATCTGCTCCAAAGAGAGAAAGGACACGTAGATATAGAAGGTATGGAGTTTATAGCCAATAAAATCGGTGATCCGATAGTTCTTTCACATGTTTATGGTGTAGCAACGTTTTATACAATGTACAATAAAAAGGCGGTTGGAAAGTATCATATCCAAATATGTTCCAATGTGTCTTGTTATATAAGCGGCTCTGACAATATAACCAGCCATATATGCAAGAAGTTGGATATTGAAAAAGGGCAAACTACAAAAGACAAAAAGTTTACCGTCAGCGAAGTGCAGTGTTTGGGAGCTTGTGGCTATGCTCCGATGATGCAAATCAATGAAGCATATTATGAAAATCTTGATTTAGAGCAAGTAGACAAGATATTAGATTCTTTGGAGTAATGAATTTATGGGTGAATACAAGCTATTAACAGAGCACGTTCACGAAGAAAATAGTAAGAGTTTGGATTTTTACAAGTCCAAAGGCGGTTATAAGGCAATCCAAAAAGCTTTATCTATGAAATCGGAAGACATCATAAACGAAGTAAAAACGTCTGGATTGCGAGGTCGCGGTGGTGCCGGTTTTCCTACTGGAGTGAAGTGGAGTTTCATTCCAAAGGTTGACAAGCCAAAGTATCTGCTTTGCAATGCTGATGAAGGAGAACCGGGAACTTTTAAAGATAGGGTTCTAATTGAAAAAGTTCCACATCAGATGATTGAAGGTATGATCATTGCTGCCAAAGCAATTGATTCTCACCAAGGTTATATATATATTCGAGGCGAATATTTTAAAGGCTATGATATAATCCAGAAAGCACTAGACGAAGCTTATGCTGCCGGTCTTTTGGGCAAAAATATTTTGGGGAGTGGCTTTGATTTCCAATTGGGCTTATACGCCGGAGCCGGTGCTTATATTTGTGGCGAGGAGACAGCTCTTATCAATTCTTTGGAAGGTCGCAGAGGTCATCCAAGATTAAAGCCTCCTTTTCCCGCAGTTGCGGGTTTGTATGGGTGTCCTACTGTTGTAAATAACGTAGAAACCTTTAGTGCCGTTCCACATATTATAAATAATGGGGGGGCATGGTATGCAAAGATTGGTACTCCTAAATCTGCCGGAACTCGTCTCTTTAGCGTTAGCGGTCACGTAAATAAGCCTGGAGTTTATGAGATAGAGCTAGGAACTCCTTTGATGTCTCTTATCAATGACCTTTGTGGTGGAATGAAAAATGGGAAAAAGCTAAAAGGGATTATTCCCGGAGGGTCGTCTGTTCCTATTTTGACACCAGATGAATGTCAAACTGCCAATATGGATTTTGAGTCAATGGCAGAGCACAAAACGATGTTGGGTAGTGGCGCTGTGATTGTTTATTCCGAAGACGTTGACATCGTAGAGGCAACCTATCGTTTTGCTCGTTTTTATGCCCATGAATCTTGCGGTCAGTGCACACCCTGTCGAGAAGGCACTCATTGGGTAGAAAGTTTACTACACAAGATTCATGAAGGCGAAGGCACAAAAAAAGATTTGGATTTGATTTTGTCTTTGAGTTTGAATATGGAAGGTGGAACTACAATTTGTCCTTTGGCTGATGCTTGCGTAGGAGCAGTTCGCCCGACAATTCAAAAATATATGCCTGAATTTGAAGCACGATTGAAAACGAGTTCTTGATGAGTATGAACTTCGCATAAAAAGTTTTTAAATTATTTTAAAAATTAAGAGCGATCAAATGGCATTTACGGATTTTAAATTAAGCTTAAAATATATTGATGATATTTAGGTGATTTTTTATAAAGATTATACAAT
>JACKPA010000019.1 GCA_024233865.1 Leptospiraceae bacterium | reverse complement strand
CTAAAATTTTACCTTGTCCGAACATTGGTAAATATTTTTTTTTCATTTCGTCAGAACCGAATTTTTCAATAACTTCCGCCATATTAAAGTAACCCATCACTATACCGGTTGCTATATCAGAACCATAAACCATTTCCATAATAGGCTGGCGGGCAACAAAAGATAGGTTATAACCACCGTATTCTCTTCTATGGGCAAAAGGCAATAAACCCGAATCTCTTAGAGTATTGATAAATCTTGTCATTGGTTCAGGAAATGTCACCTTACCATCTTTTAGAGTAAGACCTTTTTTATCAATTTCTTGTGTATAAGGCAGAAGTTCCGTACTTATAATATCTCCAAATGCTTCCAAAATCGTTTTATAAGATTCTATGGCTTCTTCCGTATTTGTAGGAGCATTTTCATAACGTCCGTCTTTCGTTTTTTCATACTCTTTTGCATCAACAAAATTCCGCTCTCGTAAAGGAATAACTTTGTCCCAATCTATACAGTGTTCAATTTGAAATAAAATATCACTAGTTTCTTCATAAATATTTGCCATAATTTCTCTCCTATTTTGTTAGGATTTCAACCTTTCTTTATGAGACAACTAATTAAATGTACCAGGAAAAAACGGTTTAGGAAAAATCCTTTAAACTACCCATGGAAGAATTGAAGAAATAATGCACAAAAAAAGAGTCAACTATTTACTTTATTTCTTTCAAAAGTTGCTTTGCTAATTTGCAATATTATAGCGAAATGCCAATAGAATCATGGGGAAAATGCAAAAACAAACCTATAAAGTATGCAAAACAGGCTCGATTAAAAACTTGAAGCTTACTATGGAGGAAATTGGCAATCCGTCAGTAAACGAAATCACCATAAAGGTAGAAGCCATCGGACTGAATTTCGCTGACATTTTTGCCATTTTAGGGCTTTATAGCGCAACACCTAAAGGGAGCTTTACACCCGGCCTTGAATTTTCCGGTCAAATTGTGGAAGTTGGTGAAAATGTAAAAAATTTTCAATGTGGAGATAGGGTAATGGGTGTCACTCGTTTTGGTGGCTATTCTACCTTTTTAAACATTGATTCAAGATACGTTAAAAAACTCCCACTCTCCTGGTCTTATGAAGAAGGGGCAGGATTTATTACCCAAGCTTTAACTGCCTACTACGCACTTTTTGAATTGGGGAACTTGAAAAAAGGACAAACCGTACTCATTCACAGTGGAGCCGGAGGAGTCGGAATCTATGCCAATAGGATTGCAAAAAAGTTTGGAACCGTAACCATCGGAACGGTTGGTAGCCTTAGTAAGCTAAGCATTTTAAGAGAGGAAGGTTATGACTTTGGAATTGTAAGGAGTAAAAACTTCTATTCCGATTTAGTACATACCCTAAATGAGGAGGCTTTACATTTAGTATTGGAATGTATCGGAGGGCATATTTTTGATGATAGCTACAAGGCTCTTAGTCCAACAGGAAGAATGGTGGTTTATGGTTTTGCGGACTTTACACCAAGTACAGATAGAGTAAACTATCTGAAACTTGCTTATAACTATTGGAAAAGACCAAGGGTAGAGCCTTTGAATTTGGTTTCTGATAATAAGTCTGTTATGGGTTTTAATCTAATTTGGTTGTGGGATAAGTTTGAACTTCTCTCAGTTTTGCTTGAGCAATTGATTGCTTTAAATTTAGCACCTCAAAGAATTGGAAAAGTGTTCCCTTTTTTTGAAGCATTGCAAGCTCTGGAGTATTTTAAATCCGGTAAGTCTGTAGGGAAAGTTGTGTTGAAGGTTTAGTGGAAATAAAGATTATTTTGTTATTTTTTGGGAGCATAATTGCTTTTTGGGTTAGTTCTATATGTGGAGGAGGTGCTAGTCTTGTCTTAATTCCAAGTCTAACGCAACTTGTATCCTTATCTTCTGTTCCGGTTGCTTTAACTATCGGTACATTCGCAAGTTCTGCTTCCAAAATTATCGTATTCAAACAAAATATCAATTGGAAAGTATTTTACTGGTTTGTTCCTTTTGCCATTCCTACCGTTTGGTTGGGTGCCTACCTAATAAAATACACAAATCCAATCTATTTGGAATTTTTTATAGCCATCTTTTTGATTTCAAATGTTTTTTCACTTTTTAAACCAAAGGAAAAACTTTTTGATCAACAGAAACCTTATCCTAATTATGTTTTGTCAATCATTGGTTTTCTTGCAGGATTTGTGTCTGGAATTACAGGAGCCATTGGTTTGATTTTTAACAAATTTTATTTGAGATATGGATTGTCAAAAGAGGAAATTGTAGCAACAAGAGCTGCCAATGAGATATTTTTACACTTAATCAAACTCATTTTATACTTTAGCCTTGGCTTGGCGACAAAAGACTCTGTTTATTTTGGAATAACAATAGCCATTGCTGCTACTATCTCAGCTATAACGGTAAAAAAACTGTTACCTTACGTGAGCGAAAATATGTTTAGGAGAATAGGTTATAGTGCAATGGTAATCTCTGGAATCTTTTTGTTGGTGAATGCTTCTATCCAGATTATTCGGCAAGATAGTATGGCGTTGACTTCCGAAGTTTTTTCCGACAGCTATGAAACACGCCTATCTTGGAAAGAAAGCCAACTTTCTCTTGAATTTTCGTATGACGATGGATTTGAAGTTGAACAAAAAATCACTTTTGAAGAACTTCCTTTGACGCTAAGGGTAAAGTATAACGAGTTAGTAACAAATTCACAAAAAGCGATGTTTGAAAAAGTGTATAGTTTTGGAAAGACGAGTTATGAAATCTATTTGATTCAAAATGGAAAAATCCATATGTTTGAAGATATACCATAATTAGATTGGTTTATATGATTGACTAAACTTTCATTTCTGAAAATGTATTTAATATTTACATTCAATAGGGAAAAAGTATAAAGGGTTAGACCTACCCTTCCTTTCTTACCATGGGTACCATATTTTATTGTGAAAATTATGGGACATAAACCTATTAGTAATCAATTAAAAATTATTTTGAAATAATCTATCAACAAATCAAGAATATAGTTGAACTTAAGAAATCCTTTTTATAAGTTTGTTAAATCATTGCTTAACAATCAACTAAAAAAGTCACCATTGATTGTTAGAAAATTACTAAAAAAACGGTTGATTGTAAATATAAATTAATGTGACTATATTATTCTTGGGGGAAAAGATGGGAACTGAATTGCTGATTCCTTTTTTGGCGAGTTTATTTGTAATTTTATTATTTAGAAAGTTGGATCGCTCAAATTATAGATTGAATCAAATACGTAGATATACATCCAAAATAAACGAAGAAATTAATCATATAGCCATGTACGGAATCCAATCTGTTAAAGATTCTACTATAGATTTGGAAATCATGAATAAACAGGCAAAAAAGTTAATCTCTGATTTTCAAGATAAAATCACGGAAGCTAAAATGCTTATGGACTCTCTAAAAGGAAATAAAGAAAACTTGGACGCATTGTCCAATGATTTAACAGGAGTGGTAAATTTAACAAATGAGATTCGACATGAATCGGAGTATATACAAGAAGGCTTAAAGGTAATTCAAAATCAGAGAGAGGAAATTAAAAAAGTCAGTAAAGATATAGATGCAGTTAAAGACGAAGTAGACGGGCTAATATTTCTGTTCAACGAAAGGTTAAATAATCGCACCCAGGATGTCTTAGAATCACTGGCAGCCAAAATAGTAGAGTTGGATTCTGCTTTGGATACAAAAACCGAAAAAATTGATCATGAATTGAACTCGTTTCTTACTTCTTCCAAAGATATAATCCAAAATCAAACAAATGATATAATCCAAAACACTATCGGAAAAGTTGAATTATTAGAACAGAAAATGCATGATTCTTTTCTAATTTTAAAAGAAACCGAAAAATCTATAGACAATAAAACGATTCGCCTGAAAGAAACCGCTGAAATCGTTACAGATAAAATGGAAAGAATTGAAACTAGAGTTGAGGATAAAATTGAACGTTCCAATGCGTTTTTAGACGGAAAATTAGATGAATTTGAAGAAAAAGTAGATGATAAACTTGGAAATATTTTAGATCAGGTTTCTCAAACTAAAGAAGGATTTTTAACCGGTATAAAAAACGAGGTAGAATCAATTCGTCAGGAAATCGAATCTCTAAGCCTTGAAACTTTAACACGAAGAGATGAGATTATAAACGATACAAGAAGACAAGCAGAAACAATGAACAAAAGTATTACAATTTTCCAAGAAAAATATTTGGAAGCTGATAATAAATTGTTCAAAGAAGCTCAAAAACAAAAAAGTGAGTTATTAAGTGATATAAATAAATTTGAAAATGACTACAGGTTTTTAAAAGAAAGTTTTCAAGCAGAAGCCAAAATTATGCAAAATTCTATCCTTGATTCATTAAAAAACTTTGAAGCAGAAATGGATAGAGCATCAACTTCCATTGAAAACGCTACTCGTGACAAGTTTATTAACCTCAAAGAAGAGTTAGAAAACAGTTTACTCATTGTCCATGAACAAAAAAAGGAAGAATTGGTTGAAGACCTGAGGCATATAGAAAGTAAAATTAAAGATTTAGGTCACGACACTCTTGCAAAAATCAAATCCGTAGATCAATATTTTGAAGACTTAAAAAATGCTTTGATGGAAACTTCAAAAGATATTGTTACCCAGGTAGAAAAAGATATCGCCCTGGTCGGACAAGGATTTGATCGAGAAAAGATTAAATTGGATCAAAAGCTCGAGCAATTGGCAGAAAACTGGGCAATTGAATTGGAAAAAGTCAAAGGTCGCACGGCTAAAGATATCGACAGCTTAGTAGAAAGGCTAAGAGATATTCACGTCGAGGGTCGTGAAATGACTGAGATGATAAAAAATGAATACAACCAACAAAAAATTCAATTGGATGGTAACGTTAAAAAAGCCATAGAAACTCTAAATGTTCAATCGGAAGGAATTTCTCAAGCACTTCATGAAAAAATGAAAAGGTCACAGTATGAAGCTGAGCAAACCGTTGGACGTATCCAAAAAGCAGCTATCAATTTGTATGAAAAACAAGAATCTTTACTATCGGATTACGGAGATCAAATTTATAGAGACGTCCAAGCCAAGCTAGAAAAGGCAAGAGAAGATGCGGCTGATGTTTTGGAAGACGTTCAAAAAGCCGGAAATTCTTTGCTTGAAAAACAAGAAGAAAAAATCGGACAATTCAATACTACTTTGGATGAAAAGATTTCTCGCCAATTAACAATTCTTATGGATAAAGGGCAATTTCAATTGGATCAGCTTGAATTTAGAATTGGAAAATACGTAAATGATGTTAAGCAAAACCTAGAACATAGTTTAAAAAATGCTAAGGTTGATAGTGATAGACAGTTAGAAAATTTCAATATGCAAGTTCAAAAAAGTTTCAAAGAAATTGAAAGAGCCAATGCCAAATTCTTAGAAAAAACGAAGTCAAGCTTTGATAACACCAGAGAAGATTTTGTAAAAATGAAAAATTCTGTGGATGATGATTTGGAAAAACTGGAAAGAGCTAAACTGTCTCTTTTTGATGATTTAGATCGAGAAGGAGAGAGAATTAAGGCTACTATAAATTTAATTTCCGATAGAATCATTGAATTGGAACTTCAATCGCGTTTATTTTCTGATACGGAAACGGTCATAAGCAAGTCGGAAACAATCCTAAAATCTTTAGTAGAAACACTGCAAGATATTAAAAATGAAAAGGCAACGCTTAGCGAATACCTTAAAAATGGCGAAGTTATTGATACTGCCAGAAGAGAATTACGATATGATCTAGAATTGCTTGATAGTCAAAAATCAAGAATCATGGAATTAATGGAAGAAATGGAAAACGTAAACCATACCTTTGATTTAATAAATCAAAGAACAGATGAATTGGATAAAAAGTTTTCTGTTATAAACGTCCTTGAGAACAAATTAACAGGTTTGCAAAGAATCCAAACAGATATTGAAAAAAGATTAGTTGAAATTCATAGCGTAAACGAAAAAGTTTTCGAACTTGGTGAAGTTATTACATCTCAAAACAGGTCTTCTTTGGAAATTTCTGATAGATTGAATCACGTAAGTAAAGAAATAGAGCTAGTTGAAGTCAGAGAGAATGATATATTGGAAACTATATCTATAGTAGAGGAAAAAACGAATGTTTTAAACAATAGAATCTTAGACATTCGTTCCATAGAATCTAAATTTGCCAAAGTAGAAAATCTTATGATGGATTTGTCCACCAGACACAAACAAATAGCCACTTTGCAGAACAGAATCGAAGCCTTGAAAAGCGAAACAGATGAAATGAAGTTAAACATGGAAAAATTATTGGAAAATGCAGAAGAAAAGTTTCATAAACTAAGTACTTTTTTAGAAGTTGTAAATACTGTAACATCCGTTTCCAAACAAAATAAAGGAAGGACATCATCTAGTTTAAACAATTCTGAAATAATGAAAAGGAAAAAGGCAACCGTAATTAATTTATATGAGAACTTTAATTGGTCGCCAGAGATAATTTCTGAAAAATTAAACATGGAACAATCAATGGTTGACACCATTATTCATAACAACAATACTAGTACAAAAACTCATCAGACAACGTATGCATAATAACAACAACGGTTCAAGATTGGTATATATCAAAAACAAGGCTGAAATAGAGAGGATGAGAGCCGCAGGTCGCTTTGCGGCAGAGCTATTACAGTATATTGAAGGGTTTATAAAACCTGGTATCAGCACTTTGTATTTAAATGATTTATGCCATAAATACACCTTGAGTAGAGGGGCACGTTCAGCTCCTTTAAATTATAAAGGATTTCCCAAGGCTATATGTACGTCTGTAAACGATGTGGTGTGTCACGGAATCCCAAGATCAAACGAAATACTGAAAGATGGTGATATAATCAATGTTGATGTCACTCCAGTTCTTAATGGTTACCATGGCGATACTTCAAAAACTTTTGTTGTTGGAAAGATTAGCCCTGAGATTCAAAGATTGATTCAAGACACAGAAAGAGCAATGTGGATTGGTATTGAACAGGCAAAACCAGGCAATCGAGTGAATGATATTTCCAATGCCATAGATGATTATTTGACTCCTAGGGGATATGGAATAGTTCGAGATTTAATGGGACATGGCATTGGGCGAAATTTTCACGAAGACCCGCAAATTCCTCACTTCAGGCAAGAAAGATTGCTTATGAAATTACAACCTGGAATGACTTTTACCATTGAACCAATGGTAAATTTAGGAACATACGAGGTGATTGTTTCAACAAAAGATAAGTGGACCGTTAGGACTAAAGATCAGAAGTTTTCTGCACAATTTGAACATACGATTTTGATAACCGAGACTGGACATGAAGTATTAACTATGCCTTCTTAAAAGATATTTTCGGAAGAGAAAATCTGCCAATCAAGATAGTATACTTTTTTTATACCATAGTCAAATGATTCAATTTTCCACAATGTCTCATTGTAGATTTTATTTTTTATACTTTCATAATTCTTACATATATCTTCAATTATAGAATTAATAAATATTTCTTGATTTGGTTCTAACAAATCAATATTTTTATCTAAGGATGCATAAATGGAACCAATGATCGCAAATTTAATCCCGCTTATTAAAGGCTCTTTAAAATTGAAATCGAATTTTTGATAAATATATGTTAAAATATTTTCAACTTTATAAACTGGATATAAAGAAATCAACTTTTGAATTTCCCTTTTTTTTTCAGGAGTTAATATTTCATCTTGAATTGTTTTTTGGAGAAATAATATCAAATCATTCATTAACAGTAAAATTAGATAGGATTAATTCGCATCTATTTGGTCTTTTATAAATTTTAGAGCACTGATTAGCTGAAAGTTTTTAACCATTTTTCGAACGTGGTCCACAAATGGTAAAAAATCTTTTTCTTCGTTTTTAATTCTATCCAGTTCTTTAAATATGTCGCTCCGCTCTCCGAATTCTATCAGATTACAGAGTTTATAAAACATATGTGCATTCGATTTCATATTTAGTGATTCGATTTTTTGTTTACCGGAAATTTCTTTTTCATTTTTATAAATCCATTCAATAGGTAGGTGTTTGTTAATTTCTTTAATGACTTTTTCTATTGTGATAGGCTTAGGTATAAATCCGTTACAACCGGCTTCCAAGCTCTCTTTTATTGTATATTCAAACGCATTGGCGGAAATTGCAATTATAATAGTATTTTCCAAATGCGGAATCTTTCTAATTTTTTTGGTTGCCTCCAATCCGTTGACGTTTGGCATTTTTATATCCATAAAAATTATATCCGGTTTTTTGATCTTTACTTTTTGAATGGCATCTATCCCGTCAATAGCTTCTGTTATGGAAAAATCCAATGTTTGCAAAATGTCTTTTAATACCATGCGGTTTTCTTGCTTATCATCAACCACTAATACCTGATATTTTTGATTGGTGTATCCTATCACATCATTGGTTGTAAGCTGTTCGTAATTTATCAAAGAGTTGACTGTTGGCAAATCCATATCAAACCAAAATTTACTTCCAATGTCTGTTTTACTTTTTACTTCTATCTCTGAATTCATTAACCTTGCTAGCTTTTGACTGATTGACAAACCTAAACCGACACCATCAATTTGTTTAAAATTGTCTTTAACTCTATGAAAGGGATTGAAAATGTTATTTATTTCTTCGGATGCAATACCAATTCCCGTATCTTTTACTATAAATCTTATTTTTTCTTTTACCGGGTATATGGAAAATTTGATATATCCTTTGCTTGTATATTTAATGGCATTGTCTAATAAATTTATCAGAATTTGTCTTAAACGAATTTCATCACCAAAAACTATTTTGGGAATTTTAGGGTGTGGAGTATAAGTAAATTTTAGTTCTTTTTGCTCGGTCCTTATCTGAGTATTATCAATTAGACTTTTTAAAGAACTTAATAGATTAAATTCTTTATAAAGAATTTCCATTTTTCCAGCTTCTATTTTAGAAAGATCTAAAATGTCATTGATTAGTATCAATAAGTGTTCGCCACTACGGCGTATGATTTCGATAGAATCTTTTTGTTTTTCGGTAAGGTTTTCCTGATTTATCAAAATACTTGCATAACCTAAAATACCATTCAAAGGTGTTCGTAATTCGTGGCTTATGTTGGCAAGGAAAGAACTTTTGGCTTTATTTGCTTGCTCTGCCAAAATTTTCGCATTTCCTAACTCTTGAATCATCTCAATTCTTTCCGTAATATTTTGTACCATTGAGGCTACACCAACTGTTGTACCATTTTCATTAACCAATGGAGTGTTGTACCAACTACAAATTATTGTTTTGCCGTCTTTGGTAATGTTTTTATTTATGCTTCTTTTCCCTCCCTGTTGAGATAAGAGTAGTTCTTGAATTTTATATATGTCTTCTTTTTGACCTTCCGGTACTAGCAATTCAATAGAATTATTTCCAATGGCTTCCTCTTTTGTATAACCAAAAATTCTTTCAGCAGCATAGTTCCAATCTATTATAACAAACCTTTCATCTCTTTCAATATAACCCAATGGTGTGAATTCTTTGTGTCTAGTAAGCCTTTGGGAGGTTTCTAATACATTTTGTTCTGCTTTTTTACGGTCTGTTATATCCCTATAGGCGCTCAAAAAATAATTTTCTTGGTTGTAGATAATTACTTTAGAAGTCACTAGCAAAGTTTTTTTTATCCCCAACTTGCATCTTATCGTAATTTCATGCTCTTCAATAATTAATTCCTTCTTTAATTTATTAAGGAAATAATACGCCTTTTGTCTTTCTTCGTAGTCCGGATAGAGCATATCAATAAAATTAACTGTGCTATTTGCTTCTGACCTTGTATAACCGGTTATTTCTTGCATTTTAGAATTAAAAATTTCAAAATAGCCGGATTCACCGCTTAGAGTAATACCGTCTCCTACCGTCTCAATCACAGTTTGAGTTAGTAAAACGTTTTGATGACTTTCATCTTTAAAATTATTTTCATCAGAAGGAGATTTCATAATATTTTAGACAATGAATATTAATTGCTAGGTAGAACAAACTTAAATGTAGAACCTTTCCCCGGGTTGCTTTCTACCCAAATTTTGCCATTATTTTTCTCAATGAGTTCTTTACATATAATTAATCCAAGTCCTGTTCCTGTTTCTCCTATTGTACCTGATTTACTATACTTCACATTAATTTTAAAGAGTTTATCTAGATCTGTTTGTTTAATACCAATTCCATTATCCGTAATAGAAATTTCTTGCATATTCTTTTTGCTTACGGAACTTATTTCTATTTGCCCTCCGATTTGCGTGAATTTAATAGAATTGCTAACAAGATTTCTGATAACGGTTTCTACCATGCTGTAGTCTGCAAAAATTTGTACATTTGGATCTATGGTCTGTTTGATTGTAATGTCTTTACGATAGGCAATACCTGACAAATTATTTATTACTGCCTCTACTACTTTGTTCAAATAGAATGTAATGGGAATACATTCTATCCTATTCATTTGAACTCTTGACCATTGCAAAAGATTTTCTAATAGCTTGTAGGCGTTTTCCGTAGATTGAAATAGGGATTCTATTATGTCATAAGGGATATTGTGTTGATTTTTACTATAGTTTAACAATAACTTGCTTACTGATAACAAACCTCCTATTGGTGACCTCAAGTCATGGGCTATAATGGAAAAAAATTTATTTTTATTATCGTTTAATTCGTTTAATTCATGGTTTTGTCTTTCTATAATTATTTTTTGTTTTTGAATGGTAAGATGCGTATTTACTCTTGCTATTACCTCATCCTTTTGAAATGGTTTTGTTATATAATCAACTGCACCTACGGAAAAGCCTTTGATTTTATCTATTGTTTCTGATAAAGCTGATAAAAAAATAACCGGACAATCCTTTGTTTCATCATCTTTTTTAAATAGCTCACATGTTTCAAATCCATCAAGGTCTGGCATCAAAATGTCTAAAAGAATTAAATCCGGCTTAATTTTTTTAGCTTTTTTAATTGCTTCAGTACCATTTTCTGCGAGATAGTCCCAAAAATCGTTAGAGTTTACAAGAACGGAACTCGCCAGAATATTGATTTTGGCAAAAAAATAAGGAGAGTTCCGTATGAAGAAACATAAGAGAGCAGTAAAAAACTGTCAAGAACAAAAATTTGGTATAGAGACCTTTCGAGAATTGGCTTACAATGACATAGTTTCTATGGCAAGAGAAGCATCACTTCAAATAATTACAAATATAATGAGATTGGAAGTTGAAGTATTATGTGGAGAGATATTCTCTCATAAAAGAGGGGATTTTTGTCATAGAGGTGGAAGCGAAAAAGGGTCAATCTATATGAATGGTCAAAGAGTTCCATTTATTAGACCTAGGGTAAGGAAAGGGAAAGAAGAAGTCTCATTAGTGAGCTATGAAAAACTAAGGAATCCAAATAGCATAAACGATTATGTTTTACGATTGCTGTCGAGGGGAGTAAGCGTCCGGAAATATGATGAACTATTGTTGAAAATCAGTGAGGAGTCCGGATTATCAAAGAGTTCCGTTTCAAGACAATTCGTGAATGAATCAAGAGAAATACTGGAGAAATTCAAGAATCGCGATTTCAGTGGGAAAGAATTTTTCAGTATAATTGTGGATGGGACATCCATTGGAGAGGAAATGGTGGTAGTTGCAATGGGTATTGATGTTAGTGGTAGCAAGCATTTTCTTGGTTTTTCAACGGGTTCAAGTGAGAATACGGAGACAGTTAAGGATGTATTATCTTCATTAGAGGGACGTGGTATTAAATTTACGGATAGAGTATTATGCATAACGGATGGTTCTAAGGCATTAAGAAAAGCCCTAACCGGTCGTTTTGGAGATAAAGCAGATTTTCAAAGATGTACAAACCATAAAGCATGGAATATATATGCAAAGTTGGCAGATAAGTATCATTCGGAGTTTACAAGAAGATACCGAAAAGCATTGGGATGTAATAGCTATGAGGATGCAAAGGAGGGATTGGATTCACTTGAGAAGTGGCTTGATTCTGTGAGTTTCTCTGCCGCAGAAAGTTTGAGAGAGTGTAGTAGTGAGATACTAACACTGCACAAAATAGAGATGCCAGCGGAATTGAGGATATCATTTCATACAACGAATTTAATAGAATCTGCCTTTAGTAGTCCTAAGTCTCTTATGAAAAGGATAAAAATATGGGATAGCAAGACTGACATGATTCCGAGATGGGTTGCGGTAAACTTAGTCCACATGGAAAGTAAGTTTCGTTCAGTGAGAGGGAAAAAAGAAATAAATAATTTTCTTTTTAAGTATTTGAAAAAGGATAAAACACTTGACAAAAAGGAAGTGAATTTATAGGATGTTTTTATTCCGTTCTTTTCAAACCCTAACGGAAATTGGGACATTCTCTTTTCTGCTGTTATAGCTCTATAACCAAATTCTGTGAGTTGATCGTATAAAACACTTAAATTATTATGATTATCATCTACAATTAATATAGTTTGTTTGGGTTCGTTATCCATAGTGTTTTATGTATTTTCCAAATATTTAATTAATCCAAGATTATAATAAGGGTAAAAATTGAGCAATCATAAAAAATACGAAAAATTTTTAAACAAGATTGTTTCTAAATATAACAATGAAAAATTTATAATATCTGACCCAATAGAGTTTCCTTACCACTACCAAAATGGTATCGACATAGAGATTGTAGCTTATATCTCTGCTATGTTTTCTTATGGTAACGTTCCATCTATAAAGAAATTTCTGAATTCGATTTTTTTTCTAATGGGTGTTTCACCAGTTCACTTTTTAATTAATGAAGACTTAACCGTTTTAAAAGAAAAAAACCTATATTATCGTTTTCAAAATTCGGATGATATATATTATTTTTTAAAGTGTATTTCAGTTCTCTTAAAAAACAACTCCTCCTTAGAACCGTATTTTGGAGATTCAAATTTAGAAATTAATTTTAGAATTTCCCATTTTCAAAAAGTATTCCAACAAATTTTACATAATCAAAGTTGTGCTATGACACCAGGGTTAAAATTTTTAATTGGAACTGGGAACCCCAAATCTGCCAATAAAAGATATTTTATGTTTTTAAGATGGATGGTTAGAAATTCTTTTCCTGATTTTGGTATATACAAAACTTTTCGCAAGCAAGATTTAAAATATCCTTTGGATGTACATATTTTAAATTTTAGTAAAAAGTTTGGAATCAATACAAAAAAATCTATCAATTATAAATTGACTTGTGAGATTACGGATTTTTTTAGAGAGTTGTCACCTTTTGATCCATTAATTTATGATTTTCCTCTAAGTCGGTTGGGAATTTTAAAGCAATCTAGGTAATTTACTTCTTTTTTAAAATTAACTTGATCCTTTGAATAACATCCACAGGATCGATGAGCTCCATACAAGCGAAGTCTTTTCTATAGCAAGTTGTATTACCATAAATGCTACAAGGACGGCAGGATAGATTGTCTATTTGCAATACTCCAAGGTCTTCTTGCATATATGGACCAAAGCCAGAATAAGGATGAGTTGTTCCATAGATTCCTATAACCGGTTTATTCATTAAAGCTGCTATGTGCAAATTAGAAGAATCCATTCCTATAATCAGATCAAGCTTTTCCATTATCCCTAATTCACCTCGCAATCCATAATTTCCACCGTTCACAATGTAGCAATTGGGAAGATCATCCGTATCAACCGTTTTTTTGATCAAAGTCATTTCGTCCGTTGAACCTATTAAAAAAAGAGCCGAGTCAAATTCTTTTAAAATTAATTCTATTAATTTTTCGGATTTGTAAATGGGCCATTCCTTCAATTTATGACCTGCAAATGGGGCAAATCCAATCCATAACTTATCTTTTTTAATAATTCCAATAGATTTGAAATAATTTTTTGCATAAATTTTGGATTCCAAATCCACATTTATCCACGACCCTTTTCGAATATTTGCAGAAAAACCGGCTTTCTCAAATACTTTTAAATAACGATCAACGGTATGAGGCAGTTTGGTTAAAATCTTTCTCCTGCGCCTTGTTTGTTTTCTTTTATCTCTTCTACCTTTTATTATTGTAAAAACCGGAACTTTTTTGATTCGAAAAAGATAGCCGAAAATTTTACTTCTTAGACTTGCATGAAGGTCGATAATTTTATCAAAAGGTCCAAAGACGGAAATCTCTTTGTACAACTTCCACATACCACTAAGACCCTTGTATTTTTTTAAATTGTAGCCAATCACATGAACATTAGGAATATTATAAAAAAAGGGAGAATAATTGCCTCTTGTAGCTAAAATTATTTGTAAATTCGGATGCTTGGATGCAATGGCAACCAAAACGGGAGTGAGCAAAGCTACATCCCCCATAGCAGAAAATCTCATTACCAATATATTCATTTTTTATCCTTATTGTATAGAGCAGGATTGAGTTCTTTGGTATTGTACATCTTCATTTGTCTGTAGACTTTCATGTATTTTTTTCCACTTTTCAAGTCATCAAACAGCTCATCCAAACAAAGAGACATATCTTTCCTTTGCTCAAAAAGGACGTTTAATTTTTTTTGACAAGATTGAATATGCTCCGTCCCGACATCGGTTCTTTCGGTTTGTTCTTTCATGTGATAAATTTTTAGTTCAAGAATACTAATTCTGTCTATTAACCAAGCTGGTGTTTCCGAATTCATTTTTGCACTTTCTTCTTTCTCTATATCTTTATAGTAAGAAAGAAAATAATCGTCCAATATTTCCACAGTGTCTGTTCTTTCTTGGTTTAGGCGATCTATTTCTCGTTTGAGTCTGGCTATTTCAGCATCTGGAATATCTTGCCTCCTAATCTCATCCTCTACGTGCCATTGAGTTGTATCCACCTGATTTTTTTTGTAGAGAATGTATTCCAAAGAACCTTCTTTGTATGGATTTAAAGATTCCGAATTATTTTTATGCCAGTCTTGGATAGATTGTTGATAGATGGTTAGCATAAGAGAAGATGTTAGATTCATTCCTTTTATTTGGAAACAGCAACTGTTTCTGTTTCTTCCTTTTTTTCCGTTGATTTTTTAGTTTCTTTATTGGTTAAATAGCTGAGTAGTAAATTCTTTAATTCCAAGGGCTTAACAGGGTGGACCATATCTTCACTATGGCAGACTGATATTTCACCTGTTTCTTCGGATGTTACAACAACCACAGCATCGGTTTCCTCTGCCACACCAAGAGCCGAACGATGCCTGGCACCTAATGTGGAAGTACCAAGAGCACTACTCATAGGAAGATAAGACGCGGCAGAAGCTATCCTGTTTTGCTCGATAATCACTGCTCCGTCGTGAAGAGCTGAATTTTTTTTAAAAATTGTAAGCAACAAACTAGAAGATATAATGGCATCTAATTGCACCGATTGTTCGATGATATCTTTCATACTAATTTCTTTGGATATAACAATGAGAGAGCCGGTTTTTTCTTCTGCCATTATTTTTACCGCTTTGATAATTTCATCAATATCAAAAGTAGGATTGTAGAGCATTTTTTTGAAGAACTTCATACTGGCAATGTCTCCAAAAATACGTCGTAGTTCGGGTTGCAAGATAACAACAATTATAAAGAGTAACGAAGGTCGAATATTGGTTATAATCCAATCCATAAGTTCCAATTCATAGTATTTGGAAACTACACCTAATACCCAAATAATACCAACTCCGGAAATAAGATAAATGCCCCGTGACTTCCGAAGCATCATAATGATCTTGTAAATTACAAAACTAACAATTAGAATATCTATCACAACCGGAATGAGGCTGAGATTATATTCCAAATATTTGAAAGTTTTGATAAATTCCAAGGTTTATAACCCTAATACGTCAAACATATCATAGAGACCATAACTCTTGTTTACAACAAACTCAGCAGCTCGGAGTGATCCGACTGCAAATGTTTTCCTATCAATGGCACTATGTTTAATTTCAACTCTCTCCTCTGGAGAAAAAAACATTACGGTATGTTCTCCCACAACTTCACCAGCTCTCATGCTATGAATCGCTATTTCTTTTGATTCTCTTTCATCATGTAAGCCTTCACGCCCATATATTACGTTGTTTTCGGTGCGATTCAAAGTTTTTAATAACACTTCTTTTAATTTGTGGCTTGTACCGGAAGGAGAATCTCTTTTATGTCGGTGATGAATATCCAAAACCTCAATATCAAATTTACCTCCCAATACGGAAGCCGCCAGTTCTACGAGTTTAAAAAGTAAATTTACTCCCACTGACATATTGGGGGAAAACACAATCGGTATGGACTTGGAAGCGGATTGAATTGCTGATTTTTCTTTCTCACCCAAGCCTGTTACACCCATTACAAGAGGTTTTTTATATTTGGTAACGGTTTCTAAGGTGGAATGTGTGTTTTGATGAGAACTGAAATCAATTACAACATCAGCAGACTTCACTGCTTCTTCCAAATTGTCCGTGATAGGAATATTGGTTTGGCGGATTCCGGCATTTAATCCAGAATCCATTCCGACATAAACGGAATCCTTTTTTTCCACCCCGGAAGCTAAAATACAATTAGGGTAACTGGCTATGGATTGAATAATAGCCTTTCCCATCCTTCCGGAAACACCCAATACGGAAACAGATATGTTATTCGAATCCATTGTCCCTCAATTGAAAAATAATTTTATTAAATTGATCATAGTTAGTTCCTCTTGTCATCGAGGTGAGAGGTAATCTGATTTCATCCGTACAATGTCCTAGCCAATTCATTGCCGTTTTTACCGGAATCGGATTGGTTTCAATCATAGATAGGTTAAAAACCGGCAACAGTTTAAAGTATAACTTTCTTGCCTCTTCCATTTCATTCCCCTCTATAAGGGTTACCAATTTGGACATAGACCTAGGGAATAAATTGGAAACTACGGAAACAACGCCTTTGCCTCCTATTGCCATTAATGGCAGCACAAGGCTATCGTCTCCGGATAAAACATTTAATTTATCTCCACACAACATTATGAGCTGAGCCATTTGACCCAGATTACCGGACGCTTCTTTTACTGCTTTAATATTTGGGTGATCCGCCAAACGATTAATAGTTTCCGGCAGTAAATTTACACCGGTTCTGCCTGGGATGTTGTACAACATTACCGGCTTTGAGGAAACTTGAGCAATTTTTAGAAAATGTTGGTACAAACCTTCTTGAGTTGGCTTGTTATAATAAGGATTTACGGAAAGTATACCGTCAACCCCATCCTCACAAGCGTCATTTGTAAGCTTGATAGCTTCTGTAGTAGAATTTGAACCTGTACCAGCGATAACTAATACTCTTTTATTGACATATTCTACCGTTTTTCGAATAAATTCGCTGTGTTCTTCAAAGCTTAAAGTAGGAGATTCACCGGTAGTTCCACAAGGAACAATTCCCGTAATACCACATTGAATCTGTCGGTCTAAAATTTTATAATAACTTTCGTAATCTATGTTACCATCTTTAAATGGTGTGATAATTGCTGTAAATACGCCCTTTAACATAGTATAATCTTTTTAAAAGAATGGTATTTTGCAATTCATTTTTTATAAGAAGTATTATTACTTTATAGGAAAATGATTTATTAAAATTGGTATTATCCATGGAAAGATAAAAGTAAATTCCCAACTGTAAAATAATTTGTCCTTTTCTTCCAAATTTTTGCTCTTTTCTTTCAAGGCTTTCTTATTTTCTTCCATGGCTTTCTTGTTTTCCTCTAATGTGGTATGTAAGGTAAACATATCTGTTGCCATCTAATCATGTTAATCACGGAAATTACTCTAATCATAGTATAAGTTAGCAGAAATTATTAGGATTGACTTGAAACTTGGATTAAATAAAAATTTCTATAAACTCGAGTATGAAATTATTGAATAATTGGTTGTATGATAAAAAATTTGAATTGGTAACAATCATCAGTCCGCCCTTTTTATCCGTTTTTTTTGTTTTTCTTTTTCAAGGTAAAATTCTGGAAATCAATGAATTACCTATCGCCTCATGGATATTTTTTATTCTGTTTATAGATGTATCACACGTTTATAGTACCTTATTCAGAACTTATTTCCACAAAATCGAATTTCAAGAAAACAAGACGCTATTGATTATAACGCCTTTTGTTGTTTGGATTTTAGGAATATTATTGTATTCAATACATTCAATGCTTTTTTGGAGTATTTTAGCTTATGTTGCAGTTTTTCATTTTGTAAGACAGCAATATGGGTTTATAAGGTTGTACAGTGCTAAAGAAGTACACTCAAAATATTCCCAAATAATTGATTCTTTGATTTTATATATTTCTGTTTTATACCCTATCATTTTTTGGCACACTCACATCCCTCGTAAATTCAATTGGTTTATCAATGGTGATTTTATTTTAGGGCTACCATGGTTTTATGAAGAAATTTTTTTATATCTCTATATTTTGTTCGGAATCCTATATTGCACAAAAGAAATATACCATATTCAAAAATACGGATATTGGAATCTACCAAAGAATCTTTTACTTTCGGGAACCGCTTTAAGTTGGTATATCGGAATAGTGCATTTTAATAACGATTTTATTTTTACCATTACGAATGTAGTTACACATGGAATTCCTTATATGGCACTAATCTGGATATTCGGGAAAAAAGAAGTAAAGAAAAATACGGAATTAAAAATAATAGGACAATTGGATTACAAAATATTTTTTAAAAAATATAGTATCATAATATTTTTAGCCATACTAATACTTTTCAGTTATTGTGAGGAAGGATTATGGGACGCGTTTGTCTGGAGAGAGCACCTTGAGATATTTCCTTTATTTCAAAACTTTGAAAAAATTAGTTCTAATTCAATTCTTTCCGTGTTGGTTCCATTCTTAACAATTCCCCAAGCTACCCATTATGTACTAGATGGATTTATTTGGAAGTTGCGAAATGACAATTCCTATTGGAAAACAGCGATTTTTGGTTTAAAATAAATAGTGATAAGCAATAAGAGCTTCTTTATAGTATCTTTGGCTATTGAATTCTAGACGAATTTCGTGGTTTTTGTGAATCGCATACCTAAACCTAAGATTGGCTGCATAATCATTAAAATTTCCACTGATTGTGTATAAAAAATAAGAGGTGAGCAACTGAATTTTAAAATTCTCAAAACTAGCCATAATGTTCATAGTTAAAGATGGTGCATACCGAATATCATTTACAAAATCTTTATGGTATTGAATTTTTACTCCTGGTAAAATGGAAAGCATATATGGTTTTAAATCTTTATCGTATTCATCCTGAAAAGAATAACCATAGGCAGCTCCAAAGTTTACGGGATGAGCTTTGTAAGGTTCGGTAGTATCTGATTTGGTTTGGTAGAATTGATTGAATCCGTATACATCAAGAAGAGTGATGTTTTGCATAGAGCTGAGAAGAAGATAATCTTGCTCCTGGTTAGGATACGCTTTTTTGTTCATAACAGAGTCGATCCCAACATCAACCGAATAGGAATTTAGTTTGGCTGTGGAATTGTAGGGACTAAGAGAATAGAGTTTCACAACGTCTAATGTATTGATTTTGAGGCTTTTATCCGATTCATACTGACGAATGCTGAGATTAAAGAATTGAACTTCCGAGTTTGGGACGTGCCCTTTATCAGAGTTTAGCAAATCATGGTAGCCAACACGATAGGTAGTTTCCCAAAAATTTCCTAAACTTGATGTTCCACCACCGATATAAGCACGACTCAAGCTATGTGCATATTCCGGTGGAGTAGTTATTTCCATAAGATCATCCATTTCGTATTCTTCTTCCATTTTACTCCTTTCCAAAAGATAGTTTCTGTATATATCTTGGTCCCCTTTATCTTCCATTTCTGCGAGTTTCCTATAGCGATATGTGTCTAAAATGGCATCTACGATTAAAGTCCTTCTTTTACCTTGGAAGTCAACTTCTTGGAATGGCTTTTTGTCTCTTAATATTACGTCATACAACTGTCTCTCTTTTTCTGTCATTGTTATTAGCTTTTGTTTGATTTTACTATAAAGGGACGGGCGATAGCTTCTTTCGGTTGCCAGGTTTTTTTCGCTTACATAGATTTTTACCGTTTCACCGGGTGCAACTATAAAAGATGTCTTTTCCGTAAGGTGTAAACTTGGTCTTGCAGCTTCCAAAAGGTGAAGTAGCCGATAAGAACAGTTTTCATCAAAGAAGTAATAATCGAATTGTGTTCTTCCGAGTTCCCATAGATGCAATACTAGCCATTCCGATTCCTCCTCACTCAGACTGAATTTATATTCCCATAAATCCCGACTTTCCAGATCATTGTATTCATTGACTTTTAGGTAATACGGAAAAATAGAAAAAGTACCTGGAAATCCACCAAAAGTTCCTCTAATGGCATAGGAAAACGGATTGGTTTCTCCTCCAATATTAGCTGCATAATTGATACCATAGTCAAGAAGTTCATGCTCTACGTTTTGTTTGGAATCGATTTTAAATAACGTATGTCCGAACATAGAAGCAGGAGCATTCATATAATAAGAAGAAAATACAAGAGTTACCCCTTTGGGATTAAGAGAACTTTTCCATTTTTGAAATCTTGGACATGGGTTTTCTTTTAGTTTGGAAACATCAAATTGCAACTCTCTTTTTAGCCATTTGTATCTTGCCGGGAAGATACACTGAGGGTGTTGTTCATTGGGATTATCCGGTTGGAAGAAACTTCTAATGGTTTCTTCCAATTCTGTTTTGGGATTTTTTTTCCCATCTTTTGAGAGAAAAAAAAGATCGGAATCCGCATCACTGACATATTTTCCAAACCAGTTTTTTTTGTAGTACAAAAGAAGATGCCAATACCTTTTTGTATGAAGTTCAAGCTTATTTGCTTTCTGGATAAGTTGAGATTGATAGTCATCATCCTCTGCATAAACAGGAAAATAGGTAAAAAATAAAATCAAAACAGTAAGTATTCTCTTTTTATATAGGTTTAAACTCATACTTTATGTGTTATTGAAAATAACCTATTGATTTAATATACTATTTTTTTCTTACAGATAGCAAAGATTATAAAAGATTTCTTGCTTCCTTATTTGAATTCCCGTAATTGTATTGTCTATATGGGTTATTTTTCTTTCCATAAACTTAAAAAAAATATAACACAGATACCATATAAAACATTTTTTGGATTTTTACTACTTTTTGCCGTAATTTTACCCTTATATGCCCAAGGTAAAATTAAAGCAACTTTAACTTTAGTAGATAGAAACTCCCCTTTAGCTCAAACCCAAGTTGTGGTACAAGAATTTGGTAAACTCTACGTATCTGATTCCAAAGGAATGATAGAGCTTGAACTACCTAAAGCCGGTTTTTATACCTTTCGTATCGTAACAGCGGATAAAGTAGAAGTCAAAACAAAAGAGATAACTTACGACGGACAGAAATTAACCATTTCCATCGGCAATCCCCAAAAACAAGGAATTCAGGTTGTGGGAAAAAAAGAAAAAGTACAACTCTCACGTTATACCCTAAAACAAGGAGAGATAAAAAGACTACCAGGATCTGGAGGAGACGCTTTAAAAGCGATCTTAACTCTCCCCGGTGTTTTTCCGGCTCCTCCGATAGGACTTACTTCTTCTACGTTTTCAAACCTTTTTTCCAGATTACCCAACAGCCCTCCTTATTCTAATAGCGAAAGCGGTTATCTTGTGCTTCGAGGTGGTGGTTCACTTGCTAACGGATACTATCTAGATGGATTTCCCATAACCTATCCGTACCACCTTGGTAACCAAGCATCGGTTGTCAACAATAACTTAATTAAGTCGTTTGATATTTATACGGGAGCATTCCCAATAGAATATGGTTTTGCTACAGGTGGAATTATCAACATAGAATCAACTTCCAAAGTAGAAAAAACAACTACTACATTCAATCTCAACACTTTTTTATCGGACGTTTATCACGCCCACAAAATTACGGATGATATGTTTGTGATAGCCTCTGCACGAAAATCTTATCCGAACTTTACCATGTTAAAACTCTATCCTGATGCCATACCCCAAGACGCAAAGTTTGCGGATTACGAAGACTATCAACTCAAGTATTTGTTGAAGTTAAGCAAACACCACGAGTTATTGCTTATGACTTTCGGAGCAAGAGACAGGCAAAATTACACAAAAGCAGTTGCAAATATAGAGGAAAAAAGCAGTAACGATTTAGGTGTTTTCGGAAGGTCTACCAACAGACCGCCAATTGGACTGGACAGAAGGTTCAGAACGGATGGTTTGATGTATTCCTACAAACCCTCTCGAAAATTCGGGACTACAATCAGATTCTCTAATAATAATTTCAAAGAAGCTTTTGAAGTGGACTTTAAAAATCCATCTACTGCGGAAACAATTCTGGGACTAAAAAATACTACCTATCAAAATTTGTTTATGGCTGAGACTATCAACCACTTTGAAATCTGGAAAGACTTTTTGCAATTGCGTTTTGGTGCTCAGTACAGAGAAAAGAAAATCAATTTGGTCGGACAGGATATTAGAACGAGTAATGCGGACTTCTATAAACTGCTAAACGATCTTTTGGATTCTAACCGACCTTTTAGAGCCTTGATAGAAGGTGATAGTATACAAACGAGAGAAACGTCAATCTTTGCTGAGCTGGAAATCAAGTTTCATGGATTAATTTTACATCCTGGTGTAAGAACTGATTTTTATGATCTATCAAAAGAGAATAAAACATCCAAAAGAATACGAACTGCCTATAACGTAGAAAAAACTAAAACTACTTTACTAGCAGGTTATGGTGAGCATTACAATTCTCCCTGCAAAATTGAATATATTTCCAATTTTTCAGGGAATTCCAAATTACAGATGGAGTATGCAGAACATTCATCTGGAGGTTTCGAGCAAGAACTACTGCGAGATTATATCTTAAAAATGGAAGGCTTTAGAAACATATTCAAAAACCTTGTAACCCCGGACAATTATATAACCGATCCGTATTCATCCAACAACAATGTAAGAGACATTATTAATAAAACAGACTACGTTAGAGAGAATCCTTTTATTGTAAGAGAACTTGCGTATTCCAATTCAAGAGATGGGTATTCTTATGGTGTGGAAATCTTCATAAAAAAAACCAATAATTCCAATTTATTCGGGTGGTTTGGATGGGTATCATATAGTAATACTATTACCAAACGAAACAACCACCAAAGGAGACCTGAAGAAGATGAAAATAAGAATAGAGCTACTAAAAATGCCACAAGGAAACTTGTCTATCAAAACAAATACAAAACCAATTATATAAACTTTTATGATAATAATGACATTGAAATTATCTACGATAATGACAGAGAAGAATTGTATGATCTGGATAGAACACACATCCTAAATTTAGTAGGAGGTTGGAGGTTTAGCTCCAATTGGCAAATAGGTGGAAAATATTCCTTTATGACCAATGTTCCCATAACACCGATTGTCAATGCAAAATCGCAAACTATTGGAGGACAAACCGGTATTAATTTCTTTACTGCGGAGTATTCTGAATTTTATAATTCAGCTCGTTACAAAAACTTTCATCAATTGGACATACGAATTGATAAGTTTTTCAACTACGTTTGGGGTTATATGAACTTGTATTTGGAGTTTGTAAATCTGATGGGAAGACGGTACCAGGTCGATCAAACATTTAATGCATTTGCTCCTTATAGTCCATACAAAGCCGGATTTACATTACAAAATCCAGAGCCGGTTTATTTTTCCAACTACATTGAATCCAAAGTAAATGGAAAAGTAAAATATCTTCCACTAATCAATATGGGGATGGAAACTCGGTTTTAATTGGAAAAAGTATCCTCTACCGGCTTATAATCCTAGCCTCACGGCCAAACATAAAATGTGTTGTGTTCCTTTTTTATGATTGATATTCAGTTATAAAATTTCACATTGAATATACTGAATACCTATTAAAGGATGGTAAAAAATTATGATTAGCACTACCGGTATCTCCCTAAAGTATGGGGGCCGTACACTATTTGAAAATGTAAACATTAAGTTTACGCCAGGAAATTGTTATGGACTTATTGGAGCAAATGGTTCTGGAAAATCAACATTTCTAAAGATTTTATCTGGTGAATTAAGTGCAAATAAGGGAGACGTTATTATACCTCCAAATGAAAGACTTGCAGTATTAAAACAGGATCAGTATGAATTCGATGAATTTGAAGTGTTGAAAACAGTTATTAAGGGACACAAAAGACTTTATGATATAATGGAACAAAAAGAACTTCTATACTCAAAAGCTGATTTTTCTGAAGAAGACGGAATTAAGATATCTGAGCTAGAGGGTGAGTTTGCAGAGTTAAACGGCTGGGAGGCTGAATCAGAAGCTGCGACGTTATTAAGCGGACTAGGCATCCAAGAGGGGTTTCACAGTAAAAAAATGAAGGATTTGGATGGAAATGGCAAGGTGAGAGTTTTATTAGCTCAGGCTCTTTTTGGAAACCCGGATATTCTATTATTGGACGAACCTACAAATCATTTAGATATAGAGTCTATTACCTGGCTTGAAAATTTTCTTTACAACTTTGATAATACTGTTATTGTTGTTTCTCATGATAGGCATTTTTTAAACAAGGTTTGTACTCATATAGCTGACATTGATTTTGGTAAAATACAGTTGTATGCAGGCAACTATGATTTCTGGTATGAATCTAGCCAGTTAGCCTTGCAGCAGGCGCGAGATTCAAATAAAAAGACCGAATCAAAAATGAAAGAACTTCAGGAATTTATTCAACGTTTTAGTGCTAATGCATCAAAGTCAAAACAAGCTACATCCCGTAAAAAAATGTTAGATAAATTAACTTTAGAAGATATTAAGCCTTCATCTAGAAAATACCCTTTTGTGGATTTTAAGCCTGACAGGGAAGCTGGTAACGACCTACTTACTGTAAATGGTATAAGCAAAACATTAGAAGGTGAGACCTTGTTAAACAATGTTAGCTTTATGGTAAACAAGGGTGAAAAAATCGCGTTTGTAGGACCTAATGGTCTTGCTAAAACTACTTTGTTCAAAATATTAATGGAAGAATTGCAGGCTGATAGCGGAGACTTCAAATGGGGTGTTACGACCTCTCAAGCATACTTCCCAAAAGATAATTCCAGTTATTTTGAAGGCAACGATTTTTCACTAGTTGATTGGTTAAGGCAGTTTTCAAAAGACCAGACAGAACTCTTTTTAAGAGGATGGTTAGGTAGAATGTTGTTTTCTGGAGAGGAAGCTCTAAAAAAAGCAAGTGTGTTATCAGGAGGAGAAAAGGTTCGTTGTATGCTTTCTAAAATGATGCTTTCAGGAAGTAATGTTTTGTTGCTTGATGAACCGACAAACCACCTTGATTTAGAGTCCATCACTGCTTTAAACAATGGCTTGATAAATTTTAAAGGGACTATTTTGTTTGCATCACATGACCATCAATTTGTTCATACTATCGCAAATAGAATAATTGAAATTACTCCAAAGGGTATTATTGATAGGTCTATTACGTATGATGAATATCTTGAAAGTGAAGATGTTATGGCACTTAAGAAAGAAATGTATAACGTATGAAATGAATTTCTTCAAAATGGAATCAAAATAATATATTAATTTATGTTATTTATAATTTTTTATACATCTTTTTAGACGCTGGATTGTTCTTTTATCCAGCTCTCTAAAGGCTATTCCAACATTATTGTTTTTTTGTATAGCCACTATTCCACCTTTACATTTAAAAGTTTCACCTTCGATTTCAAAAGATAGTGATACCTCTGCGTTTAACGGTAGTTCGATATTTGTCCAATAAACGGAAATTCCTCCAATGCTAATATTGATTGCTTCATGAATTTCTCCTTGTATGGTAACCGGAATTTGAATAGGATAGCGTTTGGCATGTCTGAACCCCTTCCTTCTTTTATCAAGATAAGGTAAAAAAATATCTTTTTGCAAAAAATACAGAAATGCAAACAGGACAATTATACTATGGAGCAAGGGACCTTTGCTAAAAGTGCTGGGGTATTTTATAAAATAATATCCATTGTGAATAAAAAAAGCAGTAGTTGCAACTACAAATAGATACCACCCCCACCTTCTAATCATTAGCAAACCTAAACCGGATAGAAATGAGGTAATTAAAAAAATCAATTCCGTTATATTAATTTTTCCAAATACTTTATGGGGAAGGTAAAACGGCTCATGGTATTTCATAGACATTCCTAGAAAGTTTACAAAGGGTAATAAAATTATAAAAATCCCAAAAACCAAAAGAATCTTTGGTTTACGTATCCTTTTTCTTCTTTCTGTATAGAATGTTTTAAAAAAATTTAGATGCATCAAACTTATTCTCCTAGTTTTTTAGAACCTAAAGTCCCCTATACCAAATACAAAGTGGAAATTTTTATCTTGTTCATAAGGTGCAAAGGGATGATTAGGATCTCCAGTATATCTCAATTTTTGGGCAAAAAATAACCGTAAAGGCAATACTGGAATCTGTATTCTTAGTCCTATGCCCCACGAGTATTTAAATGTATCCAATGCGAAATTTTGCTTGGATAGGATCAGTCTACCAGGATCATTAGTTCTAAAAGGACTTTCGGAAAGTTTTTGTAAATTTGGTAGAGCAGATAGGCTATAATGTTCTAAAAAATATAATTGTGCAGGGTCAGTTCCTGCTCTGGGGTACTTGTACAAATTATCATAAGCTTTATAATCACTTTTTTTTGCGCCAACCCATCTGTTCACTTCATCAAACATTGCTCCCGAATCAAAAAACATTACAAGCCAGAGTAAAGATGGCTCAATGGGAAATCTTAACTCAGAGCTAAAAAGAACCCTGTGGTTTGTTCTGTTATTCCATGCACTTGGAAATAGAGTATCATTGTAATTCCAACCTCGTAATGTTTCATAACCACCGATATAGTTTAAATCTTGGTATTGGATATAAGGATTACGAATTCTATCTTGCTCCCGAACAACAGGATTGTTCGGTCTTCCGTATTTCGGAACTCTTTCAAAGGTAAAAACACTGGAACTTCTGAATTCTTGGACTACTTGCCATCTTCTGAGCTTATTGGATCGGAACAAACCTCCTAAGGTATAGTCAAACCAGCTATGATAGTATTCTATTAAAGGACTTATTTGATCATAATGACTAGTCCCACCCAAATACTGTCCCATATTAGAAAAACTGAGACGACCATGAGTTCCCCTTGTTGGGCTAAAAACATTGTCCCTGTTGTCGTAGCTTATCCCATTTGTTATTTTGGATCGGAACTGCCATTCTCGATTTACCTCAGCCAAAACAAAATCAGGAGCAAGAGGAGTTGGTTTGGACGATCTAAAAAAGCTAGGTTGGTAGATATGGAAGTGTGACCAGTTCACTAAGAACCTATGTCCAAGACCTACGGAAAAGCCGATCCCGGTTCTCTCATAAGTAGCGCGTTCTTTAATGGAATTATAATTGTTATCCGTAATGCTTGCGGGTTGAGTTGGAATTGTAAGAGCAGAATAAAACAAACCAAGACTCAAAGACCATGGCTGATCATAAAGCCATGGTTCAGTCCAGTTTAAAGATAAGTATTTTTGATAAGGACCAAATTGAATACGACCGGAAACATTCTGACCTGTACCGTTTAAATTCTTCTCCCCCAATTCCGTAAAAATAGAAAAACCGGAAATTGTCCCATATCCCCCACCCATTGAAATAGTTCCTGTTGGCTGCTCGACAACTTCGATGATTAGGTTGACCTTAGTTTCGTCAGAACCGGGACGCATATTAAAGTTGACTTCTTTAAAATATCCCAAATTAAAAATTCTTTCTCTAGATCGGTTTACAAATTGAGAATTAAACAGGTCACCAGGTTTAAATAAAAGTTCTCTTCGAATCACCTTATCCTGGGTTTTTTTGTTCCCTTTGATTATAATATTCTCAATATAGGCTAAACCATTTTCTCGAATCAAAAAATCAACATGAACAAACTTTTTCCCTTTGAAAGACGGATTGTCTTTTAAAGTTTTCCTTAGTTTTTTTATGTTAAGCCTTTTCTGGGTTTCTTCACAAGTAGTATTGGGTAAAATAACCTTAGGATTGCAATTTTCGTATTGACTTAATTCCTCATCGGAAAGAACTATTTGTGTTTTGTTTGGAATAACCTGTGCAAACAAATATCCTTTGCTGCTATACATTTCGTTGATCAAGGCTCTGTCTCTAAAAAACTTCCCTTCATCAAATATTTCACCTACGTCATACTCCGTAAACTCATAGATTTCTTCCAATTTTTTAGTTTCGTAAATTGGTTTTAGGTCAGATGCTTTTGTTCCGGGTGGATTTTCCTCTTTGTTTAAATAGATCGGGCTCCCCCCCCCGTCAAGACTCAAATCGTGTTCCGTAGTATAACCGTTATAAAAGTATATATCTCCTTCCTTTATTTTAAAATTAACAATGATAACTCTTTTGTCCTTCTTTTTTGGGTCTTCCCACCTGATTTCCCAACCGGTACCTTCCGATACTAATTCCGCATCAATATATCCTTTGGATTTTAAAAAGGCTACGATTTTTTGTTTATCGGTTTCAAAATCTGCTTCTTTAAAGTGTCCGCTTTCGATTAAACCTTCTTCTTTTAGCTCTAAAATCCCCATTATTTCAGAAGCGCTAACTGTTTGTGCTCCTATTATATTAATTTTTGCTACCGGAATCTCATCTCCCTCATCAATAACGAAAGTAACGTTCACAGTATTCTTCTTTGGATTGATTTTCCCTACGTCAACCTTTACATAAGCGTGAAAATATCCCTCATCCCTATATTTTTTTAAGATTAGTTCTTTTGAAGCATTTACTTTCGCCGGAGTAATTACACCATTTTCTTTCAACGGGAGTTTGTCCCGAATGTCAGAAGGAAATACTTCATCAGCTCCTACAAATTCAATGGTTTCTATTTTCGGACGTTCTTTTAAGATATATACTATGCGCACACCTTTGGTTGTCTTTTCCGCTTCCATATCAATGAAATAAAAAAAACCGGTTGAAAATAGAGCCTTTAAGTCGTTATTTAAGAGCTTTTCTGTTAATACCTGTCCTTTACGCATTTCAATAAACGAAAGGATTTCATCTTCCGGTGTATTTTTGTTTCCTTTGAATTTTATGTCTGTTATGGTTTTGCCAATGTACTGATTTTTTTGTGAAAATAACCTATCATTTGGTTTAGTTCCCAGAAATAAAACTAACCAAACCAGAGATAAAAAAACCAAATACTTATTAAAGTGACGAACTTTCAAAAGGTTATTTTTGTATGGACGAATCTTTTACCATCGCGAGGTTAAATCGTATAACTCCAGCTGCGTTCACCTGGTCTATCACTTTCACAACGGTTTGATAGTTGGCAGTTCCGTCTCCTCTAATAATTACCTTATTTTTTTTAGGATCCCTCTTTTTAACAGGACCTAAAAAGGAAATAATTTTATCCTTTAGGTTATCTAACTCTATGGGAGTCGGATCCTTATCTATAAATATTTTTCCTTCTTTATTGACGGTAATAATCAAGTCATCTTGCTTTTTTTCTTTTGCTACGCTCGCCGAAGATCGAGGAAGCTCTATTTTTATGGCTGCCGACTTTTCCAAAGTTGCATTGATTAAAAAATAAATCACAATAAAGGATACCACATCAATGAGTGCTGTTATATCAATTCTATCAAAAGTTTTTAGAGTTTTTCTAAATTTCATAAAATTCTTCTAATTATTCTCAAAAATTTGAAGAGCTTGGTTGGAAATATTTTCCATTTCGGTAATTTTTTCTTCTTTTTTACGAACAAGATAATTGTAAAAAATATAAGAAGGTATGGAAACAGATAATCCCATGGCAGTTGTGATCAATGCTTCACTAATCCCAACTTCCGCACCTTTTGTACCCGCACCCTCTGAAAATGATCGGATAATACCGGTCACAGTTCCCAATACACCTAAAAGGGGGCTGATAATAGCAATAGTTCCTAAACCGGTTAAAAATTTTTCAAGGAGAAATATCTGACGATAGCCTTCGGTTTCCATTTCGTCTTCAATATACAAAGAACCTCTCCTTTTAAACTCTATACCAATTTGTAAAACCTTAGAAGCCGGACTTTTACTTAAACTGTCCGAAAAATCCTTTGCTTCGTCCCATTTACCTTCTCTTAAAAGGTCTTTAATTGTGCGAAGTTGATCCGGAGCAATAGTTCTCATTCTCCAATAAAATATACTCCTTTCAATAATAATTGTTAGAGCAATAATTGATACGATTATAATTACCACCGGTATAAACTCCGGGGGTAAAAAAGAAATGATTGAATTGGATTTACCCAGAATTACCATATAGTTACTTTTTTCCTGATTTTTTAGTAGAATTTATTCTATTATCCATATTGCCAAACACTATTTTTTCTCCTAAGAGTTTCATTTGACCATATAATCTTTTACTTAAGGGTATTACCATTTTCCTATAGTATATAGTTTTGTAAAATTCTAAAATGCAGTATGAAAAATTATTGTTTTACAAGAAATCCCTGGTAAGCAGTTTAATGTTGTGCTCGTTTCAGCAAGCTCAATGAGCAATGCAATTACAAAAAAATAACATAAATTTTAAATTAGTGATATATATGTAGAAAAGAGAGGATGTGTTTTTAAAAATGCATACGCAAGATTAACACTTTTTTCATTTTCTCCCTGACTTATATACTCAACGCGGAGTGGTTTAGGATATGGTTTTTAAGATAAATCTTTAAAATCAAGTGAATCTAATCATGCTAATCCCGTAAATCACTCTAATCATAGTATAGTTTGATAGTAACTTCAGTTCCTTTACCTATTTCACTTTTTAAGGTGATGTTTCCATCATGTAATTCTATAACTTTTTTAGCAATAAAGAGTCCAACACCCACGCCGCTTACAGAATATGTTAAAGAAGAATCTACTCTAAAAAATTTTTCAAACACCTTGTCGTGAAATTCGGGTGCAATTCCGATTCCCGTATCAGTTATGGTGATTTGAACGTGCGGGTGAAGATGAGATAATGTTACCCGAAGATGAGATAATGTTACCTCACTTTCGGTAGATATCTGTCTATTGTAAACGATTGCATTTTTGATTATAGCGGATAATGCCTTTTCCATCAGAACTCAGCAATTATCGGTAACAATTTTTTAACTAAAAATATAGCTTTTTTAATTCAAATACCTATCCCTCCTTCTCCCTTTCCTGGTTCGCATGCTTGGGAAACCGCAGGAAAGGGAGCGAAAGTTATAGTAGGTTTTATTTTGTTTACCTAAATCTATAAAATTTTCTTAAATATTTCGTCCTTTTTGTTAAGAAATGGATATTATGCTCCCTTTCCTGTCAGGAAAGGGATAGATCAAGCTTGGTGCAAAAGAACAGCTTGATGGGGATAGGTAGAAATAATTTAATGCCGATAATTGCTGATCAGAACTTGATCACAATGTATAACAATATTTTCTGCAATATTCAAGTCTAATTGAATGCCATTTTCTTCTAACAAAGGTTTTTGCTTTTTGATTACATTCTTTATTAAATTCGACAAATCAACCTCTGATTTTACCAGTTGAATATTCGATTCTATATCTGTGACAAGGATTACATCGGATACATAGTCATTCAATTTTTGTGCGTGTATATAGACTTCCTGAGAATACTCCTTTACCTCTTCGGGATAGTCTTTGCCCATACTCAACATCTCCGAGTATGCGTATACAACCGTTAAAGGTGTTTTGATTTCATGAGAAATGTTTGCAAGAAATTCATCTTTTGTTTTGTTGAGCCCTTTTATTTCCAGTAATAAAGCGTCTTTTACTTCATTACCTTTTTGAATACTTTCAGTCATTTGATTAAAAGAGCTTGCCAATTCACCTAACTCATCTCTATTTGATATTTTGATTCTATGGTTTAAATTTCCATTTCCGATTGTTTTAACTCCGTCAGAAAGTATATAGATTGGTTTTGTAAAGAAAAGAGAAAAGATAAGTGTTAAAATAATAGAAAACAGTAATATGATTGTGCTCAAAAAAACGATTCCTGTCTTTATCTCTGACACAGGTGTAAAAAGCAAGTCTCTATCGAATTCAAAAACAGTTGTCCCCACCCTCAGTTTTTGTTTATGGTCAACGATAAAAATAGGATAAGCAAAACGCAAAATTGTGGTTCCTTGAACTTGTTTTTTGGTCAAATCCAGTTCTTTTAATTTAAAAAAATAGTCCAAATCGTGTTTTTCAGCTACTTTTCCAATATTTTTTCCCGTCATATCTGCAACATAATTTCCGTCTATATTGATTACGTAAGCACTTTAAAAGCCCGATAATGTTGCTATCCTTTAACCTGATGATTGCTGTTCTGGTTGAATCGTAGGTTTCATTCATTAATAACTCTTCCGTAATGAGATTGGAAAGGTTGATTGCTAGTGCGGCATACCTCATTGGTTTTTTCTAAAACCACAGTTTGGCTTCGGTAGAGTACTATTGTGGATAGTGGAAGAACGCTAATTAAAATGATACTACAGATAAGCAGTATCATTTTGGTTCGAATCGTTTTCGAGCAACATTACAGCAGAATTAAACAGTTGATCGAATTGAGAACGTTTTAGTAATTTTTCCGAAATGACAATATTTGATTCATTGGAATATGTATGTGATAAAACGATTTCTCACCTTCCTTATGTGGATTGAATCCTTCCACCATTCTTTATTATTTCATAAATCTCTCGAAATTTTTCATTCGACATTCTTCCCGCTTCGTCTTGTGAATACTTCTTTTTCAAACGGTGTAAAAAATACATATCAATCTCACCTTTGTTTTTTGCCTTTACTTTTCCTCTGTATTCACACTCAAAAAAATGATTAACTTGCTCATACATATCTCCGGAAATATTGATCTTTCCAATTTCACCACTAGATTCCATCCTACTTGCCGTATTCACTGTGTCTCCCCATATATCGTAAGCAAACTTATTCTTACCTACAACTCCCGCTATCACCGGTCCAACGTGGATTCCAAGCCTGAGCTCCCAATAGGGCAAACCCATCATACTCTTGAGCTCCTTTGCCTGGTTTATCGTACTTTGGATTTCGAGAGCTGCCAAACAAATATCTATCTGGTGAGTATTGTTCCTTTCCGGTAAGCCTCCCGCACACATATACGAATCACCAATGGTTTTGATCTTCTCCAAATGGTATTTTGTGATCACATCATCAAAATAATAGAAGGATTCATCCAATTCTTTCACAAGGTCTTCTACATTCATAGACTCTGCTACTTTGGTAAATCCTTTGAAATCGGTAAACAATACACTCACGAATTCATGGAGAATCGGTTGGACTTTACCTTTCATTTTAAGTTCTTCAGCTACCTTTTGGGGAAGGATATTCAGAAGCAGTTTTTCGGATTTTTTTCGTTCTGTTTCTGTTTGCTGTAAAAGTAAAGAATTTTGTACAGCTCCCGTTATGTTTTCACAAAGCCTTACAATGGTTTGGACTTCTTCTTTGGATATAGGGAAATTATCTTGGTAACTCGATAAATTTAGAATTCCAATCGTCTGTCCATGTAGTAATAAGGGAATTTGAACTAATAATCTTAGATTTAATTTTAACCAAATTTTGAAATCCTTTTTGTTTGTGGAATAGAGTTCTTCATTGTATTGGTTTTTAAAAACTCTTTTTTTATTTGCAATTTGAAACTTTCTTGTATCTAAAATATAAAATGGAATTTGTTTGGTATAAGTAGAGTATAAAGCTCCAAGGTCTTTGTCCAATCTTTCTCTAAAATCATAGAAAAAGTTTAAATCCCATTTTTCATAAATTCCTGTTGGAGCAATTGCATCATAGGTATAGAGTTCATTCGTCTTTTGATCTACGAGTGTGAGCCAAAATATTTCTAATCCTATATTAATTTCAATATATTTATATACAAACCTTAAAATCCTTTCCAAATCTGTTGTTGAATTCACTAGCTTGTTTAGTTCATTCAACCGTTCTGTCTCTTTTTTTGCTTTGTTTACCTGTTGAAGCAGATGAGTCGTTTCGATTACTCCAGCTATTTGGGAGCAAAGGTTGGTGATGCTATTTACCTCTGACTTCTTAAGAATCATTTCCGAGCTAAGGTTAGAAAAGGCTAATATTCCCTGGCATACGTCTTTGCTGACAAGCGGAACATAGAGAAAAGATCTTACCGATAGGGTTTTTACAAATTCCTTATCAATTTCAAATTCAATCTTTTTTATTTTGGGTAAATACAGGCTTTTTTTTCGTTTATAGGTGAGGTATATCATTCCTCCATTTTCATTAAAAGGAATCTTTCTATTCATCAGATAATCATAATGTTCTTGTGGAATCTTGTCGTAACTATGTGCTTTGTAGGCATACAAATACTCCTGTTTTTCATCGGGTAAAAAGAGCCACATTCCTTTAATGGAATGCTTTGCATACATAAAGATGGAAATTTCAAAAAAGATATCATTCAGACTCGATTTGGAGTTGACTAGATAAGTAAAATGATTTAGAGTTTCGATTTCAGTTTTGACTTGCTCCAAATCAAAAGTTCTTTCCTTGACTTTTTGTTCTAGATTATCATATAATTCCTCGACTTGTGTAAATGCCTCTGCAAATCTTTGAGAAAGAACTATAGATTGAAAAATGATAAAAGATAATAGTCCGTAGCTAGTAATAGGTGGAGTAAATACGATTCCCATTGTTTTTAAAATATCATGTATTATAGTTCCAAAAAAAAGAAGTAATCCGAAAAGGAATAATTTTGCTCCCATCCGTTTGTGGAAAATTGCCTTCCCGATTACATAAAAAATATACAGGATTGCACCAAGAGTCGTCAATTGAATAAAAGATAGAGAATATGTATAGATATTCATAGGTGTCAACATTACCAAAAATGATGCGGAAGTACATATACTTCCCAAAATCCACAGGATTCTTTTATTTGCTTCATCTGGAAAAAGAGAGTATATAAATTGATAAAATACAAAAACACCATAATAAAAGCTAATGTATTCTATTTTATGTATAATTGTAAACCCAAAGAATGGAAACGCGTCTAATAGTATTCTTTCAGCCGTACTAACCGTTCTAAATGCTATCAAAACGCAAAATACTCCGAAATACAAAGCGGAAGGGTCTTTTCTTCGATTCCAATATAGACCCAAATGATAAAGACCCATGAGCATAAGAGAACTGAAAACGATCAAATCTAAGATGAACTTTTGTCTTTGTATTTTACCGATAGACTTAGATGAACCTAATTTTATCGTATTCCATAAACCTCCTGCACGAGATTCATAAAAATTGGATACGTAAATGAGGATTTCCAATTCGGAAGTATTGGATTCAATTTCAAATGATTTGTGCTGCATAAATGGAGTCATTTCTTCCTTGGATTTTCCTATTTTTCCATTGGAGGAGACCAATTTTCCATTGATATACATTTCGTAAGAAGAACCGGCATCTGACATAGCAATGGATAATTGATTATCCGTAGGGACAGGTCTCAGACCTGTCCCTACTGCTGCGGATATGGAGGGGGGCAATAAAACGCGTAAACGATAGGTTGCGTACCCATAAATCGAATAACCGTGTTTTTGCCATTGAGAAGGAACGGAGATATAAGAGGGTTCCCTTCGACTTCGCTCAGGGAACGAACGATTGGTGAGCGTAGCCGAACCAAGCTGAGTTGGTTTCCAAAATTCATTCCAGTAAAATTCCCATTCTCCATCGAGGTTGATCGGTGATTCGTTTCCTTCGGCTACCCTCAGGGAACGGTTGGCTGGATTTCCGGTCACTGAGTATCCTCCGGCATCATTTCGAAGTCCGGAGGATGTATCGAAGTGATGCAAATCCAATACACCTTTTACAGCTTTTGGTGCAGGTTTCTCATTCGGATTTTGGCAAAAAGAAAACAAAACAAAAATCAGGAAAAACACGTATTTCATATAAATATTACAATATTTACATATTCTGCTTTCAATTCACTGTAATCAAGAAAATATTCGTCTCATTTTGTAACTACTAAGCCGGTAAAAAAATAATCATAAATCAAATTCCCAGAACATATACTTTATCGAGTGAACAGTTTATTTTTACTCCAAAATCAAATTTAAGATACGGGGCAGCATATAGTCATGGACTGCTTTCATCACAAATTAAACGTCTAGCTTGATTAACCCAATAGACTGGAGGTTAAAAATTATAGATTTTGGAATTTCATCACTCTTAAGTATAAATGCGGAAGATGGGGTTACCTATTCCTGAGCTTCTCCGGTCATAGGAACAAATCGAACAGGCAAAATTTTTTCCTCCGAAAAACTACCATTTTTATCCTTTTTTAAAACAATCAATTCTTGGTAGTATTTTCCAACCGGAATAACCATACTACCACCACTGGAAAGTTGTTCTTTTAGTGGTTCGGGAATATACTCAGGCGCGGCAGCCACTAATATCGCATCAAAAGGAGCTTCTTCTTTCCAGCCTCGATACCCGTCTCCGCACCTTAGATGAATGTTTTTGTAGGAAAGTTTGGATAGATTATCTTTGGAAAGCTCGCATAAAGGTTTGAGTATTTCGATGGAATAAACTTCTTTTGCAATTTCCGATAAAACTGCTGTTTGATAACCACAACCGGTTCCGATTTCGAGAACTTTTTCAGTCCCTTTTAGATTTAAAAGCTCAGTCATAAAGGCAACAATATAGGGTTGAGAAATGGTTTGTGAATAACCGATAGGCAAGGGAGAATCCGAATAAGCTATATTTTGAAATTGATTTTCAACAAAAATATGTCTTGGTACACTAAACATTGCCAATAAAACTTTTGGATCACTAACATTTCTTGACTTTATTTGACTTTCAACCATTTCTTTACGTGACTTCGTGAAATTAATATTATTTTTCAACAATTTACCTCTTTTAGGCTTACCTTCAATATAAAAATATAGTAATAACAGACATAAAATAAAATACAAAATAGTTTTGAACCTCATACTATGATTAATAAACAATCAAAATATTCCTTTTTTTCAACTATTTATTTCATCCTTTGTATATATAAATAAAAATTCCACTTGCATCCATATTTATATAAACAATCTTGATGTATATTTTTATAAAAAATCGGAGGAGCAAGCTATAATGAGTGATACAACATCCCATGATAGAGTTTGGGAATTAATGGAAGTAGAGCGACCAATTAACAAAGAAGCTCTTGAAAAACATTTTGTTCATCACCTACAATATTCCGTAGGAAAACATAGGTTTAATACGCAAAATCAAGATATTTACAAAGCCCTAAGCTTAACAATTCGTGATCTTATGGTAGATCGTTTGAACGAAACTCAACACAACTATAGAATCAAAAATCCCAAAAGAATATACTATTTATCTCTTGAATTTTTGATAGGTCGAACTTTAACAAACGCTCTAATCAACCTAGGTGTTGATAAGCTGGTAGAAGAAATGTTAACCGGTATGGGTTATGACCTAAATGAAATTACAGAATGTGAGGCAGATGCAGGTTTAGGTAATGGTGGTTTAGGAAGGCTTGCAGCCTGCTTTATGGATTCCATGGCTACTTTAAACTTACCAGGCTATGGATATGGCATTCGTTATGACTATGGTATTTTCAATCAACATATCGAAAATGGAGCTCAAATAGAAAAACCGGACCACTGGCTTTCTGATGGAAGCCCATGGGGGTTAGTAAGAGCAGATACTTACTACCAAGTTCATTTTTATGGACATGTCGGTCATAAGGTTGATCCAACCGGAAAAGTAATACAGCAATGGATACCTGTAGAAACCGTTTTGGCAGTTCCACATGACTATCCTGTTCCAGGCTATAATACAACTACAGTGAACAATCTTAGGCTTTGGTCTTCTCGCTCATCGGAAGAGTTTAATTTGGACTATTTTAATCATGGTGATTATGGAAAAGCCGTAGAGGATAAGCAAAAAACAGAAAATATTTCTAAGGTTTTATATCCAAATGATGTTACGGAACAAGGAAAACTTCTTAGGCTTAAACAGCAGTACTTTATGGTCTCAGCAAGTCTTCAAGACATCATTAATAGGTACAAAAGAGCCAATACAAATTATAATAAATTTGCTGATGAAGTCGCCATTCAACTAAATGACACACATCCAAGTATCGCCATTCCTGAATTGATGAGAATTCTAATAGACATTGAAAAAATGGACTGGGATGAAGCTTGGAGTATAACGACGAAGGTTTTTTCTTATACAAACCATACCGTTTTACCGGAAGCTCTAGAAACGTGGAATGTTAGCTTGATAGAATATCTTTTACCAAGACACATCCAAATCATTTATGAAATAAACTTTAGGTTTTTGGAAGAAGCAAAAGTTTCTGGAACAATGACGGATGAAGAGCTTAGTCAAATGTCCATTGTCCAAGAAGGTGGAGATAAAAAGCTTAGAATGGCAAATTTAGCGGTAATTGGCAGTCATAAGGTAAATGGTGTTGCAGCCCTTCACTCAGAACTCTTAAAAACAATTGTGTTTCCGGCATTTTATAAATACACCCCCGAAAAGTTTACCAATAAAACAAATGGAATTACACAAAGAAGATTTTTGCTTAAAGCGAATCCTAGCCTTTCCAAATTAATTTATTCCAAAATCGGAGATAAATTCATCTCTAACCTATCAGCTCTAAAAGAAATAGAAGGATACTTGGGAGATAAGGAGTTCTGCGAAAACTGGCGTCTCATTAAAAAAGAAAACAAAGAAAAACTGGCTAAAGTGATTTTAAGCGAGACGGGGATTGTTGTTGATACGGATTCTCTTTTTGATGTACAAGTTAAACGTTTCCACGAATACAAAAGACAATTGCTGAATATTCTTCATGTAATAGGGCTGTATGTCCAAATCCATAGAGACCCAAATTTTGAAGTTCTACCTAGAACCTTTATATTTGGCGGAAAAGCGGCTCCAGGATATTACATGGCGAAATTGATTATTCGACTCATCAATGCTGTTGCATCCAAAATAAACAGTGATCCTTTGGTTCGAGATAGGATTAAAGTTGTATTCTTGCCTAATTATCGAGTTTCCCAAGCTGAAATAATTTTTCCAGCTTCTGATTTGTCAGAACAAATCTCAACTGCAGGAACGGAAGCAAGTGGCACGGGAAATATGAAATTTGCTTTAAACGGAGCTCTTACAATTGGAACTTTAGATGGAGCAAATATAGAAATTATGGAAGAAGTAGGCGAGGAGAATATTTATATTTTTGGTTTAAAAGCCAATGAAGTTTTTGAGTTAAAGCACAAAGGTTATGATCCGAAAGAATACCTTGATAAAAATTCAATTCTTCAAAACATTTTTACTTTAATCAAAGAAAACTTTTTTATTCCAGATGCTTCAGACTTATTCAAACCTATTTATGATAGTTTGACTACTACGGACACCTATATGCTACTTGCAGATTATCAGTCATATGCGGATTGTCAAAAAATAGTTTCGAAAGATTACAAAAATACCGATTCATGGACAAAAAAATCCATTTTGAATGTTGCTAGAATGGGTAAATTTTCATCTGACAGAACTATAATGGAATATGCCAATGAGATTTGGAAAGTCAAACAAATGGAAGTAAAACCCCCTAAAACAACTTTTAAAATTGTCAATGATAGGTTTTAATTAGACCTACCTGTAAAGATTCGCAAGCGATACGCTCAACGTATCGCTTGCATTTGTACATTAGAATTGCAGGTAAATTACGATTCGTTTATCGAGCTTGTCGAGATAAATCTTATTTTAATGCTCATTTCGACTACGTTCAATGAGCGATACCCTTAATTTAACTACAACTCTAATGTTCGTTTGAGCCTATTTGCTCTACATCACCAATTGAAATATATTTTTTCTTTTTTCCGAAATAAGTAAATTTAAAACCCCAAGAATGATTTTGTTTTTTTGCAACTATCGAAACTAACTCGTAATCTTCGTTTTGGTAATCTAAGCTAAATCCATCATCGAGATAGATTTCACCTGTACATTCCGTTTCTCCGTACAACCTCAAAGTTACAGGAGAGTTAAAAATTTCTTCCGTATATTGAATGTCTTTTTTTATAAAAGGGATGATGCTTCCTGATTTGACAAAAAGTAATATTTGGTCTATGGGAGCATTAAAAGTATGAATTCTTCCACCGTCATATTGATTCCCATTCCAAAAATCAAACCAAGCCCCTTTAGGTAGATAAACCTTTCTTTTGTTATCCCCCTTTTTTAAAATAGGGGCTACAAGGATCGAACTACCAAAAAGGTATTGTGTATCAGCCCATTTTTGTTTGTAAACATTTGGATCGGTAGGATAGTCAATCCACAATGCTCGAAATGCGGGAATACCCGTTTGGCAAGCTTTCCTTATTTCATTGTAGATGTACAAAAGAAGTTGATAACGCAGTTGTATGGTATTTTTTATAATGTTTTCGGCTTTTTTTGTGTATTTCCAAGGTTCGTGAGAACAAGTATCGTTTATACTATGGTTTCTAAAAAAGGGATAAAATAAGCCAGCTTGGTACCAACGAATTAAGAGTTCTTCCTTTGGTTTTCCCGCAAATCCTCCGATGTCAGGTCCATTCATCACTTGACCGCTTGATGCCATATTCATTAACATGGGAATGGAATACCTTAGGTGTTCCCAATCAGCGTTATTGTCTCCTGTCCAACTTCCACTGTATTTTTGTGTTCCCAAATAGGCAGCCCTCGTGAGGACAAAAATTCTTTGGTTTGGGATAAGTTTTTGCAAACCTTCATAAGTCGCCTTCGCCATAAGATGACCATAAACGTTATGAACCTGTTTATGCAGAATAGGATTTCCTTCATTCGGATGGACTATCTTATCCGGAACAGTTCCTATATGAGAAAATACTGATGGTTCATTCATATCGATCCAAAAGCCTTTAATTCCAACATCGGTCAGAACTTTGAAATGCTTACCAAACCATTCTCTGGTATGTCTTCCAGTGAAATCCGGAAAGTGGCAATCTCCGGGCCAAACCATCCCCGTAAATAGCGTTCCATCCGGGTTTTGGCAGAAATGCCCGTCTTTAACTCCTTCTTGGAAAACCTCATATTCAGGATCAACCTTAACTCCCGGGTCGGTCATTGCCATTAACTTAAAGCCGTTTTCGGCAAGGTCATCTGCCAATTTTTTTGGTTCGGGAAATCTTATTTTGTCCCAAGTGAAAATTCTATAACCATCCAAATAGTCAATGTCCAGATGGATAAAATCACAAGGAATCTTTTTTTCTCTGAAATTTTTAGCAATTTCCCTAACTTGACTTTCCGGATAATATGACCATTTACACTGGTGATTTCCTAAAGTGCTTAAAGGCGGAAGAGGAGAATTTCCCAGTAAAGAGATAATCTTTGTAAACAAGTCATGTGTATTCTCTCCTACTACGATGTAGTAATTGATTCCACCCCCCGCAACAAAATAAGAAGTGTTATAAAATGTATCCTGCTTTTGAATTTTAATTTGTGACTTAAAAGGATTGTCATAGATTAAAGCGTAGCAAAAACCATCCTCTCGAACAATAACTTGTATGGGTTGACTTTGGTAAAGATTTTCATCTTTGCTGCTATAAGGAATACTGTCAGTATTCCAAAAGGATATGGTTTTGTTTCTCTGGTCTAAAGAGCCAGCGTTTTCTCCCAAACCAAAAAAGTGTTCGTTATTTATTTCTCCTTTTATCCTGAGCATAAACCAATCATCTTCGGTAAAACCAAAGTTACTTTGCGTAAACACTGGTGTATGGGAAGTTGTTTTAATACTAATTTGACTATTTGTTTTATCAATTTGTGCAATTAGCCCTGAACCTTCTTGGGAAGCAAGGCTTATTAGATTGCCTTTTTCCAACAGTTCCAAATTGATTGTTTTGGTTTCCTCGATTGCATAAGATTTGGGAATGTCTTGTAACTTTTTAGCGATTTGGATACGCAAAATTTGAGGTGAAAGGAAAGAAAGTTGCATTTTTCCCTTCTCTAACTCTATGGAAACTTTGTTAATTTCTTTTTGAACGTTTTGAATGTTTCCAAATGATCTCCAGTCCTTTGGTGGAATCACACGATTGTAAGAAAACATCTTTCTTCTAAGAACTTTTTTTAATACGAATTTAACAAGCCATAAAGGCACTTTTCCAATTAATTGATTATCCATACATGTTCCTGCACAATTACCTAGAAAATTCTTTTTCCACACTCCCTTTAGATTACGAGGGGTCAAAGCCCTCGACAGGAGAATACATTTTTAGTAAATTGACCAAAAGGGAGAGGAATAAACTTGATTATAATTCCGGAAACGGACTATCCAAGATTGATTTGTCTTCTTGCAAGTCGCATTTGGAACGAAGTAAAATAGTTAAGGTACTTCCTATTATAAAACCGGTTACACCCTTAATTATATCAACACAATCATTCACTTCACTCTCTACATAATAGCCGGAAGAATTTATACCGGCTATTCTATCTGCAAGGATTGTTAGAATTATGCCATTGCTAAAAGCAGATGATATATTCCAGTTAACAACATCCGCTAAAAGAGCAGCATCAATAATTTTATTTGCAGCTTTACTACCTTTTATCCTACCAGGATAGGTAAGACCGATTGGGTCTAGGAGCATGCAATTGCTTGAATAGATTAAGATAAGTGAAAGCAAGATTATGGTAAATTTTTTTTTCATAATAACCTCTATTTTAAATTATGCAATTACTCAAAGAGTAATATACCCATAAAGAGACAAAAAAACATATCTCATGTTGTTTGTCTACATAATATTTATTTACATTGACAATGAGTTAGCAAATATTTAAAAAGGCAATTGGCTGATAATTTTGATAAGGAAACACTTTTTACCATGGCACGGATTTTGATTTTAGGTGCAACATCTACGGTAGCAACCGATATCGCCAGGATTTTTGCTTCGACTGCGCTCCACACGGGTGCTTCTGAGAGTAATTCTAATCAACTTTATATAGTTGGCAGAAATCAAGAAAAACTAGCAAAAATTTGTAGGGAAATTGCCGGTAATGTGGTTGGTTTTCAATCTGTTGACTTTAATGAAACGGACAATGCCGAAAAAATTATTTTGGGCGCAGCAGAAAAATTGAAAGGTATTGATTTGGCACTCATCGCTCATGGAGACTTAGGAGACCAATTAAAATCCGAAGTGTCGTATTCATCTGCTCTTGATATATTTCAGGTAAATTGTCTTAGTGTTATTGCGTTGCTTATACCATTGGCAAATCTGATGGAAAAGCAAGGCTATGGAAAAATTGCAGTTATTGGTTCTGTTGCCGGAGATAGAGGACGACCTAGAAATTATACCTATGGAGCTGCCAAAGGTGCAATTCGACTGTATTTACAAGGTATTCGCTCCAGACTATGGAGATCAGGAGTTGCAGTTCACTACCTAAAACTTGGTCCTGTAGATACACCCATGACTAGAAACCATACAAAAAACTTTTCTTTTACTTCGTCACAAAAAGCTGCACAAGGAATAGTAAAAGCAATAGAGCAAAATAAAGAAGAGGCATACATTCCCAAGTTTTGGTGGTTTGTAATGTTTTTAGTCCGCACAATGCCAGAATTCATTTTTCAGAAACTAAAATTTCTTTCTGGACGTTAGTTTGTTCGAATTTTTTAAAGCAATAAAAGATAAGGAGTAATAACTATGGGCTTGGTTTTTTATGACATAGAAACAACTATCGATCCAAATGAAATTATTGAATTTGGAGCGATAGTTTTGGATATTGATGGTTTTTATGAAATCGAAAGTTATTCTACCCTAATTTATTCTGACAAGGTTGATGAGAGGTCGTTCCAATACAATGGAATCACACAGGAGATGTTAGAAGATGCACCAACTTTTGGTGAAGTAAGTGATAAAATTTTTCAGATACTAAACAATCGAATATGGGCGGGTCACAATATAATTGAATTTGATAATAAATACATATTCGAATCATTCGAAAAAATTCACAAGCCATCACCTAAGTATATAGGTTTGATTGATACTCTACCTTTACTCCGAAATACTTTTGGAAGGAGAACCAAAGACAAACGTTTAAAATTATCCTCTTTGGGAAACCACTTTGGTCTCGGGCAGGAGAGACATCGTGCTTTGGAAGATGTTAAAATGACTATAGACGTTTTGAAAAATTGTAGCTTGACTTTGTTTTTAGAGCAGCATGAAAACTATGCAAAATACAAACCGGAAAAGGCTGATGAAAATTCTTCTATTATTCGAGCCATAGAAGAAGCAATGGTACGGCAAAAAGACGTTTGGATTAGTTACAATGGTGGAAGCATTCCTATAATTCCAAGAAAAATTCAACCATTGCGGTGGATTGAAAGATTTTATAAAATAGAAGCATTTTGTTATAATTCTCATATAAAGAAATTTTTTTCTATTCCAAAGATAATAGATATTCGAGATGATGAATGGTATCTTACCTGAGTTGCCAGTTTATGCTTCTTGCTTTTTTATAAAATTGAAAAATAGTTGATTGTTTCCCCATTCGAGAATCCTTAGTTACAAAAGTAAACTAAATTTTTAAAAATTATAACCTAATAGATTCCAATAATTCAGCCAAATTAGATAGAGATAAGACAAAATAACAAAAAGACCATATTTTATTTTCCTTACCATAGACAAACAAAAATTCTGCCAGTGCCGGAGAAGTAGGTAAATCATAAAGCTGTTTACTAAAAGTGATGCCAAAGGAAAACTAAAAAGACAATACATGGATTTTGTGAGTCCAAATTCGTATTGCGGGATATTAGTCTTAAAAAAATCTTGGGAATAAACCACAACCGGAAAAAATAATGTAATAAAACCTGTGTTTAAAAATGCAACCAAAGCAATTGATATTTTCAAGAAAAGTGGATAGCGTAATAAATATTTTTTATGGTATTTGTAGATTTGAATAAAAAAACCAAAACCCAGCAGTAAAAAGACACTCCCAAAATAAATAAAAAAGAACAAAGCAACAAACAAATTTACCAAAGGAAACTCATACCACTCTAATTTTTGATATACTTCATGATTCCCGGAGGCAGACAACATATACCTAACCTGACCTTTATCATTTTTTTTAAAAGTGATGTAAGATTCTTTGTCTAATCTTCTGAATAGCAATGGTTGGATTTCTGCAAAATGATGTTTGCCTTGTAAGTCCCCATTAGATTCTCTATGAGAAGATTGAAGTAACAAGCTTCCGTTTGAAGCCAATTGAACTTGAATGGTTGTAAATAAACGAAATAGTTTTTCAAAACTATTTCTCGGGTATTGGACATGTGTATATAGACCAACAAAATGTTGTAACCGTTTATGAGTGTTTGGAGAGTTACCTTGCTGAAACGTAAATTCTTGCTTAGGGAAATAATAGTCTATAAATTTTGAAGTAAACTCGGAAGCTAAAGTTGGTTCCGAACGATTGTAATAAAAAAAAATTCCCAATTGGTTCTGGGGAAATAATAAAACCCTAGAAGTACCACCAACTGACCTTCCTTCTCTGCAATAATATTTTTCTGCATTTTCAACAAATGTATAAAAACCATATGTAGTCCCAGGAAAACCGCTTGTGGGAGAATATTGTTCATTAAATAAAAAATACCTAATACCGTACTCTCCATATTCTGTTAACGAGAATTCTTCTTCCATATCCAATAAAAAGAGGATGAATCTTCCCATATCTGTAGATGTTGAATACAGTCCGTTATAAGGTAATTGGTTTGAGTAAACAGTTGGTAAAGGGATAAATTTTTCTTTTTTGTAAATATATTCTTTGGCATAGTCGTTTTGTATTTGAGTATTTTGAAATGTATAACTTGCTGTATTTTCCATTCTCAAAGGAAGAAATATATTTTCATAAACATAATTATCATAAGACTGATTTGTTAAGTCTTCTATCACTTTTCCTAAAATAAGAGCTGAAAAGTTATTTATGGTTGGTATATAACCTGGTAAAATAAAATTTCTTGGTTTGTGTTTTTCCAACCAACGGACAAATTCGCTTTCTTTTACAGGGTTGTTTCTCTTAGTTTCGATCTGACTATCTTCTAACCCGTCTGTGTGTGTGAGCAAATCATGAATGGTAATAGGTTTTCCTTCAAAAACACCCAGTTTTAGCTTTTGCAAATAATTGTTTGCGGGTTTATAAAAATCTAGTATCTCCTTTTTGTACAATTGTAAAATAGCTATATGTGTTATAAGTGTTGAAATGTGGGATATAGGAAATAGAGTATACTCTTGGTCAAATTTATAAAGATTTTCCATATCACTATATCCAAATGAGTTGTTCACAATGACTTCACCATCTTTTACGATTGTTATTACTCCACCTGGGATTTTATACTTCTCCATATATTTGGAAAACAAACTGGTGGTATAAGATTTTAAACTTTCATTCCTCTCTTCGATTTCTACCATTGGAATCTCGTAAAAAGTATTATTTTGCGAAAACAAACCTTTACACATTAGCAGAAAAAATAGAATTATAGTCTTAACTAAGTTCCTGTTTATAAACTTCATGGATATTGTTAAAATATTAAATTTATTTATCGTAAATTACTCAACTCTAAATATACCTTGAAAAAAAAATATCAAAAATATTAGTTGTTTTTGTTCTATCAATTTTCTAAATGCTTCAAAGGGAAAAAATGATTAAAGAAAAACCAACCATACTCATTGTGGATGATGCCCAATACAATATAAAGCTAATTTCAGCATTTCTCAAAAAAGAACCTTACAATATTGTTTCTTTTACAGAGGGAGAAGAGGCATGGAAAACTCTGCTGGAAAGTCCAGAGAAATTCGATACAATCCTTTTGGATCGAGTTATGCCGGGGGTAAGCGGAATGGAATTCCTTCAACGTACAAAATCAAACAATCTCTTGAAAACAATACCGGTTATTTTCCAAACATCAAGAGACAGCAGGGAAGAAATATTAGAAGGACTACGTGCCGGAGCATATTACTATCTTACAAAACCCTTGGAAAAAGATACATTTCTCGCAGTTATAAAAACGGCAGTATCGGATTATGGTAACTATAAACACCTAAAACACGAGGTGAATCAAACAACAAACACCCTTAAATTAATGACCGAAGGGAACTTTGAATTTAGCTCTTTAAAACAAGCAAAAACTTTGTCTGCTCTTTTGGCAAATATGTGCCCCGATCCGGAAAAAGTAGTACTTGGTATATGGGAACTACTAATCAATGCCGTAGAACATGGAAATTTAGGGATTACATATGAAGAAAAATCTGCTTTAAATGATACAAAGGAATGGCATCATGAAATCGAAAGGCGGTTGGCATTGCCTGAAAATTCTACAAAAAAGGTCACTGTGAAGGTAAATCAAACAGAGGATGATATTTCTTTTATTATTCGAGATGATGGACCTGGTTTTGATTGGAAAAATTATATAAATCTTAGTCCGGACAGGGTTTTTGACAATCACGGAAGAGGAATCGCTATGGCAGGCTTATTGAGTTTTGATAAAGTTGATTATCGCGGTAAAGGGAATGAAGCATTGGCAATAGTTCGTAAATAATTCCCTTCAGCCACGCGAGGTCATTTTTACAATTTATTGGGTCGCCATCCAAACTTTCTAATAAGAATGATTATTCCTAAAATAATCAATAGAAAAGGCAGTATCCATAAAAAATAATACAATAGAGATAAAAAAGCGTTTAATGATCCAACCAATGCGTTACGATAGGTTGGAATTGAAATTGTTTTGGGGAGTTCCGGTCCTGATAAATAAATAGTCACTTTTGACCAAGTTACTCTATCCGTAATTTTCCATTCTTGGAGTTTTGCATCATCTAGCTGGTTTTCACTTCTTTCGAGAGCATCTTCCCTATCTTTCCAGTTTTGATATGCTGAAGAAACTTGAGTTGCTGCAATGCCTCTTCTGTCTATTCTGTGAGTTTCCCTTTCTTTTTTAATTTTGTTGAAAACGTTCAATTCCGTTAAATCTTCTGCTTGAATATTTTCAGAAGTTAAAGTTCCAATTTTATCCAGCTCTATCAAAACTTGATACAAACTTTCCGTTTTTACAAGCAAGGTTGTATGTAAACTAGGATGGTATATATTGGCTGTAGTGCTGCTATTTTTGATAATAGCAGAACTTTTTATAATTTCGAGCAAGTTTTTCCGAGACGTATAAAAATCCTTACAATTATAGGTCAAAGAAACGTTGTATTCCAAAAGCCTATCTTTGGATAGTTCAGTGACAGGATTTGTAGTCGGAGTAATCTTTTCTGCTGTCTGAGGTGGTATATCTTGTTTAGTGGGGGATTCATAACTGTCCTCTGCAAGTTTTTCAACGGTTGAAATATCCGACATTCGGTTTGCTTTTTGCTCGGAAGTAGTAGAAAAAGCATTGGTTCCCTTACTATCTTCTTTTTTTTTGCAATTAAAACCGATAATGATAAGAAGCATTCCAATCAGCAAGTTTTTCATCTGTTCCCCTTAAACTGAACTATACTATGATTAGAGTGATTTACGGGATTAGCATGATTTTAAAGATTTATCTTAACGTGAGTTCGATATAAGGAATAATGTTATAAAAATAATAAGGGTGAACACAGGGGTTCACCCCTACACCCAAAAATACCATAGGCTTTGTAGGGGCAATCCCCCGGTGGTTGCCCTTTAGGTGAAAATAAAATTGTTACATCGAACTCACGTTATCTTAAAAACCATATCTGAAAAACACTCCGCGTTGAGTATATATTAATTTAAAAAAAATGTCTACAAAAATTTTTTTAAAATTAATTGGAAGACTTTTTTCCAAATCGCCTAGGTCGGATAAATTATTAGGAAACTGGCTTTAAGTCGGAGAGATGGTCTAAGATTTTATAAAAAGAAGTTGAAAAAATTTAAACTTAATAATAAAACAACTTATTATTCTTTGTTATCAAAAAATAATGGTTATTGAGAAGAAAAGATGCCTACTATAACATTACCGGATATAGAAGAAAAAACTGAGATTAAGCCAAGAGACCCTGGTGGACCTTGGAAAGTAGTTTTATGGGACGATGATGAGCATACTTATGACTATGTTATTGAAATGTTAATGGATATATGTATGATGGAAATGGAAAAAGCATTTTTACACGCTGTAGAAGTAGACACTGAAAAAAAGACGATAGTTTTTTCGGGAGAATTGGAGCACGCGGAGCATGTACAAGATAGGATTTTAGGCTATGGGGCTGACCCTAGGATGAAAGTTTCTAAAGGCTCGATGACTGCTACATTAGAGCAATCGTAATTACACTTGTAGCGTTTTGCCCGATATCAATATCACCCTTTAAATAACGAACGAGACTTCCTTCAAAAAAGACTTAATCCCATTTAAGCCTTCTTTTTCCTGTATCTGAATTAATTTGGAACCAATAACAGCTATATCTACTTGCCCTTTTAAAAGTTCTATGTCGGATCTTTCTTGGATTCCAAAACCCATTGCCAGAGGTAAATTTGTTGCTTTTTTGTATCTCTTTACTAATTCTAGTGTTTCTTGGTTAAAGGTAGTTTTTGTTCCTGTTACACCTTTTCTTCCTATGCAGTAAATAAAGCCGGTGGAAGATTCTGAAATTTCTTTTAAACGATCCGGACTGTTTGTGGGAGTAAAAATAAAAATGGTATCCAGATTTTCGGTTCTACAAATTTCCAAATAATTACCTGCTTCTTCAGGAGGAAGATCAGGTATAATAAAACCTTTTATTCCATTATTTTTTGCTTCTTTGACAAATTGTTTTTCTCCATTACAAAACAAAATATTATAATAGGTCATTATCAGAAATGGTATTTGTGGATATTGGGACGAAACTTTTTGTATCAATTTAAAACAATCTTGAATCTTTATGTTTTGTTTTAAAGCATTATGGTTGGCTTTCAGAATTACCGGTCCGTCAGCCGTTGGCTCAGAAAAGGGAATTTGCAATTCTATTAAATCAACTTCATACTCTACCATAGCATCTATGACTTTGTAATTCTCTTCCAAAGATGGATGTCCAATTACAAGATGTGTCATCAAAAGGATGTCTTTACTATTCCTTTTTTCCTTTATATATTTTTCAATCATTTGTTCGCCTGTGTTTTTATAAATTCTTTCCATTTTTTATCTTGTAATGCATTGGCTATGGTAAATATATCTTTATCTCCGCGTCCCGACATGTTGATCAGTATACTCTCATTTTTACTTATATGAGATACTTCCTTAAACGCCCTCGCAAAAGCATGTGCAGATTCCAAAGCCGGAATCAAACCTTCCAGACGGACAATTAAATTAAAAGCATCGATCACTTCTTTATCCGTTGCAGAACTAAACGTAGCTCTACCTGTTTCACTCAAATGGGCAAGGACAGGTGAAACACCGATATAATCCAAACCGGCTGCTACAGAATAGGTATCTCTCATCTGTCCGTCGTTGTCTTGCAAAAACCAAGTTTTGTATCCTTGGGCTACTCCAATTCTTGCTTCTTTTGAGCTTAAGCGTACAGCATGTTGTTCGGATTCCAAACCATTTCCGGCAGCTTCTACTCCAATGAGTGCTACATCTTTATCTTCCAAAAAACCGCTAAAAATACCCATTGCGTTAGAACCACCTCCAACACAGGCATACACTCTGTTGGGTAATTTGCCATTCATCTCAATCATTTGTTTCCTTGCTTCCGATCCGATTATGGATTGAAACCAGGTTACCATTTCCGGAAACGGATGGGGACCACAGGCTGTACCAAGTACATAGTGTGTATCATCCATATTGCTCACCCAGTCCCGAAATGCCTCGTTTATGGCATCTTTTAAAGTTTGAGAACCGTCTTTTACTTCAAATACTTCTGCACCTAATTTTTCCATCCAAAAGACATTTGGTCTTTGACGTTCCACGTCTTCTTTACCCATATAAATAGTGCACTTATAGCCAAACTTGGCTGCCATAGTGGCAGTTGCTACACCATGTTGACCAGCTCCTGTTTCTGCAATCACTCTGGATTTTCCCATTTTTTTAACTAACAAACCCTGACCCATTACATTATTTGCTTTGTGCGCACCTGTATGGTTCAAGTCTTCCCTTTTAATATAAATTTTCCCACCACCAAAGTGTTTGGTAAGATTTTCTGCAAAAGTAATAGGAGTAGGGCGACAGGAATAGGTTGACATGATATCAACAAAGTCTTTCCAGAAATTAGGGTCTTGTCTTGCTTCTTTATAATGATGAATCAGTTCATCAAAGGTTGTCCTCAGTATTTCGGGTATAAACATCCCACCAAATTGTCCAAAATAACCGTTTTTACTTTCTAATTTATTCAAAATCAGCCTTCTCTGTGTTTTCTAGGGATTCCAAAAATTCAACTATTGGAATATGTTCGTTTTCCGATGCATAAAACAAAGCCGTCATTCCATTATTATCTTTGCTGCTTGGGTCGGCTCCCCCGGATGCCAATTCTTTAACTATTTCCAAACGACCGGATTTGGCAGCAAACATCAAAGCTGTCATTCCATTAAAAGCTTTGTTATTCACGTCAACACCTTGTGATAGCAGATATTTTACAATTTCGATATTGCCTTGCTCGGATGCGTGCATTAAGGCAGTCATTCCATTATAGGCTTTCGCATCCTTAGATGCCCCATTGGATAATAACTCCCTAACTACCAAAATTCGATTGCGTTTGGAAGAATATATAAAAGCCGTATTTCCATCATTGTCGGTTGTATCGATATTTGCTTTTTGTGACAATAGGTACTTTACTATTGGTAGATTGCCATAAAAGGAGGCTACAAATAAAGCGGTTTCTCCTTTATTGTTTTTTTCATTTATATCTGTTCCTTGGTTTAATAGTTCCTGAACAACATTGAGGTGGTTGTTCTCAGATGCATAAAAAAATGCAGATTTTCCCCAATTATCTTTAGAACTTATATTGACTCTTTTGGAAATTATTTTCTTTACAGCTTCAAGGTTACCATTTTTAGATGCCTGCATCAAAGGAGTAACTCCATTGCTATCTTTTGAACTAATATCTACATCATCTGTCTTGGAAAGAAAAAACTCTGCAACTTTTGTATCTTCATTTTCCAGAGCATAGTTTAGTGCTGTTTTTCCTTTATTGTCTTTTGTATTAATATCAATTCCTTGAGAAACCAAATACTCTACAATATCTAAATAACCTTTTTGGGAAGCTTTGATCAATGCCGTTTTTCCATATATATCTTTTGTATCAAGATCAGATCCTTGTTCACTTAAGTATTTTACGACATCCAAATGTCCTTGGTTTGCAGCAACTAACAATGCTGTGTCACCGTTAAAATCCTGTACATTTACATTTGCTCCGTGTTTGGTAAGTAATTCCACAACAGCCGGATCACCTTTCCAAGCAGCATTTATTAAAGCTGTTTTTCCATTATTATCCTTGATGCGAACGTCTGCTCCCCGTGATAATAATTCCTGAACTACATCTTTATAACCGAGATTGGAAGCAAACATCAAAGCAGTCCAGCCTTCGTTATCTTGGAAATTGAGTTCCGGTTTTTGTTCCAGTAAAATTTTTACTACTTTCAACTGGTTTGCCCAAGAAGCATAAATTATGGCAGTCTTTCCTTCATTGTTTTTTAAGTTGATATTTGCATTTTCAGATAGGAGGTATTTAACAACATTTATATGACCAAACCAGGAAGCTACCATCAAAGCTCTATCACCGTCGTTGTCTCCACGATTCGGATCACTTCCTTCTTCAATTAGGTGTTTAACAATATCCAAATGATTTGATTCGGAGGCATACATTAAAGCAGTCCAACCATTTGTGTGGGTTGTGTTAATTAAATCAGGATATTTTTTAAGTACTGTTTCAAGGAATTGTAAATCTCCGTCTTTAGATGCTTTAAAAAAATTGTCTATCTCCTTTTGATTTTGAGCTTGTGCTCCGCTTATTAAAATCAAAAAGAAAAGTATCAGCTTTTTCATTGGTTTTCACCTGCCATTATAAACTAGGATTAATTTGAATCTTGAGATTTGTATGATTAGAGCAATTAAATTTTACGTAGGGGCACGATGCCTCGTGCCCCTACTAAGGCTATGATTTTTCAGTATTTGTTTTTGGAAGTTCTTTTTCCACAGTAATCTCAACTTGCCTGAGAGCTTTTTGGGGATCAACAAACTTCCCATTTCGAATTACCTCAAAATGTAAATGCGCTCCGGTTGCTGTACCGGTTCGACCAACCGTTCCAATAACTCTACCCATAGTAACTTGTTGACCTTCTTCAACTATTGTGCTAGAGCAATGGGCATAAACGGTTTTGTAACCTTTTTTGTGGCGAATTATAACCGTGTTTCCATATCCGCCATTACGACCCGTAAATTCAACCACTCCATCGGATGAAGCTATAATAGGAGTTCCAACGGGAGCTGACAAATCCAGACCGGAGTGAAATTTCTTTTTGGAGTGATTAAACGGATCCCGGCGGTAGCCGTATCTCGACGTAATATGACCATTGATAACTGGCATGGTAAATACTTTCAACTTTGTAATTTTCCTGCTTTTGCCAGATTTACGGGATTTCATATAAGTATTAATTTTTAATACTTGCCCCGATTTAATCATATTTGATTTCAAACGATTTAGTCTTTTTAGTCTAGAAAGCGAAATATTAAATTTTCTCGCAATCTTGTTTAGGGTATCACCCCACTTAACTCTATACATTTTATGGACTCTACCACCTGCAGTAGAGGTAACAACCTGAGTTGATATAACGCGGGAGACTGATATATGAGATGGTATTTTATAATTAGAAGATATTCTGGAGTAACCAACAGAAGAGTTAGAATACGAATCTGCTTGATACTTTGGTTCAACCGTAAATATCTTGTTGATTTTGTAATCATCACTATCATACCCTTTGGGACTACGAGAAGCAAGGTAATTTTTCACTTCTTTTTCTATGGAGTTAAGTGAATCCGCATACATTAGAGATGAGAATTCAAGAAATAAAAATATAAATAAGATTAACCGCCAATTAAAATTCATAGATACCTTTTAATGATTGAATATAATTTATGAAAATAATAAAGGTCTTTTTGATTAAATATGTAAACCTTAAACATAATATTAATTAGATTTTGAAAGTTTTTTTTCAATTAATTTATCCAAGTTTTTTCTAGTAAACTTTTTTCCTTTGTAATTATTGTTTATAGCATATATCACTAACCTCCCGATCGCACTTTCCCTTTTTTCAGAGATTGGATAACATTTCACTTTTAATAAAGTCTCTGTAGATTCAATCCATATTTTTACGGGAGTACCTTTTTTTAGAACATCGTCCTTAGTAACGATCAAATCTTCCTTTAAATAGTATATTTTGTCTTTATAATATTTATTGTAGGCTGGTAAATCTTTTTTTTTGATTAGCCTTGAACTGCAATGAGCAATAAAAAGTGTTGACAAAAAAATTAATATATTTCTAAAAAGAATAGCCATAAATTAAAAAATTAATACCCATTTATAAAGACATTTTTTATATACTATAATTTTTACATTACTAAAATATGCAATGCAAAATAAAACTAAAATGAAACTTATCCAATACAGCGTAATAATTCAACTATTTATTTTTTTTATTGTTGGAGAAAGTTACCCTCAAAACAATTTAAGAAATGCCGGAATTTCCGAAAACTTATTTCCAGAAAATGAGAAATTAAACTCTAACCATTTTCCGAGAGGTAGTTTTCAAGTTATTCAAGGAGATTTCATTATCACAGCCGGTAAGTTATGGACAGGAGAACCTCCTAAATCGCTTGGAGAATTTTCTTTTCAAGGCAAAATCATTCAAAATTCCGGAAAATTCAATAATATGGCTATACAATTAGTGAAAGACAAAAATAGGGATTCTCTGAACAATTGTATAAAAATGATAGAAAAAGGAGTTGAATTTGATCCTCATTTTTTTCCTTTTCGATACAATTTAGGTCGTTTTTACTACCAAAAGAAAGAGTTTACAAAAGCTTTAGAAGAATTTGAATATGCAGCCAAGGTTGTTCCAGACTATTTTAAAACCTACATTCATATAGCCAATACTCAAAAAAAATTAGGAAAAATTATTGAGTTCGAAAAAAATCTCCAAAGTGCAATTCTCTTAAATCCTTTTGATTCGGAAGCCCTTGTGTTATTGGGTGAACACTATCTTACACTCCAAATGCCAAGTAGAGCTAAAAAGTATTTCCAAAAAGCAATGGACCTAGATCCACTAGAGGCAAATGCAATTTTAGGTCAGGCAGTTGTGGAATTTTTTTCAAAAAACTATTGGAAAGCCTATAAAGTTTTCAAAACTTTTCAAATGGTAAAAAAGGAAGATACAACCCCGAATTATAACATAAGGTTTCATTATTACTATGCTTTATCATCCTTTGAGGTTGGTGATTATGCTACAGCAGAAAAAGAGTTTAAAGCTATGCTTGAGTTTCCTCTAGATCCGTTTTTTTTAGAAGTCCCTTACAAAACGATACTGAAAAAGATGTCTATTTCTAAGAAATTTGCAGAGAGTTTTTAAGCTTAAAGCTATGCTTTTGCAACCAAAATCTCCTTGCCTTCAAAAGCCATACCTTATGTATTATTTCCATTCATAAAGTTCTAGATAATCGGAATTGATCTTAATCGAAAAAATAGACTCATTATTGTAATTATAAGTAGTTCTCCAATCGCTTGTCGGTTTGGAGAAACTTATTTTTTTATTATTGATATGGTTTCCGTTTTCATCATGGATTTGGAGTTTAATGGACAAACCATCACTTTCTGTTTTCCATATATAAAACTCATTATTTTGCTTCAACATAAACAAAAATTCGGAAGGATCTTGAATTTCTTTTAACAACTTGATTGGAGTTGGGTTATTGTACTCTAATTTAAGAATTTTCCTAAATTTAAACCTATTACTATTTTTGTCATAATAAGAAACAGACACCAAGGCATATTTTCCCTCTAAATGGGGTATCATGGTATCTAATTTTATTTTATAATTTTGAAATTCTTCCTTGGTACTTAATTTTAAGGCACCTTCTTGGATGGAACCTTTTATTTTATCATCTACATAATAGCTTAAAATCATTTGCTCGGCAAATTTATGGTAAACAAAAAGGTTTTTATTCATTGCATACATCTTTTCAATGTGTCTAAACGGTCCTGAATTTTTGCCGGTAGCACCAAGAATGGAAAGTAATTTTGCATTATTATTAAAATGTAAAATGTAAGATGGTGTACTTTTGGTTTCGATAAAAGAAAAAATTCCACTTGGAATGGAATAAATATCTTGATTATCTTCACTTTCTATTTTTTGCTTAAAATTCATTCTATTTTGTATATAAAGATCATCGTTTTCATTCCCAACAATATAACCTGGGGTATTTAATTTGTAATTTATAAAACTAAATTGATTGGAGTCTACTGATTTCAGATTTCCAATAACAAGATTTAAAGAACCATCCGTATTAAAGGTTTTAACCAATGAATTTTGATAGTCAGCTATATAGGCTTTTTGTCCGATTTTCGCTATAAATAGTGGTAAATTCACTAAAATGTTATTAGACTTTATAGCATTAATGGAGTCTAATTCTTGGGAAATTTTTATTCTTGTCACCATGGAAGGAAACAGTTTGTCTACCTTAAAATGGGTACACTCTAAAAGGAGAAAACCTAAAATCAAAATTAAATTAATAGGCATTTGGTTATTTAAATATTTTTTACTTTACATGACAACTAATATTTCTATATTAATGATCTATTGATTTATAGTTATTTTTTTAATTTAGATTTACTTTTACTCAAGGTTTTCAAATTTGTTAGATGTTGAGCAATTTTCTTTATTGGTTCGAGATATCATCCAGGAACCGGTTAGGATTTACCAGATTAAGGTAAAGCCTATGGGGAAGCACTATTTAATAGAGCTTTTTTTGGATAATGTGGAAAACAAATATGGCTCAGTAACAATTGGAGAATGTGAGGATGTTTCCAGGGGGTTAGTAAAAATACTAAACGAGAGATATAGTGACATAACTTTTACTTTGAATGTCTCTTCTGCCGGTGCAGAAAGAGAATTAAGGAATGTCGAGGATTATCTTAGATTTAGAGGTTTACTTGTTAAATTAAGTTATAAAGATGATGGAGAGTTAACAAAAGAAGGAGTTTTTAAAATTATAGATTTAGTGGATACTACACTTCATTTGGAAGTTTTTCAAAAAAGGAATAAAAAGATGAAAAATGAACAACTTTCTATGAACCTTAAAGATGTTTTACGAGGTAATTTGTATTTAGATATATAGGTATGGCAGGAAAAAATTTACATAATGAACCAAGTTTATTTGAAGTAATTCAGCAGTTTTGCTCTGATAGAGGGTTAACTAGGGACGCTGTATTAAATGTTATTAAGGAGTCTTTAGCAGTTGCCTATAAAAAAAAAGGTGTTTCCTTATTAGACGGAATAGATATTGGAGTAGACTTTAATGATAAAAATGAAGTTATACTAAAGATTCCAAGGAGAATAGTTGATAAAAAAGATACCGAATCTTTTGAAATGTACATAGAAGATGCAAAATCCATAAATGGCAATGTGAATTTAGGCGATATTATCTATCAAGAAGAGAAACCAATAGAACTATCAAGGATAGTTTCTAACCAGGTTCGCCAGATGGTTTTTCAAAGAATTAAAGAAATGGAGAGAGAAAATCTCTACAATGAATATAAAGCCAAAGAAGGTGACTTAATTCACGGTTTTTTTCAAAGATGGAAAACTAAAAGTAAAGATGTAATGGTAATAGATTTAGGAAAAGTAGAAGCAATTATGCCAAAATCTGAACAAAACCCGGGTGAACGCTATAGGCAAGGAGAAAGATTGAAGGCAATTATTGCTAAGGTAGAATTGAGAAAGGATAGATACAAAGAACCAGGGCCGACAATTACTCTATCAAGAGCGTCAGCGGACTTTGTAAGAAGGTTGTTTGAGATGGAAATACCGGAGATTTATGATGGACTTGTCCAAATTATTGGTATTGCCAGGCAGCCTTCTATTAGATCAAAAGTAATTGTAAAAGCAGCGAGGGGTGACATAGACCCGGTAGGAGCTTGTGTTGGAATGAAAGGTGTTCGAATTCAATCCATTGTAAGGGAGTTAGGAAATGAAAGGATAGATATTATCCAATATTCCGAAAATCCCGTTGAATTTTTAAGAAACTTGATTTCACCAGCCAAACCAACTGAAGTTAGGATAGATCAAGACACAAAAGAAGCGTTAATTGTTGTTCCCGATGATTCATTATCATCTGCCATTGGTTCAAATGGTTCAAATGTCAAATTGGCTGCACAATTATGCCAATATAAAATTGATATTAGATCGGAATCTCAGTTTAGGGAGGATTTAAGTTCTCCCGAAGTTCGTGATAAATTGGAAAGGTTATTTAATAAATCTTATGAGGAAACTGAAATGGAAGGAACATCATTAACAGAAATTCCTGGATTAACTCCACGAATAATAAGTTTATTAACAGCCGGGGGGGTGGTCGATATTGAGTCCCTAATAGAAATGAATCCTCAAGAATTAGCAAAAATTTCAGGGATTGGTCGTACTACAGCAGAGCATATAATGAAGCTCTTAGCTGAATCGGTAGAACTAGTGGAAGAATCCTAGTTTATAGCAATGAGATAAGTATTTATGGAAGATAAGAAAAACAAAGAAAATAAAGAATCATCAATTAGGCAAATACTTGCTGGTACAAGTGGTTCTTCCAAAAAGAAGATTAAAATAAAAAAGAAGAGTTCTTCTTCAAGTGATGCAAGCCAATCGAAGTCGAGAGTTGAGGACGGCAATAAAAAACCGCAATTCCATAAGCAAACTCGAGTAGAAGGGCAATCCAATGGAGCTAGTGAAGGCAAACCTAGACCTTCTTACAGAACAGAAGGGGAAAAACCCAAAGATAATGCCTTTTCGAATGATAACAAACCGAAAAAATATCTAGGAAAAGAACAGGAATCCAGCAAAGGGCAAGATGAATCTACAGTAAAACCGATTTCTCCCTTTCATCCAAGGAATGATCGTAATCCGATTATTTCCAGACCTCCTAAAGCAGTTCCTACTAGTCCAAAAACCGACACATCGGGTCGACCTAAGCAGCAACATTCTACTTCAAGGCATCCCCAAAATCAAGATCCGAGAAGAAGACCATCCCAGGGGGCTGGCAATTTTTCGAACCAATCTAACCAAGGACAGTACAACCGTAATAAGCCACCGGTAAAAGGTGATCAATTTATAACCCCGGATATTCCGTCGGAAGCACAAGGACCAGCTCAAAGAGGAAAAAGGATTGAAGGGTTTGAAAAAGAACGTGATAAGAATGAAGATAAGTCAAAGTCCTTAGAAAATGCAAAATTCTTTAAGCAAATTTATAAAAAAACTACTCATAATTCTAATATTAGTGTCCCCAAAGAAATTTCCATTATGGAAAACGTTCAGGTTGGTGAATTAGCAAAAAAGTTAAACCTCAAACCTGGTGAAATCATTTCCAAATTAATGAAAATGGGTATGATGGTAACAATCAATAATATCATTGATAGCGACACAGCAACAATTGTAGCAGATGAGTACGGTTGCAAGGTGAAAATTGTTTCTTTGTATGAAGAAACGGTGATTCAAGAAGAAAAAGAAGATTCCAACGATTATGTTATCGTTCCGCCGGTTGTAACAATAATGGGGCACGTTGACCACGGTAAAACCAAATTATTGGATGCTATTCGCAATAGTTCTGTTATCGACCAAGAATCGGGTGGGATTACTCAGCATATAGGAGCTTACCAAGTTGTAACCGAAAATGGAAAAATTACATTTATAGATACCCCGGGACACGAGGCTTTTACTGCAATGCGAGCAAGAGGTGCTTCCGTAACAGATATAGTTGTTTTGGTTGTAGCTGCAGATGACGGTGTAATGCCACAGACCATTGAAGCCATCAACCACTCCAAAGCGGCTGAAGTACCTATCATAGTTGCCATTAATAAAATCGATTTACCGGCTGCAAAACCGGAAAAGGTTATGCAGGAACTCGCTAATTATGGATTGCAATCGGAAGAGTGGGGTGGAAATACAATTTTTTGCAATATATCTGCTAAACAAAAAATGGGTATAGAAAAACTTTTGGAAATGATCTTACTCCAAGCTGAGGTAATGGAACTAAAAGCCAATCCAACAAGAAAGGCAAAAGGAACCATTGTTGAAGCAAAATTAGATCCAGGTCGAGGTTCTGTCGCGACAGTTTTAATACAAAACGGAACGTTGCGGATTGGTGATGCCTTTTTGGCAGGTATTCACGCTGGTCGCGTTCGAGCCATGTATGATGATAGAGGTAATTTGGTTGAGGAAGCAGAGCCATCTTGTCCTATTTTGGTAACCGGTTTGGACGGAGTTCCAGAAGCAGGGGACCCGTTTGATGCAATCAAAGATGAGAAAGAAGCAAGAATTATTTCTCAACACAGGATGGAATACAAACGAATTAGCAATGCTGCCAACATCAAAAGAAGAGTGACTCTTGATACAATGAATGAAATGATCCAGCAGGGTCAATTGAAAGAATTGAAAATTATCATCAAAGCAGACGTAAGAGGGTCAGCAGAAGCCATCAAAGAAGCCTTGGAGAAACTTTCAACTTCTGAGATACGATTGAATGTGATACACGCAGGTACAGGTGCAATAGTTGATACGGACGTAATGCTTGCTGCCGCATCGAATGCTTTGGTTGTTGGATTTCATGTGAGAGCCAATCCGCGTTCTCTTTCTCTTGCAGAGAAAGAAGGTGTAGAGATCAAGTATTACAGTATTATCTACGAAGTAGTTGATGAAGTTAGATTAGCTATGGAAGGGCTTTTGGAACCGGAAAAAGTAGAGAGTATAGTTGGAAAATTAGAAATCAGAAATGTTTTTAAAATTTCCAGACTGGGTAGCATAGCCGGTTGTATGGTGACATCAGGTAAGATAAACAAGTCAAATAGAGTAAGAGTCCTAAGGGATAATGTTGTTATCCATGATGGAGATATAAGGTCGCTAAAACGTGAAAAAGACGATATAAATGAAGTTCAAAGTGGTTTTGAATGTGGCGTATTTTTGAATGGCTTTAACGACTTTGTAGTTGGTGATGAGCTTGAAGTTTATGAAATCAACTCCGTAGCAAGGAAATTATAAAGTATAGTGAATCCAATCAGAAAAAGAAAAATAGAATCAGAAATTGTAAAATCAGTTGCGAATTTGATTCTATCAGGAAAGGTGAAAGACCCAAGGATTGAAATGGTAACTGTTCATAGAGCAAGCATATCTGATGACTTTTCCATTGCAAAAATTTGGGTAACAGCTTATTGTAACGATCATGGGAAAAACAAACTATTAAGGGGCTTAAAAAATGCAAGCGGATTCATTCAATCTGTAGTTAGTCGTGACTTGCGTTTAAGAGTAACCCCTAAATTTATCTTTTTTTGGGATGAAGAATATATCAAAGCATTTGAAGTGAATCAATTAATAGATAGCCTTCCCAAAATGGGAGAATAGCTATAGATTCCGGATTTTTATTGGTTTATAAGCCGGTAGGGATAACTTCTTCTGACCTAGTTTTAAAGATAAAAAGAAACCTAAAATTCTCAAAGATTGGTCATACGGGAACACTCGATAAGTTTGCGGAAGGTCTAATGATACTTCCTTTTGGTAAATTTACAGCTTTTTCAAACTATTTTTTAGGTCAAGATAAGTCTTATTTTACAAAAGTTAGGTTTGGAATCATTACTGATTCGGGAGACAGAGATGGAGAAATTATTCAAAAATGGGAACAGAAAGAAGTTGAACGATTCTATTCTGAAAATATAACAAAAATTAAGACTGAAATCCAAAATATACTCCATCTAAAAACCCAAATTCCTCCAAAAGTATCAGCTCTAAAAGTAAATGGCAAAAGACAATCCACTCTATACCGACAAGGAATTGAATTTGGCTCCAAGCCAAGAAATATTTTCGTTTACAACCTGCAATTTTCAAATTTAACTATTGATGGATTTGAAATGGAAATTCATGTAAGTTCGGGAACTTATATTCGGAAAATCGTAACTGATTTATCTGAAAAATTAAACTTCCCTATGCATATTGTGCAGCTAGTAAGAACTAAAATAGGAAAACAGCATTTAGAAAAAGCCCAGGGGTTAGAAGAATTGCTTATTTCTCCCAAAATAACAAAATTAGAAGAAATCATACATTTTCCCATTGTAAGAGTTAACATAGAAGATGAAAAATTCATAAAAAATGGAAGATATATTAGCCTTAGTGAAGAAATAGGTGAAGATACCTTTCTCATCAAAACCATAGAAAGTGATAAACTTCTTGCTTGGTGCTCAAAAAAAAGCAAAAAAAGTGAATTGCCTTATTCTTATCTAAAAGTTTTTGTATAATTACGAGACTATAGGACTTTTAAAATGAAAAATAGTAGCTTAATCCCAGAAAACAGTGTTTATAATGAATATGAAAACAATGTAGTCGAAATATGGGAGAAAAATAATTTTCGATTAGGGATTCCGATTATCGATCTCCAACATATTTGGTTGATCCATCTTATTGTAAAAATGGAATTTTATTCCAAAGGCGACATGGCCCGCGAGACTTTGAATAGTGTTATCATTCAAACTATAGAATTCTTAATTGAGCACTACAGTACGGAAGAGAGGTTGTTTCAAATTATTCAATTTCCGAATCCTTTGTCACATACCAGAACTCACAGGAATTATGTAGAACAATTGAAACATATACATAAAAAAAGTTCCGAAAGCATTTATAAAGTTGCAAATAGAATTCTTGTTTTATTAAACAATTGGCTGTATAAGCACATATTAGATCATGACCATAAATATAAAGAATTTATAGAACATGCAGAAGTGGACATCTACAAATGCAACCATGAGCTAGTATCTCACGTCAATATTTCCAAAGAGCAAGTTCGTTTGTACCAAAGAATAACCAAAGACTATACTATCAAAAATGAAATAATTAATAAAAACCTTATAGGTACGATACGGGATATTTGGAAAACATATAATTTATCTATTCAAATTCCAATTATAGATATGCAGCACCTTTGGTTGGTAAAAATGTTTGTCGAATTGGACTTAGCGTCTCGAACAATGGCTTCTATTGATAGAATGGAAATGTTCAAAAAAACAATGGTCAGGTCTTTGCAGTATGCTAAAGAGCACTTTGCAACAGAGGAACTTTTAATGAAAGAATTTGGCTATCCAAGGCTTACAATTCACTCGGAAAAACATTCAAAGTTTACGAAATTTTTAAAAAAACGGAATGAAGAATATAAAAAGAATGATTTGTCAGCTGCATTTAACTTGGTTCAAAATTTAAAAGATTGGCTCTACTCTCATATTGCTCTAGATGATAAGAGTTTAAGAAATTTTTTCCACAAAGATATTATCGCCGTAAACCAATTTGTGAAACAATTAAACGTAAAAGGAATGTTGAAATTGCACAATGGACAAGTTGCCCTTTACCAAGAGTTTTATAAAAGATAATTTTGCAATACGATGAAGCTGCTACAAAAAAGTGTTACCCTATTTTTATGCAGTTTTATTGGCTGGATATCATCTGAAGTCGTTTTTGAGTTAGGGAGTAACCAAACATCGTTGGAAAATGCTCTGCTGATTCATGCAATAGGAGTTCCGATTATTTTTGTTTTTATATCCATTTTTTACTTTAAAACTTACAATTATACAAAACCAATCTTTACGGCTTTTTTATTTCTTCTGATTGTTATGTTTTTGGATGTGTTTGTTCTTGCCATCTATATTCAAAAAAGTTATGATATGTTTAGAAACTTTCTAAGAACATGGATTCCCTTTATCTTACTTTTCGAAGCAACTTACATAACTGGAACATTTGTGAATAAAAAGAAACCTTAATCAACTAAGCATCAATTTTCCCGAAATGTGGAAAAAATCGCTTGTAAAATTTATTGAATATTGAAAATATTCAGTTAACTCTTTTGTTTATTATGAGAATCATTATGGACTGGTTTACTGAAATATTTATCAATAATAATTTTATGCCAAATAACTTTTGTAATAATTGCTCATTCGAGCTATTAACTGCTTCCGTTATCAGTAATGGTATGATATTTATATCTTATTTTTCCATTCCAATTGCATTAGCCTATTTTGCAACTACTCGCAAGGATATTGCTAATAGATTTCTTTTGAATTTATTTGCTGTATTTATTTTCGCTTGTGGTACAACTCATTTGTTGCATGTAGTAACTTATTGGAAACCATGGTATTGGCTACAGACATTTCTTGATGGCATAACGGCGAGTATTTCCGTTTTTACTGCTATCTATTTATGGTCTTTAATCCCGGCCCTTTTAAAACTGCCCAATCCAAATCAATTACTTGAGCTGAATCATAAATTAGAGTTGGAAATAGCTGACCGAAAACAGGCAGAGTTGTTCCTAAAGCAAGAGAGGGATTTTTCGAATGTTGCTCTGAATAGTTTACCCGGTATTTTTTATATGTTTGACAAGACAGGAAAAATTCTAAAATGGAACAATAATCTTGAGAGTGTATCCGGTTATGATTCATCGGAAATATCTAAAATGCATCCAATTGATTTTTTTGCTGGAACGGACAAAGATCTAATCCAAAATAGTATTCAAACCGTGTTTACACAGGGAAATTCTGTTGCCGAAGCTGATTTTGTTTCTAAAAACGGAAAAAGCACTCCCTACTTTTTTACAGGACTAACGGTTGCCTTTGAGAACAATAACTATTTAATAGGAGTAGGAATTGACATCACAGAGAGAAAAAAAGCACAAGAAGAGTTATTAGAAAGCCAAGCCAACCTACATGCGCTGATTGAAAATACGGAAGGAAGTATTTGGTCTTTTAACAAAAACTATCAACTCATAGCATTCAATTCCCATTATCAAAAAAACGCCAGTAAAGGTTTAGGGCGTAAAATTGAAAAAGGAGATTATATTTTAGAAGGCGCTCCCGATGCAATCAAAAACGAATGGTTAAATTATTTCAATAGATGCTTACAGGGAGAAAATTTCTTCATTAGGACTGTTCGAATGAAACCCTTAGAACCTAGACAGATCGAATATCGTTTTAACCCTATAGTTTTAGGCAACAAACACGTCGTTGGTGGAACGGTTTTTGGTGTAGACATAACCGAGCAAAAACAAGGAGAAGAAAAACTTATACAAGCTAAAGAGGAAGCAGAAAAGGCAAACCGTTTAAAAAGTGAATTCCTTGCCAATATGAGTCACGAAATTCGTACACCCATGAACGCTGTGATAGGGTTTGCTGAAATTATTAAAGATAAGATTGGCGATAACACAGATGTAGCAGAATATTTAGAAGGAATTCAAAAAAGTGGAAAAGCTTTGATTGCTTTGATCAATGATATATTAGATATTGCTAAAATAGAGTCTGGACTGCTCGTGCTAAGTTATACAGCTTGTGACCTTAATAAAGTCGTCAACGATGTAACACAAATATTTTCCATTCAGACAAAACAAAAGAATATTGATTTTGAAGTTAAAATTTATGGTGAATTACCAAACTCTCTTCTCATAGATGAATTACGGATGAGACAAGTTTTGTTTAATTTAATTGGAAATTCATTAAAATTTACTGAAAAAGGTAGCATTGGAATATCTGTAAAATCATTAAACAAACAAAAAAACAATTTGGACCTAATAATTGAAATCCAAGATACCGGAATTGGAATTAAAGAAACAGAATTAGAAAGAATTTTTTATCCTTTTATACAACAAAAAGAGCAAAACACTAAATTCGGTGGCTCCGGCTTAGGATTGTCTATAACCAAACGCCTTGTCGAAATGATGAATGGTACAATTACCGTTGAAAGCAAGTTAGGCGTTGGATCAAAATTTAGCGTTGTCATTCGCAATATAAAAATTGTTTCCATGACCCAAGCACACTCCGATTTATCCAATAATGCTTTGGACGTTTTATTTATGGAAAGTGTTATTTTATTGGTGGAAGACGTTGAATCCAATCGTAAAGTAGTTAGAGGTTTGCTAAGAAAACAAAAACTTACGATATTAGAAGCTGAAAATGGCAGTATAGCCTTAGATGTTTTGGCAAAACATAAGGTCGATTTGATTTTAATGGATATCCAAATGCCTGTATTAGACGGCAGAGAAGCATCCAAAATCTTGAAAGCAGATCCAAGGTATTCTAAAATACCAATTATAATTCTCACGGCTGATGCTATGAATGAAAATATTAGTGATTTGAAAAATTTTTCAGATGGTTATTTAACCAAACCAATTTCTAAGCATGAACTTACTACGGAATTGGCTAAATTTCTACCTCATAAAAATAATTAGCACTATCTCTTCAACTTGTCATCTAACATTAAATTTATCTCCTGTTTTATTAATTTCATTTCCGCACTACCTTTTCTTGCAACACATCGTCTAAATTTATCACCTTTTTTGTGTGCCATAAGTACATCATAAACATCAGATAATGGTGAAAAAAATCGTTTATCCAATTTTCGAGTGATCAAAACACTTAAAATGAAATTTACTACTCCTAAAAAAACACCAGACCAAGAACCCGCAATTCCCAAACGTTTTGCATTCCCATCAGCTCTTTTCATGGCAACACGATTTATTTTTGCCAATTTTTCAATGTTTGTGATCAATCTTGCAATTGTCTTTTTATCTTTAAGAAACAAACTATCCATATTTCTTTCAATGTTTTGTATAACTTCCTTTTCCTCCTCTTCCGTTATATTCATTTTTGCTTTTTGGAAAGCATTCAAAAACCTTTTTTTTTCATCAGTAACATCATTTGTAGAAAGAATAATCAAATTGGTAGCAAGTAACATTTCTTCAACGGCTTCCAATGAATGAACGTTTTCATGGATAATTTCTTCTATGGCTGGGCTCATTCTCATAAACAAACCAATTACACCAAAAATAATAAGGATATTAAAAAAAAATAGTAAGCCAATTCCATATTGAACGTATTGTTTGATTGTCATCCGAATTTCTCCATAAATTTTTTGGCACTGTCTATAGGTGAAACCAAGATAAGAGTGCTACCTTCTTCCAATGCAAGGTCCGGTTTTGGAATCATAACTCCTTTCTTTCTTTTATTTCTTATGGCAACAACTGTGATTCCATATTTTCTGGGAAGTTGCAAATCTTTTAGCGATTTACCAACTAGTTCCTTAGGAGTAATAATTTCAGATACCAATAAATCTTCACCCAAAGGAAGTTCTCCTATAATGTTGTCATATACGATTCGATTGGCAAACCTCTCTCCAAAATCCCTTTCCGGATTCACCACTTCATTTGCACCTACTAAATACAAAATTCTCTCATGAATCGGATCATTGGCGCGGCTGATAACTTTTTTTGCTCCCAATTGCTTCAATAGAGCTGTACAAATTATAGAAGACTCTTTGGATTCATCTCCAATCGCAACAATACAAGCATCTCTTTTTTGTGGTGCGATTTTTTCTAATTCGCTTTCATCTGTTGCATCCAAACACAAAACTTCATCCATAATTTCACTAGCCTGGTTTACCAATTCCATTTTGGAATCTATGGCAAGTACTTCAACACTACGAGTACTAAGAGATTTTACCAACGACATTCCAAATTGACCAAGTCCTATAACAATAATTTGTTTCATAAACTTTATCCTACATCAATTTCCATTTCAATATAATTTTCTTCCATGCCGGATTTTTGATCCATTAGAAACCAAAACATGGTTAAGGAACCTATTCTACCGATATACATACAAACAACAATAATTAATTTCCCCACTCCATCTAATTTGGAGGTTGCTCCAACTGAAAGTCCTACGGTTCCCAAAGCCGAAACAACCTCAAATATAACTTCTCTAGCTGGAATATTCTGGGTAAGTAACAGAAGTAAAAAAAAGAGAATGTGGAAAAAAATTGCAATAAACACGATAGCAGAAGCTTTGTAAAAAGAACGATGTGAGATTCTTCTCTGAAAAACAGAAGCTTGCCACTTTAGATTAAGTGTTCCTCGGATCCCAAGCATAAGTACGGCAAAGGTAGTTGTTTTAATACCACCTGCCATACCTCCAGGACTTCCTCCGATAAACATTAATATCAAAAACAAAACAAAGGTTTCCGAGCGTATCTTACCCATCTCCAAAGAATTGAATCCCGCAGTTCTAGTCGTTACAGATTGGAACCAAGAGTTTGCAATTTTGTCAAACAAAGACAATCCGTGCAAAGAAGTGTTCCATTCAAATAACAAAAAGAATATACTACCACTTAGCAACAAAAATGATGTTACAATAAAGATCAATTTTGCTTCTATACTCAAGGCTCTTTTTGAAAAAATACGTGGAATTTTAATAACCAGAAAGGGCGACAAACCACCAGCTATAATCAATAGAGAAACCGTAAAAATAATTCCCGAATTTTGCTTAAATAATATTAAATTGTCAGAAAACAGAGAAAATCCCGCATTGCAATAAGCCGAAACAGAAATAAAAATACCATGCCATAGGGCTGAGAAAAAAGGATAACCATCTAATAAAAAAAAGATAAACAATAAAATTGCTCCTATTGCTTCAATTCCAAATGTTACAAAAAAGATAGTTTGAATATAGCCAAATAATTTTCCACTATCTTGGCTACCAAGACTTCCGGCTATACTCTTTTCATATTTTAAACTTAGGCGTTTCCCTAAAGTAACCAAAACGGCGACCGAAAAGCTCATAATCCCCAAGCCGCCTAATTGGATTAGCAATAAAACAAACATCTGTCCAGTAAAGCTAAAATCATTTGGTGTATCCATGACAGTCAAACCGGTAACACAAACAGAACTAAAAGAAGTAAACACTGCATCAATAAATGCAATGGATGTTCCGGTAGAAGAGCTTATGGGTAAATACAAAATAAATGCCCCGAAAATACAAAGAGCAAAAAAGGAAACAGCCAATATTCGGGCAGGATTTGTTAAGATCAGATCAAAAATTTTTAATTTTTCTCTCACTACCGATTTAATCTGTGATTTTTGAAATTGGGGGTTTTGAATCAATTCATCTATTTTGAAAATAAAATAAAAAACGATTAGTAATATAAGTAAAACGAAAGAGGGATTTGAATAATGAAACCAACTAACTTGAACTCCCCAAAAGAGGAAAGCCAACCTCACTAGAATTTTAGAAAATCTTGAAAAAATTTGAGCCAGGTATCCTCCTCCTAAAATACAAATGGAGGAGCAGAACAACAAAAGGAAGCTCCACGATGTGACTTTTGGAGAGTTTGTTAAGTAATAACCTATCAAAAAAAAAGCTATACTTAAAACTGAAAAAACATTAAAAAAATGAAACATAACAGAATAGTATTGGTTATTTCAAAACTCTTTTTTACAAGAATAATATTTTCAGCAATAGTTGAACACACTGCATTTCATCAGAACAATAAACCCTTTTTGAGTTTGAATGGTTTTTGGGGTAATTCCTACCAACTTACCTAAGTTTTTTCTGTTTGCCTTATACTTATTTTTTGCTTTTGTAAGGTTTGTAAAATAGATTCAGGATTTTTAACATTCAAGGATAACTTTGCATATCCACGCAAAAATTCAGTATCGATCTTTCTCGCGATGTTTCCAAACAAAGTAAGAAGACCTATTGTTTTCAAAACCGAAACCAGTTCCATGCTTTGAAAAAAAGGAAGGGTTTACAAAATCTATCCTAATGAAGTAAAGCCCAATTGTCTTCTTATGATACCAATTTGTCCGCAGTGCAAAAAATCATGAAGCGCAGAATACTCTAAGGCTTCTATCCTAAAGCTGAACATGGGATGTATATCCCCCTCAACTTTTTGTAGTAAAAAACTATCATCCCAATGATTTGATTCCTTTTCAATCGTCTCTGCTAACAGTTCTCCAATGTTAAATAACTCTTTGACAGTATATGCTATAGTTGAATTGGCATGACTGCCTTTTGCAAATGTACTTATGAAATCAGAGGGTATAAATGATTTATCTGATTCATTTTCCCCGCGAACTCTCAATAATGCTAATCGATATTCGCTGGCTAGTACATGTCCAAATTGCCAGAGTAAGTTAGAATAATTATTTTTTGGAATTTCAAACCATCTATTTTCCGGAATGTCCTTAACTAGTTTTAAAGCATAACCTCTTGCTTTTTTCCAATTTTGTATTGCAACTTCTTTTCTCATATATTCTTCCTTGGTTTATCTTAAAATAAAATTATTTTTGGTTCCAAAAATATACAATAAATTTTAAATTGAATCAAAAGTTTAATTTGAGAATCTTAAAATTTTCAATTTGATTAGTAATTCAATAACGAGATTGGAGAAGATGGGAGATAAAAATCTATTAGACCTTTATTATTTTGATGGTTGCATTTTTAGTCTATGAGTTGATTTCTTACGATAGTAAGTTTTATGTCACTATTGGTAATTGTTTACCCAGGGTTAACTATAACCCTATAAATCACTCAAAACGACGAAAAGATACCATAAGCTAAAATCTCCTTGATTGGTAAAGTGTATTTTACATAGTTCAATAAATAGGATATTAATGTGCAAGTTTGGTTTAATATATATGCTTCTAACCATGGTAAACTAGATGGGGTTGAAGATATATTTGAAATTTTAAAAGTTATTATCAATCGTTGTGGATATAAGGTAAAAATTACTGAGCGTTTAGAACAAGAGGCTATTAACATTATAGTTGATGAATTTACAAATATAATTTGTAACAAAGAAATAATAGACTTCAAAGTTAACTTTCCTAATTCTAAATTATATTATGTTCTAACTGAATTTATTGAAGATAAATTTTTAGTAAAATCTAATAACTTTTTTGGTGGATTGGGTAATGCAGCTATGATAGCTGTAATGAATGTTTATTTTCGTATTTATAGAAAAGATTTCATTTCTCCGAATCTAAAAGATTGGTTGGTTTTATGTCTGTATTTTCCTATAGTATTTCTTTATCTTACAAAATATTTTTTAAGTAAGTTATTAACTAAAAATTATCAAAGATTATCAAGTAAACTACATTCATTAGCTTATATGAAAATGAGACATTTAGGCTTAGAACAAATGTTTCGATTTGCAAATGGAGTAATTTTAACTCATAATATGATTGGTTTTGGGTTGAGAAGATTTGATGTGAATATTTTAGGGACTATTCATCCCGAAATTTCTGATTATGGATTAATAAAAGAATCCCTTTTTAAAAATAAATATTTAGGCATCGAAATTACAGGTTCCATCACTCCATTTAGAAAGAAGTATATTAAAAAAGTTGATCAAAGCATTCTTCTTTATGCTCTTAATCATACGATTGAATTTTGTAAACAGATTACTTTTTCAGATAACCCTTCTGATTTTAGAGCAGCGTATTCTCTCCATCCTCCTCAATCAAAATCATGGAAATATTCTAGTCCAATGAGAATTTATCGAGCACTTTCATATGATTATAGTCTTCCTATATTAACTAAGTTTTTTAATCAACATCCTATTGAAGCCTTATGTTTAGAATATAAAAAGGAAAAAACTTTAGTTGAGATGCATCAATTCTATCAAAATCCAAAACTTTTTTTTGATGAGTTTGATAAAAAAGTTATTCAGTATACAGAAATTGCTCAAAAAGAGAATGATGCAATTATAGGAAAAATGTTTAAAATATAAAATAATGAAAAGAAGTGTTCAACATTCATTCGAATTGCTTTACTTGTTAGTTTTAAAAGAATTAAAAATACGTTATAAGAATAGTTTTTTAGGTTACTTATGGGCGATAGCAAATCCTATAGCTTTTGCTCTTGTTTACTATTTTGCATTTAAACTAATTATGCGTGTGCAATTACAGAATTATTCAGTTTTTTTATTAACTGGCTTATTTCCGTGGGCATGGATTAGCAATTCATTGATTCGGGGTACGACTTGTTACAAAAACAATGCTTTTTTAATCAAAAAAGTAAAAGTAAATATAGCTATATTACCTCTTAGTATTGTATTTTATGAAATGATCCATTTTTTTTTGGCTTTACCTATATTAATGTTATTTTTGAAATTCACAGAGAATATTTTTTTCTTTGAATGGTTATGGCAAATTCCACTAATGATTTTATTACAACTTAATTTTATCTACCCTATTGTATTGATTTCATCATTAGTAAATTCATATATTCATGATATTGAATATATTATTGGCATTTTTCTTTCATTACTTTTTTTTTTAACCCCTATTGTTTATCCTATTTCAATGATCCCTCCAAAGTATTTAGTTTATTTTAAAAGCAATCCTTTAGCTTTATTGATTAAAAATTGGCGTAGCACTTTTTTTTCAGGGTATATTAATAGTAATGATTATTTTATAACTTTATTTATTGCTTTTATTTTTTCTATTTTAGCATTTTTAGTATATCGAAAAAGTCATTTTAAATTAGGTGAACTTTTATGAGTCATATTATTGAATGTGATCGAGTCTGGAAACGTTATAATCATTCTCCACTTGGTATAAAGGATTTGTTGGTTGGTAAGAAATACATTCTAGAAGATAATTATTCGAGAAATTGGGCGTTACAAGATATTAGTTTCAAAATTGAAAAAGGAATTTCTATGGGTATTGTTGGTCCTAATGGTACTGGTAAAAGTACATTATTGTCTTTGCTATTGGGTACAATACGTCCTGATCAGGGAAAAATAAGTTGTAAGGCAAGTATTGGTTCTTTGCTAGAATTAGGAGCAGGCTTTCATCCCGAACTTACAGGGAGGGAAAATATATATTTATACGCTTCTATTTTAGGAATGACATTATATGAAACCAAAAAGAAACTTAATAGCATCATTGAATTTTCAGAGCTCACAAATGCTATAGATAATCCGATTCGTACATATTCAAATGGAATGATTACACGACTGGGATTTTCTGTTGTTATTCATACTTCTTCAGATGTTTTATTAATTGATGAAGTCCTAGCAGTAGGAGATAAACGATTTCAAAAAAAATGTATAGAATATTTATCTGAATTTAAGAGACGAAATGGAACACTTATCATTGTTTCTCATGAAATGCAAGTACTAAGTGATATATGTGACATAGGGATTTGTATTGATATGGGAAAAGTTTATTACCAAGGTTCTATGGATAAGGTAATTCTTTACTATGACCAATTGCTAAAAACGAAAGATTCATGAAAACAATAATTTCTTTGTTACTACCAACTCGTAAAAGAGTCAAATTGGCGATTCGTTTTTTGGAAAGTATAGCGAAAACAGCAGCCTTTCCTGAATATATTGAAGTCGTCATTTATATTGATGAAGACGATATATTGAGTTATGATATTGATTATAAAGGTTTGAAAATCATTAAAATTATTGGACAACAAAGTACAATGGGAACTTATAATTCAGAATGTTTGGCTGCTGCGACTGGAGACATTATTATTTTAGTTAATGATGATGTTATTATTCGAACTTATGCTTGGGATGAACATATAAGGAATTTAGACGACAGTATAAGCGATAAAATTTATCTTGCTTATTGTAACGATTTATTCAAAAAAAAAAGCCTAAGTACCTTCCCGATATTATCAAAAAAAACCTGTGATATATTGCAACAACCGTTTCATCCAGCTTATGTTGGTAGTTTTATAGATTGTCATGTAATGGATATATTTAAACGACTGGAACACCATGGTTTTAAAAGAATTTTTTATTTTAAAGATGTTGTATTTGAACACCTACACTATAGAGTTAAAAAAGCCGAATTTGATAGTGTTTACCAAGCCAGAAAACGATTTGATGATGATTTGAATTTTATATCTCTTGCTTCAACCCGGAAGAAATCTTTCATATTCCTCAAAAATGAAATTCTTGGAAAGAAAAGTAATATTGAACAATTATCATTATGTAAAACGATTGATTATCCTTTGAATCTTATCAAAATGTTTTTCTTATTTATAAAAACATTTTTATTTGATCATACACTACCAATAAGGTGGCGTTTATTTTTGTTTTTGTGGTTTTTTGTGAGGTATATCGTAAGTGTTACAATTAAAATAAAAAATCAAATTCTATAGTTTTGAGGAAAACATTTTAGAGTGGTTTTCCGAAAAGTATTACAGGCTTTCAGCCTGTAAATCCTTAGATAACAAAAAGAGGTTAGAGTGAATATAACATTTATTAAAGATATAAAGTCTTTTTTTGCTTTTAAAAGAAATATATTTAAATTTCAAAAAACAAAAATTAACTTTACTGAAGAGTATAAAATTATAAAACCTAGTTTTACTGATTTGTATGAAAGTTGGACTCCCTTTTTAGTGCAAGAAAGAATTGATGGGTCTGACTATAATATCGTGAAGTATGCAGATTTTTTTTGGGGTATCCATATTGCTGAGGGAAATATAGACTATGAGAGAATTTCAGAAACAGAAACAAAACACAAGTTGTTTATTGGCGAAACAATTGAAGAGATTACTTACCTCATAAGAAATCTAAAAAATAATAGTGACCAATACAGTAAAAATTATGTCCATGTTTGGAAAAATTGTTACAGCTTTGATAAGAGCAACAATAGTAAATTACTTAGTCTTTTTCCAAATTCACCACGTTTAAAAAGCAGAAATCTTCCTCGTATTGACTTGTTTGAACTCGAACAATCGATACCTATCCTTATACTATCACCTGCTCCATCTCGGTCATGTAATTATCGTTGTGAATATTGCTTTAATCATGATTATGGGTTCCGCAATAGGTCCCCAGAAATGGAAAGTTGGAGTAAAACGCTTATCACTGCGGTGGAAAAAATAAAGAACCCACTGCATTTGACGATTGGCTCAAGTGGAGAGCCTCTCTACCAAAAACTATGGTTGGAAACGATTCAAGAAATACATCAGTACGATCATGTTGAAACTATCGCATTTGTCACCAATTTGAGTGCTGATCCAAGAAAAAAAATTGAAAATTTGAATCCGAAAAAATTTGGTATTCTAGCGACTTTTCATCCTTCGCAATTCAAGGATTATGAGCGTGATACAAAAACCTTTATTGAGCGTGCAGTGGAATTAAAAGAGGCTGGTTTCCAAATTGCTGTGAATTATGTCTTGATTCCTGAACAAATTAGGGAATTTCATAATCTGAAAGCTATGTTTGCTAGTAGGAATGTTAATATGATTTGTAATGTTTTGCGTGGACCTTACAATGGCAAGATTTATCCTGAAGCCTATACGGAAGAAGAAATTGAAATGGTCCGAACATGCCATGATTCGACACCTTATGTGTGGGATTATCAGTCCTTAAGTAAATCACCCTACGGTCAACGTTGTACTGCTGGTAGGTGGGGGTTTCAACTGGAGTTTGATGGTTCTATCTATAATTGCGTATATTCCCGGCAGAAGTTGGGTAATATTTATGATGATAAAGTCATGCTATATAATGAGAGTTGCTATTGCGATGCAGATCGTTGTGAAAGTCAGTGTATGATTGGGATGATGGATCACATGGCTCAGAATTACCGAATTGAGAAAAATATGCACACTTTTGTTGTTAGAGATGTTCCCGGAAAAAATATCGTTTTATAAGTGAATCGGTAATTATCAAGTATGTTTAACATAGCCATCATTTTTTAAGCACACCAAATAGCTTTGATATGATATGTTTATTTTTGGATTCTGCTTCGTTTATCAATGTACCAATTCCAATACGTCTAATAGCATTGATTAACAGATCTTCCCAATCGTTTTTTCTGCAATGTTGGACGCGGTTCTGTGATTTCAGACTTTCTATTACTATCTTGATGCCGTCTTTTAATGAGTATTGTGGATGAAATTCTGGTAAAACCGACTGAAGTTTTGCAGTTGAAAAATAGCAATTTTCCCAAAATAAATCTGTTATTTGGATATTTCGTGCACTGTTCAAACGATTCAGTACATCAGCAGGAACTCCAATTTGTTCTACCTCATAACCTAAAACCTCCATAACCGTTTGGTGGTAATCATGCCAGCTTATTGGTTGAAATTGAGCAAGATTAAATGATTCGCCTATGGTTTCGGTCTTTCCAAGTAGTAAAGCAAAGACACGTCCCACATCATCGACATACATAAACTGATGCAATGCGATACCATCTCCCGCAACAATGATTGGACGACCTGTTTCAATCCGGTTAATGAATTTTGCATCCATGCCAATTTGCCTTAAAAGACCCATCTTTGGCCCGTAGCTAATAGAGGGTTTTAAGAAAGTGACTGGAAATCCACTATCCTGGTATGCCTGTAGGAAGATCAGGTCAGCCTCATGCTTTCCAACTGCATAAGCTAGGTTTCGGTCTGTTTGTGGATTGGCAGGGCAGGATTCTGTGACAGGTAAGGTCGCAAATTTACGACCATATGTTGCAACAGATGAACAAACAACAAGGTGCTTGACATCTTGAAAGGCTTGTACACTACACTCAGCATGCTGTGCATTGTAACAGATCATATCAATAGCCATATCAAAACGCCAAGAACGAACGGTTTTTATGAAAGCCTGTTCATCATTGCGGTCACACAAAATATGTTGCGCCCCATCAGGGATGTTTCCTGAAAGCCGTCGGTTCAAGCAAAAAACCTCGTGACCTAATTTAAGCAAATGTTCGGCAACATGAAAACCAATATTGCCATTACCACCAACAATTGCCACTTTCATAAACAAGACTCCATATCAGTTATTTATAAATCTTTCAGGTAATATAATTTACTATTATGGATGTGATAGTCACTAATAAAAGATTTTTTTTAAAATTATTAGTAATTTGTTTTGTAAATTTTCTTCTTTAGGATTCTTAAAAAATAAAGCAATGGTAATAGAATTCTTGTGGACATCAATTCTTCTATATGCTTTTTATTTTTCATTGTATAGTATTGGAGCAGGAAAAATATGTCAAACTTATCAAAAAATAAAATTAGTTGGGTAAATGTATTCATCTTAACAATATCAATTGTATCTTCTTTGTTCGTTGTAGAAATTTTAAGCCGCTTTATTATTCCGCCACCTCCAACCCCACAGGGTGTTCCCTATTTTTATAATTTTATAGACAAGGAAATATATAAACTTGGGTTAATGAATTTTCATGAGGAATTAGGATGGGTTTCAAAACCTGATACGAGAGGATATAGTTTGTTTGGAGAGTTTCAATCATTTGATTCGATGGGAAATAGGAACAATGATAATTATATTCCTCTTAAGGAAAAACCACTTATTCTTGCAATTGGAGACTCTTATACCTTTGGATCGGAAATAAATAACAATGAAACATGGCCATCTCAATTAGAGAACTCTCTAGGAATAAAAGTCATAAATGGAGGAGTTGGAGGGTATGGTTTTGGTCAAATGCTCACCAGAACGAAGGGTCTTCTTGAAGAATTACCTGTTGATATCCTTATTGTTGCAATAACTAAACCTGTTATAGATACTCGAGTTAAACAAATCGTGCGACACGGGATACCTAAACCCTATTATTCCATCCAAAAATCCGGAAATTTAGTGCTTCATAAAGTCTCTCAAAACGTTACAGTGAAAAAACAAGATTTCTTTAAGTATATTTTTGGCTATAGTTATACCTTGCATCTAATGATGTCAAAATTTTATCCGAGTTATTGGCTGGCGGACAGTATTTATGATATGCAGTACTTGGATATAAATGAAGTTGAAATCAGTTATAAAATATTTGATGAATTTGAAAAATTAGTAAAACGTAATATAATTCAACATTTTGTTCTGGCTTTGTTACCAACAAGTGCAGGAGATGTCAGTTTAAGACAACATCCGGTTTCCATATATGCGAAAACTATGGCGGAGAAAAATGATCGTATTTATGTCGTTGACATCCAATTGATTTTTTCACAAAAACAGAACAACCAGCCTATCCGGAATTTTTTTAATGACACCACAGTTGGTTACCATGGTCATTATAATAAAGAAGGTGCTAAATTGGTTGCAGAAACACTCACTTCATACCTTTACGAAAATAAAATTATTTCTATGACCAGAAAAAGAGGGGAGAAATTTAAGTCTTTATCAGAATAAAATCACTAAGAAATTTAAATATAACTCTTTACAAAGGAAGTCATTTTTTATAGTTTTAAAATTAATTCATAACAGATGTTAAAAAGGATTGCCTTGTAAACCAATTATGTACAGATTCATTAGTTTGGAAGATCAAGAACGAATAACGCCTTTCGAGATTAGTGTAGCAGAAGAGATATTTGAGAAAATTTTGCATTTAATTTCATATCGTTCATCCATAGTTACCTCCCTTGAAGAAGAGGTTGATTTGCCAGGTGGCGGCTGGTCCCTAACACAACCTTTTTATAAGTTTTCCCAACAAATGTTTGAGCAGAATCATTTAGATAGATTGCGCTTATATGCGAGCATGTTTACTGGTTTTCCCTTGTTGACATTTAGAGAAGAAAATATATTTCATGACTTGAATGACTCTAATGACACCATTGATAAATTCTATAAAGATACCATTGCTGAAAAATATGATAGCGTACTCGATGCGTTCAAGTTTTACAATGACTTACTACCCCCATATCTAAAACTTCTTACTCCACCTATTAAGTTTGGTGAGGTTGGTTGGCAGATAGATAGTGTTTTGGTTAACCATGATACAGTAGCATATAGAGAACGTTTGGCCATAATGTATGATTGTGGGTTGCTTAATTCAAAACAACCTCAATCTCTTTTTAACAAGACCAATCCTACAATCATAGAAATTGGAGGTGGATATGGAGGGTTAGCCTATTACATAGCTAAAACTATTCCCGAAGTAAATTACGTTATAGTTGATTTGCCAGAAAGCTTATTATACTCATCAATTTACCTTTCACTCTTGTTCCCGGATAGAGATAATCAAATAATGAATAGAAGCAACTTAGAAGAACTTGTAAAGCAAAAAAGGGGATTGGGTGGATTTAAATTTATTCCTAATTATGAATGGAAAAACCTGGTTTTATTGGGTTGTAAAGCTGACTTGGTTATCAATACCTTATCAATGTCTGAAATGACAGAGGAACAAGTGAGAAATTATTGTGGAGGCATAGCCAAAATTTGTACCGAAAATGGAGGTATTTTTTTTGAACAAAATCAAGATAATAGACATTTAGGTTTATTAGATGCTCAACAAATTATTTCAAAGCATTTCCCTTACAGATATCACCTTTGTAACAGAGAATTTCCACATTTTCCTTTCATGCAAGGTTATCCAAATCTATATGCTCATCAAGAAAAAAACGACTATTTTAAGGAACGACCTATTGAAATAGAAAAATGCGATACACCTTATACCAAAGTGCCTAGATTGGTAGAAAGTTATCAATCTTACAATATTGTAGCATACAGAAATAATTATTTTGGTCTACCCAAAAAGATGGATTCCATAAACTTAACTACTACTGATGTCAGAGGACATGAAGGGGTAGTAATTGCCAAGACACTCACAGAAGTAAAACAAGAAATTTCAAAAATACCTTATATCAAAGTGCCTAGATTGGTAAAAAGTTATCAATCTTACAATATTGTAGAATACGGAAATAATTATTTTGGTCTACCCAAAGAGATGGGTCCTATAGATTTAGCAACCACTGATGTCAGAGGACATGAAGGGGTAGTAATTGCCAAGACACTCACAGAAGTAAAACAAGAAATTTCAAAAATACCATATAATGAAGTACCTAGATTGGTAGAAAGTTATCAATCTTACAATATTGTAGAATACGGAAATAATTATTTTGGTCTACCCAAAGAGATGGGCCCTATAGATTTAGCAACCACTGATGTCAGAGGACATGAAGGGGTCGTAATTGCCAAGACACTCACAGAAGTAAAACAAGAAATTTCAAAAATACCATAATGAAGTGCCTATATTCATAGAAAGTTATCAATCTTAGCTATATAGTCTCACTTAAAGTTAATGTCTACCTAAAAAATCCCTGCCATGGCTACCAAAGACTTCCCATAAGATGACTTAGTCTTCCTTATTCAATTGATAGCGAAAACAGTCGGGATAGTTTTTTTCGCGGAATAAGTGGAAAGGAATGGGTCGTTTATTGTAAAGAACCATTTGATAATCCAAACAATTTGATTGAATATCTTGGTCGTTACACCCATAGGATTATAGAGGTAACGGAAAATACAGTTAGCTTCTATTACAAAGACTATCGGGATAACAAGCAGAAGGTTATGACATTGGAACATGAAGAATTTATCAGGCGATTTCTTCAGCATGTTGTCCCGTCTGGGTTTATGAGAATCAGGTATTCACCTATTTACCAGAATAAACAATCTCCATAGTCCCCCCATTCTATGGATTTTCGCTGGTAACGGCGTAAACAGCTTCGTTCAAATCATTGCGATGCACTGAGCTTGTCGAATGTGTTTCAGACATTTTACTCTAAAACAATGTAATTTTAGATTGTAATTTTTTACAATCACAGGAGATTATTATCTTTACAGGGATAAACGTCTGAAACAATACTTAGAGTTATGGTATGAAATAATCGCAGAACTCATAAATTCAACAGAAGACTCAAATATAAAATAAGTTTAAATTTGCATTTAGTGCTTTATATTATGGATGTTTGTGTACATAACGTTCTTATCAAAAAAAAGTAGGTTTGAGATTCTAATGAGGCTTAATTACACTTGAATAGTTACATGAATAATATGTTCAATAGGAGTAGGAAAATTAATAATATTACACCAAAACACTATATTTCATATTTTTTAGGTTCTGCTGGTTATACAGTACCGTTCTTCTTAATTGCATTATACCTAATTAATTTTTATAATCCACCAAAACACGAAAGTCTACCGGTTCTTTTGTACCAAAAGCCTATTTGGGGTTTTAGCATTTTATCCATAATTATCATTCTTGTTCGAGTTTTGGATATAGCTATTGACCCAATTATAGCGAATTTAAGTGATAAATCATCTAATCCTAAAGGGAAACGACTCCCCTTTATGAAACGAGCTTTTCTTCCTGCTTCTTTTGGTGCTTTTCTAATATTTATGCCACCTAATAATTTTCCATCCATACTAAATGTGATTTGGGTTACATTTAGTATGTCTATTTGTGTGATTGCATTTAGTACTTACGTTACGCCTTTCCTTACACATATGTCCAGCTTGTGTAAATCAGAAAAAGATCGAATCAACCTTTCTACATTTCAAGGTTTGGGAGAATCGATAGGTGTTATAATTGCCGGACAAGCTCCTTTTGTTTGGTACATTTTACAAAGCTCTAATTTTTCACCTATTGAAACTAGAAGAATATCTTTTTTAATATTTTGCATTATTGCTATGTTTTTAATGATTATTCCTTTAGTTCTTTTAAAGGGGACAGATATACAAAAGCCAAGCAAGAGCTTCTCCTTAAAAGAGGGTTTAAAAACTGCATTTAGCAATAAAAATTTTCGAATATTTATTATTTCTTATACTATATTTATTATTTGTGTGGAAATGGTTCAAGCTGGAGCATTTTATTTTGTAACTGTACTTTTGGAACTTGATGCCAAAATGCTCTCCATTTTAATATCTTTGATGGTTCCTTCATCTATACTTGCTGCACCTATAGCGAATATTTTCGCAAAGAAATACGGAAAAAAAATTGTCATAGCATGTACATTTTTGTTTTTAGCTTTCTTGATGGTATTTTTAGTTTTTTTGGGGAAATACCCAATTTCTAAAGAACTGCAAGCATATTTAGCTTTTTTCGCTGGTGGATTACCACTTGGTTCTATGTCCGTTTTAGTTATGGCAGTTGTTACGGATATTGTAGAAAAGTCAAAAAAATATCAAGAAGTCCCCGAAGCAATTTTTGTTGCTGGAAAGAATTTTAGTTATAAAACTGGAATTACTCTAGGTTCTGCGATATTTGCTTCTATGATTCTTTTGGGAAAAGATAGAGGAGACGATCTAGGTATTCGATTGAGTTGTGCTTTAGGCTGTTTTTTGTGCCTACTCGCCTTTGGTATTTTTACATCTATGTTTGACTCGTCAAAATAGACTATTGACTTATGGAAGATAAAAAAGTTCTTATAACTGGTACAAGTCGTGGACTTGGCAAAGCATTGGCGGAACTCTTTTTAAAAAATGGTTGGTTTTTTTATCATAATTTTAGATGGTGGAATTTCTACAACTCTTATGATTTAGTGAGGTTTTAAAAAATGGAAGTATATATTTGGATAGTTGCAGGGATTGTGTTTTTATGTATATTTCCGGTACTAGCCGAGCTAAAAGGAATTACAAGTCACCTTATTGTGTATTTCTTTCTACCCAGTATTTTATTAACCTACCATTATATGTCATCTGGAGAAATAGGTTCTGGTACATTTGGTATTATCAAGGTTTTTTCTGTGTGCTTTGCTGTTTTATTACTTGCTGGTATACGCTACAAAAATTTAATCAAAAGCAACCTGATTCGTATTATTGTTTATCTCACTCTTTTTGTTAATATATTGGAGGCAGTTGGATTTGAAATTTATGATGCCCTTGCAAGTGGTCCAGAACGTCTTTACGGAGGAAGTCTTATCAATGCTACTGCTGGAATTACTTTATTGCTTTCTCAAGCTTATCCTCGTTTTTTATCGGTAGACGAGAAAAATAATTTGCACTACGATTTAGGGACTCCCTGGATATTGTCTTATGTTCTATGGAATTTCACATTTGTTTATGGAACAAATCCTCCTGGAGAACCAACAGGACAGTATGCTGCATTCGCACTAATACATCTAATTGCACCTATACTTTTGATGCGAGGAAAGGTATCACTCTTTATGCAATATAGGTCTTATACTCTAGCACCAGCAATGACCGTTTTTGTTCTCACTACAGAAAGTCCATGGTTCTATAAAGTTCCAAGTTGGTATTCCTTAAACGTAGCAGAATTTCTTGGATGGTTATCTCTAGCGAGTGCTTGTTATGTATTATTTAAAATATGGCAAAATAGAAGAAATGAACAGAGAATAAATATTCTTGATAGTATAATAAAATTAATATTAAAAGTTTAAGAAAGTATGGAAATAAATTATTTAAATAGGTTTTCAATATTTAATGGGTTAACAGAAAAGCAGCTAGAAATTATCCATAAGGAAATTTCTATAAAAATTTTACGTTCTGGCGAGGAATTGTTTCATTACCAAGACGAAGACCACTCCTTATATTTTATATACGCTGGGAAGTTGCAAGTTCTTTTACCTACACAAAAAAATACCAAATTATTGAGTATCATAAATCATGGAACTTGTCTAGGTGAAGTATCCTTTCTTACAAAACAAAACAGGTCGGCAAGTGTAATTGCTATGCGTGATTCTATTGTATTTCAGTTAAGTAGTGAGGCAGTAGAAAATATAGTGAAGCAAATTCCCGAATTTGGAATTCGATTGGGGAAACTCGCGTCTCAAAACTTACTTAATGAACGTAAACCAAGTTTGCCAAAAATACGTATCAGAAATATTGCCTGGATTCCTTTGGAACTAAATTTTTTGGGAATGGATCTCTTAAATAATTTTGCTAGAAAAATTTCACTAAATAATAGTGTCCATTTAGTTAATAGGGAAAAATTTTTAGAATCCTTTGTCTCTGAAAAGAAATCTTCAGATAACAATTTATGGCAAAAGGAAATAGAGACTTTATCGGACTTAGAGGAACAAACAGATTATATTGTTTATTACGCTTTTCCAAATGATGGAAATTGGATTAACTTTTGTATACGTCAAGCTGATTTGGTTTTGTTCTATGGAAATACAAAGAGTTCTATCAATTTATACCCTATTTTACAAAGTCCCAAACCAATTGTAATAAGTCCTTTTGTACAACATCGTGTATTGGTCTTAACTCACGATAAAAATAAAGAAAAGAGTCAACTATTTAGTTGGCTAGACGTACATTCAGACAGAAAAGTAATCCAAGTTCCCAATGATACAGATATAGCGTCAGATTCCTTAGTAAATGCTTTAGAGGAAGAAAAAGAAGGAAATTGTATTTTACGCCAAAACTACTTATTTAAAGAATTATCTGTAGAACAATTGTCTCTAATTCAATTAGAGATGGAATATCAAAACTTGCCCGGTGGAGCTGTCCTTTTTGAAAAAGGAGATGCTGCCAATGAATTATTCGTTGTTATAAATGGACATCTATGTGCAGTATCTGAAGAACCAGAATCGAAAGTACTTAGAGAGATTGGAAAGGGTGAGATCGTTGGAGAAATGGCGATTTTAGGAAATGCTCCACGAGCAGCACGTGTTATTGCGACCCGAGATTCTACAGTCGGTATACTAACTCGAAAAGCCATTGATTCATTTTCTAATTCTATACCAGAATTTCATAAGCAAATTGCTAGTTTAGCGATAAGACGACTACAAGAAATTCCAGACAAAGAACATACACAACAACATTTAATACTCACTCTAGTCCCATTAGGCAATTCCCATAATTGGAACATTGTCTCAGAAAGAATCCAACAAATATTATCAAATTATGGTTCTTGTTTTCTAATTAACTCGTCAATTTTAGAAAACGAAACAGGGTTAGAACTAAAAAATTTTGATTGGGCATCTTCCCAATTTGATTGGGCATTTTCCCAAACTGTCATTAAAAATTGGTTAGAAAAAATTGAATTACAATACAATTATATCATATTCCTGTGTGATTTAGACGATAGTCCGTGGAATAAAATTTTTCTTAGACAAACTGATCGCATTTTATGGTTAGCAAATGCAGGAAAAGATAATAGAGTCAGAAATATAGAATACCAATGGAGTGAGAAAAAAGGTTTTAAGGAAAATGACTTTCACCATCTACTTCTTTTTCATCCAAACGATACAAGCACACCTTCTAATACTCGCTTTTGGTTAAATACAAGGACTTGGATTTCGATGCATCACCATATTCGCAATCTTAGAATCGATGATATTGAGCGTACGATTCGCATTATAATAAAACGTGCTTATGGTTTGACACTTGGAGGAGCCTCAACAAGAGCAATTTCTTACTTAGGTATCATTAATGCCTTAAAAGATAATAATTATCCAATTGATATTATATCTGGTTCTAGTTCGGGTGCTGGTATCGCAGGATTAGTCGCAATGGATCTAAGTCAAGAAGAAAACTTTCAAAAAACCTTAAATATGAACTTAGGATTTAAGTTTCGTCCATGGCATTATACTTACCCGATAGTTTCAATACAAGATGGTAAAAAAGCAAAAATACTTTTAAAAGAAATGTATGGAGACGTTAATCTTGAAGATTTAATAATACCTACCTTTATTCCTGCTGCTGACCTGAAACAAAGACGATTAATATACTTTAAGTATGGAACAAAATTATGGTGGGCAGTAAGATCAAGTGGTTCTTTACCTATTCTATGGCCTCCTGTAGTCACGGATGATCATGTTTTTGTAGATAGTGGTGTCATGAATAATCTTCCAGCTGAGGTTCTTTACCCATATTGTGAAAAAGGTTGGTTATTTATAGCGGATGTAAGTGGTGGGAGTGAAGAAAATCCTTTAAACAATGTTGTTTCTTATGGGGATACAGTTTCAGGTTGGAAAGTATTTTTTGACAAAAAGAATTCCTATCCATCTATATTCGACCTTCTCGTACAATGTATGTGTCTTGAACGATTTAATCGTCAGGTTGACGTTGAAAGAAGGGAAAAATCACAACGTAGTTCTGTGCTACGACCATCAATAGGGACTTTCGGAATGTTTGATGTAACTGATCCAGAGAAGATCAAGCAAATAATCCAAACTACATATAACTATACAATTGAGCATATAGAAGGGATCCCACATCCTGGTATTATTACTAAGAATGTAAGTAACTAAGTATAAGTTTCTGTGAAATTCCCCCCAACCCCGCGAAGCGGAGATAGAAAACACCTACCGTAACGGTAACGGTGGCTTCAAATAGTGGAAAAGACACTACGTCATTTAGCTTTCTTACGTCTTTGCAAACAACTTTCACAGGAACAAATATTTCTGTTACCGTTCCATACAATACAAACCTAACTGTTTTGGTTGCAACCTTTACAACTACCGGTACTAGTGCGAAAATCGGAACTACCACTTAAATCAGTGGAACAACATGATTACCTGTCAACTAAGCAGTCCAACCACTGTAGATATCCAAGCTGGACAAGCAAATGGCTTATATCAAACTTACTTTGGTAAGCCCAACACTCTAATTTTTAGAATCAAGTGTTAGTATTATTTCCGTACCATGAGATTTCGGGTATTTAGTTTCTTCTTTGGAACGAATTTCAATTTTCCCTGCATATAAATCAATAAATTTTTTCACTAGCTGTAAACCAAATCCCAGTCCCTTTTCCTTTTTTGTTCCTTTTTGGCTAGTATGCCTTTTTATATCAAACATATTGATAATCATATTGTTTGATATTCCTACACCAAAGTCTTTAATGTAAACCTCAATTAAGTTTAAAGGAATTGGTTTTGTATAAATTTCTATGGTTGAATTTGGATAGGAAAATTTAATTGCATTTGTTAAAATGTTATTCAAAACGGAGTTAATAAACGAAATTCTTTCTACATAGACTTGGGTATCGCTATCTACATTTATTTTTAGTGCGATACTCTTTCCATCCATCATTGGTTTTAAAATCATATAGGATTCTTCGATCATTTCTTGTAAATTGTGGTATACAAGAACTAATTTTTGTTCTTCTAAAACAACCATTTTCCTTACCAAATGAATTGTTTCTATGGCGTTGTAGTTGACATTCAAGAGAATATCTTTTGATTTTGTAAAATCATCATAGTTTTCTATCAGTTTGAATCTATCATAAATTCCACCAAGAGGATTTAATAAATCATGACAGAGTATGTGGACTAGTTCTTTTCTTTCTATACTTTTTTTTTCTAATTGTTCTTTTTGAAATTTGAGTTCTATGTGAACTCTAACCCTTGCAACTAGCTCGGAAGCTATTATCGGTTTTGTCAAATAATCAGAAGCTCCGACTTCAAAACCTTTTTTGATATCATTCGGTCTGTTTTTGGAAGTCACAAAAATAATAGGGATTCCTTTTGTTTTTTCTTGGTTTTTTAACTTTTGGCAGACCTGAAAACCATCTATGTCTGGCATCATAATATCAAGTAGTATCAAGTCGGGAAGAATGGAACCGGCTTTTTCAATGGCTTGGTGACCATTAACGCTAGCCTCAATCTCATAATTTTCTTGACCTAAAATTTTTGCTACGATTTGGATGTTTTGTACAACATCGTCTACTATTAACACTATGGGATTTCTATTTAACATTAGTTTTCCTCCTCACTTCGTTTTTTTAGCGACTTCATATTTTGGATCAAGGTGGGAAAGGCGTTTAATGTTTTAGACATTTCTTCTATATCAAACTCGGAAGTGTAATTGAGGAGGGAAGTTGCCCATTTTTGAATAAATTTGAGATTGTGCTCTTTACCTATTTGTTTAATTTTTTTTGCGAAATTCCCAATTCGACTAAAAGACAGGCTATCATGTATTTCTTCCCATTCGTCGTTTTGAATTGTTTCTAAGGTAAAAAGCAACTTTGGAATTTTTTCTTGGATGTCTAAAGAAAGTTCGTCCAAACTCAAATCTAAATCCCCACTTTCCTCTGTTTCTTGGTAGGGATTTATTTTTTCATCATAGATTAGATATTCTTTTAGAGTCTCTAGTAATACCTTAATTTTTACGGGTTTTTTTAATAATTTGTCAAAATAGTTTATAATTTCTTCTTGTTCATCTCTATACAAATGAATGGATGCTGTGACTGCAATAATGGGAATGTGTTTTATTTTTTCTTGATTTTTAATGATTTTTGTGGCTTCCACACCGTCTAGTACAGGCATTTTTAAGTCCATTAATATCAAATCCGGTATTTCTCGGTTTGCAATTTCAATGGCTTCTTGTCCGTCAGAAGCTTCAAAAACTACAGTGTTGGCATCTTTTAGGACTTCTATTATAAATTCTCTATTAGTCTTTATATCATCCGCTACTAAAACTTTACTTCCTTGAAAATCAATAAATTTATGACTTTCCATCTCTTTTTTGAATTGTTTTGTAACCAAATTTTTATCAATCTCCACTTTCTCAAAGGTAAGTGTAAATGTACTTCCTTTTCCCAACCGTGATTCTACTTCAATACTTCCATTCATTAGTTTGGCAAGGTGTCTGCTTATACTCAATCCAAGACCGACACCACCGCTATTATTGTCACCAATCTGCTCAAAAGATTCAAAAATCGAATCCAATTTATAATCCGGTATTCCAATTCCCGTATCTTCTACGGAGACAGAAAATTGAATCGTGTTTTTCTCATTTTGATAGCCTAATCGTTTCACAAAGACTTTGATTTCTCCTTTTTCCGTAAACTTGATTGCGTTTCCAACTAAATTGATGAGAATTTGGCGAAATCTCGATCTATCCATAACAATTCCTTTGGGGAAATTTGGCTCAATAGAAATCGAAAAAAGCAATTCTTTCTCTTGCAATGTGTTATAAAACATATCCTCAATTTCTTCTAGAACGGCAATCATATCAAAAGTGGAAGTAGTCATTTTTAACTTTCCTGCCTCTACTTTGGAAAGGTCAAGTATGTCATTTAGAAGTTCCAAAAGAATTTCACCGCTATTTGTAATATTGCTTAAATAGCCTTTTAATTGCTTGTCTTGGATTTTTGCTTGCAGGATTTGAGCAAACCCCAAAATAGAGTTCATAGGAGTTCGAATTTCATGGCTCATATTGGCAAGAAACTGAGTTTTGGCAATGTTGGCTGTTTCGGCTTGTTCTTTTGCTTGTCTCAACTCTGCAGCTTGGGAATTTAATTCAATTTTTTGCTGGAGTAATTCCTTATTGATCTTTTGTATTTTTTCTTCTGCGTTTTTTCTTTTGGTTATATCTTGTATTTGTGCAATGAAATATAATGGTTCATCCTCCGAATTTTTGATAATAGAACCGCTTAAAATACTCCAAATAATACTTCCGTTTTTGTGAATATAGCGTTTTTCCATTTGGTAATAAGAAATTTCACCTGCCAACATTTGTTTTACATATTCCAAATCCAGATCTAGATCATCAGGATATGTTATATCCATAAAGGTTAAAGAGGTAAGTTCTTGGGGAGTATAGCCTACACTTCTACACAGAGATTCATTCACTTCCATAAATTTTCCTTCCAAAGAAACAAGAGCAAATCCGATAGGTGATTTTTCAAAGGCAGTACGAAAACGAATTTCGCTTTCTACTAATTTTTCTTCACTTAGTTTCTTATCTGTAATATCCATAAACGTGACAATAAATCCGTCATTTAGCTTGACCGCAACATTGTGAAACCATCTATTTAGACCTTCGTACTCATAAAAGTGTTCAATATTCATGGTTTGACCTGTTTCTACAACATTTACGTATTTATCAAAAAGCCCGTTTTTTTGGTTTCCAGGCATTTCTTGGAGTAGGTTTTTTCCAAGCAAGTCTTGGTGGGTTCGTCCTATTATTTTTTCTGCGGATATATTTGTCAATAACCATTCAAAATCTATAATTTTATCATTTTTTCGCACAGATTTAAAGATCATTATGCCACTAATAGAACTATTTAGAATTTCTTGTAATAAATCATTTGCTTGAATATACATAAAATCCTTACCCAAAAAATTATTATAAAAAGCATTTTTTTTTATCATAATTTGAATATTATTCTTTATTATCCTTTACTAAATTTTTAGTCAATACTATTACTTATTTTTTACTAAATTATTCCTGGGTTATTCAAATGTTTCCAAAAGCTAGAATACTTATTATTGAAGACGAAGAATTGATAGCAGAAAACATAGCTATAATTCTAGAAAGAAAAGGTTATCAAATATTAGGTATTTATGATAATTCAAGAGATGCTATTGAGTTTCTTGAAAATTCACTAATAAATAATGAAATTCCTGATATTGTTTTGACAGATATTCAAATCAAAGGTGATTTAAATGGCATAGAATGTGCTAAAATTATTACTGACAAGTTTGGTTGCTCTATTATTTTTTTAACATCTCTTTCGAGTGAAGATGTATTAAATGAAGCCCTATTAATAAAGCCTTATGGTTATCTTCTTAAACCAATTAATGGAACTCAATTGGAAACGATGATCGAAATTGCTCTCTACCAACAAAAGCTAGAAAATGAACTTAAAAACAAAAAGTTGGATTTAGAAATCCAAGTAGATGAAAAAACCAAGGAATTAAAGGAAAAAATAGAACAATTGGAGCAAACGCAACAGGAATTGGAAAGATCAAAATCTTTGTTTGCGGGTATTTTAGAAATTTCCAGTGATGCCATCATTAGTGTGGATGAATATGGGTTTATATTTTTATTCAATAGGGGAGCAGAAAGGCTTTTTGGTTATAAACAGGGTGAAATGCTCGGCAAACCACTGGATGTTTTACTACCTAGCAGGTACAGAAGCCAGCATAGTAATATGATAAAAGAATTCCATCGTTCACCGCAACAAGTGCGAAGTATGGGAGAACGCAATGCGGAAATCTTTGGTTTAAAAAAAGATGGAACCGAATTTAATATCGAAGCAAGTATTTCCAAATTAGAACTTGATGGTAAAATGGTATCTACTGTTACACTTCGTGATATTACGGAAAAAATCCAATATGAGAAAAACCTTAAAGCAAAAGATGAGTTTATCACCAATATTTTTGATAATATGGGTGATGGCATTTTTGTAGTGGATGTTGAAAATAACGGAAGGTTTGTTTATGTGGCTTTTAATAAAAAAGGGGAGGAAGATATTGGTATTCCCGCAGAACAGATTATTGGCAAGACTCCTGAAGAAGTTTTCCCGGCTGAAATTGCATCCAAAATTGTGAATAATTTGAGAATCTGTTGTAGTCAAAAAAAGATTTATGAATACGAAGACAAAATTGTAGTACAAGGCAAAAAAAAAGTTCTTAACATCAAACTAAGTTCTACTGTAAATTCCAAAGGAAGGGTTTTTCGTATTATAGGAATTATTGTAGATATAACCGAAAGACGGAAAATTGAAGAGCAGATCAACAGATCTCAGAGGATAGAGAGCTTGGGACGTTTAGCCGGTGGAATTGCCCATGACTTTAACAATATTTTAACTCCTATTTTGCTTGGTTTGGATAGATTCAGAAGAGAATTTACGGATGAAAAGAACCTTAGTCGATTGGAGAGAATGGAAAATTCAGCTCTTAGAGGGCAGAAACTCGTGAAACAAATCTTGCAATTTGCCAGAGGGGAAGAGGGGGAAAAAAGAGTAATCAATATAAAGGATCGAATTAACGCTTTAGACCAGTTTTTACAAAGTACCATGCCAAAGTATATACAGAAAAAAATTCAATTTCGAACGGAATATATTTATAAAATCTTTGCTGACCCTACCCATATAGACCAAATTTTGATGAATCTTTGTGTGAATGCCATTGATGCCATGCCAAAAGGTGGTTTTTTGTTTATAGAAGTTGATACCTTCTATGTAGATTTGAACTACGCCAAGATGCGGATGAATGTCGGAGAAGGAAATTATGTAGTTATAACCATATCAGATACAGGTACGGGCATATCAAGTGAGAATTTAAACAAAATATTCGATCCTTTTTTTACAACAAAAGACGTGAGCCAAGGGACAGGTTTGGGGCTTGCCACCGTAAATAACCTTGTCAAAAACCTAAACGGATTTATTGAAGTGGAAAGCAGACTGGATGTGGGGACAAAATTTAAACTATTTTTTCCACCTTATATGGAGAAAGAGGAAGAGCAAAAGATAGAGCATGAGTCCAATCAAAATTTGTTTTCCCAAAAAAGTGAGACCATTCTTGTTATAGATGATGAAAAAGACGTTAGAGACGCATGTTGTGATATTTTGGAAGACTATGGGTATAGGGTTTTATCCGCAGACGGAGCTACCAGAGGAATTATCGCCTATTCTCAAAATATGGAAAACGTATCTGTGGTGATTGTTGACATTTTGATGCCTGTCATTGATGGGATTGCTACCATCCAAAGTTTAAAAGAATTGAATCCAAACGTAAAAATAATAGCTTCAAGTGGATACATCGACAAAGACAGAGAAAATCGACTTGTTGAATTGCAGGTGGATGGTGTAATAAAAAAACCTTACAAAATAGGTGATCTATTAAAAACTTTAAGTTTAGTAATTAGAGGTTAAAAAATGAATAAAAGAAAAATTTTAGTGGTAGATGATGAAATGGACGTTAGGGAATTTCTTTGTGATATAATTGATGAAATGGGATTTCATGCAGAAGGTTCTAACGATGGAAGCAGTGCTATGGAGAAATTGCTGTACAATAAATACGATCTGTACATAGTAGATTATAATATGCCTATAATGAATGGAGATCAGTTTATAACAAGACTAAAATTGCAAGAACCGGATGCTGTAGTTGTGATGCTAACGGGAAATAGCGAATCCCATGTGATTATCAACATAATGAAACTAGGAGTTTATGATTACATCTTAAAACCCATTAAGCTGAAAACCATTGAAGACGTAGTTAAAAAAGCCATTCAACACAAAGAACAACTAGAGCAGCAAAGGGAGATGCAAATAAAAGCCGGACGTGTTATCCAATCCAAAATCGAATGGAATGAATACAAAGAAAGTAGAACAAGCGATAAACCAAAAATCACAGCAGAGCTGATTCATAGCTTGCAAACGAATATGCTCCAAGGAGCCGGAATTAGTGTTGCCATCTCTATTACGGAAATGATTGATGAAATCAAAAAAGAAGATAAAGATGGTAATATCGTTTTAGATAAAGATTTAATTAATCTATTAATTTCCAATAACCAAACTTGCAAAAACCAGCTTAATTCTTTGGCAAATTCATTTTCCATTTTATCAAAAGAAAAACTAGCTTTAAGTCCCTTTCCAACTTCTAAAGTTTCCTCAATTATTAAAGATATAGTAACAAGGCTAGAAGAACCTGTTAAGGAGAAAATGAATTCCGAGTTTGTGATAGGAAGTACTCAAGCAAACCACGAGATAAAAATTCATAAAGATTTTTTTGGTATTTTATTAGAAGAATTAATTATCAATGCAAGCAAATACACAATGCAAAACTCCAAAATTGGTATTTATTCTTATATCCAAGATGGCTATACGGTATTTGCGGTAAAAAATAGTATTCAAAAAGAAGAATTAGGAGTTCCTAAAAACTATGAAAAGCTCGTAACTGAGCCGTTTTTCCGTTTGGCTAAAAGTTCGGAAGATTTATTCTATTCTTACAATGAGAAATTTTTGCTTGGGTTAGGACTTACGGTTGTGAATCATATAACCAGGTTACACAACGGATTATTCTGGATAAAAAACGCTTTGGATCATACAGCCAGAGACAATTCAAAATATTGTGTATTGGCAGAAGTTGCCCTACCTATATAGAGGAATTGTAGATAGTAATGACTAAAATATTAATTATAGATGATGATAAAGATGTTCGTCTGAGTATTGAAGAGATATTATCAGACAATGGTTATGAAACCTTAATGGCTTTAGATGGAACGGATGGAATCCAAAAAGTAAAAGAATTCAAGCCCGATCTTATTGTTTGTGACATTATGATGCCTGGAATAAGTGGTTATGAAGTTCTCCAGGAAATCCAAACCATTAAAGAATTACAAACTACACCATTTATTTTTCTAACGGGGAAGTCGGGAGAAAATGACATTCGTTATGGAATGAATCTATCCGTAGATGACTATTTGACCAAACCGTTCCGCGAAAAAGATCTATTGGAAAGTGTACAAGCAAGGCTAAAAAGGAAAATTCTGTTTGACAGTTCTATTCTTGAAAAAGTGGAAGAAGCCAAACTAGAATTGAAAGAAATAAGCGTCCAAAAAAAATTTTTAGCGTCTGTTTTGGAAATCTCTCCGGAAGGTGTTTATATATATGACATAAACCTCAAAAAAATTATCTTCTATAATTCTCCCTTTTCTCAAATTATGGAGATCATCTTTCCGGGTGTACCGTTTGATACGGTGAATCATCTAGATACTTTGGATAGAGTTTTGCAGCTCCATGCAATAGTTGAGTCTAAGGTTGATCTATACCAAAATGATATAAAGGTTTTATTAGGTGATAGACCCTTCTGGCTGTCTCTTAAAGCAAAACCATTTAAAACAACAGAGGATGGAAGCATACTTCAATACATTGGAATCGTCCAAGACATTACGGAAAAAAAGGAGAAGGATTTAATCATTCAAAAATTTTACAACACCATATCAAAACAATTGAAGATTGCCAAGGCTACACAGTTATTTTTGGTTCCCGAAAAATTTCCGGATATGAAAGGATTTTCTTTTTTTCATCACTACCAAGCAATGGACAGCATTGGAGGAGATTTTATAGATTTTAAAATAGTAGATACTGATATAATTGACGTTATATTAGGTGATGTATCCGGTCATGGAATCTCTGCAGCAATGGTCTCCACTATGGCGAACCTTATTTTTAAGATAGCAGATTCTTCCAAACTATTTTTGGAAAAAATGTTTTATCATATTCATGATTCTTTGAAGTTTTTATCTGAAACACATTATCTTACTTCCGTCTATATTAGGCTAGATACTAGGCTTAAGGTGTTGTACTATTCGTATGCCGGTCATTCACCAATTATTCTTATTCGAGATAAAAAAGTTATAGTACTGCAAGGCAGAGGGCACCTTTTAATGTTGATTCCCGAACCAACATTTGAACAATACTTTGTCGAATTACAAAAAGGTGATAAATTGCTTGTCTATTCAGATGGTTTGTATGAGATTTTTAATGACAAAAATGATAGTGCTATGCTTGGTTTGGAAGGTTTTTTGGAATGGGTATCCGAATATTCCCAGGAATCAGCCGAATCTCTTGTTAAAAAGTTATTAGAGAGAATTGAAAATTACACAAACAATCGTATTAATGATGATAGGACAGCACTTTGTATTGAGGTCAATTAATCCTTTTGGTATGGACAAAATCCCCTGATGAAATTGTATAGGGTTTCTTATATAGCAAATTCCATTTATTATATAGGAAAGTGCGTTTCTCCGGCGTAAAGCCAATCCCCAAAAACCCCTGCCATGGCTACCAAAGACTTCCCATAAGATGACTGGAACATGAAGAATTTATCAGGCGATTTCTTCAGCATGTTGTCCCGTCTGGGTTTAGTCCCCCCATTCTATGGATTTTCGCTGGTAACGGCGTAAACAGCTTCGTTCAATGCATTGCGATGCACTGAGCTTGTCGAATATGTTTCAGACATTTTACTCTAAAACAATGTAATTTTAGATTGTAATTTTTTACAATCACAGGAGGTTATTATCTTTACAGGGATAAACGTCTGAAACAATACTTAGAGCTTAAAGGAAAAGGGACTTTGATAACTTATTTTAAATGGAAAATGTAGCAATTAATCTCACTGACTATAAGATTCAAGAAACAATCCACGAAACACTTCTTACTATAGTAGTTCGTGCAATACGACTTTCTGATAACAAAGAAGTAGTAATTAAGACCTTAAAGGATACCTATCCTTCACCTAACGAGATTGCACGTTTAAAAAGAGAATATGGTATCGCTAAAAAAATTAGTTCTTCTGGCATTATTGAAATGTACAACCTGGAAACCTATGGACAAGGCAATGTGGCGATTATTATGGAACTTTTTGCTGAATCTATTGATAAATTCTTGCTGAAAGAAAAAAGATTTACCATGGACAGATTCTTTGCTGTTGTTCCTATCCTAGTTCGAATATTGGGAAAATCTCACTATGAAAATGTCATTCATAAAGATATCAATCCCAGGAATATTCTTTTAGATTCTCAAACTAATAAAATTAAAATTATAGACTTCGGTATTTCTTCTGAACTTTCCAGGGAAAGACAAAGCTTAAATGTATCTGAACGACTTGAGGGTTCCCTTCCATACATTTCTCCTGAACAAACCGGGCGTATGAACCGAGAGTTGGATTATAGAACAGACTACTATTCTCTTGGAGTAACTCTTTTTGAAATGATAACCGGGCAACTTCCTTTTGAAGCTGAAGATATGATGGGTTGGGTTTATTCTCACATCAGTAAAAATCCAACCCAACCATCCAAAATAAATCCGGAAATTCCTGAAGCAATTGAAGCTATTATTCTAAAATTGATGGCAAAGAATGCAGAGGACCGTTACCAGAGTTCTTATGGTCTTTTAAAAGACATAGATGAATGTCGCAAACAATGGTCAAAAAATAGAAAAATTGAAAATTTTCAACCTGGTAAATGGGATATTTCCGAACAATTCCAGATTCCGCAAAAAATGTATGGTCGTGAAAAAGAAGTAGAGTCGCTCATGTCAACTTTTGATAAAGTAGTAAGAGGAAATACCGAATTACTTCTTGTATCTGGCTATTCTGGTGTAGGAAAATCAGCATTAGTTCACGAAGTTCAGAAACCAATTGTACAAAAACGTGGTTATTTCATTGAAGGAAAGTTTGATCAGTTTCAAAAAAATATTCCATACAAAGCAATTTCTCAAGCTTTTCGTAACCTTACTCACCAGTTAATGGCAGAGACTGAGGAGAAGCTAAATATTTGGAGAGAGAAGTTACTAAAAAGCTTTGGTCCTAACGGACAAATTGTTTTGGATATGATACCTGATCTAGAAAGTATTGTAGACAAGCAACCTCCGGTACAGGAATTGGGTCCCACTGAAAGCCAAAACCGTTTTAAGATTGTTTTTCATGACTTTATAAAAGTCTTTGCAGACCTGGAACATCCTTTAGTCATTTTCCTGGATGATCTACAATGGAGTGACCCTCCTACCTTAAACTTATTACGACATTGGATGGAATCAGCTGATCTCCCTTATCTGTTTATTATAGCAGCTTATCGTGATAATGAAGTAGGTGAATCCCACCCTTTGAGGCTTTCTCTAGATGCGATAGGAAAAATCAAAAGACTTCATAATCTTATCTTAAAACCATTGTCGGAAACTAGTGTCAATCAAATTGTAGTTGATACACTTCATTCAAATCCACAAAAATGTTTAACAATAGCAAAACTCTTACACCAAAAAACAGAAGGAAATCCCTTCTTTGTGAATGAGTTATTTAAAAACCTGTACCAAGAAGAAGCTATTTGGTTTAACCGAGATAAAGGTTGCTGGGAGTGGGAAATAGAAAGCATAAAACAAGCTGAAACCAGTGGAAATGTTGTGGAGTTTATGATAAAAGCTTTGCATAAATTATCTCCTACTACCAGGCGTATTTTGCAATTAGCTGCTTGTATTGGTAATACATTTGATTTGAAAACCCTTTCCATTATCCATGAAAAATCTATTGAAATGACAAGCATTGATCTTTTTGAAGCTCTTAAGTCCGGCTTAATTGCTCCGCTTAGTGAAGATTATAAATTCGTGGCAGAAAATGATTTATCGTTTAATCCGGAATATCAATTTCAACAAGACCGAGTCCAACAAGCTGCTTATTCTTTGATTGATGAGAATAAGAAACCGGAAGTTCACCTGAGTATTGGCCGTTTGATGTTAAGTAACTTGAATAAAAACGAACAGGAAGAAAAACTTATAGATATTCTCAGGCAATTAAACGAAGGTCAAAGTTTAATAACAGATGATAAAGAAAAAGAAAAACTGGTTCGTTTAAACTTAAAAGCCGGAATAAGAGCCAAAGATGCCACTGCATATCAAGTAGCATTAGAATACATTAAAATTGGTAATAAATTGCTTGGTGACAACCCTTGGAAAGAACAATATGAGTTGATATTGCCTTTATATATGGAGTATTGTCAGTGCGCTTATTTAGTGGGAGAGATAGATGAAGCCGAAAATCTTATTGTGTTAATGCTAAAAAATGTAAAAACCAATTTAGAAAAGGTAGAAATATTATATATACAATCACGTCAATATTCGACTTTAGGAAAATATAAAGAATCTATTCAAGCTGGACTGCAGAGTTTAGCTTTATTGGGCATTAATATTCCTAATAAACCAAATCCTTTCTTCATTTTAAAAGAATTTTTTGTAGTAAAATGGAATATGAGGAAGAAAAAGATTTCTGCTCTTTTAAATTTACCGGAAATGGTAGACAATGAAAAGAAACTAGCAATAAGGTCTATGATGGAATTGATTAGCTCAACATATTTAACTGGAAATAAAAACTTACTTTCATTACTTATTTTTAAAATGATGAATTTATCACTTCGTTTTGGTAATACAACATATTCCGCATTTACTTACATGACATATGGATACGCACTAACAAGTGTATTAGGTAACATGAAAGATGGTTATGAATTTGGAAAACTAGGAGTAAATCTTAACGAAAAATACAAGGATAAGAGTTTAGAATGTAGAATTCTTATGTCCTATAATACATTTATTCATCATTGGAATGAACATTGGGAAACTCTAACACCAGGCTATCAAAAGTCAGTGGAAGCAGGATTTCAATCAGGAGATTTTTTATACTTAGGCCATTCTAGCAATAATGTTTATCTTTATAATCCTAAGCTGAACTTAAACACCAAAATTGAATATTTAAAAAAATCAATTGTCATCTCAAAATCAATTAAATATGATGATTCACTAGATACTGCTATTTTACTTTATCAATATTGTTTAAATCTCTGTGGATTGACCGATGACTCTTTTTCAATGAACACAACTTCTTTTAGTGAAGACAAATGTTTAGATAGAATGCAGCAAAGAAAATATGTATCAGGATTAAGAATTTACCAAATCTGTAAATCTGAAATCTTTTTTATATATGAAGAATACGAAGATGTATTCAATTATATAGTGGAAATTGAAAAAGACGAAGAAGTTATTAATGGTACAAATTATTTATTACGATTTTGTGTTATTTCATTTTTTATTTGCTCTGCTCTTTATTTAAAAGCAGAAACTGGTAAAAAGAAAGACCTAAAGAAACGAATAAATAAAAGTTATAAGCAAATGAAGAAATGGTCAGACCATTGTCCAGTCAATTTTCTTCATTTATATTTGGCAATGGAAGCTGAGTTAGCACGTCTTTCGGGTAAGTCTTTAAAAGCTGAAAAATATTATAACGATGCCGCAGAGAAAGCCAAAGAGGGGGGATGGCAACAAGATGAAGGTATGATTCTTGTATTAGCAGGGAAATTTTACTTATCTCGTGGATTAAAAAGGGAAGCTGCAATTTATATGCAAGAAGCTTATCTGGTTTATAAACGTTGGGGAGCCACTCGAAAATTGGAGTTTATGAAAGAAAAATATCAAGGCTTACTTGAGCAAAAAGTATTTCAAAAGTTTACTTTGGAAAGTACTCTAAATAAACAAACATTAAAAGTAACCTCAACAGAAAACAGTGGGCAATTTATGGACTTAGGTACAGTTTCTAAAGCTTCGCAAACGCTATCCGGAGAAGTTCACTTGGAGAAACTGCTAAAAAAACTTATGAATATAGTCTGTGAAAACGCTGGAGCAGAAAAGGGAATATTGTTGTTAAAAGAAAAAACTTCGGGGAAAATGATCATCCAGGCAGAACGCAAAGAAAACGGAGAAACTACAATTTTGACTGGTGAGTATTTAAAAGATAAAGTGAATATTTCTAAAAGTATTGTACAATATGTAAAACGTAGTGAGAAAGAGGTGGTGTTAACTGATGCATCACAAGAAGGAGATTTTATAAAAGATATTTATATTCAATCCGAAAAACCTAAATCTGTGTTATGCACAACAATTATGAATCAAGGACGCTTAGTGGGAATTTTATATCTAGAAAATAATAAAGTAACAGGTGCCTTTACTCCTCAAAGGTTGGAAGTCCTTAAGATTTTATCAACACAAGCAGCAATCTCTATTGAAAATGCTTTGCTTTATGAAAATCTAGAAGATAAAGTAAAAGAAAGAACCGAAAAATTATCCATAGCTCTTCAAAAAGTAGAAGAGGAAAGTCAAAAATCTGAAAAACTTCTACTTAATATTTTGCCCAATGAAGTTGCTATAGAATTGAAAGAGAAAGGTTATTATGAGCCAATATTTTTTGAATCTGTTTCTGTATTGTTTACTGACTTTAAGGGGTTCACTCAAATAGCAGAGCATTTAACCCCACAAATGTTAGTAAAAGAACTAGATTTATGTTTTGGTGAGTTTGATGAAGCAATAGAAAGGTATGACTTAGAAAAACTAAAAACCATTGGTGATAGTTATATGTGTGCAAGTGGAATTCCTCGAATAAATACGACACATGCTATTGATTGTGTATTGGCTGCAATGGAATTCCTACTAATTATGAACCGAATAAAAGAGCTAAAAGCTTTAACAGGTAAACCATTTTGGGAATTACGTATTGGTATTCATTCCGGTCCTTTAGTAGCTGGGGTTATTGGTGAGAAAAAGTTTGCTTATGATGTTTGGGGTGATACGGTAAATACAGCTTCTAGGATGGAGTCAAGTGGAACACCAGGTAAGATCAATATTAGTGGAGCAACTTATGAAAGGGCGAAAGAATTTTTTGAATGTGAGTTTAGGGGAAAAGTGCAAGCAAAAAACAAAGGTGAAGTTGAAATGTATTATGTAAATGGATTAAAACCTAAGTATTCCAAAGATGGAGATGGTAAGACTACGAACGTATTGTTTTGGAAAGAATATTCAAAACTATCATAAATAATAAAGATTTGTCATTTGTCATTCAATGTCCACCCAAGACTAATTTTAAGAATGGGTCCTAAATTTGTCAAAATACGTCTCCAACTCTTTTTCTGTCTTGGTAAACTTCGGCATCTCTAGCAATTTGTATCTTAGCTTGGGATAGAATACCCGGTTGTATTGGTCTTTTAGTTATTATTAAATAGTTGACTCTTTTTTTTTCAAGAAAAATCTTGGAGAGGAAAGTTTGGTTCGACTGAAATTTTTTCCGAAATTTCAGTATCTCCAATAAATTATCCATGGTATAAAGACACATTGACTGGTAATATGGGCATTCGATAATATCCCACTTGGTTTGGGGTGGTATTAAATCTATGCTTACGAATAAATCATTAAAGGAAAAATAATTTTTAGAATGCAGAAACCTTTTTTATGGATGCTTTTCCTTCTTTCCCTGCTATTAGCAATGTGTAGGTTTGAGGAAAACAAGAAACCACGACCTTTTGGTATCAAGGGTCAGATTGATTTGTCTGAATGGGATTTCGAGCGTGATGGACCTGTGGTTCTAAAAGGGGAATGGGAATTTTTCTGGAACCGATTTAACGTGGAAATCAAAGAAAGCGATCAACCCTATTATCTCAAGCCCGGATTTTGGGATAGTCTTACAAAAAACAAAGAAAAAATTGGAGGAATTGGGTATGGAACCTATCGCCTGCACATCCAACTTCCTTCGAATCCTCCCGAACTTTCTCAATAGCGGTATCTGGCACACTTCTGTCCGCTTCTTGAGTATTAGTCCCAAATCTTTCGTTGGACAGCCTGGAAAGGATAAGAACTCGACTGTTCCATCGGTTCACAAGGAACTTTTTTTGGTAAATCCAGATCCTAAATCTAACACACTTACCTTGATTGCAGAAACGGCGAATTTTTCTCATGATAATGGGGGTGTGTTAAGTCCACCCATTCTAGATGTGAGGGAACGAAATAATAGAAGTTTTTATGAGAAATTGGTATGGGAAGGAATGTTGATTGTTGTCTTAATATCCTTTGGTATTTACCATTTCATTCTCCATATCATACGACCCAACTATACAGCTCTATGGTTCGGCATCTTCTGCTTACTTTTATCAATAAGAACAATGTTTGTCAGTGAACGTTTAGCGGTTTGGCTTTTTCAGACAGATTACATTGTTCAATTGTCGATATGTCGGAAACTAGAAGAGCTTACAAATTTTATAGAATGTCGCAAAGTTTTGGAATATTCTATCATTTTTTAAATAAGGTGCCACTGCAAAAAAGAATGAGTCGGTTTAAGTTGTTTCACAAAACTTTGAGCAATTTATGGAGAAAATAAAACCTAGGTGGAAAAATGACCGAACACGTTTCCGAGGGTTGGTAAAAGTGAGAAATAGGATGATATTAAAGGTAATTGGGTTGAATTTCAGACGATATTGCAGTTGGAGATGGGTTCAGTAATTATCGGCATTAAATTATTTCTACCTATCCCCATCAAGCTGTTCTTTTGCACCAAGCTCGATCTTTCCCTTTCCTAACAGGAAAGGGAACATAATAGTTATTTTTTTAACATAAAATACTAAATTATTAAGAGAATTTTATAGATTTAGGTAAATAAAATAAAATCTATTGTAACTTTCGCTCCCTTTCCTGCGGTTTCCCAAGCATGCGAACCAGGAAAGGGAGAAGGAGGGATAGGTATTTGAATTAAAAAAGCTATATTTTTAGTTAAAAAATTGTTACCGATAATTGCTGAGATGGGTTCAACTGCTTCAAAACACCTCAAAATCTTTGCCTTTCTTATATAAGAATTTACCTTGATTTTTTTGTTACTTTAAGTAATGATTGTATCAAAAAGATACTAAAAATTTGAAATAAAATGATAAAAATAGAAACTATCTCTACAAAATCGCGTTTAATTACAGGTCTTATCTTATTGTTTTATGCGGCGACCCACCTCTTAAACCATAGTATGGGAATTTTCGGATTGGAAGTGATGGAAGAATCCAGGAAGATTTTTCTTGGATTCTGGAGAAACCCTATCACGTTTTTTATACTTCCTTTATCAATTTTTGTACATTTTTATTTTGTTTGGCATAAACTGTTTGTAAAAAAAACTTTCCAAGGGATTACAAATCTTGAGTGGATTCAATTGGTCTTTGGAATTCTCATACCATTCTTTTTAGTTTTACATATTCTTTCTACTCGGTATATGCACACATTTTATGAAGTTCAAGATACCTATACTTTTCACTTGATACGAACATTTCCGGACTATATGTATTTTCATATAATCATTATTTTGCTGATTTGGGTTCATGGAAGTATCGGATTACACTATTTCATAAAAACAAAAGAGTGGTATGTTAAATATGGAAAGTTGATTGAATATGTAGGTGTTATTTTACCCGTTACTGCTTTATGGGGAATTGTATCTGCTGGTAGAGAAATTGTGCTTCTAAGAAGTAGTCCTGAATGGTCTAAGAATGTTCACGCTTTTTCCAATCCCCAAAACATTCCTGTGGATGATATGGTTGATAGTTACGGAGAGATTTTCATGGCAGGTTATATTTTGTTTGTAGTAACTTTTTTTATAATTCGACTCATTTTCCACTGGGTAAAAAAACAAAAGATAAAGATTTATTACTTGGACGGTCCTGTAGTTTCTATTTCAAAAGGGACTTCCATATTGGAAGCAAGCCTTATAAGCAATATTCCCCACGCTCATGTTTGTGGAGGCAGAGGACGTTGTTCTACCTGTCGGATACGTGTTTTGGAAGGAGCAAATGATCTACCTCTTATGAATAAACAAGAGGAAAAAGTATTGCAAAGGATTAGTGCCGGAAGTGACGTGAGATTGGCATGTCAAACAATGCCTAACTCGGATGTAAAGATTCATCAACTTCTTCCACCGGATGCAACCGCCAAAGAAGGATTTAGCAGACCTTCTCACTTGAACGGACACGATAAAGATATAGCCGTTTTATTTTCCGATTTAAGAGGGTTTACCAATTTTTCGGAACAAAAACTACCTTATGACGTAGTTTTTATTTTAAATCGTTATTTTCAGCTTATGGGTTCAGCCATAGAATCTTCGGGAGGCTATTTGGATAAGTTTATAGGGGATGGAATTATGGCTCTTTTTGGAATTGAAGAAGGACTTTTGATTGGTTGTAAAAATGTTTTGGTAGCAGCAAAGGAAATGTCCAAGAAAATTGACCAGCTAAACGAGCAGCTCATAAACGAATTAAAAACACCTTTGCAATTGGGAATAGGAATTCACTGTGGAAATGTGGTTGTAGGTGAGATGGGTTATAAAAATACTCGTCAATTAACTGCGATAGGGGATGTTGTTAATACTGCTTCCCGTTTGGAAAGTTCCACGAAAAATTTAGGTTCTCAGCTTGTTGTGTCAGAAGAAGTTGTAAAACATACCGGATTCGATTTTTCCAAAATTCAATCTGTTGATTTGGAAATTCGTGGAAAAGCCAAGCCTTTAAAAGTATATTCGGTAAAACAGACGGAATTACAAAATTTGATTTTTTCTTGAGCATAAGTGATTTTTTATATAGGAAAGTGCGTTTCTACGGCGTAAAGTCAATCCCCAAAAATCCCTGCTATAACTACCAAAGACTTCCCATAAGATGACATGTCCATTAGGCCTAAAGCAAAGCTATTTGTCACTTCGATATGCAGTAACTTGGGTTGCTCTGCTAATGGATAAACTCAGTGCATCGCTTTAGTAACCGGACAACCCTTACAAGTTTTTCCGAAAACCACTCTGTGTTGAGTATAAATAAAATCAATTATCTCCTTGAGGTAGCTATTAAATACAAAGAAGAGCTGTTATAGATCAATGGTTGTGATGGAAGTTCGCTATTTATATGAGAACTTCCCTTTCCTTTTTCAATTACATAAGTCAATGTTATAGACGAAGAAGATGTTACCCAACTCATTCCAAAACTAAATCCTTGGTTGTTTACATATTCAAATCTTAAAGGAGGATTCAAACTAGATGGGATATAATATACATAGGGATTATCATATGAAATAATACCATAATTCCTCTGGTTTGCAGCAAGGTAACTTTGGATAGCTGAAGCAAGCCATTTAATTTCTTTACTATTTGCAAAATTTGTAAAATATCCAAAACGAATTGCAAATTTTTCTTTTAAATAGTATTCCAAACCAAAAGCAAAATTCATTGTAGACTCACGAGACAATTCTTGGTTGTTATTGTCGTACAAAAAAATGGATGGGTTTGATAGTTCATATCTATCTCTATTCTCAATCTTTGTGTAACCTGAAGTATAAATTAAATCTGATGAAAAAAGAAATTTTGGACTATAAAAATAAGCAAAACCTGTTCGTACCTCTATTGTTTCAGGAATTTTATTAGTTTCAGGTGGATTGATAATGATTTCACCACCTTCGATTTTAGCTCCCATTCTTTTGGAATTTTGTGTTATGGAACTTATGTCTGCTGTGCTAGAAGTATTTTTTAATTCTGTTATTTGTCTGGTACCTCCAAAGTTTCTTATCATTTTTAAGCTTAAACCAATTGATAATTTATCTTTTGGTATATATTGAATTCCTAAAATCGGTACAATTCCTACACTCCTTCGCTTATCAAAAACGTTACTCTGTACTATTGAGCCATCAATTCCCTCTGAATATTGTGTCGATATGACCTTACTAGAATCTTGCATATAGTAAAGGGTTGTTCCAATAGAAAATTTTTCCGAAAAAGAATAAGCAATACTTGGTCCAACGAGATAAGTTGAATTGTCTTCTGAATAATTAATCCGATAACTTCCTAAAGAAGGAAGCCCAAGAGGTTGTAAAAATTGATCCATTTGATCAAACTTATCGTTTGATTGACTTAATAAAGTTGTAGAAACAAGAAATAAATTATTATAAAAGTAATACTTGAAAAATTTAAGGGTCTTTAGATAATTTAATGACCAAACCAAATAACCAAAAGACCCGATAATAATGATATTCACAAATTCACAAAAAGTCAACCAATTTTCAGAAAAACACATCAAGGCTGGTATCCATAAAACTCGAATATTAACAGAACTCATAACCGGAATTTTACTATGCCATGGGAAAAGAACCTTTGAGGCATTGAGTAAAGTACTTTTAGATAATCAGAAAAACAAAACATCGGTAAGGAGCTTCTTTGAAACGGAGAATTTTCGATCCAGGGATATATTAAAAGATGCAATTCGTTCTGTTATAATAGAGACTGCAAGATTGTGTGAGCCATCCGGATTATATGTATTCTTGTTTGATGGTACTTGTATTCAGCGAGGCGGAGATACTCTAGTGAAGAATGCAATAAAATATCGGGCGAAGAAACAAAGAAAAAAAGGGAAACGAAGTACGAAAGCACATAGTTTTACCATGGGTCTTTTACTTCTACCAAATGGTACAAGGATTCCAATTCCACGTTATTCATATTATAGTCGAAAATATTGTCGTGAGACAAAGACGTGTTATTATACCCAGCATGAAATTGCGTGCATGATGATAGAGTATGTAAGGAGTCTTGTTCCGGAGACAGCGGAGTTTTATGTAATAGCAGATGGATTTTATGATTCCAAGATTATTTTTGATACATGCAAAAGAAAGAATGCAATATATGTGACTTGTGCAGATAGTGGTCGAGTATACGAACCGAAAAAGAAACTGTATGAAAGAGGATTAGAAAAGAAAGAGGACGCCAAGACACTGATAATAAAGAAAGGCGAAGAGAAATATACACGAGAACATAATCGTTATGCTTCGCAGTCAGGGAAGAAGAAAACGGATGTTTACAAATATGAGAGTGAAAAACTGAAATTCCCCAAACTTGGTGAACTTCAAATAGTTTATTCATGGAAGATGAGCAAAGGAAAAAAGAAGTCTGAATCTTACAAAATCCTTCTTTGTAACGGGAAAGAAGTATCGGCTCGGAAAATAATAGAACTCTATGCACTACGTTGGCAGATAGAAATATATTTTCGGGAATTGAAAAGTGAATTAGGTCTTTGTGATTATGCTGGGAAAAGTTTCATAGCTCAAGAAAGGTTTATAGATGTATGTTTATTAACATACTTATTCTTGGAATGGAATAGAAAGGAGCATTTGAAAATTGTATACTCACAAAAAGAAAAAGCAAAAATCAAAAAATCTCGAAGCAAAGGATTGATTATTCTTTTTAAAAAAGAATGTATCGAGGAGACAAAATATAAGTTATCAGAAATATTTCTACAGTATAATATTCAAAGAGTAGCTTAAGAAATCATTTATTGATAAAAAAGTGCAACTTTATTGGATTGACTAATAACAGAAAACGCGATTTTATATTTATTATAATTCAAAATAGAGCCAATAAAATTTGGAGAAAAATCGTCTGACTTTCTTGTGTAGTTTTGCCAAGGTCCAAATACGTTTTGATAAGTCTTGGTTGCCTTTTTATAAATGCTAGAAGATAAAGAAAGGGAATTTTCATAAGTAAAAGCAATTCCAGCAGGATTATAGTATACACCAGAAGCATCATCTGAAATTGCAGTATAAGCACCACCCATTCCGGAAGCTCTCTCACCTATAAATGCGTTGATATTATGGTAGGAATCAGAATACAAATTGAAGTTAACTAGTAAAAGTCCAATCAGAAATAAATTTTTCTTTTTCATAATATATAATTTCTTATTCTATATTTATCTTCTTTTTTTCTACATTTAAACTCTCTAAAATTTTATGAGCGTAATCAAAAAACCTTATAATTTATTAAAATAAGCACTTTGTAATACGGCATCACACCATGAGCCATTAGATTTTGTGTCTATGATTATTACGTTGGTTGAACTTATAGGCATTCCATAAATTTTACCATTTGCTGCTATAACTCCACCATACCATTTATTTGCAGTCCCACTTAATCCTGTAATTGTGGAAATACTTGCAGTATCCGTATTTGGATCAATGACTAAAACGTTTGTTGAAGTAGAAGGTATCCCATAAATTTTACCATTTGGAGCTAATACACCACCATACCACTTTCCTGATCCACTTAATCCAGTGATTATAGTTGTATCTGCTGTGTTAGTATTTGGGTCAATTATTAATACGCTGGTTGAGTCATAAGGAATTCCATAAATTTTCCCATTTGGTGAGAGGACACCTCCTACCCATTTATATTGTTGAGAACTTAATCCAGTAATTGTAGAAGTATCAGCAGTGTTTGTTGTTGGATCAATAATTAAGACATTTGTTGAATTAAATGGAATCCCATAAATTTTACCGTTTGGAGCTAATACCCCCCCTGTCCATTTACCTATTCCACTTAAACCTGTAATGGTAGAAAGATCTGCTGAATTAGATGCTGGATTAATTATATAAACTGTAGTTGCGTCCATTGGCATCCCATAAATATTTCCATTAGGAGCAAGTACTCCTCCAATCCAATAACTTGTCAAATTTGTGATTGTGGAAGTATCCGAAGAATTTGTACTTGGATTGATTATTAAGGCACTATTTGAGTTAGCAGAGTTACCATAAATATTTCCATTAGGGGCAAGAACACCACCACCCCACTTTCCAGAACCTCCTGGTAGTCCTGTTATTAAAGAAGTATTTGCAGTATTTAATGATGGATCAATTATCAACACATTAGTTGAATTAGAAGGTATTCCATAAATTTTACCATTCGTTGCAAGTATTCCTCCACTCCAATCAGTAGATCCGCCTATACCAGTAATCGTACTTGTATCAGCAGTTTCTGATCCGGAAGTCCCCAATGCTGCTTGTTGTTGCAAATACGCTTGTACTAAAGGCCAGCTTGAAGGTTGGATCACTTGATCACGAGTCATACTGCAAACATCCGCTACAACGATTATGCTAATTGCAAATGAAGCACTTCCATTCGAGTTGGATGCTGTAATTGTATGAGTTGTTAGACCTTGTGCAGCAGAAGGAATTCCACTAAGGATTCCGGTTATTGGACTAACCGTGAGACCAGTAGGTAAAGCCGGAGTAACCGAGAATGTAAGTCCGGTCCCATCTACAGTAGGTGTAAGCGGGGTAATGGCTGAACCTATGATATAAGTCCCGGCAGTAGAAGGATAGCTTAAATTTGTAGGTGGAGCAAGGGTATCTCCAATGGTAATTGTCAAAATAGTTGAAGTTGAGCCTTCGGAATTGCTTGCCGTTATTGTATAGTTTTTAGCAGCCTGTGCGGAAGTAGGAGTGCCTGTAATCCTCCCTGTTTGAATGTTAAAAAACAATCCTTCCGGAAGATCCGGATCGATACTAAAAGACAAATTTTCCCCGACTACAATTGTGTAATTGGGAACAATCTCGGCATCTTTTGAATAAACTGCGTTTGGAACAGCATAACTGAGACCTGTAGGTGGTCGTAAAATCACAAAGTCGCGAGCAACCATATACGATTCTTCCCAAGAACCTCCACAAGAAATTGCTTTGAGTTTAATAGTTTGGTTCGTAAGTATTGGTTTAGTGTAGATAGAACCGGTTGAACAATCTAGCAATTCTTCATTAAACGCATACCGAATTACCTTTCCTTCCGCCTGCGAAATTGAGATTGTTACTGAATTGGTAAAATCACCACCTGTCGGACTGAACTCAGGTGGAGAAAGTAAAGAATTTAAAATTCTGTATTTACCTTCGGTAATAGGAGACTTTACTCTAGGATAACAAGCAATTGCTTTGAGAATTCTATCACCTCCAGATGGAAGAATAATTAATGAATCAAAATAGTTTCCATAACATTCTGGTGCTAATGCACTCGTAGAATAATATAAATAAGTTGAAGCTGGAGCAATAATATCAATTTTTTGCTCTCCAACATAAAGTCCTGGTGCGGGATTAAATGCCGGTTCTTCTGCATCAAAAAATACAAGCTTATCTTTTATAGAAATAGGTGTAACTCCGAGATCCTTGTCTCCACCTTCAGAAATATATTCGATTATAGCATTTATCAGAAGGTTTTGTAAGGGATTTTTTCCAAGATTGATTTTGTTTTTATCAAGACCTATAGTGATCGGATTTCCATTGGAATCTAAATCAGAAAATGAGCCGCTTGCCATAGATTCAGCAAAAGCTGAGACAATGGTTTCCACGTCTTCATCTGAAACAGAGGTTGTTGACTTTACTTTTTTTGCAATTTGAGAAAATCCACCTAAAATGAGCCTCATTTTTAAAGCCTTAGGGTCTCGTAAGTTGCTAAGATCAATATTTAGTTTTGTGATCTCCGGAACAGTATCATCTACTATATTTACCCCAGAATTTTTTGGAGTTATGTTTGCACGATTTTTGAGTGAACGTGAAGCATTTGATTGATTATGAAAACCAAACCTAACTGTGACTTCACGGTTTGCTTGTTTTACAAGAGTTTGAATATTTTCAGGGTCAGTATTGCCTTTAGCTAAAGTTTGTAGCCTTCGACTAGCAATCCTTGTAAGAGGAGTAATATGAGAATTAGGGATTTTAGTATTAAGTTTTTGGGCAGAAGCTGGTTCATCTATATTCGGTCGTTCAGTAACAGGTTCAACAAATATGGATTCAAAATAAGCATCAGGATGTGTCCAAGGTACATCTTTTTTGGAACTTTCATCATACATTGTTGAAGAACCATCTTCTTTGGGAGTAACGATTACACAGACAGATTTTCCACTTTTGGGGTATTCGATGTTGAAATTTCCATTATCATCAGTAGTTGAAGTGGCTAAAATATTAGCATCCGGAGAACGGTTGCATTTTCCATCAGAGCTGAGTAGTACGACACGAACATCAGCATTTTTTATTTCCCCTTTCATAACTTTTCCATTAATCTTTACTGGTTCTTTGGTGGTAAATCCCAAGAAAGCTAGAATCCATTCCCGTAAAGAATTATTCTTTTTTTGACAAGAACTAGAAAAAATTGAAAAAACGATTATGATAAAAATTGTATAAAGCCCTTTGTATTGCATAAACATTTCTCCAAGATTAGAATTTTTGTTTTTTTATGGAAAATAATTGTGCATATTCTTTGTAACTCAAAAACAAATCTTTATGTAAAAAAGCAAACAATTTTATATTATCAATAATAAATTTTTATAAAATAATTTAGTGTTACTATTAATCAAAGTTAAGGCTTATATTTTTTGGTATAAAATTCTTGTGAGGAAATCGACTCTTTAGCTCTTGAATCAAAGATTCTGTTCCCGGAACTTCACCTCTGCTAGCTACCTTTATTGATATCTCAGCATATTCTAAAGTGTATTTAGCCACAGCTTTCCAAACTTCCGAATTACTCCCCGAACCGA
>JACKPA010000018.1 GCA_024233865.1 Leptospiraceae bacterium | reverse complement strand
AAGTTTTTTTCTATTATTGCCCATGACTTAAAAAATCCTTTTAGCAATCTGCTAAATTTATCAGAAATATTAATGTATTCCATAAAAGAAGCAAAATACGATGGATTGGATAGGATTGCAAAGCTGTTTTATGAATCGTCCAATCAAGGTTATAAGCTTCTCGAAAATTTGCTAGAATGGTCAAGAACACAAACGGGTAGTATTGAATACAATCCTAAAAGAGTAGACTTATGTGAGATCGTAGCTCGATGTATAGTTCTTTTAAAAAATTTATCAGATAATAAAAAAATCTCTCTGGATTTTAACATCAAAGAAGAGACTTTTGTTTATTGCGATGAATATATGGTGACAACCACCATACGTAATTTGATTTCCAATGCCATTAAGTTTACAAAAGAAAACGGAAATATTAATGTTTATATGGAAGAGCAAGATGATCAAATTACGATGATTGTTTCAGATACGGGAATCGGAATCAAAAAGGACAATATCAAGAAACTGTTTCAAATTGATGCAGGTTATTCCACAAAAGGTACTGCTAGTGAAACAGGAACCGGACTTGGCTTGATTTTGTGTAAAGAATTTGTTGAAAAGCATGGTGGAAAAATCTGGGTAGAAAGTGAAGAAGGCAAAGGTAGTTTGTTTAAGTTCACCTTGCCAAGGGGTGGTAACACGTCTTCAGAACTCCTTAATAAATGAAAATGAGTTGCCAATATATATAGTCGGATTAATTTGATTTTTGTTTTTCCTTGCCGAAGTGGCGGAATTGGTAGACGCACTGGTTTCAGGTACCAGCGGAGAAATCCATGGGGGTTCGAGTCCCTTCTTCGGCATAAGATTTAAAAATGTTTGAGATAGAAGAATTAAAACACATCAAAAAAGTTTTGTGGAAAGACTTGGAACCAGGGATGGTTTATTTAGCCGGAATTAAAATAAACAATCTTACTCCTGAAGAATTAAAAAATTACCCCATGCTTGCGGAAAGCACTATAGAGGGCTTATCTCAAAAATATCTCTTTTTATCTAATAAAGAAGTATTAATCGCAGAAACTGTAGAAGGACAAAGTTCTGTTAAATTATCCAAAAATCTTGGAAAAATACAATCCAAAATAGAACAAATGAATGAATTTAGAAAGCTATTTTTGCAGCAAAAAGAAGATGCGATTACTCATACCGGTAGTTACCTGGAAAAAGATCAATGTTATTTGGATTCTAATCATTTGCAGAAAGACTTTACCCTACAAAATGCGTATAATTCTTTTGAAATCAAGCAATCGGTTTTAAAACATATAAAAATACCATCTGTTATAGATAAATTGGGTGTAAACATTGGTTTTGGAGATGTACTTACCAAATCAATTCAAGATAAATTTAATTTTCCTTATGACGAACCAATAGTATTACATATCGTTTTAGATTATTCTCGAAATCTAGGCAGTAATGGTTTGGAATATGCAATCAATTCCGTAAATGATTTTTGCAAATATATTCCCAAATTTTTGACAAATACCAAAATACGAATTTATGCGTTTTCGGAAATATGTAATTTGGTAGAAACTCCTTTGGTTGGAAAGGAAATACCAAAAAAAGGTGCTTTTTTTTCTTCTTTTTTTAAAAAGGTTTTGCGTCACAAAGTTTCGGATGCCAGCAATAAAATCATCCTAATTACCGGTGGAAATCCTAGCGATAAATCAGAATCTGTGGAGCTTGCAGCCTTAATAAAAAAACAAAATATGGATTATACACAAATTATATTACAGGAAAGTAACAATTGCATGGGTATTGCAAAAGCTTGTGGTGGGAATCAGTTATGTATAAATTCACCTGCTTGGCTTAATACTATCTTTGTAGAGTGTTTTGATCGTTACCTAGGCTTGCAAAGTATCACTAAAGGCAAAGAAAAAGATGTATTTCAAGAAGTTGTATTTGATGAAATTTTGCCTGAACTTAAAGAAGAAGTAGTCGAAAAGAAAAAAGAAGTTAAGAAGTTCGAATTCAAAAGAATCAGCCGGATTACTAAAAAAGAGGAATAAGTTACAGGCACCTAAATTCATGAATCTTTTTATGAATTTGAATCTTAAGTTAATTTTCTTAAGGAAAGAGCATTTATAACCGATTAAAAAATAAGGGAATTTTAAATTTAGTTAGAACTATATGAACAGATTAATCCAATTTTATATTTTACTATTAATTTTTAGTGTACAGGTAATTTTTTCTCAAGAAAATTTAAAAAAAGATAATGTAGAATTAATTCTTCCAGAAGATAAAATTATACAGGGAACCTGGGGACAGGAAGCAGATGAAATTAAATTATTTAGCGAAATTAAGATTCTTGATGAACTTAGCGAAGAAAACACAAAAAAATGGTTAGAAAAATCAAGAGATAATTTTAATACAGCTATCACAGAATTTAAAGACACTGCTCAAAAGATAAATAAAAAAAAAGAAAAGATGTTCGCAGAAGTAGATGCTTTAGATATTTACCAATGGCGTAAAGATGCAAGAAAAGAGAATATCGAAAGGAAACTAAATACGGAGCTAATCAAAGCTCGTAAAAAATCCATTGTCAATCTTATCAAAGGAATGCAATCCATTGACAAAATTGAAAATCCTGAAGTTTTACAAACTCCTATCTATACTGATTTAAAGGCAAGCCTTTATAGAGAATACATTAAGCATCAGTTTAACCTCAAAAATTACTACCAAGCTTCTGAAATGATCGAAGAATACTTTAAAGTTGGACGCAAAGAGGGTGATATTTATGGAGAATTTGAAAAAGAAGCAATGCCACATAAACTTTTAGCAATTTGTTATGAATCCGTAGAAAAAGTAGCTAAAAAATATAATAAAAAAGCATTATACATGGAATACAATGAGCTAAAAAACAAACACATTATCCGTTATGCAGAACTTGCTTACGGTAAAGATTCAAACCAATACAATCGTGTAATTAAAAAGTTGGGGATGAAGTTAAATTAATCATCCTCATCGACCTTAATTCCTAGTTGTTTTTTGAGTGCTATATTTTCATAGTATAGGTCTCTAATCTCTTTATCTGTTAATTTAAAGATTTTTTGCTGTGCTTTGATGATTTTGTCCATATTGATTTCTTCAATTCTGGAATATTGCAAAGCTTTTTCTGTAGCAGCTTTTGTTTCAAGAGCTATCTTAAGCTCTTCTTGCCTTAATCTTTCAAGCTGATCACTCACTTTAATTCTTTCATGCAATTGAATCATTTCTTGGTTTTTTAGGTCTGTAACTTTTTCCATTGCCTGACCAAGCTCGTCTTGAAAAAAGCGAACCTTTTGTTGGTATTCTAATAAAGATTCAAAAGCTGTAACCGTATTATGAGAATCTTTTGATTCTTTTCTAGCTAACTCAAACAATCCTTCAAAAAAACCCATATTCCCTAAGCAACTATCTCCAATTTCAATGGCAGTTTGTTTATAAAATTCAGCTTGAATTCCCCTATCTATTATTAAGCGAAGTTCATTTTCCCTTATCGGACCTTCTAAAACCTCAAAGTTTACTTGTTTTTTTGAATAATCCAATTTTAATGTTTCATTTTCGGGTGGGGCTATCAAAGTTAATTGTACAAATGGGTAAAGATAAAAAGTGTTGGTAAATTCATGTTTTATAGACTCCCATTCGGCAGAGCTTACGTACAAAAATATCACATTGATTTCATTTTTATCAAATTGTAAATCTTTAAAGTCCTTTAAATTAACGTTTTTGATTGATATGTTTACCTTAGGGTGTTTCCAAAGTTTTAAAGGAAAATTCCTTCCAGATGATATATGCCAAATTATAGAATGTTTCATTTGCAGCCTCCTGAATTTATACTTTGATTGGTTTAATCTTTGGGGTTAATTCTCCAAAAACTACCTTTTTTATGTATATAAGAAAGTATTTTTAAAAAGGTTATTTTTTCCAGTACTATTTAATTACACAAGAGACTTATTTGAAACTTTCATTTCCCTGGCTAAACGATCACAAAATATTTTTAGTACCATTGCTCTTGTATAATATTTATCATTGGCTGGAATAATGTACCATGGAGCCATTGGATGATTTGTTTTGTTAAACATTTCATTTGCTGCTTCTTCATATAAATGCCATTTTTCTCGATTTCTCCAATCTTCGTCCGTTAATTTCCATCTTTTTAATGGATCATCTTTTCGTGCATTGAATCTATTTAGCTGTTCTTCTGAGGATATTTGTAACCAAAATTTAATTATAATTGCTCGTGTGTCGATTAAATCCATTTCAAAATGTAAAATTTCATTATAAGCTCTTTCCCATTCTTCTTGCTTACAAAAACCTTCCACTCTTTCTACCAACACCCTTCCATACCAAGAACGATCAAATATTCCAATCATGCCATTCTTTGGTAACTGAGTCCAAAATCTCCATAAATAGTGATGGTTTTTTTCAACGTCATTTGGTGCACTGATAGATTGCACTACATACAACCTAGGGTCAACCATAGAGGTTAGCCTACGGATTGCTCCCCCTTTTCCGGCAGCATCCCATCCTTCAAAAACAATTACAACAGACCGTTTCTTTTTTACTATATAGTTTGATAGTTTCTTTGCAATTTCCTGCAATTGTTTAATGACAATTCTGTATTTATCTTTTTCTAATTTCTCGGTCAAATCAACATCGCTCAAATTCGTATATAGTTTCAAGATTCCGTTTCCTCTCGCTTAATAAAATTCAAAAGTTTTTTAGTGTCTATTTTAAGTTCTTGTTCTAGCCTTTGAATAATTGATTCCATAACAAAAATTTTTGAATAATTTCTGTTTTTAGCCGGAACAATACTCCATGGACAAACTTCAGTATTGGTTTGGTTTAAATATATTTCTATTAAATCTTTGTACTTATTATAATACTTGGATTGAACTTTGTCATCTTTTGATACCATCCATTTAAGACCGAATTTTTTTGCTTTTTGCAATATTTTGCTTTGCTCTTGCTTGGAAATATTGAGAAAATATTTGAAAATGAAGTATTTATCATCTGTCAAATTTCTTTCCAAATTCAAGATAGAGCGAAATGAACTATTATATTCTACATGGTCGATTTTTTTATTAAAAGACTCGTAACATACTCTTCCATACCAAGAACCATTAAAAATAACCGATTCTCCGTATCCGGGAAGGCGGTTCCAAAACTTTTTTAAAAAATGATAACCATCATAAGCATAATCATCGTTTACATAAGAAAAAACCCTAATTTTTCGCGGATCGAGCCTCATGGTAATATTTTGAATCAAATCTCCTTTACCGGCACCTGCCCAACCTTCAATTAAAACTATGGCAGAATATTTTTGTTGGTAAAGTTTTCTAAAAGCGATAAACAATCTTTCTTGTAAGTCTTTTATCGCTTCGTCCGCATCGTTTTTATCCGTGGAGGGAGAAACCTCATATTCTTTTAACTTTATCATAACCCTTAACTCAAATGAAACTAATCCCAAAAGTAATATAGAGCCTTGATAATTGTAAACAATAATTAATTTTTTATTTTTTTTATTGCTTTATTTGGAATAAAAATTTGTTTTAGTTGTTAAGTAAAGTGGTTGTTTGGGTATCCAAACGAGTAGCCAAAGTGAAATAAATAAGTCTAAAAAAGTGAGTTTGAAATGAGAATTTTATGTGTAAGTTTTTTTTTCTTGTTTGTCCAATTTTTAGGACTTTTGTATAGCCAACCAAAGAATGACGATTTAATTGTGCTTCATTCTGCCGGTTCGGGAAATGTAAAAATACTGAAAGAGTACCTTGATAAAGGGGTTGACCCTAATACCAAAGATGCAGACGGTATGACCGCTTTAATGATAGCGTCAATGCTTGGAAATGTAGATATATTGCAGCTATTACACCAGTATGGAGCTAACGTAAATGCAAAAGACTCTAATGGGGCAACGGCTCTGATATGGGCAACTTACAATAATCACGCACAAGTAGCAAAATTGCTTATCGAATATGGAGCCAACGTTAATGTTAAAGATGATGATGGTTCAACACCTATTATCCATTCGATTAATTATGGCAGATATGAAATTGTAAAAATGCTTATCAAGGCTGGAGCAAATATTAATGCCGGTGATAATGAAAAGCTTTCTCCTCTTATGTGGGCTGCGATGTCCGGAAATTATCCTATTGCTGAAATGCTACTTGAAAATGGAGCTTATATAAATGCCCAAGAAAATGAAGGTTTAACTCCTCTTATGTTTGCCATTAATAACAAACAAGGAAAAATGACCAAACTTTTATTGGATTATGGGGCAAATATTAATGCAAAAGATAGTGATGGTTTGACACCTTTGATGTATGCAATTAATAATAAATCCAGCAGGCTTGTTAAGTATCTTATCAAAAAAGGTTCACACCTTAATTATAGAGATAATGACGGCCGGGATGCTTTAATGTGGGCATCGATCCATGGAAACAAAAAAATTGTTAAAATATTGATGAAAGCTAATGCTAATCCTTATATCAAAGATGATTTTGGATATTCCGCTTTAGCGTTGGCTCATAAAAATAAAAATTATGAAATTATTCGAATCATAAACAAATATCGCTGAAAAAGGAGAATATGAGTAAAAATGAAAAAATCCCTAATAAAAAATTGTATGCTTTTTTGCTTTTGATAATTTCATCCGGCTCTACAGCTCTTATTGTGGCTGGCAATGCCGGTGAAGTGAGGCTCCCGGAAAGTGTTGGTGTTATGATAGCTCTTATTGGAGGAGGATTAGGTGCATTTTTTATGGGGGATACGAAAGAAAGGGGGTGGTTTCGAGTAATTATTGGTATAACATTTGCTTATGGAGTATTTAAATCGGTTCTGACCTATGCGGAATGGCGAGGGAAAAATATTTTTGAGATAGAGCTTATCCTTCCGATTTTGGTTGGGGCCATTCCGGCTTTGATTTTGTACAAATTCTTAACCAGATGATTTGCTTTATTTATTTAACGTGAGTTTCACTTAAGGTGCTTTTATTTATAATTAAGGGGTAAACACAGGGGTTTACTCGGTTTACCCCTACAACTTGTCTTTCGTAAGTGATTGCCCTTAAAAAACTTGCAATTTTTCTTATAAGAAACTCACGCTAATACAATTCATATTTTAACAAAGTGCAAGGGATTGAACCATTTAAGACAGGAATTCTTTTGGTAGCACGTAGCCCGATTCTCTTTGCGAGTTCTTTATTACCCGTTAAAATATAAGCAGTCCAACCTTTAAAGCGTTGCTTAAAAATATCTCCCAACAATTTATAAAAATCACCTAATTCTGTTTCCTCACCCATACGCTGTCCGTATGGAGGGTTACAGACAAGAATTCCGGTATCAGCCGGGGCTTCCAATGATTCAATTTCTTTTTTGGCAAATTTGATCATTTGCTCCAATCCGCAATTGCCTGCATTAATTTGTGCCAATCGAATCACTTCCTCGTCCCGATCACTGCCCAAAATAGGCGCTATCAACTCAGACTTTTTTTGACTTTTTGCTTCTTTTACCAACCTATCCCATAAAGGCGGATCAAAATTTTGCCAACTCATAAACCCGAATTTTTCTCTATACAAACCGGGAGCAATATTTAGAGCTTTTAATCCTGCTTCCAAAGGCAATGTTCCCGAACCACATAAAGGATCAAGAAATGTTACTTCCGGAGTATATTCTACCATATCCAGGATAGCAGCAGCCAAAGTTTCTTTTAGAGGTGCCTTACCCATAGCTGGTCGATAACCTCGCCTGTGTAAACTAGAAGCAGAACTATCCAGACTAAGAACTCCCTTGTGTTTATGAACATGCAAATGGAGCATCAAATCGGGATTGTCAGCGTCTACATCCGAGCGTTTGCCAAACTTTATACGTTGTTGATCTACTATCGCATTTTTAACTTGCAATGCCGTATAATGGGTGTTGTTCAATTGAGAATTAGTGCCGGTGCAATTTACTGCTAAAGTTTGTTTGGGAGTAAGATACTCTGACCAATCGGTTTTTTGCACTTCTTGGTAGAGCATTTTTGCACTGCTACATCGAAATTCCCGAATTTGTACCAAAACTCTAAAAATGATCCTTGTCCAAAGATTCACTCGGTAAAGCAATTCCAAATTACCAGTAAAATGAATACCGGTAAAATCTTCTCTAATATTTTTTGCACCTAAACTTTCCAATTCTTTGGCTGCCATAGGCTCCAAACCGCGAGCAACCGTAGCATAAAATTGGTTTGTCAAGGTGAAAAAACCAAACGCATTCCATCGTCGCTTATTCTCAAATTAGAGCTAATTTTTACACGATTGGATGTACGTAAATATTTGGATTGATTGAACCAAGAACCACCTCGTATAACTTTGTAATTCTGAAATTTTTTATTTATCGGATTATTTTTTGGACTTGTAAGATAATAAGATTCGTCATAAGAATCTTCGCACCATTCCCATACATTTCCAGACATATCATACAAACCAAATCCGTTTGGGTATTTCTGTCCCACAACATGAGTGCTTTTGTTTGAATTATTCCAGTACCAAGCGTAGCGTTTGTTTATTTTGTTTCCCCAGTAATATTTTGTAGGAATACCTTTGGAATCATCTTTGGAACCTCTTGCAGCATATTCCCATTCTGCTTCGGTTGGTAGTCGGTAATTTTTTCTATGCTCTTTTTTATTCAATTTTTTTATAAAAGCCTTGGCTTCATCCCAGCTTATTCTTTCCACCGGATGGTTTTCACCTTGGAAATAACTCGGATTATAGCCCATAATTTTAACCCATTGCTTTTGTGTCACTTCGTACTTTGACATATAAAAAGGTTTAATAATTCGCACCCTGTGTCTTGGTATCTCATCAATATCACAGTAAAAATCGTTATAATTACACCCCATATTAAATTCACCGGCTGGAATCAATATAAATTCTATTCCGATGCTGTTTGTGAAGGTTTGTAGACTTTGGCTGTTTTTTTCTTTAATAACTACTTTTGTATATTTTCGTAAATAATCTTTGTTTAAAGAAGCTAAATAATCAGATGGAAAATTATTTTTAAGAACATTGTTCCAAGACGCGTCACTATCTGAAAAGGGAGTTGCGAAAAGGGGGCAAAAAGATATTAGCATAAGGAAACATAGTGTTTTCTCTTTGTATGTTTGGGACTTTTTCATTTTCTTTATTTCCTCTTTTAGGCAAAATCAAGAAAAAAAACAATCTTATCATCCATTCCATTTTCCAAATACATTTTCAAAATCATTCTTTTTTCTATTTCGCCTATCTATTTTATTAGACTTGTCTATTGGATCGAATAGTTTTTAATATTACTTTAACAATAAAAAAAATTTTTCATGGTTAAAAAATAGGAAGTTTATGGAGAATCTTCAAGAATTATTTAAACATATTTTAGAATACGATACGACTACAATCAAACGAATTTTCTCTTCCGGTATTATAATTTTGTCGATTTTAACTTTACGTTTGTTTGTACTAAAGTTTGCCAACAAACAATTAAAGAGTTATGTTTCCAAAAAGCTATGGAGAGTGAACAGTGCCTATTTCGCAATTTTAATCTTATTTATTTTTTTATTTCCTATATGGCTGCCTTCTTTACGATTACTTGCTACTTTTTTGGGAATTTTTGGTGCCGGTGTTTTAATTGTATTCAAAGAAGCATTGTTAAATATTGCAGGATGGTTTTATATCGTAATTCGAAAACCTTTTGAGATTGGAAATCGGATCACCATAAACCATGTAAGTGGAGATGTAATTGGAATTCGGTTATTTGATTTCTCTCTAATCGAAATTAGTCCGAAATTTGGTGGGCAAAGCACAGGAAAAATCCTGCATGTTCCTAATTCTATTTTGCTCGTCCACCCTCTTGCAAATGCAAGTAAAGAATTTGCTTTTAATTGGAATGAAATTAAAATCCCATTAACTTTAGATAGCAATTGGAAAAAGGCAATTTCTATTATCGAAGATATTGCAACATCATGTATTGAAAAAATCTCTGAATCCGACACAAGAATTGTATTGTCGGAAGAACTCCATGCTATTCGTTATAAAAAACTTACCCCCGTTGTATATGTAGAATTTAAAAATGGAGCAATAATTTTAAGTTTAAGGCATTTGGCTGAACCACATAATTTGAGACATATAGTAGATTTAATCTGGAGAACTTTATTAGATGAACTTTCTTCATACAAAGATATACAACTGCATGTTAACTATAACATAGAGTGATTTCCTCTAATTTGGAATATTTTTTTGTAGACATTCCAAGCTTCTCTACTTTCTCTCCAACAAATAAAAAAACAATATACACAAAGCGGAGTGGTTTGTAGATATGAAATTGTAGAAAATCCTTTAAAATCAAATGAATCTAATCATCTTAATCACGAAAGTCACTCTAATCATAGTATAGAATGGATAAAAACGATATACACCAACTTTTTACGATCAAAAGTCCGAGATACATCTATTTATATTCTTTTATAATCGGAATTATAACCGGTTTGGTAACAGTATTATTTTCTTATATGCTTGCCTGGGCAGATTTATTTACTTTTGGGACGTTGATAGGATTACACCAAACTCCTCCGGCTGGAGAAGTTCATTTTGTTCCAACCGGTCATCATGAATACAAACGATGGGTATTTTTCTTTTTACCGGCATTAGGTGGACTTTTATCCGGTTTTCTCACTCATTATTTTTCCAAGGAATCTGCCGGTGGTGGAATTGATTTTGTAATCAACACTTTTCATCATAAAGACGGGGAGGTTAATTATAAGGTTCCCATTATTAAAATTCTGGCAAGCATTGCTACTCTATCTACCGGAGGGAGTGGTGGAAAAGAAGGACCAATGGCTCAAATAGGTGGAGCAATCGGCTCTTTATTTGCCACTTTGGTCGGTGCAGGTGCTAGAGCAAAAAGAACCCTGCTAATAACGGGAGCTGCTGGAGGGCTTGGTGCTATTTTTCGAGCACCCCTTGGAGGTGCCCTGACTGCCGTTGAAATGATGTATACGGATGATATGGAAAGTGACGCTGTTATTCCCTGTTTTATCTCTTCTGTTACAGCTTATCTGTTATATACATATTTTACCGGAGGCGGTGCAGTATTTCACATCAAAGTCAGTCCCGATGTAAACCTATCGGAATTTTTGTTTTACGTATTTCTTGGGTTTTTGTGCTTTTTGTCTGGAAAAATCTTTATTTTACTTTTCAATAAAGTGAAAGAAGTCTCAGCAAGCCTTAAAATTCATCCCGTTTTAAAACCGGCTTTGGGAGGTTTTATTGTAGGGTGTATTGGCTTTTTTTTACCAGATGTTGTTGGACAGGGCGGCGGATTTTTACAAAGTTTGTTAAACAACGAAGCCAGTTTTTTACAAAATGACTCTGTTTGGATGATCGCCTTGATTTTTTTGGGTTTTGGAGTTCTAAAAGGAATTACAACTTCTTTAACAATTGGTTCCGGAGGTTCTGCAGGTCTGTTAATTCCTTCTTTGTTTATAGGAGGCTCATTAGGCGGGTTTGTCGGAATCCTTGCCAAAGGTTTTTTAATCAATGTGGACGTTCATATCACTTCCTTTATGTTGGTTGGAATGGGCGGATTTTATTCCGGAATTGCCAGAGCTCCCATTGCCGGAATGATAATGATTTGCGAGATGATAGGAAGTTATGTTTTGCTTCCTCCTCTGATAATAGTTTCGATGATAGCCTATATTCTTTCTCATAAATACGCAATCTACAAAGGACAATACGAAAATAGATTCAAATCCCCGGCTCATGAATGGGATATGAAAGCGGAAATCCTCGATTCTCTGACAATAAATTCCATTCGTTCTCAATTAAAGAGTAACGCCATTGTCACAAACGATAAGCATTTACAAGACGTGCAGAAAGATGCTTACAAAATAGGTGAAAGTGATTTTGTTGTAGTAAATGAAAAAAAACAATACCTCGGTATCATCTCACTTCGTAAAACAGCACTTATCGAAGATGAGTCTTATCACTTAATTATTGTGGAAGACGTTTTGGATAGCTCCGTACCCTCCATTCACCTTGGGCAATCCGTTGGCAAAGTATTTAATATAATGTTAGATTCGGATGTGGATAAGGTTGCCGTTATAGAAAATGATGTTGTTATTGGATACGTGAGATTTACCGATATTTTGCAATACTATAAGCTAAGCAGTCATTATAGAGACGCTCGAAAATAATGGAGTTGTACAATGAGTGAAAATCAAGTTCCGGCAATAGAATTAAAAAATGTTCACAAAACTTTTGGACACAGGAAAATTTTGAGAGGAGTCAACTTTTCAGTAAGAAAAGGTGAGACTATGGTTTTGTTAGGTCCTTCCGGTACGGGGAAATCCGTTTCTTTGAAACATATAACCGGTCTTGTTGTTCCGGACATTGGAGATTGTTTGATAAACGGTCAATCTATCTCTCATTCAAAAGAAAAAATCAAAAAACAGCTAAGAGGAAGAATGGGTGTAATGTTTCAATCCGGGGCTCTTATCAATTGGCTGACTGTTTATGAAAACGTAGCACTTCCTTTGCGAGAGCATAAGCTTGCCAAAGGGAAAGAGTTGGACAGAATTGTTACGGAAAAGCTTGGCTGGCTTGACCTTTTACCGGCAAAGGATAATTTTCCTGCTGATATCAGTGGTGGGATGAAAAAAAGAGCTGGTATCGCAAGGGCGTTAACCACCAATCCTGAAATTTTACTCTACGATGAGCCAACGTCTGGTCTTGATCCGGTAATGTCGAACGTTTTTAATGAATTGATCCTCAGGTTAAAAAAGGAATTAGGAGTGACCTCTATTGTTGTCACCCACGATATGGAAAGTGCCTATATGATTGCGGATAGAATTAGCTTTATTTATGAAGGCGAAATCATTTTTTGCGGAACAGTAACCGACATTAAAAACACATCCAACCAAGTTGTTCAACAATTTATCAATGGAAGAACTCATGGTCCAATGATTTTAGACCATTCAAAAAAGAAAAAATGACATTTGAATAAGGAATAGTCGCGCTACTATTCTATGTAGAGGAAATTTATTACTTAAAAATCTCATTAACCCTAATTTGAAAATCCGGAATAACATCTCCCGCATTACAAATATCATTGTCAGTACAAATTTGAACTGATTTGATTGAAGTATAAACTTTCACCATTTTTTGCTCTGGAAATATATTCCAAACAACTTTTACACCAGCATCGAAATACTCTTTATTTTTCTTTTCAACCTCGAAAGCAGTATTCGTTTTGGAAATAATTTCAATTATAAAAGATGGAACTTGATTTACGGCTTTATCTTCACAATTTTGAATTTGAAAAGAACTTAGATAACATAGGTCTGGTTTCCTAACAGATTGAACTTTTGGCAAATAACACTCTACTTCTACAGGCAATCCATCTCCTTTTTGATAAGCAGATGTTTTATTAAAAGTTCTCTGTAAAATTAAAACAATTCTTTGTTCGCTAAATTTCAATTTTTCTTCTGCCTCGAGCAATCCATTATTCCATTCATATTTAAAACCTGGGTCTTCGAATTCTGAGGTAAGAAATTCATCCAAACTCATTTGAATTCCGTCATATTTGGGAATAGAAGGTTTCTCTTTTAAATCACTTTCAAAAATGGGTGTAAATACTATCATATTCATGTAAGATTACAGAGTTGATAAAACAATTTGCTTAAAAGGTAAGGTTCCAAATTGGCAATATTTTTTATGAGTCCTTGTTTAAATTCAAAAACACAGTTTATTTTGGGAATATTCTGGTCGTAATTATTTTGGGAATAGTAATAAATCAAAATCAAACCAACCAAATCCAAAAATGTCGTATAATTAAAATCTTCTTTCCATTCGGGGTGAGTATCCTTGTACATCTTTAGCCAGTTTTCCAGTTGAAGAAGTGCAATGGAATCATGAATATGAGTTTCAACCATTTCCTTAGACAATTGAATCACCTCACCCGGAATATCATAAGGGTTTAAGCTACCACCAAAAAACTCTTCCAAATATAAACCTTTATTCAAAGCAACTTCTTTAAGTAAAGATTTTTTTAAATAATAGAAGGGAACGCAAATTCCTCGACTGATTATAGTCTGTTTTAGCTTGGAAAGGTTGTTTACAATAAAAATAAACTTTGTATGTTTAGGAGCCTCTTCTAAAGATTTTAGGAGTGCAGTTTCTGCCTCATTGTTTATCAAAGAAGCATCCGGAAACAAAACGATTCTAAACTGAGACAAATGGGGTTGAAAATTAATCCTTTTTGCAATCAACCACCTAATTGTAAATTCGGAAGGCTCTTTTTCTTCACCTATCGCAATTTTACTATCAGAAGGAAAAACGATATAATCCGGGTGAGAATTGCTAAGGAAAGCTTTGCAAGAAGGACACAAACCGCAACCTGTTGAATTCAAGCAAAGCAAGTGAAAAGAAAACCTTTCTGCGAGAGACCATTTTCCAACTCCATCAGGTCCATAAAAAATGAGAAGAGGTGGAATTCGGTTCGTGTTTTGGAGATATTTTTCAACATATCGTAGAGCATGATCCTGACCTTGGATTTCTTGAATACTAAAGTTTGCCATAGTTTTACAATTTAGTCTCTTATAAATCGATTGATGGATTCTATAGCCTTTCGCTGCTGAAAGAACACATAACCCAGGAATCCGCAAAACAATATCAAACCAAGGGCATACACATAATTAAGGCTCTTTAAGCGAGATTGCTCTTTTTCAATGGCGATCATACTTTCCAAATGGTGAATTAAAAAATAGTAATTATCTATTTCTTGATAATGCCGTTTGGCTTCTATTCGGATTTGGGTGATCAACTCTTCTGACTCTGTTTTGGATAATTTTGATATAACGGGAATCGCTTTATCCGTTTCCATATTCAACAACTCTTCCGGGTTGATTTTAGACTTTTGAGCTTGAAGATTATCCAGAAAAGTCATTATAAAAAATGAGAATAAAATATATAACAGTGTTTTCATTTTAAATAACCAAGTTTGTCTTTCCATTCTTTTACAAAAGGAATTTTCATATTAATTAATAAAATCCCGACTAGAAAACAATAAACAATTATGGAACCTCCCATGGTTAAAAATAGAGGTAAAACAAGATCGGGATCTTTAATAACGTTGGGGCTAATAATAATAAGAACCAAAGGTGAAATAACCAATAGTAAAAAAATATAGGTCAAATATTGAAAATATTTGGAAGGAAGAATTTTGGAGAATATCTGTTTCTTTAATTTTTCTTTTAATTTTTCTTCTTCATAATCTTCAGTGCTCATTATATAACCAGTTCTTAATAATTTCTTTCCCCCTAAAAATATTACTTTTAAGGGTGTTTATTTTGATATTTAGCTTTTCAGCAATTTCTTTGTAAGACATATTTTCAAAATAATATAAAATAAGCGGTTTTTTGTAGGAATGGGGAAGTTTTGCGACTAAGCTTCTTATTGTATTTGCCATCTCTTGCTTTAACAATTGAACTTCCGGGGACAATCCCCATTTTTTTAATTTTTCAAATTGCGTAGGGTTTTCATAGACTTCGACAAGCAATGTTTGCTTTATTTTATATTTTTTAATAATTTCATTTTTTGTAATAGTGTACAACCAAGTAGAAAACTGTGATTCACCTCGGAAAGTAGAAAGAGATTCAAAAAGAATAAGTAACACATCCTGGGTGATATCTTCAGCTTCTTCTTGATTTTGAGTGTATTTAATCGCTTGGGAATAAACCATACCGCTATATTTATCTACCAAACACTCAAAACCAGAATAATCTCCATTTAAAACAGACTGAATACAATCCCAGTCTTCTTTGCTGCAAATAACTTTCGGTTTTTCATGGTTTAAAACAAAATCATTGGTTATTTCCATTCTATCTCTACCTAGCAAATCCCCTGTAGTATTCCATTATAACCAAGCCTTATATGTTGTATATATAAAAATATGACCCTATAACTATAACAAATCCGAACTGTCATCAACCTCGCTATCCATCCATTTATTTGTAATAGAAGCTCTTCTTTCCGGTGGAAATAGAGTGAGCAAATAGGTAGTGATTGTTTGCGTACCCTCTGCTTCTGCATTTTTATCCATTTGTATAAAAACTTGAATAATGTCTTCGTCGGGCCAGTTTTGTAGCATTTCAACTGCTTTGTTAGGAGGCATACCGGATATTTTTTCAGCCATAACTTTTATGCGAGCTTGCCGATTTTTTTCTTCCAGTTCTTTTTCTTTCAGTTCTTTTTCCTTTAGGTCTATGCCTTGTTTGAGTTGATCCAACATCTCATTTTCGTTTTTAATCTTTTCTTTTTCCATTGCCAGCTGGCGTTTGGCTTTTTCGATCTCATTTATATCTTCTAACAACCTTTCTTTTGCTTTTTGAAACTCAAGCTTTTCAACCTCGGTGGGAGATTCTTTATCCCACTCAACTGTTGCCGGTTTTTTTGCCAATATTGGAAAAATTTCATCAGCTTCAATCAGTTGGTAATGATCTAAAACAAAGAAGCCTATTACCAATAAAAATAAAATTAAAATAATTAAATAGATTACTCTAGTCCGATCTGTAAATGTCATGTTATATGTCCCTAGGTAGTGATATTAGAATTTTTCATTCTTGTATCTAATTTAGAAATTTTTTCTTGTAAATCACTTATTTTATCACTTAGCTTTGTTAGAGAGTTAAGAAGTTCCAATTCTTTGCTTGCCTCTTTATGAAACCATTTTCCTTTCCATTCAATAAAATAATTTTTCTCATTTTTGGAAATATGTGTCAACGTACTCTTGGAGCTTTTCGTATTCTGATTTATCTCGCTCTGGTTTGGAAGAACTTGGGGTTTGCTCTGATTCAGCAATTGGTTTGCTTTCCTTATAAGGTTTTTCATATTCTGCCTCTTTTTGTTTGGAAATAAATAGATTATTATTCCTTTCTTCTTCCTCTGCTTTTTCTCGCTTTAAATATGTATTATAGTATTCATCAAATTGTTTGGTTTTAATAATTTCAAGTACTTCTGCTTCTTTTTTCGCCTCTATCACTTTTTTCCTGGATTCAGCCAATGCTCCTTGTTGTTCCTTGATTTGTTTGTTTAGGTTATCATTTTGGAGTGAAAGTCTTTTTAAATACGCATCAAATATCCTTATATAATTTATATCTTGTCCTACGCTTGATTGAAATTGGTTTATGGAATGAGCCGCTTCTTTATCGTTATTTACAATTTCGTTTTGTAATTTATTAATACTTCCAGCTATTTTTGAGAGATTTCTCAATTCTTCTTCTGCTTTCATTGTCCGTATTTTTAGAACAGATTCTAGTCTAAACTTGAATTTTTTCACTTTTTATGTTTATTCCTCCTCTTCCTGATCTTGTTTAAATATTTCTTTTAACCGTATAAATGTATTATGAAACGAACTTTTTCTTTCAATCTTTTGTTGTAAATATTCATCAATCACTTCTTTTTTTTCAATTGCTAAGTCCGTTTTGGCATCCGAACCATGGACATAAGCATTCAATTTTATTAAATCTTCCGATTTCCTATAGGTTGCAATCAATTCCCTTACAAAATTTGCATACATTAAATGCGCTTCTGTTACAATTTGGGGTGTCAACCTAGAAATAGAAGAAGGAATATCTATAGCCGGATAATGGTTTCTTTCGGCAAGCTCTCTAGAAAGAACAATGTGCCCGTCCAAATATCCTCTAACTGCGTCTGCAATTGGGTCATTCATTTCGTCCGGTTCCGTTAGTATTGTGTAAATTCCGGTAATAGAACCTCCGTTTTTATCCGTACCAGTTCTTTCAACCAACCTCGATAATCTGGTAAAAACCGTAGGAGAAAATCCTCTTGTAATGGAAGGCTCCCCAAATGAAACTGAAAGCTCCCTATTGGCTTGGGCAAAGCGAGTTAAAGAATCTACAAGCAAATTCACCTTCAAGCCTTTGTCTCGAAAATATTCCGCAGTAGTAGTGGCAAGCAACGCACAATTTATCTGCTGCATTTTGGGGGAATCCGAAGTGGCTACAAATATAACAGATTTTAAAAGTGCTTCCGGACCGATGTCTCTTTCCAAAAACTCGTTAACCTCTCTTCCCCTTTCTCCAACTAGAGCGATCACATTTACATCAGAACTTGCGTACCGGGCTATCATTCCCAAAAGGCTTGATTTACCAACTCCCGAACCGGAAAAAATACCAACCCTTTGCCCACAGCCAATGCTAAGTACTCCGTCTATGGCTCTAACACCAGTGACAAGCATATCTTTGATAATAGGTCTATCAAGAGGATTGATAGACTCAGCTTCCAATTCTCTTTCCTCTTCGGAAAAAATTAGACCTTTTCCATCAATAGGTTTTCCGGCCCCGTTTAATACCCGTCCTAACAATATATCTCCAACAGGCAACGTTAACTTTTTACCGGAAGAAAAGATAAAGGCTTTGGGAAATATTCCTTCCAATTTTCCAAGTGGCATCAAAATGTATTGGTGTCCGTCAAACCCAACTACTTCACATTGTAAATATCCTTTACCATCATTTTTTTCAATATCCATGAGTTCACCAATTCTTGTGTCCGGAGGTCCCATAGAATATATTACATTTCCTACAACCTTTTCTACTTTGCCGCTTTTACGAATTGGCTCTGTATTATCTAATATCATTAGATATTTATTCAAAAAATCTACTTTTTCAGCGATTCTTTTTTCGATCATGGAATTTTAACCTATCAAGTGAAATTAATGTTAATCTTCTTTCTTAAATAGGACAGATATGGTCAAAAAAGAATACTTTTCATCTACTTTCTCGATTTCAAACCCTAGAGGTCCATCTGATTTTCTAGCTATATCTACAAATCCAAGACCTGCACCTTTACTTTCATCTGGTCTTGGTTGTTTTAATAGCTTTTGGTAATAGCTTTTTAAACCTTCTTTATCAAGAGTATTGATATATGAAAATTTTTCTTTCATTTTCTCCAGTTTTTCGTTCGATATCAAGTTTCCGGATCGCAAAGTATACCTATCATTTTTCTCGTCTATAATAACTATACCAATACCGCTTTCTTCTCCAGTTTGACTATAAATTCTTTCATCAGAATAGTGGAATATATTTTGTGCCAATTCAATAAACACTGCAAAAATCTTTTTTAGTTTAGATTCATAAGAAAGAGAAGTTCTAATCATTGAACCAAATTCAGCTAACACTCCCTGGGTTACAGCTCCTTTAAAAAACACCAAAACCCTAGAGTCTTTTACATCTTTATACTGTTGGTATACACTTTCCATGTCTTTCCCTAATACATTAAGTTTTAATTGGCAAAAAACTTATAGCAATTTTTTGTCAATTAACCTTATAGAATTTATTAATTTTATTGAAAAGCATAAAATTTTTTATAACGGTGCAGTTCGGAAATGCCCAAAGAAATCTGAGGAGTTTCGTTTGTTCATAGAAAAACCTTTTTAGATTATCCGTTTACTATTTTTTTAGCATAGCGAGAATTTTCTAAGACAATAGGTTGAAAGGAGAACGTATACCCCATTACTTTTAAAATCTTCTGTAAAGTTGAGATAGTCGGATTACCATTTACAGAAAGAGCTTTGCAAAGAGCCTGTCTGGTGATTCCTGTCTCTTTTTCCAGTTGTTTCCAACCCATACTTCGAGCTACGTTCTTTAAAGAATATAATAAAACATCTAAATCTTTATTTTCTTCGTATTCTTTTAGGGATAATTCTATATACGCATCTTTTTCTTCAGGATTATTTATAAATCGTTTATCTAAAAAGTCTTCCCATTTTTGATATTTCATCCATTTCTTTGGCATTTTTTCCTCCGACTATTTCATTCAAATTCAATCCTCTAAACATTCAATCCAATATTCTTTTGCTTTTGCAATATCACTTCTCTGCGAACTTTTGTTTCCCGCACATAGTAGTATGATAATTGCCTTATCAACTTTTCCAAAGTAGATTCTAATTCCTCCAGCAATTGAAAATTTTAATTCGAATAAATTTTCAATCCCTACTATTGGTTTGAAATTTCTATAATCAATGTTTTTAAGTTTCTCAATTCCTTTTTTTACACTTGTTTTGGTTTTTATATCTTTTATTGAGTCTAACCACTCCTCAAAAGGTTTTCGTCCGTTTTTGGTTTCATAAATAAGAATTTCAACCATGTAAACTATAGTTTACACTTTTAATTATTTGTCAACTATAGTTTGCTTGATATACGTAACAAAAAATTTTAAGCTTGTTCTTATGATTAGCCATGGATAATGGGTATTGATATAATTGATCTTAAACCGGAAATGAACATGAAATCTAAATTGTATTTTTTCTTTTTTTCATCCGTAATTTTATTAATCGGCTGTAAACCGGATATAGACAATTCCGGAGCAATTGCAAAAATTGCATTTATTTATCTAACCGAAGAAACAAACGCAGTAACAAAAGTTTGGACTAGAACTTTAGGCGGTAGCGGTACAACAGCCACCGGAACCGCCGTTACTTCAGACAGTAGCGGAAATTATTATTCTACGGGATACACTTCGGGAACACTTGACGGAAATACTATTACCGGAACAACTGATTTATTTTTGGTAAAATATGACTCCGATGGAAATAAACAATGGACAACTCTCTTAGGTGTTTCCAATGCCTCTACCTTTTCAACAGGCATTGCTATTGATGTTTCGGGAAACGCTTATATAACCGGCTATACATCCGGTAGCTTGGACGGACAAACCATCACCGGTGATAGGGATTTATTTTTGGTAAAATACAATTCGGATGGAACCAAGCAATGGACAAAACTCCTTGGTGTTGCAAGTGTTTCAACTTATTCTACCGGAATTGGAATGGATAGCTCTGGAAATTCGTACGTTACGGGTTACACGGAAGGTAATTTGGACGGTCAAACTTTAACCGGAAGTAGGGATTTATTTTTGGTAAAATACAATTCGGACGGAACCAAACAATGGACAAAACTGCAGGGTGCAAGCAGTGCTTTAACTAATGGAAGTGGTGCAAACGTAGATACAAATGGAAACATTTTTGTGACAGGATATACTAATGGAAGTTTAGGTAGTCAGTCTTTAACCGGTACTATAGATTCCTTTATAGTTAAATATGATTCAAGTGGGAGTTTACAATGGACAAAATTGTTAGGAGTCTCCGGTTCTCCAACTTATGGTTTTAAAATTTCTTCTGATAGTAATTCAAACTCGTACATACATGGTTGCAGCACCAGCAATATTGATGGAAATACATCAACTACTTCACAAGGCAATTTTATGGCAAAATACGATACAAACGGTGACAAACAATGGGTCAAGATGACTGGTACATACTATCAAACTAACACAGCTTGTTTTGAAAGCGTTCCCTCTTTAGGAGATATTGTCAGCGATAGCAATGGAAATATTTACACCACTGATTCAACGGGTGTTAGCATTGACGGGCAAAGTTTAACCGGAAGTAAGGATGCCTATATCCTAAAATATAACAGTAGCGGAAGCAAACAAGGGAACGCTACCCTTTTGGGAGCATCCAATGCTTCGGAAACCTATTCTTATGGGATTCATTACGACACAAATAATACTATAAGTATCGTTGGATACACATCCGGCAATTTAGACGGAAACACACTAATCGGAACAAAAGACTTTTTTATTGCAAAATTCAAATAGTCTTATAAAGGCATACAAAATGAAAAACAAAAAAATAATCCAATTTTTCCTTTTTATTCTATTAATTCCTTTTTTGGGAAATTCTTTAAAAGCTGAAGAAACAGAAAAAAGCAAATGGTATATTTTCTTTGCCGGAGGAACAGGTGAAATTCAAAGAGCAGGCTCAAGTTATCATGCACAGTCTACTCTAACAAACCATGCGATTCTTAGTATTAATACAGACTCTACGATTTTTAAATCGCTGGCGGTTCTTTCCACTGATTACAAAACCATATACAGGACCGAAACAACACCCATTAGAATAGGAGCCGAATATAGGATGAATCCTTCCATTGGATTTGCCTTTGATTATACAAATACTACCTTTAAAATTAAGGCTTCCAACCATCCGGCAGATAAATTTATACCTTTTTACGAATTACAGCAATTAAGCAGCTATTCTTCTAATTCATTTTATAGCATATTACTAGGACTTAGCGTTTTGTCTAACAAATCTTATTCCTCGGACATTGCAAAGTTGCAAACGGATACTATCGGATTAGGGATCAATTATCATGTTTTGGGAAACGGTTTGATTGATCCCTATTTAGGAATCGGGGTTGGTTACGGCTTATGTTCCGGAAACACCAAATGCAATGTTACAAAAGGCTCCACAAAAATAGGAATACAATTGAACTTTTCATCTTTTTTTACATTTTTTGAAGGAGAAATTGAATTTTTAGATTTTAAATTTAGAGGTGAAAGCTACAATAAATTAATTACAGCCCCTAACAAAATCGCCCTTTTGGGAATAGGTATGAAATTTTAAAAAATCTTTATATTTGTTTAAAAAATATTTTGAAATAAAACAAAGCCACTTTAACTATGAATTTACTATGAATATTACTCTAGAACAAAAAATAGAACCAAACAAAGCTTATATAACCGGTGCTTCTAGCGGAATAGGAGCTGCATTTGCAAAAAAATTAGCAAAAGACCATGATATCGTAATTATTGCAAGAGATACAGAAAGATTAAATCAATTGGCAGAAGATATAAAAAAAAATTCCGATTCCAAGGTAGATATTATCGAAGCAGATTTAACAAAATCTACTGACCTTAAAAAAATTGTAAAAATGGTGACAACTGATAAGAATTTATCCCTATTGGTAAACAATGCTGGTTACGGAACAACGGGAAAATTTGTAGATTTAAAAATTGATCAAGAAATTAACCAAATTAATCTTAATATTGTTGCTTTGGTTCGATTAACACATGCTGCACTAACAAATTTTAAAAGCAAAATAGGTGGTGCAATTATTAATGTTGCCTCTATTGCCGGGTTTTTACCTGCTCCTTATAACGCTACTTATGCAGCTACTAAATCTTTTGTGAGAAGTTTTACGGAAGCAATACACAAAGAGTACAAAGATTCCGGTATTGTTTTACAAACCTTATGCCCTGGTTTTACAAAAACCGAATTTCAGACTAGAGCCAATTTTGACGAATCAAAAATTCCTGGTTTTTTATGGATGGATGCTGCGGATGTTGTTAAGGAATCCTTAGAAGCTCTTGAAAGAGAGCAATCTATTTGCATTCCCGGTTTAGCAAATAAATCCTTAACAACACTCTTGGATGTTCTTCCCAAAAATCTGGTACAGCAGATAGCAGATATTATGCTAAAATAAATATTTATTTTTTCTTGATTTTATTCTAATCCTATTATAGAATTTAATTCAAAAAAGAGTCAAATTAATTAGGTAAAAAAACTTTGAAAAATTGAAAATACTAACTCTAACAAATGTTAAAATTATAAATGGCTTTTGTTCAAGAGAATAACTTGTAAAAATAAGAGGAAATTGACTATGCGAAAGATAAATAAGTTTTTATTCATTTTATTTATAACCATTGCTTCTTTTTCGGTGGCTAATTGTGGGTATGTTCTGGTAGCTTTGGGATTAACTCCCGCAGAAGATACAACTGACTACCAAAGCTTGAATGCAATGCTATACTTACTTTTATCCAAATCTGATACAACTTCTCCTACCCCTGGTAGTAAAGGTACAATTTTACTTGAAGACACATCGGGTTCTCTAAAACTTACCTGGGCACAAGCCAGTGACAACGAGACCGCAGCAGCAGATATTCAGTATAAAATTGTCTATTCTACAACTAACAATTTGGATACGGTAGATGATGCAGAGGCAAATGGAACCGTAGCACAAGATTGGACATCTAATTGGACATGGGAAAAGTATAAAACAACTACTTTACAAGTTACAACCTTCACTCCAAGCGGATTATCTTCCGGTAGCCAATACTATTTTAATATAATTATAAAAGACACTGCTGAAAATAAAGCAATTTACACCTCAAATGGAGATAGTGTAATTTATAGCTATGGGATAACAACTCTAGCAGGAAACGGAAATGGTAGCTTTACCGGAGATGGAGGCGCAGCGACTAGTGCAACCCTAAATAATCCTTATGGCGTTTATGTAGACTCAAGCAGTAATATATATATAGCCGATACCTTTAACTACCGCATAAGAAAGATTGATAGCGGAGGTACTATGAGTACTATAGCCGGTACGGGCTCAAGCGGTTATACCGGAGATAGTGGTGCAGCGACTAGTGCTACTCTAAAATTACCTCGTGACGTTTATGTTGATAGTAGTGGGAATGTATACATAGCTGATACTGGAAACCACGCAATTAGAAAAATTACCGGTTCCACTATTAGTACCATTGCCGGAACAGGTTCAGGAGGATACAGTGGAGACGGTGGAGCAGCTACGAGTGCTCAGCTTCAAAGCCCTTATAGCGTATACGGAGATAGCAGCAACAATTTATATATTGCGGACTTGTCAAATGACCGAATCAGAAAGATAGTTGGTACAACAATTAGCACTATCGCCGGAACAGGTACGGGAGGATACAGTGGAGATGGGGGGGCAGCTACGTCTGCTAATATCGATACAGCCGTTAGTGTGTCCGTAGACTCAAGTGGAAACGTTTATTTTGCAGAATATAACAATAGCGTAATCAGAAAGATAGATACAAGTAACAATATTTCAACCGTTGTCGGCACCGGAACAAAAGGCTATAGCGGAGATAAAGGTGCAGCTACATCAGCTCAAATAAACCAGCCCTACGGAGTTGCGGTTGATTCTAGTGGAAACATATTTATCTCAGATACATATAACAGTAGAATCCGAAGAATTGACGTATCTTCAGGAAATATTTATACAATAGCCGGAAATGGAAAAGAAGGATTTACGGATGATAGCGATTTGAGCGCTACAACTGTTCCTCTTTATCGTCCTAGGGGGTTGTATGTGGATAGTGCTGGAAACGTTTATTTTGCAGATACAGGAAACCAAAGAATAAGAAAACTAACTCCTAATTTTTAATATAAAATTTTTTTGTCTTTTTAATAAAAATTCTTTTCTCCAATTCTTTTTTTTATTTATCGTTGTATTTGTGGAGGAAAAATACGCCAATGAATAAAGAATTTTTTACTTCGTCCCTATCCAAATGCTTTAACCAAACAAACAGAAAAAACCAAAATTCTATTGAATCCAGACTTTGGAATTACTATCAATCTATAGAGGCAAATCCAATTGCCATTCAATATTCTTACCTCAATGAAAGCGAATCCCAAGATGGTAAAAAATCGGTTTATCTTATGATTGTCTATAAATCAACACCTTTTGTGACGGCAAAATTAAGAAGGATTTTTTATCTTTTACATATTATCGTCAAAATTAGTTTACATTTTCATCCTTCCGAAAAAGAAGAAATGTATTATATAGAAATTAATGATATTGAACAAGTTTTATTATCTAAACTTATATCTAACATTCAATCATCTTATATAAAAATTTTAAACATTATCAATGATTATAAGCTGTTTTTTACCGATATTAATACAAAATACTTATTAAAATGGGGTGAAGAATACTCTGAATTTATCCAATGGTTATTAACAAAAGGCTATGTATGGGAAGGAACTTATTACCTTTCATCTGCTGAGAAAACTGAATTCAGATTAGGAAATATTCCGGATGATAGAGTTATTGATTGGATTAAAGCCCTCCCCAATAATCCATCTCCGGGTAGATATTGTTTGGAAACCCAAGATTCGTCTTTGATTGGAGAAGGGAATATTTTCTATTTTGCATTTGTAAACCAGGGATATCGCTTGTTATTATCGGGAAGTCTAAGCCAAGCAGCCAGAAATTCTGCCTTAAATGATATACCCATTTTAAAAAGAAATCTTCATAAATTTATAGCAGAAGAAAACATACAGTACAATTCCGGTTTGGGCAGGACTGTTCGAATGATGTTTAACTATATGCCAAAAGAACTTTTGTTTTTAATTCCAGAACACCTTTATAGGCAAATCTTTTCTTCTCTAATGGAACATTCTTTGCGAACAGAAATTCACTCTAGTTTTGTTTTATTAAACCATGGTCTTGTTTTATTTATAACATTTGTTCCAGAAAAAAAATGGTCAGAGGAAAAATGGAAACAGGTATATTTTTTAATCCAAAAAGAAATTCCAAACTGTTCTCTAAAAGACTATGAAGTTTATAGAGATAAGATTTTTGAAGGATTTTTGATAGTACGTAACCCTAACATCGATGAATCCAAATTACCAGAACTGGCTTCTCAAATAGAATATCTATTTATGGATTGGATGGATCAGTTGAAACTCTGTTGGGAGAAAAAATTTAATGAAAACTTTGATGATTTAAATGTTGGGTATTGGGAAGATTATAAGGCAACCCACAGTCCGGAAAAAGCTATCCAAGATTTGGAACTGGTTAAAAATCTTGGAGATGATAGAGTTATTATTGATGTAACGCAATTAAGAAATGACACCACTGTTATTCATGCTGTCACCAAAAATTTAGAATTCTCTTTGTCTTTATGGGTAACAGCCTTAACAAGCCTTTCCCTATCTCCCATATCCCAAAGGGTTTATAGATTTATGTTTGGTGGGGAACAATATGCCAAGTCAGAATTCTTTTTTGATTACATGGAAGACAAAGACAATTTGTACAACCGCTTGCAAGAAGCAATTAGCCTAACGCTAAAAGGTGCTTTACCATGTGATACTCTTTCCGGTGTTTTACCAAAATCAAATTTGGATGCCAATGGACTTTTCTTTTTAAAGTCAGTCCGAGACTACTGTATCCAGGGAAATTCATCTTTTCATGTTGCGGATTTTAATGATACATTGGTTAAATATCCTGAATTTTGTTCTATAGCATGGGAGTATTTTCAAAAAAAATTTCAAAATGGCAAACCTGCATCGGAAAAAGAGCTTAAAGAAATATCCGATAAAGCAAAAACCATTAAGGAAGACGAAGTATTAAGTTCGTTTAGAACAACTGTTCTTTCCATCCTTAGAACCAATTTTTTTGGACTGGGTTCTAAAGATAAATTACATAATAAAATTGGCGTTTATAGAAATTCCGTAGCCTATAAAATTGACAGTTCTATTCCTATATCCTTGCCATTACCAAGACCTTACAGAGAAATTTTTGTTTATGCATCAAACTTCCAAGGTATACATTTGAGAGGAGGAACTGTTGCAAGAGGAGGTTTACGGTTTTCTGACAGACCTTCGGATTATAGAACGGAAATTCTGTCTCTTATGAAAACTCAAATGGTAAAAAATACGTTAATTGTGCCGGTTGGTTCCAAAGGAGGTTTTGTAATTACTAATAATCTATATAGAGCAGAAAACATCCTGCCAATTGACGTTTATAAATCTTATATTAGTTCTTTACTATCTCTTACGGACAATAGAACCCATGAAAAAATATTGCCTTTTGCCGAACCAAATGGACCGTTTGCTTATGATGAAATCGATCCTTATTTGGTTGTAGCTGCAGATAAGGGGACTGCTAGTTTTTCTGATGTTGCCAATTCAATATCTCAGGACAATAGGTTCTGGTTAGATGATGCATTTGCTTCCGGAGGTTCAATGGGCTATTCTCACAAAGACCTCGGCATCACAGCCAAAGGTGCTCTTGTAAATGCAGATAGATTGTTTCGATATTTGGGTGTTGATTTTAGAGCAGAATCAATTACCGTTGTGGGAATTGGAGACATGGGAGGGGACGTATTTGGAAACGGACTATTGGAAAGTAAGTATTTTAAGCTTGTGGCAGCATTCAATCATAAACATATTTTTTTGGATCCAAACCCAGACCCAGAAAAAAGCTATCAAGAACGCTTGAGGCTTTTTAGGGACAAAAATTCCGGATGGGACTTTTATAATAAAGAGCTATTATCCCAGGGCGGTGGGATTTTTGATAAAACAGAGAAAGCAATTCTATTGTCAAGTGAAATTCAAAAAGTGCTTGGATTAGAGGAATCCACACTTTCCGGAGAGGCTTTGATCAAGGCGATTTTGAAAGCTCCTGTTGACATGTTATACAATGGTGGAATCGGAACGTACGTAAAATCGGAATCTGAAGAAAATACTAAGGTAGGAGACCCAACAAACAATGAATACCGAATCAATGGAAATGAACTGCGAGCAAAGGTTGTTTCTGAGGGAGGTAACCTTGGTTTGACACAGCTTGGAAGAATAGAATACGCCATAAAAGGGGGAAATATTTATACTGATGCTTTGGATAATTCCGGTGGAGTAGATTTATCTGACCATGAGGTTAACTTAAAGATATTTTTTAACTATCTAAAAGAAAGAGGAACTATCAACTCATTGGAAGATAGAAACAAAATATTAAAAGATGTCACTGAGGAAGTAGTAAACAGTGTATTACTTAACAATGCATTGCAAAGCCTTGTTATCAATATAGACCATTATGAAACTGAGAAAAATGGGTGGGATGACTTTATTAAAACATCTTTTTTTCTGGTTAGAAATGGTACTTTACATCCATCTACGGAAAAAATTCCACCAACACTTCATGATTGGGATGAATGGAAAAAGGTTAGTAAAAATATTCCAAAACCAGCTTTATGTGTATTGCTAGCTTATACCAAAATGTATCTTTATTCAAATTCTATGGAAGTTGGAGTTTTTCAACCGGAAAATTATCAAGAATTGTATTTACATTATTTCCCAAAACTTGTAAAAAATAATTATAAAGACTCTTTGTTTGCTCATCCTCTAAAAAAGGAAATTTTAACTACTCAAGTGGTGAATTATTACGTCAATTTTTTGGGTATAAATGGTATCCTACTTCTTGCGGCAGACTCTCAGAACAAAATAGGAAGGTTTAAAGAAATTTTTGATAATTTGTATGAACTCAAAATCCCATTTCTAATGGACGAACTGACGAAAATTAGAGATAAATCTCTTGAAAAAGAATTGGTTGAGTTTGTATTTTCGATTCGAGAAAAGATTAAACAAAAATGGAGTATTGATACAAGTTCTGAAAAAATATTTAAAAGTAAGTTTTATACACAATTATCTTCTGATTCAAAAGGTATCTTAGAAAGGTTATTATAAATTCTACAAAATTTAAAATTGAAACTTTTTCACAATTTCTTGTAATTCTTGGACGCTATCATCATTGTCGTCTATCATTTTTTGAACATCATTGATTTTTAGTGTAATTGAATTGGTTTTTGCTTTGATGCGGAACGTTTCGTTGGTAACTGCTTGCATTACGGAAAAAACTTCGTTTACATAAGATAATATTTTTTCAAAAGAACTCATGAGTTGCTCTCCGGAAGTACTTATTTCCGTTATCAGATCATCTATAAAGATTATATCTTTTGTATATTGTTCACCAATATTAATCAAGTTTTTATAATCAGGAATCACCTTGGAATCAATAAATTCTATTACTTTTAACGAACTGTTGGACAGATTTTTAACAGAAGATATAACTGTTTTTGTCACCTTTTGGATTTCTTGGATCGTATTCCGTGAGTCTTGAGATAGTTTTCGTATTTCTTCTGCTACAACGGAAAAGCCTTTTCCGGCATCTCCAGCTCTTTCCGCTTCAATGGCAGCATTGAGAGAAAGTAGGTTTGTCTGAGAAATGATTTGCAATATTACATTGGAGAGCTTAGATATTTTTTCAACGGCTTTGGATTCTTCCAAACTTTGGACTAGCTTTTCTTTTGTAGTGCTATAGATTTGGTTGGTTGTATCTTGGGCTTCTTTTGCACTATGGCTAATCTTCAAGACTCGTTTGTTCATCTTTCCTGCTGCGACAGAGCCATGCAAAGACCTTTTGGAAATGTTTTGAATCAGTTCCTCCACTTTATTAGATGCATCGTTGATTTTTTGTGTTGAACTGTAAGTTGCTTCCATATCCATAGTTAGCTGATTCATAGAATGAGATATATCATCTGTTTGTGAATTCAATTCATGGATTGCAATATTCATTTTTTCAGATGAGCTCGCAACAATCTTAACCGATTCCAAAACCTGAAGCACAAGGTCTCGTGTTGTATTTTGCATGGTATTCATAGACTTAAAGATAGTCCCGACCTCATCACCCAAAGAAAAATATTTCTGTGGAATAGCTTCGTTAAAGTTTCCCATAGCGATGGTTCGCAAATGAACCGAAGCCGTAATTAGATTTTTTGTGATATAACGAGTTAAAACAACAACAGAGGAATAAATAATTAAAAAGGATAATACCGAAACCAAAAGTATAATCCTCAAAATCGAATAAAACTCAGAAAGTATGTTTGCTTTGGGAACAATAGAAGACAAGCTCCAGTGTATGTTACCATTTTCTAAAATTATAGGAATAAAAACTTTTAAAGAATTAGCTTCACCGGTTTCACTAGACTTATGATAGATAACAATTTCTTCTCCTTTAGCTATTTTCTCCGTAAAAAACTTATTTTCTTCGTCAAGGTCTAAAACATTTTTTGTAATTAAAGATGGCTGCGCTCCATGAGCAATGATTGTTCCTTTTTCCGTAAGGATAGATAAGTATCCACCTAAAGGTCTGTTTTTTTCGATCAGTTGTTGGATGTAGGATAGCTCAATATCCAGAACCAATACTCCACGAAACTCACCTTTTAAGTCCAGTATCGGAATACAAATTGCAGTCATCAAAACACTTTTTCCTGCAATATGATAATAGGCTGGTTCGGCTAGATAGATTTTTTTTGTTTCTTTGGGAACGTTGTACCAAAACCTCTTTTTCCCAGCAGATAAACCGTCTATGGCTAGAGATACTTTAAATGAATTGCCATTCCTAAATATATAAGGCATAAATTGACCTAGATGATTGCTTCCCTCTTTGTTATAGTATTTATCATCTTGTCCGTCAAACATATTTGGTTCAAAAACCATTCCAATGCTGTAGATATTTGGTTGACTTTTTAGAGCATCTTTTAGTAATCCGATTACATTTTGCCTGTCTATAGTCCTGGAATTTGAAGCTATTTGTGTAATTAAAAAATTTCCGGTAGATTCGACTTGAATGAGTTTTTCCAAAACAAGCCTTGAATTGTGTTTGGAAACTTCTTTAATATAGTTTTCAGACGATTCCAAACTAATGGTATAAAACTTGCTTAATGTGGTAGGAAATAGTATGATAAAAGTAATAACAATAATGGAACAAACAGTTACATTAATTTTGTCTGCAATATTCAAACCATTGAATTTTTTTACAATCCAACTTTCTAATAATTTATTTATTAAGTTATTTACGTATTCTCGCATCTTGTAGTTTATACATCTTCAATATCCAACAACGCTTCTATCTCCGACCAGCTATTTAATCTTGCTAATTTCTTATATTCATTTACTAATTTATGGCAATGAAGTACTACTTCAAACATATTAAAGTTCTCTTTTTGTATACCTTTAATCTTAAGGAACCGATTTTTAATTTCACTGATTAGGTAATCAGCCTGTTCTTTTTTTAGAATTTCCTGAGTTGCATTGTCTATTATTTGGGATACTTTTTCTGATTCCTGCTTATTTTTTTTAGGGCTAATTATACCTTCTAACATTTTTTCATCATTCATAGTTTCTTCTGCTGCCTTGTCTATGATCTGAATTATTTGCTCCGGCGTTAATTTAGTGTTATTATTGTTGTCTTCCATAGTTTTTTCCTCATTAAATTTTTAAATTTTTATGAATGTATTTTTAGCAACTCTTCCAATCCGATCTTTGCCTCTTGGGGAATGGATGTAAAATTTATTCGATAGGTAGAAGCACCTTCTTCATTACCCATTACTTTGGCATACATATCTGCTGCTACAATTTCACCTGCTTCATTCAGAAGGGAAACTTTTAGATTGTTTAACTTCTCAATAGCAATTGATGTTTGAACAGCTGCTTCTCTATCCGCTATACTCAAAATTTGGGCTTTGTGTGTGTCAGTGCTTGCGTGTTTTCCAGCCAAAATAATGAATTCTACCAAGATTGGCTTGGTGAGTTTTTTTAACTTTAACTGTTCTTTCTCTGGTAAATAGACATCAAATTCACCACCAATTCCGCCTATTTCGCTGATTGTGATAGGTTCTTTTACCCCTTTGGGCATTACTTCCATTTGATCATCAATCCTTAAGATTGGTCCGCAAGAATCTATCGTACTTTGAGACACAAGAATTTGTCCACCCACCGTATAAGATTCTATTCTGGACGTAAGATTTACATTGCTACCCACAACCCCATATTTCATTCTTTTGCTAGAGCCTATATTCCCCACAACAATATCACCGGTATTGATTCCAATTCCCATCTGAACTTCCGGGTAGCCTAACTCTTTATTTTTTTGATTTACGTCTCTCATGGCTTGTTGCATTTCCAAAGCACAAGCAACTGCACGTTTGGCATCATCATCTCTTTGAATTGGAGCTCCAAAAATAACCAAAATGGCATCTCCAATAAACTCGTCGATTGTCCCATGATACTTTAAAATCACTTCGGTCATAATATCAAGGTAAACATTGATCATACCTACACAGCTTTCTGCCGGTAATCTTTCGCTAATTGAGGTAAATCCCCTTAGGTCAGTCATCATAATGGTGACGACTCGCTTTTCTCCACCTAATACAAGCCCTTTGGGTGATTCTAAAATACTGTTTACGATATCATCGGATAAGTATTTTCCAAAAATCTCTCGAATGAAACGATTTCTAACTTGAAGGGCTTTTTTTAGGCGATTGAGTATAATGGCAAGACCCATAGCAGCCAACAAAATAACCAAAGAAATGGTAAAATTCATTCGGTTGGTTTCTTTGATTGGACCGATCAAGTCCTTTTCCGGAACAACCAAACCAATTGTCCAATCCTTTTCCAGCTCTTTTGGAAAAGGTATATAAGAAGCTATATATTTTTTGCCTTCTACCTTAAAGTTGAATTTGGTTTGATTTTTTAGTCTTTTATATTCATTGTAGGATTCCGGAATTATAGGTGGATCCATTTCTAATTCCGAAACTCTTCTCGGGCGAAATTTATCGCCTTCCAAAATCATGGGTTGTTTGATGTCCGGATAGGCTACAATTTCATCTTTGCTATTCACTATATAAACAGTGGCAGAATCACTGATTTTTTGATGTTTTAACTCATCTCGTAGTTCGTTTAAAAAGTCAGAAATCTCTATCAGAGGTATGTCTAATCCGAAAACTCCTTTTAGTTGTTTTAACTCTTCTCCGCTATAAACGGGTGAAGAAGCGGTGATTCCTGGGACTTTTCCCGTATTAAATATATATACATCGCTCCAAAAAAGTTTTCCAGCTTGTTTTGCACCTTTGTACCAGGGACGAGCACGCGGATCGTAGCTTTCTTCTACAACATCAGTACTAACTACATCACCGTTTTTGTTTCGGTAGGTCCATGTAACCTTGGGAGCTGTAGCGTGATCTATAAGTTTGGTAGCAATTGTGCCATCTTCCATCCTCTTTTGCATCAAAAAATCGCCTTGCTCGTTACCAATGTTGAACATGTTTAGTTGTGGGTGAAGTCTCAAGACGGCAATCATGAGAGAACTCAAACTCTGGTTACTCAGGAGTGAATCAACACCTTCACCGGCAACACGAGAGCTTAACTCTGTCATATCTACTGCCGTAAATAGATAGTTTTTAGTATTTTGGATAACTCGTTTGTTTATTTGGTCGATCAAATCTTCAGAAAGTACCAAAATAGCATTTGAATTTTTATAATAGCTGTAACCCGTAACAAACATTACAGCCACAACCAAAAAAGTTAAACAAACAAAAATAAAATCAAAAATAAACCCTTCTCTATCCATAAGTTTGGAAAAGGGTTTGAACTTTTTCGTTTTGGATGACATATTACTCACTCTTTTTGAGGATTCCATTTTTAGGAAGATTGTCAAGTTATTATAAAATTATATCTTACAAAAATATCCTGATTTTCCTACTATGGAATATTTTTTTTCTAAAATTAAAACTATTTTATATTCCTTTTATATTTTTTCTTAAAAAGTGAGCCTTACTATTGTTCGGTTTCCGTATCTTCTTTTTTGGATTTTTTAAACTTTTTAATGGTTCTTTTGAATATATTTTCCTTACCTTGTTTTTTGCTTATGAATTTTTCTAATTCTTTATTGTAATGGTTATCCGGATCAATTTTGGTAATTTGTTCCAGATATATTGTGGCTTTTTCCGGTTCTCCGGTTAAGGTAAAATATTTTCCCATAGCAAATAAAAAAGAAATTACTTCAAAAATATGGAAAGAATTTCTATTCGGATAAAGTTCTTTATAATCAAATTTGTTTTCCAAAATTTTGGGAATGGATTCCAAATCATTATTATCTATAGAAAATGAGATATAGGCGGTTTTTCCAATCAATGTGTCCGGAAATTTTTTAAACATTTCGGTAGCTAACTCATTTGCTTTTTGGGATTCTCCGGTATTTCGGTAAGCATTTTCCAAGTAAAGCTGCACAATTGGCACACCAGACTTAGAATTTAAAATTTGTTCCAAAGGTTCAATGACATCTTTAGGGTCATCCTGCAATTTATAATATAAATCTATTAATTGATTTCTTAAGTCAGTATCGACTTTTTGCTTTGTTTGAAAAGAATCCCAATCAATACTAACGGTAATTGTTTGGTATACTTTATAAGGTCTATCACCCTCAACCTTTACAGGGGTACTGTTTATAGAAGATGGAGTCGCTTCCACCTTTTTCCTTCTGTTTGACTTTCTCATAAATTGCTATCCATTCTCATTCTATTAAATATTTAAATTCAACTTATTGCCTATTTAAAATGTAGAACCTGGTATTCAACTAAAAATCAAAAGGATCAAAGTTCTAATGGAAGGAAAAATGAGGTGGGTTACAAATTATCTGGATTCTTTTCTATATAACGTGAGTTTCGCTTAAGGTGCTTTTATTTATAATTAAGGGGTAACCACAGGGGTTTACCCGATTTACCCCTACAATTTGTCTTTCGTAGGGGCAATTCCCCCGTGATTGCCCTTAAAAAATTTGCAAATTTTCTTATCCGAAACTCACGTTATATAGGAGGCTCATGTGTCCATGGGGATACATCAAACGCTCCCTTAAGCATAGCCAAAGGGAGCGGAACACAGGAGTTGATTAATTGCCCAAATTTTTGAGCATTTTTTTGGTGTAAATTTCTTTTCTTTTGGTTCTTCTTTCGATCACTCTGTCAATATCACGAACAATTTTTTCTACTGTTTTTTTGTACATTTTTACAAGCCATATTCTATCTGCCGGATCAACAATATTAGTCATCGAATAGGTTTGTTTTTCTTTTAAACCTGCACTTAAAAACGTTGGTAGTATAACCGGTTTATCATTATTGCTTGTATAGACATCTGCCGGATTGCCTTGCAAAAACTGACCACCACTTGTTTCTACGTTGATGTTTAATACTACTCCGTCAGAAGGTTTGTCATTGACTTTATTTGATATGGTACGAACTACTGTTTCCAATTCTCTATTTGCGACAACATTAGCTTTTCTTTCAATTAGCTTTATTTCTGACACTTTTTTATCAGCAAGGGTTAGTACGAAATACTCGTTTACAACATACTGAGTTTTTTTAGCCGGATTATGCTCCAAATAAGCGTCCATATCCCTTTCATATTTTCCGTTTTTTGCTAATTTTTCAGCTACAATATAAGGAATTTGCTCATTTAGCTTGTCATGAAAAAACTGAATATCTTTGTTTAACTTTTCCAGATTCGCCGTTTGCTCAGGCGTATACTCGATTAGTTGAACTTTTCCATCAGCACTTACAACGGTACCATTTTTCCTTTCTTTGGAAGCTTTTTCATCCGCCCCATTTATATTTATGGTGATTAAAAAACTGAGTAAAACAATAAAAACTATAGATATTTTCTTCATATCCCTATCCCGAATCTTAATAAATTTTCCTTTTACCTTTTTTTTAAAACATATTTTTTTCAAGTTATTTTCCAATATCTAATTTATTAATTGGAAAATAATTTCAGAAGAAGCTTTATCTTAGGTGAATTCTCGAAATGAACGTACCAATACAACAATTGCTTTTCCTGTAAGGACAGGTCTAAGACCTGTCCTTAAGTACGTTAAATAAATTTTTACTGATTATTTTGATATAGCCTTTTTAAGAACCTTATGCTTCTTCAAGTCTATTTGGAACTTTTTCCCATAATTTTAATTTAATAAAAAAGATTAATCCTATAGCAATCAAACCTATAGACATCCATTGAGATTGTGAGAACCCATGCCAATAATAACCGGATAAAAATTCCGGATTTTGAGTATAATCGGGTATATTAACCATCTTAGGCGGAGTAACAAAAGGAATAACTGCTTTGTTTACCCTAAAAAACTCAATAAAAAGCCTTGCGGCCCCATGAAACATCAAATATTGACAGGTTAAACTATAAGTTTTAAAATTTTGAAATCTCGCATAATATTGAAAATAAATAAAAAATCCAAAAGAAATAATAGCTTCCATTACCGGTGTATTCCAAACAGGGACACCGGAAGGGTGAGCACTATGCTCTCCAAAAGTAAAAACCAAAAGTGGTATATTCATATCGGTGTGGTAGCCATAACACCCGTCTCCGGAAACAAAGCAGCCCAAACGACCAATTGCATAACCAATTGCCAAAGTAGGAGCTCCACCATCAAAATACTCACCAGGATTAAGGTTATTCTTTTTGAAATAGAGGTAAATAAAGAGAGCTCCAACTATAAACCCACCATAAAAAACAAGTCCTCCACCGGAAAACAAAGAGCTCCAAAGACCAGGTTGTCCGGGAAAACCATTCCAGTGTGTTAAAGGATACAAATATGTACTATCATAGGCTCTATTGTAAACAAAAATTTGATCCCATATTTCAAAGATAAAAAATATTTTTGCACCAACCAAGGTACCTAAAACACCCAAAAAAACGATCATATCCGCTGCTTCCGGAATAAGACCTTTTCGTTTATATTCTCGCGGAAGCAAAATAGAACCTGTAATAAAAGCTATCATCAACAATATACTAAAAGTTGATGGACCTCCCCACCACGCTTCCAATCCTGGAATTGCTATTCTATCAATCATATTGTTTAAAAAGAATATTTTAGTATTTTTGTCTATTGATAATTTTAGTTAAGATTGATAAATTCACTCGGATTAAAAGGAGGATCGCTACCTATATGAACCTCGTAATGCACATGAGGACCAGTTGCTTTTCCGGTTGCACCAACAGAACCAATTCTATCACCTCTTTTAACTATATCTCCAGGATTTACATGAATCTCAGAACAATGCCCATATACCGTAATAAATCCGTTGGAATGATAAAGTTTTATGCTTAAACCCAAACCGCCTACCAAAGCAGTATCACTCCTATCAGCTACAATTCCAGGGGCTGTTGCGTAAATAGGAGTCCCCGAAGAAGATGCAAAGTCAATTCCTCTATGGAATTCGGTGGTAATTTGATTAAAAGGATCAGCTCGGTAACCAAAAGTAGAAGTAATAATACCCACATTTGGTGCTAATGGTCTCCCGCTAGGCATGGATTGGTAAATACCTTCCCGTGTATCTATGTAATCTATGGCATTTTCAAATTTGGACTTTAGATTCGATAATTGCAAACCAAGATTTTCATACTTTTTTACAGTGGTATTAAAAATACTTACATTCGATTCCATATCCTTGTCCAAAGAGGAAATCTGTTCCATATCAAATATACCGGCATTAAAATTAAAAATATTAAAATCAAGTTCATTCTTTCCCCAGGTAGCTTTATTTAATTTTTTTGTATTTTTAATCATTTCCTTGGTAATATCATCTAATTCATCTGCCATCAAATCGTAGTGCAAAAAATAAACCTTTTGCATATTACCTTCTTGGTAAATTTTATCATTATCCTTTTTGATAAATACATAAGATACAAAATATCCAAAGCTAATAAAGGAGAGAAAAAGGCTTATAAATAACAAAAAAGCTATCAAATAAACGGATAGCTCTATTTTTACAATATTTTCCTGGCTATGAGGAATAAACAAAAGCGAAATTTTAGTTTTCCCTACTTCATTACAAGATTCTAACTTTTTTTTAGTGCTATAGTAAAATAAAATTAATCTTTCCCGTAGAGTAAAACTCCTTTCAATAAATTCCATTATGGTCTCTCCATTTCTTTATCCAATGCTTATTAAACCCTTTTACTAGTCAAATTGTAGTTGCTTTTTAACAATAAAAAACTATATTTGTATTATCTGTCATGTTACAACTTCTAAAAAATTTTTTCAAGAAAAAACCTTTTTCGTTAGAGAACTATTTGTTATATCCTGATGGCAACAGATATTACCGTGAATCTCATTCTGTAAAGAAGCATTTAATAGATGAAGATGCTCTTAAAATTATCCATAGACTGAATAAATTCGGATACAAAGCTTATGTTGTTGGCGGTGGTGTGAGAGATATATTGCTAGGAAGAAAGCCTAAAGACTTTGATGTCGTTACAAATGCAACACCCAATCAAGTTAAAAATGTATTCAATAATTGTAGGATTATCGGAAGAAGATTTAAGCTAGTTCATGTAATATTCAAGGGAAAAGTAATTGAAGTCTCTACCTTTCGATCTTTACCAGACCATAGGATTAAAATAAGCCATGGTGTGGAAACAGATTATCTTTTAAAAAGAGATAACAATTATGGAACAGCCAAAGAAGATGCTGCAAGAAGAGATTTTACAATTAATGCCTTATACTACGATCCTAGAAATGAGTCAATCGTAGACTATGTAGGTGGGTACGAAGATATAAAAAATAAAATTTTAAGGGTAATTGGTGATCCTGACATATCTTTTAAAGAAGACCCGGTTAGAATGTTACGAGCTGTAAAATTTAGCATTATCCATGGTTTAACTATTGAGAAAAAAACTCGCACAGCGATTAAAAAGAACCGGCTTGAGTTAGAAAAAGCTTCCTCTTCCAGAATGTTAGAGGAATACAATAAAATATTCAGAACATGGAAATCATCCATTATTTTCCAAGGTCTTGCAGAAAATTTTCTATTTGAAGTGTTGTTTAAGGAGGTAGCAGAATATTTAAAAAAGAAAAATAACAAATGGCAGATGGATTTTTTAAACACCAAGGTAGGAAACAGGTTGCAGATTGCAGACAGGATGTTATCCGAAAGGGAAGAGTTGACTCCTCTCATTTTTTATGCCTTAATTTTTAGCGATCTTGTGGATGAAGCTCTAAAAAATGAAGCTCATCCGTCCATACATACAATTCGGGAAGCACTAGAAAACATATCCAATCGAATCGAACTTTCCAAAAGAGATAAAGATAGGTTAATCAAAATATTTGCAAGCCAAAATAGGTTTAAAAATCCGGAAGATAAAAATAAAAATCAAAGTGATTTGTTCAAAAGAAAAGAATATTTTTACGAATCTTTCATGTTTTTTAAAATTAAAGCTTTAACGGAAAATAATGAAGATGCCATACAATCTGCATTTTTTTGGGAAATCTCTAATAGAGTACGACCTAGATATATAAACAGGTTTAAGAAAGAAGGGGATGCTCTTGAAAAAATAAATTCTCAAAATATCAAACGTAGCACCAAAAAAATAAAAAAAAGTCCGGATGTCACAAATATTCAAAATTCAAAAAGGGAAAATACTGAAAAAAATAAGCACGTTTCCAATCAGAACAAAGAGCTAAATGAAAAAAATAAAAAGCTAAAGGATGCTTATAGCAACTTCCTTACATATAATCCGGCAGAAGACTCTTTAGTTAAATTCTCCGGTGATTTAAGCAATATTCAAAATAAAGTTTTAAAAATAGATGGAGAACTATCTAAAGTTCTTCGAGATGACCCAAGTAATATTCTTAGAATCATCAGATTTAGCACAGTTCACAATTTAAAAATTGACCACGAAATAAAGAATGCAGTCCAAACCTATGCAACTGAAATACAAAAAATTCCTTTTTTAAAAATATCAGAGGAATTTAAAAAGGTATTCAAGTCATGTAAAGCTGCACAAATTTTCCAAGCCCTTGCACAACATTCCATTTTACCTTTCTGCTTTTCGGAAATCACAGAATATCTGGAAAAAAAGGATAAAAATTGGTATAACAAATTTCTTGAATTGGAGATAGGAAAAAAATTATCTATAGCTGATGCAATACAACTAGAAAATGGAAATTTATCACCTATTATTTTTTATGCAATTTTATATGGTGACTTAGTAACCAATATTCAAAGTAAAAATAGTAAAGTTACGATTCAAACCTTGCGAGAAAAAATAGAGCCAATTTGTGAAGAACTGGAACTGGCAAAAAAAGAAAGAGATAAACTTATTAAAATATTTGCAAGCCAAATCAAATTTAAAAAATATGAAGTGGAGCGTAATCCAAAAAATAAGCAGTTACTGTTAAAAAACCGAGATTATTTCGAGCCTTTTGTTTACTTTAAAATCAATGCACTTGTAGCTAATAATAAAGAAGAAATAGAACTCGCTTCTTACTTAGAATCAAAATTGGATTATAAAGCTACACCAAAAAAAATAGTATCCAAAAAAACAACAACACATCGAAATCAATTTTCTAAAAAAAGAGCTAGAATTAATAACCCACCTCTTCCGGCAACAAAGGGAGAAGAACCATAGGAACCATGGTGTGCATGTAGGGGGGCTGTGTAATAAGGGACATTTCGACTACGCTCAATGCCCGAAAAGCATCCAAACGCTCCCTGAGCGTAGTCGAAGGGAGCAAGAACTGACTTTTTACACAGCCCCCTACGAATAATAATACGAATAAGAGACAAGAAATTATTGCGGTATTTTCTTTAAAGAATCGTCTCTTTCCTTTTTAAGTTGTTCTAATTGATCGTTTGTGCTTTTTAAAATTTTGTCGATTTGTCCTGTTTCGTCGGACTCTCCGGCTTCCTTTAAGCTATCAACCAGATAATTCACAATTTGAAGCCGATCTTTTACCTCTTTTTCTTTGGAATCATAGTACAAATTAATATCTTCTAAGGTAGCTTTATTGCTTCTTATTGCCAAATTAGCTTGATTAACCCTCTCTTTATCCTTTTTTTGAGCTTCCTTTTCTTCCGGAGTCATTCTTCTAGGTAATAAATCATTGTTCGGGAATTTTTTTCTTAATTCCTCAAACTGCTGCATTACTTCTTCGGTATAAGGTTGACCGGTTTGAGGATTAATTGGAATTTCGCCTTTAGGGATGAATTGTTCCGGATTATCCGAGTTTTCTACATTATCGACTTTACCAACGCTATAAAAGTCAGACTCAAAAATAGATTCTTCTTTGTTCTTTTTTATATCCTTATCTGTAGAACCTTGACTGCTACCAGAAGACGTACTCCCACCGAGAAGTAAAGCGACATCACCTCTAGCTTTTTCTTTCTTTTTTCTCGTTTCCTCATCTTCTGTCCCAAATGCAAACCATCCGATTACTAACACAAGCAAAATGGAAACAATAATAAATAATTTTTTTATAGTCATAATAACCTCTAATTTTGATATAATTATAATAAATTGTTGGAATCTTTCAAGTTAAAAATGAAATTTATCAATCATATAAATTCCGAAAATCAAATATCTTATTCATATTTTCCTACTTTTTTCTTTACAATAAAGACTGCCCTTTATAGATTCATGTATATGGTGGTTAAAATTTTGAATGAAAAATAATAGCGAAACCCTCATACTAATCGTAGACGATGATGAGACTAACATTGCCGTTTTTGATATGCTGCTTAAATTAGAAAATTATCAAACAATTATATCCAAAAATGGCAAGGATGCCATTGAAAAAACTGCATCCAAACAACCGGATTTGGTTTTATTAGATGTCATGATGCCGATTATGGATGGATTTGAAGTTGCCAAAAGATTAAAGGGGGATCCTAACACTAATAAAATTCCAATTATCATAATAACTGCTCTAAATGATCATTCTTCCAGGCTTAAAGGACTTGAAGCCGGAGCTGAAGATTTTATTAACAAGCCTGTAGACAAAGCAGAATTGCTTGCTCGTGTTAAAAATCTTGTTCGTTTAAAAGCTTACAACGATTTATTGGCAAACAACAATCGAATTTTAGAGGAAAGAGTACATGAAAAAACCCAAGAACTTAGAAATAGCTATATAGAAACAATTACAACGTTGTGCAATGCTGCGGAATTTAAAGATGAAGAAACTGGTCAACACGTCAAAAGAATAAGCTATTACTGTAAATTAATATCCGAAGCTCTCGGAATGGATAGTAAATTTTCCGAACTGATGTTTTATTCTAGTCCTATGCACGATATCGGAAAAATTGGGATTCCGGACCATATACTATTAAAAAAAACTCCTTTTACACCTGAAGAATGGGAAATTATGAAAAGCCATTCAACTTACGGTTATAATATTTTAAAAAGCGGTTCATCTCCTTATATGCAAACGGGAGCTGAGATAGCTCTTTCTCACCATGAAAGGTGGGACGGAACCGGTTATCCCAAAGGCTTAAAAAATGAGGAAATTCCTTTGGTTGCCAGAATAATGAATATATGTGATCAGTACGATGCTCTCCGTAGTCAAAGACCATATAAACCTGAATTCACACATGATTTTTCTTACAACATTATATTAAATGGAGACAAAAGAACAAAACCGGAGCATTTTGATCCGAATATCCTTTCTGCTTTTGCAAAAATCCACCTCCAATTTGATGAAATTTACAATACATACAGAGATAAAAGAACTTCATAGGGAAAGCCGAAAGCCATCTAGTTTACAAATCACTGTAGCACCCCAATATTTCTGCTGCTTTGTATTTTTGTATGGAATTTTCAAATTGCCAAACGTCTAAAAACAATTGAATGGATGAATTTAACTGCTCTCCCTTTTTACAAAAGCAAAAAAACAATATTTCTTCCGGTTTTTCAATCCAAACTACTCCTTGTTTTTTTTCCGTAGTGCTTGTTTTTAAATTGGAAATATAAATTCCTGTTCCAAAATTCGTAGAAACAACCGTTGAAGTCTTGATTTCTTTCCCCGGAGACCAGAATGTTAGCTCAGTATTTGCAAGATTTGTATTTGCAATAGAAAAGGAAATGCTTTCATCCGTTGGAAAGTAGACGTATTCCGGAGCTACATATTTAAAGGGTTTGGAAGTGTGAAAAATGGAAATTCCCGTAATCTCTTCGGAATAAAAAACTTGATTATCATACCTACTATAAATTTCCAAAGGTTTCCAAAATTCATCATTGCCAGAAAATGAATAAGACTTATTGAGTGAAAACTTTGTGGATATGGTTTTATATTTTTTTCTAAAAATACAATTCTGGTTATCAACTTTATCAAAATACAAATAGGTCTTAAAAATTCCCTTTCCAACTTCTAAAATCGGATCAGAAAAAGTATGCCCATCAATACAAACATCGTCTTCTCTAATTGTTACGTTTACAGGGAGTCTTATTTCATAGGAATAAAAGTTTTTGTTTTCTTGCCTATATGATTTCTGGAGTATCCTATCAAACTCTTCCATAAAACTTGTTACAATTTTGGGATCTTCCGTTCCTATAAATATTTCTCGATTTTTATCTCGTGCATTTACGGAATAATTGTAGGAACCTGTAAGGAGTAACTTCTTGTCAATAATCATCGTTTTGTGGTGTAGCAACCCTCCTTGATAATTTCCATCTACATTTACAACATCTGTGTTTCCGTCTTCATAGATAGAGGACAAAACTCCATAAAAGTTTTCGATCAAATATTTTCCTTCATCGTCTACAGGTGCGTCATAAATCCCAATAACTTGGACACCTCTACGGCTTGCCTTTCGTAAGGCATGGCTAATAATCGGATCAAAATGGTCAAATATCAAGTAATAAACAGATTCTTTAGCGTTTTCAATGGCTTGGACGATGGCATTTTGGGACAGGTATCCATAATCCGGAGAATTGATAAAATAAAATCCGTTTAGAATCAATGCCGGTTTTGTATATGTATTTTCAAGAAATTCTTCCAATTCATTTTGCATATTGTTGGGTACTTTCAATTTTAAATAGCCATTCCAATCGTTAGTGAGACCATACTCCGAAAAATTACCCGTACCTATAAACAACGTAGAACGATCTGATAGCATTACCTTTGTGTGTTGCAATCCGGATGCTTTCCAGCGTTCGAGAGGGATTTGATTTTGTATAAGTGGCGTATAATCTTTATCATTATCACCTAAGATTTTAACTTTAACTCCTCTCTTGTGTGCATTTACAATCTCCTGGATTACTTCCGGGTGGCTTAGTGAATAAGCGTAAATTCCTAGAGTTGTTTTGGTATTTCGTATGAGCTTTTTGATTTCCTCTAATACGTTATTTTTTAACTCCTGGTCAGAATACCTACCAGGATAAGAAAAATAAGCTTTGGCTTGCTCTTCCTTGAAATCATCAAACAATAAAAATAAATCATGATTTTGATTGTTATTGGAACAGTATAACAACAATGTTAATGTAAATAGTAAAAACTTTAAAACTTTCAAAACCATATCCCTCCTTGCACTAAAGCATGGTTTCCAACAATAGGCTTCTCAGAAGTGCTAATCATCCTGGAAGCTTGAACTTCTAAAAAGTATGCTCCCTTATCTCCATAACGCAGAGCGATTGTTTCTTCTGCAACGAAGAACTTTTCAAAGTCTTCTCTTTTTACACTGATTGTCCCTGTTGAGGAATCCGAAACCTTGTAAGGGATAAAGTAATCGTATTTCAGCGTTAGTTGAAATTGTTTGATGACAAAACTCATTTCCATATACGCCCAGAGTGAATTGTTTCGCCCCAGATAGATCGCTTCCTGTTTTTCCATTCCATTTTGTGTTATCCATCCTGTCGGGTAGTAGTTCAAATACTGAGAGATTAAAAACGAGTTGCCAGGATAGCTACCCATTCCGATAAAACCTGTTTCCAGAAGTTCTCCTTCTTTGTTCCGTTTGTCTCTATCGGGTAGAAATACATGGAAATGAGTAGAAAAAAATTTGTATTCAAAGTCCAAAGATAGAGTAACGAGTTCCCCGCTAATGGGAATAGAGTTTTCTTGCCTGTAAGGATTATAAGTTGCTTTGTCAAGACCTCTCGAAAGAATAGCGTCCATTCCCAAAGACAGGTTGAAAATCGTTTTTCTTAGAGAAACGCCAGTATGATAGATGTAATCGCCGTCACCAGAATCTTTTAGATAAGGATCGTCTTTGGATAGAAGTCCCCAGTTTTTCAGATTCAAGTATTTGATAAAAAGAGAGGCATAAAAAGTTTCCGTTTCATAGTCCACACTAAACCCGTGCCGAATTCTATTTCCATTATTTGTCTTTTCAACTTCCGGATTTATCATAAAGTTTTTTTCAAGTAGCGGATAAGCCCTGTAATAGTCGACAAATTGGAACTTGAGTTTAAAGTTTTTGGTAATTTGTGTTTCGACACCAATTCCTTCACTTCCGTCTTTATAAGACTTTAGGTTTTTGCTTGAATTCTCAAACAGTTTTCTTCCCAAAGTAATTTGAAAGCGAGAAAATACAATTCCCAAATAACAATTCTCTCCGAGATAAAAGAAGTCATTTTTTTTCTCGGAATTTACTTTTTTGAATACATCGAATTGGACGTTGTAGAGGTATTTTTCTGATTCTTCCTTCCAATTTCCATTTAATATAAAAATAGAATCTGAGTTGTGCGTATAGGATTCCGACTTTACTTTGTAGGCGTTGGTTATGTTCCTTATTCCAATGGTATCCTTGCCAAATACTACGATAGGTATTGCACACAATAAGAGACAACAAATCTTTTTCATTTTATCACCTCATAGTCAGAAGAGACCTCGCCTCTTTTTCCTTCTTTTAACCGAATGATTTCATCAAGTTCGGCGGTAATGGAAAAGGGAGAATGAGAATATTTGTTTCCAAAAGAATGAATATGAATTCGATTTCCACCTTTCCATTTAAAAAGATCAAGTGTGTCAGTTTTTGAAATTCCGTTTCCAATGGTAGAGGTAGAACTCGTAGTCAAAACAAGTGTTGGAGGATTACCTACCTCTTGTAAAGTTATGTTGGATGCATCAGGGTCTAGTAAATAGGCACATTGCCCTTGTGTTATTAAAAAATTACCACCATCAAACATACCAGCCTGTAAACCACTTGGCAGGCTAACTCCCTTTCTACTCAAGTAGGTTGTGATGCCATCTGTACTTGCATTGTCTTCTATTTCGTAATCTGAAATATCAATGGTTTTGTTTCCTCTGTTACAAAGCAAAACCCATTCGTTTTGTGAATTTTGGGGATGTGGGCGTAACGCCTCTATATACAAACCATCCAAATTGTAGAGTTTGATATCCGATGAGTTTTCCATAGACTGGTAGATCAAAGTGTCTTGCCAAGACGAATCAACGGGAACGTTAATTCTTGCAAATTCATCTTTTTGAACCGGAACATTTATTTCCTTTTGATAGGTTCGGTCATAGTTGTAGTGGGTAATTTTTACACTTGAAATTTCTTGTTTGTTTGACTTTATCAAATAGTAATGGTACAAATTTCCTTCTATGCTATCTGAAACTAAAAACGGTTCGAACTCATTTCCTTCTCCGGGAGTTGCAAAGGTATTTTCCAAGCAGTTGTCTGTTATAAACGAGCTAAACAGAGACTTGCTGCTATTTACATACAAATCATGGAATCCACTAAAACCGTAACTTTTGCGAAGTTTTAAAACAGAAGAATTAAAACCATGTCCAAGTGTAGGCGAATACACAATTTGGGTTATTAAATTTCCGCCAAAAGTATTGTATACTTTAAGGGTTGTATCTTTTGTGTTTAGGCTAAAACTTGTATGGCTTACAGTAGGTACATCAGGAAAACAAGTAAGACTTTGTTTGCTCAATACCGTAAAATTCTCGCTTTCCATAACAGGAAATGAAAAAAAATCATTATGAGTATCCGTAATGATTTCCACGTCCAAACTGCCTATGTTTTTTGTAAAAAGCTCTATAAACCTATCATTTGCAACTGCCTCACTGCCTTTATAAGAGCCCATCCAGGAAATTTCATTTATGAATACTTCCGAATTGTCTGGCTTATAGTTTTGGACATTCACTATTTCACCAGGACTCATATAATGAAAACCGACTTCTTCCGGATATAGATGCTTAGAATGATAAACCGGATGATGAAACCACCTACCGTTTATTGGTAGTAGAGAATGTATAGTTCCTTTACCATCCCTGGTAATGGTAAAGCGATTCTCGTCCAAACCAGAAAATAGAGTATGAACGTTGTTTGAATCCGTTAGTTGGATTTTGCTGTTAGGGTTAAGAGAGTCTATATTCCTATTGATGATACTTGGCAAGTTTAAGAAAGACTCTGAATTTCCAATTAAAATGACTTTCTGTGGAGAAACCAACTTTTGGGAACTAAACATGGGTACAAGAGATTCATCAATTTTCACTTTTAGAGAGGACGGATCACAAGTAGAATTTCCTATATATTGAAGTTCGATAAATTTTAAATTGCCATCTATTTTCTCAGATCGGAGTATTCCTGTAGGATTTGTCTCGGTCAAAACAAAGTCTTGTGGACGGCACATTCCATCCGTTTTTTGTATTTCAGAATGAATACCAGGATCCCCGCATAACGAATCCAAACCGGAATAAATCTGTAAAATAGAACTGCAATTCATATCGTTTTTCGGATAGAAAGCAAATCCATTGTCCTCCCACTTGTAGTCATGCTCTGATGGCAAAGTAATTTTTTCTTGGTTCTTCTGTGCGGAAAACACTCCTATCAAATTGGTACGGTAAATATAACTCCAGAAACCAGAGTCGATTGCAATGCCTTGCATAGGAGAACTTTCTTCTATAAACAATTTGGTTGCATTTGGTAGCACAAATCCTGACGGATTTTGCACGACAAATACTTCATCATCTTTGTGAATGTAATATTGTTTCACACAAAGAGGAGAATCTGCAAGCGGATTATAAAATTCCAGATATTTTTTGGAAGGAAAACTCCCTGATAAAAAAAACTCACTTGGCTCCAAGTCTAAGTTCTGACATTGGTTTTGGAATTTCAAATTTTCCGTTTCAATTTTAGCAAAAAATTCTTCTAGCTGGGAAGCAATCTTTTCCGTTAAGCTTAATTGGATCGTTAGGTAATGATTGGCTCTAGGTGTTAAGGTGAGGTTGTTTGTAGGAAATGCTACCAAAATAAAATCAGCAAATCCAAAGAGAGAAAAATAAGGAGCAGCAAAACCCGTTTCAACCGATTTGCCACCACTTAAAGCCGTTGTATAAAAAGAGCTTAAGTCAATTTTTTTTGACAGTTCTTTGGACAATGTACCATCTCCTATAAACGCTTTTTGGATAGTGGCATCTCTAATCTTTTTGGTAAGTTCGGATAAAGTATAAAAGCTAAAATAAGCCTCACTATCTTCAAACTTCAACACACCTTCCGGTCTGTTGTCGGATGTGTGCTGGAACTTGAGCCTCTCTAAAGCTGTTTCCAGAAGTGCTTCTGATTCTATAGAGTTTTCAAAACAGATTTGGAGAGTCGGTCCCCATTCTTGAGAAACGAACGTTCCTTTATGGGATTTGAGGCATATTCTGTTTTCATAAACCTCGTAGGTAGGTCCCCAATAGACAACTTCTTTGGATTGGTTATTTGAACTCTCATTCCTTTCTCCATAAGTTAATTGAATTGCCTGTAAATCATCCTCTGGAAAAAAGAAAAAAGGGTTCTTAGGGTGTTTTTGGCATCCGAATAAAAGTGAAACAATTATAAACAGGTACAACATTTTGTATTCCTCCACTTATAATGGGTAAGAAAACGCAAAGTTGGTACCTGTTTTTGGAAAAAAAATTAAGGTTTTTTGAAAAAATTTTCCTAGGTGTGAATTTATTTGATGTTTCTAAGAAATAAGTTTAAGAGAAATTCCTGATATAAGTAGTCAAGCAAAAGAAACTGTAAAGTATTACAAAAACTTATGATATATTACTTAAGTAAGTTTTAATCACAAATAAGCATTTTTTCCCAAAAACACTATCGGCACTTTGATGATATTTGCCACCTTATGTTCAACTAACTCTTTGTAATATCGATTCACTTCAATCTGACTCAGAGCAGTTTTCAGTTCTTTCCCAATTCTTTCTCTAAGCTTTTTTTCTGATTCTCTCTTCTTCTTTTCTATCTGCTTGATCTCAATCACAACTCCATTTTTGGTTTTGTTATGGATGCCCAACTTCTTACCTATTGTCAAATAACCACTAAAAAGTAGAAGTGTCCAAATGAGTTCTTTTTTTATATTCATCACTAATGAGTTTTAAGATAAGTTCTCTTGAATAGGTAGCATCTTTATTTTGTTAGGCTTCAGATGAAACCGTACTTTTAGGGGTGTCAAAATAAGGTGAGTTTTTGAGAGTAAAAATAAAGGAGAACTCACATGACAACTACACAAGGAAGTAGTAAAAAGAGACGAAATTGGAGTGTTGAAGATAAACTCAATATAATTCGTAAACATTTTAACAAATCAAAATTAATAGAGACTTGTGATGAATTCAGAGTACATCCCAATATGATAAGCCATTGGTGGAAAATGATTCTGGAAGCAGGAAAAGAAGCTCTATCCGGTCAAACAAAACGAGAACAATCAAGTAAAGAAAAAATTGCTCAAAAATTACGAGAAAGAACTTGCAAAAAAAAATGAAATCATTGCCGAGTTATCTCAAGAATTGTTAGAGCTTAAAAAAAAAGAATGGTCGAGCATAGAAAAAGGTCAAGCAAGTCCGGAAATTAGAGACAAAATTGTGGATGAAATACTTCGATTGAAAAAATTAACAGGTCTAAGTGAGAGTAAGTTATTGTTTTTTATTGGAGTTAATAAACAAAGATTTATCGAATGGAAGGACTGCTATGGGAATCCTCCTGTAAAAGGAATGTTCCTAAAAGCCATTGGGCAACAGAGACAGAAATTATGGCTGTAATAGAGTTTAAGAAAGCAAACATAGAAGAAGGATATAAGCGGCTAACTTGGATGATGGTAGACACAAATATTGTGTATCTTTCACCCTCTACAGTTTATCGGATTCTTGTTAGAGCATCTTTAAACAACAGGTGGACAAAACCTACTTGTGAGCCTAAAAAAGGGGTTTTGAGCAACCTGTAAGGCTTCATGAACATTGGCATACTGATATATCCTATATCAACTTTAAAGGAACATTTCTATACCTTATTTGCGTTTTGGATGGTTTTTCGAGAGCTATATTAAAATGGGATATTCGAGAAAGTATGGAGTCTTTTGATGTGATAATAGTTCTTTGGGGTGCATGTTGCGATTGGGTTTTTGAAACGGAAAACAAACCAAGAATCATTTCTGACAATGGAAGTCAATTTATCTCTTATGAGTTTAAAGAAGCTCTTCGAGATAGTGGTTTAACACATTCCAGAACCTCGGTTAATCATCCTCAATCTAATGGAAAAATCGAAAGGTTTCATGGAACGGCAAAGCAAGAATCTTTACGAAATATGCCTAAGTTTTCTATTGAACAGGTGAAAAAGAATTTGGCGAATGGATAGATTTTTACAATACGAAAAGACTGCATTCTGCGATCAATTATGTTGCTCCCTTTGATGTAATCAACGGAAACAGAGAACTTATCTTAGCTGAAAGAAAACGAAAACTTGAAATTGGTAAAGAAAATAGGAGGTTATTTTTTCAAGACTTGCTCTGAATAAATCAGAGTCTTTTCTTACTCAAATTCCAGATTATGGGTTTTTTTGGGTAATTTTATTGTTTAGCTTGCATTTCTAATGACAAGCAAAAAAATTGGTTTTCATTACAATTTATGCGAAAATTGATTATTTAATAATTTATTTATCACCTTATTTTGAGGGGGTAAAAAGTCCGCTTTTCGCTGAACCAAGACAATTTCTAATTCTTTCTTTCAACAAATCATCTGAACTCGTATTCACCCAGTATGGCTTAAAACCAGTTTGATACTCAACGATGTAATTCAAGATAGACCAAGGATTGTAAATATCGGTTATATTTCCAAAATTATAACCATCATACCATTTTTTAATATGTTCATATTCGGCAGGGATTTGGAAATCCATAAGGATTGTGAAACCAAATTTATCCGAAAACCGATTGTCTAATGTAGAATAAACTCCTAGATTGTTTAAACCAGAAAAGATACTTTCCCTTGAAGCTCTCAGTATTCCAGTAATCACACCTTTGTAAAGATAGAGGCTATCCTTACCTGCGTTTTTTAGCATTTTGCCGAGTCACTTTCATTTGCAATGTTTAGAAAAGAGCCCGTTGGCATATTTATCTCCCAAGCCAGCAGCTCTTAACCAATTAAAGCAAGCCCTATCTAAATCGCCTTTTAACAAATAGGCATTACCCAAATTATAGTAGGTAAAATCAGAACTGGGATCATATTCAAGGGACGTATGGTAAGCCGAAATGGCTTTATCGATCATACTTTTATCAAAATAGACATTTCCTAACTTAGTGTAGGCTCTTGCATAATCCGATTTCAATCGTATGGCATTTTCAAACTCGATTTTAGCTTGTTCTAACTGCTTTTGTTTGTGATATGCAGTTCCTAAATTTAGATGGGCTTGTGGAAAATTTGTGTCCAGTTCAATGGCTTTTTTGAATTCTTCAATTGCTTCTCCTGTTCGCTTGCGTCTAAAATAGAGGTTTCCTAAAAAAAAATGGGAATCCGCATCAAACGGATTGTGTTTTATCACGTATTGAAACTTAGCAATAGCTTTACTTACTTCACAAAGTCTTTCATAAGTCTCACCAAGCTTCTTGTGGTATTCAATTATATTTGGATCTAAATCGACAGCTTTTTGAAATTCCATAGCTGCTTCATTGTACATCTTGCTTTGGAGGTATAAACTGCCTTGCTGGTAGTGCTTGTCTGATTCCGCAGGTCCCTGAGAAAAAAGGAAAACCGGGAACAGAACCATTAAAGAAAGAATTTTAAAATTGAAATTTTTCATAAAAGAATTTTACTAATGTCACTTGGGTTTTGCAAAATCAACGCCTATTTTTAGAAGTTTCTGTCCATTCACAACCATAAGTATCTACGAGATAGTTGTCCATTTCATCTGCCTTTAAAGCCAAATGGCTTAAATCTTTTTGGATCGTCTCCCTAATGTGGCTGCTAATATCCGAAAGATGAACCCTATACGAAATATATATCAAGCCTTCATTGATTCCGAGACTGTAAGGTTTTGCAGGAGCACTCAAAATGTATTCATAGAGTTCCTTCAAGTTTTTCTTTGGCAATTTTACCAACGGGCTTGTTGCAAAAAGGTAGTTGGTTTTGAATATAAAATACCTTACAAGAGCACTACCTTGGTAAAATTCCCAAAAATCTGGTCCTTTTCTTGCAATTACAGGATCGATATTTAAGTCTTTAAAAACTTCTTCTACAAAAACGGCAATAGGAGAAGGTTTCAACTCTGCAAACAACTCTTCTTGGTTTAGTTTGGAGCCACAATTAGAACAGTGCTCCATCTTTTCATACAAAGCGGTATCACAGGAAGGACATTTAACGGCAAAACCAGAATTTGGATTTTTCTCATAGGATTCTAATTCATTTAAAACTTCGTCTATCGGAAGAGCAAAGCCCATATTGTCTGCTTCTGCAAATTTGCTTGTTGCAAGACCAACAATTTCTCCTGAAGAAGCAGAAACCAAAGGACCTCCACTATTTCCGGGATTAATGGCAGCGTCCGTTTGTATATAGGTTCTTCCATTTAACTGTTGCTTGGCGCGAGAGATAATTCCTTCCGTTACCGTAAAAGGCATTCCATAAGGGAACCCAAGAACAGAAACTTTATCCATGTCCTGAAGGTTTACCGAACTCAGGAATTTTACATCTGGAATCGTATCCGGAATATCTTTGGGTTTTAAAAATGCCACATCAGTCATAGGATTAACCAGCACTACATCAGCTACGTATTTGCTTTCATCTTGGGTTTCGATTGCTACTCTACGGGAACCGGCTACAACGTGATAATTTGTCACTACAAGTCCGTAGGTTTTGGAGTAAAACCCACTACCACTTCCATCGGCTGTGTTTATTTTAACCACAGCCGAAATAACTGATTTTACGATTTCGTTCATGGTATCTCCTATTTAAATAATTCGAATATTTTGTTTACAACATTTTTCACCAAAGAAGTAGAATTCTGCTGTGCAGCTTGTGACTTTTTGCTAACGTCTTTTCTTGATATAGGTTCTTTGTGTTCTAACTTTTCCATTTTCATAATTTCATTGATTGCATTATAAAGAACTTCGCAGGTATGCTTCCAATCCCGCTCACTTACGCCTTTCAAAGCATTCACAAGCATGTTTTTTATCTCCGGTGGAACTCTATAACGATAAAAAAGATCATATATTACATATAATAAAGAAAGGCTAGCACCCAAATAAGCTCCATTGGATATGGAATTTGCTGCTTTTTCATATGTTCCCTTAAAAAAATCTTGGATGGTCGGTAATTCAGCTCTTCTTTTGATTGGTACAAGAAAGCTAGGAAAATAAAGAGAATCAAAAAATTTAGTTTTATCGTAGTCAAGTAACTTGGAAAGCTTTTCTTTTGTTTTACCTGCAATTATCTGGGAGTTATCTTTTACATACATTCCATTCAATGCGTCGACCAGATCAGAACCAAGTATTCCTTGAGGGGCGATGATATAGTCTATTTGCGTAAATGCAATTGCATAAAGGTCACACTGAGAATTGTACCATCTTTTGGATTCCAAATATTCTCCATTATGAATTGCGTTTTCTATAATTTGTTTGTATTTTGTGTAAGCTTTGTCTTTCTGTTCCTCTGAAAAATAGTTCAGCTCCGGTTTGGAAACAAATTCCGCTTTAAACTTATCAATAAATATATCGTCATGGTAATCCGCTCCATAACATATTTCTTCTAAAATGGCATAAACCTTATAAGGTTCACAATTTTCAATAAAGTCCTCATATTCAAAAAAGAACTCTTCACCGGATTTTATAACCTGACTTAACACCAAATAAGAAAAGTTTAATTCCGCTACCTGTCTCATAAGAGAAATAGCATTTCCATTTTGAGGCATTTTTACAAAAGGAGCTTTTACGGAAAATTTACCATCCCCAACCTTGATATAAACAATTACAGAACCATGGATAATTTTTAAAGAAAACGAATCTTCTTCTGGAATTTCTAAGTTTTTGTTCAAATACTTGAGTAAATAACGAATAGAATCAATATACCTTTTGTTATCGTAAGCGTTTACTGAACTGTGCCAATCAGGGACAGAAAGCAAGAATCCAGGGTCATTAATTTGCTCTTCATAAGCGGGTGAATGCTCCATATTTCTCTTCCTTCGTAAATATGTCTTTAAAATGTATTTTCCTGTTTATAGGTCGAATAACAATAATAGATAGAAATTTGCTCCCTTCGACTTTCGTTCGAGGGAGCAGTGCTTTAAAAGAAAAAATTCAGCTTAATCTTCTTCGTCTTCCAAAAGATTGTTTAAGCTTTCTAATAAAATCTCAACTTCTACACCATAGCCTTGGCAAACTTGCTCAATGGTTTCAATTTCATTAATAGAACAATGTGAACATCCTCCCAAATGATAGCTTGAAAAAACAAGTCCTGCTTCCGGGTGAAGTTGCATTGCTTCTCCAACCGTCATTTCTTTATAAAATTTTGGTTTTACTGCTGTTTCCATAAAATTCTCCTAATTCTTTTAGTTTAGACTATTCTTTTTAGTAACATTATAAATAGAATCAAAATTTTTAGGTCTATTTAAATTGATAAGGCGATTTCTTTAAAAGGTTATACCAAAAAAATTATTAAAATTTATTCACAAGATGCAGGTAGGGCAGGTCTTAGACTTGTCCCTACAGGAAAATTGGTGCGTTCATTTCAAGAATTCACCTAAGTCGACAAGCTCGACAAACGATAGAATATACCATTTTAAACCGGAAAATTCTTAATTTTTTCCTTGACCTTTCATTTACTAACAAGTGTTTTGAACTGTATGGAACAAGAACCAATCATATTAGTTGTAGATGATGTGCTTCGAAACATCCAATTAATAGGAAATATGCTGAAATCCTCAGGGTATCGAATCAATTATGCAACAGACGGACAATCTGCCATAGAAAATGCTTTGAAAAACCCTTATGATTTGATTTTACTAGATATTATGATGCCAAAACTCAGTGGTTTTGATGTATGCGAGAAACTAAAAGAAAACCCAATTACAAAAGAAATACCAATTATTTTTTTAACAGCCAAAACCGATATGGAGAGTGTTACAAAAGGTTTTCAAATTGGCGGAGTAGATTACATTACCAAACCTTTCAACCAAGAAGAGCTCATTGTGAGAGTCAAAACTCACATTAATCTCCAAAAACAAAATAAAAAGCTCAAAGAATTGAATGCAATGAAAGATAAATTTTTTTCCATTATAGCTCATGACTTAAAAAACCCTTTTCATTCTATTCTTGGGTTATCAGAGATACTGGCAGCAAGAGCAGAACACTATGATACAAATAGAATAAAAGAACTCGCTTCTTTTATTCATTCCAGTACGAAATCAGGTTATGATTTACTTCTTAATCTTTTGGAATGGGCAAGGTCCCAGACAAACAGCATCAAGTTCCAACCAGAAAATTATGCTCTTAATGACTTTATTCAAAAAATTATTGATTTCTTTACAAGCAATGCAGAAGAAAAAAATATTCAAATTATAAAACAGATACCTGAAAACGCATCTATCTTTGGAGACTTAAATATGCTTAATACGGTAATACAAAACTTAGTAACCAACGCAATTAAGTTTACGCATACAAATGGTAAGGTTACCATAAGTGCAAACACTACTGAAAATTTTACAACTCTGGCAATTGCTGATACCGGCATAGGAATGAGTGAAGAAAATAAGAATAAGCTATTTCGAATAGATGAGCACTACATCCAACCCGGCACCAACGGTGAATCCGGAACAGGTCTTGGTCTGATCATCTGCAAAGAATTTGTTGAAAAACACGAAGGGAAAATTTGGGCGGAAAGTGAATTAGACAGAGGAAGTTGTTTTTTCATTACAATTCCTGCATCAAAACCCTCTTAACCCTTTCATCCGGATTTTCGACCAGTTGACAATTTTTTAATTCAAGATTTAGCTTCGAATATTTCATAGTAAAGAAAAATTAATGAAAGGGAAAACGGGTATAGGATTTTCTAAGGCAATATTCAATAAACCTATTTGAAATCGTGCTTTTTTGGACGTATAATTTATAAGACCAATTTGAATACCTTTTGATTCTTCTGCGTAGTTAAAAGCTCCAAACTGGAAAGAATACGAAACCCCCATATTAATATTTCCTAGTGTTCCAATTTCAGTTCCATTATTGTTTCCACCAACATAATTACCAAAAACACCAAAGTTAAAACCTGAAGAATCTTTTTTGATAATATTAATCCCACCAGCTGATACATAGGACAAATCACCTCTGATAATGTTGGATATTCCTATCGTAACTCCTGGATCTCTAAGGTCGTTGAAAAGCCCGATAACGACACCGCTTATTTTACCTCTCGGGTTTTTTTCCAAATACAATCCATCGTAATTTTGGAATCCTAGTACCAAACCTGTAAAGTTGTTCAAAAAACTATTAAATACTCCACCTAACAATACTCCTTTCATTTCTCCACGAAAAGTGTTCAAAATTCCTCCGACATAAACACCTTTGAATTCCGAATCCAGTTTAATCCACCCTACCAAGCCACTAATAGCGATGCCATTAAAATTTTTGGATATAAAATTTCCTATGCTTATCGACATACCAGTAAAATCTGCATCTATTTGATTAAATGCAAACCCTGTCAACATGCCTGCATGATCGGACTTGACCACATTTAAGGAGGCAAAAGAAATTCCAGTATATTTACCTTCAAAATAATTGAGTGCTCCATAAGTAAAGCCAAATGAATTTGTATTTTTCCCGTATTGGTTTGCAAGGATCGCAAAAGATATTCCTGCAAAATTGGAAATTCTGTCTGTACCGTCTTCGTATTTTCCGCCCTGTATGGCATTTGCTCCTCCAAAATGAAAACCATACAAGTCTTTGGCTTTTCCATACCAGGGATTAAATTGAATCAATTTGAAGTTTGCATCATGGTTGATAGCCAAATCCGGTGGGAAGATTCCCAATCCGAATTTGTTCAAGATACCTGGAGTATATTCCGGTTTAAGTTCTTTTTCATCTTCCCAAATTACATACCCATGAGAAAAGAGAGAAATAGGGTTAAATAAAAAAAGGAAAAGTATAGAAAACAGTATAGTTATATTTTTTTTCATGATAAGTTTATAAACCAGAAAACTTGATAGAATATTTGGTCAATTAAATTTGTATTTCCTTTTTATAGCAATGGTATATACATTTCAAAAAGAGTTGTAATATGAAAAAGAAAGCTATACTGCTAGTACTGTTATTATTCTGTTGTATGAATGAAACCATAACAAAGCGGAAAATTTTAAAAAACATCCCTTCTTGCACGGAGGATGAGATTGAGCTGCAAGATTGGGAATTTTTAGGATTGAAAAAAACATTGAGTGATGGTACAATCGTATATTATAATTACATAGCTACATGCAAAGGCACCACTTATTACTGTCTAATAAATCGAGCAAATATTATAATATGTCCTTATCATAAGTAGGATATTTACTCATCTTTCCTACTGCTGAATTCACAACTTCTGTTTTAATAAGTAAACAAAATGCAAATGCTCTTTTTCATTATAATTCCCGCGTCAAAACCTTCTTAACCCTTCCTTCCGAATCAAAATTCTCTTTTGTAAACAGAACAAAGTCTTCAGAAGCTTGTATACTCACAGGCACATCTAAACTTCCCAAGCAAGTAACCCCACTAAATATTTGAATTGTATGGATATTATTTTCCAATAAATCATTTTTTCTTCCATACACATAAAAACCAAGAATCGGTATATTTCTGTTTTGAAGTGCTTCAAGAGAAAGAAGGCTGTGGTTTATGGTTCCCAAACCAGGAGAGACAACCAAAATAACTGGCATTTTTAGAATGGCAAGTATATCAATAACAAGCTTTGAGTCATTTACCGGAACATTTAGTCCCCCTACTCCTTCAATTATATGATTAGAGTTTGCAAATTTCAGTAAATTTTGGGAAAATATATCCGTATCAATTTGTATTCCTTCTAAGCAGCCGGCATAATGGGGTGCTGCCGGATAAGCAAAATGATAAAGGCTCTCTCGAAAGTGGATTTCGGGTAAGCCTGTCAGTTTTTTTAGCTTTGTAGTATCGCTATCTTGACCTGTTTGTATGGGTTTCCAATAAACAAGATTTAACTCACTTCCATAACAAGCCATAACCAACGCAGAAAACATCGTTTTTCCTACGTCAGTTCCTGTGGCGGTAATAAACAACAAAAGCTATTTTATAAACTGGATGGATAGAATACGATCCAACCAAACATAATAAAAAATATACTCATGGTAGCAGCAACGGATATACCCCAACTTGTTTGAATTGGCTCCGAGTTTGCCACTTCTCCTGAATCTTCACTCATAAAGGCTGACACGGTAACCCGCAAGTAGTAGTATATGGCAATGGCTGAATTAATAACTCCAAGTATCAATAAGATTCTGTTTATCGGATCGTTTGACTTTGCAATTTCTTGAAAAAGAAATAACTTAGTCCAGAAGCCACCTAAAGGTGGTATGCCACCTAAAGAAAAAAACACAACCAAAAGAGCAAAAGAAGTGAAAGGGTTTGTTTTTACCAAGTGCTTGAGAGAATTGTAGGTTATAACCAATTTTCCGTTTTCCAAAAAGGCTAAAATAGAAAATCCCGCAATATTCATAAAAGAATACATAATTAAATAGTACACTACCGTCCATTTGGCACCACATACAATCCCCGCAACTACATAACCGGCATGGGAAATGGAAGAATAAGCCAATACCCGTTTGATGTTATCTTGCCTGAGTGCCAATACGTTTCCTAAAGTCATGGAAATCGCAGCGATCACACCAAGCATAATATTCCAAGTTAAATCATAGTTGTAGGTTGGAAAATATTGAAATAACACAAGCATAAGTCCCATAGCAGCAGCTTTTGGTCCGGATGCCATATAACCTGTAATGGTGGTGAGAGCACCTTCGTAAACATCGGGTGTCCAAGAATGGAAAGGAACCAGAGCTACTTTAAAAGAAACACCTACAATAAAAAGCCCAAAACCAAGTTTGGAATACAAAGCGTACGGCTCACTACCTGCGAACATCGGATACAAAGCGTCTTTTAATAGGGTCGAACCGCTTGCACCATACATAAAAGCAATCCCCATCAGCATAAAACCGGACGTAAAAGCACCCAATAAAAAATATTTCATTGTAGCTTCCAAACAGGAAATAGAATTTCTTGCCATTCCAATCATGATATAAAGAGAAATGGATAGAATTTCCAAACCTATAAAGATAACTATCAGGTCAGAACCTGTTGTCATAAAAAACATCCCAACCACAGAAAACAGCAACAAAGGATAAAATTCGGGAAAACTTACATCATGCTGCCTTAGCACTCTTGGAGAAGCCAAAATAGTTAAAAAAGCCGTAATCGCATAAATTGTATTCAACCAAAATGTTAGGTTGGAAAGTCGTATTTGTCCTTTGAAATAGCTTCCGTACCCCGGATTAATAAATGATGTTGTGCACAAAGACCAAAGCGTTCCAATCAAAACCATACCCGTTAAAAAGCGTATAATTTTATGATCATTGTGGTGAAAAATAAATTGGATCACTAAAAATAGGATTCCTCCGGCACTAAGTATGATCGCAGGAAGAATGGAAAGTAAGTCTTTTATTTCTGGTATTAGATTCATAATTTAATCTCTTATTATTGAGGCTGATTTTCTTTGATAATGATTTGTTGGGGATTAACAACATATTTTCCAATATGGTCCGCCAACCTTCTTTCATAAGTATTTGGCATTACTCCCAAAGTATTGTAGTTTGTATAAAGTCTTAATTTGGGTGTTTTTTCTGCTCTTTGTTGGATAGATAAAACGGAGGCAGAATTCAGGTATACTCTGGCACTTGGCTCCAAATATTTCATAAAAGTTTTCGGATAAATTCCAAACCAAAATATCAAAACAACAAGAGGAATAAGTAAAGCAATTTCCCTGGTATTCAAGTCTTCGAGAACTTCATTGCTACGATTGGTAATTTCACCAAACAAAAATCTTTTGGTAAACCATAAAAGATAACACGCTGCCCAAACAACTCCTGTTCCGGCAATGATTCCAAAAATATAATTCACCTTAAAAGTACCTAAAAGAACCAAAAATTCACCCACAAATCCGTTGGTTCCGGGAAGTCCCACAGAAGAAAGCATTGCTATCATAAAAAAAGTAGCAAAAACCGGCACAACTTTGGCAATTCCACCATAGTCAGCTATGAGCCTGGTGTGAGTTCTCTCATATATCATCCCTATCATCAAGAACAACATACCCGTTGAGACCCCATGATTGACCATCTGTAACATTCCACCCAAAACCCCTTCCTCTGTTAAGGTCATTAAACCCAATAAACAAAAGCCTAAGTGGGAAACCGAACTGTAGGCAATTAGCTTTTTCCCATCTTTTTGAACCATTGCAACCAGGGCACCATAAACAATTCCAATTACAGATAAAAGCATAATGGCACTTCGATATTCCAAGGAAACAGCCGGAAAAAACGGGATACAAAAACGTATAAATCCATAAGTCCCCATTTTCAAGAGAACACCGGCAAGGATAACGGAACCGGCAGTCGGAGCTTCTGTGTGGGCATCCGGTAACCAAGTATGCACCGGGAAAACCGGAATCTTTATGGCAAAACTCAAGGCAAAAGCTACAAATAGAAAAACCTGCAATTCGGGCGAAAAAACGTGTGTAGGGAAAGTAGACAATCCCTCGATGGAAATGATTCCGGTTTTGAAATAAATAATGAGTATACCGGCAAGCATAAGAACAGAGCCAGCCATTGTATAAAGAAAAAATTTAACGGCAGCGTATATCCTTCTTTCACCACCCCATACGCCAATGAGTAAAGCCATTGGAATAAGCATCAATTCCCAAAAAACGTAAAATAGAACGAGATTGGCAGCGGCAAATACTCCCAAAACGCCAACTTCCAGCATTAATAGGGAAATGTAAAATTCTTTTAGCCTCTTTTTGATATACGTCCAAGAACCTACGCTAGAAATAAAAAACAAAAAGCTCGTCAGAACAAAAAGTAATAACGCTACGCCATCCAAACCAAAATGATAATCTACAGTAAAATTCCCCGATACAATCCAAACAGGGATTTTATGAACAAATTGCAAACTAGAGTTTGACGCATCAAATAAAAACATTAACGGAAGACTAATTGCAAAGGTAATAAAGGTTGTAATCGCACTAATCCATTTAATCAAAGTTTGGTTTTTCACCAAAATGATAAGTAATATCCCAACAATGGGTGAAAATATAATCCAAGAAAGTATTGTTTCCGGCATACTTATAAGCTCCGAGCATTAATAAATAGGGAGGATAGTATCTCTTAAACTCCCAATTCATATCTATTTCTTTTTCTCATACTGAAATTTGAGTTATTTAAAACAAGTTTTTTTTAGTGGTTCAAATTACTTTTTGGAAATTGAGATTGCAACCATGGTTTAAATTACCATTCTCCATCAGCTACTAATACATCAGGCAAATAATCGGCATTTCCTTGGTGAATTTAACCAATCATGGTCCACTTTTAAGCTCCTCGCATTAATAAATAAGCAAGAATTGCAATTGTTCCAATCACTATAGAAAGTGCATAATCTCCGACAATCCCCGTTTGAATCTTTCTTGTTCCCTGGGATATCGCCAAAAAGAGTTTCCCTACCCCCTCTACAATTCCATCAATAAATTTGCTATCCACAATCTTAGCCAAAAACTCGGACAACTTGATAAGAGGTTGCACTACAATAGCATTGTACAATTCATCAATATAGTATTTGTTGTACAAAACTTTAGGAAAACCGAGGATTTTTGCGTCTTCCGGTGGAACTGATTTATCTAAGATAAAAATTTTATAAGAAAAAACTATCCCCAAAACTGCGATTCCAATAGATACAGCCAACAAAATCAACTCTGTTGACAAACTTGCTTCGTGTGGATGAGAAACGATCCCCCAAGCTTTAATTACAAACTCACCTTCGGAAAATATAGGTGCAAAAAAATTGTTTAGCTTGTCAACTCCACCCAAAAACAAATGAGGGACTTGCAAAAGTCCGGCAAAGGTAGAACCAATGGCAAGAATTACCAAAGGAACCGTGATAGTCCATGGTGATTCGTGCAAATGTTTTTTTACATGATGATCAATTCGTTCTTCGCCAAAAAAGGTAAGAAATACAAGCCGAAACATATAAAAAGCCGTACAAACAGCTCCGGCAATACCTATTCCCCAAAGCACTGGTCCAATCCCATGGTGGAAAAACGCCTTTTCCAAAATCAAGTCTTTGGAAAAAAATCCGCTAAAAGGAGGAATCCCGCTAATGGCAAGAGTTCCCAAAAGGAACGTAATCAGTGTCACCTTCATGTAGCCTTTCAGGTTTCCCATATTTCTCATGTCTTGCTCATGGTGCATGGCGTGAATAACTGATCCGGAACCAAGGAACAAAAGAGCTTTAAAAAATGCGTGAGTCATCAGGTGAAACATTCCGGCAGTATATGCCCCCACACCCATTGCCAGAAACATATATCCCAGCTGAGAAACGGTAGAATAAGCCAAAACCTTTTTGATGTCGGTTTGATAGAGACCTATGGTTGCGGCAAAAAACGCTGTTACTGCTCCGGTTATGGCGATGTATTCACTTGTAATATGAGCCGCCATAAATATGGGATTGAGCCTTGCAATCATAAATACACCAGCCGTTACCATTGTAGCAGCATGGATCAGAGCAGAAACGGGGGTCGGACCAGCCATAGCATCCGGTAGCCAAACATACAATGGAATTTGTGCTGATTTTCCTATGGCACCTATAAAAAAGGCAAGAGCAACAAAGTCTATCACTTCTCGATAAGCGATAACACTTGGCATCCTTTCCATAATATCCACGTATTTAACGCTTCCTAAAAACCAATAGGTTGCAAAAATTCCAACGGCAAAACCTACGTCACCAATACGATTCACTATAAATGCTTTCATTCCGGCATTGGCTGCGCTCGATTTGTGGTAATCAAAACCAATAAGCAAATAAGAGCAAAGCCCAACACCTTCCCAACCCAAAAACATAAGAACAAGATTATCAGCCAAAACAAGGTTGAGCATGGAAAAAATAAATAAGTTCAAATAGGCAAAAAACCGATTAAAGCCAGGCTCACCTTTCATATAACCAACGCTATACAGGTGAATAAGCGAACCAATTCCGGTAATGATCATTGCCATATAAAGAGAAAGCTGATCAATCTGATAGGCAAAGTCTACCTTAAAGTTTCCGGCTTCTATCCAAGGTAATAAAATAAATAGTTTTGGATTTACCTTGGTTGTATCAAAGTCTAAAAACGTGCCAAAAACAATTACAAAAGGAATTGCAATGGCAGAAATCCCTACTACCGCCGATACGGTATTGGAAATCTTTTTGTAAAATAAGCCATTAAATAAAAAGCCCGCTAAGGGAAGCAAGATTGCAAGGTGGAAATAGTCTAACATACACCTACCATTTTAATAAATTTATTTCATCAACGTTGATCGTTTTCTTTTGTCTATGGATAGCAATCAAAATGGCAAGTCCAACTCCTGCTTCCGCAGCAGCTATAGCCATAACAAAAAATACTATCACTTCTCCATTAATGGAAGAAAGTGCTTTTGCAAAAGAAATAAACACAAGGTTTACCGAATTCAGCATAAGCTCAACCGACATAAAAATAACAACCGCATTTCTACGAATGAGCACACCCAAAACGCCTATGGAGAACAAAATCCCCGCAAGACCCAGGTAAAAGTTTAAAGGAATTCCCGAAATTATTGTTTGCAATGGAACTCTCCGAATTGTTTTGTATTATAACTTTTTTTTAGCAAGGATAACAGCTCCTATAACCGCCGCAAGCAGCAAAACGGACACCATTTCAAAGGGCAAAAGGTAATCTATAAAAGTAGCTGCACCAACCGTAGCGGTATTTCCACTCACAACCACATCACCCTCTTGCTGGATGTTAAACATATTGTTCAGATTATATTGGTAATTACTGGTCGCTACACTACCACTATTGGATAAACTTCCTCCATGAATAAGAGAAAAGACCAAAAGACCCGTAAAAAAGAGCAGGATGGACACAATGATTGTCTTTTTAAAAGGTCTTTTCCAAATTGTGCCCTTTATTTCCTCTTTGAGAGACAAAAGCATAAGCACAAAGACAACCAATACCATAATTGCACCCGCATAAACCAACACTTGCATTGTTGCAATGAAAATAGCGTTCATCAAGGCGTAAATGCCTGCCAAAGAAAAAAAGCACAATACTAGAAATACTGCTGATGTTACCGGGTTCCTATGTAGAATTACCGTTAGTGCGGAAACAACACAAGCAATAGAAAAAATGACAAAAATAATCGATTGTGGATCTGAAAAATTAAGCATTATTTAAACAACCCCTTCCAGAAATCTCCCCAAAATACTACGTAGGTAGCTCCAATAATAATGTTTGCCAAACCCCATGGCACCATTTTTTTCCATCCAAGGTTCATTAGTTGATCATAACGAAAACGAGGTAGAGTCCAGCGTACCCACATAAATAAAAAGGCAAAAAACAATACTTTTACTGAAAAAAATGCGATGCCAAGCAGAGGTTGAAGGTCACTTCCTTCCATAATTCCAAAAGGGACATTGTAACCTCCGAAAAACAAGAGGCTAATCACACAACTCATTGTGATCAAATTCATATATTCCGCTATAAAAAAGAGGGCAAATTTAAAAGCTCCGTATTCCGTATGGAAACCAACAACCAACTCAGATTCTGCTTCCGCAAGGTCAAAAGGCAACCTATTGGTTTCGGCAAAAGCAGCCACCGTAAATATATAAAAAGCTATAAAACCAGGGAGGGTAAAAACAAACCAAAGACCTTTTTGGGCATCATTTATGTCAGTCAGACGAAGAGAACCGGATAAAAGAGCAACGGTAACAACTGACAAACCCAAAGGCAATTCGTAGCTGATCATTTGGGCAGTGGATCGAATCCCACCCATCAGAGAATATTTGTTGTTACTGCTCCAACCGGCAAGGATGATTCCATATACCGAAAGGGAAGATATGGCAAACATAAACAAAATTCCTGTGTCAGGGTTTACAATTTGTAAATCCAGTTTGCTAAATCCGATAATTCCTGCTACTGATTCCGGCAAAACGAATGTTCCACCAAAAGGAATTATCGACCATGCGGCTATGGCACAAATTATTGAGATCGCCGGTGCAACAAAATACATCGCTTTGCTGACATTGATGGGAAAAACCTCTTCTTTTGTTAAGAATTTGATCCCATCTGCAATGGGCTGAAAAATGCCAAACGGACCAGCACGATTCGGACCTTTCCGATCTTGGATGAAACCGGCAACCCTACGCTCTGCCAAGGTATAATAGGCACAACCTGTGATGATTATGAAAAACAAACCAACTGTTTTGATTATCCAGACTAAAACTATATTCCAATCCATATCTTTTTCTTTCTTTTTCTCATTTTGAAATTTGACTTTCCAAAAACAAGTATTTTTTCATGATTCAATTTACTTTTTAGAGATACTATTAAAAACAACCATGGATAATTTTAATTATAACTGGAGATGAATCATCAGCATACTACTTACTAAATTTACTTCTCACCATTTTGGTTATTTCTTCTTTAACAAAGAGGAGATTTTTATAAATTCCTCTTAAATCTTCCATTTTAGTTGAGTCAAAGTTTGCGCTTACAAAATAAATATATCTATGTTTTTCTAACCTCTCCAATATAACGAAATTCCAAATAGCCCCAATAATATAAGCCCCTCTTATAGTTTGAAAATTATTTAATTCGACTGCCGATATTAACTCTGCCAAAAGTTGAGGCTCTGGATTTGAATTTTCCTTACCTCTTTTAAATTCCTGAATGAAAAAATATGGTTCTTTTGCTCTTTTTAAACCTGTGGATATTACAAAATCTACTTCACCATTTAAAATAAATTTATCAGTTTGGTATACCAATCTTTCATTATAAAAATCTCTAAAATTTTCTGTCTTAAAATCAATTTTTCTTAAAAGAGGGCTTAAAAAACGCATTTTCAAATCCTCTTCACCATAAAAAGCTATATAGTCACTTTCTTCCTCCAAAAGCTTAAATAGAAAATTTTCATCTTCACTGCCGGTTTTTATGTTATTGTTAAACCAACTATCAAATTTCTTTCTATCTATTTTTTGAGATATATCAAACATATTTTCCAAATCCATATCTCTTATTTTGGAGTATTGATAAATTGGAATTTTTGCATCTTCTTCAGCCTTTAGTTCTTTTATTTCTCTTTTTAACTCTTCAATTTCTTTTAATAATCTAATTTCTAACTCTTCGTTCATAACTTTTCCTCGCTACTTTTATAATTTTAATACAATTTATTTCTTGAATATTCTTTAGGGTTTGATAAAGAATCTATAATTATGAATAAGTGTTATTCAAAGCTAAAAAATAAGTTAAAAAAGGTATATAAAAAAAGAAATCATGGATACGATTCAACGCCAATATAGAGTCATCAAACAATTGGAAAAAGAAACGGGAATTAAACTAAGAATGTTTCAAAATAAAGAAAAGTTTTATGAAACAAATAGTTGCTTAATTGATGGAAGCAAGAATATAATCGGTTTGAATTTAAGCGGTAATTTATTAGGGGAAATTCCGGAAACGATTGGAAATCTAGAATATCTATCTATTTTATTTTTGTCGGACAATCAGCTATTTAGTTTACCGGGTTCTATCGGAAATCTAAAAAGATTAAGAGAACTTTATTTGGAAAGAAATAATCTAACTAGCTTACCTGAGTCCATTACCGGATTAAAAAATTTAGACACCATTAACTTAAGCGGAAATCCTCTCTCTGACCCTCCTTTGGATGTAGCTGAAATGGGAATAGACACAATATGCGAATACTTCATGAATAAAGAAGTTGCGTAAAAAAAATAACAAAAAGAGCTGTTTAGGAGGTTTTTCTTGTCAAGGTTAAAGATATGTTTGGATAAAATAGACACGGAAAATAAAAAAGATCCAAATCATGAAGTCACAAACGGTTTGGATGAACCAAAAGAATATATATACTCTATTCGAATGACAGAGTGGCTAAATAAATTGGTAGACAATCCAAATGAATTATTACAAATTGCAGCCAGAGGACAACATATTGCAAGGTGGACAAGCCCAAGGGAAAATTATCCCATGGGGAAAGCAGGATACTTAAAGTGGAGAACGGAACTTTATAAGTTTCATGCCGGAAAAGTTGCTCAAATTATGGAAGAATCCGGCTATTTGTATGATGAAATTGAGAAAGTTAAAAAAATTCTACAAAAAAAGGAACTCAAATCGGATGAAGATGTTCAAGCAATAGAAGATGTAGCCTGCCTTGTATTTTTGAATTACTATCTAGAAGATATGGTGATTAAAACTTCAGAGGAAAAAATCGTATCTATTCTACAAAAAACATGGAATAAAATGTCAGAAAAAGCGAAGGCACTTGCAAAAGAAATTTCTTATTCGGAAGAATGTAGAATGCTAATAGAAAAAATATAATAGAATTACTTAAAGGATTTTCGTTTATGAACAAAACAAATTTTAGGGATTGGACAATAGACGAATTAGAGAAAACTTTTACTCTAACACAGATTTGGACTTTAAGTACTTTGACTCTATGGATAGATTCATCGGTCAATTTGGAAATAAATGAATACGAGTTTTATTTACTCAAACAGTGGCGGCAGAAGTTAATCTATCGCGGTGATTCGTGGAATGAGATTGAGTTGATAGAGCATTTTATAGCGCCAATTTTAGCTTTGGTAGACTTTAATACGGAAAAATTCGGATTGTTTATGGAACGATCTCTAAAGGCAGTAATAGATGAATATGAGCTCGTTGGAGAACCCGATGCTATGATTGCAACGGGAAGGCGTTTACCGGAAATTCCGTATTTTTGTTTCCACGAATACAAAAAGGAAAATGAACCGAAAGGCGATCCTTTAGGACAGACGTTGGCAGCAATGTTAGCTTCACAAAGCTTAAATAAAAATGGCAACCCTATTTATGGACTATATGTAACAGGCGAACGTTGGCGATTTATTGTTTTGGAAGGAAAAGAATACTCTATTAGCTTACCTTATTCTTCTGTCAAAGATGAATTATTTGAAATTTTCCGATTACTTAAATGCTTAAAACAAATAATTGAAAAACTTGTTGAAGAATAAGTAGGGCTTATGATCTATATTTTACTGACGAAAAATATTTAACGAACATGATTTTGATTTTCAGGAAAGTGACATCTATGACTTTGAATAGAAATTTTATATCTATAATAATAAAAAAAAACATATACTTTATTTTTTTAGTTTCTTTATTTTTGGTGAATTGTGGCACTACCGTTGGCTTTCATAGAGACTCTGTTAGAGAAAGCATCAACTTTGGTAGTCCAAAAAACTTAAATGTATGTCTTTTGGTTGAAGATGATATTGATTTAGAGGATGCAGACGAGTTAACCGGGCATTGGGCGGAAGAACTGGAACTTTACAATATCAGATTAAACATCACACACAAAAGACAGGTTGAGAGATTTAGTTTTTGGGGAGCAACCGTCTTGGAGCGTTTAAAGGAATATAAGGTAGGTGGTAATTGCCACAGAATTGTATATTTGGTTGGAAGAAGTTTGGGAGACATAATTTTTGAATTTTTTGCCATAGCATTTTATGTAACGGTGGGAGTCAAAGCAGAAGTAAACGGAGCAGTAGAGGGGCAAACTAATACTAGAGGCTACGTAAAAGCAAAATATGTTGGTTTGTTACAATTGCTTATGACTAGTCCCAAATCAACTTTAGTTCATGAAGGCTATCACTTGTTGGGATGCCCTCATGCCTTTACAATGACAGAATGTTACGATAAGATAAAACAAGCAAAAGAATTAAGTGGGGACATTTTTCCTGTAGTAACAATTGGTACTAAAATACCTTATACAAGTAGTAATACTGTAAACCAACAGTTTGGAAGTACACTAAACATAAATGAATAGGTGAATATATACTATGATTAGAGTGATTTACGGGATTAATATGATTAGATTCACTTGATTTTAAAGATTTATCTTAAAAACCATATCCGAAAACCACTCCGCGTTGAGTATAGAGTATTAGATTTAGCGCGAATCTGTCCTTTTAGTATCCTTTTTTAGCCAATTCGTGATATGATAACCAAACGATAAAAAGAAGATTGTTTCCGGTTCTCTTTTGTTTTTGTTTAAAATGGAATAATCCAAAAATGCAAAATTTACGCTTAATTTTTCGTTTTGATCTTTTAGAAATGGGAAATAAGAAAATCCGGCAGCAAAAGCTGTTGTTCTTTCATTTTGTCCTTTTTCGTTGTACATACCTCCAAACTCAAAACCTCCTCTTAGCTTTAACTTCGGAGAGTGTGTATACTGTAAACCTGTGCTGAATTTGATTTCAGTTCCTAAGCCTCGATCAAATTTTGGTCTTTCGTCCTCTTTGTTAAGTTTAAAAGTACTGTTTTCCCAAAAAATTCGAGTAACTTCGGAGTACGATGTAAATTTTGGATTTATGGAGTATTGAAATCCCAAAGTTAAAAAATCGGGTAGCTTTTCTTTTAATTCGTCACTCCCTCGATACTTTAAATCATATTTCCCCTGAGTTTTATAAGAAAGAGCTAAAACAAACTTAGGGGATTTGTAGGAAACTTGTGCAGAAGGCGAGAAGCTCGAATTAGAGCGTTCCTCTTCCCTATACAAATATGCCATACCAACTCCTAAAGACATAAACCAGTTGTTTTTCCATCTGTAAGAACCAAACAAATAAACTCCATAATTGAAGAGTCGGGAATCATTTGGATAATTTTTATAATACATCTGCTCAGCTTTGATCCCCCAGCCGGAGTGATCGTTTATTCCCGTATAAAATCCAACTCCTAATGGACGAACAGCATTAAAACTATTACCCTGGGCAGCAGTAGTTCCTCCGATATGAATGATATGATTTTCGGAATTTGCAAGTAGGGAAGGGTTTGCATACAAAGAGCTTAGTTTTTCATCCAAGGCAATACCACTTGAAGCCAAACCTGCAGAAGTGGCATTGTTAGGTAGCAGATTGTAAGAACTATATTGAGAAAATACTTGTGTCGTCAAAGAAAAAAATAGAATTAACAGATAATAACAAAAAGACATTTTTAGTCATAGGCTAATTTATGTTGTTTCAGGCAAGTAGTTAATGGAATTAATGAGACTTTCCCTCTTGTTTTTCCACTTTGCTTTGAAGATATGCTGTTTCATTTTTTTGCTTTTTTCGTTTTAGCTCTTTTTCTTTATCCTCTTTATACTTTTTGAGAGAATTTTTAAAAATGAAAAGGCTCCAAAGGAAAAGAATAAAAATAAAAAAGGTAAAGCCCTGAGCAGCAATAGATGAAAGAAAGTTTTTTGAATATTTGATATATCGAAAAGTTAAGGGAGTCGAAACGAATAGTATAAATCCAAAAATGATACTGAAGCTAATTCCGGTGATTATTCCAGCTTTGTTTTGAGATATAGCATTAATATATTTTTGAGTGGTGGAGGGCAATGTTTTTTTTATTTCATCTGATTTCATTCTACTTTGATAGACTTGGGCAGTTTTAATACACTATATTCCTTGATATTATTGGTTGAAAACCAACCTTGGTTGACTTCCAAAGCATAAATAGCTAATTCGTTGGAATAGTATAGCTCTTTGGTTTGATTTGCCTTCATTTCATGGATATTTATCAATCTTCTGTCTTGGTTAAAAAAAGCTATGGAGAGAGGAATGTATGTGTTCTTCATCCAAAAAGATAAGTAATCTGCTTCCGGAAAAATAAAAAGCATTCCCTCATTCTGTTTAAGGCTTTTCCTATACATCAAACCTCTCTGTCTTTTAGACGGAGTATTTGCTATTTCTACTTGAAGTGGTTTATCATCTACCAATATGGTTACGACTTCGTTAATTATTTTTTCCTCACTAAAAGAAGCAAAATAGACAGATAAAATGAAATAAAGACCTACTAACAATATCAATTTTTTGTAAAACATAATTTCTTTCCTTTGTAAAGCTATACGCTCCTTCGACTACTCCCTTCGACTACGCTCAGGGAGCATTTGGACACACTCACCAACCGGGTAAATGATTGTTAGAAATTCGGTTTTCTCTTTTCTAAGAATGCAGAAAGACCTTCTTTTGGTTCCTGTGTATTGAATAAAGAGGAAAAAGTAGCTTTTTCTTGGTACAATCCTCCTTCCATGGAATCTTCAATTCCAAGCTTGATAACCCTTTTTGCCTGTTGTATGGCATTGGTTCCCCTTGATAAAATAGCTTTTGCCATTTTGGTAGCTTCCGATAATAATTCTTCCGGCTCAGTGACTTTGTTTACAATTCCCATTTGCAAAGCTTCAGCAGCACTGTATTGATTGCCTGTTAAAACAACTTCACATGCAATACCAGTCCCCACCAACCTTACCAATCTTTGTGTTCCACCAAAACCGGGTATTAAACCCAAACTAACTTCCGGTAAACCTACTTTGGCTTTGGAAGAAGCAATTCGTATATCACAAGCCAAAGCGAGTTCCATTCCTCCACCTAAAGCAAAACCATTAATGGCTGCAATTGTAATGATATGCGACCTATCAATTTTATTAAAAACGGATTGTCCTAAGTTTGAAAATTCGTAAGCTTTTGTAGGATCAAAGTCTCTCATTTTGGCAATGTCTGCTCCAGCAACAAAAGCTTTTCCCTGACCTGTTATAACTGCTACTCGGTTTGATTTTTCTTTTTCTAAGTTTTCAAAACAATCGTTTAGTTCTCCCAAAACGTCTTCATTCAAAGCATTCAGAGCTTCCGATCTATTAATTTCTATAAAGGTAATATCTTCTTTTCGTTCTATTTTTAAGTATTTAAATTCCAATTTAAAAGCCTTCTTTCTATTATTTACTCTAGTTCAAAGATTAAAAACATTGCATCGTCAATAAAGTCATTTTTTCCATAAAATTCATTTAGCTCAAAAATTATTTGTTCCTTCAAAATTCCTATATCAGCTTCCTCTTTATGCTTGTTTAACATTTCTAACAATCCTTCCGAATTCAATTGTTCTCCCTGAGGATTATATGATTCGACTAATCCATCTGTGTATAAAAAGATTCTATCACCCGAATGATAGGTAAAATTGATTACATTAGAAACGGGTTTTCTGATTCCAAACCCAAGTATAACACCATCCGTAACAATTTCTTGAAAGGGTTCGTTTTTGGAGGCATAAACCAAATATGGATGTCCGGCATTGGCAATACTGATACTTCTTTTTAGTATATCAACGTAGATATAAATGGCACTGGCATGGTGGCTTTGAAAATCGGACAAGAGCTTTTCATCCAAATAATCTAAAAATGAGCTTGGATGTAATTTCATGGAATATGGCATGGTGGATACCATAACCTTGATAATAGCCGCTACCATGGCAGAAGAAATCCCATGTCCTGAAACATCTGTGATAAAAATCCCAACATTTCCTTCTCTTAATCGGATAAAGTCATAAAAGTCACCTCCGATTTGGCTATGACTCTTTCTGAAATCGGAATATTTTAAACCTTTGATTGTACTCGTTTTAGGAAAAAGAGATTCTTGAACATTTTTGGCGATCTTGAGATCTTCTTCCAAACTTAGATTTTCTTGGTTGATGTTTAACAGTTTCAGAATATTTTTGATTTTTGAATTTTGTATCATTTTGCCTACGTATATAGTCGGATAAAAAAATAACAATGTTAAAAATATAGAACTTATTTTAAAAGGGGGTTTTTGGAAATAAAAAATGAGGCTCTCATTGGCAACAAAAAATAAAATAATTAAGTAAAAACTCAGATTCATTTGAATTAAATGGCTTCTATAAGATTGAATAAATAGGATTATAAAATATAGTATATAAAATACATGGAAAACTGCCAAGTTTTCTGACCTCAATACATAAATTGCAATATTTAGATTTAGAAGAAAAAATATGTTGTACAACAGTATGTATAAATTGGCGGATATTTTATCTTTTAAAACGAATTGGTATAGGTTTACAAAAACAGCAAAAATAGTAACCGGTATAAGCACAAAAGAGTATGTTCTCGGAGGAAGGAATACCATGGGTATATAAACAATAAAGTGGAAATAAAACAGGTAGCTGCGCAATTGTTCGTCTAGCAATTTTTGGATTTTCTGGAATTCTAAGGTCGTATAATTCATGACAACTGTTATTTATACCAATTAAATATCTATAATCTGTCAATCAAAAAGGTAACAATAGTAATGTATGGAAAAAAGGTTTGACAGGCTTTAAATCAAAGCCAGTAATTAACGTGAGTTCGACATAAGGTTTAACCTTCTTTTTTCGAGCGGTTTAAACCGCTCGTTACTATAATTTCACTACAAAAACCAATATTTTTGCTTACAAATTCAATGTAAACCTTTGATTTCTAGTAACGAGCGACTTAAGTCACTCGTTAGGAAAGTTACATCGAACTCACGTTAATTAGTTATCAATATGAATAATATCGAAAAAATTATTGCTTTGAAATTTGGAATTATTCCAATCTACGGATAGAATGGTTTGCTCTGTCTGATAAATACAGGTAAATACCATCTGTTGTAACAGAAGAATCACAAGTACTGGAACAAAACTTAGCAGTTCCAATGGCTCCGTCTTGGTAACCGTCATTTCTTGCCATAATAGTTGTTACTCCGTTTGGTGAAGCTAACTCCATTTTCCTGAGATTTCTACCCGTTCCTTCTAAAATATAGAGATAACTTCCATCCATGGTTAAACCATAAGGTCTGCTAAACGTAGCAGAAAGACCAACCGAATTGTCATTTGAACTTGCAGTTCCTGTTCCGGCTATAGTTGAGGTTGTTCCGTCAGCAATCGTAATTCTTTTGATAATATTTGATTCGGTATCTGCTACATAGAGATATGTTCCGTCTGTTGTAATTCCATTGGGTTGGTTGAAACCGGTAGCAAGAGTTGTCACAGTTCCCGTAGAAATTTCAATTTTGCGAATTTGACTGTTCCCTCTATCCGTCACATACACGAAAGTTCCGTCCGTTGTGAGATAGGTAGGTGTGCTGAATTTAGCCGCTGCTCCTACTCCATTCACATTACCGGAACTTCCCGTAGTTCCAGCCAGAACAGTTGCTGCACCCGTTGAAATCACCACTTTGCGAATTACGTGTTGGTTATAACTCGATACATAAACATTGGTTCCATCCGTAGCTATACCATGTGCTCCATTCGTTCCGGAAGCTAAGGTTGTAACACTATTAGTGGCTATGCTCATCTGCCTAACACTATTATTAAAAATATCTGCTACATAAATATTTGTCCCATCTGTAGTTATGGCTATGGGATTATTAAACCTTGCAATACTCCCAATTCCATCTGTATTTCCACTAGCCGGACTTGTCGGAGATTGTCCCGCTAAAGTGACAAGATTTGCAAACGATTGGTTTAGCGTAGGCACTGTGGATGTGGAAAGAATTGTTCCGCTAAAAATATAACCATCAACACAATTTATGCTGAGTGTAACATGGTTACCGGAAATTGTTCCGTAGGGTGTTCCGGCAATCGCACAAACTTGTCCTGATGACCCGGAATTTATAGAAACGGAATACGAACTCCCATCTGCCAAAGGAGTTGAAAAACTATAGGTTGCATTGGAGGTAAGTGTCAGGTCGTCTCCCAAATTATTTTGAGCAATTAGCGTTCCATTCAGCCCTGTTACACTTACAAGAACATAATAAAACCCTGCAATATCTATATCTTGGTTTGTCACGTCTACAGAAGATGAAAGTCCGCTATAATTTGAATCAGAACTTTGTGTAGTCAAAAGGATTTTATAACTTGTATTCCCTGATTGTCCTACGGTTCCTCTTACACCGGCTATTGTAACGGTTTGAGATGTACTCCAATTAGAAGTTGTGAAGGTAAGAAAAGGTTTGGCTGGAGTGTCACAAGGATAAGCAGCCGAGTTTACATTTCCACTTACAACGATGTCACCGCCATTTGTTGTATCATCGCTTTCCAAACAAACAGAAACATCACCTGTAGGCTGTGAATTCAAATATACGGTAAAAGTAGCGGCGCCTCCGAGTTCGGTAGTATTTCCACTAATGCTTCCAACCGTCAAGCCGGAATTGTTTACTGTTGGAGTGGTTGTTTCTGATGTTGGAGTATCTTGAGAAGTTGAACTATCCGAAGAAGAATTTTCAGAGCTATTTAGTCCTGGTATATTAAACAAAGCTAATAATTCCGGTTTTTTAGATTTATTACATTCAAGCAATAATACCATGGTAAGAAGTGATATACAAAAGACTCCTAATTTTTTAGCTTTCATTTTCATAACCTTCTATATAAACAGACAGTTAAAAGCGGGTATTTTTTCAAAAAAATGAATTTATTTATTATTACACATACCGTAATCTTTTATACTTGACTCATACATCTATTTCTAAAGAATAGTTTACGATTCACTACTAGCCAATATTTTTAACCAGGGGTAAATTATGAAAAGAACGTATCAACCAAGTAGAATTAAAAGAGTTAGGTCTCACGGATTTAGAAAAAGAAGTTCAACGGCTTCCGGAAGAGCTGTTTTAGCAAGAAGAAGGGCAAAGGGACGTTATAAATTAACAGTTTCTGATGAGAAATTGGGTAGAAAATATTAATTGTTATAATATTAAAGGTTTTTGAAGAAAAAAGCCATAACGCTAAAATCCCAAAAAGAGATAAAAAAATTATTTAAAAAAGGGATAAGAGTAACAAAATATCCTTTGACTTTTATATACCAAAGTAATGATTTAGATTTTAATCGCTATTTGTTTTGTGCCAATAGGAGTATTGGAAAAGCAGTGAAACGAAATAGGGTAAAAAGAGTACTTAGGGCAATTATTTACAATCTTAACGAAAGTACAAAACAGGGATTTGATATAGCATTAGTTGCAAATTTTAATTTTATTTTGATGGATTATCGTGAGAGGGAAGCTTTGTGCTTATCTTTATTAAAAAAGATAAAATATGAATAAACTAGCTATCATACTTATTCATATATATCAAAAATATATATCGCCTATACTTCCGTCATCTTGTCGGTTTTATCCTTCTTGTTCAGAATATTCCAAACAAGCATTTGAAACTTATGGCTTTTTTTTTGCCCTTTATCTCTCACTTAAGCGTATCTTAAAATGCAATCCTATGACCAAAGGCTATTTTGACCCTTTGCCTTTGGACAAGCAATCTAATAGAAGGTAGATTTTTATAATGGAAGAAAGACAAAGTCGAATATTTTTAGCATTTTTATTAAGCATGGGGATTTGGTTTGCAATCAATTATTTTGTATTTCCACCTCCGGATCCTAAAAAAGCAAAACAGCAGAATGCTCCGAGCAAACCAAAAACGGAGCAAATCACAATAGACCAAACTTCTGCTCCAAAAGAGAAACAACCAGCTACTGCCAAAGAAGAAAACAAAAAAACAACTCAAAAGAAGGCAGAGGAAAATACTAAAGTAGAAAGGTTTTATTTAACTACAGATTCTTTTTTAGTTGATTTTTCTAGTCTTGGTGGTCGGATCGAAAGGTTTTTTGTCCAAAATTATATGGATTTGGATGGAAAGGAAGTTAATATTATCAAAAATGATTCGGATCAAGTGGACTTCCATGGTAAGAAATACAAAGCTATTGAAGTGACACGAAGTAATGGCTTTGATTTTAACTTTGCAATAGACAAAGAAGACATTATTAACCATGATGTGAATAATTCAATACCTTTTAATACCGTCAATTTCACTCCTAATGTTGACAGTGAAAAGCTATTTGTTCAAATGGAAGGTGTATCACCGGATGCAACTTTTACGCTAAAAAAAGAATTCCAATTCTATCCAAAAGAAAACTATTTTAAGTTTAAAGCTATTATTGTAAACAATGGCACACAAAAATTAGTTTTGGCGACTCCAGGGACGGAAAAGTTTCTTTATTTCCGACCTTTTGGGAGCTTAGGTCCGATTGATAATGAGCATGTAGATGATAGACACCAAATGCACTTTTTTCGATTTTACTATCTCAATGATTCATTCAAAGATAACGTAGACGGTTCTTCTAGTGAGGGTTTTTTCTCTTCTTTTTTTGGGAAAGATTCCAATAAAGACAAAAGATATGAAACCGTATTTGGCGGAGCTGAAGGTTTGGATTTTTTTGGAACCGGTAGTCGGTACTTTATAGCCGTTGCTGACCCATTAAACCACCAACCCTATGGAGTTTTGCTAGATAACCAACCCAAAAATACGACCGGAGTTGTATCTATCTATAACAATATAACAATCGAACCGGAAAAATCTTATGAGTTTGACTATGCTGCTTATGTTGGAATTCGGGAAGCTGATGGAATGTCTTTTCGAGACAGTACCTTGGACCCAAATAAATCAGCAAATACTCCGTTTAAAGGTTTGAGCAATAAACTGGACAAATCTTTCAACCAGGGTTTGACGACTCCATTTCGGAATGGAATCGTTTGGGTATTAAAAAAATTACATGATTATACAATTCCGAATTACGGATGGTGTATTATCATTTTTGCCATTTTGTTCAAAGCCATTTTTTATCCTCTCAACCAAAAACAAGCGGAGAGCATGAAAAAAATGCAAGAATTAAATCCGCAAATCAAGGAAATCAATGAAAGGTATGCAAAAGATGCACAACTTAAGCAGCAAAAAATCATGGAACTCTATAAAAAGCATAATGCTAATCCCATGGGGGGATGTTTACCAATGCTTATACAGATACCTATTTTTATAGCTCTGTATACTGCTTTTAGTGATACGATTGAATTGTGGAAAAGTCCATTTTTGTGGATTGGTGATCTAAGTGAGCCTGATACGGTATGGAAGACACCTGCTGTTTTAGGAATGGCAACAGGGCTAAGTGTCAATATTTTGCCTTTGATAATGGTTGGTACACAAGTTTTGCAAACAAGACTAACATCGTTTACGGGTGATCCGAATCAAAAAACGATGATGTATATAATGCCTGTAATAATGTTATATTTTTTCTGGACTATGCCATCCGGAGTAACATTGTACTGGACTATGCAAAATGTTCTATCTATACTACAACAGGTATGGACAAACAAATTCGGGCAATTATTTAAAAACAAAAAGAAATAAGGAGGGCTATAAGATGTTAAACTACATCTATGAAGCCGAGGCTAAGTCAAAATCAGAAGCCGAACAACTCATTCTCTCCACTTTACGATTAAAGAATTCTGATGTAAAATTCGTTACGGTTGATGCCGGAAGAAGTGGTTTTTTTGGTTTTACCTCTAAAAAACCAGCAATTGTTAGGGCTTTTGTAGAAGATAAGAACGTACCTATAGAAAAAGTCGTTCATGGCGTGACTCTCACCATTTTAAAAAAAATGGGTATCCAGGGGGAAGTTATTGGAATGGGGGATGGGGACGGGAAAATTTATGTAGAACTATCTAGTCCAGAATCCGGTTTGATTATAGGTAAAAGGGGAAATACGCTAGATGCCATACAATTTTTGTTGAATCTGATAATAGACTCTAGACTCAGAAACGGAAGAAAAATTATTTTAGACATTGAGTCATACCGAGAAAAAAGAGAAATGTCTTTAATTCGATACGGGAAATCCATTGCATCAGTTGTTATTAAAACGAATAAATCTCGATTGCTGGAATCCATGAACCCTTATGAAAGAAGAATTATCCATATGGCGTTGCAAAGAGATCCAAAAGTTTTTACAAGAAGCGAAGGAAACGGAACTTTCAAAAGAGTTAGAATCATCCCAAGTTCAGAAAAGCATAAGTACAAAGACGTAGACAGCAGAGAAAAAAACTATTACGACAAAGACAAAGACGATGATTATGATGAATAGACATTTCGACTACGCTCAATGTCCGGAAGCTGACTATGCTCAATGTCCGAAAAGCAGCCAAACGCTCCCTGAGCGTAGTCGAAGGGAGCAAAAGTTGGTTTTTTACGCATTCCCGATAGCTTAAAGCCATTATGGGGGGTACAATCGCAGCCATATCAACCGCTAACACTCCGGGAGCCATAGGAATTGTCCGACTTTCCGGAGGACAAACAAGCGAAATCTGTTCTAAAATACTTTCCAAAAACGGTTGTTTCCTCACAGTTCAAGAAATTCTATCTTCTCCGAGAAAGGCAATTTATTGTGATTTGGTTGATGACGAACATATTGTAGACCATATCATTTTTCTATTTTTTAAAGCTCCCTATTCTTACACCGGTGAAGATATGGCAGAATTTTCTCTGCATGGAAATCCATTGATACTCAAAAATGCACTCAATTTAACCTTTAGGTACGGCACAAAACCGGCAGGCAAAGGAGAATTTACAAAACGAGCTTATTTAAACGGCAAGTTGGAACTGACAAGGGCAGAAGCCGTCAATCGGTTGATTTCAGCTCGTTCTGCCTTTGAACTTGAATTGGCTCAAAAAAACTTATCCGGAGAGTTGTCGAGGCTAACCTATAAAATTCGGAGTGATTTGATCGGACTTAAGGCTGAATGTGAAGCCGAAATCGACTTTTCTACAGAAGACTTGACCTTTGAATCTTTGGAAGATCGAAAAGAAAGAATCTACCATTTGAAAAACCAAATTGATAAACTTCTAAAAAATTCTGAGAGATGCAACAAAATTATAAACCAAACAAAAATTGTGATCTTCGGTCCGCCCAATACAGGAAAATCGAGCCTCCTCAATTGTCTTTCTGGTAAAGATAGAGCGATCATTTCCCACGTTCCCGGAACAACCAGAGACTACCTTGTGGAAGAAGTTTTTATCGAAGGCGTTCCTGTTCAATTGGTCGATACAGCCGGAATTCGAGAGACGGAAGACGCAATCGAGCGTATGGGAATTGAAAAAAGCAAAAATGAGGTGAACAGTGCTAATATAAAGCTACTTATGATAGATACTTCTACTGAAATGGATTATAATGATTTTACGGACGAAAATAAAGGTAAGCTACACGAAGCCATAATTATTGCCAATAAAGTTGACATAAGACATCCAAACTGGGACAAAGAAAAGCTGATTCGACTTTGGGATAAAAACTTAAATATTTGCGAAATTTCCTGTAAAACAAAACAAGGACTTGATGAGCTTCTTCAATTAATTTCCCAAAAACTCCTTCACCAAGATTTGGCGAGTGATTTCGTTTTGCTCGAAGCCAGAAATACCTATCATTTTACAACTATTCAAAACTGCTTGAATACTACTTTAGACTTGATACATAACAACGCTCCACCGGAAATCTATATTAAAGAAATCGATGCAGCTCTCGATGAAATCGCCATGATTAATGGAAAGGTGGAAACGGAAGAAATTTTGGGTCGTATTTTTAGTAAATTTTGTGTAGGAAAATAAAATGACACCGGAAAATATAAGCAGTTTATCTCTATCGTATCTGGTTGGAATTATGATCCTCAATGCGGGTATTTCTTTTGCCTTAAAATTCAACCTTCACCAATCTATTTTGGTTGCCGGATTTCGAGCAATCTTACAGCTGATTTTAATAGGATACTGCTTGCGTTGGATTTTTGACCTGAAAAATAGCTTGGCTGTCTTCTCACTGGTTTTAGTCATGACTTTGATTGCTTCCACAACCAGTCTTAAAAAAATATCGTACCACTATCCCGGAATTAGAATTTTCAATTTTCTTGCTCTCTGCTCCTCCGTATGGCCAATGGGGCTTCTTGCACTCTGGATGGTAAACGCAAAGCCATTTTTTTCACCTCAATACGTTATACCGTTTTTTGGAATGATACTCGGAAATTCTTTAAACGGAATTTCCCTTTCGGTGGATCGTTTTCATGGAGAGTTAAAAAATCGCTATTTTTATATTCTTTCTCAATTGGCTTTAGGTTCAACACCCTGGGAAGCCTGTCAAATCCCTATTCGAGAATCCTTAAAAGCAGGTATGACTTCCGTTCTAAATACTATGTCCATTGTCGGAGTGGTGAGTTTGCCCGGAATGATGACGGGTCAAATCTTAGCCGGAAGCGATCCGGTAATCAGCGCCAAATACCAGATTTTGATCCTGTTTTTAATCTGTACGAGCGTCTTCTGGGGTTGTTTGTTTGGAATTTTATTTAGTTTTTATAAAATATTTCCTAAAGATAATTCCTTTTCTCTTAACTGGGTAACTCATTGAACAAAAAATTATTAGATGTAGACAAGTTATCCCTTGTTGTAGATGGAAAAACATTACTCCATAATATATCTTTCTCTTTGGAAGAAAGGGATATTCTGCACCTAAGCGGTTCTTCAGGGAGCGGAAAAAGTCTGCTCTTAAAATCGATTCTCGGTTTTTTTCCGACAACTGTTTCTTCTTTGAAATTTTTTGGAAATCCGTCTTCCACCTATAAAATCGAATATCTACGAGCGAACGCGATTTATATTCCTCAAAAAGCTCAGTTTTTCGGACCAAGCGTTTTGGATGAAATCAGACGACCTTTTTTATATAAAATCAATTCTAATAAAAAATTTAATTCTAATAAATTAAAAGATTTACTCACCTATTTTGAACGAGATGAATCATTTTTAGACAAACCGGCTTCTGTCCTTTCCGGTGGGGAAGAGCAGTTGATAGCTATTATGCGAGCCTACTTGCTTGAACCTAAAATTCTTTTTTTGGATGAGTCGTTTTCGGCAATAGACGGAAAACAAACCGAAAAACTAAAGCTATTGTTAAACAAGTGGGTAAGTGAAACCTATAATCGCGGAATTATTCTAACCGTTCACAGGCAAGAACTTTCTCCCTTAAACGTCACAAAAACGATTTTTATGGATTCGATTTCCACTTCTTCCCTTTGACTACAATCCGAAGTCGTTTAGGGAACTACTGTAAACTCTAACGGCTCCGGCTAAAGATAAAACCGGTGCAACAACTACTCCTACAACAGGGATAAACAAAAACAAAAATTGAGCAACTCCTAAGCCCAAAATTTCAGGTTGAAAGTTTCTAATCTTTTGTTTTCTTTCTTGAAGGTTTTCTGTTGTTTTTTCAAAAATATAATCAAAACTACCTCTTCCAAGTAGATACCCTTCCGCAAAAGCAATAAAAAATATTTGAAATGGTCCCAAAAACAAACCTAAAATCATGGCAATTAAACCAATAATCATATCTCGCAAAGCAAATGCTGCTCCTAAAATTCCGTTTATAATATCTCTTTTTAAGGAGATTTCAATTTCTTTGCCATAGTATATTTTCTCTAATTGGGAAAGTAAGTGTCCCATAAAAGGAATAACCACAATGGACGCAATCGGTCTATATATTAAAATATAACACACTACAGAAAAAACAAAAGTTACAATATAGATAATTACTAGGAGAAATGGAGGAAGGTTGTTTTGAGAAAGAAAGTAGTTAAAATACTGGAGTATTTTTAAAATCCAAATTTGCAAAAAAGCGGAAGAAACTTGGAATATTCCGTATAGCAAAACTCCTCCTAAAACAAGACTTATAAAACAAGGGACAATAGTGTATTTCCAAAGCCTATTTTGATTTATGATTTTAAATCCACTAAAAAAAGCTCTAAATCCGTAATAAAATCTAGTAAAATAATTAATCATGCTAATACAATTCTTGTATGGTTTTTATCGCTTCCGTAAATATCCCGATTTTTGTTCCGTCCCCTCCCCTATCGGGATGATTTTCTTTTACCAATTTTCGATATTCGGATTTTATTTCTTCCAAACTCATTTCTTTTTTAACTCCTAAGACTTCAAAAGCATCTTCTTTTTGATTGTACATTCTGAACTTTTTCCAAAAGCCATGAAGCATTTCTTGAACATCTTGTTCGGATGTTCCAAATAAATTGTTTGGATCCAGATAATAACTTTCTAGGGCATCATAGTCAGAGAGACCGTTTGTATCAAACTCAATCCGAGGTAAAATTTTAATTTCCATACAACTGATTTTGAGATTCTTTCTCTTTTTCTTGTACAAATAGGATTTTATATGGTATAGCGCATGAAATAAGATAAAGTGCCTTTGAAAAAGCTCCAATTGGTTTTCCCAGTGTCCTTTTTCTATCAAGTTGGTTTCTTCTAATTTTTTAATCAAATCGTATTCGGTAACACCTTCAGGTGAATTTATTAATATTTTATAGATCGGTTTGGATAACCTTTTTATGATCTCTTGAAAATTTTGCATAAAATCCTATCTTTTTTAGAAATATAAATAATTTTTTATTGTCAAATAAAAATTTTTAACTATATTGAATTGACAATTTTTTATGGATGCATATCACAATCTTTAGATTCAAGTTGGAATAAAAAATTAGAAAATCCTTTCTAATTCTATTTCTTATGTTATCCATTATTTTAAAGGGGATTTTTATAATGTCAAAAAAAATGTACAAAGCATTACTCATTTTATTATTGAGTGTGTTTTTCGGACAAAACTTATACGCTGAAAACCGTTTAATGTTTGGTTTTGGGCTACTTTTTGACCCAAACAGTTTGGGGTCAACGATTATCAAAGACGGTTTGGATTCCGGAGCTGTCAAAACAGACGCTCAAGGGAACTATGCAGGTCAACAAAAAGTATTTATTGCAGAAAATAAATTGCAAGCTCTAGAAAATATGACTGGAGGAGTTTTTAACGTAAAAAGAGGCGGTGCAATGACCGCTGGTACTTTTTCTACCGGTTTTGAAGGTGATATCGGAAACAACTTATTTTTCAGAGCGGGTTTCAACTACACAACCAAAATATCAGGTGGAGATACAAAGGCAAACTTTTTGGGTTTTACCTGGTATGACGTAACATGGAATTATCATAGTACTGTTATACCGGTATACTTCGGACCAAAATTCGATTTTAAAGACGGGGAAGGGAATACCATAGGTGGGATTTACATTGGTATGGGACTCCATTGGTACAAGGCACAATGGGGTGTAAAAGGAACCAACAACGGAACAGCTCTCCATGGTATTACGAATGGTCTTACCAGGGATTTACCGGTAACATCCGATGCTCATGACCCTGGTCTTGTATACGATGATGTAGTATTTAGAGCAAGTGGTACAGGATTTAACTGGGTTGTAGGTGCACAATCCAAAATGGGTCCAGGATACCTATTTTTAGAAGTGGAAACTTTGGTTTCTTTAGGTATGGGTAACGGTGCAACCAAAACAACTGCTGGTTGGTCAGCTCTAAGCCCTTATCCGGCTTATCCGGTGACGGTTGCAGGTAATTACTATAAATTCGGTTACAAATTAGCCCTATAAGGAGGATTTTTTAACATGAAAAGTATGATGAAATTATTTTTGTCTTTTTTACTCGCGATGAGTATATCGTTTTCCACAAACACTTGTTCAACTGATAAAACCGGGGGCCTTGCAAATGGTCTTCTACTAGGTCTTTTGGTAAGAAGTCAAGCATCCGGAACTTGCGGGATTAGTATAAACTCGTCTGGTCTGTGGTACGGGCACATAGCTCGGTATGCAGTACTAAGCGGCGTTGGCACTTTTAACGCAACAACTTCACCTTACGTACCTGGAACATTAACAAGTTCTACTGATTTTGTTTTTGATATGGAAGATTATAATCAGGTTGCCGGAGAAACAGTTGCATCAGGGACTAGTTCTAGCCAATGGACCGGTTTGCCATATAACAAAAGGTATGATGCTTTTTATAATACTAGTGGTAGTTCTTGGAACACAGCTACTGACGGTAGTACTTCCGGTGCACAACCAGTATTAGCTGTTGCTAGGGGAAAGGCATTATGGGGTGCATTGATTGGCTATGCGTACTTGGTTTGTGCTGCAGACAGTACTACATCTAGTACTGCTTTGCAATCTGCTATGACAAGTTTTTACAATAACTTAGACGCTAATGAACAAGGAGAAGTTGATTTTTTTATAAGTTATTCAACCAGTAATATCGGTTTTGGGGCTCTTGGTAGCACTAGTGCTACAAATAGAATTGCTAGTGCAACTTGTACTAATTTGACTTCTGCCGTATATCCTCTTGATTATGCTCATTATGGGCACATGGCTAATGGTGGTGCATCTTCGAGCTATACATCTTCAGCTACTGCCATAACAGCTGGAGTTGCAGAAGCAGTTACTCTGTATTATAAAAGAAAAAGTGCTGGAACAGCGATTTTTGCCTGTGCTCAAATTCCAAAAACTTCCTGTAGTTATGATAGCTTAACCACAAAAAATCGTGGCAACGATCTTACGGATAACGTGAAAGTTTTTAACAACTTAGTACAAAATTCGGAATGTAAAAACACTGACAATACAAACTCGCTCTGGGGATTAGCTTTCAAAATATTCAAAGGATTACCAAACAACTATGGAATTTTGGCTTTAAGAGAATCAGCAAGTGCTCCTGGTTCAAGTTGGGCTTTCCAAAATTATGATGACAACGCGGCAACAGCATCCTTTTATGGAAATAAGATTCTGGCAACGGAAGGATATCCGAAGTTCGGTACTCTGGTTGATATGGGTTTTGGAGACCTAATGCCCGTCTTAAACCAAAAACAAAACAGCATCAACTCAAGTTCAACAACAAGTCCAAGTAATTATAGTACTTTCGATGATACTTATAGCGGGAAATATTGTTGTGAAAAAAATGGTGATGACGCATCTAATTATACTTTTACCAAAGGAAGCGGGGCAACAATGAGCTATTCAACTAGTACTACCAAGCCACTGTTTTCTAAAGGTGTTAACTTAAAGGTAACATCAATTACCGAGTCTTGTAGTTCTTTAGGACTAAATTATGGTCCTTACCCTAATGCTCCAGCACCTATGAAAAGGCTTTTAACTCCGGTTAAAGAAATTTACTATTCCTTCAGTATAGAAGGAAAAGCTGCTCAAGCTTATGCAAACTTTTCCGATACTAGCACAACTTCTGTTACCGGAATCACAAGTCCTTCTTTTGCAGCAAATATTGCTTATGTACAACCTACCTATAACGACGCAGTTTCCTGCAACAAGAGTTTTCGAAAAAAAACGGAAGTTCCGGAAGCAATCGGTGGTGCAAGACCTAGTAACCTATTGGATGAGCTGGCAGTTCCCTACGGTGACGGAAATGCTACTTCTTTGATTTCGATCTGTGTTTATGGAGCAGGAAACAATGCAAGCTCATCGGATTCGGATCCAAGGGCATTATTAAAAGCTCTACTAAAATCTGCATTATTTAGCTCTTTTAACGCACTTTATAACGGAACTGATTTGGACACAACCTACTATTCCGGTTATAACATTAATGATTGCTCTTCTTCCGTAAAATCTTATGCTCAAACTTTCGGAGAAATAGGAGTCACTACTTTATCCGGTTTCTCTAACTAATAATTTCCCACCAATAAGTTCAAACAAGATTTAAGCTTTTTTAACCCCCGTTCACGGGGGTTTTTGTAGGTATGGGACATCAAACTCTGCATTAAGTCAACGTGGATAACGCTTAGGTGCTTTTATTTATAATAAGGGGTAAACACAGGGGTTTACCCCTACAATTTGTCTTTCGTAGGGGCAATTCCCCCGTGATTGCCCTTAAAAAATTTGCAATTCAACAAAATTTAAGATATTATTTCTTATCCGAAACTCACGTTAAGCCAACTCGGAAGAAGACCGTTTTAGAACTAATGATATGTATAAAATTGGTTATTATACCAATGGGGTTTTACTCAAAGAAAAAGATGCAAATATAGAAAACAGCACATTTAAGAGCTTTAGAGTTTGAGCCAGAGGAATCCTTGGAAGATTTGTTTATATTGTATGGAGAAGAGATTGGAAAAATATTAAAGGGGTTAGGTAAGGATATGACAGCGGTACAAGAAAGAATAGTCGAGTTAGCGAATAAATTTGGTGTTAGAGAGCGGATATCCAAAGAAGAATATGAAAAAGGACTTAAACTGGAAAGAAAAAAAGTTCTAAAAACTGCTATTCATCTAAGAAAAGCAGGAATGAATCTAGACTTTATTTCTAAAATCGTAGAATTACCGGAACTATGGTTAGAAAGGTTTTTTAAGAAAGTAAAAGTGTAGTTGGAAAAACGACCTGATTAAATTTAAAAAAATGGGGGAAGTTTTTTCTTTTTCATCTGCTTAGTTGAACATCTTAGGGTAAACACAGGGGTTTACCCCTACAATTTGTCTTTCGTAAGGGCAATTCCCCGTGATTGCCCTTAAAAAATTTTCGATTTTTAAGATTTTTTCTGAAAACTTATTGATTTGTTATCTTGAGTAGTTAAAGTTTTTATACATGTCACACGACTAATTGCTAATACTTCTTTTCAACCAAACCATCATCAAGCATTGCAATTAATTTTCTAGCTTTTTCTTCATAGGCGGTAAGAGTAGAATCAATATCCATTTCCTGCATTTGAAACATCTCATCCGCTATATTTAAAGCAGCTAATATGGCGACTTTTTTAGCATTTCCATCAGAAACGGCTTTTGACAACTCTTTCATTTTCAAGTCTACATACTTTGCCACTTTTTTTAAATAAGCATATTCAATTTCATCAGCAGAGATAGTATATTCTTCTCCGAACACCTTAATAGTTTGATTCGAAGACATATTCCCTACTTACTGCTAGTTTCTTCCTCTATAATAATGAAATCATCATCATCGTCAGAGTCGAATACGTCAATTGTCTCATCGTCATTCTCATCAAAAATGATTTCATTGTCTAGCATATTAATGTCGTTATGATGATTTGCATTTACGGAAACCGGTATTTCTTCTTTTACGGAAGCCTGAGTATTTTCCTCATTTGATAATCCCATAGAAGGGGGTGAGTCTATGATCTCGTCATCATCATCGTCATCTAAAAGAATGATTTCTTCATCATCATCAACTTCATCTAATATAATTTCATGCCCTGATTCGTCTAACATACTTGGCGCTACAGCCGCTGCAACGGCTTTAGCAGGAGGTGGTTCTTCAGGTTGTGTTTCTTTAATACTAGGCTTTTCTGCTACAGGAGGAGACTCTGTTTTTGGCTCTTCTTTTTTGGGAGCAGTCGAACTAGCAACCATTTTAGTAGAAGATTTTGAGCTATCAGAACTATAACCAGGAAATTCTTCCAATTTTCCTAAAATTTGATTAATTCTATTAGTTACATGCTCTCCACGACTTTTAAGTTCTGAGAGTTCGTTTTGATTATCTCTTAATTGAGCTCTCAGCTCTACCAATTCGTTTTCTTTCTCCTCTAGAGCGAGTTTCATTTGATCATTTTCTAATCTAAGAGTTTCATTTTCAGATTCCAGTTTATTATTTTCAACTCTTAAATCTGATATTAACTCTAATGCTTTTATAATCTTTACTTCTAGCTCTTCTATGGTTTCAATTGTTATCATCCAGAAACTCCTCTAAATTAAAAAATCAATTTAACTATCATGTGATTATTTTAGCTTTAAGCAGCAAGCTTTGCTTTTTCAACTACAGCTTGAAATACATCTTTGTTGTGATATGCAAGATCAGCAAGAACTTTACGGTTTAAGCCTATTTCGACTTTCTTGAGAGCATTCATCAATTTAGAATAAGATACTCCACATTCACGAGCTGCCGCACTGATTCTAGCAATCCATAATGCTCTGAAATCTCTTTTTCTGGCTCTTCTATCTCTATAAGCCCATTGACCGGCTTTCATTACAGCACTTTTTGCAGTTCTGAATAGTTTCGATCTTCCACCCCGAAAGCCCTTCGCAGCTTTTAAAACCTTTTTTCTTCTTTTTCTATGAATTGTACCACTTGTAGCCCTTGCCATTATTTTCTCCTCCCATAAGGTAATAGTTTTATAATTTCTTTTGTATCAGCTTCTGCTAAAGGAGTCGTTCCTCTCAGTCGCAACTTCCTTTTTTGGGATTTTTTTGCCATTATATGTCTGGCCCCGCTACTAGCTCTTAAAACTATACCATTTTTGGTAAATTTAAACCTCTTTCTCGATGCTCTATTAGTTTTTAGTTTCGGCATTTTTAAAATTCCTTTCTATAAATTCATGACTTAGGATTAATTAAAACAACAATCTGCCTCCCCTCTTGCATGGGGGATTTCTCTGCGTTACCATAATCCTTTAATTCTTCCACCATCTTATTAACGATATTCATCCCGATATCAGTATGAGCCATTTCCCGACCTTTAAACCTTAAAGATATCTTTACTTTATCACCTTTTTGCAAGAATTCAATTGCTTGCTTTTTTTTGATATCATAATCGTGGATATCGATCCTAGGACGAATCTTTATTTCTTTGATTGTAATTACATGTTGCTTCTTTTTGGCTTCTTTTGTTTTCTTGTGTAGTTCAAACTTAAATTTACCGTAATCTATGATTTTACATACTGGTATGCTTTGACCACTTGCGATTTCGACTAAATCCAGATTTTGTTCTCTAGCCATCTTTAGCGCTTCTTCGAAACTTACAACCTCTGCTCCATCTTCTTTTACTAATCTTACCTGCGATATTCCGGTTATTTGCTCATTGATACGCGTACCACCGGACCTAAAACTTTGACTATTTTTTGGACTTGACTTTCTTAACATTAACTTCCTAAGCTATACTTTATATTTTACCTTGGCACAAATTCAAGTAATTTTTTTTTAATTTTTTTCCATTGATATTAAAAAAAAACTAATCTTTATCTATTTCCTGTTTCATGGCTTCTATAAACTCCGCCAAAGAATATGCAGTTGTTTTTTCTTCTCCCCTCTTTCTAACGGAAACCGAATTTTCAGCACTTTCTTTATCACCTAATACTAGAAAACAATTCACTTTTTTTAATATTGCTTCTCTAATTTTATAGCCAATTTTTTCATTCCTAGCATCTAACTCAACTCTAAAATCATTCTGGATTAAAACATCAAAAACCTTTTTGGCATAATCGGAATGGGTTTCCGAAACAGTCAAAATCCTAACCTGAACCGGACTTAGCCACAACGGGAATTTTCCTTCATAATGTTCGATTAAAATGCCAACAAACCTTTCCAATGAGCCATAAACAGCCCTATGAATCATAACAGGTCTCTTTTTTTTACCATCACTGGAAACATAATCTAACTCAAACCTTTCCGGCATAGAAAAGTCTATTTGAATGGTTCCACATTGCCACAACCTACCAATGCTATCTTTTATGTTAAACTCAATTTTTGGACCATAAAAAGCACCTTCACCTTCCTTTATCCCAAAAGGAATGTCTTTTTTCTCCAAAGCGAGTTGTAAGGTCTTGGTTGCTTCTTCCCAATCTTCATCTCTGCCTTGAGATTTTTCCGGTCTAGTTGCAATATAGGTCTTGAATTCATAAAAACCAAATTTATTATACACTTTTAAAGTAAAGTCTATAATGTCAATAATTTCTTTTTCTAAAAATTCAAAAGGAGTATAAATATGAGCGTCATCTTGTGTAAAAGCCCTTACTCGAAATAAGCCATGCAAAACTCCGCTTAATTCATGCCTATAAACCATCCCTAATTCTGCGTATCGAAGCGGTAGTTCTCGATAAGAATGTATCGCATTTTTATACACCAATGAACATCCTGGGCAATTCATGGGTTTGATGGCAAATTCGTTTTCATCTACATGAGTAAAATACATATTTTCTCTAAAATTATCCCAGTGACCGCTTCTTTTCCAGAGTTCCGAACTGAGAACACTTGGAGTTCTTATTTCCTGATAACCGTGCTGAAAACATTCTTTTCGAATATAATCTGCTAACATATTCCAGAGAACGGTTCCCTTAGGTAACCAAAATGGAAAACCGGGGGCTTCGTCATTAAAAGTAAAAAGCTCTAATTCTTTCCCTAATTTTCTATGGTCTCTCTTTTTTGCCTCTTCTAATAGGTGAATATATTCATCCAATTCCTTTTTAGAAGGAAAAGATATACCATAAATCCTTTGGAGCATCTGATTATCTTTATTTCCTTTCCAATAAGCTCCCGAAATAGCTGTTAGTTTAAAGGCTTTTAATAAAGCTGTGTTGGGAACATGAGGACCTCTACAAAGATCAAACCATTCTCCCTGTCCATACAAAGAAACGGTTTCCGCTTCAAAACCTTCAATCAGTTCAACCTTATATTTTTCACCCATTTCCGTAAATTGTCGTATGGCTTCTTGTTTGCTTAGCTCTTTTCGATTCACCTCAAGATTTTCTTTTACGATTTTTTCCATTTCTTTTTCAATTTTAGGTAAATCTTCCGGTGTAATGGTTGTACTTTGGAGGTCAATATCGTAATAAAAGAAACCCGGTCCAGACTCAACCACAGGACCAACGGTTAATAATGCGTCTTTCCAAAGTCTCTGAACTGCCTGCCCAAGTAAATGAGCACTGGAATGGTGGAATACTTCTCGCCCTTCTTTGGATTCAAAGGTCAAAATGTCAAGTTTATGGTCTTTTTGTAATTTATGGCTCAAATCAACCAATTGGTTGCTGTCAAGCTTTGCAGCCAGGGCTTTTTTTGATAAAGATATATTGATAGTTTTTATAATTTCTGAGATAGAACTCCCTTTGGGGAATTCTTTTTCCGAGCCGTCTAATAAAGTTATACGAATATTTTCCATCTAAAAGTCCAAAAACAATATTATAAGTTTAGAGTAAATTAGAAAATCAACTTTATTGTTAAATAAGCACGTTTAGTACCATAGTAGAATCATTGAGATTTAGCTTAGTTTCGCCAATAGTTTTTTAAAAAATTTACTCATAACTATTTCTCCTATCCTGATTCAGTCGCTTAAAAACCTAGAATAAATAGCCTGAACTGCTTTTTTACCCTGGGATTCGTCCACTCCAAATAAAATACATCTTTCTCTCACTCCCTGACACACAGTACGGATATTTACGCCTGCCTCTGAAATACTATCCGTAATATCCCCTAAAATTCCCTTTCTACCAGCCATCCCCATGCCGGCAACAGCAATCATTCCCAGGTTATACTGAGTTGTTATAAAAGTTCCTTTTTTCCCCACGATTCTATAAATCTTTTCTTCAATTCTTTTGAGTTGGTCTTTATTGGAAATATTACTACCATGATAAATAAATGAAATTTCATCAATTGCTCCAGGAATATCCAAAAGTTGAATTCCTTCCTTTCCGAAAATACCTGTCAACTTATATATAATTCCAAGCATATCGTCTAATCCGGATTTTTCAACAAAAGTGGAATAAAATCCGGATTTATAAGCAACCCCAACAATTGGTCTATTTTCATATAGAGTCCTATTTCCTGTTATCAAAGTGCCTTCTTCCGGGTATCTTTTTGTACTCCTTACGTGTATTGGAACGTTAGTTTCTTCTGTTGGTAACATTGCCTGGTGGTGCAGTATGTTAAAACCAGAAAATGATAGATCTCGGGCTTCTTTGTAGGTTAATTCCCTTATGATTTTTGGATTATTAACGATTCCCGGATCAGTAGCCAAAATAGCAGAATCCGTATAATTCTCATAAAATTCTGCCTGCAAAGTTCCGGCAATATACCCCCCTGTTAAATCACTTCCACCCCTACTTAGTGTTCTCAATTCTCCTTTTTTTGTGTAGCCAAAAAATCCGGGGATAACTACCGCACTTTTTAACTTTCCTAATCTTGCTCGTATCATCTTTTTGGACTCAGGAAGTATTTTTGCGTTTCCGGGTTCGTCCGAAAAAACAAATAACTCCTTAGGATCGATATATTCCAATCCTAGAATTTCTGCGGTAATTCTTGCACAGGCTTCTTCACCAAAAGCCTTTATGCTGTCTTCATATTCTTTCTCCGGCAAAGTTCTTTTCAATCTTTCTTCTAAAATATTCTTAATATTAGAATCCGAAGAACCCAACAGATACAATTTGTCTATAATTTTATTAAATAAATCCGAATTACCCGGATGTTTTGAAAGCTCAATTAACAAATCCGTAACTTTAACGTCTTCTTTGCTCATTTTTCCGGGTGCAGATACAACTACGATCTTTCTCCGTGTATCATCGGAAGTTATTTTTCCGATATACTCTATGGCAGTCCTACTGGTAACGGAACTACCTCCATATTTACATACAATAATATTTGTCATATAGTACCTCAAGCTTCTTGAATATAAAAAATAATAATAACAACTCTACCGTCTTCTCCACAAATTCAAATCGGAAACGGAATAACGAAACTTTTGGCTTGTGAGTTGAAACTTGTCTTTCATGGAATGAAGGTAAACTGTGAGTTTCGGTTCCCAGCTATCATTTTCATCCAATAAAAAGCAATCAATTTCATTGTAGCGAGAAATCAAAGAATCCATTCCATAAAAACGTAATTTGCCCGGTATGAATTCCAAAACTTCCATCTCAGGATAGTGTTTGCGAAGGACAAAGTAAGGATCAGGTCTAGTTCTTAGGTAAATGGTTTTGCATCCTTTGGCTTGTAACAAAGCAGTTTGCAAAAATTGTTCCGCTATTCGAGGTAGCTTTTGAATCAGGTGAGTACGCGCGATAAAGTTAAGATTGGAAATGATAAAAAAGGCTACAAATATATAGGCTATAACGTGAGATTTGTTATCTTTATCCAAAAGTGTTGCGAGAAAAAGAAGTCCGAAAGTCCCAGCGTATAAAATATACCAGCTTTCCGAAGATACCAAAATAAAGAGTAACATCACCATAAATACAAAGTACATTCGAACCGTTTCATTTTGAAAAAATTTCTTTCTTACCCTTACAACTTGGAAAAATCCATAAACGCACAAAAGGGCATAAACCAAAAGGGCTAAAATCATAATCGGTTTATTTCCATACTGGCTGGAAAAAACTACAAAAATTCCACCAGTATCTCCTCCCCAAAGCCTAAACAAGTCTGGCTTTCTTTCCATTTGCGCCAAAAACTGTTCTTTGAATATTTCAAAATTGGGCAGGATATAAACCAGCCAAGTAGAAAAAGATATTACAAATCCAACAAATCCGTATACAAAAGGTAGTAGTCTCGGCACAACCAATACAAACCAGATTGGAATCAGTATCACTGCAAAAGGGTGGCTTATCGCAGCCAAACCGGTGAAAACACCAGCCAATACAAAATAGTATTTATCTCCCTCGGTTTTTTCTATTTGGGAATACAGCAAAAATTTCCGAACTAGTATCCAAACTGTCAGCAATACAAAAAGCAGTGTTTGCATATCCATACGTAGAGTATTGGAGGAGCGGATAAAGGTTAGATCAAAAACCAAACCGAGTAACAAAACCCAACGAAAAAGCATCTTATTCACAAAGAGCTTGATGATTTGCAAAAAAACAAATAGTACCAAAATCCCTTGTAGTAATGAAACGGCTCTGCCCAAAAACTGATTTTCGTTACCCGCCAGTTTATACGCAAAAGAAACAACAAGCATATACAAAGGTGAATTCCATAAGGTAACTTTATCCATTCCCGGAACCAAACCTTTCAAAACAGGAGTGGAAAAGCTACCGTTTATGGCAAGGTTGCTTGCTGGGCTCGAAAACAGAGCTTCATCGGGCCAGCTCAAAGGCAATACCGTATAGTTCAAAAAAACAAAAAAAACAAGAATCAATGAAGTGCAAACAAACTGCACAAAATCCGATTTAGTCATTTTTTACAATCTGAATTTGTCCATTGGGAAATGAGCTGTTATTTCTTTTACGCTTTCTCTAACTTTGGATAAAATCGCTTCACTCTCGATATTATCTAGAACGTCACACATTAAATTGCCAATTGCTTCCATTTCCGGCTTTCCCATTCCCCTTGTGGTCAAAGCCGGTGTTCCGATACGAATGCCGGATGTTACCATTGGAGGTTTTTCATCAAAAGGAATTCCGTTTTTGTTTACGGTGATTCCGACTTTATCGAGTGTATCTGCCGCTACTGCTCCTGTTAGGTTTTTAACGGAAACGTCTACCAAAAGGAGGTGGTTGTCTGTTCCTCCGCTTACTAGATTAAATCCCCTTCGTAAAAATACATCAGCTAAAACAGCACAATTTTCGATTACTTTGCCAATATACACTTTATAGTCCGGCATAAGAGCTTCTCCAAAGGCAACGGCTTTGGATGCGATAACGTGCATCAAAGGACCACCTTGGACACCAGGAAAAACTCTGGAATTTAAAACCTTTTCATTTGATAAATCGGAAAGGATCAAACCACCCCTAGGTCCTCTCAGGGTTTTGTGGGTTGTGGAAGTTATATAATCACAGATTCCAACCGGTGAATTATGGTAACCTGTTGCCACTAAACCGGCTATATGGGCGATATCAGCCACTAATTTTGCACCAACTGACCTTGCGATTTCACCGAATTTGGCAAAATCTATTTCTCTAGGATAGGCAGAAGCTCCGACTACAATTAGCTTGGGTTTGTTTTCTTCAGCGAGCTGTTTTACTTGATCAAAATCTATAACATGAGAATCTTTTTTGACTCCATAAGGAACAACCTTGTAATTCCTTCCACTAAAATTAACGGGTGAACCGTGTGTCAAGTGACCACCATGGGCTAAATTCATTCCCATAAACGTGTCCCCTGGTTGCAAGCAAGCTAAAAAAACCGCCATATTGGCTTGTGCGCCGCTATGAGGTTGAACATTTGCATATTCTGCGTTAAACAGCTTTTTCACTCTATCTATGGCTATTTGTTCCACTTTATCAGCGTTTTCGCAACCGTTGTAATACCTTTTTCCCGGATATCCTTCTGCATATTTATTGGTTAAGGTGGAATGATAAGCTTCTAAAACGGCACGAGAAACAAAATTTTCCGATGCAATTAGTTCCAAACAACTTTCTTGTCTGTGGTCTTCGTCTTGTATGGCTTGATAAATTTCTTGATCTTGTTCTGCTATGTATTTCATCCGATATTCCTTGTATTGAGGAAAGATTTTCAAACATTGGTTTATGGTCTAATCTATTTTTTCATAAGATTAAGGTTGTATTCATTTTAGTTACGATATGCCCAAAAGCCTTATCTACTGAACAAAGAAACTGTCAACTGTTTTTTGATAAAAACAGTTGACAGACTTTTGATTCATGGGAATTCTTTGGAATAATTAAATAGAGGAGAATATATGGTAAAATACTTATTAATTATGTCATTAATATTTTTTATAAATTGTGCAAAAACAGAATATTACATAAAAGATGTAAATAACAAAGTGCGATTAACTTCTTTTTCGCCTGTTGAAGGCTACAGTTTAAAAAGAAGATTCCAAATAACACATATGAGAGTGAACCTTTTTTGGGGTCTGTATGAAATTGAGAAAAAAGATTTGGATTCCATTTTAAGGAGAGAGTTTAGAAATCCGGAAACAGAAGCCGTAGGAAATTTATCCATTACCGAAACGTATGACTTTTTAGACAGCCTAGTTGATTTTATTTTAATTGGCTTAGTAAGACCTTACTCGGTAGTAATAAGAGGAGAAATATACGAAAAAAAAGCAGCCCCTTCTAAAACTCCGGAAGACACTAAAGAATCAAAACTCCCAATATCCACTGAAAAGGAACCTACAAAAAACTAAGAGGAAAAAGTATGTTAAAAATAAATAATTTTCTATTACCGTTAAGCCTCCTTATTTTATCATTATTATCAAATTGTGCAACTTACACCTATAACTTAAATAATTATAAGCAAACAGTATCTTTTGGAAATGAAGAAGAACCGAATAAACAAAGTCGACATTTTAGAATCGAAAAAAAGTTGACTTGGGTGTTATTTGATTTGTATAAAATCGAAGATTTAAACCTAACGGAGATATTCCAAAAAGAATTACCTAATGCTAAAAAAATTTACAATCTCAAAATCGAGTCCGAAGAAGGATTGGGAGATTCTATCATTCGGCTTGTTACTACAGGTTTGCAGATATGGGCTTTTGTAAGCAATAGACCTCTCGCGTCCAGACGCACAGTTGTAATAACAGGTGATGTTATTGAAGAATGATTTGCTACTTACAATTTAGTAAGATATCTGTATTTGATCAAAGCCATTATCCATAAAAACGGGTCTTTGAATATCTTGACCTTTTTTCCTTCGGAATAAGAGCGAGAAGTATAATTGACAGGAATTTCAATCGGATAGTATTTTTTGCGTATAAATTTAATTACAATTTCCCAGTCAAAATCAAAGCGATTGGCTGTGAAATTCAAGCCATATAAACATTCCTTTCTGAATACCTTGTACATAGTAAACGGGTCTTTTAATTTTACGCCGCAGGTTATATTGATCATCCATGTAAAAACCATCTGTCCGATATTCATAACAAAAGCTACCAATTTGTTATCCGTCATGGTTCTCATTTTCCAAGAGCCGGTATGCCTAGAACCAAGGACGAACATTTTTTGGTATTTTAAAATCGGTTCAATCAGTGCATCATAATCATCTACATCATATTCCAAATCAGCGTCCTGAATAAGAATAATATCACCTGTTGCAATATCCAAACCGTTACGAACTGCGTGTCCTTTGCCTTGGGGAGTTGTTTCATACACGATTTTTACACCCGGCTTATTTTCATATTCCATAACCTTTTCTTTTGTACCGTCTGTGGAATTACTTTCTACAATAATGATTTCCTTTTCCACATCTTCTAACTCTTTATTCAAAACTTGCTCAACAACGGTACTAAAAGAGCTTACTTCATTAAAAACCGGCATCACTATGGATAGTTTTTGTTTTGCTTTGGGAGTGCTTTTTTTGATGCAAGCAACCCCCATACCGGACTTAGTTATTTGTAGACTATTTTTTCCGAGAAACTTAGGATTGTATGGAGAAAAGATAGGTAATCGCAGTTTCTTTTTGGAATTATAAAAGTGTTCTATGTTTAGTATTTTATAATCTTGAAAGGTATACAGATCTTTGAAACCAGCTTTAATGAGTAGAGATTGTAAAGTTTGGGTATTGAAGTAATAAATGTTCTGCTTTCTAAATTCAAACCACTTGCCTTTGGAAATTTTAGCTGCCATACTGTCCAAAGAAGGCGTTACAACATATAGTATACCGTTATCTTTTAAAATTTTTTGAACATTTTGTAAAAAGTGAATAGGGTCTTTCACCTGACCAATGATGTTAAAGAGAACACATATATCAAATTTATCAAAGCTATTCCATTCCAAGTTTTCCACATCTGTTTGCTGAATTTTCCCTTCTAATTCGGGATAATCTTTAGGAATGGGTTTCGGTTCTATTCCTTTCACTTCATAACCCCGGTTTTTTGCTACCTGCAAAAAGTCCAACCCACCGCTTCCTATTCCTAAGAGGCTTTTTTTATCCGTTTCTTTCTTTTTTTGAATATAACTTTCCATATCGCCCAAATACAACTCCGAATGGGCAGTCTGTAATCGGTCATGATTTTTATGAGTTGATTTTTCCAAATTTTGGGGAATTTCTTTATGAGAATGCACCGGTGGTTTGAAAAAAGTCATTCCACAATCATTGCAAACATACAATGGATAAGTATCAATTTTAAAGGCATATCGTAATGAAACGCTTGAACATAAATAACAATGAAGTGAATCCATAAGTTTTCTAAAAAGAACCTGTAAAAAATTTTGTTTATGGTTCGACAAGCTCACCATGACACTTACTTTTGAAAAATAGCAAGTCTGTTGATCCATTTTAAAAACAATTATTATTTTGATAGAATAATTTCTGTTTCTGGCAAGAAATAGAAGAAATAAAATCCTTGCGTTTTTTTTTTATCAAGTAAATCCTGAAAATCACACAAATCATGGATACAACAACCCTAAAAAGATCACTACCTTGTGATGATGCCTGCAAACCGGAGAATAGATACAATTATAATCCGGCAGACTATCCCAAAAGAGAAGAACTTGTATTTGAAGACGGTGAACCCATAGATGAAAAAGGCAGAATATGGCTATGCTTTTACAACAGCAGTCATAAACTAGTACCATAGGTTATAAATTAAGCCATGTTTTATTGTTACAAAATGCTTATTATAATACTTTTCTTTTTTCTTATGCCATCTACCCAGAACTTTTCGATAGATTTCCCTATTTCCGGTCTGTTTTATCGAATTTTGCATCGGAAGAATATCAGTCATATTGTGATAGAAACAAGACCCGATCACTATCGGGTCACATTTTTGGTAAGTGACAGATTTCCTTATAACTATAAATCAAAATCTTATCCTTTATTTATCAAAACTTTGAGTGAAAAAGATGCCTACCAGGTTGCAAAAGAACTAGATGAATTTTTGCAAACCGGGTATGAACTCAAAATTTGGCTAAATGGCTCACAAATTATGAACTATCAGTTTATCAAGTCGATTGAAAATAGTAAACCTGCTCTTTAGGATTTTGCTCGTTTACATATTTACAATTGTTAAAAATCCTTAAATACGTGTTCAGAGAAAACTTTTCCAAGTGATAATAATCCCCCAGAATGGGAACAATTGCTTCCGTAGCCGGTTTTAAATTATAGTGAGGAATCGAAGGAAACAGATGATGCACAACGTGGTATCTCTCGATGTTATGGTGAAAAAAATTCAATACTGGACTTACCACCCCATAATCATAATCGGTTGTACAAAGAGCTCCTTTCAAATACGTCCAGTTTTCACTGTAAAACCATGGATTTTTTTCATGGCTATGGTGTAGGTAGGTAACAAAATGCAATGCCATATTGTAAAGAATCCAAGGCACAATGTAAGCAAACAAAACAAGCCAAAAAGAAAAATAGAGACTTGCTGCCAAGGCAAATAACCACACAAAATAGCCAACAATGCTTATGTAAAATTTCGTTTTTTCATTTTGGCGAAAGTAAACGTCATTGAATTCAAAGTGAGAAATCGCTTTTCCATTGTGGTTAGGGTGATCGTTATAAAAGAGGTAGATAGGGAAAAAAAGACATAACTTGTAAAGCCGCTGAAAAATCCTTCTTTTGGTTTGCTGTTTCATAATGTACCTCAAGGCTCTATAGCTTTTTTTGGTAAGAGCAACATGGCTTTCATCCTTTTCTAAATTACCATGGAATAAATGGTGTTTTTGATGGGACTTTTTCCAACTAAAATAAGGAACGAGCAAAAAAGAATGAGCAATCAAACCGAATATATAGTTAATTTTGTCACCCTTGGAGAAAGAACTGTGACCACAATCGTGACCTACTACAAATAATGACCAAAACATGCTTCCCTGGAGAGGAACAAGTAAAAATAAAAAGTAATAATACCCATACTGAATAGAGGTATAGATGGCAAAAGTAAATAGAGCAATAAGACCAAAATCAAAAAAATAATAAAACAAGGATTTTGCTAAGCTCGCTTTAAAATATTCTTTAGGAATTGCGTTTTTTAAATCTTTTAAACTAAAAGGAATGTTTTGAAAATCAGTTGTTTGTACCATTAAGACTTCCTTAAAAAATAATTAAACAGTGTTAAATTTAGATTCTACTAAAATATCCAAAAAAAATAAGGAAGGATTTTTGTAAATACAATTTTGTATCAAAAATAAATTTATCCATGGTATATTATCAAAATTTTTTGATCAGTTTCACTCCAGCCTTTAGCTCGGTTTCTTTATAGTACCAAGTTTGGTTGCTAAAGGGAAAAATACCGGAATTATGACCGATGATCAGAGAATGAATGGAGCAACCTTTCTCCTCTTTTTGCTTCTGGATTCTTTTGGTAAAGTCATCTGTCACTCCAAAGAGTCCGTCCGTCACCAGTAAAACGTCTGCTCCAAAGAGGATTTTGTCATCCATCTCGTAGGTCAAGATTCGCTTGTCTATCAACTTTTGGTAAAAGAGTGGTTTGGTTGCCGTATTGCCTAAAAGTCCTGCTTCGGATGGAATCATATAGCTAATGTCCGCACTCTGGTGGATTCCTTTGATCTGCGATCTGCCTCCTTTTTGAGACTCCCATCTGTAAACGGTTTTTACCTTTTGGACTTCTTCCTCTTCGAGTTCTTTTTCCGAACTCTCATACCGACCGAGCAAGTCTGCGAGTTCTTGCAGGTGCTTTTCTTTTTCCAATAGCTCAGCAAACCTTTCGAGCTGATTCCAATTGGAATCTTGCCAGAGTCCTTTGCTTAAATCCCAACCCCTTCCCAAAAAGTAGCCAACTCCTCCGAATATTCGTTGTAATCTTTCCATCTGTTCCAGCTTGGTTTGTATGGTAGAAGTCATTTCATTCATGGACTGAGTTAGGTTTGTTTCCCACCAATCATTTTTGAGAGCCAAATAATCGTTTTTCCACTTTTCTTGGATAAGAGACTTTAGTGCTTGGAGTTTTTCATTGAATTCGGTAATACGTTTTTGGATTTTCTTTTCCTCTTTTGCATTTTCCAGTGGAGTTTTTAGAATGATTTCGTCTCCAAGTTCCAGTTTAAGCTTGTGTTCTTTTTTGAATTTATTGATTTCTTGTATCAATTCTTGGTATTGCTTGTAGTAGTTTGAATAGTCCTGGGAATGTTGTGTATTTGAACTTTTTAGCTCTTTTAGCAGTTCCAGCCAATCCGATAGTTTTTGTTGCTTTTCCTTTTGTAAGATAGCTTCTAGCTTCTTTTGTGTTTGCTCGTGTGCTGAATCCGTTTCCTTTTTTAAGAGATCAAGATAAGCTTGTTTTTGGTGTTCAAAAACGTCTTGGACAATCCTTGTGCAAGCTTCTTCATTCCCAATCGTAAGATTTCGGAAAGGATTCAGCTTCCAGATAGCTTCAACCGGTTTTTTCCATTCGGGATTTTTGGAAAATAGGTTTTCACCTGCTAATTCGGGAATCGGATCAAAGTTCTTTTCATAAAAGTAGCGAAACCAGATTGTAGCCAATTTCTCTCGAATGGGTTTGGTTAGAAAATAACTATATTCGATATTGTTTCGTAGTTTGGTGAGTATGTTTTGTAAGTTCATTTTTATTTCCTTTTATCGTCTTTGCGGAATTGGTTAAACTGCAACAGGTACAAGTTTGTAAACCTTGCCTAATTTAGATGCTGTTTGTAAATCACCTTTTTGAAGTGCTTCTCTGGCATTGTCTAATTTGAGAGCGTCATCTAAAGACAGATAGGGAGACCATCCTTCGGATTCATAGAATAGGTTAATTTCAACTTCAATAACATAATTCCCCTCATGGATAAGTTTGAGCTTTTTTTTGTTCATGGTTTTCTCCTTGTAAAATCATTTGACCATTTATTAGGATCAGGTCGATAAGCAGTGATTAAAACAGCAGGGCTTGCTAAATTTTTGGGAATACCCCACAGAACATGAATGGGTCTGTTTTGGTTATCATTTTCCAAAACAAGAACACAAGCTCCTTTTGGATAATCGGGGTATTCTTCTACAACAATTGCTTTTGAAATATTGTCTAAAATATCTTTGATATAAATAGAATCGTTCATCAGTTCGTCATAGCCATGTTCTGAAATTTTAATTTCATTTTTTGCTACTAAGTGCAAAATTTCATTAAATAGTAAGCTCATTTGGCACCATTTTCTATGATTTCTCTATCAATTTCTTCTTGGTTGGCAGAAGCATAATTTCAATTTTTTCTCCTTTTATTTTTACAACTCGGCAAAGTACCATCCTTACCTTGAGATATTCCCCCAATAGGCTTAAATTAACTTTTAGCTTTATTTACCCCCGTGAACGGGGGTTTATGGAGCTAAAAGTAACCTATAAGCCATTGCGGGGGAAATCCTACTGATATGACTTCTGCAACTCATCAAGCTTACTCTTCCAGTTCTTGATTTCAATTTCAGCCTTTGCAAGCCCAACCTTTAAAGGCTCTGCTTCATTTGCCGTAACAAACAAATGGGAAGTCAAGCGTTCTTCCAACTCGCCAAGCTTCTGTTTACGAGAAGATTCGATTTGCTCTAATTGAGCATTGAGATTCTCAACCATATTTCTTTTCTAAGAGTTGTAATAAATTGACGAGCATCTTCGGACAATTTTACATTTTCCAAGTTTTCTCGAATCTCTTGAACAACATTTACGTTCAATTGTAAAGATTCGTCAACCGCGTCTTTGTCAGTGTCACTTCCATCTATCATAGAAAAGAAATTCCCTTCATCTTCGATTGGATTCACAACTAACTTTGTGATAAACCGATCCGAGAAAGCTTCCAAACCGTCTTCTTGGGCGAGCTCGTTGGAAGCAGCGATAAACCCATGAACGTCTACATGGACAGGTGTTGAACCGTTGTGGTAGAGTCTTTCGTTTAAGACCGTGAGCAGGGCGTTCATAATCGCAGGGCTGGATTTAAAAATTTCATCCAAAAACATTACGTTGGCGTTTGGGAGATAGCCATCCGTTTTTCTCTCATATTTGTCTTCTTGTAAACTTTTGATGGAAACGGGACCAAAGATTTCATCCGGAGTGCTGAATCGACTCATAAGGTATTCATAATACCTGGAATCTCGAAAAGCTTGTTTTAGACGACGAGCGATCATGCTTTTGGCTACCCTGGTAGTCCGAGAAGTAACACATTTTCACCCGCTAGAGAGGTGAGTAAAACCATTTTGAGAATTTCTTCTCTTTCATAAAGACCTTGGTTCATGGATTCTAACAACTTTTGAATCCGTTCTTTTAAAGTTTTGGGTTCTTCCATAATTTCCTCTTACTTATAATTGTATTTACTTTTTAATCTTCGGTAAATTTTAAAATTTACTTTAGTAAAATTTACGATCCTGTTTCCATTTTACTGCCTCATTTTTAATTTAGCATCATACCTATAGATGTCAATTTTTTTATCATATTCTCAAATTATAAATTATAAAATTTACTTTAGAGTTTTGTTGTTTACAAAGTAAAAAATTCTCTTTTTATGGTAATCAAAATGAAAGGAATCAATGAACTTATTGGCGAAATTCTAAAAGAAAAAAGACAGGCAATTGGTTTGACCCAGGAAGATTTGGGTTTAAGGGTTGGCTATAAACCAAATGCTTGCAAACAGGCGATTTCCCAGATCGAAAGGGGTATTACTTCTATTCCTCGCGATAAAGCAAAAAAGTTTATCGAAATTTTGCAAATAGATGACAATTGGCTGATAGATACCATTCATTCTCAGGTGGAAAATATCCGAACAAGCCCGGACAAGCAAAAAGAAATAGGTAGCTTGGAAGAAGCATTGGTCGGATTTACGGGATTACTTGCCGGGAGTATCATTGCCTCTTCAGGGAAATATCTTCCAACGGCAAACCCAAAAGAAGTAGTATCTCCGGAATCCTACGGAAAAGAAGAACTCCAAAAGCTAAAAAGCTTATATGAAGAAAATTTGATTGATGAATCCGAATATAAAGAAATGAAAAAAAAGGTGCTGGAAAAGTATTTTTATTAAATACTATAAAAAATTTCTGATAAGATAAATTTTACTTTCATAAAAAATAGTTTCTTTCTACAATACAAAAGGAATGGAACAAAAAAATCAATTAGACGAGCTAAAAACTAGAGTAGACAAAATAGAATCCGAATTAGCCTCTGTTAAAAAAGAATTATCTAATTTGCTGCTTGAATCAGATGATTCCAAAGTTAAAAAACCAACATTGGAACCACCTTCCCAACAGGTGAGTTTAAAACCTATTCCTAAGCCGGAAATCCCGCAAAAACCCTTTTGGTTGAAAGAAAATTTTGAGCTATTTCTTGGCGGAAACCTACTGGGAAAACTAGGATTGGTGGCGATCATCTTGGCGTGTGCGTGGTTTATAAAATTTGCTTTTGATAACCATTGGATAAACGAATCCAGTAGAATTTACATAGGCTTATGTATTGGCTTTTTTGTTTCGGGAGTGAGTCTTATACTTGCTAAAAAGAACTTCCGAATTCTGCCCGGAGCTGTTATGGGTAGTGGTGCATCCATAGTTTACATAAGCATACTTTCTGCTTATTACTATTATGACTTACTGGGTTTGAGTGAAACTTATGTGGTGATTGCTCTTTTAAGCATTGGGATAGGTATACTTGCCTCTATTTCTCGGTTGCAGCTGCTTTATATTTTTAGTTTTTTAGGCTCGATTCTAACGCCAATTCTGCTTTCACAGGGTGAAAATTCCTACCGTTTTTTATTTGGTTATATGCTGGTTGTGAATGCTGTTTTTCTCTTAGTGAGTTATTCGAATGCTTGGCGAATGTCGCCTTATATCGTTTTGTTTACCAATGCGATTCTCTTTGATGTTTGGGCTGCTGCCAACATAAAGGTTAGTAGTTTCTTCGTTCCTTTTCTATTTTTGACCACAACATTTTTCTTTTTTATCACAAGAGAAGTTGTGTTTATGGTGCGATTGCGGAAACAAGTTATCACTTCAAGTTTGTTATTTGTATTTTTTACAACCTTATTTTATACAACGTCCGGTTTTTGGTTGGTGGATACGTTTTATCCGAACTTGACTCCACACTTTTTTCTTTGGGTTGCGTCTTTAACCTTAGTTGCGAGTGAAATATTTCACAAAAAAGGGATTTTTCATTTACCCCAAAGTAGTAATTCTAAGATTCTTATGGATTCGATTTTATTGATTTGTTGGGTATCCGCCTTTTTTGCTTCCATTACGGACTTTACGGAAGGCAAATGGCTTACCATGTCCTGGATTTCTTTTGCGGGAGCAGTTTCCATTGTCGGTTCCAAACAAGCAAGTAAGAAGATTTTGCTTATTGGCAGTTTGTTATGGATTCCTGCACTTTTTAGGTTGTATTTTCTCGAAAGCGGCGAGCATTATGGTGAGACATTTTTATGGAATTATAGGTTTGCTCTGTTTGTAGTTTCCTCTCTATTTTTGATTTATACCTATTATATCCAATACAAAAAATTGGTTCATCCTTTTGCAAAGGGCTTTGCTTTTATAGCTCTTTTTACCATTATCTTAGGAACTTTGATTGAAAATAGGTATTTGGTGGTGGATAAGTATTACAGAAATTTGGGTTATTCTTATGTGCTCGTTTTTTATATCGTTGCATTGTTGTTGCCGGGATTTATTTTCAATTCCAAGACTCTTAGGGTAAGTGGAATAGTTGTGAGTTCTATTTTGGTTTTAAAACTTTATTTTTATGATATCTGGACAATGAGTATACTAGTTCGGATTATTGCCGGATTTTCATTAGGAGTAGGTCTTGTGGTTATGAGCATTGTATTTCAAAAGTATAGAGATAAGCTAACCAAGATCATTCATTCGATCTTGGTTTTTGGAATTATAGGGACTTCTTTGGTTGCTACGGAAGAAGCTTGGGCTGTACCTTTTAAAAACAAAGGTTTTAAGTTTTACAAAAACGTAGAGATAAATAAAGCTCAGCTTAAAAACAAGGGTGAGAAGTTTGGGAAAATCATTTTGGACGAAGACATAATGCGTTTTTCGGGAAACAATGATAGAAGACTTGTTTATAATGGACATTTAGTTCCCTTTTTTACCAGAGAAGTGATAACAGAAAAAGGCGAATCGGGAGAAGTGAGTCCTACCGTAATTTATGAAACGTCAACAGACTACAGTAAAACCTATGTTTTAAAGTTTCCAAGCCTGCCTTCTGATTCGGAATATACAAAGCTAAAAGTTGCGAGTAGTAAAAACTACGACATTAACGTTAGTTTATCTTTGGGAGATAAGCCAGACGAATGGAAGTATTTTGAAGACTATCACCTCTATAATTATGGTGGTGATGCAGCAAACAATAAAGATGAAATTGAGTTTAAAAACGGAAATTTTTTGTATGCTCGTTTGCAGTTTGATTCCAAAATCAATTCTTTATCTTTTCCGCGTGCAACCTATTCACCCAAAAAACTCATAAAAGAATATAAGGTTGAGCTGGACAAAACCGAATTTGTAGAATCTTTTGATGCTGATATAGATGCTACCCTCTACTACTATGAAAACAGTCTGCACAAACCAATTAAAAAGCTAGTATTGGTTTTTGAGGATTCTTGGTATGACAGGAACTTGGAAGTTTACCAGAAAAATAGCAATAAAGACGAATTTCAATATTTAAAAAATCAAAGACTATATAAAACGTCAAAAGACAAACCCAAACAGGTTATCAATTTGGATTACAGTATCTACGGAAAGATAAAAGTTAGAATCATGAATGGCGACAATGAGCCTTTGAAATTAAAATCCTTTGATGCGTTTACCCCCCAAGAAGAAATCATTTTTGACATACCAACACAATACCAAGAAGCAAAGCAAGGCGAGTTTCAGTTATACTATGGAAACATCTACGCTTACTTTCCAAAGTTTGACTTTCAAGAATCAAGACTAACCGGTAGGGATGTTTCTTGGATAGAAGGTAGTCTAGGCAAACATGCAGAGAATCCGAACTTTGGGTATTCTATTGTCGAGCCACCCTTATCAATATGGATTATCAGAGCCATTTACATGCTTGGGATTCTTGCTTTTGTATATCCAAGTTATCGTGTTTTTAAAAGGTATTCGGAGAATATGAATACAAATTAGGATAATCATTCGACTACCTATCGAAGTATTCTAATGAGAATAATACAAAAACTGAAGTTTGATAACCCTACGCTTGAAAAGGAATTTCTTCAAGATTATTTTGAAAAGTCAATTGTGATTGTTAGAATTGCTATCGGAATGGCAATTCTACTCTATTCTGTTTTTAGCTTTTTAGACTATTATATATCTCCTTTATCCAAGAATGTAATATGGTTTATACGTTTTGCTGTTGTCATTCCTGTGATGTTTGTTGGACTATTTATCTCATATCTTAAGCTATTCCAAAAATACATGCAAATCATTCTTACTTTTTTATCATTAGGTGCAGGTTTTGGTATAATAGCCATGATATCAATTGTAAGAGAAAACGTAAGTAGTTTATACTACGCCGGCTTGATCCTTGTTTTGATGTGGTCTTACACTTTAGTAAAACTGAGATTTATTTATGCTACTGTTTCCTGCTGGATAATTGTGTTGGCGTACGAAATAGTGACAATTTTTATTCAAGATTTACTGACGACACCTCAGCACTTGATTATTTTTATTAATAATAATTTCTTTTTCATCTCTTCAAACATACTAGGCATGTTTGCTTGTTACATGATAGAACTGTACACACGTAAAGACTTTTTGCAAAGAAGAGAGATCGCAACAAATCGAGAGGAATTGGTTCTTAAGCATAATGAGCTAGAGAGAAGAGTTGAAATTATGAATGATGAACTAGAAATGGCAAGAGTCATTCAACAAAAATTAATCCCTACAAAAAATACAATTGAAAATATATACAGTTTCTACAAGCCTATGAGTGAAGTTGGTGGAGACTTATTTGACTTTATTCATTTTGATGATAAATCAAGTATCGGAATCTTTATCAGCGATGTTTCTGGACATGGACTGCCAGCTGCTCTAATTACAACTATGGTTAAGAGTAACATACTAAAATCTAAAGAATATTATTCCAATCCAGCCAAATTGCTAATGTATTTAAATGAATCATTGTGTGAACTTACAGATGAGAATTTTGTAACTGCTTTTTATGGGATTTATAACATAAGCAAACGCTCTATTACCTATTCGAATGCTGGTCACCAACCACCATTTGCGATACTAAATAACAAGATTCTTCTTTTGGATAGGGCTAAAAGTTTACCATTGATAATGATGAACAATGCCGAACTACTTGAATCCAAACTCCAATATAAAAATAGTACCGCCATTCTTCCAAAAAATTCCAAAATATTTTTCTACACAGATGGATTAGTTGAAGCGAAACATTACCAAAACCCAACAATTGATTTTGGCAAGGTGATTAAAGAAAAAATTCTCAAATTTAAATACCTGAATGGTAAAATATTCATAGAGAATATTTATAATTCTTTGATCCAATTTCGCGGAAAAGAATTATTTGAGGATGATATTTGCTTGATATGTGTTGATATAAATTGATACTTCGGCTACGTTCCCAAGAGCATATCTAAAATGCTTGCACTGAAAGCGTAGCCGAAATACTTGTAGCCTAAAATAAAAATTAAGCAGCAGAGCCTTTTGATTTTTTTATGCTTTCTGCAACTTCATTGATTTTTGCTTTAACGGCTTCGATTTGACCTTCCGGCATTTTGTTTTTAATTTCTTCCGTTATTTTATTGTAATTTTCAATAATTTTCGTTCTGGTTTCTTCATAGTTTTTACCAGCAACACTAGAAAACTCTTTTATGTCACTTAGGACTTTGTCTAAAAGTTCTCTAAGTTTGACGGCTGCATCTGAAGTATCTTGAGCGCCTTTTTCCGAAATCTCTTTGTAAGCCACTTCTAGATTTGCTTTAGTTTTATCTAGTTCTTCTTTACCGGATTGTATTAAACCTATTCCTGCGTTCAATACATCCACAATTAATTTTTCCATTCAAGTCTCCTGAAAATAACTTTTTTTCTAAAGATAAAACAACTTTCTATAATCATAAATATATTGTAAAGTAGTTTTGTATTCCTAATTATAGCATAAATAAGGGATTATAAATTGAAAACTATCATCACAAATGATCCGGAGGAAGCGGGTAGATGCTTAAAAAATAACGGAATTGTTGTTTTTCCAACCGAAACCGTTTATGGAATTGGTGTATCAGCTCGTAATTTCCATGGATGCAATAAAATTTATGAGATAAAAGGCAGACCGAAAGACAATCCTTTTATTGTGCACGTCGGAGAGTTGTCTATGGTGGATGAAATTGGATATGTTATCCCAAATTTATGGAAAGTGATCAAACGATTTTCCCCTGGTCCAATTACCTACATACTCCCAAAAAAAGACCAAACCGTATTTTCCTCAGGGCTGTCTACAATTGGAATCAGGATTCCAAATCTTGGTATTACAAATACCATGTTAAAAATTGCCGACGTTCCGGTAGCTGCACCTTCTGCCAACATATCCGGAAAACCTTCGATTACCAGGGTACAAGATGCTATAGAAGTATTTGAAGGGCTTGTGAATGTGATACTAAATGGTGGTAATTGTGAAGTTGGTTTGGAATCTACAGTGGTTGATGTGAGCCAAAATCCACCCGTTTATTTAAGACCGGGTAGCATATCTTTTGAAGAGTTAAAAGAATTTTTACCACTTTTAGAAAGGACAAGCCAAAATGATGTCGAAAAGAATCCCCTTAGCCCCGGATTAAAATACAAACACTATGCACCGGATTGTGAAGTCGTTTTAGTAAAAGATATGATGGAAGTAGAGACAAAGAACACAGGTCAAATAGGATTCCATTTAAAAAAAGCTACGGACTTTGATATTATGATTCAAAATAACCAAGAATATATGAGAATGTTGTATTCGTTTTTTATTGACTGTGATAAGAAAAATTTAAAAAGAGCTTTTTGCGAATATCCTCTAAATGATTCTAAAAGGGATGCTCTTTTGAATAGAATTTTAAAGGCATCCACTAAAAATTAGCAGTTTTTGAAAGGAAATTTATTTATAAAAAAAAGCTTATTGAAATTATTTGTCTATAAATTTTTATGTTGGTAAAGAATATCGATTTTAGTGGGTGAAATAGTATGTCCTTAGTAGATTTAGAATCAGTAGAAGTAAATAGTAGCACAATCAAAGTATTGTATCTAAACAATCCAGCAACAAAAAATTCTTTAACATGGGAAATGGGAGAAGAGTTTTTCTATACAATTGAGGGTTTGAAAAATACCAATCCATACCCTCGTGCCCTGATTATCACAGGAAGTAATGATATATTTTCTTCTGGAGGGGATTTAACTTTATTAAAGTCATTTACCAATAAATCCTATGAGGAAAATGCCAGGGATATGGTGAAATTCTACAACTTCTTTCTTTCTATTCGAACCTTACCTTTTCCGGTTATCGGAGCAATCAACGGACATGCGATTGGAGCTGCCTTTTCTATGGCTTTGGCTTGTGATGTCAGAGTATTTTCTTTGGAAAGCAGATATTCTTTTAATTTTGTTAAAATTGGTATACACCCGGGTATGGGATCAACTTACTTTGTAAAAGAGTTGTTCGGAACACATGCGGCAGTATCTTTGCTTCTTATGGCAGAATCACTTACAGGTAGAGAAGCGTTGGAAAAAGGTATATGCCATGACGCGGTTCTTTCGGAAGAAGTTCTAAAAAGGGCGATGGAATATGCCATCAATTTAAGTGAAGATTCTCCTATGGCTCTAAGGATGTTAAAAAAGAATTTATATGACAATGAAAAGTTACAAGAAATGTTAAAGAGGGAAGCAGAGGCTCAGGCTAAAAATTTTACTTCCCAAGATTTTTTGGAAAGTCTCGCTGCTATGGAACAAAAACGAAAACCGATTTTTAGGGATAAATGAATTCCTGCCTCAAAATTCTTGCGTTAAGAATATGGCTTATGGAACATTTAAAACATTAGAAGAAATTGGTGAAAAATTTCAAAATTCTAACATTTCTCCTTTTGATTCCTTTGTATTCCCAAAATAGTGATCCTCTACTAAGCGGAGAATGGCAAAAAGAAATTTTCAAGGAAGAAGCGATTTTTTATAACAAACTAATCGAAAACAATAGACCCCAAAATATTTCTTTTAAAAAGGATTATGATGGTCGGGTATACAAAGAAAAATGGAACGGTGAAAAACAATTTTCCATCAATCCGACCTATAAAGAAGTATTTCCCAAAAGTTCTCAAGTGGAACTGCACTTTTTGGAAGCCAAAGAACTTGCAGAAAACGGGCATTACATAGAAGCCATTCGCTTGCTCAAAGGTATACGTTTGTGCTACAAACTTGAGAAAAATCACAAAGGTCTAGATTTTGTGCAAGGAGAGGAAGCCGCAACCAAACTACTAAATGAAATTTCCAATAAATATTCTCATAAGCAAGAAACCGTAGAAGGCTTAACAGAGCCTTACGGATGCTTTTCCACTCCGGAATCTCTTGTTGTAGAGAGCATTTTAAACAGATACCGTTTTGAAGTTCCCGTAGAATTTTCTTATAATTTTCCAAACATGTTTTATAATTCTTTGGAAAAAAATTCTGGTTTTCACTCAAAAGTTAACACTTTTCGTATAAATGTAGAAGATAAGCCAAAGTTTGAAGATGAATACCAAAATACAAAATTTGAGTATGAGAATCAAATTTTTTGGGATCACAAAGAAACAATCAGGTTGGTAATTGCTACAACAAATCATTTCTCCAAACTTCCCTTAAATAAAAACAACTATTATAAAATATGGGATGTGAAACGAGGTCTTTCCAAATCCATCAAACGAAATACGTTTTTTTACAGAGAGGATACCCAGGATAATTCTGTTATGATGAGTCATTATTACCAAACGAATAAAAACGGTAATTTTCACGGTTATACTTCTAAGGAATTTTATCACTATAATCATAAAAACGGACTTGCTATTTTTTTAATTTATCCCGATAATTATTCGGAACAAGCAGAAACGTATTGGAAAAAAATTATTCTATCCATTAAAATTAAAGATTTTTGAATATCTTTTAATCTAACTTTTCTGAATGATTGACAATTAAGCTATCTTAAGTAAAATAATTTCACTATCAATTAGGGGTTTTATATGAAAAAAATATTTCCAGTTTCATTTTCAAATTTACCTATACCGCTACTCTTAATTGGGACTTTTTTTGTTATAGTTCCAATTATTAGCTATTTTGCGACTGCAAATGAAATAAGAGTTTCACCGGTGGATTACATGGCTATTTTCAAAAGCTTCAGCCTTAAAAATTATGCCTTAAATTTATTGGCTGTAGTAGTAGGTCTTGGTTTACTTTCCGTAAAAAGGTGGGCGTACATCGTTTTTCTTATTTTTAACGGTTTGCTTATCTTGGACGGTCTTTATTTATTGTTTAAATATGGTACTACCGTAAAATTTTTAGGAAATATGTTTATTACGCTTTTTGCCTTTTTCTTTATTTTATATTTTCTAAACAAAGAAATTTCCACACCGTATTTAACCCTTATACCTAGGGGATTTAGAAAAAAATGGAGAATCGCGATTCCATTAAAAGGAATTTTGACCGATAATTTAGGGAACCAAATCTCTTTTACTACAATAGATGTAAGTCCGGGTGGGTGCTTCGCTAAAATAGAAGGAAATATCCAAGGTGAAGATGAATACAATTTAAACTTAGAAATAGACTCTCCATGGCAAGTAAAAGCAAAAGTCGTCCGAATCAATGGGCAAAACATTGGTTTGAAATTTATGTATTTTGGGGTAAGTGACCCTCTTAAAAAAGAATTAAAAGATTTCTTAGAAAGTAAACTTCTACCCAGATATAATATTAAGGTAAATGCCATCATCAAACATGAGAGTAAAGAGTACAATTGTCTTGTTTTAAACATATCCAAAAGCGGATGCTTTCTTGCCACTGAAACAAAAATTCCTAAAAATGAAAAAGTGGACTATAGTTATAAATTATTTGGGCTTAATTTTCATGGAATTGGTAGAATAAGCTGGATCAATGAAGAAGGTAGTTACCATAAACCTAAAGGTATGGGAATTGCCTATGAGTCAATCAACAATCGTTTGGTTTACTCATTGGTTATACGAATCATTATGTATTTTTATAGTACGGATATCCGTGAAAGATAAGTAACACATTCAAAAAAAAACAGGCACATGCCTGTTTTACCATGCAAACAATCAATCGGTCTCGCTTTTTAAAAACACTGGGAAGAGTTTTTACCGGAATACTACTAACTCCTTTCTGCTATAAAAATAAGTTTAAAGGTTCTCTGCCATTTTCAGGTAGCATTTGCGGAGAAAAACATGCCATCGGGCATCAGTTTCGCGACAAAAACCTTGAACTACCTTCTATCAAACCGGAACACAATGTTTATGATGTTGTGATCGTAGGTGGTGGAATATCCGGTTTGGTGACGGCTCATAAATTAAATAAAACCGGATTATCCAATATTCTTGTATTGGAAAAAGAGGATGTTCCAGGAGGGCTTTGCCTTGGAAAAGAGCGAAATGGCATTCCTTATGCCTGTGGTGCTCACTATACGGAATATCCCGAGCCAGATAATCATTACGTAAACGAAATTTTCAAAGACTGTGGGATCATTACCGGATATGAGGATGATTGGCCTATTGTTGATGATAAATTCTTGATCAAAAAAAAGAGAGACAACCTTTTTATTAATGGCAAATGGGAGCCTTATGACTATCCTTTTAGCATAGCGACAAAAAAAGACTTACAAGAATACGAGCGTTTTGATGATGAGTCTTTGCAACTATCAAAATGGCGTGATTCCAAAGGACTTCCCGCTTTTGGTCTTCCTTTGGAAAATATTTCCCAACATTCCAAAGTGCGAAACTTGGATAAAATCAGTTTTTATGAATATCTAACAAAAAATGGCTATACTTCCAAATTATTGTATTGGCACTGCAATATATGGAGCATAGATGAATATGGTACAGCTCTCGAAGATATATCTGCCTGGGCTGGACTACAATTTTTCCGCCACAAAATCAAACCTCCTGGAAAAAAGACATTTACCATTACTTTTCCACAAGGACTTGGTTACTTGAGCCAAAAGTTGGCTTCCTTTTTACATAAGAGGATAGTGCAAACAAAAAAATGGGTTTTAAACATCGAAGAGTTTAATAGTCGCGTGTTTATTACGACTTGGGACGAAACCAAACAAGGCTTTATAAAATTCCAGGCAAAAAAAGCCGTTTTTGCTCTCCCAAAATCTCAAGTCTATATGATTATTCCCAGCTTAAAAAGAGCTGGTAGAAACGAGTTTGACAATTTGTCTTATGCACCTTGGCTAGTTGCCAATATTCACCTAAAACAACTATCATCTTATTCCGGTGGTAGCATAAGGTGGGAAAACACAATTTATGATTCATGGACTTTGGGTTATATCAACAATCAACACCTGATGACTAACAAACCAAACGAACCACACGTTTTGACTTTGTATGCTTGTTTTCCTAAAGACCTTAAAAAAAATCGTACCGAACTCTTAGAGCGTGGTTGGGAACACTGGGCGAGGGTAGTGCTTGCCGAGCTGCAAAAAGCTCACCCCAAAATTGAAAATTTGATCACTCAATTGGACATTTGGATATGGGGTCACCCAATGCGTCAACCGCTTGTTGGTACGGTATGGGGTAACAAAAGGCAGCAAATGCTAAAACCTTTTGGTAACATTCATTTCAGTCATGTGGATGTATGTGGGGTTCCCGTTGTGGAAGAGGCGATCCATCGAGGAATGAAAGTAGCTTATGATCTAATAGGTGGCGGTTAAAGTAAATTAATAATCTTTTCAAAAAGTGATTGACTCTTAAGAAAAACCTTGGTATCGAACCAATTACAAGACATTGTAAGTAAAATAAGGTTATGACAATGGGAAATAAAAAAGAGTTATCACCGGAACAGCGTGAAGAACTAATCAGAGAATTAAAAGCCCGTTTTGCGAAGAACACAAATCGCCATAAAGGTCTTGAATGGGCAAAAATACAAGCGAAGTTGGAAGCTAGTGTTGAAAAATTGTGGTCGCTGAGTGAAATGGAAAGGACTGGCGGTGAACCGGATGTTGTTGGTCATAATAAACAGACGGGCGAATACATTTTTTATGATTGTTCGGCAGAAAGTCCTAAAGGTCGTAGAAGTGTTTGTTACGACCGTGAAGGACAGGAATCGAGGAAAGAAAATAAACCGGAAAATAACGCTGTTGATATGGCTGCTGCCATGGGCATTGAACTTTTAACGGAAGAGCAATATCGAGAGTTGCAGAAACTTGGAAATTTCGATATGAAAACATCTAGCTGGATTAAAACACCTTCTGAGATTAGAAAACTTGGAGGTGCCCTCTTTGCTGATTTCCGCTACGGCAATGTCTTCGTGTATCACAACAGTGCACCTTCATACTATGCCGCAAGGGGATTCCGAGGGTTACTTAGTGTCTAAATTTTGAACAGCTACCTTTATTTTTTTTCCGGACTAATAGTAAAGGTGTAAATGAAAACAAGACTGATTTTCACAGCTGTTCTTATCTTAATAGGTTTTTATTTGGAATGTTCAACAATCTTTATTCATTATAAAGAACCACTTCAAGGAAAAAGGGCAAGAGTAAGATTTGTAACAAATTCACGTGGAACTGCTATTGTATCTATTTATAAAAATGAAAAATGTGACGGGTGGATGAATTCACAAAGTAGTTTTTTAGTTAAAAGTATTAATAAAAATTCAAAGAGTTTAGGTATACCAAGAACTCTTTCTGGGACGTATGATAGTAGTGGTTATGAAAACGGATTTAAAGAGTTTTATGTATCTGCTAATTCAGAAAAATATTTCATGTTTTTTGGAGGAGGAATAGGAAAAGGTTCCAAATCGTTTTATACATGTGTAGTACCAATTAGGTATAGTTTTCAAGAAAATCAAGATTACGAATTATCTTATATATCTGATTATTCCAATTATAATATAAGTTGTGGAGTAAGATTAAGAAAAATAATACAGACTGATGATAATATGTATGAATCAAAACTAATAAAAACTTTTCCTCAAACAGACAAAAAAACTTTGAATAATGGGTGTAAAATGGCGTTACTTTGGTATGAACTTTCTGATTTATTCTTTATACTCTCTATATATGCGATTTTTACAGCACTTTAAATTTTCTGTGGTTATTTTTTAGACTAAGGTGAATTTTAAATAAAATCACTTTAAACGAAACTCACGTTAATCCAACGTGAGTTCGATATAACATTTTTACTTCACCTAAAGGGCAACCATCCATATCCTTACCCATATCTTTTTGTTATTCACCACAGATTTACACAGATGGACACCGGTTTTTTAATTCTTGTTTGATTTTTTTGATTAATAAAAAATTGAATAGTTTATATAGTGAATCTCGCACTTATCCCTTACGGATTTTTATAAAACTATTTTCATATAATACGCATTTATTTATAATTATCATAAATATACTTTATAATAACAATACTTCCCCATATCCGTGTTAGTCAGTGTGTATCTGTGGTTAAAATCATTCCATACTTATGGGTAAAGCTATGGCAACCATCGGGGGATTGCCCCTACAAAGCCTGTGGTATTTTTGGGCGTAGGGTGAACCCCTGTGTTCACCCTTCTTATTTTTATAACATCATTCCTTACGTCGAACTCACGTTATTTAGTTTTTTGATTAATTTCTTTTTGTCTTTCTAAAATCCATTGTAAAATCATGTCCTGAACTTTTGTTTGGATTTCAGGAAGCTTCTTGTTCTCTTCGCCGTTAAATTTTGACAAAACATAGTCTGCTACATCGTCACCTTGAGGGGGTCTTCCGACCCCTACTCTCAATCTGTAAAAATTCGGTGTTCCGATTCGACTCACAATATCTTTCAAACCATTGTGTCCTGCATGTCCACCGGCAATTTTGATTTTAATTTTTTCAAAAGGGAAATCAATTTCATCGTGTACAACCAACATATTTTCCGGTTGAATTCCATTTGCCCTCAAAACTTGACTCACACAATTTCCGGAAAGGTTCATAAATTCAAAAGGTTTTAACACATAAATTTGTTTGTCTTCCAAAAAAAACTTCGCAAGCGGACATTTTTTATCATTGGAAAATGTAACTCCTTTTGAATCTACAAAACGGTCAACTAACCTAAAACCAATACTATGCCTTGTTCCTTCGTATTTTACACCAGGGTTACCTAACCCAACTATCAATAGCTTCATAATTTTATTTTATGCAAAATTAAGTTCAACATCTTTTCGGTTGCCATAATAGCAGCCACTATCTGGTCAGAATCCACACCAACGGTTCTAAAACTAGAATCAAATTTGCTATTGGGATCATTTGCCCAGGTTATAATTGTTTCCACTAAAGCTGATGCCTTCCCTCCAGGAGGAATCCGAACTTCATAATCCAATAATTCCGGAATTTTAAAACCAATTTTCTCTGAAATTTGAGTGAGTGCGTCCATAATCGCGTCATATCCTCCATCTCCACGCCCTACTTCCTTATAAATCTCACCCTTGTAGCGTATTAATAAGTTTGCCGTTGGAATTACACCTTTTCCTGATGTTACAACACAGGTTTCTATTTTAAAAATGCTTTCCGCTTCTTCACCGGTAATATCAACAACCAAAAAAGGAAGGTCTTCTTCGGAAACTTTTAGCCCTTGGTCACCCATGTCTACAACTCTTTGCAGAAGCCTTTTTTCTTGTTCAGAAGATAAAATGATGCCAAGTCTCTGTAAATTTTCCGATATACTCGCTTTTCCAGCTAATTTACCCAGGGCATAAGACCTTTTTCGACCAAATCTTTCCGGTAAGATCGGATTTGCGTAGAGATTTGCCTTTTTATCTCCGTCTGCATGGATACCGGCAGTTTGGGTAAAAACGTCTCGCCCTACAATCGGTCTGTTCTCGGAAATCCTTTTCCTGCTAAAAACTTCCACCAGTTTGCTAATACCCGTTATCTCCTGCTCTACAATACTTGTTTTAACCTTTAATTTATCATGCAGGGCAGTAACTACCGCTTCCATTGGAGAATTACCGGCTCTCTCTCCCAAACCGTTCACAGACACGTGCAAGCCCTTTACTCCGGCTTTCACGGCAGACAAACAATTTGCAACACCAAGGTCATAATCATTATGGCCATGAAACTCAAAATGCAAATTGGGAAATTTTTCTACCAACATTTTTATATTGGAATATGCTTCATCCGGTGACAATATACCCAAGGTATCTGCAAGATAAAACCTTTTGATTGGAAACTGGGATATGGTTTCTATCATTTCCAAAACATATTCCGGAGAATCCAGAATACCATTTGACCAATCTTCCAAATAAACGCTTGCATTTACACCTTTGGAAACAGCATATTCAACCGTTTTTTGGATATCCTGTGCGTGCTCTTTTAAAGTCTTTTTAAGCTGGTAGGTGCAATGTCTAAGAGAGCCTTTGGTAAGCAAATTCATATTCCTTACACCTGCCTCCAGCATCCAATCTACACTTAGATTGTAGTCTACAAAACTTAGGATTTCGATGCTACCAACTAAATTCTCTTTTTCTGCCCATTTAATGATATTGGCTACGGATTTTAGCTCACCATCAGAAACCCTTGCAGAAGTAACTTCAACCCGATTGGTTTTTAGATCCCTAAGTAAAAATTTGGTAATGTTTAGCTTCTCTTGGGAAGAAAAACTTACACCCCTGGTCTGCTCACCATCTCGTAAAGTTACATCTAATATTTCAACTTGATTTGAAAAAACATTCATTTTTTCCTTATTTTTTTTAGTTCGGCTTTACTCAATCCAATTATTTCCGCTTTTGTAGTTCCCGGGTTTGGAATGACCCACTTATCATTTTGAACTAATTTTAAAAAATCACAAGATCTTATGTATTCAATTGTCATTTTTTTTAATTTTTCTTCGCCTACTCCATGAATTATTTCTATGTATGTTTCACCTTCCATAAAAGCTGAGTGTATTTCTCTTTCTAACTTATAACGAGCATCTTGGTATCGCATTTTTCGGATATAAATGGTTTTCATGGAGAATTTTCTTTTAAGGCAATTTGGATTTCTGCAAGATTATTTTGTTTTGATTTGAAGATTCTGTCACAAGAACTTTCCAATTTATTCCTCTAAAATTAAATATTAAGCAAATTAATATTTAATTAATTCATTACAATTCATATTTTAATAAAGTGTAAAAAACCAGGATGAGGCAAAAATCAGGTTGATAACACCTGTCCAATCTGGCAGTTGACGAAGGTAAAACGATTGACAGTTTTTTAAATTTAAAAAGAATCTTGTAGAAGGGGAATTTTGCCTTTTAGAAACAAAAAATGGTATAGGAGATGAAAATGCAAGGAACAACCCAACAAAAAATAATCCCACATTTATGGTATGATAAGGAAGCCAGAGAAGCATCGGAGTTCTACACTTCAATTTTTCCAACATCAAAAATTAAAAATATATCTATAATACGGGATACCCCTTCCGGTGATTGTGATCTCGTATCATTTGTACTGATGGGTCAAGAGTTCATGGCTATTAGCGCAGGTCCTATTTTCAAATTTAATCCTTCTATATCATTTATTGTTGGTTGCGAAACAATAAGTGAAGTAGACAAACTTTGGGAGAAATTAGGAGCCAATGGTGAGGTTCTGATGCCATTAAATAAATATCCCTTTAGTGAAAGATACGGCTGGGTACAAGATAAATACGGCTTATCATGGCAGTTGATATTAGCTAAACCTGAGGGAGAAGATCAACCTAAAATAGTACCTTCATTACTATTTGTTGGAGAAAAATGCGGAAAAGCAGAGGAAGCAATGAATTTTTATACATCCATTTTCAAAAATTCAAAAATAGGAAATCTGGCACACTATGGCGATGATCAACAACCAAACAAAAAAGGAACCGTCATGTTTGAAGATTTCATGATTGAAAATCATTGGATAGCTGCTATGGATAGTTCTCTTGAGCATAAGTTTACTTTCAATGAAGCAATTTCGTTTATTGTAAATTGCAAAGATCAAACAGAAATTGACTACTACTGGGAAAAACTCTCTGCAGTTCCAGAAGCAGAACAATGTGGCTGGGTGAAAGACAAATATGGAATCTCGTGGCAAATAATTCCGGAAAATATGGGAGAGCTTATGTCTAAAAATCCTGCCAAGACAACTCCTGCTATGCTTAAGATGAAGAAAATTATTATCGCTGAACTTGAAAGAGTAGGAGTTGAAAAATAAATTATCGAATCCTCAAGTAATAATAAGGAGTTGGGATTTTTTATGGTTCGATAATACTTCGATACGCTTCGCTACTCAGCACAAGACTCACCACACCGCTCAAATGACTGTTGGAAAATCCGATCGAAGTGGCTTACTTTTGAAGAGGGAATTTTTATATGCTCCCTTCGAATACGAAAAAAGGAATGAATAACATGATTAGAGTCGAAGACAACCACCATAAGCGATTTATGAGATCGAACCTATTTTCCAAAGAGTTCTTGTTTAATCATCTGTCTGATTTGGAAGAATTCCAAAGTTTGGATACCAATTTTCTCAAAGAGAAGTTCAAAGAAGTTTGTTCTTATTACAGTGATACTCTCAAGGATTTAAAAGAATCCCAGTTAGAAAACAACTTCTTGCAACCAATTTTTCGGATTTGAGGAAAAAAGGAATGAATTAATTGCATTAGAACCACAAGCTAAAGAAATTATTAAACCGTTTATCAATGGCGACGATTCAAGAAAATATAGAATAGAATTTAAAAATCGCTACATAATTTTAACCAAAATAGGTATTGAAATAGAAAAATATCCAAGAATTTTTGAGCATCTTTCAAAATACAAAGTTCAATTAGAAATGAGGGAAGATCAGGGAAATTATTGGTGGGAACTTCGTCATTGTGCGTACTATGATTCTTTTGCTAAGCATAAAATTATTTATCCCGATATTTCGTTGGAATCTAGATTTAGCTTTGATACTGGAGAATTTTATACTAATGCAACATTATTTATTATTCCCAAGAGTGATAAATATTTACTGTGTTTGCTAAACAGTAAAGTGCTATGGTATTTCTTTTCAAGTATTTGTCCCGTAATAGGTGATCCCTCTAAACGTGGAAGATTGCGACTAAAAACAGTTTATATCAAAGATACTCCCATTAAAAAAATTTCTTTAGAAAAACAAATCCCTTTCATAAACCGAGCGGACATTATGCTTGCCAAAAACAAAGAACTCCAGGAGTTAAACAACAACTTTTGGGAACTCTTTAGAGCAGATGTAATGCTGGAAAACATCCCAACGAAGCTTGAAAAGTGGTATCTCTTAGATTGGAAAGACTTTGTAGCAGAGCTAAAAAAGAAGAAACTCGAACTTTCGGGAAAGTTGAAAGACGAATGGTTTGACCGCTTCAAGCGAAAGAAAGAAGAAGCTCTTGAGATTAAGAGAGTGATTGACAGGACAGACACAGAGATCGACATTATGGTATATAAGTTGTATGAGCTGACTTTTGAAGAAGTGAAAATCATTGACCCGGAGTTTGGAATGAATAAACATGAGTATGATGGGTATGAAATACCTGAAAATTAGAATTGACAATGAATGAATAAACTGTTTTAATTTGTATTAAAGGAGAAATATTAAGGATTATTTTATGAATACGCTAACAATTCAAATTCCAGATACAATAGAAAATGTTCTAAATAAGTTCATTTCAGAAGGATATTTTAAATCAAAGGAGGAACTTTTTTTATCGGCAATTTCTGATTTTATAAGAAGAAATCAGTTAGAATTAATGGAAACATTTGCAAAGGAGGATATTAAATGGGCTTTTCAAATAAAGGACGATAAATTTTGAATATCATTGTCAGTGATTCCGGTCCAATTATTCACTTATACGAAGCAAACCTCCTTGATTTACTTCAACATACTGGAATAATTTATATTCCTCAAAAAGTATTAACGGAAATTGAATCTTACTTATCTATTAGATTGGATGAGTTGTTTGCGTTTAAAGTATTGACGCTAACCCAAGAAGAACAAAAAGAAAAATATAGACTAATGAAATTTCATTTATTACATCATTAGGAGTTATTTTATGGAATATCGCAAATAAAAAAATTAGCTCTAAAGATGGAAAAGAATACATTGAAAAATTAAGAAATACTTCTCTTTGGGTTTCTGAAAAAGTTATAGAAACTGCATTACAGGCAATCATTAATTTTGAAAAGACTTTGTAGCAGATGGTGTATGAGTTGACTTTTGAAGAAGTGAAAATCGTTGACTCGGAGTTTGGAATGAATAAACATGAGTATGACGAGTATGAGATACCTGAAGAGTGAGGAGAAAAAAATATGAATACTATTGAATTAAAAGAAATTTTAAATAATTTTTTTCATTCTAAAGCAGATATTGAAAGGGTTTTTTTATTTGGTTCTTTTGCAAGAGGAGATGAAACACAAGAAAGTGACATTGATTTGTTAGTGGATACAACTCAAACAATTAGTTTGATAAAATTTATAAAATACAAATTAGAATTAGAAGATAATCTTCATCGTAAAGTTGATATGCTCACTGTAGACGGAATATCCCCATATATTTTACCAATCATTGAAAAAGAAAAGGTTTTAGTTTATGATAGAAAGAGACAAATTCAGAATCAACCATATTCGTGATGCAATTTTAGAAGTTGAAGAGTATATCCAAGGATTTAATGAAGATGATTTCATCTCTCATAAACTTGTGAAAAATGCGACTGTTAGGCAGTTTGAAATTATTGGTGAGGCAGCAAATGCAATTTCTGATGAAACAATAAATAAATATTCCTCTGTACCATGGAGGGCTTTAACAAACTTTCGTAATGTCTTAATCCATCAATACTTTGGAGTTGATTTTAAACAAGTTTACAAGGTGATTCAAGAAGATTTACCTTATATAAAAGAGCAAATAATAAAAATATTAGAAGATATGGAATAGACATTATGGTATATAAGTTGTATGAACTGACTTTTGAAGAAGTGAAAATCGTTGACCCGGAGTTTGGAATGAATAAAAGTGAGTATGATAGGTATGAGATGCCAAAGGAATAATTTTTAGGAGTATCAAAATGTTTACGGAAATCATTATGGTAGACAATGAAATTCAAAGTGGTGAACCTGTTTTTAGCCAAACAAGAGTTCCGGTTAAAAGTTTGTTCGATTATATTTCTACAGGAGAATCAATAGAATCTTATCTAGAAGATTACCCTTATGTAACAAGAGAACAAGTTAATAAAGTTTTAGGGCTGGCAGGAAAGTTACTTTTACAAACATCGAGGGTTTTTGCTTATGAAAATTCTCTTGGATGAAAACATGCCTGTAAAATTAAAAAGACAAATATTAGAGCATGATGTTTATACAGTTTATGATATGAACTGGGATAGGCTCAAAAATGGTATATTGTTACAAAAAGCAGTAGAAGAAAAATTTGACGTTTTTATAACTTCAGATAAAAATCTTGAATTTCAACAGAATATTGCAGTTATTCAATTGGCTATTATTGTGTTGGATATAATTTTACTGAAGTGGTCGAATATTGAGCCACTGATTCCAAAAATAATTGAACTGTTGCCAAATACAACAAAAGGAAGAGTCTACAGAGTAAAGTAGGAATTGTTTTATAAGAGGAAAAATCTCTGGAGATCAAGAGAGTAATCGACAGGACAGACGCAGAGATCGACATTATGGTATATAAGTTGTATGAGCTGACTTTTGAAGAAGTGAAAACCGTTGACCCGGAGTTTGGAATGAATAAAAGTGAGTATGACAGGTATGTGATACCTGAAGAGTGAGGAAAAAAAAAGCAAAATGTCAGCTAAAGATATATACCATGACTTGGTAAAAAACGCACTTATAAAGGAAGGATGGGTAATTACCCATGATCCTTATTATATCAAATACGAACAAGACTTTAGAATGTATATTGATTTGGGTGCAGAAAAAGTAATCGCAGCAATTAGAGATAACAAAAAAATTGCTATTGAAATAAAAAGTTTTTTAGATCCATCACCAATATCTGATTTTCATAACGCAGTCGGACAATATGTAAACTATAGGATTGCTTTGGAAGATACTGAACCTGATAGGGAGTTATTTTTAGCAGTTCCCAAAGAAGTATATTCTAGTTTTATGCGTTATACTTTTTTTCAAAAGGCTATAGCAAAACATAAATTAAAACTAATCGTTTTTCATCCCGATAAAGAGGAGATTCAAAAATGGATAAATTAGATTTTTATAAAAAGGTTGTTAAAGAAGTTGTCGAAAAATACGCAGTTTATGGTGTCAATAAACAAGAAGAAGATGTAAAAACAGAAATATTTATTGATAACGAAAGGAATCAATATTTACTTTTTGAAAAAGGGTGGAGAGATTATGATAGAATCTACGGTTGTTTTTTGCACATTGGGATCCAAAACGGTAAAATATGGGTAGAACACGACGGCACGAGTGTCGGAATAGCAAATGAATTGATTGAAAAAGGAATTCCAAAAGAAGATATTGTGCTAGCTTTCCATCCGGTAAAAAAAAGGCAATATACAGGTTTTGCAGTAGGTGTATGAACTGACTCTTGAAGAAGTGAAAATCGTATCAAAAGATTGGAAACCAGACAAAGATGGCACAATCAAATATCCTGTTCGGAACCAAAATATCTTCGTGAATTATTACCTGGAAAATGGCAAAAGGTAATTAAAAAAGGAAATGTAGGCGAGATACATTATTTTGAGCATGAATCCGGACAAGTTGCCGGAGTAAAATTTTTCGAAAATTAAGGTGAATTATGAAACATAGTATTAATCTTAAAGAATTATTATCCGGAGCATCCAACAAAAATCAGCAGGTTATCTCATTTTCATTGATTTGTTTAGGTATTATAGAATCATTAATAAGTGGTACAATCAGCGCGTCAAATGCAGTTGAATTATTTTTTCATGCAAATAATTGCTTGTTTGTAAGAAATACTTTTATAGAAAAAGGAGCTGACAAACTTATGAGCCATGGAACGCAGTTGAATGATATCTTTGATGCTTTACCAAGGGAACAAGCACAACAACACTTGGAAATTCGCTTTTATTGAAGATTTAGGCGAATGTTCTTAGTAACAAAAGTGACAACCCACCCTTTAAAATTCCAACTCAATTTGCTTTCCGATAAACTTCATTCTTTGAAGGAGTTTGTCTTTTCCCAACAAGCAAAATAATACCGGTAATTCAAGGCCGTGTGATTTGCCAGTAGTGATAGCTCGGATTGGCATAAAGAGGTTTTTCCCTTTTTCACCCGTTTCCTCCGATGTTTTGGAAATCATGCTTTTATAATCATCAGGTGAGCTTGGTGTTTCGCTTTTTATAATTTCAAAAAATTTGGAAGAAACCAATCTGCCATTTCCGTTTAAAATCAATTCTTTGGTTTCTGCGTTTTCAAAATAAATTTCATTGTTAAAAAACTCCGAAATATAATCCGGTGCTTGGGACAGTCTATCCAAATAGACTCGAATGGAGTCGACAATAGACTTAAGCTCTTCGCTACTTGCATCTTTTACTCTATCCGGAATTGTTTGATCGTTTTTTAAAAAAGGAACAAGAGTTTTTACCAAATAATCCAAATCTACATCTCGAATATATTTATTGGAAAGCCAATTCAATTTGGATTTTGGATTTAGGAATTCTGCCAAAGAATTTATATCCAGAGAATTAAAATCAACCTGTTCCCCTTCTTTTAACTTTTTGAAAACGTCAAAAGTTGCCGGTGATTTGGAACATTTTTTTACGTCAAAAATTTGTTTTAGCTTATCTTGCGGAATATATTCTTGCTCATCTTCCGGCATCCAACCGAGAAGTGACATATAATTCATAAAACATTCAGGAAGATACCCCAAATCTCGAAAAGCCAAAATGGAAGTTGCACCGGCTCTTTTGGAAAGCTTTTTCCCGTCCGTTCCTACAATTTCGGAAACGTGGGCATACACAGGTAATTCAAAACCCAAAGCTTCATGGATAACTACTTGTCTGGGTGTATTGGGTAAATGACCAACACCTCGAATAACATGAGTAATTTTCATCAAGTAATCATCCACAACAACCGCGTAGTTATAGGTTGGAAAATTATCAGACTTTACAATCACAAAATCTCCCAAGAGCTTTGTCTCAAATTTCACCTTTCCTTGGATTAAGTCATCTACAACCAATTTTTTGGCAGGAGTTCTAAACCGAATGGAAAATGGAATTTTGTTGGTGAGCTTAGTTTCAATTTCCTCCCCGGATAAATGGGAACACTTTCCATCATAGATTCCGATAGAATCGGATTTTTGTTTCCGATCTTCTAATTCTTCCGGAGTGCAAAAGCAACGATAAGCTTTGTCTTCTGCAAGAAGCTTTTCGGTGTATTTTTGGTATATTTCAATCCTCTCGGACTGTTTGTAAGGAGCGTATTCCCCACCCTTTTCGGGTCCTTCGTCCCAATCCATACCTAACCATTTCATGGATTCCAGAATTGTATGGATTGAACTATCGGTTGACCTTTCTTTGTCTGTATCCTCAATTCTGAGTATAAAATCACCACCTTTAGCTTTTGCATACAAATAATTGAATAATGCTGTTCTGGCTCCTCCAACATGCAAAAATCCGGAAGGTGAGGGGGCAAATCTGGTGCGAACTTTCATTTTATCATTCATAATTTAAGAATATAATCCTCGTCTTTACCAATAGCTTGTGCTATTTCTTCAATTTCTATTATTTTTAATTAATTGTTCTCTATAATTTTTCACTGATTCGTACTGATTTTCAGGAGTGACGTATTTAGAAAGCAAATGAATATCCAATTCTGGCAACAACTCACTTCCGGTTATGGTTTTATAACTTCTTTCTGTCAATTTATAGAAATAAAACTTGCCTTCTTTCCAAAACCATACTTCCGGTATTCCAAGACCCTGGTAGATTTCCAATTTATCAATCCATCCACTCGTTAAAACTACTTCAATGGCAAGGTCTGGGTATTCTTTTTTCTCTCCAAAACAATAACATTCGTCAGGTTCTAAGCCTCTTTTTTGCGTTTCCTTTTTAAAAGTAGCCGAACCTATGGCAAAGAACAAGATTCCCTTATGGAAAAAGTAAGATTCTAATAACATCCTGATTGTGGTTTTAATCTCCTCATGTAATCTAGATGTTGTCATAATTTCTAATGTTTCTTCCAAGTAGTTTAGTCTTAGTGCTGGCTGGTCATCTCCAAGAAGTGACAAAAGCCCTTCGTATTTTTCCCATGGTATTCCATACAATGCAATGCTTGATTCTTGTGTTATCATTTGTATTCCTATATTTTAGGGAATGGATACAATACGCAAACCGTTACAGTAATACCATGAGTTGGAAAGTGTGCTGAAGCGATTGGAAACTCGCAAATAAGTATCCATTAAGTACCAAGAACCGCCTCGAAGTACGTGTTTTTTACATTTCCCATTTAGAGGTTCGGTTTTTTGGCTTTTATTGTAAGATTCATTATCGTAACAATCCTCAACCCATTCCCAAACGTTCCCGCTCATATCATACAAACCAAAATCATTTGGTAACTTTTTTCCAACCGTATGTATTTGTTTACTAGAATTTCCAAAATACCAAGCGTATCTTCCATCCATTTGATTCCCCCAATAATATTTCATGCTAGTTCCTCCACGAGCTGCATATTCCCATTCAGTTTCGGTTGGTAAGCGGTACTTTCTCGAATCCATTTTGTTCAATGTATTGATAAACTTTTGAGCACTTTCCCAACTTATTTGTTCAACAGGACAGTTATCTCCACAAGATTTGAAATGACTTGGGTTATTTCCCATAACCTTTTTCCATTGACCCTGGGTTATCTCATATCGACTCATATAAAATGACTTGCTTATATTTACTTTGTGGCGAGGTTTTTCATCTTTGTTACATTTATTATCTCTTAGGCTACAACCCATCATAAATTCTCCCGGAGGAATGAGAACAAATTCTATGCCTATGCTGTTTTTAAAGGACTTACCGGAAAATACATTACCATAATTATTATAATTATAATGACTAATTTTTATTTGTTTGCAAGAAATTTGTTTTGCTAAAACGTTAAATGATTCTACCAATTGGTGTGTTGTAAAGATTGAATTCAGCATTTTTATTCTTGCATGTTCAATTAGCTTCCTAGCATCTGATTTGTTACCATTTACATAAAGAGATGTTGCCTTATCTAGCAATTGCTCTACAAAGTTTATTAATAAACTAATTCCTGTTTTTTTTGTGATCGCAATTTTTTTTTGTAAATGGTCTTGTTTTAACTTTTTAAGCTCTTCATCCTCTATTTCCAAACTATAGGTTAAGGCATCCTGGTAATATTCTATCGCTCCTTTAGCTTTAATACTCTTCTTACACCATATTATTCCAAAAGCACATTTTTCTTTGTATTCGTTTTCAAATCTCTTGTTATTATAGGTAGAATCGCCCAATTTTTCATATTCTTTTATAATTATGAATTGTCTTCTTTTGCGAAGTTCCATAATGGATTCTGTCGGATCTGTTAGTTCGTCAAAATACATAGAATCCTCAGAAGTTAAATTTTTTTCAGGGTCTATAAGAGAAAATGTAATCTCCCGAATACTCGTCCTATATTCTTTTTTCAAAAACGAAATGAATTTTGTTGATTTGATAGTATATTTCTGTTCTTCTCTGGAAAGATTTGTAAAATTCACAAAAATACTGTCATTTTTAGATATTACGCTACCGTAAATGATCTCATCTGCATTTATTGCTTCTGCAACTAACTTTCTGCAGGATTCCGTATAACAATTAGATGATGTTTTAATTTCTCCAACTTCTTCATACATAATCACAACATCCTCGTCTGTTACAACATGATAATAGTCCCCATAGCTTTTCAAAACATTTTGCTTGATTTCGTCCGTAATATCGGAAGCTGTACTCTTTGATTCATTTGATACCGATATATCCGAGATATACAATTTCCTTTTTTTTTGGTATTGAGCTTCTGTCGCAATTGGTAAGGTCAAAATTAATAGCAATATATATTTTATCATTTCGTTCATATTAAAATACATTTTATTTTTTCAAAGTCTTTTTCGTATCCGAAATACACGTGTATTTTAGGGAATGAAGGGTGAGTCGTACTACTTTCTTTTTGACCTAATTTGCTGTATATTTAAAAGGAAAGCTTCTATTGCCAATTTTTGAAGTTCTAGATCACAATCCGCCTTTCTAAAACTCTGTTTTATATAAAATTGTTCCCAAACGTCCGGAAGAACTCCTATATTATCAAAGCCTTGTTTTTTTAATTCCTTTTTGGATTTTAAATAAGCTTCAATGATATGAACCATGCCTCCTAGGTCATCGTCAGCAGCATAAACCGTAAAGCCAACACCAGCCATAAGAATGCGACTCATACACATCGGACATGGCTCTAAAGATGTATAAATCGTATAATCTTTTAAATCAACCCTTTCACCTCTGATTTTTTCTTCAAATTGGTTGAGTGCATCCATTTCTGCATGCAAACCGCTTTGAAAATAAGGATAAAATACTTGGTTTTGACCCCGGGATACTACATCCCCCCCTTTGTCTACCAGTATTGCTCCTACCCCATAGTTTAGATTGCTTGCAGATTCAATTGCCAATTTTACCGTTTGCTTGATATAAGCATCTTCCGAATTCGTAGAAGATACGATCACTTTATCCAACCTGCTTTTTAAACTTTGAATTTCCGGATTACCATTTGGGACTTTTAGAGACATATCAATTATATTAGAAAAATGAGAACGTAAAATTCAACAATTTTTTCATTTTATTATCTAATTTTTAAAGTACCACAGCCATCTTGGCTGTAAACATGGAAGTAATACTTTAAAACTGCAAATAAGGAACTGATTCGCTTTGGATTTGGAGTTGTTTTGCGCCCATGATCTTTTTTTTCATTTCTTCTTGCAATTTGGTATCTAAAATCTTTTTCCCATCATGAGATTTTACATAAAAAGAATCATAAGCAAAATCAGCACTGGTGAAAACTCTAACATAATCCAATTGAATGTCAAAGGATAGGATTTGGTTTAGGATACGGTACAATAAACCTAAAGAATCTGGTAATCTGATCTCAATTACGGTATATTCAGGCAATGCATCATTATTGAATTCAATCAATTCCTCTACCATACCATCCGGAATTTTTTTGAAGGAATAGTTCCATGTTAGGTTTGTAGATATAAGCTCCTCAACAGTAGTCTGTTTCAAAAGCACTTGGGTTAATTTTTCTTTTAACCTCTCCTTTTTGTCTTTTGTAATTTTTCCGCTTCCAAAGCTATCGGTTATTTGAACTTGATTAATAACAAAACCGTTTTTGTTTCTAAACGATCGGAGCCCTATTAAATTCAGTCCTTCCGAAGATACGGTTCCGGATATGTCTGATAGTATATATTTTTTATATAAATCATAAACGCTCATAATGGTATAGGCTGGTTCCGATTCAAACTCAATCACTGGAATTGTGCTTCCTTCTAAAAATGATTTATAAATACGATAGTGGTGAAGGATTCTCCTTGGAGTACTGTATCCTAAATAGTTAGAAGGAATAACGTGTAGGGTATAACTTGTTATTTCGTCCACTTCTTTTTTGGGTAGATATTCTTTATGTAATAAACAATGTCGCAAGAAATCAAGATTGGAAAGTGTCGGAGTTGGCTTGGAATGATTTTGTTCTTTCTGTAAAAATTCCAAGGTGTTGGTAAAAAGTGTCTTTAAAATCGCCTTTTTCCAATTTGTCAAAATTCCCGGACCAACAGATTTTGTATCAATGATCGTAAAAACATAGAGCAGCCTCAGCTTGTGCTCATTATTCATTTGGTTGGCAAAATCTTTGATTAATTTTGGATCGGAAATATCTCTTTTGGTTGAAAGCTCGGACATATCAATATGCCTTTCTACCAAAAAATAGAAAAGCTCGTTTTCCGCATCGGTTAATCCGATTCTTTCTCCTATGGAATAAGCTAGTTCTGCTCCGTATTGACAGTGGTCTCCTTCTTTCACCTTTCCGGCATCATGGATAAGAATGGATAGGATAAGGATGTGCACATTTTCACATTTGTTGAATTCACTCTGAATCTCCTTATCTTCATAATTTCCCTCGATCAACTTATCCAATTCTCTCAAGATATATAAAGAGTGTTCATCTACGGTGTATTGGTGGTGATAGCTAAATAAGGGAAAAAATGTGCAAGCACCAAATTCGGGAATTAGTTTTCCCAAAACGTTGCAATGGTGCATAATGGTGAGAATTTTCCCGGCTCTCTTTTTCCGTTTTAGTATGGTTAAAAATATTTCTGAGGAAGCTTTTGAGTTGATAAAGTCTTTGTCCAAAAAGTAGGAAACAAACCTTAGTTCATTGATCAAGGTGAAAGACAATTCCAAGTTGTGTTCCTGGCACAATAGAAAAATATTCATGATGTCCATATACAACATTTCCGGCCTGGAAAACAAATTTCCCATTTTGGGCGGATAGAGATATTTTTCTTCCAATATTTCTAAGCTAAGCTGAACATCAGGAAAATATCTTGAAACTTGGCTTTTGTTAAAAGATTTTTTATAATCAAGGTATGTGCCAATAAAAAAGTATATGTCTTTCTGCTTTTTGTAGAGTTCATTCATCAATTTATCTATGGAAGATATGTCACTTTTTGAGCCGTAATTTAAATACTCTGCAACTTCCGGCTGCAGGGTTAGAGCAAGCCTATCTCCCTTTTTGCCTTGTAAGGTGTGTAAAGCAACTCTCACCTTTAAATAAAAATCATAAGCACTTTCTAATTGCTGAACTTCACCTTTACAAAAAGCCGGAATAATACCAAGACCGGATAAAGAAGGAATATTATTAACCGATTTTTCCAGCCAATAGATTCTTTGAATATCCCGCAAACCACAAGGGTCTGTTTTTAAATTTGGCTCGGTTAGAAGCAATGGTTTATCCGAATCAATAATTTTTTGCAATTCTTCTAATTTGTCGTTATTGTAATGCTCTACTAAATCTTTTGGCAATTGGCTTAAGAATTCCGCAACGTATTTTCCATAAAGATTCCTGGAACCGATTAGATAACGAGAGTCCAGATAAGCGTTAAAAGAATGTGGATTGTCCAAATAGCTTGCACACTCTTCAATAGTTCTGCAAGAATGACCAACTTCTTTTCCAGAATCATATAAAAAGTAATTGAGCTTTGATATGACTATTTCCAGAGTTTTTTGATCCAGTCCGTCGTGGAGGTAAAGAATGTCTATGTCCGAAAAGGGAGCAATTTCCATCCTTCCGTAGCCGCCTATCGGTATAATACAGATTTTTTCTTTGATATCAACCGTTTTTTCAATTTCACTGTACAACGAAATAAGGGTTGCATCTATGATATAGGTAAGCTGCCGGCATATAAGCCTACCGGAATTTACCTTTTTTCCACTTTCCATGGTTCTTTGAAATCTTGTTTTTAGGTCTAATAAAATTGGCATATTACGCTACTTTATAAACAAAATCGCTTTAATTATTTTTTCAAGCATCATTTAAAATAAGAATTGTTTGTTCTTATTGTCAATCTCAATTTTTGGAGTATGGGCATTTGGAAACCGCAAGAGGCTTGAAGTTTTTGTATTAATATTAGATTTTACGATTTTATTCATTTTTTCAAACTCCTATATAAAATGAATGACATAGATAAAAATATAATTTTTTTGGAAAAAAGCTCTAAATTTTAAATGGGTAGAATCCCAAATTAGCTTAAGTATAGAAGGTTTATCAAATGGCAAAAGAGAAAAAAGAGAAGAAAAATAAAAAGGTTACAAAAATGACCATCTCAGAAGTAGAATCCGCTTTAAAAAAAGCAAAAGAAAACAAAGACGAGTCAAGTAAACACGTTCAGCACCTTCAAGAAAGAAAAACCGTTTTAACTTCAAAGTAGGATAAAACACCCAGGATCCTTCGGGTTTCGGCTTAGCTTAAGTGCACCGTTACGATTAAGGAGCGGGAGAGTTTTGTTTGATTCAATTTATCAATATTCATCATAATTTTGGTCCAGTTGTTGTTTTTGAGGGGTTTTCTTGGCACATCAAAGCCAATCAAAAAATAGCGTTAGTTGGACCAAATGGTGTTGGAAAAACGACCTTATTTCAAATGGCAACTCAATCCTTGCTGCCGGATAAAGGGGATATAGTAAAGTCAAAAGGAACGATTATATCCCTTTTTCACCAAATTCCTAATTTTGATCCCACAAAAACCGTTTTGGAAATAGCCATTGGATCTAATATCCATTATCAAGAGTATTCTGCCAAAAAAAAGGAACTCGATAATCAGTTTGAAACTATTCCCCATGACTCGGATGCTTTCGAAGACGTTTTGCACAAGCAAAGTGAACTGGAAGACTTTGCCAGTACTTATGAATTACACAAACTCGAAGCCCAGGTGAAAAAGATTCTAAGCGGTTTGGGGTTTACTTCCAATTCTTTTGAAAGGCAGATTCAAAATTTCTCTCCTGGGTTTCACCATAGACTAGGATTGGCAATTACCCTTTTGAATCCTTATAATCTCCTTTTTTTGGATGAGCCAACCAATCACTTGGACGATGCCGCTAAAGAATGGTTATCTGAGTTTTTAAGAGGTTTGAAAACAACATTCGTTTTGGTTAGCCATGATCCGGATTTTTTAAGTCGAACTACGGATACGATTGTAGAAGTTTCTTCTTCCGGAGTTGTGGAGTTCAAAGGCTCTTTGGACGCGTTCCTTGAGGAAAAAAATGAAATCCATGAAAAACTGATGGCAAAGTACCACAAGCAAGAAGCATACTTGCAAAAGCGTATGGAATGGATAAATCGGTTTCGCTCCAAAGCAACGAAAGCCAAACAAGTCCAAAGTGCCATAAAAAAGCTAGAGAAGCGCGAAAAGGTTGAAGCTCCGGAAGAAATATATTGGAATAAAAAGTTAGACTATAAGTTTAATTTCACAAGTGACGGACAAATTAGCTTTAGGTTAGAAAACGCCGGTTTTCAATACAAACCGGAAGAACGATTTATATTCCATGGTGTAAGTATGGAAATCTCATCCGGTGAAAAAGTAGCTTTGGTAGGACCAAACGGAACGGGAAAATCTACTTTAATGAGAACCATCCTTGGGCAACACAAGTTGTCTGAAGGCAACCTTTATATTGGACCAAAAACACAAATAGGTTATTTTTCTCAAACCCATGGGGATGACCTCAAACCGGAACTGAACATAATAGATACCGTATGGAAGAAATTTCCTGATATGTCTGAACTTGAAGTTCGCAGAATTCTTGGTTATTTTTCTTTTTCCGGTGAAAGTGTTTACCAAAAAGTGCAGACCCTTTCTGGAGGTGAGCAAAGTAGGCTCAGAATGGCTATGCTAGTCCTAACTCCCTGCAATTGTTTGCTCTTAGACGAGCCTACAAATCACTTAGATATGGTCACCAGGGATACTCTTAAAAATGCTTTGTTTAATTTTCCTGGTTCAATCATTATTATAAGTCATGATCCGGACTTTTTAAAAGACCTCTGCGATCGTACTTTTGAACTTTCCGGTGGAAATCTAAAAAATCTGAATTGCTCATTTAGCGACTATTTATTGTACCACAAAGAAGATGTTTATTTTGAACCAGCCAATAAAGAAGACAAAACACAAAAAATAAATCAGAGAATTTCTAAAAACATAGAGAAGAATAAACTCAAAAAAACGCAAAAAATCCTTGTGGAAATTGAAGAAAAAATTACACAATTAGAAAAAGAGAAAAGTAGCCATGAGGAGTGGTTGGGTAATCCGGCATTGTATACAAACGAGAGTTATCATTCCAAATTAGAGTCTTACAATCGAATTAAAGATGAATTAAATCAATTAATGGAAGAATGGGAAAACTGCCAATTAGAACTAGAGGCTTTCTCTTGAGGACATTCCTGTTAAAACGCTCCTTACAGCGGGCGTAATCAAAGAGAGCAATTGATTTTTATGTGGAATTTTTTTTGGGGTTTATTACTGATTATTTTTGGCTTTAGGTTGCTTACAATAGGTGATCTGTTTCTATCCATTTTAGGCTTTTTTGTCCTTTATTACGGTATCAAAAACATCAATGATGCTTTCACACCTACGGTTTATAAACAAAAAGCTTCTCGCAGACCAAGGGGAAACTTATACAACCAAAGGTTTGACTTGAACGATTATGACTTGTCTTTGGTAAACGAACTAAGGAAACAATTTTTATACCAAACTCCTTCTAATGTTTTAGCTGCGATTTTGGCAAGCGTTAGTATCCACATAGCAAAGGTGGACGGGCAAGTTTCACAAGCAGAGATTGATACTCTCAGACAACAAATTTCCGGTAAGTTCAATGATTTAAACCATGAGTTTATAAGTTATATCGTAAAAAGAACAAAGGCCCACATCAATTCGATTGGCAGATGGAATATCCAACAATCTTGTATTGATATAATTTCTGTGTATTTTGACATCTTAGATAACGTAGCTTTTCGAGAAAGGGAATACCTCTCCACTCTGTTGTTTAGCATTTTGTATGAAGTTGCCATTGCAGACGAAGGAGTTGCAAGACCAGAAGAAGATAAACTGTTTAACAATATTTGTTACTTTTTTCAAATTCCTTACGATGTAATTGAACAAATCAAACGAACAGCAACCTATAATTTTAACGCTAGGCAAAACTCCAAATACAGACCTCCCGAAAGTTCGTCTAAGTTCAAAGAAAGCATAAGCCTTTTTGATCTTAGCCCAAATTATACCTCAGAGGAACTCGAAAAAGCATGGAAAAAATTTATTGTATTATATCATCCGGATAAACATCACACATCCAATCCCGAAGTATATCAGATGATGAATCAAAAATATTTGGATGCCCAGGACGTTTACAACTACCTCAAAGAGTATTTACATAAACCAAGGCCAAAAACTTGATTTGGCATAATCTATCCAGGTTTAAACGCATAAAGCACCATACTTGAAGTACTCCCCGGAAAGTAAGTGCTTTTGAAGTGGTAATAAGAAATCTTAAACCATTTGAAATAGTCTCGAATTTGTTTGAAACTGCCTCTTGATTTGAGCAGTTTTGCATACAATGGAAAATCCACTCCCGAATAATAAATAAAGTTATAAAACCCATGGTAAGAAAGAAATTTTTTTAAATTCGATAAGGAATAATAATAAAGATGGCCGGGCAAGTAATAATGATAGTTTGCTCCTTCTTTGAGGGCTTGTTTTCCTTCAAAATTAGCCGTTTGAATTACCAACATTCCCCCTTCTTTCAAAAGAGAATAACACTTAGAAAACACCAAGTCTGGCTTAGACAAGTGTTCTACAACTTCAATCATGGTAATTACAGTAAAAAATTCTTTGGGGTAATCGGAATTCAAAAATTCTCCTTTAAAAACCGGAATGCCTCTTTTCTCGCAATAGGTAGCCGCATACTCTGAAACCTCAACTCCATAAGGACTGAATCCAAGTCGTTTGGCTCTGCTTAAAAAGCCTCCAAAAGAAGAACCGACATCCAAAAAATTTCCTTTGTTTTGAAATTTTCTGATATTTTTTATCCTTGCATCCCAGACGTAGCTATCGTAATATTCGGTTTCTCTCTCGTCTTTATAGGTATAGTTGGAAGTTCCTTTATAGTAGTTTTCGGAATAGAGTTGCTTTAAATCCAATTCTTCTTTAGGAGGATAAGCCTGTAAATTGCATTGATTACACCTATAAATAGGAAGGTTGTAAGAATTGTAAGCAGAATTGTACAAAAAATTCCATTCGCAACTTTTATCTATCGGACAATTTTCTTTTAATTTTTCGCAAGAAATATCCAATGGCATATCCTATCTTCCAATTGACCGAGTGGTGTTCGTTCCATATAAGCATACTGAACATTTGCAAAAGAACCTAAAAGTTGTTTAAGGTCTTCCAAAGTATAGAGGCATACTTTGGAGTTTTTTATATCCTCGAGTCCAACAATTCCATCTTTTAGTTTTAAATGAGTATCAGTGGCAGCTCGTATAGTTCCAACCAAATGTCCTTCTTTTTCTAACATCCTTTGGTACTCATCAATGATAATTTTTGCTTTTTCCGGCTCGTTATAATGCAAAACCCCCCAACTAACAATCAAAGAAAACTGCTCATTTTCAAAAGGATAAGGAGGCTCATTTACAATTTTGGTTTGTATATTGGGATAGCGCGTTTGGATGAGATGTATAGAATTTTGAGAGTAATCCACAGCCGTAACTTTGTAACCTAGTCTCTCTAGCAAAACGGAATGTCTTCCCGAACCTGCACCAAAATCCAATGCCTCTCCCTCCGGTTTAACACGAGATAAAACTCGAACCAAATTTTCATCCGGATAAACTAACATTGATTTATCCCTTTTATAGTGCGTATCCCAAATGTCTTTTGAGTTATTCAAATTGTACTTCAATCCTTTTTTCAATGTTTGGAACTGTATTTGTGTATTGACAGTCCGAAATGCCCAAAACTTTTATTCGACAGGAATTCCCATCTTTTGTATTTACAATACTTCCTTCTTTTTTCAAGGGTATATCCAAAAATACTCTTTCATTTCTTTCCGGAACAAACCTTTTCATTCCTAAAAATTTTGATTTGCCCTGGGGAGGTGTAACAAAGTATATTTGACTATTGTGGTATTTGTTTTTGCCGTTGTGATGAATTTGATTAAAATCCGGCTTGTCGCCTATCATAAGCTTCACATAATTTTCGAAATAGTCGTAGTCATAAAATTCCTTCACCAAATGTTCCGCCAAATATTCACCACCTATCTCTGGCACAATTTCCATTAAATAAAACTGTTTTTTATCTGTAATTTTAAATTCGGCAACAAAAGGAGAATTTTCTAGTTTTAAGGCTTCTACAATGGTTTGGCAAACGAGTTTCAGTTCTCCAATTAAATTTTGGTGGCTACAAGGAAGTTTGTGACAAATTTCCAAAAAGGGTGGAAAGCCACTTGTTATTTTATCCGATACAGAAACATAATAAAATTTTCCGTTATAAACAAATCCTAAAATAGTAATTTCTAACCCTGGTATAAATTCTTCCACGAAATAGGGTTGATTTTTTTCATGGTACAATAAAATTTTTTTCTTCAAAGGTGAAAAAGAATCAAATAATTCAATTCCCTGTTTTCCGGCACCATCAGATGGTTTGAATATGCAAGGAAAGGCAATTCCTTTGCTTTTTGTTGCATTAGGATTTATATTGAATTGTTTGGGAATCGGAACACCAAATTTAGCAAGATAGTTTTTTATAGATTTTTTATCAGAAAACTTTTGAATTACCTCCGATTTATTACCTATTAGCTTAAACTTTTCAACAAGATAACTTGCTGTGTAGGTTGCCTTCCCATAAGACCTGCAACCAATACCAATAATTGGTTCATAAGATGTAAGCCCAAGGAGTTTATTATATATTTTTCGATATTCAGTAATAGATTCAATTATTTTAATGTCCGAAAGTTTAAAACCAGGGGCAGATGGATTTTTATCAATTGAAATTACTTTAATGCCCATCAACTTACAAGCTTGAATTAGTGGCAGCTGTTGAGTCCCTGCTCCAATGGAAACAAAAAAACCTTCCCTCTTCATATACAATTAACAATCATTGTTTGTGTAATATTCTCTTTTAATAATAACTTATATCATTTTGGTAATGGTTGTTTAAAAAACAAGAATGAAAAATAAAAAATTGAAATATATTGGTTGTATACTAAGTTTGATTTTTGGAATTTGCATGATTAGATTACTTACAACAAAAACTTCTTTTTTGTTTATTGCTTATCTCTTTTTTATCCTGTCAATTTTTCCCATGGATACCTTTATTTTGCAAGAGAATAAAAAGAAATTCAACCTAAACGAGCAGATCGAAGTCTTAGAAAGCAAAACAAACGATTACTCGTTTCAACACCTAAAAACATCTACTCATAGAGACCAAATCCCTTTCCAAAAGAATAACAAAAACATCCATATTGGCTTTTCCTCTCCTATATACTGGATACGCTTTCGATTGCAAAACGAACACATTGAAAATGAAAACTGGATATTGGAAATTCCTTTTTCTAATATCAGCTATATTGAATTTTACACTATTGAAGAAGATGGAAACTATACTGTCAAATATACAGGAAATATTTTTCCATTTTTATCAAGGGATGTGAAACATAGGTATTTTTTATTTAACATAGCTTTGGATTACGGAGAAAAAAAAGAATTTTATATCAGAATTCAATCGGAAAATCCTATAAACCTTAATCTGAATTTATATGAACTGGAACTGTTTCAAGTAATTAACAGGCAAATTGAAGCTACTCTTTACATATATTATGGTTTACTGCTTTCCATTTTAATCTATAATCTTGTATATTTCTTTTATTTACGCTTTAGTGCTAATTTTTATTTGGCAATTTATGTTTTATGTGTGTGGATGTACCAAATTACAAATGACGGCTTTGGTTTTGAATTTTTTTGGTCATCTTTTCCGGCTTGGAATCAATTAGCAATTCTGGTTTTTCTTAACGCTGCTTTTGTATTCGGTTGGATGTTTACTAAAAAATTTATCAAAGTATCAGTTCTCCCCAAAAATTTCCATTCTATATTTATTGTTTTTCCGGTAATACATGGTATTTTGGCTATTCTTCCGCTTTTGTTAGGAATTGGGTCTTCTGCTTGGCTTAAACTACTTAGCTTTGTTTCCATTTTAGGAATCTTAACCATTGGCGTATGTTGTTATAAAAGTGAAAAATTTTCGGTGATTTATTTGATTTCCGGTTGGCTGGTTTTGTTTTTTGCTTTCTGTTCTTATGTATTTCAGTTAGTCTATGATTTTTCGTTTCACTTTAACTTGCTTAAAATCGGTTTTATATTACAACTATTTATTCATTCTATCGGACTAACCGATAAAATTTTTACCCTAAAAAAAGAAAAAGAAAAGAATTACAAAACCTTAATTGAAGAACAAAAAAACCTCTTAGAACAAAAAGAAAACTTAGTAAGTTCTTTTACTAAGTTTACGCCATACCAATTTATCAAATTACTTGGAAAAAATTCTATTACAGAACTTAGTGCCGGTGATTTTAAAAAAAAGGAAATGACAGTTCTGTTTGCTGACATTCGTTCTTTTACACAAATTTCAGAGAATATGACACCGGAAGAAAATTTTGATTTTATTAATACCTATTTTCGAGTACTCAATCCGGTTATAAGAAAATACGGGGGTATTATTGATAAATACATTGGAGATGCCGTAATGGTAATTTTCCCAAATAATCCCGACAATGCGGTATCATGTGCGGTAGCTATGGTGAAAAGTCTTAGACTTTTTAACATTTATCAAAAAAAGTCAAAAAATATACCGGTGGAGATTGGAATTGGAATCCATACGGGAGAAATGATCTTGGGAACTGTGGGAGATGAAGACAGAATGGATACAACTGTTATCTCTGATACTGTTAATATCGCAGCACGATTGGAAAACACTACAAAAATCTTTGGAACAACCATTATCATTAGCCAACAAACTCTTGTAGAACTAGACGATCCGACCCTTTATAATTTTAGAATCATTGGCAAAATAAGAGTAAGAGGAAAAAAGAAAGCTGTTTCTGCTATCGAGTTACTTCATGGTATAGACAAAAAATCTATCAAACTAAAAATTTTTACAAAAGCAGAGTTTGAAAAGGGAATCATTAACTTTCACGCAAAAAATTTTACAGAAGCTATCCGCTATTTTAAAAGCGTATTAACCTATAATTCCAAAGATAGAGTGACTGAGTTTTATTTAAAAAAAGCGATACATTATAGAATGAATGACATAGATAAAAAGGACGATTGGGCAAGCATAGAACTTTCTAACTAGACTGTTTTCTTTACGATACTAAACTTCCGAATAATTCCACCCATGAGTATATAATTTTCATCCGAATGATAAAAAACGGCAGATTGTCCGGGAGTTACACTTTGCACTTTTTCCAAAAGCTTCACATGAATCGTATCACCTTTTCCCGTAACTTGGCATTTAACCGGAGTGTGACGATAACGAACCTGGACTCTAGCCTGGGTTTCTTCTCCTTTGATAAGCGGTGGGCAAGCCTGGTAGTTTACGTCTTGGACGCTAAATTCCGTACAAATCGTTTCTGCTTCTGCACCCAAAATGACGGTTCCGTCATCTTCTATAGAAACAACATACAAAGGAACTTTGTGAGAAACCCCCAAACCTTTTCGTTGACCAATGGTAAAATTTTCTTTTCCCGAATGTTTACCTAAAATTTCACCCGTTGTCAATTTCAAAAAACCTGGTGTAAAGGTGACATTTTTTTTCTCTAAAAATTTGCGATAGTCATTTTCCGGAATAAAACATATTTCTTGAGATTCTTTTTTTTGAGCTACGGAAAGATTGAATCTTCTAGCATGTTTACGGACTTCTTCTTTATTCATTTTCCCAAGAGGAAATATGGTATTTGCCAGAGCTTCTTGGGAAAGTCCGTACAGATAGTAAGCTTGGTTTTTAAACTTATCCGTTCCACTATAAATAGCATAACGACCATTTGTTTCTACTATTTGAGCATAGTGACCGGTTGCTATTTTTCGTATTCCTAAAGTTTTAGCTTTTTCAAACAGCGCACCAAATTTCACAAACGTATTACACTCTACGCAGGGATTAGGGGTTAAGGAATTACTATAGTCTTGTATAAATCTATCAATCACCTTTTCTTCAAACAACTTTTCCATCTTAATTACATAAAATGGAATTTTTAAAACAATTCCAACATCTCTAGCGTCTCGAATATCTTCGGGAGAGCAGCAAGACTTTTTGTTTGAATCGTTACAAGGAGGTTCATATTCCCAAGTTCTTAAATTGACTCCGATGATATCATGTCCTTGTTCAAGCAATAATCCGGCTGCTACAGAACTGTCAACACCTCCACTCATGGCAACCAGTATTTTATCTTTCATCGAATTCAAAACCATCCCTTCTTTTTAATGTACATCATTTTGCTATCATAATCTATGGCAATAACATAATCCTTTATCCAATTCAACCCTAACAAACCGTCAATTTTAGCTTCTTTTATCGTAATAAAATTTTTTAAGCTGTTGCCAGAAAGAAATTCCAAATTTTTAGAGCATAATTTTTTACTCGGCGTACATACGGTTTTTGCTTTATAGGTATGACTTTCCAACATTTTTCCGGAAATGTCAACGTATTTTAATTTTCTATTTTGAACTAGACCAAGATTTTTCAGGTTTTCAGGATTTATATAAGAAATTGCAGAGCCTGTATCAAAAATAAAGATCTGCTTCTTGGAATTATTCAATCGAAGTGGTAGAAATATATGTCCCTGCCCGTAAATAATGTCTACCTTTTCATACTCTAAAAAACCATATTGGAAATTTGGATTTTTTTTTATAAACATGATTTTTTCGGGCAAATCAAAAACTACAAGAAATTTAGAAAGTACGTCATTGCCAATTAATCCATCAAACTTAAATTGATCACTAAGCTCCATGGAATAAAATTGCTTTTTTTCAATCATGTCTTTTGTTTTGTTGTGACGCAAATTTAAAATGACTTCTACATATTCGATAGATAATTGCCTTGACAATGATTTAATAGTAAACGTTCGTTTACCAGAACTTGCTTGAAACTTATCTTTTTTGATAATGGATATATTGGAGCCGGTGTCGATAATCAACCTAAGATTTTTCCACTCTTTTGGGTTATATTTTATTTTATGCTGTGCATATCCATAAAGATTGACACAAGGCTGAGAGTGAAGTAATTTAACATCCATCAAATAGTACTCCACTTTGGAATCTATAGTTTTAATATAGCTATTGGAATGACAATATGCAAACAAAAATAAAAAAACTAATATCCAACCTATCTGAATTATAATTCTGATTAACAAAATTATTAGTGTGATTCAGGCATCCGAACCATGGTACGGTTTCTTCCGCTATGCTTCGCTTCATAAAGGGCTTTGTCCGACCTTTCAATGATTTCGCGATTATTTTTATCATTAGGATGAAATTCAGTTACTCCCACACTGATGGTAACTTTTAATTCTTGTCTTGTATTCGGGTCAATTACGGTATGACTTTCTACAGCTTTTCTGATTTTTTCTCCCATTTCAAAACCGTCTTGAGCATTAGCTCCTGGCATTACGACACAAAACTCTTCTCCACCATAACGAGCTGCCAAATCAACTTTTCGAACGCTTTCCATTAGCTTTTTTGCTACTTCTATAAGCACAATATCTCCGGCTTGGTGCCCATAAGTATCATTAAAAACTTTAAATTTATCTATATCGGTGAATAACAGAGCCATGGTTGTGTTTTTCTTTCTACATCTGTCCATTTCTTCCCGTAGTTTGGATTGGAAATAGTGGTGAATTTTTAGTTGGGTCATCATATCTACGGTTGCCAGTTCATAAAGCCTGGAATTTTCTACTGCAACACCGGCAAGACTTGCAAGAATTGTCAAGAATTCTTTTTCGCTATCTAGATACTCCCCCATGGTCATTTTTTCACCTAAAATGATTATACCATTGATTTTTCCACCTTTTGCATTCAAGGGTATTACCATTTCTGCTCCAATCTTTTTAAAATAAGACAAATCATCTGATTGCTCTTGAATCGTTTTCTCTAGCTGTTTGATAGATATTGCTCTTGTTTTTTCTTCCAAATATTGAATCAAAGGAGATTCTACACTGATTTTTCTTTTTAAGTCTTCGTCTTCAAATTCAAAACCTTTATGACCTGGGTATAATTGGAAATATTCAACATCAATTTCTGGTGCTATATAAATGGCTGACATCATGGTTTGAAACTGTGCAAGGCATATATTCAAAATAGCATCGATCAAAAAATTATAATCAAGCTGTGAATTTAGAGCTTTGCTTATTTCCAAAAGTTGCTTTTGATCGTAAATCTTTTTTTCGTATTGTTCTATTACAATTGTTGCTGGAAAATCTTCCTCTCTAGTGTACATATCCGTGATTCCTGTTTATTTATTCTATAATTTATTTTACAAAAATAATGTGTATACATTTTTATTTAATTTGGTAAAAAAATACAATTTTGAGTTGACTCTAATTTCAAGTTTGATATATTGGTAATCACACCGCGCGGTGGAGCAGCTGGTAGCTCGTTGGGCTCATAACCCAAAGGTCACAGGTTCGAATCCTGTCCGCGCCAATTCCCTTTTTTTCAATTTCCCATTTCTTTAGCCCTTAAGTATGCTCCGTAAACTGCATTCATTACCGTGTGATTGAATTTTCCTTCTTCTAATTTGTCCAAACCATGGATTGTAGTTCCTCCAGGGGATGTTACTTTATTCCTTAAAGAATAGGGATGTTCACCTTTTTTTAACTCTTGGGTAAGATACAAAGCACTTCCTAAAACGGTTTTGATGCTTAATTGAAGAGAATCAGTATATGACAAACCTGATTTCACTCCACCCTCAGCCATAGCTTGGATAAAGCTAAAAACAAAGGCAGGACCAGAACCGGACAAGCCGGTTATAGCATCTAATTGTTTTTCGGAATCCACTTTCATAACCAAGCCTAAATGAGAAAATATTTCATACACCTCAGAATAGACTTCTTCGTTTCCGACAAAACCAATACAGCCTTCCGAAACCACCATGGGTAAATTTGGCATAAGCCTAACAATTTTACTTTCTGTTTGCAACTCTTCATCTGCTAAAGAATTTTTAATACTTGCGAGAGTGACTCCGGCTGCTATGGAAAATATGGCTCTGGGTGCATGGACTTTTCCCAAAACTTCTTTTACCAAACCAGGCTTCACACATACAATTAATATTTCCGATTTTTCAACTAACTCAAATAAATTTTTTTCAAAAGAAACTTCCTTTTGTTCTCCCATTTTAAAAGGATCATAAACATAAACTTCAAATTTACCTTTTATGCTGGCATAAATAGCTGCCCCCATATTTCCATATCCGATAATTCCAATTTTTTTCATTGTATCCTCTCACCAAATAGTAATGAACCAATCCGGATATAATCACTTCCTTCTTCGGCTGCGATTAAATAATCTCCAGACATACCCATTGATAATTTTGCATTTTTTGTAAAATCGTTTCTTATGAAATTTAGTTCACGAAATACTCTCCGTGTTTCGATAGGGTCCTCGTTTGTTGGTCCCATCGCCATTAAACCTATAAATTCGGTATATTCGCTTTCATAGAGGGAGATTTTTTCAAGCAAAGCCGTTAAGTCTTTTTTTAGAAATCCGGATTTGGTGCTTTCACCCGTTAGGTTTGTTTGTAAAAAATATTTGATTTTGCTTTTTCGTTTTTCTGCTTGTTTGTTTAGTTCGATTAAAACCTTTTCACTTCCAACACCATGAGTAAAAGCAAAAAGAGGAAATAATTTTCGTAAATTGTTTGTTTGAACCGGACCAATGTGATGAAGTTCAATATTGCTCGTTTTTCCTTCAAATTTTTCAATTGCTTCTTGTATATAGTTCTCTCCAAACTTTTGAATTCCTGATTGGATTGCTTCTTCAATTTTTGAAAATGGCTGCTTTTTTGAAACAGAAATAATTTCCGGAGGATTATTGGGACGCAAATTCCTTAATTCTTTCAGAATTTTATTATAATTCTCTATGATAGACATTGC
>JACKPA010000017.1 GCA_024233865.1 Leptospiraceae bacterium | reverse complement strand
TATAATAGATTTAAAAAGATTTATTATAGCTCGACAAGCCTTATACACCCTCATTCATAGTAATAAAAAAGTATTAGTAAGAAGATTTTCTTTATATTTTTTTTACATTATTCCGAAAATGTTAAATAAAAGTTATTATGTCTACAAAAAAAAATTTATTATTATTGCAAACTACTCACGTAGATTTTATTTGATTATTGGAAAATGTGGAAGTGATATTTTACATATAATAAAATTGGAGATTCTTTAGTTATGGGAGAAGGTTCACTTTCTCAAGAAGAAATAGATGCTCTTTTACAAGGTGCAGACGAAACCACTTATGATTCTGTTGGGGGGACCACAGATGTTGACGCTAGTGTAGAATTAATGCCTCAACCCGATAGAAATGCTATAGCAGAAATAATTGGTTTATCGTTTTCAATGGCTGGAAATACATTAAGTACTATCTTGTCCAAAAATGTTAAATTTACTAATCCGAGTTCTGATTCGGTAACAACCGCAGACCTAACCAAGGAATTAGGGAATGATAGTGTTTGTATTTTTTCCGATTTAAGTGGTTCTATTAACGGACGTGTTTGCTTAATTATGTCCAGTGATAATGCCTCAAAAATTATTAACATTTTAATGGCTGGATTATCTAAAGGCGGAATGGATATGGGTCAGTTGCAAACCTTAAAAGACTCATTTTCTCCAATTTTAGGTACCGTTTCAGCCCAGTTAGGAATAAAATTGGGTGGTGGAATTACAGGCTCACCTGTTGAAATTTCAATGGCAAAGTCCCCCTCTGACTTGATTTTACCTGATGGCAAAAATCTTGTTCAAACTTCTATTAATTTGAATATAGAAGGAGTGGCTACATTCAAGGTTTTTTATGTGATGTCACAAAATACCGCTTCTGAAATACTTAGTTTGTATAAAAAGGTTGGTCAAAATCCTGTGATAGATTCAAGTGGGGGCATGAGTATACCCTCTTCCTCGTCAAGTGCAATTTCGCAAGCTCCGGCACAAAATGTTGGAATAAAAGGAGTTGCTTTTCCGTCTTTTGCAAATGCAGCGCCTCCTCTAGGAGGTGGGAACCTCAACTTGCTAATGGACGTTCAAATGTCATTAACGGTTGAACTTGGTCGGACAAAGATGTACATTAAAGACATCCTGGGTTTAGGTGAAGGCTCCATTATAGAATTGGATAAATTGGCTGGCGAGCCGGTTGATCTATTAGTGAATGGAAAACTAATTGCTAAGGGTGAAGTTGTAGTTATAGATGAAAATTTTGGGGTTCGTGTAACTGATATTGTGAGTCCGACCGATAGAATAAAATCAGATGCAAAATGATTATTAGACGATTTTATCAGAGGAAGTTTCTTTTTCTTTTAAGCTTCCTTCTTTTGTTTTTTTGTGTGTTTGGTTTATATTCCGAGTCTGATTTGGATGATATCAATAGTGAATTAAAAAAAGAATTAGGGACACCTCCGGAGAAAAAACCTGAAAAAGAACCTGAAGAAAAGGAAATCCCCAAAAAAATCGAAAATAGAGAAACGCAACCAAACCCCATAGAAGACAGGTATTTAAATCGAAAAGAAAATGAAGAAAGCTTAATCTGGATATTAATTAAAATAATTTTTATCTTTGGTTTTTTAACCGCCGCGATGTATTATGTCTTAAAATATATCGCTAAAAACAGAAATTCAAGATTTCCGGCTCAAGATTCAATGAAATTACTTGCCAGTTTGCCACTTGCGTCTAACAAACAACTACAAATTGTGGATATTTCCGGTATGCTGCTCCTCATTGGCGTTTCTGATAACTCGGTAAATTTAATTAAAGAAATTGTTGAACCGGATATTAAAACCCAAATTTATCAAGTACAAGATTCTTATGAAGGTCCTACGGAAAGCTTTTTTGATCTGGCTTTAAAATCCTTTCAAAATCTTGATTTAAAATCACATTTTACCAGTTCTCAAAATAAAGAAAGCAATGTTTCTTATGAAAAAGGAGAAGATGAAATCGTAGACGAAATCAAAATGAGGCAAATGGAAATTTTGGAAAAAATTAAAAAAGAAAGAAAGAATCTTACAAAATAATACTATGATTCATTTGATTTTTGAGATTCACATGATTTTAAAGGATTCAATTTTAATATGAGTATTTATAAAAAGTTTGCCTACCTAATGGTTTTTGTTGTTTTTATTTTTATTTTTATTCCCCATAACGTATTTTCTCAAGATACTCCTACTCGAATTCCAATTCCAAATTTAAACTTTAACATAAATGAAGCAAAAACGCCCAAAGAAACGAGTCTTTCTTTATCCATACTCTTCTTAATTACAATCCTCTCCCTCGCTCCGGCTATTGTTATGTCTGTAACTTCTTTTACAAAAATTGTTATTGTAATGGATTTTGTCAGAAGAGCTTTATCAATTCAAAACCTACCACCCAATCAAGTAATGATGGGTTTGGCTCTTTTTATGACTTTTTTTGTTATGGCACCAACCATAGAACGGATCAACGAAAAAGCTTTCACACCTTATGTTGATGGGAAAATTGATACAAGTGCTTTTTTTGAGAAGTCCATGGTACCTCTAAGAGAATTTATGCTTCGACAAATGGGAAAAAGCGGTGTCAAAGATATTGCTTTGTTCGTAAAATTAGGAAAGGTCAAAAATGTAAAATCCTACAAAGATATTCCTTCTTACGTGTTGATTCCGGCATTTATGCTTTCCGAGCTTAAAAAAGCCTTTATTATTGGAATATATTTATTTATTCCATTCATTATTATTGATATGGTCGTGGCTTCTGCCTTACTTTCAATGGGTTTGATTATGTTACCTCCTGTAATGATTAGCCTACCATTTAAATTAATCTTGTTTGTATTAGTGGATGGATGGAATTTGCTGGTTTATGAATTGATCCGGAGTTACAAATGACAGAAGTAGATGCTATAAATTTAATACGAGAAGGGTTAATTGTCACCCTGAAAATTGCAGCTCCGATTTTAATCACTGCCCTAATAGTAGGATTGATAATCGGAATCTTGCAAACAACCACTTCCATTCAAGAGCCAACAATATCTTTTGTTCCCAAACTCATTGCCATATTTGTTGTTATAGTGATTTTTGCATCCTGGATGATAAAAGTTATGGTAACCTATACTCTAGAACTTTTTTTGATGATTGAAAAAATATAGGTATAACTTAATTTTCAACCGGTAATTTTATTTTTAAAGCACAACCTCCTAAAGAAGACTTTTCAATACTGATTATGCCATGGTGATCATAAACTGTTTTTTCTACAATTGCCAATCCTATACCCGTCCCATGTCCTTCTTTGGTTGAAAAATAAGGTTGAAATATTTTTTCTCTCAGGTTAGGATTTAAGCCTGGTCCGCTATCCTCAATCAAAATTGCAACATATTTTCTTATATATTTTTTTTCGAAATTTGTTACAATGCGTATTGTTCCCACTATTTCTTTTTCTCTATATTCGATTTTTTTTTCTTTCAAGTCCCCCAAAATAGCTTCAATTGCATTTTTTATGATATTATTAAATACACCTAAAAAAAGCCTTTTATCAATGAAAACTTCCGGTAGGTTATTTGCCAATTCAGATTGAAAGCGAATATTAACGTTGTCTTTAAATAATTTCATAGATTCTTCAATGATTGGATTGACATTTTGCTTGATCAAAACAGGATTGGGCATTCTCGCAAATTCGGAAAATTCCCTCACCAAGTGTTCCAATACCTTCACCTGCCCTATAATTGTTTCTGCTCCGCTCTTAACAATATCTTCAAACTTTTCTTTTTTGGATTGGTTTTCAAGCTTTCTTAAAATTCTTTCCGCGGAAAGTTGTATAGGTGTTAAGGGATTTTTAATTTCATGAGCCATCCTTTGGGCAACTTCTTTCCATGCTGCTATTCGTTGAATATGAATCAATTCTTCTTTTTTTGCCTTTAAGTCCATTGTCATTTGGTTAAAAGATTCTATTAATATTCCCATTTCTCCTTCTTCTTTTAGCTCCAAATGAACATCTGCTTCTCCTTTGGACACTCTCTGAGTGGCATCTGCTAATAAAATTATTGGTCTCGATATTTGCCTTGCCAGTATGTAAGATAATATGATGGACAATCCGAATATTAATAAAGAAAACATTCCAAGAGCAAAACGAAGCGCAAAAGGAACTTTTTCTTTCCATAAATTGGCTGTGTTATAAGAGTATTCTGTATTTACAATATTGTATATAATACGTTCCTTTTTTTTATGCACCCTTTTTCCCAGAATAACATATTCATCTTTTAACAACTCAATTTTTACTAATAAATAAATCTTGTCTTTTTTATATAGTGTATAGCTTTCTATTTTATCCTTAGGATTAGCTCGTTTAAAATAATCCAAATTTATTTGAGAGTTTAGAGCTAAGCTCTCTGAAACTATTTTTTTATTACGAATAAATGCCAAATAATAATCCTGTGTATGCAATAAATCCAACTCTATCGCTTTTTTATGAATTTGAACTATGTGAGGATTATCGTCTGTAACAGATTGTTGTAATATGGTTGCAAGTTGAATCAAAACCTTTTTGTCATTTTTTTCATCTCTTGCTATTAGTTGCTTTGCCGAATCAAGCGCTTCCGATACATCGATTCGATAAAAACTTTCTACTAATTTCCCAACAACATTAGAAGACAAAAGAAAAATAGGAATAGATGGCAAAATAGAAATAAAAATAAAAGCAAGGGTAAGTCTATAACGTATTATACTCCTTGCTTTTCCTGTTTGCTTGATTCGTATATTCCTGTAAATATAAGATAAAACAAGGGATAGAGAAAAAATAGGGACTATAAAATACGTATAAACAAATATCTTATCAACTAAATCTTTTTCAACGTCGTTGGTGAATATAATTGTTTCAGCGAGTACAATTGAAAAAAAAATACTTAACAAAAAAAAATACAAATCTTTTAAATAATATCTTAATTCTCCCGTTACAGTAAATGGAGTTTTAATTTTCAATTCTTATTCCTTAGCGAATTATTTTATTTAAAATCATTTTTAATTAAATTATCCAACGCTTGAATGGCTTCCGCCTCTCCTTCTCCATCGGCAATGATTTTAAATTCAGTATTAGGAGAAAGTGCAAGCATTAATAATCCCATAATGCTCTTTCCGTTCACTTCAATCCCGTCTTTAATAACCAAAATTTCGCATGAAAATTTGGAAGCTACCTTAACAAATAAAGAAGCAGGCCTCGCGTGCAACCCATGACTAAATTCATTCATTTTAGTGATTAATTCTTTCAATTTTATTTTGCTCTATATAGTCTGTTAATCTATTGTTAAATTCTTTAGCCGTATAATTTCCCATTTTTTTTAACCTTTGGTTTATTGCCGCTGTTTCTACTAATATTGGTAGATTTCTCCCTGGCTTAACAGGTATCTTTAAAAAAGCAATCTCGATTCCTAATATATCAATTTTGCTATCATCCAAGCCTGTCCGATCATATTCCATATCTTTATTCCATTCTTCAATGTTTATAATAAGGTCTAATATTTTGTGGTCTCGGATCGAACCTACACCAAAAATATCCGGTATATTTATAATTCCCAAACCTCGAATCTCCATATGATGCCTTAAAACATGAGAACAAGTGCCCAATAAATAACTTTCGGAAATTCTTCTAATCTCAACCATATCGTCAGCTACCAATCTATGTCCTCTTTCAATCAATTCCAAAGCACATTCGCTTTTTCCTACACCGCTTTTTCCCGTTAATAAAGTACCTATTCCAAACACTTCAATCAAAACACCATGACGCATTAACTTAGGAGCAAGGATACGATTAAGTATTCCCGAAATCATGATTATAAATTTTTGTGTATCAATAGGAGATGTAAAAATAGGAATGGATAATTCTTTTGACTTTTGTATTATTTCGTCTTGCGGAATGTTTCCATGGGTAAAGATAAGACAATTTAGGCTATAACTAAAAAATTTTTCGGTTATATTGTGTAATACCTCTTTAGATAAAGTATGTAAATAAGCCCATTCTCCTTTTCCGAAAATTTGAATCCTGTCATGCGCAAAATATCTAAAAAAACCGGTTAAAGATAGTCCTGGTCGGTTGATATCCGAACTGGTAATTTTTTTGTACAAGCCTGTGCCACCAGATACTAAAGACAGATGCAGTTCCGGATGATCGTGAAATAGATTTTCTATTGTAATTGTTTCCATTACTTGCTCTTTAAATTATTTAGCCTCTTTCTACGGTTGGAAGGAAGGATTTTTAGTATTTTTCTATATTTTGCTACAGTTCTCCTGGCAATTTCAATCCCTTTTTCATCCATAATATTCACTATGTCTTGATCAGATAAGGGGTTTTCAAAATCTTCCCCTTTAATCAAATTTTGAATGATATCAAAAATTTTTTTAGAAGACTCTTTCCCACCTTCGGTTGATTTTAGACCGGATGAAAAAAACCATTTTAATTCCAAAATACCCCAATTCGTTTGTACGTATTTATTGGTTGTTATTCGAGATATTGTAGATTCATGCATATTTAATTTTTCAGCAACATCTTTTAGGGTTAAGGGTTTTACAAAATTGATTCCTTTTCGAAAAAAGTCTATTTGAAATTCTATGATTGAATTTACAACCTTGAAAAGGGTCTGCCTTCTTTGGTTAATAGAACGAATCAACCACTGTGCAGAATTCATTTTGTTAGAAAAAAATTCTTTATCCGTAGGATCTTTAACCTTTACAATTTCCTTTTTATAGTTATCATTAATAGATAGTTTCGGAATCCATTCATCATTGATCATAATATTAAATTCACCCTCTGTTTCTTGCACTAATACATCAGGAATGATATAATCCGTTTTTTTATTGGTGTATAGAGTAGCAGGATAAGGTTCTAATTTTTTAATGATTTTGGCTTTTTCTTCTACCATTTCTTCCGGTATTTTCATTTCGCGACTAATTTTTTTATAGTCCAGTTTTTCCAAATCATAGAAATGATTTTTTATAAATTTATGCAGAATTTTGTCTTTTGGTAATAAAGTCATTGCTTGAATCAATAATGTCTCTTGAATATCTTTTGAGCCTATTCCCAAAGGGTCTAAAGTCTGAATTTCCTTTAAGACTTTTTTTATAACAGAGATATCAATATTCATCTCCGAAGATACTTCTTTTAAAGGTAGGGTAATAAATCCTTTGTCATCGATCATTGTAATCAAGATATATCCTACATCCAACTCATAATCCGTTAAATCATAAAGTCTAAGTTGAGAAAAAAGGTGATCACACAAAGACTCTTTTATGGGGGAAGATTCAATGAATTTTTGCTTTTTATCACTCGCATCGTCATTGTACCTTCCTGGTCTATCTATGGTAAATGTATCTTGCCAAGACACATCGGAATTTTTAATTAATTCTTTTTTTTCTTTTTTAATAACTTCATTTAAAGGGAAAATTTCCGGTTCATTGGAAAATTCAGGATTGTATATTTCATCCAAAAGAGGATTTTCCATAAGTTCTTCTTGTATCTTATCTGCTAACTCTATTGTGGATAGGGGCAATAATTCAATAGATTGCCGTAACCCCTGAGTCATTATGAGTTTTTGAGTCTGTTTGGGAATTAATTGGGGACTTAAACTCATACTAATCCTATAATGTAAAATCTTCCCCTAGATATATCCTTCTTGTTTCCGGGTCATTTATTAAATCAGTGGCAGTTCCGGATATCAAAATTTTTCCACTGTACATAATGTAAGCTCTATCGGTGATCTTTAAAGTTTCCCTTACATTATGATCGGTAATCAAAATCCCTAATCCTCTTTCTCTTAAGCTTTTGATAACATTCTGAATATCCTTAACCGCAATTGGATCAACTCCAGCAAACGGCTCATCTAACAAAATAAAATCGGGTTTTGTAGCCAAGGCTCTTGCTATTTCGCATCTTCGTCTCTCACCACCGGACAAAGTGTATCCTTTTTGATTGGCAACTCTCATAATTTGAAGTTCAAGAAGCAATTCATTCCTTCTTCCTATTATCTCACTCCGGGATAAATTCAAAGTCTCTAAAATGGCTTCCAAATTCTCGGCAACGGTTAACTTTCTAAAAATGGATGCTTCTTGAGCAAGGTAACCAATCCCTTGTCTTGCCCTTTGGTACATAGGGGCTTTAGTTATATCTCTTTCATCGATAAAAACATTTCCGGCATCCGGACGTATAAAACCAACAGCCATATAAAAAGAGGTAGTTTTTCCGGCTCCATTCGGGCCTAATAAACCAACAATTTCACCCTTCTTTATTTCAAAGCTAACATCGTTCACAACCTTTCTTTTGTTGTAAATCTTTATTAGGTTTTTCATTCTAAAAGCTTTGATTTGAAAGTTATCTTTTAAAGCATTTTCCATTGTATAAATTAATTAGATTTTATCCCGTCAGTTAACAGAACTCTGTTTTTAGAAGGGTACAATATTATTTTTCCACTTCTCACCGTATTTTTATCTTTGGTCATCCTTGGATTACCCTCCAAAACCATATTTTCTTTCTCTTCATAATAGGTTGCATATTCACCATATAAAGTAGAATTTTCCGTTTTTACCTTAACATCCCCTCTTGCTACAATTTCCTTTTTTTCATTAAATCTTTCTATTTCCATGGCTGTCATGGTTGCCTGTACTTTCGAATTATCTTTATTCAAAAACTCCACTTTTGTATCATCGGTTATATGTGTATAACCATTTTCCTCATTGTGTTCGAGTGTATTCCCCATTAATTTTACATGATTTTCCAAATCTAAAAATTGAATAGAATCTTTTGCCTCTATATTCTTTGAATTTTCTCCAAATGCTTTTATATAATTTGCATCAAAAATCAAGTCCGGTCTTACCAAATGGGCATTTCCATACATTCCTATCGTTTTTTCCCCTTCGGAATTGGTATCATATATCAGTTTATCTCCCGAAAAAAGCGATATAATCCTAACTTTTTCATTTGTATTTTCTTTTTTATCTACACTTGTTTTGTCTTTTTTCTTTTTTTCATTTTCCATGGATAATCTAAACAATAGAGTCTCTTCTTCCAATATAGCCTTTTTGTCTTCACTGTTATAAGTAGCTTTTTTCCCGGTAAGGAATGACTCTTCTCCAAAAATGAACGGATAGTTATCCAATTCTAAAACTTTTTCGTTTTCATAATAAATAGCGGAGTCGCCAAATATGGTGTAGTCCGGATTTTCAACTAATACTTCCTTTTCTAAGATTGTTTTGGACTCACCCATGTAGCGTTTTATGTATGGAGAGGATATTTTAGTCTTTTTTTTGTTTTTATCGATATAGGTTAAGGTTGGTCTTCCTTTTAATACGATGGTTTCAGCTAGTTTATCGTATACTCCATTGGCACCAGTTAGAGTTATATTGTGCTCAGTATCTTCTACCTTAACTTTTCCCTTTAAAAAACCTTTTAAAGCGTCTTGCCCGATAATTTCGATGGAATATGCACTTAATTTCACTTTTTTGTGCATTAGCCAAGCACCCCCTTTTAGAGAATATACTTTGGCTTTTATTCCTTCGATTTCCTTTTCTTCTTGGCTGAGCTCATTCCCGCCCCAGTTAGTCGGTTCTTTAGGTGTATCGTCTTTTTTCTTTTTCTCTTTTGACAAAATTACCGGGGAAATCGCTCCTTCATCTATTTTGAGAGGTGAAATTAGTAAAGGTGGGCGTATTACTCCTACCAAGGATGTAGCCAAATAAAAGAATACTATTAAAGTATTTTTCATTATTATAATTGAGAATATTGATAGTTGATTAACGCTTATTAAACATTATATCCAAAGACTTTTTATAATAAGTCAAGGCAGAATCATATTCACCTAAAAAATTATAGGCAACTCCCAAATTGTTATAAACTTTAGCTAACTCGGATCTGTTTTTTTGATAATTCTTTAGATAAATAAGAATAGACTTTTTGTAATGTGTAATAGCTTGTTTGGAATCACCCTTTGTGTGATAAATAGAACCTATATGATTGTGTAACTTTGCAGTACGATAATCATTTTCTCCAAAAATCATATTTCCAACTATTAAAGCCAATTGTGCTTGCTGAACTGCTTTGGAATAATTTTTGTTTCTTTTGGCTACATTGGAATTCCGGTAATATTGTTTAAATACTTCAAATCTTGGTTCTTTATTTAAGTCATTGTTTTGTGCCAACAATGAAAATGGTAAATAAAAATATAATAAAATCATAATAATTGCAAATTTCATAATCAAACTCCACTACTCCTTTTTAAAAGGATTTTCTCTACTCATACCTTCCGGTTTAAGGATCGTAAATTTATTCAAATTCCTATCAGCCCGTAATCCTCTACCATAAATAACAGTTCCACCCGACAAAATTTTAACTTTTTTTTCAGAATATAATTTTTTTTCATCCAAATCATATTCCAATTCTTCCGCCCAAAGCGTTTTTCCATCTTCCGTATTTAAAATAATGTTACCACTAAGGTATAATTTTTTGCTTGAATGATTTATTTCTCCTCTGTCTCCCTTTACATTAGACTTAAACTTTCCGTCTTCGTACTGATCAAAATTCAGTTGATAAAGTATTGTTTTGTTTTCTTTTCCTATATAGGTAAAAGATTCTCCGGCGGTTACCTTCCATAAAAGACCCCCTTTTGTATCAAAAGCTTCTCTCTTAAAATTTTTGATCCGAATGGTAGAACCAGATTCTTTCTCGCTTTCAATTCTTTCGGTTCTATTTTTCTTTTTACAAAAACCGGCAAAAACCAGTACAAATATAAATAACAATAAGTTTAAAATAAAGAATTTTTTCCTCATTCCTCTTTTGCCAATCTATCGAATTTTACAAGTCTTGTTAAAAGTTTACCTATATCTTTTAGATAGAATTGGGTAGTAGAATCCGATTTTGCTAGGGGCGGGTCCGGGTGGACTTCCATAAAAATACCTTCGATACCGCAAGAAACTGCTGCTGTTACCAAATCAGGGATGAATTCCCTCTGTCCACCTGTGATATTTCCTGATCCCCCAGGTAATTGAGCCGAATGTGTAGCATCAAATACAACTGGAATATCATATCCATGGAGAATAGGAATTGCCCTTATATCAAAAACCAGATTATTGTAACCAAAGCTCGTTCCTCTTTCGGTCACCATGTACTTTGAAGAATCATTTTCTTCAATTTTTGTTTTAATATGTCGACAATCTTCCGGTGCCAAAAACTGTCCTTTTTTAACATTTACCCATTTTCCGGTCTGAGCTGCTTCACTGATCAAATCCGTTTGCCTGCTTAAAAAAGCAGGGATTTGGTAAATATCTACAACATCTTTTAAGGGTTTTACCTGGTTGGTTTCATGAACATCTGTAAGAATAGGAACATTATACTTCTTTTTAATAAATTCGAAATAAGTAATTCCTTCTTTTAGTCCTGGTCCTCTGTAGGAATGAACGGAAGAACGATTTGCTTTATCAAAGCTGCTTTTAAATATGTAAAAAATTCCCAATTTCTCACATATTTCTTGCATATCTCCGGCTACTCTATCCAATAACTCTTTGGATTCCATAACACAAGGACCAGCAATCAGAAAAAACGGTTCGTTTTCTCCTATTGTCTTCCCATGTATAAATTCTCTCTTTTTTATAGGTATTGTCATGATGTTCGCCTTAGATTTCAACAATTATAAACCATTTTATTAAATGTCAACTTTTTTCTTAGAACGATTAGAAAGCAGCACCTGCACCTAATTGAAGATTTAAAAAAAATTCGTTTCCGGCTTTTCCAGGACTTCCTAGATATCTATCAAGAATTAATTCTGAAGTAAGATAATATTTGCTTGATAAATGATACCTTAATCCTCCTCCAAATCCGAGATGTAAAAATAAGCCGCTTTCCAAACCGGTTGTTCCCGGAACAGCTCCCAATCCAACATATCCTCTCAAAAGAGGATCCCATTTATTATTTCTCAAAAAATGATAACTTGTAACAAAGTCAAACATAAAGGATTTGTACAAAACGTTCCCTTTTTGGTATAAAGGAGGAAGAAAATCTTTATAAGAATATCTGATGGTATTCATTCCAAAGCCAAATGCCCAGTTATTACTTTTCCCAAATTCAAACATCAGGTTAAAAAGGTAGGGAAATACTCCTGTTCCACCATATCCTCCACCGGCTTTAAATTCGATAAATGTCCTCCCTCGCTTATAACCTATTTTTGGTTCATCCGCTTCATATTCTTCAACAAACTCGTCTTCATTCTCGGGTTTCTTTTTTGCATCGCCTAAAGGTTCTACGGTTCTGGTTTCTTCGAATATTATAGGCTCTTCTATTTTGGGTTCTTGTTTTTTTTTTAATTTTTGCTTTATTTTTTTTGTTTTAGACTTTTTGGGTTTTGCGTTGTTAGATTTTGGGTTTTGGGGAACTTGGATTTTGGGGGAGGTGGGTTTTTTTATTTTTATTTTTTCTTCGCTTTTTTTGATTTCCTGAGCAGAAATTCCAATAGAGCAAGAAACAATTAAAATCAATACTAATAAAAGCTTTTTCATGGTTAATTCTTTTTCTAAACTTTCTTTATGATAAGTCAAGTTCACCAGGGTTATAAATCCTTGCATCACAAATTTTAGAAAGGGTAATATAAAAAAATACACTTCAACTAAATCAACTTGAAAGCAAAAATATCTTTTGCTAGATATTTCCAGTCCATTGAAATTCTGAAATGTTAAATGTCTGATATTTTTTTCTCACTGTATAGCATCTATCTATTCCAATATTTCCTTAATAATTTCCTCCCGTCCGTCTTTTAAAACATCCCTTATAGAGCCATGTGTACCTTCACTTTGAATCGTCTTTTTGAGTTGTAGATTAAACAAACCCTCATGGCTGATATAGTAAGAGGTATGGTGTTTTTCCATAGCTTGGACTAAATACGGATATTCCGGAAAATCTCCCCTTTCCGTATAAATTACAGGTGTATTTGCAAAATATGCTTCTGACAATATTCCATACCCAGGCTTTGTTATTACAAAATCACAAGCCGTTAGAACATCAGGGTAGTAAAAATCATCCAATCTTAAAATTTGATCATTGTGTAAGCCTTCATATCCGGAAACAACCAATTGATAGTTTTCCGGAAGATTCTCAAAATCAAATTCCTTTCCTTCAATTCCATAAGCTCCAAAAGAAAATAAAAAATAGTAGGTATTTTCTTTGAATCCACAGTCTTTCCGTGCTTCTTCTTTACTTTTGGTTGGTTTGCGACCCAAAAGACCAACAGAAATTTTATTTGGAACAGATTCCATGGGACAATAGAAAGGAAGCACCAGAGCTTTATCACATAGTTGGTACTCTGCTTTTAGTCTGTGGGCAAAATTGGAAAAAGTCGCATCATATTTGGAATAATGTTGGTAAATGAAGTCCCAGGTAAAATTCCCAATGAATATGGTTTTGACCCTTAAGTCTTTTGCCGGCACAAAAGGCAAAGAAGAGCAGTCCGATACAACGATGTCAATTGCCTCGTTTTTTAAGAACTTTTTTTCTTGTTCTATAATCTCATCTTCGCTTTTTTCAAATTCTTTAATTTTTTCCAAGGTTTTGGCTATGTCCATGCTAATAGAGTCATTTTGGACGATTCCAACGTCTGTGGATTGGTTTCTTAGAAATAATTGGGGAGATTTGTCTTTGATAAAACTCACCCTGGAGCTACATAAAAAGAGCTTTTCTATATGATTTTCTAATAACAGTCTTTTTATGACTTCATATGATCTGCTTATATGCCCATAACCGTGTCCGCTTATGTAATATGCTATATTCATTGTCCTCTTCACTCGTTCAAAAGAAATTTTTGATGAATTGTTTACACCCAAATTATCAATGGTTATAAACGAATTAAAAAACTACTAAAATTGTTAAACTATCAACTAAATCTGTTTTTGCGTACTTTTATGATTTTCTTATTTAGTATTCTATTCTGGTTTTCATTGGCAACTCCCATAGTATCCCAAGATAACAAAAAAACGCAAACAGAAAATGATCCTTCTGGTATGTTAAAGCAATTTAATCTAACTCCGGAAAATCCCAACGAAAAGTATCAAAAAGAAAGAGATGCTTTAAACAACCAAGCTCAGAAAAAAATTTTAAAAAAGACCTTTGATTCCCTTTCGGATAGAGAAGTGGACGATTATCTTAAATATATGGGAATGTCTACAAATGGCTCGACATATACCAAAAGATTGAGACTAAGAAGAGCCTTGGATTTGGATAATAAGGAAATAAAAGAACAAAACCCTTTTGATGACCCTAAAAAGAAAAAAGGCTCTAAAGTTGTTATTGAAAGTGCAAGTGAAGCAGAATATTTGTCTGTAGACAAAACAAAATCCGGAACAGTCATTCTAAAAGGAGATGTAAAGGTAAAATTAGGTGATGGAATTTTGCGAGCTGATTCCGTAATGATAGATTCCAAACGAAAGGAACTTTATGCCGAAGGTGGAGTAGATTTTAACGACGGTGACTTGGATATCAAAGGAGAAAAGCTTATCTATGATATGGATTTGCAAAGGGGAGCTATTTATAACACCAAGGCTAGCAAGTATCCTTCCCGATTTATAGGGAAAAAAATAAAAAAAATAGATGAGAAAAAATACGTTCTTGATATGGGGTATTTCACAACTTGTGCAGCAGAAGTTCCCCATTATTCCCTAAGGGCAAAAAAGATCATCGTTCAAGAAGGAAACAATATTCTGGCAACCAATGTTTGGTTAAACATCGGAGGAACAAACCTTTTTTGGGTTCCTTTGTACTACGCAACCAACTTGGGGAGTGGTTGGGTTGTGCAAGCCGGAAGGAGTAATTACCAGGGTTTATTTGTCCAAGGACACTACCAATGGTCTGACCCAATGTCTGCTTTAAGCTTACTTATGCCTATCGGAAGACAAATTAAAATTGATTATTATGAAAAAACCGGACAAGCCGTTCAGTTTAGCTTCTGGAAAATGAGTCCCTGGTTGAATTATAACCTTGACCTGGGTTTTGCAAATTATAAACAATACCAAGCTAACCTTGGTTATGGAACCAAACTCCAGAATAAACTGTTTGAATCTCCGGTCACAAACCAAGTAGATAGGGGGAATCTTTGCCTAAAAGCTGACGGTAGGGTAGATTCGAACGCAAAATGTATAATGCCTGCTGCTGATTTTATCCAACAAAACTATCCAAGTCTTTATCCCTATTTACCTAACGGTCGAGTGGTTGATTACGGAAGTATAAATCAACCCTGGCACAAAGTTGACTTTCTTGCCAATGCAAAATCCCGAAACGTGGAAAAAGACGGAACCCGTAACATCCAAATGAAGTTCGAAAAGTATTCTACACCTACGTTTGATTATGAATTTGGCTATAAATACCAGTTTAACAATACTCTTCGCTCATTTTATACAAGGCGAGCAAGAAGACTTCCTCTGATTAAACAAACCCAGGACTGGCGTTTTGACTATACGGAAACCCGAGGAGATTTAACGGTAAACCTCTTTGCAGAAAGAAGATTACTTTACAACATTTTAAAGTCTTCTTCAGGCTCAACCAGGTCGGACTTTTTCCCAATAATCGACACTTTGCCTAGGGCAACAATAAAAAATTCTACGGAAATAACCAGACTTCCTTATTTTGAATCTCCTTTGTATTGGGATATGAATTTGATTTATTCTGTAACTCGTTACTATACATCCCCTAGGGCAAGCCAATTGAAAATCCCGGCACCTCAGTATCCAACGGATTTAAGCGATCCTTGGGCTACGTATAGCCCGAATTTGTTAAGAACTCAGTACCTAACCAATGGGGAAACGGGTTTTCGAACCAATATGAACTTCGGAAATTATGTAGCCTTTCAACCCTTGCTTTATTATGGAGCTCTCAAACAATCCCAGGACCTGCCAAGTACAGGCAGTACCATTAGTCCGTCTGATTTATCCAGGGATAGGGATTTAAAAAGAAATTCTTACGAATACGTCAAAAGTTACGATAAGCTTTCTTTTGGAACACCGCTTTTGTTATTCACAGCTGATTACAGAAGGATGTATGCCATCAAAAGAGAACTACCGGAAAAAACGATCTACAAAGGAAGAGACGCACAGCATGAAATAGAATTTGCCATAACAAGCAATCATTTTGAGGAGTTTGAGTTTTCGCTTCGAAATATTCGAGACCTGCGGCAGTTTGCGAATGATTACAATCCTCAGCCTACAGGTGCTGAAAGATGGTATTTTACCATTTTTCGGATTTCGGGATTTTATGATTTTTATGATGGTTTTGTGAAAAAACGGGAAACGCTTTTGGAAAGGAAGAGAAGTTTTTATTCCGGTATTTTTATGAACAATGACCTCGTTTACCATACTCCCAAAAAGACGTTTTTGTACAACAACCTAACTCTTGCTTACAAAATGGGTGGTTTCTCTCTGCCGTTTGTAAAGATTTTCAAAGCTTTTGAGTTGGGGGGGAGTTGGTACCACGTATACAGAGCAGCATTTCTGGATAACTATAGAATATATCTGCAAACCGATTTTCAGCTAACCAGAAACCATGGTTTTGAAATCGACCTCGATTCGAGAGTTACACAGCCCTGGCGCTACACAAACCAGGTAGGAAATGCCCAACTGTTCCAGTCCAATGGGACGCTTGATCCGTTAGCTGCTTCCAATGCCTATCTTCTTGGCAATGACCCTGTTTATCAAAGAACGAGTTTTATTGATGATATCGTAAATGGGACAGGCTTGGGTGGAACATCCGAAAAACAAAAAACGGCTCTCAACATCAATCGGCTACTCTTAGTTTACAAAATGAATTTACATAATTTTGAATATAGGTTTGGTTATGCTATGGAGCTTCGTTCCATACAGGGTGGATTGTCATTTGACAACCAAATCACCTTTTACAACCAATCTTTGTTTTTTACAATTTCTCTAATCAATATCAATTTGGGAGACGAAAACTCATTCTCTCGCTTGGGTAGAACAAGGCTGTACAGGTTTAGAAAAAAACCGCTTACGGCAACAACAAGCACATCTTCTATTTCAGTGGAGGATAAAAAATAAAATGTTAAAAGAAAGAAGTCAAACATTTAAACTGATTTTTACGGGAATTGACCTTTTGAATTCCATTTTTAGCTTCGGATTGGCTTTTGCCTATAGATACTTTATCCAAGACAGAGACGGATTTTATTTACAGATTATTGATATAAATAGCTATTTTTGGCTTAGTCTTGTTTTATCCATTACACAGGTTCTTTCGTTTATTTCTATCGACCTATACCATCCTAGACGCGGGCTTTCTTTTGTAGATGAGTTTTGGGCGATATTCCGAGGTGTTATTGTAAATCTTGGAGTGATTCTGTCTTTGTTATTCTTTTTTCGTGGGGAAAGTTTTTCTCGTTTGGTGATTGTCTATTATACTATATTTAATATTATCATTACTTCATTTGTACACTATCAGTTTAGGTTTTTTCTCAAAGGTTTGCGGAAGAAAGGCTATAACCTTAGAAAACTGGTAATCATCGGAATGAGTAAAACGTCTTGGCGAATAGCAGATGTGCTTCAAAAACACCAAATCTATGGTTATACAATTTGCGGATATATCTATGTCTCTCCTCCAAAAGAAAGTATGGAAAATACTTTAGGTTCCATATACGACTTGGAAAAGATAATTACCTATCATACACCGGATCTTGTAATATATGCTCTGACTCCTGAAGAAGGGGATCATATCAAAGAAACCATTGATATATGTGACTCGGAAGGTGTGGAGGTTAAAGTCGTTCCAGCGTTTACGGAGTTTATAACGGCTCGCGGGAGGATAGAAGATATAGATGGAATCCCCATTATTACGATTCGGAATATTCCTATTCGCATGGGATACAATATGTTTATCAAAAGGACTTTTGATCTTCTGTTTTCCTTTTGCTTTTTAGTATTTTTCTTTCCGGTTTATCTTTTGATTGCCATTGCCATTAGGCTGGAATCAAGAGGTGACATTTTTTTGAAACAAGAGAGAGTGGGCTTGGACAATAAAAAATTCAATATGTTCAAATTCAGAACGATGTATGTCCAACCCAAAACCGATTCGGATACAAAATGGACGGTAAAAGACGATCCTCGTGTCACTAAAATTGGGCGAATTTTAAGAAAGTTATCCCTTGATGAAATTCCTCAATTCTTTAACGTTTTGTTGGGTGATATGTCTGTAGTTGGTCCGAGACCAGAACGTCCATATTTTGTAGAGCAATTCAAAATCCAACACAGGCAGTATATGCGTAGACATGCAGTTAAGTCCGGAATTACAGGTTGGGCGCAAATCAACGGTTTGCGTGGTGATACTTCCATTGAAGATCGAATTGATGCTGACATATTTTATATGGAAAACTGGTCTCTGATGTTTGATATTAAAATCGTATTAATTACACCTTTTAAAGGACTTTATAGCAAAAACGCGTATTAGGAAATCTGTCTCAAAAGCTAAAAACAATTACGGTAATTCTTTTTCGGACTTCAATATTTTAAAGTAATCATCCATTCCTGACATTTTTAAAACTTCCATTATTCGACCTGGGCAATTAATCAAATAAAATTCTTTAATATCGCCCTTTTCTCCTGTTCTACTTTTTAAGTTGGCTAAGCACGCTAAGCCGGAGGAATCCATTCTAGAAACAGATGACATATCAAGAACTAAAGACTCTAATTCACCCTGGGATATCATATTTTCGATATGCCTTTTGATTTTTGGTGAATTGTAGATATCAAATCTACCTTCAATTTCTATAATTTTATGTTTTCCTATCTTTTTTACTTTAATTTCTTCCATAGCTAATATTTTTACCAAGGTAAATAGTTGTCAAGGAATTATATATGAAATTAAATGTGCCATTTGTTAATTAACGTGAATTTCGCTTAAGGTGCTTTATTTATAATTAAGGGGTAAACACAGGGGTTTACCCCTACAATTTGTCTTTCGTAGGGGCAATTCCCCCGTGATTGCCCTTTAAAAATTTGCAATTTTTCTTATCCGAAACTAACGTTAATTAAGTCATTGAAATTAAAGACAATAATTCCGAAGAAATACCCTCTTCATCTAGTTTAAAATAGTGTAAAACTTCCACTCTTTCTCCATGCAAGATCGGCTGTGGTGGAAAAGAAAACGTTTTTAAAAATCGATTTAGCAATTTGGGACTAATTCGATTGAGAATGTATCCGGATGCTCCGGAATCCAAGTAACTTTCATCCAAAATAGCAAAATGTTTGGTTTCCGAAATCTCTTTGTTTATTGTTTCCAGATCCAAAGGTCGAATCCACAATAAATCTATAACTGTGCAAGTTATACCACTTTCTTTTAGTTTGTCCGATACCTTTATAGCAATGGAAACCATAGAACCAATGGCGAGTAGTGTAATGTCATCACCTTTAGAAACAACTACTGATTTTCCGGGAGTTAGAGTTTTATAATTATTAAAATCAATATTTTTTATCATTTCGCTATCTTTGGGAAAGCGAACAGAAATGGGTCCGTCATTAAAATTTTCCATAAAAAACAGAGATTCTATCAAATACTGTGCGTTAGATGGAGAAAGAATATACATACTAGGAAGAGTACACAAAAACCCCAAATCAAACAAACCTTGGTGGGTTTCCCCGTCCGGACCTACACAACCAGCTCGGTCAATCACAAAACGAACAGGTAAATTCATCAAAGAAACGTCATGAACCATTTGGTCTAAAGCCCTTGTCATAAAGGTTGAATAGATACACATAAAAGGAATTGCTCCACCACCCAAAAGAGAAGCAGCAAAGGCAACGGAATGTTGCTCCGCTATTCCCACATCAAAAATATTTTTAGGAAATTTTTGTGAATATTTATTTAATCCGCTACCTTCGATCATGGCTGGTGTAATGGCTACAATCTTGGGACTTTTTTGAGTAAGATGAATTAAAACCTCTCCAACTAGATTGCTATACGAAATATGTCCTTCTTTGGTTACCATGTTTCCGTTTAATCTGTCAAAAGGAGTAACTCCATGGTATTTAATAGGATCATTTTCTGCGTGTATGTAACCTTTACCCTTTTGGCTAATTACGTGTAATAAAATCGGACCATCCAAATCCTTAATCTTGGTAAGCATCTTTACCAATTTGGAAACATCATGCCCATTGACAGGACCTATATAAACAAAACCAAGGTCTTCAAAAAGTCCACCGGGAGTAAACGCGTATTTGAAGCTCCTTTCCATTTTTTTGGAAAAAACTTTGAGGGCAGGTCCAATTAGGGGAAGCCATTTTAAAAATGTATAATAAAGTCTCTTCCACTTATTGTATATGTGTGAACTGATAATATTGTTCAAATAATTGGAGATGGAACCAACGTTTTTGGAAATCGACATATAGTTATCATTCAATATCACTAGACAATTCGGCGCGATATGACCACCATGATTCATTGCTTCGAGAGCCATTCCGGTTGCAATAGACGCATCTCCTATAACCGCCAAGCAATTATAGTCCTTTCCTAGCAGATCTCGCGAAACAGCTTCTCCAAGCAGTTGAGATATGGATGTTCCTGCGTGCCCCGTATTATAGGTATCATAAGGAGATTCTTCTCGCTTAGGAAATCCGGAGATTCCGTTGAACTTACGAACGGTTTTTAAAAGGTTTTTTCTACCTGTTAAAATTTTATGCGGATACGTTTGATGACCGACATCCCATATCAATCTATCCGTAGGAGTATTAAATACGTAGTGGATGGCTACAGTAAGCTCTACAACACCAAGATTACTTGCAAAATGTCCCCCGACTCCCGATAAAGTGTCTATCAGGAAATCGCGAATTTCATTACACACTATAGGTAGGTCATCTACTCCTAAACTCCTCAAATCCTCCGGATAATTAATTTTATCCAAAAATTCATATTGTCCCATTCGATTTTTTACTTTAGCTTTATCCTTTTTGTATAGGCTTTTTTAACAAATCCATGTCTTTGTCATTTACGAGACCTATTAATTCATAAATGCGAACGGGTAAGTTTTTTCCTTTTACTTTTACCAAATCCAATTCCCTTGCATAAATTCTATCTTTCACCTTCTCGTAGGTATATTCGGAAATAGTAATATTGGTTCCGTAGGTTTTATTAGAACCTTCAAGCCTTGAACCAAGATTAATAGTGTCTCCCATACAGGTATATTCCATTCTATGAGAACTTCCCATATTACCAACAATGGCGTAACCGGTATTTAATCCAATTCCTATATCAATGACGGGTAAATTCTTTTCTCTCCAGCCTTTTTGCAATTCTTTTAAGTAGTTAAATTGTGCAAGAGAAGCTACACAAGCATAATAAGCGTGATCTTCCAAAGGAACAGGGGCACCCCAAAACGCCATAATCGCATCTCCCATGTATTTGTCTATAGTGCCTTTTAGTTCGATTATGATTTCTGTCATGGCAGAAAGGTATTCGTTTAATAGCTTCACCAATTCTTCGGGAGAAAGCGATTCAGAAATGGTTGTGAATCCACGCACATCAGAGAAAAATATGGTAATTTCTTTTTTGGAACCTCCCAGTGCGATCTTCTCCGGATCTTTTAGTAACTCGTCCACAATGTCTTTGGACACGAATTTGGAAAAAGTTGTTTTGATATATTTTACGTGAGCTTCCTCTGTGATAACCTTAAAAGCAGTAATCGTAAAAAACACGCTAATTCCCATTATTACCACGGTTGGCAGAGGAGTCACAAAGTTAAATGATTCAAAAGTATACAATGCAAAAAACGAATAGGCAATAATCATCAAAATAAAAGTTATAGAGCTAAATTGCGTTTTTAAGATCGAAGTGAAATAGCCTAAAAGTAGAGCAAAACCCACAAAAAACAAAAAGTTTAAAAGAACGGATGAATAAGCAACAAAGTCCTGGTTTAATACTGTGTTTAAGGAGTGAGCATGAAATTCAATTCCAGACATTTCACCGTAAGGGGAAGCGTGTAAATCTTTGGGAGCTGACCTTCCGGTAGCGTAATACATGGCAACTAAAAATATACTATTTTCAAACTGAGAAGCAACTTCTTTATCCCACTCAGTCGCTACTTCAAAGAATTCATGGTATTTAAAACTCGACCAACCGCCCACAAAGTTAATGTCCATTTGACCGTAGAGATCGATAGGAATCGTAATTTCCCTTTTCGGATTCGGTTTGTGCATTATATCCTTTTCTTCCGTTTTAAAGGTTTTTGGGTTGAATATCTTTATGGTTTTTTGGGGTATGTTTTTGATCTTTATGTATTCACCCATTTTTACTTCCGTATCTTTTACAACATCCACACCATAATACTTACAAATTGCGATGTAGCCTATAGATGGATAATATTCCGTTTCACCGTTTGATCCGTGCTCGTATAGTTTGGCAACCAAAGGCATTTTTCTTGTAGCAAAGTTTCCGATTTTTTTAATATTGGCAAATCCCATTCCGGCACTAACGCTACCAATCTGTGTGATAGGAGGGACAGCAAATCGTAACCAAGCAATACCTTGGTCATCCGGGTCTATTACGTTTTGCAATTTATATTTACTTAAGGCTGCAAGTCGTTTATCCAAATTTTGTATACTTTCTTTCAGCTTGATTTTGGTTTCCATCGGATAGTCAAAAATCGCATTATCGGAATTGGCAACAGATTTTCTAAGAATTTCCGTTTCTTTGGGTTTATAGTCCAACATAAAAATATCAAAAAATAGTGTGTTGCCTTTGGATTGGTTAAAGTTATCAATAATTTTGGCGTAATATGCCCAATTAATTGGCCATTCTTCTTGGAGTTTTTCCAGTGTTTCCGTAGTGACACCAATAATTTGTATGTCTGGTCTGGCGTTAGGTGGAGGATTGTATTGAAAATAGGCAATTTTTCCACTTTCTGACTCGTGCTCAATTTCAGACTGATTGCCTCGTCTTGAAAATCTCCAAGAAATGGATTGTTCTTCTAAGTTAATGGGAAATGTTATAGGATAAGATAAAATTTCAGTAATAATTGTGGCCACAGAAGATTCAGACAATTTTATAAGTTCCGATATTCTTAAAATTGTCTCAAAATTGGATTGCAAACTAAAAAAGGTCATAGAAAACAAAAAAGCAATCCATAAACTCCCGAACTTTTGCCTGTTTTTGGAAGTAATCTTTTCAATAACCTTATAAATAAAATAAGAGGAAATCAAAAGTAAAAAGATCCCTAAAAGGCTAGCCAGAAAGGATATGGCCAGATCGTTAAAAAACGCCATAACCAAAATGCTTAAAGTTCCTAATGTTGCCAAAACAATAAAAACTATATCTAGTACAGTAAACTTTTTCTCTTGGGACATGTTTTTTCCTTTATGCTTCCAGTTCTTTGTACAACTGGGTTTTCATTTTTAATAATTCTTCTTTTAAATCTTCGTTCGTATGATAGTTAAGATTGATTTCCATTTTGTTTTTTCTGTTTAAAATGGAAATTTCTTTTTTTTCAAAAAAGTTTTTTCCTAAGGTTATTCTAATGGGAAAACCTATCAATTCGGAATCTTTAAATTTGAAACCTGGTCCCAAGTCTCTTTCATCCCAAAAAACTTCCAAGCCATTATTTGTGAGGTACTCATAAATTTCTTCAATTTTCCTCTTCTCTTCATCAATTTTTGTAATGCTCACCAGGGAAAATTCAAAAGGAGCAACTGAAATAGGCCAAAAAATACCGTTTTCATCATTGCATTGTTCAATTATAGTTGCCATGGTTCGATTTAATCCTATCCCGTAACATCCCATTAGTGGCGTAATCGTTTTTCCGGACTGTGCAGAAACCTTTACGTCAAAAGCTTTGGAATATTTATCCCCAAGCTTGAAAATATGCCCGACTTCAATTCCTTTTTCGAGTTTTAAAGGTTTATTACACTGGGGGCATGGATCGCTTTCAACTGCTAATCCAAAATCAAATGTATTTGGAACACTTGCGAGATCTCTGAAAACAACAAAGTTCTTGATGTGGTAGTCTGGCTCATTTCCGCCTGTAACGTAAGCTTTATTTTTATCAATGCTCCAATCAAACAGAACCTTTAGATTTTCTTTTTTTTCTAAGATTGGTCCTGTAAAACCAGGAATCAGACCTAGACTTAGACATTCATCTTCCGTTAAAGGTCTCAATTCGGATGTTTTTAAAAAATTGTTGAGTTTGACTTCGTTTATCTCTCTATCGCCCCTAATGAATATAGCGGTGTTCAGTTTTTCGTCTGCTTTGAGCAAAACGGACTTGATGGTATCGGATTCTTGTACACCTAAAAAATCAGCTACTTCTTTTATTGTCTTTTTATCCGGTGTATGAACTTTTTCAAAAGGTGGAATTTCTATTTTTCCCTCACCAAAATTGTAAATTACGGGAGTTTTTTCCACATTTCCGCTGTATCCACATGCCGGACAAATAGAAAGCGTCTCTTCTCCTACGGGAGAAATTACCATAAATTCTTCTGAGCCGGAACCACCCATATTTCCTGAATCTGCTTGGACTGGAATGGTTTTCAAACCACACCGAGTAAATATTTTTCGATAGGTCTTTCGCATCAATTGATAGGTTTCATCCAGGGAATTTTCATCGACATGGAAAGAATAGGCATCTTTCATTAAAAATTCTCTACAACGGATTACTCCAAACCTAGGTCGGATTTCATCTCGGAACTTTGTATGGATTTGGTAAACGTTTTTGGGTAAATCTTTGTATGATTTCAGAATCGGTTTTAACAAGGTAGTAAAGGCTTCTTCATGAGTTGGACCCAGACAATAATCCATATCATGTCTGTCCTTTTGACGAAACATTTCACGTCCCATTTTATTCCATCTCCCGCTTTCCTGCCAAATTTCAGCCGGTGTTAAAATCGGTAATTCAAACTCCAATGCGCCAGAAGCGTCCATTTCTTCTCGAACAATTCTTTCAATCTTCTTTAGAATTCTTAGACCCATGGGTAAATAATGGTAGAGTCCGGCAGCCGACTTTCTAACAAGTCCGGCTCGAATCATTAATCTGTGAGAGGCAATAACTGCGTCGCTTGGATTTTCTTTGGTTGTAGGGAGTATATAATTAGATGCTTTCATATATTTATATTTTGTTTTTTAGTAATATTAAACAATTCTCTAATATTTTTTTAAATGTCTAAGAGACAAGCCAATAATGTTCAACTTATAACGCTTTCTAAAAAAATCGTTTCTTTTTTTCTTATCCAAAACTCACGTTATTGTATATAAATTGGTTGGTTTAGTTCTACCTCGAACAGTAAATACACCTTTTTTTTGAACCTTAAAATTATTATTTAAAAGCATGAATGTTTCTTCAGAAAATAATAAATCCGTTTCCAATTCCTTGCACATTGATTCCAATCTGGAAGCAAGATTTACTGTATCACCGATGACAGTATATTCCATCCTATTAATAGAACCTATATTTCCCGCTAACACAGTTCCAGAGTGAATTCCCATTCCGATTTTTAATTTTGGCAAATTTAAATCTTCTAATTCCTTATTAATTTCTAAAAGTTCTCTTTTCATATCGATTGCGGTCTGAATCGATAAAGATGCATGATTTTTTTGTTCTATAGGAGCTCCGAATACGGCCATTATGGCATCTCCTATAAATTTATTTACAAATCCTTTATTGTGTGATACACAATTGCTCATTCTATCAAAATACAAATTTAATATTTCAACAACCCTATCTGGTGCAAGATTTTCTGAAATTGTAGTAAATCCTCGAATATCACTAAAAAGAATACTGACCTCTTTTAACTCCCCTCCTCTATTCATATTACCTTTTAATAGATAATCTCTAACCTCTGGGTCTACGAGTTTGCCGAAGGTATCTTTAATAAATTCTTTTTCTTTTATTTCTGAAGCCATTTTATTTATAGCTTCTCCCAATCTTCCCAATTCATCATTAGAAACAACCTCTAAAGGTTTATTGAAATTTGACTCAGCGATTTTACGCGTAGCATCTTTCATTGCCATTAATGGTTTTTGAAATACAATAGTAATTAAATAAGTAACGAGTAAACCCACTACTAAAAAAAATATGATTATGAGTAAAATTGAATTTAATATTGAATCAATTTCATTAGGTGCAAACTCTCTTTTTAATCGTAATACTCCAGTAAGAATTAATAATAAAGGATAAACACTAATAGCACTATAATACAACCTAAACCTTTTCATTATTGTAAAACGAAATGTTTTTTTATAAATGGATAAAATATTATTTGGAAAGAAAAATGGGATAATCCAACGCCCATTTCCATATTCAAACGTATAAAAATAAATTACAAAAGCTAGGGATGCATTGAAGATATTAAATACTAATCCTTTTGCAACTCCTATAAAAGACTCTTGTGTTATTTTATTAAAATAAAAATAATGATTTATATCTCCCATAACCCCTGCAAAAATCCATGCACCAAATGTCATTGTGCTTAATAGGATTGGAGCATTCAAGATTCTCGTTTTATTTTCTATTGAAATAGATTCCAGTCTGTTATTAGTTTTTAAATAATCCAATATAGGTTTTATATAAAAAAAAATAAATGAAAGCATAAATATATAAGCAATCAATATATTTGAAAGATATATTTTCGATAGGCTTTCAAGGTATTGAATGTTAATTTTTAAAGAAAACACTAAAGGAGAAATTGTAATTACCCAGAACGTAATAAGTATATTTCCGATCATAGGCCAAATTATAAATAATAAATATAATTTTTTTATCATTTGTTACTATTTCCTTTCCTTAATTTTCGGTTTATTTATTTTTACCAATCCACAAGGAAAAACAAACAACTTTTTTCATGGTATTTTCTTGATACAATTTTTTGTTTGATGCAATCCATCCAAATTTTTGTAATGTCTAAACTAACTTTTTTTAGATTATGATAGAAACAACGCCATACTCCAAATTTTCTAGTGTTTACGATGAAGTAATGGACCATGTAGATTTTCAAGAATGGGCTAATTTTATAATTGGATCTTGGAAAGAAAACAAACTCCCTGATAAGATTTTAGACCTTGGTTGTGGATCCGGTACACTTTTAAGTCATTTTCCATCTTCCATTAACACAAAAGTAGGTATTGATTCATCTCTACAAATGCTAGAAACGGCTAAAAAAAAATATCCCAAAATACAGTATATCCAAGGCGATATAATTTATTTTAGCCTAAAAGAAAAATTTCCTTTAGTTGTTTCCACGCATGATACCTTGAATTATATTTTGCAGCCGGAAAAACTTATAACCCACTTTCAAACGGTAAACAAAAACATGGAATTAGGTGGCTATTATTTTTTTGATTTAAGCAGCGAATACAATTTAATTCACAACTTTCATAAAAAGCAACTCTTTTATAACATAGATAGCGTCAAGCTTACTTGGAGAAATACTTACAATCAAAAAAGAAAGGTTATAACTTCTACGCTAATATTCTCTATTTTTAAAGACTTAAAAATCCAAAAATATAGAGAAACTCATTACCAAAAGTTTCACCCTCATAGCATCATTTTAAAAATCCTTCAGAAAACCGGATTTTCATTGGTTTCCATTGGAAGCGATTACAAAACATGGACTTTAAAAAAGGATTGCTGTCTGATAAACTATTTGGCAAAAAAAATTAAAGAGATTAAGTAACGTGAGTATTTGATGATACCCTTAAATGAAAAATTATTAAAAACAAATTTAGGCGGTGGTACTTTTAGGCTTTTGGCAAAACCACTGTAAATGTGCTCCCTTTTCCCAATTCACTTTCCACCTCAATTTTTCCTCCGTTTTTTTCAACAAATTCTTTGCATATAAACAAACCCAAACCTGTTCCTTTTTCCTCGTCAGTTCCTTTGGTTGCCACTATTCCACCTATATTAAACAACTTACCTATTTTTTCTTGATCAATCCCAACACCGGTATCTTTTACGGAAATCGCGACAAATTCTTCTTGTACGTTTGCCTGGATTGTGATGATTCCGTTTGGGTAGGTAAACTTGATAGCATTTGCAATCAAATTCCGGATTACGGTATTTATCATATATAAGTCTGCCAAAACCACTATTTCTTTATTCACATCATTTTTAATTGTTATATCTTTTTTGGTAGCATAGCTTCGGTGAAGTTCAATACTTTGTAGAGTCAGATTTTTTATCGGAACATTGGTTAGCGAAAGTTCGTACCTATCGCTTAGCGTTTTTGACCATGTTAAAAGATTTTCCAAAAGTTTATAAGCTGATTCTCCGGATTGGAGCATGAGACTTAAGGGTGGAAGAACCGTATTTTTATCTATAGATGCTTCTCCGCTCTCTATATCTCGAATAAGAGATCTACATAAACCGATAATCCCCGCAAAAGGTCCTTTCAAATCATGTGAAATGATAGAAAAGAGTTTGTCTTTTTGTTTGTTTAGAGCATCAAACTTAGAATTTGCCTCTTGGAGTTCTGCTTTTGCTCTTTTTAACTCGAGTTGGCTACTAATTCTGACAAAGACTTCACTCGGATTAAAAGGTTTGGTGATGTAGTCAACAGCTCCGTTTGTAAAGCCATTCACGACAAATTCGGGATCATTTTGAGCAGTTAAAAAAATGATGGGAACGTCTTTTGTTTTTGTATTGTCTTTAATTTTTTTGCATACTTCAAGTCCATTCATTCCCGGCATAAGAACATCCAATAAAATGAGATCTGGTGTTATGTTCTTTAATACTTCTAGAGCATTTTCTCCATTGTTCGCTATGGCAACTTTGTATTTTTTACTCAAATACGTGGAAATTAACTTTAGGTTGTACGGTTGATCATCCACAATTAGGATTGTTTCTTTTTCTGTTTCCATTTTATTCCTCGAACATTTTTTTTATAGAATTCAAATCTTTCCGAATTTTATCATAATCAAAATCTGTTACCGAACATTCCAAATCATCCGCTATTTTCCTTAATTCACCTAGTTTGTGTTCATTTGCAAAGTCTTTGATGCCAATTACGAGTTCTCTTACTTCGTCTAAAAATACTACACCAGACGAACGTGTAATTTTATTGGAAAATTCTTTCCGAAGTGATTCTTTTAATTCAGAGTTTATGTTAAAACTCTCTGTTTCTGTGTAGGATTTAGATTCTACAAACTGAGAATTTTGGTAAGGCAGATGTTTCTTTAGCTCGCTTACTAAAGTTTCTTTTTGAATTGGTTTGAGCAAAAAACCGTCAAAGAGTTGCCTGGCTTTTTCTGTTTCAATTTGCCTGGCAGACGCCGTGAGAGCAATTACAGGAATAGAAGCCGTCTTAGGGTCATTTTTAATCCTTTCCGTAGCTTCATACCCGTTTGCAATTGGCATACGAATATCCATAAGGATGAGATCAGGTGAATAATTCTTTGCCATTTCCACAGCTTTTTCTCCGTCTTCTGCCTCAAAAAACTCTAGTTGGTATGGTTTCAGGTAGATAAATACCAATTTTCTGTTATCTGCTATATCGTCCACAACAAGAATCTTGGAATTTTGAAAGTTTATATTCTCTATATCCCAGAGGTGAAAGTTATGTTCTTGATTTTCTTTGTCAGAATAGGGGACATTGGTAAATACCAGAGAAAACCTACTCCCGAGTCCCGACTTACTTTTGAGGCTCATTTTAACATTCATCAGATCACACAATCGTTTGCAAATCGCAAGCCCCAAACCAGTACCACCATATTTTTTTGTGTCATGACCTTTCTGTTGGGTAAATGACTCAAAAATTCTCCCATGTTCACTTTCCGGTATGCCAATTCCCGTATCACTTACAGCTATTTCAAAATCGACCAAAGAATTTCGGGTATTTTGCAAGTTGACTTCCGTTTTTATATAACCCTGGTCTGTAAATTTTACGGCGTTTCCTACCAAATTCAATAGAATCTGCCTGAGCCTTATTTCATCGATCACTATGGTTTTGGGAAAATCCGGATCAATTTGAATTGAGAACTCAAGCCCCTTTTCTTTGAGCTTTTGCCAAAATATCTGTTCAATGTCGCCTATCATAACCCGCAAATCCGTTGGATCGGGTGAAATTTCGATTTTTCCGGCTTCGATTTTTGATATGTCAAGAATGTCATTGATGAGAGCAAGGAGTGTTTTTCCGCTATCGAGAATGCTTTTTAGGTAGCTTTTTTGATTCGGATCGGTGGATGTATTAAGCAATACTTCACTAAAACCGAGGATGGAATTCATAGGTGTCCGGATTTCGTGGCTCATGTTGGCAAGGAATGTAGATTTGGCTTGGTTTGCTATTTCAGTTTGTTGCTTAGATTCAAGGATGAGTTTCTCTGCAGAAACGCTAATAAATGCTTTAGCAAGTATATTTGCCAACATTTTTAGTGTGCTGGTATGAATTTCGTTCCAGTCCTTTTGGGATTTTACTCTACTTAAACCGTAAGAGCCAATAACTCCTTCTGGAGTAATGACAGGAACGGAAACTAAGGATCGTAGATGTAGTTCTAAAAAGTGTTGTTTATCCAAACTGGCTTCTGAGGGCATGTTTTCGACATCGTTTATGATAACTATCTCATGATTGAGTAACTTTTGTTTCCACCAGGGAATAGCTTCCATTGGTATGTTTTGTTGAGAATTTATCATAGACTCAATTCCTTCAGCGACCCACTCGTTAGTAGCAGACATTGTTGTCTTGTCTTCCGAAAAGAAGAATAATCTGGAACGATCTACTCTGAAAAAATTTCCAATCTGTTGTAACATTCTGTTTATTTTTGAATTTATATTTACGGAATTTACATTTACAAAATCAGCAGATATAAATGTCAGGAGTTTTTGCAATTCCATCTGGTATATATTCGTTCTAAACAGACTGTAGTATTTTCTTTCGCTTTCTTTGAGTGCTTGCTCGGCATTATTTAATAGAAGGCTGAGTTTTTGATTTTCAGCCTTTAAGAGTTGAATCTCCGAATGAGTAGTATCATCATTCATCGTTATACTACTTTATAATTCTCCGTATCTTCTTTTAAGATTGTAGCCAGGTTATTGAGTTCTTGAACACTTGCTTCTATTTCCTCAAATGAGGAAGCTTGTTTCTCTATTACGGTATTAATTTCATTAATGGATTCTGAATTACTTTTGCTCATGCTAAGCATATCGGACATTGATTTTGAAATTTCATCATTCAATACAAATTGCTCTTTTGACTCTTTTGTAATATCATTGATTATTGAAACGATTTTGTTTATTTCTAATTGTATCATTTGGAATTGTTGATTTGTTACATCCGTTTTTTTCACCCCTTCTTGGACGAGCTTTTGGCTATAGCTGATCGATTTATCAGAATCAGTTGCTTTTGCTTGGATTTCACGAATCAATTCATATATCTTATTTACTGACCTACTCGACTCATCAGCCAACTTTCTCACTTCGGTTGCAACTACTGCAAAACCTTTCCCGTGCTCTCCTGCTCGCTCTGCCTCTATTTCTGCATTCAAAGCAAGTAAGTTTGTTTGTCCTGCTATACCTCGAATAATGGTAATAATTTCACCTATTTCATTTGATTTTAAAACAAGTTCTCGAATTGTATTGTACACATGATCAGTTGAGACGCTGATTTCTGATATAATTTTGGTAAAATCTTCTACGTTTTTGGAACCTCTGTTGGCTGACTTTTGAATGTCCTCACCACTTGTTTGAGCTGTTCGTGCTTTTTCTTTAATATTATATGATTTTTCGGATAAGCTATTTACTATCGAATTGGTATTTTTAATAGTATCGGTGCTATTGTTGATGTTTGTAGTAATAAGTAAAAGTTCATTGACCACATTGGCAAGTCCTTTGTTTGAATCTTCGAGTACTTGGCAAATTTCTTGCGAAGAGCTTGAAAAAGTATCCGCATTAGACTTTACACTACCAACCAATCTATTCACATCTTCAATAAAAATATCTATATATTTTGAGAAAACACCAATCTCATCTTTCGAGTCTATAGAAACCCTTTTGGTAAGATCACCATCTCCTTCTCCAATGTCTTTTAAAATGTTCGTAATGGTTTGAAACCTTTTTTCTAGTAATATTATAATAGAAGAAGATACCGCCACGATAATGATGATTACAATGATGATTCCAATTAGCGAAAGAATAGAATTGGCATTGTTGACCGAATTTGCATTGTTAAAAAACTCAATGGCTTTATTTTGAGCAAAATCGCTTAACTTTTTCAGATAGCGCGTAATACCTTGTACGTGCTCCAAGCCTTTTTCTTGAATAATCTGGTTTGCTTTTTCTGAATTTCCTTGTTTAGAATGTTCAATCACTTCATCTCGAATGGCTTTCCAGCCTTTAAAGGAGTTGAAAGCATCATCAACCATTTTCTTCTCCCCTAAAAATCGATCATATATCCTTTCAAAGGATTTAAAAACTTCTTTTTCGTATTGGTCTATGTTTACTATATGATTATCAATTTTGTCTATAGATTTGGATGCCAAAACATCCTTCATCTCCCTATGGATCTTTACCATTCCCAATTCCACGTCTCTTACAGAATTGCTGACGGCAAAAGGGTGGTTGTACATTTTGATGGTTAGTTCTTTGGATTTATTTAAAGATATGATTTGGAAGATACTAATGATACAAAACAAAAAGAAAAGAATCGCAAACCCAATGATCAATTTTGTTTTAATTTTAAAGTCTTTCATTTTACCGTTCCTGTTCCTTTATTCAAAAAGCACTTTCCAATCAGTCGGATTTGCCAGGCTTAATACCTTCTTAGACACAGCTCCGTTTTTCGCCAATAGTTCTGCCGAACTTCTGGCAATTGCCTGACCGGGACCAAAATCTATAATTGCCTCTACGGATGAATCTTCAAACGCATATTTTATTGCATTGTCCCAATAGAGAGTATTTACAACCATATCAAAAAACAATTTTTCGGCTAAAACTGGAAAGGTTTGTAGATTTTTCCCTCCATGGATAGAGTAAACAGGAACTTTCAGATCACTACCTTTGTAATGAAAACCCATTTTTTCTGCGTCTAATTTTAATTTGTCCCAACCGCTTTTTAATAATACACTATGAAAAGGAGCAGTCGTTTTCAAAAAAACGAATTGAAAGTTTTTACTTTTCATTTCTGCTTGGTATTCTTTATAAAATTCCAAAAGAGATAAGGGTTTTGCTGATAATACCATGGATTGATAGGTATTGTACAAACTAATGTAAATTTTATTGGTATCGGAATAAGCCCTTTCTTTGTTAAAAGTTTCTACTTTTTCCATTAATTCTTCTCTCCTGTATCCTATACAAGCAGCCATAGGAGAAGGTGAGGAGATTCCCGCTTTTTCAAATTCTGCCACTAATTCCGGAGAGATTTCAAAATTCGGATATGCTTCCTGAGCACGATAACCCATATAAGAAATATACTTTAAAAGTTTATAATAGTGCTGGTAGAATTGCTCCCCCTCTCCACCAAGTGAAAAAAGAATAGCTGACAACATACCTTGGCTGTGTCCGGTTACTCCAGCTGTAACTCCTAACGTTTCCGAAACAGGATAACCGCGATTGGTAAATAATAAATAGTTGATGGTTTGTAAGATAAATATCATCGGACCGGAAATACTCACCCGAAACAAATATTTTTGAGGTGGTGCGGATTTTATGTTTTCTATCCAAGATTGCAAATCCAATCCTTGCTCAATTAGAGGGTTTGATTTACCACCCATTTCATTTTCAATTTCTTTGAGAGTTTTAAAGGTAAAATCAAAAAAACTTTTTAAGCTCTCCTCTGTTTTTTTGAACTTGGCAATTTCCATCAGATATGGAACGCCCTGACCACCATACTGAATAAAAAATTTCTGATTTTTTGCCACAAATTGATCTAATAATTTAGCTCTCATGCAATTACCGTTTTTGGTTTATAGTAATAAATTAGGGAAAGTACAGGTCAAGAAACTTACCTTATACTGTAGTAATCTTTCAAATTTTTTTAATTGATGTTTAGCATTTAAAAATATTTAGTTCTAACAACCATGTTTAAGCGGTATAGGGGGACACAAGCTTATGGCTTCTGAATTGCTAAAAATTGCAAATATTTCTGATGTATTAGAAGGACAAATTCTAGCAATCAACGTAGAAGGTGTTGATTTGATACTATTGCAAGAAAGTGGGATATTTTATATTTTTCAAGGACTATGCCCGCATAAAAATGCTACTCTTGCAACCGGAACACTTATTGGAAAAAATCTCAAATGTAGCTTGCATGGTTGGGAATATGACATTAGTAGCGGAAAGAAAGTCGGAACTGATAATATTTGCTTAACTTCTTTTCCTTACGAAATCAAAGGAGAAGAAATATTTATAATTTCACATTCATTACAAAAATGGAGAGATTTACAAACTCAATTAACCTTTGTCCCTAAAGAGTCATATAAAAACATAAAATCTCTTCCGGCAGTTCCCGGGAATTTTTTTACAGGAAATATCTCCAAACTAAAATTCACAACTCTCCACAAAACTCTAGAAGATTGGAGTTCACAATACAATGGAATTTTTACAATTCGCTTACTGCGGAAAACTGCCATTGTATTATCCGATCCCGAATTGATACAAGAAGTATTGAAAAATAGACCGGAATACTTTAGGAGAACCAGCAAATTGGACTCCTGCTTAAAAGATATGGGAATTCAAGGAGTTTTTACGGCAGAAGGAGATTCTTGGAGAAGACAGAGGCAATATGTTATGTCTGCTCTTTCACCCGTTCGTGTAAAGGGATTTTTAAACCAAATGTCAGTTATAGCCAAAAGAATGATACTTAGGTGGTCAAACCTGAAAGACCAATCCATAGAAATTCAAAAAGAATTTATGAGGTTTACGGTTGATATTACAACCAATTTTGCATTTGGGTATGATATGAATACTATAGAAAAAGAAACTGACCCCTTGCAAAAAAAATTGGAAATCGTGTTTCCCATGCTTGCCAAACGATTGAATTCAATTTTTCCCTATTGGAAGTATATTAAATTTTCCGAAGATAGAAAATTGGATAAAGCCCTATCCGAAATAAAAAAAATCGTTCAAGAGTTTACAGAGGCAGCAAGAACTCGTCTAAAAGAAAATCCTTCTCTTATGTCTTCACCACAAAATTTTTTGGAAACAATCCTTGCAAAGAATGAAACGGAAGGCAGTCAGGTAACCGATCATGAAATAATGAGTAATGTAATGACTCTTCTGCTAGCTGGAGAAGATACAACAGCCAATACTCTCGCATGGATAATGTACTACATAACAAAATATCCTAAAATCCAAAATAAAATTAGAGAAGAAGTGAATCTTATTTTTCAAGATACGGAAAGTTTTAATTCCATAGAGAAGTTGGAAAAGTTAAAATACCTGGAAGCAGTCACAATGGAAACGCTAAGACTAAAACCGGTAGCTCCAATGATGCTACTAGAGTCAAAGAAAGACTATGTGTTAAATTCTGTTTTTATTCCGGCAGGAACCATCTTTTTCTTGTCCTTATCTTATGCGGGAAAGCTCGAAGAAAATTTCACAAATGCTTTAGAGTTTGATCCGGAAAGATGGTTAAGAAGTGTGAAGCCCAGTGAAAAGCACAACGCAAACCATACCATGCCTTTTGGATCGGGACCAAGATTTTGTCCGGGAAGAAACCTCGCATTAACCGAAATAAAATTATTACTTTCCATGCTCATTAACCAATTTCATTTTTCGAGAGATATGGATAAAAAAGTTACCGAGAATTTAGCCTTTACTCTACAGCCTCAAAACCTTTGGATAGGTATTCAAAAAATTTAGCATAATGCGTAGGGGGTTGTGTAATAAGGAACATTTCGACTACGCTCAATGTCCAAACGCTCCCTGAGCGTAGCCGAAGGGAGCAAAAACTGACTTTTTACACAGCCTCTACAGGAAATTTATAAAGTATAAGGAAGTAAAATTTCAGCAAATACACTTTTGGAGCTTGTCCTTTGGGTGTGGTCCATCATTTCGTGGATAAAAAATAATCCATTGTGTTTCTTTAGGATAAAATCAACGGCTGTCAAGCCGAGTCCAATGCTAAATTTTTCAAAACCCACAACAGATTCGTCCACAACCTGAACCAATCTAAAAAAAGGCTCTGTGACCAAATGTTCATATTCTGCCGGAATACCGAATCCGGAGCTAAGATCAACGGAATTTTTAATAGACAACCAAAAATATCCGTCTTTAATATTGGTTAACAAAAAGATTTTGCTATCCGGAGGTGAATATTTATAGGCGTTTACAAAAATTTCATGTATCGCAAGAAGGATTGTATTTTCGTTAATGGCTATATTGCATTTTTTCACTTCTTCCGGCAGAATACACTCAATTTTCTTTTGAGCAAACAACTCTTGCGAATCGTTTTTCAGTTTATAAATCCTATCTAGCAATTGAAGACTTGTTGATGCTCGCAATTCAAATTTTGTATTCAAAACGTTGGAAAACTCGGATAAAGAGTGAATCTGCTTTTTACAGTATTCACCATTCTCAAATAATATGTCTAAATATTCAGCATCAACCGTATATTTGTTATCTTTTTTTTCTACAGTAGCTTTTACCAAATCCAAGATAGTTACCAGAGTGCCAATTCCGGCTCCTGAATTCAAAGAAGTATGTAAGTTTAAAATAGGAGAGGTATTTTGTTTAACTTGATCTTTTACTAGCAAAGTTTCTTTGTAAAGAAGCCAATCAATTTGGCTTTGTACCTTTTTTTCTGCGTACAATTGGTGTAAATTTTTAAAATCCAATAAAGCTTTGTGTTCTAGACTCTTAAGGATGACTTGTTTAAAAACTTCCGAATCAATGGGTTTTAGCATATAATCAAAAACGTTTAGCTTCATAATTTCTATAATGGTTTTTGGGTCATTATTGCTTGTTTGAACTATAATAACAGCGTCCGGTAAAACACTTTTTATCTCTTTTATAAACGTCTTTCCGTCCATTACAGGCATCATTAAATCCACTATAAAAATGGAAAAGTTTGTTTTTTTTACTAAAGATAACCCTTCTTTTCCATTAAAAGCAATTTCATATTCAATATCTAATAATTGACAATATTTTGACAGAACAGCAGTCATAGCTTTATTGTCATCTACAATTAACACCGGCTCTTTGGGACGCTTGAATTTCAACTTTTCCATTTTGGAACAAATTAAAACCTTTAATTTTTAATTCAAGATAAAAACGTTTTTGTTTACCGACTGTCCGGATTACTTTATATAACTCAGGTGATTGGCAAAGTGGCAGGTATGTAATAAATACCACTCCCCTTTTGTCATTTTTCCAAAAACGGGATGTGGTTTAAATTCTCCGGAAAAAGATTTAAATTCTTCCATAACTTTTATAAGTCTTTTATAAGCTTCCTTTTCATCTCCGTAAATAACAGTATTCTTTTTAATTAGATTAGGAAGCCCTGGGGGCATAGATTTTTGTCTAAGAATTCTATTTAACATCAATTTCCCAATAGTATTTTGGATAATAACCGGAAAATACCACTTTGGGTTTTCTCCTTTTAAAGTGTATTCCAACCCGTCAGCTAGATGAGTTAAAATCTGGTAATAACTCCATTTCCCGTAGGTTTGAATTTTTTTATCCTTTAAACTAGATATTTCTCTTTCTGCTTCGGAAAATTTAGTAAAATAAAGGTTTCTGGCTTTCATATTTTTATATTACACTTTCTACCGGAAACCACAATTTTATCTTCACAAAAGTATTGAATGGTCTTGGGAAAAATTTGGTGTTCTTTTACAAGTATGGCTTTGGTCAAATCTTCCTCTGTCATATTTGGAACTATAGGCACAATTTCTTGCATGATAATAGGACCCGTATCCACTCCTTCATCCACAAAATGTGTAGTACAACCGGAAAATTTAACTCCATAAGAATGAGCTTGTTGTTGTGCATGAAGACCTGGGAAAGAAGGAAGTAAAGACGGATGAATATTAATGATTTTGTACCTATACTTGGAAACTATGGAATTTGGTAATATTTTCATAAATCCGGCAGCTACGATTAAGTCAGGTTTGTCTTTATCAATCAATTCTTCTAATTTTTCATTAAATTCTAACTTAGGGTAGTTTTTATACGATAGGATTCTGCTACTCAAATTGAATTTTTTAGCAGTTTCCAAGCAAAAAGCATCTGGATTATCGGTAATAAGTGATATTGGATTTGCTTTTATTTGCTTTTCCTTTATTTTTTCCATAATAACCTGAAAGTTGCTCCCTCTACCAGAGGCTAAGAATACGATTCTTTTTTCCATATATCTATAATTAATGAGTGGCAAATTTTTAAAAATCAAAAATTATAGAATGAGGTACAATCTTTAAAGCAATTACTCCGTTTTGTCGAAATATATTGTAGGAGCGAAATATGTCACTAGTCCGAAAATCGTCCGGTACATCCGGCTATAACTCATACAAAGCAAATGAGATTTCTACTGTGAACCAAGGAAAGCTTATTGTAATGCTTTATGAGGGATCTATCAGATTCTTAAACCTTGCCATTGAAAATATGGAGCCTAGAACCTATGATGTTGTAAATGTGAATATTATCAAATGCCAAGATATTATTTCCGAACTCATGAGTTCACTGAATATGGATAGGGGTGGAAAGATGGCTTCCGATTTACTCAGTATTTATATTTATATCAAAAGAAGACTTTTGGAAGCAAATATCAATAAGGATAAAAAGATACTACAAGAAATTAAGGGTTATCTATCCAATTTAAAAACTGCTTGGGATGAAATTGCAAAAAATGAAGGAAATACTCGTATTCCAACACCAACCGTAGCTGACCCGTCAAAAGGTTCTCGTTTATCCATCCAAGGTTGATGGAAATTCAAAAACTATTACAATTAAAATGGGATAAGCTAAACCAATTAAAAGAAAATTACAAAAGACAGAGCATACTACTACTAAATAAAGATTGGGAGTCTGCTTTTAAATTGATAAACACAGGTGAACAAATAGCTTATGAAATAGCCCAAATAGATGAAAAACTAGTTTTTTTGGATGAAAAGACAGAATTAAAAATAAAAAATGATGTTATCAATTTGTTAGAAGAAGTTATTTTAATCCATGAAAATGTTCACCAGAGCCTAGAAGCGGTTTTGGACGAATATAGATTTGAGCTAAACCAAATTAGTGTAAAAAGGCAGTTATCAACATATTTAAACAGGAATTTGGAAGAAATTGAAAAATGATGAACTTTTGCGGGAAGCATTAGATTTTTTTAATTTGGATTTGGATTTTGAAGAAACAGAATTAAAAAGGAACTTCCATACCCTAGCGCTTAAATTTCATCCTGATAGAGGAGAATACACCTCAGAAGTTTTGTTCGTTCAATTAATAAAATACAAAGAGATATTAGACAAATACATTGAATCCCAAAAAAAAATGTCTCCTAATGAAAAACCTAAAAAACTCGCTTCGAAAAAAGAGTATGAAATTTACAAAGACGCTAAAAATATTGAAAGCAAAGCCATTTTAGATTATTTTAAGTCTAGAGATGGCAGCACTCTTCAGCTGCTAGAACAAAATAATCCGGAACTGGCGGTTCTGAGAAAAAAATTAGAAAAGTCAAAAGAATTGTATTTGAAAATTATTTATGATTTCCCAACTTCTATTTGGATTTATGATGCAAAAGAATCTATAGAAAGAATTGATGTTTGGTTAAAATAATTAATGGTTATTTAAGGAGCTAATTTGTTATTCATTCAGGTTTTTACGATACTAATATCTTTTTTTACGCTTTTATCTTGTCGAACCATAACGAATATAACCGACAGTCTTACAAAAAGTAAACAGAATCAAAAATTGCACCTCGTAATTGATGCCGGCTCATCTGGTACAAGGTTTTGTTTGTATGAAATTACCAAAAATACCTCGAATGCTTGTATAGCCAAAAGTTTGGAAAATGATTATTCTACATGCAAGCAAATTCCAGCCGAAAATGGAATTGCAGAATTAGGTAGCCAAAAGGGATTGGATGTCATTCAAAATGGTTTTGACGATTTGAATAGTTCTAATCCCACATATCGAGATCAAATTGTGCAAGCTACCTTTATTGGCACCGGAGGATTTCGAAAATATCCGGAAAATAAATACAAGCCAATTTTGGAGTCTATAGACAATTACTTCAAAAAAGAAAAAATACCCTCTACTACAAAGGTTATCACCGGAGACGAAGAAGCCGAGTATGCCTGGTATTCTGCCAAGCAAATTGCAAGCAGTACAAACCATGGTATACTGGAAATTGGAGGTGCAACTATTCAAATAGCCTATAAAAACTCTCCCGTAGAGGAGAGCTTAATCAAATTTAGTGAAAAATTAGGTAGTAACGTTTCTTTTGATAAGTTATCAGTTGTTGGAGTATTCAATCGCTTTTGCGAACAACCTGTTGTATCTTATAAAGATGATTTATTTTCGGATTGTAAAAAATTCGTGTACAACAACATTTTTAGTCGGTCTGATATGAAATCCTTTGTACAAAATAACCCGATACCAAAAGGTACTCGTGTTTATGGAATGGGTGCATCTTGGTTTGCCACTTTTAATTTGGCAAAAAGTGATAAACTAACAATAGAAGAAATTCACAAAATCGGACATGAATTTTGCGGAATGGATCAACAAGATATCGAATCGGAATACAATATTCCATCCAAATACGCCGAAAGGGTATGTTATACTTTTTCTTATCAAACAGCTCTTATGGAAACCCTAAACATTGCCGTCATTTATAACGGTAAGGGAGAAAGCTATACAAAAGGTGTTGCCATTTCTAAAGAATTTGTTCGTTTTTGTGGAAAAGAGTTATAAAAATAAGAAGAAAAGTTAATTATTCGGGTTAAATGGCTTGCGGTCTACCTGAAACTCCGACGTAGAAACCATGTTTAACGTCAGTTTTGTTTAAGACGTTTGGATTTCAAAATAAGAAGGTTGATCTCACGCGGAGGGTTTAATATATCAAAAATACTTTTTTGATAATACAACAAAAAACTTTTCGGAAATGCCATGATTTTAATAAGAAAGCCTATCAACTGCTTCTTCTTCTGTTGGAAAATATAATTCATCCAAAAGATTAACAAGAGCTAATTCCATTATATTTTTTACTTGTGGTTGCAGATTTATAAAAGCCATTTTTCCACCGTGTTTTTTTAATTGTTTATAAAACTTTAAAAAAAAACCGATACCGGATGAATCTATAAATCGCAGTTGTTGGAGATCAAAAACAATTTTGTTTTTATTTTGGGATATAAACGTGTCTGTTATTTTTTCAACTTTTAGTTGATCCGTTATTGATATACTTCCCTTTATTCTAAGTATATTTACAGAATCAATACGATCTATGGCTACAATTAAATCCGACTCAAAGTCTAAAGTTTCCATTATTCACTCCTTAATAATAACTAATAACTATTTTATGTTAAAAATTCACCTTTAAACACGTTTTTCCATCCCATTTTTGTATGAAGAATTACAGGTTTAATATTTCCTAATTTTTGATTCAATTTTTGACATCCAATTAAGTAATCTTGATTGGACGACCCATTTATCAAAAATATCCTTAAAAATTGTAATTGCCCTAATTTTCTACAATAGTTATAATGGAAATTTTCTTTTAGTTTTTGTTCAATATCTTTTCTTATTTGTGGATATATACTTTTAAAATATTCATTTTGATTTCTACATTCAATATAAAGCGTATAAAAATAAAAATTATTTTTTTCATTTTCAGGTGCTACCATATAAAAATCGGGTTGTAATTTAAAATTATCAAATACATTTATTAAAATTTCCTTCACAAAACATTCATTCAATTTTTCTCCAAAGTAATCAGAAATAGTGTCTTCTTTTCCCAAAAAGGTTAGTAAAGGGACTTTCTGAAAAAAGTCAATAACCTGAACTATGTCATTTAGCTTGTATCGATAAAAGCCTCCGCCTGTTGTTAAAATAACAGAATATTCATGTCCAGCTTTTACTTCATGTGCCAATTTTATTTCTCCATTAGTTTTATCTTCAAACTCAAAAAAATGAGAACGGTAAGCGAGAACCTTTCCTTGGGTTGCAAAAAAAGGAAAAGAAACTATTCCTTCCGTAGCCAATAAACCTTTCTCTTGAATTTCAACATTCGGAAATAAAATAGATAGATTTTTCATACTTTGCTTTGCGTTTCCATCGCCCCAGCAACTAATTAAATTTAGGTTGGGCCATATCTTGGAATACAACTCTCCCAAATTTGCCCCATCTCTAAATATACATTTTAGTTCATTGCTCCTATTTCTATTTTTTCCAAGTTTGGAAGTGATTTTTCCAATCAGTTTTTTATCTAAAGAGTCAGAAAAGTATAGAGTTCCTTTCTCCAGGTCTTCCATTATAATGTTTTTGTATTCGTAGATTGGTTCTAATAATAAGATTAAAAAGGAAGGATTCCAGACAGAAATCAGAGATAAATTTTTTTCCTTAAGTAGAAATAATAGCGTAATATACCTAAAAATAAATATATCTGACACGTGTTTTAAAATTTTGGGTGCTGCAAATATCTTATCTACTATGAATTTTTGAAACTTTCCAAGATATTCACCATCTTCTTCGAAACCTATAGGAATTTTTGATTTTATGTCTAAGCTATTTTGAATAATGGGGGTGATAGACCAATAGGATTTTCCATATAACAAAGAAGGTCTTTTAGAATATAGATCATAAATCCATGGTGCAATTCCATTTTGAAATTCTTGTTTTAAACTTTTTGTATACGGAATTAGTTTTGTATTAGAAGTCGAACCACTTGACATTTCAAACAAAAGCACATCTTCGTTTGTTAAAACGTTTTTTTCACCGTTTAAAATTTCTTGGATATATTCTTTATAGTCTTCGTAGATAGTAATTGGAACATATTTTTGATATTCGGAAGTTGTATTGATGTTTTTAAAGTTATATTTTTTACCATAAGCCGTGTTTTTGTTTTTAAACAAATTGGATAGCAAATATTTTTTTTGGATATTTTCAAGCTTATCCAAAGATATATAAAATTCTTTTGCCTTTCCTTTGTTTGCATTCAAAAGAATGCTGTTCCAGTAAAAATTCAGGTATCCATCCATATTATATGCATCTAGCGCATCAGTCTATAATAGGTTTTTTGTAGGTTATCCCAAGACAATCTTGTTATACACATTAGTTCGTTGCCTTTGAAAAACTCAGGATTTTTATTCAAGAAAAAATTTATGTGTGGATTTGACTTTGGCTCTTTAGGGATTAAAAGCTGTCCTTTTTTTAGAAAATCTTTATTCCCACCATTATAGATGAGTCCGGCATGAGGGTCATAGTCTTTGTGAAATTTTAAGTTACCAAACATGTCCATGATTTTTTTTTCAAATAGGGGTGTTTCTTCATGGTAACAGGGATAGAAAGTTTTAAAATAGATCGGTAAGAATTTATAGGTTTTATGGCCTTTTGATATTAAAAGCCAATAAAACCTATAATCAGGTTGCATTGAAACCAAATCAAAAACAAACTTTCCCCAGCATCTATGCAATTCTAGTTCCCATGTATAACTTTTTTCAACTATTGTATCGCCGGAATAAACAACCTTTATATTAAATTTATCAACTTCAAAGTCATATATTTTTAAAGTTGTAAAACCTTTGATTTCATCTTTTAAATTTTTTAATAAGATTACACAATCTTTGTCGGTTAAATCATTTAGAAAATTCTCTAATTTCAGATTATCATAATACTTACTCATTAAAGTAAACATTGTAATAGCTATATGCTCATCTATTTCTGTTATTTTATATAAAAATCCTTTTAAAGTATTTATCATTCTTCAAAACTTATTTTATTGAAATCTAATTTATCTATTTTGCCGTTTAGAAGAATTTGATTTATTTGAAACTCTATCTCTTTCTTAACAATCTTTTGTTTTTCTAATGTGTCCAATTCATTCTTAGTTTTATTTTCCATAATAGAAATAATGATTTTTTCCATTGTAGGTAGTTGTTTTTGTAGCTCGTTTTTAAGTTCCGGTTGCTCAGAACGATAATTTAAATTGACTTTTAACTTGATTTCCGATGGTTTTTCCGGATCCGCAGTTTTAATAATCAATTCTTCCGGAAACTCAAAAATTTCGTTAGAATAGTTCATTTTAACAAGAGTTATATCTCTATTCTTTTTTGATTCTTTGGATATGTATTCAGCCATAAAAAAGGATCGAAGGGTAATTTTCCAATCACCGGACACAGCATAACCTTTTTTGTAATCGATATCTTTATTATAAACTACAAATTCCACAGGATTCTTTAAGAATAAAGGGGGTGCATTGCTATCTCTTGGTGTGCCATTTATATTTACTTTAAAAGGATAGTAATTGTATTGGTGTTCATATTTTCCCTTTTCCACGATAATAAGTTCAGTAATATCCATTACTTTTAGCTCACTACTTAGCATATTTTTTATTCCATTTTTTACCTCGTTATCCGTAGGGAAAGAGTTTCCAAATACAGATAAAAACATAATAAAATAAGAAATGATTAATAATTTGATATTCATAATTTCCTCAAAATTTGTAATACTGCCTTGGAATAGCAAATACATTCAGCAAAATTTTCGACTTTACAATTGGTTTATGTGGTTTTTCAATTATGGGTTAATGAACACAATATTTAACAACCATTAAAAGTGGATTCTTTTCAATTAAAATATATATAAGAATAGACTAAAAATTAGTTTTTCATAGAACAAGGAAAAGATAAGCATTAAAAAAAGTATAATCTTTTATTCATGCTTGACATTAGCTTCTTAGACACCATTACTGATATTAGTAAATTGGTGTGAAAAAATGAAAAAAGATAAATTGCTAATAGTTGAAGATGATATCTTTGTTTCTGAAATAGTAGAACAAGTTCTAAAGAAAAATCATTACAATTTGAACATTGCCCGAAATGGAAAAGAAGGATTAGAACTATATAAAACAGACCCTGGGCAAATAGTTATCACAGACCTTGGCTTACCAATTATGAGTGGTAAAGACCTAATCAAGTCAATAAAAGAAATTGATGAAGATGCTCTGATTTTAGTAATGAGTGCCCAGGAGGACCCTAAATTGATAATTGATGTTATGAAAATGGGTGTTTATGATTATTTGATTAAGCCAATAGACGTTGATGATATTTTGATAAAAATTCAAAAAGCTATGGAAATGTCCTCTTTGAGAAAAATGAAAAAGATTAAAGATAAAGAGAAAATCATTCGCTTAGAAAATCAAATGGAGTGGTATAAATACAAAGATAGAGTTGAATTCAAATCCGAACTACAGCAAAAAGGAAATATTCATACAACTCTTTTTGAGAATCTTAGAACTAGTTTTACCCAAGGAGCTGGTTTTGGCATTATATCTTCTTTAACTAGTGTTATTTTAGCTTCTCCAAGAAATGATAAAGGGGATTATATCTTAAATGCAGATTTGGTAAATATTATCAAAGAAAACGGGGAAATTATCCAAAAAGCGATGAATAGTTTTGAGGAGCTGGAATGGATTATTCACAACGAATTAAAGCTAGATAAGCTTTCTTGTGAAGAAATATATAATGAAATTGTGAAGGTTAAAGTACAATTACAGAAATATAGCCCTATAAAAAATAATAAAATTATAATTAATGATTCAAAGTCTATTTTTTCTGAAAAATTTATAAAAATGAACTTAAAATATTTTCGGAAAGCCCTGCAAGAACTGATTATCAATGCTATGAAATTTTCGATAAAAGATTCTGATGTGATCATAATTGCTGATTTGGTAGATGATAGTTTTACTGTTTCTGTTATGAATACGCCTTCAACAGATCAAAAAGGCAGAGTTGGTATACCGGATGAATATCAAAATATTGTTTTTGAGCCATTTTTTAGATTGTCTGCTTATGTAAATGAAAAATATGAAACTTTGGATTATGGTCTTGGTTTAACCATGGTTGATAAAATAATTAGTAAACTGAATGCCAAAATTTCAATTCTAAATATTATATTTCATGAAATTGCAAATGGGACACCTACAAAAAAATTAGAGATGGTTGTCACCTTTAATGCTATTTAAATAAAATTTATTGCCTCCTAATAGAGGTATACTAACCTTTTTAAAATCAAACTAAAGATTCTTAGAAACGATATAGGAGAAAAAGTATGCTAACCTTTATTCTGACTGCAATACTTAATTTATTAATTTTTGGGCTTGTGGTCAATTGGATTTTATCATTTTTTGTAACCCCAAACAATCCGGAATTTTATAATTTTCATAAATCTTTGGATAATTTATACAAACCCCTTCTTGATCCGATTAAAAATATCATAAAACCTTTGGATGTTGGAAATAATGTGAGTATTGATTTTTCACCTGCGATTTTAATTGGAATATTGTATTTGGTTAAATTGGCGGTTTATATTATTCTTTAATTGATTTAAAACATCTCTTGAGCGTATTCCTTTTTTATTTGATTAACAAATTTCATAAAGATTTTTTCATCGGTAAAATCAAAATATTCTAGAACCTGTGTGTGAATATAAGAATACTGAGATTCTAAATTGATAATATCTATGATTTTATTGGCGAGATATACGGGAAAAATAAGGGAATGATATTTTTCATTAACCATTAGAGGAGTATGGTGGTACTGTACAGCAATTTTTAGTGTTTCCGGAAAATTCCACTTTTCAGCAATCATAAGACCTATTATTGTATGAGTGGTTCCAATAGAAATTTCTTCCATTGAAAGGAGAGCGGGAATTTCTCTCTCTCCGATAATTTTTTTGATTTGATTCGTAAGTTCAGGTTCTAACGAGAGGATCACAACCATTCCTATATCATGCAATAGAGAGGCAGAAATTAGGTTGGTCGTAAAGTTGTTTTTAAAACCCATTCTGTTGGCAAGTAGCTTGCAAATAAAGGCTGACTTATTTGCATTTTTCCATATTTCTTCAAATGCCGGATATTTATCCTCCATAATTCTTTTTGTTCCGACTGAAAAGAGTATATTGCTAAGCTCCCTAAAACCAATCAATTGAATTGCTCTCTCAATCGATTGGGCATGATTTTGCTGAGCAAACGCTGCTGAGTTTGCAATTTTTAGGATATTGGCGGCTAGTGATACATCGCTTTCCACTAAAGCAGATATTTTTTCGAGGTTTGCATTTGAGTCGGATATTAATTCTTGAATCTTGGTAATCGTTTTAGGAAAAGTAGGTAGAGTATCCAAATTTGAGATGATATCTTGAGTTTTTTGGAAAGATGGATTCTTTTTATGAAACTTTAAGGGAATGTTTATTGTTGTTGTAGTATCTTTTTCTGAATGTATGATCGTATAATTGTCAGGTGAAATACCTTCGTTTTTAAGCATTAGCAATGACATAGAAAGTCCAAGCCCGGCTCCTTCCGTTTCGTCCGCTTGATCCATAAAAATTTCACTCATATCAGAATATTGCTTTGATTTCTCTATTCTTTGATTGATCCTTTTTAACTCTTCATCTGTTATGGAGACGTTATTTTTAACTTTGATTTGAAACATCTCTTTATTAAATCGAAATAATATCAGTACGTAATAATCGTATTTTTTCAATAAGGTGTTATATTTTTCTTGATTTTCTAAAAAATCCTTTTTAAATTCAGATATATTTTTTTCATAATCTTGATTGTTTTGTATATCTGCCTCTCTCTCTTTAAAAAAAATTCTTTTTGAATTTGCTTTAACCGAATTTATAATCATCTCTTTTAAAACAGTGTACGTGGTGTCACGTATGCTTAGAATTCCAAGGTAAATAGATATTTTATCAAGAATCCTTCCGATTGTTATTTTTACCTCGTCGTTAAGAAAAAAAAATTTTAATATAAAAGGGTTAAGTTTAGTTGTTGAAACATCAAAAGATTTTGTATTAATATAAAAATCTCCACTTTTGGATTTAGACAAAATAATCTTATCATCCATCTTTCAATCTCTTTCCTAAAGTTTTGATACAATATTTTTTATCATTTTTTAAAGTATACTTAATTATAAAAAGATAGACATAGATTTCCATTTTTTATATGGTTGTTCCATTATAAACGTTTCTCTTATCCATACATGAGATGAACCCATTAGCCATAAGTGAAAAAGAATTTAAGTTATTTAGAGATTTGATTTATGATTCTGCCGGTATTAGCATGGCAGAATCGAAAAAGCAATTGATAGCTAGTAGACTTTCCTCTCGGTTAAGATATTATCAATTTTCGAAGTTTATTGAATATTATAATTTCATTACGAGCGAAGATCAAAACCAAGAAAAGCAGATTTTTATTGATTTATTAACAACAAATGAAACAAGTTTTTTTCGAGAGCCTGTTCATTTTGAGTTTTTAAAAAATGAAATTTTAAAAAATTTTGATCGGAAAAGAATTTTCAGAGTTTGGTGTGCCGCTTGTTCTTCTGGAGAAGAGCCATATACAATGAGCATGGTTTTATCTGATACTTTGGGTGAAAATAAGTGGGAAATAATAGCTTCGGATATAAGTAGTCGTATTTTGGAGAAATCAAGGCAGGGCATGTATCCAATAGAAAAAGCAAAGCAAATTCCACCAAATTATCTCAAAAAGTATTGTTTGAGAGGAAAAGGCTCTAAAGAAGGCTATTTTAAAATATCGACCATGATTCGCTCAAAAATCAATTTTTTATATGTAAACTTAATAGAACCTCTCCCCAACCTGGGAAAATTTGATTTAATACTATTAAGAAACGTAATGATTTATTTTGATCAAACAACTCGAAAAAGTTTAGTAGAAAAACTGGTGCCTTTGATACATGAAAAAGGGTATTTATTTATTGGGCACGCTGAAACTTTATTAAATATAACAGATTCATTAAAATCCATAAGACCAGCTATTTACAGGAAAGTATGACAGCTCCGGAACATTTATTAGAAATATTTTTACAACCCGGAGATTTTTTTTGGGGAGATGAGAGTACAAGAATCAGGACAATATTAGGCTCCTGTATTTCTATTTGTATGTGGCATCCAGCCAAAAAAATCGGTGGAATGTGTCATTTTATGCTGCCCTATAGAGGGATCAATAGCTTAAATTCAAAACCAAATATATTGGATGGGCGTTATGCAGAGGAAGCATGGAAGTTATTTGAAATAGAAATCCAAAGGTCAAAAAGCAAAGCAACGGAATTCCATGTAAAGCTTTTTGGTGGAGCGAATATGTTCCCGAATATTTACACTTTATCTGCTAAAAATGAAAAAACAAAAAGGCTTGATATGGGCGAGAGGAATATTGAAGCTACTCGCTTAATTGTAAAAAAAAACAGATTAAATGTTGTATCGGAAAGTCTTGGAGGAAATACTTCCAGACGCATACATTTTGACTTGTGGAGTGGTAACGTATGGTTAAAAAGGCAACCCTATATAAATGACATTGGTGAGGTTTTAACACAATGAAAAAAATCAATGTAATGGTAATAGATGATTCAGCACTTGTTAGGCAGGTTTTAGGAGAAATCATTAAATCGGATAAAGAATTAAATCTTCTTTGTACGGCATCTGATCCGATTTTTGCTCAAGACAAGATGAAAAAAGAATGGCCAGACGTAATTATTCTTGATGTGGAAATGCCTCGTATGGACGGGATAACATTCCTTAAGAAAATTATGAGTGAAAGGCCGACTCCTATTATTATTTGTTCTACTTTAACCCAAAAAAACGCTGACACTACAATGATGGCTATGTCTGCCGGAGCAGTTGAAATTATTGCCAAACCTCATTTGGGATTAAAAAACTTTTTGTCCGAGTCAAGCCAGATGTTGATTGATTCGATTAAGGCTGCTTCTCTTTCCAATCGAAAGCGATTGGGATTTCAAAGGTCCAATACACTGGATATTGCTAAAAGACCATCATCTGCGAATAATATCTCGAAACCTGTACCAAAAAGAGATTTACAGAATGTTTCATATCATCAAACTGTAACTGCTCCGTCTACTTTGGGCTTTTCTACTACCGAAAAAGTGGTTGCAATTGGAACTTCTACGGGTGGAACTATTGCTTTGGAATATATACTGACCGAGCTAAGTTCAAATGCCCCTGGAATTGTAATAGTTCAACACATGCCGGAAAAATTCACGGAAGCATTTGCAAATCGTTTGAATACTCTTAGTCAATTAAATGTTAGAGAAGCAAAGAGTATGGATAGAGTGATTCCGGGAGTAGCACTCATTGCACCGGGAAACAAACACATGGTTTTGAGACGAAGCGGAACACAGTTTCATGTGGAAGTTCAAGACGGTCCGCTAATCAGCAGACACCGACCTTCCGTAGATGTGTTGTTTAAATCAGTTGCAAAAGTTGCTGGAAAAAATGCGGTTGGAATTATAATGACAGGTATGGGAAGTGATGGTGCGTACGGATTAAAAGAAATGTATGATGCAGGTGCTATCACTTATGCTCAAGATGAGGAATCTTGTGTTGTGTTTGGGATGCCAAAAGAGGCAATCAAATTAGGAGCTGCAAAAGAAATTATATCATTAAACGATGTTCCTAAAATTATTGAAAAATATCGAACTTGAAGTGAGCATAAACCGGTAAGAGAAAATGCATCAAATTAGTCCACAACAGGAAAATTTGCTTATTTTAGACGATGAACAAGAAATCCTTAGTTCCATTTATAGACAATTTCGAAAAAAATATAACGTATTTTTAGCCAATTCCATAGAAGAGGCGAGTAAAATTATGCGAGAAAACCCTGTTCAGGTAATCATTTCCGATCAAAGAATGCCGGTTATGAGTGGGACTGAATTCTTAAAAATAATTAAAAAAGAATTTCCCGATGTTGTAAGTTTGATATTATCCGGCTATTCTGATATAAAATCGCTTATGGAGGCTTTGGAAATTGGAAATGTACACAAATTTATCCAGAAACCTTGGATTCCGGTAGAACTAGAAGCGATTGTAAATGAGGCTTTTGATAAACACAAATTAATGGTTGAGAATAAAAAATTACTGAAAAGCTTGGAAAAAGCCAAATTAGAATTAGAGATGAAAGTTGAAGAAAGAACAAAAGAGCTGGGCGATACAATCACTAAATTAAAGGTAGCTAAAGAAAAAGCAGAAGAGTCGGATAGGTTAAAATCAACTTTTTTAGCAAATTTGTCTCATGAAATTCGAACTCCCTTAAATAAAATTTTAGGTTTTTCTGAATTGCTTGTAAACAAAGAAGATGATAACACTAAGGAAAAGTTTTTTAATATTATTAAGCAAAGTGGTTATGAATTATTATATAGTATAGAAAATATTATTGATATTTCGAAATTAGAAACGAATCAGGTAGATATTACCAGAGAAGTATGTTTTATTGATAATTTATTAAAAGTAGCGGAAAAGGAAATTTTAAAAATTCAAGAAAGAAATAATAAAAATAATATCAACATTATAATTCAAAATAAATTATCAGAAAATGAAAAGATAATTTTAGTTGATGACTATTATTTAACAAAAGCTTTGCTCCATATATTCGATAATGCATTAAAGTTTACAAAAGAAGGTTATATAAAGTTAAATTGTTACTTAAAAGATAAAAAAGAGGTTATCTTTTCGATAGAAGATACAGGAGTTGGAATACCTAAAGAAAAACAAGAATTAGTTTTTGACCTTTTTAGACAATCCGAAGAATCGTCTGACAGAAGTTACGGTGGAAACGGACTTGGTTTAAGCATTGCAAGAAAAATTGTTGAATTACTGGATGGAAATATTTGGTTACAATCTGAAAAAGATAGAGGCACTACTTTTTATATCTCAATTCCTTATATTGTACCAAATTAACCTTATTCAATTTTATTTGAAAAAACCATATCCAAACTTAGCTTTAAAAATAAGAAAAGTAATTTTAAGTCATTTTAAAAATGAAACCTAATCTAACCATAAAAATTAAAGTTTGGTGGAAATTGATTTCGGGAAGATTAAAAAAATTTCTTCCCGAAGTAGTAATGTTTTTTGTTATCACTATACTTTTCTTTTTGACCGGATATGGGTTTTATCTGTACCAAAAAAACACTATCACAAAAACCAAGCAAGTAGAACTGAAAAATATAACACAGTCCCAAAAAGATAAAATTGAATATTGGTTTTACAAACAAAAGTTGGAAGGGAAATATTTTGGTGTGGAATCTTATTTGGCGGAGGAAATATATTTATGGTCGCTGGAAGGATTTGGTTCAAATCATAGAAAATTTAAAATTCAACAAAGATTGCTATCCATTCAGAGAAATTTTGGTTATACGGAAGTTATTCTTTTAGATAAAAATAAAAAAATTCTTTATCCCGAAAGGGAAGAAAATCTAAAATTTGAACCCGGTTTTGATGTAAAATTTGCCGATTCATTAAAAAATAACAATATTACTTTTTCTGAGCTATATAGGTCATATCCGAATGATACCATTTTCCTCGACTTATATATTCCATTGGTAAATAATTTTCAAGCCAAACAGAATATAGGTGTATTGCTTTTTCGGAATCAACCTTCTTTATTTTTGTTTCCTTTACTTCAATCAACATCTACAAAAAGTGAAACTTTAGAGACTTTAATACTTAAGAAATCAAAAAATCATCTCGTTTATATTAATGAGTTAAAATTTCAAAGCGGTACAAGTTTTCAAAATGTCACTCCTGTGTTTGAAAAAGGTATTCTTTCTGCTGTAGATATAGTAAAAGAACCTGGTTTTTATGAAGGCTTGGATTATAGAAATAAAAAAGTTCTCGCCTATATGGAAGAGATTCCCGTTACAGGTTGGTTGATACTAACCAAAGTAGATGAAAATGAAATCTATTCACCCATTCACAAAACCGTATGGATACTTTCTGCTTTTGTCACCATATTAATTTTTATCACCGTTGGAATATTAAGTTTGGTTTGGTGGATTCATGATTTAAACATTAAAAGAGATTATAAAGCCGAGAAAGAACGTCAAGCGATTAGGAGTCATTATGACTATCTAACGAAGTATGCAAACGATATTATTCTATTAACCGATAGTAACGGACAAATTATTGAAGCGAATAATAAAACGTTGCACACCTACCAATATTCTCGAAAGGAAATTTTACAAAAAAATATACGTGAATTATGTGTGCCGGATTTTTTAGATGTTTTTGAGAACAATTGGCATAATGTTAGAAGTAAAGAAGGTTTGATTTATGAAATAATCCATACAAAAAAAGATGGGACTGTGTTTCCTGTTGAAATAAGCTCCAGAACTATAATAACAAACGGTAATATTTACAGACAAGAAATTATTCGTGATATATCAATTCGGAAAAAATATGAACTAGAACTTCAGTACAATAGAGACCTACTTAAAAATTTAACAGATGCAATACCTGGAGTCGTATTTATTTTTGAACATACTCCCCAAAAAAAAGACAGAATAACCTTTATTAGTAATGGTGTTAAGGAATTGTTTGGTATTGAGTCGGGAGAGGTAATCTTAAATATAAAAATCATCTTAGATACAATAATCAATGATGATAAAAAAGAATTTTTAGTATCTGTGGAAAATGCCATTGATAAAAAAGAAATGTGGATGCATGAATTTAGAATCCACTCATCCAACATTATAAAATGGGTAAAAGGAAAAGCCGTATTAAATACAATAAACAATGATACTCTACAATGGTATGGATTGCTAACAGATATTACGACTCTGAAAAATATAGAAGAAAGTTTACGAAGAGAACGAAAGCTTTTTATTGGTGGTCCGGTTGTAGTTTTCAGAACGCAAGCTACCGAAAATTTAATTATAGAATACGTATCTCCCAATATTATTCAGTTCGGATTTAAAAAGGATTTTTTCCAATCTCAGGGCAGAGAATATTACTCCATCATTCACCCTGATGATATAGAAAGGGTTAGAGAAAAAATCAAAACTGCAAGTAAATCCGGTGCAAATTTCATTGAGCATGAATACTACCGAATAATTTCCGGTTTTGGAGAAATTAGGTGGATATTTGATTTTACGGTAATCATTAGAAGTGAATGGGGGGATATAAAACATTTTGATGTTTATATTATGGATGTAACGGATAGAAAATATTTTGAAGAAGAACTAACAAAATCCAAAGAAGAAGCAGAAAAAGCGTCTAAAGTCAAAAGCTTGTTTCTTGCCAATATTAGCCATGAATTACGAACCCCACTCAATGGAATATTAGGGTATACTCAGTTATTGCAAAAAGAAAAAAATATGACAGAAATGCAGAAAAGGGGAATACGAGTTATAGAACAAAGCGGAAATCATTTATTGACTCTTATCAATGATATTTTAGACCTTTCCAAGATAGAAGCCAAAAAAGTAGAATTAAATGAACAATCATTTTCTCTAAGACCTTTTTTATTAGGTATTGTAGAAATGGTGAAGGCGAAGTCTCTCGAAAGCAATGTTTTTTTTGATTATAGAGTTGGTAATTTTGTTCCTACTCATGTTCATACGGATAGTAGACGTTTAACTCAAATTTTATTGAATTTGTTAAGTAATGCCGTTAAATTTACAAAACAGGGAAAAGTAATTTTGAAGGTTAGTTATAATAAAAGAAGCCAAAAGTTGGCATTTTTGGTGGGTGATACCGGTATAGGGATTCCTAAAGATATGTTGAATGACATTTATGAACCATTCAAACGGATTAAAAATGTTGGAGATATAGAAGGAACCGGATTAGGTTTATCTATCACCAAAAGATTGATCAAACTTATGGGTAGTGAATTGCGAGTGAAAAGTAAAAAGGATGTTGGTAGTGTTTTTGCATTTAAAATCAAAACAAGTTTAGTAGAAAATAGTATAAATGAATTTTTACAACCTATAGATGTTGAAACCAAAATAAATAAAGATATAGAGAAAATGATAAAACTGCCTAAAGAAAAAACAGAGCATTTGGTGATAATTTTAGAAAAAGGAGATATAAAAAAATTCAAAGAGGAATTAAATGATTTAAAAGACATTGACGAATCATCCCAACCTTTTATCCATAGACTTGAAGACCTTGCTGGAAAGTTTCAAATTAATCAAATTATAGAATTGTTGAAAGAATAGGAAATAATATGAATAAAACATTGGATATGGAAGTAAATGATCGGTATATTTTTACACTTGAATTTGTAGAGGAAATCGCTGTTTTTTTAAAAAGCTTTCGGAATGAGAACATCCTAAAAATAGAAAAGAAAGGTGAAATAAATCTTGTCACCGAAGCAGACAAGGGAGCAGAAGAAAAGATTCTTAAGAATATTAAAAGTAAATTTCCACAAGACCCTATATTATGTGAAGAAACTGGAATTATAGCATCTCAAGGTCAATTAAAATGGATTATTGATCCGTTAGATGGTACCACCAACTATGCTCATGGATTACCTTTGTATGGAATAGCCATTGCTTTAGAAGATATTACAACGTCACAAATACTTATGGGTGTTGTTGCCTTACCAGACTTGGGTGATGTTTATCATGCTAAAAGGGGAAACGGAGCTTTTAAAAATAACAAACCAATTCATGTATCCCATACTAATCAGCTTATAAATGCCTTATGTTGTACAGGTTTTCCTTACAACCAAGAATCTATTATTGATGATATTATGTTTCGCCTTCAACAAATAATGTTATTATCAAGGGGAGTAAGGAGAACAGGGGCTGCTACCTTAGATCTATGTTGGTTAGCAGAAGGTATGTTTGATGGATTTTGGGAGGACTTTTTACAACCTTGGGACATGGCAGCACCTTCGATTATTATTGAAGAAGCAGGTGGTAAAGTTTCTGCATACAATGGTGATTGTTTTACTCCTTATGTAAAAAATATAGTTGCAAGCAATTCGATTCTTCATGAAACTTTAGTCCAAAGTTTGAAAATTAAATCATAATTTTTTAAATTCTGTTTGATTAGGAAGCTAATATTCCATAGATTGATAATTGATACAAAGAGGCAAATTTGAGCGAGTTTGATATACTGATTCCAGACGATTTTCCGGATGAACTAAAAAAATATATTGATAAATTTAAATTGTACATAGAAGTTGAGAGAGGGTATTCCATTCACACTATAACTGCCTATTTAAGAGATTTAAAATTTTTTTTTGAATTTTGTCTTTCTGAGAGCATTGATTTCCGTCATTTAGAAACGGTTGATGTACGTTCTTATTTTTCTTACCTATCTATGAAAAATAAATTTGAAAAGAAAACCCAAAGCAGGAAATTATCTGCTTTAAGAACGTTTTACAGATTTCTCCATAGAGAAAATATTATCAATTCTAATCCAATTATATCTTTAAAATTTCCTAAAACAAAAAAAAACATACCAAAAGGATTTAGTCCGATTGAGACAGAAAAGTTATTGGAATTTGTAGAAGTTAATAAAGTACCCATTTTGGAAAAAAGAGATAAAGCAATGTTAGAAATTTTATACTCTGCTGGAATTAGAGTTTTTGAATTGGTGAATGCAAAAATAAATGATTTGTCAATAGATTTATCAACCTTGAAAATTACCGGGAAAAGAAAAAAAAATAGGTATGTTTATATCGGAGATTACGGGAAAAAGGCTTTGGAAGATTATTTAAATGACAGAAAAGCCATGTATGTAGATAGTGAATATATATTCTTGAATCAAAAAGGGAAGAAATTAACAACTAGAGGTGTTCGGTATATAATGAATCAAAGAAGGAAGTGTATGGGGTTTGAAAAAACCGTTACACCACATAAATTCAGACATACTTTTGCCACTGATTTGTTGGATGCGGGAGCAGATATTCGTGCTGTGCAAGAATTACTAGGGCATACTTCCCTGTCTACAACCCAAATTTATTTGAATGTCAGTCAAGAAAGATTAAGAGAAGTATATCGAAAATCACATCCACACGCTAAATTAAAATAATTATGAAAGAAAAATTTCGTTCTACAACCATACTTTGTGTAAGGAAAAATGATAAAGTTGCCATAGGTGGTGATGGTCAGGTTTCTTTAGGGAATACGGTTATGAAACACTCTGCAAAGAAAATCAGAAGACTGTTTCAGGATACAATTATATCGGGTTTTGCTGGTTCTGCTGCTGATGCGTTTACTCTTTTTGAGTTGTTTGAGAAAAAGGTTGAACAATATAATGGGAATCTTTCCAGAAGTGCGGTAGAATTAGCAAGAGATTGGAGAACTGACAGAATATTAAAACGTTTGGAAGCATTACTAATCGTAGCAGATAAAAAAGAATCTTTTTTAATATCGGGCACCGGTGATATAATCAGTCCTGATGATGGAATCCTTGCCATTGGCTCAGGAGGAAATTACGCCCTTTCTGCTGCCAGAGCTTTGTACAACCATACGGAAATGGCACCAATAGACATTGTAAAAGAAGCCTTAAAAATAGCGGCAGATATTTGCATTTATACAAATCATAATATAGTAACAGAAGAATTATAATGAACGAACTAGTACCAACAAAATTAAATCCACCAAGCTTTGAAATTCAAGAAATTGACCTTACGCCAAGGGAAATAGTAAGTCATTTGGATGAGCATATTATAGGTCAAGTGAAGGCAAAAAAAGCCGTAGCCATTGCTCTTAGGAATAGGACTCGAAGGCGGAAGTTAGAAACAGAAATTCGAGAAGAAATATATCCTAAAAATATAATAATGATAGGTCCTACCGGAGTAGGAAAAACTGAGATTGCAAGACGTTTATCTAAGTTATGTGGTGCTCCTTTTTTAAAAGTTGAAGCCACCAAATATACTGAAGTTGGGTATGTTGGTCGAGACGTTGAATCTATGGTTCGGGACCTTGCAAATTTTTCTTTGAATATGGTAAAATCTGAGTTTAGAAAAGTGATTGAAGAGCAAGCCAAATTAAAAGCAGAAGAAGTTATTTTGGATATTTTACTTCCGGATAGCCAACCAAATTCAGATATTGAGGATGAGATCGAATTAAGCAGTTCGGAGAAAGATAGAAGAGAAAGATATCTACAAGCGAGAGAATTGATGAGAAAAAAACTCCGAAGCGGTAAGCTAAACGATCAAGAGATCGAAATTGACATGTCTCAATCCGCTCCTGGTATGCCAATGATGCAAGTTTTTGGTGCGTTTAACATGGAAGAAGTAGACAGTCAAATTCAAAATATGCTAGGGGATCTTGTACATAAAAAAAATAAAAAACGCAAACTGCCAATTTTGGAAGCCATAGAAGTCATTTCAGATCAAGAAGCTGAGAAAATGATGGATCAGGAAAAATTAAATAAAGAAGCCTTGCGAAGGGCTGAAGAAATGGGAATTATTTTTATAGATGAATTGGACAAGATTGCCGGAAGGGAAAATAAAGGGGGAGTGGACGTATCCAGAGAGGGAGTTCAAAGGGATCTACTGCCTATAGTAGAAGGGGCTACAGTTTTTACCAAAATAGGTCCTGTGAAAACAGACCATATATTGTTTATTGCAGCCGGCGCATTTCACATGTCAAAACCTTCTGATTTAATCCCTGAATTGCAAGGAAGATTTCCTATTCGAGTTGAGTTAGAGAAATTGTCCATGAATGATTTTGTGAAAATATTAACAGCTCCCAAATCATCTTTAACCAAACAATACCAAGCTTTGTTAGGAACAGAAGGACTTACCTTAGAATTTACAGATGATGGAATTTCGGAACTTGCCAAAATTGCCTATCAAGTAAACGAAAAAAATGAAAATATTGGTGCGAGAAGATTAAACACTATTATCGAAAAATTATTGGAAGATATTAGCTTTAACGCTCCGGATTTACCCGAATCGGAAAAATTTTTTAAAATTGATGCTGAATTTGTTAAGACTAGACTGAATGATGTTGTGGAAGACAAAGATTTAAGTAAGTATATTTTGTAATTCAATGGAACAATTTATTTTAATTTTAGAGAGAATGTATACTCTGGAGGATTTACAAATTTTTAAAGACAACCCTTATGATACAATGATAAAGTATACTGTTGATACTAAAAGAAAAGTTATAGCCATAGGGGGAGAAATGCACGCTGATTCTGAGGAAGTGTTATTAAAAAATGGCTCTAATTCAAAAGACATTTGGGGTGCTAATTTATTACCATGGCAGGAAAAAGCATCAATTGAGTATATTTCACTAATTAATATTAGACCTCCGATAAACAAAAAAATGGAGATTGAAATTCCAGAAATTCGAGAAATTGTAAAACAAATTACCATACAGTGGATAAAATTAGATTATGAAGACGCATTATCATAAGAGCATGACAGTTGAAAAGTGGTCAGAATATGGTTTTGCAAAGCAGATTCTGATGATAGGAAGCGAATTTGCCAGAGCTAAAAGCTTAATTCAAAAAAGAAAATTTGACCATGTAAAGGAATGTTATGCGAGAGCAATGGAATTAGTAGATTTAACAATATACGATCCAAAATGGAATACTTTGACTAAGCTGAGAGAGCTTCTTCGATTTAGAGAAATGATGGGAATCCTTTATACGGAAAAATTCGATGACCTACAAGAATGTAATTTGTATTATAAAGTTTTATTGAGTTGGAATGGTGAAACTGCTAAAGTAGAAATATAGTTTTAAAATTCCTTTATCATTTTTCTTTGGTTGCAAGAGAATATTCCGTCAACTCCAACTACCCATTGATCAATTAATTCAACTTCAATGTGCATTAAAAAGCTTTTTAGAGTATTGTAGAGTGTATAATCTTCAGGGCTTGGAAAAGATGAGTGCTTTGGGTGGTTGTGAGTAATTATACAATAACTTGCTCCATCATCCAAAATTAGTTTAACAATATCTCGTGTGTGGACACCTACTTCACTCAAGCTTCCCTTAGAAATCAATTCCAAATTGATAAGCTTTTTGATTCCATTTAAGGTAATAAGAAAAAAGCACTCCCGGACAGCTCTAATAGACCTTAAATACACTAACTCAATAAGGTGTTCTAAATTTGTTGGAAAATTTGCCTCTTTTTTAATTATATCTAATTTTAATCTATTAACCAACTCTCTGGCAGCCATCAAGGTTGCAACCTTTGCTTTTCCTAATCCTTGAAATTTGAGCAACTGAGAAGGAGACGAATTGATAAATCCTGATAAACCAGAAAATTCTACTAAAAATTCTCTGGATAATTCCTCAACTCCCTTGAGTTTGCTTCCTTTTCCAATTAGTATGGCTATTAACTCCCAATCTTCCAAACTATCCGGATTGTTTAAAGATTTTCCCCTAGGGTCTAAATAGGCAATTCTTGATAATTTTAAATTTTCCTTCAAATTTTCCTCAGATTTTTTTTCATTCTATCAGATAATTTTGCAGAAAACCAATTCCCACTTTGTACGACTTCACCTTTAAAAGTTTCACACAAATAATCTTCAAATGTTCTTTCTTGAGGTACTGATTTTTTAATTCCTTTGAACTGCAATCCTTCGCCGGAAAGACCTTTTTTGGGACGATTGTAGGCTGGAAATTCCAAACTTCTGATAACCATTGTTCTCCTCCGTTTTATACTATTAGACATCATTTTCGTGAACTCCGATATAATAAATTTTCTATTATATATATTTGTATAGTTATACTAATTTTTTGTATAGTTAAAGTCAAATCTTTTTAATGATTTTTTCTTTTAAACATAAGAATTTTTTAAACACTCAAAATAACTGTTTAACTTTATGGATTTATTTTAACAGAGGACTCGGACAAAATACTGGTAGATTTACGAATTTTTTTTAATTTTTCCGTAAGAAAATCTGGGATGGGTTTTAAATTCTTTGCGTGCGAGATCTAAAATTTCATCTATCATTTGAGAATAAGTCCCATAAGGATGTTGGTAACAAATTGGAAACGAGCTGTAATAATAAGAAAGTCCTGGTGTAAGATTTAGTTCTAAAAAATATGGTTTTCCGAAGCTATCACACTTCCAGTCGACTCTTGCATATCCGGAAACTCCTATTTTTTCACACAAACAAATGGAATATTCTTGAATTTCTTTTTCAATTTTTGGGGAAATGTCAAATTTTAGTACCTCTGGCATATCTCCTTTTCCTTTTATGAATTCACCGTATATGACATTGTTTGGGCAATAAACTGAGGCGACTTTAGTCGCTCGAAATCTACCAGAATTTCCTATAATTCCTACCGTTAAATCAGTTCCAGGAAGATACTCTTCTAACAAAAGGTCATCATATTTTTTTAGAAGTTCTTTGGCTTTTTTCTTCAGAGATGCGGTGTTACCTACTATGTTATCGTGTTTTATTCCTAAGCTAGAACCTTCGCCATTTGGTTTGATAAATAGTGGAAACCGAAGTTTTGGACCTTGCAATATAGTATTGGAATCTAGCAAAAGTGAGTGAGCAGTTGGAATATTAATTTGTTTGGCAATTTGCTTGGTTAGGTATTTGTCTAATGAAATGTTTTGCGCATAAGCGTCTGAGCCTGTGTGTGATATTCCCAAAAATTCAGCTATTGCCGGAATGTATCCTTCTCGATTTCTGGAATTAAAGCCTTCCACAAGGTTGAAGAGTACCGTATTGCTTTGATTGTATGGTTGTGAAATGACTTTTTGCAATTCTAACAAAAAATCGTGCTTTGACAATTGTGGTTCGATAATCTTGACACTGTAGCCCAAATTTTGAATCGTATCGTGTAAAAATAGAATGCTACTTTTGCTTTCCCATTCTTGCTTTTGGAATTTAACTAACTTGGGAAAAGATTCATAAACGTCAGCAACCAACAAAACAGTCTTATTTTTACACTTTGGAGACATGAGAATAAACTTTTTCCCATAACTTTGGATCAACTTCTTTATAGGTACTATCATAGGGAGAACCAACCGGTTCAGGGCTTATATGATAGGTGCCTGCCATTGCTGATTGGAATAGGTGATATCTTGTTTGTCTATGAAATCCGAGGTACCAATCCGGTGTCATCGTCACCTTTCCTCCTCCTCCAGGCAAATCCGTTACAAACTGAGGAATTCCCATTCCTCCGATTTTTCCTCTCATGTAGCTTAAGATTTCAAAGCCTTTGGCAAAAGGCGTTCTGAAGTGTCTTGAACCGGGAATCAATTCCGGATCATACATATAATAGGCACGGACTCGCATTTCCAATAATTTTTGGTGAAGGGCAAGCATGGTTTCACCATTATCATTGATTCCTTTTAAAATTACACATTGGTTTCCTACGCTTACTCCAGCTTTTATTAATTTTAACACCGCTTCTTTTGCTTCTTTGGTACATTCTTTTTTGTGGTTGAATTGAGTATTGCAAAATATGGATAAAGAATCGTTATTGTGATTTTCTATGATTTTACACAGGTTGCTCGTTATACGCATCGGTAAAGTGACAGGGTTTCTTGTCCCAATTCTACAAATTTTTACATGTGGAATCATTTCCAACTTTCCCAAAATGTAATCCACTTTACCATCTGTCAAATTTAGAGGATCACCACCCGAAATCACAACATCGGTTATATCGCTATTCCCTTCAATGTAGGTAAGACACTCATTCAAGTTCTCAACTGTAGGTTTTTCACTTGAATAAGATACCTTTCGCCCTCTCATGCAGTGCCTACAATAAACCGAACACTCATGATTGGAAAAAAGCAACACCCTGTCCTTGTACATTCTTGTTAATCCTTTTACCGGCGACAGCCTTTCTTCGTGTAACGGATCGATAGACTCTTCCGGGGAAAAAATTGCTTCTTCTTTCCTTGGAACTATCGTTTTTCGAATAGGACAGTTAAGGTCAAAAGGATCAGATAGGGACAGATAGTAGGGTGTTGTACCAACATTTAAACGAATGGAATTTTCTATTCCCTCCTTTTCTTCCGGATTTAAGAGAAAAAAGTTTTCTAAATCTTTAGCTTTGATTCTATTTTGTAATTGGAATTTGTAAGAGTTCCAATCCGGGTGAGAGAATAGTCGTTTTCTATTCGCAATAATTTGGTTTTTAGAATTTTCCATAAGGGATTAAGGAGCGATATAACCGATATATCCCCATTTTTTTTTGATTTGAACGGCTGCCATACCGGCAGAAAAAGATTCAGCCCAATCATAAGTCGGTTGGATAACATAGGAACCTGTTTCATCAATATAACCAACATTTCCTTTTATTTGCTTTCCGATTCTTATGGCAGCCATGCCTTCATAAAAGCTAACAGCTCCGTCAAACTTCGGCTGGATTATGAAATCATCTTTTCGATTGATAAAACCCCATTTGTCTTTTACCCTCACCGGAGCAATGCCTTCCGAGAAGCTGCCCGCAGCACTGTATTTAGTAGGAATAATCATATTTCCGTTTGTGTCAATATAACCCCAGTTCCCGCCTTTTTGAATGGCAGCCAGACCTTCATGGAAAGATTTTGCCGCTTCAAATTGCTTTCCAATGCTAAAACGACCTAAAACATCAATAAAACCCCAGGTGTTGTGTTGAGCGACCGGAGCCAAACCTAATTTAAAACTGCTAGCATGATCAAAAATCGGTTGAATGGAGAATTTTCCGTCTTTTTGGATGTATCCCCATTTGTTTCCTTTTTTTGCTGCTGCAAAACCTTCGGAAAAGTCAGTAGCAGCATCAAATTGAGCATCAATAACAATTTTTCCGTTTTTATTGATGTATCCCCATTTGTTATTGATTTCTATAGCTGCTAAACCTTCCATAAAAGGATAAGCTTTTACAAATTGGGGATTGATTACAAACATACCTTTGGTATTAATGAACCCCCATTTTCCATTTTTTAAAACAGGTGCTAGCCCTTCCATAAAGTCTCCCACATCATCGAATTGAGGTGAAATAAACAACTGAACCTGTCCTTGTGAGTAAATAGACGGAATCGAAAATGTAAAAAAAATCAGCATGGCAAGTGATAAATTTCCGATTTTATACATAATGTTTTTCATATTAAATAAGCCCCCTGGTGTTTAGCTTGTTTAGTAATATAGCATATTTTTATGCTCTCGTAAAGTGAAATTTAGATTTGCTTGTCATTTTTATAAACATTGAACCGGAATTGGTGAACAGGGCAGTAAATGGACTGGAAATATTTGTTCTTGCAAAAACTAAAGAATTGTCTAACACTATTAAAAAAGAGTATAAAATGAGTGATACAAACACAACAGATCAAAAAAATAACCAAGATTTAAGAACGGTTAGATTGGCATCCGTTGCAGACCTGCCAAAAGATTTTAAAGTTCACACCGATCATTTTAGGTGGTTGCCGCACCGTTGGTTTCCTATTTTAAACAGGTATATTTTTATGGAAATTGTTGGACCTTTTGTTGTAGCACTTGCCTTTTTTACCATGATCTATATGATAATGGCTCTACAAAAAATGGTAGGCTTGTTCGTTGGAAAAGGTGTTGACCCTTTCCGAATGTTGGATTATATGGGCTACCTTCTGGGAAATACTCTGCCAAATACGATACCCATGGCTTGTTTGATGAGTGGGATTATGGCAGCCGGAAGACTTTCCGGAGATTCGGAAATTACTGCCATGCGTTCTGCGGGAGTTAGCTTCTTTAGGATATATCTAAACTTTTTAATTTTTGGGTTTTTTGTAGCTCTGTTTGTTGCCTATTTGAACTTTTATCTCTCTCCGGAAAGTAGCCGTAAGCTTAACGAATTTAACAACTGGATTCTAGCCTACAATCCTTTATTGGCTGTTACCCCAGGTCAATTTAGCGGAGATTCTACGCAAGAAGCCTTTCAAAAACGAGGACGAACCATGTACACGGAAGGTTTAGATCAGGATACCGGTCTGATGAAAGGAGTACAGATTCGAGAGTGGGAGGTTTTTTTAGAAGGAAGCAATGAATACATAAGACATAACAACCGTGTAATACCCATGGGTGGTTCAAGGGTGACGCAAATTATTTCTGCCAAGCATGGCTATATGGTCGAGAAGAAAAATGATGCCGGACAGTTTGAAAAGGCAATTCGTTTAAAAGAAGGATTTGTGATTGAATGGAATGAGCTAAAAGACGGTTTATCTGTTACAAATTTTATAAACGGAGAAATGGATTACAACGTAAAAAGTGACAAGGAAAAAAAGGTGATAGGCTTTAATATAAAACCGGAGACATTTTCATTTCCTGCATTGATAAAGATTAGAGACAATATCGAATCTGAAGGTTTTGAAAATATACCCGGCTTGGAAATGGTAAAAGAAATGGGGCTTTCCATTAAGGGAGTAGATGGTTTGGAAAGTATGATCGAGCAAATGAAACGGGATATTATAGTGGGAGCTACCAATAAAACCGTAGAACCAAGCCAGCTTTCCAATCAATATGCGGTTTTAACCCAACTTATGGGTTTGTTAAAAGACTCTCAAAAAACGTTGACTGCATTTAATGTGGAAATACATAAAAGGGTTGCGATGCCCATTTCCTGTCAGATTTTTTTCTTTTTGTCTTTTCCCCTTGGTTTGGTAGTGAAACGATCCGGAAAAGGAATGAGCTTTACCTTGGCTATCGTGTTCTTGTTTATTTATTACGTATTTTTTATTATTGGTAGTGGCGTTTCTTATAAGTCCAAAGTTCCGGATTGGATTGGTCCATGGAGTGCAAATATCGTTATTGCCTGTATTAGCCTTTATATCATGGCTACTAGAACGGATATAAATATTAGAGATTCTGCCCCACTTCGTTTTCTTCGATTTATAAATAATCGAATATCTATCTATCTACAAAAAATTTATGTGTATCTTAGTCCTGTACTAAACCCGATTTTTGCGCCCATTCGGTTTGCTTGGAAATGGATTAGCTGGATTTTCAGACCTGTTGGAAAAGGGATTCGATTTGCATATCGCATAGCCAAAATTAAATTAAAGAAATTTAAAAGATATATCCTTAAAAAACTCAAGTGAATTAAAGAGAAATATAAAACAATTAAATGAAATGCAAAAAATTTTGATAATTGAAGATGAAACAAACGTAAGAGAAAATCTTAAAGAAATCTTGGAAGATGCAGGATATATCGTAATTTCTGCCACAAATGGAAAAGAGGGACTTAACGTATTAAGTGTTGATGTTCCGGATTTAATACTTTGTGATATTATGATGCCTGAAATGGATGGCTATCAACTGTTGGAAAGCATAAAAGACAATAAAGAATTCAATGAAATTCCATTTTTATTTTTAAGTGCATTGTCCACAGACGGTGAAATCAGAAAGGGTATGAACATGAGTGCAGACGACTACATCACCAAACCTTTTCGAAAAAAAGACCTGGTGAGTAGTGTGAAAGCTCGTTTGGAAAAACGAAAAAAGCTAGATGACTATGTAGATGATAAAATATTTACCATAAAACAAGAATTGGAATCAGAACATTCTCAAAAAATATTTCTTGCTTCTATGCTCTCCATATCACCCGATGGGATTTTTATATATGATTTAGAATATAAAAGAATTATTTTTAATAACAAGGAATTTTTAAAGATTATTCAAATCGGAGAACAAGTATATTCTTCCATTGATACCAAGACCGAAAGAGATTTTTTGAGTGCTGTATTGACTGGTTTGGAAAATTGTATAAATTCCAATACGGAATCGGAATTTGATTTCAAAGAAGATGAATTAGAATTTGGCGATAATAAATCCATTTTCTGGTTATCCATTCGATATGCTGTATTCAAACAACAAAACAATAAGCCTATTCAATACCTAGTGATTCTAAGAAACATAACAGACAAAAAGAAAAAAGAGTATACCATAAAAGATTTTTATGATAAGATTTCTGAAGAATTAGAATTAGCTAGAGAAACACAAGTTGCCCTAATTCCGAAAAACTTTCCTGCAAGAAACGGACATTCTTTTTACCCTTATTATGAACCTTTTGAAAAAATAGGCGGTGATTTTATGACTTATAAAGAAATTTCTTTTGGAGTTATAGACCTTTTTATAGGTGATGTTTCGGGACATGGAATTTCTGCAGCAATGGTTTCCGCAATGTCCGTTTTAAATTTTAATCTTCTGGAACATTCTCAGTTAAGTATACTAGAAGCTCTTTATTCTATGAATGATTCTCTTGCCTCTGTAAGTAAAACTCATTATCTGGTAGCCACCTATCTACGATTAGATACAAATACAGGAATGATGGAATATTCTTATGCTGGTCAATCACCCGGCTTCATAATCAGGAATGATACTATTCAAGAACTTCCGGGAAAAGGACAACCTCTTCTTTTGATACCAAATCCTATTTTTAACTATTATTCGTACAAGGTTCAAAAAGGAGACAGGCTGATTTTTTATTCGGATGGTTTTTATGAAATAATGGATGAAACAGAAAACATGTTAGGATTAGAAAGATTTAAACAAATTCTACTGGACGAGTCATCTTGTAAAGGCAAAGATTATGTAAGGGAAGTAACAAATGCAGTATTGCGTTATTCAAATTCTCAAAGAGGTGACGACATGATGCTTTTAAATATTGAGGTGTGAGGATGTAGGCATAAATTTAATCAAAACTCATGTCAGAACAAGGAATTTTTACCGTAAATACTGTTTTTATATTTTCCTCACTTTCAAAACGAATTGTTCCACCGTGTATATCAACCATTTGCTTCGCAATTACCAAACCAAGTCCTGTACCTTTGATTTCAAAAGTATTAGAAGCTCTAAAAAAAGAGGAGAAGATTTGTTCTCTCTCTTGGTTTGGAATTCCAATTCCATAATCAATTACCTCCATTGTAAAGGAAGTATCTCCAAATTTTAAATTTAACTCCGGATCTTTTTTTCCTTCTGAATACTTAAAAGCATTACCTATCAGATTTACAAGGATATGAGTGAAAATAACAGGATCGATTGAAATGTTTTTAACGTTTCCCTCTGTATGAATAAGCAATTGCCGACCATCGGGATTTTCTGAAAAATGTTGCTTAACGACATGCCTAACAAGAGACGTTATATCTACTTCTACAGGACGAAAGGGCATTCGTCCAGCTTCTAATCGCCCCAATATCAAAATATCATCTAAAAGGCTTGTCAATCGGTTAATTGCATTATTTATACGACCAAAATGCCTTTCGTATTTTGGTCTTAGTGTTTCGCTTAGCTGATCTATCGTATCAGTTAAAATATCTATGCTAGACTGAATAGTGGTAAGAGGAGTTTTGAATTCATGAGATGTAGTAGCAATAAATCGATTTTTTAGCTCGTTCAATTCGATTTCTTTTTCCAAAGCTCCTTTGACTCCTTCCCGCCATTCTTTTTGCGTAGTAATATCAAAACGAATTGCCAAGTATTGAAAAGGTTTTTTATTTTCATCCAAAAATGGGAGTATGGTTGTATCTAGCCAATGCAACCCCCCTTCTTTATTTTTATTACATATTTCTCCTTTCCACACATCACCTTTTGAAATTGTATCCCATAGATCAGAAAAAAATTCTTTGGGATGAATACCTGAATTCAAAATTCTATGAGTTTGCCCGATAAGTTCTTCTTTGGAATATTTGGAAATTTTGCAAAACTTATCATTCACTTCGGTAATTACACCTTCGGGATTTGTATAAGCTATAATAGCTGAATTATTCAAAGCTGTTTGGTAAGCGGTAACTTCATCATAAGCTTTCTTAATAGACAACATTGCTCTTTTTCTCTCAGATATGTCTCGAGTAGAAGCTTGGATGTTTACCAATGTTTTATTGGAATTGTAAATAGGTTTTGAATTTGTTTCTACCCATATATAGCTTTTATCCTTTTTTATCATTCGGTAACTGCTAATAACACTTTCTTTTTTCATTGTTATGGATGTATACAATTCTAATTTAACGTTTTCTCTATCGTCTGGGTGTATATAGTCGTATATGTTTTTGTTTACTAAATCCTTAGCTTCATAACCCAAAAGATTCGTGGAAGAAGGAGACGCGTATACGATTTCACCATTGTAAAGATAAATAGAAATCATATCACTAATATTTTCCGAAATCAACTTATAGGTTCTTTCACTCTCTTGTAGTCGTTTTACAATCGAGTTGTACAAAGATTCTTGTTCTAAATTCTCTTTTGGTGCGAAAGTCATATTGATAAATATTATAAATTGAAAATAATTAGCTTTTCGATATGAATTTAATTATATTCTTTCCTTCCATTAGTACATTTGCAACATTTAAACCACCCATTAATGCACCCGAAATACCTGGTGAGGAAGTATCAGCGCCAGTAAGATATAAATTTTTAATTGGCGTTTTTATATCAAACCAAGGACATTTTTCTTTATCGTAACGTTCTGAAACACAAGGTAGCCCATAAATAGAGCCTTTGGGATGTGAAGTAAAGTGTTCGTTCGTTATAGGTGTTGATACTTCTATATAGTCTATCATATCTTTGAAACCAGGATACTTAGAATCTACATAATTGATAAGTTTATCAGCAATTTTATCTTTTAATTCTTTATAATCCTCTCCCCTTTTTTTCCAAGGTTTGTCCTTCCATTTTTCAAAAAATTCATAGTCCAAAAAACTGATGATGTCTGCTGTATGAGCTTTTGCTTCCGGGTTCTTTAAACTTGGAAAAGAAAGATATGCAATTGGTATATCGCCATCTTCTAACCAATTTTTTCTATTTACAAAAGCTTTATCATGATCGTAAGTAGCATAAATCCAATGATTTTCTCCCTGAAATCCAAGTTTTTGAGGATTATCTTTTAAGCCTAGATAGATAGTAATACTACTAATAGAAGTTAAAGATTCAAAAAAGTTTTTTAAATCTGCTCGAAAACTGATATTTTGGGTTTCTGGAATTAACCACATATAAGTTGAATATGCACCTGTATTCGAAACAATAACAGGAGCATAAAAGTTTTGGTAAGTATCTTTTTCTTCTCCTCTGAGTGTTTTTACCTTAACACCAACAGCTTTATTGTCCTCTATCAAAATTTCTTCAACAGAATGTGAGGTTAATGTCTTTCCACCTTTTTCTTCTATAATTGGTTCTATAGATTCAAATATTTTACCAGACCCTCCAAGAGGAAAATACCCACCATTCAAATAATGTTGGACAACTTGAGCATGGATTGCAAAAGAAGCAAGGTGGGGAGGAAGTCCATAATTACCCCATTGAGAAGTTAAGATACCTTTTAATCTTTCGTCTTTGAAATGAATATCATAATAATCTTTTAAAGTTAGAATTGGCTTTTCCGTATCAAATAATCCAATTAGAGTCTCTAAAGGAGGAGGTGACAATCTTAACATCGTATGCTTACCGATTAGTGTTGCAGTCCTTTGAACATCTTTGAAATATTTACGTATCGCCTGCTCTTCTTCCGGAAATTCTTTTATTAAGTCAGAGATATACCTTTCTGGCTCTCCGTATACAGAAAAAGTTTTATCAGGATATACAAACTTTTCAAAAGGTTCTTTCATTCTTTCCCATTTTACACCTTTTCTGGTTATAGAATCGAATACTTTTCTTAAAAAACTCTTTTCTCCTAAATCTCCAATGTAGTGAATTCCAACATCCCAAGAATATTTATTTTGTTTTCTTTGAAACTCGTGTGTAAAACCTCCAGCCTGGAAATGTTTTTCTAAGATTAAAACTTTACTATTGTTGTGCTGTGCTAGTAGACTTGCGGCAGTTAGACTACCAATCCCCGAACCTATAAATATAACATCATAACTATTTTCTAAATTTTTTGTATTCATACTTGATATCTCCCTTTTAGTATATAAAGTAAACATTGTTTACATTAATAATATTGTCAAGTATATGTATGGAAATAATATAGAGTTTAATTCAATCCGCGAAAGATTAAAAAAAGCTGGTAATTAATTTCTTTCACATTCCCCAAATAGGAATTGTATAATTGTTATGGATTCCATCTTCCTGAAAAACCTTTTCTTCCCAAGTCTTGTTTTGAGATTTTTCAAATAGGATAAGATAAGCTTCCTCTGCTCCACATTTATCCTTGTATTCAATCGTTTGTATTAGACCTTCTTCTATTGTAGCTTCTTTCGATTTGCGTATCACTTTACACTCTATTACTATCTTTTGAGATTTGCTTTTATCTGTCTCATCATAAAACCATCGGATATACAAGTCAGTTCGTTTTCTTCCAAGTCCGTATTCTCTTTCCACCCTCCCACCACCATTGACAATGCGCTGTAGGAACGCTTGGAGCAACAATTGCGGTCCGGATTCCTTGTATTGCATACCCTTTAACCAATGTTCAGAATGTTCTCTATAAAAGTCTTGAAACGCAGCAAGCAACTTCTTCATTTGAAGTTTGTTGGTTATTTTGTCGATATACCAGGGTGTTTCGTGATGAATGGTAAGTTGAGTAGTATAGGTTAATTCTCTAGGTATGATTTCACGGTAAATCCCATTTGAGATAATAATCTTTTTCTCATCTTTGCGGATTAATCCCAAATCAATTACATACTGTAGATCATCAGTAGGAGCGTTACCTATTTCATCCTCATTTTCCAATAACGGCTCTATAATCTTACGAACCCTTTCATCTGATAACTTGTCTATAAGCTGATCGATATGTGTATCTCTCCTGAGAATGATATTTTCTTTTGCTTCTTCCATGATTTCTTTTGTAATTGTCTTGGTTCTATCCCTATTTTCCTTTATTTTAAAACAAGCTTCATAGGCAAGAGCATTCACAAGCCAAGGCTGTCCGTTTGTTAGTTCATAAATAAAATGAAATACTTCTTCGTCGAATTTCTGCCCGGTCCCTGTTGTATGTTGTAAATAGAGTGACTTCACTTCTTCGGAAGTAAAATTCCCTAGACACATAGATTCAGCTTTTATATTAAAGGCACTTCCACCGGTAATGATTTCTTTGTGTTTGGAACTATGAATCCGATAATCTCTTACATCCCTTACCCCACAAAGAATGATCGACTGCGGAAAGTGTAGAGGTCTGCTTGTGTATCCAGTACGAATTTGTCTAAGAACCGAAATCAATGTATCTCCTACTAATGCATCGACTTCATCAATCAACAAAACTGTTGGTTTGGAAGAGTTTTCTACCCAGAGCGTAAGCATAGAATTTAAGGCTTGATCCGGTGAGTTTCTCTGGAAAGTCTCATACCAATTTTTATCAAGGATGTTTTCTTTTAAGTAAGCCCTTTCTTGGTTTGCCAATGTCCCAAGTATTGCTTGAACTCCCCTGCTTACATCATCCCTTGCAGTTTGAGCAACTTCCACATTCACATACAAAGCTTTGAATTTCCCTTCCTTGTTTAAATGTTCCATTAAAGCCAATAAACAAGACGTTTTTCCTGTCTGTCTGGGAGCATGGAGAACAAAATATTTTTCTTGCTCAATGAGCACTGTGATTTCATCCAAATCCCATCTTTCTAAGGGTGGAATATGATAATGATTTTCCGGCTTAATTGGTCCTGCTGTATTAAAAAACTTTTTCATAATTCCTCTGCGCTTTCCATATCTTATGATTTTTGTTTCCTCGATGTCAACTTCTTTTTAAATTTCCCAAAGAGCTAAACACTTCCAAACCTTCTTTGACGGTGTGCAAACCAATCCAAAGCATTTATAAATTCATCTTTTCCAAAATCAGGCCAAAAGGTATCGGTAAAATACAGTTCAGCATAAGCACTCTGCCATAAAAGGAAATTAGAAAGCCGCTTCTCACCACCCGTACGTATCAAAAGATCAACGGGTGGTAAAGGATATGTATAAAGTTCCTTCTCAATTTCTTGCTCGTTAATTTCTTGAATTTCCTGCTTTTGTAACTTGCAAAATAACCGATTAAAAGCTCGAACCAGTTCTGACTTTCCACCATAATCGATACATAAATTAACAGTTAATCCTCTATTTGTTTCACTCAGCTCAACCGCTTTGTTTATTTTTTTAACAACATCCGGATAGATTTGGCGTTTATCTCCAGAGTGGAGGATTCGAATATCCTTATCCAGTATGGATTTTAAATAAGTATTAAAAAATTCCGTTAAAAGAAAAAAAATGGCTTTTACTTCTTTCTCTGGACGTTTCCAATTTTCCGTAGAAAAAGCATACAAAGATACACAAGGTAGATTAAATTCAATTGCCAAATCTATCAATTCTAACAAAGCATAAACTCCCTGTTTATGACCTTTCACTCTGGACATTCCACTTTTTGTAGCCCACCTTCCGTTTCCGTCCATTATCACAGCCGTATGTTTTGGTATAATTTTCATATTCATACGTTCACCTCCTTAAAAATAGGATGTATGGATTTACCTTCACTCATAAGAATGTCTGCAAAAATTTGGGTATGAGAGGATACCTTGCCCAAATAGAATTGACGCGAAATTCCAAATTCGGAAAACGTTTTTCGATGATTCCATAAAACCAATTCTACAACTACAGATACAGCCATACACCAAATCAACAGAAATAGCTTTTTAAAATACCTGGATCGAAAGTGGTTTTGAAAAAATTCAGCGTGAAACAGAAGATGTTTTTCTTCATCTTTAGCTATTTCCGACAGTATGCAACTGAGATGAGATTTAGGCAGCCTGTTATAAAAGGAAGAATAAAAGGAAAATCCAATCACTTCTGCTACTGCCAACATAAATAGTTTGGCACGAATTCCTATAAGCCTACGAAGTTTGGTGAATAGCGTTGCACTCCAATTTTTTGACAAAAGTTTTCCGTTAAGACTTTGGATGCAAAGTCCTAGAAGTCTTGCATGCCTCCCTTCTTCTTTGATAAAATAGGAAATACACTGATTGAAGTTTTTATCCGTACCTCGCAAATGCTTCTTTTGAATTTCTTTTACGATTCGACCTTCTCCGGTTTCTCCCAATTGGAATATGGCGAGAGATCGAAGCAAAACATTTACTTTCCTTGGACGATATGGTAAAGGCATAAAAAAAGGTTCTGGAATTGAACGTTTGGCATTTTCGGAAAAGTATTCCAGCCATTTTTTCCAAGCATTACTTGATTTATTTGTTATTGTTTTTGGGTTCCCAAAAAAGTCTTGAATTATATTTTTTTCAAAAAGTCGTTGTGTTTTCATGGTTTTTACAATACGACATTTTGTTTTTGAAAGCAACCTTTTGGGTGTCGATTCTAAAGCACTCAAGTGCTTGGAAGGTTACTTAAATTGTAAATCTCAAAAATCATTCAAAATTTCTTATATATCCAAGGTATAAATTTTGATAGGTATTTCTTTCCCTTTTACTTTAGATTCTCCGATGTAGCTAATGTCCGGATAGTCATTACCAATTTCATTAACAACAGATTCGGAAAAAAGAATTTGTGTATTGTATTCTTTATTCAGGGATTCTATTCGGGAAGCTGTATTAACCGTATCGCCAATAATGGTATATTCTTTTCTCTTGGACGATCCGATATGCCCCGTTAGTACATTTCCCGTATGTAACCCGATACCAATTCTTGTTGGAGGAATTTTTCCAGAGGCTACTTTCTCTTTAACTGATTTCAGTATATCCTTAGATGCTTTTATCGCATTAATAGTGTCATTATCGGATGAAAAGGGTGCTCCAAAAACAGCCATAAACCCATCCCCTAAGAATTTATTAATAATTCCTTGGTGATACGTAACACTGTCTATCATTGATTCAAAAAGAATATCAAGGTATCGAACAATTTCATCATTTTCTTTGTTTTCTGAAAATTTGGTAAAATTTCTTATGTCAAGAAACATAACACATACTTTTTGTGTTTCGCTTATTTTATCCTTTTTCTCTCTAATCAGTTTATCCATCACAGCCTCAGAAATATGCTGTCCGAATATATTTTTAATTCGATTCTGCTCTTCTATGGCTTCTATTGATTTTCTTAGCCATTTTCTGAGTTGTTTGGCAACAAAACCGGCAAACAAACCTTGGATCAAAAGATAAAAGGACAATACGGTTTGTTCGGAATGACCAATATTCGTAAATGGAAGGCTGACCAGGGCAAAACTTAATGCACTCATAAACCCTGAAAAAAAAGAAAAAGCAAATCGAAACCTAAGAATTGATAATATTACGAAAAACACGTAAATAGGATATACTTTCGAGTAAAGAAGGATATAGTAAGGCGTATTTGTGTTTGATAGATAAAAAGTGAATGCGACAAAGGTGGGAATCATAATTTCAGACAAACTGTTCACAACCACTATGCTTGTAGGTATGCTTTTCTTTAGTCGAACGAGATTACTCACATAAAAATACATGACTGCAAAAACTATCGCCAAAAATAGCATACTAAGTACAAGGACTATGTGCCGATCAATGGGAATGGAAGAAGATTGCAAAAATTTAGGGACATATTCTTGAGGCAATAAGATAACCGGTAATTCTAATACCGTAGAAAAAAGGATCATGATCATCAAAATGAGAAGACGAATACTCTCCGATTTTAGAATTTCTAATTTTAGTTCAAACTGGTTTTTCATTTTTTCCTGAAACTGCGATTCTATCTTATGCACTGGAACTGTAAAGTGTTTTTAATACCTACGTGTTGCATTTACATAAAACGTTGTTTTGCTTTTTAACATTTTGTGTGGTAATTCTGCTTCTTCAATTCTTGCACCTCCAGAACCATTTTCCTTAACAACATTGAATGCAATGGAAGAATTTGAGGTCATAAACCCAAAACCTAAAGTATAACCATGCTTATTTACGTATTCTTGCCGATTGCTTAAATAGATATAGTTTAGATTGCTGTTCAAAGGAAGAGTAAAATTTCCGCCTAGTTGATCGTTTAGGGCAAGTTCGAGAGCAGTCTGCCCCCAAGGTGTTACCTTACCATTAGAGCGATTTGTATAAAGACCGGCTCTGAGGATAAACCTATCAGTTAAATAATATTCAGCACCAATTGCATAGTTATGGGTAGCTTTACGCTCCAAATTGTTCTTAGTGGGAGACGAAAATGAAGCTACGCTTCGATGCGGATCAAATTCCACTTGAGGTAAATAATACTTATAAGGGGTTACATACATAAAATCAACCGACATAATCAACTTTTTACTCTGAAAAAAGGCGAATCCCAGGTTAAATTGGTTTAGTTCAGGAATCTTATAAGTAATAGGGGTTCCCAATACCAAATAGTTATTAAGGACAACCGTTGACATAGTGTCGTTTCTCTCTGAGACTAGCATATAACCGTCAATAAGGTTCGTTAAAGCAGGATCAATATTGGCAAGAAGGGGCTGGGTCTCAATCAAAGTTTCTTTTTGGTGTATAGTTCCACCGGTTATAAAAGTTTTTCTGTAGGTCAATCCCATAACAATCTTCTGAGTAATCACATATTGCATACCTATAACCGGAAGAAAACCTCTTGTTTCTCTCCTTTCTTGCAGCTCAAGACTTGCAATATCCGCCGTAAATTTTTCGTCTACCCTTTTGGAAACACTTTTAGACGTATCGTACATATAATACAAAGTCGCTCCCAAAGACAATTTATCGGTAAAAAGATAAGAAGCACTAGGACCAATCAAAATATTAAATTTTTCCTGCATAAATCCTACGTCCAAAGAAGCTATATTTGAAATTGATGCCGGAAGATAAATCTTATTGGATTGATCATAAGAATCATTGATTCCATTCACAACAGAAAAGCCAAGTTTGAATTTCTTAACCGCCATAACCGTTCCGACAAAATCCGGAAGGTATTTTCTGGAAACCTGGTTATAATCTTGCCAAGGTCCAAAAATATTATGATAATCCTTTTTGGTAATCTGATAGCTTGTTGCATTGATGGAAATTGAATCATTGTATGCAAACGACAATCCCGCTGGATTGTAGTATGTTCCAGATGCATCATCGGAAATAGCAGTAAATGCTCCACCCATTCCGGATGCCCTTGGTCCATAAAAAGAATGTATATAATGAAAGTCATCAGCCACAACGGATAAATTAAATAGCAAGATACATATTACAAAGATAATTAAACTCACTTCAAGCCCTATTGATATTGAATTTTGTTCTCATTGTAAATTATATACTTTATAGTACCAAGTATTTTCTATTGGAAAAAAGTCTTTTTCCGAAAATTCAGGTGCTTCATCGAATAAAAAAGCGAATTATTGATTTCAAAAAAAATGGAAATAACCCAAAATTTTTTCTAAAATTTTCTTGTATAATATAAATTTAGCTTTTAATAAAAATGACCTTTCTTTATGGTAGCGAACAAATATATAAAGACATGTAAATATAGAAGTTCGCAATATAGGTCTATCTATAAGGATAGAATATTTATGCGTTTCATTTCCTTTTCATGTTTTTATGACAAACTTTACGGAGAATAACATATGATTAAAAAGTTAGGCATTTCATTTCTTATTATTGCTTTCTTATCAATGGGAGCATTGGTTGCTCAAGAAGACGATTTAGACGAATTTAGCGAGAAAAGTGCTACAGAGGAAACCGCAAAAGAAGCTCCTAAAAAAGAGGAAGCAAAAAAAGAAAAGCCTGCTGCTAAAAAAGACAAAAAGCAAGCTAAAAAGAAAAACAAAAAGCAAGCCAAGAAACACAAAAAGCAAGCTAAAAAGAAAAACAAAAAGCAAGCCAAGAAACACAAAAAGCAAGCTAAAAAAAGCAAAGTAAAAACTGCTCCTGATTCAGAAGAGTAAAAAACTGAACCATAAATGTTTTTATTTTTATGAAGCCTCATTTTTGTTTATATGCGGCAAACTTAAAATCGGAAGATTGCATCCAATCGGCAAATCTTTTTTCAGAGCTATTTCAACTGAAAATCGTTAAAGCTAGAAAGGAACATTCCGAGCTTTTGACTGAAGATGGACTTTATTTAATTTTTAGTAAACCATCAAAACACTGCAAAATCGAACCTGGCTCAATTACTTTTTTACTAAATGGAATTGAGCTGGAATCGCTCCAGCTCTCAAGTTTAATGCTTGAGAGTTGCGATTTTGAAAGAGGTTATTCTTCTTACCTTGACAATTATCAAAATCGAATCTGGATTCTTAAAAAAACTTCTTAATTGGTAAAATTTATTAACAATTTTATCTACAATTCAAAAAATATCTTGCACTATAAACCTTGGCTATAGTTACTTTTTAATTGATAATTAAATTATGGATAAGGAAGACTTTTTAGGAGGATAATTGATGGAATCAACCAAGAATCTCGCTGAAGTTATTAGAAAAGCATCGGAAAAGTATGCAAATGAACCTTCGTTTTTTTCTAAAGATGAAAAGAAAAACTACAAGTCAGTTACATTCAAAGAACTATATGATCTGGGGATAAGCTTATCAGAAGCTCTAATTGACATGGGCTTGCAAGCAAAAGAACACGTAGGCTTAATGGCAGACCACAGATTGGAATGGGCGATTGCCGATATTGGTGTAGTTTGCTCAGGAGCTGCAGATGTTCCCAGGGGGACAGATGTAACCGAAAAAGAGCTAGAATATATTTTAACCCATTCTGGAGCAAAAATAGTTTTTATCGAGCATGATAAAATGCTGGACAAATTTAATAAAGTAAAAAGTAAAGTCCCAAATGTCAAAACTATTATTATGATGGATCCCAAATCAACGGCAACAGGTGTTCTTAAATTATATGATTTGATTGAAAATGGAAAAAAACTTAGAGAAGGAGGTTCCAAAAAAGCAGAGGAAAGAATTGAAAAGATTCAACCGGATGATTTATTCACTCTTATTTATACATCCGGCACTACCGGTGATCCTAAGGGTGTGATGCTTATGCATTCTAACATGATGCACCAAATGAAAGACGTTTCACCTAGGATACATATTACTCATAAAGATAAATTCTTGAGTATTTTACCTGTCTGGCATATATTTGAGCGATTGCTCTATTACATTTCGTTCTATTATGGAGTTTCAACCTATTTTACAAATGTCAGGGATTTACGAGATGATTTTGCAAAAGCACATCCAACCTTTATGGCATCTGCTCCAAGACTTTGGGAGAGTATCTATTTGGGAATATACAATAGATTAAACGATCCAAAATTGACTCCACCTATAAGAAAGACTTTGTTCGATATCGCTTACTTTTACTCCAAAAACTACCATGGTGCTCTAAGGTTTTTAAAAGGAAATGAGGTAGATTATGTAGGAAGGAATCCAATTGTTTCATTGGGATGGGGCTTGAAATCCATTTTAGCCTTGATTTTTACTGGTCCTTTCACCATGTCAATCGTAAGCTTTTTAGCTGCCATAGGTTTGTCTTTTATCCCTCCTTTAAGCATAGTCTTGATTGTCGTTGGGGTTTTGGGACTTGTGTTAAACAATTTTGTTCTTGATAAAATCGTTTTATCCAAAATCAGACTTGCTACAGGCGGACACCTAAAGGCTACCCTTTCCGGTGGCGGTGCTTTACAAAGACACGTTGACGAATTTTTTAATGATATTGGTTTGAATGTTATTGAAGGTTATGGTATGACGGAAACGACTCCAGTGATTGCTCACAGAAGTTTTGAGCACCTTGTTATGGGTTCCGTAGGTGTAGTAGCTCCCAAATCAACTCTACAACTTCGTGACTTCAATAATAACTTGTTAACCACCGTTGACGGAGATACGGGAAAGGTTACCGGACAAAAAGGAGTCAAAGGTATCATTTTTATCAAAGGTCCTCAGGTGATGAAAGGATACTATAAAAATGAAGAAGCCACCAAAAAAACGATAGGTGATGACGGATTCTTAAATACAGGTGACTTAGGGATGATCAATTTCAAAAACACCTTAACCATCACAGGTCGAGCAAAAGAAACCATAGTTCTTCTTGGTGGTGAAAACGTTGAACCGGTTCCTATAGAAAATAAAATCTGTGAATCACCTTATATAGCCCAATGTATGGTTGTCGGACAAGATCAAAAAACGCTTGGCGCAATTATCATTCCGGATTTTGATAAACTAAAAGAATGGTGTAAAGAAAACGGAGTTACGGAAACTGACCCGGCTAAATTGATACAAGATCCAAATGTTACTAGCTTCTACAAAAAAGAGATTAAAAACCACAACAGCGTAAAAACCGGTTTTAAATCTTTTGAGCAAGTAGCGGATTTTTTCCTAATTACAAAACCTTTTGAAGTGGGTGATGAGCTTACAAACTTACTCAAAATGAAACGCCACATCATTACGCAAAAATATGAAGACAAAATAAAGAAACTTTATTCGTAAGAATTTTACAACCCCCTTCTCCTAAACACCTTTGAGAAGGGGGAATTATACTATGATTAGAATGACTATAATCGCTTGAATTTAAAGCATTTTTTTGGTTTCATGTTTCATACCCGAGAACATTCGTTTGAAAATAATTTTTAGACTTTCTACTCTGTAGCTTAATTTTTTCCGGTAAAACTAATGCAGACAAACAACCACCCATCGCACAGCCGGTATCCACAAAAACATTATTTCCAATAAACATAATATCGTCTTTGTGTATGTGTCCATGAACAACTGTTTTATTAGTTTGAGGGTATGGTTCTGGTGAATTTGACAATACATAATCCTCTGCTTCTTGCGTTTCGAGAGGTTTATTGGGGTTTAATCCCGCGTGAGTGAATATATAAAAATCCGTTTCATATTTAAAGATTAGGTTTTCTTTTAACCAAATATAGTTCCCGAGTTTTAAATTCTTTTGTTTTAGAATCTTGTCCCTAAAAAAGTTCTTTTTATTTGCGTCCAAAATCGGTTCGATGGAATCAATCAGAAAATATTCATGGTTTCCCATTATATAAATACCATCTATATTTTTCAGTGTTTCTATAACTTCATTATCATTTGGACCTCTGTCTATATAATCGCCAAGGAAAACAAGCTTATGCTCCGGAAATTTGCAAGTTCGATCGAGAATTTGCTGTAATTCATCATAACATCCATGAATATCACCAATAGCTATGAATTTTTCACTCATGTTAGTATCTTTACGTCTATACCATTTGGTTCCGGCAGAACTTCTCCAAAATAATAAGGAATTTTAGATTGTTTCATACTTTCGGAAATAGCCACTTCCAAATGTTTTGCAAAGTTTTTCCCATTGCTTTTTTTGGAATAAATCAAAATACTAGGACCACTCCCCGATAGTGAATATCCGCCGTCAAGCTGGCTTATTTTTTCAATAATCGAGTTTAAAAATGGAAATTCTTTTAACCGGTAAGGAGTATGAACCCTATCATTTAAAGCGCTTTGGAGGTGCTTAAACTTCTTGGAATTAAAAAATTCAATCCAAGTCCCTACCCTACTCATATTGTAAACAACATCCTGTACTTCGTATTTTTCCGGTAACTTTTTTCTCGAACTGATTGTAGCCACTTGAGCGTCTGGAATCAAAATAAAAAGAGAGACATTTTTTGGAAAAATTCTCTTAAAATATTGTAAACGTTCTCCGTTTTCAAAAAAAGATAGAATAAATCCGCCTAAATATGCCGGAGTTGTATTATCCGGATGGCCCTCTAAAAGTGCTAATTCATACAAAAACTGGCTTTCCGTAGGAAGCTTTTTCTTTTTAAAAAATTGCTTGTGTATATGAAAAGCAGCCGTAAATCCGGCAACTACAGCACTAGCACTTGAGCCAAGCCCACCTTTTATTGGTAATCCCAATTTCATTGTAACATCGTAAGGAAGTGGCTCGACGGAATCTAAAAAATGCTTAAAATACTTTAGATAACTAAATCGAACCAAATCATCTTCAGGTTCAAAAGGAGGAATACCGCCATTGTGCAACTGTATTTTATAAGAAGACTTTTTACTAAATTCAAAAGTAAATTCATTATAAATTTTTAGAGCTAAACCTAGTACATCAAAACCTGGACCAAGATTAGCGGATGTGCCCGGAACTTTAATATATAGCTTATAACTTTTTACCATCTAAAAATTTATTTTAATTATATCACCTACGAGTCAAACCAATATCTTCTTTTCTTTCTAAAATCCATTGTAAAATCATAACCTGGATTTGGTATTTAGAATTTTTTTCCCTACATAAGATACAAAGTTAATTTATATTACAATTGACAGATGGTTATTCAAATAGAAATGATGTGGTTATCTCAAATCATAAAAAAGTAAATTAAAAGGGAATTAAAAAAATGGCAAGAGTCAGTACTTATTTAAATTTTTCTCGTAATACTGAAGAAGCATTTAATTTTTATAAATCCGTTTTCGGTGGAGATTTTAGCGGTGGTGGAATTGCTCGGTTTCGCGATATTCCATCGACAGGTGATATGCCACCAATGGCAGAAGAAGATAAAAACCTCGTAATGCACATTGAATTACTCATTTTAGGAGGACATGTCTTAATGGGAACTGATGCTCCTGAATCCATGGGATTTAACGTTCTTAAAGGCAATAATATATATATCAATCTTGAACCGAATACAAGAGAAGAAACCAAAAAACTCTTTGAAAAGTTATCAGATGACGGAAAAATCACAATGGAATTGCAAGATATGTTTTGGGGTGCATATTTTGGAAGTTGCACTGACAAATTTGGCATTCAATGGATGTTTAACTGCACTGAAAAGCAATCCCTATAAACATAAAAATTAAAAATTTATTTAAAACTTTTCTATACAAAAAAATCTATCCAATAGTATGAGTCATAAAGAAATGTTACCATATCGAGAAATAATTAGAAGCAAAAAACGGGCTGGCTTTGCCTTTCCTTTATTTTCCATTTTATCAAGACATTCTTATGAATGTGGCGATATATATTCTTTGCGCATATTAAAGGATTGGGCAGAAAAATGCGGATTTAGTATAATTCAAATACTTCCTTTGAATGACATGGGTTTTGGTAGAAGTCCTTATAGTTCCGTATCTGCCTTTGCAATTGATCCATTGTTTATTTCACTTTATATGCTTGGTAGAGGCGAAAAGTCGAGATCGTCAACAGTAAAGTCAATTCATATTAACCACGAAAGAATCCGTATGTTAAAACTGGTATATTTACGACAAGAATTCAAAAAGAGAAGTTCCGAAGAACTTTTTAAAGTTTTAGATGAATTTGCCAGTGTAAATGATTGGATTTATGATTATTCTGCCTTTAAAATACTATATGAAAAAAACCAAGGTAAGCATTGGAAAAACTGGGAATATGGTTCTAAATACTCAAAAGAAATACAGAAGGAAATTATCCAAAATAACAAAGATGAGTTTTATTTCAAGGTATGGCTCCAATACGTTGCTTATCAACAGTTAAAAGAAATAGCAAAAGAGTTGGAAGAAAAAGGAATTTATCTTCTAGGGGACATGCCAATCTTGACTTCCGAAAACAGTGCGGATATATGGTCAAAAACTTACCTATTTAACTTAGAATTGAAAGCCGGTGCTCCACCGGACTATTTTTCCAAAGACGGTCAAAACTGGGGATTTCCCATAATCAATTGGGATGCTATGAAAACCGAAAATTATAAATGGTGGAGAGATCGACTAAAATATTTGGAAAATTTTTACCATTTGTATAGAATTGATCACGTATTAGGAATGTACCGAATTTGGGCTGTACCATCTGGAATGGAAACAGCTCGATACGGTTTTTATAGCCCGCAAATTGGCACTATAGGGGAAGAGTTTACATATAAAGAAACGAAAGAAGATCAAATCCAAACGGAAAAGCCCAAATTAGACCTTAAAAAATACGTGGACGATAAAATTATCTATGAATTTCAAAAGGATCATTATGTTTTTCATTGGGATTTTTATTTAAGTCAAGCCTTTCAGAAGCTATCAGAAGATGAAAAAAAGCGGCTTGTGGAACTCTCCCAGAAGCATTTATCGGAAGATGAAGCAATATGGAAAAAAATGGGTGAAGAAATATTGGATTTGTTTATGGAAAGTTCTTCTATGCTACCTTGTGCTGAAGATCTGGGAGCTGTTCCACAATTTGTTAGAGAAAGTATTCACAAAAAGCAAATTATTGGATTGGATGTTGTCCGCTGGACTAGAAATTTTGATAGCGGTGATTTTTTTCCTTATGATAACTACAGGACAAATGCAGTTTCTACACTTTCAGTTCATGATACTTCCATTTCACTGGCTTGGTGGGACGAAATTTCTCCAAGTGAAAAAATCGAATTTTTAAAAACAATAATGGATAAAGAAGCTTTTTCCAAATATCAAATTATAGAAGAAGAAACCAAACAAATTGATTATGAAAAGGTCTTTAAAGCTATGGAAGAGATTGATAGGGTAAAATTGTTAGAAATGATGGTAAAATTTTCTTTAAAAACAAACAGTATTTTTAGCATCAATCTGCTTCATGACTACATACTCTCAAAAGATTTAAGCGGGAGTATTGAGCAGGGAGGTGATATGATTCTTCATCCTGAAGAACACCGTATTAATGTCCCTGGAACACCGGAATCAAAGAATTGGAGTTATAGATATCCATTTCACGCAGAACAACTGGTCGCCCAAACGAATTTAAACGATAAAATAAGAGACATGCTAAGGGAAGCCGAAAGGTTGTAATTTTAACGAGCTGGAAGTCTCTTTACTATAAAAAATGCTTGCAATTAATTTATTTGCAAAAGTTATTTCTAAAAAATACATTTGCATATAAAGTAAAAGGTCAGACTAAAAAGAATGAAAAAATTAGCATCTGAAATATTTTTCGATTTCAAAGAAACAGGGCTTTTTTTAGAACTTTTGGGAGAGGATACCATAGCTACTAATATTGCTCCGGCAGAAAATTGCAAAAAGGGAGACTTGGTTTTTGTAGATAGTCTTAAATTTGTGGATTCGGTTGCCCAAAAACAACCCTCTATTGTAGTTACACACCCTGATTTAAAGGAAAAGTTTTTAGGAACAAAGGAATTGTCTGTTATAGTATGTGAGCATACAAAATTAGCTCAGGCGTTATTGCGGCAAAAGTATACGGATAGAAATTTTCAACAAAGCGAATGGGACAAACGCCACCCTTCTGCAATTGTTCATGAAAGTGCAAAAATCAAAGATAGTGTTGTTATTGGACCAGGAGTAATTATAGGAAAAGAAGTTGAAATTAGGGATAATTCGGTTATAATGGCAAATACTGTAATAGAGCATAACGCGATTATTGGTGAAAATTGCATTATTCACCCGAATGTTGTGATTGGTTATAATTGTATTATAGGAAACGAAGTTATTATTGGTTCTAGTAGCGTAGTCGGCTCCGAAGGTTTCGGATTTGCTCAAGATAAAAATGGAAAGAGTTACCGAATACCTCAAATTGGTAATGTTGTTATAGAGGATCGAGTTAGATTAGGAGCAAATTGTTGTGTAGATAGAGCTACTTACCAAGAAACAAGAATTAAGGCTGGAACAAAATTTGATAATCTATGCCATGTAGCACACAATGTTGAAATTGGTGAAGATTGTTTACTCACTGCCGGATTTATTGTTGCGGGATCAACGAAAATTGGAAATAGAGTTATTACAAGCGGACAAACAGGAATTTTAGATCATTTGGTAATAGTAGATGATGTTATTTTGTTACACAGAGCAGGAGTAAATAAAAGTATAACTCGACCAGGAGCCTATGCAAGTACACCCGTACAGCCTTTGAATGATTATTTGAAAAATTCCGTACTTGTTCAAAAACTGGGTGATTTTCGAAAAAAAATAAATGATCTTGAGAAGAAAATAGAAAGTATTAAAGAAATTCCAAAAGGTTAATTACCATAGGATAAATATATAAATTTTAATCGATATAGAGTTAGGAAAAAGATTTTCCTTGTATGAAGTAAATGAGTGAAAAATTGTGTCCATGACGTTAAGGGAGAAAGAAAAAATTCTTCTACAGAAAATAAAATCAGGCGATAAATCTGCATACATAGAGCTTGTTAATCCTTATCGTGAAAGGCTTTTTCGAAAAGCTAAATCTATGTTACGAGATGATGATGACGCAGAAGATATTGTGCAAGATGCTATGATTTCAGGATTTAAGTCTATTTCAAAATTTAGAGCAGAATCCGGTGTTTATACATGGTTATACCGAATTGTGGTAAACAAGTCAAAGGACTTATTACAAAAGAAAAAGAGGGAAATCGAAAAACCTATTGATCATACGGAACAACAATTTATTGATGATCGAGTCGGGTATGAAAAAAAATTAGAACTATCTGACGAGTCAAGTTATCTAATAAGAAAGATAGGACAATTAGACGATATATATAAACAGGTGATCGAATTAAGATATTTTGAAGAAATGTCTTATGCAGATATCGCTGCTGTTTTAAAATGTAACGTAGGAACGGTAAAAAGTAGGCTTTTTAAAGCGAGGGAATTGTTAAAACATCTGATTTTGAAAGATGAAAAAGGAGAGATTAGCATTGGACCGTAAATTTTCATTAAAAAATTTCGTTAAACCAAGGTTGGGTCTTTTAAGTAAAGATGATGAGTACGATCATAGAATTATAGAGAATAGTTTAATTAAAGCATTTGCTGATTTTAGAGAAAAGGAAATATCTGAAATTAAACTTTCTAGTGATTTTAATCACAAATTAATGACGAAACTCATCGAAGAAGATATTGAAAGACCTGGAATTTTGGAAACTTTATCCGTGATTTTTTTGAACCGGAGAAGTTACAAGCTTACAATGGTTGCAGCTGCTAGTTTTTTAATTGCAGGGTTGGTAATTCAGAGTATTTTTATAAACAACGATTTATCTTCCCAAAAAATTAAAAGTGAGTTATCTGGATTTGAAAAAAACAAATCCAATATTATGTTGAATGACGATTATGCTGAAAAGAAGAAATTTGACTTGTTTTTAAGCAAGTTAAAAAGCAATCCCAATCATTTAAGACTTTTGGAAGAGCTGGAAGAGTTTTATTTGTTTATTGGAAAAAAAGAAACAGCAACGCAAATACGTTATACTCTAGATAGCGTATCACAATAATTTTTAAAAAAAGTGAGGGTAGCATCTGCTAAATGAGTAAATCGCAAAAAATTGATAATAATATAGATTTAGAGTCAATTAATAAAACAGGTAAAGCGAGACAGCCCTCACCGATTTTTATAAAATCTCCTCAATCCATGAATACTCTTCCCGCTACAACTCGTTATATTATGGACGAGTTGAGGGAAAGGCACAAAAAAGTAGATATGCAAAAAGGTGGACCGAAGTTTCACCCAGGAGGCTTGCTTACAATTGATAAAATTGCTGAATCTCTTCAAAAATACAACAATTTAGGCTCTCAAGCTAAATCTACTGATGCTATAAATCACTCACTCAGACAAATGTTAGACGTTGATCTAAATGGATCGAACCGAATGATCTACATTTATCCCTATTTGATTAAGGGTAGCAATAAAGTTTTGGCAAAGTTAGCTTTGGTATCTCCTCAAAGTTCCATTGAAGTTGATGTAAGACCATACAGGGAAGCTTGTTTTGAATATTCGAAACCGATGATGGATATTATTTTGTCGAATAGGTCTCGAAAAGTTCGGGAAGTGAATGAAGATTCACCGGGCAATGGACTCTTACGTAAAAATAAGAATGGAGATCTTTGGTTATATCCTATGCTTTTTTCATTAGAAGAGGAGATAAATCATCTTATAAAAAAAGCTTATGACCCCTACACCTATGTTCCTCTTAAAGATTTTACCGATGATTTTATGGAATATGGTAACACAAAAGGAATGCTGGAAGAAATTTTACCTAACTATCATATTATTATTGATCAATTGGAAATCGGTAGTGATGGTGGTTATGTTAGACAACCCGAATTAGTTAAACACTATCGAGGGCAAGCGGATGCTTTGGAAAGATTTGCCACACATTACCTTCGAGTTTTATCTGAAAATATTTCTGGAAATTTTAAACAAAAACTTAAAGATTTTAAAATTAATTTTATTGATACTGCACCTCCTGGAAGAAAACAAAACCGGGAAAAAGTTAAAGCTTTAATTGACCTTATAAAAGAATTTCCTTTTGATAGAGTTAAAGGGGAATTAGCAAAAAATGTTAGCGAAACTTGTTTTACTTCCATACGTATTCTGGAAAAATTACTAGATAAAATGAATATGCTTATAGATAGGAAAAATGAGACTATCTATTCTAAATTGGAAGAATCCTTAAATACAATGGTAACAGAGCATACCAAAAGAGAATTGTCTCTTTTGACAATAGATATAAAAAAAGAGGTAGAAAGAGCTGGCATTAAGGAACCTTTGGAAATAGATACGCTAAGTAAAGATTTAACTAGTAAATTAAAATCTCAGTTTGGCATCTATGAAGACAGTGAAAATGATAAAACAACCCTGTATGCAGTAGACCAAGCTTACATGGCTAGTGTTTTACATAAGATGACTTCTTTAGCCATTCTTGATCCGAATTGTAAAAAGCAGCTGGAATATGCGAAAATAATTAATCAGGAAATGATTCGGACACAAAATGCCAGGTTGAATGCAAAGGTAAATCCGGACCATATTAGTAAGCTAAATTCTGATGTTCAAAGGATGGAATCTTCGGAAAGAGAAAAAAGACGTAGAGAAGATTTTAACAATAAATATAATCTTTTAGCCGGTGTTATTGGATGTGTAGTTTCTTTATTGGTTTTTATAGTAGTTTCCTTTGTAAATGTAGATTTCTTTTCTTTTTTCTTAGGAATTCCTATCAGCCTTATTATTGGTTATATTTCTGCCATTGTTTTCAGCAGAGGAAAATCAGGTAAAAAGAAAAAACAATCCTCCTCTTTTAAAAAGAGAGACAAAGAAGCTATGGAAGCTTGGGCTATGGAGTCACAGGAAGATGAATCTTCAAAAGAAGATAGTGCTCAAAAATCCGATGATTCAGGAGATGGAATCAAAAATAATCCTGAAACCATTAACTCTATTGCAAAAGCGGCAGAACGGTTTTTGTTTCCAACCAACTATAACAAAATCGAAGATAAAATTTTTGATAACGAGAAACTAAAAGATAAAATCGGGTATCATCTTGAAGATATTAAAAGAAATGTTCCTATCCTTGCCAAGCAAACCGATGATAAAAAAGTGTTATCTGCCATCAACTATGCCGTTATTAATAATTCTACAATTATCAATGTCCCTCCTGATTTAATGGTTCGAAATAGACCTAATGTTATTATTATTAGCAAAAACGATTTTAAAGCTCCTTTGATGAGAAATCAAATGGCAGAATATTTTCGAAAGGAAGCAGAAAACAACAAAATTGATGAAACACTGGTGAAATATTATAAATTTTTAATCAACACTTTGGAAGTAGAATATTACAAATATTTACCGAAAAAGAAACTTTAGAAGGGTACTAAAAATAGAAACTATTTGGGCATAATGAAAAAGAATGGTTTTTTTCAGATTACACAAAAGGTCTTTATTAGAAAAGAAAATTTGTTTCTTGTTTTGCGAGATAATAAATCTAAAGTGGGTGATTTGCCTGGTGGTAGAATAAATGAGGATGAGTTTTTTTCTGATTGGCTTGTTAGCATTAGAAGAGAGCTTTTCGAAGAGCTTGGAAAAAATTTTGTGGCTTCAATATATCCGGAGCCTTTTCTTGTCCAAAAACATAGAGTAGAGGAAGGGCAACATCCATGTGTAATTATCGGTTACAACGCAAATTATATAAGTGGTGAAATAGAAACCTCTGAGGAGCACGATTATTTTGAATGGGTAGATATATCAACTTATCAACCAGAAGTTCTGTTTAAAGGTTATATGCTTCAAGCCGTAAAAAAATATTTAAACATTTGCAGAAATAATGATCAAATTAATCTAATTATGTAAATCTCATAAATCATGATATTATCTGATTAAATACTCCCCTAATCTCGCAACAACTTTGTCTGGTATTTCATGTCCACCATTAAAAGAAACAAATTCACCGGACATTCCAGAGTTTCTGAACAGTGATTCAAGTTTTTTAGCACCATTATACGGTAATAAAGGATCGTCTGTCCCATGACTCATAAAAAATTGTATGTCTGATTTTGTTTTAGCCAATTCTTCCCATATATTTTTGTGAATTAGAGTACCGGAAAGAATAACAAGACCTGCCGGATTGGCATTTTGTCTTAAAGTTACTTCAGTTGCAAGCATCGCACCTTGGCTAAATCCACCTATCGTTATGGTTTCAAAAGGAACATTTAATTTATCAATCATTTCTTCAATTTTCAATCTGGCTTCCTGTAATCCGGTGGGAGTAATATCAGAAAACTCTATCCCATTTCCTTCCAAAGAAAATCTTTCAAGAGCTGTAGAAAGTATATCAAACCAGGCTCTTCCTACATAATTAAATGCTATTGGAACTTCCATAATTCCATCCGGAAATATCCAAGTAGTACCTTTTTTACACTTTACAAGTTCATGAAACCCAGCTAAATCCATTGCGTTTGCTCCATATCCATGTAATAGTATTATAACCGGACCACCCTTCTCTCCTTCTGTCATGTAAACATTCAAAGAACCAATTTTAGTTTTTTTTAAACTTGTGTAGTACATATAAAAACCGTTTCGTAAGCGAGTAATTTTTCGGTGCAGAATTGAAATCTCTAAAAGTTAAACTGGCATTAAACTCAATTATTTTCATTGGAAATCAGGTTATGAATATAACCATGCTCTTCTTCTAGTTCGAGTTCTGTTATGGTTGAAATAATTTGTTCCTCTTCTATTTCTGCTATGATAGACTCAACTATCCTGGTATCTAAATTTCTTTCTACTATAATAAAGTTTGCTTTGTTTGAAGGCATCTTAACAACCTATTCTTTTTAATAATCTAAAAAATTAGAATAATTATATTTTTGTCAAGTAAAATAAATTTTTCATCAAAGCTATAGTGTTTTTATGTTTTTAATCCGAATAGGTTTATAACTACAGCCTAAAGTAAATTTATTATGTAAGTCGTTATCATAAAGTAACTTCTTTGTAATTAAAATGTAAAGAATATCCCATACACTTTTTGGAATATAACACTATAGTACGGAGCAATGAATGCATCTTTATATTCCAAAAGTATCGGTAAAAATTCTTACCTATTCACTAATTTTAACAGGATCGTTTTACTTTATTTCACCATCCCTTTTTTCCCAAACTCCGGAAAAGGATACAGAAAAAAAACCTAAAGTTGAAACACCAGCAGAAACTAAAAAAGAAGAGCCGGTTTCCAAAAAAGAACAAGTAAAAAAAGAAAAACCTGTAACCAAAATACCGGTTTCCAAAAAAGAACAGGTAAAAAAAGAAGCACCAAAACCGGATGAAACTCCGGCAGAAACAACACCGGAAGAAAGTGGAGAACAGGCAAAAGAAAATGAGTCTACCCCCAAAAAACCGGAAAAAGAAATGGGGCTTGTAGGGCTTTTTAAAACAGGTGGTTGGGCAATGTGGCCCTTAGCTTTTGCTTCCATTATCGGATTGGGAGTAATCTTTGAAAGATTATACTTCTTCTTCACTACAAAACTGGTCTCCAAAGGTTACAATCAAGAACTGGAAGATGCCTTGGAAAATGACGGTCTTCAAGGTGCTAAAGAATATTTGGAATCCAAAAAAGAACAAAAAATTACTCAAGTTTTGGCAGACGGAATGGCTGTGACCAAGAACGATCCGGAAATATTTGCCAAAGGTGTTGAGAGAGAAGCCGCAGAAGTAATGTTACTACTCGAAAGAGGACTTGGTATTTTGGCTGCCGTTTCAACCATTGCTCCTTTGATTGGATTCTTGGGAACGGTATCGGGGATGATAAATGCTTTTGATGCCATTGCCAATGCAGATCAAGTGAATGCAAAAGTAGTTGCTGGTGGTATCAAAGAAGCTCTGATTACCACAGCTGCCGGTTTGATTATAGCGATTCCAGCCATGACTTTTTATCAATATCTGTCCAGTAGGGTAAACTCTTTTGGTGCAGAAATCGAAGAAGCAGCCAATAAAATCTACAAAGAATATCTAAAAAAACAGGCGTAAGAATATGGTACGAATACGCAAGAAAAAAGAAGTAGAGGAAATCTCAGCTGCTTCCATGTCGGATGTTGCATTTTTACTACTCGTTTTCTTTATGGTGACAGCTGTATTTTTTGTGAAAGAAGGGTTAAACATTCAACTTCCACGAAAAAAAGCAAGCCCGCAAACCATTTTAAGAAAGCACGTTTATGAGATACTTGTTTATCAAAACGTAATCAAAATGAAAAATCCGGCAATAGGCACCAAAAGTTATAAAAGCCTAACAGAATTCAGAAAACAACTCTATGAAATGGATATTCCGGATTTACCCCAAAAGTTGGCTTTGATAAAAACAACCGGTGATACTCCCTATGGTAATATGCTGGATGTTCTCTCCTCTGTTCAGATCAAAGGATTTCCCAAAGTATCTGTTAAAAAGTTAAGGTGATCTATGTTTAAAAAGAAAAAAAAATCAGCCCCTTCCATTCCCGTAAGTTCGATGGCAGATATAGCATTTTTGCTCCTTGTGTTTTTTATGGTGACATCCGTATTAGACACTGATCCTGATATTCCTATTAACCTTCCGGACGTTCCCGGAGGTGAGCAATTGAATAAAAAAATTGCCAATATCTATCTCAGTGCTGATGAAGATAGAACTATTTTTTACAATACAATGAAAATGCCTTTGAATGAGGTGATCAACAGGATTCGAGCTAAGTTGAGCACAACCCCTGATTTAAAGGTTCTTATCCACGCTGACAGGGACCTTCCTTACTCTGATATGGATAATGTGTTTGAACAATTAAAATTGGCTGGAGCGTTAAAAATATCTTTGGTAACCAAAACAACTCAAGGTGGTGGTTTAAAATAGATGGATTCAGAAGTAAAAGAGCAAAACCAAAGGGTTAGAAAAAGGGATAGGTTTAAAAGATTTGTAGACCGAAATAGGATGGAGCTTAGCATTACGCTCTCCGTTATCTTACAGCTACTTGTTCTGTTTTTTTGGTACATTCCTCCCCTTGAATTAAATAATCTTGATAGGCTTGTGGAAGAAGTTGCTTTTGTGGATAGCGTTATTATCCAAGAGCCAGTGACGGAAACACAACCGGATGATGGGGAATTTGAACCATCCGATAAACTGAAAGAGGAAAAAAAAGAAGAAAAAAAGGAAGACCCTCGAATATCTGGTGCACAAGACGCTATCATTTCCGGTGCAACAGCACCTGTAGACCTTTCCCCCAACATAAAACCGGAATATACAACAGAGGCAAGAGCTGCTGGAATTACGGGAACAATGACCTTGGAAATTATCATTGCTGATACGGGTGAAGTTCTGAGAGTTCGCTCTGTGGGAAAAAATTTAGGTTATGGTTTGGAAGAAGCAGCTATCAAAGCTTTCAAAAAAAAGCAATACTCACCTTCTATCCTGGATGGAAAAGCAATTAACGTAAAGGTTTTGGTTCCTGTAAGGTGGACATTGGATTGATTATCACCAATATTTTACGATTCTGTAATCAGATTGTAACAAATAAATGAGTCTATTAGGTATATTTTGAAAACTCAAAAGTTAGGAGAAAATAAATGTTTCAAAAGCAAAAATGGGTATTATTCTTAAGTGCAATTGTTATATTATTATCTACAAGTTGTACTATAATCAACGGTAAAGATAGCAATAAAGATACAACAACTGCCGCAGCAGCAGCTTTGTTGCTAAGTGATTCAACTACAACTCTAAGCGGTACTATTACGTCTGATACAACAATTTCAGGAACGGTTAAACTAAGCGGTATTGTTTACGTAGACGGAGCAACTCTAACGGCTAGTGCCGGTACTAAGGTTTACGGACAATCCGGTTCGGCTTTGGTTATAAAATCAGGTGCTAAACTCGTTGCAGAAGGAACTTCTTCTTCACCAATAGTATTCACATCTTCCCAAGCAGAAGGTTCCAGAGCGCCTGGTGACTGGGGTGGAATTATGCTAATCGGTGGCGGAATCGCAAACGGTGGTGGAGGAACTGTGGAAGGTGGTTTAAATCTTACCTATGGTGGTAGTGATAATGCCGGAGCAGGGTCTGCTACGCTTAAATATGTAAGAATTGAATTTGCAGGTTATGAAGTCTCTGACGGAGATGAGTTAAACGGTCTTAGTTCTTATGTCACTACAAGCAATACAACCCTTAACTACGTTCAAGTGCATAGAGGAAAAGACGATGCCTTTGAATGGTGGGGTGGTGCTCCGGTAGGAAATTACCTTTTAGCTACAGGAAACCAAGATGATGATTTTGACATGGACGAAGGTTTTCAAGGAACTCTAACCTATCTAATAGGTCATAAATACAGTCAATTGAGCAGTTGTGCTACGACCTTTTCTGCTGATCCACACGGTATGGAAATGGATGGTTCTCCTAAAGGAGCAGCACCGACCGCTGGTTCTATGTCTAACCCAACCGTAAGCTATTTTACTTTGATTGGCTCGAACCAAACCAGTAGCTATGGAATGCACGCCAGAGAAGGTATGCAAGGTACTTTTTCAAATGGTTTGATCTACGGTTTTTCTGGTAATATCAAATGTACTGCCAACACAGGTGGTGGTTCGGAAACTGCTCCGACATTTAACAGTACTGTGTTGACAGATAGCAGTAAAAGTGATAGTTGTTCTGTTGGAACGTTAAACCACCAAAAGACTTTATCTGCTTTACCTGTTACAAGTGTAGGAAGCGTTGAAACGGATTGTACTGTTGCAACAACACCGGACTATACTTCTACTTCTGCTGCCGGAACTGACAAAGGTGGTGGAGTTAGTAGTGCAGGAAAATGGTGGGATAGCTGGACAATATACAGGTATAACTAAACCAAACCAATTGTTTTTTTTTTAAGGGCAGATGCCATTTGCTAGTGAGGGGTTAAAACCCCTCACTAGTACTCGACTTAGATGCAACTTCGATATGAGAAAAATTTGTAACCATATAAACGTTTTTATTTTTACTTTATATATCTCTATTTGTATCTCCTGTACTTGCGGTAGTAAACTGCAATACAAAGATGTGAAAAATGATCTTGATAAATCCCACGCTTATCTGAAAGAGAGAATCAAAAGCTCTTATTCCATTCCCGGATCAAGCGGGACGAAAGACGAAGCTGTTACTAGGTATTTGCAAGAGCTTTCCAAAGGAAAAACTTGGAGAAACAACCCATACATATACTCCGAAGATGAATTTGTTAATATCTTCCTTCCCAATTCTTTGGGAAATAACACAATGATAGACCATAATCCTCTGGGTCCCCACATGGATATGGTACTGTTTCGCAGGAGTGTGGGAGAAGACAAAATACGTTCTGTTATTGGCGGGAAGGACTTCCAAGTTTTACAAATCAGTTGGAGCAAAAATATCCGAAAGCGAAATGCACTGACAGGTTACAAACCATATTCTGTTGTTGTACTCGTAGACGGACAAAAGAGAGAGATTGATGAAATCAAACAAGTTTCGGAGCACCAAGGAAAGTTTAAAGTTTCCGTAATTGCTCCCTAAAATTACCCCAATTCCCCGTGAACGGGGATAGAAAAAAAGGACCTGAAAAGATGTTTGAACGTTTCCGAAAGGGAAAAATTGTTTTTATTTTATTTTTATTTTTACTTCCTAGTTTGGCGTTTTCCCAAGCAAAAGGAAAAATCAGAGGAAAAGTCATAGATTCTCAAACAGGAGAGCCTGTTTTCGGAGCAACGGTAATTGTCAGGAAGGCAGGTGCTTCTACAAGAACGGACTTTGACGGAAAGTATGAGTTAGACGTTCCGGCAGGATCGCATAAGGTAGAATTTATTATGATGGGTTTTCAATCCCAGTCCAAAAGTGTTAGCGTTTCTGCCGGCTCTACCAAAACCCTAAACCTTACTTTGGGCACACAAGTGTTGGATGAGGTTGTGGTAGAAGGGCGAGCTTTAAACAACACTGAAGCTTCCCTTTTGCAACTGCAAAAGAAATCCGGTCCTGTTTCTGATGGAATAAGTGAAGAAGCAATCCAAAGAAGTCCCGACCCCTCAGCCGGAGAAGTAATACGAAGGGTAACAGGTGTTACACTTATTGGTGGAAAATACGTATTTATCAGAGGTTTGGGAGAAAGGTATTCCAATACTCTGTTAAACGATTCCTTTATCCCTTCTACCGAGCCTGACAAAAGGGTTGTGCCTTTGGATATATTTCCCTCAGGTGTGATCAAAAACTTGAGGATTATCAAAACATTTACTCCGGAAGATCCTGCTGAATTTTCCGGTGGAATATTAAAAATCGAAACCCAAGAGTATCCGGATCAATTTGAGGCAAGAGCTGACTTGGGGATCGGAATGAACTATAGAACTACAGGTGAAAAGTTCCTGACGTTTAAAGGTGGCAATGCTTTGGGACAGGTGACATCCAGACAAAAACTACCAAGTATTATCAGTAGCTTACCGGATTTTATCACGTTTCAAAGAGGTGACAAGTTTGGTGGACTTCCTTCTACTTTGGTTTCAGCCGCTCCCAGTTCTATGGATCAACAGTGGACTCCTGATTCCGTAAAAGCCCCTCATGACAAAACGTTTAGCTTTTCCATTGGAAACACCCATAAAGTAAACAATGGAAAGTCTAGGTTTGGATGGCTTGTTGGTAGTTCTTACAGAAGAACCTACAGGTTTCAAGAAGAAAAAATGCGAAGATATTTTGCCGGAAACCCAATCAGTTTATTGGCAACTGACCTAACTTACCTAAATTCTTTTCAAGAGCAAGAGGCGAAGGTATACAATGATGCTGTTTTATGGGGAACAAACGCTAACCTTTCTTATGACATCCGAGACGGGCAACAGGTTTATGTGAAGTTTTTGAATGCCGTCCAAGCAGATAAAAACGTAAGAGATTATGACGTATGGGATAGGGTTGACGATAACCTATACAAGGCAATTACCAATAATTATGTGAGTCGAAATTTGCAAAACTGGACTCTTGGAGGAAACCATTCCGTAAATTTATTCAAGAATTTCAGACCACATAAACTTACTTGGAATACAAACTACGCAGAAGCAACAAGAGACCAACCAGATCTAAGATCAGAGATATGGAGACGAAAAAACAGTTCCGACCTGATACCATACACCCGCAGTTTAACCAATCCTGATGGTTATCGCTTTTTTGGTTATAGCAAGGATACCTATCGTAACTATAATGTTAAATACGAACTACCATTCAACCAGTGGCAGGGGTTACAATCCAAATTAAAGATTGGAGGATTGTATTCTACCCGTTTTAAATACTTTTACTCTAGAGGATTTGACACACAAATCGGAAACAGCATTTCAGCAGATGATCGTGTCCATTTATATCCTATTCCAGGAGAAGTTGTTTTTAATCCTTTGAATTACTTTACAGGTCAAAGGGATTTTGGCGAAAGACAATCCGAATTTAACGCGTACAACGCGTGGCATAATCTGAAAGCCTATTTTGCTCAAGTAGACATGCCAATCATTCCCAAACTTCGGTTTATAGGTGGAGCAAGGTATGAAGATAGCTACCAAAAGGTAAAAACTTATGGTTTGCAGAATGTCTATAGTTATAATAACCTAAGTTACGGATGTAAACCGAAATCGGAAGACGAACGCGTTCTTCTGATAAATCTTAAAATTTGTGACTCCAATAACAATGGTGTGGGAGAATTGGCAACCCAAGACCTCTTACCATCTGCTAACTTCGTTTATGAGTACACTCCTAATGTAAACCTACGACTTGGATACAGTGAGACCCTAACAAGACCGGATTTACGAGAACTCTCTCCTTTTGCATTCAGTGCGTTTTTAGGTGGAAACTTGATCTACGGAAACAGTCAGTTAAGAAGAACCTACATCCATAATTACGATGCTAGATGGGAATGGTACATAAAAGGAACTGATTACGCGGGAGTCGGATTATTCTACAAACAACTTTCTAGTCCAATCGAAATGGTAGGACTACCTGTAGCTGGTGCATTTCAAAACAGCTTTTCGTATACAAATGCCCAGAATGCCAGGATACAAGGAGTCGAAGTAGACTATCGAAAAGATTTTGACATTTTAACTAAACTTTTTACCTTTGAAACAAATTTGTTTTTTATAAAATCTCTGGTAAACGTAATTTCATGGGAACAATTTATGATTGCCCGTAGCGGACTTTTGGATACGGATTATTCTTTGGCTGCTTACGCTCCTACCAATATTTCAAGACCTCTCCAAGGACAGTCTAATTATGTGTTTAACCTGAAATTAACCTATTACTTTGACAAGCTAAAGAAAGCTAGTTTAGGAATGTTTTATAACTTTTTTGGGGATCGAATCTATGCTGTAGGAACGCAAGGGACACCTGATGCCTACGAGAGAGGTGTCGGAACAACCGACCTTGTATTTATATACCGAAGAGACGATAATCTTTCTTTTAGGATCAATGCCAGAAATATTATGGACACAAGATTTTATATCTACCAAAAAGACAATTTACTTGGCAGAGAGATGTTGTACAATTCCTATAGAATGGGTGTGAGTTACATGGCTTCTCTAAGCTATACGTTCTAGGAGACAAATATGAAAAGATTCAAAATTCTAACTATCCTATTTATACTTTTTTCTTTTTGGGGACTAAGCGCTGCGAACGTTCTTGTACTTGAATCTAAAAAAATGATGGTAGATGTTAAAACGACAACAGAAGGGAACAAGGTTATTGTAGAAAAAAAGGATGGTAGCAAAGAAGAATACGATGCTGATAAAGTAAAGGTTTTTCCCGTCCCTACAACTTGGGGTGACAAAAAGGAGGAAACAAAAGAATCAGATAAAAATAAGCCCGAACAAAAGGAAGAGAAAGAAAAGAAAGAAGAAAAAAAACCACGAGACAAACTTAGCCTGATTATCATGGGAGTCTGGGTTATTCTCTGGTTTATTGTTCCTTGAAAGCCTCGGGTAATAGTAGGGACACGAAGCGTCGTGCCCCTACTACGAATCCAAAATTTCATAAAAATAACCAAATTTATTCCTTACGTCGAGCTCACTTTATTTTAAAGAGTTTTTAATTAAAACTTTTGCTTGACTTATCACATCTATCCTAAAAATCAAACAAATCATACTACAAAAGGTTGCAAATGGATTCACCTTACAAAGAGCAACTCTATACAAAAGCAAACGAATTTATCAAAGCATGTGCACCCAATTTCATACACGCGTCTATAGTTCCAGATTCTCTTAGGGAATATAACCTAAAACTCTCCATTCAAATAAATGAAACCAACCATGGATTTGCCAATATTTACTACTCTCCCAAAAAAGGCAAACACACACTAACCGTAAACGAAATAAAGGATTCTTCTATCACAGCAGAATTAAACAAGATTTGGCAAAATCCCCCTACCCTATCCGACATTCAAAACGAGCCCAAAAACAACCATCATTTCAAAGATATTTCCGTTTATGTGGATGGCTCTTACTATAAAGGAAAAACAGGTTATGGAGCTGTTATTTTGGATGGAGAAAAAGTTATCCAAGAAATATCGGGAAAATTAGACAAAGCAGAGGTGGAAGGAACAAGGCAAGTAGCCGGTGAGCTTTTTGCAGCCATGGAAAGTATTAAATGGTGCCAAAATAACCAAATAAAAAGTATAAAACTATACTATGATTATATGGGGATCGAAAATTGGGCAACAGGAGTTTGGAAAGCAAATATTCCGGTAACACAAAATTACAAAAACTTTATAAAAAACTCTGATCTTACCATTGACTGGATTAAAGTCAAAAGTCATTCTGGCAATAAATGGAATGATATAGCTGATAAATTGGCGAAAAACGCTATTGCATAAAACAACTATTTAGGAGATAAAATGAAAAAATTTACCTTAGTCTTATTTTTTATACTGATTGTTACAACTTGCAAAAAAGAACCTCCCAAACCGATTGCCATTCCACCTTTACCAAGCGACTCTATACCTCTAAATGACCTAGCCAAACAGTTTACTTTGCAAAATAATAAACCGTTATTGCGAGTTTTTTGGGCTTCTTGGTGTGTGAGTTGCAAAGAGGAATTACCGGGTCTAGTTACCTTGCAAAAAGAGTTTCCCGATTTGCAAATACAGGCTATTGCCGTCTTATCCGAGTTAGACAAAGTTCAAGTTGTTTTAAACGAGCTTGGAATAGATTCTTATCCGGTTTATTATTCCAATGTAGAGCTAGAAACTTTGGGATTTCCCGGAACGCCGGCTCATCTTTTGTATAATCAATACGGCTATCCGGTCTGGAAAGAATCCGGTTTGAAAAACTTTGCCTTGGAAAAGGAAAGGAATCGCTTTACAAAAGCCTTGCAGGGGGATTTGCAAGATGAAAGACAAAAGTATATCTGGACTGACAAAAATGCTTGGATGTCTATTGCAAGCCATGATCCAAAGGCAATTATTGTAGACGTAAGAACCCAAGATGAATACCAACAAGGGCATATAAAAAATTCCATATTGGTTCCAATAGATTCCTTGTCTTCCAGATACAGTGAAATTCCAAAAGATGCACCGGTTTTGTTGTATTGCTTATCCTCTGCAAGAAGTAGTTCTGCCGCAGAATTTTTAGCCGAAAAAGGTTATAATAAGCTTTACAATTTAAAAGGGGGGGTTCACACATGGGGTGAATTAACCAAGGATTAAACACCATGAACAGATATTTTTTAGTTTTATCATTCTTTTTTGTATACACAAGCTTGTTTGCAGGAATCTATCATCACAAATTGAGGCAATTGGAAAAACCTCGCTATCAGCCCCCACCAAAAGAAGAAAAAGTGAAAAGGGGAAACTTAAACCGAGACCCTTTTGCTTTTTTATCCCAAGAACCAATTCCTAAAAAGGAAAAACCAAAAGAAAAAAAGAAAGACATGGAATTTGAAAACTTTCTTGATTTTGATATGGATGAAGATGATGATATAGACGTAACAGACGAAGACAAAAGTGATGAAACAACTGAGGTGAAAGAAGTTCCTAAAGATAAAAAAGAAGCATCTTCTGTTCCCACTCTTGAACCCATTGAAAGAAACTTAATCCAAGACGAAAAAGCTTGGGTGAAACAATTTGTAAAACAATCTTCCACAAACACGGAAGGAGATGAAATCATTCTTTGGGTAGAAGCCTCCAATCAATATCCGGAAGTCAGGTTTTATGTTAAGTTTATTTTTGACAACGTTGATTATGATAGAAATTTTACTATCACATGGAAACCTAAAGAAGAAGGCACATCCGATAGTCGTATCAAAAAGGTAAAAATTCCTCAGTACCAGGGTTCTGTGTTTGATTACAGATTTTTAGCAAACCACTATGAGGACTACAAACAAGGAAGATTGATAAGAGGCGGTGTTTGGAATATTTCCATTACGGACGAAAACGAAAAAGAGCTAATTACAGCGGATTACAAAGTTCCTCTTTATGAAGAAGCAGGAAAAAGTAGCGAAACTAAACAAAACTAACAGGTAAAAACGAATATCTAAAAGTTTTGATTATAATTAAAATTAATCTTGATTATCTCGACTATCTTAAAAATGCTTTTCTTGTTTTCCGGATATCCCGTAACGACCTCAAAGGCAAAAGAATGCTGGAAATTGGCGAAAAATATTATTTTCAGGATACCGGTAAAGGAGTTAAAGAGCGAGAATATGGAAACTTACTAGAAATAAAAGATAATTTCAAAAAAATTGTAATAACTGCCGACCAATTTCATGAAACAAATTATTATGGAATTGAAATTTGGAATATTATTCAATTCTGTATGGAGTTGTTTTAAACTATCCCCTAAGAAAATCAACCCTGAATAACGTTTATTTTTTTTGCAATGATTGTTTTGTCATTTAAAATCATGGAAATTTCAAAACAATCGGTTTCCGGAATCTTCACTTTTCCAAATCCCGAAAGCAATTCCTTAAGAGAAATTGTCTTATCCGTAGAAAGGTGAAAAGAATTCCATTCGGAAGATATGTTGTATTTTATCCTATAGTACATACTTCTATCACATTTTGATAAACCGATTTCCAAAACTGTAGTATTGAACTTTTCTCCATGCTTATAAGTTAACTCTATTTCGTCTGAAAAATTAAATTGTTTAGAATTTGTGCCATTCATTTTTTGAATAATCAAGTTTTTTGGAATATTTGAATTATAATTAGAAGGCTGTAATTTTTGGGAAACCGGTATTTTCTTTTTCGAAGGTGTAGCTGTAATGGTTTGATCATCTTTGTACAAATCCAAAATAGATTCATTGATAGGGATCTTTTCCGAAGCAACTGAAACTATCTTTCCACTGTCAACAGAAACAAGCCTCACGTTTAGCCGAATCGTATCTGCTCTCTTTTGTAAGGACCCAAGCAAAAGGTAATGAATTCCCTTCAATAATAGCTTTGCATTTTTATCTTCCACAGTAAACGCACCTTTTTTGGAGAGAATGGTTTCGTGGATAATTTGATCCACCTCAGCTCTTTCCACTAAGTCAAACCTGTTTGGTTGGAAAAATTCATTGTGAATGGCATTGGCAAGATATAAACCTAGTTTATTTACTACGTATTTTTGTTTGTACAAATCCTCCTCCCTTGAAAAAGAGGCTACTCCAATGGTCCGTCTACCTATTATTTTATAATTATCCAGAATTTGGGTACGAACACTTTTAGCGACATAGTCAATAATTTCATCGCTGCTAGAAGATTTGCTTAAAGAACTGCAATCAAGCAAAAATAAGAACAACATTATGGTGGAAAGTGATTTTTTAAACAATTTTAGTCTTCCTTCATTTTTCACATTGTATTATTTTTAAAAGGTATTATTCTGAAAGGTAAATTATAGTCAACTACGTTTTATATTTTCAGACTATACCACCGGAGTATTCCTCATTCATTTATTCACCGATCGTAATTAGCGACAAAAGTCCAAAGAAAATTGCTGTTGTGAAAAGGGCAAAAAAATAGACCCACGTTTAAACGTGGGTCTATTAGTAATATGGTCAAGTCTCACGGCCTATTAGTACTACTCGACTGAACATCTTACAATGCTTACATCTGTAGCCTATCAACCGGGTAATCTTCCCGGGGCCTTTAGCCTTGCGGAGGGAGATCTTATCTTTAGAGAGGCTTCCCACTTATATGCTTTCAGCGGTTATCCCGTCCGAACATAGCTACTCAGCAATGCCACTGGCGTGACAACTGATACACTAGAGGTTCGTCCATCCCGGTCCTCTCGTACTAGGGACAGGTTCTATCAAATCTCCAACGCCTGCGAAGGATAGGGACCGAACTGTCTCACGACGTTCTGAACCCAGCTCGCGTACCGCTTTAAATGGCGAACAGCCATACCCTTGGGACCTGCTTCAGCCCCAGGATGCGACGAGCCGACATCGAGGTGCCAAACCGCATCGTCGATATGGACTCTTGGATGCGATCAGCCTGTTATCCCCGGAGTACCTTTTATCCGTTGAGCGATGGCCCTTCCACACAGAACCACCGGATCACTAAGCCCTGCTTACGCATCTGCTCGACTTGTTGGTCTCGCAGTTAAGCTCCCTTATGCCTTTACACTCTATGCACGATTTCCGACCGTGCTGAGGGAACCTTTGGGCGCCTCCGTTACTCTTTTGGAGGCGACCGCCCCAGTCAAACCGCCCGCCTGACAATGTCCGATAACTTGTTATTACCGTTAGAACTCGAGTTCATCAAGAGTGGTATTTCAACGACGACTCCACACAGACTAGCGTCCACATTTCACAGTCTCCCACCTATCCTACACATAAGGAACCAAAGTTCAATGCCAGGTTACAGTAAAGGTTCACGGGGTCTTTCCGTCCTTTCGCAGGTAGCCCGCATCTTCACGGGCACTACAATTTCGCCGAGACTCTCGTTGAGACAGTAGGGAAGTCGTTACACCATTCGTGCAGGTCGGAACTTACCCGACAAGGAATTTCGCTACCTTAGGACCGTCATAGTTACGGCCGCCGTTTACCGGGGCTTCGATTCCGAGCTTCGCCTCGCGACTAACAAGTCCTCTTAACCTTCCGGCACCGGGCAGGTGTCAGTCCCTATACTTCATCTTACGATTTTGCAGAGACCTATGTTTTTGGTAAACAGTCGCTACCCCCATTTATTTGCACCCCGCCGTCGCTTACTCTGTTCGATTCACAACAACAGGGTTCCTTTCTCCCGAAGTTACAGGAATATTTTGCCGAGTTCCTTAACGAGAGTTATCTCGAGCACCTTAGAATTCTCATCTCGCCTACCTGTGTCGGTTTGCGGTACGGTCGTGTCAACCTAAACTTAGAAGCTATTTCTTGGCAGCATGGAATCATCGGCTACTTCCACCTCACAGTGGAATCCCTTCAGTCCTCAGCTCAAGTCACGGATTTACCTATGACCCTCAAAGCCTACAACCAAAAACGGATTTACCATTGCTCCGCTCCAACTATCCTCCTGCGTCACTCCATCGCACAATTAACACGGTGCAGGAATATAAACCTGCTTCCCATCGACTACGCTCTTCAGCCTTATCTTAGGGTCCGACTAACCCCCGGCGGACTTGCCTTCCCGGGGAAACCTTAGGCTTTCGGTGAAGGGGAATCTCACCCCTTTTTTCGCTACTCATGCCGGCATCTTCACTTCTTACTCCTCCAGCAGTCTTCTCAGTCTGCCTTCACTGGATGAAAGAACGCTCCTCTACCACTGCAACCGACAGACATATCTGTCAGTTACAATCCGTGTCTTCGGCATCACGCTTAGTCCCGATTACATTTTCGGCGCAAGAACACTCGACCAGTGAGCTATTACGCACTCTTTAAAGGATGGCTGCTTCTAAGCCAACCTCCTGGCTGTTTAAGTATCCCCACATCCTTTGCCACTTAGCGTGAATTTAGGGGCCTTAGACGACGGTCTGGGCTGTTTCCCTTTTGACCACGAAGCTTATCCCCCGTAGTCTGACTGCCATTCTTCAAGTTACAGTATTCGGAGTTTGAAAGGGTTTGGTAAGCTTGTAGGCCCCCTAGCCCTATCAGTAGCTCTACCCCTGTAACTAAACAAATGACGCTAGCCCTAAAGCTATTTCGAGGAGAACCAGCTATCGCCAGATTTGTTTGGCCTTTCACCCCTATCCACAAGTCATCCAAAGACTTTTCAACGTCAAATGGTTCGGTCCTCCAATGGGTTTTACCCCACCTTCAACCTGCTCATAGATAGCTCATCTGGCTTCGGGTCTACTCCATGCTACTATATCCGCCCTATTAAGACTCGCTTTCGCTTCGCCTTCGACATCTCACTGTCTTAAGCTCGCAACATAAAGTAACTCGCCGGCTCATTCTACAAAAGGCACACCATCACACATATAAAGTGCTTTGATACCTTGTAAGCATACGGTTTCAGATTCTATTTCACCCCGGTCCCCCGGTACTTTTCACCTTTCCCTCACGGTACTTGTCCTCTATCGGTCATCAGGTAGTATTTAGCCTTGGGGGGTGGTCCCCCCAGATTCCCACAAAATTACACGTGTTTCATGGTACTCAGGATACTCACTAGAGATTCACGGATTTAACTTACGGGACTCTCACCCTCTATGGTTGGCTTTCCCAATACCATTCTGATATCCGCAAACTTTTTAACTCTATCGCACTCACTAGCCTGTGCACGTAAGTCCTACAACACCTTCGCTACAACGGTCCAGTCCTTTAACATAGACAAAGGTTTAGGCTCCTTCGCTTTCGCTCACCGCTACTTACGAAATCGATGTTTCTTTCTCTTCCTCCGGGTACTTAGATGTTTCAATTCCCCAGGTATCGCCGCTATGATAAATCATAGCTTAATGGGTTCTCCCATTCGGAAATCGACGGATCAAGGCTTGTTTACAACTCCCCGTCGCTTATCGCAGCAAACCACGTCCTTCCTCGCCTCCTGATGCCAATGGCATCCCCCGTATGCCCTTTCTTACTTGACCATATTACTTCACCCACCACAATCATGTGGTGGCTTCATAATTCATCACTCGCTCTCTCTCTCAACAGAAACTCTTCCTGTCTCAATTTATTTCTCAAAACTTTATTTCTTCTTCTTTCGGCTATTATTGATATTTATAGTAAAATGAACTCTTCTGCTAATTTCTAACGCTACAAAACTCTTTCGCTCCGTAACTCAATCAGTGAAAACCAATCTATTTTACTCTCACTTCACGTCAAACTATTTTTAGATTTTTTTTAGCTCAAATAGTAGGTTTTCCAAATTTTTTATCGTAATCTGCTCACCCGTCTGCATATTTTTTAAGGTAAAATTTTCGTTCTTTACTTCATCTTCTCCCAAAACAACTACAAACTTATGTCCCTTTTTATCAGCATACTTAAACTGTTTCCCCAATTTACCCGCTTCAGGATAAATTTCAATAGATATTCCGGCTTCCCGTAACCCCTTAGCGAGAATTAAAGCCGGTTTAATAAGACTATCACCCATATTGGTTAAAAGAACATTTGCTGTAGTGCCTTTAGAATGAACTTTTCCAAGTTGTTCCAATGCAACAATCAATCTGTCAAGACCAATTGAACCACCTACTCCTGGGTATTGTTCTTCTGAAAAACTCTTAGTTAAATTGTCATACCTACCACCCGAACTGACAGAGCCGATTTGAGGTATTTCATTCAAAATCGTCTCAAAAACAACTCCCGTATAATAAGCAAGTCCTCTGGCTATAGAAAAATCTATGATATAATGAGATTCATCGCTTATTTCCGAAAGCAGAGAATATATTTCCTTTAGCTCCTCTATACCTTCCTTCATACGAGGATTGTATCCTTTATATTTATCTATTTTTTCAAAAAAGTCCGGCTCACCTTTGTCCTGTTTTAAATTTATGAAATCTAATATTTCCTCGCAGATTTTCTCCGAAAGTCCAAGTTCATTCCCTAACAAATTCCGAACTTGCTCCGCACCAATCTTCCCAATTTTATCCACAATTCTTAGAATATCTTCGAGTTTTTCGGATACGCCAAGATGCTCAGCCAAACCATTTAAAATTTTTCTATGATTGATAAAAATAGTAAAATCAGTTATTCCAAGCGAGTTCAAGGAAGAACTCACCAATTGAATAATTTCTGTGTCCGCAAGAATAGATTTCGTACCAATAAAATCAAAATCACACTGTGTAAATTCCCTAAACCTACCGGCTTGGGCTCTTTCACCCCGAAAAACGTTTCCAACCACATACCTTTTGAAAGGAAAGGCAAGTTTGTCTTTGTGTTCCACAACAAAACGAGCTAAAGGAATGGTATGATCAAACCTTAGGGCAATATCCCTATTACCATGGTCAAAAAAACGATACATTTCCTTTTGGATCTCATCACTTCCTTTTCCTACTAAAATCTCAGAATATTCCAAATGAGGAGTCTCGATTGGAACAAACCCAAAACTTCTGAATGCACTTTTTAGTTTTGAGATCATATCCTCTTTTGCAATCGAATCAATCGGAAGAATGTCTCTAAAACCACTTAGTGTTCTAGCCTGTATTAATTGTTTTTTCATTTTCCCTCAATAATCAACCCATTTTATATCATCAAAACCCTTTGCATTTGAACTACTTATATGATCTTTATAGACTGTCGATATAAAAGCGTTCTTTAAATTAGCTCCGTTTAGAATAGCAAAGCTTAGATTTGCTTCTCGCAAGTTGCCACCGCTAATATCTGCATTGTTTAGGTCAGCACCATTCAAATTTGCTCCTTTTAAATTTGCTTCTTTCAAGTTTGTGTTGGATAAATTTGCACCACTGAGCCTAGCACCCGAGAGTATGGCTTTTGACAAATTTCCATCTTTAAAATTTGCCAACCTTAAATCAACATCACTCAAATTAGCTTCTTCCAGGTTTGCACCCTCTAAATTAGCTCCTTGCAAATTAGTTATACGTTGATCTACATAAATTACGTTATAATTATCATCATATCCTTCAAATACGATAAAAGCCTCTAGCATTACCCTACTCAAATTTGCCCTGCTCAAATCTATTCCTTTTAGATTTTCTCCTCGAAGATCAGCAGAAGATAAATCCGCTCCACTTAAATTTTTATCTCCTTGCAATACTCGTCTAAAATCATCTTTATTCATAAATAACTCCCCCCAATTTTTACTTAAACACAGAACGGTTCCCGGTTTTATATTTACAGGTAATCCTATCTATAAAATCAATCAAACCAAATCCTGTAAATCTGAAAACCATCCTACTTTTTAGCATATAAAAATACGAAATTATAAATGGAAAAAACTATTTTTGTCGATTCTAAAATATTTATTACAATAATAGTAAATTATACAAACGAGGTTCGCCATGAAATATTTAGAAACAACCCAAATTATTCCAGACAAAGGAATGTCTTACACAATGTACGAGATTGAAGGGGAAGATAAAATCTTAAGAATGTTAACCTCGATTCCTCAGGCAAATGAGATTTATATCTATCCCAAGCCACCGGTAAAAAAACTATATAAACCGGAATTGTGTAGGGAAATAGAATCAAAGCTATTTTTAGAACTTTGGAATAAAGGAGAAATCAAAAAGAAGTGAAATGGCTTCGGGGAGAATCGAACTCCCGACACAAGGATTTTCAGTCCTCTGCTCTACCGACTGAGCTACAAAGCCAAATCTGATTTACATCTTTTTCAGAGGTTTAAAACAGTCAAATAAAAAAGCATGCTTGGTTACAATTTTTTATGACTTCCGTCACAAAGCGGAGGAGTCGAAGTGTGTTTGCAACCGCAAAACGCAACTTTTCCGGCTTTCTCTGCCTTGTGCATAACCGGTTTCATACCGGTTTGTTCTCTTGAGTGGGAACCATCACAGTAGGGATTTTTTTCAGAATAACCGCAAGCACACCAAGCTTTTTTATCTCCCTCATTTAAAGTTTCCATAAACGGACTTTTTTGTGTAATTTTTATCTTTTTTTCTTCAGACATATTTAACTCCTATTTAATTTAATACTGCTCCTCAAGTTCCGGTTCAACATCCCATTTTGTTTTTGCAATTTTTTTTAAAAACTCCAATTTGTTTCCGTCAATTTTAGCTTCCGGATGCATAAATATATAAGGTGGCAACGGCATTTCACCTTCGATGATTTCTTCGAGGCTTTTGCGAATAGCTTTTTTTTTCTTAGATTCTGGGCGTTTTTCCCATTCCGAAAAATTCAACTCCTTTCGCCCTTCTTGGATATGGCGAGCAAGCAAGACTGATATAACAGGCATTTTGTTGTACCAATAAGATTTGGTCTCATTGCTGTGGCAATCAAAACAAGACTGCTTTAAAATAGCATCTGCTTCTTCATTTAAAATAAATCCCGTATGCCGTTTGGGTGGATTCCATTCTGGAACCAAAATTTTTGCAGCAATAAGGCTAACCCCCCAAACTAAAACTATTCCACCTATACTGTAAATTACCCATTTATTCTTTAAATTCAAGATATATTTTCCCACCTTTTATTTGATTTTCTTTGAGTTTTGAATCTCCGCTTACAAATACTTCACCTTTTCCACTTTTAAAGATAATCGAACCCTTTACTACCGTTTTATCTTTTAAATGTACGGTTTGTTTTGTAAAATTGGTGGAGGCGTTTTCAATGATTATATCGTTTATTTTAGAATTTGAAAAAACAATCTCCGTTGAATCAATAAAAATTTTACCTTTAAAATCCGAATAGTAAGAAATGAGTGAACCATTAATTTTTAAATTTCCGCTGACTTTTGTATTTTTAAAAGAAACACTGCCATTAAAAAATCCGTCCTTTATTTTAATTTCTGTTCCTTGAAAATTTCCATTAACAGTAATTTGGTTAAAAGTAGCTTTATTGGCATCTACCGATCCATTTATTGCTGTTTTTTCATTTACGGTAGTTCCTTCCAAAGTTGCATTTCCGTAAATCGTTAAGGAAGGAAAGCTTTCTTTTCCAAAATGCGTATCTCCATAACTAATTCTGCCATTATTGTCTTGCGGAATATATTGTTGCCAATCCATGCTTTCACCTGATATACCTTGAAATAGAGAGAAATACAATTGTAAAGCAATTAGAATAAATAATTTCTTCATAAAAAGTCCTTTAAATTTTATCAGATCCTAACTTTTGTTAAAAAAAGGTTATGGTTTGGTCTTTTTCTGAATTACCCGCGTTGACATGCTTACAGTAGGTTAGAAAAAATAGGTTCTGTCAAGATAATTAAAAATTTTTTAGTAAATTCAGATGCTTCCCAAATTGGGTCAATAGCCCCACAAGAAAATGTAATCATAAACATAAAAACATAAATATATAATTAAGACATAACTATTACACCAAATCATTTAAAATACAACAAAAAGACAGTATTATAATTCATAAAACCGAAAGTCAAATAAAAATATTGTATTTACAAAAAAAAATGTTTATATTATATGTAAACTTATAAAAGTCTAAGATTTATATCTAGTAACTTGTGATTTACAATAACATTACTATAATAAAGAACTATGAAAATAATTATATTACTACTAATCATACTTCTAACATTCAACTGTAATAAAAAAGATATATGCAAAGAAGAAATTGTCATTGGTGACCATTACCAAAATCAATGTAAAAATTCTCTCTCAATAGCATTAGCTTTATCTTATATGTATAATACTACATCAAGCACGCTTTTTACTTTGGCATTAATACCATGCTTAATGGTGATTGAAAAGGAAAACGAATGTACTCGAGATTTGAAAAATGTGCCTATTCCATAAAATGATCAAGTTGATATAAATGAAAGAATGAAACAAATTTCAATACTAACATTTCTAATAACAATATTAATTTCTCAAATATCTTGTAGTTACTGGGAGCCTACAGAGAAGAACAAGAAGGAATAAATTTCCAAAAAGATTTACATAAATTTTGTTTTGTTTATTGGGCAGTTAAAAAAATATATCATAATTTTGGTAAACTCGAAACTTTTACATATAATGACGGTAACGCCAGGGCATACCCATATCCGAATGATGATGACGTTTACAATACTGTATCCGGTTGTAAGAAGCGACCTGTTTTTGGGTCGTAGTAGCGTGCTTTGTAATAATAAAGTCCTATTTCTTTGCCTGCACTGAGCGAAGCCGAAGTGTCTTCTTCTTGTCCGGTGTATTTGTATCGGAAGATGTCCGGTCCACCGGAGTGGTCTCTGTCGATTTCACCGTCACTTGTATTATAAAGTAAAGGCACAAAAAAAACTTAACTTCTTCCAGAATAACCGATTACGTCCATAAACGCAGAAACGGAAAATACTGCTTTACCTACTCCAGGTTCTCCGTAGCCGGGGGGGACAGGTAAATTGTATTTTTCAAAAGTTTCTTTCCAAGCGGTTAACAGTTTGCAAAAATATTCCAATGGAGGACCAGCTTGCGTTCCTAAAGTGGTATAAGGTTCCGGACACCAAGCAGTAAATCTGGGGACAATTCCTTTTGACATAAAAAAATCCAAACCTTCTTTGGTTGAGTGAATAGCTTCATCAACACTTAAAAAACCAAAAGGCTCAGCCAATTCCACTCCACCCACAAAATTCGGGATTACACAACTCGGACCAAAAACTTCCGCTGAATCAACAATTCTACGAATCCAGTTCTCTCTACCTATCCATTTTGACTTGCCAGGACAAATTTTTTCAAACAAATTTTTATCCCACACCTCATAGTTTGGGTGGTAAATCTTGATACCAACGTCTTTAAATTTTTGACAGTCTTCTTTTTCAAAAGCTTGACAGACAATTTTTCCCATCCAACGACCTGGAAACCTCTCTTCGATATTTCTTGCGTAGTCCAAATAAAACTCAACTTCTGTCTTTTTTTTCAAATTGGTTAGAATCGAGCCACCGGTGATTGTATAAACTTTTGCAACAGAATCTTCTTTGTCTATCCAACTCAACACTTCCAAAATATCATCCATTTCTTTTACACCGGTGTAAGGTCTTCCGGCATTTTTCTGCTGTCTGTAATTATGGTTTATGTCACAATACGCACATTCCTCTTCTTGTCCAAAATATTGGCAATTCCGAAAAACGGTAAGGTAAATCAAATAACCCCATTCAATCACCGGAGCAATTTCACCCGGAATTTTCCCGTTTATTGTTTTATGTCTGTACCAAGGCGGTATTGGAGGATATTCCAGTTCACCCAAATTTACTTCATTTAAAAATACAGTTGGTTTTCCTTCTACCATGTTCACCATATAAGGAGAATTTGGGTTGTTTCGCGTTGAAATAGTTGTGGAAGCTAAATTGAAGTGTCCACCGGAAATCCGAATTTCTTCCGGTGCTTTTGTATCTTCTCCTTTTTTCATATCAGCCAAGGGGACGTGATCAAATGAAAAAATAAAATAATCTTTGGTTTTATAAGCTTTGTCCGACTTTAGAGAATCCGGAGTAAAATTTACCCCTTGTCGCAAAATATCTTGTTTTACAATTGCTTCCATGGGAATCATTTTGAATTCCCTTTCCATGTTTTCCAAAAGTGAAATAGTTGATTGTTGTCTGATTTTTTGCATTATAGTTACACACAATACAGAATGATTTTTTTACATATTATAAAATATTCCATTCAAATCAAGTAAATGTCCTTTTAAATAACTTGAAATTAGCCATTCTCAATAAAGAATTTCCATCTCAAAAATAATCAATTGACTTATTGAGAGTGTGAAATATTTTGGAATTAACTAAGCGAGCGTGGTGAAATTGGCAGACACGCCAGATTTAGGTTCTGGTGCCGCAAGGCGTGGGGGTTCAAGTCCCTCCGCTCGCATTATTAAAAGAATCACCTCCAATGAATTTTTATAAGCTGATTGTGTATTTTTTTTTTAGTTTTTTTTCCCATTTCTCTATTTTCTCAAGCCAAAATTTCTTTAACGGAAAATTGTCAAGATTTTTCAGAGAAAACAGATTGTAAGCCAAGGGAATGGTTTGTTATAAATAATTTCTCTTCCAATTACACAAGTATTAAAAAACCGGATGAAAACTGGAAGAAAATAATTAAATTTCCGATTGCCCCTGGTATTATTTTTCCATCAGAGAAGTCTTTAGAAACCTATACTTTATTTGTAAAATTTGATTTGGAAGATATTTTTTTAACAGGAAACAATCAACCGGGTATTCGTTTATCTTGTATAGGAATGGTTTATGAAATATTTATCAATGGTCATTTTATTGGTGGTGAAGGAAAAACAAAAAACGGAAAGCTTGTATATTCGAGAACAGTACGAAATGTGATATGGGAAATAAATCCTAATTTTTTAAGAGAAAAAGATAATGTTTTAGTTATTAAGCTTCAAGGACATCCCAAAAATCTTGGAACCGGATTGTATTTTATCCAGGGTTATGAAATCGGATTTTACCAAAATTTAAAATACGAAGTTCAAGATAGGATTGGATTAATTTTAGGAACTTTGTATTTGCTCATGGGTTTGTACCATATATTCTTATTCTCCAAGCGAAAAAAAGAAGTTTACAACCTATATTTTGGAATGTACACTATCAACACATTCTTATATTTGTATACAAGAACCAACGAAGTATTCGAACTTCCGATAGATACGGACTATATTACTCGAACAGAGTTTGGAGTACTATACACTCTAGTCCCATTGTTTATGGCTTTTATAGATAGTTTACTTTTTAACAAACTATCCAAAGCAACTTTGTACTACTCAGGCTTCTGTGGAATGCTAATTCTAATTAATTTGGTTTTCCCTTTTTATTTGCTCGAAGTTCCTATATTGAGAATTTGGCAATTGTCAGCATTTATTGTTCTTCCATATATATTTTCACAACTTTTTAAATCAATTAAAAGTAAAAATCAGGATGCGGCAAGACTTTTTGCAGGAACCATATTATTAATTTCTAGCGCAATATTCGATATTTTGGATTCTATGACTTTTCACACGGGACTCGCTTTTACAAAATTTACTCTTTTTACTTTGATACTTGGAATTGCAGCAATTCTTGCCAATCGATTTCTTAACCTCTATGAAACCGTTGAAGACTTAAATACCAACCTGGAAAAAAGGGTAGAAAAAAGAACCAAAGAATTAAAACATTCCTTACATGAAATTCGTTTTCTGAAAGAACACCAAGACGGAGATTATTTTTTAACCACTTTAATCGTAAAACCTTTAGCTTTTAATAACGTCAAGAGTGAAACCGTAAAGGTTGATTTCATTTTAAAACAAAAAAAGAAATTTGAATTCAAAAAAAGAGAGCATGAGATTGGAGGTGATTTATGCGTTGCAGATTCCATTCAATTGCACTGGAAAAAATATACGGTTTTTATCAACGGGGATGCAATGGGAAAATCCATACAGGGAGCTGGGGGTTCCATTGTTTTGGGAGTTGTATTTAAGTCTATTCTTTCGAGAACAAAACTCTTTTCCATAAATCAAAATCTTTTTCCCGAACAGTGGTTAAAAGTATCCTTTATTGAATTACAAAACATTTTTGAAGCTTTTGAAGGCTCAATGATGATATCCATTGTGATAGGTCTTATTGACGAAGACAATGGAATGATGTATTTTATAAATGCAGAGCATCCCTGGGTGGTGTTATATCGAGACAAAATTGCCTCATTTTTAGAGGAAGAACTCACGCTTCATAAAATCGGAATTTCAGAATTGAAAAAAAAGATTATCGTACAGACATTTCCCCTTAAAAACCAAGATATAATTTTCATAGGCTCAGACGGTAAAGATGATATAGTCTTGCAAATTAAAGAAGATGGAAAAAAAGTCATAAACGAGGATGAAACCTTATTTTTAAAAATGGTAGAGAGGGGAAACGGAGACCTCATTCCCATACTACAAAACATCGAAAATACGGGGGAACTAACGGACGACCTAAGCCTTTTAAAAATTGAATACCACAACAACCACCAGCAGATATATGACCAAAGTAGTGTGCATTTTCAAAACGGAGTAAATTTGTTTGGCAAAGGTGAATATGAAAGTGCAATAGGAGAATTTGAGAAAGCTTTTCGAGAAAATCCGGAACCAAGAATTTTCAAATACTTGGGTAGAATACACTATAAGCTACAAAACTACCAAAATGCAGCTGATTACTATGTACTTTATATTGAACAAGAACCATGGTCAGAAAGAGACATTTATAGAGCTTCCGAGTGCTTTAAAGCAATAGGTGATTGGGCAAAAGCAGAAGCTTGTGGATCGCGATTAAAGCTTAGAAATCCTGGAGAAAACAGATACTTATTAAACCTAATTGACATTTACATTCAAACAAACAAAATAGAGAAAGCCAATAAACTAATCAAAAGAATTTTGGAAGTGGACCCACAAAACTCTTTGGCTTTAACTTTTAGGGATATGCTAAAAAATAAAGTTTAGCTCCTGCCTGAGGCGGGAATCGAACCCGCACGGGATTGCTCCCACAGGATTTTAAGTCCTGTGTGTCTACCAGTTCCACCACCCAGGCTTAAAAGGCGTCGCCCGGATTCGAACCGGGGATCAAGCTTTTGCAGAGCCATGCCTTAGCCACTTGGCCACGACGCCAGAAACTGATAAAATCATATTTTTTAATCTATGATTTTCGTCAACGAAATAATGGCATTTATATCATTAAACATTCTTTATCTCAACAATTTTTGCATAGCAACTTGGAAAATTAAATAAATTTCTTTCTCTGGGATACCCTAAAGGGTTAGAATAGCATTTTATTTTTCCTACTTTTGTATTGGTTGCAATGTGCCTATGACCACAAATTACATATTTTATACCTGGATATTTAAGAATCAGGTGCCCAATTTTCTCACTCCCCATATAAGCTCTTAAAAAAGAGTATTTTGTAATGGGCAGATTTTGGTACAAAATGTCTTCCAAAGGAATATGATGCGAAACAAATACTATGGTTTGAAAGTCTTTTACGGATAAAATGTCTTTCTCAGCAATTTCAAGCAGCCAATCTAGTATTTCCGAATCGCTCCACTTTTTTTCATTTTTTTCCCATTTTCCATAAACACCATCCATCCAAACAAAATCTCCATGCCTTTTGGATCGATAAGTCTGCAAGGAAATATCAGCTTTTTTATGCCGAAAAGAATAATCATACCAACCCATAGTTCCCACTATGGCAAGTTCGGATAATTTATAAGGATTTCCGGGTAGCCAATGCCAGCCGAATTGCGAAAAAATTTCGGGTAAAATCTTTTCGTGTTTTTGGAATGATGTAATTTCGGTTGTGCTCCAAATGTCATGATTTCCCGGAATTGCCAATTTAGGGCATAAAATGGTATCGAATAATTGTAGGGTTTGGAGCAGGATATTTATTTTATGTGTAATATCACCAGCCAAAATAAAAATATCCGGGTCTGCTTTTTTAATTTCTAGTATTACCGGTTCTAAAAATTTTAAATTAATTTTTGCATCGGTGTGTATGTCTGATAGATAAGCTATTTTCATATACTTAAAACAGGACTCTTTTGGGAGTAATTTTAAAAATAAACATATAAATCCAGAGGATCAAATTCACCATAGTATTATTTGGACTAAATTTAGAATTTGAATCATTAAAAAAAACATAAACATAAAATTTTTCCTTGCGATAATATCATCTAGTTTTAAAATGGTCTACAATTATTTTTGCTCAAGAAAATTTTAGGAGTTTCATCTATGAGTTTGAAAAAAGCAAGTATAGTAAAGTTTACAATGCTTTTTATGCTATCTAGCATTATTTCTTTGGCTTATGCCCAAAATAGCCCTTATACTGATGTACTAAGTTCAGGAGGATACTACTCTTATTCAAGTAGAGGAAGCTTTTTAGTTCCGTCAAATCCTAATGATCCGAGAGCTTCCATCTATTTACCTCCGGGACCTCAACCAAGACAAAGAGTGTTGGTTTTTCCACCTCCACCGCAAGTTGACAATAGTCCTGATTTTACGGTGGTGCCTGTTCATCAGTTTTCACAACCTATGCCACAGTATGCTTATCCGCAACAAGCGATGCCAGCGTACCCAAGAGGTTGTGGCTGTAGATAACTTTGCATAAAAGCTAGTTATTTTTTTAAATATATTTAAAAAAAAGTTTTAAAACAGACCTAGTATTTATAATAGGTCTGTTTTTTTTATTTATTAAGGAGAAAAATTTAATGAGACAAATTAAAACAAAATTAACCAAAATAGCAATAATAGTAGTCCTATTTGCTATATCCACAGTAGTGTATGCTCAAAACTATGCTCCTGCCCCTTATACAAATGTGCTTAACCAGGGCGGATATAATTCCGGTGCGGATAGAGGCAGTTTTTTAGTTCCTACTAATCCTAATGACCCAAGAGCTTCTATCTATCTTCCCCCAGCACCACAAGCAAGACAAAGAGTATTGGTTTTTCCACCAGCACCGGAATATAATACAGCTCCTAATTTTACAGTTGCACCAGGTTATCAATATCCAATGATGCCTCAACAACCTCAATATATGCCTCAACAAAATTGTGGATGTAGATAAAATTATTTTTAGGGGTTTTGAATAGGTCTTAAGTGACCTATTTATTCTTCTCTATTGCTTTTGATAAATTCCTCGTATTTCAAAAGGTACAAATTGGAAACCGTCAAAAATATGGACGCAATAATCGGACCATAAAAAATTCCAGCCATTCCAAATACACTCATACCTCCCAATATGCTAAAAAACACCAAAAACGAGTTGATTTTAACTTTCTCACCTATAAATTTAGGTTTGAACCAATTTTCTACTAACAAGGCTATGGTTGAACAGTATATGAACAAAATAATGGAAGTCCAAACTTTACCTATAAAAAAAAGATAAATACACACAGGAATTGATACAAGGGATATTCCTAATATTGGAATAAAGGCAAGGACGATCATAAAAATAGTCCAAAGCAAAATGGATTCAATACCAGCGATCCAAAATCCAATCCCCGCTAAAACTCCCTGAATAACACCACCTATACCATTTGATACAAGTGTAACGTAATTCATTGTGTTGAATTGTTTAAAAATCAACTTTTCATCCTCATTTCTTAAAGGAGACAAATCCAATAAAAACTCTTGCAACTCTTCTCCATGTTTAAAAATTGCAAAAATTGCAACCAACATAATAAAGAATTGAAATAAAAAAGAAAATATGTTTCCAACTAATTGATTTAGAGATTCAAAAATCGTTAAACTAATTTTACTTAAACCTTCGGTAACGAATTCTTTGATCGATGGAATTGTATAATCTCTTCCAATCAATTGAAAAATAGCAGAAGTAGTTTTTGAAAAATAGTGGTTCCCAAAAAAAATCTGATCTATGGTTTCTTCATTTATGTTAGAACGCAAACCTTCATAAAAAAACATAATTTCTTTGGAAAATCTAACGATCAAATATACACCAGGGATAAAAATGACTAATACTATAAACAAACATACTATCAAAGAACATATATTTCTGCTCCATTTAGTTTTTTGAACGAGGTGTCTAAAAAAAGGATAAAATGTTCCAGCAATGATAGTAGCAAATATAATGGAAGTCAAAAAATTCCACATCATGTAAATCATCAAACAAACAACAAAAATCAGAAATAAGATAAAAGAAAGCGTTTCGTATTTATTACGTTTCACCTGAAAACCACATTTTTATCTTCTTGCAACTACCGACTTAACTTTACTTAACTTGCTTCTGAGCCTCATAACCGCTTTTGTGTGCAATTGGGAAATCCTAGATTCCGTAACCTCGAGAACTTCACCAATTTCTTTTAGTGTGAGGTCTTCGTAATAGTACAAAACAATAACTTTTTTTTCTTTTTCCGGTAAAGTTTTGATTGCTTCCACAATTACGCTCTTGATCTCTTCTCTTTCGATAATAACATCCGGATTCAAATTCTGAGGCGAAACCAATGTTTCCATAAAAGAAACTTCATCATTTTCATCCCCTAAAAACCAAATATCATTCAAAGAGACCAAAGAAGTTCCGCTAATTTTTATCAGTAGGGAAGACAATTCATCCATGGATACGCCTAGTTCTTTTGCTATGGCTTCGTCCTCTACAACATCCCCTTCTTTATTTTCCAGCATTCCAATAATTTGTTCTAACTGTTTTGCTTTTTGACGAATAGAACGTGGAACCCAGTCAACTGATCTTAGCTCATCAAAAATTGATCCTCTGATTCGAGTCATGGCATAGGTTTTAAACTTAATTTCCCTATCAGGATCAAACTTTTCAATGGCATCCAATAACCCAAAAACACCATAACTTACAAGATCCTCAAATTCTACATTTTGAGGCATTCCAATGGCAACCCTACCAGCTACATGTTTTACAAGCGGTGAATATTTTTCGACCAGATAGCTTCTAATCTCTTGGCTTTTTTTACTCCTATATTCTTTCCATAATATAGTTTCATCAATTAGGTTATATTTATCAGACAATCGCGACATTAATCTCTCATTTTCTAAAATCAAATATTTTTATCAAAACCAAAAAATACTGAAAACTAACCTGTTTCATCATCATCAGTAGACATCATCGTACGTATGGCTTCTGCCATTAACTTTGGTTCATTTTTTATTACAATATCGTTTATGACAATACTATCGGGAGTAACTTTGGGTTTGCTGCCTTTACCGCTTTGGTCATTGTACAACTTGTCATTAGATGCGGAATACTCTCCTCCAGATGAAGATTCGCCCGATTCTTTTTCCTCTGAACCTTCTTTGTTTGATCTTTGGTACATAGAGGAATTCTCAAGATTATCAAGCTCTTCGTTAGAAGACTCTCCCAAAACTTGAAAAACTTCCGGAACCATTTTTTCTAATACCATAAAAACGCCAAACCCAAGAAAACCAAAAACCAATCCCGATATACCGGAAAGCATTAAAATGTAAACCACTCCATTTTGAGCGATAATACCACTTAAAAGGCTTACCACAAATCCAATTATAAAAAATGTTAGAATAAATTTTAGTAACATAAATTTAATTTTCTATTCATATTTTTTTTAAACAGCCTATTAATTATTTTTTTCTAACTGTTTATCTTTTTGATCCATAAAATTAAAAAATCTATTAAAAAAGCCACCGATTTTGGTTATTTCATTATTGTTCAAAGAATGTGTATGAATTACAGATTGTGTAATTTTTTGAATACATATAGCTGCTTTACTATTTGGGTAATTTACTACTAAAGGCTTTTGAGCTCTAATGCTTTTTTCAACATCCTCGTCTAAGAAAATAATTCCTTGCTCTTCAAGGGTAACACCTAAAAATTTTAAACTAATAGAAGCAAGCCTACTTGCAACTTTTTTTCCTTCTTTTTCATCCTTTGCTCTGTTTACGACCAAACTCAATTTTTTTTCTTTTTCTTGTGCTATTACGGATTTTATAAGTCCGTAAGAGTCAGTAATGGATGTTGGCTCTGGGGTAGTGATGACAATCACTTCATCACTAGCCATAATAAGTCCGATTACATTGGAGCTAATTCCTCCGCCCGTATCTATAAATATATAATCATAATTATCAAGAAAAGAAAAATTTTGAATTAAAGAATTCCTTTTTTCATCATCTAAATTTGCAAGTTGAGTATAACCATTTGCCCCTGGAATTATATCTATTCCTTCCTGAGTTGATATAATTATATCTTGTAAACTCTTATGTCCTTTGACAACATGATATAGATTATATTGAGGAATAATTCCGAATAAAACATTAATGTTTGCCAATCCAAAATCTCCATCCAAAACTAAAACTTTCTTTCCTTCTCTCGCTAAAGAAATACCTAAATTAACAGAAAATGTACTTTTCCCCACACCACCTTTTCCGGAAGTAATGGCAATAATCCTTGTTTTAGATTTTCCATTCATAGGAATAGGTTGGAATTTCTTAGCTTTTTCTTTTAATTTTCTTAAGTTTTCGGCCTGATCCATATAAGTCTCCGGAATAAACTAATTTGTTTTTATACTAAAGATTTCCCCTCTGATATCTTTAATTTTTTCCGGATATATAGTAATTTCAGCCAATAATTTTTTTTCGGCTGGTATAATATCAAAAGGCACTTCTTGCCCAATGCTAAAATAAGCGAATTCTTTACTATATCTATCGGCTAGTTCTAACGAATTTCCAACAAAATCAGCTTCATCAATTTTGGTTAAAATAATTCTTTGGTATCCAATACCTTCATAAGCGGTGATAACCGATTTCATATTACTATAAGAGGAGGTTGCTGACATAACTAAAATATTTTCTATTTGGTCTCTCTCTCCAAAAGATTCTCTATAATTTTTCATCTTTGTTACAAAATCATTATTTTTATGACTATATCCGGCAGTATCAATTAAAATCAATTCTGCTCCGTCTCTATAAAGTGCTTCACGAAATTTATTTGCATCTTTGACAGCATAAAAAGGTATATCCATTGTATCTGCATATCTCTTTAACTGTTCAATGGCTGCGATACGATAATTATCAGTTGTATAGAGGGAAACAAGTCTACCATTGTGTAGGAAATACTTTGCAGCTAATTTAGCGATTGTTGTTGTTTTTCCACTTCCTGTTGGTCCAACAAAAAAAACGACTTTTCTTTTTCCACGCCCCGACCCGCTAAATAAATCCGAATCTACACTAATCCTTTCCTCTATTAATTCTGCTGCCTTTTCATAAACGGACGATGATTTGGACTTTTCAATAAAAGATAAATGTTTATCTAATTTTGCAGACAACTCTTCCGTATAAGATGAAGACATCCCTTCTTCTTCCAACTTTTCTTTTAGCCTTTTGATATAAACAGAATCATAATTTATAGAACTTTTTTGCTTGCTTACCCTTGCTTTTTCATCATGAACAGACTGTAAATTGGATTCATTTTTACTTTCGTTTGTAGTCTCTTTTGGCAATGCTTCCAAATTCCGTAAAGATTCGGAATTTTCTTCTTTGTTCAAAAGAGGTTTGATATCATTTACTTTTTTTTTGCCTTCGTCTTCCGATTTTTGTCTTAGCAAATCTTTAAGGTCTTTCAGTTTTTTTTCTACTCTATCTTTGGAAGATTGCTGCTCAGGTATTCCAACCTCTATCTCATACGTTTTTTTAGCCAAGAAATTTGTTCCAAATAGTCCGCCTTCTGTAATAACCCTTTGATCATAAACATGAGCTTCAGGCCCATATTTCATTTTCATTTGCATAAAACAATCTTGAATATCTTTTCCTCTTATTTTTACAAAATCCATCGCTTTTTACCGTAATACTTAAAGTTTTCTACCAACTATAAATATTTCACAAGATAATAACATACATTCTCCCTATTTTGAAACATGAATTCAAGAATCATCCAACAACCTTCTCTGATTCTAATTACACAGAACTTTCTGTAAATTGGCAAGTTTATTATTTTTTATTAAGAATAATTTGAGACTGTTTTAAAGTCAATTTTTAAATTGCTTCGTTTTTTCTTTTAAAGAAATTAGGTGAGAATATTCGTGCAATGCCATTACCCAAACCCAGTTTAACAAATTCAAATTTCCAAATATAGGATGTTCAAAACCGCGTTTTTGCAATTCATCTTTGTTTAAACCTTCCAAATTTTTACTTAAATTACTTTCTGTTTCTTGTAATAAGATCATAATTTCATTTTTTTGGAAGTTTTGTTTTGGTGAAACGCTAGGAGGATTTTGTACACCACTTGGTCTCATTAATCCTTCCAATATCTTTTGATATTCGAGTTCGGGCTGTGGTCCGATATCGCTACCTATTTTTTTTCTCAATACAGGTTTCAGCATTTTCACAACATTTAGTTGAGTTAGATACAAATGCTCTGCCAATTCTCCGACAGACCACTTGTTTTCAATAGTTCGAACAAAAAACATATCTTCCGGTGTTGCTTCTATGTTCAACAGTATTTCTTTCCTAATTTCTTTCCATAAGTCCAAAATTTCTTCAACATTCTGATATTCCAAAGCAGTTTTAAATTCCATACTATTTCTCCTTATTCATAAAAAAACAACCTATTGCTGCCACCATAATGGAATGGTGAATCTGTCCGCTTTGAATGAGTTTCGGAAGTTGATGGATATGTACTTCAATTGTTTCAATGTCTTCTTCCGGATCTAACTCTAAAGGATGGGTTTTTACAACATTTTCTGCAACAAAAGCGTAACTCCAATTATTTAAAATTGCAGGGTTTGCACTCACTTTTCCTTGGTAAGTCCAATTATCAGAAGTAAAACCTGTCTCTTCCCGAAGTTCCGCTTTTGCACTATCCAAAAGTCTGGTCTCTCCCGTATGCTTTACAACTCCACCTGGTAATTCTAGACTCTCTTGGTTTATACCATGTCTATGTTGTTTAACCAATATTACCATTCCTTCAGGTGTGATAGGAATCACATTTACCCATTCATTGGTTTCCAAAACATAAAATTCGGCAGAAATGTTTTTATTTGGTGATGTAGAACAAAAGCTAACGACATCAAAAATCTTGTTCGAATAAACTTTTTTTTTATCTGTTATCACCCAAGATTTTTCCATCCGGATACTCCTAATCCTGAACTTCCGGGATGATTGGAATATCCGTATTCGACGGTGGAGGCTCATTTGCAATCGGACTTTGTTGCTGCTGTTGTTGTCTTAACTCATCATCAGTTATTTCATATTGATTTTTTAAGAAATCCTCAAACTCCATTGTCTTTTGATGATCTCGTTCTCCATCGCACATTCTTAAATAGGGAATAGATTTTACATGATCCCCGACTTTGATAGGTTTTAGGTGGTAATTGGATGTCATCAGACACACTCCAGGCTTGGGAGTTAATCCGTTTTTTGCACAAGTCCCCCCCCCTACTACACCTTCCGGCATCGGATCTTCACCAAAGTCCGGAAATTCTTTTCCTTCATACCAACGACTATAAATCTTTCCCCATATAGGTGCGGTGACAACAGAAGCATACATTCCCCGACCTAGAGAAACGGAACTTTTATCATATCCCATCCAAACAGCAGTTGTATACTGTGGATCAAACCCAACATACCATGCATCTGCAAATGAATTGGTTGAACCCGTTTTACCTCCGGATATTCCCTTAAAACCGGCTTGCCGAAGAGAAGCAGTTGGAGTCCCTCCTTGGGCAACACCAATCAACATTTTTTTTGTAATCCAAGCCGTATCTTCCGGAACAATTTGAATTGTTCCGTTTTTTGCCTGCTCGATTAACTGATTCTGAACCTCTTTTTCTTTGTTAATAATAATATTTCCGCTTTGATCCATTATATGACGTATGGAAAAGGGAATTACATTTTTTCCTTTGTTGGCAATAATTGCGTAACCTAGAGCCATTTCAAAAGGTGTAAGCTCAGCAACACCAAGAGACAAGGAAGGATTCGGTGGAAAATAGCGTCGATTTGCCTTTGTTAGTTTGGAGGCAAAATCAATAATTGGTTCCGGACCAGTTTTATAATACAACTGAACAGACACAATATTCAACGAAAGACCCAAAGCCCTTTGCGCCGGAACCATTCCTTGGAAATCACCGGTAGAATCTTCTGGCGCCCAACCTTGACCGGCGTCAGATAGTGTCATCAAAGGAGCGTCCATCAAACCAGTACCTGTACCAATAACACGCTCTTGAATGGCAGCTCCATACACGAAAGGTTTGAAAGAAGAGCCAGTTTGTCGCCTTGCTTGAGTCGCTCTATTAAACTGATTTTTAGGAGTAAACTTTGCTCCTCCAACCATCGTTACAATGTGACCTGTGCTAGGCTCAATTGTAATAACCGCACCTTCAACATGAAGATTTTTAATATAAACGGCAGTTCTTTTTCGCAATTCACTGACTGCGGAAGCCTCGTTTTCAACAGGAGACAATAGAGTCAATATATCAAGGGAATCTACCATTGATTTTTCTAATTCAACTCTATAGATAGCGTTTTCATCCAAACGATTTATAAAAGGAACCCCAATAGGGAAAATACTCCCCAACAAACTATAATAACCAACCAATTGTCCGTCTACGCCACCTTGGTAAACTCTATGCATTCCATAATAAGTTTTATCATGATCGGTTAGTGCTTTTACAATTTCTTCTTCCGCAACAAGCTGTTTTTCTAGATCGAGAGTAGTATAAACCTTTAACCCTCCTGTATATACTAGTTCGCTTCCCAAATCTTGAATCAATTGCCGTCTTACGTGCTCCGTAAAATAGGGTGCTCTATCCAATTTGCTGCCCCATTGAGACTTGGACGGAGATTGGGTTATTACAATAGGCCAATACTTTAGCCAGAAATTTTTGTGTATCTCTTCCACTTGATCTTTAGGAATAAAACCATTATCTGCCATCTTTTTCAAAATTTCAAGGTGTGCATTCTTTGCAATTTTGGGATTTTTGAAAGGTGAATATTTTACCGGTGCTTTTGGAAGCCTTGCCAAAAGTGCTGCTTCTGCAATGTCCAAGTCCCTGACATCTTTGGAAAAATAAACAGAAGCTGCCGTAGACAAGCCGGTAGAACCATGCCCCAAATAAATCAAATTAAAATAAATCTCTAAAATTTCTTCTTTGGAATATTCTTGCTCGATCTGTAGAGTTAAAAGAGCTTCTTTAAATTTCCTTGCAAAACTCCTTTTGGTGTTTTTCAAAACGGCTTTTGCAAGTTGTTGAGTCAAAGTCGATCCACCCTGCTTAATTCCGAAATGAATTGTATTGATTACGACAGCTCTCATAATCGCCATAAAGTCAATCCCAAAGTGGTTGTAAAAATTATCATCTTCAACTGATAAAAACGCCTGAATTACATGAGGCGGTATATCTTGGTATTTTAGCAGTTCTTGCCTGTGTTGGTAAAGCTCAGCAAACGGGATTCCATTTATATCATATAATCTTGTCGGAGTTGTGGGTTGGTAGCTTGATAACAAATAAAGCATTTCCCCTCGATTTACTTCCGATATGATATAACCAAAAAGCAAACCTCCCAATAAAGCCACACTACCAATAAAGGCTATAACATTCCGTAAGGATTTTTTGGTCATATTTCGATTTCCAAACCTTCTCTTGCAAATATAATTTCCAAATCAGAGCCACCAAGGTGTTTTTTGTGTTGTACGGCATCATTCCATATCTGGTAGAGTTTTTTATCATCATACGCAGGCTCATGGTGAGTCATTACTAATTTTTTAACACCCCAAATCGTAGCACAATTTACTCCCATGGTATAAGAAGTATGACCCCAGTCAAATTTCGTAAAAGATTCATCCAAAGTATACTGGCAATCCAGAACAAGAACATCCGCTCCGCCAAAGAAGCTGGTTTGCGCCCGTATAGCATCTATGTCATTTCCCGTATATTCGGCATCGGTGGCAAAAACAAAGATTTTATCACCTTCAGTAAATTTATAGGCATAAGAGCCTCCCGGATGTTTTAAAGGTTGAAACTGGACTGTTACTCCATCTTCAAAAGTCAAAACATCACCTTTGTTTAAGATGTTGATATTTTTTTTGGATGCCGTACCATAAAATGGCATAGGAAAAAACCTTTTTTCTTGCTGATATACAAGACGTTCTTCCAAATCAACTATGGGAGAATAAAAATTAACAACGTTGCCAGGAATAAATACTGGTGCAAAAAAAGGTAGCCCCTGAATATGATCCCAATGTGTATGGGTTATAAAAACTTCCAAAGTTCCCTTTCCTTTTCCCAAAGGGGTTGCCATTAAATCATAACCAAGTTTTCGACTGCCAGTACCAAGGTCTAAGGTATACACCTTATCTTTACTAGATTTTACCAAAACACAGGTAGTATCCCCACCGCCTGTATATTTTAAATGTTCCGGTAAACTTTCATAAAAAGCTTCGATGTCATCTTTACTTGTAATCGGGTTGTTTATTACCTCGTTTAATATTTCGATAACTTTGTTTTTATAATCCTGGTTTCTGAGTGGTGCAGGTAATGAGCCTCTTGTTCCGTATAGCTTTACTTTCACTGTTTTTTTCTTTTAATTTATTATTAATTTAAATTTGTACCATTGAAAAATGCATTTTACATTTTTACAAGTTTTATACTATTAGTAGATATGTCATATACGGGAAATTATTACAACTATAATATTAAATTCGGTCCTGGTTTAACTCCGGTAATTAAAAATTTAATAATCATAAATTCTATAGTTTTTTTAATTCAAACCTTAGTTACGGTGTTTAAAGGTCCTGATTTCACCGGATATTTTAGTCTGCATACTTATTCCATGAGCTTTTTTTCCATTTACCAATTTCTTACTTATGCATTTTTACATGGAGGAATTTTACATATTTTATTAAATATGTTGTTTTTATACATGTTTGGAGCAGAATTAGAAAATCTTTGGGGCAAAAATAGGTTTTTAGCGTTTTATCTTTTTACTTGCGTATTTGCAGGAATTTTTACATGGGTTGTACATAACACAATTATGGATCCCATACCTCCTGTGGTAGGTGCTTCCGGTGGAATCTACGGGTTATTAATTGCCTATGCCCTAGTGTGGCCTAACCGAGAAGTTTTGTTTATGCTGTTTTTTCCTATGAAAATTAAGTATATGGTCATGATTATGATGCTTATTCTAGCCTTCTCTCTTAGTGAAGATTCTAGAATTTCACACATAACACATTTAGGTGGAGCAATTGGCGGTTTTCTCTTTTATCAACTTTTAAACAAATACAAGTATAGAAAAAACTTCTCTTGGTCCTTAAGAGATTACCTACACAGAAGGAAAATGATGAGGCTCCAAAAAGAAATGCACCTTCAGATTAACGCTAAAGACAGGGTAGATGAATTGCTTGATAAAATTTCAAAACATGGGATTGATTCGCTTAGCCGAAAGGAAAGACAATTCCTGAAAGAAGCATCGGATAAATACTACAACGACTAATTTTAAAGAGAGTATATAAAAATATGAGTTTTTTAGATGATAAATTAATCGAATTGGAAAATCTTTTAATAGAATTAAACTCAACTTCCATTGGAAGAAAAACCTTTTTGGCTGCCATGCCGGCAATGTTGGCAGCTTGCGCAACCACAGAAAAAACACGTACCAGAGAAGGGGACAACACGGGTCAAGAAACGGAAATAACCGTTGAAGACGAAAAGAAAATGACCCAGGAAGTTTTACCCCAAATGAGAAAAGACTATCCTGCAATTAACAACCCGGATATGCAGAACTACATAAACAATTTGGGGCAGAAGATTGTAAGGTCGAACAATTTAAACGGGAATCCATACAATTATAATTTTACGGTTGTGGGTGTCAGTTACGTCAACGCTTTTGCTCTTCCTGCAGGTACGGTTTTTGTAACAGCTCCCTTGATAGCTATGGCAGATACGGAAGCCGAACTCGCTGGAGTTGTCGGACATGAGGTAGGACACATCAAAGCAAGACATACCGCCGAAAGAATGGACGTAGCCAAAAAAGAAGAGAGCAAAACATGGAAATATGCCGTTGGTGGGGGAGTTATAGGAGGTTTGGCTGGTTTGGGGCTTGGTGCGGTTATGTGTAAAAACGAAACCGGAGGTAGCAAAACAACCTGTATGGCAAAATACGCAGCAATAGGCGGTGCTGCCGGCGCTGCCGGAGGTTTGCTGATTCAAAAATACAGCTTTATGGCAAATTCAAGGGAAGACGAGATGGAAGCTGACCGTATCGGTTTTAGAACATCCGTAGGAGCGAATTTTTCCAAAGACAAGGTTGGTGATTTTTATGAGAAACTGCTAGAAATGGAAAAACAGAGCAAAGGAAATTCCAATGAAATTGTAGCTCGAATTTCAGACGCAATGAGTACTCATCCCCCTAGCAAAGAAAGAGTGGAACAAATGAAACAATTGGCTGCCGAATCTCCACAAAAAAGTAATGCCATTGTGAGCAGTAATGAATTCGATAGAATCAAAAGAATGGCAGTAGAATGGTCAAATCAAAATCCACCAAAGAGAGGATAATTTATTGGATGATCTAAAAAAGACTCCGCTAATCGAAACCCATAAATCAATGGGAGCAAGGATAGTACCATTTAGTGGTTGGGAAATGCCCGTACAATACTCAAGTATTATCAATGAGCATATCGCAACGAGAACTAAAGCCGGACTTTTTGACATTTCTCACATGGGTGAAATATTTATCGAGGGAGAAAATTCCAAAATTCTCGACCTTTTGGAAAAATGCACTTGCAACTTAGTTTCCAATCTAACGGACAACCAAGTTCAATACAACGTCATATTAAACTATGAGGGTGGATTGGTGGATGATGTTACCATCTTCAAGTTTCATAATGAGAAATATATGATATGTTCCAATGCAGCAAATTTTGAAGTTGTATTTATGCATCTGAACAATATTCCCCACGAAGTAAGTATCAAAAATGATAGTGATAATTGGCACTTGGTTGCAATCCAAGGTCCACTCGCAAATGAAATATTTGAGAGTTATCTCGGAACCGATTTGGACGATATTCAGTATTTTCGATTTAAAATGATGCCTTTTAACGGCGAAGAAATACTGGTATCTCGTACAGGTTATACGGGTGAAGATGGCTTTGAAATATATACGTCCATTGAGGCTGGGAAAAAGATTTGGTATGACCTATTGGATTTAGGAAAAAAATGGGGAATGTTACCAGTTGGACTAGGAGCTCGGGACACGTTACGTGTGGAAGCGAAATATCCGCTTTATGGTCATGAACTAGATGAAAAACGAACACCTGTAGAATCCGGTCTGAAATGGATTGTGAAAGAAAAAGAAAAACCATATTTTGGTTATGAGAAAATCATTAATCAAAAAAATAATGGAACGGAATACAATACTACAGGAATCAAGCTCATTGAACCAGGTGTTTTAAGGGAACATTATAAAATATATGATGAAACTGGCAACAAAATAGGTGAGACTACATCCGGAACTTACTCTCCTACATTAAAAGAAGGAATTGGAATAGCCTATATCAAAAGCCAATACATACAAGATAGGCGGAAGGTCCGAGTTGAAATTCGTGGTGTAAAAAAAGATGCAATAATTTGGACGGGTAGCTTTGTCCAAGGCAGTGCAAGAAGAAAAAAATAAATTATTATACAGGCAGGTTTAGTATGGAAGAAACTAAAGTTATGGACGGTTTACGGTACACAGAGAAACATGAATGGGTAAAAATCGAAGGCGAGTTTGCAATATTTGGGATTTCAGATTATGCACAACATGCATTAGGAGATATTGTATTTATCGACTTTGGTAAAATTGGAAAACAAATAAAAAAAGGTGATGCCTTTGGAACCATTGAATCCGTAAAAGCGGCTGACGATTTATACGCTCCTATCGGAGGTGAAATTTGTGAAGTCAATTCAGCACTTGTACAAAGTCCGGCTTCTGTAAATGAAAAACCTTACGATTCATGGATGGTAAAGATAAAGAATTTTGATGCTTCCGACTTGTCAAAATTAATGGATCATTCTAAATACAAAGAATTTTTGAAAAGCTTATCATAAACGTCTGCCGGGAGTGTGTAAAAAGCCGCTTCGATACGATTTTCCAACATCACCTTAGTAAAAAACCCCAATAAGATTGGGGTTTTGGTATCGAAATGACAACAAAAATCTACATAGCGACATTTTGCACTACCAAAAGATCATCATTGCCTTAACGGAAACAGATCGAATTATGAAAAAGATTGATAAGATAGCAATTAAAGATTAAGTGACCATAACTATAAAAAATAATTTTAATTGACCAAAATACGATTAATTTGTATAGTATATAGGCATAAGAAGGAGGTAAAGGCATGGATATTTTAAAAAACATTAATTTATTTCGAGAAAGCAAAGGTTTTACCGAATCTCTATTATTAAATAAAATTGGTGAATCTAAAAGTTTTTTTTCTGATTTGAGAGATGGCAATATTGAATTAAATACTAAGATTTTAATAAACATTGCTTTAGCTCTTGACATTAAATTAGAGCAACTATTAAGACCTGTAGGTAATTTTAGTTCCTTACGATTTAGAAGTAGAAAACCAAATGAACAACAAAAGGCACAAAGGGAAATTCATATTTTGCAATTGTCTATTTGGTTGGAAAATTACCAATATATTGAAGAATTATTAAATACCAAAATTCTTTATAAACTGCAAGATGTACAAAACAATAATCCTGAAAAAACTGCAATAGACGCAAGAATTAAATTAGGTTTAAGCGATGTAGAACCTATACTAGATATTGGTAGCCTGATAGAAAATAGAGCTGGTATAAAATTATATAATTTTAAATCTGATTTAGAAAATTTTTTTGGTTTATCAATTGGATTGGAAGATGGAGAACCGATAATAGCTTACAATGATAATTCTGATATTTCAGTAGAAAGAAAAATTTTTACCATTGCACATGAACTTGGACATTTATTATTGCATAAACATTCTTATCATCAAAATAGTGTTGAAGAAGATGAAATTGAAGAAAAGGAAGCGGACCAGTTTGCATCCTATTTTTTAATGCCTGAAAAAGCTTTTGCAAAAAAGTGGGAAGAAAGCAAAGGGAAAAGCTTTATTGAAAGAGTTTTTCATGTTAAAAGATATTTTAAAGTTAGCTATAAAACTGTTTTACAACGATTTCAAAAAAATGGCTGGAAGCAAAATCCATTTAAGTTATTTAATAGATACTACAAGCAAAAAGCTAAAAAAGAAAATCTAATTTATCCGTTAAAGAAAAAAGATGAACCTTACCAATTAGAAGAAGTAGACCTTATGGTGGATAGGTTGGAATCTCTTGTAAGAATTGCTTATGAAAAAGAACTTATCTCAAACTCCAAAGCAGCAGAAGTATTAGAATTAAGTTTAATTGATTTTAAAGATAGAGCACTCATGTGGAATAAGGAACTTCCATGAGTTTGAAAAATGAAAAGGTATTATTGGATGCAAATTTCATAATTGATTTTTTTAAAACAAACAATGATGACATTATAACTATTATATGTGATTTTGTAGAAGAAGCGTATGTCCCATCAGTAATAGTACAAGAGGTTTATAAAACAACAACCCCTATAAAACTCATGTCAACTGGAGTTAAACTTACTGCTCCTCCATTACATATATTAATCAAAGCTCAGCAGAGTAAAGGTTCTCTTAGTTTCCAAGATTGGATATGCTTATATCTTTGTAAAGAAAACAGTTGGATATGCATAACAAGTGATAATTATTTGGTCAAAAAGTGTAGAGATGAAAACGTGCGTAATAAAAGAGGATTTAGAATTTTACTAGACTTAGTTTTGGAGAAGGCAATAAATAAATCAAAAGCAAAGTCCATATTTTATGATATAAAAAAAATAACACTTGGATTTCAGAAAATGTCGAGCAAGATTTCCTGAATGAATTAAATAGTCTTTAGTTAATAAAAGGTAAGTTACACCTTAATCAAAAATCATTAAATTCACAACAGATAAAGGGTCTATTAAAACATCATTCACCTTCATCCCCCAGTGTAGATGTGGTCCTGTCACCCTGCCAGATTTTCCGATCCTCCCGATCAAATCACCTTTTTTAACAAAGTCACCTGCTTTAACATACGTTTTGGATTGGTGCATGTATAAGGAAAAAATTTTATGACCATGATCAATTACCGTAAATAGGCCTTCAAAATACATAGAAGAAGAAAGAACTACCTTTCCGTTTTGTATGGCAAAGATTGGATCCCCAACTCGACCTTTTAAATCGACTCCTGAATGGGGCTTGCCCGCCGAATTGGCAGAATAGTACCGTTTGATATAAAACGGACTATTGATAATATTTTTATTCAAAGGCATTCCAAAATTTTCATTTACCATAAGAGGACTATCACTAAGATAAACTTCCTTTTTGATTTGCTCGCACTTTTGAATGAATGCAACGGTTTCTTCGCTCAATTTTTGCTCTGGAGAAAATCGGGGTGAGAGTTTTAGAGGATTTATTCTTCTAGTTCTTCTCACCTGGAAAGGAGCTTTTTTAACCTGTATTGCATAGTATTTGTAATAAAAATTCTTGTTTTTTAAGTAGTGTAAACCTATTTCGTATATTCCCGGTTCTATTTCCGGAGGAAGTGGCAAAAAGGTAATATAATGATTTTTATCTATTCCAGATGTTTTAAGTTTTTTTCCATTCCAAAACAGTTTGATTTTAGATAAATCATAGCTTAAACCCTTGTTTTGAATCAACTTAACAAGCAACAAATCACCTTGACGAAACTTATTCCCTCTTATTAATAACGTATAATCTGATTCACGATAGACCGTTTGTTTGTTTTTGTTTGACTTCTTGAATACATACCTTCTATCTTTTGCTGGTGCGTTTTGGCTAAAAATGGAAATCACATAAATCGCTATAATACAAAAGCTTATAGAATAAATAGAACGATAAAAAATAATACTAACCCTCTTGAAATTTAGTGTATCGGTTTTTTTAAAATAGAAAAAAGCGTATTATTTAGCATTAATTTTTTAAAACTTAAAACCCAAAAGAACTTTGTTAGAAAATAAAAACTGATTTTAAAGAGCTTTCCAAGTAAATTTCTACTTCCAGCAACTGAGAGTATAGGAGGGAGTATAAAATACTTTGGTAATTCATAATTACAATCCAAAGCCAATTTATTCAAGCTTTCGGTAGAATAATCATTAATATGATCGCGTGCTTCTAAATAATGAATACCTTCTTTCATCCCTTTGAGTCTGACTTTTAGCTTTGCTTTAACAAGTTGTATGGGAAAATTGGGAGTTTGCACAAACAAAAATCCTCCCGGTTTCAAAACAGTATACAGATAATTTAGTAACGGTTGCGGCTTCGGAATATGTTCGATAACATCCCATAAAGTTATTACATCAATGGAGTTTGGCTTTAAACCGCTATCTTCCACTCGACCTGAATAAATATTGTTTAAACCATTTTGGTTTTTCGCATAAAAAACTGCTTTCTCAGACATTTCATATCCCATTGTTTTCCAATCGGGCTTTCTTTGGTTCAGCATTTTTATAAAAAAACCTAAACCACAACCAACATCCATAAGAGTACCATTATCTGGTTTCATGAAATTTTTGATAAAATACGTATAGATATTTCTATGAGCAATGTCCCACCAATCTAGATCAAAGGATTTTTCTCCATCATCCCAATAACCTTCGTAGTGATCTTTTTGTTCAAAGGTTGAAAATGCATGCCGACAGGAAAGACAGCGAACAATTGAAATACCATTTTCTACAAAAACGATTTCGTTTCGAACACTACCACAAAGATAACAAGTTTGATTCACTTAAATCACTCTTTATTATAGGTATAAAATACGTCCCATATCCCCCAAAATCTATTTACACCCATGCTTACATCTGGAACGAGTTTAATCCGCAAGTTCCCGTCCATAAACTCTACGGGATCAAGATTGATTGGAACCAAGCGATTGCCTTTTAACAATTTTCCATTCAAATAGTTTCTCTTTCCGTCAAAATATATTTTTTGCTTTAAGTTTTGGTTCACATAAATACTTAAAGTTCTGGGCGAAACGGAAACATTTTTAGAGTTAATGCTTTTATACCTTGTTACATCCAAATACAAATAAACCGGACGTTTATGAGAAACATCAATGGTTAATTTGAATGAAAATCCTTCTGGAGGAATGGCTCTACAAATTCCATCTTTTAATCCCAAAAGTTTATTGTCTTCTTCCAAAATAAGCATGTGATTATTCGCCCAAGCACTCAATTCATGAAAATAGGCATAATCTTCCGGTGAATAATCTTTTTTATCCTCTAGTATGGGATTAAAATTAATGGACTTTATAAATTCTTGGGATTCACCACCATATAAGAAACCGGAAAAGAAAAGTAATATAAATAACAAAAAATATCCAAACATTTTATTGCACTCGTATTGTAACAAAAATCATAAGGGACGATATATACAACCTATTTTCATTCCAAAATCCAACAAATAGTTTGGAAAAACAGTTGACTGGCATTAAATTTAAGGCAACTTGGAAATTTTTAAGAGCTGAGGTAGAAGGAATCGATATGGATATTCCCATTTTAAGAGTTGAATGTTCAAGAGAGTATGTAGAAAAATTAGAAGCAGAGTTAATCTTCAGAATTTTAAAAAGTATTGTGGAAAAATATACCTCCTAATGCCCTCACATTAATTTTCAAAAATCATTATACAATTGTAGCTACTTAAAAAAAATAGAATATCTACAAAAGCACTAAAAAAAGGGAAAACTTTGAAAATTATTACAGACCTAGAAAATTCATTACATGATTTTTTGGGCGGAAGCGTTGTTACCCTGGGAAATTTTGATGGAATTCACCCTGGTCACACCGCTTTGATTCAAAAAGCCATAAAAATTGCTCGAGTTAAAAAAATCCCATCAGTTGTTGTCACCTATTTTCCCAATCCTTCTTTAATAGTAGGAAAACCCAAAGTGTTTCCTGGCTATCTTTTGGAATTAGAAGACAGGAATCATTTGATAGCCTCTTATTCTCCAGATTACTTGCTAATTTTGGAATTTACAAAAGAATTTTCTTGTATAACGGCTTTCGACTTTTTGAAAAATATTTTGATTGGCCGTCTCAATGCCAAGCATATTGTTCTTGGATACGACCACCATTTTGGTAGAAATAGAAAGGGAAACTTTGAATTTTTACAAAAACATTCTCATATCTTTGGCTATGGTGTAGAAAAAATCGAAGCAATTTACTACGGAGAAGAAAAAATATCAAGTTCTGCTATAAGAAAATATATATTAGAGGGAAACGTATCGGAAGCTAATTTGTTGTTAGGTAGGAATTTCTTTTTAAAAGGTTCTGTTATCAAGGGTTTTCAAAGAGGTAGGCAAATAGGTTACCCGACTGCAAACATTCAAGTTGCAAATGATGTGATTATCCCGGCGACAGGCGTTTATGCCGCTATGGCTAAAGTAGAACAGTCTTTTTACAAAGCTATGGTGAATATAGGACACAACCCTACATTTCAAAACCAAGCACTAAGTATTGAAGGGAATCTATTTGATTTTGAGGAAGACATATACGATAAAGTTATAGAATACCACTTTATTAAAAGGATTCGAGATGAAATCAAATTTTCATCCGTGAACGAACTGGTAGGACAACTTCGAGAAGATGAGATAACTGTAAAGAATTTCAAAATTCTATAATACCTGAACGTAAAAAAAAAGCGAAGTTGCCATATTAACGTGAGTGTTAAACTTGTTTTGTAAGGGTAAACCGGATAAACCTATGTGTTTACCCTTATGTTTACCCGAAACTTTTCTTACGTCGAACTCAAGTTGTATTAGCTAATTTTTTCACATATCAAAAACAAATCTTCTTTATTATTCTTTTCTGGAAATTCCAAAACGTAAGCCAAGCAATTTTGCAAGGCAATACCAATATTTTTTTTATTAATTTTAGGGAACTTTGCCAAAACATCTTTTCCATTAATGGCAAGGTCAGCTAAAGTAAGAGGAACCTTGTTTTCCAAACTGAAACGAACTTTATCAAGAAAACTCACCACTAAGTTGCTATTATGGTGTATTTTTAAATAAGAAGCATACCCATTTACATACTCCTCTAACTTGTCACGTTTAAGATGATTTAAAAAGAAAAATAGTATTTTTCTAACTTCATAAGGACTTTCCAAATTAAACTTTTTATAAAATAATTCATTAAAAAATAGTGAATCTTTTATGATTTGTTTTGAATATCTTAATGTTGCTAAAATCAACTCCAAATTAGAATTATCAATTTGTTTGTATAGATAGGAAAATAAGTAGGCAACCTTTAAGCTTAAAGGCGTTTTATTTAATAAATTGATCTTTTCTAAGCTCTGGGATTCATTTATTTGATAAGAAATGTTCTTAATAAAAAGAGAATAAATATCATTTGTATAAAGTTCTTGTAATCCTATGTACGGGTTATTCGAGAGAAAAATTTTGTTTAGCTCGTCTTGAAATCTTTCTACGGAAATTTTTATGGTAACATCTCGACAAGCACGAATTGCTTTATAGGTTTCATTTTCAATGGAAAAACTTAGTGTTGACATAAACCGAATTGCTCGAACCGGACGAAGCCCATCTTCACCGAATCTTTCCAATGGATTGCCGATGGTTCGTATAATTTTGTTTTGTATGTCTTCGATTCCGTTATGATTGTCTATTAGATTTGCCTGGTTTATACCGAGAGCAATAGCATTCATGGTGAAATCTCTTCGTTTCATATCCTCATATAGAGTCGCACCATACTCCACGTTATCTGGTCTTCTTCCATCCGTATACCCAATATCTTTTCTATAGGTGGTCAACTCATAAGGATTATGGTTAACAAGTAAGGTAACAGTACCATGTTTAATTCCCGTTTCTATGACCTTAGGAAAAATTTTTTTGATTTGATCCGGCTTGGCAGAGGTTGTTAGGTCAAATTCTTTTGGTATTCTACCCATTATCAAGTCTCTAACAGAACCGCCAATCAAATAACATTCATGGTTATTTTGATTCAATTTACCGACAATATATTCCAAATCTTTTTGATAAGGAGAGGGAATTTTGGAAATTATATCTTTAACAGTAATAGACATTTCGCCGAAGCACATTATTCATCATTTTTTTTTGCCTCTTCGAGAAGCATATTTTCAACTATTTCATCCAGTTTTTCTTTAACTGCATCGAGTATAACTTCTTCTTTCATTCTACCACTGATTTCTATAGAATTCTTTTGTTTGTACCTTGAAGGTAAACTATTTAAAGAATCCATGTAAAGAGAAATAAAATTCTTTTCATTCCATTTGATCTGATTGTATTCAGGCAATAATTTTTTGATACATTTGATCACTTTTTTCTCATTAGAATTTTTTATATTCTCAGTCCATTTTTTCAGTTTCAGTACTTTCTTCTTTTTCACTGACAACTTTTACAAAGACCCCTATATGATATTTCAACGGTTTTTACTTTAAATCCATTTATGGTTAATGAGCTTAAATCGATAAAATCCTTTTTAAGACATTCTATGCTACCGCAATTGTCGCATATTAAATGGCTATGGTTTTCGGCTTTTATATTTTTTATCTCAAAATAGGTTATCCTTTCTTTTGATAATAAAGAATTAATAATGCTTCTATCTTCAAATTCTGAAAGCGTTCTATAAATTGTCACCCTATCCCACTGATAGCCACCAGGAAGCATTTCCATAACTTGAGAGTGGTTTAAAGGTTTTTTTGACTTTTGCAAAAGATTAAGAACTTCAATTCTAGTTTTTGTAGCTTTCAACCCCTTTTCCTTTAAAACTTCTGTTGGTTTCTCTTCCACTGGATGATTCATAAGGTAATTATATATAGAATTTAGTTTTTGTCTATTTTTTTATTAGAATTGGAAATTCAAGCTATCAATAAATTTCAAAATACTAATCATTTACCCAAATTTTAAAGAATTTTGGGTCCCTGGAGATAAACTCATTCCAGCTCATTTCTTGTCTGGAAGGTTTTGTTGGCATAGGATCACGCAAAATGACCTTGTGTATGTTAGGGATATTCAAAGCACCCATGGTATAATAAACAGCAGTAATAACATAAGTATGACCTATGGGTTCATTAGGGTTTGTTAAACCGACAATCAAAGGTTTTTTGTTGGAAAGTAATTTAACAAGCTCGGTAGTTGACCATAAACCATATTGAGCATAAATTCGAGAATAACCTCCCCTATTGTTTGCAGCCCAACCACTCAAAGCATTCATAATCTCTTGTACCCCTGCTGGGCTATCGACAAGACCACCGTAAATTCTTTCCACCACTTGTTCCTGGGTAACAAACAAACCATGGTAATTTAATACCATCTGAATACAGGCAGCCCAGCACCAATTTGCCTGTCTTTGTCTTCCAGATTGAGACGGAGTTGTATAATATTCAAACTCTTTAGAAGGAATTCCGGCAACATAATAATTGGATTGAACTTCATTATAGTCCGATCCGGTACTAGGTTGAGATTGTGGAATTGCCCCTTGGCAAAAACTGTGAAATAAGAATACAATTAATAAAAAATTGTTTAATAACTTTCTCATTGAATACCTGTTTTGTTTGCTACAAATTTATACTATAATAGTTTATGATGGTACAAAGCGTCTTTTAGCAGAGGTGATGTTGGAAACTTCTCCTGAAGTGCATAAAGGATGGCGCTCCCTTCTTCTTTGATCCCAAGTTCCAAGCACACAAGTGCCTTGATATAAATACATTCCGGATGGTACTGTAACCTTCCAGATCGCGAAAGATAAAAGTAAAATTTATTGAAATTCTTTTCATAAAAATAGATCATAGCAACCGAGCGGTTGACGATGTAAGAATTTGGCATTTTTTCATAATAGCTCAAAAGATCTTTTTTAACTCGTAAAGACTCGGTAGAATTTAACAGAAGAAGCAAATCAAAAGGAGATAGTTTATACAAGGTATCATTTTTTTTATGAAAATTGTATCTTCGAGTGAGTTCACTGTGTTCGGAAGTGGATGAATTTTTCTCTACAACTTGTTTCTTTTTCCCATTGTAATACTTCATTTCTTGTAACCAATTTTTTATATCTTCTTTGGAATAATTTTCCCGCATCAAAAAGTATATTTTTTGATATTTGTGAGTAAGCTGAAAAGAGCGAATAAAAGCTTTTTTTTCTTCTTCGGTAAAAATTTGAAAACTTTCCATTAATCTGTGAGCGACAGTTTGAGCATTTCGTAAACCAGAAAATTGGTTTTTATACAATAGCCATGCTAGTTTTAAAAATTCGGGTTCTCGTTTATAAACGGCAAAGTCATAAACAAACCGCTTTTCACTTTCTTCTATTCGACCCAATTTGTATTTATAAAGCAAATATAAGAAGTCCGGCTTTTTCTGCTGTCTTTTGGACGGAGGAATTTCTTCCCCTAAAAATTTATTGTATTCCAAAACAGATAAAAGCATCTTGTGGTGATTGGGTAAGATATTTTTTTGAACAAATCCAACTATTAAATTTAAGTAATCATCAATCCGATTGTGGCAAACCAAAAATGCACTTAAGCGATCTAGTAGAACAAAATCATCAAAAACGCTTCCCGAATAAAAATCGAGAATTCGCCCGATCAAGCTTTTTAAAGATCGATAATCATAAGATTGATTTAAATCTATTTGATTGGAGTTAAAAAAACTCCCAAGCAAATTTTCTTTGAGTTGGCAGTTTCCTAGTAAATCCAAGGTTAAATATTTTTCCGGTGTAAATTCCAACCCAAATTTTTGACTATAAATATCTAAATCACCGGATATTTCATTTATATTAAACCTACGAGTAGATACTAGTTTGTAAGTTTTTAGGGAAATTTCCTGCCACTTGGAAAATTCATCAATTTTTTTTTCGACTAAAAGGATTGAAATAGGCATATTATGCTACCGATTATATTGTCATTATTTATAGAGTAGAATTATGTCAAAATTAATATTTAATATCCGTTAAATTCCTTGAATCTATTAACTCTTTAGTGTAGGTATTTTCCGGTTTGTCTAAAATTTTAGTAATTTCTCCGTACTCAACAATTTTTCCTTCATTCATTACATAAACATTTTGACAAAGAACGGAAACAACATCAATGTCATGAGATATAAACAAAATGGTGATTCCCTTTTCGATATTGATTCTTTTTATAATTTCTATCACTTCTTCTTGAATAATTACATCAAGTGCACTCACTGGCTCGTCCATTAAAATGATTTGAGGTTCACAGAGCAAAGCACGAATAATGGATAGCCTCTGAAGTTCTCCTCCGGAAAATCGGTTGATAGGCTGCTCAAGAGCTTTTTCTTTGATGGAAAACTCTTTTAAGATTGTTTCAATCCGAAAGTTTATTTCTTCCTTGGAAAGTTTAAAATTGATTTTCAGAGGCTCTTGCAAACATTTACGCAAATTCCACCCGTGATTAAAAAAAGAAATAGGATCTTGGAAAACTGGTTGGACCAACCTTCTAGGAATATCTTTTGGTTTTTTCCCAAATATCAAAATTTTTCCTTCCATTTTTGCATCTTTTGGTAAGTTCAAATTTAAGAGGCACTTAAAAATTGTAGTTTTCCCCGAACCGGAGCTGCCAATGATTCCGGTAATTTTTCCCTTTTCGGCTTGGAGAGAAACCGAATCTAAAATGAGTTTTTTTTTTAGTGTGAGCGTTAGGTTTTCAATTAAAATGGGGTTCCCTTGTGACATAATTGATCTTATAGATTTTACGGAAAGTAACCATAAAATTCAAATTTTTATTTGCATCTAAAAAGTAGCTATCTATTATGTCTTTCAAAAAATTCCGTTTATGTCGATAACTAAAACAATGAAGTCATTAGTAGTGTTTATTTTTTTTGTAGCTTTAGCTTGTTTTCCCAATGTAGCGGTCGGAGAATCCTCCTTTAATGATAATATAATTTACGCTTTTAAGGACACACAATCCAATAGCAGAGGGAAAAAAATGGTAATTATCGGTGAAACTGTTAGTATCGATAAAGCTACCGTTTTTGAAGCTAAAAAACAAGACATTATGTTGGATTATGATACAAGACCGGATATAGCTACGGTAAGAATATCGTATAACCCCGGGATTAAAATCGGACAAAAGTTGTATTTAATTGAAAAGCATCCGGATCACGTTTCTTATAAAGACGGGAATATTGTGGGAGAAATTACTGTAAAATCAATCTTTAAAACCACATTTTTTGGACAGCAGCTTCGTGGAATTGGCAGGTTAAGGCTTATCGGAAACCGAACAATGACAGTTGCCATGGACACAACTTCAGACAAAATAGAAAAAGCCCTTATTGCAAAAAAAGAGGGTGATTATTATTATGCCAAGGGTGAAATAGAGAAAGCTATCAAAAGTTATAAAGAGGCAATTCATTATGATTCTTTATATCCGGAAGTACATTCGGCTCTAGGTAAATTACATATAAATGGTGGAGAAGGGTATATTTCAGCTGGTTATGAATATAGATTGGCATGGGAACACAAACATAAGTTTTTAGATGAACATGAAAAGTTTGAATTTTTAAAAAATTATATCAACTTTTTGATTTATAAATTCAAGATAGAAAATAAAAAAAGAAACTTTTCCATAAAAGACCTGGTAACCGCTTTAGAAGTTCAGGAAGAAGCTGAAAAGCTTGAAAAGAATAATTTTGATATATCTCTGTCAACCGCCAAGGTATATTATTACCTCTATAAATATGCCAAATCAGGAATTATTAAAGAAATAATTGTCCTAAGAGAAGAAAAAAAGAAAAAAGAGAAGCTAAACGCTGAAAAATGTTTGGAATACACCGGAAAATATCTTGACAAAGCTGCTCAAGGTAGAAAACAAGACAAAGAATTGCATAAAATGGCAATCTATTATTATATGGAAAAATTAAATAACATAGGTGAAAACTCTTTTGATGCTTCGGGAAAAAATGATTTACGAGAAAAATTGTTATACCACGCCAAGAATTTTAAAAAGTATAAGTATAACTCCAAAAGCGACGATAAAATTGTAAACCAAATATTATACAAAATAGAATCACTCTGATAGAATGTTTTTCTTTTTTTCAAATATATAATTTTCTAAAATTTTCATATCATCCGGATTTGATGTTGTATAGCTTACACCCAATTGATAAGTGTCATCAACTTGTGTGTATCGGGTGATAATCCCATTGATTGCCAAGTTTTTCTCATCTATTGGGATAAACATTTTGATAATATTGTGCTTTTTTAAATAAGAATAAAGATTAGGATCATATATTTCAAAAAGCAATCCGCTAATGCTAATATCCACAATTTTAGTATTGGTGTAAAGCATGTTAAAGCTCGTTCCTTTGATTGCAATTTTTGTTAGTCCGTAACTTGCCAATTCCATTATTTCGTGTATATACTCTGCGTGATAGGTTGTAAGGATATGTTTATCCATGGCTGTTGTATAAACTTTTACATAGCCTATAACTCTATCAAAAAGCGTAATGGGCGAAATGATAAAAGAAACAATAAAATCCTTAATTTCTTGCTTTTTTAAATCATCAAAATATAAATCTGCATAATCTTTTCCTGATTTCTCACAAATAGAATCGTATAAGCTTTTAAAATTTTTTAGCCTGTCGTGATTTAATTCTTCGATATAACTCTCAGTGTTAGAACAATTAGGTACAAAAATGGAACGATTATCAGACGACAATAGGCTCCGAACAATATCATTTTCATTATTGTCATAAAATTTTATATCATATTCGGAAGAAATTTTAAAAATATAGTCTGTCACCATTAAATTGATGAGCTTTAAGTTTGGTTCGTCGTTTTTTATCTCTCTAAATAAGTGGGTAAACCGTCTTTCAGCATTGATATTGTCTCCGCTAACATACTGTCCGCCTCGAAAAGACTTAAATAAAATAATAAAATTCATAAACAAGTCATCAACAATGATCCTTCTATGCTTTCTCATTTCAGCAGATTGAAGTTCCATGGGAATGCTAATAATAACTATGGAACCATGGATATCTATAATTCTAACTTCAAAAACGTATAAAACATTAACTACTTCAAATTTAATTTTTGCCCGTCTGGAATTAGATTCTTCAAATCCTAAAACGTTTAGAGCAACGGTTTGCTGAGAAACATCTTCCACAACCGTCACCATTATTCTGTCTTCGTATTCTAGCTGAAACTCCGCATTTTCAAATTTTAGATAATAAAATAAGTGCTTAATTAGGTTAATGTCAGAACCAATAATGGTTTCTCCATAGATATCCTCCATTTCCTCTATCAGTTCTGTCATTGATTCGGTTATTCCAATTGCCATATTTTAACTATCGACACTTTTTTTACTGGGATTAATTTGATTTTCTGGGTTGTTATGGTTTTAGTAACTTATAGATGCCGAAAATTATTACCATGGGTAACTAAGATTGGAAAAAAAGAATGCTTAAATCTTTAATCAAATTAAAATAGAATAATAAGGAACATTTTGTTTATGATTAAGAAAAATATTATCGAATGGCAACTGCTTTTGCTTCTTTCTTGTGTTCAATTTACACATATTCTCGACTTTATGATTATTATGCCTCTTGGACCCCAGTTAATGCGAATTTTAAATATTTCTCCGCGGGAGTTCGGGCTTTTGGTTTCTTCTTATACTTTTAGTGCCGGTTTTGCTGGTTTTATAAGTGCCGTATTTATAGACAAATTTGATAGAAAGACAGTTTTAAATACAGCCTACTTAGGCTTTATATTGGGAACTTTTTTATGTGCTGTTTCCCATACCTATCATTTTTTGTTACTTGCAAGAATTCTTGCCGGTGCGTTCGGAGGAATTATTGGTGCCGGTATTTTTTCAATTATTGGTGATTTAATCCCCTACGAGAGGCGTGGAAAAGCCACCGGAACTGTAATGTCTGCCTTTTCTTTTGCATCAGTAGCGGGTGTGCCACTTAGCCTTTATCTGGCAGCAACGTTTAATTGGCAGTTTCCGTTCTTTATGCTTTCAGTTTTGAGCTTTGTCGTTTTGATCTTTTCTTATTTTTTAATGCCATCCGTAACAGAGCATATCGAAAGGCGCAAATACCATCATTTGCACAATCCCATACAAGCTTTGTTTGCGATTTTTCATAACACAAATCACCTTTGGTCTTTTGGCTTGATTATGACCATGATGTTTGCTGGATTTTCCGTTATTCCCTACATCGCTCCTTATATGGTATCTAACGTAGGCATATCCGAAAAAGAATTGTCTTACATCTATTTGCTAGGTGGTGGTGCTACAATATTTACGGCAAGAATTATTGGAACTCTAGCAGACCGTTTCGGGAAACAAAAAGTTTTTATGGTGATTGCCTTTTTTTCAATCTTTCCCATATTAATCATTACTAACCTTGGAAAAGTTGGGATTGTATTGGCTCTTATGGCAACAACTCTATTTTTTATTTTGGTTTCCGGAAGATTTATACCAGCTATGGCTTTGATTACATCTAGCGTTCACCCTGAAAACAGAGGAGGATTTATGAGTGTTAATTCCTCCATTCAGCAAATATCTGCAGGAGTAGCATCTCTTGTTTCCGGGCTTATTCTTGTGAAAACTTCGTCCGGAGAATTGATTCATTATCCGATTATCGGATACATTGCAGTTTTATCTACCATAATCTGCATTTTTTTATCTAGAAAATTAAAAGTTACTTCTTAAGGAAGCGTATCAATTTTTGCTATCACTTCGGAAAAGAACTGAGAGGCAAGTGTTGTGTCAGATGGTATTGTAAAGGAAAGCATCGAGTGATCAAAGTCGGTTTTATATGTAACGTTGCTTGTTACCTTATTAGACATTTGAGCACTATTCACAGGCACGATTCCGTCTGATTCTGTAAATTGAGGTGTACCGCTTTGTAAAGCGGTACACCCTTGCGAAAAAATTGTTCCGCTCTTTGCATTGCTGCAACTGCTTAGCTTTCCTGCATAAGGATAAAAAATGGAATCTTTGCCCGTTTGAGAGTTTAGGCTATCTAAAAAGTCATTACTTGCTCCGCTAATGCTAATTTGCCCGTCTCCCGTATTTGTGTGAGCCAAGCTCTTTCCACCATCCGTACCTGTTAAAAATTTTGCCAAATCGCCAATAATACCGGAACTTTCTTGATAAGCACTAGATGAAAAAGGAGAACCATAATAGGGTGTTCCAAGTGACACAACATAGTCAATAATGTCGTTTGTATTTGCAGAATCATAAACGGCAGTTCTGGAGACCAATCCTCCCATAGAATGAGCCAAAAGGATTACCTTATCGTCTTTTGTAAAAGCACTGTTTAGATGTTTAATAAAGTTTTTTCCATTGAATTCGACGGAGTTTGCCGTTCGATAGGTAAAAGTGTAAAAGTCGTAATTGTCTTGGACGGATGATATATTCAGGTCATAATACCCCAGAGCTGTCTGCCAGGTTTCTAAGATGTTGGCTACTTTCTGGTCATGCGATGTAATAGGGTCGGAAGCTTTTTCTTCATAATCCCAACCATGAATCAATACTACTTTTGTTTTGGTTGTTTTGTTTAAGTTAGAGGGATCAACAAATTGAGCAGTTGAAGGTGTTGAGTAGGGAATACCAGCAATATATTTGTAGAGTTTGTTGTTCAAGTCCTGCTGAGTTGCGTTGAATAAAACGAGAGCTATAAGTTGGAGAAATTTATTTTTACCTCCATTGCTTTTGGTCGAAAAAAAGCTACACCCGGCAATTGTAAAAACCAACAAAGATAACAATAATTTTTGGAAATATGCCATGCTAATTAGACAATTTAAAACCTTCGATTTATCAACCGATCCAAAAATATTCCACAGGCTACGCCGACATTTAGAGAAGAAATTTTTCCGGATATGGAAATTCTCAATATAAAATCCGAATTTTCTAATAAAATATTCTTAATTCCGTCGTGCTCATTCCCGATAATCAAACCAATATTTTTTGTATCCGGTAGATTATTCCAGTTGTCCTCTCCCGTATCGCTTGACGCTACTATCCAATAACCGTTTTTTTTCATAAAATCTATGGTTTGATGGAGGTTGGCTACCTTGTAAATATTCAAATGGTGAGTTGCCCCGGAAGACGTTCTTACAACCGCTTCTGTTATTTTAACTTGGTCTCTATCTGGTATTACAACGTGTTTCACGCCAAAGCACTCGGCGGTTCTAAGCATACTTCCGAGATTTCCAGCATCTTGGATTCGATCTAATAGCAAGATAAAACTTTTTTCAGGTGCTTCTATAAATTTTTTAAGATCTCCCAGTGACAGATATTCACTACCACCTGCCATTTCCTTCAAAATGATAGCGATTCCTTGGTGGTTGATTTCACGAGGGAAAAGGCGATCTAGTTCTTTTCGGGAAACGTATTTAATAGATAAATTGGAAGGGAGTAAAGATAAAAACTCATCTATGATTTCTTTAGAAGGATCCGTTTTTACAAGAATTTCTTTTATGCTCCACTGATTTACCGGAATATTGGAGCTTAACTTTTTCTTTATAAATTCAGAAACGTTTCTTCTGCCATAAACTATATTTTTTAAATTCTTTTCCACTTGACTCCAGTTTTGGAATCTTCCAGTTTAATTCCCTTTTTTAAAAGGTCATCTCGAATCTCATCTGATAATTTGAAATTCTTATCTTTCCTGGCTTGGTTTCTCTTGTCTATCAAAGCTTCAATCTCGCTATCTAGCAAACTTTTCTCGAAACTGAGAACTTGCAAAAGACTGTTTACATTGTGAAAATAAGAAGTTATATCTAGCAATTCCCCTTCACTTAGAGATTTTGAATCCAAAGAGTTGTTTACTTTTTTTATAAATTCAAAAATTTCACCTAAAGATTTTGGGACGTTTAGATCGTCACATAATCCTTCTAAAAATTTATTGTAACCTTCCCTTGCATAGCCTTTTGGTAAGCCTTTTTCAACCTGAAAATTTGTTAGCTCAAGCACTCTATCTAAGGTATTTTGGAGCTTAGCAATAGCTTTTTTGGACTCCTCTAAGCGAGAAAAAGAAAAGTTTAGTTTGGTTCTATAGTGGAAAGACAGCAATAAATAGCGTATGGAGAGAGGGTCGTAACCTTGGGCGATAACATCTCTAAGTGTGTAAAAATTACCTAAGCTTTTGGACATTTTTTGCCCTTCTACAAGCAAATGCTCACAGTGGAGCCAATATTTTACAAAATGATCTTGTGGATAAGCCCCTCGGGATTGAGCAATTTCATTTTCATGGTGGGGGAAAATCAAATCAATCCCACCTGTGTGAATATCTATTCCCGATTGGTAAATCTTCCGAATCATGGCAGAACATTCCAAATGCCAGCCTGGCCTACCTTTCCCAAATTTTGATTCCCAGGCTTTTTCATCTTCTTGCTTAGGAGATTTCCAGAGAGCAAAATCTCTTACGTCATCTTTTTCATACTCATCAGCATCGTACCTTGCACCGGATTTAATTCCGGTTACATCAAGCTTGCTTAGGCTGCCATATTCGTGAAATTTCCCAATAGAAAAGTAAATATTTCCGTCTTTTTGATAGGTAAGTTGATTGTTTTCTAATGTTTCTATCATTCTAAGCATGTCTGGAATTGTTTCCGTTGCTCTCGGATAATTTTCTACTTTTTCGATTTTTAGAGTTTGAAGGTCTTCAAAAAAAATATCTATCCATTTTTGAGTAAATTTTTCAACGGTTGTATTTTCTGTTATAGAGTCACGTATGATTTTATCATCGATATCAGTTATGTTCATGGTTTGATTCAAACCATAACCCAATAACTTCAAGGTCCTCCTCAAAGTATCCACAAACATAAAAGATCGTAAATTCCCTATATGCGGGTAGTTGTAAACCGTAGGACCGCAAGAATAGATTTTAACCTTATTTTTATCTTCCGGTTCAAAAGCTTCCTTTACTGAAGTTAAAGTATTGTAAAATTGTAATTTCATAAGGGATAACCACTTTTATTTTGTTCTTTGGAGTTTACAGGCTTGAAGAGTTTGTTGTAGTAGCACTGCAATTGTCATAGGTCCAACCCCACCCGGTACCGGAGTATAATAAGAAGACTTTGACATGGCTTTTGTCATCTCAATATCCCCAACATTTCCTTGGTTGTAACCAGCATCAATCAAGATAGCACCGGTTTTTATCCAATCTGCTTTTATGAATTCAGGCTTACCTAGGGCACCTATAATAATATCTCCGTTTTTTACAATTTCTGGCAAATTTTGGGTTTTTGAATGACAGATTGTTACTGTACAATCTTCATTAAGAAGTATCATAGACATAGGTTTTCCTAATATGGGAGATCTGCCTACTACTACTGCGTTTTTTCCGCTTAAGGAAATTTTATATTCTTTTAATAAAAGCATAATTCCGTAAGGTGTACAAGGAAAAAATGTGTCCATCTTCATGGATAGCCTTCCAAAAGACTTCAAATTAACACCATCCACATCTTTGTAATAGGCGATTCTATCAAAAGCCATTCTCTCATCAATGCTTTGAGGGCAGGGATGTTGAAGAAGAATTCCGCTCACTTCTTCGTTTCGATTTAGTTTATCAATTTCATCCAAAAGTTCATTAGTGGTCGTTTTTTCATCCAAATGAACGTATTTTGAACCCATACCAACTGACTTGCAAGCTTTTATTTTCATATTTACATAGGTTGCTGAGGCAGGGTCATTACCAACTAGAATTGTAGCAAGGGTAGGAACTGAAAGACCGGCTTTTTCCCTTTCTATAATTTCCTTGGTAATTTTTGACTTTATTTTTTCTGCGAGTTGTTTCCCATCTAGTACAATTGAATCCATTCTTTTGAGCATTGAATCAAACTAGGGGTAGACGGTCAATCCTAAATAGTTAGCAGTTTTGGGAATTTTAGGATAGTTTATGTATCACAACTGGACTACAACATCAAAACCGACTTTTTCTTTAATCAAAAAAGTCATAAAAGGAATTTTTATCATATACATGTTACCTAATTTTATGAAAGGTAATTTTGTTTTTTGATTGGAAGATTTTCCTATAACTTCGACTGATCTTGGTCTAAAGCCTCTTCCCAACAACAACTTATAAGTAGCAAAGGACATGAATTGAGTGGCTATTTTTTCAAATCCCGGATCAACACTTTTAGGTGTATCGCTAATCTCTTCAAAATTAGGTTCCAAATGATCTTCCGGATAGTATTCATCCGTATTTTTTGGGTGAGTTTGAGGTATTTTTTGGATTTTTTCTTCACTTTTCTTTTGGTTTGTTGAAGCGGGTAAAAAAGTAAAAATAAGCTGATTTTTTTTATCATCAAAGCGTGGTATTAGAGGAAAGCCTTCTTTGGAATCGGTAAGAGGGGTTGTCTTTTTTATATCTTTGATCAAAAAAGAAATTCGGGTGCCTTTTTCAAATTCGTTTTCAATTTCATCAACCTTTAAATCGCTTACCACTCCCTTTAATTTTTCTTCAATTTCTTTTTCTGATTTGGAAATTCTATCTTCCAGAGAATCCTCTTTTTGTCCTGGAACAGGAAATTGTTTATTTCCACCGGTAAAATCACTAGAAATCGAAAAACTCCAGACAACTTTTGCAGAATTTTCCGAAGATTTTTCCAAATAATGGATAATTTCAAAACAGCCTAAAAAACAGAGGTTGGCTAAAATAACAAAGGTAATGGTTAATAATCTTTTCTTCATTTGTCTATTTTATAAGGATAAGATTCAAATAAAAACTATTTTTCAATTTCTTATACACAAAGAAAGCTTTTTATAATTTCTTCTTCTGGAATTTCCATTCTTAAAGCTTCAATTAATTCAATGGGATTGAGGTCGATTGGATAACCTTTTTTGAGTGCTTCTTTGTATATCCTTTTGGACAATTTCCTGGCTTTTTTTTGAAGCCATTCTCTTTCAACAAATTCCTGTTCTATATCATCCATAAGCAAAACATTCTCTACAAATTCTTCTCCTGTCATACCGGTTTTTAGAGCATTTTTAATGATTTCTTCTTCCGAAATACCCAATTTCAAAGACTCGACTATTTTTACCGTATCCTTTTCTACCAAATACAACTTCTCACTTAGCTCTCGTCGGTATATTTTTTGATATATTTCCTCTGCTCTATCCCAATATTCCTTGCTTGTATTTTCCAAGTATTAAAAACCTCGTTTTTTGTTTTATAGAATAAAAATGTATTATTTTTTTTTCTACAAAAATTAATGCTTTTTTATTTATTTTGAAGCTGATAATAGTGCATTTATCACTTTCTATATCGCAAAAAGGGGTATGTCATGCTAATAGAAGAACTAAAAAAGGAACATTCTATTCTTGTCCAGGTGTTGCAAGATGTAAAAAAACAAGGAATTGGAAGCAGTAGTGGAAAAGAAAATTTATTAAAAGCCAAAACGACTTTGCTTTCTCATTTAAAAAAAGAGGATGATAAACTGTATCCGAAACTAAAAGAAAAAGCCAAAACGGATGCAAATCTACAAAATATTCTAAGCACTTTTGCTAAAGACATGGAAGGGGTATCCAAAACCGCATTGGATTTTTTTACAAAATATGAGATGTCCGACTCAGAAATGGAGTTCGCCAAAGATTTTGGTGCTCTGTATGCTGCTTTAGGAAATCGAATTCGAAAAGAAGAAAACGTTCTGTATGCGGAATACAGCAAGATACCGTAAAATAGGACATTTCGACTACACTCAATGTCCGAAATATGCTCAATGTCCGAAATAT
>JACKPA010000016.1 GCA_024233865.1 Leptospiraceae bacterium | reverse complement strand
TTGGAAGAAATTTCTTCTCTCTTTTTACCTCTTGTTAAAAATAAAGAACTAAACCTCATAAAAAATTTTCCAGATGAGATACTCTATTATTTTATGCTAGACGAATTGAGAGTCAGGCAAATTCTATTAAACCTTATGGGAAACGCGATCAAGTTTACAAAAAACGGATATATATCTCTTCAGGTAGAGTTGAATAACATTCAAGGTAATCAAGCGGATATTGTGCTAAAGGTCAAAGATACAGGTATTGGAATTTCGGATGCAGACGTACCAAAAATTTTTAATGCATTTCAGCAGAGTGAAGATACTAAAACGGCAAAAGATTATGGTGGAACAGGACTTGGTCTTGCCATTACCAAAAAACTGATCGAAATGATGAATGGTACAATAAGAGTCGAGAGTGAAATAAATAAAGGAAGTGAATTCATTGTCGAATGGAAATACGTAGAAATTTTTGAAAAAAAGAATCAAAATATTTCATTCACGATCGAAAAACCGGAAAATATTGTTTTTGAGAAATCCAAAATATTGGTAGTAGATGATGTTTTAGATAACAGAGATATTATTCGGTATTTACTACGAGGGTATGAGATAGAAGTTACGGATGCCCAAAACGGTAATGAAGGAATCAAGAAAGCAAAGGAAGAACTTCCCGATTTGATTCTAATGGATCTGCGGATGCCGAGTATGGACGGTTTTGAAGCAGCAGGTAAAATAAGAGAAGACGAAGTAACAAAGAATATACCAATGATTGCCTACACTGCTTCTGTTTTTAACATAGATAGCGAAAATATGAAGTGGATGTTTGATAACATCTTATTCAAGCCAATCCAAAAAGTTGATTTGGTAAACTTGATAAAAAAATACCTAAAGTATTCTATTTCGGATGTGGATGAACTCCATACAAAAATTCATATAGATAAGGAAATGATGCTTCCTTTGTTAAAAAAAATGGAAGCAGACTTGTTTCCCTTGTATGAAGCCTTTAAATCCACTCCTTCTTTGCGAAAAGCAAGAGATTTTGCCAATATGTACAATGAAATTTCATCTGGCATAAACTTAGAAATCATAAAAAAATATGCAGACGAATTAGAAGACGCTATTCGAAGTTTTGATGTGGAATCTATAAATGTTTTAATAAAAGATATTCAGAATCTTTATAAAACTTTGAAAAAACTTACAGAATGGAAAGGTTAATTATGAATCAAACGATTTTAGTAATTGATGATAATCCTAAGAATATTCAGGTTGTAGCTTTTTTGCTATCTAAAGAAAACTATGAAGTAGAATACGCTCTAAACGGTAAAGACGGTTTGGAACTCTTAAAAGAGTTAGAGACTTGTTCTTTGATCCTTTTGGATATCACCATGCCGGAAATGGATGGTTATGAAGTTTGCAAAAAGATAAGAGAACAAGAAATGTACAAAGACTTACCGATTATCTTTTTAACAGCCAAAACAGAAACGGAAGATATTTTAAAAGGTTTTGACTTGGGAGCACAAGACTATATCACCAAGCCTTTTGATGAAAGAGAACTCTTGGCAAGGGTGAAAAACTACGTAGAATTAAAAGAAAATAGAGATAAACTAAAGGCTAGCTTAAAACAATTAGAGGAATTAAATACTATCAAAGACAAGTTTTTTTCCATTGTAGCTCATGATATAAAAAATCCGTTTACCGTTATGCAACTCGCTACGGAAAGCATGATCTACCTGTTTGATAAAATGGATAAAGAAAAGCTAAAAGATAAACTCGAAAGCCTCTTAAGAAACATACAATTTGTTGCCAAGATTTCCAACAACCTCTTGGATTGGGCAAGAAGTCAGTCCCAAGATTTTGTTGTAACTCCCGAACGTTTCGATTTGAAGACCATTATGGATGAAATCATGGAATTTTATGAAGCAAAAATAACTCAAAAAAACATAAAGATAGAAAACAAAATCCAAGAACCTTTGATTGTCTATGCTGACAGAGAACAAATCCATACTATTTTTCGAAATATCATAAGCAACGCCCTTAAGTTTTCGCACCAGGATAGTACAATTTATATTAAATACCAAATGTGTGAAAATGATAGTGTCGAAGTCTTAATAGAAGACCAGGGAACTGGCATGAATGAAGATAAGCTTCGTAACCTCTATAAAATAGACAAAAAACAGTCCGTTATGGGGACAGAAGGTGAAAAAGGGACGGGGATCGGGCTTTTTCTTGTAAAAGACTTTGTAGAAAAAAACCATGGTTCTATCCGAATCGAAAGTGTTTTTGGCAAAGGAACCAAAGTATTTGTTATGCTTCCAACGATAAAGCAGGAAATAAGCTTATGAAAGTGATAAAAATTTTAGCCATTGACGACCAGAAACCTATTTTAGATGAATTGCAAGATTTACTCTCGTCCGAAGGGTATGAAGTCTTTCTTGCATCAGAGGGTGAAGAGGGTTTTCAAAAAGCAAAAAGTATTATACCGGATTTGATTATCAGTGATATAGACATGCCCGTTATGAATGGTTACTTGCTCTTAAAAAAACTCAAAGCCGACCCCGTAACGAGTTCCATACCACTGATTTTTTTAACGGCAAAAAGCAAAATGGACGACCTGAGATATGGTATGAACTTAGGAGCTGATGATTATATTCCCAAACCATTTCGAATGGATGACCTTAAAAACGCTGTACAAATACGATTAAAAAAACAAAACCTCTTTCTCCGACAAATAGAGAATATTTCTAAGGAACTCCAAGAATTTCACTTCGATCTAGATATAGCGGAAGAAATTCAGCAAAAACTCCTTCCGGAAAAGGAAAAGATCAACAATAGGGTAAAGTATGTTTATGAATTTTTACCTCTTAATAGAGTTGGAGGCGACATCCTATCTATAACGGATTTGAATGATTCTATTTTAAGATTCTTTCTGGCAGACGCAACGGGACATGGAATTCATGCGTCCTTGATTACCATGTGTATCAAAGCAGAATATAAAGAAATTACCTATAAACACAGTTCTCCCGGAACACTTTTAGGAGAACTGAACAATCGATTTTGCCAAAAATACCAAGAACTTTCAACATTTTTTCCTTGTATTGTGGTTGATGTTCATACAAAAACAGGTGAAATGAAATACGCTTCCGGTGCCTTTAGCTCTGTTTTGAAAAATGGTAGCGAACTTGTTTATTTACGAAATACGGGAACTCTAGTTGGTCTGAAAGAAGATTTTCCATTTGAAACAAAAACTTATCAGTTGCATGCAGGTGATAAAATCCTTTTGTATACGGATGGAGTTACGGAGACAATGAATACAAAAGATGAGTTGTTTGGAGAAGAAATCATTTTTACAAACTTAAAGAAAGCAGACAATACTTCCGAATTGATCAAAACGATCATGGAAGAAATGAAGTCTTTCCGAGGAAAACAAGACGTATTAGACGATATAACCATAATTGGTATTGATTTTGAGTAGAGGGATTTGGGAATTTGGTTTTTTCCTATGCTTGGTGGTAAGAGCTAAGTAGTAAAGAAAAAATAATTGTGAATATGAATTTCAGACAGGATTTCAGAATTAACATGATTTTTTGATATTCAATCCTGTAAATCTTGTGAATCCTGTCCTGAGTTCTTAGCTTTCAAACCCGCAAACTTCAATGAGTTCTACCTCTCTCGAATGAGTCACGATCAAAGCCAAAGAACGGAGTTCACGACCAAATTGCTTGAAGTCTCTTTTGTAGATTTCATAGTATTCACGAGCTTGGTTTATTGCCTCTTCTCGCTTTTGTTTGGCTTCTTCTTTGTTGTCCTTTTTGCGAATATACTTAAACTCTACTATAAAATTGTAGAATACATACTCATAATACGCCGGATGTGCCTCAAATAACAAGTCGATTCGCTTCCTTCCCGACAGTTCCCTTTCCGATATCAGATTGTAGAGCTTGGTCAAGGTGAAATACGACACAAACAGAAACTTGACGTGCTTTTCCGTAAGACCACTATAATCATAACTTGATAACTTGTTTTGAAAAAAATCAATTGCCAGTTCTCGCAATCCGTTTGCTGTTCCCTGCTTTGCCATCTCCTTGATTGCTCTACCGAGTAGTGACAAGTCAAACTCGATATTCATTTCCTCTTCCAAATACTTTTGCAGATACTCCCAATACAGAGTTCGGATAACATAATTCGGTATTTTCATTTCTCCGGGTTCTGAAAATGTGAGTAATCCCAGATAAAATAACAAAGATTTCAGTTCGTTATCTCCGAATCTCTGTGTAAAATTGAATCTCTTGGTTAAATTTACAATCAGAGTATTATTTAGGTTTATCTCTTCAATAATACTTTGTAATTTAGTTTTTCCACTGGCACCTACAATAAGTCCCCTTAATTTCACATAGTCCGTTTTTACGTTTTCATCCAAAAGGTCTGACGGATAACCGATTCTGGAAAATTTATCCATAAAATACAATACCATATCCGAGTTAAAAAGTCGAGTTTTTGCCTCTTGGGAGAAACAGTATCCGTTATAATAGTAAATCATATCTTGGAGAACTTCTTCCTTTGTTTTGTAGGTATACCTTTCCTCCGAAACCTTATCAAGTAACCACTTGACTTCATCCACCGTAAAACCAAGCATTTCATTAAAATCAGGATCAATTGTCATGTCACTGAGGATATTGAATCCGCTTGCGAGTTCATCCAACATAATGGGAGAAACACCTGTGATAAAAAATCTCTCAAAGACACCTTCTCCGCTTGCGATCTTCATCTGCTCATAAAACTCTCTCACAAAACCGGTTTGGGAAACGATGTTTCTTACAAAAAATTCCCTTCCCTCGGATGCTAGTTTGTTTGCATAGTGGTCGTATTCGTCTATTAGAACATAGACTTTTTTTTGTATTGCATTTGTTTCTTCTTTTGCTCTGGAAATCAGTTGGCTCGCTGACAGGCTTTCAAATTGTTCTTTTGCGTTTTCAAAGAAAGAATCGCCAAAAAAGTTCTTATAATACCGGAAAAAGCTGATAATTTGTCTTCTAACTCGAAAGTTAAAGTCATTTTTCAAACTAGATTCATTTTCCGTATTCAAACCCGAAAAGTCAAACCTAAGAATGAGATAGGAATTTTTGTAATTTGTTGGATTTTTCTGAATATAGAGTCCGTCAAACAATTTGTCAAATTTATCTTTTTGGTTTGTATCATAATAAGCGTGTAAAACACTAAGCCAGAGGCTTTTCCCAAAACGTCTCGGACGGATAAAGAAAAACTTTTTGTGATTTTCCATCATTGGTATAAAACGAGTTTTATCAATATAGATAGAACCATCACTTATTAAATTTTCAAAACTGGCTTCTCCGTAAGCTATCTTAAGCATAAACTAAATCCTTTAAAATTAATTGAATCAATCCTGTAAATCTTATGAATCCTCTCCTGAGTTCTTAGCTTTCAAATCCGCAAACTTCAATGAGTTCCACCTCTCTTGAATGAGACACGATCAAAGCCAAAGAACGGAGTTCACGACCAAATTGCTTGAAGTCTCTTTTGTAGATTTCATAGTATTCACGAGCTTGGTTTATTGCCTCTTCTCTCTTTTGTTTGGCTTCTTCTTCGGAATCCTTTTTGCGAATATACTTAAACTCTACTATGAAATTGTAGAAGACATACTCGTAATATGCAGGATGTGCCTCAAATAACAAGTCGATTCGCTTCCTTCCTGGCAGTTCCCTTTCCGATATCAGATTGTAGAGCTTGGTCAAGGTGAAATACGACACAAACAGAAACTTGACGTGCTTTTCCGTAAGACCGCTATAATCATAACTCGATAACTTGTTTTGGAAAAAGTCAACCGCCAGTTCTCGCAGTCCGTTTGCTGTTCCTTGCTTTGCCATCTCTTTGATTGCTCTACCGAGTAGTGACAAGTCAAACTCAATATTCATTTCCTCTTCCAAATACTTTTGCAGATACTCCCAATACAAAGTTCGGATTACATAATTCGGTATCTTCATCTCTCCAGGTTCGGAAAAAGTGAGTAATCCAAGATAGAATAGCAGTGATTTCAATTCGGTGTCACCAAACCTTCTTTCAAAATTAAAACTATTCTGTAGGTCAAAATTCAATGACTGGTTTAGGTTCAGGTCTTCGATGATACTTTGTAGATTCCCTTTTCCACTCGTCCCCACAATCAGACCACGCAATTTACCATAGTCTGTCTTTACGTTTTTATCCAATAATTCTTTCGGATAACCGATTGCAGAAAACTTTTCCATAAAATACAGAACCATATCAGAGTTAAACAGTTTGGTTTCTGTTTCGTCCGAGAAACGATATCCATTGTAGTAGTGAATCAAGTCTTGGAGAACTTCTTCTTTTGTTTTGTAGGTATACCTTTCGTCTGAAACCTTATCCAATAAACAACCCACAACCTCATCTACCGTAAAACCAAGCATTTCATTAAACCTTGGATCAATTGTCATGTCACTGAGGATATTGAATCCGCTTGCGAGTTCATCCAACATAATGGGAGAAACACCTGTGATAAAAAATCTCTCAAAGACACCTTCTCCGCTTGCGATCTTCATCTGCTCATAAAACTCTCTCACAAAACCGGTTTGGGAAACGATGTTTCTTACAAAAAATTCCCTTCCCTCGGATGCTAATTTGTTTGCATAGTGGTCGTATTCGTCTATCAGAACATAGACTTTTTTAGATACTTTTTTTGTCTCTGTTGATATAAAACTTATTAAATTAGCAGTAGAAAAAGTATCAAAATACTTCTCAAATTTTTCTATTACTTGTTCTTTTAATATGTCTTTATAGGCATATAGGAAATCTTCGCATGACTTTTTTACTCGAAAGTTAAAGTCGTTTTTCAAATTAAATTCATTTTCCGTATTCAGACCCGAAAAGTCAAACCTAAGAATGAGATAGGAATTCTTGTAGTTTGTTGGATTTTTCTGAACGTAGAGTTCGTCAAACAATTTGTCAAATTTGTCTTTTTGGTTTGTATCATAATAAGCGTGCAAAACACTGAGCCAGAGGCTTTTCCCAAATCGTCTCGGACGGATAAAAAAGAACTTTGTATGGTTTTCCATCAGTGGGATAAATTTTGTTTTGTCGATATACAAATCGCCCCTGTTTCGCAGGTTTTCAAAACTGGCTTCTCCATAGGCTATCTTAAGCATAAACTAAGTCTAATTTTTTCATTTTGCTTGTAAAGGGAAAAAAATGAGCGTTTCACTGCTAAATAATTAAACAGGACGTTTTTCACCACAAATTATATTAATACCATCCTCATTCGCCCTTGCTTTTACATCCGCTGGATTGATACTAATGGCTTTTGCTTCAACCAGTATTTCGTTCTTTTTCTATAGTATTCAATATGTCTTATTGCTCCATCGTTGAATTATTGAAAAGACTTAAATTTTTTGGCTCGCTGACGCAGTGGGATAGCCAAATTGGTTCGGTTAATTTTTTTTCCATGATGTTCCTCTTTTTTCACAATTGTTAGAGGAGTATTTTTTAAAAAGTAAATGATACCAGTTTCTTAAAAATGGGTACTTTATTAGCTGTGAAATACCTTAATATAGAACTTAAAAACTATTTTTTTATTTCAAATAGTTTCTTTTTAGTAACTATATATTTATTTTGATACTATAAACTTTTTTAATTATTTATTCTTTTTTTAGTTTACTATTTTTTAATTATATACTAATCTCGAAATTGATTACAATTAATAAAGGATTTTTAAATGAGTGGAAATATTAATAAAATGCCTAAAGTAAAAAAAGTCGCAATCGTTGCCCCTAATGCTTCCATTTCCAAACAAACAAATTGGCCAATTGGATTTTGGTGGGCTGAGCTAACACATCCCTATTGGGAATTCATAGAAAATGGTTTGGAAGTTTCAATTTTTTCACCAGAAGGAGGTGCTCTAAGTCCGGATGGTTATAGTGATCCGGAAGATGCAAGTGGATATTCAGCACATGATCTAATATCTCTAGGATTTAAAAAATCTCCCATACATTCGAAGCTTATTGAAAACACAGGTAAACTAGGTACTTTGAAAGTAGATGATTACGATGCTATCTTCCTCACAGGTGGACAAAGTCCCATGTATACTTTTATAGATAATACAGAATTACATTCTATTTTTGCAAAATTTTATGAAGCAGGGAAAGTATCAGCTGCTGTATGCCACGCAACTTGCATTCTTTTGAAAGCAAAAACTTCTGATGGAAAATTACTGGTAGAAGGTAAAACATGGACTGGTTTTGCCGATAGTGAAGAAGCCTATGCAGATAATTTTGTTGGTCAGAAAATCCAACCTTTTTGGATAGAGACAGAAGCCAAGAAAATACAGAATACAAATTTTATTACAGGTGGAATGTTTAAACCTTTTGCCATTAGAGATGGACACCTGATTACAGGACAACAACAATATAGTGGAACGCCTGCCGCTAAATTAGTGTTGGAAGCTCTGGGGATATAGGAAAAAATAAATTCCGGATAGCCATAGTCATTTATCCGGATATAATAAAGAAAAGAGCGAACTATTTTAAAAAAAACTAATTTACAAATGCATTGCATGGCCTTATTTATTGAAAATACAACTCCGGAATGAAACAAATATTGAAAAAGTTAAGGAATTTCTATCAAAAGAAGAATTCGATTTATTATTAACTAAAGATAATAAATCATATAATTATCTCCGGAGTTTTTATTATTATGGAAAGAACCGGAGCTGTCAATGAAAATCCTTTTGAAAATCTGATAACAGATGTTCCTATTCAATCTTTTTTAGTTTGATGGAATTCATATAGGTAAAAATTTCCGATTGTATTTCGATACCCGATTCACTTTCCAATGCAGCAGTAGCAAACAAAATGTGAGTCGCGTCAAAAGGTATTTTGGGATCAATAGAAGCGTCCAAATCAACCCACCTATCATTTATATAACCTTGTGTCCACATGTGATAACCCATTAAATTTCCTTGGTTCAAAAATTGATCCGCATATACCACGCCTACCGCTACTCTTGAAGGAATACCGGAGGTTCGCAAGAGAGCTGCCAATAAAACGGAATGTTCCGTACAGTCTCCTTCTTTTGACCTCACCGTTTGTGAAGCTGATGCAAATCCCATACTTAGGTTTTTCTTTTGAATGTAGTTATAGACAACCTGCCTTAACTGTTCTGCAATGATACTTTTATCTTTTTTCTCATGGACAGAACTAGCCAATTTTTGAATTTCTTTATCCGAAGTGCTAATATAACTAGAATCAGCAAGATATAAAGTGAGTTCTTGGCTGGAAATTTGCTCTATTTTGGAGTTATCCAAGTCAATAGAAATATGAAAAATGCCGTTTCCTATTTTTTGAACCGACTGAACGGAAGAAGATACAATCTTTGTTGGCAAACTATCAATGAATTTCATTTCCCATTTCGCTTTTTTTAGATTTCTGGCATTTTTAATTTTTCCAACCTTGATAAAGGATGATTCCATAATTTCTGTAACTTGCTCTAACTTTCTGTTTTGTAAGCTTTTATCTGATAGTAAGGTTTCTATGGTTATTGGTCCTATTTTTGTGTAACTTTTAAGCAATAGTCCGTCTTGATTCACTACCATTTCACTTTTTAAACTGCCTGCGTTTATATATTCGATGGAAATTATATTACCGGCATACTTTTTGCCATATAGTTCAATGTTTGTAGTATTGTCAATTGTTACCTTTGTCGGAAGTACAAGATTTGGATAATCGACAGAAAACATTAAGAACTCAAATTCTTTCTCTTTGTTTTGAATTTTGTTTTTTAATAATTCTTTGGTTTTTTGGGGACCAATCGCTCTTTTTTCCCATTTTACCTTTCGTTCGGTTACAATCTCCCCTTCGGTAGTAGTAAGGTTAAAATAAGTGCCTTCCGTTTTTCCTTCGGTTTTTCTTACCATTTCTCCTTGTTTTTCTTCCCTTATAAAAGAAACTACCTGACCCAATCGGTTTTCTATGACAGAAGATATCTCCTCCATTGATAAAATTGTATCCCCTCTTCTGAGAGTTAGTTTTTGCTGAGTTTCCGTTGCAAAACCATTTTTAGTATTAAAAACCGTTTCATGAACATATCCTATGGATTTTCCCATCATAATCAAATCATACCACACTTCGTCGACTTTTTGATCCGCAAAAATACCATGAACAATAAACAAATACCAAACTAAAAAATAGAACTTTTTCATTTTTTCACCATAAAAACATAAAACTTTTTAGACTAATTTTTTATCGTATACAAAAATTATATAGCAATTAAACTTTTAGATACACTATATTTTGATAGGAATTTTAAGAAAAATCTATATATGAACAAATGGCAACCAAAACCCGGTAGTAAATATCGTCCCAAATTTTCAAAAAAAAGGACTGATAATGACCAAAAACAAGATCGCAAGAGCAGTTATAAACGCCCTCCAACAAAGCCTAAAAATGAGGTTGTCGCTGTAAAAAAAACGGTCAAACTTAAGACGGGTGAAGGTATGGAGCAAGCTGTACAATTCGGTCATGATGTTAAAAAAAATCTACTCAATCGCTTAAAAGAAAAATCCATTGCCCAAGATGCCAGATTTTATGGAGAAGATACTCAAGTTGAATTTATCCGAATCAATCGTTATTTAGCAAAGTGTGGTTTGGGTTCAAGGCGAGACGTAGAGCAGTTTATTACGGAGGGAAAAGTAAAAATCAATGATGTTGTTGAAACAAATTTGACCAGAAAAATTTCCATTCACTCAGACGTTGTAAAATTTGAAAATTCTCCAATAGTCTTGAGAGAGGATAATATTATATTGGCATTTAACAAACCAGTTGGCTATTTATGTTCCCATATGGATTTACACCACGAAAAAACCGTTTTTAATCTGTTACCTCCTGTCTATAAAAAATTGAACATGGCAGGAAGGTTGGATATTACTTCCAGAGGTTTAATGATTTTTGCTTCCGATGGAAATTTGATACAAGCATTATCACATCCTTCACATCGGTTACGAAAAAAATATATGTTAAAAATAACCAATTGTCCGGAAGAGCGGTTTTTAAGAGAATTATTTTTTAGGGGAATTCAAGATCAAGGTGAATTACTGCGAGCTGTAGAAGTTGAAATCTTAGATAAAGACAAAGGTATTGTTATGGTTGCACTAGAAGAAGGGAAAAAGAGGCAGCTACATCGTATGTTTCAATCGGCTGGTTCTAAAATATTGGATCTTCAAAGGGTTCAAATAGGAAAATTAAAGCTAGAAAGCTTGAACCTCGAAGAAGGAAAAACTATTGAAATCAAAAGGGAAGATATTTTTTATTGAAGTAAATGGAAAGAAGACGTATAAGCGGCATACATTTATTTTTGTTTAAGGATTTAAAACTAAACGAAAAATGGTGGAGGGATGATGTTTGGGAGAAGCTCATTTTATCTATTTCGTTAGACAATCACAATCAACCTTTTACCATTGAAGATATCCAAGAGTCTTTTAAATTGTATTTTGATAAAATTCACAAAGACAAAATCAAAGAGCACATTCAAAATTTATGGAGCAATGAAATCTATGAAAATAACTTTGGTAAATTTCAATTAAAAGAAGAAGTATATGAAAATTATAAAACGCAGATAAAAAAAGAAATCCAACTCGAAAAAGAAGTAAGAGAGGGTTTTACGAGCTTATTGGAAGAAACCTGTCCCGAACTAAATTCATCCCACTTTTGGACGGAATTTTACAGGCTTTGTTTCTTACCAATGGTTCAAGATATAGTTCGAGAAACTTATAAAACCCTTTACTTTTCTACTCATACCAATTCTAACTCTTTCACTTTTCAGAACTTTTTTTCCAAATACGAAAATCACAATGTACAAACATTTATACAAAAATTATTTTCCAAAAGTAATTCGGCACTGAGTTCTTACTTTTTTGCTCATTTAAAAGCGTATTTTTGCTTGGAATCGGTTAAGTTTCATTCTTCCGATTTTGAAATTGTTTTTAGTGTATTTAAGAATTTTAAAAAGATAAACTTATTTTTAGATGCAAATCATCTTTTGTCTTGTATCGACTTGTATGATGATAAAGACGATACATTTGAAGGTTTTTTCCCTGATATAATAAAGAACATAGCATCCGACCTGGAGATTAATTTTTATGTTTCTACTTTAACGATCAGGCAAATCTTGGACACTCTTACTTTTTATGAAAACTTTTTAAGAAATTATAACGTTAACCTAGACACTACGAACTTTATCCACATTTTAAACCAAAACAATCTGATAAAACGCTTTTTATTTGAAACCATTCAAAAACATAAAAAAACTACTATTAAAGAATTTTTTCTACGTCAACGAAAGGCTTTATCCAAAATCATAGAAGCAGAGTTGATTCACAAATACGAACCTCCTACGGAAGTTTTATACAGAGAAGAGGAGATCGAAAATGACTTGTTAGAATTTAAAAATTTTTCTAAGACAAGAGAACCAGATGCTTACCAACACCTTAAACACGACATCAAACTATGGTACACCATTAACAATATTAGATTCGGATTTGAGGATCCGGCGGATAAGACAAAATATTGGATTTTAAGCTCGGGTACTGAATTTCTCAAGTTTGATCAATTTAAAAAAGAAACTGATAGAGGCCGGAAGAATTTATGTATCCGGATGGGAACGTTTATCTTTCTGCTAAACTTTTTTCTTCCCAAAGCAAGAAGTTTGGAAGGATATTTGGTGGAAACTATTGGGCAATTTTGCCTGAAAAACAACTATTCCAAAAAGATATCTATGGATTTTTTGCAATCTCTAACCAACATTGGTGAAAATATATCTACTTCGACTTCTTTGTTGATGAAAGATCTAGTCCAAAAAAGCAAGGAGTATACATACTCTGCTTCTAAAAAGGATTCACCAATTATGGAAGTAGAAGAAAAAATATCTATTTCGGAAAATAATGTTAATGCCAATTTGGAAAAAGAGTATAGCCAAGTATTAAAAAAGATAGAAAATACAATCCATCTTGTAGATAAAAATATTGAAGAAAAAGTTCAATTTTTAGAATCCAAAACAAAAGAAAAGCAGGTCAGAGAATTAGAATACAGATTGGAAAAAATCGAAAAAGAAAAAAGAATCACACTTTTAAAAATCGTTTTGTCTTTTCTGCTTGCTGTTGGATGTGGTATCCTTTTGGAATATCTCTTGCAAGACAAAATCATATCTTGGTTTTCTGCCATTCCATTTGTTTTTTATTCTTTTTACAATCTTATAATTTTGGTTTATAAGCAACTAAATCAAAAAGAACTGTTTTTTCAAAAGAACATTTTAAAAACAGAAATTCCTTCCCATGAAGATATAGAAGTCAAATTACATAATAGGAGTAATCGGGGGATTCCTTTAGATGAGTTGTTAGAGGAAGAGTCTATTACGGTTTTTTCTCAAAATGAATTTTTAGGTAACAATTCAATCGTTGAACTAAAAACGAACCTAATAATGGATATTGTATCTATAGCGGATGAATTTCTCTACAATCAAGCCGAGAATCCGGACTTTAAGTCAGACTACCAAAGTTGGCTAGTTTCGAGAATCAAGCTTAGAGGTTATAAATTATCAGGACAAAACCAAATGGAAAATATTGAGCTTATCATTAAAACTCTGGACAATATTCCTATTATAAATTGTCTTTCTATTCATATCGATCAATTTGAAGAGGATATTTTTGCCAATAAAATAGTAGATTTTGTTTTGCAAGATAGCTTATTACAAACCAATTGTATGGTAATGCACTCGTCAGACTTTGATTTTTATAATTTCTGGATCAATTACTTGAATTATGTGCCTATACCTGACTTTATTTGTATCCAAAAGGCTCAAGACATTAGTTCGAATTATACAAATAACTCCAATATAAAGATTGGTTTGGTTCATTACACAAAAGAAGAAAAAGAGTATGAAATGTATCACATTTTTGTATGGGATACTGTAATGAAGTCATGAAGATTCTTCAAACAATTTTTACCATCCTAAAAAACTGGAAACTATCTAGCAATGTAAAGCTTTTTGCGGTGTATGTTTTTGTTTATTTACTTGTGTTTTTTTTATACAGATGCCTATTTTTGTATGTATACAGCTATCGTTTGGAAGATGTTACTTATAGTTTGGTAGTAAAAGCATTTTTTGTAGGTTTACGGTTTGATCTATCTGTTACATTCCTAATACTTACTCCGTTTTTATTTTTATCAACGATACACTTTTTTAATAAATTTCGGTTTTATAGAATTTTATGGGTGTATCCTCCAGTAATTTTATTGCTTTGGGTTATGGCTCATTTGGTTGGAGACATCTTTTATTTTGAAAATGCAAACAAACACGTGGGTTACGAAGGGGTTGTTTTATTAGGGAAGGATATTTTACTTCTCTTTCAATCTTTTTGGGAAGATAGCCCGAAAAGATTTTCTTTATTTCTTCTGTTTATAATTATATATATTCCCTCTATATTTTATTTTTTATCAAAAGCTAAGTTTTCTTTTTATAATAAGCTACCTGTAAGTATAATGGAATTTCTTTTTATAGTTGTAGTTACTATGATATTTATTAGAGGAGGATTTCAGACTAGTGCGTTACGTCCAAGTTACTCAATAATTTCTGATAATACGTTTGTTAATAACCTAGGAATCAATGGGGTTTTTACTTCTTTTTATGACATTCGAAACCAAAAAATTCCAAAATCCAAACGGATGAAATTTGAAGAAGCGGCTTTTATCGTAAGGGAAAAAATTGAATACGAAGGAGCTAATTTTGTAGATAGTCGTTACCCTATCTTGCGAAAAACTATTCAAACTAGGCACGGTATACCTCCTAATGTAGTTATTGTGCTGTTGGAAAGCTGGACTGGAAAGTTTGTAAATCCGATTACCGATGGTTTGGTTGATGGAAAAGAAGTCACTCCATATTTCAATCAATTGGTAAAGCAAGGTGTTTTTTTTAAAAATTTTTTTTCAACCGGTGGAAGAACCACAAACGGATTGCTTGCAGTTTTGACGGGAATACCGGACAGACCGGGTTTGAGTTCGATTCATTCCAGTGACTCCGTTGCAAACTTTTCCGGATTGGGATATATACTGAAAAAACATGGCTATCGTACTTTGTTTATAACCGGAAGTGATTTATCCTTTGAAAACGTTGAACCTCATATAAAAAAATGGGGGTTTGATACTACTATTGATCAAAAACAAATTGCCAAATCCAATAGATACAAACCGGGGATATGGGGTTATAACGATGACGACGTTTTGGATATATTACATAGGAAATTGCTTAGAGCACCAAAACAAAATCCTGTTTTAGCAGTCTTATTAACCATATCTACTCATTACCCTTATAGAGTACCGGAAGATCAACCTAAATTGTTTGATAAAAATACCAGAGATTATGAATTCTTAAACGTCTATCATTATTCCGACTGGTCTATTCATAATTTTATGGAAAAAGCTAAAAAGTCCGAGTATTTTGATAATACGGTTTTTTTGTTTTTAGCTGATCATACACATCATAGGTACCTTGACTATTATGAAGATAGAAACATTCCTTTTTTGGTTTATTCTCCCAAATATTTCCAGCCACAAGTCAGAGAGGAAATGGCTTCTCAATTGGATGTTTTACCAACCGTTTTAGGCATTGTGGGAAAAGAAGCCTATTTTTCTGCAATGGGAAAAGACCTGTTTGCCAAAAGGAAAAAAGATTTTTGTTATTATGCTTTTGGAGGTGTTTATGGCTGGGTGGAAGAAAACGTTTTTTATGTTCAGAGTGTTGATCTTGATATTCCCGGAGTTATTTTAACAACTGAAAATCCTCATGTGAAAACAAATGTATGTGATGTGAATCGGTTGTTATGTGAGTTCTACAATAAAAAATCGGGAGCATTTTTGAATTTAAGTATAGAATTGATGGAAAGAAACAAGATATTTCCATCCCATAAATACTTTGAGTAGGTTCATAAGTTTTTTGTAATTCAATATTTAGTAAAAAAACTGTCTTTTTTTGTAAAATGATTGACAATTCTATTATTCAAGAAGAATTCTTGATAAGAGGTCTTTTCAGAATGAAAAGTACGGTTTTATACGTTTTGTTTTTTTTTGCACAGACAGGAGGAGAGAGACGACCTATAATGGTTTGGCCATCTACTTCAACCGGAAGCTTTTTTTTCTCCTTTTTTTTAGTGATACTGATTGTTGTGAGCATAGTTGTGATAATGCTATTCCTTTCCAAGCGAGTCCAAAAGAGGAAAAGTTGGGAATCTATATATCAATTTGCTTCTACGCATCATTTGAATAACGAAGAACTCTTGGTTTTACGAGTATTTTATGATAGTTTGCTTTTTCCACAGCAGATCGATCTAACAAAAAATAAAAAAGTCTTTAAAAATGCTCTTATCGATTATCTTCAACAGAAAAAGGGTGGAATATCAAAAGAGGTAATCATTTTTTTAGATAAGCTATTTATTCCATCAAGTATTTCGAATCGTAAAGTAGAAGAGGTAAATGATCTATATATAGGAGAAATATGTAGCTTTGAGCAGGAAGGAGAACCGTTTTTATGTACCGTTATGGAAAAGCGTGGAGATGAAATTCTACTTTCAGGGAAAAAAATCACTTCTAATAAAATAAAAATTAACAAACCATCTAAAATTTATGTTTTTCGTCCAGAAATAGGTGGATTTTTGCTGGAAGGTATAACAAAAGAAGTGAGAGAGTCATCCTTGACATTTAAATTTTTTGGGGAAACTGAGTTTAAGGGACATGAACACCTGATGATATCTTATAAATTAAAGATTCTTTTAACAGCTTGGCCGGAGCCATACTATGCAGACGATATTCTTAACAAAAAAAATACCAAACCAATTTCCGAGTCAAAAAAAACAACTGTAGAACCTTTTATCCTAGAAGGAACTACATCTAAGGTTGCTGACAGGGGCGTTTTGTTCGTAGTTTCCGAGGATGCTAGCCAAGATGTCATTACCAATCAAAAATTATGGGAAGCTGAACTAACAATTAACCCTAATTTTGTGATCAGGTGTAAAGGTAAAGTAGTGAGGTCTTTAAAGGATAATAGCTTATTATTTAAATTTATTGATATTAAAGATAATGATAGGGAAGAGTTGTACGAATTTATAAAAGAGTTTGGGGGTGTTCGAGAAGAACTCATTTAAGTACTTTTGGTTTTTTTAATATATCAGCTGGTTCAAAAAGATTGGTTTGGCAAAAATAAAGTTTAACACCGGTGTATTATTTTTTTCTAATATGTTTTCTTTTTGAACGTCTGTCTTTTTCAAATAAACAGGAATCGGATTCAGCTTATTTTCTGCTTTGTTTTTATATATGTACATTCCAATAAAATTCCCATTTACTCTATAAGCATAACCGGGAACCAACGAAATAACTCTTCTCTCGGCTCTAATATCAAATTTATTCCGTCTGTACTTATAATAAATCTCTTCTCCGCTTAGATCATAAAATACGACATAATCTGAGTATTTTCCCTTATAAAACAAACTAATTTCCAATTCATTTTTGGTTGAATTCATGGACAATTCTTGTTTTAAGTCTTGAATCCTCTTTTCTGTAAAATTTATCGGACCATAATATTTTTCAGACATTAACAAAAAAGGTAAAATTAATAAGACCATAGTTAGAAAAATAGGAGTTCTATTCATAGCACTTATTCGGACGTATTTGGATAATTATTCCGGCTTCTGTTTCTAGACTTTTCTTTTTCCGCTTCTGCTGGTTTTGTGTCTTCTTTTACTTGTGGTGATGATTCTAATAGTTCTTTGATTTCTTTTTCATCTATTTCCATTTCTGTGGTTGGTTTGCTTTTGAGGTCTTTTAAAATTTTTCTTGCTACGCCTTGCACTTTTTGATTTGGGTCTTTTACTGCCTTATATTTGATTAGTTCCACAATAAACGGATCATCTATTTCAGCCAGTTTTTTTAATGCTCCTATTCGGATTTTAGGGTCATCATCTCGTGCATAAGCGATCAATTCCTTCAAAACTTCCCTATCACCCAAATTAACAAGAGCTGTTATTGCATAAGTTCTTAAAGAAGCTAGCTTTTTTCTATCTATATTACTTTTGTTATCATTGATTTTCTTTAGAATGGATTTTATTATTTCAATAGCTTTTTTCGATTTAAGTTTTCCTAAAGAACTAATACAATAAGATCTCAATACAATGTCTTCTGACTCATCGGCAGCTATTTTTATCAAAGCATCTTCTGACTTAATATCTTTTACTTTACCAAAATAAAGAGCAATATGAGCCTTTATGCTACTGCTTGTGTTTTTTTCTTGAAATTTTGAAAGTAAAAAAGAAAAAGCGTTTTTTCCTGATTTTAAACGACCAACCGTGCTAATTACCAAAACAGCAAGATTATTATTTCTTTGAAGATTAATGTTTTTTAGCAAAGAAACTAGCTCATCCGTTGCAGCATCAATTTTTAGTTTTTGAATAGCATTTATACCAGCTTCTTTTACATCATTGGCAGGGTCTTGTAAGGTTTTTATGATTGTTTCGTATTCGCTAGGAGGATCAATTTCAACTAAAGTGTTTATGCAGGCTATTTTGACTTCATTGTTTAAATCACTTATGGCGATCTCAGAAATAAGTTTTAAAAGCTCATCTGACTCTTCCAAATCAAAATAATGAACCGAATTTAAAGCAGTTTTCCGGTTTGCATTGGTTCCATATTTTAAAACTTTTATGATTTCTTCTTTCTTTTTGTCAATTTGTTCTTTGGATAGATTCAAACTGTTTTTTTTATATTTTTTGACTTCCTCTTTGGGAGAAGAAGTAGAAGAATTGGGTTTTGAGTTTTCCGAATTAGTTGTTTCTTTTGGATTTTTTTTAGGGTCTTGAAATGAGGCACCCTGGCTAAAAATCGGAAAAATAATAAAATAAAAACTAATTATTAAAACGTTAATTTGTTTAAGTATTTTGGTTAAGAATTTCATCTTTATCTTTTTCAACTTGGAGTTCTTCAATTTTTTTATATAGAGTGTTTACCAATCTTTGATTTTCTAAATTTTGCCTAAATTTTTCAATAAGTCCGCGCAGATCTTTTGATAGAGATTCTATGTTCCAAGGTTTTTCGACATATCTGCTAAGCCCTCCATAATTAATTGCATAAATTGCTGAATCTAATCCAGCTTGTCCGGTTAATAAAATTTTAATTGCATCTGGGAGTTTTTTATGTACGAGTTCTAAAAATTTATCACCTTTCATTCCCGGCATCACTTGATCAGATATGACCAATTCAATTATTTCCCCATAATCTATTATTTCATCAATTAGCGTCAAAGCACTTTCGGCACTATCAGCAATTTCCACTTCATGCGTTTCCGAAAAACAAGTTTGTAACTGTTCTTTTAAGGTTTCTAGTACAGATACTTCATCATCTACACATATAATATAACCCTTAGTCATTCAATTGTTCTCCCACCCTCACCACTGTACTTAAATGCAAATATCTTTTCCATGAATTGTTTAAAAACACTATCAATTTATATAGTCAGACTACAATATGTCAAGGATTTTAATAATTTTTTAATATTCTTCTTCTGTCCCTTGATTCCATTCATTCTTCAACTACGCTTAGAAGTCGTTTTCCAATAAACTTTCATTAGGTTCGATCCATGACCCATTTCTTTTTTTCGTATTTAACTGTACAAATCCTTGTTTCTGCCTAATAAGTTCTCCCTGACGATAATACAAAGATAATTTCCCGATTTCACCGGTATTTCCTAGGGGACATTTCACTTGATAAACAAACCCTTCATAAGAATAGGAATTCTCATTTGAGGAAGGGGAAACAATAAAAATTGGAATATTGGGTTTGTTGCTTTGAATCCTGCTTAAAACCTTTTTCCTTTTTTCAATTTCCTCATCTGACAAAGTAAAAAATTTTTCATTATTCTCTTTGAATACAAAAAATGCGTTTATATTCTTAACTTTTTCCGGATCAATAACACTTAAATCTCCACCAATCCAAAGATTAATCCCCTTGCTGGAAACTATTTTTTCCATCGGACTTGCTATCTTATTTGTCCTTCTGGCTATAATGGGTAGCTTGAGTTTTTGAAGATTCGGATTCTCTTCCAAATAGGACAGCTCTTCCTCTCCAATTAAGGCTGCGTCAAAAGGAACCTTGCTTAAAAGAGAAATATTTGTACCAACTGTGTCTTCTGTAAACCTTCCGCTAGTTACCAAAAGAGAAATCCCACGATTACCCAAGAATTTTTCATTTTCTCGCCTTTTCAATTCGGAAAGAACGGCAATTCCTTTTTGTCCTTCTTCATCAAATACAAAATTCCCTTGTAAATCACATACATACAATAAAGAAACCTCTACATCTTCCAAAGAAATCGGTTTCTTTTGCATAAATATAAAAAAAAACGAGAATAACAAACTTATTTGAAAAAAAGCTTTTAAGTATCTATTCATTATCCGACTACCTTCTATATACATAAAACTGCAAAAGCTATCCCTGTAATTATAATATCATAGGTTCTCATAACCATGTGTATAGAATAAAACCATAATAAAAGCAATTATTTTTGTATTTGTTGTATAAGAATTCTTTCTTTTAACTCAAAATTTCTACCATGGCTACAAACCATACAACTTTTCGACCATATTCAATGCTTTTTTAATTCAAATACCTATCCTTCCTTCTCAGGAAAGGGATAGAGCAAGCTTGGTGCAAAAGAACAGCTTGGTGGGGATCGGTAGAAATAATTTAATGCCGATAGTTGCTGTTTTCTTATTTAAAAAAAAATTATTATTTATTAAAAACCCTTCTAAGTTTAATATATGATTTTCAATAAGAGAAAAGGAAACAAGTATGATAACAGTATCAAAATATAGAATTGAAGAACAAGTTCATGCAGGAAATAAAAATATTTTGTTTCGTGGAGTAAAAGAAGACAATTCTACTTCCGTGATATTTAAAGTATTAAATATAGAATATCCGACTAACGAAGATTTGGAAACATTCAAACAAGAATTTGAAATTCAAAAAAAATTATCTTATATTCCAGGCATTATCAAAGCCATTGGAATGCAAAAATATCGCAATGGATATGTGATGCTGTTTGAAGATATTGGAGGGGTATCCTTAGAAAAGCACTGTAAAGAAAACAAACTCTCTCTAAAACAATTTATCGACTTAGCTATTAAAATTACCGAGATATTAGGAAAAATTCATAGTGAAAACGTAATCCACAAAGATATAAAACCGCACAACATCATTATCAATCCAAAAACCAACGAACTTAAAATTACAGACTTTGGCAGCGCTAGTTTCCTTTCAAGAGAAAACCCAGTCCTTATAACAAAATCTTTGGAAGGAACAATTTCTTATATTTCCCCGGAACAAACAGGACGTATGAACCGAACAATTGACTATCGTACGGATTTTTATTCTCTAGGGGTGTTATTTTACGAACTTTTGACTGGAGATTTACCGTTTAAGGCTGAGGATGCGATGGAACTTATTCATAGTCATATAGCAATAAAACCGGTCCCACCAGCAGAAAAAGATTCAAAAATTCCAAAAGCCCTTTCTGATATCGTTCTAAAGCTTATGTCAAAAGCTCCTGAAGATCGCTACCAAAGTACAATGGGAATTATTGCAGATTTGGAAGAATGTCTTAACCAAATAGGCACCAAAGGAGAAATTTCACCTTTTGAACTTGGGACAAAAGATATTTCTAATAAGTTCCAAATCCCCGAAAAACTTTACGGAAGGGAAGCTGAAGTCCAAAACCTGATAGCCACCTTCAGAACAACTACAGACGAAGACAGGGAAGGAAAGCGAAATCTACAGCTCATGCTTGTTTCCGGACATCCTGGAATCGGCAAATCAGCTCTTATCAATGAAATCAACAAACCTATTGTGGAATACAAAGGATACTTTGTGTCAGGAAAATACGATCAGTACAGAAAGAACACACCTTACAGTGCAATCATACAGGCATTCCAAGAGTTAGTGGGAGAAATCCTTTCTGAAAGCAAAGAAGTGATAAGTCAATGGAGGATAAAACTCTTAGAAGCATTAGGAAACAATGGGCAAGTAATAGTCGACGTGATACCGGAGATAGAACTTATTATTGGCAAACAACCGGAGATACCAAGTCTTGGACCTACAGAGCAACAAAACCGTTTTAATATGGTATTCCAAAACTTTATCAAAGTATTTGCGACCAAAGAGCATCCGCTATCACTCTTTCTAGACGATTTGCAATGGGCAGATACACCAAGTATGCATCTATTAAAAGAAGTATATATCAGTCAGGATATTCATTATCTGTTTTTTATCTTTGCCTATCGTGATAATGAGGTAGATTCTACCCACCCGTTTTATCTTATGTTGGAAGATTTAAAAAAACAAGGATATACTTATAAAGAGATTTCCTTGAAACCCTTAGCAGTAGAGCACATCAACTCAATAGTAGCAGATACTTTACACTCTAACTATAAACAAACCGAAGGACTTGCCAAAATTCTCAAAAACAAAACAGGCGGAAACCCATTTTTTGTAAACGAGTTCCTTAAAACGTTATACAAAGAGTCTTTGATTTACTACAAGAATGGTTGGAAATGGGACGAAACCAAGATACAAGAAGCCAAAATCACAGACAATGTGGTTGAATTAATGGCAGATAAAATTATAAAGTTACCAGACGCAACTAGGGAAGTAATGAAATATGCATCTTGTATGGGAATCAAATTTTATTTGGATACTCTTTCTGTTATCACGGGGAAATCTGAGGAAGAATTGTACGAAAGTCTAAAAGAGGCAGTGACAGAAGGGATGGTTTTGATATCCAAGGAATACGCTAAGTTTGTACACGACCGTGTTCGAGAGGCAACTTACTCCCTTTTGAGTGAGGAAGATAAAATTAACAACCACTACAAAATTGGAAAAAGTTTGCTAAATAATACTTCAGAAGACAAACTAGATGAGAGAATTTTTGTGATAGTGGGACAACTCAATTCCGGAGCAGCACTTATTCAAGATGCTGAAGAAAGATTGCAGCTAGCAAAACTAAACCTCCAAGCAGGAAAAAAAGCAAAAGAGTCAACTGCTTATGAGGGCGCTTTAAATTTTCTTAACGCTGGAATAAACTTCTTACCGGAAGATAGCTGGATGTTTCACTATGAGTTAACGTTTGAAATCTATAAGGAACTTTCGGAATCCGAATATCTCGCTACAAATTTTGAGAACGCAGACAAGTTGTATGAAGTTGTTTTGAAAAATACAACTTCTCTAATGGATAAGGTGAAAATATACAATCTCCAATTGCGTCAAAAAGCGAGCGAGCTTCAGCCTGACGAAGCTTTTAAGGTGGGATTTGCTGCACTCAACGAACTAGGAGTAGAAACCCCTGATCCAACGGATTCAGGAGCTATTCAAGCTGCCATTGGTCAGCAGCTAGAAGAATACAAAGAACTGCTTGGTACAAGACCGATACCAAGCCTTTACGATTTGCAAGATATGACAAACAGGAATATGCGGGAAGCAATATCTTTGGTAACCAATTTAGGTGATATAGCCATCGCTATGAAAGGAGAGATGTTACCTTTAATGTCCATTTTGGGTGTAAATCTGTCTCTTAAATACGGAAATGCGGAAGTCTCTCCAATCTCTTATGTAATGACAGGGGTAATTACAAATTTGGTATTTAGGGATTATCAAAAAGGGTACGAACTTGGGCAGTTAGCGATACGTATTAGTCAGGAAAAGTTTCCGAGTGACCTTATTTTTGCTAAAGTATATGCTTTTTATGGTTGGAATATTAACCACTATATTCATCATTTGAAAGAAGATTTGGAAATTGCAAAAAAAGGTTATAATACCTCGATGGCAAATAGTGATATCGTATTTGCAGGCTATTTTGTCCTTATGCTCTTACAACCAGCTTGGTGTCTAGGAAGAAAGCTTGATGAAGTTTTAGACTATGGAGAAAAGTCATTAACTTTTGCAACTAAATATAAATTTGTTTTTGCTAGTTCTTTTGCAATGCCTACTGTAATGGTAATCCATGCGTTACAAGGTAAAACGGAAAATCCTCTTAGTTTTAATAGCGAAACTCACAATGAAGACAGATACATTCAAGAAAATTCATCCTTTGGTCAATGTATGGCATATTTCTATTTGAGAAAATACCAACTCTATATCTATTATGGGGAGTATAAAAAGTGCTTAGAAATATACCCATATATGGAAAAGTATTATTTTGAAGTTGCACAGCATATCGCTTATGCTGAGGTGAGATTTTGTTACGCTCTAAGTCTGATTGCATTGATGCCAGAATTTAGCGAAGAAGAGAAAGCAATATACGAACCAAAGTTTAAAGAAAGTTATGAATTCTTTGAACTTTGGACTACACACTGCGAAGATAACTTCAAACATAAGTATTTGCTTATTAAAGCCGAAAAGGCACGTATTGAAGAAAACGACTCAAAGGCAATGCAGTGTTACAACGAAGCGATTCAACTTGCAAAAAAATACGAATACATAAATGATGCGGCTCTCGCCAATGAATTGGAAGCCAAGTTCTTTTTGACTAAAAATATGGAACAAGTTGCAGCGGTTTATATAAGGGAGTCGCATTATCTCTATAGACAATGGGGAGCAGCCGCCAAAGTGAAAGATTTGGAAAGTAAATATGGAAATATGCTACAGACTAAATATTCTTCAGATTCTTTTGATGTTACAACTAATTTTAAATCGACAACATCAATTAGGTCTTCTACAACGAGTCACCTTGGTAGTGCTGCAAGCATTTTGGATTTGGGAACGATTAATAAAGCAACCCAAGCGATGACGGGAGAAATCGTTCTCGAAAAACTTCTTGAAAAGATGATGAAAATTATGTTTGAAAACGCGGGTGCCCAAAAAGGAATGTTGATTCTAAACAGAGATAACATGCTTGTGATCGAAGCAGAGGGAAGCGTAGAAAAAGGAATCAAAGTTCTGCAATCTATAGTACTGGATAAAATTGAAGATACTTCTTCTATTCCCATTCGAATCATTAGCTACGTAGCTCGAACTAAAAAGTTTTTAGTTTTGAATGATGCGGTAAACGAAGGCGCTTTTACAAATTCTCCTTATGTCCAAAAAAATAAACCTAAATCTATTATTTGCTTACCAATCATTCACCAAGACAAAATGGCAGGAATTGTATTTCTTGAAAATAATCTCACTACGGGTGCGTTTACGGCAGATAGAATAGAAGTACTAAACATTATTTCTTCTCCTGCTGCGATTTCTATCGAAAATGCAAGACTGTATGCTCAGTTAGAAAATGTAACGCGAAAAGCAACCGAAATGGAAATTGCGAAACAAATCCAAACAGGTCTGCTTCCACCATCGCCAGCACTAGAAGGCTATGAAGTAACCGGATTTATGCGAACAGCAGATGAAGTAGGCGGAGATTATTACGACGTATTTAACGATGGAGAACAGGACTGGCTGGTAATTGGAGATGTGAGCGGACATGGAGTTCCTGCCGGACTTGTGATGATGATGGCACAAACGTCAATACATACAGCGATTAAAACCGGAAAAAATTTATCATTAATAGAAATAATGAAGAATGTAAATAATGTATTGAGTAATAACATCAAGATGATGGGATTGGACAAATACATGACTATCACAGTGTTTACTCGAACAAGTGAAGACACATTCATTTATGCAGGATTACATCAACCTTTGTTTATATACAGAGCAGCTACCGGAGATGTGAATGCAATTGATACCTCTGGCTCTTGGTGGGGCTTAGAGGATATGTTTAATGATTTTGATATTCAAGAGATCAAATTTAATCAAGGGGACACACTCCTCTTGTACACAGATGGAATTACCGAAGGTAGAGACAAAAATGACAAGATGTTTGATGAGGTTGGACTATTAAAATTCATGCAACAAAATGGTAGTAAATCCACAGTTGAAATCAAAGATGAATTGTTGAAAATTTTAAAGGATTATTACAATGATGATGACATAACTTTTGTGGTAATAAAAAAGAAGTAAAAAGTTTAATCATCAACGGATATAAATTTTTTGTAAAAAATTTTATTATTTCAATTTGGAAAAGTGTTAGATTTATTATTGCGAATTAAAAAATAGTCATATACATTAAAGTAGTATAAAGAGTATGAAATGGAAAAAGATTATTCAATTTATGTAACAACGCAACCAACTTGGAGTTTTGTAAGTGCTGTACGGGATAAAGTCAAAGAGGAGCTAAAAGAGTATGATAAAGAGATTGTAGAATCAGGTGAAATAGCGGCTTCCGAATTGATCGAAAACGCCATTAAGTATGGTGTATCTTCAGAAGACGCTCCGGTTGTAGAGTTTAAATTTAAGAATGAAAATAAAAAAATTGAAATTTGTGTCGTAAATGGGATCGAATCAATAGGGAGTATACATACTCTAATTGCCTTTATGGAAAAGATTAAAAACGTTACAAATAAACAAGAACTTTATATAGAACGGTTACGAGAGATATTAGAGCAACCTACGCATACACGTAGTCAGCTTGGGCTGTATCGTATACTTTATGAAACAGAGTTTGATTTAACTTATGAAGTAAAGGGAAACAAATTGACTGTTTGGGCAATTAGAATCATAAATTAAGGAGAAAAAAATGCTAGAAAAGAATCCTCTTATAAAGATTTCCATAAAACCAACATGGAATGTTATTAATGATATCCGTGAATCAATAAAAAAAACATTAAAGGAATATAGCAATGAAATTCAATCTTATAGTGAGATTACAGCTTCCGAACTGCTCGAAAATGCGATCAAATATGGCATATCCACTGATAATGCTCCGGAAGTAGACTTTGAATTTAAGGTTGAAAGTGATATTATCAAAATTGCAGTTTCAAATGGAATAGATATGAACGATGCCAACTTTAAAACTTTCCTAAAATTTATGGACAACATAAAAAATAGTCCGGACAGGCAAGAATTATATCTAAAAAGGTTGGCCGAAATTATGGAAAATCCCCATTCACCTCAAAGTCAATTGGGATTGTACAGAATTATGTATGAAACAAATTTTGAACTAGACTATGAGATTTCTATTGACATTTTAACAATAGTTGCAATTTTAAAAGTAAATTCCTGAGGAGTAATTTTTTATTTATGGAATCATTAAATATAGACAATTTGGAAATAAAGGTAAAAAAAGAAAATAGCCACATCAGTATTAGTTGGATGGGAAAAAGTGACAATCGAAATCCAAGTGCATCGTTAATTCCGTATTTTAATGGTATGATTGATGAGATAAAAGGCAATAGTCTAAGAATAGACTTTACGAAATTAGAATATATGAATTCTTCTTCGGTAATACCAATCATACAATTTATAAAACAACTCGAAGGTGCTGCTATTCCAACGGAAGTTGTTTATGACGGGAGTTCTAGTTGGCAGAAAAAGTCATTTGAAGCCCTAGAAAAGATTTGCAATAATTTAAAAAATGTTAATGTAAAAGGTATTTAGCTTTCTTTAAAAAAATATTTGCAAAGAGTCAAGTAGGCATAATTATAATTGCTAATAGTAAACAAAAGTTGTTGTGTCATATAAGCGGAGATATGTATGTTAGAAAAATTTAGATAATTATTGTATTTTCCGAGGGTAAGAAAATGGAAGCACATTCTTTAGAACTATTAAATGATTTTGTAAAGCTATTGCTTAAGGTAACTCAGTTTCAAAGAGCTGTTCTTATTAATTGCAATGATAAGAAGTTGAGCTTGGAATTTGAGTCCACTGTAAATACTTACAGGTCATTAGGGGCTAAAAGCTTTGGAGATGTACATGTTTATCAAAGCGTACCCACTACTATAATAAGTTACGTGGCAACTGAGCAAAAAGGCTTGGTAGTTTCGGAGTTTTCAATAGGAAATAATTTTGCAAAAGACGTATACTTCAAAAACAATTTAATAAAATGGGTGATCTGTATTCCATTAGTTTACAAAGACTCTCTGTGTGGTATACTTTACATAGAAAATAGATCTAGTAATCCAGGCAATCATAACTATCTAAAAAATTTAAAAGTACTAATAAAGCCTTTCGCTTCTCTATTCCATTATGTCAAAAATAATGAAAACCATGCGACACAAATAAAGGAACGAACTTCCGATGAATACAATAAATCCCTTACTGAAATAAATCGTCTTAAAGCAACCCAAGATGGTGATTATTTTTTAATTTCGTTGTTATTAAGTCCTTTACAAGCAAACAGAAATAATAGTTCGAATGTCTTAACAGATTTTTATGTTGAGCAAAAAAAGAAATTTAAATTTAAAAAATGGTCTTCTGAAATAGGTGGAGATATTTGTAAAACGGATACCATTGGACTGAGTGATGCTCACCAATACACAGTTTTTGTGAATGGAGATGCAATGGGTAAGTCTATACAAGGGGCAAGTGGAGCTTTAATTTTAGGCGTAGTTTTTGATGCTGTTTTGACGCGTTCCAAAGTTAAAAAAAATATGAACCAATACCCAGAAATATGGTTAAAAGAATTGTATATGGACCTTCACAATGTATTTCTGTCTTTTGAGGGTTCTATGTACATTTCCGTATGTATGGGCTTAATAGACAACGATAATGGAATGATGTATTATATCAACGTCGAACATCCTTGGACAATTCTTTATAGGGATGAGGATGCTAGCTTTATAGATGAAGAGTTAAAAATTCGTAAAATAGGTACGCCAGAGCAAGACGAATACTTAGAAGTGAAAATGTTTCAATTGCAAGAAAGTGATGTTATTATTATTGGTTCTGATGGTAAAGACGATATTTCCATTGTAAAAGAAGATGGTTCGGTTGATATTCAAAGTGATGAAAAAGCCATTTTAAGCAGAGTTGTGGAAAGCAAAGCTGATATGGGTGGAATTGTAGAAAAGTTAAAAGAAATGGGTAGTATAACAGATGATCTTTCTCTTCTCAAAATCCAATACCATACAAAAAAAGGAAAAAGTTTAGAGAGCAAATTACCTGAAATCATTGGTACTATTATAAAAGAAAGCTCTGACTTTTTAAAAAAGAATCTATTTCCAGAAGCATTAGAAAGAATAAAAACAGTAAAAGAAGTGCTCATTCATTATCCGGAAATTTATAAATTTTTAGGAAAAGTATATTATAATGAAGGAGATTTTTTTCAATCCGTAGGATACTTTCAAGAATATCTCAATTTTAATCCGGAAGATGATCTTTATATGACATCTGTTGTTTACCAGTATTTAATTAAAATGCTAGGTGACACTTATTATCAAATGGAGGAATACAGTATAGCGATTGAATGTTTTGACGAGTATTTAAATATTATGCCAGTAGACAATGAGTATATTTACAAAGTGTCTATTAGTTATTATAATCTCGGAGATTACGATAAAGCTGCAGATTTTGGTGAAAGATTATATTTAAGAAACCAAAAAGATTATTATAACTTATTAAATCTTGCTCGAGTTTACCATTCTCTAAATGTTAAGCATAGGGCATTGAAAATGATCCAAAAAGCTATCGAATTGAGACCGACGGACGAAATTGCTGAAAAATTGAAAAATGACATTATGGATATGTAGAACTCGGTAATTGTTAACTATCTTAATTGTTTAAAATGAAAAAGACTAAGAGGACTTGTTAGAAAATCACTTTCCTTCAACTTGTTTGCTGGAAAAAATAGGAAATTTTATAAACTATGAATGAAGAGGAGTATGGTTACTATTTAGGAAAATTGTTTATTAAAGAATGGGAAATTTTAAATTTAAAAGAACTTTTAGCTAGGGGAGAAGATGAGCATGCGGATTCTCTGGCTATATTAATAGAAAATGAGTATCAGAAGAGTCAATTGGAAGACTTAAACCATGAACTCGAACAAAGGAAAGCAGAGCTAGAAGAAGAGCATGGGCGGTCACTCGCTTTACTGATGGAAAATGAGTTTCAGCAAATTGAATTGAAAGAATTAAATACCGAACTGGAAAATAGAAAAAGCGAATTGGAAAGAGCAAAAAGTGAACTGGAAACATACAATGAAATTTTAAATAAAGTCAATTCTTCCTCTGATATAAACGAAATTCTAGATATGATATTTGCATTTATATGGGCTTTTTTTGATATAGATGTTTCTTGGCTTTTGTTTGTGGATAAAAAACAAAATGAACTATATACTTTTTTGTCTAATATGAACTATGTCGATGAAGTTGGTAAGAAATTTTTTGGTGAATTTCGACAAAAATTAGATGAAAGACTTGGGAGCCTTTATTATACATATAAAAGGCAAAAGACTTTTTACGTAAGCAATGTTAAAAAATTAAAGAATGTATCTAATGAAATTGATATCAAAGTTGTAGAGCATTCAAAATTAAAGGGATTAATCCAAGTCCCTTTATGCGTAAAAGGGGAGGTAATCGGAATCTTATGTTTATCAAAAAAGGAAGAAAAGCTTATGTTTGTTCGAGAAGATATTGTAAGAATAGAAAGGTTTTGCGGACAATTGGCAGGGGCTATTTATAATTCTTCTTTGTTAGAACAGGTACGAAATGAGGGAAATAGAGCAAATAAATTATTATTAAATATATTACCAGAGCAAGTAGCTGAAGAGTTGAAACAAAAAGGAGTTGTGGAACCTGTGTATTATCAGTCTGTAAGCGTTATTTTTACGGACTTTAAGGGTTTCACAAAAATAGCAGAAAAAATGGATATACATACTCTTATCGGAGAATTGGATATCTGTTTCTATCAATTTGATGAAATTACTTTAAGAAATAAAGTTGAGAAAATTAAAACGATTGGTGATTCTTATATGTGTGTTGCTGGTTTACCAGAAAGGAATTACACCCATGCAATTGATGCATGTTTTGTTGCTTTAGAAATACAAAAATTAATGAAGGTAATGAAAGAAGCCAAGGTTAATATAAATATGCCATATTGGGAGTTACGGCTTGGAATTCATACTGGACCAGTAGTTGCAGGAGTAGTTGGAAAGCATAAATTTGCTTATGATATATGGGGGGATACTGTAAATACTGCTTCTAGAATGGAGTCTAGTGGAATGGCTGGCTGTATTAATATATCCCAAAATACATATCAGGAAATAAAGTATTTTTTTGAAACCGAATACAGAGGGAAGATTAAACCCAAAAATAAGGAAGAGTTGGATATGTATTTTTTAAATCGCTTGAAAAAGCAATATTCCAATGACGAAGAAGGTCACATTCCTAATGAAAAATTTAAAGAAATTTATAAAAAGATAAAACAAGGTGTCAAAATAATATAACACTTTTATTTATCCGATTTCTGAAATTGATAACCGGAATATTCCAACAGTTCTTTTAATTCAGGGTGATTATTTGTTACCCGTATTGTCTCACCCAGATTTCTTCCTTTCCCCATAAGAATTGCCTCAGTTGTAGAAACGGGTTTTATGGGAGCTGATATTTCCATTTCCGTTCCAAGCTTCATAGAAACTTTTACGAGGAGTAGGTTTTCGTCTTTATTGTATTCAATTTCAAATTTCCGAATAGGGTCAGAATTCGTTTGGTTTAAAACTTTATACTTACCAATTCTTTTTTTCCAACTTTCCGGAATTGTTGAACTTTGAATTTTTGTACCCATACCAATTAATATATCTCCGGCTCTTACTCCTAGTACGATTTCATTCCGGATTTTTTGAAATGACAGACTTAAATTCTTCAGAGCTTCGATTTCAATAGGAATTATACCTAATATTTTATACTCCAAAAAAAACAAATCAATGCCCATAGGCATAAGTTCAAAATTTGTGTTGAATAAATTGATTTTTAGCTTATTGCCACTTCTTTCAACTTTGATCAAACCCATCATGGTTGCATAATTTCCAGCGTAGTTGTTCAACTCATCATTAGTCAAAGGGGTAGGTGAGCTATTGTCATTTTTCGCAATTGGTAATTTATTATTGAACTTTTCTTCAAAAGTAAGCTCTATGGATTTGGATACAATCTCCCAAAGCGTTCCATCAATTGTATTATTACCTGAATTGACCAAAACAACTGCACCAATTTTTTCTTCGGGAAGCATCATAAGAAAAGCATGGAATGGCGGCAAATCTCCTCCATGAAAAATAGCCAATTTACCTCCAATATGATGAATCCAATATCCTAATCCTATCTTAAAATCCATATCCAAAGGAACTTCGGTATTTTGAACCTTAGTCATCTCTGAAAGAGTCGCTGGGTGAATGACCTGCTTCCCTTCGAAAGTTCCATTTGCAAAAACCATTTTCACAAAATTAGATAGTTCCAATACATTTGAGTTAATGCTTCCGGCAGGAATGTCACGAATTATTGGAAATGGAACTTTTTTTCCAGATTCATAACCTTCCGAAAACATAGCCTGATTCAATTCGTTTTTGCGAAAATCAGATAATCCCATGTTTAAGGGTTCAAATAAATTCTTTTTAATATATTCTTCGTAATCTATCCCGGAAGTTTTTGCTATCAAAACGCCTAGTGTACTGTAACCCAAATTAGAATAAGAAAAAACAGTATTAGGAGGATTGGCTACATATTCTTCTTTTAAAGAAGATGGAATATCCATAAACATCTTTTCATAGTTGGAGGGTGGGTTGTTTGTGTATAAAAAGTCTTTTAGCCTGTCGGAAGGCAATCCAGAATGGTGAGTTAATATGGTTCTGGCAACAATAGGTTTGGAATCACTAAAACGGGATTTAATGCTAAAATTTTTCAGATAGGTTTGGATTGGTTTATCAATATCAATCTTACCTCGCTCAGCCAGTTGCATAATCGCAGAAGCTGTAAAAATTTTGGATATGGAGCCGATATTATAAACTGTTTTTGCGTTAGTTAAGATACTTTTGTGCTTATTGGCATATCCGAAGCCTTCTGACCAAATAACTTTTTGGTCGTCCACAATAGCAAGGCTCAATCCAACTATGTCAGATTCTTTCATTTTGTTTTTTATAAACCAATTTAAGTAATTTTTTGTATATTGATAGCTTTCGTTTTTGTAATCTACCGGTTTTTTGGGTGGTTCTTCCTTGGAACAACCAAAAAACAAAATAATAAATGCTAAAACGAGTATTTTAAGTTTTCCCATTTCATACCATTTCCTTAATAACCGTTTTTTTTAAGATATACAATAGAGAACTCTAAAGTCAATGAAAAAAGTAACCTATATCAAAAATCGTGCCAACTATTTATGTTTTTTTAAATTAGTAGGGCTAATTGTAATAATTCTTGAAAAGGATCATTTATAAATGAAAAAGGAAACTAAAATAAAAAAAATATTGAATTATAATAGGGTTTGATTAAACTATATTAATAAATATAAACTGCTTTTAATTTGATGAATCAAGATTGATTATGAAAATGTTAGAGTTACCACCCTTTTTTGATGAGTCTTTTGATATAACAACTTGGAAAGGATTTCAAGTTTGAAAACATTTTATATCGTTATATAGAAAGAAACACAAAACCTTATATACCAAAGAAAAAATTACGGGTATTGTTGTAGCTGTTTATATTTGTTAAATGAAAATTTTATTTGAAAAAAAATATATTAAAATTTAGTATTAGGAAAACAAAATGAGGCTTTCTGATAGATTTGAAATTGCGGGCGGCTCCGTAATTGGGCGAGATCATCTTCTTTACAATAAACCAAATCAGGATGCATACTATTACGAAGTTAGGGATAATATAATAGCCGGAGTGGTTTGTGACGGGTGTGGAAGCACTCCTTATAGCCAAGTGGGTTCCAGTTTGGCTTCCAAAATGATTATAAAAAAAATTATTGATATTTATAAAAAAAACCCTAACGAAAAATTAATACTTGAAAGTTGTAAAAACCAGTTGATAGATAACCTATTCTTTATTGCCAAACAAATGTCCAACAATTATCTAATGGCGATTCGGGACTATTTTTTATTTACCATTGTAGGTTTTTTAATTCTATATGACCGTTGTTTGATATTCACCATTGGAGACGGTATTTTTAGTCTAAACGGAGAGTATACGATCCTCACAGCCAATGGAAATGCGCCTGCTTATATATCTTATAATTTTTATGATAAAAAATTTTTTGAAGAGGATTTTGTAAGGCAATTTACAAACTTTACAATCCAAGCGGAATCATCTATAGATGAAGTTGAAAGCCTGCTGATTGGTACGGATGGTGTATCTGATATTATTCAAAATAAAGAGTATGAACTTCCCCAGAAAAAAGAAAAAATCGGAGATATAAGCCAGTTTTGGACCAATGATTTGCTTTTTAAAAAACCGGATGCCCTAAATAAAAGACTACATCTTATCAACCAATCCGGAGAATTGATTGATTGGGAAAACAAAAAGGTGAATCGTCTGAGTGGTTGTTTACGAGACGACACAACCTTGATTGTGATTCGAAAGAAAAAAACGGATTCTACTTTGAACGGATAAGTTTCACATAACAAATAATAAGGAAAGTTATGACTTTATACGTTATTTAAATGCAACTTTTTATGTGATCAATTTCACAAACTTTCCCTTTTTCCCCTGTCTGATAATGTATTCTTTCCCTTGATCTACAATCGCTTTTTCGTCCGTAACCCTTTCCTCGTTTAAATAAAGACCACCACTTTTGATTAGCCTTCTTCCTTCTGAGGTTGTTGGAATAAAACCTACTTTTGCAAGAATTTGAACAAGAAGAGGGTTTCCGTTTTGAAAAACATCAGAGTCTATGTTATGAGTAGGGAGCTCATCAGGGATAGAACGATTTTTTAGATTATGAATTTTGTTCCATTCTAGGATGGCTTCTTTGTTTGTATCCTCTGCATAAAAATGGTTCATTATAAGAAGTGCCATTTCCGTTTTTATGTCTTTGGGGTGAATTTTGTTTTGGGTAACTGACTCTTTTTTAGATTTGATTTCATCCATTGACAGATCGGTTAGAAGTTCAAAGTAGTTCCACATCAAATCGTCACCAATAGACAATAGCTTTCCGAACATATCAATCGGAGTATCATTGAATCCAACGTAGTTACCCAGAGATTTGGACATTTTTTTCGCTCCATCCAAACCTACAAGCAACGGAAGTGTTAATACGACTTGAGGTTTTTTTCCATAGTCTCTTTGTAGTTCTCTACCTACAAGAAGATTGAATTTCTGGTCAGTTCCTCCCAATTCTACGTCACTTTCCATTACAACGGAATCATACCCTTGTATCAATGGATACAAGAACTCTATAAAGGATATAGGATTCCCAGCTTTAAAACGTTTGCTGAAATCGTCCCTTTCCAAGAGCCTTGCTACGTTATATTTGGATGCCAAAATCAAAACATCCTCAAATCTCATAGGAGAACACCAATGCGAATTAAACACTATTTTCGTTTTTTCTTTATCTAAAATTTTGAAAACTTGCGATTCGTAGGTTTTAGCGTTGATCTCTACTTCTTCTCTTGTAAGCCGTTTTCTTGTCTCTGATTTTCCGGTAGGGTCTCCAATCATGGCGGTAAAATCTCCTAATAGGAAGTTAACCTCATGCCCCAGGTCTTGAAACTGTCTCATTTTTTTCAATAACACCAAGTGTCCCAAATGAAGATCGGGAGCTGTCGGATCAAATCCAGCTTTGATTTTTAAGGTTCTCCCAGATTTCAGTTTGTCTTTTAATTCTTCAATCGGTATGATTTCAACCGTTCCACGTTGGATAATGCTTAAAAATTGTTCTATATCACTCATAACTTTCTATAAGAAAACAAATATTAATAAATCAAAATCTATGTAAAGCAAGTCTTGACTTAAACAAAAAAAAGGTCGCTCAATGCGGAGTGGTTTTTAGATTTTGACCTAGGGTATAACAGCCACCATGGCTGTTATTTTACAGGCTGCCTGTATTACTTTTTCGGCTTTTCAGATAAACACTCAATCGAATTCAGTATATGGACAATCATGGTGGACGAGTTAAAGATTATAATGATTGGGGAAAAACTATACCAAGATATATGTTTTATTTGGCTTTCCATGGTGTTTCGGTAGGCTTTCCTATATAATAACCTTGAGAATAGTCAACACCTAAAAAAAGAACTATGTCTTGTACTTCTTTGCAATGCACAAATTCAGCGATAGTTTTAATTTTTAACGTATTACAAATATTTACTATGTTCTTCACCAGGGTTTTTGATACTTTGTCTTTGTGTATATTTTTTATAAGAGAACCGTCAATTTTAATATAATCTATTGGCAATTTTATTATATGCTCAAAGTTTGAATACCCGGTTCCAAAATCATCAATTGCTATTTTAACTCCCTGGCTTTTCAATAAATTCAGCTTTTCTAATACTATACCATAATTTTCAATTTTTTCTGATTCGAGAATTTCTACTACCAGTCTATTTCGTATTTTGTATTTGTTTACGTGTTTGAGTATTACTTCCGAGAGGTTAAAGTCAATTAGATGTTCCGCATTAATATTTATAGAACATTCCTGTGAAAAATCATTTAATAAAAAACATACTTTTTCGATAATCCGATACGTTAAATCGACATAAAGTTTGGACTCGGTTATTGTCGGAAGAAACATTCCGGGGGGAACAATCGTGCCATCAGTTTCATGAATTCTTACCAGAGCTTCATACTTTTCAATTTTTTGCGTTTGGTTGTTTTGAATTGCTTGGAATTGAACAAATACCCTTTCTTCTTCGAGTGCTTTTCTTACCTTTTTAATCCATAAAAAATTATTTTTGTGAGTTTTCTCTTGATCCATACTCTCATCATAAAATTTATAAGACAATCTATGTTCTTTGGCGTACATCCATGCAGTATCTGCCTCTTTGAGTTTTATTTGTATACTTGTTTCATTTGTATTGGATATACCTATTACCGCGTCTAGGATAACTTCATTCCATTCGTCTTTCTCGGATTTCCAATTCTCCATATCTTTAATTACCATCTCGGCAATGGTGATTATTTTATCATTGTCAATATTTTCAAAAAAAGCAAATGAAAATTGGTTCTAATTGAGTCTATAAATACGATACAAATTGCTTTTATATATCTCTTTGATTGAAGAGATATATTCGTTCACTATTTCATCAACAACCGAATGACCATAGATATTATTTAAAAGGTTAAGGCCTTTCATTCTAAAAACAATAATGGAAGGATACAATACTTCTGTTGAATCCTGTATTAATTTGTTCCTATTGTACAAACCGGTATTTAGGTCTTTGTATAGTTGTTCTTCTCTAAGACTGATAAGTTCTATGCTGTGATGGTACCATCTCATGAATCTGTTGGCAAGGATAAATACAAAAAGAAACGTCATGAGAATAAAGCTGTATCAATTTAAACTCGTATCACCGGAATAAAATTGATAGTTGTTTCGCCCTCGCTTTTTGGCACTGTACATTGCCCTGTCTGCATTTTTTAAAAGGGTCTCCAAGTCCACTCCGTCCTTTGGATAAACGGCGACTCCAATACTCATGGTTACAAAAGTTTCTCTATTCTCCAACAAAAACGGATAGGAAAAAGCGTTTTGAATTTCTTGGGCTATATACTCAACGTATTCTAAGTTTTTGACGTTTTTTAAAACCAAAGTGAATTCATCTCCACTCAATCTTGCTGCCATATCTTCTTCATAGAGGAGGCATTTGGTAAGTCGATCTGCAACCTGAAATAATAGTTGATCCCCGGCTTTGTGACCTAAAGTATCGTTAATCATTTTAAAACGATCCAGATCCAAAAACATCAAAGAAATTTGCTCCCTATTCAATTTTGCGTGTAGAATAGCTTGTTGTAAACGATCCCGAAACAAAATACGATTGGGTAGGTTGGTTAGAGAGTCATAATGAGCGAGACGTTCTAAATTCTTCTCGGTTTGTTTTAGAGTGGATATGTCTGTAAAAATCGCTATGAGATGTGTGATTTCTTGGTTTTCGTTTTTGATTATACTGATAGAAAGCCATTTAGGATAAACTTCACCGTTTTTTCGCCTATCCCAAACTTCTCCCCTCCACTCACCGTTTTGTATTAAACTGTCCCATATTTTTTTGTAATAATCTTGATCGTGTAGGTCGTTTTTTAAAAAACTGGGCTGCTTGCCAATCACTTCTTCCAATGAATAGCCTGTCACCCTGCTAAATGCAGAATTGATCCTTATGATTTCATTTTTAGAATTTGCAAGCATAATCGCTTCGTTGCTGTTTTGAAAAACTTTATCCGCCAAACGTATATTTTCTTCTGCCTTGATCTTTTCGGATATATCTTCTATTACTCCAATCACTCCACTCACATTCCCATCTGCGGAAATAATAGGACCCAAGTTTGCTCGAATAAAAGTTTCACTTTCTACAAAATTATTTAGTAATTGCCCCTCAAAGTTACCTACTGTGCCTTTTAATATCTCATCAAATATGGTTTTAAATTCGTTATTTTTTATGTGATCCATAATATTGTAAGGTTTTTCACTTACATTTGGTAAATTAATAATTTTTTGAAGAGTTTCGTTAAACGTAGTAATGACCCCTGTTTTATCAAAATGAGCGATACCCATAGGAGAATTATTAAAAATCATTTTGTACTTTTCTTCTGATTCTTTGAGCGCTATTTTTGAATCAAAATCAGAGCGAATGAGCTTTAGTTTATAGTGTCCTATAGTTGCGGCAATTATAATCGTAGAGCTCATAAAAAACATATTGTTAATCAAAGACGTTAATGTCCAATCAAGGTCTGTTAATAAGTTTAATCCAAGATAAGAAGCAATTACAATGAGACTATTATAAATTATGTCTAAAGCACCCCAGGGAAGGAAAAAATTTACTGCTATTAAAACTAAGTTTAAACCCGCATAATAAGAAGATTCAAATCCTCCCAAATGAGTCGTCATAAAACTAATGAGAGTTCCTACCAAAAACGTGAAAAAAAAAGCGTGTAGTTTGATGTATTTATTCCATTGAAATTTTATAAGGAAAAGTAATTGAATGATTAGAATTCCAGATACAATAAACCTAAGAAAAAGAAACAATTTTAGTTTTTCTCTTGGCATAATAACAGCATCAAGAAAGCCAAAAAGTGGCACTAGTACAATTCCCAGTATGAGGATTATTTTTATCCATTTGTGTTCTAACGATAGAATAAATCTATCAAAAATATCCTGATTTGCTTTCATTATTCAGCCAGTTTCTTTGCTTTCAAAAATATCAAGCTTTATTAACAAATCACTATATAGTTTATCTATGTCTATAAAAATTTATCTCACTACAGGAATCCCAATAATTAGCTTTTTGTGAAATATTCGAAACCGTTATCTTCTTCTAAGGGTTTATACTTGAGTTGCTGTATAGGTCTTTCAAAAACATCACCAAAATAAATATCATCTAATTGTGTTACCTTGATATAGGCAATTTTTTTTCCGTTTTTTAGCTTTTTGATTTTTTGTATTATTCCCTGCCACTCTTTGTAAAAGTATTTTTGATTTTTATCTTGGACATTGTAGTCTCTAACAATTACAGGATCCCCTACCTCTAGGTCGTCACAGCATTTGATCGATCTCAATTTGTCACAACTCTCCTTTTATATATCCATACATATTACACAAATATCATCTTCAAAATTTTTATTTCCTTGAAATAAAATTAATTTTTCATAGAGCTGAGAAATAAATTCTTTATTAGATAGATATTTTAGATCAAATAAAACGGCTTCAATTTCATCATAAAACCAGATTTTGGGAGAATTGACTTTTCTTGCTTCAACTAGTCCATCCGTATAAAGAAGCAATTTAATAAACCCGGCAATACTTTCCGTTTGATTTTTGTACATTTTTCCTAGTCTATTTAATTCTTTATTATCAATAACTGCCAATGGTAAGCCTTTTCCGGATTCTAAAAATGTTATCTCTGTTTCGGAAATTAGGTAAGGAGGGTTATGTCCGGCATTAGAATAAGTTATACTTTTTGTTTCGGAATCATAAATCCCGTAAAAGGCTGTCACAAAATAATTATCCGTTTTGTTTATCAAAATATCATTCAAATACATTAAGAATTCAGCAGGATTTTCTTTATGCTTGCCTGATTGAATTAGAGTTGTTTTAACCATGGATGCGATCAGAGCTGCCGGCACACCATGTCCGGCCACATCACTTAAAAAAATACCTATTCGATTTTTTTCCCGAAATAATAAAAAATCCAAAAGATCACCACCAACTGCTTCCATTGGTTCGTATAAAAAAGATATAAATTGCTTCGGGCTTTTATTTGGAATCAATTGCCTTTGTATTTTTCTCGCCATAGAAAGTTCTTCTTCCACAATTTTATTTCTCAGTCTTAACTCATTCCTTTCCCTTTCAGTTATTCGTTGTTCTTCCAAAATTAAAAGTCTATGGAGAAAATCTTTTCTATTGCTTAATTCCATAATATAACTAACGGACATTCCGATTATATTGGCAGAAACAAAAAAGAAATTATTACTTATAAATATTTTTGTTAATTGACTCGAATTAGTCACTTTTTGAAAAAATATAGCCACAAACTGATAAGCTATAAGGATTGTCCAGCAAACTATACTAGCATTAATAAATTTTAGTCTTACAAATGTATATCCCCACATTAAAACCAAAATAAGACCAGCATAATAATACATACCACTTTCTACTTCGACAATAATAGAAATCATGGCGAGAATGCCAAAACCGGTTATTACAACAATATAGCTTAATATAAGTTGCATATATTTTTTAAATAATTTAAAATAAGATATTATAATGGCAAAAATTAGGATTGGACAGACTACTCCGTAACGAATAAGCCATATATTTGTTTTGGAATTGGGTGCTAAAAATGTGTCTAAAAATCCAAAAAAAGAATAGAGTATAAAGGCTAAAAACAACGCTACTCGAATGGTTTTTAGCGATTTTTTATAATAATCGTTGTAATATAAAATTTCTATATCTTGGAAAAATTTAAGTTTATTATTTTGTATCAAATATTGAATTTTTTCTTTTGTATTCATTTTTTTATAAACGCTAAATACATTCAATAATAGCAAAACTCTATATAAATTATCTTTATCAATAAAATTTTTAAATAGAAATGAATTTTGATTTAAAAAATGATTATAGCTAATAAAATGTACCATTAAAAATGGGTGAAAAAATCTTTTCTATAGTTTAGTCTTTTAGATAATGGTTTATAAAATATAATATAAAAATTTTTATCTGATTTTTTAGATGTAATTTATTCTTTTTTTGAGGTTGCAATGAGTACAAAATTTAAAATTAATATTCCACCTATGGAGTTATCCCCAGATCACTATATAAAAAGTGCGAGGGTGGATATAAAAACATTAGAAAAGTTGGTTAATATTTCTAATAATCCGGTGTTTTTTGATGAAGATTGTACTCTTTACAAAAGAGGAAAAAAGATAACATCCTTAGAAGTAGAGCAACTTAAAAAAAAAGGATATCTTTTGATTTGGATTACAAATGATGGAGAACCATATAAAGAAGGCAGCAAAGAAGAATTTATATATGACACAAAAGCTAAAATAGAAACAACTCTCCTTGAATTTTTTAACGTTTTTAGTGAAGAGGATGTAAAAAAAGGAGCTCGAACACTATCCTATTTTGATGGAAAGGATTTATTCAAACCACAATTAAATCCTTTGCAAAGAGAAGGAGCTCAAAAATTACGTCAACAAATTATGTCAGATAGTGGAAAAATCTCAATTGTAAAAGAAGCCTTGTACAATTTCTTAAGACAAATTAATAGTGATATGTCTATTTCAAGTATAAGAAGTATAGGCAATGTAGACAAATCTATAAATGTACTTGCCAATAAAAAAATGGATGAGCTAAGTTATAGAATTGTAAGTCACACCACAATGACTACATTGATGTTTTTGGCAGCCATTTCCCGAATTCAATCCGAAAGAGTGAAAAGAGGTGCTCAATTAAGCAGTAAAAGACTTTTGGAAAAAGACGAAAAGAAGACTTTTGATAAAGACAAAAGGTCTCAGTATCTGGAAGAATTGATTTTAGATGCATCACTTGGTTGTATTTTTCATGCTTTTGGTTATTACCACCAAGAAATCAGAAAGTTAATGGATAAAGAAATTAAAGATTTTTTACAACCCGACGGTAGTTATATAAAAGATGAATCCAAAATACTTCCTGAAAAAGAATTGATCTTAATTAAAAAATACCCTTTGGTTGCCTATAATATTTTATCATCGGAGATCAATCGTGACGTTAGTGCTATAGCAGATAATATTATCAAGTTTCATGGCTCTTTTTTAGATGGTTCCGGTTTTCCAGATAGAAAATCACAAGGGTTGGGAGATGACAAATTTAAGCATCCCATACACGAATTAACGAGACTGTTTTCCATTGTGAACTTTTTTGATATAATGATTCATCGAACTCCCAATAGGCTACCAGTAAGAAGAACTGAAATTGTAGAATATTTATTAAAAAATTCTGTAGATAATTTGGACCCTCTAACTGAAGTTGATAAACAAGGAATTTGGGATATTGACACAACCACAAAACAAACCGGGCTCTTTGATGGTTATCTGGTTTCCGAATTTTTGAGTTCAATCCATTTATTTAAAATAGGTGAGTCAGTTTTGATTCGTAACGATTTGAATCAAAAATGTTTTTTAGGAACTGTAATAAGACACAATCCAAATTTACCTCATCGACCTATTCTAGAAGTCAAATTAAAGGATAAAGTGTATAAAATAAATCTTACGGATCGCGACAAAAAAGAATGGTACATAGACGATCTTCATGAAACCGTTTCTATCATAGAAGAAGAACCTTCTTTTGATCAATTTGAAGATTGAGCTTATTTGTAAAAAAAATTATAAATGTTGATGGTATTGATTCGGAAATATACCAAAATACAAACTTAAAAACTCATGAGCAGTTTTTCCACATTGTAATTATCCCGGGAAATCCTGGGATCGGGGGGTACTATCTAAACTTAAGTAGAAGTATATGGGAAAAAACAAAAGGGCAATATGGACTTTCTATTCTAAGTTATGCAGGATTTACAGAACAAAACACAAATCGGGTATTCAGCATAACAGAAGAAGCAGAACACAAAATTAAGCTTATCAAAGTTATCCGGCAGGAATTACCTAAAAATTCAAAATTGATTCTAATTGGTCATAGCATTGGTGGTTGGATATGTTTGAAAATATTGAATTCAGACTTGTCTGCTTGGGTAGAGAAAGCAATTTTGATTTTCCCCTTTATAACTCAGAATCTAAAATCTACAAAACAAACATTTACAAAATTCCTCATTCAAAAATCTTGGATACGTTCTATAATTAGTGAATTTTTCACACTTCTAATAAGCCTACCAATACAATTAAAAAGTAATATTCTTGCATTTGTAACGAATCAATATGATACGGATTCAAAAAATATTACCTACAAATACTTCGGAGAATTATCTCATATCATAAACAGCGTTTTGTACATGGCTTCTACGGAATTTCAAGAATTAGGTATAGAAATGGATTTGTTTCTCATTCAAGAAAATGTCAAAAAACTACACTTCATTTACACACAAGACGATCATTGGGCATCAATCGAACAAGCTCAATATTTGAAAAAACAGATTCAAAATATTAATTTACAAATTCTGGATGACGTTGAACATGCTTTTTGTGTAACCGGCATCGGGAATAAAATTATTTCCAATAGGATACTGGAAATACTTTTAATGTGAGTTTCGGATAAGAAAAATTGCAAATTTTTTAAGGGCAATCACGGGGGGATTTTGCCCCTACGAAAGACAAATTGTAGGGGTAAACCTCTGTGTTTACCCCTTAATTATAAATAAAAGCACCTTAATCGAAACTCACGTTAGTTTAAAGACTTACTTCGTTTAGTTTGAAAAGATTAGTTCCGGATATTCGTTTTCTTTATTGAAAAATCCCTCAATACGAGTATGATTTATTAGTAAACCATAATTCGATTGGTACACATATTCAAATAAGTCTTTGCCGATACCTTTCCCAATAATAGGAAAACTATAAATCCCTGATTTACGACTTACCATTTTTTTACTAAATACCATCCGATTATGATTTGCACTTCTTGTAATGACCATAATATTAGAATTTTTCGATTTTGTTATTAAGTCTATCCTAAGGTTTAAATCTTTTGTATAAGGAAAAACAGAAATCTGCTTGGAGTAGATCTCAAGTTTTGTTACGTCCTTATTGAAAGGCACTATAGTTTCAACCTTACCAAATATTAGCACTTGTCCATCTTTATATCTATTTTGATTGTATTCCAGATAATACAAGTTATCCTTTTTCATATCTATTTTGTCTAAACTATCTATGATACGAAATTCCTTTCCAGTAAGCATATACACATAATTACTCCAATAAGTTGATGCATTCAAGTTTACAATTCCTCTGTATTCTGCACTGAGTGTGGGAGCATAAATAATTGCAGAAGAATCAAGTGTCTTAAATGCTTGCGTTTTCATAAATTTATTCATCATTTCCCATTTTTTATGTGTCATCACTTTACTTTGAATTACGGATTCATTTGTCATTGAAGTAAAAATGGAAATAGGGAGTAGTAGTAATAAGATCATAGAGAGAATAAAAGTTTTTATCTTTTTGGATTGAAAGTAGCTAAACAAATAGTTGAGTCCAATAGACAGCAGTAGGGAAATTCCAAAATAGGAAATGTAAGTTCCCACGTATCCCATACTTCCGGACTTAACTACCCAAGATTGATACTTTGCTGTTAGTGCATGTGGAATATTGGGAAAAAACATCAAAACAATCGAAATAAGAAGTAGTATTTTATCGTTTTTTATCCGTAGTTTTTTAGTAAATGTAGTCATCATGACAAAAGAAAAAATTATATATTTTATAAGCCAATCTGTTTTTAGTTGATAAAAGTTTAGCTGTATGAATTTTACACCGGATATAAAATTTTCATAAAACCTATTTTGAAGTAAGAGTATATTTTCAAATTTTAAATATATATTAAGGTCTTGAGTATATGCAAAGTTACCATTTAAAAAATAATATCCAGGAAAAGAGGATAAGCTATACGTAAATAATGTTTCTATAAAATCAAAAAATGAAAATTTATCAGCGACCTGGTTTCCGTCGTAGGTACTACCGTCTGCAAAGAAGTATCTAAATATTATATAAATAAAAAAATAAATAAAATAAAATCCAAATGGAATGAGCATATCTTTTATTTGTTCCCTTATCTTTTGTGTATATTTTAGATTCACGATAGGAAAAAGTATAAATAGTAAAAAATACATTTCACTAATCTGCAATGCAAAAAATAAAGCAAGACCACTAAAGTATAAATACTTCTTTTTATGATTATTCTTAAATTCTATAAATAAATTTAAAGAAAAGAGGAAAAGCATAAACGCAGTTGTATAAATTAAAGGAGAAGATGTGATTAGATAGTGTTCCCATGTATCTTGTAAAAAACTTATATATAATATACTAAAAAATATTCCGATATATTTACTTTCGGTATACCGAAAAAGGAAATAGGAAAAATAAATTATATTTCCTATAACCATTGAGAGAGTTATCATCTTAATAATAATGAAATTATTGGATATGTAGGAAAACCATATTAACCACCAATGAAATAGTAAAAATTGAATCCTCCCCTGTTCAAAAGCTATTCCTTTCCATGAATCATATATATTTTTCCGTAATTGATTTATGGAATCATCATTTGTAGTAAAACCTGTTTCTAAAAATGGGAAAAAAACGAGTAATACTAAAACGACAAATAGAATGTTAAAATATCTTCTTCTAATCATACTGTCCCCTATCCCTGTAAAATCTACCCCTCTTAGTTCAAAATAAATCTTGAAATAAAAAATTGTCAACTATTTCCAAAAATTTCTTAACAATCAAATAAATTTCAGTTAAGGACTTCAAATCCTTGGTCAAAAATGGCATTTTGCAAGGTTATGGGTCGTTTTCAATTTGGAAATTTATTTTGCTCTTATGTTAAGTAAATAGAAAAGGCTATAGCAAATGGCATTTAACTACTAAACATATCCCTGCTAAGAAAAAATTTCTTTCATGGAAAATTTCTTGCTATATTTTTAGAATGATTCTACCATGTAATTATACTAACATGAGAGGTACCAAATGGAGAATACATACAAAAAAATAGAATTAACCGGAACATCCTCAACCAGTATTGAAGATGCAGTAAATAATGCCTTAAAAAAAGCAAGTGAATCTGTTCGAAATATGAGATGGTTCGAAATCGTTGAGACTAGAGGAGATATTAAAGATGGCAAAGTTCATTTTTGGCAAGTAACCATGAAGGTTGGTTTTACTTTAGAATAAAGATGAAATGTTTTTGATTGGAGTTGGTTTTTATGGTTACCAACTCCAATTCATCTACCATGGTTGTAATATTGAAATTAAAAATTTGCTTTGATTTTTCACTTAAACTTGATATATCTTTTAGCCTTGATTGAATACTATTTAATATCCAGCTATGGACAATTTATTGAAAAAGTTTATATCTTGTATAATTGGATTTTTATTGTTAACTCTCCCTTCCTGTAATTTAAAGTTCACACCTAAAATACAGCCTATTGCAAAAAATGGAATACTAGACCTTCGGAATTGGGATTTTCATCAAAATGGGTTGATTCAATTAAAAGGTGAATGGGAATTTTATTGGGAAAAGTTTTATTTGGAAACAGATTTTCAAAGAGAAAATATACAAAAAAATTATTTCATCAATATTCCTTCAACTTGGAATGGAATGAAAGTTGGTAATACAATTTTAAAGGGGGATGGGTTTGCAACAATTCACCTAAAAGTTTTATTGAACAAAAGTGTTTCTCCGGAAACAATTTTATCAGTTCGGACAAACCTCCAAATGACAGCTTGTGAAATCTATGCAAATGGAATCAAATTACCAGGTTCCGGAATCGTAGGAAAAAGTCCAGCGGAACATAAACCGGATACACTTCCTACTGTCGGATTCGTTATCACTCCTAAAGACCATATTCTAAGTATAATTTTACACATCTCCAACTTTAACCACAGAAAAGGAGGGGTATTCCACCCGATTTATCTTGGTACGGCTTATGATATTTTTGAATTAATGAAAAAAAAAGATGCTGATATTTTTTTAATGGGAATCTTATTTATCATAATTTTTTACCATATTGGATTGTTTGTTATTAGGCAAAAGGATCTAACCCCCTTACTCTTTGCCTTGTTTTGTTTGGATATTTTTTTACGAACTGCATCAACGGATGATAAACTGATAACAATAATTTTTCCTGGAATACCGTATAAAATATATGCTGCCATTGAATATATTACGTTTTTTTTGAGTGCACCCTTAGGTATACATTTTCTCCATAAAATATTTCCTAAAGAAATCCATTTTAAAATTGTAAAAGTCTTTTATATAATTTCTTTTGGTTTTTGTTTATTTCCTTTAACTACACCCATTAATATTTATAGCCATACGGTAAACATCTACCTTGTAATCTTTATTTTTTCAATTGTTATTGGTTTTGTTTTTAACATTCTGGCTATCATAAGAAACCGCGATTATTCTCATATTTTGTTTTTTGGGTTCTTATCTGTTATTGTTACCTCTGTAAATGATATTCTGAATACTACGGAAGTATTGAATACAGGATACATTGCTCACTATGGTTTGGCAGTTATGGTATTTTCTCAGTCCATAGTGCTATCTATAAAATTCTCAAGAGCATTTTCTGAAGTAGAAATTTTAAGCGAAGAATTACATAAGAATAAAATTACTCTCGAAAACAAAGTCGAACAAAGGACTGAAGAGCTAAAAAAAGCAAAAGAAAAAGCTGAAAAAGCAAACCAACTAAAAGATAAATTTATATCGTTAATATCCCACGATCTAAAATCGCCTATCATTGGTGTCTGTAATTTATTGGATATAGTGACAGAAAACCGATTTCAAAACAAAGAAGATAAAACAAAAGCAATTGAATATATAAAAGATAGCAAATCAATACTCATGGATTCTTTACGGATGTTAGAAAATCTATTAAATATTAATCGTCTACAAACGGGTAAATACAAACTAATCTATAAGCAAACAAACATATATCAACTTGTAAACGTTGTTTTCTCTAAAATTTTTGGTCAATCCAATACAAAAAATATATCATTAATTAATAATGTTACAAAAGAGTTTTGCTTAATTGTAGATTCCGATTTATTTGAGCAAGTAATTTTAAATTTGGTATCCAATGCAATTAAGTTTAGTAGACAAGATGGTAGCGTAACCATATCGTACTTTGAGGACAGTGAAAACCATACAATTGTTGTACAGGACAATGGCGTTGGAATTGACGAAAGAGATATTCCAAACTTGTTTTCCACTGAGATAAAAACATCCAGGATCGGAACGTCAGGTGAGAAAGGTACCGGATTGGGATTACCTTTTTGCAAAGATATAATTGAGACTCACAACGGTAAAATAGAAGTAAAATCAAAAATAGACGAAGGTAGTTCTTTTTACATTAAAATTCCTAAAACCAATTTCATAGTTCTTATGGCAGAAGACAATCAGGATTCTGCTGACAAGATTAAAAACATTTTGCAATCGGAAAAAATTTTAGTAATTCACTCTCAAAACGGAGAAGACGCGATATATTCTTTATTCAACATACTACCAAACCTTATTGTGACCGACATGAATATGCCCATTATGAATGGTATGGAGTTTATCCAGGAGTTGAAAAAAAATCCGGAATGGAGTATTATACCAATAATAGCCATGAGTTTGGACTTGGAAAAGAATGATTTGAATCCTGATAAACTCTATCAATTAGGAGTCAATGAATTCATAAAAAAACCTATTTCCAAAGAAGAACTTTTAAAAAGTGTTTTTATATATTTAAAGGATATAAAAAAAGGTACACAATGAAATCAACCTTTTATATAATTTTAACCATTTTTTTGCTTGGTTCTTGCGATTATCTGCAAAGAAAAAACATAGAATCTACTCAGTATTATAATGACTGTATGGAAACGTTTAAAGATGAGCAAAAATGTAAGTCACTGGTAGAAAAAGCTCAAAAATCAGAGGAGCAAAATGAAAATATATCAAAAGAAGTTTATGATAATCTAAAAATCAGAGACGAAGTAAAAGATACGATTCAAGACAAAAATAAACTATTTGTTATAAAATATTTAGGAGAGCCGGATGAAAGAAAAAGAAGCAGTTCGGGACTTGAATTTTTTATATACAAACGTCCGATATCCAAATACAGCAAGAATTCGAAACCGGATAAGGAATTGAAAATAGTTTTTAATAAAAACGGGCTAGTACAAAAGGTTTTTCATAAATCTCCCTAAGTAATTGTGAGTTTTACACTCATAAATAAAAAAATTTAATTGATTTATATAAGTTTTTAATATGGAGTAAAAACAACATATTAGAACAATGAGTATTTTTAATAAAACCTCGAAAAAAAGAATCTTAAACATTATGTTTGAATGGCGAAGTTTACGAGGTTACAAAGCATTTTGTATAGGTTTTTTACTTTGTTTGATCTTAGTCATCAACGGTATTGTTATATACTTATCGGGTGGTACAAAATTTTCCGTAACCCACCTTCTATATATTCCTATACTACTTTCTGCTTTTTTTTTTGGATTTAAAGGAACGCTTTTGACAGCAATTTTTGCTACTTTGATTGCGGGTCCTTATATGCCACTTGATGTAAAAATGTCTCAAAACCAAGATACGTTTAATTGGATCCTGCGAGGAGTAAACTTTTTGATAATTGGTTTATTATCTGCGGTTATCCTACATATCCAAGAATTTCAGGTTAGAGCTTTGAAAGATCACTTTTATAGTGACTGGATTACAAATTTACCAAATCGCTTTTATATGGAAGAGCAGTTTGATAAATTTTCCGAGATAGGGAGAAAAATGGTTCTAATAACGATTAATGCAAATTGTTTTTTAAGCGTAACCAATTCTTTTGGACAAAATATGGGGGAGATGCTGTTGATTCAATTGGCAAATCGTATAAAAAAAACGTTGCCTGAAAATTGGGTTTTGATTCGAATGTATACGGATAAATTCGCAATACTTGCCCCGGTTTCTGCTAACCGAGAGGCGTTTTTTTGGATTAAGTCAAACCTTCCTATTCTTAATAAAAACGTTTTAATCAAATCGATTCCTGTTTACCCTGATATTTCTATTGGTGTGGCGGTTTCCTCTTTTATGGAAATAGATCTTTGGAGTTTTGTTTTGCGATCTTCTCTTGCTATGTACCAAGCTCATGAAAGGAACCACCGAATGGTAATTTATAAAGAAAGAAAAACCGAAAGAATAACCAAATCGGTTCGTTTGCTTGCTGACTTCTCTCAAGCAATTGATGAAAATCAGTTTGTGTTACATTACCAACCCAGAATTAGTTTACCCGATAAAAAAGTAACAGGGTTTGAAGCACTAATTCGTTGGAATCATCCAGAATATGGGTTCTTGTATCCGGATAGCTTTTTAACTGTATTTGAAAAAACCGTTTTGATACACCAACTTACTCAGTGGGTTTTAGACAAAGCACTTTCCCAATGGTGGGTGTGGTGTTCTAAGGGTTACTTTTTTAAGATTGCAGTCAATGTTTCACCTAAAGATTTTTCCAATCCACGATTCTTAACAAATCTTCGTTCCATGATTCGGAAATATAAAGTTCCAAAAAATTGTTTGGAAATAGAAATAACCGAAAACGAATTTGTTTCCATGTCAAGCCGGAATTTGAATATTTTTAAAAAGTTATCTGATTTAGGGGCTGAAATTTCAATTGATGATTTTGGTTCTGGTTACAGTTCCTTTGCCTATTTGAGAGATTTCCCTATGAATGTGCTTAAAATCGATAGAATGTTTATTTCGTCCATACCAACCGACAACAAAAGCAGATCGATAACCGAAAGTATAATTTCTTTAGGAAACAAATTAGATTTAACTGTTATTGGCGAAGGTGTGGAGGATATTGAGTCTTTGGAAATTCTAACTAAGATGGGTTGCCACAAAGCCCAGGGGTATTTTATATGCAAACCAAAAGATGTCGAAAGTATAGAAAACTGGTTGCAGCATTCAGAGTATTGTGCTTGAAACATTAAGTTTTCACTGTCCCCAGTACTTTATACCAGGAAGATTCTTGTACAAGAACCAATGATAAAACTTTCTTGGTAAAAATCTTCTAAGCATGGCGAAAAAAGTAGCATCTAATGTAGCACGCACTCGTAATGGCGGGTTTTTCGCTTTTATAATTTTCAATACCTTTTTTGCAATTTTTTCCGGGGTAGCTGGAGATAACTTCATCATTTTTTCAATAAAATTAGCCATATACTTATAATGAAAATGATAAGGAGCATTTTGATTGTCCAACTCATTTTTACTTAAAGGAGTCATTCGCACTTTTAAAAAAGAATTGGAATGAATGAATCCCGGCTCAACCAATACAACATTTATATTCCAAGGTTTTACTTCATACCAAAGTGCTTCACTAGCTCCTTCCAATGCAAATTTAGAAGCACTATAGATTGCCATGGTCGGCATTGCCATCATCCCTCCAACACTTGAAATGTTGATTATTAAACCTTCTCTTTTTTTCCGCATGGCGGGAAGAGTAACTCGTATTAATTCCATAGGAGCTCTAAAGTTAATCTCCATCTGCTTAAGCTTTTCATCTTCCGTAACATGCTCTATAACAGCTCTATAGGTAAAACCTGCATTATTGATCAGCACGTCAACGCATCCAAATTTATCAACAATTTCTTCTACTACTTTTTTTCTTTGTTCTCGATTTGTTACATCCAAAGGTCGAATCAATAGGTTGTTACTTTCAAAAATATTTTCTTGCTCAAAGCGATTTAAAGATGTTTCCCTGGCAGTAAGAATTAAAATATATTCTGATAGCTGCATCAATAACTTTGTTATGGATAGTCCCAATCCAGAACTAGCACCTGTAATTAAAATTGTTTTTTTGTTTTTATTCATAAAATTGTAATTAATGCTCTATATGAAAAGTAAAACGTTTTGTGATGTACTCTGGAATATACGAGCGTTCGGTAAAAACAACGTTTCCTTCATAATCAAAGGTGATAATGGTAGAGGTTCTTGTTCCATAATTATGAGATTCGATAAACAAAGGGGAAAGCATTCTTTCATGTTCCAAACTAATACCCGTATGAGGTAGATCACAATCAGGACTAATTTCCTTGTCTTGTAAAAAAGAAAATACTTCTTCCGAATCAATCTCATCTTTTTTTATCGCTTTTCGTAGATATTCCTTACCTTTTACTACTTTTGGCCAAGGAGTATCTAGAAAGGCATTACTCAATCCAAAAACATTTGGTTGAAGTTGGTTGATAATTCTTTCACGATTAGAATAATGAAAAAGCTGGATAGTATCTCCAAGCAATACGTTAAAGCCGTTGTATCTTTCGTTTTTTTTGTGTAGTTCTTCTAAAAATACCTTTGGAGAATCGTTGCTTTTTAAAAAATTGTCCGCTATTTCACCGCGAGATTGTTTGCCTAGCAGCACGAGGGGTAATTCTCTGTAATTTGTTATGGCAACGAATTTACCATTTTTATTAACACCGGTCCAAGTTCCTCCAGCTTGGAGGTCTCTTCCACAGACTATAAAAGGATAATTGTCTTCTTGGAATGCTGATATAGTAGGGCGATCGTAAAATTCATCACGATTGGACGCTACAATTAGTCGGTATTTAGGATGTTGTTTATAGGCAAAAAGGATTAAACACATAAAAGTTACTTAAATTTTCTTTATTATAGTTTCATCTTTCCACTCTGAAAAGTTACATAGACACTGTAGATTTCTCATTTTAGATATCACGATTCTGATACCTTAAAAACTTCATCATTTCTCGAAACATATCACTTTTTTGAACAGGTTTTTTTAAATATCCGCTAAAACCAAAAATTCTAAGTTTCTCTAAATTTTCATGGAATATTGATGCTGTGATGGCAATTATGGGAGTATTTTTAGAATGTTCAATTCTTCTTATCAACTCCACTGCTTGGTATCCGTCCATTATAGGCATTCGTAGATCCATTAAAATCACGTCATAATGATTTTGTTCTGCCAAATGCACAGCTACTTGTCCGTTTTCGGCTTCTGTTATTTCAATGTTTTGCTTCCTAAAAAATTCTCTTAACAACATTCGATTCGGCTCAACGTCATCAACTATTAAAATTTTAGCATTATTAAAAACTACATTCCCTACTTTCTTTTGTATGGTTTTGGGTAAATGTACTATATTTTTGTTTATTTTTACCTCATAAAAAATGATTGTAAACTTACTGCCTTTACCGGTTTCACTTTTTACAAAGATTTCGCCATTCATCAGATTAACGAGCTGCTTAGTTATAGCCAGACCAAGACCTGTACCACCGTACTTCTTAGAATCCTGTTCTTCTTGCTGTTTAAATGCTTGAAAAATTTGATTTAAAAAACTTTCCGAAATTCCAATACCCGTATCTTCAATGGAGAATTTTAAATTGATAAAATCCTTATGTTCCAAAAATTCCGGTCTAACAGACATGGCTACGGAGCCATTTTCTGTAAATTTTATAGCGTTTCCTACTATGTTAGTTAAAATTTGTCTAAGCCTTAGCTCGTCTATTTCAATATAGGCTGGAAGGTTGGAATCAAGGTTCATCGAAAAATTCAAGTTTTTATTGTAGGCTCTTAAAGAAAAAGTTTTTTCGATTTCATTCAATACGGAAAAAATATCTATCATTTCCGAATGAATTTCCACCTTTCCAGCTTCAATTTTTGATAGGTCAAGTATATCATTGATTAAATTTAACAAAAGTTTTCCGCTTGAATTGATAGATTTGATATATTCCTCTTGAATCGGATCACTAACTTGGTTAGATAATAAGTCTGCAAATCCAATAACAGCATTCATTGGAGTGCGTATTTCGTGAGACATATTAGCTAAAAAAATACTTTTGGCTCTATTGGCTCTTTCTGCTTCTTCCTTTGCCAACCTCAAACTATTTTCATGTTCTTTTAAAGCTATTTCTGCTATTTTTTGCTTGGTTATATCTTGTAATATTCCAACCATTTTTTTAGGCTCACCAAACTCATCCAAAACAACAAAAGCATCACCTTTTACGAAACATACACTTTTGTCTTCTCGAATAATCCTAAATTCTTTGGGGTCAGGTATAATTTGACTCATTTCACCTGTTTTTTGAAAATGCTCTTTGGTACGTTGGATAAGTTTATTAGTATTTTCCATTTGACGTTCTGCGTCTTCAGGGTGCGTAAAGTGAAAATAATCACTGCCTTTTCCAGTAAATTTTGATGGGTTTATCCCATAAATCTTAAACATTTCGTCAGAATAGATGACAGAATCAGTCTTGATGTCCCACTCCCAAACTCCCATTTGGGCAAGATTTTGAGCTTGGACCATTCTTCCTTCACTATCTCGCAAAGATTGTTCTGTCTTAATTCTGTTTTTTACTTCTCTTAGGGATAAGATTCCAAAGGTTAGGTCATTGGCTAAGTTCTCAAAGAATTTTATTTCATTTTCTTGGAATATATTTTCTTCCGGTGAATATATGGAAATAGCTCCAATGATATCATCCTCTTTTTGTAGAGGAAAGGAGGCAATGGAACGAAAATTTTGTCTTTCAGCAATTGACTTCCATGGTTGAAATAATTCATCATGAATATTATAAACTTGCGGCATCCTCTTTTTTATACAAGTGCCTACCGGTCCACTTCCATAAAGATCGTCTCCCCAAGTTATCTTGACGCTTTTTAAATATTCATCCGTAAATCCTCTATACGCTACGACTTTCACTTCTTTTGTGCTTGTATTTTCTTTGTATCCAATCCAAACCAGGGGAAAACCTATTTTCTCTACAATGATATTACAAAACTCATCTAACATTGCTTTTTCATCCGTTGACCTCATGATAACTTTTCGACAATCGGTTAGAATGGATAATCGTTGTATTTGCTTTTTCAGTTCGCTAATTTCATTCATGTTTTGTTATGTATGAAATGTGCTTTGTATCAAAATATTGATGATATCTGTTAGGCTCTTTCCAATAGATTTAGCTTGTTGGGGAAGCAAACTACCCTCGGTTAGTCCCGGTAGAGTATTTGTTTCCAAAATATAGGGAATATCATTATAAATAATAAAGTCTGTTCGAGAGTAGCTTTTACAACCTAAAGATTGATGAGCTTTTAGAGCACTATTTTGGACAACCTTTGTTATTTCGTGTGGTAAACGAGCTGGAGTAATTTCTCGGCTTTTTCCAGTATATTTAGCTTTATAGTCAAAAAAATCCGTTTCCGGAATAATTTCGGTCGGTGGTAGAGCATTTATGAACAAGTCTCCGTTTTTGTATTCTTCTAGTACGCTACAAGAAACTTCTGTTCCTTTTATTTGCTCTTGTAAAATGATTCTATCCGTTGAATCAAATAAATTTCGTAATACTTCTTCTAAGCTCGTAGGATTTTCTACTTTGGAAACTCCGACACTTGAACCTCCAAACATCGGTTTAACAAAAATCGGGTACTTCAAAAGTACACTATTTAAGTTTACTTTTTTTGAATCATAGTCTTTTTTTTCAAGGCTTACAAATTTAGGAACATGTAGTCCAACTTGAGAAAATATATAATTTGCCCTTTCTTTATCCATGGCAAGTGCAGATGCCAATACGGCAGAACCTGTGTACGGAATTCCAAAAGAGGAAAGTAGTCCTTGGGTAGTTCCGTCTTCACCTTCACCACCATGCAAAGCAATAAAAACGGCATCACAATCCAAATATGCCACACCAATTCCTTTGTGTGATTTGATCTTGTTTACATTAGAAAATTCTGTTATAAATTCTGAGACGTTTGAACCTTCCGGATCCAACTTCCAATCCGGTAAAACACTATCGAATCCTTCCGGAATTATCCAATTTCCTTCTCTGGTTATGATTATGGGTTTAACTCTATATTTACTTTTATCTATGGCATTAAAAACAGCTTTTCCGCTTACCATGGAGATAAAATGCTCTGAAGAAGTTCCACCCATCAAAATTCCTATTTTTCTCATAATTTCTCAATCAGAATTCATTTTTATAATTTTAGCGGATATTTCAGCTTGTTTTATCTAACCGGATAAAACAGAAGCATTTTACGGTAAACCAGTCAAACTAGTAGAACTTGAATTTCGAATGGCATACTGAATTTGGTTTTTTAGATTGTATAAGCTTGGGTACTTGCTTTTATCGAAATTAGTTTCGTTGTTTGCAATTAATTTTTCTGCAAGGTTGTATTGACCCATTTCGTTTAAAATGGCACAGGTTAAGTATAAAGAAATGTATTTCTTATCTTTATTTTTTTCGGAATAATATAGACTATAAAAAATGTCTAATGCTTCTTGGTATTCTTCATTATCAGCTAAATTGATTCCTAAATTTATTTTTTTTGTAAATGAAAGATTGTCTCTATCTAAGGAGAAAACATTATTACTTATAACAAAAAATAATAAAATAGCAAAAACACGAAAACTCTTTTTCATAAAACCAAACCTCTTAAAAAAACTAAAAATTAAATAATCTACCTAATTTTAAAGTAAAGGAAAAATTTTAAATTAATTTATTTTTTTAATATTTTTCGATAGGTAATTCGAAATGCTCTCTAAACTTTTTGAGATCGTGCATTTCATTAAAATCTATTGTTTTGCTGTTCGAATTATCATCAAAAAGATATTCAGAGCTGAATTTTTTTCGGCAACACTCAATCCGTGTTGTTCTTTTATCTTCCCAATCAAATACTTTCCCAATACCTCCGTCAGAAGTCCGCATATCTTGATCCAATTTGATATTACTTTGCTCTTCTTGAAAATCACCCATACATTCACAATTGTCTTTTTTGGTTGATTTGAAGAGTTCTAGCTTATGTTTTTTACAGGTAAGAGTGGTATCAGAATTGTTTATAAAAAATAAGGTACAATGACTTGTATTATCGCAGCTTTGAATCTTATTTTCTTTTATAAAAAATTTATACTTTTCATACAGTGCTGCTTTCTCAGGGTACTGGCATTGAATTTTATGAAGAATTTTGTTTTCAACGCACTTTGTTGGTATTTTTTGAAACTTGCCTACCAGTTTATTGATACATTCTTTTTGATCAAAAGTAAGATTTTCTTTCATTTGGTTGGCTTGACCCGAACTGCTGCAATTTGCAAAACTCATAAAGAAAAAAATTGAGACTACTAACTTAATTTTGAGCAAATTTTATTTTATCCTTTGTTTTATCAGTCCATAGGTAAGAATAGTAAAGAGAAGTAAACTATAATTTCAGTCCCAGTTAAAACCGCGATCTTTGGCGGTAATCCTTTTTAGGGTATAAATGTCAGTATTTTGGATATCAGATCGCCTTTGAGGTAAGGTTTTCCAATCGTCCCAAACCGCACTGATTAAACGTCCTGTAATACCATCACTTTCGGGAGAAGCTAAAAAATAGCACAAATCGGCTGCTTTTGTAGGAGAAATTCCACCTTCTTTTAGTTGTTTTTTTAAGCTATCGATTTCTTTTTTTCCGGCTTTTTCTTCTCCAGCGATTAATATATGTTCTGTCATTTGTGTTTTCATTGCACCGGGAGCTATGCAATTCACATCAATGTTGAGACGTAGAGATTGCAATTCTTTGGATAGATTTTCCATATACCGAACCAATGCAACCTTGGAAAGAGAGTAGGGGGAAAATTTTTCTCTTGCTCCGGTAGCCCCACCTCCGGATATGCTCACTATTTTTCCGTAGTTATTTTCTATCATTTTGGGTAAAAATAATTTACACATATTAATTGCAGAATACAAATTTACAGAAAAAGCGTTTTGGTAGGCTTCTATAGGAATTTTCCAACTCTCTCCAAATTCTCCGATTATTCCGGCATTGTTAATAATCGCTTGAGGAAAGATGATATTATCCATGGAAAATTGAAAAAGCATTTTGTAATCATTTTCGGTAGCCAATTCAAAATTTAAAGGATAAAGATGAATGTTCGTTTCCATATCCGGGTTGGATGCCTTTAGGTTTTCCGATACTTGGTCTAATCTCTCCAAATCTCTGGAAACTAATACTAAATTATAATTATTTTTATAGAATACTCCAGAAATCGCTTTTCCCAAACCACCGGTTGCTCCGGTGATTAGAACCGTTTTTTCATTTTTTGCCTGCATATTTAAAAATATCTCTTAATGAATATTTTAGTAAAGCAAAAAATGGATTTACCAACACAAACTATGGACAAAGTAAATGTAATACCTATGGTTTCTTATCTTGTCGTAATTACGAACTCTCGAAATTTTTCCTTGACAATTCTAAAGAATTATCCAAGACTTATATCCACCATGGAGAGAAACAATGTCCCAAAGCATAACAATTCCAAAGCAAAACGATTCTTATCCTACAAACCTACCTTGCGATGACGGTATTCCCTTGGAAACTCCAATCCACAGAGAAAACATGAATATTCTTATCGACTCCTCGGTTGTTGCTATGGGTGATAAGACTGACTTTTTTGCCGGTGGAAACATGTTTATGTATTACAGTGGCAAGGAAGTAAAGAACGAGGCATTCCGAGGTCCCGACTTTTTTCTTGTGAAAGGAGTGGATGGAACAAAGGAGAGAGATAGCTGGATATTGTGGGAGGAGAATTGGAAATATCCAAACATCATAGTAGAATTGCTATCGGAAAGCACTTACAAAATTGATTTGGAAGACAAGTTTATTTTGTATGAACAGACGTTTCACACACCGGAATATTTTGTCTATGATCCAAAGAATCCGAGTTACCTTTGCGGTTGGAGATTGAACCGATACGGATTTTATGTAGAGCTGGTAAAGAATAAAAACGGTTGGTTGTGCTCAAAAGAATTAAATTGCTACTTAGGAATATGGAGTGGCGGGTTGAATGGGAAGCATAGAACGTATTTGAGGCTGTATGACAAGGACAAAAACCTGATTCTTTTGGAATCAGAGCAAGAGAAAGAACGAGCTGAAAAAGAGCGTTTAGAAAAGGAAAAAGCTTTGGGTGAGCTGCAAGAGAGGGACAAATTGATTGCCGAACTTCAAGCTAAATTGGGGAAGATGAATGTATACAATCCACAGAGAAAACATGAATAATATGAAAGAAGTCATTAAAAATATACTCATTCAAAAATTCGGAGAAACCGGTGAAACCACTAGCGTTTTTCGAGCACCTGCTCGGATAAACATAATCGGTGAGCATGTAGATTATCTGGGTGGATATGTATTGCCTGCAGCCATTGATTATTATGTATATGTTTCCATTCGTAAAAATAATTTAAGACAATTCCGAGTTTATTCCAAACAATTTGATAACTTGGTAGTTTCAGAAAGTTTAGAATCTAACAAACAAGTTGATTGGGTTAACTATATCTATGGGGTTATCAATGAGATATTTATTCTGGGTCATGTTATTACCGGTTTTGACATGGTGATTGATGGGAATATTCCAACTGGAGCGGGCTTATCTTCTTCTGCTGCTCTAGAAGTAGTTGTAGTCTACGCGTTATCTGAGATATTTGGGTTGCAAATCCCTAGAGAGGAAATTGCAGTGATCGGTCAAAGAGCTGAAAATAATTTTGTTGGAGTCAATTGCGGGATTATGGATCAGTTTATAATAGCGAATGGAAAAGATAACTCTTGTTTGTTACTGCAAACCGACTCATTGGAATATTCTTATATCCCTTTGGATTTGGGAGATGTTGGATTTTATCTTATCAATTCGGAAGTAAAACATTCTCTAAAAGATAGTGAATACAACGAACGCAGAAAAGAGTGTGATACCGCTTTAAACAAAATTAAGGACAAGTACAAAGAATTAGAAAATCTTTATAACTTAGATGTTTTGTCTGATTTGAAGCAATTCGGATTTAAACCAAACGAACAAAAAAGGGTAGGGCACGTTTTGGGGGAAAAAGCCAGAACAAAAAAAGTAATTGCAGCCATTTCGAAAAAAGATGCTAAAACAATCGGAGATTGTTTGTTTCAAACTCACAACTCACTTTCCGAAAAGTTTGAAGTATCCTGCGTGGAAACGGACTTTCTTGTGCAAGAATTAAAGCGTTTGGGAGTGTTAGGTGCTCGTATGATGGGAGGCGGTTTTGGAGGTTGTGTTCTTGTTTTGGACTTTAAAAATAACTTTGAACCAATCCAAAAAGAAATTCAAAGGACTTATTCCCAAAAAACGGGCTTAAATCCAAGGTTTTATCACTTTGAAATCTGTAATGGTGTAGAATACGCTTAAAATTCCTTATAATATCCGTCACCTATGTATTTGATTTTTCCCGTCAATTCCAAATAATTTGTTTGAGAAATCAAATGGGGTAGTGTATCCATTCCACCTTCCAATACTTGAGAAATATGAAATACCGTGTTTTTACCTGTTAATTCTTCATAAGACAAACAGATAGCACCATCTTCTACGAGTTTTTTTCCTCCTTCATTGGAATGTTGTCCTTCATGAAGAAATACGGCAATGTCTCGATTTTGTGATATTGCATGATTGGCAGAAGACATAGCTCCACTTTTAAGAGGTGATTCCATAATCAAAAGCAAGGCAGACATTCCGGTTATAATTCGGTTTCTTCTTGGGAATGACCAACGATTGGGTGGATCACCGTATTTCATTTCCGAAATTATAACACCTTTTGGAAACTCATTCATTTTTTTGTAAAGGTCTTTATTTGCATGAGGGTATTCCGAATCCAAACCTGTACCTAAGACTCCCACTGTGGGTATGCCTTGTTCAATACATGCGAGCATAGCGGCTCGGTCAATTCCTGACGCAAGCCCGGACACTATACCATCATATAGGTTCTTTTTTACAAAATCCGGTAGACTTGAACAGGCATCTAGGGAAAGCTTGGAGGCTTTCCTTGTCCCCACAACAGACACAAAAGTATTGTTTAATAGTTGTTTGTCTCCTTTCACAAACAAGGTAATAGGAGGGTCATAAATTTCTTTTAAGTAAGCTGGATAATCAGGGTCATAATAATCCAAAACTTGAATTGAGTTTTTTTCACTGCTACTTTTGACTAGTTTGGCTGCTTGGATAATTTTTTCAAGTTCCGGTTTGTTATAACTTTGCTTGATAAAATCATATAAACCTTTTATAGAATCAAACTGATTCAAACAACCTAGTTTTTTTACAACCGATGATAGTTTTGAAAAGGAAAAAAGGTAAGGTATAATTTCATCTTCCATTAAAAATTCGTTTTCTCTCCTATAATTTTTAAGTTGTTTATAACATTTTTGTAAGAAGGGTTTTTACTTAAATCCCCAATTTCCCCTTTTTTACTCATGTTTTCCATCAGAATTCGTATTGTTTCATATTCATTTCTGGCGTTATCTACTTTCCCGAGTCTGTACATAAAGTTTGCTTTGGCAAATCGAACTGGAACGGAATTAGGCTCTTTTTTTAAAATAGAATCAAGTAAAAGTAGAGCCTTTTCTTGATCGTTATATCCTTGTGGTTGTATGCCTTCGATAATAGCATCTGTCATGGACGAGTCAAAGTAAATCAAGGCAAGTTGGTAGGGATACCTTGTGTCTTTTGGATTCTTCCGAATTAATTCCGTAAAAATGGTGACAGCCATTTCACGTCTTTGTTTTTCCCAACCTTTGTCTCTGGCAGCATTAGCGTAAGCTAAGCCAGTTTCAAAAAGTAGAGTTTCATCCAAAGGTCTGTAGATTAAAGTCTTTTCAAAATAAGGTATTGCACTTTCAAACCTATGAACATCTGCTTGGGGTGGATTCTCTCCAGCGTTTTCAGTTAGTGCTTCCGTATAGTATTTACTTCCGAGTTCATAGTTTCCAATTCTCACAAAAGCCCTTGCAATTCTCCATGAAATGGACCCGGCTACTCTTGTCTTTTTTACAAGTTCACGAATTTTCCTGTCCATATCCACAATTTCAGCTTCCGTTAAAGAGAGCCTTTCTTTCCAATTTTCGATGTCATCTTCGGTTGGTTGTTTGGGAGTCAGGCGTCTCAGGGCATTTTGTTTACGCCATTCTTCCAATTTTTCACAGGTAGTTAAGGGAAATAGTAGAATCAGCAGCATAAAAACGTTTTTCATAATTATAAAATCCTTATTAAAAAGTATTGAATACAAACTATAAATGGAAAGACTAAAAAAACAAATAGAATTTGCTAATTTAAATTTCCTTTTTGAACCAAAAAGGGTAGGTAGGATGAACTTTATGGTAAAAAAAACGAATCATCTTGAGTTGGATCTGGTTTTTGGGATGGAAATTTCTTGTTTTCCAAAGGAATTCTGGTCTGAAGAACAGATTTATTCTCATCATACCTACCAAGATTCAATTATTTATTGGATTCAAGCTCATCCGGTAGGTTATTTGATTTATATGCAAAATCAGTTTGAAATTGAAATTTTAAGGCTTGGAGTTTTACCGGATTATAGGAAACAAAAAATTGCTTCCCAACTAATTGATTTTTTGAAAAATACAAACAAATCCAAAGATGTATTTTTGGAAGTGAATGAGAAAAACACATCCGCGATTTCATTGTATGTAAAAGCAGGATTTTCCATAGTTGGAAAAAGAAAAAATTATTACCAAGACAAAAGTAATGCGATTCTTATGAAATTTTCTGCACTAGAACGGTTGTAATAACACCGATTCCTTCTTGTCTGCCGATTGCACCCATTTTTTCCGTAGTTGTTGCTTTTACGGATACATTTTCCAGTTTTATACAGAGGATTTTGGAGAGAGATTTCCGGATTTGTTCTCTGTGCGGGGCGATTTTGGGTCCCTCGCCGATTATGGTTGCATCCATATTAACTAGGGAATAGTTTTTCTCTTTTATTAGTTGGAGAGCTTTTTTTACGATGATTGTAGAATCCATGTTTTTGTGTGCCATGTCTGTATCCGGAAAATAATCGCCGATATCTCCCAAACTCAAAGCACCAAGGATGGCATCCGAAATAGAATGTAATAATATGTCAGCATCGGAATGACCTTGTAGAGCCAATTCCGATTCAATTATGTAGCCACCAAGGATTAAAGGTCGATCCTTATCTGGTAGCAATCTGTGAAAATCCAAACCCGTTCCTACTCTATACATATTATTTCACAATTTATTTTGTTTGATAATAGAGTTAAACAAATAAACAAGTGTTTCAATTTTTTTTTACATTTGGAAGTTACTCTTCCAAAATCAAGGAAAATAGATTAACCAAAAGGTGAGTCATGGTTAGAAATATAAATTGTAGGGGTAAACCGGGTAAACCCCCTTATCAATGTCTTGAATACGAATATAGTATAAATTGTTCAGATATATGTTCAGGTTGTCAATATAATTTTTTAAGGAAATTGACCATGTGTTATTTACTCAAAATATCCAAATTCATTCACCAATAAATTATAAATCCTTTCTTTCACCTGTTTGGTAAGTTCTTTTATCCTTTCAAGTTTTTCCACCAAGTCAACTTTCCCGTTCACTTCGGCATACTTTTTGATTTGGATTAAACCAGAATAAGGTGTCACAAAATCCGGATAGTCGAAATATTTGAAATACGGCTCGTCTTTCAATCCACAGTTTTCAATCAGTTGACCTTTGCAATATTCAACATTCCAGTAGGTGTACAAAGACTTGATTTCATTCACTAGGTTTTTTGCAAGTTTGTCTTTGACTTGAGTTTCCAAGACTTTTGACCAAAAAGAATCTGGATTTGTCGGGCACATCGGATTGTCCACAAAGATTTCTGGAGCACCCTGAACGGGATTGTCCTTTTCAAACTTGGTGACAACACACCGATTGTCAGATAAGAGGTAAGCGAAGCAGAGAGAATATAGACTATTGATTTCTTTATGTTCTAAATTTGGAGACCATATTTCCATCTGGTTAGCCCATAGAGGATAGGAATTGAGGATTACTTTACCTATCGTAAACCACAAAAACGTAATCTGAGCTGATTTTAAATCGTAAGCACAATAACCTCTATTGTCAGGAGGACCGGAAAAAGCCTTCATTTTATTTGAGTCTTTAATGGCAGTATCCAACCTAAACCAGACAGTTTCAATTTGCTTAACATCATATCTGGAATCATTGGCTGGGTATGTTCTAACTGGAGTCCCATCATCCATAAAACCAACATAAGTACCATCTACAAAACCATGTGGAGCTTTTATTCTTTCATGCCGATCATCTAACTTAGGCCATCCGCTTATTATTTTTTCATTTTTTTCCTCTTTTCGTACAGAACGATAAAGATTTTGCATCTTGTATTTTTCGGTTTCTTTTGATGGAAAAGACAAAGTGGGCAGTTTTTCTCTCAATTCAATTCTGGTTTTACTCAAATCAATCTTCTTTTTCCCTTTTACTAATTTTGATAATATCTTTTTTAAAGTTTCAAATTCCGCTTCCCAATTTATACTTAAATCAGCTCGTTTTATTTCCGAATAATCATACAAAACTACATGATTCACGTTGTTTTTGTTTTCTCGATATTTCCAAATTGTAAAAGAAATGGGCCACGTACCATCTACTTCAAAGAATTCATTGCTTTTAACAAAGAAGCCAATTTGAAATTTAAAATACTTATCAAATATCTCTCTAAAAACTTTAAAGCCAACTCGAGGAATCAACCAAGAAGTTGGTGTAAAAATAAACAAAATTGGTTCATCGGAAATTCCTTTTTCCTTTTGGATTTTGCATAATTCTAAGATTTGAGCAATAAATAAAACATATCTTTCTTTACCAGCATCAAGTTTAATGGTATCCAAAAGACCTTGGTAAATAGTATAATTAGAGTTGGTATTTGTTCGAAATGATTCTTCTTCTCTGGTATTTTTGTAAGGCGGATTTAAAAGAAAAGCAAGTGGTTTGTCAATGTACTTCCCTTCTTTCTTTAGATATTCTTCAATGATAGAGTAATACTCCAATGCCGGTTTGTCAATAAAGTTTAGCCCTTTATTTTCATGGGTTTTTGGTATAATGCAATATCCCTGTTCAACTTGAATCGGGTCATTTTTCAATCGAAGCTCAATCGTCTTTAACAAATCGGGATTCAATTCAGAAACGATTTTAAACTTGATGTGGTTTCGCCTCCAACTGCTGATAAGGTTGCCGGAACCTCCAGCCGGATCAAAAACTATATACTTATCGCTAAGCTTTTTCTCACCAAATTTTTCCCTTATAAACCACAAAGCAAACCGACTAAGGTTAATATCGGTAAAAAAGATTCCATGCTGTTTCACATACTCCGGATTATGTTCTGCTAATGCTTCATCAAACCGACTGAAATAATAATCGGTTGTGATGCCTGCTTCATCGTTTGTGAAAACATAGTGATTTTCCACAAACTCTCGAAACTCATGGTGAAATTTTGGTTCTAAGACAAACTCTTCACTGGAGCGAGAACCATTTTTCCCATTTAACCATAGTACACTTGGTGTTGACTTTCGTGCTTCGGGGACTTTGGAAGTACTATCCCAAAAGGGCAAAATTGTATAAAAGCAATGGATAGCATCTAAGGGGTTTAAAAAAAACGGTTTCAAAGTTCCGATTTTTCTCAGGAAATTATCGGGATTGATTTGGTTTCTTATTTGGTCTATATTTTTAAGACAGTCTTCAAACTCAAACAATTGAGTATCAAGATATAGAATTTTACCAGGGTCATATAAAAACCTGCTGCTATCAAGAATTTGTTTTTCTAAAGCTTTATTTGTTTTGTTGGCATTTTTTCTACCAACATCATTGGGAGCTAAACTTGGGTCGGAGTTATTTATCAGATTCAGGGCATCAATTGGAATTTTGTTTAAATGCCAAAGACCGATAAAGTTGTGACTTATCACGCAGATTCCGGAGTAACTTAGTCCTTTTTTTTGGTAGTGCATGGCTTGGTAGAAGCCGGCTAGCCAATCTGCATTTTCTGTTTTTAGTTCAACTAATAAACGCCCTTCGATAAATATGTCAGCTCCGACTGCTTCGGATTCTTTTTTAAATTTGTTTTGGGAGAATAGTTTTTTGAAAAAGGGAAAAATGAGATAATCGTTTGCCTTTTCCGAGTTTGGGCTGGTGATGTAGTCTTTGATTCCAATTAGTTCTTTGTTCATAAGTATAACAACTAAGCAGCTTTTAAAAATCCGATTTCTTTTACCGCAAAATACGTTTTATAAGTCTTTAAAACCTTATCAATATCTTGAATACGAATATAAGTGCCGTTTTTTGCAATCCGATGAAAACTGTTTAGGATTTGACCATAAGCACGAATTAAATTATCCGTTTCTGCAATTAATATATAATCATAATTGCACGATAAAATTTCTTGGGTGATTTCCTGAACAGTAGAGTCCGAAAATAGTATATCGTATTTCATATAATGGCGGGCAATTTTTCTCACACGCTCTGCTCGACCTAAAGGCAGATCTTTTGAAAACACAAAAGAACCTAAACGATCTAAATAAAAGTCCAGAGTGTAATCCTTACAAATTTCGTTATGATCTTGTAATAATTCCGAAAAGGATATTTCTCTGAGGTAAGAAAACGCAAATATCAGATAACCATCCTTTTTGGGGTTAATAATTTGTTTACTCATTTGCGAAAATTCCTTTTTGAATATTTAAAAATTTCTTCCTCTGTCATCGAAGCATCTTCTTTGGGTTCGAATAATTCTTGGATTTCAGAAAAGCCTTGTGCGGATTCTAATTTTTCATACTCACTTTGTTTGTATTTTAGATGATATTTATCGCCAAACAAAACTGAGTAAATCCACATGGTAAATTTATTCCAAAGAGTAAATGTTTTTCCGGAAACTCTGTCAATTTCTTGATACATTCCTTTGTATGATTCTTTGAATTTCTTGTCTGCTATACTTTCTTTTGCTGTCGTTTTCATAGTATAAACTGTTCAGATATATGTTCAGGTTGTCAATATAATTTTTTGAAGGAAATTGACCATGGGTTGCTTACTCAAAATATCCAAATTCATTCACCAATAAATTATAAATCCTTTCTTTCACCTGTTTGGTAAGTTCTTTTATCCTTTCAAGTTTTTCCACAATGTCAACTTTCCCGTTCACTTCGGCATACTTTCTGATTTGGATTAAACTGGTTTGTCAATGTACTTCCCTTCTTTCTTTAGATATTCTTCAATGATAGAGTAATATTCCAATGCCGGTTTGTCAATAAAGTTTAGCCCTTTATTTTCATGGGTTTTTGGTATAATGCAATATCCCTGTTCAACTTGAATCGGGTCATTTTTCAATCGAAGCTCAATCGTCTTTAACAAATCGGGATTCAATTCGGAAACGATCTTGAACTTGATGTGGTTTCGCCTCCAACTGCTGATAAGGTTGCCGGAACCTCCAGCCGGATCAAAAACTATATATTTATCACTAAGCTTTTTCTCACCAAATTTTTCCCTTATAAACCACAAAGCAAACCGACTAAGGTTAATATCGGTAAAAAAGATTCCATGCTGTTTCACATACTCCGGATTATGTTCTGCTAATGCTTCATCAAACCGACTGAAATAATAATCGGTTGTGATGCCTGCTTCATCGTTTGTGAAAACATAGTGATTTTCCACAAACTCTCGAAACTCTTGGTGAAATTTTGATTCTAAGACAAACTCTTCACTGGAGCGAGAACCGTTTTTTCCATTTAACCATAGTACACTTGGTGTTGACTTTCGTGCTTCGGGGACTTTGGAAGTACTATCCCAAAAGGGTAAAATTGTATAAAAGCAATGGATAGATAGCATCAATAGGATTGGAAAAAAAAGGCTTTAGAATCCCGATTGTTCTCAGGAAATTATCGGGATTGATTTGGTTTCTTATTTTTGCTTTTTTGATGAAAAAAAAAGGGAGATAATCATTTGCCTTTTCCGAGTCCGGACTGGTTGTGTAGTTTTTGATTCCAATTAGTTCTTTGTTCATAAGTATAGTAATGTTACAGTTTTATAAGTTTTTACCACAAAATACTCATTATCGTCAAGATAATTTTTTTAAGATAATTTACCCATGGATTAATTGGGTTGTTCGAAATGCAGCCCATAGGCAGATGGAAAATTTAAAGTTTACATATAAATTTAGTCTTATTTTATAGAGATTTACAGAGGTTACAAGCTAAAAAAAAGCCTTTTAATACCGTAGGAGAAAATTATGAGGGAATCAGAACGTTATGCAATAGAAATTTCAAAAAAAGCCAAAGAAGCATCCAAAAAAATTCGAGTACTTAGCACAGAAACAAAGAATAAAGTGCTAAATAATTTAGCAGACGAGATACTAAAATCAAAAGACGAAATCATTCAAGAAAACAGAAAAGATATTGAAGAAGGGAAAAAAAACAAACTTAGCGAAAGTTTGTTAGACAGGTTGTTATTAAACGAAGCAAGAATTGAAGGACTTTCCAAAGCCGTAATAGAAATTGCAGGTCTTCCAGACCCAGTGGGTGAAATCGTTCGAGGTACAACATTAAAAAACGGATTAGAACTTGCAACCAAAAGAGTTCCTTTAGGCGTATTGCTTGTAATTTATGAATCAAGACCAAATGTTACAATAGACGTAGCTGCTCTTTCTTTTAAATCCGGTAACGCCTGTATTTTAAGGGGGGGGAGTGAGGCAATTCATTCCAACTTAGTTCTTTCTTCTATTTTCAAAAGAGTTCTTTCAAAGAACGGAACTACGGAAGACGGATTGTGTTTTGTAGATAAGACCGATAGAGCTTTTGTTGTTCCTTTATTACAACAAAACTCAGCAATAGACATTGTTGTTCCAAGAGGCGGTGAGGGGCTCATTAAGTTTGTAACAGAAAATTCCAAGATTCCGGTAGTCAAGCATGACAAAGGAGTTTGTAATATCTATATTGATGAGACTGCTGATTATGAAAAAAGTGCTTCTATCATTCTAAACTCCAAAACACAAAGACCTGGTGTTTGTAACGCTGTAGAAAACATAGTGATTCATAAAAATTTTAGTAAAATTAAAGACTTGTTAGCCTTTCTAAAAAGAGGTGGTGTTGAACTTTTATTAGATGATTATTTATTGGAGGAATTTCCGGAAGCCAAAAAAGTAACAGAGGAGGACTATGCAACCGAATTTTTGGATTTACGCTTGTCAGCCAAATCGGTTGATTCCATTGAAGAGGCAATCGAATTTATTGATAGGTATTCATCCGGACATACGGAAGCTATTCTTTCCGAAAACTATGCTAACATAAATTACTTTTTAAAGAGCTTGGATTCGGCAGCTTTATTTGTAAATTGCTCCACAAGATTCCACGACGGGGGAGAGTTCGGGCTAGGAGCTGAAGTGGGTATTTCTACCGGGAAAATGCACGTTAGAGGACCTATGGGTCTAGTTCACCTTACTACAACCACAACTGTAGTTCAAGGGACCGGACAGATCAGAGTATAAAAGGTGATCGGTATATTCGGGGGGAGTTTTGATCCCCCCCATCTAGGACACAAAGAAATTATTCTCGAATTTTGGAGAAACTTTCCACAAGCTGAGCATTTGGTTATAGTGCCCAATTACCAATCACCGTTTAAAAAAGAAAAAGCCACACCACCAAACTATATTCTAGAGATGTTATCGCTACTTCTTGTTGATTTGGATTTACACAAGAGTATAGTTTCAAGAATCGAAATCGACAAAAGAGAAAAAAGCTACACTATAGACACCATTCGATCAATTTCTGAGGCTTTCCCAGAGCAAAAAATTTTACTGTTAATCGGACGGGATAATCTTCCTACATTTCATTTATGGAAAGACTACAAGGATATTTTGTTATTGGCAGACCTGGTTGTTTTTGCAAGAGAAGGAGAGGTTACTAATTCGGAACAAAATATTATTCCAGAGAATAAGATATACTTTATACAAAATAAACTCGTAAAGATTAGTTCAAGTGAAATCAGGAAAAATATTTATACCCAAGAGTTATCCCATGACCTGATTCCGGATAGTATAGTGCAGTATATAAAAAGAAACAAACTGTATCCTCAAATTATTAATTAGAAGAATAAATTATGATGTCGCAAAATCTGTTAGAAGAATTATTTCAAAAGAAACCATATCTTCAATTGTATTATAAATTGGAAAAAAAAGAATCTGATTACAAGCTTTTACAAAATGAAATTAACAGTGAGTATTATATAAAATACCAGAATCGTCCTTTGGCTAGTACGGTTTCACCCAAAAAAGCAGCTGAAAGGTTATTAAGCGGCATTTCTATTTCTGATTCCAATGTAACCGTAGTGATGGGTTTTGGAAACCCGCATATTCTCGAGCTGGTAAATAAGGGTATAAAACCGGAAGGCTTAGTTTTATATATAGATACGTCTGTAAACGCATTTTTGGAACTGAGAGATTCTTTTTTTAAAGACATTTTGCTGGTTCCTGGAAGACATATTTTTTGTGGTGAAAACAGTTTGTCAATCCTTTGGAATTATATTGATTCTCTTCCTTTGGGAAGGTTTTCAGGTTTGAAATTTATAAAAAACCCAGGTAGCATTTCCCTAGAACCGGATTTTTACAGTTTTGTAGAAGAAAATTTGAAGAAATTGTTTTCTGCACGAATAAGTGATCTTCTTACTAAGTTTGAGTTTGAAAAAATCTGGGTTAAAAATTCACTCTACAATACCATCGAATTTTTCAAACCAAACTCACAAAAATACAAAATTATGGAATTGGAAAATCGATTTCCCAATCTCCCGGCACTCCTTGTTTCTGCAGGTCCGTCTCTCAGACAATTTTGTCCTCTCATCCAAAAAATCAGAGACAAAGTATTTGTGATGTCTTGTGACACATCTCTTAAAGTGTTATTAAAATTTGGAATAATCCCCGATGCGGTGATGACGCTCGACGCACAGACTCATTCCTACTTTCATTTTATGGGTATTCAAATCAAAGAGTATCCACTTTTTACCGATCTTGTTGGCAGTCCCAAATTACTAAGAGAGCAGTCAAACGCATCTATAGTATTTACAACTACAGCAAAATACACAAGGGATTATACGGGTCAAAATACAAAAGAAATGACAGCAGGAGCAGCCGAAGCAATAGAACAAATAGGTGAAATAGGTGAATTGCAATCTGGAGGAAGTGTTGCTACAAGTGCTTTTGATGCTCTAAGATATATGGGTTTTTCACCCATTGTACTAGTCGGACAAGACTTGGCTTATACGGGCAAAGAAATTCATTCTACGGGGACTCATCACAATGAAAAGTGGCTCACTCAAGTGAACAGAAAACGATCTCTGGAAAAAATTAACGAAAGTATCATCCGTAAGCGGAAAACAAAGTATGTACCTTCCGTTGATAATTCCTTGGTTATAACTGATCATGTATTGGAAATTTATAGAATCTGGTTTGAAAGATCTATTCAAAATTTGGATTTAAAAGTTTATAATATTGCAGACAAAGGTTCTTTGATAAGTGGTGTAATCAATCTAAACACTTCTGCTTGTTTGAAATTGTTTGAAAACACTAGCAACCATAACTATCCTTGGAAGCAATTAAAACCTTGGAAAGTAAGAGAAGATACAAAAAAGAACCAACAACAAAAATACGAACTACCGGAATTTGTTTTGTCCCTTCTTGCAGAACTCGAGAAAGAAAGTTTCGACCTACAAAACATTGAAAAGGCAAGTTTAAGTGATAAAGAAATTGTTAATATTTTAAAAGAAAAAATAAATATGATTCCTTTTATCAAACCTATTCTGAGAAAAGAAGAAGTCTATTTAGCAAGACACCAAAACGAGCTGAGTGATGCAAAACAAAAGGAAATTTTAATACTGTCACTTCTCAAAGAAATCAAGAATCTGAAAAGAAATATATTGGTAGCTTGCCGGGAATATATTGAAATTATTTAGACAACCATAGTGTACTCTCAAAAATCAACCTAAAATCTTTTGTTCTAATTCAAAACCGGGCGTTTGGGTATAATAATTTCCGTTTTGGTTTTGGAAGATTTATTTTGTTTTGCTCTAAGCCTGGTATATGCATTGTTTTTTAACTGGCTTAACAGAAGCCTTAACTCTTCTGGAGTATAGGTATTGGGGTTGACCTTTCGCATTTCCTCATAACTAAGATACGCTTTTCCTTCAGGATTACCTTCTGTTTTCAAGCTTCTGGAAACCGATTTGGGTACACCGTTTTCGTATTTTGTTGTATAAGAGCTATATAAAAGGTTATTATCTTCATTGACTTCACTAATATTATCCATCAAGTCTGCTACAATGAGGCTATAGTAGGTTCCGTTTAGGTTAGAAGGTACTGTAGCACTTGCAATCAAGTCATTCGATCTGGTCATTCCATAACCGGAAGCAAAGCTTACGCTGGAATTGTAATTACAAAAAAAAGCATTATCCAAGTTCGAATCGTAATCACACGTATTATCAGAATACTTGTTTGAAAAAAGGTCATAATAAATTACCTTATAATCATTTGCACTGTTAGCATTGTACAAAATAAATGCAATAGCCCAGTTGTTGTCGGAACTAATGGTTGTTTTCCCCGTATTTTTTACCACATAGCTGAGGGTTAGTTGACGATTGGAAGTGTTTATGGAGGCGGCTAATGAAAATCCGTATAGATCAGCTTGGCTGTATACGGGTACGATATTATTTTCATCTTGTGGCTTGGAAGGAATATTGGTAGCCATAAATGAAGCGAAGGCAAATTCATTTTTAAAGAAATTATAGTCAACCCAGATAGTTCCGGAATTTCCCCAACGTTGTCCCCAAGAGTTAATAACCAGAAATGATCCGTTTGGTCCTACCGAATCATCATACCCACCTACCACCATTGCATGGTAAGCATGTTGCCCACTATAATTATAAGTATCTCCTTGTAGAACACCAGAACCTCTCCATTGCATAAATTTATCACCTAATTTGGCTCCTATTACTACCGGATTGTAGTTCGCGATATTTTCTTTAATGGCGTTGATATTGATAATTCCGTCTCCGTTAGAATCCACTTTATCCAGTCTTCGATAGCTCTTTATCTTATAACTACTTGCTTCGTTATCCCATGAGTCGACTGTTTGGTAAGAACAGTCTCCCAACTCCGTATAAGGTACTGTTGCTTGAGTGGCGATTCCTTTTGTCTGCACGACTTGCAATGCGTATTCAAAATTTGTGCCGCCACAACCTTCTCCTTTTTGACTATCCGGAATAGACCAGAATAGGTATTTGGGACTAAACTGGCTTGAGGAAGAAGATGTTGTTTGGTTCAAATCCCTATTTTCCATGTACGTTTTCATATTGTATCCGACTGCCCAAGCCACACAAGTTCCATATTTACCTTGGTCACCAATGGGAGGGAAAAAACCGGTATCTTGTAAATTCATTTTAGAAGGAAGACTAGATGAACTTAAATTTGTGGTTGTGGAACTACCTCTAAGATCTGTAAGGTTGATTTGTTCTTCTACGGAGCTCCAACTGCTTGAATCAAAGTTCAGCCCAAAACCTCCGTCCGGTCTAGTTTGCAACCATCCGACAGTGAGAAGTAAAACAATTGGATTAATTTCATTATTATTATTATTACCACATTGCAAGAAAGAAACAGATAGAATAGAGAATAAGCAAAGTTTGGCTATGCAACTTTTAACAAATGTCATTAATTTCTCCATAAATATACTATAATTAGAATGATTTTTGGGATTAACATGAATGAACTCTCTTAATTTTCAATGATTTTCTTATGTCTTTTATCCGAAAGCCAATCTGTGTTGTATATATTTCTATAATTATAGACTACCTTTCTATTATAAAAGAGAAATTTTTAGTGCGAAATATAGAAGAAATAGTAAAGTATTACAGGTTTCCCAGCCTGTAAAATCACATTAAGAATGGCTGTGATACTTCCACAGTATACTATTAAATAACAAGGTCTACGTATTTTCCATGCTCCATATCAATAGAATCCGGAATAAAGGTTATAAAATGTTGATCTAAAAATGTGTCAATTTGCTGTATCATTTCTCTGTATTTGTTAATTGCAATGTTACTTCTTAAAACGAGGAGCTCCACTTCAATCTTTCTTTTCATTTCATTCAATCGATTTATTTTAATTCCGGTTTTATTACCCTGGCTGTTTATGGAATTCGGAGGGGAATAAAAGAAGTCTTTTTTTAAATTGATCAACTCGGAATCCAAAACATATAATTTTGTCTCAAGCCTTTTAACATCATCTTGAAATAATTCTATAATATCTATCATTGAATTTTGGGAAGAATAGGCATTTACATCTACTTTTAACGTCTTTTTGTCCGTTTTTCTGTGTAGTTGTTCCCAAAAACTCGTATATGTATCTTTGGGATTTTTATTTTCCTGAATATTATTTCCATTCCAAAGAACATTTTTCTTGCTAATGGTAACAAGCCTGTCATCTCTGATTTCATAATCAATTCCACCTTTTGAATACTCTACTATATCCTTTTCGTTAATAGGATTTATTCGATATTCCGCCACGTGATCTAACTCATGCGAGATGAGATGGATTACCGATAAAGAATTAGACGAACTTTCTATTTGACCATAACCTATATAATGTATACCACCAGTTGAGATAAGAGGTTGGATATGACTGTATACATTTCCCGATACACCATTTATCATTTCAATATCTATTATCGGACATAATAAAAGTTTTACTTTAGGATTTAATAAATTTCCATATTCAACTGCTACTTAACTGAGTTTGAATTTTATTCTCAAATTCTAGAAAAACTTCATTTTCTTGAGACTTACAGCTAACCAAATTCCATTGTTTTGTATCAAAATTAAGGAAATTTTCATTTCCATCTACAATTGTAGGCAAATCCTTTTTTCCAATTAGAAATGGAACAATGGTAAGGTGAATTTTATGCACTAAATTTTCTTTTAAGAAGGAATAATTCAATTGTGGACCTCCCTCTAATAATATTTTGTAGTATCCCAGGTTTATAATTTTTTTTAGCACGGTTATCGGATTTAATTCTTTTAAACAATAAATATCTACTAAATTAGTAAGCTCATTTTTGATGTTCTCGGAGTTATTTTCCAGACAAAAAACCAATGGTTTTTTATCATCTATATTTTTGAAAATATTTCTATCGTTCGGAATCACACCAGTTCGTATCAAAATAATTGGTATCGGATTAACCGAATTTTTTACATACCTAATTTGAGTGATCGGATTATCGTTGATAATTGAATTTTTACCGATTATTAAAACTTCTGCTTGGCTTCGTATAAAGTCCATTTGAAATTTGTCATTTTGTGAAGATAAACCGTACCATTTACCATTAGGCCTTGTTACTTTTCCATCCATGGTCATCGCCATATTGATGGAGAGGTGATAGGATTTCCGATCAATTTCCATCTTTTTCCCTTTTGATGATATTATGAACACTTCTAAAGCAAGTCCCACAACCGGTTGTGGCACCGGTTCTTAAAACTATTTTTTCATAGGTATCATAGCCATCTTCTATGGCTTTTATAATATCATTTTCACTCACAGCTTTGCAGATACATATATTCCTAGGTCGCATCATTTGGTAAAATTCTATCAATTCATTCTGCTCTTCTTCCATTTTAGCTTTCTCCTATAAATTATAACAATTCTAAAATTAAATTTTCCCGGCTAATAATTTGACGAAAATACTCTCTGATAAATCAAGAATGTTCTTTATTTTCTTCATCGTTGATCGGACCTTGGATTAGCCTGGCTCCGGCTTTAAAGGATACATAGCTCCATATCCAAGTGATAAGAATTGTTACTTTGTTTTTAAAGCCAACTTGGTAAAACAGATGAACAAACAACCATGCAAGCCAGCCCAAAAAACCGGAAAGACGTAATTTACCTAATTCTGCGACTGCGTCCATTCTACCAATTGTTGCCATGGAACCTTTGTTTATATACCTAAATGGCTTATTTCTTGGTTTTCCATGAATCTCTTTTATAATTAGATTAGCGACATATCGTCCCTGTTGCATGGCAGTCGGAGAAACGCCAGGCAACGGTTTGTCATATCCTTTGCTGAAATTTGCCATATCACCAATTGCAAAAATTTCCGGATGATTTGGAATGGCACAAAATTCGTCTACAATTACTCTACCGCTTGAATCAAGTTCAACTCCTAACTTTTTCCCAAAGGGATTGGCTGAAACTCCGGCAGCCCAAACTATATTGTGGGTAGCGAGAATTCGATCTGTTAAATGAACTCCCTTTTCATCAATATTAACAACTTTTGAATTGAGTAAGATTGTAACTCCTCTTTTTTTTAATGCTAATTTTGCAATTTCCGATGATTTCTCAGAAAACGTAGAAAGTATTCTTGGACCAGCTTCAATGAGGGTGATATTGCTCAAAGCAGGGTCGATTTTTCGAAAGTCTTGGCGAATGATTCGTTTGGATAGTTCGGCAAAAGCACCGGCAAGCTCTACACCGGTTGGACCACCACCGACAATGACATAATTCAAATAGTGAGACATCAACTTTCGAGATATGCTTTCCAATTCTGCTTTTTCAAAAGATAATAAAAGTTCTCTACGAATTTTCAGTGCATCTTTGATGCTTTTTAAACCCATTGTATATTTTGCCCAGTGATCATTGCCAAAATAACTTGTTCTAGCCCCCATAGCCAATACCAAGTAATCGTATTTAATTTCTTTATCTTGGTAATAAAGAATTCTATTTTCCTTATCAATACCATGGGCTTCTCCCATTAACACAGAAACATTTTTCCAGTTTGTGATAAGAGAGCGTGTAGGAATGGCAATATCTGCCGGACTTAAAACGGCACTTGCTACTTGATAAAGCAGAGGCTGGAATAAGTGATGATTGGTTCGATCAATGATCGTAATTTTTGTTGTTTTTAGATTTTTTGCCAGTTTTTGGGTTGCTTGAAGTCCGCCAAAACCATCTCCAACTATAACTATTTGTTTTCTGTCAGACATAAGTTATCCTTACTTTTAAAATTAATATAGAAAAACCAACAAGTCTATTATAAGTCCTGACTTGTATTAACAAGATGATTTTTCATCATTATAGCGAAATCCGGAATAGACATTAAAAGTGCGTTAGCTCTCTCTATATCAAACTCATTTGCACTCTGGATTAAACTTTTTGCAGTATTCGATAGAGATGATAAATTGTACGAAATGGCAAATTCATTTAATTCCTTTCCAAATTTTCCTACTGTTTCCATATCTATAGCATCTAGTAATTCTTTACTTTTAGTGACGTACTCAAGTTCTAATCTATGAATAATTTCAGGTAATTTCTTTCGAACAGAATCAGAAAGTTTATTTTCTGTTTCTTTTTTATCTTCGGAAGTGATCTTATGGTGTTTTAAATATTTTAGCAATTCATCATACAAACTGGGTATATGTAAAGGTTTGCGAAGGTAGCTGTCAAATTGTTTTTCAGAATTTTTATCCTGAGAAACCGTTGCTGCAGTCAATGCTATAATTGGAATATTTTGACAATCCTTAGTGTTTTTGATAAGCCTTGTTGCTTCATTTCCATCCATCAAAGGCATTCGGATATCCATAAGAATTAAATCCGGTTTATTCATAGCCATTTTAACTGCTTCTTGTCCATTTCTTGCTTCTGTGACATTTAAATTAATTGACTCCAAAACGTTCCTTAAAAGTTCACGATTCATTTTGTTATCATCAACTACAAGAATTGTTGCTTTTTCAAAAATATAATTATTTATTTCAAAAGCAATATTAGGTTTGTTGTATACGATTGTTTTTGACACCTTTACATTTTTTAAAACAATTGTAAAAATACTTCCTCTATTCACCTCACTTTTTAAAAAGATTTCTCCATTCATAAATTCGATTAAACGTTTCGAGATTGTAAGGCCTAAGCCGGTTCCTCCAAATCTACGTTCATCTTGCTCTTCCTGCTGCTTAAAAGGAGCAAATATAGCTTTTTGTGCCGTAGCCGGAATTCCGATACCAGTATCCTGTATGGATATAATTACATCCCCGGAATTTTTATCAACGGGAGAATAGTTAAAATTTACTTTAATTTTTATGTAACCTTTCTCAGTAAACTTTAAAGCATTGCTCATTAGGTTATTTAGTATTTGGTGAAGACGAAGCTCATCCAAAAGCAGATGAGGAATATCGGAAGAAACCTCTACATTGAGCTCTATTTGTTTTTGCATTGCTTTTAAGGAAAATATATTTTTAATCTCATCTACACTAAAAGCCAAATTCAAAGGTTTGGGGTGAAGTTCCAATTGTCCTGCTTCAATTTTAGACAAATCGAGAATATCATTAATTAGGTTTAATAGAGTATTGCTACTTGATTTTATAGACTGCAAGTAATTTTTAAATTGAGATTCCTTTAGTTGTGTAAATAATAAATCGGAAAATCCTATAATTGCATTTAGGGGAGTTTTTATCTCATGGCTGATGTTAGCTAAAAATACACTTTTAGCTTGGTTAGACATCTCAGCTCTTCTTCTTGCTTCTTTCAACTTTTTGTTGGCTATGGAGAGTTTTGCTGTCCTTTCCTCTACACGAATTTCTAAGCTTTCAAGTAATTCCCTCAGTCTATTGTTTTGCTCTTCTAACAGCTTTGTTTGATGATAACTGCGAAGGGCTTCTTTTATGGTTAACACCAAATCTTCGGATTGCCATGGCTTGGATATATATCTATACAGCCTCGCTTTATTGATTATATTTGTGATGCCCTCTAAACTTGCGCCACCGGTTAATAATATTTTTAATGCGTTAGGAACTATCTGATGAGTTTTTATAAGCACTTCATCCCCTTTCATTCCAGGCATAAAATAATCGGATATAATAAGGGCTATATCAAGTTCATTTCGAACCATTTCTTCTATGATATCAATTGCCTTTTTACCATCCTCGGATACTCCAATTGTGTACGCACTCTCGAAGTTCTTGATTAGTATTCTTTGCAATCCGTCTAGAATACTTTCTTCATCCTCAACACAAAATATAACCGGTTTAGCCATGATTTCGATTTAACCTTTTTCTTTTACGTTTTATCTTAATCATTGTATATATCCACAAAATCTTTATTTGTTTTTAGTTTTCCGTAAAAACCTTTATAGTCAGAAAATCCTATTACTTGGTTGCTTTTTGAACTAAAAGTGAATTCATAAGCTGGAAAATGAAATACATTGGTTGTATCCGGAATAATTTTAAATTGATTGTTTTTTGTTTTGAGATATACATAATTTTTTAGTGTTGTGATTTCAATCTGTTCACCTGTCAATGGATTTTTAAACTTTCCAACATACAGACTATATTCATTTTCACTTAGTTTATTTGCTTCAAATTGATAAATTGACTCTTTTGCACCCACCATAGCACCTGCCAAATCACCTAACTTTTTTTGTAAGGCAACCAAATATCCAATCAGGTTATTTTCATAATTCGGAGGGTTGGCAAGATAAACAATTGCTGCTTGATAGGCAGGAAATAATTGTACCCAAGCAGCAACTCCAGGAGCACCACCTATATGAAAAAATGTTACTACACAATTGGAATCACTTTGAATCCTCCATGCTAATCCGATATACCTTTTTTTAGAAGCAAAAGGAATGTAAGTTTGCTCTTCAAACATTTTTTGTATTGTTGCAACATCGAGAACTTTTTTCCCTATATTAGAAACTCCTCTTTCTAACCAAAAAGAGGCAAATTTAGCCAAATCTGGCAGAGTTGTTTGAATCCCCCATGCACCTAATATATCTTCAGAAGCAATTGTATTTTGCATACCCAGTGGAAGAAAGACATTTTTTTCCAAATATTCTTTAAGTTTTTGTTTAGTCTGAACTTCAATAACAGACCCTAATAACATAAAATTGTGATTTGAGTATCTGTAGTGCAAACCAGTCGGATATATCTGTTCAGGAGTTGGATATTTTAATCCGGTTTGTTTTGGAGAATGCCATACTTTGGGTTGGTAATAACGCAGATCAGGTAAGCCGGATGTATGGGACAAGAGATTTCTTAAAAGAATTGGTTTGGAACCTAGTTCTTTTTTTTCCAATAGAACTTTAGGTAAATAATAACTCAAAGGTTTGTCCAAATCTAGTATACCTTTTTCCACAAGTCGCATGACCCCAAGAGCCGTCATCGTTTTTGTGACGGATGCAATTTCGTATTTATGATTAAGGGAGGAATATCCAATATATCTAACGTATTTTAACTTTTTTCCAATTACCACACCAACTGCAATTCCAGGAAAATATCCTTTGTTTTTAAGACTTACAAGCCAATTTTCAATACCTTTTTGAAGATTTAATACTTGCAACTTGTCAATTTTTCCAGTAGGCTTGTGGGAATATACACGAACAGTTTTAAGTTTTTTGGACTTGTCGAGTGAAGTTGGGTTATCCTTTTGTGATTGTGAGCAAGAATCATTACATGAATTGAAAAGAAAAACTGTATGGAATATTAAAAAACAATACTTTTTTGGGAAAAAGTATTGTTGTGCAGTAATGAAAAAAAGTTGCAAATTCATAACCTTTGTATGTTTTGAAGCCCTAACTTGGCTATCGGTTTCATTTTGTTTAATACGGCAACAATGTGTGTAGCCAACTCCGTTACTGTTTTTCGATAAGAATTGATTTTTTTAGTTTCGTAATTTTTCGGATTGGAAAGTTGAACGTAGTATGCCTTTTGTTTGGGGAAAAACCGTATTTCACATAAACTGTCTTTCCAAATTCCCGTGTGGTATACATAATCTATTTGCCCTTCCATATTTTTTTTCACTCTCCAACCTAAGGCATAAAAACTATAAACATCTTCCGTATAAGTTGGTTTTTGAAACATTTGAGATAGTAATTTTCGAGAAAGAATAATTCGATTTTTGTAAACACCTTCATTTGCCATCATTTCAGCAAAATGTGCCAAGTCCTGAGATGTGCTGATTATTCCACCGGCTCCATTAGACCTGCTAGCGTTGGAATTTTTCATTTCAAGAGGTCCAAAAATAGATTTATGGACATAATTCTTATAAGTATTGCCGGTTACGGTTTCCACTATCGCCAGTAACAGGTTGTAATTGCTGTTTGAGTAGATGTGTTTTGATCCGGATTTACAAATTTGTGTGGGAATGTAAAATTCTCTTTTGTTTATTGCGTAAAGTTTTCCAGACCCTCGAAACGGCAAACAAGATGTATGCTGTAATAAGTGTCGAATTGTTATAGGATTATTTTTATATTTGGAATTTTCCAAATTGAATTTTAAATAAGTGGAAATTGGCTCATCCAAATTGACGAAATTTTGTTCAACCAACTTCAAAATGGCAAAAGCCGTAAATGGTTTTGTAACGGAAGCAATTCCCAAACCTGTTTTGCTATCTATCCCGTTATTAAAATCAAATACTTTTGAAGAAGATTGGTAAATGGAAAGAGACACACCGGGGACAATTCCTTTATTGATCGAACCAATGAGATAAGAAAATAAAGAACTTTTGACTTGTTGTAAGTGACTACCCTTATGGTCTTGAGAATATAATGAATCTTTATTTGGAAATAAAAAAAGTATAAAAAATATCGGTATAAGCTTAAGTTTTTTAATCATAAGCATTGTAAATACCCCAAAAATTCATTTTCGTCAAGTAAATAATTGATTATAACTTATAAAAACTAGATTGTAATTCGGCTAATTTTTTGTTAAAATAGGCTAACTCCTTTTTTTCTTTGTATACAAAGTAAGGTGAAGGAAGAATTAAAAGACAAAAATTTCCACCCATAAAAGTAAAATTATTTTGTATGGCAAACGAATATTCTTCCATAGAAAAAGAATCGTCTATCATTTCCCGAAAAGAAAGATCTCCTATTACTATAAGGATCCTAGGTTTTAAAAACGATAATTCTTTTTTTTTCCATTTTTTGACACAGACGGTTGGCTCACCTCCGGCACAAAATTTTAGCTTAGTAAAATAGTAAGTATATTCCATAGGGAAATAAAGCATAACATTACTAATGTAGCGAGAATATAAGGAATTCGGAAGGAGATCAATTTCTTCACCATAAGGGTCTACGGATAAAAAAACAATTTCCGCATTATTTGAACCTACCGGTAATTCAGGTTCTTTTGCTTGAAAACAATCTCTACAAGATTGAAGATCCATTTTAAATTCATTAAAGTCAGTCATACAATTAGCACTAGATACAAATTATTGAATTTTTGTCAACTTATCAAAAGTGTTATATTGTCCGGTTATATACTTTGAGTTGGCTTGCCGGAAAAATGAATTAAAATATACTCAGCCATGAGTGGTTTTCGGATATGGAATTAAAGAAAATCCTTTAAAATCAAATGAATCTAATCATGTTAATCACGGAAATCACTCTAATCATAGTAAATTTCTACTTGCACACCATCTTAGATATTTTAAGAGGGATAAATGAATCAAGTAGGACAATTGTTTATAATTTCTTCTGTTGCCGGAGGTGGGAAATCTACCTTAATACAAAAGTTATTAAATAAAGATAAAGATTTGAAATTTTCCGTTTCCTTTACTTCTCGTAGCATTAGACATGGAGAAGTGCAAGGAGAAAGTTATCATTTTGTTGATTCGGATACCTTTCAAAAACTAATTGAAGAAGAATTCTTTTTTGAATGGGCAAAAGTTCACAACAATTATTACGGGACTCCTAAAAAATATATTTACCAATGGCTTAATGATGGAAAAAAGGTGATTTTGGATATAGATATCCAGGGAGCTAAAATTGTAAAAAAAAATATTCAAGATGCAATTTCCATATTTATCCTTCCGCCTAGTGAAGAAATATGGTTTCAAAGGCTTAGAGGTAGAGGGACTGAAACGGAGGAAAGTTTGAATACAAGGTTTGCAAATGGGAAAATTGAATTAAAATATGCAAATGATTTTGATTATCAAATTTTAAACGATAATTTGGAAGAGGCTTTTGAAAAGTTAACACAAATTATATACCGGGACTAATTATGATAGGGAAATTATTTTTATTAATATATATAATTTTTATATTTTTATCCGGTTGTAATGTAAAACATGAATATGTTGTTGCCAGCGGATTGAAATGGGGTAGGTATGAAGGCGAATTGAATTGGAAAAATGCGATACAAAGGTGCAAAAAACAAGGAATGCGTCTGCCAACCAAAAAAGAACTTTTGTCTGCTTATGATTCCGGCAAAAGGGAACTGAGGTGTTATGAAAATTATTGTAGGTATTGGTCTTCTTCTTCTTATGCAACGGAAAAGGATAATGCTTATGTAGTTTCTTTTTATCCGGAGGACGATTTCAGAGTGTACCACTATAGGAAGTACCTGCCTTTTCACGTAAGATGCGTTGTGGATTAAACTAAACTTCTTGTAAAAATAATTTTGTATGTTGACATTTCTATTCGATAAAAATAAATTTTCAAAAAGAATGGAGAACACGATGAAAAAAACAATAATACTTCTTTTAGCATTAAGTTTGCTAATAAGTTGTAAAAAAAAGGATGATACAAGTTCGGAGCAGAATAATGCTTATAAAGCAGCAGTCACTTTTGTTAGTGGAAATGCAGAAGTTTACAAAGACAACCTTCAAGATAAAAAACCAATTCAAATGGGTGATTTGTTAGATGAATCTCACACAATCATTACCGGTGATAGATCCAAGATAGAATTAAGTCTAAAAGATAATTCCAAAATTTTAATCAAAGCAAATTCTCAGCTGAACATTCAAAAACTAATCAGTGATAAAAATAACGATATGTCTTTTTTTTTGAAAAAAGGTTTAGTTATTGTTAAACTGCAAAAAAAAGACGTAAAAGGGAAATATGAAATTGCAACCCCTACGGCTGTGGCTAGCGCAAGAGGAACTAGATTTCTTGTCCAAGTAGGAGACAAATCTGCAAATGGAAAACCCAAAACTACGGTAGCGGTTGAAACGGGAAAAGTTGCCCTTATTAAATATGGAGAAGGGGAAAAAGCCTCGGAGCCTATTGAAGAAAAAATTATTGAGCCTAACGAGCAACTTGAAGTAACCGAGGAAGGTATTGTAACACCCAAAGTAGAGATGGAACCAATTATAGTAAAAGAATTTATTGAAAATGTATCCAAGCCGGATAATTTGGAATTTACAGGCTCTATCCTAACAGAAGATGGTCTATTTAAAAAATACAAAAAGTTGGAAGTCATTACTCTAGACAATAAGACCGAGCTTAAAGGGGTTATTATCGAATCGGACGAGAATAATATGATTATCCATACGGTCAAAGGCATGGTTAAAATTGATACATCCCATGTTGTAGATCAGAAAACTATTAAATAAATACTAAGAGAAACGAAACTATGCGTAAATTTATTATTTCATTTTTTGTAGCTGTACAAATTATTTTTGCTCATACAATTATTTTTAAAGATGGCAACTCAATTAAAGGAAAAATCATAAAACAAACTTTAAATAGTGTTAAATTTCGTGGAGAGGACGGACAGGTAAAGGATTACAATAAATCTCAAATACTTAAGTTTGTTTACAAAGATTTAAACAAAGAAGAGATCAAAAAAATTCAAGAAGTGGAAACTAAAAAAGAGAAAGCTCCTCCATCCAAAAAAGAGAAAAAAACTCCTAAAAATGATGAAGACGGTTCTCTTGGGCAACGTATTGATTATCTGGAGTCTCGTATAGAAGAGTTGCAAAGTCAGATTGAGGAAGAGAAGGAAGACAAAAAAGCTCGTACTGAATTCTATAAAGAACAAAATGAACTTTTGAAAAAAGAATTAGAATACTTGGAAATGGAAAGGAAAAAGCTTCAAGAAAAAGAAGCAAAAGAGAAGGTTTACAAAGATTCCGTAACCAAAGAACTAAACAAACAAAGCGCCAGAACAAGAAGGTTGGAAAAATTCTTAAAAATGGATGAAACCCAAGTTGAATACTATGGCAGGAAACGTTCCAGGTGGGACATCGTAAAACGCTCGGCAGTTTTTCCTGGTTGGGGACATGACTACGCAAGGGAAGAAAAAGCGGGTGATTTTTACAGATTCACATTTTTGACTACTTTATTGTTTGGAGGTTTGGCAACTTTAGATGTGGAATCCAAAAGAGACCAATATAAAGTTCAAAGAAACGATAAGCTCATAACTAATGGTTTATTGTTTGGTAGCAATTCAAGTTTGTCCGGGTTTATGTTATGGCAACCTATTGCGAGTTACAATAAAAAAATGGAAGCTTTAAGTTTGGAAGAAAAAATGGGAAATATAATGCTCGCTGGCACAGTTGGAATTTATATAATTCAGTTGACTCATGCATATTTTACTGGTGTTGAATGGGAAAAAACCAAGCCTAGAAACTATTCCAATCTTTTGGAAAGAGGTTTTTATTTTTCTTTTTATGGAAGTGCTTCACCAAATACAACTGCTTCCAAGCAATCGACTTTTGTCATGGGTTATAGTTTTATTTTTTAATTTGATAAAGGTTTTTTGAAGGATAACGTTATAATTTTTTCTATTAAGATTTTTCAATAATATATTTTAATATCTTGCATTATCCTTCAAATCAAAAAAAATCGAAATACTATGTTAGGATTTTTACCTTCTTTTATTAAAGCACCTTTGGGGTTTTTACTTTTTTTTATAAACCTGTTTTTTTGGTACATTTTCTTTTTTCCGATTTCCATTATAAAATGGGTTGTCCCGATTTTAAGTGTAAAAAAATTTTGTACGAAAGTTTTAATCTGGATTGCTGCATTTTGGATTGATGGAAATAGCTTAACAATTGCACTTACCCAGAAAATAAATTGGCATATAGAAGGTGACGATTTTTTACCTGTTAAGGGTTGGAATATCGTTCTCTGCAACCATAGGTCATGGGTTGATATTGTTGTGCTGCAAAAACTGCTAAATCGTAGAGCTCCTATGTTAAAGTTTTTTTGCAAAGAAGAACTGCGAAAAATTCCCATTCTTGGTTTTATTTGGTGGGCGTTAGATTTTCCTTTTGTTAAGAGATACACAAGAGAATATTTAAGAAAACATCCAGAAGCCAAAGATAGTGATGTTCAATTAATTAAAGATGCCTGTGAAAAATTCAAGCTCGCTCCTGTATCTGTTATGAGCTTTGTAGAAGGAACCAGGTTTACACTGGATAAGCAAAAACGGCAAAATTCTCCATATAAAAACTTGCTTATCCCAAAGGTTCAAGGGGTATCAGCTGTTTTGGATGCCATGAATGAACAGATGGAAGGGCTTATTGATGTTACAATTATGTATTCCGCAGAAAAGGTTGTGTTTACGGATTTGTTTTTAGGTAATGTTAAACATATTGTTGTCAAACTAAAATTTCATCCTATCCCAAAAGAATTGTTAGGAAAGGATTTTCAAAAGGATGGAGTTTATAGGAAGCAACTTACTCAGTGGGTTGAAACCCTTTGGAAAGAAAAGGACATTACAATTGATTCTATTTTGGAAAAATACCCAGTTACCGCTTGATATAAATAATCAAGGTACGGATCCATGGCTAAAATTTAAAAACAAAAGAGCTACTTTTAAGAAAATCAAATTAATTCAGTATGAAAATTATTGCATAAAATAAGCTATAATGATATTTATACAATAATGGCATTAAGTAACACTGAAAACATAATAAAACCCTGCCCTGTCTGTGGAACAAAAAATAGAGACTTAACAAAAGCCTGTTTAAATTGTGGGTATAGTTTTGAAATTTCTCAGGAAGAAAGGGACCTAGATTTAGAGTTATTGCAAAAAACTCTTTCACCAAAATACGATGTTTTACGTAAAATCGGGATTGGCGGGTCTTCTACGGTTTACCTTGGTATACAAACTGCATTGGAACGAAAAGTTGTTATCAAAATGCTCAATCCAGAATATGCGGAAGAGAAAGAACTCATTGATAGGTTTCTTTTAGAAGCAAGGACAACCGCTCGACTAAAACATCCGAATATTGTTGAGGTTTTTGATGTAGGTTTATGTGGAGAACGCCCTTATTATATAATGGAATTTGCACCGAATGGTTCTGTTTCCGAAAAGTTAAAGAGATATAAAAGAGAGGGAAAAACCTTCCCTCCACAAGATGCAATTCAATTGGTTATTAAAATTTTAAAAGCTCTAGATTATTGCCATAACAATAAGTTACAGTCACACAGAGATATAAAACCATCCAATATCATGTTTAATGAAACCGGTGAACCTATTATTGTTGATTTTGGAATTGCCAAAATATTCGGAGAATTTCGCACCAAAAATAAAATCACCATGGGTACTGTAAACTATATGAGTCCCGAACAATGCCATGGGAAAAAGGATATTGATGGAAGAAGTGATATTTATTCCGTTGGAATTGTTTTATTTGAACTTCTAACGGGGGAAACTCCTTATAAAGGAGATAGTGATATCTCCATTATGATTAAGCAGGTGAAAGAAAAGATACCAACTCTTACAAGCAAATTAAAATTAGACCTGAAAAATAATAAGGGAAACGCGGAATTATACAGAAAGCTGGAATCTATAATCAATAAAGCTTGTGCAAAAAACAAAAAAAAGAGATTCCAAACTGCGCTTGAATTTGCTGAAGAGTTAGAAAAATTTGCACAAACTCCTCTCTCAAAAAATACCCATGGTCCGCATTTTATAAGAAACTTAAGTTTAATTGTTTCGGGATTACTGCTTGGTATAGGAATTGGAGGGTTTTTAGGTTATAAAACAATCTGGAAAGGAGAACCTAAAGAAAAAATCATAACGGAAGAAAAAAATAAAAGCAATAAAAATGCGATTCCTCCTCGGGTGAAGGAAGATCAAATTGAGGAAAATTTTCCAAATGATTCGGTAAACGAAGAACCAGCTATTATTATAGAAACTGATCCGCCTGGGGCAATGATTGTAAATATTGAAACGGGCTTGATTGACGGATATACTCCTTTTACAACAATTAAATCCGAATTGTACAAATACAAAGCAGTAATGGACGGGTATAAAGAGGAGTTTATAGATTCCAAAAGGTTTAGGGATCAAGCAAAATCTCATAAAATGAAGATTACACTCGACAAACACAAAACAAAACATCCTCAGATCAAAAAACACGAAAAAACAGAAAAACATCCAAAAGAAGAGAAAGAGACTATCAAAAAACCTGTTAAAAAAGAACCGGCTAACCAAGATATAACTACCGGAAATTTGGTTTGGCAAAGTTCTGATATTCGTAAAATGAGTTGGTTTTCTGCAGTTACGCATTGTAAAGCCAAAGGAATGAGACTTCCAAGTATTGAAGACTTAAGGGTGGGATATAGAGCTAATAAAAAAGCTTTTACTTCTCCATGCTGCGGATATTGGACAGAAAATGAATATGAAGAAGACCCGGATGATGCCTATAATGTATCCATGAAAAACTTTCAATATTTTTATGCTCCTAAAGCTAATAAATTTTATGTTAGATGTGTAAAATAGGTAAAAATGGAAAAAGAAACAAATTTACAAAAAATCACTGCCTTAGAAAGATCAATAGGGAGCGATTTTGTTTTAGTATCTCAAGGGGATGAACCCAAAGCTCTATATATTGTAATAAATGGCAGATTTGATATATATAGAAATGGTATTAAAATTGCGGAAATTAATAAGCGAGGGGATTACATCGGTGAAATTTCTGCTTTGATGAATTCAACTCACAGTGCAACTGTAAAATCAAAATCTCCGTCCACTGTTTTAGAAATAAAGTTAAACAATATCCAATCGTTTTTTTCTCATTCTCCTGAAATGGCAATATCTCTAGCCCGAAAGCTATCTGAGAGGTTAGTTGAAGTAAATAAAAAATTTGCACAAATTATAAACAAACCAAAAGTTATCAATAGTCTTATTTTAGAAAGGAGCAAACTACAAAATCCTAAATCTATGGTAAAAGTTGATCCTATAGACCTAAAAAGCCTGAAATCACTTTATGTGGAAGCTTTGGAAAATGTAGAGATAATTCGGCAAGGACATCCACCGGATGCACTTTATATTTTGGTAGATGGGGAAGTGGAAATCATAAAAAATGGGAAAAAAATTGCTATAGAATCAAAGCCGGGTTATTATCTGGGAGATGTTTCTGTTCTTAGGAAATCAGCTGCAAATGCAACGGTAAAAACTACAAAAAAATCGATACTCATTGAAATTAAAGCAGATAAGGTTGATAATTTTTTATATCATTCACCGGAAATTCCGATTTCTATAGCTCGAAAGCTAGCAGAAAGAATTTTAAACATAAACGACACGTACCTTGACTTTTTGGTAGATGAGCTAAATCATCAATCTAAAAAAAAGGAATTAAATCCAAAACACCAAATAGATAAAATGAAAGAGAAAATTAAGGGATTATTGGAATTTGAATCGAGTGATGTTTAACGCTTCATTGATAAACTACCTGATTTCGTCCTTGGTTTTTTGCTAGGTAGAGTGCAGCGTCCGCACGTTGAAAAATTTTATCATAAGTATCACCATTTTCATGGAAGTTTGTGACTCCTATACTCACAGTACAAGAAATTTTTTTATCATCGTAAGGGATGAAGTTATCCTCTATATTTTGACGAATCCTTTCAGCAACATTCATAGCATTAGGATAGTCTGTTTCTGGTAAACAAATTATAAATTCCTCACCTCCGTAACGCGCAAAAATATCCACTTTCCGCAAATTTTTATTAACTATTTGGGTGATAGATACAATTACTTCATCTCCGGCAGAGTGCCCATAGGTGTCATTGACCTTTTTAAAATGATCGATATCTAGAATGATTAAAGAGAACCGATTTCCATATCGTTGTGTTCGTTCGATTTCTTTATCAATAGCTTGTAAAAAAAATCGACGGTTCATGATACCCGTTAAGGAGTCAGTTGTAGCTAGTTGCTCCATTTTCATGGTCTCTTCGTGTTTTTTTAGAGCCATCCGTATTGTGGTTGTTAGTTCCCTTTCTTGAAAAGGTTTTATCAGATAACCGTATGCTCCGGTTGCTTCTGCTTTGGATATTGTGTTCTCATCCGTGTATGCAGTAAGGAAAACTACAGGAATTCTTGTAGTATCATAAAGTTTGGAAGCTGTTTCGATTCCATTCATATCACCTTTTATAACAATATCCATAAGAACAAGGTCTGGCTTTTTTTCAATTGCGACTTCTATTGCTTTCATTCCTGATGAAACAATATCAACAACCGAATACCCCATCTTAACTAATTTTCTTTGCAAAGTAGTTGCAATCAAAAGTTCATCTTCAACAATTAATATTTTTATATCGTCCATTAGTTCTAAATCCTTGTTTTATAATCCAATTCTGAAAATATTAATTGGAACATAGTCCCACCTTCCCGGCTTATAGTCATTTTTCCTTCTAGTTGTTCCGTAAGCAATCGAACTAATTGTAATCCAAAAGTTATGGTATTTTCTATTTTTATATTGTTTGGCAACCCAACTCCGTTGTCTTTTATTATTATTTCAATTTTTTTATTTTTCCTCGCTTGAACAATCACCCAAATTTGACCTTCTTGATTTTGAAAAGCATGCTCAAAAGAATTGGAAACTAACTCACTAACAATCAAACCTGTTGGAATTGCCGTTTCTATGTTCACATAAACAGGAGATAGTGTGAAAGTAAGTGAAATTTTTTTAGGTTCTATTTGATATGATGAATACAATTTTTCCACTAAAATTTGTAAATAATCTGATAATTCGATACTTGTTAACTCTTTGGATTGATATAATTTTTCATAAATAAGAGCCATAGAAAAAATACGGTGTTGGCTCTTATCAAAAATTTTTATAATAGATGGATCTTCGGTATAATCTTTTTGCCAATCCAATAGGCTAGTCACAATCAAAAGGTTGTTTTTAACACGATGGTGGATTTCTTTTAGCAATAATTCTTTTTCTCTCAAAGAAGCCTTAAGTTCTTCTTCTAAACGTTTATGTTGCGTAATATCAAAGCGTATGGCTAAAAATTTAGAATTTTTGTTATCTTTGGTAAGAGAAGGAACTATTGTTGTATCAACCCAATAAAATGTTCCATCTTTTGCTCTGTTCCGAATTTCACCTTTCCAAACTTTTCCGCTTATGACGGTATTCCAAAGGCTTTTAAAAAATTCTTTCGAATGATAATTAGAATTAATTAAACGATGGTTTTGTCCGAGTAGCTCTTCTTTGGAATATTTGGAAATTTCACAAAATTTATCGTTTACATAAATTATTTTTCCATAACTATCTGTAATAGCGACAATGGCAGCTTGGTTTAAAGCGAATTTTTGAAATTCAAGCTCCTTTAGTGTATCGGCTAAACTTTCTTCCTGAAAATCCATCATTTCAATTCAATAATTTTATACTTAGAAAGAATTTCAAAGAGTATATCTTTATTAATAGGCTTGGACATATATTCATCACAACCAGCTCCTATCGCTTTGTTTCTATCTTCAGTAAGAGCATAAGCTGTTTGAGCTATCACCGGTATATCATTTTTAATCTCTTTGATTTGCTTAGTAGCTTCATAACCATTCATAATAGGCATTCGAATATCCATTAAAACACAGTCTATGGCGGATGGGTTGTTTTTAAAAATTTCTACGGCTTCTAATCCGTTTTTAGCATGGAGTACATTTGTTTGAATTCCTTCGAGTAAAGCAGAGATAAATAAATAATTAACATCTTCATCTTCCACAATTAAAATAGTTTTATTATTCCATCCTTCCTTTTTATTGGCATTAAAACTTTCAACCGGCTTGTAAGGAATTGTAAAATAAAAAGTAGATCCTTCTTTTTCATTTGAGTCAATCCAAATTTTGCCACCAAGTAGCTCAACATAAGCTTTGGATATGGTTAATCCTAATCCGACTCCTCCATATTTCCTTGTTATGGAATATTCGACCTGCCTGAAACTATCAAATACAATAGATTGAAAATCAGATTTTATACCGATTCCGGTATCTTTTACATAAAATTTAATTTCCTCGTTTATTTTATGATAGCCGACTTCTATAAAGCCTTTTTCTGTAAACTTAATTGCGTTTTTAAGAAGATTTATTAATATATGCTTTAATTTTTCCTCATCTACATATATATAGCACTCTTTTTTAGAAAGTGACTGATTTATACGTAATTCGAGATTTTTAGTTTTTACAATAGGATCATAAAGCAAATATAGCTCAAAAAGCAAATCATTGATATTAACTGGGTTATTAGAGACGTCAATCTCTCCTATTTCTATTTTTGAAATTTCTATGGTGTCATTTAGTACAGTTAGCAATTGTTGGACACTTTCGTTGATTGTTTTTATGTATTGATTTCTTTTTTCTTCTGTTAAGTCCGAATTTCTTAGCATGTTTGTAAAACCCAGAATTCCGTTCATAGGAGTTCTGATTTCATGAGACATGTTTTGTAAAAAGGATGATTTGAGACGATCATTGTCTTTTAGAGCCTTGTTAATTTCGGTTTTTGATATGAAATTGTTACTTTCTAATTGTTTTTTTAGATTTTCGTTTTCTTCTAAAAGAATTTCGATTTTTTTTTCTAGTTCTTCGTATGTTGGTTTTTGTTGCATTCTAAATTTAAGTTTTTGAGATTTGACATTTTTTCTTTAACAATAATTAGACTATACATTTAGTAAATATATTAAAGCATATAATAAAATTTATTGTTATACCCATTGATAAGCATTTGTACCCATGGGTATTTTTTGAAAAAGAATTTATTGTAAATAAATTTTACAAAATCAAAAAATTTAAATTGAACAATAAGCCGTCCTCTCTCTAATTAGATTCATAACAATTGTGTTTTGAGGTTAAATTTTAACAAATTCCTTAAAGACTAAAAGATTTATTATCAAGATAAGTAATAATAACAGAAAAATGTTATCGTATCTGATAAAATCAAATTACGTTATCAAAGTTTGGGGAGATTTATATGAGTATTGGTAAAAAGATACTAAAATATCTTTTGGTTCTGTTTATTATCCCATCGTTTTTATTAACGACGGGGATGGAAGTAGAAGCCAAAAAGAGAAAAGTAAAAAGTTCCAAGACAGTCAAAAAAAGGACTGTAAAGAAAAAGAGAAGTTCCACTAAAAAAAGTGATGGTGCTATTAAAAATAAAGAAGTTAAAAGGGAAAAACTAAAAAACCTGAATAAGTCTTTATTTAACAACGCCACAACTCAGCTTGCATCAGATGAAACCAAACAAGCAGATTATGCACTAGGTCATCGTCTTGCAGAATTGATTGCTTCTGATTCCGGAAAAAAGCACCAAACGGATGGTGTTTCTATATATCGTAGAAGTCCGGCACCAGATGTGGGTATGTTTGGAGCTGACGTATTCGAGCTAGGAGAGGAAGCAAAGTTTAAGCATGTTAACTCTGTTGTTAGGGTATTGTCCGGTTATATTAACAAAAGTTATGACTATTCCGAAGAAGACTCCGAATTACTCGCTCTTTACGTTGTTTATTACAATGTCAAACACAGAGGAAATATTGACTATATTTCTCAAAACTTTTCGGAAGAATTGATCAGTTCTGTAAACAAAAAGACGATTGGTATAGCTTTAGATGCAATGGAGTGGGGGGGCAGCACTGAGGTTTTGATGCCTATTGAAAAAAACATTCTCAAACCTACGGGAGCTGACCTTACAACCTATGAGTTAGAAGATCAAGTAAACCCGGATATAAACGAGAAGGTAGATGGGGAAGCAATTCGAAGAAAATTTGCAGCCATGCAAATGAGAAAGCTAAACCAAGAAGACGAAGAGCTTGGTCCAAGGCTCGAAAAAATCAATCAAAAGCAAAAAGAATTGCTAAGCCGAAAAGAGCAAATAGAAAAACGGCTTGAAGAACTAAGAAAAGATCCTAAAAAAAATGCAAAAGAAATTGCAAAATTGGAAATGGAGCTTAGGAGAGTTGATGCCGACCTAATGAAACTTGATCTGGAGAAAAAAGAAGTTCTCGCAAAAATGGAACAAGTAAAAAGAAGAAAAGAGATGCGGGAATTGGGACTTACAAACGAGAAGCAATATTTATCTTCTCTAAAAAAAGAAGAACCACCTCCTCCACCACCACCGCCTCCTCCTCCACCACCGCCACCTCCTCCACCACCGCCTCCTCCACCACCTAAAGAGAAGCCGGTTGTAAAAAAAGAACTTCCGGATATTTACCGTGTTCTTTTCAAAAGTGCGTATTCTAAGATTTTTGCAAAAGAATTTGTTATTGTTTCAGAAGGTTCATTAATTGTAGTAGGATATGAACCGGACAAAAATGACAATGAGGTTCATCTTTATTTATTGGAAAGAACCAATAGTAAAATTAAAAAGAAACTGGAAAACTATGAAGTGGATGTGTATTCACCTTTGGCTTACGCTGATAATAAGATTTACATATTTGAGTCTGTTAATGGGGAAACTTATCTTTCTAGATTGGATATAAGTCTGAATTTTGAAGCAAGAAGTAGCCACCCGGTAGACCCTAAAGCTAAAATTTCTTTTACTGATGATGCTATTTTTATCACGGTGACAAAGAAAGGGCAAGATACCGAAGTGAAGAAGTTCAGTAAAGATAATCTATCCCTCCTACCGGATTAGGAGATAAAAAGCTGTTTTGATGTGCCTTTTTGGCATGTCAAAGCAACTTTCCTGTTTAGAAATTTTATGTTAAAAAACATTCAAACTTTATACAATGAAGAAGATTCGAAGTTAGCTCCTTATGCTATAAAAAATAAAGGCTCGGGTGAGAGGGTTTTTCCTGAGGTGGATCATCTATATAGATTACCCTTCCAAAGAGATAGGGATAGGATACTCCATTCCAGAGCTTTCAAAAGACTACAATACAAAACTCAGGTTTTTGTTAATTCCGAAGGAGACCATTTCCGTACGAGATTAACCCATACATTGGAAGTTGCCGGGGTTTCGAGAAGTATTGCCACAGCGTTAGGCTTGAATACCTATCTATCGGAAGTGATAGCGTTAGCCCACGACCTTGGACATTCACCTTTTGGTCATGCCGGTCAAGATATACTGTCTGAATTGATGAAAAATTACGGAGGTTTTGAGCATAATAAACAGTCACTACGAATTGTGCAAAAAATTGAAAACAGATATCCTGATTTTTACGGATTGAATTTGTGTAAATTGAGTTTACTTGGTCTTATGAAACACGGTGGTGCTTATGAAACATCTGATTTAAAAACAATCCGAAAAGAAACAGGCCCTACCTTGGAGTCTTTGATTGTTGATTTTGCGGATGAAATCGCCTATAATAGTCATGACGTGGATGATGGAATCGAAAATAATTACTTAAATTTGGAAGAACTCGCGGGCGTAAAAATATGGTCAGAAACTTTCCGAGAAATTCGTTCGGTTTATAAAAATGCTCCTTTGAAGTTAGTAATTCGAAAAACCGTCCGGACAATGATTGATTCTATGACGATAGATTTACTTTCTACTACCAATCAAAATATAGAAAATCTAAACATTCAAAGCATCGAGTCTTTATCAAACGCACAAAAAGACGAATTTCCTATTGTTTCGTATTCACTTTTGATGAAAAATAAGATTATGGAGCTAAAAAAGTTTCTTATGCACTTTCTTTATAATCATCCCAGCGTGAAAAAAATGGGAGAAACAGGAATGTCTACCATTGAAAATCTCTTTTTCTACTTTTTGAAAAATTTGGATAAAATTCCGGATTCCTATCAAAAACGGATAGAAGAAGATGGAAAGCATAGAGTTGTTGTTGATTATATTGCCGGTATGACTGACAGATATGCAACTCAGTTGTATAATGAAATGACCATAGCAAACTTTTCTAAGGATTTTTAATTTTTGGAGGTATGGTGTATTATTTCTCCCCCAGTTAAGGGAGAGAAATAAAAATCAGGTCTAAAGCTTGAATATAGGTGGTTTTAAGAAACTTTGTTAAAATAGTTTTGAACAACAGCCATTCCAATTGGTCCGAGAAGTAGCAAAAGTACAAAAACAATAGCTGCACTAACTTCTGATTTTGTTACTTTTTCGACACCTTCGGAATACTTCCAGTACCAATAAAAATTGATAAATGGAAGGATTAATAACCAAGCAGTTGGAATTTCTGCACCCTTGGCATTCATTTCTTCTTTTGTTTTTACACACCAAACTATTGCGTAGATACCACATGTTATACACGTTAAAAGGAAAACTACTATTGGATTTCTATTTTCCATAAAATATTAACTCCTATTCTATTTTTTAAGATAGAGTATAAGATTTTTAGAATCATTATAGTCAAGTTTTTTTAGGCTTTGGTTTAATAATTTTTTTCTAAGCTATATATGATTTTCTTACTTTTTTACACGTCATGCTCCGGGTCAAAACCAAGTTCCTTTAGCCAAAAGATCAGCTCGTTTCCATGCTTCTTGTTCTCGTTTTTAGGATTCCAGTCTTTTTTTTCGATCCATTCCCGCTTTTAATCTTTCTATTTCAGCTTGGTGTCTTTCTTCTTCTGCTAACTCTTTACCGGTTAAAATTAACTTCCCATTTTTGTCACACCACCTTAACCACTTCCCGCTGGCATTCTCAAATTCCCCCTCCCATAGCAAATTTCTTATTAAGCAATTCATTTATTCATTCATAAATTCACCTCTTTCTAAAAAAGAGGAAAGTTTATTGGAAATAATAGCATGACTCATTGCAAGAACGTTTAAGCCCTCCATAGAATCGGAAAAATACTCCCTTTCTGTATTGTAGGCAAATCTATCATTAATATCTATTGTAATCAAGATTCCTGTTGCATCCATTTTTAAATAAGCCGGAACAAACCTGGGTAATTCTTTGGATCCGGAATACTTTCTAACATTAGAAATAGTAAAATTAATAAAAAACTTGCTATTTTCTACAAATGTGAATTTTGCATTGTAATCATAAGGAAATAGGTTCCTTTGCTTGGAAAATCTTTCCATTAAGAACAACATCGTTTCTTTATCACTGTCCATGGGTAAAAACAATTGTGTCATAAACCCAGAATAATGAAAGTTATTGACATTGACTTTTTCCAAACCGGTATACAAAACATAAACCATATCTTTAAAATAATCATATAAATCTATCCATCTGACTTTTTTTAAATAGTTTAAATTCGTATTGTATTGCAGGTGAGTTTGAGAAATTAACAAATGGCTAAGGGCATTTTTTGAATTTGCTATGATCCTAGGAATATCTTCTTGGGCGGAATCAGGGACTTGGTTGATTTGAAAGGGTGTCGTACAGATATTAGAAAAAGCATCTTCTAGGTCAAATGCCTTTCTTCTGATTTCTGTACACTTTTTAAAATAAACGGTAAAACTTGTCGATTCTAAAATAAATTCCATGGGTAGCCTATCAAAAATTAATTTTATAATATTCTTTTATTAATTATTAAGTCAATAAAAATCAAATCAACTATAAAAACTTTGATAACTTTTTCTAAAAAAGCAGAATTTTTAAGAAAAAAAAAGTGTTTTCTTAAGCAATCTGCTTACCATAGTTTGAACAAAGAGAACCTTCAGGTTAAAAATGGTTATACCAATTCAAGAGTTAATTTTTGATTTATCAAAAAATAAAGTAAATATTCAAAGAGATCAGCCTTTGTCAAAATTCTCATCTTTCAAAATAGGAGGCGTTTCCCCTTTGGTTATTGAACCGGCTTCTGTAGACGATTTGGTAAATGCAGTATGTTTATTATCGAACTATTCCCTTCCGTATAAGTTGCTTGGCGGAGGGACGAATATTCTGATATCTGATACTCCAGACGATTTTGCAGTCATTCGTCTCAGCGGAACGTTTAAGGACTACAATCAAATTTCGGACTCAAGCTTTTATATCGGAGCTGCTGCCAACACAACTCCGGTTTTTAGAAATATTTCTCTAATGGGCTACACCGGTTTGGAATTTTTAAGCACAATTCCCGGTTCCGTTGGTGGTGCAGTGATTCAAAATGCTGGTTGCTATGGGGGGGAGTTTTTTAATGTGATTCAATTTGTGGATGTTTTAAAAAAAGACAAAGTTATTAGGTTAGCTAAGTCTGATATCGACTATGGCTATAGGTGGACTCAGTTCCTACAAGAAAAAGACTCTATCATACTTGGGATTGAGATTCAAACAGAAAAAGGAGACTTGGAAACAATAGAATTGTCTTTGAAAGAAAAGCGAGAAAAACGTAAGGCATCTCAACCGGAAAACAGGAAGAGTGCCGGTTCTGTTTTTAAAAACCCGAAAATTCAAGATGAATCCGGAAAAGAAATCAAAAGCTGGGAATTGATAGATAAGGTGAATTTGAGAGGAATGACAAAAGGAGACGCTGAAATATCTCAAAAACACTGTAATTTTATCATAAACAATGGAAATGCAAAGGCAAGCGACGTTCATTTCTTGATTGAATTGGTGAAGGAACGTGTTTATAATAAATTTGGTATTACCTTAGAGAAAGAAATCGAATACTTTGGAAAAATAAACTAAAAGGAAATATCTATGGAAGAAGAAGACTTGGAACTTGAGATCAATCCTAAACCAATTAACGAAACCGAATCAAGACAACTTGCATTGCTTCTCAATCTATTGAAGTATAAAAACGGTTTAACATTTCGAAAGATAAAGAAGTTGATGAAAGAATTCTATAATAATTTAAACATAGAATCTGATTACAAAAAGTTACATAGAGATATCGATGCTTTGAAAGAGTTGGGTTTTAATATAAAACTCTACAAAAGTTTTCTGGCACAGGATTCCTCCGAAACTAACGTTTATAAAATAGACACGTCTTCAAATGACGCAAGATTATCTTTTTCAACCGAGGAATTGACCGAAATTTCTTATTGTATTGTGAATAATTTTTCGATGTTTCGCTCTTTTTATCTCCTAACAGCTTCTCAGAAGTTGTTTTCTACGGATTTGGATATATTTCCCAATTTGGAACAGTACACCCAAGACATGACCAAAGAACCGGAAAATACTTTGAAGCAAGATGATGTATTACCCAAATTAATAAAAGCTGTAAAAGATAAAAATCCAATCAAAATTCAATATTATAAAAATTTACCAAATAATTTTGAATATAGGGAGTTAGAACCATACCGCTTGATCAAAAGAAATTCGGTTGATTCGTATTTGATGGCTTATGATAGGAATAAGAACGCCATTAGAAAATTCCTTGTTCCCAAGATTATCAAAGTCACTGAGCTTAGCGGAAGTTTTATTTCTAACGTTAAAATCGACGAAGGCTTGGAAAACTACCATGCGCTAAATTTCACCGTCCATGAAGAAGAAACCATTGACCTCTTTTGTGAAGCAAATACCATTTGGAAATTAGAAAAATACTTGTACCCGCATCCGTTCAAAAAAGAAGAAAATCACATAAAACTAAAAACCACAAATAGAGCAGCTCTTTTTCAGTTTATGCACTTGGAAAACGGTGTGATTCAAAAAACGAATTCCCCAGAACTGCAAAAAGGATTTTGTGAATATATTGATAAAATTAAAAGCAACTATATCTAATCACCCCAGACAACCACACATTCTCTATAAAATATAGGTCCAAGTATGCTCAGAGATTCTCTATCGACTACAGCTATATTTTTTATACCTCCGTCTTGCACTGCTTCTTCTATACTTCCGCCACCTCCATAATAAAAGACATGCAAATATAAAAACCAACTGGAAAACGAACAACTTTTACCAAATTTTGATACGCTTCCCGATCCAATTTGATTTCCATGACTCAAACCATACATGTGTTGATCCGTATAAGTAAATAATACGGATTGGGTAGGGGAGGAAATACAAGCATTTAAAAATAAAGTGAATACAACCACAAACAAGAAATCTAATTTTTTCATTTTTATTCTCCTGAAACTATTGTGCAGTAACTTCTATAGAGACCGATTAGCACGTTCCGAGTATAATGATCTATAGTAGAAATTTTTTTGATATCGTTTTCATAAGCTATGTAACCGGCACCGGCATGTCCCCATGCAAACAATACTAAAATCGAATGTTGGCATCCTTCTGCCGTTTTAACAGACCTTACATTATTGGCAGGGTTGAATTCACCCGGAAAAGTATTGGTGGTTAACAAAATACCACTTGTTGGTCCGATAGCACAACTTACCAAACTAAAAATAAGCAATAATAGTATAAATAGATTTTTCATATATCAATTTCCTCTCAATCGCCAATTACAATGGTACAAAAACGATGGTAAACTGCTGATACAATACCCATTTGATTAAATTCAGTTGCAGCAACTTTTGAAATTCCACCATCTAACTTCGCGGCTTCTATGCTTGAATCACCCCACGACACTAACCATAAAACCGAATGAGAACAAGATTGCCCTCTCAGTCTTGTCGTTGCACCGTGACCAATCTGCCCGGATACCGTATTGTTATGGTAAATCCAACCTCCTCGATACTCCATGGATACTGGATTAGTATAGTCCGGAGTCGGGCTCGTAGAGGGTGTTCTATAAATTTGACCGATATTAAGTCCTGTACAATTGACTAATAAAAAACAAAAAATAAATAAATTTACTATATCTTTTATCATTATCCATACTCCTAATCATTATTTATTGTTATTTGAGAAAATTACTACTGAGACAAAGTTGCCTCTATTCAAATATTTTCTTGAGTTAAAAAACTGTCAACTTTTTATAAAAAATTATTGCCAATTGTATAAGATTATAAGATTGTTTCGCTATATTTGGAATGACCAGGGTAAAGCAATTTTTTTAGCTACATTCTATTTCATAGAATGAATTTCATCTTTATTATATAGTTTTTTATTTCCATTCTTATCTGTTGTCAAAATGAAGTCTTCCAAGAGATTAAATCCAAGTTTTTCGGAGGTAAGTTTGGCAATTTTGTTTTTATCCCTTTCTTTTTCCGATTTTTTGAATTCTCGTATTAGTTCAAAATCCGTATTTTTATTCGGAACAAACTCCTTCATTTCCCCAAGAGCGTTAAAACCAAAAACAAACCATTTATCCGAAATGCTTTCAACTAGCAAAGCTCTATTACTACCATTCAACATTAAATCATTTCGAAAATTATCGATCCCTTTTTGTTTTTCAGTTTCATTTTTGACGAATAAAACATCAAGTTTGTAACCTTCTATGGTTTCTACCTTAAGATCAGTTAATATGGAGCCATTTTTTAAAACTAATATACGATTAAATGTATCATCTACTTTAGTAATTGTTATCTTTTTCTTTCCGTTTTTATCTATTATTATGGTAAATTCTTCGATAGTCTCTAAATTTATATTTGATAGTATCGTTCCATCTTTTAATATTGCTATATTATCCAAATCCGTAGTATTTTCGTTTTTCTTTTCATTTGTTTTATTTTGAGTTGGAGTGAGTAATTGTTCTTTTTTAGGTTGGTTTGGATTTTCTGCCAAACAATAAGTTTTGTTTGTATTGAATGATACAATCATAGGGGATATTAAACCGGCAACAGCAAGATAAGAAACTAATTCAACAAAAAAATTTAAGTCGGAATATTCCATTTTTACTTTACTTACTCCGAATTTACAATTTAAGCTTGTTCCTTTTTTTGGTTCTAACTCTATTATTCCAAATAAAAAAGAGGCATACCACCTTTCCGTAGATTTGTTTGGAACGTCTAAATTTGCCTTTGTATCATCAATTACTTCTACCGTATGGCAATTTATTAGTATAGACAAAGTTAAAAAAAGAATAAACACTTTTCGCATCATTTTATCTTCCTTTCCCGAACAACGAATATGAAATCTTTTTAGGTAGTTTCTTCCGTGTTGTGAATACCTTATAGTATATCTCATTTTGAGAATTCACTACCTTTTCAAATTTGTAGCTTAAGTCGGAATTATCACATATTATTTCTATTGTTATTGGATAATAGATGCCTATCGTCAAAAACGCCAAAAGTGCGTTCTGGGGAGATGTGTATGAGTGTACTTGGTATATTCCCTTTTTATCACAGTATTCGGTTGAATTGTGTAATTGTTTAGAAGGTATTAAACCAAAAAAATAATAATTACTTATAATTTCTTTTTTAAGCCCTGGCTCTCCATGTTCATTAAACGTTACCCGATTGTGACGACAATTCAGAAAGACTATAATTAAAAGAATAGCTGCCCATTTTGAATCCATATTATTAACCTTTTATCTAAATGTATTATTGAGTAAATTCTTCTCTATTGATAAACGATATTTTTAGTAGATTTGGAAGTATCCATAAAAAAACGAAAGACATACACATTTGGAATAGAAATTTAACATCTATGAGTCTAAGAAATTTTCCCAATTCATCTGTTTTGATAGTGGATGATACACCCAAAAACCTTCATTTGGTTAGTACTATTTTAAAAGATAGAGTTTCTCAGGTTTATATCGCTCATAACGGAGAAAAGGCACTAAAAGTCATCGAAAAAGTTATTCCCGACCTTATACTACTAGATATTATGATGCCAAACATGGATGGCTTTGAAGTTTGCAGAAAACTAAAAATTTCCCACAAAACAAAAGATATTCCTATTATTTTTTTAACGGCAAAAACTGAAATAGAAGATGTTATTAAGGGATTTGATTTGGGAGCTGTTGATTATATAACCAAACCGTTTAATCAGCAAGAACTTCTTGCCAGGGTCTATACTCATTTGGAACTTAGGCAATTGATGATGAAACAAAAAGAATTGCTACACATTCTATGCCATGATTTGAATGCTCCTTTTGCTTCTATTTTATCGATGTTAGATATTATAGATAGCTATACTGAGTTTCAGGAACTGCAAGAAGATTTGAAAAAAGTGGCTACAAAAGGCTATGATTTAATCCAATTGGTTCGAAAAATGAGAAAAATGGAAGATAAAAACGAATCTTTACACCTAGAGCCTGTAAACTTAAAAGAATCTCTTGAAGAATCCGTATTGCTTTTGCAACAAAATTTGAAAAAGAAAAATATAGAATTATCCGTTTCTGTAGACAAAGATCACAATGTGCTTGCTGAAAAAGTTTCTCTTGTAAATTCGGTTTTCAATAATATACTTTCGAACTCTATAAAGTTTTCGTATCCATTTTCTACAATATCAATACAATCAGAAAAAAAAGAAGGGTTTATAATTCTAACATTTATTGACCAAGGAATTGGGATTCCGGAACAAATGCTGAAAGATATTTTTGATTACACAAAGACTACAAGCAGGATTGGAACGGAAGGTGAAGACGGTACGGGATTTGGAATGCCCTTGATAAAAAAGTTTATCCATGAATACAAAGGAAAAATTGAAATATTTTCAAAAGAAAAAAAAGAAACTTCCAATAATCATGGTACTGAGATAAGGTTAATGTTCCAAAGTAAAATTTTTTAATTGACTATTTTCCATGTTAAAAGCATTTGGAATAACTAAATTTCGAATAAATCCTTCCTTATGCTTTTTAATTCAGTTAGCTTTTATACCTTTTTCATAGTGATCCTTGGATTTCATTATCTCCCTGTCTCATGGAAAGTAAAAAAAACAGCTTTATTGTTGGGTAGTTATATCTTTTATGCTGCTTGGAATCCGCCATTTATCTTCTTGTTATGGATTTCAACAATAATTGACTGGCAAGTTGCCCGTTACTTATATGCAATGCCGGAAGAAAATAGGACTAGTCGAAAACTTGCGTTAATCGTAAGCCTAGTTGCCAATCTAGGACTCCTAGGGTATTTCAAATACGGCGTTTTTATCATGGAAAATTTTCAACACCTGTTTCAATTTTGGGGACTTGATTATCAACCCGCACCTTTCAGCATTATCCTTCCTGTCGGTATATCTTTCTATACCTTTCAATCACTATCCTATTCCCTGGATGTTTACTTTCGTCGCATAAAACCCACTTCCAATTTTCTAGATTTTGCACTCTATGTATCTTTTTTCCCCCAGCTCGTGGCTGGACCAATTGTACGTTCCGAAGAGTTTTTACCCCAGTGTAGTAGTGAAAGACGTGCTACAGCGAATGAATTCGGATGGGGCATATTTCTTTTGACTTTTGGGCTTTTTCAAAAAGCAGTGTTGGCTGATATTGCCCTGGCACCTATAGTAGAAGATGTGTTTTCTTCTCGCCTAGCACATAATTTTCTCAATGACTGGACTGGGGTACTGGCATTCTCCATGCAGATATATTTTGATTTTAACGGATATACGAATTGTGCTATTGGTACAGCCCTGGCTCTTGGATTTCATCTTCCTCGCAATTTCCACTTCCCCTACGCAGCAACCGGATTTTCTGATTTCTGGAGACGATGGCATATATCTCTTTCCTCCTGGCTGAGAGATTATCTATATATTCCTCTAGGAGGTAATCGTAGTAATTTCTCCGGAACTGCTGTAAATATCATGATCACTATGCTTTTAGGGGGACTATGGCATGGTGCTTCTTGGAACTTTGTCATTTGGGGAGGGCTACACGGATGTTATTTGATTTTAGAACGATTGTATCGCCGTTTAAACATATCTGATTTTTCGAATAAGTCCTTAAATCGCTCATCACCTATAAACGCTATATTTACTTTTTTGGTAATCAGTCTGACTTGGATTTTTTTTCGTTCTCTTGATTTGGGAACTTCTTGGGAAATACTCAAAGGACTTGTCAATTTTAACTTTGAAGGGAAAAACTTAAAAATAACCTATGTTTTTGGTATCACTATTATGAGCATCTTGCTTCTTTGGCGGCACTGGAAATTTCGTGATTCAACGATAGAAAATATTTTTGCAGAAAAAAGACAATTAACAGTAGGACTACTCTGGATCGGTATGATAATAACCATTATTTATATTCGCGGAGGAGGTGGTAATGCGTTTATTTATTTTCAATTTTAAGTCTTTTAAAAATTCAAAAGCAACTTCATTTGGGAAAATAGGCAGGAATGTATTAATAATAACCGTGATTTTCTTTGTTTGTTGGGAGATATTCTGGCGGCATATGGGATTTATTTCTGTTCATGATGATAACAAAGACCTCTGGGCTGACAAGCGTTTACAAGCATCCCAAATCGGAAAAGAATCAATCATCATTATAGGTTCTTCACGCGTTTTCTATGGTATTGATACTGTTCGTCTTAGTGAACTTACAAAACAACCGGTTATCCAATTGGCGATTAATGGCAGTTCTCCATTGCCAATACTCGAAGACTTGTCTCAAGATCAAAACATTAAAGGACTGATTATTTGCGGTATCGTACCAAATTTTTATTTTAATTTAAGAACTATTCGCAAATCCGATGAGTATATAAATTACGCAAAGAATCGTACCATTGCTGACAGATTCAGCCACTTTCTAAATTTCAATTTGGAGAAAATTTTCGTTTACCCTTCCAAAAAAGAACTTGGATTTCAACTGATTCTAAATGGTGCTATTAATTGGGACAGAAAAAATACGGAAGTTCGTGTTCCACCACAGGTTTCACGCCAATTAACTTTTATGGATGCTGAACGGCGTGCGAAGCTGCCGGAAATTGTTTTTCATAGTCCGTCATTCCTTTTTCAACTACAGAAGAAGCTTATACAGGGAATGAATTTAGATGAAATTGTTAACGAGCAACAGCTAAAAATCATTCTGGAACGGACAAGAAAATCCGTACAAATTTTACAAAAGCGTGGTGTAAAAATTGCTTTTTTGAGAATGCCATCTACCAAAGAATATCTTAAGAGAGAAAAGACACACCTATCTCGAGAAAAATTTTGGGACGCACTTATTCATAGCTCTGGTGCTCCGGGTATTCATTTTGAAGATTATGAATCACTGCGAAACTTTGACTGTATAGATTACTCACATCTCAAGTCTACAGACGCTACTCTCTTTACGGAACACTTATTGGAAATTTTGCAACAGAAAAAATTGTTAGATTTGTGATGGTAAAGTAGTAAAGCATAAATTGCCACAAAAAGAGAATTAGAAAAGAAATGCCTATATTCTCTCAATACACCCATGGTATAATGGTTATAAAAATTATTTTATTTTTTTATTTCAAAAAAACGAATAATAAGATAAATGTAAATTTTAAGTAAAAAACTTTTGAAGTAAATCACAAATCACTGATTTTATATGTGAAAGGAAAGAAGAATGAGCGAAACATCCAAACCACCACTAGGATTGAATTTGGAAACTAGAGAATTTTACAAGGTCATGATAGTAGAGGATTCTATTATTGAAAGGACTTTGTTAAAAAGATTTTTAGCTCGTAAACAATTTCGGGTTATCGGAGAAGCTGGAAATGGGAAAGATGCCATTGAAAACATAGAAAGCTTATCTATAAAACCGGATATAGTTTTTATCGATCACGAAATGCCTGTCATGGATGGACTTACGGCAATTAAAAGATTAAAACCAAAATATCCGGAAATGAAGTTTTTTATGGTGACAAATCATTCCGAATCCGAGCTAATACAACAACTCTTACAGATTAAAATCAATTCTTTTATTTTGAAGCCTATTGATGAATTTAAACTGGTGGAAAAAGTCGCTCAAGGATTAGGGAGGAAAGATTTACTTACAAAAGAAGTTGTTGTTTATAAATCCAATAATTTAGACCTGACTAAGGTTAGAATTCCCCCTTTGCCAAATGTTGTAATCAAGGCTTTGCAGTTTGACCCGAATGATCCATCTCATGGTAGTTATGAATTGGAAAAAGTGATAAGTCCGGATACTGCCATTAGTACAAATATTATTCGAGTAGCCAATTCAGCCTATTACGGAAGATCTGGTAGTATCCACAATCTAAAAGATGCCATAACTTTGCTTGGCACCAAAACGGTTAAAAATCTCGTTTTTTTGGAATTTAATAAAAACATGAGTAAAGGTCTTAAGGCACCCATTTATGAAAAGCATTTAAAAGAATCTCCGCTGCTAACTTCTCTTATTTCCTTTGATTTGGTAAATCCCTTTAATTTAAAAAAATTAAGAGAAGACGTTTTTTTAGCATCTTTGTTTAGAAAAATTGGTATGATGGTATTTGCTCTCAATTTTGAGAAATACAAAGAAGTATTAAAAATTTATGAATTTGGTTTGAAAGACTTATCCGTCATTGAAAAAGAAGAGTTTAAAATAGATTCCATACAGCTTGGAATAAAGATATTCAAACTTTGGAAAATGCCGGATTTCTTTTTAGATGTTATATCAAAACAAAATTTCTCCACAGAAGAAGTCCCGACAGTATCGGACGTAGATAGGATTACAAGGTTGGCAGAGATTCTTTCCAAAAAAATGCTACAAATAACACTTACGCAAAAAGAATCGGAATTAGAAGATTTAATCTTTCAATACTACAAAGTCCCTGAAGAGACTAAAGAGTTGTTTGGTGAGGACTACTTTCAAAATATAAAAGATCATCCGTTTTTTAGCTTGGCTTTAGGCTAAATTCTATCTCAAAGACTAGGCTCGAATCTATATAATTGCACTTCTTCTTTGCGACCTTTTACCTTTACTAAGGGGACAGGCATCCAAAATTCTTGGTTCGGCAATTTTTTAAAAACAGAATCCGTTATGAGTAATCGGCTGCCAAATTCTTTATTCATCTGTTCTACTCTTGAAGCAAGGTTGACCGTATCTCCAATCAATGTATATTCCTTTCTCTCGTTAGAACCAACATTTCCTGTTACTGCTTGACCTGCATGAAGTCCGATTCCAATTTTTGTGTGGGGAATCACATTTTGGTCATTCAGGATATCAAGCTTGTTTACCAATTGAATAGAAGCTTTAACAGCATTTTCCACGTCTTTTCCATTGTCTGAGAGAGGTGCTCCAAACACTGCAAGAAATCCATCACCAAGAAATTTGTTCACCATACCACCGTTTTGATTTACGATATCTATAAAATAGTGAAAAATTGTGTTTAAGTATCCAATCACCTCTTCCGGTGATCTGGATTCTGAAAAGGTTGTAAAGTTTCGTATGTCCAAAAACATAATACATACATCCTTCACTTCCGGTGGCATTGTAGTTTTTTGCTGAATCAATTTATCAACAACCGCCGGAGATACATACTGACCAAACATACCTATAATCTCATTTTTTTCTTGCAAAATATGAATGGACAACATGAGACTTTTTTTAACCTTTTTGCCAACCAAACCTGCAATAATTCCTGTAATGAGCAAAACGACGCTTTTTATAATTATCGGGGTATAAGAAGTGAAGTACTGATTTCCGAAAGCAATAGAATCAAATTTAGGAATCTGGTAGAGTGCAATTCCCAATAGTTCAAAACCAGCAACTAACCCGGTAAAAAAGCTCAATCCGAAATTTAACCTCAAAATAGACAAAGTTATAAAAATAAAATAAAAAAAAGGAAGAGGAGAAAAAAATGCCAAAGAACTCTCCAAAATATTTGACATAAAATAGATAACAAGCGAGGGAAGGGAGGTTTCCACAAAGCTGTTGGCAAACCTTGCTATATCCGGCACTGGTTTTCTATTTTTTAAAAAATGAGAATAAAGAAATAAAGAAAAGCTTTCGTAACATATACCAAAAAATAAAACGCTAAGAACAATTTTTATTGGAAACTCTTTTTGAAATATGGTATACAATTCGGATCGAAAAAAAGTCCCGGCAATACACCAAAAACTAAATGCAAAAAGCATTACAATAAGTAAAATCCTTACACGAGTTTTTTCACTCTCTAATATTTCCCAAGAGAATCTTGATTCAATTGTCGAAAGAATATTTTTGTCCATTAAGTCATCCTTGTAGTTTTAACTTCTTTTGCAGAAGAAGAGCTGTTTTGTTTTGGGGTTTGTACTTCAAGACCTCATTCACAAATTCCAGTGATTTTTCCGGTTTTCCCGCTTGACGATACCCTTCTGCCAAATTCAGAAGGTTGGCAATCTTCCCCGGTTGGAATTTTAAAACTTTTTCGCCTATTTGAATTGATTTTTCAAACTGTTTTGTATGGAGATAGGATACGGATAATTTAAACAAAGCCTCTACGGGATTTTGCTCAATGGATATATACCGTTCCAGATACGGAATTGCCAAATCAAATAACTTATGATAAACATAAATATTGGCGAGATAGATGAGGTATTGAGAATCGTTTGGGAATTGCTCAATTAGATTTTTTAGTATCTCGATTTCTCTTTCGACTTTTTTATTTTCCAAATCCATAGAAGACACTTGGAGGGAATTATTTTGAAGATTATCATTTACGGGGACTGTGTTTTCTTTATACCCAACCCTTAATAAAGAAAGATCGTCCGTAATTTTACCTGCGTTTTGTATCAATTCTACGATTTTTTTGATATCACCTTCTGCATACTTAACAAATTTTAAAAATAAGGTCTCATCTTCGTTCATTACTTTATACTCATTCCCTATATCCAGATCATCTCGACCATCAGAGCCGACTATCAGTACATCTCCGGGGAGAAGCTGAAACCTTTTTATGCTAAAATCAAATTCAGAGTCACAACCGAGTTTCCGAAGCGACAATTCCGTTTCAATAAATGTTGCTTCCTTTTCTCGAAGTAAAACTGTCCAAGGATGCTCCGCATTAAAATACACCATCTCTCCCGTAGACTCATTCACCAAACCTAAAACTCCCGAAATCATCATAGAACCATTAAAGGTTTTAAAAATATTATTTAGTTCAAAATACGTCTCTCTTAACCATTGTTCTGGAGTTATAAAAAGTAATCTATCATTTTTAGCTGATCTACTGATGATATAATTTATAGCTGTTCCCATGACAATAAAGCCACCGGCTCCCTGCATAGATTTACCCATTGCATCTCCGTTAAAAAAAACAACATAACGGTTTTCGGGTGAAAAAAATCTCAAATTACCAGTGACACATATATCTCCACCTACTTCAGCATTTCTGTTCCTAAACTGAAATTGCTTTTTTTGAGAAATATAGAACTCCGTAGAGATAAAAACAGATTTATTGTAATTTGTTGCCAAAGGCTTTTCTATTAGAGAAATCAAGAAGTAGTCTCCGTCTTGTTGGATTTTGAGTGCTTCGATTACCTCCATTTTTTGAGTGACTTCTCTTGTTCTTTCTTTTACCTTTGCTTCGAGGTTCGCATTTAAATCGTCTGTATAATTATGAATTTCTACGGTTTTATTGGCGATCATAAACATAATACTACTTAAAAAAATTGTGAATCCTAAACCCGAAACAAAATAATTGATTGGTTTACCGAGTATAATAAAAATAGCGTCATAGCTAATTAAAATAAGAAGGGGAATGAGTCCGTACAAAATTACTTTCGCTTCTTTTTTCCCTTGTTTTAGTCCCCATATCGTAACATACACCGAGTAACTCATAATTGGAAAAATGAAAATAAGAAGGAGATTCGTAACTTTTCGAAGTAAAATATAATTTGGCTGCAACACTTCAATAAAAATAGGAATCAAGCAGGACGCTATCAATGTATATTTAATATAGGGTTTATTTACCCTTTCCATAAAGACGGTTAAAAATTTTGCCAAAAAATAAGATGCGATAAATATACTTGAAAAAATTATTTTTTGATAAGCCAGATAAGAAATTCCGATATAGGATAGCTTACTTGAAAAAAAATTGGTTATATAAATGGAATATATGATACCAAACCAGGCGTAATAAAAATTTTCTTTTTCCTTTTTTCTCTTAAAATAGATTAAAAAATGATAAACGGATATAAAAAAGAATAAAAAAGCAAGAGGAATATTGATATAGCTTGTTATAATGGAATTTGGCAGGTAGTGAAATTCCACGTCTTTTCTATATCCGATAACTAATTTATCTTCGACCAACCCTTCCCCTTCTACATAAATTTTCAGTAAAATTACATTTGTATCTTGTAGATTGTTTTTTTCAAAGGGATAAATCCTATTTTCTGTCCATGCATTCCATGGATAAGGAGAAAACTTACCCATTTTCCCGATTTTAGAGCCGTTTAAATACGTTTCATCCGCCCAGACAATTTTTCCAAGTCCAATGGAAAGTGGCTCCTTTTTAGGTACTATATCGCCCTTAAACTCCGTTTTTAACCAAAGAAAGCCTTTTTTTTCCGGTAATAATTCATGTAGGTTTTTTGTAGAAGTTACAGGTTGAAATTTTTCAGAGAGTATATCTTGAATATTATCATTATCCGAAACTATTTTATATTGCCAAATAGGTGAAATTTCAATTATATCTTGGGGCAATTTGCAAGAAATAATTATAGTAAGACAGAGTAAGCAAACAAGCCTTTTCATTCTATCTAATATTAAACATCTTTCTATTTTAGTCAATATTTTTTGCTTAGGTGATTTAGGGTGTGGTTTTAGTTCGTAGGAAAAGTTTAAAAATTTTCATTGACAAAACCCACATAATTATTAAATTAACTTTCGTTTTCACGAACATAGCAAGATTATTAGAGATAAAATTTCCGATAGTCTATTTATAAAAGACAAATATGGGATTATCCACTATATACAAAAGTTTATTTATATTTTTATTTCTGTTTTTTTGTTCTTATAATTTTGCCCAAGAAGGAGATGTGGTTCCTTTGGCATGGGATAATGTTGAAGGAGCAGACTATTATATTGTAGAAGTTAAAGATCGACAAGGAAACCTGGTCTTAAACAAAAAAACCAGAAAGAATGAGATAGATTTAAATCTACCCCCTGGTAACTATCGTTCCCGTATTGGAGTGAAGAGACACTCCGGTAATATTTCTTGGTCTAAGTGGAAATTTTTTAAATCTAAGGTTTATCTTTCTCCCATAGTCGAGTCTGAAAAAATAAAACCAATAACAGTGCAAGATGGGAATTCGGTTCTGAAAATAAGAGGAAAGAACTTTCTACCGGAGACAAAAATTTTTTTAAAATCGGAAAACAACACCGTCCGAATAAGAGATTTCCAATATAAAAATGATAATTTAATTGAAATAAAATTTGATGTATCTTCAGAGGACATTGGAGAATATGATTTGGTTGTAGAAAATCCGAATAATAAAATTTACACAGTGAAAGACTTTTTGGTTATCCAGAATGTGGAAGAAACAATGTCAAATTCTCAAGCTAATCCGGATTTGAATCCAAATAATAATCCGAACACCAGACCAAACAATAACAGCAGTTCAAATTCAAATAATCGCCCGAACACAAAACCAAGTAATTCAAATAACAATCCGAACTACAAGCCAAATAATAACGACATCTATAGCAATAACGGTTATAATAATGGTCCGGCTTCTCGTCAGGGAAACAATTTTGATTCTTTTAGGTGGGAAGTATTCAAAAGGTCAGCCGTAATGCCAGGATGGGGGCAAAACTATAGACGAGATCCGGATTGGAAAGTATATGCTTATCCTGCAATGCTTTTTTTTGGTAGCGCTTTATATGTAAAAGCCTACCAGGATAATAAAAAATCAAAAAAGAAATTTAATAGCGGTTTACAAAGCTTGTTTGCCGCTCAAGCGTTAGACAGCGGACAAAATACGACTTTACAAGCCTATAGCCTTTACAGCTTTTCAAATTTATTATCTACTCGTTCCAAGGTGAATCAATATTATCGACAAGGTACAACGATTGCTGCTGTTATACTGGGAATCTATTTATTCAACTTGTTTGATGCCTTGTTTTTGTATGACTATTCTCATACAAGCATGGTAAACAAAAGTTCCGGTTTTTTACTTGACGCTACCTATAATAAATATTCAAACAGTCAGAATGAAATCCAATACGAAGCGGGCTACTATTTTAAGTTTTAACTAAGAGTTTACTTCATAACAAAATTTTTTAATCAAGTCCGCATCTTTAACACCGAGACTGCTTTCCACTCCGCTTGCAGTGTCCACACCATAGGGTGAAAGAAATTCTATAGCCTTCTTAACATTAATGTGGTTTAGCCCTCCGGCTAAGAAGTATTTTCTACTAACGGACCAAATCAATTCCCAATTAAAAGTTGCTCCGGTTCCCCCACCCATTCCTTTCTTATAGCTATCTAAAATAACAAAATCGGATTTATATCTTGATAGGTGCATATCCTCTATTTTTTGAGATACTGCGATTTGAGGAATCAAAGGTATGTTATAAGCTTGAATTGTTTCCAAATCAACCGTTTTATCTTCTACAACGTATTGGATAAAATCTATAGTGAGAGAACTTATGGTTGTTTGAATATCTTCGATAGTGTTTTTGTAAAAGAGAGCTACAATCTTAAAATAACGATTATTATGTCTGTCTAAATGGTTCAATATATCCGAAGCAATTTCTAAGTCTACTCTTCGTTTACTTACCGGTGAAAAATTAAATCCAAGATAATCAACACCCAAATCAACACAAAGGTTGGCTATATCTTTATCTTTTATTCCGCAAATTTTAATTTTTGTTTTCATTGTATTTTCAAGTTTTTAAGTAAAAAGGTGGATAAAGCTCGTCTTGTAGTGTGTGATTGCTTGATCCAATTTGGAAGAATATTCCTTTAATGATTCCGAAATCAAAGTTAGGTTTTCAGCTGCTTGAGAATTGTCTTGGGTTACTTGATTGAGTTGATTCATTGCTGTACTGATTTGCTCCATACTTTCATTTTGTTCTTTGGATGTTAATGAAATTTCTTGAATCAATTGAGAAGTTTTGCTGATATTGGGAATTGTTTCATTAATTTTAGTGGCTGCATTTTCTGCGACTTGCAAACTTTTAGAAGCCAGCTCTCGTATATCTTTTGCTGCAATCTTACTGCCTTCAGCTAATTTTCGAACTTCTGTTGCGACAACAGCAAAACCCAACCCGTGTTCACCTGCTCTTGCTGCTTCAATGGAAGCATTTACGGCAAGCAAATTTGTTTGGAAGGAAATTTCTTCGATAATATTGATCTTTTCCACTATACTTCTCATTGCATTGTAGGTTTCTTTAACCGCTTTCCCACCTTCTTCTGAATTGCTGGCGGTAGAACTTGCCATTTTTTCCGTAATTTTTGCATTTTCCGAATTTTGAGAAATCGAAGCAGATATTTGTTCAATGGAAGCCGTAGACTCTTCCACACTAGCTGCCTGCTCGGACGCACCGGAACTTAAGCGGTAAGACGATTCATTCACTTTCGATGAACTCTCTCCAATTTTTCCGGATGTATCGCTTAAATCCAAAATAACGTTATTTAATGAGCCTGTTAATTTCATAATGCTGCTAATTATAAAAAAGCTAAAAATAAAAGAAATAACTAGAATAATCACAATAGAAGTTATAATTAGTAGAAGTAAAGTTTTGTATTTGGCTTTATTCTCTTCGAAGTTTTTATTTGTTAGGTCAAGCTGCAGATTTAGGAGTTGGTTGAATTTATCCGTTACGGGGTCGATACTTGGATACAATTCGGAAATTGTAAATTCATCCATTTTTTGATAGTCTTTATTTGTTATAATTCTATTCAAATTATCTACAGAACCGTCAGCCTTTATCAATAACTGTTTCAAATCCTCAATAATTTCTTTTTCTTCCTCAGTATGCTCCATAAGAGAATAGCTTTTCCACTTTTTTTGAATTGTTTCCTGTGCATCCTTTATGCTTTGTAACCCTTTTTCCCAACTAAAATTTCGGTTGCGAACCTTATGAGAAGCATCTACAATATTAACAGCATATAAACTATTGATAACGGAAAGGTTCCTTAACGGAACAATATGGGCATTATAAGTTTTATTTTGCTGATCTTCCAAAAATCCCATCCCTAAAATTCCCAAAAATCCAATTATAACTAAAGATATGCTAAATAGGATTGTTAAGATTATAATACGATACTTGATTTTTATATTTTTCATTATAATGCCCTATGGTAAGTAGTTTGATTAACCATAAATAAAGTCATATATTTATTTTACTTTAATTAATGTCAAATATTTAATTGACTTGACCGTACTTGCTTGGTGAAACTCCCTATCGGGAGCTTCGGGTATGCCCTGACAGCCTTAGATGAAATTTTGCACAAATTTATTTATTTTTTTCTTGTCAAAAGTTAAAATAAATTATACGTTATTGAATTATGTCAAAAAACAATCAAAGAGTAGTGATTACCGGCATAGGGGTAATTCTACCAAATGCGTTAAACCTTACCGATTTTTGGACCAATATGAGAGACGGGATATCTCAAATTGATTACATTACCAGATTCCCAACAGATAATTTTCCAATAAAAGTTGCAGCTGAGCTTAAAAACTTTAATTACAAGGATTTTATGCCCGATCTGGATGAAAAACGGGCTTCTCACTATAATAGAGAAATTTTATCTCTTATGTCAGCTTTGGAATCAGCTCGAAAAGATGCTCGGTTGGAAAAAGATACGATTCCTCCCGATAGAGTAGGTCTAGTAGATTCTTCCTCTCGATGTTCTATTGCATGGTGGGATGAAATGTATAAGAAATACAATGAAACAAAAGACCTATCTATGTTTGATAGATATACAGTTTTGCAATCTATGGCATCTAATCCCGTCACCTTAGCAGCAATCAATAGCAATATTCAAGGGTTTGTAACTAATCTATCTGCAGCTTGCGTAGGTGGACACCATGCCATCAGCTTGTGTTACCAAGCAGTACGTAAAGGACGATCTGATGTGATGTATGCATCCGGACATGACTTCACAATACTTCAACCTGTTATGTCTATGTATTCTGATCCGATTGGTCGTGTTATGTCTTTGGAAAAAGAAAATCCAAAAGCCGCCATTAAACCTTACGATATTAAAAGAGATGGTTTTATTTTGGGAGAAGGAGCTGTTGCATTGTGTATCGAAAAATTAGATCATGCACTTGCCAGAGGTGCCAATATATACGCAGAGCTTTTAGGACATTTAAGCTACAACGAAGCTGATCATGCCATGCGGATGGATTTAACTGGAAAAAAAAGCTCAGCAGGAATTCGGAAGCTTATACGAATTAGTGATAAATCCTTAGATGATGTAGATTATGTATGTGCTCATGGTACGGCAACTCATAACAACGACTTAGCAGAAAGCAGAACTATGGAATTGTTATATTCTCATAAGCCAAAATCGAAATGGCCCCCCTTAAGTTCTATCAAGCCCATTTATGGTCACACGTTTGGAGCTGCAGGGATTATCAATGTAGCTGCTACCGCACTTATGATAAAAAATAAAACGATTTGTCCGACAATCAATCTAACGGACCCAGATCCGCAATGTGATTTTGATCATGTAGCAGAAGGTGCAAGGAAAGTAGATAAATTGCAGTTTGCAATCTCTATGGCTTTTAGTATCGGAAGCCAGTCTTCTTTTGTTAGCCTTGGAGCATTGGATTAAATTGTATTATTGTATGGGTAATCTCTCGTAGGGACATCTGTGTAGGGACAGGTTTAAGACCTGTCCCTACTGGAGCATTCAAACCACCAGGTTCACCAACTTGTTTGGTACAAAAATCTCTTTTTTAATCGTTTTTCCTTCAATAAACGGAATTACCTTATCATTTTGTTTGGCTAGTCTAATGGCTTCTTCTTTTTCTAACCCGGTTTCCGCTTGAAATTCACCTCGAAGTTTTCCATTCACTTGCACTACAATGGTTATTAAATCTTCTTGTACATATTCTTGGTTGTAATCAGGATACTTTTGAAAAGCAAGAGACTCTGTATTTCCTAATCTTTCCCATAATTCTTCTGCTACATGAGGAGCAAATGAAGAAAGCACTAATAAAAATGGCTCAAGTATTTGTCTAGGTCTATTTTGCTTAGGAGTGAAGTGATTCACAAAGATCATCATCTGAGAAATGGCAGTGTTAAACGAAAATGCCTCTATATCTTCTTCTACTTTTTTGATCGTTTTGTGCAATACTTTCCAATCCTCCAATTCTGGTACGGAATCGTCTATAAGCAATGCTTCGGATTTTTTATCTATGTAGAGTCTCCAAACACGATTTAAAAACCTAAAAACACCTTCAACACCTTTCATACTCCAGGGTTTAACGGTTTCAAAAGGTCCCATAAACATTTCGAATAGTCTTAAACTATCAGCTCCGTATTCGCGAACAACATCATCCGGATTTACCACATTGTTAAGGGACTTGGACATTTTCATTTTGTTTTCCCCTAAAATAAGTCCTTGGTGAACAAGTTTTTTAAAAGGCTCCGGTGTTGAAACATAACCTAAATCAAATAAAATTTTATGCCAAAATCTAGAATACAAAAGATGAAGAACCGCATGTTCCGCTCCCCCCACATACAGATCAACCGACATCCATTTTTTTTCCAAAACAGGAGAACAAAATCTTTCGGAATTGTTCGGATCAATATAACGTAAATAATACCAACAAGAACCAGCCCATTGTGGCATTGTATTGGTCTCTCTCCTGCCTGTCATTTTTAATTCTGAATCATAAACAGTTAGCCACTCTGAAGCATTCGCCAAAGGAGACTCACCTGTTCCTGAAGGTTTGAATTCTTTTAAATCCGGTAGAAGCAAAGGCAGTTCTGACTCCGGTAAAGCTTTTGTATAACCATCCGGAAAATGTACCAATGGTATCGGTTCTCCCCAGTATCTCTGCCTTGCAAACAACCAGTCTCTTAACTTATAACGAACTTTTTTTTGTCCTATATTTTTTTCCTCTGCCCAAGTGGCTATTTTATCAAAGGCTGACTCGTAAGACAATCCGTCTATGGACAATATAACACTGCTTGAATTAATGCAATAAGACTCTTTGGAATCAAAACACATATCTTCGGTTTCTGCACCATGTATGACGTGCTTGATTTCCAAATTGAATTTTTTGGCAAACATAAAATCTCTTTCATCATGGGCAGGAACAGCCATAATTGCACCGGTTCCATAATTTAATAACACATAATCGGAAATCCAGATTGGAATTTTGTGGTTTTTAAAAACAGGATTGTATGCATAAGCACCTGTAAAAACTCCCGTTTTTTCTTTGGCGAGGTCTGTTCTGTCTATGTCACTTTTTGATTCTGTTTTTTTCCGGTATTTTTCAACATCCTTTTTTTTATCTTCTGCTGTAAGTTTTTCAACCAAAGGATGCTCCGGAGCAAGTACAAGGTAGGTTGCTCCAAAAAGAGTGTCTGGTCTGGTTGTGAACACTTTGATGACATCCTGGTTCTCGGCTTGAAAATCCAACTCCATTCCCTCGCTTTTTCCAATCCAGTTCCTTTGCATTTCTAATGTTGAGACTGGCCATGAAACGAGTTCCAGGTCTTTTAGCAATCGTTCTGCGTAGTTTGTAATTCGCATCATATACTGCCGCATTGGTTTTCTGACAACAGTATATCCTTTCTCAATCCATTCATCAACTTCTTCATTTGCCAACACAGTGCCCAACTGTTCACACCAGTTCACCGGTACACTAGCCAAATAAACAAGCCTAAATTTTGAAAGAATGGCTTCTTTTTCAATGTGATTTTTGGCGAGCCAATCAGCAGAAGTGAAAACATCTTCAAAATCTGGATCCTCTAGTTTGGAAGTACCATGGCTTTCAAATTGCTTAATAAGATCATCAATGGGTTTTGCTTTGTTTTCTTTTTTGTCGTAATACGAATTATATATTTTCAAAAAAATCCATTGTGTAAATTTATAATATTCTGAGGAAGTCGTAGATATTTCCCTCGACCAGTCATAAGATAAACCTAACATTTTAATTTGTTTTCGAAATGTATCTATATTGGAGGATGTTGTGATACTTGGGTGAATGCCGGTAGTCATGGCATATCTTTCTGCGGGTAGTCCAAACGCATCCCAACCCATGGGATGCAACACCTCGAATCCTTTCATTCGTTTATATCTAGATATTATGTCGGTAGCCGTATAACCTTCCGGATGTCCTACATGTAGACCAGCTCCACTAGGATAGGGAAACATATCCAAGCAATAAAACTTTGGTTTATCGCTACTTATATTCGTTTGAAAAGTTTTACTTTGCTCCCACTTTTTTTGCCATTTGTTTTCTATTTCTTGAAAAGGATAGTCCATATATAGTATACCATTACCTCCTTACCGAATCAATGATTTTTATCAATCGTCTAAATTGATTTACCAAACATTTTTTACATAAATTGTATTGGTAAATTTGTTTTACCTTTTGTTGACATGCAGCACATGTTAACTTGTGTTCATAATTTATTATTTTTTCTTTTGGTAATGCATCCAACTCTGCAACAGTCATAATTCCCCCGAATTTTTTTATTTTTATATTTACCAAGGTGAAATCAAATTATTAAAAGTTTTAAATGTAAAAGATAACTTTAACCTCCTAATGTTTCTTACCATACAATCACAGCCATGGAAAAACTTACTAACCATCCTATTGACAGTGTTAATAAGTCAATCTCAAAGGTATAAGATTAAGAAATACAGTAAGGTTTACTGTTTTATTTTTTTAAACCTATAAGTCAAAGAAAAATTATTCTCTTGATGGAAAAATTATAGAAAATTAAACTCCCCTTTCATAAAAATTTAAAACTATAACTTACTAAAGTTATTATGAAAAATTTTAAAACATTAGTATAATATAAATTAGTACATTGGAATATATAAATATTCTAATGTACTAATTTATATTATTCACTAAACCGATAGTGATCAGTATGTAATCATGCAAGTATGCCTTAAAATTTAATTTATAATAACTTTTATTATCTAAATATATATATTGACGAGTGAACAAAAAATTTGTTTTTGGGTATTTGTATATGATAAAAAATCGATCTTTCATAGAAATCAGTAGTTTCTCAAATCCTAGAATAAAATACCTGATCAAACTTAGGGACAAACGGGTCAGAGACAAAGAGAATCAATTCACCATCGAAGGTTATAGGGAAATACATAGGGCTTTCCATTCCAAAAAAATTACCTTTCATGCTATATTCACTTCACCTGAATACTTTATCGGTAAAAATGAAAATAAGTTAATCGAAAAAATAAATACTTTAACTTTCGTTTTACCCAGGAAGATTTTTGCTAAAATATCCTATAGGGATAGACCGGACGGTTTACTTGCTCTATGTGAGTCACCAAACTTTACATTTGATATTGATAAAGAATTGGATGGTGATTTCTTCGTTATTGTGGAAGGGGTGGAAAAACCTGGTAACCTTGGAACAATCATTAGGACTGCTGAAGGAGCCGGCGTTTCTTCTCTTATAGTTGCTGATCCAAGGATAGATATTTTAAACCCGAATGTAATTCGCTCTAGCACCGGTATCTTATTTACACTACCTATTTACACATGTGAATTAAAAGAAATAATATCCTATCTTAAAGCAAAAAATATTGATATAATTGGGGTTAGTCCAGAGTGTAAAACAGTTTTTTATGACTATAACTTTGCAAAACCGGTTGCTTTACTTTTTGGTAGTGAGCAGTATGGTTTATCTGAGTTTGCCAAATCTAATTTAGATGATTCCGTATCCATCCCTATGAAAGGAGAAGCGGATTCCTTAAATTTAGCCATATCTTCAGGAATTGTTATGTATGAAGTAACCAAACAAAAATCCGTTTTGCAAAAAAATTAATTACTTTTCAAGAAGTATAATGAAATATTTATGTAACTAGTTTTGGCTTATGAAGTGCTGCTATTGTGAGAATAACCTAACAATTCAACAAAAAGTCGAATTGTACGCATGTCCAGTTTGTTTTAAAATCAACTGTTTATGTCTCAAATGCAATTCACTTAATTTATTGAATTCCGTTTTTTGTTCAAATTGCGGAGAACAGTTAAGTTATTTGATTATGAACCATTCTTTACTTGACAAATCAAATGACACTCGTTTTATTAATATGAATTTGGACAGTGAAGATTACCATGTTATCAAGTTCAAAAATCATATCTCAAGATTTAGTAACATGCTGTTTTCGAATGACTTTATAGCTTTGGCAAATCCAATGGCTAAAGAAATTGTATTTTATAACACAATGCAAAAAAATTTCAAAAACCACCGGTTATCTATAAATACTCCGAATTCCCTAAATAGATATAATACGTTGGCTTCCATTGGTAACCTTCTTTTTTATACTTCCGGGAATGAGGTTTTTTTTATAGATACAACACTTTTATTTATGGAAGATAATATCCCTTTTTACAAATTAGGAGAATTCACCCAAGTTGTAAATTACATTCACTATGGAATAAATAAAAATAATCAACTTATAGTTCTATTAATTTTTAATACAAAGATACACATTTATGAATTATCAGATGTCTTAAAGAAATGCAAAAATAAAAATTTTAGCATTCAACCGATTGTGTTTGACTATTCCCTACCAGCAAGTGATGTGCTAAGAATTCCAATTATAATACAAAACAAACTTTTTGTATCAACCTTATTAGGTAGTTTTTTTGTTACGGACATTAACTCGAATGAACAAAAATATATAAATCAAAACTTGTTTTTTTCTCTTTCTTCTCCTGTTATGGTTGGTAAAAATTTGTACATGGAGTATATTACAAATACTCTCCCGTATAAAAGGGGAGGTATTATTTTCGATACCCAAGTCATGGAATTCAAAAATAACGGTTTTCATTTTTTTGAGAAAGAATATCTTGAATACAACTTGCAAAATTATCTTAACCACGAGTTGTTCCAACTTCCATCCAAAACAAAAGAGAAAGATGAGAAGGCTTTTTTCCTATCTCAAAATATCGGAAGTGGAAAATATTTTCTTACAGATAGTATTGGTAATGTTTCCATAGGTACTTTTGATATAACTAACTCTACAAATGCTTTAGTAATTCCCAGTTATTATTCCATCCAAAGGGATATGCTACATATACTTATAGATAATGAATTACATGAAATCTATTTAAATCCAAGCATTATAGCTTCTATTCACAGAGTTGATTTAAATTATAAACTGGAAGATTGTGAGTCTATAGGAGGAGTAAAATATAACATGAATCGTAAAGCAATGTTATTTACAGATAGAATATTATACAGTTAGGTTAAAAATGAAGAATTTGATTATTTATATATTTATAGTTTTAAATCCTCTCCTAATTACCAAAGGCTTATTATCAGATGAGATTAAAAATAAAAAGATTTATATAACCATAGATAAATCGGGTAGTATGAACAATGACTTGTCAAAAGAAATATTAGAAAATATTCATATTCTATTCAAGCAGTTATTCCAAAAAATTGAATTAAAAGATACTAATTCAAGCAATATCATAACCTACAACAAAAGAGAACTCAAGCAGTTTTCACAATTTAGTAATAATGATTACTTCACGGTATTTCATTATGGTTCTAAAATAAATATATGTTTAAACAATATAAGCTATAATCATATAAATGATATTTTTAGATGCCTTCCAGAAACAAACAATTTTAGCCCTTTTTTTAATGAAAACTTGTCTGTCATGTATCTACCGGAAATGGAGATATTGAAAAACTTTAATCCTTTATTGGACCACTACTGGATAGATTTAAGTGATAGGCGACCGGATGATACAAAAAACATTCCGGATAGTATTTTAAAGGAATGGGATAGGTTGCATACGGGAGTGAACGTAGGCAATGTTATCTTACGAATTCATTTTCAGAATGGAATCTATCTTACGATGACAAAAATAGAATACACACAATCGATTAACTTCCAAGTAAAAACAGAAGGTAGAACCAACCAAATTGTTTTTCAAAAGATATCTCTTGGAAATGAAATTGTACGATTAGAAAGTGAACCTTTTGAAATAATACATTTAGTCAACCAAGCAAGAGTTGACGTTAAGAGACTAGAGTTTCAAACTTTAACATTTAAACAGGAAAAAATTGAATTTCATACAAATACCAGACAAGAATATAAAAATGGTATTACTTTATTTGGAGAATTTCCAAGTGCTTTAGTTAACAATATGATAAATCATGGGGTTCTTATATTTAAATATAGTTTGGGAAATTCAACCATAGAAGAAATAATACCTAACGTATCTATTATTATAGATGATTCTAAAAAAATTAATTATTATTATGTCTACGGGTTTGGTTTTATATTTTTATTAATAAGTCTATTTTTTTTATATATAAAAAAATTAAAAGATGGTTTCAAGGAAAAAAATAATTTTCTAAATATAAAACTTACCACATCTCAAGGAGAGTTGATGCTCCCTAAGAGTTTTGAAATTAGTACCGGACAAAAAATTTCCTTTGAACAAGAAACTGCAACAATGCAACAGTGTATTGGTTATCTTGATGTTAGAATGGCTGAGCAGTATATTGAATTAAAATCCGTATCTAAAAAAGAATTTGAACTGATAAATAAGAGGGAACCCGAAAGGAATAAAGTAATACAATTGCCGGGCGAATTTGAACTGAGAAATAAATTTGGTAGAACTGTTAAAATCAAAATCGAAGAGCAATAATTAATGGGAAAAAATTATTTCTTTTGAAGCTCTTTTGGTTTTTGATGTTTTGGCTCAACATACTCTTTAGCTTTTTGAATTGTGTTAAAGCTGTTAAAAAGCTTACCTAAGTCTTCTTCTCTTACATACACAACCGATTCTTGAAAAATGTTTTTTATTACTCGTTTGCAGGGTATATAGCGTTTGTTAAGTATATCCACCGGTGGGTAAAATTTTAAATGATAATCTATACCATCGGAAGTAAAAATTTCTATTTCTTGGTTTGTTTGAGCATCTAACAAAATTTTTGCTATTTCAAAACCTTGTCCGTCAGGTTCGTCCGGAAATAATGCGATGTTTAAGCTCTTTAGAATTCTTAACATTTCGTTTCCAAACAGTGGATCAATTTTCATCTTTTTTCCATCATATTTGTACCAAACATTTCCAATGGGTTCTTTGTATTCATTGGGTTCGTTTTCAATGTGTATATTTTGTGATTCGGCTTTGTAAAAAACTTTTTGGATGTAGTATTGGCCTGGATGGAACACTTGTCTCTCTCGAAATTTGGCAATAGACCCGCGAAATTTATCAAATGGGTGATTCAAAGTGGTTAAAATGTAATTATCAGCAACTATACGCCTAAGGTTACTTTTCACATTTCCCATAAAAATGGCTTTTACCAATTTATCATTTTTATACATTTCAATGCGTGGTGAATCTTTTAAAGACAGATCCATTTTTTTTAATAATTCGTCTTCGATAATGTGAATGGACTTGATTCTTAAAACGGATAGTTCTGTAAATAAATTTTTTACGTTATATCCTCCTTCATATACAAAAGTTGTATTGGAAGTAGGATCGATTCCCGTAACGGTAAAGATCGGAGGCACTTTCAAAGAAACGTTATGTTTTTCAATAGTCAACTGAACTTGAGAAAAGTCTTGAAATTTTTCTGCAAAATCTTTGGAGGGAGGATGGTAGATAATTTTATCAGGATTTACTTTCCAAAAAACCTCTTCTTTTAAATACTCTTCTCTTTTTTCGGTTAAAAAAAAGACTAAAGTTAAGATTAATAAAGATACAGCAGCCAAAAGCATTCTTAAATAACTATTCATTGTTTTTCCTCTTTTAGTTCTTTACACCTTTTCAGGATGAAACACGATGTTCCAATATCTTTTTGAGTAGGCAGAAACTCCACCGATAATAATAAACAAAAGAATATAGGCAGAAATTTCCGGGTGATGCAAAAAAGATTCACTAGGATAATAATATGCAATTAATGGCATACTCATATACCAAACAACAGACAGGGCAACCGTTGCAACTCCAATCTTTCCCCACCAATTTGGCTTTCCTTGTATGTTTCTTTTGATAAACAAAAAACCACCCAACCATATACCTAGTATTTCTCTAACTATATATATTATCAAAACCCATAGAGGGAAGTGGAAATATTTAACAATAACACCTAACCCCCCAATAGTAACAATTTTATCACAAATCGGATCAAGGTATCTTCCTAAAATCGTTTCCTGATGCAGAAGTCTTGCAAAAAAACCATCGAAATAATCCGTTAAAACTGCTAAAAAACAAATTCCAAACAAAATAAAAATTCGATCAAATTTCAAAGGTGATTTTACATATTCTTTTGAGTAATATATAAAAATTGGTAATAGAAAAACTCTAGAAAGAGATAAAAAATTGGAAATTGTAAAAATTTTTTCATCCGTTAATTCTTTAATTTTCTTCTTTATTAGCGATGTATCCATTCATTTTCCCTTAAAAATTAATAGAGTTTTTCCCAAGCCTATAGTATCTTGATCATTCAAAGGTTTAGGTCCTGATACCTTTTGACCATTTAAATAAGTTTCATTATCATACAGATTAAATAAAAAATAGATTCCTTTGATCTTCCTAATTCTGGCGTGAACCGACTCTATGCTTGAATTCAATAATACCAAATCATTAGTTGCAGCTCTGCCAATAAAAATAGTATCTTGATTGATAATAAATTGTCTTCCCGGGTTTGGTCCTTCTTTTTGAATCAAAACACCTTTGGAAAACTTTTGTCCGAGGGTAAAATAGTGTTCTGGCAAGTCGAGTTCGTCCAAGTCCAGGTCGATCTCATCCAAATCAAGTTGATTCTCCTCCGGGTGTGTTTGGATTTTGGCTTGCTGAAACTGCATACTATAAACGTTTTCTTTGTGGTACAGATCATCTTTGTATTTTAGATACTCCAATCTTTTTTCAATGGCAGCTTTTAATTTTTTATCCCTATTTTTTACTCGAAAATAGAAATACAATAAAACAAGCAGTAACAAGATGGAAATAAAATAGAAAAACTTCATATTCCACAATTTGATCTCGATATATTTCTGAAAATTTAAAACATACTGTAAATTATAATCCCTATTCTCAAGCTTTACTTTTACATCTACTTGAAGCGGATAAAATATATCAACAAAGCGATAGTGTGGAGACTTATATTCTATAGTGGTGGAAGGTTTTCTAAATTTTTCTATATTCTTCTGAATTTTTGCAAAGAGGTTTTTATCGTTTATAGAATAGAATTTTCCTCCCGTGTAGCTTGCCAAATTTCGATTTAATTCGTTATCCAGTCCAATAACATTTATCACTCTTCCTTGTTTGTCTGCTTTCCAAATCACTTTTTCCAAAGGAATATCTTTGAGAGATTCTTCTTCTTGGTTAATAATAAAAATATTTGTAGGGATGTTTTCATCCGTTTTTAATTGCTCTAACAAAAAGTTTAAGTTCCGAATCAAATTATTCCCTTGGTCAAGCGGTAGGTTATTTAAGTTCAATAACCCATCTTTTTTGGAAATATTCATATCAAAAAAAAGGCTTTTTTGGGAATACAGGTGAAGACCCAAAGATTCATTTTCCTTCAATTCATTTATCATCCAAGCAGCTATTTCTTTGGAATTGCTATTTTTGATTTTATCATCGCTTGCTTGAATTGATAGAAGTAACTTAATTTTTCTATTGTTTAGCTCTCTGATAATTTCTACTGACTTTATGAATTTTTCGGAATTTTTTTTGGTTTCGGATATTTGAATACTTTTTCCCGTAAGAATTTTATCAACACCTTCTCGAACATATATTTGAACCATGGGATAATCACTAATATCCAATTTTTCAATAATATGAGAACTTTGAGAAAAAACCCCATAAAACGGAAGGAATAAAAAATAAAAAATCCACCTTTTAAAAAACATTTAAACCCTTATTAATTTTTAATATTAAACCTATTTAATAATTTTTTTGTATAATCTTTGGTAATAGACATCGAGTTTTGAGTAATACTAAATTTTTCTACTATCAAACCGTTTTTTAGGACAGTAACCATATCTGCCATTTCTTTAACTATCCGTAAATCGTGGGTGATTAACACCATTCCCGTTTTATTCTTTTGAACAAGAGCATACAATAATTTCAAAACTTTTTTTTCATTTACAGGATCCAAAGCTGTAGTTGGCTCGTCAGCCACGATTATTTTTGGCTTTAAAGCAAAAGCCATGGAAATTAAAATTCTTTGTCTCTCACCGCCGGAAAGTTCATTTGGAAACATTTTTATCTTTTTATCAGGTGATGCAATTCCTGTTTCTGATAAAATCGTCATAATGGAATCCAAATTTGCCAAAGGGCTCTTTTTCAAACGAAAGAATTCCATAATTTGGCTTCCGACTTTTCGGTAGGGATGAAAAGCAGAAATAGGATTTTGGGGAATTAGGGATACGACTTTTCCCCTAAGGTCTTCCAATTTGGGTGTAGAATAACTGTCCAAGGGAATTTTTATCAAATCAAACTTTTTGAAAGTTATATGAAGATTTTGATTGTTAAGCTTAAAAATCGAAAGTGCAAAACTCGTTTTACCACTTCCAGATTCTCCAATAATAGCATGAATTTGCTCTTTTTCTAGTGAAAAATCAAAATTTTTAAGTATATATCTTCCTTCTTTATCCCGGATAAAGAGATTTTCAACCTCGATTAATTTATTACTCATGTCCTAAGAAGTTTCTTTTTCCATTTTTTCTTTGATAAAATCATAAACTTTTTTAAATTCATCCTCAGCAGATTCAAAATGAACTAGTCCCAAGTTTTTTGTATACGGATTGGTTTCATCCGAATTTACTTGTTGATTTAAAAAAAATAGCTCATCTACTACAATTCTTTTCTGTTTTTCAGTGGCAATATCCATAAAAAATTGGTAGAATTCCATATCCAAAACAGCTAGTAAAACGGCAATTACATTTGGGGAAAGTTTTAAAAGGAACTGCTCTTTCCAAAACCGTTTCCAGCTTAAAATTTCCTTCCAATCCGATTGAACTTGTTTTTCATAAACAATACCTAGGGATCTTTCGCTTAGCTTCAACCTTTGAAAATTAGCCAAAAAGTCACCCAAAGTAGTATAATTGTACTGCAAAGCCCTGTTTAGCTCTGCTTCGCTAACTCGAATTAGACCGGAAATCTTTCCATTAGATGAGTTTATAATATCATCGGTACTGATGACAATAGAATAAGTTCTACCACTCCTTTCTTTTCCTTCTATTTTATATAGATTAGGTGCATTTTTTGTGAGCTTGTAGTTATTTGTTTCTGCCACAACTCCATTTTTAACACTATAGGTAACTAAAAAATTGGTAAGCTTCCCTTTAAGATCTTCTAATTCTCTCTTTAATCCTCTGGGGATTTTTTTTGGAGGCGTTTTTTTCTCTTTGGAGGATGTCCTTTTCCTAAAAAATATCTTGTAAAGTAAGCTCCCAATTCGTTTAAAAAAATTCCATATTTTAAAAATAAACTTTTTCATAAAAAACATATCCATCTTCCATGGATACTTAATAGGGAAATATAAGGGAAACAAAAAGCAAGGAGTTTTTCCTTGAATGGCTAAAAATCCTTCAAATAAAGTCCACTTACACTATCGCCAATTTATTTTTGGTTTTTAGATGGTCTCATAGAACCTCGCTTTTCTATGTTTAATGGCTTTCGGAAAAAAGTAAAAAATAGATTCCAAGAAAGCAAGACGCTACATTTTCTACAAGATAATTGACACCAGCTTTAAAAATCTATTTATAGTCATTATAAGCGTCTCGTTATTAAAATATCCAGGGGATAAAATGTCTTTAAAAAATTTTATTTTTACATCAGAGTCTGTTTCCGAGGGACATCCTGATAAGGTTTGTGATCAAATATCCGATGCCATATTAGATGCCTATATGGAAAATGACCCAAAATCAAGAGTAGCAGTGGAAACTCTGGTTTCTACTAATTTAGTGGTTATATCCGGAGAGGTTACTAGCCAATCTAAAATTGATTCACAACAAATTGCCAGAGATGTTGTCAAGAAAATTGGTTACAATGATATATCCATGGGGTTTTCGTCGGAATTTGCCGTTATACAATCACATATTCACAGACAAAGTCCTGATATTTCCCAAGGTGTCACCGAAGGAGAAGGTCTCTATAAAGAACAAGGAGCCGGTGACCAAGGATTAATGTTTGGCTTTGCCATAGAGGAAACTCCCGAGTTAATGCCTATGCCAATATTTTATGCTCATAAATTGATGGAAAAACTGGCGGAATTGAGACATTCCGATAAACTTTCCTTTTTAAGACCGGATTCAAAATCGCAAGTAACCGTTCGATATGAAAATGATAAACCGGTTTCTGTAGATACTGTAGTAGTTTCTACCCAACATACTCCAGAAGCAACACAAGAACAAATCAGAGAATCTGTTGTTGAAGAATGTGTAAAAAAAACAATTCCTTCTAATCTATTGAAAGAAACAAAATTCTTTATCAATCCTACAGGTAGGTTTGAAATAGGCGGACCGCATGGCGATACGGGTCTTACGGGACGTAAAATTATTGTCGATACTTATGGTGGTTATGGTCGCCATGGGGGTGGAGCTTTTTCCGGCAAGGATCCTTCCAAAGTTGATAGGTCAGCTGCTTATATGGCAAGATATGTAGCTAAAAATATTGTTGCAGCAGGTCTAGCAAAAAAATGTGAAGTACAACTAGCTTATGCAATAGGAATTGCAGAGCCGGTTTCCGTGATGGTGGATACTTTTGGAACTTCTTCCATTCCTGAAGATGAAATCATTAAAAGGATTCGAGCTAATTTTTCTCTTACACCAAGAGGTATTATCGAATCACTTAAATTATTAGATAAAGACAGAAAGTATGTCGAAACAGCCTCTTATGGTCATTTTGGTCGGGTTGGTACGACATTTACTTGGGAAAAATTAGACAAAGTTGATGCTCTAAAAAGATAGGTAGGCATTGTGAATGGTATAGCTTTAAACCGGGCAAATCGGTACATGGAATCTAAAGCAACGAGGGATGCTTATGGCGAAGCTTTAGTTGAACTTGGAATGGAGCGAGAAGACATTGTAGTTTTGGATGCTGATCTTTCCACTTCTACCAAAACAGGGAAATTTGCAAAGAAATTTCCCGATAGATTTTTTAATGTTGGAGTCGCTGAACAAAATCTCATTGGTCATGCTGCTGGATTGGCTCTGTCTGGTTTATTACCATTTGCTTCTTCTTTTGCGATGTTCCTTACCGGGCGTGCTTGGGAAATCACCAGGAACAGTATAGCCTATCCGAAACTAAACGTAAAGTTAGTTTCCACTCATGGTGGAGTTACCGTTGGAGAAGACGGAGCTTCTCACCAATGTATAGAAGATTTTTCCATTATGCGAACCATGCCGAACATGACGGTTATTTGTCCTTCCGATTTTGATGAAACCAAGCAGGTTATTCGAAAAATTTGTGATTACAATGGTCCGGTTTACGTGCGTTTAGGAAGACCCGTCTTTCCGGTTTTAAATAGAGATGCTGATTATAACTTCGAAATAGGAAAAGCCGAAGTAAGAAATTATGGAAAAGACGTTTGCATAGTTGCTTGTGGAGTTATGGTTAGTGAAGCAGAGATGGCTTTGGATATTTTAGAGGAAAAAGGAATCTCAGCAACTATTTTAAACATGGCAACTTTAAAACCATTAGACAAAGACACAATTTTGCATTTTGCAAAAGAATGTAAGGTAATGGTTACCTGTGAAGAGCATACGGTTGTTGGTGGACTGGGTTCTGCAATAAGTGAATTTCTGTCAGAAGTCTATCCGATACCCATTTTAAAATTAGGTATAATGGATCAGTTTGGTCAATCAGGCACATGGCAGGGGTTGTTAGACCATTACGGTTTGAGAGCCGATAATATTGCAAAATATGTGATGAAGGCGGTTACTTTAAAAACAAATGCATATAGTATATCTACTTAAACTTTGTTTGGAAAAACGCGACATAATTCTTAGTTTGATTAAGAGGGAATTTTATGCAAGATATGCCGGAAGTTTATTATGGTTAGCATGGGCATATCTAATCCCGATTCTACAAATAGGCATATACTTTTTAATTTTTGGAATTATACTTGAAAAGCCTTTAAATAAGATTAGCGGGAGCCATCATTACTATTTATGGTTACTAACAGGGATGTTACCCTGGTTTTATTTTGCAGAAATTGTTTTAGCCGGCTCAACGTCTTTAATTAGATATTCCACATTGATAAAAAAAACCGGATTTCCTATTGATGTCATTGCAATTAGTATATTTTTTAGTGCAGCCATCAAGCACCTAATCGCCCTTGCAATATTCTTTATAATAATACCTTTTACCAACATTCCTTTTTCATGGGGAATGTTAGAATTGGGTGTTGTATTTTTATCTTTAACACTATTTGCCTTAGGACTTTCTTACTTTTTCAGCATCCTAACGATAGTTTTAAAAGACTTAGGACATGCTCTTCCAATCATTCTAAATTTTTGGTTTTTTATCACACCGGCTGTTTATTCAGAAAACCTAATTGAACATAGATGGCTATTAACTTATATCATAAAGTATTTAAATCCTATGACCTTTCCTGTAACTTTTTATAGAGACGTTATAACCGGTGCTGATAGATTCGATTTGTTCGCTGCAATAGTATTTTTATTAATTTCCATAGTTACATTTTATCTTGGATATTTCATTTTTTATAAAACTAAAAACTACGTTCCGGATTTGGTTTGATTTCGAATTGATATATGCTGAATATAAAACTCTCCTCTATTCTAATGGTAGATGATAACTTACAAAATTTACAAGTATTAGGAAATACTTTAAGGGATCACGGTTTTATTCCTATTGCTGCTGTGAATGGAATCGAAGCTTTGGAATTTGTAAAAAGAAAAATTCCAGATCTTATTTTATTGGACATTATGATGCCTGGAATGGATGGATTTGAAGTGTGTAAAAAGCTAAAAGAAGACCCTTTCACACAAGAAATACCCATAATTTTTCTTACAGCATTGTCAGAAACCGAGAGTGTTGTTAAAGGGTTTGAACTTGGAGCAGTTGACTATATCACCAAACCCTTTAATAAAAAAGAACTTATAACTCGTGTGAATACTCATTTGGAATTAAAGTGGGCTAGGGAAGAATTAAAACAAGCTAATGCAACAAAAGATAAATTTTTTTCGATAATAGCTCACGATCTAAAGACTCCTTTTACAGCATTAATAACAATTTCAGAATTGTTGGTTCAGGAAAAAATCAGTAACGAAGAAAAAGAAGAATTTTTTAGATACATTCAAGAAGCCTCAAAGCGTGGTTTTGATTTATTAAAAAATCTTTTGGAATGGTCGAGAAGCCAAACAAAAAACATAGATTTTAACCCCAAAGAATTGAACTTAAGCTTTATTATTGAAGATAATATCAAGTTATTGCAGTTAAGTGCAAAAGCAAAAAATATTGATCTAAGCTCAGAAATTCGAAAGGACTTGATTTTGAATGCTGATGAAAATATGTTAAATACCATCATTAGAAACCTTATATCTAATGCTATCAAATTCACTTATGATGGTGGAAAAGTTACAATCGTAGCCCAAAAACAAGAAGATCAAATCGAAATAAGAGTAATAGATTCCGGAATAGGCATTGAGCCGGAAAACATTCAAAAATTATTTAAAATTGATAAGCGATTTATAAAATTCGGCACAAAAAAAGAAAAGGGAACTGGGTTGGGCTTAGTTATATGTAAGGAATTTATTGATTTCCACAAAGGAAGCATCAGTGTAGAAAGCAAAATAGGTAAAGGGAGCCAGTTCATTGTGGCTTTACCTAAAAGTTTAAAATAATAATTATCTTTCACTAGCTTCATAAATATTTGTAGTTTCTGTATTGATATTGGTTTCACAATTAATTTTGTAAATTCCAACATCATAAATGGATAAAAAATAACCATTTCCAAGTTCTATGGCTTTATTATTTTCTTCTACGTCTTTTGGATATTGATTTACATTACCGTAGTCTTTATTGTAGTGCTTGTACAATAATTCTTCAATTTGAATGTCATATCTTCTAAGGATTTCTAAAGATGTGGATGTTGCAATAATTTTATATTCCTCCATGCTTTTATTCGATTTTTTTCTCATTTACACCCTCCTAAAAATTAACAGTATTAAATATTTTTAAATAATGAATTCACAGTAAAAAAAAGTTGGCAGATAGTTTGAATAAATAAATACAATCGTAAATGGTTATATTGTCAACCATATTCTACAAAGATTAGTTTGATTTTTTGATTTATATGGTTATCAAATATAACCTTGTGGGAGTGCGATAAAATGTCTAAAATCCTTATTATTGAAGATGATGATATTAGTTGTGAAATTATCTCAAACATTTTAATGCCGGAAGGCTATGAGTTAATCACAGCTGACAATGGAGTTTCAGGCTTGGAAATAGCCAAAAAAGAAATTCCGGATTTAATAATTTCAGATATAATGATGCCGGAAATGGATGGATACGCCGTTTTAAGCTCCCTCAAAAATGACCCAAGGACTGCCGTTATTCCTTTTGTATTTTTAACAGCGAAGGGAAATAAAGACGATATAAGGGAAGGGATGGGTTTAGGGGCAAGTGATTATCTTACCAAGCCATTTCATTCCAGTGAAATACTTCAAGTGGTACAAGTTCAAATCGAAAAGTATAAAAAAATTACTCGGTTTATGGATGAACTAAGCAACAATTTGGTATCTTCCTTACCACAGGAATTTTACACACCCTTAAATAGTATTCTCGGATTTTCATCCCTATTACAAGAAGCCATACACAATAAATATGACATGCCTGTAGATCAACTATCGGGTTATATTAGTTTTATTCATGAATCAGGTAAACGTTTATTAAGGTTAGCCCAAAATTATGTAATGTATACAAATCTGTTGGTTTTTTCAAATGATAATATCGGAAAACATGTTTTGCAAAATAAAATAGTTCAAAATACAAGTTGGGTTATTAGTAGAACAGCAGAAGAAACAGTTAGAAACTACAATCGTTTAGGAGATTTGCACTGTGATATACAGGAATGCACATTAAAAATCTCCCCAGAGTATTTGGAAAGAATCATCAGTGAAGTCATAGAAAATATAATTGTTTATTCTCCTATTGGAAAAAAAATACTGATCGAAGGTAAACCCACAAATTCTTTGTACACAATAAGTCTAACATTTAAAAGCTGCACCTCCAGAGAACCAATTCAAGATATCCAAGCATTTATGGAATACAAAGATATAAAAGACAAACAAAATAGTATTGGAGTTGGACTTGCTTTAACAAGGCAGATAATTTTTATTTATGAAGGAAAGTTTTCAATATCGGGAAATGAAAATAAAGATATTGTTGTTAGTATACAACTTTCTCATGAAAATGAGAGGATATAAGTCAAGGAGTCATATAAATGCAATTCAAATTTCGACCACTGTCCCCACCGCGGTGGCTAAAATAATTTGGATCATCTTTGGTGCAAACCGATGCTTTTTTTAGGGTAAATGGTATTTGACTTTTCTTCAACTGAAAGATTACAAATTTTTCCATAGAGAGGTAGTATTTTTTGTTTTGGCTGACTATCGATTCCGAACACTTTTGAGAAAACATGTTTACTAAGTCTTTTTGAACTTCATAGTTTTTTTGGCTAATACATGGACCAATGTAGACGTGAAATACTTTAATGGAAGGATACTTTTCTAGCAAATATAAAAGCGATTTCTCCGTAATGCCTGCCAAAGTACCTCTCCAGCCGGAATGAATTATACCGGCAATGTCTCCGGTTTCCGACCAGAAAAAAATTGGCATACAATCAGCAGTTCTTACCATTAAGACTTCATTTGTCTCCTCTGTATACAATCCATCACCTTCTTGAATTTCAGAATTACACAATTCTGAGACGGAATATAACTTTTCTCCATGGACTTGTTTTAGGGTATGAATTCTCTCTATACTTGTATTAGAAAAAATAACCTCTTTATAATACTTATATGGTTCATCATGTATTTTGGGGTTTTTCCAGTCATAATCATTTTTCCCAAATATTTGAATATGAATTTTTCTGCTTGACTCGGTTAGAAAGGTTTGATGAATCATATTGTTAGCACCTTTATGGAATTGGCATTGTATGATTTATATCTATATAATTTTTACCTTTGTGATTTACCCTTTTACTATTATACTACCATTATTCAACAAAAAAGTAAAAAAATTTATCAATATTAGAAAAATTGATAAAAAGAAAATTGAATCCTTTTTATTAAATTCTGAAAATAAAAAGGTAATTTGGCTTCATGCAGCTTCCGTAGGCGAATTAGACCAGTGTAAAGCTCTTGCTAGTGAAATTTTAAGCAGAGAGCCGGAAACACTTCTAATTCAATCTACCTTTTCAGATAGTGTAAACGAAAAAAGCTTAGAAAACATTCAATCTATTATACACTTTAAACTACCATTGGATTTTTATTTTTCATACAACTTCATTTTTGAAAAATTTTCTCCTCAAGCACTAATTTTAATGGCGTGGGATACCTGGCCAAATTTAATTCTTGCTGCCAAAAAACATAATTGCAAAGTTTATTTATCCTGTGCTACAATTAATAAAAAATCAGGACGTAATAACTTTTTAATACGAAACCTAACACAATCCGTTTTTCAAAAAATAGACGGAATATCTCCCTGTCACAAAATATTTTTAAAGGAATTCAAAAGAATAACAAAAGGTAATGTTAATATTCAAGTTTGTGGTGATTCAAGATTTGATGCTGTTGTTGAAAAAATCCAAACCCAAAAACCTAGCGAAAAATTTATAAAATTTACTGAAAAGTTTAATTCTTATACACCCATAATATTAGGCTCAACCTATTTGGAATGTGAAGATGTAATCTTTCCAACTATTCCAGAATTATTAACCTCATTTAATTGTACTATCTGGATATTTCCACACAAAGTTCACGCAGAAAGAATACAAAACATTCAAAAAAGTTTGGAAGAAGTTGGAATTGAGTATATGATATATTCCAAACTTAGCTCAAATGAAAAGATAAAAAGGGTTGTTGTGATGGATGAACTGGGACTTCTGGCTTTTGCCTACGAACATTCCGTTATAACGTATATTGGTGGAGCTCTGCACAATAGGGTTCACAATGTGATAGAGCCAGCCTATTTTGGAAATCCAATCCTAGCAGGTCCAAAAATTCATAATTCTGCTGAAGCGTTAGTGTTAAAAAAAATCGGAGGACTTTTCCAAATTCAAAGTGTAGAAAATACCAAACAGACTATCAAACAATTGTTGGCTGACCCTTTTCTCTTAGATCAGATTAAGAAGCAAAACCACGAATTTGTGATTCAAAATTTGAATGCATCCAAAAGGTTTTATGATGAATTTTTGGCTAAGTAATTTTAATTTTTTTACGTTTTTGTTTTATCCTATTCACGTAGCACATTTCGACTTTTCCTATATTTACTTTTTATTTTCAATTTCTTTTAGTTTTTCTTTTAACCAAGTAGCGGATGGTATTTTTTTCCCATTCTCTAGGATATAATAAGGTCTTCCCGTAAAGGACGATTTTGTTGCTAAATATTGGATAAACTGTTCTGCCGTTTTGATTCGACTACCTGCTTTGGATAGTTTTAACTCCAAATGAGATTTTGCATCCTTTGGAGAATGTTCTGAACCATTTCGTATAAACTTGCAATTACAAGTTTCAACCTTGTCAATGAGGAGTTTTATTTTTGTTTTTTCATCTACCGGATTGGCAACTAATTGAGTAAAAAAACAAAAAGCTATAAATAATACAAAGAAACGAATTCCAGAAATTTTAAATTTCATATAAATAGTAAAATGTAATAATCTTTTTTGACAAGAATAATTGTTATGTGTTTGGAAAATTCTCTGATTTAAGTGTGCAAACAGGAAAAAAAGAAGGATTTTCTGTAATTATTCGGTAACAATTTTTAAACTACATGAAAAAAAATATAGTGTTTAATATGAATAGCATTGGTTTGGTTTTTCTATTGCTTGAAATTCTTAGATGAATTCAATTGTAATAAAAAAGGTTATTAAATACAGAACAAGCAAATGGAAAAAAATGTAGAAGCTCTTACAACTCCAGCCATGAAACAATTTCAAGATATTAAAGCAAAATACCCTGATGCCATATTATTTTTTCGGATGGGAGACTTTTATGAAATGTTTATGGACGATGCAATCGTAGCTTCTGCCATTTTAGATATAGCTTTAACAAAAAGACAAAATCAGATTCCAATGTGTGGTATACCATATCATGCTGTTGATATTTATGTTTCTCGCTTGCTAAATGCAAAAAAAAAAGTTGTTATTTGTGAGCAAATTAAAAATGAAAATTCCAACACAAAGCTACTCCAAAGGGAAGTTGTACGTGTAATTACTCCAGGAACAATCGTAGAAGAACACCTAATCAAAGGCTTTGATAACAATTTTCTTTGTATTTTGATTGCATCTCATGAAAACATCTTGGTTTCTCTAGCGGATATATCGACTTCCGATTTGTATTATTTTAGCTATCAACTATCTAATTTGGATAAGTTGGCATCTACTCTGTATAAATTTTTTCCAAACGAAATTATTGTTTTAAAAGATCAAAACGAATTCTGGAAAAAAGTTATAAATGAAAGCGATTTTGTAATAACCGAAATCGAAGAAAGCAATTTGGATTTTTTTGATACCGGGGATAAGTTTGATCCCGTAAAAAAAATTTTGGATAGGGTAGTTACGGAAAATTTCAAAAATATACATTTTGAATTCAAGCCACCCATTGTGATGGACGAGTCGGAATTCATGGAAATCGATGAAAGGTCTGTTTCCAATCTGGATTTGATTGAAAACAGAAACGAAGCGGAAAAACACCATTCTTTATTCACCGTTCTTAACAAATGCCAGACTTCTTCCGGTAAGCGTCTCTTAAAAAGCAGGCTTTTGTTTCCTTTTTGTAATATTTCCAGCATAGAACGAATATGGGACAAAATTGATAAAATAAGTTCTGACAAAAAAATCAGAAACGATCTAATTGAATTGTTACATTCTACGGCAGATATTGAAAGGATACTTTCCAGATTTCGAGCTACCAAAGGCTTACCAAGAGATTTTAAAACGATACTAAAAAATATTGAAACAGCAGTTGAAATCAAAAAGAAGTTAATGCATATTGATTACGGGTTTCCGTTGTCCTTAGATAGATTGAGTGCGTTGGCAACCTACCTTTTGGAAAGATTATCCGAAAATGAATTGCCTGCCATATTGGGGAATGGTGAGTTTTTGAAAGTAGGTTTCAATCCAAAGTTAGATAAAGCAAGAGAGGCAAAAACCAAGGGAAAAGATTGGATTTTAGAACTGGAAAACAAAGAAAAAAAGCGTCTCGGTTTGAATACTCTAAAAATTCGTTACAATAAGGTTGTCGGTTATTATGTAGAAATATCCAGAAACCAAGCTAATTCGGCTCCCAAAGAATACATAAAAAAACAAACCCTTGTTACAACAGAAAGATTTACATTTACAGAATTAGAAGAAATTGAGAGAACCATCTTAGAAGCGGATGAGATTATCCAAGAAATCGAAAAGGCAGAATTTGATTTGATGATAACGGAAGTCTTGAAGTTGTTCCAAGACTTTATGGTACTATCCGGCGAGATAGGTGAGTTAGACCTTATGATTTCTTTGTTTCTTTGCAAAGAAGAATACAATTGGACAAAACCAGCTATCAATACAAACGGAACGTTAATCCTGAAAGATTCCAGACATCCGGTTATTGAGAAGTATTTACCTATTGGAGAAAAATTTATTCCCAATAACCTGGAAATGAATGGCAAAGACCAATCCATTGCCATTCTCACAGGACCCAATATGGCGGGAAAATCAACCTTTATGAGACAAATTGCTCTATGCCAAATTCTTTTTCAAATCGGTTCTTATATTCCAGCCAAACAAGCAAGTTTGTCTATCACAGATAAATTGTTTACTAGGATAGGTGCCGGCGACAATATCACTGCTGGTGAATCCACTTTCTACGTGGAAATGAAAGAGTCGGCATATATCTTGAAAAATAAAACCAAAGATAGCTTGATACTTTTTGACGAAGTCGGACGAGGTACGTCTACTTATGACGGATTGAGTATCGCATGGGCTATTGTTGAGTATTTGAATCGGAATCTTGACAAGGGACAAAAAACAAAAACAATATTTGCAACTCATTACCATGAGCTAACGGAGTTGGAAAGAGAAAATGGTATATTCAACCTTTATCTTGATACATTGGAAAAAGACGGAAAAGTCATTTTCCTAAAAAAGGTTAGAAACGGAAAAGCGAAAAAATCATTCGGAATTTACGTCGCCAAACTTGCGGGCATTCCGAATGGTGTTTTGGAGAGAGCCGTTGAATTATTGGAAGGTTTAGAATCCAAAAAGCGTGAAATCAAGTTTAAAGTAAACCAAGCGGAATCCCAACCTCTTTTGTTTGTTGCTGATAGTGTAGTATCTCCTGATACAAAAAAGCTTCAAGATTTGGAAAATTCCATAAAATCCATTCCAATCGAAAAAATAACTCCTTTGGAAGCCTTGCAAATAATTGATAGTTTACAAAAAAAGTTATAAAGTATATGGAAATTTTTGATTATTTTTATTTTAATTATTTTGTACTGGGTTCCTTTATAAGCTTTCTTTCTTGGACTGTTTGTGGTGGTTTTTTATTGTACATCAAAAAAAAGTCTAACGGAACAATTTTTTTAGGATTGAGCTTGCTCACTGGTTCTGTTATTTCTTTAGGATATATGTTTTCGCAAGGTTTTTTTTCTCCCGTAAAGTTTCCCAGATTTTTAACTCTTGTCTTCATTCCGATTCATCATTTGTTATTGGTTCAATTCTTATTTCATTTTCCGAATGTGTTCAAACCCCAGATTGCAAAAATTGTCTTTTATATACAATCTTGGATAGCTTTAGTCATGATCGCTTTTTTGTTCTGGAGTATTTACAACGCTTCTGCCTATTATAATTTTAAAGCCCATTATTATGATTTTAACATGCCAACATTTACGAGCTTTTATACGGTTCTTTCTTTTGTTTACGCTCTATTTTTGTACATAGTGGGAATTTGGAAAATATTTTTTGTTTCTAATTATGAAAAAAAGACGCTTGTGTACCTTCTGGTGGGACTTTTTTTTTGCAGTATACTACCGGCAATAACAAACATTTTGAATAAAATCGGCATGGTGGACAGAGCGACCTATATAAACGTTTTCTGTACTTTTTGTGCAGTAGGTTTGTTTATCATTCTTATGGTCTATGCAAACAAAACAAAAGACAGATCAAACTTTATGTTTAAAGTAGTTGGTGTTTCTTTTTTGATCCTTATGACAATTTACAATTTAGTAAGCTATATTGTATTGGATCATATAGAAGAAGTATATGATAAAACACACCAAGAATCCTCTAAACTTCCATTGGATAACAAACACCATACTCAAGATTTGTGTTACGTAATAGAATCCGAATTATCAGGAGAAAATCAAAGAGTGCAAATTGATTTGGTGAAAAATAATATTGATACCAAGAATTTTGTAGCTGATGGTTCTCGAATTTATAGAGAAAGTTACAGAGGAAATGATAAATACATTGCCTATGGGTACACGGACATATTGGAAAACAGAACTTATGAATATGGATTTTCTTATTTGGGATACAAGAAGTTTGTACATACAATAACTTTAAAGCTATTGTATGTATTACTGATTGCGGTAGTATTTGTTTCCATAGGCACTCCGATATTTCTTTCACGAGCTATAGCAGAACCTTTAAAAACTTTATTAAATGGTATACGGAAGGTAAGAGAAGGGAAGCTTGATGTGAATCTACCAATTAAAATTCATGATGAAATAGGGTATTTGACTGGTGTATTCAATAGTATGGTTCATTCCATTGATATGTCCAAAAAAAAATTGGAAGAATATTCTAATCATCTCGAAGATATGGTATCAACAAGAACAAAAGAATTACAAAAATCTCTAAAAGAAATTCAGGACTTGAAAGAAAAACAAGACGGAGATTATTTTTTAACAACCTTGCTATTGAACCCATTGATAAAAAATAACGCAAGCTCAGACCGAGTTAGGATTGATTTTTTGGTAAAGCAAAATAAGGAATTTTTCTTTCGGGAAAAAATTTATGATATAGGTGGAGACATTTGTATATCAGAAAATATTGAACTACGTGGGAAGCGATATACGGTTTTTTTAAACGCTGATGCAATGGGAAAATCAATTCAAGGTGCTGGAGGTGTTTTGGTTATAGGTTCTGTTTTTCAATCCATTATCCAAAGGACGATGACTTATGAATATCACTTTAACTTATATCCCGAAAAATGGATCAAGAATGCCTTTAAAGATATGCACAAAGTATTTGAATCATTTGATTGTTCTATGCTCATTTCCACCATTTTTGGTCTCTTAGACGAAGACAACGGTCAGGTTTATTATATCAACGCAGAGCATCCATGGATTATATTATATAGAGATAATATTGCAAGTTTTTTGGAAGATAAAGTCAATATCAGAAAATTAGGAACACCAGGTTTAGAAGGAGAGTTGTATGTCTCAACGTTTTTACTAAAACAGGGTGATATATTGATTATGGGTTCGGACGGCAAGGATGATGTTATATTTGAAAACGCGTTTGGAGAAAAGGTTATAAATGAAGACGAACTCTTCATCTTAAGTAGAGTGATGGAGAGCAAGGGAAATATCGAACGGATTTATGAATCTATTTCAAAAAGTTTTGAATTAAAAGACGATATATCTTTACTTTCCATTCAATACTACGGTGATCGAAATGATGCTATTTTGGATGATGATTTGGCAATAGCCATTATAAAATCAGCAGAAAAGTCATACCAAGACGGATTTCTCCATGAGTGTGTCAAACTTCTTACGGATAATTATAAAAAACATCAAGCCATTTCCAGATACTTAATCGAACTGTACGTGGGTTTAAGAAAGTTTGGTGAGGCTACAAAAATTGCTCATGAATATCTTTCACACCATGGTGTAGATTCAAACTTACTTTATAAAGTTGCCTTTAGCATGAAAATGAATAATGAAATTGAAGAAGCCATTGAAATTTCAGAAAGAGTTCGCCTAAGAGAACCTTGGAACATTCAAAATCTACTTTTTCTTATTGAAATGTATATTTCTCAAAATAATTACACACGAGCAAAAAAGCTCTTGCAAAAAGCACTAAATATAGAGCCAAATAATGCAAAAGCTAAACGTTTATGGAACCAAATACGAGATAAATAAATTTGTGGAGATTTTTTGGAACTTAGTTACGAACATATAAAATTTCTAAAAGAGGAGCATCCGACTATTAAATTGATTCAATCCAATAATGCTCCTTTAATTATCAGTTTTTTGTATTTGCATTTTAAAAGGCACAACAACATAACCGTTACGGGAGAAGATATTACCCAAAAATTACTGGACTATCTGAATCATTTAAAACAGGTTTATGGGGATGGTTTGTACTCTGATAGTGCCAAAAATTACCTTGATAAGTGGACCGAGGACGGATATTTGCGAAAATATTATAGTACAGAAAGTGACGATCCGATTTTTGAACTAACACCGGCAGCCGAAAAATCCATTGAACTTATCCAAGAGCTAAATAAAAAAGAATTTGTCGGAACGGAATCACGACTCTTACGAATTTTTGATCTTTTAAAAAAGATAGTCTACCAAACTTCCGAGGATTTGGACAAAAGGCTTAGTGAACTCAACAAACAAAAAGACGAAATTGAGATTGAAATACAAAAAATTCGTTCCGGAAACCCTCCCATGCTAACAGATACACAGATCAAAGAAAACTACTATGAGGTGTATGAGACTGCCAGGAAGCTACTTTCCGATTTTCGACAAGTGGAATACAATTTTAGAGATTTGAATAGGTCTGTTAAGGAAAAACAAATTCAATCAACATCCAAGAAAGGACAAGTACTAGATGATATTTTCAAAATCCAAGATTCTATTTGGGATACCGATCAAGGACGAAGTTTTAGAGCGTTTTGGGAGTTTTTGATGTCCCAAACCAAACAAGATGAACTAAACATTCTATTGGAAAATTCATCCGAACTCATCGGTAGTTTAAACTTACAGCAGGCTGATGATTTGATGGATAGGTTAAAAGTATACCTCATAGACGCGGGCGATAAAGTGAATCGTACAAATCACCAATTTATTGAGCAGCTAAGAAAATTCTTGGACGAAAGAACCCTAAAAGAAAATAAGAGAATACAAGAAATCATTGATGAAATTAAAGTAATTGCCTTAGAGGTTAAAAATATTCCTCCCAAAAATAAAGACTTTTTATCTTTTGAATACCTTCCCTTCGTAGAGCTTGTAATGGAACGTCCGTTGTGGACGAATCCTCAAAAAGCCGTTCTTGATGATTTAAGTTTTGAAGAAGGAGATTCAAGTGATATGGAAACCAGTGTTTTGTTTAAACAGTTTTATGTGAATCCAGACGAACTAAAGGAAAACATTCGGAATATGCTAAGAACCAATGAGCAGGTTAGTTTAAAACAAATTTCAGACGTTTATCCGATCCAAAAGGGACTGTCTGAGGCTATCACCTATTTAAGCATTGCTTCCAAAGACAAAAAGGCAATTATTAGCGATGATTTGTTTGAAGAGATACAAATTTCCAATTCGGATAAAAATAAATATTTTTCGATTTCTATCCCCAAGGTTATATTTATAAAATGACACAAGAAGCAAGCCAACTTCCCTTTGCGGATGCCATTATAAAATTGTTGCAAGGCGTTGTATATGATGACAACCAAGCAATATGGAATAAAATTATTGAAAACCATTCGGCAATTATCAATTACTTTCGAGCCATTGGTGTGGATGTATTTTTAGCGGAATCGGAAGGATATTGTTATCTCAAACAAAAAGATTCCGAAGATGAACAACCGTTACCAAGGCTGGTGGAAAAGAGACCGCTTAGTTATCCCTTAACGTTACTATTGGTTCTACTAAGAGAGAGACTGTTAGATTTTGATATCAAAGGGGAAACCACGAGACTTATTATAGGTAGGGAAGAGATCAAATCTTTACTCAGTACTTTTTTACCAGATGAAAATAATGAAGCAAAGCTATTGGATAAAATTGATACCTATATAAATAAACTGCAAGAATATGGTTTCTTGAGAAAAATGCAAGGCGAAGAGGATAACTTTGAAGTCAAAAGGATTTTAAAGGCAAAAATTTCTGCTGATGAACTGATTGAAATAAAGGAAAAATTGATAGCTTATGCAAGAACAGTATCTTGAGTTAGTCCAAGAAAATCTTTCCGGTTTTCGACTCCATAGAATGGAATTGTTGAATTGGGGAACGTTTAATGGAAAAATTTGGAAAATCGAACCAACGGGTTTCAACTCTCTTCTAACAGGAGACATTGGTTCCGGGAAATCTACCATTGTGGATGCCATCACGACTTTGTTAGTCCCTCACTATAAGATCGTATACAATAAGGCTGCCGGAGCGGACAGCAAAGAAAGAACCTTGCTTTCTTACGTTCGAGGAGAATATAAGAACGAAAAAAATTTGGATAGCGGAATGTCCAAAGCCGTTTACCTTCGTAAGGAAAATTCGTATACCGTTTTGCTTGCTAATTTTACCAATAAAAATTTTGAATTTTCAATCACACTGGCACAAGTATTCACTACTCATAATTCTCAAGTTGATAAATTCTTTATTGTTTCCAAAGAAGATCTCAGTATCCAAGAACACTTTACAAATTTTGGTAATGAAATTTCTTTCCTAAAACGAAGATTAAAGAAATTGGAAACAACTGAAGTTTTGGAGAGTTTTAAAGAATACAGTTCCAAGTTTAGGAGTATATTCGGAATCAAATCGGAAGCAGCTCTTAATCTCTTTTACCAAACCGTATCCATGAAGTCCGTTGGAAATTTAACCGATTTTGTTCGAGGACACATGTTGGAAAAATTAGACGTTAAAGATAAAATCGAAGAGCTCAAAAAAAATTATGAAAACCTTACCCAAAACCATGAATTGGTAAAAAAAGCAAAAAATCAGTTGGCTCAGTTAGCACCTCTTGTAAAAGATGCAGATGAATACGAGAAGGTCAAGGAAGAAATTTTAGAACTCCAGTTTTGTTTGGACAATAATTCCGCATTTTTTAGCCTAAAAAAGATCGGTTTGTTAAAAGAAGAATTGGAGAAATTGGAAAATGAAAAATCCATTCTAGAAAACCAACTCATCACAATTACCAAAGATTTGGAAGAACTTCGAGAAAGTGAAGGAACAACCAGAAGTGCCATCGAAAATGACGAAGCACAAAAAAGGATTGATGAAATTGAAAATCAGACAAAACTCTTGGGTGAAAGGAAGAGCAGAAAACTCGAAAAATGGAAAGAGTATTCCAAATTGTGTGATTCTTTATCATATACAAAAGAAATTGTTGAAACCACTTTTTACAAGTATTTGGAAGAAGCCAAAAAAGAAAAAGATACAAATGACAAAACTCTCTCTGATCTTATCGCAGAGCGTGACGAATTAAACATTCAACTTCGGGACCTTAAGCAGAAAGAAAATGAAGAAAAATTAGAATTAGAGTCTTTGAAAAAAAGAAAAACTCAAATTCCGGAAGGAAACTTACGGATTCGTCAAGAAATTTTAGACAATTTAGAGATACACGAAAGTGAATTGCATTTTGTAGGAGAGTTGCTACGTGTAAGGGAAAGTGAAAGTGTTTGGGAAGGAGCAATAGAAAGGTTACTTCACAATTTTGGTCTTAGTATTTTGGTTCCAGATGTTCATTACAAAAGGGTAAACCACTTTATCAACCAGACCAATTTGAGAGGACGGATCGTTTACTACCGTATCCATGAGTCCGGTAGTAGAATAAAGAATATAGACGTAAAAGAGAATTCTTTGTTTCACAAATTGGAAATCAAAAATGATACCATATTTTATGATTGGTTAGAAAGAGAAATTGTAGAAAGGTTTGATTATGTATGCTGTGAGAGTTTGGAAGAGTTTCAAAGGGAAGTTACGGCAATAACAAAACAGGGACTAATCAAGAGTGGAAAATCTCGACACGAGAAAGACGACAGAAGGAATTTAACGGACAAGCGAAATTATATTTTGGGTTGGACAAACATAGAAAAGATCAAAGCTATCGAAAAAGAACTTGCCAAAATAAGCAAAGAAATTGGTAAAAAAAACGAAGCAAAAGAAACGATTCAAAGGACACAACTGAAGCTACAAGAAAAAGATAAATTTCTCTATGATTTTATAAAGTTTCAGGACTACTCGGAAATCCATTGGCAAAAAGAAGCGGTAGAAATTCAGAACCTTTTGGAAGAAAGAGAAGTTCTTCTAAACAGTTCCGAGAAACTAAAGCTTCTGAAACAAAAGCTTCAAGAAATTCAAGCTCAAATATCCAAAAAAGATGCAGAAAATACAGAGAAACAAAGAAGTATAGGTGGGTTCATTGCAAAAATCGAATCTTGCCACAGAGAATTAGTGAGCTGTGAAAACGTTTTACATTCTACTTCCAAAGAAGAACTGGAAAAATATTCCCCCAAAATAAACCAGTACCTCGCCAATACGGTTTTGAATTTAGCTAACATTGAAACAACAAAAGAAGAAACAAACAAAAAGATTGAAAGTAGTAAAAGGTATAAAGCAAGCATAGAAAAAAGCCGAAGTGATGCCATACTGACTCAGATGCTAAGATACAAAACCGATTACCCTGTAGAAACCGTAGAAGTAGATGCTTCCATCGATTCTATATCCGAATACAGACAATTTTTTAAAAGGATTCAAGGCGAAGACTTACCCAAACACGAAAAAAGGTTCAAAGATTCTTTGAACAAAGAGACCATCCATGATATTGCCATGTTTAAAAACCAATTGGAAGGTTTTGCAAAGGATATTGAAGACAAGATCAAGCAAATAAACCAATCCCTCAAAGACATTGAATACAATTCCGGTACTTACATTGAGTTGATAACGGATAAAGCACAAGATAAAAACATAGTGGAATTTAAAGAGAGTTTGCGAAATTGCTTGGAACAATACGTAGGAGAAACCGAAATCTACAATGAAGAAAAGTTCAACCGAGTCAAGGTAATACTCGATAGATTCAATAGCGGAGAAATAACGGATATAAATTGGACAAACAAGGTGACTGACGTGAAAAACTGGTTTGCTTTCTCCGTAAGTGAAAAGTGGAGAGAAGATAATACGGAAAAGGAATTCTACAGCGATTCTTCCGGTAAATCAGGAGGACAAAAAGAAAAACTAGCTTATACTATCCTTGCATCAGCCCTTGCTTATCAATTCGGATTGGAGTGGAAACAGACAAAGTCAAGGTCATTTCGGTTTGTTGTGATTGATGAAGCTTTTGGCAGAGGTTCGGATGATAGTACTCGTTACGGATTAAACCTTTTTAAGAGACTGAATTTGCAGCTTCTGATCGTGACTCCACTGCAAAAATTGAACATCATAGAAGAATTTGTAAATTCCGTTCATTTTATATCCAATGAAAACGGTGAATATTCTATGGTACGAAATCTTACAATTGCAGAGTATATTCAAGAGAAAGAAAAGTATAACCTACAATGATAACTCCGGAAATCATTAAAGAGAAAGCACTTCGTTTCTATCCGAAGATTCTATACTCAATAGTAACAAATGAAATAGTATTTCCTCTGAATATTCCCTTTTCTCATATAAAACCGTCTCAAACACTAGAAAAATACAAGCAGATTCAAAAAACGATTCAAATTCTAAAAGAAAATTCCAAAGACTTTTTGGGTTTTGGTTACTCAATCGAATTCAGTATCATCAATGACAGAAAAATCGGAAGGCAAATCAGACCGGAGAAAATCTATTTTGATTCTATAGAAAACTATTTATTGTTTGTTGGAAAAGAGGAAGAGTGCGGAAATTTTCATAAAGATATATCCGTTATTAAAAATGCCATACCTGAGTTGTACGAGTGGAGCAAAAACAATACAATGAAAGTGATAGAAAATCATGGAAAATGGAACAAACTCTTAGAGGTAGTGCAGTATTTCCAAAAGAATCCCAAACCGAAATTATACATTCGAGAACTACCGATAGAAGTTCATACAAAATTTGTGGAAGAAAATTCTCATTTGTTAAAATCTCTGCTGGATTTTGTCTTGGATGGGGAGAGTGTAAACCAAAATGAAAATCAGTTTGAAAAACGCTATTATTTGAAATACGATGAACCTCTTGTGCGTTTAAGAAGTTTGGACGCTCCTCTTAGAATTCATTCAAACGAAATATATGATCTTAGTCTGCTTGAATCAGAGTTTGCTAAGTTGAATATCCCTCATTCCAAGGTGATCATTGTAGAAAATAAAACGATATTCCTTACGCTTCCTCGCATCCCAGATTGTATTGCTATTTTTGGTAGGGGTTTTGGAGTACAAAGTTTACAAAATGCCAAATGGTTAGGTGATAAGAAGCTATTTTATTGGGGTGATATTGATGAGCATGGTTTTTTGATTTTGTCACAAATAAGAACCTACTTTCCAAGTATCCGCTCCCTATTCATGGATAGGGAGACTTTTGATAGATTCCAAGATTTTGTGGTAGATGGAAGTAAAACAAACAATATGGTTTTGAACAATTTAACTCACGAAGAAAGTGTGATTTTCTACCGTCTTGTTAAACTAAATTCAAAAAACAGATTGGAGCAAGAACATTTGACGCATCAATATATAAAAGATAATCTGGAGCAAATTTTTTAACAAGACAATTGTGAAACAAGGTTTAAGGTGAATTTTATGATTTTCTTATCTAACAGTATTAGAAATATTCTTTACATAAAATACTATCCTAAAAACTTGGATTTATTATGATTCAAAACAATTATTTTTTAGATAATTCTGATCTTATGCTTCATTTTGAAGAAGTTATACCATGGACAGAAATTATAACTCAATACGAAGGGGATTTTGAAGACTATAAAAAATTCCAAGAAACCAATGATGAAAAATTTTCACATGCTCCATCCGATATGGATTCTGCACTAGAGTATTACAAAGAAATACTTACTTCAACCGGAAGTATAGCCGGAAAAAGTATTGCTCAAAATGCTTCCGAAATGGATAAAATCGGAGTAAAGTATGAAAACGGAAAAGTCATTTTCCCGGAAATTATGAATAAAATTTACAAGTCCTACCATGAATCCGGATTGTTAAACTTCATGCTAAAAAAAGAATCCGGCGGTTTAGGTCTTCCTGTTACCGTTTATAATATGATTTTTGAGATCGTTTCGAGAGCTGATATTTCTTTTGTAATGACCTTGGCAGCTAATACAATTGCTGAAACTATCGAAAAATATGGGACCCTTGAGCTTAAAGAAAAATGGATACCAAAATTCTTATCTTCCGAATATACGGGTTCCATGGCTCTCACAGAGCCGGATTATGGTTCTGACTTAATCAATCTGAAAACAAAAGCAGTTAAACAACCGGACGGAACCTACCTTTTAACCGGAACAAAGAGGTTTATTACGCATGGTTGTGGTATGTCCAATTTTCCGGCAATTTTGCTAACTCTTGCTAGAACAGGAGAACCTGGAAGTGGTGCCAGAGGCATTTCCTTTTTTGTTGTAGATGGAAAAAACGTTCATATTTCCGGAATCGAACGGAAAATGGGTATCAAGAGTTCTCCTACTTGTGAGGTCGTTTACGAAAATTCTCCAGCGGAAATCATCGGTGAAGAAGGATTGGGGCTAACAAAATATGCTCTTGGCTTAATGAATGGAGCAAGGTTAGCCGTTGGAACCTTAGGTGTTGGACTCGCAACGGCAGCTTACGAAGAAGCAAAACGTTACTCTGGTATCCGAGAACAGTTTGGAAAACCGATCAAAGAAATTCCAGCGGTTCAAAAAATGCTTGATAGAATGGAGAGAGAAATTGTTGCCATGAGATGTTTGAATATGGAAGCGGCACATTCTATGGATAAATATATTTGGGCAACTGAAAGAATGAAAGAAAAAGGCATTAGCGAAAAGGAAATTCGTAAAGATGAAACCATCAAATACTGGGAAAGAATTTCATCCTTATTTACCCCCATTGCAAAATACTATTGTACGGAAATGTCAAATTCCATAGCTTACGATGCAGTTCAGGTTCATGGAGGTGTTGGATATACAGAAGAATTTGATGTAGCCAGAATTTACAGAGATGCCAGAATTCTCACCATTTATGAGGGAACTACTCAAATGCAAATTGTTGCTGCGATTGGGGGAATTGTCGCCGGAATGGCACCTAATGCTTATTTGAAGAAATACATAGACAGCTTAATGAAATCTTTCTCACCATCTAAAATTTCTCAAAAAATTTTAGCTCTTTTGGAAAAAGCCATTTCCCTGTACAAAAACTTGGAGACCAAAGAGAAAGAATACTATGCTTTTGAAGTAGTTGAAATTGCAACAAAACTTCTTTGCGGTCTACTTTTGGAAAAATCCGTTGAAAAACTAAAAGATGAAGAACAAAAAGCCAAAAGAAGAAAGATTGCTTTTGTGTACGCAAAAGATAGCTTCTCGATTTCCCAGAAAAACTACATGAATTTGCAATTAGTAAACAAAGAAGAAGTTGATTTTGACTAACGTTCAAGGCACACTAAATTTATGACTTATATTCCCTTGTCACAATTGTTTTGATCCCACCCCTGACGTTAAAGTCTCCCTGCACCTTCACATAAAGAGGCTCTACGGCATGGATTATATCTTCGAGAATTTTGTTCACAACATTTTCATGGAAAATACCAATGTTACGATAGGAAAGGATGTATTCTTTGAGGGATTTTAATTCTATACACATTTTTTTAGGAATATATATCATATCAATAATCCCAAAGTCGGGTAATCCCGTTTTGGGACATACAGCCGTAAACTCCGGTATACTAAAATGTACCTCAAAAATTTTTCCTTCGTACACGTTTTTAAAGGTTTCAATCTTTGGAGTAACTAAAGACGGAATATGGTCTTGCTTTCCTTCGTAAGATGGTTCTTGCATATCCATTCTTTTATAATAAGTCCTCGAAAGCTTTTAAAGATATATCCCCGCCAATATAGTTGATATGACCCATCTTGCGACCGGTTTTAGCGGTGTTTTTTTGATAAAAGTGCAACCTATAATTCGGATCGGGTATGAAGTTTAAGATATTGTCTGCCTTTTGCAATAAGTCCTCACCCAGAAGATTTTTCATCACACAAGGTTTTAATTGAAGTTCTTGGTTCAAGGGTATATCACATAGAGTCCTAAGCTGAAGTTCAAATTGAGAAATATTGGCTCCGTCCAGAGAAAAGTGTCCGGAATTGTGGGGACGAGGAGCAAACTCATTACAAATTAAACGATCTCCCTCCACAAAAAATTCCAAGCACAATACACCAACGTGATTTAAGCTACGAATCAGTTTTGTAGCGTACTTAATTGCCAGATCGGATATATTTTGGGGAATATTTGCTGGATAAATGGTTGTATCTAAAATATGATTTTTATGAACGTTCTCAACTGGAGGATAAAAAATTATATTTCCATCCAAAAACTGTGCTATAATGACAGAAATTTCTTTATCAAATTCAACAAAAGATTCCACTATTACATCTATAGGGTTTAATATTTTTAGTTCTTCTTCTAATTCTTCTTTGCTAGAAAATTTGGTTTGTCCTTTCCCGTCGTAGCCAAAAGTATTCATTTTTAATACACAGGGATAGTCTATCTCGTTTTGAATTTTTGCATAATCGTCCCAAGATTGGAGCGAGAAAAACTTAGTTGTTGGCAATTCAATCTCTCTAAAAAAACTTTTCTCTTTGGTTCGGTTTTGTGCATACATAATGGAATTCGTAGATGGACGACAGACCAAAACATTGCTATCTACGTGCTTTTGAATTAGTTCCAAAGCAGGCAAAGGTATGTTTTCAAATTCGAATGTCAGAGCATCTATCGAATTTAAGAACTTTTCCAACTGTATTTGGTTTGTATATTCCCCAACAAATTCTATTGCTCCTACTTTTCCAGCCGGTGAGTTTTTTTGTGGTGAATAGCAACAAACGTTATAACCCCACTTTGTGGCAACTTGCGTAAACATTCTACCCAACTGACCACTACCCAATATTCCTAAGTTTACTCCTGGTTTTATCAAAGTTTCAAATCCTTATTTTTTGATAGTGCTGATTCTTTAAGTTCTTTTTGATAGTTTTCTATCTTTTCCCTTAGTTCCGTGTCGTAAATAGAAAGTATACGAACAGCCAATAAACCGGCATTGATAGCACCAGCAACACCAATAGCCAATGTTCCAACAGGTATACCACCGGGCATTTGTACAATGGAATACAAGCTATCCACTCCGTTTAAGGTCTTGGATTGAATAGGCACTCCGAGTACCGGAAGTGTTGTTAAAGACGCAATCATTCCGGGAAGGTGAGCGGAACCTCCGGCTCCGGCAATAATAATTTTAATGTTCCTATGAATGGCATTTTTTGCATATTCATACATTACGTCTGGAGACCTGTGAGCACTTACAATCTGTTTTTCATAAGGAATGTCGAAATTCCCCAAAATTTTACAAGCTTCTAACATGGTTACCCAGTCGGAATAAGAACCCATAACAACCGATACAAGCGGACTTGAGCTATTAACCGTTTGACTCATCCTGTTTTAATTCCTCTAATAACTTGACTATACCTTCCATCTTCATGCTTCTAGAACCTTTTATGAGTATGGTAGAATTTTGTGGTATCTGTTTTTTTGCCATTTCAACCAAAGATATGTGTTCCTCATCTTTTTGTAAAAAGTGCTTATGAAATCCGCTTTTAAAACTTTTTAAGTATGTTTTACCTATACATTCGGAATAACTACCATAAGTAATCAACCCTTTTAGTTTCAAAGAAGCACAATATTTCCCAATTTCTTTATGATATTTTGTAGAGTGTTTACCCAGCTCTTTCATATCACCTAGTATCGCATAAAAACTCCCCTTCCCTATCTGGTTGGCAACATCCAAAGAAGAAACCATAGAATCCGGATTTGCGTTATAGGTATCATCTATCAATTGGTAAAACAATTTTTGAACAACCAATCTTCCGTTTTTGGATTGAAAGTTTTCAAATCTTTGAACTATTCCGGAAAAACTCACACTGAGATGCCTTAAAATCGAAACTACACCGGAAAGTGTTTCTAAAATTTTACTCCCTGGTATTCTCCAGTCTATTTTTTCGTCCGAAATTTGCAGCTCATAACCGTGTGGGTGTGTATTTAGTATTTTTAAATCATCTCCGATCTTATAGGGAAAAAATTTGACTTTTTGTTTTTTGCACTTTTTTATCAAAAGTTTCTTAAACAAAATTGAATCTGGGAAAAAAAGGGAACTCCCTCCAGACATTCCATCTAAAATTTCAGCTTTTGCCTTGGCTATGTTTTTTAGTGATTTCAAATGTTCTATGTGAGCCGGTCCGATATTGGTGATAAGAGATACGTCCGGCTTAGCAATAGAGCTTAATCTTGAAATTTCTCCCAAATGATTCATGCCCATCTCGCAAATTAATATTTTAGTTTTTTGATTCACCCTAAAAAGAGTAAAAGGAAGACCGATTTCGTTGTTATAGTTTTTTTCCGTTGCAACAACTTCTTCTGAGTCCAAAAAACCAAAAGCAGAAGTAAGAATTTCCTTGGCTGTCGTTTTTCCACTTGAGCCGGTAATGGCAATTGTAAAGGGTATAAACCTGGAACGATGAAACCATGCCAGTTTTCCTAAAGCCGATAGAGTATCGTCCACCACAATTGCCTTTGCAAGTTGGTCGGGAGTTAATTTTTTCAAGATTGGATGGTTTTTCTGACAAAGGAAAGCTATTGCATCCTTATTAAGAGCGTCTTGTATAAAATCGTGTCCGTCTCGATTTCCAACCAAGGGAACAAACAGGGAATTACTCTGAACTTCCATGGAAGAAGTTGTAATAAAGTCTGTACAATCTGAATTTCCCCAATTTGGTAAAGTGTTTGACTTTAATAATTTCCTTAAAAGATCAATTCTATAATGAAACTGCTCTATCATTCTGACACCAAAATACTAATTCTATAAGAAAGAAAATGCTGTCAACTTAAGGAAATGGCTTTAAGAATATTCTTTAATATGTACCTCTAAAATAAAAGAAAATCCTTTTAAATCAAATGAATCTAACCACGTAAATTCCGAAAATCATTCTAATCATAGTATATTTTCGTGTTGTATCACCGTGTTTCTTCTTTTTTATAGTTAAATGAATCGTTTTTAATTACCAAGGGTTATAAAGTTGTTTGATAAAAATAAAATAAATCAAGCTCAAAGCACTAAAATAACCAAGCACACCATAATGATTGTTGATGATGAAGAGGCAAACCTTCGTTCTCTTAAAAGGTCCTTGGAAAGTGATTATGAAATAATAACGGCTTGTAATGGCTTAGAAGCACTAGAATTAATTCAATCCGACAAAAATCCAGAGCGAATTCATTTAATTCTATCTGATCAAAGAATGCCCGGGCTAACCGGGGTAGAACTCCTGAAAGAAGTTTTAACTATCATCCCCAAAGCAATACGCATAATACTTACCGGATATACGGATATGGACGCCACTATTAGTGCTATCAACGAAGGGCATATTTATAACTTCATATCCAAGCCAATTGAACCCCAGGATTTGAAGATTTCAATCAAAAGGGCTCTGGAATCTTATGAGTTAAGTTTGCAAAATGAAAAGCTAATTGAAGAGCTAAAATTGCTCAATACCGATTTGGAATTAAAAGTCCAGGTTAGAACAAGTGACTTGAAAGAATCCTTAATAGAGTTGCAAAAATCCAATGCTGTCAAAGATAAATTGTTTTCCATTATTGCCCATGATCTAAGAAGCCCTTATAGTATGCTGGTCAGCACTACGGATTTGCTTGTAAACGATTACAACGAGTTTGATGAAACGGAAATCATAGAACTTATTAAGGAACTTCATGATTCTTCCAAACGTGGATTGTTTCTTTTGGAAAATTTGCTTGATTGGGCAAGAATGCAAACCAATAGGTTATCCGTCAAATTGGAAAAAATCGAATTGCAATCCACTGTGGAGAAAATCATTGACCTTTTGTACAGCCAAGCAAAGACTAAACATATACAAATTTATTCTATGATAGTACCCGATACCATTATTCTAACCGATATAAATATTATTCAAACCACCCTTCGCAATCTGATTGTAAATGCGATTAAATTTACAGCTACGGGAGGGGAAATCATAATAAAAGCAGAAAAGATAGTTGATTTTTGGCAAGTTTCTGTTGCGGACACAGGAGTCGGAATTTCAGAAGAAAATAAGGAAAATCTTTTTAAAAATGACACCTTCCAAACGACTTATGGAACAAATAAAGAAAAAGGAAGTGGCTTGGGGCTACTTCTTTGCAAAGAATTAATTGAAAAAATAGGAGGAAAAATTTGGGTTCAAAGTGAACCGGGAAGGGGTAGTATTTTTAATTTTACGATACCCATAAAACATTAGAAAAAAATAGATTGTAAAATTCTTTAATAAAATTTATTTGTTAGTTTATCAAATTATGTCTGATTATATGGCTATTCATACTCCGGTTTTAATGCAGGAAGTAATGGGTTTCTTTAACAAACATCCCGGTAAAAGTAAGTTTATTGATGGGACTGCCGGAGAAGGAGGTCATACTAAATTGTTATTAGAGACTTTCCCGACTTCCAAAGTTTTAATGATAGACAGAGATAAAGCAATTTTAGACATAGCTCTTACAAGATTATCAAACTATGGAAGTAGAATTAGAGGGGTAAATTCCAATTTTTCCGAAATATCACAGATGGAAGTAAGTAGTTTTTTTGAGAATGAATATGTCCATGGTATATTGCTTGATTTGGGAATATCTACTTATCATATAGACGAATCTGGTAGGGGTTTTGCTATAAAAAATGATGAAATTTTGGACATGAGGTTGGATAATCATGAAGATATTTCTGCCTACAATGTTGTTAATTTTTATAATAAAGAAAAGTTAAATAGGATTTTTAAAGAATTCGGAGAAGAAAACTGGTCAAAAAAAATTGTCGAGATGATATTAGAGTATCGAAAAAAAGCAAAAATAGCAACAACGAAACAACTTTCCACAATTGTTGAAAAAACAATTCCTAGAAAATTTTGGCCCATAAAAATTCATCCCGCAACAAGAATTTTTCAAGCAATTCGCATTGAAGTAAACAAAGAATTAGAACACATAGAAAACGGTCTTGGGAAACTATTGCAGTTTTTGGATTTAGGTGGAATTATGTGTGTAATATCGTTCCATTCGTTAGAAGATAGAATCGTTAAAAATTTCATGAAATCATATTTAAAGAACGAAGATTATCAAATATTAACTAAAAAACCAATTTTGCCTAGCGAATCGGAAATTCATAAGAATCGAGCCTCTAGGTCCGCAAAATTAAGGGTAATACAAAGGATAGGATAGTGATGTTTTTTAACCAAGAAAGTATTATGGAAACAACTACATCTATACTCAAGTGTATGTTTATTGTTAGCATACCCGCTTTGTTTTTCTTCTTCTACGTATGGCAGAGCATAACGTATGCTCACCTAAATAAAAAAATCAACAAATTAGCTAAAAAAAAAGAAGAATTGATGAAAAAGAATGATAAGTTAAAAGTAGATATCGCCTCTTATACTTCTGCGGAAAGAATAGAATCCTTATATATTAAATTAAATAGAGAAATTCCTATGGCGAATTCAAACAAAATAATAACCCTGACGTTACCTTACGCTAAGAAAATCAAAAGGGACAATCCAAAATAGTGAAAGTATCGGAATTCTTAAAAAAAAACAAGCGAATCAAATTATATAAAGGAAACGACCAAGAGGAAGTTACTTATATATCAGCCGACTCCAGAAAGATAATATCTGGTGAGATTTTTTGTGTATATGATTCTTTTATGGATTTCACTTTAGACTATATAAAAGATGCTCAAAGCAAATCCGCAAATACTATTTTAATCAATAAAAATAACAAATATCTAAACAAATTAAAATCCGTTGAGAACATATTAGTTTCTTCTAGTGATCCAATGCAATTACATGGAGATGTTGCTTCTTTTTTATTAGATCATCCTTCAAGAAAATTGAAAATAATCGCCGTAACCGGCACAAACGGGAAAACATCTTTAACCCATATCCTATATGATATGGTGTCCAAAGATCGAAAAAGATGTGGAATTATCGGAACTATACAAACAAAATATGGGAATAAAGTTATTCAAACCGGATATACAACTCCAGAGCCTTCTATGTTACAATCTCTTCTTTTAGACATGTACAAAGACGAAGTAGAATATGTTTTTATGGAAGCTAGTTCACATGGTTTGAAGTTGGGTAGAATGAATGGTGTAAATTTATACGCTGGCATTTTTATAAATTTAACCTTAGATCATACGGATTTTCATCCGACTCAGGAAGATTATCTAAACAGTAAATTTAAATTGTTTAAACTGCTTTCCAAGTCGATTTACAAAGATGCCTTTGCTGTTGTTTCCATTGATTCACAGGCAGGAAAGCAAATACTAAATCTAATTAAAAAGAACAATTACGAATTTAAAATACTGACTTTTGGAAAAGGCGGGACGTATTCGGGAGAAGTCGAGTCCCTTTCTTTACAGGAAACGGTTTTTAAACTAAAAGAAGGCAACAAAACCTATTCAATGACTACAAATTTACTAGGGAATTTCAATTTTATCAATGTGTCTCTTGCCTATATTATTTGTAAGAATTTGCAAATTGATACGGAGTTACTAAGGTCAGCCATAGAGAATTTAAATCCGGTAGAAGGAAGATTTCATGTAATTTATAGCAATCGCAGGAATAGGATTGGAATTGTTGATTATGCACATACTCCCGACGCTTTGGAAAATATTTTAAAGAGCTTAAAAGCAATTCCTCATACAAAACTTATAACAATTTTTGGTTGCGGTGGTGATAGGGATAAATCCAAAAGACCAATCATGGGAAAAATTGCCAATAGTTATTCTGATATGGTTATTATAACTTCAGACAATCCAAGAACGGAAAATCCTGAAACTATTATTGAAGAGATTTACCAAGGAATACCCAATCCAAGCTCTTCCGTTTTGAAAGTATTAAATCGAAAACAAGCCATAAAAAAGGGCGTAAATATACTACCCGAAGAAGGAATACTTTTGGTGGCAGGCAAAGGTCATGAAAATTATCAGATAATCGGGAAAACGAAAGAAGATTTTAGTGATCTGTCTGAATTAAAAAATGCTTTTACAGCAGATGAGACGAGTAGGATTTAACAATTATGTTTCAATTAATATATGAATTTTTTGGTTCGGATGACAGCATTTTAAGAATTTTTAAATATGTGACATTTCGTGCTTTAATGGCTGGCTTAACTTCTATGTTTCTTTCTTTTTATTTAGGAAAAAGGATGATCCAATATCTTCACACCTTGAAGTTCAAAGAAAACATACGAATAGAAGGTCCGGAATCTCACTCGGTTAAATCCGGCACACCTACTATGGGCGGCCTAATGATTATAACTACCTTGATAATATCTATTCTGTTATGGGGAAATCTTCAAAATCCGAATATCATTTTACTGAGTGTATTTAGTGTTTTGTTTGCTATGTTAGGGTTTAGAGACGATTATGAAAAAGCAATTTTGAAAATAAAAGGTGGTATGAAAAGCAGAGTAAAATTTCTAATTTCTGTTGTACTAGGACTTTTATTTTGTTTTCTATTTTATTATGTGACAGGACTTACTCCCCACAAAGAATCCAAAGGTATTCCTTACCTTATTACCGATGTGTTTTTACCTTTTTTAAAAGAGCCTGTTTTTTCTTTGGGAATTTTTGCTATTCCGTTTTCTCTAATTGTAATCATAGGAAGTTCTCATGCTGTAAACTTGACTGACGGCTTGGATGGATTGGCTACGGGAACCGTTATGATTGCTACAATTACTTTAGGAATTATTTCTTATGTTTCGGGTACACCTGTTGCTGCCAATTATTTGAATATACCTTATTTACCCGGTTCTCATGAGTACTCCATTTTTTTAAGTGCCTTGACCGGATCTTTATTGGGTTTCTTGTGGTTTAATTCTTATCCGGCAGAAGTATTTATGGGGGATACAGGTTCTCTTTTTTTGGGAGCAACCTTAGGTATGGTTTCCATAATGCTAAAAAAAGAAATCCTTTTGGTAATCTTAGGTGGTGTTTTTGTGGCAGAGGCAATAAGTGTAATCCTTCAAGTTGCATCTTTTAAGCTGTACAAAAAAAGGATTTTTAGAATGGCACCACTCCACCACCACTTTGAGTTAGCAGGGTTAAAAGAAACAAAAATAGTCTCCAGATTTTATATCGTAGCGGTTATTTTGGCTATAATTGCTTTGTCCTCTCTGAAAATCCAATAACTATTCACAGAAA
>JACKPA010000015.1 GCA_024233865.1 Leptospiraceae bacterium | reverse complement strand
ATCACCTCTCAAATTATCAAAACTGGCTTCTCCATAGGCTATCTTAAGCATAAACTAAGTGTCTTTGATTTTAATCCGTTGTAAACCCTTTTTCCCGAAAGTGCTTATATTTTTTCCAAACCAATTTCTTACTTAACGTGAGTAAATAATAAATCCAAGAACTCCCGCAAAGCCAGTGCATAAAGCAGGCAGAGGAAAAAAATATAACCCACTTACAATAGCAACCCCAATTAGTCCGGTACTATGTAAAAGCAACAACTTCCGATTTGTATTATCCTCAGAAGAAAATAAAATAAAACTTAAACCAGTAATCAAAAGATAAATACTCAAACAAATATTTGCTCCAAGTAAAATATCAAAATAACTTTGCTTTTTTCCGATTGGCATAGGAACTAACGTTGTCTTCATTATATCGGCAGCATTTATCATTTCAGTTTCTTCAGAGGGAATTGGCATAAACGTTCCGAATGTGTGACCAACACATGTAAATAAAATTAAACCCGCCGCAATTCTTAATAATAATTTTTTATTCATAGGCTTAAAATCCAATTTAAATTTTTTATTTAGGGAAATACGTTTTATACTTACAACCACTTGCAAAATCGTGCCATAATTCCCATAAAAAGGTTCTATGTCACCATTGACAATTGTCGATCTGATTTCCCAAATGTCCAAGAAGTTTCTTGAATAAAAAAATTGTCAACTGTTTTCTAAAAAATATTTATACACCGGTTTACAGTAATTAAAGGAGACATAATAACTATTTTTTAATAAAAAATCTCAATAAAATTGGGATTTTTGTATCGAAATAAAAATGAGAAGATGCAAAAAAATATAGTATTGAAAAATATTAAATCCTATTTAGGAATAACTGTAGAGGTTAGAATATTGAAATGGAAAGAGTTTGAAATCGTAAAAACGATTTTTGAAGGTGATAGTACCGTTATTCATAGAGCAATAGATACCAATGGAAAGTATATTATTATAAAACACTTAAAAAATGAATTTCCTACTTCCAAAGAGATTTTAAAACTAAAAAAAGAATGGCGCTGCTGTAAAAAGGTAAAATTTCAGGATTTGTATAGTGCTTTGTTAAGTATAAATCCACTATACAAAATACTAAACATAGATTCTTATAAATAGTTTTTGCAGTGACGCCAAGAATACAATATTGTAAGTAGCATCCAAGAAGAAGGTGTGATCAAACCTATAAAATTGCTAGGTGATAACCGCAATTTTGCCATCCTTTTCCAAGATATTGGAGGTGAATCCTTAACCAAATTGCTAAATGGAGATAAACTTCCTCTAGAAAAGCTCTTATCCATAGCCATAAAAATTGCAGAATCACTTGAGGTTATTCACAAACATGGAATTATTCACAAAGATATTAAGCCTCATAATATTATTATCAATCCTCAAACGTATCAATTGGAAATTGCTGATTTTGGAATTTCATCTATGCTTTCCCGAGAAACTCCGTCCATAGAAAAGATAGAAAATATAGAAGGAACTCTACCTTATATTTCGCCGGAACAAACAGGTAGAATGAATAGAAATATTGACTATCGTACCGATTTTTATTCGCTAGGAATAACTTTTTATGAAATGTTTACCGGTAAATTACCTTATTTTTCTCATGATTCATTGGAGATGATATACTTTCATATAGCTCTCCAAGTAACACCTCCGGATGAATTGAATTCGGAAATCCCGCTTCCGCTATGCCAACTTATTCTAAAATTATTAGAGAAAAACGCAGAAAATCGCTATAAAAGTGCCGTGGGGGTGAAACACGATCTCCAACAAATTTATGAGTTGTATGTTAACAATCCGGAAAAACTTTCGAGATACACAATTGCCCAAAAAGATATACCTGATAAATTTGCCGTTCCTCAAAAGCTCTATGGTAGGGAGAATGAAATTGCAAGTTTATTGCAAACGTTGGAAAGGGTTGTATCCCAAAAGTCCGGTAGAAGCGAGTTGTTGGTTGTGAAAGGTTTTTCTGGTGTGGGAAAAACAAATCTTGTCAAAGAAATTCAAAAATCTGTTTCGGAAAAAAAGGGATTTTTTTTATCCGGAAAGTATGAGCAATTCAAAAGGGATATTCCCTATTATGGCATTGTCCAAGCGTTTGAAGAACTGAATACACTTCTGCTTGTAGAGCCGGAATCAAAAATTAGAGTTTGGAAAAACAATATACTAAATGCTGTTGGAAGTAACGGACAAGTGATCCTTGATGTTATACCGGATTTGGAACTACTTATCGGTAAGCAACATTCCTTGTTAAATCTAAATCTGACCGAAGCCCAAAATAGGTTTATCTTGGTTTTGAAAGACTTTATCAAAGTTTTTGCGAAAAAAGAACATCCGTTGGTAATATTTTTGGATGATATGCATTGGGTTGACTCAGCGTCTATCAAACTTTTACAGGCGATCATTTCTGATTCGGATATAAAATATATTCTATTTATCTTTTCTTATAGAGACAATGAAGTTGATAACAACCATTCACTAATCCAACTTTTAAATGATATACAAAGTTCCGATTGCCTTATTCATACCATCCATTTATTACCTTTAGGCTTCCATGATGTGAATCAATTGATAGCGGATATATTGCAAAAAGACAAAGAGCAGATTTATGAATTGACAAATATAATTTTGTCCAAAACAGATGGGAATCCTTTTTTTGTAATCGAATTTTTAAAGTCTATGTACAATGATAAAATCATTTTTTATAATTCAGTAGAAAATTCCTGGTCTTGGGATATTACACGCCTCAAATCTATAGAAGTAACGGATAATGTCATTGACCTCATGACTAAAAAGATAGGCAATCTTTCTGGTGTCGGTCAAAACTTGATTAGACTTGCTTCGTGTATTTCCAATCGATTTGATTTAAACACCCTTTCTGTCATAAATCAAAAATCAATTCCGGATACTGCGAATGAACTAGAAGAATTGCTAAAAGAGGGACTAATTGTTCCCGAAGGAATTTCATATCAATTTGTTACGGATGACTCTGAAACAAACCGTCATATACACTATAATTTTCTTCATGATAAAGTTTTACAAGCAGCCTATGAAACCATTCCCAACAATAATAAAGAAAATATCCAATTGCTTATAGGAAGACATCTTTGGGAAAATACTTTAGAAAATGAGCTGGATGACAGAGTGATTGATATTGTAAACCATTATAATGTAGGGAGACATTTAATAGATGATGCGGAAGAAAGAAAACGATTAGTTGAGCTGAATTTAAAAGCAGCCCAGAAGTCAAAAGAGTCCATTGCCTATCATTCTTGTTATGAACATTTGTTTGTTTGTATAGAACTTCTACCCGATGATTCTTGGGAGACCATGTATTCCATAACGTTTAAGGTTTATAAATTTCTTATGGAAATTGAGTATATGGTAAGTGATTTACAAGAAAATGATTTGATTAGTCAGAATGTTTTAGCTAAGGTGAAAACAAATCTCGAAAAGGCAGAAATCTATAATATCCTTATTACCAGATATATGATACAAGGCAAAAACGCAGAAGTTCTTGCCCTTGGAAAAATAGCTCTTTCTTTACTTGATCTGGAAATTCCGGAAAATTTAAGACCCATTCTTACAATTAGCCCTGGGTGGACATTGACATAAGTGATTTTATGGGAAGTCTTTGGTAGCCATGGCAGGGACTTGCCCTGAGCAGGGTCGAAGGGTTTTGGGGATTGGCTTTAACCGGAGAAACGCACTTTCCTATATAAATAAAAATTTATACGGAACTCGCTGAGAGCGAATATCTGGCAACCAATTTTGAAGAAGCAGAAAAGTTGTATTCTTTCATTTTAGAAAACGCTAAAACCATTTTTGATAAAGTTCCTGTCTATCATATTCAACTTAGACAAAAAGCCAGTGAATACAAGTCACAAGAAGCATTTGAAATCGGTTTTCAAACACTACAAGAGTTGGGAGTTGACGTACCCATTGTATCCGATTCTAGAACATTGAAAAAAGCTTTTATCCAGCAAATGAAAAAATTCAAAGAATTCATGAAAGAAAGAAAGATTACCGATCTATTTAACCTTCCGGAAGTCAAAAACCAAAAGATAATAGAAGCCATTGCCATTGTCACCAATCTGGGAGATATAGCCATTGCCATGAAACCGGAAATGCTTCCTTTGGTGTCCGTTCTTGGAACAAACCTATCTTTGCTATATGGAAATACAAAATTTTCTCCTATTTCGTATGTAATGATGGGAGTGATCCTAAACCTGTTTTTCAAAGACTACCAAGCCGGTTATGAACTCGGACAAGTTGCCCTAAAACTCAATCAGTTAAAATTTCCAAGTGATCTGATATACGGAAAAGTATTGGCTTTTTACGGATGGAACATAAACCATTGGATATACCATACAAACGAAGACTTGGAAATATCCAAACAAGGTGATGAAATCACCATGAAAAACAGCGACTTTGTATATGCTTCCTACTTTCAGATTATGTTTGTTAAGGTTGCTTTTTATTGTGCTGCTGATTTGGAGGAAGTCTCTCATTACGCTAAAAAATGTTTTGAGTTTGGTGAGAAATACAAAATTCCATTTACAACATCAATGGCAATTCCAACCTATCAAACCGTTCTCGCTCTACAAGGAGAAACCAAAAAACCTACATCCTTTGAAACCGATTCTTACGGTGAGGAAGAGTATATCAAAAAGCATAAGGACTACGGACAACCAATGGCATATCACTACTTACGAAAGTTCCAGCTCCACTACTTGTTTGGAGAATATGGGAAGTGTTGGAACATACTACCCAAAGTGGAGAAATACTTTCCCAACATCCCACAGCACATTGCCTTTTCAGAATTTCATTTTTTTAATGCTCTTACCCTTCTTGCCTTATTCCCAATTCTCATAGAGGAAGATAGAAAAGTATCCCAACCAAAATTGGATCGAAGTTTTCAATACTTAAAACTTTGGTCGGAACATTGTAAACCCAATTTCCTACACAAGCTTTACCTCGTAGAAGCAGAAAAAGCCAAAATAGAAAACAAGGAAAATGAAGCCATCCGATTCTATAACCTATCCATTGAATCTGCCATCCATTATTCTTATACTCAAAATGCAGCTCTTGCCAATGAACTGGCTGGAATGTTTTTTATTTCCAAAGGAGTGTATCCAATCGCTTCCCAGTATTTCCAAGAGGCAGAATACTTATACAAAACGTGGGGGCAAAGGCAAAAGCACAGGATGTTGCCCAAAAATCAATATTCTAACGTGGGTTCAAGAAGGAATGTCTATAAGATTTGGAAAAGAGAGCAAAATAATTTGTATATATTTACGAATCACTAAAAACTAATAATTTTTTTCCCATTAGATGATATTTTTTTACTTGCTCAATTTATGAAAAAAAATGAGTCTATCATAGGATTAAGCCATGGAGAAAAAGTATGTCACAAATAGAAACTGTTTCAAAGCAAAACGAACTTCTACCTCGTATAGAGCGAATAAAACATACAAATTTTGGTTCCGGAATACCCTATTATGATGATGAGTTGAAAATGGCACAATCGGAAGAACATGCAATCGCTATTAGTTATTTGTTTTATTGTCTTAGGTTTATAGCCAAAAATTTAGGGTTGGCTTGTCTTTCTGACCATCCGGTCTGGTATCTTCTCCCTAAACCCAAAAATGACAAGACTCAAAAAGGACTTTATCCAGACCTTTGTGTTTCCAAAAATCTAGACACAAGTGGAGTAACCGCTGATGATTTGGTATTTTGTTTGGAGGTAGTGAGTACAGAGAAAAGGCGAAAAGAGATCAAAGACACTGTGACAATGAAAGGACTAAACGAACACAACAGAGTGTCGGAATTTGTCCTGATCTATCCCAAAGTGTCGGACAATCGTGCCATCGAGTACTATCGTTATAACGGTTTATATTATGTACCTGTATCACCGCAGGGTGGCGAATATTATAGTCATGCAATAGCGGATTTGAGCATACGGGAGATACCAAGGGATGACTGGAAAGACGGTGAAAAAGTGGAAGTCTTGTATAAGGGAAAAGTGTTGGTGAAGTATGATGAATTATGGGATATGATGGAAAAGGAGCAAGAAAGAGCAGAAAGAGAACGTTTGGAGAAGGAAAAATTGGCTAAAAAATTGCGAGAATTGGGATTTGATCCTGATAAATTAGTGGCGAGTGATTAGTTTTTCCTTTATTAAAGTGAATTTGACTTAATGAAAAAAGCATACAAATTTAAGACCCATTCTTACAATTAGCCCTGGGTGGACATTGACATAAGTGATTTTATGGGAAGTCTTTGGTAGCCATGGCAGGGACTTGCCCTGAGCAGGGTCGAAGGGTTTTGGGGATTGGCTTTAACCGGAGAAACGCACTTTCTATATAAATAAATAAAAATATTTCAATAGATAGATATTTTTTTGTAGATACTACTAAAATTTATAAGAATTGAATTTAGTTGTTAAATTGATTTTTTTTTAGGTACCAAATATCATAAGGAAATTATCAACCTTATAGATCAATTTCGGAAAAAAGCTTTATGAAGAAAAATTTAGGGATATTATTTCTTTTTAGGTCTATGAATTTTAAGCTTAGAAAAATCAAGGTTTTTGTCTTCTTCTTCTACTTCTTTTTCTATCCTTTCAATTTCTTTTCTGTCTTTTTCTGTCATGTGAATAACATTTACAATATATGATTCTTTTTTTTTCATTCTTCCATCTCCTCTATCTCGTTAATAATTGATAAATCATCTACATCATAAGCAGTAATAATATTATAATAATAATTCGTAATTTTTCTGTATACTACTTTTATATATCTTCCGTTGCGTAATTTCCCGTAAGAAGTAAAACTTCCATCTTTTCTTTTTCTGGTAAAGTAAACCGAGTTTTTAAAAAAATCGTTAATTTCATATTCAGTAACTTCATGTTTTCTTATATGAAAATCTTGTAATTCATCATCAAAATAAAAATCAAACTCTATTGGCATTTAAAAAAACTTTTATCAATTTATCAATTCATTAAATGTTTATATAACTCTTAAAAACGTAAACAAAATCTCAGAAAATGTTTTCACCACTTGAAAAAATTTAAGACCCATTCTTACAATTAGCCCTGGGTGGACATTGACATAAGTGATCTTGAACAAAACTGTAAACAAACTTGATTTATGTCTCTAAAAGTTTGTTTCCCAAAAAAGCAAATGCGAATGCATTTTGTTATAGTTCTGCTTACGCAGTAATTTGCGTATAAATATATAAAAGAATCAAAAATAATCTTTTAAAAATCAAGTTAATCAATTATGGAAACCCTAAAAGTCAATTTTTTATATAGGAAATTCTTCTTCTCCGGTATAAAGTCAATCTCATAGCAATTTTTCCTTAAAACTTTTATGACTTCGGGACAATAAAATCAACGATTAGTGCAGCATGATCAGAAAGACTACTCCACTGATTTCCACGTAAAACTTGGACACTAATTGGATCAAGTCCGCGATAATAAACACGATCCATGCATAGAACTGGTAATACTCGCGGGTAACTACTTGCATAACTGCCATTAATGGTATAAAAGGCTTCTTTTAAATTGATAGGTTCGTGGATTTGTTCACTGACTTTCTGAGTCCAATCATTAAAATCACCGGCAACAATCAATGGACTAATAATTATCCTTTTTGAAATTAGTTCGATCAATCGGTTTATTTGATATTTTCTGCCTCTAGCCAATAGGTTTAAATGTAAACAAATTAGATTCAAAATACCCAGTTTGGGATGTATAACTGTGACGTGTAAAAGCCCTCGTTTTTCAAAAGTATTTGTAGAGATATCTATGTTGTCCCAGCTTTGAATCGGGTAGCGGCTCAAAATTGCATTACCATGATTACCATTTTGGTAAATAGCATTTTTTCCATAAGCGAAGTGCCCCCAAACTGAATCTGCAAGGTATTCAAACTGGGAATTAAATACATCCGCCTCATGAACCCCTTCTAGGCCTAATAAGCCTGGACCTCGAATTTCTTGTAAAAAAACCAAATCAGCATGCGTTTTACGAATAAAAATTTTGATTTTATCAAGAATTTGTCTGCGTGAATAAAAAGAAATTCCTTTGTGAATGTTAAAAGTAAGAACTCTCAGTGTATTAATATTAAAATTCATTTATATCCATTTTCTAAACAGTAAAAAAAATCGTGCCGTAATTTTTTGAAATCTGGATCTGGATTCAAGTTCAATCGCAGTTACGAGTATTGATCTTTTAAAAATATCAAGTAATTCTTTTGTCAGTTTTTTAATATTTATTGTTTTTGATAAAATCAAATCAGCTTCCAGATCATGATAACGACTTCGATAGTTAAAATTTGTACTGCCAACTTTAGCCCATTCATCAATAGCGACAACCTTGGCATGTAAAAATCCACCCTTATATTCAAAAATTTTTACTCCATAAGGAATTAGCGGTGCCAACATTATTTCACTTATCCATCGATAAAAAAAAATATCGGATGTTTGTGGAAGACATAATCTTACATCAATACCCCTTTGAGCCGCATCTATTAAAGTTTTTATCGTCAGAGGACCAGGTACCCAGTAAGGATTGACAATCCAAATATGCGATTCTGCTTTACGCATATGACTAAGGAGATTACGCATTCTTTGACGGCGAAGCCCCAATGTATGATTAAGCTCGACAAATGGATTATTCTGAATTTTTTCCAGTTTGTGTATAGATGTTGTTTTTTTTTGGGGGTTTTCTGTCCATGAGGTTCCCCGACGCCAATTATATGTAAAAGCTGAAAATAGATATTCTACTCCCCGACCCTCGACTCTGACACCGAAATCCTTCCACTGAAGGCTCTGTCTGCTGATGTTAATACCTCCCACATAAGCTATATAATTATCAATAATGAAAACTTTTTTATGATTTCTGCGGTTTATAGAAAGAAAAAATTTGAAAAAAGGCAGTAATCGCGGGAACCTGCTCCATGCCCATTGACTTATAATACTTGGCATCGGATGATAAATCCTGGTCTCAATTCCAAGCTCAGGTAAGTCTTTAAATAGATGCTGCGTCCAATATGGAGAACCAATACCGTCTACAAGAATTCAGTAATTATCGGCATTAAATTATTTCTACCTATCCCCATCAAGCTGTTCTTTTGCACCAAGCTCGATCTTTCCCTTTCCTAACAGGAAAGGGAACATAATAGTTATTTTTTTAACATAAAATACTAAATTATTAAGAGAATTTTATAGATTTAGGTAAATAAAATAAAATCTATTGTAACTTTCGCTCCCTTTCCTGCGGTTTCCCAAGCATGCGAACCAGGAAAGGGAGAAGGAGGGATAGGTATTTGAATTAAAAAAGCTATATTTTTAGTTAAAAAATTGTTACCGATAATTGCTGACAAGAATTTTAACTTTCACTTTGCGCCGAGCAGCCTTTTGCAACTCTAAAAGTAAAATCTGACCAATCTCATCATCAATAAATATATAAACTTCAATATCAATAGATTCCTTAGCCTTGGCACAGGAGTCAATAAGAGAAGAAAAGTATTCCCGGCTGGAAAGAAAAAGTTCCTCAGATTTCCACATTATGGCTTTTTATAGAACGTTTTTTGTAAGACTGATAATTATTATTTTGCATAAAAAATTCTTCGCTCATGTGGTATTTTGTGTGACACCACATAAAATACGTAGAAACTCCAACGTAACTTTTTTTAAATTGTGAGCCCATTCATGCATAGCAAGATACTGTTGAAGATATTTCTTGTTTACACCACGAAAAGGACGAAGGAAATTACGTAAACCTGTCCATAGCCCCTCTATGGTGTTGGAATGAACCTCACGTATTCCATCACCATCATCATCTCTCGTGCCCCACTCACGTTTACCAGGTGCATGACAAACAGTTAAATGTATACGCTGTGATTCAGACAAATAATTATAGGCACCCCATTCATCAGTATTGATAGTTGTATGATTTCTATTATATGGTTGCATCTAAAACAGAGGATTCAAGATCCTTTCTTCCACTATTTTTTTAGAATTCCATTAATTGAATCTGACCACTTTCTCGCCCAACGATTCCCAACACGGAGGACGATCTGTATCCCAAGTGCCATGACCTCGTGTTTTATTAGCACGCACGCGTGGTGGGGTCGTCTGGTTTTGGGTGTAAAAATTCACCTTTTTCACCTGCATTTTGATACATCTCATCTACTTCCACAACGTCGTCTGTTAAAGGCTTACGAACACAAGCCTGTGATGAAAACTCCTGGATTTTGTAATAACGATTAAGTAAAATACTATAGTCTATATCCAGTTCCTTTTATAGATGCAGAGTTGATATCCCTGGGAAAAGCCTTTTAAAATATGTACTATCATAGAGCAGTTATAGTGTGTAAGCATGCCATATTGTCTTAGAAAATGCGTTATAGATTCGATTACATGAGCAGTTAAAATATAATACTGGTTCTCGGTCTCTTCTTGTGAACCTTTGATTGCTCAACAAGAATTTTAACTTTCACTTTGCGCCGAGCAGCCTTTTGCAACTCTAAAAGTAAAATCTGACCAATCTCATCATCAATAAATATATAAACTTCAATATCAATAGATTCCTTAGCCTTGGCACAGGAGTCAATAAGAGAAGAAAAGTATTCCCGGCTGGAAAGAAAAAGTTCCTCAGATTTCCACATTATGGCTTTTTATAGAACGTTTTTTGTAAGACTGATAATTATTATTTTGCATAAAAAATTCTTAATAAATTGCATATAAAAAAAATTATATAATTATACACGAATCAGTTTGATTTTCGGAAAGTACTACAGGCTTTCAGCCTGTAAATTCACAGCCAAGATGGCTGTGGTACTTTTAAAAAACCAACAAGTCTATAGATAATTACCGGCTGAGTAGTTACACCAGAAAATTAATAATTTGTTACATTATTTAAGATGGAAAATCCCATTAAATGTGAAATGACAACAAGGGAAAAAGGAGTTAAGTTCATGCCTGTTTCTCGATTGCTTTCAGCGTACCATCTGGCTTCTTTTCCGAAAATTCCCACGTCTTCACTTGTTTCTTTTAGATAAGAATAGAGTTTATCATTATTAATCAATTGCGGAAGAGTTCCGTTTCCATATTTTAATTTATAAGATACGTCTTTTAGGTTGTTTACGATTTTCCGAAAATCTTGCTGATTTTCCTTTACAAGCTGGGTGGATGCCATAAAAAAATCTTCATAGTAAGTGGCTGAAATCTCTTCTACAGGCCGCTCTTCATTTGGTTTGAATTCCGGTTTGTAGAATGCCTTGGCTTCACCATCAGAGTTCCCAGGGTAAATGTTGATCATTCTATCTGAAAATATGGATTGTTTTTGAAACTTTACCTCATAATTTTCCCATATAGCTACCGGTTGAGCAGTAATGATTTCCAATTCTATAGCTTCGGAATAACCTGGGTCTAAGTTCTTTTGTTGCTTGATTTCATTTATGGAAACTTTTTTAACACTTTTGATAATACCCACCGGAACTCCCATAATAGCAACAGTCGTACCTTCTTTTAGCCCATCCGTTCTTGAGAAATACAGTTTAATATTATATGGATAAAGGGCTTTTGTATTATTTTTTTTAACAATTGTTTCATAAAAACTAAGCCCTAGAAGAAAAAAAAACGATAATCCGATTATGTAATACTTTTTCATGTTTTCCCCAATATAAATTAGGTGATTTTTCGATTATAATTCAATAATATATTTTTGGCTATCAAAATTTTTAACATTTTTGATAATAATGCTAAAATATTATCCTGAAAAAGAACGTTTTTTAACCCAGGTTGATTATTTTTAAACAACCCATTCTTTTTGTGCTTTTAGTATATATTAGTTCCTAATTTTAGTTGACGAAATTCAAGTCTACAAAAAAGATTTTGATAAAATATTTATTTTTTAGGGACATGAAATGGAACAACAAATTAAAGATGCATTGAACTTCTTTATCGGAGCAGCTTCAACTGTAAAAGACGAAGCAGCAAAAATATTATCTAAAGTAGAAGAAGATTTTAAAAAGCTTTCTGAAAAAGGCTCACAAGATAGTAGCGAAATAGCTCAAAATGTTAGAAAGTATTCAGACGAAGCTGTAAAAGAAGTGGATAAACTAGTTTCTGAAATCAAAACTAAAATTGATGAAGCTAGAACTAAAGTTGAAAGCTTACTTCCAAAAGACAAAGCATAAAATAATTTTACAAAATTAGTATAAATCGGGTAATCAACTGCCCGGTTTATACACTTCTTTCAATGCTTAACGGAGTTTACCTACTTCTCAAAACTTCTCTTACCACTTCAGCAGTTTCTAACATACCTTTTTCTTTTAAGACTTTCGCAACTTCTTTCTGAGCTGTTTTTTCATCAAATCCAAGTTGCACAAGAGCAAGAACCGATAGTTCCCTTTGATTGTTATCTGATGAGACAGAAGTTTCTTCACCGGAGAGAAAGGACTCAAACTTTTTGATATTTTGCTTCACTTCAAATATGATTTTTTCTGAAGTCTTCCCTCTCACTTTAGGAATCTTTTCCAATACTGCTCGATTGTTTTGGACTACGGCATTGTAAAGTTCATCTACGGTAAGGAAGGACAAAACTCTGAGAGCTGTCACTTCTCCAATACCGCTTAAGGATTTCATCAATTTAAAGATTTCTTTCTCTTTTTGATCCAAAAAACCATACAACTTTTGAGAACGATCCGTTATGGAGTGGAAGATATAGAGATGGACTTCTGTACCTATCTCATTTTTCAACCTTTCAAAAGTTTTGAAAGCTACATTTACTTCATAGGTAACTCCGTTTACAAAGACATAAACAAACCCGATTTCCACATCAACCAAACTTCCCAATAATTCTGCAATCATTGAATTAAATCTCTATTTAACATTTCATTGATCTTAATGAGAGAACAAAAATCCTCATCTTCCAATCCGCGAGTCAGACCCATATCATAAATCTGTTTCAAAGAAAAACTCAAAGGCAAGCTAACATGATTGTCCAAAGCAAGTTTGATGGCATGGTTTAAATCTTTATTCATATTTTTGAGTGCAAAATGAGTAGAAAAATCCCTTTGCAAAATTGCATTCAATTTAAAATCTGCGATTCCAGACTTTGCTCCCGAATTGGAAATCACATCAAAAAATACTTCTTTTTTGATCCCTGATTTTTCGGAAATCATCATACCTTCCATATAAACTTGAAGAATTCCGGCTTGAACCATATTCAAGGCAATTTTTGCCTTTTGTCCAGTACCAACATTACCACAGAGGATCACCTTTTTTCCACAGGCATTGTATACAAAGTTGCAGTTTTCTATGTGCTGAATATCATCGCACCCAACCATAAAAATGATTTGACCGCTTTCGGCAGCATTTTTACTACCGGTCATAGGAGAGTCCATAAATGCGATTCCTTTATTATTACATTCTCTATACATTTCTAAAGTCAAATCCGGAGAAGTAGTTCCAAAATCAATTATATATTTGGGTTTGTATTGAGTGATATTTGCCTTAAAAAAAGCCTCTCGAATCACCCAGTCTTCCGTTAAACAAAGTATAACAATTGCAGAACCCTTTACTGCCTCCTCAATAGAGTTACAAATTTTTGTATTGTCATCCGCAAGTTCTTTGATTTTAGAAGGGCTTCTTGTATATAGATTTAGCTTGCAATTTGCCTTTTTTAAGTTTTTTGCAATTCCCCTTCCCATGATTCCAACACCAATTAATGCTACAGTCTGTTTATTCATAAAAGTCTCCTACTTTTGTTATATAAAATCTTCTTTCAATTTAATCAATCACATACTATGATTGGCTGGATTTAAGAAAAACCCTGGTATCAGTGTTCAGTCTTAAAATTAAATGGGATAAAAATTTTGTTATATAAGAAAAATACTTGTAACCCTCATGTTATCATAAAGGTTTGTAAATGATAACAAATATCCAAACATAAATAAAATTTTATACTTATTAATCTTATTGTTTTACAATATATATATTAAAAATAGAATATTAACTAATCATTAATATCTAATCTACATTAAAATACATATAAAAACAAAATAAAAAATAGTTAAAGCATATTATTTATTTAATATGCTGCTAGAGGAAAAATATGACTACTGAACAAATACAAGACTATGGTGATAACCCTCTTTTAAAAAGAGAAACGGATCATTACAAAAGCGAATACATTGAAGCTTTTGTTGAAAAGTGGGACGATCTTATTGATTGGGAAGCAAGAGCAAACAGCGAAGGTGAATTTTTTATAAATGAATTAAAAAAGCTAAACGCCAAACGAATACTAGACGTAGCAACCGGAACAGGTTTTCATTCTATTCGTCTTATTGAAGCCGGATTTGACGTAACAAGTGCAGATGGTAGTCCATTTATGCTTGCCAAGGCTTTTGAAAATGGCAGAAAGAGAGGACATATTCTAAGGACCGTGCAAGCTGATTGGAGGTGGCTAAATCGAGATGTCCATGGTAAATATGATGCCGTTATTTGTCTAGGAAACTCTTTTACGCATCTGTTTTCTGAAAGAGATAGGAGAAAATCCCTTGCGGAATTTTATGCAGCTATTAAACACGATGGAGTGTTGATTTTAGATCAAAGAAATTATGATATGATTTTAGATAAAGGTTTTTCATCTAAGCATATTTACTACTATGCGGGAGATAATGTTAGTGCAGAGCCGGAATACACAGATGAAGGACTCGCCAGATTCAAATACGGATTTCCTGATGGCTCTACCTATAATCTGAATATGTACCCTTTGCGAAAAGGTTATGTTCGCGGGCTTCTGCACGAAGTTGGGTTTCAAACGATCCAAACATTCGGAGACTTTCAGGAAACCTACCACCAAGAAGAACCGGATTTTTTTGTCCATGTCGCAGGGAAATATTACGGAAACGAGTACGATGACAAATAAAAATATTCAAAAATCTTTCAAAGCATTTTTCTTTTTGTATTTCAAAGGAGTTGTTCCGGTATACTGTGAAAACGCTTTGTTAAAAGAAGATTTGGAATTAAAACCAACAGAATAGGCAACCGAAAGTACGGTTATATCAGGGTCTTCCAAAAGCATTTTTTGTGCTTCTCGAATTCGGTATTCGTTTATAAACTGATAGAAATTCTTGTTTAACCTTTCATTCAATACTTGAGAGAGTTGGTGTTGTGTGATTCCCAAAGTAATTGCCAAATCCTGTAAACTTACGTCTTCCTCTAAAAAGACTTTTTCCTCATCCATAAGTTTTTGTAGCTTGGAAATGATCAAATCTACGTTCAAGTCTTTGATTTTGGAATGTTCATATCTCACTTTTTTAATATTAGATTGGATTTCACCCATAATTTCCGGATGTTTATTAGAGATAATAAAATAATAAAAAACCGCAAAAGGCAAAATCAGAGCGCTTAACTTTGTAAAAAAAGAATTGAAAAAAATAAATCCAAACAATCCTAAAAACAAGTCGGCATAAACAATCAGGATAAAACTAAGGATGAGCCTGTTCTTTTTGTCAAGGATAAGTTTGATGTTTCTAAGAACAAAAAGGCATTTTCCAATCAGAACACTCAAATAACAAAGAATGGAAACCTTCACTACGGAATTAAGCACATACAAAACGATAGAGTAAAAAGAAACCATGTTTAAGATTTCCAGTTTTTCACTACCGGACTGGAGTAAAAAGGGGAATATAATCACAAACGCCAAAACCGATGGTAAAAAGTGAATGATTGGTACTTTGTTTTGGAAATCTATGCTAAACAAGAGGTTGTATGTGTATCTGTAAGTTAAGGGACCAATGGCATATAAGAAGGGAACAGGAAGGAGCAAAAAATGAGGAAATTGTTTATAAAATCCGCTAAAAAAATATACACCGGATGCAAGCCATATTCCGCATAAAGCCAAAATGAGAGACCAAATTTTATAATTTTTGATTTTATGCTGAGATGAAAAAATTCCTAATGCCCATATAAAGCAAAAAACTGCACCGGAAAATAAAATGGAACTTTCCAAAAATTCTTGAAAATTCATTAATAGTCCCCTCCATCTTCTATACCATGATTAGAGTGATTTACGGGATTAACATGATTAGATTCACTTGATTTTAAAGATTTATCTTAAAAACCATATCCGAAAACCACCCCGCGTTGAGTATATAGAAGCAACATACAAGGGTTTATACTAATAAATAAACTGAAATTTAGACCCAAAATTTGTTTTTTGACTTAGCTTTCCTTCCATACAAAAAAACAAGTTTGCAACTTGATGAAACAGAAAACTATAGGTGAATAGAGAAAATTATGGAAGATAAAATTTTATTAGAAAAAGACGGAGCACTTGGGTGGATTGTTTTTAATCGACCGGAAAAGAGAAATGCTCTAAACCTTGCTATGTGGAAAACAATACCGGATTATATCAATGAGCTAAACTTCGATACAAACATTCGTGTAATCCTTTTTCGCGGTGCCGGAAATGAAGCTTTTGTAGCTGGAGCTGATATTTCGGAGTTTGAAGAGCTGAGAGGTAACGTTGAATCCGGCAAGATGTACAACGAAACAACGGAAAACGCTTTTCGAGCAATCCGCAATTCAGCCAAACCGGTTATTGCCATGATTCGCGGCTTTTGTATTGGTGGCGGATGTGCAATTGCCTTAAACTGTGATCTTAGAATTGCGGCTGATGACGCTACATTTGCCATTCCTCCAGCAAAATTAGGCTTATCTTACGGATATGAAAATGTACAACAAGTGATAAACGTTATAGGAGCTGCTTATGCCAAAGAAATGTTATACACTGCCAGAACATACCACGCTGATGAAGCTTTGCGGATTGGTCTGATTCACCAAAAGGTTTATGTGGATGAGCTGCGGGAATATACGAACAAATACGCCCGGAATATCGCACAAAACGCTCCTTTGAGTATAAGTGCCGTAAAAATTGCAATTAATGAGCACTTGAAATCACCTGACAATAGAGACTTAGTAAAAATAGACAATGCCATGAATCTTTGCTTTGATAGCGAAGATTACAAAGAAGGTTATACCGCATTTTTGGAAAAAAGAAAACCGGCTTTCAAGGGAAAGTGACATATTATTAATTTACTAAATGTGTTTTTACTAAAAAATTAATTGACAGTCTTCTTCCCAAAATTAGGAATCATAAATAGGAGACTATTTATGGTGAGACATTTTTTAATTTCATTTGTTTTATTGGCTATGGTTAGTTTGGCTTTTCTTGGTTGTAGTCCAAAAAAAGAACCGGTATTGGACGAAGAAACCATTATGTTTAATGCCGGAGAAGCTTTTCTGAACGCATTTAAGGAGGGAAATGCAGATTTCTCTTTTAATATCATGAGTGCCAGTGCACAAGCAAAATTGGGAGGAACGGATAACTGGGCAAAGATTATTTCGGAAGGGAAAAAAGACGGAACCCTTCCATCTCAGTGGGAAATTACTTCTAAAAAAATAACAAAAAATGAACTGGGCATGAAGGTTGGTGTATTGGAAGGAAATGTTGTTACAAAAGGAAAAAACAGCCTTCAAATCATCCTTACCAAAATCGACAATGATTGGAAAATCGACGGATTTAGTATAAAATGAAATCCTAATCTTTTGGGATTAAAAAGCTCAAATGATGTGCTGCATGGATCAAATGCAGTTCTCTCCATTCATCTACGGTAAGTTCATCGTACAACGCAGAAGGGTGAAGTGGTCCATTTGATAAAGAAAGTCGGCTCAAGAGTTCCTTGGCTTCACTTACAGCTTTCGCATCTTCAGAGTTTTCCTGGTAAACGGATGCCGGGATTGTTGGCTGAGACGTTTTCATCACAGGATTGGCGAGTTGTTTTCGTAGCAAAAAACGACCAAATACTTTTCTTATAATCCATGGAAGTTTAAATCCAAAACCATCCAACGACCCTCGCAAATAAAAGGAAAGGTGTTGGCACATCTGACCAAGGCTCCATTTGCCAAGCTTCGTATACCCTTTCGCATACAAGTTTTCAATATCATTTATCACATCGGTATAACTCGTAAATTTTATCTGTCTTCGTTTCATATTTGTCTAATAATTCATTCAAAGTTTTTTGTAAAATAAATTAGAAATTTTTTGAATAAAAAAATTCACCCTTCTCGAATTGCTTCAATGTCTTTGATTTCTTTTGGAATGGATTCCGTAAGATTGATTGGTTGTTTAAAATTCACCAAAATGTCATCCTCTATCCGGATTCCAATTCCTCTAAAGTGCTTGGGAATAGAAGTATCACTGGGATCAAAATAAAGCCCTGGCTCTATGGTCAGTACTTGTCCGTTTTCCAGTATTCGGCTTTCTCCCTTCCTATCATAGTATTTGCCTGCGTCATGAACGTCCATTCCCAGCCAATGTCCCGTTTTGTGCATATAGAATTTTTTGTATTTTTCACCTTTGATAATAGAATCCAAAGAGCCTTTCAAAAGTTTGAGAGATTTTAGACTTGAAGATAATTCCCGGACCGTTTCTTTATGCACATCCCAATACTTTCTTCCTTCGGTAACAAGAGATATTGCCTTTTTTTGAGCTTGGAGCACAACTTCATAAACTTCCTTTTGAACTTCCGTAAATTTTTTGTCTACAGGGAAAACCCTTGTAACGTCTGCGGTGTAATAATCTTTCTCAGCTCCGCTGTCTACCAGAACCAAATCACCTTTTTTTAGCTTGCAGTTGTTGGTTGTATAGTGCAAGATGGTTGCATTTTTTCCTCCAGCTACAATGTGACCATAGCCTCCACCCCAAGCTCCTCGGCTCAAATATTCGTTTTCTAAAATAGACTCCAATTCATACTCATATATTCCGGCAGCAGCTTTTTTCATAAGAGAGATGTGACCGTGCTTTGTGATTTCCGTTGAAATCTTGATTTGCTCTATTTCTTCAGGTGATTTTATCATTCGCATTTCATGCAAAAAAGATGGCTGTTCAATCCTTTCAGGTCCGAACTTGCCATCCCGCAATTTCTTTCCCAAAGCACTACACAAATTTAAAATTTCTGTATCTCGATTTTGATTGTTTCCAAAAAAATAATATAGAGTGTGTTGGTTGGTTAAGAGTTCTTCTTTCTTGGAATCCCATTCGGTTAGATCAAAAGATTGGTGTAGATTTAATAACTTTTTTGTTTTGGATTTACCGACCCTTATCCCCGTCCACGTTTCTTTTTCTTTGTCTTTAGGAAGGACAAACATGGCGGAATAGTCACTTTTTAAAACCAAAATTGCATTTGGCTCATTAAAACCGGTTAGATAAAAAAAATCAGAATCTTGTCGAAATTTGTATTCAACGTCTCGATTGCGAATTTGGTAGGTAGCAGCAAACAAGAGCAAGGTTTCGCCTTCTTGTAAAAGATTCATTACTTGCTTAATTCTTTTTTGGTGTAAATCGTAATTCATGGATCCACCAACGACAATCTTTTAATATCATCCAAAACTCTGATGGCAGTCTTTTCTCCCAAAGCTATAAAGTCCGCTGCCCTGTGGAATTCATACCAAGTTGAGTTTTCTAAAATTGGATTCACGTATACGTCCACCTCTTGCTTGGCATATCGTGCAATTCTGTATTGCAAGGAATACAAACTATTCACAAAGATGTCCATAATGGATTGTTTGTTTTTATTGCTCTTCACTACGTCATTGGGAGAAGGCATTGAATTAACGGCAATTGTCCTTTTGATTCCGTCTCTTGTTAAAATATTGGCTGGTAAAGGATTCACAACTCCTCCGTCAACCAACACAGTTCCGTCTTCTCTTACAATTGGTGTAAATACTCCCGGAATTGCTATGCTCGCCATCACTCCATCCACAACTTTTCCGGTGGATAGAATCACTTCTCGTCTGGTACTAATATCGCAGGCAACAACCTTTAAAGTTTTATCCAAGTCTTCAAATGTTTTATCACCCAGAAATTGTTCGACATAGCCTCTTACATTTTTTCCAGCTATTAAGCCTCTTCTGGGTATAGTAAGATCAACATAACGCATCATTTTGAATAAGCTATTAAACTCCAAACATGCTTTTTCAATATCCAATGCATTCAAACCGGAAGCCCATATCGAACCCAAAAGTGCTCCGATACTGGTTCCGGTCACCATGTCAACAATGATGTTTTCTTTTTCCAATACCTTTAAAATACCAACTTGGGCAAGACCCATTGCTGCTCCTCCGCCTAGAGCCAGCCCAATGCTCAAACCGGTTAGTTTTCTTCCTATTTTTTCAACTTTAGATTGAATTTCGGTTTCACTAGGAAGGTACTCCCGAATATAGATAGTTTCTGAAAAGTATTCACTCGGTTTATGTTTATGGATTTTGTGCCAGAATTCTTGGTTTTTAAATTCTTTTGCGTTTCGCAGTATGTACAGATGATCTGATTTTTCCATCAAGGCTGCCATGTAAGAAAAATCAAGGTTACTCGTATCAAAAATTACGTAGTGGTACAAACAACAAAATTCGTGGAGTATTTCGGAAATTTGTTCGGGATATTCCAGTGGATATAGCTCGGAATCATTGGAAGCGATTAAGGTTTTGGAGTCTAAGTCTATTTTTAAAATGATCGATTTCTTTTTTGTTTTTGTATTTATGTATTCGGACAAAGAGTTTGTAAATATTGCAGAAAGTTCCTTGTCTTCCGAAGAAAATAATACGATTTCGCTTTTTAAAATTTTATTAGAGCCTTTGAATTCATTTTGCATTCTTCGAGAAAGTGTTTTGGAAAAGTGAACGCCTAACTTTGGAATTTCTTCTAAAATTTTATTAAAAGACTTGGAATCGATTCTCAAAAGCCTACAGTTTGTTATTGCTTTTGCATTGGTAGAATGGGGTCTATTTGCCAAAATAGATGTTATTCCGAAGTAGTCTCCTTTTTGCAAAACATCAAGAGGTACTTCTTCATTTGTTTCCGAGCCTTCCGGAAACAAAAAGATCAAAACACTACCATTGATAATAATGTTGAAATAATCCATTTTTTCACCCTGCTGGTAGATCATTTCATTTCGATTGAATTCGACCAACTGAACTCGGTTGGCAACCAAAGTGAGTTCTTGCTCATTTAATCCTCGAAACAATGACTGGTTTGATAATAATAAATATTTACCAATTGATATTAAATTTTCCATAATCTTCCTTTAGTCTTTATATACTACTACACGATTTCTTCCCATTGTTTTTCCTTTGTACAAGGCAATGTCTGCTTGTTTTATACATTCTTCTAATCCCAACGCTTGATTATAAGAACTAACACCAAAACTCATTGTTACGGACAATTTTTGATCTTTATAGGTAAAACTTTCGTGCTCTATTTTTTGACGTATACTTTCCGCCACAAACCTTGCAACTTCGGAATCCGTTTTGGATAATAGAAAAATGAATTCTTCTCCACCCCACCTTGCTACTTCGTCATTTTTTCGAAGGTTATTTTGAAATAAACAGGATAGAGAACTTAACAAAAAGTCTCCAAAGTCATGTCCGTAGGTATCATTCACCAATTTAAAGTGGTCTATATCACACAGTAGAATTGAAAAATTTTCTCCATACTGTTCAAAACGTTTTTTTTCATCATTTAGCTTTTCAAACATCGCTCTTCGATTCCATAACTTGGTTAAAGGGTCTGTTTTGGCAATGATTTCTATCTTTTGATAAGCGTCCATAAGCTCTTTGTTAATCGTTTTGAGCATTTCATTTTGTTCTCCAATTCTGCCATTGGCTATCTTTAGTTTTTTTTGGTAGGCATCTCCGATTTTGGTTATTTTTCCGATTCCCTTCAAGAGCTTTCCATAGTGCTTTGCCAGGTTTGTATACTCTTGAAGCAATTCCTCTTTGGAAATACTTTGATCTTGGATGATGTCCAAACTCTTCTCAAATATCTGTAGCTCCTTGGCAAAAACATTGTCGTTGCCAAAACTAGTTTTATCTTTTTTTTGCATATCAGCTTCTCATTTATACAACTATATCCCTACAAGACCTATAGATGTCTTTCCAGCCATTTCGATCTTTTACAACCGTTTCCAAATATTCCAGCCAAACAACCTTATCTTGAACAGGGTCTTTTACAATTGCTCCAACCAAACCGGAAGCCATGTCATTGGCTTTTAAAGACCCATCTCCAAAATAAGCTGCCAATGCCAAACCACTATTTACAACAGAAATAGCTTCTGCTGTGCTTAAGGTACCGCTAGGATTTTTTAGCTTTGTTTTTCCGTCTAGTGTTATGCCAGACCTCAATTCCCTAAAAATGGTTACAAGTCTTTTGATTTCTTCAATAGCCGGAGGTTCTGCCGGTATTTCAAGGACTTTTCCTAAGCTTTCTACTCTCTGCTTAACGATTTGAACTTCTTCTTCTATTGTGCTTGGAGCAGGTAGTATAACCGTATTAAAACGTCTTTTTAGGGCACCGGATAGTTCATTTACCCCTTTATCTCGATTGTTTGCCGTAGCAATCACATTAAAGCCTTTTTCTGCCTGGATTTCCATATCTAATTCCGGAATTGGCATGGATTTTTCGGATAGAATTGTTATTAAGGTATCTTGAACGTCAGAAGTAATCCGCGTCAGTTCTTCGACTCTTGCTACTTTTCCTTCTTTCATTGCCCGCATCATTGGAGTTGCTACAAGAGCTTTTTCGGAAGGACCGTATGCTAGCAATTGAGCATAATTCCAACCATATCGAATGGCTTCTTCGCCTGTTCCGGCAGTTCCTTGGATAAGTAAGCCCGAATCTCCGGAAATGGCAGCTGCCAAATGTTCCGAAACCCAAGACTTGGCTGTCCCAGGTAAGCCATAGAGTAACAAAGCCCTATCTGTGGTAAGTGTTGCCACTGCTATTTCGATTAATCTTCTATTTCCTATATATTTGGGAATGATTTCGAATCCGTTTTTTAACTTACCGCCCATTACATAGTCAACGACTGCCCATGGTGATAAGTTCCAATTGGGAGGACGTTGTCCTTTGTCTTGCTTTTCAATTTCTTGAAGTTCTTGTTTAAATTGTTCTTCTGCGTGGGATCTGAGTACTGCCATTTATGTATTTCTTTAAAATAGTATAATTCAATAATTAGCTATCTATATCGCTAATTTTTATTCAATAAAAAAAAGATTTTTGAAATGAGCGTCTTATCTTGGAAATCAATTTGATTTTACTTTGTATTGAAACACGTTAAATCACTTGGGTTATGAAAATGATCTTATTTTTTTTCTTTAGTATCGCTTTTTTGCTTTTTCGCTTTCTCTTCTTCTGATCTTATAACTTTCATCTCTTTGAAGAGTTGTCCGGATTTTATATCCTCTATAAAATTATCTTTATCTTCCTTACTTGTTTCACTCATTTATCTCTCCTTAAAATTTTCTTGTTAGAAAGGTAAATTTATGATTTGCATCATTCTTAGCAACCACTATTTTTGTATATTATTTAGACGTGTTAATTCCAAAAAGAGGATTTATGCAAGAATTAAAAATAGGAGACAAGGCTCCGGAATTTGAAGGAATTTTATCAAATGGCAATAAACAAAAGTTAAAAGAACTTTTAGGACCCAAAGGTCTGATTTTGTATTTTTATCCCAAAGATAGTACTCCAGGGTGCACAACAGAAGCCTGTGACTTTAGGGATCATTTTGAAGAATTGAAAGAAATTGGTTATAATGTAGTTGGTATATCTAAAGATGGCATTAAATCACATCAAAAATTTACAGAAAAACACAACCTGAATTTCGAATTGATCTCAGACGAATTAAAAGAAATCTGTAATTTGTACGGAGTTTGGAGAGAAAAAAAGATGATGGGAAAAACAAGCATGGGAATTGTCAGAAGTACTTTCGTAATAGACAAATCCATGAAAATTGTAAAAATTTACAACAGTGTGAAAGTAAAAGACCACGTAAAACAAATATTAGAAGATGTTAAGGAACAAAATAAAAAATGAAACTAGAACCTTCCAAATTAAACATTTCAATAGGAAAAAACAAATCAAACAATTTATACAATATTTATCATGTTTTCAAAAATGATATACCACCAAACTTAAAAGGCGAATTAGAGCCTTTTGCTACTTCCAAAATATTTATTGGAGATATGGGACAACAACATATCGATCACAAAGGAAGAATAATCTATTTGGGACTGGGTGAAAAGGAAAAAATAACTCTAAGAAAAATTGCCGGAATCTACATCAAAATGGGTGAGCAATTGGTCAAATGGGAAAATGTCGGTTTGAACATCAATGTGTCCCAAGAATTAACTGATTTATTTTCATCTCGGTTGATTGTTTATCATCTATCAACATCATTGGAAGTCGGAGCATTTGCCGTTAATAGCCTAAGCAAAGCGTATCGTGAAAAAACGATCAAAGTAGGAATGATTACCTTTTCTCTGGAAAACAAAAAAGAAGAACAAAAAGCTAAAGAAGGGCAGCTAAAGTCAAAAATTGTAAGTCCATACGTAAATGGAGCCAGATACGTTGAACATCTTCCTGCCAATCATTTCACTCCTGATGGATTTGTAGAAAGAGCAAAAGCAATTGCCCAAGAAAACAAACTAACAATTACCGTTTTTGATGAAAGTCGGCTAAAAAAAGAAAAGCTCAACGGGATTTTATCCGTCTGTCAAGGTTCCGAACAAAAGCCTAAGATGATTATAATGGAATATAAGCCTGTCGGAGCGAATAGTCAAAACAAATTGGCAATTGTAGGAAAGGGTCTTACGTTTGATGCCGGAGGGATCAGTCTTAAACCGTCGGCTGAAATGCACGAAATGAAATATGACATGTGTGGAGCTGCTGCCGTTATCCACGCTATGGGAGCGATTGCTTCTTTGAATCTAAACATTCACGTAATTGCTGCCATTGGAGTAGCGGAAAATATGCCTGATGGCAAAGCGATCAAGCCGGGTGATGTTTATACTGCTTATAACGGTTTGACTGTTGAAGTGCAAAATACGGATGCAGAAGGGCGGTTGGTGTTAGGAGATGTTTTGTCATACATATCCAAAAAGTACAAGCCAAAATATATGATAGACTTGGCGACGCTCACCGGAGCAGTGATCGTAGCTCTTGGAAATGAAGCGGCAGGTGTACTCTGCAACTCTAGAGAGCTATTTGCGACAATCCAAAAGGCATCCGCTTCCTCTGAAGATCGAGTTTGGGAACTGCCGATGTGGGAAGAATACGGTGAAGATTTAAAAAGTGATATAGCCGACATAAGGAATATAACTTCCGGGAGATTGGCTGGAACAATTGCAGGAGCTCAATTCCTATCTAAGTTTGTAGAAAAAGATGTACAATGGGGACATATAGATATTGCCGGTACTGCTTGGAGGTCTAAACCTTCTGGTACTCAATGCCAGGGACCAACGGGTTATGGTGTAAGATTGCTTGTGGATGTTGCTGAAGAACTATCTGCTTCCTAGCAGCACTATGGTAAAAATATTTCTTGGAATTTGTATTGGATTCTTTTCTCTAAACCTCACCACTTCCGTTTTGAAATCCCACTTGGAAATCGGAACGGATAGTGATTTGCTTTATCCCGCTTCTCTTATAGAAGACGTAGTGCAAAACCAACCTATACTCTGGAACCTTCCTCCTTCACCTAACTTTTTTCCTGATATATTTTTATTTGGAATATTTAGGATTTTAACTGGCAATACTTTTTACGCCTATTATTTTCACTCCTTTATTTTTGCCTTGCTTCTCTGGTATTCCTTCTATATTATGTTTGGAAATTTATTCTTTTCCTTTTTGATGATTACAGGTATTCTTCTATTTTTCACCTTTCTACCCGATAAATTTGGAATCTTCTTTTTTCCGGGTTATCACGGCACCATTTTTATACTATTACCTATTCTGTATTTTTTTTTATTTGAAAAAGCAAATCCCAATTTTATTTCTCCCAGAACAAAAATCTATTTGTATACGTTATTTTGTTTGGTGCTTAGTAGTGATTCTCATTCTTTTTCCCAATTTTTAATTCCGGCTTTTTTTTCCTATTTGACTCTTTGTTTATTTCGCAAGTCTCGATTTTACATTCCATTGTATTTGATTCTGTTTACATGCCTGTCCTTTCTGGTGGTTCATGCCATTAAATATATAAAGATTTTTAGAATTCCCGATGTTCCGATAGTAAGTGCAACCAAAGCAGTGATCCAAAACAAGTTACTTTTAACCAACTTACAAAAAGGGTTAAACCTATTTTGGAATGACAGGTTCGGATTTGGAGAAAATGCAATTTACTTTTACCTTTGGCTCTTTTTGGGTTTGCTAACTCTTGGCTTACTTTTGGTAATTTTTATAAAGTCAAAAGGAAAAAAGGAAGATAGAAAACTGCTTTTCACCAACCAAGAATGGTTGCTTGTTCTATTTTTTCTATATTCTACTCTGATTTCACTAGGAATACAATTTATTTTGGGAGTGTGGATGGGGTCTAGATATGTCTGGGCAATGTACCTTTTCCCTTTTATTATATTTCCTTTGTTGTTAAACAAATGGAAGGAAAATGACTTATTGCTGTATGTACACTGTGGATTTCTGGTTCTTTTATATTTTATGCTTCCTGCATACCAGAGCATTTATAAACAATTCCCGATAAACAAAGACGTGAGGTGTGTATTGGAGTATGCAATTCAAAAAAAAGCTGTATTTGGAATTTCAAACTATTGGTATGCAAAGTACCTGACTTTAGCTTCTGCGAATCAACTAAAAATGTATCAAATTACGGAGAACTTGGAAACTTATCATTGGATTAATAATACTATTCCCTTCAGGAATGTTGTCTATAACCTCGTTATTTCAAATGACCTGCCAGAAGATGCGATCTTCAAGAAATGGAAAATTCCAGATGAAAAGTTCCATTGCGGGAAAATTCGGTTATTGTACTACCAAAATGGTATTCAGTACTTTGATTAACCTGATTTTTGGGTTTGCATAAAAACGGACTTTACTGTATAGTAACTTAAAAAGCTATCTATAAAAAGGTGAGAAAATGAAAAAATATGTGTTATTTTGTATAATGTCTTTTTTGCTACTTTTCCAATTTGGTTGTGTGCAGAAGCTGACTAAATGTCCTGGGGACGTATTTAGTACCAACATATTTAATGAGTTGGTGACAACCGACGATGAATGTACTTCCGATAAAGAAAAAGAAAAGGAAAAGAATTTACTATATGCTTTGGTTTTGGCAGCGGCAGCAAATTCTAGTAGTTCAAGTAGCTTGTGCGACTTATCAACAGAGGAATCTGATTTTCATACATTGGTAAACGAACATAGAGTTTCGGTAGGTTGCTCGTCTTTTACCTTACACTGCGGGTTAACTACAGTAGCCAGAACTCATAGCCAGGATATGGCAAACAACAACTATTTTTCCCACACCAGCCAAGATGGTACAACCTTCTCTCAGCGTATAACCAATGCAGGAATTACTTACTCCTCTGCTGGTGAAAACATTGCAGCCGGAAATTCAGGAGCTCAAAACACTTTGACACAATGGCTAAACAGTTCCGGACACAAAGCCAATATTGAAAATTGTGCCTATACTCATCATGGAATCGGAAGAGCTTACAGTAGCTCGAGTACTTATGGTTATTACTGGACAAATGTATTTGCCCAAGATCCATCAGGAAATTAAGAAGATTGTGTAAAAGGGGAAAGCCACACGAAAACCTTGACTTTTTGGAAGATTTACAAAAATCATAAATATCAGATAAAAGTTCAGCGTCTTGGAGGTCTATTCAATCAATTTAAAAAACTTGCTCAAATCCATGTTTGTCTTAATACAATGTTCAGCAGAAAAGGTATTACCATTCATATTTTTATTATGCATCTTAAAATATTCTAACATCTTAGGATCATTATCTACAAGTATAGAATTTCTATTTTCTTCTATACAAATTCTACCTGTAGTTCCTGAGCCTGCAAAAAAGTCGAGAACTAATGAACTAGGAAAAGATAATCCTCGCACAAATCTACGGATCAATTCAAGTGGTTTTTGTGTTGGATGCCCAACCCGTTCGACCGAATTTCCATTAAGTCGTCCAATTTCCCAAACATTGGTTGGATTTTTACCCTTATCAATACTTTCCGGATTTAATCTTTTATCCCGTTTGTACAATTCTTTTGTTTTTTCATTAAAAGGAATTCGAACAGAATCTAAATCAAAAAAGTATTTATTTGTTTTGGAAAGCCAAATTACTTCTTCATGCCTGTTTGCAAAAAAACGATGGGCGCTCATTCCGTTTTTATAATACCATATTATAAGATTTACAAACCTTAGTTTTGTATGATGCCGTGTATAATGCATTATTTCCAATAAATCACCTTTCTTTAGGTCTTGGTATTGGAATCCACCAAAAATTACACAATTACCTGTGTGAGATAATATACGATAAATGTGATCCAACCATAGCTTTGCCCAATCAAGATAATTCTGGAAAGTATCCCAGGTGTCTAAATCGAGGTTATAAGGAGGATCAATCAAAATCAATTGCACAGAAGAATCCGGAAGTTTTTCAAGAAACCGAACCGCATCTTCTACAAATAAACCATGATATGTTTTTCGGGGAGACTTCGTTTCTATATGACTACTATGAGCAATATTATTTTTCTTTAGTTTGTTCATAGCAATATGACCTGAATTATAGTGTGATTTATTTGCCATCTTATTAAATTGCTTAAACGAAACTCAAGTTAAAATAGAAAATAAATATACAATAAAAAGTCAAGAAATAAAAACGAGAAAGTTAGGAAAAACTGTGAGTGGAGTAACCCTATTCTAAGCAACTCTGATTCAAATTGACATTAGTAACTATTTTTTTTTATTGGTTTTCAAGGGAATAAAATGATAGATACACCAGAACCAATTACAGGTGCTCGGCTAATGCTTGAGCTATTAAAGTCCAAAGGTATTGAAATATGTTTTGGCTACCCAGGGGGAGCTATACTTCCTTTTTATGACGAATTGCACACTACGGAAGGTATCAGGCACATACTTGTTCGGCATGAGCAGGGAGCTGCCCACATGGCAGAAGGTTATTCGCGTGCAACAGGGAAAATTGGAGTATGTATAGGAACTTCAGGTCCGGGAGCCACAAATTTAATTACCGGAATTACCGATGCTAAATTAGATTCAACTCCTCTATTGGCAATTACGGGTCAGGTAGCCACCACCTTACTCGGAACTGATGCGTTTCAAGAAGCTGATATTTATGGAATATCCATTCCTATCACAAAATACAACGCTTTGATCAAAAACGTAGATGACTTGGTAAGGCATTTTGAAGAAGCTTACTTGATGGCAATGGGTGGAAGACCGGGACCGGTTTTGCTTGATTTTCCAAAAGACGTACAATTGGCAAAAACAACGGTTAAAAAAAGCTCAAAATTAAAAATCGCACCTCGTCACTATACCAAACCGCCAATAGAAGGTGATTTGGAACAGTTTGCCGAAGCTCTAAACAAAGCTAAAAGACCTTTATTGTATGTCGGAGGTGGCGCAATTACTTCTAAGGCTCACAAAGAAGTTCGAGAATTGGCAGAATTTGCCAATATTCCGGTAACAACGACCTTAATGGGGATCGGAGCTTTTCCTGGCTCGCATAAACTTTCCGTTGGTATGTTAGGAATGCATGGTACTGCTTACGCAAACAAAGCAGTTGTAGAATGTGATTATATCTTGAATTTAGGTGCCAGATTTGATGATAGAGTTGCTAAAATCGGTGAATTTGCCGAAGATGCAGTTCGTGCTCATATAGACATTGACACAGCAGAATTCAATAAGCGTATTAACGTAGATTACATTGTCCATGGTGATCTAAAAGAAGTTTTGCAAAAATTAATGCCTTTAGTTAAAAAAGGCGGTAGAGAAGATTGGATCAAAAGAATTGATGAATTGAAAAAGAACCATCCTCTGGATTTTGATGATACCGGTGATATTATAAAGCCTCAGCACTTTATCCACAAACTGTATGAAAAAACAAAAGGCAAAGCAATCGTAGCTACTGACGTGGGACAACACCAAATGTGGGCTGCTCAGTACTATCTGATTGATGAGCCTAACGATTGGCTGACTTCCGGTGGTTTGGGTACAATGGGATATGGTCTTCCCGCAGCGATTGGAGCGAAATTTGGTCGTCCCGACAAGATGGTGATTTGTATTTCCGGTGACGGTTCGATCCAAATGAACATCCAAGAATTGGCTACCCTTACAGCTCACCAAGTTGGCGTTAAAATCGTTATTTTTAACAACAGATACTTGGGAATGGTAAGACAATGGCAGGAGTTGTTTCATGGAGAGAGATATTCTCAAACCGAATGGATATACAATCCGGATTTTGTAAAAGTAGCGGAAGCTTACAACATTCCGGGAATGAGTATTTCTTCCAAATCAGAAATAGACAAAGCAATAGACTTTTTAACAAAAGACGATAAGGCTGCCCTTTTGGAAGTTAGAGTTCCGGCAGAAGAGAACGTTTTTCCTATGATACCGGCAGGAAAATCACAAAAAGAAATGATTGAATACAGGGATATAAAGAAATAATGAAACACACTTTAAACATACTAGTCAACAACCACGCTGGGGTAATGAGTCATGTTTCGGGATTGTTTACCCGAAGAGGTTACAATATAGACTCTATTGCAGTCGGTGTAACAGAGAATCCCGAATTTTCCAATATAACCATCGTTGTAAAAGGGGACGATTCGGTAGTTGCTCAAGTCAAAAAACAACTCTTAAAACTACCGGATGTGATGAGTGTGGTAGATTTGCAGTACAATGAATCGATTACAAGGGAACTTGTTTTGATTGTTGTGAAAGCTCAGGATACCAACAGGATTGAGATTATTTCGATTTGTAACGTTTTTCATGCAAAAATTGTCGATATGACCGAAGACACCGTAATGGTTGAGTTTTCCGGTAATCCCAGACAAGTGAGTGTGATAGTGAATATGTTGAAAAAATTCGGGATTATGGAAATGTCCAGAACCGGTCAAATCGCCCTATCTTGCCAAAGTGCAATTTACAATAAAAATTAATTGCACAACGTATATCATCTAGGAATTCTTCCGGACTATCATTTTAAATTCTTGGTAGCAGATATAAAAGGTGTAGTCTCGGAAATTACGCGCAGGTTAGGCTTAGAACATTCTTCTTTGCTTCTGGTATCAAAAGCCATGCTAGGGGCTTTTTTTATTGCGGGGATGGTAAAAGAAGAAATGACCGTAAGCTTGCAGCTGGAGGGCGAAGGAAAAATCGAGAGAATTTTGACTTATAGTGACAGGAAAGGGCATATCAGAGGATATGCCAAAAATACGTCTATCGAAGCAAAACCAAACGATATTACTTCCGGAATCGGGAAAGGAATTTTAAAGGTGACAAGGTGGAATTCCGAGAAAAGAATCCACCAATCCATGACCGAAATGCAGCAAGCTAGCTTTGAAGCGAATTTGATGAAGTACATAGACGAGTCAGAGCAATTATTAACCTTTTTATCTATGGGAATCGGAAAAAATTTTGCATCCGGTGTTATTTTCCAAGCTTTAGGAGACACTCCTGATGATTTGAAAGACAAAATGTTAAACAAACTTAGCGAGATGAATTTTTACCCTCAAGAGTTGTTTCAAAACGGAATTGAAAATGCAATGACTGAACTAGAAAAAGCTCTTGGTTCAAAATTAGAAATTTTGGAAACCGGTGTTCCTGTTTTTCAGTGTAGTTGTTCTCTTGAAAAAATTAAAAACGTGATTTCTACTTTGGGAAAACAAGAAGCTTTTTCTATCCTGGAAGAACAAGGTAAAATTGAAATGACTTGTGAGTTTTGCCGAGAGCAGTACGCCCTCGACCCGGAAGAGGTTCATTTACTTTTTATGTAATATAACGTGAGTTCAACATAACAATTTTATTTTCACCTAAAGGGCAACCACCGGGGGATTGCCCCTACAAAGCCTTTGGTATTTTTGGGTGTAGGGGTGAACCCCTGTGTTCACCCCTATTATTTTTATAACATTATTCCTTATGTCGAACTCACGTTAACGTAATATAAATAAAATATGGAATTTATCTGTAAACAAAGCGAGTTAGAGATTCCGGTTAAATTTATACGAGAGCGGATTGAACAAAAACATATTGCCTTTCCCGTTTTGCTTTTATCCGGTGAAATGGGTTCTGGAAAAACAACATTCACTTCCACTTTTGTAAAGTCTTATAATCCGGGAGTATGGGTAAATTCTCCAAGTTTCAATTTGATGAATGAATATGATTTGCAAAATGGGCTTAGTATCTACCATTTTGACCTTTACAGGCTCCATTTCGCAGACGAGCTAGAAGACCTCGGATTTGAAGAATATTGGGGGAAAAGAGGAATTTCCATCGTTGAATGGTGGGAAATCGCAAAAGACTACTTTTTAGAAGAAGTTATTCAATTAGAATTTTCTGTAGTAGACGAATTTACAAGAAAAATTGTTGTAAAGTAAAGAAACGTATATAATATAAATTTAGTCTGAAAATAATTTAAATTGTTTGAATAAATTTCTCAATATAATATTATAAACCAATACTATGTCATCTAGTATGGAGAACCAAAACCAAAATAGAATGTTAGAGGATGAAATCCAAGAATTACAGTCTATTTTTGACGGAATTACTGATCCTTTGATTTTGATTGGAGAAAATTTAACCATAAAAAAAGCCAATCAAGCCACAATGGATTTTGTTTATGGCACAAATTCTGATAGCTTGATTAGCCAGAAGTGCTACAAAGCTTTGTACAATAGAGAACAAATTTGTCCTTATTGCCCTTTAAACGAACAAAATAATAAGCAAAAAAAAGAGGACAAGCCGAACTTACAACTTATTTCCCAAGCTCCGCAAAATCATGAGATTATGGTAAAAAATGAAGGTCAAAATTTAAAATTAAATCTTTATTTTTTTCCTATAAAAAAAAACGATAATGTTTATGCGTTTGTGGAAAGAATTAGTAATGTTACTAAAGTTAAAGAAAAAGAGGAAGAAAATTTACGTATGCGAAATTTAGCTTCTTTAGGTATACTTGTTTCCGGAGTAGCCCATGAATTGAATAATCCCCTTACAGGTATAGGTTTAACCGTCCAAAATCTTTTGAACAACATCAACAACCTAAACAAAGACCTTATCCAAAATAGGCTGGAGCTGATCAAAAAGGATCTATCGAGGACTGCTTTTATTGTTTCTGATATTATTAGCTTTGCCAAGCCAGGCGGGATTAAAATTACTCTGGCAGATATTCGGGAAACAATTCAAAGGGCAAAAGAAACTGTTATTCGATTATACCCCATATTAACGCAAAATATTGGCTGGGAGATTATTACGGAATCTGATAATTTGTTTTATTTTAACCCTGTTAAGTTTGAAAGGGTATTTTTGAATCTTTTCCAAAACTCTCTCCAAGCGTTTGATTATAGAAAAGGAAAAATTCTTGTGGAAGTTAAACGAAAAGGAGATACGGTTCATATTATAATTGAGGATGATGCCGGAGGAATATCTGAAAAAATTATTACTAAAATATTCGATCCGTTTTTTTCATCTAATAATTCTGGAACAGGAACAGGTTTAGGATTATCTATCTGTTATTCTATCGTAAAAGAACACCATGGTAAAATTAATGTCCGGTCTTTTGACCAGAAAACAAGGTTTATAATATCATTACCGGCTTACCACCCGGTAAAAAATACCGATGAATAAGAAAATTCTAATAGTGGACGATATTCAATCCATAAAAATTGCAATCAAAGATTTGCTATCTAAGGAATATACCGTATTTGATGCTTCTAACTATGAAGAAGCTATCAAAACTCTTGAAAACGAAAGTATTGATCTGGTTATAACAGACATACGAATGCCTGGAAAATCCGGACTTGATTTGATTAAAACGATCAAGGAAAATTACCCTTCTACTCTATATGCCTTGATTACAGCTTACAATATCAATGACTATATCCAATTTGCAAAGGAGCATGGGGTCTGGAACATAATACCCAAGTATTCTTTTTTGGACCTTAGATATATTGAAGTTACCGTTCGCAAACTAATGACAAGTGATATTTTTGGAGTAGAAAAATATTTTGATAGTGATTTTGTGGTTGCCCAGAGCACAGATGAAAAGTTTGAAAAACCGCCTGAGAAGGGAATTGTTATAAAAACGATAAAATCAGACAAAGACCGCACATATATGTGCGAACGAATTGCGAAGTTTATGATCGATAAAGGAGCGCCCAGACTGATACAGCAAGTTTTGGAAGAGCTTACATCCAATGCAATGATCCGAGCTCCTAAAGATCAATATGGAGTTTCCAAATACCAATATGAAATTCCCGCAGTAGACATGATCATTCCATATGAAAATATAAAACTTTCGGAAAAGGACTATTTTCAAATAGGTTATGGGATTTATGATAAAACCTATATCTTGATCATCCAAGACAATTTCGGAACCTTGAAAAAGGAAGAAATTTTACGAAGACTAGATAGGCATATTAGCGTAAATGAAGAAACAGGCTTACCTAACGGACTTTCCGATTCTCACGGTAGAGGGCTTTATATATGTCGAGAAATATCGGATACCATTATATTCAATATACGCGTAAACGTTCAAACAGAAATTATTTCGTTAATCAAAACAGGAGAAACCAGGAGTTTTAAATCACTATCTATCTATGAAACTGGTTAAACTAATGCTTTTCGCTTCTTCCCATTGATTTGTAAAGTGACCCCAAAACATCACTCGCGGCTATTGTGATAGGATGGTCATTCCCATAAGTCTGAATGGCTGTTTTTAATGTTTTCTCATAGAAGAAAATGGCTTGTTTGTAATCTTTTGTCGCTTTATAAGCAGCTCCCAGATTGTTATAGCTGATTGCAATTGAAGGATGGTCTTCTCTCAATGTTTTTAATTTAATATCAAGTGACTTTTGGTAATAAAAAATGGCTTTTTCATTATCAAAACGAATTCTGCAAACAGTCCCCATATTGTTATATGTAGTTGCCACTGAAGGATGAATTTCTCCATAAGAAGCAATTTTTATATCCAATGCTTTTTGGTAATATTCTATTGCCTTATCATATTCATCCAAAGCCCTACAAGCAGCACCTAAATTATTATAGGTAATGGCAATGGAAGGGTGAGATTCTCCAAAGATTTGTCTTGAAATATCCAAGTCTTTTTGGTAGTATTCTATTGCTTTTGTGTAATTGTCTTTGTTATCATATAGACTTCCTAAATTATTATAGGTAGTTGCAATAAAAGGATGTTTGTCACCATAGGCTTTTTGGGCAATTGTAAGAGCCTGCTCATAATACAAAATCGCCTTGTAATAGTCTCTTTTTAAGCGATAAAGTTTTCCGAAATTATTATATATGGCAGCTATATCCGGATGCTTATCTCCTTTTAATTCTACGGTTAGTTTTAAAACTTTTTCATATTGTTCGATGGCTTTATCGTAGTCTCCCGTATTGTAATACAAAGTTCCCAGATTGTTGTAAGTTTCTATTGTGGAAGAGGAGTCTTGTTGAATAGCAAGAGCCTTGTTGTAGTATTGAATTGCATCTTTATATTCTCCTAAGGTATCGTGTATCTTTCCCAAATTATTATAAACATTAGAGAGAGAATGATGATTCTCCCCAAAAAGTTGCAACTTAATTGATAGGGATTTTTTGCAATAACCTATCGCTTTATTATATTCTGCCAGTTTATAATACACTGCTCCTAAACTGTTATAGGTTGCCGCTACCGATTGATTATTTTCTCCAGTAATATTCAAATTATTGATTAAGGCTTTTTTATAAAACTCAATCGCTTTTTTGTAGTTGCCTTTTGTATTGTAGAGATCAGCTAAATTATTGGAATAAACAGCCGTTTGAGGAGAGATTTCACCGTAAATCATTTCACCCATTGCAAGAACTTCTTTTGCATCTTGTAAAGCATTACGGTAATCACCTCTTTTTTCTGCTTCTAAATAAACATTGTATTTTTCGTTTAGCTGTTTTTTCGCTTGGTATAGCGAATCATTTTCTGTCGAAAAAATGGAAAATGAAGAGATCGTAATGACAAAAACAAACACAATAAAGGATACCTTAGAATTGAACATGATTTCAGCCTTCCAATTTTAGCTTTATTAGATATTAAAAGTAAATCTTAAAAAATGTCGAGAAAAAAACCGTGATAGCCTTGAATTCCAATATACTAGCCTTTTTGTTTCAAGTGAAAATAGGCTTCTTTTGTAGTTAAACGATTGTCATTTATCGGGTTTCCGATAGTAAAATGGTACAGGCTTTGGAATTCATTATCTTCCAAACCCAAAAGGTTATGAACAGAATCGTCAAAAAAACAACCAATTCCAGTACCTCGGAATCTAGCTGATTCTGCTTCTACATACAATACTTGTCCGATCATCCCGGATTCCCAAAATAAATATTTATACAAAAAAGCGTTTTTTTCTACGTTTTGCTTAAACTCTGCAATCATGCCCAACGAAAAGCAACTGTCTCCGGCTATATCTTGTTGGCAACTAACACCTATTGCGAGGTCTTCTGCATTGCCTTTTGATAAGAGGTACAAAGGAATATCCGATTCTACCTTTTCCCAAAGAAACTCATTTCGGGTTTTGGTTTGGAAAGTATTCTCTTCTGCCCTAAATAAAAAATAAACACCAGGTAAAAGATCGTCTACCCTATGAACAAACAATACAAAATGGATACAAGGTTTACTTCCAAAAATCGAAAATAGCAAAGAATTATTTTCCGGAATGGTTTTTTTGAGAATAGAAATAAAAGTTTCCTTACTCATAACTTTTTGTCCATCGTAATTCACTGCGCTTCTTCTTTGCCTAATAATAGCTGGTGGTACAAAAGAGTTTAAATTTATTGGTGAATGAATTAGCGAAAATACTTCTTCGTTTTTTTGGGTTTGTTCGGATACTTGATAAATAATTTCCCAATCAGCGTAATCTCTACTAAGAGAATTGGGGTTCCCAATAAAGTTTAATTTTTTAAAATCATCTATAGGCAAAGGGTTAAATTCCACTTCATTTTTGACATTGGTAACAAAGCAGGCTAAATCCGAAACTTCTTTATCATACTTATTCCAAGAAAGTTTATCAAAACCCAATAAAATATCAATGGAATCATCAAACAATGAGTCCGAATAAACCAATTTCCAGCCTTGTAAATTGGCAGAAAAACTCAAGGAAGCTAAGGCATGACCGACATCGTGATTGCAATATCGAAATGCTCTTTCCCCATATTTCCATGCTTCCCTCCAGTATATGCTTGTAAGAAAAATCAAGAAACCGCCTACCGTGCAAAAAGATTTTAATTTTTCAGATACGTTTGGTGGCAACTCTGCCCGCTTTTCCAAAGCGTGGTAATAAGGTGAATAATGGTAGACTCCATCTGCCATACCGTTTACACTCCAAAGTATGAGGTGGGTTTCGGTTGGATGCAAATTTCCGCTAGAAGGATTCATTCGAAGTGCCCAGCTAGAATTTCCATAAGACTTCCAAGCACTAAGCCCCATGGATAACTCCAGAAACTTGCTAATGGAAGATAGGGAAAAACCATTTTCATGAGTCAAACTTACCAAATTAGCATCCGGATCCTTGTGAAAAGGCAATGGAAACAAATCGCATCCTGAATAGTGTCTAAATGGTTCTGGTTGGTTTTCCCAGTCTAGATAGCCAAGAGACCTGGCATATCTATAAGGCTGGTGCTTGGTTTCATTGTGGTATAAAGTTATAAGGTCTTTGTTTTGCATAATGGCATACCATCTTAATCCGTTATATCAATTGGAGTCAACAAAGTTATTCCATGGAATATGGATATTTTTTCAAATAACTTGATGTATTTAATCCTATAAATACATTTTAAGTTGTAAAAATAACGATATTAAGTAATCCTTCTAAAAGTACCACTTGATATAAGAAAATATAGAAGACTGTGCTCCTTTGAATTCAGGATTGGTATCTTTTGAGGCTAAATAAAAGTACTGTCCGGCTATAGTCCATGTAATATTATCCGTTATATTGTAGGTGACAAAAGGACCAAAAAAAGCACTCTTTCCATACGGATCACCTATCAAAAAAAACGTTGTGCTTAAAAGTTCTGTTACGTCATAACCTAAGAGCAGTTCCAATAAAACCGGATTTTTTGTTATAATGCGTCCTGTAGTTCTAAAATAGCTTGAATCGTACCTATCCGGAGAGATGACATTTAGGCTTACCAAGGTTTCATCCTCGTAATTTCGCTTAAGAGCAGGGTCATAGCTATAATGAGCTGAATTTGCAAAAATTTCAAATGTTGTTCTGAGCTTTCCATAAAACGCATAACTTGCACCTACGACAGCCTGGTGACTAATTTGGGGAGGAATCGGGTAGCGATAGTACGGATAGTCTGACAACTTTTTCTCACCTCTTCCCAAATAAGCAAACCTCCAAGAAGCATTCCACTTGGTTAGAGTAAACTCAGTACCCCAAACCCAAGAATGGAAATGATGCCCTCCTAAAATTCCCAAATCCAAATTGTTGAAGGTAGCTTTATATCTTGCCAAAGCATTGACATCTTGGTAGTATAGTTTTGTTAGATCATTATTATCCAACCTTTTGTAAGGGGCAATAACAACTTGAACAGAATCCAGAGCATTGATTGACTTAGTTATATTAATGGCATCAGCACCTTGTAAATCTTCAACATCCATCATATAAGGATTTATAGGAGTGATCAAATTCATGGGATTCAATAAACGTCCTTGTCCCCAACTGACCGCCTGTCGCCCGACTTTTATATTTAGACTAGATAGCCTATATTCAAAAGAAAGCCTGTGAATATCCGTCCTGGCAATGTAGTCATTTTTATCATAGACTTTTTCCATAGACATAGATCGGTTTCTTGTTCGAGGCAGCCATAACAATTTATAATAATCTGAATCGGCATGGTTCCCAAATATCCCGTCAACATTTTGAAGATAGTCAATCTTGAATTTATCTTTTGTGCAAGAGCCACCGGCTCGAATTCTTGTATAGGAAGAGAGTAAGATTTTTTGGGAAGTGCCTGTTTTTGTTCGATGAAAAAGTTGCCTTACAAAGCCGGCAAATCCGTAAGGAGAGTCTTTGATTTCCTCTTTTTCAAACTCATCCTCCTTACCAAAATCATCTTCTACAGGAGAATCTTCCAAAACTTCCTCATCTTCCGGAATTTCATTTTGCTTTGATGAAAGTTGCTTATTTTGTTTGGGAGGTTCCGTCTGCTCCTTCGCGTAAACGCCAATACCAAGGAAAAGAAATATTACAACAACAAAAACATCACCTAACATTGGGATTTTCTATATTTCCGTCCCGCAATTTGATAAGTCTTCCAGCTCGTTTCATAACTCTCTCGTCATGGGTGCTAAACAAAAAGGTCGTTTTTTTGGATTTGCACATTTCTTGCATAATATCCAGTAGCACATCCGCATTTTTACTATCTAAATTGGCTGTTGGCTCGTCCGCCAAAACAACTTTTGGATCTGAAATCAAAGCTCTTGCAACGGCAACCCTCTGTTGTTGCCCTCCTGAAAGTTGCTTGGGAAATCTCTCGGACAATTCTTCCAAACCCATTTCTTTGAGAATGTCGTGGCAACGCTTGAGTCTTTCTTTTTTAGGAACGTTTTTTAAAGTTAAAACGTATTCAACATTTTCCAAAACAGTTAAAACGGGAATCAAATTGTAAGCCTGAAAAACAAATCCTATCTTTTGGAGTCGAAACTCGCTTAGTTGTTTGTTTTTTAAATCGTTTAGATTTATTCCATCTACTGAAACATTACCATCGGACGCATAGTCCAAAGCTCCAATAATGTTTAGCATTGTAGTCTTTCCAGAGCCAGATGGACCCACTAAGGCAGAAAACTCACCTTCCATAACTTGAAAGGTAACACCACGCAGTGCTTCCACGTTTATATCACCTTGCTTGAATACCTTCTTTAGATTGTTTACTTCTATCAATTCCATAGTTTACCTATTGTATATTGCCCGAATGGGGGAAATTTTAACTGCTTTGTATGCAGGGTAGATACCCGATAAAAAACCGGTTATGAGAGCTAAGGTTAGACTACTTACCAAATTTTTCAAGGTTAGAGAAGGATAAATTACGGTTCCAAACTTACCCATGAATTCCATCCCTTTGGAAAAAGCCATTAGATTCAAACCGGAAGACTGAAAATATAGGGTAATACCACCACCCAAAATGATACCGGCAATAGCACCCACTAAAGTCAGTAGACTGGATTCAAAAATCACCATCCAAAAAATCATACCAGGAGAAGAGCCAATTGCTCGAATGATTCCGATTTCCCGTGTTCTTTCAAAGACAGACATAGAAACAGATTCAAACAAAATAAGAGCAAACCCAAACATTACAATAAAGTTCATAACCCAACCGAATTGCAAAAATATGTCAAACAAAGCAAGAATGGATGGTTCCAAATCCTTAAAAGAAAGTACTTCTACCTTTGCGTTTTGTGGTATTTGCTTTTTTAACTCTGATTGAATGAAATCAGTTCTCTCTATAGATTCACCCAAAAATACAATGTAGCCAACACGATCTTTTTCGTCCGAATACAACAGAGACAAATCCTCTCGTTTTAAGATAATAGTGTATTTATCAACCGGTTCGGAAGGTGACTGAAAAACTCCCGCTATCTTACACAAAGCGGATTTGTAAGAGCCATCAAAGGAAGTAGTAGAAAGAACAACCGTATCACCGGTTCGAACGTCCAATTTAATGGCGTTTGCCTTCCCAATTAAGCAAGGAATGATTCCTATGTCTCTGTCAGTTTGGTTGGTTATTTCAAAAAAGTCTCCTTCTACAAGCCAGTCTTCAAAAGAACTAACACCCTTTTCTGTTTCCGGTTCGATTCCTACCATAAGCAAACCTCGCGAAAATGTGCTAACCTTTAAAAAACCTTCTCTCTCCAGACGAGAAGAAAACTTTACGTCAGCCGGCAGTTTAATAAATGGTAAAATACCGGATGCGTCGAAAAGCGACATACCAGACTTGCGAGAATTTAAATACCCTTGTGGTCGTATTTGGACGTGTCCCAAGCCAGATTCAATACCGGAAACCACCATAGAATGATAATAACCATTCATTGAAGCAAGCGTAAACATTACACCTATCATTCCAACAAATGAGGTAGATATAACCAAAACGGAACGTTTTTTTTGTCTTAAGATATTTCTCCATCCAAGTTTGAGTAGCAAGTTAATTTTATCTAGTAGTTTCATGGTTACTCATTCCACATAAAAAATGTGTGAGATTATTTTTTTTTGTTCTTTTTTTATTTCCATGATCTTAAAATTTTGATTTAACTTATTAACGTATTCTTCTCTTTCTTTGTCAAATAAAAATCCTGTGTTGTAGTATTTATCGTCTGTTTTTACCCAAGGTTCTATGGTAAGCTCAAAAAACGCAATTTTTTGCCCTTTGGCTTTTTCTTTTGCAGCCTGGATAAATTTATCTAATTTTTCACCAGGAGACTTTATTAAAAATACTTTTTTATCTAAGACGTTTGTACCATTGTTGTAGTACAAACCAAGTTCATGGAACAGATAAATATCCGCATTAGTCTCATAATAAAAACTCTGGAAGCTTTTCTGAAGTTTGGTAATATTTTTAAACCAATACAATCCGGCAAAAGAGGCCAGTAAAGAATAAAAGGATAAAGTATAAACCATTATTCTAATCCATTTTTTATCCCAGTTTCCTTTCCATTTTATAAACCGGTCAATCAATACAGCGGATGGAACCAGGGCAAGATATAAAAATCGAGAGCCCCAATTAAAAACACCGTCATTAGGAGCTGACAGTGAAATGGAAGGAATAAAAAGAAGAAGAGCAACTACTATCTGTTTGCTATCTTGCAAAACTTGAGAGTCTTTAAACTTCCATAAAAAATAAACCATTACAACCAAAATCAGAGGCGTGAAACCGAATATTCCCAATTTAAAGTATCCAAAAAACATCAAAACAAAAGCACGGTTGAGTCTTTCAAATATGGTTGGACTAAAATCCTCTACTAAAGTGATAAATCTAGAGCCTAAAGGATGTCCATAGTCCCAATAGTTAAAGGCACAAAAAGCTAAAAAAGCTAAACAGAAACCAAAACAAACCACGGTATTTTTTTGAATTTCCTGTTTATTGGTAATCCCATTCACTAGTAGCCCAGACGCAACCAAGCTAAAAGTAAAAAATAAAACTTCCAATCGAAAACAAATTGCCAATCCTAAAAAAAATCCGGACATGGTATACAATTTGAAATCACTTTTGGGATTGCGAAAATAGAGAGTAAAACCCAAAGCTCCTAATAAAACAAAATAGACATTTTCCGAAAAATCAATCCAATAAAACGCAAAAGGGGTGCAAAAAAATAGCATGGCAACAGATTTTATATCCAATTCCCAACGTCTTTGGATATAAAACAACATCAAGATAGTTAGTAGCAGTAAAGAAACCGATATAAATTTAGTACCTAATAAAACCAAAAAAGGAGCTGCCAATGCAGTTAAAAAAACGGGATACATTCCGAGGTGTTTGCCATTTCTGTCTGTTATTGTGGCGAGAGGGGTAAATTCATAATTAGGATCAATATCTTTCCCAGGATAATTTAACTCTTCCGAAAGAAAATGACGATCCCAAATCGACTGTGTTTGCACCACCTTGACCAAGCTATCGAACTGGTAGAGATACTCAGTTTTAATTTGGTTCAAACAGATCATTCCAAAAATAAAAATAAACAAATAGAAAAATACTGATTTTTTGATTGGTATACTCCCATGATTTTTACACTTCCAACCTATATTTTCAAACACTTCTTCGTCAACCCAAATTTACAGATATTTCTATCAAAAATTGATTACTTCAAACAAAGCATCTAATTTTCTATTTTTGACATTTGCCTTCTATAACCAAATAAACATCTTCTTTTAGGAAATACGTCTTGGTTACTTTAAGTAGTGAAGATTGTTCTATATATGATAGAGTATTGCGATCAAATCTGGCACCATACACTTTTTGAACAAAAGGAGCAAATAATTCTTGTTTCCTTCTTATTGCAATATTTTTTGAATAAACCATTTCAAGTAGAAGAAAGTTCGCTCCCGGTCTTAACACTCTTTCAAACTGCTTAATTGCTAAAGGTTGCAAGTGATCGGGCATGACACAGCATAAAAATGTTGAAACCAAGCAGTCAAAGCTGTCTGTAGGAATTGATTTCATTGAGGTTGCATCTTCATGAATTGGGTGAAACTCACATTGAGCAGATTTACCTCTTTTTGTTGCTATCTTTAACATTTCTTTGCTTAAATCCATGCCTGTTACTTTCGCGCTTGAATGGTAATATTGTAGATTACGCCCGGTGCCAACACCTGCTTCTAATACCTTTCCTCGTACTTCCTTTAATAAATTGGGTCTCCATTTTTTATATTGCCTTTCCCAGGGATAATCCAAAATGTCATAAAACATTGAGGTAATTTTATACTTTGCTTGAAGTTGTTGGTTTTCTATAGAAACATCTGTCATTTTTTTTCCTTGATTATTTTATTGATAAAATATCAAAAAGTCAATTGCGTTAGTTTTATTGGGTATAGAAAATGGGTAGTTAATTCAACTTGAGCGTAACAGGCAAGATACCTGTTGTACTATTGATTTTTATGATATTGAGCTGAATATAGGATTTCCATTTTGTTCCGAAACAAAACCGATAGGGGTTACTTCAATGGTTATACCGGCTCCGGCTTCTCCTCCACCTCCGCCGCCAAGAGCACCAAAAATGTCTCCTTTGGCAGCACTTTGTATTTTTCCTCCACCAGCGCCTTCGCTATTTGCACTTAGGGTAATTTTTACCTTAGCAACCGGGATTATGGTTTTCCCCGAAAATTCAATGGATTCTCCAAAAGTATAGGTAGCTCCATTTGTAGATTTTAAAGCAGATTGTATCTGTTTGGTAATGTTTTCTGTAATAATGTCTTTCATAATTAATTCCATATCCTTAAAATTTTGCCCGAATTTCTCAGGAGAGGACAAAATCTTCTTATCTAAAGAAAATTCTTGAACCAAGAAACTGTCAATTTTTTTTCTACTTATTTAAATTAATTTTTTTTAGTAGACAAATTTGCTTTTACAATATTCTTTCTCATTCCAAAATAGGAAAACTCATGGAAACAAATCACAATCAATCAAAACCAATTATAGTGGCAATTACAGCCAACATCGCAATAGCAATTGCTAAAGGGGTTGGCTATTTGTTTAGCGGTTCTTCCGCTTTGTTATCTGAGACGATACATTCGTTCGCAGACGTTATGAATCAAGCTTTGCTTTACATAGGGATAAAAAGGGGAAAAAAGGGTGAAACGGAAGAGTTTCACTATGGATATTCCCAAGAAAGATTCTTTTGGAATCTGGTTTCTGCAATGGGTATTTTTGTTTTGGGTTGCGGAGTTACCGTGTATCATGGAATTCATGACCTTTTGGCGGAAAGCCATCACCAACCTCCTGCTTTGGAGCAGTACATCATTGAGACGATATTACTAATTTCCATGCTTGCAGAATCGTATTCTTTTTATGTCGCTACAAAAGAAATAAAAGCCCAAGCATTGGTAAGAGGGAAAAAGTTTTTTGAATATTTGGAAGAGTCACTCGATCCTTCAGTAAGTGCCGTTTTTTGGGAAGATGCTGCCGCCATTCTTGGAATACTACTTGCTTTTACTGGAATTTTGCTATCTACACTCACAGGGAATAAAGTGTTTGACGCATCAGCAAGTATTATTATCGGTTTGTTGATGGGCTGGATTGCCTATCACCTCGCTATTGAGAATAAGAAGTTTCTTTTGGATCGTTCTATACCGGAATTCGAGCTAAACCAATTACTGGAAGTTCTACAAAAAAATACAATGATTCTAAAATATAGCGATATAAAAACGGTTGTATTGGGACCGGACAGGTTAAAATTTACCGCAAAAATAGAATTAAATTTAAAGAAATTGAGTGAGAAAAAAATCAGTGAAATAACAAAACAAATAAGCAAAAAAGACGTTCTTTCTGACACGTCACAAGTCCGCAAGCAAATCGAAAGCTATACGGAAACGATTTCGGATAGCATGGAAGAAGAACTTATGAAAATCGAAAACGCCCTAAAAGCCAAACTACCTAACTTAAAACACGTAGAGTTGACTATTCACTAAAATGAAAAAACCAAGTTTAGAATGGAAATCGGAAGCTTACCTGTATTCCAGGGATTACTGTGATGCCTATAGTTCCTCGGATGGTTGGTTGGAAGAGAAGGAATATGTCTTTTTAAAAGCAAACCAACTCCCCGATAGATGGAAAGGTAGAAAGAGTTATAGCATATTTGAGTTAGGATTTGGAACAGGCTTAAACTTTATTTTGAGTTGGGAGCTATGGAAACAAAATTCTTCTAAAGATTCTGTTTTGCACTACAGTGCTGTTGAAAAAGCTCCTTTAGACAAAGAAGTTATTTATAGTGTGTTTGCGAATTATAAACACCTACAACATTTAGTAGATGAGTTTTTGAGAGTTTACCATATTGAAGAAGAAGGAATTTATCGATTTTTCTTTCCAAAAGACAGGATTTATCTGAACCTCTTGGTAGGTGACATCAGTGAAATGCTTCCCATGTTTTGCGGACAGGTTGACCTTTGGTTTTTGGACGGTTTTTCTCCTTCCAAAAATCCTGAGATGTGGTCTGATGAAGTATTTTATTGGATTGCAAAAAAGTCTTACAACGGCGCTAGTTTATCTACCTACTCTGCAGCAAGTTCCGTAAAACAATCTTTGGAAAAATATGGATTCCAAGTTCAAAAAATAAACGGATTTGGCAAAAAAAGAGAAATGCTTGTAGGAACTTTTGATTCTCAAAAAACATATAAAGAAGAGCACTATACAAAGCTTGCTCGCTTAGCATCCAAATTGGAACAACCCTGGCACAAGATTCCCGTTTTAAAAACCATATCAAATAAACCAACTGCCATTGTTCTTGGTGCCGGATTGGCTGGTACTTCTATAGCTCGTAGTTTGGCAAAAAGAGGTTGGATAGTTCAAGTGGTTGAAAAAGAAAACTCTCCAGCAAGTCAAGCATCTGGTAATCCTTTTGGTTTTGTGTCTCCTATTCTTACAAAAGAAAAAATCCCATTGGTTCGGTTTGTGCTGTCAGCGTTTTCTCACTTTTTAACCCATACTAAAGAACTGCAACTTTCCGGAAATTCGATTCAAATCTTTAAAACCGGTCTTTTAAAACTCATTCCCAATCAAACCGAATTGTATGAATTTCAAACCTTGCTCCAAGATTCTAATATTTCAGAGTCCAACGTTTGTATTTTTGACTCACAGAAAACAAGTGAAATCAGTGGAACGAAGCTTTATAGTGGGGGCATCTTCTTTCCGCAGGCTTGTTTTGTGAGTCCTTCGGAAATATGCAAGGCAAATTTAAACCATTCAAACATTCGTCAGATTTATGGTTCAGAAGTTGCCAAAATTGAATATTCCAGCAATACTTGGATAGCATACAATTCAATTAATCAAACTGTAACAGAAGGTGATATTATAATTTTAGCCAATTCTTATAATTGCTTGAAACTAGAACAAACGTCTTGGTTACCTCTTCGAAAAATGCGAGGACAAATTGCCTACCTTCCGCGAAATACAGTGCTTGAGAAACTCAAAACAATTTTGTACCAAGATTGCTACGTTTTGCCAGAAACCAATGGGTTTCACGTGATTGGAAGTACTTACAATCCTTATGACAATGACTTGCATTTCAAACCGGAACAAAATCTAATCCTGACTCAAAAAGTTCAAAACATTTTTCCCGAAATTCAACCAACGGATGATTTGCAGGGACGTGTAGGATTTAGAACCGTTTCCAAAGATCATTTCCCTTTGATCGGGCCGATTCCGGAGCGAGAATCATTTTTAAAGGATTATAAAGAACTATGGAAAGGGAAACCAAATAATGCTTATCCGGATGGAAAATACATACCGGGACTCTACCTTAGTGTGGGACATGGTTCTCGTGGTTTGATCTATTCCCATTTGGGAGCTGAAATCTTGGGGGATATGATCTGCAATTCTCCCACAGCTTTGGGAAAGGATTTGGTTGATTGCGTTGCTCCGGCAAGATTTTTAATTCGAGACTTGATTTCTCGAAAGTTGATTGGAAACCAAATTTAGGACTTGATAGCTTGCTTTTTCCATAAGAAGTATACTGCCGGATACACCAACAACTCCAAAAGAAAACTAGTGAATAGTCCCCCTACCATTGGAGCAGCAATCCGTTTCATCATATCAGAACCAACTCCGCTTGCCCACATAACAGGAAGCAAACCCAAAAAGGCAGACAAAACGGTCATAATTTTGGGACGAACTCGATTCACAGCTCCATGTGTAATGGCTTGCTTCAGTTCTAGGATAGAATTCAGTTTCCCTTGTTTCCTGGCTTCTTCATAAGAAAGTTCCAGATAGAGTAACATAAATACTCCAGTTTCTGCATCTAATCCCATAAGAGCAATCATTCCAACCCATACTGCCGCAGAGACTTGATAACCTAAAACAAAAAGCAAAAGGACAGCCCCAATCAAAGAAAATGGCACAGCCATCAGAACAATTAGAGTTTTTGAAACGGAACGAAGATTGAAATACAATAAAAACATAATAATACTAATGGTGATCGGAACAACTACTTTCATACGTTCCCTTACACGTAAGATATTTTCATACTGTCCGGTCCATTGGATTGTATAGCCGGTAGGGAATACGATCTCCTTTTTCACCAATTCTTTCGCTTCCTCAACATACCTTCCAACGTCGGGATTGTCCGAATCAACATACACATAACCGGTTAAAAAACCGTTTTCATCCCGAATCATTGCCTGCCCACTCACAAATTCTATTTCTGCGATTTCACCTATAGGAATATGAGCTCCAGTGGACGAAGGAACAAGTATCCGCTTCATCTTTTCTACGGTGTCTCGCATCTCTCTGGGATATCGGATGTTGACGCTATAACGCTCTCTCCCTTCTATGGTGTAGGTAATTGCCTCTCCACCAATGGCAGTCAGTATTATATCTTGTGCTTCTTTGATAGAAATTCCATACCTGGCCAAACGGCTTCTGTTCAAATTTATATCGAGATAGTAGCCAGATGTAGTCCTTTCCGCAAAAACGCTTCTTGTACCTTTCATTTTCTTTAAGACACCTTCAATATCCACACCTATCTTTTCTATCATTTCCAAAGATTCTCCCTGAATTTTGATTCCTATAGAAGTTCTAAGTCCGGTAGAGAGCATATCTATACGAGCTTTGATTGGCATAGTCCATGCGTTAGACACACCAGGAAAGGAAATCTCTTTGTCTAATATTTTTTTTAGATCATCTTTGTTTATATTAGGTCGCCATTCCTTTTCGGGTTTTAGTAGAATTACAGTTTCTATCATAGAGAGGGGTGCAGAATCAGTTGGTGTATCTGCCCTTCCGGCTTTCCCAAAAACTCTATCTACTTCCGGAATTTGCTTTAGTTTTTTGTCCATCGCAACCAAGAGTTTTTCTGCCTGTGAAATGGATATTCCAGGCAGTGTGGTTGGCATATACAGAAAACTACCTTCGTACAAAGGAGGCATAAACTCTGTTCCCAAACTCATATAAACTGGTATGGTGAGAATAACCATCAAAACAGAACTTCCTACCACCCATTTAGGGTGTTTTAATACCAGATTGCAAACAGGATTGTACAATCGAAATAGAATCTTACTTACGGGATGTTTCTCTTCAGGATAATACGTTCCGATCACTAGAGCATTTGCAATTTTATTAAAAATAGAATATTTGAAAGTAAAGGGCTCCATTCGTGTAAAGAGCATCCTTACGGCAGGGTCCAAAGTTATTGCTAAAATGGATGCTATCGCCATAGCTAAATTTTTGGAAAGTGCAAGTGGTCTGAATAGTCTTCCTTCGTGCTCGACTAAGGTAAATATGGGAAAAAAGGCTACGGCAATAATTAACAGAGAAAAGAATACCGAAGGACCAACTTCCATCAGAGCTTCCAAGCGTATTACATGATAATCTCCCACTCTGCCGTTTACTTCCCATTCTTCTAATTTTTTGTAAGCATTTTCCACTTCGACAATTGCACCATCCACAAGCACTCCAATGGAAATGGCGATCCCCGCGAGAGACATTAGGTTGGACCCAACATCAGCCAGAAAAAGAGGTATAAAAGAAAGAATAACCGAAATAGGAATTGTCATAATAGGAATGATGGCGGAAGGAAAGTGCCACAAAAAAATCAGTATGATTAGAGATACTAAAATGATTTCTTCTACAAGTTTATAGGTAAGATTGTCAATGGTTTTGTTAATTAAATCAGACCTGTCATAAACGGTTATAATCTCAACACCTTTGGGGAGAGAATGTTTGATCGACTCTATTTTTTCTTTGACTCTTTCTATAACGGCTAAAGCATTTTCACCATGCCGCATCACAACTATTCCACCTACCGTATCTCCCATACCATCCAAATCAGCTACTCCTCTACGCAAATCCGGTCCTATAGTAATGTCAGCAATATTTCGCAAGAGGACAGGAACACCATTTTTATCTACTCCAAGACTTATCTCTTCCAAATCCTTTTTATTTTTTGCATAACCTTTCCCACGAATCATGTATTCCGTACCACTAAACTCAATGAGTCTTGCCCCGACTTCATTGTTGCTATCTTTTACGTTTTGAATGATGGTTGATAGTGGAATGTCATAAGCAATGAGCTTATTGGGATCTATATGGATTTGGTACTGCTTTTTAAAACCTCCGATAGAAGCAACTTCTGATACACCTTTGACTGAATTTAAAATATATTTCAATTTGAAATCCTGAAGCGTTCTTAATTCGTGGAGAGAATTTTCTCCTGATTTATCCAAAAGTGCATACTGATAAACCCATCCGACTCCTGTTGCGTCTGGTCCGATTGTAGTATTCACTCCTTCGGGAAGGTTTGACTTTATTTGCGAAAGATATTCCAAAACTCTGGAGCGAGCCCAATATATATCCGTTCCATCTTCAAAGATCACATACACAAAAGAAAAACCAAAATCAGAAAATCCCCTGATAACTTTAACTTTGGGAGCACCAAGCAGAGCGGTTATAATGGGATAGGTAACCTGGTCTTCTATTATATCCGGACTTCTATCCCAACGGGAATATACAATCACCTGCGTATCTGACAAATCAGGTATCGCATCCAAAGGAATATGTTTCATAGAATAGTATGCCAAACCAAGAAGAAAACCGGTAAAAATAAGAACAAAAAATTTATTATCTACGGAAAATTTGATTATGCTTTTTATCATGACAATCCCTCTATCTTTATTTCGTGAATTCCCCCCAGCCCCCCGCGAGCGGGGAGCGAAAGAAATTGTGCAAACCCCGTTTCACGGGGCAGGGGAAAACTAACAATTTCTTTTGCTTTTCTACTTATTCGTGCTTATGCGTTTTCATGGAAGGCATTGACTTCAGATTCATCTTTGCTTCCGAGTCCAGTAAAAAGTTAGCCTCCGTAACAACTTCATCTCCTTCTTCGAGACCTTCAATTATCTGAACATACTGATCTGACTCTGCTCCCGTTATAACGCACACCGGTCGAAATCGATCATTGGACACTCTGGTATACACAATTCTATGCCTGCCGGTATTGATGATCGCACTGCTTGGAACGGTCAACGCGTCATCCAATTCAACGGAAATTTCAACATCTGCGAACATCTGCGGTTTAAGTAAATTACTTGGATCTTTTACTATTGAGTGTGCTCGAAGAGTTCTATTTTGGGAATCCAGAACGGCATCCAAACTAATAATAGTTCCTACAAAGATTTTATCCGGAAAGGAACTTGACGTAACTTTTATGGGCATTCCTTTTTTTACAAGATTAATGTCTTTTTCATAAATTTGTGAAAAAATAAGAGAACTTCCCTTTCTCCCTGAAATAAGTTCGGAAGGATTACGAGATGAATAGTATCGTATCTGCTCATCCGATAGTCCCAGTTGTGTTAGCTTAACACGAGCTGCACTGGCAACTTGGTTACTAGAGGAGTCAGCTATTGGATTTTTTAAAATTTCTTTGTATTCTACAAGAGCAGTATACAAGTCGGGATCGTAAGCGACAGTTCCGGAAGAATATATGGTTTTACTAATTTTCCGATTTTCTGCCATTTCTGTTTTGATTCCAATCAAGGCTTGTTTTTCCTCATTTAAAATGAGGGTATTATTATCCTCTTGTTTGGCATCAGCAGCAGTTTCTTTATGAGGATCATGAGCGTCATTTGACTTTGGTTCTTCTTTTAAAACCAAATCCATATTACAAATCGGACACTGACCAAACCTGTCAGAAGTGTAATCAGGATGCATAGGACAGTAATATACGTCTTTCTTTTTCCCTTTACACCCAATTGCAAAAACCAGCGCTATAATAATAAAAATGAATTTGTATTTCATGGTATTTTCCTTCTTCCATTGTAGGTGCAAGCCCATTCCGTAGGTGCAAGCCCATTCCGTAGGTGCAAAGCCCATTCCGTAGGTGCAAGCCCATTCCGTAGGTGCAAAGCCCATTCCGTAGGTGCAAGTCCATTCCGTAGGTGCAAGTCCATTCCGTAGGTGCAAGCCCATTCCGTAGGTGCAAGCCCATTCCGTAGGTGCAAGCCCATTCCGTAGGTGCAAGCCCATTCCGTAGGTGCAAGCCATGGCTTGCACCTACGGAATGATTATAATTTATTCCCACATTCCCTCATGCTACTGTCATAAGGATTCCTGACCTTTTCACCTTTGGCAATCCATTTCTTTTTTACCATAGGGCAGTAAAAAACGTTCATCCCGCTGGACGCATTTGCCTTGATGTATTTTTCCAAAATTTCGGAAAGTCTCGAATAGGTTTCAAACCTGGTCTTTTGATCTTTTGCATTTCCTAGTTTTTTGGCTACTAGTGATGCTTTCTTTAAGTCTTTTGCATACTTTTTATCTTTTACACCTTTTAAAGCAACAACAAGTTTATTGGTAGCCACTGTTTTATCTGGATTAGCATAGATAGACGCATGAACTTTTTCCAATTGTAGATGCAAGTCATGAATTGCATCTACCTCCTTTTTGCTTTCTGCAAAAACAAGAGAAATGCAAAAAAACATAATCAAAACTGTCATAGACAGTAAACCTTTTGTAAAATTCATTTTTATCATTGTGATTCTCCTTAATTGTTTGGTACTATAGTATCCGTTAATTCTAATAGTTGTGAAATAAGACTGTACCTTTTTTCAGTTAGTTCTTCTCTCACTATTTTCGCTTTTATCAATTGGACTTGGGAGAACAAAATGGAAACCAATCCTATCTTTCCGCTACTGTATTCGGCTTTGGAGCCGTTTACAGCTCTCTCTAAATCCGGTAATAGCACGGAGTTATAATGCTTTAACCTTTCTTCCGTTCCTTTTAGAGATGCTATGGTTGATTTTAGTTTTGCCTCTATTTCCTTTTTGACCTTTTCCGCTTTAAAAAAATTTGCTTTGATTTCAGATTTGCTTTTCTCTTTTAGATCAGAGTCTGTAAAAAATGACCAGACCGGTACTCTGACGGTGACTCCAAAGGACATAAGGTCTCCCATATATTCTGTTCTATCCATAATACGGTAGTCTAATGGTCCAGTATCTACCATAAACTGTTTGTTATGCCTCTTCATGTAAGCAAAGAATACTTCCACATCCGGATAATGCAAAACGTCATTTAGCTTTTCTTCTGCCTGTGCCTTTTGAATAGATTTTACCTGAAGCTTATAGTTTTGGTTGTTGGTTGCTAAATTTTGTACGCCACTTACCAATTCACTTCTTTTTGTATCAAGATAACTTTTAAAATCTGCTTTTAATATATCATCCACAAAAACAACTGGTTCCTGCTCGTAGTAGTGAAGCGATTCAAGTATTTCGTCGTATTCTGTTCGGTTTTTAATAAGCTCATCTCCCACTTCCGATATACTTATTTTACTTTCCAGAGTTGATAAAATACTCGTTTTACCTGCCGAATAATTCGAACCGGAAATTTTGGAAAGAGAGGAATAGACCTTCTGCATGGACTCGTAGTGCTTAATCTTATTTTGTAGAATGGACATTTTAATCTGTCTTTCAGCCAAATCCCTAATAAAACTATTTCTGTACGAATTGAGCAAATGTTTGTATTCTTCTGCGTTTAGTTTTTTAGCATTTTTTTCCTTTGTCAGCTTTCCTGGAAAAGGAATTTCTTGGGAAATCATTACTTCTTTACCAGCCATACCTGGCAAATCAGGTCTACCGGGATTTATGGATCCGTAAGGATAGTTTTTATAAGAGAAGCCTATTTTAGGATCCGGATAGGTTGCACTATGCTCTGCATCTGCTCTTACTTTTTTGTATTCTTCCTCTACGGAACGTAATTCGGGATGTCCTTTCAGGAGTTTCAGGATGATATCCCTTGCCGAATCAGCCAATAGGAAATGCAACGGTACAATAAACACCATTAGAATAATTTTGTGAGGCATAAAATTTTTCCTGTATTAGATAAAGATAATTCTATTTTTAAAAAAATCTCCTTGTTAAACTTTGTCCTTCTAAATATGTAGTTTTCTTAATCTTAATGCGTTTGTGATTACAGAAACCGAGCTAAAACTCATTGCCAATGCAGCAATCATAGGTGACAACAATAAACCAAATATGGGATACAAAACACCTGCTGCAATAGGTACACCCAAGAGATTATAAACGAACGCAAAAAAGAGGTTTTGTTTGATGTTTTTAACGACACTGTGGCTTAACTTTTTAGCTTTCACTATGCCTTTTAAATCACCTTTTACTAATGTTATTGCCGCACTTTCAATAGCAACGTCTGTTCCTGTTCCCATTGCTATGCCAACATCGGATTGTGCTAATGCAGGTGCGTCGTTAATCCCATCTCCTGCCATTGCAACGACTCTACCTTCTTTTTGAAGTGTTTTGATTTCGCTTAATTTATCCTCTGGAAGACATTCAGCTTTATAATGTTTTAGGTTTAATTGTTTGGCAACTGCTTTAGCTGTGTTCTTATTATCACCAGTCAACATAATCACCTCAATACCATTGTCTTGAAGTTCTTGAATCGCATTTTGACTCGTTTTTTTGATAGCATCGAAAATAGTAACATATCCTACAGCTTGTCTATCAACTGTTATATACGATACGGTTTTACCCTGTTCTTGTTCGGCTACGACTTTATTTGATAAAACTTCTGGAATGTCAATTGATAATTGTTCTAACAATTTTACGTTACCTAACGCTACTTGTTTAGTTTCAACAGTACCTATAACACCTTTACCAGCAACTGCTTTAAAATCATTTACTTTAGTGACTGAAAAGTTTTTTAATTTACCATAGTTCACAATAGCTTCAGCTAAAGGATGCTCACTGTATTGATTTAATGAGGTTATATATTGTATTAAAGTTTTTTCATTTACAGAATCCGTTGCTATTACTTTTTCTACTGATGGTTTTCCTTCAGTAATTGTTCCTGTTTTATCAACTATAAGCGTATCTACTATATTCATTTTTTCTAATGCTTCTGCATTTTTAATCAATACGCCAGATTGTGCACCCCTACCAACACCGACCACTACAGACACTGGTGTTGCCAGTCCTAATGCACAAGGACATGCAATAATTAACACAGCAATGGCATTTACAAGTGCAAACACATAAGAAGGTTCAGGACCAAATATCGCCCAAATAATAAATGTGATTGCTGAAACCAACAATACAAGTGGAACAAAATATTTAGCTATTCTATCGGCTAATTTTTGAATAGGTGCTTTAGAACGACTTGCATTATTCACCATATAAATGATTTGAGAAAGCAAAGTTTCTGAACCTACTTTTTCAGCTTTCATGATGAATGATTTGGTACCATTAATTGTTCCTGAGTTTACGTTATCACCTACATTTTTATCAACGGGAATAGGTTCGCCTGTAATCATAGATTCATCAATGCTACTATGACCTTCTACAACAATTCCATCAACAGGAATTTTTTCACCTGGTTTTACACGTAGTAAATTACCTTGTTGGATTTTATCAATTGCAATGACTTTATCCTCGTTATCTCCAACCAAAGTTGCTGTTGATGGTACTAACTTTAATAACTCCGTTATTGCTCCACTTGTTTGACTATGCGCTCTGGCTTCTAATAGCTGTCCTAATAATACCAATGTTAGAATAACTGTTGCAGCTTCAAAATAAACAAATACGTTCCCATCACCTGTTTTAAAGTCTTGTGGAAACACATCTGGAAATAACATTGAAAATACACTAAATATCCATGCTATGCCCGACCCAATTCCTATGAGCGTGAACATGTTTAGGTTCATCGTTTTAATAGATGTCCAAGACCGTTCAAAAAACATCCAAGTAGCATAAAACACAACTGGAATAGAAAGAGCAAATTGGATCCAATTCCATTTTTTTTGCTCTAAAATTGCATACAAAGGATTATTGTTTAACATTTCTGACATTGCTATTAGAAAAATGGGAACGGTAAATGCCGCTGCAATCCAGAATTTCTTTAATAAACTTTTATAAGTTTTATCCTCTTCTGAAGTATTTGTTTCCATTGGAACTAACTCCATTCCGCAAATAGGACATGCTCCTTGTTCATCTTTAACAATTTCGGGATGCATTGGGCAGGTGAATTGTGTATTGGTTGTTGTTAGAGTTCTTTGCTCTACCAGGTCCATTCCGCAAACAGGACAATTTCCCGCTTTATCATAGGTTTTCACATCTTCGCAATGCATAGGGCAATAAAACGCACCAGTCCCTTTTCCTTTCGGTTTTTTTTCCTTTTTATCTATGCGGTGATGATGTTCTTTATTATTATGAATGCTGTATCGTCCACCATCTTCTTTTAAAGCTTCTTGAAATGTTTCAATAGGAATATGCGATTCCATTTCAATGATTGCTTCTGCCTTTTCTAAATCAACAGTTGCTTTTGAAACACCTTTAACTTTTGAGAGTGTTTCCATTACGTGACTGCGACAACCGTTACAAGTCATACCGTGTATGTGATATGTATGTTTCATTTCTATTCTCCTAATAAATAGTGTTTGCATTTTCGCTTATGTATTTCACCCTTTGGGCAAAAGGGTGCAAATTATTAATAGGGTATTTATTATTCCCCATATAGATAATCATGGTGTTCCATTTTATTATCCTATATTTCTTATTAAATTAAATAGAGCTAACTTTGTTTAAAAAAGGAAATTATTTATGTATCAAATCAACAAATGAATGGTTGTTATAGGAATGTGGTATTTGGGTAGAGATATTGTACGACAGTAAGTATGATCGTAAAAAATATTACTTTCTAACCTAAACGAAGTAGAAAAATCATTTAGCAATACAAAATTCAAAACAATAAAAACAGGTTTAAACGTTTCAAACCTACTTTTCAAAACGGTTGGTTGTTTCTTTTCACAGTTGCAACCGCCTTTTTGTTTTGATTCACCACTAGGCTTGTGGTGGTGACAAGGGGGATGGGTTTTTACATTCGAGCCATGTTCTATTCTGGGACATTCGTAACCTAATGACATTAGCTTGGAGCAATCAAAAGAAAGCAAAACGCTAAATATTAATAGAATATGTAGTAAAAACTTTCCCATTGCTACTCATTATAGATATGATTTTAAAAATGTCAAGTAAATAAGATAAAAAATCTGAGAATTTCATATCTTATTCGTGTTCAATAGGAAATATGAAATACAGTTAAGGCCAGCCATAAACGCTTAATTCAATTTTATCATCTTTTGTGAATACAATTCCTTCTGTCTCAAGCATTTTTCTCTGCAAATTGGCTCTAAAAACATCACCCTTGAAAGATATTTGTCCTTTGGAATTAATAACCCTCTGCCAGGGAACATCTTGATAAAAATCTTTTTTTAAGGAGTTTAAGGCATAGCCAACCGCTCTTGCCGCCCTGGGAGTTCCGAGCAAGCAAGCTATTCTTCCATAAGTCGAAACTCTTTTAGGAGGAATTTTTTTCACAATCTCAAAAACTTGATCATAAAAAGAGATGCCATCACTCATTGAAAAACCTTTCAAGTCAAGTTAATTATGGTCATATATAAACTCGTAAATGGACGGAGCTGGAAAATGATATTTTATCTCCATTATTTAGTTCCGTTTTTTCGTTGGGTTGTATTTGTTTGTCATTTATATAAGTTCCATTGGCAGAGCCTAAGTCTTCTAGATACCATTTGGCTCCTATTTTCCAAAATTTTGCGTGTTTTCTGGAAATTGTCAGTTTGTCTGTAATAAGATTACTCCCAATACCTTCTCTCCCAAAGGTAGCCTCTTTTAGCTCGATTGTGGTTCCATCTTCTGTTAATAAACATGGTTTATTTAAAACTTTATCAGGGTCTACCTTTATCGCATTTTGACTTTGGGTTGAATCAATTGATACCGGATTAACTACCGAAATATCATTTCCGCATCTGATACAAATTTCATCTTCATTTATATTGTGAGTACTGCAATTTGGACAAATCTTAACAAGGCTCATCTAAGGTCTCCGATGTTTTATTATTATTCCCAATGATAAATTGAATTTTGTAATTTGTAAATTCCTTTTAAATTTAAAAAATAAAATAAGGAAAAAAAATCATTTTCCTTTATGTGAACTTTATAAAAAAGTCAAGCAATAGTCTTATGATAAAAATAATCTTTACAGTCCTTTTGTTTTTTTTTACGGGATTTTCATTAATTGCCAAAACTTTTGAACTTGGCTTGCGTTTTGGCCTTGGTTATATGCCGGAAAATAAGTTTCAATCACAGTTGGACAATTACAAAACGGAAAATTCACCATACATTCTCAGCAATACGCATGTAACTTCCTTTAACAAACCCAAAAACTGGGAAATTGTGGGAAGGATTAGGTGGAGGGACAAAACCAAGTTTGGTATCAATGTCGGAAATACCAATTTTCCAAACTTCCATATCAGAGAAACGAGCTCGGATGGCTATTTTACAAATATAAACCTGAATTTGAGCAACCAATACCTTATTTTTACTTTTCATTATGAATGGCAACTGCGAAAAGCTTTTATTGATACCGGAATTGGCTTGGGCATAAACGAAACGTCTCTAAAAACAGACGCAACTACAATTGGCAACTACTATTATGATAGAGAAATCGGGAGATTTTCCGGAAATGGTCTTTCTTACCGAGTCGAAACCTCTTACAATAAAAAACTAAAAGATAAACTCCTATTTCAAACGGGAGTTATTTTCAACTACCATACAATTCCGGAATTAAATGGTATTATCAATGGCGTTGGTGGTTCTCCCCTTTTGAAATCGGATGGTTCTGTTGCCATTATGCCTATTTCCGCTATAGCTGATGCCATTGGAAGTGGAGTTTATCCCGTAAGAAAGCTAGATGTAACAATGTCCAATTTTATTCTGTTTTGCTCGTTTATTTATACTTTTTAATGAATGGAAAATCTTTTTTACTTGAATGTTACAAAGCAAGTTTTGAATGATTCAATAACAAACACCGAATGAAAATTTAAATCAAATGAAAACTAAAATTATAGCAGTTCTTGTATCTTTTATTTTTAGCAATTGTTCTTCTCTTGATCTGGGGAGGTATAATAATTTTGGAGACTGGTTTTTAGGTCAACCGGGGTATAGAGGAACATATTTTGGCTATGAGCCTACCGGAAAAACTAAAAAAGGAGTCTCTCAAAGAAGTTCCGGTAGTGGGGGATCAGGTAGCATTCCTGTTTTTAATTGCAAAGATTGTGGTAAAGAATCGCTTGTAGTCGTTGCGGTAATTGTAGCAATAGTTCTAATTATACTGTATACCTATCATACCAAAAGAGCTTTGGGTGACTATGATGATCCTGATAAATATGAAGATATGTACTGTAGCAATATAATTAATGAATACAGGCACCCTCTATTTCTTTGGTTAAGAACTCCGGAACACATTTTTAACCCTCAGGGAGGGGCATATTTCCCGGAAGTGCAAGAAAGAACTTTCTCCAAAAAAGGGAAGAAATGTGTTGTAAACCAAACTTTTAAAAGAGGCGAAAAAACCGACTTTGAATTCCAAGTGATGGAAGCAGGGATTATTGATGCTGCCATTCCTTATCGTATCTGGACTGCTGAAGACAAAGATATTCCGCAAAAATTAGGTCTGACGGTAGCCAATACGGTTTTTATCTTGCCCGCCAATATTGTTGTAAAGGTTTTTAACTTACCGTTTTATGTTGCTCATGATATTGCTAAATTATCTTTAATTCCCGTCGCTTTTGTTTATTATAATAATGGAGAAGATGGTGAGTAGTTGTTTGTTTACATATTTCTTTTTGAAAAAGGACTTATTCTGCAATAGTTATGTTATCAAAAACATAAAGGAAAACAAATGAAAGGAAAGTTTATTGTAGTCGAAGGAATTGACGGAAGCGGAAAAACAACCCTCGTAAATTCTGTTTACCAAAAGCTCATAAAAGCTAATTTCCCTATTGCCAAATTCAGCGAGCCAACTGATTTTCCAACCGGTTTTTTGATACGAAAGTTTTTGAGAAATGAAATCGCTTTAAGTAAAGACAAACAACTCGAAGCATTTCTGGAGGACAGAAGTATTTCATTGCAAAATAACGTTTATCCATCTCTGAACTCTGGAAAACACGTTCTTCTAGACAGGTACTTTTACTCCACTTGTGCCTATCAATCGGATAACAAATATTCTCCGTCATTTATCCTAAATCTTAATCTGGAAAAAGGCTTTCCCTTACCGGATTTGGTGATCTATCTGGACATATCACCTCAAGCAGCTCTTGATAGAATCAACAAACGAAAAGAGACAAAGGAGCGTTTTGAGTCTTTGGATTTTTTAACAAAAGTGCATGAAGCATACAATCAGGTGTTAGAACCGGACACTTTTCGAGTAGATGCCGGTATGGATGCAACGGAATTATCAGCAGTTGTGGAAAAGAAGATTCTTTCTATAACTGTGCAAACTTATCTGTAATAGTGATTTTTTCAAAAACAGTTGACACATTTTTATTCAAGAAGATTCTTGGGCAGTAGGTGAAAATATGGCAATGAACAACATAGTACCGGAACATACAGCAGTTCGGGTCGCCTTATGGCGGGCACTCCATGTTCAAGTGGATCTCATACCGCATGTACTAACAGATGAACTTGGTCTAAAACTCGCTGGTGAAGAGAATTGGCGTGATCGTCCAGACATGAACCCTGAATGGACTAGGCGTATTCGAGCTTCAATTGTGGCACGTGCACGGTTTATTGAAGACTTAGTTGAAGAACAGTCAAAGCTTGGAACAACTCAGTATGTAATCCTAGGGGCTGGTCTGGATACTTTTGCTCAACGTCGACCTGATATAGCTTCTCGCCTAACAATTTTCGAGGTTGATCAACCAGGTCCGCAGACGTGGAAAAAACAACGTCTTATTGAGATCGGACTTGATGTTCCTAGTTATCTTAAGTTTGTGCCCGTTGATTTTGAAAGTGGACAATCCTGGTGGGAGCAGTTAATTGCATCAAGATTTGACCAAACCAAACCTACAGTTGTGGCTTCAACAGGAGTATCAATGTATTTGACCAAAGAAGCCAATCTTGCAACTCTTCAACAAATGACAAAACTGACTCCCGGATCATGCTTTGCTACTACGTATATGTTGCCGATTGATCTTCTCGAAGCAGAAGATCGTCCAACGTTAGAATTCACTATCAAAAAGACGCGAGAAGCAGGAACACCGTTTATTAGCTTTTTCGCCCCATCTGAGATTTTAGAGCTGGCAAAGGAAGCTGGCTTTAAGAAGTCTCAGTATGTTTCGATTGAGAATATAAGGCAACGATACTTTTCAGAACGCAAAGATGGATTAACACCAGGGAGTGGAGAATACTTTTTGGTTGCTATGACTTGAGCAGTAACTTGTTGTATCTATAACCATTTTTTACTAGCAAATTATTAATATCAATAAATAACTTCTTGCACTCATTGGTATTTAAATATGGCAAACAAAAACCGCTAATTATATCTTGATATTCACTTTTAAGAAGAGAAATATTCCTGCAATCCATGACTTGGAAGTTAGCCTTAGTACCTCGATGTCCAAAAACACTGTTAACCTTAAAAAGTAGCCGTTAGATCGAACATAAAACGTCTGCCTTCTCGAATATAATCAAAAGGGTAATTGTTATTTTTTATGAGTGTCTGGTGACTATTAAAAAGATTGGATACAAAAAACCCGAACTGAATTTTGTCTGTGATGTTGTACATCAGTCTAGTATTGGTATTAATCCAAGCTGCCACAGTTCGAGGTCTATAAACAGGATACTTATTGGGGTCACTCAAAAGATAACCTGTATATGGCTCGATTTCACCGAGATCACTATTCCTTCGATAAACATTGCTTTGACGCTGAACTGTTAGACTCCATAACAACTTCCAAAAAGATAGCCGAACTCCGACATTGGCAGTGTTGGTTGGTGCCCAAGTAACAGCTCTTTTACTTTGTGAGACAGTTTTATCCAGAATTGTTTCATCTACCCTTTTGTTATTGGAATAATTCAAAAATCCGGAAAATCTTTTGTAAGAAAACAAAAGTTCCAATTCCGCTCCTTGCGTTTGGAGGGTATAGATATTTGTGCTAAGGTTGTTGTTTTGGACGCTATAGGCAATCTGATTTTCAAATCTTGTATTAAATACATTGGCGCGAAAGTTTATGTACCGATTGATAAACCAGTCTGCGGCAAATTCTTGTGTTCGAATATATTCCGGTTTTAATTGGCGAGGATTAGATGCTAGAGTCCACGTATTGGAACCAAATAATTCCGTAATAGCAGGTGCTCGAAAAGCAGTTCCTGCAAGTGCTTTAAGCGTTAGCTTATTTGTAACAAAGTAAACAAGACCAGCCCGAGGGTTTGTCTTTTTAAACGATTTCTTTTCGTCAGGGATATAAGGAAAGTCCAAAAAGGATGAGTAAGGTTGATCGATCCCTTTGTAATTGGCATTCATTTCATCGTATCGTATTCCTAAAGTAAGCTCAAGTTTTTTATAAAATAGTTTTCCCGAAACCAACTGGGCAAAAGCAGCTCGTTTTAAAACAGCCTTGCTTTTTATCCACTCAAATTCGGAACCGAGCTTTACGGGCATGCTGTCCGTAGTGGGCGGAAAGCCATTTACCGAATCCGAAAGGTAGGCGTTGCTGTAGTGTTCTTTGTCACCCGTATGACGAAACCCGGAACCTTCCAAGCCGGCAAGAAAGCTACCACCGTTTCCAAAAGAATAGGTATATTGAGCACGACCTAGAAGTTCACGTCCCATTGTATTCAGATACTCGGACACACCGGCTGGATAGTATCCATCGTAAGCTCCGTTCTCAGCAAAACGCATGTTCCAATCTTCTTCATGCTCTTGGTAGCGAAGTACGTATTCTTGGGAAAGTTTGCTGGTTATGTTGTTGGTATATTTAACAAGCATTGTCCTCATTTCTTCTGACATCGCCTCTTTGAAATCAGGAATTCTCCACAACCACCCATGACCGGTTTTGAAATTCCAATGCTGATGATGGTATTGGATATTTAAACCTTTTAAACTCCCTTCTCCGTCTAGTCTTAAGAACCCGTAGGAGTTTTTCCTATCATCATACAGTGGAAATTTTTGATAATAACCAAAGGTATCCAATCGTCCCGAACCATCATAATCGGAATAATTGTTTCCATTGGTTTGATAAGAATTGTAACCAACAGTATAAGAAAGTATCTTTCCCGTATTTCCCGTCAAAATGTCATATATTCGAGTACCATAGTCACCAACTCTTGCTCTTGTTTTAATTTCTCCCTTTAAGTCGCCACCATAAAAGGTGTTTAAAGAAACAACTCCGTTGGTTGCGTTAGAACCATAAAGAGCAGAACCAGGACCTCGAATCACCTCTAAAGACTTCACCATAAATAAAGGTGTTATTTCCCAAGTATAGGCAGTACCGTACAAACTATCGTTGAATTGGACTCCATCAATCAAAAGCAGGAGGTGGTTGTTATTCCAACCTTCAAACATTCCACGAGAACTCACCGTTCTTCTATCATAATCCATAGAAGGAGCAAAGCCAGGCAATTGGTACAGAATATCATTGATACTAATCCTTCCATAGTCAATCATTTCTTGATTACTCACTACTGAAACGAGGTTAGGTGCTTCATTTGCCTGTTTTGCTTGTTTGGTTGAGGAAACCGTTATCTGATTTTGTAACAGATCAAAAACTGCTGAAGATTCGGCTTCCACTGATTTATCTTTACGGTTGATGGGAAAGTGGTATTTAGAATCCAAACCGGAAAGGATCGCATACTCGTCTATGTTTGTCCAATTTTCTTTTTTATTCGGGTTAGACCGCAAAAGATTCTCAAGCTTTTGATTTAATTTATTTATCCTCTCTTCGTCACTTTCCTTTAGCTCTTCTTTGTCCAGTTCAAGCTGCACACCTTCTACCTGTGTGTCATAATCCGTTACGTTATAGGCATCTATGAGGTTTCCTGTTTCCGGATTGTAGACTTGGACATAGATATTCAGATTATTATTTTTAGCACTTCTTTTATAGTATCCATCAACAAAATACCCTGCACTGGCATTTTTAGCATCTGACATACCTTCGGAAAAATTTGTGGCATTACTTTTGTGAGTATCATACCCTATCCCAGAAAAACCATTTATGAGCTTATTTTGAATTTTTTCAGATACTCCGTTGTCACTTTGCGAACCGTGAGGTCTGAACTGTGAAATCAATACTTTTTTATTATTTTCTTTGACTGCATCCTGAGACCAAAGGGAAGTTACCATAAAACATAATAAGGTCAATTTAATATATCGAGTCATGTAAAATATGAATCTATAAATCAATACCTACAAAAGTCTATATTTTTTTTGATTGATAAATTAATTCTATTAATAAAATAGTAGATTATGGAAAAAATAGAGAAAATTTCAGACCTTAAAAATCGCTTTCATACGGGAGTGGAAAAATTATCTTCAAGCACTGAAGAATTAACAAAAGAAGAGATATTAGCTCATCCGATAGTTGGCAAATGGAGTATACAAGAATGTGTATGCCATATTGTTGACTTTGAATCGGTTATCCATGAGAGAATGAAACGAATTATTGCTTTAGACAATCCCTTGTTATTGGGAGCTGATGAAAATCGCTTTGCGGAAAGGTTGTTTTATAACAATCGAAACATACAAGAGGAAATCCAATTGTACAAGTATTTACGGTTACAAATGTTTCCTATACTCGACAATTTGAGTAATTCTGATTATGACAGAACGGGAGTTCACAATGAAGCTGGAAAAGTTACTTTGCTAGACATGTTGGAAAGGGCTTGTGTTCATACGGAACACCACTGGCGGTTTATACAGGAAAAACGAAAAGCTTTGGGAAAATAAGGGCGTTAAATACTTCTATTAATTTTTCTAACGTAAATTTATTGTAGGACATAATTTCAACCTCTTTTTCTTAAAAATTACAACTATTCACACATTTCTTCTGTTAAATGGCTTACATTCTAATCATAGCATATAACAGAGATTATAATTTAGTCGAGAAATTTTCCCAAAGAAAATATAAAAGTAATCTTGACACCAAAAGACTTTAGAAAAGAAAATATTGAAAACAAAGGATGCCCATATGATACCAGAACAGATGAAAATAATTAGTCTCATTTCTTACGAGGATTCACCGAATTCTTTTCAGGTTACCCACAAACCTTTAAGACCAATCAAAGAAAACGAGGTTTTGATCAAAATGGAAGCCTCTCCGATCAATCCGTCAGACCTAATGTTTGTAAAAGGAATGTACGGAATCAAAAAAAAATTACCCATCGTTCCTGGCTTTGAAGGAAGTGGAATCATTGTGGCAAAAGGAACAGATGTTCAAAATGTAAGCGAAGGTATGAGGGTTTCTTGCTCGGCTCCTTATAACGGTGATGGCACTTGGGCAGAATATATGATTACGACCAAAGAAAGTTGTATTCCTTTGCTAGATTCTGTCTCTTTGAAAGAAGGAGCTACACTTTTTGTAAATCCTCTTACGGCAAGAGGACTTGTCGAAATAGGCATAAAAGAAAAACATGGAGCCATTGTACAAACAGCAGCAGCCAGTTCTCTTGGGAAAATGGTTATAAAGTTTGCCAGGCGAGAAAACATTCCTGTAATCAATATTGTAAGAAGAGATGAGCAAGTAGAAGTTCTCAAGCAAGAAGGAGCAGATCACGTTTTAAACTCAAGCGAACAAGGTTTTGATAGCAAACTAAGAAAACTTGCCAAAACTTTGAATGCTACCTTGTTGATTGATGCTGTTGCTGGTAATTTACTGGTTAAAGTGTTGAGTTTGTTACCAATGGGTAGTAAAGCAATTGTTTATGGAGCTTTGTCAGAAGAAGGAATTCAAATGAATCCGGGCATTTTCATTTTTCAAAATAAAAAAATCGAAGGATTTTGGTTATCGAGTTTCCTTTTTCAAAAAACCCCTGAGGAAATGTTAAAAATTGCAAACGAAGTGCAAGAATTAATTTCCAAAGAGTTTAAAACCGAAATATACAAAGAAGTACCACTCGAAGAAGGATACAATGCTCTTCAAATTTATAAAGAAAATATGGGCAAGGGGAAAGTTTTGTTTGTTCTATGAGAGTATAACAGGCATCCTGCCTGTATACAAGGAGATTACAAAAATGAATTTTAGCAGAAAACAATTTATCCATCATTGTATCAATACGGGTTTGTTTCTTACGGTTCCCGAATTTTTGGAAAACTGCAAAACAAATACACTTAGCACTCGGAACTACGGACAAGATGGAAAGGATCCTATTCAAAATGCGGAGTCTTCCGGTTTGAGAACACCCATACTCAAGGCAATAAACGTTGGAATTACGGCACCCAATCCCCACAACACACAGGCATGGAAGTTTCGTATTATAAACGATAAAGAAATGTTTTTGTATGTTGATGAGAAAAGGATACTACCCCAAACTGATCCTCCTGCAAGGCAAATTCATATCGGACAAGGAACTTTTTTGGAACATTTAAAAATCGGTGCAAGTGTGATTGGTTATAAGACACAAATAGCCTTACTTCCCGAAGGAACTTATAAATTTCAAGAAATCGGACAAAAGCCAATAGCCAAAGTTGTTTTGGAAAAGGATACAAATATCAAAAAAGATTCTTTGTATGATGCAGTTCCCAATCGGGCAACCAATAGGTGTAAATACGAAGGTGAAATGATTCAAAAGGAAGAATACGCAAAAATCCTATCGCTTACCAAACCAAAATATTCTACCCTAAAATTTATAAATGATACAAATAGTCTTGGTACTTATAAAGAAAAGCTCAAAGAAGCTTTTACCATAGAGACAAATACTTTTGCCAAGCACGAAGAAAGCAGAATTTGGTTTCGTTATAACGATGAAGAGATTTATGATAAAAGAGATGGTATATCTTTAAGAGGAAACGGACTTTCCGGGATAAAACTTTGGATTGTTGAAAAGTTTTTTCTGACACATGGCAAAGAAGTATGGCATTCCGAATCCAATAAAAAAGGTGGAATTGATATTTTTAGAGACCAAGTAGAAAGTACAAAAGCTCTTGTTCTTTTTAAAACAATAGGCAACTCGTTAAAAGATCAAGTTCAAGTTGGAATGGATTATGCACGATTCCAATTGTCAGTTACTTCACTGGATTTGGTTATGCACCCAATGAGTCAAATACTCCAAGAATATCCGGAAATGAATCAGTTGAGAGAAGAGTTGGAGAAGATGGAACAAATACAATCCGATGAAAAAATACAAATGATGGTTCGACTAGGGAGAAGTGATTACCAATTCCTTAGTCCGCGTAGAAACCCAAAATCGATGATACTAGGAACGTAATTTTATGACCAATGATGCAGTCCAAGAAACACGAAAACTTTCTGCTATTCTTTTTAGCGATATACAAGGATATAGTCGCTTGATGCAAAATGACGAAGGACAAACCCTTGAATTGTTAAAAGAACACAATCAATTGATATTTCCAATTATTGAAAAAAACGGAGGAACTATTATAAAAACAATTGGAGATGCGATTCTTGCCGTTTTTGACTCTTGCTACTCAGCCATGCAAAGTGCAATATCCATTCAAGAATCCTTAGATGAATTTGCAAAAACAAACCCAAATACACTCCGAGTTAGGATTGGACTTCATATTGGAGAGGTTGTTTATAGAGAAGGAGATGTTTTTGGGAATGGTGTGAATATCGCAGCCAGATTGCAACCTTTATCCGATCCAGGAGGAATTTGTATCTCCCAAGCAGTGTATGAACAGATCAAGAGCTATTTTGGAAACAAGCTCGTAAGAGTAGGTCCGGTAACTCTAAAAAATATCAGTGAGCCGGTTGTAATCTATCGCATGCAGGTAGAAGGAACTACGGAAGATTTGGAGTCTCTCCAAATTCCTTTGGCACAAACTCCGCTACAAGCGGCTTTTGTAGAAAAACAGCCTTCCTATGCAGGAACAAACGAAATCACATCTTCTGAAGAACCTAAACAAATTTTTGCTCTTTTTTCGAGTGTAACACGCAAAAGAAAGTGGTTTCCATCTCAATTTTTGAATATTCTTTGTATTTTTGCATCCGTTGAGTTGGATTTTCGAGAAGCAATTTTACAGACAAGCACTACAAACATAAACTCTTTGGCTATATTTGGTTCGGTGGAAATCACAATCCCTCCCAACTTCAACGTTGTTGTAGATGGGAATGGAATTTTTGGAAACTTTGAAGGGGACTCCTGGCAATCCGGATCATCTCAAAACCCTACTCTCCATATCAAAGGTCTGGCTGTTTTTGGAAGTGTGGAAGTCAAAGTACCCCACTCTACTTGAGAACTTATGAAAAAAATTGGTAATGTATTTATTCTTTTTATTTTAATATTTTTTACTTGGTACCTTTTATCTCCCTATTTAAGTAAAGATACAATCCCCGGCTGGGGAATAGACCCATATTTTTGCGTATATGTGATAAAACAAGTAATGGAAAAATTTGCTTTCGGAATTTTTCCGCATCAATCCACATTTTGGGATATTCCAATGTTTTTCCCTTCAAAACATACACTGGCATTTTCGGATCCATTTATTTTACAAGGTATTTTAGTTTATATTTTTCATAAGATTTTATCTGTAGATTTTTTTCTATCTGTAAACTTAGCCTTTGCTGGATTTTTTTTATTGAACTGGATGTTTTGTTTTTTATTTTACAATGTGTACGTCCGTTCAATTTTTGTTTCCATTGTTGCTTCTTGGTTATGGACTTTTTCATTGTATTTTTTGGCTCAATCAGCTCACTTTCAAAATACGGCAGCGGTTGGAATCGTTATGACACTTTATTTTTCGACAAAAGTAAATAAAAAAATTAACGTATATACTTTTTTATGGATTCCGATTTCATTTCTAGTTTTGGCAACATCGAATCTTTATAATTTCGTTTTTACCGTGTATATCATTCCACCATTTTGGCTATTTGAGATTCATCGACGTTTTAAAAATCAATCTCAAAAAATTAAATTGGTTATTATTAGAAATTATCTTTTTTCCATTATTATAAGTATAGTTTTAACTTTACCAATTTTTTACAGATATTACGAAACAAGAAAAATGTATTCCGAATTTTCAATGCAAAGAAATTTTTTTGAGCAAGTTTATTCTTCTAGTAGGCTCATAGATTATTTTACCAATTTTTCACTACCCCCTTTTTATCAAAATTGGCTCCCTTTACCTACACATTTTGAAAGGAATGCATTTCCAGGATTGTTTAGCTTTCTTTTTTTTGTTTCTTCTGTTCTTATTTTTCTATATTTTTGGAAATATAAAAAAGACTTAAAATATTATTCAAGACAACATATTAATGGAATGATTTTAACCTTTCTTTTGTTTTGTTTAGGAGTATTTTTAGCAAGCGGAGCTCTTTTATTTCCAGATTTGTTCCAATTAGTAACTCACTTTGTTCCCGGACTTTCCGGACTGCGCGCCATTGGAAGAGCCGGAATGATAGTTGTTTTAGCGGAATGTTTAGGAATGGGAATTTTACTAAGTCTTCTTTCTAAACAAAAGAAATTTACATTATTATTGCTTCTGTGCTTTATGGTTGGGCTACAAATTTTTGAGAGACTTGTCCCGCATTTTAGACATAGCCAAGTAAATGTAACAAAAAGTAAAATATATAATAGTAGAATTACAAATTATTTAAAGCAAAAAAGTCCAGAGTCGTTTGGAGTCCTCGAGCTTTCTCCTGATAAAGAAGAACAAATAAAATTTTCTTTAGAACGAAGTCTCTATCACAACCATCCCATCCTTGTGGGATACTCCGGTTTTTACCCTTTCTCCCATGAAAAATTACCTAAAACTTATGAATTTTTGCAAAAATGTGATTCGAACAATTCGGAATTTCAAATATTTTTTAAGAACACTAAATATACAATTATCCATAAAAACATTCAAGAATTACCAGTTAATATTATATCCTGTTTAGGAAATTTAGGATTTTATCGCTTGCTAACAGATTCGGAAGAAGTACTATTTACTGCAAAAAAGTGATTTTAAAGTAAAAAAATCCTAAATTTTAAGTCGTTTTAATTTTAGTCACATCTGCTTTTTACAAATGGTAACTTTCCAGCGGCATAGTCTTGCACTTTTCCCGCGTGTATGGTAAAGATTACCCTATAATTTTGAACGGGTTTGTCTTTTGGTACAAGGGCAAAAATTTGAAAAGTATCTCCGTCTGACGTTATAGTGTCTATCAGTTTAATTTGACCTGGATAAGCATCTTTAATTTGCTTTTCAGTGCTATCAATACCAACTCCACTTTTGGTTTTAATTGAACTAGGAGCATAAATGTGAACGCTCATAATTTTCCCTTTATCTGCTATAAAGGTTATGTTTTCAGGTCCTCCTTTGGGTGTTAAAAAAACGCAACTTCCTTTTTTGTGTCCTTTTTGAAACGTAACGCCACCCGCTTTTTGAGCGTCTGCTACGGTCATTCCGATTCGAATAGCTCCAATTCCTTTGAGTAGAACTTTCGACTTGTCAGATAGCTTTTCTGCTTCCAAGGCAAGAGTAGCTACCAAAGTTATTATAAAAATTTTGATAATAGTATGCATTGATTTCCTTCTAAATGTTTGATTAGTTGTATATTCAAAATAGAGTAGTTTTTGGATTGTCTTTAAAATCAAATGAATCCAATAAATCACTCTAATCATAGTATATTTTTGGAATTCGTATAATTTGATCAACTTGATTTTTTTGTATTGGCTTTTAATCTTCCTAAATTTCTTTATTAACAATAAGGACTTTTTGTATGACCAATAAAAATTTTTCTGTTGAAAAAATAGTTAGTTTTGGGGTAGAGACCTTTAGCAAAAACCTGCCAATTTCTTTGTTTTGGTTTTTTTTATCGAACTTTATATATTATGTTCCCATCTTTCTTTCCAAATTCTTGTTTGGGACTTCAGAGCCAGACACAATTTTCAGGTTATTGCAAACGAGCTTATTTACCCTTGTACTACAGATTGCAGCGTCAACCATGGTTAGTATAGGAGTTACAAGAATTGCCCTAAATTTGCATGACAAACTCCAAACATCTATTATGGACTTTTTCCAAGATATTGGCTTGTTTATGGAATACCTGATTGCATCCACTTTGTATTTACTAATTATAGTCAGTGGAGTTGTTCTTTTATTTATCCCAATTGGGTTTATTGCTTATCGATCTAACTTATTTCCGGTTTTATCTAATCTAACCACAGATTCTATGCAGTTTTTGTATCAAATCTTATACCAATTCACGATTTTGGGATTCATTTTTTTGCTGTCTCTACTACCAGCAATATATTTCTCCATTCGGTTGCAATTCTTTGGATATTTTATTATCGATCAAAGGCTAAGCCCCATAGAATCCTTAAAAGCAAGCTTTAATATAACCAAGGGTATTTTGTCCCAACTATTAGTGGTAGATTCTATTTTATTTGCAATGAATTTTCTAGGTATTTTGTTTTGTTTTGTTGGGATTATTGTATCATATCCGATTACCGTATACTGTATGGCTTACCTTTATAGACAATTAACACAAAAAGAGGATCAAAAATTGATTTCTTCCTCCGAAAATAGAATGGACTTTTCCTAACAAGTGGTTTAAATCACTCGCAACGGTTTTTTTTAAGAATAATGATTGTTTGATTAAAGAAGAAATATAATGTGAACTTGAATTAAAAATCAACGAATTATCATAAAAACATGAATACACAAAAACTACTTTCAAATTATTCTTTGGCAGGGTTGGAGTTGCAAAACAAAATTGTTATGGCACCCATGACCCGCTCGCGAGCGATCAAAAATATTCCCAATGAACTCATGGCTACCTATTACGGGCAACGAAATACAGCCGGTTTGATCATTACCGAAGGCACATCTCCTTCCCCTAACGGTTTGGGCTACCCAAGAATACCAGGGGTGTTTTCCAAAGAGCAGGTAGAAGGCTGGAAATTGGTCACACAAGCAGTTCACAAAGGCGGAGCTAAAATTTTCATACAACTAATGCATACCGGTAGGGTTTCTCACAAAGAAAACCTTCCACCGGGAGCAGAAGTCGTGTCTCCTTCATCCAAAATCGTTTCCGGTGAAATGTATGTAGACGGAAAGGGAGCACTTCCTCACACCGAGCCTAAGGAAATGACTCAAGGTGATATACAGCATGCTATCGAGGAATATGTCAAAGCATCCAAAAATGCAATAGAAGCCGGTTTTGACGGAATAGAGTTACATGGAGCCAATGGCTATCTCATTGAGCAGTTTTTGAATGCAAATATCAATAACCGAACAGACGGATACGGTGGCTCGATTGAAAACCGTTGCAAATTTGCTCTTGAAATAGCAAAATCCGTTGTAGTTGCTATTGGACACAATAAAGTTGGTATACGTTTGTCTCCTTATGGCGTTTTTAATGATACCGGTGCTTTTGCAGAAGTAGAAGGGCAGTATACATATCTTGTGAAAGAACTGAATAAAATCGGAATAGCATATATTCATATAGTTGACCACTCAGCAATGGGTGCTCCGGAAGTTCCAGAATCCATAAAAAGTTCTGTCAGAAAAAATTTTTCCGGTACATATATTCTCAGCGGAGGTTATGATGCAAACAAAGCAGAAAAAGACCTCGAAGACGGAAAAGGTGATTTGGTAGCCTTTGGAAGACCGTTTATAGGCAATCCGGATTTGGTAGACCGAATAAGAAAGGGAATCGAGTGGAACATGAATCTGGACATGAACACATTTTATACACCAGGTGAAAAAGGGTATACGGATTATCCGTTTTCGTAGAGACGCTTCTGACTACGCTCAAGGCGACTCTCCCTGAGCGTAGTTCGGAACTAAGGATATCTTCCTGTTTGGCTCACTGACGTTTTCTAAAGCGTTATGCTTTCACACCTCTACATTCAAGAAAATCTACAACCTTTACTACATGAAAATTTTGGTTCCGATATTCCTTATTATGATGAGGAACTCGGATTAATTCCGGTTCAACCCCACGCATGTGGGGAATAGTTTTGGTTCGGCTTCGTAATTAACAAATTCTACGGTTCAACCCCACGCATGTGGGGAATAGTAATTGCCATGACAACCGGAATCGGTTTTAGTCGGTTCAACCCCACGCATGTGGGGAATAGGAACTGATAGAAAAAAATCAAGTTCATCACTACGGTTCAACCCCACGCATGTGGGGAATAGTTAAAGTGGGATGGAAAATATAATCTACTTTACGGTTCAACCCCACGCATGTGGGGAATAGATTATATAATTGTTTGTGTTTTCAAAATACTTCGGTTCAACCCCACGCATGTGGGGAATAGGATTGAATTAAATAATAGTGGTGTATTTATCCCGGTTCAACCCCACGCATGTGGGGAATAGTAGTTGAAGCTGGTAAGGCAATTCGTGGTAATCGGTTCAACCCCACGCATGTGGGGAATAGATCTTACCAAGATTCACCTCGGTTTTGATAATCGGTTCAACCCCACGCATGTGGGGAATAGATTGTCAACTCTTTGAGAGTAGAGTTTGCAGTCGGTTCAACCCCACGCATGTGGGGAATAGTTTCACGGTAATTCGGTCTTTTCCAGACAGGTCGGTTCAACCCCACGCATGTGGGGAATAGAAATGGGATATGACCAAAAGGAATCGTTTCGTAGGTTCAACCCCACGCATGTGGGGAATAGATATAATCGTAAATATGGTTCTTTTTCTATCTCGGTTCAACCCCACGCATGTGGGGAATAGTTAGGTGTAACAGGACTTAAAAATTTGTTTGCGGTTCAACCCCACGCATGTGGGGAATAGTAAACAAAATTGCCTCATCATTGAAACAAATCGGTTCAACCCCACGCATGTGGGGAATAGTTTGTAATTCCAATCTTGGCTAAAGGGCATTTCGGTTCAACCCCACGCATGTGGGGAATAGTTTTATTAGAATTTTCCTCATTTACAATAACCCGGTTCAACCCCACGCATGTGGGGAATAGTTCATAACAAGAAATTCAGCATGGTTTTTTGGCGGTTCAACCCCACGCATGTGGGGAATAGTCTCCTTTTTCAAAACTATTATTTTCAGTTATCGGTTCAACCCCACGCATGTGGGGAATAGTGACAATTTGTCATGTTTTTAGTTGACAAGAACGGTTCAACCCCACGCATGTGGGGAATAGTATTACTTAGTTTTGTGATCATTATTAATTTCCGGTTCAACCCCACGCATGTGGGGAATAGATTAGACCAGAACTCTTATAAATTGTCAACTCGGTTCAACCCCACGCATGTGGGGAATAGAATAACGGAAATGAGACTACTAATAAACCAAATCGGTTCAACCCCACGCATGTGGGGAATAGAATCGGGAATCAATCCCGATCTTCTGTTACTACGGTTCAACCCCACGCATGTGGGGAATAGACGTAGAAAAAGAAAATTTCTTCTGCCTCTCTCGGTTCAACCCCACGCATGTGGGGAATAGTATTTTTTTTTTTTTTTTTCAATGGAGTAACCGGTTCAACCCCACGCATGTGGGGAATAGTCAGATTGCTGAATGGAACGGACTAAACTGGACGGTTCAACCCCACGCATGTGGGGAATAGTATTAAGCCTATTTCAATTTCTTCTTTTAAATCGGTTCAACCCCACGCATGTGGGGAATAGTGGGAAACAGTTTACAGTATTACCACAAAACTACGGTTCAACCCCACGCATGTGGGGAATAGGGATGAAAAGATGAAAGAAAATGCCCTTTAGCCGGTTCAACCCCACGCATGTGGGGAATAGCTCTAAGCTAACGGAAAAGTCGATCTGGTATTCGGTTCAACCCCACGCATGTGGGGAATAGTAAATATCCGTTTAGTAGATTCCCAATTTATGTCCCATAAATCAAGCAGTTCTATCTAAAAATACGGATATTTAAAAATTTTGTCAACCAATTTTACTCCGATCCATAAACTTCCACCTCACCATTTTCGCTTTCTTCCATGGAAGGAACAGAAGTTTCTTCCACAGTATTAGATTTCTTACCCATGGAATGACTCTTTTTGATAGGTTTTGACAAGAGACATATCCCATCAAAATCAACAACTTCCCGTTCCGGGTCTCCGTTTGAGCGAATTACATAACCCTGCTCAGTATTGGTTGAGTAAAGCATCAAAGCATTCAAGTGCCATTCTTTCACAATCCTATCCCAGAGTTTATCACGAACCCTGGCATTGATTGTTGCCACAAAAACCCCTGATTTAACTTCAATAGCTAACCGCGACATCTCTCCCTTCTGCGAAGGTGTCGATTTCTCCATCATAATCACTACCATAAATTAAGTCCTTCATATCCTTTATGATTCTTTTCATAATCTTTTTCTCTTTGAATTTGTCCCTGCAAGTGTAACGAACCGTTCTTTCGATCTGGTGTGGAGTTTCTTTTGCTGCCATAAAAGCAACCGGAATGGTTATCTCTGCTTTGTATAAATCTGCAATATCATACACAAAAGAGAGTTGTTTTCCGGTGTGGACAAAACCAATGGCTGGTGAGAAACCACAAGCCAAAATTGCAGCATGGACAACTCCATACAGACAAGCATTGGCAGCTGATAGACCACGATTGACCGGATCAGCATAATTCCAATTGCCTTGATCATAAGACCTTCCACTCCAAGGTACACCATATAAGGCAGAACACTCTTCATAAATTTTGCGGACTCTTGCACCTTCTTTTCCACGAAGTTGTTCTATGGTGATGTTTTCGTCCAATGGTTCTGGAAAACGCTTTTGGTACATTTCTTTTACCACTTTTATTCTTTTTTCAGAATCGCTATATATGGCGATTTGTTTAAGCAAGTTTCGGGCAGAATAGGTTCCCGTATAACCGGCAGAATAAAATCTTACTCCAAATTCACCAGTCCATGCAACTAGACATCTACTTTCGGATATTCTTTTGATTGCCTCGTGGGTGATGGTGGTTCCCGGACCAAGCATAAGCAAACAAAGTGTTTCTACTGGAACAGGAACAACTTTATCCAAGTAATGAAAGCCGATAGACTTCTGGTATTGGTCAATTGTTCCTCTCTCAAAGTAGAGATACGTCCAATTGTCCTCAAACTTGGGAATCTCTTGCAAATTTCGATTTGACATTTCAATCCTCACTTTTTAAAAATTTAAAAACCGTTTTATATCAATCCGATTTCACTCGTGTTCCATCGGATTTCGTTTTCAATGAACGATGGTATTCGTTCCCTGAGCAGTAGCAATCCGTTCCCTGAGCGTAGCCGAAGGGAACTATCTCGCTATCATCAACATTCCACAACCAAAAGCTTTTGCTGAACCGATTCCATAGGTGTAGGTATGTTTGAACGCATCTTGGTTTGTTACACGAAGAATGCCGGTGAAGTGAACGGTATAAACCTGGATGCTTTTTGTTTCTTTGTCCTTTTTTATACGCTCAAAAGCATCTTCGTGTTGGATAACAGAAGGTATATGGTTTACTTCTATGAGTTCAAATCCCCCTTCTTTACCTCGATTGGAAAGCCATTGAATCTGCTCTTCTTTGTTGTAGATTCCAATCTTTTTGCTTTTTAGTTTTTCCCTTTGCTCTTTGGAAACGGATTTTTTAAGATCTTCTAAAATGCGTTTTCCTTCCAAATACTTTGTATGGTTTGCATGAGTCCAAGTTTCAGGATAATCCTTTAGCTCTTTTTGAAAGAGACTTCGGTAATCCTTGACTTTTTTTGTAGGATTGGCAATCAAAGAGAACCGAAATACAGAGCCACTTTCTAGGAAGTTGTCTGTTTTGATTTCTTTAACGTCTTCCTCCTCTTTTGGAAGGTTCAGGAGAATGTCAAAGTCTTTGAAAGCGAGTTGCCAGCTTGGTTTGTTCTTGGATTGAACCAATATCCTCGTTTGACTTTGCAATTCCAAACGATACAAAAACGGAGGTGGATCATTATGTTTGTGTTTTTCCGCAGGGAATGCCATCCAAAGTCTTTTATGGATATTGTAGGGATTCTGCAACCAATTTGCCGTCTTTCGCTTTTGCATATCGAGATCAAGTTTGGTTAGGTACATTGGATGCCTCCTTGAAATCAATTAGACTAAGTTCTTGAATTTTTTTAAAACCTTTATCTGAACTTACTAAATTAAAACCATTTAGAATCGCTTGTGAAGCGATCAAAGCATCAGGGAGTTTTAAGGAATACTGAATTCGTAATTTTATAGTAAGGTCAATTAGTTTCTGGTTTTGATTTGAAAGGTCAAAAACAATACAATCTTCCGAAAAGGATTGAAACATATCTTTATCTTCTTTTGTTAAACCAGAAAAAGACATATATTCAATTCTGGATATAATTGATATACCTACGCTTTCAGTTTCATGATAGATTTTTCCTAAAGACTCTTCACCTCGAAAAAATTCTATAATGGCATTTGTATCGAATAAATTATTAGCTCCATTCATCTCTTAGTCTCCTTTGCTCTGTAAGAGCCTCTCCTTGCCATTTCAGTTTTCCAAAATATTTATCAATTGGAGGTTTCTTTTTAGGTGTTTCTTTACTGCTGATCACAACTATCACTTCTAGTTTGCAACTTTTTTGCTCTGTAGGAATCGTTAACGCAAGGTTTCCATTAGAATCAGTTTCTTGTGTTAATTTAATTACTTCCATTTGTTACTCCTTTTGGTTTGGTTAGGATATTGGATGCCTCCGATTTATAAAACTCTTTCCGTTCTCTAAACTGCCATTTTTTTCTACTTAGAACTTCATCTCGTCTGGTTTGAATGTGCTCTGAAAGTTCTTCAGATTCTTCTTCCCATAGGTATTCAACAAAGCTATTGTTTAGTGTATTATAACCAAAGAAATAAGAAGTATCCATTTCTTGAAACCTTTCTTTTAGCTCAGTTTCAAACTTTGCAAAGGTATTGAAAATGTTATTTTCCTTAATAACATTTGGAAACAAAGGAGAAGCAATCACACAAGATTTTCTTCCAAGATAGAGTGTAAATTTAGGATTTTTTAGGGCTTCTTGTAGATTTTGAATAGATACAAATTCTTTTTTTATCCAAATACAAACGTCATATAAAGCATCCATTCGATAGTCTCTTGAGGAAAGAATCGTATTTAATTCAATCTTATTTCTTAGTTCGTCTTTTCGAGTGGAATATACATGCTTTCCCTTACTTGGAATCGTTTGAGCAGTATGATAATCCCTTAACAAGATTCCGGAACTCCATACTTTAACACCAAAACCAAGGGAAAGAGAGAGCATAGTATGCTTCTCTTCCTCCTCCCTTTTGTATCCTAAAGCCGAGGCAATCAATCCGATAATTGCAGATTTTGATGGGTAAGAAAAACTATGACGATTTTCACCAACGGCAATATCACCCCATGAAGCCATTGGACCATATAAGCGAAAGACTAAATACTCTTTCATGGTTAATCTTCCTGTACAAAACTTAGAATATTGGCAAAACTTCCTTCTCCTTTTAAAACATCAAAGGAATGTTCTGACTCTGAACACTGTCCGTAAACTTTTGTAAAGTTTTCTTTCATTGCTTTTAGATTAGAAATAGAATCTGAAAGAACGTCTTTTCCTTCGATAGGTTTCAAAAAAGCTGTGTGTAGAGATCGTGGTTGCTGATTTCCTTTTTCTACAAGGCAAAACATTGCTCTTGCACGAGAAGCAAAGCTATTTTGCTTGCCTGTTGGAGAAACGGTTGTACAAGCTTCCATAAGGGCTGACAATGTTTTTTTGGTAAGTTCTTTGTCACTGTTTAAATTTTCTAATAGTAACTCTTTATCTATACATATATACAAATAAAAAAGACCAGCTCCAAATTCAGTATCACCAAGATGCGCAGCTCCTAATTTATTTAAATCATCAAGTGCTGTAAAATAATCATTTTCAACGGCAACTTTATGAACTGTAATAGCGTGGGCAACTTGGACAGCTGCTTCAACATTGTATTCTTGGTTACCAGCCAACATCCTTCCAAACATAGCGATATCTGTACATGCACTCGTTTTAGCTAATAGTTGCTCAGAAAGCTTTTTCTTTATTTGATTTGTAATTTTTTTCTTATCATCAGCTTTGTTTTTTTCTTTTCGTTTTTTTTGCAAATCAATTATTTCCTGAATATTATCATTTTTTTCCCCATTCTTTATTATAGAGATAATATTCATAATATAATCTTTAAGAATTTTTTGCTCTAAAGGAGAAATATGAACTAGTTGTGAGTGTTTAATCTCCTCATCAGTTTCATCAATATCTCCAAAGACAAAACTCATATCATTAGACCAAACTTTTATTTGTTCTGGTTCTAATTGATTATTAAATAAATCTATAATTAACTTTTGCGGTATTTCTTTAGTTCTTTTACCAATATTATCTGTTAGTTTTTCTTGAAAAACATCGGATGTTCTCCATGCTCTTTTTAAGCTTTGGGATGAAATTCTAAGTCTATTAGCTCCTCCCATAATGGCTGTTTTGGGTCTTCCTAAATCGTCTCTGTTTAGGTTGGAAGGTGGATAAGATGTTAGTAAGTGTATTTGAATGAATCTATTCATGATTGTATTCCTTGTAATGTTGTATTGTTTTCATTTTCGCTTGGATTGGATGTACCGTAATAATCATAAGCCCATCTTTTTTTAACAGAATCACCCCAAAAATAGAGAGATGCTACTATATCCAAGATGTTAGCTCGTTGATCCAGATGGTGGATGACACGTATGATCTTTTGAAAAAAGAGTTCATCTTCGACTATACTGGAAGATTGTAGAACTCTTCTAAATCGTATATCACTTACTAAAGCTTGGTCACTGCCTGGCTTTTTTTGTGACATTTGTTTGGAGAATGTTTGTGAACTGTTTTCCTTTATGTGTGCTAAAATTCCGGCGATTGCACACAGTCTGTCATAAGATAGCTCAATCTTATCTTTTGATGTTTCTTTGATTTCACCAATTAGTCTATGACTAGCTGGTAAAAAAACAGTCTCTGCTGGAGTAGAGCACCTTCTTAGATTTGCTCTATCACCAGGACTTCTTTGTAAACTTTCCCACCAAGTTAAAACGGCTTCTCCGGATGGAGAACCTTTCTCAAAAAGTCTCATTTCTTTTTTACTCCTTTTGTTGTTTTGGGTTTTTTCTCAACATGTAAACCAATTCGCTCTTTCATTTTATCTCCTATGTTCTCTGAAATTAATTTTTGTCTTGCGTTTACAATCCTCTGGATGTTTTCAAACTCGATAGAGCCGGATTCTACGTACAGATCAAAGAGTTTCAAGGATTCTTTGTTAAGATATTTAAGCCAATTCAATTTTGAATCGTTATCAAAAGGTTCTTCCTTTTGGATATTGTCTCGAATATTCTTTGCGAGGTTATAAAAGCTTGATTCGGTTGCTTTGAAAAAGCTTGTTTTTAAAAAGTCAGTATTTCCTTCTTTCTTCCAAGCTTGTTTTACAAACTTTTGGAGGTTATTCGCAACTTGAACAGATGCACCTATAATAAGCGAAATACGATATTCAAACTTTACAGCATAATCTATTGGAATTTTATAGATAGGAATTGTACTTTCATACCAACAACGGGATTTCATTTGCTTCATATCATAACCAAAAGTCCAAACTCTTAATTGTTCTTCCTTTCTCTCTTCCAGATAAATCTTGATTACTTTGGCATTTTCTTCTTGTCCTTTTTTTCCATAAGTAAACGATTGCCAATTGCTGTAGACGATTCCACCTGGTTGCGGATGATGTGGAAACCATGTATCTCCAAGTTCTTTATCTTTTTTGAAGTAGTATGGGTTTAAAGGGTGAATCCAACCTCCTCCACCATAGTCAATTCCTTGATTTTTCGCTCTATAAGTATTTACTAAGAGGTCTGAATGTTCAGAGCATATATCGCATTTTCCATTTTCTTCCAATTTGTTTAAATACAGCCTTCTTGAATTTGACCAATACATTGATAAGAAGTGTAAATCTTGATTTGTCGTTTTGGAGTGACTTTTAAATTTATAGTAATTATCAGTAACCCAAGGAAAAACATATTCATAATTTTTTCCTGTTGATTTTTTTGATTTAGTATAGTTTTCCGATAGAATATTGATCCAAATATTCTGCCATAAACTATGTTTTTCATCATCAAGTTTTAATAGTGTTGTTAGAGGACCGCCACCTCTCAAAGATGTATAATTTCCAGAACCTCCTTCTGGAGCATTTATTTGCAAAGTAATAAGAGCCAAAGCACTACAAGAACCACATGTATTTTGAATCTGATATTTCTTAACAAAAAAGTCTAAATTTTTTTCTCTTTTGGATTCATCAGGAGCTTCAATAAATAACAACTCTATAGGCTTAAACTTTTCCTCATCATTTTCAGAGTATAAATTCATATCTTGCATAAATCGAATCTTCTCACCAAACAAATCAAATGCAAAAGCTACCCTATCCGTTTCTTTTTTCAATTCATCCGGATGTGGTGGTTCCCAAAACCAATCTTGCCATTTTTCCTCACTTGGAGGAGAACAAACGGTTTGAAACAAACCAATCAAGAATTGATACATTGCTCCTTTGAAGTCGGGGCGTGGAGTAACAATTTCTATAATCGGATTTGTCTCAAATGTATCCGTAATCTGATAGGGAGCAATTTTTTCAATTTCTCCGTTTTTCCTCTGGACATTAATCCATTTATCTTGTAAGAGATTCATTCATTTTCTCCTTCTTTTAATATTCTAAAACCCATTTTAGTATCATAAGCATACTTCATTTTTTCTCCTTTTTGACTTAATCCAAAACCAATCCACATTCCGTTCACTTCTTGAAGAGGTAACAAAAGAGAATACTTTCCTTTTCCAGGTAGCTTTTCTTTTAAGTCTTTTATAGCTTTTTTTAGGTTTAAATCTTCCGACTCAAATTCCGAATGGATGATATAAGAAAGCACTTTGACTTCACTATTGGGCAGTGCATGAGTCCCTTTTGCATACCAAGGTTTTAATTTTCTATTTTGGTATTTTAACAATAAGACTTTGATGGTTTCGCCACCCAAACGAGTGGGAGCATTAATTTCATTCCATATACTACTATTGTCTATGGATGTATAACCGGATTCTATTGTGATGGTATTATTTTCAGCTTGTGCTCTCTTCTGTTTTTCTTTTTCCGTATTTTTTCGGCTTTTTTCAACCAACTTTTCAGGAATCAACTGACTTTCACCGTATACATACTCGATGAGATTTCTTGCATCTTCTGGCATTTTGATTTCACCTCTTTTATTCAAAATATCTGCGGTAAGGAACAACTTTCCATGATCTGGATAAACCATCGCTCCGCCTTTTGAAAAAGATGAATACCAATTCTCAGATGGGTCTTCCGTTAATTCCGGGGAATGGATATAAAGAAAAGGTGTATTTCTTTGGTCTTTTTCTGTTATCCTATTGCCTGAAAAATCTCTTGTATGTCTATGTAATCTACCGGCTCTTTGGATGATCAAGTCTATTGGAGCCAAATCAGTCACCATTACATCAAAATCCAAATCTAAGGATTGTTCCACTACCTGCGTAGCGATTACAATTTTTCCTTTTCGGTCAGTATTTGTGCTATTTTTTCCAAACATTCTTAGCACTTCACTTTCTATATCCAATCTATCACCCATAGCAAAACGAGCATGAAAAAGAATTGCATTGTTTTCACCATAAAGTTTTTTTATGTTTTCATAGGCTACCATTGAATCTGAGACCGTATTACGTATCCAACATATACACTTTCCTTCTGTTACTACTCTTTGAATTAGAGCATAGACTTCCTTTAGGTTATGAATAAAATCTACTTTTACACTTCGCCTAACTTCTTCTCTAGTAGCTAATTCTATTTCTAATATTTCTTGATTTCCACACATAGTCATTAGAGGATAATGTTTTTTCGGGATTCCTACTTCATTTATACTACGATTCAAAAACGATCCAATGAAGCGATTTTTTAAATTTTGGGGTATAGTAGCTGAGAGCAAAATAATAGAACCTCCAATTTGAGAATGTACTTTTAGTAAGGTTTCAATCAATTCATTCATATACTCATCATAAGCATGAATTTCATCCAAAATTAAAACCTTGTTAAAAAGTCCAAATAAACGTAGAGATTGAAATTTAGACAAAAGTACAGATACAAGAGCTTGGTCAATTGTACCAACAGAGACACTAGCCAATGTACTCTTTTTGCTACTATCAGCAAGCCAAGCTGAACACAGAGCAGAAGCTGATTCTTCATCCTCAGCATAAGGAACGTCTTCTGGAATATTTTCGGAAATAATGGTTTGTCTGAATTGGTCTGAGAGGTCTTTTGCACTGTGGGCGAGAATCAAAGAAGGCTTGGAATCAGGCTCATAAATCTTTCTATAAAAACTAGCTACCCGTTCATACATTCCATTGGCGGTTGCCATTGTAGGAAGCCCAATGTACAAACCATCATATTCACAGTTAGAAAGTAATCTTTTGGCTAAAATGAGTGAGGCTTCCGTTTTTCCAGCACCTGTCACATCTTCTAATATAAAAAGTTGGGGACCATTCTTGATTTGCAAAGAATCACATAGAGATTGCAAAGGTGTCGGTGTCTCTAGATAAGAGAATAAGTCTTGTGGATTCGTATATTTGGAAACTTTAGAAGGTAAAATACCTGATCTTTTTATAGCTTCACGAGCTGACGGAATGGCAAAATCGTTCCAATACTCCTCAATTGGCTTTTCTTCAGATACAAACTTGAAAATATCACCGTTTGAACCAATCCAATCGCATAAAACAGTAAAACCAGCAATCCAAAAAGAAACAGTTTTGAAGCTCGAAATTAAATCTTCCAGGTTGAGTTGGTTTAACTTTTCCAAGATAGGCTCTTTTAGGAAAAATTGATAAACATTAGATAAAAAATCAAAGGAATCTTGTATATTTCTTTCTGTAAAATGACTTGTTATATCCACACTAGTAGTATATCCGGTATTGGAAGGTGGTCTTCCGTGATGTCCTGTGGCAATAGAGATAAAAATTGAAGCAATGTTATTAAAATTCCTTTTGAAATTGGAGTCGGTAGTTCCCAAACCAAATATATTAGAATCAAGAATTTTTCCTTCAATACGTCCTCTTTTGTTAATGAGGAACTTTTTGTTCCAAAGAATATACCCTAGACTATCATGTCGAATATTATAGACTTTAGGCGAAAAACCAGGGTTTAACTTAGAATACAATTCTGATACTTGTCCCTGGAAAGAGTCTGCAAATTTTCCTAAATCGTGAATTGCTAAAAAAAAGAGGAAAAGATAGCGAAATAACCCATCTTCAAACTTTGTTAATTCTACAAACTTATTTAACATTTTGGGATTTTCTTGAAATAAAATCTCAGCTACTGCTGCAACATCCAAGCAATGATATGGAAGTAAATGATAATTTCCGTCTTTTCCAGCTTTTCCCCAATAATTATAGTAGCTTTTCATGCCTGTCTCCAATAAATATAAAAACAAATTTACAATATTAACACTAACAAATTTGTCAAATTATAATCTTGCTATAATTATCAAAATAGTATAATAATATGTTATAAACATTATTATAGACAGATTCTATTAAAAAATCTAAGTCATTGAAAATATAGTATGCAAAAAAATAACTTTTGCAGAATAAAAGTCACAGACAATGGAAACAATACTTTCGCCCTGTGCTTATATAAATTGTGCTTGTACAAAAAAACGACTCTGAAAAACATGGAAGAATGGATACATTTCAAAACACAATTAGAATCAATTCTCAAATTATAATCGGAGAGAACGAAAAGCCGTTTATAGTAGCAGAGATCGGTTTGAACCACAACAATGATTTGGAACTGGGTAGACGAACCATACAAGCAGCCAAAAAGAGCGGAGCAAATGCAGTTAAGTTTCAATCGTATACAACGGAAGAGTTTATTGACAAAAACAATGTGGAAGCTAAGTTTTTATTTGATATTTTCAAACAATACGAGCTGAATGAAAAGTTTCACAGAGAATTTCAAAAAACGGCTACCGAAGAGGGCTTGGAATTCTTTTCAACTCCTTTATGTAGTTCAGCCGTTGACTTGCTTGTTTCCTTGAATGTACCTATTTTAAAAATAGCTTCCGGTGATCTAGTAAACTCACAACTTTTGGAAAAGTGTGCCTCTACAAAACTACCGATCTTTTTATCAACAGGAGCGTCCGAATTTTTTGAAATTGCAAGAAGTTTGGAATATTTGAAATCCCTTGATGTAAAACAACTCTGCCTTTTTCACTGTGTGTCTTTGTATCCGACTCCGGCAGAAAACCTAAACCTAAAAACCATTGAGCTTTTTAAAAAAATAGTGTCTTGTCCGGTTGGATTCTCTGACCATTCTTCCGGTTTTTTAGGAGCTGTTATTGCAATTGGTTTGGGAGCCTCTGTGATTGAAAAGCATTTCACAATGGATAAAAATCTTCCCGGTCCCGATCACACGATCTCAGCAGACCCAAATGAATTCCAAGAGATGGTAAACCATTGTCAAACGGCTTATCAGATGCTGGGAAAAGAACGATTTATCCCCGAAAAGAGAGAGATAGAGGGGCGATTTTTTGGAAGACGTTCCCTTTACCAAAACGAGAGTAACCAAAGTTGGATACCTTTGCGACCAGCCATTCATTTAAAGGACAAGAAATTTCCGGAAGCATGGGCGATTGAAAAAATTATACATTAGAATTTTTCTATTCTTTTTGTTTTTTCTCATTTCCTTTAGTTCTTTTTCCTTTGGTCAAAAGGCATTTCTTTCTCCTTTGGGGCTTAAATACTTCCCGGAAACAGAGGAAATTCTACCTGATTTTGTACAAAGCCTTTTTCCCAAACACCAACCAAAAGAAATTTCGCCGATCCACAAGAAAGAATCACTTCTTTCTGCTGGTGAAAACTACCTTTGGCTCAAGTCTTTTTTTCTTAAGTTGGATTACTTGCAAAATCATAAAAATGGTGTTGTGCGAATTATTCATTTGGGAGATTCTATTATCTGGGGAGGGTTTATTACGTCCAAACTAACGGAACATTTTCAAGCAGATTTTGGGGATGGTGGTAGGGGACTCATTCCCATTGTTCCTAGTGTCAAAAGAAAACTAATCCATCATAACAATCAGACAACTCCCGAACAATTTATATCAGAAAATATAGAAGCACTGGGTAATCATAATCCCAAACTTGGCTTTTTGGGAGAAAGTTTTATTCCGATCAGAAATCCGATTTATCTCAAACATTTTATGGAAAACAGTCAGAAGCCCTGGACAAAGTTAGAGCTGTATATACGAAATACGTCACCCAATTTGCTAAATGCGTCTTTACAAGCAAAAGATGGTTCACTTTCCAAAACAATAGACTTAAGTAATTCCGGTTGTTCTAAGATTCTTTTCGATTTACCAGATGCCAATCAGTTTACCCTAAGCCTTAGCGGTATAAAGTTGGGAGAGTTGTATTTGGATACGATTTCTCTGGAAACTGATTATGGAATCGCCTATTCACCTGTTTCTAGACAAGGAATTGAAATGAATGACCTGCTCACCGTACCAGAAGAAAACTTTGCTTGTGGAATGAGGTTGTACTCGCCTGATTTGATTTTGTTTCAGTTTGGAGTAAACGAATCTCAAAATATGCTGCATAGCAAAGAACCGATCCAAACCTACAAAGAAAAACTGACTAACGTTGTACAAAGGTTTAAGAAATACAATCCGAATTCCTCTATTCTAATCTTGTCTCCTTATGAGAGAATTATAGCAACCCAAGATGGAAAGTTTGTCACCATGCCGGAAATAGCCAATATCATACAAGCTCAAAAAGAAGTGTGTGAAGAGTTCGGCATCGCTTTTTACGATAGCTTTCTGGCTTTGGGAGGACAAGGACATAACGAACTCATGTACAACAAAGGCTACATCCAACCCGATAGAATCCACCTTACGCGAATAGGAGGTGACTACTATGCTGGTATATTGTACAATGAAATTTACACTGCCTACCAAAAGTTTCTCGGACACCAAGAATTTTCTAAAAAGTTAGAACTGGAAAAGCTCAAAAAAGAGAAAAACAAAGAGATATATTTTAACTCCAAAGCTTACGCTTATTTTTTTGTGCTTGTTTTTTTTGTATCTGCCTTCCTTACTCGAATCCCAAATCTAAAAATAACCTTTTTAACTTTTGTTTCTCTCTACTTTTATTCGACTTGGAACTTTTTGCCAACTTTGTTAATCGTTTTTTCTACTTGTATTGATTATGTTTGTTCTTTACTCATCTTTAAAAGACAAACGTTTGGAAAAAGAGGAACGGTATACTTGGTTTTGTCGTTGTTTTTGAATTTATCCCTTTTGTTCTTTTTCAAATACTACGACTTCTTTGTATCACTTCTAAATCACTTAGTAATCAATGGGAGTCAAGTGGAAATTTCCATGCTCCATCTCACATTACCCGTTGGAATTTCTTTTTATACCTTCCAATCTCTTTCTTATACAATAGACGTTTATAGAAAGCAATTAACTCCAGAAAAGAACTTTACCAAGTTTGCTTCTTATGTGACTTTTTTTCCGCAGCTTGTAGCCGGTCCTATCGTACGAGCAATTGAGTTTCTTCCAAGACTAAAAGAAAAAGGACAGCACTTTCTACTCAGTCCTACAAAATTTCAAATAGGAATTTTTATTATACTGGCAGGACTTTTGAAAAAAACGGGAGCTGATTGGTTGGCGGTTCATATAATCGACAAGGTTTATGCCAATCCGGAAATGTATAGCAGCATAGAAGCCATTGCAGCTCTGTATGCTTATGGTTTGCAGATTTACGGAGATTTTTCCGGATATACGGATATTGCGATTGGCTCGGCAATGATTTTAGGGTTTCATCTAACCAAAAACTTTGACTATCCATACTCTTCATTTTCTATTACGGACTTTTGGAGAAGGTGGCACATTTCTTTAGGAAGTTGGTTTCGAGACTATCTGTATATAAGCTTGGGTGGAAGTCGAAATGGTGTGTACCGTAATTTATTTATCACGATGTTTTTGTGTGGATTGTGGCATGGAGCGGGTATTGCCTTTATTTTATGGGGAATTTACCATGGCGTTTTATTGGCAATAGAGAGGTTTGCCGGCTTGGACAAAAGAGGTGATAGTTGGTTTATCAATTTTTTTAGACAACTCATAACTTTGCACTTGGTTCTTTTCGGATGGTGGATTTTTCGTTCTGATTCTTATGAGACGTTCTCCGGAATATGGACTGTTATTTCCAAAGGAACAGCATCAATGGCAAATCTAGAGTGGACGACCGTTTGGGTGATTTTGCTATCCTATTTTTACTATACATTTCTAAAGAACTTGAAAATGAAATTGCAAAACCTTTGGTTGCGAATAGGAGTCGTTTTACAAGCTCTTACTGTTGTAGTTGTTATTGCCTTATTGTACAATTTATCTATTGCGGAAATCCAGCCTTTTATATATTTTCAGTTTTAAGCTGTATTAGATTAAAGGCATTTTCCAGCGAAAAGTGAAAACAAAACTTAGTTACAACTAATAAAATGCTTGAAATTTTCCACTTATCTGTCGATTTTCTTTTTAAGGATGTGTTTATATGAGAATTACTAGCCAAATGTCTTCCAATTCCCTGGTAAGCAATTTGAATCGCCAGCAGGTCGAATTAGATGAAATTCAACACCAGTTGGGAACAGGGATCAAAATTAGGCGACCCTCGGATGAACCAGGGGTAGCTTCTAACCAAATGTATTTTAGGTCGAGATTGCATGAATTGGATCAATTTCAAAAGAATATAAATGATGGAACTTCAAGACTGCAACAAGTAGATGGTATTTTTGAAAGAGTTACCGATATATTGCAAAGAGTTCGGACTTTGTCGGTTCAAGCAGCCAATGGAATATACCAGGGTGACAAAGGATTTGAATTAGAAGTTGCCATACGAAAAGAGGTTGACCAGCACCTTAGAGCACTGATCGATTTGGCAAACACAAGAGATGCTACCGGTAGATTTTTATTTGGTGGGCATACAATAGAAAAGTCTCCTTTTGAAGCAATTGAAGCAAAACCAAATAGCTTGCAAGGAATTGACCCCAAGGACCAAATTGTTGCCGTTCAATACCGAGGAAACATCGGAGAGCAATTCCGAGAAATAGAGCGTGGTGAATACATCCCAGTCTCTGTACCTGGGAATAGGGCATTTTGGGGCACGAATATGAGTTTGACCACAAGCTTGGATAATTCAGAATATAGAGCTAATTCCGAACAAAAGTTCAAAATTGATGGGGTCGATATTCAGGTTTCTGCCGGAGATACAATCGATGATATTATTGATAAAATAAACAATTCTCCAATTGAAGTGAAAGCTTCCAAACTCGGAAATGACAATATAACCTTGGTGACAACATCCCCTCACCAAATTTGGTTGGAAGAGGTTGGATCCGGAACAGTTTTGAGAGACATAGGCTTGCTCGATTCAAACAATTCCGAGCCACCTAATAATTATTCTACTACAGCGACAACTGCCGGATTATCTATTTTTGATGTTTTAATTCAGTTCAAAAATGACCTAATTTCAAAAGATCAAGAAAGAATTTCAGGAAGAGATATTCAAGACATAGACCTTGCTTTGGAAAATATCTTGAAACATAGAGCCGTTGTCGGAGCGAGAACTAATCGGTTAGAACAACACAATCAAAGAGTTGAATTTGACAAAACTTTTATGACAGAAATGCTTGCAAAAAACGAATCCGTTGATTTTGCTGAAGCGATTATGAATTTGAAGTGGCTTGAATCAGTGCATCAATACGCTTTAAATGTAGGAGCAAGAGTGATTAAACCGACTTTGCTGGACTTTTTAAGATAAAAGTAGATGAGAATAGAATTACAAACGAAAGCCTTGGGAAAAATTGAAATTTCTCAAAAGCAGTTAATATGTTTTCCCGAAGGTTTGTTGGGTTTTGAAGATTATCGGTATTTTGCTCTTGTAGAAGAAAATGAAGATACTCCTTTTAAATGGCTTCAATCTAGCGAAGATTCAAATTTAGCCTTTATTGTTACACAACCGGAGCTTTTTGTTCCGGATTACGAACCTCTAATTTTAGAGTCCGAGCTATCTATCATAAAAATAGATCATATAAAAGAGGGGGTTATTTTAGCTATTTTGAATGTGCCATCTAATGACCCCATGAAAATGACAGCAAACCTCCAAGGTCCGATTGTTATCAATCCCAAATTGCTTTTGGGAAAGCAGTGTATTTCCTTAAATGAAAACCATTTAGTCAAAACAAACGTTTTTGAGAAAGTTTCTTCTTTGGAGAAAGTTTAGTTGTTAGTCTTATCAAGAAGACTAAACCAATCTATCATGATTGGAGATGATGTTGAAATTGTTATCATCGATATAAAGGGTGATCAAGTGAAAATTGGAATCAAAGCTCCCAAAAATATCGCCATTCAAAGAACCGAAGTCATACAGGAAGTCCAAGAAGAAAACAGGCAAGCAATGTCGGTAAACATCAAAGCACAAGACTTGGGTGAAATAGGAAAAATTTTAAACAAAAAAACTTTAAAAAACGTGAGTTCGACGTAAGAAATTCGCCATTTTTTTTTCGACTAAAAAAATTCAAATAGGCATATTACACCACCTGATTATATTGTCATTATTCATAAAGTAGAATTATGTCAAAATTCATAAAGCTTATTAATACAATCCTTATCATTTTACTTGGTCAATCATCCATCAATGCTAAAGACGATCTTCAATATATGATTCGATCTATGAGGTGGAAGACAATTGGTAGAATTTACAAAGACAAATCCAACCGAAACGAATTGGAAAACTATGCGGTTGCCAGATACCATGAAAGTTCAGGTGAAGGTAGTTCAAAAGAGGGAAACCTAATTTTGTACAAGATCTTAACCAATAGCGAAGTGTCCGATCTTTCGGAAACAGAACTGAATAGGTTTATAAACCAATCCGTCAGTTTATCTAGCGTTGAAAAAAAGATAGCTTTTTTGAAGCTGTACAATGTTTTTGCAGAGAATAAGTTTTTTGGCTCTTCCCTTAGATTAGCTTATTTGCAAAAATTACCTAGGGAGCATGATCCGATTGCCATTGAAGTTTTTGAGAAAATTCTTACAATTTATTATGAGCAAGGCGATTATACTAAAATTTTGAATATAATAAATTCCTTAAACTACCAAGAAAAAGGATATCTTAAAACGGTTTATGCCCAGAGAATTCATGCTTCTTCTTTGGCAAGGCTTGGTAGAAAAACAGAATCTATGGAAATGTTCTTTGCTGCTCTGAAAACTCCAGGAATTAGTTGGAGTGAAAGCAGAGTAATCGTTGGTAAGCTAAAAACGTTCTTCGGACAAAAATTTTATCTATCTATTCCCAAAGACAAACTCTCTCAAATTATTCATCTTTTATCCAGAAAAGATATTATAAAAATTGTTTCTAATAATATTATTACCGAGAATACAATTTTTTCAGAAGTTAAATCGGTTAAAAACACAGCTCACGCTTTTATTAAAGCTTATCCGGAAAAAGTGACAATTTTATTGTATAAAAATTATTATAAAATTATTAATGAAAAGAAATTTTTATCAATAATAGCTGAAAAATTGTTAAACATTAACCAAGTTCATGCGTCTTTATATGTTTTGAAAACTTTTTTAAATGGCACGATTGATGCAAAAATTTATAAGTCGTACGCGAGAATTTATAAAAAATATAAAGAAGAAGAAAAATATTTTGTATCATTGGTTAATTTCCTAAAACTCGATCCTTATAACCTTTATTACCAGGACCAATTAATAGATTTTCTTACAGGTTCCGGAAAAAGTATCCAGTATGCCTCAGATGCTTACTGGGAAGAAGCATTCCATGCAATTCCTGATCTGCCTGTTAAAGGAAGATTAGTGTATTGGTATTTAAGATACTTGAAATATTCTCAAAACTACAAAAAGCTAAATGAAATCTTGTCTATTTATTATAAATACTGTCCGGGGTCATATTACGCGCAAGTAATTGCAGAAGAGTTTTCGAAAGAATTATCTTCCATTCCTTCTCCTTACAACGCTTATTCAAGCAAAGATAATCTGTATAGGTATGTTTCTGTAAATTACAGTAAAAACTACGTTCCCAAATTAGCTCAAAGAGACTTTAGTTTTGCCTACCACAACAACTCTACTTATTTAAGCAAACAACTGAATAATACAATGCAAAAAATAGAAGGGAATCATGTTCTCAATCTTGCTTTGGATTATATAAAAATTGGTGAATACAAACACGCTTTAACACTCATCAACTACTATTCGAAAGAAAAGAAACTTAGCCAAAATGATAAACATCAACTATTGGTGGTAATGGGAGATTTGGGTGGAAATACCTACTTTTCCATGTACTACACAAGAGTACTAATGAAACATTATAAAATTCCGGATGATTCGCTTCTATTGCCAAAAGCCATCAATTCCAGATTGTACCCAAGACCCCACCGAAGCCTTGCTCTTATTTACCAAAATAAGTTTTCCGTAGATGAAGATATTATTTACGCCGTAATGAGGCAAGAATCCTTTTTCAAAGAGAACGCCGTTTCGTCAGCTCGTGCACGGGGGCTAATGCAAGTTATGCCTTCGACGGGAAGGATGTTGGCAAGAGCCTTACGAGTTTCAAAATATTCTCTTCATGATCCGGAGATTTCCATACAGTTTGGGGCTAAATTTTTATCGGATTTGTTAAATATGTATGGGAAAAACCTAAGGTGGAGCTCCATTGCCTACAATGGAGGACCTGGTAACCTTCGCAAATGGAAGCGAAAATACTATGACGGAGACTTTAATCATTTTCTAGAACGGTTACCAACAAAAGAATCACGAGATTATTGCAGGATCATTATGGCAAACTATCGAAATTATAAAGTGCTAACTCAGTTGAAACAGATATAAGGTTTTTTCACATAGCATCCGGATCAAATCCCAGCAAATCCACCAATCTTTTTTTTACCGCTTCTTGGGTTTCTGGGCTTGGTGCTTTTTTCTGGTATGTATTCACCTCAAGTGCTTTCATGTCTAAAATGGAGTCATTTATCAACAAAATTCTTTGGGCAAGTCCTTTGGAAATGGAAATAGCGATTTCCGGAGAATGATTTAAAAACACATCAACTTTTTCTGCCGGAATTTCGATAAACCGGGAACTCTTTTTGGTTTTTACCGTAGCATTAGCTGGAGCGTGTCGCAGTACAGAAACATCACCCAAATAGTAACCGGGATTCGATTCTATGGCTATTACTTTTTCATCTTTTAGAATTTCGATTTCTCCGTATACTAAAATATACAATGCTCTAGGATGATTGTCTTGCTCAATGATTGCAAAATTTTCAGGGTATTCAACAATTAGGGATTTTAGCTTTTCTAAATTGAATATGCTTCCTTGTTGTTTGGGTACATAAGTTGCTGATTTCTTTTCGCTATAGACTTCTGATTTATTCACATTGGATGCCAAGAGGGTCAATTCTTTATTCAAACTTACAAGTCTTTCCGCTAATCTTCGAGCAAGAGAGATTGCTATTTCCGGAGCGTGGGTTAAAAATGATTCGACTTTGGAAATTTCAATGGAAATTAATGTGGATGTTGTTTCCGTTTTGACAGTTGCACTATGAGGTGTATTCAAAAGTATTGATATTTCTCCGATATATTCACCCCCAGTTTTAATTACAGATACTAACGTATTGTTTCTATAAACTAGCAGACTGCCTTTAACTAAAATATAAAAAGCTTTTGGCATATCACCCTGTTTCATTAAGGTTGTGTTTTCCCTAAACTCCATGTAAAGAGACTTTAATTTGTCCGTATCTGATAAATTACCCACTATATAAATTCCTGTAGTTTTATTTTAAGATCAAGTCAGCTGATTGGATTTCTTTTCCGCCGGGTGTGAAGGTTACTTTTGCCAATTGTTTCAATGATTCGGTTGTAGGTGAAAAAGAGAATATTACGTTTACACTATCATTTGTTGGAAATTTGAAAAAAGGAGAACCATAGTGAAGAAGTAAAAACTTATTTTTTTTATATTTTTTGGCTAGCTTATAAAAAAACTTTACGTCTTTTTCCTCTCTTGTTCCTAAAACAATAATTTGCCCATTGTGCTTTTTTAAATATTTTTTCAAGTCTTTGCTCGAGAAAAATTTTAGCTTCTTTTTTAAGACCTTTTGAATTGTAGATTTTAAAACCTGATTTTTGATATAAAAAACCATAGATTTTGTTTCTGCCTTAGAAAAAGGAGTAAAGGCTTTTTTATAAGTTTTGATTGCTTCTCCGGAAATTTTTTGGTTCAGTTCTCCGATTCCTTCTTTTTGTAATTCTTTGTATTTTGTATCTCTTTCTCTTTTGCTTGCGGACACAAAATCATTTACCTCCTTATTTTTAATTTTGATATAAGAAGTTTTTTGATGCAACAATCCATATTCTAACTTCAAAGCAATCTGCCGAATAAGTGCTTCATCCAAAAGATTTTTGCCACCTACATCAAATTCTTTTTTTTTGATCGCCTTTAAAATCATTTTATAGTATTTATAAGGTGTTTTTCCGAATTCGGTAGAAAGGATAATATCAGCACCAGAGAGTATGGCAAGTTTAGCCGTTTGGGTATGAGCATAGTGTTCATCTATTGCATCCATTTCCATCGAATCCGTAATAATTACTCCCCTGAACTTTAGTTTTTCTCGTAGGATATTGTTGAGGATTTTTTTGGAAAGGGTAGTTGGATAGTCCTTGTCCAATTTAGGATAAACGATATGTGCAGTCATAACAACCTTGGCACCATCTTGAATACTTTTTTGAAACGGACGTAATTCAAATTGTTCCAGTTCTTCCAAACTCTTGTTAATAACAGGTAAACCAAGATGGCTATCAATGTTTGTGTCCCCATGACCTGGAAAATGTTTAATAACGGGAACAGCACCGCCAATTCTTGCTCCTCTCTCATAAGCACAAGCTAGTTCTGTTACGGTTTCCAAAGAAGAACCAAACGAACGAGTATTGATTACAGGATTATCCGGATTGTTATTAATGTCCATAACCGGAGCAAAAAGAAGGTTGATCCCAAGCTTACGCAATTCATAAGAAGTGATAAAACCTACCTTGTAGGCATTGTCAGGATTTTGTGTTTGTCCTAACGCCATTGCTCCTGGAAATTCCGTAACTGCTTTTTGTACCCGAACTACTCGACCACCTTCTTGGTCAATAGATATAAATAGAGGGAGTTTTTTTAACTTTTTCATTTCCTTTTGCAAGTTTTTTGTTAAACCGATAATTTCTTCCCTTGTTCCCAGATTTTTCCCAAAAACAATAATTCCCCCTGGCTTAATTTTTTTGATTTCTTGCTTGATTTCTTCCGTAACCGTTTTAGAAGGAATGGCAATGTGGATAACTTGACCTGCTTTGTCTTTATCCGACATTTTTGCCACTATTTTTCTTGCTATTTCTTTAAATTTTGAAGTTAAGTCTATTTTGGGAGCAGGAGCATAAACAAAGTTTGTATTTAAAAAATATAGTATGATTGCAAAGTATGAGAACTTTTTCAAAATTTTCCTCTGAATATTGGGTTTATATTATATTATATCTTTTAGGAAAATATTAGGGTAAACAAATATTTTTGAGAATAGTACAAAAACGCGAGAAATATACTATGATTAGAATAACTTAGTGAGAAAAAAATTTTATAAAGAATTATAATTTTTATTGTATCGTTTCTTGGATGTAAAAGGTTATAAAATATGCAAAAGTTGAAAGTTTTATTGTTTCTATTGATCGCGATTCCTATTTTTTCCCAAAATGAGAAACCAACAAATTCCGGCAAGGAAGAGGTTTATGTTTTTGATAGGCTAACCATTATCTATCATCCTCAAAAATTGCCTATTTCCATCGATAAAGAGTTTATTCCCCAAGGAGCGGACATTATAGTTTCTACAGAATATAGAGGGAATTTTTACGAAAGTGCCGAATCTTCTTTGATTTACACAACTCAAGATAAAAAAGAAGATATTTTAAAGTTTTATGAGGAAATATTTAAGCTCCAAGAATGGAGAATTCTTCAAAAAGAAGCAAAAGATAATGCCTATATATTGCTTACGGAAAGTCCTTACAAAAAAATTTTTACAGTTCATATTCAAGATGAGATAAATAAACGAAAAGTAAAACTCTTCTTTCGAAAAACAGGTGTTAGTTTTTGAAAAGCTTTTTAAAAGACAATAGTATAACTTTTACAATTGTAATTCTTACACTATTTATTGCCGCTGGTATTTTTGTCTTTTTTGTTTACCGGGCATATTTCTGGACGGCTTTTATTTCCCTTATTTTTTATATGGCTTCAAGGGATTATTATCTAAAGCTAAAAAGTAAATTGCACAGAAAAATCAAGTTTGTAGCTCCTTGGATTATGATTATTCTAGTGACAATTACCATATTTTTCCCTTTGTACTATATTGTTCGGAGTTTACTGCAAGACGCTTTATCCCTTTTACTGATTGCTCGGGTCAATCTAACGGAAGAAAAACTCATTCAGATGATTTTATCTCTTGGTTGGCTAACCGATATTATAACTGAAAATGAATTTTTCTGGGTAAAAATTCCGGGTGTGTATAGCGAAATTGTAAGTTCTTATGGTGACATACTCAACATAGACAATGTCTATGGTATCATTAGCAATGCAACCTCTCTAATTTTAGGAGGTATAAAGCTACCTATCGGAATCATTATTAATCTTTTTGTTTCTTACATGCTTCTATTTTTTATGTACAAAGACGGTTATAAGCTAGAAGCTTTTTTGTTAGAAGCCATTCCAATCCCTATTGAAATCGAAAAAGGTATAGGAAGAAAAATAGCTTACGCAATCAAAACGGTTGTAAAAGGAAACATCATTATTTCATTTTTACAAGGTTTGGTTATGGGATTTCTTCTGTTTTTTGTTGGAGTTCCAAATCCTATTTTTTACGGAAGCATTGGAGCTATTTTTTCTTTGATTCCCATCGTTGGAACAATGATCGTATGGCTGCCGGTTGGATTGTACCTTGGACTTATAGAACACAAATGGGTTGTTTCGATAGTATTTATGAGTGTAGCTTTTTCATCCTATTTAATATTGGAGAATTTGGTAAAGCCCAATATATTAGACAAGAAACTGAAATTGCATCCTCTTCTTTTATTTTTAGCCTTGATTGGTGGCTTGAAGGAATTTGGAATTATGGGTGTGATTATAGGACCTGTTGCTGTGACAATTATGGTTATACTATGGGAAGTTGCGTTGTCCTATTACAAAGACGCTAAAGAAATGAAGGCAAAAGAAGAAGAACTATGATTGTAGAAGAAACCAACCAACCGCTTACGGTGAGTGATGTCAACCGTTTTATCAAGTCTATATTAAGCAGTCAAAAAGATTTAAAAAATATATGGGTCAAAGGTGAAATTTCTAATTTTACTCGATCCGGCAATGGACATATTTATTTTTCTCTAAAAGATCCGAGTAGCCTTATTCGTTGTACTTTTTTTTCTTATTCAAACCAATACTATAAAGGAAAGCCTCTGAAGGATGGTTTGGAAGTTCAGGTTTTGGGAAGTATTTCAGTCTATGAACCAGGTGGTACCTACAGCATCAATGTCACCAAAGTGGAGGAGCTTGGAAAGGGAGATATTCTCTATCAAATTGAGCAACTGAAACAAAAGCTATACACTTTAGGAATCTTTGATCCCAAACGCAAAAAGCCTCTCCCTAAACTTCCAAAAACTTTAGGAATTGTTACCTCTCCTCATGGTGCTGCCATTGAAGATATTATCCGTATTGCTCAGAATCGTTATCCGAATATCAACATTTTAATTGCTCCCTGTTCAGTTCAAGGTGAAGAAGCTACTTCTTCCATCATAAATGCCATTAGCGAGTTAAACAATCCTCTTTGGGATGTGGATGTGATTATCGCGGGTAGGGGTGGAGGTAGCTTTGAAGACCTGATGGCATTTAATCAAGAAGATGTTGTGATGGCGTATTATAATTCTAATGTTCCTATAGTTTCAGCAGTAGGACATCAAATTGATTCTGTTTTAAGTGATTTAGCCGCAGACCATTTTTCGCCTACTCCTACGGCAGCCGCAGAAGACGTTATCCCTGATATCCAAGAGTATGAACTCTATTTGGAGGGTGTTGGGGAAAGGCTTGATCAATCTCTCAAGTTTAAATTAAAAATTAATCAAGATAGGTTTGGTTTGATTTCCAATAAGCGTGTATTTACAGAGCCAGAAACTATGCTTATGGATAGATACCAAAAGGTAGATGAGACAATCAATCGAATCTTTTTGCTAGGGAAAAATTATATTTCAGCTAAGAGACAAAATTTACAGCAATTTGAGAAGTTGTCTTTTTTGATAAAAGGCGTGATGCAAAATAAGAAAGGTGGGTTTGAAGTTGCAAGCGAAAGGATTGAAAACTTTTCTCCTCTTTTGACTCTTAAAAGGGGTTATTCCGTCGTAAGAGATTTGCAAAAAAAGGTAATCACGTCTTATAAACAAGTTCAAAAAGGGCAGGAGTTGGAAGTAATCCTTTCGGAAGGGAAATTTTTGGCTGAGGTTAAAGAATCAATCAGAGTCGATTGAATTTTACATGGAGACTGCGAGATTTGTCCTCAAAAATTTTCCTATTTCATAAATTGATTTGTGTGCATCTTTAAAAAAAGCATCAAAACTCTGAAAAACATGAATCATGTTCTCCCAAACCTTTAATTTGGCGTAAGTCCCACTTTCCAGAGCTTTTTCATAAAGCCTTCTTGCATCATCCAAAAGAATTTCATCACTTCCGACATGAATTAGAATCGGTGGCAAGCCTTTTAAATCTCCATAAATAGGAGATGCCAAATAATGTCTAGGATGATTCCCATTTAAATAGGTTCTTGCATAAGATTTTATAGGCATTAAACCAAGCCAAGGGTCCCTATCTTTTTTTGTGATAGTTGTGTCTCCTATACATTCTAAATCTACCCATGGTGAAATACAAAATGCAGCTTTAGGGAGAGGGTAACCTCTTTCCTTGATTTGTAGAAGGACAGCCATGGTTAAACCTCCTCCTGCCGAATCACCACCAAAAACTATATTTTCTGACTTATAACCTCGTTCAAGAAGCCAATTGTAAGCCTTCTCCCCGTCTTCTATAGGAGCTGGGAAGCGGTGTTCAGGTGATTTTCTGTAATCAATAACAAGAGACTTTAACCTTGCCGTTCTGCATACTTTGTAAACAAGCCTTTTGTGGGTGTAAGGAGAACACATATGGTAACCGCCTCCATGGAAATAAAGAAGAACATTATTGGTGGTAGAAAATCGTTTATCAGAAATCCATAAAGCGGACATTCCATCAACATCTTCTTTTTCTATTTTTAATCCCCTAGGTGGTTCGTATAACAATTGAGCAGTAAAATCAACGATTGCCCTTCCAATTTCCCTTGGCATAATATCATTTGCTACGAGTGTACGAGCTGAAGTTAGGAGATTCCTAAGAATATCTTGCGAAAAAGTAGTTAAGAAATTTTCAGATTGAACTATCATAGATGACACTTAAAAAAAAGTCATTAATCTTGTCAAGTTATATATTTAGCACTGTTAATTATTTGACTATATATTTTGAATTGCAACTTATATACGCAAAAATTCTATAATGATGTAATCTTGCTTTTTGTAAAAAACCAATTTAACTACAAAATTCTTCTTGAAACCGTCTAAAAAAACAGAACAATTATAAAAGTTTATAGCAATGAAATCTAAAAAAGTAAATATAATTTGTAGCTCACTATTTATTAGTTTGGTTTTTTACTGTTCATCTACAAAAGAATCTTCTTCTAGCCAAGGAACGAACGAAAAACCTAAAGTAGAGGCATCTTCTTCCAATACCCAAAAATTTGAAGCAAATAACAACTACAACGAGCAGATTTCCTGTCATCCAACCAATTGTGTTCAAGTGGAGTATGATCAATACGAAGAATTGGATGAGCAAATATCCAAACTAATGGGAGAAAATACCGGTAAATTCTTGATTAAAATGCAAAATTACACCTTAAATATGGAAAGTAAGGAATTAGAAGATGTTTTGCAATACCTTCGAGAACTATCCAAAAGGGATGGAAAGGTTTCCATCGAGCCATATTATATGGGAACAAGGGAAATGTCCATACCTGTTCCGGTGATAAAAGACGTTGCTCTAACCGGTTGGGATGTATACAAAAGAATAAAAAACCGGATTAAATACAGAAATACCAAACAATACAATGCGAAAGTTTTAATCCATCCCAAACATTCTACGGTTATGATGGTATTCTTTGTGCATAAAAATTACGGTGATATGTGTAATACGATCTATTCCAATTGTGAGGAATTGGAATATATTGATGATGAAACTTTTGACCAAAACCTTTCTAAAACGCTCAAAGAAGCGGCTCAAAACAACAAAGTGGTTCGAGTCAACTTTAGTCAAAAAAGCGCCGTTTTACCGGAAGCTAAAATTGACCTTGGTTTGCTTGGTCAAATGAATGATTCTGTTAGAATTTACAAGTGGCTAATCGCGACCAAAGAAACTAAAAAAAAGAGTGTAAGCCAAGAAAGATTTTTAACATTTCAACTTGCTCTTAGCATAGTGGATTACTCCCTAAAAGCCTACGATTTGGTAAAAAGTATTCTTATGTATTCTCCGGCTTTTAAAACAACGGCAGAAGTGACTTATATAGGCAATGAAAAAGGTGGAAAAATACAGTCGGTTGTATTTAGTCCCTATAAAGAAAAGGAATAATTTTAAATGAGCATAAAAACAATTTTTGTAGCCGGGTGTATTTCCGGATTTATTAGCGTTGCCCTGGGAGCATTTGGTTCACATGGGCTAAAAAATAGGTTATCTACAGAGATGATGACGGTTTATGAGACAGGAGTTCGTTATCAATTCTATCATACCTTTGCACTTTTTATAGCCTATTTTGCATACACTCAAAGTGCATCCAAACATATTTTAATTTCGGGTGTTTTGTTTGTTTTAGGAATTTTATTATTTTCCGGTAGCCTCTATGTTTTGAGTTTAACTTCCATAAGAACTTTTGGTATGATTACTCCCCTGGGAGGATTGTGTTTTTTAGCCGGATGGGTGTTTTTGGGAATCGGGATTAGTTTTCGTTAGGAGAGATTTATGGCGTATGGAAGCTTTAAAAGTTTAGAAGAAGTATTAATTAAATTTGATATGGAAAGCAAATCACAAGAGTTTATAGAAGAAACCGATTATTTTATTGATAAAGTTCTTTTTCAAATGTTGGAAAGGAATTTAAGAAACAGAAGGAACTATGTAAGTGAAAACTCAATTTGTGAAGCATTGATTTTTCCCATTTTAAATATTATTGCAGAAAAGCATGATCTACCTATTTGGTCGCATGTTAGGTTTGATATTTCAGAAGAAGAAGGTTTAACCGGTATACCGGATTTTATTATAGCACCGATTTCTAAAACCGGTGTAAGTTTTACCAATCCAATTGTATGTATAGCAGAGGTAAAAAAAGAAAACTTTGAAGAAGGATGGACGCAGGTTCTTTGTGAAATGGTAGCGGCACAAAAGTTTAATAATGATCCCAGGAAAATTATCTATGGAATCGCTACTGGGGGGAGCCTCTGGCAATTTGGAAAATTGGTAGATAAGAAACTCGTCATTGATTCAAGGATTTATTCCGCTACAGTAAATTTACAGCAAGTGGTGAATGTATTAAACTGGTTTTTTATAGAAGCTAAAAAGAGTTTATAAAAGCAAAATGGTTTATATCGTAACAGCTCTCTATGTGGAGGCATTGCCAATTATCAACTGGTTTCATCTGGTAAAAACAAACAGCACTTCAAAGTTTAAAATTTATAATAATGAAAAAATTCAATTGATCATAAGCGGAACAGGGAAAGTAAAATCAGCCATTGCAACGACCTATTTATTGTCCCAACAGGAAAACCATAATCTAAAAGATGATTCTGTAATCCTAAATATTGGAATATGTGGCTCTAAAAACAAAAACTTTGATTTAGGAACGATGTTTTTAGTCCACAAAATTGTAGATTTTGCAAATCAAAGGACTTATTTTCCAAATATCCCTCCGGATAATCAATTATCGAAAGCAGCGATAACAACAGCAGACAAAGCTGTTATATCGGATTCGGAAGCAATACAAACTGATTTGGTTGATATGGAAGCCTCTGGATTTTTTCAAGCCAGTAGTTTGTTTATGGAGAATAAAAATATAGCCTTACTCAAAATCGTATCGGATCATTTAAGTGATAAAAAGCTATCTAAAGAGGACGTTTATGAATGGATTTATTCTAACCTTGGACATATAAAGTAAAACTCACGTTATTTATTTAGGCACCAAAAAATCCGGTATATACAACCTTCCTGGTCTTAAAAACCAGTCTTTTTCTATTTCGCTCATAACATGGTACTTTAACTCTAGCGTTTTCTTAAAAATAAATTCTGTTTTGGAATTTATTTTTGCTTGTTTGGAAATATCATTTTCCTTTTTTAACACAACCTTTGATGATTTTATGACTGGTAAAAACATCAAAAAGGTTACCAAGGATAAAACGAGTACAAACACAATTGTTTTAAGAAGTAAATTCATAGTTTACACCAAGCGAGTTATAAAATATTTCATGGCTTTTTAATTCTTTGTTTAGATAAGAATAAATATATTCATTTAAAATCTTATCCAATTGAATAATATTTAAAATAGGAATGTTTTCTTCAAGTGCTTTCTTATAATTTGTTTTTAATATCTTGTCCATTAGCTTTACAACAGATTTAAAGTTTATATTTCCGGAATGACAATCAGAGCATGTCAATTCAAAACTTGCTGCATCAATAAAAACTCCTGATTTCGCCATTACATCAACATTGCATACATGACAAACAAAATCATTTCCAACCAAACCGTTTACATACAATATCTTTAGTTTAAAAAAAGGTAGAACCAATGGGTTGTAAGAAAATTTGTCAATAGTTGTTAACATTGCATATATCAGTTCAAAGCTATGTATGTGCTTTTCGCCATCAGGGAGCATTTTATTCATCAATTCACAAAGATAATGTATAAACAGAAATCCACAATAACTGGATTTTATATTAGAAAATCTATTACTCAAAGAAATATCTTTTACATTGTAAACATCATTTTTCTCGTGTTGGTAGTAATCAAGGGTTATATAGGAACCAATTTCAGCGGCAACTATAGGTCTTTTTTTGCTTTTTTTGATACCCTTAACTCTGTATTTGGATTTTTCCTGAGTTTTTCCAATAAGAGTTAATATTACGTCAGTTTCTTGGGATACATTTGTGCTTAAAACAATTCCTGCATCTTTTTTTAGCGACATAAATTTATAGTATTACAATTTCAACGGCACATTCACCCTTTTCGTTATTACCTATTTTAAATTCCGCACTTTCACCTATAGATAATTGATTAAAGTCTTTGTTAATTAACTCATCCCAATAAAAAAAGTAGTCCTTATTTTGGTTTTCTACGGTTATAAATCCATATCCATCTTTTAATACTTTAATCTTTCCCTTAAGATTTTCATTTACGTATTTTTGAATTCTTTTGTTAGTATTAACCATAGAAAAATCTCCGGGAGTTTTTTCTACAAACAAACCATTGATGTAAGGATCGCTTCTTTTGGATTTATCATCTATAATGGTATGCATCAAGACAGGATACGTAATTTCATTTAACAAAGTCTGAGAAGTCGTAGTTGTCTTTTTTTCATTATTAAAGTCAATGTATTCAAAATCCCAGCCTAAAACCATTACTCTTGTACCTAAAGCATTGATCTTTCGAACCAAAGATACAAAATCCCCGTCTCCAGCGATAAGTACCAATATATTATATTTTTTATGGATTGTAAGTTCAAGAGCTTCTAAGGCAAGCCAAACATCTATTCCCTTCTCACCTCTACTTGTTACCGGTAGATAGTGTGTTACAACTCCAGAACGCATTAAAATATCATCAAATATTCTATCTGCCAATAACTTATTCATGTTTTCAGCATCTCTGGCACCATATCTTCCCCTAAAATAGTGGGCTTCTACAACGTGACAGTATCTAATATCAACTCCTTCATAATCAGAAACCTGTTTTCTAATAAAATCATGAAGGCCATCTATACTCAGCCTCGCTTTTCTGGAATGGTTATAGTTATAATAATTACTCACATGTGAAAAAAAACCACCATCATAAAAAACACCAATACGAATTAATTTATTATCATTATTATTCATAAATATTTGCCTATTAACTGTAGCTTTAAAAAACTACATTTTTAAAGGAAAAAATTATTTTCCTTCTTTTAAAGCTTTTAGCAAAGTTGATTGGAAAGCTAGAAATCTCGTTTCATATTTATTTCCACTAGTTGGCAGACTTTGTTCTTTAGCAAATTTCTCAATTTTTTGAATTCTAGAATTCATATCCGGATGAGTTTTAGACAATATCTCATTTCCAGCGGCATCATTGATTCTTTTGAAATAATTAACGGCAGACTTCAGGTCGTAGTTTAGTGCTCCTACAGAATACAAAACTCCCGAGATATCCGCATCATACTCCAGTTGTTTTTCACGTCCTTTTTCAAGAAGCATCTTTTCCATTTCATTAGATGCTTGTTCAATGGCTGTATTTAACAAACCACCGCCACCACCTAAAAAATTGGCAATAAATTCAATGATCCCCCCTTGTTTTTTTAAACCACCGGGGGGGATCGAATGCCCTAAAGTAACGTGAGAAACTTCGTGGGCAAGCAAAAAAGCCAATTCGGCTTCGTTTCTCATTATCTTCAAAGCTCCCATTGAAACAAGAATATAACCTCCGGGGCAAGAATATGCATTAATTTCATTTGTTTTTAAAATTCCAAAGTGATAAACCAGCTCCGGTCTAGATGAAATCCTACCGATATTATTTCCTACCAAGTTCAAATATTCTGTCGAAGTTTCGTCTTTTAACAAACCAAACTTTTTGATCAATCTTGCAGCGAGTGCTTTCCCTATTTTGTTCTCTTCCCTTAGTTCTTCTTGACGAGCCCTGTCTTGCACTCCATTTGTAGAAGCGCAAAACGATAAGGCTAACCCCATAAAAAACAAACTAAGGAACTTTAAATGTATCCATTTATTCTTTTTTAATAATACTCTGATTTGAAACATAGAAAATGTTTTATAATTTGTTCAAAACAAATTATTCTTTTTGTTTTAAAAATTTCTCTAATTCTTGATCATTTACTTCTTGCTTTTCCAGCCATTCGAGACTTTCAAGGTCATAATCACTTTTGGCACCTCTTGTTCTTACACTTTCAGACTTTGTGCTACCTCTGGCAGAAGCAGTCTGAGAATAATCGGAGGCTCTCATCCTGGCTTTTTGTGTCGTAGTTTTTTCTATATTTTCTCCAAAACTTACCTTTGATTTCAATGGTGAGTTTTTGCTTACAAATATTTTAGAAACCCATCCTGTTTTGTTTTGATCGGTTCTGACTTTAAAAAACATACCTTTCTCACCTACTTGTTTTAGAGAAGAACCTTTTGCAAGTGGTTTTCCTTTTGCAGACATATTAGGCTCATCGAGTAGTTTAGCAACAGGACTTACAACATAAAGAGTTGTCGCGTTTATACCGATTATAAAGAAAACAAAAGTTAAACCTGTTATAAAATATTTCATAATTTCACTCTCCTATATAAAATAAGACTATTCAAATAGGCTAAATAGCAAATTCAATACCTATTATTTTTCTTCAAAGAATTTATTTAAATCTTTTTTTGTTACTTTTTGGCTTTCTAACCATCTGATGCTTTCAAAGTCGTAATCTTTTTGGTTTTTTGCCTGTACACCTAATTGCTTGGTTTTTTGTAATCCTCTTGCTGCTGCTACCTCTGTATATTTAGACGCTCGAGTTCTTGGGGTCATTTGATCTTTTTGCTCTGTTTCTTCATACCCAACATTAGCAAGGGGTTTTTTACTTACAAAGACTTTGGAAACCCAACCTATTTTACTATTAAACTTAACTTTATAGAACATATCTTTTTCACCCAGGTGTTTAAGAACATCTCCTTTTGTCAGTTGACTTCCTTTTGCAGACATATTAGGTTCTTCAAGAAACTTTGCCATGGGACTTATTACATAAATATCGATTGCATTTACACTTGTAAAAGCAAAAATAATGCTAAAAAATAAATATTTCATAATTTTCTCCTCAAAAATATATTTAGTATTTTCCACGAATTTTATTTATAAAAAAAGTAAATTTTTTATAGGCTCTATTATTGTAAAAATCGGAAGCAATTATTTCTATTTTATTTTCGCCGGAACGAAACTCTAAGTTTCCAATAAAGTATTTACCATCGAAATACAAATCATCAAATGTTAAGTTATCTTCGTTGATCCACTTTCCATTCAAATAGGATATTTCTTGAAATCTTATTTCTTTTGTTAATTCCCCATTTACAATAAATCTAGCCGAACTAATTCCCCTTCTATGAGCTTTATTCAGACCTTTATCGTTCATTGCCACCGAAACCGGAAAGTTTCTGGAAACGTTCAAACTCTCATTATTTTTAATAACGGAATACTTTTCTCCAATTGTCAAGATCAATTGTTTAATATCTGGAGGATAATTATCCTCAACTTTTGGTAAAACTCTTAATGGGTCTATAATTTTTTTACCACCATCCTTTGTTATAACAAAATGTAAGTGAGCTCCGGTAGAATGTCCTGTATTTCCCGTTCTGGCAAATACTTCTCCCGACTTAATACTGATTTTTTCCAAAATTTCGTAATTTCGACCTTCTTTCAAATGATAATAAGCAGATTGATAGCCATTATCATGGGAAAACCAAATACAATTACCACTACCTAGGTCTTCTTCAAAAGGATTATCTTCGCTATATTTTGAATAGATTAACTTCCCTTCACCAATTAAAGATATAGGCTCATTGTAAGAAGAAATATCCAAACCATTGTGAAAATGGTCACCTCTGGATTCTCCAAAAAGAGAAGAAATTTTTTTAGAAAGGTCTTCCGAATCGATTGGCCAAATAAATTGAATTTTTTCTTGCTTCTTATTGTCATTTTCCTGGGGTAAAATGGAGTGATTTCCAATAAGTACTACCATAACAACCAGTAATACTAATATAGAGTATGTTCTTTTTTTTACCTGCATTTGGAATGAAAAACCTTTTTAGTGAAACATAAATTAAATATTGATTTAAGTAATACCGTTTATACATTTACATATTGTATAAATTTGTATACATAATTTTTCAAAAAAATTCTTTTTATAATTACAAAGTATGAAAAGGTAGATTAATTCATAGGGAAATTTTAGAATGGGTATTTTACCGGTTCTATTTTATCTTGTATGAAATTAGATTATGAAAAACAATAAAGAAAAAATACTAGAACTTGTTCAAGCATGCGCAAAAGGGGACGAAGAATCCCTAAAAACTTTTTTTGAACTTTATTCCAAAGATATTTATAATTTTCCTATTAAGGTTTTTCATTTAACAGAAGATGATGCGGGTGAATTTTTTATCTACGCTTTTGAAAGGCTACGAAGCGGAAAAAGGTTTCAAACATTCCAGGGAAAATCGAGTTTTAAAACTTGGCTCTATACTGTTCTGAGGAATATGCTTATTGATTGGCAGCGAAACAAAAAGGAAATTAGGTTTGCACCTAATACAAAGGTCAATTCGGAAGGAGTTGAGTACTCCTCTATTGAGGATACTCCAGATACAATTGTACCTTTAAAAGAAGAAGCAATGCAATTTAGCGAGAAATTCAACAATGCTTTATCCGAAATCAAAATAGAAAACCGGGTTATTTTTAAGCTCGCTTATATATATTATTTAAATATAGAAAAAGAAGAAATAGAATATTTATTACATAAAACATCTTTAAACCTTCTTGAATTAAAAGATAAAATTTTGGAGATTCGGGATGAACTCAGTGATAAAGCCTTTGAAAATATAAAAAATGAAGAAAAAATAACATCTATTTACACAAGTATATTGGAATTACAGGAATTAAATTCAAAACAAACTCAAGTAAAATTCAATGATAACCTTCCTTTTGAAAATAAATATGAAATGGCAATTGCCAAAAAATTAGAGCAGAGAAAAAAATTACTTGAGAAGAAAAACAAAGGACTATTTTTATCAAGGACACCATATAAAGTGATTTCATCACTCCTAGGTATACCTGAAGGTGGAATCAGTATTTCACTTCAAAGAGTTATTGCAAAAATTCAAAAAAAAATTTTGCAAAGTGAAATATAAACTCTTTATTAACCGTCTTTTATCTTATAAGGAGAATGGGGGCAATGAAAAGTAAAATAGAAAAGTGCAAAGAAAATGAATGTGTTTCCGACAATCTCGAAGAAATTTTTATAAATAATCCTGAAGTAGCATATGAAAAAGCGATGAACTGTGAAAAATGTTTTGAGAAGTTGGCTTTAATAGAAAAATCTCTTTTTCTCGCTTTTAAGGAATCACACCATAAATATTCTAATGATTGGAGTGAGGGTGGTGAATACTCCTCTTTCCAGGAAGAACTAGACCTACAAAAGGCTGATCGTGCAATGCACAATGGTGAGGAATACGACTTACCTGTATATTTACAAAAATATATGGAATCCAGTTTTCAATATAAAAAGCAGGCTAAGGATTCTATAACCGTCAAACTAGGAAAGCAAGGTCTTAAATTGATTAACTCCATTTTTGGAGACGCAATTATTCCTCAGATACCTCAAGTTGTACCTGCTTTTCGAACAGCGGCTTTACTGGATAATTCCTCTTGTATTACGTTGCAAGAGCGAACAAATGATAATAATCAATTTATTTATCAGATAATACGTGAAAACCCTGATGAAGTTTATTTGAGTATAAAATTTGATAATTCCTCACCTAAAAACTACGATCACGTAAATTTGAAAAAAAATAATAGATTTGTTTTTTCGAGTACGGTAAACAGAGATGGTATTGTCACCTTTTCCGGTTTAAAAGAAGGGGCATACCACATAGAATTTGTTGGAAAGTATGACAGCAAAGCTTTTGATTTATCCATATTTGAAGAGTAAGTCATAAATGATCGATTTGTTAATCGATAGAGTTGGTAACGTAAATGTTTTTAATGTCTTTCATTCCGGTCGCTCGGATTCAGGGTCACACTTGCAATCTGTCATGGATGAGGATTTGATATTAGAATACATTAAAGAAGCGGAAAATATTTCTAGAGTCTCTAATACTTTTCATGCAAATCACGGCTTAAAATTGCAAGTAGAGCCGGATGTTTTAAGAGATTTAAAGGTTTTGGGAGAAACTTTTTATGATCAGTTTTTTCCTAAAGAAATCTCTGAAAAATTAAGACAAACTTCCGAAAAATATCTTCATTTTAACATAGACCAGGGACTTAGCGATATTCCCTGGGAACTGTTACATGATGGTTCCTGCTTTTTGTCTGATAAGTTTTATATAGGAAAAACGGTTAAAGGCAGCGGCACCCCTAAAGATAACTCAGACCATGAAAAATTAAAAATGCTCATAGTAGTTGACCCCACAGAAGATTTGGAATGGGCACAAAGAGAAGGTGAGGAATTATTTAAAAGTCTAAAACAACAAGTTTCTCCGTCAAGGCTTGAAATTCAATTTATCTCCGGTAAACAGATTACAAAATTGAAGTTACTATCCATGATTCGGGGAAAACACATTATTCATTATTCAGGACACCTTTATTTTTCCAATGATTCCATGGAAAATGGTTGGCTTCTTTACAATAATAAGGTTCTAAAGGCAAGAGAAATTAAAAGTAGCGGATTTTCTACCAATTTGGTATTTAGCAACTCTTGCCAATCGGTAAAAAATCCAAATGTAAATTTGTCTCCAGGAATTATGAATTATTTTGCCGGTTCTTTTTTAATGGCTGGAATCAAGTGTTTTATTGGTACAAATTGGGAAGTTGTAGATAATGAAAAAACATTGGATTTCACCATTCGTTTTTATTTGTCTCTTTTCAACGAAGGAACAGTAGGCGAATCTCTTTTTATTGCCAAAGAATATGCAAGAAGGAACTATGAACCATGGGATTTGACATGGGCAAATTATTCTCTCCATGGTCCTCCAAACTATATTATTGTTAGCGAGCCGGTCGAAGAAAATAAAAGAAAAATTATCAACCCAACCATTGTATTCAATCACTATCCCACAAACATCGCCAGAACATATATGGAATACCTTCGAAAAGAAGAAGAACATGATGATATGCAGACTCTCAAATATTCGATCATTACGAATATGGAAGAGTTTTCAAAATTGATTGGAATGATCGTTTTTAGTGATCACTATTACCGCTCTCTAGGGAAAAATTCAAATAACCTCTATTCTGTGAATACGTTGTTGGAGTGGTGGAACCAAATTTACAATTGCATATGGAACTTTAAACAGTTAAAGATATCCATGGTTATGGATTCGCTTTTGGAAGTCCTTTCGACAAATAAAGAAGTTATATATAAAATTATAGACTGGGTAAAAAAATTGGAAACAAAGCAATTGGAAGAAGACGCTTTGCAAGGCTACCTCATTACCATGCAATACTATTATGAAAACTTGTTAATGGAAATGTCCGAGTTTGAGAGTTGTAATATTGTATATATTTCCCAAAGTTCCAATAGCCATTGTTATTTTACCGGCACTAAGCCAACCTACAATCTTATTCCCAGCAGTGAAGGTTACATACATGAGCAATTAGAAAGGTATCGTGATAGGCTTATATTAATCCATAAAGGGAAAAAAATGCTTTTACCTTTGTACGGAATAAAGGTAGATAACATCAATACGGAAGATATTGAATTTGAAATCCCCGGTCCCGGTAGAAAAATACTTACCCCTCCCGATAGCAATGAGTCTGTGCCAACCACAAAATAAACAAAATTCCTGTGGTGCATGCTGCGGAATATTTAATTTAAAACTAAATTCTTTATCTTTTCAGAAAATTTTAAAAGAAAGAACTAAGGATTTTTCTTCCAATGTTTCTTTTGATGAACCATGGAAAATTGCTGAATACAGACAGAGAAGGGAGAAAATAGAGGCTGAATATAAAAAGGTTGATGAAATGATCTATAATTGCCCTTATTTAGGTTTTATAGATAAAGAATACAAAAAGATAGGCTGTATGATACACCCGGAAAGAACTAAAGACCCCAAAAGCCAAAATTTTTCTTTTTATGGCTCTTCTATATGCCAGGGTTATACGTGCACAAACTTTGATAGACAGACAGCAGGTTCTTGGCAGAAAATTTTTGATTCTATGGAACTCAACTATTTTGAATATTCAAATTTGGCAGCAGACCATATTACAATCAATTGTATAGAAAAGTTTTTTTTGGAAACTCATATCAGCTTGGATAGAATGTTTTCGGAGTATAAAAATTTATTAATCGATCTGTTATTTTTGAAATTGAGAAACAAAAGGCTAAAACCTCTTCTTCATCAAACTTCTTTTGAAATTGATACCAACTTACCGGAGAAAACCAACTTGGAAAAACTCGCTGAAAGATTGAAGTTAAAAAAGAATGGAGAAATTTATCAAAAACTCTTGGATATATACCATGATTAGAGTGATTTTCGTGATTAAGATGATTGGATTATATTGCCTTTTTACCAAACTCTCATTTCTTCTTTTTCAAAAGGAGAAAAAACGTTCATCAGTTCTTTGTCTCCCCTTTTTTCATCCCTTTCCATCAAGATTTGGCTATAGGCTCGGAACATTTTTTCGTCCTCCTTAACCGCCAGATAATGCAAGGCGAACACCAAGTATTCTCGGTTATAATTATAAAGCCTAATAGAGGAATCCAATTTTTGCAGTTCTTGGTTTTCCCTTTTGCGAATGGTCTGAATAAGTGAATCAATGGCTTTGGAATCCATATGGCAATTCAATTCATAATAAACCTGTTTGATATGATATAAAATTTCTTCATCTATAGAAAAGCCATCTTGAATTAAAGCATTTTGAAAAGCTCGCCTGAATACAGAAAGTGCCCGGTGCAGCTTTTTTTGTGATTTGAGATAAATAGCCAATCTAATTTGGTACAAAGAGGAGTCTCTAAAAATAGCAACCGAATCTATCAATACGTTTTCAATTGTATTAATACTTGAGTTTTGGTTTCTGTGGGCAAGATAAAGGTAGTTATGGAGCTTTTTTTCTTGCGGGAAGTAAGGTAGATACTTTTCACAATCTTGCTGAACGTGTTTGTATTCTCCTTTTTGGAAATGAGTTTCGATGGTATTGAGAACCTCTTTTATGTCATACTCTGACTTTTTTGTAGTATCTTCTATTCTTTTTAAGGCGTATTGGAAATACTTTAAATCACCAACTCTAGAAGACAAAATGATAGCTCTGTATCTTTGCTGTATATCATCACCTTCCAGAGCAAGGTACAACCGGACGTGGTGAAAAGACTTTTTAGGTTTGCGAATACTATCGTAAAACTGAGATAGCTTTAGGTGCAATACTGCCTGCCTTGGATTTATTTTTAGGCTTTTTTGAAATGAATTAGCGGCATCATATTGTCGAGAAATACCTAAAAACGCATCTCCTTTAAGTTTGTAGAATTCCCAAGTTCTGTTTTCTGGATTTTTTTCCAATACTTCCAAATCTTCCAGAGCTTTTTGGTAGTTTTGAGAATAAATCAGACTTTCAATTGGATTAAGGGTAGAATTGTCCGAAGCCCATAAATAAACACTATTAAAAATAAAAAAAGTTACTAAAATTTTTATGGATAAAAAAATACTATATAAGACTTTTTTTTCACATCTATGATAAATAGAGTAAAACATTTTAGCAGTTCCGATTGTCTAAAGGTTGTCCTTAAGCTTAAGACCATAAAAACGAACCATGAAAAATACAAGAGCAATATTTTATATAGTCATTTTATTTTTATCGCATTGTCTGCTTACAAAAAGTGAGCCGGAAGTAAGCGCCATTGACTATTTAATTGCCAGGCTTGCACAAGGGATTGGCAATATAAATACTGCTGAAAGCGGATCGATGTATTGGATTAAGCAATATGGCGTAGAAGGTAAAGAAACTACTGCGGTATCAGTTGTTTCTGACTTAAATGATGATATTTATGTAACCGGATATACAAACGGAAATCTGGATGGTATTTATCAAACTAGTGGTGAATCGCATTATGACCTTTTTGTAAAAAAATTCAATTCCGAAGGTGAAGGTGTCTGGACAGAATTACTTGGAGTAAAGGCTGCAAACACATATCCAACAAAAATTTTATCTGACCTTCAAAACAATGTCTACGTTTTGGGCAATACTAACGGTGATTTGGATAAGCAAGTCAAATCGGGTAGTGGAACTGATGGTTTTATTATAAAATATGATGGTAATGGCAATAAGCTTTGGACAAAATTACAAGGTCATCAAAATGCAAATACATACTTTGTACATGGAGCCTTTAGTCTTTCGGAAAATCTCTATATTGTGTATTACACTCAAACGACGAACAATGATTCTATTACATATTATATCACAAAATACGATTCTACCGGTGAAATGCAGTGGGATAAAAAGTTGGGTTATTACCATGATGTTCAAGCTAATGGAATTATTGTTGACCAAGATGAAGCTATATATATTACCGGAAGTACAACCCAAGACCTAAATGGTGAATCCGTTACCGGCTTAACGGATTTGTTTGTAATCAAGCTAAACAAAGATAAAACTGTGTTATGGACAAAATTGTTAGGAGTTTCCAGTACTAGCACTTTGGCAACCGATATAGCTTCGGATGGTGAGAATAATTTTTTCGTAACCGGTCATACATATGGATCACTAAACGGAGAAGAAACAACAGGTTATTGGCATCTTTTTTTGATTAAATACGATAGAGATGGAAATACATGGTGGACTCGTATCTTGCTTGATTACAAATCTCGTTTTATGGAAAAAATGGCTTATCATTCTCAGAGTCATATTTATATGTTTGGTGGTGAATCTCCTTTCTTTTTAAGCAGCTACAATACAAAAGGAGAAAAAAAGTGGAGTATGAAACTAAACGTTTATTTAAAGGCAATTACAGCCGACACCCAAGGATATGCCTATCTGATTGGAACAACGGCAAATAAAAGCTATTCATTTATTGCGAAATGTAAATAAAAGTCCCCTTCACTTTCGGTAGAGTTGCTTGTGGAGATCAAAACCTTTCCATGTATTCATCTACAAGTTGTTTCCACGTTGTTTGCAAAAGATCGCTTTTTAAAACATTTTCCAACTTTGAAATATCCAAAACAGAAAATAAAGGTCTCTTGGCTGGCATCGGATAATCAGAAGAAGGAATCGGAATCAATTTGCAATTTGAATTCCTTAAGAAATACTCCGCAAACTCAAACCAAGAGCAATAGTCTTTTGGACCAGCATGATACGTTCCGGATAAGTCTTTGGTTATTGCTTCCCAAACTACATCTGCTAAAAATTTGGTTGATGTTGGTCTTCCAATCTGATCGTTTACAATTTTTAGCTCACTTTTCTCTTTGGATAGTTTTAGAATTGTGTCCACAAAGTTTTTTCCATTCTTTCCATAAAGCCATTGCACCCTTAAAATCAGATAATCCAGACCTTTTTGCTCCCTAATATATTTTTCGCCCAATAGTTTCCCTTCTCCATATTTATTGATAGGCTTTGGGATTTCTTCCTCCAGTATGGGTTTGAAATAAACTCCGGAAAAAATATAATCCGTAGAAAAATGAACTAATCTCACTTTGTATTTTGCACAAATTTTGGAGATATGCTTTAAAGATTCTCCATTGATTTTTATGGCAATTTCTTCTTTTTCACAGTTGTCAACTGCCGTATACGCAGCACAATTGATGAATAGATCGGGCATAATAGACTTTATTTTTTGCTCTACGTTAGAACTATCCAAAATATCGAGTTCAAACTCATCAAAAGCATGTACTTCAGTACTTTGTCTGTTTAATTTTTGAATGATGTCTGTTGCTAGCATACCATTTTTTCCGGTTATAAGAATTTTTAAATTTTTCAAGTGCCCACTCCTTTTTTTAAAGACACATTCTAAACATATTGCAATTTTGTGTATAATTTTTAAGATTTGGTTAAAGATAAAAGGTGAAATAATGCAAAATTTTTTATATCGACTCGTTCTCTTTAGTTTAATCCTTTTTTTGATACGATGTTCGTTTAATGACAGGCAGGTTATATCTCTCAAAAGGTTCGGAGATTCTACAATCACCGTAACGGAAATGGCTTCCAAAGAATTAGTTTTTATGAGAGAAGCAACTATGGAAATGAACCTAATTCGTTTGCAAATAGCCGGAGTAGTAGATGGCGAGCCGGACTACAATGACTTGGATGAAAGTTTTGATGTAAAAGATGTCGCCATTCGACTCAAGTCTTTGGAAGTTTTGAATTCGTATGCGAAATTGCTTTTGGCATTTTCTGACGAAGCTACCAAAAAAAAGCTACAAACGTCTTCTCAAGAATTTGTGGACAGTTTGCGTTCCGTCTCCCAAAATTACAAGCAATTAGATACTTCCAAACTAAATGCCCTGGGAGAAGCCGTTTATATTCTTAGCGGTTTGTTTTCTGATTTTAAACGAAAAGAAGCGATCAAAACAATTTTGCAAAATTCAAGGGTGTTAATTGACACTCTGTGTGATTTATTGGAAGGGGATTTTGATTATAAAAAAGACGGAAAACTCGCCTCTCAATACCTTCTTACAACAGATCGTTTGCTTGTTTCCGCTGATGAATACTACTATTCTTCCGATTCCAATAAACTCAAAGCCTTAAAGGCAATCGAAATGGCAATGCAGCACAAAACAAGAAGAGAAACCATCCTTTTGCAAATTTCCAAGTCCATCAAGGATATTAAAAAGGCAAATTCCGATTTGTACAACGCTTTTTTACAGGGAGGAACTTCTACGGAAGATTTAGGAAATTTTGTAAATACAATTATAACACTACGGGAAACACATAAACTATTAAAACAAGGAATAAGGAATAAGTAGAGAGGTTGTGTCAGATTGATTTAGTGAGAAGACCTTATGTTAAGCAAAGCCAAAGTCTCAAAATAAGGAGTTCGCGGAAAAAAGTCATACATGGATAGGTGGGCTATGTCATAGTCCTTAAGTAACTTACGGATGTCAGAAGAAAGGCTGACATAATTACAACTAGAATATAGAAGAATTTGCGGTTTGTAATACAGGATTTGCTCCAATAACAGCTTGCCAAACCCATTTCTCGGAGGGTTTGCCAACCAAATCGGATATTCTCCATGCTCTTTATGTATTTTTTGTGTATATAAATTTTTAGAAATAAAGTCCGCATTTACAATATGGTTTGTTTTTGCATTCTTTTTGGCGTATTGAACTGATAAACTTTCTACCTCATAACCAATAACCCTTGAAAAATTCTGTGCACAGAGCAAACCAAGCAACCCTGATCCGCAAAAAAGCTCCAATAAGTTTTGATCTTTTTTACCGACAAGCAAAGTCAAAATATCATCAATCCATTTTTCTAGCAAAAAACGATTGATTTGAAAAAATCCATTAGGCGGAATTTGAATTTTCAAGTTTTTAATAAAGACCTGAGTTGGTTCCTTTTCATAATTGGTAACGATTTTTCCATCAAACCGCAACTTCAAACTACTTTTTTGAGAACTTTGAGGTGTATGCTTTTTGATAAAGTCGTTTAATTCATCCGGTAAATGTTTGCAGCCTGTATTGGGATGTTCTACAACTTGGTTGGAATGTTCTTTAAAAAATCCTTTTTTGTTATTTTCGACTGTAATCTGAACGTTGTTTCTATATTTTTCAGAAGAATCCGAATAAACAGGTATTTCTTCCTCCTTTTTCAATTCTTTTTTAAGAAGTTCCTTTTTAACGTCTAACTCGTAAGAATACAAAATATGCCTAAAAGAGCAACCACCACATTCCAGAAAAATCGGACAGTCATTTTGAATCCTGAACTCGGATGCTTCCAATACTACTGTGACAACAAGATGCTTGAATTTGGAATTTTGATAAACGAGTTTAGCACGAACTATTTCACCCGGAATCGCTCCAGAAATAAAGTAGGTTTGATCATTATAGTATCCCAATGCATAGCCCTGGTTTACCCATTTAACAGCTTGTAAAATAAATTCCTGTTGTTCCAATCATAAACCTTGAAAATAATTATTAATTAAGGTGAGTTCGACGTAAGAAAAGTTTCGGATAAATATAAGGGTAAACACATAGATTTACCCTTACAAAACAAGTCTAACGAAGATTTTTCTGTAAGGGCAATCCCTGTGTGGTTGCCCTATAATTTTACATCGAACTATATTTTTGTGATTTCATCAACCATAAATGTGTTTTAGATCTTTTGGATTGGAAACACACACGACCCTCTTTTCGAGTTTTTTATCTGACAATTGACCTCCTGTTAATTTGGACGAAACCACGCTTGGTCCGAAGTCAATCACAGTATCTATTTCGGAATTACGAAACAATTCAGTAAGAGCTTTGTCCCAATGAAGGGTTTGAATAACCATTTCATCAAAAAGTTCTTTACCAAGATTTTCCACTTGTTGGAGATTTTTTCCGTCGTGGATAGAATAAACAGGGCGTTTTAAATCCGAACCGGTATATTTAAAATTGATTCTCTCCTTCAAATCTTGCTCAAATTTTGTCCATGAACTCGCTACTAAAGGAGAGTGGAAAGGAACGGTCGTTTTTAGAAATACAAATTTTCCCTTTTTAGCATCCATTTCCGCTTTGAATTTTTTTCTAAACAAAACCAAAGACGATGGTTCTGCAGAAAGCACGATAGAGTTAGAGGCATTGTACAAGCTCGCGTAAATTGTATGTTTTCCGGTTAGGTTGTTTTCTTTGTTTATTTCCTGTACTTTGGCTTCCAATTCCTCTGTAGCGTATCCGATACAAGCTACCATAGGAGCCGGATTTTTATCTCCCAAATCAGTTACTTGTTTTACAACATCTTCCGAAACATCAAAATTCGGGTATTCTTCTTGTGCTCTAAGACCGATATAAAACATATAATCTATAAAGTTAGAGTATACCTCATAAAAATCCTGTCCTTCTTTTCCCATAGATGCAATGGTTGCCGAAATAACGCCTTGGCTATGTCCGGTAAGTCCGGCAGTTTGAGCGAGCAACTCAGAAACGGAGTATCCTTTTTGCACAAAAGAGAGGTAATTTGCCATTTGAACAATAAAAATCAGAGGAATGGAAATACATCCTCGCATTTGGTAATCTTCGGAAGGTACGGAATTTTCATTTTCCATCCATGATTTAAGATCCAAACCTTCCGAAATGAACCGGTTTGATTTGCCACCATTATTCTTTTCTAGCTTGTTTAATGTTTCAAAAGTTTTATCAAAAAATTCTTTAAGTTCAGGCTCATCTTTGTATATTTTTGTTAATTCTTTTAAATAAGGTGAGCCTTGACCACCAAATTGTAAAAATAGTTTTTTATTGTTTGTTTTGGCTTCATTTATTAATTTTGGTATTGCCATTTTTATCCTCTTTTAAAGTTCTTGAAAATTTAATTTATGCTCAAGATTAGCGTTTAGATACTAAAATTTAAGTAAGGGGTATATTTACCATAAGATTTTTTTATTTAATCGCCCCATCTTATCCCCAAACTAAAACTCAAAACTCTATTGGTAACATTTTTATAGTCTCCTGTTTCTCCTCCTCCGTATTTTGTAAAAAAGATAATTTAGGAGTATACTCACCTTCACCTTGAAAATTCAAAAAAGTGTTATTGGCAAAATTCAGTTGGATTCCAATCCTACCGGTTCCCGTAGGATACTTTCGTATAACACTTACCCCTGCTCCTATATACAGGTCAAAAATACCATCACCTAATATATGAATATTAAAACCTAAAGCAGGCTTGGCAAAAGAGCCGGAAAGTGAAGAAACAGGAAGAAAAAAATAGGTATTTTGTTTAAGTTGATTGATATAAAACAGGTCAGTTGTTTTCAAAGACAATGGAACGTAATAATTCATTTTGGCAACACTATAATATATACCAAAGTATCGGATAGGCCGGTATTCACCTCCAATTTTCATGTATTCGCTGTACATTCTATTTGGGTATGTCATTGGCAACTGAAAAGACACAGGAAATAAGTCTGAAGTAGGATAAGGGTATAGACTCATTAGATAGGTTTTGATGTTTTGTCCGAGAGAAGTTTGAGAGGACATGCTTCCATGCCCCATTCCATAAGACAAAAAAATATAATGATAAAAGTTTTCTCGAACTTCCTCTTCCTTGGACAACAAGGAAGTGGACATACATGCAGCTAAAAGAATATAAAAATGTATTTTTGTATTAGCATAATTTCTTTTTAAATTATCTTCCCAGTAAAATGAATTTGTTTGGATCGAATATTTCGGCAGTATTTGTAACGGTTGTGGGAGAATCATTTCCACCAGCAATTAAAACAGTCCCATCTTGCAAAAGGCTTGCCGTATGGATTTGACGTTTGTAGTTCATCACTCCGGCAGAAGAAGCTTCATCAGTTCCCGAGCTATAAAAATAGCATATTCAAAAGTATTGCCTACGCCTCCCGACTGAATAAATCCCCCACCGGCTAAAAGGACCAGTCCGCTATTTAAGGTAATGGCTATAGGATTGTCGATAACCGTACTGGCATATTCGTAATATTGCATGCTGCTGCTTGTTGCCAAGAACGTTTTTGTCGTGGAATCGTAAATTTCTGCCTTATCACTATCCGCAGAACCTCCCACAATAAAGACTTTTCCGTTCTGTAAAAGAGTTGTTGTATGATCTGCACGTACTGAATTCATATTTCCAGTTAGAGTAAAAGTTCCTGTAGTTGAATCATATATTTCTGCCGTATTTAATCCGTTACTCCCATCACTTCCCCCTGTAATTAACACTTTTCCACTATTTAACAAAGTAGAAGCATGTTGCTTTCGAACACTATTCGTATTTCCGGTTAGAGTAAACGTTCCCGCAGTTGAATCATAGATCTCTGTCGTATTGCTAATGCTAGATGCAGACGAATTGATTCCACCGGCAATCAATACATTTCCATTTTGCAAAAGGGTTGCTGTGTGCAACTTTCGATTGCTATTCATATTGTTTGAAACCAAGGTAAAGGTCTCAGTTGTCGGATCAAAAAGTTCTGCAGTGTTGCTTGGATCATTGGTAGAATTAGCCCCACCTGTTATCAAAACCTTCCCATCATTTAAAACCGTAGCCGTATGATAAACTCTATAGATTGCATGTTTCCCGTTAATGTAAAAGTTTTGGCAGTTGGGTCATATATTTCTGCCGTATTTAGTGCATCAGAAGCCGAAGGAAGTGTTGTCGAAGCCCCGCCCGCAATCAAAAACTTTTCCACTACTTAAAACACTCGCAGTATGATAGGTTCGGGCAACATTCATGCTACCTGTAATAGTAAATCGGGATTCTTTTGTAGAATAATCTATCAATTGAATCAAAAGTAGGATTCCCAAAAAGAATTGTCTTTAGGGTTAAATTTACAAAAAAAATTACAACCCACCAAAAAACTAAACAAACTCCCGCTCTAAGCATATTTTATTCGCAATTGCAATTGTTATAGTAGCACCCATTGTTTTGATAATAATGATAGTCTCTCCTATAAACAGGATAAGAATGGCTGTTAGAATAATTCTTATTATCTATATTGCTGTTATGATTGTTTGAACTCGATATAGGGCTAATAAAGCTTCTTGTATTTGTCAAAGTGTCAATGTATCTGTTTTTTTGCGGATTTATGGCTGTTACAACTTCGTCATCAAAAAGCATCTGTTGGTTACTCTTAATGGTTATGGTTTCACCACCAAATAAGCTTTTTTGGTTACTTCAACCTCTCCTTGTCTCACATAAACACCGTTCATATCCAACAAAAACTCTGTTCCGCGAACTCCAACCGTATAGGTTTTTACATCAATTTTAAAATCTTTATCATCTGCTTTCTTGTTGTTAAAAAAGAGACTGCCATTGTCTAGCTCTCCGCTTTTGTCGCCAACGGTATATTTACTATCTTTTAACAAGCTTATAACAGGACCTTCTTTGTAGGTGACATCCACTTTCCCATTCCCAACTAAAATGAAGTTTCCTTTTTCAAAAATATGTCCTCTCTCGATTTGGGTTGGTTTATCCATTCCTATCATTTTAGCTACTCCCAGAACAAAACCTCTACTACCATAATAAATTGCCTTTCCTTGAACAAAAGTTGCGAAAGCAGATTCTTCTGCGCTTAAACTAAAAATAGAAAATAAAACATAAAAAATTAATATTTTTCTTGAAAACATTTTGGTTTCTCCTAAAATGTAAAATTGGCTTATTTTATCTTTCTTACTCTAAAACAAAAGGGTACATTTAGTTTTTCAAATAATCAACACTATTTTATGTATAGGCTTTAAAATATTAGACTTTAATAAAAGGAATAGTATTAAAAAGAATATCCAATTTTTACCATAGTTATCTATTTGTTTTTTAAATTGGTTTTGATTTTCCAAACATGGCTTGTTCTACGGAAGCACATATAATGTGACCAATCAGGATATGTGATTCTTGAATTCTTGGTGTTTCGGAAGAAGGAACGCATATACATATATCGCATAATTCTTTCATTTTTCCTCCAGATAGACCGGTTAACCCGATTGAGATAATACCTTTATCTTTACAAGTTTGTAAGAATTCAAAATATTGGGAGAATTTCCGGATGTAGATATGGCTATATATATATCATCTTTTACACCATTTGCCTCTAATTGTCTGCAGCAAACAATCTTTCGTAGCCATAGTCATTTCCAATTGCGGTTAGAATGGAAGTATCGGTAGTCAAAGCAATGGCAGGTAACGCCGGACGATCAAAATAAAATCGACTAACAAATTCTGCTACTATATGCTGAGCATCAGCGGCACTTCCACCATTTCCCGCAGCGAGCACCTTATTACCCTTTCTGTAAGCCGAAACCGACAAGCTGCAAGCTTTTTCTATAAGCTGGACCAAATTAACATCGTTTAAAATAGCTTGCTTCACTTCATAAGAATCTTGGATCTGTTTTTTAATAAAATCTAGCATGTTCAACCCATAATAATATTAAAAAAATATGACAAGTAAAATATTGAATAGAATTTTCAAACACTGTTATTTTGTTAGTTTATAGGAGAGTTATTTGATGGTGTGGTCTTTTTATAAATGATTCAAGCATGTATTTTGCTTTGTTTTTTCTCATTCTTTCCTTCGAGCTTTTGGCTGATGATCACCATAGTATAAAAGGCTTTTATGGAGAACGGGCTGCCGGAATGGGCGGAGCTTTTGCGGGAATATCGGACGACCGCTTCGGGGATGTTTTATAATCCTGCGGGTCTAAGCTTCATGCAGTATGATTTTTTAACGACATCTTCGCTTTATTATAAAAACACCAAGGAAACTTATACGGAAGCAGACGGATAGACAAAGATTATGTTCGAGCTTCAAGTGTTATAAGTCCCAATTTTATTGGTTCCGTAAAATCTTATGGGAAAATAAAATTCGGTTTTAGTGTCATAAATAACGAAAATGATAAATTCGATCAGGAAGATGAATTAAGTAACCCCATAAACTCTCCATCTGTAAAACTTTTTCGTGTAAATTATAACGAAACTACTTTAAGTTATCTTTTTGGTCCTTCCATTGCCTATTCAATCAATGATCGCTTTTCTATAGGTTTAAGCTTACTAGGTTTTTATGATAACTCCAAAGTATCTTATAAAATTCTCAAAGGATATAAAAATTCCGATTATCGAAATCAAAGCACGGATATCTTTAGGGATACAAGAGGCGTTATTCCCATAGTTGGTATTCAAAAAATGATAGGTGACTATTTATCTTGGGGAACTTCTATTCGCAAACCGTTTGCAGTAATAAAGAGAGGAAAAACGTCTTCCGTTTACACCAACAACCAAACCACTTCTACCGACTTGGTGAGTATTACTAGCGGAAACGAAGAAAGAATAGGTGGTAATACCGGTGCAAATTCCGTTACTCCAAGCAATTATAACTTTACTGGTAAATCGCCTCTTTCTGCTTCTATTCCGGAACCCGTAGAGATAAGAACCGGATTTGGCTTATTTCCTTCTAGGTATGTAGCATTTTCCTTCGACCTGATTTACACAGGCAGTTATAAAAAGCCAGCAAACTTGTACGTAATTGATCCTTTTCAAAAAATGATAGGTATTCCCTTAGAAAGAGAATACAAAGAACTCTGTACAAGGGAAACATTAAATTATGCTTTTGGCTTTGAATACTTTATCACGGAAAAGTTGATTATTCGACTGGGGCATTTTACAAATCAGTCCAATAGCAAAAGGTTAAACGCATCTAATTCCCTTTCACATTTGATTTTATACAATACCTATCCGAATATACAAACGGATTCTGGAAATATATTGTTTAACTTTCCTGCCTTTGAACACAACCTTTCCATAGACGAGCACATCAATTTAAAAGGCTATTCAATAGGGTTTGGGTTGGATGCTCCTAATTCTTCCTTAAACATAACTTATATTTTAGAACAAGGCAGAGGAACTTCCCTTCCATTTAATACTTCCATCACGGAAGCTTTGTACAAAGAATCCAAGTTCTATCTTTCGGCTACTTTAAAGGAATAAGCTAAATCAAAGAAGTTTCTTTAAAATTAAGTGAATCTAATCTCGAAAATCATTCTAATCATAGTATTACATTCCCGGTAATTTGGAAAGTGCCTCACGTTGTTTGTAATTTTCAGCTCCTTCTTTTCCAAAGTATTTGACTCGTAAATCGTTTAGTTTTTTCTCTTTTTCTTTATCTGTCATATCCGGATTTTCGGAAAGCAGCTTTTTCTTATCTTCGTTGTAGCTTTTTTCTTTTTCTTTTTCTTCCGCTAGTTCTTTTTCCACCTTTTCGATTCTGTCAGCTCCTTCCTCACCAAAGTATTTTTCTCTCATAGATCGAACCGCGTTGTTTTTATCTCCTGTATCCATGGATTTCAAATCATCATCTTTTAGCATGACTTCCATAGTGTACTTTGTATATTTGGATTCATTTTCTAAAATTGTTTCGTAATAACTTCCAAAAATATTTTTTCTCATTTGTTCGTATTTTTCAAGCTTTTCTGCACCGCTTTTACCTTTGGTTTCTTCTAGAAACTTAGGAAATGCTTCCGCATATTCAAACTTGCTTTCATCCAAACCAAAAATTAGTTTTGCTTCTTCTTCTCCAAAAATGGATCTTCTCTTTTCTTTTAAAATTTCAAATTTTTCTCTACTGTTTGCACCTTCGGGAAAAGAAAGTTCTTGTAGGTGAGCTTCATAGGTTAGGTATTTGTCAAAAATACCAACCAACTTTTTATTTTGTGGTTCCGGATAATTTTTCATTAAAAAAGCCGTAATATATTCATTACATTCTTTATGGCTCATTTCTTTTCCACATTTTGCCCTTAATTTCCAAAGTTCTTGGATAAAATCAAGTTTACCTTTTTGGGCGAGTTCAATTATTTCTTCGTAAGAAAGCATATTATCCTCTTTGAACAATGACATAGAAGTGTCCACGATTTCTTGTGGGAAATCATAATTGCCAATTTGACTGTTCCATTGATCAAAATTGTTTTGGTAAGAATTACCGGTGGTGTTCCTCGTCTCTTTTTTGGGATGTAGGGTCGGACTTTCCCATATAAAATAAATTAAGAATATAGAGGCAAAAACAGAAAAAACAAACGAAGCAAAATATTTGAACATTATACTCTCCTCCTATTATTGTTGGCAAATTGTTTTATGTTGTCACCTCTTTTCTTATTTTAACTTTAGTTTTTGTTGGTGTTACCGGAAGTTAATTGGACAATTTACAAAGATTTTCCGGTTTGATTCCTAATTCTCTTAACTTTTCATAAATGTTTTAGAAAGGTAAATATTTGGTTGATTTATAGGAAAATTTTCGAATCCTAATATAATATGAAATATACCTTAGTTCTCTCTTTCTGTTTTTTGTGTTCTCTATCCACCTACGGACAAGATGCTTCCGAAGTGAGAAAAAAACACTATAACCACAAAAAAGGCTTAGCTATACAAGGATATGATCCGGTAGCTTACTTTACGGAAAACAAGGCAAAAAAAGGCTCTAAAAACATTACCTACACACACAACGGAATAACCTACCGTTTTTCTTCTAACAAAAATCTTAACTTGTTTAAAGCAGAACCTTCCAAGTATGAGCCAACTTATGGGGGATGGTGTGCTTACGCGATGGGAGTAGACGGAGACAAAGTATCCATTGATCCGGAAACTTTTAAAATCAAAGATGGAAAATTGTATCTTTTTTATAACAGGTTTTTTATCAATACATTAACTAAATGGAACAAAGATGAAAGCAACTTACAATCTAAAGCTGATAAATATTGGAAAAAAACGGTAAACTCAGAGTAGAGCTATGTTAATTCAACTAATAGGCTTTATTGCACTCTTGTTTGTAATTCTTTCTTTCCAAAAAAACAAACGAAATGAAATTTTATTCTTTATTGTTATCGCTCAAGTTTTATTTGCCATACATTTTGGGCTTTTGGGAGCTTATACCGCAATGAGTGCAAACATCATTGCTGTCTTTCGAGGTATTGTTTATATCAAAAGAAAAGAGCGTATTTTTTTATACATATTTATCCTTTTATTTTTGATTAGCGGTTATGTGACTTGGGAAGGCTATCGCAGTATTCTGCCGGTAGTTGCTATGGTCGTAGAAACAATAGGATTTTGGCTGCATAACACCAAATACATTCGGATCATCAACCTAATACCAAGACCTATGTGGCTTTCTTATAATATTATGGCTGGCTCTATTGCCGGTATTGTGTGCGAATTTTTTGTATTAGGTTCACTTATTGTGGGTATGATGCGATTTGATAGAAAAACTCCTTCGCATTCACCTTAAATCATCAAAATTGGGACACATTTTTTCTTTCTTTTATCAAATCGGAAATTTCAGACAAAATTTGAATTCCTTTTCGGATATCTTTTTTGATTTGAGGGTTACCTGTTTGTCCAAGCTTCCTTTTTAAATATTGAATTTGCCTAAAAGGTTTATTTTTGACTATGGGTCTTAGGGCAGACCAGTCTTCTTTACTTAGCTTTCCTTCTTTTTTCTTTTGTAACATGGTAAAAATTTTAGAAATCATGCTAAGTGCAAAAATCCTATTTTTAGGGCTTAAATCGTTTATTCTTTTGGTATAGTACCAAAAGAAATTTTTTAATTCGTTTTCCGAAGGAGTAACCGTCTTTTCGGAAGGGTTTAGTTTAAACTTATTCAAGCCACCAAGTTTTAATATCGGGCAATTGGTTTTTTTGTTGATATGAGACATAAGCATATCGGATACAAAGATAAAATTATTCGAATCCCAACCTATGGGGCGAATTTCACCCTCACACGAATTTAGAGTATGTAAAATTTCTTCTCTACCATTGTATTCCCAAATAGAGTGGTTTATGATAAGGATTTGCTTCTTTTCTATTTTTGTTGTTGCTGCAAACTTTTTATTGTTAGATATAAGTAATACCCTAGGTTCAAACGGATCGGCACTACATAAATTGAAGTAAAAAGGATTTATAATTGTTGTAATACCTAATAATAAGCCAACAAGTTTCTTAAAAAAATATTTCCAATTATTAGGGTTTTCGATAATACCAGGAAATAAATTTAACTTGTAACTCATTATTTTCCATTTAAACCAAACTTTCCAAAAAGTATCTATTATTTTTTGCTCAGGAATGAGCAGAAAATAACTTCCTAATTTGAAAAAAGAGAGTCTCTTCAAAGGTTTGCATATTTATATTAAATGGCATAGGTTTATCTCTTTTTGTAGTTTTTTAGCAGTTTCTCTAATATATCCAATGTCAAGCTTTGACAATCTTCAGCATCTTTTTGTTTGTGTATTCTCCAGGATGTGCTGCATTGTTTCTGTATTGTAGGGATATTCTCAGTTTATTTAATACATTGGAATAAAATAAATCCAGAGCAATTTTTTTCTGTAAAAATTCGCTAAAACTTTTAAGGAGTTCGCTATCATTTAATTTATTTATATGAAAGGCGACACTGCAAAAACCATTTAAAAAGCCTTTTGTTTAGTATTTTGTATAGTGGAATTTTACTTAACAAAGCACTATACAAACAACAATTGTTATCTTTTTACAGCAACGCCATGAAAAAGTAATATAGGGTCTTGCTACGGCAAGACCCTTAGCATGTCTAAAAAAATCTATTTTTTAGCAGGTTCTGGTTTTTTAGGAGGCTCAGCTTTTTTAGCAGGTTCCGGTGTTTTTTGAGCATCAGGTTTAGTCGTGGTTGTGGCTGCAGGAGCAGGCTTTTGAACACTAGTTGGAGCTTTGTCAGTAATTTCCGGTTTTACGGCAGCTCTATTTGCCGGATCGTATCTTAACCTTATATTATGGTCGATTTCTTCTTCGTAAACCTTTTTGAGAATGTCAATCGCATCTCTTTTATATTTTTCCGGTATTCGTTGGTCAAATACAGGATTTAAGTTTTTATAATTTACATAAGGATTATTTTTATAAACCATTTTTGCCTCAATAGGCTTGTCTTTTCCTTGATCATATTCGGAAAAAGCGAGAGCGTTTACCTGAGAGTTATTACCCTTAACAACATCTCCATAATCCGGATTTTGCTTTTCCGTTTCAGCCGCTGTAAGGTAGTAATTATCATAAGGGTATTTGAGCTTAAAAACTTCCAGTGCATTTGCTCTAGCTTCTCTACATTTATGAATTGTTGCCAAATAAGACTCTATCCTATACTTTCTGTGTGTAGGATTCAAGGTTTGGTATTTTTCCAGGTTATTTTCAAATTTCAGAGCCTTGATTCTGTGCTCTTTGGCTTCACTCAACTTTCGATACCCTTGGGAAATGTTCTGCTCAATTGCGTATTTATTTAAAACGTAGTGGTATTCTTTAGGCTCATACTGCCTTTGGATTTTCGGAGCTTCCCTTGGTTCTAATTGGTGTGATCGAATTTTGGAACCAGGTCCAAATTCAATACTAATAGAGATCACGTCTTTATCTATTGGATCGTTTTCATCTTTTCTATCAAGTGCGGATTTAAGCATTTCTTCCGTTCGATTGATATAAAACTGAGAAACATCTTCCAATAGCTGCTCTGTTTCCAACTGAGCTTCCAAAAGTCTTGTATATGAGTTCACATAATTTTGCTCAAAATAATATACAAGCCCTTGCTGAAAAAGCCGTTTAATCTTATCATACCTGCTAACACTGTCGCCCTGAAATCTACCTTTCGGTTGTGGGTCGTCCGGTTGAGGTTTTTCCCAATTTTCCTCTAAAATAGGGTAGTTCTTAACTATGGTTTCTATTTCGCGTAAATAACCAAGTAGTTCAACCCTTTTAGTATAAGCTTTATTTGATACAGGTTGAGCCTGTATTTGGGTGCTAATGATAAAAGTGGTAATAAGGAGTGTTATTAAAAAATAGTATATCTTTCTCATCGTCATTCCTGTCTTAGATTATTATATGTAATAAATTTTACTAATTCTTTTGGCAATTCAAATTATGTTATTTTCCAAAAGATACAAAAAATTGATTGTTTCGACTTATATTATCGGTTAAGTATCAGAATAGGTTGACAAGTATCGTAGTATAATTCAATTAATATTTTCAAAATATATTTATTGTTTAAAATCAAGTTGATCTAATCATGTTAATCACGAAAATCAGTTTAATCCTATTATAAAGAATATCTAATAAGAAAGAATAAATATGTCACAAACAGTACAACCAAATAAAAAAGTTTCTTTCAGGTCTAAAGACGTAACGATTTGCCCTATATGTGATGAGGAACACCAAAGGGAGCAAATGTTTGCCGGTGGAGGAAGGTTAATTGCAGGAAAACTTACTATAGAATTAAGGCGGCTTTACGAAAAAAATAAAAAATTCGGAAGAATTCATCCGAACGATTATATAATTAGTGTATGCCCTGGTTGTTTATATGCCTGTTTTCCAAAAGATTGGAACGTTTTGCCGGGACCAGACTTGGAAAAAATTAAAAGTCAATCCAATGATCGAAAAGTCAATATTGAAAAAATTTTAGGTCCCTTGGATTTTAACGAAGACAGAAATATCGTACTCGGTGCCGCTTCCTATTTGCTTGCCGTAGATTGTTACCAAAATAGATCACCTTCGATAGCTCCGACTCCTAAAAAAGCCGTGTGTGCAATGAGGTCAGCCTGGTATTTTGAAGATTTGCATCAAGAATTTCCGGATTTTAATTTTGAAAAAGTGAGAGACCTTTTGTATCTCAAAGCAGCTTCTTGGTATGGTTCTTCTTTGGAAATTATGCAAAACGGAGCGGAACCAATTGACATGGCAACAGGCATTTTAGGTCCTGATTCTGATAAAAACTGGGGTTTTGACGGTGTTAAATATCTTAATGCTTATCTTGCATCCCGATATAAAGATAAGTTGGTAGAAGACAAGGGAAAACAACTAAAGATGCTAACAAGTGCCAAAAGAATGCTTGCGAGATTGTACGGTTCCGGAAAATCCAAAAAAGACAAGCCTTCGGTTTTGATAGAAATGACTAGAGACCTTTATGACCAATTGGCAGCCCAAATCGAAGAATTGGGTGGAGATAAATAAAATTTGCCCAAAATTGCTATTTTAGTTGAATACGATGGTGAAAAATTTCATGGTTTCCAAAGGCAAAAGTCCTTGGTTTCAGTCCAACAATGTATAGAAAGTGCCCTAGAGATTGTTTTACGAGAAAAAATAACCATTGAGGGAGCGGGCAGGACTGATACTGGAGTTCATGCAAAAGGAATGATTATAAGCTTTTATACCAGCAATTTACCCCAAAATTTCCATCGTTTTATTGTATCTATCAACGGATTGACAAACCAAGCCATCGTAGCCTTGGCAGCAGCAGAAGTGAACGAATCTTTCCATGCTCGTTTTTCTTGTACAGAAAGAGAATATGAATATTATGTCTTAAATACAAGGTTTCCACATCCACTATTCTCCGGTCGCGTATATTGGGAAAAATGTAAACTCAATTTGGAAATTATCAAAAATGAAATTAAATCCCTAATAGGCAAACACGATTTTACCAGTTTAACCAATAAATCTTATAATCCAAAAGAGTCTACGGAAAGAGAGATCAAAAACGCAGAAGTAATTGAAATCCCGGAAGTTAACGGTCTTTTTAAAATTCAAATTCGTAGCAACGGATTTTTGTACAATATGGTCAGAGTTATAGCTGGCACTTTGATTGATATCGGTAAAGGAGTTTTAGAAACCCGAAATATGGAAGAAATCATTAGATCAAAAAATAGAAAACAAGCTGGAATAACTCTTCCACCTACCGGTTTATATTTCTTAAGAGCCTACTATAAAGATTATCCGGAAATCTCGGATCTCTACAACAAAAGTTGGTCTGTACCCGTAATATAAATCATGAAAATTTTAAAAAATACATTAACCCTGGTAATATTTTTATTCTTTATTCTTTATTTTCCCGTTTATTCTCAACAAAAAGCAGAGAAAGACAAACCGGAAGTTGGTTTTTGGTTAGGGGCTTCCAACCCTCTTCCAGGCACACAAACCTTTGACCTTTTGGAAACAACCCTAGGTTTTGGAATATTTTCCAGATTTCAACTTCCTTATCGTAGCTTTTACACAGAATTGGGTATGAGTTATGCCAACTATTTATCTACTACAGAGAGGGCTCTTACCACAGTACCCGTTTATGCAGCAATTGACTACAAACTTCCGTTTGACTTGCCTGTGGCTATATTTCTCAAAGGCGGACTTGGCATGAGTTATGTAGTTGCCAGACCAGCCAATACAAACCGTTGGGATCCACTTCTTTTTTCCGGTTTTGAAGTGAGTTTTACTGCCGGAAAAAAGGTGAGAATTGGCTTAAGAATTGATTATAACTATATATTCGAGACAATGAATTCCAATATTCCCCCAAAAAGCCAATATCTTTACCAGGGTGTTTATGACGATTATAGGTTGTACAATCCGAATTATTATAAACTTATGGATGCACAATTTTTTCATTTTGCATTAATGCTCAGCTTTTTATTTTAGGATTTATTATGACATTTCGACTACGCTCAATGTTCGGTTACTTACGCTCAATGTTCGGTTACTTACGCTCAATGTTCGGTTACTTACGCTCAATGTTCGGTTACTTACGCTCAATGTTCGGTTACTTACGCTCAATATTCGGTTACTTACGCTCAATGTTCGGTTACTTACGCTCAATGTTCTTTTGCTCCCTGAGCGTAGCCGAAGGGAGCGTTATTATATTGTTCATAATTTCATGCAACAATTTATCTCCCGGAAAATCAGATCAAACGATATATCCTGTGATAAGCACTCTTATAAACAATCGAATGTTACTCCTTTTAAAAGGAACCTATGCTTCTGATAATCCCATTCAATTTTCAGACTATTCCAGTGGAACGGGGGCAATCTACCAAGACTCAACCGGAGACGGGAGCGACCCTTCATTCGATGATTTATCAGACTTACCCTCAGCACAGAATTTACCAATTTACATAGATATTGGAGAAGTAAGGATTTCGTCCAAATACAGGGAGGGGTTTATTGGAATGGACGGAATCAGTGATTATAAAAAAAATGAAAAATTTTGGGATTATATAGCATCAGAACGACAGGTCTATTGCACAAATCTCTATGCTTTAAGTAGCACAACTTGCGAAAAAACGGGAATCGGAAAAATGCAAGACTTTTTTAATGGGGTAGGAGCTGAATATCCTTCCAATGATCCAACGGACGGATTCAACAAACTATTGCCTGCTCAATACTATTATACGGGGATATACTTCCGAAATTTTGTTACGGGATGGGCAAAAAGAAGTGGTGCGTTTTTAACCACAACTTTTGATAATGTGGACATTATAGGGAAAAATATTTTATTGAGAAATAACTATATTCCAGGTACCCAAGAAGCAGAAAAAGATAACAAAACTCCTCTTCTGTTTCCGTTATTTTACGCTATTCAACCTGGACAAGATGATTTGAAAATTCGTGGAGGATATGACCCTTATATTCTCGAAATTCGTATCAATATAAAAGAAAACTTAATGCTCCATTCTTTTTATAACGCTGGTGTTCAAGCCAATGAAACGCTTATTGGCTTTAGTGATTGGAAGTATGACCATACAGGACAAATTGATATGGGTGGAAATTTGCTGTCTAGAGCAAGAATTATATTTCCAGAAACGGCTTCAAAATTATCTATTTCCGGAGGTACTACTTCCACAACACACTACTATGCAGTCTTTCGTAGTGATGAACAAGATACGACCAATCAACTTCCATTGGCTGCGACTTCCGTTCAAGACGGAACAAGTACAATCAAATATATTCATGATGGAACTTATAGACTACAGTGCGTAGGAGACACCGCAAAGGTAGATGGCTATCCTGACACGGTTGTAAGAGAAATTACGTTTACAGTTCCTTCATATCCATTTCGAGAAACAATTAACGTCGAATTACAGTGCCCGTAGTCTAATGGCACACTTGCAATACCTTAGTAAAGAGGAGATTCTACACCATACTTTTTCAAATACTCACAACGCTCTATATAAAAATTCATGGTTATGTCGTTTGGTGTAGCACCTAAAACTTCTTTAAATAATAGAATTGCATCATCAACATCCATTAAATAGTAGAGAAGTATGGCTCTGTCAAATAAATCTTTTACTTTTTCTCTTTTTTCCAGCTCTTCTTGTGATAAATAGTCCATTATTTCAATAATGAGAACGTCTTCTCTTTTTCCTTTTACCTTGACATTTCCTAACGTTCGATAATGGTAATTCTCCGCATCATCCAGCTTTACAAACGTATTCTCACTGATAATTATGGGAGAATGATATAGCTTGGTAAGGCTTTCCAATCGGGAAGCAAGGTTTACCGAATCTGAAATTACCGTTCCTTCCATACGTTCATTTTCTCCTATTGTACCAAGCATCAATTTTCCTGTATGTAGCCCTATCCCTACATGGATTTCTCTAAAACCTTTTTGCGATCTTGATTCATTGTATTCTAAAAGTGATGATTGCATTTCAATTGCTGCGTCTAGAGCGTCGTTTGGTGAATAGGGAAAAAGTGCCATAATGGCATCACCAATGTATTTATCAATAAATCCATTATGTTTCCTTATAATAGGTCCCATTCTTTTTAAGTAAGCGTTGATAAAATTAAAGTTTTCTTCTGGAGTAAGTGTCTCCGAAAGCTCCGTAAAAGACCGAATGTCAGAAAATAAAACGGTCATCTCTTTTTGAACTTGATCACCAAGATTTACATCTAGTATGGTTCCTTTTTCTAAAAAGGTGACAATTTCCATTGGAACAAATTTTTGGTAAGCTGTGATATATTGCTGTTTTAGTTTGTCAGCTTTTTCCAAGCTATTTGCCATATAATTAAATGAGTCTGCAAGCTTTCCTATTTCGTCTGTAGTTGTAATTCCAATTCTATAGTCAAGTTTACCTTCTGCAAATTCTTTTACCCCACCTGCCAATTTATGAAGGGGACGAGTTAAAAATACGGAAGTGAAAACAGAAATAAATAGAGCAAGAGTAAAAACACCACCACCCAAAATTAGAATAAAATAACGTATATCATTTACAGGTTTGTACAAAATGTTTTTATCAAAATCAAGAACAGCCATACCTATACGCATTTTTTTAGCCGGATCAAGATAAACAGGGTAACTAAAACGAAGAATGCTTTTTTGGGAAAAGTTGATTTCGTCCAATGTGACTTTATCAATTTTTTTGAAGTATTCCAGTTCTTTTTCCGAAGCGTATTTGCCAACGAGTGTGTTGTTCAAATCTACAACGTACTTCCCGTATACGTTTATGATATAAACATTGCTTAACGCTTTTAGCTTTGAGTCTTTTAATCTGGAGACCAGATTGGCAGTATTTTGGTATGTACTATCTAAAAAGAGTTCGTCTCTTGTGATTGTAACAATATTTTTAGCTATTGTTGTACAAACTTCAAAAGTCTTTTCTGAAATTATAGCTTGGCTCTTTTGAATTGCAAAAAAGGAAATAGGAATCGTACATAGAAGAACAACAAAAGAACTCAGTAATATTAATTTATATACAATTCTCATAATTTACTTTTTCCAAAGAGAGCAATTTTGGTTGCCGACTGTGTTACATTCCAGAAGTCTTTTCAGAGCATCTCTTTTTAAAATGGAATTGTAAAGATATTCTTTAGCAACTTTATTTCCCGGTTCAACAAGCAAGACGTTTTCAAAAGTTGTAATTGCATCCTCATACTTTCTTGTATTGTAATGATTCAAACCCTGTTTCAGATAGATATCGATCTTCCTTGATTCTGCAGAAACCAAAGCGTTGTATTCTTGTTTCGCTTGGTTATTATCCGGATATACCTGAATGGACTCTTTATAGAGTTTGATGGCTTCAAAAGGGTTTCCCGCTTTCTCTTTGGAAAGAGCTTGTTTTCGTAAAAACTCACTTTTATCATGGACGGATTTGTCTATTTTTGTTTGAATATCCTTTAGATTCGGATTTAGATTAAGTATTTTTTTATAGATGGCTATGGCTTCATGGTATTTTTGTTTGTTTCTATACTCTTCGGCAGATTGCAAAAGAGACTTGATTTCATTGGATGTTTGGAGGTCTATAATATCATCAAAATACTTTCTTGCAAGTTCATTTTTGGGATCACTGTTCAAAACTTTTGTAAGTACAGACCTTGCAGAATTGTATTTTTTTTTATTAAAAAGCTCAATTCCATAAGCTACAAGCCTTTCTCTTCTTTCTCTATTTACAATTTCATCCGAAAGCTGAATTCCAGATTCTTTGGCATAACTGTAGTTGATATAAAGAAAAGGATTGGTAGGTGCAAAAACACTCATTTTATCAACAATACTTTTTTCGAGTAGCAATTTGTTTACATACTTTCCTGCAAGAATTCCCATATTGGTATAGTCCGGTGCAAGAGCAAAAGTTGCTCCAACGCTAACCAACTCCGGATAATAGGTCATCAAAATAATTTTGTTTTTTTTACAAAATTCGGACAGTAGAGAAAACGTTTCTCTGTCGTACAAAGAGTCATAAACCATAAAAAACGCATCCGTAGAACCTTTGATAGATTCTAGTTCCGATTCAAAAGAATCTTTTGTTTTGAGTTCCTTGAGTTCTAGATTGATATTCATAAGCAGATCAAAATATTTCCCCTCTTTAGCAAAAAATTCACCCGACTTATCTGAGTAAAAGCTATAAACTCTTTTTGCATTTGGATTTATTTTTTTCAAAACCAAGAAAAAATCTCTTGCTGATATATCAGCAGAAAACCCTCCTAACATTCCATTCTCAAGATGAAAAGTTCTGGGATGATTAACCATTAAAAATACAATAGGAATATTGGTTAAATATTTTCTTGCACTTTTAGTTGCTGCATTTCCAATTGTTATTACCATAGGAGGAGATTCTTCTTTGATTTGGTGAAATGATTCTTCCGGTTGGTCTATGGACGATAAAAAGTAAATTTTAGTTTTGGATTGAATGGCGTATTTCAATCCGGATAAGTTTTTCATGTAGATTGAATTATTGGAACTAAGAACAATGGGTATAGTCTGTTCTTTTTGATTGGAAAAAACAGAGACCGAATGAATCAAAAACATAATTATCATAAATCCAAACAAACTATTTTTCATTTTAAACCTCTCTACAATTGATAAGATAATTGAAAATACACCGTCCGCCCCATTTGAGGATGGTAAGGAGAAACAAAGCCATCCGGATTCTGAATCGAAGGCTGCAATGCATCAATAGGTCTGGTAGCACTACCGGATTGACGACCCATTCCGGAATATGCTTTGTTTGCCAAATTTCTTATGATCAGCTTGGAAGACAGTCTTGCAACTCCAAACATATTATCATATCCTAATGTAAGATTCACCAGTGTATAACCCGACATATATCCATCCGGTGTTCCTTCTGTCACATAAGGATATTTGGTAAATCCGTAATCATAAGGCTGAAAATAACGGTTAGTTGTGGGAGCCTTTCTTCTCGACACCCAGTTTAATCTTATATCAGAATAAAAATTATCCAAAAACTTATAATACATTCCTACATTCAATTTTCTGGCTGCTATGTTATCAATTTCATGTCCATCATAAACAGGAGTAATATTCTTAATTTTTCCGGTAATAGAATCTGATTCCACTTCGAAAAGAGTTTTTCTATCTCTGTCACCTGTAAAAGTGTAATTGGTGTATGCGGAAACGTTTTTTCCCAATTTTAGTTCTACCTCCAAAGAAGTTCCATAGATATGGGTGGGTGAAAGGTTTTGGTAGTAAGTTGCCTTTTGGCTTTCTGTTCCAACTACGTATGTTCCATTATTAGGATTGGGAGCTTCTGCGATCAAGCCTAAAAGCTGACTAAAAAAATATCCGGCTTTTATATTTAAAAATTTGTAAGGAACAAACGTAATTTCGGTTTCATAAGTTTTTATTTTTTGCGGCTTTAGAAATTCATTCCCTCTAAATTCATCGTAGAGCTGAAAAACGGTAGGGGCTTTGAATGCTTCTCCGTAAAGCAATTTGAAATACATCCAGGAAATGGGATGTCCCACCAAACCTGAGCGTGAAGTCCAAACATAACCATAATCAGTATCGTAGTCTCTTCTTATGCCTATTGTTAGGCTGTATTTATCATTCCAAAATTTCTGTTCATCCTGAATGTACAAAGCAGCATTTGTAGAATAGAAAGTAGCCGCTACTGCTTGGGTTTCGTCTTGTGTGTTCCAGCGACGTTCTATAATGGTTGATTTTGTAGACTGTTTATGTCCAAGAGATATTCCTCCAAGTTCATCTCCGGAAGCAGCACGCTGAACCCTATCCAACTGAAGTCCAAAAACAAGGTCGTTTGTATTTGTTAGTTTGTAATTGAACTGTTCTTGTATCCCTGAAAGATAACTTTGTTCATGGTATTGTTTGGCTTTGTTTGGTGTTGGCGGATAAAGAACTCCATTGATAACCGGAGACTCCACACTTTGGAATCTATAGGTATACACAAAGCCTGTGTCGGGATGGATTGTTGTATTTCTAGTATACAATTTGACAATAGAATTGAATTTTTTTGTTATTTCAAACGCATAATCCGCATGAATGTAGTAACCATTGTGTTTTTTTTGATAAGGAATTCCGTCCGTATTGGCAAAATATTCATATCCCGGAACATAGCTGGCAAGCCCTTCTTCCAAATCCCAAAGTGTATATCCGAATGTAAAACCTTCTTTTTGTATTCCGCCTCTAAGAAATATATTTTTCTTAGACGTATTAAATCCATCTTTAAGAGGGATGTTTGCATTCCCCGGAAGCTTATCGTTGTTTACATTGGGATAAGAACCATTTACCTTTCCATAGTCATTGATGGTCACTTTTTCCGGTTCATAATTATTATGAAAATAATTTCCGGGATCAGGTCGTCTTAGCCCCCCATCTCCCGGAGTTTGGTAATAGCGTCCCGCAAGCCAAAAAGATAATCCGTTTTCCAGACGATAGGACATAAGTGATTCAAACATTTTGGTTTTATAACTCCCATAGCTAATGTCTCCCTTCCAATTTAAATTGTTTTTTTTGTTTTCACCATGTATATCATTTCCCTTTTTGGTAATGATGTTGATAAGCCCTGCATAGGCATTGGCACCATAAAGAGCTGAACCTGGACCTAGAATAATTTCTACTCGTTTCACATCAATAAGAGTTATGTCAAATTGAACGTGTCGCATCCAACCATTTCCAATGTCATTTTGAACAATTCCGTCTTCCATAATTAAAATTTGCGTTTGTCCGACATCTCCAATTCCTCGAAGCATTAAGTCAGTGGTAAATTCTCCAGAGTCATGAAAGCTTTGAAAATCAAAGCCAGGAACATCTTGCAAAAGTTCTGTTAAAGTTCGATAACCTCTTCTTTCGATTGTTTGACCATCAATAACAATCACTTTAGCGGGAGACTCTTGGACTGTTTGTGCTTTTCTTGATGCAGTAACAACCTTGTTTTCTTCCAAGACTTCAAAAACTTTTTTGGCTTCTTTTTGGGTGTCGATTTTGGCAATTACTATATCTTTATTTTTAGAAATCGGTTTGTTGAAAAAATTTTCTATAATATTATAATTTAGCTTTTCCCTATTTCGGTTTACATCCAAAGAAACTTCTATCTTTTTTACAAAATCATCTACTCTCTCTTCATTTTGAAATTCATCCAAATCAAGTTCAATATCATTTATGAGTTCAAAATCCGTTGTATCCGAAACAGCGTCTATAATATCGTTATTTTCAGGGTTGTAAATCTGAGCATACAAATCAGGTGGAAAATCTTCGTATGTTTTGTAATAAATATCTGCGTATAGAAATGGGGGCTCGTTTTTGCTAGTATTAAACTGTAACTTGTATTTTTGAATTGATTTTTTGAGTTTGGACTTTATATATTTTTCTAACTTTGCATTTTTAGTCGATTCAAAAGGTACAATTTTTCGTATAAGAATTTGTTTTTGCTGTGCACTTATTACTTTTGGTAAAAAAAGCAAAATAACAAAAATAATGGTAAATAAGTTACAATTTTTTAGCATACAAACAGGAAAAGTATAATTCTTTTATTGAATTGCTATCCTCCACTCTAATGAAGATTTGTTTAATTAAAAGTACTTTTTAATTATGGCTTGTGTTTTCGTCTCTAAATTCCTAAATAAGCAATACAGCATGAGAGATATAAGCCTTTTGGCTTTCTTGATTTTTTTCTTATGAGACTTTGGTTTTGCTTACAAATACTAGGAAGTTTAAAAGCTCATTTTTCAATGCAATATTTTTGCCATTTTTAATAAAGAATTCAAAGCAAGGTTTGCTCCGATTTCTATGTCTTCCCAAGCTGTCCATTCAGCCGCAGAATGGCTTTTTCCACCAATGCTTGGGACAAAGATCATCCCTACCTTTGTGATTTTAGACATAATTTGAGCGTCATGAATCGCACCACTTACCATTCGATGCACTTTTATTCCAAGATCATCACTTGTATCAGCTATACACTGGATAATTTCGGGAGCACAATTTGCGGGAATGACCTCGCTAATGATGTCAAATTCATATTTAAGGTCTCTTCTTCTTACAATGGCAGAAAGTGATTTTCTAATGGCATGTTCTAGACTTTTTAAAACTTCCATATTAGGATCCCTAACATCAATTGTAAATTCGGCTATACCGGGAACGGTGTTTGCTGAACCTGGAATAAGATTGACTCTTCCAATGGTTGCGACACTATTTTCACTTCCGTCTTCTTCCAATATCCTGGGGATTTCATTGGCAAATTCAGCCAGCCCCATAAAAGCATCCTTTCTCATTGGCATTGGAGTTGTACCAGCGTGATTCGGAAATCCGTGAATTTTTAGATTCCACTTAAAAAGACCCGATATACCTTCTACAATTCCTGAAGGTATTCCAAGTGAGTCCAAAACAGGACCTTGCTCAATGTGAAGTTCCAAGTACGAGTGTATTGTTTGCGGATTACGGCGAGCGTGTAGAGAATCAAACGCATTGAGTCCGCAGTTTTTCATGGCATCTAGTAAAGAAAGTCCGTTTAAATCAGCGGCACGGTACAAAAAGTCGGGAGTAATTTCACCGCAAAGAGATTGAGAACCAAATAGCCCCCCAAACCGACCTTCTTCGTCGGTAAAGGAAACCATTTCCAATGGATACTCCGTTTGAATATTTTCCTCTCTTATCCTCTGCAAACATTCCAAACCAACCAAGACTCCCAATGAACCATCCAGATGACCACCCAAAGGAACCGTATCTAAGTGTGAGCCGATCAAAATAGATGGTTTTTGGCTATTGGCATTTGTTTTACCAAAAATATTGGCAGCTCCGTCAATGTACAGTTCCAAATTGGCTTCTAGTATCTGTTTTTTTAACCACTCCCGTGCTTCCATATCTGCTTGGCTAAAAGCCATTCGAGATATGGCATGGTTTTCTTCCGCTCCGATTTTAGATAGGGTTTCTATATTGTTTTTTAATCTTTCAAAGTTAATGTGTATCATGGTGTTTTTAGTAGAGAATTTAATAAAGCCATTCTTAAAAACAAAGCACCTCTCGCTTGTATAAAATACCAGTTATGAGGTGTTTTGTCCAAACTAACGTCGAGTTCTTTCCCCCTTGCCAGAGGATGCAGTATTATAGAATCGGGCTTTAGTGGCGAATCCTTGGACAGTTTCAGATCGGAAGTAAGTCTTTCATAGGTATCACCAATCCAAGCAATGGAATTGATATAAATCACGTCTAATTCCCGTAAACGTTCGGTTATAGAGCCGGTTTTAGTTATATATAAACCGGATGACTCCAATTCTTCCCTCTGTCCTTCGGAAAAAATATCGTTGTCGGGATTTATGATCACAATTTCTTTAACCATATAACTAAAAAGGCTAAAAAATAGCAATAAACTCCTTACCGTTCGCATCTGAGAAGGGTTTCCAATGATACCAACTTTGATCTTTTGCTCCTCTGGCAAATTCAGGCGCGTTAAAATGGGTCTCCATCGAAATATCGCATACATATCAGCCAACGCTTGTGTAGGGTGTTCGTCTATACCATTCCCTGCATTAACTATCGGAACAATCAAAGAATTGATCATCCTATATACGGAATCTTCATGAGTATCTCTTAAAACAACCACATCACAATAGTTATTAAACATCTCAGCTATATCTTCCAGAGATTCACCTTTTGCCATTCCCGTTGTAGCAGGGTCTGTGATAGACATTATATCACCGCCTAATTGCTGCCAAGCACTCTCAAAAGACAGTCTTGTACGCGTACTCGGTTCATAGAATGCCGTAATCAGTATTTTTCCAGCCAATGGACGACTTAAAAAAAGGGGAAAGCTCTCATAATTGGCAGCCAGCCGTATAAGTTGCAAAACAGATTCTGTTGTAAATTGTCTCGCAGAAACAACGTGCCGATTTGACAATCCCAAAAGGTGATCGGGGTGTTCTTCGATAGTTGTGATTAGTTTTTTTAACTTGGTTACATGAAGTGAAGAATCCTTTATCGGTATTGGATTGCGTAATCGTATGTCAAGTTTTTCCGTTACCATACTTACTTCCTTTTTATACTATGATTAGCTTGCACGTAAGGATTAACATTTGTCAACCTTTAATAGACTTTTTTTTAAAAGTTATGGCTAGTCAATTTATTATATCTACATTTTGGTTTAATTGTCTTGATTTTATACTATAAATTTAAACTAGGTACTAAGGATACTATGAATATTTCCAAGCTAATTCGCACCCTATTCTTTATATCACTTATATATACAACACATTTGTATAGTTTTGAAATTTGTTTCATCGACATTCCTAAACTATCTAAAATAAAAACGGGATATATAAACCTAAAATGGGATATAAATCTAGCAAAATCAACTAATATGACAATAATGTATGAACTTCAAAGATCAAGAACACCCGATTTCAAAAAACCTCTCATTATCTATAATGGATACGATAAGGCTACATTTATTTCGGGAATGCCAGAAGGAAATTTTTATTTTCGGGTTAGAGCACTAAAAGACAAGCAAACTGCGGTGACCGAATGGTCTGATACAATCGAAGTTGAAGTAGAATATCAATCCGCATTTTTAACAATCACTTTACTTTTTGCCGGTGCGGGTATCTTTTTGGCAATTGTTTTGGTTGTAATAATAGGAAATTTTAAAACAAAAGAAGACCTGGGGGTAAATGCATGAATTACCAAGAAGCCGTATTGAGCGAAGAAACAGGCTGGATACTTATGGTGCTGCTTGGAATTTTTTGGATCGGATTAGGAGCATATTGGGGACGTAAATCCAAAACCTTAGACGATTATATGCTCGCTGGACGAAATGTCGGACTTGCTTTGGGAACGGCAACGGTAATGGCGACTTGGATCACATCCAACACAACCATGCTTGCACCTCAATTTGCCATACAAATGGGTATATGGGGGTTGATTGCCTACTCAACTGCTTCTATTGGTTTGTTGCTATTTGCTCCAATGGCAAGAAGAATCCGTCATCTGATGCCAAAAGGTTTTACAAGTGGTGACTTTGTTTATATGCGTTACGGACGTTCTACTTGGATTTTGTTCTTGCTTATATCCATATTTTACAGTATTACTTGGCTGGTTAGCATGGGAATGGCTGGTGGTATTTTGCTAAATTCATTAACGGGAATTTCTTACCAGTATGGTGTCACCGCTATTTTATTGGTCTGTGTACTGTATACTCTTTTGGGTGGATTGTATGCGGTTATTGGAACTGACTATTTCCAAAGCGTAATCATTTTGATTGGAATTGTGGTGATTGGCGTAACCGTTCTTTTCCAATTGGATATAAACAAAATATATACTGACATATCCCAAGAACAGCCATCTTTATTGTACCTGTTTTTCCCACCGGCACTTATGGCTCTATTTAATAATTTATTATTTGGAGTTGGTGAAATTACACATAGCAACGTATGGTGGAGTCGTGCTTTTGCTATGGGAAAAGGAATCGGACAAAGAGCTTATTCTTTAGCTGGAATTCTTTGGGTACCAATTCCCATAGCAGCCGGATTTATTGCTTTGAGCAGTGGGTCTCTTGGAATAAACGTTATCAGTCCTGACATGATCGGTCCAACGGTTGCCTCCAAAGTTCTTGGTTACTACGGAGCCATTAGCGTTTTTGTCGTTATTTTTTGCTCATTGGCATCGAGTATAGATAGCCTACTTGCTGCAACCTCTGATTTAATTACGGAGGATATTTATAGAAAGTTGCTTAATCCAAAGGCAGATGAGAGGAGTTTAAAAAAGGTTTCCGCTTCTGTTATTGTTCTTTTGGGTTTGTTTACGTGGACTGTATGCTTACCAAAGATTGGCACTCTGGCGACTGTTCTATTTTTTGCCGGACCTATGGTTGGAAGTACGATATGGCCAATTATCACGGGCATTTACTGGAAGCGAGCCGGTTTTATGGGTGCGTTCTGGGGAATGTTTCTGGGAACAGGATCTGGTTTGGTTGCCTATTTTGTTTTGGGATGGTACACTGCCACCTTAATCGGAACAGGAGTTTCCATGATTGTCGTGTGCGTATTTACCTATTTATTTCCGGACAACTTCGAATGGAAAAATTTAAGCAAATAGCAAGGGAGAAAAATTATGTTTTCTTACGGTTTTTTTTATGTGATGGTACAGTTTTCGCTACTATTAACAGGTATAGGAGCAATAGCTCTTATTATTTTGCTTATAAAAGACGTAAAAAATAAAAGAGTATGGTAATAAAGGAGAATAGCTATGTGTGGAATTGCTGGCTTTTGGCTTGGTAAAAAATTAGGAAATGAATCAAATGAAAACTTGAAAAAGATGCTTGGTACTCTCTACCACAGAGGACCAGACGGAGAGGGTGAGTATTTTGATACGGATAAGGGCTTGGCAATGGGACATACGCGACTCTCCATTATCGACCTTAAAACAGGCGATCAACCTTTGTTTGACCATAACAAAAGTATTGTTTTAACAACCAATGGCGAGTTTTATGATTTCAAACGAATACGAGCTGACCTCATGGCAAGAGGCGATAGGTTTACTACAAAAAGCGATAGCGAAATAGCTATCAATTTGTACAAACGACATTCTCTTAGCTTTGTGGATTACCTAAGAGGAGAATTTGCGTTTGCGATGTTTGATCATAAAGAAGATAGGCTCATACTCGTACGAGACCGCTTTGGAATCAAACCCCTGTTCTTTTACCTTCAAAATGATACTTTTGTTTATGGTTCGGAAGTGAAAGCCATTCTTGCTCATCCCTTGGTTCCCAAAGAACTGGACTTAAAAGCATCCATACACCAATTGATGCAAGTTATGGTACCGGGGACATCCGCTTTTAAAAACATTCATGCCTTGAAGCCAGGCAACATGCTTATCATAAAAAAGGAAGGTGACTCTTTTAGAATAGATACCCGTTGTTATTGGGATATGAATTTTCCGGAAGCAGATAATTACGATCCGAAAAAGGATGAAAACCATTATATAGAAGCCGTACGTGACAAATTAATTGAAGCAGTTCATTTGCGTTTGGAAGCTGATGTTCCCGTAGGATGTTATCTTTCGGGTGGTATTGATAGTTGCTCAATTTTGGGACTTGCAACCGGTGCCCAGCAATCCCCTGTAAAAGCCTTTACAATAAGTTTTGACCACAAAGACTATGACGAATCGCATATTGCCACCAAGATGGCAAGAGAAATGAACGCTGATCAGGAAATTTTAAATATCACCGCAAATGAACTATATGGTGACAACTACATTAAAACAATTTGGCATTCGGAACGAACCTTTTACAATACACTAGGAGTTGCCAAATGGTGCATGAGCCGTAGGGTTCACGAATGTGGTTACAAAGTTGTTGTGACTGGAGAAGGATCGGATGAACTGTTTGGGGGATATCCGTTTTTTAAGCGAGATATGATTTTGCACGGACTCGAGCAAGAAAATAAGAAATTTTATGACGATCTCTATAGTTCCAATCAAATATTTAAAGGTGTACTTCTCGCAGACGAAGGAATGTCTCACCCTGCATTTGAGTCACCATGCGGGTTCACTCCCTCTTGGGTACAAACTTGGATGTCAACTCTTGAATTGGCAAAAACCATCTTGAGCGATGATGTTGCAAAAGAGTTGAAACACTATGATCCGATAGAAGCCATTGCATCTTCTTTAGAACCAAGCATGATCAAAAACAGACATCCTTTGGATATGGTTCAATATACGTGGATAAAAACGATGCTTGAAGGACAAATCTTAAATTGGGGTGGTGACAGGGTTGACATGGCAAATTCAATGGAATCTCGACCTGCTTTTTTAGATCATCATCTTGCAAACTTGGCAACTCAGATTCCACCAACGCTTAGGATTAAAAATAACGTAGAAAAGTGGGTACTTCGAGAAGCCATGAAAGGGATTCTTCCGGAAATTCTTTACAAAAGAGAAAAGTTTGCTTTTATGGCTCCACCGGGTCACACCGAGAAAAAGAAGCAAAAGGCGGTAAATGATTTGATAGGCACCTATTTATCCAAAGACTCCATCCAAAGAGTTGGAATTTTGGACGAGGCTAAAGTAAGGAATTTTTTGAAAAAATATGAATTGGAGCAAGACAACACGAAACTGGTGCGTCAGGATGCTTTAATTAACCACATACTAGGCTTGCATATAATGTATGACTTGTTTATCAAGGGATGACTAGTAGGCAATTCAGCAATTATCGGTAACAATTTTTTAACTAAAAATATAGCTTTTTTAATTCAAATACCTATCCCTCCTTCTCCCTTTCCTGGTTCGCATGCTTGGGAAACCGCAGGAAAGGGAGCGAAAGTTACAATAGATTTTATTTTATTTACCTAAATCTATAAAATTCTCTTAATAATTTAGTATTTTATGTTAAAAAAATAACTATTATGTTCCCTTTCCTGTTAGGAAAGGGAAAGATCGAGCTTGGTGCAAAAGAACAGCTTGATGGGGATAGGTAGAAATAATTTAATGCCGATAATTACTGTAGGCAATTTTATTAGCAAAAAAATACAAGAAGTTAATAATTAATTACTTGTAAAAAATATAATCTTATTTCATATACTAATTATTCTAAAAAAGATATTAGTATGCGAAATAAGAGCTTATTGAGATATTTACTCTGCCTAATTATGTCTTTTAGCTTACATGCAGAAGAAACAGAACCAATTTTGTTGGAGTGGGAAGATATCCATTCTGCATCCGGTTATAAAATTGAAATCAAAAATAGTAAAAATAACACAATTTTTGACAAAGAAACCAATGAAACAAAAATAGAATTGAAACTTACGCCCGGAAAATACAAAAAAAGGCTTACCATTTACAATAAATTAGGTGAAATTGAAACTAAAACCAAGTGGCTACCCCTGAATATCTTGAGAGAAAAAGGCATAAGAGTAAAAGTAAAATGGAAAGAAATCCCTCTTGCCAAACAATACTTATTGGAAATCAAAGATAAAGATGGTAATTTGGTCAAAAAAAAGAAGGTAAAATCCAATTCAATTTGGCTGACTTTGGAGCCTGGAAATTACAAAAGAAGACTTTCAGCCATCAATAAGTTAGGAGAAGTCGAAAGTAAAACTAAGTGGCTTCCCTTTAATGTAATTTTAGTGCAAAGTCCGGAGATAAACGAGCCTATAAAAAGACATACCGGAATACGTGGTGACAAGGCAAAAGAAATTGTTATTAAAGGGAAAAATTTTGAAAAAGAAACTTCTATAGAGTTAGAGCAAAACGGATACAAAATTCCAATCATCAAAAAAGTAGTAGAAGATCAAAATTCTTTACAAGTAGCCCTAAACTTAAGTGAAAGTCCAATCGGAAAATACCGTTTGTCTTTACATAATAAACGTGGTAAAAAGCTAGTAGTACCAAGTTTTCTCAACGTAAAAGAGCCGAAAGTTGTCAAACCAAAAGAGACGGAGAATTGGGAAATTGTGATGCGGTCACTCGCTTTCCCTGGTTGGGGCGAACTATTCGCGGGAAAAAAATATACAAATTCCTCTTATCGCAATAGAGGTATCGTATACTCCTCGGTTTTTGTGACAGCACTACTGTACAACATCAACCTTAGACAGAACTTTCAAAAATACAATACTAAAGTAGCTAAAACCTTTAAGCAGGGTTCCACATCAATGGTTCTAACATCGGAAGATGACGAGGGCGGAAGAACGGCAATCGCTTTGGCTACTACTTCAAGACTCCAAACTCAAAAAAACAAAATGGCTGCCATTTCATCACAGAGTAATAATGCAACTCAGTTTCTTGTTGGAATTTATTTGATCCAACTTATGGACGCACTTTTTATCAATCGGAATGTAAATAAGATTATTCCAAACAAAACAGGTTTGAATATAAGTATTGAGAAAACGACGTTTTCGCCTTTTCGAGAAAGTAGATATGATATGTATTACGAGTTTGAATTTTAAAAATCAATTGATACACAAGGAAATTAAATATGCAAGGTTTGGTTGAAAAAAAGGAACCAGGTAAAATTAAGAGATTTCAACTTTCCAGATGGACAATTAAGATAAAACTAATCACGATTATGTCCATAATCTTTGTATTGTCCACAAGCACAATGATCCTTCTTGCCACCTATTTCTTTAGAGAGGACAGTCGAGTTAGGATCATTGAAACCAATATGAAAATAGCGGATGCCGTTGGCTCGGAAATGAAAACCGAATTCGCTTCCATTATCGAAAAGGTAAAGTTGATTTTAATCACAATGGTTATGGAGGATAAAAAAAATGACAAAGACGTGTTTCTTGACATTTTTTTTCAAGATGACAAAGACTTATTGATGATAGGTGAATATGAAAAAGATGGAGATAAACTAAGACCTGTTTTTGCCCCAAGATACAACCTGGAAGCTCTGAAAGAGCTAGAACTAAACGAATTTGATCTTGATAAATCCGTTTATATGCACACCAGAAGCTTTATGGAATCTTTTACGGGTAAAGACCTCGTTCATAACATCAGCCTTGGAACAAAACTTCCCACATTTGCCATTAGCGTTCCACGTGACAAAAAAACTTTGGACAGCATCATTATCGTGGTTCTAAGAACCAACAGGGTCAAAGACGCATTTCAGCAGTCCAAAACAGGGATTACGGAAATATTTCTTATCAATGACAGAGGAGATATTGTTGTTCATCCGGAAGAGCAAATGATCCTAAATGAAAAAAATCTATTTGAACTTCCGATAGTACAGGAGATGTTGAAGAGCAAACTGGATAGCGGTCAAAAAACTTACTTCGATAAAATTGCAAAAGAAAAATACATAGGCTCTTACAAAAAGATAGGGTTTGCGGGAGTTGGGGTTGTTTCTACTGTTCCGGAGGGAAAGGCATTTGCAGAAGTTTATCGAATTCAAAGACGGAACATTCTGATTATGACCATTACCTTGTGTATCGCTTTTTTGGTTATTTATAATTATTCCAATACCTTAACTACGCCTCTACTCAAACTCGTTTTGGCAACCAAAGAAATAGAGACTGGAAATTTTCATGTACCAATTCAACCAACCACTAAAGATGAGGTGGGTCTTTTAACCGATTCTTTTGTGGACATGGGTAAAGGTCTCGAAGAAAGGGATAAAGTAAAAAATATTCTTGGGAATATGGTAGATCCGATAGTGGTGAAAGAAGCCATGATCGATTTACAAGCTCTCAAAAGAGGAGCAGAAAAACAAATCACAGCCTTTTTCTCTGATGTAGCCAGTTTTTCTACAATCAGTGAAAAGTTATCTTCTGTTGATTTGGCATCTCTCTTGAATGAATATCTGTCTGCCATGACAATTATTCTGAAACAGCATGGTGGAGTTTTGGATAAATACATTGGAGATGCCATTGTGGGTATTTTCAACGCACCGGTCGACGTTCCAAATCACCCTTTGGAGGCGGCTAGAGCTTCCGTAGAAATGATAAAAAAGTTGCATGAATTACGAGAATACTGGACAAAAAATGAGTTATACATCAAAGAAGCACAAGCGATGGATATTCGGATTGGATTGAATACAGGACCTGCAAAGGTAGGCTTTATGGGAACGGATGCCCTTGCTTCTTACACAATGATGGGTGATACGGTAAATCTCGCAGCTCGTTTGGAGGCTGCGGGAAAAGACTATGGTGTAAATATTTTGGTTAGTGAGAATACAAAAAATGGTATAGAGCAGGAGATGTTTACTAGGTTTTTGGATTTGGTTAGGGTAAAAGGAAAACACGAACCAGTAAAAATCTACGAATTGATATGCTCCAAAACAGAAGTTCCCAAGCACGTATTAGAATCCTCGGAAATTTATAATGAGGCATTTTCCTTGTATTTGAAACAAGACTGGGTAAACGCCATTGAAAAGTTTTCCGAAGTGATACAAATTTCGAAACAAAAAGACAAGGCAGCAGAGCTTCTTATAGACAGGTGTGTATACTATAGCAATAGCAGTCCCGGTGAAAATTGGGATGGTGTTTTTACAAGAAAGCATAAGTAGGTAGATATGTTTGAAGAATTACAGTCCAAGATCAAAATCGAATCAAAAAAGATAAATCTAATCGTATTTCTTTTAATTCTACTTTTAAGCCTTTGGCTTTTTTATGACTTTCACTCCAAGCAGGCAATGAAAGAAGGTAAAATGGTGGGAAGGGTTGTTTATAAGGTCAATGAAGTCAATCGTAAACTTGGTTCTCAAGTTTTGTGGGAAGACGTTGAGATCAACTCTGCGGTTTATAATTATGACACCATACGAACGGATCAGTTTTCCAAGATTACGGTTTTGTTAAATGATAAAACGGAAATTCAGTTAGAATCCAACTCTATGGTTGTGTTTGATATGGAAAAAGATAACCTAAACGTGAATTTTCTTGAGGGAAAGATGCAATTAAATTCTCTAAATGTAGGGGAGGATGCAAAAAACCTGAAAATCAAATCCGGAGATTCGGAAATCAAATTGGACAAAGGAGATATAAAGCTAACCAAAGCATCGGATTCCATTTTGGATATAGACGTAAGAGACGGAAAGGCAGAGGTAAAAAAAGGTGAGAATGTTAGAGAGATTAAAAAAGATGAGGAGTTAAAAATACGAGGTGAAAAATTCAAGCAAACCAAAAGAAAAATAAGATTACTAAGTCCTATTAATTCAAAATATTTTCTTACACAGGCTTCTTTTCAAGAAGTTCGATTTGAATGGGAAGGTGATGATTCGGAAGAAGAAGGATATTTTGTGGAAATATACAATATTTCCGGACGACCTAAAAGGATTCGGTATAAAAGTATCAAAGAGAAGACTTATTTAGACAAGTTTGAACCAGGAAAATACAAATGGCAGGTTACCAACTCTAAAAAAGAAGATATACAATCTGACAATTTTTATATCGTGGATGACAACCCTGTTGCCCCATTCACCCCGGAAAATGGAGCCAGCTTTTTCTATCTCACCGAGCCACCCAGAATTCTCCTAAGTTGGAGCAGAAATGAATTTATTCCTTACTATAAACTCGAAGTTTCTACAACTCCGGATTTTAGCAAATTGGTAACAGACAGACTTACGGAAAACGAAAGCACTGTGGTTGACGACCTCAAAAAAGGAACTTATTACTATAGGATACTCACAAAGACAGGTTTTCCGGATTCGGCATGGAGAATTTCCAAAACTAAAACTTTTATTATCAATGAAAGAAGTGCTCCTTCACCTCCTGAACTACTAAGCCCACCTAAAGACCACAATTTTTCCGAAGAAGAACCTTTAAATTTTGCATGGAAGTCATCCGAAAGTTATGTAACATATCGACTTCAAATAGCCAAAGACAAAGAATTTCAATCCATTGTAGAAGATCAAAAAACGGAATTACGCTCTATTCGATTAAAGAAATCATTGGAGGAAGGTCGGTATTTCTGGAGAGTGCAAGGCTTTTTAAAAGACGGAAAAAGCAAAATAGATTCGGAGATACTTTCGTTTGGTTTTAGCCAATATTCGGAAACGCAGATTACTCTAATAGAGCCTAAAAATCATTTTGAAACAAAAGAGACTAAGGTTCAATTTGCATGGGAATCATCGCCCAAAAAGGATCGTTACACACTGGAACTATCCGGCGATCCGGAATTCAAAGAACTCATCAAGTCAGCTGCCTCCCAAACAAATTCTCTTGTCCTCACACCTTTGGAACCAGGACATTACTACTGGAGAGTAAAAGTTCAAGGCAACAAAAACCGATCTACAACAAGTTCAGCAGGTGTTTTTTCCATTCTATATGACCCGACACCTACCATTCTCTTTCCAAAAGATAAGTCAAAAATAGATTTAGCGGATAAAGAGCAATTGTATTTTAAATGGGACAATGTTTCGGGAGCAATTTCTTATGAGCTTGAATTGACTGAGTTAGCTGGAAACAAAAGGATATTAAAAAAAAGTGGTATCAAAACAAATGAGTTTACGTTAGATGATATTAGCCTATTAAAAACGGGTGACTATTTGCTAAAGGTAAGGGCGAATATTGCCAAAAGCAATTTGGAAGAAACCATAAGCAAACCTGGAATTAGTAAGTTTGGTATTTTTTTATCCAAAACCATCAAGCAGGAAGACATCAAATTTATTACACCGGAAAATGTATACATTGAGTAAAGTAGAGGAAGAAAACCATGGGAAAAGTAACAGAAAAGGTAAAGTTAATCAACTATGGAGACCTTTGGAACGCAAAAAAAGGACTTATTTCCAAAGAAGAGATACGCTGGATGGAAGTTGAAGCAATCATAGACACCGGAGCAGTAATGGCAAGCTTGCCCAAAAAAATCGCAGAACAGCTTGGTCTGGATATTGATGAAGAAGATAAGGTGCGATTGGTTTATGCCAATGGAGACAGACAATTCAAGCCCAAAGCAAAGGTTGTGTCTGTTGTTATCCAAGACAGGAATTGGAATGGAGACTGTATTTGCGAGGAAAATAGCGATCACGTTATCATAGGACAGATTCCTTTGGAGCAAATGGATTTGGTGGTTGATTGCAACCAGCAAAAGGTTTACCCAAATCCCAAATATCCGGACAAAACGACTTTATTGATGTTATAAGGAGAATATTATGATACGTCAAATTATAATTCCAGAAAATGGAATCGTGACTATTCAATTGCCAAAAGATTTTATAGGTAAAGAAATTGAGATTATCGCATTCCCCTTACCTGTGAAAGAACAATCCAAAAACAGTAGTTGGAAAAATTTGAAAGGTAAGTACAAAGGGAAACTTAGTAGTTTGGACGAATTTATGAAAAAAAAGCAGAAAGAAAAGGAAATAGAACGATGAATTACATATTAGATGCTTGTTCTTTAATTGCTTATTTCAACCAAGAGCATGGAGCTGATAAGTTAGAAAAAATTCTAGAGCAAAATGAAAAGAAATTTATATCAGTTATTAATGTATTTGAAGTTTGCTATGATTTAGAGAGGAGTACGGAATCTGTTAGAGGGATGGATATTTTTACCGATATAGAAAACCTTCCAATTGAAATAATTTATGAATTTGACAAAGAACATTTAGAAAAGGCAATATATTATAAAAACACTTTTAAAGTTTCTGTGGCTGATTCTTTGGCACTTGGACTTGCTGAAAAACTAAATGGTGTTTTGGTTACTTCTGATCACCATGAATTTGATTCAATTGAAAATTCAGGAAAGATTCGATTTTTGTGGATAAGATAATAAAGGAGAAACACAATGTTAAAAGGGATTTTAAGTGGAACTTTGATAGTACTATCACTCACGGGATGTAAACTGAAAATGCCTGATTTTGCATCTTATGCTACTGCTATTTTGGCTCTTCTTCGACCACAGACATACTTAAGTCTTGGCGGAGAAGTCAGCGGCTTACAAGGAAAAGGTCTTGTTTTGCAAAACAACGGGGGCGACAACCTCAGCATTTCTGAGGATGAAAAATTTTCGTTTCCTTCCAAAATTCTGAAAAACAAAACCTACGTTGTAACGGTTTCTTCCCAACCAAGCGAACCTTGGCAAACCTGCTCTGTTACCAATGGCAACGGAACAGCAACCGGAAACGTTACCAATGTCTTGGTGGATTGTGTGAGTAATTCTTACAAAGTAAGTGTTACGGTGTCCGGTCTTTCTTCCGGAATGGTTTCCCTCCAGAACAACGGTGGCGACAACCTCGGAATCAGCTCCAATGGGACTTTTTATTTTAGCCAAGCAATAGAGACCGGTAAGCCTTTTCTGGTTACGATTTTTGCTCAACCTTCTGCTTTGGTTTGTAGAATAGCCAATCCAAGCGGAACAATCGGTGGCGGTGATGTTAATGTGGTGGTGAATTGTGGAGCAACCTATTCCCTGGGTGGAAGAGTAACCGGTTTAACCGGCTCTAATTTTCAGTTACAGCTCAGCGGAGAAGTGACCCAAGAGACTGCTATTGCCCCCGGTAGCGCAAACTATGCTTTCGGAGGTGTTCCATCCGGTTCCTATACCGTCAGCATCATCAACCAACCCATAAATCCTTACCAAACCTGCGTAATTGCAAACTCATCCGGAACAATCACAACTGACCTGGGTAATGTTGACATCAGCTGCACAACTAACTTCTACAGCGTAAAAGTAAACGTCACCGGACTCAATGCCGGAACCATGTTTTTACAAAATAACGGAGGTGACAATTTAAGCATTTCCTCAAACGGAATTTCTTCTTTTGCTACTCCCGTTTTAAGCGGAAGTTCTTATAATGTAACAATTTATAGCCAAGCAGCTGAGCATAATTGCTCTGTTTCTTCACCAATCGGAACCATGTCCGGATCAGATGTCACCCTGACGGTCAATTGTACTGCCAATACCTATACGGTTGGCGGGAGCATCAACAACCTTCTTACAAGCGGCTTGCAATTGCAACTCACCGGAGGTGTCAATGACACAATAAGCATTTCATCCGGTTCGAGTAGCTATACGTTTTCTGTCCCGGTAGGAAGCGGTCTGCCTTATATCGTGAGTATTCTCTCCCAACCTACAGGTCAGAATTGTGCCGTTTCCAATGGAACAGGACTGATAACCAATTCCATTATCACAAATGTAGTTGTAAACTGCTCTCCTTTGGTCACGTCTACCACTCCAGCCGAAGGAGCAACAAGTGTAGCCTTAAACCAGACCATTTCCATCCAGTTCAACACTGCCATGCTCTCCGCAACCTTGACAGTTCAAGCCACTGACGGAGCTTGCTCAGGTTCGATCCAACTCAGTGCAACACCTGCGTAGGCGGAACTCTAAACACCACAGCCAATCCAACCATCACATTCACTCCTTCAGCAGATTTGCAACAATCAACCAATTACAAGATCAAAGTCTTGAACACAGTCCAAAGCAGTGCCGGCGTTGCCATGACAACCGACTTTGTGAGCACTACAGGCTTTACAACAACCACCTGCCCTTCGGGAAAAGTGTCAGTCGTAACAGACGGAACTGTGAATACCATTGCCTTGGCTTGCAATATCGGGTATGTGGGAGGAATTTTTACTAGTGTGGGAGCACCTGATAATCAGTACGGAGCTATCCTTGATCCGACAACCGGAAATGTTGTCACTCCTCCATTGCAGCTCAATGGTGTTGTTTATGCATCTGCTCCTGACGGTGCAGGTGGATATTATATAGGTGGAAATTTTACTCAAATGTTGGGACAAACTCGAAACTATCTTGCTCGAATCAATTCAGATGGTAGCTTACATTCATGGAATCCAAACGCAAATGGTGCTGTCTTTGCTATCGCAAAATCTGGTTCAATTGTATATGTTGGAGGATCATTTACTAATATAGGTGGACAAATAAGAAATAGAATTGCAGCTATTGATATTACTACTGGACTTACTACTGCTTGGAATCCTAATGCAAATGGCGAAGTTGAAACAATAGCTGTCTCTGGTACTACTGTGTATGCAGGAGGATGGTTTACCAATATAGGAGGTCAGGCAAGAATTTATATCGCTGCCATTGATACTACAACAGGGGTTCCAACTGCTTGGAATCCAAATGCAAATAATTCTGTTGAGATTATGGAAATCTCAGGTTCTACTGTATATGTAGGTGGGCAGTTTACCAACATAGGAGGACAAACGAGAAATAGAATTGCAGCCATTGATGTAACTACCGGACTTGCTACTGCTTGGAATCCTAGTGCAAATGGTGAGGTTTATTCTTTAGCTATCTCAGGTACAACTGTCTATATAAGTGGTTATTTTACCAACATAGGAGGACAAACAAGAAATAGAATTGCTGCTATTGATACAACTACTGGACTTGCTACCTCTTGGAATCCTAATGCAAATGATTATGTTTATGATATGGAAATCTCAGGTACAACTGTCTATATAAGTGGTTATTTTACCAACATAGGAGGACAAACAAGAAATAGAATTGCTGCTATCGATGCAACAACCGGACTTGCTACTGCTTGGAATCCTAATGCAAATGGTATTGTAAACACCTTAGCTGTATCTGGTTCTAGCATATTTGTTGGTGGATATTTTAATGTTGTAAATGGAATTCCAAGAAACAAGATTTTTGCTTTTGATACAACAACAGGAAATGTTACATCTTGGAATCCTGATTCAAACGATACTGTTCGTTCTATCACAATTTCTAATTCTAATGTATATGTAGGTGGACAATTTACCAATATAGGAGGACAAGCAAGGAATAGAATAGCAGCCATTGATGCCACAACCGGACTTGCTACTGCTTGGAATCCTAACTCAAGTAGTTCTGTTTATTCTTCATTAATCTCTGGTTCCACTATCTATGTTGGTGGATATTTTACCAACATAGGAGGGCAAGCAAGGAATAGAATTGCAGCTATTGATGCCACAACCGGACTTGCTACTGCTTGGAATCCTAATGTAGATAACAATGTTCGTAGCATAGTAGTCTCAGGCAATACTGTGTATATTGGAGGAGATTTTACCAATATAGGAGGACAAGCAAGGAATAGAATAGCAGCCATTGATGCCACAACCGGACTTGCTACTGCTTGGAATCCTAGCTCAAGTAGTTCTGTTTATTCTTTATTAATCTTTGGTTCCACTATATATGTTGGTGGAGATTTTACGAACATAGGTGGACAAGCAAGAAATAAAATAGCAGCAATTGATGCAACCACTGGTCTTGCTACCCCTTGGAACCCTAATGTAAGCGGTGGAGATGTTTGGACAATAGCAATATCTGGAACTACTATCTATGTGGGAGGAGGTTTTGGCAGTACAGGAGGACAAGCAAGATATAGAATAGCAGCTATTGATGTAACTACTGGACTTGCAACTGCTTGGGTATCAAATGCAACCGGTGGAGTTCCAACTGTATACGCAATAGAAGTCTCAGGTAACACCGTATACATAGGAGGTTCTTTCACCACTATAGGTGGACAGGTTCATCCATACCTCGCTTCCGTAGACGCAACTACGGGAACTTTGCTCACTCGGGCAGAACCGAGCTGGTGGGAGAGGGTGTGGGCGGCTAGTTACCCACAGCTTAAGCTGTGGGTAACTAGGTGGTAGGTAGCTATGGCAAGATGTTTCAACAACCTAAACTACCACCTGATCTTCGTAACGAAAAACAGAGAAAAGATAATAACTCGTGAAATGCATGAAGAAATCAAAAAGTTCTTTTCCGAAAAAGAGAAAGAACTTGAACTGAAGATCAAGATAGGCAACGGTGTGGAAGAGCATATCCATATCCTAACGTCCATACCCCCCAAGTACAGCATATCGGAAGTTGTAAAACATTTAAAAGGATACACCTCTTTTAGTATTCCGGAACTCTACTGGTCGAGGGGTTACTCGTGTTTAACAGTTGACAATTCTTCCATAAACAGAGTATATAAATATATAAAAAACCAGCAAGAACATCATAGGACACAAAGCTATGAAGATGAGATCGATAAACTGGAGACACCCTAAAAAAGGAGACTAAATGCAAACGGTAACAATTACTTTTAATATACCAGATAATAAGGATTTAGAGCTATTACTTACAATAGCAGAAAGGTTTGGAGTAACGGTAGTTGAAAAAGAAGTTCATACCATGGACGAAACAGAATATTTAAAATCTTCTCAAGTAAATCATCAAAAGCTGATGCAAAGAATTCAAAATGTAAATCAAAAGAATAGTTTAGTAACTATATCATCAGATGATGTAGTAAAAATGGTCAATAAATCGCCATGAAGAATTTAGTATTTGAACCGGAAGCTTTTGACGAATTGAAAGAATGGATAGAACACGACAAAAAGATTGCACTAAAAATACTAGAATTGATACAAGAAATTCAACGAACTCCATACAAAGGAAAAGGTAAACCGGAAGCATTAAAACATGAATACTCCGGTTATTGGTCGAGAAGAATTAACTTAGAGCATCGACTGATTTACAAGGTGACAGAAGAAGAAATTTTAATTATAGCTTGCAAGTATCACTATTCGTAAGCAGAGCCAAACTGGTGGGTAACTAGGACGTAAAATGATGCTGACGCAAGCAAAGTGAAAAAGGGTATTTTAAGATTTGGCTTTATAAGGTCACTTATAAAGAAATTTAATGTTGAAATTATTATTTTCAACCCTGAAGCAAAGGAGATAATCGAATGGATAAAATAGAAAAGTACAGACAAAATATTATTCAACTCTTAGAAAATCACAGTAATATCCAGCCATTGAAGCAAGAAGATATTGAGACACAAATCATTATTGATAGCAAGAATGATCATTATCAACTTTTGTCGATTGGCTGGAAAGAAGACGAAAGAATATTCGGATGCATATTTCACTTTGACATAAAAAATGGTAAAATATGGATTCAAAGAAATATGTCTGACATACAACTAGCAAAAGAACTTGAAGGAATGGGAGTTCCAAAATCTGACATAGTTTTAGGATTACAACCACCTAGCATGAGGAAATTTACGGAGTATGCTTATGAGAACTAACTAGCCTGCTGTGGGTAACTAGGTGGTAGACAGGAGAAAGACTATGGCAAGATGTTTCAACAACCTAAACTACCACCTGATCTTCGTAACGAAAAACAGAGAAAAAATAATAACTCGTGAAATGCATGAAGAAATCAAAAAGTTCTTTTCCGAAAAAGAGAAGGAACTTGAACTGAAGATCAAGATAGCCAACGGTGTGGAAGACCATATCCATATCCTAACGTCCATCCCCCCCAAGTACAGCATATCGGAAGTTGTAAAACATTTAAAAGGATACACCTCTTTTAGCATTCCGGAACTCTACTGGTCGAGGGGTTACTCGTGTTTAACAGTTGACAATTCTTCCTTAGATAGAGTATATAAATACATAAAAAATCAGCAAGAACATCATAGGACACAAAGCTATGAAGATGAGATCGATAAACTGGAGACACCCTAGTAACCCACAGTTTAAACTGTGATTTTAAGATTTGGCTTTATAAGGTCACTTATAAAGAAATTTAATGTTGAAATTATTATTTTCAACCCTGAAGCAAAGGAGATAATCGAATGGGTAAAATAGAAAAGTACAGACAAAATATTATTCAACTCTTAGAAAATCACAGTAATATCCAACCATTGAAGCAAGAAGATATTGAGACACAAATCATTAGACATGTTAGTAAATTAAGCACATACGAAAGAAAAAGAAAAGTACTAGAGGCTTCCAGCCTGTAAAATTACAGCCAAGATGGCTGTGGTACTTTTAAAAAACCAACAGCTGGAGCATCACCTCAATATATAGTGATCCAAGATTTGGACGGTGATAAAAAACCGGACATCATCGTGGCAAACCAGTATTCGGGAATATCGATCTTTCGGAATAAAGGTCAGTAAGTAGTAGGCAAAATAATTCATTGGAATGGCTCCTGCAGCGGGAGCTTGTTTTTTTATAAAATAATTTATATAAACTTGACTTCTTAACGAGTCTTAGAATACTAATGGATTTTAATTTTTAACGTTACCAATGAACAAAGAAAACCACATTTTAATTATAGATGATGAGCGGACATATCTAAGGGTTTTAGAGACTTTATTAGAGCCGGAAGGCTATTCTATTTTATGTGTACAAACACCGGATGACGCACTTGAAATTATCCGGAAAAATGATCTCTTAATCGGATTGATTATATTGGATGTCCAATTGGGTGACGAAAGTGGTTTTGATTTAATCTTAAAAATCAAAGAGGCTTTGAAAATAAAATATGTTCCAATATTATTTGTTTCCGGCTATTTTGTTAATAAGGAAGACATACTCTATGGGATTTCCCTGGGAGCTACGGATTATCTATTAAAACCTTTTGACTTAGATTTATTCAGATTAAAAGTCAAAATTTATTTTGAAATATTTTGTGATACATATCAAAAAGAAACTTTAATCAGTGATATGCAGCTAAAACTACAAGATATACAAAAAAACTTCAAAAAAAAGGTCTCAGAATTCGATGAAAAAAGACAATCTTTGGTCATAAAACTTGCCGAAACCACTTTAAAGCAAGCTGATTTAGCCCAAACAAATGCGAATCTAATCAGAAACTATAGTCACCTAGAGCACGAAAAAAGAATGTTACACCTGCAACTTTCTCAATACATAGATGAAATAAATAGCTATAGGAAAAAGCTTGAATTATAAAATCCGTACCACCGTATTAAAATTCAAAATTTTTTATTGGAACAATAAATCACGCCAATTAACCATTGACAACTGAATTTTAAGTAATAAATTATACTGAATTGAAAAGTTAAATGAAAACTCAATGAAATTTGGACGTAAAAAATGCCTATAAATACAAATAAAGTAAATCAAAAAGTTACAGTTTTAACGGGTGAAGTGCTTTTTGAAGAAGGTTCTCCATGTGACTCCCTAAATATTTTACATAAAGGTTCTTTGCTTCTAGAAAAAAAAATAGAAAATAGAAACATCCCTTTGATAAAATTAACAGGAAGTCATCTTACCCCTGGTATTCTAAATTTAATTCAAAATAGTAGATATAGTTATACAATCAAAGCAATAGAAGATTCACTCATATCAACCTACCAAGGTAGTAGCAGTTCTATAGAGAAAACTATTACAACAAAGCTATCTTTAGGGGTAATGATTGCCAAAACACTTTTAAAAGAAATAAGTGAGACATTTAAAAAAAATAATCATATTCGAGCTTTATCTGCCCAATTAACAAAATTTTCTGATAATTTGTCTATAGTCTATTATCAACTTGCTCCTTCTTTTTTCCCGGATATAAATCCTCAAGGACAAGTTGATCACCCTTCTGATGATGTCATAGACCCTATTTTGAGATTGACAAGGGAAAATTTACATCATTTTTTATATAGGGGTGGTCGGTTACCTGAGCCTCCTACAGCCAATTTTTTATTTGAAGATCGCGGTGCTCTACTACTGAAAGAATATATAGAAGAAATTGAAATTGACGATAAAGAATTTTTCTTTATTCGCAAGATTCTTATAACAGAGTCTAAAGTGCAAAATCCTTTGTTTGAAGCCGACCCTTCCATACTAGTACATATATGTACGAAGCTTACGGATGTTTTGAAGTCCATGCTTGATAAATTTGAAGAAGAATCTCAACAATTAAACCAAGGTATGGAAATGTTTTTTGCTCCAGAAAAAGGAATGTTAGAAAAATATTATCAAATATTGCAATTCCAAGAGTCTGGAATCTCCGAAACAACACCGGAAATTCTAAGCCCAATGACAGAATTTATTTCTGACAAAATCAATGGATTTTTGAACATGTATAGGAACATCTTTTCTTTTGATTACTTTAATATTAGTCCTAATGTTAATGATTTTCAAGAAAGAGCGAGAAAACTGGCAAACTCTTTAAAGGCACAAGCAAAAGGTACACAAGAAGGTACTATTGTAGCTGGGATAAACATTGAAAGCGTTAAAAAAGACTTGGAAGGCTCAGCTCTTAAAATAATGACATTTGCCAAGTTATCACCGGAAAAAGTAAAAGAGTTTTCTTCTTTATTAATCAAATTCAAAACAATGAAAAATCCTTTGGACCCGGAACCGGACGCAAGGAAAATCAGAAGAAACATCACAAAAACATACTGGGAAATTTATGAAAACTGTTTTGCAAAGTATATGAATGATAAAAACATTCCCAAGCCGGTAGAATTGATGCTAAAATACGGTTTCTTTGATGAAACACTCCTGGAAGATAACCAATTTATTTACCTTTATACCCTGGAAGATAAAACAAGGAACAACCCCATCGTTCCCGCTCATTCGGGAATAGAGTGGTTGGAATCAATTTATCAAAAAAAAATTGTAACATCCATTGACGAAATGGGACAGACATACTTTGAAAAAATTAAAATGTCGACCAGAGAGGTAAATTATAAAAGAGAAAGTGATGTTCCACCGGAAGTAGATACCAGTTTGGCAAGATTACAGCATGAATTAGTAGCCTTGTATGCCCCTAATGCCAGACTCACAACCGGAAGTCCTGCATCTCACGTCCCCATTCTTACAAAATATCATATTGTAATACCTTTAGACAAATGTTTTGTTACCAAAAAGCAATTGAGTGATACCTTGGAAGAGATCATGCACGTTGATGTAACAGCTTTTAATAGAGAGGTTATATACAATGACGAAGAATTGGGTATACTAAAAGAATTTGTTCAAAAACAAATTATACCGGATTTTATCCTCGTTCCTTCCATTGGCGGAAAAATTATGATGTGGCAGGATTTGTCTGTTTTTCGAGGTTCCGGTGCAAAAGAAAGTAGAGGTCGGATTGTTTTACCTATTTTTGTTACAGGCGATCTTAAAACAATGCTTATGGAAGCTATTGCAGCCTTTCGATGGGAACTTTGCAAATCCATATTGGGAGCTGACTGGAATAATGTGGGTATTCCTTCCATCACGGCAGATTATACGGATTATGTTCAATTTTTCAAAAAAAGTAGGGATTTATCTATCGAAGTAAAAGAAAAATTGGCAGTTGAATTAAAGCGTTTTAGAAACGACCGCGACAAATTCGTTCATGACTATTTGCATTGGATTAAATACGAATCTGATGGAGTTCCAAGGGTAAATAAAGTTGTCCGAAATATGTTCTATAGGCATATTCCTTTTAGCAAAGAAGTACGAGATAGAGTAAGTAAATTACCGGCATTTGCTGAAATTCATAACAGGTTTACCAACATTCGCAAGAGGCAATACCGAGAATTGGAGAATAAATACAAAAAATATTCCAACCAGACCGGATTTTTACCGAAAGTATTGCAAGATAACTTGGATTTTTACAAAGTTTGACCTAGTAAGGGCAATAGGGGATTGCCCTTACAAAATCCATATTTCCAGTTTTCTTCCTAAAGTGTCCAGATATCCTTTCTTTGGTTCTATCCACTACCCTGCTACCCTTTACAAGAAAAAAGCCTGGAGCCTTCCATCAGGTCTTTGTTTTTCAATTCTTGGGTGCCTATTTTCTAAAAAATAAGGAAGAAAATCCCTTGCGGAATTTTACACAACTATTAAAAATGATGGAGTGTTGATTTTGGAACAGAAATTAGCAGGGAAATATTACGGGAACGAGTGCGATGACAAATAAAAAATATTCAAAAACTGAAACGGTTGCCAAAGACTACTACAATAGCAGTGAGGCAGACCAATTTTATTACAATATATGGGGAGGCGAAGATATTCACATTGGATTGTATGATAATCCTAGAGT
>JACKPA010000014.1 GCA_024233865.1 Leptospiraceae bacterium | reverse complement strand
GCTTTCTTGCTTTCTCTTAAAGCTCTGTCTTTTTTTTTGTGAATTTCATCCAACCTATTCTGCGAAAAAGTCATGAGCGAGTAATTGTCAATATTGACTTAAAGTTTATTATTTTTTATATATTTTCCAACCTTTTTTAATTTTTTCATATATATCATGAAAATAATCGTTTGGGACCTTGCCGTCTTCATCCCTTGAAAATTTATTTTTTAATCGATTTAAGAAATACATATCAATTTCGCCTTTATTTTTAGCTTGAATTTTTCCCCTGTACTGGCACTCAAAAAATATTTTTATCTTGTCATAAACTGCACCGGATATATTTATTTTTCCGGTTTCACCACTAGACTCCATTCGAGAAGCTGTGTTTACTGTATCACCCCATATATCATAAGCAAATTTGTGTTTCCCTACAACTCCCGCAATTACAGGACCGATATGAATCCCTAGTCTTAACTCCCAAAAGGGTAGTCCCATTAGAATTTTTAGTTCTTTGGCTTGGTTCATCGTATTTTGTATTTCAATGGCAGCTAAACATGCATCAATAGCATGAGTGAAATTTTTTTCCGGTAATCCACCTGCACACATGTAAGAATCTCCAATGGTTTTGATTTTTTCCAAGTTATATTTTGTTATCACATCGTCAAAATAGAAAAAACAAGCATCCAATTCCTTTACCAATTCTTCCACTGTCACAGCTTCCGCAACTTTGGTGAATCCTTTTAAGTCTGTAAATAACACACTTATAGATTCATAATAAATAGGTTTTACTTCTCCTTTTTCTTTTAGTTCTTTTGCAACTTTGGGAGGTAGGATATTGTGCAAAAGGGATTCTGATTTCTTTTGTTCTTGTTCAATAACTTCATTTCTAATTTTTAACTCTTCCAAGATTTTATCAGAATATTCTTTTTCTTCTTCTAGTTCTTTGGTTCTTTCTTTGATCTTTTTTTCTAAATTTTCATTAAAATAGATTAACTCTTTGTTTAATTTCATGGTTTCTTTCATTAAGTAAATATTTTCTCTACCTTCGAGAAAACTAATGTAAGCCAAAGAAATAACAAAAGAAATTGGATAAGAAACCAAAAAAAAGGAAATGTTAAAATGTATACTAAGTTTAAACAATCCAAGAACGAAAAGAAAATAGACCAATAAAATCAAAAAGGGTAATAAAGTGCGTTTTATAATTCCTTTAGAAAAAAACATTAAAAATAAACCCAAAGAAGAAAGAAATATATTTAGTGTAAAGCTAATCCAGGTGGGGATTCTTACTGGAAAGTGATTTTCTAATAAATTTGAGACTGCTGTAGCATTTAATAAAACACTAGGAAGATTTCCAAAAGGTGTAATTTTTTGATCAAAGATGGATGTGGCCGTCGCTCCTATCAAGATTATTTTATCTTTAAAAATATTTTGAATTTGCGGATTGGGTTTTTCATTTTTAAAAAATAAGTGAGAAAAATAAGAAAATGGAGTTACACGAATATTTTGAAGTTCATCTTCCGAATAAAAATGGTAGTTGTAGTAACAATCTTTTAAAGGAATTACCAAAGTTTGCTTTTTTGTCTGAAGTGTAAGAGTTGTTTTCAATAAAGAAATTTCTTGAATTGGCTGGGTGACATGAAAGGCAGTTAAAGGAAGTGAAAGGAAAAACTTCCCATTGTGTTTGTATACCAATAAGTCTTCTTTATTTAATCGATCTCCGAATTCCAAGTCTCCTAATGCGTGTAACAACGGAGCTGTTTTTCCTATTTGGCGTGTGGGAGGAATTAATTTTTGAAATTCTATATCACAATTTTCTATTTCTTTAACGGGAAAACTATGTTTTAATATTTCTGGCGAGATTTGATGCTGTTTTTGGGATAATTTTTCCTTTTGTAAAAAAATTGTATGAGAAACATGAGGAAACTCCTTGTTAAACTCTACTAAGCTAGAATCATCTTTTGATGGTTCGGTAAACAAAATATCAAAGAATATAATTTTGGGTTTTTGTTTGGCTATATATCTCAAAACCGGAAGATAAACCTTTCTTTTCCATGGCCATCTTCCGAAATTCGGGTGTTGTGCATAATGCATCAAAGAGTCATTGTTAATAGATACAATTATAACCTTATCGGAAAACTTCAAACCAGGATTAAAATTTTTATAGCGGAAATCAATTAAGGTTTTTTCTAAATTATCAAGACTTCCAAAAATTTGTAATAACCCTGCAATTAAAATGGGTAAAAGCCAAATAGAAAATCCCGTTATCTTTTTAGTTGGAAGCATTGCTTTTCCATGTCTCTTTGCTATAAAGTAATCTAATAAAAGTCGTATTGACGTTAACTATATTTTTAGACCTGTTAGTTCATTAATATTTTTGATTCCGTTTTTTACCATAAATCCATCCAAATATTCTAAAATCATATACGGTAAAAAAGGACCTTTGTAGATATAACCCGTATAAATTTGAATCAAGTTAGCACCGGCAATAATTTTTTCCAAAGCAGTGATCCCGGAATCTATCCCTCCTACTCCTATTATAGGTAGTCTTCCTTGCAATTTTTGATAAGCTAATTGTATAACTTCTGTGGAGCGATTCCTAAGTGGTTCACCGGAAATTCCTCCGTCTTCAACTGAATTGTATTTTTTGATCAAATTTTTTTGAATGGTTGTATTGGTAAGTACAACACCGGATACACCTAAATCTATAATTATTTCCAATATCTCTTCTATGTCCCTATCTTTCAAATCCGGAGCAAGCTTCACAAAGGTCGGAATCAAGAATTGCCCCCCTAAACCCTGCTTTATTCCTTGAATCAATTGTAAAAAAGCCTCTTTTTCTTGAAAACCCCTAAGTCCGGGCGTATTGGGAGAACTGATATTAATGACACCGTAATCGGAAATTTTAGAAAGCTTTTGAAATGACTTAACGTAATCATCCACTGTTTTTTCCAGTGGAATAGCCTTGGTTTTCCCAATATTAATGCCCCTGGGAATTGTCTTTTTTTGAATGTTTAAGGTTTGGAAAACTCTTTCGCAACCAGGATTGTTGAATCCCATTCGATTCACCAGGGCGTTTTCATCAGGATAGCGAAACAACCTTGGCGATGGATTGCCCGGTTGCTCTTCTCCTGTTACGGTGCCTACTTCTAAAAAGCCAAAACCTAATTTGGAAAAATAGGGGTACAATTCACCGGTTTTATCAAAACCCGCAGCTAAGCCCAGAGGATTTGGAAAATCAATTCCGGATATATTTACCTTAAATCGATTACTGGAATAGGTTGTAATTTTTTCCAATACCTGAAATCCCATAGGAAGTATATCAACCGTTTTCAAAAACAAGGTTGCAAAATCATGGGCTTTTTCCGGTGAGAAATGAAAAAAAATCGGTTTCAAGAATGTTTCGTATAAATTCACATTTTCTCCAAATTGCTTGATAAAAAATAAGATGAAAAGCCAGATGGAAGCAAATTGCCAAATTCGTCCTTGATGGAAAGTTCTTTTGAAAAAAACTTTCCGGTCGAATTCACACTCGAAGATAAAATTCTTTCTAAAGTTAAGGCACTATAACCGGTTGTGTGGCAGGACAAAATGATAAAATCCGGTTTGTTATCACATAGTTCCATCAAAAGTTCAATCAGGATTATCAAATGTTTTTCTATCTTCCAGATTTCACCTTTGCTTCCTCTTCCAAAGCTTGGCGGGTCTAAAATAAATCCGTTGTATTTCTTTTTTCTTTTGATTTCCCTTTTAATAAACTTAAAAACATCGTCTACTATCCATCGAATTTTGGCATTTTCCAATTGGGAAAGCTTTGTATTTTCCCTAGCCCAATCTACCATTCCTTTGGAAGAATCTACGTGGCACACAGCCATTCCGGATTTAAGAGCCGCCAAAGTAGATAAGCCGGAATAGGCAAATAAATTGAGAACTTCAAAAGAAATTTTGTTTTTTCCGATTTTTTGTATCAAATCCCAGTTTTCCATTTGCTCTGGAAAGACTCCAATATGCCCGAAAGGAGTTAGTTTAACCTGAATTTTGAAATCAGATATGAGAAGGATAAAATTTTCTTGAATTGGTTTGTGGAAAGTCCATTTTCCTGAACCGGTTTCGTTTTTTAAATAAATTGCATCAGGGTTTTCCCAGATTGTGAGGTTATTTTTTTTATATGGAGCGTTTTGGGAGGGACGTATAATTTTGTGACCGGCAATTTCCTCTAATTTTGAGAAATCACCCGAATCTAATAATTTGTATGAGTTCACTTTGTTATTTACAAAAAATCCTAAATATAAAGTTAATGATTTTATTTTATTCATAAATTGAAAGCATAATTTCTATTGACGGGATGTATTAATTTGTTATAGTTTTTTCAATTGACGATTATATTGTGAATGTAGGGGGAATGGAAATATTTGAGGTATTTGTCTAACAATGCTAAAAATTAACAAGGGAACTAAAAAGTATGGAGAAAAAATTGGAAGTATGTTTTACCATAAAGCCGGTGTGGGAGACGATCAGTCAAATTCGTGAAGACTTTCAAAAAGTATTGAAACTAAAACGTGTTAGTAATGATATTCTGGAAAAGGCTGATGTTGTTTGTTTGGAGTTACTCGAAAATGCAGTAAAATACGGTGTAATCACACCAGATTGCCCTGATGTGAAGATAAGCTTTGAACTTGAGGAGAATACTTTGAAGTTTTTTGTTTCCAATGGTGTAATGCTTGGTTCACGGTTACAATATTTATTTCATCTAATCGATAAACTAAAAAATAGCGATGATGTTGAATCTTTGTACATCCAAAGGCTAGAAGAAATTGCAAAGCATCCTAAAGGTGGAAGTCAGCTTGGAATTTACAGAGTAGTTTATGAGTCTGGCTTTGGCTTGAGTTACAATTTGGATGGTCAAAAATTAACGGTAATAGCACAAAAAGAAGTAATAAGGGAAGTTATTTAATATGAAAAATTTTACATTAGGAAAATTAGAAATAGCTATAAAAGAAGAAGCAGGTGTACTTAAGTTTACCTGGCAGGGTGTGAGTGAAAATAAAGATTTAATTCCATTTTTGGAGCCTTTTTATACTAATGTTTTGGCTACTCAAACACCAAAAAAAGTTATTCTGGACTTTAGGACGTTGAAATCAATGAACTCTTCAACCGTACCGGCAATCATAGACTGGGCTAAAAATTATGGTGAAAATGGTGTGGAAGTTAGGATATGTTATAATAAAGTCTCTAACTGGCAAAGGACTTCGTTTCGTTTGCTTGCTACAATTAGCAACAATCTTAAAAATGTGAGTGTAGAGTCAGTTGAAGATTAAAGAAAAAATAAAAATTCAAAAAAAACTCAACAACTCAAAAACAAATAAATTTCTTTCTAGATTGACTAAATCTCTTCAAAATTTTTGCCCTATTGATAAATTATTGTATTATTCTTTCCAGCAGAAAGAAGACATTTTTCGTTTGGAATACCCATCTGTTAATATTTTAGAAAAAGATGAAACCATATTTGAGGAAATTTTTATAGATGAACCATCCGACATTTTCACAATAGTATACCACAAAAGAAAAAGAGCTATCATAAAAAAATCAAACTCTAATATATTTATCAATCTACTATTTCAAAATCCCGAAGTATCCTCAATACTAGTTTATCCTATTGTTGCGGATAACCAAGTAATTGGAATAATATTACTCACATTTCCAAAAACCCATAAGCTAAACCTAAAAACGCTAAACACCATCTCTTTATTAATGGAACAAACCGCCACAATTTTTTATAGTATTGAGTTAAAAAAGCAACTCAATATTGCCAAAGAAAAATCTTCTTCTCTACTTATCAATTTACTTCCATCCAATATCGCCCATGAGTTAGAAGAAAATGGATTTGTTGAGCCTGTAGAGTATGGTTCTTTAAGTATTTTATTTACTGATTTTGTAGGCTTTTCAAAAATTACAGAAAACCTAACTCCAGAAGAATTAGTCAACATGCTAGACGGATATTTTTTTTACTTTGATGATATCATTAAAAACTATAATATTGAAAGGTTAAAAACGATAGGTGACTCCTATATGTGTGTTGGAGGTATAGTAGACAAAGACCCCAAAATCCATGCCATTAAAACTTGTCTAGCTGCTTTGGAATTTTGCAACTTTACAAAAATGATGATGGATGTCACAAAGCTACAGCATGAATCTTTAACTTGGGATATTCGAGTAGGAATCAATACCGGTCCTGCCATCGCTGGTGTAATTGGTAAAACTAAATTTGCTTTTGATATATGGGGGAATAGTGTAAACGTAGCATCCAGAATGGAAACAGGTAGTAAACCTGGAAAAGTCAATATTTCTGCGTCTACATACAACTTAGTAAAAGATTACTTTGAAACAGAGCACAGAGGATCTATTGAAGTTAAACACGAACAAAAGTTTGAGATGTATTTTCTTCATCGCCTCAAAAAAGAATACTCTGACCAAGACGGAGTTTTTCCAAATGAAAACCTCTTAAAGATTCTAAATTTATTTAACGATGGTGAAGAATGAATGGTATTGATAAAACAACTGATTATATTCAATCAGATACCTTAGATTTGGCTGCTATCATCAAGTCTTCTCAAATTATATCAGGAGAAGTCAAGTTAAGAGATTTATTGCAAAAGTTAATGAAAATCATCATAGAAAGTGTAGGAGCCGAGAAAGGTTTTTTACTATTACAACAGGAAGAGATTCGATTCTTGACTTTGGAACAGTTATCCCAACAATACGAGAAAGGTTTAATAACAGTAGATGGAAAAAAAAGCGAACTGGTTATTCAAGCCGAAAGTTATATCACGAAACAAGACCCGGTTGTATTGCAGAATATTCCACTTGAAAAGAGTAAAGATCTTTCGATCTCCATAGTACAACACGTAGCCCACAATTTAAATTCTATAGTATTAGAAAACGCTAGCAAAGAAAAATTATTCTCAGGGGACCCTTACATCATTCAACACCAACCCAAATCCATACTTTGTTTTCCACTAATCCAACAAAGCAAGCTAAAAGGAATCATCTATCTGGAAAATAATCTCTACACAGGAGCATTCACAAAGGACAGAATAAAAACCTTAAAAATCTTGGCATCTCAAGCAGCTATTTCCATAGAGAATGCAAGACTCTACAACAACATGGAGAATTTAGTTGCAGAACGAACCGAACAGCTAAACGAATTTTTAGAACAATTAGAAAAAAAACATGAAGAATTGCAGATAGCTCACCGCAAGTTGCAAGATGCACAAGCTCAGCTCGTGCAATCTGAAAAAATGGCAAGTCTAGGTACGATGGTTGCGGGAATAGCTCATGAGATCAACAATCCGGTCAACTTCATCTATATTCACGCCATAACAATGATGGAAGACTTAAAAAAATTAAACGATTTCTTCAATGATCTTCTCTCCGAAGAAAAAGAACTCTCAGATTTCTCTGCGAAGCAGTTTGAAAACTTTTTTATTTCATTAGCGGATATTACTAACGGATCGGAAAGAATTAAAACAATCGTTCAAGATTTAAAAAACTTTTCTCGACTTGATGAAGCCGAAGTGAAAAGTGTGAGAGTTTCCGAGGGCATAGAATCCACTCTGCGCATCATTAGTACTCAATATAAAAACGTCACCTTTATAAAGGAGTTTCAGGATGATCCCGAGATTAAGTGTCGTCCGGCTCAGCTAAACCAAGTATTCCTAAATATCATGAACAACTCTTGCTACGCAATCGAAACCAAACAAAAACAAATAGGAAATGCAACTCCAGGGACACTAACCATTAAAACTTTTGTAAAAAATTCCGAACTTGGAATTTCCTTTACGGATACAGGAATCGGTATGAACGGGGAAACCATAAAGAAGATGTTTGATCCGTTTTATACTACCAAATCGGTAGGAAAGGGAACTGGACTTGGAATGTCAGTTTCTCATAGTATTGTGGCGAACCACAAGGGACGATTTGAGGTGGAATCAAAAACCGGAGAAGGGACAACGGTTGTAGTATGGTTGAAAATAAATAGTAAAGCATAAATTTTTGTGAACTATTTGATAAGTTTTCATATTTAAAGATTAATCAAAAAAGCATTTATCATCAAGCACTTTGTACTATAACTTGTTTGATTTTCAGGTAATTTTTTGAATTTTATTGACAAAGCTTTTCTCCAAAATATTCTAGGATTATGAGCAAATTCGGATTTCCGGTAAATAATGTTTTAAATTAGCCTAAAATTGTCTTGCCATTTTTGTAAACTTACTTTACAAATGTATCCATGAAGATAGCCAATCCTATTTATGACATAGCCTTTAAGTATCTCATGGAAGACCTAAACATCGCCAAAGGTATCATTGGCAGAATCATCAACAGAAAAATCCTTGAAATCGACTTCAAACCTACAGAATACGTTACATACATTGATTTCCTTGACGGGAAAGCCGGAAAAACAATGCGAATGGACTTTCGCGCTATCATTCTCAACAAAGCGGGTGAAAAACAAAAAGTATTGATCGAATTGCAAAAATCCAAAAAGAGTCTGGAACTCAAAAGGTTTCGCAACTATTTGGGAGATCAATACAGAAGACCGGACAATATTATCATAAAAAGAGTGAATGACAAAGACGTAGAAGAGTTGAGGAAAACAAAAAAGCATTAAAAGAAAAAGATAAAGTTCTAGAAGAAAAAGACAAGGTGTTAAAGGAAAGCAAAAAAACCTTGGAGAAAAAGGACAAAGCCTTGGAAGAAAAAGACAGGCTAATTGCAGAATTGATGAAAAAGATTTCCCAATAGGCATGGGAGTTTTCAGTTTTTAGTTGTGCTGTAAAAAGCCCTTATATTTGGACGACTGAAAACTCAAATAATTTCTTGACGTAGTTACTTTCTATAAGTTCTCTTTTCTATATATACTTAGTATAGAATTGTTTTGTTTTAAACTATAATGATTATAACTAAAAATTTTATTTCGTAGGAAAAGTATATATTTTTGTCATTATTAGGGTGTGTAGCGACCTAAACAATCATCCAAAATTCTCATTTACAAATTCTAATTGTAAATAAAACTAACACACATGATATTAAGAACACAGACAATCACTTTATGTTTCGATACGCAGAAATAGCGTTCAACCTCCCTTTTGAAAAGGATTCGCTAACCTATGAAATTCCAATGGAAATGAAAAACCTGGAAATTGGGATGAGAGTGGAAGTGCCTTTGAGAAACAAAAAAACAGAAGGAGTCGTCTTTGAAATTCACCAATCTATTCCGGAATACACCGCAAAACCTATAATCCGACAAATCGACAAAACTCCTATTATTAATTCTGAGCAGTTAAATCTAGCAATTTGGATGAAGGATTTTTATCTTTCATCTTTGGGAGAATGTATATACAAAATGATACCGGTGGGAAGAAGGAATAGACCTGCCGGAGAGTTTGAAATTGAAGTGGAAAAAAATCTTTTAACACTCAACCAAGAACAAAAAACGACCTTTGAAAAAATTAAAAACACTTTCGGACAGAATACCACACACCTCATACACGGGATTACGGGAAGTGGAAAAACGGAAGTTTACATCCATTTGATGCATGAATTACTCGATAAATCGGACAAAGCTGCCATATTTTTAGTCCCCGAAATCAGTCTTACTTTCCAAACACTAAAGCGATTGGAAATCATTTTTGGAAACAATCTTGCCATGTTACACTCAGCTCTCAAAACTTCGGATAAATTTCGTGCCTATACCCAGATTATGAGAGGTGAAAAAAGGATAGTGGTGGGAACAAGAAGTGCTATTTTTGCTCCTGTAAAAAGTTTAGGATTGGTTATTATAGACGAAGAGCATGACCATTCGTACAAAGAACACTCAAATCCAAGATATTTAACAAGGCAAGTGTCCATGCAAAGGTGCAAAACGAACCAAGCTTGTTTGGTTTTAGGGAGTGCAACACCTTCTTTGGAAGTATTTTTTAATGCAAAAAAAGGAAAAATTGCACTGCATAAATTAACTCATAGAGCACGATCATCCGTTTTACCATCCATTCAAATTTTTAACCAAACCAATGAATACAATATCATTGGATCAGACTTACTATTTCAAATCAAACAAAGACTGGAAAAAAAAGAACAGGTTATTCTCCTTCTTAATAGAAGAGGACACAGCCCCTTAATCTACTCCAAAAAAGAAAATAAATTTATTGAATGTCCCAATTGCTCTTCCAATTTATGCTATCATACAAAAGGAAAAGCGCTATGCCATCTTTGCGGTTATTCTATCGGATACAGCCAACTGGAAAAGAAAATAGGAGGTGAATTATTATTATCCGGTGCCGGTACACAAAAATTAGAAGAGTACTTATTGGAAAACTTTCCCCATGCGAAAATAGAAAGGTTGGATCAAGATGCTACTAAAAATAAAGAAATTATTTCCGAAGTTATCGGACGACTGATTGAAAATAAAATTGATATACTCACCGGCACACAAATGATCGCCAAGGGACTTGATGCTTCGAGAGTAACACTTGTCGGAGTAGTGAATGCCAACATTGGTTTGGGTTTGCCTGATTTTCGAGCGAGTGAAAGAGTCTTCTCTTTATTAACACAAGTTTCGGGTCGAGCAGGTCGAGCGGAACTTAAAGGAGAAGTGATTATTGAAACAAGTAATTCAGCTCACCCTGTTATCCAAATGGCTGTTTCTCAAAACTATGAAAGATTTTATGAAAACGAAATTCAAGTAAGACAAGGTGGTTACTTTCCACCTTTTTGCAGGTTGGTTCGATTGCTTTCTAGATCCAAATCGGAAGAAAAGTCTCTAAAAACAATAGAAATGGTGAAAGATGAAATTTTAAAGTTTGACTCGCAAATTAAAGAAACAAACACCATTGTTTTGGGTCCTGCTCCTTGTCCTTTTTATAAAATTGATAACAATTTCAGAAATCATATTTTGATAAAAACCAACCATATTAGTGTTGTTCGGGAAATTTTAAAAAATGGTGTAAAAAAAATCAAACTTCCTAGCCTAGCCTATTTGGAAATTGATTTGGATCCTGTGGATTTGGTTTGAAAAAACTTTTATCTTGCACCTTTGGATAAAAGGTGTTTGGAATATTTTCTGTCTGATTTCAATATATGTTTTGTTAACCACTTTCTTAAAAAATCCAATAATTCAAAGCTGATAGTTTCCGTACCGGCTTCAAATTCTTTTTTAAATTCGGCAACTTTTTGCTTAAGATTATTATGTTCTTCCTTATGTTTTTCGTATTCCGGATATCCATATCTGGACATGAGTTGTTCTTCCGTTTCAAAATGAACTATAGTATATTTGATAAGAGAATCCAATATGGGATTCAATTCTTCTTGTGCATAATCCCGGTGAATGGCAATAAAGAGATCATTTAAAATTTTAATGAGAGCTTGGTGTTGTTCGTCGATTTCTGTTATATGGACACTAAAAGTATCATCCCAATGGATAATGCTTGTAGTATCAACTTGAAATTCACTTGCTACGGTTTTTAAAAATTTAGAGATTCTCATTTTGTCTCGCCCCAATTGTATAAGTTTTTTGGAACCTTCTGAGACTTTGAAAGCATCCATTGAAGCCGTTGATATTAGAGCTTTGATTTCATCCGTATCTTCTTTTTGTCTATTGGTTTTGGACTCAATTTGTGAAGCCATTTTTGCCATTGTATCCATACTGTCTTTTAGTTGCAATGTTTGGGTTGTTTGTTTTCTAACGTTCTCAATGGTGTCTTTGATGGAAGAATCTATTTGAATGGAATTTAACAAGATTTGATCGATGGTTCTGATAGCTTCTTCTACTTTTTGAACTCCTTTGGCTACAGCTTGGTTTGTTGTTTTGATAAAGGTTTCAATTTCTTTTACCCTTTCGGATGTCTTATCTGCAAGTCTTGAGACTTCCTTTGCCACAACACTAAAACCCCTTCCCGCATCACCTGCCCTTGCAGCTTCTATGGAGGCATTGAGTGCAAGCAAATTGATTTGCTCGGAAATTTCCGTGATAAGACCCATTATATTTTTAATTGCCATAGAATTTTTTTGTATCTCTTGCATTGACGTTTTAACAGACATTACTTTCTCTTTCCCTACCTCAGATTCTTTTGCAGAATTTTGGGAAACTTGCAATAAATCTCTAAAATTTTTTTCGATAACTTTTGTTGTATCTGATAGGTTTAAGATTTCTTCATAAATACTTTGCATTTTTTCAACTTGAGTTTCAATAACTTGAGATATATCTTTGGATGATTCAAAAAGAGAATGGGTGGCATCGGACGAGGTTTTTGCTTCTTCCGCTAGATTTTCGGATAGCTTTGTAAAGTCATTCGCAAAGCGGATCGTCTTGTCTGCCGAATGATAGACGCGATTGGATATTTCAACAATTTGAGAAAAAAAACTCCTAAACATGATTCTGATAATTTTGATTGACTGGAGTAATTCTCCAATCTCATCCATCACTTTTACCTTTAGTTCATAGTTAAAGTTCCCGTTAGACATTTGTTCCGTAACGGAAAAGGCTTGATGAAGCGGAGTCACAAGTTCCAAATAGATCAAATAAAACACTAAACACATAAGAATTAGAAGTACCACAAAAAATACTATCCAAATATTCAAAAATGTTAACATAGCTCCTTTTATTTCATTTTTTAATTTTTCTGCATTTTTGGATAATGATATATAAGAATGTTTTTCTGATTCACTTAGACTTACTTTTTTAATACTATCATTTATGGAAGTTTGCATTTGTGAGCAAGAATTATCCATTTTGTCATTTAGGTTATAAACGATATAACTGACGCTTGCAGTTCCGGAAATAAGAATAAAAATAGCCAAAATAGCAGTAATTGCAAAACGTGTAAGGATTCTTAGCTCACGGATTTTATTCAAAATAAAAGCAAACAATTCAAGCTCCCCGGTAATTTACGATAAAATCATTGAAAAAAGATAATATTTATATACAATAAAATTAGTTCCTATATTCAAAAAATTTTTTATGCTTCGGGTATTTGAATTTAAGTTTTTATCCATGGAATTTTTAAGTATTTCTTGTAAAGAGTTGGGAAGTCTTAAAAGGAAGTAATTTTTATATTAAAGTGGTATGATTATGCCCATAGAGACAGGTTTTGTCCTGTCTCTAAAATTGGCGGGTATTAGCGATTGTTAGATTTGAATGAATCGTCAGAAGGAGTTTTTGTATAAGCTCCTGTGTCGTGTACCATTTTTTTAGTTCCCTTCATTATTGTTGTTGCTCTGGAATTTGAGGTAGAAGCTGACATGGCATCACTTGAGCTGCCGGATATTTTAGGAGCTGAGAAAGCAAATGAATAAAAATAATGCCACATGCCGGCTTGGTGCTTTTCGGCTTGTTGCCAAGATTGGAAATACCATGGTTTCAATTCCACAAAAGCCGTTTTCTTCATTAAATCGGTATTTGCATCACCTACAAAAATTGTATTGGTGACAGAAGAACTTCTATAAGCTTCGAAAATAACTCCCCAATCTTTTAAATTTTGAACATATTCTCTAGATAATTCTCCTGTCCATTTGTTACCAATGTAATCTTTAGCTCCATTGGAATAGTACGGATCAAGAAGAGCTATTCTTTTAGGCTTTAATTTGCTATTTATGCTTCCTATATTGGTTTGGATTTTTTTTGCTACTACAATTGCCATTTGATTTCCTAAAGAATGTCCGGCTATACGTAATTCACTACCATTGAAATCACCCATATTGTCTTTTAAAGATTCATACAATAATTGCCCGGCATTTTTTGAAGGACCATTGTTATAATTACCGCTCGAATCTCTCCATCTCATACCTTTAGGACCATTTACAGACCAAATTTTTGCCTCTGCATCTTTCACTTCAACTTCATCAGCAAATTGATTCCAATATAATATTCCAACGTTCCAACCTTTATTCAACCAAGCTTGTGCCAAATCAACTTCTGGTCCACCAGCTTCCGTTTGGTCAAAAGATTCTCGGAATTTTCTGGCTACCGTATCTTTCTGCCACCCGTGAATATAGATAATTGTTGGTTTGTTTTTATCATAGCATGCATTTGATTGTCCTGGTATGGCTTTCATCCAACCGTCATTATAATCAAACCAATACAACCCATAATCCAAATTGCTAAATGTACTATTCGGAAATGTTCCGGTTCCTGCGTATATCGTATTGGAGAAGAAAATGATTATACCAAGTAATATTCCAAAAAATTTTTTTGTTTTCATTGTATTTGCCCCTTAAGTTTTTCTAACTGTTTATAAGTATAAAGTACCGAAAACTGAATGGCAAATAAAGTGGGATAAATGGTTGTTTGGAAGGGATGAATGGTAAAATATTTGTATCATAAAAAATAACAATTTGGAACCATTATTTTAATTTAATTGACTTTTCCTTTTATGCCTTATTAAACTGTCTATCATTGCGTTTTGCAGGTTAAAAAAAGTTTGGAAGGTTAGAATGAAGTTTCAGTGGGAAGCAATTTATGAGACAGGAATTGATAAAATTGATGAACAACACAAAACATTTTTTAAATTAGTAAGAGAGTTAAACGATGCTAATAGAATGGATTCACCTGCAGATATATCCAGTGTTTTTGAACAATTGGTTGATTATGCTAAGCATCATTTTTTCACAGAAGAAGAGATATTAAAAGAATACAGTTATCCGTATTTTGACGAACACAAGTTAGAGCACATCAGATTTACCCAAAAAGTAAAAGAACTCCATGAAAAATTTAGTGATGGTCATGATAATTTTTTGCCAAACGAAGTCTTGTCCTTTTTAAAAATGTGGTTAATGGAGCATATCCAAGGAACAGATATGGACTATGTTCCACACCTAAAAAACGAGATGAATATATAAAAATGACTCGAAAATATACCACATTTTTTTTTATCACTATTTAAGGAGTTTGACTTTGCAATGAAGATTTGTATAATTGGAAGTGGATATGTAGGATTGGTTGCTGCTGCTTGTTTTGCAGACTTTGGGAATCATATTGTATGTGTAGACAAAGACGAAAAAAAGATAAAAAAGTTGAAAAATGGCATAAGTCCTATTTATGAACCTGGTTTATCAGAATTGTTACAATACAATATTGGGGAAAATAGGATGGTTTTTACCACTTCTACCAAAGAGGGAGTGGAAAATTCGGACTTTATTTTTATAGCAGTTGGTACGCCTACATCGGAAGACGGTCAAGCCGATTTATCCATGGTATACAATGTAGCTAAAGATATTGGTAAATACATGAATGGTTATAAGGTTGTTATTGATAAATCTACTGTTCCGGTTGGTACTGCCGAAAGGGTTAAAGAAATCATTGCCAAAGAAACAAAACATGAATTTGATGTTGTGTCAAATCCGGAGTTTTTAAAAGAAGGGGCAGCTATTGATGATTTCATGAGACCGGAAAGGATTATTGTGGGAAGCGATTCTCCAAAAGCCTCTGAAATGATGCAGGAGTTATATTCTCCTTTTGTTTTGAATGGAAATCCCATTTATGTTATGAGCGTAAAATCAGCAGAATTAACAAAATATGCCTGTAATGCTTTTTTAGCTACTAAAATTTCTTTTGCCAATGAAATGGCAAATTTATGTGATGTACTAGGTGCAAATTATAACGATGTTAGGGTTGGTATGGGATCGGATTCCCGTATAGGAAAAAAGTTTTTGTATGCCGGTATTGGTTATGGAGGTTCCTGTTTTCCCAAAGATGTCAGGGCATTGATAAAAACTTCCCAGGAATATTCTTCTCCCATTCGGATTTTGGAGATGGTAGAAAATGTTAATGAAAATCAGAAATTAACCCTTTTAAAGAAAATTGATTCTCATTACAACGGAGTGTCTTTATCCGGTAAGACGTTTGCTGTTTGGGGATTAGCTTTTAAACCAGGGACTGATGATATGAGAGAAGCACCATCCATTCCATTGTTAAACGAATTGTACAATAGGGGAGTCAAACTTCAGGTTTATGACCCGGTTGCAACCGAAACTTCCAAAGAGTATTTTGATGGAAAAGTCGAATATTTTGAACATTATTATGATGCATTAAAAGGTGCGGAAGCAATGCTTTTGCTTACAGAATGGAAAGAGTTTAGAGAACCGGATTTTATAAGGATTAAATCATTAATGACAAAACAAGTAATTTTTGATGGTCGAAATCAGTACAAGCCTTCAACTATGAAGATGTTGGGTTTTCATTATTATAGTATTGGGATTTTTTAACCAAGGGAATTCTATGAGTTTTCAAATTACCCCCCACAATAGCTTTAGTTTGGGTTTTGCTTTAATGCTCCCCCCAATAGGGGGGAGAAATGAGACTCGAAATCAATTTGAACTCATAGGGGGATTCAAGGGAATTCTATGAGTTCCTACAAAAAAAAAACTGATTTTGTTGATTATTATAAAATCTTAAATGTGCCTTTCGGAAGTAGCGTTGAGATTATCAAAAGTTTTTTTAGGGATAAAGCCAAGGTTTTGCATCCGGATAATAAATTGTCCGGATCAAGTGAAAAATTTCGTGAATTATTGGTAGCCTATAAAACTTTGGTTGATAATAATCAAAGAAAAAATTATGATAAATTATACTTAGAACATACCAGAAAAGAAACCGATAATAATAGTTTAGTATTTTTTCTTCTCCCTCATGACAGAATTGTTTATACAAACTCAATTGCTTATCTTGCAAGAAGAGGGCTTTTAAGGCGTGGTATGAGGACAAAAGACTGGATGAAATATACGGGAGTTTACCATGATATAGATATTTTAGTAAAAAAAGAAGAAAAACATAAGAATGTAGTAGTTAAAATTCCTTTAATAGTAAGGATTTTGTGTCCTTCTTGTATGGGATCTGATGTTTTTTGTAGTTGTTGTAATGGTAAAGGTACCTATAAAAGTACTAGAAGTTTAAATATTCTGTTTGTTCCTAAATTGCTTGTTCATAATAAAATATACAATATTGAATTAAGCAAATTTAGACCGGATAAGTTTATTCATTTTAAAAAAAAGAATATCAAGTTACGAATTGAAGTGGTATAAAATTTCAAAATATTTATTGCAAAGGCGGAAACGAAAAAGAAAACCGTTACTGCAAAAAGTTATTCGATTTCAACCTATCTATAAGCATAAGCTTTGGGGTGGCAGAAACCTAGAAAAGCTATATAATCGAGTTTTACCGGAAAAACATATAGGGGAATCATGGGAAGTTTCCGATTATCATGAAGATATTTCCATTATTACAAATGGAGAATTATCCGGAAAAAATTTTCGAGAGATTCATGAGAAATATAGAGAAGAAGTCTTAGGAGACTGTTTTAGTGAAGACGAGCCTTTCCCACTTTTAATCAAGTTTATTGATGCTAGCGAGCATCTTTCCGTTCAAGTACATCCGGATGATTATTATGCTTTGTACTACGATCAAGAAAATTCCGGAAAAAAAGAAGCATGGCTTATCCTACAATCCGAACAAGACGCAGGTATAGTGTGCGGATTTATAGAAAATATGAACAGGGAAGCTTATAAAGCGCTTGTTTTGGAAAATAGAGCAGAAGATTGTCTTCAAAAATACAAGGTAAAACCTGGAGATGCTTACATAATAAATCCAGGAACAGTACATGCAATTGGAGAGGGGATATTTTTATTGGAAATTCAGCAATCTTCTGATTCTACCTATAGAGTTTATGATTTTGGTAGGGTTGATGATGATGGGAAACCAAGAAAATTACATTTGGAAAAAGCACTAGATGTTATAGACTTTAACAAATCGAACAATAAAGAATTGCTACAACCTGAATTTATTCCATGGAGTAGTGGAACAAGATTAAAAATTGTTGCCAATGATAAATTCAGAATGGATACTCTTGAATTCAATAATCAGGCTATGCTTCCACCTTTAGCAATAGATAATGTTTTTCATATTGTTGTTGTGATAGAAGGAAATGGTTCCATCGAAAATGAAAATTTTTCTTTCCAAGGGGGAGATACTTTTTTAATCACAGCACGCGGAATGAAAGAAAAAGTGACAATTACACCGGGAGAAAAGCTGAAAATTGCTCTTATGAGTGTCGGAACCGATTGGATTCGTTTTAAATAGTGGAAATTGGTTACATAAAATGAGTGAAGACATAGAGTTAAAATTACTTAAGGAGATTGAAAATCTAAAGAAAAAAATAGAGAAATTAGAAGGAAAAATAGAAAAAATTCCTACCTATCTTTTTGGTAAAATTAGAGATAGAGAACTGAGAAAGCTATTTGATATAAGAGAAAAAATTGATAAAAATGTATTTGATGATTGGTTTTATAGCGATTTTGAAATCAAAGAAGAAGATAAAGAATTTTTGAATAAGCTCCTGGAAAGAGAAATAAACCTAATTAAGAGATACAATGAAGAAGATTTAAAGATAAAATTTATTGGCGAGATAATAAATAGAGTAAATTTTACAGATATAGATAAATATGTCAGAGACTTTTATGAAGAGAACTTAGAATACCAAACAGATAGTTTTAAACTGAGTGGAAATGTGGATTATTTTGTATCAAAAGGATTAGATTATCCTGAAAAACCATACTTTTTTATCCAAGAGTTTAAAAGAGATAAAGAATATTCCAATCCGGAACCTCAACTACTAGCGGAAATGATAGCCGCAACCGAAATAAATTCTTTTGAATCTATTAAAGGAGCATATATAATTGGAGAAAAATGGTGTTTTGTTATTTTGAAACGATTCGATAAACATAAATATGAGTATTCTGTTTCAAACAGTTTTATATCTACTCGAATTTCTGATTTAATACAAATATATAAAAACCTTATTATTGTAAAGAATGAAATATTCAAAGATATTGAAAATGATAATTACCTTTAATCATAGTATAAACCTGTCTATAAGCCGGATTCTGTAATCGATGACCATCTATCTTGCTTTTTAGTTACCCAAAAAGTCTTTGCTCTCTACCCGCAGTCTAAGCCGAACCAAACTATGCGACTGCTTACTTGAGATTGCACCAAGGAGGGTTTACCATGCCTGTTTTTTTACAAAAACAGCGGTGAGCTCTTACCTCGCCTTTTCACCCTTACCTTTAAATTGCTTTAAAAGCGGTATATTTTCTGTGGCACTTTCCATAGATTTGAAAAACAAATCTTCCGGGGATTACCCGGTCCTCCGGTTCGAGGTGTCCGGACTTTCCTCACTCGCAAAAAGGATTTACGCCGCGCGATCATCCGACAGGTTTTTTATAGATTATTTTTAGTGCTGAATTTTACAAGAAGAAATTATAGGATAAATAAAGTATGAAAAGCATGTATAAGCCTTAACTATGATGCATCCAATGAAAGTATTTTTGCTATTTTTAAAATGCTAAAAGCCTTAAAAAGCATTATTAAAGAAGAAATAAATAATTAAAAAATATTTTATTTATTTACTTAGTTTATGGGATTATAATCATATTTGAATAATAATATGTCTAACTATTAATATTAAAAATACTTTGGAGAAAAAGTATGTATGGAAAAATTAAAAAATTTCTTATAATAGGAATTATGATATTTGCTTTTTTTTATTCTTGTGGTGGTGGTAGTGACGGTCTGAGTGATGAAGAATTATTTGGATTATGGTGGTTATTAAACCAACAAAATACTGCGGCTGCTTATTGTAAAGATATAAGCAGACCGGCAGATACAGGAGAAGATGCTTTGTATTCCTATCAATGGCATTTGAATAATTCTCCCAATGACTTAAACTTACAAAGTGTTTGGTCTTCTAGTATTAAGGGAAATAATGTTTTGGTAGCCGTTGTGGACGACGGTTTGGAAATTTCACATGAAGACCTAAAAAGTAATGTGCTCACAAGTGCTAACAAAAACTTTTGGACAACTACTTCAGGATATTCCAGTAGTGAGACAGACCCAACTCCAACATCTTCTAATAGCCATGGTACATCTGTTGCTGGAACTGTCGGAGCTTTGGATAACAATAGTGTAGGGGTCCGAGGAGTAGCTCCTCGAGTATGCCTTGCCGGGTACAATTTGATTGCAAGGGGAAGTTATACTACAACCGAAGAATCTACGGCAATGACTCATAATTCTAGTGCTGTTGGTGTTTCTAACAATAGTTGGGGTCCTACTGATTACACCGGAGAATTATATACTTCCAATGCGACATGGCGAGACGCTATTGAATCCGGTTTGTCTACAGGTAGAGACAACAAAGGGACTTTGTATGTTTGGGCAGCAGGTAACGGTGCAATAAGTAGTAGTACCCCCGAAACGGATAATTCCAATTATGACGGCTATGCCAATTATCGTGGAGTGGTTGCAGTCTGTGCACTACTCAACGACGGAACTAGAGCTAAATATTCCGAGCAGGGAGCTAATTTATGGACTTGCGGATATGCAGACAAAACAACTTACTCGGAATCTTTAACTACAACCGATCTTACTGGGTCTAGTGGAGCAAACTCCGGAAGCAGTAGTAGCAATCTGAGCGATTCAAACTATACAAATCAATTTAATGGAACTTCAGCAGCTTCACCTACCGTTGCCGGTGTGATCGCTTTAATTTTGGAAAAAAATTCGGCTTTAACATGGAGAGACGTTAAACTGATTTTGGCAGAATCAGCCAGAAAAAATGATTCCAGTGACAGTGATTGGACTACCAATAGTGGTAGTAAAATCAACAGTTCCGGAAACTATAACATCAACCACAAATATGGTTTCGGAGCAGTGGATGCTGATACTGCTGTAACTTTAGCTTCTAACTGGACAAATGTAGCTTCGGAAGAATCAGCTTATACTTATCCGACAGACGGAACGGAAAAGAGTGTAGGCACTACTTTTTCGGATAACAATTCGACAGGTGTATCAGATAGTATTACAATATCAGGAACAACCATCAAGAAAATTGAATTTATAGAAGTTTATTTAACGGCGACATCTACTATAGACGATATGGATGTTCGTTTAAAAAACGGAAACGGAACGGAAAGCGTTTTGGCATCTTATCATACTTGTAGGAATAGTAGTGGAACATCTACAACTTGTAGCAGTACATTTAGTAGTTGGAGGTTTGGTACGGCAAGACATTTGGGAGAAGATGCCAATCAAACATGGACTTTAACGGTTTCAGATCGAAATTCGGGAAATGTTAGCGGTGGAACTTTTACCTCTTGGAAAATCAAATTCTACGGAAGAGCACAATAAAGGAGAATTTATGAAAAATCAAAAAATCAAAATGATCAAACTATTATTTTTAATGGGGATATTCATTGCTTTTGTAGGTGTGAATTGTGAGTCAACTTATACTTGGTATGATGGTGATACTCCTCGAAAAGTTTATGTAAATTCTGATTATGTAGCGGATATTACTCATACAGGAAATTCGGGAAAGAGTAGGGGAAAGGGAAACTATTCCAATCCTGTTGTAAAGTTTATCCCAAAATCAGAATTAAAAAAAACAAAATCAGGAAATGAAGAAACAGCAACTTACCCTGTTTTTATGGAAAATCCGAATAGCGCTAGCCTCATGACTCTTCCAGGAAACGTGATAGTAAAATTGGATAAGAATTTTACTCGAGATGATGTGAACAATTGGGCTATGGAAAACAAGGTCAAATTAGTTGAAAAATTGAATTTGATAGGAAATGTTTATGTAGCGGAATCACCACCAGGAATTCCAAGTCTTGATTTGGCTAACAAATTGAGAACAAAAGACGGAGTAGAGTATGCTGTGCCTAATTGGCATAAACAGGTTTCTAAGAAATAACATTCCTCCCTTCGACTACGCTCAGGGATCGACCGGGTGTAGACTCCTACGGTTGGTGAGTAGCAGAGCTATCAAGTTACTGCGTATCGAATCACCGGAATCTACACTTCGGTTGGTGATAGTCTCAACGGTTGTTGGTGATAGTCTCAACGGTTGTTGGTGATAGTCTCAACGGTTGTTGGTGATAGTCTCAACGGTTGGTGAGCGTCTCAACGGTTGGTGAGCGTCTCAACGGTTGGTGAGCGTCTCAACGGTTGGTGAGCGTAGTCGAATCACACTCATTTTGTCTTTCCAATGTAGAAACGGATATTCTACTAAAAGATACATAAAGACCGACCCTATAAAAATACCTAATACCATAAGAACGTATAGCTTGATAAAATCCAAAGGATAAATGATTTCTAATTTTTTTACAAGCGGAGTGATTGTGGCAATTCCAAAAAGATATTGCCATAGATACATTCCATAACTTACCTTTGCAAACGGTACAAAAAATTTTATACTAAAAAACTTGTTTACGAATCCGTTTTTTTGAATGGCAAGGATAAACAGTAGTCCGTAACCAATATAAAGAAGGTCATATTGTAAAAGAGCCGAAAGAACAATCTCTTTTTCCCTTTGTATTAAGTGGGCAAAAAATAAAAAAAGTAAACTGCAAACTAGATAAAAAACTTGCTTTTTAGGTTTGTTAAAACCGAATTTTTCGACAATATTGTGGTAATGAACAAGCTCATAGATGATTATACCACTGAGCAATGAATCAAAACGCGTGTGAAAAGGATTGAAAATTGTAAATCCCAAGTCTGTCGGTTGGATTACTAAGACGGTAAAGGCTCGAAAAAAAAGAGGGAGAAGCCATAAAGCAAATATTACTTTTATCCTTTTTGCATTAGATAGTTTGAAAAGAAAAAAATAGCATAGCAAAGGAAGTATAAGATAGAACTGTTCCTCTACAGCAAGAGACCAAGTGTGAGGATGAATGGTTTTGAAATAATTGGATAGATAAAATAAATCATAAGAAAATAAACTTAGACTTTGTTCTAAAAGTCGGATTGTATTTTCCTTATCCGGAAAACTCCCGGCTTTGGCAACATATAATTTCTGAAAATATAGAGTAGAGTAGGTTAGAAAAATAAAGAAGTAATAAGCTGGAAAAATTCGTAGTGTTCGATTTATATAAAATTTTTTAAAATCTATGAGTTTTTTTTCTGTCCTACCGGAAATTAGCCCTCCGTAAATCAAGTACCCACTTAAGGCATAAAAGATTTCAATTGCCGAATGAAGACTATTAAGCAATCTTTCTGCTATGAAATTAACTTCTATAAATTTTGATTCTAGAGCTTCCCATAGGTGAAGTATTAGAATCAGGAAAATGGCAAGAGCTCGCAAACCGTTTAATGCCGGAATTTCTGATTTTCTGGCAACAAAAACCGATAAGATACCATTTTTATAGAAATTAAAAATATTGATTGGAATTTTGGTAATTTGCATTTTTGATTAAAAACTTTTTTGTAAACAAGTATCTTGGTAGTATTTATTCTATCAAGATAAATTGTTTGATTTTAAACATTATGGCTGAAATTGAGAAATATTTGGATTCGATTCTTTCAAGGAGATTATTGTGAAAAAAATTTTAAATAACCGGTTGTTATGGATATCTACAATCTCTCTTCTATTTTGTTTGGTTTATATTTTTGTTAAAAAAGAAAATAATTCTGAGATAATAATAAAAAAAGTTCTTTTGGAGAACGGATTAACGGTTTATTTAAATGAAGATCACAGTAGAACAGAAGTGTTTGGTATGATGGTTGTAAAAGTTGGTGCCAAAGATGATCCGGAAGATGCAACCGGCATGGCTCATTACCAGGAGCACGTTTTGTTTAAAGGGACTCAAGAAATGGGAACCACTGACTGGGATAAAGAAAAACCCCATATAGACAAAATTTTTGAACTCTATGATAAGCTTGGAAAAAGCAAGAATGAAGAGGAAAGAATTCTTATTCAAAGAGACATCAATGAGGAGTCCATAAAAGCCAATGAGTATGCTATTCCGAATGAGTTAGACAATCTTGTTAGCGGTATTGGCGGGACAAATTTAAATGCTTCCACAGACCATGATAAAACGATGTACTACAATACATTTCCACCACACCAAGTCGAAAAATGGTTGGAAATTTATAGTCATAGGTTTATTGCTCCTGTTTTTAGGGGATTTCAAACAGAATTAGAAGCTGTCTATGAAGAAAAAAATATGTATTCTGATAAGTATACGTTTGTCGTTCGCGAAGAATTCATGAAACATTTTTTTAAAAAACATCCTTATGGGCAACACTCAGTGATAGGAACAATATCTCATCTAAAAAATCCTTCACTTACAAAAATGTATAATTTTTTCCAAAAGTATTATATAGCAAATAGGATGGCATTGGTTTTGTCAGGCGACTTTCAAACTGACAAAATCATTCCTATAATAAAGAGAAAATTCGAACAGTTGCCAAAAGGAAATTCTCCAAAACCAAAACGTTATGAGGAAGCCTCTTTTAATGGGAGGGAGTTTGTTGAAATGAATCTTAGCCCGATAGAGTTGGCATTGATTGGTTTCCGGACAATTCCAGAAGGGCATCCTGATGAAGTTGTTTTGGATGTATGTAATTTCATTTTATCCAATGATGAAAAATCCGGTTTGTTTGATAAGTTGGTTCTGGAAAATAAAGTTTTAACAGCAGATATCGGACTGGCTTCTTATAATGATCTGGGAGGCAGTATAATAACAATTTTACCCAGAGATGGAAAACAAACACTAAACGAGGCAGAAAAATTGGCGTTAAAGGAGCTAAAACGAATTCAAGATGGTGATTTTCCGGATTGGATGGTTGATGTAGCTAAAAATAAATTGTATGTGGATTATCAACTTACGATGGAGTCAAATAGGGGTCGTGCTTTAGAAATAGCCAATATATTTTCCAGAGGAGGTAATTTAGAGGAACTAACCAAATATCCTGAAAAGGTAAAAAGGGTTACAAAAGAAGACGTAATGAGTATTGCAAAAAAATACTACGGAGAAAATTTTTTAGCCTTTTATTCTAAGATAGGTAATAAAACAAAAGAAAAAATTCAAAAGCCGGATTATAAACCTTTAGTAACAAACACAAAGGCAAAATCAAAATTTTCCAAGCGATTGGATGAAATATCTAATCAAGAATATTTTCCTAAATTCATAGATTTTAAAAAGGATATGACAGAAGTTGATTTGTTTCCAAACGTTAAGTTATTTCATGTAAGAAATCCTTTAAACGATATATTTTCATTGACTATAAGGTTTGGTATTGGGACGGGAGAAATGCCAAGTTTGGAACATGCCTCTAATATTATGAATTATGCGGGAACAGAGAAATTTGACGTAACAAAGTTGAAATCGGAATTTAGCAAAATCGGATGTACGTATTCCATTTCAAGTAATAGTAGTTATGTGACCTTACACTTACTAGGACAGGATGGAAATTTAAAATCAGCAATTGATTTGCTAAATAGTCTACTTTCTGAACCGGTTGTAGAAAAAGAAAAATTAAACATTGTGTTAGAAGAAGAACAAATAGGTAGGAAAATCGAAAAATCAGAACCGAACAAAGTATCTTCTGCATTATGGGAATATATTTTATATAAAGAAAAATCAACTTTCAAAGATAGATTAAGTTTACAAGAAATTCGGAATTTGAATATAGACAACTTAGTGCAAGACTTTTTAAAGGCAGTTGGATATGAAGCCGAAATACATTATGTAGGACAGCTAAGCCCACAAGAAGTCAGTCAAATTTTCAAAGAATCTTTAAAATTAAACTGTACAAAAAAAACCAACTCACCGGTAATTCGTAGCATACAAAAATACCAAGAACCTATCGTTTTTTTTGTAAATAAAAATAATACTATACAAAGCAAAATAGTTTTTTTTACAGAAGGAGACCTATTTAAAAAAGAAATGGAACCACTTATAGAGGCATTTAATTTATATTTTGGAGAAGATTCATCGAGTTTACTTTTTCAAGAAATTCGAGAATATCGTTCTTTAGCCTACTCAGCGGGTGGGTTTTATACAATTCCTATCAAAGAAGATATTCCGTCTTATTTTGTTGGTTATTTAGGAACCCAAGCTGATAAAACATTAGAAGCTGTTGAGGTCTTTTATCAATTGATAAAAAGTATGCCTGAAAAAAAAGAAAGGATAGGGATGATAAAAGATTACTTAATGCAAGCGTCTCTATCAAATAGACCTGACCCAAGGTATTTAAGTCAAGCAGTATTATTTTGGAAGTTAAGAGGTTATACTTATGATCCATTAAAGATGAATATGAGTATTTATAGAAAATTAGAATTTAATAATATTGCGGAATTTTATAAAAAACATATTAAAACCAAACCTCTGGTTATAGGAATTGTTGGTGATAAAAATAGAATTAACAAGAATGAATTATCCAAATATGGCAAGTTGCTTGAAATTCCGGAAAGTGAATTGTTTAAGGATTGATAATTCCGGTTGGTGAGCGATGTGGTGAGTAACATCGAACCATAGCAGAGTTATCAAGTTACTGCGTATCGAACCACCGGAATCGTATTGCTTACTTTTTTCAAGCAGCCTTGACATCTTGCTTTAAGATCAAAATAGGAGGCTCATTTTTGGAAATAACACCTTCTGTTATTACAACTTCCGATATATTCTCTCTCGAAGGGATCATAAACATCAAGTTCATCATAGTATCTTCAATAACAGATCTTAGTCCTCTTGCTCCTGCTTCTCTTTGAACAGCCAATTGAGCAATCATTTCCAAAGCAGAATCGGTAAATAAAAGTTTTACATCTTCAATTTCAAACATTTTGATATATTGTTTTAAAATGGAATTCTTTGGCTCTACGAAAATTCGTTTTAATGTTTGAATATCTGCTTCTTCTAATGTAGCAATAATTGGCAATCTACCTACAAATTCCGGGATCAATCCATATTTCATTAAGTCTTCCGGAATTACTTGCTTCAAGATATTGTCTCTAATTTCTTGCTTTCCGAGTTTTTTGGGTTCTTCATTTTTTCCTTTGAACTCTTTATTTGATTCTTGCATGTCAAATCCGATCATTTTGACACCGGTTCTAGCTTTGATTATAGCATCCAGATCTACAAATGCTCCACCACAGATAAACAATATATTTTTTGTATTAACTTGCAGATATTCCTGATGGGGGTGTTTTCGACCACCTTGAGGAGGCACATTGGCAACTGTTCCTTCGATTATTTTTAATAGAGCTTGTTGTACTCCCTCTCCACTTACGTCTCTCGTAATGGAGGCACTATCACCTTTTCTGGATATTTTATCTACTTCGTCGATATAAATTATTCCAAGCTCAGCTCTTTTGATATCGTTATCTGAGTTTTGAATCAATTTCAAAATAATATTTTCTACGTCTTCCCCTACGTAACCTGCTTCTGTTAGAGCTGTAGCGTCAACAATGGCAAAAGGAACTTTTAAAATTCTAGCAAGAGTTTGGGCGAGTAGCGTTTTTCCACAACCAGTAGGACCAATGAGCATTATATTCGATTTTTCCAACTCTACATCTGTGCTGCTTGAATTAAAATTGATTCGTTTATAGTGGTTATAAACAGCTACGGATAAAGCTTTTTTAGCGTGATCTTGTCCGATTACGTGTTGATCAAGAATTTTTTTAATTTCAACAGGCTTTGGGATTTCCCCTATATAAGCCGGTTGCTCGGAAGCTTCGGAATCTTCCGATATAATTTCATTACACAAGTTAATGCATTCATCACATATATAAACTCCCGGTCCTGCTACAAGCCTTTTTACCGCATCTTGTTCTTTTCCACAAAACGAACAATGTAATTTTTCTTTTGCCATCTTTTATTCCTGATATAAAAACCTAATTATTTTTATTTTTGTTTATTATGATATTGTCAATCAGCCCGTATACTTTAGCTTCTTCTGCTGACATATAAAAATCTCTATCAGTATCCCTGTCTATTTCTTCAATTGTTTTTCCGGTATGTTTCTGATAGATTGCATTCAATTCTTTCTTTAATCTATCAATTTCTTTTGCTTGGATTTCAATATCACTTGCTTGCCCGGAAGCACCACCGGTTGGCTGGTGTAACATAATTCTTGAATGGGGGAGAGCCGATCTCTTTCCTTTTGTACCTGCCGACAATAATAAAGCAGCCATGGAAGATGCTTGCCCTATACAAACAGTTCTTACATCAGGTTTAATATGTTGCATTGTATCATAAATTGCCATTCCGGAAGAAACATATCCCCCTGGAGAATTTATATATAAATATATATCTTTATCCGGATTTTCAGCATCCAAAAATAGTAATTGAGCAGCTATAACATTTGCATACCCATCATCAATACCACCACCTAAAAATATAATTCTATCTTTAAGCAGCCGTGAATATATATCATAAACCTTTTCGCCTCTGCTGGTTTGTTCTATTACATAAGGAATACTCATTCTTCATTTTCTCCTGCGGTTTTATTGCTTAAGAATTCAATTGCTTGTTCTTTTGTTAAAGTCTTGGAATCTGTTTTCTTTGCATTGTCTTTTATAAATTTATTTACTCTGTCATAAACAATTTTGTTCTGGATAATATTTTTTTCACTATCGTTATTTCGTATGTGGTTTTTTGCTTCTTCAGTTTCCTTTAGAGCATTTATATAATTTTCCAAATCTTCATTGGATACTAACAAATTTTCGCTATTTGCTATTTCATAAATTATGTATGTATTTTTTAATCGAATTTCCGATTGTAATTTTAAAGTTGATTCAAACTTTTCTTTTTCATAATTGTATTTTTTGCAAAATTCTTCCAAAGGTAGAATTTTGATATTATTTTTTTTTAGGATGTCCGTATAAGTTCTACTCACTTCCTCATAAATCAATCCCTGTGGAATAATACACTTTGAGTTATTTCTAATGTCTACCAATATTTTGTTAAAAATCTTCTGGTTAATGTTGGTATCGTAATAATGGATTATGTCATTTTTTAATTTTTCTTTTAGTTCATCCAAAGTTTGTATACTTTCATCCCATTCCTTGGCTAACTCGTCGTTTATTTCCGGTAGTATAATTTTATAGGCTTCTAATATGGTGATCTCCATTTTTACTTTCTGACCTACCAAACTTTCATCAGCAAATCCTTCCGGATATTCAAAATCGAATATTGTCGAGTTGCCTATGGAGAGTCCAATCAAATGTTCATCCAATCCAGGAAGATTCGTTGGCTCTCCGATTTGGATCGAAAGGTTTTGTGGTTCATTTTTCTCTCTAAATTCTGTATTTTCGATATCTACATCTATAGGAAATACCCTTAATCCTATATTGAGTAAACTACCGCTTTCCGTTTTTTCTTCCGGTTCCAATAACTTTTGGGTAGCCAATCTCTTTTGGATAAACTCAATTTCCTCATTTATATCTTTTTCCGATATTTCAATGTTATAATTATCCCATATAATTCCTTTGTATTCACCTAATTCAACAATAGGTAAGGTCTCATAGACTGCTTTAACAATCATTCCTTCGTTTCGTTCAAATTTTTCTATTGAAAACTGGGGTAGATTAATAGGATAGGGATTCAAGTCCTGTGCTAATGCAAAAAAAGATTCATTGATAAGAGAATTAATGGCATCTTTTGATATGCTGTCACCCAGTACCTTTTTGACAATATCTAAGGGAGCTTTCCCAGGTCTAAAGCCATTTACTTTAATTTTCTTTTGGGCTTTACTATATTCTTTATCAAAAGCCATTTCTATATCTTCTTTTGAGAAGCTTAGATTCAAATCTACGGTTGCATTATCGTTTTTTTTTAGTGTGTATTCCATTTTTTTGTAAAAAGACCAAAGATTATTTTAGGCAGGAATAAAAAAAAGCGGGAAACGGGATTCGAACCCGCGACCCTCTCCTTGGCAAGGAGATGCTCTACCACTGAGCTATTCCCGCGATTTTTTTGTTCATTGTTAAAATCCATTAAAATTATTTTAGTTTTTTTGTAAAGTGAATTATTGTTGGGAAATTGCGAAAGTTTTTTAGGGGTGTTGTTTTAGAGGTTCCATCGATAAAATTTTTTGTGTTCCTTGTGTAACTTTTCCTCTGTTCCGTATAATATTAGATATATAACAAAAAACCATAAAGGATGAAACTATGAAATTATTTACAATTATATTTTTGGTTATAACAGTGTCCATTTTTGGCGAGGAAAAAAAAGCAACATTTTCGGGTGGATGCTTTTGGTGCATGGAAGCACCTTTTGAAAAAATAGACGGTGTTATAAAAGTCATATCGGGTTATACCGGTGGACTTGCTCCTAATCCTAGCTATGAACAAGTTTCATCCGGTAAAACCGGACACTTGGAGTCGGTTCAGGTTTTTTACAATCCGGCAAAGGTAAGTTATGAAAAACTGCTGTACATATTTTGGAGAAATATTGATCCGACTGATGATGGCGGACAATTTGTGGATAGAGGTGAGCAATATTCAACAGCCATATTCTACCATGATGAAGAACAAAAATTAATAGCTGAAAAATCAAAAATAGAGCTAGGAAAGAAAAAAATTTTTGATAAAGCAATTGTTACTCCTATTCGAAAAGCAATGGTATTTTATCCTGCGGAAGATTATCACCAAGACTATTATAAAAAAAATCCCATTCGTTACAACTACTATCGCTATCGTTCCGGCAGAGACCAGTTTTTGGAAAAGGTTTGGAAAAAGTAACTTTTCAAGTATCTTCTAACACTAAAGTTTTGTTTATATTGTTTCCTCTCATTCTTTCGCATACTTTTTAAAATATGAGAAAGATATTGTAAAGATAAAAAAATATTGGAGCCATTAATTTTATTTTTCATCAATGTAAGTTATTATCAGAACAAGAAAGCAAGTAGAAAAGCTGCAAACTAATTAGTTGCTCTTTTGTTATTGCTTTAGTTCTTTAAGAATTTTTACTATTTCAGGTTCTGGATTTGGTGAAAGGTTTAGATATTTCTCAAAATTAACCTTTGCTTCGAAAGGTTGACCCTTGTAATAATGGATAAAACCTTTAGTTCTGTAAAATACTGAAAGTTTTGGATCAATTTTTAGTCCTTTATTAACCCAATTGTCCGCTTCTTCTAAATTTCCTTTTATCATAGAAAACTGTGATAAATTTTGGTAGATTTCAGCCCTTTCTGGATTCAATTCTAGCGCTATCTTACAAGTTTCTTCTCCTACAGAATAATTTCCTAAATCGAAGTGTATGGAACAAAGGTTTAGGTATGGTAGGTCATTATTTGGCATGACTTCAATAGCTTTTGAGTAGTTTTGAATTGCCTCTTCGATCATTTTATTTAATTGGTATGAATACCCTCTGTACGAAAGGTATCTACATAACACATTTTTTGTCAAAAAATCGTAATTTTGAGTGTTGCTTGAAATTTCTTTATTTGGAAGGGTAAAATTTTCCCAAATGTTTAAATCAGGCAAAGAAGGGTTGTCTTGAGGTACAACTTTATAGACTAAGCCATAAAGTAACACTTTGTATCCTGGTGGTAATTCAGCAGTACTATCATCGTAGTATATTGGTCGTTCTCCTTTGCGTATAAGAGCCCATTCTACTCTTTTTATTGCTTCTTGAATTTCATTATCAGAATTTTCTGTTGTTGTTCTATAAATATTTTCAAATATCATCCCTGTTTGGCTATAAACAGTAATGTCTGGTCGATACTTTTCAATACCAACAAGGTAAGCTATTGGAAATTCAATTTCTGTAGTAATTGAAGTGAACAAAATAGCATTTTTCTCTAAACTAGACAATATATCTTTTGCGTAGTTATAAGCCACATAATATTTAGAACGATCATTTGTATTATAGTTGATAGCTAATAAAAATAATGGATATACTAATACTAATAAATATAGAAGAGATAAAATTCCTCTCCTTAGATTTTTTGAAATTTTGGTATGGGTATTAGTTTGTATTTTTTCATATAAGAAATTTATAAAAAATGCGATCCAAATGGTAAAAATTGCAAAGGCACAAAAATAATAAACTCTTATATTAAATACATATTTTGGTTTTGCAGGATATTGGAGGGTGAATAGGATAATAAAACTATTCACAAAAAATAAAAAAAGTGATATTAGGAAGAATTCTTTATCCTTTTTCCAAAGATATAGTAAACCTACCAAAGCAAAAGCAACTCCAATATAGAATTCACTCCATAACTGCATCATCAAGTATTTTACAAACATGAGTTTATCATAGTAGGTAACTTTTGTTGCAAATTCCAAGGTATCAAAGTGTTTCCGCATGAGGTGATTGATGAAGTTTGTAAGGTTACTTGTTTCACCAACATTAATGATTGGATTAAAACTACTAGCTATGGGAAGGTAAATAAAAGGCAGTAGCCCACAAAAGAAAAAGATTGCTGCTATACACCAATTTTTAAAAGGGATTTTAGTAAACCTATCTTTATAAAGTAAATAAAACAATAAAACAATAAAGTTTAAAGCATTTGTATAATGAGCTGTTACTCCTAAACCGGAAAAAAAGGCAAAAAGGTAGATGTCTTTAAGTTGTTCGGTAGATTTCCAGTTTTGAACATAGTAAAACATAATTAGAAAAAATAATACAGCCATAGTATAAACTTCAACCATAACAGATTGAGACCAATAAGTAGTTGTAAGACCAAAGGCTATTGCAAGAGATAAGGATAAAACTTTTTGAAAAGTAAATTTCCTAAGCATAATAAACAAAAAAGAACAAGCAGCCGAAGAAATGACTGCATTGGAAAGGTTTACGCGATAGGCAATACTTCCAAAAGGAAGAAATGTAAACAACTTTCCCCATAATACAATCAAAGGATACCCCGGAGCGTGTGGAACCCCTAAAACATAGGCAGCAGTTTGGAATTCTGCAAAATCTTCAAACCCTATACTCACACCGAGAGTTAAAAAATATACTGTAAAAGTGGCAAACCAAACTAAGAATGCTAATAAATAATCATTTTTATCAATTTTTTCCCAACGCATAAATGTAGATTTTTTTGAATTACTTCTTTCGACAAGTGAAAATTTAAAAGGGAATATTAAGACATACCGCTATGGACCAATTTTAATTTAATTCTTGCAAAACATCTACCTATTTGTTAGTATAAACAGGATGGAAAACAAAAACATTGTAGTTCGCTTTGATTGGGCAATGAAATACATCCTTCGAGATAAGGCAAACTTTGATATTTTAGAGGGCTTTTTGTCAGCTCTCTTGGAAGAAACGATCACAATTCTTACCATTTTGGAAAGCGAAAGCAACCAAGAAGAAGAAACAGACAAATTCAATAGGGTTGATCTTTTGGTGGAAGATTCCCAGAAAAGAAAGATCATCATAGAAATCCAAAATAACCGAGAAATGCACTATTTGGAAAGACTGCTTTATGGAACCTCCAAGGTAATAGTGGAAAATATAGGATTGGGTTCGAGCTACAAAGAGGTGGTGAAAGTTTTGTCTGTTAGTATTGTTTATTTTGACCTTGGGAGAGGTGATGATTACATCTATTATGGGAGCACTGAGTTTATTGGAATTCATAACAAAAAACCATTGATAGTCAAAGAGAAACATCAAAATACCAAAGTATTTGAACCAAGGTATGAATTTCGAGAGAAAAACGTATTTCCGGAATACTATCTTATACGAGTGGGAGAGTTTGAAAATGTAATCCAATCGCCTATAGATGAATGGATATATATGATTAAAAACGGTGAGGTGAGGGAAGATTTCCAATCCAAAAACATAGACAAGGCAAGAGAGAAGCTCCGAATTATGAATATGAGCCAAGAAGAGAGGCGAAGATATGACAAATATTTGGTAAATGTAGAATCCGAACAAGATATGGTAGAAACGGCAAGACAAGAAGGAGAAGAAAAGGGCATTGAAAAGGGACGAGAATTAGAAAGGCAACAAACGGAGAAAGAGAAAAATAGAGCAGAAAAAGCGGAACAAGAAAAAGAACAACTCAAGAGTCAATTGGATTCTTCTATTAAAAAAGCACTCGAGAGAGGCAAATTGTCATTAGAAGAAATCGCAGAAGATTTTGGTGTTTCTGTGGATTATATAAAACAAATTTAAGCTGGCATTATTAAAAAAATAAAAAGCTAAAACAAGCAGAAAGTAAAAAAACAATGGCAAGGCTTATTCGACAGCACCTCTGAATTGAAAAAAGAAGCTAAGAATTATGAAGAAAAGGAGTAATTATGTCTACAAGAGTAGCTCAAGAAAAAAGAACGATCCTTCAAAAAAAACAACATACAAATTTTGGTTCCGGAATACCTTATTACGACGATGAATTGAAAATGCCACAATCAAAAGAACACGAAATTGCCATTAATTACTTGTCTTATGCCTTTAAATTTATTGCTAAAGATTTAAGACTTGGCTCTATTTCAGACCATCCGGTTTGGTATCTTATGCCAAAACCTAAAAAAGAAATTAAGCAAAAAGTTATCTATCCTGATCTCTGTGTATCAAGAAACACGGATACAAGCCAAGTGACATCGGAGGATTTATTGCTTTGTTTGGAAGTAGTTAGCACAGAGAGAAAAAGAAAAGAGCTAAAAGATAGAATTATTATGAAAGATTTAAACGAATACAATAGAGTTCCGGAATTTGTGCTAATCTATCCTAGAGCTTCAGACAATCGAATAATTGAGTATTATACCTTTGATGGTTATGGTTATACTCTTTTGGAGAAACAAGGTGGGGAATACCAAAGTACGGTATTAGAGGGATTGAGTATAAGGGAAATACCGAGGGATGATTGGAAAAACGGAGAAAAAGTAGAGGTATTGTATAAAGGTGAAATACTGGTTCGGTATGATGAATTATGGGATGTGGTAAATCAAGAACGATTGGAAAAGGAGAAGCAAAAACAGACTGCCAATCAAGAACGCTTAGAAAAAGAAAAGCAAAAACAGATTGCCAATCAAGAACGCTTAGAAAAAGAGAAACATAAACAGGTTGCGGAAAAATTAGCAGAGAAGCTAAAGGAACTTGGAATAAATCCGAATGAAATTTAACTATTTTCTGCAAATATACTATGATTAGAGTGATTTCCGCGATTAACATGATTAGATTCATTTGATTTTAAAGGATTTTCTTTAATTCCATATCCGAAAACCACTCTGTTTTGAGTATATAGCTTTTAAGGGGAACTCTTAAACATAGTCATTTATTTCAAAGTATGGTCACCATGACCGGGGCTGTGTAATAAGGACATTTCGACTACGCTCAATGTCCGAAAAGCCTCCAAACGCTCCCTGAGCGTAGTCGAAGGGAGCAAAAACTGACTTTTTACACAGCCTCCAAATAAAGATTAATGCAAAAACACAACTTAATGGGGATAGGTATGAAAAAAGCCCCAAAAAAGGGGCTAATGTTCTATTAGAATAGCCTGTTAGGCATGAATCTTAATATTCTGGTAAACCGGAACATTTACCGTATATGTTTAAGGTTGTTCCACTAATGGTTGTTTGATCACCACCAGTTGAGCTTGAATCATAGCCATTGCCATAATAACAATTTAGAGAACTGGTGAGCGTGTCACTTATGCCACTAACATCTGATGATGTAAAACCAAGAGTTGAGCTTACTCCTGTTGAAGCCACCCATATCTTCTTCAAACTAGAATAAGAATTTAGAATATCACTAACACATGATGCATAGGTAGTGGCAGATGATGACCCATAAGTTGTGCCTCCGAAAGCTCTATTAAAATAAGCAGTATAAGCCCAAAGCGCAGCTGCACCTTCCGCATTGGATTTGTACGTTGTTAACTCACCTGAACTCATAGTCCTTAGATTACTGATTTGAGAAGAACTAAAACCATTGGTTGATTGGTTAGCAGTCAAAACCGCTTTTAGGTAAGTTAGATTGGTTGCCATTGTACCAGCAGTACTGCTAATGCCAATATACTTTGTATTGTATTCAAGTTGTTCTTCGTCTGCTCTACTTTGACAATAGGTAACACTCTCATATGAAGTAGTAACGCAACCACTACTAGCAGCTGTTGAATCCAAGTAAGAAGAAGTGTAGGTACTCTTTAAAGTTGTAAAATACGTTGCTAGGTCAGAACAGTTACTACCGGCAGCATTGTAAATAGTTATGTATTTATCCCATCTATTACTGAGTGCAGTTGCAGCGTCACTAGAACTTCTATAATAAGGACCGTTTATTGTTTCCCAGTTGCAACCACCTTTAGGTATGGAATACCCGGTAGCCGTATAAAGAGGACCATACTTTCCCGTAGATGTATTATATTTTGTAGATTGCGTTACTTGGGCACACGCTCCACCGGATTGGTCAGCTATGTAGAGAAGTAGTAGGGTTTTTGTATCGTCTTTAACCTTGTCATTATAGTCGTCACCGCTTTTACATGCAACAACAAGCATAGATATGACAAAAAGAGCCAAAAAAAGTTTTAAAAATTGTTTCATTGAAAAATTCCTTAATTTGATTTGAATGATTTGCAAAGAGTAAAATTCTAACACAAGTGAAGTCATGTAACGAAATTTACAATTTTGCAATATCAATATATTTCTTAACCATTCGTATTGGTCAACCCTAAAATAAATAAAATTATAAAAAATTTTATTTTTCTTACCAAAAAACACAATTCAATTTATAGAATATATTTAGAGTTAAAAATCACCTTTTAACAAAAACTAAAAACACAAATAAATTTTATAAAAAAGTATGAACTAAATTCATATTTGATAGGTCAAAGTAGACCTCTATATCACTATTACTTAACGTCAGTTCGACATAAGAAAAATTCCTAACAATTATTAGGGTAAACACAGTGGTTTACCCCTACACCAAAGGCTATCAAAGGCTTTTTGTAAGGGCAATCCCCCCGTGGTTGCCCAAAAATTTTTACATCGAACTCACGTTACTTATGGTTTTCATTTTCTTGATTATCCTGATGCCCTAAACCGCTTTTTGAATATCTTGGGCAAGTCTTTTTGCTTCTTCCATTTTTAAAGAAACAATTTTCGAAATCCCAGGTTCTTCATTGGTTATACCAAAAATCGTATTTGCTTTTGATATTGTAGAGGGAGCATGGGTAATAACAATGAATTGACTTGATGACTTAAATTTATCAATTATATGGCAAAACCTAAGTTTATTTGTCTCATCCAATGCTGCATCAATTTCATCTAAAAAACAGAAAGGTGAAGGTCTTACCATATAAATTGCAAATAGTAGTGCAATAACCGTTAGTGACTTTTCGCCTCCGGATAATAATTTTAAATTTTGAACGTGTTTTCCGGGAGGTTCTGCCATTATTTCTATACCAGAACTTAAAGAATCATTCTTATCGGTCAATTCAATGGTTGCCTTTCCACCGCTAAACAGGGTGGAAAACGTATCTTGAAAATTATTTTTGATTACTTCAAATGTTTCATTGAATATTTTTTCTGATTCAATGTTGATTTGACGTAAAACTTCTTCTATATCTTTTTTACTTGCTTCAATATCGTCTTTTTGATTTTTATGGTGTTCAAATATTTCTTTTAGCCTTTGAAACTCGTCAATAGCCATAGGATTCACTGAGCCAAGTAATTGAATTTTTGATTTGATTTCTCTTAATTTTGCTTCCTCTTTGGACTGCACTAAAGAGAGGTTTGATTTTTCTGCTTCCAGCTCATTTTCAGTCATGGCAAAATCATTATAAATTTCTTCGCTTATTGAATTCAATTGAACTTTCAAACCGGAAACCCTTCTCTCGTGCTCGGTCAGGAGTGGAATTAAATTTTTAAAATCTTCTTGATCTTTTTGTGATGATGCTCTAAGTCTCTGAATTTCTGTAAAAATATCTTTTAACTCTTCTTTTTCTTTGTCTAATGACTCTCTCATGTCCAAAAAATTTGTATACGAACTTTCTATTTGAGCTTCTATTAATTGCAATTCTTGCACATATTCATTTTTTTTCGTTTTTACACCTTCTATGGAATTTTTTATAGATAAAATTTTTACATCCAACTCTTCTCTATCTTTGAGATTTTTTTGCATAGAATCCAAACAAGCATTTCTTTTGGTTTCCATTTCTAGTATCTTTTTTTCCAAGTCTTGGATGGATTCTTTTTTTTCATCTAGCAGCTTTCGTAACCCTTCATTTGCTTCCACAGAATCCTTTATGATGTTGGAAAGGGTTTCGTTTTCAATTTTAAGCTCTTCAATCTTATTATCAATAGTGTTTTTTTGGGCGAGCATCCCGTCTTTATCAAGTAAAATATTGCGGAATATGTCTTCATAAGATAAGAGAGTAATTAACTTTTCTTGCAAGCTTCTCAAATTGAAATCGGATAGCAATGAACTGATTTTATCTATATCATGTTCTAAAATATATCTTCCCAAAACATTTTCCAACCGAAAAGAATAATCATCTAGAGTATTTAATATATTTTCTTTTAGCTCACTTCTTTCCAATTCACTTTTTTCTACTTCTTTTTTCCTTTCTTCTATCTGATCGATTAGGGAAACTACGATTTCTTTTAAGTTTTCTCTAAGTCTGCTGTGCTCACTTTCATTTCTATTGATATTCCCTTGAGCAATTTGAATTTTTTTTAAATTTTCATCTATAGTTCTTTCGGCTTCAGCCTTCTCGCTAATCAGAATCTCAACGTTTTGTTCGGTATCAACAATCGAAATTTCAAATTCTTTGCTTATTCCCGATAGTCTTTCATATTCGGTTGTAATGGATTCGAGACGTATTGTTTCAAACTCCAGGTCTTTTAGATGCTCATCTATCCTTTGATCACAATTGGCAATAAAACTCTTATTTTTATCAATTTTTTCTCTGAGTATTTTTTCTTCGGAGATATAATCCATAACCTTTTTATCCATCTCCGAAATTCGTTTTTCCATTTCGTATTTTTTTATTTCTTGTGTTTGGATAATTTGGTTCTCTCTGTCCAAGCGTTCAATCAATTCTTGGTTTCTCTTTTTCACTTCTTCTAACTCAGTTTCCGATTTATTCAATTTGTTTTTAAAACCGGTTAATTTTAAATAACGTAAATTTTTATCAATTTCATCCAACTCTGATTTTAAGCTATTGTATTCCCTTGCTCTCTCTGCTTGCTTCTCTTTTAGATTCATTTCTTTTTGCATGGAACTCATAACGTCTGTTATTCTAAGCAGGTTCTGCTGAGTATACTGTAGCTTTTTTAAAACTTCCTGTCTTTCGTTTTTATATTTGGAAATTCCAGCAGCTTCGTCGAAAATGGCTCTTCTATCTTCTGGCTTGGCGTGTAAAATGGCATCAACACGTCCTTGTTCCATGATGGAATAACTTGATTTTCCAATACCCGTATCCATGAGAGCTTTTTCTATATCTTTCCGTAGTACCTTGGAATCATTTAAAAAGTATTCATTTGTTAAGTCAGCATACAACCGTCTTGTAATTTTCACTACTGGAAATTCCAAATTTAGCGTTTTTCCAGAATTGTCAAAATGCAAAGAAACTTCCGCAAAACCGGATTGTTTTCGAGACTCGGAGCCATGAAAAATAACGTCTTCCATTTTTTTACCCCTGAGCATTTTGGCGGATTTTTCTCCCAATACCCACTTAACTGCATCTAAAATATTTGATTTTCCTGATCCGTTTGGACCAACAACGGCAGTATAACCCGGATCAAACAAAATATCCGTTTCATCCGGAAATGTTTTAAAACCAATGATATTTAATTTTTTTAGATACATACGTTTTTCCTTATTTTTGAAATACCACTATCCTATTTGTATTAGTGCCTTTACTATTGTTTGCAATTCCCCAAATATTGGCTGTTTTTGTAAAAATTTGCTCGTTTACCAAAATTCCCAAACATCGAAAGTTTACACTTCTTCCGATTTCCACAACAGATTCGTCCAGACAAATTTTCCCACCTTTTACCTCTCCAACTTCAAAAGCAACAATACCATTCAAACGCGTAATTCGATACAATTCTGCAAAAACACTCTCCATAAATTCACACCAATCATCTAACTTTCTAAACATGGATATTTGTTTTGTAATAATATTTGAATCCACATCATTGAACCAAGCTCGTAACCAATTGTCCTTATCATACTGCACAACATCTAGAAATGGGGGAGATGTAACCGTAAGTTGTACGGAACTTGATTCTATTTTGTCCGTGTATCTGGTATCTTTGTTCAAAAAAATTGAATTACTCGCGATTTTTCTCAAGATGTCTTTGTCGTCTTCCGTTATATCTCGAATCAATTGCTTTGTTTTTTTAAGTATTAATTTTTTTGTGTCCCTGTATTCCGGTGTTAAATTCCTGCTTTTATTGATCTCTATTTGGCGTGACGAAGAAACTGCCTGGTTTGGCGGAAGAGTATAAACGGAAAAAAAGCCTTTGGAATGACCGGTTAAACGATTGGTCGCAACCATTTGTATCCAGTTATCAAGTTCATCCTTTGAATTTGTTTCTTTTCGATGTTTCAAATAATTTTTAATGGATACGATTTCTTGCAGTGTTTTGGGGTGATAAAACATGCTCAAGTCAATGTCCGATTTGGAATTAACATACATGGGAATGGAATCCAAGCGTCTACCCAGGTCAAATAAATCCGGAATATACATACGAGATTTACAAAAAATTTCGCTTAGAGGATTTACGTCATTGGAAACTACATTACGATTGGAAAGTGCAGCCTCCAAAATAGTAGTCCCTCGCCCGGTAAAGGGATCATAAACGGTATCACCTTCTTTTGTGAATCGAGAAATAAAAAATTGTGGCAATTGTGGCTTAAAACAGGCTCTATAAGATATTTCGTGTAGAGAACATGCCTGTCTTTGTTTGGAAGTCCAAAATTCGTTCGTAAATCTCTGAATTTTATTGTTATTGATATGGATATAATCTACCCTGGTATCATTTGGAAGACCGAATAAGTTATAGTTGTCTTTATTTTCCAAATAATCGAATAAAGTAGAACTTTTAAAATTTGATTTAACCAAGGCTTTTTTCCCGATTCAATTTAGCCAATCATACAAGGTAAAGAGAAACGATCAATCAGAATTATGTCTCTAAAAAAAATCCTTTTGTTTATACGGAGAGGAATCAGGAGTAGATTCGGCTACAATGACAGTCCGAGAAAAAAAATGATAAACAGTGTTTTTGAAAAAAAAACTTGGTCATGAAATAAACCTTTATTTTACTCTGTTATAACAGCTATGTTTTGTTTTTGTGCTAATCCGTAGTCATAACTTGTCAGAGAAAAATTATAGACTTCTCCTCCCTTTGACATATCGGAAGAATCCAATAATGACAAAGACAAACCGGAATAATACCCCTGTGTGACTCCATTTATGGTAACAAGACCATTGTATAAGTCTGTAGAGACTATGTTGTTTTGAATTAACTTAGGTGATAGCATAATAGTATTCGTGCCAGGTCCGGTTTGATTGATTCCAACATCCAAATTACTTAGTAAATTTGTTTCAGTAGAAACTCTCAAATCTTCGGAACTAAATACTTTTGAATTTATACTATCAGACGAATTTTGACTACGTATACTCTGAAAACCTATTGTAGACGGTGCTACTTCCGGTAAGTTCCAAGAAAATTCATAACCTTTATTTTTGGATAATAAAAAACTACGGTTGCTTGTTAAATTGGACGTATTTAATACATGGGAATAGCCGTCTTCCGTTTTTAGTTTAACACCTGTTATTGGTTGTGGTATGTACAATTCAAAACTTTTGTCGATCTTCTTGGATGATTCTTGAACTTGAAGGATGACCTTGGCACCATTAGTTATTGAACCTGAAGAGACGCAATCTACATACACAAAGGATGTGTACAATGAACTCCTATCCGCCGTTGGAACACAAGCAGATAAGTTTTTTGTACTATTGGGAGAATAAGGTACTGTAGCTGTAAAACCGGAACCAACTGAAAACTTTACTTTGGCATTGGATAAAAAAGTAGGTTTATAATTGCTTGCTACTTGGGCTACTATACAATAAGCAAGAAAAGATGTTGGGTTATTATCATTCAGTTGATTTTTTAGATAACAATGAATGAGTATATTTTCTTGTGCCGAATTTTTCGTAATTGTCGTATACAGTTCAGCTAAAGAGATGGAAGGTTTTGGCTTTTTATTCACCCCTTTTAGAGTTGGAATTAGCGTAACATCCGAATTGGATGAAACACTTAATATATAGATTTTATCTTTTTTAGGTGTATGTTTTATTTCAAAAGTGTCCGAGCCTTTCCTTGAAACTATTCCACCAACAACTTCACCGTTATCCGGATTTATAATGTTGATTGTTATAACTAGGTCTGAGTTTTGAACTTGAAGAGATTTGCTATTCCTATACGATGTTGAAGAAGTATCAACTTTTGCTAAATATATAAACTGAATATCTGCTTTTGTGGAAATACTAATTGCTTTAGGAATATTTGCGGAAAGTTTCATTGGATATGTTTGAAATGTGACGGATGGATCCACATCATCAGTTTCATTCCATTTGGAGATAAGATAGAGTAATAATAAATCTTCATTACTACTTTTTTCAGATTTTCCCAAACAGCGTAAGAACATAAAATGTATGTATGCAAACAAAAAAACGATGAATAGAAACTTTTTCATATTCCCTCAATAAGAATTTGACTAATTAAGGTCAAATTTAGTTACTAAAAAAATATGTAAATTCTTATAAAAAATTTCTTTAAAAATATCTTAAAAATGAATTGAATTTTTACCTATTCTTAAAATGTTTTATCCACAACTAAGGAGAACCTATTATGAAAAAAATCACACCACTTCCTTTTATTATTACTGCTTTATTGGTATTTATGTTCGTAAACTGCAAAGGTGGCGAAAAAGAAAAAAAAGCCGCAGCTCTAAAAGCCTATGCTGAAATAACAGTTGGAGCCGAGAACGCTTATAAAACCCTTTTGGAAGGTGAAGGAAAAAGCAAAGATGAAATTCTTATGAACTTTAGAAACCAAATGCAAGATATTGGTGAAAATGCAGCCAAAAATAATGGTTTTAAAGACTACAAGGATTTGCAAGAAACTCTTACCAAGCTACAAAATGATAAAGACCTTTTGGAATTAACGGGGAAATTTCAAAATATTTCACAAGAATACGGAATGAAGCTTAAAGAAAAATTCAAAGAAGGATCAAAAGACTCTGAGGATAAAGACGAAGACGAAAAAGACACGGAAGAAGAAGAGAACGATAAAGACGAAGAATAACCCTTAAAATTAGAAGGGTAAACGCAGAGATTAACCGTTTACCCTTAGGAATTATAGAAGTTTTTTCCTAATAAACAAAAAATTGTGATAGGGGAAAAATTTTCAAGCCTATTGAAAGGTTCCATCATTTCAGAATTACGCATTATTCTACAGATTATAAGCAGATTAAAGTTTTCACAAAATGAGAAAGGTTCTTTCTGAAGAGAACATACCCATGAGCAATATAATTTATTTAATTTGAGGAAAAGTTATTGAAAATTATAAAATATATAGAATCCTAAAAAAAGATTACAAAATTAAGCTTAAAAACTAGTTTTGTAAAAGGAAGGCAAAATGATTAAAGACGTTTCTATTCCAGATATTGGAAATTTCAAAGATATACCCATCGTTGATCTGTTTATTAAAGTAGGAGATAAGGTGAAAAAAGAGGACCCTTTAGTGAGCTTGGAAAGTGATAAAGCTACCATGGAAATTCCAGCTCCTTATAGTGGTGAAATTAAAGAAATAAAGGTAAAGATCAAAGACAAAGTCTCCGAAGGTATGGTAATTCTTTCCATGGATGTAGTTGAGGAGGAAGCAAAGGTTTCTTCCTCTGAACCTCCCCCTGTAGAGGTTAGTCAAGCAACGACACAACAACCAATTCAAGCAGCAAAAACAATACAAGAATCAGTGTCGGAACAAGCACCACTTTCCAAAACAGGTTTAACCAACTCACATGCTACACCGTCCATAAGGAAAATGGCAAGAGAACTAGGCGTAAATTTATCCGAAATCAAAGGAAGTGGTCCAAAGGAAAGAATAATAAAGCAAGATATACAAAATTATGTTAAAAGTGTTATGAAAGGGAGTGGTGGGCGATCCGGAGATGGTATACCACAGATTCCTCCAATAGACTTCTCAAAATTCGGTGAAATTGAAACAATACCATTACCAAGAATAAAAAAATTAAGTGGTCCCCATTTACATCGAAGTTGGTTGAACATTCCTCATGTTACACAATTTGATGAAGCCGATATAACCGAACTAGAAGAATTTAGAAAATCCTTAAAACAAGAATCGGAAAAACGAGGATTAAAGGTAACATTATTAGCATTTCTTGTGAAAGCATCCGTTTATTGCTTAAAAACATATCCTGATTTTAATTCGTCTTTGGATCCAAGCGGTGAGAGCTTAATTTATAAAAAGTACTACAATATCGGAGTAGCCGTTGATACTCCCGAAGGTTTGGTTGTTCCGGTTATTAAAAAAGCAGAATCCAAATCTATTTTTGATATTGCTACAGAATTGGGAACCCTTAGTTCCAAAGCAAGAGATAGAAAATTAAGCAGTTCCGATATTGAAGGGGCAAGCTTTTCTATTTCCAGTTTGGGAGGAGTAGGCGGAACTGCATTTACACCTATCGTAAACGCTCCGGAAGTAGCTATTTTGGGTGTTTCCAAATCAAGCATAAAACCAATTTTCCAAAACGGAACTTTTGTCCCGAGGTTGATGCTCCCTTTATCTTTATCGTATGACCATAGAGCGATAGACGGAGCTTCAGCAGCAAGGTTTACAACATTTTTATCCTCTCTATTGAGTGATATAAGGAAGTTATTGTTATGAGTCAAAAAATAATTGAGACAGAAGTGGTGGTATTAGGTTCGGGTCCTGGGGGATACACTGCTGCTTTTCGATCTGCAGATTTAGGAAAAAAAACAGTTTTAATCGAAAGGTATTCAAGTATTGGAGGTGTTTGTTTGAATGTGGGTTGTATTCCGTCCAAAGCATTGCTTCATACGGCACAGGTGATAAATGAAGCAAAAGCGTTTGAGAAACATGGTGTTACATTCAAAGGCATTGAGATAAACATTGAGAAAATTAGGGAATTTAAAGACAGCATAGTAAATAGACTTACAAAAGGTTTATCGGGGCTTGCCAATCAACGAAAGGTAGAAATTGTTACAGGGTATGGGAAGTTTATATCTCCTAATGAAATATCAGTCGAATCCGAATCGGGGAATACGGTTGTAAAGTTTTTACATGCTATTATAGCAGCAGGTTCCTCTGTTGTAAAAATACCAAGTATTCCACAAATACCAGGTGTTATAGACTCAACCGGTGCTTTGGAGTTAAATGATATACCGGAAAAAATGTTAATAGTAGGTGGTGGAATTATTGGTTTGGAAATGGCTACCGTTTACCAAGCATTGGGTAGTAATATTACGGTAGTTGAGCTAACTGACGGGCTAATTCCTGGTTGTGATCGTGATTTGGTAAAACCGCTTCACAAAATGTTAGAATCCAAGTTAGAAGCCATATTACTTAGTACAAAAGTTGCCAAAGTGGAAGCCAAACAAGGGAAGCTAGAAGCAACGTTTGAAAGTGATGGGAATTCTCGAACAAAAATTTTTGATAAAGTCTTGGTAGCTGTAGGAAGACGACCAAATGGTCACCTTATTGATGCGGACAAAGCCGGTGTTCAAGTCCAACAAAATGGTTTTATTTCTGTAGATAAGCAAATGCGGACCAATGTTTCTCACATTTTTGCGATAGGAGATATTGTTGGCAATCCTATGCTTGCTCATAAAGCGACTCATGAAGGAAAAGTTGCCGCTGAAGTAATAGCCAGTCATAAAGTGCAGTTTGATGCTCTTGCCATTCCCTCCGTAGCCTATACAGATCCAGAAGTAGCTTGGATGGGCTTAACGGAAACCCAAGCCCAAAAAGAAAATTTGGAATATGAAAAAGCAACATTTCCATGGATTGCCAGTGGAAGATCACTCGGTTTGGGAAGAAGTGAAGGTTTGACTAAAATACTTTATGATAAAACAACCAACAAGCTTCTCGGAGCAGGAATTGTCGGACCAAATGCCGGAGAATTGATAGCAGAAGCAGTTCTGGCATTAGAAATGGGAGCTAACATAGAAGACATCAGTTTAACAATCCACCCGCATCCTACACTTTCTGAAACATTCTGTTTTGCTTCGGAAATTGGTATGAATAATATTACCGATCTGTACATGCCCAAAAAGAAGTAAGGTGATTTCTTTAATATTGGTAATGTAGCATAAAGCATCGCAGCCACAGATTCGACAAGCCACTACAAGTCTTGGCTGCGATTGGAAGCCTGTAATACTTTTTCATAATTACAATAACTTTTTTTCCTTCATTTCTTTGTACAAATCTACTTCGCCTCCGTGAATTTTCAAGGTTCCCTCTGTGTTTAACTCTTGTATATAACTACTGACTTGTGACATTTTCCCGGTAAAAAATTTCCGAAGACTTTTGTCGTCTAGAGCAATATGAGAAAGAAGCCATTCGCGCAAGTCTTGAACCAAATTAAAAGCTGCAGCCGGTTCATTATTTTTGTTTTCTTTATTGCGGAGTGCTAAGTTATCGATAAATTGTTTGTGCCTTGTTTTATGCTCTGCAAATTTGGGATACCCAAACTTTTCCATTAACAATTCCTCTGTGGAGAAATGCTCATCCGTATAACGAATGGCTTTGTGCATGGCTTGTTGGAATATTTCATTTTTCTTTTGTCCGCCCAAATTTTTGGAAGCAATATCTAATTCCACTAAAATCTTAACTAGCCAAAGGTGCTGTATGTCAATAATTGGTATTTTTATTGATAAATCGTAGGTCTTCCAGATATTTTTTACGCCTTCCAAAACGTTTTTATTGATGTTATTGTGTACATTGGAAGTTCCAACTATTTTGTTGTACAAATAAGCCTGGTTTCTGCTAATATTCGCTTCCCTTATAAGGGTTTTATTCAACTCATCAATATCGACATCGGTTGTAAAAAGATAGTCCTTATATTCCTTGTCTTCAACTTTGATATGGTCAATCAACCATTTGTTCAATATGTAATGAATTTTGTCTGACAGGGAGTAAATATCATTCATGCCATTTTGATACAAATTTTTAATCTGTTCCGTATAACGTCTGTGACTTTTGATGTGCTCTTTTAATTTTGGATAGTATATAAGTTCGAGTAGCTTTTCTTCCAAACTAAAGTGGTCGCTTATAAATTCCGTTAAAGATAGCAAATAAAATTTTAAATCATCTACAGATATTTCTTTATTTTTAGAATTTTCTATATTAACTATTAAAGAAAGGAGCCATAAATGCTGAAGGTCTATAACAGGAAAGCCAATCTGAATCTGGTGTTTTTCCCAAAATTCTTTGATGTTTTGGATATTTTCAAATCTAACGCTCATAATAGCACCCCCTTTTTTAGGGTAAGGATAATTACCTATTTTGTAAACTCTACTTATTAGACAAGTTCAATTCATATAATGTGGGATTAGAAGTTGTTTTAAAAGCTAAAGCGGATAAAATCCTTACTTTGAATCAAAAACATCAAAAACATTTTGAATTGTTATCAAAGGGAGAGATAAAAATTTATTGTGGAAAATTCATACCGGGTGGTAAAACCAATGGGGGTTCTTCTTCCTCTTTGTCCTTTTTTACATCATCATCAAGTATATCAATAGTTGCTATACCCAAAAGAAAATCCAGAAGTTCCGCAATATTAAAACCTATTCTTGTACCGTAGTGTATGCCTAACATAAATTCAATTTGGAAAAGATAGGAAGCAGTGTAACCGTAAGGTTTGGGGTTTTCGGGTGGTAAGTAGGCTAAAAGAGTAGGATCGGAATTTTCCTTTAAAATTTTGTTTACGAGCATCTTTTTTGCTTCTTGTTTTTGGCGCTTTTGACGTTCTTTGGGGGGATCATGGTAAAAACTTAAATATTTAACCTTATGACTTTTGAGATTGTCTCTCTCGTCTTGTACAGCTGGAATGCCAAACAATTCTTCTGGTTTTTTAGTATCTGGGTTCATTTTTGGTTCACCGGAATAAAAAATTTCCCCACCCAAGATACCAAAAACCAATTGTTGAGAGAAGTATTTGGCAAAACTCCCACCCCTAAGACCATAACCTTTACCTTTGTCTTTTTTTCCGGCTTGAGTCTCACCTCCAATAAAAAGAATACCGAATGATAGAGGTCCTAATCGTACGGCACTCCCATAGGTTGGGTCTTCTATTCCAATGGTAAATATATCATAAAAGTCTTTTTTACGATTGTATGCATACGAAGTTGAACATTGAATTGCAAAAAAAACGACGATCAGAAAAGATAAAAGGAATTTGCTCCCTTCGACTACGCTCAGGGAGCGATTGGCTTTGATGAGGGAGCTGGTTTGATTGGAGAGCGGGTTTTTCGGACACCCAAGCTTAGTCGAAATGCCCATAACTTATCTCAATTCTTCTAAATTTTCAAAATATTTTAGACTTTCCGGATTTATTAGAGCGTCTTTATTTAAAACAGGTTCGTTTTGAATGACTTTTTTTACAGCAATTTCTACTTTTTTCATGTTTAGAGTATAGGGAATGTCGGGAACTTGTATAATTTTTTCTGGGACATGTCTCGGTGAAGCTTGTTCTTTAATGCTTTTTTTTATTTCGTCTTTTAAAGATTCGATTAATTGTTTCCCTTTGGTCATCTTTACAAATAGTACTACACGAACATCATCTTTATAGTCTTGTCCGATAATTACGCTATCCTCAATATCTTCAATTTTTTCAATAACTCTATAAATTTCGGCTGTACCAATTCTCACACCACCTGGGTTTAGGGTAGCATCTGATCTTCCATAGATAATCAATCCGTTATTTTCTGTTATTTCAGCAAAATCACCATGACACCATACTCCAGGGAACTTCTCAAAATAAGCGGCTTTGTATTTTTTTCCATCAGTATCGTTCCAAAAATACAAAGGCATAGAAGGAAAAGGAGCTGTGCAAACTAATTCACCTTTTTGTTGGGTTACAGAATTTCCTTGTTCATCAAAAATTTTCACTTTCATCCCCAAACCTATAGACTGTAATTCACCCTCATATACCGGTAAAATCGGATTGCCTAATGCAAAACAACCGTTCAAGTCAGTACCACCGGAAATAGAAGAAAGTTGCACATCCTGCTTTATATCCTTATAAACATAATAAAAGCTTTCTTTACTTAAAGGAGAACCGGTAGACAAAATTATTTGCAAGCTGGATAAATCAACATCCTCTTTAGGCTTATAACCGGTAGATTCTAAAGCTGATAAATATTTTGCACTTGTACCAAAGATATTTATACCAAGCTTTTCGGTTAATTTCCAGAGTATTTCCGGTCCAGGATAAAAAGGATTTCCATCGAAAAGTACCAAGGTTGCTCCTACTCCCAATGCACTTACCAACCAATTCCACATCATCCATCCGCAAGTTGTAAAATAAAAAATCTTATCATTACGTTTCAAGTCTGTGTGAAGTATATGCTCTTTTAAGTGGTTTAACAATACTCCCGAACCTTGTACAATACATTTTGGTAAACCGGTAGTTCCGGAAGAATACATAATATAAACAGGATGGCTAAAAGGGAATTTTTCAAAATAAACCTCTTTTGAATCGGAAGTGGAGATGAATTCACTGAAAAACACGGTTTTTGCTAATTTGGAAACATCCGTATTTTTGTTTAGGTAATTTACAAGAACAATTTTTTGGATACAAGGGATTTGTCTTTGAATTTCTTGCAATTTAAATATCGTCTCTATGGGTTTTCCCTTATAGTAGTAGCCATTAGATGCTATTAAAACCTTAGGTTTGATTTGGCTAAATCGATCCACAATCCCTTGTATTCCAAAATCCGGAGACGAGCTGCTCCAAATCGCTCCTAAAGAGGTGGTTGCTAACATGGCAATAATGGTTTCCGGTATATTTGGCATACAAGCGGCAACTCTATCACCTTTTTTAACCCCTATTTGCTTCAACCCGCCTGCGAATTTCGCAACTTCCAGATACAATTCTTTATAAGATATATGTCTATGAATAGAATTTTCTCCCTGGAAAATTATAGCAGTGCTATCATCCTTAAATTTGAGTAAATTTTCAGAAAAGTTGATTTTTATACCGGAAAACCACTCTGCTCCCGGCATTTTGTCTGTATTTTGAATTACAGTTTCAGGTAATCTGTCAGCAATTATCCCAACGAACTTCCAAATTTCTATCCAAAATTCGGGAATATTTTCAACCGACCAATTATAAATGTCATCATAACTTTGGAAAGACTTGTGATAGGTTTGATTAATATGTTTTATAAAGTAAACCATATTAGATAGTAGAATTTTTTCTTCTGAAGGAGTGTAAATAGGTAAAGTTTTCATACTTATATATCTAAAATTTTCTTAGGCAATGGATTTTCAAACTAGAAAATAAAAAAAATGTTTCCGTTATCCAAAAAAATAAGATAATGCTTTACATTATCAAAAATGGTTAAATATTATCCATATAAAAATTGCTATATCCAATCAATTGAGGGAAAGATAATATGATGAAAAAATTAACAATTATAGTTGCTTTACTAATTTCTTTTAATTTACTTATTGCCCAAGGAGAAGGTGGGGCTGAAAATGAAAGTCCACCTGAGACTGCACTTCCTCCGGGGTACCATAAGCCAGAAAAATTACAGGAAAGTAAAGCTATTCTTGATACAGAAGCAGGATTGAACAAACAAATAAAAGAATTAAACCAAAGATTACAACGTCATTCCAAACTATTTAGAATGAAAGTTGAAATAATGCCTGGAAAAACAGTGTTAAAAAAAGGGAAAAATGAAAATGGAATATGTATAACACAAATTCCTGATTCAAAAAATCCTAATTTGCTTGTAGATCGACCACAAGAAGATCCTGGTAATGATTGTCTAAGGCTTGAAGTTTTTGACTTTTTAGGAGCAGAAGAAGGCCTATCAGAAAAGAATATTGGTAGCAGAAGTAAATATATAGAATTATTTTTTGCTAGTCCCGCTGCAAATGAAGACCCTGAGCATCAAGAGAAAATTCAAGTTTCCAAGATTAGAACAAGAATTTTGGTTGATCATTACAAAGAGCTAGATAACAAGTTATCCGTAATTGTTGTTGATGGTATTGGACCAGAAGGAGAACATAAAGATGAACAATCAACAGTTTTTTATTCTCATGATGGGATTCCACCCCTACCTCCAACAAGTCCAGACGGTGGTGTTGAAGAGCAAAAAAAGTTAAAAGCTTTTGGAAAGTATAAACTTAGTGTTGTTGAAAACACGAAAACAAATCCAACAAGAAACATTTTCAAGCAAACTTTTTATATCAAAAACCTAACTCAATTTGATAATCTCTTCAAATGGATCTACGACGCAAATGAAAGAAATTACAATAAACGTTACGCTGAAACTAACAAAGTGATGAAAAATTCATTGAAATACTAATTTTGTGTGAAATATATCCAACCCTGTACTAAATGCGGTTCTGAGTTAAGATTCCCCATAGACAGGGGAGTCTTAATCATTAGATGCCCAAACTGTCAAAACTCAATTAAGGTTGATCCGAATGAACCGTCTACTTATTTAACTGGTAGGTTTGACCTTAAGATTAAACTTAATAAAGAAAAAAGATTTAAAGAAGTAGTAGATACTTTTTTTGATCTTTTATATATTCCTATTGATATAGGGAAAACATATTTCCCTATATTTAATCCAAAAGATGTTACGCTGAAACAAATTATACCATACATCTTAATATTACTGTTATTCTTAAATGTTCATAAATGTTTGGATCAAGTGAAAAAGATTCCAAAAGGGAATTACCTTCCACCCAAACAGCAACAAGAAGAAAATAACAACCAAGATTGGCAAGAAGAGGATGACTCTAAGATTCCATATCAAATATGAACCTATTAATATTAGAAGAAAATGAAAGAATTTCTGATTCTACTTTTGTTTTAACAAATAGGAAAGCTGAACACATTCTTGAAATTTTAAAATCAGAAAAAGGTGATGTTTTAAAATCTGGACTGTATAACCAGTCTATTGGAAAGTTTTATATACAAAAAATTGATAAAATTAAAAAATGTGTTACAGGATATTACAAAGCTGAATCTAATGTAAATAGTTCAAGTTACAGTCAAATTAACCTAATTGCATCACTCCAAAGACCACAAACATTAAAAAAAATAATCCAACTATCAGCTTGTACCGCTATAAGTTCCATTTTTTTTTTGTGTCTGATAAATCAGAAAAATCTTATTTAAATTCTAACTTATGGGAAGAAAGAAACCTTCAAAATGAGATTATTTTGGGTTTGGAGCAAGGAAAAAATGTTTTGGCTCCTAAAATTAACCTATTAAAAAGTAAATATGAGCTAAAAGAAGTCCTTACCGATTCGAATAGATACTTATTGGATATGGAAGGAAATAGCTTTTTAGATAATTCTGTTGAGGTAGGTAATACCAAGCCGATTTATATTTTATTAGGTCCCGAATCAGGTTTTACTGGAACAGACAAAGAATTTTTTCTATCATTGAATTTTTCAAAAATTAAGCTATCCGAGTATACGTTGAGAACCGAATATGCTTTAGCATTTTCTCTTTCTCAGATAGAAATGATAAAAAATCATTATTTTTAATTTTTTATTTGCTAAATTTTTTTAAAATTATAGGTTCAATTAAAAGGACTACAATCCATTCAAATTAGGTAACTTAATATGAGTTTAACTAAAACAAAAGAAATTAAAAAATCCGTAACCATTAGGTTTTCCGGAGATTCCGGAGATGGAATGCAATTAACCGGAAGTCAGTTTACTTCCACAACCGCTGTCTATGGGAATGATTTAGCTACTTTTCCAGATTTTCCTGCTGAAATTCGAGCGCCGGCAGGAACAGTTGCTGGAGTATCCGGATTCCAATTAAATTTTTCATCCCATGATATTCATACACCTGGAGATAATCCAGATGTACTTATTGCCATGAATCCGGCAGCCTTAAAGGCGAATATAAAAGACTTGAAACCCAATGGGATTCTTATTGTAAATATTGATTCATTTACAGACAAAGATCTTCAAAAAGCAAAGTATGATGACGATCCTCTTACAGAAGAACTTTCTCAAAAATACCAACTATTTAAGGTACAAGTCAACAAACTAACGACTTTGGCTTTGGAAGGTTTGGACTTGTCCGAGAAAGAAAAGGATAGAACAAAGAACTTTTTTGCTCTTGGTATGACGTATTGGATGTATTCTAGACCGTTGACAAATACAGAATTGTGGCTAGAAGAAAAATTTAAAGGGAAAGACCTTATCATCCAAGCCAATAAACTGGCTTTAAGGGCAGGATACAACTATGCCAATACTTCAGAGGTATTCATTTCCCAGTATGAAATTCCGCAAGCTAAAATCAAACCTGGTATTTACAGAAATATAACCGGAAATAAAGCATTATCATTGGGATTAATTACAGCTGCCAATTTAGCTGAATTGCCTATATTTTTAGGAAGTTATCCGATAACTCCCGCTTCCGATATTTTGCACGAACTTTCTAAGTATAAGCATTATAATGTAAAAACTTTCCAAGCAGAAGATGAAATTGCTGGAATTTGTAGTTCAATTGGAGCATCTTTTGCTGGCAGCTTGGGTGTAACGGCTACTTCTGGTCCCGGTTTTTGTTTAAAAACAGAAGCTCTAAATTTGGCTGTAATGGTTGAATTGCCTTTGCTTGTAATAAACGTTCAACGTGGCGGACCGTCTACAGGACTTCCTACTAAAACGGAACAATCCGATTTGTTACAGGCAATGTTTTCGAGAAACGGAGAAAGTCCACTAGTTGTAATATCATCTTCCACACCTTCAGACTGCTTTGAAGTAGCAATAGAAGCTGTACGCTTGGCTTTGGAATTTATGACTCCGGTTGTTTTACTTTCTGATGGCTTTTTGGCAAATGGGTCTGAGCCATGGAAAGTTCCTTCTATTGAATCATTGCCTAAATTAAAAAATAGAAAAGTAACAGCCAATAACAATGATAGTGAAAATTTCTTCCCTTATAAAAGGGACCCTGATACATTAGTTCGAGACTGGGCTATTCCCGGTACTTTAGGCTTGGAGCATCGAATCGGAGGTTTGGAAAAAGATTTTGTAACCGGAAACGTTAGTTATGACCCGGAAAATCACGAAAAAATGGTAAAGGTTCGAGAAGCCAAAATTCAAGGGATTGCGAATTATATTCCCGAACAAGAAATAGACGGAGAGGATACAGGAGACGTTCTTGTCGTGGGGTGGGGTTCTACCTATGGATCTATCCTAAGTGCTGTCGAAGAAGCAAGATCAGACGGATTTAAAGTATCGCATGTTCATATAAGATATATAAATCCTTTTCCCAAAAATCTTGAAAAAATTTTAAATAGCTTTAAAAAAATCCTTGTACCGGAGTTAAACAACGGACAACTCTCTTTCCTTTTACAAGGAAAATTTGGAATTAAAGTTCATTCTTTAAACAAAATTAAAGGGAAGCCTTTTACGATTCACGAAATTACTGAAAAAATTGAAGAACTTTCTAAGGAGTAAACATCTCATGACAGCTTTAACAAAAAAAGATTTTGCATCAAGCCAAGAAATTCGATGGTGTCCAGGATGCGGAGACTATAACATTCTTTCCGCAGTACAAAAAACTTTACCGGATTTAGGAATCCCTAAAGAAAAAATTGTGTTTATATCAGGAATCGGATGTTCATCAAGGTTTCCTTATTATATGAACACCTATGGATTTCATACAATTCATGGTAGAGCTATGGCAGTCGCAACGGGATTAAAAATTTCCAATCCCGAATTATCCGTATGGGTGATAACCGGAGACGGAGACGGTTTATCTATCGGTGGAAATCACTTACTTCATACAATCCGGCGTAATTTAGATATAAATATTATCTTATTTAATAACCAAATTTACGGGTTAACGAAAGGACAATATTCCCCAACCAGTGAGTTAGGAACCGTAACTAAGTCAAGTCCTTTTGGTTCTATTGATAACCCACTTCACCCTTTATCGGTAGCATTGGCAGCAGAAGCAACCTTCGTTGCGAGGACTTACGATAAAAGCCCCAAACACATGTCGGAGATGTTTGAATTAGCAGCAAAACACAAAGGAATTTCTTTTGTGGAAGTATACCAAAATTGTATAATATTTAACGATGGTGTTTTTGAAAACGTAACAGGAAAAGAAGTTAGAGATGATAATACTTTAATGTTGGAACATGGTAAACCTCTCGTTTTTGGTAAAGATAGAGACAAAGGTATTATAATAGAAGGCTCACAACCGAGAGTAGTTAAAGTAGATGACGTTGGAATTTATGATATTCATGTTCATAATGCTCAAAAGATAAACCCGGACTATGCTTTTTTACTATCGAGGTTCCATTCTCCGGAATATCCCACTCCTATGGGTGTTTTTAGAGAAGTCCAAAAACCTATTTATAATGATTTGTTTAACATGCAAATTAATGAGGTTATTAAACAAAAAGGCAAAGGAGATTTAAAAAAATTGCTATATTCGGGAGATGTTTGGGAAGTGAATTAAAATATGGTTTTGTAAGGGCATCCCCACAAGGTGGATTACCCTTACAAACAATAACTTTTTCTTATCCAAAACTCACGTTAGGGCAAATAAGTCTGATATGAAAAATACACTGAAAAATATTTTATTTATTTCTATTATCATTTTAATATCAGTGATTCTTATAGAAATGGTGTTATCTTTTGCAGACCCCGAACAAGTGATGGTAAAAAGTTTTGATAAAGAACTGCTTTTTTCCATGTATCCAAATAAATCCGGTATGGTTGTCTCGGATGAATACTCGGTAAGAGTTGATACCAACAAATATGGTTTCAGGCAAAAAATTTACCCGAATGAAAGGTATTCAACCATTGTGTTGGGTGATTCTTTTACAGAGGGTTGGGGAGTTTCGGAAGATGAGATATATATACAGCGCCTTAATGAAAGATTGCCGATAAAATCCAAATTATTGAATCTTGGTTTACATGGCTCTTCTCCTATTTTATATACTTTGCAACTCAAATCCTATTTGAAAACCCATATTCCTACAAATGTAATCGTTCAACTTTTTGATAATGATTTGGATGATAACGAAAAGCTTTCCAAATTTATTCAATTTGATAAAAAAGGGGTAGCTCTTCAAGAAAACTTAATAACCCAGGTATTAGGAGAGAGAATTTATAATTTTTCCAAAGAAACTTCCACTTATAGATTGTTCAAAAGAATATTTAAATTAATTCAAAAAGAACCAAATCCAATTCTTTATTATAAAATCGGTAGGTCTCCACAAGATAAAATTTTAACCCATTCGGAATCCTTAAATAAATACGGAAAATTAGAACCTTTGGGAAAAGAAATCCATGAAAAGTATAATAACCAATTTGGGTTTTACCAAGACTATGATTCTCCTTATTGGCAGAAATTAATTTCTAACAATAAAGCATATTTGCAGTATATAGTAAATTTATGTAAACGATACAATGTAAAACTGTCTTTTTTGTATATACCAGCCAAAGAATTTTTTGCAAAAGGTGGAATTACGGGTGAATTAGAAGATTCTTTGGAAGCTAAAAATGCACATAATGTGCACTATTTGCAAATACAAGAAATTTGTGATAAAGAAAATCTGGAATGTTTTTTTGCTAATAACCTATTTTATGAAAAAGATCCGGAATCTTTGTATTTTCCGCATGATGCCCATCTAAATGCCAAAGGACATCAAACACTTGCCAATGTTGTAAAAAAAAATTTAACAGACTGGATTATGCAACCTCTTGATTTACCTGTCATTCAAGACCATGAAGAATAAACTACAGCGATATTTCCATTCTAATAGTGGTTTTATCTTTAATTTGGTCGGAATACAAATTGCAATAAAACCGTATATTCTCTTTACGACATATTTCTTCTATGTAAGAAATATATAACAACCCTAATTCGGTATTTGTTACTTTGGAACGTTGTTTGGAGTCTTTATAGAAAGCGGAGACTGGTACTCCTCCCGTATCACTTTTCATTTTTTGGTGCATTAATTTCGCGTCTACATCTTTTATTGCTCCTTCGTGAGTAACTGAAATAAGTATCTTATTTGAATGTCCTATACCTAAATGGTCAGCATTTACGTTCCAAGACAATTCGAGCATTTGATTGCGCTTTTTAGCTTCAGCGATTGCCCATTTTCTATTTTCCGATTCTTTAAAAAATTTTTCGGGATCTCTTCTGTAACCAACTTTTTCGGGAGTGTCCATCAAAATCTTATAAAAATGAGATCTTTCCGCGTTTTGAATAAATTCCATGAGTAGATTCGAAAGATGAGTAGCTAATTTCGTTCTATCTAGATACATTATAATCATATCTGAAAAGCTATTTCGCACTTCTTCTTTTAGCTGTGTTTGGTAAATAATGTAATAAAAATACCAAATTCTTGGATCGATATATCTCATAAATTTGGGTAAACTCTTGATTCTAGTTAATCTATCTTCTTCTTCCAGGGTTGGATTATTAATTACCTTCTGAACTACGTCATTAGTGATTTCCATTTCCATGGTTTCAAAATCCGATTGTTTTGTTTTCCGTAAGATCTCTAATTTTTTATTTTCAACGGAATCCAAGTCTACTAACATATTTTTTGGATTTTTACGGTTATAATCTTGCACCACTTTTGACTTAATTACCATTGTTGCTAAGGAAGGGCTCAACTTTTTATACAAATTACCATAAATCACAAGACTATTTGTGTCTATAATATATTTCCTACTACTTAATAAGTCAGGTAAACAAACATAGATTTCTTCTAGATAGGCATTCATCACTAATTTTTGCACGGAATTGGCATTGTATGAACTGAATTCTATTCCATCTCTGGCATGGCCATCTTTATTTTTAACCGTTTTTACGAGCGTACGGTTTTTAGAAAACAATCTAACACCTTCTGCTGTAAGAATTAACCTAACGGGGAGAGGTATTAAACCTTTTTTCGGATCATCACTTTCTAACATATTGTTATTTTACTTCTATTTTATTTAATTCAAGTATGTTTTTATTTTTGATATAGATGATGAAATTATATAATAGGTAAGAATATTTTCAAGCAGTAAATATTTAATTATATTGAAATTATTATAATTTTATATTCAACTCAAATTTTCTCTTACCGGATTATTTTTTCTAATTTCATGGAATACAATTTTCCTATCTTCTTCCGTAGCATCCAAAAATTTAAAAATATAATTGCCTTCCACAATTTTGGAAGTCATAATTCTTCCCCGGCACTGAAGAGTATATCCGTCCAAAACATCAAAAGAGCCTTCCCAAATTTCTTCTTCCTTTAATTTTAACTGGTCTAGTTCTTCTATAAGCCGAAATACAACAGCTCTATCTGAAATTTTCTCAGTTATGGCATTTATCCTGACTTTTTTGGATTCGTCTTCTGTTAATTGTAGCTCCTTGGTACCGCTTTCGGAAACTTGCCAATTGGTAAAAGTGATATTTTTTTTGATAAAAGCCATTAAGTGTTCTTCCCCTTTAGCTTCTACATTTCCTTCGTCATACGCAAATATCAATCCTCCTTTTATAGCCTTTTTAATTTTTCCATGCAAAACAAAGCCTCCGACACCCGCTCTATATACATAAAGTCTCAAATTTGAATTGATGATATTATCCGAAGGTTGCCATCCAGGGATAGAAATCAAGGCTTCAATGTCAGTAGATTTTAACAATTTTCCCAATTGATGACCATTTGAAAATTCTAAGCCACAGGCTTCCCCTGGATTTAAATCCGCTAAGTTATTAATGCCTGTTATCTCAGTGTTTTTCGCAAAGAACTTGTCTAAAATTTTTACCAAGTACTCGATTGGAATATCTTTATTCCTGGAAAGATTATTAAATAATAGCTTTTTAAAGTTTTCGTCAGCATCGATGTTTTTTACATTTTCTAAGTGATATTGACCTAATTTTTTATAAAAGTCCTTTATAATGTTTATTTCTTTCTGGGTTAATCCCCGCCTAACAGCCTTTTCATAAAGTTCATCCCATAATCTTTTTTTGATTAGCTGTTTTCGATACAACCAATTGGTTAAGGACAAAATGGAAAAAGTTACAATTATAAAGAAAATTGCAGTCATTACCGTATCTGCATCCGCTTTTGGCCAAATTAAAATATCTCCAAGAATATACATATTTATAACCTATTCTACAATTAATGATTAATTTATATGATTCCCAGTTTTACCAAAATAGTATAAAAATATCTTGAATAAAAAGGATAAAAAATTATTACACTAAATAGACTACATAAGAATATAAAAAAAATTTCAAGAATTTATTTAAGTTCCAATTAGAATGTAGTAAAGAATAAAGAATTTAAAAACGAAAAAACGAATATATTTACAAAAGGGTATTATGTCAGATAAACGTAGACATACAAGGTATGCAATAAAAGCGGAAAATAATTACAGGATAAAAATTAAAATAGGAAATTCCGTTAAACAAGGAAAAATCAAAGATATTTCCGTCAGCGGGATTTGTATTTTTAGTGATATTGAGACTTTTTTACTTTTGAATCAATTGTATAAATTTGCCATTGAAAAAGAAGATAAAGAGTTGATTTCAATAGAAGGTAGGATCATTTGGAGCTTTCCACAGCAAGATGCGAAGGAAAAATTGATGTATTATGGCATAGAATTTTCTCATTTTATTACTCTTCCGGATGAAATAACAAGTTGACACAAGGGATCACTCACACTAAAACTGAGAATAAAAAAAGTCAAAGTTTCCGCCACCGTAGTTTATTAATAAAAGGATCATGATTAAAGAAAACACCGGAAAAAGATATTTTTTAGCTTTGGTCAAATTTGTAAATTTTTCCGGTTTCTCTTGGAAATAGTGGAAAATCGCAGTAAACACGAAGATATACACTATCATTTCATATTCATTTAAACCCTTACCACTTTTAAAAATTAGGATATTTTGAATTACGGATATAGCAGTGGAAAAATCCGGTGTGAAAAAGAATATCCACGAAAAGATATAAATTGTAATAATTAAAAGCCAGTTGAGTATTGGGTTCAAAATCGGAATTTTAGGTATTATACGGATTCCCAATCCGCTGTAAACTCGCTCTAACGATAGATAAATTCCTGTAATAAAACCCCATAAAGCAAAGTTGAGACTTGCTCCATGCCACAATCCTCCTAAAGTAAACGTAATTATCAAATTCAAAGAAACTCTCCAGTTACTAGCTCTCGAGCCTCCCAAAGGAATATAGATGTAATCTCGAATCCAATAAGAAAATGTTAAGTGCCATCTTCTCCATAATTCACCAAAACTATCAATATAAAAAGGGGCTTTGAAGTTTTCGGGCAACTCCAAGCCGAGAAGTTTCCCCATTCCTCTTGCCAAATCCGTCAATCCGGAAAAATCCAAATACAGATTAATAGCAAAAGAAAAGGAACAGAGAAGTAGTGTATAAGACGCATAATCAGCCGGTTTTGACAATACCGGATAGATTACTGGTACGAGCAGGGTAGATAGAACTGCTTTTTTGAAGAGTCCCAAAAGTATTAGGTAAAGACCATTGTACATTAAATCTTCGTCCATTTTGGGACTTTTCAATTGCGGAACAAATTGCTTGAATCTCAATATTGGTCCTGCCACCATAACCGGAAAAAATAAGATAAAGGATGAAACATCATAGTAGGTAGGTTTTTCTTCTAAAACTTTGTTTTTTAAATCAACGGATAACGATATGAATTGGAACGTATAATAACTTATAAAAACAGGGAGGGCTATTTCAAAACCATTGATGGTCGTCAGAGAAGATAGCATTTGGTTCAATTCCGTTTTTTGAGTGAGGAATTTTAAACCGGTTAGTCCCCCAAATAGCTCCATTAAAAAATAAAAATACTTAAATAGAACTAAGTTTAAAAGGTTAAAAAAAACAGATAGTTTTAAGAAATACTTTTTTTCAAAAAAATATTTTATTATAAAAAAGTTTACGGATATTACAAATATCAGATGAAGTAAAAAATTAAAACTATACGTGCTATAAAAATAGGCAGAAACAATCAGTATAAATGGTCTTTTTAATTTATCTCCAAAATTCCAATAGATTAGATAAACCAAACCAAAAAATAATAAAAATTTTAAAGATAGAAAATTCATAATCCTTATTATGGTTTTTATTATGAGTTATTTTTCCAATAAAATTCCTTTAAATCCGGAAAAAAATCAACTTCTTATGCAATTGCAGAGTTTAAAGGAAAAAAATGTTCCCATTTTTGATTTGACTCATTCTAATCCAACTTTGGCAGGGTTTGAATACCCTTCGGAAATCTTTCAGAATTTTCAATTGCCAAATTATAAACCATCACCCAGAGGATTGGTGGAAGCCAGGGAAGCAATTTGTGAATATTACTCTCAAAAAGGACGAATTATTTCGATAGATAATATATTTTTAACAACAGGGAGTTCCGAATCCATGAGTTTTTGTTTGAAAATGCTATGTGATTTTGGAGACGAAGTTTGTTTACCGTCGCCAGGGTATCCGCTGTATGATTATATTGCAAAATTGGAAAATGTGAAACCGATCTATTATTCTTTAAAAAAACAAGAATTACATTGGAGAATGGACTTTCAATCCCTAGAAAATCGTATAAATCATAAAACAAAAGCCATTGTGATTGTACAACCCAATAATCCTACCGGAAATATTTTAACAAAAGGTGAAATTGAGGCTCTTATTGAATTGGCATTTAAAAACAAATTAGTTTTGATAGTGGATGAAGTTTTTTCTGACTATTGTTATGAAAATGATTTTTTACATCTTACGTCTAATCATGCTCCGGTTATCACTCTTAATGGAATTTCCAAAATTGCCGGTTTACCTCAGTTGAAGTTGGGTTGGTTTATTTTGGAAGGGAACCAGGAATTTACACAAACAGCGATAGATAGTATGGAAACAATTGCAGATACCTATCTTTCCGTAAACACTCCTATTCAAATGATTTTGGGACAAATTTTGGAAAATGCAGGTAGTATCCAAATGCAAATTCGAGATCGCTTAACCAAGAATTTGAAACGATTTAAAGGTTTATTTGGAAACCAAAAACGAATTACCTATCATATACCAGAAGGTGGTTGGTATATCGTTTTTTCTATACTTGGATGTATTGATGGAGACGAATTTTGTTTAAATCTATTAACTCAAAAATTTGTTTTTGTGTATCCCGGTTATATGTTTGATTTTATGGAAGAAGACATTTTTGTTATCAGTCTTTTAACACCAGAAATTGAATTCAACGAAGGATTGAGAAGACTTATGGATTTTACCATGTGGGAATACTAATCATAACGTGAGTTCGATATAACATTATTCCTTACCTCGAACTCGCGTTAATCGTAGTATATTTTTCACCTCTTCGATTTTTTAAATCCTATTCTGCTTGTCAATCTTTTTACTTTAGATAATCTGTTGAAAAGAAAGCGGGAAATATGATATATAAAATTTTCAGTAAAAATAAGTCTTTTTTGACTTTAATTACTCTTTTGTTTCTTTATTCTTGCAGTAGTATTGGAGTGTACGTTCCTGACGAAAGTTCCATACCAGGGTTTTATATCCAAGAGGAAAAAAATGTTGGAAATAATAGAACATTTGAAGCGGATAGCTTTCGAAAAAGCATACTAATCATAGAAAAGATAGATAAAGTATATCAAATTTTAGAGATTGATCTAGCTGTTTTCTCCCATCGTGATTCTTTTTTAAAACGCGTAAATGATCATTTTCCCGGAAAAGCTCCCAAAAAATACTATATCTCCTATTTATTGAAAGAGGGGATTGGTGAATGGGATAAGGATATGGGAGCTTTAAAGGTTTATAACAAAAAGATTTCTCTTAGTGTGAATGAAAAAGACGATCTAACTTCTTTGCTTGCTACCTATAACCAAAAAAAATTCGCTTTAAGTCATAAAGAAGATATCATTTATAAATTTATTGCTGATAGCCAAATTTGGAAGTGGATAGAGATACAAAACGTAAATGATAAAGACATCATTTCTTGGAAATACATTTTAAACAAAGGTATACTATCAAGTTTTGCAATTTCTATTTATACTTCCAGTGACGGTTATCAAAAAGAAACATTTTTGTTAAATCCGGAAGAATTAGTATATAAAAAAGTCCCTGGTGAGAAGCCTATAAATGAAATATTAATTGGCATTAAAAATAATAAAAATTTATATCTTTCAAAAGCGGGTACTATTTTATTAAAATAAACAGATAATGAAAAAAAAGGCTGAAACATCTTATTCTTTAGTAAATAAAAAAGCTAAGTTCAATTTTGAGCTGCTAGAATTTATAGAGGCTGGAATTATACTCACAGGCTCCGAGGTAAAAAGCCTAAGAGGAAAAAGAGGGAATCTAACAGATTCTTTTGCCAAAATTAGAAGGGGAGAAGTTTTTTTAGAAAACTTGCATATTCCTCCTTATATAAATGGTGGTTATGCCAACCATCCGGAAATTCGCCCTAGAAAACTTTTGTTAGCAAGAAAACAGATCACAAAATTAGAACGACAGATTAAAGAAAAAGGGTTGGTTTTGATAGCAACCAAGCTGTATTTTAAAGACAATAAATACGTTAAAATTGAGTTAGCAACCGGAAAACCCAAAAAGTTACACGACAAAAGAGAAACTCTACAAAAAAAAGATGCTCAAATGGAAATCCAAAAAGCACTCAAAAGCAGGAATCGATATTGAACCAATTTCCGATAGTTTCCATAACCGGAAGGCAGAATGTTGGAAAATCCACACTATTCAACTGTCTTTTAAAAAAAAACATAGCCATTACCCACGATTACCCCGGTGTAACGCGAGATATTATACAACACATAGTAGATAAAGAAAACTACGAAAAAAAGTTTCTATTGTGTGATACTCCCGGCTTGGATGTTGAAAATATAAATGACCTAACTGCCAATATAATTGAAACCGCATTTCAACAACTCCTAAATTCGGACCTTATTCTGTACCTGACGGATAGACACCAAATTTCAGAATACGATCATAAGCTACTAGAACTTTTTAAAAAAGATACAAGGTTCAATTCCAAAAGCATCTTGTACATTGCCAACAAAGTCGATAATCCGGAAGGAGACTACGATCTGGAAGACTTTTATAGACTGGGTTTACAAGAAGTTATCCCCATTTCAGCTCTTGGCAGAAGAAACATATCTTTGCTAAATGAAAAGATTAACTTTTTTTTAAGGTCGTCCCTATCTGAGAAAGAAGAAAATCCCATTCATTTCAAAGTCGCTGTAGTAGGCAAACCAAATTCTGGAAAGTCGAGTTTCTTGAACTCCATCCTTGGTTATCAACGATCTGTTGTCAGTGAAATTGCAGGAACAACCAGAGATTCCGTAAACGCAATTTTTACTTATAACAAACACAATATTGAAATTATTGATACCGCCGGTCTAAGAAAGCAGGCAAAAACCACTGAAGATTCAGTTGAATTCTATTCTTACAATCGAGCTCTAAAGTCTATTGAAAAAGCGGATATGGTCGTTCATATTATAGATGCAACCAAAGGTATAGGTGAGTTTGATAAAAAGATATATTCTTTAATCAGGGAAAAAGCCAAACCGATAATTTTGGCTGTAAATAAGTGGGATTTGATTCAAGATAAAGATAGCAATACGTTTAGCGAATATAAGTCGTCTTTGATATCCAGATTCCCCCCTGCAAAAGACATTCCAACCATCTCTATTAGCTCTTTATCCAAACAAAGAGTTACTAAAATATTAGAGGAATGTGAAAAAATTTACCATAAAATGAATATCAAAATTCCGACTTCCGAAATCAATCAAAGACTTAATTCTTGGTTACAAGACGGAAAGGTCACATCAAAAATGAAGAAAAGACCAAAGCTACTTTATGCTACACAAGTTTCGTCTTCTCCATTCAAACTTGTTGCTTTTGTAAATCATGTAGAATTGTTTCGAATGGATACAATCTCTTATTTAAAAAATAAGATACGAGAAGCTTATGATCTAAACGGCTTTACGATTCACTTGGAATTAAGGTCGGATAGAGAAAAAAAGTAAAACCTGTTTTAGGACTTGACGTATTGGTATAACAATTTTATCCGATTATTCAGAAGAGGAGTTAAGTGAAACCGGAAACCCTAATCCAAAATATTGAATTTATTGCAAAAAATCTGGCTATCTCCTTAGATCATTCCTTGTTAAGAGGGTGGGTTCGTGCTAGGGAACAAATAAACTCTGAGTTGGAAGTGGAAGTTTTTATAGAAATCGCCAATCAATCAGGAATTGGTATTATTCAAAAACAAGCCGAAATTTCAGATATAACCAACATGATTAAGCGCGGCGTACCGGTAATTTTTCCCGTAAGAAATCAAAAAAAGCCTGAAATTTTGCTTCTTTTGAAAGATAAAAAAAACCTTATTAAAGTTTTGGATTTTTCCGAACAAAAGGAACAACTGATTTCACAAAGCGAACTTGGCTCTTTTTTAAAATCTAATACGTCAATGACAGATAATCCATATATGATTTTATCTCCAGAACCTTTGTCCCCTTATAAGAATCTTGAACATTCAAATCCAAACGGAAGGTTTGAAATAATCGAAAGGTTAATTTCATTTATCAAATTAGACAAAAGAGACGTTTTTGCGATTCTTATTTACGGAATGATGTCTGGACTTTTTAATCTTATTGTACCAATATCCACCGCGTCTTTGATAAACACTATTGCAATGGAAACTTTAGTACAGCCTTTGGTTGTCTTAACCCTTTCTCTGTTTATTTTTCTTGCTTTGTCAGGCTTTATGAAAGTTATGCAAACCATAGCAACAGAGATTATTCAAAAACGGACTATGGTAAGGCTTTCTTTTGAGTTTCTTTACAAAATTGCCGGTGTAGACCGCGAAAAAGCGAAAAATACCTATATTCCTGAGCTTTCTAATCGAATTTTTGAGGTTTCCAGCTTACAAAAAGGTGTTGAATTATTGCTTATAGATGGTCTTGCTTCCATACTTACAATTATAATCGGGCTGATGGTAATGGCTTTTTATCATAGTGTCTTTCTTGTTTTTGATATTTTCATTTTTACCTACCTTTATGCTGTAGTGTTTTTGCCTTTAAAGTCGGGTTATGTTACAGGAATAAAACAATCCAAACAAAAATACAGGATCGCTCATTGGATCCAGGAAATTGCAAAAAAACCTGGAACACTTTCCGATTCATCAAAAACTGCCAGAGAGAGATTGGAAGATTTGAACCGGGACTATGTATATTATAGGGACAAGTATTTTGCGATTCTTATTAGACACCTTATTGGCTTACATTCATTAAAAGCTATAGGCAGCGCAATTGTGCTTGGGCTTGGTGGATTTCTTGTAATTCAAAACCAGTTGACTTTAGGTCAGTTAGTGGCTGCTGAATTGATTATAATGACTGTTATGGGTGAATTTTCCAAGATGGGGAAGTATGTCGAAGTAAGTTATGATATGCTAGCTTCGCTTGATAAAATTAGTCATGTAATTGATTTGCCATCCAAGGATCATAAGTCAAATCTTCCTTCAAATCCGAAATCTCCGATAGAAATCAATCTCATAAATTTAAAACTCCCCGAACTTTCCTCTCAGAATTTGAATTTTTTACTAAAGGCAGGACAAAGTTACGGAATTGCGTCTGACCCGGAAATTGAGAGCAGTACTCTTTTGGATATACTTTCTAACAGACAATCCTCTGTCTCTGGTCAGGTTCTTTTAAACCAGACTCCAATTCAAACTATATCCCAAACATTTTTGGAAAAAAGGATTTGTCTTTTGAGAAAGATTGAAGTTTTTGAAGGTAGTATACTGGATAATATTTTATGTGGAAATATTAAACCAATGGATGATGTTATACTTGTTTTAAAAAAACTTGGTCTATTAGATGAGGTCAATCGTTTTACAGAAGGTATCCACACCATATTAAAACCTAATGGAAAACCTCTTTCTACCAGACAACTAAAGATTTTAATGATCACTCGTATACTTATCTCAGAACCGGGCTTAGTATTAATAGACGGATTTTTAGAGTCTTTTGAAGAAAGAGAGGTCATACGAATTTTGGATGTATTAAAGGATTTTCCCTTTACGTTAGTTGTAAACAGCAACCATAAAGTAATTCTCGAGAATATGCAGGAGGTTTGGAATTTTGGAGTTTAAAAATTCACAATCCACAGCTTATCAATTGGTTCAATCACCTGATATAATAACGAATCTTGCCCGTATTTTGGTTGGTTTATTTTTTTTGACAATAGTATTACTCATTATAACACCTTGGCAGCAGACATCTTTTGGGAAAGGCAGAATGATCGCCTACTCTCCTTCCGAAAGACAACAATATATTGATGCTCCCGTAAAGGGTAGGATAATTCATTGGTATGTTCATGAAGGAAGTTTTGTTAAAAAAGGCGATCCTATTTTGGATATTTCCGACAATGATCCAATGTATTTAGAAAGGTTGATCGAGACTCGTAATGCCATCCTTAGGAGAATAGCCGCAGGCGAAGAGCAAGTAGATGCTTACAAATCTCAGTTAGGTTCTACTGGTTCTTCCATTTTGGACGGAGTAGAAGCCGGAAAAGCCAAGGTAAAGGTTAGTGAACAGAAGGTTATTTCCTCCCGAAATAATTTGGAAGCAGCCGAAGCCGAATTGGAAACCTCTCGCCTAAACTATGATCGAAACAAAACTCTTTTTGAAAAAGGTCTCACATCCAAAAGGAATCTGGAGCTTGCAGAACTGTCTTTCAAACAGTCCAAAACCAAGCTGGAAAAAGCCAAAGCAGACTTGTCCGCAGTAGAAAGTCAATTCAAAATGGAGAATGCCAATCTAAGTAAGGTTAGAAACGAAGGACGTGCCAAATTAGATAGCCTTAGAGGTAATTATAGTTACTCTCTCACGAACCTTGCCAAAGTTCAAGAAGACCTACAAAAAATCGAAACGGAACTCTCCCGTCAAAATGCTCAAAAAATAACAGCTCCCAAGACAGGCATGATTATGCGTATTCTTGTTAGGCAAGAGTCTGAGCAAGTTAAGCCAGGTTCGCCTCTAGCCATTCTTTTACCGGATACAGAGAATCGAGCGGTAGAGTTGTACGTGGAATCCAATGACATACCTCTGATTTCCAATGGTATGGACGTAAGGCTACAATTCCAAGGTTGGCCGGTTTTGCAGATTAGTGGAATCCCTGAGTTTTCGGTTGGTACCTTTAAAGGAAAGGTAAGCTTGGTAGATGTCACAGATAATAAAAACAACACATTTCGGGTTTTGATACTTCCGGCGCAAGATTCCGTATGGCCTTCTTCTAAATATCTCCGTCAAGGCGTAGGTGCAAAAGGATGGATACTGCTCAATAGGGTGAGCCTAATCTACGAACTCTGGAGACTCTTAAATAATTTTCCGCCACAAATCCCGGATTACAATAAAAATGAAAAGACGAATAAAAAAGGAAAATAGAATGAAACGACATCTTAAATTCATAATAATAAAAAACTGTATGTTTTTTTTATTTCCTTTTTTAGCGTTTGAGGAGGGCTTGGCAAAAGACAAGGACAATGATACGACTTTTCGTGAGGCGATTAAGCACTTTGTTCCGATGCAAACCTTTGAAACGTATACAGGAAAAAAGATACATCTATCTGATGTTATTAAGTCGGTAGGCAAACACTACCCTGAAATTCTAATTGCCGAAAAGGAAGTTTCGATAGCTCAGAGTGATATTCTCGCCTCCCAGGGGAGCTTTGATTTTAAATGGAATACTTACGGAACTTCCAATCCTCTTGGCTATTACGTTAACGATAGAGTAAATACGGTTGTAGAGAAACCAACCCCTTACCAAGGTGTATCCGTTTTTGCGGGTTATCGAATTGGGAATGGTGATTTTCCCGTTTATGAAGGAAAGCACTTTACTTCTCCTTTGGGTGAAGCAAGAGCTGGTGTAAAAATTCCTTTGTGGCGCGGAAGAGAAATAGACGAATCAAGAGTAAAGCTAGATCAGGCAAAGCTGGGAAAAGGTAGGGCGTATTCCCATTATGAAAGTGAAAAAATACGCATATATAAAACAGCTACTCAAAAATATTGGGAATGGGTTGCTGCCGGAAGGCAGTATGTGATTATAAAAAACCTTCTTCAACTTGCGAAAAACAGAGTCATTCAAATACAAGGCAGATTAGACGCGGGTGACATTCCTCTTATTGAAAAGAATGAGAACGATAGAGCTATTTTGGAACGAGAAGTTTACTTGATAGAAGCTGAAAGGTATTTGCAAAAGACATCTTTAGCTTTGGCATTATATTATAGAAATAAAAATGGGAATATGTATCTGCCAACACCATCCCAAATCCCTGAACAATTTCCGGAAGTAGAAGAAGTTTCTCCGAAAACATTGAAAGAGGATGTGAGTAAAGCATGGAAAAAACGACCGGAAATGTCCGTATTGGAGCTTGAAAAGAGGAAAATTCGTTTAGACCTTGAATTGCAAAAAAATCACCTTACACCGCAGGTTGACTTGGTTGTTGTAGGTTCTCAAAATATGGGGAAAAAGAGGAGTCAGTTAGACAAATACGTTGATAAAGAAATTGCGAAATTAAATTCTACAACTACTGATAACAAAGACCTTATTGATAGACTCCTAAAACCCCAGGTAGAAGTGACTGTTGTTTTAAGCGTTCCCATACAAGCCAGAAAGCAGAAAGGGAAAATCGGCTCTCTCTCTGGAAAACTGAGCCAGCTCAATCAAAAATCGAACTTAATGCACGACAAAATTCGCATCGAAGTCCAAGACGCTTACTCTGAGTTGGAAAATGCAAAAAAAGAGGTAATCGTAGCCAAAAAAGAAGCTATCCTCGCAAAAAAACTCGAAGAAATGGAAAGAGAAAGATTTACCCTGGGAGAAAGTAACTTGCTTATTGTGAATATTAGAGAGCAAAAAACAGCCGAAGCAGCAGCTAAGTATATCAAATCTCTTGCCATGAGAAACATTGCCTATTCTTTTTATCTTGCCGCCACAGGTGAACTTTTGGATAAAATACCCTAGTTTCGAATTGGTATTAACTATATTTCTCCCGAAAATAGCCTACGAAAAAATTTTCGGTACATACAGGGATACTTATGTCTGCAGGTATCAAAAAAGCTATTTTTAAAAGCTATTCAAATTTATATTTGCCAATTTGGTGAATGTTGGAAGGATCTGAATAATCATAGATATATAACCCCTTTTGAGCAAGAGCATACGCTTTTCCATTGTCAAGAATTATATCAATAAATGTATCCTCAGTAATTGTTTTATAAGATTGAATATTCTCTATGTCGCTTACATTAAGAACTTCCAATTTCCGTTCTCCATCAGTGTCAATAATTACAAACAAAACCCCATTGTCTATTGCCAAACTCCCCGGAGTATCCAAATCGTACTGAGCAATTACCTTCGGGTTTTCAATATCACTGATATCAACAATCTCAAGTCTATCTTCACCTGTTCGGCAATTTCTCCCAAAACTACTTAAAGTAACATAAGCGGTATTTCCTTCTGCTACTACTGGGTCACAACTCACAATATGGTCTATATGGGACATATAAACAGGAAAATCTTTATCCGAAATATTATAGATGTACATTCCATTGACAGCTCCTAGCATTAGATAATTTGTTACAGGGTAAATCGTTTCTATATTTAAGTCATGGGTAATATTTAAGCGATTGTTTTCTTTTATATTGTTTACGTCCGATATATCAAAAACGATAAGGTCTTTATATGTAACAGCAAACAATCTATTATCTACGATAGTAAAACGGCTGATGGAACTACCTTTTGAGGTAAATGGTAATACGACAGCGGTGGCTGTATCTGCCGAATCTTCGTGTATACGACCCTCAAAATCGAATGGATCAATGTATATCGTTTTACAGGTTTTTCGTCCTATAGTATTTATAGGGATATAAGTATTGTTGCTAAGATAAAACACACTTAAATATAAATCATTTAACTTTGGGCTTTTTATATTTGAAACATCAATAGATGCTAAGTCGTCGTAGCTGTCCGTAAACAAAGTAGTTTCTTTCATAGCGATTTCTTTGCTACCTGGGATTTTGATAAAACCGTTATTTTTTATATTTTCTAAATTTGAAATATCTAGAAAGCGAATTCCATTTAATTCGGTATCATGCCGTTTAGACATAGCCTTTAATTCATAATTGTATTCGGAAAAGGCAATCGTATTTCCGTGAAGATATAGTTTGTTTGAATATTTAATTTCTTTATCTGATTCATAGGATATATCCTCTTGAGTTAAATTTTTTGGAGGTTGGTTCATATCCCATATCAAATACCAATAAAACCAAAAAGCAAAATCATGACTTTTGCAACTTTTGAAAGGTGTAGGAATGCAATAAAATAAACTAATGCTTAGAAACACGATTAGGAATTTAAGAAGCATAGAGTACCTCCAACGCAATATCTTCACAATATTACTCGAAAATCCACAAATTTTCTAAATTAGACTATTACAATTCTATTACAATTATTCTTGGTATAATTTCATATCCAATAGATGAATTACACAAAAATTTTTCATATAGGAAAGTCCGTTTCTCCGGCATTAAAGCTAATCCTCAAAAACCTTTCGACAGGTTCCGGGCAAGTCCCCACTTAAAGTTAAATATAAAAAATCGCTCGGAATTGTTTTTGTGGGCAAAAAAGTCAGGATTATTTTAACCTCTCAATAATATACTCACCGATGTTTCTGTCTTTAAACTCAACTCCAACAAGATAAATCGGTTTTCCTCTGCTTACATACTTTTCGTAGTATCTTTTACTCTTGATTTGCTCTAAGGCTTCTTCTTTTGTCCTGTTCAACTTGAACTCAAATATATAAACGGATTTGCTTTCTACAACAGCGTCTATTCGACCTATATTCGTTTTTACCTCTGTAGCAATTTTAAAGCCTAATAATGTAAAAACAAGGTAAAATAATGTTTGGTAGTATTTCTCTAAAGGAATGTGAAGATCGTAATCTATACCAACAAATATTTCCCTCAATACAAACATACACTTATCAATGTCATCGGCTTGAATAGCTTTTATCAGTTGTATAATAAGAGAACCGTAAAGTTCTTTTTTTCTAAATTTCTGAATAAAGTAAGTTATGAATGCTTTTTTTACCTCAAAGTTGGGATAGTCTAAAGTATAATACATTAAATCATGGTCATAATCCTTAATTGTCAAATAACCCGTTTGCACAAGCAACGGGGTCAAACTCAAATCATCCACTTCATAACTTGAAAAAGACAATTCTTCCGCTTGCAAAGGAATTTCCATTATATCATACTGATTCCGAATCATTAGCTTCACCAAAAATTCAGGCGTACCTGTTTCAAACCAGTAGTGATGAAACTCTCTCATACTAAATAACTTAAGTGTGGAAAACGGATTGTATACCGATTCTCCCTTGCTTGAAAAACAGTATCCATTGTACCAGAAACGAATTTTCTCAATAAACTCTTGTGTTGTGATGTCCTTTTCTTGACTAACAATGGAGGATATATACTCTTGAAAACAGTCAATTAACTCGTTTTCAGTGATTCCAAGTAAAGTCGAATACGCATTATTGAGAGTAATATCGTCCAACTGGTTTAAGTTACTGAAGACTCCCGCTTTGGAAAATTTGCTCACTCCCGTAAGAAACAAAAACCGTATGTGTTGATCATTTCCTTTCAGGATAGTGAAAAAACCTTTCATTACTTCCCGTATTTTTACTGCCAATTCTGTGTCTTCTATATGGTCTATGATTGGTTTGTCGTATTCGTCAATCAAGATAACTACTTTTTCTTCTTGGCTTAGTTTGATAATTAATTCTTCAAACCTTTCGTAATAATGCTTTTTGTTCAATACACAAGAATTGTTTTCAGCGATATAGTTTAATTGATTATTGATAAATTCAATGAGAGCGTTTGGTTCCGTAGCTTTTTGTTTGCTAAAATCCAATCGAATGACAGGATACTTTTTCCATTGGTATTCCGAATCATAAATCCAAAGTCCACGGAATAGTTCTTTGTTTCCTAAAAAGATTTCTTCCAATGTGGAAATTAGCAAACTCTTTCCAAACCTTCTAGGACGGGATAGAAAGTAGATGCCGAATGAATCTTTAATCAAATCATAGATGTTTTTCGTTTTATCTACATAAATACAGCCACCGTTTATCAATTTTCTAAATGTTTGCACGCCAATCGGAAGAGGTTTCATAATAAGGATAAGTTTTTATTGGATCAAGCCCTTTGTCAAAACATTTTTAGAGCTGATTGGATCGCATTTTCCTTGACAATTCCAAAGAAATAACGAAACTTATATTCACCATGGAGAGAAACAATGTCCCAAAGCATCACAATTCCAAAACAAAACGATTCTTATCCGGCAAACCTACCTTACGATGACAGTATTCCCTTGTAAACTCCAATTCACAGAGAAAACATGAATATTCTTACTGATATAAAAAACAACAAAATTTAGTACAATTATTAAATATTTATTGATATATTTCCGTTAATTCATTCTTGTATAGGCAAGTTTATTAAATTTTTCAGTAAATCTAATTATTAAGGGAATAAGGAATTGAGTTACGATTTAATTTTTCAACCAATACAAATTGGGAGCATTATCCTTCCCCACAGAATTATTATGGGTTCTATGCACTTAGGCTTGGAAGGTCTTCCTCATACAGCAGAAAGAATGATTTCCTTTTATGGAAAACGCTTTGATGGTGGAGCCAGCTTAATCACAACCGGTGGAATTTCCATCAATCACGCCGGAAAAGGTAGTAACGTTTTTTTTAACTTTCAGGTGGACGAGCATTGTAACGAATTATCGAAGGTTACAAAAGAATTCCAGTCCAAAGGCATTTTTTGTGCACAGTTGTTTCATGCCGGTAGGTATGCCTACCATAAAGACCTAGTTGCTCCATCTGCCATTCGTGCTCCAATCAATAGATATGTTCCAAAAGAGCTTACTGAAGAGGAAGCATGGCAAACAATAGAAGATTTTGGAAATTCGGCTCAAAAAGCAAAAGAGATAGGTTTTGGAGCTGTAGAAGTTATGGGGAGTGAAGGATATTTGGTAAACCAATTTTTTTCTGCCATCACAAACCAAAGGGAAGACTTTTTTGGGGGAAATCCTCAAAAAAGGATGAATTTTGCTATTGAGGCAATGAAGAATATTCGTAAAAAGGTGGGAAAAGATTTTCCCGTAATTTTTAGAATGTCCGGCATTGACTTGATTACTGGTAATCCTAGTTTGGAAGAAGTCATAGAATTGGCTAAAAAACTAAAGGAAAACGGAGCAGATGCTCTGAATATTGGTATTGGCTGGCATGAATCTCGAATTCCTACCATTAGCGTATTGGTTCCCAGAGGGTCATGGGCAAAAATAGCCAAAAAAATTCGAGATGCTGTTCCGGGAATTCCGATTATTGCTTCCAATAGAGTAAACTCACCGGATACGATTTTGGGTATTTTGCGAAACGGAGAAGCGGATATTGTGAGTATGGCAAGACCATTTTTGGCAGATTCGGACATCGTAAATAAAATTAGAAATAAAACACCGGAAAGGATTAATACTTGTATAGCTTGTAACCAAGCTTGTCTTGATCATACTTTTAATGATGAAATGGTTTCCTGCCTTGTGAATCCGGAGGCAAACAGGGAATTGGAATTTAGTAAAAAGCCCAGAGGAAAAAAATCCAAGGTAGTAGTCGTTGGTTCCGGCCCAGGTGGAATGGAGGCAGCTCGTGCATCAGCTGTTTTGGGACATGACGTAATCTTGGTGGAGGCAGGAGATAGGTTAGGAGGGCAGTTTAACATGGCTTGCACTATCCCTGGAAAATTTGAATTTAAAGAAACCATTCGCTATTTTACAAATGAGTTAAAATTTTTGCAGGTTACCGTCAGACTAAATACGGTATGTACCATGGAATTATTGGAAGAAATAAACCCTGATGCTGTTATTTTTGCGACAGGAGTTCGTCCACGAAAGGTGAATATACCCGGATTAGAAAATAAAAAACATGGGTACTATGTAGATTATTTAACCGGTAAATATACTCCCGGAGAAAATGTTTTGATAATTGGTGGTGGAGGAATTGCTTGCGATTCTGCCCATAAGCTTTTAGAAGACCATGATCCAAGCATTGAATCTTATTTTGATAAATATAACGTATTGTCTTATACGGATGTTAAAATTATTCCAAAAAAATCTAAAAGAAAAATTTCTATCCTGCGTAGAGCGGGGAAAATAGGAGCTGGTCTTGGCAAAACAACTGGCTGGGCATTAATGCAAGAGCTTCAGTCCATGGGTGTTACTTTTTATACGTCTTTAAACTATAAAGAAATCATTCCGGAAGGTTTGGTAATAGAACTTAAATCATCCAAACAATTGACCATACCTTGTGATTCGATTTTAATTTGTGCCGGTCAAGAAAAAGAAAATTCTTTGGCTATTGACTATATGGAAAAGCACAAAAACAAACAAGTTTTTGTTGTCGGAGGTGCAAAAGACGCTTCCGGTTTGGATGCAAAACGAGCTATTTTAGAGGGTACTGAGTCCGCTAGGCAAATAGGTCAATGACCAATAAAATATTTACAAAAAAAGATTTGATGTTAATGGGTTTGTAAAATTACTGTACTTTGTATAATCCATGAATAGTTCAAAACACATACAACATAGAGTTAGTGAAACTAGTAATATTTTGGGAAACTTTCTTCAGTATCTTCCCGATTTGATTTGGTTGGTAGATACGGATTGTAACCTATTAGCCTTTAATAGACGTTTTCAAGTCTACTATCACAGTATTACCGGAAAAAAAATAAAAAAAGGTATGAATTTTTTCGAATACATTCCGGAAAAATATTATCGATTCTGGAAATCAATTTTTCAAAAATCAATAAACAATCAAAATTTTTCAACAGAGCAGTCTTTTAAAGTTTTAAATTCAAAATATTTTTTTGAACTTACGGTTAATAAGGTTAAGTCCGGTTTCCAAGAAAGAGATGGATTGCTTGTTTATGGCAGAGACATTACAAAAAGGAAGTTATACGAAGAAAAACTTATTAATAGTGAGAAAAAATTCAGAAAATTATTTGAAGAAAGTCCTCTAGGAATAGGCATTGTCTGTAGTGATACTTATAAAATAGTGGACTCTAATAAGTCATTAACATCCATGCTGGAATACTCTTTGGAAGAATTAAAAAATCTTAGTGTGGTTGAAATTACTCATCCGGAAGATATATCCAAAGAATGGGATTTTGTAAATAAGCTCCAAAACGGAGAAATTCCAAGTTATACAATTGAAAAAAGGTTCATCACAAAATCAAAAAAAACTTTATGGGCAAAACTAACTTCAACGGCAATCAAAACTGAGGAAGGAAAAAGTATTTATGGTATCGGAATAGTTGAAAATATTACCGAACAAAAATCAACTTTTAATTCTCTTTTAAAAAGCCAAGAAAATTTAAAGTTAGCAATAACAGAAGCAGAAAATGCCAACCAAGCTAAAATCAGTTTTTTATCAAACATTTCTCACGAATTACGAACTCCTATAAATTCTATCATAGGCTTTACGGAATTGATTAATAGCGATGAAAGATTGCCTGCTGATCTGAAAAAGTTTTCCGAAGCATTGTTAAATAATGGCAATCACCTTATTGATTTAACCAATGATTTAATAGATTTATCCAAAATTGAAGCAGGTAAAATAGAGCTAAAAGAAGAGGCTTTTTATTTGGAACACCTTATCAATTCTATCAAAGACATGTTTTTCTTGGAATGTGAAAAAAGAGGAATCAACTTAAGCTTAAACTTATCAGAAAAAATTCCCAAAATCATCTTAAGTGATAAAAATAGATTGAAGCAAGTTTTAATTAATCTGGTTGGGAATGCCATCAAATTTACACCTCAAGGAAAAGTTGATTTATCGGTAAAATTGATATCTGAAAATAGAAATAAATTCTTAAATCGTAAGATTTATAAGCTTAGGTTTGAAGTAAAAGATAACGGACAAGGAATCCCGGAAGATAAAGTGCAAACAATTTTCCAACCTTTCGAACAAGGAAGATTCAATAAGGTGGGAAGTGGGTTAGGACTCTCTATTTCAGCTTTGCTTGTAAAAATGATGGGAGGTGAGATAAATATCTGGAGCAAAGAAAACCTTGGAACTTGTTTTTGGTTTGAAATATTCATAAAAGCTCTTTCGAGTGTACAAACTATTAATCCTATAACCAAAGATGAAAATCAAGAAAACACTACTCACCTACCGGTTCGAAAAGTAAAGGAAATTTTACCCACACTTTACAGTCTACCCTATACGGTATTTAAAGCTATAAAAGAATCCATAGAAGTCCAAGACTTTCAAAAGCTACATACTATTTTAAATGAGATTCAACCTTCTAATAATAAAGATTGTAAAAATATAAACTGTTTGAAAGAAATAATAGATGATTACGATTATTATATGATCAAGTTGCTTTCCGATTCTTTGGAAAATCTTCCGTCTACGCTTTAAAAAAACTTGCATCTTTTTTTAGGCTTAAGGTTAAATCGTTTAAATTATTTGATATATCCTTTAGTTTTTCGGAAGAAGTTGATACGGAAAATGCTATATTAGAAAGCGTCATGGAGTTTTGGTTTATTTCCGATGCGGCAGATTTTTGTTCTACCGTAGATAACTGAATTTCTTTTGCAAGAGATGCAACATCGGTGGAATTATTCGATATAACTTCTACATTTTCCACTTGGCTTTCCACTCCGTTTAAAACGACACTTGCTGATTGATTTATGGTTTTAATGCTTAGCATAACTTTTTTCAAAATATCAGACACTTGAGTTACCTTCTGGTTTCCTTCTTCAACCGCAGAATCCGTTTCTGCTATTAAGCTTTTGATTTCTTTTACACCCATAACCGTTCGATCCGCAAGCTTAGAAATGCTATCAGCTACGACGGCAAAACCGCGTCCGGCATCTCCTGCCCTTGCTGCTTCTATGGCAGCATTTAGAGATAAAAGATTGGTTTGGTTGGAAATATCGGAAATGATTCCGACAATTTCTGTGATACGATGCGAAGCTTCTCGTATCCTCCCCATTGCAAAGGTTGCATCGTTTATAATCTTTTCACCGATTTTGGCATTTTTAGCTGAATCATCTGCCAATTTGGCTAGGTTATAGGTCGAATCCCTACCTGTAGTAATCAAGTCACTTAAATGATGAATACTTATATTTATTTCTTCCATATTTTCTGCTTGTTTTTGCATGGCTGTATTTACATTTTCAATGGAAGCAGTTAATTCCTCAATGGAAGCAGAAGTTTCTTCCGAAGAGGAAGCCATGTCTTGGGAGGAACTTGCTAATTTGTGAGAATTTTCATTCATATCCAAAATGGAATTTTCTATGGCAGAAGAAACTTTTCCGATGTTCAGAATTGTTGCCGTAAGATTTTTTACCATGGAATCAATTTTTTTCAGAATAATTCCTAGTTCGTCTTCTCTTTCAATATTAAGGTGAACGGTTAAATCACCTTTAGATATGGAATCAATGGCATTGTAGGCGGACTTCAGAGGATTCAAAATTGACCTTGTTGTTATATATCCGATTACTAGACTAATAAGAATGATAACAAAAAATAGGATGGTCATAACGGAATTCGTACCGACAAAAATCCCGTCGGCTTCATCGGTTGATTGATTTACGGCATCCAAATTAAATTTTATAAGTTTGGAAATTTTTGCTTTCGCATCCTCGTATACTTGGTTAGATTCATTTATAGATTTTGGGTCACTTATAAGTCTTTTTGCTTCTTCCAATTCGTTTTCTTGAAATAATTGTTTTATTTTCTCATTTTTATTTATATATACTTGGAAGTCTTTTTCAAAATCGGAAAATAATTTTATTTCTTTATCATTAACCATGAATTTTTTATATTCTGTGGTTTTTTTATTAATATTCGTTATTATATTATCTATATTCGAGGTGATCGTAGCAACATCGTCTTTTGATGTAATAAATACAAATCGTAATTCATATAACCTATAATTCATAAATAATTGGTCAATTTCTCCAATTGTTAATAAAGCAGGAAATTTAACTTTATTTACAATCATTTCTGAGTCATACATTTCTTTAATTTTGAAACTAACATAAATTCCGTTTAAAAATACCATAATAAATATAACAAAAAATGAAATAGTGAGTTTTAATCGAATATTTAAATTGTTAAACCATTTCATAGATACCATCACCCCTTAGGTAAAATTTAAGCTTTTTATATTAAGTAAAAATGTTAGTTTCTTGCAATTTAACTCTAAAAAATTTTCCCGATTAGAAACAATAAATATTTTACATAAGACGTTTATTATTCTATTTTTTAGTTCACCAATCATAACTATACCCGAGGCATCTTTTATAGAAAAAATTAAATTTTATAATCAATCTAAAATGTTAATTTCTTGCAATTTAACCCTAAAAAATTTAATCTATTAAAGAACTGACTAGTTATTGGGATTTGTATTATGAAAAGCTTAACAAGACATAGGAAAATGATTTTAGAAAATATGCAATACAGGACAGACCATCCCACGGCAAAAATGGTATTTGATTCTATCAAGATGAATACCTATAAGATTAGTTTTGCCACTGTCTACAATACTCTTGAATATCTTGTGAACTGTGGTATGATAAAAAAATTGGATATTAATTCCCAATCTGCTAGATATGATGCCAATTTAAGCGAACATTCTCACCTGATTTGTAAATCTTGTGGGAATATGATGGATTATATAGAACCGATACCGATTGATACTTCCATACCAAATTTGAATGGCTTTATAGTGGAAGATATTAGCGTTACATTTCGTGGCTTATGCCAAGATTGCGTTCATAATTGAATTGCCGAATGGGCTTGATTCATGAATTAGACGTTTCTTTAATTAATAAAATCGCAGCTGGGGAGGTAATTGAATCTGCACATTCCGTTATTAAAGAATTGTTGGAAAATTCTTTGGACGCAAATGCGACTGAGATAAAGGTTGAAACAAAGTCCGGTGGCATAGATTTAATTGTTGTTTCGGACAATGGGGATGGTATATCAGAAGATGATTTAGAATTAAGTCTGAAACGACATGCAACAAGCAAAATAGAAAATATACAAGACCTGGAATCTATTTTAACTTATGGTTTTCGAGGGGAAGCTCTTGCTTCCATTGCATCTGTTTCCAAACTAAAAATTTCAAGCTCTACGGGAAATTCTTTGTATGGTGTCACTCTTGCTACTGAATGTGGTAAACTTCTTTCCAAAGAAATAACATCAGCAGCCAAAGGAACAACTATTTCCATAGAGGACTTGTTTTATAATACTCCCGTTCGTAGGAAATTTTTAAAATCGGAAATTTCCGAAAATAAAAAAATTAAAGACCGAATTTATGCTACAGCAATTTCCAAAAATGATATAGGATTTTTTTACATCCAAGACGGAAAAGAAGTGATAAAGCTAAAACCGGAAGATAAATTAGATAGGATTGCTTCCGTTTTTGGCGAAAACTTAAAAAACAATTTGATAGAAGTCCAACTGGAAAAAAAAGGTATACACTGTCATGGATACATTAGCGATCCGGATTTTTATCGCTCGAATAGAAGTGGACAGTTTATTTTTGTGAATGATAGGCCTATTGAAATTAAGTATAGTTCTTACCTATTAAAAAAGAGCTATGATGAACTCCTTCCACCCGGAGGACACCCTTGGTGTTTCTTGTTTTTTCATTTGGAACCAAATAAAATTGACGTAAATGTTCATCCCACAAAAAAAGAAATCAGATTTTTGGATGAAGAAGGTTTTAATTCTTTCTTTTTAAACCTAATCAACGCAGCACTGAGACCTAACACTCCAGTTGGTATATTTGAAAAAAAACATAAAATTCAGAATTTTCAGAACTTTTATAAAGCAAAAGCGGCTCCGACAACTATATTCCAAGAGGTTTTACACCAAGACATATACCCCAAGGCTCAAAAACAAACCGAATACCAAATTCCTTCTCCCCAAGACTTTTCCGAAGAAAGTAGCAAAGGGGTAAGGGAAAAAATAAACCAAAAACCAAAATTCAGGAAGTTTTTTCCCAAACGACATTTTGGTGTTATTTATGAAACTTTTATCTTGATTGAGAGTGAGGATGGGTTTTACATTGTTGATCAGCATACGGCTCATGAAAGAATTCGTTATGAAGAAGTTTTGAATAAATATCTATTAAAATCTATAGATACTCAAAATTTACTTACACCTATTCGTATGGATTTATCATTGGATGAAAGTAGGGAATTAATTTTATTAAAAGATAAACTAAACAAAGTTGGAATTGTAATAGATGATTTGGGGGGAGGAACCATTATTATTCGTGAAGTTCCTACATTTATCGATCCTGGAAGTGAGAGAGAAGTAGTTTTTGAATTTATAGAAAAACTAAAATTATTTGAAGGTAAAGAGCCGGAATTATACGATACTATGGCAAAAAGTACGGCATGTCATAGTGCCATAAAAAAGGGTGACCAACTTTCTGACCCGATTTTGGGAGATATAATTGATAAACTAAGTTATTGTGAAAATCCTTATCGATGTCCCCATGGTAGACCAACATTGATCAAGCTAACACAAGAAGACTTGGAAAAGATGTTTAGTAGAAGAAAGTAAAAGAGGAAAAAATGAGACAACTTACAAATGAGGGAAACCAAAAAGTAGATCAAATTGCAAATCAGTTTGGTGTTAGTAGGAACGCAGTTTTAGCGCTATTGGATGCATTGGTAAATGGAAATGGAACAATGGCACAATTTAGTCACCCTGAGCTAGGAGGGTCGGGACAATGGATGAAAGGTGGAATGACCATGGTTGGAGACATGTTCAATTATTCATTGAAATCCCAAGTAGATGGAATATGTAATGAATTATCAATATTGTTAATGAACCAACCTTTTGTACAACAGAATACACAAAATTCTCAACAACAGGTAAGCATGTTCGTTCCTTCACAAAACTCCGGCGGGGGAAATTGGTGGCCCGGTGATCTTGGCTTTCCAAATTCATCCGGTGCTCAAAACAACATTCGGTATGCCTATTTTGCAAATATCAGAAGGCTTGCCATTGAAAACGGAAATCGCGTTGTAGTTTATGATACATTAGACCATCAAATCGGAGGGTTTTCCCAACAGCAAGGTGGAGGTTCTTCTTTAACGTTTACAAGTCAATATGGTACTGTGGTAGTGGATACTCTTCCTGTTATCTCAGATTCTCATCCTCCGTTTCAAAGCATAAAGTCTCAACCACCAATGAATGTTCAAGAAAACAAACCGGATTTTTATGTTCCAAACAATCCAGCGGAAGAAGATATTTTTGCTAAAATAGAGAGATTAGCAGAGCTCAAAAATAAAGGAATTATTTCAGAAGAAGAGTTTAATTCCAAAAAAGCTGATCTCTTAAGTCGGTTGTAGAAATACTAAAAGTAAACTTGTTGTTAAATTAACGTGAGTTTCGGATAAGAAAAATTGCAAATTTTTAAAGGGCAATCACGGGGGAATTGCCCCTACTAAAGACAAATTGTAGGGGTAAACCCCTGTGTTTACCCCTTAATTATAAATAAAAGACGCATCGTGCCGCCCCTACGGGCACAGTATTTTAAAAATAGTTCTTTAGGCCAAACTCACGTTACACTTCAGACTTTAAACTTAACAGCCTACAAAATAAATTTAATTTCCCATTATTGTATTGAAATGTTTTCTTGTGAAAAGATTTCAAAGGCACCAGAATAAACTTTCCGGAGAAAGTAGAGCGAATTTTTAGTTTTTCCAGGTCTTTTTCTTCTACACTTTCCGGTTTGTAGACTGGTATTTTTCGATATTTTTCTTTTATATACTTGAGTGTTGCTGGTATAAGGTATTGTTCCGTCGAAAACAATGCACTAATATGTATATCCTCTTTGGGAGTCCCTGTGCTTAACACAAATTCCGAAAATCCCGTTTTTATTAACAAGAAATTATTTTTTTCCGAATTTGTGATTTTGATTTTTTCGGTATCTATTATTTTCCCTGGTGCCAATTCCTGATCTAAAATCTTTTGAGCTAAATTTTTTATGTATATGGATTCAATCGGTTTTTGGGAAACAATTTTTTCCGCTTCCGAATACATTTTTAGTGCTTCGTAAATTCGATCCATATTCGCTAAATTTTCCGAAAATACGGAATGGGAAAAAAACAAAACTAAACAAATCGCAATTTTTTTATACATAAAGTCAATTCCTCATTGAATGATGTGTTAGAATCAATCTTGATAGCTCTGTTCCAATCATATTGGGCATGTGGGAAAAGTTTTCGGATGTGATTTGAATGGAGTCTGGAAAAACGTGCTCAGCTACTTCTCTGTTTCCCAAACCTACTCCTAAAAATATGTATGATTTATTGGTATTTTTCAAAACTTCTTCTTTTAACTTCTTGTTTTCATAAGATGTAATTTCGTCTTGGAGGTAGTATTTTCCTCTTTGTCCTCTAAAGTCAGAAACCATTACTATAATTTTAGTTTGAGCTTCCCTTGAGAAGTATCTTTCGCAATTCTCCAGAAGCACATATTCGTAAACGGAATCTCCCTGCCAATTTTGGCACATTTCATCAAAGATTTCTTCTTCCTTTTTATCATCGTAATCTTCTTCAAAATGTTTAATACAGTTTAGATCGATATGGTCTTTTCTGTTCAAAAGATCGGAATAGGTATGGACTGCAAATTTAACATTGTGCTCTTTTAATATAAAAGAACTCGTAATCAAAGCGGCAAGTGTGGCAATGGAATATTCAAAATTGAATATCCGTCTTGCTTTGCAAACCAAAAATACCACCTCAACTCCCTTTAATTTTTCATCTTTTTTGTCAATTACGGTTTTGTCAAAAACCCTTGTATCGCCCCGACCACTCATAAAAGAAAGGTATTTTCTTGCATCAATTCTTGTTCCTTCCATTCGATAGCTTCTGCTAATATCTATTTCCGGATCAAATAGCTTTTCTAAGTTTAGCTCGACTTCTTCAATTTCTTTTCCAAAAACTTCTTTGAATTCTTTTAGAGTTACGAGTATGGAATAGTCAAAAAGGATTTTCCTTTTTGCCAGAAATTGCTTGTATAATTCCTCCGTTCGGTATCCCCAAGCTCCACCGCCACCGGCAGGTTCTCCTTGTCCCATGTTTCCTCTGGTTTCTTGCCCGTACCAAGCATCAGCTCCTTCTTTTGTTTTTCCACCTGTTTCGGGAGTATTGATATTTAGTCCTTTCCTAAGAGGATTTCCGGAAAGCTTTGGTTTTGCTTTTCCCGTATTTGCCGCTCTTTTATGAAGCTCCGGGTCCCACCACTTTTTCTTTTCTATGTCAGTGGATATGGTATACGTTTTTTTTTTATTCTCTATTTTTTGAAAGATGTCTGCTGGAAACTTTTTGTTTTCCAAAGCGTATTCCAAGAGTATCTGAACATCTCTTCTTTCTTTGGGATCACTCAACTGGTTGATGTAGGCAATATTGGCACCTCTCAAAACGATTTCTTTCACATCACCTTTATTGTGTCTGTAGATGTGGTCTTTCCACATCAAAAGGTTAGTAAGTCCAAAAGAGTAAGGCATTATGTTTGCCGAGCCAATTGTTCTTCGGTGGGATATATCCTTAATTTTCGTATGGAATTTTGCCATAAGGTCGATTAATTCTGCATCCGGTAGGTAAAAGTCTAACAATTCTTTTAGCGTTTCTTCATCTTCCAAGTTTGGAAATAACACAGCCGTAAAACGGTTACGAAAAGCTCGTGAGATTGTGGAAGCCGATTTTGTCTTTCGAAATTGTTTGATGGCAAAGATGTTTGCGTTGGTTTTTAAAGCCAAAGGTTCTGAGAGTCCGCTTTCCGGTGGAAGGGTTATTGCCCTTGCGTCATCGGTTAGCATGTTCAATTTTTCAACCAATTCGGCTCCTGCGGCTTCGAGTCCGGTAATTAAAATGGTAGTGCCGTTTCGAATTCCTCTGGTTAGCGGACCGTCTATCCAGTCAATTTTTCCATCCGGTAAAGGCTTTAAAGCTCCCAAAATGTCTGATGTATGAATTCCTTTGCATAAATTAACCGATTCGATTTCCATACCAGTTAGATTGCAGATAACAGGTAATAAAAATTCTGGATCATCTTCTTCATCAAATTCGATTAATATATTTTCACCCGTTTGTATACCTGTGATAACTTTTTCCAAGAATTCTTTCACTTTGGATGTCAAAGGGACGGATGCCAATAAATTTTTGGAATTTTCTTCGTTTTGGATACTTATGGATTTGTCGTTGCAGTAGAGTTTGTTATCCCTAACAAAAAACTTGATTTCGGAAGAAGAACTGCGTTCTTCAAAACCCAATTCTTTTTTGATGAGTTCTGCTTGCTCTTGGACATCTGTTGGTTTTCGGAATGGTTCAACATAGATATTATAAACTTCTCGGTAGATTGTATTTTTATCTTCTCCAAAGGTAGAAATTCGATTGCAAATTTTTTTGAGAGTTCGTATGTTAAAATGGTATTTTTCAAGGTCGCCCTTTCCCAAAGTTCCGGTAAGAATCCTCTTTTCCGTTTCGAGTGTGATCCGTATAAAAGTTTTGATGAGGTTAGAAGTCAAATCAGGATACAGTTGCTGCAAAATTAACAAAATTTCGTCAGGTGGATAGGGATCGACGAACACAACGGCAAAATGGCGTGTTATGTCAAAAGGTAAGTTTTTTCGTCCTTCAAATCCTTCTGCCGGATTCTGGGTGGATATGAGGCTAAATCCTTCTTTTGCCTTTTTTCGGGAATTATTGCCTTCCAAGAGGTCTATATACTGAGATTGGTAGACTGTAGATAACCGTTTGATAACATTCGGAGAGGTGAGATTCATTTCATCCGCAACAAACGTTGCTCCCATTTCTATGGCATCTACCAAAGGACCATTTACCCACTCAAAACCTTGTCCGGTCATAAGTAAACGATATGAACCGATGAGGTCTTCTGGAAGAGTATCTTCATTGAAACTAAAACGAAAAGTCGGATGATTGCGTTTGTGATTGATATAATAAACAAGAGCGTTTTTCCCAACTCCAGCATCTCCTATTAACAAAACGGGGTATCCTTCCAGCATCGGATACAATATGTTTTGCAGGTTTTTTTTACAAGTTGGAGTTTCCACCAGATTAGATGGGATAATTGGGATTTTGGATTGATTTTTGTATACAGGGACTTTAATACCAGCGATTTCTACGAATTCCATAAAGTAAAGATTTGGAATTATAGCTTGTATAGCAACCATTTTTGATTTTGATTTATAGGATTTTTTTCCTATTCTGATTTAGAAGTTATATACTCAACGCGGAGTGGTTTTCGGATATGGAATTAAAGAAAATCCTTTAAAATCAAATGAATCTAATCATGTTAATCACGGAAATCACTCTAATCATAGTATATAATGGTTGTTTGATAGTGAATTTTTTCCTAAATAGTAATGTGTAATGCAAAAAATGATAATTTATACTGATGGCTCTTGTAATGTTTCCACAAAAATAGGGGGTTGGGCATTTTTTATAAAAACTTCGAAATATGAGAAATCTAGAAGTGGGCAGGTTGAAAATACCACCAATAATCGAATGGAATTAACTGCTGCAATTGAAGCTCTACAGTCCCTACATAATCCCTATAAAATCTATTTTTATTCCGATAGCAATCTTATTATTGAAGCCTTTACTAAAAATAAAATAGAAAAGTGGGCAGCAAAAGACTGGAAAACAAATGCTAAAAATGATAGACGAAATAAAGATTTATGGCTAATATTACTTTCTTTAGCTGAAAAACACCAAATCGAATGGCGAAAAGTAAAAGCTCATTCGAGTGATGATTATAACAGAAAGGTAGATAAATTAGCGCGAAAAGAATCAAGAAACAAATGGGGACAAACAAAAGTCTCTGATTACAACTTTATCCCGCTGGATAAATTAAATAAAAAAATGATAGAATAAATATCCATCTATAATTTATAAGAACTAAACATGCAATTAAATCAAGAACAACTAACAGCCGTTAGACATGTAAACGGACCATTACTTATTTTTGCGGGAGCCGGATCTGGAAAAACTAGGGTTATCACAAACAGAATCGTTCATTTAATCCAAAAAGAAGGCATATCTGCCGGCAAAATCGTTGCTTTGACCTTTACCAATAAAAGTGCAAAAGAAATGCAGACCAGGGTAAAAAAGATGATTACCAAACCTCTTTTAAGGGGAATTGAAATATCAACTTTTCACTCCCTTGGTTTGAAAATCCTTAAAAAACATCCAGAAGAAATCGGGTTAAAGTTTCCCTTTGTTCTCCAAACTCCTTATGATCAGGAATCTATTATAAACGACCTTTTAAAAAGTAAAAAAATCGATCCTCAATCCTACCCATCCAAAGCGATTTTATCTCATTTTAGCAGAATAAAAAATACCGGAGAAGAATACATTGCAAAACTATCCGTTTCTCCCATAGAAATAGACCTAATTTCCTTACAACTTTTTGAAAACTATTGCCACGTTTTAAAAGAGTTAAATTCGGTTGATTTTGATGACCTCATTTTATTACCTACAAATTTATTGACAAACAACAAACAAGTCAGGCAATACTACCAAACAAAGTTTAAATATATAATGGTAGATGAATTTCAGGATACGAATCAATCTCAGTATACATTCCTAAAGTTGCTTATGGGAAATAATCCGAATCTATGTGTGGTAGGTGACGATGACCAAAGTATTTACGGATTTAGAGGATCCAACATGAACCTCATTTTAAATTTTGAAAAGGATTTTCCTGGGGCTAAAGTAGTTCACCTTTTAAATAACTATCGCTCTACTTCTTTTATTGTAAACGCAGCCAGTTCGGTTATTAAAAATAACCCTGGTAGAAGAGAAAAAAGGTTATATTCCAATATCAACCATGGTGACAAGGTTAAATACATAGAAAGGGAAAATGAAAAAGAAGAAGCTATTTATGTGGTAGACACTCTGCAAGCTGAAATGATAAAAGGGAAAAAACCAGGAGGAAAAATTGCAATTCTTTTTAGGACAAATTATCAATCTAGATCATTTGAAGAAGAACTGCGAATCAGGTCCATACCTTACAAATTGGTTGGAGGGTACAACTTTTTTGATAGAAAGGAAGTTCGAGACATCATATCTTATATAAAAATAATCGCTAATCCTAAAGATGAAGTTTCTCTTCTTCGAGTTTTGAATTATCCCAAAAGAGGGATTGGTGGAACTACTATTTCCAAATTGATCCAAAAATCCATCGAATGTGAATGTAGTGTAATGGAAATTTTGGAAAGACTGTGTGAAAAACCGGAATTTGTGGATGGAATTAAAAAGAAAACGGTATCTGCCATTTACGAATTTTTGGAAATTATTCATAAATACAAAAAAGAGTTTTTTAAGTCCCATCAAATGAGTTCAGTATTAAATTCTTTTATTAAGGAAATCGGATTTGAAAAAGAAATTGTGTCGGAAGAATCGGATGAAAAGGTTATCAAAGCAAGAATGAACAACCTTTCCGAAGTTGTGAATATGCTTTCTTATTTTGAAAATGAATTGGAGCAAGAGAACAAGCCTAACCTTTTTGATTTTATTATTCGACTCACACTACTTATGGAAGATATAGACCCTAAATTAGAGCAAGAAGACAAAAAGGTTCAACTCATGACAATGCACCTATCCAAGGGTTTGGAATTTGATATAGTATTTTTAGTAGGATTGGAAGAAGGGATTATTCCAAATTCAAGGGTGTTAGAAGAAGGTTCGGGAGTTGACGAAGAAAGAAGGTTATTTTACGTTGGAATGACTAGAGCAAAGGAAAAATTGATTTTAACAGGAGCCAAAGAACGAAAAAAGTATGGAGAAACTGTTTTAAGCAATCCATCAAGATTTATTGAAGAAATATCTTGTCAATATTTGGATACCTATAAAATAGAAAATGAAAGTTCAGAGTCTTCCAATATATTTTTAAATGAACTGGAAAAATTAAAGTCTGCTTAAAAGTAAAATTATTTGTGTCAAGATTAAAAATAGAAAAAGAGTTTGATAATTTTTTAAAAGTTTTATGGAGATGGATAAAATTTCCTTTATTGGTAATTTTTTATCCTAAATGGAAAATAGCAATTATCCTTACACTAGCAATATTAGGAATCGGAACCAATGTTGCTAATTATTATATATTGGATCATATAAAAAAAACCTATCTAAATATCCCTCTTTTAAAAAAATCTATTATCAATTTTACAAAATCCCATTTGGAAAGAGCCATTGTTGTCGGAGTTGCTGATTTTTCTATTTGGAATGGAATATCTTTTGAGGATGTTCGAATATCTGCCGAGGAAGATTTCTCAAGCAATAAGCTCATTTTTTTTACACGTAAAATTGATTTCAAGGTAGATATTTTTGGGCAAAATCCGAATGTTTTCCAAAAAATAACGATTCATAATGCTAAAATTAATATCAATTTGGATAATAAAATATCAGAAGATTTTTGGGATAAGCTGGTTGAATTACCTCTGCCTGACATTTATTTTAAAAATCTTGAGCTAACCTTACAAAAAGACGGTTTGGACATATTTACGACAGTCAGGCCCTTAAACGTTAAGATACATAAAATACAAAATGATATAGAAACTACCTTTGATGATGCCCCTGGCTATTTTCCTTTTAATGCAAAAATTTATGGTGAAAGTTCTTTCAAAAAGGACAATAAAACAACTATGCTTGCTATAAAATTAAAAGATTACGAACTGGTCGGTATTAAAGGAATTGTAGAAAAACTAATCTATGTCAAACCGGAATCTGGAGTTTCCAATGGCAGTATAAAACTGCTGAAAGATAAAAATAGTTATGAAGTGAATGGAAGCATAGATATTCAAAAACTCTATGGTATATTAAATTTTTTTCAAGAAGCTAAAGTGGAAGATGTTACCTTAAAAACGAGCTTCTTATTAAAAGGGCAAAATGAAAAAAAGGATTTACCTAAAAGTTTGTTTGAAAGAAAAATCGAAGGTTTGGGTTTGTCGGTCCTTGAACAGATTGAATTAGGAGAAAAAGATTTAACAAACTATAAACTATCTTTTGGCATAAAAAAAGTAGAAGATCTCCTCGGGCATTTTAATCTTAAAAAGTTTGTGGATATAAAGGGAAACATTAAACTAGATGCTAATATAACAGAGACCGGAGATATTAAAGATTGGTTTCAAATAAACGGATATGGTCAATTAGAAAACTTTAACTTTGAAAGTTTTCAAAAACCATCCTTAAAAATAAAATTAGATAACCTTGATTTGAATATTAATGGTGGAAATATTTATACAAGATTTTCCGGTAAGCTATTTGAAAAACAGTTTGTTTCTGGAATCAACATGAAGCTAAAATACGCAAAATTTAACCAAGAAGACGGAAAAGTGGTTTATCCGCTTAATATAAACATTGTTCACAACATGTCTTTGGATGATATGGTTTTGGAAAACTATTATCCCATCTATCAAAAAATAGAGAACTATATCCAAGATTCTATTAAAGATAGACAAGAAAAAATGCTTCCCGAATCATTTTTTATTCAAACGGATGTTTACAAAAAGTATTTGGAAAACTTAGAAGTCAACTCCAACATTAGTACAGAAAACCTAAGAATCAGTAATAACTCGGTTAATTTGGGAAAATATAAAACTAGTATAAACACCCAAAAAGATAAGTCTTTATTGATAAGCATTTCCGGTGAAGATGATTTGTTAAAAAATAAAAGCAACTCTATAATAGCTCAGATTCAATACCATAACCAGCTTCCTGCTATGAGTCTAAAGGTTTCCGCTAGGTCATTTTTGTGGTTTGATGAAACTATTAAAATTTGTGGAAATACGATGTATACGAATTCTATAGATACAAATTTAGTTTGGCAGGGTTACGGAAATAATTTTTCAAGCTTTTTTGATACTCAAAGTTTAAATGGTGAAATAACTATGAAAACAAACAAAATCAAACAAACCGATTTTGCGAAAAATATTCATTTAGGAAAATATACAAATGAAAATGTTTTTAATCTTTTCATGAATTTTCGAGGTTATGGTAGAAAAATCAGTTTTTCTACCATTCAAATAGATGGTAAGCAAGTATTTTTAAGAGGGAATGGAGAATACGAATTAGATAAATTGGTTTTTTCTTTAAATGGAAATTCCGGGAATCAAAATTATAGTTTTTCTATTTCAGAGGATACTGAAAATTGTTTTTTAAAATAAATTCTCGAAGGTATGTATGAAAAAAGTTGTTTTATTTATTAATATTGCTCTGTTTTCATTAGTTTTAAGTTATTGCAAAGGTTGTAAAAAACAATCGAATGATTCCCAAATGAAAGATATTGAACTAAAAGCTCTTTCTTTGTACGGCGAATGGAGAATTCTTCCTTCTCAAAATGAAAAAATTGTTTTCTATCAAGATGGAAGGATTACTTTAAAAGTGCTTGGGAAAGAAAAGAATCTGTATATAAAAGCTGACAAAGATGGTGTAGGCTTTTTTTACAATCACGATGATATAAAACCTTTTGGATATTTCCTTTATGATGAAAGAGGAAAAAACGAATGGTTTGGAGTATGGGAAGAAAAGTTAGTTAAGTTAAGCCATGATATAAAATCAAGACAGTCAGTTTTAGAGTAATTTGCTTTCCATCCACTTCAAACAATTTTTCAAACTCTCATGCATTGTTTGAATATCTGCTTGGTAGGAACGACCATGACCGGGTAACACCCATTCAAAATCATATTCTAATAATTTGTACATAGACATGGTTTGCTCCGTCCACGAATACCAACAAGCATCACGAAAAGCATACAAATGACCACGAGAAGGAGACCAAGCAAGATGGTCACCTGTGAACAGATATTTCCGGAAAAGCAAAACGGTGTGTCCTTTTGTATGACCTGGAACCGGAATAACAACCAAATCTTTTTCAATTTGAATCGCTTCGTTTCCGGACAATTTTATTTCAACATCTTTTGTATCATAGCTTATATCATCAATGTGTATCAAACGCTTGCAATTAAAGTGCTTTTGGTATTTTTTATGATCTGCCACATCATCACGGTGTGTTAAATACATATATTTGATTCCTCCCATTTCTTCCAAACGCTTTACCAAAGGTCTGGCAAAGCGAGGTGAATCCACTAAGACATTTCCCTTTTCTCTTTGGAGAAAATAGCTGCTAGCTCCATAGGAATTTTCGGAATGATAACCGCAATGGAATACATTTGTGTCAATGCAAATTGGAAATCCGACTTGTGCTTCTTTTATCTTGTTTGTTTTTTCCATGCTTCCGATAGAAAAGGTTGGACAAGAAAGCATTGCTCGAATGGTTTTTAGTTCTAACTCATGGGATGTTGGCTGATGGTAAACTATTGATTGTTCTCCTTCCTTTCGAAAAATTTCCGGTGCCATCCATCGACAGGTATCGCAATCAATACAAGTAGAATCTACAAAAAAATTTCCTTGGATATTTTCCGATCGTCTTAAATGCTGCTTTGCCATTAAAAAACCTCTTTATGATTGTGTGTGATTTCGTATATGGATGGAAGTATAAAAAGCATCGTATAAAACAAACAAAAAACCAACAAGTCTATTGAAAAACGAAAACGAACGAAAAACAAATTTTTAAAACTTAAAATGGTTGACAGAAATTATTCTTGGTGTATGTAGGTTTTGTGATGAAAATATACTACCAAATTGAATTACTCCTCCTTCTGCTAAAATTAGCCTGAGGGAGTAGTATATTTTCACCAATAAAAAAGCCTGCTCCTTTAGGGGTGGGCTTTTTTATATCGTACCCTTAAAAATCTCATCCTTTCCCCTAAAACAAGCAGGCTCTAAAAACTAAGGAGAAAGTTATGAAAATCAAACCATTTTTTTATGATGTAACATTGAGAGACGGAAACCAAGCATTAAAAAAACCATGGAATTTAGAGCAAAAAGAAAAAGTTTTCAAAACACTTTTGGATATTGAGGTCCATGGAATTGAGGTTGGATTTGCTTCAGCAAGCGAAATGGATTTTAATGCTTGTTCTCATTTAGCTTCTATCGCCCCGGACAAGGTTTCTATCTCCAGTTTATCAAGAGCTAATCTAAAAGAAATTGAAATAAGCTGGCAAGCTATTCAAAAGGCAAAGTGTCCTAGAATCCACATAGTTTATCCGGTAAGTAAGTTTGCAATAGAGAATATTTTGCAAATTCCTTACAAAGAAGTTTTGAAAAACGCTATTAATGCGATATCTTATGCCAAAAAGATAAGCAATGGGAAAGCATCCATTCAATTTTCTGGAGAGCATTTTGGTGATAGTAGAGAAAATGTGGAATTTGTTATTAATCTTTTTCAAGAGGTAGTAAAAGCAGGGGCAGACGTAGTTAATTTACCGAATACCGTTGAGAGATACAGACCATTTGAATTTGTAGAAATGGTACGTCTGGTTGTCAAATCATTGCCCCAAAGTGTAGTATCTGTCCATACTCATAATGATTTGGGAATGGCAACGGCTACAACAGTAGAAAGCTTCTTTGCGGGAGCAGTCCAATTGGAAACTGCTTTGAATGGATTAGGAGAAAGAGCCGGAAACACAAACTTTTTTGAGGTGGCTTGTGCATTGCAGAATTGTGGTGTAGATGTGGATTTAAATTTTAGCAGTTTCTATAGGTCAGCTAAACTTGTTTCTGAATTATCCGGTATTCCAATTCCGGAAAAAGCTCCCATAATTGGTGAGGATGTATTTTCTCATAGAAGTGGTATTCATCAGGACGGGGTAGCCAAGACAATTCATCAATCTAAAAACGCCTATGGAGCGTTTAATCCAGATATGATTGGAAGAGCAGAAGGACACCAAATCTCGTTCACAAGTCAATCTGGTAGAAAAGCAGTACAGTATATTTTGAAAGAAATGGGAATATCCGTATCAGAAGGAGAAGCAAAAATGCTACAACCGATTTTCAAGCAGTTTTCTGAGAAATCCGGAGGTGAGTTAAACCAAGAAGAAATTATGGAAGCATATTATTTTTTAAAAAATGAGCCTAAGACCTTAGGCTAAAATACAAGCATCGGAAACACCCGTGGGTGTTTCCGAATACAAAAGAATCAAAATTAATGAGATTCTAGAGTGACAGTGGGTGGAATTGTATAAATTTTTTCATGGACAGGGTTTTGAAGATGCATTTCCGGATCAAGGGCATAAACATACAAAAACAGATGATCATCGTATCTTAAATAATAATTGTATGTACCTTTCTCATTTTCAAATTGCATTTTGGAAATATCCAAATTTCCTACCCTTTTTTCATTATCCAAATACAATCTCATTAGGGAATCTTTAACCGCAGAAGTTAGATTTTGCGTAAGAACCTTTGTTTTAAACTTGGTAGAAGCGGTTAAATTCTCATAGTACCCTTCGGATTTGTAATAAGAATGCATTAAACCTTTTTTTATATCAGAGTTTACATTTTGTTCTGATAACGGAATATCTTTTTTTGCTCTTAAACCGTCGTTGATAAACTTTTTGTCATTTTGATCTGTGCTGGTTTTATCAATGATTTTCTCAGGGGTTGTTTGTGCATACAAATTTGGGAAAAACAGAAGGGATAAAACGAATGTGATAGCAATAAACTTCATATTGACCAACCTTTTCTCATATTACTTTACAATTAAAAATATTATATTTTCAAATTATGTGTATATTTCAACTAATTTTTATAAAAATTAAAATAATTTATTACTCCAAAAGTTCTAAAGGTGTATATTTCAAAAAAAATTTTTTGGTAAAATAATCAAACTGAATTTTTACGCTTGTATTATCTCCCTTTCCATATATTTCAATTATCTTTCCAACACCATATGCTTTATGGAGGACTTTTGAACTGATTTGGAAATTCCCTCCGTTTGACACAGCCGTTTTAGTTTTATGGTCTTGGGTTGGAAATTTTGTATGGATAGGGTAGGGTGTTGCTTCCGGAATCCTATTATTTCCATACTGTTTATTGGCAATAATTAAGTTTTCCGGTATTTCACTTAGAAACCTGGAAGGAATTTTGTATTGTATATCTCCATATCTTCTGCTGTGTTCGGAATGACTAATAAATAACTTTTTTCTGGCTCTTGTAATAGCGACGTAGCAAAGCCTTCGTTCTTCTTCAAGTTCACTTGCCGTATCCATAGACATACGATGCGGAAAAGTTCCTTCCTCCATTCCTGCTAAAAATACGTAATCAAATTCCAAACCTTTTGAGTTGTGAACCGTCATTAAAACGATACAATCTTGGGACTCATTTTTATTTTCTTCGCTTGTGATCAAACTGATTTTGCCTAAATAATCATCTAAGCTTGGTTCTTCAGATTCTTCTTCGTATTCTATAATAGAATTTATCAATTGTTCGAGGTTTTCTATTTTTGTAAGAGATTCCGGGTTTTTATTATTTTTATATTCATCCAAAAGACCGGTTTTTTCTAAGGTGAGTTGTGCTATGGAAGACGGTCGATTTGTTGGACTTAAGTCGATTAGTTCTTCAAGGGTTTTGTACAATTCTTTGGCTTTGTTTTTAGTTGCTTTTTGCATTTTAATTTTATCCGAATTAAGAGCTTCAAGAATAGAAATACCTTCTTCTATGGAAAGTTGTCTTAGCTTTTCTATTGTTGTATCTCCAATACGTCTTGCTGGTTTATTGATGATTCGTAAAAGGGAAGAAGAATCTACGGGATTATTGATAACTGCTAAATAGGCAAGTAGGTCTTTGATTTCTGCTCTATCAAAAAACCGAAACCCACCAAAAATTTTATAAGGAATTGCCGAACTTCTTAGAGCTTCCTCAAAATATCTAGACTGAGCATTTGTTCTATAAAAAATCGCAAATTTGGAATAGGACTTTTCTTGTTTATACAGTTCTTGTATCTTTTTTATAATGGAATAAGCTTCATCCGTATCATTTGTGTATTGAGATAAGGAAATTTTTTCACCCGGAGATTGGTTGGTAAAAATTACCTTTTCCTTTCTTCCTATATTGTTTTGGATTAAAGTAGAAGCAGCTTTTATAATGTTGGAAGTTGAACGATAGTTTTCTTCTAACTTAACGGTAAATGTATTTGGGAAGTCCTTTTCAAAATCGAGAATATTGTTAATGTCAGCTCCCCTCCAAGAGTAAATGGATTGATCATCATCACCTACAACACATAAATTTTGGTGCTTTTCTGCCAAAAGTTTGGTGAGATAGTATTGAATTTTGTTTGTATCTTGGTATTCATCTACCATTATGTATTCCCACCTGTCGTGGTATTTCTGAAGAATTTCGGGTGAGTTTTTAAACATAAGGTATGTTTTCAAGATCAAGTCGCCAAAATCGACTCCATTTTGAATGGCTTTTCGTTTTTCATACTCTTCATAAATTTTAGCAATTTCCATTTCATAATAATTTTTTCCTTTGGTAGCGGCGTATTCATCGGGAAGGATAAGGGAATCTTTGGCTCGACTAATGGCATTTACAGCAGTACTCGGTTTAATATCATCTCGCCCGATGTGTAAATCTTTGATTATCTGTTTTATCAAAGATTCTTGGAGATCGGTATCATAAACCGTAAAACCTGGTTGTAGTCCGGCGTGTACGGAGTCACGTTTGAGGATGTTTAGGCATAAGGAGTGAAATGTTCGAATTTGTACGTATTCGGAGGATCTTGGTATTAGTTCTTTCACCCGTTCTTGCATTTCAGCAGCTGCTTTATTGGTAAAGGTAACCGAACAAATTTTATAAGGAGGAACGTTTTCATTCAAAATCAAGTGAGCAATTCTGTGGGTAATAACTCTTGTTTTACCTGATCCGGCACCTGCCAAAATCAAAACGGGACCATTTGTTTGTAAAACAGCAGCTTTTTGAGACGGATTTAGGTTTTCTAAAAGTTGGTTATTCATATTGATGACCTCTTAATAACCTAATAGGATATAAAAATCATTGCCTTTCCGCCAAGGCTTTAAGCTTATTTTCTGCTACGTCTCTTTTATTTTCCAAAAGGAGAAGGTGAACATTTTTATTAAAAAATCGTTGACAAAAAACGTAGCACTTGTTACATTAATTTAAATATATTTTAAAGGAAAAATATTATGAAGGCGTTTCAAATTCTTTTGGCTATTTTAATTACAGGCATCCTAATCTACACTGGTATAACAGGCTTTCAGCATGGTTGGAATCTGTTTCCAATTTTCTTTGGTGATATAGCAGCTATGACATGGTCAGGGCAGTTCAATTTCGACTTTTCATGCTTCCTAATCCTATCCGGTTTGTGGCTCGCTTGGCGTAATAATTTCTCTCTTGGGGGACTTGCACTGGGTGCATTAGGAATTGTTGGCGGAATAATGCTGCTTGCTCCATATCTCCTTTTTATATCTTTCAAATCGAAAGGAGATATGAAAGAATTTTTTTTGGGAAAGGAGAGAGCAAACAGATAAGTTTATGTCATGAGTAGAAAACCTAATAATAAAATCAAAGAAGAAATACTGGAAAAAGTTCTTTCTGTTCTGTCTCAAAATGGCTTAAACAATCTGAGTCTAAGAGATATTGCCAGGGAAACCGGTGTGAGTGCCCGTATGCTCATTTATCATTTTGATTCTTATGAGAAATTAATTAATTCCATATTCATCCATCTAAGTATTAAACATAAAAATATTCTAAAAAATCTCTTATCAGAACATTCAAATGAATCACTTGGCGATGTTTCACAGATTTATTTGGAAACTATATTTAAAGATGAAAACAAAAATTCTTTATTGCTTTTCCTTGAGTTATACACTAAAGCATTAAGAGACGTTAAAAAGTATGATAATTTTTTTAATGAAGTTTTGTACAACTGGATCAATGAAGTCGAGATTATCATAAATAATAAAATCGGAATTGATTCAACGAAATATGCAATCATTTTCGTTTCATTTTATCGAGGGCTCATGCTTGATTGGCTTGCAACAAATGATGAAAAAAGGACTATTGAAAGCGGTAGAGCGTTTTCAGATTTAATTAGTAACCTAATCTGAATTAGCCCGAAAGCTGTTGGACTTTATAAGAATGAAACTCAATTGGATTATACTTTGATGAAAGTCATTTTTCTCCTTTACGGAAAAGCAAACCCTGATGAAAAATCATCCCTTAAAATCTGCCGATATTATCGACAAAAAGAGATTTCTTTATGGTTTGGCTTTGATAATGAGTATTACAGGTGCGGGAATTTCCAATGATGAGGGAAAATGCCTCTCCTCCCTCATTCGTTCTTTGGAGATTGATAACGATTTATTAAACGATTTTGTGGAATTTATAATTGCTGAGTTATACCAAAGATATTTCCACTTGAAAGCTGACCATTAACTTTGCTTCCATCTCGATATAACTTTTAATATTATAAGCACTAATAGAACCTCCATGACGCTTTATAATCTTGTCAACCAATGACAAGCCTAATCCGAAATCCATTGTAGGATAATGTGGAAAAACAAGCTTTGAAATCCTGTAGTAGGGTTCAAATATGATATGTGAGTATTCTTCTAGTATTCCAGGGCGAGTATTCGGGTCGGATGAATCCGGAGGGTTTAATATTGATAAAAGTAATTTATCTCCTTTGGTCTCGAATAACATATAAATATTGACGTTTTTATCAGAAAATTTCATTGCATTGAATATTAGTTCTTCAAAGGCTTTTAGAATATATTCCAAGTTTATGGAAATTTTTTTCTCAGGAGAAGATTTTTTGTATTCAAACAATTTCAAAGTTTGGTTCTTTAAACTCGCGTACTTTTCTAGTTTTTTAAATAATTCTGATATAACACCATGAAATTTAGAAATGGTCATTTCTTCGGTAGACAGATTGGAGTGAAGTATATGGTTTAATTCCTGGAAGGTTTCAATAACTTGATTTGCTTTCGTCCCATTGTCCACCAAAAACTTGAACAATTTTTTGTGAATTTTGTAATAATCCCCCTCTTCTACACTCTTGGATTGTATTAAACTTATAATGGATACTAAAGCACCAAAACCGGCTCCTTGACTAAAAATTGTATTCATGCTTTCATACATGATTTCTTCCTTCTTTTCCATATCTTTGTTTAAGATGTTGTTTTTCCAAGCATCCCATTCCAAATGTTGAGCATAGCGCAATTCACGCTCCTTTTCTGCAATGTATTTGATATTTCTCAGATGTGCTACTTCAAAAGCCTTTTCTACTCTATGTATAATTTCTTCCGATTTGTATGGTTTGGAAATATAATCATAGACACCTTTTTTGATGAGTTGAATAATCACATTTATGTCTTTGATAACAGTTTGTACAATAATAATAGGCATTAATTCTAATTTGCTTAATTCCTCTATAAGCTCAATTCCATCCATGTTAGGCATATTCAAATCTGTTAAAATGACACGAAATCTAAATTTTTCAAAGAGTTTTAAAGCTTCGATTCCATTTTTAGCTGTATATACTTCATAATTTCGTAGCTTCAAAACTTCTTCCATGGTTTTTCTGTTGTTTTCATCGTCTTCTGCAATCAATACCGGGTGTCTCATTTAAAAAATTCCTTACTTTGAGAAAAAATCTTGAAATCGAAAATCCAAATTAATTAACATCTATTCTTAATAAACTATAATTAGGGATTTCTATGTTTAAAATAAAGAAAATTACTTGTTTTTTAATTGTTATGATTTTATCTCTCTTTTCTTTCCTTCCGCTAATCGGGCAGGAAACGGAGCAACCTCCGGGGCATCAGGTAGAACATTCTGAAAATCAGGGGCATCACGGTGAAATGGGTGATGACCTTCCTTTGTGGACTGTCATACCATTTGCGGCTATGTTGCTTTCCATTGCCATATTCCCAATAGCATCTCACAAATTAGCTCATTGGTGGGAGAATAATAATAACAAACTCATTATCTCCGGTATTTTTGGAGGTATAGCCTTTGGGATTTTGATGTACAGCCATTGGGGTGGAAAAATTTACCATACTATTGTTTTTGAATACGTTCCGTTTATCATTTTGCTTGGTTCTCTTTTTTATATTTCCGGTGGAATTGTTTTAAAAGGAGATATAAAGGCTACACCTTTGAACAACACAATATTTTTGTTAATTGGTGGAATTTTGGCTTCTTTTATCGGAACCACAGGGGCATCCATGCTTCTTATACGTCCGGTTTTAAAAACAAATTCCGAGCGAAAACACGTTGTTCACACGGTTATATTTTTTATTTTTATAGTATCCAATATCGGAGGCTCTTTAACTCCTTTAGGTGATCCGCCTCTATTTTTAGGGTATTTGCAAGGAGTTCCTTTTACTTGGACTTTCGGTTTGTTTCCGGAAATGCTTTTTTCTGTAAGCATACTGCTTGTAGTATACTTTATTTGGGATACCATCCAACACAAAAAAGAAACCAAAGCAGACATCAAAGAGGATACGACCCATATCGAGCCACTATCTCTATCCGGGCAAGTAAACTTTATTTGGTTATTAGGTGTGGTCCTTTCCGTTGCTTTTTTAAATGAAAATTATATTCCGGCAATAAAACATAATCCATACATCGGATTCATCAGGGAAGCTTGCATGATTCTTCTAATAGTATTGTCAAAAGTAACAACCAATGTAAAATTCCGTGAAATGAATAAATTTACTCTTCATCCGATTATTGAAGTAGCTTATTTGTTTATCGGAATCTTTGTCACTATGATTCCAGCATTGATCTTATTGGAAATGCATGGTAAAGAATTAGGTGTTACACAACCTTGGCAATTCTTCTGGGCAACCGGACTTTTTTCATCCGTATTGGACAATGCTCCAACCTATCTGACTTTTTTAAGTTTGGCTAAAGGATTTACAGGTCTAACGGATGTTCACCAGATTATAGCCAATGTAGTTCCGGGAGCCGAAAAATTGCTTCAAGCGATTTCCGTAGGAGCTGTATTTATGGGGGCAAATACCTATATAGGTAACGCACCAAATTTTATGGTTAAATCCGTTGCCGAAGAAAATAAGGTAAAAATGCCGAGTTTCGGAGGATATATTCTCTATTCCGGTGGTATACTGATACCGATTTTTATCATAATGACTTTTATTTTCTTTTAGGTTTGTTTTTTGGTCGGGACGTAATTGTATCCCGACCAAATTTTGATAAACAAAATATTCTTAATGATGAAGATCAAAGTATTCCATAATAACTCCAATTATTATCATTTTTTTTTGTTAGTTTAAAAATATCATTTATAATCTAGTTCTAAATAATCAAAACGTATAAAATCTTTTTAGAGAGGTTTCAATGGAGCAATTACAAATTATAAGCGAATATTTAAAAAAAGTCAATTTTACTTATTCAAATATATCGGTAATAGTGGCTGAATTATTTTTTATAATATGTCTGATTATTATTATTAATACACTTTTGTTTTTACTAAAAAAATATATCATAAAAATTAGTTATTTAAAAAAGTTTGAAAATATTATTTCAAAAAATTATTCTTTTATCAAGAAAAAAATATCGTTACTTGGTTTATTATCATCTATCATTTTGGTCTTATTTAATGGTTGGTTGATATATGAGAAACATGATTTATTAAAATATTATTTAGATTTATTGTATTCTATTCCTAAGGAGTTTTGGATAGAATCTTTAAAAAGTACCCTTAAACTGATTTTAGCGGTATATTTATATAGAAAATTTAAAGCAAAGTTATTTAAGACATTAGAATTACTAAAAGAAAAAGCAAAAAATTTTGATAAATTGACTTCAAATGATGAAGCAGTTGAAAAATTCTTTATTAATGGCTATAAAATTATAAATGTATCGGTAATTTATATTATATTTTATTTTTTTATTTCTATCTTCAAAATTCCTATAATTATTGCAACGTATACAACGGTTATTTATAAAATATTTTTAACCTTAATGATTGCCAAAGAACTTGTAATAGTTTCAGACTTCTTCATATCAACCTTTGATGGTTTATACGAAAAATATTCTCCCAAATATCCAATTTTAAAATATTATTTAGAATTGAAAAAGTTGGTACCAATTGCAAGAAAATACATTGAATATAGTATATATGTTTATGGGGCTTCTTTAATTCTTTCTTTTTTAAAATTTAAATTTACAGATCAAATATCTGAGTTTGGACCTAAGATAATAGAGCTAATTGGAATATTCTTTTTATCAAGAGTAGCAGTCGAAGTAATGAAATTATTTTTATACGAACTGTTTTTCCGTAATAAAAGTATTTCGGATAGCGAGCTAAAAAGAAGAAAGACCATGCAGCCTATTTTGACGAGTACGTTAGGATATACAATTTATTTTTCTGCCATGCTCCTGGGGCTAAAAGTCATCGATATCAATCCAATACCAATTTTAGCTGGAGCAGGTATATTAGGCTTGGTTATAGGATTAGGAGCACAAAAATTTATAAATGACTTTATTGCTGGATTTCTTATAATTTTTGAAGAACATTTTTTAGTCGGAGATTTTGTTGAAGTTAAAGATGCTAAAGGATTAGTAGAAGAAGTAAACATAATGGTAACTAAAATAAGGAACATTGATGGACAACTTCATATTATTAAAAATGGTGATATTGGTGAAATTATCAATCATTCAAAACATTATACAAATGCTGTAGTCAAGATTGGAGTTGGCTATGAATCTAATTTGGACTTCGTTTATTCAATTATTGAGAAAGCTGGTAAAAAACTAAAGGAATCAAATAAAGATATATTAGACTTTCCAGTAGTTGAAGGATTAGAAAGTTTTGAAGACGCTGAACAAATTATACGTATCGTTACAAAAGTTTTACCGGGTAAGCATATTACGGTTTCTCAAAACTTTAGAAAAATTCTAAAAGAAATGTTTGATGAAAACAATATTCGTTTGCCTTATGCAAGAAGAGTTTTTGTGGCAGATGAAGAAGAGATTCTCAAGCTAAAAAATATTATAGAAAATAAATAGAATTGGTGTTTGGGATAGTTCATAGTTAGTAATTTAAGGAAACCGTTTTTACCATTGCAAAGACTGTCATCCCAACCTTCAAGCACAATCGCTCATTAGATGCTTTTGTAATCAATGCTTTTAGCAGTACACCAATATCAACGGTAATAAGAGAGAAAAATTGCTCAACACTTTCAATTTCGATTATGCTGCCTTGAAATATATTTTGAACGCTAATATCTTTCGGTTTTTCCAGAGATATGGCAACATCCATAGAGTTGATTCCTATTTTCACTGGAAACTTACTTATCGGATTCTTAAGGATTAAAAATAATATACCGCCGGAAAACCGAATTTTTTGTATTCCTAATTTTGGGTCATAACTTTCCGGATATCCTTCCATAACAGAGACCGTGTAATCTTGAGAGTTTGATCTACCGGAAATTTTAATTTCTCCTATTGTTTGTCCGTAGCTTTCCACTTTTCCATTTTTGATTCTAACCAAGTGGTCACCCAATAGCAAAATCTCTTTTTGGGAATGGGTGACATATACGACAGGAATTCCAAATGTTTCCGGTAAGGAGGATATGTAAGGTAAAAGCTCATTTTTGCGATCTGCATCCAAAGACGCCAGTGGCTCATCCATCAAGAGAATTTCCGGTTTCATCAAGAGTGCTCTTCCTAAAGCAACCCTTTGCTTTTCTCCTCCTGATAAATGTGTTGGCATCCTTTTTAAAAGATGAGAAATTCCCAGCAAACTAGTTATATTTTCCAATTGAGCATGTTTACTATTTTTTACTCCAAACAGCAAATTGTTTTGTACATTTAAATGTGGAAACAACTTCCCATCCTGGAAAACACAACCGCATTTTCTTTTATGAACCGGAATATCAATCCTGTTGCAAGAATCAAACAGTATTTGGTTATTTACAACGATTTTCCCAGAATCCGGTTTTAGTAAGCCGGCAATAAGAAATATCAGAGAAGTTTTTCCAGACCCGGATGGTCCGGATAAGATCGTAATTCCCTTTGATGCTGACTTGAATTGCAAATCTATTCTGAAATTGCCGAGTTGCTTTTGAACGTCTATTTCAATCAAATAGAATTCCTTTTGTCAATCCTATTTGCCAATACTTGCGAAACCATAAGCGTTACGAGTGAGAGCAGAATGGATATTACACAAAGTCTTGCTGCCATTATCTCTCCACCAGGCGTTTGTGTAAAAGAATAAAGAGCTAAAGGAAGGGTTTGTGTTTCACCAGGTATATTGGATACAAAGGTTATGGTGGCTCCGAATTCTCCGAGAGTCCTGGCAAAACCCAAAACGCAAGCAGTGATGATTCCTGGTATGGATAAGGGAAGAGTAATTTGAAAAAAAACTTTTAGGCTAGATGCACCTAAAGTTCTGGCTGTATCTTCTAATCCAGAATCAATGGAATCTATGGACATGCGAATTGCTCTCACCATAAGGGGAAAACTCATTATCATGGCAGCAACTACAGCTCCTTTTCGATTAAAAGCAAGTTGAATTCCCATGGATTCTAGAATTTTACCAAGTATGGAATTTCTATTCAGAAATATGAGAAGTAGGTAGCCAATTACAACCGGAGGTAAAACCAAAGGTAAATGAATCGATGCATCCAGTACAATTTTCCCGCGAAAAGTTTTTTTTGAAAGTAACCAAGCCATTGTAATTGCGGGGAACAAACCAATTCCAATCGAATATAAAGCAATCTGCAAACTTAAAACAATTGCGTCGATCTCAATTTGGGTTAAATTCATGGCTCGATAAATTTATGAATTTTTAGAATATCTTTGGCATAATCTGTTTTGAGAAAGTTTAAAAAATCAAGACTAGCTTTCCTCTTTCTACCCTTCACAATCCCTATCGGATAGATTATCGGTTTGTGTGATTCTGTCGGAAAGGTATAAATGATATCTACTCTTGTATCAAAGGCAACATCAGTCGCATAAACTATTCCAAAATAGGCTTGTTTATTCCTTACCGTATTGAATGCAGACCTAACATCAGGAAAGAGAGCAAGATTATTTTTTATAAAACTCCAAAGGTTTAAATATTCAAGGCTTTCTTTTGCATAAATTCCTGCCGGAACATGGCTGTAGTTCCCTAATGCTAAAAAATCATTTTTTAGCATTAGGGGCAAGGATTCAATCTTGAAACTTTGGAGATTTGGATGACTTGTTATCAAAACGAGCTCGTTTCTGGCAAAAATTCCGATTGTATCTTCTTCTATTTGCTTTTGGGTAACAAGCCAATCCATCCACTTTTCATTGGCTGAAATGAAAATATCTGCCGGTGCACCTGCTGCTATTTGGCGAGCAAGAGTAGAACTGGAGGCAAAGCTGGATTTTATAAGGAATTCGTTTTTATGAATTTCTTTAAAATCTTGAATTAATTTGTTCACAAGGTCAGTTGTAGAAGCAGCAGAAAATACGTACAGCTTATCCGAGCTTTGGATTGCTTGGATGTTTAAAAATATAAATAAAATTACGGGTAGAACTTTTTTCATGTTTAGTCTAAATGGTGTGAGTACCTTTGAGTCTGTCGATGAGCATCAAAACATTCTTATAGGAATAAAAACAGGTTTTTAAAAATAAGCATCTTATACCATTTTCAACGTCTAAAATCAAAACATCCGTAGAGAAATTATCTTTGACGAAGTACAATTCATAATCCATGTTATCAATGTCTTCAAAGGGAAAAGGAGAATTGCCTATCGTTTTAAGAAAGCATCCTCCATAGCTTATGTCCTCCATGGTGCAGTTTAATTCTACGTCTTTTTGTTTTAAAATTACGCGATATTCTTCTTCCAAATTCCATCTTTTGGCAATACGCTTTTCGAACTTCAGGTCATCTCTTATCTCGATTTGCTCAATCCCTCGAATTTCATCATAATCTTTATCATTTAAAAAGCTTTCAAAAACTTTTAATAATATTTTGGATTTAAAAGATTGGTACATATATTCTGCTTCCGACACATATACAAATGTACTGTTTTTACAAAACATTTTGATTTCATCATTTCCAAATGGAGTGATAAAATGATCGTATTCACAGGTTATTACCAAAACGGGACAACTCATATCTCCTTGTAATTCACCATTGATAATTTCTTTTGTGTCTTGGAGGTAAACTAGCCTTTCATTTTGATTTAATTTGAAAACACTATCATACAATGTCTGTATGTATTCATATCTTAGGTTAATAGTTTCTTTTTTAAATATATCAAAAAGAAAGTTGGCTTTATATTCTAGAGGCTTATTTTCATTCCCTGTTTGTAAATTATGTATTCCAGTCCTAAAAACTCTTGCAAGACCAGGCCGAATCACTTGACTAGTACCTGCTAGAATTAATTTGGAAATTTTATCAGGATAAGTATGAGCAAATTTAAAAGCCAGACCGGTTCCATAAGAAAAACCAATAGGAATAACCTTGTCTATACCTTTTAAGTTCAAGAACTTATACAATAGTTTTGATATATCCTTAAAAGTGAGGTTGCCTTCTATTTCATCCTTTTTTCCTTGTGTGGGAAGGTTCATTAACAAAATAGGATGGTCTTGAATCAATTTAAAAACTTCTAGCTTAAAAGAAGAGTAATTTTGATACTTGCCTCCCAAAAAAACCAGTGGAGGTTTATCAGAATTTTTATCTTTTGAAAAGCTTAAAAATCTAACTTCGTAACCATCAATTAACTCCGTTTCATCCGGAAGAGAAAAATATTTTCTATTGAAATCTTTATATTTCATATTCAATGGGTAATTTTCGTTTAGATTTTATTTTTGTATATTGGTACTTTGATTTTGGCTTTAATCCATTTTTCGTTTCTATTTTCGTTTTCTGGAAGCATATTCGCAATGCTTATCGTTCCATTGTGGTTCTGAATGATTTTTTCAACAAGGGTTAATCCTAATCCAAGGTCTTGGGTTGGATACTTGGGAAACGATTCTTTTGATAGGCGAAAAAACGGTTCAAATATGAGTCTTGAAAATTCTTCTTCTATACCTTGGTGAGTGGATAAACTTGAATCCATAATATTGATAATAGATATTTTCAATTTATCTTGATCGTCTTCAATCAATATGGAAATATTCGAGTTTTTTTTAGAAAATTTACAAGCGTTATAAAGAATCTCTTGGATTGCTTTGGAAAAATATTTAGGATGCAACAATAAAAAGTCTTCCACACCATAGGTAAATCCCGATATAATTTCCAGTTCTTGGTCTTTAATGCTAGTAATTGGAGCATTTTTTGTTACCAAAGCATTCAGTGTATTTACGAATTCCGAAACTGCAACTTTTTCTAGCTTAAAGGGATTTTCTCTTACATACTCTATTTCGGATAAGATGTTTTTTATATTTTGAACAGCTCTAGAGTTGTTGATCATTACGTCTAATAATTCTTGGTTGAGGTGATACTTTTCAGAGTTTATTTCTTCATTCCCACTGATTAATTCCACAAAATAGGATAACAAGGAAAAACCGTTGTTCTGAACCAGTTCGGCTAAGATCGGATCTAATTTCACATTTTCATATTTATGATGTTCCGGGTCATTAATAGGTATGCTGCTAAATTTATTAAATTGGTAGGCAATCCTAATTTCTCTTTCCTTTTCTGTTATTTTTCTTAAATTTCTCAATTCGGCTACTTCAAAAGCATTTTTCACTCGAACGGTCAATTCATTCCTATTGATGGGTTTTAATATGTAGTCATAAACACCTTTTTGCATCAAATTAACTACGCTTTTTAGATCATCAATAATGGATTGAACTATAACAACCGGAGGATTTTCTAATTGCTCAAAGCTTTCAACAAGTTGAAATCCATCCATGGTTGGCATTTTAAGGTCTGTTATTACTACTAAAAAGTTTTCTTTGTGGTATAGCTTTAATGCTTCTTTTCCATCATAGGCTGAAAAAATGGAATAATCCGAATGCAAAGCTTCTTTCATTTCCACGATATAATGGATTTCATCGTCAACAATTAGAATTTTTCTTTTTTCCATAATTATCCCTTTTTTACATTATTTAAATCAAAATAGTTTTTAAAAGATCAATTATTTGGAACTGTAAAAACTTTTGGAACATACCATGGTTGTGGTTTCCGGTTTTGATTGTGGCTATTATAGTAGCGATAGTTATGGTTTTTGTTATAATGTGGGTTTTTAATGGTTGAATTCGATGATGCCTGTCCTTGGTTCTGAGTTGTATTTTGAGAATTTGGTTTGGCTACCGTACAAGGCGACGCAAGTGGTTTTCGAGGAGATTGCTTTTGCCCTTGGGCAAAGGTAAATGTAAATACTAAAAAATAAAAACCAATAAAAAATACAGAATAATATTTCATTTTTAACTCCTTAGATTTTTTAAATTATATACAAATAATACATTGACACCCTAAACAGATCAAAATAACCGTCAAGAGAAATTATGTTATCATTTTATGAATAAAATTTATTTATAAACCTTAAATTTAGGATTTGGATAGAATGAAAGATTCACCGTTATATGATTTGATTAAACAAGAAGGAATTGAAGAAGGAATTGAAAGAGGGATTGAGTTAGGAATCGAAAAAGCAAAAAAAGAAATACTCAAAAATATGAGTTTAAAAGGCTGTGATATTGATAGCATTGTCGATTTAACAGGTTTGGAACTTGAAGAAGTTAAAAAATTTCTTTCAATTTCATAAGTGACTTCACTTGCAAATCCTGGATTTGCCATTTAGGAATTTTTTTTTCTCCAGCTTTTAAGCCAAGCATAAAATCTATGAGTTAGCCATGGGAGTATTTTAAAGGGTCTTTAGAAGCGGTAGTTTCCTATGCAAAAAATTCAAGCAGACAATGATTTTAGATTGACCAAATAAAAAGAGTAAGCACATAGGATAGAAAATGAACTTTAAAACAGAAAAACTCACTTTGCAACATGGAAACGCAGAAATAATTTCCATTCAAACCAATGATCAAAATTCACTAACCAAATCATCCATGCAAGAATTTGCAGGAATGATAGAAAACTTGAAAAAAGACGAATCAATCAAAGGGGTAATTCTTACAAGTGAGAATCACAAATTTTTTTGCAATGGCATAGATGCGAATACAGTTTCTCACCTACCAAAAGATGAAATTGCAGATTTTATGTCATGGATATGTATTTTGTTTGGGATTTTATTAAAGTTTGATAAACCCTTAATAGCTGAGGTTACAGGTCACGCTATGGGTGGAGGAGCTGTGCTTACCATTGCATGTGACTATAAGTTTATGTTAGAAACCGGTTGCAGAATTGGTTTTACGGAAGTTATGTTTGGTTTACCTCTACCAGGGATGTTTGTGTATAAAATCCAAGAAAGTCTTCACCCGACAAAAGTGAATGAAGTTTGTTTGGAAGCAAAGCAATACAAGGCAAAAGAAGCAAAAGAAGTCGGATTGATTGATGAAACAGCCCTCACAAGAGAAGGGATTCGGGATTTATCCATTCAAAAATTTGAGACATTATTTGGGTATCCGGCTTCTGCCATTCGGCATACAAAAGCGAATATCAATCAAAAATCTCTTCTCAATTTTGAAGAACATTTAAAAAATGCGAGAGAAAATTTTACGGATCCAATCATATCAGAAAATTTGATGGAGGCAATGAAAGCCTTCAAAGAAAAGAGAAAACCGGTTTTTAAATAAATATTTAAAAATTCAAAAAAATTTTATTGATTTTTTCAAGTAAATATTTGAAAAGAATTCTATGAAAAAAATAAAATATTTATTAATCGTCATAGTACAAGTGTCAATTACTTTAATGGGATGTAGTCCAACTATAGACACCCAACAGGTAGAAGGTGTTATACAAGAAGGATTTGTTCAAAAAACGGGTATAGAAGTAAAATCCATATCTTGCCCTAAGGATATAAAACCGGAGCCAAACACTACTTTTAATTGTAAACTAAAGGCAAAAGACGGAAGTGAAATCGATCTCGTTGTAACGCAAAAAGATGACCAAGGGAATATAACATGGAATGCTGATAAAGGATTAATTTCACTTCCAAAACTCGCAAAAAGCATTGATGATAGCATCAAACAACAGAAAAATATTGATGTAAATACGGATTGTGGAAGCGGTGAGTTCAAAATTGCTCATACAAATGACACTTTTGATTGCAATATTACAGATGGAACCGGAAATACTACTGTAGCTAAAATAACTGTTAAAGATGAAGATGGAAATGTTTCTTGGGAAACCTTACCAAAACAATCCTCTGCTGATGAACAACCTCCCGAAGATGGCGAATGATAATAAAACTATAAGTTGATTTTTTACTTTGGATGAACAATTTTATGAATTGACTACAAATCAAGTTTTTTGCTAGTATTTATTATCATGTTAGCTCTGCCTGATAACGAAACCATCTTCAAAAAAACCTTTACAGATAAAGAAGTCTTTGAATGTTTTGTTAAAGACATATTCGGAATTGACATCCAAGTAGAAAATGTAGAGACCGAAAAAAGATTTGATCCGATTATCGGTCAGATAGGCTTCAAAATCGACATTTATGCCGAAACAACCGACCATCGTTTTATTATCGAGAACTCTCTCCAGATATCCCCTTTAAATTACAAATTGAACCTAAATTACTTATTATTTAAAGGTTAATTGTATGGAAAAAGAGATAATTAATAACAAAAAAAGCTATGGGTTAAAAATATTGATAAAATACCTCGCATTTCTTTTTGGTATATGGGGGTTATCGTGTGCATCCATTACAAAAGGTGAATTTCAAGAAATTACCATATTTTCATCACCTGTAAAAGATGCAAAAATTTCCATTTATGACCTGAATAACCAATACCAGCTAAATGCAAGAAAGGGAATAGCTCCCTATTTTGTTAAATTAAAAACCGGTGGCGGATACTTTACACCAGCCAAATACAAGGTTATTGTAGAAGCCAAAGGTTACAAAAAAAAAGAACTAATTTTAAAAAGCAAAGTAGATTGGCTATGGTATTCCGGTAACATTTTTTTTGGCTGGTTTTGGGGCTTTTTGGCAATAGACCCAATGAGTGGAGCAATGTACGAACTGGAGGGCATGCAAAATAATAATAATTTTTATATAACTTTAGAAAAAAAAGAGAAATAAACAAAATGGAGAAGAAAATGATTTTATTAAACCCCAAAAAAACTACCTTTGAACACCTTGATCCTAGTTCTAGGGAAATCATGAAAAAGACTATTGGGTTTTTTGAAAAAAAAGGAAAAGCCAGTCTAAAAGAAGATGACCATGAAAGGACTTGGTACCGAGACTTTTTAGACTTTGTAAAAGAAAACAAAATTTTCGCGACCTTACTTACACCTTCCAAATACGGAAGTGATGGAGATTATAGGTGGGATACCTACCGAAACTGTGATTTCAATGAAATTTTAGGATTTTATGGATTGTACTACTGGTATACTTGGCAAGTCACAATTCTGGGACTTGGACCTTTGTGGATGAGCAAAAACGAGAAAATCAAGCAAAAAACAGCCCAGTTATTAAACGAGGGTGGAATTTTTGGCTACGGACTCTCTGAAAAAGAGCATGGAGCTGACATCCGTTCTAACTCAATGACGTTAACCAAAAAAGAGGACGGAACTTATGTTGCAAATGGTCGAAAATATTATATTGGAAATGGAAATGAAGCAGCAATCCTATCTACACAAGGAAAACTTGCAGAAAACGGACAGTTTGTATTTTTTGCCGCTAGCTCAAAACATAAAAGTTATACTTGCGTTAAAAATGTAGTAAACCGTCAGGCTTATGTTGCCGAATATATTTTGGATAATTATCCAATTACAGAAGATGATATCCTTTCTATTGGTAGAGATGCTTGGGATTCTGCTCTTAATACCGTAAATCTTGGAAAATGGAACCTTGGTTGGGCATCTATTGGTATGTGTACACATTCCTTTTATGAAGCAATCAACCATGCAAGTACGAGACGTATATTTGCTCGTTATGTTACGGACTTTCCTCACGTTCGACAACTGTTTGTGGATGCCTATAGTCGTTTGGCTGCTATGAAACTCTTTTCTTCTCGTGCCTCTGATTATATGCGAGCTGCTTCCAAAGATGACCGTCGTTACTTACTTTATGATCCAACCGTAAAAATGTTTGTCACCTTAGAAGGAGAGAAAGTAATCAACCATCTCTGGGATGTGATTGCCGCCAAAGGTTTTGAAAAAGATATGTATTTTGAAGGTACAGCCAGAGATATTCGTGCTCTGCCTAAGTTGGAAGGAACCGTTCACGTAAACATGATCTTGATTATTCGATTTATACAAAATTTCCTTTTTAACCCCAAAGAGTATCCCGAGCTTTCCAGACAGACTCAAAAAACGGATGATGATTTTCTTTTTAATCAAGGCTCTTCTCAAAAAGGACTTAACCAAATCCAATTTCATGACTATAATAAAGCTTATAATAGTTTTAACCTCCCTAATATAAATGTTTTTAAAGAGCAGATTGAACTTTTGAAACAATTTTTTAAAGAGGCAACTCCATCCGAAGAGCAAAATAATGACCTTGATTATATGCTTACTATAGGCTTTATGTTTACACTTATTGTGTATGGTCAATTGATTTTGGAAATGTGCAAAATGGATTCCATTGACAAAGACCTAATTGATCAAATATTCCATTTAATGGTTCGCGATTTTTCATTATACGCAGCGGAACTTCACAATAAAGAGAGCAATTCAGCCAAACAATCCGAACTTTGCATTAAAATGATAAAGAAACCAGTAAAAAATGAAGACCGATTTAACAACGTATGGGAAAAACATGTTTATAGCTTAAAAGAAGTTTATGAAATGAATCCTTGAAAAAACATAGCTTTTAGCTCTGTGAAAAGTTACCAAACATTAAGAGTGTGTAAGCCGTTTCCAGCGAGAGTGGAAATGTGGCGTAGCCCAAGCCGGAAGAGAACTTCCAATTAACTCTGCTTACACGCTCAGTTATGTGTGTACGTTAGTAGGTAGATTTTCAAAACCAGGGTTAGTAGTAACCCAAAAATAAGCTATAAAATTTTGTTTGCAATTTTCACAAATTATTTTTACTAATGCACTATGAAAAAATACATTGCATTGCTTTTTATCTTTCTTATAATTCTTATCGATTGTGCTACGTCCCCTTTAGGGCGAAAACGCGTACTTCTTGTAAAAGATGATGAAATAAACCAAATGGGTATCAAGTCTTTTGCTGAAATGAAGCAAAAAACACCCATTGAAAAAGATCCGTCTATCAACCGCTATGTAAAATGTATAGCGAATTCAGTACTTGGTGTTATTCATGATGATACAGGTGTTCAATCCTGGGAGATAGTTGTTTTTAAAGATGATACGGCAAACGCCTTTGCACTTCCCGGTGGAAAAATTGGTGTACATACAGGCATTTTGCCAATTGCAAAAACAAAGGGTCAACTCGCAGCCGTTATCGGCCACGAAGTAGGTCATGTCATTGCTCGTCATGGAGCAGAAAGAATTTCTGACCAGATGATTGAAGAAAAGGGAATCGCAGTTATTGGTTCTGTGACCGAAAGCAAGACTGTCGCAGGTGCTTTAGGTCTTGGTGCTCAATACGGAATTATGCTTCCTTTTTCAAGAAAGCATGAATCCGAAGCTGACCTGCTTGGTTTGGAATACATGTCGGAAGCTGGTTTTAATCCCGAAGAAAGTATAAAACTTTGGCAAAACATGGAAGCAGCCGGAGGTTCTGGCACTCCTGAAATTCTATCTACCCACCCTTCTGGCGAAACAAGGATACAAAATTTAAAAGATCACATGGATGAGTCTTTGAAAAAATACAAACAAGCTCAAGCAAATGGTAAAATTCCGAATTGCAGTCTGTAGATACATTCAAAACCTACCATTCGCTTTATATCGGAGAAACGCACTTTCCTATATAAAAAATGAATTGACACTATAAGGGTAAGAAAATATTTGGTAATAACGAAAGTAAATTATTCTATAGTATTGTGGAAAAATTTTTATTAGAAATAATTAAAAAAGGCATAGTTTTTGCTGTGGTAGCAATAAGAGTCTTTTTGATATTTTTCATACTAGGAGGAAAGAGTATGTTTAAACGTAAAAGTTATCTTTTATTGGTTCTCCTTGGTGTAATTTTATATTGGTCAAAAACGCGAATCGTAGCAAATTCCTTTAATGAGGAAATAAAATTAGATAATTCATATATTCAAACCTATCAAGAGTTAAATGGTCGATGGGTCTTACCTTTTGAGCTAAAAAAATCATTTAAAGATTTAATAGCTCAATATGGAACAAATGAAACGGAAATCAAAATAGTAAACGGACTTCCCCAAGATAAAGATATCTCTTTGAATGTGGCATTATTTCTCCCATTCCATGATTCTTATATTAATAAAATAATTGAATCAGGAAATGGTCGTGAGATTATTTATACTCACAAAAAGGAGCTATTATGGCCTGTTGCCTATAAAAAATCTTTTATATTTTCTGCATTTGGTAGAAGAGAAAGAGATGTTCATTCTGGAATAGACATCGTTTGTCCTGTTGGAACTTTGATTTTGGCTGCTGAAGACGGAAAAGTCGTTTCGGCACAATTCAGCGGAAATTATGGGAATGCAATCCTTCTTAATCATGGAAATGAAGGTTTACAAACTTTATATGCCCATAATTCGCTTCTTTTGGTTAAAGAAGGAGACAAAGTTAAAAAAGGTCAAGCAATAGCTTTTTCCGGTGTTTCCGGAGAAAGCACCGGACCTCATTTACACTTTGAAGTGAGAAATGATAATGTAGTTTTGAACCCGGAACACTATATATCATCAACAAAACCATCTTTGGTTCGATTGGCTAAACTGGAAGACTTTTAATAGTAAGATTGATGTTTGACCTTCGAAATTGGAAAAAAGAGAACCATGATTTTTTAAAGACCAGTATTTTAGACTCTCCTGGTCTTGCAGCTTTTGATTTTGATAATACTTTAATCAAAGGTGACCTAGGAGAGGCGGTAATGCTTAGTTTGTTGGAAAACGGACTTCAAAAATTAGATAAGAATTTTGAAATTCATTTCCGAGATAGATTAAATGCAAAAAGGCTTTGGGATGAAAAAGATACCTTTCAAGAAGAGCTTACGGATTATATTTGGACTGAATACCAATATTTAATGGAATCTCAAGGTTTGGAGGTTGCTTACAGATGGTCTTCTTTCTTGTTTTCCGGATGGACAAAAGCAGAACTACAAAGTATAACTAGAACTGTTTGGAATTCTAAGCTAAAAAATAACGTTTATACGGAAATGTATGAGCTTATCCGGTTTCTACTACAAAACAATTGGCAAGCTTACATTATAACGGCATCTCCTACCTGGGTTATACAAGAAGTAATTGAAGAATTTAATTTACCAGGAGAACACGTTCTTGGAATGAACCTCAAGCTAAATGACTTAGGAGTTGCTACAGAGGAAATAATCGAGCCTTTTACCTACGGTAAGGGAAAGGTTGAGTGCTTATCCAAAGTTTGCAATGAACAACCAGACCTTAGTTTTGGAGATTCGGAAAATGACTTACCTTTGCTAAAATCAGCCAAGCTAAAAGGAATCTTAATTGATAAGGGAAACCCTGCTCTTGTAAAACAATGCGAAGATATAGGCTGCTTAATCCAGCCTGTTTTTAAGTGATATCTTGATTTCTGCAATCGACTTCACATCCATCCCATGTTTTTTCATTTTTATCACAGTATTCAAAATGGATTTGCGTCTTGTTCTTTTAGCCTGTATTAAACCATACTTCGCTCCGATTTGAAGTCCGTATTTTCGTAAATCTGCCTTTTTTTTGCAAATGAAAAAGCTGAAATATTTAGTGCTGGCGTAGAAACACATGGAGTAAATCCAAGAGCTATTGCTAAGACGAGCTGCTAACCAGAAACAAAACTCAGTAGAGCCAAATCATTTCAGCAATTCTCTTGGAAGCTTGAAATTCATCTTATCTTCCCTTGAATCCGGAAAGTTTTCAACGCTGACTTCAGGATAAAAACTCTTTAGTTTTTCTATGATTTCATCCACAAGGACTTGAGGAGTGGAAGCTCCGGCAGTAATTCCTAATACGGAAATTCCTTTATTTTCCAACGACTCTTTTATCAATTCTTCAGCCGAGCTGACTTTAAAAGAAGACGACTTATTTTTACTAGCCAGCTGAAAAAGCCTTAGTGTATTGGAACTATTTTCCGAACCAATTACAAGCATAGCATCAATGGAATTTATCATTTCATTTACTGCTTCTTGCCTTTCTGTTGTAGCATAACAAATATCACCTTTGTCCGGATTTTCTACGAATGGAAAAATTTCCGATATTTTCGTAACAATTTTTTGTGTATCTATAATTGAAAGGGTAGTTTGCATCAAATAGGTCAAAGGTTTAGATGAGTCTATTATGTCTTTCAAGATTTCTACGTCGTTTTCTGTTTCTACCAAATACATCTCAGCTTCTCCCATGGTACCAATCGCTTCATCATGTCCTTTGTGACCAATATAAATGATTTGATGAGTATCTTTTAGCTTTTTTGCTTTGCGATGAACCCTTGTAACAAGCGGACAAGTTGCATCTCCAATTTTTATCTTTCGGCTTTTTGCTTTTTCAATAACTTCCGGTGAAACACCATGGGCACTAAAAATCACTATCGAATTTTCAGGAACTTCATCGATTTCTTGAACAAATTTGATTCCCTTTTCTTCCATTTCCTTTACAACACGCCTGTTATGAACAATTTCACGTCTAACATAGATTTGCTCATCCGGAAAATTTTTTTGAACATTTTCCACAAAAGAAATGGCGTATTTAACGCCTGCACAAAAACCCCTTGGGTTTGCAAGATAAACTTTTTTTAATTGATTACTCATACTGTTTTAGTTCCTTTGGAAGAATGACTCATAAAATCAAGCTAATCAATCTTATAATTCTTGAAAATCAAATTAATCCTGGTAGAAAACTCATAAAAGAAAATTTTCTTGGTTGATTTTGGGACTTATTTATTATCAAATGTCTAAATATCTCTAGGCAAAATATGTTTAAAACCTAAAAGCACTAAAAACTATGATGTATAAACTTTTTATAGCATTTACAATTGTTCAATTTTCTGTTTTCGCAGAAACAATTATACTCAGGAATGGTAAGATCATTAAAGGACAAGTGCTTGGGCATGATTCGGACTCTGTTAAGATCAACAGAGAAGACGGACGTGTGCAGACAATTCCAAAATCCAATGTATACAAGGTTGTATTTGCTTCCAATTCAACTGAAATTCATAAAATACAATTAGAAAAAGAAAAAAAGAGACTAATCCAATATTCTCACAAATTAAAAAGCTCAAATTCTATGAAAGATAGGTATCCAACCGGTGTGGATAGGGAACAACTCATACAAACCATCACAAAACTAGAAGAGAGGATTGGTAAACTGGAGAAAAAAATTTCTCAATTGCGAATGAAAATTAGCAAGTTAAAGAGAAAATAACTTATTTATGTTTTTTTAATAGGACATATACAGCTGAACCTTTATCCGGTTTGCTTTCCACCCATATTTCTCCTCCGTTTTTTGTTACAAACTCTTTTGTAATTATAAAACCAAGACCAGTACCGCGTTCTCCATCTGTTCCAATTGTTGAATTAATGTCTTCAAATAGAAATATCTTTTCTATTTTTTCTTCGGTCATACCAACTCCTGTGTCTCTTACAAAAAACCGAATCATTTCACCATCAGGTTCATAGCCTAGGGTAACGCTACCTCCCTTAGGAGTAAACTTTATCGCATTTGTTAAAATATTACGAAATATTGTCTTAACCATTTCCAAATCAGCAAAAATCATCACATTATTTTTATTAGTTTGGAAATGAATAGAGATATCTTTTTTATCTGCCATTGTAAACCTATGAAACATTACAATCTCACCCAGTAATACTGCCATATCAATAGCAACCGGATTAAAAGGAGTTTTATTGCTTTGAATCCTTGCCCATACCAAAAGGTTTTCTAACAGGTTGAATGTTTGTTTGGCGGAATTATGAAGTAAAATTAGAGTCTCTTCTCTTTCTTGGGTATTAAAAGTAACATTATTTCTTACCAGTAATTCTAGTGTTCCCAGAATGCTAGCTAATGGGCTTTTTAGATCATGAGAAATAATCGAAAAAATATTATCTTTTGTTACTAGCAGTTCTTTTAGTTGCTTGTTTTGCTTTGCAAGCGATTCGTTTTGGTCTTGAATGATCTCTTGAGAACGTTTCAATTTCAAGTGCGTTTGTATCCTTTGCATTAATTCGGAAATATTAAATGGTTTGGTAACGTAATCAACAGCTCCACACTCAAAACCTTTTTTGATATTATCTCCATGGGAAAGAGCCGTAATGAAAATGATAGGAATGTGATTTGTAAGGGGATTTTCTTTAATGATTTTACAAACTTCATAACCATTCATTTCCGGCATAAAGATGTCTAGTAAAACCAGATCAATTTTAGCTTCGCTTAGAATTTGCAGAGCTTTTTTTCCACTAAGAGCAGCATAAGAATTAATGTTTCTTTTTTTGAGTATATCTCCTATGATCTGAATAATTTGGGGAGTGTCGTCTACAATAAGAACATTAAAAATATTATTATTTATAGAAGTTTCAGCAGTTATCTCTGTTTTAGTTTGGTAAGTTTGTTTATTAGAATCATTCCCTTCTTTTTCATGATACCAAATAGGTTTTTGTGATTCCGACACAAGTATATTTTGAAAAGAAATAATAAACTCGGAACCTTTTCCAATGGTACTTTTGACTTCGATATTTCCTCCCATAGCTTCCACTAGCTTTTTTGTAATGGAAAGTCCTAAGCCGGTGCCACTCTGATGATCATTTTTTACATCCACATTTTGGTAAAACGGTTGAAATATTAGAGATGTTTCATTTTTCTTGATTCCAATCCCTGAATCTTTAACAGTAATTTCAAAGTCAATCGTGTTTGCTTCTTTATGTATGTTAAGTAAAGCAATTGATACGTTTACAGAACCAAGTTCAGTAAATTGAATGGCATTCCCTACCACGTTCAAAAGAATTTGCCTTAACCGAACCTCATCAACTATGATATACTCGGGAAAATCACTTGTAATATCGACAGAAAATTCAATGTTTTTTTGGTCTGCTTCTAACTGAAAAATTTGTTTAATTTCCATTACAAAGGAATAAACCGACATGGTGTATTCTTTTATAACTAATTGACCGGATTCTGCTTTGGAAAAATCTAGTATATTATCAATCAGGTGCAAAAGATTTTTGCCACTATTTAGTATACCTCTAAAATATTCTTCGTATTCTGAAAAATTTTCCAACTTTTCTTTTAAAAGTTCTGTAAATCCCAAAATAATGTTCAGAGGAGTTTGGATTTGATGAGATATATTGGCTATAAAATCGGATTTGATTTGATTGGCAATTTCTGCTTCATTTTTAGCCCTTTCCAAATCTTCTTCAATTTTTTTTCTTTCCGTAATGTTTCTTCCATTAATAAAGGTTCGAATATGATTTCCGTCTTTATCATACTCGAATTTCAGAATGTCTTCAATCCATATGTATTCTCCTTGCTTCGTTAGTATTCTGAAAGAATACCGCAGAGTTGGTACTTGATTTTTGCGACTTTCTAAAATGTGATTTTGTATTCGTAATCTATCATCCGGGTGTAGCTTGCTTACAATACCTGCAAAATCAATATTTATGATTTCATCTTCCTCAAATCCGAATATTTTTTTAAAAGATGGTGATACGTATTTAATTCTATTTTCTTCATACAAAGCTACAGTATCGGAACTATTTTCTGCTAAAAGACGATATTTCTTTTCACTCTCCAAGAGTGCGTTTTCCGCTTTTTTTTGAGAAGTAATATCCGTAATGGTAATCCAACATAAATCTTCATTTAAATCTCCATCGTAAAAAATAGCCAAATGAACTTTTGTATATATTGGTTGGTTGTTTTGGTTTAAGAAAGTTACTTCAATTATTTGTCTTTTGCGGTTTGTGAAGGCATCGTTTAATATTTTGGAAAATGAACTTTTAGAATTGTTATCTATCAAATGAAAAAGCGATTTTTCTTGAAAAGATTCACGACTAGTTTGAAACAAACGAGTAGTTTCATGATTTAATTGAATAATTTCCCCCTTTTGATTCAAGGTAATATAGGCAACGGGAGCGTAATCATACAGGTCTTTATACTTTTTTCTTTCGACAGATAAAGACTTTCTTGATTGTTTCAATACACTATTGAATATTTCCGTTTCAGTTTGAAAGGTGGAACATTCCGTGATTAGGTGAGTTGTATCTTCTAGTAAAGCTTTTAATTTCGGATTGGAATGTATTTCGGTTCCATCCAGAATCTCTTTTGCTCTATTGTATAGGGATATGATCTTTTCTTTATTTTCCATGGTAAGACTTTTAAACTTTTTTTTTGATTGTGTCATATATGTTTTTGAAAGATATACTCAACGCGGAGTGGTTTTCGGATATGGAATTAAAGAAAATCCTTTAAAATCAAATGAATCTAATCACGGAAATCACCCTAATCATGGTATATTTTATCCTTCTATTATAAACGGATTTTGTCAAATGTATTATTGTGAATTTTCAAATTTCATACTGTAACAAGCAGATAAAGCCCTTGACAAATAATTGAAATACGTTACATTTGGAAAGAAAATAGGAGGGTCTAATGGCACAACCTTTGGCAATTGAATTTGATAAAAAGCAGTTTTTATTTCAACTTCAAAAGATAGATCGTTCTCAATTGTATGGATACAAAGATATAGAAACCTTCGACGAAGAAGGGAAGCCTTGCAATTTGGCAACAATTGCCGGAGACGGTCATACTATTGTTGGATCGGGAGGTGTTTCTATTGCCTATTTAACTTCGGACGGAGAATGGCGTGACAAAAGTGATTTGAAACCGGTTGATACTCATGGAAATGAGGTAAAACCAGTCCCTTCCGCTTTTAAGACGACTTCTGTTTTAGAACCGATCAGTATCGATGAATACCTATCTTACAACATTCGCTCGGTATATTTGGTACAAAGTGAAAGCAATATAGAAGAACTGACAAAGAACCTGAAAAGCAGCACAATCTATTCCTTTCCTTTTAGTTTTCGGGAATCTTTGGATGCCAGTACGGCATTTCTTTTAACATCAGAAGACGGTACGATTTTTCTGACTGTTGGAAAAAAGACTGATATTCAATACATTGGCTTTGAACAATTCAGTGAACTAGAAGCGGAAGAAGGTGAAACAGAGGAAGAGGGTGAAGACATGGATTTTGGTATGATGTAAAATTAGGAGAAAAGTTATGATACATATTTCAAATAGCAAGGGTCGTGATGCAACTGTAAATACAAAGAGTGTTACGATTTCACACCGTTTAAGGTGGATAGATGAAAAAGAGCACTCGGCAGAAACGAAAAAGGTTCTTAAATCTACCTTAGACAAGGATATTGATGTCTTGGTAGAAAAAGCCGGAGGGCTTGACTCGGTGGCAGAAATGTTGGTGAATGATGATCCGGAAATTGACATGGAGTTGTATGGTTCTTTTCTAAAAAATGCTTCCAGAGCTTATATAGGAAGCCATCGAAATATTGTTCATCGAATTATCCAATGGGAAATTTTGAAAAATCCCGATGGTACGGAGCGTGAACGTCGCCCTAGAAAGATAGAAATGCAAAATGTTGTGGGAGAGTTGCCGATCAAATGGACGGGAAAAATGATCAAAAAAGAAAAAGTGTACAATCGCTTTGTTTTTTCCGGAAAGATGCAATTGACTCACATCAATGGACTAACTTATGATTTTTTGTATGCAATGGCAAAAGAATTGGAAGAAAAAGACAGCTTAATGCCCATCGGAGTGGGTCCAAAATCGAATCAACCCTTGGTTTTTCGGAGAGGTGGGACACCGTATCGCGGATTCTTGGAAGGACGAACCAATGGAGACAAGTACGCTCTCATCTTACATCTTTCCAATTTGGAACTAAAAATCCCGGAACAAATGATAGAAAAAGGAGAAAAGTCATGAGCCTACTCTTAGAACTATCTCATATCAAAATTCAGAAAGGCAAGTATGGAACGACAACAGCCGCTTCTCTCACCAATCCGTCTGTCCTTCATCGTGTTCAGGAATTTCGACGCTCTCTAAGTAATAGAATGACCCCTTTGGATAAGGACTACATAGCAAAAAAGATACCGATAGGTGAGTTCTATGTCAGTCGAAAGATAGATGGTGAGTTTACTGTTTTGGTTGTCTCCGAGGAAGAAATTTTTACCATCAATCCAGGTGGTACTATACGAGTAGGTTTTCCATTTTTTGCGGAGGCTCTAAAATTTCTTAAAAAAGCGGGAATCAAGCAAGCAATGATAGCCGGTGAGCTTTATGTTCAAAAACCGGATAAAAGTCGTCCAAGAGTTCAGGATGTTGTTCGGATTGCTCGAAAACCGAAATCAGAAAAGGAAATACAGCAGTTACGATTTGCAGTTTTTGACCTGATGGAAGTTAACTCAAATCCACCTCAGAGTGAATTTGAAGAAAGATGGAAACAAATTCAAGAAATTTTCGACAATACTACCCAGATTCATCCTGTTGAAACCGTTAAAACAAAAGACATTGTAGCCATTCAAAATACTTTTCTGAAATGGGTAGAGGAAGAAGGATCGGAAGGTATCGTAGTTCGGAATGATGCAGTTGGTATGTTCAAGGTCAAACCGCGACACACAATAGACGTTGCTGTTATTGGATTTACCGAAGGTATGGATGAACGCCAAGGTATGCTTCATGATATGCTTGTGGCAGTAATGCGGGATGAAGGAACATTTCACATTTTGGGTAGAGTAGGGGGAGGGTTTACGGAAGAAGAGCGTCAAACTTTTTTATCAGATTTAAAAGACAAAATAGTGGAAAGTGACTACCATGAAATTAGTGCAGACCATATTTCATACCAGATGGTGAGACCGGATTGGGTAATTGAAGTTTCTTGTTTGGATTTGATCTCTCAAAATACAAGAGGCGGAACGGTGGATACAATGGTGCTAAATTGGAATTCCAAAGAATCCAAATATGAAATTGTTCGTCCTATGCCACTTGCTAATATGACTTCTCCCCAATTTGTTCGTCTTAGAGGAGATAAAACCGTTCATCCGGCTGACATTAACCTGAAACAAATCACCGACCTTGTAGACATTTTCAATGCTGATAAAAATTCTTTGGAATTTTCTTTACCCAAAAGCAAACTACTCAATAGAGAAGTTTGCACAAAGGTGCTAAAAGGTGCTTTGATGGTAAGAAAGTTAGTAATGTGGAAAACGAATAAAGAGCAAGAATCGGAAAATTACCCAGCATATGTAATCCATTATACGGACTTTAGCCCGAATCGGAAGAATCCAATGGACCGTGATATTCGAGTTTCCAACTCAAAAGAACAAATCGAAACCTTATGGAATACGATGAAAGATAAATATTTTGTCAAGGGATGGAAACAAGTTTCCTGATTCGCTTTTTGTTTTTTTACTTTGGAAAATCACTTCTCTTAATCTCAAAGGCAATAGAGAACATGGTTTAACAAACCACCTTGGTGAATATAAATTCCTCTGCCTTTCGGTTTTTTTTCTCTGATATATTGAATTAAAGTATAGATTGATTTTCCAGAGTATACAGGTTCCAATGGTAAGGTAAATTCTTTCCAGAAATCTTTTATAAAATTAGATAGACTGTAGCTTGTTTTTGAAAAACCGGGAGTTATTGCCGGAGATATTAGCTCAAAATCGTATTCTTGGATATTCCTTTTGGAAAGCTTGAAAGATAACGCCTTCAGTTCTTCTTTCAACTTATCCGGCTTATTTCCAATGGCAACAGAGATTACTTTTGTTGGCAAGGTTTTATAATGCTCCAAAGCAGAAGTTAAGGTCAAACCGGAACCGGCATCTAAAAATATGTAATCAAATTTTTGCTCGTACGAATCGACCTCTTTCCATAAAGAACCAATCCCTTGGTAAGATGATTCATGAATTCCAAACTCTGGAACCAAAAATATATTAGCGATTTTGTTTTGAAAAATTTGAATTTTTTTGTGTATTTCTTCTTTTGAATTACAATGTAAGCTATGGTGAGAATACTTTTTTGACAAGATAGAATTTACCGTTACTAATTTTGGGTTTTTGGTTGTATGCAGTGAAACAATATTATAAGCATTTAGATACAACATATAGGTAAAGGTTGCCATATAATTGGAATGAGGGTTACCAAACAACAAAACCGTTTTTGCGTTTTGGTTTTCCAAATGCTTTAGTAAGCCGGATAATTTTCGCAACTTGGTTCCAAAGGTCGCAAACGTTTTGTCATCTCTTTTTATATAGAATTCAAAGCCCTCTAAATTACATAACCTTTGAACAGGTGTATTTTGGCACTGAATTCTACTTTTTAAAGTCATGCTAAATTTTTGGGAATTTTCCTTTCCAATTCTTGGGGGTTGACCGAGCCTATCAGCAGTTTTTTTCCATTTGTAAATTCCAGAAGTAGCCCTTTATTTCCACTAACACTATAAGCCTTTCCGGTTCTTCCCCACCGAATTCCCCAACCTCCATATTCTCTAATGGGATTGTAGGTAACGGATTTATAGCTACTAATATCGGAGTAAAGAAACTTTTGAGGTTTGAAGTGAAACGGAATGAATCTAATGTAAATTCCGTCTCGTTTTATGGAAGTTTCTAGTCTTAAAGACAAAAGAAAAAATGGAAACAAAATTCCAGCTACTATCCATATTCCCAGCATTAACGGATTTGAGGCTGGGTTGCTTCCAAAAGGTATTTTGAAAACGAGTTGTCGAATGGCTCCATACCAAGTCATAGCAACTAATATTCCAATAAACCCCATAAACCACCACTGGCGGAATTTTTGTATTTCTTTATAGAAGGTTTTATCTTGGTTATTCATAGACGCTCACTTTTCTTTTTTATAATCTTTTATGGTTTCGATCAATTTTTCAATATCTTTTCTTTTCGCTTCTGAATTTATGCTAATTCTAAGCCTGGACTCTTTTACAGTAGGGGGTCGTATGGCTCGAATATCAAAACCTCTCTTCATTAAAAAATCAGAAAATTCGATGGCATCATTTTCATTTTCGGTTATTACCGGTATAATTTGACTATGAGTTTGTAGCGTATCAAAATTCATGCTAACCAAAGTATCTCTCAAGTAACTGGCGTTACTTTGGATGGACTTTCTTTCTTTTTCCATTTCTTTTATCAGTTGGATTGACTTTATCAAAGTATAGGCTATACAAGGCATAGGAGCTGTTGAGAATATAAACGTCCTCATTTTGTTTATTAGATATTCTTTAGAATTTTCCGTGCAAGCTATAAAGGCACCTTCTATACCCATCGCCTTTCCTCCCGTGTACACCCTAAAATTGATTTGAGCTAAATCATCCTCAGTTATGTAATTTTCAATTCTACATACTCCAGCTCCATTTTTCCCAAACACCCCCAACGCATGAGCTTCATCCAAAATTAATACGGTACCAAATTCTTTTTTCAACCGAATAAGCTCCTTCACATCAGCAATATCTCCGTCCATGCTAAAAACGGTTTCAGATACTATAATTTTGGGTTTGGTTTTGTCTGATTTTTGCAATAATTCCTTTAGGTGTTCCATATCTTTGTGATTAAAATACTTTTTTTGACCACCGGAAATTCGGATTCCATCCAAAATTGAGGCATGGTTTAACCTGTCCGTAAAAATAAGAGTCTTTGGGTTGGCAATAGCATCTAACAAGCCTAAATTGGCAACAAATCCGTTTGCCAAAAAAATTGAACTTTCTGTTCCAACTAGTTTTGCAAACTCTGTTTCCGCTTCTTCAAACACGTTTCTATGACCTCGTATCAACCTAGAAGCCGTAGAACCTGCTCCATATAAATCTATTCCTTTTTTTAGCGTTTTTAATACTTCTTTGTTTTTGGACAGGCACAAGTAATCATTAGATGAAAAATCAAATCCTCCAGGGTATCTTAATTTCCTATAAAGGTTTTTGGATTTTAATCTGTTAAGTTCATTTAGAACAATTTTTTCAAAAGGTATCATGATATTAACTTTTTCTTTCGTTTTAATTTAACAATATTTTTTTTGGTTGTTAAATTTTTCATAAAAAAATTATTTTTAGATTACAATTTTAGGAGATATTTGAGAATATATTATGATGGAATTTTTTGAAACTCATAAAGCTTTAATTGGTATTCTAGTTATGCCGTTAACATACGGTTTTGTTGGGTGGTTTACAAACTGGGTAGCCTTAAAAATGACTTTTTACCCACTTACTTTTTGGGGAATTCCGCCATATTTGGGATGGCAGGGAATTGTCCCCAAAAAATCCCACAAAATGGCGAGTAAAGCAGTTGATGTTATTACCGGAAGGTTATTAAAAATCGAAGAAGTTTTTGACAAAGTGGAACCGGAAGGAATTGAGAGGGAATTGCGTCCCATGATACAACAAGTTTCGAGAGAAATTTTAAAAGATGTTGTAGATGATATAAATCCGCTTTTGTGGGGAATGATGCCAGAGACGATGAAAAAGGAAATTTTTGATTACTCGGACAAACAAATTCCGGAGGGCTTTCAAACTATTATCAAAGGGATTCGAAACAATGTGTATGAGGTTTTTGATTTAAAGGGTTTGGTCTTAAGGAGTTTAACTGGACCAAACGTTTCTCTTACCGTAGAGATGTTTCAAAAAGTTGGTGGACCTGAGTTTCGGTTTATTGAAATATCCGGTTTATATTTTGGCTTGCTTTTAGGCGGAATACAGATGGTTATATGGCATTACTTTCCTTTATGGTGGACGCTTCCCATACAAGGTATCTTAGTTGGATACCTTACGAACTGGCTAGCTATAAACATGATTTTCAGACCATTACGTGAAAAAAAGTATTTGTTTTTTAAATACCAGGGGCTTTTTATAAAAAGGCAAGATCATGTAGCTGACTTGTATTCCAATCTCGTAGCAACTAAAATTTTAACTCCACGAAAAATGTTGGAAGAAATATTTTATGGAAAAGCTGCTGACCTCGTTTTCCATATTATTCGTTCAGCAGTGATTCGATCTATAGAAAACACAGCTACAATGGCAAAACCAGTCATTTCTCTCACTATTGGTCCGGATAAATATGCTACTTTACGAAATCAGATAGTTTCCAAAATGGTTGCCATCGCTCCTAAATCCATCGAGAAAATAGAAGATTATGTAGAGAAAAGCATGGACATAGAAACAACAATGGCAGACAGAATGAAAAAACTCTCACCGGAAGAATTTGAAGTTATTCTAAGAACGGCATTCCAAGAAGACGAATGGATTTTGATTTTGGTAGGAGCTGTTTTAGGTGCTCTTGTCGGGTTAGGTCAAGCTCTTTATATGCTGGCAAACAATCCGGAAGCTACCGCATTTTTAGGAAATATTTTACCTTTTTGATACAAACAAAAACCAGTGTTTTTGAGTAGGGGTGAACCTGTGTGTTTACCCCTTTTTTAGTCACCTATGGAAATATTTCTAACAAAGAAAGAATAGATCATTTTGTGAAATGTTTGAAGTATTCCTCTTTTATCCAATCACGGTGTAATTTATACTCTCCTTGGGACGATAAAAGACAAAGACAGCATAGGTAAAAACTTTGAAGCATACCTAAATGGTTTTAGTGAAAATATCAAAGACATTCTTTAGGTTTGGAGCTGGTTTGCCGGATGTAAGTGACGGTTCTTTTTTGTTTTTGCAGCACATGATTAGCAAAATGCACCCTAGTGGCAGTATTATTGGTATTGTTTTTAATGGTTCACCATTGTTCAATGGTGATGCCGGTGGAGGCTGGAGCAATATTCGTGGTTGAATTATGGAAGGAAAAACCTCTTCCTGATTCTGACTTGCGTGATACTGAAAATATACCATGGAAGCTAGATATTCAAGAGTATTTTAAGACAGAAGTTTTGCCTTTTGCACCTGATGCATGGATGGATAGAGAAAAGGACAAAATCGGTTATGAGATTCCTTTTACCAAGTTTTTTTATGAATACAAACCTTTACGTGATTTGCACGAGATCATGAAAGATATTGAAGCATTGGAAGTAAACTAGAAGATGTACATCTTGCTCAAGCGATGAATTATTGTCAAGCATATAATTTGCCAATAGGATTGCTTATCAATTTTGGAGCAAGAAGCCTGGAATTTAAGAGAGTGTATAACGTAAATCATGTAGAGAATAAACTATAAGTGAGCTAGGATTTTTAGGATTCAAAGATGATAGGATTGCCAAAGGTAACATAATCCTAAAATCCTATAATCCTATAAATCTTAATGCTGACAGTGGAGAAGTGCCTAAACATTGGAAAGCGGTGAGATTGAAATTTATAGCATATAATTTAAATCGCAGAAGAATACCATTAGAAGAACAAGTTCGCAGGGATATGACGGTAAAAAAGTATGATTATTATGGTGCTACAGGCGTAATTGACAAAGTTGAAAATTATCTTTTTGATGAAACTACAATTCTAATAGCAGAAGATGGAGCAAATTTATTATCAAGAAATTTACAACTCATTTATATTGCAACTGGAAAATACTACATCTTTTATGAAGAAGATGAAAAAACAAAAGGAATCACAACCATATTCCCACGTTACCACCAAAGAGATTGTGTAAGAAGGTTAATCGCTGATGTAAAGCAAAACGGAACGGAACGGGAAAAAACTATTTAATTCAGCATAGTGCGGGAAGCGGGAAGAGTAAGACAATTGCTTGGCTTGCCCACCAACTATCAAACCTATACCAAACACAAGAAGATAAAAACCCAATATTCGACAGCGTAATTGTGATAACAGATAGAAAGATACTGGTCATAATTTCAACACTCCAAAAATAATAATTCAATTTCAAAATTTTAAAAAGGAAAATGTCTTTCTTTGAAAAAACGAGGAGTTAAAACATTCTCGCCAGGAGAATCCGTTTTTACTGTTTTAGTCGTCTATGGAAATATTTCTGACAAAGATAGAACAAACTCAGTTCCACCAACTTGTTTGGGAAATCTTTCAATAGAACCACCAACTACAGCTAACATAGCACTATGTAAAATAAGTCCGTTTCCGTTTTTTGAATTCCCTTCTTTCCATTTACCATTATCAGAAATACTGATTTTCAAACCATTGCTATATTCTACTTTTGCATAAATCTTAGGAGATTGGTTGTGTTTAATTGAATTTCGTAACACCTCTCTACAAGCATAGTACAACACTTCCAATCTGCTTTGTTCTATCTTTTCTATACTTTTTAGATTTTCAATGGAAAGGTCTACTATAAATTCAAATTTTTCTGATTCGATTTCAAAAAGTTTTTGGAGTGCTTGAATAAATCCAAGTTTTTTAATTTCAGTAGGGTAGAGAGGAATACTTCTCAAACTCTCTGAAATCTTTTTATGCAAATTTGTTAATTCTTCTTGTAAGTATATAATCTCTCCGGAAGCAACTTGCAAGAGGATTGTGTGAATTTCCGGTAGTATTTCATCGTGTAAAATTCGCCTTATTTTATAATCCTTTAATTTATCTTCTAGTAGAGTTTGTCTTTGTAAGTTAAGAAGAGTACGGGACATATTCACAAATAGTAACAATTCCAAAATTCGTTCTGATCCTGCTCTAACGAGTTCAATTTCCTCTTCCGTATACAAACCTCCCCCAACTCTATTACCTAATATTAATAATCCGGAATATTTTTTGTTCATAAATAAAGGAATGGTTAAAACGGCTTCTCCATACTTTTTTCTTTCTAGTAATGTTACAGACTCTTGTTCATGGGACATGGTTAGCAAATTTTCATAATCATTGCCTGAAATTGTTTCAGGATAAACTAAGTATTTTTTTTCATTTTCAAATATATGCCTTGTAAATATAAGTAGCGCAAATTCAGGTGAAATTGTTTCTCTACAAAGTACACCAAACAGAGGTTCTAACTTAAATTCGTCTTGTATTTTTGCTCCAAAAACAGATTCATATAATTTTTGTTCTTTTAAAAACTCACGAATGAATTGCAAACTTTTTGTACTTTCTTTATAAACTTCCGCAAACACATAAGCACGAAATATAGCCAAAAAAATTCCAATCCATAAAACAACAGCCTTATTTTCTTTGTAATACAAAACGTATACAATTGCCAATGCAGAAGATAGTATTCGTGTATAACGCCATTCTCTCATAAGACTTGCTTTGGGTAAAATTTCTGTCTGGAATATTCCATAGGAAATGAGAATTTTTCCAAGAAGAATAAGTAAAACAGATAATAAAAATAATATAAAAACATCTGAGAGTTGGAGGGAATTGTACAAAGTAGTAGGGCTATCAAAAACATGAGGATATAATGTATTCCATATTATAAATAAAAAAATATAAAAGCTAACAAACCACAGTAACCAGGAAACAATTTTTAAAAATGGTCTGGAATCAGCTTTCCGTATATCAGTTTGTATAAAACTTTGCAAATGTGGTATGTATAAAAAAGCTAAAGCAGTAGAAGAATAGATAAGTATATACAAACCATATATAAATCGTATGGAAATAGGAATAGATTGATAGTATTCAAATAATTCTCTACGCCCTAAATAAAGTTCACCTTGTAATAGAAATAATCCATAAATACAAGGAAATAATATAGTGCAAGAGGCAAGAAAGAAAGCATTTTTTTGCTCATAAAACCAAGCTATGATTAGCAGCCAAACACAAGGAAGAGCACTGATGGCAAACAGTATCCACAAAAAGATAAAAGATGGAATTTTTTTTGACGTATTTAAAATAGGTAAAATATATTCTGTATGAACGGTAAAAAATAGAGCAGCCATAAGCAATCCAAAAGACAATAGGTAATATACAAAATCTCTTTTATGGGAATGGAATAACGTAACAAAACCCAACCAAAATAAAATTAGTGTATTCCAAGCCGAAAAGAAAAGCAAAACATTGTCAGCAACTATTCCCACAAAATCCATTCTCCATCCGAATTTTGGTAATAGGCAGAACCGTCTTCCTCCCAAAATAAGAGCTTGTTTTCTTTTACAATCAGAGCAGCTCTCGTGCGGGCAACCTTTTCGTCTGTCGCATTGTCATTCAATTCCCAAACCATATAAATTTGACCATTAATGCGGCTAATGGTCCTTTTGTCTTTGTAACCCATTTTTTTTGCCATTTGTTCATTGCTATAACCCTTTGACAACATCAAGGCAACTTTTTTCTCTTGTGGTTCAAGTAGATTCAAAGGAGAGTTTTCATCTTTTTGATGAATTTCTTGGACTCGGATTGCAATTTCCGGGTCGATGAAACTTTTCCCAAAAATAGCATCCTGCATTAGAGGCAAGAGCATTTCTGGAAGTAAATAATTTGATTTTTTGATATAGGCAAAATGTGTAAGAATTCCAGAATTACGAAAGATTCGATAGTATTCGTCTGCATCTTGAATGGAATAAAAAACTACCGGTAGGCGTGGATGTTCTTTTCGTAAGGCAACCATCGTATCTATACCATTTAGGCCTCCTGCTAGATGAACATCCATCAAGATTACATCTGGGCGATTATGAGCTACATATTCAAGAGCTTTATCACCGCTTCCGCAGTGATAAATTACGTCTGCTTTTCCAGTTTTTTTGAATCCTTCCGAGAGCCCAAGTCTTAACTTTTCGTTGTCTTCTACAATTATAAGTTTCAATTTTATTACCCCAAATTTCAACATTTAGTCCCTACTTCAACTTCCCATAATATGAATTATGTCTCATTAGAAAATTCTCCATTGATTATGTATCATAAAAGTATGGAGATCCCGGAATCTCTTCCCCTCTTCAAAGTCCTTCTTCAGCACCATACGTGATAAATCCGTTATCTTTTATCGCTTGGTTTTGTGCATTTATCCATTCCGAGGACCTCGCAGTTGTAGAAATCCGAACTTCATCTATTACTCCTTTGAAATAAAAGTTTGCACTACCATAGTTTTGTTTTCCTATCAATAAATTGTTAGTTTGGTTTCCCAAAAGCGGATTGTTGGCTGCAAGCTGTTTTTGGACTCCGTCAACATAGAGAATAATATCGGATGTAGTTCCTGCACTATTGTCTACTACCGACGCTAGGTAGGTATAAGTATCAAAAGGAACCGCTCCGACAGATGTGAGTTCCCATTGGTAGTTGGACGAAGTATCCACATATTCAAATATTAACTTATTATTCCAGACAGCTAACCCATAGTTATCAACGTCATTCATACCTTTTTCAATATAATAATAGGCACCACTAGTAGAACAACCGTTGCAACTGGAATAAACCTCTATCGTTAGGTTTCCACTAATTCGTAAAGAATTAGAATCCGGTACACTAACATACTGACTCGTCCCGTTAAATTGTAGTCCGGTTCCTGTGTTCGTAGAAGTATAGGTTGGAGAGTTGATTGGGTCTCCATGGTTGGCATTAGACGTGCTATCTAAAACAGTCCCTGTTCCGGTAGCTGTTCCGGATGTTGCTTCGGATAGATGGTAGACAGCCTTGTAGTTAGAAGACCAAACGCCTGTTGGGTTTTGAGAAGGTGAGCCTGACAAATTGTAACCATAGTAAATATAAATATAATCCTCGGTGGACGAATCATGGTCTATAAGAGGAACCCGAACCCACAGAGTTGAATCTCCCGTTTCATCCCATTTTTCGATTTCATAATCCAAAAAATTTCCACCGCTGTCAACAAACAATACATCTTGCCCGGAATCCATTGTGTAGTTGTAGTCGATTCTCGATGGGTCGTTCAATTTTACAAGGATAGGAAAATTCACCAAATCTTCTGTTGTGGAAGGGTTATTTAACGTCAACTTTCTACGTTTTGTCCAAGGATCAATATCTTTATTCACTAAGGCCACATTTCCGGAAGATACGGTTAAGTATTCGGTAGACGAATTTGTACTTACGGAATAGGATATATGATATGTATCGTCTGCGGGTGGTAATATACTATCATGATTTCCTTGAACGGTAACCGTTTTGTTTGTGCTCCAGTTGGAATTGTCAAAAGATAACATTCCAATACTGCAATCCCCCGAAGGACTATCTACATCTCCACTAACAACTATCTCTCCCTGGACAGTATTATCACTTGCAAGACATACATACACATTGGAAGATGGTTCCGTATTCAATTTAAGCGTAAAGGTAGCAGTCCCTCCCGCTTCGGTTGTATTACCGCTAATAGAACTAACGGTTAAACCAGCTGTGTCATTGTCCGTATTGATTAGGTTAACGTTTGTTAGCGAAATAGCATTATAATTGGAATCTACGCTTTCTACGGAAAATTGAATTTGATAAGAAATATCTCCATCGTCCAATTGGTCATCTACACCCTGAATTGTCACGGTCTGGTTTGTGTTCCAGTTGGCTGTTGTAAACTTTAGCAAAGGACCATTGGAGCAACTTCCGGCAGAGGTTGTAATATCCCCTCCTACGACAATGTCACCTTCGGTAGTATCGCTACTTATTAAACAAACAAAAACGTCATTCGAAGGAGCAGCAATCGGTTTAATCGTAAAAGTTGCCGTCCCTCCAGCCTCAGTTGTGTTTCCGCTGACGCTTCCCAAAGTAAATCCGCTTCCATCATCAACATTAGTAACATTTACGGATGAAATGGCAATTCCATTGTAAGCATCCAAACTGCTTGCAGTAAAAGAAATTGTAAACGTTTGGTCTCCGTCCAACACATAATCATTCACCCCTACTACAGTCACCGTTTGATCAATATTATAGTTAGATTGTGAAAACTCCACCCTCGCTACTGAACAAGTCGCATTTGCTCCAAGTACATCACCCGAAATCTGTATCGTCCCTTCTGCTATGTTACTACTTGACAGACAAATTGTGACATCACTTGCTGGTTGAGTGGTTAATTTAATGGTAAATGTTGCAGTTGTTCCGGTTTCCGTTGTATTCCCACTTATTGCCCCTGTAATGACGTTTGGTGTCTCGTCATCGATATTTTGCAAAGATATGGCATTAGGTAGAATAAGGGAAGAGTAATTTGTATCATCACTTTGAATAGATTGGAATACTACGGAATAGGATTGATTTCCATCCGCTAATGTATCGTCTATTCCTGTCACAGTTACGGTTTGGGTTTTTTGCCAGTTGGTTGTGGTAAAGGAAACAGTTTCCGAGTCCAAGATTCCTTCGGTTGTATCACTGCTGTACAATTGAATGGAAACATCATGGGTTGGTTGTGAATTCAAAACAAGACTAAAGGATGCGACCCCACCTTGCTCGGTAGAACTGTCTTTTATCAAAGTTGTGGTAATTCCGGGTGTCCCAGAGTCAGAAGGGATATTAAAAATAGCTAAAAAAGAAGGTTGTTTACCCTTGGAACAATACAAACTTAGTAAAATACATACATATTTCGAGTATTTACTAAGTTTGGTGAATAATTCTTTTAGGGTTTTTGTACCTTTAGTTTTCATTTCCTTATTATTTAGACAAATACAATCTATTTTAAATAACAAATAAAAAAAGAATTATTTTCACAAATGCCTCTCCTTGGTTAAATAAATATATTCAACCCATGGTTGTAACCGGTAATAAAAAAGACCATTTTTAGTAAAAAATTATGATTCCCATATAATCTATAAAAAAAAAGATAGGGTTATAATAAAGTAAAAAGAAATATTAGAAAACATAAATTAATTATTTATCTATTGAGTTAAACTTGAATAAATATATAGACAAAACCATTCTGATTATTGGTGGGGGTTTGCTACAAGTCCCAATAATTGATACAGCCAAATCTATGAAATTACACACTCTTGTGGCAGATATGAATCCGGAAGCTCCTGGTATGAAAGTTGCCGATTCTATTATGATCATTAGCACAAAAGATTTGGAAGGAATGGTTAGAGAAGCAAAGAGATTTTCGGAAAATCAACCTATTCATGCCGTAATAACCGCTGGAACGGATGCAAGCATGACCGTAGCTGCCGTTGCCAATTATTTGGGTCTACCGGGGATTCGCTATGTAGATGCAGAAGCCGCAACCAATAAAATAAAAATGCGAAAGCGTTTAAAAGAACACAATGTCCCTATTCCGAATTTTGCCTCAATTTGGAGTTTGCAGGACGCAAGAGATTCTCTGGAATATCTAAAGTTCCCCCTTGTACTCAAACCCGCTGATAATATGGGAGCAAGAGGTGTTATCAAAATAAACAATCGAGAAGAACTGCAAACAGCATTCAAACACTCTAAAAAATTTACTCCTTCCGGTGAAATGATTTTGGAAGAATATATGGAAGGTCCGGAAGTGTCCGTAGATGCTCTGGCTTGGAATGGAAATATTAAAATGACTGGAATTGCTGACAGGATAATCGAAAAAGAGCCCTATTTCATTGAAATGGGTCATAATATGCCATCTTCTCTACCATCTGAAGTATTAGAGGAAGTGGAAAGGGTTATGAAAGCCGGAATGAGAGCATTGGGAATCACCATTGGAGCCGGAAAAGGCGATATCAAAGTTACAAAAAATGGTGTTATGGTGGGCGAAATCGCAGCAAGATTGTCCGGCGGATTTATGTCTGCTTATACGTACCCGTTTTCTACCGGTATCAATTTGAATAAAGCTGCCATTCAAATTTCTTTAGGCGAAGAGCCGGAAGATTTGGAACCAAAATTTCAAAAAGTTTCTATTGAAAGAGCTTTACTAGCTAACCCTGGTAAATTACTTTCCATTTCAGGTGTCGAACAAGCTACAAATTTGGAAGGTGTTAATGAAATTTTCCTTATGAATAAACCAGGGGATATTATAAATGAACCAACCAACAATATCGAAAAAGCCGGTCATGTCATTGTCACATCCGATAGTTTGGAGAAGGCAGAAAGCATTTTTCAAAAAGCCCAAGCCATGGTTCATTTTGAGAGTGACGATTTTTTTATCATTACGGAAAAAGCTATTAACCAAAGAGCACGCCTAAAGTTTGGTAAAGAGGTTTGTTGGGTTTGTAAGGTTTGTGACGGAACCAATTGTGCTTCCGGTGTTCCCGGAATGGGTGGTGTTGGGAATATGGAAACTTTTAAAGATAATATCAACGCTTTAAAAGAATATTTCATTTTGCCAAGATATATTCGAGACCATAAGGAAGTTGATACGAGTTTTCAATTTTTGAACAAAACCATTAGAATACCCATGATGGCGGCTCCCATGACAGGTGCGATTACCAATATGAACGCCGCAATGGATGAATATGAATATGCCACAACTATTTTAAAAGGTTGTATGGACTTTGGATCCATTGGTTGGTTGGGAGATGGTGCAAGTCCGGAAAAATACAAAATTATGATAAAAGCTCTTGATGAAGTAAACGGACATGGTATATTGATATGCAAACCGAGAATGGATGAAGGAATGCTTCAAGAAAGATTTCGAGAAGCGGAAAAAGTGAATACTTTAGCCGTTGGTATGGACATTGATGCATTTAATTTTAAAACGATGATTTTAAAAAATCAAAAGTCGGTCAGCAGAAGCGTTAAAGAACTTGAAAAAATTCGAAAAAAAACAAAATTACCTTTTATTTTAAAGGGCATAATGTCAAAAGTAGATGCTATGCTTGCACTGGAAATGGGAGCTGATTGTATTGTTGTTTCCAATCATGGTGGCAGAATTTTGGACGATATGCCAGGCACCGCTAGAGTTATAGCAAATATAAGTGAAACTGTAAAAGGGAAACTTTCCGTTCTAGTGGATGGAGGAGTTCGAAGTGGAATTGATATTTTTAAAATGATCGCTTTAGGAGCTGATGGAGTACTGGTTGGAAGACCGTTTTCCATTTTTACCGTTGGTGGTGGAATAGCTGGAATAAAATTATTGATCCAACAATATGGAGATGCCCTAAAAAACACCATGACAATTACAGGTGCCTCTAAATTGAAGGAAATTCACACAAATATGATCATGAAAAAATAGTTTTTATTTGGTGAAGAATATGGATAAAGAAATTAAAGACCCTGAAACTATAAAGAATATTATAAATTCTCTTTTTGGACGTTTGCCTGTAGTAATGCTTGTAAATGGAAAACCAATCCCAATAAAGGTTGTTAAACTAAGCCCCCAAGGATTGGTTATCAAATACCTTGGGGAAAAAATTGATTCGGATCAAAGAATTCTAACACTCACAAACAATGGTAATTTACTTATCTGCTTGTTCAAGTATTTAGGTGGTGACCATACCGGTCTTCAAATTTTACATCCTCTGAGTATTTCAGTACGTCCGGCAACAAGAAGTTCGCAAAGGATTTCCATAAATACTTCCAAAGATGATTTTAAAATTCATGTTACAAATATTATTAGCCAGAATGATATCTATGGTTCTTTACACGATGATTCTGCAAAAGTTAATGAAATAAAACAAAATAATCTCGCTAAATTAAAAAAGTATAAGTTCAACCAAATCAATCTTTATATAACCGAAAGGCTGGATAATCGCATGAGATTGATGCATAACTATGATAAGCCTATATTTATTCCTGATAAAAGAGAACCGGAATCCGTCACCGATGAATTTTTACCCTACAAGGAATATTTTCAGCTTTTAAAACTATCCAAAAACCTTGATAAGGTAGTTGCAGAAATTTGTGTACCTCTCAAATATAAAAATATTGTAAATATAGGTTACCTTCAAATTATGAACGAAGAGGCTCTAGAGCCTAAAGCTTTTAATGCCGTAAACCTTGTTGCTGCGTCCATAAAAAGAGAATTAATGAGTTCCGGCATCTTTCGGGAAGAAAAAGATATATGTGAATTGGTTGATTTGAGTAAAAACGGAATTAGCTTTTATCATTTGCCTACACGTTCTTTTAACCGTACGATTTCTTTGGGTGGAACTATTTATTTTGAATTGGTTTTATCGGAGGAAAAACGAATTCTTTGCAGAGCCATTGTGCGGAATATAAAACCATTAGAAAAGCATTTTCGCGTTGGTTGTCAATTCTTTTCTCAATCAGAAGAAGAATTGGCTGTATTGGAAGAAATACTTGGTCCAACTGAAGAAACCAATAAACAAGATGATCCAAAAACTAAAGAAACGGATAAAAAGAAAGAAACAAAAAAAGATAAGATAGAAAAAACACCAAAAGAGAATAAAATTATTGAAAGTGAAAAATCGGTTGATAGCGAAAAAGAAGTCAAACCTGTTGAAGAAGCTGGGTCCGTAGAAGAGGAAAAAACGGAAGATTCCGAGGAAATTGAACCGGAAGAAGAAACAAGGGAAGTTTCGGAAGAAGCAAATTCTGACGAAAATGAAACTCAAGAGGAAGCTGATGTTGAAGGTTCTGACAACAATTTGGAAGAAGAGAATCAAAATGAAAGCTCCCAAAACGATGATGAAACAAAAACCTAGATTTAAAGAGATAAAAGCTATTGCTGTTTACTAGTTTAGAATACTTTTTTTTCTTTTCTTTTGTTTTTCTTTATCGATGGTATGTTCATCCGGTTATTTTTAAGAATGAGCAAACGAGCAGACCAGTTTTGCACGTTGTTTTACTCGTCCTTAGCTATGTTTTTTATATGAGTTGGGATTATCGCTTTGGTGCTCTGATATTCCTTTCTACCATTATTGATTATTATGTTGCTTTAAAGATTGTTGATACAGAACAAGTAAAAATCAAAAAAGCTTATCTCGTATTTAGTTTGGTAACAAATTTAGTATTTATTTTAGGTTTTTTTAAATACTATAACTTTGTTGGAGAAACGATTAATCAGCTAGCGAGTTTCGTAGGATATGATAGGAAACTAATCCCTTTTTTGGATATAATTCTTCCGGTAGGTATTTCGTTTTTTACTTTTCAGTCTTTGAGTTACACTATTGATGTGTATCGAGGCGTAATTCCTTGTGAGAGAAATTTTGTGAGGTTTGCTTTGTTTGTTGCCTTTTTCCCCCAATTGGTAGCAGGACCTATTGTCACCGCCAAGAGCTTTATTCCTCAACTTTTTACAAAACTTAGCTTTGATGCCATCCCTTTTCGAGTAGCTTTTCGTTATATAATTTTAGGATATTTTAAAAAGGTAATTCTATCCGACAACGCCTCCCCTATTGTGGATATAATTTTTGCCAACCCGGAAAATTATGGAACAGTTGCCTCATGGTTTGGTGTTGTTTTGTTTTCCATTCAAATCTATTGTGATTTTAGTGGTTATTCGGATATGGCTTATGGAAGTGCACTCCTTTTAGGGTATGAATTACCGGAGAATTTTCGGATGCCATTTATTGGTTTTAGTATAACCGACATTTGGAGAAGGTGGCACATTTCTCTTTCTACTTGGATCAGGGATTATGTGTATATTTCTTTGGGCGGGAGCCGAAATGGTTACCTCAGACATAAATTTAATCTATGGATGACCATGTTTGTAGCCGGTGTTTGGCATGGAGCTGCCTGGACGTTTATCGCTTGGGGAGTGGGAAATGCCATGATGCTGGTCTTGGAATCAGTTTTGAAAGACTTTAAGAATAAATATATTCATTTTGATTATTCTTTTTTAATCCCATTTTTAAATGTATTGCGATTTGTGTATGCCTACTCTACGTTTATTATGTTTGGGGGAATATTTCGCTCGGAAAGTATAGGTAAGGCATTCACATTGGTAACAAATTTATATTCTTTTTCGGAAGGAACTATGCTTAGACCCTATATGCTGAAAATTGGTATACCAATCATGTTAGTTACTGCCATAGGTCATTATTTGGGATATTTGATATTCGATAAGAAAATACAAATTAAGGTTTCACCTGTTTTGGAATTTCTGGTTTATCCGACGTTAATTTTATTATTTAGTTTCTTGACAAATGATAATGAAATGCCATTCATATACTTTCAGTTTTGATTATGTCAAATGACACCCCATCAGAATTAATGCTTGAAAATATTCTTGACCTTACAATAGATAATCTTTCTGTTACTACTATAAAGTTATATAATATTATTGAAAAAATTGGAGAAGGTCTTACACTAATTAACAAACATGGCTATTTCGATGTATATAATTTGAAAATGGAACAACTTACCGGATACACAAAAGAGGAATGTAACTCTGATAAAAATATACTTCATGACCTATTTCCTGAAAAATTCGACTTAAAGAGAATACTCAGGAAAGTATACAAACTAAAAAGGGAAGGAGATTCTGTAGAATTTGAGGTAATTATAAAAACAAAGTATAAAACCTTTTTAAATCTATGGGTAACAACTACCCTACTTAATTTTAAGGGAGTTATCTGGTATTTAAGCCTTTATAGAAACGTTACAAATCGTAAAAAAGAAGAAAATGCTCTAAAAAATTCCATAAAAAGAGAAAAGGAAGCAAACCAACTCAAATCCGCATTTCTTGCCAATGTTAGCCATGAATTTAGAACACCATTGAATGGAATATTAGGATCCGTACAAAATCTAAAAAAAGACAAGGATATTACATTCTCTCAGAAGGATAGCTTGGATATTATAGAAAAAAGTGGTAGATATTTGTTAAATTTAATTGAAGATGTAATGTATTTATCAAAAATTGAATCTAATCAGTTAAAAATAGTGAATTCCCCTTTCCTTTTACGGGCTTGCTTAATGGATATTGTAGAGATTTCCAAAACAAAGATTCAAGGGAAAAAGCTAAATTTTTTTTTTGAGTTCTCTGATAATTTACCGGAATATGTGCTTGGGGATGATAAAAAAATTACCTATATGGCCTATCAAATGCTTGCAAATGCAATAAAATTTACTAAAAATGGCAGTATATTTTTTCGAGTTTGGGAAGAAACCGGAGACAGGATATTTTTTTCCGTTGAAGATACGGGAATTGGTATGGAGCAAAGTCAAATTCAAACAATATTCCAACCATTTAAGCAATTGAGTCCCAACTTAAACAAATCAGAGGGAAGCGGTATTGGTTTGACTATCGTTCATAAGCTAATCGAATTACTAGGCGGAGATTTGAAGGTAGAAAGCCAATTAGGCAAGGGTAGCAACTTTACATTTTCCCTTTTCTTACCAGTTTGTTCCGAAAGTCAACTTTTTAACGAAAAAATTGATAAAAATGTGTTCCCAAAAAAGGAAGATGATTTTGATAATGGCTTGGCTATTCCATCTATTGAAAAACAATTAAGTCTGTTACCAAAAGACTTTGCGGAAAAGCTTTATCTTGTAACAATAAAAGGAGATGTCAATGGTATAGTTTCCGTATTAAATAAAATTAGGGAAGATGACGCTTATTTTAAACCTATGGTTGAAAGGCTTATGGGTTTGCTCCATTCATTTAATTTGAAAGAAATTCACGACATAGTGATTAATAATTTGAGGTTTTAAAATTGGAAAATAATGAGATAAACAAGTCTACAATTTTGATTGTAGACGATAATCCCACAAATCTGCAACTCTTATACAAATACTTTTTAGATTTGGGTTTTAAGATTTTGCTAAGTTATGACGGAGACAATGCTCTTGAAATTGTAAAAAATGAGTTGCCTGATATAATCTTACTTGATATTATAATGCCCAATAAAAACGGATACGAAGTATGTCAAATTTTAAAAAGCCAAACAGGAACAAAAGATATACCTATTATATTTATCAGTGCTTTAAATGAAACAGTAGACAAAGTAAAAGGATTCCAACTGGGTGGAGTGGATTATATTACAAAACCATTTCAACAAGAAGAAGTATTGGCTCGTATATCGGCTCATCTAACCATTACAAAACAAAAAAAGCAACTCAAAGAATTGAATGCGAGCAAAGATAAGTTTTTTTCCATTATTGCTCATGACTTAAAAAATCCGTTTAATGGCTTGATTGGCATGTCTAATTTTTTATTAAGTCGCTACCATGATTTAAATGATGAAAGAAGAATTATGTATTTACAAGAAATAGAAAATTTGTCTAAAAATTCTTATGAACTCTTGGATAATTTGTTACAATGGGCAAGAACACAGACAAACCGAATTCAGCTGATCCCAAAAGAGTATGACCTGAGTATGGTTGTAAATACAAATATTAACCTTATCCAAGAAATTGCTTCCAAGAAAAATGTTATCATAGAGTCGCAAATAGATACCAATACGCTTGTTTTTACTGACATAAACGTGTTAAATACGATTATTCGTAATTTATTAACCAATGCCGTTAAGTTCTCTTATTCCGGTGGTGTTGTTAAACTATATTCTATTGGTCATGAAGATTATAAGGATATTGTTATCTCTGACACAGGGATTGGTATGGAGCAAGAAGTTATACAGAAACTTTTCAGGATAGATGACCATGTATCCACTTTAGGTACTGCCAACGAATCCGGTTCTGGGCTTGGACTCATTTTGTGCAATGAATTTATAAAAAAAAGTAATGGAAAAATTTGGGTTGAAAGTGCTCCCGGTCAAGGAAGCAAATTTTTTGTAAGACTGCCAATAAAGAGTTTTTAAATTGAATCAAAATATTATACTGGAATACTATAGAATTGTCTATGAAAATTCTGCCATTGGAATAGCGTTTTTAAGCATAGAAGGCAAAATATTAGGAGTGAATCGGGTATTTTGCGATCTAGTTGGCTACACCCAAGAAGAAATACTAGACAAATTTATAAGTTCCGTTCTTTTTTCCATTGATTACCAAGAACAAAAAGTAATTTTTGATAGATTGTTAAAATCTGATAATGAAGGTATATTTAAAAAAATTATATACTATACGCAAAATCAACAAATTGTATATTTGCTTACAACCACCAAACTCATTCGGGATTCCAGTGAGAAACCTCTATTTTTTTTACTTCAGATTCAAGATATATCCAAAGAAAAAAAACTCCAAGAAGAATTATTAAAGAGTAAGCAATTATCAGATCAAAAATTACAACGCATTATTGAAACAGTGGGAGATGGAATTACTCTTAGCAATAATTCCGGTTATTTTGAAATTTTTAATTCTCAAATGGAAAAAATTACCGGTTACAATAGAAGTGAAGTTAATAATTTAGGAAATTTTTTAAGACTGTTGTACCCTGATCCGCAAGCCTTGGAAAAGGCTGTTTCCGAAATACAACTTATTCAAAAAGAAGGCGAATTCAATGAGATAGATACAACAATAGTTGCAAAAAACGGTACCAAGGTAACCTTATTGGTTTCTACAACCGTTTTGAATTTTAACAATGAAATTTGGTATTTAAGTGCCTACAAAGATATTACAGATAGGAAACAAAAAGAAAAAGAACTCATCGAAAGCGAAGAAAAACTAAAGCATTACAGCCATTTTTTACAGAATTTAATAGACAACCTTCCTGTTGCTATTTTTGCAAAATCTTATCCGGAACGAAAGTTTACGTTATGGAATCCTGCTTGTTACGAATATTTTGGTTTTAGATCAGAACAAGTTTTAAACAAAAGGACTTCCGAAGTATATGAGCTAAACCAGATAGATTTTTTTAGGAATTTTAGCAATTTTTATTTCAAAAACAATCAATTTAAAGCTACATTTGAAGAGACTTTTGTAAACAGAAATGGAGAAAAAATAGTTCTTCTTATTTCAAAAATTGTGATATTAGACAAATCACAAGAAGTTATTTTTATAATTTGTATCGCGGAAGATATTACAGCGATAAAGAAAACCGAAGAAATTTTGATAGATGCAAAATTGAAAGCCGAAGAAGCCAATGAATTAAAGTCTTCCTTTATAACCAATATGAGTCACGAATTTAGGACACCACTCAATGGTATATTAGGGTATGCTCAAATTTTAAAAAGAGATGAATTGCTTACCAAGAGTCAAAAATATGGAGTAAAAGTCATTGAAAAAAGCGGTAATCATTTATTAAATTTGATTAACGATATATTAGACTTGTCTAAAATAGAAGCTCAAAAAATACAACTCTCCCAAACTGCTTTTTTTCTCCGAGATTCTTTGGATAATGTAATTGCTTCTGTTAATATTAAAGCTAAAGAAAAAGGGTTAAAGCTTCATTATATAAAATCGGACAATATTCCCAAAAAAGCTTTTGGGGATGAAAAGCGACTTGTCCAAATTTTATTGAATCTGTTAAGCAATGCGGTTAAATTCACCGAAAAAGGTGAGATAACATTTGATGTTTACAGGGAAGGAAATGTAATAAAATTTAAAGTGGAAGACACCGGGATAGGAATACCGGCAAATAAATTGGAAGAGATTTTTGATCCATTCAAGCAATTAAGTCCTCAATTGTACAAATCAGAAGGTACCGGTTTGGGTCTTGCCATCAGTCGAAAACTGGTTCGTTTAATGGGAAGCGAACTAAAAGTGGAAAGTCAGATGGGAAAAGGGACATGCTTTTGGTTTTCTGTTTATTTTGCTGATATAGAAGACAATATGTCAGAAAAAATTTTGTTGATCCATCGAATCAGCGGATACAAAGGAGAAATAAAAAAAGTTTTGATAGTGGATGATATTGAGTTAAATAGGGTTGTTTTAAGAGAGATGTTGTCCGGTTTAGGTTTCGAAATTGTGGAGGCGGTTGGTGGTGAAGACGGAATTATAAAAGCAGTTACAATAAATCCCGATCTAATACTTATGGATATCATTATGCCTGATATAGATGGATTTGAGTGTCTTTATAGGATCAAGAAAAAAGGTGTTCCAAGTAAAATCATTGCAGTGTCGGCTAGCGTTACGGAGGAATACCAAGATCAAACAAAACAGAAAGGTTTTGATGATTTTGTATCCAAACCAGTTGACGTAAATGAGCTGTTAGAGAAAATTCGATTACATTTAGGTTTGGAGTGGGCATTTAAAGATAATTTAGCAGAACCATCGGTCTTACAAGAACTTCAAAATCCTATGGAACATAAGATTGTACTACCATCGTCTATTGAATCCATAGAAATTTACAAATTAGTTATGAAGGGAGATATAGAGAATTTAACCCAGGTTTTATCTCAGATTGAATATGCAAATCCATCCTGCATCCTATTTGTAAAACAACTTCAGGAATTTATAAGTAATTTTCAGCTTAAAGAACTTAGAGAGTTTGTAGAAACGCACCTTAAGCATTATATAACTTAAAAACATTTAATAAAATATAATATTTTCGCTTGAAATTTTTTTCACAAATTATAAAATCATATTCATGTCGCTCTACACATATACTGCCTTTAATAAAAATGGAAAAACTGAAAAAGGGATTATTGATGCCAATAATTTGCAATCAGCGAGAAATAAACTCAAACAGAAAGGACTCTATGTAAGGGAAATTCAAGAAGATATTGAAAAAAAAGAACGAGAATTATTCCCTTTTTTGTCAAAAATATTGTATAGAATTCCAAGAAAAGAAGTTGGTTTGTTTGTCAGGCAATTAGGAACTTTACTAGGTGCAGGCATCCCATTAGATCGTTCTTTAAACAACATTATTGAACAAGTTGAAAATCAATATTTTAAAAAAGTAATTATTGAAATGAAAGCCGGTGTTGTAGAAGGAGAAAGTTTATCCAAAGCCATGGAAAAACACCCCGATGTATTTCCCAATCAGTATTCTTCTTTGATTTCTGTTGGTGAAAAAACCGGTGAATACGAATCAACCTTGGTGCGATTGGCTGAATTGGAAGAAAAAGCAACCGAGCTAAAGTCAAAAGTCCAAGTGGCAATGATATATCCTTTAATAATGGCTGGTCTATCTATGTTTGTGGCAATTTTTTTGCTTACAGTGGTTATTCCTCAGATACAAGAGCTTTTTTCTCAATTTGATGCCGAACTTCCTTTGATTACAAGAACTGTAATTGCCATATCCGATGCTCTGATTAACTATTGGTGGTTGATGATTTTAAGTTTAGTTGGCTCTATTTATGTATTTGTTCGGTTTAAGACATCCAAAGAAGGCAAAAAAAAGTGGGATAGATTTATACTAAAGGTCCCGATTATTGGTAGCTTATCACGAAAAGTGATGATTAGCAGTTTTTCCAGAAATTTAGGCGTTTTACTGACAAATAGGGTTTCTTTAATTCTTTCTTTGCAAATAGTAAGTCGAATTGTGAATAATTATATATTCCAAGTGGAAATAGAAAGTGCTATTGCAAATATAAAAGAGGGGGGGAAACTTTCTGACGCATTCCAAAACTCAGCCATATTGACACCTATGGTTTTGGGTATGTTATCTGCCGGAGAATTAACAGATAAAGTTCCTGAAATGATGAATAAATTGGCAACTATTTTTGACCAGGAAGTTGACAATACAATTAAATCCATGACCCAGAGCTTAGAACCGATTATGATTGTGATCATGGGAGGACTGATTTTTACAATTATGGCTTCTATAATGGTACCCATGTATAAGCTTACTCAACAAATTAAGAACTTGTGAAGTATGTGTTCGATATAAAATTATAGGGCAACCAGGGATTACCCGGATTACCCTTACAGAAAAATCTTCGTTAGACTTGTTTTATAAGGGTAAACCTATGTGTTTTCCCTTATATTTGTCTGAAACTTTTGTTACGTCGAACTAACGTTAAAATATGATTTTTTTCAATCTGATCAGAAGACCTATCCCCTTTCCCCTTCCCTAATTCGCATGCTTGGGAAACTGCAGGGAAGGGGAAGTCTTTAACATTTAGTCTTTTCTATTGAATGATAGTCATTATGGCTCCTTTCCTGTTAGGAAAGGGGCGGATTGAGGCTAATACAAAAGGATAGCTTGACGGGGATAGGTAGAAATAATTTAATGCTAATAATTGCTGGTCGTGTCCCTGCTACTCTTAAATTTTGAATTGTTTTACTATATTTTCCAATCCCTTTGCCATCTTGTCCATATCTTGAGCCAACTTTCGAACTTTTTCAGCATCTTGTGCTCCAATTTTTGTAGAAGAAGCTACTCCTTCTATATTTTTTGCAACTTCATTTGAGGCAATGCTACTTTGATTAACATTTCCTGATATTTCTTTTGTTGTAATAGACTGTTCTTCTACGGACGACGCGATGGAAGAACTAATTTCATTTAATTGAATAATAACTTTAGAAATATTGTCTATTGCTTTGACAGTTTTTTCAGTATTGTCTTGGATTGTTGTTATTCTATACTTAATATCATCCGAAGCTTGAGCGGCTTGTCTCGCTAATTCTTTTACTTCTGTCGCAACTACTGCAAATCCTTTTCCAGCGTCTCCGGCACCGGCAGCCTCTATACTAGCATTCAAAGCCAACATGTTTGTCTGATTCGCTATTTCACTAATGCTTTCAATAACCTTCCCTATTTCCTGAGCATTTTCACCTAATGTATTTACAATTGTAGTCGTTTCCATTGCTTCTTTATTGGCGACATTTGCTATCCTCTCTCCGTCACTGGCTTGTTTTGCAACTTCTGCAATGCTACTTACCATTTCTTCAATGGAACTGGCGACTACTTGTAAATTTTGGTTCATTTCTATAACAGAAGACGCAATATTTCCGGATTGATTAGACATTTGCTCAGTTCCGGAAGATAAACTTTCACTAGATAAAAATAATTCTTTACTGGAGTTGTTAATTTCTTGGCTTCTGTTAGAGATATCTTTGATAATTTCTTGGATTTTTTTGATAAAACTGTTAATTGAGAAAGACATTTTCCCCAATTCATCATCCGTATCAATTTTTAGTCGATTGCTTAAATCTCCTTTTTCAGCTATTACTCCTATTATTTCTACAACGTGATTTAAAGGACGAGTTATGCTTCTTGTGATAATTAAAGTTAAAAAGAAAACTAAAATAACGGATATCCCTATCAGCACAATTGTAATAGATTCAGTTGATGATACTGTTTTTTCAGTCGATTTTTCACGAGATTCCATTAGGCCGGTTTCTATATTTATAAATGTATCAAATTTTTCTCGAATTTCATCCATCATTGCTTTTCCTTTTCCGGATTGAACCGTACGAATGATGTCTTTTATATCTGCTTCATTTTTTGATACTTGTTGTCTCAAGTTTATAACCGGTATAGCCACGTCGCTTAACCATTTTTCCATATGATTTTCAATGAGTTTTAATCTCTCAACTTGTGGGGGATTGTCGCTTACCTTTTCCTGAAGCATTTTCATGGTTTTTTTAAATTCTTTCTGCCCGTTATGATATGGTTCTAAAAAACTTTCCTGACCGGTAATGGCAAATCCTCGTTCTCCGGTTTCCATATCTACAACATATTTTTTTAATTGTTCTGCACTTCTCAAAACAATGTCCGTATGGAGTACCCATTTAAAGTTATTTTGTATGGATCGAATACTAGTAAAAACCACAAGCCCGATGATGATTAATATCGCCAACACTATAGAAAAACCTAAAACAATTCTTCCACCGATTTTTAATTTTAAAAAACTCAAAACATATCTCCTTTTGAATACATTGCTTTTATAGTCCTTTTTGTCCAAAACTTTACTTAGTTATGAAATCAATTTAGCTGATTTTTTAACCTGAGTAGCGTGAGTTTCGTTTAAGGTGCTTTTATTTATAATCAAGGGGTAAACGCAGGGGTTTGCCCGGTTTACCCCTACAATTTGTCTTTGGTAGGGGCAACCGTGATTGCCCTTAAAAAATTTGCAATTCAGGGACTTATACTTATTATTTAGTATCTATAATGTTCCGGTTTAAACGGACCATCTACAGAAACCCCAATGTACTCTGCTTGTTCTGGAGTTAGTTTGGTTAAACGAACTCCAAGTTGTTCCAAATGCAAGCTGGCAACTTTTTCATCCAGGTGTTTTGGAAGTCTATAAACTCCAACTTCATATTTATTGTTGAATAACTCAATTTGAGCCATAACTTGGTTGGTGAAAGAGTTGGACATCACAAACGACGGGTGACCGGTAGCACAACCTAAATTCACAAGTCTTCCTTCTGCAAGGACAATGATATATCTCCCATCCGGAAACACGTATTTATCTACTTGTGGTTTGATATTTTCCTTAATAACTCCTTTGTGAGAGTTTAGTCTACTCATCTGAATTTCCACATCAAAGTGTCCGATATTGCAAAGGATAGCTCCCCTTTTCATTTTTAAAATATGCTCAAGCGTAACAATATCCTTGTTCCCGGTTGTGGTTACGATAATATCCGCTCTTTCAATTACGTCTTCCATTCTTAAAACTTCGTAACCTTCCATTGCTGCCTGTAAAGCACAGATTGGGTCGACTTCAGTGACAGTAACTTTTGCCCCAAAGTTTTTAAGAGCTGTTGCACATCCTTTGCCAACATCCCCATAACCCGCTACGATACATAGTTTTCCTGCGATCATTACATCGGTCGCTCTTTTGATTCCATCCACCAAGGATTCCCTACAACCATACAGATTATCAAACTTAGATTTTGTAACCGAATCATTTACATTGATGGCAGGTACTCTTAATTCACCCTTTTTTAACATTTGGTAGAGATGGTGAACACCTGTAGTTGTTTCTTCCGATATTCCACGTATATCATTGAGTAATTCCGGATGTTTTGTGTGGACGTGGTGCGTTAAGTCTCCTCCATCATCCAAAATCATATTTGGTCCTTTCCCGTCAAAGTGCAGCGTTTTTTCCGTACACCACCAATATTCTTCTTCCGTTTCTCCTTTCCAAGCAAAAACGGGGACGCCCGTTTTTGCAATAGCCGCCGCCGCTTGGTCCTGGGTTGAAAAAATATTACAAGATGCCCACCTGACTTCGGCTCCCAAATGGGTTAGGGTTTCAATTAAAACTGCTGTTTCAATTGTCATGTGGAGAGAACCGGCTATCCTCGCACCTTTTAGAGGTTGCTTGTCTTTAAACTCTTTACGTATCGCCATTAGTCCTGGCATTTCTTTTTCAGCTAGAATGATTTCCTTTCTACCCCATTCAGCAAGCCCTATATCTTTAACCTTAAAATTTTCTTTATTTGCGGACATTTTGTCCTCCTTTTTTAATTGCCTTGATTATAATAATTTGAAAAATTGAAAACGTATTTAACTCGATTTGGTCCAATACACTAAAACCAGCCGTTTTAAGCCACTCAGTCAGTGTGGATTCTTGGAAACCAAGCCATAGGTCAGAGAAATTATCTCTCATAAATTCTTGGTTGTGCTTTTTTAACTCTATTATAAAAAGCAAACCTTCCGATTGTAGGACTCTGTAGACCTCGTTCATAACCAGCAGTGGATTGGAAACGTGGTGCAAAACCATAGATGCAATTGCAACATTCGCAATTTCTTCGGACAAGGGAAGGTGTTCAATATTGGATTCGATTATTTCGACTCTTGGGTCTTCTTGAAATTTGCTTTTTGCTTCTGTGAGCATTTTTTGGGATACGTCAACTCCAATTACTTTCTCGGATTTTGTAAGTAAAAATGGGATAAGTCCTCCAGGTCCACACCCAAGATCAATTGAAAGTTTTACAGTCTCCGGTAATAGAGACAGTATCCTATCTCGATAGACTTCCGGATTTAAAACGTTATTTTGTATTTTTTCCCAGTTTTTTCCTATTTGATTAAAGAAACGATTGCTGCTTTCTTGTCTTTTTTGGAGTATGTTTAAGGTATTGCTTTTATCCCTTTCACCGTAAGGTATTTCATTTTTGCAAGAAAATAAATACTGAAGCAAGCCATATCCAAATGTTGGACTTTCTTTTAGTTTATAATAAATCCAAGTCCCTTCCCTTTGAGAAACTATCAGGTCTGCGTTTTCCAGAATTTTTAGGTGTCTTGATACCCTGGATTGTCCCATTTTTAATACTTCTTGGACTTCATTCACGTTCAAAGTTCCGTTTAATAAAATATTCAAAATCCTTAGTCGTACTTCATCAGAAACGGCTTTTAATGTATTGATTACTGTTTTGGAATTTGATGAATCCATAGTTATATAAATATAACTATATATCAAGATATATTGATATAGTCAAGTAAAAACAGTAGAAATCAAATAAAAAAATATTAAAATAGCTTGCCTTTTTGCTATTTCTAAAATATGGATATAAAACTTGAGAAAAATCATCTATTATTTATTTCTGATCTTTTTTCTTCAATGGAATATCTATGCTGAGGGTAATCCCAAAGAAGAAAAATCCATGCAGATGGCTATTCGACTTACAACGGATCATATTTTCAGGGGTTATAATTATGCCATGCTTGCAAGTGATAGAAATAATACCCCCTACTCTTCTGTAAATTTTGTACCGGCTGTACAACCACAATTTGTCTATGCAACTCCTTTAAAGGGGCTAAAAACTCTATTTTGGAGTAATTTTTTTATAACTAATCTGAAAGATCGGGATAGCGATTTTGCTATTTTACAAGATGGTCCGGGACAAACAGATAGGTTTGCCAGTATTTTGAGTGAAATGGTAAATAATTCGAGTGCACCTGCTTATAATCCTTATCAAACAAGATCTTATAGAGAAAGAAATTCATTAGGAAGGTATGATGGTATATTTTTCGGTGTTTATTACGAGTGGAAAACTACTTTTGGGGAATGGTCTATTGGAACGTGGATATGGAATAATTTGAATCGTTTTGGAAAATATACATGGCAGGAATACTTTATCTGGTACAATCCTCCCGTATTTAAAGAGGCAAATATAAAAATTCAGTTTTTTTTGAATACTTCCTTTGATAACGGTGGTTCTGCCAATTCACCCATGGGAATCACCAATGCCCAAAACTATTTGTCTATTGAGTCAAGCCATACATTTTTTAAAGATAAAGGGGTTGAAGTTACACCCTCGATTGTAGTTGGATATGTGCAGAATAACGACAATATAAGCAAAAGAGCCGGAATTTCAAATGCTGTTACCTCATTAAAATTTTCCAAATCCGGATATGATCTGACGTTTCATGTTTTATACAGACCGGCTGTACTTTTGTATGATACGAGTGACAAAAATAAAAGCGATGGAAAACTACCTGATCCGGAAAAACAAATCGGTTATGTCAATAAATATGTCTATAATGAAATAGGTAAAGTGTTTCCAAGTGATATTGCAAATTATTTGAATTATGAAATGGGAAGTAAAAAAATTATTAATACAGTCTTTATTATATCTATGGGTTATAGCTGGGAATTTTAACTATAACCTTTTTTAATTTTAAAATCATTTTTTCCTTGTTTTTTGTATTCGATTAAAAGGATATATTTCCTATATGAAACCCAAATCTTCAATCGTAAAACTTGTAGATTGTACCAAGGAACCATTTAATCTCTCTATCGCTACGGCAAGAACTTGTTATTCTTCCAAAGGCATACTGTATTCCGAAGATATGATAAAAACGCCAAAATCTATAGAAATCCGAGATAAAGTAGCCAAATCTACAAAAAAAGCCGGTCATCTAACAACAAGGCAACATCCTCAATTCATTTTTACTCTCGATAGGGTTTCCAGATACTTTGTTTGGGCATTTTTACACTCTCACCCATATTATAATTCGGAGCAAGTCAGCCAACGTTATGTAGAAGTGAAAAAAGACAATTTTTACATTCCGAATTCTCTTTCATCCAAGCGGTTAGAACTCTATCTCGATGCAATTAAGTATTCCATGAATTCGTATTTTGAGTTTTTGGAAATTCTAAATCCCTATATCACAAACGAATTCATCTCCGTCTCAAAGGCAAGAACTCATAATCCTGAAATTTGGCAAAATGCAATTCAGAAAAAATGTATGGAAATTGCCAGATATTTTTTACCTTTGGGGACTTTTACCTATTTGTATCACACTATCAACGGATTGACCTTACACAGATACTATCGCTTGGTAAATTCTTTCCATGTTCCCAAAGAGCAAAAAGACGTAATCTCAAGTATGGTCGAAGAAGTTAGGAAAATCGACCCCAAATACATTGAAGAAATGGATGATCCTATTCCATTGGAATCTACGGTAGAATACGAATTTTTTCAATCCATAAAAAACAAACCAAATTTGTCTAAAGAGTTTATAGCGGAATTTGATAATGGATTGGAAAATCGCTATTCCCGTTTGGTTTCTTACCAGAAAAACACAGAGCAAATTTTGGCTGATTCTTTTCGAGCGACTCTTGGGATTCCATCCCATTTTTTAAGTAATGAAGATGCTATTGCAAACATAATGTCTTCTGAAAATAATAAGCATCTGACATCTACACTCAATGAGTCAACAGTTAGTCCTATTTCTCGTAGCATGTTTATGGCACACTATACGTTTAAAAAGAAGATTTCCCATACAGCAGACAGCCAGGACCAAAGGCATAGGATGGTGCCGGGAGCACGTCCAATATTATTTTCACAGTATACTGGAGAAGCGGATTATATCATTCCGGTAATTATTCAAAAATATGATGTTTTAAGAGAAAAATACACGCAAAGAATGACAAAAATATTTGAAAATATCAATTGCTTTTTAGAGCAAGGTGGTGATAAAAACGAATCAGTTTATCTCTATCCGAATGCAATCCCTGTGAGGTTTTATGAAGGCGGAGACCTGCTAAACCTTTATCATAAATGGAAGGCGAGATTATGCTACAACTCACAAGAGGAAATTTTCCATGCTTCCGTTCAAGAAGTTATGGATTTACAAGATGTTCATCCCGGAATTGCCAAGTGGATTGGAGCTCCTTGTATGGTTCGAAAAATGGGGAATGAAAAACCATTCTGTCCCGAAGGTGATAAATATTGTGGAGTCCAAGTTTGGAAAAAATTAGTAAATGATTATCAAAGGGTAATTTAGCTATGAAACAATTGGTATCTGAAGAAAGAAAAAAAGAATTAGTCGAAATCAGAAGGTATATACACCAATACCCGGAAATTGAGTTCCAAGAAATTAAAACTGCTCAGCTAGTTATGGAACACCTCGAAAGATTGGGTTATCCCTACGAAAACAAAATCGCCAAAACCGGTGTTGTAAGCCTTATAGATTCAGGAAAGCCAGGGAAAACCGTTCTTGTGAGAGCAGATATGGATGCTCTGCCAATCCACGAAGAAAATGATTGTGAATATCGCTCCAAGCACAATGGAATTATGCATGCTTGTGGTCATGACGGACATACCTCTATTTTAATGGCTTATGCGAGTGAACTTAAAACGAATTTTGCAAGCATGATTCCCAAAGGTAGGGTTTTGTTGGTGTTCCAACCGGCAGAGGAAGGTGGTGGTGGAGCACAAATTATGGTACAGAAAGGAATTTTGGAAAAATACAAGGTCGATGTTGCGTTTGCCTTGCATGTTTGGAATCACATAGATATAGGAAAAGTTGGTATTGTTAATGGACCTATCTGGGCATCTGTGGATCAGTTTAAAATTACCGTTCATGGCAAAAGCGGACATGGTGCCCTACCCCAACATTCCGTAGACCCGATTCTGGTTTCGGCTCATATCATAACGGCTTTGCAGTCCATTGTCTCTCGCAGTATAGACCCATTAGAGCCTTGTGTTATCACTGTAGGAAGCATTAATAGTGGAAATGCCTTTAATGCTATTCCCGATAATGCTGTAATGCGAGGAACAGTTCGAACATACTCAAAGGAAGTTCACAATTCTTTCCCAAAGAGAATGGAGAAAATAGTAGAGGGGATATCTGAAAGTTTTGGAGCAAAGGCAGAGGTCGATTATTTAAAAATAGACAAACCAACCATCAATAATCCTAATTGTGCTGATTTTGTCAGGCAAGCCGTTAGAAACCTGATAGGTGAAGATGCCATAACAGAAAAAGATGTAAGGTCAATGGGTGGTGAAGACTTTTCAGCCTTTTTGGAAAAAGTGCCTGGTTGTTATTTTTTAATCGGCTCTCGAAATCCTTTTAAAAATTGTGTTTATCCTCATCATCACTCCAAATTTGATTTTGACGAAGACGCACTTCCCATTGGTTTGGAGGTTATGAAAGAAACGGTTCGGTTATATTTAGAGCAGAATTAAGTGTAAACTATAAGTTTTAGTGAAAGTATTACAGCCATCTTGGTTGTAATTTTACAGGCTGGAAGCCTGTAGTACTTCACCATTTCTTTTGCATGATCATCCCGCCTCTTTTTAACCTATATTTCAAAAAATGAAAAAATTTTGTATGATCTTTTTTCATTCCGTCAATAAAAATGAAATCATAATCGTCTTGTAACTTGGATAACTCTTCAAAAGCATCATTTATACGAGAATCAACAATGTGATTTAAGCCAGCATGATGAAAATTTTTTTCTGCCTCCCTTGCTTTTTCAGGGTCTATTTCGATGGTTATAAGTTATAAGCTTCTACCTTTACGGTGATTTCATTTTCAGATGGTTTGGATAACTCCTCTGTTGTAAGATTCAAATTTTTAATTGAGCCAGTTTTGTATACTTTATAAACTTGTTTTTGCATGTCTAAGCTCCAAATTGTATGATGTCATTCTTAAAGAATTTTTTTAGTATTAAGTCATTTTTAGAAATCTGAATATATGCAAATCTCAATCTGGATTTTTTGATTTTACACTTTTTATTTCGAGAGTGAGACCCAAAAATAAGAAACTTATTTTTATCCACTTGGGTAATAGACTCTATGTCTTGGATTTCAAATCCATCCAAAGGCAGAATCATTTGTTTTTGGGTTTCCAACTTTTCAATTTTTTTGCAAAAGAGTAATAGCAAAAAACAGGATAACGTAAGAAGTATAAATATGAGTTGTATTTTTAATTTAGGTAGTACTAACATTTAATTCACTTTAAGAAACTATTCCTTAAACTACGGTATTCCCAAATCACCAATTTGTATCCAGTCCGCTTCTTGGAGTTTACACTCGTGACCTGCTACAAAGTAGGGATTGACTACATCGTAACCAGCTGCTCCACAATTGTTGTAGAGTAAAAAATTATAGCCGTCTAACAAACTCGCTACCGGCACTGTGACGCTCAACCTCTTCTTACATTCATCCACAGACGAACGAGTGTAGTATTTATTCTTGTCGATCCCAGAGGAAATCTCAAACACCGTAGGTCCAAAAGTAGCAGAAGACAACCTAAACTCAGGACTCGACAAAAACTCGGTATTCACACTAGAAGACGAAGAACCAATTTTTGTCAAAGAAACCTCTACATCTATAGTTACGTTATCCGCATAGGTATTACAAAAAAAAAATACATAGTCAGAAGGCTGAATACTATCACTATTGACTTCTTCGGAATAAACGCTTCCAGCACTATATGTAACATCTGGATTATAGTATGAAGTATCGTTATTGAGTTCGGAGCCGTCTGAATTTATCTCAACACTACACCCTCCCGTTCCTTTGTGATAAAATAAAGTGTGTGTTGTATCAGACGGTACTACCATATAGAATATGTCATAGTCTGAATTACCTGTTGTTACAGTTCCTTGGAACCTAACGGATTGTTCTTCTGTGGGGAAATCAAATTTGGTAGCGTATTTGTATGTATTGTTTGGTTCTACTTCCGTAAAAACATTTGCTGACGCGGAGGATGGGCAAGTGAAATTAGAAATAGAAGCAAGTGTGTACAAAGTACCTAGTGTAGCATGTCGTGTAACTTTCTCTTTGATTTCACTAATCGCTTTGCTACCCTTTACAATGTCGTATCCTCCTGTATATTTGCACTGTGCCAGTAGAACTACCAGTAAGATTAAAACTTGGATTGTTTTCATTCTTGTTTCTCCTTTTTCCTGCAACCCTAACCCCTTTCCAAAGGGAAGAGGGATTAGGGTTTTATGATTTTTTAGAATGGAATTTAAAAATAAAAGATTTTTTCGCCTTTGTCTGCTTTTTCTCTATTTGGATCAAACCAAAAAAACAAGAGCTGCATTATATTGTTGCTTCTTGTTTTCCCCCACATTGTATGACTTTTGTAATATGGTTTAAAGAGTTGTGTATCCATCACCAGTCCTGTACCGTGTTTATGCAATAGTCCCAACCAGCCTTTCCCTTCATAAAAAGATGCTATTCCCATTTCCGGTCCCCACCAATGAAGTCCTTCAATACAATTGCAAGCACCTGTTGCCGGGTCTTGTACTCCTACAGTATCACCCATGTGGAATGAAGGATGGTCATACTTTTTAAAAAAGTCGGATATACCCTTCGAATCAGTAAAGAGTTTGCTTAAATCATCGTTTTGAAACATATCATGAGGTGAGAACAAATCAACTCCAATGTCTGTAATATTACCCACATTATCTGCAACGTTGGTTCCTATTGTTGCCCCGTCTGTTTTATTGTTTCCAAATCCTTTAATTCCGGGATTAGAAGAAGGAAACATACTATCCACCATACGACCAATCTCCCGCCCTATTACATTCACAAACTCACCCGCATAATAACCCAATGTACCCTCGATTGTATATTGTATGGTAACGTTTATTGCGGTTGCCAATTCAGTACTGAAATATATATTAGTAAGATTACTAAAAAAACCGGAAGTGGCAAGGTATTGCGACAAACTTCCTATTGCTGCCCCAATATAGACAGTAGCAAAAAAAGCAGCTGTGGCTACCAAAGCTGCAATAGCAACGTTTTTTAAATTTATGTCTTCGGAGTCTATCCCCAACTTTCCAGCCGCCCATTCTGCACCTGCTGGGTCAATTGCATGGTATGCCTCATAATAACCATAACTAGTAAGAGCAACCATCAAAAAATAACCCAAGATAATAAAGTGCCCGCTAGGATCAACGTAATTGACAGGGTTTCCTCTTGTATACATGTACTGGTTGAGACCCATAACGCTATCTCCGTCCAAATAAGTATCTGCCTGGGCAAAGTGACCTGTTACCGGGTCATAATAACGCGCTTTGTAGTATTGTAAGCCTGTTTCAGAGTCCGTTTTTTGGGCAGTGTATTTGTACCGGAAAATATCTGGACCACTGGAATTGGTTTTGTTTACTTCTCCATAAGGTTTATAATTCACATAACTCTTTCCAGAATCAATGTTTACACCAGCCACCATCCTCCCTTTCGCATCCGTGAGCATACTTGTGCTTCCCAAATGATCAGGATTGATGAAATACATCCCTGCTACTGGCATACCAGAGGCATAAACCGGTGCAAAGGAACCGGGAGGGTCTGTAACAGAAGGTGTCTCGGCTGTGATTCCTTCTCCATTTACAAAACTAGCAACAAGCCAAAAAGGCGGGTCATTATTTTCACCACCTCCCACTAGCCCATTGGGCATACAGCTAAAAAGTACTACGACAATGGTTATTTGGGAAACGAGCATCTTGAATGCTGAAAATTTACGAATAAACAATCCTCCTTTGTTTGCGTTTTCAAATATTTTTAACGTAAAAATATAGAGTAGAGATACAACCAAGATTCCGGTCAAAAGGTAGAGTTTTGTATTGTATGGATTTTCGAGATTTGTGTAATAGAAAAATTTAGCAGTTTCCATCTGTATATATTTTACAAAACGGTCCGGATAAAACGTCTGGGGGGCTTCTGCTACTGTAGTGAGCAAAACTACGCTTTCCGTTGTAAGTTGGGCGACTAAATCTTCTTCTGCTCCTCTAACATAATGAGTGTGACGAACTGCCTTTCCCGGAATCACGTTGACTTCATAGAGTCCGTCTATATCGTAAGTTATAGTAGTAGAAGCACCGTTTGTGAGCGTCTTTTTGATTCTGTTTCCCGTATAATTGTATTCGTAGTCTACAACTTCACCACTTTGCTTGTTTATCTGTATGAGCTTTCCCAAACTATTGTGGTGGAAGTTGTCGTTCGCTCTGCGGGTCATATTTCCGGAAATATCGTAGTCGTAGTCAATTGTACCAATGGAGGACGAAGTGGCAGAAGAAACGGCGTGAGGGTGGTTTGTATGTGAATACGAGAGCGTCATTTTGTAGCAATTGGTAAATTGATTGGAATAGATACATTTGCCTTACCTTTTGTATCTACTTTAACTTGCGGTAGACTTTGAGGAAGTTCTCCTGTGGAGTTGCTACCTGAACCAGCAAAAAAGAAGCACAACACTATCATAAGTGCAAGACTTCTTAACCTATTTGTGTCATATATATATATGCTAATTTTGGCAAAAATGTAACTTTTTTCATTTTGGACACTCCGTAAAAAATATCTAACTGATCTCAAATAACAAAAGCCAAAAAATTTTTGCAACTAATTTTAAAATTTTTTTATGCTTATAAGCATTCCCGATCTACTACCTTTTTCAATTGTAGTTTTAAAACTCGAATCACTCTTTATTGCATATAAAAAATCATTTAAATTCCAGCGATTTTCTTGTTCATTTCGAGCAACAATCATCCCGCCTCTTTTTAACCTATATTTCAAAAAATGAAAAAATTTTGTATGATCTTTTTTCATTCCGTCAATAAAAATGAAATCATAATCGTCTTGTAGCTTGGATAACTCTTCAAAAGCATCATTTATACGAGAATCAACAATGTGATTTAAGCCAGCATGATGAAAATTTTTTTCTGCCTCCCTTGCTTTTTCAGGGTCTATTTCGATGGTTATAAGTTTCCCATTATTCTGCTTAAAAGCCAAACCTAACCACAGGGTAGAATAACCATAAGAAGTTCCTATTTCCAATCCTTTTTTGTATCCTTTTTTTATAATCAGGTCATGTAGTAATCTTCCGTCTTTTGGATTTATATTTGTTCCGATGTGTTCTTTGGATAAGTTCTTTAGCATGGGGAGAATTCGAATATCTGTAATTCCATCATAAGGGTCTCTCCATGATTGCGGCTCAACAGATATAAAAAATGAAAAAGAAAGCAAATAAAGAAAAAACTTTTTCATGCTTCCCTACTCTATCGGATACTCAATCCCAATCAAGGTAATATCATCACGAACAGGGTTATTCCCTCTCCACTTTTCTTCCTCTTTGATGATATTGTGCAAAAGTATATCCAAAGGATTATTGAGATTATCAATAATAATTTTCTCAAGTCTTCGATCACCAAATTCCTCTTCTTTTTCCGAAAACTCCTCATAGATCCCATCCGTAAACAAAATTAATTTGGAGGAAGTATTTGTTTCAATGTTGATTTCTCCATAATTTACGTCTTCTATAAGCCCTACCATTTTCCCTTTAGTGTGAAGGGTTTCTAGCAAGCCACCTCTAATCAGATACTGAGCAGGATGACCAGCTGACGAATAGGTAAGTTTGTTTTCTTTTAGGTTTATATCAATGATTGCGCAGGTAAAAAACATCGTAAGTTTATAATACCTTCGAAGGAACGTTGTATTGAAAATTTTTAGGATAATTGAAGGACTTATTTCAAAAACTTTTAATTTATCGTATTCACTTTTAATAAGCATGGTTGTTAAAGCCGCTTGAACTCCGTGACCGGTTGCATCTGCAATAAAGATTCTATACAATCCTTCATTTACTTCATATATATCATAGATATCTCCGCCAACCTGCATCATAGGTTTGAAATAAATGTTTATTTTTAAATCTTTAATATCATTATGATTGAATGAAATGATATTGTTTTGAATATTTCGCGCTTTTATCAAGTCTAAAGCAACCGTTCTCTCAGCAATAGCCTTTTCTGTGTTATCATAAAACATAACAATTATAGAATCTATATCGCCATCGGGATTTTTGATTGGAGCAACAGAAACATTTATTAATATTTTTTTATTTGAAATCATGCACTGAAATTTGACATTTTCCGTATAAGAACTCGCTCCCTCAAAAGCATCATTAAATTTTTCAATAAGAGTATTCTCCAATATGGACTTATTTTGAAAAACGTTTTTCTGTAGAATGTCTTTTTTATCAATCTCTAAAATTTCACAATAGGATCTGTTTACAAAAAGACATTCACCGGATTTTCCGATTGTTTGAATGGCTATCGGAGAATTTTCGACAATATTTTCAATATAACTTTTAGCATGGATCAATTCTGAGTTTCGGTGCTTCATTTCTTTTTGATAAATGGAACGCACATATTCATAAAAAAAGCTTAAAATTGCAACTACTAACAAGCTAATAATAAAGCGTATTTTAAAAATAAAGCTATAAGGCTCGTTGCCAGATAAAAGTGTTGTATACTGTAAAAAGATAATCCAAGTACAACAAATTACAATTGTAAAAACTAATCCGTCTCGTTTTCCAAGTAAATAGAAAGCCATTAAAGGATACATGTACAACCATAAAACTCGGTATCCATGAGTATCATTCACAGTACCTAAAAAAATCAGAAATAGTCCGTATATAAAAAGGGTTACTTTATATACTCCCATTCCGATAGGTCTGTACCGCAAGATAAAAATAACAAAAATGGCAATAAAGGACAATACCAAGCACAATACGCCTTCAAAAACAGGTCCTTTAAATAGGTGATAAATACCAAATATCAATAGGAAGACAAAACCGACTCCCATAAATAAAATAAAGAGTACTCGTTTTCTCTTTTCCTCAAAATCATAGTCACCTGCTCCGGCTATGTTTTCGAGTATGTTTAGGAATCTATCTTTATTGATAGGATTTTTCATCGTAAATTTATTCTTTCATCCCTTTGACAATTTTCACCGTTTCCACACTTACGGTGCAAACTCTTCTGATGAGGTCGATCACTTCTTCTTTGTAATCACCAAACTTGTAGTCGTTAAACTTTTCTTCAATCACCGGATCGGAGGATTTCTTTTCCCGATATTGATCCAAAATCCATTCTAAGGCAGACCTGTTTCCCAACTTGTATTCCCAAGCCTCCGGTGGAATGTCTTCTAAAGTTGTGATTTCATCAAGATAGATTTTCCCGTTTTCTTTATCCGCTTTTAGTTTTGTTTTGGGGTAATCTACCGTATATTTTTCTTCCAACGGTTTTACTTCTACCTTCTTTTTGCTTTTGGGAACAACTTCCTCCTCTTCACTTTGGTTTGTGTGGTTTGCAAGCTTTTCGATTACACCATTGATTGTCAATTCATAAGGCTTGGCTGTTTCGTAGCTTAGATGCAAATCCATGAGGTGATTCCCCCATTTCACCCATTGGAAGAAGTCTTTGTAAAAAGGGATTCTTGGCAATTCTCGTTTGAGATTCAATTCGTATTTTTTTCGGTAGCTCGGATTGTGCAAAATAGCATAGACGTAGTGGAAAATGTCTTGCTTCGTGATTCCTTTCCCTTCGTTTACGAGAGAATAATACTCTCGAAATTGCTCTAGTCCCCAGTCTGTGATATTATCTCTTTTGACTAGTATTTCAACTCCTTTGTCTGCAAGAAGCTTGCCAAAATGCTTGTGTAAAAGGTAATCCGTAGTTTCAATCATAAAGTGAACAATCTCACTGGGAGTATACACAATACCCAGTCTGTCAGCTGCTTTGGGATTGTATGCCTTGTAAAAATTCTCATAGATTACTTTCAGAAACTTCTGCTTTTCATGGTGGTTTGTAATTTCCGAAGCCCTTGCTTTGATGGTTAGATAATAATTCTCAATGGAAAAAAGAGTATTCCGCCTTACACTTCCCGTAAAAAATGTATCTTCCACTTTCTGGATTTCTTTTGCTACGTTATTTTCTCTATGAAAGTGACCTTCGCTGAAAATGCTAAGAAAGATTTCTTCCGTAAGTATGTGCTGAATTAGCATTTCTCGAACATCGTCTATAGTTACCAAAGGATTGATGGACTCCTGACAAAACTTGAGAAAGCTATCTCTCACTTTTTGAAATTCTTTGTTAGTTTTGCCTTCGTTGTAGATCATGCTACGCAAAGTATCAATAATGGTAGGAAGGTCTTCTTTGAACTTTTCAATAGCCAATCTGAAATCTCGAATTTCCGGTCTTTCGTATTCTATAAAAGCATGAAGAATCCTGTCGAGTTCACTATCATCATCCATTGTGACTCGCATCTTTTCACTTCCGCCTTGTATAAGAACAGCGGCTTGGGAATCCTCAAATAAGATATTGGAAGTCGGATAGCCTTTTTTTATCTTTTTTTGGATTTCATCAAATATATTGTCATATTCGTCTTTGCTTTCCCAATAGCCCCAAGCAAGTCTCAAAGCGTCTTTTACAGTTCCGTCAGGATAAACGGTATTACCTTTGGAAGTTTTATACTCCAATTCGGGAATCAATACGAAGTTTTTTGTTTTGCAGTATTCGTTTAAAAGATTTTGAAATGCAACCCGTGTGGTTGTTTCTTTACGGCTACCGCCGTATTGAATGATTTTTTGAACTTCTGAATAGTACTGCTGAATCAAAAATTTTGACATTATAAACAGATTTTACACAAAGAGAGGATTTATCAATATAAAAACAGGAAGTATATAAAAAATAGATTTACATATCTCATATTCTCATTTAGAATATTCGGAAGGAGATAAAAATGAGCTTAATATTTATAATAGCCTTTGTAATTGCTTTTGCAATAGGAATATATTTTATAGTAATGGGAATGAGTGGGATAATTAGCAAGCAAATTAGTAAAGAATCTAAAAAATGAATTTGGACCCATTACTTGTTTTTCTTGGTGGACTAATCATAGGATGTTCAGTTGTATTATTATCTACCTACGATAAAGCTTATTCTGACGGAGTTATGGTTGTATATAATAGCTGTCGCAACGTTCATTATGTTTGTTTATGATTTTTTAACCCGAAGAAAATAAAAATTTAGATTTTTACAAACTAATTATAGTAATTTTTTACAATTAGTACTCGGATTTTCTTGACAATTCCACAATAAATTTTATTCATTTGAAAGAATGAAAAAATCTTATTCCAATTTTACTGGAGAAGACTTGAAAACTCTTGGTCTTTCCGTTACAACTTCACTCCTTTTTTCACAAATTTCGCCTATAGAACCTTCCGAGTGGCTCAAGGAAACTTATAAATACAATAGCGTATTTCCTGTCAGTAGCGAAAAAGCGCGTTCCGAACTGCTAATTATGCCGATTTTGGTTGAAGTCAAGAGGCGTAATCCGGATAAACTGACAATTTTCTCCGGATATCAATTTGACGTAGACAAAAAAAGAGGATTGAATGGATTTTGTGATTATTTGATTTCTCGCAAAAGCAACATCGTGTTCATAGAAAGTCCCATTATTGCTCTGGCGGAAGTGAAAAAAGATCAGGATCTTTTAGAAGCTTCTCCTCAGTGTATCGCAGAAATGTATGCTGCCAAACTATTCAATGACAAGCACCAAACACCAATAACAACAATCTATGGTGTTGTAACAACCGGGTACGAATGGTTATTTACCAAGTTGGAAAACAGCAAAGTTATTCTAGATACGAATAGATATTTTATCAAAGGTTTGAATGAACTTTTAGGGGTTTGGCAGTGGATTGTAGATCAAAATTAACGTAAATTTAATCTTTCGATTTCCTCAATGGATAAGCCTGTTGATTTGGAAATAATGCTCATATCAACTTGACTTTCCTTTAAATTTTTGGCTATTTCCACTTTACTTTCGATTATACCTTCCATTTTGCCTTTTTCTTTTATTAACATCCTCTCTGCTATTTCATCCGTTTCCCGCATTTTGGCATATTCGTATTCTTCCAATTCTTCTCTTGTCCAGTTATGCCTGTCTGCTTCTTTGTAGGCTTCTTCTAGTCCCTTATCATTTATACTCAAAGGTATTACCGATAATTCGTTCGCATGTTTTATAAAATACACCCACTTCTCAACTAAGGTTTCCAGCTCATTCTCTTTTTTATGAAACTTGGGTATTTCTATAAAGTTAAATTCCAAGTCTTTTAACTTATGCTCATAAGTTTCAGCATCTAATATCAAGTGTCTTGATAAATAATTTTGCCCCATAAAATATTCAAAATTCAAAATGCCAATAAAGATTACAGGTTTTAGCTTGTAATAATCATCACCCACATCCAATTGAGACGCATACCCTTTCGCTCCATAAAGCGTAATTCTTTTATCCAACCCTAATTTATCAGTTACTTGCATTTCTACAATGTAGGTATTTCCCGCTTTGTCTTTTGCTCTCACATCCAGAATGGTTGATTTTGAACCAGCTATTCTTGGCAATTGATACGGATTTAAAATTTCTATCCATGTAATTACTTTATCACTTTTTAGCTTTAAAACGGAATTTAAAAATGAAATCAATATCTCTGTTTTGGTCTCGTTTCCGAATATCTTTCTAAAAGCCACATCATTTTTGGGGTCTGTAAATTGCATAAGTTTTGTCCTCCGGGCAAGATTCTAATTAACGTGAGTTCGACGTAAGGAATAATGTTATAAAAATAATAAGGGTGAACACAGGGGTTCACCCCTACGCCCAAAAATACCATAGGCTTTGTAGGGGCAATCCCCCGGTGGTTGCCCTTTAGGTGAAAATAAAAATGTTATATCGAACTGACGTTAATTAATGATGCATCATTTCTCCCCTATCGGAAACAAAATAAAGAGTCCGGATAAAAAAAAGAGCAAAGAGCCTATCCAGATGAGTTTCACAAGCGGATTGACCCAAATTTCCAAATTACCTATGATTTGAGTAGGAAACTTGGAAAACATTTCTTGCTTTTCTTGGAAGCTATTTGCTCCAAAAAAGAAATCCATAAAAAGTAGTGGTAAATCCGGATTTTCACTTTGTGAATCAACGCTTTCCAATGCACCCAGTTGGATATACAAGTCTTCTTTTGGTTTGGATTGGATTGCAGGCTCACTTGTCGGAATTTGTGTTTCCAGCCTTCCAGATAGATGAGAGATTTGAGGATAAAACCTCCTTTCCGTTTTTAAAACATTTGCTTGGCTTAAAGCAGTTCTTATTTTAAAAGATGCTTCTTCCGTAACAATCACGTTAAACAAATTGGGACTTGCATTTTGATCGCCATTGATAAGAGGTTTGATTTTTAAGGCGTTTGCCTCAATTTCGTAGTTTCCTATAATTCCTTTGTCCTGGCTCACATAAACAATTTCTTCACCTTGTAAGGGAGCAAGATGGTAAAAATATTTTATGGATGTATTTTGTTGAAAGGCATTTCCGGAATATCCGACAAACAATAATACAATAGAAAAATGAACCAAATAACCACCATATCTCCTTTTGTTTTGAAGTATCAACCTATATGTAGAAACAAAATAGTTTTCATTCTGATGCCTTTCTTTCCTAGCACGTACACCCCGGTAAAATTCCTGGAATATTCCCGCTAGGGTAAGTCCTCCTAGTCCTATCGTTAAGACGGAATAAATTTCAGAAAGTATATCATTCACAGAATGATCGGATTTGGTAAAAAAGTTGGAATAAACAAAAGAATACACTATTCCACAAAGCAGACCTACCAAAGCCGGTTTGAATAGAGTGGAAAAAAAGACCTTGTCCGCTCCCTTTCGCCAAGCGAGCAAAGGAGAAACACCCATCAAAAACAGCAAAAACAGACCGGCTGGAATTCCCCAAGCATTGTACCAGGGTGATTTAAATTCCTTACCATAAAGCAAAGGAGAAAATACTCCTAATAAAATGACCATGCAAGCCAAAATTAAAATAAAATTATTTAAAAAAAAGCTACCTTCCTTGGAAGTTATCGCTTCTAAGTTTCTTTCCGGTTTGAGGTAATCCCTTTTTAGAATCAAGATTCCACAATGAAAAAAGAAGCTTAAACCTATAAACAAAATAAAAGGAGTCCCAATGGATGACTGGGAAAAGCTATGAGGTCCTTCTAAAACTCCGCTTCTTGTAATCCAAGTCCCTAAAAGGGTAAAATGAAAGGTCAGTATGATTATAAAAAAATTCCAAAATTTCAACATTCCACGCCTTTCTTGGATGATTATGGAATGCAAGAAAGCACTTGCTAAAAGCCAGGGCATTAAGGAGGCGTTTTCCACCGGATCCCAAGCCCAGTATCCGCCCCAACCGAGTTCTTCGTAAGCCCATTTGGAACCAAGCAAAATACCCACACCCAAAAAAAACCAAGAAAACAAGCTCCATTTCCGAATCAATTTTAACCAATCGGCTTTGTATTCTCCCGTAAACAAAGCCGACATAGCGATGGCAAAAGGAATGGCAAAGCTCACATAGCCAATGTACAAAATAGGCGGATGGATAATCATTGCCCAGTGTTGTAACAATGGATTTAATCCCCTACCAACAACCGCTTCCGGTCGAAACTCTTTGAAAGCTTGAGCGTCTTCAAAAAAAATTGCCAAAAAAGAAAAAAAAGCACCAAATACTGCCAATAACAAATTCATGTATGGATTCCTTTTGTGTTCTAGTTTGGAAACTTGAAAAACCGCAATAAGCGTAAAAAAGCTAAGCAATAGATTCCAAAATAAAAGTGATCCGGAAGAACCAGCCCATATTGACGTTAATTGATAAAAAACGGACAGATGTTTGCTCGAATGCATTACGACATAGTGATTGCTCAAATCCATTCTGGCGAGTCCGGTAAGCAAAGTTAAGAAGGCAAGAAGAACTACTCCAAAATTTGCCACAAGGCAGTATTTTCCAAGTTCAATTGCCTTTTTATTATTTTTCAAAATTCCGTAAGAAGTTTGAATTATGCTAAAAAGCATCAGAGAGAAAGAAACAATTAATGTAAAAGAACCAAAGTTATTCAAAGTATTATTCCTCTTTTGCGTATCCAGCTTCGTATTTTGAGGCACACTTGGCTTCTACATGGTTGGAAACCAATACATCATTTTTAAAAGTTCCGTCTACACGCACTCGAACACCTTCTTTAAAAGCGTCCGGCAGAACATTTGACCCGTCGTAATGAACTTTTACCACTTTTCCGTCCAATTCCAATAAAAAATCAGCCTTATTTCCCATTCTAGAGAGGCTTCCCGGCTTAACATGACCCCTTACCCGAAGGTTCTCCTCTTGAAAATCATTAGGGTTGGCAGCCAAATCACTGGCATTTACAATCCTAAAGGAAGTCGTTTTGGATGAAAAATATGCTATGGATGCAATGGAAAGTGCAAGAACGGATGTTAAAACAATAAATTTTGCTTTCATAATATTAGATTCATTCTAATTTTGAATTGTTTTAAGTCTAATATTTTTTTAAAGAGTTCCAGCCAAAATTTTTCGATTGATGTCTTGGTAATCTTTAATGTTCATAACCTTAGATGATTCCAATTTCCCATTTTTTGCCATTTTGATAAGCATTTTTTGTCCAACAACGTTTGAGGAAAGTTGTATCTCTTTTAGCGTTCCTTCCTCTTCTTTAAAAATTTTTCCAGGTTCCCCGTTCAAGACCACAAACTCATCTATTTTCTTTCCATCAGATATTTTTACATCCAAACGACTTCCAAAATTGGAATATTTTAGCTCAATACTATTGCCACCTTTTTGGAATTTTTTTACATATAAGCCTTCTTTATTGTATTCGTTTAACCCTAGGGGATTCTTATCCATCCAAAATTCGATTAGATTCAAAATAATAAAATCAATAAAAAAAGTTATTCCGGCTATAAAAGTAAACAAGCAAAGATATAACACCAAAGTCTGAACTACCTTTTGAACTTTTCCGCTTCCGATTTTCAAACCGTCAACTACTTGATACAACTTCCTTGTCAACGAAAATTTGCCAAAGCAATTGAGGAGCGAACCATAGCTGACTCCAACAATAAGAATTACTAAAATTAATTTTTTATAAATTTTTTTCATAATTTTTCTCCAAATTATATTTACACATATTTTAAAAGATTCATAAAATTTATCTACACAAAAAATGCTCCCCCAATCAACTTGGGGATAAGTCAAAAATAATAGGTATTACTTAAAATAAATATTATAAAGAGAGACACAATGAAAAAAACAATTTTTATAATAATTCTAATTATTAATTTAATTTTATCTTATTGCTCTTCTACGGGAGAAGAAATTGAGCCTACAAATACAAAAAATGAGCAAACATCCAAAGTTGAAAATACTGATCCCAATCAAGAGGAAGAAGGTAGCGGTTTCAGTTTAAGTGGTGTGAAAAAATTCTACAATGATAATAAAGAAACAATTAATAAGGTTATTGATTATTTTAAAAAGAAAAAAACAGAGTAAGCCGAAATGTGATTTAGTCAGAAATTCATTGTTCAAAAAGCTTACCATGGCAATTGCTTTTAAAAAGTCAAGAATATATCCAAATCTTTACCATGGATACCAAAATCTTCCGATCAGCATCAGGTTTCAAGCCTGGTTTCTATGAAAATTCTTATAAATTTATCGACCTTAAAAACACTTAATTTTTTTATAATATTTGTCGATAGGGAAGGAAAGAAATGAAAGAAGTTGTAGGTAATTGGATTGAAAATCTCGCTGAATTATTCAAAGGCGAGATTGAAGTATATAAAGAACTATTAAAAATTGAGAACAATAAAAAAGATGCAATTTTAAAAGCCAAAGGGAAAGAATTGGAATCTCTGTCAAAAGAAACCAACAAATTAATAGTTGATGCTTCCAATCTGGAAAGCAAAAGAAATCGTGTTATTGAAGAGATTTATGACAAGGCAAAATTAGAGCGTACCAGTGAAGTCCCATATCTCAGTGAGTTTTTAAACCAGTTGGATAGGGATTCCAACTTTAAGCTTAAAGGTTTGGCTAATGAGCTTAAAGATGTTGTAAAAAACCTGAAAGAAATGATTCTTGTGAATGAGAAGCTATTAAAATCAAGGCAAGATATTTTTGACCTTTCTATGGAAGCCTTAAAGGCAGCATCTGATACAAATTTGCCATCATCTTATGAAAAGAGTTCTTCCGTTAAAAGTCCAAAATCTCGCACTTCCATTATGATTAATACTAAAGTTTAGGAGAGCTATTTATGGGTTCGACATTTTCCGGATTAGAAGTAGGCAAAAGAGGTATTACCACACACCAACAAGCTCTGCACACAACAGGTCACAATATTTCCAACGCAGACAATAAAAGTTATTCTAGACAAAGAGTAACAATCACCACAAATGACCCTATTTATGATCCTTCATTAAATAGGGCAAAGGTTGCCGGACAAATCGGACAAGGCTCACAAGTAGCGAGTATCGAAAGAGTTCGAGACCAATATATTGATGACAGGATCATTGAAACAAGTTCTCAAAAAGAATATTGGAAAACAAAAGATGAATATCTACACCAAGTGGAAACGGTTTTTAATGAACCGGTTGGAAATACAATTCGAAGCAATATGGATCAATTTTGGTCAGCTTGGGAAGAACTTGCCAACTATCCACAAGAAAGTGCTCATAGGTCGGTTTTAAAAGAAAAGGCGGTAGGCTTAGGGAGTCGCATCGAAGATTCTTTTAAAAAGTTAGACATTTTAAGAAACCAAGCCAATAGTGAAGTCCAAAATAAAACGAATCAACTGACTCTCATTGCCGAAAAACTAAGAGTTCTAAATGAAAAAATCGGAAAGGCTGAAGCTTTAGGAGACAATCCAAATGATTTGTATGATAGAAGAGACGCTTCCATAGAAGAGTTGTCTACATTGGTTGATGTTAGCATCGGAAGAAGTGATGAAGATGAGTTTATGGTTTTTGTTGGTCAGCAAATCTTGGTGCAAGGCTCCAAAAGAAATAATATAGTTTTGGTTGGAAATCCTGAAAATGAAGGAAGATGGGATTTGGTCTGGGAAGAAACCGGAAAACAAGTTGTTTTATCAAGCGGTAGAATTGTGGGTCTTATAGAAGTTAGAGACAAAATTTTAAAAGAAAAAATCGATCAATTGGATTCTATAGCCATGAATTTAATGGATACGGTAAATGAAATCCATAAAGACGGTTTCGGATTAAACGGAAAGACAAACATTAACTTTTTTGAACCAAGAAATTTATCTCGAAATTCTTTTGGAGAATTCGATACAAACGGTGACGGTGTAAATGACATGACTACCGTTTTTAGAGTATCCGGAAAGACATCCGTAGAAACTGATAGTCCGTTGGGAATTTCCGGAGCTATGACATTTTACCGAAATGATAAAAACTCTACGCCTGTGATTGTTCCCTACTTTAACGATGATACTCTGGCAGGCGTAATAAACAGGATCAATCGCAGTGAAGCCGGTGTGAATGCTTTTATGAATCACGATAACCAATTGGTTATTAAAGGAAGAATCGCAGAGGATCATCCTAAAAACAATTTTATCATTCGACATATTGAAGATTCGGGAAATTTACTTGTTGGCTTAACTGGTATTCTCTCCGGAAACGGTACCGCCGGTTCTTATGACTTTCAAAGGGTTGGCGATGTTAATAAATTCCAAACAGAAAGAGAAAATGTTACCTTTACACCCCACTATCATCCTTCATCTTATGTTCGAGTATCCCAAGATATTTTGCATAACACTGCAAACATTGCGGCTTCTAGAGGAAAAGACGTTGGAGGTTTGGGAGACTACAATACGATGAATGGTTATAAAGATGGATCAAATGCTTTGCTTATTGCCAATGCTTTGAGAGACAAACCCGTAATGCTCGAAGAACAAAAGACTTTGGCTGATTTTTATACATTTATGATTTCCAAATTAGGAACAGAGGAAAGAGAAGCTAGGCAAGAATTTGGTGTTCAAGAAGCCATGATACTTGAGTTTGAAAATCTACGTCAATCTATTATGGGAGTTAGCTTAGATGAGGAAATGGCAAATTTGGTTCAATTCCAACACGCCTTTAATGCATCTGCCAAGATGATCCAAACCCAGAGTGAATTGTTAGACACCATCATAAACAGACTAAAAGTATAATAACGTAAGGACAAGTCTTAGACCTGTCCTTACATACGTACGCCAGCAATCACTTTAATCCTAAAATTCAGATTAATCATAGTAAGTTGTCCTTTCTTAAACTGCACAATTTTATGAGCACTTCAGTAAACTATGGAGTGCTTTTTCTTTTTTTTATATCTCCGCTTTTGGTAAGTGGCAATTCTCGTGTTATCTCAAAAACAATTTTTATTATCTTAGTTTGTTTTTTTTTATATTCTTGTGTAATACAATTTTATAAAAAAAATTTAGAAAAAACTAACAATCAAGAAGTGCTATTTCTTATTTTTACCTGTGTAGTATATGCAATTCATTATTTGTTTGTGTTGCATAATCACCACCAAGCTTTTTTTATTATGGACAATGATTTTGTTTCCATGGCAGAAGTTTTGAATAATACAATTAGGGGAAATCTTTTTAAAACAAACTATCATGGAAATACTGAAACGGCAAATTACTTGGCACATCACTTTTCTCCATCTCTGTTATTATTAGCTCCGTTTATGTACCTGTCCGAATATAGACTAGGATATGGGTATGGAATGCTCTTTTTTAATTTGCTTTCCATTGTAACATTTTCCAAGTTGATTTGGATTAAGGGTTTTTGTGGAAAGTCTTATGAATATATACTCATTTTTTTTGTATTGAATTTATACGTTTACCGATTGTTCCAAGCGTATCATTTTGAATCCTTGTTTTTAGCCTTTGTTTTGATTTTAATGCTCTCCATTGAAAAAAGAAACAAAGCCTTATTTCTAATAGTCTATATCATAACTTTATTATTAAAAGAAGACACTTCAATATATTTGGCTTTGCTTGGATTGTACTATGTATTTACCAGAAGGACTAAAATAGGCTTAATTTTATTTTTAGTTTCCATTGTTTATTTTTTTTATATTGTTCCCCATTTGATGTCGATACCTGAACAATCCGCAAAAATTAACTGGCTTGCTGATTGGAAGCATTTGGGAGACAGTTATATAACAATTGCAAAAAATGTGTTCTTATCACCATTGGATATAACCCATGCTTTTATCTCAAAAAAAGATACTTTATGGGAATTGTGTTTAGGATTTTCTTTTCTTTTTTTATTCTACCCTCCTATTTTTATCATACTCCTTCCTATTTTTAGCTTGCACTTTTTATCAGAAAGAATGTGGTACAATACGTTTTATAATTATTATGTCTATCCTATTCTTCCGTTTTTGGTTTACGCTTCTATTTATTCTTTGGAAAAATTAAAAACCAATTTTTTTATTCGAAATAACTTCCACTTAGTGATATTATTTTTGCTATGTATATCCACCTATAGAGGTTCTTTAGATGTACTCTATCCCTTTAAGACATTTCCAATCGACCAAGAAAGAGTGCAAAACGTGAGATTGGCTGTAAATCAAATCCCAAAAGGAGCGAGTGTTTCTGCTCAATTTGATTTGTCAGGTTTTATAAAAAGGTACAATCCCATTTATCCTATTCGTATGGATGTTTCCAAATTAAAAGATTACGTTTTATTGGATACTAAAGAAGGCTTTTATCCTTATCTCACAAAGGAAGACATTATTGATTTGGAAAAACAACTTACAAAGGGTAATTCGTATCTGCTTATATATAAAATTAAAGGTATAGGTTTGTTTAAAAAGTTGAACAATATGAAATCAGAAGGGAATAACTAAAATCTCATTTTTTATAGGCAAGTGAAAAGTATAATTCTTCAAGCTTGTATAGGTTAAAAACTTGCTGCTTGAAAATATTCATAAACAAATCAGGTACTATTGAACAAGTTTTGAGAAATGTTTCTTTATCCAAAATGGCTACATGTCCTGTTTCTCCCATTTTTGCAGTATAGAATCTTTTTTCATTTTCCAGAAGACAGTCTTCACCTAACATATTACCACTATTTAAATAGGCTATATCAATTTCTTTGTTGTAAATAGTTTTACTAATTTTTGCAGTCCCATCCAAAATAAAATAAATAATATCTTTGGAAGCTTCACCTTCCCTGATAAAAACTTTACCAATATTATAAAAAAATGTTTCCTGAATTTTTATATATTCCAAAATATCTCTGATATTCTTTCTTGTTTGTTTCAAGATTTCAAAATCGTCTTTGATATTAATTTCTTTTAAATTAGGTATTTTTACTATTCGTTCTATTACATCTTTATAAATGGTTAAAATATCTTTAAACAAAAGAGATATAAATTTTGTATTATTGATTATTTCTTTAAAGGTTACAAAGTCAAAGTATGCGATACGAGCCGTATCAGATTCAACCGTAACCGTTGCCGTCCTTTTTGTTTCTGGGAGAAGTAATGCGATCTCTCCGAAAAAATTTTCCGGTAATAAATGCCTAAGGTTTATAAGTTCGGAATTGATATTTTTTGTGACCAATAAACTACCAGATAGAACAAAATACATACAATTATTGGAAGCCTCACCCTCTGAAAATATAATATCTCCTTTTTTGTAGCTAGCCCCTTTAACTTTTGATACAAATTCGTGCATATTTAATCCCTATGGTTAAAAAGAAATTTGAACCCAAATATAATCAATTTATAATTCTTGAAAACTGTTTTAATTTTCATTTTTTATACTCTCTAACATTTCTTTTACACCAGATTCATGAAACCTTTGGTTGGTTTGGTTTTCCATAATATCAATTATTAAAAAGTCACCGTTTTTTAGAGGTAAAATATAATAACCTGATATAGAATACCTTGGACGTAAGTTATCGTATAAAGACCAAAAGTTTCCTTC
>JACKPA010000013.1 GCA_024233865.1 Leptospiraceae bacterium | reverse complement strand
TTTTAATTTCTGGTATCAAGTTATATAGTACATGAGAATTTTCTCCTATTTCTCGCAATATCGCATCTTTTAGCTCATAAATTTTGTTATCACTAGTCATAATTTTTTGAATAAACTTTCCAATAGCTTTAGAAATGCCAAAAAACGGAACGTTCTGATTGTATGGATCAAATTTACCAGAAATAATTTTTATACTTTCTTGGGAAATTAATTTATACAATTCCTGAACAAGTACTGATTTCCCTAAGCCTGAGTATCCAGAAATCAAAACAAGTTCTACATTTCCCTTCAGCACGTTTTCATAAGTATGAAAAAGGTTTTGAATATCATTTTCCCTACCATATAATTTTTCTGGAATTTGTAGTTTATCTGAGAAATCTTTTTTCCCTAAATAAAAATGGTTTATCTGAGAGTTTTCTTGTATTTCCTTTAGAGACCTTTCCAAGTCATATAAAATTCCATAACCACTCTTGTATCTGTCTTCTGGATTTTTAGCCATAAGCTTGGCTATAATGTTTGAAAGCATCTTTGGAACATTAGGATTCATTTCGTGCAAGGAATTGGGTGTGCGAGCTATATGGGAATGAATTATCTCAAAAGGGTCTTTAGAATAAAAAGGCAATGTCTTGGAAAGTAATTCATAAAAAGTCACTCCGAGGGAATAGTAATCTGTTCGATAATCAAGTGTCCTGTTCATCCGTCCTGTTTGCTCAGGTGACATATAAAAGATTGTACCTTCTATAGTTTTGTTTGCTGTTAGCTCGGTTGATTCTCTATTAAAAAAAGTTGAAATTCCAAAATCAATAATTGTCGCTTTTTTAGTGAGGGGATCATAGAGAATGTTGGAAGGGTTTATATCCTTATGGATTACGTTTTTTGCATGGATGAGAGATAAAGTTTTAACTAATTGAATTGCTAAGAGTAAAAATTCGGGAATTAAAAAAGTATTACTTTTAATATAATGATCTAAAGAAACCTCTCCCAAATCCTTGAATATTAAAACAAATTCCTTATCGGACTGCAACTTTTTTACTAAATTACTAACACTAGGAAGTTTTAAATAATTTATAATTTCATATTCTTTTTCGTACATCCCTAAAATAGAAGGAATGGCTTCGGAGTTATCAGGATTTGCAAATTTTACAATAAATTTTTCCCCTGTTTCTTTTTCTAAAGCTTTGTATACAATTGAATTTGAACTTTCATGAAGTTTTTTATTTAATTGATAATTTTTTAAGTTTATCATAGTTTGTCACCAAATAAAGCGAATTTATAAATAATATAACAATATAATCTATTTGCAAAAAAACGATGGAAAAAAGAAAAAATCACCCGTACAAACAAACATTCACATCGGTTTGAATGTCCATAAAAATTTTATGTTATTTTGCGCTTTACTCAAAAATTAAGTCTGTACGCTTTTTTCACTAGTTTCTTTGATGATAACTCATTTTGGGAATCATTCAAAGCATAGTGGATTTTTACAAGAATTTGAGTTTCGAAGCAATTGCTTAGCAAATTCTAATTTTTTTTTCATAAATCCCGATAATAATAAATATGAAAAAAGCATTAATTTTATCCGGCGGCGGAGCACGTGGTGCTTACCAGGCTGGAGTTTTCCAGTATCTTGAAGAGATCAATTTTAAACCGGATATTATTTGTGGTACTTCGGTGGGTGCCATTAACGCTACAGCTATTGGTTGTGGTTTTAATGCAAAGAAACTTATTGACATGTGGAAGAAAATAGAAACTAAACATGTAATGAAGTATTCCCTTTGGAAGAACCTTAGAAACCTAATTAAAAAAAAATTTGTTCCTATGGTTGATACGGCTCCAATGCGAACTCTCTTAGAATCAGAGTTGAATCTACAGGACTTACGTGAAAATTCTGTGGAAGTTATTATTTCTGCTGTGAATATCATTTCAGCTGAACTAGAGTTTTTTGAAAATGAAGATATTACCCTTGAGCATGTAATGGCATCATCAGCCATTCCAATTTTTTTTCCTTGGCAGATGATAAATGGTCTACCGTACTGGGATGGTGGTTTAATGGCAAATACACCAATTCTTCCAGCTATAGAGCGTCAGGCAAAAGAAATAGTAGTAGTATTGTTATCACCGGTTGGAGAGGTTGCTCTAGACATACCCAAAACCAGACGACAGGCTTTAGAAAGGATGTTTGAGCTATCATTAATAGGTTCATACCAGAATATAATGATAGACAGGTACTACAAAAAATCCAATCGTCTAAAAAATAAGAGTATTCTTTCCTTTCTCAATTTTTTGGAGGACAAAGAAAATTTTCACATTCGCGTTATTGCACCTGTAGATACCCTTGGTTTGAAAAGCATACTAAATTTTAATGTTATACAGGCGGATTCTCTAATTCGGCGTGGCTATGAAGATGCAAAATTTAGTTTTAAGAGTTAATTATGAAATATACTATGTTAGAGAGTAATATTTACTCAGTTATTGTTTGGTAATTTTTTAACTAGCTTTTTGATGTAAGGAGATAAATAACCTTTATATTTTTTATATGTGATTTTCCAATCATCCGGTTTGATATACTTTCTACAATTGTAATTACCACATAAACATTTCCATGTTTCATCCGGATAGTTGCCCTCAATGGAATAATCATAGGTTACTTCTTCGTCCTTTTTGATGTCTCTCATGGCAACTAGCCCGTATTTTTCCATTTGAGAAAAACCGGCATTGGGAGAACAGGAATGATTGAAAAAATCACCAGGTTCTCGAATAGGGGAAAACATAAACAAATTTTCATCAAATTGTGTAATATAATTCAAATCTACTTCATTCAATAATTCTATTTCCTTTCTACTTATCATATAACCTTTAAATACTACCAGTACCTCCCCTTTTTTGATCTCTCTTTTACTAAATACTCCTTGCCCTTCAATTGAATTCTCTCTCACTTCCAAAGCCGGATGCATTTCTGAGATATAATTTTTTTTAATCTCTCTGATATTCTTTTTTGTAAATTCAGGCATGAACTTTAAAGTCGTTTTGCTGATTTTCATTCCTTCCATCATAAAATAATTCTCATTTTTTTTATTCATAGAGGATAAACAATTCAACATGAATACTGCAATTATACTAATACCTATCTTTTTTATCATAGTGACTTTATGCCGAAAAAACGAATTACTAAAGTAGCAGAATAAATACTTCTCTATTAAATCATGGATATAAATCATTTTTTTGAAATTCACTTTGCTGCTATAATCTTAGAAGACCCTTCCGGAAAACTTCGAACAAGCCAAGAATCAATTAGATGATCTAAGCGACCTCGAATTGTTTCTGTAGTAGCATCAATTCTATCCAGTTTTTTGTCCATTTCTGAGAATCTCCTATTCATTTCAGTTTCAAGCTTAGTTTCCATCTTGCTCATTTCAACTTTGAGTTCAGTTCTTTGGCTATCTATTTTTGTTTCGAGCTTACCAATTTGGCTATCTATTTTTGTTTCGAGCTTACCAATTTGGCTATCTATTTTGGTTTCGAGCTTACCAATTTGGCTGTCTATTTCGGTTTCGAGCTTACCAATTTGGCTGTCTATTTTGGTTTCGAGTCTGGTTTCTATTTTGGCCATCTCAGCTTTAAACTCAGTCTTTTGGCTATCTATTTTTGTTTCGAGCTTACCAATTTGGCTATCTATTTTGGTTTTTATTTCTTTGTTTCCGTCTTTGATCAACTTGTAAATGGTTATTAGTATGGTAATAACGGAAGCAACCATTCCTATTAATGCCTTTTCTTCCATTGACTTTTTCCCCTTTATTATAATTTAACTCTACTTACATTGGGTATAAAAAATGAAGATTGGTACCTCATTTTTAAAAAAAATTCATTTTTTTTCCTAAAAGTGCAAAAAATGGTTATAAAGCGAAATTCACTTTATCTAACCATGGTATGATTATTAAAATTCACATCAAATTATATAGCTTGAAATTTGTAAAAAAGATTTTTTTTATACTTTTATGAAAAAAACAAAAGAGGATGTGGAAAAAGTAGATGGAGTAATCTATGAGCAAAAACCAGAAAGGTTTAACCACCGATGTACACGGATAGACATCGATTTTTACAACCTTTTCTGCATCCGTGTTTATCTGTGGTTATTAAAAAGATGTGGAATGTTACTCCACTTTTAAGAGTTCTACATCAAAAATTAGGGTTGAGTTGGGAGGAATTACGCTTCCAGCTCCTCTTTCACCATAAGCCATAGCAGATGGAATGGTTAACTTCCTTTTCCCGCCTTCTTTCATGCCTTTTACACCTTCGTCCCATCCTTTGATAACCTGTCCGACACCAAGTTGAAAACTAAAAGGTGTACCTCTATCAACAGAGCTATCAAATTTAGTATTGTTGGTTAGCCAACCAGTATAATGAACAGTAACCTTCGTGCCTGCTTGCGCTTCTTTTCCTGTTCCCACTTTCAAGTCTTCTATTTTTAATTCTTCCATCTGTTTTACCTCGTTTGTAGAAACAGGCTCACCAGATTCTTTCTTGCAAACCAAAACCCCTACCGTTAATAAAAATATTGTTATAAAAAATATTTGTTTTTTCATCCTTTTTCCTTTTTAAATTACATATTAAGTTCTTCCCAATGGTTGATTTCTAGGTTCCCTAAGCGTAGCCGAAGGGAAATAACCATGGATACCTTTTTCTGTGCTGGTTTTCAAATTCACTGATTTTGTTTTCATGAACCAGCGTAAGACCAATATCATCCAAGCCTTTTAATAGGCAATCTTTCCTAAACGGATCAACCTCAAAATGATAGGATTTTCCATTTGCAGTAACCTCTTGTTTTTCCAAATCAACTTTTATGGAAGCACCTTGAGTAGAGTCTGCATAAAGAAACAGTTCATTTACTTCTTTGGCTTGCAATACGATTGGTAATATTCCGTTTTTGAAACAGTTGTTATAAAATATATCAGCATAAGACGGTGCAATAATTACCTTAAATCCATAATCTAAAAGGGCCCAAGGAGCGTGTTCTCTAGAAGAACCACAACCGAAATTATCCCTTGTTATAAGGATTGAAGCACCGGCATACCTTTTTTGATTTAATACAAATTCAGGATTTTCTGTTTTTCCGCTATCGTCCAAAAACCTCCAATCATGGAAAAGGTGTTGTCCAAAACCGGTTCTTTCAATTTTTTTTAAAAATTGTTTTGGTATTATCTGATCGGTGTCAATATTTGCCCGATCCAATATGGCAATTAATCCTTGGTGTACTGTTAGAGCATTCATTCTATTCCCCTCACTTCCAACTTCGTATATCTATAAATTTTCCTTCTATTGCCGCTGCTGCAGCCATAGAAGGGCTAACCAAATGGGTTCTTCCTCCTTTGCCCTGCCTACCCTCAAAGTTTCGATTGCTTGTAGAAGCACATCTGTCTCCGGGTGACAATATATCATCATTCATAGCAAGACACATAGAACATCCCGGGTTTCTCCATTCAAAACCGGCTTCCATAAAAATAGTATCAAGTCCTTCTGCCTCAGCTTGTCGCTTAACCTTTCCTGACCCAGGAACAACAATGGCAGTCACACATTCGGAAACCTTCTTTCCTTTCACCACGCTTGCTGCCAATCTTAGATCTTCAATTCGGGAATTTGTGCATGATCCGATAAATACTTTATTGACAGTAATATCACTGATTTTATTTTCCGGATTGAGCCCCATATAGTCTAAAGCGTTTTCCGCACTTTTTATGGCAACTTCATTTTTAAAGTCAGATGGGCTTGGAATAGTTTGGGTGATTCCAACTACTTGTCCTGGAGATGTCCCCCAGGTAACCATTGGTTCAATATCTTCTCCCCTAAATACATGAATTTTGTCATATTTGGCACCTGTATCCGACTTTATACTTTCCCACCTCTCCAAAGCAACCTCCCATTCGGAGGATTGTGGAGCATATTCCCTTCCTTTGATATAATCATAAGTTTTGGAATCAGGTGAAATTAATCCGGCACGTGCACCTGCCTCAATAGACATATTACATATAGTCATTCTCCCTTCCATGGAAAGTGAGCGAATGACATCTCCCGTATATTCAACCACATAGCCTGTAGCTCCATCCGTTCCGATTTTTCCGATTATGTAAAGGATAACGTCTTTGGGAGTTATAAACGGTTTAAGTACTCCCTCAATTCGTATCTCCATTGTTTTGGGTTTTTGTTGGGATAGAGTTTGAGTAGCTAAAACATGTTCAACTTCGCTTGTTCCTATTCCAAAAGCAAGAGCACCAAATGCACCATGGGTAGAAGTATGGGAATCTCCACAAACAATTGTCATGCCAGGATGAGTAAGACCCAATTCCGGTGCAATAACGTGAATTATCCCTTGGTCTGGATTCTCCAAATCATAAAGTTTTATTCCATTTTCTTTGCAGTTTTGTATGAGAGTTCGCATTTGCAAAGCTGAAATTTGATCAGCAGAATCAATACTTCTATTTCTTGTGGATACATTGTGATCCATAGTAGCAAAAGTAGCATCCGGTCTTCTCACCTTTCTACCGCTCAACCTAATTCCTTCAAAAGCTTGCGGACTTGTTACTTCGTGGATTAGGTGCCTATCGATATAAATAACTGTAGAGCCACCACTTTCAATTACCTTGTGTTCCTCCCATATTTTTTCAAACATCGTTTTCATATTGCCTCCTTAAAAAGAAAATGTATAATCCAATTGAGAATAGGTAGAAGAATTTCCTATTCCATTTAATCCGGTAAATCGATCTCTATTAATGGAAAAATTAAAACCTCTCATTGATTGCAAACCGGAAGGTGAATAGTCTCGCGGTTGTGTTCTTGCCCAATCCAAACCGGTAAAATAAGCGTGAGCAATTTGGAATAAATATATATATCCGGCAAGGTTCATCATCTGGATTCCTAATTTTTTTTGAGAACTGATTGCATTGGTTGCGTTGTAATAGTCTGCCGCATTGCTAACTCCTAATAAATCATTGATACTCCCAATACTGGCACCCAAAATATTGGAATAAGCAGCCGGCTTAACGATTGCTTCTGTTATCAATTTATCCTTGGCTACTCTTTCCAAAGCAGAGGCTTCATAAGTTATAAACCAACCCAAACCAGCAAGTAAAAAAATGCTTGTTGTATAAGCATTCCCAATATATTCCTCTCTTGCGTACCTGTGTCCCCAACCTGGAAATAGAGTGCTTCTCCAAACTAAGTCCCAAGGGCTCCTTTTTCGACTGTAATAGTCAACCATGCTTTCATCCATACCGAGGTATTTTTCGAGCCTCCGTAAGCGTATTTCATGCTCGGCTTCTCTCTTTTCTACGGTTTTTCGCCATTTGTCATATTCTCGCTTAGCGTCTTCCAAATGACCAACTCTTCTCTCCAAGGCATCGTACAATTCACAACATTTGGATTTGACTATTATGTTATTATAGTTTTTTAAGTCTCCTTGTCCCTGGGATTGTCTATTACCTTGATCCTCTTTGTCATTTTTTTTCTCGGCTTTCTTTTTGTAAGGTTTTGGAGGTGTTGGTTTTTTATTCTCCCCTTGCCCCTGGGTAAAAAAGATTTTTGATGTATCTGACTTATTTAGCTTTTTTACTTCCCCGTCATTGGTAATAATAATTATTATTTCATGGCTTTGAGAACTTATTAACCCATCAATCCTTTTCCCGTTTTTCATATATACGGTATCAGCCTGCATAACTAAGGGAAAAACGATACTCATAAAACAAAAGAAATTCCAAAAAATTCTCATTTTCCCATAATGCTTTAAAATACTTACATTTTTCATTATCCTTCTCCCCAAACTATGATACAATGAACATAATAAATCGGTCCGAGTATATTAAAAGATCTGTAATCTACTACACCTATTTGTTTAATCCCGCTGGTTTTCATTGCTGCCTCTAAACTGGCTAATTTTCCATTATAAAAAGGTGCAAATAAAATGCTGTTATAAGAACAAGACTCACCTTTTTTTATAATTCTGCCATTTCCAATTTGATTAACCGTACCTGGCATGAAAACGTGTTCTGTCGTAGAATTAAAAAGTATTCCCGGTGCAATTGTAGAAATACAGCTAGACAAGTTTAAGCATAAACACAGTACTACAGGCTTCCAACCTGTAACCAAGGTCAGGAACCAGCCAAGATGGCTGGAATACTTTTTTATGAATTGTTTAAAATCTAAGTATTTCATCAATAAGTTGTCCCCGTAACAATTGTACAATATCTACTGTAAACGACCTGAAGAATACTGAAGGTAGAATAATCTATGGTTGCTATCCTTTGAATTCCCTTATTGTTGGCGATATCACCTGCTCCGGCATTCCCAAAAGAAACCAAACCTAAAATGGAATGTTGACAACCGGTAGCGGTTACAAAAGGCGGAACAACGTTGGTTGTGTTAATTTCACCGGCAAATTTATTAGAGGTAAATAGGACTCCACTTACAGGACCAACAGCGCAATTTCCAAGAAAAAATATCATACACAAAAAAAGTATCTGTCTAAAAAACGCCATTCCGTTATTCTCCTAATACAATTGTGCAGTGTCGATGATACAATCCACCTAAAATAGAAAAAACTTCCTGCTCGACCATAGCAACATCACTTACAGCACCGTCGCTCTTAGCTGTTTCAATGCTTGAATCTCCCAAAGCAACCAAATAAAGATATGAAGCCGAGCAAGCTCTTCCTTTCCTTTCAAACTTTCCGCTACCAAGGTGCTTGTGAACATTGTTATCATGCCAAACACCTCCACCTTTAAATAGGACGGTTAGTTTTCCGTAATCTTGAACCGGATGTGTGTTAGGGGATACCGGAATAGGCCATGTTCTCATGTTAATTCCTGTACAAGAAAACAGAAAAGGCAGTATTAAGGGTATCCTAAAAAAATTAATGAAAAATTTATACATCATTTTCTTCGCACTAAAAAAGCATTTCTAAAATAGCTAAAAATAGCTAACTCAAAAAAGTCAATAAAAGAAAGATTTTTATTTTCTTAAAAAATGAATACATCTAACCGAAAATATATACAGGTCGGGGTTTTAAGGATGGAAAAGGTATCGCAAGTTATTTATTATTTACTAAGCAATTCTCCAAACGGAAGAAACGTTGTGGAGATATCCAAGCTCATTTATTATTCGGATGGGGCATATTATCAAAGAAACGCTAAAACCATTACCGGTGAAACATACATCCACACGGACACCTGCCCTCAAATTTTAAATTTTAATTACGCAGCCCTCTATTTAATTGAAAACAAGCATATTGAAGTAAGACCGAGGTTTAAAACAGATACTTTTTGTGGTTTTTCTTTGTTTGCCGCAAAAGAAATGCCAACAACCAAAATTAGCAAGCAAGAAAAAAGGATTATACAAAAGGTTTTAAGTGCTTTTAAAGGCGGGTTGGTTGATGAAAACTTGCATTACCCTAATTTATACGAAAATTACATCATAACTCCCCTATATTCTGAGATCAAATTCTCCACTTCTTCTTTAGGTACGAAAATTCACTTCTTAAAGAAAAAAAGTCTTTTAAGATTATCCGATAAGATTTTTAGAGTAATATTTGATTAAACCTATAATCTAATGTTATAGGGGGTAGGTATGTTAATATCGATTTGTAAAAGTAAAATTCATCGAGCAACGGTGACAGAAGCAAATTTAAACTATGAAGGTAGTTTAACCGTAGATACGGACTTAATAAATGCAGCCAATATGATTCCTTATCAGAAAATATCCGTATTAAATGTAAATAATGGGTCCCGGCTCGACACCTACCTAATTAGAGGTGAAAAAGGTTCCGGAACGATCTGTTTGAATGGCCCTGCTGCCAGACTAGGGTCTGTTGGAGATAAAGTTGTTATTATTGCTTATGGAATGTTAGATGAATCGGAAGTTCCGACAAATTATGAACCAACGGTTGTACATGTAGACGAGAATAATAAGCAGACAAATTGAAGTGCATCATCAGCCGATAGACATATCTATCGGCTGATGATCATGGTTCGACTACGCTCACCAACCGATTTCGACTACGCTCACCAACCGATTTCGACTACGCTCACCAACCACAGGCTGTTTGGGTTTACCAGTCTCCGCCGCCGCTGTCACCGCCTCCCCAGTCACCTCCGCCACTATCTCCTCCCCAATCACTACTACCACCACCGTCAAAAGAACCGGAATCATCGGAATAGTTGTAACCATCGTCTTGAGACGACCAAGAATCATTGGAATCAGAATTACCATAGTTGTCTTGGGAAGAATTGGCAAATAAACCGTCATTTCCCGTAAATTTATCATACAACCAACTACCAGCCATAGCACCGAATAACCCACCCATTATAGAACCCATTATGCCAGGTCCGCCGCCTCCACCATAACCGTATCCGCCGCCCTGCCCATAATGACCGGGAGCACCGCTACCTCCTCCCATACTTCTGGAAATAAGGAATCCTATTAATCTGAAAATTAAAAATCCAATGATTCCTATTACAAGAATTTTAAACCATGGAAAAGATGAGCCGCCTCTAGATGCACTCGCAACCGGAGGAGCAGAACTTTGAGAACGATGATTTTTAGGGGCTGTTGTAATTACCTGTGCAAAATAGTCAGTTGCAGAAAGTAATCCGTTATCAAAATTTTTCGTTTTGAATTCTTCCGTAAACTTTGCTTTTAGTGTTCCGGTTTCACTTCTTCCAAAGAGTTGCTGGGTTTTTCCCCCTACTTTAATGCTAATCTTTTTTTCTTTTTTAGCAATTAGTACAAAAACTCCATTTACACGTCTTGCACGAGCTTTTTCTAAAGCTACATCGCTTACATTTTTATTGTCCAGGCTGTCAATAGTTTCGATAACCATTTCTTTATTGGTTTGTCTTTTGATTTCCGTTAGTTTTTCATTTGCCTTACTTATCGCTTGGCTAGAAAACATTCCTCCGGAGTCAACAACCTCAGAATTTATTCCACTTACGAAGGCGAATAAAAATGTAATAAATATTAGTATCAATTTATTCATAAATTCCTACCTCTTAATAGTATTTCCTACTATATTGTAATCATTTAGACTGTCTAACAAGTATTAAAATTATTTGTTTAGGACTATTATTTTCCTAAAACAGATGGCAAACCAAAATCAAAAATTCCGGCAATGCAACCGGTCATAAGTGTTGCCAAGGTAGCTGCCCAGAGCGATTTCCATGCAATGGAGCTAATTTCGTGACTTCTGGAAGGAACCAAACCCGATAATCCTCCTACAAATATTCCAATGGATGGAATGTGAGCAAATCCGCAAAGAACGTAACTCACTATAATCATGGTCCTGTCCGTAATCATACCGGATTGAGACAACTTACTCAATGCCAAATAAGGCGGAATGGATGTTTGTAATACCCTTTGCCCTATCAAAATAGAAGCTTGCCAAACTTCACCCAGGTCAAGTGAAACTCCTGTAACAAAAGTTAGTGGAAAAAATAATACTCCGAAAATATTGTCTATGGAAACAACCTGAAAAAATTTTCCCACAAATTGAATGACTACGAATTCGCTATTCACCTGGTTTGCGAGAAAAAAAAACACAGAATTTACCAATGCCACAACACCAAGAATGGCTATAATAACGGCTGCAATCCCTACCGCCATTTTTACACCATCCATAGCCCCTAAGATCAAAGCGTCCATGTAGCTAGGTTTTTTTTCATTAGTTTCCGGTTCTTCCGGTATTCCCCCCATGGTTAAAGGAGTTGAAGTTTCCGGAATGATAATTTTAGAAATGACAAAACAAGCCGGAATTGTCATCAAAGATGCTGACATTAGATGTCCGGTTATATTTGGAAATGTAGACTTAAGCAAACCCGCATACAAACCCAGAACCGTTGAAGCTATTGAACCAAAACAGCTTGTTAATATGGCTGCAAGTTCACTCCTTGTCATTTTTTCCAAAAAAGGCTTTACCGCTATGGCAGATTCTATTCCTACAAATATGTTGGCAGCTCCCGATAAAGATTCCGCACCACTTAATTTCATGGTTGCCTGGAAAATTTTTGCAAAAACTTTTACTACCGGTTGAATAATATTCATCCGATAAGCAAGGCTTACTACGGCAGAGAAAAATATAACCATGGGTAATGCTCGAAAAGCAAAAATGAAACCAAGGGAGATTCTTTTCATATCAATAAGATTTGTCTGGGGATTAATTAAAGAAGTTAAATCTATATCACCGGTAACAGAATCAACCAAAGGAGTTAGTTTTACTTTGGGATCAGGTACAATTATAGATCCAAATAAAAAACGTGCACCGGCTTCCGAAGCGTCCATTAGTGCGTTTAATAAATTATTAAGGTCTGCTACCCTATCTCTGGTAACCGGAACAACAAATATTAAAAATCCCAATAGAAATTGCATTCCAAGTCCCCACTTGATGACATTCCATGGGATTTCCCTTTTATTTTCAGAGGTTAGCCATGCAACTACGCAAAGACAGTATACTCCAACCAAGGAAATCAAGTTTAATCTTAAGTCCATATTATGTAATGTTTAATTCAATCTCTTATTAAATCTGTAAATGATTTTTTTTTCCAAATTCCTTTTTTAGAAAAAAAGGTTTTCTTTGGTTTTTTAGTAACAATCTTTAAAAACAGCACTGTTTGTTCGATAACGCAATATAACGTTAAAAGTATAACTTTCATCTATTTCCTTCAATTCCCGTAATACAATTTTCATAACCAAACAGGTTTTTACAAAAATCCATCGGTGTTTCCTTCGACTTCGCTCAGGACAAGTATCTGTGTCCCCTTCGATGCGCTTGTTTTTAAAATTGTTACTCAGGGCAAGCATCTGTGGTAAACCTTTCCTGCTATTTACTCCATGGACAAGTCGCAATACTCGAACCGGAAACAAGTGAGCACACTGCACCAGGTAATATCGTTTTGTTTCTTACGGCAAAGCTTAAGTCAATCGTTGTTTGGGTTTGGCTCAAATCAATCAGGCATTGTTCGGTTGTTCCGTTCATCCAACCAAGTTCGGCTTCGATTCTGTTTTGTGAGATAAACTCATCACTGGTGAAAAACCTTTGAAAACCCGTATTTGGTTCTACCTTGATAGTGTTGTAAGAGCAATTTTCACGATACGTTACCGTGAAATCACTTTCATTCATTGGTCCCGGATAAGAACTTATTCTCTCGATAAATGTGGATGCTGGAGGTTGGATAGTATCATAGAGATTACTTAAAGAAGAAGTATAAGACGTGCAGTTTGTAAAATTCAGTGCAAGGAAAGAGAGGTCGTCTTTTCTGTTTTGGAGTGTTTGAGAGTCTGGAATGTTGATAAAATAAGAAGGTTTACAGGATTCTCTTGGAACTTCAAAGCAAAAGGAGAGTTTTGTTGTGCCTTTTTGGAATGTCATCATACAGCCGTTCCAATCTTTTGTGAGGATATAGGATTCTTCTACAACTTCTCTTGGGTAGAGAAGAGCGAGCATCGCATTGGGATTGGCATCTTTTTGCTCTATGCAAGCACTGAAAGTTGCCAATACCAAGGTTGTTAGAAGTGACAACTGCCGAAAAAGAAGCATAAGAGTATTAACCAGTCTATGTTAGTTTCAACCGTTTCCATTTGAACATCGTTTCCATGTTCGTCTACTGGTGTAATTGCAAGATTAAAATCTTTATCTGGTTCCTCAATTGTTCCGTCATTTTTGTGTTCGGGGTCGTTATTGGGTTTATCGTTTCCATAACCTAATGGATTCGTATATTTCCAATCATTGTCATTTTCCAAATCCACCAGTTTTTGTGATAGTGCATTCGCCCAGATGTAATAACCGAAAGCGTTGACGTGACCAGGCATAGAGTCTCCGTAAAGTAAGGGATTTGCCACCCAACAATAACCGTATTTTTCACAATCCGTATCCCTAATCATTAGTTCATAAAGGGGAAGAAAGTCTACGTAGTTTCCGCCTTTTCGATTGTGAGCCGTATAGATTTTTGTTTTTTCTTTATTCTTTACATCCGGAACCATATTCCGCGTTTTGTCTCGCATTTCCATAACCATAGATTCCAGTTTCGGTTGCATGAGATACAGACCGAAACTCAGAGCATTTGAAGGATTTTTTGTATTTGTAAAAACCCATTGGAAATATAAACCAGGTGCTCTGTCTTTTATCCTTTCAAGATCATTCGGTAAATTTTTCGTTGGGTCATTATAAATTTTAGATACTAAATCATTACCAATGGAATCTAACGCTTTATTGAATTTACTACCAAAGAATAGGTCACTAATTGCATACAATTGCATCATCCAAGGATTTGAGTCTACTAAGGAAAATTTTAAAATTTCAGAGAGAGTTTTCATATTTTGTGCTTGGTCGTCCCTCTCGACATTTATGTTCAAGCTATTACTGATTTCTCTCCATTTTTGAAAAAATATACCTTCATTTTTACTAAACAAACTAAACGAAGCAAAATAATCACTCACGTTTCCCATAGTGGGACTGTATGCAAGAGTCGGAAAATTTCCCATAACGAGAACGTTCTTATCTATTAACGGATGTCGGAAGTAGTAGATCAAGACTTGGATATTATGTACGATTACGTCTACCACTCCTTTTACTTCTTTTTTGGTTAGAGGGTCTTGGTATGTCCAATACTTCCATGGCATAGCTATCAATAACGGAGTCATTAGCATCATATCATTTCCGCCGATTTCCATTACGATTGTATTCGACATCCTGAAATTTTTACGAGTAGTTGTAGATATTAAACAATCTTTTAGAGCGTTGTATATACTATCCGTAGTCCAACCTGCTATGGCAAAATTCTGCACTCTCCAGTCAATGTCTGGTTTGTAAAATCCAAGATAAGCATCCCAACCGACAATTCCATAAGGCTCGTCTACAAAATCACCTAGGCTATCGCCATAAAAGGTTAAAAACGAGTTATTACCTCTGTCTTGTATGTCAGTGTCGCAACCGTCAGTTGCTATGTTGTGGGTATAATCAGCCATTAAACCGTTTGATTGTATAAAACAGATTATCATAACCGCTAATATGATTTTTTTCATTTTCATTCTCCTCTTTTTATGGTACTTTAATTTGAATAGAACTGCTTCCACTCTTGGACAATACATTAGCAAGCCTGTTACCTTTAAAACCTAATGCATACATTTGAAAGCCGTCTTGTATGTCTGCAGACTGAGCCTGACCCCCAGGTTTCCTTGGATAAGTTGGATGTGTTAGTTGCTTGTTTGCATAACAATTCGGATTACCTATTTCCAATGTCTGTCCGGATAATCCTTTAAACCCAATATAATAATAACCCGAAGAATAATTAGGTTGAGATGTCGTGTTTATATCAAACCAATAGGCTTCTCCCTCGTTCAAGTGTATCGTATTGATTCCCTGATTCAGAGTTCCGTTTTTAGGGGGACAGTCATTTACAAAACCGTATATGTCATAAACGAAAAGAAAGCCAAACAATTTGTGTTTCAAAAAATCATCCAGTTTGCTTTCGTGGTTGTTACAACCTACAAGGATTGTAAGCGATACAAGAATACACAGTAATGTTTTCATAAACTAGTTACTCCTCTTTTGACAAGTTCCGTATTTATCACCTGTCGAAACTTGACAGCTTTGTCTTTTGCCATGTCCAATATTTCCGATGTAAGACCGTTGGGGTCGTTGTAATCCTTTTGAAATCGAATCAATACCAGAGCAAGGGTTAGATGAATTCGTATTTGAATTATTTGTTCATTATTGAAAGTAGAAAATCGATCCTTTATTCCACTATAATATCTATCTGCTGCTGCCGATTCACGTCTTAAAACTTCGGAAGCAGATTCACGAGGAGGTTCCGGAATCGGAACTTGGTTAGCGATAAGATCGCTTAGTTGGTTTGTAATTTCATCATCACTGGGTGGAATTACGGAAAGAGCATTCATGGATTTTACTGAGCGATCTTTCCAAGATTCCTCTGTCATCATGTTATTGTCACTCATATCTTGGATATACGATTGAATGACAGAACGTTCCGTAGCAGACATAAGAGGAATGCTTGGCTCTTTGGTGTTGGTAACATCTTTGTCTGGAGCTTGGTTTTCGGGTGTTAATCCTATGTCTTCGTAGGTGTATGGTTCTACTTTGGAACCCAAAAGAGCAATTGGAAAGAATGTGGGACTCTTTTGTTTCATACAAGCAACAAGGACAAGTCCGGATACGGCAATAGATAAAGACACAAAGCCGTAGAGGATTATCTTCTTGCAAATTATAATAAGTTTTTTCATGGTTGTTCTCCTTTGGTTAATTAGATTTCAATAACAGTCTTTAAAAACAGCGTTGTTTGTTCGATAACGCAGTATAACGTTAAAAGTATAACTTTCATCTATTTCCTTCAATTCCGGTAAAGCGTTCAAATCGCAAGAAAACTTGTAAACATTACTCTGCACTCCAAGAGGACTACAAGCTCCGATATTGGAATTGTTCTTTAAAACCAAAACCGGAAAGTCTTTTATGTTTTGACTTGATTTCAAACCGTCAGGTGAATGGATAATTCCGATTGTATAACGATTCTCGTCTTTTTCAAACCTATACGTCCACTCGTATTCGGGAATTGGGTCTTGATCCACTTGGTTTATGGGAAGACTTTCCGGAAGTGATGCTACTTCCATATCCATGTAAAGGAAATCATCCGTCTTTTCTATCTTTCCACCTGTCAAATCAAGAAAGCCAACATCCCCCGTAACCATTTGGTAAGCCCCGATCTTTACATCGCCTTTCTTGTCAACGAATTCATGAGGGTTCTTCCATGAATTGCCCCCACATTCTTTGTAAGACGTTTCCTCTCCCGTTTTATAAAGCCACAACCAGAAAAACGCATCAATGTTTTCACCCGATTTACTCGCACAATTCAGTCCAATAAAAAGCAATACTCCTAAAACAAAACGTCTCATCTCTCAAATCCATCGGTGTTTATCTGTGTCCATCTGTGGTAAACCTTTCCTGCTATTTACTCCATGGACAAGTCGCAATACTCGAACCGGAAACAAGCGAGCACACCGCACCAGGTAATATCGTTTTGTTTCTTACGGCAAAGCTTAAGTCAATCGTTGTTTGGGTTTGGCTCAAATCAATCAGGCATTGTTCGGTTGTTCCGTTCATCCAACCAAGTTCGGCTTCGATTCTGTTTTGTGAGGTAAACTCATCACTGGTGAAAAACCTTTGGAAACCCGTATTTTGTTCTACCTTGATAGTGTTGTAAGAGCAATTTTCACGATACGTTACCATGAAATCACTTTCACTCATTGGTCCCGGATAAGAACTTATTCTCTCGATAAATGTGGATGCCGGAGGTTGGAGTGTCTCATAGAGGTTACTTAAAGAAGAAGTATAAGACGTGCAGTTTGTAAAATTCAGTGCAAGGAAAGAGAGGTCGTCTTTTCTGTTTTGGAGTGTTTGAGAGTCTGGAATGTTGATAAAATAAGAAGGTTTACAGGATTCTCTTGGAACTTCAAAGCAAAAGGAGAGTTTTGTTGTGCCTTTTTGGAATGTCATCATACAGCCGTTCCAATCTTTTGTGAGGGTATAGGATTCTTCTACAACTTCTCTTGGGTAGAGAAGAGCGAGCATTGCATTGGGATTGGCATCTTTTTGCTCTATGCAAGAACTGAGGGTTGCCAAAAGCAAGGTTGTTAAAATTAAAAATGACATTGACCAAAAATGAAACATAGAAGTATTAACCAGTCTATATTGGACGGAGGTGGTGGAGCTTGATAAGGTTCAATTTCAACTTCTATATCAGGCTGATCTTCAAAATTAAAATGATGAACTTTTCCATCATTCCTAAGTTGTTGATTCTGCCAGTTTAAATCGGTTGCTTTTTTTGCTATTTGGCTAGCCCACACCGTATAACCTAAATGATTGACATGTCCTGGTAAAAAATCTCTAAAAAATACAGGTTCTCCTACCCAACACTGTCCCCAATTCAAGCAATCCGTTTGTCTCACCAACAAAGGATAAAGCGGTAAAAAGAAAACATAATCCCCACCTTTTCTACTTGGGTCTGTTGGAACTGTTTCACTTGGCATGTTTCCTTTTGGGTCGTTGTATGTTTTGTCTCTGCTTCTTGTATATTCTCTTTCGTCTATGGCTGTTTGTTCCAAACCAGGTTGTGTAAAAAACAGTCCTAAACTTAAGATCGTGGTTGGATTTGCTTTTACCATAGCAAGCCATTTTAAGTAATCTTGTTTTAATTCGCTTGGTGTCGGTTTGCTTCGGCTCAGATCAATATCCGTATGGAAACTCCAATTAGCGATCTCTTCTAAAGTATGGTTAATAAAATCACGCCTAAGATTAAATTGTTTTACCAGAAGTTCTTGGATTTCCTCAAGGGCATTAAAGGCTTGTAAAAATTCATTTAAAAGGTTTGCATTGTCTTCTCGACTCATTCGTAAAGAACCTTTCACTTCTTGGAACTTTAGATAAAAATCATCAAGTCTTTTCTTGTCCATATCAAAATAGTCTCCCATATCTCCAAGGCTTGGACTATGGCTTAAAGCGGGAAAGTTTCCCATAACCAAAACGTCTTTATCAATCATCGGATGACGCAGAAATCGGATAATGGCTTTTGTGTTGTGTAAAATATACTCCGTTGATCCAACTACCCATTCATTCGTAAGAGGGTCGGTATAAGAGGAAAATTTCCAAGGCATATAGGTTAGTATCGGATACCAAGTAATAAAATCATTTCCACCAATTTCAAAGGCAACATGGTTGGCTGTTTTAAAATTATCACGTTTTTTAATTCCTGTACATTCTTTTAAATAATCAAACACGTTATTTGTTTTCCAACCGGCTACTGCGAGGTTTTGAACTCTCCATGGAATATCCGATCTATGAAAGTACAGATACGCATCCCAACCTACCCAACCCCAAGTAGGGTCGTCCACAAAGTCTCCAAGACTGTCACCTAAAAAGGTGATTGTAGCTTGTCCGTCATAGTCATCCAGACTTGTATTGCAATCTCCTTTTGATACATTATCTGCAAACAGATAAAAAGGAATAATGGTTAGTAAAAAAATAATTGTTATAATTTTTTTCATTGTTTTCTCCTATGGTATTTTTAATACAATATTTCCGCTGCCACTTGCCATTTTAATTGCTCCTAAATAATAAGCATCGCTAGTTGGAGAAAAATAAAAATCATAGTAAGAAAATTCGTTATCTGTGTACCAAACTTTCCAATCTTCAGTGGCAGAAAAAGTTTCCTGTGTTTTTGCAGAAGATTCATTCCGCAAGCAATTACCATTATAAAATGTAAAGGTTTGATCAGTGGACGATTTGGAAACTCCTATAGCAATAGTGTTATAAGAATGGTTCTTTATATCAAACCAATATTCTTCTCCTGCATTTAGGGTTATGGTATAAGTTCCGGAGTCCAAGGTTGCATTTTTGGGTGGACAATAATTTTTGGTTGAATAAAGACTTAACACATAGAGCCAGTATAAAGTATTAGAGTTATTTTTTCTTTGATTCTTTTTATCATCTTGACAGGAGAGTAAAAAGAATATTAAATTTATCACTACAATAGCTTTTACAAAAAGTTTCATAAACTCGTCACTCCTTTCCAGCTATGGCAAAGTTTTGGACTCTCCATCCTAGTAGTGAGTCAAAATCAGGTCTGTAAAAACCTAAGTAAGCATCCCAACCGACTATGCCGTGAAACCCTGAGTCTACAAAGTCTCCAAGACTGTCACCATAGAACGTTAGAAATGCATTCTGTCCTCTGTCTTGAATTGACGTATTACAATTTGCCTGTATATTCGCAGTGCTGTCTGCTTGTAAATACTGTATCTGTAAAATGCAAATTAATATAATCCAAAATACTTTCATTTTCTTATTCTCCTATATATTACATGTTTGTATTACGGTACTTTTATTTTCACTTCACCAGAACCGGATACTGATTTGATTCCAGCCATACGACTATTTCTAAATATAAAAACATATATCCAAAAACCATTCTCGTAAGTTTCCGGTTTTTCACCTTCTGCTTTTACTTCAGAAGGATTGAATATTTGTCCGTTTCTTGTACATTTAGGGTTACCTACACTCAATGTTTGTCCTGTTGATTCTATAATTCCAACTTCATAGGTCATTTCACTACGAGGTTTGCTATTCGTATTCACATCAAACCAATATTCCTCCCCTTCGTTTAAAGTGATTGTGTGTGTACCTTGTGTTAAGGTTGCATTTTTGGGTGGGCATACGTTTACCCAAAGGTATCCATCCAGAATAAACAAATAGAAAAATGATTCCATGAAATTACCAGCTATGTTTTTTTTTTCTGTTTTACAGTTATGGAATGAAAGAGATACAACAAGGATACATAATAAACTCTTCATAAACTCGTTACTCCTCTTTTTACAAGTTCCGTATTTATCACCTGTCGAAACTTGACAGCTTTGTCTTTTGCCATGTCCAACAGTTCCGGTGTGAGTCCATTTGGATCATTGTAGTCCTTCTGGAATCTGAGTAAGACTAATGCAAGTGTCAGGTGAATTCGGATTTGGATCAAGTGTTCGTTGCTGAGATTTGGGAATTCTTCTTTGATACCATCATAGTATCGGTCAGCCGCTGCGGATTCTCTTCTTAGGACTTCGTTTGGTGATTCACGAGGAGGTTCCGGAATCGGAACTTCGTTTGCCAAAAAATCGTTTAAATGATTGTTAATTTCATCATCACTATAGGGTATTTCAGATAAAGCTCGCATGGATTCGCTGGAAGTTTTTTTCCAATATTCTTCCGTCATCATGTCCATACTTCCCATTTCCTCCACATAAGATTTGATTGCAGTCCGTTCCGTATCGGACATAAGAGGAATACTTGGCTCTTTGGTGTTGGTAACATCCTTGTCGGGAGCTTGGTTTTCCGGTGTTAACCCTATGTCTTCGTAGGTGTAGGGTTCTGCTTTGGAACCCAAAAGAGCAATTGGAAAGAATGTGGGACTCTTTTGTTTCATACAAGCAACAAGGACAAGTCCGGATACGGCAATAGATAAAGACAAAAAGCCGTAGAGGATGATCTTCTTGCAAATTATAATAAGTTTTTTCATGGTTTATTCTCCTTTGATAAATTAGATTTCAATAACAGTCTTTAAAAACAGCGTTGTTTGTTCGATAACGCAGTATAACGTTAAAAGTATAACTTTCATCTATTTCCTTCAATTCCGGTAAAGCGTTCAAATCGCAAGAAAACTTGTAAACATTACTCTGCACTCCAAGCGGGCTACATGCTCCGATATTGGAATTGTTCTTTAAAACCAAAACCGGAAAGTCTTTTGTATTTTGACTCGATTTCAAACCTTCAGGTGAATGGATAATTCCGATTGTATAACGATTCTCGTCTTTTTCAAACCTATACGTCCATTCGTATTCGGGAATTGGGTCCTGATCCACTTGGTTTATGGGAAGACTTTCCGGAAGTGATGCTACTTCCATATCCATGTAAAGGAAATCATCCGTCTTTTCTATCTTTCCACCTGTCAAATCAAGAAAGCCAACATCTCCCGTAACCATTTGGTAAGCCCCTATTTTTACATCGCCTTTCTTGTCAACGAATTCATGCGGATTCTTCCATGAATTGGCAGCGCATTCTTTGTAAGATGTTTCATCACCGATATTATAAAGCCACAACCAGAAAAACGCATCAATGTTTTCACCCGATTTACTCGCACAATTCAGTCCAATAAAAGCAATACTCCTAAAACAAAACGTCTCATCTCTCAAATCCATCGGTGTTTATCTGTGTCCATCTGTGGTAAACCCTTTTCTTTTATTTACTCCATGGACAAGTCGCAATACTCGAACCGGAAACAAGCGAGCACACCGCACCGGTAGAATCGTCTTGCTTCTTACGGCAAAGCTTAAGTCAATCGTTGTTTGTGATTGGCTCAAATCAATCAGGCATTGTTTTGTCGTTCCGTTCATCCAGCCAAGTTCGGCTTCGATTCTGTTTTGTGAGGTAAACTCATCACTGGTGAAAAACCTTTGAAAACCCGTATTTTGTTCTACCTTGATAGTGTTGTAAGAACAATTTTCACGATACGTTACCGTGAAATCACTTTCATTCATTGGTCCCGGATAAGAACTTATTCTCTCGATAAATGTGGATGCTGGAGGTTGGATAGTATCATAGAGATTACTTAAAGAAGAAGTATAAGACGTGCAGTTTGTAAAATTCAGTGCAAGGAAAGAGAGGTCGTCTTTTCTGTTTTGGAGTGTTTGAGAGTCTGGAATGTTGATAAAATAAGAAGGTTTACAGGATTCTCTTGGAACTTCAAAGCAAGGGAGAGTTTTGTTGTGCCTTTTGGAATGTCATCATACAACCGTTCCAATCTTTTGTGAGGATATAGGATTCTTCTACAACTTCTCTTGGGTAGAGAAGAGCGAGCATCGCATTGGGATTGGCATCTTTTTGCTCTATGCAAGAACTGAAAGTTGCCAATACCAAGGTTGTTAGAAGTGACAACTGCCGAAAAAGAAGCATAAGAGTATTAACCAGTCTATGTTAGTTTCAACCGTTTCCATTTTGAACATCGTTTCCATGTTCGTCTACTGGTGTAATTGCAAGATTAAAATCTTTATCTGGTTCCTCAATTGTTCCGTCATTTTTGTGTTCGGGGTCGTTATTGGGTTTATCGTTTCCATAACCTAATGGATTCGTATATTTCCAATCATTGTCATTTTCCAAATCCACCAGTTTTTGTGATAGTGCATTCGCCCAGATGTAATAACCGAAAGCGTTGACGTGACCAGGCATAGAGTCTCCGTAAAGTAAGGGATTTGCCACCCAACAATAACCGTATTTTTCACAATCCGTATCCCTAATCATTAGTTCATAAAGGGAAGAAAGTCTACGTAGTTTCCGCCTTTTCGATTGTGAGCCGTATAGATTTTTTGTTTTTTCTTTATTCTTTACATCCGGAACCATATTCCGCGTTTTGTCTCGCATTTCCATAACCATAGATTCCAGTTTCGGTTGCATGAGATACAGACCGAAACTCAGAGCATTTGAAGGATTTTTGTATTTGTAAAACCCATTGGAAATATAAACCAGGTGCTCTGTCTTTTATCCTTTCAAGATCATTCGGTAAATTTTTCGTTGGGTCATTATAAATTTTAGATACTAAATCATTACCAATGGAATCTAACGCTTTATTGAATTTACTACCAAAGAATAGGTCACTAATTGCATACAATTGCATCATCCAAGGATTTGAGTCTACTAAGGAAAATTTTAAAATTTCAGAGAGAGTTTTCATATTTTGTGCTTGGTCGTCCCTCTCGACATTTATGTTCAAGCTATTACTGATTTCTCTCCATTTTTGAAAAATATACCCTTCATTTTTACTAAACAAACTAAACGAAGCAAAATAATCACTCACGTTTCCCATAGTGGGACTGTATGCAAGAGTCGGAAAATTTCCCATAACGAGAACGTTCTTATCTATTAACGGATGTCGGAAGTAGTAGATCAAGACTTGGATATTATGTACGATTACGTCTACCACTCCTTTTACTTCTTTTTTGGTTAGAGGGTCTTGGTATGTCCAATACTTCCATGGCATAGCTATCAATAACGGAGTCATTAGCATCATATCATTTCCGCCGATTTCCATTACGATTGTGTTCGACATCCTGAAATTTTTACGTTTATCACTATCTTTTAAGCAATCTTTTAGAGCGTTGTATATACTATCCGTAGTCCAACCTGCTATGGCAAAATTCTGCACTCTCCAGTTGATATCAGGCTTGTAAAATCCCAGATAGGCATCCCAACCGATAATTCCATAGGGAAGTCTACAAAATCACCCAGGCTGTCTCCGAAAAAGTTAAAAACGAGTTCTTATCCCTATCTTGTATGCTTGTGTTGCAATTACTTCCACCACCACTTATATCTTGGGTATAATCTGCTTTTAAACCATTGGATTGCAATAAACAGATTACTGTAATCATTATCATAATTTTTTTCATTTTCATTCTCCTATTTTGCTACGGTACTTTGATCTGAATCGAACCGCTTCCACTCTTAGATAATACATTTCCCAAACCATTACCATTAAAGGTTATTAAATACATCCAAAAACCGTCTTTGTATTTAGTAGATGGATTCAGTCCCCCAGGTTTTTGCGGGTAAGTTGGATGTGATAGTTGTCTATTTCGATAGCAACCAGAACTACCTATATCTAATGACTGTCCGGATAACGCGTTAAATCCTATATAATAATCTTTACTATCACTTAAATATGGCTCAGATGTCGTGTTTATATCAAACCAATAGGCTTCTCCCTCGTTCAAGTGTATCGTATTGATTCCCTGATTCAGAGTTCCGTTTTTAGGGGGACAGTCATTTACAAAACCGTATATGTCATAAACGAAAAGAAAGCCAAACAATTTGTGTTTCAAAAAATCATCCAGTTTGCTTTCGTGGTTGTTACAACCTACAAGGATTGTAAGCGATACAAGAATACACAGTAATGTTTTCATAAACTAGTTACTCCTCTTTTGACAAGTTCCGTATTTATCACCTGTCGAAACTTGACAGCTTTGTCTTTGCCATGTCCAATATTTCCGATGTAAGACCGTTGGGGTCGTTGTAATCCTTTTGAAATCGAATCAATACCAGAGCAAGGGTTAGATGAATTCGTATTTGAATTATTTGTTCATTATTGAAAGTAGAAAATCGATCCTTTATTCCACTATAATATCTATCTGCTGCTGCCGATTCACGTCTTAAAACTTCGGAAGCAGATTCACGAGGAGGTCCGGAATCGGAACTTGGTTAGCGATAAGATCGCTTAGTTGGTTTGTAATTTCATCATCACTGGGTGGAATTACGGAAAGAGCATTCATGGATTTTACTGAGCGATTCTTTCCAAGATTCCTCTGTCATCATGTTATTGTCACTCATATCTTGGATATACGATTGAATGACAGAACGTTCCGTAGCAGACATAAGAGGAATGCTTGGCTCTTTGGTGTTGGTAACATCTTTGTCTGGAGCTTGGTTTTCGGGTGTTAATCCTATGTCTTCGTAGGTGTATGGTTCTACTTTGGAACCCAAAAGAGCAATTGGAAAGAATGTGGGACTCTTTTGTTTCATACAAGCAACAAGGACAAGTCCGGATACGGCAATAGATAAAGACACAAAGCCGTAGAGGATTATCTTCTTGCAAATTATAATAAGTTTTTTCATGGTTGTTCTCCTTTGATAAATAGACCCCCCAATAAGTTAAAACTGAGTTTTAGTCCGATTTCTCCCCCCGATTGGGGGGAGCATTAAAGCCAGACGAAAACCAAAGCTACTGTGGGGGTCAAAAAACATAACTTACTCCTAAAGTAATGGAACTTAATTTCTGAAATTGATCTTGTTTCAAACTCGAACTTGTAATGTGAAGGTCTTTGTAATCGGAATCGGTTCCGAATCGAATGTAACTATGAATAGCGGTAAAACCAAAAAACGAAGCAGTGATTCCTCCCGCTATCTTGAAATTATTGTATCTGTTATGAAACTTGGCGATAGCTTGGTCGGAACCAAAACCCATAAACGAGCTGTTTATCTCGGAATTTGCTTGTTTTGCGGCAACATAGTAGTATCCGGTAGTAGCCAAAAGTCCGACTTTAAGAAAAACGGTAAAAAATTCTTCGTAAGGTTTGGCATCCGTATTGTACCATTGGTATTCCCTGCCGGAAGAAAGAAGATAAAAGCTTTCTGCAACTGCCTTTATGCGGGAAGAATTGCGAATTTTGTTGTAGTATTCTTCGGAAACAATTTTATCACCTTCTGAATTGGGTAAATTTATGGCTTTTTCTTCAAAATGGTAAGTATTACCAAACATCGGACACTGATTCGTAACCCCTCCGGACACTGAGCATAACTCCTCCGGACACTGAGCATAACTCCTCCGGACACTGAGCGTAGTCGAAGTGGGGGGGGGCTGCATATAATTCACCTGCAAGCACTAGCAAAAATGCGGTATGGAGAACAAGGTTGTAGATGATTTTATAATTTGACATAATTTGTATCAATCTCACAAATGCCTAAATTTATTTTTAATTAAGCACTCGTTTTTCTGTCAATGAAAAATTATTATATCTAAAAAAAATATTTAAGATTTATAGCATTATTACCTAATTTTGTAAAAATGACAACAATGATAAGAAGAATAAGCATTTAAAAGTCCTTATGGTCGTCTTTATTTTCTATAATCAACGGAAGGTAATTTTTTCTGAAAAAACTTGACGATTTTTTAGTTTATTTAAACCTTTTAATAAAGGATAGAATGAATGAGCGAGAATCAAGAAGAGCTTTTCCATAGAGAAGACTATTTGAAAAAAAGTTCCAAAGCTGATTATGTTTTTTCAAAAGCATATACAAAAAATGACAGATGAAATCGAAAGGGTAGCAAATGAAGAAGTTACAATCTGGTCAAGGCTTGTTTCTTGGATTTACTGGAAAGTATTTAAGAATCCATCTCATACAAAAAATAAAACAAGATGATGCGGATAAGTATCGCTCAGCAAAAGCTTTTCATCGAGTAAAAACTGTTTTTGAGCCTGTCAAATCAGAATCGATGGATAATGGGCAAATCATGGAGCATACCCAAAGGAATTATTGATGTATACAAATGTTATTGATCCGAAATATCAGGATACTTAATTTTTTGTTTTAAAAAGCTGAGAGAAGTTGCTCTTATCGAATTACGACAAGGTTTTAACCAAGAATATGATAATGTTTTGAATTTTTATTTGGAACGAATGGACTCATCAATTTATTCTCGTAATATTGAATTAAACAAATTTGAAGAGCTTAAAAAACTCGCTCAAACCTATGTTGAGTATGAAATCCACTATTCTTTTTTCTGATAGACTGGAAATTATCAATGAGTTAAAAGGCTATTATGATTACATTTTACTTTCCAAAGTCCCAAATGTTTTAAAGGATTATAACCTTTGTAAGTTTGATTTTTTATGAAAAGAATAAAACAGGCAATTTTATAAAAGCTGCTGAAGTGAAAGAACTAATCGAAATTTATTTTGACAATTTTAAAGAATGGGAATTTGGTTCTTTAAATAATCTTGTATCTGTTCAATAAGACGTGCAGTTTGTAAAATTCAGTGCAAGGAAAGAGAGGTCGTCTTTTCTGTTTTGGAGTGTTTGAGAGTCTGGAATGTTGATAAAATAAGAAGGTTTACAGGATTCTCTTGGAACTTCAAAAGCAAAGGAGAGTTTTGTTGTGCCTTTTGGAATGTCATCATACAGCCGTTCCAATCTTTTGTGAGGATATAGGATTCTTCTACAACTTCTCTTGGGTAGAGAAGAGCGAGCATCGCATTGGGATTGGCATCTTTTTGCTCTATGCAAGCACTGAAAGTTGCCAAAACCAAGGTTGTTAGAAGTGACAACTGCCGAAAAAGAAGCATAGGAGTAACATAAAGTCTATACCAGTGGCAGGTTCTTCCGGTGTTACCTCATTTCCGTTTTCGTCTATCGGTACAATTGGGTCATTAAAAACCGTCTGGTGTTTCTTCAATCGTTCCATCTTTTTTTGGTATTACTTGGCTTGTCGAATCCTAAAACGTTTGTGTGTTTCCAATCGTTATCACTGTCCAACTCTGCGAGCTTTTGAGAAAGTGAATTTGCCCAAAGGTAATAACCTAAATGATTGATGTGACCTGGTAGGTTATCTCGATAGAGTATTGGATTTGCTACCCAACAATAACCATATTCCTTACAATCTTTACTCCTAACCGTTAGGTGATAAAGAGGTAAAAAGTCTACATAGTTTCCGCCCTTTCGATTGTGTGCCGTATAGGTTTGTGTTTTGTCCAAACTTGTTATCTCCGGTTTCATGTTGCGTGTTCTGTCTCGCATCTCTACTGCCAATGCTTCCAGACCAGGTTGCATCAGATACAAACCAAAACTGGCAGCAGTTGTAAGGTTCGCAGAATTATAGTAAACCCATTCAAGATACCATTCGACAGATGATTTATGAGCAGCTTTAAAACTATCTAATTTCTTGTCTTTGATTCTGCTGGGTAACATGGTATCAAAAAGGTTGTCCAATGTTTCACCCAGTTTATCACCGAAAAGTTCATTGGCAGTGTACATTACTTCTAATGCGGAACTTGTCAATATCATGGCATACGCCGTTACTTCTTGTAAAAAGTCCAAATTTTCTTTTTGATCATCCTTTTCCACGTTAGTATTAGGGTCCTTCTCGTTCCATTTCCTATAATAAATGTCGCTAAAAGCTTTTCGAATTTCAAAATAGTCTCCGACATTTCCTAAAGTCGGGCTATAAGCCAGTGTAGGAAAGTTTCCCATAACAAGGACGTTTTTGTCGATTAGCGGATGACGGAAAAAGTAGATTAGAACTTTGATATTGTGAAGAACGACATCTACCACTCCTTTGACATCCTTGTTAGTTGTTGGGTCTCTGTATGTCCAATATTTCCATGGCATAAATATTAACAGAGGAGTGTAATTCACCATGTCGTTTCCACCAATTTCCATTGCAATTGTATTGGTCATTTTGAAATTAGCACGAGTGTCCTTACTTCTTAAACAATTAATCAATGCATCATAAATACTTCTTGTAGTCCAGCCTTCCACTGCAAAGTTTTGGACTCTCCATCCTAGTAGTGAGTCAAAATCAGGTCTGTAAAAACCTAAATAAGCATCCCAACCTACCATACCATGTGTATGCTTATCCACAAAGTCTCCAAGACTGTCACCATAGAACGTTAGAAATGCGTTCTCTCCTCTGTCTTTAATATCCGGGTTACACCCTTCATTTATATTTTTAACACTATCTGCTTGTAAATATTGTATCTGTAAAAAACATATCAATATTATTATTAGCTTTTTCATCTTTTTATTCTCCTTTACTTTATGGTACTTTAATTTGAATTTCACCGGAACCACTCTTTGACTTTACATTTGCTAAACGATTATTATCAAAAAATAAGCCATATATCCAAAATCCGTCTTTGTAATTTGTAGATTGATTCATGCCTCCAACTTTTGCCGGTGTAGGGTCATAAATTTGTCTATTTTTCATACAATTAGGATTACCTATATCTAAGGTTTTTCCGGATAATTCTATAAATCCTACATCATAAACTTTCAAATCAGTGAAACGAGAAGGAGTAATTGTATTAACATCAAACCAATATTCCTCTCCCTCTTTTAAACTAATCGTGGTTATTCCTTGACCGAGAGTGGCATTTTTGGCGGACATACGTTTATATAAAGAAGTCCGTCTATACGGTATAAAAGTGGTTTTGATTCCAAGAATTTGTCCAGTACGGTTTTTTTTCTGTTTTACAGTTATGGAATGAAAGAGTTAGAACAAGGATACACGCGATCTTTTCATAAGCTTACTGTCCGTTTATTTGTAGTCCAGCCAGCTATGGCAAAGTTTTGGACTCTCCACCGAAGTGGGTCAAAATCCGGTCTATAAAAACCTAAATATTTCCATCCCAACCAACTATGCCGTGTGTATGCTTATCCACAAAGTCACCAAGACTGTCGCCGTAAAAAGTTAGAAAAGCGTTCTCTCCTCTGTCTTTAATATCAGTATCGCAGATTTCAGCTTTCTTCGTATAACCTTAATAACACTGTCTGCTTGCAGATACTGTATCTACAAAATGCAAATTAATATAATCCAAAATACTTTCATTTTCTTATTCTCCTATATATTACATTGTTTGTATTACGGTATTTTTATTTTGATTTCACCGGAACCGGATTTTGATTTGATTCCTGCCAATCCATCTTTGGATCAATATTCCTGTATATAAAAATATATAAATACTGAATCCGTCTTTATAATAACTTACTCCTATTCCTTCTGCCTCAATTGTGTTGGTAACATCTTTGTATTGGAGCTTGGTTTTCGGGTGTTAATCCTATGTCTTCGTAGGTGTATGGTTCTACTTTGGAACCCAAAAGAGCAATTGGAAAGAATGTGGGACTCTTTTGTTTCATACAAGCAACAAGGACAAGTCCGGATACGGCAATAGATAAAGACAAAAAGCCGTAGAGGATTATCTTCTTGCAAATTATAATAAGTTTTTTCATGGTTGTTCTCCTTTGATAAATAGACCCCCCAATAAGTTAAAACTGAGTTTTAGTCCGATTTCTCCCCCCGATTGGGGGGAGCATTAAAGCCAGACGAAAACCAAAGCTACTGTGGGGGTCAAAAAACATAACTTACTCCTAAAGTAATGGAACTTAATTTCTGAAATTGATCTTGTTTCAAACTCGAACTTGTAATGTGAAGGTCTTTGTAATCGGAATCGGTTCCGAATCGAATGTAACTATGAATAGCGGTGATGCCAAAAAGGGAAGCAGTGATTCCTCCCGCTATCTTGAAATTATTGTATCTGTTATGAAACTTGGCGATAGCTTGGTCGGAACCAAAACCCATAAACGAGCTGTTTATCTCGGAATTTGCTTGTTTTGCGGCAACATAGTAGTATCCGGTAGTAGCCAAAAGTCCGACTTTAAGAAAAACGGTAAAAAATTCTTCGTAAGGTTTGGCATCCGTATTGTACCATTGGTATTCCCTGCCGGAAGAAAGAAGATAAAAGCTTTCTGCAACTGCCTTTATGCGGGAAGAATTGCGAATTTTGTTGTAGTATTCTTCGGAAACAATTTTATCACCTTCTGAATTGGGTAAATTTATGGCTTTTTCTTCAAAATGGTAAGTATTACCAAACATCGGACACTGATTCGTAACCCCTCCGGACACTGAGCATAACTCCTCCGGACACTGAGCATAACTCCTCCGGACACTGAGCGTAGTCGAAGTGGGGGGGGGCTGCATATAATTCACCTGCAAGCAACAAAAAAAAATGCGGTATGGAGAACAAGGTTGTAGATGATTTTATAATTTGACATAATTTGTATCAATCTCACAAATGCCTAAATTTATTTTTAATTAAGCACTCGTTTTTCTGTCAATGAAAAATTATTATATCTAAAAAAAATATTTAAGATTTATAGCATTATTACCTAATTTTGTAAAAATGACAACAATGATAAGAAGAATAAGCATTTAAAAGTCCTTATGGTCGTCTTTATTTTCTATAATCAACGGAAGGTAATTTTTTCTGAAAAAACTTGACGATTTTTTAGTTTATTTAAACCTTTTAATAAAGGATAGAATGAATGAGCGAGAATCAAGAAGAGCTTTTCCATAGAGAAGACTATTTGAAAAAAAGTTCCAAAGCTGATTATGTTTTTTCAAAAGCATATACAAAAATGACAGATGAAATCGAAAGGGTAGCAAATGAAGAAGTTACAATCTGGTCAAGGCTTGTTTCTTGGATTTACTGGAAAGTATTTAAGAATCCATCTCATACAAAAATAAAACAAGATGATGCGGATAAGTATCGCTCAGCAAAAGCTTTTCATCGAGTAAAAACTGTTTTTGAGCCTGTCAAATCAGAATCGATGGATAATGGGCAAATCATGGAGCATACCCAAAGGAATTATTGATGTATACAAATGTTATTGATCCGGAAATATCAGGATACTTAATTTTTTGTTTTAAAAAGCTGAGAGAAGTTGCTCTTATCGAATTACGACAAGGTTTTAACCAAGAATATGATAATGTTTTGAATTTTTATTTGGAACGAATGGACTCATCAATTTATTCTCGTAATATTGAATTAAACAAATTTGAAGAGCTTAAAAAACTCGCTCAAACCTATGTTGAGTATGAAATCCACTATTCTTTTTCTGATAGACTGGAAATTATCAATGAGTTAAAAGGCTATTATGATTACATTTTACTTTCCAAAGTCCCAAATGTTTTAAAGGATTATAACCTTTGTAAGTTTGATTTTTATGAAAAGAATAAAACAGGCAATTTTATAAAAGCTGCTGAAGTGAAAGAACTAATCGAAATTTATTTTGACAATTTTAAAGAATGGGAATTTGGTTCTTTAAATAATCTTGTATCTGTTCAATAAGACGTGCAGTTTGTAAAATTCAGTGCAAGGAAAGAGAGGTCGTCTTTTCTGTTTTGGAGTGTTTGAGAGTCTGGAATGTTGATAAAATAAGAAGGTTTACAGGATTCTCTTGGAACTTCAAAGCAAAAGGAGAGTTTTGTTGTGCCTTTTTGGAATGTCATCATACAGCCGTTCCAATCTTTTGTGAGGATATAGGATTCTTCTACAACTTCTCTTGGGTAGAGAAGAGCGAGCATCGCATTGGGATTGGCATCTTTTTGCTCTATGCAAGCACTGAAAGTTGCCAAAACCAAGGTTGTTAGAAGTGACAACTGCCGAAAAAGAAGCATAGGAGTAACATAAAGTCTATACCAGTGGCAGGTTCTTCCGGTGTTACCTCATTTCCGTTTTCGTCTATCGGTACAATTGGGTCATTGAAACCGTCTGGTGTTTCTTCAATCGTTCCATCTTTTTTGGTATTACTTGGCTTGTCGAATCCTAAAACGTTTGTGTGTTTCCAATCGTTATCACTGTCCAACTCTGCGAGCTTTTGAGAAAGTGAATTTGCCCAAAGGTAATAACCTAAATGATTGATGTGACCTGGTAGGTTATCTCGATAGAGTATTGGATTTGCTACCCAACAATAACCATATTCCTTACAATCTTTACTCCTAACCGTTAGGTGATAAAGAGGTAAAAAGTCTACATAGTTTCCGCCCTTTCGATTGTGTGCCGTATAGGTTTGTGTTTTGTCCAAACTTGTTATCTCCGGTTTCATGTTGCGTGTTCTGTCTCGCATCTCTACTGCCAATGCTTCCAGACCAGGTTGCATCAGATACAAACCAAAACTTGCTGCATTTGTAAGGTTAGCAGAATTATAGTAAACCCATTCAAGATACCATTCGACAGATGATTGATGAGCAGCTTTAAAACTATCTAATTTCTTGTCTTTGATTCTGCTGGGTAACATGGTATCAAAAAGGTTGTCCAATGTTTCACCCAGTTTATCACCGAAAAGTTCATTGGCAGTGTACATTACTTCTAATGCGGAACTTGTCAATATCATGGCATACGCCGTTACTTCTTGTAAAAAGTCCAAATTTTCTTTTTGATCATCCTTTTCCACGTTAGTATTAGGGTCCTTCTCGTTCCATTTCCTATAATAAATGTCGCTAAAAGCTTTTCGAATTTCAAAATAGTCTCCGACATTTCCTAAAGTCGGGCTATAAGCCAGTGTGGGAAAGTTTCCCATAACAAGGACGTTTTTGTCGATTAGCGGATGACGGAAAAAGTAGATTAGAACTTTGATATTGTGAAGAACGACATCTACCACTCCTTTGACATCCTTGTTAGTTGTTGGGTCTCTGTATGTCCAATATTTCCATGGCATAAATATCAATAGAGGAGTGTAATTCACCATGTCGTTTCCACCAATTTCCATTGCAATTGTATTGGACATTTTGAAATTAGCACGAGTGTCTTTATTGTATAAACACTTTTTTAGACCTTCATAAATACTTCTAGTAGTCCAACCTTCCACTGCAAAGTTTTGGACTCTCCATCCTAGTAGTGAGTCAAAATCAGGTCTGTAAAAACCTAAGTAAGCATCCCAACCGACTATGCCATGAAACCCTGAATCTACAAAGTCACCAAGACTATCACCGTAGAAAGTCAGAAATGCGTTCTCTCCTCTGTCTTTAATATCCGGGTTACACCCTTCATTTATATTTTTAACACTATCTGCTTGCAAATACTGTATCTGTAAAAAACATATCAATATTATTATTAGCTTTTTCATCTTTTTATTCTCCTTTACTTTATGGTACTTTAATTTGAATTTCACCGGAACCACTCTTTGACTTTACATTTGCTAAACGATTATTATCAAAAAATAAGCCATATATCCAAAATCCGTCTTTGTAATTTGTAGATTGATTCATGCCTCCAACTTTTGCCGGTGTAGGGTCATAAATTTGTCTATTTTTCATACAATTAGGATTACCTATATCTAAGGTTTTTCCGGATAATTCTATAAATCCTACATCATAAACTTTCAAATCAGTGAAACGAGAAGGAGTAATTGTATTAACATCAAACCAATATTCCTCTCCCTCTTTTAAACTAATCGTGGTTATTCCTTGACCGAGAGTGGCATTTTTTGGCGGACATACGTTTATATAAAGAAGTCCGTCTATACGGTATAAAAGTGCAGCTGATTCCAAGAATTTGTCCAGTACGGTTTTTTTTTCTGTTTTACAGTTATGGAATGAAAGAGTTAGAACAAGGATACACGCGATCTTTTTCATAAGCTTACTGTCCGTTTATTTGTAGTCCAGCCAGCTATGGCAAAGTTTTGGACTCTCCACCCTAGTGGGTCAAAATCCGGTCTATAAAAACCTAAATAAGCATCCCAACCAACTATGCCGTGTGTATGCTTATCCACAAAGTCACCAAGACTGTCGCCGTAAAAAGTTAGAAAAGCGTTCTCTCCTCTGTCTTTAATATCAGTATCGCAGCTATTTCTTCGTATAACCTTAACACTGTCTGCTTGCAGATACTGTATCTGCAAAATGCAAATTAATATAATCCAAAATACTTTCATTTTCTTATTCTCCTATATATTACATGTTTGTATTACGGTATTTTTATTTTGATTTCACCGGAACCGGATTTTGATTTGATTCCTGCCAATCCATCTCTAAATAAAAATATATAAATACTGAATCCGTCTTTATAATAACTTACTCCTATTCCTTCTGCCTCAATTGTAGAAGGTTCAAAAATTTGTTTATTCTGAATACATTCCGGATTACCAGCACTCAAATTTTGTCCTGATGATTCAGCTACTCCTATTTCGTAAGACATAGCATAACTACTACGCGGCTTACTATCCGTATTCACATCAAACCAATATTCCTCTCCTTCGTTTAAGGTGATTGTGTGTGTACCTTGTGTTAAGGTTGCATTTTTGGGTGGACATACGTTTACCCAAAGGTATCCGTCTATTAGTGATAAAAAAGCGGCCGATTCTAAGAATTTATCCAGTAAGGTTCTTTTTTCTGTTTTACAGTTATGGAATGAAAGAGACACAACGAGGATACATAATAAACTTTTCATAAACTCGTTACTCCTCTTTTTACAAGTTCCGTATTTATCACCTGTCGAAACTTGACGGCTTTGTCCTTTGCCATATCAAGTATTTCTGGTGTGAGTCCATTTGGGTCATTGTAGTCCTTCTGGAATCTGAGTAAGACTAATGCAAGTGTCAGGTGAATCCGGATTTGGATCAAGTGTTCGTTGCTGAGATTTGGGAATTCTTCTTTAATACCATCATAGTATCGGTCAGCCGCTGCGGATTCTCTTCTTAGGACTTCGTTTGGTGATTCACGAGGAGGTTCCGGAATCGGAACTTCGTTTGCCAAAAAATCGTTTAAATGATTGTTAATTTCATCATCACTATAGGGTATTTCAGATAAAGCTCGCATGGATTCGCTGGAAGTTTTTTTCCAATATTCTTCCGTCATCATGTCCATACTTCCCATTTCCTCCACATAAGATTTGATTGCAGCCCGTTCCGTATCGGACATAAGAGGAATACTTGGTTCTCTGGTGTTGGTAACATCCTTGTCGGGAGCTTGGTTTTCCGGTGTTAACCCTATGTCTTCGTAGGTGTAGGGTTCTGCTTTGGAACCCAAAAGAGCAATTGGAAAGAATGTGGGACTCTTTTGTTTCATACAAGCAACAAGGACAAGTCCGGATACGGCAATAGATAAAGACAAAAAGCCGTAGAGGATGATCTTCTTGCAAATTATAATAAGTTTTTTCATGGTTATTCTCCTTTGGTTAATTAGATTTCAATAACAGTCTTTAAAAACAGCGTTGTTTGTTCGATAACGCAGTATAACGTTAAAAGTATAACTTTCATCTATTTCCTTCAATTCCGGTAAAGCGTTCAAATCGCAAGAAAACTTGTAAACATTACTCTGCACTCCAAGCGGGCTACATGCTCCGATATTGGAATTGTTCTTTAAAACCAAAACCGGAAAGTCTTTTGTATTTTGACTTGATTTCAAACCTTCAGGTGAATGGATAATTCCGATTGTATAACGATTCTCGTCTTTTTCAAACCTATACGTCCATTCGTATTCGGGAATTGGGTCTTGATCCACTTGGTTTATGGGAAGACTTTCCGGAAGTGATGCTACTTCCATATCCATGTAAAGGAAATCATCCGTCTTTTCTATCTTTCCACCTGTCAAATCAAGAAAGCCAACATCTCCCGTAACCATTTGGTAAGCCCCTATTTTTACATCGCCTTTCTTGTCAACGAATTCATGCGGATTCTTCCATGAATTGGCAGCGCATTCTTTGTAAGATGTTTCATCACCAATATTGTAAAACCACAACCAAAATATTTTATCACCTTTTCCGTTTGAACCATTCGCACAATTAAAGTTCAAAACTACAAAAATAATAAAAACAAAACAAGCATATTTCATATATAAACTTCATCCTAATCGGTGTTTATCCGTGTCTATCTGTGGTGAAAACCTTTCTGTTCTACTTGCTCCATGGACAAGTCGCAATACTCGAACCGGAAACAAGAGAGCACACTGCACCAGGTAATATCGTTTTGTTTCTTACGGCAAAGCTTAAGTCAATCGTTGTTTGTGATTGGCTCAAATCAATCAGGCATTGTTCGGTTGTTCCGTTCATCCAACCAAGTTCGGCTTCGATTCTGTTTTGTGAGGTAAACTCATCACTGGTGAAAAACCTTTGAAAACCCGCATTTTGTTCTACCTTGATAGTGTTGTAAGAACAATTTTCACGATACGTTACCGTGAAATCACTTTCATTCATTGGTCCCGGATAAGAACTTATTCTCTCGATAAACGTAGATGCTGGAGGTTGGATAGTATCATAGAGATTACTTAAAGAAGAAGTATAAGACGTGCAGTTTGTAAAATTCAGTGCAAGGAAAGAGAGGTCGTCTTTTCTGTTTTGGAGTGTTTGAGAGTCTGGAATGTTGATAAAATAAGAAGGTTTACAGGATTCTCTTGGAACTTCAAAGCAAAAGGAGAGTTTTGTTGTGCCTTTTTGGAATGTCATCATACAGCCGTTCCAATCTTTTGTGAGGATATAGGATTCTTCTACAACTTCTCTTGGGTAGAGAAGAGCGAGCATCGCATTGGGATTGGCATCTTTTTGCTCTATGCAAGAACTGAAAGTTGCCAATACCAAGGTTGTTAGAAGTGACAACTGCCGAAAAAGAAGCATAAGAGTAACATAAAGTCTATATCGGTAGTTTCCAATGTTTCCGTTCCTAACTTATTTCCCTTTTCATCTTCTGGCTCAATTGGCATTTCAAATCCAGGGTCTTGAGGTGCTCCACCAAAACGTAAATCCCTATCATTATGCCAACCAAGGTCTTCAATCTTTTGAGAAAGAGCATTAGCCCAAACGTAATAACCAAAATGATTTATATGACCAGGCGTAGCGTCTCTGTAATACATTGGTTGTCCTACCCAACAATACAAATAAGCACTACAATCATATTTTCTTACTAGAGTATGGTAAAGAGGTAAAAAATGAACATAGTCCCCACCTTTGCGATTTTGGGCTGTATATGTTTGTGTATTGTCTTCTTTGTAGGTAAATGTTCTATCCCAATTTCGTTTTCTCTCGCAAATCCATTGCAAGAGACTCCAAGCCAGGTTGCATCAGATACAAGCCAAAACTTATGGCAGTAGTGGGATTACGGTAGGTATGATAAACCCATTTGAAATACCAATCCGGTGCATTAGTTTGAAAAGGTTCTATCGCACCTGGTATCTTTTCTTTGTTAGGGAATATTCCATCTAAGAACGAGTCTAATGTTTCACCAACTTGTGAACCGAACAAAGCTGTTGCCACATAGAAAGTTGATTCCAAAACTTCTTTTGCAATATCCATTAAAGTTTCTAAATTTTGTTTTTGATAATTTGCCACTACATCAATAGGACCGACTTTTTCATTCCATTTTTGATACATGACATCACCTAAAGATTTTACCCCATCGAAATAATCACCGATATTTCCTAAAGTTGGACTATAAGTTAGACCAGGGAAATTCCCCATAACCAACACGTCTTTGTCAATTAGCGGATGCCGAAAATAGTAAATCAAAACTTTGATGTTGTGCAAAGTTACATCCACAGCACCTTTTACCTCTTTTCCAGTAGTCGGGTCTGTGTATGACCAATACTTCCATGGCATAAATATCAAAGTAGGTGTCATATTTAGAAAATCGTTTCCACCAACTTCCAAAGCGATATGATTGGACGTGACAAACTTTGTGCGTTGTTCTCTAGTTTGTTCAGTCAGACATTTTGTTAAACCATCAAAAATACTTTGTGTTGTCCAACCGGCTATGGCAAAGTTCTGCACTCTCCAATCAATATCCGGTTTCCAAAAGCCCAGATAAGCGTCCCAACCTACAAATCCATAAGCAGGGAAATCCACAAAATCACCAAGACTGTCTCCATAGAATGTTATAAAGGCGTTTTGATCCCTATCTTTTATCTGGGTTTCGCAGTTTTCCTGTATATTCCCAATGCTGTCTGTCTGCAAAGATTGAATTCCTAAAAAACATATCAATATAATTATCAACTTTTTCATTTTTTTCTCCTTTGTATTATGGTACTTTTATTACTATATCGCCAGAACCTGTTGATTTGATCCCAGCTATACTATTTTTAAATCCTAAAAGATATTCTTTTATTCCATTTTTAAGGATATAATCCTCTTCTTCACCTTCTGCTTTTGCTTGAGAAGGGTTAAAAATTTGTTTATTTCTATTACAAGTAGGATTGCCTATACTCAAAGTTTGTCCAGATGATTCTGATATTCCTATAAAATAGGATTTCGAATAACTACTAAAAGGTTCACTATTCGTACTCACGTCAAACCAGTATTCTTCTCCTTCACTTAGAGTAATTGTGTGCGTACCTTGTGTTAAGGTTGCATTTTTTGCGGGGCAGACATTTACCCACAGATAGCTATCTATCAGAACCAAGTTTAGAAATAGTTCTCCCATTTTTTCTGCTGAACTTTTTTCTGTTTTACAGTTATGGAATGAAAGAGATATAACAAGGATACATAATAAACTTTTCATAAACTCGTCACTCCTCTTTTTACAAGTTCCGTATTTATCACCTGTCGAAACTTGACGGCTTTGTCCTTTGCCATATCAAGTATTTCTGGCGTGAGTCCATTTGGATCATTGTAGTCCTTCTGGAATCTGAGTAAGACTAATGCAAGTGTCAGGTGAATCCGGATTTGGATCAAGTGTTCGTTGCTAAGGTTTGGGAATTCTTCTTTGATACCATCATAGTATCGGTCAGCCGCCGCTGACTCTCTTCTGAGAACTTCTTCCAGGGAATCACGGAATGGATCAGGTATTGGTACGTCGTCTACCAATAAATTATCTAAATGGTTTTTGATCTCCTCATCGGAGTATTGATTTTCTGATAATACTTTCATAGAATTACGAGAAGTTTTTTTCCAATATTCTTCCGTCATCATGTCCATACTTCCCATTTCCTCCACATAAGACTTAATTGCAGCCCGTTCCGTATCGGACATAAGAGGAATACTTGGTTCTCTGGTGTTGGTGACATCCTTGTCGGGAGCTTGGTTTTCCGGTGTTAACCCTATGTCTTCGTAGGTGTATGGTTCTACTTTGGAACCCAAAAGAGCGATTGGAAAGAATGTGGGACTCTTTTGTTTCATACAAGCAACAAGGATAAGTCCGGATACGGTAATAGATAAAGACACAAAGCCGTAGAGGATGATCTTCTTGCAAATTATAATAAGTTTTTTCATGGTTTATTCTCCTTTGATAAATTAGATTTCAATAACAGTCTTTAAAAACAGCGTTGTTTGTTCGATAACGCAGTATAACGTTAAAAGTATAACTTTCATCTATTTCCTTCAATTCCGGTAAAGCGTTCAAATCGCAAGAAAACTTGTAAACATTACTCTGCACTCCAAGCGGGCTACATGCTCCGATATTGGAATTGTTCTTTAAAACCAAAACCGGAAAGTCTTTTGTATTTTGACTCGATTTCAAACCTTCAGGTGAATGGATAATTCCGATTGTATAACGATTCTCGTCTTTTTCAAACCTATACGTCCATTCGTATTCGGGAATTGGGTCTTGATCCACTTGGTTTATGGGAAGACTTTCCGGAAGTGATGCTACTTCCATATCCATGTAAAGGAAATCATCCGTCTTTTCTATCTTTCCACCTGTCAAATCAAGAAAGCCAACATCTCCCGTAACCATTTGGTAAGCCCCTATTTTTACATCGCCTTTCTTGTCAACGAATTCATGCGGATTCTTCCATGAATTGGCAGCGCATTCTTTGTAAGATGTTTCATCACCGATATTATAAAGCCACAACCAGAAAAACGCATCAATGTTTTCACCCGATTTACTCGCACAATTCAGTCCAATAAAAAGCAATACTCCTAAAACAAAACGTCTCATCTCTCAAATCCATCGGTGTTTATCTGTGTCCATCTGTGGTAAACCCTTTTTCTTTTATTTACTCCATGGACAAGTCGCAATACTCGAACCGGAAACAAGCGAGCACACCGCACCCGGTAGAATCGTCTTGCTTCTTACGGCAAAGCTTAAGTCAATCGTTGTTTGTGATTGGCTCAAATCAATCAGGCATTGTTTTGTCGTTCCGTTCATCCAGCCAAGTTCGGCTTCGATTCTGTTTTGTGAGGTAAACTCATCACTGGTGAAAAACCTTTGAAAACCCGTATTTTGTTCTACCTTGATAGTGTTGTAAGAACAATTTTCACGATACGTTACCGTGAAATCACTTTCATTCATTGGTCCCGGATAAGAACTTATTCTCTCGATAAATGTGGATGCTGGAGGTTGGATAGTATCATAGAGATTACTTAAAGAAGAAGTATAAGACGTACAGTTTATAAAATTCAGTGCAAGGAAAGAGAGGTCGTCTTTTCTATTTTGGAGTGTTTGCGAATCGGGGATGTTGATAAAATAAGAAGGTTTGCAGGATTTTCTTGGAACTTCAAAGCAAAAGGAGAGTTTTGTTGTGCCTTTTTGGAATGTCATCATACAACCGTTCCAATCTTTTGTGAGGGTATAGGATTCTTCTACAACTTCTCTTGGGTAGAGAAGAGCAAGTAAGGCGTTAGGATTGGCATCTTTTTGCTCTATGCAAGAACTGAAAGTTGCCAATACCAAGGTTGTTAGAAGTGGCAACTGCCGAAAAAGAAGCATAAGAGTAACATAAAGTCTATATCGGTAGTTTCCAATGTTTCCGTTCCTAACTTATTTCCCTTTTCATCTTCTGGCTCAATTGGCATTTCAAATCCAGGGTCTTGAGGTGCTCCACCAAAACGTAAATCCCTATCATTATGCCAACCAAGGTCTTCAATCTTTTGAGAAAGAGCATTAGCCCAAACGTAATAACCAAAATGATTTATATGACCAGGCGTAGCGTCTCTGTAATACATTGGTTGTCCTACCCAACAATACAAATAAGCACTACAATCATATTTTCTTACTAGAGTATGGTAAAGAGGTAAAAAATGAACATAGTCCCCACCTTTGCGATTTTGGGCTGTATATGTTTGTGTATTGTCTTCTTTGTAGGTAAATGTTCTATCCCAATTTCGCGTTTTCTCTCGCAAATCCATTGCAAGAGACTCCAAGCCAGGTTGCATCAGATACAAGCCAAAACTTATGGCAGTAGTGGGATTACGGTAGGTATGATAAACCCATTTGAAATACCAATCCGGTGCATTAGTTTGAAAAGGTTCTATTGCATCTGGTATCTTTTCTTTCTTTGGAATGACTTCCTCCAAAAAATGGACAAATTTAGTTGTAAATTGAGGTCCGAATAAATCTTCGATTAAATTTGCTGGTGACCCTATAATTTCGAGCAATTTTTTCCAAATATCTATTGTAAGCTCCTTTTGTATTTGAGCGTTTTCAAATTGATCGTCCCTTTGGATATTTAAAGGTGGAACCGTTTCAGTCCATTTTTGATAAAATATATCGGTCATGTGTTGAAAAGCAGAGAAGTAATCTCCTACATGTCCTAGAGTTGGGCTATAACTCAAAGAAGGAAAGTTACCCATAACAAGAACGTTTTTGTCTATTAGCGGATGACGGAAAAAGTAGATTAGAACTTTGATGTTGTAAATAACGACATCAACCACTCCTTTGACATCCTTGTTGGTTGTTGGGTCCCTATATGTCCAATACTTCCATGGCATAAATATCAATAGGGGAGTGTAGTTTACCATGTCGTTCCCGCCGATTTCCATTGCAATCGTATTGGACATTTTAAACTCTTTGCGAGCTTCTTTACTTTTTAAACATTCCTTTAGAGCATTATAAATACTTCTTGTAGTCCAACCTATAACTGCAAAGTTTTGAATTCTCCATCCTAGTGGGTCAAAATCCGGTCTGAAAAAACCTAAGTAAGCATCCCAACCAACTAATCCGTGCGTAGGCAAGTCCACAAGGTCACCAAGACTGTCGCCATAAAACGTTAAAAACGTATTCTCTCCTCTGTCTTTAATATCCGGATTACACCCTTCCGTTATATTTTTAACACTGTCTGATTGTATATTTTGCATTTGTAAAAAACATATCAATATAATAATAAATTTTTTCATTGTTCAATTCTCCTTCTTAATATGGCACTTTGATTTTCACTTCGCCTGAACCTAAAGTAGATTTTATTCCAACTAAATCAGTATCACTTCCTGATAATATAAAGCGATATATTCCAAAACCATCTTTATAATACATAGGTTTTTCCCCCTCCGCTTTTGCTTTGGAAGATGGGTTTGTAATTTGTTGATTTTTTAGACAATTAGGGTCTCCGACACTTATAGTTTGTCCGGATGACTCTGCTATTCCCAAATCATAAATATCAAAACTAAATGAAGGCTTTACATCCTTAATATTAAACCAATATTCCTCTCCTTCGTTTAGAGTAATTGTATGTATGCCTTGTGTTAAAGTAGCATTTTTAGGTGGACACACGTTTATCCAAAGATAAATATCAAGAAAGAATAACAAACTAAGCTTTTTTGCATATCTATCCTCTGGAGTTTCTTGATTCCAACAGTTATGAAATGAAAGGGATATAACAAGGATACATAATAAACTTTTCATAAACTTGTCACTCCTCTTTTTACAAGTTCCGTATTTATCACCTGTCGAAACTTGACGGCTTTGTCCTTTGCCATATCAAGTATTTCTGGTGTGAGTCCATTTGGGTCATTGTAGTCCTTCTGGAATCTGAGTAAGACTAATGCAAGTGTCAGGTGAATCCGGATTTGGATCAAGTGTTCGTTGCTAAGGTTTGGGAATTCTTCTTTGATACCATCATAGTATCGGTCAGCCGCCGCTGACTCTCTTCTGAGAACTTCTTCCAGGGAATCACGGAATGGATCAGGTATTGGTACGTCGTCTACCAATAAATTATCTAAATGGTTTTTGATCTCCTCATCGGAGTATTGATTTTCTGATAATACTTTCATAGAATTACGAGAAGTTTTTTTCCAATATTCTTCCGTCATCATGTCCATACTTCCCATTTCCTCCACATAAGATTTGATTGCAGTCCGTTCCGTATCGGACATAAGAGGAATGCTTGGCTCTTTGGTGTTGGTAACATCTTTGTCGGGAGCTTGGTTTTCGGGTGTTAATCCTATGTCTTCGTAGGTGTATGGTTCTACTTTGGAACCCAAAAGAGCAATTGGAAAGAATGTGGGACTCTTTTGTTTCATACAAGCAACAAGGACAAGTCCGGATACGGCAATAGATAAAGACAAAAAGCCGTAGAGGATTATCTTCTTGCAAATTATAATAAGTTTTTTCATGGTTATTCTCCTTTGATTACTGAAAATCTGTGTACATCGGTGTTCATCTGTGGTAAACCCTTTCTCTTGGGTAGAGAAGAGCGAGCATTGCATTGGGATTGGCATCTTTTTGCTCTATGCAAGAACTGAGGGTTGCCAAAAGCAAGGTTGTTAAAATTAAAAATGACATTGACCAAAAATGAAACATAGAAGTATTAACCAGTCTATATTGGACGGAGGTGGTGGAGCTTGATAAGGTTCAATTTCAACTTCTATATCAGGCTGATCTTCAAAATTAAAATGATGAACTTTTCCATCATTCCTAAGTTGTTGATTCTGCCAGTTTAAATCGGTTGCTTTTTTTGCTATTTGGCTAGACCACACCGTATAACCTAAATGATTGACATGTCCTGGTAAAAATCTCTAAAAAATACAGGTTCTCCTACCCAACACTGTCCCCTAATTCAAGCAATCCGTTTGTCTCACCAACAAAGGATAAAGCGGTAAAAAGAAAACATAATCCCCACCTTTTCTACTTGGGTCTGTTGGAACTGTTTCACTTGGCATGTTTCCTTTTGGGTCGTTGTATGTTTTGTCTCTGCTTCTTGTATATTCTCTTTCGTCTATGGCTGTTTGTTCCAAACCAGGTTGTGTAAAAAACAGTCCTAAACTTAAGATCGTGGTTGGATTTGCTTTTACCATAGCAAGCCATTTTAAGTAATCTTGTTTTAATTCGCTTGGTGTCGGTTTGCTTCGGCTCAGATCAATATCCGTATGGAAACTCCAATTAGCGATCTCTTCTAAAGTATGGTTAATAAAATCACGCCTAAGATTAAATTGTTTTACCAGAAGTTCTTGGATTTCCTCAAGGGCATTAAAGGCTTGTAAAAATTCATTTAAAAGGTTTGCATTGTCTTCTCGACTCATTCGTAAAGAACCTTTCACTTCTTGGAATTTTAGATAAAAATCATCAAGTCTTTTCTTGTCCATATCAAAATAGTCTCCCATATTTCCAAGGCTGGGGCTATAACTCAAAGCGGGAAAGTTTCCCATAACCAAAACATCTTTATCAATCATAGGATGACGCAGAAATCGTATAATGGCTTTTGTGTTGTGTAAAATATACTCTGTTGACCCAACTACCCATTCATTCGTAAGAGGGTCGGTATAAGAGGAAAATTTCCAAGGCATATAGGTTAGTATTGGATACCAAGTAATAAAATCATTTCCACCAATTTCAAAGGCAACATGGTTGGCTGTTTTAAAATTATCTCGATTACCTGGTAAGGTACAGTTTTTTAAATAATTAAACACGTTATTTGTTTTCCAACCGGCTACTGCGAGGTTTTGAACTCTCCATGGAATATCAGATCTATGAAAATACAGATAAGCATCCCAGCCTACCCAACCCCAGGTAGCATCGTCCACAAAGTCTCCAAGACTGTCACCTAAAAAGGTGATTGTAGCTTGTCCGTCATAGTCATCCAGACTTGTATTGCAATCTCCTTTTGATACATTATCTGCAAATAGATAAAAAGGAATAATGGTTAGTAAAAAAATAATTGTTATAATTTTTTTCATTGTTTTCTCCTATGGTATTTTTAATACAATATTTCCTCTGCCACTTGCCATTTTGATGGCTCCAAAGTAGTTTTCTCTTCCTGGAATAAAAATAAAATCAAAATATACAAACTCATTATCACTATACCAAACCTTTTTTTCTTGATCAGCAGTAAATGTTTTACGTTGATTGGTTATGGTAAAATTATAAGAACAAGCACCATTGAAAAATGTAAAGGCTTGATCTGAAGATGATTTTGCAATTCCTATTGCATAAGTTCTATATGATTTACTCGCTACATCAAACCAATATTCTTCTCCTGTGTTTAGGGTTATGGTATAAGTTCCTGAGTCCAAGGTTGCATTTTTTGAAGGGCAATAGTTTTTATATATCGAATTTTCATACAACATAAGCAAAAATGCCGGGTCCATCATCAAATTTTCCGGTTCCGAATTCTTGCAATAAGTCACTAAACTGATAATCAAGATTAGCTTTACAAAAAGTTTCATAAACTCGTCACTCCTCTTTTTACAAGTTCCGTATTTATCACCTGTCGAAACTTGACGGCTTTGTCCTTTGCCATATCCAAAACTTCATTGGGAATTCCGTCAGGAGGATTATAATCTTTTTGCATACGCACAATCACTAATCCGAGAGTAATATTGATTCTCAATTGAATCAGTTCTTCTTTGCTTAGTTCCGGGAATTTTTCTCGTAAAGAGTTGTAGTATCTATCCGCAGCAGCAGATTCTCTTCGCAGAACTTCTTCTTTTGACACTTTGGGTCTTTCCGGAACGGGTTTATCTTCCAGTGTATTGTCAATGATTTCGTCTAATTCCACATCATTGGGAAGTTTTTCGGACATAGCCTTCATTCCGGTTCGAGATGATTCGGCAAAAGCTTCTTCTGTCATAATTCCAATATCGTCCATTTCCTGCATAACGCTTTTTATGAAAGCTCGTTCCGTATCGGACATAAGAGGAATACTTGGTTCTCTGGTGTCGGTGACTTCTTTGTCGGGAGCTTGGTTTTCGGGTGTTAATCCTATGTCTTCGTAGGTGTATGGTTCTACTTTGGAACCCAAAAGAGCGATTGGAAAGAATGTGGGACTCTTTTGTTTCATACAAGCAACAAGGATAAGTCCGGATACGGCAATAGATAAAGACGCAAAGCCGTAGAGGATTATCTTCTTGCAAATTATAATAAGTTTTTTCATGGTTGTTCTCCTTTGATTACTGAAAATCTGTGTACATCGGTGTTCATCTGTGGTAAACCCTTTCTCTTGGGTAGAGAAGGGCAAGCAAAACGTTTGGATTGGCATCTTTTTGCTCTATGCAAGAACTGAAAGTTGCCAAAACCAAGGTTGTTAGAAGTGACAACTGCCGAAAAAGAAGCATAGGAGTAACATAAAGTCTATACCAGTGGCAGGTTCTTCCGGTGTTACCTCATTTCCGTTTTCGTCTATCGGTACAATTGGGTCATTGAAACCGTCTGGTGTTTCTTCAATCGTTCCATCTTTTTTGGTATTACTTGGCTTGTCGAATCCTAAAACGTTTGTGTGTTTCCAATCGTTATCACTGTCCAACTCTGCGAGCTTTTGAGAAAGTGAATTTGCCCAAAGGTAATAACCTAAATGATTGATGTGACCTGGTAGGTTATCTCGATAGAGTATTGGATTTGCTACCCAACAATAACCATATTCCTTACAATCTTTACTCCTAACCGTTAGGTGATAAAGAGGTAAAAAGTCTACATAGTTTCCGCCCCTTTCGATTGTGTGCCGTATAGGTTTGTGTTTTGTCCAAACTTGTTATCTCCGGTTTCATGTTGCGTGTTCTGTCTCGCATCTCTACTGCCAATGCTTCCAGACCAGGTTGCATCAGATACAAACCAAAACTTGCTGCATTTGTAAGGTTAGCAGAATTATAGTAAACCCATTCAAGATACCATTCGACAGATGATTGATGAGCAGCTTTAAAACTATCTAATTTCTTGTCTTTGATTCTGCTGGGTAACATGGTATCAAAAAGGTTGTCCAATGTTTCACCCAGTTTATCACCGAAAAGTTCATTGGCAGTGTACATTACTTCTAATGCGGAACTTGTCAATATCATGGCATACGCCGTTACTTCTTGTAAAAGTCCAAATTTTCTTTTTGATCATCCTTTTCCACGTTAGTATTAGGGTCCTTCTCGTTCCATTTCCTATAATAAATGTCGCTAAAAGCTTTTTGAATTTCAAAATAGTCTCCGACATTTCCTAAAGTCGGGCTATAAGCCAGTGTGGGAAAGTTTCCCATAACAAGGACGTTTTTGTCGATTAGCGGATGACGGAAAAAGTAGATTAGAACTTTGATATTGTGAAGAACGACATCTACCACTCCTTTGACATCCTTGTTAGTTGTTGGGTCTCTGTATGTCCAATATTTCCATGGCATAAATATCAATAGAGGAGTGTAATTCACCATGTCGTTTCCACCAATTTCCATTGCAATTGTATTGGACATTTTGAAATTAGCACGAGTGTCTTTATTGTATAAACACTTTTTAGACCTTCATAAATACTTCTAGTAGTCCAACCTTCCACTGCAAAGTTTTGGACTCTCCATCCCAGTAGTGAGTCAAAATCAGGTCTGTAAAAACCTAAGTAAGCATCCCAACCGACTATGCCATGAAACCCTGAATCTACAAAGTCACCAAGACTATCACCGTAGAAAGTCAGAAATGCGTTCTCTCCTCTGTCTTTAATATCCGGGTTACACCCTTCATTTATATTTTTAACACTATCTGCTTGCAAATACTGTATCTGTAAAAACATATCAATATTATTATTAGCTTTTTCATCTTTTTATTCTCCTTTACTTTATGGTGGCATTTTTAATTTGAATTTCACCGGAACCACTCTTTGACTTTACATTTGCTAAACGATTATTATCAAAAAATAAGCCATATATCCAAAATCCGTCTTTGTAATTTGTAGATTGATTCATGCCTCCAACTTTTGCCGGTGTAGGGTCATAAATTTGTCTATTTTTCATACAATTAGGATTACCTATATCTAAGGTTTTTCCGGATAATTCTATAAATCCTACATCATAAACTTTCAAATCAGTGAAACGAGAAGGAGTAATTGTATTAACATCAAACCAATATTCCTCTCCCTCTTTTAAACTAATCGTGGTTATTCCTTGACCGAGAGTGGCATTTTTTGGCGGACATACGTTTATATAAAGAAGTCCGTCTATACGGTATAAAAGTGCAGCTGATTCCAAGAATTTGTCCAGTACGGTTTTTTTTTCTGTTTTACAGTTATGGAATGAAAGAGTTAGAACAAGGATACACGCGATCTTTTTCATAAGCTTACTGTCCGTTTATTTGTAGTCCAACCGGCTATGGCAAAGTTTTGGACTCTCCAGTCAATATCCGGTTTCCAAAAGCCCAGATAAGCGTCCCAACCTACAAATCCATAAGCAGGGAAATCCACAAAATCACCAAGACTGTCTCCATAGAATGTTATAAAGGCATTTTGATCCCTATCTTTTATCTGGGTTTCGCAATTACCTCCACTAATATTCTGAATACTATCTGCTTGCAAAAATTGAATTCCTAAAAAACATATCAATATAATTATCAACTTTTTCATTTTTTTCTCCTTTGTATTATGGTACTTTTATTACTATATCACCAGAACCGGATGTTGATTTAATCCCAGCTATCCTATTTTTAAAAATTAGATTATACGTTTTTACACCATCTTTGTAGGTATAATATCCTTCTTCACCTTCTGCTTTTGCTTGAGAAGGATTAAAAATTTGTTGATTACGAATGCAACTTGAGTTACCTATACTCAAAGTTTGTCCAGATGATTCCGTTATTCCTATATCATAAGCAAGAAGATAACTATCATAAGGTTCACTATTCGTACTCACGTCAAACCAGTATTCTTCTCCTTCACTTAGAGTAATTGTGTGCGTACCTTGTGTTAAGGTTGCATTTTTTGCGGGGCAGACATTTACCCACAGATAGCTATCTATCAGAACCAAGTTTAGAAATAGTTCTCCCATTTTTTCTGCTGAACTTTTTTCTGTTTTACAGTTATGGAATGTAAGAGCTACAAGAAGGATACATAACAGACTTTTCATAAACTTGTCACTTCGCTTTGTGTTGTCCAACCGGCTATGGCAAAGTTCTGCACTCTCCAATCTATATCCGGTTTCCAAAAACCTAAATAAGCATCCCAACCTACCATACCATGTGTATGCTTATCCACAAAGTCTCCAAGACTGTCACCATAGAACGTTAGAAATGCGTTCTCTCCTCTGTCTTTAATATCCGGGTTACACCCTTCATTTATATTTTTAACACTATCTGCTTGTAAATATTGTATTTGTAAAAAACACATCAATATTATTATTAACTTTCTCATCTTTTTATTCTCCTTTATTATTTATGGAACTTTTATTTGAATCTCACCCAAGCCGGACTTTGATTTGATTCCTACAAGGCTACCTCTAAATGAAACTATATATATATTAAATCCATTTTCATATCCTTCTGGGTTTCGACCTTCAGCTTTTATTTTGTAAGGGTTAAAGATTTGTCCGTTAAGTATACATGTACTCGGATTACCAACACTTAAAGTTTGTCCAGATGACTCTACTATTCCTATTTTATACAATATAAGGTAGTCATTTAGAGGTGTACTATCCGTATTCACATCAAACCAATATTCCTCTCCTTCGTTTAAGGTGATTGTATGTATGCCTTGTGTTAAGGTTGCATTTTTGGGTGGACATACGTTTACCCAAAGGTATCCGTCTATTAGTGATAAAAAAGCAGCCGATTCTAAGAATTTATCCAGTAAGGTTCTTTTTTCTGTTTTACAGTTATGGAATGAAAGAGACACAACGAGGATACATAATAAACTTTTCATAAACTCGTTACTCCTCTTTTTACAAGTTCCGTATTTATCACCTGTCGAAACTTGACGGCTTTGTCCTTTGCCATATCAAGTATTTCTGGTGTGAGTCCATTTGGATCATTGTAGTCCTTCTGGAATCTGAGTAAGACTAATGCAAGTGTCAGGTGAATCCGGATTTGGATCAAGTGTTCGTTGCTGAGATTTGGGAATTCTTCTTTAATACCATCATAGTATCGGTCAGCCGCTGCGGATTCTCTTCTTAGGACTTCGTTTGGTGATTCACGAGGAGGTTCCGGAATCGGAACTTCGTTTGCCAAAAAATCGTTTAAATGATTGTTAATTTCATCATCACTATAGGGTATTTCAGATAAAGCTCGCATGGATTCGCTGGAAGTTTTTTTCCAATATTCTTCCGTCATCATGTCCATACTTCCCATTTCCTCCACATAAGATTTGATTGCAGCCCGTTCCGTATCGGACATAAGAGGAATACTTGGTTCTCTGGTGTTGGTAACATCCTTGTCGGGAGCTTGGTTTTCCGGTGTTAACCCTATGTCTTCGTAGGTGTAGGGTTCTGCTTTGGAACCCAAAAGAGCAATTGGAAAGAATGTGGGACTCTTTTGTTTCATACAAGCAACAAGGACAAGTCCGGATACGGCAATAGATAAAGACAAAAAGCCGTAGAGGATGATCTTCTTGCAAATTATAATAAGTTTTTTCATGGTTTATTCTCCTTTGATAAATTAGATTTCAATAACAGTCTTTAAAAACAGCGTTGTTTGTTCGATAACGCAGTATAACGTTAAAAGTATAACTTTCATCTATTTCCTTCAATTCCGGTAAAGCGTTCAAATCGCAAGAAAACTTGTAAACATTACTCTGCACTCCAAGCGGGCTACATGCTCCGATATTGGAATTGTTCTTTAAAACCAAAACCGGAAAGTCTTTTGTATTTTGACTCGATTTCAAACCTTCAGGTGAATGGATAATTCCGATTGTATAACGATTCTCGTCTTTTTCAAACCTATACGTCCATTCGTATTCGGGAATTGGGTCTTGATCCACTTGGTTTATGGGAATACTTTCCGGAAGTGATGCTACTTCCATATCCATGTAAAGGAAATCATCCGTCTTTTCTATCTTTCCACCTGTCAAATCAAGAAAGCCAACATCCCCCGTAACCATTTGGTAAGCCCCGATCTTTACATCGCCTTTCTTGTCAACGAATTCATGAGGGTTCTTCCATGAATTGCCCCCACATTCTTTGTAAGATGTTTCATCACCGATATTATAAAGCCACAACCAGAAAAACGCATCAATGTTTTCACCCGATTTACTCGCACAATTCAGTCCAATAAAAAGCAATACTCCTAAAACAAAACGTCTCATCTCTCAAATCCATCGGTGTTTATCTGTGTCCATCTGTGGTAAACCCTTTTTCTTTTATTTACTCCATGGACAAGTCGCAATACTCGAACCGAAAACAAGCGAGCACACCGCACCCGGTAGAATCGTCTTGCTTCTTACGGCAAAGCTTAAGTCAATCGTTGTTTGTGATTGGCTCAAATCAATCAGGCATTGTTTTGTCGTTCCGTTCATCCAGCCAAGTTCGGCTTCGATTCTGTTTTGTGAGGTAAACTCATCACTGGTGAAAAACCTTTGAAAACCCGTATTTTGTTCTACCTTGATAGTGTTGTAAGAACAATTTTCACGATACGTTACCGTGAAATCACTTTCATTCATTGGTCCCGGATAAGAACTTATTCTCTCGATAAATGTGGATGCTGGAGGTTGGATAGTATCATAGAGATTACTTAAAGAAGAAGTATAAGACGTGCAGTTTGTAAAATTCAGTGCAAGGAAAGAGAGGTCGTCTTTTCTATTTTGGAGTGTTTGCGAATCGGGGATGTTGATAAAATAAGAAGGTTTGCAGGATTTTCTTGGAACTTCAAAGCAAAAGGAGAGTTTTGTTGTGCCTTTTTGGAATGTCATCATACAACCGTTCCAATCTTTTGTGAGGGTATAGGATTCTTCTACAACTTCTCTTGGGTAGAGAAGAGCGAGCATCGCATTGGGATTGGCATCTTTTTGCTCTATGCAAGAACTGAGGGTTGCCAATACCAAGGTTGTTAGAAGTGACAACTGCCGAAAAAGAAGCATAACAGTAATAATGAGTTTATATCAACTCTAGGCTCTTCTGGTTTTACCTCTTTTCCTGTTTCATCTACTGGAACAATAGCAATATTAAAATCTTCTGGTGGTTCTTCAATTTTTCCATCTGGATTTTTTAAAGGATTAGTAAATTTCCAGTCGTCATCACTTTCGTTTAACTTTACCAGTTTCTCAGACAGAGCGTTAGCCCATAGATAATATCCAAAGTGATTTATGTGACCAGGTAAATTATCTCGATAAAGTATTGGATTAGCAACCCAACATTGATAATATTTTGTACAATCTTTATGATTGATCATTAAGTGATAAAGAGGTAAAAAATCTACATAGTTTCCACCTTTTCGATTATTGGCTGTATAGGTTTTTGTTTTCTCATTATTTTGTAGCGTTGGATTCATATTACGAGTTCTATCTCGCATTTCTGTTGCCAGTGCTTCTAATTTTGGTTGCATCAAGTATAAACCAAAACTTGCGGCGGTTGTTGCACTTCTTGAATTTGTATAAATCCATTTGAAATACCAATTAGATAGGTCTGCATTATCAGGAAAAAAATCCGGAATATCTTCGTTAGCAGGATTGACATTAGCAAGTGTAAAAGGGTTAAGCAATTTGCTTAATATTCCAGGTAACTTTACTCCAAAAAATTCAGCTATATCGGTTATAATTTCATCCACCAACATTGTTAATGAAAAAGCCATTGTAATTTTTTGCATTATTTCTAGGTTTTCTTTCTGATCATCCTCTTCTACGTGTATAAAACGGTTTTCTTCTTTCCATTTTTGATAATATACATCAAGCATCTTTGTTAATGCAGCAAAGTAATCTCCAACATGACCTAAAGTTGGACTATAAGAAAGTGTAGGGAAGTTTCCCATGACTAAAACGTTTTTGTCGATTAGTGGGTGGCGAAAAAAGTAAATCAAAACTTTGATATTATAGAGAACAACATCCACAACCCCTTTGACTTCTTCATTGGTTATAGGGTCAGTGTATGTCCAATATTTCCAAGGCATGAAAATTAATATGTGTGAATAATTTACCATGTCATTCCCACCAATTTCCATTGCAATCGTATTAGACATTCTGAAATTTGCACGAATATTTTTATCAAATAGACAATCTTTCAACTTGTCATAAATTGTTCTAGTCGTCCATCCTATAACAGCAAAGTTTTGAATCCTCCAGTCTGTATCTGGTTTGTAGAAACTTAAATAAGCATCCCAACCAACTAATCCATGTGTAGGTAGGTCAACAAGGTCTCCAAGACTGTCTCCATAAAAAGTGACAAAAGCATTTTTCCCTCTATCCTGCATGCCTGTACTACAACTATCTCCTATATTATCAATACTATCTGCCTGTAAGTATTGTATCTGCAAAAAACATAAAAAAACAATTAGTAACTTTCTCATTTTCTTATTCTCCTTATGGTACTTTTATTTGTATTTCGCCTGAACCTGATGTTGATTTTATTCCAGCTAAACTAGCATCCCCTGAGAAACGAAAAAGATATATAGCAAAACCATCTTCATAGAAACTAGGTTCTCGACCTTCTGCTTTGACTTTGGGAGAAGGATTTGTTATTTGTCCATTATCTAGGCAATTGGAATAACCAACACTTATCGTCTGTCCTGATAATTCAGTAATACTTACTTTATAAATATCGTAGCTGGCATAAGGTATTGCATTTTTACTTATATTAAACCAATATTCCTCTCCCTCATTTAAGGTAATGGTATGGTTACCAGGTTCTAAAGTAGCATCTTTTGGAGGACAAATATTTACCCAAAAATACAAATCCATAATGAATAAGCGTTCAAATAACTTATCATCATCGCTTCTTTTTGAATACATTCTAAAATCACAGTTATTGAATGTGAAGGATAGAACAAAAATAATTATTAACTGTTTCATAAACTTGTTACCCCTCTTTTGACAAGCTCTGTGTTGATCTCTTGTCGAAACTTAACTGCCTTGTTTTTTGCCATGTCCAGTATTTCAGGAGTAAGTCCATCTGGATCATTGTAGTCTTGCTGGAATCGAATTAGTACAAGAGCAAGTGTTAAGTGAATTCGTATTTGTATGAGCTGTTCGTTGCTTAGGTCTGGAAACTCTTCCTTAATGCCATTATAATACCTATCTGCGGCGGCAGTTTCTCGTCTGAGCACTTCTTCCTTAGTCTTACGAGGAGGTTCAGGAATGGGGACTTGATTAGCCAAAAAGTCGTTCAAATGATTGTTTATCTCATCATCGGTATATTGGATTTCAGATAAGGCTCTCATAGCTTCTCGGGAAGTTTCTTTCCAATGTCCTTCTGTCATCATATCCATATCCTCCATTTCCATAACATAAGACTTAATTGCAGTCCTTTCCCTATCGGACATTAGAGGAATGCTTGGCTCTTTTTGACCTTCTGGAGCTTGGTTTTCCGGTGTTAACCCTATGTCTTCGTAGGTGTAGGGTTCTGCTTTGGAACCCAAAAGAGCAATTGGAAAGAATGTGGGACTCTTTTGTTTCATACAAGCAACAAGGACAAGTCCGGATACGGCAATAGATAAAGACAAAAAGCCGTAGAGGATGATCTTCTTGCAAATTATAATAAGTTTTTTCATGGTTATTCTCCTTTGGTTAATAGACCCCCCAATAAGTTAAAACTGAGTTTTAGTCCGATTTCTCCCCCCGATTGGGGGGAGCATTAAAGCCAGACGAAAACCAAAGCTACTGTGGGGGGTCAAAAAACATAACTTACTCCTAAGGTAATAGAACTTAATTTCTGAAATTGGTCTTGTTTCAAACTCGAATTTGTAATGTGCAGGTCTTTGTAATCGGAATCCGTTCCGAATCGAATGTAACTATGAATAGCGGTAAAACCAAAAAGCGAGGCAGTGATTCCTCCCGCTATCTTGAAATTATTGTATCGGTTGTGAAATTTGGCAATGGCTTGGTCGGAACCAAAACCCAAAAGCGAGTTGTTTATCTCGGAATTTGCTTGTTTTGCGGCAACATAGTAGTATCCGGTAGTAGCCAAAAGTCCGACTTTAAAAAAAACGGTAAAAAATTCTTCGTAAGGTTTGGCATCCGTATTGTACCATTGGTATTCCCTACCGGAGGAAAGGAGATAAAAGCTTTCGGCAACTGCTTGGGTCGGGGAAGAATTGCGAATTTTGTTGTAATATTCTTCGGAAACAATTTTATCACCTTCCGAATTGGGTAAATTTATGGCTTTTTCTTCAAAATGGTAAGAGTTACCATAACCCTCCCGGTCACTGAGCGTAGTCGAAGTGGGGGGGGGGCTGCATATAATTCACCTGCAAGCACTAGCAAAAATGCGGTATGGAGAACAAGGTTGTAGATGATTTTATAATTTGACATAATTTGTATTAATCTCACAAATGCCTAAATTTATTTTTAATTAAGCATTCGTTTTTCTGTCAATGAAAAATTATTATATCTAAAAAAAATATTCAAGATTTATAGAGTTATTACCGTTAAACATTTAGATTTGATCTGATTTTAAGACGAGGAGTTTAAAACAAGATAAAAATAGCAAAAAATGGATTAATACTCATTTTAATCATACTTTCGCTGCAATTTTGTAAAAATGATAACGAAGACAAAAAAAAGAAGCAAGGAAGGATCAACACCATACTTTTACTTTTGTATTTACAGTCTTACAGAAGTCCGACTATTCAATTCGATACGATTTATGGGATTTCGGAAGTTTTGCGGAGTGTTTACAATAACAGCATTTCATCAACTCCTGTAGATGTGACAGTAAGTTGTTCTGTTGGGGGAAGCATGAAAGTTACGGGAACGTATAGCACATCTTCCAGCGTTACAACGGTTGACCTTGCGTATACCATGAGTGCTTGCGAATTTGAGCAGGTAAATACCTATAGTGATTCCAGTAAAGCCACCACAAAGCTAAAGATTACAGGAACGATCAACCAAACAGGGACCATATCCTCTACTCAAAGCTACACAAAAAAGCTAGCTGGGAGTTCTCTTAGCATTAGCGGGACGGTAAACAATTCCAAGTATTCTGTTAATTCCCCTTACAGCTATAACGGAACTTGCGATTATTCCTATACTCTTACTGCGAGTTCGTCTTCAAGCTCGACAAGTACCGGGTCTATTTGCGGTATGTCGTATTAGCTTCCTCTTATAGGCAATGCAGAAACCCCGAAAATCATTTGTTTTATGGTTGATAACTTTGTGTATCTTCCAGGCAATATGTTTTAAACATAACCGTGCTTCCCGAATCTAAAAAAGATTTAATGTAAGATACTAAGGCACTTGTTCCACTATTGGCATAATACATTACACATGCAGTATTTGAGCAGTGTTTTCCATTACTGGTATCTTGGTGAGAAGTGACCATCGTTACTCCATTGTTTACCAAACCCAAAGCATGACCCATTTCATGAACTAATGTGGCTTGTTCTACATAAATTCGGGTTGCTTCTCCAACCGTTGCTTCTTCGATCGGGTTACTGTAACTAATAGATGTAATAACATCTTTAAATATGGCTATATAAGGTGTTCCCGAAACACTCACACCTATCACACTTGTGTCTTGTGTCGAACCATCACTGCTATAGTACCCGTTTACAAAGGCAACCAAAAACACCCCCTTTGTTGACGTTGATTTTTCGGTTCTATAGGTTTTACCCAAATTGGTAATGTCCGATGTTGTCCATGTTGACTTACTTTGGGAACTAATTTCTGTCATAGAAGATAACTCTTTTGGTACGGAAGTTGTAATCGATTGACTTCTGTTTTTAAAAAGTTCTTGCAAATTATCATCAAAAATATTCCAAACGTATTTTGTATTTCCTGTTACCGGATTTGTAAAGGTAGCATCATAGGGTGTTGCACCGGATTCATAAACAACCTGTACTTCTAGTGTTTCCATGGTTGAATACCAAGTTTTAATATTGTCATAGTCGCTAGTACCACTTGCGTCTTGAACTGCCGTTTTCAACAAATACAAAGCGAGCAAAGCTTTTATCCAATCATTTTTTGGTTTGGAAGGCTTACAAGTAAAATGAAACATTAATACAAAAAGTAAAATAAAAACAAAAACCCTTCTCATGAATTTTTCTCCATCAAATCAATCAACTGTTTAGACCCAAATTAAATCAATTTTTTTATTATCTTGCTAAAAAAGCACATTAAATCATACATTTTATGGTGTGAAGCTTTGCGTATCTTCAAGACAATATGTTTTGAACATAACCGTACTACCCGAATTTAAATAAGATTCAATGTAAGTAACCAAAGCACTTGTTCCACTATTGGCATAATACATTACACATGCAGTATTTGAGCAGTGTTTTCCATTGTCAGTATCTTGGTGGGAAGTGACCATTGTTACTCCATTGTTTACCAAACCCAAAGCATGACCCATTTCATGAACTAATGTGGCTTGTTCTACATAAATTCGGGTTGCTTCCCCAACCGTTGCTTCTTCAACCGGGTTGCTGTAACTGATAGATGTAATAACATCTTTAAAAATGGCTATATAGGGTGTTCCCGAAACACTCACTCCTATTACACTTGTATCTTGTGTTGAACCATCACTGCTATAGTATCCACTCACAAAAGCAACAAAAAACACTCCCTTTGTTGACGTTGATTTTTCGGTTCTATAGGTTTTACCCAAACTAGTAATATCCGAGGTTGTCCATGTTGACTTACTTTGGGAACTAATTTCTGTCATAGAAGATAACTCTTTTGGTACGGAAGTTGTTATTGATTGGCTTCTGTTTTTGAACATTTCTTGTAGATTATCATTAAAAATATCCCAAACGTATTGCGAATTTCCCGTTTTTGGATTTGTAAAAGTGGCATAATAGGGTGTTGCACCGGATTCATAAACAACCTGTACTTCTAGTGTTTCCATGGTTGAATACCAAGTTTTAATATTGTCGTAGTCGCTAGTACCACTTGCATCTTGAATTGCCGTTTTCAACAAATACAAAGCGGCCAAACCTTTTATCCAATCATTTTTTGGCTTGGATGGCTTACAGGGTAAATTTAACAATAATGCAAAAAGTAAAATATAACAAAAAATCTTTTTCATTCTAAATCCTTTTTATTTCAAATTCATAAAAATTATATTAGGTTTTTTCCTGAATGTCGTCCTACTCTATAAAGTAGAACTCTAATTTTAATAAAAAATTCTAAAATATTTATTGTAATTATTCACAAAAAATCTATTTTTAAATTTTGTAAGAGGAAAAGTAAGGAGTTCGCTTTGAAAATCTTTGTAACAGTATTATTTTTTATTATAAGTTTTGGAATTCATAATTCTTGTGGAAAATTTTTTGAGAATAGGGGTAATTTTTCCAATACATCTAAAACAAGCCAATCCGATTCTTCCCAAGAAAAAACAAATGATCAAAGCAGCAAAGTAGAAGAAGATTTTCTATCCCAGGCTAAAGAGATGAATTCGGAATTTTACCAAAATCCTCCTGTCAAATTTAGAGAAGGACATATTACACCTAAAAAATTTGACAGCCAAAATGGTTTTCAAACAACCAAAAACGGATACCAAATCCAACTTCCGAATAAAACACAAATACCAACACCCACGATATGCAATGATGTATTGTATTTAAGTGGTGGTTTTCATAGCAAAGATTTTTATGCCTTTGATGCAAAAACAGGCAAAAATTTATGGTCAGTTGCATTGGATGATGATGGTCCTTCTACTGCTGCTTGCACACAGGAAATTGTTATATTCAATACGGAATCTTGCACTATATTTGCAATAGATGCAAAAACGGGTAAGCATTTATGGTCACACTGGTTGGGTGATCCTTTGACTTCAACACCAACCATTGCCGGAAACCTGGTTTTTACATCTTATCCTTCCAACCAATTTGTCCCCAAAAATGAAACCCAAAAAAAAGAGCAACTCTACGCATCTCACGTTCTTGTTGCATTTGAATTATCTACCGGGAAAATTCTTTGGCAAAAATGGATTGATAGTGATGTGATGTCATCACCTGTTGCGGAAAAAGACGGATTATTGTATGTCACAACCTTTTCCGGAACAATTTACAGTTTTAAGCAGTCTGATGGATCCATTTTATCTGCCCAAAAAACAAGGGCTACATCCGCACCGGTGGTTACCGGTAAAGATGTCTTTTACAGCAAACGTTCGGATACTACAGCAGATAAGGGAGCTTTTGAATCCGTAACTAGTGTGGGTAAAAATCTAAAAAGCAAACGGTATGAATCCTCCAAAAAACAGGCAAAATACCTTGATAAAGATATTCAAAGCAAAAGTGAATATTTCCAAGCAGCCAAAGATATGGATGCCTCGAACGGTTTTACGGGCGGAGCTCCTAGCAGTTCCAATCCTAAAGCAGCCATTGATAATATCGGGTACGGAAGCGTTTCTTCCATGCAAGCTTTCCAAGGCTCTAGGATTTTGCACATAAACAAGCAAAACATCAATACAATGGGAGATGAAATTACAGCAACAGATTCTATGGATGGGAAAAAGTTATGGTCAGCTAAACTGGATGGAGATTTGGAAAGATCCGGTGGAAACTTGGCATCTCCACCAGCTTATGCCGGAGGACAAATCTTTGTTAGCACTTTAGCCGGAAAAATTTTGGAAATCCAGCCAAATACAGGAAAAATCACCAAAGAATATGATATTGGTACACCACTGCGTTTTCAACCCGTTATTTATAAAGGTAATATATACGTTACAACCCAAGATGGAAAACTTTTTGCAATCCATACAAATAACCCAAATTATAGCGGTTGGACAACCTGGGGTGGAAATTCAGCAAGAACCAATTTGCCAGAATAAAAAAATACACTAAAATCCAATTTCGCTTTTTAAGTCCAAAAATTATATTTCAATTGCCTAAAATTCAATATAAATCTTAATATACATTTAGATTTCTTACGATAATAAAAAATGACAAAAAGAAATAGGTGACTAGATTCATGAGAAGATTTATAAAGCTTAGTTATGTTGTATTATTAGTATTCGCATTTGGTTTAAACGGGCAACCACCAGAAAAAAAAGCCGAAAAAGAACCAGCTATTGGAAAAGTTCAACCAAATAAACCAGAACCAAAAAAGGAAGCATCTGCACCGGTTACGGATCATAAAGAAATGAAGGAATATTTCCCTCTATCTTATTATGATTTCAGATTGAAGGTCAAAAATGTTTCTTTTGAAAGACGATATGCTCCGGATGGAAAAGGTGAAATTTTGGATGTTCATGTTCAAATGGAAGGTGATTATTCCGACAAAGACGGGAAACCATTGGATTATAAAATTTTTGTTTTGGCTTTAAACGAGTCTGATGGAAATTCTCCCCTTGGCAGAACTATGGTTTCTTACCCTTCTTGGCGTAAAGGAATTCCTAGCTCAAGCAGCGTAATTCCTCATAAAAGTACAAACCAAATCCACTTTTCAAGGCTTGTAGGTGATCCGGATAAGATTAAAGACATTACACCGGAAGAAGTATCAGGCAAAAAAGTCCAAGACTTAAAAAAAGATTTAGTGGAGAAAAACCAGCTAAAAGGCGAGGAAATTCGATTAGAAGAGCCAACTCTTTGGGAATATGTTTTATATCTTAGTAAAAATTCAGATAAAGCGCTGGATTTTAAACTATATGGTGAAAAAGGACCTCAATCCGAAGCCGAAAGAGTTTCAACTAATTACCCAAAAGCAAAGATTGATGAAGAATCTAAAAAAGATATTCTTAATTCGGTTCCTGAACATACCTATACAATATATTATAGCAAGTACAAAACAAGTGTTTTTACACATCACTACACAATGTACAGACCTGATTCCGATTATTATTTCTTTAACAAAGTAGTGGTTCTAATTTTTGATCCATCAAGAGATAAAGACAATAAAAACGAAAACAACTATAATAGATTGGTTCATAGAAGTGTTCATACCGTTGGAAAAATGAGGGTTAGATAAAAATTCCCCCCACAAATGCTAAACCTTAATTTTAAGTCTTATTCACCCCCCGTTTATGGGGGGTTAGTTAAGCGTAAATAAAATTAAAGCTTCATGGGGGGAACTAAGAAGAAACTTTTATGCAAATCTTGCCAAAATGATTGCCATTTGCGAGGTATCGGATTGCTTCTTTTGCCTCTTCAAAAGGAAACACTTTGTCTATAACCGGTTTTAGTTTGTGAAAAGCAACTGCTTTATTCATAGATTCAAAACCCGCTTTACTACCAACTACAATACCTTGGATTTTTATATTGTGCATCAATACCGGCAACAAGTTAAAGTCTTTTGAGCCTCCAGCCAATATTCCTATCAAGCTAATTTGACCAAACGGACGTATTGACTTAACGGATTGCTCTAAAGTACCTGCACCACCAACCTCAATGATATGGTCAGCACCAACTCTAGTGATACGTTTTACTTCCTTATGCCAATCCGTAACAGTTTTGTAATTAATGGTGTGGTCAGCACCTAATTCTTTTGCTTTTTCTAATTTGTCATCACTACCTGATGTAACAATTACATTTGCACCTAGTATTTTTGCAAATTGTAGAGCAAAAATGGAAACTCCTCCTGTACCCAAGACAACAACCGTATCACCCGGGTTGACCTTTCCTTCTACTACCATGGCACTCCAAGAAGTAAGGGCAGCACAAGGAAAGGCAGCAGCTTCTTCGTAAGAAAGATGTTCCGGAATAGGAAGCAAGCCATACTCCGGATAAACCCTAAACTCGGTGAGTGTTCCATTATTCGGACCACCGGTAGTATTTCGGAGTTGATCTTTGGTTGCCTGTCCGGAAATCCAATCGGGAGCAAACGTCCCCGTCACTCTGTCTCCAACAAAAAATGTTTTTACATCCTCTCCTATTTCCACCACCTCACCTGCTCCGTCACTCAAAGGTACCAGGGGTAATGGAAAATACGGGTTATATTTTCCATTTACCACAAGGTAGTCCCGATAATTCAAAGAAGCGGCGTGAATTTTAACCAAGACTTCTTTGGATTTTGGACGAGGATATTCTTTTTCAACCATTTTTAGGTTGTCTAATCCGAATTGTCCAATTTCAAAAGCTTTCAAAAAACTTCTCCCGATTTATTTTTTTCCAAGTCCGGTGCTTTTTGCTCCAACAAGGATTGCCATATTACCATGGGAGTGCTTGTTTTCTCTCATTAATTGGTGGCTAGTCCCTGTTTCTTCAAATTTATAGGTTGTTGATAAACATGGATCAACTTTTTTTGAAATTACCAAGTCATTCAAACCTTTTGCGTTATCGTCATTGGCAAAATGAGAACCTTGTAACCTTTTTTGTCTCATCCATAAATAACGAAGGTCAACCGTTGCATTAAATCCGGTAGTTCCGGCACAAATCACGATCATTCCACCCGTTGCACAGCAAAATGCAGAAGTAGGAAGCGTTGACTCACCCGGATGCTCAAATACAATATTTGGGTTTCTTTTGTTGGAAATTTGCCAAAATGCTACTCCAAATTCTCTGGCAGCTTTTGTCCATTTTACAAATTCTTCCGGTTTGTTAATGTCAGTTGTAATAGCTCCCCAGTGTTTGAATTTGTTTCTGTTAAGAACTCCCTCAGCCCCCAATTTCATACAGTAGTCAATTTTGTCATCAGAACTTACTATCGGAATAGGAACACCACCGGCAGCTTTTACAATTTGAATCGCCATAGAACCAAGTCCACCGGCACCACCCCAAATCATCACAACATCACCTTTTTTTACGTCATTTGGCTTCCAATGGTGCAACATTCTGTAGGCGGTTGCTGCAACCAGCATATAGGCAGCTGATTCTTCCCAAGATAGGTGCTTTGGTCTTGGTAAACATTGGTGAGATTGAACTTTTGTAAATTGAGCAAATGAACCCCAGTTTGTTTCATATCCCCAAATCAATTGAGAAGGAGCAAACATAGGGTCCTTCCCTTCTTTTACCCATGAATCATTTCTGTCCCAAATTCCACAATGGATTACAACTTCATCCCCGACTTTTACGTTTGAAACGTCAGAGCCAACTTTATATACAATTCCAGAAGCATCAGAGCCACCTATATGGAACTTCGAAGCGTCTCCACCAAAAGTTCCTTTTTCTGCCATTTTGTTTCTGGTTCCAACTACGTCAACGGGGTATCCTAAAGCAGCCCATACGTTATTGTAATTTACGCCGGCAGCCATTACTGCTACCAGAACTTCATCAGGTCCTATTTCCGGCACATCGATTTGTTCTATTTGGAAAGCGTTTTTTGGTTCGCCATATCTCTCAGGTCTGATAACCTGTGCATACATTTTTTTGGGAACAACTCCCAACTCTGGTAATTCGCCTATTGGTACAATTTCTGGTATCTGTGTCATGTTACCAAATTTCTTAGGAATTAGTATTTCATCCATATTTTTTTAAATTTTAGGTTAGAAATATTTCGTCACCTTCATTATAATTGCAAACAAAATCCAAGTAATGATTTTGCCAAAAGCTGTGGATAAAGCAACTGGTTAAACGAAATTTAGGTTAAATTACTGTTACTTTCCTATAATCATATTCATTTCTTCATTGGCTTGCTCTAGAGCTTCAAAATAATACGTAAGTTGTTTTTTTAATTCTTGATTTTCAATCTCAATTATTTTTAATTTTGTTATCAATTTTGCGTGGCTTTGAGCTAAATCGGATTTGCTGAGTATAACTCTAGAAAGCTTTTCAATAGCATCCCTTCTTCTTTTTTCTGAAGCTGCAACTTTATTTTCTAATTTTTCCTGCACATCCAATAAATTTAGATTAATTTTAGAAACTTTATCTTCTGCAACGATGCGTTCTGCATTCTCATATCGCAATTCGATATTTTTTGTTTCTAAAAATTCTTCGTGTTTTTTTAATTTTCGAAATAATAATTGGTAAGGATTGACCAAACTGTTTTGAATGATCGCCAAATAAATCAAGTAAAAAGATGCAAATTTAAAGTAATGCCCGATTGAGTTGGGTATATCATATACCTTTACATAAAAAGTAAAAACTAATTCGGCTAACATGGTTAAAACAATAGAACTGGTAACCAATGTGTAAGTAAGACTTTCTAAGTGAATAGAATTTTTTTTAAACATAATTACTGAAATTAAAAGAAATAAGCAAATTGCGTATTCGCTAATTTTCTTAAAATATGTCAAACCCGTTCCTTCTACATAGCAGTTAGGGAAAACCTTCCAATAAAAAATAATCAGGAAAAATGCGGCACCTATAAGCATATACACAAATAGAAAAAAGACCGGATTCAACTTCTTTTTGATATAAAAAGTAGACAGTAGTAGAGAAATACTTTCTATATATCTGGCAAGAATCCAAAGTTGTGTTGGTAAATTAGCATCATAATTGGGAAAAACGCCCATACCTTTGTAAGCAAGCATATGAAAAAGGTCTATCATACCAACCAAAAGATAGGATATGCCTAAAAATAAGATATAGTTGTTATCCGAAAAACTACGGGAATTCCATGCTATCATAAAAATCCCGCAAGCAATTATCACACTAAAAATTTCAACAATACTATGAAATAAGGTAAAACTATAAAGACTGCTAAGATACAACAGGAATAAAACTAAAATTCCCAATATTAATTTACTTATTTTTGGGGTATTAGAAAAAAAATATTTACTCATAAAACGTTTTTATAAATATATTTGTTTTAAAATAGTAAATTTCAAAAAAGATAAATTAAAATTTGATCTTACCATTTTGTAAAATTGCTTTAAATAGCTTGAAAAAGTTGATTCCAATTGAAAAGGTAACATTATTTGAGATTTAGGTGTGTAGAAAATGCAAATATTTTTAAAGATTTTTATCTTTCTAATACTTTTTTTTGTCCTTCATTGTAATCACAATAGGGTATATTTTAACGATACTCATAACCCAGGGGAACAAAAAACCATACGATTAAACTATTACTTAATGGGACTTGTCCCAAAACGTAGGTTGACATTCCAAGAACTTTGCGGCAACCAGGGAATTTATGAGGTTCATGCCTATACTTCAAAATTTGATGGTTTGATTAGCTGTATTTCTCTTTTTATGTATACTCCAAGAACCGTTGAAATTACTTGCAATGGGGACAAGCTTGGTTTTAAGCTCGAAGAAATTGAAAATTCTGAAAATTTTTATAAAATATATTCAAACAAACCGGAAATTAAAATTGCCGGAATTATACCGGAAAATGGGAGCAAACACTATGAAAAATAAATTATTTGTTTATATATCTTGCCTGATTTTATTTTTACTAACCAATTGCCATACTTTAGAGCTTGTAGATCAAGATAAATGTGCGGCTCAAAACTCAGCCAATGTTGGCGAAATTTGGTACCCTTCTTATTTTTTTGGTAACTTTGAAAAAGTTGATTTGGTTCCCGAATCAAGAGACAATAGGTGGTGCTGTAACAATAGTATTTCCAAAATAAAAATGGAAAAATCAGCTAGTATTGTTTTATTTGAGACTCTCATTGGAATTGTAACACTTTTTATTGCATCCCCAGTGATAGCCAGCTTTCGATCTAGTGAAATTTATTGCGAGTGTGCCAAATGCCAGAACCCCAACCACAATCATGCCGGAGCAAGTAACTACAAAATCAAACCTCCAAACAATATAAACCTATACCCAAGCAGAGGTTTGAAAGAATTGCCATACACTCCAATTGAAACTACAAGGTCAATTCAGCCACCTCCCCCTGTTCAGCAACAAAATATCCAAAATGATTTTGGAAATAAAGTATATTTTGACTTTGATAGCTCTAATTTAACTTTTGAATCAATGAGGGTAATTGACAGGTATGTTGACATATTGCAAAATAACCCTCAAAGTATTGCTATAGTAAAGGGTTATGCTGATCAAACAGGCTCTGTGGAGTACAACGACAAACTTGCAGCCAAAAGAGCAAATTCCGTCAAAAATTATATGATGAACAGAGGAGTTCGTTCCGAAAGAATATCATCTAGTGTTATTGGTAGCCGTAGCCCTATTGTTTATGGAAAAGATGAAACTGCTCTGAGAGAAAACAGGGTTGTTATAATAAACATAGATGGAAAATAGAAATGGATGGAAGAAATAGAGAAAATATTAAAGTTGGCATCAATGTATCCATCGTTTTGAAACAAGATCAAAAATCCGGCAATACGGAGGGAATAGTTCAAGACATTTTGACAAGTAGCAAGTATCATCCGCACGGAATAAAGGTTAGACTTACTACCGGAGAAGTGGGAAGAGTTAAAACCATAAAATAAAAAAGTTGCTTAATAAAATTTGTTGACTGGACAGAATATGTTTGAGTTTAAATATATAATATACAAACTTAAGTGGTAGTTACAATACATAAAAATGAACTTTTTCTCTAGAAAAAACAAAATATTTATATCTTTAAACGAGGAAGATCTGTTGAATAATAGCGATTCTAAGCTTCAAACTGATATAGATAATTCTTTACCTCAGAGGGACGGAATTGAAGTGACCATTAGCTTAAAGTCAATAGATAAAGTATTACTAGCTAATTTGGCTATTATTCTGAGGTTTTCTATTATGGTGAAAAAGAAAAACTCTTCCGTATATTTGGTTGCTTCAAAAAAGGTTATAGATGAGTTTAAAATTTTAAATTTTCATCAATTTTTTGATTCTTTAATAACTTCGGAGCTAGAAGATGGTTGATTATGAAAAATTAATGCTAAACTTTATAAGTGAAGCAGATAATTTATTAGAGGACACCGAAAGATCGATATTACAGTTAGAGAATAACTATGACCCTAAGATGATAAACGATATTTTTCGTTCTATTCATACTCTTAAGGGTAATTCAGGTATTTTCGACCTGCCAAACATTAAAAATCTTTCTCATTCCATGGAAAGTTTACTCAATCAAATGCGAACGAAACAAGCGGAAATCCAAACAGATGTGATAGATTTGTTTTTAACGTCCATAGACAGGCTCAAGCAAATGATAAAAGATATTAAGAATTCAAATTCATACAATATCGTTGATTTAACTGAAAAGTTAGATAAACATACCAATTCATTTAAAAAAGAACCTAATTCTGGACTAAATTCTCATCAATCAAACCAAGTTGAGACTACAAAAGTGCTTCAATCAACCGAAAACTCCAAAAAGCAAAAAATCAAAATTAGTATTCCGGAAAATTTCGTGGCAAAAGCCAAAGAAAACAGATACTTTTTAGCCGTTGCCAAATTAGATATGTCCCAGCAAAAGGAAAAATATCTCAGTGAAATTTCTTCTAAAATTTCTAAAATAAATGCTACCGGCAATATTTTAGCCCATGGTGTAATGGAGGAAAAACTCCTTTTATCATTGGAAAACGAGAATTTATGTAAATTTCCTTATTATTTTGTGTCCCTTACTCAGGGAGAACCATCGGAGTTTTTTCAAAAACATGAAATAAAAGTTCAAAGTATTAAGATAATTTATAACCCAACAGCGAATGATGAGGAAAATATCGTCGAGCCACAACCCGAGTCTGGTCCATCGGAAGTAGAAAAACAAAAAATAGAAAATATAAACAATGAATTAAAGGAAAAAAATCAAGAATCCATATCTTTAGGCGAACATTCTAAAGAGACTCATCTAAAAGTTCCTTTAAATTTGATTGACGGATTGATCAATTTAGCCGGTGAAGCTGTTATAGCCAGGAATGAATTATTGCAAAAAATAGACACAATCAAAGAAGCAAACCTTGCTGTTAGTGGAAAGAAGATCAGTTATCTAATCTCCAAACTTCAAGAAGGAATCATGAAAACAAGGCTACAAGAATTGAATCTTGTTTTTCAAAGACTACCGCGTTTGATTCGTGATGTATGTCATTCTACAGGGAAAAAGGTAGAGTTGATAATTGAAGGTGGAGAAATTGAATTGGATAAAACCCTAATAGACGCAATAATTGATCCGATTATGCACATGATTCGAAATTGCATTGACCATGGAATCGAAAGTCCCAACGAAAGGATAAAACTCAGAAAGCCTGAAAGTGGAACAATAAGGGTAAATGGCTCTTTAAGGGGAGGAAATGTTATTATTAGCATAAAAGATGATGGCAAAGGATTGGATGTAGAGAAAATCAAAACTAAAGCAGTCAACAATGGGCTAATGACAAAAGAATCCTTGGAGACTTTATCCACTGAAGAAATTTATGATTTAATTTTTTTACCGGGTTTCTCAACGGCAGAGAAAGTTACCACAACATCCGGACGGGGAGTTGGGATGGATGTAATTCGAACCAACATGAAAAAAGTAGGTGGTTCTGCTGAAATTAGTTCCGAAATTGGTAAAAGCACTACCCTAACCATGACAATTCCTCAAACCTTGTCTATAGTAACCTGCTTGCTCATAAAAAGCTGTGGTAAAAGATTCGCATTGCCCCAGGCAAACATGAAAGAACTAATTTTGATTAATAAAGAAAATCTATCAGTTGTAGAAGGGCATAAGGTTTATAAACTTCGAGGTCACTTGCTTCCGCTAATAGACCTAGCAAATTTCCTAGAGCTAAAAGGCCATGAAACCTATAAACCAACCTATATTGCGGTTGTAAAATCCGAAAAGCACTATTTTGGATTGTTAATTGAGGAAATTATAAATCCGGAAGAAATTGTAGTGAAATCTCTAGGTTCTCTATTTGCCGGATTAAACTTATTTTCAGGTGCGGCTATTATGGGTGACGGAGAGGCAGTTCTTATTCTTGATGTTCCCGGAATTGCAAAATTTGCCAATATGCAATCTAACATGATCTTGGAAAAGGGAAAAGTTACTGCGGATGAATCCGAAAATAGTATCACTCAAGTCGATCAGGGCTTTTTATTGTTTGAGGTAGGAAAACAGTCTTTTGCCATTGAAGTAACAAGTATTCCGCGAATCGAAAAGATATACTCTAAAGATATTGAGTTGTTTATGGACTTTGAAACAATCAATTATAGGGATGTAGTTGTTCCTCTTGTAAGGCTTGAAAAAGTTTATAAATTTGACTACAATCATAAAAAAGATTTGTACTATGTAATCATATTCAAATTTAATGGTATTAGAACGGGTATTCTGGCAACAGAAGTTTTCAATGTAATCAACAATATACCGGAACTTGACCATGATACTTTCTCGGGAGATTCCATAAAGGGTCATGCTATAATAAACGGGCGAGTAACTTTATTTTTAGACATTGAGGATTTAGTAAATAGGGTACATCAAGAACAGTTTGTTGAACTTTCACGACACTTGGAAGAGGAAGAAGAGGATGAAAAAAGTGAGCCCAAACACTCTTTTCAAATACCGGAAATAGATTCAGTAATTAAATCTGGTTATGAAAAGCTAACAGCTAAGGAAGATTTAGTAGAGGCTGGGGTTTAAAAATGTCTGAAAACAATGAAAAGATACAATTATTGACCTGGACGATAGATGAACAGCTATTTGGCTTGGACATTGGCAAGTGCAGGGAAGTAGATCGGGATATGAAAATTACAGCAGTGCCCCACTCAAAAATTTTTATTGCCGGAATTGTAAATTTAAGAGGCGATGTTGTAACGGTTATTGATTTAAAAATGCTTTTAAACAATGATTCAATTCCAACCGAAAGTCCTAAAAATGTGATTATTCGCCTCAAGTCCGAATCTTCCAATATAGCCATCAAAGCAGATAGGATTTCTGATATACTGGAAATAAGTCAAGATCAAATTGAACCGGCAGCTACGCATCTAAGTGATTTTGAGACCAAATATATAACTCATGTTGGAATTACGGACAAAGGACTTGTACTCATTTTGAATTCTAATGAACTTTTAAATATAAAAGACTAGAATTTCTCTAAAAAAATACTAATGAACAGGTTTCTTGCTTTTAAAGTTTTTGTTTGTTTTTCACAATTTTTTCTGTTAGTTTTTTATTGTTCCAATAGCACTAAGGAACAACTTTCCATACTACCAGGATTAAATGAGAAATATCTTGCACTTAATGAGAAATTTTTAAGGGATTATTACGGAGAAGAGGAAACAAAGGCAAATGCTCTTCACATCTTAAATCTAAGATGCCAAAAAAAAGAGATCAAGGACCCTCATTCTTGCTATAATTTGGCAGTGCTTCATTTTCAATCCAAGGAATACCAAAAAGCTTATGATGCAAGCTTGGGAGCTGTTCAAAAAAAACCTACAGATAGCCTGTACCAAAATATGCTGAGACAAGCATCCCTTCAAAGTAACCAAGTTTATTCTTTATCTTTACTCAAGCAAAAAAACGGGGAAATCATAAACCTTTATAGCCAAATGATCTACCACTGCCACAAAAAGGAAGAGGCAAAAGTCATTCAAAACCTTAAAGTTTTGATTGCAAAAAAGTATGTAACTTCCAATCTTATCCAGAGTGGTCTATTGGCTGCGTGCATTCAAGAAGCGGAAAAAACAAAACTTTTGCAAAGCTTGACTGTCAATAAAATAGACTATGCTACTTACTACTACCAAGAAAAAAGTAAACTAAATCCGTTTTCTAAAATTTGGGATACTTCTTATTATGAAAAAAAAAGTGCTATTGAAAATATGGAATTCTTAAATAAAGAATTAACTGTAAATTGGAGAGACTTTAAAAGGTATGTACTCAAAAATAATCCTAAATTTGCTATTTACCATTTTAAAATTTTTTTAAATAATTTGCGTAATCTATCGGAAAAAGATGTCCAAAATAAAAACCTTTACCAAGCATTGGAGAGGGCTGCTAAAATAATCATCGAGCAAGATAAAGTTTATGTCAACTATAGATTTCTCATTCAAGAGTTTTAAAGCTTATTTCTGCATAGTGGCGGCAGTGTGCTGCATTCAATGCTCTCTCTTCCAAACTCCAGAATCAAAAAAAGATCCACAATATACAAACAAAGAATTTCAAAATAATCCAAACCCAAAAGTAATCAGAGAAATCAATTTTAAGGTTTTATTAGGCGAAAGGGTAAAAGATTGGTGTAAACGCTTAGAATCTCAAAAAATCTTAAAATGCGAAGCAGTTCAAACAATTGCCGGTTTGGAGAGTTTTTCAAAATTTAGCTTTATTGGTCCTAAAAAATACTCTCTTTCACGATTTGAAGGTCTGTTTCCTGTTGGTGATTTTACCATCTATTTGGACAAGAGTCCTCAAAAGCAACTCGTATTTTTAAGCCAAACAGATACCTATAAACTTTTGTATTCTTTGTTAGAAAAAAAAGAACAAAGATTACAAGCCATAATTTCTCAAAAAAAAAATAATGATGGGACTCTAAAATTATCGCTTCGGCAAAAAATCATATTGGCAAGTATTGTCGAAAAAGAGGCAGTTTCTAATCAAGATTATGAACTCGTTGCTTCAGTGTTTTATAACCGATTGAAAAAAGGAATTAGGCTCGCTTCTTGTCCGACATTGGAGTACGCTTTAGGCTATCATAGACCTTTTTTGTTGTACAGCGATCTAAAATTAAAATCACCTTATAATGTTTATAAAAATTTTGGGTTACCTCCTACTCCAATATCTTTTTTTTCCGAAGACTCATTTGGGGCAACTTCAGAACCTAAAATGAGCCAATATTATTTCTTTGTGTACGATTGGACAAAAAAAGAATTATTCTTTGCAAAAGATTATGATGTTCATAAACAAAATGCTATAAAAGCAAGAAATAACTATGTGAAAAAGTACGGGAAAAATTCATTGTATCAAATTCAAGCAGGTAAATTTTATGAACATTAAGAGAATACGTGAAATCCACATTTTATATATTTTGTCATATATAAGGGCTTATTATAATTTATTTGTGTAATTCCGATAAAATATCAAAAATTTACTTGATAAAATATCTTAGCTATTCTAAACTAACTTTATAGAGTTTAATAGCTAATTTGTGAATAAATTTACTATAATTTATTAATTTCTAGGTTATTAAAGACTGACAAGAAATTAATTTAGATGAGAAGTTATTTAATTAAAAGGTTATACGGTCACGGTTATGGCAAATCATCCTTTAAAAGCGAAAGCAGATAAACTCATAGCTAATTTACAAAGGAGAAATAGTCCTTTGAATATTTCAGATTTACGAACTTTTGCAGATGAACTTGTGAAATTTCAATTTGATGAAATAAAATCCGGTTATACAGACGTTTTAAATCTACAATTGAAATTATCAAAAGATGTTGATACGCTAAAGAAATTCCATAATTTTATGCCTTCTGGCTATGTTGTTATCGATAAAGAGGGGACAATTCAACATATTAATACTACAATGTGTGAGATGTTAGGTATTAATAAGGGATATGCAAGAAGGCACCATTTTACCGAATTCTTATTAATGGAAAACGTTAATAAATTCATGAAATACGTTGGGTACATTATTCAAAATAGGTTAAACGTATCTTTTGAAACGGAAATGATGGGACATAATAAAAAATTTTTTTATGCCAATTTAAAATGTGCCCCGGAATTTGAGAAAATGGGTGAAGAGTATTGTACAATTGTAATCCAAGATGTAACCAATAAAAAGAATCAAGAAAAAGAATTACTTACAAGCATAGAAAACCTGAATCAACTCATTTTGGAAAAAACGCAAGAACTTGAATATGAACACACTATTCGCCTTCAAGTGGAGGGTGAACTTCAGTCCACCATAACAAGGTTGAGTGCATTGATTGAAAACTTGGATGTTGGAGTGTTATTAGAGGACAACAACCAAAAAGTATCAATAGTTAATCAAAAATTCTTAACTTATTTCAAAATGGATGTCATAAAAATAAATAACTTATTTCAAGTTCCGGCAAAAGAAATTTGGGAAACTATTCAGTATATGGTTGTTGATACGGAAGAATTTATCCCTAAAATCAATTCAATCATATTCGAAAGAACACCTATTAGACACCAATCCATAATATTTAAAGATGGCAGAACTTTTGATAGAGATTACATACCCATTAATATAGAGAATAACCAATTTTTAAATTTGTGGCTCTTTCGAGATATTACGTATTCTTTGAAATGATTATGTTCTCTTAGCGAGTGGCTTAAGCCACCCGCTAAGAGAACACCCTTCTAGCAGTTTGGCTTGCCACCCTCTTCTCCAAGGTCACCCTTATGAGGAAAATAGAAGTTATCTAATTTTCCAGTGAGTTTTAAAGCTTTGTACTGAGAATTGTTAATATTAATTATACTAACCCGTTTTCCGTCTTTATTTGTTTTTCCTTCTAACTCAATCAAACCTCTAATGGCAGAAGATTCTACTCTTTTGCATTTATCAAAGTCAAGAACGACATCTGTGAATGAGCTTTTATTGGAAATGGCTTCGTACTTCTTTATAATTTCTCCCACCACGTCCAAATTAACTACTACCGGGGTTGCAAACTCCCCTGCTTTCGGTTGTACTATTTCATTCGTACCTATAATTGGCATAAAAATTCTCCTTTTTTAAATTATATCTCGACTACGCTAGGGTAACCACTCAATTACGCTCGACCATAGTAAGCTTCGAGTAAAATATCTTTCATCTCATCAATCATAGGCATTCTCGGATTGCTTCTTCCCGAAGGGTCCATCATGGCGATATTTATCATGACTGGTAGTTTTTCAATATATTCTTGCTCACTAATTCCATATTCTTGGAAAGAGGATTGTACACCACATTTCCTTTGTAAATCCTTAACAGCCTGGATTAGAGCCATTACCTTATCTTCCACCGTACTTACATGTTCCGCAAGCCTTGCCATATCTGCCATATAGGCATATTTTTTCCCAGCTCTATAGGTCTTAACGTTAGGACTTGCCGTAAACTTAGTCGGATTGCTTGCATTGTATTTTATCACATAAGGCAAGAAAATTGCGTTAGCTCTTCCATGACTAACTCCGAACGTTGCACCTACTGCATGAGATAAAGAATGATTTACGCCTACAAATGCATTGGAAATTGCCATACCAGCCATAGTTGACGCATTATGCAACCTTTGTCTTTCGTCCATGTCATCAGGATTTTTATAACATTTTTCCAAATGATTGAATACGGAAATAAAAGCCTGGAGTGCCATACCATCCGTAAAATCGTTACTAAGAACTGATACCATAGCTTCGATGGCGTGTGTCAATGTATCAAAACCTGTATCTACCGTAATCATTTCCGGTGAGGAAACGGTAAACGTTGGGTCTATAACTGCCACGTCTGGAACTAGGCTATAGTCTACCATAGATATTTTTGTATGAGTCTCATCATCTGTAATAACGGCAATAGGCGTAACTTCCGAACCGGTTCCAGAGGTAGTTGGAACGGCAATGAGTTTTACTTGCGACTTATCCGGTGGGAACTCAACAACCCGTTTTCTTGGATCCAAGAATGCAATGTTTAATTCTCTGTGATCAAAATCCGGATGTTCATAAAAGAAACGAATCGCTTTTGCGATGTCCAGAACCGACCCACCACCTAAAGCGATAATCGTATCCGGTTTGTATCTGTTTAACATTTCCACACCTCGAAGAACACTGCTAAACGGAGGCTCTGCCGGTGTATCTGTATAAACATGAACCACAGAAACTTGAGGAAGTTGAGCTTTTACTAATTCCACCTTTCCTCTTCTAACATGTCCTGGTGTAGTGATAATTATTGTAGTATTGGATTGGATAGTGCGTAAATACTCAATACTGTGCTCATTGAAATAAATTTCATTTGGAATTCTAAACCACATACTCGCCGTTGTCCTTTTGGCTACTTTTTTAATATTCAGATAATGCTTTACATTGATATTGTCCATAGTGATATTACCACCACCCGTCCCACAACCAAAAGAAAATGTTGGAATTAAATCATTGTAAACGCCACCTAAGGCACCTACGGAAGCCGGTGAATTTACAACTATCCTTCCTGCATTAATTTGGTTGGCATAATCTCGAATGATTTGTTCATTTCGAGAGAAAATAGATGCCGTATGTCCTGTTCCTCCGAAGTAGTTCACGTCCACACAGGTGTTAATGGCATCTCTTGTATTTTTAGCTTCGTATATACTCAGTACCGGAAATAGTTTTTCACCGGATAACGGATGATCTTTCCCGATTCCTTTAATAGGAGTGATTAAAATTTTGGTTTTAAGTGGGATGGAAAAACCTGCTTTTTCAGCCAAATAGTGGGGGGACTTTCCGATCATAGACGGCTTAGGCATACCCCTATGAAATATTTTGGCAACAATTCGATTGGACTCATCTTCATTGCAAATATAGGCACCATAATTACGAAATTTTTCTATCACGGTATTATAAACTTCCGTATCAGCAACAAGTGTTGATTCCGAAGCACATACAACTCCGTTGTCAAAAGATTTGGACGTAAGAATGTCAATAATTGCCATCTCCAAATCACCGGTTTTTTCTATGTACACAGGAGTATTTCCTGCACCAACGCCTAACGCCGGCTTACCGGAACTATAGGCAGCTTTTACCATACTTGTACCACCAGTTGCATCAATTAACTTTACATCTGGATGGTGAAAAAGGTAATCAACGTCCTCCAAAGATGTTCTTTCAATCCATTGGATAACGTTTTCAGGTGCTCCTACTTTAATCGCGGCTTCGTACATAATTTGAGCTGCTCTCACCGAGCACTTTTCGGCTCGATTATGGGCTGAAAATATTAGCGTATTTCTGGTTTTTAGTGCCATAATACACTTAAACATAACCGTAGAAGTAGGGTTGGTTACCGGTGTTAAACCAAAAATCACACCATGGGGTTCGGCAACCTCAATAAGGTTCTTTTTGGGATGCTCCTGCAGTATTCCTACGGTTTTTTCCCGTTTGATATAATCCCATACAAATTCCGTAGACACCATATTTTTAATGATCTTATCTTCTACTATCCCCATTTCGGTTTCTTGAACCGCAAAAATGGCAAGTTCATGAGCGTGGGCAATACCAGCTCGAACTACTTCTCGCGTAATTTTATCCACTTCTTCTTGAGAATATTGAAGAAAAATGGCAGCTGCTTCTTTTGATTTTTCTGCCAGGGAGTCTAAATATTTATTTCTTTCTTCCCTTGCAACTTTTTTTTGTTCTTCAACTGAGGCGTTTGTTTGATTTTCGCCATTCGTTTCTTTGGACATATATATTTCCCCTTAACTTATCTATAAATCTTACTTTATACACAAAACAGAGTGGTTTTTCGGATATGCTTTTTAAGGTTAACCTTTAAAATTAAGTGAATCTAATCATATTAATCCTGTAAATCACTCCAATCATAGTATAATAGGTGAAAAAAAGTTCTTTACTAATACTTTTTTATTGATATATAAATGACAAGAGATAATTTTTATTATAAAAAAGTTTTTATCACTATAACTAGCTTTTTCAAGGGAATCGTAAAAAACTAAAAGTGAAAAGTTTTTTAGAAAATATATAGTTGACTGACATAACACATATCGAAAGTCTTGAACCATGGTGAAAATTTTGAGGAATGAAGGAAAAAAGAAATTTTGAAAGTATCAATGATAACTACAATACTACAAAATAATAGTTCTTATATCCAGGAAGTAATAGAAGGAAAAAGAGAATTAAAAAAAGATATAGTCAACTTATTTATTTTAAACTTTGTAACATTTGCCATTTTTGGATTTATTATTGGAGCAAGTCATAGCTGGTTACAGGCGTTAGTATCATCTATTAAAGTTCCCATTTTATTCAACGCTACATTATTAATTACACTTCCCAACTTGTATATTTTTTATAGCTTGTTCGGATCTAAAAATTCATTTTTACAACTCCTAACTCTTACGTTAGTTGCTACCTGTGTTATAGGATTTATCTTAATAGGGTTTGCTCCAATTTCAATATTCTTTCTGCTATCTTCCAATAGTTACCATTTTAACACTTTATTGAACATATTATTTTTTGCATTTTCCAGTGTTTTTGGAATTAAATTATTGTATCAGTCATTTTTAAGGCTTCCTGAAATTGCAAATAACACCCAGGATATAAAATACAAATTTTTGTTATTTTGGCTATTTTTATATACGTTTGTAGGTAGCCAACTGAGCTGGATTCTACGTCCGTTTTTTGGTATGCCAAATTCAAAATTTGAAATTTTTAGGGAAATGGAAAGTAATTTTTACATGCAGGTGATAAAATTGGTATTTCATCTATTTAAGAGATAAAAGTTCAATCGGTAAAAAAAAATTATTAACTTTAACCTAGCTTTTTTTCTTCGCTATACTTGCACTGGAAAAAGAGGAAAAATAACTCATAAAAAATACAAACATCATACGATATTGCTTGCGTAAAATTTGCCCTTTGTATATTTGCTTTCTTTATGAAAAATAATAATTTCTGCTTTTTAAAAAGATTTGTGTTTTTTCACGTTTTTCTATTTTTTATTACTTCTTATGTGCTTGCTCAAGAAACCGCAAACAATAAACAGATTACATTGGGGAAATTTTCTCCCTATAAGTCAGAAAGAAATCCACAAATTGAAGAAAGTATATACAAATCCCTTAAAGAGAAATTAGAAAATTCCGGTTACAAAGTCCAAGAGAGCGGAGAAAGTTCTATTCCTGGCAAAGTGCAAGATTCTCAAAAACAAAAAAGTGCCTATATGGTAGATGGCTATTATACAAAAAAAGAAGGGCAAAACTTAGAAGTTTTTGCCCAAATCTATGACCCTGATACGGGAAAGGTCATAGATGCCATTAGCATTTCCCAAAATATTCCGGAGTTGGAAGGAATCGAATTGGATAAAAGTGAAATGAAAACTTCCGACGAAGAAGTTATAGAACAAGCCATTGATAAAACGGCAAATCGAGTCCGAAGCAATCCGAATAAAAAAGTCAGAAACAGTAATATAGAAGAAAGTATTACAACAAAACCAATAGGAAGGGATATAAACTTTCCCATTGCGAAAGAAGATGCAGTCAAGCAATCGGAAGATGTTTTTAAGCTCCTTGAAGACACAAAAGTCGTAACAGCATCTCGTTCTGCGGAATCTTTGATGGATGTTCCGGCAACTACTATGGTTATAACAGAGCAGGATTTTAAAAATAGAGGGTATACTAGCCTAGATGATATATTTAGAGACCTTCCGGGAATTGATTATATCGGACAGCAGGGAACGGATCATTCTGTTCTTTATATGAGAGGATACCGCACACCGTTTACATCCAGAATATTATTAATGATCAATGGTATTATTGAAAACGACCTATGGGCACAGGTTGCCACTCCTAGTCGTATGTATCCAATATCTAATATTAAAAGGATCGAGGTTATTTATGGTCCTGCTTCTGCCGTTTACGGACCAAACGCCTTTCAAGGTATCATCAATATTATTACAAAAGACGGTAGAGAGAACAATGGAAAAACGGTTGCAGGTAAAACAAGTTTTATGTATGGGAGTGGACCTACTTGGACAGTGGACGGAGGAGTAACGTCGCAAATAGGAGATTTGAGTATTGCAATGTCCGCTAGAAAGATAGAAGGGAATGATGCCAACAAAAACGTATCCAATTATGGGTACAATACACAGTTTTGGATTGATAACCCTCGCGTGTGGGGACCATTGCTTTTGTACGGATCCGGAGGTCAACCTTTTGGAAAATATTCCGATCCCGTCAATGACTGGGGAACTATTTTGAGCGTTACCTATAAAACATTAAAGATTGGTGCCAACATTACCAATAAATACGAAGGGTACGGTTCCCAATACCCCGGAGATAAATCACAACCCAATTCCATGTGGGGGAAAACCGGAAAAAATATCTATGTGGAAAATCAAGTGGATATTACCCAAAAGTTTAATTCTTATTCCTTGGTTTGTTATAGGGACAGTCGGATCTATGGAGACTGGGCTGAAGCAGATGGTTATGGTTACGGGGCAAATTCTTTTGATGATTCTTATATAAGTTTTACAAGATGGAATGAAGTAAGTAAAAGTGTTTATGCGTATCAAAACTTAGAATATAAATTTAACAACAATTTTAAATTATTGGGAGGTGTAAAAGCAGAATTTAAAAAATTGACAAAATCTTATGACATACCTGGTTATTGGTGGGGGACTTCTTATTTTAGTTCTATAGACTCTTTAAACCCAAATGTAAATGTAGGAGTTGAGGACGCTTTTCCCAATGGTGGCTATTCTATTGGGTTAAGCAGTGATCCTCTTATTCTAAAAGGTCCCTCTCCCAAAAAAAAGATGCCGGATGAAAATACCATTGGAACCTATGATAGAGGTGGATTTTTATTAAGTACAATAGACGTTGGCAAATTCCGTTTTAGTCCTGGAATTCGTTATGATAGGAACTCTGTCTACGGACAATCCATAAATCCCAGGGTTACGGGAATTTATAAAATAAATACTAAAAACGCCTTAAAGCTATTGTATGGAGAGGCATTCAATGAACCATCTCCTCTAAACCTTTTTGGAGGATTTTCCGGTCGAACAGCAGATTTAAGATTAAAACCGGAAAAAGAAAAAACCACCGAAGCAATTTACATGTACTATGGTAAGCAGATATCAAATGACTTTTCCTTGTACTATTCCCGTTATGATAACGTGATCAAAGAATCCGCTCAAAATGCAGGCAGAAGAAGAATCTATGGGTTTGAATATAAATTCAGGTGGAATGTACATAACTTTTTAGAAAAATCCCCGCCTATTAGCATATATACATATTATACCTATACAAGAGCATTGGCAGACACATACTACGATCACAATTTGAAAAAGTGGCAGCAGGGAGTTACTCCTTTAGGAGAATATGAATATCTTTATCCGGATGAAGCAAAGCTTATTCCTCGTACACGTAAGTATTCAAACTTGGGGGATATTGCTCCTCATAAAGTAAATTTGGGAATCAACCTTCCTATAAAAGAATTATTCATTTTCAATTTGAGGGGAAACTACGTTGGCAGAAGGGAATTCTATTCCAGAAATGCCTTGCAAGATAACGGACCAATAGCTGATACAAGTGATACGGATGCCATTTTAAGAAGAATGGCACAGCAAAAGGATAAAACTATAGACCCATACTTTATATTTGACACAGGTATAACCATCAACTTTAAACACTACGGATACTTTACATTCAAAGTTATGAATGTCTTAAATACAATGTATTATCATCCTGGTACAGGGCAAGCCAATGCCGGAAACTATTATTATGCCAGGTCACTTGGTTATGATTCTTCCATCCTTCCTCAATATGGAAGAACGTTTATGGCAAATTTAACCCTAACTTTTTAGGGTTTTGTATATATACTCTACCAAATTCAATTGTTCTTGGGATAGTTTTAAGTTTATGGCTTCCAAGTCCTGCGTTAGGTGTTTCTTACTGGTTGTTCCTGTTAAAGGAAACATTCCAATTTGAATGCTAAAAGAAAATACAATTTGCTCCGGAGTTTTGTTTAATTCTTTTGCCATCTTTACAACTTCAGATGCTTCTAAAACAAAAGGATTTGCCGTTAAAAGAGAAAAACCTTCATACAAGATGGAGTGTTGTTTACATATATCACGCACGAGTTTGTCCCAACCTGTTCTGGCAAAACAACGATTTTGAACAACCATAGGTTTTATTTTGGCTTTTTCAAGTAACGTTGTTAATTGCATGTGGTTAAAATTACTCACACCAATAATTTTTGCCTTTCCGGATTCATGAATTTCTTCTATTGCTTCCCATGTTTCAAAATCCGATTTGTCTAGTCCGGGATGTCCGTTTGGTCCGTGCAAAAGATAAGAGTCTATATAATCCGTACCAAGATTTTTCAAAGAACTTTGAAAAGATTCCATTACTTGTGTGTGCAAATCAGCTTCGGGATCGTAGGGAATACGGTGGTCTTGTCCGTTTAAGGGAGTGAATTTTGTTTGAAGAAACAAATCTTTTCTTGAAACACCTTGTTTATATAGTTCTTGGAGTGCTTTTCCAACCTGGTTTTCACTATAGTGCTTGGGTTGATTCGCCGTATCAATTCCTCTAAAACCGGCTTGGACGGCTTGGATTACCAGCTCTGTTGTAGCTTCCTTTTTCCAAGCCGTTCCGTAAATAATTTGTGGGATGTTAATTGTCATATTTTACCATTTGATTTTGAACGTACAAGAATCACCACCCTTTCTTCTTGTTGGTTTAGTTGTATCCAAAGTTACAACAGCCTCAGGTTGAAATTTTTTTGCCATTCCGGTTATAATTCCTTCATCAAATTCACTCGGATAAGGATTTTCACAAACCAGTATCGCTTCTTTTTTGCCAGGAGTAAGTTCAAGTTTAAAAGAACCGATTCCGGAAAGAATAATTCCTGTCGCAGGATCAAACATCACTTTACCATTTTTTCGATGGTTCATGTGATAAGCAATATTAAGAGATTCCAAACCTTTTTCTATTGAATCCATACCAGGAGGAAACATGGCTTTTTCTATAATTTTTTTACCTACGTTGGTGAGAGTACGCAGACCAATTTTTTCTTTTATTGCATTATAAAAAGTGAGGCTTTGGTCCATGGGATACCAATTGTCCGGTATAATCTCATATATTCCCTTACTGTTTTTCGTACCTATTTTATTTTCTTGGAAGATATTTTCAGCAAAGGTTTGAAGGTTTCCTAAAGCTTCATAAAGGCTCAAAAAACCCCTTCCAAAAACTTCTATATCCTTTAAATCATAAGTCTTCATCCTATTCTCCTTTTATTATTTCTTCATTAACCAATCCAAAGCAGTTTCTGGAGTATCGAATATTTCAACTGTGACTCCGCTTTTTAAGTATTCTTCGATTAAGGGTTTCATTGCTATCTTTCCTGTTTCTTTTTCCGGTTGTAAGATAGCCCAATATTTCCATCCGGCTTTTAGAACCTTTGGTTTCCAGTACAACTCACCCCACTCAATGTCCTCTTTACGTAAAACAGGGTTTTTTCTATCATCCGAAAGCCATTTCTGACAACTTTTTCTTTCAAAAGTTTCCGCACCTGTCATCAACACTTCTCTGAATACTTCTCCATAAATAAATTTATGAATGGTATGGTGTATGATTTTATGGTCCGGATAATAGCAAAGTGTTGCTATGTCATTTTGTAAAATTATTTCTTTATTCATATCTATTCCTTTGTGTTTTTTTATAAATATAGTTTCACAATAGATTAATCGCCTTTTTATTCAAAGTAATAATTTTTTATTTGCTTAAAACTCATTCTTCTTCCTCTTCGCCATCATCTTGAATGGAATAATAAACACCGGCAACCGGAATTGTAATGGTTTTTACAACATCATGGCTTATATACAAAACGGTTTTACCTATCATTATAAAAGTTCCAAAACCAAACCAATAAAAAATTTTACCAGTATCGTCACCCATTGAGGAACCGGTATAAGCTATCAAACCAACAATTAATATAATTGCTGCACCTATCAGGATTGCTGTTGGTAATTCCAAATCATGTGGAAATTCATATCCTTCTTTATCATACATCCTCTGAGGATTAAAGATCAATTCCGGTGTTCGAAATCCGAGATAAAAAGGATGTCGTTCCATTTCTATAGCTACTTCTTCCATCTTTCCGTTCTCATCGGTTGGAACTTCGAGAGTGTTTGTCAGACCTGGTTTGCCCTTGTACCACTCCCAAAAATTATTGTAAGTTTGAAATTGAAAAGTCGAGCAGCAAGGAATTGAAATGCAGAGTAAAAGAATTACCAGACATTTCATAGTTTTTAGAAAAGTATCGACCACTATCATAATTTGTTTATACTTTGGTAGTAGTCGATACAAGATTAAACTTTGTTGTATTCAATGTTTATTCCTTCTTTTTCATCTCCATCACCTTTTCCAGTAAGTCGGGAACTTTATCAAATACGGCATCGATTCCTTTTCCCTTGTGTGTGCTTAAAAATGTTATCTCTCCGCCTTTAGTGACAAGAAAACCGATTGGCTCTACACCCAGTCCTCCACCGGCACCTCCACCTTTACCCTTCTTTCCATCGTCTCCAGAACCGCTTCCAAATCCCATTCCTACTCGAATAATTGGGACACAGGTAAATTCACCCAAAGTAAACTGCTGCCCTACAACAGTTTCGGTTTTGGCTACGTTTTTTAAATGCTCCAAAATTTTATTTAATAAATCTTCGATATTCATCGTTTCTCCTATTTTATGATATTTTTCAAAGCTATTATTATAAAGGTAATTATTCTATTTTTTACGACAATACAAAATTCGTTTGTACCATTATAGTTGATGCCAATTTGTATATTTTCTGTATTTAAGGAATGTGCCAACGGATAAAGTTTAGAATTTAAAGCGTAATCATCCGTATCAATAAGAATTTTTATTTTTATAACAGAGAAGGATTTTATACTTTCTATGATAAATCGCTTTATTTTAGTAATGGTTTTTGGAGATAATTTTTTTCCTTTCTTTTCCTTTCTCTTTTCTTTCTTTTTTTGCTTATCTTTGTTTTTTGATTTTTTAGGTATTGGACATGTGATAAAAAATACCGTAAGCCGGATGTCCGGTTTATCTTCAATCCAAACTATTTGTAATTTGAATACACCCTTTAATTTTATAAAATAGGTCTGATTGGCTGAATTTATATACACTATAATCGGAGTAAAGAGAACCCACACAAGAAAAAGAAATACAAAACCAAAAATCAGACTAAAAATTAACATTTTACTTTACTATCTCTAAGTCGAGCATACTGTCAAATTATTTTAACCATGTCACTAAAATAAAAGATTGACAAAAATAAAAGGACGTATAATCTTACCAAAAATATTATTGATAAGGGTAATCATGCACAAAGTAAACTTTATAATTTTTATTTTTGCTTCTGTAGTAACAAGCATTTTCTCAGCTCCGACAACATCTTCTGATCATATTACGAATTTTAATGCTAAAATAGAAGAAAGGTGTGCAATATATGGATGCCAAAAGGCAGTTGTTCAATTTATAATGATGTGCGAAAGTCGCGGAAACCCAAAAGCTCTAAACAATATTGGTCCTTACAAAGGACTTTTTCAATTTACTGATGACACATTTCAATCTTTTTCGATCCAAGCAGGTTTGAAAAACGCTGATATTTGGAATCCGTACCATCAAATTGAAGCCGCTGCATGGGCGTTTGCAAACGGAAAAGGGTCACATTGGTACAATTGCTATAACAAAGCATTGAACAACCAAGGTTAGAAAAATCGCCAGTCTACGGAAAAACTAGAATTGTCTTCAACAGTACACAAAATCTTTTAGAAAAGAGTGTATATAAACGGTGAGAGAGCTGACCCTTGAGTGATTACCAATAATATGGAAAGTAAAACCAACAAAATTACAATTGGAATCAACCAAAATTTTTTTCTTTGCATTAAAAATTCTAAAAATTCTTTTAATAATGATAACATAAATACTCCTAAAGATCAAAAATGTTTATAATATCCTTCGATATCCAATTCTTTTTTTTCACGCTTTATCCAATAGCTTTCTTGTGATTTGTCCAATTTCGAATCTAGCAAATCTTTCCGTAGTATTCGAAACAGTATACCAATTGGCAAAATGGTTAAAACAAAAACCAAAAACAAAATAATTCTTGTATTTACTTCACCCAAAACATAGGCAAATTTCATCCAACCAAGATAAATTGGTTTCACAAGTTTCGGTTGTAAAAGACCTACCAATAAAAACACAGTAGCAACACCATAAAACCCATAAATCAGCTTTATATCTTTTCCTTTCCAAAGAAAGTAAGAAGCGACTAAGATAAAAATAACAGAAGCTCCGAGTGAAAATTTTTTATAATCTTGAATTGTTGGCTCTAACTTTTGCATCATATTCCTCTTAATCTAAAGCAAATTCTTCTCTCCAATTGGAGTCTTCTTTGAGCTTAGGTTGCTCTGTTTTATCCAAGATAAAATCACCCATAACCAAATAATCCATGTCAGTCCTCATAAAACACCTGTATGCTTCTTCCGGGCTCTGTACGATAGGTTCACCTCGAACATTAAAAGAGGTGTTTACCACAACTCCATATCCCGTTAACTTTTTAAATTCTTTTAACAATTTATAATAGGCAGGGTTATAATCTTCTGTGACCGTTTGGATTCTGGCAGAATAGTCTATATGAGTAATGGCTGGCAATTCCGATCTTGCAACGTTTAACTTTTCGATTCCAAAAAGTTTCTCTTCTTCTTCAGTCATTTTTTTTCTAATGCTTTCTTTTACTGGTGCAACAAGAAGCATATAAGGAGAATCAGAGTCCAAATCAAAAAACTTGGAAACATCTTCTCGTAAAACCGAAGGTGCAAAAGGTCTGAATGATTCCCGAAACTTTATTTTTAGATTCATAATAGATTGCATTTTTGTAGAACGTGGATCACCAATGATAGATCTTGCTCCTAACGCTCTAGGACCAAACTCCATTCGACCCTGAAACCAACCTACAACTTTTTCTTCCGTTAGTATTTTTGCAGTTTTCCCAATCATTTCTTCCGTTGATAGCTTGTGGTATGGAATTTGCTTGTTTTTGAAATAGTTTTCCAATTCTTCATTGGAATAGTGTGGACCTAAATAGGCACCGTTTATCATTTTTCCGAAGTTAGTGCCTTTTCTTGGATTATTCAAAATGTGATGGTGAACAATTAGTGCTGCTCCCAAAGAAGAACCCGCGTCACCACTTGCGGGTTGAATCCATATATCCTCAAAAGGTCCTTCCCTAAGAAGCTTTCCGTTGGCAACACAGTTCAGAGCAACTCCACCCGACATACAAAGATATTTCATTCCGGTGGTTTTGTGAATATGCCTTCCCATTCGTAAGATGGCTTCATCAATGACTTCTTGGATAGACGAAGCCAAATCCATTTCCTTTTGTGTTAGCTTGGCTTCCTGTTGTCTAGGTGCCCCACCAAACAAAGAATGAAATTTTGCATTGGTCATCCTTTCTCCACCAACATAATCAAAATAATCCAAATTAATTTTATAGGAACCATCCTCTTTTAGATCAATTAAGTTGTCCAAAATGGCAGAAACATACTTTGGTTCTCCGTAGGGAGCAAGCCCCATAACCTTATATTCACCCGAATTCACCTTGAAACCGGTATAATAGGTAAAAGCGGAATACAGCAAGCCTAAGGAATGAGGAAATTTAATCTCATTTTGGATTTCAATCAGGTTGTCAAGCCCTACACCAAAACTTGTTGTAGTCCACTCACCAACTCCGTCTACGGTTAAAAAAGCCGCGTCCTCAAAAGGAGATGGAAAAAAGGCAGCAGCAGCGTGGGATTCATGGTGCTCCGTAAAAACGAGCTTTGCATTTATTTCCTTTTTCCCAAGCTTTCGTTTTATCTCCTCTCCGATAAAGAGCTTTTGTTTCATCCAAAGGGGAATTGCCTTGATAAACGTTCCAAAACCTTTGGGAGAAACACTAACAATAGATTCCAAAATCCTTTCAAATTTTAAGAAAGGCTTGTCATAAAAAGCAACATAGTCAAGCTCTCCAATGCCTATGTTTGCTTCTTTTAAACAATAGTTTATGGCTTGCATCGGAAAATCCGGATCGTGCCTGACTCGTGTAAATCTCTCTTCCTGGGCACAAGCAATTAACTGCCCGTCTTTGATAACGGATGCTGCACTATCGTGGTAAAAACAAGATATTCCAAGTATGTTCATTTTGGATTAGCCTTAATCAATAGTTGGAAAAGCGTCTAGTTCTTTTAGGTGCTTTTTTAATTCTTCATCGGAAATATGATAATTTTCTAATTTTCCAGCAAAATAGTCTTCATAAGCACCCAAATCCAAATATCCGTGTCCGCTAAGATTAAATAAAATAGTTTTTGATTTGCCTTCGGTTTTGGCAAGATTTGCTTGTCGTATCACAGAAGCAATGGCATGTGTTGACTCAGGTGCCGGAAGGATTCCTTCTGCCCTTGCAAAGGTAACACCAGCTTCAAAACATTCCAATTGTGGTAGTGCTTCTGCCTCGACTAGCTTGTCTTTTAGCAATTGACTCACCAAAGCTCCGGCTCCATGGTAGCGTAATCCTCCCGCATGGATGGCTGCCGGAACAAAAGAATGACCTAAGGTATACATAGGAATCAAAGGAGTCAAACCGATTGTGTCTCCAAAGTCGTATTTCAACTCTCCTTTTGTTAGCTTCGGACAAGATGCCGGCTCGCTTGCGATAAAACGAATATTTTTTTTATCAACAATTTTATGCCTTAAAAAAGGAAATGCCAAACCGGAAAAATTAGAACCGCCACCAAAACAACCAATCACAACATCAGGGTAATCACCCGATTTTTCCATTTGCAAAATCGCCTCTTCTCCAATTATAGTTTGGTGTAAAGAAACGTGGTTTAAAACGCTACCCAAAGCATATTTCGTATCAGGGTCCCCTGCTGCTCGTTCGATAGCTTCCGAAATGGCTATTCCCAAACTACCGGGAGAATTTGGGTCTTGGGCAAGAATTTTTCGTCCGGAATCCGTTAAATCACTGGGAGAAGGAATAACCTTTGCATTCCAAACATTCATTAACGTTTTTCGATATGGCTTTTGGTGATAGCTAACCTTTACCATAAAAACCTCAAGCTCTATTCCAAAATGATTACAGCTAAAACTAAGTGCGCTTCCCCATTGTCCGGCACCGGTTTCAGTGGCAATTCTTTTAACACCTTCTTTTTTATTGTAGTAAGCTTGGGCTACGGCAGTATTGGTTTTGTGAGAGCCGGAAGGACTCACACCTTCGTATTTATAATAAATTTTAGCCGGCGTATCTAGCAACTTTTCTAAATTATAGGCACGATACAGAGGTGTCGGTCTCCAAATTTTATAAATATCACGAACTTCATCCGGAATTTCAATCCATTTTTCCATCGAAACTTCCTGTTTAATCAGCTCCATGGGAAAAATTGGAGCCAAATCCTCTGGTCCTATGGGTTGTTTTGTCCCTGGGTGTAGAGGAGGCAAGGTAGGATTAGGAAGGTCTGCTTGAATATTATACCATTTATAAGGAATTTCACTCTCTTGGAGAATTATTTTATTGGGATTACTCATAATAATCCAATAAAAACTTTTCTACATTTAGAGGAAATACTTTTTATTCCGGGATTAAAAGGATTTTTGTGATTTCTTTTCCACTAATTCTACCTAGGATGTATAGTCCATTTCGTAATTTTTCATTATTTTCCAGAAGATGTAATTCAAAAATTTGAAAATCTTACAGACGTTTTTTCAGCTGCGAATCTCATTAGTTTTCTTTCAACAGAGGCCAAAAAAGCTCAAAGGAAAATTTACGTTCTAATAGACGAATACGACCATTATGCCAATAAACTCGCTTCCGAAGGTAGAGAATCTTTTGCAAGAAATATTGTATCTCAAACAGGTTTTGTAAGAGAATTTTACGAACAGATGAAAATTGCAAGTGGAGAAGGTGTTTTGAGAGATTTTTTATGACAGGTGTTTCTCCCGTCATGTTGGATGAACTCGCAAGTGGTTTTAATATCCTTAGTGGTATGACTACAGACATTCGATTCAACGAAATGATTGGGTTATGGTCCTATATTTTATGGATTATTATTTTATTTAGGTCTACTCACTTTTTCCGAACATGGAGAAATGAAAATACCTAACTATGTAACACGAACACTGTATTGGGAGTTATGACTTTAGTAGACTCAGTGAAAAACATGTGAAGTTTATTTTTGTGTCATATTTCACTTTGATTAATCTCTATAATGTCATCTCTGAGAGGGAACTAGGCAATAGAAAGCGTATTGGACGAGAACTCCGTTCACTTGCTTTGATAGTAAGTCATACAAAGGATGTAGAATTGATTGAGCTTGGAGGCTTTTCCTAAAATTGAGTAAAAAAGGAGTTGCTTTTTTGGCAATCTATGGAAATCTATCTTTATCTATTGAATTTGAGAAAATTGGGCATGTCTAAAACGAGGTATTTTAAAGTAAAAGAAATTTGGGACAAAACTAAAATTCAATTAGATATACCCATAATTGATTTATATCACATGTGGATATTATCCGGGTTTGTTCATGTTGAAGAGTTGGTTGAACTTGAATTTGCTCAAAGCATGTTAAATAAGCATCTTACCGAAACATTGGAATGTGCGAGAGTATGCTTTCAATTGGAAGAAATCGCATTTGAAAAATATAAATATCCTCAAGCAGAAGAACATATTGATGAACACGCTAGATATCTTAATCAGGTAGAACACTTATTTAACGAATTTTCTAATCCGGAAAGCGGTTTACTCAAAAGTCTTTTGTATGCTGCACATCAAATGATGTTAGAGCATATTGAAGAAAGTGATAAAAAATTTACAAGTTTCCTACTCAAAAAAAAAGTAGATTTGGAAGAATGTAACGAAGAGCTTCTTTTGGATACAAACATTTCCAAGTCCCAAGCGAAGTTGTACAATACCATTACCGATTCCGTTGTTTTTTACGAAGGAATGGAAAGAGGAATAATCGAAAATGTTATTGATATGTGGAGATCATTAGATTTATCTATTCATATTCCAATCATTGATATGCAGCATCTTTGGCTTTTGAGGCTACTTGTCGAATTAGAAAGCGCTTGCAGAAGTATGAATAGCAGGAAAAAAAAGATGGCTTTTCAAAATACTATGCTTAGGTCTTTTGAATATACGAGGGAGCACTTTTTTATCGAAGAACTTTTAATGAGAAAATTCAATTATCCGGATTTGCACAATCATGGAAATGAGCATAAAAGATTTGTTACCATGCTGAATAATCGAAATCAAGAATTTAGACAAAAAAAAATAAGTGCAGCCCCCAATCTTGTACAAGATTTAAAAAATTGGTTGCTAACTCATATTGGAGTGAATGATAAAAAACTAAGAGGATTTTTTGCCGGAAAAATGAAAGGTGTAAATGAGTTTATAAAGGATATTTATTCTAAAGAAATTCTAAAAATTCACAGCGGACAATTTGAGTTATATAAAAAAGTTATGTCCTCCTCTACAAATGGAAAAAAATAAAAGAAATTCTTTACCAGAAGAACTGCTTATACATTGTTAATAAAAAAAAATCAATTTATAATGATTCTTATGCAATATAGTCTTATATGAAGAAGATAATCTATATATCTTTATTTTTTCTTTCAATTTCTCTTTTTTCAAAAGATAAAAAGGAACCTAACATTTATCTAAAAGAAAAAGGTAGTTGGTCGGCAGCAAAATACCCAGATGATTCTACTATTAGTTTTTCAATAAGACTAGGTGCATTAGAAAAAAAGTATAGTGTTCACAATGTTGCCATGCCAAGAGAAAGCAAAATCGATATAGAAAGTAAAATAAATACGGTTGGTGGCATTGTTCACTTTGGAAAATATTTCATTGGAGGAGACGGAAAGGTAAATAGTGATAACAGCATTTTCAATAGAACCTATGGTGCCCCTTACTATTTTTATACCACTACAAACTTTAAGCCGTATTATATTATGGAACCAAAGTATGCTATCACCAGTAGTAGCAAAGCATTAGAATCATCCTACTATAATGGATTTATAGGAATTGGCAACCCTTTATCCAATGATATTCCAGGGAGTTTGAAATATGACGGCATAGGACTTTATGCCATGCTTGGGGCTTCTGTACACGATATAAGGTTTGTTACAAAAAAGGTATTGGTTTGGAGGAGCAAGACAGTACAACAACCGTCTCGGCTTTTAATATCAAATCGATTATTACGGGTAAAAATAAAATGACATCTATAACCAGAACCTTTTATTTGGACGCTGGAATGTATTCGATAATTCAAAATGTTTTTTTACTAGGTTGGGGAACAGTAATATCCGGATATCTTAAAAGTGTTACCAAAAGGGAAGGATACAATACAGAGTTATTTCTTCCTGAAAGTTTATTAATTGCATTTAGAATGAGAGAAAAATACAGCAGACCCAATCATAGCCCTTCTTCAATGGTTATATATGGAAATATTGGATTCAAATTAGGACAACATTGTAGCATCATATATCGTCCTGCTTATGGTAACACCGGATCAGAAAAAAACGAGTTTACAAATAACATTCATCTCAGTTGTAGCTTTTTTTGAAAACAAGATCAATAACAAAATACTTTTTTTAGATTTAACATAACCCAGGTTGAATTAATACAATGACTTGAAATCTATCTATGAATAAAATCGGTTCATTTAGCTTCTGCAAATTTTTTAGTAACAACTTTTATCATTTCTTCTCTTTGCTCTGGAGTCATTACGTTTTTAGAGCCTAAAGGGCTGTCATCTAACATAGAATGATTATGAGATGCATTTTGTATGTTTTTTAGGTCTTCCGGTGTGATTAGGATCGTTTTTCCGTCTTTTGAAAAAACAAGCGTATCACCATGGTGTATTTTATTATAGTCTCCGCTTTTTCCTTTGAACTCAACATCACCTTCGCAGTGGCACGTCCCATACATTCCATTCATTTCAAACGTATAAAACTTAGTACCACGAACACCAGCTGTTGCGGTTGGTGAGTTTAAATGCAAACTTTCGTCCTTGGGTAATTTATCGACTTTTAACCAAACATTTCCTTTTTTTAAGGACAAACTCTTATCTTTTCCATTGATTTTATCGAATTGAAAGGTGGCGTTTGGTTGAATTTCCATTTCAAATCCGTTATTGCTCAATTTTACAACAGCAACTGAATTCTCACCGGTTTGAATGATATCCCCTTCTTGGAAAACATCTCCTTTTTTCAAAGTTGTTTGGGTGCCATTATTTTGCTCTAATTTTACATCACCTTTTGTAAATAAAATTACACCATGTAGAGCATCAGTGTTTTTCTTTTCTTTACAACTTATAAAAACAATCCAAGATAACATTAACAAAATAATTATTTTTCCGATTTTCATTTTGTTCTCCTATTTTCTATAACTATTCTAAATTATAGATTACAATTGGCAAGATAAATTATATGGAAATAAAATTGATTTTCAAGATTAACAAGATTAATTAAAAGGTAAACGATGGAAAAAGTCTTTTTTGAATATATATTGGTTCCTCTCTTAATTATGATAGCTAGAATGTTAGATGTTTCCATAGGAACCATAAGAATTATATTTGTTTCCAAAGGAAAAGAAAAAGTTGCCGCTTCCCTTGGATTTATTGAGGTAATTATATGGTTAATAGCCATTACCCAGGTTCTTAAAAATTTAACAAATCCCATTAGCTATATTGCTTTTGCCATAGGTTTTAGTTTAGGGAATATCATTGGAATAAAAATTGAGCGAAAGCTCGCCGTTGGAATGCAAATTATACGAATTATAAAGAAAAATAAACTTAGGACTTTGCAATTACTTTTGCGAGACGAGGGTTATGGGGTTACAACGGTAATCGGACAAGGTGGAAAAAATGATGTTGAAATTGTATATGTTGTGCTAGAGCGAAGAAAAACTAAAACAGCTCTTAAAATAGTCGAAATGATTGAGCCGGACAGTTTTGTAACAATCCAAGATATTCTTTCACATCAAAAAGGATTTTTCAAGGCTCCCCAATATGGTTATAGGCAACTTTTACGAAAATGATTTGAGGAAACCTAAAATGCAGGAAAAAAATTTTCTATCTATTACGAATATACATTTTATTCATGCCAATGATTACAAAGACACTATAGAAATATTACTACAAAAGTTAGAGTCCCGAAATTTACAAATCCCAATGGAAGATATTTTAAAAATGATATTGGAAAGAGAGGATTTAATGCCAACGAGTATTGGTTATGGTATTGCCATTCCTCATACATCCCTATCCATAGAAGGAAAAGAACCTATTGTTGAAATTGGAATATTAGAGAACGCTGTAAACTGGTTTTCTTTTGATAAGATATTTATAAAATTAGTTATTTTAGTACTATATAATAAAAATGAAAAATCTCGCTTTTATGAATTCATAGGTCTTCTAAATGGGGTTTTAAAAGATAAACAAAAAAGAAAAATTCTCTTTCATTCAGCGGAAGTGGCAGAAATATACGATGTCCTCAGATTATAAATGGTACAAATCTTTTTTTATCCGAAAAATGTTCTTTGTATTTTGTATTTTGGAATAGAATTTTTTCTTCTTTTTGAATCCTTATAAAAAGCATAATGGCATTCCATAAACTTAAAAATATGAACGAAAAATAGGCAGTATGAAATAGGCTTAAAGTTGATAATTCTAAAATTACCACCAAATAATTCGGATGGCGAATGTATTTATAAGGTCCTGTTGTAATAATTTCGTGAGATGATGGATTGTGTATTAATTTGGTATTCCAATAAGATTTAAGGGTCCGTAAGATATAAAACCTTAAAAAAGAAGCAAAAACAAACACTATAAAACAAATACCGCCCAAAACAGGAAAAAACTGTCTATTGAAATAAATTATTTCAAAGGGAACTAAAATAAAAATAGACGAATGTAGCAGTACAAACAAAAAATAATAAGGCTCATGAACAACCCGAACATCTGGGTTTTGTTTTCTTATTTTTTGATTTTGGGATGCCTTATATAGCTCTGCTATCCGAGAAATTGCTGTGTAGATCAATAAAGACCAAATAATATAGTGTGAATGATTCATAAGATTTGGATACACTTTTTATTTAAGGATTTTATTGAAAATCACAAAATTGCTTTTAATCTGAAATACCATTCGCTTAATAGAAAAATTGAAGGATACAATATGGATGAAATAGAATTTACTTTGGAAGATAGGGTGGGTACTTTGTTAATAAATAGAGCTGAAAAAAGTAATGCCATTAATTTGAATCTTTTAGAAATGTTATTTACCTATTTAAAAGAAATTAGCAAAAATAATAACGTTAGAGTTTTAGTTATAACCAGTTCGGGCAATAAAATTTTTTGTGCAGGTGCTGACTTGAAAGAAAGACTGTCTATGGAATATGATGAAGTAATTCAATTTTTAAACAGGATTAATGAAGTTTTTTCGTATTTGGAAAGTATACCCATTCCAACAATTGCTGCAATGAATGGAGACGCTTATGGTGGAGGATTGGAACTTGCTTTATGCTGCGATTTCAGATTCTTGACCGAAAATTCTATAGTTGGTCTCACAGAAACAAGGTTAGGGATTATTCCCGGAGCAGGTGGAACTCAAAGATTAACCAGATTAATCGGATTAGCAAGAACGAAAGAAATGATTTTTGCCGGAAAAAAAATCAAAGCCAAAGAAGCTTTGGATTTTGGTCTTGTAAACTCCATATCACCAATGGATACTTTTCAAAGTGTGATTAATGACTTTGTTCAAGAGTTGCTTTTATCGGCACCTTTGGCAATACAAGCAGCTAAAAGAGCAATTCATGAAGGCATGAATTCTGATATTCGAGAAGCATTAAAGATTGAAAGGGAACACTATTTAAGCACCCTCAAAACAAAAGATAGGAATGAAGCTTTGGAAGCATTTAAACAAAAACGAAAACCGGTTTTTATAGGAGAATAGATTGATTTTAACTGGACAAGAAATCTTAAAGAAACTAGGCAATGAAATTAAAATAGAACCTTTTGAACGGAAACTATTGAATCCAAATTCGTATAATTTGAGATTACAAAATGAATTGCTGGTTTATACCAATTTTCCGTTGGATATGAAAAAACCTAATGAAACAAAAAAAATCTTTATACCGGAATCCGGATATGAATTGCAGCCTGGAATCCTTTATCTCGGCAGAACCTATGAATTTACGGAAACCCACAATTTTGTTCCTATGCTAGAAGGTCGTTCTTCCATTGGTCGCTTAGGAATGTATGTCCATGTAACGGCTGGTTTTGGAGATGTCGGTTTTTGTGGCTATTGGACGCTAGAAATATCCGTTATACATCCTCTGATCATTTATCCGTTTGTTCCGATTTGCCAAATTTTTTATCATTTACCCCAAGGAGAAATTTGGGAATATACATCAGGAAAATACCAAAACAATCGGGATATTCAACCTTCTTTTTTGTACAAAGAATTTGTTGGATAGAGTTTTTATTGAAATTTATGCCCGTAGGGGCTGCTTGTGTAAAAAGCCTGTTTTTACTCCCTTCGACTACGCTCAGGGAGCATTTGAACGCTTTTCGGGCATTGAGCGCAGTCGAAATGTCTTTTTACACAACCTCTATCCGAGTCTTACTTACCCCGGCCAAGCCTCGTGTCTTCGCCTGCTTGCAATTTCAAGCTCAACGTATTGGTTTAGCCTTCGCAAAAAGATTTCCCAGTCTACCTTATGAGCATCGAATTCAGGACCTTCCACACAAACAAATTTTCTGGCTTGTTTTCCTTCCGAATCTTTTTTGAAAAATATCGAGCAAGCACCACACATTCCTGTAGCATCCACCATCAAAGAATTTAAACTCACAACGGTAGGAACTTTAAAAGGCTCTGTTGCTTGGCTGACAAATTTCATCATAATTCCGGGTCCAATGGCAATCACTTCTTTTACGGTTTTGGGACTATTTTTGAGTAAATCCACCAAAGGTTCTGTTACACGTCCTTTGATTCCGTAGGTACCATCATCAGTCGCAAAAATTACATCCAATTGCTCCGGATACTTTTCTTTTAGCTGGTTGATTCTTTCATCTTTTCCAGCCCAAAAAACCAGATCGGCACTTCTGAAACCGGCAATCAAGGTTGCATGATTTCCTTTTTCCAAGTGTTTTCGTAATATCGGATACACAGGAGCAAGTCCTGCACCACCAGCTACAAATACCACTTGCTCACCGGTTTTGTATTGGTGAACAATGGAAGGACGACCGAGAGGACCAGCTATTTGGAATGTTTGCCCTTTCTTTTTTGCATTTATCAATTGAGAGCTAACACCTACCTCTTGGATTACCATTGTAATCGTGCCTCTTTCCGAATCCATATCAGCTACAGTCAGAGGAATATACTCGCCGTTTCCGTCTGCCATAACCCTAACAAATTGACCTGCCTGAGTAGCATGAGCAATCAAAGGAGCATAAACTTCAAATTCAACGATTTTGTCCGTTAGCTGTTTTCGATCCAAGATTCTCTGAGGTGCACGAGCCAATTCCAAAAAGTCATGAGCTTGGCGAACAAGATGCTTGATAGTATCTTTGTCCAACTTCAAGCTCTGCATGTGAGCAGCTGCTTTTTTCCCTGCCCCGGCAGCCGAGATAACGGTAGCTCCACCGGTTACTGCATCACCACCAGCATAAACTCCTTTCATGGATGTACCTTGTGCGTCGTCCACGACAATGGTTCCACGCTTAGAAGTTTCAATTCCGGATTCCGTTTCGGTTAAAATCGGATTGGAGTCATTTCCCAAAGACATAATTACATAATCTATTTCCAGCTCTTCGGTTTTTCCAGAAGGAATGGGTGATCTTCGTCCGGACTTATCAGGATCACCAAGTTCCATTACGTCTAAAATTGCTTTTGTCACAAAGCCATTGCTGCTACCCTTAAACTCGCGGGGGGCACGTAATGCCATCAATTCAATCCCTTCTTCCAAAGCATGTCGCAATTCCTCTTTCCGAACAGGCATGGAATCTTTATCACGACGATAGACAATCACAACTCTTGCTTCGAGTTCGCGAATTTTCTCTTCCGTGATACCTTTTTCTTGCATCTCTTGTTTGGTTATTCCACGAAAGAGAGTTTCTTCATCCACTCCAAGCTCTCGGAAAGCAGCCCAACGTCCCAATCGCTTGGAAACCCTTGCAGCATCCATTGCTACGTTTCCACCACCGATTACCATAATGGTTTTTTTACCAAATTCAAAAATCGGAGTTTCATATCCAAAATGGTGAGCGTTCATAAGATTTACACGTGTAAGAAGTTCATTGGCAGAAATAATTCCGTTTAAATGTTCTCCCGGAATATTCATAAACTTAGGTAAACCGGCTCCAACTCCAACAAATACCTGCTGAAAACCGGCATTTTTTAGCTGTTGAACCGTCATTTCTTTTCCAACAATAGCATTGGTAATAATAATTCCGCCAAGTTCAACAATTTTGCTTCTTACCCTATCTATCAAATAATTGGGCAAACGAAATTCCGGGATTCCATATCGTAAAACTCCGCCTGTTTCATGAAATGCCTCAAAAATAGCAACAGGAAATCCTTCTTGGAGGTGCATAAAGGCATTTATCAATCCAGCCGGTCCCGAACCAACAATGGCAATTGGCGGTTTATCCGCTTTTTCCCAAGGGTTAACTACTTTTATACCGTTCTGTGGCAGTTTGGATGTATAGTCTGTTGCCCTGTCTGCTATGTAAGCTTCGATCTGTCCTACATCAACAGGATGTGAACTTCGTATACAAACTCCTTGGCACTGCTTTTCTTGAGGACACACTCTACCTGTAATAGCCGGAAGAGGATTGAAGTCCGAAATCAATTGGTAAGCTTCAATTAGCTTGCCTTGTCCCAAATACTTTAGAACATTAGGAATGTGGATTTCTACAGGACAACCGCCAAGCTTTTCTTTTTTCCCCGGAGCTTCCAAACCAAGCTGACAAGGAGCGTCACCACACTGATTGCAACGCATAACTTCCAACCAAACCAATAGCTGGATTTCTCGCAAAGAATAACCCTTGCCAACGTATCCAAGATATCCATTGGTAACCAAATTAAAATCATTGATCCTTTCCTGTGGGTCCCTTTCATGAATTGGTATACCACTTGTTAAGGGCCAACCTTTGGACACTCCTTTTAATTCCGGATATCTGTCTGATAAATATTCATCCAATGCTTTTACGAGTTTTACCTTTCCTATTACGGACAAATCCCAGATAAACCTCATAATTGCTTTTCCGAAAATGGATTCTTCCAATAAACCATCCCATAAAGCCAGTGTAAATTCTCTGCTTAAAGCGGGCTTTCTGAATTCTTCCACAATCGCTCGCATTCCTTCTTGGATAAAAATCCCTCGGAACACTTCCGGGCGGTTTTGCAAAACCTTTGTTAAAATATTCAATTGGCTTTTATAGGCAATTACTTCCGGTTGAGATTCCAAAGTTTTCATTTCCGTTTGCACATCAAAGTATGCTTGTAAGGAACTTTGCCTTTTGGTTTCCAAATGCCCATTACCAGTTTTTGTTTGACTAATGACACTTTCTTGCATAATTACTTCCTTTAATAAAGGGTAACCACAGAGCCCCCTACAAAACCAACATTTTTTGGGCTGTAGGGGTGAACCCCTGCGTTCACCCTTCGTATTTTTGGGATATTTCTAATCGTTTATTTTGATTATCCCAGGTTCACAGTTCTCAGAAATTCTTCTGATCTTCATTTGCTGATCATCCGTTAAAGGTTTTTTAAAAGCATCCGCTTTCACCCTTGCCATTGTTCTTGGTTGACCATCAACCACTTCCACTTTTTTCTCAAAAACCGCTGGCATATCGTTGTAGCAATTTCCACAGGCTACGCATTTTTTCCTATCCTCGTCTGTGATTTCCACAAACGGTTTGGTTTCCACAGCAGTTTCTTGGTGATGGTGGTGGTGATGATGATGATGCGGTTCGGCAACCGGAGTTGAAACCGTTGCAGTAGAAGTATTTCCACCTTTACTTGTTTCCACACCGCCAAACAAAGGAGGTAAAACAATTGGTGCTTTTGGATTGTAAACCAAGCGAGACATGGTAGCAGCCAAATCATTAATGGCTTGCTCTTCTTCCGCTTTTGCTTCATTCAATTTAGCCATTAAATCGTTGTATCTGTTTTGCAATGATTCCATCTCTTCGATCAATTCACCTTTAGCTTCGCTAGCAGTATATCCAGCCAACTCTTGCAACCTTCTCCAGTTGTCACGACGGTTTTCCGTTAAATACACCATACTAGGAGAAACGCCCATTGTAAGCAGTTGTCCCTCCTCGTTGGCTATGTGAATAAATGGAATTTTTCCATTTCGAGCTTCAACATCCAACTCAATGTATTCAGCAAGCGGAATTGCATTGTGTGCATCTTTCAAAGGCTTGAATTGTTTTCTGAACCTTGCTTCAGAAAAAGCAAAATGAGCCGGAGTATATTTCTCTTCCATAAACTGAGTTTTGCCCGCATCATCTTTATATACTATCGTAGCCGCTGTCCAGTCTTGGTGTGAGTCCGGATTTCCTTCCAAAGAAAACCTCTCTGCTAAAGTTGCTCCACCTCTCGGATCGTGAACAAAAACGGGATTCAAACGACTTTCAACAGCTAATCTTGCTTGGTTGGCAGCAGAATTATCGGGAATTCCATGTTCACCCTGACAAGGTGTATACGCTAAAATCAAAGAAGGTCCTTGGTTGTGTCGGATAGCCTTAACTACACTTTGGATATAGTGGTTTGGCAAACCAGGTGTTGTTTGAATCACAAGGACGTTAGGATGCATGGAAGCAATGATTCCCAACTCTTTCCTTTCTTCTGCTCTTCCGGGTTGAACCTTTCCATGACGAGACAAGTCAGCATCTTGAGCGATATGACTAGCCGTTGAAGATTGCCCTCCTGTGTTGGAATAAGCACCCGTATCAACCACCAATACCTTAACCGGTAGTTTTGTTACGAGTAATCTCGACAACGCTCCCCAACCAATGTCAAAAGAAGCACCATCACCACCAATGGCAATCACAGGAGCCATAAGCTGGAATTCTTCTTCGGTAAAATCCACCCATGAAAAATATTTAAAAAAGTGATCATGTTTAGTTGGATTATATTTGTCTTCCAACTCAAATTTAGCAATTCGCAGAGCTTTAAACTCTTCCGCAGCACCAGCTCCCAAACCTTGGTAGATACCGGATGCCAAAGCAGGAAAATCTTGGAAAAGACTATTTACCCACGGATCTGTATAGGGGTTAAACGGAAATGTCGAACCGTATACACTACTACAACCGGTTGCATTCGCCAAAACTGCTGTAGCTGGTCCTTTTCCCGAAGGTCCTGCTTCCCAGTAGTAGAGTCGTTTTTCGATCACCTGGTAGGTGTCTTTCATCCTTTGCAATCGTTCTCTATCGTTGTCCAGAACACTAGGATTTTGTTTCACTTCTTTTTCAAACTTGGTAATCTTCAGTTCCAATTGTAGCAATAAATTTTCCAATTCAATTGTGTGTTTTCGATACACCTGACTTTGAACGGAACGCGTTGTGATCGTAAACAAACGAACGGACGTTACTTCACCACATCCCCTGCAACCACCATGTCCTGGTGTCATAGCATAGTAATTTTTTAAATCCAATAGAAAGTTTATGTCTGCCGGGTCAGCAGATGCTTCCGTAAACCTTTCTGGAGTATTAGGCAATCCTACAAAAAAATCATAAGCAAGTTGTAATTTTTCTTTTTGAGCTTCGTCTTCCACTGCCGTTGATAAAGCACTTCGTCCTTCTTTAGGATCAGTAGGACAAACTTTTACACATTCTTGACAACCGGTACACTTACTTGGGTCTATGGTAACGCTATAAAGACCACCTGTTCCAGTTTCCCTTTTTTCAAAACTTGCAAAAAACTGCTTTGTTTTGGCAACGCTTGTTCCACGCAATTTATCAATTGCTTCATTCACAACCTTGCTAACGGATGGATCAAAAAAATCTTTGGATTCTTTTGCCAATTCTCTAAAGGCGGTTTCCGCTACTTCCGCAAACGAAGAAACATTTTTCCCATTTGCTGATGAGTATTGCCCGTGAATTTTTTGTGATAAATTTCCAATTTGCTTTTTAATAATTTGGACGGCTTTTTCATCTCCGCCAACCATATCCAAAGCCCTGTGTAACATTCCGGGAATTTCTACCACAATATTTGGTATAGCTGCGTCAGGACACGTTAAAGCACACTGCATACAACCAATACACAAAGAGGCATCCCAGCTCGGACTATTCAATCGAAAACGTCCTTTATCTTTTAAAACAGCCGTTCCGGTTGGCATGCAAAGTCCCATTCCGGGTAACACCGGAGCAGTGTCCGTTATGCTTCCATCCGCAAACCTTTTGAGTGTAGTCAATTCAAAGTAATCGGAATCAAACAAACCGGTTGTGCCCGTATTGATCCGAATTTCTTGTCTATAGAGGTTGTTTGCCGTTGTAAGAACATTTGGTATGGAACCTTCCAAATTTAATATATTTTCACTGTTATAATTGACTTCTAAAACACGTTCCATTCCGGCTTTTACAACTTCCATGTTAGCCCTTAGGATTGCTTCACCCTTTTTCCCAAATTTCTTTTCCATCTGGTGTTGGAACAATTCCAAAAGGGATTCGGATGTCACTCCCGCCCATATAAGGTGTGCATTTCTTGCCAAAGCACCCATCAAAGAAACACCCATCATACGAGTTCTCATATTTTCCGGTGCCATTTCCGTTGCAATTCCAAACGCATCCACAACGTAGAAATGTATATTCATTTTACGAATTGTGTCTCTTGTGGATTTGCTCAAAGACTGCCAGCTTTGTTCCGGTGTTTTGTTGGTTTGAAGGATAAATATTCCTCCTTCTCTTAAACCGGCTAAAGGATTTGTGTGTTGAAATACAACGTGATCCGAAGAAACAACCACATTTACGTATTTCAAGGCAGCATTGGCAGCTTCAATGGGTTGTTTGTCTAAAGTTATGAAATACTGAGTTGGAGTTCCCGTTTTTTCAGCTCCATAAGACGGATTAGAACTAACGTGCATTCCAAGTAGCTCGCTAAAAATATCAGCTGCCATTTTTCCAACCGTCACCAAACCTTGTCCACCCACACCATGAAAACGAATTCTAAGTGCATTTGGCGTCAAGTCAGGATTTTCGTCCGGCGGTAGAGCCATTAGTTCCGTTTCAGGGTAAGCCGCTTTTAGAGTAGATTGTAATTTTCCTAAAACAGAACTTGGATGAACATCAAAAAATTGGTTGCCCAAATAAACTAAGGATTTGGTCCTGACTAATTTTTGAATATTCTGAATAATCTGCTCTCTGTATGAGTTCAGTTCATGTGGTAAATCTATATGGTGAATGTCTTTCTCTTTGTTGATGGTATCATTTTCCCACAAATACCCTTTATCTTTTAGAGTTTGGTAAATCGCTTTGGACGTTTCTATCGTAACTCCTTGTATGTTTGCAAAAGACGTTTCCGATACACAACCATTGGGATTGTACATATTTTTGTAAGCAGCGATCAAATGAGATGGTTGAACGTCATGACCACCCAAGCCAAAAATACCGGTTGTAACAACAGGAACTTGATCCGGTGAAATCGCCTCAATACCATCGTGGATAATATGACGACTGTTTTCAGCACCTTTTCCAATAGCACTACGAACAAGGTCAGTTAGCATGGTTGAATCACTACGCTCCAAAACCATTACAGCCTTTTTACCTTTGATTGCTTGTATTACCTCATTCTCAGGGAACGGATTAAACTGTTTAATTGATATAATACCGGTTTTAACTCCATCTTTTTCTCTCAAGTATCGGGCAACACTTTTGAGGTCATCCGTGATAGAACCCATTGCAAGGATTACGTAATCAGCATCATCACAATAATAGCTCATCACAGGCTTGTATTCTCTACCTGTTAATTTGGTGTATTCGTCCATCGCTTGTTTGATAAAACGAGGAACGTCCGAGATAAAGTGTGCTCTATGGTCTGCTGAGCCGGCTTGGTAGTCTGCAGTTCCTTGCACTCCACCTGTTAAACCAGGATTTCCAATAGGGTCTACAAAAGACGGAACTAGTTGTCTTGTTCCCTTTTCAAAGGCGTATCTATAGGCTCTACTCCATTTGGATTTCAGATGTTCAGGAACCCATTTTAACGTAGGCTCTATAAATTCGCCTTTGTAATCCGGCTCTATTTTATCAGCATTTTCATTTAAATACGATTTGATTGCTTCCCCGCCTTCAATGGTGAAGTCTGCTTTATTGGACGTAAGAAAGCGTTTCATGGCATGAACCCTTCCTTTATCCCCAAGTAAAACTCGCTGGGCTTCGGTTGGTGCCATAATTCTGCTGCTTGGCTCACCGATATAATTTTTCATTAGGTCGTGACTTGGTAAAACGATGTCCCTGATTTGATGACTGGTCGAGAATCCATCTTGGAAATGGGCTACCGGTATGAGAGAACGGGAAGAAACCCAATAAGACATTAGAGCCAAATCAGCAGCTTCCTGCGGACTGCTAGACACCAATATGGTATAACCGGCAGTATCTCGCAAAGCGTAAATATCATGATGACCCGCCATTACATTCAAGGAATGGCTTGAAACGGCTCTTGCAACCCCTTGCAAAACAAACCCAGCTAACTTTTTCCCAACGGTGACAACGTGTGATTCCATTGCATATAAAATTCCGTTAGCAGAAGAGGCATTTGAAATAAATTTTCCACCGGTTAAAGCGGCACCTATCGAACCACTTTGTGCGGAGTGTTCTCCTTCCGGCTCGAAGAAAAACTGTGGTCTCCCCCAGATACTTCTACCACCGTCCGCGATATGTGCTTGGTACATTTCAGCAATTTCCGTCGATGGTGTTATGGGATAACCAATCATCCCATCGCATATAGACGTTAGAATATAGGCAACTGCCCCGTTTCCATTTAAAGCCACAGAAACGTTATTATCATTTTGATCATTTGTCATGTAAAAATTCCCTCCAAGGTATGTATTTTGTGATAAGTGCAATTAATATTGTTTGTCATACGAAGATATCTCAATCTTTAATAGATTTTAATCTCCTATATCTCAATAAAGTATTGTTTTAGAAATATTTTATGAGGATGCCTAATTTTTAAGCAAAAAGTTGTTTGAATCTTCAACAAAATTATCATTTCCTATGCTTATAAAGCAAACATAAACTTTCAAAGTTTTATCTGTCAACTGATTCTATAAAAAAATTATAGTTTCATTGAAAAATTTATTTCTGCTTCAAGATATAACCATGGTGTGAAATTGTTTTTAGACAAAATAGACAACCTTTTCGCTAAACTCGTATGATAATCAAGGATGTAAGTAAATAAATCGAGAAAAAAATCTCATTTCTTTATTGACTAAACAAATGATAGTCTGTAAAATTGCATTATGGGACTGCCAAACTACATAGTACAACAATTTCCGGCTGAAATTCAGACTCCTATAACCGTACTCGGAGAATGGATGTCAGAAAATTCGGTAAAACGAGAAGATTTCAAAGAGCTAAAAAACACGGTTGCTTCTATTGCAAAAAGTGTTCAAGAACTCGCTGAAGCTCAAAAGCAAACTGAAAATCGGATGGAAGAACTCGCTGAAGCTCAAAAGCGAACCGAAATTCGGGTTGAAGAGCTTTCTTTATATGTAAAAGAAGGGTTCAAAAAAATGAATGATCGATTTTCGACTTTGGGCAGTAGATGGGGGATCAAAAATGAAAAAACCATTCGGAATACTGTTAATGCTCTTCTTGCCAAGTCCGGTTATATCGTTACAAGAGGCTATTACGGTGATAGAGAAATTGACGTAATCATCAAAAACGGTGAGCATATTCTACTCGAAATCACTTCTTCTGCTCTTAAAAAGGATGTTAGAAACCTAAACAAATCCGCAGAGGACTATCAAACCAAGGTAGGAATTGAGCCAAAACTTATGATTGCCGCTATCTATATTCCTCCAACTGTAATGCGGGAAATTGTAGACTCTCCCAGGAAAATTGAGATATTCACAGACGAAGAAGACGAAGAATAGTAAGTAATAAAAAATTATGATGTAATAGAGCGAACACTGGGGTTCACCCTATTACCCAAAAAACATCAATCCGGTTTCATTGTTCCTTTTTCTAAATATTTTATATGCCAATCAAATACTCTTCGCAAATCGTGAGGAGTATGCTTTGTTTTGGAGACTTCCAACGCATGATTGAAATATTCTTTCAAAGGAGTTCTATAAATTGGATGAACACAGTTTTCTATAATAACTTTTGCTCTTTCTTTGGGAGTTAAACCGCGAACATCTGCCAGTCCGTATTCGGAAACAATAACTTGAGTGGAATGTTCATGATGGTCTACGTGAGAAACCATAGGAACAAAAGCCGATATATTTCCGTTTTTAGCAACTGATGGTGCCATAAAAATCGAAATATAAGCATTTCTTGTGAAATCCCCACTTCCGCCAATTCCATTCATCATTCCTGTCCCCATTACATGCGTTGAATTTACGTTTCCGTAAATGTCCACTTCCAAAGCTGTATTCATGGAAATGATTCCCATTCTTCGAATTACTTCCGGATGGTTGGAAATCTCTTGTGGTCGTATGATGAATTTGGGTCTCAATTCGTTTATATTTGCATGGAATCTATCCTGCCCGGCTTTGGAAAACGTTAGGGCACAAGTAGAAGCACAGTGTAATTTATCTGCATCAAGTATGTCAAAAATGGAGTCTTGGATCACCTCTGTGTACATTTCAATGGCATGAAATCTCGAATCTTTGGCAATACAAGATAAAACCGCATTGGCAACGTTTCCAACTCCTGATTGAAAGGGCAGGTATTCTGCCGGGATCCTACCTTTGGAAATTTCATGCAAAATGAATTCCAAAATATGCTCTGCAATTCGGTAGCTAATCTCATCCGGTTTTTTGAAATCTTGGTTAGAGTCCAAAAGATTTGTCCTTACGATTCCTTTAATTTTTCTAGGATCACATTTTACATAAGGGGCACCTATTCTGTCATCTACGTGTGTAATAAAAATGGGTCTACCCTTGGGAGGAAGATCCGGAAGGTAAATATCGTGAAAACCTTTTAATTCCAAGGGATGGTTCTCGTTTAATTCGATAAATATCTCTTTAGCATGGTTAATATAGGTAGCACTCATACCAGAGGAAGTTGTTAAATAAATTCTTCCGTCAGCCGTTACGTCTACTGCTTCCACAATCGCCACATCAATAGGCTCTAATATACCATGGGTAATATAACTAGCAACATGACTTAAATGCAAGTCCGTATACTCAATTTTCCCGGAATTGATTTGGTTCCTTAAATCTGCATTTGCTTGGTAGGGTAGGCGTTTTTTCATGGCACCTGTTCTTGCCAAAACTCCGTCCAATTCGTCACCGGTAGACGCTCCCGTATAAAGATTTATTGAAAATTCCTTACCTTTTTTTGTTTCATCTTCTATTCTTTTGGCAAAAGCGGTCGGAATTACTTTGGGATAGCCTGCGGGTGTAAAACCGCTTGCTCCAATGGTCACTTTTTCCGGTAAAACAACTGCAACTTCTTCTGCAGTCATCAATTTAGATTGAATAAAATTCGTAATTCTCATAATTATTTCTATAATCCTTTCTAACCAATTTTCTTATTTCTATACAAAATAAAATAATAATTTGTAATAAAAAGTTCTTTATATTTTTGATTATCTAATAAGTATATAATAAATTAACATAGTATTGTCTTTATTCCAAGGTCGTAAGCTATGTTTGGATATTTTATTTAGAGGGGTTTATGCCTGAACAACTTCAGAAGATTATAGATAAAATCAAAGAGCTATCATCTAAATTAGACACAACTAAAAAGATCATTATAGGTTCTATTTTTTTAGTCGTAGTAATAGCTATTATTATTGTTTCCTCTCTCTCTGTTCAAAAAAACAATATCATTTTGTTTAAAGATTTAGACCCAAAAAATTTCTCAGAAATTACAAAAAAATTAGACGCATTGGGATATGATTATTCAGCAGGAGACACTTCTGTTATTTCCGTAAATCCGGAAGAAAGACAGGAAATAATAACAAAACTCGCCCAAGAAAACTTAATTCCACCCGGGGTGAGAGGTTGGGAATTGTTTGATCTTGAAAAATTTACCGAAACTCAATTCGATAAAGATATCAAGAAATACAGGGCATTAAAAGGAGCGATTGAACAATCCCTTCAAACTTTACGACCTATTGATAAAGCTTATGTAAACATAGCCATGCCGGAAGATGAACTATTTGAAGCAAGTCGTAGTGCGGTTAAAGCTTCCGTTATTTTACACTTTATTCCCGGAATTGACCAGCTTTCCAAAAAAGAGGTTAAAGGTATCGTAAACTTGGTCTCTCGTGCTGTGCCAAATCTAAAACCAGAAAATGTGAGTGTTGCTGACGCTGATGGAAAGGTAATTTCCGATTTTGAAGAAGACTTGGAAAAAGAACGACTAGAACTGAGAATTGTGCAGGAGAGAATGCGAATCGAAGAAGAGCAGAGGATTAAACGTCTAATTGATATTCGCAAAACTTTACAAGCTTGGTTAGGAGAAGATCGGGTTGAGATTACTAGATTTGAATATCTTTTAAATTGGGACAAAGAAAGTTATAAAGATAATGCGGTAAGCCCGGTTGTTGCCATACCTGACAACCCTGATACTCCCTATTCGGAATTACAACTTGTAGAAGGAAACTCTCTAAAAATTTCATCTAAAGAAACGGAAGAGAAATTTGATGGTCGTGGTTTTACACCAGATGGTATAGCAGGAACGGAACCCAACATTCCACCTGGATATAAAGACACAGACTACCAGAAAGCACAGTATACCAAAAAAGAAAATATCAGTAACTACGAGTTTAACCGTAGAGTAAGTGAAGTTCATAGGCAACCTTGGAAAATTGATAAAATAAATTTGTCTGTTGTTTTGGACGGAAGGTGGCAAAAAAAAGAAAATAAAGAGGGAATTGCCTATGATAGGACTTACATTCCCGTTTCCGACGAAGAGTTAGGGAAAATTAAAAAGAATCTGGAATCTGCCATTGGAGTTAATAAAGCCAGAGGAGATCAACTCAACGTTACAACTCTGCAAAGAGATCGAACAGCTCAGTTTGAAGCAGAAGACGCAGAGCTAGCAAGGCAAAAAGCAATCAAGCAAGCGTTTATCGCTTCCATGATAATTTTGACCGTTTTGATTTTAATTATTTTGATCTACAGAGCGATCAAAAAAGAAATTGCGAGAAGAAGAAGGTTACGAGAAGAAGAGTTGGCTGCTCAACAGCAAATGATGCGAGAGGCTGCTCTTAGGGTTATGGAAGATGGAGGAGCTGAAGTCGAGCTTTCTTTGGATGAAAAATTACGTAAAGAACTGCTTGACAATGCCATCAATTTGGCAAAAGAAAAACCGGAAGATGTTGCTCAATTGTTAAGAACGTGGTTGTCTGAAGAGGAGAACACTTGATCACTTTGGATGCCAAGGGATTTAATAACAAAGCTGCAATTTTGTACAACTTAATTGGAGAACATCTCCCATCGGAAGTTTTTTCAAGTTTGGACAAAAAAGAACTTGAAAAGCTTATTGATAAGCTCTCCAATTTAAAGTCTCCTAGCTTATCAGAGGAAAAAGATGTACTTTACAATTTTACCCAAGCTCTTAAACGGCAAATTCCAAAAAGTGCCAAGAGTGCCGAACTAAATTTAGGGGAAAACTTAGCCAAAGAAATTGAAAAGTTACTTCTCGAAACCAAAAAAAGTGAATCCGTAGTTCAGGACTTAAAAAACAAAAATAGGGATGAACTTGATAAAATTATTAAAGATGAGGCACCTCGAACAATAGCCCTTGTTTTATGCTTTGCCAATCCAGATGAGGCTTCTAAGCTACTAGAGGATTTTCATGATAAATTTCGAGAAGATGTTATCAATGAAATACATAAAATTGATTTTCATTCGGAATTTGTTAGAAACGAATTAGAAAGATTTTTAAACTTCAAGCAAGAACTGATTCAATCCAATCTTCTCATTTCCAAGATAAAAAACAGGGGTGGCCGAAAGGCTGCTGAGATTTTAATAAGGTTAAGCCCCAATATTTCCTACAAACTATTGTCAAAAATTGAGGAAAAAAATCCTCAATTTGCCGAATATATCAATGAACACTATTATACGTTTCATGACTTACTGCACATTAGCAGATCAGCTTTATCAAAGTTTTTTTCAACATTTCACCCAATAGTTTTGGCTTGTGCGTTAAAAGGAGTTGAAAACTCTACAAAAGAAAAATTATTGGAAAGATGTGAACCATGGCTATCAAAATCTATTATTTTAGAAATGGATTCAATGGGTCCAATTTCGCTTGCAGAAATAGAAGAAGCCCAAAAAGGTATTATAGAACAGTTGCATCAATTAATAGACTCTGGAGAGATAAAATTGTGGAAGGAAAGGTAATATGGCGAAGTTAGTTTTTAAACCAATTCAAATTGCGGAATCCCAAGATCAACTTGAATTATCCATTCCGGAACGTTACAAAAAGTTTCATCACGCAGAAGAGGAAGAGGAATTTGAAGTAGATACGGAAGGTAATATAATTGAACAATACCAGGGACCTTCCATTGATGAAATTGAATCGGAATTAGAGAGGTACAGGCGCGAGACAGAAGAACAAGTACGCCAAACTTTAGAAGAAGCAAGAGTAAGAGCAGATAGAATCATAGAAGAAGGAAAAACCCGATCCTTCCAAATGATCCAAGATTCCAAAGAAAAGGTAAAGGCTGAGGAAGACTCTGGGAAGGCAAAAGCGGAGCAGATCCTCGACAGAGCCAAACTAGAAGTTGAGCGTATGATCAAAGAAGCCGAAATGAAAGTGGCTGAAATTGAACATGAAGCTTACCAAAAAGGTTATGATGCCGGACGGGAGGTAGGCTTTAGAAAAGGACAAGCAGAAGTCAGAAGATTGATAGATCGCTTGGGGACTATCGTTGGAAAAGCCATAGACATTCGCGAAGATATTATACAAGCGTCTGAAAAACAGATGGTTGAAATGATTTTGATTATTGCTCGCAAAGTGATTAAGGATGAGATTATCGAAAGGAAAGAAATCGTTCTTAATAACATTAGAGAAGCCCTCAAACGGATTAAGGATAGGGATAGAGTGGATATACGAGTAAATTTTGCTGACTTGGAAATTACAACTGCCCATAAAGATGAGTTAATTAAACTGATGGAATCACTCAGGAAGGTGAATATATACGAAGATTCTCGTGTGGACAGAGGTGGGGTCATTATAGAAACAGATGTTGGAGCAATTGATGCTAGGATTTCTACTCAATTAAAAGAAATTGAAGAAGCTATACGTAATGCCGAACCTATATAGGCTTTATGAACTCAACGGCTCAAAGACTCAATAGAAAACTCAACCTAATCAAATTAGTATCTTCTAACCCGAATATTACTTTTGACAGTCTTGCCAAATATTCTGGTTATGCCGATAAGGAAGTTTTGAAAAAAGAATTGGGTCAACTGTTTATGGTTGGTTCTTATCCTTATACTCCAGCTGATTATATTGAGATATATTTTGATGGTGATGGCTTAAAAATCTTTATGCCTGTTAGCATAGAAAAGTATATCGCTTTAAATGTTCAAGAGTGGATGAGCATAAGGAAAATTGTCGATTATGAATTTCAAAAAACAGAGAATATAGATAAAATAGAGATTCTCAAATCCATAAAAGACAAAATTAATTCTGTAATTCCAGCTTCCGAATATGTAGAATATTCCGAATTAAACGAGTTGATTCAAAAAGCAATTTCAATTCTAAAAAGCGTTCAGTTTGATTACAAAGGAAGAAAAGACGCAAAACCGGAAACACGTAGAGTTGACCCTATTTATTTGTTCACTTCGGAAATGAACCATTATTTAATAGGTTATTGTCATACAAAAAAGGGGATACGGAACTTTCGATTGGATTCTATATTCAATTTAAAAATTACGGATATACCCATTGACGAAACTTCCAAACCGGATGTAGCTAAGCATATATCCGAATTTCATCATTTTGTAAACCAATCCAAAAAAAGTTCCGGTTTTGCCGAAGTTCTTTATTCGGAAAGTATAGCCTATAATCTATCTCTTAAATTAGATATAGAAATCATAGATTATTCAAAACAATTTAAAAACAAGCATTACATCTACGGAAAAACAAAAATTATTGAGAAAAACTGGTTTCTATCCATTATCAAGAATTTTGGTGATAATATAATTTTGCTTAGCCCAACAGAATTAGTTGAAGAATTCTTAGAAGAATTGGATATTTTACAGATTCCTATGCTATACTTTTAAAGGACAAACAAACTATGGAATTTACGCATAAAGAAAACGGACCAATTGATATTATTTACTTGGTTGGAGAATTAGAATTGTATAGCTCGCCTTTTTTACAAGAAAAACTTGATGAGTTATTGGCAAAAAATAGAAAAAAAACCATTCTTTGTTTAAAAGAACTTGCTTTCGTAGATTCATCTGGGTTAAAATTATTTTTTGAAGGAGCCAAGAGAGCAAAATTAGATTCAAATTGCTATTTTATTTTTACAGACATCAACTCAGCGATTGCACACGTATTCAACCTCGGTGGATTTCACAATCTTTGCACAATATTTCCTCGTGTGGAGGATGCAATAAAGTTTTTAGAAGGTCTCTAATATTATATAAATAGGCGTGAAAATACTCCTACTCCAGCCCCCCATTCAAGATTTTTATGAGACGAATATCCGCCTTCAACCTATCGGATTGGGTTATCTGAAGGCTAGTTCTAAAAAATATCACCTATATCACCCGATTTCAACCAGAGAAACCACCTATAAATAAAACTCTTCCATTTTCTAAGAGGTCAGCAGTGAAGTCGGTTCGGTCTTCGAGCATATTTCCTGTTGTATCAAAAATACCTGTCCATGGATCATAAAGAACCATAGCCACCATTTATTGATAATCTTCCATAAACTCGCAACACTCAGAAAAATTGAATTATTTTCGTCTTCTATTAACATTTTTGCCTTCTCGGATAAATCAGAACTATCAGATATAAACCATAAAAATGTATGTGTATCTATTAAATAATTCATTACATGTAATCTTTAAAGTCATCTATTGGTGCATCAAAATCTGACTTTATCACATATTTCCCTTTCGCACTACCAGCTTTTCTCTTCTTCTTAACTACTAATTTTTCTTGATTTCGGTATTCTTTTTTTAAAAACATTATATAATGAAAAACTTCTAGTTTAAGTGTTTCTGGTAACTGGTAGAGTTCTAGTAGTATAAAGCCCGTAAAATTACAGACTCCTGTTGCTCCAGAATTTCCACCTGAATTTGAATTTGTCCATGCTTGAGCTTTACAACATCCACCTGCAACTGAACCATATTGAAGAGTTCTGAATATGTAGAGCACTGTCCAACATGCGGGATAATTGATATTTCCTATAACTCATGTAGAAACAGAAATTGTCCTAAGTGTGGATTCGAGAAAAAAATCAAATGGCTTTACCATCGGAAGAAAGATGTATTGCCGATTACATATTACCATGTTGTCTTTAGATTACCAGAAGAATTGAATCCTTTGTTTCTCTTCTATCCTAATCAGAAGTTGATGATACTTAGAGCTTGTCAATGTCCACCCAGGGCTAACTGGGTGGACGTGTGGGTTGAAATTAAATAAAAACTCTAAACGGAAAAAAAATAGTTTGCAATTTCCAAGAAAAGTTTTTGTAATTACCTCCAGTTTTTCCATTTTACCCAGGGTAAATATATACTAAAATACCTCAGAAGCACTACTTACTATATTTTTTATTGAAAATAAACCCTAGCCATAAGATTTGTATAATACAATATTAAAATGCTCCTTTTTAGAAATTTATAAGAAAAGGGGTGTTTTACCTTATATTATAAATAATAGTTAAAACTATCTGATAAGAGAGTATTTATGAAATTAGGTGTTTTAAAAGAACCAGAAGAAGAAAAACGTGTGTCGATGCTGCCAGAAGCAGTGGACGTAATTGTTAAAATGGGAATAAGTGTTCTCGTTGAGACGGGGGCTGGGGTTAATTCTTCCGCTTTGGATGAAGACTATAAAAAAGTCGGAGCGGAATTAAGCAATAAAAAGGATGTATTATCAAAATCAGATATATTGCTAAAAATCCATCCTCCAACCAACGACGAAATTAATTCAATGAAAGCAGGTCAAGTTTTGATATCCATTCTACAACCGATGGTAAACCCCAAGCTTATCAAAGCTTTGGCTGATAAAAAGGTTACCGTATGTAGTATGGATACGATTCCGAGGATTACAAGAGGGCAAAGTATGGACGTATTGTCCTCTCAAAGTACCGTTGCCGGTTACAAAGCAGTACTGCTTGCCGCGAGTCACTTGACAAGGTTTTTTCCAATGTTGACAACAGCTGCGGGAACTATCCCACCAACTAAAGTTGTGATCATTGGCGCAGGAGTTGCCGGTTTGATGGCAATTGCTACTGCCAAAAGATTAGGTGCAGTGATCGAGGTATCCGATACAAGACCGGAAACCAAAGAGCAAGTTATGAGCTTGGGTGGAAAGTTTATTGAGGTGGAAGGTGCTGCTGATGCTTCTAAAGCCGGTGGTTACGCCGTTGAGCAATCCGAAGACTATATGAAAAGGCAAAAAGAAGCTCTTCACAAATCCATAGCAAAATCTGACGTTGTTATTTCAACAGCTCTTATTCCGGGAAGAAAGGCTCCCATAATTATTACGGAACAAATGGTGAAAGATATGAAACCGGGTTCGGTAATTGTGGATTTGGCAGCTGTGATGGGTGGAAACTGTGAATTAACGGAAAACAACAAAACCGTTGTGAAGCATGATGTCACCATTATTGGAAATTCCAACTTACAAGGAACCGTACCGTTTGACGCAAGCAAGATGTATGGTAAAAACGTAATAAACTTTTTAAAACTTTTTGCAATTCCTGATAAGGCAACAAAAGAAGTGAAATTAGTTTTTGATTTTGAAGATGAAATTATCGCGGGTACTGTGACAGCTCATGATGGTGCAATACGCCACCAGGGAACGCTTGATGCGTTAAACAAAGGCTAAGGAGAAGAGAATGGAAGAAATTTTAAAGTTATTTATGAATCCTGCCTCAGGCGGTGGTCATATAAACATGATTTATTTTATAGCGTTGTCTATATTTGTTGGGGTGGTCGTAATTTCAAACGTTCCGGCAGTATTACACACACCTTTGATGTCCGGAGCAAACGCTATACACGGAGTGGTGATTGTGGGTGCAATTATCGTAATGGGCGAAGCAGAACCAAATGATATTCCTTCTATGGTATTGGGTTTTGTTGCCGTGATATTGGGAACTCTAAACGTAGTTGGTGGTTTTGTGGTTACGGATAGAATGTTGGAAATGTTTAAAAAGAAACCAAAAAAGTAGGGAGTTTGAATGGAAGCATATATTGAAATATCTTATCTAGTAGCTTCTCTTTCTTTTGTGTTTGGTCTCAAAATGATGGGACATCCGGACTCAGCAAGAAAAGGGAATCTTCTCGCAGCGGTTGGAATGTTTTTGGCAATTTTACTAACCGTATTTTTGTACCAAAAAAACGGACATGGTCTTCATAACTACGCCTGGATTTTTACTGCCATTGTGATTGGTACTGTGTTAGGTGCCGTATCGGCAAAAAAAGTGGACATGAAAGCAATGCCGCAAATGGTGAGCTTGTTTAATGGGATGGGGGGAGCTTGTGCTGCCGTAATTTCCGTTGTTGAGTTTACCTATAACGAAGGTTTAAAAACCGGTAGCTTAATGAGCACTACTGCTTTGGTGATTCTTTTGGGAACGATCATTGGTTCCATATCTTTCTCAGGAAGTATGATTGCCTTTGGAAAATTGCAAGGTTACAAAGCGATTGAAAAACCGGTTACTTTTCCCGGACAGTTTTTTGTAAACAACCTATTCCTCCTTGCATCTATTGTTTTGGGCGTAATGGTTATGATGAAAAGCAATCAAGCAGAAGCAAGTATGTTGTTTTATGCCTTGTTTGGAACTGCTCTGCTTTACGGAATCTTGTTTGTTCTTCCTATCGGAGGAGCGGATATGCCGGTTGTTATATCATTACTAAACTCATTCACCGGTATGGCTGCAGCTTTTGCAGGATTCTTGTATGGCAATAAAGTTATGTTGACTGGTGGTATTTTGGTGGGTTCGGCAGGAACAATTCTAACGGTTGTAATGTGTAAAGCCATGAACCGATCTCTAGCAAACGTTATTTTTGGTGGGTTCGGAACGGCTTCCGGAGAAGCAGCAGCCGGTGGTGCAGGGGGAGTTTATAAAGAAATAAGCCCGTCTGATGCAGCCATGCTCTTAAAGTATTCTTCCAAAGTAGTTATTGTTCCCGGTTATGGTTTGGCAGTTGCCCAAGCTCAGCATGCAATCCACGAAATGGATAAGTTGCTAGAGGCAGAGGGTGTTGAAGTAAAATATGCGATTCACCCGGTTGCTGGTAGGATGCCTGGACACATGAACGTATTACTTGCAGAAGCTGATGTACCTTATCCGAAACTGTGTGAGATGGATGACATCAATCCAGACTTTCCATCGACAGACGTTGTGATTGTTGTGGGGGCAAATGACGTTGTGAATCCGGCTGCCAAACGTGACAAATCCAGCCCAATTTATGGAATGCCTATTTTGGAAGCTGAGGAAGCAAAAAATATTATTGTGCTAAAGAGAGGACGCGGTGCCGGTTACGCTGGTATTGAAAACGAACTCTTTTTTAATGATAAAACCAAAATGCTTTTTGGAAATGCTAAAGATACAATCACTCAACTTGTAAGCGAGATCAAATCGGTTTAGTATTGTAAAAAAGCCTCTTTCGATCTGCTTGGTTCGGCTACGCTCACCAAGCGAGAAAGAGGCTCACCAAAGCAAGAAAGAGAAAGAGGATAGCAAACCCGCAACGCTCCCTAAAGCGTAGCCGAAGGGAGCATTTATATATTAAGCCGGAACAGCCATCTCGCTTTCTACAAATTCTCTAAACTGATCAAAGGTATATATTTCATACTCATACCCTTGCTCTGTTAAAAACAATTGTCTATTCTGACCAAACCGCTCTTCATTCGTATCTCTTGAAATCAAAGAATAAAAGATAGCAGTGTTATCTTCTGCTTTTGGGCGTAGAATCCGACCTAACCTTTGGGCTTCTTCTTGGCGCGATCCAAAAGTTCCCGAAACTTGAATAGCTATATTGGCATCCGGAAGGTCTATCGAAAAGTTGGCTACTTTACTCACTACAAGTGACTTGATTTCTCCTTTTCTAAAAGCCGAATATAAATTTTGCCTTTCCGAAAGAGGAGTTTTTCCAGTGATTAAAGGTATTTTGAAAGTTTCTGAGATGTTTTCCAGTTGATTGATATATTGCCCAATAATCAACAAATGAGAATTTTTATGCTTCTTTAAAATCAAATCAATTGCCTTGATTTTTTCTATATTTTCGGAAGCCAATCTGAACTTTTCTCTATCATCGGATATGGAATATTTTAATCGAAGATCATCATCCATAGAAACTCTAATTTCCACACACTTTGCCTCTGCGATCCAGGCTTTATTTTCCAATTCTTTCCATGGAACGTCATATTTTTTAGGTCCAATCAAGCTAAAAACGTCTTCTTCCAGACCATCTTCTCTTACCAGGGTTGCCGTCAATCCAAGTCTTCTTTTGGCTTGGAGTTCGGAAGTCATCCTGAAAACAGGAGCCGGAAGAAGGTGAACCTCATCATAAACGATAAGCCCCCAGTTGTTTGCACTAAATATATGAAAATGAGTAAAATCAGACCCTTTTTTCTTTCTATGAGTTAGTATATTATAGGTCGCGATTGTAATTGGCTTGATTTCTTTGGTTTCACCGGAATATTCTCCTATATCTTCTTCCGGTATATCCGTTTTATCCAAAATTTCGCTTTTCCATTGTCGAATAGAAAGGGTGTTTGTAACTAAAATCAAAGTTTCCGCACCTATAATTTGCATTACTCCAATACCAACAATAGTTTTTCCAGCTCCACAAGGTAAAACAACAACTCCAGAACCACCTTCATTGCTTCCGTCAGCATGAAAAACTTCAACGGAGGCTCTTTGATAGTCCCTCATTCCAAATACTTTTCCACTCATCAAATTGGCTTTGAGGTTAAATCCGTATTTGTTACCTTCGTCATATCCTGCCAAATCTTCAACAGGATAACCTATTTTAATAAGGGCTTGTTTAATATGTCCACGAAATTCCTTTTTAACAATTATTTTATCATTTTTTAGCCTTTCTTGTATATACGGTTGTATGGCTCTATGAGTTGATATTTCATGCAAAAAGTTCTTTTCACTTGAAATAATAATTAATTCACCCGTTTCTTCTTTTATTAGTTTAACCTTGCCAAACCTACTAATTTGTTCTTTAATTTCACTGATGACGTTTTTTGGAACGGAATAACGAGAATATTTTTCCAGTGATGCAACTATTTCGTCCGAAGTCAAACGGGATGAAGCTGCGTTCCACAAAGATAAAGGAGAAATCCTATATGTGTGAATATATTCCGGACTCTTTTCTAACTCTGCGAATCTTGATATAAGTGCTCTACATTCTTCGTATTCTGGATTATCAACTTCCAGTAACATTGTTTTATCACTTTGTACAATTAGCGGTTTGCTCATTTATAATACCCCATAAGCAAGTTTAGATTTATAAGCCATCTGTCAACCATAAAAGTTATAAGGGCTATAAAAAGATTAGCTTGTGAGTAACCGGAGAACCCCCTTAGCGTAAGGCTCATGTCCCTACGCGCAAAGCTTCCTGTTTCAAAATTGTTTACAGACTTGAGATAGATTTTCGTCTTTTTTGATTTCGTTTTCGATTCTATTTACAAATTCAACGGATGTTAAACCCTCACGATTTTGAAAGATATTTCCATACTTTTTTTGTGTCATACTGCCAAAGATTTCATGAGAGGAAGAAGGGCATCCGTGCAAAAAAGCTAAAGTATTTACTCTCTCACCTTCTCCTGTCGCCATTTCTTCTTCAAGTTGTAAAAAATTAAAAACTACAAACATTTCTCTCTCGGCTCGACCTCGGTTTCCTCTGCTAGAAGAACTGGTTACCTTAGTCGTAGTAGATGTGGGCCAAAAAGTAGAAGACGAAATACCCCCAGGAGGTCTACGACGATAAGGTCCATTTGGACCAGGTCCAGGCGGGCGTGGTCTTCTGCCCCACAATTCTTTACTGACTTCGCCTAAGCTGTATTCCGGAAAGTATACGGTATCACCGGCAAGTAAACCGGGAGCAATTTCAATATCGTAAATTGAGTTTTCTTGGGCAGTTAAATCGAAAAGGCAAATAAAAATAACTCCAAACAAAAAATATTTCAGTATTTTCATAGTATTCCTGCTTAAAAAATTTTACAATTAATGGAATTTGATCTTTAGAAACTTGCAAGTCTTTTTAATCTGGTGAAAATTTCTTTTCTGTCAATTATGAAAATTTTAATTATTGTTGAGTCACCTACCAAAGCAAAAACCCTAAAAAAATACTTGGGGAATGACTATATTGTATGTAGCTCTTATGGTCACGTTTTTGATTTGCCCGAATCGGAATTTGGAATTAATATTCAAAATAATTTTGAGCCTAAATTTGTGCCAATTAGTGGAAAACAAAAACTTATATCTGGTTTAAAAAAAATGTCAAAAGAATCCAATTTGGTTTTACTGGCAACCGATGCGGATAGAGAAGGCGAAGCAATCAGTTACCATTTGTCTACATTATTCCCTTCCAAAAAAATGACGGTAAAAAGGGTTATTTTAAAGGAATACACACCTACTGCCATTCAAAATTCTATTCAAAAAACAACCAATATTGATAAAAACCTTGTAGAAGCCCAAATAACCAGGCGAATTTTGGATCGAATTGTCGGTTATACACTTAGTCCTTTTTTATGGAAAGCAATACAAGGAGGTCTTTCAGCAGGTAGAGTTCAATCAGTGACCTTAAAATGGTTGTGTGAACGGGATTTGGAGATCAAAAACTTCCAAAAAGAAGAATTTTGGGAACTCTTTTGCAATGTTAAAACAAAAAACTTTGAAACTTTTCAAATGCAATTGTCTAAAAAAAACGGACAAAAGATAAAGATTAAAAATAAAGAAGAAATAAACCAAATAATAAATGTTCTCCAAACGTTCCCTGAACAGAGTAACCCGTTCCCTGAGCGTAGCCGAAGGGAGCAGATACTAAAAATTTCCAATATCAAAGAAGAAAAAAAAGTAGAAAAGCCTTATCCACCTTTCACAACTTCTACCTTACAAAAGGCTGCTCATATTACTTTGAGTTTTACAACTTCCAAAACGATGAAAACTGCTCAAAGCCTTTATGAAGGTGTTGACCTAAGTCATGGTTATAGAACAGGGCTTATAACCTATATGAGAACTGACTCTACAAGAGTAAGTGATAAAGCTCACCATTTGGCTTTGTCTTATATAAAAAATGTTTTTGGAGAAAAGTATTGCGGTAGCACTTACAATATTGCTTCCAAAAAATCCGGTATACAAGATGCTCATGAAGCGATTCGTCCTGTGGATGTGAACATTACTCCAGAGAGCACCAAAGATTTTCTTCACCCCGATCAGTATAAGCTATACAATTTAATCTGGAATCGGTTTGTTTCTTCCAGAATGTCACCGGAAGAATTAAGTCAAATTACTGTAGAAGCTATCAAGCAAGAATACACTTTTGAAACGACTCAAAAAAGGAGTGTTTTCCCAGGATATAAAATTTTATATCCAAACAAAAAAGATCAAATTACCATTCCGGAGAACCTGAAAATAGGTGATGTTTTGGAAATCGTTAAGTTTATTCCCGAACAAAAGTTTACATCCCCCCCACCTCATTACACAGAAGCAAGTCTGGTTGACAAATTGGAAAAAACGGGTATTGGCAGACCGTCTACTTACTCTTCCATTATAGAAACACTGCTAAAAAGAAAGTATGCCATTCGAAAAGAAAAAAAACTATTACCTACGGATCTAGGGCAGGTTGTAAACAAAGAACTTACTTCAAAATTTTTATACATCATAGAAGACAAGTTCACTGCAAAAGTAGAAGTCGAATTGGACAAAATAGAAGAAGGAAAAGTAAGTAGGATAGATTTTCTTACCGATTTCTATAACACCTTTATAAATGTTATTCAGGAAGCAAAAAAACAGCCAAAAAAATCGGAAAAAAAGGTCTGTCCTCTTTGTAACGAAGGTTTTTTAAACAACAAAATTTCAAAAAAAGGAAAGCAATTTGTAATATGCAGTAGGTTTCCTATGTGCGAATACTCTTTATATGGAAGCCCGTAGGGGACATTACAAAGGTAAATGAAACCATAAAGTCCTAAAGCCTCCTTCGCTACCATTTTAGGGATTTCTTCTTTTATAAAAAGTAAATTTTTATAACTCCCTTTTAAATCTTATAATTTTTACCTTTTGTTAAGTAGTATCCATGGATAAATTTATTTTTAAAGGTCAATAAAACCAATAATTTTTAAAATAATAGTATATAAAAAAAGATAATGACTTGCCAAATTTTTTTGATTAAAAGACAGTCAAAATCAAAACATAAATTTTAATGTTTACTTATATTTAGTTTGAAACTCTGTTTATGGGTTATGAACTAAAAAAAAATAATATAAATATTACTCCCTATTTAGGGAAAGCCTAAGGAGAATTGATTATGGCAGATGCAAATGCACAAATGGAGAAAATTAAGCAAATTATAGTAGAACAACTAGGTGTTGATGAAAACGAAGTTACACCAGAAGCTCATTTCATTGATGATCTGGGAGCAGATTCGCTAGATACAGTTGAATTAATTATGGCGTTAGAAGAAGAATTCGGAATCGAAATCTCTGATGAAGACGCTGAAAAAATTCAAAAAGTTGGGGATGTCTTATCTTATATCAAGGATCATTCAAAAGCTTGATTTTTTTTTCCTAAAATACAATTTGGGTTCTTTTATAGAACCCAATTGTATTTTTCTAATATTTTATTATAGAAACTGTTATTAATCTTCAAAGAAAAAAACAACTAGAGAAGCTTATCCAATCGGTAGATATAGAATTTAGTGATTTTGAACTACTAGATGAAGCATTTACTCACAAATCTTATTCAAACGAATCTAAAGGAAAAAAAGATAACGAAAGGTTAGAATACCTTGGTGATTCTATCTTAGGTTTGATTACAAGTGAGTATTTGTTCAAACGTTTCCTTGATTATGATGAAGGGAAATTATCCAAAATAAAAGCTAAGGTAATTTCTGAAAGTGCTCTTTTTCAAATTGCTTATACTTTGGGGTTAGGTTCTTATTTACTGCTTGGAAAAGGAGAACGTGATACTGGAGGAGCTGAAAGGAAAAGCAATCTGGCAAACTTGTTAGAGGCTTTTATTGCCGCGATTTACCTTGACCAGGGCATCGAATCTGCTAGGAATTTTATTATTTGTTATATAAAAGATATTATTGATGATTTGGATAAAAATATATTAATAAAAGATTACAAAACTATTTTACAAGAGTTTTGTCAAAAAAAGTTTAAGGTTTTACCGGAATATAGGTTAACCTCGGAAAATGGCCCGGATCACAATAAGCAGTTTAAGGTTACAATTTTTATAAATGGTAAAGAATATTATAGCGGCATGGGGAAAAGTAAATCCAAGGCAGAGCAATCAGCTGCCAGAGATACATTGTGTAAATTAAATGTTGTTAAGTTGTAAAAGACCATGGTTGATATTTTTTTTAGAAGATCAAAAAAACTTCGAGTAAGAGTTGCTGCAATAATATACAATTCTTCAGGTGAAATTTTGTTAATACAGCAAAAAAAAAAGAATAAATTATATTGGTTATTACCCGGTGGTGGAATTGAATTCGGAGAAACTGCCATAAATGCTTTGGAAAGAGAATTAAAAGAAGAGCTAAATCTAACCCTAAAATCTGCTGACTTCCTGTTTATCAACGAATCAATTGATCCTGAAGGTAATCGTCATTTAATCCAATTGGTTTTTCAAACTCAGGTAGATGATTCACCTAAAATTCCAGAACAAGACAAAACAATCCAGGATTTTCGGTTTTTTAGAGTTGATGAGCTGGAAGGTTTGGATTTGCGTCCGGATAGTAAGGATTATTTTTTGAATACAAATAAAAATTTGAATTTTTTGACAAGTAAGTGGATCGCTGACTGATATGAAACTGGGCAATGAACAAATTAAAGGAATTGGTTTTGAGTATAATATTACTTTGTTTCAGGATTTTGATGGTTTGTCGAATGAAATTTTACAACTTTCCAATCTTACAAACATAGTTGTTGTAACAGATAAAAACGTTGCCAAGTTATATCTAGATGAAATAAATAAAGAACTAAAAAAATTAAATTTACCTGTTTATCATATAATTTTAAAACCATCGGAAAAAAATAAATCTATTGATAGGGTAAAAAAAGTTTATAATAAGCTAGCAAGCTTGGGCTGCGATAGAAAATCTCTTATTTTGGCTTTTGGGGGTGGAGTTGTTGGAGACTTTGCAGGCTTTATTGCCGCTACTTTTTTAAGAGGAATTCGTTTTGCTCAAATTCCAACCACTTTGCTTGCTTGTGTTGATTCTTCAGTTGGTGGAAAAGTCGCAGTGAATATTGACAAAGGAAAAAACATGGTAGGTCTGTTTTACCAACCGGTTTTTGTTTTTGCTCCTATTCACACACTATCTACCCTACCTCTAAGAGAATGGAGGTGTGGAGTTGCAGAAGTAATTAAACATGCTTTGTTATCTGGAAACAAAAAATTAGTAGAAGCTCTAAATACAACAAAAACCTTTAAAAATTTCTATCTTTCGGAAGAAGTAAAGACTTTTATTTTAGAATCGGTCCGCTTCAAGGCTAGTATAGTTGCCGAAGATGAAAAAGAATTGGGAAAACGAGCTATTCTAAATCTTGGGCATACAATAGGTCATGCAATTGAATCCTTTACGAAATATAAAAAATATTCTCATGGTGAAGCGGTTTCCATTGGTTTAGTAACTGAATTAGTAATTTCTCAAGAAGTTCAAAATCTACCTTCTGTTGTAACACAAGAAACCGTTGGAACTTTAAAAAAACTCGGAATGCCTTATAAAGAAAATTTTTCTATGGAAGATTTGATTAAGCATACAAAATATGATAAAAAAAATGAGCAGGGAAACGTAAAATTTGTATTGTTGCAAAAGATAGGAGAACCTCTTTGGGGAATTCAAGTGGAAGAATCTGTATTGAAAAAATCCTGGGATATGCAAAGGAAACTATAAAGTACTACAGGCTTTCAGTCTGTAAAAAAGGCTGATCGTTGTCAAATATTGTAATTGTTCATATTCAATACTTTAAGACTTAATTTTTAATTTTCTATAGGTAGTTCTATCTGAAAGTTATTTAAACGATTGGAACTTTCTTGCAGATAGCTTTTTACATTGAACATTGTTATTCTGCCGGAATGATGTCTCACGATTTTATCAACAAGAGTTAATCCAAGTCCTATGTCATAAGTAGGATAAGAATCATAAACAAATTTGGAAATTCTATAAAATGGTTCAAAAATGAGCTGAGAACATTCTTCAGGGATCTCAATTTCAGGATTATTTAAAATAGAGATAAAAATTGTATTTTCAACAATCTCTGTCATGACTACTATTTCAGAATTTCTATTGGAATATTTAAACGCATTGAGAAATAGTTCTTTTAATGCAGTTTTCATGTATTCTTTATTGATTTTAAGTTTATACTCTTTATTTGAAGTTGCATTTTGATACAGTTTCACAGTTTGCTGTTTCTCTTTTGCGTAATTATCCAAATTTTGAATTAATTCATTAACAATTTTATAAAACTCAGTAAACAAAATTATTTCAAGCTTTAGACCATCTCTTATAATTTTACCTATCTCGCTAAATAATTCGATTACTTTGTTAAGAGAATTTACATTGGAAAAAACCATTTCCATAATTTCCTTTTCAACCTGGTAATAGTCACCTTTAAGTTGAGAGACAGATTTAATTAAGTTCATAGTAGTAACTAAGATACCAAATCCTTGTCCTTGGCTAAAGTTTGTCTTTAGACTTTCAAACAAAAGGAGTTCTTTTTTATCCATGTTTCTGTTAAGAGTTTCTTCACGCCAAAGACTCCAATTGAGTTGATAATTCGTTCTGATTTCCCTTTCTTTTTCTATAGTTTGCTGAAACTTTTGTGATTGGTAATGATCAAATGCCTTAGTAATACGGTGTATAAAATCCTCTTTAATTAGTGGTTTTAGGATATAGTCATACACACCTTTTTTCATCAGTTCAATAACTTTATTTATATCCGAAACAACGGTATGAACCAAAAGAATTGGCATTGCTTTTCTTTCATTCAATTCATCAATCAAGTATTCACCATCATATTTTGGCATATTTAGGTCGGTAACAATTACAGGAAAAGGTTGTTTTAAATATTTTTCCAGAGCTTCTTTTCCATTTCTACAAATAGTAATTTGATAGTGATAATTTTGTAAAATCATTTCCATCATGTCAGATAAATCCGGCTGATCTTCTGCTACGAGTATTCTTTTTAAGGGTTTTTTATACATGTTGATTTTCTCCATTTAAAGAATGTGGAAGACTAATAAAAAATTGGCTCCCTATATTTGGGATGCTGTTTACCCAAATTTTCCCACCGTGTTTATTTATAAATTCTTTACATAAATTTAGACCTAGCCCAGTTCCTTTCTCATCATTGGTTCCTAATGTTCTATGTTTTGTATCAATCCTGAATAACTTTTTAATGTCTTCTTCTTCCATACCTATACCATTATCTTTTACAATGATTTCAACAAAATTCTTTTTCACTTCGGAAATAATTTCTATTTTTCCACCATTTAGTGTGAATTTGATGGCATTGGATATGAGATTTCGGATCACCGTATTTATCATATTTCTATCAGCATTAATCATAACACCTTCGGAAATATCCATAACCAAATTGATATTTTTTTTGTTTGCATTGCTTTCTAATAATACAAAATTTTCTTCAATGATATGTTTTAAGTTAAGCTTTTCCAGTTTGAAATCAATTTTTCCAGTTTGTGTTCTAGACCAATCTAACAAATTCACCAAAAGTTCGTAGCCTGTTCTTGCAGAACTTTGGATGGAGTTCAATGTCTTAACAAACTTATCCTCCGGATACCCATTTTTATAAAATTTCCACATTTCCATAAGATTAATAAAACTTCCAAATAGATTAGATAGGTCATGCGCTATAATAGAAAAGAACTTGTCTTTGGTTTGATTTGCTAAATCTAACTCAACTACTTTTTGGACAAGTTGCTCTTTTGTAAACTTTAACTCATTCATTTTTTGAATCAGCTTGTCTTTTGTATTCTTTAGTTCCAGGTGGGTGGATACTCTTATCAGTAATTCTTTTTTATTAAAGGGTTTGGTAATATAATCAACTGCTCCATACTCAAAACCTTTAACAATATTATCTACATCTGTTTTAGCTGTTAAGAAAATTATTGGAATGTCTTTTGTTTCATCATTACTCTTTATTATTTTACAGACTTCATATCCATCTATTTCTGGCATCATTATATCTAAAAGTATTAAGTCCGGTTTTTTTTTCTTCAAAAAATCCAAAGCAATTGTTCCACTAGGAGCTAATGTTAGAGTATAACCAACTGTTTGAAGAGAACTTCCTAATACTTGAAGATTTTCAAAATTATCATCAACAATGAGAATTAAAAACTTCTTATCCTGTTCCATTTTATTTCTACTCCTTTATTCATTCATCAATTCCAGAAACTGGTTTAGGTTTATCATAAGGTTTCTAATATCAAAGTTTTCTGCGTATTGAATAATGCCTTTAGCGTAATTGGTAACCTTGTTGTGTTGATATTTCTCACCTAAAATCAATAAATCTTGAGCAAACAGAGTGATTTCATTCATCTCATAACCTGTACATAGTTCTTCCAAACGTGGGAGAAATTCCTTTTTAAGGATGGTTCTTAGACTACCCAATTCTTTTTTATTTAATTTTGGTTCATTTTTTAAAGAGGGATTTTCTTGTTTTGTTATAATATGTGTTTTTAAAAACTTAGCTATCTCATAAAAAAGTTCTTTGGCTTTTATGGGTTTTAAAAGGTAACTTTCAAATAAATTTTTATGACTAGCTAATTTCTCTATGTCCATATAAGAAGCAGTAAGAATAATTACAGGTATATTACTTGTTTTAGGATTTTGCTTGATCTTTTCTGTTGCTTCCAATCCATCCATATTGGGCATTATGACATCCATTAAAATTAAATCTGGTAAATGGTTATTTGCATACTCTACTCCTTGTATACCATCTTCTGCTTCTATCACGGTAAGCCCTACATGACTCAACCATTCACTTAGCATTTTTCGATTTGATTCTATATCATCTATAATCAAAATTGTAGCTTTTTGAAAATGAATCTCTTTAAAATCGAATTGAATAGACTTATTATTTGTTACCTCTTTTTCGGATATTTGTATATTTTTTAGAACGAATAAGAATTTGCTTCCTTTATTTGGCTTGCTCCTTACACGAATTCTGCCATTCATCATTTCAACCAATTTTTTAGTAATGGTTAAACCCAAACCTGTGCCCCCATGTTTTCTTGAATCCTGCCCGCTATATTGTTTAAAGGATTCAAAAATAATTTTATGATGTTCTATAGGAATCCCTATGCCAGAATCTTCTACGGAAAAAATCAAACTTAAATCGTTTGTGTTTTTTAAATGAAAAGGTCTGACTTTAACTTTTACAAAACCTTGGTCTGTAAATTTTATGGCATTACTAATTAGATTAAAGAGAATTTGACGTATCCTAATCTCATCTAACAACAGTGCCTTAGGAATTTTTGAGGATATCCAGACAGATAATTGTATGTTCTTTTCCTTTGCTTTTAAAGTAAAAATCTGACACACTTCTTGAACAAAAGTTGGTAGGTTTATAGGAATGGATTGAATTGCTAGTTTGTTTGCTTCTAATTTCGACAGGTCTAAAATATCATTTATCAAAGTAAGTAAGTTTTGACCTGCAATCTTTATTGATTCCACATAACTTTTTTGTTTTTCGTCAATAGCAAAAGAAGAAAGCAACTCACTAAACCCTATTACAGCATTCAGGGGAGTCCGTATTTCATGACTCATATTGGCAAGGAATTCACTTTTTGCTTGGTTGGCAACTTCTGCATTTTTCTTTTCTTTTAATAGTTCTTCGGTTCGTTCTTGGACCAAATCTTGCAATTGATTTCGATAACGACTTAGCTCTAATTCAAGCTCTTTCCTTTCCGTAATGTCATTTATTACACCATCCAAATATTTTACATTTCCATTATCATCAAGTTCAATAACGCCTCTTTCATAGACCCAATGAATATTTCCATCTATATCCAAAATCCTATATTCTAGAGTAAATACCTGTTTATAAGCTATATTTTCTTGGATAATATGTTCAACATGCTTTGTATCATCCGGGTGTATGATGCTGGCATAACTCTTTTTGTGGTTGTTGATAAAATCAGAAACGGGATAACCGGAAAGCTTTTCTATCTGATTGCTTATTATTTCCATAGTCCGATGTTCATCCATTTTACAACGATAAACTACAGAAGGAACATGTGCTAAAAATAGTCTTAGTCTTTTTTCACTTTCTTTTAATGCTTTTTCTGCTTTTTTGCGGTCTGTGGTATCATGAATTATGCTGTATAGTATTTTTTTTCTCTTCAATTTTAAAGGAGTTGAATATACTTCAACATCACTAATTTCTCCATTGGCTTTTTTGTGTTTAAAATTAAAATAATTTCTTTCTTCCTTAGCGGCTGCTTGTAATTCTTTTTTTATATCTTCCACCGACAAGATGTTTATATCGCTAATATTCATGCTTAGGATTTTTTCTTTAGGGTATCCATAAAATTCAATTGCTGCTATATTCGCGTCAACGATATTGCCTGTGCCGGGCTCAATCGCCAATTTTATAGAATGATTTTTTTCAAATAAAATTCGAAATTTTTCTTCACTTTCTTTGAGTTGATTTGCATTTTCATCCTTTTCTTCGATGATTTTTAAAAAGTATTTGTATAACTCTCTTACTGCAATGATTGCTATTAATGTAAAATAAAATCCACCAGCAAAACCATAATTATAAAATCCAGCTATTCCAATAATAAGAAAAATTATCAAGATTGATTGGATTTTTATATAAAAAGTTAGGATTTTTCGAGCAAAAAATAATACAACTAAAACTAATAATAAAACTGTATATAAATAATACATTGGTAGCCAACCAACTTTAAACCACCTCAATAATAACATGATATACGCTGGAATAGAAAATATCATCCACATAAAAATGATTTTGTTAATGATTTCATTTTTTATCACATTTAATTTTTGTTTCATGGTGACGAACTATCCATATAACATGGATTTTTTAAGTAACTTTTATCAAAAAATTATATTTTAATTTTATTCAAGAATAATTTCTTTCTTTCAAAAAATATTTTTACGGAAAAATAAATCTATTACACGTAAATACCTTGTAATACGACATGGAGACATAGTAGATGGTTTTACCCCAATTTATAACACTCTCAATTCTTTTAAATATAATTTTGCAATAAAAGTTGTCTCTTGGATTCAATACCGGTAAAACATTCAAAGGAAATTTTAGTTTCAATCTTTCCAAAACTAAAGGAAAGGAGGAAGAATTTATGTGGAAGGTGGTGGAATAGTGACCTATACTAAAAATCCATAAATTTTTTTACAAATGCTCCCTTCATTTCTACATTCCGGGAGCGAAAACATAGTTTTCAAAAGGAAAAATTTACCTTACCAATGTGGTTTCTTTTTTAGGGTGTTTGTTTGAATAAATTCTATAAAAATCTTCTGCTTTTTTTAAAAATTTTTCTGTTACCGTTTTTCTTATTTCCCAATGGATACCGGTTGCTTTGTCTACAATAACATTACCAGCTCCTGAACTTTGGTACTGTATTAGTTTGCCTTTAAAAAATCGGTATCTAGGATAGAGTGGCATGCTTTGGAGGTTGGATTCACTGCACTTGATAAAACCATGAATGTTTTTAAAATTTCTCAAAAATTGATTTTGTATATGAGAGTTTATTTTTCTTGTGATTCCAACATAAAAATAATCACCGAATCCGGACATAGAATCTCCCAAATAGATGGTGAAATCTTTATTTTGGATAGATTCCTTGCGTGAATTGTTAAGATAGATCAACGTTTTATGGATAGAAGATGTAATAGGGAATAGGTGGTAATCCTCATTGTTTTTTTGCAATCTATCTACATCAAACGAATAAACTAATATGTCCAAATTGGTGGGTATAACATCTATAAAATTATCTTTTTTTTTCATGCTTAATAAGTCTCCTGTGGTTTAGAATTCTAACATAAAACCAAGACAAAATATAACAACTAAATAAATGTTTGCTAATATTTTTTTTAGTTTTGTTGTATTTTAACCATGGTGGTACTACCTGTATGACAATAAAATACAAGCTGTAGATTACATAAAGAACTGTCTTGTTTAACTATAACCAACAACTTTTTTTCTAAAGAAAATAAAAAAATTCTAAATACTACTTGCAAATTTAATTTTGTTTTCCTCATTTGGTTACTTTAAGAAGTTATTTCAAGAAAGAAGGTTATGAAAATTTCAAATATTTGCCCCCCCAGAAATCTTTACATAAAAAAGACATTAAAAACTCTTTTTGTTACGCTTTTGTCTGTTTTTTTCCTTAGCGATACTATAAGCCAAGTGGAATTACCCCAATCCCTCCCGGAAATTACCGTAGACGCAAACGGAAAAGCAAACATGACAATCGACATTGAACTACCCACGTCGAACGCTTTTCAACCGAGTGTTCAATTGGTTTACAACTCCAACACACAAAACGGGTTTTTTGGAGTTGGTTGGCAGATGCCAAGTTTACACTTTATTTCCAGAGACGAATCTGCTGGTGTTCACTATGATTCTGATGACCGCAACGAAATTAGATAACGTTTCCGGATTTATTCATCTAGATTATAGAGTTCCTTTTTATAACCAAGCAAAGTGTGACGAAATCAAGTCTTATTGTGATTGTAGCGCGTCTTCTACTTATAGGGCAGCAGCAGCCAAATTGGGTATAAACGTTCAAGAAAAATGTGCGGAAGGTGTAGCACTCATGGGAGACTATTGCATATTAGGGATGCAGATAGGTCCTATGATCTTTATGGATGACGTAGACAAGGATGGAAAAACCGATCTAATAAAAATTACGGGTGGCAAGAATGACAATCACATATACGTAGCCAAGATTACGGAAAGCGAATACCAAGAATTCCTGGCTTCTCAAGGATGGCAACTACGAATCAATTCCTTACTTGTAATTGACAATATAGGATATGATCCAAATGATATAAAATTAACTTCCAATAATTTTGCTATCGACATGAACGCTGATGGTAGGACAGACCTTGTAATGGTCTATGACTCTCCTTCGGAAAACAAAACCCGTTTCAAAATCTATCTTTCCAACGGTACGGGTTTTAACTCGAATCCCATTCAAATAGAGGTTAGCTATGCAGACAGTGAAAACAGTTTACGATTTTTGTCTGACATAGACTCCGACCGAAAACCTGAATGGATAACCATAAACAAAAACAGTCTTGATAAAATGGTTGTGCATCGAATCGACATAACCACCTCTACGAGTTCATCTTCCGAGTATGCCTTTGCACTTGGCTCTACAAACTACAAAAACGTCTCTTTTGCAGACGTGAACGGAGATGGAAAAGTTGACATAGGTGATCACTTGGTGACAAGTGTAGAGACAAATTCGGGTGACGGTCTGCCAATTACAAAAGAGACCTACCAATACAGTGATTCCAAAGTTCATATTGGAAATAACGATGAAATGGGAAATTTGGGTTTTAAGTCTACGACTAAAGAAACGTCTGTTATCACTCCGCAAGGGGAAGCGAAAAAAGTTTCTACTCAAGTAACGGAATACAACCAAAGCGACATTATCGAACTTGGCAAACCTGCAAAAATCACAACCTACCAAGCAGATGGAAATTTACAAGATGAAGTATCCATCCAATACGAGAAAGTCACAACACCAAACGGTACACTGTCCCACAGAGTCAAATCGCAAAACGACACAATCTACGAAAACGGGAACTACTTTTCCCAAAACACGATTTCTTACGAATACGATACAAACGGAAATGTCACTAAAGAAACTACGAACATAGAAGGTAGCATTACCGAAGTTGTAAAGTCTTATTCTTCACTGAATCAAGTTTCTACTTACACCAAAAAGTCAAATGGTGTAGTTATAGACAATCGGGTCTATACCTACACAGGAGCAAACCTCTCCAGCAGTTCTACGGAAATCGAGCCGGGCAAGTGGGCAACCCTGAGTTTTGAGCATGATGGTAAAGGAAACATCATATCCGTTACAGATCCGATGGGTAAAATTACAAAAATTACTTATGGCCAAAATTCACAGGCAACGGAAGTAACCAATCACATTGGGCATACAATGTACTATGGATACGACTCTGTTAGCGGTGAATTGATAAAAAAGACAAATCCGAACGGTGGAGTTATGGAGGTAAAATATGACAAATATGAGAGAATTACCGAATTAAAAAAACCTGGAGAACCTGACTGGAGCAATCAATTTATTTACTCCGATTCTCCGACTAACCGTTATGTGGAAGCAAGAGAACAGGTTGTAGAAGATTCCGAGAATGTAAGTATTTTTCCACTTCCTCTCATAGGTCAAAAAGAAACCTACACGTGGACAAAAACCTACCTTGATAACGAAAACAAGGTTATCAAAAAGGAAACTTCCTCTAAAGACGGAAAAGTTTACACAGAAAATTTTGTTTATGATTATTTGAGAAGATTAATCAGTCAATCAGAACCTTATATTTCAGGTCAAGATTCGCCTAAATTCACAAATTTGGAGTACAACGATTCGGAAGGTAGGGTGACAAAAATAGCTATCCACGATGGGAATGAAACGACTTATTCTTACAATAAGTTCACCGTTACTCAAACATCCGCAAATAAACCAACCGAGATTGTAACAAGAGATGTTCTCGGTCGAATTGTGTCCCAAAAAGTAGGTGATCTAATAACTACCTACTCTTTTGATCAAAATGGCAATGTAAAAATAATAACAAAGCCAGGTGGAGAAAAAGTCATTTTTGAATATGATAGAGCCAGTAATGTCTTATCCAAAACGGACGCAAATTCCGGAAAAACTTCTTTTACCTACAACCTTGCCGGCAATCTAACATCTACTAAAGATGCTCGCGGAACTATAACCAACTATAGTTTTGATGAATACGGAAGGTTGCAAAAATATACCGCCGGTGAAGAAGAAGTTGAGTATTCCTATGATGAAAGTCAGGCAAACTCAAAAGGAAAAGTTACAAAAGTAAAAGACAGTTCCGGTGAAACGCAATTCTTTTTTGATAAAAGTGGTAATGTTGTAAAAAAAATTCATTCCATTGAGGATTATAAAATCAAATTTGAGTACAAGTATGATTCTTTAAATAGAGTGAGAAAAGTTATCTATCCTGACGGAACAATTGCAACCTATGTTTATGATGACAAAGAACTAAGTGAAATCAAGATGGATACATCCGATGGTAAAGTTAAAGATAAAAAACTGATAAGCTACAAATACGATACAAGCAAGCTTACCAAGACGTATGGAAACGGAGTTGTTGTGGAACTAATCTATGATACAACCAATGAACGGCTTACGTCTTACAAGCTAACCACTGGCACCACAAAACGAGTGGAAGACCACAGAAATTATTTTTATGATACTTCGGGAAATATCACCACGATCAATGACTTGGCAAATCCTTGGAAATCGCAAACTTTTAGCTTTGATACCTACAACAGACTCATCAAGTCCAAAGGTAGCTATGGAGAAAAGAAATACAACTATACAACAAACGGAAACCTAACCCAAAAAGGAGACACTACAATGGACTATACCGACACCGACCACGCCAACGCTGTCACGTCAGTAACAATTCCAAACCAAATTTCCAGCGTAACCGAGACCTACGAGTATGACGCATCCGGTTACATCAAAAAACGTAACAATGATACATTCACTCACGACGGACTTGGAAGGCTGTCATCCATCGTGACAGGATTAGGAGAAGAGTTCAACTACTTCTATGACTACAGAGGAATGAGAAAGAAGAAAATCAACCGCAATAAAGACGAAGCAATCTACTATTTTGAAGACGGACTCTATGAAATACAGGTTGCTCCAAGTGTAGCAATTCGCTATACTCTCTACGTCAAGAACGATAATGAACTCATTGCTCAATGGACAAGAACGGATGCAGTTATAGCACAAGACAAATCAAGCTTCATTCCTTTTGTCAACTTGCAAAACCAACAATACTTATTTGCATTTTTTTTCTCTGTTCTTCTAATTGTACTACTTATACAACAAACACAAACAAATCTGCGTTTATTTGTGTTTATCTGTGGTAACATATTTGCTCTTTCTCTTACCCTAATCACCTGCACGAAATCGAAAGACAATTTTCCATTCGCTGCTTTTACATCCGTCATCAGTCCTGATACACCTTCCGTAAACGATGCTCAATCCAATAATGACGGTAGTGGCGGAGGTGGTGGTTCTGCCAACGCTCCAATTGAAGGACTCTACTTCTTCCACACAGACCACTTAGATTCAGTCACCATGATAACCAATACCTCCGGAGAAGTTGTTGCAGGAACCTCTATTGGTTCTGGAAAAAGCATCATATCTTACACACCTTACGGTGAAATTGACAGAGATCACTCCGGCGGACCAGACATCTACCGATACAAATACACTGGTCAAGAAGAGGACACTTCGGCTTCGCTCAGTGCAGGCAAAGAAACAGGACTCTATTATTACAAAGCACGATACTATGACCCAAAGATAGGACGCTTCCTCGAACCGGATAGCGTTTTACAAACAAGTTCTCCTTTTGGAACAAATCAATATATGTATGCCGAAGGCAATCCCGTCATGTACAACGATCCTTCGGGACATGAGATTTGTCCACAGCATGTAACTGCTATAGCAGGAGCTGCTACTGTAGCAGTTGTCGGAGGACCAGTTGGTATTGTAGCTGCACCTTTTCTATTACCCGCATTTGGAGTCGTGCCTTGGCATTACTATACAGGTAATGGAGGTTGTGGTAGTTTGCGAGAAGGTAAGGAAAAACGTGATTGGTTTACGATGTTGGCTCTTGCATCTTCCAATCAAGGAACAGAAGAAGGTCATATTATTGCTAGTTTACTTGCAGTAGGTTTATATTATCAAGATACTACTGGTGTTCTTAAGCCTACGTCAGATTTGGACGAAGCTTCTTTAGAACATGATAAAGAAGGCTCTCGATACCATACACCAGAAGCAATGAAAGCAAATAGAAAATGGTTAGGTAGAGCTTGGTCGTTAGGTTCCAGGTGGAATAAAACCTACGAGCATGATCTAAAAAGCACACCAAGATATTGGGGAGACTTAAGGGGAACGGTAGCTTTATTAACTGCCGGCACGCGATTTTATTTGGACTTGTATCCTATGATATCCGGAACTCTTCTATTCGGAACGGCAAACATTGTAAATGGTGGAATCAAGTCATTAAGATGGGGATTTGAACGAATTGGAGTACAGGCAAAATTCAAATTAACCATAGACTCTAAAAATTTTAAAATGAGCGGTTCTTACCTAAAGATTAAAACTCCAAAATGCCTAGTGTGCAAACATAAGTAGTAGGAGGCTGAGATGTTTAAAAAATTTATTTGTATAATAGTTATTATTTTTAAATTCAGTTTCTGTATAACAGATGAACAATCAAAATGCTATGCAGATAAAAGAGAAGAAGTGGATAAGAAAGTTCCTATATCCATGGGGTGTGATGCTATAATTTTTGCTGCTGTAGTTGTCCCAAAAGCTTTAGACTATAAAGTAACTCAAGATTTAATAGTTACAAATTGCCTGATAGATTATTTAGTCAACTATGAATGCCGTAAGTATTCTAATAAAGTACCAGCTATTCGATAGAAAAGGAAAATCTTTAGAACATGATAAAGAAAGGTCCAAGATGGCAAACGCCAGAAGCAATGAAAGCAAATAGAAAATGGTTAGGTAGAGCTTGGTCGTTAGGTTCCAGGTGGAATAAGACCTACGAGCATGATCTAAAAAGCACACCAAGATATTGGGGAGACTTAAGGGGAACGGTAGCTTTATTAACTGCCGGCACGCGATTTTATTTGGACTTGTATCCTATGATATCCGGAACTCTTTTATTTGGAACGGCAAACCTTGTGAATGGTGGAATCAAGTCATTAAGATGGGGATTTGAAAGAGTCGGAGTACAGGCAAAGTTCAAATTAACCATAGACTCTAAAAATTTTAAAATGAGCGGTTCTTACCTAAAGATTAAAACTCCAAAATGCCTAGTGTGCAAACATAAGTAGTAGGAGGCTATCATGTTTTATCAAATCATAAACTTTATAATTATATTAGCATTTCTATTTACATTCGATTTTTGTTTAACGAACGAAAAATCAGAATGTCTTTACCAAAAAAGATTAGATTTAGAAAATAAAACTCTTTTTACTAGTTGCAAACAAATTATTTTTTCTGTTGCCTTTGCTCCTAGTTCACTAAAACGACAAGACATTCAAGACTTAATAATACTCACTTGTTTGTTAGACTACTCGGTCAAATATAGTTGTAGAAATAAATCCAATACAAAGCCTATAATTGGAGAAAATGATTGGGGGAGAACCAGTGAAGAATAGTTATTTTTCAAAGCTGAAAGGCTAAATACATATTGTGGTAAAGATGAATAATGTATTTTGATGATTATGGCAGAATTACAATGATTCAAAATCCTGGTGATAGCGATTGGAGCAAAAAGTTTGTTTATTCCGATTCACCTTCAAACAGGTACGTGGAAGAGAGAGAAAGAGTAGCAGACGAATCCGAAGGAATCAGTATTATTCCCATACCACTAATCGGTCAAAGCGAGACCTATACTTGGGCAAGGAGTTACTTTGACAACGAAGGCAAAATTCGTAAAAAGGAAAGTTCGGGTAGTTCCGGAAAGACTTACACAGAAGACTTTGCTTATGACTATTTGGGTAGACTCATAAGCCAGTCCGAACCATACATAACAGGTCAGACTCCCAAGTTTACTATATTAGAATACGATGATTCGGAAGGCAGATTAACTAAAGTCACAGGATCGGATGGAAACGGCACTACCTATTCTTACAACAAATTTACGGTCACCAAGAATTCTACAAACAAACCAACGGAAGTTGCAATAAGCAATGCTATAGGACAGGTAATATCACAAAAGTTGGGTAACTTAACAACGACTTATTCCTACAACGCAAACGGGAATGTGGAAAGCATAACCGAACCGGGAGGAAGTGTTATCACCTTGTCTTATGACCGAGCAGGAAACATCCTGTCTAAAACGGATGCAAATTCAGGAACAATTTATTACAACTATAACCTATCAGGCAACCTAATATCCGTAAAAGACGCTCGTGGAAAAACAACCAACTACACTTATGACAGCTATGGAAGGTTGCGAAAATATAGCACCGGTAAAGAAGAGGTTGAGTATTCTTACGATGATGGAGATGCTGCAAATGCAAAAGGGAAAGTAACTTCCGTAGAAGACGGAACGGGAAAAACGGAATTCGTATACGATAGTTCGGGAAACGTAAAACAAAGAATCAGAACCTTTGACGATTTCAAGCTCAAGTTTGAATACAAATATGATTCATTAGGTAGAGTTGTTCACAGAATTTATCCCGATGGTACGATAGTTTCTTATTTTTATGATGATTTTAATCTAAAAGAAATCAAAATGAGCACAAAAGACGGGAAACTAAAGAACCAAAAAATTTTGGAATATCAGCATCTAACCTCTGAGAACAAACTTAAGAAAGTATATGGCAACGGAGTTGTAACAGAGATGGCAATTGACCCTATTCAAAAAAGGTTAAAAAGCTACAAAACCACAACGGCAATCCGTAAAGCCATAGAGGAAAACAAAGAATATAAATACGATTCTTTTGGAAATATCACTGATATTCTTAATTGGGTAAACTCCGGCAAAAGCCAGAAATTTGACTATGATGAGTTAAACAGGCTTGTAAAGGCAAAAGGAGCTTATGGGGAAAAAGAATATACCTATACATCTAATGGAAATCTAACTCAAAAAGGAGACTTGACTCTAATGTATGAAAATACGAACCATCCAAACGCTGTGAGCAAGGTAATTTCACCCGTCACAAGTTGGGATTATGAGTACGACAATGCGGGTTATGTCACAAATATAAGTGGTGATTCTTATGAACACGACACTTTGGGAAGACTGACTTCCGTAAAAACTAGTTACGGTGAAGAATTTAACTATTTTTATAACTTTGAAAACAGGAGAGTAAAAAAAGTGAACAGACTAAAAGGTATCACAACCTACTATTTTGACGACGGGTTGTATGAAATTCAAATCAATCCTGGGAAGGCGAGCTACTACACCTTGTATGTAAAAAACGGAGATGAGATGGTGTGTCAGTGGACACGAACAGACGCAGCACTGGAAAGGGCAGATGCAACTTCTTTTATTTTACCGGATGTCATGGAGAGCTTGTCGAACCATGACGCTATTCACTCCTCAACTGTGCTGAAGATAACACTAACCTTTTTATCAACCCTTTTATTTGGTCTTGCATTTTTTAAATACGCTACAACATATTCTTGGTATTCTAGGGTATTATCACTCTCTTGTGTTTTGCTACTAATTTTAACTTGTGCAAAAAAGGACGAAGGGATGCCGTTTTATGCCCTTGCATCCGTAAGCGGAATAGGAGTGGACACACCTTCCGTTAATAGCGAAGACGCAGGAAGCCAAAACGGTTATACGGGTTATTCCAGCTACCCTGGTTCGCCCGTAGAAGGACTCTATTTTTTCCACACAGACCATATCGACTCAGTGAGCATGATCACAAGTGCAAAAGGTGAAATGGTAGCTGGTGTAGACATAGACTCCGGAAAGAGTGTTGTTTCCTATCGTCCTTATGGTGAAATAGACAGAACCAACTCAGGAGGTCCGGATATATTCCGCTATAAATACACCGGACAAGAAGAGGACAGGGAAACAGGACTCTATTATTACAAAGCACGCTACTATGATCCAAAAATAGGTCGCTTCCTCGAACCGGATACGGAAGTCGATATGTCAGCTCTGTTTGGAATGAATCCGTATATGTACGTGGACGGAAACCCTATTACCTACAATGACCCAACAGGACATGGCAAAACAAAAAATGCATTACGATGGGGATTGGATCAGTTTGTAAAACTTAAAACAAATGAGTTTATCACAAGCTTTTTAGGTAGTCCTGCTGACAATCCATTAGGCGGACTATTACTCAACAAATACATGAATAAATTTATGCATAAAAGAAAATCCAATTCGTATGCCAAGTCATCACTTGGTCAATTGGTAGGCTGGCTAGACCCAATAACATTGGGATGGGGAACATACGGATTTACGGGTGCCATAGCTGCCGTAACAGGAACGATAATCAGTAGATTGCAAGGTAATCCAGCTAAAATTTATTGGGTAAAAGAAGGAGGATTTGTGGCTACGTACAGTCCGTTTGTAAAAAAAGGAACTGCTGTCACCTATGGAAGATTTGCTTTAGTTTCCGACGATGACCCGGCAACCATCCGACACGAAAGAGCACACATAGAACAATACAGCCAATGGGGCGATTTAAAATACTACGGACTACTAGGTCAGAGTGTATGGCATAGAGGCGGAACATTAGGAGCTGAGCACAATGCAGATTTACGTGCTGGTACTTGGGGAGGGTATACAAAAGAAATTGAAAGATTTAGAAATCTCATGCTATTATTTCCTGCTGAGAATACAGCTAAGACTAAAGGTTTGTCCTCGCCAGAAATTCAATATAAAAATAATGAGTTAATATTATATAAATATCTCCTATTTTTTGGTGAAATAAATTATCTTCCATACTAAACAAGTTTTTCACGAGGATTTTATTATGAAAAAAATAATGTTATATATTATTCTATTAATCTTATTATCAAACTGCTATAATGCAAAACCAACAACAAAAAAAGATTGCTTCAAGGATTCTCTTATGTATTTAATAGCTATGGGTGGTGTGGAAGATAGCTATCTCGAAAGTACAGAAAATCAGCTATTTATTCTTGGATTAGCAATTAGTGGATATTCCTCATGCTTAGAAGATAGGAAATAGGTAATATAACATTGGTGAAAAAAATGACAAACTATAAGATATTAAAAATAGTATTAATTTTATTGATAATTCTATCTACTCAATGTATACCCAAAATTACCTCCGAAAAAGAAACTTGCTATGATGAACTGGAATCAACTACAGATAGAGATGTTGCCTGTGGTTCACTTTTGGTATTCCAATCATGGGAAGATTCTGGTAGGAGATCACAAGTTGATGAATACAGCATAAGCCAAGTCGAAAGAGGATTTTATATGACACTTGCAATATGTGCATCATATATACAAAGAGAGTTGGATTGCAAAAAGAAGTCAGGGATAATTCCCAAGAGTGGGTATTATGACCTTTTAGGAGAGTAAGATTTATGAAAAGAGAAAGACAATTGGTAGGTTGGCTAGACCCAATAACATTGGGATGGGGAACATACGGATTTACGGGTGCCATAGCTGCCGTAACAGGAACGATAATCAGTAGATTGCAAGGTAATCCAGCTAAAATTTATTGGGTAAAAGAAGGAGGATTTGTGGCTACGTACAGTCCGTTTGTAAAAAAAGGAACTGCTGTCACCTATGGAAGGTTTGCACTCATCTCTGACGATGATCCTGCAGCCATCCGACACGAAAGAGGAGCCACATAGAACAGTACAGTATGATCGTATCCAGTCACAAAAAACGATGAAAATTATCTATTTTCGGGAGACTCTATTATTAAAAAAATGAATAAATATACACAAAACAGAGTGGTTTTCGGATACGGTTTTTAAGATAAACCTTTAAAATCAAGTGAATCGAATCATGTTAATCCTGTAAATCACTCTAATCATGGTATATTCCGATTCATCAGAAAAGGGTATACAAATACATTTTGAACATGTTTTACTCTTTTTCATGCGTCCTTCTTGGTTTTTTATATTTTGTGGTTAAAATAATATTTAATTATTGAGAGGTTTTTCAATATTTTTTTATTTATATTTTTACGCGAATAATTCGATGGAATTAGCATATTTTTGAGAGGATACGTTATTTATGAAAAAACTAATTTATTTTGCATTATTGTCTATCATTCTGTTTTTATTTGAATTTTGTCTTAAAAACGATCATCATAAAGATGATTTTAAAAAAGCAATCATAGCTTATTATTTGCTCAGCCAAAGTTCTTGCACTCCTTCTCAAATGGGTGGTAGTAAACAGGGCTGTAGCTTAAATCTAACCGGAGCAGTAACAACCTTAGCCGGAACTGCCGGAACATCGGGAGCAACAGACGGAACGGGAACTGCTGCTCAGTTTTTTGAACCTAGTGGTATCACAACAGACGGGACAAATCTCTATGTGGCTGATAGGTATAATGACACTATACGGAAAATAACGATATCCACTGGAGTAGTTACAACCTTAGTCGGAACTGTCGGAATACGAGGAGCAACAGATGGAACGGGAACTGCTGCTCAATTTAATCTTCCGGAAGGTATAACAACAGACGGAACAAACCTCTATGTGGCTGATTCTTGGAATTATACGATACGAAAAGTGGTGATATCTAGTGGAGCAGTAACGACCTTAGCCGGAACTGTCGGAACAGGTGGGTCAGTGGATGGAACGGGAACTGCTGCTCAGTTTAATCTTCCTTATGGTATAACAACAGATGGAACAAATCTCTATGTGACAGACCTTTTTAGTAATACAATACGGAAAGTAGAGATATCTACTGGAGTAGTGACGACCTTGGCTGGAACTGCTGGAATACGAGGATCAACAGACGGAACAGGAACTGCTGCTCAATTTGATTATCCTAGTGGCATAACAACAGACGGGACTAATCTCTATGTGGCTGATTATTACAACTGTACGATACGGAAAGTAGTGATATCCAGTGGAGTAGTTACAACCTTAGTCGGAACTGTCGGAACATGCGGATCAACGGACGGAACGGGAACTGCTGCTCAGTTTAACTTTCCGGAAAGTGTAACAACAGACGGAATAAATCTCTATGTAACTGATTATTACGGTTACACTATACGGAAAATTGAGGTAACTAGTGGAATCGTTACGACCTTAGCTGGAAAAGCTGGAAAATTAGGAACCACAGACGGAACGGGAACTATCGCTAGATTTAATAGTCCTTATGGCATTACAACGAACGGAACAAATCTCTATGTAACTGATTATTTCAGTCACACAATACGGCAAATTAAGTGAATCAAAACTATTCGCTCTTCTGGTGGGTGTTGATTTTTTAGCTCACATTAAATTTTTCGCTTGTTTTAGGATTAACGTTACACGAAGCTGTTATGTCAACTCACAAGACGCAATGGTTTGTGTAAGAATTTAAATGTACAACAAAGGGCTAACACTTGAACAAGCACCACCGGAAGATATACCAATCCGTTTTTTTTTAACAGCTCCGTTATTTGGAATATTGACTGGGATTTTACTCTTTTGGAAAGGAAAATTGCTAATGTCAACCAATTGGAGTTTTCAAACCGTAGCTTTAACCCATACAATTACTTTGGGTTGGACATTGTTTGTTATGATTGGAGCTTATTACCAAATGGTACTTGTTTTAGTAGGAGGTCAGGTTGCCTTTGTAACAAAAGCGAGGTGGGTTCATGCTCTTTTATTGATTGGTGTTGGCTTATTTTTGTATGGAATGTATTTTTTTGAAGTATTGATTTTGAAAGTTTCCGGATTTATTCTTGCCATTACTCTCCTTTTTTTTGTTTTTCAGGTTTCCGTTGCCCTTTTTCGAGTGAAAGCAGACCGACCAACCATAATCGGATTAAGAATTTCTGTTCTGTCATTATTGGTTAGTTTGCTTTTAGGATTTATGTTTGTGCTTTCTTTTTCCGGAATGTTTCAAATTCCTTTTGATCGTTTGACTTGGAAAACGGTTCATATTCTTTTTGCCTTGTTTGGATGGATAGTAGGGCTGATAATAAGTGTGGGGATTCATGTTATTCCTATGTTTTATCTAACTCCCAGTTTTCCAGTAAAGATAGCCAAGTGGATTTTGTATGGCTTGCTTTTCTCCTTGGTGGCTATTTCCATTTCTCTGTTTCTACATGCCCCAACTATAATAAAAGTTTTTGTCGCCCTACCTGGCGTTGGAGGAATTTCGTTTTTTATTTATGAAATATTATATCTTTTAAAAAATCGCAAAAGAAAGCTCATAGATACAAACATTCGTTTTTGGCAAATAGGGCTTATTAATTTGTTTTTTTCCATGCTGTTATTTCTTTTGTATGTAGTAACTTCCAATGAAAAATTTGCTTTTTTGTTTGGTATTACTTTTCTAATTGGTTTTGCCTTATCCATAACTTCCGGAATGTTATATAAAATTGTACCTTTTTTGATATGGCTACATCGTTTCAGTCCGCTTATTGGGAAAGTTAAAACACCGCTTATGCAAGATATTTGCTCGGATGAAAGTGCAAGAAACCACTGGAGGCTTTTTTTGTTTAGTTATGCTTGCATTTTGGTTGGATATGCAGTGAACATGGAAATGTTCTTACAGCTTGGTGGAACTCTCTTGAGTTTGGCAAGTGCTTACTTTTTAGCTCTTCTTATCAAGGCTGTCAGGATTAGATTACCAGCTTAGCACTGAAGGATGCCCTTACAAAAGTCATTTCAGGACGTAGGGGTAACCACTGTGTTTACCCCTACAGAATTTGGAGTTACTTGTTTTTATTTTTGTGATGAGCTTTCATTTCTTCCTTGGTTAGAAAATTGTCTCCATTTGTATCAATTTTTTTGAATTTTGCCTTTTTATGGTTTAGCCATTCGTCTGACGTGATTTTATTGTCTTTGTTTTTGTCCATTTCTTGAAAGCATTTGTTTGGATCTTTGCCATCACCCTTGCCTTTGCGGTGGTGCCTCATCTTTTTGTTTTTATGATGTGCTTGAACTTCTTCTTTTGAAAGAGTTCCGTCTCCATTTGTATCAATTTTTTTAAATTTTGTTTGTTTATGGTTTGTCCATTCTTCTAAAGAAACCTTTCCATCGTTGTTTACATCCATCTTTTTGAAGCGCTGCCCTTTTTCTCCCCTATCCTTTGCTCCAAGGACAGTTGCGAAAGCTAGAACCAATAAAATGCTAATAATTTTTTTCATAAATTACCTCTTGTATTGCTTCTTTAGAAAGCATAAACCATTAAAAAGTTCCCAAAAACTAAAAAAAATTCATTACCTTACACAATTTTGTCCATAAAATACGTTTTTAATTGGGAAATAAAAATCCGTTCTTGTTTCATGCTATCTCTTTCTCGAATTGTGACGGTATTGTCTTGCAGAGTATCGTAGTCAACGGTGACACAAAAAGGAGTTCCAATTTCGTCTTGTCTGCGATAGCGTTTTCCGATAGCTCCCCCTTCATCATATTCCGCATTCCAGTGTTGCATCAAATTATGATAAATTTCTTTTGCCTTTTCTCCTAACCCATCTTTTTTCATAAGCGGAAAAACTGCAATTTTAATAGGAGCCACCCTTGGAGCAAATCGCAAAACAGTCCTCATTTCTCCATCCTCTAACTTTTCTTCCTCGTAGGCATCTGAAATAATCGCCAAAAACAATCGGTTCAAGCCTAATGCCGGTTCAATTACATAAGGAATATACTTTTTGTTGTTGGTTTGGTCGATATACTTCAAATCTTGTCCGGAAAACTTCTCATGCTGGCTTAAATCATAGTCGGTTCTAGATGCAATTCCCCATAGTTCCCCCCAACCGAAAGGAAACTTGTATTCAATATCAGAAGTAGCCTCGCTATAAAAGGATAATTCTTCTTTTGCGTGATCCCTAAGTTTTAAATTATTTTTTTGGATTCCTAAAATGTCAGTTAGCCACATCATACAATAGTCTACCCAAGTTTTAAACCATTCTTTTTGGGTTCCTGGTTCACAAAAAAACTCCATTTCCATTTGCTCAAATTCACGAGTTCTAAAAACGAATTGCCGCGCCATAATTTCATTACGAAAAGATTTCCCGATTTGAGCGATTCCAAAAGGAATTTTCTGTCTACAAGTAGTATAGACGTTTTTGAAGTTGATAAAAATACCCTGGGCTGTTTCCGGTCTTAAATATACATCAAAAGATTCTTTTTCCGAAGCTCCGTAAGACGTTTTAAACATTAAATTAAACTGTCTCGCCTCCGTAAACGAATCAAGCGATCCGCAATTCGGACAAGGAAATTTCTCTTTATGCAATGCTTCTTGCATTTCAGCAAGAGACTTGCCAACGGAAAAGTTTGCTCCCATTTTTTCATCCAAAAATTGGTCAACTCTCAGTCTTGTTTTGCAAGATTTGCAATCTATAAGAGGGTCAGAAAAATTGCTAACATGGCCTGATGCTTGCCAAACAGTAGGATTCAACATCAGAGAGGAATCTATACCCACCACGTCTTCTCGTCTGTGAACAAAGTATTCCCACCATAGTCTTTTAAGATTATTTAGCACTTCTATTCCATAAGGTCCATAATCAAAAGTGTTTGATAACCCTCCATATATTTCCGATCCGGGATATACAAAACCCCTTCTTTTGCATACTGCTATAATTTGTTTTAATGATGAATCTTCTTTTTCTTTAGCCATTGATTCTGTTTTTTGGATTTTTCCCTTTTTGAATTGTACTATTGAGTGGCTTCTCTAATGGAATCTATTGTCGGTGAAAGCCAATCATCTAATAGCGGTAATTTATCTCCTCTATTTTTAAAGATCATTTCTTTGTTGTAGTTGGCTATCTCATTAGCATTGTTGATTCGTTTGGATGTTTCAATAGCCTTCCAATAATATTTTAGAGCTTGGTCTTTTTGATCTTTCCTTTCATAAACAGCTCCAATATTGTTATAAACAGCAGCTAAAACTTGATAAATTTCCTGGTGATACACATCCTGAGGTAAAGGGCTTGAGATTTTGTTGGCTTTTTCTTCGAAATCATCTTTGATTTTTAAGTAATTACCCAAACTTGCATTCAGTTGATCCATGTAATAATAAGAATTTGCTCTTCCCATCATAACATTTATATTGGAGTAAAAATCATTTTCATCTAAGTTTGACCATTTTTCCAAGGCATCTTCCCATTTTGCTCCCATATATTCGATCCAGCCCATATAATAATGAGTTTCCCTTCTCAAAGACGGACTTAAATTTAATTCTAAAGATTTCTCAAAGATCTTATACGAATTCTTAAGATCATTCTGTCTATTGAATATGTCATCGATAGATGAGGTGCCCATATAATCATCTTTGTAGGCTCGATCAGGATAGACCTTTCTGCCTGGAAACTCATAAATTTTTCCATCTTTTGTTCTAAGGGCAGACCCAAAGTAAATGATTTTTGCTTTGTCAAAATAAATTCTACCAGGGTCTCCTTCAATTAGGGTTTCATCCGCTTCTCTATTTCCATAATCGTCTTTAAACTGTTTGTATCTATCCAAAGCTTCTGCCAAAAGCCGTTCTGCCTCATTTTTATCACCCATTCGAATATAATATTCAGCCATTTCCAAAACAGCCAGATAGTGTTTTGTATCGTAATTGGCAGCCAATTCAAATTGTTTTAGAGCTCGGTAGCGTTCTTTAGCTCTTTTTATAAAATACCTTCCTCTTTGGTAATAAGCTTCGGCAAATTCAGAACCTTGAATTTCCAAACCTTCTTCATTTATTTCCTTTTTCTGAAAAGCAATATCTAACAGCCTTTCTATCGTTTGATCAATTCCCATTCCTGTTACTCGATCTTCGGGATTGAGGTTGTACTGTATTCTTACTTCATTCTCATCCAAATCAATATAAAAAGAAGCCAATTTGGATAAAGTGTATAAAGATAAATCCTCTTCAATTCCTAATGGGTTTTTAAGTTTTCTATGGTGATCCATAACAAATTGAGGATCTTTTTTCTCTTTCCACATCTCAATAAAACTGCTTAACAAACCACCGTGTCCGATTGGATTTTTGGGAAACTTTTCTACGATTTTATTGTAGTAGGCAACCGCTTTGCTGAATTCCTTTTCATTGTAGTACACCTTCGCCAACCCGGAGAGAGCTTGAATATTGTTCGGTTCTTCAGCATCCGTTAGAACCGATTTGTAGTAACTGATTGCCAGCCTATCATTTTTGTAGCTTTTGCCACTCATTGGCTGAACAAAAGAGCGGGATATATTTGAGTGGAATTTCGCTAAGTTTATGTAGGTTTCGACATCATGTACGTTATATCCTAGACGAGATACTATATATGCTCCTGCTTTAACAATTTTCCGCTCTGTTTTGTCTTGAGCAGTTAACTTCATTACTTCCAATTCTTGAATATTTTTTTCATCTGATGGAATTTTTGATATATCCCAACTGGAATTACGACCTAAAGATATAATAGGGATTTCTTCTCTTGTCGCCCAGGCTGTTTTCTCTCGATTTCCTGCTTGTTCATCTCCAAAATCCGGAACGACCTTTCCAAATAGCTTTTCAAAAGCCCTATCATAGGCTCCGGCTTTCATATAGGCTATTCCGTATCTGTTTAAATATTTTATGCTATAAGGCTTAACCTTTTCTCCCTTTTGAAAATACATCTCAGCATTGGCAAAATGTTTACTTTCTTCTGCCGAATTCTTTCTTTCTTGGCTTGCCAATTTTATTTCTTCAAGCCCTAAATCGTACTGGTGAGCAGCTCGAACCGGAATTAATACGTATTTGTATAAACTAAATAAACTTATAGTTCCCAAAAAAGCCAAAAGCACTATAGCAGCTGTTCTTTTGATTAACTGCCTTCTTCTGAATTCACCCTCTTTTGTATAAATAGGCTTGCTTGCTATTACGGGAATTCCTCTTTCGGAATAAACTCCCGAACCATCGTATAGCTCAACCGGATAACCAAGTTGATTGGATAGATAATCTGCTACGACTTCGGGTTTTTGACTATGCTTAATGAGATCAAGCAAATCCCTTTGTGCTTTTGGGCTTAATTTATCATTTACGATAGCATCTATTAATGTTCTTTTTAATTTAGGCGGATAGTTTATTAATTCCTGCTGGATAATACCCAGTTCTTCGTCTGTAAGTTCTTCCGCTTCGGCTAATCCACCTTCTTCAGCTAAATCAGAAAGCTCCTCATCTATTTTTTCCGTAGAACTTTCGTCTTCTTCCATACCCGGTTCTTGATCAATATCGGAGATGGAATCACCTATTGTTCCCTCAAAATCATCATGATTTATTTCATCTAGACTATTGCCTATAAGGTCTGAAGTATTGCCCACATCTGATATTTCGGATTCCGACTCTTTGCCTGAAAACTCAGAAGCATCAAAATCCTGAAAAGGATCGTGAATATCTGTTTCCATAGAATCATCATCCGAGTCAGTGGTAACACCATTCGAGATATTTTCTATTGTTTTGTCGAACTGAGCAAAAGGGTCATCTTCGTCTTCTAACTTAGATTCTTGGTCTTCAAAAGAATCCACGTCAGAAGCATCATCTAAGCTTGAATTGTCAGCAAAAGGATCGTCTTCATCTACGATTGAAGTAGCTTCTGTTGTTTTTTCTTCACCAAAAGCATCATCATTTGCATCAATACCAGTACTACCAAACGGGTCCTCTGCCCCAAAAGGGTCATCATCGTCTAAAGACGGAGTTTTTTCCTCTGATTTTGGTTCTTCTTCCAAACCAAAATCATCTTCACCTAAGTTGACTCCCGAATCACCAAAAGGGTCGTCTTCGTCTAAAGACGGAGTTTTTTCCTCTGATTTCGGCTCTTCTTCCAAACCAAAGTCAGCATCACCTAAGTTGACTCCCGAATCACCAAAAGGGTCGTCTTCGTCTAAAGACGGAGTTTTTTCCTCTGATTTCGGTTCTTCTTCCAAACCAAAATCATCTTCACCTAAGTTGACTCCCGAATCGCCAAAAGGGTCGTCTTCCTCATCCAAAGAAGGAAATGTCTCTTCCGATTTTGGATCTTCTTCCAAACCAAAGTCAGCATCATCAAGGTTGATTCCCGAATCGCCAAAAGGGTCATCATCGTCTAAAGACGGAGTTTTTTCCTCTGATTTTGATTCTTCTTCCAAACCAAAGTCATCTTCGCCAAGGGTAACTTCATTTTGATCTGTTTCGGTACCTAGGTCGCTTGTATCTTCTTCAGTTTCTTCTTTTGGTTTAGGAGGGCCTTTTAAAAGTTCATCAATTTCTGCATCATCGATGTCGAAATCTTGTATCTCCGGAGGCTTAACAAATTCTTCTTCCTTGGATTCTTCTCGAACGGAAGGCTCTTCTACAACATCCTCTTCCAATATCTTAGGTTCCGGAAGCTTTAATTTCTTCCTAAGAACCGTAGCCATAGGGTTGAGAGTCTCGTACCTGGGTTCTTTTTTTAAAGGTTCCAGGATTTCCTGTATATTTTTAATTTCTTGCTCTGAAAGACCAGAAGTGTTTTCTGCCATAGTAACGTTACTTAATTAGTTTATCGGATTCTTAATTTCTTTTTCCACAAAATTTAGTGCTGTTTATATACCAGTAAATTCATTTTTTGATTTTCATAAATAATTTTTAATTTATTTTCTAAAAACACTACTTTTTTAAACTTCCATCAAAAAGTATAGTATTAGAACAACTTATAAAAAATGGATAAAATGGCACTAAAAAAATATAAAAGACTGGTTATTATTTTATTCATTTTTACTATCCTAGGTTAAAAGTATAGCAGGGATGAATTTTTTTAATAAATCCCACGAATAGAATTGGCAATTCTGTTGATATTATCTTTGGAAAGGTTTGGATAGATTGGCAAACAATGGCCTCTTTGGAACAGCCGCTCAGCATTGGGAAAATCGGAGTTTGGCAGTTCTAATATTTTATGGATTGGCTGCGGAGTTGTTTTTTCGGTTCCGATTCGTAAAGACTGGAAATATCTTTCCACTTCATCATAGGATTTGGAAACAACTATCGGAAACCGATTGAATAATTCTTCACTTGCGTTTTTAAAATACGTTTCATGAGAAGCAGAAAGAGCTGCTTGTAAATACAATTGTGCAATTTTCTTTTTTCGTTCTATAATAAGCCCTAATTTGCTCAATTGCTCAATACCCATCGCGGCTTGGTAGTCAATCAAGTTGTAATCCAACTTTGGATTTTTATCACTTCTAACTTCTCCGGAACCGTATTTGGAATATTTGATGAATTTTGCCATTTCATCGTTTTGGGTGGTTATAACAGCTCCATTTCCTATGGTAATGATATGATTGGTTGATAAACCGGCAATGGAGATTACGCCTTGTTTTCCCACTTTCACTTTTTCCGTTTCAGCCCCAAGAGCTTCCGAAAAATCTTCGATAACCGGAACTTCTCCAACCTCGTATTTACTTAAATCAAAAATACAACCAAAGGTATGATCTACAACAATAGCTTTGGGGTTATATTCCTTTACTTTTTGGTTGAAAATCTCGACATCAATGTGGTAAGAAAACTTTCCCAATTCAATTGGAATAGGTTGGGCGTTTACCATTAATATTGCATCCAATGCTTGGTGAGGCGCAAAGGTGGAAAGAAAAACCGAATCATTCTCACCCACTTTCAAAGCGAGTAATGCAAGGTGATAGGCTGATGTAAGACTATTAACCGTTATTGCATATTTGGTGCGAAAAGTAGATTTGAACTCTTTTTCAAACCTTTCCACAATAGAGCCTGTATACAATTGGTCTTCTACCAAACAATCCAAGACCGTTTGCAATTCGTCTCGAGAAAGTGTAGGTTTATAAAATTTTATGTCCGTAGTTTTGGTTGATTTTGTTGCAAGTTCAATCACAGTTACACCCAATCATTCCGCATTTTACTAATGAGACATAATTTGTAAAGCAAAAAATGAAATCTGCTGTTTTTATTTTATTGTTTTTTTATGTCTATCATAAATGATTATAAAAATATCAAAATGAAAAAAAGTATTATTTTTCTAGCTATTTGTTTCCTGTTTTTTCAAAAGCAAATCCTATCCCAAAATACGTTAAAAACTCCTGTCTGGGGCTATGCTGTATATGAAAGCTTGCAAAAACATAAACCTGAGTATTGGGAAAAAACGATTCCCAAGCTAAAAGTTTTAAGCATAAGTGGATTTCGATTAAATAAAAGGGGGAAATTAAAGTTTCGCAATCCGGCAAAAGAAGTGTTACTCATCGCGCGAAAACATAATGTAAAAATCTATCCAATGGTTACATTTGTTTCCGGTAACGAAGGTATACTATTCTTAAAAAAAGGAGAAAGCCGGAATATTGCAGTGTTGGAAATATCTAAATTTTTGGATAAATACCAATACGACGGGATTCATATCGACTTTGAATATATGCCAGTTTCCCTGCTGCCTCCTTTTCAAGAGTTTCTGACAAGTCTAAAAGCCAAGCTAAACAAAAACAACAAGGCTTTATCTATGGCTTTATTTCCTCAAATTGATTTTCCCAAAGAATGGTCATCTTTTCACGATGTTAAAGTGCTAGCAAATAGCGTTAATGAATTTGTTCTAATGTCTTATGATTACCATGGTTCCAAAAGCGAAGAGCCAGGACCAATTACGGAAATCGCTTGGACACAAAAAAATGTAGAGTATATATTAAAATTTATTTCATCAGATAGATTATGGCTTGGGATTCCGGCTTATGGCTATGAATGGAATGCGCAAACTAAAAAAGCTGTAGTTGTGACGGAAAAAAATGGTATCTCAAAAATGAAAAAATACAAATTTCAAAGGCATAAATCCGGCTGTATCTATTATACGTACAAAAGTAGAAAAGGAAACACCATGGAAGGATATTTTTCGGATAAAGAAACCCGAAATCAACTAGAAATTATAGCCAACAAATATAACTTAAAAGGAATTGGAGTTTGGCGGCTTGGGTTTGAGATAGAATTATAAGTTTTCTAATTGACTATAATACACCATTTCAAATTATGTAGCTTTCCAATCAGAGAAAATGAGTACTATTACAAAAACCTTCATTCCTATAGATGAGGATGAATCAGACGATGATTCATTTAATTATCCAAATACAAGCATTAGTTTAAAAGAATGTTCTAAGTTATCTATCCATGGTGTAGAAGTTCACAATGTATCAAGAGATGAAGCAGTGGCTCTTGTTCTAGAACTTACCCAAAAAAAAGATAGATTTCATCACGTTTTGTTTTTGGACCCAATCAGGTTACTTCGTGTAAAAAAAGGTCAAAAGCTAAATAGAATTCCTAAAAAAGCAAGCCTTGTTATACCCAGTGAAGACGGATATCAGTGGGTATCTGCCAAAACCGGTGAGCATTTTAAAGAAAAAATATCCATTATCGGGCTGATTACGGATATTTTGCGATACGCTGAAAAAAACAATTTAACAGTTTTTTTTCTTGGCAGCACGGAAAAAGTTATAGAAAAGCTATATTCTAATTTGGCAAAGCACTTTCCTAAACTACGAATTGTTGGGAGACATTCTGCTCAAATCTCCAAGCAAAGGGAATTGATGGTAAAAGAAGCAATTCGAAAAACAGAGCCGGATATTTTGTTTTTGGGTATGGATTTTCCCAAACAAGAAATATGGATAGAAAATAACCAGAGTTTTTTTACCAAATCCGTAGTTGTTGGAACTTGGGATACTTTTGAAATTTTGGCTGGTGAAAAGAGAATACCGGATTATTTCCAGTTGAGAGGTTTAAATTGGTTATGGTACATTATCACTCATCCATGGAACATCGCCAATATTTACAGAGCTATCTATTTTTATCTATGGGCTAAACTAGGCAAGGCTTCCTAACAAAACGTGAGTTCGACGTAAGGAATAAAAAACTCTAAGAGCGAGAATCGCGAACCATAGGAATTATGGCAACCGTCCAAAGAATACAGGAGTAATAAAAATGGAACAAGAACTGAGCTTTGAAAAAATTTGGTTGTTATTCCAAGAAACAGACAGGAAATTCAAGGAAACAGACAGGAAATTCCAAGAAACGGATAAGGAAATTAAGGAAGCGAGCAAAAGTTTAAGGAAAACCGAAAGGTTACTGAAGATAAGTTCTTTAAAAACGGACAGAAAATCTCAAGAAACGGATAGGAAATTTCAAGAAACGGATAGGAAATTTCAAGAAACGGACAAAAAAATCAGAAAACTAGACAAACTATTCACCGGACAATGGGGAAAATTGATGGAATCTCTAGTCGAGGGTGATTTGATTGAATTGCTAAGAGCAAGAGGCATTTCTGTCAATCAAACAAGCCAGAGACTCAAAACCAGATACAACAACCAAGACTTTGAAATTGATATTGTAGCTAAGAATGGAATTGAAGTAGTATTCGTTGAAATCAAAACAACTCTTACACCGGAAGACGTGGAGCACTTTTTTAAAAAATTGCAGATAATCAAAAGCGTTTTTTCTGAGTATACCAATAACACGGTTTATGGAGCAATAGCGTTTTTGCGAAGCGAATCGGATGCTGCCTTGAGAGCAGAAAGGAAAGGCATGTTTGTGATTCGTGCAACCGGCAAGAGTGCATCCATCATCAACAGTGTTGATTTTCAACCTGTTGTTTTTTGAAATGGTTTCAAGCTTTCAGCTTAAAAATTGCTATAAATTATTTCCCTTAAGAAGTCAACCGAGTCCGAACAACACCGGTATGATGGAGGTTGTGTTTTATTAAAAAATGACAAAAAGTTCTAAGACTAAATCCGCCAAAAGGAGACCGAAACGAGTCGAGTTCTTCCTCTGTTCTTTTTTCAATGGCTTGGCATACTTTTTCTGCCGAAGCAAGAATTTCTCTTACGAGCTTTTCTCTATCTTCGGGAGTATTATGTCTTTTTCTGGAATATTTACCATAATCCGTTATATTCAAGCGATTTGTCGGAATAATCTTCTCAACAGGCGGCGGCGGGTTCTTTTTTGGTTTTCCGAATAATTTCAAAAAAAATCGAGGTGCTCCAATCCAAACAGAAAAAATCTTATTGCTGCTAGCAACGTGTTTCATATTCCTTTTGATACTCCAGCCTTCTGGAATTGGATCGGTAGTAAAGAACTCATCTGGAGTAGACCTATAGAATTCCACAATTGCATTGTGGACATCTCGAACTTGTTGTATCAAATCTTCTTTGTTTTCTGAAAAATGGACAGTAGGTAAAGTATACATTTCTGCTAAGCTTATTGATTTGATAAATTTAGAAAATGATTTTTTATTGTATCATTCAGAAAAATGAGAAAATTTAATTGTTTAAAAGAATTACACTCTATAAAAGACTTTCTTTATGCTTCAACTTATTTGGAATTACCTTGCTTATATCGGAACTGCTTTAGCAAAAGATACGAGTGAACACAAACACATTTTACTCGTTAATTCTCTTGCTTTGTTTTTGACCGTGTTTTTTACCATCAACCTTTTTCAGATGATAGCATTTTCTTATCCCACTATTGGAATTATATCTTCGATTTTGTACGTTTTACTTCTGCCGTTTACCGTAGTTTTAAATTCCATGGGAAAATTTACCTCAGCCCGATTCTTCCTTATTTCGTTGTCATTTTTATACATTACTCTTACTACAATATTAATCGGAAACAGTGGAAGAGGGCATTTTTATTATCTCACAGAGATTTTTGTTGTTTTTTTTGTTTTTCCCCCTTATCGAAAAAAAAGAATTTTTTCCACAATTACTTTCCTATTTTTAGCCTTTTCTATTTTTGAAATCTTTCACTCCGATCTGAAACCCTTGGTAACCTTCGATCCTCAAACCCTCAAAATTCAACAAATTGTATATAATTTTATTTTTGGCTCCATTTTGGTTGCTTTTTCTTTTTATATCCATTCCATATTTAGAAAAGCAGAGCTAACAGCTCAGTTAGAGCACGATAAGTCACAAAAGCTCTTGCAAAACATCCTTCCGTTATCGGTGATTGCAAAGCTCAGGGATAATCCGGATACTATTGCAGAAAATTTTGAAGAATGTACCGTTTTATTTTCTGATATTGTTGGATTTACGGAAATGTCTCGTAAAATGTCAGCCTATGCCCTTGTATCTTTGCTAAATGAAGTTTTCTCATCTTTTGATGACCTTGCGGAAAAGCACAATTTGGAAAAAATAAAAACTATCGGTGATGCCTATATGGTTGTGGGTGGACTTCCCGAACCAGACCCAAACCATGCTGAAAATGTAGCCCAATTTGCTCTTGAGATGCAGACGGTTATACAAGGATTCAAGCAAAAAATGCAAATTCCGCTTGAACTCAGGATTGGAATCCATTCGGGTGGTGCTGTTGCCGGTGTGATTGGGAAAAAGAAATTTATTTATGACCTATGGGGAGATAGTGTAAATACGGCTTCTCGTATGGAATCCCATGGATTACCCGGACAGATTCATGTATCAGAGTCAACTTACAATCGCCTCAAAGAAAAATTCCAATTTAAAGAACGGGGTATGGTAACAGTAAAAGGCATTGGAAACATGAAAAGTTATTTTCTAATCCAAAAATTTGTTTGATATTTCATATCCGCAATCCACTCTGAGCTTTTAGTATATTTGAAGAAAAAAAACTGTAGAAAAGGTTATAATCTTATGAAGTTAATTCGATATAATTGTTTATTGGTAATGACGTTTTTTGTAGCATTTTCCATTCTGGGACAGGATATTTCGGAAGTAGAGAAAACTCACAATGATTTACGCACCCTAAAAACCAATATGGAATCTGCTCTAAACAAAGGTGATTTGGATGGTCTTTTGAAGTTTGTTCATAAAGACGTTGTCTTTACTGCCATGAACGCAGAGGTCGCCAAAGGTCCAGAAGGTATTAAACAATATTTTCAAAAAATGATGAGTGGACCCAAACGAATAGTGGAAAGCGTTCAAGTGAAAGTTGATGTGGATGAATTGACTACATTGTATGGTGGAGATACGGGTGTTGCTTATGGAAGTTCAATAGATAGCTACAAACTAACAGATGGCTTGGAATTTAAAGTAAAAAGCCGATGGACATCAACTCTTGTTAAAGAAAATGGTAATTGGCTTGTTGCGAGTTTCCACTCTTCTGCTGATGTTTTTAATAACCCCGTTTTGGACAAGTCCAAAAGTCTTGCCTATTGGATAGGAGCATTGGCTGCAGGATTTTGTTTTGTTTTGGGGATTTTTATCGGTTGGGTTATGCGAGGAAAAAAGAATTAAGTCATACAAAGATTCCATTCCGGAAAGTTTAAACCTTGCACTCTTAGTATTTGCTGTGTTTTCTACGATAGCTTTTTTATTCCTAAGCTCTCGAACGGACAATTGGGTATTGAAGTTTACTTTTGCAATCTTGTTTTCTTACAGCAATAATACGATTTTTTCTTTATTGCATGAATCGGTTCATAGTTTGTTTCATTCCAATCAAGCCATAAACAATTGGGCAGGTAGGATTGCGGCTGCTTTTTTTCCAACAGGGTTTATGTTTCAAAGGATATGTCATTTAGGACATCATTCAAGGAACAGAACAAATGCCGAACTTTTTGATTACTATCAGAAAGGAGAAAATCGGACCTTGAAATATTTACAATGGTATGGGATTTTGACTGGCATTTATTGGTTATTGGCACCTTTGGCTTGTATTTTATATCTTCTTTTTCCAAGCTTTTTTAATGTTTCCGGCAAAACGTCCAAAATCTACAAACAGACTGGTGCCAATGCGATGTTATCCGGTTTTGAATCTGCTCCTACCATACAAATTCGTTTGGAAATTTTATTTACCATCTTTATTCAAACCAGCGTTTTTGTGCTTTTAGGAATCTCTTTTAGTGATTGGTTTCTTTGTTATTTTGCCTTTGCTCTCAACTGGTGCTCGCTTCAATACGCTGACCATGCATGGTCTCCTTTGGATATAAAAAATGGAGCTTGGAATCTACGAGTAAATAAGCTAGTACAGTATATTTTTCTAAACTATCATCACCACCTTGCTCACCACCAACACCCGGAAGTCTCTTGGATACACCTTCCTTCTTATGTAGATTTTGAGAAGACAAGACCATATTTTTGGAAAATTTATCTCAAGATGTGGTTAGGTCCTCGTCCTTACCCCAGTCAATAATTATTTTTTTGATGTAAAAAAATCTGCTAATTTTGACTTAATCCACTCCAAATCACTCTCAGAAAATAATGGAGGTGGTGGTTCGATAGAATAGTCTAGTAAACGTTGGTAACCAACTAATTTAAAGCAATCTTCCAAAGCAGTTTGTAAATCCAAAATTATATCAGGATCGGGTGGTAAAAGCGGAACGGGAACAGAAGGAAGTGTTTCTCTTAATTCTATTGGCCACACGCTAGTGGCAGGACGATGAGTAAAACGGCTTAAAAAAACAAAGTATGGTACATCAGGTAATTTTCCTCCTAAAAGAGGTAGCCGTTTTCCTAATCGTAGTAAGTCTAACTCCAGCAAATGGGTATTGGTTTGCATTAATACGCCTCGTTTTTCCATATAATCCCAGTAACCTTTGCCTTGCTTATTGGCGGGTGATAAAATTTCAACAACTGTTACTAGACGGCGTTTAGCTATATCCCGTATTTCTACTCTGAGAACAGGTACTTTTTCCGGTATCGGACTAAAAAGAGTGATGGAAGGTGTGGCAATCTTTTTTGCTTTCACAATAGACGTGTCACGATCATTATTAAGCTCGGATACGTTAATATCCGGATAAAAGATTTGTTTTGGCACAATGTCAAATAAACTTAGTCCTGCTTGTTCAATTACATAGCGTTTATTGAGTAAAGCGGTATACTTGGATGGCAATTGTTGTAAAAGTGAACTCCGGATTTGGTTTGCAAGGGTAGTATGAAACTCCTGCCACATTTCACCTTCCAGATATGGGTCCATTCCAGGAAAGGGTTGCTGCATAATACACCTCTTTATTATTATTCATAGATAAAATTTAGTTTATAAGTAAAGACTTTTTTTTAAAAATAAGATTCTTCTAATAGTAAGATTATCATTCATTTTCTGCTCTGCAAGATCGAAACAAAATAAGCGGATACACAATAAGGAAAACCGTGTCAAACACAAACGTGAGAGGGAAATCAATTGCACAACTCAGTTTGATAAATTTAGAAGGTAGGTGATTTTCTTCTTGTTCCTCATCATCGGAATACCTGCTCATACATTTATAATTGGCAACAACTCCAGAGTAAGGTGTGTATTGTTCTTGCTGTGAAAACAGAATGATGATAGATCGACAACTAAAGTTAAAAAAAACAATTAATAAAATCAGTATAACTTTTCTAATCATAACAACTTTGAGTCAAGCCTAGTGTAAATCACAGCTCTTATCACAAAATTCCAGTTACGTTTAAAAGAACCAAAAAAACAAGAAGAGGTGATACGTATTTCAGCAAAAATACAATCACATTGTAAAAACCATCATGATCTTTTGCAAAGCTTTCGTTTCGGATTTCTTTGGATACTATCCAACCCGTAAATATGGCAATAAATATTCCACCTATAGGTAGCATCCAGCTCGAAGCCAGATAGTCCAGACTATCAAAAAAGTTTCGTTCTCCTATCCATTTCATTCCGGAAAGCCAAGACCAACCGCCGTTGGACAAAGCAGAGGGAAAACCCAAAATCCAGATAGCCATTCCAATTACAATGGTTGCTTTTTTTCGGTTCCAGCCTTTCTCATCTATAAAGTAAGAAACAACTACTTCCAGAAGGCTCACTCCGGATGTAAGAGCTGCAAAGATCACCAATAAAAAGAAGAGAGGACCAATTACAATTCCTCCAGGCATTTTCAAAAACAATAAAGGCAGAGTGGAAAACAAGATACCGATACTGGCATTGGGTTTGAGTTCAAAGGTAAAAAGAATAGGAAATATCATCAAACAAGCCATGATGGCAACCATAGTATCAAAAAATACAATGGTAATTGCATCTTTGATAATCGGCTCATTTTTTTGCATGTAACTTCCGTAGGTAATGATCGCTCCCATTCCCAAAGACAAAGAAAAAAAGCTCTGCCCCATAGATTCAATGATAGAGTTTGTTGTGATTTTGGAAAAATCGGGATAAAAAAGGTATAATATGCTTTGGTAAAAACCGGAAGTTTGAATAGCCATTACGACTAAAATCAATAATATGATAAAAAGCATAGGCATAAGAATTTTACCTGCTAGTTCAATTCCTTTGCGAACACCCAAAATCACAATCCCTACAATCATAAACATAAAAACCGTATGAAACAAGATTTGAGCCATTCCGTCTTGAACAAAACTACCAAAATCACTGGCAACTTGTTCTTGATTCATGGACAAGTACGCTCCAGTAAGAGTTTGCAAAAAATACCGCAATGTCCAGCCCCCTACTACGCTATAATACGAAAGTATTACAAAGCCAGAAGCAATTCCTAACCAACCAATAATATGCCAGGCGCTAGGGTGTAGAGTTTTAAATGCTCCAATAGGATTTTTATTGGTACTTTTGCCAATAAAAATTTCAGCCATCATAATAGGTAAACCAACAAGGATGGTAGCAAGCAAATACACAAAGATAAACGCACTACCTCCATTGCTATAGGTTTCATAAGGAAATTTCCATAAATTTCCCAAGCCTACCGCCGAACCGCTTGCAGCAAGAATAAACCCTAACTTACTATTCCATTTTTCTCTAGCCATAGTTACTATAAAAACCGTTTCGATACAGTTACGGTTGGTAAGTAGCAGAACTAAAAAATTACTGCGTATCGAACCACCATACCTGTTATACTCTATCCGTTAATTTTGTATATTTTTTATCAACTTCACCCTTATATAACCTTTTAGGTCTGGCTTTAGTGTAGTTTTTGTTTAACCAGATTTCTCTCCAATGAGCAAGCCATCCTGGTAGCTTTCCTATTGCTTGCATAAGAGTAAACATCGATTGCGGGATTCCCATACTATTAAATATTACCGAACTGTAAAAATCTATGTTCGGATATAGGTTATTTTTATCAAAAAACGGATCAGAGCTTGTATACTCATCTATTTTAAGAGCCATTTCTGCAATTGGATCGATGTTTTGAGTTTTAAAAAATTCAAGAAATAATTCTCTGGCAAGTATGGAACGTAAACTTTTTACTTTATAGGCTGGTTCACCCAATACATTTGTCTGAACTTTTAATTTTCCGTCTTTAATTTTCCCAAGGTAAGACTTATAGTCTCCGCCGTTTTTGATAATATCTTCTATCCATTCGATAGCAGGTACTTTATGACCTCCTTCTCTTGAACCCCATAAAGCAGAAACTCCTGCACTCACAGAAGCAAATAAATTGGCTTGTGCGCTCCCCAGCAAATAAACGGTTGTGGTAGCCAAGTTAAATCCGTGTTCTGCATATAAAATCCATAAGCGATTTAGAATACTATCGTATATTTCAGGAACCTTGTATGGTTCTGCCGGAATAGAAAAGAGCATGTTTAAAAAATTTGTACAATATGGTAGCTTGTCTTGCGGAAAAACAAAAGGTTGCCCAATCATTTGTTTGTAAGAATAGGCTGAAATGGTTCTTATTTTAGCAAGTAGCCTTGTTATTTGATCTGCACCCTGAGAGGTGCTTTCTTCGTATTCGGAAGTATAATAACTGGATAGAGACATTACCATTACGGATAAAATCGCAAGCGGGTGAGCTTTTCCTGGAAAACCATCAAATAGATTCACCATATCTTCATGGATCAAAGAATGTTTGGACAATCTGGTGGAAAAATCAGTTAGTTCGGTTTTATTGGGTAATTTGCCATAAATTAACAAATAGCTCGTCTCAACAAAGGATGAATGTTTAACAAGTTCTGCTACATCATAACCTCTGTAGTTCAAAGCTCCGGTGTTTGTGTTCCATACGGAAATACTACTTTCACCAATTGCTGTGTTGTAAAAACCAGGGTCAACCGTAACAACCCCGGCTTTTTCTTTTAACCCTCGAATATCTATCCCTTGGCTACCGATATTGCTCGTAAGAATTGGTAATTCATAAGATTTATCATCCAGGTGTAATACTGCTTTTTTTATCATCCGAACCTCACTAATTTGTAACTTTTTACTTGAAAAGATTTTACTATAAGATGGAATTATGGGTTAATTTGTAAAATCAAATTTTAAAGATATAAAAAGTTCTTTTCTTACAGTTGTTTTATAGAATCCGTCATAGTCAGGGGGATATATTTTTATAGATTTTGAGAATCTTTTCATTTGTGCCTCTTAATAATTTCCAGAGCAAACTGAGTAAAAAGCAAAGCTGCCTTTTCGTTCGGATGACCTTCGGGTAAATAATAATTAGTGTTTGAATCTTGGAAAGCTTTTTCCAAGTCTATGGAATTACCACCGTTGGTTTGTATCCAATCTGCTACTCTATCAGTTAGCGTCTTGTTTGTTTTGGCATTGGCAAGAGTTAAATTTCTATCGGGATACAACAATATGTAAATAGGGATTTGGCTTTGCTTTGCCAACCAAATCGTTTTGTTTATATATTCAAAGGTTATATGGTTTGTTTCTGGTAAATTATGAGACGAATTTTTGTAATCGTTTACTTTATAAGAAAATTTGAGCTTTTCCAAAATGTATTTTCCAAAATTTACGCTATAAAGATATTTTCCCGCTATAAATTGTGTAACAAAAATTGCCCTGTAAACAAGGTTGGTTTTTAATTTTAACCATCTGGGATCATCCACAAAATCCGAAGGGGAAAAAATCCAAAATATTATATTCGGCTTTTTGGAAGATTTCAGTTTTTCTGATAAGATTTGATAAATACCGGCTGAACCTAAAGAATCAACGGCTAAATTGCGAACTTTCCAACCCGACTCAAGAGACAATAAATAAGGAAAACTCTTTTGGTCGTCGATTCCATATCCCATAGAAATAGAATCACCAATAACCCAGATTTCTTGCTCGGACTTTATATTCGGGGTAATTCTCTCACCCAATGAATTGGTTGTTACCCAAAAGGAAAACCCTTCCGGATGATCCAGTCGTTCTTTTGTGTTTTCGCACAGAACAACCAATATTTTGTCAGAGTGGAGACAGTGATTTTGCTTTTCCACGTGTCTATAGAGCAAATCTCTCGAAGGTAATATTCTTAAAATCACCTCTAACACTAAAAAGCCCAGGCAAAATGTTATTATAATTTTTTTTAATAGTTTGATTTTAAACATACATCAGATAAAATTGAAAGGCTAAAATAGCAATGGCAAGTATCAGCAATCGACGACTAAGCTGGTCGGATAAGCCATCCGGCATTTTTCTTTCCGAAAAGGTAAAAATAAAAAATATAAAGTTAATGTTTGCCACTATAAAAACCATTTTAATTGGTAGCTGGATTGCCGGTATAAAAACGAATGGAATTAAAGCCAAAGAAGGTAAAAAAATCATAAACGCTTTGGTTGCTAGCTTTTTGTAATCCTTTTTTATAAGTTGAGTTTTCAAACCGGTGCGTTTTTCCAGTTCGTTTTGAAAAGCATCAACCTCTTTGAGATTAATGAAACTATAGGCAAAATTATCTGAAATCACTTGGACTCGGGCATAACCTCTGTAGGAATCACGCCGGATTTGCCGAATCTGCCGAATTTGAATTTCATTGCAAGAATTGGCGTACCCATGCTGCAAAACCATATCGTCTTTTAGTTCTACAATTGCTTCTTGTAATACTTTCATTTGCTTTTGGTAGCCTTTATACAGTACAAACAGTATAAAAAGCAAAATACCCACAAAAAACAGAAGAATTTTTGATTGTGAATCAGACGGAATTCTAAAAAAAGCCCAAGAAAGCATTGAAAAGTTTAGAATCAGAACAACAAAAGTCCTAAAAAGCAATCTTTTTTTAAAGGAATTCGAATCCATTTGAAAAAGAATCGGTTGGTTGAAATTTTTTTCTTCCATGATATTCATAGTTTTTCTGAAATCAAAATAAGCAATAAAATACTTGAAAAATCCGTATCATTAAGACTTATTTAAATTGCAATGAAATTAAAAAATACCCAAGGCAGAATTATTATAGTGGATGATGTCCCTAAAAATATTCAATTAGCAGCCAATATTTTAACTCGTGAAGGATTTCATGTAGAATTTTCAACTGATGGAAATGAGGTTTTTAATTTAATAAAAGATCGAGATTTTGATTTGATTTTGCTTGATATTATGATGCCCAAAATGGACGGCTATGATGTCTGCAAGCAGCTAAAACAGAATGAAAATACAAAAGATATACCTATCATTTTTTTAACGGCAAAATCAGGTGCCGAAAACATAACACTGGGACTTGAACTTGGTGCGGTTGACTATGTTACAAAGCCATTTAACATTGAGGAACTTGTCAGGCGTGTAAGAACTCATGTTGAGCTAAAGAAGAAAACACAAGAGCTAAAAGAAGCCAACTTGTCTAAAGATAAGTTTTTTTCCATTATAGCCCATGACCTAAAAAATCCTTTTAATGCGATTATGAGTATTCACAGTTTATTAAGGGAAGAAGCCGTAAAAATTCAAAGCGAACAAATAAATAAATATTTGGATTTATTAGTACCTGCAACTAAAAATGCTTACAGCCTCTTGGAAAACCTTTTGGAATGGTCAAGGCTACAAAATCAAACCAAAATACCTCAAAAAAACAATTTTTCTACGGAGGAATTGATATATACCTCTATCTATCCTTTGAGTGAACTACTAAAACAAAAGGAAATTGAACTGATTTATGACTTAGGTGAAAATACAAAAGTATTGATAGATATTCACATGATGGGTTCGGTTCTAAGAAACCTTTTGTCTAATGCAATAAAATTCACCAAAAGAAATGGCAAAATAACCATTAAATCAGAAAAGCAGAATGGTTTTATTAAAATATCCGTAAGCGATAGTGGAGTTGGTATTCCGGAAAAACGAATCAAGTCCCTTTTTGTTATAGGTGAGCACGTTTCTTCTGTTGGAACGGAAAAAGAGCTTGGCACCGGATTAGGATTGATTCTTTGCAAAGAATTCGTAGAGAAGCATTCCGGAAAAATATGGGTAGAAAGCATAGAAGGACAAGGAAGTGTGTTTTGTTTTACAATTCCTGCTTAAACTGTCCTTTTGAATATTTTTTTGCATATTTTTTAATGGCTTGATGAAACAAAAAAACAACTTTATATCCTTTTTTGCCTTTTAGTTTTTTTAGTTTGCTTTCAAAATTTTGAATGGATTCCAAGCCGAATTTATATTCTTGCTTTATCCAATTTTGTATGCCAGGGTTTTCAATTCCTTCCTCAATAGCCTTAGGTTCTCTCAAAACTTCCAAAGGAATATTTAATAAGCCTTTTTTTAGGTCTTCTTCCAAATCTCGCATGGGAGAACACCAACAAAAAGCATCAATCAGTTCAGTCACAGCATCGGCTCTGAAATCTGCTTTTGTTAAAATGAGAGTCAGGTTTAGAGAATAATAAAACGTATTTCTATGATGCTCGAGCAGTTCTTGTTTTGTTAAAAGGAGTTTATCACTAACTCTTTTTCTATCAAAAAGCAGGATTTTTAACAAATTTCTCAAATCTCCCAAAGGATCATCTTTCTTTGTTTGGAATTTTTGAATTTCGGAAACTACGTATTTAGTTAAATAGGAAAGGGAGTCATTAAGGTTGTATTCATTCTTCTCTATTTGTTTCAAAATTTTTAGACCATAATCATAAGGCTCGGTTTGAATTAATCGGTCTCCATCCAAAACATCGTCCAATGACTGAACCAAACAATATCCTGCTCGAATGATCCGAGTTTCTCTCCAATTCAAAATAGAATGGAAATAGATAACCAAAAAAAGAGAAAAATACCGAATGTGCCTTTGGACGTAGTGTTTAAATTCCAAAAGACAGATTACTTCTAATTTAAGGCTATCCAAAAATGCTTGCTTTTGGTATTTGGGATAAACAAATTTTTTTCCCACATAGGCAAGAATGATTCCTCCAACAATATCAAGCAAATGATGCTCGTGGATTAGGACTGTAGAAACTGCAATACACCAAGCCCAAACAAAAAAAATGATTCTGTGGAATATGTTAGAATATTTCCAGTAAACAAACAAACAAGTAAATGCAAAAGTAACGTGCAAAGAAGGAAACAAATTATATTCCAGGTTTGCAGTGTCTGCTATTTGAAATATGATTCCCCAAAAGCCTGTTGCTTCGCGTAGTGGATAAACCGGTTCCACCGGAAAGAGGATAAAAAATATCCCGGCGATACAAGTTTCCCAGACTAGAGCGAAAAAAAACGGAATCATGTTTCTCCACTCTCTTAAAACAAACAAAGACAAGCACAACATAATTCCTACAGACAAATAAACGGCAGAAAATGCAGGAATAAACGAAAAGTTTTTTTCAAATTCAAAGTGGATATAAAAACGATAGTGATGGTGAGTTGTTATATAGCTACCGAGTCCGTAAATTGTGTAAAAACTTAAGGTAAATACTAATGCAAGAAAAGTGAAGACTTGTAAGTCAAATAAAAGTCGCTCTCTTTTCATGATTTTATTTTTCATTCTAAAAATAGAAAGTCAAATATTTTTCTTAAAAATTTTTGACTTGCAGTGTTTAAGCAATGTATGTATTCTTAATCTATAATATACAATTTAAGAAAAGAAACCAATGGAAACAGCAAAACCTTTACGATATGAGGAAGAAGAATATCTGAAACTTGAAAGAAAGTCCTCTTTTAAAAGCGAATTTTACTTTGGATTTAAAAGAAGTCTATGATGAAATTGACTGGTCTTTGTTAGAATCTAAAAAGTAGAAAAACATAATTTTTATATGGACACTTTTTTATGTTTTTAATTCTATCGAATTCATATTCTTCTCAAGAATATAAAGGTGTTGTATGGTATTTAATGTAGACGATTATGATTTAAAGAAAGAACCTTGTTTTATTTCACAGAGAACAAGCAATTTACCACAAAATATGACAGATGAGACATGTATTGTAGACATAACGGGAGAGTTAAACCTTTATTCTGCTAGAGAAATGCAAGAGTTTTTTGATTCTTTGATTGCAACCGGTTATAAAAAGATATGTCTTGATCTTAGTAAATTGCAATATATCGACTCATCATGCCTGGGAGTTTTTTTAAAAAGTCATGTAACTCTAAAGAAATCGGGGGGCTATATAAGACTTATCTCTCCTTCCAAAGAGATGACTTCGATTTTTCAACTTACAAAACTAGACAAGATGTTGATTATTTTTGATAGCGCAGAAAAAGCAGTTTTATAAAGGTTATGTCCAATCATTGTTTTTAGAAAATTCTCGTCGGACAATTTCCAAATCTTCCAGAGTATCTACCGAAAGTGTCGAATGTTCCGTTAAAAAGACTCCAATATTATAACCCGCTTGGACTGCCCTGAGTTGTTCCAGGGATTCTGACGCTTCTAAACTGCTTTTAGGTAGGCTATTGTAAGATAATAAAAAATCTCTTTCATAACAATAAATTCCAAGGTGACGATAGGCTGTTACTTCCTTTTTGAACATGGAGGGAATTGGAGAGCGAGAAAAATAAAGAGCTCGCAAATTGTTGTCAAAAATCACTTTTACACGATTTGGATCTCCTAGCTCATTTTTGTTAGAAATTTGTGTAGCAGCAGTCGTCATTTCCCAATTTCTGTTTTTTAGTTTTAAATCAATCACTCCGTCTATTAAATTATGACTGATCCCAGGTTCATCCCCTTGAATATTCAAGATTATAGGGTATGAGTCCATTTTTTCTGTCACTTCAATAATTCTGTCTGTTCCGGACTCATGCTCTGTGGATGTCAACATACTTTTTCCACCAAATTCCATCACAGTTTTATGAATGACGTTATCATCGGTTGCAACGATTACATCCGTAAGCAACTTTGATTTTTTAGAATTCAGATAGGTCCACTCTATCATAGTTTTGTTCCCTATGATAGAAAGTGGTTTCCCTGGAAAACGAGTGCTCCCATAACGGGCTGGAATTACACCTAGAATTTTTAACAAATTAGTTCACTATAAATTCTTTGAAATACACTTCCTGGATTTTTCCATTAGTAAGGATATGGTTTATATGCGATTTAATTTCTTCCCTTAAATCCAATTGTGCTTCTACGGATTTTAGCTCTTCTTTTGTTTTTCTCTGCATAATCAAATTTATGATATTTTGCATTTGAGGAATTCTCGCTGCAAGCTCACTTGTTAAAGCCGGTTGTCCTTGCTCTACACCAAAAGAAAGTTTCATCTTTATAAAGTGTGATTCCTCTACATCTGCTGTATTAATTCGAAATTCATCCGGGAAATTAAATACATCAAGAGGGGGTGGAGCTTTTACAAGAGCAATATTCTTTTGTTGTTTAAATACACTTGTAGCTGTTTTTTGAGCCACAATTATAGAAATTACCGTAACAACTATAAGCCCCAAAATTGCTCCAGCTATATAAATTAACCACTTTATAATTGGTGATTGTTTTTTCGGCTCCGGCGCCGGACCACCTTCCTCATCTTCTATTTCAGCACCTTTTTCTGCATCAGGCATAATCTCACCTCCTTAAATTACATTTCGACTACGCTCAATGTCCGAGACAACGTTCCCTGAGCGTAGTCGAAGGGAACATTCTTTCTTACTCTTCCCCTGGTGTTCTCGTTTCCGTATTAGGAATTTTAGAATCGGGAAGCCCATAATTACTTTCATTACTTTTTCTTTTTGTTGATTTCTCTGTTAAAATAACAAGATCAATTCTTCTATTATAAGCCTTTGTTTCCGGACTGTTTATGTCCGTTACAACCAAGGGTCTTGTCGAGCCAAAGCTAACAGCTTGGAACCAATCCGGACTTAAACTTCCTACATTGATTAGATAGATAGTTGCGTTGATTGCCCTAGCCCCAGCCAAATCCCAGTTATTAATATATAACCTTTCTTCTCTCCCTGGGTTTGTTCCGGGGGCAATGGAATCGTCATCAGAATGTCCTTCCACCCGAACAAAGCGATCCAGACTTTTCATCAAACTTCCGGCTTTTTTTAGAGTTTCCTTGATGGGAGGTAACAACTCAGCAGAGCCGGGATTAAAAAAATCAGCTCCAACCAAAGATATAATAAGACCCCTCTCATCTTCAGTTACCCTTACTTTACCGGCAAGTATCTCTGTTTTAAAAATTTGAGTAGCTTGGTTTTTCGCTCTGGAAAGAGCTCTGCCGGACGTTTGTGAAGGTAGACTTTCGATATTCATTCCCATTTCTTCCAAGTTACCCTTGGATAAAGTGTGTCCTCCATCAAAAAAACCAGTAGACGATTTAAATGCCGATAAGACAATCAGCATTTCTTTTGCATCCGTTTTTCCAACAGTATAAAGCATAATAAAAAATGTCAAAAGAAGTGTCACCATATCTCCATAAGTCAACATATATTCAGGGACTTTTTGGATACAAGGCGGACAATCTTGTTTTTTAGCCATTAGTCTCTACCATCATCCTTTAATGCTACTCTTTCGGATGGAGATAAATAACTCGCCAATTTTTCTTTTACAATCCTTGGGTTATCTCCGGATTGGATGGAAAGGGTCCCTTCAATCATAATTTGCTTCATAGCAATCTCTTCTTCGGTTTTTCGTTGCAATTTTCTCATAATAGGCATTGCGATCAAGTTAGAACCAAACGAACCATACAGAGTTGTAATCAAAGCAACAGCCATACCATTACCAATTGTACTTGGATCCCCACTACCTAAGTTCTGCAACATCATAATCAAACCTAACAAAGTCCCCAACATCCCAAATGCCGGAAGAAGACTCACCATTGCATCCCACCAGCCTTGACCAATTGAGTGGCGACCCCTTATATTCGTCATTTCGGTTTCGAGTATCCCTCTGACCAATTCCGGATCCGTACCATCTACAACCAGCTGAATCCCTTTTTTTAAGAAATCGTCCTGCAACTCACTCACGTCGTCTTCGAGTGCCAATAGCCCTTCACGTCTGGCTTTTTCTGAAAAAGATACAAGGGTTGTTATAAGACCGGGTATGTCTTGTTTCTCTTGCACAAACGCTTTTCTAGTAATTTTAGCTAGATTTAATGTAGTTGTCCATGGAGCCGAAATAATGGTAGCCGCAACAGAACCTCCAAAGGTAATCATAATGGAGGATGCACTAAAAATATCCAAGGGACTCAAACCCGTAATAAAAATTCCTAAAGTAAGGATTGTTAAACCACTAACCAAACCAACTACTGATGCTATATCCATAATCATATTATTTCATTATTCCTCTTCTTTAGTAAGCTTAAATGACAATTGAAAAATCTTTTGGTGGTATTCTATTATTTTATCAACAAGCTCGGAAGCCGATTCTCGAACTATAATTTTTTTATCATTGGAAAACGTTATAACAGAATCCGGAGTAGCCTCAATGGATTCAATATGCTGAGCATTAATTATAAGTTCAGAATTATTTAATCGATGTACAACAATCAATTACTTTTCCTAAAAAGATGTTTCCTTTATGAGTCTATCGACTTCATTTTTAATTTCATTGATGAATTTTTCTTCTGTAAATCTATTTATGCTATTTTGAAAGTCATCTTTTTTAAAACTTAGAGATTCAAATTCTTCTATAGCATTATTTAAATCATCAGCCTGCTGGTTATAGAAAAAAACTCCCGTTTTTCCCTTAATAACCGTTTCTAATGCTCCACCCTTTCCAAAGGCTATTACCGGGGTACAATAAGCCTGAGATTCTACCGGAGTTATACCAAAATCTTCCAAACCGGGAAATATAAATCCTCTTGCCTTTTTATAATATTCAACAATCTCTTCTTTAGGCACTCTAGTCAAGATTGTTACATTATCAGGCAAATTTTTTTTCAAAGAATTTTCTTCTTGTCCTCCGCCAATTACTATCAGTTTTCTTTTGTTTTTTGTAAATGCTTCTATGGCAAGTCCGATTTTTTTATAAGGTGCAAATGCGGAAACAATTAGATAATAGTCTTCTTTTTTTTGCTCTTCTACTTGAAAGTTAGCTTCCAAACATGGGGGGTGGATAACTTTTGCATCCCTGGAATAATACTTTTTTATACGTTTTGCAACAAAACTTGAGTTACACGTAAAACTATCAACTCTCCCGGAACTTGTGACATCCCACATTCTTAAATAATTTGCAATCATTGACAAAAGAAAAAATTTTAACCCTGATTTTTGAGGAAAATAGTCGTAGTACAAATCCCATACATATCGCATTGGAGTATGCAAATACGATAAATGAATCACACCGGGGGGAGGAATTATTCCTTTGGCAACACAATGAGAAGAGGAGAGAATTAAATCAAAATCCCGAAAGTCAAAGCTTTCAATGGCAGTAGGAAACAAAGGTAAATAATACCTATATTTTTGATCCTTAAAAGGCAATTTATTCGTAAATGCCGTATGAATTTTCCGATTTTCTATTCTATAATTTAATTGGTTTGGTGTATAAAAAAGCGTAAACAACTCTGCTTCGGGGAAAATTTTTAGTATGGAATCCAAAACCACCTCGCCCCCTCGCATCCCGGTCAACCAATCATGAACTATAGCAACTTTCATCAATGGATTTTATCGTTAATATCTAAAAATTCTCTGTCAATTCAATTTTTTTAAAGACAAAAATTATTTGTTCATAAATTTAATAAGGTTATGGTATTTCGAAATACACTTCTTATTACGAGTATTGTTTATCCTGTGCTTTGGTGGTTTCTTCAAATATCAAGAAGAGAATTAGAGGACCCTTTATTTGTTAGAATCATTATTTCCACTGTATTTCTAGTTTTTTATATACTAACTTTCATGTCGTATTCCGTAAAAAAAAGAAACGAATTGGTAGTCTTGCCTTTTGTTTATATTCTTACAATGCATAGCATATATTTGTGCTATATAAATATTTTTGTTATTGAGTATACCGTTTATTTAATGGCAAACATTATGATTTCGATATCGCTACTCGATAGCAATAAAAAGATGACATTTTATCTGTTCTTTACGACAAGTATAATTTTATTTTTGGCCCACTTTGTTCTGAAATTTAGCAATTATCTGGATTCAATTTTTTTTATTACATTTTGTCTTATATTTTATATAATTCAATCCGGAAAAAATCGATATAGAATTAAGCTACATGAAACTGAATTTACCTTGCGTGAGGTAAATAGGCATCTTGAATCCAAAGTAGCAGAAAAAACTAAAGAATATCTAAAAGTTATTGAAGAGTTAAGGCTTTCCGAACAAAAATTTTTTCAAGCATTTTATTTGAATCCGGAAATGAGTTCTATTACAAGTTTGCAAGAAGGAGTTTTTTTGGATGTGAATAATGTTTATACTCAAACAACCGGTTATAGCAAAGCAGAGCTTATTGGAAAAACTTCTTTGGAGTTGGGTTTATGGGGAAATCCGGAGGATAGAGAAACGCTAAAATATCTTATTCAAAAAGATCAAAGAGTTCGAAATTTAGATGTCGTCTTAAGAATAAAATCGGGCAAATTGCTTTATATACTATTTTCTGCGGAGTTAATAAACTTAAACGGCAAAGACTGTTTGATTTCCATTGCTATTAACATTACCAACAGAAAGATAACCGAAGAAGAAACAAAAAAAGCCCTTGAAAAAGAAAAAGAGCTAAACGAATTAAAAAGTAGATTTGTTTCCATGGTTTCCCATGAATTCAAAACTCCTCTAACTTCTATCAAATCTTCCGCTCAGCTTTTGCAAAAGAATTTTCACAAATGGACAGAGGAAAAAATAGACAAATACATCCAAAATGTCATTTTTTCCGTAGATCGAATCAATCAATTGTTAGAAAACACCTTATTTTTGGGAAAAATAGAAATTGAATTCAAGCCAAAAATGGCAAATTTGAAAAACCTTATAAATAAAATATTACAAGAAATATACTTTATTTTTAAAGAGGATAATTATAAAATTAGCATGAATATAACCGGTAGTTATCAAAGTGTTTTTCTGGATCCTATTATCCTTCGTCATATTTTGATAAATATCTTGTCAAATGCCATTAAATATTCTAAAAGTCAAACCCTAAACCATATAGAAATCAATGTTAATTGTTCGGAAAACAGTATAAGTCTAAAAATTAAAGACCATGGAATCGGAATTCCTGAAAAAGATCAGAAATTGATTTTTCAACCCTACCACCGGTCTTCTAATGTGGGAAGTATTCCGGGAACAGGGTTAGGAATGGTTGTTATAAAAAAATTTGTGGATATTCATAAAGGAAGTATAGAAATAATGAGTAAGGAGCAAGAAGGTACAACAGTCCAATTAACATTCCCTAAACTTGAACAATAATTCATCCTAAAGAAATCAAAAGCTTTACAATTAAGTCAGTAAATTTCTAATAAACATTACAATGAAAAAAATATTGGTGATAGAAGATGACCCCTTTATTAGAGAGAATATCATTGATATACTGGATGAATACGTAATTTATAATGCCAATGACGGGATAGAAGGAATTCAGATTGCGAAAGAAAAAATACCTGATTTGATTATATCCGATATTATGCTCCCTAAAAAAGACGGATACGAGGTTTTAGAGGCTTTGAGACAAGAACCATTGACCTCAACCATACCCGTTATCTTTTTAACGGCAAAATCCGAACCGTCCGATTTGCGAAAGGCGATGAATTTAGGAGCTGAGGATTTTATAACAAAGCCGTTTGATATTGAAGAACTTATTCGAATCGTCAAACTAAGATTAAAACGAAAAGATGAAATAGATGCTCAATCCAAAAAGTTATTAAAAGATTTAAGAAGCAGCATTACACTATCCCTTCCACACGAATTCAGAACACCTTTAAACGTAATCATTGGCATGACAGATATAATCTTAAGTAAAATAGACCTTTTGGAAAAAGAAGACTTGATTGAAATGCACCATCATATTCGAACTTCTGCCAAACGACTTCATAAATTAATCGAAAAATTTTTGTTTTTTGCAAAGTTAGAAATTATATCAAGCAATGAATCGGAAAAACAAGTCTTAACAGAAGAAGCCTCTTTAGACGTAAAATATATAGTAGAAGAAATCATTCAAGAGTTATCAACAGACTATCAAAGAAATTCAGATGTTGAAATAGAATGTGAAAGCATCAATTTGCATATTTCTTCTATGTACCTTGGTAAAATATTAGAAGAGATTATTGATAATGCTTTGAAGTTTTCAAAACTTGGAAACAAAGTTCGTATTGAAGCTAAAAAACAAGAAAATTTTTATGTTATAAAGATATCCAATGAGGGAATAGGAATGACTCCTATTCAGTTAAAAAACATAGGAGCGTATCTTCAATTTGATCGCAAATTGTATGAGCAATCTGGTACGGGACTTGGAATCGCTATTGCTCAGAAATTAACTCATTTGCATAAGGGGAGTTTTACCATTGAAAGCGATCCGGAGAAAAAGGTGGTTGTTACTTTGAAATTTCCATTATACGAGGGAGTTGTAACTTGAAAATAAAAAATGAACTAATATCTATACTTGACTCAGAAAGGGTTTTATCTAAAGAAAATACGGACAAATCATTGTTTGATTCTTATGGCTTGGATAGAACCAAGGTTTTTGAGCCAAAAGCGAGTTATGTTGTATTTCCAATAGATACAGCAGAAGTCGCCAAAATTGTTTCTTATGCATACCAGAATCAACTAAAGATAGTGCCTTCCGGTGGAAGAACGGGGTATGCGGGGGGGGCAGTTGCAAAAGACGGGGAAATGGTTGTATCCCTTTCTAAAATGGACAAAGTGATTGACTTTGATCCTTTTTTTGGCTCAATTTCTGTCCAAGCCGGAATGATCACAAAAAATGTCCACAAAACAGTGGAAGAAAAGGGATTTTATTTTCCGGTTGATTTTGCTGCTACAGGCTCTTCCCATATTGGCGGAAACATTGCCACCAATGCCGGGGGAGTTAGAGTTGTTCGTTACGGATTGATTCGAAATTGGGTTTTAGGACTGACCGTAGTAGTTGGAACAGGTGAAATCCTTGAGTTCAATGGAAATATTTTAAAAAACAATACCGGCTATGACTTAAAACAATTGTTTATTGGTTCGGAAGGAACTCTTGGGATTATTACGGAAGCAACCTTGAAACTTACCACACCTCCCAAAAATACTAGCGTTTTGCTTGTGTCGGTTAAAGAATTTAAAAATATTCTGGAACTTTACAAAACTACCCATGGGTCTTCTTTGCCTCTCTTGGCTTTTGAGTTTTTTACGGACTTTTGTTTGGAAAAAGTGAAAGCCCACCTTGGGTTAAACGATCCCTTTCACAGCAAAAGTGAATATTATGCCCTTCTTGAATTTGAGGTAAAGGAGGAAAGGGACGAGGAGAAGCTTTATTCCATTTTGGAAAACATTACCGAAAGGGAATTGATTCTGGATGGAAGTCTTTCCCAAAATTCCAGGCAAAAAGAAACGTTTTGGAAATACAGAGAAGGAATTAGTGAAAGCCTATCCCTTGGCCATACGGTTCATAAAAATGACATATCCATTCCGCTTCGAGAAATGGAATTTTTTATCCAAAAAATGAAAGAACTCATTGAACAAAAATACCAGGGTTATGAAATTGCTCTTTTTGGTCATATAGGCGATGGAAACCTTCACATCAACATAGTCAAACCCCAAAACCAAGGTGATAATGTTTTTTTTGATACCTGCAAACAAATGGACCCTTTGATGTTTGAGCTAATTCGTTCACACAAAGGCTCAATCAGCGCGGAGCATGGAATCGGATTGCTAAAAAAAGATTTCTTGGGTTATTCTCGTTCCGGGTTGGAGATTGACTATATGAGGGATATTAAAAATGTATTTGATCCCGGAAAAATCTTAAATCCAGGTAAAATTCTTTAATATATAAATTTTAGTTGCAAAATACAACCCTGTAAATATGTCATTATTATGGATGAAAAAGGAAGTCTTTCCGTATTAATGCCTGTTCTGTTTGCATCAGAGGCAGAAGATTTGATAAAGGCAGCCAAGGGTTATTTTAAGTCTCCTTTGGAAGTTATACTTTTACACGTTATTGATCCTAGAGTAAAAGATTCACTGAGTTTACTAGGCGATAATGACGTAGAAAAGCATTTTAGAGAGCTTAAAACAAACACCGAGTCTTCTCTAAACGAAATATCAGAAAAATTCCAATGCCAAGCCATGGTTGTAGAAGGAATCCCTTTTTTGGAAATTACTAAAGTAGCAAAAGACTTAAACGTAGACGTAATTTTGATGAAAATTCGTTCACCACACCAAAGCTTAAAAATTGAGACCTTGTTTTTTGGCTCAACCTCAGAGCGAGTAATAAGAACCACTTCCATCCCAGTATTTTGCCTTCCATGAATTTTGGTTTAATGAATTAAAATGAGTTTATTTGAATTAAAATTTTATGAAACTATGATCATTGTTATAGGAACCCTTTTGGGGTGCTGGGGTTTGTTCCACCAATTGATAGTTGGTGGAGTTGCTTCTCTATATCGAATTTCCGGAAACGAAGGCAAGATTATTGTATTGAGCTGGATCGCTCATGGTGGCTATATATCTTTTTTGGGGTTTTTACCAGCTTTACAGGTTTTTCTGTATGGAATTCAAAGTCCTGAAATTATTTCCATGCTTATTGTCTTGGAAACTGCTCTCTTTTTGCTGATTGTACATTCCTTTATCTCTGGTTTTAAAACTCACCCCCGCCCCGTAAAAATAGGGATTTACATCAAAATACTTTTCTTTTTGAACGTTCTCGCTGCTCTTTTGGTACAGTGGTCACAAAAAAGATAGAACGCCGATATCAGCTATTTCTTATAAAATCGATTCAACCGGAAGAAAAATTTCTGATAAAACGCAGGTTCGAGAACCACTTCCCGTATAATCCAATATATTATGGATAAAAAATAGTCCTGAATGTTTCCTCACAACATAGTCAACTACCGTTAAACCCAAACCCATAGGAAATTTTTCTATGGAGGAAACGGTTTCATCCGGTGGTAGCAACCGAAAAAACGGTTCAATGACAACTTTTTCATATTCTTTGGGAACACCACCATAAGGTTTTTCCATAATATCGTTTTTGATAGATATGCAAAAATAAGCTTCTTTCATATAGGTTATAACGTTTATGGATGAGTTTTGGGGAGAGTATTTATATGCATTGAGTACCAACTCATGGATTATGTCGGAAATTTTTTCCACGTTTACCTTAATGATACAGTTTGTTTTTATTTCCGGGTATGTGATTTTAAGATTTTTTTTAGAAAGGTAGGGGACAATTTTTTTTAGAGTATTTGGTATGCTATTTATAATTTCACTCGCATGTTTGGTTTCCAAAGGGAAGTCCTGCTGCAAAATGTTGGAGATATTGATGATACCTTCTATCATATTGTTCACAGCGGCAGTATTTTGGCTTATCATATCCACCAAATTCTTTTTTACAATATACTCTTCGCCAGATTCGGTTTCTTTCATTGTAGCAACCATCAAGTCTATCAATGTCACCAAAGCACCAATTCCAGTCCCTTGGCTCAAAGAATCTTTTAAATTTTTGATAGACATAGTTTCAACGGAATCATCAGCCATGGTGCGTTTTAGGTCTTTGTAATTTAACCATTCGATCTGACTCCTCAGACGCAGACCGGCTTTCATAGTAATACTTTTTTCCATTTGTTTTAAATTGCTATAATCGAGACATTTCTGAAGCGTATTTAAAAATGCCTGTGGATCAATTGGTTTGATGATATAGTCAAAAACTCCTAATTTCATCACATCTATGATTGTCGAAGCAGAATCAAGAGCAGTTTGAACCAAAATAACAGAATCCGGTTGGATTTTTTTTAGTTCTCTAATAAACGTTCTCCCATCCATTACTGGCATCATCAGGTCTACAATATATATAGAATAATTCCCTTCGTCAATTTTATCTAGAGCTACTTTTCCATTTTCTGCAACAACACATTCCAAGCCAAATACGGAAGCCAAATCTTTTAAAATAATCTGGTTTGCAATTGTATCTTCTACAATCATGATTGGTTCAAGCGTTCTATATAATTTTTGAGTACTCTTTTCTGGTTTCATTTTCGTTTTGTCCAATGATTCACTATCTAAATTTCAATACCATACAAAAAACATTATTATAAGCAAAATGATAGCTATAATACGAAGTCAATCATATTATAAAATATAATCAGCAATTATCGGTAACAATTTTTTAACTAAAAATATAGCTTTTTTAATTCAAATACCTATCTTCTCCCTTTCCTGGTTCGCATGCTTGGGAAACCGCAGGAAAGGGAGCGAAAGTTATAGTAGGTTTTATTTTGTTTACCTAAATCTATAAAATTTTCTTAAATATTTCGTCCTTTTTGTTAAGAAATGGATATTATGCTCCCTTTCCTGTCAGGAAAGGGATAGATCAAGCTTGGTGCAAAAGAACAGCTTGATGGGGATAGGTAGAAATAATTTAATGCCGATAATTGCTGAAATATAATAGAATTAATTTGAATGATTTTAAAAAGAGGCGAAATAAGGGTATTTCGCCTTTAGAAAATGTATTTGAACATAAAAGATTATTTTGATTGTATATTTACTATAAACTGTATATCAGTTCCATACTCTATCTCATATTTAACGGTTCCAACTTCTCTATCATTAACCCTCACTTCAATATCTGAGTGTCCATTAGATTCGATTTCATACTCCAATTTCTGTATCAACTCTCTTGCTGTCACTTTTTTCTCCCAGCTTTTATTAAATATGAGAAATTAGACTACAACAAAAAAAGAAAAAATACACCTAAAACTTTAAAAAACTAATCCTTTTGTATTAGAATTAATTCCTTTTTACAGTTGAATGTGTAATAATTTCTTTGTGATATGCACTTAAAAGCTCAACATAACCTAAATAACCAATTACCTTATTCTCTTTTAGAACCGCTACTTTATCCAAATCATTGTCTAACAGAATTTTGAGAGCCTTCCCTAAACTTTCTGTCGTTGTTATACATGGAATGTGAATGGAAATATCCTCTACTGTAATCAAAAATTTTACAAATTCCCTAATGTCATTTTTTAGATTACTTTTTCTAACGGATACTGTTCCATAATAACTTCCATCGGAATTGATAACAATATAATCGCTTTCTTGTAAATCAGGGGCAGAATCCACTAAGTCCGTAAATAGCATATTTCCAGGTACAATTGCCCTTTGAGGAAATTCACTAAAATGCTCTCCGATGGTAAGTCGATCCATTATGTCCTGGTTCATGTCCCATTCATGAGCGGGAGATTTAAACCTATTTTCCACCTGGCTTTTATAAATAGACCATCTATGAGACAAAACAAAGGAAAGCACAGAAACGATCATAAGTTGAGGCAGTAGCTTATAACTACCGATCATATCACAAACCATTATCATTCCGGCAATAGGGGCTCTCGCTATTCCGGCAAAAAAAGAACCCATACCTACCAGTATAAACGGAGGAACTGTGAATTCATATTCCGGAAAGTAGTATTTGGCTAAAGTTCCTATAAACCCTCCGAGCATCCCACCGATAAACAAAGAAGGTCCAAACACTCCACCGGACCCACCAGAGCCAATTGTAAAAGATGTTGTGATAATTTTTAAAAAGGCTATCAGTAGATACAAATAAGAAACATAAAGTAGGCCGGAGTGTTCGGAAAGGCTTTTCCCATTGATGCTTTCTTGCAAGAGTCCGAAACCGGAACCAATAATTTCCGGAAAAAAATACCCTATCGAGCCAACGACAAAACCACCCATGGCCGGTTTAATAATAGGATGAACCGGAATTTTTTTAAAAATATTTTCCACAAAATTAAAAGCTTTTACAAACACAAAACCAACAGAAAAGCAGAGTAACCCCAAAATAAAATACAAAAATAACTCATTGTAGTGCTTTAAAGAAATGTCACCTCCTACATGAAAAACAGAGCCCGAACCGGCAATTCCGGTAAAAACCAAGTAGGCTGTTACGGAAGAGATAATACAAGGGATCATGGAATCACTTTCGATGTCTTCTTTGTAGATAATCTCTACGGCTGTCATTGCACCACCAAAAGGTGCCCTAAAAATAGCCCCCAACCCTCCAGCAGTTCCTGCCAAAAGCAAGGATCTTCTCGCTCTTGCTCCTACTCCAATTATTTTTCCTATGACAGCGCCAACACCGGCACCGATTTGAGAAGTAGGACCTTCTTTCCCGGCACTTCCACCGGAAGCAAGTGTAAAAATAGTAGCAATTGTTTTGAATATAGGTGCTCTTAAACTCATCTTTCCCTCGTTATAATGGAAAGATTTCACCATTTCATCTGTTCCTGTTCCACTAGCTTCTTTGCAAAAAAAGTGAATCACACTTCCTGTTATCAATCCACCAATAATAGGAAGAATAAACAAAATGAAACGATTTAATTCGCTGGCATGCCCGGAAGAATACCGTAGCTCACCGGCAGGATGAGGCACATGGTAGCCTGCCAACACTTCAAAAGAAAAATGTTCAGCTACCGCCAAGGAATAAGCAAACCCATAAGAACCCACACCCGCTAGCATACCAATAAGCATAGAATATAAATATAGAGACTTAGAGCCTCTAATACCAATCCACTTACGTAGCCTAACCCAGTAGGGAGAAACTTTACTCCGGATATTCATCTTTATTCAATATGTTAAAATCTGAGTCCATACCTTTGCCACCCTTTTTTTTGTCTCTACCGTAAGTTAAAATCATTGGTTTTTTCTTTTTAACGAGTTTTAATTTGTAAGAATTACCCCATGGATCAGAAAGAGCAGATTTATCTTCTATAACCGGTTCCCAATTTTCAGGTGCTCCCTTTTCCGGCTTTTCAACCAAAGCTGATAAACCTTGTTTTTTAGTTGGATATGCTTTAAACTTTTTTTTGTATAGTTTCAGAGCGATTTTTAGTTTTTTTGCATCATCTTTTATTTTGGATAGGATTTTTTTGTCTTCATTAAGGGCTTCTTTTTTACTTTCTTTGGAAAACTCCAAATAGCTTCCGAATACCCAACCTTCTTCACCCTCATATCGAACTTTGTACCATTTGGATTTTTTTTTCTCTAATATGTCTTGGGGACCATTATCATTGATAACTTCTACTTCTGCTCCATTTGGCATGGTTGTAACTTTTGGAGCATTTTTTTTAGGCTCTTTTCTTAGAAGCAAGTTGGTTTTTACGTTTACAAATGCTTTTTTGGAAAGTTGTTTGGGCATAGAAACTTTATTTTCGGTTACAAAAGCTATTTCACTAATTGTGGTATCATCCCATTTTGCACCGTTGTAAACGGAATCTATGATCAACTTCAATCGAGTCACGTTTTGCTCATTTAATTTAAATTCTTCCCAACCCTGGGTATCTTTTAGGGAGAACTGCTTACAGGTTTCATAACTATTTACACATACATAAATTGTTTTCAAACGGTTGTTTTGAATGAACAATTCGTTGTCCTTTTGAAATCCATTGGCAATTCTGATTTTATCAATATTTATTGTGTTTTTAAATTGAAACTCTAACCACTGACCTTCTCCGGCTCCCGGCTCCGATTCTTTCCAGCAAGTTGCAAGATCATTGTCTATTAGATTGTTTACGTTATAATTTTGATCTTTGGATTTCAATTCTTTGGAAGACGATTCTATGAGTTCGATAGATTGGTTATTTGTTATTGCTACCGGATTTGTTTCGTCTTGCTTTTTAGGAAAAGAGGGTTTGTTTAAAATTTCATTTAATTCAGTCGACTTTTTGGGCTTAAACAAAGAACCGGTAGACATAAGAATGATTCCTACAATCCCAATAGCAACAACCACAAACAGAACAATAGCCGGATAAAACTTAATAAAATTCTTATTTTCTAAAAACTTCTGCTTTCCTTTATAAAAAGAAGAAATTAGCTCCGTTTTTTGCTGTGTATTTGTGGTGCTTACAACGGTAGTGTCTTGAGAGTTCGCTTTGCTTCCACTTTCGACTGTTTTTGTTTGAGGAGTTTGGAGATGCTTGATTGACAAGGATTCTAGCGCAACTGTAAAAAGTTCTTCCGAAATCCTAATCTTATCTCCATTGGAAATTTTTACACCCTTATATGGCTCGATTTTAGTTCCATTTAGAGAAGACCCGTTTGTAGAGCCTAAATCTTTATAAAACCAGGTTTTGTTTTTATGGTAAAAAGTTCCATGTATTCCGGAAACAGAATCAAATTTTTTAAAAAAAGTTGTATGTTTCCCTTCTTTTCGTCCGATTATATCTGCATTTTCGATTTGTAATTCTTTCCCCGAGGTATGAATTAGTTTCATAGGTTTGTGTTTACTCGCATTTAAATAAATTTTTAAAAACTTACCGTAAAAGATTCGTTAGAAATTGTAATCCGATCTCCACTGCTAAGTTCAACTTTGATATTCGGTGTCAGCCGCAATCCATTGTGGAAAGAGCCGTTGGAAGATCCTAAATCTTCATAAAACCAAGAGGTGCCCTTATTATAAAAGCAGCCATGTTTACCGGAAACAAACCTGTAATTCTGAAAAAAGCTGGTATGTTCACCTGTTTTACGACCAATTACATCTCCATTGCTTATATTGATTTCCTTTCCGGAGCTGTGTTTCAGCTTCAAGGTTCTAACCACAAAAATATCAGTAGAATCAACATTTTGGATATTTAGCTTGGTTCTGTCAACTCCGGTCTTTTTTCCTTCATAAGCCAAGAATTTATCAATAATTGTTTTTCTTCCTTTTATGGTAGCAATCATCATGGCACTTAGTCCCTGGGCATTTTTTTGATTGAAATTTGCTCCCTTGGAAAGAAGTAGATCAATTGCTTCCGATCTATTGTTATAAACAGCAGCTTGTAATGGGGTTATAAATTTAATTTTGTCATTCAAATAACTTTCTTTATTTATATCCACGTCAGAATCTTCCAAAATAGCTTTCATCTTTTCGGTATTATTATTCAAGGACGCAATTACCAAGGATCTTTGGAGCTTTTGTTTCCTAACAAGATTTCCTTTGGCAGAATCCTCGGCGGTTTGGTCCTTTTGGTTGTGTAAAACTTCGGATTCTGAAAATTCGTTTTCTATTTTAAGGTATTTATTAACTTTTTCTAGATCAACTTTGTTGTTTCTACCCAAAATCGAATCTATGGCATTTTTATCATAAACATTATCATTGTCTTCAGAACCGTAAGAATAATTCAAAAGAATAATTCCAGCAATGGACAAAAGAAAACCTAAGAATAAGCCTATCATTCCAAATTGAATATTAGCTTCTATATCATTCGGAAAAAATTTCTCTTGCAACAAAGGGACTTCATATCCATAAATCCAGAAGCTACCGTATTTTAAAATGGGAACTAAAATTCCCATAATGGAACAAGTAATGATAATTGGTCTTGCATGTTTAAGCAAGTTTTTGCTATTATAATAAAAAAATGTAGCTACAATAAATATGGCAGCAATAAGCACCAACCATATCATACTAACATGGTTGGCAAAATCAAAACCGGACATATTATGGCTTGCATCATCCGCAGCACACTTAAATTTTACCCATGGTAAGAAAAAACTTATAATTGCTAAACTTGCACCACCAGGACTAAGAAACTTTTTTCCTATATCTAACATTGAGCCTATCCAAAAGTTGTTATTTATTCCAATAGTTTATTTTTTGGATTTGCATATATACTTTTTCAATTTTATACTTTTAAAAACATATAATTGAATGCAACCATTCTTTACAACTAATTATATCGAATACAACCTTGCTTAAATTAAAAATGTACCGTGATTAGACCGGTAATGTTAAATTTTATTATATTTATACCATCACCTCAAATACTTTCTTTCCGTCTAATTCTCTCCATCCGTTTGTAAACTCTTTGTTTTTGTTAAAATTGAATGTTACTAGATATCCTACACCATGATTTCTGCTATCTAAATAACCTGCTAGTTGCTCCAGACTTTTTTCATGATATTCTGTGCCATACCATAATTTAAACTCTAAGATGTATTCTTTTTTATTAAACGTGATAACCATATCCATACGTCTTTCATAACTACTTTGGGGTTCTATGTAGTAAAAACCAGAACCATTTATTATTGGCTTGACAAAAGCTATCAGCAACAATCTGCCATTCCTCTCATAAAATTGGGTGTCTTTGTCCGAATACGTTTCTTTGATAAATTCTTGGAATTTTAATAATACGTTCTCTAAATCTAAATTTTGATTCTCGTCTAAATATCTACCTCTATAGTCCAACTGTGGTGATAATTTTTTTGAGATTTCTAATTTAGAAGCCATGTAATTGTATAGTAGAATTTCAAATATTTTATTTGAAACAATTAATTTATTTCTTACATTCTTACTAAGTATTCCATAGGTGATTCCTATATTTATTATCGGATTATAAACATTATATTCCATTTCAATATCTGCTAAAAGTATTGAGTATAGCAACTCATATAATTCGGTATGATTCTCGACATTTTTAATTAGGTCATCAAACAGGGTGTTTTGTTCTTCTAATATTACGGTAATTGCCTTTTGAATCCCTTCCATTGACCAATCCTTATCCAAGTCTTCGTCAATCACCTTGCATATTTTGCTCACCAGAAACGGATAACCGGATGTGAATTTATAGATTTCCCTGCTTATTGATGAAATGTCGAACCGGTTGGTTTGCGTAGCGGTGTGCTGAGCTTGTCGAAGTGCGGTGTGCTGAGCTTGTCGAAGTGCGGTGTGCTGAGCTTGTCGAAGTGCGGTGTGCTGAGCTTGTCGAAGTGCGGTGTGCTGAGCCTGTCGAAGTGCGGAAACATAATCTTCCAGCATTGTCTCGATTTCTTCCGCACTGAAACTCAAATCCACCTTAAATTCGGTGGCAATGTTCCAAGGACTGTTGTAGTGAGATTCACTATCAGGACGAATTTTCTTTTTGATGTTTTTTACATCATGTACACCAGCAAGTATAACACTGTGAAACGTTTGGTCTTTGCCTGCTTCCCTTTGTAGATATTTGTTTCTCAACATTCCTAAAAAGTTTAAAAACAAGGTATGGTTGCTTGCCTTATCCACCTCGTCTATCATTAACAATACTTTTTGTTTTGACTCATTAACAAAATCCGTCATGAAATTACTTAATTCACTCAAACTCTCAGGTCTTTTGTATTGCCGGATAAAAGAAACCATTTTATCTTCTTGTTCAACTTTAAGTGATTTTACCATCTGGTTCAGGAGTTCACCGGATAGCTTGCTTACATTTTCAAAGGCTTCTTCTCCAAGTCCTTCAAAACTTGTAGAAATCAACAGATACCGGTCTTTCAAAGCTCTTTCTAACATATACAGAGTAGTTGTTTTCCCATACTGTCTGGGGCGGTTGATGGTAAAATACATTCCTTCATCTATCAATAAGATTACTTTTTGGACTTTTTTGCTTGTGTCCACCATATAGTGTTTTTCCGGAATGCAGAGACCTGTTATGTTAAATTTTTTCATACCTATACAAATACCTCAAAGATTTTCTTGTTATCTAATTCTCTCCATCCGTTTGTAAACTCTTTGTTTTTGTTAAAATTGAATGTTACTAGATATCCTACACCATGATTTCTGCTATCTAAATAACCTGCTAGTTGCTCCAGACTTTTTTCATGGTATTCTGTGCCATACCATAATTTAAACTCTAAGATGTATTCTTTTTTATTAAACGTGATAACCATATCCATACGTCTTTCATAACTACTTTGAGGTTCTATGTAGTAAAAACCAGAACCATTTATTATTGGCTTGACAAAAGCGATTAGTAACAATCTGCCGTTCCTCTCATAAAACTGGGTATCTTTGTCTGAATACGTTTCTTTGATAAATTCTTGGAATTTTAATAATACGTTCTCCAAATCTAAATTTTGATTCTCGTCTAAATATCTACCTCTATAGTCCAACTGTGGTGATAATTTTTTTGAGATTTCTAATTTAGAAGCCATGTAATTGTATAGTAGAATTTCAAATATTTTATTTGAAACAATTAATTTATTTCTTACATTCTTACTAAGTATTCCATAGGTGATTCCTATATTTATTATCGGATTATAAACATTATATTCCATTTCAATATCTGCTAAAAGTATTGAGTATAGCAACTCATATAATTCGGTATGATTCTCGACATTTTTAATTAGGTCATCAAACAGGGTGTTTTGTTCTTCTAATATTACGGTAATTGCCTTTTGAATCCCTTCCATTGACCAATCCTTATCCAAGTCTTCGTCAATCACCTTGCATATTTTGCTCACCAGAAACGGATAACCGGATGTGAATTTGTAGATTTCCCTGCTTATTGATGAAATGTCGAACCGGTTGGTTTGCGTAGCGATGCACTGAGCCTGTCGAAGTGCGGTGTGCTGAGCTTGTCGAAGTGCGGTGTGCTGAGCTTGTCGAAGTGCGGTGTGCTGAGCTTGTCGAAGTATCGAAGCATAATCTACCAACATTGTCCCAATTTCTTCCGCACTGAAACTTAAATCCACCTTAAATTCGGTGGCAATGTTCCAAGGACTGTTGTAGTGAGATTCACTATCAGGACGAATTTTCTTTTTGATGTTTTTTACATCATGTACACCAGCAAGTATAACGCTGTGAAACGTTTGATCTTTACCTGCTTCCCTTTGTAGATATTTATTTCTCAACATTCCTAAAAAGTTTAAAAACAAGGTATGGTTGCTTGCCTTATCCACCTCGTCTATCATCAAAACTACCTTTTTGTCCTGTTGCTTAACAAATTTAGTTATTGCAATTGATACATTTTCCAAAGTTTTTAAACCTTTTCCGTATTCAAGAAACTCCTGTTTGAAATCTTCATTCTTATCCAATAACCCCTGGGAAAGGGTATAAAAAATAGTGGAGCTAAAGTTTTCTTCCGTTTCAAATTTGGTTTCACCAAGCCCTTCAAAACTTGTAGAAATCAACAGATACCGGTCTTTCAAAGCTCTTTCTAACATAAACAGAGTAGTTGTTTTTCCATACTGCCTGGGACGGTTGATGATAAAATATTTCCCCTTGTCAATCATTTCTATTATTTTTAGGACTTTTTTGCTTGTGTCCACCATATAGTGTTTTTCCGGAATGCAGAGACCTGTTATGTTAAACTTTTTCATACCTATACAAATACCTCAAAGATTTTCTTGCTATCTACATCTCTCCATCCGTTTGTAAACTCTTTGTTTTTGTTAAAGTTGAATGTTACCAAATATCCTACACCATGATTTCTGCTGTCCAAATAACCTGCTAGTTGCTTCAAGCTTTTTTCATGGTATTCTGTTCCATACCATAATTTAAACTCTAAGATGTATTCTTTTTTATTAAACGTGATAACCATATCCATACGTCTTTCATAACTACTTTGAGGTTCTATGTAATAAAAACCGGAACCATTTATTATTGGCTTGACAAAAGCGATTAGTAACAATCTGCCATTCCTCTCATAAAACTGGGTATCCTTATCCGAATACGTTTCTTTGATAAATTCTTGGAATTTTAATAAAATTTTTTCTATTTCTAAATCTCCGGAATTGTTTATAAAATTATCTCTAAAACCATAATGGGTTATGGATAGGTTTTGTGTTTCCAATTTTGATATAAGATAGTTATACAAATAGATTTCAAAAATCTTATTGCTAATCTTTAGTCTGCCATATTCCCCTTCCGCAGTGATTCCATATATGTTTGATAGGTCAATGATTGGATTTGCTGTATTGTATTGAATCGGAATGGAATCAATTAAAATACTATAGAGCAAATCGTATAGTTCTTTATTGTTGTCAACGTTTTTGATTAAATCATCAAATAAAGTATTGCGTTCTTTTAGTATATTATCAATTGCCTTTTGAATCCCTTCCATTGACCAATCCTTATCCAAGTCTTCGTCAATCACCTTGCATATTTTGCTCACCAGAAATGGATAACCGGATGTGAATTTGTAGATTTCTTTGCTTATTGATGAAATGTCGAACCGGTTGGTTTGCGTAGCGGTGTGCTGAGCTTGTCGAAGTGCGGTGTGCTGAGCCTGTCGAAGTGCGGAAACATAATCTTCCAGCATTGTCTCGATTTCTTCCGCACTGAAACTCAAATCCACCTTAAATTCGGTGGCAATGTTCCAAGGACTGTTGTAGTGAGATTCACTATCAGGACGAATTTTCTTTTTGATGTTTTTTACATCATGTACACCAGCAAGTATAACACTGTGAAACGTTTGGTCTTTGCCTGCTTCCCTTTGTAGATATTTGTTTCTCAACATTCCTAAAAAGTTTAAAAACAAGGTATGGTTGCTTGCCTTATCCACCTCGTCTATCATTAACAATACTTTTTGTTTTGACTCATTAACAAAATCCGTCATGAAATTACTTAATTCACTCAAACTCTCAGGTCTTTTGTATTGCCGGATAAAAGAAACCATTTTATCTTCTTGTTCAACTTTAAGTGATTTTACCATCTGGTTCAGGAGTTCACCGGATAGCTTGCTTACATTTTCAAAGGCTTCTTCTCCAAGTCCTTCAAAACTTGTAGAAATCAACAGATACCGGTCTTTCAAAGCTCTTTCTAACATATACAGAGTAGTTGTTTTCCCATACTGTCTGGGGCGGTTGATGGTAAAATACATTCCTTCATCTATCAATAAGATTACTTTTTGGACTTTTTTGCTTGTGTCCACCATATAGTGTTTTTCCGGAATGCAGAGACCTGTTATGTTAAATTTTTTCATACCTATACAAATACCTCAAAGATTTTCTTGTTATCTAATTCTCTCCATCCGTTTGTAAACTCTTTGTTTTTGTTAAAATTGAATGTTACTAGATATCCTACACCATGATTTCTGCTATCTAAATAACCTGCTAGTTGCTCCAGACTTTTTTCATGGTATTCTGTGCCATACCATAATTTAAACTCTAAGATGTATTCTTTTTTATTAAACGTGATAACCATATCCATACGTCTTTCATAACTACTTTGAGGTTCTATGTAGTAAAAACCAGAACCATTTATTATTGGCTTGACAAAAGCGATTAGTAACAATCTGCCGTTCCTCTCATAAAACTGGGTATCTTTGTCTGAATACGTTTCTTTGATAAATTCTTGGAATTTTAATAATACGTTCTCCAAATCTAAATTTTGATTCTCGTCTAAATATCTACCTCTATAGTCCAACTGTGGTGATAATTTTTTTGAGATTTCTAATTTAGAAGCCATGTAATTGTATAGTAGAATTTCAAATATTTTATTTGAAACAATTAATTTATTTCTTACATTCTTACTAAGTATTCCATAGGTGATTCCTATATTTATTATCGGATTATAAACATTATATTCCATTTCAATATCTGCTAAAAGTATTGAGTATAGCAACTCATATAATTCGGTATGATTCTCGACATTTTTAATTAGGTCATCAAACAGGGTGTTTTGTTCTTCTAATATTACGGTAATTGCCTTTTGAATCCCTTCCATTGACCAATCCTTATCCAAGTCTTCGTCAATCACCTTGCATATTTTGCTCACCAGAAACGGATAACCGGATGTGAATTTGTAGATTTCTTTGCTTATTGATGAAATGTCGAACCGGTTGGTTTGCGTAGCGGTGCATTGAGCTTGTCGAAGTGCGGTGTGCTGAGCTTGTCGAAGTGCGGTGTGCTGAGCTTGTCGAAGTGCGGTGTGCTGAGCTTGTCGAAGTGCGGTGTGCTGAGCTTGTCGAAGTATCGAAGCATAATCTACCAACATTGTTTCTATTTCTTCCGCACTGAAACTTAAATCCACCTTAAATTCGGTGGCAATGTTCCAAGGACTGTTGTAGTGAGATTCACTATCAGGACGAATTTTCTTTTTGATGTTTTTTACATCATGTACACCAGCAAGTATAACACTGTGAAACGTTTGGTCTTTGCCTGCTTCCCTTTGTAGATATTTATTTCTCAACATTCCTAAAAAGTTTAAAAACAAGGTATGGTTGCTTGCCTTATCCACCTCGTCTATCATCAAAACTACCTTTTTGTCCTGTTGCTTAACAAATTTAGTTATTGCAATTGATACATTTTCCAATGTTTTTAAACCTTTTCCGTATTCAAGAAACTCCTGTTTGAAATCTTCATTCTTATCCAATAACCCCTGGGAAAGGGTATAAAAAATAGTGGAGCTAAAGTTTTCTTCCGTTTCAAATTTGGTTTCACCAAGCCCTTCAAAACTAGTAGAAATCAACAAATACCTGTCTTTCAAAGCTCTTTCTAACATAAACAGAGTAGTTGTTTTTCCATACTGCCTGGGACGGTTGATGATAAAATATTTCCCCTTGTCAATCATTTCTATTATTTTTAGGACTTTTTTGCTTGTGTCCACCATATAGTGTTTTTCCGGAATGCAGAGACCTGTTATGTTAAACTTTTTCATACCTATACAAATACCTCAAAGATTTTCTTGCTATCTACATCTCTCCATCCGTTTGTAAACTCTTTGTTTTTGTTAAAGTTGAATGTTACCAAATATCCTACACCATGATTTCTGCTGTCCAAATAACCTGCTAGTTGCTTCAAGCTTTTTTCATGGTATTCTGTTCCATACCATAATTTAAACTCTAAGATGTATTCTTTTTTATTAAACGTGATAACCATATCCATACGTCTTTCATAACTACTTTGAGGTTCTATGTAATAAAAACCGGAACCATTTATTATTGGCTTGACAAAAGCGATTAGTAACAATCTGCCATTCCTCTCATAAAACTGGGTATCCTTATCCGAATACGTTTCTTTGATAAATTCTTGGAATTTTAATAAAATTTTTTCTATTTCTAAATCTCCGGAATTGTTTATAAAATTATCTCTAAAACCATAATGGGTTATGGATAGGTTTTGTGTTTCCAATTTTGATATAAGATAGTTATACAAATAGATTTCAAAAATCTTATTGCTAATCTTTAGTCTGCCATATTCCCCTTCCGCAGTGATTCCATATATGTTTGATAGGTCAATGATTGGATTTGCTGTATTGTATTGAATCGGAATGGAATCAATTAAAATACTATAGAGCAAATCGTATAGTTCTTTATTGTTGTCAACGTTTTTGATTAAATCATCAAATAAAGTATTGCGTTCTTTTAGTATATTATCAATTGCCTTTTGAATCCCTTCCATTGACCAATCCTTATCCAAGTCTTCGTCAATCACCTTGCATATTTTGCTCACCAGAAACGGATAACCGGATGTGAATTTGTAGATTTCCTTGCTTATTGATGAAATGTCGAACCGGTTGGTTTGCGTAGCGGTGTGCTGAGCTTGTCGAAGTGCGGTGTGCTGAGCCTGTCGAAGTGCGGAAACATAATCTTCCAACATTGTTTCTATTTCTTCCGCACTGAAACTCAAATCCACCTTAAATTCGGTGGCAATGTTCCAAGGACTGTTGTAGTGAGATTCACTATCAGGACGAATTTTCTTTTTGATGTTTTTTACATCATGTACGCCCACCAAAATCACACTATGAAAGGTCTGATCTAAACCTTCCTCTCTATCTAAGTATTTTGTTCTCAACATACCCAAAAAGTTTAAAAATACAATATGATTACTTGCCTTGTCTACCTCGTCTATCATTAAAATTATTTTTTGCTTGGTTGTATTTATCAAGTTTGTTATAAAATTATTTAACTCAATAAAAGTTTTCGGTTGGTTAGTTTCTTTTATATATTCTAACGCAACATTGCATTGTGGTATGCGGTTTAGTGCTTTTGCGATTTGTTTTGTAAATATTATGCAAAATGATATTTCACTTTCAAATGATTGTTCACCTAATCCTTCAAAGCTGGTTCGTATAACTAAATAAGGAGATATGGTAATCATTCTTTGGTATAACAGGGAAAGGGTAGTTGTTTTCCCATACTGTCTGGGACGGTTGATGATAAAATATTTCCCCTTGTCAATCATTTCTATTATTTTTTGGACTTTTTTGCTTGTGTCTACCATATAGTGCTTTTCCGGTATACATAGACCCGTTATGTTAAATTCCTTCATACCTATACAAATACCTCAAAGATTTTCTTGTTATCTACATTTCTCCAACCGTTTGTAAACTCTTTGTTTTTGTTAAAATTGAATGTTACCAAATAGCCTACACCATGATTTTTGCTGTCCAAATAGCCCGCCAATTGCTTCAAACTTTTTTCATGTTATTCTGTGTCATACCATAATTTAAACTCTAAGATGTATTCTTTTTTATTACAGGCTAATCTATGTACATTTTTTATACAACAAATCAGATTTTATCAATTTCTTTTTCTGATAGACCTGTTAATTCCATGATTTCCAAAACCGGCACACCACTTTCTTTTAACTTCTTTGCAAGAACAAAAACCCGTTGCTTTTCCTTTGACAATTCTTGTTCCGCTTTTTGCTTGTCTTGTTCTGCTTTCTTTCTTTCCTGTCTTCTCGCTTGCTTTTCTTTTGACAATTCTTGTTCTGTTTGCTTTCTCTCTTGCTTTTCCTTTTCCAAATCTTGGGATACTTTTTCTAACTTATTCTCATATATGGCAAGGGTTGCCCGTCTACTCGCATCTTCTTTCATCTCCCGAATTTGTTTGGGACTTAGTTTTTCATATTCTATCAATCCCACTGCTTTTTTTATGGCGGTATTCTCCATATTTACCAAATATTTTTCACTATTATGGATTGACTCATACACCAAATCCAACCAATCACGATAGTTTTGAGGTGTCATTTCTTGTTTATGATTTGGGTTTAAAAAAACCAATTTATGACCGTATATCGGTATGATTTTATCCTCCAAATCTCTTGGGTCTGACGAGGAAACCAAAACTTCATTTTTTATGGGTAAACCTGTTCTTTCTTCTATTGTATAGGGAGCGGTAAGCATCACTATTGTGTAGACGGTTTGTTTGATTTTGTAATCTGCTGCTCTTCTTTGTAATTCTGCTACTGCCATGTAGTGATAGTGCAAAAATCTGTCAAAGTGGTAGTCCAATTCCGCTTTTTGAATTTCCACTATAACCCGGTGGTCTTTTGATTCCGCAAAAATATCGTAGGCAAAATCAATGTTTCCTATTTTTGGCTCGAACTTCTTTTCTGTTTCGATTTTTTCAACTTCGATGTCTATACCAAGTATATCTTTTACAAAACCGGTGAAGACTTCCATATCCGTAAAAGCGATTTTAAAAATTACCTGATTATCCAATGGAGCAAGCATATCCGTAGTATTCTCCTGTATAGCTTCCATGGCTACAATAATTTTGATTATCTCTTTGGGATATGAATTTTTTGTGCATAAATACGGCAATTATCGGCATTAAATTATTTCTACCTATCCTATTTAGCCATTCTTTTTTAGAATCATAAAGGTAATATCATCATCCGATGAATAATCTCGAATTGTGTCCAGAAATTTTTCTTTGATTGTTTCCACCGGATACTCTCCGTTTACCTCCATAAACTTTACCAAACCACCCAGGTCAAATTGATTTTCATCCTTGTCCGTAGCTTCTGTGATTCCATCCGTATACAAAAATAGAACGTCTCCCTTCTTCATTTCTAACTCTTCAACCAAAAATTCATTTGAGATGTTCGCCATGCCTATCCAATTTCCATTGGTTTCGATAGTCTCTACTTTTTTGGTTTGGCTCCTGTACACCACCAAGTCTTGGTGCATACCGGAATAGTATAGCTTTCCGTCTTTGTCTTTCAGAAACAAGGTCAAAGTCATGTATTTGTTCATTTTTAGCATGGCTATATTTTTTGAAATTACCAAGTTCACTTTTTTGAGCAAGTCGGAAGGATTTACACCAGGATTAGAGAGTATAACCGTATGGATGGATGTCTGAACCATCATCATCACCAGACCTGCGGGTACGCCATGACCGCTGGCATCACCTATTAAAAACCATTCTCTACCATTCTCTCGAATCACATCATAGTAGTCACCGCCTACGGAATCTGCCGTTTTCATATAGGCTATCACCTCAAAATCAGATACAGTTGGCTTGTCAGGGATGAGCGAAGTTTGGATTTCACGAGCGATGTTCATTTCCGTTTCAACCTGCGTTTTTTCGCGTGTGATTGTTTCTATATTTTCATAAAGCCTTGCGTTTTCGATAGAGATGGCGGCCTGTGTTGCCAAGATTCTTAAAGTCTCAATTCTATCGGATGTGAATGCTCCTGTGGTGAGGTTGTTTTCCAAGTAAATGATTCCGGTTAATTTGCCTTGTTGAACAAGTGGAAAACAAAGTACAGACTTAGGCTTGTTTTTGGTGATGTATTCATCCTTAGTGAATAGACCTTCGTGTGTAGCGTTATTCAGAACAACAGGCTCTATAGTACGGGCAACGTAATTTATCAAACTAATTGGTATTGGCTGTGATTCTCCTTCCGTTTTTGCTCGTTGGTAGAAAGGTGCTCCAGCATAAGCCTTCCTATTTTAAGGTGAATGGTTGTTTTTTCCTCTTCGGGAATCAGTAAATAAGCTGACTGTTGTATCCTATCATGGGCAAATTTATAACCGGGATTTACTTCTTCCATATCCTGAATAAATTTATAAGAATCATCCAAAGGATAGATAAATCCTTGCTGCAAGGCTTCCCACAGGGATGTAGAAATTTGAAGCTTGGAACTCTCGGACACAATAGAAAGGGTTTTCAAATCAAAAACGGTTCCGATACAAGAAGCCAACTTCAAAATAGCCAGAGTATCTTTTGGCAGTTCCTCCATCTTGCTGGTCATCAAAGAAACAACGCTATCCGAAATCCCTATTGCATTGATCTTTTGAATATCCCAATTCCATTTTTGAAGGGAATGAGCAAAATACAGCAATTTTTTATGAAATAATAGCTTTAATAATTCATTAACAAAAAAAGGATTTCCAGCAGTTTTAGAATAAACCAATTCGGACAGTTCTTCGGTTAAATTTGTATCCGAATTTAAAGAATCAGCAACTAATTGATTTACATTCCTAAAATCCAAATTGTTCAATTGAATTTCTCGTATGGAAACACTATCTTTTTTGAGTTTCTCTAAAGCCAGCTTTAAAGGATGAGTATCATCAACTTCGTTATCACGATAAGCACCTATAAAAAATAAAAACCTATTCTCCGGATTGGTAATAAGCAGATGAATCAATTGTAATGAGGCACTGTCTATCCACTGCAAATCATCTATAAAAATTACAATAGGATGCTCTTCGCTTGCGAAAACACGAACAAAGTTTTGAAACACAAAGTTAAACCGATTTTGAGATTCATTTGGAGATAGTCTGGGAACTTCTTCCTGTTTTCCTAGAATGGATTCCAATTCAGGGATTACATCTACAATAACTTGACCGTTTTTTCCAAGAGCGTCTAACAGCTTTTCTTTCCATAGATTCAGATATACAGAACTTTCCGCAAGAATTTGCCTAATGAGTCCTCTAAAGGCATCAATAATTGCACTATAAGGTATATTTCTTTGAAACTGATCGTATTTGCCTGTTATAAAATATCCTCTTTTTTCAACGATTGGCTTTTGAATTTCGTTTATAAGAACTGACTTCCCAATGCCAGAAAAACCTGAAACAAGCATAATTTCTGTGTTCCCTTCCGAAATCCGTTTAAAGGAATCAAGAAGTATTTGGATTTCTTTTTCTCGTCCATAGAGCTTTTGTGGAATTCGGAATTTGCTTAGTTTATCATTCGCACCGATTTCAAAAGCTTCTATTTTGTGTAGAGTGAGGAACTGTTCCAAACATTTTTGAAGGTCATAAATCAGACCTAATAAAGTTTGGTATCTATCCTCTGCATTTTTTGACATTAGCTTTAATGTTATATTCGAAAGGGTTACTGGAATACTGGAGTCTATCTCATGGGGTGGCATTGGCTCTTTGGCTATATGACAATGAATGATTTCAAGTGCATCTCCTGTATTGGGAAAAGGCTTTTGTTTTGTTAGGGTTTCATATAGACTTACACCTAGTGAATAGTAGTCTGTCCTGTAGTCTATTGGTCTATTCATCCTTCTTGTTTGCTCAGGTGAAATATAGGATAGAGTCCCCTCTAACAAATTCGGATTGAGAATAGCTTGGTTTTTTTCTATTGTTAATTTTGTAGAAATACCAAAATCAATAATTTTCACTTCTTTTGTCTGTGAGTTGTAGAGAATATTGGACGGATTTATATCTTTATGTATGATGTTCATCTCATGGATTCTATTTAGTATTTCCGCAACGCTTATAAATATCTTTAGTATACTTTCTATATCCAAATTTTTAAAATCATATTGCTGTAAAGATGATCCATTAAAATACTCCATAGCAATGGCATATCGATTGTTGTATTTTTCAAAATCGAAGGCTTGAACAATCCCCTCTGTAAAAACACTTTTTTGAATCTCGTATTCATACTTAAATCGAGCTATTGTTTCTTTGCTCAGGTTTTCTTCGTTTAATATTTTTAAGGCTAGAATTTTACCATCCCTGTTTCTAATCGCACGGTAAATAATAGTTTTATTACTTTCATAAATTTTCTCTTTTGTTTCATAGCCGGATATAATCATTTATTGTTCCTTTTTTGTATATATTAAATAAGCTTTAAAACGATTGCAATCAAATAAGGCAAAAAGCCTAAAAACAAGTTCCATACTAAAAAGTTATAGCCGGAATTACCAGTAATCGTGCTTACAATCAGCAAATAAAGCAGATTAAAAACTGTAAATAGCACAAAGATTTGCCCATAAAAAAGCCTTAGTTCGGAATAACAATGAGTCATACATAAAACGTATTTTTATCTTTTTGTTACGTCAAGAAATTATTTAAGTTTTCAATCGCACAAAAAAAGGCTTTTTACAGCACACTAAGACCTTAAAACTCTTACGCTTATTGAGAAACTTTTTTCATCAATTCTGCAATTAGCCTGTCTTTTTCTTCCAAGGCTTTTTTACTTTCTTCTAATGTTTTTTCCTTTTCTTCTAATGCTTTGTCCTTTTCTGTTAATGCTTTGTCCTTTTCTTCTAATGCTTTGTCCTTTTCTGTTAATGCTTTTTTGTTCTCTTCTATCATCTCTTCTTTCTCTTGGATTTGCCTCGCCATTGTTTTGAAAGATGTCTCGACTTCATCTTCTATTTCTGCCTTTTTTCGGAGTTCTTCGGATACGCCAGCATTTTGTAATCTACGGATTATTTTCCTTAGTATTTCCAAATCCGGTAATTTGTCCGGAAAACTCAGTATATAGCTCTCTGTAGATTGTAGAGTTTGATCAAACACCGATAATAATGCCTCTAATTTTGTTTGAACACTTTGTTTTAATAGTTGCACTTGTATCACATAACTATTGTGTGTAAGACCTTCTATAAAAGCATTTTTCACTTCCAATTTTTGGTTGGTAAACCTGTCGTAATAGTCTCTTTTTACGAAAGTAACTGCTGGTAATTTTTCATCCAGCGGATAGCCCAAAAAATAGATGGTTATGATGGGAAGGGTATCTTTTGTATACCTTTCCCCTAGATACTTTCGGAAACGTTGCACGTCTTCAAAATACTTACCTTTTTGCATTTCAATGAGAACACTTCTTTTCCCTTCTTGGGTCTGAATGACTGCATGAAAGTCCATTCTTAGAATCGTAAAAGCGAATTCTTTCATTTGAACTAGTTGTTCCTGCGGTTTTAACGTAAGTTCGATAATATCTTCATCTATAATCGTTCCGATAAATTCCCTTGCAATTTCGTTATCTTCCAGTAGGTATTTGAAAAATACATCATAAATGGGATTGGCTATTTTCATGGGTTCAGAATATAATAAGTTTCTTAGAATGGCAAGACAATTTTACAAACCTGTTTTAGAAGTATTGGGATAAAAGAGCAACCAAATAAAACTACCAAAAAGCAACCATAGTAAATTCAAACGATCTGTATAAAGCTTTAAAACGATTA
>JACKPA010000012.1 GCA_024233865.1 Leptospiraceae bacterium | reverse complement strand
ATCCCCCGGTGGTTGCCCTTTAGGTGAAATCAAAATGTTATATCGAACTGACGTTATTTAATCATGCTACATTTTCCGCGTTCTGAATTTTATCAATAAAGAATTGGAGACAACAGTAAGAGAACTCAAAGTCATAAACAAAGCACATATAATGGGAATTAAAAATCCGAATGCCGCCAATGGAATGGCAATCGAATTATAAATCAATGAAATAATTATATTATCTCGAATCACGGACATAGTTTTTTGAGAATAAAAAAAGAGTCTCCTCACTCCCGAAAGGTGGTTGTTCATTAGTATTATATCGGCTCTATCGATTGTTATATCAGCTCCTAACTGCATGGAAATACCGGCATCGGATTTGGCTAACATTCCGGCATCGTTCAAACCATCTCCAACAGTGATAACTTTTTTTCCTTCCAGCTGCAAACGTTCTATTTGCTCCAATTTCTGCTTGGGAGTCATCCCATGATAGAATGTTTCGATATCCAATTGATTGGAAACCTCTTTTACAACAGACAAATCATCTCCGGATAAAATGATGATGCCATCTAATTGCTTTTTTAACAACTCGATTTCTTCTTTGGCTTCTTTTCTGATTGTGTCCCGCAAAACCAAATAGCCTTTATAACTTTCGTTAATGGAAACGTGAATTCTCGTTCCGATTTCATTTGTTGTATCTTCTTGGGTATCGTTTGAAACAAAGTGAAGTTTGCCTACTTTCACAAAGTAGCATATATCGTTTTTCCAAATTTCTCCTTCAAGACCAAAACCGGACTTTTCTTCTATCTGTATTCTAACATCTTCGGAAGGATTATAACTAACATTCCGACTTAACAAATAATTTTGAATGGACTTGGCTATAGGATGTTTTGAGCCATATTCTACCATTAAAAGCAATTCCAACGTAACTTTATCTTGGACAAGTTCATCTTTAATAACCTTTAGCTTACCCTCTGTTAGAGTTCCTGTCTTATCAAATATTAGGTAATTAGGCTTGGACAATGCCTCAATAACGCTCGCATTTTTAATTAAAATTCCTTTTTCGGAGCTAACCAAATGGTTCATAACTATTGCTGTTGGAACAGCTAAACCTAAAGCACAGGGGCAGGCAATGATAAGAACGGATATAGAATTGAGCAAAGCCGTTTCAAAACCTGCACCGTAAAAAAACCATGAAAAAAAGACCAAAAGGGAAACAGACAAAACTACCAAAATAAAATAAGAAGAAATCCTATCCAAAATCAGTTGGACTTTTGGTTTTTCAAATAGTGCTCCGTCAACCATTTTTTGGATCCTTGCCAGATTGGAGTCTTTGGAAGTAGATGTCGCTTGCATATATAAGTTTTTGTCCAAGTTAATGGAACCGGCAAGTAACATCATTCCGGTTTGTTTCAAAACAGGTTTGGACTCTCCCGTTAAAAAAGATTCGTCAATACTTACTTCTCCTTGTAGCAAATTTCCATCAATCGGGATCCGCTCTCCTGGAGAAATCATAATGGTCTCACCAACTTGTATTTGGTGAGACAAGATTTTTGTCTCTTTACCATCTTGGATGAGACTTACAATATCCGGTAGCTTACTCAGCAAGGTTTGTACCTTTCGACTTGCCGAATTTCTCGACCTTGCTTCAAAGTATTTTCCGATTAGTATAAAAAAATATATCATACAAACAGAATCAAAATAGACTTCTCCTCTATCCGTAAGTGTTACGTAAACACTATAAAAATAGGCTAAGCTGACACCTAAAACTAGAAGCAAGTCCATTGTGACGGATTTATTTTTGATCCCATAGTAAGCTCCTCTTAAAAAAGGCATTCCAGAGTATAAGTAAGCTGGAGTTGCCATAATCCAGGAAGCGTAGTGCAAGAGCTTTTTAAATCCAATTTCTATCCCACTAAAATAACCGGTGTACAGTGCCACTCCAAAGAGCATAATATTTCCAAAACAGAACCCAGCAACCCCCAATCGCATGAGTAAGTCTATTTCAAACTGGCTGTTTTGGTTTTCTTTTTTCCAAGGAGCATATAAAACGGGTTTGTAACCAATTCCTTGTATAATGGTAAAAATTTTAGATAGTTTAAGAATTGTATCATCCCATACGATATGAGCTCTCGAATTGGCAAAATTAATCCGAATACCCTTTATACCTTCTGTTTGGGAGAGAACTTTTTCATTTAACCATACACAAGCAGAACAATGAATATTTGTAATATTGACAAAAACTTCCCGCTTTGTAGGATCAACTCCGGTTACAAATTCGTTATAAGTATATTCGCTATCCAGGTTTTCATCTATGGATGTTTGAATGCTAGTAGCCGGCTCTAAAGAAACAGAGCCTCTTAAATCGTAAAATTTCTCATTTCCTGATAAGGAAATGAACTCAGCAACGGTTTTGCATCCATTACAACAAAAGAGTTTTTCTTCACCCTTTATAGAACCTTTATAGGTCGTTTGGGGACTTAATGGTGTCTGACAGTGGTAGCATTTATCCATGTTGTTTTTATTTGTTTTTTTTTGTAGGGACCCCAGCCGTGAGTATATTCTACAAATACCTAAGAAAATACAAGCTTTTTGAAAACATTTTCTTACACCTTAAAATGCTTTTTGGCAAAATCGATCCGTTCCGAAGCCGATTTCAAATCTTTCCAATTCTTTTCAACAATTTCGAGACGTTCTAATAACCCCACATTATTGGCAATTTGAATATTGAGTCCGGGACGAGCATTGAGCTCAAGGATCATTGGTCCATAGTTTTTATCCAGAACAATGTCTACTCCTTGGTATCCAAGCCCGGTCAACTCATAACAACGAGTGGCAAGATTTAAAAATTTATCCCATTCGGGAATTTGAATCCCTACAACCGAATTTCCAGTGTTAGGATGCTCATAAATGATTTCATCAAAATAGACAGCTGATAGAGTTTTGCCTGTGCCTATATCTATGCCTGCTCCTATTGCCCCTTGATGAAGGTTTGCTTTTCCGTCTGACATAAAGGTGGGAAGACGTACCATAGACATAACGGGAACTCCTAAAAATACTATGATTCGAATATCAGGAACACCTTGGTAGCTAATTGACTCAAAAACAGGATCAGGTTGGATGCGATATTCAATAATCGCCTTGTCCGGATGCCCCCCTAAACTGTACATTCCGCTTATAATATTGGATACATGGAATTTAAGATCTACTTCGGTTAAAAACATCCCATTTGGTTTACGGTACTTGTCTTTTTTGTTTTCTTGGATAACTAAAATTCCATTTCCCCCACTCCCACAAGCTGGCTTGATCACAAAATCAGAATGTTTGTTTAATAAGGTTGCCAACTCTCGCCTTTGGTGCTGCACTTCAATTACACCATAGAGTTGTGGTACATTCATACCAGCTTCTATTGCCAATTTCTTTGTGAGTAACTTATCATCCACAAGAGGATATAAAGGACGGGGATTGTATTTGAGTATATAGTCAGCGTTGCGTTGGTTAATGCCAAGAACCTTTTTTTGAACGAGCTTTGATAACGTTACAAACATTTATATTTTACCATTCTCTTTTGCAATCAAAGACTTGAAGCGACCAATTTCAGAAAGACGATAACCTGTATATCGACCAAGCAGTATTGTGAACGCTAAAAATACCAAAAGAACTTCCGGAAAAACAAAAACGATATGACCAACAAATTGATTTGTTATAATGAGATAGGCTACAATGGCAACAACTAATGTACCAGCTCCCTGCTGCAATGCTTCTTTAACTCCGCGTTCTTCCCAAACTATAGACATCCTTTCGATAGTCATTGTCAAAATCACCATTGGAAACAGTGCAATGGATAATCCAAGCTCCAAACCAAGATTTTGTGTAAAGACGTTTAGCATCAACATTAGTAAGACAACCACAATAAGAACCGATGCCAAACGTGGCACAAGGAGGAGTTTTAAATTTTCCAAATAAAACCGAAACAAAACTCCAAGACCAATTAGTGTAACAAACCAAAAAATCCCCCATAAAAGTTGGGTTTCACGAAACGAGAGTGCAATAAGAACAGGCATAAAAGTTCCAAAGGTTTTTAGCCCAATAACATTTCGAAGCAGCACAACCAAAAAAACGCCAATAGGTATAAGCAATATGACTCTATACAAGGATTGTGTTTGAATAGGAAGTCCGAACAAAGATAAAAATTTTAAGAAATTAGGAGAATGAATTCTCCCATGCTCTACTGCTTTTTTGATTGCTTCTTCTTGGTTCGGACTTACCGATATAACAAATCGCAATTTATCTCCACCTTTAAGCTTTACCAAAGGATAGTTACCCTTATACAAGCTAAAGTAATTTTCCGGAATTTCCGGAAGCCTTGTTTTTGGTAAATAAGCTCTCCATGTTTTATCAAAGTATACTTCTAGCCAAGTACGCAATTGTTTCAAACCCCTTTGTTCCTTCAGATCAATTCCATAAACCACACGAGCAGGAATTTTCGCCAAAGCAAGAATTCGAACTGCCATTTTTACTTTCTGTTCTGCTGTTGACTCCTTTCCTAAAAGAACCAACACGTTTTCATCCGGTTCTTCCTTATTGAGTCGCTGAAAAAGCTCAGAAATCATTGTATCCATATCAGCAGATTTGGTATATATGGCAGTTATTATATTTTGAGCAGCTAGTTTTTGTGCATCATCCAATCTATGTTCGGTTATTTCTGCTTCTGTTGGAACCTCTTTTCTAGGTTTTCCTCTTTTTTGAATGACAGCTCTGTAGTACAAATTTTTTATTCCGCTGCTTTTACGAATTGACCATATCGCTCTTCGATTGCCTTTACTTATGTCCGTCACCAAGCCAAAACTTCCCGAAACAAAAGATTCGGAAGTAATTGTATACCTTTGCGTATTTTTGGGGATATTCAGCCTGACTTTAACCGACTGCTTTTCTGTTTCAAACCGAATTTTGATCTCCAAATTCCATACTTCCACAATACTGTTAGGAACTATAGGAAAATCAAGGTAGGAATATTTGTAAAAAAATAAGCCAAAACCAATTGCAATCAAAAAAAAGCAAAGGAAAAAAAGATGAAAATTTTTCATTTTTTCCCCGGAATTTTACAATTCGGTTTTTTTGTAAACCGGCTGGAAGAATCTACCAGAAAATCATTTTCCAAATAACTCCTTCCTATCAGAATCTGATAATTAAAATTACTTCTATCCACAAGATTTACTTCAGACTCTTTATAAACATTACCAAGGCATATTTCCAATTTTACAACCGGACGCTCTTCGGACTTCATACCTTTTCTTTTAATTTTTGAAGTTCTTAGGACTTCTTTTTCTATGGTCTTTTTTTTCCCTTTTTTATCCATAAAATCAAAACGCACCCAAGTTTTTCCATCTTTTTCGAATGTTTCATAAAAAGGAGTATTTATAGACGAGGTTTTTGCTCCCGTATCAATTCTGGCTTTTACGGTAAAATTGCCAGGAAAAATCTTCACTTTTTCAGCCCAACCTACAATGAATTTGGTTTCTGCCAACATAGGAACTGTCAAAAAGCACAAGCTAAATGATATAAATAACAAAAAGTATTTCATAAAACCTTCCAAAGTTAATGCTAAAAGTATTAATTTTTTAGGAATAGAAAAGATAAATTAATTTTTTATTTTAAGTTTTTTTTATTCGATTAGAATAGTCAAGGGATACAAATCTTAACATTCAAATAAAGCAAGGACATCTATTATGGAAATATTCAATTCCGAATTGTATTTAGCTTATTAAAAAGGCAGCCAAGAGGTGCTGCCTTGTAGGGGTATAAAAAAACAACCTTTGGCTCCCTTAGACTTCGCTCAAGCAGAAGACACCAAGGGAGTGTTTTGGTAAAATTTTACCAACGATTGTTGTTACGACGATGACCGCCGCCGCCACTACCACCACCGCCACTATTAAAGTCTCTTCGGTTTTCTCTTGGTTTCGCTTCATTCACTTTAATTTGTCTGCCATCTAGCTCAGTTTCGTTTAACTCTTGGATTGCCTTACGAGACTCGCTTTTGTTAGCCATTTCAACAAAGGCAAAACCTCTAGGCTGTCCGCTGTATTTATCTGTGATGATTTTTACTGATTCAACAGCACCATAAACTCCAAAAGATTTACTTAAGGTGTCCTCTGTTGTAGAGTGAGAAAGGTTTCCTACATATATGTTCATTTTATATCTCCAATAAATAGTTTTGTAAATTTGAAAGTTGTTTGGAAACAAGCTAGAAAGGGATCGACTCCGTAGTCTGTTTTAGGCGTAAATTAATGGCTTTAACAAAAACAAGTAGTGGATTAATTCTATTCCTGCACCATGGTCTAACAGAAATTACCTATATCTGTGAAACATGCTGTCAACTTTATAAATTTCAATTTTTTCCATATAAGAATAACAACATAAGAAAACAAATGGCTTTTTCTTCAATCATAAAAATGAATTGAAGAAAAAAATTTTTAAAAAATTTAACTTCAAGATCAGGATTCCGAACGTATAGTTATTTTTAATTCTACACTAGTTTCAGGTGTTGGATTTATTTTTGTTGTTAATTTTGGTTGTTTATTTTTTAGTTTTTCCAAATTTTCATAAAGCGGATCTATATCAGAGATTCTTTCTAATGTGGCATTGCCATCTCCGTTGACAATTTTACTTAAATAAGAACTAATTTCAGAGAACCATTTTTGAATGGAGTTGATAGATTCTTTTAGTTTCAAATGTTCTCCTTTACATTCAATTTCCAGTTTTTGACTAAAATCTCCGGTTTGTAATTTTTGAAGAAGCATGATTCCTTCGTCTATCGGCTGCACGATAGAATCTAGCAAAGAATTTAATTCCTGTGTAATATGGACAAAGTTATAGTCTTGGAAATTGGAAGTATCAAATCTACTAAATATCTTTCCTTCAATTGCCGACTCTGTCAATCGATTGATCTCTTTTAACAAAGACTGAATCTCTAACTCAATTTGCTTTTCCTCATTGATGTTTTTTAATGAGCCTACGCTCCTAAAGTGTTGCTTTACTTCATCCAACAAAATTGCACCTCTGGAACGAAACCATTGAAATTCTCCGGACTTGAGCTTCAAACGATACTCCGTATCAAATTCCGTTTCACCGGATTTATCCATAATGTGTTGCTGAAATTGCTCAAAAACCCTCTCAATATCTTCCGGGTGAAACGAAACAGACCAACTATCCATTCGATTAGGGAAATCACTTTCATCTTGATAACCCAACATCTTTCTAAACTGTTCAGAATACCAAACATAAGTATCATCCACTACATTCATGTCAGCAGGTATAACCATGTCCCAATAGCCTTCACTGGTTGCTTGGTTGAGCAGATCGAACCGTGTTGATATAATTTCAAATTCCGTTTCTTGAATTTTTTCTTTCTGGATCACCCTAAATTGAGCAAGAAAAAATATTGGATTTTCCATCTCATCTCTCAGAGTATCTCCTGAACCTTGCATCCACAAATAGTTACCATTTTTATCTAAAATTCTGCACTTAATAACGAAAGAAGTTTCAGCAGATTTATCTTCCAAATGAGAATAAAACCGCTTTCTTACAAATTCCAAGTCTTCCGGGTGCAGGAGAGCAAACCAGTCCGTAATATTATTTGGGAGTTCATCTTCACTATAACCTAAAAGAGAAGTAAATTCATTTGATAGTCTAAAAGTCGTCTCAGAATGGTCAACTTGGCCATCTATTATATTGATTTCTATCAATCCGGAATTGGTAGCTTTACAAATTAACTCTTGTCTTTGAGTATGCAAATAAATTTGTTTTTGCAATATATCAATTTCTTTTAGTAATGACTCTTTTTCTATTTCTATTTGTGATTCTTGTTTATTTTTTGTCATATTTTCTGGAATATCATCCACTGCATCTAATGGGTTATTACCCAGGGTTCCATTTTCTTCCATTTACTCTCTCCAACTCTTGTATTATTATCTAAACTTAGGAATACTAAATATGTCAATTTATTATAGTTTCTTCTTGAAGGTTTTTTACAATATTTTATAAAAGTAATTATTATGAGAATTTTTGTTTTTTTAGTTATTTTCATTTTACAATTCCCGCTAAACTTATCGGCGTTCCCCCAGTTAATAAACGGCAAACTAATGATAGCGGTTGCCGGTGGTTCTTCCAAATTCATGACTGCAATAGAGGGAAAATTACTTAAAACCGATTTTGCACAACCGGTGGAGAGAAAGCAGCTCAACAAATTGCTAAAAGAAAGCAATTTAGAACAATCAGGCTTGGTAAAAGATGGTCCCAAAATCGGCAAAACGCTAGGTGCATATTATATCGTTTTGTTTGACAACCATAAGTCAACTTCTTTCAAATTAGTTCAAGTCGAAACGACCCGTATTCTTGGTGCTTGGGAAAGTTATACGGAAAAAAATGTATCGGAACTCTTGAATATTTTGGAAGTAGAAGCAAGCTTGATACAACTAATCAATCTAAAATCACCGAATAAAAAAACCGAAATAGAGTTAATGGAAGTATTCTCTAATGCAGAGTTAGAAAACGAAGGGGTTAAATTCGGAGAACCTATCGAGATAGAATACACAATTACATCTAAAATAAAAGAAGTGTATGTCACCATTCTTGTTTACACTATGGACGGTGCAATTGTGCAAGTTTTTCCCAATAAATACCAAAGCGACAATCGAGTTCCCAGCAATACGGAATTAAAATTCCCGCCAGAAAACGCTCCCGGAAAATACAAATTACTGGCTGCCCCACCGGAAGGATATGACAAGATAGTGGTTATTGCTTCTGAAAAACCGGTTGTATTACCACAAAAAGAAACGGTATCTTTGGGAAAAAACGGAATGTACCAAGGAATTGTTGGTGGAAGTTGGAAAGGAACAAAAGGAGTTCGTTTGTCTCTGCAAAAAGTGGGTGGAAATTATGATGTGAGGCAGTTGACTTTAAACATTCGAGAAAAGTAGTAGATAACTAAGGAATGGTTTGCACTATACTGGCAATACATAAAGGTAAGTACCGCATTCTACAACCTGCATTTCCGGTTTTGGAAGTATAAAAATTATAAGACGTCGGGGGTAAATGAAGCCAAAATTGAATTTAAACCGAATGGGGAGGAATAAATTCGTTAATTATGTCTTCTTTTGCGTAAAACAGAATGATTTTCGGAAAGTACTACAGACTTCCAGCCTGTAAATTCACAGCCAAGATGGCTGGTACTCTTTGTGAATTCCGAAAACCACTCCGCGTTGAGTATAAATCCCGAAAATCATTTTAATCATAGTATTTTGATTGATCTGAATCAGTTTGCTAACAAAAATCCTAGCTAAATATGTATAAAAAAATAAATATAACAATTTTGTTTTTCTTGGCACTAGCCGGCTCTTATGCTGATGGATTTCACAACATCAACGGATTTTTTGGAGAACGAGCTACGGGAATGGGAGGAGCATTTACAGCTATTTCCGATGATCCATCCGGAACGTATTACAATCCTGCCGGTCTTTCTTTTTCTTATGATGATTCCATTTCCATGTCCATTTTTAGCTACAATAGCGTACAAAAAACCTACCAGGATATATGGGGACCGGGACAAAACTTAGTTGAAAATTTGAATAATTTTTCACCAAATTTTATAGGCTCTATCAAGTCTTTTGGGAAATATAAGTTCGGGCTTTCCCTAGTCAATAAAATCAGCCAAAGTTCCAGAAGATATGAGCAACTAAACCTTTCACTATACTTTCCGGATGTAAAAGATGCAATACGTCAAGAAACAAGTGAAACAAACCAAATATTACTGGGTCCGAGCTTATCAATGCTTCTAACTCCCAAGCTTTCTATTGGTGGTTCTCTATATATGTTTAGGGATATCGAATATTTAGCCTCAAGTAGTTTATTCAGAACTTCGGATACCGGATTAGTACAGACATCGAGGGATGATAGAACTACCAATGGTATCTACCCTATTTTTGGTTTATTGTATGCAATCCGCCCCAAAGTATCTCTTGGATTTAGTGTAAGTCGAACTATGCCAAGCAGTAGAGGAAAAAGGTACCAAAATTCATTTATTGTAAGCACAAGCAATACTTCACAAGACGGAGTTGCCGTAATGCAAGGAAGTCAGAGTGGTAGCGGCGGAAAAATTAACGATAGTCTCGGGTTTTCGGGCCCTGTTTTTTCGGCAGAGACCCCAAAAATAAATGAATATAGAATAGGAATTGCCTGGTTTCCAAATTCTAAATTTTTAATGGCTTTTGATACAGTTTACACTGACGGATATAGACGCTCACAAGATCAGACCAGATACTTTTATTCCGGATCATCCATAAAACACGTTATCTTAACAGAAAATGAGAATAGTGAGCTTTACAGGTCACCTACTCTGAACCTCGCTTTTGGCTTGGAATATTTTCCTAAAGAAACACTTTCTTTACGAGGTGGCGTTTTTACAAATAGGGCAAATACAAAAAAAATAAAATGGGCAGATACCTTGCTCATAAATTCTATTAGTAATTTTGGCGAAGATTCTATTTTAAACCTCGCTAACACCTCAAATCAACAGGTTTCCATTTTGTATGTACCTCAAATAGGAGAGTTATTCGGAGAAAAATCCAGAGGTGAGTATATCAATACAATAGGTTATTGTTTGGGAATATCTTGGAATCTACCTAGCGCGTCTTTTAACCTTAGCGTAGTATATGAACACGGAAAGGGAAACTCAAAAATCGAAAACTCGAATCCCTTACAAACCGTTATTTACGAAGCAGTTTCCATGTACCTTGCCGTTAGCTCTAAACAATAAAGTCACAGTTCGCTCCAAAGTTCACCGGCAAACTATAAAAGTTTTTATTTTTATCTCATGATTCGTGGTTCATTATAGATAACAAGGCATAAAGAGTTTCCATATAGGGTAACTTTGCGTTATGTTGTTTCGCTATTTTTAAAGGATTTCCTAAAATGGCTTCTACTTCCATTTCCCGGTGTGATTCATAATCCAGAAGCATACTCGTTTTATATGGTTCCATGGATAGTGTCATTTCTATCATTTTAGAGGCAACATCATCAGCAAGCCTGTGACCGTCCAATTCTGCCAGATGACAAACTTCTTGCATCACGTTTTGGACCAATTGCAAAGTCTTTTTATTTTGAAGAATGGCAGTTGTATCACGTCCACCGGATAAAACTGATATAGGATTAAAAGGTGCATTCCATACCAATTTTTTCCACCTGGCAGAAACAATATCTTTTGCAACTTCACACTTCACACCGGCTTTATTAAATAATTCGGACAATTGGGACGCAGTTTTTGACTGTTCTTTGGAAAAAGAGCCAATGCTCAAATGTCCATAATCCAGATGTTTGATTTTTCCGGGAGCCGTTCGATGGATACAAGTAAAAGCAAGCCCGCTTAAAATTTCATTTTCCGGAAATGCTTGTACAACACCTTGCTCTATACCAACACCATTCTGTAAAAGTAGAATTGATGTCTTTTTATTAACATAGTCTCCAATCACTTTCGCAAGAAAAATATTAGGTAAAACTTTAAGGGTAACAACCACGTAATCAAAGACAACGGGTGACCTCATTCCTTGTTTCAAAACCCCGGTAGGGTAAAAATGAAAATTTTTCCAAGGACTTGCAATCTCGATCCCCTCTTTTGCCACAACATCGTAGTCCGAACGACACAAAAAATGAATATTTACCTCTGGCAATAAAGATAACATTCCACCATAAAATCCACCTATTGCCCCTGAACCTACAATCAAAATTTCCATAGTGAAGTCCTATTCTGAAAATTATAAAAATAAGGAGACAACTTTTCAGGTGCTAATACCACATAGTAAACTCGAAAAGCAAAAAATGCAAGTAGCAACACAACAACAATACTCATAAAAAAATTCCAAAACTTTTGATACTTAAAAATGAGGCTTCCCAGAAAAGGGAAAACCATACACAAAGAAAAGTAGACCATAAACAGAGCCACAAAAATCCCAAAAGGATGATAATAAAAGGATTCTATAAAGTGTAAATGAAAAAAATGAATAATAGCTCTCCCCATTCCACAACCCGGACAAGGTATTCCGGTTATATTATAAAACAAGCAGATTGAAAAACCCGTATCTTGCGAAGGTAACAAAGTCGCCAGCACTATTCCAAACAAAGAGATAACAGAATATATATATAAGTTTTTCTTTTTATTTGACAAATGTTTCAAATTTAAAGAAGATGTATTATTCATATATAGTATACCATACATAAACAAAGGTTTTAAAGCAATAAAAATTGGAACTTACAAAGGTAGAAATATCAAAAACGGCTCTTGTAACAAACATTCAATCTTTTAGAAACATACTTCCAAAACATACACTCTTTGCTTCTGTAATTAAATCTAACGCTTACGGTCATGGTTTGGAAACCATTGCAGAGCTATCCATTAAGGCTGGAGCTGATATTTTAGCCGTAAATTACTTGGAAGAAGGAATAAAAATCCATGGCTTATTTCCGGAAGCAAGTATTATGATTATGGGCGAAATCCCCAATTTGGAAAAATACATTAAATATTTAAATTCTTCCTTCCATATCGTTGTTTCCAGAAAAGACGAGGTCCAATTGTTAAACCGGTTTTCTCAACGTCCCCAGATACACCTTAAAGTCGATTCCGGAATGGGTAGACTAGGGTATTCTGGAAAAACTTTGTACAAGATGCTAGATGAATTAAAATCCGATAATCTTCCTATAAATTGGCTTATGACACACTTCGCCAGTACAGAAGATTTCACGGAACATTCTTACTCCATGCAGCAGCTGACAACTTTTCAGCAATACAATGAATACGCAAAAAAAATTGGCTACAACAATTTGAAGCTTCACGCAGCTTCTTCTGCTTCAACCATGCTGTTTCCGGAAGCGAAGTTAGATATGGTCAGAGTCGGAATTTCCTTGTACGGGCTTTGGCCCAGTATCCAAACAAGGCTTTCTTTATCTTTGATGGGAAATACAACATTTCATCTACAACCCGTTTTAACATGGAAAACAGGAATTGTTCATATCCAAGACCTCAATACCGGTTCATATATAGGTTATGGCTCTACCTACAAAACCAACTATCCTACCAAAACTGCGGTAATTCCGGTTGGTTATTACGAAGGATTGGACAGAAGACTTTCCAACCAAGGCTATGTTTTGGTGAGAGGTGAGCGAGCTCCAATCCTCGGAAGAGTTTGTATGAATATGACCATTATAGACGTTACGCACATACAGAATCCAAAAATCGGTGAAGAGGTTGTACTAATTGGCAAATCCGGCAATGAAATTATTTCTGCTGATGATATGGCTTCTATGATCGGAACAATCAATTATGATGTTGTCACCAGGATTAATCCGAACATTCCACGAATTGTAGTAGAATAGAAATATAGTAACCGCTCCTATAGATTAGCAGTTGACAAAATTGCGGTTGGAATCGTAAATGGAGAAAAATTGGTTTCCAAATTGAATTTGAGACAAATTTCTGGGTTTTTGATAACTCCTATCTTATTATCCTTTCTTGTTTTTACTCCACCAAGCGGTTTATCGCCGGAAGGTTGGAAAACCGCTATTATAGGCTTGTGCATGGCGGTTTTATGGCTGACCGAAGCAATTCCGATTCCGGTCACATCTCTACTTCCTTTGGTTCTTTTCCCTTTAACCGGTGTAGGTAACATTCGGGAATCTTCTGCTCCTTATTCCAATCCGTTGATATTTTTATTTTTAGGCGGATTTTTACTGGCTCTTGCAATGGAAAAGTGGAGGTTACACATTCGAATTGCTCTCCATTCTATAAAGCTAGCCACCAAGCCTGTAATGATTATTACCGGATTTTTCGTGACTACGGCTTTTATTAGTTTATGGGCGAGCAACACAGCTACCACACTTATGATGGTCCCCATTGGCATTTCTATCATCAAACTCGTAAATTCTCAAGCACAGCATCCTAATGAATTTCAAAACTTCTCTACATCACTTATGCTAAGCATTGCTTTTGGTGGAAGCATAGGGGGATTGGGAACATTGATTGGAACCCCACCAAATGCTCTTTTGGCTGCTTTTTTAACTCAATCTTACAAAATGGAAATCGGATTCGGGCAATGGATGCTAATCGGATTACCCCTTGTTATATTTTCTACTCCTATTTCCATTTATATCCTGACAAAAATAGCTTTTCCTTTGCGTATAAAAGAAATTGCCAAGGGAAAAGATTTAATCAGAGAGGAGCTTGATAAACTGGGTAAAATTTCCAAAGAAGAAATTATTGTTGGAGTCGTTTTTTGTTCAACTGCCATATTGTGGATTATTCAACCGGTGATTGCTAGATTCTTCCCCTTTATTTCAGATTCTACCATCGCCATTTTCGGAGGAATAATTCTGTTTTTGATTCCTACGGATTTCAAAAAAGGTGAATTTTTAATGGATTGGAAAATGGCTACCAAAATTCCTTGGGAAGTACTTTTGCTGTTTGGAGGGGGTTTAAGCTTGGCAAACTTTATAGAAAAAACAAAACTCGCTCAGTGGATAGGAAGCTACGCAAATGCTTTTTTGGACTTGCATATATCAATTGTTATATTTTTAATTACCGTAATGATCATGCTATTGTCACAAGTAACCAGTAATACAGCAACGGCGGCAGCATTTTTACCTATTGTAGCATCTATTTCCGAAGGTATGGGTTATAGTCCTATTGTGCTTGCTATTCCGGCAACTCTGGGAGCCAGTTGTGCATTTATGCTTCCGGTAGGAACTCCACCCAATGCCATAGTTTATGCAACCGGTTATGTATCCATTCCCCAAATGGTAAAAGGTGGCATTTGGTTAAGTATTCTGTTTTCCATACTCATCACCATTCTATCTTATTTTTGGATACCTTTGGTTATTCGGTAAATAAAAACTTTTTAGAATTTTAGGAAAAACGAATTTAATGGATTATTACTTAACAATTATCCCGGTAGAAGCTTTGGGCTTATTTTATACCCTACTCTTATGCTTTTTAATAGGTATCGAAAGAGAAAGTAGCACTCAAAATTCCACTTTAAAATTCGGGGGAGTCCGAACTTACCCCTTGATCGGTTTGCTTGGTTACTCCTTGGCATTGGTAGACGGAGCAAGCCTACTTCCCTATATTTTCGGACTCTTGAGTATCAGCTCACTACTGGTTTTATATTACAATTACAACTTAAAATTAGAAGGAAAAACAGACCTAAAAACCGAATTGTCCGCACTCATTACCTATTTAATCGCAGGATTTACCGCTAAGGGAGACTATTGGTTACCTTTGGCAATAACAATTATAATGACCTTGCTTCTGCATAGCAAATCTTATTTGCAAAACCTCGTTTTAAAAATTCCCTCCAATGAAGTTATGACCTTTGTGAAATTTCTGCTGCTTTCTTTGGTTATACTACCAGTAGTACCAAATAAAGAATTCACACCTTTTAATCTCAACCCGTTTAGAATTTGGTTGATCATCGTGGTTGTAAACGGCATTTCTTATGTGAGTTATCTGCTACAAATTTTTTTGAAAGGAAGAGGCGGATTGTTTTTTACGGCAATTTTGGGTGGAACTTATTCTAGCACCGTTACTACAGTTGTGCTTGCCAAACAGTCGATTTCGCAAGAAAAAAATAAAACGTATCAATACGCTTCTTCTATTTTAGTTGCGTCTTCCGTTATGTATTTGAGGGTATTGATTTTGGTTTATTTGTTTAACCAAGCAATTTTTTGGGAGATGTTTTGGACTTTTTTAACCACCTCTTTTACGGGAATTTTTGTTTCCCTATTTGTATACCGATATTTTGGATACAAAAGCAACTTTCAAGAAAGCCCAACTCAATCACAAAAAGATGAGACACAAGAAAATAATACAAACCCACTTGACCTCGTCTCAGCAGTTATTTTTGCCTTTTTGTTTGTTTTGGTAACAACTGCCAACCACTATGCAACTGCTTTTTTGGGAAGTTCAGGCATCTATACTTTAGCAGTGGCAATGGGATTTATGGATGTTGACCCCTTTATTCTGAGTATCATACAATCGAATCAGGAAATAGTCATTAATACATCCGTATTGGCAATTACACTAGCGACTGCTTCCAATAATTTTTTGAAAGGTTTGTATACTCTTGGCTTTGCTCGTAACCGAGTGGGAATTTATGGATTTTTGTTTTTACTTGGATTGAGTATCTATAATATTTTAGTTTATAATATTTTGTTTTAAATAAAAGCTAAATAAAACAGGAGCAAACATGTCCTTAGAAGAATTTTTAGACAACCTAACACTTGAAGAAATCGAAGATTTAAAGAGGTTAAAAAAACAACAAAACAAAAAGACCTATCTATTCTCTAAAATCAGAGATTCTGATTTAAACAAACTTTTTACCGTAAAAAGAATTTTTTTGGAAAAAAGCAGATTTGATAGTTGGTTTCAAAATAGTATAAAAATACTAGAAGGCGATTTAAGGGTTTTAGAAAATTTATTAAATAATGAAAAAGATTTAATAAAAATTTATAAAGAAGAAGATTTAAAAGGAATATATAAAAATTTGCTTTTTGTCAAAGAGGAAATTAAGCAATTTGGAAGGGCAGGACAGGTCAATCCGACAAATTAATCTCTACGATAGATAATGGCAGTGACTCTAACACAATTTTCAATAAAGCCTTTAAATATCAAAAAAATTACCTAAATAAGATGAAGAGTATACTTATATGCAAATAGAATCAAAAGAGTTCAAAACAATCAATCCGGATACAATAGACTTTCCTATTATTGGAATAGGTGCCTCTGCGGGCGGATTAGAGGCTATTGAATTATTTTTTAAATCAATACCTACCGAAAAAGAATGTGAAATGGCTTTTGTTGTAGTTCAACATTTGTCTCCCGACTACAAGAACATACTAAGCGACCTTGTAAAGCTGTATACCCAAATGAATGTATTTTTGATCGAAGACGGAATGAAGGTTCGACCGAATTGCGTTTATATTATTCCTCCCAATTGTAATATGGCTTTTTTTAATGGTAGTCTTCAACTATTGAAACTTATGCCTGAAAAAAGATTGTATTTACCTATTGATTTCTTCTTTCGTTCCTTGGCAGAAAGTTTGTACGAAAAGTCTATATGTATAATCATGTCGGGAACAGGGACTGACGGAACCTTAGGATTAAAAGCCATTAAAGGAGAAGGAGGATTGGTTATGGTTCAGTCACCCGAATCAGCAAAATTTGACGGAATGCCCCGAAGTGCCCTAAGTACAGGTTTGGTTGATTCCGTTTTACCTCCCGAACAAATGTTTGAACAATTACTAAATTATGTTCAAAGTACATTCCAAAAGAAAACTTACCTATTAGCAAATCCTAAGTATTTTCCAGAAAATTTAATGAGAAAGATTTATTTAATTATAAGAAATCAAACTGGGCACGATTTTTCTAGCTATAAATTAAATACCATAGCTCGTCGCGTTCAAAGAAGAATGGTAATAAATAAGTTCGAAAATATAAAAAACTACATCCTCTATTTACAAACCAATCAGACAGAAGTACAAATTCTATTTAGAGAATTGTTGATAGGAGTTACGAGTTTTTTTCGCAATTCAGATGTTTTTGATTTCTTTAAAGAAGGTTTGATTCCAAAATTATTTGACAAACCGCCAAGCTCTACCATACGTATATGGATTCCAGCCTGTTCAACCGGTGAGGAAGCATATTCTTTTGCCATTTTGCTACAAGAATACATGGAGAACAAAAAGCAAAACTACTTTGTACAAATATTTGCGACAGACATTGATGAAATTTCCATCGAAAAAGCTCGAACCGGAATTTTTTTGGACAGTATTGCTGTTGATGTATTGCCCCAACGTTTGTCAAAGTATTTTATCCTTGAAAACCATACCTATCGGATACATAAAGTTATCCGCGACATGATCGTATTTGCAAAACACGATATAATCAAAGACCCGCCTTTTACAAAAATAGACTTAATCAGTTGCCGGAATCTGCTTATTTATTTTACCACCGAATTACAGAAAAAGGTAATTCTGCTCTTTCATTACGCATTAAATTCAAACGGTTTCCTTGTTTTGGGAAACTCTGAATCTATCAGAGAATTGGATGATATTTTTAGGGCAATTGAAAAAAAGTCGAAATTATACCAAAAAATAGAAACTCCAAATTCTGGGGGCATAATAAGAATGATTAAACAACCGTTTATAGACGAATTGGCAATCAAACAAAAGAAGAATACTGTTTATTTAGAAAAAAAATCAAATACAAAAGAATTATTAGAACGCTTTTTATTAAACCATTATGCACCTCCTTCCGTCCTAATCAATTCCAATTTTGAAGTCTTGTATATCCATGGACGAACGGGTAAATACCTTGAGCCAGCTCTGGGAGAGGCGAACCTAAATATTACTCAAATGGCACGTGAAGGATTGAAAATGGAATTAATCTCTGCCGTAAGTAAGGTGATTTCTCTTGGCGTTTTTGTACGCTACGATAATTTACGGGTTAAGGGAGAAGACAGACAATCTTATTTAATCAATTTGCTTGTTCACCCTCTTAAGAAGTCGGACTCTTCCGATATTTTCATTTTGGTGGCGTTTGAAGAATGTTCTGACAAAAAAGAATCGCAAAATATAGAAATTTCGCCTATTAGCGATAAGGATCAGTGGATAATAGAACTGGAAAGAACCATTCAAACCAAAGATGAATATCTAAATACAACCATAGAAGAACTTGAAACATCAAACGAAGAACTTAAGTCAATCAACGAGGAATTGCAATCCGCAAATGAAGAACTACAGTCTGCAAACGAAGAGCTAGAAACCTCGAAAGAGGAAATTCAATCCGTAAACGAAGAATTAACTACAGTAAATACGGAACTTCAAAAAAAGATAGAAGAACTCTCACAAGTAAACAACGATATGAATAATTTGCTTGCATCTACCGGTATAGGTACCATCTTTTTGAATCATAAATTGGACATTAAACGTTTTACGCCCGCAGCTACAAAGATTATCAATTTGATTCAGAGCGACATTGGCAGACCTGTTAGCGATATAGTTTCACGATTAATGAATTACCAGACACTCATCCAAGATATACAAAAGGTTTTGGATACATTAATCCCCAAAGAAGCCGAGGTCTGGAATTTGGACGGACAAAAATATTCGATGCGAATACAGCCCTATCGTACCATCGAAAATGTGATAGAAGGTGTAGTTCTAACATTTGTGGAAATATCGAAATAAAGTACTACAAATCATGTAAATCCTGAAATCCTGTCTGAAATTCATTTTCACAACTATTTTTGCTTTACTGCTTAGCTACGGTAATTTACAAAAACTCACGTTATATTAGTTATTTAACGTCAGTTCGATATAACATTTTTATTTTCACCTAAAGGGCAACCACCGGGGGATTGCCCCTACAAAGCCTATGGTATTTTTGGGCGTAGGGGTGAACCCCTGTGTTCACCCTTATTATTTTTATAACATTATTCCTTACGTCGAACTCACGTTATTTATGTAAATTCCTTTGTCGGTAATGTAAAATAAAAGCTACTGCCTTTGTCCGTTTCACTTTCTATCCAAATAGCTCCACCATGTTTTTCGATCAATTCTTTGCAAAGAATTAGTCCGAGACCTGTTCCTTGTTCACCACCCGTTCCTTTAGTGGAAAAAAATTGATCTATTAGAAATAATTTTTCTCCTTCTTGAGGAGGAATCCCGATACCGGTGTCCGAGACATAAAACAGCATCTTATTGCCTTCCTGTGGTTTGCAGCCGACTGTCACCACTCCACCGGGATTAGAAAATTTGATGGCATTGGACAATAAATTTTGTATCACAACTTTAACCATTGCAATATCACAAAAAACAACTACCGTTTCAGTTAAGTTTGTTTGGATTTTGATTTCCTTTTTATCCGCAGCAACATATTTTTGAAATAAAACAACATCGTTTATTAGCCATTTTAGATCAATCATTTGTGAATTGAATTGGACTTTATTTATTTGTAATCTCCCCCAAAGCAGAAGTTCTTCCAATAACGTATATGTCCTTTTGGCACTTTGGTAAGCGAGAGATAACATTTTTTCCTGTCTGTCTTCACAATCGTTTTGCAACATTTCCAATAAGGATACAATACTGCCCATCGGTCCTTTTAGATCGTGGGAAAGAATGGAAAAAAACTTATCCTTTGTAACGTTGAGTTCTTGTAGTTCTATATTTTTCTGCTGAATGGTGAATTCTGCATTTTTACGATCTGTTATATCTTCAAAAATTGCTCTATAATAAGAACCATCATCATTTGTTTTTACCGGGACACAAGCAAAATCTACCCAAAATGTATTACCTTCCCTTCCAGTCATTCTTATTTCAAACTGCTGCTTTTTTTGGGTTTTAATAAGAAGTCTCGTTTTAAGATAGTAGACATCTTGATCTTCTTTCAGAATAAAACGAGTGATCGGTTGATTTAGTAGTAGGTTTCTTGTGACACCCAAACGATTAGCCGAAGTTAAATTTGCTTCGGTTATCAATCCGTTTTCTGATAGGGTGAGATAACCAACCGGAACCTGATTGTAGAGATCAAAAAACTTTTCGCGAGTCGTTTCCAGTTCAAGCTGAGTATTTCGTAGCTCTTCATTCTGCATTTCCAGTTCAATCTGGTGTATTTGCAGTTCGTAGAATAATGTTTTTATATCTTTCAAAGGCAATTCATCAAAATTTGTATTCTCCTTAAGGAATTGCGTTTGGGCTAGCCTTCTTCTCTCTTTCTCTTTGGTAGTGTTCATATTTTTTTCCTATTTTAATTCACTTTTGGCAATGTAAAATAAAAAGTACTGCCCCTGCCCACCTCGCTTTCCACCCAAATCTCACCGGAATGTTTAATAATAAACTCTTTGCAAATAATTAATCCCAAACCTGTACTAATTTCAAAATTCGTGCCAATACGAGGTTCAGCTGGATTCGCACCAAATAAATTATCAACTATATTTTTATCCATACCTATTCCAGAATCCCTAACGGACAGCAGTAGTTTATCATCTTTTTCTTCTGCGGATACTACAACCTTCCCTCCTTTGGGAGTGAACTTTATTGCATTGGAAATCAAATTTCTAATAATAGTATTCACCATAGAAGCATCTGCTCTAATTTGCAAGCTATCCGAAACAAGATTGACAATTTCAATATCTTTCACCCTGGCAAAAACACTCAAAACTTTTATATTTCTTTTTATGAGAAAAGATAAAACAATCACATCCGGATGAAACTCTATCAGACCTCTTTGCATTCTAGACCAATCCAATAGACTTTCTAACAACTCGTAGACATTTCTTGCGGATTCATGTAGGGCTTTATTATGCCCTTTAATTTCATTTAAACTATATTTCTCAATATTCGTTAACATCAATTCCATTAATAAGAGAAATCCACTGAGAGGAGATTTTAAATCATGGGCAATGATAGAAAAAAGCTTATCTTTTGTGGCATTGAGTTCTATTAATTTTGAATTTTGTTGTTGAATGACCAGTTCTGCTTGTCTCTCCCCGGTTATATCAATTACGTTTGCTAACCAAAATGTTCTATTATTATCTATAGTAAACGAAGAGATAATTACCCGAACAGGAATCAATTTCTCCGATTTATTACAAAAAAGTAGTTCAAAACCTTCTTTTGGAACTTTACCTTTGAGAGTTTTTTGAAAGGTAGTTTTAATATTTTCAATTTCTGCTTCGGACCAATACAGATAAGGCGGATATTTTTCTAATAGTTCCTGCTCTTCCCAGCCTACCAAATTGCAGAACGACTGGTTTACATATACTTGTTTTCCCGTATCGTCAATCACGGAAATACCACTTGGAATAGATTTTTCAATACCTTGCCAAAACAAAGTTTCCGCATATTTGTTTGATTTGAGGTTACTCAATTCGAGTTCCAAATCTTTGATTCTATTCTCAAGCTCATGGCAGCGAGGATTCATAAAATTCACCCTGAATGCTATTATTTTTTTAATGAGAATAATTATCAACTAGAAAATAGTCAATTCTATCAAAAAAATAGTCAATTCTATCAAAAAAATAGTCAATTCTATCAAAAAAATAGTCAATTCTATCAAAAAAATAGTCAATTCTATAAATTGACCCTGGGTTAGATATTCTTTTACTATTTGGATATGGTCATGTAATAGTCTTGGTGTTTTTGATATTCTGGAATAATATCCTTGAACAAATCATATAATTCCTTATCTTTGTTTTGCTTTGCATAGGAAAAAAGTAAATTTAACTTATTGATAAAGGTTAATCGATCCGGATTTTCAATGTGAGTGGCAATTCTAATTTTGGGATGATGAGTTTCTTTGATTCCTTCCAAATCCAAAAGCAGCTCTTCATACAATTTTTCTCCTGGTCTTAGTCCCGTAAAAACAATATCAATATCTCTATACGGTTGGTAGCCGGACAGTCGAATCATTTCCTCTGCCATATCCAAAATCTTGACAGGTTCTCCCATATCCAAAATAAATATCTCACCTCTTTCCCCCATGCTTCCGGCTTGCAAAACAAGTTGAGATGCTTCCGGAATTGTCATAAAATATCGAATAATGTCCGGATGTGTTACTGTGACAGGTCCGCCCTTCTCTATCTGCTCCCTGAATCTTGGAATTACACTCCCGTTTGAACCCAAAACATTCCCAAAGCGAACGGTGACAAATTCCGTTTTGGAAGTCGGAGCGATATATTGTATATACAACTCCGCAGCTCTTTTGGAGGCACCCATTATATTCACAGGTCGAACCGCTTTGTCGGTAGAAATCATGACAAATTTCTCAATGCCAAAAAGCCTGGAAACATCACAAATATTTTTAGTACCCATCACGTTATTGATAACGGCTTCCGAAGGGTTTATCTCCATCAAAGGAACGTGTTTATAGGCAGCACAATGAAACACTACCATCGGATGGTATTTTTCAAAAATAGAATTCAAACGAGATAGGTTTTTTACGTCTGCAATTACCGTTTTAAATTTAATATTCGGATGTTTTTTTCCCAATTCATAATCAATTTCATACAAAGGAGTTTCTGCATTATCCAACAAAACAACGCTATTCGGATTGAACATAGAAACTTGACGTGCAATTTCACTACCAATAGACCCACCCGCTCCGGTTATCAAAATGTCTTTGTTTTGCAAATACAATCGAATAGACTCGATTTCCAAATCAACGGCTTCCCTCCCAAGCAAGTCTTCTACTCGAATTTCCCGCAGTTGGTTGAGGTTAAAATTTTTTCCATAGAAAATCTCGGTAATAGAAGGTAAAATCCTAACGTTTACATGATTTTCACCACATACTTTCAAAATATCGCTAATCACTTTCCCGGAAACATTGGACATCGTTATAATCGTTTCTTGAATAGAATAAAGGTGTAGTATGCGAATCAAGTCGTCAATTTTTCCAATTACTGGAATTCCGTAGATATAAGCACCTATTTTGTTATTGTCATCATCCAAGAAACCAACCGGATTCAGATTAAGTTCCGGTTGCCGCCTGATTTCAGAAAGAAGCATTGCTCCTAATTTACCAGCTCCTATCAAAATTGTAGGCTTTCCCACTTTTGTTTTTTGATTCAAATACTGATCCCGAAAAATTCGCCAAGAAAAACTCCTAAAGCACAAAATACTAAGTAGTATCAAGGTATCCAAAATCGGAACCATGCGAGATTGTTGCGAAAAACGGTTATAAAAAAGCAAAGCAGTTGTTGAAACAAGAGACGACAACAATGTAGTTTTAATTATTTCCAAAAGGTCATGAATAGAAGCATAAGCCCATAGTGATTTGTAAATACTTGAAAACACAAATATCAACGTTCTAAAACCAACTACAATCAAGGCAGAAACTATAAAACTTTTCAAATCCACTAAAAAAGAATAATTTTCGTATCGTATCAAGTGAGCTAAAAAATAAGATACAAACATAAAAAATATGTCAAGTGGTAGTATAAAATATCTTTTATTAATTTTTATCATTTTGACTAAAATCCGCAATCAAATTTCCATAAATCGGAGTCATTTTGACCATACCAGGGTACGTAAAATGGTGATAATCACTAAAATCCTGCATTTTTAAATGGTTTCTTAAGTCTACAAATTTGCAATACCTGGAGTCCAAACCTCTTAAATAATTTATGTGATCTTCATACCAATTAGACTGCTCATACCAGGAAAGAGAAATCGGATTTTCGGGGTTATTGATAACCAATAGTTTGATTTTATTTTTGTTAGAAAGCTCAGAAAACATTTTTAAATATTTTAAGTGCAGAGTTGGAACAAAAGGCTCCCTGGCAACTCTTATTTTGGCATCTTTTAAAGCGTGTAAATAGGCAATTCCGGGTCTATGCTCAAGATCGTCCAAAAGCCTAAAATAGAAATAGTTTTCATAATCAGAATCATTCATTCCAATATAGCGAAGGTCTTCCAATCTTTCTACGCGTGTGTATTGCTGTCCGTTCTCTGGCTTTTCCAAACCAAAAGTTTGTTGCAACCTTACCCCCAACATATCCTTGCTGTGGTCAAAACGATCTTCTTTTGCCTCATAAGGTATCCATGTATTAGACAAAGACGCGGTAACAAGAGACTTTTGCTGGATGAATTCACTTTTTAATTGAATCCGTTTCCAACCGGAACTTGCGAATTTTTCTACTTGTTTGAACCCGTTTTTATTGGTTATGGTAACAACTAATTTTCCTTTTAGAAGAATTTCCGGGACAATTTGTATATAAAAACCCTGTTTTTGCATATAACTCAAAGGGTAAAAAGAAAACTTTTCTCCAGTCCAGCCAAGCGAATTGATTCTTTCGGGAATCTGCACTCCAGCGTATCCGTGATAACTCGTATTTCGACCAAATCTATGGTTGTACAAATGTTGAAGATTTTTTAAATAAATCTCTCTATAACGATAAAAGAAAAACAGTGTAGATGCCAAATACTTTGCATTTTGATTCAAATTCAAATAAGGATAAAAAGCAGTTAGTGCTTCCCAAGAAAAAGCGTATTTTGACTGCTGAGCTTCCAAAAAGTCCAAAGCGTCCACTAGTAATATTTTTTCATCAATACTACTATTTTGGTTCTTGGGATCTAAAACATATGCTCGGTGGAGTCGAAGGTCAATAAAGTTAATCGGAAAAACGATTAGGTCTGGCTTTAAATCAACAATTTTATCAAAAGTCAGGTAGGCATCCAAAGGTGTCATTCCGGCATACGAAAAATATTCCACGTCGTATTGGTTTCCGGTTTTTTCTTTCAAATAGTTCTCTAACAATTCTTTGTCTGTAGAATAATAAGATATACTCGAACCAATGAACAAAATTCTCGGTTTTGATTTGGGAGTTTGTTTGATTCGTCTGTACTCGTATATGAAATTAAAAAAGTGGTTTGTATTCCAAGCAGATTCGTTAGGTAATTTCCATATCAGATAATTAAAAAAAAACTGATCCAAAACAATTATAGATAATAAAATGTAAACTACAGAACGAATAAATTTCATATAATTTTTAAAAGTGAGTGACCAATTTGAGCCCAAACCATTAATTTTGAACTCCCCTCCCATATTTTTCATCATGTTAAACAATACAAAATAAAGCAAGTTTTTTGCTGTAAGATTAATGCCGAATGAAAAGAGTAAAACAAAACCACATTAATCAAAAAACTATTGAAAGTTTTCTACTGTAAAATTACTTCAATAATATGGCAGATACAAATAAGCTTACAAGATTTCAAACAATGTTTTTTTGTCCAAAGTGCAAAACAGTTAATCCAGCAGAATCCAGATTTTGTATGGAATGTGGTGAATCTCTAAACAAAGAAGCAAAAAGCGACAAAGAAGGCTTAAAGCTACTAATCCACTCCAAAGGGGAAAAGAAACCCCAAGAAGTTGTTATATTATCTGATATAAAGCTTGGAAATGAAAAAGGAAATGCTGATGTGCAAATAAAAGATGAAAATGTTGCTTTGCACCATTGTGATTTTATTTTTGAAAATGGCAAACTTTATGTAAAACCCCTAGAGAATGCAAATGGAGTTTACATAAAGATTCCGGACAAAGAAAAATATGAATTAAAACTAGGGGATGAATTGTACATTGGAAATAATAGAATTCAAATAGGACATAACGCTTAAATGTCCTACACCTCACCACCCATAATGCATTATTTGGAAATATTTTCTATATTTTTCCGATTAATATAGCTTTCAGCTTCTTCTTTTCCCAATATACTTTCTCTAAGTTCTGAAAGCTTTTTATCCCTTTCTTCCGGAGAAAGGTTCTCGTTATCGGATAAAAATTCTTTTTCTTTGGATTCGTATTCTTTAATCTTGTTTTCCTGCTCCAACCGAAGGTCTTCTTCTTTTTTGGCTTCCGCCAGCATCCTCTCTACTTCCTCTTTTCCAAAGTGCTTTTCTTGGATGGATCGCAATGCTTGTGTCTTTTCGGTTTCAGAAAGGTTTTTGAAATCTTCTTCCTTAAAATTCAACTCTGTTTGGTAGTTTTGGTATTTGTCTTCTCTTTCTACCATAGCGTCATAATAAGCACCATAGATTTGCTTTTTTAGAGTTTCGTATTTTTTAACCTTCTCCGCTCCCGTTAGCTTTTCCGATTCTTTTGCAAAATTGGCAGCTGCTTCCATAAATTCAATTTGGGCTTCTTCCATTCCAAAAACCAAATTGGCATCTTCGTCACTAAAAAACTCTCGCCTTATTTTCTTAAGGTCTTGATACCTTTCGGTAAATTCACCTTGCGATTTACCAATACCGGTTTCTCTTATATTTAGCTCATACTTGAAATATGCTGTAAAAATCCTTTTTAATTCCTCTTTTATAGGGGAAGAGTAGTTTTGTTCAATAATCCCTAGTATATGGTGGTTGCAATGATCCAACGTATAATCTGCAGGACATTTTTCTCGTAAAGCCCAGATTTCCCAAACGAAGTTACGTTTTCCCGTCTTTATCCCTTCCATAAACTCATCATAATTAATAAAATCAGTACTGTTGAGCATAGATTCATACTCCTGGTGCGGATAAAGTGCCATTGGCATAAAAGGAAACTCATTTTCCCTAAAATTGCTAACCGGTTTTCCATCCTCGGTAATATTTGCTTTTACAACTTTTTTGGAAGAATCTGTTCCACCCTTATAAAGCAAAAAAAGCAGTATCAATAAAAAAGACAAAGTAAATATAATAATTATTTTTTTATTCATATATTTTTACAAAATTAAAATTTTTTAAAACCGGGAGAATTAACTCCCGGCTAATTAAATTGGAGGATACTCTCCTACTACAGACCTGCAGCGTTTTTAGCTATTTTTAAGTAATAGCCATTAACATCGTAGTAGTTTTGTCCCCACCACTCAAAATTGGTTGCTTCTAAATGATCTATCCCTGTGGCATACCAATATGTGCTTGGTCCACCTTTCCATGTTCCCCATTTTTGGGAAGACAATGGAACGATACCATCATTTGCCGAACCTTGTCCGTAAAACAATCCACCTGCCCATGTTGCAGGGTAGGTAAGACCCATAAGTGGATGTTGGATTAGGTCAGCCCAAGCCATATTTGATCCGTAAGAGTAGTATTTAAGTCCGGATACATTTGGTGCACTCTTATTAAAAGCTTTACAATAGGAAACCGTTAACGATTTTCCCATTGCAACTACGTCTTGCGGACGACCATCACGATACATTATTGTTGCAAATGTGCTAAGAACAACATTCACAAATGGTTGCAACCAACTAGGAATAACACCCAAAACAACATCAGCAACAGGACTTCCTACATGAGGCGTATTCACCGAAGTTACGGAAGCAACTTTGCTTGAATAACTTAGGTTTTTTACCAAATATCGGGAAACAAGACCACCTTGAGAGTGACCAATTAGATGCACTTTAGCACAACCATTGGTAATTCTCCAGCCTGGATTGCTTGAAGTTCCTTCCAAAAAGCTCTTAATCTGACCTGCTCTAGTAGCCAAGTCATTGGCAGCCGAACTTCCTGGTGTAGCAACTTTAGCTCCTTGACCTCTGAGGTATCCGTCTAATCCGCCCCAATATTTAACAAGACCACCTGCGAGTCCGTGTGTATCATCAAAGCCCAATATTCCATGGACCAAAACGTAGCATTGACCGCTTAATGCTCCTGCCGAAATTCCTGTGGCTGACATCGTTAATGTCAGCGCTAAAACTGAAAATAATAGTCCTAGCTTTTTCATTATAGTTCTCCTAATTTACCTTACTAATTACCATAGGACTAAAAAAATAAAAAAAATACAAGAATTAATTAAATATTTATAAGGAAAGTTTTTGTTAAGTAATTTATTTCCAAAACACTTAATCAAGATAGGTCGAAAGTTTCCTAAAATGGAAATAAGAATTTGTTGAATTTGTTTTCTTTCTTTTTTTGTATCCTAAAATTTCGAACTAAAAGTTTTTAAAAAAAACCATGGGACATAAGACGTACTTTTGCAAAATTAGATTCAAAACCGGGAGTTTTCGCTCCCGGTTAAATAAATTGGAGGGTACTCCTTACTACAGACCTGCAGCGTTTTTAGCTATTTTTAAGTAATAGCCATTAACATCGTAGTAGTTTTGTCCCCACCACTCAAAATTGGTTGCTTCTAAATGATCTATCCCTGTGGCATACCAATATGTGCTTGGTCCACCTTTCCATGTTCCCCACTTTTGGGAAGATTCAGGAACAATACCATCATTTGCAGAACCTTGTCCATAAGCCAATCCACCTGCCCATGTTGCAGGGTAGGTAATACCCATAAGTGGATGTTGGATTAGGTCAGCCCAAGCCATTGTTGATCCATAAGAGTAATAGCTAATTCCAGACACGTTTGGTGTACTGGAATTAAAAGTGTTACAATACGAAACCGTTAACGATTTTCCCATTGCAACTACGTCTTGCGGACGACCATCACGATACATTATTGTTGCAAATGTGCTAAGAACAACATTCACAAACGGTTGCAACCAACTAGGAATCACAGCCAAAACAACATCAGCAACAGGGCTTCCTTTATGAGGAGTATTTACCGAAGTTACGGAAGCAACTTTGCTTGAATAACTTAGGTTTTTTACCAAATATCGGGAAACTAGACCACCTTGAGAGTGACCAATTAGATGCACTTTAGCACAACCATTGGTAATTCTCCAGCCTGGATTGCTTGAAGTTCCTTCCAAAAAGCTCTTAATCTGACCTGCTCTTGTAGCCAAGTCATTGGCAGCCGAACTTCCTGGTGTAGCAACTTTAGCTCCTTGACCTCTGAGGTATCCGTCTAATCCACCCCAATATTTAACAAGACCATTTGCAAGTCCGTTTGTATCATCAAAGCCCAATATTCCATGGACCAAAACGTAGCATTGACCGCTTAATGCTCCTGCCGAAATTCCTGTGGCTGACATCGTTAATGTCAGCGCTAAAACTGAAAATAATAGTCCTAGCTTTTTCATTATAGTTCTCCTAATTTACCTTACTAATTACCATCTTGCAAGGAAAATAAAAAAATACAAGATTTAATTAAATATTCATAAAGGAATTTTATTGTTAAATAATTTATTTTAAATACAATTAATCAAAATATGTAGAAAGTTACCTAAAAAGGAAATAATAATTTGTTGAATTTGTTTTTATAAATTACTTTCAGAATAGCTTTTAAAAACAGTAGCGGAAACATTAGAAGAGTTTCTATCTGACCTTGACGAAGGATTGGAATTAAAAGAAGAATTTAATTAAACAAAATCTTTTAGAAATACAAAAAAAGAGACTCGAAGGTAGAAAACCAATTCCTGCCTAACAAGTCTATAAAAAATTAGGGATTGAGCGATAACGAGGTCTTCTGTAGCTTAATATCGGATAACTTTCATCAAATTTTGCCTATAGCATTAAAATCAAACCTCACGTTAAATACTTTTTCCCTACCGAGTAAATTGCCGGAATAAACAGCAATACAATAATTGTACCAAACAGTAAACCATAAGACAATGCCAAACTCATGGGAGAAAGGACAGGATCATAACCGCCAAAACCATAAGCCGTTGGTAAAAGTCCTAGAATGGTTGTAGTTGTTGTCAAAAGAATTGGTCTGAGCCTACTTTTTGCTCCTTCGATTATGTGCTCATCTGTTAAATCTCCATCTTCGGCATTTTGGGAAGAGGTGTAGATCATAACAATGGAATTATTTACAATAACTCCCATAAGACCAATCAGAGCAACCCCCACAAACATAGACAAAGCCATACCATGGACAAATACGGATAAGATTACTCCAATAATCCCCAACGGAATCGCAAGAATTACAATTAATGGCTTCAAGTAAGAATTAAAAATTAACGCTATTATCAGGTACACAGCAACAAAAGCCAAAATCGAAGCCACTATAAGATTGCTGAATATTTTGGCGTTTTCCACCGGCTCACCGGAATATTCTAATTTCACTTCTCTTTCGTCTTTATAGTGAGCGCGAACTTTCTCCAATATCTGACTGGGAGAAATGATGTCTTTATTCAGGTTGCCATAAACTGCCGTATACCGTTTTCCATTTAGGTGCATAAATTCATCGGATGACTTAGATTCTTTAATGGAAATAATGGGACTCAAATTAATTTCTTGACCTGTGCGATTTAGTATGGGAATATTATGTAAAAAATTTATATCTGCTCTTGATTTTTCATTCATTCGCAAACGAAAATCCAGTTTTTTATCAACCGTTACCAAATCTGTGATCAACCTTCCTTCAAACGCAAATCCGATAGTATTTAAAACGTCTTCTACAGTTAAACCGGTACTTGCAAGCAACTTATGATTGATTTGCAAATTCAGCTCATCCTTTCCTTCTATATCATCGTCATCAATGTCATAAACACCTTCTATTCCGGACAGATACTTTTTGATTTCTTGTGTTTTCTTTTTTCTAATTGCAGAATTATTATGGACAACACGTATTTCAAATGGTCTGCCCAAAGGTGGTCCAAACCTTATAATGTGAGAGGATAAGTTTTTTACTTCTTTTTTTACGTCACTTTTTTCCAGTTCGGCAACCAAAGATTCTCTAATTTGTTCGGCTGTTCTTTTCCTGTTTTCAAATGAATGAAGGTATACAAAAATCACTGCCGTATTAGGAAGGCTTCCTCTTTCCATGAGGGCAGATTCGCTATTCGTACCAATTCTAGAGCTAAACCCGTCTAACTCGTCAGAGGGGAGCTTTTTTATAAATTCATCAATTTTTGCAACTACGGATTCGGTTTTTTCTAAGCTAGAGCCTTTTTCAAGAAGCACATTGATAATAAATCCTTCCGAACCTTCTTGGGGAAATGGCTCTTTTTTAAGAAAGTTTTTGGCAACAAACACAGTCAATACAAACAATAAAATGATTAAGACAAAAAATTTCTTTTTATGGATAAAGACTTTTTGTAGTACAAACTCATAAGAATTTTCCAGCTTTTCAATAAAAGCTTTTTTTTCCTTTTTCTTGTATTTAGCATGAGCCAAATGAACTGGCAATATAAAATAGCTCTCAAACAAAGATACCGCAAGAGACAATACCACAATCAAAGGAATGATATAAATAAATTTTCCTGGAAGCCCTCCTAAACTAACCAAAGGTAAAAATGCTGCCATAGTAGTTGCGGAAGAAGCAAGCACCGGAGTCCACATGGATTCCACTGCCAGAGAAGCAGCCTCAACAGAACTGTGCCCTTTTTCCACCATTGAGTTGATTGTTTCCGATATAACAATGGCATCATCCACAAGCATCCCTACCACAAGGATAAATCCACCCAAAAGAAACATATTAAAAGCCATACCATACAAATATAAAATAAATATACAACCCATCAAAGAAAAGGGAATACCAAAAGCAGTCCAAATAGCCGTTTTTATATCAAAGGTTAAAAATAATACTATAACAACCAAAATAAATCCTATAATAGCATTTCCCATTACCAAGCTAATTCTGTTTCTTGTAAGTTTGGAACCATCGTTTAGCTTTTTATACTTTACATTTTTGGGGAAATGCGTTTTATCCAAATATCCGGAAATACCATCTAAAGTGCGAACAATATCCGCATTCGTTTTTTTCATAACGAGAAGAGATGCACCATATTCTCCGTTGTTTCGGACTTTCAGTTTCAAGTCCTCCGGGTGGTATTCCACAGTGGCAACGTCTCGAAGTTTCACACCGTATCCGTCAGGTGACATTCTAACAATTGTTTCTAAAATCTCTTCCGGTTTGTCAAATTTTTCATAAGATACGATTTTTTTCTCACTTAAGAAAGATTTTAACGTTCCCCCACTCCCGTCTAAATTCCTTTTTCGGATTGCTTGAGCAATGGTCAGTAAATCAAGGTATTCTTTTTTTGCCTTTTTGGGATCAACAAGAATGTGCAATTCCTCATCTCCCAAACCAACCACCTTGACTTTGGAAACTCCTTCCAACAAAGTCATCTCATCTTTTAAGTTAGGCAAAAAGTCTTTTAGCTCTTCGTAAGGTCCGGAGAAAGCAAGCTCTAAAATGGGCATATCCCCGGAGGAAATTTCATCTATTTCCGGTTTACCCTTTAACCCGGCAGGAAAATCGGAAATATTGGAAACTGCATTATCAACGTCTCGATACAATTTTTGCAATCCGTAGGCATTAAGGTCTTCGTCCGCCGTTACGGTTACAATAGAAATTCCTTCCCTTGAAAAAGAAGTTAATTCCTTAATTCCTTCCAACTCTTTAACGGCATCTTCAACAGGAACCGTAACGTTGATTTCCACATCAGCTGCCGAAGCACCTGGGTATATGGAGGTTATAACAATTTTCCCCAAATTGACTTCCGGAAATGCTTCCTTTCTCATCTTAGAGATAGATAAAATTCCGGCACCAAATACAAAAATGATAATCAAATTTGCCAACATGGGTCTTTCGACAAAAAATTTTACTATGTGTTTCATTCTATTACTCCGTAACCATTTTATAAAGAACCCCAAGAATGGTTTCGAGGTTCTCCAATTCATAAGATTTGTGCTGTATATATAAAATATTACCAGCGAGTTGCAGAAATCTCCACTCCAAACCGGTAGTAACAACTGTTAATCCGAATTGCTCGATTATTTTTTCATTAGTAAACGTATTGTATGCCATAACTTTCCTTATATTTTTTAGCACATAAATTTAATTTTAACCTAACCAAATTATTTTAGGTAACTCTTGAAAACATACTAATTCTGGTATAAAATGGTAGCAATAAAAATTTTCTGCTTGTTTAAGAACCAAATTCGGTTGATTATTCCATGAACTTTTTAATTTTGTTGACATATCTCATTCGGAAATCTCTATAATTAAAGCAACGCTGGTTTCCGGAGAAAATAACTTGACAGTAGCAACAACCCTTGAACCAAAAATTGCCATCATACCTGCTGAAGAACGTAAAATATTATACAATATTACTTGGAAAAGGTATGAAAAAATAGTATTGGATTTGGGAGACAATCGTGCTACCAGAATAACCTATGACAGCGGTACTTTAGAAATTACTATGCCTCCAGAAGAACATGAAAGATACGCAGAATTAATAGGTATTTTTATCCGCAATTTAATATTTGAGTTAGGGCTAAAAATCAAAACAATGGGTTCTACAACTCTCAGCTATTCCGAACTGGAAAAAAGTGCCGAACCTGATAAGTGCTATTACATTCAAAATCAACCCAAGGTTGCCAGAAAGAAAGTAAGCTTAAAAACAGATCCTCCACCTGATATAGTTGTAGAAGTAGATATTACTCATACTAACATGGACAAACCCCGCATATACTCAGCAATGGGTGTCCCTGAATTGTGGCGTTATAATGGTGAAATCCTACGAATTTATCAGTTGCGTAATGGAAAATATATTGAAGTAGAAAATAGTCCCACTTTTCCTATCTGGGTAAAAAAAAATAAGCTTTATGAATTTATAGAAGCCTGTGGTATAGACGAAATGGAAGCCGAGAGAAATTTACGTAGATGGTTACAAGAAATGATTACAGGTTCTTTGGGATGATTTAATATTCCTCTTCTACAAATAGATGATTTGCTAAATCTTCATAACAAGATATATCATACTCGTTTATAGAAATATTCAATTTATAGATTTGCTCAATTTGGATCATTTTCTACTTGTTTAAGGACTCTTTTTTTCTCAAAAACGGGTAACAAAATACAATTTTTCTTCCTGAGCATATAGAAGAGAAAATTTTTAGTAAAGATAGTTTATTATATTGACTTAATCAATATAATAATTAATTCTATATAAATGCTAGAAAAGGATACTCCAAAATACAAATTAGAAAAAGTTAGAAAACTCTTATCGGAGGGGAATTATAATATTACAGATACAGCCATAGAAAGTGCTTTTGACGATTTTGAACTAGAAGAATACGAGATAATGAAAGAAGTCGAGACTTTGAAAGAAAACAATTTTTATAAGAGTATGAAATCGCAACAGCAATCTGGCTGGCAGGATGTGTATAGAAAATTAGTTAAAGGAGTAGAAGCTTACATAAAAATCACAATTTACGAAGGGAAATTATTGATTGTTATAAGTTTTAAAAGGAGGTTTTAAAATGGCAAAAGATAAAAAATGGATAGACTGTCCACTATGTGGAACAAAAGGAAGTATGGTTTTCCATAAGGATATTTCACGTACTTACAAATCAAAAAACATCAAACCTTTTGAAGTTGCTGGGCTAAAAGGATATTTCTGTAATAATTGCAAAGATGGATTTTTCACACAAATATCCATGAACAAAATACGAGCTGAAATGGCTTACCATAAAGCTAAATACCTGTCGTCTACAGTTACACTTTCGGATTTAGTTCCTTCTAACGAGATAGCAGATGTTTTAGGAGTATCCAAACAAAGAGTTTCGATAATGCTTAAAGAAGGTCTTATCAAATATGCAATGAATGACTATGGAGTCAAACTTCCACTTAAATCAGAATTAGAAAGGCTTAAGAAAGAGAACTTTCGATGAAAGATGAAAACATTTGGTTAGCCGAAAAGCTCCCTATTGATCGGCAAAAATAGGAAAGAGTTAAATATATTGATGAACATAAAGATTCCTTGATTCAATATTTCATAGAACTAATCCCATTGTTGAGAGGTGAATTAGAGGATGACAAAGATGATGCTTATTATATCCAAAAGATTCTTGGAAAAAAATATGGTGAAGAAGATAGAAAATGCCAAGATATGGAATTTTTATGGCTACGAACTACAATCAAAGAAAACAAGTTCTGCGAAGCAAGCCAGTTAAACTATAACTCAAGCTGAAAAAGATAATCTTCGATTTCCGATATTTCTGCGTTCGATGTGTTACAAAATACCAATACTCCAACTTCCGAATTTACTTCATAAAACATGCTAGTTGTTACACCTTCTTCGCTACCAGCATGACCTAGATAGCTTTCATCATCTCCATAATCCAAGTAATACCAAGTCAAGCCGATTCTGTTTGTTTCCCCTTCTTCTTTGTATTCAAAATGAGTGTCTTTCATGAGTTCAGCAGTTTTTTCCTGCAAAATACGTTTGCCTTTGTATTCACCATTTTGGATAAACATAATTAAAAACCTTGCCATATCTTCAACTGTGGAACGTAACATTCCGTCCGGATAATCAGGACTTTCATAGTGTCCGTTTGTATTTTCCGAATCATAATACGGTAGGGTGACCTTTTCCAAATCCAAATTTTTCAAAAACCAAGAAGTATTTTTCATCCCTAAGGGCTTGAAAATATTCTCTTTACAAAAGTCTTCTAGCGACTGCTCAGAAATAACTTCTACCAGATAACCCAAAAGAGAGGTTCCGACATTGGAATAATCGTATTTGATTCCGGGTTTTTTGTCAGAAAAGCAAAGTTCCGGATCGTAAAATTCTCCATCTTCCGTAAAATATTCTTCTAATAAGGATGCCAAATCATATTCCATTTCTTCATCTTCCCGAACATACAAAACCGAATCTTCTAATTCATTGTAAGAAGAATCACTTATACTTGATGTATGAGTTAATAACATTTTTGCAGTAATCGGAATATCGGAATACTTGGGATGAATAACCTGAAATGGCAAATATTCGTTAATATCCGTTTCCAGATCGATTTCGCCCCTTTCATAGAGAATCATAGCGGCGGTTGCTGTGACCGTTTTGGAAACAGAAGCCAATAAAAAAATCGTATCAGTTTTCACTTCTATTTCATTTTCCAAGTCTGCATATCCATACGCCTTTTTCCAAGCAAGCTCACCGTCTTTTACAATTCCACAGACAAGACCAACAATACCATTTGTTTCCATTTTCTTTTGAATAAAATCAGCCATCACATTAATTCCATTTTTTTGCACTATTAATGATATATTGTAAAACACCTAACAGACTACTTAAGTCTCTTATCAAATATCGCGTTTCGTCTATAATCATCTCGTTATTAATATATTTAATAAACCGCCATTCTATACCGGTTGTAGAGCAGCCATACAATATATCTATGGGATTATTTTCTATTTCATTTAATTTTTTTGCACCTATCAGTTGAGCTGACGCTTGTATTGTACCTTGTTCCAAATCTTGCTTTTTGGCTTCTGTGATACAAAATATAGGTGACATTACAAAATCTTGTATTCTACTAAAAGAGAAAATAAAATCACATTCACCTTTTAACCCCAAATTCTCATCAACGTCTAAGTTTACACCAGAGTAAACAGAAAAAGAATGGTTGTTAAAGTCACTAAGCTCCAATAAAATAGGTGTCACCAATCTTTCGGAGCGTGATTTTTCACTACCAAAACCCAGTTCCGTAGCTCTTCGTAAAGCGGAAGTTAACCATTCTGTTGGCTCTATTGGTTTCACATCTTGGAATAAATTTTCCGCTCGAAACTTTATTCCAAACTTCTTTATTAAATCTACTGCCGTAAAATCTCCGTATGCCATTTTTATCCTTCCGATAATTGGTTTTTGTTACCATAAAAATCAATCAAACTTTGCAATGCCCCCAAAAGTTTGGGTAGATTTTGGATGGCGAATGTTTCACTGTCTATCTGCAAGATATTTCTTTCCAATTTCAAAAACTGCCATATAAAACCGTTTGTAACAGCTCCAAAAATGACGGGATAATCTTCCTTTTGTCTTTCATTAAAAAGCCTTGCGGCGTACATTTCTGCTCCGCACTGTCCGTACCACTTATCCAGGCTATCATCTTTTGCTTCAAAAATACCTATTATGGGAGCTTCTATATTTGTGCTTTGAATTTCCTTTGTTATCAAATAATCACACCTTCCCGTAAGTGCCAGATTCTTATCAACTTCAAAAGTATAGCCCGAAAAAAAGCTAAATGCACTTGGTTGCCTTTCGTGCATATCCAAAAGTATCGGCGTTATCAGCATTTCGGATTTGGCTTTTTCGGAAGCTATAGGTAAGCCTTTGTGTTTGGCAAAAGTAGCCAACAACCATTCGCTTGGTTCGACTTCTTTTCTACATAAGTTTAGAGCATCTATTTTGTCTTTGATACCAAACATATCTTGTAAGTCTTGGATGGTAAAATCCGAATACGATTTTGGCTTTTTATATTTTTGGTTTTTCATACTATTCTCAAAAAGTTTTGATTCTAATCATACACCAATGCTAATTGATAATAGAATGTTATGCCCAATTATCAATTTCTAAGCCTTCTATTCTACCAAAATGATTAGTATTATTTGTTACTAAAGTCATATCATTCACAATGGCTGTTCCTGCAATTAATGTATCATTATGTCCAATCGTCTGCCCTTTCTTACGCAAATCTGCATAAATTTCTGCTGATTTTTTAGCTATTTCGTCCGTCAAAGGTAGAATCTCGTTTAATTCAACAAACTGCTCAAATTTAACTAACTGATTTTTAGCATCTTTGAAATATAAACCGTTCAATACCTCATAGTATGTAACAACACTGATATTGATAAAACCATATTCTTTTAAGTACTTATCTAGTTTTTCGACAACTGCCGAGTTCTTATGGAAAAAGTAAGAAAGTGTGTCTGTATCTATAAGAGCTTGTTTCATAGTTCTATATCTCGATTAAACATCTCATTACCTATTTTTTTAGTAATAAATAAAAATTCATTAAAATCCTTTTCTTGCATATCATTCCAAGAACCTGCCAATTCCAAAATCATCTTCCTATTATGTTCTTTCCTCTTAAGAATTTTAATAAGATTTCGTAAATAAATATCTACTTCTTGTAAATAATCAATCGGAACTAGGCTTAAATGGTTTAATATGGATTGGTATATTCTATCATTTCTCATAATATTAATTTGACTTTCATTACCCCTAACAGTTGTATACTTATACATGATTTTTTGATTGCTAGATTAAGCATTTTCTTGTTACTCCTTTTCAATACATCATAACACAATTGATTTTTAACATTAAAATTCAATTCGACTATGTTCGGAGATAATTATTCAACAGGACACATGCAACCAATACAATATTTACATTGATCTCTTGTTTGCTTCAGATTAAGCTCTTTAGCACCTGCTTGTTTTAATATTCTAATTTCTTCAGCATTTTTCCTCCTATAAGCAAAATACAGAGGTGTTCGTCCATATTGATCTTTGAAATTTGGGTCAGCTCCAGCTTGGATTAATATTTTCATAATATCTGTTCTACCACCATGTTCTGACGCAGCAAACAGTGGCGTAGTCTCATAAACATCAGATTTAACATTTACATCTGCTCCATAACTGATTAATAAGTTGACAAGTTCTGTTCTTCCTCTGTATGAAGCAACTATTAATGCTCGACTCTCATTTATATTTGCTCCTTCTGATATAAGTTGTTTCGCTTTTTTTATATTACCATCTGATGTAGCTTGAAAAAGTTGTTGTTCTGGCGTGGTCTCCTTAAATCCTATGCCTATACATGATAAAAACAATAATACAGGTATCAATATAAATTTCATTATTCTCCTAAATATTCTAGCACATAGCATTTTCAGGTTCACTCCTCTCTTCCCCACCTAGTAATACTTCACACTGAAAAAATATATAATTAATCGCTCCCAAAAGCTTGTTCAGATCATCTAGTAAGTAATATTTCTTATTTTTAGTAAAAAGACTACCTTTTAACTTTCCAAATTGCCAAACAGAGCCATTGGAAGTAATCCCAAATATCTCCTGATCCGGATTTTCATTTAATTTCTGGGCAGCAAACATTTCAACTAAACATTGTGCCCACCCTACTTCAAAATTATCTTGCTTTGCTTCTACCAACATAAAATAAGGCTGATCAAAGACTATTTTTCCTAGCAGAGAACGTTTAGATAGAATATACTCCGGAAAACCTGATAATTTTTCATCATAATTGAGTGACTTGTGGCTCCATAACATAAACTTACTATAGTATTTTTTCCAAACTTCTTTTAATAGTGGGTAAATCAAGTTTTCACAAATAGCATATTCCGAACATTCGGGTGCTCCTTCTTCTCTGATAAATTCCAAATCTTCTCGAAAATAGTCCGAAATAGAAAAGTCTGTTTCTATAACAAAATTTGATTCGGTATAGGTAATTTGAAACTCTTTAAGCACAGCATCTACGGTTTTATAATTACTAAAAGCCATACGAACCTCCATTGTTCAGTGGTTAGCATATACAAATGGTATAAAAGAATTTTACCCTATGTCAAGAAAAGAAATCCCCAAAAAGCTCGTTTATTTTTTTTGATCATAAACCCCAAAAAAAATGCAAGAATTTCCTTGGCTTTTTTACGCAAAAAATTTCTGATGTACATAATAAAAACTACCGAATTATAAACTATGAAGATAGAAAATCTGGAATCATTTATCAACACCATGGAGAGAATTAGAGAAATCTCTTCTAAAGTTAATTTATTGGAGCAAAATCCTTCTGCTCTGATTCAAAACAAAGAACCAAATCCGTCCTTTTCGAAAGAATTGGAAAACGCTCTTAAGACGGGTCAAACCAATCAGTCACATCCGGTAAATGAAGCAAACAAAGTGAATGAAATTCAGAAACCGGTTGTGGAAGAAACAACCAAGTCAGAAAAAAACCATAATCAACCCAAATCAAAAAAGAACAATTGGGATTCCATCAATAAATTAATTGATACGGAAGCAAAGGCAAAAGGCTTAGACCCAGACCTTGTAAAAGCAGTAATTAAGGCAGAATCAAACTTTAAAACCAAAGCTTTGTCAAAAGCCGGAGCAATGGGCTTGATGCAGCTAATGCCCCAAACAGCTAAGCTACTTGGTGTTTCCAATCCTTATGATCCGGCTCAAAACATCAAAGGTGGCACAAATTTTCTAAAAGATATGATGCGTATTTTCAAAAATCGGGATCACGCTTTAGCTGCCTACAATGCTGGTCCGGGAGCAGTTCGCAAGCATAACGGAATACCCCCTTATGAAGAAACCCAAAATTATGTAAAAAAAGTAAATCAATATTACAACGAATTCAAAGAACTCTAGGGTCGCTTTATGAAAGAAGAAGAGGTACTTATACAATCCATTCGTGCAAATGACATTGATAAAGTTATAGCTATTCTTTCAAGAGAAGATGTAGATTTAAATTACCGAGACAGGTATGGTATAACTCCCCTCTATTGGGCTTGCAAAGAGTCAAGTATTGAAATAGTGGGAAAGCTTATAGAAAACGGTTCTGACCCTAATTTTCCCAACAATAGTGGAAATACACCTATTTTTGGAGCTATTCTAAAAAAAGACAAAGAAATTGTTTATTTATTAACTCAAAAAAATGTAGACTTAACCCAAAGGGATAAAGATAACTTTACGGTTTTGCATCGTGCTATTTTGTCCAATGATATCTGTATTATAGAGCACATTTTAAAGCAAAAAGTTGATGTAAATACGAGAAGTGGTGATGGAAACTACCCTATTCATGCTGCCATAGAATCAAAAGATATTGAAACCATTGAATTACTGTTGGAACATGGTGCCAAGCTAGACACAAAAGACGTAGAAGGCAAAACTCCTCTTATGCTGGCGGCTGAAAATAATTGTTTTGAATCTCTTCGGCTTCTTGTAAAAAAAGGCAGTTCAATAAACGAAAAAGACCAGGATGGATATACGGCTTTACTATTTGCTGTTTCCAATGACAGCACCGAATCGGTTGAAATTTTGCTATCCTTAGGTGCTGACATCACCCTTAGAAATAACCAAGGAAATAGTGTTTTTGATGAAGCAGATAAATACCAGTTTCGACACACCCTTAGCGTTTTATCTGCCGGTCTATTTACTCAATTTTTTCAGGCAATCCTAGAAGACAACATTTCCAAATTGGAAAAATTGTTAGACTTCGGGTTTGACATAAATTCAAGGGATAAAGATGGAAATACTGTATTGATGCTAGCTGCCAAACACGGCAAAACAAAAGCTGCCAACTTGTTTTTAACAAGAGGTGCCACAACTTACCTAAAAAATAAAGATGAAAAAAATGCTCTTATCTTAGCCAAAGAAAATGGTAAACAAGAAACGATTCAACTATTTAGTGAAGTTGTTGTTTAATATCTAATAAATCTAAATAATTTTCTTTTGCGATCCAAATGAAAATCCAAAACAACGAACTAAAAATTGCTCAACAACTTGATGAAAGCGAACAAAGGTACAAAACACTTTTTTATGATAATTTTTCAGTTATGCTTTTGATTGATCCGGAAAGCGGATTCATTGTTGATGCCAACCAAGCAGCTTGCAAATACTATGGTTATTCCATAGATCAAATAACAAAATTGAATATAAATCAAATCAATATTTTAACACCTAATGAAATACTCGCAGAAATGCAAAATGCAAAAAATGAAAAACGAAACCATTTCTTTTTTAGGCATCGACTTTCCAATGGAAATATTCGCCATGTAGAAGTATATAGCGCCAAAATGGTTGTAGGTAAAAAAGAAGTTTTATGTTCCATAATTCATGATATAGAAGATCGTTATCAAACAGAAAAATTATTAAAGGAAAGCAAAGAAAAATATAGAGCTTTGGCAAAGCGTTTAAAAAAATTAAATGCAACCAAGGATAAATTTTTTTCCATTATCTCTCATGATCTCAAAAGCCCGTTCACTTCTTTGGTAAATATTTCGAGTTTTTTAATAGACAACCATTCTGAACTTAGTCCGGAAAAAATAAAATATTGGGCAAATATTCTATACAATAGCAGTAAACAAACATACGTATTATTGGAAAACCTTTTACTTTGGTCCAAGCTGCAATCTAAAAAGATTGCATACACTCCTATTGATTTTGATATACAGTGGCTAATCAAAGATGTTACCATGCTTTATCAAACCACCTCTGCAATTTCCAAACAAATTGAGCTTAAAATAAGGATCAAATCAGAAGACTTAAAAGTGTTTGCGGACAAAGATATGATCCAAACAGTACTTAGAAATTTAATTTCCAATGCGATTAAATTTACGCCCAAAGGTGGAGTGGTTACCATCTTTTGCAAACAGAAAGAAAATGACAAAATCCTCCTTAGCGTCAGTGATACGGGTGTTGGCATTTCACCGGAAAGGCAAAGCAATCTGTTCAAGATAGAAAAAACCCATTCCACACTGGGAACAGAAAATGAAAAAGGTACTGGACTCGGACTGATACTATGTAAAGAATTTGTGGCAAAAAACAAAGGAAAAATTCGTGTAAAAAGTACTATCGGTAAAGGTAGCAAATTCTACTTTACTTTAAAGAAATCAAAAAAATAGTAACTATAAGTTTAACTAAAAAATTCATGGTTCGACAAGCTCACCATGACACTGGTTTATAGCGTTTATGTCAAGTTCAGAAAATATAGAAGAATTGCTGCACAATAAAATTGAAGAGCTCGAAGCTGAAAATAAAGAATTAAAGCGTTCTCAAGCATTTCTGGAGCGAGAATTACAAAAATTTTCTACTTTGGTTGTACAAAGTCCAGTCAGTATATCGATAACTGATAAATACGGAAATATAGAATATGTAAATCCTCAATTCACAAAATTAACCGGATATCAATTGGAAGAAGTAGTAGGAAAAAATCACCGAATCTTAAAAACAAATCATACTCCCAAAGAAACCTACAAAGAACTTTGGGAAACAATTTTATCAGGGAAAACGTGGCAGGGTGAATTTCTAAACAAACGCGAGGATGGTACAACATTTTGGGAAAGTGCGACCATATCACCAATCATAAGTAATAACGGAGAAATCGCTCATTTTCTGGCGGTTAAAATAAATATAACCGAGCAAAAAAAAGTACAACAAGCTCTAAAAGAGAGTGAAAAACGATTTAAAACAGCCATTGAGTCCAACTTGGATGCAATCTACCTTTTAAAGTACCTGCAAAATGATAACAATGAAATCATTGACTTTATCATCGAGGAGTTAAATGGCAATGCTGTTTTAGAAATTGGAATGTCCTCACAAAAAGAAGCTATTGGAAAAAGCATCTTAGAAATATTCCCAATGGAAAACAATCAAGGCTTTTTTGAACAGTACAAAATAGTTTGTGAAACCGGCATGCCATTAGAAGGAGAATTCCAGGCAGCTATTACCAATCAAACAGTTGGTTGGTATTATCATCAAGTCGTACCAATGGATGACGGGATTGCCATATTCAATCGTAATATTAGTGGTCGCAAGCAAATAGAACAAGAGCTCGTTACAGCCAAAGAAGAAGCAGAAAGAGCCAACTTGGTTAAGTCGGAATTTATTGCCAATATATCCCACGAAATCCGAACTCCCATGAACGTTATTCTTGGTTTTTCTGAAATTCTAAAAGATAAACTATCTCATAAACCTGAATATACTGACTATTTCGAAGGAATACTCAATAGCGGAAAAAATTTACTAAATTTGATAAACGATATTCTTGATCTTTCCAAAATAGAAGCAGGGCGTTTACAAATAAGAGAGTCTGCAACAAATATCAAGTCTCTACTCACAGAAATCAAACAAGTTTTCTTTATGAATGCCAATCAAAAAAGTATTGAATTCCCTATTGAAATACCTCACGATTTTCCCGAATGTGTTTTGATTGATGAAGCCAGGTTACGCCAAATTTTGTTTAACCTAATTGGCAATGCCATTAAATTTACGGATAGAGGTTATGTCAAAGTATCCATAGAACATTGGCAATTGGAACCGGAATCAGGTAGAATTAACTTTGATGTTTGTGTAAAGGATAGTGGAATCGGCATAGAAGACAAAGAAATTGCACTTATATTCGAGCCGTTTCGCCAGAGAGAAAGTCAAAATATCAAAAAATATGGTGGAACAGGTCTTGGTTTATCCATTAGCAAAAGATTGGCTGAAGCCTTGAATGGTAGTATTGAGGTGAAAAGCACTTTGGGGAACGGTTCTGAATTTACGGTCCACTTTAAAAACATTTCCGTACAACAGACAGAGACAAAAGAAGATATATCACTTTCTTATAATGAAATCGAATTTGAAAATGCTACAATTCTCATAGTTGATGATATTCAAAGCAATCGTAACATATTCAAAGCTTATCTGCATAAATACAATTTGGAAATCTTAGAGGCATCAAATGGAATCGAAGCTTTGGAAATGTTTGAACAGCATCAACTTGATTTAATCATTATGGACATCTATATGCCCCAAATGAATGGAGACGAAGCAGCAAAAAAATTAAAAGAAAATCCAAAATATAAATCCATACCAATTATAGCTCAGACGGTGTCTTCCAAAATAGAAATAATGCCCCAATGCTTTGATACAATTATGCAAAAACCGGTTTCCAAAAAAGACTTGATAAATATTTTGATGAAGCATCTGCCTTATAGCTTAAAATCACAAAATAAAGCGGAACATAATAGTCTTTTGAATAATTTGAATCAATTCAAAACAAACATTTCAAAAGAAATTCTTTGGGAATCCGTAGAAAGGCTGAAAACCTTACTCCCTGCTCATAAACAAGTTGAAACGTTTATCTCCATGCCGGAAATTAGAGGATTTGCCAGTGAGGTAGGAGATATTGCACGAAAATATAAAATCGCGCCACTGACTGATTATTCACAGCAATTAAAGACTGCTTCCAAAAATTATGATATTCGAAAAATTGTGAATCTATTAAAAGAATTTCCTGTTATTATTGAAGTATTATCCGAATAAAAAGGTAAGCAAATGGAGCAAGATAGTTTTACAGTACTTATTGTTGATGATATTCCCGAAAACCTACAAATAGTTGGAAATATTCTGAATGAAAATAACATTGAGTCTTATGCTGCTCTCAATGGCAAACAAGCTCTAAAAATCGTATCCGAAGCAAAAATAGACCTGATTTTATTGGACATTTCCATGCCTGGAATGGACGGGTACGAAGTATGTAAAAAATTAAAAGAAAACCCGAAAACACTAAATGTACCAATTATTTTTTTGACAGCTCGTTCCCAAACCGAAGACGTAATCAAAGGATTTGAATATGGAGGTGTTGACTATGTTGTGAAGCCTTTCAATCCTATAGAACTGCTTCAACGAGTGAATACGCATCTAAAGTTCAAACGCTCTCAAGAAATTATTCAAAACCAAATGGAACAACTCGAGTCACTCAATGCAACAAAGGATAAATTTTTTTCCATTATTGCCCATGATCTCAAAAATCCTTTTAATGCCCTGATTAGTGTTTCCGAATTGCTCCTAAACAGTGGGGAAACTTTTAGTCTGGAAGAAAATAAACGATTTATTGGAATGATCTACGATAGCTCCAAGCATACCTTGAATTTGTTACAAAACCTTTTAACGTGGTCTAGATCACAAACAAACAAAATTCCATTCAATCCAACATCGTTTGATATAAAAGCTCTCATCAATGATGTTACAACTTTTCATAAATTCACTTTAGCAGATGCAAAACAGATTACAATTCAAAATGAAATACTATGCCCGGATAATCACCAAGCAATAGCAGATAGGGAAATGATTCAAACCGTATTTAGAAACCTTCTGTCTAATGCTATAAAATTTACGCCAAAGGGCGGTTCCATAGCCATAGGTTGTAAATCCTATGAAAAAGATGAAATCCTATTTTATGTTAGAGACACGGGCATAGGAATAACACAAGAAAATTTAGGCAAGCTTTTCAAAATTGAAGAGGGCTTTTCAACAAGAGGAACAGATGATGAGAGAGGAACGGGACTTGGGCTTATTTTATGTAAAGAGTTTGTAGAGAAAAACGGTGGTCATATTTGGGTAGAAAGCGAAAACGAAATGGGTAGTACATTCTACTTTACTTTGAAAAAAAGCTAATTTCCCCGCACTATTTTGTAATGGCACCTCCGCAGCTGGAACCTCCACCAGCCGTACATCCGTAACAATGTTGGTTTAAAACGATTTCTCGGTTTTTAAGGATTTCCATATTAAAATCAATAATATGGTTGGACTCGGAAGCAATTTTTAAATCTAGCATCTGGTTGAAATCGCAGTCGTATAAAAATCCATCCCAACTAACGGAAATCATGTTCCTACACATTACGTTCTGGGCAGCACTAGGATTAAAAGAAGTAACTAACTTTTCCATATAGTCTTCATAATTCCCACTTGTATGCAAATAGTCCAAAAACCTACTAATTGGCATATTGGTTATAGTGAACAGGTTATTAAAAACGATCCCATATTTGTTTTGTAGATTTCTTTTAAAATCTGCTTCTAAGGACTGTTGGTTACCTGGTAAAAAAGCTCCAGAAGGATTATAAACCAAGTTTAATGTCAAGCCTGAACCTTCTATTCCATATCCAATTTGGTTGAGCTTTTTGAGAGCGATTATGGACTTATCAAAAACCCCTTCACCCCTTTGGCTATCGGTTTTTAATGTGGTGTAAAATGGCAGGGAGGAAACAATTTCAACTTTGTGTAGAGCATAAAACTCCGGTAAACTTTGGAATTTTTCTCCGGCAAGCAGAATTGTTAAATTGCACCTAACAATTATATGGCGGTTTAGCTTTTTGATTTCTTCCACAAACCATCTAAAATCTGGATTTAACTCCGGAGCACCACCGGTAAGGTCAACAATTCCAATGTCATGATTTTTTAAAATTTCTAAGCAAACTTCCATTGTTTTGTGAGTCATAATTTCTTTTCTTTCAGGTCCGGCATCAACATGACAATGTTTACAAGTTTGGTTACACATTTTCCCTAAATTGATTTGAAGAATTTCAATTTGGGTAGGTTTGAAAGGATAAAGTCCAATCTCTTTCATTTTCTCTTGGAAAGCGGGCAAGTCATTTTTTTTAAAAATGAACCTATAGTCTTCCAATTGTTGATTGGAATCTGAGAATATATGCCCTCTGGTTTTTAGTGTTTTCATACTGCTCCCTTTACATGGATAATTCTTTAACTTTGTTCATCATCTGGACACTATGTACAAGACTTGCACCGCCTCGAATGGCTGCCGTTACATGGACTGCTTCCATCATTTCTTCCTCGCTAACTCCTTTTTCCAAAGAATCGGTTGTATAGGCATCAATACAATAAGGACATTGAATTGCATGAGCAACCGCAAGTGCAATTAAAGATTTTTCTTTTGCAGATAAAGCACCATCTTGAAAAACATCTCCATAATAATCAAAAAATTTTTTTGCCAGTTGGGGTTGAAAATCAGCAATTTTTGGAAATTTTTTTAAATCTTCTGGATTATAGTATGATTTTTCCATATAACTCTCTCCTGTTCTCATGGAATGATATTCGTAAAAAGTATAAAAAAGTTACATTACGTTTGACTAATTTCCTTTGGTAAGAAAAATTCTCCAAATGAACAAATGAAACAAAAATGTATACTTATCCTATTAATAATACAGTTATTTTCTACTCTTTTGTTTTCGCAAGAGAGAAAAAATCAAGTCCAGATTTCCAAGCCTTTGCTTAGAATTTTTCCGGTTTTGCAGATTCAGGAATGTGAATGGGCAATTCGGATGGATGTATGCTGGAAATGCCTCCGTATGGAAAAAAGGTATGCCCAGAAAATCTATTTTTATGAAGACGGAGTTTACCGAGAACATGGATGTTATACGGAAAAAGAGGGGTTTTCAGTTTTGCAATAAAGAAACCTAATCAAAGTATATACTCCTTCGCAATTTCTCCCCAATTTCCAGTTGCCTTTAATTGGTTTAAGTTTCCAAACAAACCAATTGCAGTTCGATCTATAAAAATAATATCAGCCGGAAACATCAAATCCATTGATTCGGTAATGTTCGCTCTTTTTAAATCTGCAATTTTTTGGATTATGTTTTTTCCTTGTTCAAAACGATAATTATCATTCGCAAAAATAGGTCTGAAAACGTCTAGTACGTATGATACCGTTTCCATGCTAATTTTATTCCCGTTGGAACGATAGATACCTATTTCCTTTAGATGAGTCGGAATGGAATTAAAATCCTTTTTCTTTATAGAAAGAAGCAATTTTCTAAGCGAATTTCCTAAATCTACCGGAATCCGCTTCACACTTCCAAAATCGTACAAAATCACTTTTCCATCGTCTAAAAAAGAATAGTTTCCCATATTCGGATCGGAATGAATCATTTTGAAATCAAGCAACTGAATCAAAAACAGACGAAACAAATTTTCACCCCAAAGATTTTTTAGTTCTTGGGTAATTTTTTGTTCCTTGATATCATGAACATCCAAACCTGTCAGAAACTCTGAGGTAAAAACTCGCTTGCTCGAAGCGTATTCAATCGGTTGGGGAATTTTTATAATATCATACTTTTGAAAATAATCAATAAATTCTTTTTGATTTTTCAGTTCTTTTTGATAGTCCAGTTCATCAACAAGTTGATGACTGACTTCTTCCCAAATCTTTTCCAAATCCATTTTTAAAAAATTGGAAAGGAGTATTTTAAAAAGCACCTTTAGGTTTTTTAGATCACTCTGAATAATTCTGTCTATTTCAGGATATTGGATTTTGATGGCAACGACCCTACCGTCTTTTAAAGTACCTTTATGCACTTGTCCGATAGAGGCAGACGCGTAGGGTATTTCTTCTATCGTATGAAATATGTTTTTGTAACCAGGTAAATCTGCTTCGATAACACCCTTCATCAAACCAAAAGAGAGGGAAGGAGCCTTTTTTTGCAAAAGTCTTATGATTTCTAGCAATTCAGGTGGGAGAATCCCTTCTTGCAAAGATAACATTTGCCCGATCTTCATGGCACCACCCTTGAGATTTCCAAGTGTATCCAAGATTCGCTCACCATTTTTCATCCAAAATTCCAAATTTCGTCTTTCCCTTGAATCTTTGCTCAAAAATAGGTTGGCAGTTCTTTCCGCAAACATAGAAAAACCAACTCGACCGACCATAGACCCCATTTTCATAAATCTGGAAAAAGCTGAAGTTGTAAGCTGCTGTAAATTATCTACCATGGTTTTTATATATGATAAAGGTTTATCTCTGTCTATCTTTTATTTAAAAAATGAATAAAAAAGACTTGAACTTTCTATTCTAGCAATAAAATTTATAACAGGATTAATTATGCAACGCTACAAAATTCTTCATCGTACATATTATAATTTTACCGGTCTTGTGAGCCTCGGTCCACACAGCCTACGTCTTCGTCCAAGAGAAGACCATGAACTGCGTATCGAATTTTCAACCTTAAATATCACTCCACCAGCTACATTGTTATGGCATCGAGACGTTGAGGGAAACTCTGTTGCCACTGCAACCTTTGATTTACAGGTTAATCAGCTTATAATAGAGAGTGAAACTGTTATTCAGCAATTTAATGAGCAACCACTTGATTTTTTGTTAGCCGACTACGCAATCAATTATCCGTTTGCCTACCTACCTGATGACAAGATTATGCTTTCACCCTATATGGCGATAATGGAGCATAGTACCAGAAATTTACTGACCGGATGGATCGCAAATATATGGCAACCGGGAGAGCAAATTCAGACTTATTCCTTATTGCAGCGTATTGCCACCTATATCCATCAAACACTGTCGTATCAGATACGAGAAGAACCTGGTGTACAAACTCCAAAGCAAACACTTTCTTATGGTACCGGTTCCTGCCGAGACTTCGCGATGTTATTTATGGAAGCAGCTAGGTGTTTAGGTTTTGCTTCTCGATTTGTAAGCGGTTATCTTCATGTTCCCCAGACAACTGATTTTGGTGCAACTCATGCTTGGGCAGAGGTTTACCTACCCGGAGCTGGGTGGAAAGGTTTTGATCCTACAATAGGAAAAATTGTAGGAACGGATCACATTGCTGTAGCAGTAGCCAGATTGCCAGAATCCGTACCACCCGTAGCCGGTTCTTTTGTCGGACCTCCGGCTTCTAGCCTTAACGTAGGCGTATGGGTAAGCAAGTACTAACCTCAATGTATTTTTTTTGTTATTTCATCTGCCTATTTTTGAAAAGTAAAATACCTATACTACTGTAAATTATACTTAATAAAATAAGAGCAAAAATTTCAAATCTTATACCGTTTAAATCCGCACCGAAGTTGAATACTTTATTCATCGCATTCACTGCATGAGTCGGAGGCAGAAAATCATTCCAAGCAATAGGAAAAGAACCCAATCTAAATAATTCATTTCTCGGAAAGGGATACATAGAACCGGAAAACCACATCAAGATAAATAGCGGAATATTGCCTATGGTAAGCACATCTTTTCCCGTTCTGCAGAAACTCGCTACTATAAGACTTGTTCCTAATATGGAGAGGATACATAAAATGATGGGAACAAAGATAGCAAGGTTTGCGATCTGCATTTTAAAGCCGAAAAGATAAGCGGTTCCGAGAGCAAGACTCACAGAAAGGGTTCCGAATAAAAACTGAGCTAACCCTATCCCTATAAAATACTCGATTACGGATATAGACGATAACTGAATCCTCAAAATTGTCCTATCTTCTATCTCCCTGATAAAAGCGATAGTAGCAGTAAATAAAAGCATAATAATCGAAAAAACGATGAGGCCGGGAACAGACATTTCAAAATCATTTTTAGTCCCCGAACTTCCCGAAAATGTTTCATTGTATTGAATAAATTTTCTCACATTCGTGATTTTATAAGCATAAGACTCCAATTCGAGAATTACAAGGGTCACACCGACAAGGTACAGCGGATTTGTCATATCCCCCGTCATTTCTGCTTGTATAGTTTTTTCATTCTTCCCGTTTTTACTCTTTACAAGGATTTCGGAAAAATCTTTCGGCAGAACAAACCCTGCGTGGATTTTCTTTTCCCTAAGAAGTCCCTCCATTTCGTCCCTATCACTTATATCAGTAATATGAAAAACGAGAAAATCATTTTTTTTAAGACTCTTTAAATTTAGAATCCATTCTTTGCCGTATGATTTATCTCCGTATCCTTTATCTGAATTCAAAATCCCGATATTTACGGAATTTAATCCTCCGGAAAACATCATCCAGTATAAAAAAACAAAAAAGGGGGATGCTATTAGGGTTATCAGCAAAGGCAGGAAGTCTCTGAATTGTTCTATGATATTCTTTTTAAAAAGTATCCAGATTTTCATTCTCGGAGACTCCTTCCCGTTAAACTTATAAATATATCTTCAAGGGTATCCTGCCTTATCTTCAATTCTGAAGGATGAATTCCCGCATCGGAAATTGTATTTAAGATTTCCGATAATTTCTCTTTAATATTTTTTCCTGAAATATAGATTTTGCCTTTTGTAATAGTAATATTCAAATTAGAACTATTAAACTGTTCTTCCAGTTTTATCTCATTGATTTCTGACTGAACTTCCAATTCTAAAACCTCTCCTTTTCCGTATCTGGTTTTCAGTTGTTCGGGAGTTCCTTCCGCTATAAGAGTTCCCCTATCAATAATTGCAACCCGGTCACAGATCCTGTCCGCCTCATCCATATTATGAGTAGTAAAAATAACAGTTTTTTTCCTTGCCAGGGATTTAATAAAATCCCGCACTAAAACCCTGCTCTGAGGATCCAGTCCCGCTTCAGGTTCGTCCAGAATTAATATTTCCGGGTCATGAACAAGAGCTAATAGCATATTCAGCCTCCTCAGCATCCCACCGGAAAGATTGGAAGCTATTTCATTTTTTTTAGAATCAAGTCCTAATTTTTCAAGAAGTTCAAGAGACCGTTTTTCTGCTGTTTTTTTATCAAGTCCATATAAGTTTCCTATAAAAACTAATTGCTCCTTGCATGTAAGAAGTTTCCAGTAAATAAGGTTCTGCGGACAGACTCCTACACGCTCCCTTGTTTTTTTATCTTCCGCTGCAACTTCTTTTCCGTGAAAGTAAATTTTCCCGCTATCACTTTTCAAATTTCCGGCTATCATTGAAATGAGAGTGCTTTTTCCTGCTCCGTTCGGTCCCAGTAATCCGAAGAGTTCTCCTGAAAATATCTCAAGATTTATACTATCAACCGCAGTAAGGTCACCGAATGTTTTTTTTAAATTTTGTATTTTTAATACGGTAGCCATTAGACTAAGTTGTCATAACCCTGATAGATTTGTATCTCACAAGAATCTGTCGGTTTAAGGCACAGAACTTGTAGAATGACCTTTTCCTCCGGACGAAAGACTCTGGCAACAGAAAAAACTCGGCATACCATCCAGCGTGGAATGGAATTTTTTGATAATTCTTCTATAATTTCGGTGTGGTCAGCTCTATCGCTTATCATAATAACTTCAATAATATCTAATTTTCGGGTAATTCTTTTTTTGCCTCTCCAAGAAGCCAGTTAATCACATTTAGAACCTGTTGCAGATTGACAGTTGCCGAATAAATCCGTGGATCAAGAATGAACTTTTTACCAACGAGTTTAGCAAATTGCCAGATACTACCAGAGGTTGCAATACCATAAATAATTTTTTGAGGTTCACCATTAAAACGTTGAGCCGCTATCATTTCACATAAGCCTTGCGTCCAACCTTCATCAAAATTCTCTTTTTTAACTTCAGTTATGCAAACAACAGGAGTTGTAAAGATTGTTTCAATTTTTGATGCCGGAGCTATTAAAAAATCCGGAATACCGGTTAAACCTTCTTGTTCGGAAACTTCAAAACGAACATGAGACCAAAGAGGCAATCCATGCTTTTCTGTTACAACATGCAAGATAGGGGAAATCATAGTCTCACAAATAGAATTCTCGCTAAGAAAATTTCTACGGTTAGAGAATTTTTCCATAATAAAATCAAATATTGCTTGAGCGATCTCTATACTCGTTTCATTTAGGAATTTTTCAGTTTTACTCTCAATACCGAATTTAAGTAGAACTTCTTCCAATGTTTTGAAACTACCATAAGCCATAAGTTGCTCCTCGCCTATCAAATGCTAAAGAAAGTCTTTGAAAATCAAACTCCCCACTTTTCAAGATTTTTCTTGAATAAAAAAATTGTCAATTGTTTTAAAAAAAATGATAAATTCTCAATACTTATAAATCCGTTTAGGTAATATCTTAATAACTAACCTTACTTTTATTTACCAATTTTCCGTCCCGAAAAAATAGCAAGTAAGGAAAAAGGGATATTTTATCTTGCAATATACTTAAAATTTCTTCTCTTTGGTCATCCGAAAGAGAAGCAGCAATCTCGGAAAGATCATTTAGATTTTTATCAACCTGAGTTCGATTACTATCTTTTTGAATTTTAAATATTTCCTCTTTTAAATAAGGATATATTGATGATGTCTGAGAACAAAAAGCAAGACAAAAAATCAATATAGCATTTATCATTTCATTTCACTTTGTACATGTTATGGCAAACAATACACTTACTTGTGAGCTGACCAAGTTCTTTTAAGATTACAGGAATAGGTTGTTTTTGAGCTATGGTGCCTGCCAAATGATCAAAATCTCTATGAGTGGATAGTCCTAATTCTTTCATTTCGATAGGTAGCTTAGCTATGATGGTTCTTTCTTGTACTTCGATACTGTAAACCAATCCCATACCTGCCTTTTTTGCCCATTCTTCTGCTTGCGGATAGTTCTCTTCTCCCAGACCCTTAACAATTCCATTTACAGATAGCAATAAAGTTCTCATTTCTCTAAGCACTAAGTCTTTTTCACTATTATTCAAAACAACAGCAGTTCTTTTGTCATCGGACTCAATTGTTTTTCCCTTTAAAAAGTAATACAAAAAAACGCTTATGGAACCAATCCACAAAAGGATAGAAACTATGCTAACAGTTAATGTAATTTTATTTTTCATTTTTATTTCTCCCAATTTATTGAAATACCAAAATATAATGTTGTCACTTCAGTTGTTTTTGAGTGGCTAAAGCTATAAAGCCAAATACCATCCCTATAAAATATCGCATGACCGATTGACCAATCTCCCAAATTAGAACCAATTATTTTTTTTGGAAAACCCTTCTCCAAAGCAAAATTAAAAGCTATTTTTTGAAAGATATAGCCCATTCCTATAGATGCGTGGTGCTCCATAGAGCTTCCCAACATCGGATTAGAACCAAAAGAAGTGAGGGGTGTTCTTCCGTAATTATAGCCTGTCCTTAAAATAAACCTCCCTAAGACGTATTCAATTCCCAAAGCAAAAATGTTTTGATCTCGCCAGTTCATACGAAATAAGATTGTATTAACGTCATTCCCAAATGGTGTTTGGATAAACGGATATTCTAACGTAAATTTATTACTTCTAAACGTTTGGCTCCAAGGTATATATCTAATATCTAAAGCAAAGATAAATGAATTTTTATGATAGGATATTCCAAAACTATGCCTTTCCGGCCATTGCATGGTTCGAGAAACTTCTATAAAGTTGTATCGGATTGGGTCTAAAGAATCAACACGAATATCCCCATTGAAATTCATTGTGTTTCTTGTTGTAAAAGAGTAAGCGAGTTTCCAATTTGTAGAAAGTTTAAAAAACACTCCCAGCTTTCCGCCAAAACCGTAAGACGGATCACTTCGATAAGAAAAACCTCCAGGAACAATATAGGCATCAGTCAAATCTTTGTTATGACGCTGAATTTCCATTTGACTATAAACAAAATCCAAGCCGATACCTATTCCCCAAGGACCAAAATCTATTCCCATTCCCGGTGTTGCTTTTAAATTCATAAGTCGAAACACTACGTCTTCTTTGATTCTGTATGATTTACCTCCAGGAACAGGAAATCCAAAATATTCATCCAAAGTCTTTCCATTCGGAACATTTCTGAGTAAACCTTTAAATTCCCCACCACCTCCCCCTTGTGCATACAATGCAAATCCGAACCCGATCTTTTTGGATAAGGGAGTGGCAAAACCTATGTATGGCAATGGAGCTATAGGAGCTATATCTGCCTGATTCGAATACAGTCTTTCCGTATTGTTTAAATCCAAAAAGTTATCCTCATAGGAAATCTTTGCTTTGTTGATTGCTCCTCCAAACTCGAAAATCTGATTGGATAACGTACTGAGGTGAGACGGATTTGATTCCAAATCCATAACAGAACCTCCTACCGCTTGAAAAGCTCCGCCCATACCGGCTTGCCTTGATCCATAAGCTGGTAAAAACAATCCATGGAAAGCATGTATGGAAAAAGGCAAAAGAACAAAACTTCCAATTATCAAATAATTATTTAGTTTATATTTTTTTTTCCATCTTAAAACCTCGCTCTTATCGTCCCATTTTTTAGAGACATCTTTTTTCTTTTCTTCCTTTTTCTGTGAATACAAAGAAATAGATAACGCAAGAAAATAGATAAGATAGTATTTTACTTTCATACACGTATTACTTTTTATAATCATTCTAAAATTTTGATATTGAGAATCATTATCAACAATGTCAGTAAAAATCAGGTAGGAAAAGTGTCAAGAATAAAAAATCGGTAATTATGTTATAGTGATCCATAAATTAAAAAATGATGATTTCTCAATACTTATAAATCCGTATTGGAATAAGTTTTATCAACTATTCATACCAAAAAAATCTATTATTTCTTTCGCTACTTGGTCTTTATCATAATCTACAGATATTACATGATTACTTTTCTGAAACCAAATAATCTGTTTTTTTTTACTTCCTAAATTTGAATATAGTAGGTCAGCTGAGTTTTTCGGAATCACCTCATCACCAGTAGACTGCATAATCAAAGTCTCGGAATAAACTTCTGATAAACTTTTTATTGTCTTTTTTATTAAACAATGGAGTTCCCAAGTCTGTCTTACAGGTAGTCCATCATCATAACAAACGTGTTTATCTCGTGCTTCTGGTGAGTTAATCCCCTTATTCGATTTGGGTTTAGGTAATATCTTAATAAATCTACTGAGAAAAGGAACAAAATATATTATTTTGCTAGGAATTGCAGTCGGAACTGACATTAGAACAATTTTTTTTATATTAAATTCTTTTGCCAATAATAATGTTATTAACCCTCCCATAGACAACCCAACAATATAAACTATTTTACATTTAGACTGTAATTCGATTAAAGACTCTCTTGCAAAAATCACCCAATCCGATGTCGAAGTTTTTATCATTTCTTTAAGAGATGTACCATGTCCTGGATATCGAGGTATGGATATAGTATAACCTATCTCAAATAATTTTTCACCAACATATTTCATTTCTGCTGGATTTCCCAAGAAACCATGAAGTAACAAAATTCCAATTTGATCCTGAGAATATTTAAATTCGGATTCTGCTCCTTTCATAATTTGAACATCTTGAGACTTATTCATACTTACTTACAAGAAGAATTAATTAAATGGAATTGTAAACGATATTTTGTGGAATAACTCGGCAAAAAAATATCATTAGAGTTCTCTCCCGAAAATAGCCCACGAAAAAGCTTTCGGTAATTTCAAACGAAATAGAAACAAACTGCACTTTAAATAAAGATTCTCCCGCGTGCTCAAGGCTACAATTATTTGTTCAAAATGCGAGTATACCTTGGAGGTGGTTTAAGGTATATGACGTTAAGTAGTAAAGCATAAATTTTAGTTTCTTCGCCATATACCGGAAAGTATGCTACCAATTATAGAATGGAACAAACTGGAAATAGCGGAAGGAACAGCAACCATAGGACTTGTAAAATTCTCTTTGGCAAGGACAACTCCCAAACCGGAATTTTGCATCCCTACTTCGATAGAAATGGTTCTAGATACAATTTTGTCTTTGATTACCATTTTGCTAATCACGTAACCCAAGAAAAAACCGGAAACATGGAGGCTCATAACGGCAGCGATCAATTGCAATCCATGCTCCAATATGATAGCGCTGGAACTTCCTATAATAGACGCTACAATCAGAACTATCATAAAAACCGCTACAGCAGGTGAAGCAGGCATCAAAAAGGTAGTGACTTTTGGAAAAAATTGATTTAGCAAAACTCCACAAACTATCGGAACAATTACAACATTCAGAGTACTATAGAACAAACCCCACCCATTCACCGCAATCGTGCTATCAGCCAAAAAAGAGGTAAGAATGGGAGTAAGCACAACGGCAAATATTGTGGAAAAAGAAGTCATGGTAACGGACAACGCAACATCAGCTTTGGCTATGTAGGTGATAACATTGGAAGCAGTTCCTCCGGGACAACAAGAAACCAATATAATACCGGTAGCAAATTCCGGAGGTAAATTAAAAATATGGGCAATTGTCCAACCGCTTATTGGCATTGCGGTGTATTGCAATCCAATTCCCAGAAGGACATTGGATGGATACAAATAGATTCTTTTAAAATCTTCTAGTTTTAGAGTAATTCCCATTCCAAGCATAATGATTCCTAAACCAATTGTAATAGACGTTCCACGAAACCAAGTAAACAAACCAGGATAAAATAAAGAAAGCAGAGACGCAAAAATTAGCAAAAAAGGGAAAGCAGAGGTTAAACGATAGGTTAATTGATTCATTTTTAGATAGACCTATTTTAACTTTAAATTTCTTACTATAAAAATTGTCATTGACAAAATAGGTTTTGTATTTGGTTATAAGGTTTAAAAATGAAATTATGAACTATCCGTTTTTTAAATTAATCCATATTCTAAGTGCAACATTAATGATTGGAACCGGTTTTGGAAGTGCCTTCTATTTATACTTCACCTATAAAACTTCTAATTCTATCGAAACTCTAAAGCACGTTTTAAAATTGGTAATTTTTGCAGATAAAATTTTTACAACACCATCCGTAATCATTCAATTGATAACGGGAGTTGTTTTATCTTACATGATCGGATATCAGTACACCAGGTGGTTTTGGATAGTACTCTCTATCAGCTTTGTTGTTTTTGTTCTTTGGATAAGAACTGTCTTTATTCAAAATAAATTAAGTGAAATCATTGAAGAGAAAAACGAAATTACTCCCGAATTTCATAAACTAATGAATTTTTGGTTTTATCTAGGAATACCTTCTTTTGCAGCTTCTTTGTACCTTTATTATTTAATGGTTTATAAGGCGTTTCTATAAGATGAATATACTTATTTTAGGTGCTACCGGATTTATCGGAAATAGTGTTTTTCATAAATTAGTTTCCATACACAATATAACTCTTGCTAGTAGGCAACGTTTGGAAAGTTATGGCAATTGGAAATTCGTGGACTTCTCAAAGGAAAATGACTGGGAATATGTCCTTAAAGATATAGATTTAGTAATTAATGCCATAGGAATTATTGAAGGTGATTTTGAACGTATCCAAACCAAAACACCCTTAAGCCTGTTTTCAACTTGTGTAAAAAAACATATAAAGATTATTAATATTTCAGCCATTGGAGCTGAAAAAGATGTTCCACCCACAGAATTTTTAAAATCCAAAAAAATTGTAGACGATTTTTTGTTGAAACAAGAACAAACTATCGTAATTTATCCGGGAATTGTGATCGGTCAAAATGGAAAAAGTACGCAGTTTTTTACCGAGTTAGCACACCTTCCAATAATTCCAGTTCTCAAATGTTCTCTTCCAAGTATTCACATAGAGCAACTAACAACCCTACTACAAGACACAGTAGAAAATTTCAACAACTACCCAAAACAAGTTTTTGCTTTGTCAGAGCCGGAATCTTTAGAGGATTTGCTTTCTGCCATCAAAGGGCATAAGGGTTTATTTATTCCCATTTCCAATTTTTTACTCACTTTCCTTTTTCGAATATTTCCCAAAATATCGATTGGGATTTTCAATCGAGAGATGTTAAAAATGATTCAAACTATCTCCACTCATGATTATAAACCTATGTTTGAAAAAACAAGCTCCAAAATAAACCCGAATGATTTAAAAGCCGGAACTACATTTCTTGACTTATTTGCACTACTTACCGTTATATATGTTTGGGTTTGGTCGGGTATTAGCTCTCTAATTTCTTGGGAGCAAAGCTATTCTTTAATGAAAGAGATTGGTGCAAACTATAATACGTCCGTAATATTTATTTTGTTAGGTAGCTTTGTTGACATTGTATTAGGATTTGCAACATTCTCAAAAAAATACCGAAGCTTTATTCTAGTATTTCAGCTACTTTTTGTCGGAATATATACTTTGATCCTTAGTTTTTTAGCACCACGCTATTGGATTCACCCTTTTGGAGTATTAAGCAAAAATATCCCTCTAATAGTAATTACCCTATATATGCTAAAAAAATAATCAGGTTTTATATTTTATAAATAATTTTATTCAAAAAATCCTCTATGGAATTATAAACATCAAACTTATCCTGGTCAGGCATTAGAGATTTCCTTTGCTCGTCAGTTTGCTTTTTAGCGTTATCCAATAATTTTTGCCCATTTCTTTTTAGGTAACTTCTGCTAACCAAAATAGGCCATTTGTATTTTGTAACGTTATTCGATTTTGATTTAATCTGAAAAGATAAAATATCTTTTTGCGAAAACTTTTTAAGGAAAAATATCAGTTGATTTTCGGTCATCAAATTCCCTAAATTTTCCAAAAGATATTCCCTATCGGGCAGTATTTTAGAATCCCAAGCGTAATCAAGAATAGTTGCTATTTTTTGCTGAACGTTTCTGACCTCTTTTTCATCATCAAAGTTGATACCTTCCCCGCTTTCGCTACTCATGGAAATAGCTTCTTCTTTTTCCACTTTTTCCGTTGTTTCTTTTCGTTTGATTCTTTCCTCAGCAAGTTTTGACTTTTCTTTTTCAATAACCTTCTGCTTGGATTCGATAATCCTCTTTTTTTGCTCCATTTCCAATTGAACGCGAATGGCTTGGGCTTCTTCTTTTGTTACAAAAATATTTCCGAATAATCGTCTCCACATCCTTACCAAAAAAGGTAGGTATTTAAACAAACTTTCAGATTCCACACCGATAAACTCTTTTTGCTCGTCCTTATCCAAGAGCTTCATAACATTCATTTTATTTAAAATTCTAACATCCGTATCAACACCGGTAGAATTATAGACTTTCTTGGCTTGGGCAATTGCTTGTTTTACACACTTTTTATGGAGAATGAATTCATAATAATTCCTGTTATCATCATACTCAGCATGTAAAATATTTTCATTGGAAATCAAAAGAGGCACAATCTCTTGAGGAAGTGGCTCTCCATTGATCCGAATGGCAGATATGTCAACCATTTTTCCGGCATTTTCCAATAAACTCAATACTTCGTTTAACTTTTCTCGAACGTTCTTTTTAACAGAATCTTCAGTAAATTGCTCATAGAATTTATACAAAACAATCAACTCTCCAACCATTGTCCTTTGATCGGCATACGATTCATCCATATAGGTTAGAAGAGTTTCCGCTAGAGTATTGAACTCGGCATATTCCTCTTCTGAAATTTGGGATATAACTCCAATCCTTTGAAGTAAAGGGACGATATTCTTTTTCAAATACTGCAAGTATATATCAACTCTTTCAACGATTTCTTCTTTATTATTGTATAGAAATATCGACTTATTACCGGATTTGGAAGCGTTTTCATTCCGAAAAAACAAAAGTGTTTTATCTTCGATTAGCTTTTTTAATACTGGTTTCAAATGCATATTGATCGTTTCTTGCTTAAGATCTTTGGTTGTATTGTAGGGACAAGTAAACAAATTTCCAATATCCGCAGAAGCATAGGTATCACTTAATTTATTGGAATTAATTTTTGAAAATATTAAATCTCGAAATTTGTCCCCTTTGTAAGGAACTCGATTATTTTTTATACAATTTTTTATTGCCTCTGCTGATGATTCATTACAACCCAGTACATACCGATGTGCCGAACCTGCATCAATAACGGTTGGTCTTGCAAATACTGTTATAGGTTTCAATAAATTCGACAATATTTCGGATTTTGCTGATGAATTGGGAACGTACTCAATGGTAGATATTTTTTTGATAAGAGGTGGGTTTCTTTTAATACATATTTCATTCACAAAAAGGTCTACTTGCTCTTTTTCTAACCCCACATTTTTCATGAGCTGCTCAACCGTAGGAAGAGTTTTGTTTGTTGAGTATTTCTCCGTCCATTCATGAATTGTCATGAAAAATTTATGAACACCTCTGAATTGAAAATCCCCTCTAGACTCTAGACCTTGCACTGATTGTAAAGCCTGTGCATAATCCGTTACCTGTACGACTTGTTTATTGGCTTCTGTCAATTTCTTTATCCTGCCTTATTTAATCCTTTTTTGTAAATCAATTCAGCATTTAGGATTGCTGCTCCAGCCGCCCCCCGAATAGTATTGTGGCTTAAGAGCACGTATTTAAAATCCAATACAGTATCTTTTCGTAATCTACCAACTGTGGTAGCCATTCCATTTCCACTCATTAAATCAAGCCTTGGTTGTGGTCTGTCTATTTCTTCTCTATAATCTATCACTTTTGCAGGAGCAGAAGGTAACTTTAGTTTTTGTGGTTCACCTTCAAACTCATTCCACACCTTTTTGATTTCTTCTATTGTGGCTTGTTTTTTTAGTTTTATTGATACACAAACAGTATGACCGTCTATAACAGGTACCCTGTTGCAATGAGCTGATATTTTAAAATCAGCCGGCACAATTTGACCGTTTTCCAATTTTCCAAGGCATTTTAGAGGTTCAAATTCAGCTTTTTCCTCTTCTCCGCCTATGTGAGGAACAACATTTCCTAAAATATCTAACGAGGGAACCCCAGGATAACCGGCTCCAGAAATAGCTTGCATCGAAAATAAAACAACGGATTCAATTCCAAATTTTTCAAAAATCGGTTTAAGGGTGATTGTAACTCCCATAATTGTACAGTTTGAATTTGTAATAATTTTACCCGGTGTTGCTTGGTAGTTTAAAATTTCCAAATGCCCCGGATTTACTTCCGCAGAAAGAATCGGTACATCCGTATCATTTCGATGATTTTTGGAATTGGAAATAACCATAATCCCTGCTTTTGCGTATTCCGTCTCAACTTCTCCGGCTATACTGCTATCCAAACCGGAAAAAACGAGATTAACCCCAGGTGTATCCGAAGGAGAGCATTTACTAACTTTAATTTTTTTTGCATATTCCGGTATGTTATTGGAAACCTTCCATCTAGAAGCCATAACATCACCATAAACATTTCCAGCGCTTTTGTCTGAGGCTGCGAGATGTGTAACTTCAAAAAACTCATGGTTTTCCAACAATTGAACAAACCTTTGCCCAACAGAACCTGTAGCACCCAATATACCTACTTTCCACTTTTTCATTCAATACTCCAATAACACCTTATAAACCTATTTTTTTTTACATATTTATGGTTTAAAGCATTTATCATATTGATACTATTTTTAGTAGAGAAAAAAAGATTACTTCAGTCAAAAAAGGATAAAACTAAGTTGTTACACTTAGGGATTTTTCTTTTTCCAAAGCATTGGCTTTAGAATCATGGAATTAAGAGGTATATTAGAAAAAAAGATTCAATGATAACATCAAGTCCTAAAATAAGTTGATAATCCATATAAATTTACTATACACAAAAAAATAACCAAAAAGAATGTCACTATAAAATTAGGTAGTTTTTATGGATAGGTAGTATGATATATAAAAAAAGCCAACCCGTTAGTCCTTTGAATATTATTCTTTCCATATTGTTTTTATGCGTAGTTTTGAGTACTTTATACAATTTTCGTGGAGAGCCAAGACACGCAAATGCGTATTTTGACCTCGCCAATTTAAAATCCATTATGGAAGAAGGACAAGCTCGAAGGTACGGAGAGCCTCTACCGGCAATTACTACATATTATTGGAAAAATATAACGGGTTTGAATTATCTTTTAGCCTATAAAATCTATCTTTCTATTTTATACAGTGTATTTTTACATTTGTGTATGTTAATTTTCCGTAAGGAAATCTGGAAGCTAAATCACTATTTTTTATTATACTTAATCGCATTTTCACCTTTATCTGTAAACCTTCCCTTTCAATATAGCGGTGAATTGTTATGTCTTATTATAATTCAAGTTCTTTATATCTATTCCAGATTGGAAACGTTTATAGATTTGATTGTAATGAGTATACTGACCATCTTAGGCTTCTTGTCGAATTTTGTTATGTTTTTAGTCGTATTTTCCGTTTACATCACAGTATATTGCATCAAAGAAATGAGACAAACCAGAATAACAGTATTTTATAAAAAGAAAAACATTCCTTTAACTGTCTTATTGGCTTATGGTGGTTTTATGGTCTCATTAATTGTAGTACTAGGTTCTTTTGAATTTTTTGGAAGCAATTCGTTTCAATTTTTATTTATTAAGGTAAGAAATATTTTAATTCAGTTTGTTCCGATTTTTTTGTTGATTCTTTTTACGCATATTCTACTGGAAAAGGAGAAAGAATTAACAAACCGCAAGTCCCTTTTTGTTGTGATTGTATTAATCGGAATTTCCGTTTATTTTTCATACAACCACAAAGGTTCTTTGAATACGGAAAAGATGATACAACAAGGCAGGTTACTCACCTCCTTACGAACCAAAGTTATGAAACCTGAACAAAAGGTTTATGGCTCAGCAACTTTTAGCGATATTGTATACTTTTTTTATGGAGAAAAGATTGAATTCAACCACATATCCGAAATGCAAAAAGATGACTTTTTGATTGTAAATGGCTTAAATCAAGAAACAGCCAGTTCGATCAACAAAGGATTCAAAACAAAAGACACCTTGTTTATCTCATTAGATACCAATAGCGTACTAGTAAATAAAGAATTTATGCAAAGAATCTACAATAGCGACAAATATTCTGCTGTAAAAGAAGACCTTTTAAAATCCATTCAGGACTTTTATCAGCCAACACCTTATGATAAAATGAAAAAAATTATGACCGATATTATATCCCTATCTATTGTTGTAAACGAAGTGTGAAACATTCCGTTCTTACATCAGCTGCCAATGGTCTTGCCTTTGATAAAAAATACTGGAAAACCGTTTATCGAGATGAAATAGACATTGACGGAACATATAATTCCAAAGACCACGCCCGTTATATTGCTTCCCTATTTACGCTTTGTGAGATAGAGGTGTATTCTATGGCAGATTTTGGTTTTGGAAAAGCAAACCTTTTAGAAGACTTTGTGAAATTGCTAAAACCGGATAAGGTGTATGCCATAGAGCCTTCCTGGGAAATGGTAGACAAACTCAGCAAATCGAGGTGGATTAGTGGCTTGGATATTTCTATAATACACTCCTCAATCCAAGACTTTACTATTTTGAATATAGAACAAAATCCACTGGATTTCACCATATGTAATTCCGTATTTCAATACATAGGAAGAGATATAGAAAATATGTTTCAAAAACTTTCTCGAATTACAAAGTATTTGTATTTTTCAGTTCCAACCGACAAGGACTATGATCGCATGAAAAAAGAACTTGGGTTTAACGACCCGTACGCCTACCAAAGACCTTTACATTTCTATATGGAAGCCTTAAAACCACATTTTACGGTTGTTTCTTTTAACCTACTGGAAAGTAAATGCTTTGATTCTACCGGATTTCCTGATGAATTGTATAGATTTTGATGTTTTTCGGAAATGTGTAAAATACTAATATTTCTTTAATAATAACCCGAAAAAGATATATATATACTACTTTTACAGGATCTTAGTTTGCAAAAATTTAACCAGCAAAATATCAGTTTTTCTAACATAAGGGATAATCGAAAAAATGGAAGTGTAGGGGAATTCTTAGAAAAAACGATTGTAGAAGAATCCAAATTATCTTTCGTTTCCGCCTTTTTTACAATTTACGCCTATTATCAATTGAAAGATAGACTTGAGAGCATTTCCGAATTGAGATTTTTGTTTGGAGAACCCAGGTTTACCAAATCATTAGACCCAGACAAAACTGATAAAAAATCTTTTGATATTGAAGACCATGGTTTATCTCTTTCCAACCGTCTAGAGCAAAGTAAAATAGCAAGAGATTGTGAGGAATGGATAGCTAAAAAAGTAGAAATCAAATCCGTTAAAAAAAGTAATTTTCTGCATGGGAAACTATATCATATTCATGAACCAAGTGGGTTATCCCATGCTATAATGGGTAGCTCCAATTTTACAAATAGAGGTATTGGATTTGGCTCTAATCCTAATATTGAACTTAATCTGATTATAGATTCCAAGCGTGATACATTGGATTTGCTTAGCTGGTTTAATGAGCTTTGGAATAGTGAGGAAGTGGAGGACGTAAAAGAAGAAGTAATTGAATATCTTAAGCAACTGTATTTGGATTATTCTCCTGAGTTTATTTATTACAAAACTCTATATCACATCTTTCAGAAATACTTACAAGACAAAAGTAAGTTAGAGTTATTAGAAGAAAAAAGCCACTTCTTTGATTCTCTTATATGGAAATCCTTATACGAATTCCAAAAGGATGGTGTAAAATCAGCCATTAATAAAATAGAACAATACAACGGTTGCATTATCGCCGATAGCGTAGGTTTGGGAAAAACTTTTGAAGCCTTGGCAATTATAAAATACTACGAATTAAGAAATGATCGTGTTCTTGTTCTTTGTCCTAAAAAGCTACGGGACAATTGGACAGTTTACCAGGCAGCTAACAATTCTATATTGAATCCTTTTTTGGAAGACAAATTTGGTTATATGGTTTTGAATCATACCGATCTTGGCAGAGATTCCGGAAAGCAAGGAGATATTGATTTAAGGACATTGAATTGGGAAAACTTTGATTTGGTAGTAATTGACGAATCGCATAATTTTAGGAATAATACCAAAGGAAAAAAAGACGAAGAAGGAAATGTAATCAAAAAAAGCCGTTATGAAAAATTAATGGAAGATGTGATTCAAAAAGGAAGGAAAACAAAGGTATTACTTTTGTCTGCTACTCCTGTGAATGTTCACTTGCAAGATTTAAGAAATCAAATTTACTTTATAACTGCGGGAGATGATTCTGCTTATCTATTTACAATTGGAATCCAAAGCATAAACCAAACTTTAATAACTTCTCAAAAAGTCTTTACTATGTGGGCAGACCACAAAAAAAATGCCGAAAGGAGAACATTAGAACTTTTGGAAAAACTACCATCCTCATTTTTTAAGATGCTAGACCAATTAACAATAGCAAGGTCAAGAAAGCATATCGAAAGGTATTATAAAGAAAGTTTAGAAATAATTGGTAAATTCCCAAAAAGAGCCAAACCTATATCCGTTACAACTAGGATTGATATGAATAATCGCTTTGTATCTTATGATAAAGTAAATGAAGAAATTACAAAGTATAAACTGAGTTTGTTTAACCCTTTTGCTTATCTAAAAGAAGAGAAAATTCAGCTCTATGAGACGAAGGTTTCCAGAATGGTGAAAAATTTTTCACAAAGTCAAAGGGAATATTTTTTGATAGGAATGATGAAAACCAACTTTATGAAACGAATAGAAAGTTCTATTTTTTCTTTTAAAATCACTCTGGACAGAACAATTAAAAAGATAGATACCTTGGAAGATAAAATAAGAGAATATCAGAAATTTAGAGATAATAAAAATACAAGCTATGCAACAGATGAAATAGTAACCAATGAAGAAATGGAAGACGAAGATTTGAAACAAGCATTTGAAATTGGAGAAAAACTGGTGTATAAATTGGATGACTTAAAAGTAGACGAATGGCTTCAAGATTTGGAAAAAGACAGGGAGCAATTGGTTTCTCTGTATAACCAGGCAGAAGCTATTACTCCCATTAGAGATGCCAAACTTCATAAATTGAAAGATTTGATAACAGAAAAAATAAAAAATCCTAATAAAAATAATGATGGAAAGCCGAATAAAAAAGTTTTAGTATTTACTGCTTATGCTGATACGGCTATATACATTTATGAGCAATTGAAAGATCATATTTACAAAGAGTTGGGTGTTCATACGGCTTTGGTTTTGGGGAGTGGTGTAAACAAAACAACTTTAGGTAGTTCTAGATATGAAGAAATTTTAATCAATTTTTCGCCCATTTCAAAACATCGTGAAAAACTGGATAAAATGCCTATAGAAGAAATTGATGTACTATTTGCAACAGATTGTATTTCTGAAGGACAAAACCTCCAAGACTGTGATTACCTGATAAATTATGATATTCATTGGAATCCTGTTCGTATTATCCAAAGGTTTGGTAGGATTGATCGTTTAGGTAGTAAAAATAATTCGGTTCACCTGGTTAATTTCTGGCCCACAGAAGATTTGGACAATTACATCAAGTTAAAGCATAGAGTGGAAGCTAGAATGGCATTGGTAGACATTACTGCTACAAATGAGGAAAATATTTTAAATGTCGAAGAAATTGAAAATATGGTAAGTGATGAATTGAGTTATAGAGATGAACAGCTAAAGAGGCTACAAAAAGAAATTCTGGATTTGGATGATTTGACTGATAACGTTTCTTTTAGTGAGTTTACTTTGGATGACTTTCGAGTGGATTTACTAAACTATTTGCAATCCAATGAAAAAATGCTTAGGGAAACTCCTTTTGGTTTGTATTCTCTTGTCCCAAAAGAAGTTGAGATAGAAAATAAACAAAATAAGACTGTATCTCCTGGAGTTATATTTTGCTTAAGGCATAAAGTAGGAACTGCAAGTTCTGAATCTGTGAATCCCTTACAACCGTTTTATCTTGTTTATGTTCAAGAAAATGGAGATGTTCGTTACAAGTTTACTCATGCCAAGCAGATTTTAGACATCTATAGAGCTTTGTGTGTTGGGATCACATCTCCAATTGAAAAACTTTGTAACCAATTTAATAAAGAAACCGATAACGGAAAAAATATGGATTTTTACAATAAGTTACTTGTGAAGTCCATTGAAGAAACGGTAGGAGTCTTTCAGAAAAAGAATCTGTTAGCCCTAACAACAAGCAGGCACTCTGTCCTTCCATCTAAGAAGGAACAAATAAAAGATGTAGACGATTTTGAGCTTGTAACCTGGTTGATTATAAAATGATTTTGATAAAAGTATGGTATAATTAATAAAGGAGAATGCTATGATCGCAGAAAACAAAACAACAAGATATGAATTCAGTTATCTTAAGGATGAAACAATAAAAAGAATCATTCCAACATTCAAACCGGAAAAAATCTTTATATTTGGCTCTTATGCCAAAGGTACGGAAAATGAAAATAGTGATTTAGATATTCTAATAGAATTTAAAGAAGTTGAGCATAGGAGGAAATTAGCTATTCAGATTCGGAAGTTATTAGAAAACTTTCCTATAGCAACTGATATTTTGGTTATCAGTCAAGACGAAGAATCTAAATATAAACAAAAGAAATGGTCTATATATTATCATGCTTTAAAGGAGGGTAAATTAATATATGAACGAGAATATACCGGAATGGAAAACATGGCTTAAATACGCCGAAGAAGACTTGAATAGTGCAATTGCACTTTCCGAAACGGTGGAGCGATTCCCAAGAAATGTATGTTATCTCTGCCAACAGTCAACCGAGAAAGCAATTAAGTCAATTTTTATCTATCAAAATATCCCATTTTCCAAAACACATAATTTAAATTTACTGTATAACAATTTGCCACAAGAATGCAAATTGATTTTGAGACAAAAACATGAAAACAACTGAAACAGAAAAAAAAGAGCAAATCAAACAATTCCTCGCTTCTCCCCTCTCCTTTGGAGAGGGGTTGGGGGTGAGGTTTTTTGAGACTCTTGGTTACAAAAGCGATAAAACACCCGATTATACAAAAAATGATTTTAAAGAACTATTCAGAGAAAAGAATATTCCGGAAGAAAAAGCCTGTTTTGGAGAGTGGAAAGAAGCAAATATTCTCTTTCAATATACCAAAGATGAAGTTTTGGAAAGTCATTCCCTTTTTGAAAACAAGAAATACAATCCCAATGAGTATGAGTCCTATATATTTATAGGTATTCAATTGAAGGGAGATATTTATTCCAAAACAAAGTTATCTCAAATTACAAGAGCCGTAAACAAACTCTTTATGGCTCCGGTTATGATACTCTTTCGTTATGGAAGTGTGTTGACTCTGGCAATTATTGATAGGAGACCAAACAAGCTAGACGTGAGCAAAGACGTTTTGGAAAAAGTGACTTTGATCAAAGACATTCAAGTTGAAAATCCACACAGAGGACACATTGAAATTCTGTATGATTTATCTTTGGATTGTATTAAAGCCAAATACAGTTTGAGTAACTTTGTTGATTTTCACAATGCTTGGCAGAAAGTATTAGATACCAAAGAGAGTTAAACAAGAGATTTTACAAAGACATATCGAATTGGTATTTTTGGGCAATTGATATTGCAGAATTTCAAAAAGATGTACATGAAAATAGAGACATTCAGAATTCACTAAGCGTAATTCGTATGCTAACAAGGCTTATTTTGTTTGGTTTCTGAAAGAAAAAAAGCGTTTGGAAGGTGGTAGAGAATTTATATCGGAAGATTTGTTTAGGGAAGAATTTTGAAAAAGACATTAAAACCATTTTATGGAAAAAAGAAGGATCATCCACTGTTTATTACAAAGCCATTTTACAAAATCTATTTTTGCTACTTTAAATACTGAAATGGATTTGGAAAGAAGGTTTCGTGTTACGAATGGAATTGAGGTAAAAGACAAAGATTATATGGTACATAGCCTATACAGATACGAGAAAAATTCAAAGATTCCGAAAGCGTACTAAATATTTTTAGGGAAATACCTTTTTTAAACGGAGGTTTGTTTGAATGTTTAGATAAACGTAAAGATGAAACCGGAAAAGGCTCTAATGAAGTTCGTATAGATTGTTTTAGCGATCATCCAAAACCCAAAAACAAATTAATATTCCGGATGACTTATTTTTTGGTAAAGAGAGGGAAATAGATTTCAGTAAAATATACGGAGACACGAAGCATAAAAAAAAAAAGGTGAAAGGAATCATTCGTATCTTGAAACAATACAAATTCACCGTTACAGAAAATACACCACTCGAAGAAGAGATCGCTCTTGATCCTGAATTATTAGGCAAGGTTTTTGAAAATTTGTTGGCTTCTTATAACCCTGAAACGAAAACGACAGCCCGCAAACAAACTGGTTCGTTTTATACTCCACGAGAAATTGTGAATTATATGGTAGATGAAAGTTTGATTGCTTACTTTAAAGAATACCTCACCCCTGCCCCTCTGGGAGGGGTTTGGGTGGGGTTTCCAAACTTCGTCATTTACTTTCTCATTCAGCGGAAGAGCATTTTTTCACAGTAGAAGAAGTTCAAAATCTGATCCAAGCTATACACAAAATCAAGATACTCGATCCTGCTTGTGGATCTGGAGCTTTTCCTATGGGAATTTTGCATAAGCTTGTTTATGTTCTTCATAAACTTGATCCAAAAAATGAAGAATGGAAAAGATTGCAATTGAATCAGGCAGAGAAAATTCCTGATGTGAGTATTCGTAAACACGTTAAAAAAGAAATTGAAGAAGCTTTTAATGAAAAGAACAACTACCAAGATTATGGTAGAAAGCTATTTTTAATCAAGAACTGTATTTATGGAGTTGATATTCAGCCTATAGCCATTGAGATTTCCAAACTTCGATTTTTCATTTCTTTGATTATAGATCAAAAAGCAAATAAAGACAAAAAAGACAACTATGGAATTGTTCCTTTACCAAACTTGGAAACAAACTTTGTAGCAGCAAATACACTTGTTCATTTGGAAAAACCGGAAGGTTTGTTAATTGGTGATACTTTAAAAAAGAAGTTGGAAAATCAACTAAGTGACATTCGCAAACAACACTTTGATGCAAGGACTTATAAAGAGAAAAAAAAGAACTGCGAGAGAAAGATAAAGAGAAACGCAAAAGAAATTTCTGAATTTCTTCTAAAAAATCAGTTTTCTAAAGATTCAGCTAGCAAAATTGCCGAATGGAATCCTTATGATAGACTCAAATCTGCGGATTGGTTCGACCCTGAACACATGTTTGGGATTTCCCCCCCTTCCCCCGAGCTGGGGAGTAACTAACGCAAGTAACTCCCCCCGTTCACGGGGGGCTGGGGAAAGGTGGCTTTGATGTTGTGATAGGAAATCCGCCGTATGGAGCTGATTTAAAAGAATATCTTAAAAATATCGAAAAATCTTATAAATTCTATGATAGACAAAAAAAGATTCTGCTTCCTTTTTTATGGAATTTGGCTTGGTAACATTAAAACGGAAAGGGATTTTGAGTTATATTATTCCAAAGTCTATAGCATTTTCAGAAGGATGGAAAAACACTCGTAATCTAATTGCAGAGGATAATGTTCTCAGTATTGTAATTGATACAACCAAAGCGTTTGAAAATGTTCTTTTGGAACAAGTTATAATAGTTACAATCAAAGATAAACAAGCATCTTATAAAATGACCGTTGGAGATTATTGGAATGAATCCATTAAAGTTCATAATGAACAAATAGATAATAAGTTTATAAATGCTTATGATATAATACCGATTTACGTTAATTCCAAATCTTTGAACATATTAAAAAATTAAAAAACTGCTTTATTCCTTTGGGTGAAATCTCCAATACTTGCAGAGGATTGCCTTACCAAAGCAAATTAACAACCAAAGGTGAAGATATTTTACGAGGAAAAAACATTGGTAGATATGATATTCATGGTGAAATTGATAAGATAAAAATTACCAAAAGCAGACTTAATTTCCAAAGTTGATGAACTAAGAAAAAGAAAGACTAAAATTATTTCTCAAAGAATAGTTGCTCACGTACAAGATAGTATTATTATAATGGCAAGCTTAGATAAAAAATTGGAGTTTTAACATTGGATACGGTAATGAATACATTTATTACAAATAAAGGTGTTAAAGAAGAATATATCCTTGGTATCTTAAATTCAAAATTTGCATCTTGGTATTATTACTGGTTTGTTTTTTGTCGTGCTATTCGAACAATGGACTTTGATAAATATTATGTAAACAAACTTCCAATTCCCAAAGCACCAATCGACAATCCAGGATTACAAAAACCCCTGATCGCACTCGTAGACAAGATACTTGTTGCAAAGCAAACCCCCTCTCCAGATTGGAGAGGGGACGGGGGTGAGGTCTCCAAATGGGAAGCACAGATCGATGCAATGGTGTTCCATCTGTATGGACTTACAGAAGAAGAGATGCTAACAGTCTTGGACAGTTTTCCGAGAATGAGCATCGTAGAAAAAACGACAATCCATAATTATTATCGAGGCATACAAAACAAAACTTTTAAGGTAGGATAAATGAAATGAGCAGACAAAAAGCACTAACCATAAATCTAACTCAAGAAATTGAAGAAGGGTTGTTCAAAATTTCAAAAGAGGAAAATATTTCAGAATCAGAACTTATTAAAATAGTATTAAAAGGGTATATTGATTCTTACTATCAAAAGAATAAGAAAACTCCTTATGAAATAGGAAAAAAATATTTTGGAGTCTATTCAAGTGGAAAAAAAGACATTTCTCAAAAAAGAAAACTAATCTTAGAGAACATATTATATGAAAAGAACTCTCATTGATTCCGGACCATTATATGCATTATTTGATGCTAGCGATAAGTATCATGAAAATATCATAGATTTTCTAAAAAATTTCAGTGGTGAATTATTTACTACAAATTTTGTAATTACGGAAGTTGGACATCTATTAAGAAAATCGACTAAGGCTCAAATTAATTTAATGAGTTTTATACTAGATGGTGGTCTAAACATACTAGAATTTAAACAAGACTATTATAACAGGTTAATCGAATTAGCAAAAAAATACGAAGATTTACCAATGGATATTGCAGATGGTTCTTTAATTGTAATTTCAGAAATTTATGGAATTACGAATATCATTACAATTGATTCTGATTATTATATTTATCGAACTAAAAAAAGAATGGCATTAAACAATATATTTATAAAATACCTATGATGATTTGTTATCCAAAAATCGACGCAATAGTTTTCCAACTGTATGTACTTACAGAAGAAGAGATGCTAACAGTATTGGACAGCTTTCCAAGGATGAGCATTGTAGAAAAAACGACAATCCATAATTATTATCAAGATGTAGAGAATAAGACATTTAAGATAGAATAAAAGGAGAAAAATCATAGTGCCAGAAATATCAAGGTTTTTAGGTATAATTATCGCGATGTTTCATAACGACCATAACCCACCACATTTTCATGTTAGATATGGAAATTATAAAGCTATGGTATCTATTGAGACATTGACAATTCTAGAAGGTGAACTACCTTCTAGAGTAAGAGGGCTTGTTGTTGAATGGGCATCTTTGCATCAAGACGAGTTAAAAGAAGATTGGGAATTTGCAAAACAAAAGAAAGAGTTAAAATATATAGAACCGTTGGTGTAATAATGTTAGTAGATATAGTATATGTAAAACCAAGAAAAAAATCATTACTTTACTTGAAGTTTGAAAACGGTATTACTGGAGTAATCAATTTAGAAAAAATGATCACTTATGAAGGCGTTTTTGAGCCATTAAAAGAATGGAACTATTTTAAGCTAGTAAGAGTAAATCAAGAATTAGGAACTGTTTGTTGGCCCAATAAGGTAGATTTGGATCCAGTTGTATTGTATAAAGAAATACTCAATAAAAAAGAGCAGAAAGTCCTTCGACAGGTTCAGGGAGTTGTTGGCTGACATTTCCAAAATAGAAAAAGGGAAATTAAAATAGAGTAAATGCTAAGGAGTAAACAATGAAAAGTATAGAGACAACAGCTAAAATTCAAGAAGATGGAACAGTTATATTAAAAATAAATTCGTTCTCTTTTCGTCCAGGTATCCATAACGTTATTCTGGTTATTGAAGAAAATTCAATCATTGGTTCCTCTAATAAGGAATTGAACCGAAAAGACAAATTAAGGCATTTATTGGATTCTGTTTTGTGGGATAACGAGCAATATGAAAGATGGTTACAAGAGAAAAGAATCATTACTTTCACTAAAACTTATGCTCGGCTACTTATATGGCCATTTCTACAAGCTCAGGTGCCTGAAGAAATTTTTATCGAGACATAGAGAATAAGACATTTAAATAAATATGAAAACAACTGAAACAGAAAAAAAAGAACAAATCAAACAATTCCTCGCTTCTCCCCTCTCCTTTGGAGAGGGGTTGGGGGTGAGTTTTTTTGAGACTCTTGGTTACAAAAGCGATAAAACATCAGACTATACAAAAAATGATTTTAAAGAACTATTCAGAGAAAGGAATATTCCGGAAGAAAAAGCCTGTTTTGGAGAGTGGAAAGAAGCAAATATTCTCTTTCAATATACCAAAGATGAAGTTTTGGAAAGTCATTCCCTTTTTGAAAACAAAAAATACAATCCCAATGAGTATGAGTCCTATATATTTATAGGTATTCAATTGAAGGGAGATATTTATTCCAAAACAAAGTTATCTCAAATTACAAGAGCCGTAAACAAACTCTTTATGGCTCCGGTTATGATACTCTTTCGTTATGGAAGTGTGTTGACTCTGGCAATTATTGATAGGAGACCAAACAAGCTAGACGTGAGCAAAGACGTTTTGGAAAAAGTGACTTTGATCAAAGACATTCAAGTTGAAAATCCACACAGAGGACACATTGAAATTCTGTATGATTTATCTTTGGATTGTATTAAAGCCAAATACAGTTTGAGTAACTTTGTTGATTTTCACAATGCTTGGCAGAAAGTATTAGATACCAAAGAGTTAAACAAGAGATTTTACAAAGACATATCGAATTGGTATTTTTGGGCAATTGATATTGCAGAATTTCCAAAAGATGTACATGAAAATAGAGACATTCGGAATTCACTAAGCGTAATTCGTATGCTAACAAGGCTTATTTTTGTTTGGTTTCTGAAAGAAAAGCGTTTGGAAGGTGGTAGAGAATTTATATCGGAAGATTTGTTTAGGGAAGAATTCTTGAAAAAGACATTAAACCATTTTATGGAAAAAGAAGGATCATCCACTGTTTATTACAAAGCCATTTTACAAAATCTATTTTTTGCTACTTTAAATACTGAAATGGATTTGGAAAGAAGGTTTCGTGTTACGAATGGAATTGAGGTAAAAGACAAAGATTATATGGTACATAGCCTATACAGATACGAGAAAGAATTCAAAGATTCCGAAAGCGTACTAAATATTTTTAGGGAAATACCTTTTTTAAACGGAGGTTTGTTTGAATGTTTAGATAAACGTAAAGATGAAACCGGAAAAGGCTCTAATGAAGTTCGTATAGATTGTTTTAGCGATCATCCAAAAACCCAAAAACAAATTAATATTCCGGATGACTTATTTTTTGGTAAAGAGAGGGAAATAGATTTCAGTAAAATATACGGAGACACGAAGCATAAAAAAGAAAAGGTGAAAGGAATCATTCGTATCTTGAAACAATACAAATTCACCGTTACCGAAAATACACCACTCGAAGAAGAGATCGCTCTTGATCCTGAATTATTAGGCAAGGTTTTTGAAAATTTGTTGGCTTCTTATAACCCTGAAACGAAAACGACAGCCCGCAAACAAACTGGTTCGTTTTATACTCCACGAGAAATTGTGAATTATATGGTAGATGAAAGTTTGATTGCTTACTTTAAAGAATACCTCACCCCCTGCCCCTCTGGGGAGGGTTTGGGTGGGGTTTCCAAACTTCGTCATTTACTTTCTCATTCAACGGAAGAGCATTTTTTCACAGTAGAAGAAGCTCAAAATCTGATCCAAGCCATACACAAAATTAAGATTTTAGACCCTGCTTGTGGATCCGGTGCTTTTCCTATGGGAATTTTGCATAAGCTTGTTTATGTTCTTCACAAACTCGATCCAAAAAACGAAGAATGGAAAAGATTGCAATTGAATCAAGCAGAGAAAATTCCGGATGTGAATATTCGTAAACACGTTAAAAAAGAAATTGAAGAAGCCTTTAATGAAAAGAACAACTACCAAGACTATGGAAGAAAGCTCTTTTTAATCAAAAACTGTATTTATGGAGTTGATATTCAGCCTATAGCCATTGAGATTTCCAAACTTCGATTTTTCATTTCTTTGATTATAGATCAAAAAGCAAATAAAGACAAAAAAGACAACTATGGAATTGTTCCTTTACCAAACTTGGAAACAAACTTTGTAGCAGCAAATACACTTGTTCATTTGGAAAAACCGGAAGGATTACTTATCGGAAATACTTTAAAAAAGATAGAAAACGAACTAAGTGACATTCGCAAACAACACTTTGATGCAAGGACTTATAAAGAGAAAAAAGAACTGCGAGAGAAAGATAAAGAGAAACGCAAAGAAATTTCTGAATTTCTTCTAAAAAATCAGTTTTCTAAAGATTCAGCTAGCAAGATTGCGGAATGGAATCCTTACGACAGACTCAAATCTGCGGATTGGTTCGACCCTGAACACATGTTTGGGATTTCCCCCCCGCCCCCCGCGAGCTGGGGAGTAACTAACGCAAGTAACTCCCCCCGTTCACGGGGGGCTGGGGGGGAAGGTGGCTTTGATGTTGTGATTGGAAATCCGCCGTATGTAAGACAAGAATCTATTAAGGAAATTAAGCCTATTTTACAAAAATATTATACTGTTTTTAATTCTATTTCCGATTTATACACTTATTTTTATGAAAGTGGATTTAATTTATTAAAAGATAAAGGTGTTTTAACATTCATCACAAGTAATAAATGGATGCGAGCTCGTTATGGAGAGAATTTACGAAAATTTTTTAAGACAAAAACTAAGCTATTACAAATTATAGATTTTGGAGGGCAAAAAGTATTTGAATCTGCAACGGTGGATACGAATGTAACGATATTTCAACGTGAGAATGTAGGGACAGGTCTGAGACCTGTCCCTACGAATGGATTACGTGTTGTAACAATTGATTCACCCGATTACGATAAGTTCAATATACCAGAATATGTTAACATCGAAGGTCATCTGATTAATCAAAATGATTTAGAGGATACATCGTTTTCTCTAGGAGATTTTAAGGAACAAAATATAAAGAAGAAGATAGAACAAGGAGGAGTAAAATTAAAAGATTTAGGTATAAAAATTTATAGGGGACTTATAACGGGTTTTAATGAAGCATTTATCATTAATACAGAAACAAAAGAATTGCTTTGCAAAAAAGATAAAAAGAACAATGAAATTATTAAACCCATTTTAAGAGGGAGAGATATTCACAGATATACTTATGAATGGAATAATTTATGGTTAATTTTAATACCATCAGGGTGGACAAACATAAATAGAAGAAATGAAAATCCGGAACAGTTTTTTAAAAAATCCTATCCTGAAATTTACAATCATTTAAAAAAACTTGGAGATTCTGGAATTGGAAAAGGAAAAGGTCTTTACGAAAGATTAGATCAAGGCAGTTATTGGTGGGAGTTAAGGGATTGTGACTATTATTTTATTTTTGAAAAGTCAAAAATTGTATATCCGGATATATCTAAAAATGTTTCGTACTCAATGGTTGAAAAAAATTATTATTTTAATAACACATCTTATATCATAGATAGTAATTCAAAGTATATTTTAGGTATATTAAATAGTAATTTGTTAAATTTTTATTACCAAAAAATAGCAAATTCACTAGGTAGCCATGTATATAGATTTTTTACTCAATATGTTGAACAACTCCCAATCCCAAAAGCACCAATCGACAATTCAGACTTGCAAAAGCCATTCATCACCCTCGTAGACAAGATACTTGCCGCAAAGCAACTCCCCTCTCCAGATTGGAGAGGGGACGGGGGTGAGGCCTCCAAGTGGGAAGCACAGATCGACGCAATGGTGTTCCATCTGTATGGACTTACAGAAGAAGAGATGCTAACAGTCTTGGACAGTTTTCCGAAAATGAGCATCGTAGAAAAAACGACAATCCATAATTATTATCGAGGCATACAAAACAAAACTTTTAAAGTAGGGTAAATGAGCAGACAAAAAACACTAACCATAAATCTAACTCAAGAAATTGAAGAAGGTTGGTATAAACATGTTAGTAGATATTATATATGTAAAACTAAGAAGAAAATCCTTACTTATTTAAAGTTTGAAAATGGCATTTCGGGAGTTATCAATTTAGAAAAACTAATTGTTTATGAAGGTGTTTTTGAACCTCTAAAGGATTGGAATTATTTTAAACAGGTAAAAGTAAATCAAGATTTGGGAACTGTTTGCTGGTTACTTAATTTTAGTGCCACATAATAAGCATGTTGATGAATTAAGGATACCTCTCACCTGAGCTTGTCGAAATGAGCAATAAAATAAGGTTTATTTCAGCTAAGCTCGATAAACGAATTGTAAGTCTTTTTACCCATGGTATATTTTTTACACCTAAATAAAAAAATCATAGCTAAATACAAAAGAAAAATTATCATTACTAAAAAGCGAAATACAAATGAGAAAAATAGTCTTTTATTCTGCCTTATTGCTATTTTCATTTTCCTTACTAGCAGAAAGCGGAATCAACCATGCGATTATTATTGGTATCGGTAGGTATCATTATGGCGAATATAAAAATATCCCCTTGCACTACCCTCAAAATGAAGCCAATAATCTTACTGCAACTCTTAGTAAATATGGGAAACCAACAACAATAACCTACAAAATGACAGATATTATGAATACCGATTCTGCCTATTATCCACGCAAAGATAATGTTTTAGCTTTGCTCGAAAGCATTTTAGAAACGGCAAGTGAAAACGATTCGATTCTAATATTTTTTTCCGGCCACGGGAAAAATGGCTCTTTGGCTTTGACCGATACACACATTCTCCTAAAACAAATCATAAACCATCTGGACAAATCCAAAATTAAAGGTTATACACTGCTAATTGATACTTTTCGGAAAGGTGTAGATCAAGAAATATCCAAATGGCCCAGTTTAAACTCCGAACAAGCAAACAAAACAAGAACTTTGCTCTACGCTACACCTCCTAGCAAATGTAGCTGTGAAGACCACTCAAGCAGCATGGGCAAGTTTGCCAAACACCTTGTTGAAGGCTTGAATGGTGAAGCTGATTATGATACGGACAACAAAGTTACAAATAGCGAAATATCCAAATACATTTTTGATAAATTAAAATACGAGCAAATTCCACTCAGTTATATCAAAGGGAAAGGCAGTATAGATTTAACGGAATTTCGGACATTTGCCTACCCAAAACCACCTTCCATTCAGTGGTACAAAGCACTTGTGCCTGGCTATGTTCAATGGGAAAAAGGTGAAAAACTTAAAGCGAGTGCAATTACAACCGCTTCGTTTTTGGCAATCGGATACTACCAAGTTTACAATAGATACTACCCTACTTCCCCTTACAATAGAACCTATACAAAGTATGAAAATGCCAATCAAGCTTTCGGGCTCTATAATTTCAATTCTCCTCAGACAAACGATCCGGGAAACTTATACCTACTAAACTATAGAACGAACGCTGAAAACAATGTTTCCAAAGTAGAATCTGGAGAAAGGAATTTGTCGATTGGACTTTTTTCCCTTATTTATCTTTTTAATGTTTATGACGGTTTAACAACTTTAAATGAAAACAACGGTAGGATATCAACGAACGATTATCCTACAAAGCATTGGACAATAGGACTTGATTATAGATCGTATGGAAAAGCAAATCTTGGAGAACGATGTTTGAATATAAGTTATTCGTTTAAATTTTGAATAATATAAGGTGAGTTCAATCATGAACCGTAAGAAAACATCTTTCCAAACCTTTTTTGAATTATTGATTTGACATTGACTGGAACATTAATCGGAAGCAAATCCATATACTCCGGAAAACCTGTAAAGCTATAAGAATTTTCCGACTCGGTTTCGATTTTCTCTATCAATTGATTACGATATGTAGACTCGTCTAATTCCGAATTTGGGTTTAAGCCTTTTTCTTGTGCAAAGACAGAAAAAGGGATTGTATCAAAAGAATCCTGTTGAGTAAAGTCATTTAGTAGCTCGGATAGATAGTCATTTGCTTCTTTTTTACTGAATTGGTAGTACAATTCTTGGATGCCGTCTTTATGAGAGATATAAAAATGGATGTTTTCTTTGCCAAATAAGGACGTTAGTTCTTTTGAAAAACCGGATAAACAAAAAAGATAAAACAAAAAAGGCTCAAATATAAATTTTAACATACCGTTATCCCAACTTTTTCTGTTTGTAACAACCAGCATATCTATGTGGTCTTTGTTTACAAAACAATTGGAAACACTTCCATGAACTTCCAAATTCCATTGTGGCAGTTGGATTGCTTGGAACATTAGAAACTTCTTCCTTTTTCCTTGGGGATTTCCTAAGCTAATATTGGCATAAAAGGTGGAATCACTTTCAAGTTTTTTTAAAAGTTCTGATAGTTCCTTTTCGAAAATCCTTTGTAATAGTTCTTTTTTGAGATTGCTTTTTTCTAATTCCGCAAAGCTTGATTCCGGAGTTTTGCTCTGTAAAGTTAGATGTTTGTAAAAAGATTCGATGTACAATTCCATTGTACTTGGATTGTTTCTATTCTTGGAGTCTACACTCTGTATGTAATAGTTGATACAATCCATTGCAATTTGGTATTTTGTTAAATTATCAGAGAAAAAGGACTCGGATTCTGCCAAAGACACGTCTTCTTCTTCTCCGCTGCGAATTCCAAGGTATCTATTCATCTTACTTTCAATGGGATTTTCTAAAAACTTTCTTAGTTCATAGAGACCAACACTCGTTTTTTCACTAAGATTGTTATGTGGTACAGGAGGAACAAAGTTTTGTTTCCATTTATTTTGTGTAATGATTAGGCTGTATTTATTTTCTACATCTTTCCAATCAAAATTTTTAGGTGCTTTCTCTATAAGATAAAGGAGTTTCTCTTGGAAGGAGCTAACATGAAAAACATCAGTATGGTTCATTTCCCCTGTTGCTGACACGTCAAAATAAAGGGGATCGTTTGGTTTTAAAGGAATTTTTACTTTTTGAAAATCACATTTTAACATGTTTTCTTCCAAAAAACTTATGAGTTGATTTAAAACAGAACAGGGGTATTTTTCTTCATCTTTTTGAATATCCCAAGCATTGTACAGAAGATAAAGTTTTTCTTCCGCACATAGCAAGGTTTCCAAGAAGAGATAAGTATTTCTTTCGGGATTGGATATATCCCCTAACGCACGAAAAGCTGGTTTCAAGTTTAAAAGAGAATTGTCTTCCGATCCAGGAAAAAGACCTTCTCCCAATCCCAGAATATAAATGATTTTAAAAGGAATAGGTCTTAAAGGAAGCAAAGAAGCAATGGTGATACCTCCCGTGAGATAGTTTCCGGAGCTTGTTGGTATGGATTCCAAGCAGTCTTGTAAAAATTCTATTACAAAAGAGATGTCAATATTCCCCTTTGTATCAAAAATATCCAAATAGTTCAAACTATCATAAAGAGTCTGACAGATGATAGCCTCATCTTGGTAGTCATTCGGAACTTTTAAAAAAGAGCCCAGAAGTGATTCAAGTTCGAGTTTCCAATTTTTGGAGTCCCAATTGCCTGATTCTTTTTTTAACCTTTCTATCCTTTTGAACAAATCTTCGACAATCACAAAAAACTTTCCCAATTGCCCGTTTCCCAAACTGTTAAAGTTCTGGTAGGAAACAATTCCTTCAAAGTCAGAAAAATAGTTGTCTTGTCTGATAAAATCCGTATCTATCATTTTTCCCAAACGTAGCCTTTGAAAAGCCTGGTTCCAGCTATATATGTCACCACTCGGATAACCTTTATTAGAGCGATCTTTAGAATCAAAGCTATGGAAAACGTTTAACTGGTTTACCAAGGATAACCATACATCCGTATCCTCCCTATCAATTCCAGCCGACGCAATAAAACACGGATTCTTGATTAATTCAAAAACTTCTTTTCTGGTAAATTCTCCTTGAGAAAGTTTGAGAATGGACAAAACAGCGTTTCCATAAACACTATCCTTTTTTGCATTGGAGTCGTTTATGTTAAAAGTTATGTTTGATTCTACTTTGCCTTGAAAAACACTCAGTAAGGTAGAGCTGTATTTTTGCATATCCGTTGTAAGTATGGCGATATCCGTCAGTTTTAATCCTTTGTCCTGGTTCATATTGGTGAGAATACTTTGGTATACAGTTTCTACTTCCCGGTAAATTCCAGGACAAGACAAAATTTGTAAGCTATCGTCTTGTGGCACACTTATCTCGTAATCATATTGTTTGGTTTGAATGGCAAATTGCAAATACGATAGGAGTTTTTCCTGCTTGGGTAGTTTTACTTCGGATTGTGTTTTTATCTGAGGAATAATATTTGGATAGTTCCTTAAAATCTCAACTCCGTCCGAATAAGGTTTTCCCCATAAATATAACAAACTCTTGTTTTCTTGAATGTTCTGTGCTGTGGCATCTTTGGGAATCTCAAAGGCATAAATAGGGTTGATTTGGTATACGTTGATTTGATAGAAATTGGAGAGTTTTTGAATCAAGTCATAGTGGAAACTCGACACCTGAGGAAGAGCAAAAATCGTAATTGTATTGTATCTGGAGTTAGATTCCAAAGAGGGATTGGAAAAAACTTCATTTTTGAGTTGAGGTAGAGTAAGTAATTTTTTCCCATAAAATTTACCAAATTTGTCTCTGAGTCCATCCTTTTGAAAAATGGCGTTGTAGATCAACATCTCTTCTTCATAAAGCTTGCTATTAGAATTCAACTGATTGACTTTTGTTAAGGAAGTTTCGGTTGTTAAATGGTAATGGAGTTCGTATTCTCTGTAGTACCGGGACAACATGGATGAGAGCTGATAAATTCTGGGAGCAAAATCCGGTCGTTTGGTAGTGTCCGACAAATGCAGATAGGAAAAAAAACGCTTGAAATTTGTACCTTTTTGTTTGGAAATGTTTTGCAATGCGGAAATAACAAATAGCTTGAAGTGTGTAGTATCCAAATACTCATATTGGTTTTGAGGGGTGAAGTCGGATAAAATTTGGAATAAACCAGGTTCAAAATAATGAAAGTCAAAATTAGTTGCAATTCCCTGCTTTTTTCCAATTTCCAGATAAAGCCATTTGCGAATGTTTCGATTTTGGACAATAACAAAGTGGGGTTTTAGGATTTCTTCCACCTTTTTTTTGGAGGAAAGCGATTTTTGAATAAAATTATCCGCTAAGTCTTTCAAATTCGTTGCGGAGCAGTAGTCGATACCTTTTTGAGAATTACCCATTGTTTGCACTAAATCACCACGTCATAATTCTCTTGCGGTTTGCTTAAGTATACTACAACCAAACCTATAAGTGCGGGCAGAGCTTGAATAACTAAAATGGAAATTTTGACCGTTAACGCACCAAAAATTCCGGCGATAACTACACAGGAGAGAAAAAACAGCTTTATTTTAAATGCTTGCTCGACATAAGATCGAATCAGCAAGCTCCATATAAGCCCCGCTGCCAAGAATCCGTTGTAAAGACCTTGATTCATGGCAAGCAAAGCCGAGTCTTTTGCAATTTGTTCTGTCATATTGAACCTTTGAATTACAAAAGGTGTTTGCCACAAAAACATTTCCATAATCAAAAACAGTATATGCTCGATTGCTACGAAGGCAATTAATAGATTGGATATTCTTTTCATGTATTCCTTATTAAAAATCAAATAGTATAATTAGCTATGCAAAAAGATAGTAAATATGCAAGTAAATTTATCAGATAAGAAAAGAAAAAAATCTCCCCGAACACACTTAGCAATCATCAAGTATCTAAAAACTACGTCATAAATAGGATTGGCAATCAGCATAATAGGCAATGTAATTGGTTATGAAAGGAGTGGAAAGAGTTTTTCAACATTGTATATTTTTGTTGCAGATATTAGATCAAATTTTATCCTGTTATCATAAAATATAATCCCATAAAAATTTAGCAAGAAATTATGCAAAAAGAAAAACATTGGATGATTTATGGAGCAAATGGTTATACGGGTGAACTTATTGCTCGAAAAGCCTGTGAATTGGGTTTACAACCTACAATAGCCGGTAGAAATAGGGAAAAAATAGTTCAACTTGCATCGGAATTAAAATTACCATTTGACGTTTTCCCACTCAAGGACGTGAACAAGATAGCCTCCCGGCTTAAAGGTATGAATTGTGTTCTTCACTGTGCGGGACCTTTTACCGAAACTTCCGAGGTTATGGCAAGAGCGTGTCTCAAATCGCATACCCATTATTTGGATATAACCGGCGAAATTCCGGTTTACTCCCTACTCTATGATTTACACAACGAAGCCAAATCAGCAGACGTAATGTTATTGCCAGGAGTTGGTTTTGACATTGTGCCTACGGATTGTATTGCAGCAAAACTTAGCAAAAAGATGTTAGATGCCAAGTTTTTATCTTTGGCATTTATGGGCTTGGCTGGTGTTAGCCGAGGAACTCTAAAAAGTATGCTTGCCCAAGCTCCGGATGGTTCAAAGATGAGAAAAAATGGTGAAATTATCTCTATTCCACAATTTTCCAAATCAAAAATGATAGAATACAAAGGGAAACAGCTAAAGTTTCACGCCATTCCATGGGGAGATGTTTTTACAGCTTATCATTCTACAAAAATTCCCAACATTGAAGTCTATTCCTTTTTTCCAGGACTCTTTACCAATGCCCTCCAATTTTTAGGATCAACGGTAGGATTATTTAAGGTCCCTCCCCTACTCCATTTTTCTCAATTTTTGGTAGATCAATTTGTAACAGGACCTTCCGAGCTGGCAAGACAGACTGACAAATGTTATTTGTGGGGTGAAGTCCAAAACGAAGCCGGAGACAAGCTAGAAATACGCTATGAAACGGAAGAAGGTTATCAATTTACGGTCGATTCTTCGATACTTGCCGTTTTGGAAGTTTTAAAGGGCAATTATATGTCCGGTTTCCAGACTCCTTCTTTGGTATTAGGAAATGATTTTATTGATAAAATCCCCGGTTCAATTCAAAAAGAATAGACCTGAAATAATTGTAGATAAAATGTATACTCAAAAAGCAAAGTGTCTTTGATTTATGCTATTTAATTCGATTCATTTTTTAATATTTTTTGCGATTACAATCGTAATCGCTCACCTACTCAAAAATAGGAAACAAAAGATATTTCTCCTATTAGCAAGCTATTACTTTTATATGGTATGGAATGCCTACTTTATTACCTTGATTTTGATTTCAACTCTCATTGATTACTTTGCTGCCTTGCAAATGCACAAAGAAGATGATAGTAATCGAAAACGTAAATTTTTTCTTGTGGTATCTCTCATAGGAAATTTAGGGCTTCTCTGTTATTTTAAATATACAAACTTTCTTTTGGGTATAACAAACGACCTTAGTATTACCAATTTTCCGGTATACAATATCATTTTACCCGTTGGGATCTCGTTTTATACGTTTCAATCCATGAGCTATACCATAGACGTATACAGGAGACAAATAGAACCAAGGAAAAACTTTATAGACTTTGCCTTGTATGTTGCTTTTTTTCCTCAATTGGTAGCTGGTCCTATTGTCAGAGCTTCAACTTTTTTTAGAGACTTGGACAATCGTTTGCCCGTTCTAAATGAAGACATTCAAATCGCCATCAATCGAATTTTGATGGGTTTTATGCGGAAAATCGTTTTTGCAGACAATCTGGGTATAGTTGTAGACTTTACCTTTAAAAATTATGCCATGCTCAACCCTATAGAAATTTGGACGGGTGTAATCGCTTTCGGATGGCAGGTCTATTTCGATTTTGCCGGTTATACTGATATTGCCATCGGAGTAGCACGGCTTTTTGGGTTCAAATTTGATCCGAATTTTAACTTTCCCATGGCGACAGCTAATATTTCTGATCACTGGACAAAGTGGCATATTTCTTTTACAACCTGGATTCGAGACTATATATTTATTCCCCTGGGTGGTTCTCGTAGCTCAACCTTTGCGACTTACAGAAACATTTTTATAACTTGGCTATTCGGAGGCGTATGGCATGGAGCTGCTTATCATTTTGTAGCCTGGGGTTTATGGCAAGCCATTATGATTTCTATCCATCGAGAATATGCCAAAACAAATCTAAGGCAGCTGCTAAATGAAAGGGGGGGCTGGGTTTATGATTTATGGTCTAGGTTTTTTACGATGTTTGCTTTGGGTTTTGGGTTTGTTATGTTTAGAGTACAAGACCTGTCCCAATCCATAGATATATTCAAAACCATGCTTTTTATAGACAAAGGAATTTCTAGCCTAACCTCTTACGCAAATTACCAATACGGAATTCTTCTTGTGATTTGTTACACTGCAAGTTATATCTTTTCCAAAAAGAACATCGAGTATATGGCAGGTCAAGGAAACAAATTAATCTATGCAAACATTGCGAGTATGTTTATTGTTTTGATATTTGGAGTAACGGAAAGCCAAAACTTTTTGTACTTTGCTTTTTAGTAATTAGTAATGATTGTCAGGGGTTTATTTTTTCCAATTGAATTTGAATTCTATTTGATTTAGGTTCATAAAATGAGTATTCGTACCAATCAATATAAAATGGAATTCCCATACATGGATATGCGTTACAAGCTGTTATTGGTTTTATATTGTTTTCGATTGGAATAAGTTTTCTTTGGTATCCTTTTTTTTCACATAGTAATTCATAGTGTTTATCAAATTTTAATTCAATAACGCTAGGGATTTGAACCCTCACAGGAACTACTTCAAAGTCAGAACGAATGGTACAAAAAACACCTTCTATATTCGATTCTAATGAAATTGCAAATCTTTCTTTTGTAAATAAGGTGGCACAATTCACGATGAAAAATAGAAGTATAAATTTATAATTCAGTAAACATTTCTTCACTAATCTCATATTCTAAATTTTCATATAGATTCTTGATAAGCAATCCCAAATTATGTTTTTTATTTTCAGTGTCAAATTCATAATAAGAAGTTCCAATATCTGCGAATCTAATCCCTTTATGTATATAATTTTTTTTAATCATTTTACTATTATTTTTTTTATAAAAATTAATATCTAGATAAATAACAAAATTATATTCGACAAGTAATGGGAAAGGAATTCCGATTAATCCCATTAAAACTGCTGGTGGAAGCATATAGCCAAATAAATTTGCTATTGAAAAACTTTTTTCCAAATAAATATCTTTTAGCTCAGGTTGAATCAATAAGTCTAGTTGATAACGTTGAATAAGTTCCGAAGTATCTAACTCAGGAAAACCGGAAAGTTCAATAATATCCTGAAACACTTCAGCTTGTTTTAAATCTTGAGCCAAATACTCTACTGAAAAAAAGCGATTGCTATTGGTATTGCAAGAGTAATTGACTTTAATTGGTTGATCGTTTAATACTTTTTTAAAATCTTGAAGGACATTTTGATATTCTACCAACTTTGGCATCTCATTTGTTCGGCTGTCTTTGTATGGTAACACTCCCACTCTATAGCTGTAACGTAAACCAAACTTTTTTTGGTTATGCCCTATATTTATAGTTTTAGCAGAGCAATGTATAAACAATAATAGAATAAACCAAATACAATTTTTCATAATTCAAAAATTAAATGAATAACCTATCCAAGGAATAAAAAAAAGAGAATGTGAAAAATAAGGGTCTTCCTGCTTTGCAATTAGTTGAGCTAATAAAACTTCTGCGACCGAAATGGGTTCAGCATAAAACCGTGCAGGATCACTATATGCATAAATTGTTCTCTTTGAATTATAAAGGGAAATCCCTAATTCAAATGTCAAAAACAAACCTTTTGGTTTCGTAAAAAATAATTGAACTCCCATTGCCATCGCTATAAAATTTAACGGAGAAACATCATAGGTTACAGTTAGCGGACTTAATCGAAATCCCCCATTTGTTCCTGTTTTGTATACGGAAGTCGTCTGTTCTTTTATAGTCCAGCCTCCAAAATTACGACCCAAACCTAAATTAAAATAAGTACTAACCAATATAGACTCACCTATTTTATCAAAATCGTTAAAATAGTAGCGTCCAAAAATGATACCTTGTGGTCTTGTTTCGTCAGTTATCGTAGTTGCTGATAATGGGATATTAAGGGCAAAACCATTCTCAAATTGAACATAGCCTGGATAAGAACCAGAGTTAATCCCATCAGTAGACTTTTTGTATATATCCCTCATTGCCGAAACACCAAAGCTGATTTTTGAAAATGCTCGATAATTCACATTTAAAGAATATGATAATGGAGAATCGGGAAATGGAGAAATAACTGCAATTTGCCACTTATTTCCAATAGAATCTCTTTCTTTTAAGTACTCCGGATAATTCTTTGGATCAATTACTTTAATTCTTTCTTCGGAGAAAAGAACTTGAGTAAAAATACAGCAAATAAAAACAATTATAAGCCCAGTTCTCATTTCATAGAAATTCTAATCTAAAAAGTTTATCTACGTCAAGAAAAAAATGAAAGAGACTTATACCATGGAAGATTTTTTTTTGAAATTGACTTTAATTCGGAAAAAGGAAATTTTAAATATCAAATTTAATTTTTGCTTTTGTAAATCACAAATTTTTTAAAAAAGTAAGTGACACAAATAGAATCATAGCAAGAAATTATATAATAATTATAGGACGCACATTATGGGAAAAAAGGGAAACAGAATGGAAGCTGTGAAAGAAACACAAGAAAGTGCAATAAGCAGCACTACAGAATCGAATGAACATATAACAAACTCAACCAATGGGCATAAAACTGACAAAGAAAAGGCGCTAGATGACAGAAAAGCATATCTAGATGGTATGGTAGAAAAGGCAAAAGTTGCAGCCGGCTTATTTTTACAATACACACAAGAAGAAGTAGATAAAATTGTAAAAGCAATGGTGGTAGTAGGGATTGCAAATTCGTATGAATTGGCAGAAATGGCTGTAAGAGAATCCGAAATGGGGATTATTGAAGATAAAGTTATCAAGAATATGGTTGCCACAGAATTTGTATGGGATCATATCAAACACGTCAAAACGGTAGGAGTTATTGAAGAATATCCTAAAAAGAACCTTGTAGAAGTAGCTGAACCTCATGGAGTTATTTTCGGATTGACTCCGGTTACAAACCCAACTTCTACGGTATTGTTCAAGTGTTTATTGGCACTAAAAACGAGAAACGCAATTATTTTTTCACCTCATCAAAGAGCAGCCCAGTGTTCAGCCAGAGCCGCTGAATTAATGTACCAAGCGGCAATAAAAGCCGGAGCACCGGAAGGCGTTATACAGATGATAACCAATGCGTCTTTTGAAGATACGGATCACCTGTTTCACCATCCCGATATTGCTTTGGTGGACGCTACCGGTGGAACGGGAATGGTGAAAGCAGCCTATAGCTCCGGTAAACCGGCTTTAGGAGTCGGTGCCGGGAACACACCTGTATATATTGAGAACAGCGGTGATATTGAAATGGCTGTGATAGACATTTTAACCTCAAAATACTTTGACAACGGAACAATTTGTGCTTCGGAGCAAACGGTTGTAATTGATGAATTCATTTACAACGATGTTCTCGAAAAATTCAAGCACTATGGTGCCTATCTTTGTAATGAAGAAGAAGTTAAAAAGCTGACCAATAAGGTATTCCACAGAGGAATGGTTAAGCCCTCCATGATTGGAAAGCCGGCTGCTTACCTTGCAGAAAAAGCCGGATTTGATATACCTGTTGGAACAAAAGTTTTGCTTGCTCCTTTGAAGGGAATAGGTAAAGAACATCCTCTTTCCGGTGAGAAATTGTTTCCGCTTTTAGGTTTGTACAAAGCAAAAAATAGCAAAGAAGCGATTAACATCTGCATTGATATTAATTATTATGGGGGAACAGGTCATACAGCTTCTATCTTTTCGGAAAACCAAAAGGTAATCGATGAATTTTCGGATAAAATCAACGCGGGAAGGATTATTGTCAACTCTCCTTCATCCATTGGAGCTTTGGGTGGTGTTTACAATGACCTAATTCCCACATTTTCTTTTGGGTGTGGAACGGGTGGCGGAAACATTACGATGGACAACATCAATGTCAAGCATTATTTAAACGTCAAAAGAGTTGCCAAAAGGACCAGTGCAAGTATGTGGTTTAGAGTGCCAAATGAAATCTATTTTAATCAACACAGTATTGAACACCTAAGACAAATCAAGTCGAACACGACCATCATCATCACAACACCGATCAATGTAAAAATCGGTCATGTGGAAATGATAAAGAGCCAATTAACTCATATACCGGTAGTACAAGTATTCTCCAATGTTTCACCGGAACCTCCTTTTAGCCAGGTGATGAAAGGGGTTGAGATGATGTCAAGGTACAATCCTGACACCATCATTGCGTTGGGTGGAGGCTCGGTTATAGACATAGCCAAAGCCATTCGATTTTTCTACGAGAATCCGAACTTTGATTACAACGATCTAAAGATTGCATTTTTGGACCCACGAAAGAGGGTTGTGGAATATCCGGGCGAAAGGAAGATCAAACTGGTTGCCATCCCTACTACATCGGGTACAGGATCGGAAGTGACTCCAATGGCTGTTATTACAGATGATCAAGCTCATATAAAATTGACAATGGCAGACTATAGCCTTGTTCCGGACGTAGCTATCATTGATCCAAACTTGACTATTTCCGTTCCACCGGTTGTTACGGCTGATACGGGTTTTGATGCTTTGACTCACGCTATTGAAGCCATGGTATCGAGCCTGAGCAATGATTTTACAGACGGTTTGGCGTTGCAAACGGTTATTACTGTATTTAATCATCTGGAAGAAGTTTACAAAAATGGAAATAACGTAGAGTTGAGACAGAGATTGCACAATGCTTCTACGATGGCGGGAATGGCAATTTCCAATGCCTTTGTGGGTGTAAATCACTCTTTGGCTCATGCGGTGGGAGCGACTTTCGGTGTAACACATGGTAGAGCAAACGCTATATTCTTGCCTTACGTGATACGCTACAATGCAAGTATACCTTCCAAATTCACTCCAAGCCCAAACGTAAAAACATACAAAGCACATAAAAAGTATGCCTATATAGCAGACATGGCTGGTTTAGGACACTCCAACACAGTGGAAGGAAAAATTGATTTGCTCATCTCTGCCATTAAAGACCTTCTTAAAAAGTGTCACGTCGAGCATACATTTGCTGAGTATGGTATCGAAGAAAAAGTATACTTGGAAAGATTACCGGAGATGGTTCGTATCGCCATGTTGGACCCTTCCGGCAGAAGCAATCCTCGTATGCCTATGATAGCAGAAATGGAAGATTTGCTTTTAGAAGCTTATTATGGTAGGAAAGTTCAGAAGGATAAAATAAGAAGGTAAAGAGGAAATATGTTAGACATAACTTTAGATGGACCGGAATTTAGTGAATTAGACAGACAAAGTGATACAATCGCAGCAGAACCCAAACCCAAAAAAGAAGAGATATTGGTTCCACCCATTTTGTCTATTGAAACAATGGAAACAGTTACAAAAGCTTATGAAGAAGCAAAACCGGAAATAGATGATAAAGTGATTCTCCTTTTTGATAAGTGTCAAAGAGTGGAGTCATCCGGTTTAAGAGCGTTGTCAGAATTTGGCGATAAAGTAGTTGCGGACGGAAAAAACGTCTACATCAATAACATCAACAATACTCAATTCAAAGCTCTAAAACTTACGGGAAAAATTGAAGCATTTCGATTTTTCCATAGAGGCGAATACAGAAACTGAGGTAGGAAACACCGCTCCCTCTGAGCGTAGCCGAAGGGAGCAACCTATGAGTGAGGGTTTGTATGGATGTCAAAAATGTTCATAATTTTAAAAATATCCTAGAACAGGACGGAATAATTATCTGTTATTCCGGTCCTGTTACTCAGGGACTTTTAGAAGAGATTGGTGAATCTATCCGAAAAAATATAGAATTACAAGATAATAAAGCAAGTAAAAGTGAAAGGGTTTTTTCCGTATTTGTTGAGCAGGTACAAAACATTATGAGATATGGGAAAGATATAAAAACAAACTCCAAAATCGGTGAAGTTCCTTCTGGCATATTTGTCATTGGAGAAAAAAATGATAAGATATACTGTGTCGCTGGAAACTCTATTTTGAATGATGAAATTGAAAGCATTAAGGTAAAACTCACAAAGATTTTATCAATGGATAAAAACGAACTAAAAACCTACTTCAAAGAACAGAGAAGAAAGGAGCCGGAATCCGGTTCCAAGGGTGCAGGTTTAGGCTTAATTGAAATGGCGAGACAAGCAACTGAGCCTATCGAATACCATATAAAGAAATTGAATGAAAACCATTCCTTTTTTTCCATCAAAGTAGTGCTATAAATAAGGTTTATAAAATGGAATCTCTAAAAAAAGAAGCAAGCAAGTCTTCTCCAAAAATAGAATTTGACGCAAACACCAGTATCTTAAAAATAGAGGGTAAATCCTATATGGAAAATCCTGCTGCTTTTTATGAACCTATTATTTATTGGGTAGATGAATTTGTAAAAATATCGGATAAACCCGTCGTTTTTGATATAAATATAGACTATTTGAACACCAGTAGCACAAAAATATTCATGAATATTTTTGATATCCTTGAATCCTATTACCAATCAGGTAAAAAAATTACCATTAATTGGCATTATGATCCGGAAAATGATTTTGGGAAAGAAACGGGTGATGAATACCAAGAAGACTATGAGTTGCCTTTTAATGTAATAGAAATAAAGCCAATATAAGTCCCCTACCCTACTACATCCAATTAGTTTTAATGAGAAGTTTGGTATTCAAGTTTAATGGCTGCCAGTTCGTTTACCTTTTGGATCAACAATTCATTAGTTTTAGAAAGCCTACCAGCCATAATTGTCACCATTTTTGCAGCAAACAACGGATTATCCACCAAGAATCTTTCTAATTGTTGTCTGCTTTGTATTACTGCCAAACGAACATCTTTGATAACTCTGGCACTTGCGCTTCTTGGTTTATCACGAAACAAAGACATTTCACCAAAAAAATCTCCCGGATGTAAAGTTGCCAGCTGCATCTCTTGCCCATCTGCCATTACATAAATATCAACGGTCCCTTCCAGTATAATATACATGGAGTCTCCTTTGTCACCTTCCTTGAAAATCAATCTTCCTGTTTTTTGAGTTATTATAGACGCAGACATCGACATATTTAGTTTTCTTTCTATAGAATTATAGGGTAAGATTTTATTTTGATTCACAAAATAGCAACATTTTTATATTAGGATCAAACTGATTTTCAGGATTTACATGATTAATTTACCTCGTTTTATAGTATGACTAGAATGATTTTCGTGATTAACATGATTGAACTCTCATTATGAATCCATATATTTTTATTGAAATTTTAGGTGTTTTGCTAGGTATTTTTTTGCTAAAGTTTGCACCCTCTTATAGAACATTATTTCAAAATAATGAAAACATCACCAGTGTTGAAAATTATAAAAGAAATGAAGTAATTGATTTTATTCGCGGAGTAGCCACTTTAGGAACTATTATCATTCACATAGATTCCTATTTTACCTATTTTCATCCAAACAACGTTGAACTAAAAATTACAAGACTCTTTTCTAATTATTATAGGTTTTGCGTTCCGATTTTTATTTTTTCCTCGGCTGTCTTCTTAAACTATAAAACCAGATCTTCTTACTGGAAGCCAAGAATCAATAAATTATTTTTACCTTATTTTTTGATAGCAATTTTAGGATTTTTTATCAAATACAATGATATTCAAAAGGTAGGAGTATGGAATTTTATAATTCAAATATTACTCGGTAAAGTATATGAGCCTTATTACTTCATTCCCATGATTTTTCAGTTCTACTTTCTTTATTTTATTTTTCATAAAGTTATTGAAAAACTAAAAAACAAAAATTTAACTATCTTGATTCTGTTTTCTCTATTGATTAATATATTCTCAAACCAATATTTTGCCTTAGAACATTCCGAAGAAATTAATAGATGGCAAGTTCTGTCATGCACAAACTACTTCTTTTTCTTTGTAATAGGCTTGGTTATGAAAAGAAAACTTCTATTTAAAAATGAGTTTATGGAACTATTTCACAGCAATAGAAATTTATATTTATTAGTCTTAGCTATAATTATATATAACAGCTTTATTGCTTATTTTACGTTTTTTAATTTTTTTGAAAACTCAAGCCGATTCGTATTTTATCCTTTTGTTGCATTTATCACCCTAATCTATTTGGGTCATTACCTTGAAAACTCAACCAATTCATCTCTAAATTATATATACCACACTTGTATCTATATAGGAAAAAATAGTTTGGTAATATTCCTTTTGCATCCCATCATTATGCACCTTATGCACCAATTTGATCCCTATACAATGTATGGTCCCTTATGGGCATGGATACTTACACTATTAATAAACATATTTATTCCATTGCTACTCTGGAAATCAGCTTTTTATCCTTTTTATAAGCTTAAAATTCCCATTCAAAACAATCAAAGTTAACGTTTCTTTTTTACAGTTTCCTTAATTTTCTGCTTAGAAGCAGGCTTTTTCTTTGCAGCAGGTTTATCCACTTCTTTTATAGCTTTTTTCTTAGAAGTATTTATAGGAGATTTTGTAGAAACAGGAGCAGGAATAGTTTTTTTACTTACCGGTTTCTTTTTAGCAATAATATCCGGCTTCAATTTTTGTTGAGGCTTCTTTTTTGCAGCAGGTTTATCCACTTCTTTTATAGCTTTTTTCTTAGAAGTATTTATAAGAGATTTTTTAGAAACGGGAGCAGGAATAGTTTTTTTACTTACCGGTTTCTTTTTTGAAGGTGAGGATGTTGTTGTTATTTGCTCTATTTTAGTTTTGTTTTGAGGAACTTTTTCTGGCTCTTTAACAACAGCTTTTTTAGGTTTTGATTCTTCTATAACTGGTTTGGATGGCTCGACCATTTTAGTATTAGGAACTTTTGCTTCAACTTTCTCAACTACATTTACAAACCCTAACAAATTTGCAATATACATAGAATGAAATTTTTCCCATAATTCTTTGGTTAACAAATCATAAAAGGGATGAGCAGACAAAGAACCTTCATAATCTCTAAAATCTACAATAGCTTTTTTTAGTTTATCCATGGCAATATCTTCGTTCCCATCTTCGTTCTCTTTAGGAGCATAAGGCAAAGGAGAATCCGGTTGGATATAACCTTCTTCCATGATTTGAGATAATTTATACTTGCCATAAGTTTTTCGTATAAAAAAGGGCCAGTTTCTTCCAGGAAAACCCATCATAGAGAAGTATATATGATCTGCACAATGGTTTAAAATTTGATAATAATTCAGAAAGCTACTAGCCTCTACTTTTGAGTTTTCTAATTTCTTTAGTTCTTTTTCTACGTCTTCTAGATTACTAAACCTTAAATTACGGTTCATACTTAGTCCTTTTATATTTCGTTTAAATTTTAAATCAGCATATTCTTAAAGTATACAAAATTTACACTAATTTTAGTGTATACTATAATCAAAAAGATTTTTTTTTCAATAAAAAATTTTTTTGATTATTTCATATCCCATACTTAATTTTTAAATTCTGAAGCTCTTCCATAAAATCAACTCTGGCTTGCTCAGGAATTCTTTTTAAATCAATAACTATCCTATTGTTTTTTGGAACATATTTATATTTTGGTTGTTCTTCTCCGCTTTGCATTTTAAGCAGTCTTTCTAAATTTTTTATAGATGGCTCATTTCCTTTTTGTATAAATTCATTCACAACATCTTGCTCAATTCTAGCAATAGCGTTTAACTGTTTAATATATCTAGGTGTGTAGCCGAGTATCTTACCAACCTCATCAGCGGTTTTATTTTTTTCCTTCCTTAAATAATCAATAGCTCTTCCCACTTCCCAAGGATTAAGGCTCTTTCTTTTTTCATTTTCTGCCAATGCCATCTCATAACAAACATCAGGATTGGCATCCGTTACAATGGCTGGAATTTCACTCCAGCCTAATTTTGTGGCAGCATTTAGTCTTCTTTCTCCCGCAACAAGGACATACCCATCTAAGTCCTTTCTTACAACAATCGGCTCTATCAAACCGAGCCTTTCTATAGAATCAAGCAAATCATCTACATTATCTTTACCAAATACCCTTGGTTGGTTGGGATTTGATATAATTTCAGAAATTGGAATTTTATCAGGATTTTCCTTTTTTTCATCATATACGGAAATTAAATCCAATGCTCCAAATTCATTTTTTTTCGACATTTATATGCTCCTGAATTTCATTTGCAAGTTCATAAAAATTCTTCCTTGTTTTTGGATCACATCCTTTCAACAATTTTCTTTTGGCTTGAGCTTGCGGAATATTTTCTTTTCTATATATAATCGTTTTGAATACAGGAAAGTATTTACGAATATTTTTTGATAAACCCGACAATGCCCTACTCTCTTCATATTGATTCAAGATTGCACCCAATAATTTAAGATTTGGATTTGCTCTTTTTTTAATTTTTTCAATAGAGTTGTACAAATCTTGTAAACCCTGAACACTAAAAGCTCTGGTTTGAACTGGTATAATTACATAATCGGCTGCGATTAGAGCATTTTCCAAAACCAATCCCAGAGAAGGAGGACAATCTATAATAATATAATCATATAGAGGTTTTAATGGTTCGATAGCATCCTTTAATAATTCAAAATCTTCTATATCGAAAGGAGTTGTTAGGTTAGCCAATGAAATAGAAGATGGAATCAAATGAAAATTCTCAGTGATATGCTTAGTTATCACATTCATTGAAATTGGTGAATTATTTCTATATTTTAAACAGTGAAAAATAGACTTTTCCGGATTATTCACAAACAATCTTGTTGCATTGGCTTGTGCGTCCCAATCAATAAGTAAAACTTTAAAATGTTCCGAAAGCGCTTCTGATAAAAAAAGCGAAATAGTAGTTTTTCCTTCACCTCCCTTTTGGTTGGATACAGCAATTATATTTGCTTCTTTAGAGCTTTTTTCTTCTTTCATGTAAATCCTTTTGGTAGGGGTGAAATCATTTCACCCCTATTATTAATACAAACAGTTTTGATGTTTTTTGAAATATTAAATCGACATAAGATACCATTTTCTATCCTTTGTTATATAATGTTTTACAGCTTTAAATTCAAGACAAAATTACAAATTTTTTCAGTTCTATTAATCTCCATTTTTCATCCATTATTTGCTGATGGATATGTCTCTATAATTGGAGCAAGAAACCAGGGAGATCACATTTTTGAATCCGGAAATAAGTACCCGAATCTATCAGGAATCAAAGGAGGCTCTAGAATAACCTATGCCAGAAACTTTAACTATGGTGGATTTCAGTTAGGATTTTATCATAACAAATTCTTGGTCACCATGAAATATACAACAACAGGTTGGTACATTAACCCTGGAGATTCAAGAGACGAAGATTTTGTAATGGGAAGCATTTCAACTGAAAAAGGGACTAAATTTGCCCCAGAGCGTTTTACCTTGTACGACACAGCCCATACTTATACGGGAACTGTTAATTTTGCTGACGGTCACACAAGATCCTCCATGAAAGAATATGGAGGCGATGCCTTTATGAGGTATTATTTTGGAAAAGCGACGCCAGACCCATTTAGTATAAATAGCGGTTTTTTTGCGTCTTTAGGAGTTCGATATAAATTTTTTAAATATTACCTGTATGACGTGATTCAGTTTATTGATTCCAAACCGGTTTATTATGGACCTATCGGATTAGGTTTATCTTATTCCCATACAATGGTTGAATTCCCTTTAGGTTTAGGGTATTTGTTCTCTTTTAAAAATATCTCTATTGAACCTTCTGTGCACATATTGTATGCTTATAATAAAGCTAGAGATTTTCATTACCAAAGAGCTTTAAATTTTTTATCCAGCAATTCCGGTTTAGGTTTTCTTGTTAATTTTGAATTCTTTTATAAACTACCCCAATATGACAGTTTATTTCGAATAGGTTATTATGCTCACAGACAATTTACAAGAGGTGGGTTCACAACCAAAGGTGGGCTAACTCTAAATGATATGTTGTCCAATTACCAAGGTGCATTTAGAGATTATATAGATACAAAAGAAGCCGGAATTGAAGTCGCATATATCAAAAAGTTTTATCTGGAACCAAAAAAAACGGAATAATAGTTTGAAAAAAAGAGTATTATTAATTAACTTTGGTGGTCCAAGAAATCCTGCGGAAATAGAAAAGTTTCTTTGGGATGTTTTGAGTGATCCTTTTGTTTTTGATGTTCCTCTACCGGAATTTTTTCGTTTAAAGCTGGCAAAGTTTATAACCAAAAGACGAACTCCGGAAGTTGCCAAAAGTTATTTAAAAATGGGCTTTGGCGGTGGTTCTCCTCTTGTTCCCGAAACGGAAAAACAAGCTAAAACTCTCGAAACTTTGCTAAAAAGCAAAACAGGTGAAGATTGGTCTGTTGATATTGCAATGACAGCCGGTTATCCTAATTTGCGAGATATGGAAAAATCCAGGTTAATTCCTTCCCAAGATAATATTTTACTACCTTTGTTTCCTCATTTTTCTCGATCAACCGTTTTAAGTGTTGTAAATATAATAGAACAAATTATCGGGACTGATCCAAGAAAAGAGCCAGGTTGGATCGGACCATTTTATAAAGAACCATCTTATTTACAGGCAGCAACTCAATTGATATTGGATTATTTTTATGGGAAATTGGTAAAAAACTTTATTCAATTGAATCGAAAAGAACCGATTGAAGATTGGCAAAATCTCACTTTGGTTTACTCTGCCCATGGAATACCAATGAGGTTGATCAAAAAAGGAGATACTTACGTTCAAGAATTAGAGGATTGTAGGGCTAAAATTACGACAAATTTGCGAAAAGCTGGCTTTATGGGGAGAGATTATTTATCATTTCAGAGTAGGGTAGGTAAAGGAAAATGGACAGAACCTAATACAATTGACATGCTAAAACAACTGGGAAACGAAGGTGTTAAACGAGTAGCTATTATTCCCATTAGTTTTGTGAGTGATCATCTGGAAACATTGTTTGAAATTGGCGAAGAATTGAAAGAAATCGCCCACAAAAATGGAATCATCGAATATTATCGAGTTCCTGCATCGGGAATTTATCCGATGTTTATAGAAACTTTGGCGAAATTAGTGATGGCTGTTCCCTTCGACTACGCTCAGGGAACGCACGACTACGATAAGAGAAAGCATAATTCGGACATTGAGCGTAGTCGAAATGTCCCATAGAAAAAATGATATTTTTATACATTATTTTAAACGTAATTTTAATTTATTATCGCATAAAACCTTATGATTACAACCTTTCTTCGATGATTGGGATCTGGGAAGGATTTTTGAACCTGAATCCCGATTTTGTTGATAAAGGTTTTGTGGTATATAAAAGTGGTGGATATGATGGGCAATTTTTTTATTTGATCAATCAGTATTTGAGTGGTGTTTCTTCGCAACTTCCGATTTTGGACTCATTTAGTGTTCGATTTACTCGAATCGGGCTTCCCTTGCTAACCTCAATTTTTTCAAAAATATTTGGCACAAAAGCCTATCCGGTTATCACTTTAGCAATACTACACCTATCTCACATTATGTCCTTTGTTATGCTCAAAAAACTCTGCAAAAAAGAAATCCGCTATTTGGCGAATTTCCATCTGTTTTCGCCTTTTGTAATCAACTCAAACCTATTACTACTATCCGATTCTTTGGTATGCTCTTGGACGATTTTTATATTCTACTTTTTGAATCAAAAAGATTGCCACAAACCGGCAAAGATATCTGTTTTGCTACTGCTTGGCTGCTTTTTCGTTTTGATCAAAGAATCAGCTCTCAGCATAATGGGGATGTTATTGTTATTGTTATGGCTGAAAAGAAGCTACCCCCCAAATAGCTTTAGTTCTAGTTCAGTCCAAATACTCCCCCCAACAGGGGGGAGTAATGAGACTAAAAGTTTGCTTGGACTAGTCGGGGGGTCTATAATTTTTTATTTTGCCTTTGTCTTCTACCTTCGATTTTTTTTAGATGCCAATCCCGGAACATATCCACTAACATTTCTTGATTTGATCGATTATCCGTTTTTTGGCTTTTTTAAAAGCATTTCGTTTTCGACTCCAATGAATCTATCACCTTTTGTTCGAGAACTGGCAAAATATCCGATCTTTATTTTTTATCTGCTACTGCTTTTGAATTTAAGAAATATTAAAACGGTTCAAGATTTTGTTTGGTTTCTTCCAATTTTATTCATCCTTTTTACTGCCGGGATTGCCGAACAAGGTTATTGGCTAACTTACGATAACATAATGAGAATGTTTACTCTCAGCATCCCTATGATCATTTTGTACAAAAATTCTAAAAAATCTTACAATGATTTTGGAATTTTGTGGTTTGGCATTGTGCTTTTGGCTATGCTTATCGTTCGTATCCTTTGGCTCAAAAAAGAAATGGAATTTTTTTTTAATTAATTGAAAATTATCTAAGGTTTAAGCAATATGGCTGAATACCATGGAAGAAGATTTAGTTTTTTTGGAAGAATTAGTTGGTGGAGATATACCTCATTCCATCGCAGACTTACCACCTGAAACAATTCATGAAGTTCGATTGTTTATCGAAGGCTTTTACAACGTCAAGATGGAAGCCGTCCGAAAGTCTATCCAAGCCAACACCGTTATAATAAAATACATCCCGAACTTTATTATCCATTATGTAATTCGATCTTATATTGACCCTCCCGTTGGTGCTATGATAGCCGAAAGTTTGGAACCATCCCTTTTTTTGAACATCGTAGCCGGATTAGAGCCTCAATACATCTATGAATCTATTGTTTATCTAAACGCAGAAAAAGCCGCCATGATCCTGTTTCGCTTGAACAAAAGGCTTTCTACAAAAGTATTCAATTTACTATTGGAAAATAAGCCAAACAAACTTCTAGACATTCTACTCCACGTAGAAGATGATAAAATTTTTGACCTTGCCAGGGATGTTGATTTATACAAGTTGAAAGAACTGGAACCCTTATCCGAAGGTAGAACTAATACTTTGGAAAGAATCAAAGCTATGCTTTTGTAAAAGGTTTAAGGGTGGCAAATGGAAAATACGGCGACAAAATCACAACTGAGTGAGAATATCTTGAAATAGATAAAAATTCTGTCTCGAAGCATGAATTTCACCGTGAAGAAATTTGGCGATGCAGGTATTTTACTTCACTCACAATTGGCTGCTTTTGCCATGACCCCTTTTCTCACCTTTCCCAAAACGTAGTAAACCTTTTCACCTTTGGAAGTCCAGCAACCGTTTTTCTTTCCAATCATTGCCTCATAAGGACCTTCTCCGATTTTGCTTTCATTTTCATCGTATTCGTAAGCAACATTTTTCCCACCAATTTTCCGAGTTGTGATTTCCAAATGCTTTTTCCCATCTCGAAAGTAGATAAAAGGAGCTGATGGTTTATAATCCATGGAAAATTCATCTTTTTCTTGGTCGATTTTGATAATGGAGTGGATAAAATTGCCCTTTTTATCCATAAGTCCGTCTTTGGTAAACGTTTCTCCTGTCTTCATCATAATATCATTTGTCATAATTCCTTTAGCAGCCAGTTTGTTTCCTTTGTAATAAAACTTCCATTCACCCATGGGTTTTCCTTCCCGTAAACCAGTAGAAAATAAATCTCCGGACTGGTAGTACTGTTTCCATGTTCCCACTTTGATCGCTTTGGGAGAAATTTTTGCCATCGGCGTATCTTTTTGCTCGTCTTGAAAATCGGAATTCCTTGGTTTATAGTCGCCTTCGCTTTGCACGTTTCCATTTTTATAAAAATACTGCCAATGACCGGTTTCCAAATCATTGCTGTATTTTCCAACAGCCATTTGGGTTTTTCCATCCTCATAGTAGTGAACAAAATTCCCATTTTTTTTATCATTGGAATAGTTGGCTATACTTTTAAGATTTCCCGTTTCCGGGTAGTATTCTTTCCAGGTTCCGGCTTTTTGTCCGGCGGTATATTCTCCTTCGTTTTCCAAAATCCCTTTCTGCGATTTTTCCCAATATTCGCCTTGCAACAGATCATCAATATAGCTTGCTTGCTTGATAAGATCACCGTTCCCGGTAAATTTCTTTTCTAATCCGTTTTTTTTACCATTGGAATAGTTCACTTCTTTAAAGAGCTTTTTGTCTTCATAAAAATATTTCCACAAACCTTCTCGATTACCGTTTTTATATTCTCCCTTGGATTCCAAAACACTATATTTCACGTTAGTAGATACGTTCTCTTTTTCAGCGTATTCTTCCCAAATTCCGTGTTTTGGTAAGTTCTTGATTTGATCCTCCGATAGTTGGCTAGCAGGAGTATTCACAAGAACCGGTCCTTTGCCTTTCAAATTCCCAGTATTTTTAAATCTTTCGGTTCGAATATTGGAGCTATCCAGTTCATATAATTTTATCTCGGTTTTTTTTTCCGGTTTTTGATTTCCGGCACAACCAAGGCTTAAAATTACAATAAAAAGTAATATTACTATATTTTTCATATTTATTCCTTTGTTTTATGCTTCTTTTTCAAAATCTCTCTTAGTATCTTAGAATCCCACTTGTCTTGTTCTCTCTCAGTCTCCTTGCTTTTTAACAACGATTCCAAACCAAGAAAAGGTATTTCCAGATTGTTAAAAACAACTTTGCATACATCTTTTTGAGCTTCTTCATAGGTTACCGACCAAGCGGAAAGCATTATATCCAATTCAGGTTCATCTAAAATTTTTAAGACAATATTGGAAATCAAATCATCTACGGTAACTTCTTCTAGGTGGGGATATAACTCATTTATACATTCGATTACTTTTTCTATATTCTTTTTATTATTTTGAACTAGTATATCAATGTCTTCAGTCGCTCGAATATAACCATGGAGAGCACATGCCCTGGCGCCACAAATAAGAAATTTGACATCCTTTTCTATAAACAACTTGCAAACAATGGTTAAATCATCCTTTGGGTTCAACGTAATCAACCGCTCTCTTTAAATCAAACTCTTCCGATTCTTTCCAAGTTTTAAATTTTAATATAATCCCTTTTTTCTTTTTATTGGGTCTGATTTGCTCTAATTCAAAGATCAACTTATTTTGGGTAATCAGACATTCTTCCGGTGTACGAGTCCTTTTATTCCCTATGGTTTTCATACGGTTCAAGAATGCCCTCAAATCGCAAACATGTCAAATATATTTTTGTAGATTCTTGTAATGGCAGTTAAAAGATTGGTATATGTTAAATAGATTCTTAATTCTACTTTGCTTATTTACATTCTCCTTATACGCTGAGGAAAAATCCATCTCATCCAAATACCTTAAAAAAAGACGTTCTTATTTGGAATGGCACCAGGCATTAGGATTGGCTACCTGGGTTAGCTGGCTTGCAACCAATGTTGCCGGTGAAGCCTCTTACAAAGAGGAATACAGCAAATACAAATTAAGCAGAAGACTTCCCAATTATATTTTAACGTCATACTTAATGGCACCTTCTGATGACAAATTGCTACTTTATGCTATGTCCAAAAGGGGTTATGAAGAGCCAATGGGAAATCACGGTAAGTTAGGTTTTTTAACCTTTACTCTTTATGGTGCTACTGCTTTTCTATCTTTTATGGCTCCCAAAAAAGTGGATGTAACACCACAAAAAGGCTGGAGTACTATCTTTACTCATAAAGCAATGATCTTTATTCACCTTCCTTGTATGCTTGCCTTACCTTACCTTGGTGAAAAGGCGGTTCACAATGCTTCAGCCCAGGGCTTGACTGATATGCGTAATGTAGGTTGGTTGGGCTTTGCGGCTTTATCTGTTTCTATTGCTACTTTTTATTTTTGAGGGATTTTATGAAATATTTTATTGCTCTTTTGTTTAGTTTTTTTGTTTTTTCTTTGTATGCTCAAGAAAAGAAAGCACCCATTGAACAAAAATCAGGTGTAGTTTTCAAAGAGCTAAAGATCAAATTTTTTGCAGATCACGTATTCAAAAAGGTAAAAGGGGAGTGCATAAAACCAAAGGTAGAAAATCTGAAAGTTATTCCGGATGTGAATGGTGTTTCTGCGGAAGTTCCTTTTTCAATTAGTTGCACTATTGTGAATATGCACACCGGAGATGAAAATCGGGATTCTCATATGTGGGAAATTCTTGGCTATCCAGACCAGAAAGAAATTAACTTTTCTGTCAAAAACCTTGAACTTACCAAAAAAGGAACCTATTCATTCCAAGGCGATCTAACGATCAAAGGAACAACCAAACCCGTTAGTTTTACGGCAAGCTCCAAGCAAGAAAATGGTAGTTTGAAAATAAACGCAACCTTTGATATTTTACTATCGGATTTTAAGGTAGAGAGACCGTCGGTTGTTTTCACTTCTATCAAAGATAAAGTTCGGATAGAATGGGAAGCTTGGTTGAAATAGTCTCACGCGGAGTCGCGGAGATCGCGGAGGGTAATTATGAAAAAAATGACATTACTTTTTAGCTTAATTTTTATATTAAGTTGTACAAGTCAGAAATCAGCTTGCGAAGATGATACCAAAAAAGAGAACATAAAAACTTGTATTCGTTATCTGGATATTGTTATTTTAGCTCCAAGTTCTTACAATGAATTGTTTCCTATAGCACTGGCAACATGTTTGCAAGCCTTTCAAAATGAAAAAAAGTGCAACCAAAAATCAGAATACTTGCCTTCTTTCTGAATCTGTTGCCATCCAATTTTTACAAATCTTGTTCCGGATTAAAGCCAAGTTCACGTAACTTTTGAGCCAAATGTTCAACTTGTCTTTGTGCTTCCATTCTGTAATTTTTCTCTATTTCAGCTTGCTTTTGAGTTTCCATTCTGCAATTTTTCTCTACTTCAGCTTGTTTTTGAGCCTCCATTCTTTGTTTTTGAGCTTCTATTCTCTGTTTTTGCTCTATTGCCGTTTTACGTCTTTCCAGTTCTGCCAACTCTTTTCCGGTAGGAATCACTTCTCCAAAGTAGTCACACCACCTAAGCCATGTTCCATGTTGATTCTCAAAAATTCCATCCCATAATCTGAGTCCCAAACCCACTTCCTCAAACCAAGATTTTTCTATTCTAAATGCCATTCCTTTTTTATACTTAAAGCTACTTACCGGATTTCCTTTCAATATGTGTAAATCGGGATCATAAACGGTATAGTACAAAACTCCGATTTTCCCATAGTCTTTTAGCTTACTATCCAATTCGTTTCCTTCCTTATTGGATACGATTTCTATCACTACCTCCGGTGCTTTGCCGATTTTGTCCAAATAGTAACATAAATCTTCCTTTTTTTTTCTGCTTTCCGGTATATCTACTTCCAGACTTAGCAAAACATCTGGAACAATTGGGTTTTCTAATATTTCGGTGAATATTCCAACATTGGCAGTTACCAAAAAATTTATGTGCTCTTTGGGTTTCCATGAGGTATACAAAGGCTCGGTAAGTAGTCTCATTTGCTTTTCAGAAAAAATGTTGTCCACCGGTTTACTGTCCTCAATCTCCATTTCTTCTATATTAAAGTTCTTTTTTTCTTTATAAGTTAACATAGTTTACCGTGATTTTTGGGATTTATGCTTGTTTTTTAGTATACGGATATTCCTATTTTTTGGCAATAAGGTTTTTGAAAAAACTCTTTTCTTTCCTTTCATTAAAAAAAGAATTGGAAAGAATGAAAAAATTACTGAATAAAAAGACATAATTAACGAATTTATTCCCCCCCATTCGGTTTAAATTCAGGTTTTGGCTTCACTTACCCCCGTGAACGGGGGTAAATGAAGCTTAAAGTGAATTTTAGCTATTCGGGGGAAAAACGTAATTTTTTTCTTTCCGCTTGGAAAAATAATTCATAAAAGACTTGCAAAAAATTTTTGTTTCCAATCACTTTGTCTTTAGGACGATAACACACGAGGTGATTCACATGAAACTCTTCACAAAATTAACACAATTACCATATATATATATAACACTAAAAAGGCACTTAATGCTATACTTATGATGGCACTGTGCTTGTTATTGGTACATCTGGATACGAATTCCACAGGAACAATTCCGCAAGCAATGCCACAGGTTGTGGTGGATGACAACGGAAAGGCAAATGCTTCTTACCCAATAGAAGTCCCACCCGGAACAAAAGACGTACAGCCAAACCTTTCTTTGGTCTATCATTCGGATGAACCGGACGGATTGTTGGGAAGCGGCTGGTGGGGGAATTACTTCCGATACACCTTCCGTAGCAGATCCTTTGGGAACTCCTTCGCCATCAACGGTTTATGCGGGAACACCTACTGTGGGGATGCACTTTATCCATCCCGATCACTTGGGTAGTGTGAGTATGCTGACAGATGGAAACGGAAGGATGGTAGCTGGTGTTGACATCAATTCGGGAAGGAGTTACGTTACCTATACACCATACGGTGAAGTCAACCGTACAAACTCAAGCGGTCCGGACATATTCCGACATAAGTATTCCGGTCAGGAAGAAGACTCCGAAAGCGGTTTGTACTACTACAAAAGCCGATATTACGATCCGATGCTCGGTCGATTTATCCAAGCGGATAACCAATCCGACCCTAACACTGCTATGGGAATGAATCCTTACATGTATACCAATGGAAACCCCGTCAACTTCCGAGACCCAAGCGGTCATGCAAGGTATGATTTGATGTTTAGTAACATCGTAAAAAACATGACTGGTGGACTACAATGGGCGGTTAAGAGTGCAACGGGAGGATTGAAGTGGGCATCCAAAGGACTTGAAAGAGCCGCAAAAACGGTTAATCAATTTATATTCGGGAAACACCATAACCAAAATAGCTTATCACACCAAATAAGTCGGAGTAGTATTGGAAAATGGGGTGGTCAACAACTTTCTGACGCTGGGGTATGGCTAGATAGACAAATCATTGAACCACTATCAAAGTTGAGTTTGAAACAAATCTTAATTGGAATTGCTGTGATAGTAGCTGCTGTTATTATAGGTTGGGCATTATTGGCTTTGGTCAAAATAGCAGTCGTAGCTACAGCTTCATATTTCTTGTCTGGTGTTTTTTTACACACATCAATTTTATTTGGTGCTACTACTTGGGGTGGGCTTATTACAATAGCAAGTACGAGTATGATCGGAATGTTGGTTACAGGACCTTTTATGAAAACCTTTGGTAGGGAATTAGGAAGAGTTTTAGACGGGAAAGAAGGAGCAGCGTTGGGGGAAAATGCAGGTGCAACAGGAAACACAATAGCAGGTGCTCTGGGTTTCGCGTCTGAAGGATTTGTAGGTTTTATGGGAGAACAAACTGGTTTGGGTAAATATTATGTATCTGGTAATCCTTTTCCTGAATTAGGCGGAGGAGGAGGCCCTATAATAACACCAGCTGAAGGTCTTGATAAATGGGAAAAAGAGTGGGCTAATGCTTTAAAGAGGAAGCCTTTACCATGTTGTCCTTGCCGTTGCCGTTGACGTTTTTAACCAATTAGATAGGATATAATTTTTTCTTAAATTGTCACACTGAGTGTAGAAGTGTGACAATTAATTGAAATCAAAGAGAGCGAAAAAGGTGAAAAATATCAAAACAAATTTAATAATTTTCCTTATTACACAACTCTTTTTAATGAACTGTGTAACGATAGGTTCTACTATACAATTTAATGAAAAACAGAATTTTTGGGATTGGATGATAGGGGATGCCATATCTATTAATAAAAATGTATCTAAAGAAAAACTGAAATCAGCTTTTGGACGTTGTATATATAAGGAAAAAAGACACCCTTACTATCTTTGGTTTAGGACTCCTGAAGTCTTATTAAATCCTGATAGTTTTAAAAATTACCCTGTATTCTCTAAGTGCGGGAGGTATTTATATAAGAACTGTGATTTTTACAAACATCCTGATGAACAACCTAATTGTAATCTCCCTGAATGTTGCAAAGACAACATCTTAATAATATCGACAGAATTTAGCATCGTTACTGGCATTATAGACTATCTTTTATTGTACAGTGTAAACGTGCTCACCATTTCAGAGGATGGTTTACCAACAAAGTGTTCTCCGGTTATAGGTTTAACTTTTTTAATACCCTTACACTTCTTTTACAACCTTATAAGCAATGGTTTTAAAATTGTTATATACATCCCTCACGACATAATCAAAACTGCACTCGTACCAATAGCAGGCGGATATTACACCATCAAAGCAATTCAAGGAGAAAACAACGATAAAAGCGAGAGTGGCAAAAAGTTTCCTGTCACAAACCACCAGATACTAACCACTTCAATAAAAAAGGAGATAAAATGAAACAAACAGTTATTCTAACAATCATACTCATACTATCAAGTTGCATGTATACAGGAGGTTACGAGATCGTAAGCGGGAAAAAAGCAAAAGAAAAGATCACCGCAAAGGTGAGCCAATACTCCAGAATCGGATTAGCTACGTTATTTTCATCATCAACCTACAGTTGTCCTACGGACTCATCTACCAATAATGTAACAAACGATACGGAAAGCAACGACACCTTTAAAACCGCAAACCAGGCAACTTATCCTACATCGGAAAAAACGACTCGAATCAAAGGAACAATCAGTTCGGACTCAGACGTGGATGTGTTCTATATGCCTGTAACAACAGCAGGAACTCTTTATTATAATGGTAAAAGCGGATATGCTGCCTGTTATATATATATAACAAGTTCTAACGAGCTAACAAATGATTCTTCAAGTTCTTTATATTCTACTTACAATACTAGTATCAGTAATAACATAAATCAGTATTATGAGAGCATACCCACATCTAATTATATTTTTATGAAATGCGAAAAAGGGGGCACTGATTATACCTATGATATAGAGTTTTCCTTGACTCAACTCGTAGATTCCAGCTCTAGTGCAAATTCAAACTTTTCATCCAGCACAAGTGGCAGTACCATGTCCGATTACGCAACTTTTACATTAGCCGGACAAATATTTATGTATTCTAAAATCGAAGGAAGTAAAAAGTATACCAAAAGTTCTTTGGACGCATGCCTGAATAAATTAGAAACCGTAGTACCCATAGCAAGTATTGTGAATATAAACAGTCTGCTTTCCGCTTCGCTTTGCGGAACAACCTATATTCCGTTCAATGAATACTTTGCAGCAGGACTTACTTGTAAACTGGAAGAAGTCAGTGCAATACAGATAGGGGACTTGGGAGTGCCGTAAAATGCTCCCTTCGACTACGCTCAGGGATCGGACTCGCATGGTGAGCGTAGTCGAACCATACAATTGAGATTATATGAAATATTTGATTTTAACATTTAGTTTGTTAGCGTTGATTGATTGCCAGACGGTTGACACTGCTACTTTGGCAAAAGAAGGCAGGATCAAAATGGTAGCTAAGTCTGACGTATGTGGAGCAGTTGCCAAAGAAGTCACGATCTGGAAGATATTCTACGGCACATCCGACTTAGGAGAGAATGACGCAGAAACCGTATTCTCCGGCTTGGACAAAAATAAGCCTTACGCACTCCAAGAGAAGATAACGGGTGTTGACATGGTAGTGACACTCGTAGTGGGATTGTTTTCGTCCATTACAAGGAGCACACTCATCATAACGTCTTGCCCAAGCAAAGAGAAAGTCTGCTACATTGACGAATATGGCTATTGTGAAGAAGATTATTACTGTGATTAAGATATGGTTTTCCACCACAGATAAACACGGATGTACACAGATATTTTTATCGGTGTTTATCTGTGTGTATCGGTGGTAGATATTAAAACGTATGTATAAAGTATTGCTTATCGTATTATTATTACCAAGTGTGATGCTTGCTCAAAGTGGAAAAAAAACACCGCCAAGCAAAGCAAAAAAACCGGATACCAAAAAGACGGAACCAGTGAAAAAGGAAGAAGATGAAAACTTGATCGGACTACAGTTTCACTATTTTGGAAATGGCACACCGGCAGGAAAGGTAAACGGTGCTGCTGCTGGAGGAGGATTCCAGTTTGAACCGGATTTCTTGAATATATCGGATTCCATGCGATTGGGATACATCTTGGAATACACACGCTCTACATCTCGACCAGGCTCGATGACCGACGCAGACTACAAAATGGTGAACAACATACTCTACCTGCAATACAGATACAAGATAAGTTCCATGCTCGACTTTTATGGCAATTTTGGAGTGGGAGTATCTTACATCAACTTCAAAAGAAGAAGAGGTGTATGGTTCGACTCCGCTCACCACGCGGAGGGTGCTGATCCAATGTTTATGACAGAAATCGGATGGCAGGGACTAAAGTTTGCAGGGTTTGTAGTCCGAGTGGGACTGAGAGGAAACGCAATTGTAGAAAAATACATCGGCTACGGAAACGGCGGTTTGCAACTGTCTGTTTTGAAGAGCTTTTGACTTCCCCCCGTTCACGGGGGGACCGAGGGGGGTTATTGAAACTATTTATACTATTCATGGCAATTTTGGTTGTAGGATGCAACAAACGACCACTGGAAAAGTCGGATGATATTAACAGAATGAAGGTGACGTATTTTGGAGCATTGAACGTCCAGAAAACGTCAGTGGAGTTGCACTGGGGATGCTCCAGTGAGACGGTTGGATACCTGATGTATGGAAAAACAGGAACGGAAAATATCCAGTATCTGTGGTTACCATCCAAACAGCACTTTTACAACATGGTGGGCGTAGCCGAACCATGCTACACTTGTTCTATTTTTTCATCCACAAACTCAATAGCATCTTTGATTAAAAACGTATTTCCAAACGTAGGAATTATGGTAATGCTTTTTACTCCTACCTTTTTTATCTCAGGTAGAGAAACGGAAATCGTACTAGGGTCATCAAAATCAGCTCGTATTGGTTTATACCCATCTAACATAACCTTTATCCCATCCATAAAGCCATTTCCTATAATACTTATGCTTGCATTTTTATTCGAGATATCAATCACAGAAGGTTCAATGTGCATAACGGTTATTTTATCACCCATCAATTTTCCACCCAAAAAACCACCTTGACTTGTTAGCAAAAGTGTATGTAGCGAATCGGGAATACTGGGTAAACCTTCTAAAATATTGGAATTAGCAAGATTAAAAAAGTATAAAAAAATCGTAATGAGTGTGAATCCAAACATTTGCAATCTGGTTATGTCGATTTCACCATTATGAGAAATTAGATCACCCAGTGATGGTTTGGTTTTTCTCAATTTATTTTTCGGATTCCGTTTGTCGATTGTATTTGAACCAATGAGTCCAGCATAACTGATCCCTAATAAACCAAGCAAAGACAGGTTAAAATCAGGAATTTTCCCAATCAAAACTCCATTGCAAATTGCCACAAAAAGATAACTTCCAAACAGAGTGATGGTCCAACAAAAAGCCTGAAACTTAGATAAGCTATATGAATTGGAACGTCTATCAATCAAAACATCTGGAAGAAAGTTCCATGTTTTGGTCATAAAGGCTACCATAACGATAAACAGTACAATAAAGCTTAAACTGATCAAAAACATATACATCCTCCATTTCTCTCGGAGTATTTTAACTTCCACATCGTTTACAGAAGGATAGTAATTGTGAAATACCTTTACGTTAAAAGAGGTCAACTCCCATATAGACTTAATACTCTGGTATTGCTTGAGTCTCTCAGCGCTAAAGTTATATGGTATGTCAAATTTAATCTCATCGATTCCTGTCTTATCAGAATGAGATAGATACAGAGTAGGGATTTTTATACTCTTGCTTCCTTGTGTCAGTAGAATCGTGATGTTTTCAGCCCTGCTACCCAAATATTTTCCGAGGATAGTAATTGTATCACCGGCAATTCCTGCAGAAGGAGTGATTTCATTGATTATAGGATAGTTTTGAGGTCTGTCTGGCATTTGATAGGTGATGGAATGAATGGGTTCAATTGCTTCTTCCGTTTTATAGATAGATACGTCAACTACTTGACCTGTTGGAATTTTGGAATCAGTGGATGCAAAAAAGTAGTATTCATCGGTTTTATTGGAAATTTCCGTATTGGGTATAGCTTTACCCATTTCTTCTTCATGCTGGTAAGGAGCTAAATACAATCTAATATTCCGATTTAGGCGAATGCCGAAATCCGGAATAACTCCAATGCCTTCTTTTTTTTTGAAGTATTTTGGGAAGAGTAGGGGATTGGTAAGTTTAACAGATAAAATAAACTCCTTTTCTATCAAATCTTTTGGTTCAAAATAATTAATTAAAATTTCACTCTGCTCAGCAGAAAGAAGTTCGACATATCTGTGATACTTTTTTCTACCCATTCGAGTAGGCAACGGAAAATCATTAGGAGACTGAATCGAATCAACAGGAATTTCTTCCGCAGGCTTTTCTACGTTTTGAGAGAATAACATAAAGGGCAAAACAAAAATAAAAAAGAAAACAAGAATATATAACTTCATGGAAGAACCCTAAATATTTCACAGCTAAATTCATCTTTATCACCATAACTAACGGGATGTTGCTCCATTGGATTTTTTGAAGTAGGAATGATTTTTACCATTCTCTTCCCTTTCAGCTTTACATTTTTTCTGCCATTACTATATTTACTTTTCATTTCATCATTTTTAAACTCTAAAACGTATTCTTTGTCTTTGGTTTGAAGAACGATATAATCACTACCTTGTGCACAGTAGCTTTTTAAAGATTTTGACCACATCTTTTTTTTAACTACCCCTTCCAACCGAATTGGTTTTTTATCAATTGTTTTGTAACGAATTCTGGGTCTTTGTGGTAATTCAAACGATTCTTTTTGTTGGACTTGAGCAACTAAGCTGCCAATTGTTAGGTGGGATAGAATAACTAATAATATAAGAATATATATTTTCATTGATTTTTTCTCCTTGAAAATTAAAATTTCTTGTAATAATGCTATTTTATACGGAAATAAATGCAAGGGAAAATGAGAAATAACGGACAGTTTTATGGAAAATTATGGAATTCATTGGTTTCGCAGGGATTTACGAATAGTGGGTAATAATGCTTTGGAATGGAATCGGGATCAAACCAATGGCAATGTTCTGGGATTTTTTTGTTTTGATAAAAAATTTTTATCTCGCTCGGATTTTTCAATCAACCGATTTCAATTTTTTATTGAGACTCTAATCGAACTAAAAAAAAACTTAAAATCAGCCGGAAGTGACCTGCTGGTTTTGGACAAAGACCCTTTAAATGCATTTTCTGATTTGTTTTTCAAGCTCAAAAGTCATGAAATCTCACTTCCTACATACATTTCTTGGGGAAAAGATTATGAGCCTTTTGCAGTCGAAAGGGATAAACAAGTAGCAAACGTGTTTCAAAAACACGGAATAAACATTCATTCGGAAAGAGACCATTTGCTAATTGAGCCACACGAACTTATAAAAGATCAAAAAACTAAAGATGGTTATCAAATATATACTCCTTTTTCAAAAAAATGGCTTGAGATCTTCCAAACTGAAAAAATTCAAAAACGCATAGAAGTTCAAAAAAAAGCATTAGAAAGTTTTAAAATAGACAAACATAAAGAATCGTTCTGTATTAATTGGGATAAATTATTTCACAATATTATAACTTATCCTGATCATCTAGCAATCTATTCTCAAAAAAACAAAAGACAAGTTACGGTCTCAATTCCAGAAAGTGGATTTACAGTTGCCTTTGAGCTTATGAAGGCATTTCAAAAAAAGATTGGCAATTATAGTAAAAGTAGAGATATACCTTTCCTTAATGGAACTTCTCATTTTGCCCAGTTTTTAAAAAACGGCTCTCTCACCGTTTCCCAGATTATTGCCTTTTTTGGCTTAACTCCTTACAAAAAACCGGATAGCCCAAGAGATAAGTTCTTTAGCGAATTGATATGGAGAGAATTCTACTACCATATTTTATATCGACATCCTTATGTAGAAACAGAAAGCTTTCTATTAAAATATAAAAATATACAATGGGAAAACAATCCCAAATGGTTTGCGGTATGGAAGGATGGATTAACCGGCTTTCCGATAGTAGATGCCGGTATGAGAGAGTTAAAAACGACTGGATGGATGCACAATCGAGTGAGGATGATTGTAGCATCATTTTTAACCAAAGACCTTTTGATCGATTGGAGGTGGGGAGAGAAATATTTTATGGAACAACTCTTGGATGGAGATTTAGCTCCCAATAATGGTGGTTGGCAATGGGCAGCTTCTACTGGATGTGATCCGCAACCCTATTTCCGAATCTTTAACCCTTGGTTGCAGAGTAAAAAGTTTGATCCGAATGGTGACTACATTCGCAAGTACGTACCGGAATTAAAAGATGTGGAATCAAACAAATTACACCAGCCAATCTTGGATCACAAATTGTACCCTAAGCCTATTGTGGAGCATGAAAAACAAAAAGAAAAAGCATTGAGTTTGTATCATCAACCACATATTTTGTAATTATTACTTAAAAAGTAAGATTTACAAGAAATATTTCATTCCACTTATTTTTTCTTGGTAACCGGCTTCTTTTTGGGGATTCTTCTCTTTTTTTTAGAAACCGGAGGTGTATATTCCAAATTCATTTTAGGAAACTTCATGGAAGAAATCGTTTGTGTCAAATCAATCAGTTTATCAGCTCCCAAAAGTTCGATGATTTTCAAACTTTTTTCAAATCCTATTGTTTTTATAAATTGTATCATATTTTGGATTGTTAAAGAATGAACCAGATAAGGAATTTCTTCGATCCCGCGTTTTCGGATCCATTTTTTGCATTGACTCACACTTAAGTATTCTAATAGTTTCAAGAAATTATTTATTTCAATTGAATTTACCAACCAAACAACTTTTTCTGCTTTCACATAATGAATTAACTCTATAGACTTCTCAATTCCAACACTTTTTAGAATAGATACGGATTTTTCATTTCCTAATTCCGAAGAGAAATATTTTAGCTCAGTAGGGGAGAGTGATATAGCCAATTTTTTAATATCGTCTATGGGAACATTATGTATAAAATAATCCAGATCATCATCCGAATTTTGCTCGATCAATTCAAGCAAATGCTTTTCGGGAATTTGTTTTATCAATTCAATAATTTTCTCATCAGACAATCTATGGGATAAATTTAGCAATCGATCCTTTGGTATTTTCTCCAATAATTGAGCAATTTTCCCATAACCAAGACCTTGTAAAATTCGAATGGACTTACCGGGTCCTAATTTTTCGATATATTCATATATATTTTGAATTGTTAGTATAACTGTTTTCATAACAAGCGAAAAGCATCCTCTGTTATATATACTTCAAGACCTTGTAGTTTTAAAACTTTGGCAGTAACAATCTGCAAAGACAAAACGTCAGCAGAACAATAGCGAATCAACTTTCTTTTTGCTTCCACATCATTCCATCTTTCCCACCTATCCCAAAGCAAAACGGCTTCGTATCCACCAACTCCAATCAAATCACTGGGTCTTTGTATTCCTAAATCCCACTCTATACTCTTGAGTCCCCCTTCCAAACCTATCTTTTTACATACCCACCTCAAATCTATATGAGGACATGGTAATTCTGGAATATGAAAGGCATGGCGAACCCAAGGAACATCAAAAGATTGTCCGTTAAAGGAAACAAGGAGTTCAATATCATTTAATAAATCCAAAAAACCTTCCAAATTCTCATGTCTTACAAATTCGTACAAGCGACCTTTGTGATAACAAACAATAAGGGTAATCCTGCTATCATATCCAAGTCCATCCGTTTCTATATCAAAGTAAGATAATCTATCGAAGTAACGTCCCAGTATTCTCCACTTATCCTCTCCTTTAAAATTGTTCACTAAACACGATATATTTTCTGTTTCTAATACATCCAAATAAAAATGAATCTCTTCAACCAAGCTGTTAACCAAATTCTTGGAAATAACATTTGTATTTTGTAGTTTTAATACGTCATACCAATTTTGGATTCCATATCCTTTTAACCTTTCAAGAGTCTTTTTTCCAACTCTCTTAAAATGCAAGAACGCTTCTTCTATCAATGGATTTTTTCCCTTTTTTTGGAAAGTAGGTCTGCCGCTCGATTCAGTTGTTTTTCCATCTTTTCTCTTTCCAAGTCTTTTTCTGTAGTATGAGCAGACTTCAGCTTTGTTTCCAAAACTTTGACTTTTGGGGTATACAATTTACCATAAATCAACATAATGAGCAGACTTCTTGTTGATTCTACTGCAACATTTGTTTCCACTAAAAAGCTTTCCAACTCTTTGTTCTCAATTCCTGGCAGAAGAGGTGGAACACAAGACGGACATCCGACACCGCAACTACACTCTATAATAATTTGCTCACATAATACTAAAGTTTCCGATAGCTTTTCATAAACCTTCTCTGAATAACCAACTCCTCCCTCATGAGAATCAAACAAAAATAAAGAACTTTTCCAACCTACCTTTGTAAAATCCTCTAGAGAAACATCCGTTTGAATATCTCCTATATCTCCCATACACACAATAGGTGCTGTTTTTTTTAGAATATAGCTTAGCCCGAACAAACCGGATTCAATAAATCGAATGTCCGTTTTTTCCATAGCTTCCAGCCAAGTTTTAGGTGGAAATATACAAAAACCCATAGTTTCATACAAAAACGGTTTGAGAGTAATTGGTCCGTAACCAATATTTTCATAAGTTCTTTCTTTTATTTTTTTGTACAATTTGGGCTGTCGATTGACTTGTACATATCCAAGATTAACAAAACTTCCATTGATTTCTTTGGATTCCAAGCAATCCAACATGTTTATCATAGATTCCCAAACAGATTCCGTATAATAGTCTATGGAAACCTTACTCACTTGGCATAACTTCTTTTCCATATCCAAATCCAAAGACATATACCGAGTTCCCAAATGCTGATAGATTGCATCTTTATAGAGTGTATCCATCGCCCCAATAGGGTCAATTTCACCAATAATCTCTCCTTCACAAGAAATTTGAATATTATAGTCCGTCATACCCCTCAAATTAACTCCTTTGGAAGGAAAGTCTTCTAAAGCGTATCTATAATAGTTGTTGTACTGGGATAAAGTCTTATTTTTGTTTAAAACATCAATGGCAATTCGATGGACTTCTTTTGAAAAAGTTTTATCATTTACCTCGATCGGATATTCATAGGCAGCACAAGGAATATGTTGCAATAGAATATAAGGATTATCAGCATTCAACCATGCTTGCTCTATAGGAGCATGAGTAACAAATTCAGGGTGATTCACTATGTACTGATCAATGGGCGAATCTTTAGCTATATAAACCGCAATGGATTTGTCGCCACTGCGTCCAGTTCTACCAACCCTCTGCCAAAAGCTAGATACAGTTCCTGGATAACCGGATAAAACACAAAGTACCATATTTCCTATATCAATCCCAAGTTCGAGAGCATTTGTTGCTATAATAGTATTGATTTTACCAGAAAATAAATCCTTCTCTAGCTGCCTCCGTTCATTAGGTAAAAGTCCTCCACGATACGGTTTAATCTTTTCAGCGATATACCAGTGTCCGTCAATTGTCGCTCTATAAAGCCTTTCGACTTCTTGTCTGGAACGACAGAAACAAATTGTCCTTATTCCCTTTTCCGTTGCAAATCTTAAGATAGGTATGGCTATGGAATTAGCTCCCTTCCGATGTAATGTATCTATTGAATTTTTAACCATAGGAGGATTCATAAAGTATAAATTTCTTCCAGCTTTCGGAGAACCATCTTTGTCTATAAGATAAAACTCTCTCTGGAATAACATCTCTACATGTTCCTTCGGATTTCCGATAGTAGCTGAGCAAGCAATCAAAACCGGTTTTGAGCCATGCAATTCACATAAACGTAACAATCGTCTAAAAACATTGGCAACATGAGAACCAAAAGCTCCACGATATGAATGAACTTCATCCACCACGACATATCGTAATCTAGATAAAAAACCTTTCCATTTTCGATTGTGGTTTGGTAAAATTCCGGAATGTAACATATCCGGATTGGTAATCAAAAAATCGGCTTTTTTTAATATATTAGTCCTTTCTTCTTGGGGAGTATCACCGTCGTAAGTACCAATTTTGTTTTGTTCGCATACACTTTCAACCAATTTTCTTAGGGTATTTTCTTGATCTCTTGATAACGCTTTTGTAGGGTACATAAGAATAGACGTAAATGGTGTTTTTGCATTGGAATAATCATTAAGCAAAGGCAATAAAAAAGATAGAGTCTTTCCACTTGCCGTATTGGTTACTAATACCACATTTTTTTTTTGAGAGATAGAATCAAAAGCAGCCAATTGATGAGAGTACAGTTGACTGTAGCCGGATTCTATTAGAGTTTTTTGTAAAATAGGGTTCAAAGAATAGGGTAGGGGGGAAAAACTTCCTTCAGAAGAAGCAATTTTCTTGTGCGAAAGCAATTCCCTTGAGAATTTTTCTTGGATAAAAGTTTCCAATAAACTTGACTTATTCATTCATCTACACCAACTTCCAATCTCCTTTGAATGTCTTTGTATGCCTCTTCTTTTCCACCCTTATATTGAATGTAAACTACACATTCACATTGTGTAAAGGTTGCTCCCTTTCCAATTGCTCTACACAACAAAGGTTCCACTCGTATATCACTTGATAATTCGACTAATTGCTTAATATTCTCATTTTTTTTCTCATTTATCCGATCTACAAGAACAGAATTGTACATAGATTCTAAAATAGAATTATGGTTTTGCTTACCAGCATTTATTTTACAAGTTGATTGCATATAAGAAGGAGAGTTTAATTCAATGGCTCTATGAGATGCTGAGCCAATAACTTTTTTATAGTAATAGTCTCCCGATTCAACAGAAAACATATCCTCTCCTTTTAAATAATCTTCAGGATTATTTCCCCATCCTTCGTAATTCCAGACAGATGTTCTGTTTAGACTTCTATTTGGAGTTTCCGGCTTTATCTCTATTTTATTGTTCTCTTTTTTTATTTCCGGTTGAGGATGCTTCGGCATTGGTTCATCCTGAACTTGAGGTTTGGTTTGTGAACAAAGTAAAATCATACTTGCCAAAACAACCATAACAACAAATTTTATATACAACATATCAAACCCTCAAATTAGTTTTTTCATAATTTCAAAAGTAGCTCGAGATTGATTTAACGTATAGAAATGAATACCGAAAACTCCATTTTGTAACAATTCTTTACACTGTCCGGTAGTATATGCTAAACTCTTTTTTTGAAATTCGATTGGATCGTCTTTTAAGGCTTCCAATTCAGTAACTAATGATTCTGGTATTTCACAACCTGCCATTTCTTTAAACCTTGCTATTTGGTTAAAGTTTGTGATAGGCATAATTCCAGGAATAATAGGTTTGTTGATCCCGGTTTTTTTTGTATTTTCTAAGAAATCAAAAAATACACTATTTTTAAAAAACAATTGAGTAATCAAAAAATCAGCTCCCGCATCTACCTTATGTTTAAGGTTTTGAATATCTATTTCAAGGGTTGGAGCATCAGGGTGCTTTTCCGGATAACAGCCTCCACCCAAGCAAAAAGAATAGCCTTCACTTTTAATAAATGAAATCAGCTCCGTAGCATTTTCAAACCCTCCCTTAGTTTTAGTAAATTTCCCTTCACCTTTAGGAGGATCACCTCTCAAAGCCATAAGATTCTTAATACCAAAATTATGGATTGAATCTAAAGTTTCTTTGATTTGATTACTATCCACACCTACACAAGTAAAATGGCACATAGTTTCAATTTTAAAATCATCTTGAATTTTTCGTGAAATCTCAACCGTTTTAGTTCGAGTTGTCCCTCCGGCACCATAAGTAACGGACACAAAAGAAGGATTTAATTGGCTTAAATTCTCTATTGTTAAAAATAATTTTTCTTCACCTTCTACTGTTTTAGGAGGAAAAAATTCAAAAGAAAAAACCGGTTTATTGGATTTTAAATAAATATCAATAATTTTACTCAAAAAAATACTCCCCTTATTGAATAGTTAGAATAGCTGGAATAAGTAATCTATCTTTCTTACATTCACCTAAAGCCTTTGCAACAATCATTCCTGGCTTTAGTTTATTGGTATCAGCTTTTACTGCATGACCACTGGTTAGACCAGAAACAAGTAAATCACCAAAATGAATAGCACCATCGGAAGCATCTACATTAATTTTTACCATGCCATAAAGAGCAACTAACACATCTTCCGATTTTGTTTTATCCCGTCCTAGCTGTATCGACATTGAAGAAACTGCAACTCCAATAACTCTAGTAGAATACGCTGTTTTTGATTTTGCTATTTTACCATCTTTTTCGCCAATAACGATAATGTCTCCTTCCGAGATAATTTCATTCTGAAGCAAAGTAAAACATGCAGCAATACAATGAGAAGCATTGTCATCTTCAATTTTAATCATTCCATGAAATTCAGAGTTTCCCAATGCCAATACAGCTTTTCCGGAACCGGATATATCTTTTTTCTTTACTCCCTTACCATTAGCGCATAAAGCATAAGAAGACTGGGAAGTAAATTCCCCTCCGAATCCTTTTTTAGCAAACCCACATATACCAGCCGAATCTTCTTTTGAACTTCCTGAATAGCCAACAACTCCATAATCATTAGAATAACCTAAAACCCCTTCATCTTCACCTACTCCAACAATTCCAGCTCCCGATGTTGCTTCATTTTTCCCGTATATCACTCCATGATTCTGAGGTGGAACAACGATATGTTTAAACTGAGACTGAACTTCTCCTTTTAGGCGAATCAGTCCGGTATGAGAATTATAGTCATGAACTTTTGGAGCATAATCATGCGTATGCGGTTTCGCTTCTCTAGAATCATATAGTCTTGGATCGTTTGCTTGTACTGCTTTGTTGGCTACATTAGAATCATGTTTGGCAAATGATACAATGCCGGGTTCAGTTTCAGTGGCTTCCTTTAACCTTTTATCATTGCCTTGAATGACCTTTCCTTCATTTCCTTCTCCGGAGTGAGCTAGTTTCACAATTCCAAAACTTTCGGTAGTTGCTTCTTTTAACCTTTTATCACTGCCTTGAACAGCACATAATCCTTCACTTTCGCCATTGTGAGCAAATCTTAAAATTCCTTCTTTTGTGGTGGTAGCTTTTTTAATTCTTGGATCATCAGCGGTAATAACTCTTCCAGGTAAATCAGAACCTAATTCAGCCATTACAGTTAACCCGTAATCTTTTGTAGTTGCTTTTTTCAAACGGCTATCGTTACCTTGAACAACAGTTCCAGGTCTAGTTTCCCCGTCCTCAGCCAATTCCACAATCCCAGAATATTCCGTAGTTGCGGTTCTTAGTCTATCATCATCACTTTGAACAACAATCCCCGTTCTACATTCTCTATTTTTAGCTAATTTTGCCAAACCATAATTATTTTCAGTAGCAATTTTTAACCTTCTATCATTACCCTGGACGACAACTCCTTCTCTATCTTCGCCATCGCTGGCTAATTCTACAATTCCTTTAAACTCAATTGTAGCATCCATTAGTCTTCTATCATTACCCTGGACGACAACTCCTTCTCTTGATTCACCATTACCGGCAAGGCGAACCAAACCAGACCTAATTATAGAAGAGTAGGGGGGGGGATCCAAACTATTAATTTTCCCAGAAAAACTAATTTCATCAGTAGAAGCATATATCTCAACTTCAACAAACTGGCTTACATACAAACCTTGGGAATTTAAATTTTCGCATAAACATACAATTTTCATAAACCTCATATTTATAGGTAAAAACTTCCATGAGTACCAAGTTGCAGGCTCAGAGAGAAAGTGAGGTTCATCTAGCAATTGAAACCAAGACAAATCATCTTCGCTATAATAAACAACGAAATTTTCAGGAAAATTCGTTTCGGATTCGTTTTTAGTTAAAAGGCGAAATTCCTCAATTTTATTAATAGAACCCAAATCAAATAAAACAAACTCTTCACTAGATTGTTTCTTTTCTTTAGAAGACCAACCATAATCTTTTCTGCCATCAACAAGGTTTTCTTTTACCCAATACCTATCATTTTCAGAACTGGCTATAATTTTCTCAATACCGGATATTTTTAATTTGAAGTTTTTGAATGAAACTTTATAATCTCCCTTCTGGGTTCTCCTTGTTGGTTTGATTACCAATTTAAAAAAATTTGTTTGAACCAACGAAAAGTTCCATTTGCAGAAATTTTTGTTTAAACTAGAGTATTTATACTCTTGAATAATAGGTTCCCAAACTAATCCGTCTCTTGAAATCTCAAATCTAAAAATTTCCGGTAAAAACTCTTTTTCGCCTTCAATAAATTCAAATTGAACTAAATTAAAAGCCGAATCTTCTTGTAGTTGTAATGCAATAGCTGAAATCTCGATAGAAGCAGATTCGTAACTAAAATGATTGAGACTACCATTTTCTAAATCATATTTTCCTTTTGTCTCAACTTGTTTGATTAATATATCTGCTGGATGGCTAATTCTAATATTCTTCTTTATCATTGTACTCTCTTTTTAATGATTTTCTTGAATCTTTTTGTGTTTTACCCTTTATAAATATTACAATAATGGATTTATCATTCAATTTACAATTAAATTTATAAGTTATTTTTTGAATAATATATCAAAATCTGAATTTAACTTTTGATTAAAATCAATCAAAATGTCCGTTTTTTGAAAATTCGATACCATTTAAAGCTTTACCATTTATCTTTTCATTATTACTAAAAGAAATAAATATTTTAGGAGTAACTTTTTCAGAAAAATATTTCACAATAACTTGCTGCAAATATTTATTCAACTCCCCTTGAACAATAATTGTTCGTCCTTCAATGAGAATATTTGCATTTTTTATCATTTCAATCGATGTTGAAGTCAAGTGAATCTCTGTCCATCTAATAAAATTAGACCATATACTCGATATTTCGAGGTTATTGTTTGGTGTTTGCTTTGCTCCCACAAGTGTAGAGCTAATTTCTTTAACACGAGCTTTGCAGATATCTTTTATGTGAGAAATATCATTTTCCAGATTTCTCTTTTGAGCTATGGAATAAGCGTAGTTTAATATTTCAATTCCATAAATATCTAGCAAAGATTCATAAGATAATACATCTTCAGAAAAATTGTTTTTAAAATAGTTGTCAGTATTTTTGGTTTTATTACTCGAATTTTTTGCTTTTTGACCTGGATTATTGGTTATAGTTATATTAATATTGTTTGGGTTTGCTGAGCTATCCCCTAAAGATGTAGCCGGACATGCCTCTGCGGTTGATTTCAATACACCTGATCGGTATATTTCTTTATCCCCCAGAGGTGTAATTTTGGAACCCTCGTAATTAAAAGAAAAATAGTATCTGGAATTAGTTCTCCCAGAACCTGAGACTGTGCGGATAAGTCCTACGTTCATAAGTTCTTTTTTTGCCAAGATGACAGACTTTTTAGTTTTGAAGCCGGTCAGCCTCATCAAGGTTTCCGTGCTAGGCCATACATACTTGAAAGTCTGGTCACTAAATTTTAGCAACACAGGATACAAGCTTTTGGCAGCGGAAGACAGCTTTGCCCAAGTCCCAGAGTCTATAATATCAGTCATGAACTTAAAATACTGAAAATTCTCGCTCATACCTTCTCCTTTTGATAAAAAAAAACTAATATTAAGCAAAATATAATCAAAAATTATTGACACCCTTCGATTATAAGTTAATTTATGTCTCATCCAACAACATTCCCTCGGGAGATTCCGACTCCTGGGTTTTCACCCAGGAGACTTTTTTTGTTTTATGCGAATTTTTTTTGTTCCATTTGAAATAAAAAATTGTTTTGCTGTTCATAATCTTGATTCTGTATATAAATTTTCTATAATCATGTTTCGAGTGAAAGAATCATCTTTTTGATAAAAAGGAAACAAAAGCCTCATTATTCATAAATCCCCTTAGTAAAAGTTTACTAGACATATCATAACTTATGTCTCATTATTTCGCCATGGTAGTTTCTGTCAAGAATATGCGAATTTTTTTCTCTAATAACACAGAAGATGTATGGATCACAGCGAATAATTTTCGCAAATAATGTAGCGTGTAATATGATTAAATTTAATCATATTACACGTGCTTTAAGATCGATTTCCTGTTGATTAAATTTAATCAACAGGAATGAATATTCCTTCGATTTTGATTAAGGTGATTTGGAATAAACTAATGAGCGATACTATACACAACGCGGATTGGTTTGTAGATATGAAATGCAGAAAATCCTTTAAAATCAAGTGAATCTAATCATAGTATATTTATAGCTGAAGATTTGCTAATTCTTGGCTTATAAACTCATAGATTTTATTGATAAGCTCATGATTGCTGACTTGTATAATTATTTGATTGGAATCTTTTGTTATTGTATAATTACTTTTGGTTTCTTGGTGGTTTTCATTGGGGGTATTGAGGGGGATAGCATCGTTTAAAGTGTTATCGCTTTCAATGGTTATCTTTTTATTAAATTTTTTTGCGTCTTTAACTGTTTTGATTTCTTTATTTTTTATTTGCTCTATGAATTCAGTGAAATCTCCTTTTTTAGAGGCTTGTGCAGCCTGAACAAGAAGGTTTTTTGTACCTATACCGTTTTCTTTGCAAATTTGCATCTCATCTTTATTTAGTGTGGAGATGCTTAATATTTCAGTCATATAACTTCGGCTTTTTCCGAAGATTTCTGCTAATTCCAGATCTGTATAATGGTAGTTGCTTTTTAAAAATGCAATGGCTTCTGTTTCTTCATAGGGAGTAAGGTTTTCTCTTTGTAAGTTCTCTATAATGGCTAGTTTGTAGGTTTCTTTTTCTGTTTTATTTAATATTTTACATTCTAATTCTGTCCACCCTAATGATTTGGCAGCATGATATCTTCTCTCTCCTGCTATAATTCTGTAATTACTTTCACCATCTCTTTTTGTTATTAGAATTGGTTGCAGAAGTCCATTTTGTTTTAGACTTTCTGCTAATTCATCGACTGCTTTCCTTCTATCTATTCTAGGTTGAGTATCAGAGGGTTGTATTGAGTCTATTTTAATTTTTTTTATAGAGCCTTCTAATGTTTCTGCTTGAAATATATCAACAAGAGTCCCTAATCTTTTACTTTTCGAGCTCATTTAAAACTTCCTCTGTAAAGTTTTCATATTCCTGCGCTTGTTTGCTTTTTTTATTATAGGTGTAAACAGAACTTCTTGCCATATTGCTTTCTCCAACAGATACACCGTCTGAAATTGTTGTATCAAACAACCTAAAAAACTTTACAATTACTGGTACGATTGTTTTTGTTAATAATGTCTGGGGTTTTAATTGGGTAATAAGTGCTCCTAGAATCTGTAGTTGAGGATTGATTCTCTTTTTTATATTATCAACAGTGCCTTGTAGTCCTATTATGCCATCAATCGAAAACTTTTCTGCCTGTAAAGGAATGATTATATAATTGGAAGCAACCAAAGCATTGATGGTAAAGATGGATAAACTAGGAGGACAATCGATTATGCAGATGTCATACTCATTATTTAGGTTGCTCAAAGCGTCTTTCAGTATATAAGGAGCTTCTACCGTATTAGAACTCCTTGTTTCCATTTCGGCCAATTTTAGCTCAGAAGGAGCGATATCAAGATTTTCGACTTTGGTTTTGTGGATAATTTCTTTTACAGGTGCAAAAGAATTAAAAACATGGTACATTGATTTTTCTATTTGATCGGAATTTAAAAATATACCGGTCGAATTTGCTTGTGGATCCATATCAATTAACAAAGTTCTCTTATTTCTTCTAGCTATTCCATCAGCTAGATTTATTGAAGTGGTTGTTTTGCCCTCTCCACCTTTTTGGTTGGCTATCGATACAATAATCATAGGAAAGATTTCGTTATTTTTTTATAAAATAATCTATTTTGAGTTTAAAATATTTAGCTTGTAATAAATCAATACTTTTAATTTATTTTTATATTTTTTGCGTGATTCTTACTAAGGGATGAATATTCTAGTCTATAAGAATATTTTGTCGGATGTCCGACACTGAACTAGGTTGTAGCAGTTTTATTGGTGGTTGATATTGTATAACTTATTGTTCAATGAGAACCTTACTCCTGAAAGCTTAGAGAATGAATTGTCTTTAGTTTTTGAGCAAATTGTGAATGCAGTAGGAGCAAATTGTGGGACTATAGCTCTTGCACCAGTTGGTAAAGATTATTTTATTGAATGTGCCATTTCCGGTTATGGGCAAGATGGTTTTTATTATGGGTTTTTATCGAGGGGGGGGGGGCATTTGGAGAAAGTGGAAGCTTCAATTCTTCCTTTGATATTTTATGCAAAGGAGTTTAAGCTTTATTTTAATTATTCGGATTTTGCTTTGGTTTCAAGAATTATTGCTAAAAGAGGCAATGTAGTAGGGTTTGTTTTGTTTGAGTTTACGGGTGTATGCAAAGACATTATGTCTTTATTCATAGGGATGTTTGCCAATAGGGTCGGTCAGATATATTCTCTTAAATACAAAAATGATGATGGAGAAAAGGCAATTGAGTTTTCTGACAAAAGCGATTTTGGAATAATTGAATTATTGGTTTCTTTTTCTAGTGGTTTTGAGAAAATCAATAGCGATTTTTTTCCACCTGTTTTATTGATAGGTGGCGGAAATGGCAGCGGCAAAAAATCTTTGGCTAAATATATTTACAGAAAATTTGAATATAGCGGTGATTTTATTTTTATCAATTCAATACCGGAACAGCTTGGAAAGTTGGAAAAATCTTTGGAAAATTGGACTAAGATGATTCGTCATGGAGTAATTGTTTTTGACGGTGTGGATTCCTTTAACGTGGGACAGCAAAACTTGTTTTATCAATTTTTACAGAAAGAAAAAAAAGCTTGTAGTTTATTTTTTATTGATAGAAATGAAAGTAGAGTGGATACCTATCAACCATTTTGGGATATTTTGAATGAGAATTCTGTTTTTTTACCAAAGTTAAATTTATTGGATAAAATAGTTCTCTTGGAAGTAATACGGAAGATGTTTTATGAATTAAAACTTTTGCATGGTCGTTCCGGTCTGAAACTTTCTAATAGGACTTTGGATTTGTTGGCTAAGCATGATTATTCCGAAAATTTAAAAGAGCTTAGGGGACTGCTGGAAAATTCAATAGTAAGAGCTAAAGGAAGTGAAATTGATTTGGATGAAAACTATCTTGCTTCTACTTGCGAGCCACAACCTATAACTCTTACAAATGAGGATTTGAACTTAAGAAAGTGTGTGGAGAATATGGAAAGACAAAAAATTATTCTTGCCAGTAAACTTTTTGCAGGCAATCAAATGAGAATGTCCAAAGCTTTGGGAATCTCAAGAGGATCATTACAGTATAAGATGAAGCAATTTGATTTGGAGTTTTAATATGGAAATTGATGAAGAACAGCAAACTACTTATGAAGAGAGGAAAACACCGGCAGGCTATTTGGTGAAAGTCAGGCTTAATAAAATGACTTATGTTGTGTTCACTCCTAAAGGTCCTGAAATCCCTAAAGGAGCAAAAAATAATTCGATTATAGTGACAGTTCCTAGAGTAGTTTTTTTGGGGGACGATTTTAATTTATCCCATTTTAGATTGGGGGAACTTAGTTTTGTGAATGTTAAATCGGGAAAATTAGTGATTCCATATCAGCACGGTGGTTCTAGAGACATCAAAACTATATTTTTGAATTCCGGGTCGGAAAGTGACGTTTTGCCTGTAGTTATTTATCATTACGAGGATGTAAAAGAAATCATTGGAGCTGTTGAACAAGGAGGACTTGAATTTCATCATATTGTAGCGGATGAAAACTTGAAAAGAACCGATATGGTTACTTTAAAAATAAGGTATCCTAGTTTGAATATATTGATATTAAAAAAGAAAATATCAACCGTTATAGAGTCCAAAGCTCACCGAAATGATGATGATTATAATGCCAGACCTATTATTGATACTGAAAAAGCTCGGGCGGCTGAATTGGTTTCTTCTAATTCTAATCTAAATATGTATTCGGAAAATCCGGTTTTCCTTGCTAGGATTCATATGAGGAAGATGGAGTTAGATAAAGTAAAGCAACTATTATTTGACTTTAATTTAAAATCAGAAGATGTTATATTTATTAGAACCTTTTTGTCTGTGATGATTAAAGATGAAGCTCAAAAAAATAGCTCTTCCATTGAATTAGAAAAGTTAAAAAGCTTAGATGAAGTCTTTCGTCTTGCGATCATGATAATAGATCAAGATGAAGAACAATTTGAAAAAGAACTTGAGAAAGGGTTTTCTAAAGAGGTAGCTTCTATGGTTTATGCTTTGCTTGAAAAATATCAGGAGCAAGCCGTTAATATAGAAGATGAGATAATGCTTTGGGAATGGAAGTATAGGGCAAGAAGATTAATATAATATATTTTTAAATCTGTAAGAGAGGTAGAAAATGAATACAAACCAACCAGCGTTCAAAAAATTATTAGAAGCAATGAAGAGATTGAGCAATGAAGTTAATGATCATGAGATATGCAAAAGGTTGGAAAGCCTAATTTTAACGAGCAAAGAAGATCTTAATATGCTTGTTGTGAATAGTTTATTGGAGAAGCCTTTGGATTTTGAGCCAAAAGAGATTCCGGAACCGTACACACAATATGTAAAACATTTTATATATATGGTTAAGAGAAACGAAAAGCAAGGCGTTAATAAACACGTATATATTCCTGATTCACCAGAGCCTGCAAACATAAAAAAGCCTTCTGGAGAAAGAAAAAGGAAGATAGAATCTTCAACGGTAGTTATAAATTCTGGGATTAAATCAAAATCTGAAAAGTAGTGTAGGGTAATTACATGAAGAAATTGGGTAAAGTCCTCATTTGTGTTTATCTTACAAATCCATTTTATGAATTTACAAATAATATGCTTAGTAAAAGAGACGTGCAATACTGACAAATAGTCATATGTGTAAACAATTATAAGCATGACTATTTGTCAGTATTTTGGTTCACTTATAGGAGAGATGTTATGGCTGATGTTTTAAAAATTAAAGTGAAATGCCACGCTTGTTCGGGGTTTATAGAAGGAAGTGCTAAATATGGGAAAGGGCATTATGTTCCCGAAGGAGTTGATTTTGAGTTTGTTGCCATTGGAAAGGTTGAAACTTCAAAGGGTAGAACTGTAAAAGCAGAAGTAATGTGTATATGCCCTCATTGCGGTGTTAAATGTAAATTTTCTGTTTAGATTAAAATTAATCAATTTGGTTGCTTTGAAAATTTGATTGATTTTAATCATTTTGTCGTATGCCATAGAACGGTCATTAAGTAGAGTTTTTAAGATAGAGCATACTCTCAGCACAAAGTGGTTTTTTGATTTAACGGTCGTTGAGCAGTGCGATTTCGAAGCTAGCATATCGAAACTACTTGTAATAACAGACTTTTATATGTGGTGAAAAATAAAATTTGTATAGACGTGAGTATTAACTGCCCAAAAATCGTTATTTAGATATGAACTTTTCTTCACCGGAATTTCTTTTTTTTTTGTCTTAGTTTTTGTTATTAGATGGTTTGTTTCTTATTTAGAAACGAGCATTTGGATACAAACAAAAATTAATCTAACAAATGTTTTTTTATTGATTTGCAGCTATTTGTTTTATGCCGCTTGGGATGTTCGATTTATTTTTCTTATTTTGTTTACTACCCTTTCAGATTTTTTTCTCGCAAAAAAAATTTATTGCGAGAAACCTCTTAACCAAAAATGGTTGCTTTCCATTTCTATTTCTATTGATTTAGGGATTCTTTGTGTTTTTAAATACTATAACTTTTTCATAGGTAGTTTTATTCAATTTGCAAATGTTATAGGTTTGGGTATTTCTTATCAGCTCGTAAATACCGTATTGCCTGTAGGTATATCTTTTTATACGTTCCAATCTTTGAGCTATACTATTGATGTTTATAGAAGTGAAATCAAGCCGGAAAATAGCTTTTTAAATTACGCTTTATTTTTATCTTTTTTCCCACAATTGGTTGCGGGTCCGATTGTAAAAGCAAAGGAATTACTGCCTCAATTTAAAATTAAACCAATCAAAACAATATCTGAAATACCCCTGAAATTATCTCTTTATTATATTTTGTTGGGCTATATCAAAAAGTCGGTTATTGCTGATAATATTGCGATTATCTCCGATATAGTATTTGCAAATTCAACCATAGTCTCTTGGAGTTTTGTTTTGTTAGGTGTTATTGCCTATTCCATTCAGATTTATTGTGATTTTAGTGGATATTCAGATATTGCTGTAGGAGTTGCTTTTCTGTTAGGGTTTCAATTACCGGAGAATTTTCGTTTGCCTTATATGGCTACTAGTTTTAGGGATTTTTGGAATAGGTGGCACATTTCTCTGTCTTCTTGGTTGCGTGAATACTTGTATATATCTTTAGGTGGAAACCACAGAGGAGAATTTAGAACTTATCGAAATTTGCTTTTTACGATGTTATTAGGTGGTTTGTGGCATGGAGCAAATTGGACATTTATTTTTTGGGGTGGAATGCATGGCTTGTTTTTGACAATAGAGCGATCTTTTATGAACATTTCGACTACGCTCAATGTCCATAACTGCTTCCTTAACTTGGTTGGTGAGCGGAGTCGAACCATACTGCTTATTTTGTCAAAATTGTTTCGTGTTTTGTATGCTGTATTTGTGGTGTGTATGGTTTGCCTTTTGTGGGTATTTTTCCGAGCTGAAAATTTTCAAGTAGCCTATTCCCTTTTTTCTGGCTTGTTTGATAGGAGAGTGGGAGTAGATTGTAATTATTTTTTGAGTATGAGGCTTTTTTATGTGATCTTTTTTATGGTTATTGCCCATTTATTGGGTTGGTGCTATGGCGATTCTATAGAAAAGGTTTTAGGAAAAAGATTTACTTGGTACAACGGACTGCTTTTTGCAATTGTAATCATGGTTGCTGTATTGCTAAGTGGAGATACAAAACCATTTATCTATTTTGTTTTTTAGGGCATTTAGTGCTTTACTTTATATAGTTTTTTTTAAGAGAATCCTTTAAAGTTAAGTGAATAATCATGTAAATCACTCTAATCATGATATAAATGGGAACTGTGGATAAAGAACAAGTAATAAATCTTATTAAACAAACCGCAAGTGGAGAAAAGTATCCTCTTGCAAAATTAATTTCGGAAATAGAACGAATTGATTCTTTTGAGTTTAGGAAATTTATATTTGAGGAAATAGAAAATTTCTCTCAAGCCGATAAAAAGTGTATAACCATAGGTTTTACAGGTACTCCAGGAGCTGGTAAATCGTCTTTGATCGGGCAGATTTGCCAAGAGTTTTTGAAACACACTCAAAACAAAAGGTTGGCAATACTTGCCATTGATCCGTCTAGCAATATTAGCGGTGGTTCCATACTTGGTGATCGAACAAGAGTAACCATTCCGGCAAGAGAGAATCGCATTTTTTTTCGCTCTCAACCCAGTCAACTAGAGCTTGGCGGGCTTAATCCATTTACTTATCATGTGTTGCGGTTATTGCGATACTTTTTTGATTATGTAATTGTGGAGACAGTCGGTATCGGTCAAAATGAAATAGAAGTGTCCAAATTAACGGATTATTCTTTTCTTATTTTACAACCTTTGGCGGGTGATCAAATTCAATTTATGAAAAGTGGAATTATGGAAGTCCCGGATGCTTTTGTTATCAACAAATGTGATGAAAAAGAGCTTGCTGCCGCAAGCTACCATACACTTATAACTTCCCTTGATTTTTTAAAAGATACGTTTCTAAATCATGAAATTCCACCAATATTTCAAACAAGCGTAATCAATCAAATCGGTATCAGAGAACTGTTTGACTTCATGTTAAGTATTAAAATACAAAAAAATAGAGAAGAAGAGACCAAATATCAAATAAGTAAATGGGTCAAAAGCGAATATGGGAATTTCGGACTAAGAACTATTTATAAATCTAGCATAGACCTATTAAACTTTAATGAGCAATATGAAAATATTGAGAGCAAAATAGTTGAAAATATCTTTAAGAGTACGGTGCCATGGTGAGCAGATCCTGGTGAAGGGAACCATGACTTTTGTGCATTAAAATCCCCAAGGAGAATTTATGATACTTATTATTTCTAAAATTATTGGAGGTCTTTTGCTTTTGTTGGTAGGGGGGGAAGGATTGGTTCGAGGGAGCGTAATTTTGGCAAGAATCTTCGGGCTTTCTACATTGGTTATCGGACTAACCGTAGTGTCTATGGGAACTTCTGCTCCGGAGTTGGTTGTTTGTATTCAATCAGCGTTATCCGGACATTCTGACATCGCCATTGGAAATGTAATTGGGAGTAATATTAGTAATATTTTCTTGATCATTGGTCTAACGGCTTGTATCTATCCGATCCATATCAACAAAAAGCTCCTGAAATTTGATGCTCCTATGCTATTATTGTATACGGTTTTACTAGTTTTGTTTTGTTTGGGAGATTTTTTGTATCGTTTGGAAGGGCTTTTCCTCGTTGGGTCAATCATTTTTTACAATTGGTATACGGTTAAAAAAGTTCGAAAACAACCGGAAGAAGATATAGACGTGGATGTTGACTTAAAATCTTTGGAAAAATACAAATGGTGGCACGGAGTCTTGCTCGTTTTTATGGGAATATTGGCATTAGCTTACGGCTCCGATGTACTGGTTGAAGGTTCAGTTGCTCTTGCAAAAATATACGGAGTATCCGAAGCGGTTATTGGTTTGACTATTGTTGCTGTTGGTACTTCTATGCCGGAAATGATAACAAGTGCTGTTGCCGCTTACCGGAAAGAAGCAGATATTGCTCTTGGAAACGTTGTCGGAAGTAATCTTTTTAATATTTTAGGCATTTTAGGTGTAACAGCAGTGGTAAAACCAATCCCAATAAGCCCTGAGTTTTTGCAAAGGGACTCATGGGTATTGATTTTATCTACACTATTATTGGTGGGTTTGATGAAAACTCAGGAAAAATTCGATAAATTTGCAGGAATTGTATTTTTGGTATTCTACGCATCTTATACAATCTTTTTAATCTACCAAAGGAATTTTCTTTAAGTTATAGGTATATAAAGAAGGGTTATTGAGAAAAGGAATTTATTCCGAGCTTTGAATATCAAATACCTCAGCTAGTTTAAAGGTAAGAGTTTGACCTATTTGAGATTGGACAATAACAGAGTCCTCCGTTTTAATGGATTTTACATTTTTAAACGTCGTTCCATTTTTTAAAATTACGGTATCCGTAAAGCCTTTTTGAATCATTTCTTCTTCTTTTTTGGATTTTACTTTTGTGGTTTTTTGTGGAGTAACGCAGTAAATTTCGTTTGTTCGGAATGTTAGTGCAATAGGAGATACGATGTAGCTTATACACTGAAGACCAAGCTCAGCAAAAGTATTAGAAGCACTTTTTTTTAATACAACCCGACTAACACCGGTAGGGCAGTTGGCAATTGTGCCCATCTTTTCTTCTGAATCAATAAAACCTAATAAATAAGATTTGTACCAGTCTTCTCCACCTGATTTTTTAATCTGTTGTGGTTTGTTTTCGTCAATAATTTCTGTGGTGAAACAGTTTGATATAAAAAGAGCAATAAGACTTATGATCAATAATGTTGTAGCGAAAGATGTTGTGAAAAAGAATTTCATTTGTTTTGCCTAATACAAGTTACTTCTAAAGTTCTAGGGGTATAAATTCCAAAAGTCAAGCAGCTTAAAAGCCCGTCTTCAAAATTTGTCATATCGTGCACTTGGTAAATCCCGTCTTTTCCGCATAATTCTTCCACTGAGAATTTTCTATCAGGATACAATCCTACTAAAAAAAAGTGAGTTTTAATTTCTTTTTTGTCTCCTGGAGTTGCATTTCGATCATAGGTTACTCTATTGTGAAAGCAATTTGATACTAAAATGATAGAAATATATGCAAATAAGTAAAAATTTTTCAAAGTGCTATTCCTTTTTAGAGATATCTGTAATTTAAAATTGTTTATGAGACTATATTTATCGTCAATAATTTAAATACACTTAGGAATATGTCTCATAAAAAACCATAAATAAACTTCTAAGAAACAACTCGGAGAATAAAAAAATGTTGCCTAACTTGTTGTTTTATGATTAGAATACTATTTATGGTATTAGATTCCATAATGATCAGAAATTTTAAAAAAGTTTTTGATTACAAGCTAAAATTTTTACTTACTCAGTTAAACGATCCGAAAATTGAGGCAGAAGCCCCTAAGTGGTCTATTCAGGTCAAGTTGATGGTTGTTATTTCTGCTATTTTTGGGGTAACGCTTTCTATCATAATTATTCTTGCAACATTTTTTTTTAAACGAGAAATTGATCTAAGAATTCGAGAAAATAGTATTGATCTGGTAAATACCATAGGGGAGAAGATAAAGTCGGATGTTCAATCTATATTAGACAAATCTTTACAACTAGTTAAAACGCTAAATGATTCCAAAGTTTCAGCCGCGGACAAAAACTCGTGGATGGAGCATTTTTTTGCCAATGATCGAGATTTCTTGTTTTTGGGACTGTATAAAAAAGAGAATGAAACGTTAGTTCCCATAAAAACGATCTATAATCAATTGGAAATGGATGAGTTTAATATGACAAAGGAATCTTTTGAAGATTTGATTCAAGCCAAACGTTCTTCTTTTATGGAATCTTTTTATGGAATGTCTATTTTACACAACATGAGTCAAAGTGCTTCTCATCCGATTTTTGCCATTAGTTTACCTTCTTCCGAAGAAACAGAGATTAATACGATATTGGTTGTAATTGTAAAATTAGAACGAATTATTAGCGTTTTTAAGGAAAGAGGTATTACTACCGTTTTTATGGTAAATCATAAGGGGATTGTGATTGCTCATCCGGATAGTTCCGTCACCTTAAGCGGTTCAAATTTTATGGACACCAATACGGTTCAAAGTGCGTTTACCAGTAAAGTGAATAACGGACAGTTTGATTATATCGAAAAGGAAAGTGGAAAAAGATATTTGGTTTCATATCGAAAATTGGGGTTTGCCAATAGTGGTATTTTGGCAACTATTCCAGAAGACAAAGCTTTTGAAGCCGTTTACATGATCCAAAATAGGAACATTTTTATCATGGTGATCTCTCTTTGTGTGGCTTTGATAGTGGTGTATCTATTTGCCAAGACGATTTCACTTCCTATTTTGGCATTGCTTGCCGCAACTTTAGAAATCACAAAAGGAAATTTTCGAGTAGATATAAAACCACAATCAAAAGACGAAGTCGGACTACTAACAAAACACTTTGTTTCTATGGGATTGGGTTTAGAAGAAAGAGAAAAGGTCAAAAATATTTTGGGCAGTATGATCGACCCAACGGTTGTGGAAGAAGCTATGAAGGACCTCCAAGTTCTCAAAAGAGGCAAGGAGCAAGAAATAACTGCTTTTTTTTCTGATGTGGCGAGTTTCTCTACCATAAGCGAACAGTTGTCTTCTGTTGATCTTGCAGGACTACTAAACGAATATCTCTCTGCTATGACAATTATACTCAAAAAACACGATGGAGTTTTGGATAAATATATTGGTGATGCAATTGTAGGAATTTTTAATGCACCTGTGGATGTAGAAGAGCATTGCAAAAAAGCTGCTCGCGCTTCTTTAGAAATGATTCGGAAATTGCAAGAGTTGAGAGAATATTGGAAGTCTAAAAACATGTATTCTAAAGAGGCTCAATCTATGGATATACGTATTGGACTCAATACCGGTTTGGCAAAGGTGGGTTTTATGGGAACGGATGCTCTTGCTTCTTATACAATGATGGGTGATACGGTAAATTTGGCGGCTCGTTTGGAAGCGGCTGGTAAAGACTATGGTGTAAATATACTCATTAGTGAAAGTGTAAAATACAATATATCAAACGAAATGTTTACCAGGCTTTTGGATTTGGTGCGTGTAAAGGGAAAAAATGAACCGGTAAAAGTTTATGAACTGATTTGTTCCAAAAATGAAGTTACACAAAGTGTTTTAAGAGCAACGGATTTGTACGATGCTGGTATGGTTTATTACTTAAGCAGGAATTGGGATCGAGCCATTGATAAATTTGAGGAATCCCAAAAAACAAAAGGAAAAGTAGACAAAGCAGCTGTGATGCTGATTGCTAGATGCCAAACCTATAGACAGAGTCCTCCACCTCAGAATTGGGATGGGGTATTTACAAGAACAACGAAATAAAATGCGATACTTAAATAACACAAAATATGTAATTTTATTTTTAGTTCTTGTTATTATTATTTTTTCCAAATTGTTATGCCTGAATTTAAGTTCGGCAATAGACGGTGGTGATAATCCTGTGATAGGTGAACTGAAGGCTAAGTATAAGCTTGTACAGAGAAGATCGGATAAAAGCGTTGTGTGGAAAGAAATCAAGGAATCAACACCGATACGCAACAAAGATACTATTCGTACTGCGGAATACTCGGAAGCCATTTTAACCTTGAACGGTGGAGCAGAAATTAAATTGGATGAGAATAGCATGATTCGAATTGATATAAATGATAAAGATATCAACGTGAATTTTGAGTATGGTATGATGACCGTAGAAGGGGAGGGGCTTTCTAATGATTCCAATTTGAAAATTAACAATGAATCCGGAAAGCTAAAAGATGGAAAAGTTACCTTATTGAAAGCAGCCGGAAAGGAAAGCGTACAAGCTCAAAATGAAAAGTCATCCATTTTTTTGCAAAGTCCGGAGAGAAACCAGTATTTCAAGTCAGATAAAAAAGGAAGCGTTATTCCTTTTCAGTGGAATTCAAAAGGAAATGTTACTATAGAAATCTCCAAAAGCATGAGTTTTAGAAGTACTATTGTGAGAAAGGCTACAAACCAAAATAGTATTGGAATCAATTTGGATAAAGGTCGTTATTATTGGCGGGTTTTTAAAAAGGACTCTGTTAAAGAAGAATACAGTGAAGTTAGAAAGTTTTTTGTGGTTGAAACAAGTCCTTTGCGATTGACTTCTCCTAAGGATAAAGATACAATTTATTATATAGACTCACCGCCCTTTATTATCTTTTCTTGGAAAAGGGGAGAGCTAGATTCGTCTTACAGGCTTTTGCTTTCTCAGACGAGTGGTTTTGAGAAAACGGTTTATGATTCCAATACACTAGAGACCTTTTTAGGAGTTAGGAATCTAAAAGAGGGAAAATACTATGCTAAAGTTATCCGGAATTATAACATTCGTGGAATGGAACCGGAAAGTTCACCAGTCATTTATTTTCAAATAGTCAAAAAAACGAAGGTTCCGCCACCTGCGTTACTCAATCCCTCCAACAACCAGGAAGTGGATCAAAAATTGATTGTAAACGCTGAACTTCTTTTCAACTGGGAAGATTCTTCTTTTTTAAAGGAGTATACATTCCAGGTTGCTAAAGACAGTCAGTTTCAGAATATCATTTTTGAGAGTAAACTTAGTAAAAACTTTATTAAAGAAAAATTTGCTACGGATATAGGAAAAAGTTATTACTGGAGGGTGAAGGGAAAAACCAATGGTGGTATAGAGACTGTCTTTTCGAAAGCTTTTTCTTTTCAGATTAAGGTTTCTGAAAAATTACAATTGGAGTATCCTAGTGATGGTAGTAGCCTCTACCCTGAAGCCAACCAAGGTGTACAACTTAGGTGGAAAAAAACAAACACAAGAGGCTACTTTCTAGTTGAAGTATCTCAAGATAAAAATTTTGAAAACGTTATTTATTCGGTTAAAACGGCAAATGTTGCCACAAATATTTTACTAGATAAACCAGGCATATACCATTGGAGAACTACACAATTTGTCGAAAATATAAAGTTGTCTCAGAGCGTTATAAACAAATTTCAAATTTCAAAAATTTTACAATCTCCTTCTCCTATTTACCCAACAAAAGGTGAAGAAGTAAATATGCAAAAAGTACAAAGGCTTGTGTTTGATTGGAAAGAACAAGGTCAAGTTTTGTATTACGACATTGAACTTTATGATAAAGAAAAGCAGAATAAACTTTTATCCAAAATCCAATCTCAAAAACCAAAAATGGAATTGAAAAACTATGAAGGACTTCATAGTGGTGAATACGTATGGACATTATCTTCGGTTTACAAAAAGCAAGACGGAGAAATTGTTAAAACGAAACCGATCAAAAGTAGTTTTAGGTTAATACTGCCAGAAGAACAATTTAAGGTGCCGGAGGTCTATACACCTAAAAAACTTTATATTGAATAATGTAAGATGCGAAATGAAAAAATTATATTACCAATTTTTTAAATATTTATTAATCATGGTTATATTTCTCTTTTTATTTGATTCGAGCTCGCAAGAACTCAAGTGGGAAGCAATTAAAAATGCTTCTGGCTATAAGGTTCAAGTAAGGAACGAATCTCAAAAAATAATATTGGATAAAAAAGTGACAACCAATTCTTATGAATTAGGTAAGGATGTTGAACCGGGGATGTATGAGCATAGAATTGGAGTTTTGAATAAATTTGGAGTAGCCAAAACGTGGACAGACTGGGTTTCTTTTGAAGTTACAATTAGTGCTGTCCCCAGATTAACAAATGAGGATACGGTTTATATAGAGAAAGAAGTTGGAACCAAAAATATTGTTTTGGAAGGTGAGAATTTTGTTCAAGATACTAAGGTTCAAATCCTGTCTTCCAAAGGAAGTCTTCCCGTAAAAGACGTTCAATTTATTACTAAAAATAAACTGGAAGCTACTTTAGGTGTGGAAGACGCATCCATTGGCGAGTATGACTTGGTTTTGGAAAATCCTCACAATAAAACCTATCAAAAAAAGCGATTTATAGTTGTAAAAGAAAGAGATAAATTTACAAGATGTTCCCTATATGAGCCACTTTGGAGGTCTGCTGTAGTTCCCGGTTGGGGGCAATACCATAGATCAAACCAATGTGGTACAAAAGAAAAATGGAAATTAAAAGTATATCCGGCTATAGCAATAGCACTGTTGGTTGCCTACTACCAAACAAACAAAGATTATAATCAAAAACTGGCTGAATATAACGAAAGCATTAATACGACGTTTTTGATACCGAGAAGTAATCCTTTGCAAATTGTAAATTTTGCAGAAAGCGAGCAGAAATATACTCAAGTAGAGCAAGCTACAACAAGATTGAATCAAGTTTCAAACATTCTGCTTGGCTTTTATTTGTGGAATATTGCAGACCTGTTTTTGTTTCACCCTTATGAGCCTGTCAAAGTACAAACAAAAGGGGATAGTGCTTATTTAAACTTTTACTCTAATATCTATTATGTCCGAAGTCATAACTACAAATCAGGAGGAATGAACTTGCAGTATACTTTTGGTTTTCGATTGTGGTATTGATATGAATCACCAAAGACTTATCCGCAACCACCCATAAGCCTTCTTCTTTTGCATCTTTACCTTTTTTGTAAATTCGGGATTGACTTCTGTTTATTTCCTTCCCCAATAAGGGCTTAGATGTCTCAGGTCATTGTGTCCAAGTATGATCATAAGCAGTCTGTCCAAACCAATGGAAATTCCGGAAGAAACGGGTAAACCCCTTTCCAGTGTTAAAAGAAAATCTCTATTTATAGGAAATACTTCTTTTCCCAGTTCTTTTCTTCTGTTTTGTTCCTCTTTGAATCTGTCTACTTGGACTTCTTGGGATATATTCTCAAAAAAAGCATTCCCTAACTCAACCCGGTTCCAATAAATTTCAAACCTTTTAGCTCTATTGTTTTCTACCTTAGCAAGAGATGCCAATTCTTCAGGATAGTCATAAACAAAAATTGGTCCTTTGTCAAGATGTGGTTCTATAAAATTCAAAAAGACTAGAAAAAAAAGGTCATCATAATAAAAATTGTTAATGGTTTTGGGATCATAATCCATTTTGTTTTGAATCGTTTGGAGTAGTTCCGATTTTGAAAAAGAACTACCCGTGTTAGTGATAAACAAATCTTCTACCTTGACTTTCTGACAGTTATTTTTGTCAAAACCAAAGTCTCTAAATTCGGAATTCAAAAAGTAAAAAAACTCAATACACACGTCCATCAATTCCAATTCATTGATTTCTGTTTGGTAAAATTCCAGCATAAGAAATTCTTTTGTGTGTATTCCACCTTTTTCTCCAGAACGAAAAGCATGAGCAATTTCATACACCTTCTCTAAACCCATAGAGAGAGCTTGTTTTAGAGAATACTCGGGAGATGTGATCAAGTAACCTCCTTCTTGGGATTTCGGAGCTTTCACAAGAAAAGGATCAAGGTAGGGTTCCATTCCGGGAATTTCCAAAAGGCAAGGAGTATCTATTTCCAGAAAACCATTTTTCTCAAAAAACCTGCGAATGGCAGATAAGAAGTCCCCTCTGATTTTGAGTATTTCTGACGACAGTAAATTCATCTTTTAAGACACTTTTTTTACCCTATCTTTAATTTTGATAGCCCATTTATTGTCCGGTTCCAACTTGGAAATTTTGTTTAGTAACTTTTCTACTCTTGGAAAATTATTTTTGTAGGTGTACATATCCGCAAGAAGGACTAGGTTTTTAACATTGTAGGGTTCACGGAGTTTAATTCTTTCACTGATTTCGATAGCGTCTTCTACTTCATAGTTCATTTTCATACAATAGGAAGCTTTTAGCATAACGGAAGTATCAGCTTCGTTATGCTCAAGAAATTCCTTACAAAGAACTGCGGCTCGTTTGTAATTTTTTTGTTTCATGTAGAGCTTGATTAGGCTATGGGAGATAGCGGTATTTGCAGGATAGTTCAAATGAGCCGATTCCAATAGGTCTGTTGCTTTAACATGGTTTTCTTGCATTAGATATTTTTTGGACATTCTTAGAATTTGATTAATCTGCTTCTCTTCTTCTGCTTCTGGATTTACCGGCGGTTGCAAGTATTCAATGGATAGAAGGGAAAGGTCATCCATAAGTTCGTAGTTTTCTTGGATTACACTACAGATTTTACCAAGGTTTCCCTTAGCTTCTTCTACTCTTTTTAAGAAAAGGAATTCGTCTTCGTTGATCACTCGCCTGTTCTCTGTTGTTTGGTCCATGACAAGATCGTCTTTACCGTCTGATCCCATAATGAGCATGTCTCCCGGAGCCATTTCAAAGGTTGATACAAAAATATCGTTTTCCATACCGGGAGTTCCAAGCTTTCTAAAGTACATTTCAGACTCAATAAAGTCAGCTACTCCATCTCTGTACAATATCATCCAAGGATGTTCTGCATTAATGTAGTATACGAGACCTGTGTTTTCTTCTACTATTCCTAAAATCAATGAAATTAGCATAGAACCGTCAAAACTCTCAAAAATTTTGTGTAGCTCCTTAAACGCATTTTTTATCCATTGTTCTGGAGGGATTTTGGACATGGTGGAGTATGATTCTGTTCGTTGGATGATAGATTGAAATACGGATCCTAAAACCAGAATTCCACCGGCTCCTTGAATGGATTTTCCCATAGCGTCCGCATTCAGAAATACAATATATCTTCTATTCTTTAGAGTTAAATTTTGGGATATACATATATCTCCACCGATTTCATGGGCTTTTTGCTTGAATAAAAACTCCTTTTTTTGTTTTAAAAAGGAGTTAATCCTAACTTTGTCACTTTTTGCTGTTTGTGTCCCAAGAGGTTTTAGGAGTAAGGTTGTTAAGAAATAATCACCGTCTTGTTGAGTTTTCAGCGTTTCTACTTGGGTGAGGGTTGTTTGGAGTTCTTTAGTTCTTTCGACTACTTTTTCTTCTAGATGGTTGGAATATTCTTCGAGTTTTATTTTAGCTTCTTTGATAGATTTTACCATACTGTTAAATGACTGGGTTAAAAATCCAATCTCATCTTGGACTTGAACGGGTAAGTTTATATCAAGATTGCCTTTGCGAACTTTTCGTAAGCCATCTAGTAACCTTTTTAGAGGTTTTACCAAAGCTCCGGACAAGAACAAAGGCGTTCCGAAAATAATCAGAGCAACACCCGTTAAATATATAAACAGAAGTGTTTTTCCAATCTCATGGATGAATTGTCTGTATTTAGTGTAAGAAAATCCGACTTCGTGGACGATTTCAAAATTTGAGTCAATGGTTCTAAAAGCTACAAACTTGGAATGAGAAACCGTATCTTCCCGATAGATTCTGCTTTGGAGAGAGCGAGCATGGGATGTTTCCTTTGGAGACGGATTTTCCATAGAAGTAAGAAGTGATTTTTGTAATAAGGTGTATTCAAGTAAATCCTTATGGATAATATCTTCCGGTAAATTAAACTCACTTCTGGAAAATATAGTGTTATAATATTTATCCTTTGTGTTGTATTCTATAACATATTCTACGTCTTCCGATTCTTTACCAATATCCATATAAAATGATTCTACGTTCATTTTTGCAAGGAATTTTGCTTGGCGTTGTTGGAGTAGGTTGTATACTTTTTCTCGGTGATTAAAAATGAAATATCCAAGAGAGTTGTAGATCAACATAAATACCAAAAAACTAATTCCGATAATTTTAAACATAAATGTTGATCTGTCGGTGGTTTTATTGATGTAAGATACCATAATAATAAAAACACCTGCAAGATTAAATATGCTCAAATTGATTACATATATATCCCTTTCTACAAGACCGGCTTTGTTTAATACGTTACCTATTGCTGGTAAGACAATTGCTACCGCGACACCAATTGTTATCAAAAGGAGTGAAACTTTTGAATCATCTTTGGCTTTAATTGTTTTCCAAATACCTACTCCAACACCAATCAAGACGTAAATTAGTGTAAAAAGTCCGTAGATTTTTAAAAACTTGGGAAAGTTATAATCAAAGTAGTGCCCCTGAAAGTCATAAAAAATATCCGATGTGAAAGCAGCGTAGATAACGTATATGGATGAAAGAACAGAAAGAAAAACTTGTACATAAAGGAAATACTTTGCCGTTTTTGGTTTCTCTAGTTTAGGAAAACGGAATAGAAATTGTGGATATAACAAAAAGTGAAAGGGAATAGCTATGAGAGTGATTACTCTTGGAAAGGCAGTCGGGTAGTAAATGCCTTGCGACAATACATAACCAAGCGTTACAAATATAGAAAAGACAAGACAGACTCCTAAATACAAGGTAGACTTGGATTTTTCCGGTAGCAATAATAAAAAGAGAGAACTGAAAATATACAAAACAAGAGTTTGTATCATGGAAATTGTATAAAAATTAATATAAAAAGAATCAAATAGGCTCATCTTTAATCCGTTAAAATAAATCAAATTTACTGTAGACTTTTTTAAAAAACGCTTTTCCATCAACTTCTATGTTTTTGATTTTTTGGATAACGTCTTTGTCTGTTATGTTGTGTTTTAGCATGACCTTTTTGTCCAAGGAAATTTGGTTGATCGTCATATAGTCTATAATACTTTCGTCGCTTTCTTGGGGAAGAAGAGAATTGACTTCTTTGAAAACAGTTTCAATCTTTAGTCGTTTCCCACCGGAAATCTCCGGTAGAGGAGCACAGCCATGATCTGCTGTCAAAACAAGAATGAAGTTGTCTCCATAATTCTTTTTTAAGAATTCCAGTATGATTCCAATTTGTTTGTCTATTTCCAGAAAAGTTTCTCTTGCTTCCAAAGATTCCCATCCAAAGAGATGCCCTGCTTTATCAAACGATTTCAAGTTTAGGTAGGCAAGGTCTGTTAGTTGATCTTTGTGCTTTTTCTTCTTGATAATCACTTGTTGGATCATTTCCATAAATAGTTTGCTTTCCATTTTGGCTTGCGCTGGTGTTGACATTATATAATACCAATATTTATTAAAGTCTGCCTTGTAACGCAACCTAAGATCGTATTTTCCACGCGGATATTCTCTTTTGTAGTTTCGATAGGGGTCATATTTGGCTACAATACGATGAATAGAATAAAAGCGAGGATCGGTTTCCCATTTGTTACTTTGGTTTGCAATCCAGTATACAAAGTCTTGATCGCCTTTGACATAAGAATCCTTAAAAAGATAAGAACCATGTCCAGCCATACCTATGGATGCTCTCATTGCATGAGCCTGGCTGATAACTTCTACTTCGTTTCCAAGTTCATAATCCAAAACATCAGCCAATGTTTCCACTTTTAGGTTGGAGGTATCGATTTCTCCTTTTTCATTGATATAAATATTTTGCTCGATAAGCTGATTATTTTTCCAATGGAATTTTGTATTGCCAATGATTCCATGCTTGCCAGTATAAGAACCTGTTCCTATGGAAGCATGTCCGGCAGCCGTATGAGAGTCAATATGTCCTACTTGTGCGTTAGGAAAATATGCACTTTCTTTAAAGAGATTCTGAATTGTTTTGGGAATATCAGAATGAACATCATAGACCTGCTTTCCACCTTGGTCAATTACAATTGTGACGATGATTTCCGGAATAGAATCCTCTTGGGTTTTTAAAATATTTTTTATGGGGGTTGTTTCGATTCCGTTTGGGTTTCTTATCTTTAGAATTTGAGCGATTGTTGGAACAATATGAGCTAGATGGATGACATCTTTGTATTCTCCTGTTTGAAACCACTTACCATAAAAAAGAATAGGAATATCTTGATCATAAGGGTGAATTGTCGAGTGAGATGTACCTTCAACCTTCATGGCAATTATATCATCTTTTTCAAGATAACTAAGAGCATTACTGGTTTGGAGGTCTTCTAACTTCCTTTTATAAGGCTTTAATAAACTGACGAGTTGACTTTTATTAAAATGAGCAACTGGTTTGAATATTTCCGTTTTGTTTGTTTCTAGCAAATTGTATTTATTCGGAACAAGATAAATATCTATATCCGAGCGAATCGAACGTTTAATTATCTGTGTTTCTTCTTTTTTTTTACAATTCCAGAAGGCGATTGTTGCAATTATGATTGTAAATACGAGGTACCGAGTTATATTATTGAAATTTTTCATAATTTGAGTATCCAAGATACCTACTAGTAATGAATTTTAATTATGGAAAGTCAAACCAAATTATCTGATATTTTAAAAAGTTTTGAGAAACGGAAAAGGTCTATTGTAAGAAAAATCAAATACGTCGAGTCATATAGTATACAAAGGGTTAAGTGAAACAGTAAACATTATTTGAAAAGAAAAAAGTGAAAAAAAGATTTGGGAGTATTTTTAGAGCGCGCTCTTTTTTTTAAAAGCTTTTTAAACAATTTTGCAATATATTGAAATATACCATGGATAGATATGTGTACCGTTTATCGAGCTTGTCGAGATACTTGATTACTCACACTCAAAAATTACACCATGAATTTCTAGCTTGTCTTTTCCTTTAAATTTTTCTAGCAACTTTTGGGGATCCATCCCATAGGTTGATATAAACAATTCTAACTTATTTTTCCTTTGAGAGTTGATTTCTTGAAGTGTCTCTACAGGATTTTGGAGATAGTAGGGGTCAAACCAAAGCCCTTTTAGCCATTCGGAATATTGAATCCGCAGTTTTTCAGCTTCTGTTAAAGGAATATAAGAAAAAAAACGTGATAAAAACTTTTTCATGAATTGGTTCGTGGATAGAATCAAATAAAGAGCGTAGTTTTCATCTCCGGAACGATAAGCATAGTGCAAAGCAGCTAAACTAAAAGAAATAAAATTAATAGAATTTCTAATTTGTTGTTTGTCCGGATATTTTAAAATTATCTCTTCCGTAGAAGAAAAAACGCTGCCGATGAAATGCCTTTCTTCCTTGGATACATAATCTGGAAAAAAAGTTTTATCCTTAAACCTGAAAAATTTGCCTGATACCTTGATTTCGATAAATAGTTTTTTGTGTTTATAGTATCCTTTCTCGATAAAGTGGGTTAAAACATTTTCAAGGGAATTTTTCACAATATATTCTTCACCTTGAGAAGATACGTTTTTGCGAATTGTATCATGCACCACACATATATGATTGTTGTTCCATTGTCGGAGATCAAGCTCTATTCCCGTAAGACCCTGGTTTAAAAAAGCGTGGTCTATCATGGCAACAATGTCTTTGTATTTGTGTATATCTTTTGCATCATTTAAATTTTTAGGATAGTGTTTGTAATCACCTATTCTATGCCCAATTATATTATAGAGGTTATGGGTATGGAAGTAATTTTTAAAACCATTTATATATTCGTTGACTTGTTCTTTAATGGGAGCGATTTTTGATGATAGTGAATACTGCATATTTTCTCCTTTTTTATTTTTTTAGATTTTAATTGCAAGAAAAAGTTACATAAAATTTATTACATTAAGATTAATTATTAATATATAATGAAGCAAAAAAAAAACTTTATTCTGATTGTTGACGATGTTTCTGAAAACATAGAAGTTTTAGGAAACATCTTATCAGAGGCACACTACAATATTGCTGCCGTAAATAGCGGACAAGATGCCCTTGATATTCTCAATGCAAATACACCTGAATTAATCCTTTTAGATGTAATGATGCCCGGAATGGATGGGTTTGAAGTATGTAAAATTATAAAAAGTTCCGAAAGATTAAAAGATATTCCTATTATTTTTATAACAGCCAAAGCAAACAAAGAAGACATAATAAATGGTTTCCAAGTTGGTGGAGTGGATTACATCACAAAACCATTTAATACCATTGAACTTTTGGCACGAGTCAAGGTTCATATAGAAAACCAGAGGTTAAAAATCAGTTTATTAGAATCAAATCAAACCAAGGATAAGTTTTTTTCTATTATAGCCCATGATTTGAAAGGACCCTTGGGGGGAATTTTTTCTTTAATTGAGATTATCAACAGCGATACTTCTTCGGAAAACGTATCCAAATATATAAACGTTGTTAAAGATTCTTTAAAATCTGCTTATGATTTATTGGATAATCTATTAAAATGGGCAAGGCTTGAAACCAGAACAATCCAGATAAAATATCAAAAGCTAGACCTTAAAACCATTATAGTTAATAATATATCACTTTTACAAAATCTTGCCATACAAAAAAACATTACTCTGGAACTCAAAAACGAGGAAACCATTCAAGTTTGGGCAGATAGCAATATGCTGGAAACCATAATAAGAAATCTTATTTCCAATGCTTTGAAGTTTACACCCCAAAACGGAGAAATTTCTTTATGGTATACTGATAAAGAAACCTATGTAGAAGTAAATGTTCAGGATAGTGGAATTGGCATTTCTCCGGAAAATATTGATAAGCTCTTTCGAATAGACATGAAATACACTACAGCCGGAACTATGGGAGAAAAAGGAACAGGGTTGGGACTCATTTTATGCAAAGAAATGATTGAAAAAAACAATGGTACAATCTGGCTAAAAAGTGAGGAGGGAAAGGGAACCACTTTTACCTTTACTCTCAAAAAACCAACTTAACCAATTATATAAGGATATACAATGACTTCTCAAGAACTATTTAGACGATCCATACAGGTATCCCCAGGCGGAGTACATTCTCCCGTTCGCTCTTTCAGGAGTGTAGGTGGCACACCTATATTTTTCAAAAGTGCAAGCGGAGCCTATCTGTACGACGTGGAAGGACAAGAATATATCGACTTTTGTTTAAGTTTTGGTCCTTTGATTTTGGGTCATAGGGACAACGAAATTCAAGAAGTTGTACAAGATACCATCGGACTGGCTTGGTCTTTTGGAACAACTGAGCCTTATTCCGTAGAACTTGCCGAATTTATTGTGGCAGAAATTCCTTGGATTGACAAAATCCGGTTTGTTTCTTCCGGAACGGAAGCCGTGATGTCTGCTTTACGAGTCGCCAGGGCTGCCACAGGTCGAGATAAAGTTTTAAAATTTGACGGATGTTACCATGGTCACGTAGACTCTTTGCTTGTCAAATCCGGCTCAGGCTTAGCTGGCGAAGCGAGTTCAGATAGTGCGGGAATAGGCAAATCATTTAGCAAAAATACATTAGTATTACCTCTAGATAACGAAAACGATGTGCAAACGCTATTTGAAAAACACGGGCATGAAATCGCTTGTTTGATCATCGAGCCAATTCCGGCAAATTACGGACTACTAATTCAGAGAAAGGAGTTTATAGAAAAAATTGTACAAATAGCCAAACAAAATAACTCCTTAGTAATCTTTGATGAAGTAATTTCCGGTTTTCGAGTAGGAATGAAAGGAATGAGTGAAGAGTTTTCCATTAAACCGGATTTGGTGACTTATGGGAAAATTATCGGAGGCGGATTTCCTGTTGGAGCTTATGCTGGAAAATCAGAATATATGGATATGGTTGCACCTTCGGGAACTGTTTACCAAGCCGGAACTTTAAGTGCCAATCCTATCGGTATGAGAGCAGGACTCGCTACTCTTAAAAAGTTAAAAAGAGACGGTGTGCACCAAGCCTTGAAAACAAAAACCGAATCATTTCTTAATAGGTTCGTGTCTATTCTGAATGAAAAAAGCGATGTGGAATGGGATGCTTCCTTTTATTCTTCTCTATTTTGGCTTCACCAAAATAGTTCGGAACCAATCCGAAGGATAGACAAAATCCCAGCCAATCACAAAGAAAACTTTGCCAAGCTTTTCCATTCTCTTTTAAAAGAAGGAATCTACCTAGCCCCTTCGGGATATGAAGTTGGGTTTCTGTCTACGGCACACACGGACGATATACTGGAAAAAACGCTAACCAAAGTGAAAAAGGCTATTTCGTAATTTCACCTAGTTTGATTTTATATGGTTTCTCTGATTCACTAGGGTAAAAAAATAGTTTCACCGGTATGTTCCTCCCATGGCTATTGGGTGCCGGGACGGGTTTATCGTTTACAAGAATATACCTTGGCACAAATACAATAAATGTATAGAGATAATAATTGTAATTTTTTTTCTTGAATTTCATAATTCCCTTTCCTAAAACGTCTTTTTTGACGATTCTTGAATAGGGTATTGGGTAGGTTGAATCCCATGTTTCTTTAAGTATGTTATCAATTTCTTGATATGGTATATTTTTTGCGTAAAGATGTATGGGAAAATTTAAAACAAAAATAAAAATAAGTAGATTTAATCGCTTCATATTTATTTTATGATTAGAAACCTCTTTTTTTATAAAAGAAATTTTTAATTTTGGGAATATAGGAGCATAATTTTTAGTAGGTAAAAATGATTCCAATCATAATGTCACTTTTATTCTGGGGTTTTATTCTTATAACTTCTTTTATCTTGTTTCCAATTGCCTTACTAATTTGGTTAGTTACTTTTTTGTTTGATAGAAGATTGGTTATACTACATATTTTTACTTCTTTTTGGGCTTCTTTGTATACATGGTTGAATCCTCTTTGGAGAGTTACCATAAATGGAAGAGAAAGAATTTATTCCAAAAGAACCTATATTATTGTTTCCAACCACCAGTCCCTTGTAGATATACTTGTTTTATTCCGTTTGTTTGTACACTACAAATGGGTTTCAAAAATTGAGATTTTTAAAGTTCCGTTAATTGGGTGGAACATGGTTTTAAACCGATATATTAAATTAAATCGCGGGAGTACGGCAAGCAACCGGGAAATGATGTTGGCATGCGAAAAAACTTTAGAAGCGGGAAGTTCTATTTTAATGTTTCCGGAAGGAACAAGATCACCTGATGGTGAAATACGCTCTTTCAAAAAAGGAGCTTTTGAACTTGCATTAAAAACAAAAAAGTCTATTTTACCTATAGCAATCGAAGGTTCTTCCAAAGCCCTTCCGAAAAAGGGCTTCATTTTAAAAGGCAAGCACCAAATCAGAGTCCAAGTTCTTGATGAGATACCATATCAAAATTTTGCAAATGACAGTGTGGATACTTTGACAGAGAAGGTGCATTTGATCATAAAAGATGAAATTGAACGTATTCGAAACGAATACAGGATTTCGAATCAATAAAATAGTTCTTGCTAAGGGCAATTAATAAAAGAATTATGTCTAAAATATAAGAGTAACTCTCTTAGGTTAGTCCTTGGAGTTTTCTCTAATCTAATAATAAATGGTTATAATACTTTGGAAATTACAGAAGATACAATTGTTTTAGAAAAAATTTTTGATAGAGAACAGGAAGTTGTAGAATTTTTTGAGAGTTCTCTTGAAGAACACAAGTCAGTTCAATCTTTTTTGTCTGATATTGACGATAAGCTTGCCAAAGTGCAAGAGCAAATGGACTATGTTAAACTGAGTTTTCATCCGGAAAATGATAGTTCAAAAAATGAGAAATTGATGAGACTCAATGCCATGCTATCCAAAATAGTGGAACTAAAAATAAAACTGATACTATTTGAAGCCAAAATCATACGAGACGAAATAACTGAATAGAGGTATATAGTACGGATTTAGTTGAGCCATTTTTTTTTGAACTAGAATCTTCTTTGATTGCAAAATATCCTTCTGAGAAGAGAGATGAATCTCACTTAATGCTCATAAATAAAAAAACAGGCAGCATAAAAATTGAACCTCACTTTAAAAACATAAAAAATTATCTCCAAAAAGGAGACACCTTAGTTTACAACAATACAAAGGTAAGCAAAAGAAGATTTTATTTAACAAGCTCAAAAGGAAGAATCCATGAGTGTATATTTTTAGAAAAAAATGATACAAAAGATGATTCTGAAACTTGGAAGTGTATACTTGCCAAATCAGGAAAACTAAAGTGTGGTGAGAGGCTATTTCACAATAAAGATAGTTTTGTATTTATAGGATTGGAAAACTCCAATGCTATCATTCAGTCTGAGTTTGTGCTGACGGAAGAATTTTTTGAAAAAAACGGAAACATACCGATTCCACCTTATTTGAAAAGAAAAGCTGAAGACTCGGATAATTCCAGATACCAAACCATTTTTGCTGATTTATCTGGTTCTGTCGCTGCACCTACCGCAGCCTTGCACTTCACAGATGAGTTAAAAGCCCAATTATTGGATTTTGGAGTGGAGTTTATCGGTGCGAATTTGACCATTGGTTATGGAACTTTTGCAAAGGTGACAGAAGAGCAGATACAAAATAAGAAACTGCATAGTGAAAGGTATACTTTATCACCAGGGGTGGCAGAAAATCTTAACTCTCAAAAGCAAAATAAACATCGGATTATTTCCATAGGTACAACTACCCTAAGGGTTTTGGAAACGTGCTATGATTCACAAAATGCTGTGTTTGTTCCGGGAAGCAGTTCTACGGAACTATTTATAACTCCTGAGGATTCGGTTTGTTCCATTGATGCGTTGGTGACAAACTTTCATCTTCCCGGTAGTAGCTTGATTATGCTCGTCGCAGCGTTTGCCGGAACTGAGTTATTAATGGAAGCCTATCACAAGGCAATTGAAAATAAAATGCGGTTCTATTCCTACGGAGATGCGATGTTAATATTCTAATAAAGGAGAAGCATTATGATAAAATTAACATCTTATTTTTTAAAACACCATCGAGTCACAAATATGGTGGTAGCCTTGATATTTTTAGCTGGTATTCTATCAGCTTTCACACTCAAAAGGCAAACAAATCCCCCTGTCAGCTTTGACATTTTGACTATTACAACCATCTATCCTGGAGCAAGTCCAGAGGACGTTGAGGTTAATGTAACCAATAAAGTAGAAGATCAACTTATTGAAGTGGAAAACATCAAGAGCTTAACAAGTATGTCAATGGAAAATATGTCCATTGTGACGGCTCAGATCGATTCGGATGCCGGTGACCCTGATGAAATCAAAACAAACATTCGAGATGCCGTAGGTAGAATAGCCAATCTTCCCGAATCCGTAACTCAAAAACCACGTATCGAGGAAATGAAAGCAAGCAGTTTTCCGATTTTGGAAATTGCCTTAAACGGAAATGTGGACGAACTTGAGCTTAGGAAGTATGTAAAAGACTTGGAATCAAGGTTTCGTGAAGTTCGCGGGATAGGGAAGGTTACAAAGATGGGCTTCCGCAAACGTGAAATCCATATCGACATTAATTTGGAAAAAATGCAAGAAAATCGTGTTTCTTTTGCTGAAATCATGAATGCCATACGATCTCGAAATGTGAGAGCTACGGGTGGAACAATTGAATCCTTTGTTTCGGAAAAGAAGATCGTAACGCTCACGGAATACGATGAGTCCATAGACGTTGGAAACGTTATCATACGATCTACATTTACGGGAAACCGTTTAACAATTTCTGACGTAGCTGATGTTCATGATAGCTTTGAAGAGCCAAGAGTTTTGTATAGAGGAAATGGTAAGCCTTCGATAGGTATTTCCGTTGCTTCCCAAGACAATGCGGATGTTATAAATTTAAGTGAAGACTTGCACAAAGTGTTAAAGGAGTTTCGGGAAGGATTACCGAAAGGCGTTTATGTGGATGAGATCTTTGACTATTCTATCTATACTACCATGATGGTGGATATGGTTGTGAATAACGGACTCTTTGGAGTAGTTCTTGTTTTTATTGTAATGTATATCTTCCTCGATTTTAAAAGTGCCTTTTGGTCTGCTTTTGGGATTCCTTTTTCTTTATTGGGAGCTTTGATCCTTTTTATTCCTTTAGGCATGAAGCTTAATAACGTTACTCTTGTCACCATGATCCTCGTTTTGGGAATAATTGTGGATGATGCGATAGTGATTACAGAAAAGGTATTTAGCTTAAAAAAGCAAGGTATGGATCACTTTGAGGCTTCCATAGAAGGTGTAAAGACAATGTTATTGCCAATATCTGCCTCTATTGCAACAACCATACTTGCCTTTATGCCTATCTTATTTATATCCGGTATATTTGGAAAATTTTTAGCTGTTATTCCTGTTGTGGTTTTGATCACTCTTAGCTTTTCATGGTTAGAATCGGTATTCTTTTTACCGGCTCATATTTTGCATACACATCCACCGGAAAAAACTCCCAAACGTAGTCTTTGGATAGATAAGCTAATTACAGTTTACGCTAAAGGGATAAAATGGGCATTAGGACATCGAATTGTCGTTATGTCGGGTTATACGATTTTGTTTGTTGTGGTAGTGGGAATATCAGCTTCTTTTTTAAAGTTTATGTTGAATACGGATAGGGATTCTGATTTTTTTACCGTCACCATAGAAGCTAAACAAGGGACATCTCTTGGCAGAACGGAAGAGCTTGTTCCTTTGGTTGAAAAAGTTGTTATGGAAAATGTCCCCAAAGAGGTTTTCAAAAGTCTTTCTACTAACGTAGGTCATCATGATAGCATAACCGGTATCAATACGGGACAGTACAGCAATTGGGCGGTTATTACGGTTTATCTGATACCTGCAGACAAAAGGAAGATCGAGTCGGAGGAAATTATTGCTGGGTTAGAGCAGAAGCTAAAACTTTTGCGTGAGAAGTATGAGTTTCACCGTTTGAGTGTAGAGTTTATGGACGTGGGTTTAAACGTGGGTAAACCGGTAGATGTCACCTATATTTCCAATAATGATCCGGTACGAAACGAATTTGAAAAAAAGACTATGGAATTTTTGAAAGGTGTAAAGGGTGTTTCATCTGTTGAATCTAGTAACGTGCCTGGAAAAGATGAGTTGCGTCTTAAGCTAGACTATAAAAAATTAGCTCAGGTAGGACTAACGGCTATCGATGTAGCACAAACCGTCCGATCTGCTTTTGACGGAACGATTATTACTTCGATTAGAAGGGAAGGGGAGGAGATCGACTTTCGAGTTCGATTAAAAAATCCCAAAAATTATAGAGCTGAAGGAGTTATGAAGCTACCCGTAGCCAACAACCAAGGACAATTGATTCCTTTAGGTGTGTTTGCCAGGTTTGATGAAACGGTTGGTCCTTCGGTGATTCATCATACTTCCGGGAAGCGAGCTGTCAGGATTACGGCTGAAACGGACAATGATGTGATCACTCCGGTAGAAGTAAACCAAAAGCTAAAAAACGAATTTGAAAAAAAGGCAGCAAGTGTTCCCGGATTCAGACTGAAGTTTGGTGGTCAGGAAGAAGAAATGATGATTAGCTTCAAGGGATTTTATTTTGCCATGCTTGTTGCTTTGTTGTCTATATATTTTCTATTGGTTATTCTTTTTGATTCTTATTTACAGCCTTTTATTATTATGTCGATCATTCCTTTTGCAGTAGTTGGAGTTTTATTGACCTTGATTCTGCACAATATGCCTTTAACCTTTATTGCCTTGATTGGAATGCTTGGATTAGTAGGGGTTGTTGTGAATGATACTATTGTGATGATAAGCCATATAAACAAAGTGTGCGAAGAAGAAGGGTTTCATTTGAAAAACATAGCAAAAGCCTCTGTTGAGAGGTTTCGACCGGTCATTTTAACCACTCTGACAACTTTTGCGGGTCTTTTACCAACGTCTTATGGAATCGGGGGGGATTTGCCGGAAATTCGACCGATGGTTCTTACAATGGCTTGGGGGCTAATTTTTACAACCATGATAACACTAGGATTTATTCCTATTGTGTATTCTTTTGTTACCCTTAGGAGAAAAAAGATTACCTTCTCCAAATAATGCAATGTTAATAAAATTGTGACAAAATTGGTTTTTTTGACCATGGCTTATATCCTATAATTCTCCTATAGTTTACAATAATACCAAATTTCCCTTAAAAAAATCTATTGATTTTTATTGAATCTATATTTATATTAGGAAAGAAAAATCGGGTACCCATGAAAATAGTGAAAAACAGACCTATCCCAAAAGATGAATTTACACCTTCCAAGTGGAATATTGAGCTTAAACTTGTTACAATCATATCTATTATACTTTTAATGTCTATTTCTTGCATTATTGCTTTGGCAACCTTTTTTTTTAAAAGGGATAGTGAGATTCGAATAGAAGAAGCAAACATGAAACTTTCTGAAGTGATTGGACTCAAGGTGGAATCAGACTTAGACTCCATTAAAGACAAGCTAAAGTTTATAGCGACACTTTTAAATAAAGACTTTGATCCCCGAAAAACGGACGATTTTTTACAATCATTTATACAAAACGAAAATCACTTTATATATATAGGTAAATTCAAAAAAAACGATAAAGGTAAGGAACCTGTAAAGTTTATATATAACCATAGGTATCTGACGGAAAACAAAGTTAAAACGGCAAAAGTTCAAAGTGTGCTAAACTTATATTCCAAAGAATTTCTAAAATCATTCGATGGAACTCCAAAGCTTTTAAATATTAGCCAGGGCTTTTCTTTTCCGATTCTTGCCATAAGTGTTCCTCAAAGAAATAAAGAAGGCCATAATGATATTTTGATAGCATTTTTCAGTTTAAAAAAATTGTTAAATGCCTTTACTACATCAGGGATCACAGAAATATTTATGGTGAATCAGGAAGGAATTATACTAGCCCATCAAGATTTGAATCAGGTTTTGTTAGGTACGAATTTATCTACCCATCCACTCATTCAAAAAATGGTCAACAGTAACGTAAATAACGGACAAATTCATTACAGCTATAAATCAAAAGACTACATTGGTTCTTATTATAAGGTTGGATTCGCTGATTCAGGTGTGTTGTGTGTCGTGCCTAAAAAGGAAGCTTACGAAGAGGTTTATAATATACAACGAAGAAATATCTATATCATGTTGATAGTATTGTTTGCCGCTATGCTGATTGTGCTCTATTTTTCACAAACGATCTCCAGTCCTATTCTAAAGTTGGTAGATGCCACAAAGCAAATCGAAATGGGAAATTTTGATATAAAAATCCAACCGACGACTAGAGATGAAGTAGGGATTTTAACGGATTCTTTTATTCGTATGGGTCATGGATTGGAAGAAAGGGTAAAGGTAAAGAATATTTTAGGTAGTATGGTTGACCCTATAGTTGTGCAAGAAGCAATGATTGACTTACAAGCACTCAAGCAAGGAACTCACAAAGAAATTACGGCATTTTTTTCTGACGTTGCTGATTTTACAGCAATTAGTGAAGAACTATCTCCTTCGGAATTGGCTGCTTTGTTAAACGAATATCTTTCTGCCATGACGATTATTTTGAAGATTTATGATGGAGTATTGGATAAATATGTTGGTGATGCCATAGTAGGGATTTTTAATGCTCCCGTAGAAGTTCCTAACCATCATCTGAAAGCAGCCAAAGCCTCTCTGGAAATGATTGAAAAATTGCAAGAATTAAAAGACTATTGGACATTCAACAACCTATATACAAAAAAAGCTCAGTCCATGGATATACGAATAGGCTTGAATACCGGTTTTGCAAAGGTAGGATTTATGGGAACAGACGAGCTTGCTTCGTATACGATGATGGGCGATACTGTAAACGTTGCAGCAAGATTGGAAACTGCCGGAAAGGACTATGGTGTAAAGATTTTAATTAGTGAAGAAACCAAGAAGCATATTGATAAAGAAATTTTTACAAGAGAGCTAGATATGGTGCAGGTGAAGGGGAAAAACAAGCCTGTCAAAATTTATGAGATGATTTCGTATCATTCTCAAGTTCCGCAAAATATTATAGATGCTACAAATATTTATGAACAAGCGATCAATCTGTACAAGAAGAAAAAATGGGATAAAGCCATTGAATTGTTTGAAAAAGCCATCGAAGTAAAAGGAAAAAGAGATAAGTCCTCAGAACTATTGGTAGATAGGTGTATTTATTACAAAAGAAGTCCCCCACCTCCCAAATGGGACGGTGTTTTTGCAAGGAAGCATAAGTAAATCTATGAATTTTTTATACGGTCGAAAGTTGGTTGTATTGATTTTGAGTTCTCTGATTTTTTTGTTTTCTTACCTTTTGTATTCTGATATAAAGCAAGAAATCCAAGTCCACAATACACAGATTATTGGTATCATCGCCTCCATGAAACGAACCATACACAGGAAACCAAATGGTAGGGTCGTTTGGAGAGAAATCAGACAAGATATGCCAATCATGAACTTTGATACTATTCGGACGGGCGAACTGGCAAATGCTGAAATCATACTTAGCGACGGAACAAAAATCAACATGGAAGAAAATACAATGGTGCTTATAGAACTTTCCAAAAACTCTTTAGATATAGACTTTGTACAAGGAAAAATCTCAACGGAGAGAAAAAGTAAGAACTCTTTAAATATACACTCTCACAACAGAAAAATCACAATGCAAAATGGAAATATAAGTTTGTTTAACGGAGATAAACAGGATTTACACATTAATCTAACACAGGGAAAAGCAACTATAAAAACACCGGAGTTTGAAAAAGAAATTGAAGCCCAACAAATGGCAATTGTTAATGATAACAGTATACACTTACTGGGTAAAGATAATGAAAGAATAGCAAGCCAATCACCAAAATTAAATACACCATCATCGACTCAGAAAAAAGCCGCATCCCCATCCAAACCAAGACCTTTAATTCAAAAACCCAAAGATAAAATCAAAATCAAAGCTAAAATGCTTTACCCGATTCAAAAAGCAAGTATAGATATGTCTTTTAAAAAGTCTTTGGATTTTAGATGGAAAAAAATACCAAAGACAAACTACTACCAATTAAAACTCTATCAATTAAAAAAACGTGGAAGGGAAAAACTAATATTGAAAAAAGCAGTCAAGCAAAACTATTACAAAATAACGGACTTAAGTATATTGGATATAGGGAAGTATAGATGGGAACTAAGTGGAAAATCAAAAAGTAGCGACACAGTTATTTCGACTGCAAAGGAATATTTCAGTATTACTTTATCAGAGCAACCGAGTGAAGCTCCTGACATCATTTCACCAACTGAGAGATATAAATAACGTGAGTTTCGGATAAGAAAAATTGCAAATTTTTTAAGGAACTGACACTTTCTAAAAAAAACATCAAAAGTTCGTTTTTAAGCTGAATTCGGTTCAAAGATGAAAATCCAATATAAAAAAAGTCTTGACTAATGATAAATTAGTTCTAAGAAGAAGGGTAAACTGTAAAGTAGAAGGACTTCCAAATGTCAGAAACAACGTGCCATGCGAGTCATGCGAGTGAAGGGTCAAAGAGGGCGTGTAAAACAGACTAAATCTCGCAACTTACTGGATAGGTTTACTGAGCATTCTGATAGCATATTAAAATTTATGATTGACTTCACAGTTCCATTTGACAACAATCAAGTAGAACGTGATCACAGAATGATGAAAACACATCAAAAAGTTTCAGGATGTTTTAGAAGCAAGGAGGGGGCGGATTATTTCGCCTGTTGTAGAGGTTATATTTCTACTTTGAAGAAAAACAAACGGAATGTCCTTGAAGGAATCAGTCTAGTTTTCAGAGGTAAGCCTTTTATACCAAATCAGGCTTAATTAGACCTGAATAATTACCATTTTTCAATAATATATTTTATTCATTAGTCTGGTATTGGGGTAAACCACTTTGTTTACCCTTGTTTCGTTAAATGTCATTCAATGTTTTTAGACATTGTTTGGATAAATTCTTTTCGTTTTTTAAGAGACATTTGATGATTCGTCCGCCTCCCGGAACTGTCCACCTACAATGTTTTTTTACATCTTCTTTGCAATCTTCCTTTCCACTATTTTTTACTTTTTCCATAGAGGATTGAATCTCTTTCCTACAATCCTTCGAAAGCTTGGATTCATTTTCTAGTAGGCATTGGATAACCTCAATATTGCTATTTGAATTTTTAGAACAAAAATTTTCCTTTTCTTCTTTGCAAACCGTTAGAATTTGAACGGTTTGTTGGGCAAATAAACCTGAACTAAAGAGTATGCTGAAGATGAATAAATATTTGTTCATATTGTATTTCCTTTTTTCTCTATTTATCATAAAATCAATTATTATTATAAAAACCATTCTTTTAGAATTTTTTTCGTGTTAGGAAGCAAACTGAAAAGCATGCCCTCCACCCCAACTGTAATGGGTCCATCATAATACTTCTTTGAATCACCTATAAAAGCAGAATTTAAAATAGCTACCGGTATTGGTGGAATAAGATGGTGAAATACCAGGTGATGTACATCTGCATCTCGGGCAATTCGTGCTGCTTCTTCAGGAAATGTATGATAGGTTAATATATCCGAAGTAACATGGGCAATTACTTTGCGTCCATTATTGATAGCTGCACGATTTAGAATACGGAGCATCTTTGGTTGTAAGGCTTCATGGAATAGTAAATCAACATTTTTACTATGGTATCTTAAAGATTCATTTGGTAGAGTATCTCCGCTGATAACCACTGATCGACCCTTATAATCAAAACGAAAACCGAGGGCCGGTTTTACCGGTTGGTGATCAACTAAAAAGGCTATTACCTTTACATCATCACTTTGATAAACAACTGCTGCCCGATTTTCATCAAAACCCTCTATTGTTTGAGGTAAACCACCATGACCTTCCATTGGTGTCACAGCGTCTCCATGATGGGCAAAGCGGAATTCTGCATCGACAGAATATGCCTGGTTGAATCCCTTTACCATGATATCAACTCCTTTCGGACCAAATATTTTTAACGGTTTTGTTCTGGCTCCGGTCGCCCAGGCCTTTAACATTAATTCTCCCAGCCCACCGATATGATCCGAGTGTAAATGCGTTATCAGAACTGCCTCTATCTTACTCAAAGGCACTTGCATAAGTTCCAAGTTTAACGTGCTTCCCGGTCCTGAATCAACAATAAATAGTTTTTTTCCTGCCAGCACAAAAGTACACACCCCTTTTCTTTTAGCATCAGGCATAGGTGAACCGGTACCTGCCAGACCCACATGTAAACCGTCAGGTAAGTTACTAATCCTATTTTGCTGCATTTGTTTGCCGGCTAATCTATTCCATAAAAACGTTCCCAACTGACGTTGTCCGGTAAGTGCAACAATAACTAGTAGAATTATAACAATGGTTGATATTATGAATTTTTTATTAAAAAGCGTTTTCAACGTTGGTAGATTATTTTTTGAATCCGAATTAAAAGAAAAGGAAACAAGTGATAAAGTCAGAATAGATAAAAAAACCAATTCAGAAATGAGAGAACTAACAAGAACAATAGGATTATCATCAATAACATAACTCACTAATCTGCCGGTTACTACCAGGGCAAGAAAAACGATGGGAATCAGCAACAACCTCCGATAAGAAGACAATATAGCAAGCAGGCAAAAGAAACTCATACCCAGAAATAGTGCGCCGAGGTCACCTCTTAATGAGTTGATGCCTACAGCACGGGTAGGTTCTATAAATAGGTTTATCGCAAAAACTTCTGGTAATATAAGAAAACCAAGTCCCATCAAAAGCAATATCAATCCAACTAAACTCGATAAAACACGCAGAATCAACTGAACCAGATTGTTTGTAAGTAATTTTTTCATCTTCGAGTTCCTCCTGCTATTTTCATCATCTTGTTAGCAACCTCGGGACCGGCATTCTGGTTTTGTCCGGAAACGATACGACCATCAATAACAACATGATTGGCAAAAAAATCCCGAAAGGCAGTAGTGCTTTCAAACTTTGCTCCAGCTGCCCTTAGTTCCCTTTCCGGGTGCTGGGGGGTAATGGAAATACCAAGCTCTTCAATCTGTTTATTTGTGACTGCAGTAATTTTTTTCCCTTTAAGAAGTGATTCATCATTTTCGTCACGGGCCAATAATAAACCGAGTAGGCCGTGACAAACACCACCGATGACTTTGCGGGCTTTGTAAGCTTCCGTTATTTTTTTACCCAGTACTTTAGAATAGCCAAGATCATATGCAGCTCCCCAACCCCCGGCTAAAAAGATGATGTCGTATTTTGTGAAGTCTACATTATCAATCTTCAATGAATTATTGACCTTGTTTTGCAAATCCGGGTCTGCCAGATAACGATCATCGTATTTAGTTTTGATCAACCATCTCAAAGAAATTGGGTCTATAGGAATTTTTCCGCCTTTGATGCTGGCTAAGTCTACCGACATTCTACCTTCGACAAATTCATAATAAGGGGCAGTCAACTCAGAGGCAGCTACCCCGGTATCGTCCCCATTTTCCCCCAATTTATCATGACTCGTCGTTATAATCAATGCCTTTCCTTTGGGTAAAAGGTAGTGTTGACCATTGTATTCAGGGTGCAACCCCATTTTTTTCATTACAAACGGTAATCCGAGCCTGATAAAAATCCCAACTACAATAAGGACCGCGAATACGATCAAAATTCTCTTTTTTTTCATTTTATTTGTCATAACAATACTCTCAGTAAAAAAATCAATGTCAATAAAAATAATAAATATATTCATTATTTTTATTAATTATTAATGTGTACTTTCAGACTACTGCAAGTGCTGTGACTGAGTGGCTTCAAGGCACTGCACTTGCTTGGAAGACTAAGCCTGTCTCGGTGCAAGGAAGTGAGCAACTTCCACTTTGGCTCACTTCCTCAGCGGGTATGCTCTAACGTTAGATGCCATTTGAAAAGCCTTAATTTTACGACAATAAAATACGAACTGTAGATTGTATAAAGAAGTTGATAATTCAAGCTTTGGTTAGATGACACAAATAGAAATTTTGTGTGAGGCTATAAAGGAATGTGATAAAAATCCGATAATAAAAGTATGAATACAAGAATAATAGAAGAAAATAGCCAAGGCATAAGGTTAGAAATATACATTCCCTATAGTAGTAACTCAATGTTACAAAATGAAGAAAATGGGGATTACGCTTAGAAAATCCAATAGAAATTCTCCAGAGGATAACTCTATTCTTCATTGTCTTTTACGCTAAAGTATCTTCCCATAGGATGTTGGAATACAATAGCAGAAACAGACGCTTCCGGTTCCATCATATAGCCTTCTGTTAAAGAAACTCCCAAATCTTTAGGAGGTAAAAGCAGACGGAACAGTTTTTCTTGATCTTCCAAATTCGGGCACGCAGGATATCCGAAACTGACTCGAATTCCCGTATACTTTGCTTGGAAAATTTCTTGCATGCTTAGCGTTGGGTCTTGTATTCCCCACATTTCCCGTATTTTCTGGTGTAAAAATTCGGCAAAAGCTTCCGCAGTTTCCAAAGCCAGAGCTGACAGCATGTGGGACTTCAGGAATTCTCCTTTGTTTTTCAACTCTTCTGCCTTTTCCCTTACGCCTATTCCGGCGGTGACAAGAAACATACAGATAAAGTCTTCCCTTCCGCTACCCAAAGGAGCAACAAAATCCGACAAACACAAACCGGCTCCGAATTTTTGTCTCGGAAAACGAAAGACTTCCAATTCCTTTTTCCCCGTAGAATCCAAAATAACGAGTTCATCTCCGTCTGACCCGGCTCGAAAAAATTGGTATATTCCGTTTGCCGTATACAATTGCTTGGAAATCACTTCATCTTGCAGCTCTGAGACCTTTGTGCACAATTCTACAAATTTAGGGTCATCCACACTTTTACCATCTCCAACTCTTCCTTTGTAACCGAGATGTTTTTTGTACAACATAACGGGGTTTACGTAAGGATAGACCAAGTCCAAAGATACGTTTTTTAGAATTTGAGGAGTCAGGCTTGGCGGAGTTAAAATTCCATAGTCATATCGAAATTCCACCTTTTCTGCTTCTGATTCTCTTTTCCTTTGTTTGGACTGCTCTTTATGACTTTCATCGAATGGTTTGCTCCATTCTTCTTCCAAAGCCTTTCGCCCAATCGGACTCATCAACTGATTGGCAAGGTCCAAGCCATTCATGGCATCTTTTGCATAGATAACCGTTCCCTCATAATTGGATGCGATTTTATTCCTTGTAAACGCTTCCGATAGGGCAGCACCACCTACCAGCATTGGAACATTAATTCCAGCATCTCTCAAGTCGGCTGCGGTTATGGTCATCTGCTGGGCTGATTTTACCAGTAATCCGGATAAACCAAGCATATCGGGTTTGTGTTCTTTGCAAGCTTTGATGATATCTTCTGGTGGAATTTTGATCCCTAAGTTAATTACCTTGTATCCATTGTTGGAAAAGATAATGTCAACGAGGTTCTTTCCAATGTCATGGACATCACCTTTTACGGTTGCCAAAACCATTCTTCCTTTTATGGAATCTTCCGTTTTTTCCATGTATTGTTCTAGATGCGATACGGCTTTTTTCATGCTTTCCGCACTCTGCAAGACTTCGGAGACGATTAATTGGTTATCGTTAAATAGCCTTCCTACCTCTGCCATACCAGTCATAAGAGGACCATTCACAATATCGAGTGGTTTTGTGTTGACGAGTTTTAGATTCAAATCATCAATGAGACCGTCTACCGCACCTTCCACTATGTAGAGTGATAATCTTTCATCTAGCGATAAAGAAGACATGTCCTTTTTCTCTTTTGCTTTTGATAACTTGCCTTTAAAGTATTCGGCAAAGTCTCCTAAAGCTTTTGAGTAGGACTCAGTTGTATGAAAAAGCAAGTCTTCCGCTAGCTTTTTTTCGTGTTCGAGGATAGAAGGATATCTCTCTAATTTTTGTGTATTCACAATTGCCATATCTAAGCCGGCTTTTACGTTATGGTAGAGAAACACCGAATTCAAAACTTCTCTCCCAGCATCGGGAAGTCCAAAGGATACGTTAGATATACCAAGAATTGTTTTACATTTGGGAAACCGTTTTTTGATGGCGGCTACGCCTTGGATAGTTGCCTCTGCTGACAGAATGTAAGTTTCATCACCGGTACCTACCGGAAATACTAATGGGTCAAAAATAATGTCTTCTTCGGGGATTTGGTATTTTTGAGTAAGCAATTTGTGTGATTTCTCTGCAATCTCTAGCTTTCTAGCTACCGTGACACCCATTCCTTGCTCTTTGTTGTCATCAATACAGCCAACTACAACGGCAGCTCCGTATTGCTTGAGGATAGGAGCCACTACTTCAAACCTTTCTTCTCCGTTTTCCAGATTGATGGAATTGTAAATGGTTTTGCCTTGGCAGTATTTGAGAGCAACGTCTAGGACCTTTTCATCCGTTGAATCTATCATGATGGGTGCTCTGACTTTTTTCACAAGCACACTTATAAAACGTTTCATGTCTGTGATTTCGTCTCTGTCAGGGTTTTGCAAGCATACGTCGATGATTTGGGCACCTGCTCGAATCTGTTTCCTCGCTATTTCAGAAGCTTCCTCAAATTTCTCATCAGCTATGAGTTGCCTGAATATCCTACTGCCTAAAGAATTTGTTCTTTCCGCAACCATGTAAGGTCGGTTTTCTTCTTCTACTATCAAAGGTTCGATTCCGGAAACTCTGGTTTTTTTGATTGCGACAGGAATTCTTGGCTTTTTCCCTTTTGTCATTTCAGCCATCAAGCGAATGTGTTCCGGAGTTGTTCCACAGCAACCGCCAATCAAATTCACCCAACCGGAATCAACAAATTTGTCCAAAACTTTCACAATGTCTTCTGGTGACTCATTGTATAACCCGTTCTCGTCAGGTAGACCGGCATTGGGGACACAAGACACATAAGAGGAAGTTGAAGATGCCAGAGTTCGAATGTGGTCTGTCATAAAAGATGGTCCAGTAGCACAATTGAGTCCGATTGTGATTGGTCTGGCGTGCTCTGTGGATATTGCCAAAGCCTCGATATTTTGTCCGCCAAGCATAGAACCCATAGGCTCGATAGTACCGGAAATCATAATGGGGATTCTTTTTCCGTATTCTCGAAACAATTGGTTGATGGCAATCAGTCCGGCTTTGATGTTCAAGGTATCTTGAGCCGTTTCGATCAAAAACATGTCACAATCTCCGTCGAGTAAACCTTTGGCTTGGATATAAAAAGAATCTATGAGTTCTTGGAAATTTACTCCACCAGTAACGGATATGGTTTTGGTGGTTGGTCCAATCGAACCCGCAACCAAAATTTTACGGTTTGGTTTGGCTTTATCGGTGTATTCTTTTACGGATTCTTTTGCTATAACAGCCCCTAGTTTAGAAATCTCATAGGCTCTGTTTTGCAAACCGTATTCGGAAAGCACAATAGGGGTAGAGCCAAAAGTATTGGTTTCGATAATATCACATCCAGCTTCCAAATAGCCTAGGTGAACTTTTTTAATTGCTTCCGGCTTGGAAATCAGTAGATATTCATTACAGCCTTCATATCCAACACCTCCAAAATCTTGTGCTGTGAGATTTTGGTTTTGCAGACTTGTGCCCATGGCACCGTCAATTACAAGGAGTTTTTCTTGCAATAATTCGATAAATTGTTTTTCTGTTATAGCCATAATTTTCTCCTCATGCTATTTTTTTTTTAGTGTCTTTTTTGAATAGGGAAAAAATTCTCTCGAAAATAGTGTGGGACTATCCTATTGAGCTTGAAAAAATGGTTAAAATAAACTGATATATTGAAATGGAATGGAGTGAAGGAGGTTTTTAGTGGCAAATGAAAATTTCACTAATGCGATAAACAGAACAGAACAAAAAACACCGCCAATATGGTTTATGAGGCAGGCAGGTAGGTACCATAAACACTACCAATCTCTTAGATCAAAATATAGTTTTATGGATTTGTGCAAAGAGCCGGAATTAGCAGCAAAAGTAGCTCTTGGTCCGATTTTAGATTTTGACTTTGACGTAGCTATTTTATTTTCAGACTTACTTTTTCCTCTTGAAAGCTTGGGTATGGGTCTTGCTTATACGGATATCGGACCGAAATTGGGTTGGCAGCTTAATGAAATCAATGTTAACAGACTTAAACCAATCGAAGAAGCCATTAACGGACTAAAATTTCAGCAAGATGCCTTAAAACTCACAAGAGAGTTGCTTCCCCAAAACAAATCCTTGATTGGCTTTGTCGGAGGTTTATGGACATTATTTACCTATGCAGTTGTCGGGAAGCACGATGGTAACTTGATATTACCAAAAAAGGCAATAGACCTCAGAAAGAAGTTTTTCAAGGTTTTAGAAGACCTTATTATTCGGAATATACAACTTCAATTGGATGGTGGAGCTGAAATTGTTATGATTTTTGATACTGCTGCGGGAGAGTTATCCCCTTTTGATTTTGAGGAAATTGTAATTCCTTATATAAAAAGCATCAGTTCTCGATTTCCCAAAAAAGTTGCCTATTATTCCAAAGGAACCAGTAGAGGACATTTGGAAAAAATTTTTCCTATAGACGGATTGGCTGGAATTGGTTTTGATCATAGAATCAACCTTACGAAATTACTGCAAATTACGACAAATGGATTTATCCAAGGAAATTTTGACCAATCTTTGTTATTCCAAGAAACAAGAGATTTGAAAAAAAGTATTATGGACTATTTAAATCCTATCTTATCCATGGATAGTAGCGAGCGAAAAGGTTGGGTTTGTAGTTTAGGGCATGGAGTTTTACCAAAAACACCTGAAGATAACGTCAAACTATTTATAGATACCGTAAGAAGGGTTTTTACATGATTTCGGCTGAATTGATAAAAAAGTATGATGTTCCTGTTCCCAGGTATACAAGTTATCCTACCGTTCCATACTGGACTGATAGCCCTACCTCAGAAGAATGGATAGACCACGTTCAAGGGTGTTTAGCACCATCTGAATCCAACATTTCGATTTATGTGCATGTTCCTTTTTGTGAAACTTTATGTACATTTTGTGGGTGTAATACTTCTATAACCAAAAACCACTCCGTAGAAGATCCGTACATTGAGACTTTAGCAAAAGAGTTTCAGATGTATTATGATAGCGTTCCCGAACTGAAAAACAGAGAATTTAAGGAATTGCACCTTGGCGGTGGTTCTCCCACTTATTTATCGGAAGACCACCTTCATAAAGTAGTTTATAATTTGCTTACGAAGTTAAAAGTAAGTGATAGTCCGGTTTTTTCCATAGAAGTTGATCCGCGAAGGACTCGAAAAGAGCAACTAAAAGTTTTAAGCGATCTAGGTTTCAAAAGGATTAGCTTAGGAGTGCAAGACTTTAACGAAGAAGTTCAAAAACTTATCAATAGGTTTCAGCCTTATGAAAAAACGAAATTTGTGACGGAAACGGCGAGAGAGTTGGGTTACAATTCGGTAAATTTTGATTTAATATACGGATTGCCCAGGCAAACTGAAAGTTCCATGGTTAACACAATTGAAAAGACCTTAGAACTTATGCCGGATAGAATAGCTTTTTATAGCTATGCTCATGTTCCATGGATAAAACCTTCCCAAAGGTTATTTACGGAAAAGGACTTACCACTTGGACCTGAAAAAAGAAAGCTGTATGAAGTTGGTCGCAGTCTGTTTGAGCAAAGTGGATATGTGGAAATTGGAATGGATCATTTTGCCCTCAAAACCGATAATTTGTGGAGAGCCGTACTAGAATCAAAACTTCATCGTAATTTTATGGGATATACAGAAAACAAGACGGATTTGCTCCTGGGCTTAGGAGTTTCTTCGATTTCCGATAGTTGGGATGCTTTTCATCAAAACGAGAAAATTCTTAAAAAGTACAACAAAAGAATTGGCGAGGGGAAACTGCCTACCTTGCGAGGACATAAACTAACCCAGGAAGATATATTGTATAGAAAGCTAATTTTGAAGCTTTCTACAAGTTGGGAAGTTGAAATACCGGAAAATATCTTTGGTTCTGTTCGAGATTTTTTGATAACCATGGAAGAGGATTATTTAATACACTGGGAAAATAATCACCTTAAAGTCACCGATAAAGGACGGCCTTTTTTGAGAAACGTTTGTATGGGATTAGATTTTAGATTACGAGCAAAATCTCCAGAGAGTAGTGTTTTTTCACAAGCTATTTAGAGTCTAATACTGTTAAATAGAGTGAAATTTTATGAAAAAGCCAACTTACGAGGAACTGGAGAAAAAGGTTTTAGAACTTGAGAGGGAACTAAAAACATATTCTGATGTTTCTCAAGAGGTTATGGAGGGAAAGCAAGCAGAGGAAAAACGTAGAGAAGATCAACTTCGTTTCCTTTCTACCGTTACACACGAGTTTAAAGCACCGCTCACAACAATAAAGTCATCCATCCAACTTTTGGAAAAAAATACTGATAATTGGGGGGATGAAAAGAAAGCACACTATTTTCAAAACGTTATTTTATCAGTCAACCGAATGGATGAGTTGCTTGTGGATGTGCTTAAATTGGAAAAGTATGATTTGGGAAAAATGGAAGTCAATTCTCAAGAAACGAATTTGGATGAATTATGTCGTGACATAGTCCAAGAAATGGAATTGAACTTTGAAGGTTGCAAAATAAATTATAAAAATAATCATTCTACCTTCATACAAATTGATCCAAAAATTTTTCGACAAATAGTCGTAAATTTATTAACTAACGCCATAAAGTATTCCATGCAAGGTAATGCAGTGGTAGACTTTTTTGTAGAATGTAATGACGGGCGGGTAGTTTTAACATTTCAAGATTATGGTATTGGGATACCAGAGGAAGAGCAAAAGTATATTTTTGAAGATTTTTATAGATGCGAAAATGTAAAAGAAAAGCAAGGTACAGGCTTAGGAATGTCCATTGTTAAAAGACTGTTAGATTTATGCAAAGGTTCTATCGAATTTAGTAGCCAAGAGAATGTTGGGACTAAGTTTACGGTTATGATCCCATATCAGTAGTTACTTTTCTCTGGTATCTACTTGGATTTCAATCCCGAATATGTCTTTGACAAAACATTCAAAGACTTCTTTATCCGCAAAGGCTTTTTTGAAAATGGTTTCGTTGTCAAGCGGAGCTAACATGATAGTAAAATAGTAGCAGTGGATATTCAAGAGTAATTTCTTTTTAGCCATTTAAGTTAATAAAATATTTCTTTTAGATAGAAAGAAAAATTCACATTTGTATACACATGTTAGAGGTATTCCAAACACTAGTCTTATCTCGATTCAAAGCTATATTATTTCCGCATTGACTATTCCAAATGTTGATATAACAAAAAAGATTGAAAAACTTGGGAGCATAATATTAAAAAATTATTGAAAAAGTAGGTTGAATTATGATTTGCTGATTCTGATTATTGGAAATGGAAGATTACAATGTTACCTAGGTAGAAATTAGTTATGACTGAATTAGTAAAAACAAGAACAAAGAAAATTGGACTTCCGGCGGGAGCCTTGGTTCATATCGGAGATGCTTCAACTGAAAAAATTGAAATCAAAATAATTGATTATAACGAAGATAATTTCAAAGAAATTGAAGTGGAAAATGTGGAAGAATGTTTTCCTTTTAAAAACAGTTCCAATGTAACGTGGATCAATGTCAGTGGCATTCATCAAGTTGATATAATTGAAAAGTTAGGGATTTATTTTGATCTTCATCCTCTTATCTTAGAAGATATTCTCAATACCGATCAACGGTTAAAAATGGAAGATTTTGAAAGTTATATTTTTATTGTTATGAAAATGATCCTCTTTAATGAGAAAAAAAATCGAATAGAATTTGAGCAGGTGAGTTTTATTTTAAGCTCTAATTTTGTAATTTCTTTCCAGGAAAAGAAAGGAGATATATTCAAACCAATTGCAGAAAGAATAAAAGCAGGCAAAGGAAGAATCAGAAAAATGCATACGGATTATCTTGTTTATGCTTTAATTGATTCTATTGTTGATAATTATTTTATTATTTTGGAATACATTGAAGACCAGATCGAAGATTTGGAAGAAGACGTTGTTTCCAAACCGGTTCCTGGAACTTTAAAAACAATCCATAATTTAAAAAAGGAAATGATATATTTTCGTAAATCCGTTTGGCCTTTAAGAGAAGTTTTGTCTAATTTGCAAAGAACGGATACAAAATTAATAAAACAATCAACACATATTTTTCTTCGTGACGTATACGATCACACTATACAAGTTATTGATACGATAGAAAATTTCAGAACTATGGTTTCGGGAATGTTGGATATTTATCTATCTAGTATAAGCTATCGAATGAATGAAGTAATGAAAGTGCTAACAATTATGTCTACAATCTTTATTCCATTGACTTTTATTGTAGGTGTTTATGGAATGAACTTTAAAAATATGCCGGAACTTGAATGGCACTGGGGCTATTATTTTATTTTATTCTTTATGTCATTGATTGGTATGGGAATGTTAGTTTTTTTTAGAAAAAAGAAATGGTTATAGGTATGACAACAACACAAAAAATTAATCCGGGGCTTGCACCTTTTGATCTGACTGACTACAAAGGTGCAAGAGGTAAAAACTTTTATAAAATAGATTCTGCTCTCCAGAGAGTGATAGATCGTTATTCAACAAATTATTCCAGAGATCACAAACAAGCCATGCTCGAACACATAAGCGGTTATGGAGAATTGGTTGGTGGAAAGCTCGACGAATTAACCGAAGCTTGTCACAAAGAAGGGCAGTATGGAGAGTTGGTTAAATACGATAAGGTAGGAAATCGTATTGATGAAATCGTTTATGCAAAAGAACAGGTAGAATCCAGGAGAATTTCTTATGAATATGGGATTGTAAACCTTGATTTTCATTCCAATTGGAAACACCCTTTTACTGGTTTGCATAGATATACCTTGACATACCTCGTAAATATGTTGGGTGAAGGAGGAGTGGCTTGTCCTTTGGCAATGACGGAAGGGATCATTTGCGCAATTCAGGCTTTAGGGACAGAAGATCAAAAGAAGAAATATCTTTCTTTGGTAGCGGGTGAAAAGAGCACATCGTATTTTATGGCAGGTCAATACGTAACAGAAAGAGTAGGGGGGAGTAATGTACAAGCCAACCGAACCGTAGCACGCAAAGCAGAAAATGGAAAATGGATTTTAAATGGGGAAAAGTGGTTTTGTTCTAATCCCGGTGACCTTTGGGTTACAACTGCAAAAATAGAAGGAACCAACATTGTAGGATTGTTTTTGGTTCCTCGTTGGAAAGAAAACGGAGAATTGAACGGACATCACCTGCTAAGGAAAAAAGATGTTATAGGCTCTAAAGGGAAAGTAACAGCAGAAGCTATCTATGAGGATTTGGAAGCAGAGGAATTGGGACGACCGGCTCATGGAATCGCCAATTTGATCAAATATATTATTAAAATTTCCAGATTACACGTTGCCCTTGGTTCAACGGCTGGTGCAAGGAGAGCCATTGTAGAGGCAATTGAATACGCAAATTGGAGAACTGCCTATGGGAAAAAAATCAAACAATTTCCAGCCTTTTCAATCCAACTTTGTGAAATGATGATTTTGCAAACGGCTGTTACATTCGCCATATTTAAGTTCATTCACCAGATAGAAAATAAATCCGAATCACAGGAAGTAATTGCTCCTTTGTTAAAATACAAAGCCTCTGCTCAAGCTACCGAAATTACTTGGTCTGCCATTATGTGTTTGGGAGGAAACGGAATCTTAGGAGACTTTTCCGTTTTGCCAAGACTTCACAATGATTCCATTATTAACGAAACTTGGGAAGGAACGCATCTTATCATAACGGATCATTTTTTACACGCCATTCATCGACCTAAAAAGTACAAAGCCTTTATGGAGGAGCTGGAAAAAAACGTAAATTCTGCGGAAAAGTATCCGGCTTTAAAATATGCTTTGGGAGTTTTCCACTTAAAAGTGGATAAGCTAAAAAATATTTTAGAAAAGGAAACCAAAGAATGGAAGGACATGAACCGAGTTTTTATTGCTGATCTTGCTTATTATTGTTTTGCTTTGTCCGAACTAATAGAGCAAGCAGTACATGATTCTAATTCGGACTCAATTTATGTCTATTTTGCTTCTGGCTTTGCTGAGATGGTAGAAAATGGAATCAAAGGTCAGCGTAAAAGTGACGGAATTTTTGCTAATTCTGAAATCAGGAATAAAATTATTGATTATTGAAACGAGTAAACCATAAACCCCATGTGTTTACCCGTCTTAATTGCATTGGAGAGAGATAAGATGGCATTTAGTGATTTTGATGATATGCTACATAGAGAAACGCAATTGGAAAATGAGACGAAATTAAAAAAGTCTTATAGAAAAACTGTACTTGTGGTAGACGATGATAGTAATATTTTAGCCTCTCTCCAGTTGGTTTTACAAGAGCATTTCAATTCCGTTTTATGCAATTCCGGAGACGAAGGTATAAAAGTATTCAATGAAAGCATCTATGCAGTTATCCTTGATATCAAAATGGCAGAAAAAGATGGCTTTGAAACCTATATGGAACTGAAAAAAGAAAACCCCTTTATACCTATCATTTTTTATTCTGCTTACCAGGACTTGATAAATCCTTATAAACTGATTAATGAGTATAGGCCCTTTGCCTATATAAGCAAAGGTACCGGGCATGAAAAATTATTGCATACCGTTTTTAGCGCAGTGGAATATTACGATGCCATTCAGAGTAAAAAAATACTTTTGGAAGAGTTGCAAGTCTTAAATGAAAGTTTGGAGCAAAAAGTTATTGAAAGAACTAAACAATTAGACAAAGCACTAAAGAAACAAAAAGAGTTGCATGACCTAAAATCTTCCTTTTTATCAATGATTTCTCATGAAGTCAGAACTCCTTTGACTTCTATTGTTTTTTCTACCGAATTGCTTGAATTAAATTATGATCGTCTTACACAGGATAAAAGAAAACGATGTTTTAGAAATATCAGGGATTCTATAGCTGATCTGAATTCACTTGTAGAGGGAATATTGTTTATCGATCACTCGGAACGAAATCCACCGATGGAATTAGTAGAGATTAATTTGTATTCTTATTTGGAAAATGTTATAGAGCAATTTCGGAACCTTTCAAATGATAGAATCAAGGTTAGCTATCATATAAAAGCGGACAAATCTTATCTTTTGGATAGAAAATTACTCAGGAACATCTATTATAATTTGATTTCCAATGCTATCAAATATTCTCCGGATAATAAAGAAATCTTGATTGAAATAAAAGAAGTTGCAAATGAATTAGAATTTAAAATTCAAGATTTTGGTATAGGGGTACCAGCGGAAGAGATAGATAGTTTATTTTCTTTGTTTTATAGGGCAAAAAATATAGGTCGAATTCAAGGAATTGGTTTGGGTTTGAATATAGTAAAGCGTTCGGTAGATGCTTTGGGTGGTTCCATACAAGTGAAAAGTGAGAACGGAAAAGGGAGCATATTTACCGTATGGATTCCGTTGGATCAAAAAATTGAATTGAATTCCATTGAACCATCATAAACCTATATAAAATGGAATTAAATTTCTAAAGAGGTGGAGAATGAGTCAAGAATTTTGGGAAAACAAAAACGTTGTTATCACAGGGACATCTAGTGGGATAGGAGAAGCGGTTTTAAATGAGTTGAACCAGATAAAGTGCACAGTTTTTGCTTTAGATAGGAGTCCGGCAAATGAAATAGCAAAAAAGAAAGCTGAGATCGTTCAGATCAAGTGTGATATAAGTTCGGATGAGGATATTTCAAAAGCACAAGAAATAATTGGGAAAAAAACGCAAAAAGTAGATGTATTGTTTAACAATGCAGGAATTACTACCCATGGTAGATTTGATAAAACTGATATTAGTGTATTTAGAAAGAGCTTTGATATTAATTTTTTTGGGACAGTCAATCTAACTCTAAAATTGATAGAATTTATTAAAAATGCAAAAGGCGCGATCATAACAACTTCAACCGTTTCCGGTTTATATGGAATTCCAGGGAGAGCTGTCTACTCTTCTTCCAAATCTGCTTTACACGCTGTATTTGAATCTGTTCGGATTGAATTGTCAGAATATGGTGTAAGGTCTATCATCTTTTGTCCGCCTTATACCAAAACAAATCTTCGTACTACCGGGATGGATGCCAAAGGAAACCAATTGAATGAAGCACAGTACTCAGGTAAGCTGTTAACTCCAGAAGAAGTTGCCCGAGAAATGATGCGGGCTGTTGAAAATCCAAACTCAAGGTTGGTAACTTTTGATAAATCGGGGAAGTTCGTAAAGTGGCTACGATTGTTTGCTCCCGGTTTTTTGGAGAGATTTTTATTTAAAAAGCTGTACGATGACTTTCACTAAATTTCATCCTTTTTTTCTTTTTCTTTTAGGTTCAATAGTTCATTGGTAAGGTTGCCAAATTGTTTGTTGGTTATTCTTAGAGTTTCGTAAATACCTGACGCAATGGTGTTGTGCAGTTTTTGAAGGGCTTGAGTTGTTTCTTTGTCTTCGGAAACTTTTTCTAAAAGTTCAAAGGTAGCATTCAAAGCTGCTTTATGAGCTTCTTCGATTGTTGTAGAGCTTTTTTCAACTATATTTTCAACCAATTCCTGTGTTTCTTTTATGGTAAGTCTTGTAAGGTAATCGTCATAAAGAGCAGAGGAAATGACCCTTAGCTCTTTTTTTAGTTTGAAAGACCTTTGTTGTACGGATTGCAATAAATGGTAAACATTATATATCACTGCTATCGCAATAGCACTTAAAAATACAGGAACTATTATTTCAATGTAGGGCATCATAGTATTAAAAGATGTGTCTGAGATTTTTCCAAGTATTTCAATCCTTTATTTTTAGTTTGGAAAATTTTTTAAAATTTCTTTATAAACCAGAGTATAGCAATGAATTTTATTCTTTACATTGTGTGTATAGAGTATAGCATAAATAATTACTTCTAACCAGGGATAAACAAATGCAAGAAACACTGTTATTAACTAAAAATATCGAAATATACCCCCCTGATTATGATGATTTACTACCTGATACGGATGATGTACCCTTGGAAAACCCCGAACATCTCGACTCAATTGCCGTTCTGCTGTATTCCATTCGTGAATATTGGAAAGATAAAGATGATTTTTTTGCCGGCGGAAATATGTTTATCTACTATCATTCGGAGCCACCCGCTAAATCCGTTGGACCGGATTTCTTTATAGTAAAGGGAATCGATGGAACGAAAAAAAGATTAAAATGGGTAGTTCGAAAAGAAGGGTTTTGCTATCCGAACTTTATAGTGGAATTCATCTCGCCTTCGAGTAAAAAGAAAGATAGAGTAGATAATTTGAAGATATACGGAAATGATTTTCATACTCCAGAATACTATGTGTATTATCCATTTCGGGAAAATACGTTTCAAGGTTGGCGTTGGGATTATGATTTGGAAGTATACAAAGAAGAAAAAAAAGACTCACGCGGTTGGATATATTCCAAGGAGTTGGGCTTGTATGTTGGTTTGTGGGAAGGAAAAGTATTTGAAACAGTGGGTAAATGGTTAAGGTTATTTGATAAAGCCGGTAATCTCGTTCTTTTACCGGATGAAAAAGAGCGAATCATAGCAGAAAAAGAAAAAATAAAAGCTAAAAAAGAAAAAGTAAAGGCAAACAAGGAAAAAGAACGAGCGAACAAGGAAAAAGAACGGGCAAACAAGGAAAAAGAACGGGCAAACAAGGAAAAAGAACGGGCGGACAAGGAAAAAGAACGGGCGGACAAGGAAAAAGAACGGGCTCAAACTCTTGCTCTAAAATTGAAGGAGCTAGGTGTTTCGATTGATTAAAAATTGAATTGAATTAAGGAAAATTTTTTAAAATTATTTTTTTGTAAACCGGAGTCATCTTTTGAGAACCGGGGTAGGTGAGGTGGTGGGGATCAATAAAATACCTTGGATCTTTGATATGATCTTTTAGATCATAAAAAACAAGAGAAGTTTCTTTTTCCAATTTCTCAAAATGAGAAATTAAATCTTTGTACCATTGGGTATCTACGTATTTTTTTAGTTCAATCGGATTTTCCGGGTTGTTAACAAGAATAAACCGAATATTTTCTTTTTTTAATTTTTTGGCGATTTTCTCAAGATAATAAATTTCCGGCCATTTTTGAAATTTAGTTCTTCCTAAAATTTCCTTTTTTTTGTGAAGATCGAGTAATCGAAATAATTCCGGTCTTTTATCCGAATCTTTGTACATTCTGGCAAAATAGTCTTCTTCATATTCTTGGATACTCATTTCAAGTAGTTTTTTATCATCCAAACTATCTTTTCGAATATAGGCTATATCAGATTCTATGTCTTGCTTGCAAAAGTTTTGAGACAATCGGATCCCGTAAAAATATTCCTTACCGTACAGACTTGGGTCTATTTTTTGGGAACTAACCGTTCGGTTTACCTCAAACTTGATTTGTGGATTGGAAATTTCTTTTGGTACTTTAAAATTAAGTTTGTGCCAACCGCTTTTGGCGTAGTACATTCGATTCCATATTCTATCTTGATAATATATATACAATTCGGTATGATCTTCTGGAATAAAGATGCTTTCTGTAAATTTGCCGTTTTTGATTTCACAATTGATCTTGAACTGAGCTTCCGTCCAACCTTTTCGCCATATTCCGTTGTCTGGAACCATGCCTGTATAGTTATGATAGCTCCTTCCACTTCTATAATTTCTTTCAATATAAGCTTCGAATGGATCCTTAAAAAATAGCCTGTATTTGTTGATATACAAAATATGTTTGGTTAATAGTTGTACAATGTCATGTCGGTTGAGATTTTTATAGTTATCTTTTAAAAATTTCCATGGGTAAAAGATTTTTACCGGATGACGCTGTTTGTAATAATTGACTCTATCTTCTTCGGTATAGGTTAACCCTTCTCCTTCTTTGGCTTCTGCAATATAGTCAAACTGCAAGTCAGCAGGATTAAATAAAAACAGAACAGTGGAAGGCTTTTTTTGAATAACATCGTCCAAATAGTAGTACAAATCCATGGGAGACATGGCAACGTGGGAATAAAACTCTAATTTATATTGATGCCTCCCTTGATTTAGTTCATGTTCTATGTCCTGGGGTAAGGCAGAATACAGAGCAACGGAACTGCCCGCAATAATCACACCTTGGTTCATTACATCATGATCCGGATCTCTTTTTTTAAAGCGTATGGAGTAGTTTTTGTGTAAAAAATTATACCAGGGAGATGTGTCCCATTCCAGTTGATTTGGAAACTTTAAGTATAAAAAATGAGAAAGAAAAAAATCAAGAGAAAATAAAATGATAAAAAATAATAGGCTAAGGATTAAAAATTTAAATTTGAGATTCGTTCGATAGTATTCTAACATTTTTAAATTATTAAATATAAGTATTTACGAGAATGTATTAAATTTTTGCTAGCATTATGAAAAGCATTTTTCCTTATATTTATATATTTATCCAAGGTATCTTCCAAGCAATAATAAAGCGAAACCTATTACTATATTCCCTAACAAATAAAAAGATAAATCTAACATTCGATTTTGGACAAATAAGGTATAGGTTTCAAAACCAAAACTGCTAAAAGTTGTAAGACCACCTAAAAAACCGACTAGAACCATTTCGCGATAGGGAGATACAAGCATGTTTTTGTCAATAAACCAAAGTGTAAAAAGACCGATCAAAAACATTCCAAGCAGATTTGAGACCAGAGTTCCAAATGGAAAAGTAGGGTAGAACTTTGCTGCGATTCGGGATATACTAAAACGCAGAGTTCCTCCTATTCCGCTACCTAAAAATACAAGTAAAAATACTTTCATATTATCCATGGGATTAAAAATTTTTCTTTGATTCTAAAACCAAGTTTGTTATAGTATATTTTGTCAAGTTATTGAAAAAATTTAATTGACCACTTACAAAAAGTATATTTTATTATTAGATTTGGTTAATGCAAAATGACAGAGGAAGAAATTCAGGTTTTAAAAGCGTATTGTCGAAATGGGAAAGGATTTGATGATATATGTCGATTTATTCGGAAAATTGAAGAAAAATTAAACAACAAAATCGAGCATCTGAGGGAAAACGAAGAGAAATTTTACGCTTTTATCAGCGCTCTACCTGATATAATATTTATTTTTGATGAAAACGGTAGATATATAGACATTTTTACAAATGAAGAAACACAACACTATAAGTATCTGAGTGACCTCAGAGGGAAATTGTTGTCAGATGTTGTGCCTAAAAATAAGGCTATTCTGTTTTTGGAAACGATTCATAAAACGATTCAAACTGGGAAAAAGCAAATTATAGAATACCAAATTCCTATACTATCTGGAGTAAAATGGTTTGAAGGTCGGACATCTGTATTAAAAAGTACTGTTTTGGATAGTCGAGCTATGGTCGTTTTTGCTGCTACAGACATCACAAAAAGAAAGGAATTTGAAACGGAGTTAAAAAAGGCGAAAGAGTCTGCCGAACAGGCAAATCATTACAAATCGCAGTTTTTAGCAAATATGAGTCATGACATACGAACTCCTATGCATGGCATTTTGGGTATTACGGATTTGCTTTTATCAACAAGTTTGAATGAAGAACAAACCAGATACGTAAGTATTTTAAAATCTACCGGTTCCATACTCTTAAAACTCTTAAATGATATCTTAGACCTTACAAAAATTGAAATGGGTAAGCTAAGCTTTGAATATGCAGAGTTTGATTTGGATTTGGCTTTGCAATCCACAATTCAGCCGTTCGAGATTCTGGCGAAAAATAAAAATATTCGGTTTGATGTCCAAATTCCGAATTTTGAGTATAAAGTTATGGGAGATTCTTTGCGTATACAACAGGTAGTAAATAATTTATTGGGTAATGCTATTAAATTTACAGAGTCTGGTGGTGTGTGGATTATTTGCGTAATAGAAAATAATGCCCGTTTAGAGCAAGACGACTTTTACTTGCTTAAATTTACAATTGTTGATTCCGGAATAGGAATCCCCAAAGACAAACATAAAGACGTTTTTTTAAGCTTTAGGCAATTGGATGATTCAATCCAAAAGAAGTTTGGTGGAACGGGATTAGGGACTACTATTTCCAAGCAACTTGTAGAGCAAATGGGAGGAGAAATAGGATTTTTTAGCCCTGCCATTATGTTCAAAAATGAAACCGGTAGACCGGGAACTGAATTTTGGTTTACACTGAAATTGGATAAAAAGGCTAAGATTGACTCAGACATTCGATTGAGCAATGACCAAAAAGAAATTAATTATGGACAGAAGGCAGGAAGGGAAGTAAGGGTTTTGGTGGCAGATGACAATATTGTAAACCAAATTATAGCACAAAAGATGTTGGAGCATATTGGAATATCAGTGGATATTGCCAATAGCGGAAAGGAAGCGTTAGGTTTTTATCAAAAACAAAAGTACGATCTCATTTTTTTGGACTTGCAAATGCCTGAAATGGATGGATACACAACGGCAAAGCATATTCGGCAAAATGAAAGGAAAGTTAAAAAGGCATCCTTTTTAGGACATATTCCCATTATAGCCATGACTGCGGATATCTTGGAAACCAACAAAAAGGCGTTTGTAGAATCGGAAATGGATGCTTATCTGTTTAAACCGTTTGATTTACAAAAATTAAAGGATGTGGTGGAAATATGGATAAAACCTTGACATGGTTCGACAGGTTCACCATGATGCTTACTCTTAAAATATCAAAAACTTTATTATTGTTGGTGGGATTACCTTTAGTCTTCTTGTTTAACTGTTTGATCGCAAAGTTTCCCACTAGCCCTGAATTTCTTCCCGTAAAAGCGACGGACGGGAAAACCTTTACTTTTCATCCCAACACTAAGTGGATTGGTTTTGATGATAAGGTTTGTATCGACTTGCAGCAATTAAAACAGTTTCCCAATATGGAGTCTTTAGAAATTTCTTGTAGGACACTTTCCGATTTGAGTCCGATTTCTCAATTTGGCAAATTGAGATTTTTAAACGTCAATCATACTTCTGTGTCTGACTTAGCTCCTTTGAATAAAAATAAAAACTTGCATACGCTTTTTTTAAACTATACGCAGGTTGTTAGCCTTGATTCCATTCCAAACTTAAAAAACATATCTAAGCTCGGATTAAGCAGTACAAAGGTTACTTCCGTAGATTTTGTTCGTCATTTTCCATGGCTTAGGCACTTGGATATACGCAATACGGCGGTTTCTAACATAAAACCTATTGAAAATTCCACACAGTTGATTGATATACAATTGGGAAATACTAAAGTTTCTGATGTTTCACCTCTTTATGACCTAAAGTATTTGGTGTATGTGGATATTGATAATTTGAAGATACCTCAAAAACAGATAGAGACCTTTAAAGAAAAAAATCCTTACATAAAGATTATACAGCATAATAGCAGGTGGAAGTTTTAATAAATAAATATGATAGAAAAAACTAATTTGTATATCGAGCTTTTCGGACTGATTCTTCTATTATTACTGGTCATAAGTTTTCAGTCATTTAGGCAATTTTTTACTTTTCCTACCGAACGAAGGGTAAAAAAAGGAGAAAGGAGTCAAGTCGTAGATTTTGTGAGAGGAATCGCTATGAGTGCAATTGTAGTAATTCACATAGATTCCTATTTTGCATTTTTCCATTCCAAAGACCCGGAACTAGTTATTTCCAGGTTGTTGGCGAATTTTTCTAGATTTTGTGTTCCCGCATTTGTATTCTCTTCAGGATTTTTTCTTTCTTGGAAAGGAACTTCTACATTTTGGACTTCAAAGGTTAAACACCTACTCATTCCTTACCTTGTAATTGCTTGCATAGGTTTTTTTACAAAGTATCCTCCGGAAACTTTTCTAACAGAGATAGTTCCCAAACTAATTTTGGGGACAGTCTTTCAGCCATATTATTACGTCCCTCTCCTTTTTGGGTTCTATTTAATTTATGCGCTTTTCTTTCGCTCTATCCAAACCTGGAGTAGGGGAACTTTTTACTTCGTTTTAATTGGCTCTTTGCTAATTAATTTTGCGTCCAATCATTTTTATCCAAGAACCTTGCCCATTTTAGGAGAATCTGAAACGATTAGTTTTACTAATTATTTCTTTTTCTTTGTTGCTGGGTTTAGTGCTAAAAAAATCCTAACAGACAAGGACGTATTTATAGAAAGTATAAAAGCAAACAGATTTTACTTTCCTTTGTTTCTGTTTACCATTTTTCTCTACCTTAGTGCAGTTGCCTATTATACTATCGCAATTAGAGTTGAAATTTCGAATCACTTTCTGTTTTATCCGATAGCCTGTTTTATCGCTTTAACCTACATTGGTATAAGGTTAGAATCAGCAGAATCCAAAAATTTAAAAAGGGTATATTCTGGATTTGCCTATATCGGAGAAAATAGTCTTGCTCTATTTTTACTCCATCCGATTGTCATTCACCTTATGCATAGGATAGACCCTTACTACTTGGGAGGTTTTTATTTAAGCTGGATAGTTACGTTTGTAGTCAATATTATCCTACCACTTCTTATTTGGAAACTGGCCTTCCTCTTTGACATCAGAGGCAAAATTTAGGGCAAAGTTCGTAATTGATAATATCCGGCTAAATCCATCGTCCAAGCGAGCCCTATGTGAGCTATAATGCCACCGTAGATACTCCTTGAATACAAAGCTATGATTCCTAGCAAGAGACCACCAAAAACGGACGTTATTGCTTCTAATAGAGGCTTTTGGAAATGGATCAAACAATACAAAACTACCATTGGCAAAAGGATTCCTTTGCCCAAATGTTTTTCAAACGTAAACAACAAAAAGCCTCGAAAGAAAAATTCGGTAGCGACAAAAGCTAACCCATAAGAAAGTTCAAAAGCCAATACGGGGACAACAGGAGATACTTGCAGATACTGGGCTGCGTATTGGGTTCGATAGATGGGATAGCTACGTGAAAAATCGTCCAAAAAAGACACACCAAAAATAAAAGGAGTTGCCAACAATACGAAAAGTAAATATGGATAGGGTTGAAAATTTTTTATAGAAAATCCGTATAGTTTTACATTTGTTCTGTCTACAAAAAACCAATAAATAGCTGGTATACAAAACCAAAGGAAGAATAGACTAATAGAATCGGATAACTTAAAAAAAAAGAGAGACAATTTCAGAGGTACAAAGTTTAAAACGGTTTCCAAACGGAAATGACAAGATTTGGGTAAACTTAAAATTAAGAGCATAAAAATACATAATGACCAGAAAGAGTATTTTTTAAAAAAAGATGTATTCTTATGGAAATAGCTATAGCTAAAGATTGAAATACAAAAAGGAATTCCGTAAAAAACAAAATATCGGAGTACTTGGTAAACTCGATTAGGATGCCTTACAAATACTTCTTCGAATTGAAAACTATAGTTGAAAATTACTAAAAAAATCAAGAAAAAACCTGTTGTTAAAAAGTGTCCCAGAGAAAACTCTTCTTTATAATATCTCTTTATATAGCTTTTTATATCTTGCATAAAGTTACATTTATTATAACCGGATAATATGCTTGCAAGACATTTTTTGAAATATTTACAAATTATTTTCTAAAGACATTTGACATAAAATGAGTCATGGTTTATAAGAATATCTTGTTACCCAAAGTTAAGAATTACCGTAAAAAAATTGAAAAGAATGAACCAAAATTTGAACAAGGAAAAAGAAATGCCTGAAGAAAGAAGAGAAAGAGACCTTATTTTGTCCCCTAATGAATTTGCATTTATATCCGACCAGACCAAAGGGAATATCAATGTGTATGTTGGTCCTTACAAAGCGAGTTTGTCCAACACAGATCAACCCATTTTATTTCGACAAGATAGCAAGAGGTTTGAGAAGTGTACACTGGAACAATCCATTCAGACTTTTGCCATCTCTCCGGAAGGCTGGTATCTTACACTAAAAAATCCGGCTAAAGACAACTCTTCTCCCAAAACGGGAACTGTCAGCAACATGGTTGAATTAAACGTTGGTCATAAGGTAAGCATACCCGGTCCGGTTTCTTTTCCTCTGTGGCCCGGGCAGATGGTAAATGTTATCAAAGGACATTACCTGAGGTCTAATCAATATCTTGTGGTTCGAGTTTACGACGAAAAGGCAGCTCAAGAAAACTGGGAAAAAGCCGTAATCAAAAGCCAGACCGCCGGTACAACGGAAACTCAGAGTATTGACGTGAGTAAACTTTCTTTGGGAAAACAGCTCGTAATCAAAGGAACAAACATATCTTTTTATATTCCTCCAACAGGAATTGAAGTTGTCAAAGGTGAGAAAGGGGAATACATTCGCAAAGCCGTAACCTTAGAGAGACTGGAATATTGCATCTTGCTGGATGAAAGTGGAAACAAAAGGTATGTAAAAGGACCGGAGGTTGTGTTCCCGGAGCCTACCGAATCCTTTATAGAAGTGGAAGGCAAGCGAAAATTCAAGGCGATTGAACTTAGCGAGATTAAAGGAATATACATTAAGGTAATTGCACCTTATTCGGAAAATGGAAAAGACTACAAAGAGGGCGAAGAGCTATTCCTTACGGGGAAAGACATGATGATCTATTTTCCTCGCAAAGAACACGCTGTTATCAAATACGGAGATAACGAACTTCACTACGCCGTTGCTATTCCGGAAGGAGAAGCAAGGTACGTTATGAATAGATTGACGGGAGATGTATTTTTGCAGAAAGGTCCCGATATGTTTTTACCCGACCCCAGAAAAGAAGTTATCGTAAAAAGAATATTAGAAAAAAGACAGGTTTCCCTTTGGTTTCCCGGCAATCAGAAAGCCCAGGAAGTGAACGAAGAATTAAAAAAGGAATTAAAAAAGTTAAAGGAGAGACCGGCATCTCCTCAAATGGCTCTACCTGCACAAGATTTTGAAGAACCATTTACGGACTCTTGGGACGAGGAAACCGGAAACGCTTTTTCCGCAGATTCTTTTGATAGAAGGTCTCTATACACTCCGCCAAGAACCATTACACTGGACACTAAGTATGAAGGAGCTGTTGCTGTTAATGTTTGGACGGGATATGCCATTATGGTTGTGGGAAAGACGGGAGAACGTAAGGTAATTTCCGGACCCAGAACGTATTTGCTCGAGTACGATGAGGAATTACAAGTATTTTCTCTATCCTGTGGGAATCCTAAAACGGATACCAAACTGTTCCATGACGTTTATTTGAGAGTTTTGAACAATAAAGTGTCTGATACTCTTGATGTGGAAACAAAAGATTTCGTTACATTAGAACTAAAAGTATCCTACCGTTTGAACTTCCAAGATGACTCTTCCAAATGGTTTAATGTAGAAAACTATGTAAAATTCTTAACGGATAGGTTTCGTTCTATTTTAAGTTCGGTTGTAAAAACCTATACGATCAATGATTTTTATCTGAATTCTTTTGACATTATTCGAAAAACCATTTTGGGCGAAGACTTGAAAACAGGGTATATGTTTGGAGAAAACAATATGTTTGTTTATGATGTGGAAGTTGTGAACGTAGCCATTAAAGATACAAAAATTGCTCAATTGCTAATGGAAGCTCAACAGTCTTTGATCCAAGAGTCTGCCATTTTAATGAAAGAAAAATCCAAATTAGAAATTACAAAATTCTTAGAATCTATCAAGCAGCAAACCGCCGAAGCCCAGTATGAAACCAATAAATCCATCTTTGGTTATGAAAAAGAAGAACTGGAGAAAAAGGTAGAATTGGAAATTGCCAAAATTGATTCCGAAAGAAAGACAAAAGAACTGAAACTAGACGGAGAGTTCAAAGAGGAAGAACTGCTTGGAAAAATTAACGAGTTAACGCTTCAAAGGGAAAAACGTTCCAATGAGCAAGAATACTATTTCAAAGAAAAAGAATATGAACTTTATGCAAAAGAGATCGAAACCGAGTTGAAGGCTGTTGTTGAAAAGGCAAAGGCTATTTCACCGGATTTGATTGCAGCTCTGCAAGCATTCTCTGACAAAGAACTTCTGCAAAAAGTGGCATCTTCTATGGCACCCTTGTCTATTTTGGGAGGAGAATCCGTTGCAGATGTTTTTGCCAAGCTCTTAAAAGGGACCAAACTAGAAGGTGTTTTCCTTAACATTGGAAGTGATACAGTCGGAAAAATTATCCAAAAGAAAAAGGATTGATGGACATTTCGACTATGCTCAATGTCCGAAATGCTCCCTCATCGTGTCGAAGAGTGTTCCCTGAGCGTAGTCGAAGGGTGCGTTTCATATGGTGATGTTAATAATGAAAAGAATAATTATTATGTTTTGTTTACTCTTACTTGGTTGTTACAAGGAACCTACCAGATTAACAAAACTTGAGTTTGACAAAGAGACTAACGCTAAGATTGAAGAGTTCTTGAAAAGCGTAAAAAATGTAAAAGAACGAAAGGTTGCCGTTTTTGATGGTGATGGTACCGTTCTCGGACAAGCTCCTCATTATCTTGCTGATGAATGTCTCTATGAAATCGCCAAAAAGGACAAAAGCAAAAAGCCAGCAATAATCAAGAGAATGCAAGGTCTTTCCAATGTGTCCATTGAATATGTACAGCTTCGGGTCAAATTTTTTGAAGGAGATTCAGTAAAATCTTTACGCAAGTTGGGCGTTGAATGTTATTACAAATACTACAAAGGGAAAGTTTTCAGACCAATGGTAAGCCTGATCGGCAAGCTAAAAGAAAACGGATTTGAGGTTTGGATAATTACGGCAAGCCCGGAGGCATTGTACCAGGAATTTTTAAGCCAAGAATTGCATATTCCTTTAACTAATGTCGTAGGGGTGAAATCCATTATTCGTAATGGCAGTATTACTTCCGAGATAGTGCCACCCGTTCCCCAAGATCATGGGAAAAAAGAAGCCATTGAAACTTTTGTGCAAGAGGTTCCTTTGGTTGTAGGTGGGAATAGTCGAGGTGATAAAGAAATGATAGAATTTAGCCGCGGGTTGAAATTGATCGTAAATCCGGATGAGCACATAGCAGAAGATCAAAAAGAAAGCATTGCCGAATATGCCAAAAAAAACAATTGGGTGATCGTTAGAATTGAGGATGTTCCGAAACCGAACTTTCCTAATATTTCATCCAAAGACTTTGGAATACGAATCAATAAAACGATTAAGAGGTGAAAAGAAATTGTAAAGTATTACAGGTCGTCTAGCCTGTAATCACAGCCAAGATGACTGTGGTACTTTTTTCAAAATTTATGCCTTACTACTTATAAAACCGGGATAATTGTATTGAATTTAAGACCTATATCCACACCATTGAAAAAAAACGATAGTTTTGGATAAAGGTTTTTGTATGAGCGAAGGCAAGGAATCTGCATTATTTGTGCAACCTGGAGTTGCACAACCGGAAGCGATTAACTCAAAATTTGCAGCTTCTTACAAAAGAAAGCGTAAGCTTGCTCCGGAAGAATACGAAGAAGGAATCCTTGCAGGAAATCGTGTTATCCTGAGCCAAGCTATAACGCTTATCGAAAGTACTCATCCTGATCATACGGATATTGCCCAAAAAATAATCGGACTTTGTTTACCTTATTCCGGCAAGTCAATGCGTATTGGGATTACCGGTGTTCCTGGGGTAGGAAAAAGTTCCTTTATTGAGACCCTTGGAAAATTTATGGTAGGTCAAAAACGAAAATTGTGTGTTTTAGCAATCGATCCGACCAGCCAGTTGTCCAAAGGAAGTATTTTGGGAGACAAAACAAGGATGGAAGAAATTTCCAAAGATGAGAACGTTTTTATTCGCCCTTCTCCGGCTGGAAATTCTTTAGGAGGAGTTGCCAGAAAAACAAGAGAAACCATCGTTTTGTGTGAAGCAGCTGGATTTGACACAATTTTTGTGGAAACTGTAGGAGTAGGACAATCGGAAATAGCCGTACATTCCATGGTTGACTTTTTTTTACTCTTGATGCTTGCCGGAGCCGGAGACGAGCTACAAGGGATCAAAAGAGGAATTATGGAAATGGCGGATTTAATTGCCATCACAAAAGCAGATGGAACTAACATAAACAGTGCAAATCTGGCAAAATCCGACTATATCGCAGCTCTACACCTTTTCCCACCTACCGAATCCGGATGGATTCCAGGAGTAGAAATTTGTTCCGCTGTGACAGGGGATGGCATTCAGGAAATTTGGAATTTGATCTTGTCTTATTCTGAGCTAGTGAAAAATAACAGATACTTTGAAAAAAAGCGTTTAGAACAATCGAAATATTGGATGCACCAAACCATTGAAGAAAGCCTGAAGTCGAACTTTTACAACAATCCTCAAATCAAGAGTAAAATACCGGAAATGGAGAAAAGCGTATTTTTAGGAAAACATACGTCTTTTCAAGCTGCGTATGAATTATTGGCTTTGTATAACTACCAGAGCACAAACAAATTAGGGAGTTAGAATGGAAGAACCCATTAGGAAATTAAAAATAGGCAATTGTGATGTCATCATATTAGGGACAGCTCACATAAGTAAACAGAGCGTCGATACCGTTGAAAAAATTATTCAAGATGAAAAACCGGATACTGTTTGTGTTGAACTTTGTGAAACAAGAATGAAAGCGGTAAAAGACCCTGAACACTGGAAAAAATTGGATATTTTTAAGGTGTTCAAAGAGAGAAAAATGTATCTGCTGCTTTCTAATTTGATTTTATCTTCTTTTCAAAAAAAATTAGGGAAAGGAGATGTAAAGCCTGGCGATGAAATGAGAAAGGCAATCAAATGCGGAGAAGATGCCGGTTCAAAAGTTATTCCTATAGATAGGGAAATCCAAACTACTCTAAAAAGGTCTTGGGGAAGTGTAGGCTTTTTTTCCAAGATGTATCTTTTGTCTGCATTGATAGCGTCTTTGTTGGTAAAAGAAGACGTTTCGGAAGAAAAAATCGAGGAAATGAAGAGTGAAGACGTTTTAAAAGATCTGTTTTCTCAATTACCAAGTCGATATGATCAAATCAAAAACGTTATTATTGATGAAAGAGATATATATTTAGCTCAAAATATAAAAAATTCTGCCAAAGATTCTCAGAAATTATTTGCCGTAGTAGGTGCTGGTCATCTCTCTGGTATAATGGAACAGATAGGAAAAGAGAATGATTTGGATGTTTTGAACAAAATTCCTCCTAAAACTCTTGGACAAAAGCTATCTTGGTTAATTTTTCCTATTATATTACTTGCTTTATTGGCATACACCTATATAAAAGGCGGAGAAACGGCTACCGTAGAAGCTATCTGGGCTTGGATTCTGGTCAAAGGGGCACTGGCAGCTCTCGGAGCATTGATTGCACTTGCTCATCCTTTGTCGATTGTGTTGTCATTTGTAATTGCACCTTTGGGTAACTTTAATCCGATTTTGAAACCGGGTTGGGTCGCTGCACTGGTTGAATCTTGGCTACGGAAACCTCTGGTAGAAGACTTTGAAAGAATTGCCGAAGATTCGGAACACTTTACGGGTTATTGGAAAAACAGGGTGATTCGAATCTTTTTGGTGTTTATGCTTCCACAGCTTGGAAGTAGTATCGGAACGTTTATATGGTTTAAATTTTTAAACGATATACTGGCTTAAAACGGGTTCAAATAGGCTTACCATGACACTGAGGCTGTGTAAAAAGGGATATTTCGACTACGCTCAATGTCCGAAAATCCTCCAAACGCTCCCTGATCGCAGTCGAAGGGAGCAAAAAACCGGCTTTTTACACAGTCCCAGCAAGTCTATTATTTTATTTTTCCTCTTTACCTACCACCTTTCCACCTCTTTTTATCTTATCATAAATCTCACTAAATTCATCATTTGGTACTCTTCCTTCTTCGTCTTTTGCATATTTCTTTTTTAAACGATGCAGAAAATACATATCAATCTCGCCTTTGTTTTTTGCCTTTACTTTTCCCCTATATTCACATTCAAAGAAGTACTTGATCTTTTTATAAACACTACCCGAAATATTGATCCTTCCTGGTTCACCACTAGACTCCATCCGTGATGCCGTATTTACTGTATCTCCCCAAATATCATAAGCAAACTTTTTCTTTCCAACCACTCCGGCAATCACAGAACCGGTATGAATCCCAAGTCGAAGCTCCCAAAATGGCAAGCCCATCATCTCTTTGATTACTTTCATCTGGTTCATAAGTCCTTGAATTTCAAGAGCTGCCAAGCAAACGTCAATAACATGGGTATGGTTTACTTCCGGTAATCCCCCGGCACACATATACGAATCCCCTATGGTTTTTATCTTTTCCATATTATAACGTTGAGCAATTTCATCAAATTGAAAGAAACATCCATCCAATTCCTTGACCAAATCCTGAACACTCATACTCTCTGCGACCTTGGTAAAACCTTTGAAGTCTGTAAACATCACACTAACGGATTCATAATGAACGGGTTGAACTTCACCTTTCTCTTTTAATTCCTCAGCTACTTTGGGAGGCAGAATATTATGTAAAAGATTTTCCGATTCAAGTTTTGCTTCTATTGTTTCTTTTAATAAATTAGAGTTATAGATTGCTCCCGAAATTTGTTGGCAGAATCTATCAATTTTAGTGATATCTAATTTGGATAAACTCAGTTCTTTATTATTCCTAGCCATTAATAAAATTCCAATTACCTCGTCTTGCAAAATCAAAGGAATCTGGATGTAGGATAATATTCTAGATGTTTGGGCTATTTTCTTATTCATTTCGCTTAATTTGGGAAAGAATCTACGTAAATCCTTTATATAAAATGGTTTTTTCTTTCGGTAGGTTGAATATAAAAAACCAAGTTCTGTATTTAAAGGATGCCTGAATTGGCTAAAAAATTGAATAGCATCCATCCCTAACTCTTCAAAATTTTCCGTAGTATACGTAACAAGCTCATTTCTCTGTGTATCTACTAGCAACAACCAAAATTTATCTATTCCAAAAAACGCCATCATAAAGGAAAATAGGGTTTCCAATATCTCATTTATATCATTGGTCGAGTTCACTTTTTTGGATATTTCATTTAAGATTTCAATTTCTACTTTTGTTTTTTCAGATAGCTCTCTCGCTTTCTCTGCTTCTTCTTTTGCAACCTCTACTTCTTTGAATAGTTTTGAATTGGAAACGGATCCAGCCACCTGGTCTGAAAACGTAGTTAATTTTGTCAATAGTTCTTCTGAAATTCTCTCTTCGGATTTTTTGTGCATAACCAAAATTCCAATTGTTTTTTCATAAACTACAAATGGGACTTGCAAAAAAAATGAAAATTTTCCTTCTTGGACTATCTTTTTATCAATATCAGATAGACTCATACTTTCCTCTATAGGCATATAGAGCATCTTCTGGTTTTTATAAGTGACACACAATAGGCTATCTTCCTCTACGGATAGATTGAAATTTTGAAAGAATTCCGAATCGTTTTGTTCCATATTCGGTGTTACATAACAAAAGGTTTTTAAACTGTTGGAAGTTTCATCTTTTACTACAAACCAAAAATCCTTGAGTCCATATTCCGTTTCTATGTGATACATGATAAAAGTCATGACATCCGTGAGGCTGGATACCGAATTCATATTTTTCATAATTTCGTTTTGTCTGTTTAACTCTTGGTTCGCATTCTGAATTTTAGTTGTCAGTTCACTGAATTTTGTAGCGAGTTCTCCGATTTCATCCTTAGTTTCTAGTTTGGCGATGCGTCCATTTCCACTTTTCATCTCATGGATGGACTTCATTAAAATTTGAATAGGTTTACTAAGCATAGAGCTTGTTTTTATGGAAATTAATACGGTTAATACGGAAGTAATCAAGATCGTCATTATAATAATAGCTTTGATAATATTTAGGCTTTTATACATTTCATCATCATAACTAACTGCAACAAGCAACCAATCAATTTCAGGGATGTATTGAAAATAAGCGGTTTTATCTCTCAAGCTTGTTTCATTGGAATTCTGCCAAGCATAGGATATTTTTCCGTTTTTTTGTTTTAACATCTCCCTGATAAAAAAAACACCTTTGGAGCTTTTCACATTGTATAGGTTTTGTCCCTGTAAAAAGGGATGTATAATTGCCTTGCCGGTACTATCCAAAATATATACATAACCACTTTTTTGAATTTTTATGGATAAAATTTCTTCTCGAAAATCATCCGGATTTACTAACAAATTAAATTCTTCTTTATACGAAGAAGCCCAAACAATTAAATCCCAGGGTTCAAAATAGTCCAATCCTCCCGCCTTTAAACGTTCCTTTTCTTCACCGGGATTTTTCCACATATACTCCAAATAACCCGTTTTCATAGATATTGCTTTTTTTATGGATTCAAGTTTACTCGCGTCCATTCCTTCTGCCTTTGGATGGATAACTAAAATTCCTTTACCGGAAACACCGCACAGATAACCACTGGTACCTATTTTATTATACACAGGATCCAAAAATATATTTTTGACCTTTTGAAAGGCATCCTTTTCCGACATTCTTCCTTGTTTGAATCCATTGTAATAATAGTTTGTTATTTCTTTGGATTTGCTCGCGACAGATTGAAGGTGATTTTTTATTGAGCTGTTGATTGCTGATTTTACAATTTTTACCGAATTATTGGTTATGTTTTCCATTTCCGAATTGATATAATTCCGGACAATACTCTTAATCGAAAAATACAATATGCTCCCACTAAAAAGAACAATAAATAAAAAAATGGTGTTACTAAGAAATAATTTATCTCTGATCTTCATTCTATTTATCTAACATCGGTAAAACAATTTTACCCAATACACCCTTTATCGTCTTTGGTTTATGTTTTTCAAGAATATTTTTTTTATATCTACCCATGGTAAAAAAATAAATCATCTAACAAAGACCCAAATTAAAAATTCATTTACAAATATTCGGTAAAAGCCAAACTAAAACCACCATGAAAGGAAAGCGCTACTTTAACACATCAGGACCTAATATTCCCAAAGAACACTATACCTTAGATCGGCTGGATTTAGTCGCCAAAGGAAAAGACCTTGTATACAAAAGCAGGTATTTTACGATCTGGGCACCAAGACAAACGGGAAAAAGCACCTACTTTCGATTTTTAGCAATAGAACTGGAAAAGGAAGACTATAAGGTCGCCCACATCAATTTCGAGAATTTTAAAGCGGCTAGGGAATTGGAATTGTTCAACTCTTTAAAAATGGATTTTTTGAATTTCTGGCAAAGAGAAATATTTTCAAAAACTTTTGTAGAATTATTTGATGAAATTCGAGCCATTCAAGACCAAAAGTACGTTTTTATCTGTGATGAAATCGAAGGGCTAAACCCTGACCTTTTCAACCAATTCTTGCATACGATTCGTAACCTTTATCATTCTCGTAACAGCCACTGTTTGAAGAGTGTAATCCTGGTAGGCGTATCCAATATAGCGGGTATTATCCAAGACAATGCAAGTCCTTTTAATATCGCTGACGAGTTGGACGTTCCTTATTTCACTAATGAAGAAACAAAGGAACTCCTCGAACAGCACGAAGCGGAAACGGGTCAAATATTTGACAAGAAAGTGAAAGTTAAAATCAGTGAGATAACGGCAAATCAACCAGGACTTGTGAACGGGTTTGCCAGGAGATTGGTGGAAACAAATCCAAACAAAGAAAGAATTGATTACGAAGACTATCTCAAAGTAGAGGACTGGTATCTAACGGAAGCAATTGATAAAAACATAGCCAATATTCTGAAAGTTGCAAGTAAGCATAGAAAATTCGTAGAATCAATCCTTTTTTCTGAAAAAACAATTTCTTTTAAAATAGACAGACCAGCGATAAAAGACTTACATGTAAACGGATTAATTAAGAAAGGGAAGAATGCTGATGTTGAATTTTGGGTTCCATTGTATCGAAAACGTTTGTATGATGCATTTTATCCTTACACGAATGGTGAAGGTGTGCGAATTGCCAAAAATATGCTTTCCGAAGCCTATTTGACTGATACCGGAAAAATCAACTTTGACAAACTAATGGATAGCTACAAATCCCATATACAACTTCGAGGATTTCGCCCTTACAGGCAGAAAGACAAAAAAGGTAGGTTTAAGTCCATACCGGAAGCAGCAATGATCTATAGCTTTGAGACGTTTATAAGTATATTTTTGCAAGAAATAGAGGGAAGGAGTTATAGAGAAGCTTACGTTTCATTGGGGAATACGGATTTGATCATCAACGTGAAAGGGCATGAGTACCTCATAGAGTCAAAAAAGTATTACAGTCCATCCAATTTCAAAAAAGGGAAAGTTCAACTTTCGTATTATTGCAAGCGATCCGGGATAACGGAAGGGATTTATTTGGTATTTGTGGACAATATGGTGAGTCTCGAATTTGTGAAAGAAAGTTTGGAAACCATAGATGGAATTGAAATCAAAACATATTTGATTCGTTACGATGAAGAAAAGGAATTTGGTATCTTGCCTTAGAGACACGTGTATCCACAAGAGTCATATTTTTCGGGACTGTAGGGGTAAACCACTGTGTTTACCCTCTGATTTTGGAATTAGATTGTCTTAAAGGAGACTCACGCTAAATACTTGGTAAAACAATTTTAACCTTAGTTCCTTTTTCCAATTCGCTTTGGAGTTCAATACTTCCGCTATGCAATTCGATTATCTTTTTTGCTATATAGAGTCCGACACCCACACCGCTTACCGTATACGTTAAAGATGAATCCACTCGAAAGAATTTTTCAAATACCTTTTCATGAAATTCCAGTGATATGCCAATTCCGGTATCGGTTATGGTGATTTGCAAATGTTGAAAGTGAGATAACGTTATCTCACTTTCAATTCGTATTTTCCCACCTTGGTTATTGTATACAATCGCATTTTTAATTATAGCGGATAAGGCTTTTTCCAACAATATTTCATCGCAATGGAAGTTTGTATGTTCACCTAAGTTCAATTCGATAAAAACATCTTTTTCTTCTACCAAAGATTGGTGTTGCTTGATTACATATCCAACCAACTTTTCCAAGTCAACGGTAGATCTTTGTAATTGCAAATTGGATTCCAAGTCAGTCACAAACATTACATCACTCACGTAATCATTTAATTTCTGGGCGTGTGTGTAAATCTCTTTGGAATATTCTTTCACTTCATCGGAATAATCCTTACCGGTTGTTAGCATTTCAGAGTATGCGTAAACAATGGTTAAAGGGGTTTTTATTTCATGGGATAGATTGGCAAGAAACTCATCTTTTACTTTATTCGATCTTTGTTCCGCTTCCAGTGTCTTTATATTTGCTAACTCATTTTGTCTTTTTAATTCATTGATTCTGTCTGCCAAACCGAGAGATAGGAGGATTACTTCGAATGCAGAGCCGAATTGCATACCATAATTTGTTAAAAAAGTTCTTGGAAGTATTCCAAAATTCATTAAAGTAAAGATAATACCACCAAATAAGAGTACAATCCATGCATATAAAAAATATCTAGCAGGGCGGTATCCTGCTTTTAATACGGTAGCACTGCTTACAATGGCTAAAATAACAAATATTAGCACAATTGTACTCGTGATTCTTATGCTTAGAGAATAACTTAGTTTTGTAGATGCTAAGGCAATTATCAAGGAGCTAACCGATACTGTCGTTAGAAGCTTATTTATGGTTTTGGCATGGATACTTGTCTGCAAAAAGGATTGAGTAAACAATGTTGAAAAAAATAAAGTTACCGCGATAGTTGATGGAATCATGCTATTGAAAAAAGGATAGTCTTGCCACAAATATTCGAAACCAATTCCATTCACAGAGGCAAGATAACATAAAAAAGATGCAATGTAACCAATATAATAAAGATAGCTTTTATCTCTGACCGATAAAAACAGAAAAAGGTTGTAGAGTATCATCACCAGCATTGTTCCATAATAGAGTCCGAATCCGAGCATTTCTCCGTTTATTTTTTCAGTGAGAGAGACGGATGTCCATAGAGTTAAAGGAAACTGCATAGGGCTTTCCGTCTCAAATCTAAGGTAGTAGGTTTTGGGATTTTCATTCGGCACAATCCGAAAGACATAATTTCGATACTGAACGTCTCGCTCTTTAAATGGTAAAAAGTCGCCTGCTTTTTTATGTATGATATTTTCACCTTCTGACAATATGTAAAAATCAATTTTGTCCATAGGCGGGTAGGCTATTTCGAGATAATGATCTTTCTTGGACTGTGATTGGATTTTAAACCTTGCCCAATACACATTTTTTGAAAGCCCGAAATTCGGGACCTCCCATTGACTTTTAAACCAGAGCTTTTCCATCTTCGGTTTTTGAACATCATCTATTGTTAGCGTTCCCTCTTTGTCTTCCAAAATTTCCAGATGCAATCCAAGAGGGTATTCTCCTCTGTTTTCTGTCAAAATGATCGGTTCTATAGCCAATAGGGAATTGCCTAAAATGAAAAGAATACTTAAAAATACTTTGCTTGAGGTTAATCGAAACCCCACCAATTGACTACAGAATTTATTCATGCCAAAACCTTAATTATCTCTTCCAATATAATACTGGGGGTAAAGGGTTTGGCGATAAAACCATTTATTCCCAATTCCTTCACAAGATTTACATCACGTGTTCCACCTTTACCTGAAACAAGATACATAGGTGTATTTTGAAATTCGCTCATATCTTTCAATTCTTTAATTGCTTCTATACCCGTTTTGACAGGCATCATTATATCCATCATAATGAGGTCTGGCTTTAATTCTATGGCTTTATTGATTCCTAGCTGCCCGTTGACAGCAAAATGGATTTCAAAATTTCCTTTTTTTAAAATATCACCTAAAATTTTTGCCATTGGGGCTTGATCATCTACAATAAGTATTTTTTTCATTTTATTCTCCTGAATTTAAGGGAAGGAATATCGAAAATGTCGTTCCTTCTCCCTTTTTTGTTTTGTATTTTAATTCACCTTTATGTGCTTCTATGATCCATTTACTCATAAATAGTCCGAGTCCTGTTCCATAAATTTTACCTTCTGTGGCAAATGCTTCAAAGATTTTTTCTTCCAGTGAAATCGGAATACCAGGTCCATTATCTGCCAAAGAAAGGATGAATTGGTTGTCTTGCCTAACAGAATTGACTTTAAAATAGTATCCGGTTTTTCCATCGTTCATGACTTCCATAGCATTTTTTGCCAGATTGATTATTACTCTTCGTAATCTATTTGAATCAACCGAAATAACTCCATCAAAATGTAAATCTATTAAAAGGTTAATTCCGAGATGTTCAAAGTCAATTTTTAAAAATGTAAATATTTCATCTATAAACTCTTTCAAACTCACATCACTAAGATCAAGAAGCAATTCACCTTTTGAAAAATCAAGAATTTCATAAGCCATGTCATTCAACCTTTCCGCTTCTCTGAAGATCAATTCCAAATATTCCATCCTCATTTCCCGACCTATCTCACTAGAATTTGCCATTTCAGAGAGAGCTTTTACGGAAGCTATTGGGTTTTTTATATCATGGACAATCCCAGCTACCATCTGCCCAATCATTGATAATTTTTTTCTGGATTCTGCCAACTTTTCGATTTCCTTTTTATCTCTCTCGGTTTCTATCATTTTTACTTCTAATGCTTTCATCAAATTGGCATTATAAGAGAGTAATTTTTGTAGCTCGCTTGTTCTCTCTTTTACCTTTTTATCAAGGGATAGGTTAAAATCATTTATCTTCCGTTCTGCCTCCTTGCGATATTCTACCATTATATTGAATTGGTTTGCAAAATATCCCAGTTCGTCTTCAAAAGGTAAAATCACTTTGTGATCCAGGTTTCCCTTCTTGACTTCTTTCATTCCTTGCAAAAGTTTGATAAACGGAATTTTAAAATACAAATAGACAAATAATAGTAGCATAATGGACACGGTTACGGAAGTAAGTAGTACATAAAAACTTGCAAAATATATAACGTTTTTTACCGAATCTTCTATATCTTGCGTAAACACTCCCGAACAAACAATCCAATCCCAAGACCAAAAGTACTTTGCATAAACAATCTGGGGTTCAAAAATAACTGAATTGTATTTTGATTCCCATACGTAACTCACGGTAGTTTCGAAGTCTCTTTGGGATTGCATAACTATTTTTTTAAAGGGATACTCGCCGTTTTTATCTTGAATATTTAATAAATTGCTACCTTCCAATTCCGGTTTTAGAGGATGCAAAACCACATTTCCATTCCCATCCAGTACAAAAAAGAATTCCGTTTTATCGTATCTCATTTGCCGTAGTTGTTTAATCATTAATTTTTTTGCTTCTACTATTGTTTGGGGTAAGGTAGAATCAGTTTTCCATTCCTTCTGTCGAAGGACATGCTCATAATAATCCATAAGAGAAACAACAGAATTTACAACTGCTTTTATCCGCCCTTGACGTTCTGCATGTTTTTCTCTTTCCAATAGCGGAATGATTTTTATGAATATTACAAACGAAAATAAAAGTATGGCGAGAAAGCCATTCAAAAATATTTTTTTTCTGATAGACAGGTTATGGAAATATTTTAGAAAATAACTATTTTCTAAAAATCGGATAAACACTTCTAAATCCTAAAAAATTGGATCTTAACATATTTGATTGATATAATTTATATAACCAAATGTCAATTTAATGTTTACTTACTCTACAAAAATTCTTACAAAAATGATACTATCACAAATAAAAGTCATTTGACTTTTTCTAATTCGTACTAAAAGATAAAATATATTTGATGAAGTTCCAAATATAATTTATTAAAAAAATGAAAAAAAATACTTTTGGGCTGTGGCAATTACTGTTTATATTGATCCTCACATTTTTCTCATTTTTGTGCAAAAGTGAAAGTCAATCAATTTTTACGAATCAAAAACCAATACAGTGGAATACCTGGTATATCCTGGATTCCGAAAATAAACTATCACTTGAAGACATTCTTTCCCCAAACCATCCAGAGTGGAGTAACAAAGGAAAAAATATAATTAACCTAGGCTTCGTAAATGGACAAGTTTGGCTAAAAATAACGGTATTCAATCCGAATAATTCCGTAACTTTATTGTTTGATCCCGGTGAATTGATGATAGATTTAATAGAATTTTATTTGGTAAACCCCAAAAACAACCTAGTTATAAAAAGAGGAAAGGGTGGTCTCCACATATCTTCCATTGATTGGCCTGTTTCTTATACAAGACCGGTATTTCCATTTCAAGTGAACAAAAAAGAAACCGTTTCCATTTACTTAAAAATAAGAAGCACAACTCCTTTTAATTTGCCAATATCTGTTTTAACAGAAGCAACATTTTCTGAGATGAATGTTGTTGAACAAACTACTAAAATAATTTATTTAGGAATGTTTGGATTTGTTTTTATCTATTTTTTAAATCTACTCTATATTTTAAAAGATCGTTTGTATGCTTATCTATTGCTATTTTTAACTATGCACTGTTTATTATTTTTAATTCCAAGCGGAAGCTTTAATTTTTTAATCCAAACCAATTCACCCAATCGAATTGTTTTTTTGATGTTTTGTGTAATTTCTCTTGGGGGGATAGCCCTCAATTTAATTGTGGCTAGGCTGTTTGATCTAAAAAGCAGAATAAAGTCCGTTTACTTCTATCTCATTTTTTCCAACTATTTTTATTTTGCTTTAGGGGTATTTTCGTTTCTTTTTATTCGACTTGGATTGCACTTATTTTTTATCGTAATTATAAGCCATGCGAGCTTTTTAATATTTATTAGTTGTGTTAGTTTTTTTAAGGGTGGGAGGGTAACAAGGCTAATCATTCCCCTATTTATTCTTGCAGAAATATCTTTGGTGTACCACTTTTTAGTTATCGGAAATTTTATAAAATTAGACTTTCTTTCCTTAGACAATCATGTCTTAAAAATGCTAATTACTGCACAAAGCCATCTAATAGACTTGTTCTTTTTTGCTTTTTTCTTTCTAGTATCTTTTGCGCACCGTTATCAGATTTTATCTATCGAATTTCAAAAACACCAAGAAAGGAATGATTTTTTAAAACTAAAAATAGAAGAACTTAAAACCAAAATGAATAGGTGGGATGAGAAGAAGGACGTAAAATCCAAAGTAGATAGCTCATCTGTTTTTGAATTAGATTCAACCGAAGTTTTACTGCTAAAAGAAAAAATAGAATACTTATTTGAGAAAGAGAAGATTTATAAAAACGAAAATCTCAGCCTACCTATTTTGGCACGAATACTAGACACAAAACTTCACAAACTTAGTTATTTATTAAATACCCACTTAAGAAAATCCTTTTGGGAGTTGCTTACAGACTATAGAATCAAAGGTGCTATTTCTATGATGGAAGAAAAACCGGATTATCCTATTTTAAGGGTTGCTTATGAAGTTGGTTTTGAGAGTAAAAGCGCATTTTACAGGGCATTTCGAAAATATACGGGAATAACACCTATCGAATACAAAAAAACTAACTTTTCATAAGGTATAACAAGCATCTTGCTAGTTATTTTCAGACTGGAAGCCTGAAATACTTTTCCAAAAGCCAATCTAATTCGTGTATATTGTCCTATAGCGTATTTTCAAAAGAAAGGTTCTTTGATCAAAGAATTTGCAATGGCAAGCCTTTGGATTTGATTTGTCCCTTCGTAAATTTGTGTTACTCTGGCATCTCTTACAAATTTTTCCATTGGGTATTCTTTCATGTATCCATAACCTCCGAATACTTGCAAAGCATCATTTGTCACTTTGACAGCAGTATCGGAAGCAAACAGCTTGGACATAGAAGCAATTTTTGTTAAAGGAACGTCACTGCCACTATCAGCCAATTTTGCTGCTTGGTATACCAATAATCTTGCCGCTTCTATAGCAGTAGCCATATCAGCCAAAATAAATTGAATTCCCTGAAACGAATGAATAGATTGACCAAATTGCTTTCTTTGTTTTGCATATTTGCAAGCTTCTTCTAAAGCTGCTTCCGCGATTCCAATTGCCTGGGCACCAATTCCTATTCTACTTTTGTCCAAAAGATTCATAGCTATATAAAACCCTTGACCAAGATTTCCCAATATATTTTCTTCCGGGACTACGCAATCCTCAAATATTACCTCTCTAGTGACGGAAGACCGTATTCCCATTTTGTCTTCTTTTTTTCCAAAGCTAATACCTGGCGTACCTTTTTCCACTAAAAACGCCGTATGTCCTCCCTTTTTCCCTTTTTCTGAGTCGGTAACTGCCAAAACAACATAAAGAGAGGCTACTTCGCCATTTGTAATAAATTGTTTGACTCCGTTTATTACATAGCTACCATTCTTTGGAACGGCTCTTGTTTTGATTGATCCAGCATCAGACCCTGCGTTGGGTTCGGTTAAGGCAAAACCGGTGAGAATTTTTCCATCTGCAATAGAAGGTAAATATTTCGTTTTTTGTTGCTTGCTGCCAAACAGAATTAGAGCCTTTGTGGCAATCGAATCAACTGCAAATGAAACACCAATCCCACCATCTCCTCTCGACAATTCTTCAATTGCAATGGTTAGTTGCATGATGTTGTCTCCAAAACCACCGTATTCTTCCGGTACCATAACGCGGAAAAAATCTAACACAGCCATTTCTTCAAAATGTTTATCGGGGAACTCGTTTTTTTGATCGAGTTCAAATCTGCTGGGTATGATTCTTTTGTTCACATAATCCCGAAACAGTTTTTGTATGGATAATTCGGATTCCTTTAAAAAATAATTCATAATTGTTTCCTTTTAATATAATTTCGATATAACATTTTGGTTTCATTTAAAGGGCAACCACAGAGGGATGCCCCTACAAAGCCTATGGTATTCTTTTATCTGTCAGGTACGAATGGACCTGTCTCTCTTGTTATTCTTTTTGAGATCGTTGTCTCAAGTGTTTGTTTGTCAGAATAAACGAGTGCAAACCTTTTTGCCCTCGTGATGCCTGTGTAAAGTATTTCCTTTGTTAAAATTTTGTTTTTTTGCCCGGAGGGTAAAGCGATGATAATGCTATCGTATTCGGAGCCTTGTGACTTATGAACCGTAATGGCAAAAGCCAATTCATAACTGGATAAAAAGTCAATAGAAAAGCTTATATATCTTTCATTCTTTTTAAAAACTGCAATTAACCCGTTTTGTCCATCCAATATTACACCCATATCTCCATTAAATAGCTTTTTGTTATAATCATTTTGGGTAATAATAACAGGAAGACCGGATAGTAGCTCTTCATTCATAAAATTTAGATTGGTTCTTTCTCTTAACTTTCCTCTCCAGTACTCTCGTAAATGGGAATTGATTCCATATACTCCATACTTTCCATTTCGCACAACCGGTAGTATTTTATTTTTATGGATGACTTGGAATATTCTGTCTAGTTTTAACGCATTTTCTGTATTGTTTAGTGTTTCATTGTCAAGGCTTTCTTTAGAAAAATAATTAAGATGTTCCAAATAATTTGTTTTAAGGAGGCTATGGTCCCAAAAGGTTTCGCACAACCGATAAAAGAACTTTCCGGAATTTTCTTTATCATAAACACTGGAGTCTATAAAGTAAACTCCGTTTTTATTCCATAAAGTTTCTGCAAACAAACTATCAAAGAAATCTTGATATCCTATTAAATCATATACGGTAGTTACTTCGGATGTAAATTTTTGAACTTTATCTTTATCATTTCCTATTGTATTGATTTGCTCCGCTATTTTAAAAATACTATTTTTTAGAGATTTGTTATCAACTTTTTCCCTGTGGTTTTCTTTTAAAATAACTATCTTATCACAGAAGTCAGTTGTCTCTTTGTTTGTTTGGGAGATGTTTAATTTGAGATTTGTTTTTGCTAATTTTTGAATGACTTCGGAGTAGGTTGCTAAAGAATCTTCAGATGGAACTAAGTCAGATAAAACAGCACCTGAATCAACGGAAGGTAATTGATTTTTATCCCCTAGTAAAATAACGGTAGCATCTTCTGGAATTGCTTCTAAGAGATTTGTCATAAGAATGATGTCAATCATGGAAACTTCGTCAACAACAACGACTTTAACAGGGAGTTTATTGTCTTTGTGATAGATAAAATGATTGTAATGCGGACTATAACCCAAAACACGATGTATTGTTTTCGCTTCTATGGTTTTTAGTTTTTTCGCTGACTCGTTTGTCGTATCCGGTATTCCATCCTGTATGGATTCGGTTAGTCTTTGAGTTGCTTTTCCCGTAGGGGCAGTGAGTAGTAGGTCAGTCTCCAAAAGCGATGGATTTTCTTCCAGAATTCTATACAAAATCCTTTTCACTAAGGTTGTTTTCCCTGTTCCAGGACCTCCGGAAATAATTAAAAATCGTGTTAGCCGAAAGAGAGCTAACGGTAATTTTTGTTCCAAACCGGGTTCAAATGGAATCCCTATTTCCGGTATTCTGCTTTCGAATTTTGCTTTGACAAAAGAGTTTTTCATGTCCGTAGTGCTTGGAACTCTTTCCCTAAATTCTAATTTTTGACGGATGGTATCTTTTAATCGAATGCTGTATAGAAAATATTTTTGCAAAAAGAGGTAAGATTCCTCATTTTTTACATAATGAACCAGAGGTTTTATTGTTACAAAGTAAGAATTACCACTTTGTCGATTATTTTCTAAAACGAAATTCTTATAAGAATCTGTTAGACCCAATTCGGAATATTTTTCCAAATAAGGTTCTTGTATTTCGGTAATAAAATCGGAAAGTTTGTTTTCATTTAATGAGTTAAAAAAATCACTTGCGACATTTTCTGTGTTTACGATATTTTCAAATAACTTACTTAGCCTTTTTTGAAGGTTGCTTTTTTTAAGAGAAATACACAAACCTCCGTTATTCATTTCTTCCAGTAAAGCAATTAAAATTGCAAAAAGAGGGTATATAGGAAAAACATTTTGGGATACGTGAGTTAAATCACGAATGATTAAATAATCTTCATAACGTAGTAAATTATTTTCTAAAGAAGATTCACAAAGCTTTTTAATGTGCTCCTTTTCTTCTTTGATTGGAGTAGAAATGATTCCCAATCGTTCCATTGAAGCAAGATTCCATTCCATGATGAACTTACCATTCTACCCCTTATATGAGAACTACAATTTAAACTCTGATTCAGAATTGAGTTCTTTGTCAGTTGTTTTAATTTTTGTTTGGATTTTATAAATCCCTTTGCCCGATTCTTGAAAGCCGATTTGGTAATGGTACATATTGGCACCATCCAAAATAGTTGCTTTTTTGGACTCTTTCTTTCCATCCGGATAATTTATAACTATGTCAACTTCCGCATTTTTTATATACGAGCTATCTGAATCATTTAGCAAAGTGAGTAGGGCATAATGGTCATCTTTGCTGTCTTCTTTTAAGTCAACTCCCATGATTTCTACCATTTTTTTGTGATTTTCTTTATCCATTAGGTCAAATACTACCTTGATTCCATTTACAACTTTCATTTGAGTGGAATTTTCCGGAGGTGCTTCCATCCCATGGTCGTGATGTTTTTCACTTTGACTACTGTCTGTATCAAGTTCTGTCTGCTCTTTATCTTTTTTTTTGCAAGCTACAAAACACAAAAGCAAGGCAATCATAACCAAGCTAAGTATTTTTTGAATCATATCATTCTCCCTATATTATAATATATACTATAAGCATGGTTTTATGCATGGTAATAAAATTAAAGTAATTTAAACCGGAATACGAATATTTTGTTATAAATACACTAGGCATATTAGACTACAGCGGGCTCTTAATTCCTTTGATTGCAGGGTTCGCTACTCTTGTGTATATTGTCGTTGTGGAAATGTTTTTATGACCCAATAAAGTCTGAATGTAACGTATATCAATCCCATTTTCTAAGAGGTGAGTCGCAAAACTATGCCTTAAATCGTGAGGAGTTGCTTTTTTCTGAATTTTAGCTTTTTTTATAGCATTTTGGAATACTTTCTGAACCGTTCTAGTATGAACCGGATATTTTCCAACACCCTGGTTGGAAATAAACAAAAAAGTTTCTGGTGTTTTATCTTCCATTAAATCTTGCAAATGATCTTTTAAACTTTCTGAAAAGACGGTTAGCCTATCTTTTTTGCCTTTTCCTTCTCGTATAGTTAAAGTTAAATTTTCCAAATCAACATCTCTAACTTTGAGTTTTACTACTTCAGAAACTCGGAGCCCTGAAGAATACATAAGAGAAAGGATTAACCTATGTTTCAAATTTTCTATACTTTTTAAAATTTTTTGAATTTCTCTGTGTGTCAAAACCGTTGGAATATGATTATCCTTTTTTATTTTTTCCAATTCATAAAGATTGAAGTTCCTGCACAATATATTCCTAAAATAACATTCTATAGAAAAACGATAAATGCGAATTGAAGAATAGGAAGCATTTTTTTCTTTTATAAGAAATAAGAAAAATTTTAATAATTCACTCTTACTTGCCTCATTTAAACACTTTTCCAAATTTTTATAAAACCAATTATGTGTCACTTTTAAGGTATTTTTATAATTTTTAATAGTTTGCCGGCTATATCTTCGTAGAGTAAGTAAGTTTAAGAACTCTTGGTAACAAAAAAGTTCAGGTACTCTGTGCTTTTCTTGATATTCTTGCTCAAGTTTCCTAAAAATACATCGGTAAAGTCCATTCTTTTCTATGAAAAAAGATTTTAATACTTTAAATTCCTTGGATCCAGGCGAAATTTTATTTAATTCCAAATAGTTCCTAATTTCCCAATTAGAAATAAACTTTGGGATTTTTTTATAAACTTTTTGAATATCCAAAGTGACATAATTTTTTCTGGTTTCGCTTTTTATAGACTCTAAATCCTTATTCATCGCAAGGATAACTAAACGTATGATTCGTATTTTGTCAATAAAAAAGCAGTTGTTCCGAAAATTTTTTCACTTTATATTTTGAAAGGAATAACCGATGCTTTTTACGGGTACTTTTAGTTAAGCGGTAT
>JACKPA010000011.1 GCA_024233865.1 Leptospiraceae bacterium | reverse complement strand
TAATTTTGTACACTACATTGCTCATTGTCAAAATGGTTGTAGGAGGTGTCGTATATATTTTGGGCTGGTACTTTGTATCCTTATACATATTTCCCGCTTCCAATTTCAAATCACTACCCGACCCAAAGTAACCGGAAACTGTTGTAGCTGGATATCCGAAATACTTTGGTAAGCTTCCTTTGCTTGGATTCATCGCAAGACTCGCTCCCCAATACATAAAAGCCTTGTTTCCTTTCCAATCACTAAAACTGGATTGCGAAAGAGCAGAGTCTATTGCATCCATACCTACACCGCTTGATTGGATAATAGATGTAAATAAATCTGCTCCTCCGAAATTTCTAAGCAAATAACCTCCAAAGGAATATGCCGTTTCATAATTAAAAGCATTACCATTCCAATCTGTAATATTCCCATTCGGGTTTGCAACATAGCCCGGGAGCCTGTCATATAATGGACCTGTTCCAAAACCACCAAGATAATAGGCAAGACTGTCTTCTACTACTTGAGAGCACATTTCATTTAGCCATGTGTTCGATGATGCATCTTTCAGAATATTCTTCTGATAATAGTGAATCATGTGTTGAAATTCATGTGCTAAAGTTCCAATAACTGTTTCGGATCCGGATGATGAATCAATGTAGGTAGGAGAGTCTATAAAAAACACTAGTGCTTGGTTGCTATAAGGAACATAACTCGTTAAATAATTATTTGCGTTATAAAAGAAACCTATCGTTCCATAAGCACCGTCCCCATTTATATCATAGAGAACAATATGAATTTCACTTGTACTGCTAGATAACAGGTCAGAATAACCATGAGTTCCCCATTCGTTCCCAGCTATTTTTTTTGCCTTATCATATATAGTCGATTTAAAAGTGTTCATGATCGTACTTACATCATTATAATCGATCGATGAATAAGTCCATTCATTATTTCCTATCCATACGTGTAAAGTTTTACCACTAGAGAGAGTTGTTTGACCTCTTAGAGTAGTCGATACCGGGTCATAGGAAGTTGTACTATTATCACTGGTTTTCCAAGTTTTTGTGCTGGTTCCTACAGTGTAAAAGTTAATTGGAGGAGGTTTTATATTCAAGTTTGTCGAATTGGAGGCTTTGGTTAAAACAGGTGGATTTTTGTTAAATTCTCGAACATAGTCCGGAATCTTGTTTATGAATACATTTCTTTCAATTATCTCTCTCGATTCAGATTTTCCCGTTCCAGAACCTTCATTAATTTTTCTTGAATTTGCAGTGTCTAAATTGGAATAAACTACAAAAATGTTATACGTTTTTTTGGAATCCAAACCGGTAATGCAAGCATTTACTTGTCCAGAGCTAATCGTGTCATAAACAATAGCTTGGTGATCTGTGTTAGAGGAACTGCTGGAATAAGTAAATTTGGTACTGTCACTACTACATTGAGTTTGGGAATCGGATGACGACCGATTTCCCGATAGCAAAACCAACATGGTAAGCAGGGTCATGTCGTCGTCACCACTATCACTGCCGCCACATCCTATATTAAATAAAATTGTAAATAAAAACAAAAAAAGAACATTTAGAATTTTGGTTTTATATAGCATGGCTAAAATTCCTTTTACTCATATTGATTGATATATTATGTTACTCCATTTCAATAGAATGTCAATACTACAGTTATAGTAAAAATATTACTTGGATACTATATTTATTGTATATTTTAGAATAAACTATCTTAATATCGTATTTTTTACTACATTTATTGTATTAATAAAAATCAAAAAAACACCTATAATAAAGACAGCCTAATAATTTTAATTTTTATAAAGGAGTTTATAATAATATGAAAACAAAAACAGTTATTGCTAGCTGCTTATTTGCTTTATCTTTTACTTTCTCACTAAATGCCAAAATCAATATATGGAGGGATTGTGGAATAGGAGTGATGGTATTTCCAGACGATCCTGGAGTGTCCATTATTGTTAATTTGACTATTTCATGGACTTCTGATTTAGGGTTGATGGCAACAAGCTCAAGAGTGTCGTCAGCAGATGAATTTTGTAAAGATAGAGAAGCAAGTGCTGCGAGATTTATCAATGATAACATAGTAAATATTGAAGAAGAAACAGCAAAAGGTCATGGAACAAGTTTAACGTCCGTACTAAACATTTGGGGGTGTCAAGAATCAACACATAAAGAGATTATAAAAAATGTTCGTAGGGATTATGCAAAGATAATTCAATCACCCAAATATGAAAAAATGAAAAATATAGAAAAAGCAGAATCATACTACTATAAATTAGAAAACCAAATATCCACTAAATTTGCAAATCAATGTAGAGTTCGAACTAGTTAAGTAGATTCTAACTGCCTAGCCCCCTTTTACAAATTTATACGGGGTTAGGTAAACTTACCCAAATAGTGAAAACAATAACATTTTTGCTCATTTCAATAATAGTAAATGGTTTCACAATTACCTCTGCTAATGAAACTAACGTAATAAAACATCTACAAAAACAAGCAGAACAGCTGGGTTTAGCTAAGGATCCATATTGGCTAGCTTTAGGTCATTATAAAAAACATACTTTAATATCAGGGTATACAAGTGAAATTCAATCGAAAAGTTTTTTCTTAGCACCTGACGGAAAAACCAATCCATTTAGCGAACTTAACGCAACTATAAGGGAAATGTTCGCAGGTATACCTTCTGATCAAAATGCACATGCACAATGCCGTTTTATTGCACGATTCAATTGGTTAAAAACCAGGCTTAATTGGAAAGGTATAAAATTTCAAAAAGCAAATTGTTCATTATTTAATGAATGGACGGATAATTTAAAGGTGAGGTCGATAAGCCTAATTTATGCAAATGGATTTATGGGAAATCCGGCATCATTTTACGGACATATATTGTTAAAGTTCAACTATAAAGATAGTAAGATAAACCAAGCCTTAGACAAAAGTATAAATTTTGGAGCCGTTGTTTCCAAAAACGAAAATCCTTTTATATACGCATTTAAAGGAGTATTTGGTTTTTATAAAGGAGTCTTTTCTTACGGAAATTTTTATCATAATATTTTATTTTATGGAGAAGTAGAATTAAGGGATTTATGGGAATACGAATTGAATTTAAATCAGAAACAAGTTAAAGAACTTTTGTTTCATATTTGGGAATTAATAGGTCGAGAATTTGATTACTACTTTTTCAAAGGAAATTGTGCATTAAGAATGTCAGAATTAGTAGAATTAGTGATAAAAAAACCTTTAATCTCAAAATATGGTCTTTGGTCAATGCCTATTAGTGCATTTCACAATTTAAGTAAAACTGAATTACAAAACAAACCACTTGTAAAACAAATAATACACCATCCCTCAAGACAAGAAAGATTTCACCAAAAATTCTTGATTTTAAACCAAAAACAAAAAACTGTAGTTTATAAGATAGTCGATAATAATTTTCAAATAGGTTTGCTTGATAATTACGGATTAACAGAAAAAGAGAAAATAGAAATAATAGACATGCTGTTTGATTATATTGAATTTCTAAATTTGAAAGAAACAACTGATGAACTAAAAATAGTTAAAAAAAAATTATTGCTAAAACGTTTATCATTAGGAGAATCAGAACAAAAAGAAATTGAAGAGAAAAAATACCCCCATTTAAACACCTTCCCGAGCATGTTGCAACTAGGATTATTTAATAATTCACACCAAAAAGGAGGACGATTACGATTTCGGGCTAACTACTATGATATGCTTTCAATTGAGTCAGGCAGAAGTCCATATTCAACTCTTTCTGCATTGGATATTGTTTTAAATTACACCGAAAATAGATTAAGGCTTAAACAATTTGAATTCGTAAACATTGAAACATTAAATTTATCAAAAACAGGATTACCAAAAGACGGTGGGTTTGCTTGGAAGGTTAGAAGTGGAATAGAAGCACAATTCATTGGATGTTATAGTTGTAGCATTTTTCATGTTACGGGTGGAATAGGAAAAGCAAAGTTAGTAAAATCATCTATAGTTGCATTTATAATGCTGGAAAGTCGGTTACAAACAAACTATAAGAAAAGCGGTAATATTACTTCTGATTTACGTAATGGAATCATAATTGATATTGCAGAATGGTGGCGAACATCAATAGAAATTGGATATAGATATTTTCCTGGGTCAAAAATATATTCTGATGTATGGTACAAGTGGAACAATAGAATAGGAAATAGTCAATATTGGGATATACGAATAGGATATGAGAAATATATAAATGAAGAATTACAATTTTCTTTAAGTTTGTATTGGTAAGTGCACAGTTTAATCTGTAAGGACTCCCACCTTATCGCTTTTTTAAACATAGTTACTATACTTTTTCTTGACACAATGCAAATTTTCATTATTTGACGACACTGCAAAAACCATTTAAAAGACCTTTTGTATAGTAGAATTCTACTTAACAAAACCTAAAATTTTACCTTTTTACAGCGTCGCCATGCTATAATTTGTATATTCCTTGGAAATATAGAGTAACATGAGTTTCGTTTAAGGTGATTTTACTAGGCAAATGCCGCTTCGATATGATTTTCGAGCGGGTCATTGAGTAAAAAACCCAAATTCTTTGGGTTTTTTGTATCGAAATGAAAATCTACTCAGTGTTTGTTTCTTATCCGAAATTCACGTTAGAATAAGTTGAATAGCTATCTCGCTCGTAAAGCTAAAATCATAATCTTATTTGGACTTCGCAGAAGTTTCTTTTTTAGGTCTAGCTATTCTTTTTTTACGAGTTTCTTCTTTTTGTTTCCGATCCTCGCTTTTTTTTGCTTTAAAGTTTTCTTTTAATTTGGCTTTTATCTCGTCACCTGTTTTTCTATCAACTAATTCCAAAATACCAACTTCAGAATTATCTGAGACTCTATTTACAAGCTTTAATATTCTGGTATATCCACCGGGTCTTGCTGCATATCTAGGAGCAATATCTTCAAACAACTTCTGAACAATTGTTTTGTCTTTTATTTTTCTTAAAACTTCTCTTCTATTGTGCAGAGCAACTTCTGGTGTTACGTTCTCATCCAAGTTTTTTTTAGCTCTAGATATTAACTTTTCAGCAAACGACCTTGCAACTTTAATCTTTGCGGTAGTCGATTGGATCCTTTCATGCTTAAATAAGCTGGTAACCATATTTTGAATCATTGCTTTACGATGAGAACTTGTTCTATTTAAGTGTTTTACTTTATTTCTTTTTATCATTTTAAAAATCCCTCATGCCAAATGAAAGTCCTAATGAGGATAATTTGGCTTTTAACTCATTCATACTCTGGTCGCTATAATGTCTGGACTTGGTCAATTCATCTTCATTTCTCTTAACCAAATCACCTATAAAATCTATTTCAAGACTTCTTAGCACATTTAAAGATCGAACAGACAATTCGAGTTCTTCAACGTGTTTAGATAGTGCTTGTTTGAGCTTTTGATCCGCTTCATTTAACTCATCTACTTCTTCCTCAACTTCTTCTTCGAAATTAATAAATATCGTTAAATGTTCCTTTAAAATCTTAGCAGCTTGAGCAAGCGCATCCTCTGAAGAGATTGAACCATCCGTCCAAATTTCCAAAGATAAACGCTCATAGTCAGATTTCTGGGCTACTCTAGTCTCTTCTACCTCAAACAAAACTTTGGTTATAGGAGAAAATAAAGAATCAATTGGAATAGTGCCTATGACTTCTATCTCTTTCCTTTTTTCCTCAGATGGAAAATAACCTCTGCCTCTTTGGATTTCTATATCCATAACAAGGTTTTTTTCTGCTATGTCTTCATTTAGAGTAGCGATCACCAAATCAGGGTTCATTATTTCCACTGAGGAATCTACAGCTAAATCTCCGGCATGAAAATAACCAGGACGATTTAATTCCAAATGAATAACCTTGCTTTGGTCTCTATCTTCCGGCTCGTACTTAATCCGAACACGCTTCAAGTTCAAAATTATTCTAGAGACATCCTCCGCTACACCGTCAATATAAGCAAATTCATGATTAATGCCCTCTATACGTATAGCAGATATAGCAGCACCCTCTATACAAGACATCAATGTTCTTCTTAAAGCGTTTCCAATCGTCGTTGCAAAGCCTCTTTCAAAAGGCTCTGCAATAAACTTTCCATAAGTTGGTGTGGAAACATCCGTATAATAATCAATCTTTTTTGGGCGTTTAAAGCCTTTTAACAAATTTTTAGGAGACAATGGTAAACCCTTATACTCTTATTTTGAATATAACTCAACAATGATATGCTCTTTTATAGGCAAATCAATATTTTCCCTCGACGGGATAGATGTAACTTCACCAGTGTAATTCGCATAGTCTGGTGATAACCAAGCTGGTGAACTATTTAATGATTGAGCCAATTTAATATTATCCGTAAATGTTGTAGATTTAAAAAAGTTCTCTCTGAAAGAGATTTTATCTCCAACACTAACTTGATAAGAAGGAATTGTGACTCGTATACCATTCACAATTACATGTCCATGTGAGATAAAACTTCTCGCCTGGATTCTAGAAGTTGCGAATTTCATTCGGTAAATCACATTATCCAACCTTTGCTCTAAAAGTTGCAATAAAAGTTCACCGGTAATCCCTTCCGTTCGGTTCGCTTTTTCGTAATATTCCCGAAATTGCTTTTCCAAAACACCATAAATTCTCTTAACCTTCTGTTTTTCTCTTAATTGGATGGAGAAGTCCGAAATCTTACCTTTTCTTTTTGGTGGTAATCCTGGAGGATTTTTTCTTTTTTCTATACTACACTTATTTTTATCAATACACCTTGTGCCTTTTAAAAATAACTTTAAGCCTTCTCGCCTACAAAGTTTGCAAACTGGTCCCCTGTATCTTGCCATTCTTCTATTACCCTACTTAAACTCTTCTTTTTTTTCTAGGTCGACATCCATTATGAGGTAATGGCGTAACATCTTTAATAATCCTAATTGATAAACCCTTGGAAGCCAAAGATCGAATAGCTGACTCCCTACCGATGCCTGGGCCTGATACCATAACCTCTATTTCTTTTAAGCCTGAAATATCAATAGCTTTATCAGCAGCATTTGACGCTGCAACCTGCGCTGCATAAGGAGTAGATTTTTTTGAGCCTCTAAAACTCATTAAGCCTGCTGACGACCAAGCAATCACATTCCCTGCCATATCAGTAACTGTGACTATGGTATTGTTGAAAGAAGCCTGAATATACACTCTACCCTTGGGTATATTTTTTTTCTCTCTTTTTCGCTGTTTGCCTTCTTTTTTAGATTTTTTATCTTTCTCCATATACTCCCATTTCCATCAGAAATTTAATTACTTATTTCGTAGCCTTTTTCTTATTAGCCACTGTTTTTTTAACACCTTTTCTTGTTCTGGCATTTGTTCTGGTCCTCTGCCCTCTTAAAGGTAAACCTCTAATATGCCTTAAACCTCTATAACAGCCAATATCTTTAAGACGCTTTATATTTAAATTTACTTGGGATTTTAAATCCCCTTCCACAGGGTATTCGTCCTCGATAACCTTACGAATGGCAGCCTCTTGCGATTCGGTTAAATCTTTAACCCTTACACTCTCATCTACACTCGCTTTTTTAAGAATATCCTTTGAAACGGAGCGCCCAATTCCATAAATATAGGTCAAACCTATAATTACCCTTTTTTCTCTTGGAATATCAATACCAGCAATTCTAGCCATTCCTAGCCCTGCCTCTGCTTATGTTTAGGATTGGAGCAAATAACCCGTACGATTCCATGTCTTCTAATAATTTTACAATTACTACAAATCTTTTTCACTGACACTCTAACTTTCATAAACCCATCTCTATTTTTTTCTATATGTAATTCTGCCCTTAGTAAGATCATAAGGAGACAATTCAACAGTAACTTTATCCCCCGGCAAGATCCTTATATAATGCATACGCATTTTCCCGGAAATATGCGCCAAAACTTTATGTCCATTCTCTAACTCGACACGAAACATCGCGTTAGGTAAAGGTTCCATAACAACGCCATCTACAATTATAGCTTCTTCTTTTGCCAATAAATCATCACCCCAATGCTTTTTTAATAGAACTAGCTATTTCATTAACAGTCCCAATTCCATTAATTTCCTTTAATAAAGCCATCTTTTTATAGTAGTCAATTAAGGGAAATGTTTTTTCATTGTAATTTTCTAATCTGTTTTTTATTGTTTCATAGTTATCATCGCTTCGGCCTTCTATATTTGCCCTTTCCAATAATCTACGAATCAATTCTTCATCATCGACTTTTATATTAATAACATTATCTAATTCTATTCCTAAGCCGTCCAATAAAACCTTCAATGCTTCTGCTTGCTTAACGGTTCGAGGAAACCCATCTAGTAAAAAACCATTAGAACAGTCTTTTTCTTTTATTCTGTTTTCGATGATTCCAATTACCAATTCATCCGGAACCAAATTACCGGCATCCATATAGCTTTTTGCCTTTAATCCTAGATCCGTTTTAGCTTCTATTGAGGAGCGCAATATGTCACCAGTTGAAATTTGAGGAATACCATACTCTTGACAAACATTCTTTGCTTGCGTACCTTTGCCAGCTCCCGGAGGTCCCATAAATATCAATCTTTTCATCTGTAATCTCTTCCTCTTATTTTAGATTTTTTCATAAACCCTTCATAATTTCTCATAATCAGCTGAGCTTCGATTTGCTTCAAAGTTTCCAAAGCAACACCAACCATAATTAACAGAGATGTACCACCAAAGGTATATACTAAAGAACCACCACCAGTATTGCTACCTATATTTAAAAATTTTATTATGATATAAGGTGACAAAGCCAAGCCTGCTAAAAATATTGCTCCAGGCAATGTTATCCTATTTAAAATCTTTTCTATATATTCCTTTGTATGGGTTCCAGGACGAATTCCAGGTATAAATCCACCATATTTTTTAAGATTTTCTGCTAGCTCAGCCGGATTAATTTGTATCGCCGTATAAAAATATGCAAAAAATATGATTAAACCAGTATAAAGAAAATAATAAAATAACGACCGATACCAAATTTGAGAAAAAGGGTTGAAGAAGTCCAAAATCAAAGCCCATCCTGCCCATTGACCACTATTGGAAGATAACCATTGGATAATAGTATGAGGGAATAGTATCAAGCTAGATGCAAAAATGATAGGCATTACATTCGCCCCATTCACCTTAAAGGGTATACTTTGACTTTTTGCCTGCACCATTTTTCGTCCAACCATCTGCTTGCCATATTGCAGAGGTACTTTCCTAACTCCCTGAGTTAATATAACCGTAAAGGCTATTAAAAAAACAAAAATCACAATCAATATTAAAAGAGATAAAAGGTCTGAATCATTGGATGTAAGCATCTGCACAAAAGCTTGAGGCATACGACCAATAATCCCCGCAAAAATTAATAACGAAATACCATTTCCGATGCCTTTTTCGGTTATTTGTTCCCCCATCCACATAAGCAACATAGTACCTGTAGTGATGGTTAAGATTCCTAAAGGAACAAATATGGATTGCACGCTTGGGTTTATCAGACCCGGGTATTTTGCAGGCGATACTCCAGTTCCGGTAGACCAGCTTTTTGCCAAATATATAACAGCAAGACTTTGTATACTACAAAGGACAATTGTACCATACTTTGTGTACTGCATAATTTTTTTACGACCTTCTTCGCCTTCTTTTTGCATTTTTTGAAGCTGAGGTATCAAAACCATCACTAACTGCATGATAATAGACGAAGAAATGTAGGGCATAATACCTAAAGCAAAAACGGAAAACTTTAACAATGCTCCACCGGCAAACAAGTCAACCATCCCAAGAAGACCTTCTCCTGATTCAGCTGAAATACTTGTAACAACAACACTATTTATACCAGGAATCGAAACATGAGTCCCCATCCTAAATATCAACAACATTCCTAGCGTATACAATATTTTGTTTCTTAACTCAGGAATTCTTATAATATTACTAATTGCATTCCACATGATATTTCACTACTATTTGTTTATTTTTCTTTAGCCTTATTTAGTTCTCGAACAATGATCTTTCCACCTTTGCTTTGAACTTTTTCGAGAGCTGCCTTTGAATATTTATCTGCAACTATATTAACAGGATCATCTATTTCTCCCTGAGCAAGTATTTTAACTAGGGAGTTTTCATCTCTAATTAACCCATGCTTAAATAAAGTTTTGATATCAATATCCCCGGAAAGCTTGAATTTAGCTATATCGCCCAAATTCACAGGTTGATAGTATATTCGAAACTTACTTGTAAAGCCTCTTTTAGGTAAACGCCTATGTAACGGCATTTGACCACCTTCAAAACCCCTTTTCATACTAGCCGCTCTCGCTTTTTGCCCTTTTTGTCCCCTACCACAAGTCTTACCTTTGCCTGAACTTGGCCCTCTACCCAACCTTTTAGTGTTTTTTCGAGAACCCAAAGGAACCGGAATCTGATTAGTATTTTTTATCTCTTGAGCATCTTTATCCATTAAAAAACTCTCTATTTATTATTTATCTGTTCAAATTTTATAAGATGCCTTACAGCTCTTAACATACCTTTAAGCTGAGGAGAATCTTTATGAATTCTCTCGGAGCCTATCTTTTTTAAACCTAAAGCCTGAAGAGTTTTTCTATGACGAGGTATAGCACCTATCTGGCTTTTTATTTGAGTAACTTTTATTTCTACCACTTTTACTCTCCTAATGACGATGTTGCTGCTTCTTCTATAAAATCCTGACCAAACAACCTTTTCAAGCTAATACCCCTTCTTTTTGCAGCCATTAAAGGAGTTTCCAGTTTTTTCAATGCCTCAAAGGTAGCTTTTACAATATTCAAGGAATTATCAGAACCATAAGATTTTGACAAAATATCCTGGACACCGGCTTTTTCTACGACAGAGCGAACAGCATCACCAGCTATCAAACCTGTTCCAGGTGTGCACGGTCTTAGGTATACTTTCGCCGATTTAAACTTACCTACTACTTCGTGTGGTATGGTGTGCCCTAAAATATTTATATCTATCATATTCTTTCTGGCGGCTTCTATAGACTTACGAATTGCATCTGGAACCTCATTTGCCTTACCAAATCCTATTCCCACCTTGCTTTTTGAATCCCCTACAATCGTAAGAGCATTAAAAGAGAATCTTCGCCCTCCCTTAACAACTTTCGCTACTCTATCTATTTTTACTACTTTTTCAGTAAATTCTTTTGGTTCATTCTCTGTATATGCCATTTAAAATTCCAACCCTTTTTCTCTCGCTGCTTCTGCAAAAGATGCTATTTTCCCATGATAAATCATACCCGATCTATCCAACATCACTTTATCGATACCGTTGTTCTTAGCTCTTGTGGCAATTAGTTTACCTAATTCCGAGGCTGCTTCTTTATTTTTCCGAGAATATCCCGAAACAGAAAAATCCTTTTCAGCAGTAGTAGCATAAGCTATAGTTTTCCCTTGAGTATCATCAACTACTTGAGCAATTAAATACCTATTTGTTTTATTAAAAACAAGCCTTGGCCTGTTACCGTAGCCTTTCAATTTAAATTTTGCTCTTTCCTTTCTACGGTTTGCCTTTACTAACTTATTTTCTTTATTTATCATGGTCTACTTTTTACCCGTTTTTCCTGCTTTTCTTATAATTCTTTCATCCGAATACTTAATACCTTTCCCTTTATAAGGTTCAGGCAATTTTAAAGACCTTATATCAGCGGCAACCTGTCCAACCATTTGTTTATCAGCACCAGCAATTTTAATCTTTAACTGATCTATTACATTAATCGATACACCAGGAGGTTCTTTAAAACTCACTTCATGAGAATACCCTAAACTTAACACTAAAGTATCTCCCTTTTTTTGTGCCCTATAACCTACTCCAAAAATCTCAAGGTTTTTTTCCCAACCTTCAGAAACGCCTTTCACACAATTATAAAGTAAAGTTCTAGCCAAACCATGTAACGCCAAGGTATTCTTTTCTTCGTCTTTTCTTTCAAACCTTATAACATCTCCATCTTTATGCATCTCTATATTTTGATACATAGGACATTTAAGATTTCCCTTAGGTCCCTTTACCTCTATAAAATCACTTTCCTGTTTGACCTCTACCTTCGGCGGTAGTTTAATAATACTTTTTCCGATCCTAGACATAGCAATCCACCCATTAAATTTTGTTATAAAGACTTAAGAAACTTTAAATATAACTTCTCCACCAACTCGGAGGTTTCTTGCCTTTTTATTCGTCATAATTCCTTTTGATGTAGAAATTACGGAAATACCTAAATTACTTTTAACCGGTTTTATCTCTTCCCATTTCTGATAAACCCTACGGCCGGGTCTTGAAATTTTTATAATTTCTTGTATAACAGGCTTTTTCTTAGGAGTATACTTTAAAGCAACTTGTAAATCCTTTTTGTTATTTTCTTCTAACAACTGAAACTCTTTTATAAAACCTTCACTTTGTAAGATTTCTAAAACCGATTTTTTGATATTACTATACGATACCATACAATTTGGATGGCCAGCTCTTGAAGCATTTCGTATTCTTGTAAGCATATCTGCAATTGGATCTGATAAACTCATTCTATCCCTTCCTTATTTTACCAAGACGACTTGATGACTCCGGGAATTTGACCTGATGCAGCCAATTTCCTAAAGCATAATCGACACATATTAAATCTTCTTATATATCCTCGAGGTCTGCCACATAGTGGACAACGATTGTATTCCCTTACATGGAATTTCTTAACTTTTAGATGTTTTTCAACCAATGACTTTTTTGCCACTTATGTACTCCTTCTATTTTTTCCTATATGGCATTCCAAATGCCTCTAACAAATCAAAAGCTTGGATATCCGTATCTGCACTAGTCACCACAGTAATATTCATTCCATGAACCTTAGCAATTTTATCAAATTGTATTTCTGGAAAAATAATCTGTTCTTTTATACCCAAATTATAATTTCCTCTGCCATCAAAACCTTTTGGATTAAGACCTTTAAAATCCCTTACCCGAGGTAAAGCAATATTTATTAGTTTATCCAAAAAATCATACATTCTTTCACCTCGTAACGTTACCATGCAGCCTATGTTCATTTCTTCACGAAGTTTAAATCCGGCTATTGACTTTTTTGCCTTTGTTTTAACAGCTTTTTGACCTGTAATAATACCTATTGTTTCAATGGCAGAATCCAACGCTTTTGGATTAGAATGCCCGTCTCCCATACCAACATTTATAACAATTTTCTCCAATCTCGGCGCTTGCATAGGCGTCTTGAAGTTGTATTTTTTAATAAGAGAGGGCTTTATTTTTTCACTATACAGTTTTTTTAATCTTGACTGGTACATCTCTATACTTCTCGATTATCCTTTTTAATAACTCTAACTTTCTTTCCATTCAGATCACGAAATGATAATCTAACCCCTTTTTTTGTTTTTGAATCAAAATACATAACGTTAGAAATATGTATAGGGCTTTCTATTTCAATCTCACCACCTCTAGGATTTTCCTGAGTAGGTCTAAGAAACTTTTTCCTCTTGTTAACCCCCGAAACAACTACCTTACCTTTTTTCTTGTCTAGGGCTAAAATTTTACCACGCTTACCTTTGTCTTTTCCGGCAATACAAACAACCTCATCGTCGCGTTTTAAAAAAACTTTTTTAAATTTGACAGGTTGAATATTTTTATCAGATAGTTTGCTTTTCATCTTATAATACCTCTGGCGCTAAGGAAACAATTTTCATATATTTTTTATCTCTTAGCTCCCTTGCCACGGGGCCAAAAATCCTCGTACCTTTTGGATTACCTTTATCGTCCACAATAGCAACTGCATTATCATCAAACCTTATATAAGAGCCATCAGGTCTTGCCACTTCTTTTTTTGTTCTTACAACCACAGCTCTTTGAACCACTTTGTTATGGATTTTCTTTCCGGACGAATCCCTAGTCCCATAAGCCGGTTGAGCGGATTTAACGGCAACAATTATCTCATCACCGATAGTAGCATACCTCTTCTTGGAACCACCTAACACTTTTATGCATTGAACTCTTTTTATACCAGAATTATCAGCCACCTGTAAATATGTTTGCATTTGAATCATTTTACTTAGCCCTCTCTACTATTTTTAATAATCTATGTCTTTTGAACTTTGAAAGCGGTCTCGTTTCAACTGCTATAACCAAATCACCTATATTGCATTCATTTCTCTCGTCATGAATTTTTACTTTTTTCGTTTTTCTTGTTATTTTTTTAAATATAGGGTGCGTATGCATAAACACCAGCTCTATAACTGCTGTTTTATCCATTACAGAACTAACTACTTTACCTTGCACAGTCTTTTTCGTACTAACTCGCTCACTCATCTTTGGCCTTTTTTATAATAAAAATATTAACTATTGTTGGTTTAAACTCTTTCTCTCATTTTGGATAGTTAATAATCTAGCTATCTTCTTTCGGAGATTTCGTATTTTTCTTGGGTTCTCCAAGGATTTTGCAACAGCAAACTGAAACCTCTGTTCGCGTAACTCTTTCCTTGCATCTTTAAGTTGCTGAATAACTTCAGTATCCTTCAGTTCTTTAAGGTTACCCTTTTTCATAATATTGTCCTCTTAACAAATTCTGCTGATATAGGTAATTTATAGGATGCAATTTCCAAAGCTTGTTTTGCAATAGCTTCATCAACACCGCTCATTTCAAACAACATCCTACCTGGTCTCACTTCAGCAATCCAAAATTCTGGACTTCCTTTTCCTTTTCCCATCCTAGTTTCGGCTGGTTTTTTGGTAACAGGTAATTGTGGAAATATTCTTATCCATATCTTTCCACCTCTTTTTATCCTTCTATTGATGCTAATACGCGCTGCTTCTATTTGCCTAGCAGTAATCCTGCCCGATTCCGTAGCCATCAAGCCATATTCACCAAACGAAACTCTATTACCAGTCTCATCTTTGCCCTTCAACCTGCCCCGCTGTCTTTTTCTATATTTTACACGCTTTGGTGATAACATAATACCTAAACCTCAAAAATTTTATTAATCGGTTCTTCTTCGAACGGTGTACCTGTCTTCGATTTCTTCGTTTTTACTCGGTATATAATCACCAGAGTAAGTCCAAACTTTAACACCAATTTGACCGAATGTTGTTAGAGCTTCTTTGAATCCTAAATCAATTTTAGCTCTCAATGTATGTAATGGAATTCGACCGTCTTTATAAACTTCCGTTCTTGCCATATCCGCGCCATTCAATCTTCCGGAAATAGATATCTTAATTCCTTCCACGCCACCTCTCATTGCCCTTCTAAGTTCTGCCTTCATTACTCTTCTAAAAGGCATTCTCTGTTGTAAATGAGTTGCGATTGTCTCTGCTATGGCTTGTGCAACTGTTTCCGGTTTTTTAACTTCTATAATATTGATAAAAATCGGCTTCTTGGACATTGGTTTTAATTGCTTTTTTAAACTTTCAATATTATTCCCTTTGGGTCCTATTATCAAACCTGGTTTTGCCGTATAAAGATTTACATTTACTTTTTCCGGAAACCTTTCAAAAACAATCCTTACCAATGCAGTATTTTTTAATCTTTGAGATATATACTTTCTAATCTTGATATCTTCATGAAGAAACTTAGAATAATCTTCTTTTGAAAACCAAATAGAATCCCAAGACCTTGTGATTCCTAACCTTAAACCTATTGGATTAACTTTTTGTCCCATACCTTCTAAACCTACTAATCTGATAATACTACTGTAATATGGCTAAGCTTTTTCCGAATTCTTGCCGCTCGACCTCTTGCTCTTGCTCGAAACCTTTTCATCATTGGTCCTTCATCGATATACACCTTTTTGATATATAAATTCGAAGAATCTACTTTATCATCAATATTCAAAGCATTTGCATAAGCAGAATTTAAAACATTTAGCAATAAACTAGCAGCTTTTTTATTAGTAAATTTTAATATATCCACTGCTTCGTAATAATCATAACCCCTAATTTCATTTGCAACCAAACGAGCTTTATTGGCAGATATACGAACATATTTTGCAACAGCCTTCGCTTCCATTACTACTTCCTAACCTTTTTATCAAGATTGGCATGACCTCTATAAGTTCTTGTAGGAGAAAATTCCCCAAGCTTATGACCAACCATATTATCATTTATAAAAACAGGAATAAACTTATTACCATTATGTATCATAACGGTATGACCAACCATATCAGGAAAGATAGTGCTTCGCCTAGACCATGTTTTAAAAGGTTTTTTTGAATTCTCCGAATTCATCTTGGTAATCTTTTTCATCAAGTGCTCATCTATAAAAGGACCCTTTTTAATACTCCTTGCCATAGATTAATTCCCCCTGCTTCTGTTGCCTTTTCTTGCTTGTACGATAAACTTACTACTTGTTTTCGACTTCTTCCTTGTTTTATAACCTTTTGTAGGCTTACCCCAAGGAGTCACCGGATGCCTACCACCAGAAGTTCGACCTTCTCCTCCACCATGTGGATGATCAATTGGGTTCATGACAACTCCACGAACCTTTGGTCTCTTTCCTTTCCATCTATTCCTTCCCGCTTTTCCTATTGAAATTAAATTATGATCTAAATTTCCAACAACACCTATTGTGGCATAACAAAATTTATGAACCTTCCTTACTTCTTTGGAAGGTAATTTTAAACTAACATAATCACCATCTTTAGCTGACACTGTTGCAAATGCTCCCGCGGACCTTGCGAATTGTCCGCCTTTGCCACGATTTAGTTCAATATTATGAACATTTGTTCCAGGCGGTATCTTATCCAAAGGCATGGAATTACCAACTTTAATCTCAACGCTTTCACCTGAAATAACAGTTTCTCCAACTTTCAAGCCTTTCGGTGCTAAAATATACGAATATTCTCCATCTTTATAACAAACCAAAGCAATAAAACAAGAACGATTTGGATCATATTCAATTGTCTTAACAACCGCTTCAATATTTACTTTTTTTCTTTTAAAATCTATAATCCTATATAGTCTTTTAACTCTACCGCCTTTCCTTCTGACAGCAATAGAACCGTCTCCACCTCTACCCGCTTTGTAATTTAAAGTAGATAGCAAAGGCTTATGAGGTATATCACAAGTTATTTCCGCAAAGTCTAGAACCGACTTATATCGTGTTGAAGAAGTCACAGGTTTGAATTTTTTTATTCCCATCGCTAAACACCTTTTGAAAACTCTAAATTCGCCCCATCTTTAAAAGTCACAATAGCTTTTTTCCAATGAGGTCTTCTAGATGGAAAATTTCGAAATTTCTTCATTTTTCCTATACATACCATTATATTAACCGAATCAGCTTGAACCTGATAAATATCCTTTAAAGCGTTTTTTACCATCAATTTATCCGCCTTTGGATGGACTTTAAAAACATATTTTACAGTTCTCTTCCCAGTCAATTCCCCGATTGCTTCAAGTGATTTCGATTTTTCTGTAACCATAGGAGCAATAATCACATTATTTACATCTATCATTTGTTTACTCCCTTATATTGTGCGACTATCTCGCTTAAAGCACTCTCTGTGATAACCAAATTTCTGTTGTACAATATATCTCGACATGCAATACGTTTAGAGTTAATATATTTCACATTAGGTATATTCTTTACTGACTTCTTAATAATTTTATCCTCACCGGAAACTACAAACCCAATAACAGAATCAGTAATTTGCATATTTTTAAAAACACTAAATATCGTTTTGGTGCTATAATTATCCAAACTAACATCTTCAAGCAGTTTAACACTTTGCTCCACTGCCTTTTTATTTAAAATGGATACCACAGCTTTTCTTTTAATGTTCCTAGATAAAGGTATAGAATAATCCCTTTTTTTAGGTCCGTGAACGATTCCACCACCAACCCATTGAGGTGCTCTTATAGAACCTTGCCTAGCACGACCAGTCCCTTTTTGAGCCCATGGTTTTTTCCCGCCCCCACTAACCTCACTCCTTGTTTTCGTGGAATGATTTCCGGTTCGAAGGTTGGCATTTTCGGCTTTTATAGCATCATATATAGCACCCAAACTAACCTTTTCATTAAATATATCGCTTGGAAGCTCCACTTCGCCTACCTTATTGCCTTCTTTTGAAAACTTTTGAACAATCATTGTTATATCAATCCCTTAGAAAAACATTTATATTTTTTCAATAGTTAGTATGCCTTTTGCATTTCCAGGCACAGAACCCGAAACCATCAATATATTTTCTTTTTCAAGAATTTTTATGATCTTTAAATTTATAATGGTAGCCTTTCCTCCACCCATTCTGCCAGGAAGTTTAACACCCTTAAAAACCCTTGAAGGCGTAGAGCAGGCACCTATAGAACCTGGATGTCTATGGTTACGCGAACCATGTTTGCCCGGACCACCATGAAAACCATGCCTCTTGATTACACCTTGAAAACCTTTTCCTTTGCTTATTGCACTAACCTTAACAACATCTTTGGTTTTAAAAATATCTGTTATTTTCAAAAGGCTTCCTTCTTCCGGCAAACCTTCTCCCTCCAATGCAAACTCTTGCAAATACCTTTTCGGAGAAATGCTTTTCGAGGAAAGATGCGAAAACTCAGCCTTTGATAACTTACTTTCTTTTACATCGCCATAGGCAAGCTGCACAGCAGTATAACCATCTTTCTCTTTAGTTCTAACCTGAGAGACACTACATGGACCTATTTCTAAAATAGTAACAGGTATCAATCTGCCATCTTCAGAATAAACTTGCGACATCCCTATCTTCTTCCCAATCAAACCTTTTGTCATAACAAACCTCTAACCTTTCCTAAGACTTAATGTCTACAGACACCCCAGCTGGCAACTGTAACTTCATCAAAGCTTCAACAGTATCTTCGTTGGTGTCGAGAATATCAATTAATCTTTTATGAGTTCTCATCTCAAACTGCTCTCTTGACTTCTTATTCACATGAGGTGACCTTAAAACAGTATATTTCTCAATTTTTGTGGGCAGCGGTATAGGACCTGATACCCTTGCCCCTGTCCTTCTAGCCGTTGCCACAATTTCATGAGTAGACTGGTCAATCAACTTATGATCAAAAGCTCTTAATTTTACCCTGATTTTCTGACCCGTCATATACCGATTACTCTACTATCTCCGCTACTACACCGGAACCAATTGTTTTACCACCCTCACGAATAGCAAACTTCAAACCTTTATCCATAGCAATAGGGTGAATCAACTCTACCATAACGGAAACGTTATCTCCAGGCATAACCATTTGCACTCCATCGGGCAACATACAAACACCGGTTATATCAGTAGTTCTAAAATAAAATTGAGGTCTATAATTCGACACAAAAGGAGTATGTCTTCCGCCTTCTTCTTTCGTTAAAACATAAACTTCAGCTTTAAACTTTTTATGTGGTGTAATGGAACCTGGTTTAGCCAAAACCTGTCCTCTTTCGATGTCTTCTTTTTTAACACCTCTTAAAAGAGCTCCGATATTATCACCTGATTGAGCTTGATCTAGTAACTTTCTAAACATCTCAATACCGGTTACAACCGTTTTTGCCGTATCTTTAATGCCAACTATTTCAATTTCATCGTTTAACTTCAAAACGCCTGTTTCCACTCTTCCTGTCGCAACAGTCCCGCGACCGGTGATAGAAAAAACATCCTCTACAGGCATCAAAAAAGGTCTTTCAATGTCTCTTTTAGGAACAGGAACATAGCTGTCTAAAGCATCTGCCAATTTCATAATAGACTCTGCTCCAAGCGGTCCTTCGTCTCCTTCCATAGCTTTTAGAGCCGAACCAGATACAAAAGGAATTTCTCCCTGACCTTCTTTTGGAAAACCGTATTTCTTCAATAAATCACGCACTTCTTCCTGTACCATTTCGATCATTTCTTCTCTCTCGTCTTCAGCTAGTTGGTCAGCTTTGTTCAAATATACTAAAACATAAGGAACACCAACCTGTCTTGCAAGAAGAATATGCTCTTTGGTTTGAGGCATAGCACCGTCAGTCGCAGATACAACCAAAATAGCTGCATCCATTTGTGCTGCCCCTGTGATCATGTTTTTCACATAATCCGCATGTCCCGGACAGTCAACATGAGCATAATGCCTATTTGCTGTCTCATATTCTTGGTGAGATGTTGCTATCGTGATCCCACGTTGACGTTCTTCAGGCGCGTTATCAATTTCATCATACTTCACCGCCTTATTTTTTCCACCGATTTTCCTCGCAAGCGTCGATGTAATCGCCGCAGTCAATGTCGTTTTACCATGGTCTACGTGACCTATTGTGCCAACGTTTACGTGTGGCTTACTGCGATCAAATTTTTCCTTAGCCATTTAAATAACTCTCCTCACATTCTTAATGCATTGGAACTATATAAAATTAGTTCAAGTTATGGAATAACCTTTAAAATTTAGAAGGGGATTAATATCATTACAAGAAAAAATCCCTTTCTTTTTGTCATATTTCTAAAAACACTTGAAAAGCCAAGCATGTTTTCACAACAAGCCTCGCCTTTTACAAAATATTTCTGATTTTTAAAAGGCTTAGAGTTTGAATGTTTGTGAATGGTGGGTTTTCATAAGAAGTATCCGCAACCTAATTCCCATCTCTACAAAGCCCTTCAAAACACCACTACTTACTTCAATTTCATAAATAGAGTGCTCAAAAGCAATCGTATTAGTCACACTTTTCCATCTCTTATATCTTGCAACTTTTAAATTACCAATAATAAAAATTTCACCTATATTTTTTTAATTGCTTAATTAAAGTCATTTACCCATGGATAAAATCAATAGACTTGTTATAAAAATAAGAAGGGTGAACACAGGAGTTTACCCGAGCAATCCCCGGTGGTTGCCCTTTAGGTGAAATAGAAATGTTATATCGAACTCACGTTAATTAGGACAGGCTTTAAAACCTGTCCTTCCTATCATTTTTAAGCAAATAAACCTTCTACGGAAAGGTATCTTTCACCTGTATCATAGTTAAAAGCAAGAACTTTCGAACCGTGTGGAATTTCCGGTAATTTTTTGGCAACGGCAGCCAAAGAAGCTCCCGAAGAAACACCCAAGAAAATCCCTTCTTCTTTTGCCGCTCTTACAGCAAAATTAAAGGCATCGTCTTTGGATACGGAAATTGTTCCATCTAATAGTTTTGTGTCGAGGATTTGTGGAATAAATCCGGCGCCAATTCCTTGGATTGGGTGAGGGCCTGGTTTTCCGCCACTAATTACCGGCGAAGCTTCCGGTTCTACCGCAAAAACTTTTAATTTTGGAAATTTTCCTTTTAGTACTTTAGCAACTCCGGTTATATGCCCACCTGTTCCTACTCCGGTAATCAAAAAGTCTATACCGCTCGGAAAGTCATTTAAAATCTCTTGGGCTGTAGTTTTAATATGGATTTCAACGTTGGCTTGGTTTTCAAACTGTTGTGGCATCCAAGCATTTGGGGTTTCTGCTACCATTTGTTTGGCTTTTTCAATCGCTCCTGGCATTCCCTTTTCTCTTGGAGTTAATTCAAAGGTTGCTCCATAAGCAGACATCAACCTTCGTCTTTCTATACTCATGGATTCAGGCATAACAAGAATAAGTTTATAACCTTTTACGGCTGCTACCATTGCCAAACCTACCCCTGTATTTCCGGATGTAGGCTCTATAATTACACTATCTTTTTTTAATATACCTTTCTGTTCCGCATCTTCTATCATAGAAAGTGCTATACGATCTTTAATACTTCCACCTGGATTTGCCCTTTCTAGCTTGCACCAAACTTCTATGTCTTTATTATTGTACAATCGGTTTATTTTAACATGGGGAGTGTTCCCAATTGTTTGTAAAATGTTATCAGCTTTCATATTTCTCCTCTATATAATAACTTTTTCTATGAAGCAATATAGAATAGCCTTCTGATATGTCAACAAATAATCTAATAAATTAAATATTTTCGATGCTATATTGGATTATTTTTGTGTTATTATAAATTCATCGTTTTGGAACTCCCCTTCAAACTTGGTTCCATTGGATAGGGTTAAAGTTCCAGTTCCATTGTACATTCCGTCTTTAAATTCTCCAACATAAACATTGCCATTAGATTGGGTAAGGATACCGTTTCCGTTAAATAAATTTGCTTTGAATGCTCCGACATAGCTTTCGCCATTTGCTCTTTTTAGGGTTCCATGTCCTTGAAAAATTCCATCTACAAAATCACCTGAATACATATCGCCATTTATATCATTCAAAGTACCCTTTCCATTATATTTTCCATCTTTAAAATCACCTTCGTATTTTCTGCCATCATCAAAAACCAAGCTGCCTTTCCCGTGAAACTTATTATCTTTAAATTCTCCTTCGTATTTTGTTCCGCTTAGAAAAATCAGTTGCCCGTATCCCTCAAACTTACCTTGTCGAAAACTGCCAATATAAGAAAAACCGGATAGGTTATCTTCCTCGTCATTAACCTTTAAGTTTCCTGAACCATGGTAAAAATTTTCTTTAAATTCACCATTGTATTGCTCTCCGCTTGAAAGAGTTAACTTTCCCCGTCCATCCAAATCTCCATTTTTAAACTCACCTTCGTACACAGCTCCTTCATTAAAAATTAACTTTCCTTTACCATGGAAATTTCCATTTTTAAATTCGCCTTTGTATTTTCCTATATCTGTGTAATCCATTACTCCATAGCTATTATCACAGTCTCCTTTCAGGCAGACTTTTTCCGAATCGGATTGCATTTTGTGAAGATTTTCCAAACCGGGATATAGGATTTTAGGTCCTTCCTGGGCTAAAACAGTACCAAACAACATTCCAATTAAAACTACTAAATTTGTCTTTTTCATACAAATACCCTATAAAAGCTTTCTTAATCTGAGTTTCGCTTTGAAAGTACTGTAGGTTTCCCATTACTATAACAACCGAGATGGTTGTAATACTTTTTGTATTTCAATTGGTAGGTTTTACGCTCTAATATATAATTCCACTCATTCCATACAATTCTTTTTTATTTCCATGGATTGAATTTTTTTAAAAAGTATTAATGATGCCAATCAAGAGCAAAATAAGTAAGTATTTTTTACGAGACGTGCTTCGAGAATACTTTTATCCAGGTAAGAAAAATTAGATTTGTCAAAAATTTTTGTCTTTCCATAATCCTATAAATCCCTCAGATCACGGTATGAAACAATATAGCCTACAATTCTGGTTGCTTTTCTTAAGCTCTTTTCTTTTTTTTATGAGTTTTAATATGATGATTCCCGAACTTCCTTCTTACCTAACTCGTTTGGGAGGTGAAAGTTACAAAGGCTTGATCATATCTTTGTTCACTCTAATGGCTGGACTATCACGGCCAATCAGTGGAAAACTCTCAGATACCATCGGACGAATACCGGTAATGATTTTTGGTGCTTCTATTTGCTTTATTGCAGGTTTCTTTTATCCTTTAGTGACAACCGTTACCGGTTTCCTGATTTTACGATTTATTCATGGTATGGCTACCGGTTTCAAGCCTACGGGAACTTCTGCCTATGTCGCTGACATTGTACCAGCAAGCAAAAGAGGTGAAGCTATGGGGATCATGGGGGTTGCCTTAAGCTTTGGAATGACGGTTGGACCATCCATTGGTAGCCTCATAACATCTGTCTATTCCTTAGACATTATGTTTTATTCCTCTTCTTTTGTGAGCATTTTTTCTATTTTGATTTTGATTGGAATGAAAGAAACGATCAAGTCTCCACAAAAATTGAGTTGGAGCTTACTTAAAATCTCTCCACAAGACCTGTTTGAACCAAGGGTTATTTCTCCTTGTATCGTGATGCTTCTCACAATATTTCCTTTTGGAATCGTTTTGACTATAATTCCAGATTACAGTGATTATCTGGGTATAGCAAATAGGGGAGTTTTTTTCAGCATTTTCACCTTCGTTTCCCTTATCGTAAGATTGATTGCCGGACGAGTATCCGATAGATTTGGAAGAACCATTGTCCTTAAAGCGTCCTCCTTAGTACTATCTTTGGCAATGCTTGCCATTGGCTTTTCCAAAACACCAACGCAATTTTTAGCAGCTGCCGTTCTTTTAGGAATCGCTACGGGAATGACCGCCCCCTCGATTTTTGCATGGACAATTGACCTCAGCCATGGAAACCATCGAGGCAAAGCTATGTCTTCTTTATACATTTCGCTGGAAATCGGAATCGGTTTGGGTGCTCTATTTTCTGCTTGGCTATACGGAAACAAGCCGACAATGTTTGTGTTTGTTTTTGGATTTGGAGCAGTTTTGGCAATTTTATCTTTTATTTATTTACAATTTAGTGCAATGAAAATTCCTAAACACCAGTAATAAAATGTTGACGTTTGATGCGACATATCAATCTAATTTAAAATTTATTATGCAAAGATTTAACCTTTATACGCTATTTATAATCCTTATTTTTCCGGCTTTTTTGTATTCTCAGGAATACGACCCTCTACCGTCCAAAAGAGGACTGTTTGCTGACCATTACCCAACCTCCAATGAACGTAGAATAGACCTGTTTATGGATTCCATACAAAACTTAGGTGGTGGATATGTTGGTGTTGGAAGCGACCAAAATTTCAGTTTTATGGCAAAAGCTCGGAGCCAATACGCTTGGTTAATAGACTTTGATCCTATTGTTTTAGCGGTCAATCGAATTCATGTCTATTTTTTTGAATTGGCAACCAACTACATTCAATTTAGACATTTATGGCTAAATAAAAATGATAAAGAAGCTTGGGGATATGTGGAAAAAAAGTTTGGCTTGGCTCCCGATTTTCCTATGATAAAAGAAGCATGGAAAATTTCTCACCGCCAATACGGCGGGGTTGGCGATCGCCTAAAAGAACTTGAGCTAATGGCAAAAAAGTTTAACCTAAAAACTTTTATCAATACTCCCGAAGAGTATGATTACCTCCGGCTACTAGCTCAGAATGGTCGCATTCAAATCGTACCAGGGGATTTGAAAGGCAATATTTCCATGAATCGAATTGCAATGTCAGCCAGAAGCCTAAACACATCAATACGTATTTTGTATACTTCCAATGCGGAAGAATATCTACGCTACCCCCAAAATCTTAGGCAAAATATACTAAATCTGCCCGTTGATTCCAGTAGCTTAGTACTAAGGACAGTCAGCGTAAATGCAAAATACTTAGGTTTTCCGGATGGTGAGAAATTTCCCGATATTCCGTTTCACTACAACATTCAACCAATTGTCAATTTCCAAGAGTGGATGAAATTTGAAGGTTATCTTTCTGTGGGAATGTTGATGAAAAACAGGACTATCATTCAAAAAGGATTTTCTATTTTAAAGGCAACTCCATTAGAATCAGGGTACAAACCATCAAAAAAATAAATTGAGGCTCACCCTGGTGTGTCTTTTCTTATCAAAACATTAGCATAAATCCTTTATTTATTTTTTTATGTTTATCAATTTCAGCTTTTAAAAATTTAATCTCATACAGGAACTTGTATATAATCAGAGAAATATTTTTTATCTACATAAGCCTGAGCAAGTCTTAAATCGCCTTTGGATTTATCAAAATTGCCCAATACTGTTTTTACAAATAAACCGGTATTTTTCATTACCAAAGAACCAATTTCTTTTATGAATTTCAAACAGTTCAATGTTCTTGATTTCAAATCAGAACCGGATAAGTTTATCAAAGAAGACTTATATAAAATCGGATACTATATTTACGGGCTATTGATTCGAGAGAAGAAAAGGATTCATACGGAAAATTTGACATATACCTTGGTTTGCAGTCAAAGACCTGGAATATTGTTTAAGGATTTCAAACCCATAGAAACAGAGAAGAAAGGGTTGTATACCATTAAAGAAATCAGTATAATCAAAGTGTATATATTGGTAATAGACGAATTAGAAAATAATTTGGATAAAGAACTCAAGTTTTTGAAAATCTTTAGCGGGGAAAAAAATCAAAGTGATTTTATAAACGAATTGTTTGACAAAGAAGAAGATGAAGAAGAAATTTTACTATGGCTACTATTGTTATATGAGGAGAAAATGATGGTTATCGCAAAAGAAAGAGGAATCAAGTTTAGCGGTTTGGAAGAAAAGGTTGAAAAGTTAGCCAAAACCTTTGGATTGGAAGACAAGTTTATCCGGATTGGAGAAAAAAGAGGAGAAAAAAGGGGGGAATATAAAAAAGCACTCAAAACTGCCATTCAATTAAAAAAAGCAGGTATGAACGTAGATTTTATTTCTATAATGGTTGAATTACCCAGGGAATGGCTGGAGATATTCTTCAAAAAGATTACACCCAAAGAGAATCCATAAAGTATTGCTACAGCCATTGAACAATCCTGTGACATCCAAATATAATTTAATGCCATTGATACCAGTGATTTTTTTTATATTCATTTTTTTTGATTGTGGTAGTTTAGGACTCAAAAAACCGGAAATTAGGGCTGAACGTTTTGTTTATTTTTCTGCCGTAGGGGATGTAATGGTACATTCTACCCAGTTGGACTCTGCATACAACAAAAAATGTAAATGTTGGGATTTTGAACCGGTGTTTAGTGAAGTGAGAGACAGCTTTAGGGACTCTGATTTAAACTTCTGTAATTTGGAAACAACTCTCCCCGGAGATAAAACAAAGTATTCCGGTGATCTTTTATTTGGAACTCCCGATTCAATTGTAAAGGCTCTAAAAAATACCGGATTTAACATAATCAATACAGCCAACAATCATTCTGTAGATAAAGGTTCCCTAGGTATTGACCATACAATCCAAGTTTTGGATGATCACAATTTGTGGCATATAGGTACATACTTTTCCTTTGAAAACTATAAAAAAAACAGAATTTTAATGATAAAAAAAAATGATATTCTTTTTGCATTTCTAAGTTACACTTACGGAATAAATGGAATTCAAATTCCTAAAGGAAAAATTGTAAATTTGATTGATAAAAAAGTAATTTCCGAAGATATATCTATTGCAAGAAAGAAAAAAGCGGATGTGATTGTTGCATATTTTCATTTTGGAGTAGAATATCAAAGAGAACCAAATTTCTTTCAGAAGGAAATCGTTTCTTTTGCGTTTAGAGAAGGAGCGGATATTGTTTTAGCCTCTCATCCTCACGTTCTACAACCTTATGAGTTCAAAATGATTCGAGATAAATATGGAAAAGCAAAAAAAAGGCTTGTTATTTATTCGCTAGGAAATTTTATTTCGGCACAGCACAGACGATATAGGGATGGCGGGATTATTTTTAACTTTTGTTTAAAGAAAACGATTTATAAAATGAGTAGTCAAATTCATATTGAGAATATTCGCATTATTCCGGTTTGGGTTTACCTACATAAGGTTAAAAAAGAAAAAAAATACTATTTAATTCCGGTAGAAAAATACTTAAAAAATGATCGTGAACTAAAAATGACACAAAATGCCCATCAAAGAATGTTACAATTTTATAACGATACAAACACCCATTTCAAAGAATATTCTGCTGTAGAGGAGAGCTATTGAGTACTAAATACGAAGATTTTAGAATATTTTTTCGCGACCCATCCAAATGCCGAGACGATCTTGTTGCCATTGGTGGAGATTTTTCTCCGGAAAGATTATTTTATGCCTACACTCATGGTATTTTCCCCTGGTCAGAAAACCCTATCCGCTGGTATTCGCTCGATCCTAGGGCTATATTCGACATTGACAGCTTTCATATTTCCAAAACGATTCGGAAAAAAATTAAAAAAAAGTCATACACCGTTACATTCAACCAGAGTTTTAAAGACGTAATGAGGGGATGTTCTTTTCGATTTCATGAACCAACTTGGATAACGGAAGGGTTTATCAAAGGATACTATGAGTTGCACAAAAAGGGTTATGCTCATAGTGTGGAAACATGGAATGAAAAAGGAGAGTTGGTGGGTGGAGTTTATGGGGTTGGAATTGGTAAATTTTTTGCAGGTGAGAGCATGTTTGCCTTTGAATCGGATGCGGGCAAAATTGCTCTTACCTACCTATTTGCAGCTCTCAGGGAAGCCAATTTTACTTTATTCGACACTCAGCAATTAAATGAAGTTACCTGGAGTTTGGGTGCTTATGAAATACCAAAGTTTGAATATCTCGCTCGCTTAAGGCAGGCAGTAAAACATTCTACCAAATGGACACCTGCTTCGGTAGATGAGCTTGAAATACTATAAAGGATTATAATATGAATAGAGAGAAACTTTTCGGATTAAAAACAGATGGATTTTCAAATTTTTACTTGGGTTTATTAAAACAATTTATAACAAGCAGATACAATATCAAAGCTTCTGATATTCCTTTGACTTCCAAAGAATGGGATTTAATTCCTCAAGTCAGGCTTGTTGGGAATGGAGAAACCAAAGAAAATATAGAAGGATTGGTTATTGGTACGATACGAATGGGTTATGGTCATCATAGAATGGCGGCATCTTTGTATACGTGGGCTATTCACAAAGGCTTAAAACCCTATCTTCATGATTTGCTTGCCATAGAATCCAATGAAGCCAAAGCAATAAAGGGTATTGAAGGAGTTTACAACTTCTTTAGCAAAATGGCTTCCGAATATGGTGGTGTGATTGAATGGTTTTGGGGGCAAATGACCTCTAAAGGAAATATTCAGTCTCTTGCACTTTCTACCTTGCTCGCGGAAGATTATAAAAGTTTATTCTCTGTAATTTCAACCAATTGCAATTACATATCCTCTTATCCTTTAAACGGTCAAATCGCAGTAGCCTCAGGACTTAAAAAAGTAGTAAATTTGGTTATGGATAACTTTCCGCAATACTATCTATTGGTTCCGGGAGCCTTAAACGTCGTTCAAAGCGAATCTTCTTACATTAAATTCTTGAGTATGGGAATACCGGAGAAAAATTTGGCGGTTGCCGGGCATTGGGTACCTTATGACTTGGCAGCTTTTGCAATAGAAGATTCCAATCATCGAATCCAGCGAATCAAACAAAAAAAGAAAAAAAGGCTAGTTCTTCCGATAGGTGGAGCAGGTGCTCAAAAATCGTACATTTTAGAACTAATAGAAAAGTTAAAAGATAACCTTACCAAAAAAGAAAACTGTCTATTACAATTAAACGCAGGTGATCACGAAGCGATTTTTCAGTCCATACTTGTCAAGTTAAAACAATTAAAAATTGAATATGACTTGGTAACATCATGGCAACAATTGATAGAGTATTGTCATAAACAAGATTTATCTAAAGATACGGAGGCAAAAACAAAACCCGTTGTTGTTTTTTATTTCCAGAATTACTATGAAGCATTTTTAGCTACGGATAAATTGATTAAGGTCTCTGACTTTCTGGTAACCAAGCCTTCCGAGTTGGCATTTTTTCCGATTCCTAAAGTGTTTATACGAAGAGTGGGTGATCATGAAGGGTATTCTGTCTCTCATTCATTGGAATTAGGAGAAGGAACGGTCGAATGTAGAGAGCCTTCTCAAGCCACCGAAATTATAAATTTGCTTTTGGATAACGAAGATATTAGTTCTCGCATGAATGAATGTGTTATACGAAACTCAAAAGAAGGTGTATACAACGGTTCGGAAAAGGCAATAGATTATTGCTTGGGTTTGGAGTAGAAGTTGCAGTGCTGTCAACTTTATAGACCACGGGGCTGTGTAGAAAGGTCTATCGCGGGAGTAGCGGGGAAAGCCACCTCATGCATGGAGTGATCTATTTTCCGTTGCTGCCAAGCAAGCTTCTTTTATGGCTTCCGAATAGGTTGGGTGAGCGTGGCTAATTCTGGCAACGTCTTCTGCTGATGCTTTGTATTCCATTGCAAGAACTGCTTCCGCTATCAAATCCGCACATCTTGGTCCAATGGTATGTACACCAAGAATTTCATCGGTCTGTTTATCTGCCAAAACTTTGATAAATCCGTCGCTTTCATTGGATGCTCTTGCTCGACCTAACGCCCTAAATGGAAATGATCCTTTTTTATAGGAAATTTTTTTCTCTTTTAATTCTTCTTCCGTATATCCTACACTAGCGATTTCGGGCCAAGTGTAAACAACGCCCGGAATCAAAAGGTAATTGATATGTGGTTTCTGACCAGCCATTAACTCTGCTACCATTACGCCCTCTTCTTCTGCTTTGTGAGCAAGCATAGCTCCTCTCACCACGTCACCAATAGCATAGATATGCAGATGTGCAGTTTGAAGGTGATCGTTTACGGGAATGCGACCTTGTTTATCTAACTCAATTCCAATATTTTCTAATCCGAGATTGTTTGTATAGGGCTTTCTTCCTACGGAAACAAGGCAGTAATCACTTTTCAAGTTGATTTCTTTTTCGGTGTTTTTCTCTTTTGCATGTAAGATAACTTCTTCTCCGTTTCTGGACACAGATGTAACTTGGTGAGAAACATAAGTGGTAAAACCTTTTTTGTTCAGGATTTTTTGCATCTCTTTTCCCAACTCTTTATCCATTGTTGGTAAAATTGAATCAGCATACTCAACAATAGAGACTTCCGAACCAAGACGTTTGTAACACGAACCAAGCTCAAGACCAATGATTCCACCGCCAACCACAATCAAGTGTTTAGGAACTCTTTTTAGTTTCAGGGCTTCTGTAGAAGAAACAATCCTTTCCTCATCGAATTTAGCAAAAGGTAGCTCGGAAGGTTTGGAACCAGTAGCAATGACAATCTTGTCAGCTCTGATTTGTGTTTCTTTTTCACCTCGAACAAGAACCGTATTCTCGTCTTGGAAAGAACCATGACCGTAAAAAACTTGAATTTTGTTTTTGTTCATTAAATACTCAACACCTTTACAAGTTGTGTCAACCACGTCTTGGACTCGCTTCATCATAAGATTCAAATCAAGTTCGACATTAGAAACCTTAATCCCATGTTTGGCATGACTTGTTAGAGTTTCATGGTATCTCTCCGTAGAATCCAAAAGAGCTTTGGAGGGAATACAGCCTACGTTTAAACACGTTCCACCTAGAGTATTGTATCTTTCTACGATAGCCGTTTTGAAACCCAGTTGAGCAGCGCGAATAGCACATACATATCCTCCTGGTCCCGAACCAATAACTACAACGTCAAACTTTTCATTCATATCAAAACCTCCTAAACTTCGAGCAACATTCTGCTTGGGTCTTCCATATATTCTTTTACGGCTTTTAAAAAACTAACGCTGTCTTTCCCATCAACTACTCTATGGTCATAAGAAAGTGCAACATACATAATAGGTCGAATTACAATCTCGCCATTCACAACCCAGGGTCGTTCTACAATATTGTGCATTCCGAGAATGGCAGATTGAGGAATGTTTAAAATCGGAGTAGACAACATAGATCCAAACACACCTCCGTTTGTAATCGTAAACGTTCCGCCACTCATTTCTTCTACGGACAATTTTCCATCTCTTGCCTTTCCGGCAAGCCTCAAAATTTCTGATTCCAATTGAGCAAAGTTTAAACTTTCTGCATTTTTCACTACGGGAACAACCAAGCCCTTGTCCGTAGAAACGGAAATTCCCATATCTACGTAATCCGGAATCAAGAATTCTTCTCCGTCTATCTGGGCATTGACCATAGGATAACTTTTCAAAGCCATACAGCACGCTTTGGTAAAAAAAGACATAAAGCCCAGTTTTACACTGTGCTTTTTCTCAAAAGCGTCTTTGTATTTTTTTCGTAAATCCATAACCTGTTTCATATCCACTTCATTAAAGGTAGTAAGCATGGCAGTAGTATTTTTGGCTTCCGTAAGACGAGTTGCTATCGTTTTCCTGAGTCTTGTCATTTTCTCGCGTTTTAGCCCACGAGTAAAAGTAGAATGAACCGGTAGAGGAGCCGATTTAACGGTTTCTTGTTTGGGAGGATTAGAGTTGATTGCGTCCGTCTTGGTTATTCTCCCGTCTTTTCCGGAACCTTTTACCATATTCACATCAACGTTTTTCTCTGCGAGAATTTTAGCGGCTGCCGGAGACGGATGTTGAATGGTTTTCTCTTTACTGGCTGGTATGGAAGGAACTTCTTTTTTTACTCCTTCCTCTATTTCTCCAATAAGAGCTCCAATCTTTAGGTCGGTTCCAGCCTCTACCTTTTTTGTCAAAACACCACTTACTTCCGAAGGAAGTTCAAGGGTTGCTTTATCCGATTCTATATCACATAAAATGTCACCCTCTTCTACAAACTCTCCGTTTTCCTTGCGCCAAGCCGACAGAGTTACCTCTGTAATAGATTCTCCAATGGTAGGGATTTTGATTTCGATTGCCATAACTTACTCCTTATTTCTGAAAACTTTTGGTAAGAATATCTTGTCGTTCTTTTTTGTGCCGATCTGAAAATCCTGTAGCCGGGCTGGCAGATATGGGTCGGGCAACAACGGTAAAATCTTTAAAAATCTGCAAGTGACGACTCAACAAATAAGACCAATATCCCATGTTTTCAGGTTCTTCTTGCACCCAAAAGAACTGAGCATCTTTGTAGCGTTTTAACAACTCTTGGAATTGTTTTAGTGGAAACGGATACAGTTGCTCCAAACGAACTATAGCGACATCCTTTCTTTTGTCATTTTGCTGTTCATTAAATAGATCGTAATAAACCTTTCCCGTGCAAACAAGAACTCTTGTTACGTTTTTTGGTTCTGTATTGGTATCGTCCATGACTTCTCGAAATGCTCCTGTTTCTAAGTCTGCTTTTTGAGAAATACACCTCGGGTCCCTCAAAAGAGATTTAGGTGTAAAAACAACCAAAGGTTTTCTAAATTCCCAAGCCTGTTGTCGTCTTAGAACATGAAAGAATTGAGTGGGAGTTGTACAATTCACAATTACCATATTGTCCTCTGCTGTGAGTTGAAGAAACCTTTCCGGTCTTGCACTGGAGTGTTCCGAGCCTTGTCCTTCGTACCCGTGTGGAAGAAGGAGAACCAAATCGGTCATCTTTTCCCACTTGGACTCACCCGAAGATACGAATTGATCTATTATTACTTGTGCGTTGTTGGCAAAATCACCGAATTGCGCTTCCCATACGTTCAAACCGTGAGGAGTCGCAAGAGAATATCCGTATTCAAAACCAAGAACGGCGTATTCAGAAAGGTGAGAGTTGTAAATTTCAAGGATTCCTTGATCTTCGGATAGATGAGCAAGACCACAATAAGGAGTATTTGTTTTTTCATCATAGACTTTTGCATGCCGATGCGAAAACGTTCCGCGAATCACATCTTGACCACTAAACCTAACGTTTCTTTTATCCATCAGCATTGTCCCATAAGCCAACAATTCACAGATTGCCCAGTCTAGCTTATCTTCGTCCCAAGTTTTTTTTCGATCTTCTAGTATCTTTTTTGCTTTTTCTAGCAGGTGAAAACCTTCCGGGACTGTGGTAATTTTTTCTATGATATGTTCCAGTTTTTCTTTCGGATAGCCTGTTTCCGGAGACTTATCAAAATCTTCCGGTTTAGACCATCTATATTCTAGCCATTCGGTATGAGGTCCTTTTATTTTTTGAGGAAGTTCTTTTTGTTTCACGTTATTCAGACGATCTGACAGAAGTTGTTTAAACTCAACTTCCATTTTCTTTGCTAACTCAGCTTGAATTTCTCCTTGTTGAATAAGGTGATCCGTATAAAGTTCCCTTGGATTTTTTTGCTTCTGAATAAGTCCATACAAATGAGGCTGGGTATATTTAGGCTCATCGCCTTCATTGTGTCCATGCTTTCTGTAACAAACCATATCTACAAAAATATCCGTTTTGAATTTCTGTCTGAACTCCACTGCGAATTCTATAGCATATACCACTGATTCCGGGTCATCTCCGTTTACATGGAGAATGGGTGCATCAAGAGTTCGAGCAATAGAGGTAGAGTAATGAGAAGACCTGGCATCTTCAAAATCAGTGGTAAAACCGATTTGGTTATTGATTATAAAATGGATTGCACCACCGCAGTGATACGCCTTGAGTTCTGCCATTTGCAAACTTTCATAAACAACTCCTTGGGCAGCTACAGCGGCATCACCATGAATGATGATAGGGCAGACTTTCTCAAAGTCAAAACCATACCGTATGTCTCCTTGTGCATGGGCATAACCCAAAGTTACAGGACCAACAGCTTCCAAGTGAGACGGGTTGTGCATGAGTTTTAGGTAAACTTCTTTTCCACCTGTTGATTGTCTTATACTGGAGTATCCAAGATGGTATTTAACGTCGCCACCGCCCATGTGTAGCGAACCTTCCGGTCCGCCCTCAAACTCATTAAAGATAAATTCATACGATTTTCCTATAATATTTGCTAGTACATTCAAACGACCACGGTGAGCCATCCCGATTACAAATTCCTTTATTCCGAGTTCAGTTCCCTTATTAATAAGGGCATCAATTGCAGGAATTGTAGACTCACCTCCCTCCAAGGAAAATCGCTTTTGTCCGGGATATTTTGTTTGCAAAAAAGATTCAAATACTTGAGCTTCATTGAGTTTTTCTAAAATCCGTTTTTTCTTTTCGATAGGAAGATCAATTGTATGGTATTCACGCTCAAATTTGGAACGAGCCCAACGACGGTATTCCGTATTGTTTGAATGCATAAACTCAATACCTATTTTGTTACAATATATCCGCCTCATGTGCTCGATAATGTCTTTTAGTTTGGTTGGTTTACCAAGTCCAGCCAATTCTGCTACAAAGAAGGTCGTTTCTAGGTCAGATTCTTCCAAATTATAGTCCTGTAGGGAAATTCGAGCGTGCCTGTCCTTCCTATGGCGAATAGGATTGGTATCTGAGAGCAAATGCCCTCTCGCTCGAAAGGATTGGATAAATCGAAATACGTTAAACTCTTTTTTAAATTTTGCGTCGTCCCGTTCGCCCCCAATAGATTCGAGTTTATATTCAAATCCTTTGAAAAATAAGTTCCAAGATTCATCTATTTCATTCGGATTGCTTTGATATGTTTCGTATAAAGCATCAATGTAAGCATTGTCCGAGCCTGTGAGATATGAATAATCATTTTTTGTAATCATGGCCTGTTTTTGATAATCCTGTTTATTAAAATTTTAATTTCTTTTTACCCCAGTCTAAAACTTTTTCAAACCAGGACTTTTCCCACTTTTTGAATCTGGATTGAATAATTCCATTTCGTTTGGATTTGTCATTGATTTTCTCTTTTTCGATAGGAGTTAATTCACTATATTCTTTTAGCCTTTGACTCATTACACTTTTATCAATTTCCTTTATGGGAATCTTTAGGTCTTCATTTTTAATCTTCTCTAATTTCTCACTTAAATCTTTAGTATCTATATTTCGATCAAGTTCTCTTGAGTCATTCTTGGTTATGGCTTTTTCTAAACCTGTTTCTTTTAAGATTTTTGAACCGACTGCTTTTGGCATCTCAGAAGATTGTCCTTTCTTTATGATAATTTCTTTTGAATTGAGAGAATTATTTACAGTGCTTAATGTCTTACTTTTCTTTACGTCCGATTTGGAATATTTTTCTAATTCTGGAATACGAACCTTCATCGCCACTGTTCCTTCTATAACATTGATTTTGGTATTTCCGTTGGGGCTGACATTTAAGTCATATTTTGTACCACGCACCCCTACTGTAGATACCGGGCTAACGGCATTGACAGCATCATTTTTTCCCAATTTAGACACGTTGAGCATTGTATTTCCTGCTTCGATTATAAAATTCGTCACTTTTTGGGATTTGAGTTGCTTGCCACTCAATCTGAATTTAGAATTTTCCTTTAATCGGATAACAACAAGAGAGTCCGAATCCAATATTTGTAAATCGCAAAGAGATTTAGGACCAACGGTTATTACGTCCTGGTCTGAAATTTCTTGAGTCAGAGCAAGAGGTTTGCCTCCGGCTCTTACATCTCCGACTCGAATGATAACTATCGCTTTTGGATGAAACTCACTTTCAATCTCCGTTTCCGTTTCTTTACAATTTCCCAATAAAATAAATATCAATAGCAAAATAAGTTTCTTCATACTGTCTTCCTTTTTATTCTTTACAAAACAGACTCAGCTGCTGGCTTTGCCCTTTTCTTATAAACTTTGTTTTATCCAGTTTTACTTCCTTATCCAAACCATATCTCTTTTTGGCGAGTAAAAACCTCTTTTTTAACAACTCCGCATAATTTCCACTTCCTATCATCCGAGAACCAAAATCAGAATTATTCTCTTTCCCCTCTCTTGTAGAGCGAATCAAATTCATAATATGTTTACTCTTTAACGGAAAGTGCTCTCCTAACCATTCTTGGAATAATTCTTTTACCTCATAAGGAAGACGAACGAGCACATAACCGGCAGAAATGGCACCATAATAAGATGCTGCTTGGAGAATAAACTCTAACTCGTAGTCATTTAAAGCCGGAATCATGGGAGCTGACATAACCCCAACAGGAATACCTTGTTTTGTCAATCTTTGAACTGCTTCCAATCTTTTTTGAGGGGTTGGTGCGCGTGGCTCCATAATGGCAGCAAGTTCTTTATCTAAAGTGCCTATTGAAACGGCAACACTAACGAGATTTTCCTTTGCCATTTGAGAAAGCAAATCTATGTCTCTCAATATTAGGTTTGATTTTGTAATGATTCCAACGGGATGTTTGTATTTGTTCAAAACCTCCAAAACACTTCTGGTTATACCCATGGTTCTTTCCGAAGGTTGGTAGGGATCAGTTGCTGAGCCAATAGCTATGGTTTTACATTTATAGGTTGGTTTGGAAATCTCTTTTTCAAGAATTTCAGCAGCATTTGTTTTGGCAAATATTTTGGTCTCAAAATCAATTCCTGGTGACAAGTTTACATATCCATGGTTTGGTCTTGCATAACAATAAATACAACCATGCTCACAACCTCTATACGGATTTAGCCCTTGTTCAAAAGGAACATCGGGAGAATCATTATGGGTAATAACCGATTTTGCAGTTTCTTTATATACGGTAGTTGGAATTCTTTTAGCATCTTCCGGCAAATCCCAACCATCGTCAAAAGACTCATAATCAATGGTTTCAAATCGCCCAACTACATTGCTTAAGGCTCCGCGCCGATTCAAACGATACGTTCTTTTGTCCATCAATTAAACACCAACTCCATGATATATATTTGAAAATTTTATAAGTTATTGTCCGTTTTTAAACCTTCTATAATTTCCAAAAATTTATCTTCATTTAGGGGTTTGATTATGTAATCCTTTACCTCATGGATTGATTTTGCTTTTTCAACGTCTATTGGATCAATGGACGAAGAAACAATAAATATGGTTATTTTTTTGGGAAGTTTAGGTTTTAGTGCTATGTATTCTTCCAAAAACCCCCACCCATCCAATATTGGCATGTTTAGATCCAAAAGAATCATTTCGGGAAGTCTTTGGGGCGTGTTTTGAACGGATTTAAGAACGTTGATAGCTTTAAATCCATCCGAAAACGTTTCAACGTTTTCAACAAGATTAGTCGAATTAACTATTTCTTTCGTGATAAAATGAAAAATTTCATCATCATCAATAATATAAAGCCTATCTATCTTTTTCATAACTTTTAGTGGTTTCCTAAAACTTTAACAATAAAGGTACTTCCTTGCCCGTAAATGCTCCGAACTGTAATATCTCCTCCCATTGCCTCTAATTGAGTCTTGGTAATAAATAATCCGAATCCTTTTGCTTGAGGATTCGCATGGAAAGTTTTTCTGAGTTTGAATATCTTGTCACCATGCTTATTTAGATCAATCCCCAAACCATATTTGATAGCATTACTCAATAAATTAAAAATGATACTATCCATATACTTTTTAGGAAAATGCACCGATTTTGTTAAAGTAAAATCATAAAAAATATTGGCTTTTGATTCTATAATTTCACCTTCCAAAAGATGAATCGCTTTATCCATGGATTGATTTAAATCCAAATATTCTTTTTCAATTGAAAAGTCCATTCTCACTTGACTAGCATCTACCAATTCTTCAAACGTTTCGTGCAGAAGGTTCACAACTTTACCTTGTTTTTCCAAATATCTGAGTTTATCATCAACAAAGTCACTTTTGTGAATCATATCGTTTAATATGAGCAAATTAGAAAGAGGAGCTCTTAAATTATGTGATATGATGTGAGTAAACTCTTCTAGTTGCTGTTTTTGCTTTTTCAATTGGTCTAGCATTTGGTTACGCTCTGTTAGTTTTTCTTCTAGTTTATTACGAATGCTAATATTTTCAATAGACACCGTAGTGATATCAGCTAGTGCCTGGAGCAAGGTCACTTTTTCTGCAGAAGGCATCTGATAATCTGCCCAATAATTGCCAATGGCACCTATTGGTTCTATTGTACGGATAGGTACCATAACCAAGCTCTTTACAAAAGTCGGACGATAGGCATCTATCGGAACTCTTCCATCTTTAAAAATATCCATGATTACAGCAGGTTTTTTATTCAACATTACCCACCCACTGATACAAGCTTCGATTGGGAAGCGGTGACCTTTCCACAGAGGGCCAATTGCGTCTTCATCCACATAGTAACACATGTTTTCGTCCCGCAAAACAAAAGTCGCTCCATCAGCATTGGTAAGCTCACGAGCAGCCGAACGCACTACTTTTATGATTGATTCTATATCATTGGCGAGAGATAATTTTTGGATAGTATCAACTAACTGTTCCGTATGAAACATATCCGTTTTGGCAAAGGCAGTTTCCATATTTTTAGCCCCCAGTTTTTCAATCCAACATCTGTGAGAGTGTTTACCTAAAGTAAAAACCAGTCAACTATTTTTCTTAAAAAAATAATTCAAAAGCTATTTGCATCTTAGCGTATTCATATTCTTCCAATTCTTCTTTTGTCCAGCTATGCCTGCTTCTTTATAGGCTTCTTCCCATCCTTTATCATTTACACCGGTCAGAATTTCTGTTTTTATTTCATTTCCAAATATCTTTCTAAAAGCGACATCGTTTTTTGGATCTGTAAATTGCATAAGTATAAAACCTCAGGACAAAATTTATTTGAATATTTTAAGAGTTATCATCTAAAAAAAAAACTAATTTTTATTTTTTCTTTACAATCAAATTTAATAATTTATAAAAGCTAAAGTGTTATTGTATACAAGAAAACAAAAAGTGGAATATATTATAATAAGGTTATTTCTTTTATTATGGTGATAATAAGAGTTTTTTTTAAAGTATTAATTTGTAGTTTGCTACTACTATCCGTCCCTTTATCAATTTTCCCGCAGGAAAAATTGAATTCTATTATAGGTTCAATGAATAGTTTTGATAGTTTTAGGGCAAATATAACCATAAATGGGACTTTAAGCGGTGTTCTTTCTTATAAAAGACCAAACAATTTACATATTAAATTTTCAGATGGTCGGATTATTTCTGCCAATGGGAGCTATTTATGGATTTATTCTCCATCAAGAGCCATGGCAGGAAAGCAAGAATTGAGAGGAAGTACTGGCGGAATATCCGGATTACTTTCAGGTTATACCGTAGTAGAACAATCCGGTAGCTCAATTCGTTTACATTCTCCTAACAAAAGTTACGAAGAAATTATATTAACTGTGGGAGCAAACAATTTGTTAAACTCTATTCGGATGCGTCCCCAGGGAGCGAGTGATTATATTGATATTGGTTTTTCTGGAATTCAAACTAATATTGGTTTATCCTCAAGCTACTTTAACTTTCACCCGCCATCCAATGCTCAAATTGTAGAAAATCCATTAAATCAGAGGGAGTGAAATGGCATTAGACAACACTACAAGAGCCGATGCTCACAAAATTTTTGCCAATTTATACAGAAAAAAAAGAGATCCGGAACACCAAAAAAAGGTGGATGACATTATTACTCGTTCCAATGATATTTTTATTCGGATAGACCTGATAAAAAAGCTAGACGAGGAATTTGAACGGAGCAATGCACGACAAATTGAGGTAGAAAACGCTGCTACCAAAAAAGTTGAAACAGCTGCTTCAGCTGTAACTGCAAATAAAACTGTAAATAAAGATTCTTTAAATGCTGGACAACAAGTTTCTACAGACTCGGACGATAAATCGAGTGGCTTGATTGACTTTTTGTTTGGAGGCACTAGTGCCATTGGAAAGTTTGCCAAAGATTCCAAAGCTCTGGAAATTGGCCTTTTTGGTAGGAAATACACAATTTCCAAATCTGTAGAACATCTGTTTCGATATTTAAAAGAAGATCAAATCATTGCAACCATACAAGCTCTTAAATACTGTGAACAAGTCGGATGGAAGGTCTGGAACCCTCTTATTTACAACGTTGTTTTAAATTATAACAGGTTTTTTAATGCCTTTATATCCTTAGATAGCCTTTTTATAGACGATATATCTGCTGAGGTATTCCTTGGAAGATCAACAAAAATGCAAATGTATTATATAAGGATGTTAAAAAGACCGGATACAAAGGAAATTATTTTAAAAAACGTACCGGAGTTGATAAAAACTGAGGATAGAATTTTCCCTAAAATGAATACTATCATGACCGGCTTGACTTTTGGCTTGTCGTTAGAAAACAATAGACCTACCTTAACAGATGCTTTATGTGCTTTTCATATCGTTAATACAAGGAAATTTGTTACATGGAAAGAAATTGAAGCAAATTTAAACGTTGCTCCTATAGATGAAGCCAAATATTCCGGTTCACCGGAATTGTCTAAACAAGTTGAGTATACCCTTAGCAGAATCACAAATGAAATAACAACCAAGTTGGCAATACGAAACGACATTTATGCTTTAAGGAATAATTTTTTCAAAATCGGAGAAAACGGTAAATTATCTTTTGATTTTTTAAATCTTGTTGTGGATGATTACGTGTCTCATCATTATCCCGAAAACATGCAAACCAATGCTCTTAAATCAGGTTTTAAAACTCAACCATCCAAATTATTACAATTAATTTGTAGAGATTTGCAGAGCAATTATATGGTTATGGCTGAGGGCTATATCAAGGTAAACAAAGACGGACAAACAAAAGACGTTCTTATATTTCAACCTGGTTTATTTTTTCCGGAAATTGAACGGATAAGCAGTATACTAAGGACCTTGGATGTTTTTAATCGAAAATTTTCAAGCTTTCAATATACATTTGAGACGTTCACCCAGGATGTTGTAAAGGGTTCCATGGATCAAATTGAAACTCAGCTTTTGAAAATTCTGGCAGAGGCAGCTGATTTCTTAGGAAAATTTGCCAAGAAGATTCACACAATTATAGAAAATCATGAAATGGCAAAAGAATACGAGGCAAGTGACCAAGCCAATGAAAAAATGCTTGCCAGTAAAGAAAGGGTTATTGAAGAAGTGAAGCCAATGTCTCGTTTTATACCTTATGGGGATGCCAAAATCATATCAACAAACCGAATCAATGGTAAAACAGTCTATGATGCTTTGTTTGAGTTGACTCGCTTGTTGTACAATTATGCTGTAATTTTCAAAGATAGTAATACTACAAGCAGGTTAACAGCTCACAAAAAGCTGGAAACTGAAGTTGACAAGCTGTTGGTTGACTATGAAAGAATGACTGGCAAACCTTTTGATATGGAGCTCGTAAATAAGTAAATGAGGATACTAACAGGAATTCAACCTTCCGGAAAGTTGCATATTGGGAATTATTTTTCCGTTATGCGGAAGATGATAGAATATCAGGAAAAGTTTGATGCTTTTACCTTTATCGCAAACTTACACGCTTTAACAACCTTTTCAAGTAAAGAAGAGCAATACCAGAACACTTTGGATGCTGTTTGTGATTATCTAGCTCTTGGTGTTGATCCGGAAAAAAATACTTTTTGGCTTCAATCCGATGTTCCAATTGTTACCGAACTTTCTTGGTATCTGAGTATGAGCATTTCCGTCAGTAGCCTTTCTTTAGCCCATTCTTACAAAGATAAGGTTGCGAAAGGCGTTTCTCCAAATGCCGGTTTGTACTACTATCCGATTTTGATGGCTGCTGATATTTTAGCTTTTAATACGAATAAAGTCCCTGTAGGGAAAGATCAAAAACAGCATCTGGAATATACAAGGGATATGGCAGTTCGTTTTAACGCTACCTACGGAGAGACTTTTATTGTCCCTGAGCCGGAGATAGAAGAAAATAGTGCCATTATCCCCGGAATAGATGGGCAGAAAATGTCCAAATCTTACGGGAATACTATCACAATTTTTGATGATGAAAAAAAGATCAAAAAAGCCGTAATGTCTATTGTGACGGATTCTGCTGAAATTGATGTTCCAAAAGACCCGGATAGCAGCGTTTTGTTTGCCATCTATAGTTTATTTCTTGGTAAAGAAGAAGTGCAAAAACTAAAGGATAGGTTTGCCACACCCGGATTGAGGTATGGTGACGTAAAAAAAGAGTTGTTTTCTGCTATTATGGACTATTTTTCTCCTTATAGAACCAAAAGAGCAGAGCTTGCTCAAAACAAAGATTATATCAAAGAAGTTCTAAGGAAAGGAGCTGACAAAGCTTCTCAGGCTGCATCCATTCAAATGGAAAAGGTTAGGAGAAATATGGGAATTAGGTAACCACGATGGTTTCCCCACAGTCATGGAAATATAGCTTTTGTAAGGGCATCCCCTGTGGTTGCCCTTATAGTCTTCTTTATATCCGAAACTCACATTAATTAAAGCAAATCACCCAAAGATTCAAATTGCTGATAAGCTGATTTTACCCAAACTTTAACCCGTTGGCGCTCCATTAATTTAAGAGCTTCTACTTCTTTTTCGGGGCGGTGGTTGATTGCTGCCCAAAAACTCTTACTCAAATGATCAACTTTACGCATGGTTGGCTTATGAAGATCTTTTATTTCGATTGTTTTTGCACCAAACTCTTCGGATTGCTTTCTTATTTCTGAGTTGTTGTACTGCGTAAAATCTTTTCCGTTAAATGAATTTTTAACAATAACGTATCTAACAGCATTTCCATAACCGGATAAAAGTTTTTGCAAAAGATCAAGAGCATCTTTGCTATTGTCCATAACGTGCCAAAGGACAAGCATTATTCCATTTTCTTTTGTCAGTTCTAAAATATCATTGTCCTCAATCCATTTATGAAGTGAAGAAGAACTTTGGGCACAAAGGTCTACCAAAATTCTGTCAGAATCACCTTCCAAAGCTGTTTCTATAATTTGATCAATATTAGAAAACTCATCAACGGAAATTGGAGTGGAATAATCTCCATAAAATCTCATCAAAGCACCATGGGATAAATCCGTATCAAAAGCTACAAATTGAACTGAATTATCAATAAAATACTGAGCTAATAAACGAGCAACAACTGACTTCCCCACTCCTCCTTTTTCTCCACCTATCAAATGAATTTTTTTCATACACATTCCTTTTTATTTATTTAACAAACAATCAAATTGTTTAATTTATAGTCAAGTTGTTATATAAATAAATATAAAAATTTATTTGAGTAGGGGCACGACGCATTGTGCCCCTACTCTCAAGATTTTAATAGAGAATTTAGCAATTTTGCTTGGAATTCGCTAAATTCCGGTAAATTCAGCCGGGCTACTCTTTGCTTTTGTCCCCACATAGGCTCAGGAAAATAGGAGTCATTTTTAAACCTTGCCATAATATGAAAATGAACTTGAGGAAGATAATTTCCAAAAGAGGCTATATTGATCTTATCGGGTTTATAAAATTCGATCATCAACCTTTCTATTTTATCAAGAAGTTCTAAAATTCTGGTTTTTGTAAGTGTATCACAATCACTAAATTCTTTGTATTTCTTTTGGGTAAAAATTTTCAACCAAGGTATCTCACTTTTCTCAATTTCTATGTAAACAAGTTCGTCTTCGTATATTTTCATAGATAAATTTTATCCCTCAGCTTACAGGTTATTGCCAGGGGGTCCACCAGTTTCCACCCCTTTCATTCCCGTTATCATTTTCCAAAGGGTGAAGATTCATTTTTGTTCGAATACCATCTATATTCCAGCCGGTTAGCTCTGCCAAATTATAGGCTCTTTTTTCTTTCCTTTCAACCAATCTCTTAAAATATTCTTTTGCTTCACTACATTTATTATGTTTTCCGTTCCAAGGATGTTGCAAAACATACCGACCTTGAAAATTATTTGTATCATTTGTTTCTTGGAACAGCAAATCTTCAGGAAAATTTTGGGCATTGTAGCTTACATGCAACCTTGTTACCATTACCCTAGGTGGACTTCGAAATGAAAAATTAGGATTTATGCTATCATTTAGCCAAAATACACCCAATGATTTTAACTCATCCCTGCTCAAAGGATCCGCAGCACAAGGATCACACCAACTCATATCCCAAAAATACTCGGTAAAAACAACTCTACTGTTTTCCTTTTTTGTTTGGTGCTCAAACATAGATTTATAAAATGAGCCAAATTCACCTTTCACGTATTCGGGAATTTCCATTCCAGTCGGTAATTTTGCGCTTCTATAATTTGTTGTTTCAACTCTTCCGTTTTTCGTAAGTATATACAGCAACAATTCTTGGGAACCTTTTGAGTTTATCATACCAAGGCGAATAGGTAGCATAAACTTTTCACTTTCAAAAGCAAATTGGATTGGTCTTAAATAGGTAAGTCCGGTTGAATTATGTTTTTTTAAATTTACCTTTGCAACAAAAAATTTCATCTTTTGTTTAATATACGGTTTTAAAGCAGAGCTCGCTCCTGCAGGAATCTTATACCCATTCTGTAGCAACCAAGTTTCCAGACCATCCGAATATTCTGCAGAAAGAATAACAATATCATACTCCCCAATTGTATAAGAGGCTTCAATCTTTACTCCTAAGGGTTTTTGACTTTTGGGTGATTGGGGTATCGGTGGTAGACTTTCCATTTGCAAATCATATTTATATTTACTCCTTTTTGGTTGTAAAAGGCAGGGGTCGGGGTCAAAATACTCTACGAGTCGAGGAGCTGTATAGACATCCAAATGATCAAAAACCTTAGAATCTCCAATGTGAATCTGCTGCTTTGTTAACACCGTAGGAACCGGAACGACTAAAGCAAATTTTTCAAGCTCTCCTTTATAATCATTCATCATACCAATTACGGTTCGATTGGCATCTCGAATCATAACCACCCTAGACACCTTATTATAAAGGCTAGCATCCGCTTTCGCTACATAAAAACCGCAAAAAGCTTCAATACCGGAAGGAAAACGAATTAAAAGTACACACACCAAAAACAAAAACAACTTCTCTTTATACAATTTCATAACTCACCTTAAATAATTAGACCTATTGAAATCATTTTTATCAATTTTGTTTGGCTAGTTTTTTTATATCAGTTTATTTTTTAGCGATCACAATATACTGGTGCTCCAATATTGATTTACTAGCTTGAATTGACTTAAAACCGGATTGGTGCAATTCATTCACCACTTGTTTGAAAGACAACCTGGATTGTTTTGGCGGTCCTCCGGGTAAAGTACTGTTTTCTTTAAAATCCACAATAACTACTTTCCCACCTTCAGGAAAGAGACTCCAAATTTTTTGAAAATACTCAACTCGGTTTTCAATATGATGATAAACATCCACAGCCAGTAAAATATCAACTTCCTGATTTTGCAAACCGGAATCTGAGTAAGAAATCAATCTTGTTATAAGTCGATCTTGGTATGGCTTAGGCAAAGTATTCCTTTTATTCTGAATATATTGGATAAAATAGCTACTAGTATCCAAAGCAATCACTTTCTTTGCCACTTTTACTAATCGAAAAGTGAAATAACCGGTTCCGGCACCCAAATCTGCAACTGTTTTGTCCGACAAATCTCCCAAAACTTCAATTACTTTGTCCGGTTTCTGCCATTTCGCCCTTTCCGGAGACTCAAAGACTTCGGCCAGCGACTCAAATCCATGTTGATGATTCACATTTGGAGTTTGTCCATGGTTATGATCGTGGCTATGATCGTGGTTATGATTATTTGTTTGGTTAGATTGGTTATTATTTTGGTTTTGGTGAAGGTAATAATGATAATGTCCGTTATGATAATAATAATGATAGTGATAACCATTCTGGCTTTGGGAATATAGATAACTCGCTAAGTGGGCAATCCAAAAAATGCCTACTATTTTAAAACTTTTCAACATACTATTGCTCCACACAATAAAGATCATTATAGAGCCGTCAGCTCTCAAGTAAGTTGTACTAGGTGTGAATATCCAGTCAAGGTTTTCTTTTAAACCTAAGTTTATTCGAGTGTGTGTATACAATTTTCATAATGATTCTTGCTTGTTCTTTGAATATGTTAAAATAATTTTGGATTGTTTTAGTTTATACTTTCCTTTTGATTTTTTATATTTAAAAGTATTATTGTACAACAAAATATCGGTTTCCCAACAAATCCAAGTATTCACTCGATTTGATTTTTATTCTAAGAAAATCTTCTAACATTCTCCTTAACATAACAGCTCCAGCGTTTGGATAAATCTTTGTAATGTGTTGGATATTTTCGACACTTAATTCTCCAGACGATTTTATTATACCTATCGAAACTGGTTGTGTCTCACTATCGTTTGTAATGGTTTTTAGATTTGGATAATAAAAATCAATTTCAATCGATTTTCCAAAGAGTAGCTTTTCCGGATTTATATCAGCTAAGGATTCAAAAACTAACATTCCCTTAACTTCAACAATATCTCCATTACTCTGAAACAAAAATGTACCATTTGCTGAATTTAAGTCTGTTATAGATATTGAATACTCATTTTCTCTCTTAATCACACAATGTTTGCGAGAAATATAGGTGTCGTTTATAATAATATCATTTGAACTGTCTCGACCAATGTAGATTTCATCTTGTATTGGTATCACCCGTTCATTGTACAATATGCTAATTTCAGTCATTTTTTTCCTTCTAATTTAATCATTAAAACAATAATTGTTATGAAATTTAACAATAATATTTTTCTTAGAATTAGAAAAAAGTTTTAAGAGAAAATGTTATGAAAAAATATAAAGATAACCCTCAAGAAATATCACTAAACTACCTAAAAGAAATATTAGATATTATTGGCTTAATTGAGACAAATGGAAAATTTTATAAACAAAAAAGCACTCTAAATGGTAAAATTACTGAAACAGAGATTAACAATATTCTTTTGAATATACAGAATTTCCAGAGTAAAGATGATTGGGGACGCACAATTAAAACAGCCAAAAAAATATTCAATTCAACTTGCAAAAACTTTGAAATTAAAGGGAGTCGATCTGGGACAGGTATCCAAGCAACATCTAAAAAAATCAAACAAGAGGAAATTGTTAAAGACCTTGGTTATCAAACTTTATTGATCCTTGCCCTTGCTTTGATGAATACAAATAATTCCTTGAATATTGATTTTCTAAACCAACTTTTATCTCAAAAAGAACCTCTTAGCTTGATTTTGTTTTTAAACTATGCAATACAGACAAAACTTGTTATCACCTTTGATTATAAAAGCAACCGAGCTGAAAATGTTAGCACCATTTCCAAATTTGTTCCAGTCAAGATTAACTTTAGGGACGGTCATTGGTTGTTAATCGGTTGGAATGTGGAAAAAACACACTGGAATCAATACCTTATCCATAGCCTTCTAAAAATCGAGCCATCAAAAAACGGAGAAGAGAAGTCGAATGGACAAAACAAGAAGATTGTATGATTTGGAAAGTTTATTCTTACAATGAAAATGAAGTCTTTGATTATGTTTTTAGGTGGGATGGTCTCTTAAAAATTGTTTCTCCTCCTAAAATCGTAGAAAAATTTCAAAAAAAATTAAAAAAGTTTCTGTTTTAGGCTTATTCGGACGTTTCTTTAAGAAAAAATTATTTCATAAAGTAACGATAAGGGTAGTCATCTATATCTGGTTTTATATCTCGGTCAAAATGCTTTTTATATCGTTTTCTTCCTTGGTTTCTACCTTCTGCAATTAAATTATAAACTTTTATGGTGTACTCTGCTCTCGCCATATCCTTTACTAATGCTTTTGGATTTGGTACTATTTCACCTGTTACATAATCATTGTAAAAATATTTTTCATATTCATATTCTAATTCATCAGGTTTTAATAATAGGTCTTTATAATCATCACTTTTTTGCTGGCAAGTGTAGCAACAAGGAAATAAGTTATTCCATTCATAGGCTAATTCCGGAAATATAGATTTTGGTTTAAAGTGCTCAATTGTTACGGGAGATTGTTCAAAAAAACCGTCACAGAAAGCACAATGACTTCTTGTCATTTCTAAAAGAGGTTCTTGTATAATATGGTTTAAAGGTTTGCCTTCGTGTATATGCCAGTAAAAATAAAAAGGCTCCGTTTTTCTCTTTTCAATTAGATGCTCAGTCCATTCCTTAGACTTTTCTTGTAGGATATCTGGTTTTTTTGCTCGCTTGAGTTTATACATTTGTGTAATCCACTGATGTTCTTTTTTTGATTTGCAATAATTCAAATTGAATAATATCCTTTAGTTCATAACTCCTACTTTTTAACTTTTGAATTAATTGCTTCCATTCGTTTTCGTCTATAACCTTACCGGAAAGTATTTCGGTTCTAAAATTCCTAAATTGGTTTAAATCTTTTTCTGTCTCTATATCAAATTCTGATTCTATATCAAATATCTCATCTAAAATAAGATTGACGCTACTTCCAGCTTGAGAATCTTTCACACCAAGATATTTGACACTCTTATTATCAAATTCAAAAGAATGTACATAAGCTCCCTTCACAGAGCCAACCACAAAAGGAGAATGAGTTGCAATAAAAACTTGAGCATTTTTAAAATATTTCTGAATAATAGGAAGGATTTTTCTCTGCCATTCCGGGTGAAGATGAACTTCAATTTCATCTAGAAACAGAACAATATTTCTATCAAAAACATCCCTATTGTCTATCCAACGAACCTGATCCATTTTCATTAAGAGGTCTGTAATCCAACTTAATATCGACTTTAAGCCTTCCGGTAACACATCTATATCTAGTAAATGTTCATTAACTTCCAATAAAATACCTAGCGGTTCAGTTTCAAAAATAAATCTAATATTCCAATCAGTAATCTCACTAACAAGATTTTCTATTTTTTCTATTGCGTTTTTGTATTTATTTGCTTTTTGTTCTTGTCCTTCCATAAGGGCAATGGCTTGCTTGGATTTATTATTTGCAACCCATTGGATAATGTTTTCACTTTTTATTGAGCTCGCGAAATTTAATGCCGTAGAAAATGGATTGTAAGATTTCTCCTGAATAGATACAATTTGATGAGAATCGAAAGTTCTATTTCCAGAATACGAAAGAGCAATAATTTCAAATTCAATGTTTTTACTTATTTGGTAAGAAGTTGTCTTTTGAAAATATTCTAAAAAAGAATCAGAATCAAATTCAAAATTCAAGTCACCTAGAAATATTGGTTTGTATTTTTCAGACAATAACGAATTTCCAACTCCTAACATATAGGAATTTTTTTTAAAATCTCTATAAAAGAGCCAAAGAGATTGTTCATTTTCATATAAAATTTTTAAAAAAGGTCTTTCTTTCCTTAATCTAAATCTTTTTTCAATGAACTCGTGTTTACCAAAACCCGCTGCTAGAGCATAGAGAATTGTACTTTTTCCGGAACCATTCGGGCCAGTTAAAATATGGATTTCGGCTTTATCAAAATCTTTTTTGGCAGGGAAATCTATTTCAAGAGAGTCAAAAACTCCAACATTTTCTAAAGATAATTTTTTTATTTTCATTATCATATAACAAAATTTGGTAAACTCAATTTTGGACAAAGAAAAATTTTACTTCACCTTAAAAAATCGTAGAAAAATTTCAATAAAAATTAAAAAAGTTTCTGTTTTAGGTTTATTCGGATGTTTGCGTCCTTGAAAGGGTTTTCTTTTTAAGATATGATTGGCTATAACACATCAATTCAAATATCTGAGTTTTCAGATAGAAGAGGAAAAATGAAAAGAAATCATATTACAGTTAATTTTCACTTAACTAAAAGATGCAACTATAAATGTAAGTATTGTTATGCCAAATTTAAAAATTTTAGTGAAATGAATACCATAGACTCACAACAAATTGTTTTACAAATTGCTCAAGTTGGCTTTTCAAAAATAAATTTTGCTGGTGGAGAACCTTTTCTTTATAAGGGCTTAGGCTTACTACTATCCTATGCAAAGAGTTTAAAACTTACAACATCTATCATTAGTAACGGTTCAAAAATTACTTCAGAATGGCTAGATGAATATGGAAAGTTTGTTGATATTATCGGAATAAGTTGTGATAGTGCAAAAGATTCCTCTTTAATTGAACTTGGACGAGGTAAGAAAAATCCAACTCAGAGTGTATTGAAAGCGTTTGAGTTGATCGATACTTTCAATGAAAATTCCCATTACAAAATATATAAAAAATTAAATTCAGTTATTACAAGTATAAATTTTAGGGAAAATATGAGTGATTTTGTTCTAAAAACGGGAGTTCAGCGTTGGAAAATTTTTCAAATGCTGCATATTCAAGGTGAAAATGATGATTGTTCAGAAAAACTTTCTATAACTCCCTTCGAATTTCAGTCCTTTATAAATCGTCATTTACACTTGCAAAACAAAGGTGTATCAATAGTAGCAGAAAATAATAGTATGATGACAGATTCATACTTAATGATCAATCCGAGTGGAAGGTTTTATCAAAATTCTTTTGGTAAATATACCATTAGCGATCCAATTATACAAGTGGGTATTCATACCGCTCTAAACCAAATTTCTTTTAAATATCAAAAATTTTTAAACAGAGGTGGTTTGTATAATACTAATAATAAAATTTCTTTAAAGAGGGCAATATGAGTAATTTATTTATTTCTTTTGAAGGTGTTGATGGTTCGGGTAAAACAACTCTAGCAAATATGGTCACAGAAAGTTTAGGTTATAAATACATGAGTTCTGTTCCAGAATTGTTAAATCCGCTTTTACCCGAAATGAGTAAAACTAAGTCTCCTTTAGTTACTTTTAACTTCTTTTCTTTGTGTAATCAATTGAGAAGTATAGAAATTAAGAAACTGATTTCTGAAAATGGCATTGTTATTGATAGATATATTTTCTCTACATACTCTTATCATAGGTTGGTGCTAGGTGAGGATGTGGATGCAAGTATTCGGTTAATCAAGAATATCAAACATAAATATTTAATGGATAAAATAGTTACAGTAGCAAATATAACGGTAGACCTTTCGAGAATAAAGGCAATAAAACTTAATGAATATAGAGATTTAGGAAAGATAAATCTACTAACAATTGAATATGATTCAAGAACAGAATATTCTAAAAATCCTTTCACAGGTAAGGTTGAAAAAAAATTAATTTCTGATCAGATAGTGAAGGAATTTCCAGATTATGAAACAGCTAAAATGTATCGAGATGAATTAGAATTCTGTTGGAAAACCTATTCTGAAAATGAACATTAATTATAAAGATACTTTTTGAAAAACCGTTAAACATGATAAAAAGCCCGTTAAATTTTTTCCACTGCAAATCACTGTATTTTTTCAATCCGGAATAGGTTTTTCCGTTCTGGAACGTGGTGTTCCTTGACCCATTGCCATACTATCCCCATTTGTGGACAGTTTTGGCGGCTCGTAGATCGCCACTGGTGGCTTCCCACTAAATTTAAGTCCCATTAATAATTTACCCATGGAATTTTGACATAAACAATATTATCAGAAGTGCCGTGTTGCTTTTTCAAAGGCATAAGAATTTTTGGGTAGACATTAATTTTTTTTACTTTGAGTAAATTCCTAGATACCAATTGATGTTTAATTCTGTTAGATTGTCAAACTGGCTTCTTTATTCTGATACCTTTGAAGAAGCCATTCATTATCTAAAAAGCGTAAAAAAACCTCTGAGGCTTAGCCAAGACTACAAAACGCTTTCTTTTTCTAAGCCATTCACACACAAACTACTTCTCTAGTTGATTTTAGATTTTGACGCACTTTTGCAGGAAGCAATGGGAGAGTGCATGCAGTTAAGGCATCCAAACCATACGAATTCCACTTATTAACTTTTCTTTTACAAAATTGATAATTCAATGGTTTGAAGATAAGAATTATATTCAAGTAATTTTCAGATTGGTTCAACTGTTTTTCATGATTATATTATTCGGTAAAAACTTTATATAAAAAACCCATTATCAATTCCAATTTATCGTAGTGTAAAGGTTCGGGCTGAATATAAAGTGTGTTTTGGTCTAATTTAAGAAATTGCCAATAGTCACCTGAAGTCACTACGCCATAAATAAACGGAATTTTTACATCATGTTTTTCGTTAAAAATACGTGAGGCAATCATTTCAGCGGCACATTGTCCCCAAGCTATTTCGATTGCTCCCTTTTTCGCCTCTACTATTGCGGCAATTGGTGCACGTAGAACAAATATATCAGAACTTTTACTAACAATAAAATCGCATTGACCTTTTAGTCCTAATTTAGAATCAACATCAAATGTTTTACCCGAAAATATTGTTATTTGTTTATTTGCTTGGTTACGAATGTCAGCAAGTATGGGCATCACAAGCAATTCGGATCGTGCTTTCTCCGTAAGTTGTGCCAAAGCCCATTCATGATTTTGTTCCAAAAATTGTTTGAGCATAGCACTTGGCTGCAATTCTTTTACGCCTGTTAAGCAATCACTCCACGACAGCGTATCGACTTTGAATTGTTCTACTACCTTTTCTAAGGTGAATTTATTGTAAGACATTTTTTTGATTTTTTTACAGAATTGATGTTCCCATGGTTTGAAGATAAGAATTATATTCAAGTAATTTTCAGATTGGTTTTTCTGTTTTTCATGGATATATACTATGATTAGAGTGATTTTCGTAATTAAGATGATTACAACGAAAAACTATCTTTCTATCTACGGTCAAATTCACCCTGGTAAGATTGAAAAAGTCCAAAAACTCTTAAACTGTGGAAATTTTCAAAACGGTTTTCAAAAATATACTTGCTTGGAATTCGGAACTACTCTTGTAGTTCCATTTACCTGTAAGTCAAGGCTTTGTTTGTCCTGCAATAGAAAAAAGCTCTTTAGTTGGTCATCAAACCTTTCTTACATTCTCAATACAGACTTCTATCATATCCATAAAACTATAGACTGTTATATAGTCTCATAGGACACATTATAAGGCATTCCCTTCAACACTAGCTAACCTTCACCAGGGATAAGCGTGAGAACAAACTTTCCACTATTTAAAAATATTCTTGAATAAATAATGTGCCAACTATTTGATCATAAATTTGCTATTTAGCAAAATACTCTAAGTTCCTCCAGTTGTAGCATTATTACATGTGCTCAATGCCGAATCAAAATCGCTTGCACTTGAGTCATTTTTTTGCCACATGTCCTGTTGCACTATCTGAGACAGTTGCTCCGTCAGAATTATTGGAAAAACTATCGATTCCTATCCATAACCTTAGCGTGGAACTTTTATTGTTTTAACAGGTAATAATTATTGTATTAGCCGAAGTGCTCTAATTCCGTGTTGTTATGGAAATATTATAAACTTGATTTTTATAATAAAGGTTTACTGGTGGATTTGTCGGATAATAAAAGGTCATATCATTTCCAATTTCTCTGATATGTGTAAAGGTAAAAACAGCCGCAGTACCGGTAAATGAAATTCCCAGAGTATAGCCTTTTGGGCTAGAATAATCTGCATAATAAGGTCGAATTAATTTTGTTGGAAAATACAATACGGATAAATTTTTATCTTCTGCTATTCCCAAAGGAATTATTTCTTGCCTAACAACGGTTTCTACCATTGATTCAATCCAACCTCTTTTTTGATTGCTGGAAAAATTTGTAAAAAAGCCCATACGAAGCGTCAAGAAAGGTAAAATATCCAACTCCGTACCAACCGCAAAGTTTTCGGTTGGTTTTCGATAGGTTTCGTATTCTTTGTTTCCATAATAGATGAACTGTGGAATGTCTTCATAAGTGATAAATTCATATTGATTCTTTTTTTTGGAATATCCGCTTATCTTGATGTAATCAAAAGAGAACAATACCTTGTGGGATAAAAAGTAGGCAATTCCCATTCTAAGCTCGGAAGTCTGTGGAATTGTAGCGGTTAATGGTGTGAGGTATGATAGTTTGTTTTGGTATACGCCATTTAAGGAATGGGGTGAACCATAAACGTAGTATGCATCATCGCTACTTAAAGTTGAGCTAGTTAAGTCAAGTAAGTTGTTATTCCTAGTTCCTCCAACCACGTATTTTTTTTGAATGGAGACTCCTAAAGATAGTTTTTCCGTAGGCATATACATCAAACCGACTACGGGATTGTATCCTGATACTTTTTTCTGCTCATTGATAATGTATTCTTCCCAAGTTTTATCCGTAAAGTTGTATGTATCAGTGACCGCATTTTTTGTAAAGTGTCTCAAGTAATATAAGGATGCACCTATACTCAGGTTATCCTTGATTTTGTAAGACAAAGAGGGGCCAACCATAAATTCATTCGAATACTCTGATACTGTGCTACTGATTCTTTCCAAATCAGGGCGGTATACGGGGTTGGTTACCCATACAGTCGAGTTAGTATCTCTTCGTTTTGTATTTACATAAGATAAACTAAAAGAAACTTTTTGGGAAAGCTATCTTGTTGCTCCGATAAAGTTTGGAAAAAAGTCTTCAGACTTCCTTAAATACGATCTTCCCGGACCCTCTACGTCTTGGTAGTACATGGTTAAAAGTCGGTATGCATTACCGGAAATACTTAAAGAATCATTAGGGCTAAAGATAAGACCAGCAGGATTATAGTAGGCACCGGAAGGATCATCAGCTACTGCAGTAAAAGCTCCACCTAATCCTGACGAACGACTTCCATATAATCCGGTAATACTTTGGTAGTCCAAAAACAGCATGTCATAAGGTGTATAGGTTGAATGAATTGGACTTACTAATGCTAAAAGTAATAAATTTACGTATATAATAATATATTTTGTCATATAAAGAATTCCTCTTGTTTAGTTTTTGTCCTCTTCTTCTTGTGTTATGCTCAGTTTCTACAAAAAACACAGACTTATTTTGGTGTATTCAAAAATGATAGAGTTTTTGGTAAACTAAAAATATAAAGATAGAAAAATAATTGAGGTGTGTGCTTTTTCACCTGCAATGATCAAAACAGGTCTTAAGGCACTGAATTGTAACGGGTTATGGTGTAGTTTTCTTTTGTGACCAAAATTGTAGAAGAATACTAGTTGTGTAAGATTCCTTTTTTCACCAAGGCTTGGAGTTCACCAATATAGATTTGATAAGTTTTGAGATCGTTGTATTCTGAATTTCTACTAAGTACTGTATTTTTTGTTCCAGATTTTTGTCTAGCGGTTAAATACAGAGGATTTTTGGGGATTGGCTTTAACCGGAAAAACGGACTTTCCTATATAAAAAATCAAACGATATTCTATTCTACCATGGAAAGATGGAACTTTTACAAATCCATTTGGCAAAACCATTGGAGCGATTTTCTCCCAATTTACAACAAAGATTTTATAGCGAAATTAGAATATTGAATTAATACTCTCTTTTTACAATAATTTTCTTGATTAATACCAGGGATTGTATAAAAGTTGATCCTATGGAGAAAATTCATCGAACCAAAGAAATTGCTAATCGTTGACGATCATTCTGTTGTTATCGAGGGGTTGCGGACGATACTGAAGTCTTATCCTATGCTTTTAATCGACGCTCACTTTACGAAGGGAGGTCAAGTGATTGACTACATACAAACAATAAAACCTCAAAGAGATCGCAAGAGCTTTAGATAAAACAGAAAAGGCTATAGAATATCGGTTGCATAAAATTCGAGAATTTTTTGATGCCAAAACCAATGGTGAATTAGGTTACAAAATTCGTTCGAAATACTTTAAGTAATTGCTTGCATTTTTGTTAGGAATTCATCAAAAAACCAATCAGTTTCTATACTTCTTGGATGAATAGGAACATTATTTGTATCCATAACAAGAATAAGAATATATGCATACAAAATGTTAGATTTGTGTTTTGTAATAAAAGTATTTAATGGCGACGCTGTAAAAAGGTAAAATTTTAGGTTTTGTTTAGTGCTTTGTTAAGTAGAATTCCACTACACATAATACTAAACAAACGGTCTTTCAAATGGTTTTTGCAGTGTCGTCTTTAATTCCAAATTATCCTGCTTGTCTTGAACGAAGATGCACTTAGGGCTGATTCTGTCCAAAAGTTCCGGAATTTTTTCGTATGAATCGCACGAGATAGGTAATAACTTCTTTTCAATCATTTTATTAGTAAAATTTGATTCTTTTTCTTTATCTTTAAGGATTAGAAATACCGTTTTTTTATTGGAAGGCAAAGCAACCGTGAAAGAACTTCCCATGTTTTCTTCAGATTCTACGGAAATATGTCCGAAATGGGCTTGGACAATTTCACGACTTAAACTCAAACCAAGACCGAATCCTTTTTCACCAAACGTTCCGAGTGAAAATCCGTTTCGTCTGGGTTCGAAAAGGTTGCTTTGGAAGCGTATGGAAATTCCGATTCCATAGTCTTTGACTTTGATGTACTGAAATGTTTCATCTTCCGTAAAATGAATCTCGATTTTTCCGTTGGGGTGACTGAATTTGACTGCATTCATCACCAAGTTCCTTAAAACTTCTTCCAACAAATGTTCGTCTGCTGTTAGAATCGTATCTTCAGGAATATAGTATTCGATCTGTAAACTCTTTCTGTCTATATCGGAAATCATGTCATATTCAATACAACGAGATTGGGAGCAAGTATATAGATGGCATCCTTCTTTTTTCTAATAAGAGCTTTCACTACCATCATTAGAGCATAAAACAGTGCAGCCGGAACAACAAAGAGAAAATGTCCTTCTATAACGGTTCCGATTTCCGAACTTGAAAGTATTACGAATGTATACCCTAACGAAAAAAGTAACCAAATCCACTGTATGATTTTGAATGAGAATTCGGTCGGAAACAAAAGACACGTACAATGGAACTGCCAAGTAATAAACAAACAAAAGGATATAGGCAAGTCGAAATGGAATAGTCGGGAAGAAGATATAGATCAACGCTTCGTTTGCTGAAATAACATAGATAGAAGCAGTCAAACAAAAAAATCCGAAATACAAAGAAGTTTTGTCTTTTTTGCGATGAAGATAAAAAGAGAAATGATACAAAGCCATGATGAATATGGAACCAAAAAGAGCTGCGTCTATTGCCAGTTTATTGTGTGTTTGTACAATAATCTGAGAAGACAAACCTATTTGCGGCGTATACCAAAAAGCTCCGTTGATCGATCAATTGATTCCAATATAACTCCCAATCACCATTGATAGATAAGTTCCCATTTGTTTGAAAATCCCAACCGGATAGGTCGAAAACCCCCTGGGATACTTTTGGTTGTTCTATTCGGTTGTCCGGATATCCACAACGAACAATCGTAAATAATAAAATGAAAATAGAAAGTGCTTTTGCCATATTACCTATAAAACTCTTTACCACTCGATACATCAATTGACGGGATTTAAAAAATTTCCTTTCGGGGGAATCCCTGGAAAGTCAATTTATTTCTTAGAAATTCACTTTTTTTTTCAAAAAAAATGTAAGGATTTTTGTAAGAATTAATAATTTTTAATGTTGAATTTTGAATGGGTGCTGGTGTGCTAGAGGAAGATACTCGAAAACAGACCGGACTTTCTATGATGAATTATTCCTTTCCTTTTAGTATCTTGTAAACTAGAAAGAAAAATGAAAATAAAGAGGCAAAAATAAGAAATTGATCAAAATATAATTTAAATTCTTTATGTAAGGAAATCAGCTAGTAATTGATAATTTTTAATGTTGAATTTTGAATGAAAGACAACTAACAATTCATAATTCTCTTTAATTCTCTTGACTACTGAATACCAGACACCAAAACTAAATTATGTTAATCGCAAATCCTATCTATGACAACGCTTTCAAATTCCTTATGGAAGACATCAATATTGCAAAAGGTATCATCGGGCGAATCATCGGTTGCGAAATCCTTGAACTCGATTTCAAACCACAGGAATACACAGCCACCACTTCCAAACAAGAAATGAACTTTTTGCGAATGGACTTCCACGCCCTCATTCTCACAAAAGAAAACGAAAAGCGAAAAGTCTTAATCGAACTCCAGAAGTCCAAGAAATCCATGGATTTGTTCCGTTTTCGGAAGTATATCGGAGAGCAATACCAAAGGATAGACAATATTCTAATTGGAAAGAACCGGAAAGGAGAAACAGTAGAAATACCGGAATTTTATTCGATCATAGTGATCTACTTTTTGGGATACATAGAGGATGAACGGTTTCCGAAAGTAGTGAAGCTGAAAAATCACTACTATGACGTATTGGAAAACAAGGAAATCCCTGGAAGAATAGAATTTTTGGAGAAGCTAAACCACGAGTCGTATATGTTGCAATTGGCAGTTCCGCAAAGCACAAATGGGAAAAAACCATTGGAAAGAATGTTGACTGTGTTTTCAGAAACGGGATTCCATAGTCGGGTGATGGAATATCCTGACGATCAACCGGAAGAGATTCAATCGGACGCACTCGTGCAGCAATTAATACGCCGTTTGTATAAGGCAACTCAAGACGAGAAAGTGAGGAAGCAGTTAGAATTTGAGGAGGAAATGGAGAGGAAAGTTCAAGACCTATTTCAAACCTTGGAGGAAAATGCGAAGGAATTAGAAGAAAACCGCAAAGCCTTGGATGAAAAGGATAAAGCCTTGGATGAGAATCGAAAAGTAATTTTCAATTTAGCCAAAATGTTAAGAAGTGCTGGTGTGTCAGAGGAAGAAATTCGGAAACAAACCGGACTTTCCATGGATGAAATGAGTAAGATAACGTAGCTAAACCTCCGGAATAAATTCGGAGGCAGGCTTTTTCAACTTCGTCCGGGATAAACTCTGTTTAACTACGGTGACACACAACGGAGCTAGAGGTACTGTGTCGACTTATTGCTGTAGCATTCGGAACCATTACCGAAATAAGGGCTGTACGCGCCAGTTGTGTCAGTTGGGTATCCAGAGGAAGACCAATAGTAACCTGAAACTGTATTCGGATATAAACTGTTGATTGTTGGAGCGGTAAAACTTGTGCATTGAGCACAATCATTTGGTATTTCACCACTTGTACATTCTGTCAGTAATCTCAACTCAGTAAAAGTCGGTACTCTCCATGATTTCCCTGTCATACTATAACTATTACACGCATTATACGCTGGACTAGTTTGTCCGTTTGTCCAACTACTTGAGGTTGTGCTACTGCTAGAACTACTACAACTTATACTCACATTCGTTACATTCGCAGTTGCCGTTCCGCTTCCGCTACTCACTGTGCAAGTTAGTCCGGTTGGTTGGCTGACTAAGGACAACTGCTGCTCCCGCAACTTCTTTAGAGTTGTCGTTATCGTTATTTGTTTGGCATGAAAAAAGCAATCCAACCAAAGACAAAAAGAGAATCATCTCTACCGCTATATATTTGAGAATAAAATTTGATTTCATACATAAATCCTTAATCTAAGATAATTTCGATTTCTGCTCGCGAACGGTGTTACGGTCTGCTTGGAGAAGCTCGATACATCAATTGACGGGATTTAAAAAATTTCTTTTCGGGGGAATCCCTGGAAAGTCAATTTATTTCTTAAAAAATCACTTTTTTTTTCAAAAAAATTGTAAGGATTTTAGATGTATCTGATTTGAAATAATTTTATTAAAAAAATCTTGCTCTATTTTGGAAAACAATGATGATTGAACAAATCATTGTATTGGATTATCCCATGGAGAAAAAGTATGCCACAATCAGTTACCCTTCTCGAACAGATAAAATATCCCACAAACCTACCTTGTGATGATGGTATTCCTTTGGAAACGCCTACCCATAGAGAAAATATGAACATTTTGATTGACTCGGCTGAGTTTACCATGGGTAAGCGAAAAGACTTTTTTGCCGGTGGAAACATGTTTATCTATTTCAATCCCCAAGAACTCAAAAACAAAGACTTGAGAGGTCCGGACTTTTTTTTTGTAAAAGGTGTGGATGGCACAAAAGAGCGAAAAACTTGGACGTTGTGGGAAGAGAACTGGAAATATCCCAATGTAATCGTAGAATTGTTATCTGAAAGTACTTACCAAGTTGATTTGGTAGACAAAAAGGAATTGTATGAGCAGACGTTTCGGACATCGGAATACTTCGTATACGATCCATACAATCCGAGTTATTTGCGAGGTTGGCGATTGAATCAGTATGGATTTTACCAAGAATTGTTGAAGAATCCAGAAGGTTGGCTGTGGTCGAGAGAACTGAACTGCTACTTAGGCGTATGGACAGGGAAAGTCAAAGGTAAACTCAAGACGTATTTGAGGATGTATGACAGGCAAAAAAAACTGGTCTTGCTGGAATTTGAAAGAGAGCAAGAACGAGCTAAAAAAGAACGCTTGGAGAAGGAAAGAGAGCGAGAACGAGCCGAAATATTGGCTCAAAAACTGCGAGAGTTAGGGTATAACCCTGGTGAATTGGTCGGTGGGAAAGAATAGCTTCGATATGCCTTACGGCTACGGTTGGTCAATCCGCCCTAACGGGCGGAAAAATAACCAATACCTTGATATGCCCTTAAGGGCTACTCGGTAACCGGTCACTTGTAGTGGACGAAGTTGGACTACGGTGACACACAACGAACGTACATGCTGCTATCCGTCTTATTGTTGTTGAGTGTAGCGCCATTACCAAAACCGGAAATCCAACCGTCTGTCGCACTATAAACAGAGGAACTCCAATAACCGCTTGACAGAGTATTTGAAAATAGATTGCTAATTGTTGGTGCAGTATAGGTACCACAATAATATGTGGATGTAGGATAATCATCCGGCATAGTTCCATTAGTACAACTAATTGTTAATTTTAACTCGTTCTTCGTCGGAACTCTCCAAGACTTCCCAACCAAACTCAAACCACTGCAAGCTGTATAAGCACTACTTGTTCCTGTCCCGTTTAATGTTGTACCATTGTCACAAGTACTATTAGTTGCATTACAGTATTGAACGGTAGATGCTCCGTAATTATTGCCTGAATTCCCCGTTCCCGTACAATCGTTGGTTGCAGAATTGTAAGTCTGTCCGTATGTGCACTTGGCAAAATAGAGCGTTTGAGCTGTATAAGAATTGCTACCAAACGTTCCAGCCACTCCCACAAACTTAACTGTCCCGTCATTACAGTCCGTAAACGTCCCCCAGCTGTAAGTTGCAGTTGTACCACTGCAACTACTTGAGGTTGTATACTGCTAGAACTACTACAACTTATACTCACATTCGTCACGTCGGCAATCGCCGTTCCACTTCCACTGCTCACACTACAAGTTAATCCGGTTGGTTGTGTCTTGACTGTCACTGCGTAAGCTCCGCTCACTTTTGTGGTAAAGGCGAATGTAGTCGCTCCGGAAGAAACGGTCAAATCGTCTCCGGAGTTGTTTTGCAATACTAAACCGTCTGCGGTAAGTCCGGTTATTGTTCCGCTTATGTTGTAGGTTGCGCTGCTAACACAAAGAGCATAGTAGGATTTATCCTTCCAATCTGACAGCACGTACCCATCGTCGAACGAGACGAAAAGCGCATAAGACATATTACCATTGCCCAAATTACTACCAGTGTACACATTTGATGACCAATAAAAATCCCTTAATGTAGAAGGAATTGGAAATAAATTAATGATATTCAGTAAATCTGTTTTAGGGCAAGAGTGATAATCATGATCTGGCATATTAGTTGTATTTGCACAATTGACTAGCAATTTTAACTCATTTTTGGTTGGTACACGCCATGACTTTCCAGTTAAGCTTAGACCGCTACAAGCGTCAAACAATGGACCCGATGTTACCGTAATAGTATTATCGCAAGAATTATCATAGGTTTTGCAAAATTGAATATTCTTTGCTCCATAGTTTCCTAAGTTACTTGTCCCATCACAATCGTTGGTTGCAGAATTATAAGTCTGTCCGTATACACACTTGGTAAAATAGAGTGTTTGAGCCGGATAAGAATTTCCACCAAAAGTTCCAGCCGTCCCAACAAACTTAACTGTCCCGTCATTACAATCCGTAAAAGTTCCCCAGTCACGGCTTACGCTCGAGCCATTACAACTTGTCTGGCTAAGAAGAATCGCTGCGGCTGCTAAGGCAGTTTTTTCTTTTTTAGAGTTCTTTTCATTTGCTTTGCATGAAAAAAGCAATCCAACCAAAAGCAAAAAGGGAATCACCCCTATTGATGTATATTTGAGAATGAAATTTGATTTCATAAACTAATCCTTAAAACAATTTCGATTTCTGTTAGTAAACACCGGTATTAGCCGGTTTGTTTGGAGAAGCTCGATACATCAATTGACGGGATTTAAAAAATTTCTTTTCGGGGGAATCCCTGGAAAGTCAATTTATTTCTTGGAAAATCACCTTTTTTTTCAAAAAAATTGTAAGGATTTTAGATGTATCTGATTTGAAATAATCGCTCATATTGGGAATCGTGTGAACGCTTGACAATATAATTTTTATAGTCAATGATGATTTTTAATAATTTTGCTAAAGGTGGAATTAATGATCATTTTTTCAACAGTCGAATTGATGGATGAACAGAAATGTTACGATTATCTTGTTCAAATTTTGCATCCTAAAGGTTTATCTTGTCCAGATTGCAATTCTCCTGTTGAGCAATCAAAGGTTCACAGAAGAGACCGAGAACCAGTATTATATTTTCACTGCTCATGTAATCGAATCTATAACGCATTTTCTAAGACAATATGGCAAGGTACACACTATAACTGCTCTATGATAGTACATATTTTAAAAGGCTTTTCCCAGGGGATATCAACTCTGCATCTAGCCAAGGAACTGGATATAGACTATAGTACTTTACTTAATCGTAGGCACAAAATGCAGGAGTTTTCATCACAGGCTTGTGTTCGTAAGCCTTTAACAGACGACGTTGTGGAAGTAGATGAGATGTATCAAAATGCAGGTGAAAAAGGTGTTTTACACCCAAAACCAGACGACCCACCACGCGTACGTGCTAATAAAACACGAGGTCATGGCACTTGGGATACAGATCGTCCTCCCGTGTTGGGAATCGTTGGGCGAGAAAGTGGTCAGATTCAATTAATTCTAAAAAAAATAGTGGAAGAAAGGATCTTGAATCCTCTGTTTTAGATGCAACCATGGATAATACAACTATCAATACTGATGAATGGGGTGCCTATAATTATTTGTCTGAATCACAGCGTATACATTTAACTGTTTGTCATGCACCTGGTAAACGTGAGTGGGCACGAGATGATGATGGTGATGGAATACGTGAGGTTCATTCCAACACCATAGAGGGGCTATGGACAGGTTTACGTAATTTCCTTCGTCCTTTTCGTGGTGTAAACAAGAAATATCTTCAACAGTATCTTGCTATGCATGAATGGGCTCACAATTTAAAAAAAGTTACGTTGGAGTTTCTACGTATTTTATGTGGTGTCACACAAAATACCACATGAGCGGAAATAATTTTATTAAAAAAATCTTGCTCTATTTTGGAAAACAATGATGATTGAACAAATCATTGTATTGGATTATCCCATGGAGAAAAAGTATGCCACAATCAGTTACCCTTCTCGAACAGATAAAATATCCCACAAACCTACCTTGTGATGATGGTATTCCTTTGGAAACGCCTACCCATAGAGAAAATATGAACATTTTGATTGACTCGGCTGAGTTTACCATGGGTAAGCGAAAAGACTTTTTTGCCGGTGGAAACATGTTTATCTATTTCAATCCCCAAGAACTCAAAAACAAAGACTTGAGAGGTCCGGACTTTTTTTTTGTAAAAGGTGTGGATGGCACAAAAGAGCGAAAAACTTGGACGTTGTGGGAAGAGAACTGGAAATATCCCAATGTAATCGTAGAATTGTTATCTGAAAGTACTTACCAAGTTGATTTGGTAGACAAAAAGGAATTGTATGAGCAGACGTTTCGGACATCGGAATACTTCGTATACGATCCATACAATCCGAGTTATTTGCGAGGTTGGCGATTGAATCAGTATGGATTTTACCAAGAATTGTTGAAGAATCCAGAAGGTTGGCTGTGGTCGAGAGAACTGAACTGCTACTTAGGCGTATGGACAGGGAAAGTCAAAGGTAAACTCAAGACGTATTTGAGGATGTATGACAGGCAAAAAAAACTGGTCTTGCTGGAATTTGAAAGAGAGCAAGAACGAGCTAAAAAAGAACGCTTGGAGAAGGAAAGAGAGCGAGAGCGAGCCGAAAAAGAACGCTTGGAGAAGGAAAGAGAGCGAGAACGAGCCGAAATATTGGCTCAAAAACTGCGAGAGTTAGGGTATAACCCTGGTGAATTGGTCGGTGGGAAAGAATAGCTTCGATATGCCTTACGGCTACGGTTGGTCAATCCGCCCTAACGGGCGGAAAAATAACCAATACCTCAATATGCCCTTAAGGGCTACTCGGTAACCGGTCACTTGTAGTGGACGAAGTTTAACTACGGTGACACACAACGAACGTACATGCTGCTATCCGTCTTATTGTTGTTGAGTGTAGCGCCATTACCAAAATCGGAAATCCAACCGTCTGTCGCACTATAAACAGAGGAACTCCAATAACCTCTTAACAGAGTATTTGAAAATAGATTGCTAATTGTTGGTGCAGTATAGGTACCACAATAATATGTGGATGTAGGATAATCATCCGGCATAGTTCATTTCACTTCTATATTCAGCGGGATTAAGAGTTAGTGAAGTTGTAAATCTTAAATTAACGGACATAGATAAAGATAGAAGACAGATTTTTGTTAGAAATGCAATTTATTTACACACTGTTAGTTTGGATAAGCTAAATGTTGTAAGTCCATTTGATACGAATCCTTGAACGAGAATCAAAAAGCACCTGAAGTTGCTGATGTTTTCAATGCTTCCGGAGATGCTTATATAGAAAATCATCGTCTATCTTGCGAACAAAGGAAAGCGATAGAGGATATTCGGAATTGCAGAACAGCCAACTTAGGCGGACACACTACTCACTGTCCAACATGCGGGATAATTGATATTTCCTATAACTCATGTAGAAACAGAAATTGTCCTAAGTGTGGATTCCAGAAAAAAATCAAATGGCTTTACCATCGGAAGAAAGATGTATTGCCAATTACATATTACCATGTTGTCTTTACATTACCAGAAGAATTGAATCCTTTGTTTCTCTTCCATCCTAATCAGAAGTTGATGTATCAGATTTTTTTTCAATCTGTTGCAAAGACAATTGAACTATTGGCTAAAACAGACAAATACTTTTGTGGTAAACCAGGGATGATAGCAACACTTCATACTTGGGGACAAATTCTTTCTTTTCATCCACATATACACTGTATATTAACTGGTGGAGGATTAGATACTTCTAATAATACTTGGACCTTTAAGGATGAGTTTCTTTTTCCAATAAAAGTGCAAACGGAAAATACAGTTAGCTTCTATTACAAAGATTATAGAGATAACAAGCAGAAGGTTATGACATTGGAACATGAAGAATTTATCAGGCGATTTCTTCAGCATGTTGTCCCGTCTGGGTTTATGCGAATCAGGTATTATGGAATTTTAGCTAATCCTTGTAGGAAGAGGCTATTGCCGGTTTGTCGGATGGAACTTAGGAGGTTATTATCTTTACAGGGATAAACGTCAGAAACAATACTTAGAGTTTTATGTCAATGTCCACCCAGGGCTAATTGTAAGAATGGGTCTTAAATTTGTATTGTTTAGATAGTCTTTTTATAGCTATAATTATTTTAATTTCTCTTATCTTTTAAAATTAAAACTTTTTTCTCTAGAGCCTGGAAAATCTACTAGTTTCTAAATTTTAAGGTAAGACAAAACAATATTGTTATGAATTGATAATATTAAAACAAGTTTTCATGGATTTATTGGATTAATATTTATCAACAAATCATTCTAAAAAATTTAAGTCTTTGCAATATTTTACCCAAGGTAAAATGACATAAAAGCTATATATGGGATGTAATTTTTTCTAATGATTTTGAATTTTTATGTTGGCAAAAACTTTGAGTGAGACTAATTTCATAAATAGCAAATTTTAATAAGAGAAATATCGTCTGCCAATATTACATTTTCATTGTACCAGGCAACCATACTTTCCAAATTACCTTGTAATGTTTCTATGTTACGCAAAAAGAGTTCATCGTCTCTATGCATAATTTTTGGTTTACTTTTTAGGTAAAAGTCATCTCTACCATCAGAACCACAAAAGAGAATGTCATCTTTTTGCAACTGTACTCTATAGATATTTAGATCATCTGTTTCAACTTCTTTCATTCCTATTTTTGGCAGTATTCCTTCGATTTCAATAAATTTAGCTTTCCCCTTCCTGTATAAAACAGAAAGGGGATTTTCTGCATTGAGTACATAAAGGATTTCTGTTTCTTCTTCAATGAGCAGGAGTGTAATAGACATCATCATTAGACCTTCAAAGCTCAAAAATACATCGTTAAGCTCCTTATATACGTTTGTAAGCCATTTTTCGGGTCTCAGCCTTGAACCCCAAGCTTTTATAGTCCTTTCGATTATGACCTTAAAAGCAGTACCTAATACAAGAGAACCACCTGCTCCTTGTGTCGATTTTCCCATAGCGTCACCATTTAAAGCAACTATATAATTTTGATTTTGAAGGTTAATATTATAACTTACATTTATATCCCCACCGATTTCGTAGTTTTTCTCCCTAAATTGAAATTGCTTTTTTTGTTTAAGAAATTCCTCAATTTTGAACTTATTGCTTTGGGCGTTACTCTGTCCGAGAGGTTCTGCTAAAAGAGAAGTTAAAAAATAATCTGCGTCTTGTTGGTTTTTTAACTTTCTTACTTTTTCAAGAGCTTCTTGTAAATCAGCTGTCCTTTCTTCTACTTTCTCCTCAAGGTTAGAATAAAGGTTTGCATTTTCTATGGAAATTGCTGCTTGGCTAGAAAGAATTTTTAATACCTCAACTCTTCCCTCTGTAAAGGCTCCTATGCTAAGATTGTTTTCTAAGTATATAATCCCAGTTCGATTTCCATGTTGTAAGATTGGTATACAAAAAATGGATTTTAAAGCATTGTTCTTTATATAAGGATCATTTATAAACTGACCTTCCATGTTTGCATTGTGTAAAATGACTGCTTTCTCTGTTCTTTCTACATATTCTATAATAGGCAAACAGAGCAATTTATTTGTTTCAATATCTTTTAGAGAAATTGGAGCATTTAATTTGGTCTCAATTTTTTTTGTATCTCCCTCTGCCATTATAAATAATTCATCGTTTTCTTTTATAAGTAATAAGCACCTCTCCGCTCCGGCGTTTTCGATTATGATTTTAATAAATTTTTGGATTAGGCTTTCTAGTCTGATTTCACCGGAAATTGCTTGGGAAGCTTTTATTATGGAACTTAAATCCAGAGCTCCCAAGATTGCACTTGTTGTGGTACCAGTCTTTTTTGGAAAAGCTCTATCGTATTGTATTTTTTTTTCTAATAAGATAAACTCCGAATATTTCTCTTCAAGCTGCTTGACTTTGGCCAATGCTCCCCATTCTGCATAAAGACGGTGAGCTTCTGTTATATGTAGTTTTGCATATCTTTTATTTCCTCTTTCTAACCAAAATTTTGCAAAAAGTTCATTGGCAAGGGCTTCGTATTGGATAAATTCATTCAATTCTGCCTGTTTGATTGCTTCTTCATATAGTTCAAGATTTGCAGAAACCTCCTGTTTTTTAACTCGATTCATTTCAGCCAATACCAATCTTTCATGACAGAAATAGTTTTTGGGAGAGAATTTAGAGAGAAGTTGTATATAAGCATAATTCTCTTCTATTTTTTTCCAGTATTTATTTTTCTCAGATTCATTAACTTCATTGATTCTTGTTAATAAAACTAAGGTTGAAAAAAACTTATATTCTTCATTATCAGGAAGAACTACAAGGGAAGACATTTCATTACTAAAAATTATATCTTCAGCATTCGTATGATATTCCAAATAAAATAGATATTGAACTTTATAATTTAAAAACATTTCTATAAAAACAGGAACAACCTGAAATTGCTCCAAAAATACTTTTTCTGAAAAATCCTCAAAATCCATTTCTGTTTGAGGCGATTTTTTTAAAAGACAAGCAGGTAAAGATTGTAAAGCACTAATAACAGAAAAAACTGGTATATTTTGTAATTTTAAAACAGTTGTCTTTTTTTTATTAAATTCTTCAAAGGTGCTTTCTAAATTTCTAGAAGCAACAAAAATTCTACGTGAAAGATTTGCATAGCTATAAGCTGCATATAACAAGTCACCAGATTCTAAGCAGAGTTCAAATGACTTTTCCAGTAGTTCTATACTCTCTTGAAAGTGTTTGTTTAAATGATGTAGAAAAGCACCATTTGTAGTTAGTGTTTTGGCATAAACAACAGGGTCATATATTTTTTTCCCAGATACCTCTAAGGCAAGAAGCCCAAATTGATAAGCTGATTTATAATCCTGCAAAACGACAAGAGTCATACCAAAAAAGCTAAAACCCAGTGAAGAATAAGAAGTTAAACCTTTTTGAAAGGACAAGTTCACCAACAATATTGATACAATTCCAAAATAATTTGGAGCAGAATTTACAACACAATCATATAATGATGCAATTATTCGATAAGAAATAATATTTTCAAGATTTTCATTTATTTCTAATTTGTATATATCAGATATATGTTTATCTTTAATATAGTTTTTATAAAACTCAAATTCTTTAGTAAATGAACTTGTTATCTCTTCCTCAGAATCCAAAGAAGGTAAATTGATATTGAAAAGCTTTAATGCATCTATACCGGTTTTTATTGCTTCAATATACTCTCCTTTACTGGAAAGAATTTCAATTTTTATAATAAAGACTTTGCCTTTTTCCAGTGTATTTTTTGCACATACTAAAGCTTCATCTAAAAGATCACTTGCTTTTTGGTATTTTGATAATGGAATATTACTACTAGCATAATCAAGATAACAATCCATTGTTAATTCATAATTTGACGACCATCTATTATCACCAAGTAAGTCCAGACAATTTTGATAAAAATCCTGAGCAATTTCATACGCGGCATTTTCCATTGATTTCTTTCCTGCTCTTAAATTTAAGCTAGCTAAATTAAGACGCTCGTCCTCATCAGAAATTAATTCTCTACTATAGTTCAAATGCCCAACTATTTCAAATAGATTGTCTTCTAAATCGTTTTCACTTGTATTTAACAAAAGCAAATTTCCAACCTTTAGGTGCACTGCTTTTCTATCATTTTCATCAATTAAGGAATAAGCTGCTTGTTGAATTCTATCATGTTGAAACTTGATAAAGCACAAGGAGGCTTGCTCTACTGATATTTCACTTTCTTCTATAATGTATTTTCTTGTCTCTCCTAACGGGACCAACATTCCTTGAGCCATCGCTTGGTACAAGTCTTTTAGGATTTCGGATGATGGTTTTTCTGATACAATTGAAACAGTATTCAAATCAAATAGATTGCCGATACACGCACTTAGTTGCAAGGCTTGCCTTGTTTCCTGGGAGAGCCTCTCCATGCGTGTTATCATTAGATCTACAACATTATCGGTTATATTTTTCTTATAGATTTCTTCCGTATTCCATATCCATTTGTTTTGGTTTAAATCAAAAAATAAAATCTTCTCCAGATACAAAGTTTTTAAAAACTCATTTATAAAAAATGGGTTTCCGTTTGTTTTCTCCATAACAAGATTGGTGAGGGAGTTGATGTTTTCTTCTTTTGTATCCAGAGAATCTGCTATTAAACTGTTTACATCTTCTTTTTTTAACGGAGAAAGAGTTAAAGTATCTATTTTAAATCCTTTTTTATTTATTTCTTCTATAGTATGAATTAGCGGATGAGTTGAATCAACTTCGTTGTCTCTATATGCACAAATGATAAAAAGGTAGTGATTATCTGCTATTAGATTTTTAAGAAGGTTGAGAGAAGCAGAATCTGCCCATTGCATATCGTCCAAAAATAACACAAGAGGATGTTCTTTCTCGGTAAATACGTTTATGAAATTTTGAAACGTTAGATTAAAACGGTTCTGAGATTCCATAGGACCCAATTCCGGAACGGGTTGTTGTTTTCCAATAATCAATTCTAATTCCGGGATTACATCAATAATAACCCCAGCATTCACTCCTAACACCTTAGATAATTTTTCTTTCCATGTTTCTAGTTTCTCTTTTTTTTCGGATAACAATTGTTCTATTAATGCATTAAATGCCTGTATTATTGCAGAATATGGGATATTACGTTTAAACTGATCAAATTTACCAGAAATAAAATAACCTCTGCTCTCAATGATTGGTTTGTGAATCTCGTGCACAAGAACAGACTTGCCAATACCTGAATAACCAGCTACAAGTTGAAGGGATACATCTCCACCGTCCACATTCATTTTTTTAAAAGCATCTAAGAATGTCTGAATCTCTTTTTCCCTACCATAAAGTTTTTGTGGAATAGACAAACGGGTAGAATAATCTTTCTCTCCGATCTTAAAACTAGACTCAAAACCATAAGTCTGCAGGTTTTCCAAATCATGCTTTAAACCTAGGGCACTTTTATACCTGTCTTCTGCATTTTTACTTAAGAGTTTCCTTATTATATCAGAAATGACTGCTGGGATTTCCGGATTTACTTGGTTGGGTGTTTTTGGATTTTGGGCGATATGGGAGTGTACATAACCCATTGCATCTTCAGCTTGAAAAGGACAATGACCTGTCAACATTTCATAAAAACTGACTCCTAAAGAATAAAAGTCGGTTCGGTAGTCAATAGAGCGGTTCATTCTACCGGTTTGTTCCGGTGATATGTATGCAAAAGTTCCTTCTAGCCTTTCTGGAGAAACAATCTCTTGCTCTGTACGAGAAAGTAAAGATGATATACCAAAATCAATGATTTTTAGCTGTCCATCCAATGGATTGATTACAAAATTGCTTGGGTTAATGTCTTTGTGAATAACATCTTTCCCATGAACATCTATTAATGATTCACACATTTGCAAAGCAATTTTCAGAAAGTTAGCTATATCTAATGGTTTTCCATCCATATATTCCTTAAGTGAAACTGCTCCAAAATCTTCCAAGGCCAAAGCATTACCTTCACCCATCTTTTCCAAAGAGTAGACTCCAATTACTTTTTTAGATTGGAATAATTGTGCTATCTTATACTCGTTGATAAGGTGAGAAAGAATAGCTGAATTTGATTCTTTGGGAACCCATTTAAGAATTATTGACTTTTTGTCAACCTTGCGGATTGCTCTATAAATAGTTGAATTTCTACTTTCATAGATGAGTTCCAAACTTTCATAACCTTGTATTTCTTGTTTCATATAACATAATTTTTATAATAGTTTAATTTACTCAATAAAAAATAAATTAAGTTCTTTATATAGGAAAGCGTTTCTCCGGCGTAAAGTCAATCCCCAAAACCCTTCGACCCTGCTCAGGGCAAGTCCCTGCTATAGCTACCAAAGACTTCCATAAGATCACTTGAACAAAACTGCTTACGCACAGTAATATTTCGGCATATCTTATCCCAAATTCCAATTTTATGCCCCTCCCTCCTCATTCTAAGTCTCAAATAGAAACTTCTTAACAGCCCATAAACTGATAAAAAACTTGATTTATCAAAAATCAAGGAGAATTATCCATGGGAGTCTTAAAAGACCGATTCATTGAACATCTAAACTTAAGAGGTTTTAGTATTCCAAAATGTAAGGTTCATAAATCAAAGCCAATTGTTCTTTCAAAACAAGAAATTATTAGAATTATTGATTCGATTTATAACATCAAACATAAAGTGTTCATTTCACTTCTATATTCAGCGGGATTAAGAGTTAGTGAAGTTGTAAATCTTAAATTAACGGACATAGATAAAGATAGAAGACAGATTTTTGTTAGAAATGCAAAAGATAATAAAGATAGATATACAATTCTATCCGGAAAAAGTCTAAAACTATTAGAAAGGCATATTGAGATAAATGCCCCTTCTGAATATCTGTTTTATACTCAAGGTAATAAAAAAGTACCACTTAATCGAAAAACTGTCCAGTTAATATTCAAGAAAGCATCAATCAGAACTGGTATTATAAAAAAAGCAACTCCTCATTCGCTTAGACATTCCTTTGCAACTCACTTATTGGAAGACGGTGTTAGTATCAGACATATACAAACATTGCTTGGGCATACAAACATAAAAACAACTGCAATCTATTTGCATACCGTTAGTTTAGATAAGCTAAATGTTGTAAGTCCATTTGATACGAATCCTTGAACGAGAATCAAAAAGCACCTGAAGTTGCTGATGTTTTCAATGCTTCCGGAGATGCTTATATAGAAAATCATCGTCTATCTTGCGAACAAAGGAAAGCGATCCACATCAATCAAAAGATCATCTCTGGTAATCACATCAATTTTTTCTTTATGGGGTTGCCATTGAAGGTTATAGGAAAGTCCATCTCAAAAACAAAAACCAAATCCCAAAAATCCTTTCCAAGGTAAAAGTTTTTTGGAACTATCTTCAAAGTGACCATTGATTCCAAAGTGATTCACATCCTATTTCCCAGTTAGCACACCAAATACCTAACGCAACTGGAGCATAAAACTTTGATTTTGTGGATGTATTTACTCTCTTAAGAGCAAATCTGCTTTTTATAAAAGTTTTGTTGCTCTTACAGGAATGAAATACTGGAAAATTATTATGAAATCAGTCCGAATTTTTTCTTGAACTTCTTCGACAGGCATAGAAACATAAGGCCAGAAGTCCCAATTGTCAGCCAGATCAATATTCATGCCAGAACCGCGTTGAATTGCATGAAACATTTCTTCTGCAATATTTTCATGAACCAGAGTGCTATGATATTCCTCTTGTTTTACGGAGTTACATTTATGCCAGCAGAAAATGACAGTACAACAAATAAAATAATAAAAAAAGCATTTTCACTTTTGCGAAATCCAGCCTGAAAACATCCTTGCAATGTTTCTCCTTCTGGAGTAACTCCATATCCCGAAAGAACATGACCAAAATCATGATAAACTCCAGAGTAAGGAAATCCACCTTTTTCACCAGGAAATGGAAACCCATGATCAACATAATGTCGATAAAAACCATAACCAAGTGTATCTTCAGGTAATTTTCCTAAATCATGAAATTTCTTGGCTAACTCCTTATCTTCGACGAGTCCTTTTACCCCTAAGATTGCTTTTGCCAAACCAATTATTCCACCATGCTCTTTGTATTGGTTTTTCAGGGCATCATGAAGATGTGAACGACGAAAAAAATCTAATTTGAATTTAAGCATTTCTTTATTGGCAAGGTGAGAAACTACGTCTAAGGCTGGTTCTGCAACACCAAAAGCCTTCGCAAATTCAGAAATTAATTTTGTTTGTTCTTTAGTCGAAGGGTTATCCACAAGACTCAAAACAATCATACCATGTATTAATTGATGTTGTAAGGCTTCATCGACAAAATGTTCCAAGAGTTCTATAGGGGTTATCGGTTCAAGAGTGTCTATGTCTATATTTGTATGCAGTAAGACTTTTTGTGCTGCATCCAGTAAAGTACGGTGAGAACTACCAAGGCCTGTATCTGCTTTCTCCGCAACCATTTTCATAGCTCTTAAACCATAGGGAACCAATTTTTCATCCGGTTTTAGTAATTTCATAATTTATATCCTCTAGTTTTTATAGTAGAATTTTACACCATAAGTGTTTTTTGTCGTCCTATCTTATAAGGTAGGACTTTTTATTTCCAGAAAAAACTGTGTTAATTTCTGATTCTACCTTTTATTCGCGCAATATGAATCCTCCAAGAGGGGAAGCAACAAGCCTTGTGTCAATCAACAGGGACTTGCCCTGAGAGCAGGGTCGAAGGGTTTTGGGGATAGGCTTTTAGCATAAGAGATGGAAATTCATAGATAGCAAATTTAAAATGTAAGTTCTTCTTTGATTATATTGTTTAATGTACCAAGTATACTACCTATCTCTTTAATGGGGTCTTTTATAACAAATGGTTGAAATGTTCTGGTTATGATAAAATCACAAACACCTCTCAATCCTGCCTTAATATCCACATCAAATTTTTTTCCGGAATATAAACCTATTTTTTTATTGGAAAGGTCAAATAGCTCAGCTAATATGGGTGCAACAATATATTCTGACTTAAATGTCTGAATACCTAAGGGTAATTTTTTCACATTTGTTAGTTTTCTTTCTATTGACAGAGTTGTCAAGGTTTTTTCCTGCCGGCAAAATACTATAATTTACAATTTGTTCTTTACTCTTCATAGAGAACAAAGCCAGACCAATACATTGGCTCTTCATACCCTGGAGTATTTTTTACAACTTCCCTTGCTTTGTGTAAAGCCTCTTTTGGACTGAGTTTCTCTTTGATAAGAGCTTTATACATTACCTGCATAAATAGGCTTGTTGCTTTGTCATCTACAGGCCAAAGGCTTGCTATTACCTTTCTACTACCAGCTATTAAAAACGCTTGCGGAAGCCCGACCATTCCTTCACCCCCGGACTCGTAACCGAGAGATGTCTCACAAGCACTCATTACTACCAATTCCGACTTTAAATAGAGACTCTTTACCTCACCTAACCGCAAGAATCCGTCTTCTTTTAATTTTTCTGCTTCTTTTTTATACTCGGGATATTCTTTTGCTTTGCTTGGAATGGTGAGCACAAGAGCATTTTCTTCCACGTTCCTGTCTTCGAATACTCCATGGACTGCAAAGTGTAAAATTCTGTATTTTTCCAACTCCTTTCTTTCATTCAGATCGAGCAAATCGTCTTCGTTGGCATGGATTCCAAGCTTTATATTTTGTTCTATTTCCGAATCTTGAGAATAGACCAATTTGGCAATGGCTTGTACTTCTTCTTCGGTTCCTGGTAGATTATTAAATTCATCGTTTCGATTTTTTCTTAGGTATTCGGATTCAGTCATTCTTTCTTGTAAAACAGTGTTGTCCGACCCTTTTCTCTTACTCCTCATAATACGGACATATTTCACCTTTCTATTTCTTTTACCAGATCTTACCTCTTTGTTGTAGTCTTTATCATACACTGCATTTCCAATGCTTAGCAATTCATTGTTATGGCGTTGGCTCAAACCTGGGTCATTCTTTCTTAGTTGTAGCCAAACAGCAGCAGAATGAATCAACTTGATTTCTAAATTTTTTTCCAAACTCTGTCCTTGCTCATTTTTTAATAAATTAAAGGGTAAATAGTACAACACTTCATCCGGTACCACAACAACTCTTTTGGTACCTTTGAGTTTTGGTATTACTGGCTGAATGAGGTATAAATACAATTCTTTACTCAATTTTTCTCTCAATTCTTTGGCATCTTTTAGACTCAACTCCTCAAGGAATTTACCTACCTTTACCCTTTGGTAGCCTGGTTCTACTTGATTATGAAAATCTTTGATCTGTTGCTTTTCGTCTTTTTCCTTTTCCCATGCGTAGATATTTTCCATATCATCATCCATTTCATACTTGGAAGCGTTTCCGTCCCAGATCATCTCTCCACCTTTATCCAATTTGATTTTGATAAGAGATTTTTTCTCTACATCATTGGCAGTTAACGTATAAAAGCTATTTACGTCTTTTATGAGTTTTCCTCTTTTTATGTTTAGCTCATGGAATTGCAACTCTCCGGTTTTGCGAATCACAAAAACAACCGGTTTTATGCTAGAGAGATTATAGCTAAGAATAGCTTCATCTTCTTTTAGGGATTTCTGTATTTCTTGGACAGAGATTTTTCCGGTTTCCTTTAACTCTTTATACCTTGTATACTTTGCTTGGAATTCATCCTCAATATATTGAATCTCTTTTTCGATTTGCCAAATTTTGGGAGTGAGCGATTCTATTTTTTTGATCTTATTTTGGGAAAGTGCCACTTCTTTTTCGGAATTCATGGAATACAATTCACCATACTTATTTAGGATTCTTTCTCTGTCTGTTTGAGATACTCCCGACTTGATCAAAGCGGACTTCAAGTTTAAACCTTCGGTAATGGAAAGCCCTCTCGATAGGGAATCTACAACAAAGGCTGAATTGTAGTCGCCTTGTTGAAGATAAAGACGAATCAAGCGATCAAACTTATTGATATGACGAGATGTAAATTCGGATTTCTCTCTACCAATTTCTAAACGGGACTTTAGAATTACATCAACGGTTATATTAAGTGTTTCTATTGCCATTGGTATATTGTTTGCCTTTTCATACACCTTGGATAAATTGGAAAATACCAAAAGCTTTGTGTCCCTGTTTCCGGATTTGCAGAGAATGTCGGATGCTTTTTGATAGTACTCTATCGCCTTATCATACTCAGCCTTATGGTCGTATACTAGACCAATGTTATTGTAAGATAGTGCTACATCCGGGTGATTGTCTCCCACCACTTCCAACCTTAGAGTCAGTGATTTTGTGTAATATTCCAAAGCTTTTTTATACTCTCCTTTGGAATCGTAGGTCAAGCCGAGATTATTGTAACAAGTAGCTGTGTACGGGTGTTTTTCTCCAAGCTCTTTGATAAAAATAGGCAAGGCTTTATGGTAGTACTCTAATGCATTGTTATATTCACCTTTTTCTCGATAGGCTTCACCGATATTGTTGTAACATATAGCGACATAAAAATGATTTTCTTTATGTGCTTTACTAAAGATAGACAATGCTTTTTGGTAATAGTTTATTGCTTTGTTATAATCATGTTTATTGGAATAAGCTCCGCCAATATTGTTATAGGCTACGGCTATATACGAATGTTTCTCTCCCAATGTTTTTTTGTATATCGCTACTGCTTTGTTGAAATACTCTATTGCTTTATTATGCTCTCCTTTGTGTCCGTAAGCCATACCAAAGCTATTGTAAGAAGTGGCAATCAACGAATGGTTATTGTCTAACAATTTTGTAAAAATGGCTAAAGATTGATTGTAGTAGTTGATTGCTTTGTTGTAATCCCCGTTTTCTCTATACGCTTCACCGATGTTGTTGTAACAATTGGCAATCCATAAGTTTTCTTGACCCAAAGAAACTGCAAATTCTTGGATTGCTTCTTCATACTTTTGAATGGCAAGCGTATACTCTGATTTTTTTTCCACTTCTCTGGCAGTGGAAAAAGCTTTCTTGGCTTTTTCCAAAGAGTCCAAGTGGTCCATCAAACGTTTATAATATTCCGTATTTCGAATATTCTCTAAATCAGTATCTTCCGATAAGGTTTCAAGATTACCAAGATGGTAGTAGATTGCCATGTCTAGATACAGAATTGCTTTGTCTAACTCTTTTTTTTGGGAACAAATACAAGCAAGGTTATAATACACATTGGCATTGGAGCTGTTTAAAGATTCTGCCTTTGCTAAATACCGCAATGCTTTGAAAAATTGGAAATCCAAATCTTTGTACAAAGTATACAAACTACCTAAATTCTCAAGACTGCTTAAATAATTTTCATTGTATCCAAGAGATTTCTCATAATATTCAATTGCTTTTTTGGGTTCATTGATAGAATTATAAACATAGCCAATGGTAAAGTGTATTTGAGCCAAATCTTCCTTGTTGGATGTCTTGGTTACGGCAACTTTCAACTCTTCAATTGCTTGGCTGTATTCCTTTTTGCTAAGGTGGTTATTTGCTTTGTCTAAGTAAGCCTTGTAGCTTTGAGAGAAAAGTGAAGTTGTTAAGAAAAATATCAGAAGTAAATATTTCATTCCTTGCTTCTTGCCTTACTTCTTTCCACCATAAACTTTGCCTCTTCACTTAGCTTATCTTTTTCCAACTTGCTCAAGGCTTCAAAACAATCCTTATATTTCCAAAGATAGAAATAAGCTACTCCTAACTTGGTTCGAAGATCAATCCGAGTTTTGCTTTCAAATCGAGTTTCATAGTTGTCTAAGGCTTTGGACAGCCATTCTTCGGCTTTTTCATAATCCCCCAATTCAAAATAAGACAATCCGAACAAAGCATACTCACTACCCGTCTTTTTCGGTTGTCCGCCTTGATTAATCAATTCTGCATATTGTTTTTTTTCAAATAAATCCCAAAGAGCAGTCCTTCCTTTCATTTTGGCATATTCCTTTTTGCCCAAACGAACACCGATTACGGAAGTCTGTCCGGTTGGATCGATACCACCTTTCCTTTTGCCAAGAACAGACAAAAGGTTATTCGTTTCTGCGTTTCTTTCCGAAGCTTCCCGCAGATTGACCTGATTTTCCGGTGGAATAACGATTTCTTTTCCATTTGCATTTATGTGAACACTCGAAGCCTTTTCTGTTTTGACAACAAAGTCGAAAGATACCTTTTGACCTTTACCCAGAGTAACAGCCTTTCCATTTTGGATATGGCTTACTTTTCCCCTAACAAAAGTGACTACACCTTCATCTGCTGCATAAACATCTCCATATCCGAATAAAACAATCATCAATAATAATTTTTTCATGTTTTAATTTAACCCCTTGAGTCCATTTTATACCATTGAATAGAAAAAACGTGTCAACTTTTAAATAAAAACCAAAAAGAATAATTTGATTGTTTTCTGATTGAAAAGGCCTAATTGTGGTACTATGGATTATACAAATGATACGGAAATAATAAATCGCGCCAATGAACTAGTTACGGGTAATCTATCAGGCGTTTGCGGTCAGAATTGCCCAATGCTTTGTTGCGACCCTGTTGTTGCCATAAGTTTTCTTCCCAAGAATCTATTTAAAGAGTCTGAAAATTTCCACGAAGTGAATACTCGTATGCAAAAGCATATAGACACCTTTGTAGATCAAAAAACATCTGATGGCAAAGAGTGCTTTTCTTTTCGGCATATCTATATTGATGATATTCGGGGTGAATTTGCTGGATTGACGGAAGAACAAATCAAAGCTAATATTTTAGAGGTGGTAAAAAAACCGATAGAAGAAAAGGAACTTGCCGAAATGGTCACTAAAGCAAAGGTTTATCTTCGAGAACAGCAATTGGCTTTAATCTTGGGTTTTTCTTGCTTGCGTCTTGATTCAAAAAATTCTTTATGTACAGTCTACAATGAAAGACCGGATATTTGCCAGAAGTTTACATGTTATCAGCTCCAAAAAAAATTTGGGAAAAAGCAAAAAAAAGACCTTCTTGAATATCTAACGATCAAAAAGAGCCAACGCGAAAACCTGAAAACCGGAGGAACGGACATTATAAGCGCCATTCAGCTCTACTATCTTCGTTCCAAGCAATCTTACTAAACAGAAAAAATTTCCCTAAGCTAAGTAAAAATATAGCTTTCTATCGTAACTTGCTCTATATTATTTGTAATTATTAAAGATAGGAAATGACAGATATGATTTTAAAGGCAAACATATTAGACGCTGTAGAGCCATCACCAACCCTGGCAATAACTGCTAAAGCAAAGGCAATGAAAGATGCAGGAAAAGATGTGGTTGGTTTTGGTGCCGGAGAACCTGATTTTGACACACCGGAACATATTAAAGAAGCCGCGAAAAAAGCCATGGATAAAGGCTTAACAAAATACACACCTGTTTCCGGAATAGTTTCTTTAAGAGACGCAATTATTCAAAAATTTGAAAGAGACAATAATCTAAAATTTGATCGTAAAAATATTATCGTTGGCACCGGTGGAAAGCAGGTTATATACAATTTTTTTATGGCAACCTTAAATCCAGGGGATGAAGTAATCGTGCCTGGTCCTTACTGGGTAAGTTACTGTGACATTGTGAGTTTGGCAGGCGGGAAGCCGGTTGTAATTGACTCTACGCCAAAAAGCAATTTTCAAATTACGGCAAAACAATTAGAAGAAAAGATTACCAACAAAACAAAAGTTTTAATCTTAAACTCTCCTTCCAATCCTACCGGGACAGTTTACACCAAAACAGTCATGGAAGAAATGATAGAAGTTGTTCTCAAGCACAACATGATGATTATGACGGACGACATCTATGAAAAAATCATCTATGATGGTGTTCGGTTTTATAATCCGGCGATGCTTTCGGCAGAAGTTCGGGAAAGAACGTTTATAGTGAATGGGGTTTCCAAATCTTATTCTATGACTGGTTGGAGGATTGGATATGGGGCAGGTCATCCCACAATTATAGAAAACATGGACACCGTACAAGGGCAATCAACTTCCAATGCTTCGTCCATTTCCCAGGCTGCGGCAGAAGAGGCAATCAAAGGTGACCAATCCTTTATTCAAACCATGGTAACAGCTTTTGATGATAGAAGAAAAAAAGCGGTAAAATTTCTAAACGAAATCCAAGGTATTAGTTGTAACATGCCTCAGGGTGCTTTTTACGTTTTTCCATACATAAATGAGGCATACGAATTGCCCGGCTTTCAAAAGCTCCTAAAAGAATCGGGCGAAACATCAAAAAGCAAGTTCTTTTGTGCCCATCTTTTGGAAAAGTATTTGGTAGCCGCTGTCCCTGGAATAGCGTTTGGAGATGACAATGCAATTAGGATTTCTTATGCAATTAGCCAACCACAAATTGACAAAGGCTTGGAAAGAATCAGACAAATGATAAAAGATCTTTCTTAATCTTAAAAACAGGAAGTGATTTTCTAAGTCTAAAAGCAGGAGTAAAAAAATGGCAGCACCGGAAATTATCTCTGAATTGGTAGAAAGATTTGAAAAAAATCTAAAAACCTATAAGTCATCTGAGTATACGATAGACAATCTAAGGCTTGAATTTGTAAAACCTTTTATCAAAGAATTTGGTTGGGATGTCTATAATGAATTTGGATATAAAAAAGACTATAGGGATGTTATATCCGAAAACTATAATCAAAAAAATTCTAAAATAGGAACTCCGGACTATTCTTTTCGAGTTATGGGCGAAACAAAATTTTATTTGAAAATGGTAGAGCCTTTTTCTTATTCTCCGGAACAGCAAACAGATATTACTCTTCAATTGAGACGCTATGGATGGTCTGCCAAATTAAATTTTTCTTTGCTTTTTAGTTTTGAATGGCTGGTTGTTTGTGATTGTAGGCTAAAATCTCCTTTTGAATCAGGTAATACTAACTTTCTTCAAATCTATCATTTTACCGATTTTCTCAAAAAGTGGGATGAACTTTGTAACCTATTGTCAAAAAAATCTATTTTAGAAAATTTTCAGGGAGTTTTTTCACTTAAACCTGATTTTTCGTCTCCCAATGTTGAATTTTCTTTGGCAAAAGACATGGGTATGTGGAGGAAGACGCTCGCTGAATGTGTTCTTCAAAACAACCCCAATGTTCTGGAAGATGAGTTGAATTTATCGCTCCAAATTCTTATTAACAAGCTCATATTTTTGCGTATCTGTGAAGATAAGGGCTTGGAAAAATACGGAACACTTAAAAGTGTATTAGATTTTCCGGATTCTTATCAAAAGCTTTTGGATTTATTGATTATAAATCCTCTGCCTTCGTTGGAGTTTTATGCAAGAGTTTTGAATGAAGTTGAGCTTGGCTTTGCAGATAGCGTTCAAAATTTAAAAGTTAGTGATTCTGTAATAAATGAAATCATTTCTTCTTTATATTTTCCCCTAAGTCCTTATGAATTCTCGGTAATCGACTTAGATGTGTTGTGCAGAATTCAGGAGGAGTATTTAAGAAAATACATATATATTGATGAAAAAAAACAGATAGTAGAAAAGTGCAAACCGGAAGCCAATGTATTTCCCAAAATTTGTTCTCCAACTCCTTATATTGTGGAATACATCATTCATAACACGTCCGGTAAGCGTCTGCAAGGAAAAAAACCGGATGATTTTGGTGGACACGATGCAAAATCCTCTTTCCGCCTCTTGGATCCAGCGTGTAGTACAGGTATTTTTCTAATTTATTCGTACCAATATCTTGCTGATTGGTATCTAAGATGGTACGCTGAAAATTCTCCGGAAGATTGGAGTAATAGAGAAGTTCCTTTATTGCAAAACATAAACCAAGACTGGGAATTAACATTGGCAAAAAAGATTTGGATTTTGAACGATCATATATACGGAGTAGACAAAGATGTTTTGGCTATTGAAGTTTCCAAATTTCTTTTGCTTTTAAAAGTATTGGAAAAAGAGACTTCCGAATCGATCCGAAATTATTTACAAATAAATGCAAAAGAAGGAGAAAGGGACTTTCACATAGTTAAAAATATCAAATGTGGACATTCTTTAATTGGTCCTGAGTTTTTGGATCAAGAATCTATTAAAGACGTAAGCCTTTCTCAGTTCAAAGCCCTTAATTGGGAAAAAGAATTTCCCGAAGTCTTTGCAGAAAAGGCAAACAATACAACAAGTGAAGAAGGCTTTGATGTAATTGTTTGTAATCCACCTTTTTATAGCATGTCTTGGATAAAAAAATGGTATCCGAAAGAAATCAGCATTTACAAAAAAAATTATATAACAGTAGGGGAAGGAAGTACTGAGATATATGCTGCTTTTATTGAGAGAGGACTGCAACTGTTAAATGAAAGCGGACAGCTAGGTTTTGTGCTGCCCCATAGATACTGCATGTCAAAAAAAGGAACCCCTGTTCGAGAATGGATTTCCAGGGAAAAGCACTTGAGTCAAATTGTTCATTTTGGAAATCAATTGATATTCGAAGGAGTAAAGATCTATTCATCTTTATTGTTTTTATCCAAACAAGCTGTAGGAGAAGCCTATATGGTGAAAGTGGAAAGCCTATCAGAATGGATAAACCATGGCAAAGTAATTGAGTTTAGAGTGAATAATAAAAACATCACTTCTTCCAGATGGGACTTTTTTGAAAAAAAATAAAATTGCTACCCCACTTAAGAAGGGTAAACACAGCGGTTCACCCCTACGTCCAAAAATACTATGGGCTTTTGCAAGGGCAACCCTATGTGGTTGCTCTTTAAATGAAATTAAAATGTTATATCGAACTCACCTTAATTAAAAATCTTATCTTCCATACTGGAAATCTCAGAAATAGACAAAACTTTATCAATATTTAATAAAATAATAAACGAATTTTCAATTTTTCCAAATCCTTTTATAAATTCATTTCTGATATTTGTTCCAAAAGAAGGTGAAGGCTCTATATCTTCTGGGTTAAGCTTTAATACTTCGTTTACGGAATCCACCAAAATTCCCACGTCATATTTTTCATCTTCATACGAAATTTCGACCACTACGATACAGGTTTTTTTGGTTATTATAGTTGTTTTCCTTCCAAATCGAATGGATAAATCAATGATAGGAACGACTTTCCCTCTTAAATTTATCACACCTTTTATAAAATCAGGAACCATAGGAATTGTCGTTAGTCCATGGTATTCCTTAATCTCTTTAATATAAAGGATATCGATCCCTAACACTTCGTTTCCAGATTGAAAAGTAAGAAATTGATTTTCCTCAGAATTATAATTTGTCATGTTCAAATTCCTGTTAAAACTTTTCAAATTCATCATCATCTTCTTCGTGAAGAACCTTGGTCACTGCTACCGCTTTGGGAGTAAGTTTTGGTTTTGACGAAACAACTGGTTTAAAATTTTCTTTATGGTGTGGTGAAAACTTTGACTCCATCTCATGCAGCACAAAAAAATCCATATTCTGTCTTAATGATTCCGCTTGAGCATTGAGTTGCTGGGAAGTCGAAGCCAACTCTTCGGAAGCAGAAGCATTTTGTTGAGTAACACCATCTAATTGAGCCAGAGCTTTGTTAATTTGCCCGACTCCCGTTGCTTGCTCATTACTTGAAGCTGCTATTTCCTGAACCAAATCTGCCGTTTTATTGATTCCGGGGACAATCTCATTGATTAAAGAACCAGCTTTTTCAGCGATCTCAACGCTCGTTCCTGCAAGTTCTCCGATTTCATTGGCGGCAACTTGGCTTCTTTCCGCCAATTTCCTTACCTCAGAAGCTACAACGGCAAATCCCTTTCCGTGCTCACCCGCTCTGGCAGCTTCAATTGCAGCATTCAGAGCGAGAAGGTTTGTTTGATAGGCAATATCTTCCACAATTCCAATTTTTTCTGCAATCTGCCGCATAGCTTTTACCGTTTCCTGAACAGACGATCCGCCTTCTTTTGCTTTTTCGGAAGCTTTTGATGCAATCATTTCGGTTTGTTTGGCATTGTTTGCATTTTGAGAAATTGTAGAACCCATTTGCTCCAAAGAGGAGCTTGTTTGCTCTACGCTCGCGGCTTGTTCACTTGAGCTTTGGCTCAAACTTTGAGCTGTTGCATTCACTTCTTCGGCAGCACTCAGCAAGGCATCCGAATTGTTTCTCACATCAGCGATAATTTCAGACAACTTGCTAACCGTATTGTTGACATAATCCTTTAGTTGTCCGAAAGTCCCTTTGTAATCGGCTGTTATCTTTTGCGTAAGGTCCCCTTTGGAAATTGCTTCCATAATATTTGCAACGTCATTCAAACCGGAAGATGTAATATCCAAAAGTTTATTGATTTCATTGCCTAAATTTTTATAAAAGCCTGCTTTATTTTCGCTGTTTATCTTTTGAGAAAAGTCTCCCTGTATGGCGTTTTGAATAATAGACTCAACTTCTTTTTGAACGGCTTTTTGGTTGGTAGTATCGTTCCATTCCACAACACTTCCCAAACGCTCATTTTTGTCGTTGATAATAGGATTGGCTATTAAATTAAACGTTCTACCGCCAATTTGAATGTTTGCTTCATAGGTAGTCGTAAGACTTGATAAGAGGTTTCTTTGGTGCGAAGGATTTTTGTGGTAGCTATCAATACTGCTTCCCATCAAAGCCTTTAGATTAAAGGCAGAAATGTCTTTTTTTATTTCCATTTCCGCATTCTCAAACATTCTCATAATTGCTCGGTTCATGTAAACAACATTAAAGTTTGTATCTGCTACCATAATATTGGTGGAGGCGTTGTCCAAAGCTACTCGAATTCTAAGGTTTTCTTTGGATTGCTTGTCTATTTCTTTTTGAATAACTAATTGATCTGTAATATCATCCCATTCCACAACACTTCCCATTCGTTCTCCTCTATCACTAATAATAGGATTAGCTATCAAACGAAACGATCTGCCTCCGATTTGAATGACAGCTTTATAAGAACTTGTAAGATTCGCAAGCAATGACCTTTGGTGCGAAGGGTTTTTGTGAAAGGTGTCAATATTACTTCCCATTAAAATCTTGGAATTGAAAGAAGGAATATCTTTTCGAATATCGCTTTCTGCGTTTTCAAACATCTTTTTGACAGATTGATTCATATAAATAATGTTCAAATTTTTATCAGCAATCATAATGTTTGTGGAAACGTTGTCTAAAGCGACTTGAATTTTTTTATCATATTCTCCGTTCGATGAAAATACAAATAAAATTATAAAAAAGATTGTCACCAAAACAAAAGCCAAACCAACCCCCATAAACAAATTGGTTATGCCATTTAAAATATTGGCTAAAGACTGCTTTTCCTGAATATAACTTTGGTTTAAGATTACGATTTGATCTTCTATCTTTTGGATTAAAGAATTATGAATAGGCAAAACCTGCGTAGTAGGCTCAACCAAGCCTTCTTGTCCCCTAAGTTCTATGGCTTGCACTGTTTTTTCCAATGCTTGAAAAAACTTTTCGGATTCTTTTTGAATTTCACTTCGAGTGTATGCTTCTTCTTGTGAAGAAGTTTTTGTTAGCATAAATTGTTTCATTTTTGAATTGAAATCTTTTTGCCGTCCGATTAAACGTTCTTTGATTTGACCGATTTTCAAAAAGTTATTAGGATAGGACATAGGTACAAGCTCTAAAACTCCCCAAGACAAATTGTTTTTAATGGATTCCAAATAAACAATTTTCTCCGGATTCGCATTTAGGGATTCTATCTTATTTTGGACAAAATTCTTTTCTTTTACTAAAAGTACAGCACTGACTGCTAATACAATTGCAATTAAAACAAAAACTATTCCTATTTTGTGAATAGCCCTTAGCTTATTTAACATCTCAAAACTCCTCTGGTTTCGCTTTCCACTGTCTTAATGATCTCCTCTTTTACAAAGAGTAAATTTTTATAAATTGCCTTTAAATCTTCTATTTTCGTACTATCAAAATTTTCACTTATGAAGTATTGGTATTTATGTTCACCCAGTTTTTCTAAAATTGCAAAGTTCCAAATGGAACCTATAACAAAAGCCCCTTTTAGAGAGGTAAAATGATTCAGTTCAACGGCACTGATTAGCTCGGCTAAGAGCTGTGGCTCCGGGTCTGAATTTTCTTTACCTCTTTTAAATTCCTGGATAAAGAAATATGGTTTTTCAGCTCTTTTAACCCCTTTGGAAACTAAAAAATCAACAATACCAGTTAAAATAAATTTATCTGTTTTATAGGTTATAACTTCTTCATAAAAGTCTTTAACGTTATCTGATATAAAAAAATCTACTAAATTTAGTATAGGTACTATAAATTTTATCTTTAAATTTTCTTCATTGTAGTATTTTATATACTTTCCTTCTCTCTCTAAAAGCTTAGCTAAATAATTTATTGCTTCCTTATCTATTGTTATACTGCTGTGAAACCAATCATGGAAAACTTTATCTTCAAAACTTTCTTCAATCTGTACTATTTCAAGTAAGTCTTTTTCTCTTAATCCTGAGAACTGATAAGTTGGGATTTGAGAAATTTCTTCTCCTTTTAGTTTTGCTAATTCTCTTTTTAGCTCTTCAATTTCTCTAAGTAGTTTATGTTCTAATTCTTCACTCATATTGTTTCTAACAGATCTGGTTTCCAGTTCTTGATATTCTTTCACTTCAATAATCGAATAAATCCTTCTTGTTCAAAATGGGTATCAGTTGTTAATGATTCAGTAATTTTATATTGATGCATCTAAAATACTCAGTTGCTCGACTATGAAAGATTTCATCTTTATGAATTAAACATAATAAACCTGACGTATCAATTAACATTGCCAATATACTCTTTTACTAAGTCTCTGTCAATTTCCTCATTATTAGAGCCGGTAGGATAACCTAAACTAATTGAACCAAAATACGATTCAAGCTTATTTTCTTCAGAAAGATTTTCTTTACTATGTTCATAAGGTATTGAATAGCTCATTAGCCAATTTAACGCAATAAATTCAAATGGTTGGTTGTATGAACTAGCCATGCTTTTTATTACTTCGTAGATTTCATCTTCAAGTTCAAAGGTTATTGTTTTGCTCATGTTTTATTTCTCCAATTCATCAACTAATTTCTATGCTATTTATGTTTGTTATATACTGCATAATATTATCCTTGTCCAATCTTTTCTTTTGTTTCCTGTGACATGGTAATGGAAATCAGAGATGGAATATCCAAAATCAAAGCAACAGCTCCATTGCCCAAAATGGTAGAACCGCTAACTCCTTTCAAATGAGAAAATATTTTCCCCAAAGGTTTGATCACAATTTGCACTTCTCCATGTAAAGAATCCACAAGAATACCGGCTTTTTTATCACCAAACTGAACCACTAAAATGTTTTTTCTTCCGGTATTGGAACTTTTAATCTGAAACATCTTATAAAGCCTAATAAAAGGTAGTACTTCACCCCGCAAATTTAAGAAATTTCTATCTTTTTGAACATTGCTTGGTTTATACTCAATACATTCTACTACAATATCTAAAGGAACCACGTAGTAAGAACTTCCGATACTCACCATAAATCCGTCAATAATTGCCAGTGTCAGAGGGAGACGAATCTTTATCATAGAACCTTGGTTCTCTTCACTATAGATGGAAACCGTTCCTCTAAGAGATTCTATATTTTTGGACACAACATCAAGCCCAACCCCTCTACCGGAAATATTTGTTATGGATTCCGCAGTTGAAAATCCGGGCTGAAATACCAATTGCATAATCTGCTGCTCACTCAAAACTTGATCCGGTGAAACTATTTTTTTCTCTATGGCTTTTTTGTAAATTTTTTCTTTCGAGAAACCTTTTCCATCGTCTTTTACCTCAATCACAATAAACCCTGTTTCATGATAAGCGTGTAAAGATAACTTTCCTTTTGGAGATTTATTTTTGGCTATTCTATCCTCTTTTGATTCGATTCCATGGTCAATGGCATTGCGTATCAAGTGCATCAAAGGATCATTGATTTTTTCTACTACGGTTTTGTCCAATTCCGTTTCTCCACCGGAAATACTAAGTTCAATGTCCTTGTCTAATTCCTTGCCTACGTCTCTCACAACCCTCTGAAAGCGGCTAAACGTTTCTCCAATTTGAACCATTCTGAGTTTGAGGGCATTTTCTCTTATTTCACTTACCAAATGGTTGACTTGATAAGCTGCTTCTATCATTTCATTGTCTTTTTTATCGGAAGCGATTTGATTGATGTTTGCGTTTGCAATTACCAATTCCCCTACCAAGTTGATGAGGTGATCCAACTTTGTAGAATCTATTCTGATAATTTTACTTTCTTTGGTAAGACGCTGAGGTTTTACACTTGCGATAGTCTCATCTTCGGTTGATTTTGAGTCACTTACCTGACCTATAGCTTGTTTTTCTGGAGGTTTCTTTTTTCGTTTTTTATTTTTATTATATTCTCTTAACTCTTGTATGGATAAAGCACCCATAAACAGCAAAATTCTCAAAACCCGAAAATTCTTTTCGGGGAGACTTTCCATTAATTCTAGATAATCTTCAAACTTACTTTTTGGCGGAAGGATATGAAGCAAGCAATCGTCCACTACAAACTCAAAAGCTTGTTCAATTAGCTCTTTGCCTCCATTACATACGTATTCGATCTCAAATCCAAGGTAACAATTCTCCGGATCAAAATGCTCAAGAGATGGAATATGGTCCAAAATAGGAATCAAATTTATAATTTTTCCTATATGATTTAGAAAGTTTAACAACGCAATGGGTTCTAACCCGTTTTTAAACGTATTTTCCTTAAATCGAATAGAAATATGCCATGGCAAATCGCTGGACAATTCTTCTAAATTGCTACCCGGTTGTTCGGCTCCTTTTCTTTTTGGCTCTACATTTACATAAGGGTTTAATTTTTGAATAATTACTTTTTGATTATTTTGGATATCTGCGTTGGTTTCCTCATTTTTTGCAACCAAGTCTATTAAAATAGTGATGTGATCCTTACATTCCAGCAGAACCGAAATCAATTCCGGAATAAGCTCAACTTTTTTAGATCGGACCTCTTCCATTAAACTCTCTACTACATGAGTAAACTCTACAATATGTTCATAACCAAAAACACCCGAAGTTCCTTTGATCGTATGAAAAGCTCGAAACATTTCATCTATATGGTCTTTGGTGATTGGGTTTGATTCGATATACAGTAAAGTTGTTTCTAATCTACCTAGAATTTCGTAACATTCCGTTATATATGTTTCTTTTATTTCTTCTAAGTCAAAGTCATTCATTTTTATCTAAGTTTTAAAAAAGAGGGATATTTTTTTGTTCCGTAAGAAAAAGACAATTTATCAGCTATTTCCTTATCTACATGGATTTTATCACTCAAAATACTAATCAAACCAAATAAATCAAACACTGCAAGTACTGCCTGGCTATGGCTAATGCACTTGAATTTTTTATTTAAACGAATAGCTTCTCTTTTTAATAAGGCAAAAATCTGCACAGCAGAAGAGTCAAAATCACTGACCCCTTGTAAGTCGATTAAAATAGAATTGTTTTGATTGAATATCTCAAACAGTTTTTCTTTTAATTCCGAGGCGGAATAAATGGTAAACTCGCCCTCTAAAACGATAAGGCATTCATCATTTTGAACACTATGTTGAAGCAAATAAGACATTTATTTAATTAGCTTCGAGATAGCCATTAACAACTGTTCTGGAGCAAATGGTTTTACAAGCCACGCCTTAGCTCCAGCCTCCATTCCCTGTCTCTTTTTTTCTTCTTGGGATTCGGTTGTAAGCATAATGATAGGTGTAAACTTGTTTATTTGGTTGTCTGTTCTTAGTTTAGATATAAAAGTCAATCCATCCATGTTTGGCATATTTACATCACAAACTATCAAATTCACTTGATCGTTTTTTAATTTGTCCATTGCTTCAAGTCCGTCACCGGCTTCAATAACTTCGTATCCTTGAGTTTTTAGATGCATGGCTACGACTTTTCGAAAAACAGCAGAATCATCCACAATAAGTATTTTTTTCACACATTACTCCTACCCATGGTTAATGTAATAACTATAATTGTTTAACATAAATATATTCTATGCTCTATATAGAAAGATGTTTAGGTTTGCTTACAAGGATTTTTTTAATTTACTTACTTAAGAATAAAATTATTTTTTGGGCTCGTCTATATGTTTGTTTTCTATCTCATCTGACTTTTTATTTTCCGGCTTAGTTTCTTTTTTTGACTCATCTGACTTTTTATTTTCCGGCTTAGTTTCTTTTTTTGGCTCGTCTGACTTTTTATTTTCCGGCTTAGTTTCTTTTTTTGGCTCGTCTGACTTTTTATTTTCAACCTTTTCTTCTTTTAGAGTTTCTTTGGAATTTTCCAATTCTTCTTCTGACTCATCATGTTCCTCTTTGGGAAGAAGGTGAGCTATATTTTTTATCGTTTTTGTGGTAGCTTCGGTAACTTCATCTATATTTTTTTTAGTTTTTACGGCAACTTCATCAATTAGTTTTCTGCGGTATGAATATTCATTTTTCAAATTTATATCAAAAGCTATTACCAGAATAATCATAGAAAGTCCAAAAGTATAAACAATTCCAATTAAGAAAACAGGAAAGCCGGAGGCAAAAACCGTCAAAACAAAAATAATTAATAAAAACGTCTTGATTGTCCGTCCGCTTGTAAGGGCAAATGAATTTTTCATGGCTTGCCTTGCCCTACAATTTTCTTCATTCACAACAAACAGGGGAGCAAAAATAAACCTAAGAAGAAGCCAGAAAAAAAAGAAAACACCTAATATAAGCCTAATTTGTATAACGCCCTCATAGAACTTGTAATCGGAAATTATTTTTACCAAAAGTATATACAAGGTATAATAAACGACAAACAATACAAACATTTGGAAATAATTTCTATATCCTCTAAAAAGCAGGGTAAAACTAGCCGGTTCTTTACGTGCAACTTTGGTATAAAAACGTATTAGCCCGACAAGAAAGAAACTCGTGATGGGTAGATTTATATAACCGAGTAATATTGCCTGAATCGACTTTACCGGAGAAAGTTCAAATGCAAGAAACATAATGGCAACATGAGTAGCCGTTATAATTGCGCCAAAAGCTATGTTTACAATGATTGCATTTAATAAATTTTGGTTAAGGATTCTTGCGCTTTCCTGTAAATAGGTAACAAAGATACCTGCTGGTGTAAAAAGCCTGGTTAAAACTTTAGTAAATAGTTTCATAGTTTTATACTACTTCAATCCAGATATTTTAAGATTTCTTCTTCCATTTTTGAATGAATACCAGAAAACGCTTGGGCTATTTTACCGTCTTTGTCTGCCATTACAAGAGGTTGACCGGATTCTCCGGATCGCATCATATCTACGGTTAGCGGAATGCTTCCCAAAAGAGGAGCCTGTAAAATATCAGAAAGTTTGTTTCCACCACCGCTGGAAAAAATAGGAGTGCCTTTTCCGCAATGAGGGCATATAAATTCGCTCATGTTTTCCACCACACCTAAAACCGGAATTTTTAATTGAGCAAACATGGCACCGGCTCTCGAAGCATCAAAAGTAGCAACTTCTTGGGGAGTTGTGACAATAATTCCACCATCCACATCTATCAATTGTGCCAAAGAGAGTTGTACATCACCCGTTCCCGGTGGAAGGTCAATCAATAAATAATCCAACTCTTCCCAAACAACGTCATACAAAAACTGCTCTACCGCTTTTCCCAGCATAGGACCTCTCCAAATGACAGGTTGGTTTTCCTGGATGAGAAAGGAAAAGGATATAACCTTGATTCCGTATTTTTCTAAGGGCCAGATCGAATTTTCATCCGTTTTTAGCATAACCCTGCCGTTTACACCAAACATTTTGCCAACAGATGGACCATAAATGTCTGCATCCAGCACTCCTACCTTTAAGCCTTTGTTTGCCATAGCACTGGCAAGATTTACAGTAACGCTAGATTTTCCAACCCCACCTTTCCCAGAACCAATGGCAACAACCCGTTTTATTCCCTGGGGTTTTCTGGAATCTTCTATAACCATATTAGGATCATGCTCAAATTTAATCTTAATTTTTCCAACCCCCACTTTACTAAGAGTTTGCCGGATTTGTGCTTCCAAACCAATTTGTAGCCTTCTATCTTCCGTAGGAGTTTTTAGCTTTATATTTAATTTTTCAGCACTAATTTCGATTTCAGCGACCATTCCCAAACTAACAATGTCTTTCTTTAAGTCAGGGTGTTGGACTTTGGATAATTCTTTTTTAATATTTTCTTGTGTGACGCTCATATAATTCCTTTTTTAGTTATGAAAAAATGCTTAAGGTATTTAATATTAATTATAATAATTCTAAATTTTCATAAGTGCTTTAATCAACAAGCTATTTTTGAGGTATTATTCCCACTTCGACCAACTCTTTTCATAATACCTAACCAGCGCTTGATTATCCAGGCGGTTAATTTCTAAGTTGGAACTGCTTGTTTCCATGTCTTTTGCAAAGTGAAATACAGCGGCTAAAGAAGCAGGATTTAAAAACCGGTTTTGTAGGTTGTTGGATTGACTTTCTAGTTTTAGTGATGTCGTTTCAACTAAAAGCTTTGTAGATAATTTGCCGGTTTTATCATAGAATTTCGGTGGTTTGGAATTAAAAGCAAGGTTAAAACCCCAGATCCCAAAAGTCGGAAGGTACACATTCATAGGGACAACGTCCGGAAATACGCCTTTTAAAGTGTAATGAATGCACCAAAAAGCGTTTACCGCATAATAAGGAGATGTTGACTGTGTAATCAAGATACCATCTTTGGAGAGAATTTTCTTTATCATTTGATAGAATTCGTAGCTATACAGTTTGCCCAAACTTGGAGAATTTGGATCCGGTAAGTCTATAATGATCAAAGAATATAACTTAGAGCAATTTCGAATATAATTGTAAGCATCCTCATTTATTATATGTACTTTTGGATCAGAAAGCGACCCTTTGTTTACACTCAATAACAAAGGGTTTTTGGTTGCAATAGAAATAATTTCAGGATCCAGATCAACCAAATCTATGGAACGAATAGAGCTTTGGTCATATTTGAGTAGTTCCCTGGCTACAAGACCATCACCGCCTCCAAGCACCAAAACATTTTCCGTATTGGTAAGCAGACTCATGGGGACATGAACCAATGGTTCGTGGTAACGGTATTCGTCTACCGTAGAAAACTGTAAATTATCATTGATAAACAACCGGACATCCTGGTTGTGTTTTGTTATAGTAATTTTTTGGTATTTGGATTGAGCAGAATAAACAATATCATCTTCATAGACAAACTGTTCCATAAGACTACTGATCTTAAAAGAAAAAATAAAGCCAATTACCATAAGAACAGTAAAAAAGCTAGCTGTAGCCAAGAGCTTACCATAAATACGAAGTTTTTCTCTAAAAATGTATGTATTCAAAATGGCAATGGAAAGGTTTAGTACTCCCACAAAAAAGGAAACCCGCATAATTCCCAAATAGGGTAGCAGAAGTAAAGGAAAAACGATAGAAGCAATTAAGGAACCAATATAATCAAAAGCTAAGACGTTAGAAATTGTATTTTTTAGATTGTCATATTTTTTTAGTAGTCTTACAAGGATAGGAATTTCCAAACCAATCAGACAACCAAGTGTAACGATTAAAATAAAGGCAACCAAATAGTAACTTTGAGTTACGGAAAAAGCCAAATACAAAAGGAAAGCGGAAAATCCTCCGATAAATCCTAGCCAAACTTCTACTTTTATAAAAAATTCTAATAAATTCCAGTGTACAAACCGACTTAAGAAAGAGCCAACTCCAATACCGGATAAAAAAAGTCCGATGGTAACGGAAAAATGCAAGATGCTGCTACCCAAAAAGTAGGTCGAAATCGTGCTGATAAGCAATTCATACAAAATCCCACATATGGCTATGATTAGAACGGTAACAAGCAAAACAGGGACTTCCAAGTTGCTTTTTTGAGAATTATTTTTGATTGGTTCTACTGGAGTTTTCATTTCCCGCGCCAGCTATGATATCGCGAACCTGGATAGTATCCGCTTCCGCTACGGTATCGATAACTTGGGGTCGCACACTGGGTATGGTACCGGTTTTTGGGATCGTCACAATTAACATCTTGCATTAGTTGTGCTCCGCAAGAAGTATAAAACAAAAGGCTTCCAAATATAACGACACTGCTTAGGATGAGAATCCTCGTATAATTTAACATCTTTTTATTTCTTTATCTTCCGGCTAAAAATCTTTTAAATTTGTCAATTTCATCCGTAAAAAAAACAGGAACAGGAAGCTCTTCATCAGTTGGTATAAAGCTAAAAGCACCCTCTAAAAAAACAATCTGATCTAAAGAGTGTACATGGTATTCGTGTAATTGAGAACCGTTTACTACAAAAGAAAAACTGCCTTCTCTTTCCTCCATGGTTGCCGGTCCTATCCTTTTAAAGCTTAAAAAATTATCTTCCATCAAATCAATATCTTTAAATTTTTTGTTTTCATAAGGTATCTTTTTCCCATAATCTAAAAACAGAATACCCGAAATAGAAAAGCCAACATCAAGTACCGTGATATGAGTATTGGGTTCTTCCACAGTTTCTTTCTCGACTTCCATATCATTAGTAATTGTCGAATAAGGAATTACTTTTTCTTCAACAATTGTATTGTGGATTTCCGTAATACTTTCTTGGCTTATATTAACCCATTTTTTACCCAAACTTCTTTCCATGCGAATTTTAGCTTCGTATTCGGATGATTCTTTGTATTCGGGATACCTAAGATTAAAAAGAGTATATTGGTTGTCGTGTTCATACCTTTTTTTCGAATTTCCTTTACCAGCTTTTCTGGGATTACGTTCTTCGCCTTGCTGCTTAAAAAATACGTAAATAAAACAAAATACTCCTAGCAGTACTAAAAGAATTGCCAAATATATCATTCTTTACTATTCGTATCTTTATGTTAGTTTTCAGTAAAGGAATTTTTATTACTTTACAATAAAACCAATAATAAAAATAATAACTTATCTATTGAGATACCCTATGTTAATTGAAGAATCAACTCTCTCTAAAAATAAATTTGTAAAGTATACTATAGGTTTTTTCCTTTTTATTCTTGTGTCTATGTTAGTTCTTATGCTTATGCCTCAAGATGCCGGAGGAAATTTGCGAGATATACTTTCAGGGCAAGGTGATGCAAGTGCCGGAAAAGTGGGTGATGAAACCATTCCCATGGATTATTTTCAAGCGGCTAGAACGGATTGCTACAATGAATACCAATCTAATGATCTAAATGTTTTGAATAATTGTGCTTACATAAGGATTCGGAGTTTCAAAATAGCAAGCGCTATTGCAAAGTCAACAGGGTATTCCGTATCCGAAAACAATATCAAAGAAAAATTATCTAATGAAGCACGCATGATTTATAAGCAGAGTGCTACTTCTGCCGGTTATTCTAAAGATGAAATCGAATCCGTAAGTGCTATTTATCGTAAAATACTACATTCAAAACCCATGAATTATTGGATGGATTTTACGGTTTCTAGAAGTTTGTTTAGAAACTTTTTAATAAGCAATCTTAAGAAATCAACCAAGGAAGTTCAGATAGAAGAGGAAGCAAAAAATTCTTTTATTACACTAGGCTATTTGTCTTATTCCGATGAAGACCTTTTAAAAAAATTAGATTCTGAGATTCGAGTATCAGATGAAGATGCTTTGAAAGAATACGAAGAATCCAAAAAAGCCGGAAATTTACCCAAGGATGACAAAGGAGAAATTGAGTCCTTTGAGAAAAGAAAATCATTTATTGTAAGTAAGCTTAAATACGACATAAAACAAAAAAAACTATCCGAGCTAAAATCTAGTTTACAAGGTTCTTTAAAAGAAAAAAAAGATCTTAGTTTGGAGGAGATTGCTTCTGCAACAGGGTCTGTTGTAAAAGAAATTAAAGATTATGCCTTATACTCGCCGGCTACTTCAGAAGACAAAAAAGAAAGAGAGCTAAGCGATTTATTTCAAAATTCTGCTTTTTTAAAAGACATTTTAGCCTTCAAAGAAGAAAATAAAAAAATCGGAGGACCTTACAAGGTGGGTGAAAAAAACATTTATGTGGAAATAAAAAATATTAATATAGACAACAATAACGCAAACAATAAAAATTCTGTAGTTGACAATACTCAATCTCTTATGTATGATATAATATCGGAAATTAACCAATCGATAGCAAACGTTTATCCTGTTATGAGAAAAATCGGGAGTCAGGCACAAAATAATGGAAATTAGAGCGGAGTTTGTAAATCCCTTTATAGAAGGAGCTTCCTTAGTTTTTAAAGACGTACTTCAGATGGATTTAATTCGCGGGAAACTGAGAGTTAAAGATACTTCCACTCCTTCTTTTGAAGTAGCAATTGTAATTGGTGTTGTAGGAAGTTACAAAGGTGAAGTTGTTTATAGCATGAATCTAGATGCTGCTTACAAAATAGCCAAAACATTGGCACCATCTTTGGATGATGAATCCATAAAAGATGAATATAAAGATATTATCGGGGAAATCGGAAACATGACAACTGGTAATGCAATTACTATTTTTGCTTCTGGAGGTCGTCCGATAGACATTACAACCCCCACTATTATTGAGACAAACGAAAATACATCCATAAAATTTAGCAAAGCGACAACTTTATCTCTTTTGTTATACTCAAAGTTTGGTCAAATAGAAATTAACATTGCAATATTGTAGAATCTGCAATACTAAGTAGGCAATTGTTGTTTCTATTATTCGAAGGGGTGGTAAATGTCACTCTTTTGAGACATCTTAAAGCGTAGGTTCTATGGAGTTAGAAAAACTTATTCATCTTACAAAACATTTTTCGATAGCTCATCATGTTCAAGGTAGGATTCGATTTAAAATAAACAGAGAGCTAATGAACGATCCTATAGTAAAAGAAATAAGTGTTTTTTCCGACTTGCTTCAAACCCAAATTAATGGATTTTTAACAATTAGACTCAACAAAGCTGCTTTTAGCTTAGTTATAGAATACGATTCCGATAAGATTCCTCCAGCAACATGGGAAAAATTATTGCAAATCCCTACACACCAAGAGAAACTTCTTTTGTTGCAAAAATTTCTTGGAGGTTCCAATGTTTCAGAATCCTGATGAATTGATTCTTTTATCTCAAAAGGTAATTTCTCAGGATATAACCCCTATTTTTCACCAAGCAATGAGAATCGCTATTTACAATGAATTCAAAGCCAAGGCTTTTTGTAAAAAGATTATCGAGCAATTTGAAAGTCCACCTCCGTTTTCTGAAATTCTGGATTCGGAAATATACCATATTGATATCTTATTTTCTCTATTTTTGAAGTACCAAGTACCAACACCTACTGACGGGTGGTTCGCACAGATTCAAACATTTCCAAACTTAACAGAAAATTTTGAAGTAGGGATTGCAAATGAAATATCCAAAATCGAAATGTACAATGATTTATTGGTCCACGTTGCTGATTTTCCCGATATAAAAGACGCCTTTTATAAACTCCAGGCTGTTTCTTATAACCACCATCTACCTACCTTCAGAAATGCTTTATTTAAAAATTTGCAAAAAAGTGATGATACCCAAGAGAGAGACGTATGGCAAGAAGCTTTTGAGTCTTTCCAAAAAGGGGAACTTTCATCTGAAACGTTCTTAAAGCTCTTGGATAAAATAGGGAAAGGTCAAAATCAGAATTTAGGACTTTTATTAGGACTTATTTTGTCCGGTATGTTTTCCGAAAAACAAGAAGGTGAAAAATATCCATGATCGAAGAGATGGTTTCCACAAAACGAAATGTTAAAATTGTTCATGAATTAAAAAATAGGATTCGATTTAGGCTACAATCTTGCTCTTTACTACAAAAAGAATACTATACCAATAATATCTCTACCATACAAGGTATAAGGGGTATTAGAATTAATGAAAAATCAAAAAGTCTTGTGATTGTGTATGATGCCAATCCAGAAACTAGAGAATCTATCTTAAATAAGTTAGGGTTAAAAAAACGAAAAGACCTTTCTATCACTGATATAAACCTTAATAACGAAGAAAAACAATCTATTGTTGGCTTATTCACTTCTACCTTATCTTTATTCTTTTCTTTTGTGTTTCCACCAGGCTTACGATTGTTATTTACTCTGTTTGTAACTTCCCCCCTTCTGTACAGAGGAACAAAAGAGTTGTTTAAAAAGGGATTAACCTCTAATGTATTGGAAGCATTGGCTGTGTTTATTTCTGTTGCCAGGCAGGAGTATAAAACGGCTAACATTACAAATTTTTTATTGGTTTCCGGAAAGTATTTGGAAGACACTATGGTTCATAAAGCCAATCTATTGCTTTTGGACTTAATGAAATATGACATTACTACAGTTTGGGTAGAACACAATGGTGAAGAAAAAGAAATCCCCTTTGACGATTTAAAAGTTAGTGATATTGTAATTGTAAATATAGGTGACGTAATACCCGTAGATGGAGTAATTTCTCAAGGAGTTGCTCTGATTGATCAATCTTCCGTTTTTGGAGAATCCATTCCTGTCACAAAGGAAGCAGGTGAAAGAGTTTATTCCGGAACTTTGCTGGTGGAAGGAACTCTCAAAGTTTATGCTGAAAAAGTCGGAAAAGATACAACGATGTATACAATATCCGAGTATATTCGATCTTCATTAACAGGCAGGTCAAAACAAGAAATTGAAGCTTCTATGCTCGTCGAAAAACTCGTCCCTATCAATTTAGCATTGGCTTTTTCTTCTTATCTATACAATCAAAATTGGAGAAACGTCGCATCTGTTTTACAAGCCGATTATTCTTGTGCAATTAAACTTTCTATTCCCGTAAGTTTCAAATCAGCCATTTATATGGCTGGGTTAACAGGGGTATTAATCAAAGACTCAAAAGCACTGGAAAATTTGGCTGATGTGGACGTGTTCATATTTGATAAAACCGGAACTTTAACGGAAGGAACCCTAGAAGTAGAAGAGATTATCTACTTTGATGAGCAATACAAAAAAGAGGATATTCTTTCTATGGCAGCATCTATTGAAGAACATCATTTTCATCCGATAGCCAAAGCAATAGTTCAAGAAGCAAGACAAAAGACGTTTAAGCATTTTCGCCATTCGGAAGTAGAATTTATTATTGGTCATGGAGTAAACTCGTGTATCGGTGGAAAAAGAATTTTTATCGGAAGCAAACACTATTTAGAAGATCACGTAAATATATCTTTTGACTTTTTTACAGATCTGGTAAACTATCATTCGGTAGGAAAGACGCTTTTGTTTTTGGGTATCGAAGATAAGCCTCTTGGAATCATTGTTATGCAAGATAGAATAAGAAAAGACGCTTTTGCAACAGTGCAAGAATTGAAGTGTTTGGGGGTAAAAGAAATCGTTTTAATAACGGGAGACGAAAAAATAAAAACCAGGTCCATAGCGGAATCCCTTGGAATTGACCTATACTATTCTCAGGTAGAACCTTCCGAAAAAGTAGAAATTATCAATTTGTTTAAAAAAGAAGGGAAAAAAATCGCTTTTGTAGGAGATGGAATCAATGATTCTCCGGCTTTAGTTTCTGTGGATGTTGGAATTAGCATGGGTACTGCTGCTGATATATCAAAATTCAGTTCGGATATAGTTTTATTAAACAACCAATTATCCGCCATTTCCCGGTTAAAAGAACTTTCATTGTATACCAAAAAAAAGATAAACAGAAATTTTTATTTGACTGTCGTAGCTAATAGCAGCATTTTGGCAGCAGCAACAACAGGGTTCATACAACCTTATACGACTTCTTTGCTCCACAATGGAATAACGTTAGGAACTATATTGAACTCTATGGTTGTTGAATCAAAGATATTTAAAGGAGATATAACCTAAAATGAATGAAGAGCAAAATCAAAATCCTTACTATAACCAACAACCAAATCAGGTGACGGGCATGAATCATCCACCGCATCACTTACACTCTCATCAGCCTGGTTTTTATTCAAACCCTTATCTTCAAAACCCTCAAGGAAGTTTGTTTAATTCAAAATGGAATCAAATTAAAAATGATAGGTTTTACAAAGGGATGTTAGTTGGAGCTGTTGCTACCTATGTCCTAACAAATGATAATGTTCAAAAATCCATTATCAAATCCGTTGCAAAGTTGTTTATGAAGGTAGAAGAAAGCATAGAAGAATTCAAAGAAAAAGTAGAAGATGTAAAAGCTGAGATAAAAGCCGAAGAGTCAAAATAACTCATAGAACCTAACACAAATTGTGAAATTTTTATTGCTATAATAGGATAGAAAATTTTACTAACTCTAAAAGTCGTTATTGTAGTTCTTAGAATTTTAGGATAATTTATATGGATATTATTGATTGGTCAAGATTGGCAACTTTTGCAGATGAAGATGATCCGGAAGATATGGAATGGCTGGAAGAAATGCTAAGCACCCTCATTGGAAACACTGCAACGAGATTACAGGAACTTCGTCAATTGATTGAGGATAAAAATGGAGCAGAGTTAAAACCTCTCTTACATCAAATAAAAGGAGTAGCTGCCAATTTTGGACTAACCAAATTACAAGAAGTATCTGCCCACGCGGAAACCCTTTTAAAAAACGGAGAGTTAGATGAATCTATTAAAGAATCTCTGACTCTTCAAAGCATTTGGGAAGAAACCCAAAAAGAACTGATTGAAAAATACAAGCTTCAAATCCCACAGTAGCTCTAGGAAATTCATGAACAAACAAGAAAAATTTTGAAGGCAGGAAATTTGGGAGAAAAAATGAGCTACTGTGATTTTACCATTGAAGACTTAAAAGATAAGTTTCAATTGAATTTTATAGAAGACCGGAATCTTTTCGAAAATGTACCTTCTGGAAAAATTTCTCCGGAACTTACAACTCTACTAAAAAAGTATATTCCCTTAGCTCTGGCAATTGATACGGAAAAAGCACATTATGGGAATTTTACAATATATTACCATAAACTAAGTTGAATTCTTTCCCTACGTTACACCTCACTTTCAAAAATGCTTGGTTCCGAAGGTAAACGAAAATTGATAATTCTTCGAATAAATTTGAGGATAAAATTCTTGATTATCCGGTGAAATGGTATTCAAAAGAACACTTTGTTTTGCTTTTGTGTTCTTGTATTCTTCCACACGTTTGCTGTCTACATAAGCATTTAGCATCGCAAGAGTGACAGCCCCGGTCAACATGAAGATGCCTCCCTCAAAAGTGTTTTGGAACCGTCTATGAGATTTCGGGAAATAACCCGGTAGATTACCGTTCCTTACGTTGTTTAAGTACTCTCCGTAAACAGAAGCAAAACCATAAGAAAACAAGGCTGAAAAAGGAAGGGTTAAAAAAAATACAATTTGCATTCTTCTAAATTTCGTTTCTGTGTATGGCTTTATTTTTCGATTTTTTTTAAGCTCTTTTAACTTTTCTTGTTTGACCTTTTTTTCTTGTTGGGCTTTTAGCATTGCTTCCGTATTAACCTCACCTGTTAGTGGATTGACTGATGGGTTATTTACATTTGGGCTGACTTTCCTTTGGCTGCCCGTATTGCTTATGGGATTTATAAGCAAAGAACTGAAGGTCTGTGGAATCTGCACATTTTTAGGAGTAATTAGGTTTTGGGAACTACCTGTCAGTGAATTTGGATTTTGAGATTTAGGGGGCAGGGTGTATTCTTGAAATTCTTTATCATCTACACCAAATCCGGATTTTCCTTGGTAGTTACGCAGATTATGATCAAAAGGATCAAAAAAGTCGCTTCTATCTTGACTATAGAGATTTAGAACAAAAATGATAAACACAAAAAAGAATCGTTTCATTGTCCTAATTGCTTTTGAATATTTTTAAAGATATAATCCGTATAAGCCGGATAGCACGTTGTTGACATGTGACTTGCATCCGAAAAGTCATCACAATCATAATCACCATCTTCATTCATATTGAATAGGGGAGTAGAAGTTTGTTCCAAGCTTTTCCCTACTTTTGCATACCAAATATCATAAACCGTAGTTGTATCTTCTGGATTTTCATGTATTTTCTTTGTTTTAATTATATTGTAGTATGGAGGAGCGATTCGAACTAGAATAACTGCGTGAGGGACCTTCATTTTCTGCAAAATCAGAATATCGTCTTGTAGAAATGCAAGCATACTATCACTAAAAGTATAGGGTGTAATATAAGACAGGTAGGTGAACTCTGCATTGTTTCGGATAAATTCTTTGGAAGATGTATGGCTCGCCTTCATCTCGGAAGTAGCACTTCCTCTCTCTTTTTTTAGCTTTTGTCTCACCTCTTTTCGAAAGTTCTCAAATATTCGGACAAATCTACCATCATCTTTTAGGCGAGATAAGATTATGTTGAATTTTGGTCTGTATTGGTAGAGTCGAAATAGTCTTTTGGCAATAAAATTGTTTCTATCGTTAGGTGAATACCTGTTCCAATATCTAAAGACAAAGCTAAAATCCACACCATTTAACAAAACTTCGTCTAGCTTAATAACCGGAGTTTGATTAAACACTTCTATGGAAGCGTCTATCAAAACAAAATCAGGATGAACTCCTTCCGATTCGAACTGCTCCAACCAATAGAGTGCATAATCCGGAGTCCCACCAGGAACGGAGAAATTATAAAGTATCCATTCTGGGTACTCTTGGGCGATGTATTCATTGCTAAACAGCAAAGCTCTCGAATTTCCAAAATAAACAAATACCTTTTTCCGATCTTTTTGGGATAAGTATTTTTTCATTTCATCAAACAATTCCGGTTTGTGAAAATAGTTTATCTCGGATAGAGTTTTCGAATAGTATACGTGGATCGACTCTATCATAAAAAACTTATCTAGCAAAAAAGCTATAATAAAAATAACAAACGGTAAAAGTAAAAATTTGTGCTTTAACATATTCTTAAAACTGATAATAAATAAAAGTCTCTCCTCCTTGAGAAAGAAGAGCCAACATAAAAATTGTAAGTACACCTAGTACGGGAACTAAAATTGGGTCGTACTTCCTAAATCTATCCATAGTTTCCGGTTTGTATTGAACTACTTGAAAAAAGAAAATTAATATAAACATATAAATAACAGTTTCGTAGGTTTTAAAGGTGTTCATCAAAAACGGAGTTTCACTAGCAACAAGCCCCATTCCGTCAATTAGCCACTCTCCTCCTACTCCCATAATTTGTTCTTGTAAGTACATTGGATTATTACTAAACACTCCAACAATTAAGTCAATCATAGATTCTGCGTTATTCGCCCGAAACATCAAGGCACTAAACGAAAAAAAACAAAAAACAATCATTGCTTTAATAACCATTAGCACTTTGCTTTTCTTTGGAGTCAATGGGAGGTGTAATTTATCTTCAAGGTATCTTTCTAATCCCAAAAGAATTCCCCAATATGCACCCCAGGCTACGTAGGTATAATTAGCTCCATGCCAAAGACCTCCTAATGTCATTGTTATAAGCAGGTTAATATAAGTGCGAAATTCCCCTTTCCGACTTCCTCCCAAAGGAAAATAGATATAGTCCCTCAACCAAAAGGAGAGGGTTGCATGCCATCTTTTCCACAGTTCTCTTGCACTGGTAGAAAAGAATGAGCCATAAAAGTTTTCCGGTATTTCAAACCCCAAAAACAAAGCAACCGATCTCGCCATATCCGTCAAACCAGAAAAATCAGCATAAACTTGGAAAGCATAAAAGACTGCTGCCATAGCAATTGTGAGAGCTGAGTATTCGTTTGGATTTGCATAAACCGGAGCGATAATAAGGGCTATGGGGTCAGCGATCAAAACCTTTTTAATAAGACCGGAAACCATCAAGTAACAGGCTCTATAAATTTGGTCCTTTTCCGGATTTACCCTTGTGAAGTTGGGAAAAAAGTCGTTTGTTCTCATTATAGGTCCGGCAATCAAGACTGGAAAAAAGAGTACAAACGAAAGATAATTTTTGAATGTGATCAAATCTTGGGAAGGCTTCCGATATTCGTCAACTGCTGCCGCTATCATTTGAAAGGAATAAAAGCTAATGGCAAGGGGTAGTGCGATATGAAACAAATCCGGAGCTTGTTTGAATATGGCTATCCTTGTAATGTCCCCCAAAAAATTTGTGAAAAAGTAAAAATATTTAAAAAACCCAAGGTTCACCAAGTTCAAAATAACCGCTAAGCTGGCGTACAATTTGGTTTTTGTAGTGTGAATTTTATAATATAAATAATAGTTGAGAACAATTATTATCACGAAGTGGATCAAAAGCGGAACGGAGTAATAGGCATAAAAGGCAATTCCACTGAGGGTTAAAAAAACCTGCCTAAGCTTTTTGGGTATGTTCCAATAAATAGTGTAAACAACTGCAAAAAAGAAGATAAATGGAATCGAATTAAACAACATGTCTTATTTTATAACCCGTTTGCGTAAGTATTATTATAAAGCTCTATTAATTTGGCTACAACATCAGCCCTTACATCTTCTATTGTCCCCTGGGTAGTAGCACCGGAAGCGTTTGTATGTCCACCACCGGAGAATTCTTTGGCAATACTGCAAACGTTGTAATTTCCTTTGGAGCGTAAGCTAATTTTTACCATTCCATTTTCCATTTCGGTAAAAGAAGCAACCATATAAATATCTGCCGGACCAAGCATGTCATTTACTACGTGTTCCGAAGGATTTGCCGTAAAATTATATTGACTTAGCATTTCGCGTGTAATGGAAACCGTTACAAAATGAGATTCCGGATAAACAACTAGAGTAGAATAGATGTCCCTTTTTAAATAAAGAGTTTCGATGGGTGTATTTTCAAATACCCTCCTGGACAAATCCTCCGTTGGAAAGCCAAACTCAAGCAATTTGGCTGCAATTTCGTGTGTTCTTGGACGGGTTTTGTTATAACGAAATTGACCGGTGTCCATAATAATACCCATATAAATGGCAACCGCAGTATCATAGTCCAAACGTAAATTTGACATGGAAATTAATTCGTATATAATTTCAGAAGTAGACCCCACTTCCGGAAAAGCATACAACCATGGTGAATCTTCCAATTCATTGTGATGGTCAATTGCAATAAGATTTGTTTTATCCTCATTAATAAAACTTTTGATTTGTCCAATTCTTCCGATATCAGAATTATCCACAATTACTACGGTAGGATTTTCCGGAATACGAATCATACTACTTGTATCAAAATAGTGTATATTCGACTTTGTATCGATAAACTTGTATTTTTCCCTTACTTCGTCTGGATTCAAAATGAGATTTGTCTTTTGAATATTGGTAAGCAAGTGAGAAAGAGCTAATTCAGCTCCTATCCCGTCTGCATCCGATTTCACGTGAGTTGTTATGATAAAGTTATCTCTCTTAGACAGGAGAGTTAATAACTTTTTTAGTTTTTGAATGTTATCCCCCATTTTTTCTAACTACCTATCCTTTTTGGTAACAAGCTATAAAATTAAAGTTGGTGCCATGGTGATATTATCGAACCATGGTCTGCCATCCTTCGGTAAATTTAGGATAGCAACTAACCACAATTTTAGCCGTCAAGATTAGTATAATTCTAATTGCCTTTTTGAGTAAAGACCTTTTTCCTATAAGAAAATTCTTCTTTTAATACTTTTCCCGGATGGCAATGCTTATCGAGCTTACGATGCCTGCCAAAGTGTCGAGATACTAAGTGGAAACACCGAAGAGACATTTTTATGTATTTTTGTTGACATAAAAGTGTCATCTAAAACCCTTGTATATAATCCTTTTAGAAAATGGGGGGGATCATGGACAAGCAAAAAGATATATTTTCAAACCTTTCCATTACGGTTGATTTGGGAAAAACCGTTAAAAAGCAAAAACGAAAGAATTTGTCAGACGTTTACTATGATTTTTATTTTCCTGGGTGTAAAGTTGATTTTGTGGGTGAAAAACAAAACTTAGAAGATAAGGAAGATAATAACCAAAACGAGCAAAACCAATAAAAAACATATCTTAGTTTAAGCGGAATTTACTTATATCGGATTCTAAGCTTTCAGTTAATTGGTCTAGGTTGTTGGAAATAGACGTGATTTTTTCAATCTTAGAAGACAGCCCCTGAGATACTACGATAATAGAATTATTGTATTCAAATATTTGTTGGCTCGATGATCTTTGATCATCACCGGCAGAAGCTATTTCAACGACCATAGATTCATATTTTTTGATTACATCTATGATTTCTTTCATAGATGTAGAAATTTTTAAGACTAGCTTTCTGGCTGATTGAACTTCTTGTGTGATCAAGTTGATGGATTGAATGGAATCTCTGATATCTTTTTGAATTTTTTTAATAATAGAAGTTGTTTCTTGGGTTGCATCAGCGGTTTTTTCTGCCAATTTTCGAACTTCGTTTGCAACAACTCCAAAACCTTTCCCTTGGTCACCGGCTCTCGCAGCTTCAATCGCTGCGTTCAAAGAAAGCAGATTGGTTTTGTCAGCTATATCTATAATAACTTTGATAATTTCGCTAATTCGTTCACTGGACGTTTTTAATTCAAAAACTTTTTGAGTCGAATTGTTCACGACTTCGTCAATTTTGTCCATTCCCTCTACAGAGCTTTCGAGAACGGTCTCACTTTTTAAGGCTATTGCTAAAGTATCTTTTGCCAAGTTGGCGATTTCACTCGCTTTATTGGAATTGGCAAGTATATCTTGCATGATTTGCTGGATAATTCGAGAAGCATCGTGCGTTTTGGCAATTTGTTCTTTAGAGCCTCGGGAAAGATCGTCTATCAGATCTTTCATTTCATGGCTATACCTTGACCTTGTTTTGATAACAGAGATCACTTGGCTCAAAATCCCACGCAAATCATTTACCATGGTATTAAAAGAAGTTGCCAGAGTTATGGCTGTATTCATTTCCTGCTCTTGGGATTTCGGTATTTCAATATTTACCGTAAGGTCTCCTTGAGAAACTGTTTTAGCAGCCGTTGCCAATTTTTGTATATCGTCTAACTGAGAATATTCCAAGCTTGCCCTTTGAACAAATTCTTTTTTCCAAGTCTGGTAGTTGAGATAGTTTACAACAACAGAAAATAAAATAGTTGATGACATAAAAAATATATTGTTAATCAAATTGGTAATATTAAAGGTATTACTAAAAAAGAAGTTCACAAGCAAGTATGCTAGCAAAATGAAAGTTCCATTTATAGTTGAGTGAATTGGTCTCCATGGTATAAGCAGATTTATGGCGATGATCACCAAATTCAAACCGGCATAATAACTGGAATCAAAACCACCCAAATCTTTTGTCATGGTGATAATCATTCCGGCAATGGAAACCGAAAATAAATAACCATAAATAAAAGAATAGTCGCTTGCTTTTGTAAACCTCAGTACCAAATAAAGTACAAACACGGTAAAAGTACATAGCAAACGATATATAACAAAACTATAAAACAAACTGCTTGCCATCGTAAAATAGTCTAGAATTATAAACAAAGGTACAAGAAATATACACAATAAAGAAAGAATATTTGCCCATTTATGAGTAAGTTTGTTTAAATAATTTCTAAACTGTTCTTTAATAACTGGATTCAAAAAACTTTTCAACCGCATTTTTGGGTGCTTACCCCAAATATTTGTTGTTGCGTCTTTATTAGTTGGATTCAAAGGATTGTCCATATTGCGTTACTACTTTTCTATAATTCGAATAGGCGGATGCTCTGATTCAAAGATTTTCATTGCCTGAAAGTTGAGTTCCTGCCAAGTTCTATTATTATCATACAAAAAAGTCAGGGCTACATTTTCTCTTTTGGCATATTCCAACATTTGCACAATAGGTGTTACTGTTGAAGAGTTCATATATTGAAATTTTTTGAAATCCATTACTATTGGAAGTTTTAAAGATTTTGAAGATTCAAAAATTCGATTAAAAAACGGTTTTAAAAATTGGGAAGGATTCCTTTCGTTGCTCTTCCCTTCCCATAGAACTTGAATTTGTTTACCCGTATTGGTTACCATAATGCTTAGTTGCCCTTCTGTAAGTTCGTAAAGATTTTCCATATTTTCCCTTTATATGTGTGATTGACTATGAATAAACAAGTGGAATTGTTGCTGAAATTAAAATTTCATCACTTTCGTTCACGAAAAAATCTAAAATTGCTCCTGCTTCATAACTGATTCGAACAAGACCCATTTGACTAAATGACTCATCTAATTTGGATATAAATTTCATACTTTCTACGTAAGCTTCATAGGGGTTTTGATACCCTCTAATCCACTGGATTTTTTCATCTAATTGTTTGATGTTATCCCTCGAATCCGGGCTAATTTTGTTTTTAACTTCTAAGATAAAATTATTTCCATTTCCTTTTAAGCTAAAATCAACCGTTGTTTTTGAATTATTGTCTATATTTCCATATTTTATTGCATTTTCAATCAATTCTGTCCCAGCCATAGAAATTTTATCAGCTGATTCTTCGCTGGCAAGGGCAGACATAATATAGTTCCATAAGAATTCCTGAAAATATTTTGCTTGCTCCCAATTGGCTGGCATTTTTAAGAGAATGTTATAGTCTTTTTTCATTCTGGTGAACCTCGTAGTTTTACTAACAATAAAACACTTCAATCAAGAATAAAAACATTGCAATATTTAGAAAAGAAAAAAAAATATAATTGTTAAATATTATAAAAACTATAGATGAAATAAATGACTATACCAGGAAGAAATAGAAGAAAAGTAACCAGAGTTCGATTGCACGATCCAGCCTCTGTTTCAATTAATTTTTTAGACTCTAAACAAAATGTGTATGAAGGTCAATTGTGGGATTATGCACGATATGGATTCGGAATCAAATTAATTGATAATTTGATTCATAAAAGGCTGGATAATATATTCAATATTACAATTTCCGCTTTTGGAAGCAAAAAGTTTGTTGGAAACGGAAAAATCATGCGGATCACCCGCGAAGAAGGTTTTCTGCTCTTAGGAATCTATCTGGAAAACGAATTTTTGGATACGGATTTTCTTGCAAATAACCATTCCATTTATCTCCAAGAAGATGAAATAAAAACTATAAACCTTCAATTTTCTTATTTGTACAATATCAAAAGTGAATTTAAGTGTTTCACTTCTGACTTTGCCTTTGGTTTATCTACCTATAAAAAACAATTGGATGAGTTGGATGAAAAATTTAAATTCGAGCCTCCGACTTTAAAAAATTTTTTGTTCCAATCTACCCTAAATGGAATAGGTAAACAGTTTTACTTGTATTTGGATAGAGAAATCGAAGTTCTCCAAAAGCTAGTCTCTGCTTATTCCAAAATAGAGCACGAGAGACACGGCTTTTATATCCGAAAATCTTTATGGAATCTGATTAAACATTCGGGATTTATGAAAAGGTGTATTACGAAACCCAGGGGTTATCCCGGTGATTCTGTCATGATGGAAATGATTTATACACAAGGATATATAGGAGATTCTATTTTTGGAAAAATCCTTCACATCCACCCTGTTGAATTAAAAGCAGCTGATGCCGTTCGAAACAGAAGGAAATTGATCAATGATGAAATGGAAATTTGCTTAAAAAACAATCATGAAAAAGAGTTTAAAGTTTTGTCGGTTGCGTGTGGACCGGCATGGGAAATACAAGACTTTTTGAAAAATAGTGAATACAAACATAAAGTAGGATTGACTCTTTTGGATCAAGATGCAGAGGCAATTAATGAAGCGAAAAAAGGAATCGCAAAAATTGAAACAAAGCAGCCATTCTCAGTAAACTTTATCCAAGAATCTGTACGGGTTTTGCTGAAAACAAAAGAACCTTCTTTGAATTATGGGAAATTCCAGTTTATTTATTCGATGGGACTGTTTGATTACCTTACACAACCGGTTGCCCAAGCCATTGCGCAGAAGTTGTATTCTATGCTTTCACCCGAAAATGGAGTTTTAATTATAGGAAATTATCACAAAAAGAACGAATCAAGAATATATATGGAATATCTTTTGGATTGGGTTTTGTTTTATAGGGACGAAGAAAGTATGATAGAGCTTACCGAGGACTTCCCAGGTAAATTCAAAACAGAAATTGGGTTTGAACCTAGCGGTTGTCAGATGTTTTTGAAAATAACAAGGGAAGGCTCGTAGAGACGTTTTTTTAGCATTCATTAGTTCCAAATCTTTTTCCACCAGCTATTTTCTTCCGTATTTTGATGTTGTAAGGCTTTAGAGCTTTGCTTGCTCCCTAATTAAACTACAATGTTCCACTTGCACTCGCCTTTAAATTGGAAATCCTTTTTTCGAGTTCTATTTTTAAACTTTCAAAGGCTTTATCTTTAGTCCTTTTGATTAAATCTTTTTCATTCAAGAAACCATAGGGACGCGTAATTTTTTCCTCTGCTTCTGCTTCTGCCGTTAAATACAAAAATTCATTCCGAACGTCCCACATAGAAGCATTCACTACAAAAAGAGAATTTCGAATGGAACCAGGCACTATCCACAGCCCAATAATGGTTGCATATAATATGCTGAATACATTAGAATCCTCTTCCATATAATTTCCACCTTTTACAAGCAATACACAATCAGCCCCGTATTTGGACGCAAGTCTCCGAATCTTTTTCAAATCTAGGGGTTGATTTTTGGTATATTCGCCTTTTTTGGTGGTTGCATAGTCTTTGCTCGTACCAACATAGCCAATAGATTCCGAAATATAAAATATTTGAGACACAACTCCTTTTTTTATTAACCCTTCTTCTATAGACAATAGAGATTGTTTATCTGTAGAATCAAATCTCCAGTGTTTGGAATTATTCCCTTCCATAAGGTATACCCCGATTCTAATGGGAAATTTTACTTGGGGTTTTTGGGAAAGGTTTTTCTCAATTTCTGCGTCGTCTATTTGAACTTTGATTTGGGAATCTTCTTTGATTTGTCCTCTGTCAAAACCTATGCTTGCACAACTATAAAGCAGATAAGCTATTGCTAATATAAAAATAAAGAAAAGTTTTTTCATAACGATTGCTTTTAATTTTTCTTCCGTAACTTTCATAAATAAACGATTACTTTATTCCAAATTAATTTCAACTACTTTTCTCAAATCCAGAGTAGATGAAAACCTTTGGGATTGGTTTGGTTTTGTTAAAGCATAATTTTTTTTAGTATTTTGAGATACGTTCAATACTTTAAACCTTTCATTAAGCCTTTTGGTGGCTTCTTCTTCGTCACAAGGCAAACCGTCATAAGGAGTTATACCAGGTTTCCAGCTATAATGAATTGCCGAAAAGAGTATGGATTTGGTTTCCGTACAAACAATTTCGATACTTACTGACGGTAGAGGAGGAATATGAACCTGAAACGATGGAAAACTATAATAAGCCTTATAACGAACAGCTCCCAACAATTGTTTTTTTTCCCAAACCAAAGGAACTAATTGACCGTTCACAAGTAAAACAATGCTTCTTGTCGTAAAAACTTCAAATTGTATCCTATACATAGAAGCATCTACCAATCTGGAAGTTGCCGCTTGGGGTGAGGAAGATTGTTCTGCCATGACGGGCCACAGTTCCAGAGCTTTTCTGATTGTTATTTCTCCGCCTGTAAACTCTCCTTCGTAGAGAATGGGAAACCTAAAATCAAAAAACGGTTTAAAATCTTCCAAGTTAAAAGAAACACCATATTCATTCAGATAGGAAATAACCGAGCAAAAGTCTTCCCATATATAAAACGGTAAAAAGTATTTATCGTGCAGGGAACTCCCAAAATCTATTAGTTTCTCTTTATAAGGAAAATTCATAAAAATTGCTGCCTGTCCAAAAATCAAACTACCTAATAAAAGATAATTGTCAAGAGTAGTAGGCATCTCAAAAGCTCTAAACTCTACAACTCCCAAATAGCCGTCTTTCATAAATTGGTTTGCAAGCTTATCAATTGTAATTTCACTTCGGTGTGTGTTTCCGGTTAAGTCTGTTAAAAGGTTGCGAAAATTATTTTGAAATAATTCTTTATCAATAGGAGTAGGCAAAGACTCTGCCCATTCAAGTGTTAGCTCCAACTCATGTAAGTTGTCAGCTAATCCTTCGTCTATTCTGGCTGCTTGAGAAGTTGGACCTATGTATTGCCCAGAAAATAAATAGGACATGGAAGGGTGATTTTGAAAAAATCTTATAAAAGAAGGAAGCAAGTGGGGAATTTTGAAAAACGGATTGTTTTCCAAGTCAGACCCGCCTAAAGTGACATGTCCTCCGCCACCGGTTCCTGTTTTTTCCCCTGTATATTTCCAACGATAAGGATATAATCCGACTTTTTCCGCGCAAGTGAACAGTGTATCGATCCAATATTCATATTCCTCCCAATCTTCGTAGGAGCAAGGCGGAAGGTTTACTTCGAGGACTCCCGGATCCGGTATAATTCCGATAGATTGAAACTTGGAAGTTAAGGGTGGTAGGTATCCGTCTAAACATAAACACCTTAAATTGGTAACAACACACACTTCTTCTATGGCATACAGAAGACTTAAAAAATCTTCTAATTGTTTTAGAGGCGGGATAAATACACACAACCTTTCTTCTTGGATTTCTGCCGTGATGGCTGCCATTGTTGCTCCGGGAACCAATAGATTTAAAGGTAACTTTAAGCCCAATTGACCTGGCGCATTTAAGGCATATAGTTTGTCTATTCCCAAGAACTTCCATTGTTCGGAAACCCATTGTTCGTCTATCCGGTTTAAAGGGAGGATATGTCCAAGTAACTTTTCTTCTTTGTCAGAAATGCTAGTTGCTTCCCAACTGTTTTGGATTTTTTCCCATTCTAGGTTGTCATGGGGATTTGTGTAAGCTGCTAATATGTGGTCATGGTCTAACTTTAGGTGTTTTGCTAATTGAGTAAGAAATAAAAGGTCGTCTCCTTTTTTTGCCTTTTCACCGGAAAAATTTGCCATAAGGCTGTTTCCATTCCAAATCTTTTTTTTATCTTTTCTGTAAATAATTTTAAAAGACCATCTAGCAGCAAGCTCGCCGGGATATAACTTCCCTACCGGTTTGAAAAAAACTGAACCTTCGGGTACCTTGTCACTTAGAGATAAAACTAGAGCCAAAGCCATTTTGTATTTTTCATCTCCTAGGGCTTTTGAATTCCATTCATCTCCGATAGGATTTTTAACAACAAAGGTTGGTTCTCCACCAATGTAAAGTTCTAGATTCCTTTTAGTGATTAGGTCTTGGATTTGCTTTGTGATTTGAGAATTAGTCCTAGCTTTCAATAAAATGCCCCATCACCAAGTCTTGTATAAATTCTTATGGTCTTTCACCCCATTCCAGTTTGTTGGCACGAGCTAATATTTGTGTAACAATCAAAATAACAAACAAAGTACCAATAAATCCCCACTGAGCAAGAGCTATCGGATCGTTAAACTTCAAACCATGTCGAAAGTGGTATTTTAGCAGATTGGATAAGAAATAGACCGAAAACACAATAAATAGGGAGCTGTATTCTTTTTTAAAGAAACGCTTCCATGTAAAATCCATTCCTTCTATGGATTCTTTCCATTTGCCTAAATTGGACGGAAGAAAACGATTAACGTTTTTTACGTATTCATCGTATTCCTTTCCGAATTTGCCTCGTAAAAATTCTTCTTCTGCTACTGTTATGGAGAGATAAATAAAATAAAACAAAGGAAGTACAATCAAATCATACCAGATAATGTTGATTGTGATAATGCCACCAGTAACAATAAGCAGATTACCAAGATAAAGCGGATTCCGGCAATGTGCAAACATTCCCCTGTGGACTAAAGTTTGTGCATAAATTTGCTTGTTTAGTCCACCACGCTTTATATAGGCGTATCCAATCGTAATTCCCCGGATGATCTGTCCGGTAAGCATCAAGACAAATCCGGCGACAGAAGTCAAAATATCCACCCAAAAATCACCTATCGCATGTTCCGGAAAAGTCACCAAATACAAAGCTGGAAGGAAGATTAACGAAAACGCAGTGTCCCTCCATCTAAAGAAAAAATTCCCTACTCGAATCATAAATTGTCGCATCATTTACCCACTATTTAATTGCTAAAATTCCTTCAAAGCAAATATATTTCATAATTGTCATAATATCCTTGAAACCGGCTCTTTTGAGCAAGTCGTAGTTGCCCTCGGTTGAAAATGGCTCCAAAACCCCTTTTAGGCTGCGAGATTTTGCAATAATTTCCTCACTGGAATAACCTTTTTCCAATTTATAGTCCGTATATAAACCGCTAATAATATCTTGAAAACGAGCGTCCGGTCCGCGAACTTTTTCAAAAAATAAAAACGCCCCTCCCCATTGGAGGCTGTTGTAAATTCGATTAAACACATCTTGCCGAAAAGCCGGACGAATAAACTGCATCATATAATAGGCAACAATAAAGTCGGTTTTTTCCAACTCAGCTTCTACAATTTCTACACACTCAAATTGTATACGAGGATCGGATTTGCACTTTCGTTTTGCTTCGTCTATCATGCCTTGTTCCCGATCCAAGCCTATCAAACGCAAATTTTGCCGTTTGTCATGTCTTTTTGCCAGTTTGAGCAAAAGTTCACCTGTTGAAGTACCCAAATCGCAAACAACCGAATTATCACTCAAAAAATAATCCGAAGCTTTGCAAATCAAATCATGACCTTCTTGGTAAAGGGGAACTGATTTGGAAACGTGGTCATCAAACGTTTTTGCTACATTGCCTCCAAAAGACCACCCCGCATTTGGTGCTTCGATATTATCACCGGTTGTTGTTGGTACAATTCCTTTTTTAGGTTTTGCAACTTTTTCATCAAGGTTTGTAGAAATCTTTTTTTTGGACGATTTTGGTTCCATGGGATTACGCTTTTTTGTTATTATTGAGTTAATTTGCTACAAGCATTTTTAATATCAAGTAAAATTAATTGTCTTTAGTTTCTTAAAAAATCTTTCCAACCAATGCTCTGGTAATTCAACCATCTTAGCGATAAATTCTACATTCATTCCTACATTTTTTAAATGAATAGCTGTTTTGATAGCTCTTTTTCTCTCTCTTTTCTTAAGTCCTTTCTCAAACTCTTCTTTGGATATTCGTTCTCTAATACCCCATTTATTGGTTAATTCTAACACTCTTTCTTGCACTGCTGTCATATCTTTCCCTAACCTTTCTAATAGTTTAGCAATTTCGTCCTCATATTTTAAAATAACGTGAGTTCGACATAAGGTTTAACCTTCTTTTTTCGAGCGGTTTAAACCGCTCGTTACTATAATTTCACTACAAAAACCAATATTTTTGCTTACAAATTCAATGTAAACCTTTGATTTCTAGTAACGAGCGACTTAAGTCACTCGTTAGGAAAGTTACATCGAACTCACGTTAAAATAGGTATGATTCGGTACGCATCCGGTCATTGAGTAGGTTGCGGTGGTTCGATACGCAGTAATTTTGTAGTTCTGCTACTCACCAACCGTAACCATACCGAAATGACGATAGCAAATTTTTCAAAGAATTGCTTGATTCTGTTTTTGAATATTTCATCGTAAGTTTTTTTATTCATTAAAAGTATTATCTGATAAATAGCTTCTCTTGCTAAAGGTTTACCTTTGAAGAAGTATACCTCACTAATTTTTCCCAATCAATACTTCCTTCTATTGAAAAATCTTTTCCGAATTCTATACTAAATTGGTTTAAAATTTGGGAATATGCTTTTAAGAACTCTTCATTTTCTTCTTTTGCTTTAAATCCTAATGGCTTTACAATATCGGTATACAATGTGGAATCTCCTGATATAAACTCCCAAAATCTTTGACCACAGAGCTTTAGATAATCGCCTTTATCCGGTTTATTGTCTCGTCCGTAACAGCATCCATTTACTGCTACGATATTAACTTTAGATCTGTTAGTACCTAGTATTTTTTTAGCTTTTTGGAATTGATCTTTCATCTTTTTAATTTGGCTACTATTTCCCCAATTTGGACCGGATTTTATTGATACAATGTATTTTATAGATTCCTTTTCAAATTCTAAATCAATTCCTTCAGCAGAAGATTTTATTCCATTATAAACTTGTGAGCATACAAATACAGCAAGACCTTCCAAAAGTTCACCAAAAATTGTTTCTTCTTGAGAAGATAGAAAACTATCTAAAATACTTTTTACAAAATCTTGAAAAGTTAATATATTTTTTGCTCGCAGCATATATATATTTTTTCTTTTCAGAACTTTTTTTAAATTTAATTTTCTTAACTTCTCCAATCTTCTTTGATGAAAATTGTTAATATTTTCCTCAATATACTTTTTAATATCTTCCAAATCTAAAGCATTATTCATTTCAGGTTCCAAATAAATAAATATCATCAAGATTAAGCCTTTCTTTAGCTAAATCATAATATTCGGGAAGTATTTCAATTCCAATTCCTTTTCGATTCATTTTATTGGAAACAACAACCGTTGTACCAGAACCCATAAAAGGGTCTAAAACAGTATCACCTTCATTTGTAAATAGCTTGATAAACCATTCCGGTAAGGCTTCGGGAAAAACAGCACTATGGTTTTTATTCCCACATTCAGTTGCCATATGCAAAACATTTGCCGGATAAACCATTTCTCTTGCTACCCAATGAGATATATTTTTTCCAAATCCGCTACCATTTTTTGCATTATCCCGAATCTTGTCTGTTTGACTTAGGTTTTTTAATCTTGTTTTTGACCAATCTCCTACAGGAACCATTACTGACTCTTGAAACATTTTAAATTTTTTATTTTTATTGAATTGCAATAATCTTTCCCAGGTATCTCTTAAACGATTTGGCCACTTACCAGGGTAACTATTTTTTTTATGCCATATAAACTCTTCTGTCCAAAACCAACCTTGCTTTCTTAATGCTAAAATCAATTCTATAACGTATGTATGTCTTTCACCATTTTCAGCTTTTTCCTTAATATTTAAAATAAACGTTCCATCTGGCTTTAATACTCTCAAAAGCTCTTCTGAAATTGGGAGGAACCAATTTACATAGTTTTCCGGTTTAATCCCGCCATAAGTAGAATTTCTCCTGTCAGCATAAGGTGGGGAAGTGAAAATCAAATCAATTGAGTCATTATCAAAAGATTTTAAAAAATCCTTACAATCTCCAAGATAAATTTCAATATTTCTTGAATTATTATGAGATTTGGAATTTATTTTAGATTTTTCTTTCATGCCACAACTACCTCTTCTACTTCAGTTGAATCATTAAGCAGCATTTCTATTTCACCAAATGAGAATAGATATTTTTCTTTTTCTTCTTGAGTTGATAAATCTAGCAAATCTCCACCAAGGAAATATTCACATAATCCTTTAGCTTCTTCTTCAGAACCAGCATTAATTTCTACTTGATAAGTTCTTGTTAGTATAACATTATAAGCGTTCATCATCCCCTTAAATCTCACTTTTTCCAAAATTAAATACTCTTATGTCTCATTAATAAGTTTACTATAACACACTAAATTTTCTATTAAATTTTCTTTGTCTCATAATTTTTTAATACTAAAATTTTGTATAGTATTTTTTAAAAAAATTAAAACAATTTTTATTTTTTTAAATATAAAAACTACCCATGGTAGAATGAAAGGTTTCTTAATCTATTCTCAGGAGAATGTCGAATTTTTGAAATTATTCATAGTTCTTGCATACAAAATACTGCATACAATGGTAAGGATAAAATTCCATTTTCAAACCCAAAGTTCTTTGCTGAAATTCGAATCGAATAGGCTGGAGAATACTTACTTACAAACTGACTGAGACTCTTTGATCGGACACGCTCAGAAGATTTCACTTCTACAGGAATGATGTTCCCACCTTTTTTTTGTATTACAAAATCCACCTCAGCCTTACCTTGCGACTCCCAATAATAAGGAATAAAACCATTAGTAACTAAAGCTGATGCAACATAATTTTCTGCTAAAGCTCCTTTGAATTCGTCCATTCTATGTGTTTCAACAAGTATCGCATTTGCTGGAACGCCAAATTTAGAGCAAAGTAAACCAGTGTCTGTCATATATACTTTAAATGATGAATAATCAGCATACGCGCTGAGGGGCAGTTTGCCTTCATTGATTTTACAGCATTTAATGATTACTCCCGCAGTTCTTAACCAATCAAGCGGAGTTTCATATTCGTGAGCTCTTGCTCCCCGTTTAATAATTTTGTATTGAAATTTGCGATTGTCCTTTGCAAGCTGTGCAGGGACACTATGAAAGGCTGACAGAATCTTTGTGGTTTCGCTTGGTGTTGCATACTTTGCCATATCTGCGATATATGCATCATTTATATTCTTTTGCGATGCTAATACAAAATCAAAGTCTTGTTTATTTACATATTCAAGCACTGCCTGTGGCATACCACCAACCACAAGATAAACCCTATATAAATCCATCAAACTATCATGAAGCGAAATAGGTTCTCTATTCTCAAAGGAATCCTTAATTAGTTTTACCATCTGCTCTTTTCCTAAAGCCCATAAGAACTCTTCAAAATCAAGAGGATATAGAGTGTACATATTCACCTTACCAACAGGAAAGGAATATTTCTCGCGATTGACAGCTACTCCTAACAAACTTCCTGCTGCAATAACGTGATAAACAGATGCCTTCTCACAGAAATATTTTAAAGAGGTCAATGCCCGCTCAGAAGCTTGTATTTCATCAAAAAACAGGAGAGTATCTTGTGCAAGAATGGTCTGACCTGATATAGCCGCCAATTCTTTTAGAATTCGTTCAGGATTTAAATCTCGCTCAAATACATTTGTAATTTCTTTACTATCTTCCAAGTTGAAATAAATCGTATTTTTATAGTATTCTTTCCCAAAAGAAAGGATGGTATATGTTTTCCCAACCTGCCTTGCTCCGTGCAGTATAAGGGGCATTCTGTTTTCAGAATTTTTCCATAACTTGAGAGTTTTTATTATTTTACGTTCCATAAAGTGTTTATTTAATGCACTAATCATGACTAAATAGTGATTACAATATATATAATTGTCAACTAAAAATAGGAAATTAGTTTCAGAATAAAATTCATATTATCAAATATAATCCATTCCAAATGTCTTATCAAACTCAAAAAAGGCTGATTCTTCATTGAGTTGGTTTTTTTCCATAATTGCTTCCAGCTTTTTTACTTCTAAAGATAGAGTTTTACTTCCATTTTTCTGTTTTAAGCCCCATTCAGCTTGACAACCATGTTTCGAACATTTGTATGCATCATAACTAAAGATAGTATTATAAATCTGGGTAATAGAATAGCAGTTGATCTTTTTTTTGAATTTCAAGACTTAAGTTTTCTCTGGCTTGGATATCTCCATAATAGACAATGTATGTTGTTCTGTTTTTTAGCTGTGAAAAGTTATTTATTGCATGAATTGGATTTCCTTTGTTTTGAATATTTACAACATCCTTTGGAAAAGGTCTAAATTGAATTTCTTTTCCATTGATTAACAATTTAATTTCATCATTTTCGGGTATATCTTTATAGAGTTGTGAGGATATGAGCTTTAGTAACCTTCTTCTTAAATTTTCCAACAATTTTAATGAATTTACAACTGCTCCAGAGCTACTATTAGATAGATAGGCTTCCCCACATAAATTAAAAGTCCTTTCAATTTTTTTGTACCATCGTTGGATGTTTTCACCTTCCGTGTAATCAGATAAAATGTTTTCTAAAGTGCTTTGAAAAACATTGATCTTTTGTATCCCTCGTATTCTATCTTGTAAATATCGTAAAAGATGATCGATTAGCTGAACTGTTACTTTGTTTTCATAAATTGTAAATTTTCCACCAATTGCTTTGGCAAAAGAACGAGGTAAACTTGTTTTTCCCGTTCCACTAATTCCCTGTAATATAGTAAGCTTACTTATGGCAAGTCCAGCCACAAATGATCTTAAAATACGTTCCGAATAGAAAAGTGGATTTTTACTATCTAAAGAAGCAAGTCGATACTGAGATTTTGTGATGAGGTCTTTTAGATTATCAACATTGGTTTGAATATTCAAGTCTTGTTGAAATTCTTCTTTTTCATCCATTTCCGAACACGCTGGAAATGTTTTCTTCTCTTCGTGTTGTTTTGTGTATTTATTTACGTCTCCATTTAGATCAGCTATAATCTGCTCTTTAAGTTTAATCCTACTTAATAAACTCTCATTTTGTTCCCTAAGATTCTCAAATTGATTTACTTCCATTTGATGAGAATGATTTTTGTCTTTTAAAATAGATATTTCATGATTTAATTCAATAAAGTTGCACTTTTTTATCAATAAATGATTTCTTAAGCTACTCTTTGAATATTATACTGTAGAAATATTTCTGATAACTTATTCAGCAAGGCTCGGTAGTTTATCAGTATCTTTATCGGTTGTGTCTGGAGTTGTACAAAAATTTCCTATTGTGAACATGAAGACCATAGCAATCTTTATTTTATTTTTCATAAATTCCATTTTTTTATATTAAGTAATATAAGAATTTTAACTTCTGATTTTCAACTGTTTTGTGGTACTTCTCTTTCCCGCAATCCGGACAACTGATTGGATTTACATGGAAACAATGCTCTATTGCTTTTACCCAGGATGTCTTTTGAATTAACTGTAGCCTTTCTTCAACACCATGGGCATATATTCCGTAATAGCGAATTATCTTGCGGTTTGGATCGGGAAGAAAAAAAAGCATTTTGTTATAACCACCATGGATAGGTTGAAAATAGACATTAAATCCGTTTTGATATTTGGATTGGATACGAGTTGATTCTTCCTTGGTAAGAATTTTTTCTTTTACAATGTGGTTGCAAAAATCCTTCATCCAATCAAAACGGAATGATTTTTAGGAGATGAATCCAATCATCTTAATCACGAAAATCACTTTAATAAAATTTTTACCAAATAAGATAGCCATGAAAAACCAGCAATTCTCGACATTAAATTATTTCTACCTATCCCCATCAAGCTCTTCTTTTACACCAAGCTTGATCTATCCCTTTCCTAACAGGAAAGGGAACATAATAACTATTTTTTAACAAAAAAGACTAAATATTTAAGAAATTTTTATGGATTTAGGTAAATAAAATAAAGTTTATTGTAACTTTCACTCCCTTTCCTGCGGTTTCCCAAGCGTGCGAACTAGGAAAGGGAGAAGGAGGGATAGGTGATTAAGTTAATAAATTGTTACCTATAATTGCTGATGAAAAACAGTTGAACCAATCTGAAAATTACTTGAATATAATTCTTATCTTCAAACCATTGAATTATCAATTTTGTAAAAGAAAAGTTAATAAATTGTATTTCAGCTCTTCTATTATCTTCACAAAAATTAAAAATCATAAGGGGGAACCATGAATTTTACTGCGGGATATCTTCAGTCATCCGTAGGGAAAAAGCTTATTATGGCAATTTCTGGTATAATATTGATAGGCTTTATTCTCGGTCACTTGATCGGAAACCTTCAAGTTTTCAGCGGTCCGGAAAAATTCAATAATTACGCAAAGTTCTTACAAAGCTTAGGAGGCTTACTCTGGGTTGCCAGAATATTTTTATTGGGAACGCTACTCGCTCACATTATTAGTGCCGTAGCATTAACCAAGGAAAATAAAGCTGCAAGACCTATTGGCTATCAGAATGAAAACACAAACGTGGCATCCTGGTCTTCCAGGACAATGGTTATAAGTGGCATGGTTATTGCTGCTTTTGTCATCTATCACTTATTGCATTTTACCATCGTAGTTGCTGACCCGGAACTTATTCCACTCAAAGATAACCACGATATATTTAGCATGGTTGTAATTGGATTTCAAAAACCAATTGTAGCAGCAAGTTATATAGTGGCAGTGGGCCTACTTTGCTTTCACCTAAATCATGCCATATTTAGCGTATTCCAAACACTGGGCATAAACAGTTCTAGTATGGACAAAAAAATTAAGCTATTTTCAACCGCTTTATCAACGCTTATATTCCTTGGATATGCATCTATTCCAGTTTCTATCTTACTAAATATTGTTAAACCACAGGGAGGTATGTAAAATGAAGCTAGATTCCAAAATTCCCTCAGGTCCTATTGAACAAAAATGGGAAAAACACAAATTCGATATAAAACTCGTAAACCCAGCAAATAAAAGAAAGTTTGACGTGATTATTGTGGGTTCCGGTCTTGCCGGTGCCTCAGCAGCAGCTACTTTAGCGGAATTGGGTTACAATGTTTCCGTTTTTTGTTACCAAGATAGTCCTCGTAGAGCACATAGCATTGCTGCCCAGGGAGGAATAAACGCTGCCAAAAATTATCCGAATGATGGAGACAGCGTACATCGTCTATTTTATGATACCGTTAAAGGTGGAGACTTCCGAGCAAGAGAAGCAAATGTCCACAGGCTTGCCGAAGTGAGCGTAAATATTATTGACCAATGCGTTGCCCAGGGTGTTCCTTTTGCAAGGGAATACGGTGGTCTTCTTGCCAACCGATCTTTTGGAGGTGCCCAAGTTTCCAGAACTTTTTACGCCAAAGGACAAACAGGTCAGCAATTGTTGATTGGAGCTTACCAAGCTTTATCCAGACAAATTGGTCTTGGAAAAGTAAAAATGTACCCAAGAACCGAAATGCTTGATATTGTATTGGTGAACGGTCATGCAAAAGGGATTGTAGTGAGAGATATGGTTACGGGACAAATTTCTTCCCATGCGGCGGACACCGTTGTATTGGCAACCGGTGGTTACGGAAACGTGTTTTTCCTTTCTACCAATGCCATGGGTTGTAACGTAACGGCAACTTACCGGGCACACAAAAAGGGAGCTCTTTTTGCCAATCCTTGTTATACACAAATTCACCCAACTTGTATTCCGGTTAGTGGTGACTATCAGTCTAAGTTAACCCTGATGTCCGAATCTTTACGAAATGACGGTCGAATTTGGGTTCCTAAGAAAAAAGAAGACCTAAACAAACCACCTCACGAAATTCCGGACTCAGACAGAGACTACTATTTGGAAAGAAAATACCCAAGTTTTGGAAACTTAGCACCAAGGGATATCGCATCCAGAAGTGCAAAAGAAGCTTGTGATGCCGGTTTTGGAATTGGACCAGGCGGTTTGGGTGTGTATCTCGACTTTTCGGATGCTATCAAGCGACTGGGTGAGGACATGGTTCGAGACAGATACGGCAACCTATTCCAAATGTATGAAAAAATTACAAACGAAAATCCTTACAAAGCACCAATGAGGATTTATCCTGCGGTTCACTATACCATGGGTGGTCTTTGGGTTGATTACAATCTAATGAGCAACATTCCAGGTCTTCACGTGATTGGAGAAGCAAACTTTTCTGACCATGGTGCAAACAGACTGGGAGCGAGTGCTTTGATGCAAGGCTTGGCAGACGGATACTTTGTCCTTCCTTATACAATAGGAGACTATTTTGCGAGAGAAGGAAAAAAACCGGTAAAAATCGACATGCCGGAATTTAAAAAAGCAGAAGAAGAAGTAAAAGAAAAAACCAATAAACTGCTATCCATAAAAGGAAAAAGAACCGTTGACTCCTTCCACAAAGAACTTGGAAAAATTATGTGGGACAAATGTGGAATGGCTCGAAACGAAGCCGGCTTAAAAGAAGCCCTAAAAAAAATTCCCGAGTTGAGAGAAGAATTCTGGAAAAATGTCAACGTACTAGGTAAAAACGAAGAGTTTAACCAGAACTTAGAAAAAGCCGGAAGAGTAGCTGACTTTTTGGAATTTGGTGAATTGATGTGTAGAGATGCTTTGAATCGAGAGGAATCTTGCGGTGGGCACTTTCGAGAAGAGCATCAAACTGAGGACGGAGAAGCAAAAAGAAATGATGACAAGTTTTGTTACGTATCCGCTTGGGAATACCAAGGTGATAATAAAGCACCCGTAGAGCACAAAGAACCTCTTGAATATGAGTTTGTGCATCTAGCAACAAGGAGTTATAAATAAAATGGAGCAAAAATTAAATCTAAAGTTGAAAATCTGGCGGCAAAAAAACAAAGATGATAAAGGCAAAATGGTTGAATACGATGCCAAAGACATAAACCCCCATGCTTCTTTTTTGGAAATGTTGGACATTGTAAACGAAAGATTAGAAGAAAAAGGGGAAGAGCCTATCGTTTTTGACCACGACTGCCGGGAAGGAATTTGTGGTACTTGCTCTTTGGTAATCAATGGTAGAGCACATGGAAACAAGGTTGATCCTATTACCGGAAAAGGAACAGGTATAACTGCTTGCCAATTGCACATGTTTAACTTTAAAGACGGAGATACAATTACCGTAGAGCCATGGAGAGCCAAAGCTTTTCCTGTTTTAAAAGACTTGGCGGTTGACAGAACGGCGATGGATCGAATTATTCAATCCGGTGGTTTTGTTAGTGTGAATACCGGTGGTGCTCCGGATGCAAACGCTCTTCCGATTCCCAAAAAAGATGCTGATTTGGCAATGGACGCGGCAACCTGTATTGGTTGTGGTGCTTGTGTTGCTTCTTGTAAAAATGCTTCTGCCATGCTATTTGTTTCTGCTAAAGTGTCTCATTTGGCACTCCTTCCACAAGGACAGGTAGAAAGAAAAGAAAGAGTCAGAAAATTGCTAAATGCCATGAGCAAAGAAGGTTTTGGAAACTGTACAAATCAATATGAATGTGAGATTGCATGTCCCAAAACCATTAGCGTTGATTTTATAGCCCGATTGAATCGAGAATACATGAAATCATGTTGTGAGGATTAAGGAAAGAAAACGGTAAGGGGGCTGTGTAAAAAGCCAGTTTTTGCTCCCTTCGACTACGCTCAGGGAGCGTTTGGAGGCTTCGGACATTGAGCGTAGTCGAAATGTCCCTTATTACACAGCCTCAACGCTGAACAGGTAAATATAATTTTAGGTTAAGGTATGTCTCAAGATTATTACAGCATTTTAGGAATAGAGCGAAATTCCGCACCGGAAGCGATAAAAAAGGCTTATTTCAAGCTGGTTCGTGAATTTCCTCCTGATCAAAATCCGGAAAAGTTTAAAACGGTAAGGAAAGCTTATGAAATTCTTGCTGATCCGGTAGCGAGAAAAGATTACGATATTGATTCCAAACTCGGAGATAAACTTGCGGAACTGTTTGAAAAAGCAGATAATGAAATGGATGATGAAAGGTGGGAAGCAGCCATAAAGTATTACAATACTATTTTGAGTATGAATCCAAATTCATTAGGAGCTTTAAATAGCAAAGGTCTGTGCTCATTGCACCTGCAACGGTGGAACGATGCAATAGAAGCCTTTAAAGTTCTTGTTGAGAAATCAAAAAACAGTTCAATATATTTGAGAAACTACGGAAGTGCGTATTTGGAAAAGGCACTAAACAAAAAAGATTCCATAAAGAAAAAAGCCAGTAATTTGGAAAAAGCCAGGGAGATATTTACAAAAGTTTTAGAGTTTGAACCGTTTAATACTGGTATTTATATTTTGATTTCAAATACCTATGAAATCCAAAAGGATTATACAGGAGCTATCGACTTTTTATTTAAGATTGTTAAAACAGAAGGAGAGTTGCATCCTCCCGATTTGGACGTTTATGCACAATTGATTCATCTTTATATCATAAGTGAAAATCAAAAAGCCTTGGATGTGACTCTAAAAAATATTAAAAAGCTCCTGAAAGATAAGATGTTAAAAGAATATTTAATATTCCAACTTCTAAATAAAATAGAACCGGATGAAGACAAAAAATTCAACATACACTATTCTCAGGCTGCACTAAAAATCAATCCTCGCCACTCATTAATAAAAAAAATGGTAGGAATGTTAGAAGCAAAAGAGGAGCTAAAGACAACTCTTCAAAAACTTATGAGCGATACAGACATTGTACATCCTGTGAAACAAATGTGCAAATCATTGGCAGAAGAAATTCTCTATGATACGGATACGGAGGAGGCTTTTATGGATAGGGTATTTAAAAGTATGGCGGAAATCCCTCCAAAAAAGGTTAAAAATTCAATTATTATAATCAAAAGTAAATACCCTATTATATACGAAATCGAACCTGAGCTTTTTGATAAAATACTATACGGGATATAAGTAAATGAATAAATCAAAACTAGAAAAATCGACCTTTATAATTTTTATAACAGTATCTTTAGTATTTTTTACCATCGGTATTACTTCTCAGGTATTCTTTTTTATATGGTTGCAAAATACCAAGTATATGAATTGGGAATTCCAAGTTATATCCCTTGTGACACTTTTGATAGCATCTGTATTTTTGGCTTTTCCCTTTTATTTGTTTTGGAAAAAAGATATTCTAATGGATTTTCCTGATGCGTTAAAATCCGTTTCCAGCGAAATGGCAAACTTAGAATTGGTGAGAAAGGAACACTACAAAACCAAAACTTCTTATGAAGAGCTAAAAAACGGACTAAAAAAAGAAGTGGAAGTAATGGTTGGAGTGGGAGATTCTCTAAAAGAGAGCATGTCTTTTTATAAAGGTCTGGAAAATGAAGTGTTTAATTTGAGACAGACTAACATCAAACTAAACAAAAATCTAGAAAATTGGAATAGGGTATCTATAGAATTTATAGAAAGCGTTTACAGACCTTTAAGTTATACGGAAATCGACGAAAATTATAAACTGGCTCTGAATAAAGTAATCAAAGATTTTAGAGGATATGTATCTGCGGTTGGCTTGGATATCATATATCCGGAAGTTGGTTCTCCTTTTAACGATCTAATCCACGAAATTTTAGAAACAAAAGAAACAAGTGAATTAGAACCAAATAGTATTGTGGAATGTAAAGAACCCGGTTATAAGACGGGAGAAAACGTCTTAAAAAGAGCTAAAGTAATTATTTCTAAAAAAAATACATTTTTATGATTAGGAAAACAAAATGATAAACAATTTTGCAGTAGGGATAGATTTAGGTACTTCTACCTCAGAAATATCCGTTTATTACAATAACGAAGCACATGTGGTAACAGACCCTGTTTCGCAAAGCCCTATAGTCCCTTCCATAGCTGCTATAAATAGCAAATCCGAATTAGTTGTAGGTGAGTCTGCGATCCCTTATATGGGCGTTTCGGGAGTAAGAGAAGTGAAACGGTTGATGGGAACCGATTCTATGGTAAAGCTGGGAGAAAAATCCTATAAACCGGAAGCAATTTCTTCTTTGGTACTAAGACAACTCAAAGAGAACGCTGAGTCCTCCCTTGGAATTACCATTAAAGACGTTGTAATCTCCGTACCCGCCAATTTTGATGATCCTGCGAGAAGGGCAACTCTGAATGCCGGAGAATTGGCGGGTTTAAACGTTTTAAATTTGATTAACGAACCAACAGCTGCCGCTTTGGCTTTTGGTATCCAAAATATTGATACGGAAGAACAGCTTGTTGTATTCGACTTTGGTGGTGGGACTTTAGACATAACCATTCTGGAAATGATGGAAGGAATTTTGGACGTTAAATGCAGCTATGGGGATGCCAAACTGGGTGGGAAAGATTTTGATGATATAATGATAGGGCTTATAGTTGAAAAATTCTTAAACTCCCATTCCAAAGCTCAAATCACAAACAAAGAAAGACTAATTCTAAAACCCTATGCCGAAAAAGCCAAAATTAACTTGTCCAAGCATGAAACCCATTTAGTCAAAGTGCCTAATTTTATCGTCCAACAAGGTCTGCCTATAGACTTGGAAGTGGAAATAACCAAAAAGGATTTTGAAACTGCCATATCTCCTTTGCTCGATAGAACCAGGGATTGCATAGCAAAAACTCTTGATCTAAAACAAGTCAAACCGGAAGCCATAGATAGAGTTTTGTTGGTAGGTGGAACTACCTACATGCCTATTATTCGAAATTTAGTGGCTGAAGTTTTTGGCAAAGAACCAAAAGCAGATGTCAATCCCGATTTGGCCGTTTGTATGGGAGCTTCCGTAAAAGCTGCGATGATAAACGGCTTAATTGATAGCAAAACCGGAATGATCGTTACGGATGTGACTTCCCATGGTGTAGGGGTTGAGGTGCTTGGTGGATTTGACTTCCCATTGATGGTTTATGACCCCCTAATAGAACCTAACACAACCATTCCTTATTCAACAAAAAAGACGTATTATCTTGTTCATCATGAACAGGAATCTTTAATAATAAAGATTCTTCAAGATCATACCGGACATGCAAGATTTCCGCAAGATGCCATTGATACGGGAATACACGGTAGGATTGAAAATATTCCTAAATCAAAAAAAGAGATTCCACACGCAGTTGAAGTAGATTTTTCGTATAGCCATTTGGGTTTGATTCAATTAACCGCAAGTATTCCGGAAACAGGCCAGAAGGTAGACATATCCTATGATCCATCTTCTATTATTATGTCCGAAGAAGAAAAAGAAGAATCCTTGGAAGACGTTCAAGAGCTATGGAAAACGAGTCCCTACTACCAAGAAAACGATTCTTTGATTGGAAAAGCCGAAAAATACATAGAAGAAACGGAAGGAAAACTAAGAAAAAAGCTTGAAGGTGCTCTTTCCAATCTAAAATCATCTATAAAGAAAGGAAAAGAAACAAAAATCGAATCAGCCAAAAATGAGCTTATAGATATATTGTTTGAAATTGAAAACCAGTAAAATCTAACTTGACAAAGTTAAGTAAACAGGAAATATATATACACATCACAGATTGGTTTAACCACAGATAAACACTGATAAATTACTGAAAATCTGTGTACATCGGTGTTCATCTGTGGTAGATCTACAAACCACTCAATCATTATTTAGGAGACAAAAAATGCCCAAAAAATGGAAAACAAGGTTTTCTCTACTGATAGTGATTGGCATATCCGTATGGATAGGAAGTCTGATTTCACCCATGGTGTGGAATTATGGAAAAGATTCCTTGCTAGACGCGCAAAAAATAAGTGACTCACCTTCCATTCAACAAGCTGTTTCTTTGGAACGGGCATTCCAAGAGGTTTTCAATTTTGTTTCTCCCAGTGTTGTATCCATTGCAACCGAAAGAACCATAGACATCAACAATCAACCCTTTATGCATGATCCTTTTTTTGAGCATTTTTTTGGAGATCGTGTAAACCCTGGTCAATCCCATAAGCAAACACAGAGAGGGCTTGGCTCTGGAATTATTTTAAACCAAGAAGGGTACATCCTTACAAACGAGCATGTTGTTCGAAATATGGACAAATTAACCATTAAACTTAGCAATAATAAAACCTTTGAAGCCAAATTAATTGGTTCCGATAGTGATCTTGACCTTGCTCTGCTAAAAATCGAAGGCTCAAAAGAATTGAAACCCGTTTCTATGGGAAACTCTTCTGAGGTCAAGGTAGGAAATTGGGCAATTGCCATTGGTTCCCCTCTCGGTTTTGAGCAATCTTTTACGGTTGGAGTTGTTAGCTCTATTTCAAGAGGTGGAATTGATTCTTCCGGTTTGAATTATATACAAACGGATGCAGCCATAAACCAGGGTAATAGCGGTGGACCCTTACTGAATATCAAAGGAGAGGTTGTGGGAGTGAATCGAATGATCGCTTCCCAAAACGGCGGGTCTATTGGGATTGGATTTGCCATTCCTATTAACGAAGCAAAAGACATAGTAGAAGAGCTGAAAAACAATGGAAAAATAGTTCGACCTTGGTTAGGTGTTGGTTTGGATCGAATTAGCGCGGAAGAAAGAGAGAGTTTAAAAATTCCACAAGAAAAAGGAGCCATAGTCAGACAAGTTGTTCAAAATTCACCGGCTCAAAAAAGCGGTATTCTTCCAAAAGACGTGATTGTTAGAATCGGTGACAAAGATGTTGAAAACCCGATAGACGTTGTGAATAAAGTAAGACACAGCAAAGTAGGAAGCAGGATATCGGTTGAACTTATTCGGAACAATTCAACCATCCATGTTGTTGTTATCCCTGAAAAAAAACCAGACTAACATTGGCTAAAGACACAAATTTACTAAATCCTTCTAACAAAGAAGCAGACGAAACTTCTTTAAGACCAGTAGCCCTTTCCGAATTTATTGGTCAAAAAGAAACTTTAGAAAATTTGCACGTTTTTATCGAAGCTTCCAAAAAAAGAACGGCTTCATTGGATCATGTTTTGATTTCCGGTCCTCCAGGGTTGGGAAAAACAACCCTGGCAACCATCATTTCCAAAGAAATTGGTTCTCATATTACCGTAACTTCTGCTCAAACTTTGTCCAAGGGTGCAGACCTTGCCAGGTTACTAACCGCTCTAGGAAAAAATGATATCCTTTTTATAGATGAAATCCATAGTTTAAATCGAAATTTGGAAGAAATATTATATCCGGCTATGGAAGACTATAAAATAGATATTTTGATTGGAGAAGGTATTTCTGCTCAAAGCGTTCAGATCCCTCTGAACCTGTTTACTTTAGTTGGCGCTACAACCAGGACAGGGATGTTGAGCGAGCCTTTGCGAAATCGGTTTGGAATTCAGCTAAGGCTAGATTATTATTCCGATGAAGACATGGAAAAAATCGTAAACAGATCAGCTCGTATCTTGAATATAATCATACACCAAGACGCAACAAAAGAAATTGCGAAAAGAAGTCGAAAAACTCCTAGAATTGCCAATCATCTTTTAAAAAGGATAAAAGATTTTGCCGATGTAAAAAGCAATGGAGAAATTAATTTGGAAATTTGCAAACTCTCAATGGAAAAACTGGGAATAGATGACCTCGGTTTGGATTATATGGATAGGCAAATCCTAAAGTGTATGATAGAAAGATATAACGGCGGACCCGTAGGTATCAAGTCCATTGCCATGATCGTGGGAGAAGAAGAAAGGACAATCGAGGATTCTTACGAAGCTTATTTGGTTAGAATTGGCTTGATCAACCGCACACCGTCCGGTAGAGTTGTTACAAAAAAGGCTTTTGATCACCTTGGCTTAATTTCACCAGGCTACAATTATGAAAATAACCTTCTCTTTTGAACCAAGCAATTTTACGGAAGACGAAAAAAGGCTTTTTTATTCCGCTAGTTTTGTCTTTTTGTTGTTTTCCTTGGTAGTAGCTCACCTCTATACAAAGAATCTGCTCTGGAAGATTATGGGCGCTCAAAATACAATCGAGCTATCCAAAAACCAGAATAAAGAAAGAATTTACGAAGTACTTATAGAACAACAACGAAAAGACGATACTCCAACCGATCAAATCAAAGCTTTGTCTGATAAAGATTCTGCCGGAAAAGGCAAATTAACCGAAAAAGAAGGCTTTCATACTCTAACCGCATTTAGGGAATTTTTGCTAGGTGGAGTAATTAGTTTATCCGAGCAAAGTGAGACACAAAGCAAAAGCCAGGAGGAACCTACGGAAGTTGGAATTTTGTTCAAAGACCCTTTGAAAAAAGCTTCCAAAAAGAAAAATAACATAACAATTTTTCAAGACGCTGACAATAAACCCACAACCATTCCAGCTAACTACAGGTTTCAGCAAGATTTTTTGTTCAACTGGGACGGCACTGAAGCTATTACCATTCCTACCAAAAAACTGGTTGGTTTTGAATATTTCAAAAACATGCTAAAACAAATAGAAAATAGGTTTGCTCCTCCGGGAGGTGGAAACTATGCCTACAGGGACATAGCCGGAACCGTAATCCGAGAGGCAATCAAACCAGGTGAAACAAAAGTATTGTTTATGTTAGAAGATACCGGTCGAGTGATTGACGTAAAACTTGTTTCGTCTCAGGGGCAAAGGATGATAGACAAAGCCTGTCTTGATTCCATTCGAGGACAGAATTTTGGTACTGTTCCAGAGGAAGTCAAAAAAATCGGACTAATTTTTGGAATTAATTTTATATTTCCTGATCTGAGCAGACTGCGGTAAAGCTCTTCTTACCGCAATATAGTCCTGAAATGTTGGGAACTTTAAACGGTTATCTTTAATTCTTGACAATTCTGAAAAGCAATTTATATGAAGTTAAACTGGAGAAATTTATGAAAAAAAATCAAGTTATTCGAACGATTTTAAAGTTAGCCATAGCTTTTTCCGTATTTATTAGTGGTTCCATATTTGCTTATGATACTATCATTATTTACGGAAGAGAGACTTGTGGCTTAACCAAAAGATTTAGAAACCAATTGGAAACCGAAAGAATACAGTATACCTTTTACGACGTGGATAGGTATGCTAATAAAAGCCAAGAGATGTTTACTAAAGTTGATAGATTTTACCCTGGAGTGGAGACAGTTAAGTTTCCTGTTGTTGATGTGAACGGTACTGTTTTAATCAGTCCTGATGTTCCTACATTTAAACAATATTTGAATACCCAGGTAACGCAGACGTATCAAAACAATTACAACTACAACAATTACTCTAACCAAAACCAATACAATTATCCTATTCAGGTTTATGGAAGAGAAACTTGTGGTTTAACTAAATACTTTATTAGCCAATTGCAAGCCAATGGGACAAATTATGTATTCTATGATGTAGATAATGATTACAATAGAAATAATGAAATGTTTAATAAAGTATATGCAAAATATCCGGACATAAACACTTTTAAATTTCCGGTAGTGGATGTTCAAGGGAATATTTTACTAAGCCCGAATTTTAATGATTTTAAAAATGTTTATTTAGCTGGAAATACATCTAATAAACCTGCTCAGGTTGCGACACCAAAACCACAAATAAAAAAAACACCTCCTCAAAAGCAAGCGGCAATTAAAACAAACGTATATTCAAGTAACAATGTAGTTGTTTTATATGGTCGTGAGAGTTGTGGTTTGACGCAAAGCTTCAGAAGACAGTTAGAGGCTGACAATACAAGATACACCTTTTATGACGTAGATTTAGACCAAATGAGACAATCAGAGATGTTTAATAAGGTAAATTACTACTACCCAGGGATGGAAATGATTACTTTTCCTGTTGTAGAAGTAAACGGCAGAGTTTTGATAAGCCCTCAATATGGAGATTTTATAAGATACCTTCGAGTGAATCCGACTCAATCAAGTAACTTTCCAGTCCTTCCGTCAGATCAGTCCCCGGTTCTCATTTATGGAAGTGAATCCTGTAAGCTAACTCGAAATTTCAGAAAGCAATTGGACCAAAACAAAACAAATTACACTTTTTTTGATGTAGAAAAAGATACAAACAAACAGACCGAAATGTTTTCGAAAGTAAATACATACTATCCGGACCTCGCTGTTATTATGTATCCCGTTGTTGATGTAAATGGTTCCATTCTTGTAAGCCCAAACATCTCTGAGTTTAATAAAATCCAGAAACAATAAAGCAGTTTCTGGGGCAGTGTAAACGCTCCCTGAGAATAGTCGAAGGGAGCAAAATCAAAACTTTTTACACATTCATCAGTGCCATGGGCATATATTCCATAGCATCTAATCATAAAACAAAATATTTTCTATCAAATTATCTTTAATGGATTGACTTTAATTTAGTTTTTAAATTAAACTTTCCCATGGTAGTCAGCCCTGTAGTATTGACTATATACACACAAAAATAGAAAGGACAAATTTCTTTAGAATGATCGATTCTCCTATTAGCAGATATAGAAAATACTGGAATGAAATTGTAAATTACCAAAATATACTGAGTTGCTTACACTGGGATATGGAAGTAACAATGCCTTCCAATGGAAGTGAAGAAAGGGCAGCTCAGGTCACGCAGTTATCTTCTTTGTGCCATAAAATATTCATTAGCCAAGACTTTGAGAGGCTGATAGAAGGTGCAAGTAATTATATCCATAAAATAAGTCCTCCGGAAAAAATACTCTTAGAAAGGGAATTGCAAATTTTACAAAGAGAAAGGGACCGGGCAATCAAGCTTCCTATTCATATAGTAGAAAACTTTGCCAACACAACCAGTCTAGCTCATAGCGTTTGGGTGAGTGCAAAAAAAAATCAAAATTTCAAAGAATTCCAAAATAGCTTGAATGATATAGTTAATACTTCAAAAGAAATAGCTGAACTGTACGGCTACAAAAACGAAAGATACGATGCTTTGCTTGAAAATTATGAAATAGGCATGACCGGAAATATGCTGTCAAATCTGTTTGCAGATCTAAAAAAATCCATAATTCCCATTGTTGAGCAAGCAAAAACGTATTCCAATCCTTTCCCGCATCACATATCCATGCAAAAGCAAAGACATTTTAATGAAAGGCTCCCAATCGCTCTTGGTTTGCCCAAAAACTCTTTTCGTTTGGATGTTAGTGCTCACCCATTCTCAACCAGTTTGGGAAGATATGACAAAAGGATCACCACCAGGTATTATGAAAACGACCCTTTGTCTTCTATTTTTGGAGTATTGCACGAAACGGGACATTCTTTGTATGAATATGGTTTGAGCCAAATGAATGATTATCCAAGTCCTCTCACAAATGCCGTTTCTTTGGGATTGCATGAATCCCAGAGTCGCTTATGGGAAAATCAGATTGGACGTTCAAAGGCATTTTGGGAGTACTATTATCCTATTATTCTAAAAGATTTTGAATTGTCAGGATCCATTCTATCTTTTGAAGACCTGTTTAACTTTGTAAACACTACTTCCAAAACGAAAATCAGAGTGGAAGCAGACCAAATAACCTACAACTTGCATATCATTCTTAGGTTTGAAATAGAACGAGACCTTATATCAAATAATTTATCAGTGTCTGAACTTCCTGAAATATGGAATTCTAAAATGAAAGAATATTTTGATTTGGAAATTCAAAACTCTTCCGAAGGAGTTTTACAAGATATTCATTGGAGTAGTGGTTTGTTTGGTTATTTCCCCACCTATACTCTGGGAAACATCTATTCCGCTCAACTATTTCATTGCTTTATAAATCACCATGGTGATTTCTGGAATGATGTTAAAAAAGCAGGAAACTTTTCCAAACTCTTGAACTGGTTAAATAAAAACGTCTACCAAAAAGGAAAAATATTTGATCCTACCGATCTTATCCAAGACGTAACAGGACAACCACCTAATAGTTCTTATTTGATAGAGTATTTAAAAACGAAACAGCAAGAGGTTGGATAATTTGGCTAACAATTCAATGGTAAGTCTCACTAAATTTGAAGATTTATCTTTTTTTGACAATTTGGCTTTGTATCATTTAGGGAAAGAAGTTCCTCCTAACGTGATCGCGCAAGCGATGTTAAAAGGAGAACCAAAAACGAGTAGTGCGTTTTTATCATCTATAGACTCAAGCAAAAGAGAAGAAATATACAGACTCATGGCACAAGAAAAGGACTCTAACGAAGAGCAAAAAGATGCTGCTATATCTGGCATTTTGCTTATAGCAGAAAACTTGATATCTAAAAATGTAATTGTGAAAAAGGGAAAATACTACTTTGGTGTTTGAGATCAATTAGATGGAGTATTGGTGGATATTTTTGATAATTGGTAGCATTGTAGGGCTTCTTGCCGGTATGTTTGGTGTCGGTGGTGGAGTAATTATTGTACCTTTTCTGACTATGACTTTTACTTCTTTGAATTTCTCACCGGAAATCATATCTCACTTGGCTTTGGGAACTTCAATGGGGAGTATTTTATTTACGTCTGTTTCTTCTTTTACTGCTCACCATAGACATGGTTCGGTATACTGGGATGCAGTGTTTAAAATCGTACTGGGTATTTTGATTGGCACTTTTATGGGTTCTTTTGTGGTGTCCATGTTATCAACATTGTATTTGCAAATTATATTTATAGTTTTTGAGTTTTATATCGCCACATACATTTTATTAGATATAAAAGCAAGCCCTTCACGAAGCTTACCGGGTAGAGTAGGAATGTCTATAGCGGGGTATTTGATTGGATTTATATCAAGTTTGGTGGGAATTGGTGGTGGGATATTATCTACAACCTTTTTAACATGGTGCAATGTAAACATTCAAAAGGCAATTGGAACTTCTGCTGCGATAGGCTTTCCCATTGCATTAGCCGGAAGCTTGGGCTATATTATCAACGGTTGGGGAATTGCCCAGTTACCGGAATACAGTTTAGGGTTTGTATATCTTCCGGCTTTGGGAGGACTTATTATCACTGGTATGCTTTTTGCACCAGTCGGAGCAAATATAGCTAACAAACTTCCAGTAAAAAAACTTCGGAAACTCTTTGCCTTGTTTTTATACGTTATAGGTTTCAAGATGTTGTACAATTTGTACACTGGCTAATGATAATGATTGTAGAGGATACATACTGCTTTGCCATGGTATAATTTTAGGGCAAAAACTTCTTCTTCTCTATGATATAATTGCTTAAGTACATTCTAATATACGAAATTGAGGTTATTGAACCATCTTCAAATTCGCAAAAATCCATCAATTCGTCTTTTCTCCCAAAAGCAGTATATTCATTGGCTTCCGTGTTTACGTAACCACCGGCTTCTTTACATATAAAAAAGCTCACAGCTTTGTTGTCTCTTGTGTCAGGTAATATCCTGTTTTTTTGCTCAAATAGCTTTTGAACTTCTCCCGTATCGATCATTTGGTATGGTTTCCAAGCCATACAGTTTCGTCCCACTTTCCCGGTACTTGATTTGTAAACGCAATGATAGCTGACCATAACATTTGTTTTGGGAAAGCGAATAAATGACAGTCTTTGAGCTTTGTCCGGAAATTTATAGGTTTCTGTATAACCTTTTTCTTGGAATTTTGGTTTTTCCCATGGGGAAATACATAAAATGAGTAAAAAAAATAAAATGGATGGTTTCATGGTTTCTATCCTTATCCTCTTGACAAGGTTATTTATTTGCATAAGTTTAATTAGTGCATAATAAAAACATCTATAATTTTAAAAAGCTTTGTATAATAGTCTTGCTATTATCTTCGTGTCAAAAAACGAATTCTTTTCTGGAAAAATTCCAATATTCAATTAAAAGCGATGATAAATTGTACTACAGCAATGCCGTCCACTCTCCGCATACCTTTCAAACTAGCTTTGATTTCCTTGATGCTGGAATAGTTAGTCATCACCTCTATGCATCTAAGTATATGGCTGGTTTTTTCCATTCCATTCAAAAAGTAAATACCTCCATAAAAACTATTGTTTTGTTAGGTCCAAATCATTTTTCACAAGGAAAAAAACTTATCTCTTTAAGCAAAAGACAATGGAAAACTCCTTACGGATTCATAAAATCGGATCAGGAAAAAGTAGAGAAGATAATAGCTCAAGTCAAAAACTCCGGAATAGATGAAGATGCTTTTTATCATGAACATTCCATAAGTTCTTTAATGGCTTTTATTTCTTATTATTTCCCATATACAAAAGTTGTTCCTATAGTTTTGAATTTTAGATTGACATGGGAAGATTCTATTGAATTAGGAACTTTTTTGTCCGGGATGCTACAAAAAGATGATTTATTAATTGTTAGCACGGATTTTGTGCATGATAAAAAAAATGATATAATAAAAAAAATAGACCAAAAGAATAAAAATAAGCTACTCAATTACCAAGAAAATTTAGAATCTCATCAAATCTCTCAAATAGAAAATGATTGTAGAAAATGCCTGCTTACCTTATTTCATTTTTTAAAAAACAAAAATAACTCCGAAGGAGAAATTTTGCTCAATACAAATTCTGCGGAAATTTCCGGTTTGGATGTTCTGGCAACAAGCTACTTTTTTGTATTTTACGGAAAAAAGTTATCAAGGAATTGATAATTAAACTTTTTTTATTGCTTTTTACTATGCTGTAAAACATTAAAATCATACATGCAAGAAATAAAACAAAAGCTGTTTGGGAATTTGGACTTTAAAAATCTCCTTTCAAACAAAGAATTTAAAGAAGATAGTGTCAGAGAAGTTATTATCTTACCCATTCTAAAAGAGTTAGGTTATAACGAAACAAATATTGTAAGAAGTAAAACGTTACAACATCCTTTTTTAAAAGTAGGAAGTAATAAAAAAATTCCGATCAAACTAATTCCGGATTATCTTTTGATGATAGAAAAAAATTGTGCCTGGGTTTTGGATGCCAAAGCACCAAACGAAAATATAGATAACTCTAGTCACATTGAACAAGTTTATTCTTATTCCACACATCCCGAAATCCGTTGTACATATTTTGCTTTGTGTAATGGTTTGGAGTTTTCTCTTTACAGACGAGAATCCACAAATCAACCAATACTCCGATTCCATTTGGATGAAATCGAATACCATTGGGAAAGTCTAAAACGTTACCTATCTCCTAACAGTTTTCAAGTAGGTAAAAACTATATTTATGATGCCTATAACTTCAGGATTCAGAGTGAATTTGATTATGCAAACAGACCTCTTTTGGGTGAGATTCCAGTCAAAAAACGGGCAACGAAGAGGCATTTTGGAGTACATGGCTACTTTACAAAACAAACTTGGAATGTAGTTGCGGAATATATCAAAAATTTTACAAAACCGGGTGATGTCGTTCTTGACCCTTACGGTGGAAGTGGTGTAACTGCTATCGAAGCTATGATGAACAACAGGAAAGCAATCAACATAGATATTAATCCACTGGCTGTTTTTATTGTAAACTCCTTAATTGCCCCTGTTAATTTCCAAGAATTTTCAGATGCATTTGAAAGAGTTAAAAAAGAATATATTAAAAATGAACCTAAATCTAAAAAAGAAATCAAAATTGCATTAGAAAAGTATGAATATCCCAAGGGAAACCCACTTCCTAAAGGATCGGATGTCAAAACTGTTGAAAAACTTTTTACTACAAAACAGTTAGCACAACTTGCTTATTTAAGATTCATCATTAAAAAAGAAAAAAATAAGAATATAAGAGACTCATTGTTATTAATGTTTTCAGGATTAATAACCAAGGTAAATTTAACTTATCATACTTCTACTTATGTTAAAAAAGAAGGTGGTGGTAACGCTTCTGCATTTTGTTACTATCGTTATCGTATTGCTCCGAATCCAATAGAAATTAATGTTATTAAATATTTTGAATTAAGATTTCAAAAAGTATTTAGTGCAAAAAGAGAAATTTCTTATTACATAAACAAAGACACAATCAAGAATATTCAAGTTTTAAAAGGTTCGGCAAATAGCTTAAAAAACATCCAAGCAGAGAGTATAGATTACATTTATACAGACCCGCCTTATGGAAAAAAGATTCCATATCTTGATCTATCGGTTATGTGGAATGCTTGGCTTGACCTTGATGTAACGGAAAAAGACTATGAATTGGAAGCCATAGAAGGTGGAGAACATAATAAAACCAAAGAAGAATACAATAAGCTCATTTCCGAAAGTATAAAAGAAATGTATCGTGTTCTAAAATTTGATAGATGGTTGTCTTTTGTTTTTGCTCACAAAGACCCCGAATTTTGGCATTTGATAGTTGAAACCGCAGAAAGTTGCGGATTTGAATATGCAGGTGCTGTGCCCCAAAAGAACGGTCAAACCAGTTTTAAAAAAAGACAAAATCCTTTTACTGTTTTATCAGGTCAGTTAATTATCAATTTTAAAAAGAAAAATAATCCCAAAGCCATTATGCGGGCACACCTTGGAATGGATATTGGTGATATCGTAACTCAAACAATAGAAGGAATTATTGCAAAAAATAATGGTGCAACCCTTGAGCAAATTAATGATGAACTGATTATTAAAGGGCTGGAGCTTGGGTTTTTAGATTTATTAAAAAAGGAATATGTTGATTTAACTCCAATACTATTAGAAAATTTTGACTACAATGAAGAGTCGGAAATGTATACACTCAAAACAGGAAACAAGTTTAAAACTCAGATTGACGTAAAGCTAAGAATTCGATACTACTTAATCAGTTACTTACGAAGAATGGAAAGAGAAAGCACAATGCCTACATTTGATGAAATCATTTTATACATTCTTCCATTATTAAAAAACGGAATTACACCAGAAAATCAAACCATACTTTCCGTATTGGAAGATATTGCAGAGCACATTGGTAATGATAAGTGGAGGTTAAAAAAGGAAGGACAGCAATTCTTGTTTGGCTCTTGAGTAAATTTCTTCTAAATAACGTGAGTTCGACGTAAGGAATAATGTTATAAAAATAAGAAGGGTGAACACAGGGGTTCACCCCTACGACCAAAATACCATAGGCTTTGTAGGGGCAATCCCCCGGTGGTTGCCCTTTAGGTGAAAATAAAAATGTTATATCGAACTCACGTTAAATACATTTTTCTAGTTGTTCCAAATAATCCTTCAATTTTCAGCCAATTTTCCAATTTAATAGTTAAAAGAAGCGAAAAAATCCAAAACAACTGATTGTAACTGATTCGAACTTTCTCTCCAGTTTTTTTGCCATTCTGCACTCCCGTTTTTACCGACTATATTTGTAATAACTTTTAAAGATATAAAAGGAACAGATAGGTGATAGGCAGCATAAGCTAGTGAAAAAACTTCCATATTTTCGGCTCCAACATCATAAAGATTATTCACCAATTCCTCCATTTCCAAATCTACAGTGGTAATGTAGTTTGTAGAATTGGTAATTGTTCCGGAAAATATTGTATTGCTTAAAACTAAGTTTTTTAACCTAGGATCAATGTTTGTTATAACACTTTTTTTTAGAATTGCAGGTACTTTTGCTAAACCTCTAATTTCTGCAATGTCTTTGGAAAGAAATTTGTTTGAATAAACAAAGTCTCCGACTTTAAAAGTAGAATGTGGATACGCACCTGCAGAGCCTACAAAAACAACCGAATGAATGTGTTTATTATGATGTAGAAAATATTGTAAATTAAACAAAGATTCCGCACTTCCCACACCAGTTATCAAAATATTAGAAGAATGATACTTTTTTATAATATCTACTTCCCCTTCAAACGCTCCGCAAAAAAGAATCGAACCATCCATAATTCCTCTATTGTGTATATATAGCAAAAAAAAGCCGGATGTAAACCACCCGGCGACTAATTCTATCAATAGTTCTTAAAAAGAAAGCCATAAAATGTAGCCGTTATCCGAAAGTCTTGCTATTAGCAAAATCTTTATGCTTCTACTAATTCCAATTCGTTTTTAAACTCATTTTTAGTGGAACTGCTCTTTTTGGAAACGACTTTTTCCACTTTTTCTACTACTTTTTCCGGATTGTGTCCGTTTTTACTCACCGGAGGTTGCTTGGTCACCTCTCGAAGCGGCAGTTCATTCAACTCTCGAATTTGATTTTCAATTTTAATTGCCAAGTCCTGATTTTCAAGCAAAAATGTTTTTACAACCTCTTTTCCTTGTCCGATTTTTTCATTGTTGTAAGAGTACCAGGAACCGGCTTTTACAATTATGTCGTGTTTAACTGCCAAATCTATAATAGAACTTTCCCTGCTAATTCCAGAGTTGAACATAATATCAAATTCAGCCTGTTTAAAAGGAGGGGCGCATTTATTTTTTACAACCTTTACCCGAACCCGATTGCCAATAGACTCATCTTTTTCTTTTAAAGTCTCAATTCTTCTAATGTCAAGTCGGATACTAGAATAAAATTTTAAAGCGTTCCCTCCAGTAGTTGTTTCAGGGGAACCAAACATGACACCAATTTTCATCCTGATTTGGTTGATAAAAACAAGGGTTGTGTTGGATTTAGATATTGTTCCGGTTAATTTTCGCAAAGCCTGGGACATTAATCTGGCTTGTAAACCCATGTGAGAATCACCCATATCTCCTTCAATCTCTGCCCTAGGAACAAGAGCCGCCACGGAGTCTACAACCACAATGTCAATTGCATTGCTTCTAATTAAAGACTCACATATTTCGAGAGCTTCTTCTCCATTATCTGGCTGGGAAACCAGAAGGTCATCTATATTTACGCCTAATTTTTTTGCATAAGATGGATCCAAAGCGTGCTCAGCGTCTATAAAAGCCGCTATTCCACCTTTTTTTTGTGCTTCTGCTACCGCTGCAAGTGTAAGAGTTGTTTTTCCAGAAGATTCTGGACCAAAAATTTCAATTATCCTACCACCGGGATAACCTCCTATTCCTAGTGCTATGTCCAAATCCAAAGAACCGGAAGAAATTACAGAAACATTTATATTCGTTTTGCCCCCTAGTCTCATAATAGAGCCTTTACCAAATTGTTTTTCGATTTGGCTCATAGCCTGCTCTATAGCTTGAGATTTTTCTTCTTTAGTGGCGGATTCAGTACCATTTGTTGAATTGCTTTCTTTTGCCTTTGCCATTGGGATTCTCCTTATAATTTATATCAATAATTCCATTTTTGATCTTAGCATTTGCCTTTGATATTACCAAAATAATAGGACAGAATAGAAAATAATTATGAATTTTTTTATAATAAATAGTTTTTTATTTTTACTCCTAAGCAAATTTCTATAGGAAGAATTTCATTATTCATAAATACTAAATTTTTGTATACTATTTTTTAAAAAAAAATAGCTTTTTTCTTAAAAACGAGGTTTGCAAAAAGGGAAATTTCGACTACTTTCAATGTCCGAAAAACATCCCAAAAAATAACTTTCAAATCATTATAAATTTATTGATAGATGATATTGATAAATTAAAAGAGTTTCTAAAAGATAAAAAAATAAGACAAAATACAATCATCACAAATAAGGAATAGAAAATGACATCTGGAAGCAAATCATTTTGGGAAAAACCGGAAGGAAAAACAGGAATATTGATTGCCATAGCCTGTATTTTGGGAATTTCAACCGGTTTTTATAAAATACTCCCTTTTATTATACAGAGTACCGTTTATCTTGTTACTTCTCTTGCCGTCCTAGGTGGATTGCTTTATTTGATTTTAGATCCGGAAAACAGAGCATTAGCATTTTATTTTTATAAAATGATTATGAAAAAAATTACCGGGCTTATCATTCAGATCGATCCGATTCAGATATTAAAAACTTATCTTGGTGTTTTGGAAAAAAATCTGCAAGATATGGACAAACAAATTGCCAAGCTCAAAGGTACAATGGTTCAATTAAAGAGAAAAATTGATGATAATGCCCAAAAAATGAATAGTAATTTGGAACTTGCCAAACAAGCTCAAAAACGTGGACGAAAGTCGGACACAATTCTCAAGGCAAGAAAGGCAGGTCGCTTGCAAGAATCCAACATGACTCTGGAAAAACTGTATATTAAAATGGAAGTGGTTTACCGGGTTTTAAGCAAAATGTATGAAAACTGCTCTTTTTTGTACGAAGATACAAAAGATCAGATAGAAGTCAAAGAAAGCGAATGGAAAGCCATTCAGCAGAGCCACCAAGCCATAAAGGCTGCCATGAGTATCATCCGAGGTGACAAAGATAAAAAAGCAATTTACGAGCAGGCTTTGGAGTTTATGGCGGATGATTTGGGGAATAAGATTGGTGAAATGGAAAGGTTTATGGAGGTTTCGGAAGGATTTATGTCCGGAATTGACCTGCAAAATGACGTATTTGAAGAAAAAGGCTTGGAAATGCTGGAAAAATGGGAAGCCCAAGCTGATTCCATTATTTTGGGTGATGAAAAGGTAGCCTTAATTTCACAAGCAGAAAGCCAAAATGATATTTTGGATTTGGATAAACCAAAAACATCCAGAGTCAGTACTAGAGAAAATCAATACAACAAATTATTTTAATAAAGGAGTTTTAAAAAATGCCAAAGAGGAAATTAACACCCTTAGCAAAAATACTTATAGTAGTCCTTTTTATTGTTTTAGCTTTTTTTGGGTTGAGATGGGCAGACAAAGCAGGATTATTAAGCAAAATCGCTCCAGGTGAAAAGTCGGGAAGCGGTAGCTTTGACGGGCTAAAAGACTTAATGAGTTCTTCCAAAGAGGATGATGTGATTGACATTGGTGTTGTTACTTGGGGCGGTTACGCTGCAGGACAGTACTACAACAATGGCTTTGAGGCATCCAAAGAATCCAGGTTCTACAAAGATTACCAGATATTGGTAAAATTTCACGTAATAGACGACTTTCAAGCTTCCCGAAGTGCGTGGAAAGCTGGTAAGCTCGACCTTTTGTGGACAACCGTTGATGCTTTCCCTACGGAAGTGGAAGCCTTGTCCGAATTTGAGCCAAAAATTGTTTTCCAAGCAGATTGGTCGAGGGGTGGGGATGCCATCGTTGTTGGACCCAAGATCAACAGTGCCAATGATTTGATTGGGAAAAAGATTGCCGTTGCCTTTGGAACTCCTTCCCACACTTTCATTTTATACGTTCTTGATGCGGGCAATTTGAGCCTAACGGATGTGGAATTGGTGGAAGTTCCGAATGCCATTGACGCTGCTGCTGCCTTTAAAGCCGGAAGAGTAGATGCTGCCGTTGTCTGGTCTCCTGATGATGAAGATTGTGTAAAATCCGTTTCGGGAGCAAAAGTTTTACTCAGTACAAAACAGGTGAAATACATTATTGCTGACGCATTTTTTGCCAAGAAAAAGTATATCGAAAACCACAAAAAAGAATTGCAGAGCTTAGTGGAAGGATGGATGAAAGGAGCTGCCGAGCTTAATTCATCGGATGCTAAAAGGCGCGAGGCGGCTAAAATTCTATCAAAAGGTTTTGGTCCTGATATAAACGAGGACTTTTGTTACAACGCAATCCAAAACGTAAGGCTCTGTACCTATGGAGATAACAGGCGATTTTTCGGACTTTCACCTCACAATGGAATGACTGGCGAGAAGCTATATACCAAAATGGCAAAGGTCTACACTTCTCTCCGAATGGCAAAACAGCCTACTGCTTGGAACGATATAATCGATACCTCTACCTTGGAATCTTTACGTCATCTAAGCGATGACCCAGGCAATTCTGCTGAAGGGAAAGAGACCTACACAAAAGCCAAAAGTGCGGAAAAAAATGCAAGTGCCCTCACAACCAAGCAGATTACCATCAACTTTCCGTCCGGTAGTGCAACCTTAGAAGAAAATGCCAAACAGATAATTGATCTGAAATTTGGAGACATTATGTTGATGTCTGCCAACCGTATCCGAATCGAGGGAAATACAGACGACACCGGTTCTCGTGAAAGAAATATGGAATTATCCAAAGAAAGGGCAAAATCCGTAATGGACTATTTGGTAAAAAAATATGAAATAGACCGCAATCGATTTATTGTAATAGGCAATGGTCCTGAAAAACCGGTAGCAGACAATTCCACAGAAGAAGGAAGGGCAAAAAACAGAAGGACAGACTTTATTTTGTTGGAAGAATAGTAAGATGCAATGTAGGGAAAGGTCTAAGTCCCTACTGGAAAACTGGTACGTTCGTTCATTCCAAGAATTCACCTAAGGCTCCCCCTTAATTGGGGGAGTTGTTCTCACTCCTTCCATTGTATGAATTTCTTTAAATATAAGTTGTCACTAAATTTTAGATGAACGATTTTTTAAATGTGTATATAGTTTTTCTAAGCTTAAGTTTTAAGCGAAAATGCCTCCAATAATTAAAACAAATCCCATAAAAATATAAGACACGGTAAAGATCCAAAAAGCTATAGGATGCTGTTCACGAGTAAATTGACCAAATTTTATTACAAGGATGTTAGTAGTAATCCCTTTATAAGCAAAATACCAAAGACCTATTCCTAAAAAAATCAATGCAATTTTGATAATAATTCCAAGCATTATATTTTTCCTTAAACGAGAAAATAATTTTTGTATTATACAAATTAAAATATATTTTTTACAATAATAAATTATAATTAATCTTTATAATATAGTTAAAAATTAGAATATACTAATAATCAAGGCTTGAATAACTTCCTTTAGGAGCAAGTTAATGGGTGGAATTATTTATAAAATTATATGGGTTCTAATCGGTATAGGAGTTTTGTATTTAACCTATGAAGGGATTAATACCAATAAGTTACAATTAGTACATGGTAAAATTACACGTGAACAACATCCTATGTTTTTTTGGATTTTTGTTGTATTTTATATTTTTGTAGGATTTTTTTTAATTATATCAGGAATTTTTTCTTAGACGATTCTTGATTCTTGTATTCCTAAAATTTGATTTGACAAATTGCATGAAAATTTTAGTAGTGGTAAAACCAAATAGCAAAAAACCTGGGGTTGATGTTTTGGGTGATAATTCTTATTTGGTAAGAGTGAATCAACCTGCAACAGAAGGAAAAGCCAATAAAGCTGTAGTAGATGCGATTTCTGAGCATTTTCATGTTTCCAAAAGTAAAGTTATCATACTAAAAGGTGAAAAAAATAAAAACAAATTAATAGAAATAATAGGTGTATGACGATGATTGGTTGGGGAATATCAAATTTATGAATAGCTTAGAGAGTGATCTATTTCACCTTTTAGTTTTTTGGAAGTTTCGATCAAAGCTTCCAAAGTAGATTTTAAGGTTGTTACCTGAGTCGCCATTCCTTGAGAGTGAGAAAATACTTTTTCGATATTGCTTTTTAATTCGATAGAGTTGGACTTTTCATTTTCCGTTACTTCTTTCATTTTTAGTGCCATATCCTGGATTCTTGCAGTGCGTTGGTTGGTTTCTTTTACAATTCCGATTTGACTATTGACAATTTGATTGATTCCTTTAATATCTTTGGTAATGGTTTTGTTCATACCAATAACGTTTTTTACGGATTCCGAAGAACCTTGGATTTGTTTCACACCTTTTTGAATGGCATTCATCATTTCCAAAATAAGCGTTTTTATTTGCATGGCATTTTTGCCCGAAGAATCTGCCAATTTACCAACTTCCGATGCCACAACCTCAAAACCTTTTCCCTCTTCCCCTGCACGAGCTGCTTCAATAGAGGCATTTAAAGCCAGCAAATTGGTTTTAGAAGCAATGCTATTGATTACACTAACTATTTTGGCTACATTGGTGGAAGAATGGTGTATGTTTTGAATTTCTTGGATGCTATTGTTTAATTCTTTTTCACCCTGTTCCGCCAGTTTCATGGTTTGGCTTCCTTTGTCCGCTACGTTTAAACTCTCTTGGTCAATCTGTGTAACAATTCTATCAAGATGAGCAATGGATTTTGTATTTTCAAAGCAATTCTGTTCTTGCTCTTTTGCCATGGTTGCAATCAAATCAATGGAATTAGAAAAGTGGTTCACAATTTGGATAGAAGATTCGGATACGGTTAGCTGCTGCAAAGACATATTTTTACTATCTTCAGCGATTGTATTCAGGTTTTCGACGACTTGGTTTATTTCTTTTATGGTTGTTTGGGCTTGTTTGATTAGGTTTTCAAGGTGTTTGGTTTTGGATTTTGCTTCTTCTTCCGAATCTTTTATTTTTACAACGACTCTTTGCACAAACAAAGTCCCAACCGTTGCCGCTACGGTAACGGCAAAAATAAAAAGTGTGCCAAGAATTACGGTTAAAGGTGTTGCCGGATTAATGGCTTTGTCACCTCCTTGCCTAATCACAAGAATTCCAAGCAAGCAAAAAATGAAAGTGCAAGATAAACCGGTAATCAAAGTAAATCTGGGAGAAAATCTCAGAATGGACTCAACAATCAATAAAAAATATATGGCATAAAGCACTATATCATTAATGGGAATGGAGAGCATGTTGATATCATCCAAACGCAAAAAACCAAAAATAACTACGGAATATCCGGCAAGTTCCATGCCCATAGTAATGTATTTGCTAGAAGACTTGTAGGCGTTTTGTTTCAGGATAACAACTGATGTCATTGTTGCTACAACGTAGATTATAACACCTAATACGTAGTTTCCTAAAATTTGAGATACCTGGTTTTTCATCAAATATCCCATAACCGTTCCAGCCGTAAAAATTAAGGTTAAAAACAACCTAAGATAGTTGGAGGCTCTTTCACCGTTGATTTCGAGTTGAAGTTTATGATCCATTCTGTTACTTTTTGATTCTATTCAATAAACATTGTGTTTTTAGTATGGTTTTTGTTCAACTTATAAAAATATATTTATAATATTAGCAGCTTGACAGAGATTGTTTGTAGAATTCTGAGAAAGTACCACAGCCATCTTGGCTGTGAATTTACAAGGCTCTACAGGCTGGAAGCCTGTAGTATTTTTTCGGAAAATCACTCTAATATGTGTATATTGGAATTAATCTGCCAACTGCTTTACAATGTCAGCTATTGCCATTGGGTTTTGTCCTGTCGCTGCGAGGTGATTCATGCTTAAAAAAGTAGTGCAACTTTTAACTGCAGGGTTTTCTTTAACTCTTAGTCCTTTTTGGCAAGCATTTATAGATAGATAATAGTCTGCCAAACCATCTCCCATTTGGAACCTGTTCCAACTCATTTCTTTGAAGTAGTCGTTTTTATTTTGATAGAAAAAGAAGAAGTCTTTTTTGGCTTGTGCCAACCCCTTTTCAAAAGACTGTTTTAGTTTGTTTGAATGAACCAGTGCTACATTACGACCAAAAATACTGCAAGTATCGTAGCTTAGGTCTGTTCGATCCTTTTTCCCACAGCCTAGCAGATTTTCTTTTCCATCACCTTTGAACAAAAACTGTACCCCCGAAGCTGCAAAATCCGCAACCAGCCAACCCGTTTTTTTTAACTCTATGTCGTTGATGATATAAAGAGGAATGCCATTTTCCATAGGAGCGCCCGGATTTAGGTCAACCCAAGTCGGATTGGTTTCTCCTTTTTTGTATGGCTCGTAGAGGGGGATAACCATGTCGACACCAAAGCCCAATACTTTCACAAAAGCTTCTTGTTCCTCTTTTCCTTTTCCAAGATAAGCACCATAAACGGCAAAAGTCGCCATTGCACCTTGTATTACACCGGTTGCCGAATAGATCTCTGCCAAGCGGCTACAACCTTCATAACCCATTTCGGAAGTTTTGTTCATACACCTTCTGGCGATATTAAAAGCAACAGCTCCACCTTTGGAATGTCCGATAAAAGCGCACGTCTTTTGGTATTTTATGGTAAAGCTCCCATCATCGGGTCTGCACACAATGTTTTTTAAAAAACGCTCAGATCGTTGTGTCATTTCCAGAATTGTGGTAAGATTGGATTCTTGCATTACCACGATCACTTCTCCACAAACGGTTTTTAAAAGTTTATCAATCGCAGAAAGACCAAAATAGATGTGAACAAAATTATCAAAGGTAAGACGTTTAAAACGAACGAAGGTATTGTCGACTCCGTACCCATGTTGGAAATAACAACTTCGAATTTTACGAATGGGAATCTTTTCACTTTCCAAACGATACGTTTTATAATGAAGCATTCCGGGTATTTTACCTTTACCCGCTTTGGCAGGTATCATGGAATCAAACTCCATGCGATCCGACTGATCAACCTTTTTATGTTTGATATTCTGGGTAGTTTTACAATTCAAAGAAAAAGTCATTATTCCAATAACAATGAGCTTAAATTTTAAATTCATGATCATTTTAGGTATTCACTTTTTAAAAGAAAAGAACCTTTCCCCACTACTTGTTCGTTTGTTAATAACCCGGACTTTATTTCTACGTCATCATCAATGGTTTCACCGACTTCCACTTCTTTTGCCATAAACGTACCATCCACATCCGCAACAAAAACAAAAGTTTTTCCTTCAATTGTATGAATGGCTTCCGAAGGTAAAAACATCATTTTTTTTGATTTGCTGCTCGAAACAAGTCCCATAACTTCGGCACTTACTGTCTGTCCTGGCTTTAATTTGTAATCGGTATTTTTTACTTCTAGCCGAATTTCCGCAGTATGTTTTATTGGGTCTATCACATCTCCCACATAAGCAACTTTCGCCTTTACCATTTCTGGCTTTTTGCCCAGCGTGTAAACTAGAGCTTCTGCTCCTATTTTTACGGAATATAAATCTTTTTCATAAACATCCAGAAGTATCCACAGATTACTCAAATCCGTAACTTCAAAAAGATTGTCGTTTGGTGTAATATAGTCTCCTTGTATCGCTTTTCTATCCGTAATAGTTCCGCTAATCGGGCTTCTGATAGTCAGGTCTTGGGAGTTATCAGTACTGTTGTCTATTGCTTTGATTTCTGATTTGCTTAGACCAAACAATAAAAACTTATTGTAATTTGTATCTACTTCGGTTTTTACGGTTCTGTATTCCATGTTTGCCATTTCAAATTCTTTGGCAGATATGATTTTTCTATCGAACAAGTCTTTTGCCCTCTCGGCTTGGATTTTTACTGCGTCTAATTTTGCCTTTGCCTTTAGGTAGTCTGATTTTACATTGGAAAATTCTACGGAAGAGACACTTGCCAAAGGCGAGCCTTTATGGACGACACCACCTTCTTTTGCGTAAACCTTTGAAATTCTACCAGTAACATTAGAACCTACCTGGGCAAATTTCTCCAGATCATAAGATACCTTTCCTGGTAAAACGATTTCCTCTTGCAGACCTCTTTCTTTGACCTGCAAAAATTCCAAAGGATGCTTTTTCAGAACTTCTTCGGAAATTACCAATTTTTTGGTACCGGATTTCTTATTTTCCGAATGTTCTACTTCCGCATTTGCTGCTATACTTTTCTTTTTTGCAAAAAACAAACCGGCAAATACGGCTATAACCGCAGCAACAATATGCCATTTGTATTTTTTGATTTTTTCTAAATATTGTTCCATTAATTATTACTCCCTAGCTTTCCTATGGCTGCTCTAAAGACCTCAATTGAGTTGTAGTAGAGATAAATTTGCTCGTAATAGCTTTTTAAAAAATTTAAATAGTTTTTCTCGGCTTCTAAAAAAGACACAAGGTTGGAAGCTCCACGTATATAAGCTAATCGATATTTTTCTTGAACATTTTTGTTTTTTTCATACAAATTGATTTTGCGATAGTATTGCAAAAGTTCTTCTCTTGACTTTAGTTCTTTTATGGCAGCTTGGATTTCCGTTAAAATCTGCCTCTTTTTTGCTTCGATTTGCAAAAGACTTTTTTTATGCTTTTCTTGGGCTTTTAAAATTTCACCCTGTCCTCTATCAAAAATCTTTAAGGGCATAGATGCAAAAACACCGGCATACTGCTCCTGTCCTTTGCGTCTTGTTTCACCGCCGATAGTCAAAAAGTTCAAAAAACCATTTTCTTTTTTTTGTAGGTCAATTGCGAGCTGATTTTGTAAAGCTTGGTATTTTAAGCTGGCAAGGTCGGGTCTATCATCTATGCTATAATCTTTTACATTCAAACTTAGTTCCTGGGTGTTATGAAATTTGAGCTTGTCTTTAAAGGCTAGTTTTTTATTGGATGTTTGGAATACTCCCATTAGAAAGAGCAATTCTTTTTCAGCTTGAGCTCTAAGAATTTCCGTGTCTTTGTATTCTTTTTCAATTCTGAGTTTCTCCAATTCAAGCCTTTCGTATTCCAAAGGAGCTATGTCTCCCCTTTCCATTCGATATTTGTTCATTTCCAATAATTCGTTGTAGTTTTCATAGAATTCCTTCTGAAAGCTTACTAGTTCCAGAATGTACAAATAGAGCCAATAGTACTGCCGTATTCTCAAACGAAACAACCTGTCAAAGTCAGAAAATTCGGAAATTTGAGCTTTTAAAGCTTGAGAAGCGACTTTAGTTCTTTGGCTATAAATGCCATTTACGTCAATGTCCCAGGTAAAATTAGGAGCATATTCAGGAGGTCCACCCGATGATGGGTCAATACTCATAAGGTTTGCAAATATATTGCCTGTGTTTGTTCCGGATAATTTCATAAATTGTTGTTGGTATGCAATTACAGGGTTTCTCCATAAAGTTGCAGTAATCAAGTCCCCTCTTGCCATTCCGATATTCCGTTTTTCGGCGAGATATAGCGGATTATTTTTAACGGCGTATTTTTCCAGATCTTCCAGCGACCATTGGGAAATTCTGCCAATAACATCTGATTTTACAGGTAACGGACTATCTTTTTTTCCATGTTTTTGCGGAAAAACCGATAAACTAAATAATAAAAAGATTATAATAAATTCTTTCATACAACAACTATTCAATTTTTAAAATTGTAGTATAGCTTTCAAGTGAAAAGGGAAAAATTTTTATTTTTTAAATCTGAAGTTTATACCAGGGCAACGTGGTAGAAATGCCCATATGGCAAATGCATCCTGTCTTTTCATTTATTTAGCTACTATTCCGGTGTAAGTATTACAGCTATAATCAAACATCCGGAAGTTCAATAATAAATTCAGCTCCTTCATCTGCATTTTGTGCCCATAGTTTCCCGTTCATGTGCTCTTCAATAATACTCTTGGCAATTTGCAAACCAATACCTGTTCCTTTATCGCCTTTTGAACTGGTATAAGGCTCGAACAGCTTATCCGGAAGGAGTTTTTTATTTATCCCTCCGGCATTGTCTCTAATTTTAATAATATTTTTGTGATCTCGTTTTTCAAAAAAACATTCGATTTTCTTATCTTTTTTCTCTACTCCATTTTCATCAAATGCGTCTACGGCGTTTATTAAAATATTCAATATAACTTGCTTAAATTCCGTTTCATAACCTAAGGTTTGAAAGTGTTGGCGATCATGGATGATCACTTCTACGTTATTTTTTAAGAATACGTCACCGAACATTTTTTTAATTTGTAGAACCGTGTCACATGCTAAAAACTCTTTTTTTTCTTTGGATGGTTTAAGGAATTCTCGAAAGGTTTGAATTGTATCATTCATGAAATCCGCTTGTTCTTTGATTTGTTTTCCAAAATCAATTACTTCATCAGGATTGTACTCGCTTTGATAAACCATCATTTCAGATATCATAGAGATTGCATTTAGCGGTTGCTTCCACTGATGAGCAATAGCACTAATCAAATTTCCTACGGAAGCCATTTTGGATTGCTGCATAAGCAGTTTCTCTTGATTTTTCTGCTTTTGAACTTCTTTTTGAACTTGTCTCTGTAGGTCGGTAGTAAGCTTATAAAGACTAAGGTGTGTCTTGACTCTCGCAATTACTTCTTCATGCCGAAAAGGTTTTGTAATATAATCCACTCCACCTCTTTTAAAACCTTCCAGTTTATCGGAAGTATCAGTCAAAGCACTTATGAATATGACGGGTATATTTGAAAAACTGTTATTGGCTTTGATTTGCTCACAAACTTCAAATCCATTTATTTCTGGCATCATAATGTCCAGTAATACCAAATCCGGCTTCTGAGCACGCATAGCGTCTAAAACTTTTGTACTGTTTCGAATTGGTCTGACTTCATATCTTTCTCGTTCTAAAAAATTGATCAAAATCTCAATATTTTTGGGGTTATCATCTACAACAAGTATGTCGCCTTCCACGCTTATTTCCTTTCCAAAATGGTTATGATTTTATCATATTCAAACTCTAATGATAACTCAAAAAGTTTATGAGCTACACTTGGATTTATTTTGGCTATACTTTCAATTGAATCACTAATTTCTTTCCTATTGCCTTTTTGACAAGCATTTTTTAATTGGTTCGCCAACCCGGGTGGAATAGACGCTACGTTAAGACTTTCATCTACAACTCTTTCTTCTTGACTAAACAATTGCTCATATTTAAATTGAATGGATAAATGAGTTTTCAAGAGTTCAAAAATTTCATAATTCCGAAATGGTTTTCGCAAGAAATCGTCACATCCACTTTTTATTATATTGTCTTTATCGCTCTCAAATGCACTTGCAGTAAGAGCAATAATTTTACATTCATTTGGTTGAGACTTTATAATTTTGGTAGCTTCGATACCGTTCATCACTGGCATTCGAATATCCATAAAAATTAAATCCGGTTGCCATACTTGAAATTGTTCTACGGCTTCCTTTCCGTTTGTTACTTCTTTTATGTTGCTTAGTCCGACAAATTTCAATAGCTCGGATAGAAGTAACCTATTTTCAAGTTTGTCATCCACAATCAAAATTTTGAAATGATCTTGATTGGGAGCGATTCCAATAACCCTTAATTTTGTATTTTTTGATTTGATGCTCTCCTTTTGGGCTGTTACCAAAGGCAGAGAGAACGAAAAAACAGAACCTTTGTTCACTTCACTTCTTACAGATACTTCACCGTTTAGCATTTCTACAAATTTTTTGCAAATTGCAAGACCCAAACCGGTTCCTTCTGAGACTCCTCTACTACTATCGGTTTGCTTGAATGGTTGAAAAATACCTTTTAGTTCATCCTCCGATATACCTCTTCCGCTATCTTCTACTTCTACTTGCAAAAGAACTGCTTCGTCTGACAAAGGTTTGCTTTGGATTCTTAAAACTACTCCGCCTTCGTCAGTATATTTAATGGCATTACTCAAAAAATTTAACAAGATTTGACTAATTTTTCTTGGATCGGAATACACGTATCGAACAAGAGCATCATCTATTTCTTTGGTAAACTGTAAATCTTTTGCTTCTGCACGAAATTCGATCATACCATTAATTTCTGCTATTAGTTCATGCAAATCAAACGTGTCCAATACTATCTCCATCTTTTCCGCATCTATTTTGGACATATCCAGAACATCATTGATCATAGAAAGAAGATGCCTTCCGCTATTTAAGACGATGCTTAGCTTTTCCTTTTGCTTGTTTGTTATGGTATGATCTTGGTTTAGAAGTTCTGAAAATCCGATAATTGCATTCAAAGGCGTTCTTAGTTCATGAGACATATTGGCAAGAAAAATGCTTTTTGCTTGGTTGGCGGATTCGGCTTTGGCTTTTTCTTCTTGTAGCTCTTTCGTTCTTTCACTTACCAAGTTCTCTAAATTCTGGCTGTACTTGTTAAGCTCATCAATTTTAGATTTAATAGAATCTCTCATATCATGGATGCTAGATGCCAAACTTCCGATTTCATCCGAATTCTTAATATGTATCGGAGAGTTAAGATCACCTTTGGCAATAGAATTGGCAGATTGCTCCAAAGTTGATATTGGTTCTATCACCAAATTTTCCAAAAGTAGGTAAATTCCTGCTATTCCTATGGTTATTGTAATCAAAAAAAGTATTACGGAATTAATCAGACTATTTGTTATTTTTTCTTTAATTACATTACTATTTACTCCAATATCAATTGTACCCAAATACATACCACTTTTATCATACACCGGTATCAAAGCGTGGTAAATAGAGTGGATGAGTATCGTTTTTTGTTTTCTTGTTTTTAATTCAACGATCAAATCAGGACTATCAATTTTTTTATCAATATAGGCGACATCATTGTGAGCAACAATCAAATCCGGTTCTGCTACCAGCGAAACGTATAGAACGTCCATTGCCTTTCCTATTTTATAAAGTTCCATACATTTTATGGATTGCACTTTTTGAATCCACTGTATATTATCACTACTTTCTCTTAACTCTTGCATTTCCACTTCGATTTCTTTGGAAAAGGCGGTCGATTTTTCTGAGATAGATTGTATAAAACCTTTTTTTAGTTCCGAAATATGAAAATAGGTATTTACGATTGAAATCAATACAATGATAAAACTTACGGAAATTACAATTTTAAATTTTATGGATTTTTTAGAGAGCATCATTTTTTCCCTTTTCTACTTTCTCCGTTTGCCATTATTTTCTCTACTTTAAGAGACGCTTCCGTAAGCGTTTTTTTTACATCTGCTCCATAAAAAATTTCACTAAAGGCAATAGATGTAACCTCACCTACACGCGTGAATTCCGGAATCCCAAGCTCCATTGAGGAGACGGTTCCTTCTTTTAGAATCCATTTGACTGCCCCTATGAGACCCGGAGCATTCATACTTTTGTAATAGTCAGATTCCCAAACAGATACTCTAGCAGGTGCCCCACCCGTTTTTAAGAGCCTCGCCGTCTCTTTTGAAGTTGCCCATTGGATAAATAGCCAGGCTGCCTTTTTGTTTTTAGAAGAGCTATTAATGGCAAAAGACCAAGCCCATGGATTTGTTTCTCTGGATACATCACCTTTTGGATTCAAAGTAGCGTCCCATTTATCCCAGATAGGTGATTTTTCCTCACTATCAATTTCATTAAAAAAGTGGGAAGCCAAAATGGTAGAAGCTAACTTTCCCTCTCGAAACAATTTCCGAATTTCATAAAAATGCAATGTTTGAGCGTTAGGAGGATTGCCGTAACCTGTCACCATATCTCTGTATATCGTAAGAGCTTTTATGGCTGAGGGGGAATCAAAAATCGGCTTGAAGTCTTTGTCTAGCATATCACCACCATAAGCCCGAATAGCCGGAATAACCGTCCAGGTGTTATCCCCTACACCCGGTCTTGCTCTGGTTGCAAAAGCGTAAACACCTTTCATTCCATCTTTATCTAATTCTTCTTGTAGTTTCTTTTTTATATTCACTACATCTTGGTACGTATCAGGTAGAGGTATGTTATATTTTTCAAACAAATCTTTTCTGTAAAAAAAGATAGGAGCTGAAAAATCAAAGGGAATAGACAATAGTTCTCCATTTTTTTGGCATAACTCCAAACTTTTTTTACTAATGTCTTCGAAATCATACCATTTGGAATCTGTTAGAACTTTATCGTTTAAGTACGGATAAAGATTTTCCAACCATTTATTTTGGTAAGCTTCACCGAGAAAAATAACTCCTACAGGAATTACATCATAGATACCGCTGCCACTAGAAAGGTCTAACTTAATGATCTTCCTCATTCGCATTTGTTCTACGTTCTGATAACCAACCTTCATTCCCGTTAGTTGTTCAAAATACGGTAAAAAAGGTCCAAGTGCCCGAAAAGCTGGTTGAGCATCTGCAAGAATGGAAAGGGTAATTCCTTCAAATTGTTTCCAGTCTACACTGGCTTTTTTCCATGGTGATATGTCAAAATTTTTAAACTTTTGAACTGCTTGCTTTTGACTTTTAGCCGTTGTAAGTTTCTTTTCCGTATTTTCTTTTTCACAAGAGAATAAAAAGGTGATAACGAATAGTAAAACCAAACCTTTCATAAAGTTAATAATTTTTTTTTTGTATAGGTAAAGCAAGAAAAAAATACCAATAACTAAAAAAGATATGTATTGGAGAATCTTACATACTTCTCAGTATACTTTTAAAATCCGGAAAAGAAGTATCAATCCAGGAATCATCGTCTATTTGAATATCGTTCCCTAATAGAGTTTTAAGAATATAAAAACTCATGGCAATTCGATGATCCATAAACGACTCTATAAAAGCCGCTTGTATGTTCTCCGCCTGTGAAAATGAATAACCATCTTCTTTTTCATCTACCTGTACACCGATCTTTTTCAGGTTTGTTATCATTGCATGAATTCGATCTGATTCTTTGGCACGTAGTTCTTGAACATTCGAAATGGAAAATCCACCTTCGGAAAACAAACCAGCAATTGTAAGTATGGGAATTTCATCTATCATGGAAGGAATCAACTCCGGTTTTATCTCAGTCCTGTGGAGTAAGGAAGGTATTACTACCAAGTCACCAACGATCTCTCCACACTCCTGCCTTTGGTTTGTGATCCGAATATTTCCTCCCATTTCTTTCAAAACCGTTAAGATACCTACTCGACTGGGATTCAGGCCTATGTTTTGGATAACAAGACTTCCGGATTTGGAAAGCAAACCCAATACAAGAAAAAACGCAGCAGAAGAAATGTCACCCGGAACCTTGTAGTGATTACCCGAAAAATCGTAGGGTGGTTCAAGTATAAAGTGTGTTTTGGATAACTTTGTGAGATGTCCACCTAAAAATTGCACAATATTTTCCGTATGGTCTCTAGACAATTCCGGCTCCTCATATTCCAATTTCACATCTGAGGTGATCGAAGCAAGCATCAAACATGACTTCACTTGTGCACTGGAAAGTTTGCTTTGGTAGTGAATGGGTTTTAGTTTTTTTCCCTTGATTCGTAGAGGAGCCTTTCCTTCTTCTTCCAAAGAAGCAATGTCTGCACCCATGAGCTGGAGAGGCTCGATGATTCTTTTCATAGGTCTTTTTTGTAAAGAAGCATCTCCTGTTAAAACGGTTTCCACACCTGTCAATCCGGAAAGCAAGCCAGCCGAAAGACGGATTCCCGTTCCTCCGTTTCCAAAGTCAAGGTCTGAGTCTGGAGACTTCAAATAACCTTTTCCTTGACTTTTTACGCTGTATTCACCTTTCCCTGTTTTACAAAAGCTCACACCCAATTTTTCAAAACACTTCATTGTGTTCAAAGGGTCTTCTGCTTCCAAAAAACCCGAAATATAGGATTCTCCTTTGGCAATGGAAGAAAAAAGAATAGAACGATGGGAGACGGATTTGTCTCCCGGAACGGAAATCCTGAAATTCTCAGGAATGGAATAAGTGGAAGATAGCATAAGTCCTCTCTAAAAAATGAAATATTTCCATGGTAATTATTCCACTATTCAAAATTAAGCCGATAAGAAAAGATTTTTTAAAAAAGTGTTTTCCTAAATACAGGTATTTTTGTATAAAAAATTAGGAGGATATATGTCACAAAATGTAGAATTAATCACAAGGGAACAGCAGAAAGCCCTTATTATAAAAGATTCTGTTGGTACGTTAAAGCTGGCTAAAGTAATGGGACCAGCTTATGCTAAAATTATGGACTATCTCAAAGGAAAAAATGTAGAATTATGTACCCCATTCACAAGCTACCATGTTGACAATTGGGAAGAAACGGTAAACATGAGTGGCTTAAAGATGTTTTTTAGTCTGTTTACCAAAAAGTGGGATATTGAAATGGGTTTTGAAGTTCCGGCAAATATAGACGGTAGCGGAGAAATTCAGGCAATTACCTTACCCGCAGGAAAATATTTGCAAACCATGCATATAGGTCCTTACAATAAGGTAGGTGAAAGTTACAAAAAAATCTACAAATATGCTAAAGAGCAAAAGCATACTCTTGGCAACTGTAGTTATGAATTTTATTTGAACGATCCGAGGGAGACTCCACAAAATAAATTAGAAACGCAAATTCTGGTGCCTGTTAGTTGAAAAAAAGACCTATTTTTTTTAGAATAAACGTTTCTATCCCTGACTCCATACAATTGACAAGGGATGAAATAGTTCATCTAAAAAGCCTGCGGTTATACCAAATTGATAAAACCATAGAAATCAGGGATGGTAAAGGAAATAGTTACATTTTTCCAATTCCCCCTAATGAAAATCAGGGGGAATTGGTTGAGACGATCAAGCATGAAATCCAAGAACCTCCGATCAAAATAGCAACGGCAATCCCTCAATCAGGGAAATTTGAATTTTTATTGCAAAAGTGTACTGAAATTGGTGTCAGAGAATTTCATTTTATAAACTTTTTTCATTCGGAAAGGAGGGATTTTAACCTTGATCGAGCAAATAAAATATTTTTGGAATCTGCTGCTCAGTGTGAAAGGCACACAATTCCGGAAATATTTTTGCATAAAACACTGGAAGAGTTTTTAAATAAGAACAAGCTTGCTTATTGTCTCATGCCCAGGGTTGAAACAAGGATAAAAGACTTTCCTTTTGATCGTTTCCAAATACCAGTTGTTGGACCGGAAGGTGGATTTGGAAAAAACGAATTGTTACTGTTGGAAAGTAAAAAAATTCCCATGGTAAATATAGGGAATAATATTTTAAGAATAGAAACCGCTTGTACATTTATGGCATCCGTTTTGCAATATCATTTATTGATATAAAGCAGTATTAATGTGCTGTAATCACAAACACCGGAGCAAGCTGATGAACAATCTGAATTGCATTTCATTACACATGTATTGGAAGTTGTTACCAAATCACCGGATGCTAATCCACACCTACTTTGATTACATTCGGAATTACAATTGGCAGAACATTCATATGTAGTACCACCAGCACAAAGAAAAAGATATTTCACCATCGTATTTCTTATTGATTTATCTTCGTGTGTACGGCATTGGAAAAATACAAATATTGCAAATACTAAAAAAAGTAATTTGAGTGATAGTTTCATAAAGACTAAAAATAATAAAAAATATTTAGTGTCAAACAAATTACTGGGAGGAAGAATGATAGTAAACGGGAAAAATATCACTTTGGAACAATTGGAATCCAATAGCATACAAGCCTTATTATCCTTTTTAAAACTAAAGCCAGAAACTGTGGCGGTAGAAATTAATCATGCCATTCAAAACAAAGACAAATGGTCTGATGTTTCACTAAAAGAGGAAGATAAGGTAGAAATTATCAAGTTTGTGGGGGGCGGTTGACCTGAATCAAAATAACGATAAATTTCTATTGGCTCAAGCAAAACTGTATCCTATTCTTGATGTGGATTATTCTGCTACCAGGGGAATTGATATATTTGCCCTGGTTAGATTTTGGCTGGATTTTCCGGAATATATCAAATTTATACAGTTAAGAGGAAAATCAACCTCCCTTCAAGAATACAAGCAAATTTACAAAAATTTGATAAAAGAAAATCCCAATTTAAAAATCATAGTAAACGATCACTGGGAGTTTGCTTCCGAAGTATCTGCCTTTGGAATCCATTTAGGAAAAGAAGATTTTGCCGGTTTAAGAGAATCGGAGCTTACAAGATTTTGTCAAATTCCTTGTTTAAAAGGGACTTCTTCTCATAGTTTGGAAGACATCCGAAATTTGGATTTGAAAATTTGGGATTATACGGGTTTGGGACCAATGTTTCCAACCACTACCAAAGTTTCCGGTTACACCACACTTGGACCTGAGATTTTGAAAAAAGCTATCTCCATAAGCAATATTCGTATTGTTCCTATTGGCGGCACTTCTGTCCAAAATTTTCCTCAAGTTCTTTTGTCTGAGCAAATATTACCTGCTTCTATTGGTGCGTTTTCGGAAAAAAAAGATTTTATCAAAATAATGCAAGTTTTAATAGAAAAACAGAATTCATTAGAGAAATGACTATACATATTATAGGAATTTAAAATTTTAGAAAGAACTATTTGATAAGGAACTGGAATGGATGCTATTATACTTGCTGGTGGAAAAGGAACAAGGCTACAATCGGTTGTTGCTGATGTGCCTAAACCTATGGCGGATATTGCCGGAAAACCTTTTTTAGAATATTTACTCACTCATTTGGCAAAGTATTCAATTGATAATTTTGTGCTTTCTGTTGGCTATAAATACCAAACCGTAATAGATTATTTTGGAGATAGTTTCCAAAATACTCCCATTTATTATTCGATAGAAAAAGAAGCACTTGGAACTGGAGGCGCAATACGATATTCTACTCAATTCGCAAAGTCAGAAGATATATTAATACTGAATGGAGATACTTTTTTTGATTTGGACATCCATAAATACCATACATTTTATAAACAACTAGATATTGACATCGTTATTGCTTTAAAAAATATGGAGAGTTTTGATAGATATGGTTCTGTAAACGTAAAAGATAATTTTGTAACTTCTTTTGAAGAAAAAGGTTATAAGGATCAAGGTTATATCAATGGAGGAGTTTATATTCTCCAAAGAGAAATTTTCTCCAAATGGGATGAGTTTTTGCCTCCAAGTGCATTTTCTTTTGAAACTGACTTTTTGCAAAAGTTCCCCAATAAATTAAAAATAGGAGCTTATCTTAACGATGGCTATTTTATAGATATTGGTATTCCGGAAGATTATCAAAAAGCTCAAAAAGAATTAGTTAAATTTATATAAAGGTTCTATTAATTGAAAGTATCATTATTTATACCGGTAAAAGATGAAATAGAGGGGCTTCGTTCCATTTTGCCCAGGATTAAAAAAGAATGGATCCATCAAGTTGTATTTATTGATGGAAATTCCAAAGACGGCTCGGTTGAATATATTGAGAGTTTGGGGTATAAGGTAATCCCGCAAAGCAAACCAGGGTTGTTAAATGCTTGGTGGGAAGGTTTTGACGCTTCCACCGGTGATGTTATAATTCCCTTTTCGCCGGATAATAATTCCGTTCCGGAAGATATACCAAAACTTATCGAAAAAATGGGAGAAGGTTATGATATCGTAATTGCATCCCGATATGCGAAGGGAGCAAGATCGGAAGATGATGATGTAATGTCTTATCTTGCCAATAGGTTATTTACGGCTTTGATCAATCTGTTGTTTCGCTTCCACTATACGGACGCTTTGACAATGTACAAAGCTTTCCGGAAAGACTTGCTCACTGAGCTAAAGTTAGAAGAGCATAGAAAAGACCATTTCGAAATAATGCTCGCTTGCAGAGCAGCTCGTAGAAAATTGAAGGTGACAGAAATTCCATCCATTGAACCCAAAAGATTGGGAAGTGATTACAGTAGGGCTCACCCTGGAAAGTTTGGAAAATACAAAAGTGCCATTGAATTCTTAGTTATCATTTTTAGGGACTGGCTGAAATTTAAATAGATGAAAATACTATCAAAAATTCTCTTTAGCATACTAATCGGAATTGCTTTCTTTTATTTGGCAGCTAAAGATATTCAATTCAACCAATTGTCCTGGAGTGGAGAATTACACCTTTGGCATTACATACTTTTTTTTGTTATAGCTTTTATAATAATTACGGTTCTTAGGGCGTATCGACTGTATGTAATTCTAAAACGTTTAGGGAATATAAAAATAAAACAAGTAGTAGCCTATACTTTTGTTGGATATTTGTTTATAGCCATTTTACCTCTTCGCTTGGGAGAATTGATTATTCCTTATTTGGTAAACAAAGACGCAAACATTTCCTTAACATCAACTCTTTCGTCCATAATGTTTATAAGATTTGTAGACTTGTTTACCGTAATGATTCTGCTGATTTTTATATTTTTTAATATAGTTGTTCCGGATTGGCTACTCAAATCAAATATCATTTTTATCAGTTTTATGGTTATTGGCTCTTTGATTTTTATGATAACCTACAAACATTCTCACTTAATTTGGAAGTTGTTACTACCGATAGTAAACCTTTTCCCCGAAAAGTTGCATGACAACATTAAGCATATTCTAAAAGGGTTTAAAAATGGATTTGAAGTAGTCAAAGAAGTGAGAATTGTAAGCATAGATATCTTGATATCTTTTGTTGTTGTTATATTCTCAACTCTATCTGTTTATGTTTTGTTACAATTTTTAAATATGCCAAGTAACCTTTTTATTTCCTTAACTGTAGTAATAATAAATCTTATCGGATTGAGTTTGCCTGCAGGGCCAGGAATGATTGGCAACTTTCAATATTCTTGTATGATTGCTTTAGGGTTATTTAACATCGAAGAAAACAGTTCTTTTGTTTTTGCAAACATTTATTACATCTTAGCAATAGGCTTAACCATAGTTTCCGGAATATTTTTTTTACCAATGGTAAGTTTTTCTTTTTATGAGCTAAAAACTCTATTGCATAAAAAAATCAATAGAGTTGAAAACCAAAAATAATTAACCTTAAATGAGTTTATTATGCAAATTCAACAAGCAATAAAGATATTAAAAAAGCCTATATTATGGTATATTTTTTGGATATTTCTTTTTGTTATTCATCTGAAGTATTTAAGCCACTACGTAGTTGATGTCCCCATGGATGATGAGTGGGATGGATATTTTTACATGGATGGTTCATTCTCTTCTCTTTTTTCAATAAATTACCTTTTTGCTCCGGTAGGAACCCATCTTGTCCCTTGGACAAAGATAAGCATATCTATTAATCGAATGTTTTGGGATTTGGATTTTTATTTACAAAAGATTATCAATTTTTTTATGTATGGAGGATTAATTGCGTTTGTAGCTTGGGTTTTAAAAACCAAACATCTACCAAACAAATACCGTTTTCTTATAATAACGCTTTACCTATCCGCTGTGAATTGGTGGACACTCCACCGAGCTGATACAAATGCCTATCTGTTTTATAATTTTTTTCTGATTGCGTCCATCGCACTTTTAAGCAGAACCGGGTGGAAAATGTTTTTCCTTGCCTGTATCTGCGTAATATTCTGTCTTTTTTCTTTTGCATCCGGTGTTACAGCTTCTATTTTAATAGCTTTGATGTATGCGGTTCATCTCTACTTTTTTAGACCGGTAAAAGGATTGGAGCGTTTAAAACCAATTATTCTTTTTATTATCGTAATTTTAGGAACGTATTTCTGGATTTCAACTGTTCCGGTTCAAGCTGATCCGGCACCCAAAGCTTATCCTTGGAATATTGACTGGTGGAAACATTTTATTTATTTAATCGGATGGATTTTTGGAATTTATTCGTTTAATATAGCTCTAAATATTTTTTGTTTATTCCTTGCATTTGCTGGATTATTGCTTCTTACTTGGAAATATTTTCGAGATCGTTCGTTTGATGACTGGTTTTTTCTAACTTATTCGGCTGCAGTAATCCTTTCTCTCGCACTAATTAGTGTCGGACGAGCAAACTTAACTTCTGTCCAAGCGAAGTCTGAGAGATATGTAATATTTGCCATGTTCTTTTTGCCATCTTTATTTTATGGTTATTACTCAATGGTTAGAATAAAGATCAGAAGTTATGTTTTAATTTTTCTTAGTATTTTTACCTTTATTGGTTATGTGGAATACTTTGATTATGATGCAAAGTATAAACCTTATGGAATTCGTATGAGAAAAGGGTTGGCTTGTTTAAAGTCAGATGTTTTTAAGGAAACAGGTGTTTGTATTGACATCTATCCGTGGGGTCTTAGAGGACAAATGGAAAATGCCAAAAAAAATCATATTCATTTTACAAAGTCTTTATAAAAGAATTTACATATTTTTTGAAATAATAAATAAGATACCGATTTTCGCTTGGTATTTTTTATGGTTTATTTTATTTATTATTCAATTATATTATTTAATTCATTATGGTATAGACTTACCTCTGTATGATGAATGGTGGAGTTATTTTCCAAATTCTCCATTTGATATTGACTATCTTTTTTATCATGTAGGTGTGCATGTTGTAGTACCTACAAAAATCACCATGAGTACAAACCAAACATTTTTTGGTTTGAATTTTAATTACCAAAGAATATTTAATTTTTTCTTGTACGCATTTCTTATCTTAACCATATTCTCAATCTTAAGAATTAGTAAAACAAAATCTAAGATATTATTTTTGATAATTACTTTTTATTTTTCCGGAATAAATTGGTGGGTTCTTTATCGATCCGATACAAATGCGTATTCGTTTTACATGTTATTTATGGTTTTGTGTATTTATTTCTTACAATCTTTTAATCTTAAAAGATATTTTATCGGGCTTATTTTTTATGCTTTAATGATGTTTTCATTTTCTACTGGAATCGTATCAGCAATTGTAATATTTATTTTCTTTTCTATCAGAATAATAGTATTACAAAATAAAATTAAATACAAACACTTAAGACTCTTATTGTTATTTGTGATACTAATTTTAAATATTACTATTTGGAATATCCAGCTTGCTGGTTATCCTACTCGACATACCTATCCTTATAAAAAAGAATTTTGGGTATTTCTCGCTCATTTATCAGGCTGGATTTATGGTTATCCATATATCAATGGATTTCATGCGTTTATTTCTTTTGTATTTTCTGTTAGGGTTATTTTACTTTTGTTTTGGAATAGTGTCAAACAATATTCCTATTTTTGGCAGGGTAAGGGTTGGATAGTATTAACCTTTACTTTTTGTGTTTTATCAACAGCACTGCAAATCACATTTGGACGTGCTGAAGACCCACCCGGTGTAGCCGAAGCAGCAAAAGGTGCATTTAGATATTCATTTTTTTTGATGTTTGCTCTTCCTGGCATCCTGATGGGAATAGAGAGTATCTTGCCCAAAACTAAGCAAAGGATGTATTTGATTTTTTTTGTATGTTTTTGCCTATTCGGATATAGTCGTTATCTCATAAATTTTAATTACCATTATAAATGGATGGCTAACTCTGTCAAAGAAGGAATACGTTGTATGTATACGGAAGAATTTAAAAAAACAGGATTCTGCCCTACAATAGGTGCTGACGATATTAGACCATATTTTGAACAAGCGCGCAGATTAAAATTAAATTTTACAAAGAGACCGGAGATAAAAAAAATCCAATGGTAGGTAAAAAAGCTCAAGTGTTTTTTTGCTGTTTAATTATTATTATTGTAGCATTTTATTCATATTGGTATGGTAGAATAGATTTACCTCGAGTTGATCAAGTTATCTATATGGAAGAGAGGGGCTTTTTTTTAAACAATTGGGATTGGTTTTGGCATTCTATATTTTTCTCTCGAACTAGATTGACTTTTCGTGGTGATTATTATCTTTTTAGACCAGCACATATGTTCTTTTTGGTTATTCAAGATATTTTTTTTCGGAACGATTTGGAAGTTACAGGGGCTTTAAGCATCTTGATGTTTGCGATTGTAGCTTGTCTTTTGTTTATAACTTTAGATAAAATGGTAAATCGTTTGTTGGCATTTTCCGTATCGTTAGTGTTTGTCAGTCAGAGTGTGGCAGTTGAGATTGTTTTGTGGCGTCATATTACACCTTATATACTTTCTTTTGGATGCTTGCTAGTAGCCTTTTTATTTCTTCAAATCTTAAAAACTAAAAAGAAATACATTTTTTTTTCGATTTTTCTTTTTTTAGCAATGGGTTTTCATGAATATATTGTTTTAAGTACAGTATTTATCCTTATTATAATTTTTATTAGTTGGTTAATAGGTGATTATTTTTCTATTTCTCGCATATCAAAAAGAAAATATGTTATATATGCATTGTTCGCTAGTTTAATATTTTATCTAATTCCAAATCTTGTTGATGTTTGGATGCATCCACCACCTTCATTATTAGGACCTTATAATACAATTCCAAAAAATTTTCTATTGATAGGTATTCAAAATTCATTTACTTTTCTTGTTGGTAGTTTAAGGGCTGCTCTATTTTCTTGGTCGCTTTCCCCTAACGAACCAATGACTCTCTGGCCCTTTACAAACAACTTAAAAATAATATCTTTGTCTACAGTTGTTACTTTTGTAATCATCATTAAAGTTCTACAAAAAATAAATCGAAAAAACAGCCTTGATTTATTTTCTATTCTAGCTATTTTCTGTGTAATTAGCTTGGGGTGTTTGACTGTATCTTTAGCAGTGGGACGTGGCGTTTTGAGGGGTATGGAGTATTTACAAAATGCAACAAAGTATTATTATGCAATTACAACTGCTTTTTGGCTTTATTTACTAGTTTTTATTATGAAAGATTACTTTTGCAATATATTCTTTGTTAGGAAAAATAAATATCTATTCTCACTCTTAATATCTTATTTGATTTTAATGATTTATTTACAAATTGATCAAATCAATACTTATATTCAGAAGAACTATCCTATCAAGGAAGCCTGTAATGTACAAAAAGGTATAACATTAATAAACAAATATTATTCTGAAAATACTAATCGCTGTTTTCATGGTGATTTTTTGTATGACATGAATGTAAGACCAATCACTGTAGATGAGCCCCATCGGTTAACTAGATTATTTCCATTATATTTATGGAAATATCAATGCTCAGTAGAGCAAGATTATAAGATTCCAACCGCAATCAAAATAGATAAAAAAGATAATTTATACTTTGTAGATGAATCCAAAATGAAGTAAAATTCTACTTTAATTTTGACAATCTGCACCTTTTTAATCGCTAGAAATTAGATACATTAACAATTGGAATAAAAGAAATTTGGTTTTTACCAAGAACTATAAAATTCGAAAATTCTTGTGGATATTTTCCATTGGCTTCTGAAAATAATCCCACACGACCTTCCCAATCATCTATATCAGGAATAGCAGTCAATAAATAATCATTTAAGAATAGAGTAAGGTAATTTCCTACTTTTTTGATTTGAATAGATGATGTACCGCTAGAAAATGGAATTGGTAAGTCACCAATTGGATTACTTAGTTTACCATTTTTCATGACGTGGGCATAAACAGAAAATTGCTGTATAACAAAAAGTATAAAGTTTTCTTTATCTTTATAGCCTACTACTATTCCACCAAGTGTATGATGATGAAATGTTAAAGACAATTCCGGATTCTTGTATGAATTTTTGCTTAGGACAAAACCTTTTCCTTCCTCCAAATTTTTAACAGGGTTTATGGAAGTTATACGATCATTTTTTTGAATGAAATGAGGGTTTGAAAGATTGAAATCTACTTTTTCCGTATTGGATTGCATTGGACTTTCCGTATTTTCAATTGTCATTTTTGAAAGCCAAACATTATTTTGATATAGTTGTAAATATGCGTTTTTACGAGCATCTTGAGTGCGACAGTAATACTTGGGTGTAAATAAAAGTGTAGAAATTACAGATAAAATTTTTTCTTGTGAAGAAGGTTCTATACCTCGCAAACAAAATTGATTATTTTTTTTCAAAGAACGGGATAAATTCGTTTGCCAATACGCCCAAATAAAATCTTTGGATGCATTAGAAGACAGTGCTATTGATAGTTTTGAATAATTTTGTAAAATTAGTGTTAAACAGAAAATAGAAATTATACCTTGATTCAATATCTTCCATCTTGGAAAACAATTATATTGATATACCCTGCTGATGAAAAATGCAAAAATGGCACAAAGCAAAAAAGTGGTCATAGAATAATAATAGGTAGCTTTGTACAAATACAATATAGATCTCAATAAAACTCTTCCAATACCGATGGAACTAATTATAGCTATCAAATTAAAAATAATTCCTAACTCAACTATGGTTACAACTGTAAAATTGCAAAAAAATAATTTCCAACTATTTTGAAAAAATAAAAATAACAGTATAGCGAATACAATAGCACCAAAACAATTAAACCAAAAAGTATTGGGATCGAACATCCAAACATTAAAACCTCCAAGAAAATTTAGCGTTTTTGTAAATGGAAACAAAAATACATTTGAGGCAGCAGCTAAAGGAAGCCAAATTGAATTCACGATTTTGATAAATGATATATCTCCTGTCCTATCAGTTGTTCCTAATATATCCGGAGCCTGATAATAAAGAAAATCAGCAATATTTAAGGTAAAAAAAAGAACAAGTGGAAGTAATAAATTTATTATTAAAGCTAAAAACAGAGACTGATCTCTATATTTTTTCAAGTGCCAAAGGTAAGCAACCATTAGAATTAATATTAAGAGTATGAGGCTAAAAGCAATACTTTCATGGAATAAAGTAGCAATAAAAATATAGATTACGATTTTATAGTGAATAGAAAAATTAGAAAATTGTTTGATTATTAAAATTTCGCGTAGTCCAAAAAAGAAAAAGGACAAAGACAATAAATAGGGTGTTATATGCCGCCATACAACCATTTCCATTCCTGCGTAATTTGTCATAAAAACCATGGTAAACAAAAACGCGATTGAACTTCCTAAAATGAGTGATAATACTCTATGAAGAGAGAAAGCTGCCATTCCCAGAATAATAAAACCAATCGCACCTCTGATAACAGGATTGTCTCTCCAAAATATGTCCGATACTGCAAGAACTGCCATGTGACCAGGTCGGAAAAGATAGTAATCACCTTTATTTGTGAACCTTGTTCTAGAATAGCTTATGGAATGGACAAACCAGTCCCAATCACTTTCAAAGGCAACTCTTTCATGCATATAAGGAAAATGGTCTTGTCTGGTTGTATCAACGATTCCATTCTTATATATAAACAAAGCTAATAGAATGTATAGTAATAGCAGAAGTAGCCAATTATATTTTGATGTTTTTTTCTTAAATTGTGATATTAATTTCGTCATAAATAATTAATTATTTTTTTAAAAGGTAATAATAAAAATAAGATAAATCCGCTACCATATAGTATAAGTACCTTCATTGCCCAACCTACGGGTGAATGATAGGTCAATTTTACATTATGGCTTCCTTGTGACAGTTGAATTGCCTTAAAAGCAAGATTAGCCTTAACTATCTCTGTTTTTTTCCCATCCACAATGGCTTGCCAAGCCGGGTCCCAACTATCTGCATAGTAAAGCCATTGTTTTTCTGGTGAATTAACATTCACACTAAGAGTTAATTCATTCGCCCTAAAATTATGAACTTGAATATTTGAGGATAAATTGTCTTGTAAAAAAACCGAAAGATTTATTTCGTTTTTACTTTCAACATTATTTGGAATAACTTGTTTTGTTAAAAAAAGTTTTGGAGATTGACAGCCGGTTGTTTTTAAGAAAAATTCATTAGGCATGAGTATATTTTCCAAAACTTCGTTATCATTACCGTGAAATTCTTCTACTCCTATTACATTAAAGAATTTGAAAACATCATTAGAAAAATAATCGACTCTTCTGCCAAACGGATAACACGGATCTTTATGCAAATAAAGATATTCCGTAACGTAGGTTGCAAAATCCGGAAGAGTTCCATCTGATACCCGAGAATGGTAATTTTTCATAGCATTGGCTATTTGAGAGAGTTGATTTATGGGAAAATTACTTCTTCTTTCCATCTCAAAATGATAAGAGTGAATACTCGAAAGCTCTTCCAATTGAAAAGATTTATCTTTGTAAACTGATGGATAACCAACACTTTTTAAAAGGTCAACAAGAAGATTTCGATAGGCATGTATTTTTTCAAAATAGGCATCTGCTACTTCATAAATACAAAAGGGAATAATGGTTAAGAGCACAATTACCTTTATTGCATAAGACCACCTATGTTTTATAACTATCCACGTTTTAAATTTAATGATAAGCCAATCAAAACCAAATCCTGCCAAAAGAGGCACTAAAACAATTAGCTGCAATGACATATATCCTACGTGCCTGTATTTTTTCATCAAAGGAAATGTATGGTAAATTACCGTTGCGATCAGGTCAAATTTGTTTGCCAATGACAGTATTAATAAGATTACAATGGCAAATAAAATAGCAGAAATATGGATGTTTCTATGTATTTTTGATAAAGCTAATAAAGCAAATATGACGGGAATGATACCTATATAAAGGTAAAGATCAGATGTTATAACTCCTGAAACTTTAATAAAGTTTACAAGATGCTTAAAATTCATAGGGCTATAATTTAAAAAAACACTAAGTGAAACATTTCCGGAAGAATCATCTCTAGAAAGAATTGTATTGGTTTCCAAAAAATCGGTTATAAAAGCATAAATTGAAAATGCGAGTATTCCTAGTAAAATTGAGAGTAATAAGAATAGTCTATAATTTTCTATTTTAAATTGAGTTATTTCTCGATAATAGACCGTTTGAATAAGATAGATAAAGCCAATACAAGAGAGGATTAAGAGAGGAATCACAATTGTATATAAAATCGACCCTAAGATAGATAGGACTAAAAGAAGACCCAATGCCATAAGCCAAGATAAATCTTTGGAACGTTTCAAACGAATCAAACAAAAAATCATTAAAGGTAATAGGTAGTATGTATCTAATCCAAAGGCATTGAGCTTGATTGTTAAAGTTGAAAAAATGATAACCATTCCTACATAGAGAATGACTATCTTATTTTCATAAATTTCTTTGCCCAATCGATATACACCATAAGCCAGAATCGATTCTTGGATTACCAAAGAGAGATAGTATAAAAAGAGTGCGTCGGTGATATGAAAAAGCCATCCTAATAATGCTACAAATCCTCTGGCAGGAGATATGTGAATGATAAACCACAAATTACTTTTTGCTCCAAAATACCCATAAGGAATCCACTGGGGCCATTCATTATAATAGAACAAATCAGTATAAAAAAAATAGAATCCTTGGTATACCTGCATTACATCATGGACAGGAAAAACCCAATGAAAAAAAAACGGCAAGTATTTAATGAGTATAAAGAAAAATAGAACCAATAAAATCGGATCAAACATAGAGTGATTGGTCTTGAGGTTCAAGTTCACAAACTTTTGACGTAATTTATTCATAATACTCATTAAAAGATTAACAAAAATAAATACTTGCTTTTTGTCAATTGAGAACATACCAAATTTTAAAATCTGAAGTCTTTAAAACGTAAGATTGACATTCTAATAGCATTAAAAAATATGGTTATTTTTGATTGGTACATGGTTACCAAAAAGCTTAATTATGATAATATCTCGAACTCCTCATAGAATATCTTTTTTTGGTGGTGGCACCGATTATCCGTCTTACTATCTCAACCATGGCGGTAAGGTTTTAGGAGCAGCAATAGACAAATACTGCTATCTGAATGTCAGAAATCTTCCTCCTTTTTTTGAGCACAAGCATAGAATTGTATATTCCATACTGGAAAATGTAAACGATTTCTCCCAAATTCAACATCCTTCTGTTAGGGAAACGCTTAAATACTTGCATTTTGGTGAGGGAATTTCCATTCATCATGACGGTGATATACCGGCTCGTAGCGGTATGGGTTCCAGTTCGGCTTTTACCGTTGGGCTTATCAAAAGCATATACGCTCTAAACGGACAAATTATAAGCAAAGATGAGCTGACGAGGGAAGCGATTCACATTGAACAAAACCTGATCAAGGAAAACGTTGGTTCTCAAGATCAGACTTTTGCTGCCCATGGTGGTTTAAATTTGATCGAATTTTTGCAAAATGGAGAAATTGTTGTAAATCCGGTTATTATGAAAATGGAAAGATTTGAGCAGTTTGAATCGAATTTTTTGCTATTTTTTAGTGGCATTTCCCGTATCGCCTCTGAAGTTGCTAAAGATCAGATTCAAAATACTTCAAAAAATGAGTCCAATCTACAAACCATGAAAGAGCTTGTAGATGAGTCTTATGCAATTCTCACCAATCCCAAACGAAATTTAAACGATTTTGGTGAGTTGCTAAATCATACATGGAAGCTAAAAAAGACATTATCTAACAAGATTTCCAGTCCGGAAATAGATGAAATGTATGAAAAAGCCATGAATTCCGGTGCACTTGGTGGGAAGTTGCTAGGAGCCGGTGGTGGTGGCTTTATGGTTTTTTATGTAGAAGAAAAAAACAAACCTAAAGTAATTGAGGGCTTAAAAAATCATTTGCATATACCTTTTAAATTTGATTTTGAAGGCTCTGATATAATTGTTTACAAACCTTAACTTGAAATATGGTGTTAAATTATGACGTATAAAATATTAGTAACTGGTGGAGCAGGTTATTTAGGCTCTATTTTGGTTCCCGAATTATTGAAATTGGGACATAAAGTAACCGTTTTGGATAACTTTATGTTCGGACAAAATTCATTATTGGAATGCTGTTCCAATCCGAATTTTGAAGTTGTTAGGGGTGATTGTAGAAATGAAAATACAATTAAACAACTCGCAAAAGATAAAGATTATGTGATTCCTTTGGCTGCGTTGGTAGGTGTTCCTTTGTGCAATCGAGATGAAATCGGAACAATCACAACCAATAGAGATGCCATAGGCACTCTTGTTAAGCAGTTATCTCCGGAACAAAGGATTATTATGCCTGTCACCAATAGTGGATACGGTGTTGGTCAAAAAGGGATATATTGCACGGAAGAAACACCTCTAAATCCAATTTCGACCTATGGAAAAACAAAAGTTGAGGCTGAAAAATTTGTTTTGGACAGAGGAAACGGAATTAGTTTGCGTCTTGCTACCGTATTTGGGATGGCTCCAAGGATGAGGATTGATTTGCTTGTAAATGATTTTACGTATAGAGCTGTAAAAGATCGCTTTATTGTGATTTTTGAAGGGCATTTCAAACGAAATTATATTCATGTCAGAGACGTTACCAATGCTTTTATTCATTCCATTAACAATTTTGATAAAATGAAAAATGAGCCTTATAACGTTGGTCTTTCGGAAGCTAACCTTTCCAAACTGGAATTGTGTGCCAGAATCCAAGAGCATCTTCCCGAATTCGTATATCTTGAATCGGAAGTAGGGAAAGACCCTGATAAAAGAGACTATATCGTTTCCAATGAAAAGATCGAAAAAACCGGATTCAAACCTCAAAACACCCTGGATATGGGAATCAAGGAGTTGATCAAAGGCTACACAATTATCAATAACAGCAAATTTAGTAATGTGTAATGAATGAAATTTTTCAAAAAATGTATGAAAAAAAGATGCCACCTCCTCCTGGAACTTTTATAAAGGCTGGAGTTGGTGTGATCTTGATCAATGAAAAAGAAGAAATACTTTTTGAAAAAAGAACTGACTGTGGAGTTTGGGGATTGATTGGTGGAAAGGTTGACCCAGGAGAATCCGTTACCCAGACCCTTCACCGCGAAGTTTTGGAAGAAACGGGTTTACAGGTAGAAATTATTAATTTTTTAGGTGTGTATTCTGAACCGGAAGATAGAATTGTCACCTATTTAGACAATGGAGATGTAGCTCAACTAGTTGATATCGTTTTTGTTGTTAGAAAAATTGCGGGTGAGTTAAAAAAAAGTGAAGAAAGCGAAGAATTGAAATTTTTTCCCAAAAACAGTCTGCCATCCGTAATCGTTCCGCCTGCCATTCAGCCTTTGGAAGATTATAAAAAGGGACTAGTCAACGTTATTAGGTAATGGAGAAAAATAATTACATTTGAAGTACAAAGCATTCCAATTTCTTGAAAACGGCTATATTGAAGCAATTGATCAAAGAAAATTGCCTTTCCAAAAAGAGCCGTTTCTATTAAAAACCAGTGATGATGCCTTTTATGCCATTAAAGAAATGGTAGTAAGAGGTGCCGGAGTTATAGGAAACATTGGGGCAATTGGAGTGTATCTGGCAGCACTGGAAAGCAGAGGTGATAAACACCACGTCGAATGGCAGTCGGAGCTTTTGAGGCACGCAAGACCAACTGCCGTTAATTTAACCTGGGCTATTGACAGAATGTTAACCAAGTTAAAAAATAACAAAAATGGAAATAGTATCGAACCATTAAAAAAGGAAGCCATTCAAATTTGTGAAGAAGATAAAGAAAATACAATTGCAATAGGTAAACATGGCTTTTTATTAATTGAAGATATTTGGAAAAGAAACGGAAAGAAAAAAGTCAACATCTTAACCCATTGCAACGCCGGATATTTGGGAATTGTAGATTCGGGAACTGCACTTGCTCCGATTTATGAAGCCAAAAAGAACGGAATCGATATTCATGTATGGGTTGATGAAACCAGACCTAGAAACCAAGGTTCCAATCTTACTTCTTGGGAATTGAGCCAAGAAGGAATTGAGCATACCGTTATTGTAGATAATACGGGTGGACTACTTTTGCAAAAAAAATTGGTAGATATAGTATTTGTTGGTGCGGATCGAGTAACCGCTAAAGGAGATGTAGCCAATAAAATAGGCACGTATTTAAAGGCTTTGGCAGCCCATGATAATAATGTTCCCTTTTATGTGGCATTTCCCGTATCTACGTTTGACTTCTTATTATCGGATGGGCTTTCTGAAGTAGAAATTGAGCTAAGAGGCGAAGAAGAGATAAAATATGTCCATGGATTAGACTCCAAAGGAAACTATAAAAAAGTTTTGGTTACCTTAGCTGACACTAAAGTTGCAAATTATGGCTTTGATGTAACACCCAATCGTTTGATCACCGGTTTGATTACGGAAAAAGGAATCTGTGGTGCCAATGAAGACGCTATTCGGAAAAAATATTTAAATTAAATTTTATAATTGAGGAGATAAATGATGTCATCAGTTGAAGTACTTTTTGTTCACCCTAACGCATCAGGAAAAATATACCAGAGTTTAAGCAAGGATTTTTCGGCAATTGAGCCACCGATTTGGGCTGCACTATTGGCAAATGGTATTCGGGCTAAAAACCATTCCGTTGCCATTTTGGATTGTGAAGCGTTAAGACTTTCCGTAGAAGAATCTGCGGAAAAGATTAAAGAGCATGACCCCAAATTAGTTGCCATTGTAGTTTATGGTCAGCAACCTTCCGCTTCGACTCAGAACATGACCGGTGCGTCCATGCTCTGCAAAGAGTTAAAAAACAAATATCCCGATTATAAAGTAATTATGATTGGACTCTATCCTTCTGCTTTACCGGCAAAAACCCTTCAAGATGAGCCTACTGATTTTGTATGCCAGGGCGAAGGTCTTTATACCGTTTTGGGTTTGTTGGAATCGGGCTTCAAGAGCGAGAATTATGATAAAATTCCCGGTTTGTGGTACAGACAAAACGGAACAAGTAAAGGAACCTTTTCGGAAAAAATACCACAAACAGAATTGCAGGAATATTTACCTGGTATGGCTTGGGATTTGCTACCTATGGATAAATATCGAACAAGCAATTGGCACGCATTTTCCAATAATAATGAAACGTCTCCCTTTGCGGCTATCTATACCAGTTTAGGTTGTCCTTATAAATGCTCTTTCTGTTGTATCAATGCTCCCTTTGGTGGAAGTGGATTTCGGTATTGGAATCCGGAGTATATGATAGGTCAGTTTGATAAAATCGCAGAGATGGGTATTCGCAATATCAAGATTGCAGACGAATTGTTTGTCTTAAAAAAAGACCACTTTATGAATTTGTGCAAACTAATTATTGAGAGAGGTCATAACTTTAATATATGGGCGTATGCAAGAATTGATACGGTAAAAGAAGAGTTTTTGGAAACCCTAAAAAAAGCCGGTGTGAATTGGCTGGCTTTAGGAATCGAAAGTGGAGTTACCAATGTTCGTAAAGACGTTGTAAAAGGTAAATTTGAAGACGTGAACATTCGAGATATAGTAAAGAAGATCCACGATCATGGAATCAATGTGATAGGTAACTTTATTTTCGGACTCCCCGAAGATACAATAGAATCCATGCAAGAAACTCTAAATACTTCGCTGGAACTAAATTGCGAAATGGTTAATTTTTATAGTTGTATGGCATATCCCGGTAGTGCTCTTTACCACACAGCAGCTGAGGAGAAATGGGATTTACCAGATTCTTATGTTGGGTATTCACAGCATTCTTATGAATGTAAACCTTTACCAACCAAACACATTTCAGCCAAAGAAGTTTTACAGTTTAGAGACAAGGCTTTTATTACCTATTTTTCCAATGAAAAATACTTAGAGTATGCAAAAGACAAGTTTGGTCAAGGCACGGTTGACAATATCAACAATATGCTACAACATACGCTAAAAAGAAAATTGTTAGGAGACTAACCTTGGAACTAAACTCCAAAATATATCTTCCGGGTCATACGGGACTATTGGGAAATGCAATTCTAAAAAAAGTAAATGAAGATGGTTATCAAAATGTTATAACCAAAACTCATAAAGGCTTGGAACTAACCGACAAACAAAGTCTTGATGCGTTTTTGGAAGAAACCAAACCGGAATACATAATCTTAGCTGCTGGGAAAACGGGAGGTATTGTTGCCAATAAAACCTATCCGGCAGACTTTCTGCACCAGAACGTCTCCATACAAGACAACTTTTTTGAGCTTTCCATCAAGCATAACGTGAAAGCCCTTGTTTTTTATGCGTCTTCTTGTGTTTATCCCAAGATGTCTCCTCAACCGATCAGGGAAGAATACTTGTTTACAGGTGAGATTGAAGCTACAAGTGAAGCTTATGCTGCGGCTAAGATCGCAGGGATGCTCGCATGTAAGGCATACAACCGGCAATACCAAAAAACAAAGTTTCTATGTTTGCTTCCCAATTCCATGTTTGGTCCCTATGACAATTTTGATTTGGAGCAATCTCATGTTTTATCAGCTTTGATAAGGAAAATACACGAGGCAAAAGTGAACAAATCAGAGACTTTAACTCTATGGGGAAGCGGAAAACCGGAGAGGGAGTTTATTTTTTCCGAAGATGTTGCGGATGCGACCCTATTTGCAATAAAAAATGCAAATAAATTTGAAAATTCTCATTACAATATCGGATCGGGAACGTCTATATCTATAAAAGAACTTGCAAATGTAATAGCCGACATTGTAGATTACAAGGGAAAAATACTGTGGGATGAATCCAAACCGGATGGAACTCCCAAAAAGCTGTTGGACAGCAGCAGGTTCAATGCACTTGGTTGGAAAAAAGTGACATCTATGGATGCTGGCATCCAAGTCACCTACCAATGGTTTCTAAAAAATTACAATAACTTAATTAAGAAATAAACATGACAAAACAAAACGTAAAAGATACAATTTCTTTCTTGCAAGAAAAAGCTCTATGGGTTCGTATCCAGACTTTTTTAATTCATAGAAGAGCAATTGAAACTAGAGTTGCTTCTTCTTTATCCAACGTTGAGATTTTTACAACTTTATATTATGGAAATATTCTAAAGTTCAATCCTAAAAATCCATCTGATGATACAAGAGATCGCTTTATAATAAGCAAAGGACATGGTTCGGTATCCATGTATCCTATTTTGGCTGACCTTGGTTTTTTTCCAATGGCAGAATTGGAAAACGTCTGCAAAGAAGGTTCGTTCCTTGGGGGAATACCTGATCCGATTATTCCGGGTTATGAAACCGTAAATGGTTCTCTTGGACACGGGTTGGGGGTTGCCTGCGGAGTAGCTGTGGGTTTAAAGGTGAAAAAGAAACCTCAAAAAGTATACGTTATGCTTGGAGACGGAGAGTTAAACGAAGGTGCCAACTGGGAAGCAATGATGTTCGCAGATCACCATAAGCTAGATAATCTAACCATTATCATAGACAACAACAAAGTTAGCATGCTCGACTATTCCAAAAATATCTTGGACCTTGAATCTTTGATTCGGAAGTTAGAGGCTTTTAACTTTCATGTTGTATCCATCGACGGGCATAATTTGGAAGAGTTATATAATACTCTCACAACGCTACAATCACCAAAAACTAAGGTGATTATAGCCAATACAATAAAGGGAAAGGGAGCTCCTATTCAATTGGAAACAAACCCATTATCCCATATTACATCTTTGAAACCTAACGAAATTGATGCAATAATCGAGAACTTAAAATGAACAATACAACTATAGAAAAAAAAGCAATGAGAGACGTTTTTCTCTCAAGAATTCTAAAAAATATGCATTCAAGGGATGATATTTTTTTCTTATCAGCAGACTTTGGTTCTCCCGTATTAGACAAGATACGAGCGAGTTTTCCCAATAAATTTATCAACGTGGGAATTGCGGAACAGAATTTAATTAATGTGGCTACTGGCTTGGCTCTGGAAGGTTTTTGCGTATTTGCCTATGCGATAGCGCCTTTTATAACAATGAGATGTTACGAGCAAATTCGTGTAAACCTTGCCATTCTTTCGCAAGTAAGAAAACTGAATGTGAATCTTATTGGTGTTGGTGCCGGTTTTAGTTATGAAGTTTCCGGTCCTACTCACCATTGCTTGGAAGACATTTCTTTGATGTGCTTGCTTCCCAATTTTGATGTTATCTCTCCTTCCGATTGGAGTAGCGCAGAAAAATTTGTGGATGTTGCTTTGGAAAATCCCAAGCCAAAATATTTCCGATTTGATGCCAAACCTTTGAATAAAATCTATGATACAATGGATGGAACCCAAATAAAAAATGGTTTTGTCGAACTAAACAAAGGTCAAAAAGTTTGTATTGTCGCAACAGGCTACATGACTCAAAAATCTTTGGAAATTGTGGATACCTACAAAAAACAGAATAAAGAAATTGGTCTGATAGACTTTTTTAAATTAAAAGGCTTTGAGAAAGAAAACCTGTACAAAAGTTTGCAGCATTACGATACCATTATCACCATTGAAGAAGGCTTTATAGGTAAAGGTGGTTTAGACAATATCATATCCAATTTACTCAGAAGTTCTAACCTACCAACCAAATTGATCGCGATGGGATTAGAAGATAGGTATATTTTCCATATTGGAAGCAGAGAGCATTTACACAAACAGAATGGTGTGGATGTTGATTCAATAGTCCAAAAAATTGAAAGCAATTTATAATTAACCAAAAAGGCATTATTATGATTCATTTACCTTTGATGCATAACAATATTACTCGTGAAGACTTAGATACCGTTATCCGCTTTTTGCAAGGTGAGCCTATTCTCACTCAATCTACCAATGTAAAAGAATTTGAACGGGAATGGAGTGAGTGGTGTGGTGTTAAATACAGTGTTTATTTGAATTCAGGTTCTTCAGCCAATCAGTTAACTATGCTTGCTCTGAAGATTCTATATGGAGAAGGTGAGGTAATCGTTCCCACTTTGACTTGGGTATCAGACATAGCGGCAGTCATTCAAAACGGATTCAAACCCGTATTTGTGGATATAAACCCTGACAATTTGTGTATGGACACAAAAGAAGTCATATCAAAACTCAATTCTAATACAAAAGCGGTTTTTATGACTTATGTTCAGGGCTTTAACGGTTTGACAGATGAACTTCTAAACGTCTTAAAAGAAAAAAATATTCCTTTGATAGAAGACGTTTGTGAAGCTCATGGTGCGACGTTTAAAGGACAAAGATTAGGGAGCTTTGGTTTGGTTTCCAATTTTTCGTATTACTATGCCCACCACATGAGTACAATCGAAGGTGGAATGGTGTGTACAAATGATGAGAAGATTTATCAGATTCTGAGAATGTGCCGTTCTCATGGAATGGTTCGGGAGATGACAGACGAAAATATGAAAAATGAATATAAGTCCAAATTTCCCGATTTGAATCCGGACTTTATTTTTGCTTACCCGGCTTACAATATGAGGAATAGCGAAATAGGAGCTGTTATCGGAAGAAACCAACTGAAACGATTGGATGATAACAACGTTAAAAGAAATGAAAACTACCGATATTTTTTGAGCAACCTCGATTCCCAAAAATACAAAACAAATTTTGACTTAGAAGGAATGTCTAACTATGCTTTTAATTTGGTTTTGAATAATCCTGATATGGACTTCTGTAACAGGGTGATGAATGCACTCAGAGAAGCGAAGGTTGAATTCAGGAGAGGAAGTGCTGGTGGTGGAAACCAAACAAGACAACCTTATTTAAAAGGAATCATTCCCGACAAGCACTATGAAAATTTTCCTAAAGTAGACCACATTCATTTTTATGGATTTTATATAGGTAATTTTCCGGATTTGGAAAGAGATAAAATTAAGTCTTTGTGTGACTTGTTGAATTCCATATAATATAAAGGAAAAATATGTCATTACTACAAATAAAAATTAGCCAATCAGAAGAAGAACTTTGTATTGAGGCTTCTTCTGCCTCTGGTACAAAAGAGTTTACTCTTCCTTATGAAGAAATAGACGATCGGTTCCAATTTGTATATGACTGTTTGGAAGACTTGGAAACCAAAAAAGCTGATGAATTTTCCAAGTCAATCCAATACTTAAGCGAAAAGATTATCCAGCCTATAAAAGACCTTTTAGAAGAAGTAGACCATATATGCTTTTTTATTGATACGGATTTTGTGTGTCATGCTTACGATTTGTTGGAAGCAAACGGCAAGCCTTTATTTCTTACACATGCAATCACCTATACAATAACGGATTTTGAAATTGATGAAGATGCAGAAATTGAAATTGAAGATGGACTTATTGTATCTGACAAAACCTGTGATCCAGAAAAAGCTTGTAAAATCTTACACGCCAAACTCACCAATTGTGAATACTACGAAATGGAAGATATATCTGTAGAAGAGATTGAAGAAGAGGCTGACGATGTTAGTTTGCTTTTGATAAGTGCTCATGGAGAACTTGATGATGATAATAGCGGTGAAATTACAATCAACGATGAAAGCCTAACAGACGATGAACTCGAAAACATAGACTGTACGATTGTTTATTTTGATTCTTGCCAGATGGGAGTGAACGTTGATTTTTTAGAAGTTTTTTCCGAAGAAGAAACAACCCAATACTATATGGCACCTATCATTAGCAATGATGCCGGAGATTCTTCTACAAATACCATTCTTTGGTTTTTTGAAAATTTGGAAAAAGCAAAAAATCCGACTAAGTCTCTTTTTGCTACAAAAAAGAAATTGTACCAGCACTATTCTGAGAAAAAACTAGATAAAATTACGATTTTGAATAAAGCATTTCCATTTCGCCTATATGAATTTGACGTTGAAGAAGATGATTGATTTCTTTTCTTTGTTTTATTACAAACAATGCTTTTCAAACAACTCTTTGGATTCTTTATCGCCAAATTCTTTCGCTTTATAGAGGTGCTGACAACCTTCTTTTTTCATTCCTTTGTTTAGATAAAGAGCTGCCAAATTAAAATGTGCGTTTATGTACTTAGGTTTGTACTTTATGGCGAGGTTGTATTCTTCTATTGCTTTTTCTGCTTTGGACTGTTTTTCATAAACTACACCTAAGTTTTTGTGTGCAATGGAAAAATCAGGTTTGTTTTGAATAGCTAATAGGTAGGATTCTTCTGCAGATTTCCAATCACCCTTTTCAAAATAATCCACTCCCAAATTGTTATAGGCATCTACGTCTTTGGGTCGATATTGGATTACCTTTTTGTATTCTCCAATAGCGTTGTCCCATTCACCTTTTTTGTCATACACCAAACCAAGGTTATAGTGGGCATCCGCGTCTTTCGGTTTGTTTTGAATGGCAAGCTTGTATTGTTCAATGGCTTTGTTTAGCTCACCCTTCTCATAATGCTCAACTCCTCGGTCATTGTACTTAATGTTTGCGGGCGGAGCACAAAAAAAATAAGCCAAAAGGATAAAAAAATATATATATCTCAAAACTCTTCCATTTTTCGTAATTGCTCCAAAGGATAACTCATATAAACGGTTGTTACATGAGAACCGGTAGTATAGGTGAAATATTCCAAAGGATTCAAACCCATATTATAAAAACCTTCATCAATCATGGCGATACCAAAACCGGCGCTTTCTTTTTCATCCAAATGCTCCGGTCTAAAAAATTCAAAAGAGCGTCCTTCTTGGAACAGTTTGTAGTGCTTTCTTCTGGACTCTTCAATTCTGTCCATGTCTTCGTCCATAACCGGAGAATCATTTTTTATTCGGATATACAATTCTTTTTCGTCAAGCCTGATTTTCATCGAAATTTTACAATTGTCTAGTTTCATTCTTTCTCGAATAGAAAAAAGAAGAGCTTGGTCTCTTTCTGAAAGCTCTACTTTTTTAACCCTGATTTTTTCTTCCAAAGATAAAATGGTTTGAACCATCCTTTTTACTTTGTCCGGTAAAATATATCTTTGCATAGCTTCCCTGAGAGCACTAGTATCTAAAATTACCGAAATCAGGTGATCTATATCCTCTTTGGAAGGCTCTACGTCTGAAAGTTTAAGAGCTAATTCTTTTTTATATACAATATACCTCAAATTGCCTTTCAAAGCATTCAGCAGAGCTTCTACAAGACCACTAAAAAGGTGAAATGTAGCCAAAGGATTTGCTCCAATTCTTTCCAATAAGCCATTTATCAGATTGGACAATAAATCCCGTGTGTCTCTTGTGAGACCCTTAATATAAAAGTGGAAATCGTCCCTTTTGATGATTTCATCTAAGTTGGCTACGATTTCTTTGCTTGTGAGATATTTTTTCCGATTTGCCATAAATTCCAGTGTCAATATTTTGGTTACAGTTATGAATAAATTTTATAAATCTATGAATACAAATAATTATTTATAAATAATACAATATCAATTGAGTTTTAAAATCAAGTATGATTTTAGTTAAAAGTAAAGAAAATGGAAAAAAAAATACTAGAACTAAAAACTCCCGACCTAGGGGATTCAGACAAAATTGAGCTTGTAAAATGGTATGTAAAACCCGGAGACAAAGTAGAAGAGGGACAGGAACTTCTAGAACTTGTCACCGATAAAGCCGCTTTTCCAATGGAGTCACCAAAAAAGGGTATAATAAAAGAGATTATAAAAAATTCCGGCGATTTAGTAAAAAAAGATGAAATACTCGGAAGGATGGAGTTTGAAGTAAGATGAAAATTGTTCATATCTCAGACTTGCATATTCCCGTTCGGATTCCTATTTATCAACTTAGGGGAAAAATGTTTACAGGATACCTAAATTATACAGTATTACGATCCGGTAAACACCCTGTAAAAATTCGAGAATCTCTGTTTGAGCATATTCGCTCTATGGATTATGACTGCTTGATTGTATCCGGAGATATTACGAATTTATCTCACAAAAAAGAGTTTCTGGAGACCAAAAAGCTGCTTTCTTCTATTCTTGATAACAGAACCTTTATGGTACCAGGAAATCATGATAGATATACAACTTCTTCGCTTAAACCTAAAGACTTGTTTGTGGAAACTTTTGGGGATTATTTGGGGACTCCTATCTCGAATGATGGGAATTTCTATCTCTATGAGAAAAATATCCATGGAAAAGCTATTATCGGCTGGGATTCCAATAGGCCCACACCCATAGCAATTGCATCCGGTTATGTCGAGCCAAAAGTTGTTTCTAAGACAATGGATTTTTTAAAAAAAAGGAATATACAAAATTACTTTTTGGTATGTCATCATCCGATATGGAATCCACCGGGAAAAATAGAAACGGAACACCACAAATTGTTAAACCGAGATTATATTTTACGGGAATTAAGTCAAAATCCACCCTTGGTTTACTTTCATGGACATAGCCATGATAATTGGTTGCACAGACTGGAAGCTAGCGGTACCATGGTTGTGAATTCAGCATCCAGCACTAGAATTTCCGATAAAAAACATGTTTGTGGTTTTTATACCTGCGATATAAAGGGTGATAAAGTGAGTTTTTGTCGTTTTGCATACAATGAAGATTTGGAAAAATTTGAAGAATCCATACTAATAGAATATAACTAAGGAAACAACACTGATTTGTTGGAAATTTTGCTTGACTACTTCCTATTCAATGAATCCGATATGTTTTGTATATTCTGTTTATCAATATTCCAATTTGCTTTACGTAAAATTTCCAGAGTTTGTTTTCCTGTTAGGGTAGGAGACTTGTTCAAAAGGTGAGTCGCCAGAGTCTTTACCATCTTCCAGTTTCCTTCTTCTCGCAAAATGAAAGAGGTTCTTGCCCATAACATGTCTTCATAAAGTTCTTTTTCTTTTTGGCTATATGTGATACGAGCAAGCAAATCTTGGATATAAGTTATATCTTGTACTGCACCTTTGTAGTTTCTTATTCCCGTTAGGATGAACTCAGCCACCATTCCCGCCATTGCCACCAAAATGAAATTTTCCAAACGATTTAGAAAGACTTCCTTTTGCTTTGTTTGATTAGATTCTATTTCTATTTTGTTTGACTTTACCAAGACACCGAGAATCCCAACGCTATCATCCGGAATTACGGAAACCTGTAAGATCCGCACTTTTTTTAAAAATGCCATAACAGCATGACCTGATTCGTGGTAAGCAGTTTTTTCTAATTCACTTGGACTCATTTTACGTATTTATGTATTCTACCTATCTCTTGGTTTTTTATCGGTATATTCACTATCTTAGTTCAAGTTCACGTTGAATTGTGATTACCTACGAGAACTTCTTTTCTGCTGTTTCCAATAAACCAATAATAAAGAACTGGCACTGCCAATCGACTAAGCAGAGTTGCTGCGACTTCACCTGTCATAAGGCTTATGGCAAGTCCTTGAAAGATTGGATCAAACAACATGATAAAACTTCCGACGACCACAGCGGCAGCCGTTAAAAGCATAGGTCGGAATCTCTTCACACCGGCTGTAATTACGGCTTCTTTTAGGCTTAAACCTTCTTGTATCTGCTGTTCTATAAAATCAACCAAGATAATAGAGTTCCGAACAATGATACCGGCACCCGCTATAAAACCTATCATAGATGTTGCCGTAAAATAAGCCCCAAAAGCAGCATGACCTGGTAAGATTCCTATTAAGCTGATAGGGATAGGAGTCATAATAATGAGTGGAACAGTATAACTCTTAAACCAACCAAGCACTAGCACGTATATAAGAACCATTACAACCGCAAAAGCACCACCCAAATCCCGAAACACTTCATAGGTGATAAACCATTCACCGTCCCATTTTACAACGGGTGACTGAGTATTCCAGGGGACTTCTGCCGTTTGGATTGGATATTTGATCTGGGGACTCAGTTTGATAATTCCATATACAGGAGCTTCTTCCGAGCCGGATAATTCGCTAAACACATAAGAAACGGGTTTGAGATTTTTGCGATACAGAGTTTCATTTTTTAAATAAACGGGTTTTTTGATAACTTCATCCAACGGAATAGACCCGGATTCAAAAGAAGAAATCCTTGTGCCCGCAAAAGGAGTTTTTCCAGAACGGTGTTCTTGATCCATCGACAAGTCTATGGTAACTTCTTCAGGGCTTTCGGCTTCTGTCAGAGAAACCAAATGATTTTCTGAAAATATTAAGTGTCCGGCACCAACCACCTGGGCAGCCCTTGTACCCAAAACTCCACCTTTGATCTGGTCGTATTCATACACTATCCTCTGTCTTCCTTCTCTCCAGGAATAGTCCAGGTCGACCACACTTGGCTCTGCTTTGAATATATCGTAAATCTCTTTGGCTACCTTTTGGCGTTCCTTTTCACTAGGTCCATATATCTCCGCTACCATTGTAGCAAGTACAGGAGGACCTGGAGGAATTTCCAATACTTTGGCAATGGCGTTTTTATTCTTAGCAAATTTGGAAATAGCCGTTCGGAGAGATTCTATTAGTTCATGGCTGGATTCCTTTCTATCGCCTTTTTCGGAAAGGACGATCTGTAAATCTGCCATTGAATCATGGTGTCTTAAAAAAGTATGCTTTACCATTCCGGAAAAGGAAAATGGGGCTGGCTCTCCTGCAAATATTTGAACTTTTTTCACTTCTTTGTTCTTTAAGAGTTCGTTTGCCAGTTCGATAGACATATCTTTTGTTTTTACTAAGGGAGTTGATGTTGGATAATCCAATATAACTTGGAATTCGTTTTTGTTATCAAAAGGAAGCATTTTAACCTTGACCCATTTGAAATAGACAAAGCTCATTGCCCCTAAGAGTAAGAATATCGTGATTCCTCCGAATAAGAGTGCTTGCATCTTGGAAGAAAGAAGTTTATCAGCTATTTGTACATACAACCTATCCAGTACTCCTTGTTTTGCTTCTTCCGTTTCCCCGGAATGAGAATCTGAGTGTCTGTGTTGCTTTAAGAGCCTCACAGATGCCCAAGGCGTTACCATAAAGGCTACAAACAAAGAGAGTACCATCGCAAGACTTGCTCCGACGGGAATAGGTTTCATATAAGGTCCCATAAGTCCTCTCACAAAAGCCATCGGAAGTATGGCGGCTATCACGGTAAAGGTTGCCAAAATAGTTGGATTTCCCACTTCTGATACGGCTCGAATGGTAGCTTGGACAATTCCCAACTGTGGATTTTCGCTCAAATGCCTTTCGATGTTTTCAACTACCACTATGGCATCATCAACTAAAATTCCAATCGAAAAGATTAGTGCAAACAAAGTAACACGGTTCAGAGTGTAACCCATAAAGTAGTAGATGGCAAGAGTCAGAGCTAAGGTGACAGGAATTGCCATAGAAACAACAAGAGAGGCTCTAAACCCCATTGCAAGAGCAATCAAAATAGTGACAGACACCGTAGCTATGATCAAGTGCTCTATCAATTCAAAAGATTTTTCTTTTGCCGTTTTTCCGTAGTCTCTAAGTATGGATAGTTTCACATCAGGCGGTAAACTCTTGGAAAAGAGTTCTGCTCTTTCGAGAAGATCAGCAGAGAGAACAACAACGTTTGTTCCTTTTCTTTTGGCAAATACAATAGAAACCGCACTTAAAGGCTTTGTACCGATAGATTTATCCAAAAGCATAGAAATTTTAGTCCTTTCTTCTGCTCCCACTCTAACTTCTGCAACGTCTTTGATCCGTATGATCCTACCGGCTCTTTGACCAATGGCAATGTTTTCCACGTCTTCTTGGTTGGAAATCCTTCCACCTACTTCTACGTCGAAAACTTCGTTTTCTCCCCAGTTTTTTCCGGAGGGAGCATACGCATTGTTCATTTTTAAATTGGTTGCTATGTCTGAAAGCGATACACCACTATTGGCACTCTTTTTTGGGTCAACAATAACTCGGATACTCTTTTTCCTTCCTCCTAGCAGTTGCACTTGGCTTAGATCAGGAGTACTGGATAACTCACGAGCCAAAGGAGCTACAAGAGTCCGCAGACTATAATCATCCCTTTCTTCCGAACTGAATGTTAAGGTTAAAAAGGGAACATCATCTATCGAAAACGATTTTACTTCCGGAGCCATTGCATTGGAAGGCAGTTGATGCTTTATTTCCAATAGCTTATGATGAACTTTCACAAGAGAAGGCTCCATTGGTTCACCAACTTTAAACCGCACCGTGACAATGCTATGATGAGGACTACTAGCAGAATACACGTATTCCACACCTTCCAAACCCCATGCAGTTCTCTCTATTGTTTCAGTTACTTTCCTTTCCACTTCTTTTGCTTCGAAGCCCGGAACCATTGTCATAATGTCAACCATTGGAACCGATATTTGAGGTTCTTCTTCTTTTGGTGTAAAAATTACAGCCATAATTCCAAGCAGTATGCTTACAATGGCAATAACCGGAGTTAATTGGGAGTTTACAAAGATTTCAGCCAATCTACCGGCAAACCCTTTTTTGAAGTTTGTTACATCACTCATTTTTTGCTCCCACGTTTTGGTTTGAAAAACTTAATAAGCCTGCTCTTACTTTGAGATACTCTCTTTCTGCGTTTGCTTTGGCAATAATCAGGTCAACCCTTCTGGACAATACTTCCGTCATTTGCAAAGCGTTTATAGAGCCGTTTCTAAATAATTTTTGTGAAGTCCCTACTTGCTTGTTCATTAAATCGCTACTTTCTTCCATTAGTTTGATATTTTTTTCCAAAGACTCAGAGGCTTTTAGCAAAATTGTCAATTGAGATTCCTCATTTCGTTTGGCTTCTTCGGCTCTTGCTCGGGCTGCAGAACTTTTCATTTTTGCTTCTTCCAAGCTACCATAGTCGGAAGGCGAAAATAAATTCATCTGGACATAAAAGCCAGCACTATAAGACGTTGCTGTACTTCGATTCCCTCCGTACAAGTTCCCTTCGGTAAATACTCCTACTTTGGGTAGGAATTTTGCTTTTTCGGCATTTGCTTGGCTTTCCGAAACTTCCGCAGAAGCAACCATAGCTTTTGTATAGCTAGAAGAATCTTTACCAATGCTTTGCTTGTTCACCTGCAAATTTTGGTTTGCAAAAGCAACTATAGACCTTTTTTCTGGTTTCCAGTTTTGTGGTAAAGGATCAGCATTCAAAGCTATTACCTCTCTAACTCCATCTCTTCGAGAACGATTTTCTTCTATGAGTCCGTTCACTCGATTTCGCAAAGTTTTTAATCCAAGCAACCCGGAATAGCCAACCGGATTAGATGCTCCTCCAACCTGGTAACCTCTTAAAATAGTATCTACTGATTTTTTTAGATTTTTCAAAACCTTTTCCAAATCCTCCGTTATCATGAATTCTCCATAATTGATGGCTGTTTTTCCATATTCATTTAAGATGGTGAACTGCTTTTCATGACCTTTTGCTTTCAAGGCTTTTTCTTGTGCTTTGGTTATTTCACTTTTCGCTCCGCCTTCATAAATCGGAAGATCAAGCCCAACAGTCCCTCTATGAAAAGTTCCTGTCCCTGGATTGTTCAAAGTATCCGGAGCCAAAAGGTTGATATTGTTTGTGTTGATGTTTGTATAAGGATTGTTGTTGAGATCAATAAAATTGCTTGTCCTTTCTCTCATACTCTTGGTCGCAAAATCACTTTCTTTTACCGATCTCTGCCCTAAATTGGAGAAAAAAACGCTTCCCGGATCGTTAGTAACAAAAGACCTGCCATTCAGATAGACACTTGGCAACCAATGCCTGCTCGCTTTGTTTCGACCTGTTTCAATCGCCTTCTCCTCATACAGGATTGCCTTTTGAGCCGGTGAATTTTTTTGAGTCAATCTCCAAACTTCTTGAAAAGAATAGGATTCTTTATTTTTTTCTTTCTCTTGAGAATGTATTGAATTCAATGAAATGATTAAGCTAAAAATTACCAAAACTAATGGTTTTTTAAAAGCAGTGTTTTCCATAATTTTCCTTTTCAGTAACCGTATGAACATGATTATATACCATAGGGGGTATACTATATATTTTGTAAAGAGTTTTTTCTAAAAAGAAAAGTAAGAATTAGCAATATAAGTAGTTAAGCAAAATAAATTGTAAAGTATTGTAGGCTTCCAGCCTGTAATATCGCAGCCAAGATGGCTACGGTACTTTACAAAAACCTATTCGCTAAATAATAAAACAGTCCGGAAAGCAAAATTCCTGTAATTGCAGCGAGAGCTATTTTCATCCAGCTATACGGTCTTTCACCAGCCGGCTCGCCTGTGCGAGCGTTCACAATAAACCTATAAACCCTGTCTCCATAACGAAAACTGGATATCCACAAAGGTAGAAGCAGGTGTTTGAATTTAATGTTGTCATACTGAATATCTACATGGTGAATCCTTTGCTCATCTCCTCCAATATCTTCAAATATCCTGTACCGGATCATTTTCTCCATTTTTTGTTTTCCGATGGAAAAACCTTCTTCGAGACCTACATTGTAGCGTTCAGTAACAAAGCCGCTCAGATATTTGGGATCATAAGTTTTAAGCCTTTCCAAATCCCAGGGTTCCAGGCTATCAATCATGCCATAAGGCAATGTTTTAGTTGCACAGACCAGCACATCATCAAAAAAAAGGTGAACAGTTCCTGATTTAGGATACCACCTTGTTTTCCGAACTTCTCTCGTTGCCGTTTCTCCCTTTTCATTTTGGTAGGTTTCTGTAATATAATAGTATTCTCCTCTCTCCCCTGAGTAGTTGGAAACTGTATTAGAGTCATAAGTCCAATAAGGAAGGTAAACACCATCCATACCTTTTTTTTGAACTCGAGAGCGAAGATTGCTCGGTGCAAACCAAAGATTGCTTATCCATTTTATGAATATTTGTTTTGCCTCCTCTTTACTTATTTTGAAAGGAAGCAAACTCTCCGGTTTAATGATGTCCTCCGAAGAATCAATCTCTATAACCATAGGAGAACTACAAAAAGAACATCGATCCCATTGGGTTGTAATAATGGAAACAGCCCCACAAGACTTACAACTGATCTCTTTTGATTTATTAACCAACTCTGAAACAGAGGTTGACTTGCCTTGTTTCGAAGCTACCAAATAGTCATATTCCCGAATCGAATTGTTTTTCTCTCCATTTTGAGAAACCTTTTGTTTATGGCCACAATATTCGCATACAATGTGATCGGAACCTGGTTTGTAACTCAGGTTCGCACCACAATTTTCACATGGGAATTCTATTTTTTGAGTAGTTATCTCGCTCATAAAACTTAGCTTGGAGGAAGAGGAGGAGGAACTGCTCCAAAAATAGAGCTTAATTCAGAAACTTCACTTGCTTTGATCCAATTTGCCATTCCTTGTTTCCAAACAAGCGTATCTTTTGTTAGTTGCCCCTGGGTTACATAAGATTTAAGCTGATCTTGACTTAGAGGACCAAGTTGCTTTCCGCCAACGGCAATATAAAAAGGCTCCGAACCTGGAATAGGTGGAGGAGCAACTGATTGTCCCTGGGGGTTAAAAGCATTGCTCATTTGCTGTGCCATTCCGATTCCCACACCCATTCCCAAACCGGCTCCCATTGCACCACCACTATCCCCAGGGTTTTTAGCAGCTTGTTCCATGGCATTGGCTGTTTGGAACTTGGTATATTGGTCTAAATTTCCGAGAACATTCATTTGGCTTCGTTTGTCCATAGCTTGCTCAACTTCAGGCGGGAGAGATATATTCTCGATAATAAACTTGGTGATTTCCAAACCATACTGTTTGAAACCCTCACCTTCATTCAAGAAACTTCTGATTTTGTCTCCAAATTCTTTGTAATTGGCTGCCAAATCCAGAGCTGCTATTTTGGCTTCTCCCAAAGCATCCGTAAATTCGGAAACAATCAGGCTACGGAGCTGTTCTTCTAAATTTTCTATGTCAAAGTGACTATTGGTTCCAGCCATATCAAAAACGAGTTTTAGTGGGTCACTCACCCGAAAAGCATACGTTCCAAAAGCTCGCAGGCGAACCACTCCAAATTCCGGGTCCCGTAGCATAATAGGATTTTTTGTTCCCCATTTGTTTCCGGTAAATGTTTTTGTATTCACAAAATAAACTTCAGCTTTAAACGGTGAGTTAAAACCGTGTTTCCAAGCATACAGTGTGGATAGAATAGGAAGGTTATTTGTTGTTAGTTCGTACCGACCTGATTGAAAGCTATCTCCTTTCATGTCATCTTTGGAAAGCTTACCTTCTTTTACAAAAATGGCGACCTGAGATTCGCGAACGATCAATTGTGCTCCGTTTTTAATCTCATTCCCCTGGCGATCAAACCTGTGAACGAGAGTGGATTGGGACTCATCCATAAATTCAATAACATCAATAAACTGTCCCATTATTTTATCAAAAATACCCATAAAAACTCCTTTAACCTAGCAAAAATATCCCCTACAATCCAAATATTCGCAAGAATTTTTTTAAACTATCAGTAAAAATATATTGAACTCAGGTATCAGATAATATTTGAAAGAAAAAAAGCCAAGAAAAACAGTAGTTTTTTAAGGAAGTGCAAAAAAAGTTGTCATAAACATTATTTTTAATAGGTTTAGGTGATAATTTAAAAAAAGAGTAGGTTTATAAAATGGATTCAAAAACAAGAAGTGAATTGATTCGAGAGGGAAATACTGCTTTTAATGAAGGAAATTATACAAAAGCTCGTGATATATATATCAAAACAAACTACAAAGACGGACTGATTCGTTTGGGCGACTATTACATGTATGACAAAAAATTACCTATGCTTGCTTACGGCTATTACAAAAAAGCCGGTTATCAGCAAAAAGTAGATGAGATTTTCCAAAGAATGATTTGGGCATTAAGCCAGCTAATAGGAAAGGAAAAATTTAAAGCTGTTTCTGCCGATATGCAAAGTTCTGAGATAAATCCTGATGATTTTAAGGTTCATCCTGTTTTGAGAAGCAAAGCTTTAGAAATTTTAAATAAAAACAACGCCAAGAACTAAATATTTCATTTAGCCCCAGTCTCTTTTAGAATTTTTACAACTTCCTTATGGAATCTTGCGGATGCAAAAGACAAAGCAGTATTCCCTTGATCAGTTTTGGCATTTACATCAGCTTTTGATTGGATAAGCAATTTCACTGCGTCTACATTACCATTATTGGCAGCAACAATAAGAGGAGTTCTACCATCATCGTCTTTTAGGTTGACCTTTGCTCCGGCTTTGATAAGAATATCCATTGTTTTAATATCATTTTTTTCAGTTGCCAATATCAATGCCGTTTCTCCTTCGTCATTTTGCTCATTCACATTAATACCCATTTCAATAATTATATCCACGATATACCCGGCATTACTGCTAGCCGCCATTAGTATATTATATCCTTCGTAGTTTTTATACTTGATGTCAGCTCCATTTTTGAGCAGAATTTTCATCGTGTCCGGATATCCATTATAAGCAGCTATAAGTAAAGGAGTCCATCCAAACTGATCTTTTGCATTTACGTCAGCACCTTTATCAATAAGTATTTTTACAATTTCAATGCTTCCATGCTCCGAAGCAGAAATAATGGCAGTTCTTCCTAGTTCGTCTTGCTTTTTTACGTCTACTCCTTTTTGAATGAGTTGCTTCATAATTTCCATATTATTTTTGTAAGCAGCAATGATCAAAGATGTTTTTCCTTCTTCATCTACGTTGTAAATATCAGCCCCTTTGTTTATAAGCAATTCTATGGTTGGAGTATGGTTGTTTTCCAAAGCTTCAAATAAGGCGGTATGCCCACTTTCGTCACGAATATTTACGTCTGCTCCGGAGTCTATAAGCATCTCAGCTATATCATAATGTTCGTTTTCTATGGCAGCGATCAAAGCAGTTTCTCCGTCTTCATCAATGGCATTGACATTTGCTTTGGCTTCTATAAGAGTTTTGACTACACCGGAATGACCGTTTCCGGCAGCTAAAATCAAGGCAGTTGAACCTTCTTCGTTTTTTGCATTGACGTTTGGCTTTTCAAACAAAGTGTTGCTAATTCCCTGTTGGTTCCCTGTTTGGGAATAAAAGAGCAACCTTTTTTCTGGAGTTGACAAGCAATTTTGCAACAAAATTCCTGTAATCAGTATTGCAAGTTGAAATAATAGATGTTTAACCATGTTTATTTTTTTCCTTTGCAGTTTCAAGCGTGTCTTAATAGAACGACTTAGATTTTCAACCATTATTTCCCTAACTAATCACCTTTGCGTATGGATAATTCTTTAATCCTAATATTTGAATTTGGTTTTAATTGTATACTTGAAATTGATTTTGTCATCCAACTCCATTGAGAACTCACTCGAATCAGATACTTAACATAATTCTTACTTTTAACTAGATGAAAAGTAAATTTGTCTTTTAAGGTAGCATTAGATTCAGAATATGTAATATCCAATGACCCACCTTCGGGTGCTAAGGCTTGGATAAAAATGTAGTTTCCGGAGCTTTTGTCTATTTTCTTTTTAACAAAAAATGATTTTTCTTCTCCTTGCATAACGGGTGATTCTACTTTTTGCAAACTCTCTAATAGCGGTAAATTTTTCTTCTTGATGGCAGAATCATAATTTGCCCATACATAAGGAAGTTTTCCGATTGAAAATTGTTGGCTTATTTCTTGGGGTTTAAAAAAAACAAGTTCATTTTGGACTTCGGAGTTGAAAGGACTATCTTTTAGGTACGGCTTTACCTTTTCCAAAAATTCATTTTTTCTGCTTTTTTCAACCCAAATAAAATAATTGTCTACATAAAGGAATGGCTCATATTTTGTATAAAAATACTCTGCCAATCTGTATGCTCGAATAGGATTCGGAACATCGTCTGCGTTATCCCATATACTCTGAGGATAGTGCTCAAATATCAAAAGTGGAGCTTTAATGTTTTGGATTTCTTTTAAATAGTAATTTTGCATTTTATCGCTGGAGTAACCCATAGGAACCTGACCAAAATATGTTGGCATCAACCTATCGGTTATAGCATAGAGAAAGTCTTTATTATGGAAGATTAAAAAAGTTTCTTCTTTAGATAACGTCAAGTCTAAAAGTTTTTTAAAATTTTCAAAGTGGTTTAATCCTTTTATTTTAAGATGTATTCTTTGAATAGGTTGATTTTGTTTCTCCAAAATGGGTAGGTTTACTATTGCTTTATAGCCGCGCATAAAAATTGTATCGTTTACGTTAGGTATTCCTATATTACCAAAACTTATATAAAAAATGGCAAAAAACAAAAGTAGTAATACAAGAGTTATAAAGTATTTCACTTCTTTTTTTAGCTGAGTAAACGTTATACTCCCGCTTAAAATGGCAAAAAAACTTGTTGAAAATATAAATTGAATTTGTTGTTCAAACCATCCGTGGCGAAGCAAAGCTCTTGTAAATGAAACAAAATAAAAAATGCACAAAAAGAGTGTGGTTAAAATGAGGGTTTCTTTTTTATAAGAAGATATAAGAAGATATTCTCTAACCTTCACAACAAATAATAGAAATACAAAAATAGGTAGAACAAAATACGTTATAAAAAAGCCAGGTGTATATGATGTGAACAACAAGGTATACGAATTAGACTGACCTTCTAAGGACATAATAGAGCGAATCATCATAATGCGTTCTACAGGATTTATACCATACAATAAGCATAGAGAGGAAAAGAATAATACAATAGTTAAAGTTGTATAAACGATTGATCGAAATAGGGTAAGAAGGGAAAAATTCCATTTATTGAAAAACCACATTAAAGCAAATAAGCATAATACGGTTAAAAATACACCTACTCCTAAATCAATACGACACAAAAACAAACCAAACAGTAGTAACCAAAATAGCATCCACTTTGCTAAGGAAACTTTCTTTTTTTTGTAAAAGAAATTGCTACTAACATACAAAATGCCTGCAAACCCCATGCCGTAATAAGAAGAAAGTAAGCTTTCATAATGAGGTAGCAGTATTACAAAAAAAAGAGCAAAATAGACAGGAACAAATTTTTTAAATAAAAAGTAGAAGAGAATAACGGACGGAAATATCCAAACGGGTTGTCCGTGAAAAGAATAAACAAGCATATCTAACATTTTTCCCTGAGAATAGCCTGATAATAGTGTGTATACAAATGATCCAAAAATGTCAGCAAATAGGTGAGGGGGGAACGTTTGAATAATTGGTAATTTGTTATAAGAATAGAATTGCTGTACCGCTACAATCCGATTTCCGAGTTCTGTACCTTCATCAATGTAATAATCAGCCGTTCCTATCCAAGAAAAACTAATCATTAATAAAAGTATAAAAAGAGGTGCATAGGCATTGTAAAAAAACTTGATGGGTTTAAAATTCCATTTATTTTGATAAGCACATTTTAGATATGAGTAACCATGTGAAACCAGAAATAGCAAAAAGATACAAAGTACATAAGCGTTTTGTGTGTTTTTACTGCTATAATTTGTTATGGAGCGACTATTTAAAATATAGTAGAGTTCGGCAGAAAAGACAGGAGCAAACAAAAGGAAAAATAAGGGAAATAATGTAAACATGGTCACTTTGAAAGTGTTTGACCAATTTCTATAAATAAAATTTAGTAAGTGTACATAGAGATAAAGAAATAATGAACTAACAATAATGGATACAAAAAAAGAACCAAAATAAGCAGAAAAATGAGTTGGCTTGCTTATATTCATTTTTTGGGAAAAAATGAGAATTAAAACTGAAAAAAATAGAGAAAGGGTAAGGTACATTCCTTTCTGGTTTTGTGTCCAGCCTTTGCTTGGAAGCCATCTGATAAAAAAAGCAGAAACTATTGAATAAACCTGTATAGCAAACAAGTAGCCTAGATAGTGGAATTTTAGGTCGCCAATTAGTCCATAACACAATGAATAAAAAATGATAAAAAATCCGGATATGATAAATAACCTATAGTTTGCGGAAGCATTGTACTTTATTGTCAAATTTTTAAATTTTCCGATGCTATAAAATATGGCAACAAAGCTAATGGGAAAGGAAACTAACAAAATGGCATATATTTTGATTCGTGCAGAAATGTCTACACCGGATAAAGTTGCAATTCCAATGATTCTATCAGGGAATGATGTTAGCTCAATCGAACTTTGTGATAAAATTTTTACAAGGATTAAAGAAGAATAAAAAATGGTAAGAATTATTTCCAGTAAATGTTTTCTAACCAAGGATAGTTTTAAATATTCAATAATATATTCTCTTACTTTTATTCTATATTGATTTATCATAAAAATTACATCTAAAAAAAATAAATGTTTCCCATAGTATGATTTACTCTGTCCAGTTTTCTTGGGTTATACAATTAAAAAACTTTTTTACTTCATTAAATAATTCTACAGAATGCAATAAAACTTCATTGGCGATATCATTATCTACAACTTGCATAAATTCATAATCACCAATACTTCTGATTTCAAAAGCATCTATTAAATAGCGATGGAATTTTGATTCTATAACTCCGGTTTTAATAAATTCTTTTCCAAAATTGGCAATAACAGCACTATGTTTACTAAAAGATAAATTTTTGCTTAAAAGTAATGCTTCTGCTATATAGAACATGGTATAGTATGACCGACTAGCTGAAAAACTAGGATGATTTGTTTTTAATAATATTTCAGCAGCTTTTATGCTTTGATACGCTTTTTCAAGAAGAGCAATAATTTCTTGCTCATTTTGAATCATAAAATGATTCCTTCCCTTTTAACATTTAATATAAAAGGAGTCCTTAATTTATTATATTCATTAAAATCATACGGAATAACTGATAATAAAACATCATATTTAAGACAAATATCGCAAATATTGTAAGAAAGTTTTTTTCTCTCATCAAAAATATTTTTAACATTTTCAATAAGTAACAATATATCAATATCTGAACCTTCTTCAAAATTCCCGCGTGCATAAGAACCAAATAAAATTAGATTTTTAAGTTTTGCTTTATATATACGCTTTAATGAGAGTTTGATTTCTTCAACAGGTTGAATAATACTAGGCGGAATATTTGTAAATTGCATACGTTAAGTAGTTTTTATAATTTGAAATTGATCAATTAAAAATTAAATTATGATATTTTATTTGTCAGGGGTATTACCTCTTATCTAAGCGGTATCCATTTTATTGTTTGTAATCCAATACATTTTTCTTGGTTTAGGTAAAAAAAACGGATGTTTCCCATAGTATGATTTACTCTGTCCAGTTTTCTAAAGATAATTTTTGAATTCTACCGAATTCTTTTGTGTTATTTGTTACAAGAATTAAGTTGTTTGCTATTGCAATAGAGGCAATCATAAGATCATTGGGACCAATTGGAATTCCTTTTGATTCCAATTCAGCTCTAATACCTCCATAAATTAAAGATGCAGAATCATCAAATGAAAGAGAAATAAATTTTTCAGCAAACCTGTCTATTTTTAAAATATTTTGGTTTTGATATTTACTCTTAATTGCTCCATAATAGAGTTCTGCTTTTACTACTGAGCATAAATAAATATTTTCAGGATTTTTAAGTAATAAATTTTCTTTTACAGAAAGTGAAATTCCATTCAAAAAATATATGCAAATATTGGTATCTAAAAGATAGATACTTCATAACAATATTTCTCTATTCTCAAAATTACCTTGTGGAAACCTTTGAATTGGGTCTTCATTAAAACATCCATACATTTGATTTACCCAGGTTATCCAATTATTATTTTTAGATTTTTTTAGTTCAAAAGCACGAATTACATTATATAAAAGTTCCAGGTAATCATCTTGCACTTTATCAATTTCATTTTTTAATAAGTCTCTGGTAATCATAAAATCACTTTTGTCTTTTATTAAACATTCGTCAAGTTTTTTGCTATTTAGGAATGCGTTTCAGAATCCAATACATTTTTCTTGGTTTAGGTAAAAAAAACGAAAAACCGATTGACAAATTAGGAATAGGATATTTTATTATATCGAACATTCGTTATAAAAAAGATAAACGATGCCAAAAATTGTAAATCACAGTGAATATAAAGAAGAGATACTAAAAGATTGTTTTGATCTTTTTGCGAGAAAGGGTTTTGGTGAGGTCACCATGAGAGAAATAGCCAAAGAGCTGAAAATTTCTACTGGGACTTTGTACCACTATTTTCCTACCAAAGAATCAATTTTTAGAGAAATGATCAAATACTTGAGTGAAAAAAAGGTACTACAATTTGCAGAAAGAGTGCCAAAAACAAGTAGTGTAGAAGAAAGGATTCAATCCATGTTCCAGTATATTGTGAACAATGAGTCCTTTTTTCAAAATGTTCTTTTTCTAATAATTGACTATTATAGGCAAAATGGTTTCCAAGACCCCGAAAATTTTATTCGTGAGACAATAAACTACTTTAAATCTTCTATTACGGAACAGATCGGACTTCAAGATCAAGTACTGGTTAATGTTGTTTTTAGCTATATTTTGGGTCTGATAACTCACCAACTGATTCGTTCGGGATTAGAATCTAAGGAAGAAGAGGTTGATATGTTTAGGAAAATGATAGAAATTTTTAGTTTGTCTTCGGAAGGGACTTCACAGTCAGGTGGGAAAATTATTTAGACCAAAAAAATGAGAGGTAATAGGCTATGGATACGATGATACATGACATTACGGAAATTACAGGGATGGCTCTAAGAAACACAAAGGTTGCATTTGACCTTTTTCCTTCTGCTTTATCTGGCTTTATATTGCAAGATGGAAAAAAGGATAAAATAGGTATTCATTCTGCGCATTCCATATTTTATGATTGGAAATATGATAATATGGGGAATACGGAATTTATGAATTTGTATCAAAAGGCAAAAAAAGGTCAGTGGGATGCGGATGATCTACCATGGTCTACTAATGTAGACCCTTACAATTCTGAGATTCCGATATTGCCGGATAAGTTATTGCCGATATACGGAACAAAATACTATGACAAATTAACGACTCAAGAAAAAACCAAGCTGGTTCACTCTCTGACATCCATTTTAATTTCTCAATTTTTACATGGAGAACAAGGAGCTTTGTATGCTGCCGGAATGACGGTAGAAGCTACGCCATGGCTTGGAGCAAAATTTTATGGAGCTACTCAAGTGATGGACGAAGGAAGGCATGTCGAAGTTTTCCATCGTTATGTCAATACAAAACTAAACAAATTGTACGAAGTAAATGATAATTTGTATGTGATCATTCATGCTTTAACATCAACTAAAGATTGGGATTTGAAATTTTTGGGAATGCAGATTATGATTGAAGGTTTGGCTTTAGGATCATTTGGTCTCATTTACAAATTTACAAAAGAACCTTTGCTCAAGCAACTTCTCAAACAAGTGATCTCTGATGAAGCAAGACACGTTCACTATGGTGTAGAGTCATTAAGAGACTATTATACAAAAGAGGTATCCGATAGTCTAAGAAGAGATCGAGAAGACTGGGCTTATGAAGTAGCCGTCCTCCTTAGGAATCGTTTTATGTTTTTGGAATTTCATCAAGAATTTTTTGCTCATGCTTTTTCTACCGAAAGTTGGAAAAGAATGATTTTACAATCGGAAGTGATGAAAGAGTTCAGACGTTCTCTTTTTACCAGACTAATTCCTAACTTAAAAGCAATAGGTCTTTTAAGTAATCGAATGAGGACAAAATACGAGCAATTAGGAGTCTTGAAATATGAAAATGAAAAGGCAGCAGATACAATTTCGTTAAACGAATTGCTTGCTGCTTAATTTTTTCATTGTCGTTGTAGGTGGCTAGCGAGCTTGTCACCTACTCGCATCACATAAATCAAATTCTTTTGTGCTGAATAACTTTTCTTATCTTTTTGTGAAACTTTTTTTCGTCCCATTTTCTTTGTAAAGCCAAACTTTCATCTTGTCTGGATTCCAGGTATTTGATTTCTTTTTGTAATTTTTGGTAGTGTTCATACCTTATGGGGTCTAAACTTCCATTTTCCAGTGCTTCTTGGACAGCACACCCTGGTTCGGCTTCGTGAGAACAATTTTTAAATCTACAAGACTTGAGTAACTCTTCCACGTCTAGGAAGGTCTCTTTTAGACCTGTTTCGGAATTCCAAAGTTGCAGTTCTCTCATTCCTGGAGTATCAATTAAAATCCCTCTTTCTCCCAATAAAAAGAGTTGCTTATTTGTGGTGGTGTGCCTGCCCCTGGAATCGTTTTCTCTAACGCTATTTGTTTTTTGAACATTTTTACCCATTAAATTATTGATAATGGTTGACTTTCCGACTCCAGAAGAGCCAAGAAAAACAAAAGTTTTCCCTGCTTCCAAATATTTGGAGAAACATTCATAACCGGCTTGGGAAAAAGAATCTATTATATAAACGGGAGTATCAAGTGCTACGGAACTCACCTCCAATAAAACATCTTCTATGTCTTCACACAAATCAGCTTTGTTTAGCAAAATAACCGGCTTTGCTCCGCTTTCCCAAGCCATTACGAGGTATCTTTCCAATCTTCGTAGGTTATAATTGTGATCCAACCCCTGAACGATAAAAGCAATATCTATATTGGCACTCACAATTTGTTCTTCCGTTTTCGCAGTTGGGATTTTTCTGGAAAATTTTGATTTTCTTTCCAACACGTGGTATATAATTGCTTTGTTGTTGTTTTGTAATTTCCTGATTACAACCCAGTCTCCGGTGACAGGAAAATCGCCCCTTTCTGCAGCTGTATATTCAAATTTACCGGAAACTTCAGCGATCAGTTCTAAAGAATCCATTGTAATAACCTTGTATAAATCTCTATATTCGGCAATAATCCTGGCTGGTTCAAAATCCTGCGATTTGTATGGATGAAAATTCGATTCAAAAAAAGAATCCCATCCTAATGATTCAAGAAGATTCATAACTACACTGTTTTCCTTTTTCTTTTTTTCTAACTTAAATTTTATATACATAGATTATCTATTAATTAATTAAAATGAATTTTATAAAATTTTGAAAAAAAACGTCTACCATGGATTTATTTCAATATAAGCCATTATGGAAGATGTCTCTAACTTTTCGGAATTTGTTGCATAAAACCGGTATATAGAACGTTCTATCACAACGCTAAAGATGGTTTGTTTTTGAATGATGTCTCCTAAGAGGTGATGAATGCCGGTGACAAAAAGCATTTTATCACCAAGTGAATGAGAAATTGCCTTTTCGTATCTCAATTCAGTCCTCCACTGCCACATTTTTTGCTTGTCAAACGTCCACAATGCTTTTAGTCCGGATTGGATTCGTATACCATAGATACTGCCAATGTTTTCTTTTTGAAATACAAACGGTTTGTGGATAATGTTTAGGCTTTGGTAGCACCAATTTGTGCCTAAGCTAAAAAATATGTGCCTATTGTTTTGTTTTGATGTTCCGCCACTAAATAACAATTCACCTCCTAAAATCGTACCATCAACAAATTTAGGATTATGAATTCCATAGAAATCTAATACCGTTAAACCTAATCCTATTTTTCCTTGTGGTTTCCAATAGCTCGGAACTTGGTTCAAGCGGTCTCGGAACTTTTGCAACTTTAGTCCCGTAAAATACCAATTGTTTAGGTAAGCAATTCCATTTGTTCTTGTTATAGACAAGGAAAGTCCTCCTAATTCAACGTAGCTACTTCTTTGCATAGCCAAATTGGAAATACTACCCATCTCTTGATGAAATAATGAGCCGGCAAAGGTAAAGGAAGAGTTTCCATATAAAAGAGGGTAGCTGTTATTGGTGTATTGGGAATGAAAACCACCTAGTCCAAAACGATAGTTCAAGAGCTTTGTATGTGGATAACCGATATTGTATACTTCTTTTTCCTCTGGAATAAACTCTGTCTCAACCAATTTATCAATGGAAATTCCATTCAATTTTCCACTTTTTTGATTTAGTCGAATGATTTCTCTCTGGATATGTCTCGCTTCTGATGTCACTTTAGACGTATAGTTCTCACATTCCAAGTCTTTAAAACTAAAAGCCATCTCTGCTTCTTGGAAAAGACCAGCAAGTTTGTACATTTTGGATCGAGATTCGGGATGTTCATTTGCAATTCTTCTAAGAGTAAATAGCAGTTCAATTCTTTTGTCTTCATCGTTTGAATAAATAAAATCTAGGTTAGACCAGTTGTACTTATTCCATTCTGTTTTACATTTTTGTAATTCTTGGAAGAGATAATCTTGAACAATATAACCTTTTTGGTGGTAGCTATAAAAGGCAGGGTATACAGGTTTGGCAATTCCTTTGCGAACAAGCAATGCAAGGAGAGAATGTGGAGGTGAAACTATCGGTTTGAAATGGGTGATCTCCTTATCCTCGATACCCAATCCCAATACATGAATCAATACGGACGCACAATTTTGTGGAAAGAAATAGTATTTTGCTTTGTATTGCTTTTTTGTAATAAATAGATATTCCAATAATTTTTTCTTCTGGTTTTGAGTTAAGCTTAAGCTGTACCTAAGCAAATTGCGGTCTTCTTCGATTGTATAAGCTTTGATGGTTGCTTCTAAAGTCTGCCTGTCCATTAGAGTTTGCAATCCTCCGCTAAGTCCTTTCAAAGATTGGATGATAGAAGTCCATACGTTTATGTCTTGTTTTGAATTGTCCACCAGGTTAAACCAATTTTTTTTACATTCAAGGGTTATCTTGTTTGGAATAGCTAGTTTTTCGGGACGACTTGTATCAGCCAAAAAAGATATAACGAGATCATGGGGATTTTCCATGCCCAATTCTTCTGCCTGTGGGTTATTATTTAACTTAATTCTAAGCATTAGGTGACCGGCTACTTCTGATATGTCGCTTGTTCCCGGTGTGGCATAAAGCAACTCAAATCCTGTAACCGTATCTTCGTTAATAGGGTCTATTTGTAATTTTTGTCCGTTAATCGGATTAAAAAATACAAGATCATCCAAAAAACCGAAATCCATTTTTTTACATTCGATACGACCATAAAAGGATGATGTGTAATCAGGAAAATGGTTTTTAAAAAATGTATACTTTCTTGGTGTCTTGCATTTTATGGAATTTTCTGCTGTGGTGTCTTCTGGTAAAAAATAAAGACTTCCAAAAGATATAAAATCTTTTTCCGGACTTTGCAAACCGTCTTTGTTTCCATATCCTCTTGGGTCTTGGTTGTCAGCCTCGTTCATCCAAAAAGGTAACTCCAAACCAAATAGTTTTCCATAATTCCATCCACTAAGCAAACGCCATTCACTAGAACGACTGATTTTTGTACGATTGTTGTAGTTCTCCAAAAGGTGATTTAAAAATTGTTTTTTGAGTGATTGCTTTGTTTGAATGTTTATTTCATACGGATTCAAGCAAGTGATAAAATTTGCATTTTTAACTAGAATAAAAGAATTAGGCTCTATACTAGATAATTCTCTTGGTATTTCGGAAAGAAAACTCGTTAAGGTTTGTTTTTCTTCTATTGTCCATTTTTCGCTGTACCATGTTTCTTTGAAAATTGGATTTTGGGAATTAGCCTTCAGTTTACTTGAGTTAAATACAAGGAATGTAATTAGGAGAGTTTGTATAAAACCGAATACCTTCATCATGATACGTTTTGATGTTCTTGAATATTAACTATCATTTCTTTGTCCAAAGTGTTGCGACACATTCGTAAATACATTCTTGGCAAAAGTGCTCTCTTGTGGTCTGCTTGCATTCCTGATGTGGTGGGTATGGGAATCATAAATCCAGTCATTATCAAAAAAAGTTAAAGGCTGCGAACCTCTTCCAATGTTCAGACTGTGGAGTTTGGTTTTGTTTTCTTGTTTTAGCTTATCAATATCTTGTTTAAGACTATGGCTGACATCATCCAAACCAAAGTCAGAAACAACTAATACGTCAGCATTTTTATACGTTTCACTTTTACATTGATTAATTGCTTCTCTTAAAGCCATTTCTACACTCGTTCCGCCACCGGAACTGTATTTTAAAAATTCTGAAAGTTTTTCTATTGAGCATATATTTTGTGTCATTATATCAATGGAAAAAGTAATTACATAACACTTTCGTTTCTCTCTCAACGCAATAGACAACAACGCAAACGTGATTGTCTTAGCAACCTGCTCTGGTGTACCAGCCATTGAACCGCTTGTGTCAACACAAACAATTATTGGTCCTCGACCTTCTTCTTCTTTGGCAACTTGTCTGACTTCTTCTTGCTCTTCCGTAAAATCATAAGGATACTGTCCTGCAAATTGCCATTCCAATAGCTTCTTTTCTGCTAGGTTTTTGATAAATATCTTTTTGGTTTTGGGATGTTTCAAGAGAGCTGCTTGGCTTATGAGCATGTTGTGAAGGTTATCACCCATTTTCACACCAACGATCTCAGAACGACCAATTGGATCAGGTCTCCATTCTTGGCGTTCCACCTTTTTGGTGTAGTATTCTTCTTCAAACTCTTTTTCAGCTTGGCGAAAACGTCCCATGATTTCAGCAAGTTCTTGGAGTTCTTTGTTATTTTCCAATAGCTTTGCGTATTCTTCCAGAGTATCGAAGTTCACTTGCTTCCAAAAACCTGCTCCACCTCCGTATTGCAATCCTCCTGGAATATTTCCATCTGCTTCAGATTCACCAAACCCATCCATTCCTTCACCACTACCAAACATATAATCCCAAGCACTTCCGCCAATAAAAGAATAGAGGCTTGAAAACTGCTGTTTTAATTGTTGCAGTTTTTCAAACTTTTGATTCATCTCCAAAGAAAATGCTTCAGCCAACTGTGGGAGAGTCTCCGTTTCCCATTGCAACTGCTTATGAGAAAGTTCTTCGATTTGGTTTTTGATTTGTTGTTTCCAGTTGTATGCAACCAAATCAGGGATTGAATTGAGTCTGTTTTCCAAAAATTCTCGTCTATGCGGTTCTATATCTTGTTTTAACTCTTCGGAATACTTTTGCTGTTTGTTTTGATAGAAGTGTGCTTTGTCCGGTTCAAAAGTTTGCAGTCTTTCCCAAGTTTTATCTTGGGTGATACTCTCCAACTCATTTTCATAACCATGCCATTCCATCTGATCCATCGTATAGGGATTGTGCTTGTTCAAATGTTTTTGTGCGTATTCAAGCCATTTTTTCACTTCTTCCAATGCTTGGTCAGTAAGGATTTCGTTATCTCGACAAAGATTCTGGGTTTTAAACTTTTCCAAAAGTGTTGCGAGAGCATCCTGCCAACCCGGATGTTGGATTGCTTCCAAATCGGATTGAAAATAAGGATCAGTCAAGAAACTTTTTAACTCATGGAGAAATGTGTCTTGTATCTTTTGATCTATTGTTTGGCTTGGTTCTTCGTTGTGCATGTCCATATAGAAAATTTAAAAGATTCTTCCTAAAATCGAATATTTGCCAAATTTTTCCTAAATTATCTTGTTATATTCTTCATGAGTTCCTATCCATACCCATATATAATCGTTATCGTCTTTAACTGCTAACGCTCGGTAGCTCAACCCGATCCTTACTGACCAATAATCACCAATTTTCTTAAAGTGTAATGACGGATGATATTGATTCTCTTTCAAAAGTTCAAAATTTTCTTTTGCAAGCATTTTTATATAATCCGGTAACTTTTCAAAGCACTTCCAAAATCTGTCCGTTGTTTTATGCATTACAATGTCTTTAGTAAACCATTTAATTTTTCATGTTTGACTTCCATTTTGAAAAAATCTAGTAATCCATTTTCCGAATCTTCTTGAATTTGCTTATCCCATTTTTCCCAATCTTTTTCTAAAAACCAACTTCTGAATTGAGTATATTCTTTTGGAGGTAAAGATTCTATTGCTAATTTTATCTCATCTATTGTTTGCATGTCCATATAGTAAATTTCAATTTACAAATATGTCAAGGTTTTATAAAAAGAATAACATGGCGAAGAAGAAAATTATCAAAAAGAAACCCGAAAGCAAAACTCAGGCTATTCAAACTGCAACTCGCTATAAATTATGCTGAATGATTCAAAAGATGTTTCTATTTTCGTAGGCTACAAAATCATTTCTTTATCGTTGATCTTTTTGAACTTTTTGGGTTGGTGATTAATGAAAGCGTTGTATTCTTCCAAGAATTCGATGTACTTGTCTACACAAACTTTTCCATCTTGAATAAACGGGTTATGAATATTTTTTGGTGTTTTATTAAAATATTTATTTTCTTTTTCCATGAGTTTTTGGATTCGTTCTTGTAAGGTCATAGGTTTATCACCATATTTTGAAATACTATCCTCTTACTTCCTACGAAAAACATATTCATATATGGTTACAACGGAACCAACAAAGGAAATTAAGAATATAAATATTTCTGCGTAAACTTTATAATCTGAAAAATTTATAAAAAAATAAAGTATCAAGCCAATTGCAGAAATAACCAGTATAAATAATATGGAATCAATTTGTTTGTCGTTCATTGTTTAATTCTTCTTTGAATTCTCTTGCAAAAATCCTAGCTACGACTTTGATTCCTACAAGTAGCCAACAGGCGATTCCAACTAATCCAACTATAAAAACATAAATGCTCATCTGTTTTATCCTTTTCAGGCAAATATTATCAATTTTCCTGACTTTTATTTATAAAATTATAACAAGAACCAAAATTAATTCAACTAAAATTCTTGCTTATCCCTATTTTCATCCAATAAGTGCAAACTGGGAGTCTGACTATCATGATTTAGAATAAATTTGAATACCTTCCAATGCTATAATTTTTGTTAAAATAGAATCAAACGTTATTACAGTTAAATCATCATAATTGACGTTGGCTATAAAAATTGATGACATCTGTATTGAATCTAACGTTCTTAATCCGTTTCTTCCATGGCGTTCCATTAAGTCAATTGCAGTTTTTATAATTGATTCTGATAGAGGAATTATTTTGTAAAAAGTTTCGTTTGAAAAAAGCTTAATTACAATGTTTAAATCATCTTCAGTTATTTGGTTTTCTCTAAATTTTTTCCAAAAAGCAGAATGAAATTCAATCAATGCAATTTCTGAAATGAGTATTTCTTCAATGTCGTCCTGTAATATAAAATTGGTTAGTTCTTCTGTTTCTGCTTCAGGGTTGTATAATTTTACAATAGCCGAAGTGTCTAAAAAAAGATTCAAGTGCTCATTCTCCTTTCTTCGATAATCGTATCAGCTAGATTTAAATTGTATTTTTTTAAAATGTCTCTGGCTTTTAAAAACTGAAATTGATTTTTTTTATTTTGTATTTGCAAATTAGAATCTATAAATGTTACTAAAACCCTTACGGAGTTTTTCCATTCTACTTTTTCTTGAAATTCTAATTTACCATCTTGATTTAGAATTGCTTCAACTGTGTTTAACATGCTATATCCTCTTTCTAAAATTACGTTTTGTTATTTTCGTTCCTGTTACTCAATTATCCAATTGTATGTTTCCATGATTCATTTTTCCTGCTACACTCTCACGCCAAGCTTCTTTGGGGGTTATACCTCCATCACGAGACGAAAGCCATGATGCCTATTTCCATAGTTTGATGAATATTTATCAAATGAAAATACATATAAATAATGCTCGCTACAACCCCATGATCCGCCTTTCAACACATGACTATCATGAAGATAAGTACAAAAGTCTTCACACCATTCCCATACGTTTCCTATCATATCATACAAACCCCAATTGTTTGGTTTTTTTTGTCCTACCAGTTGTGTTTTTCCTCCTGAATTTCCATCATACCAGCAGTAATCACCATTATGATCATCTCCCCAATAATACTTGGTTGTCGTTCCTGCACGGGCTGCGTATTCCCATTCTGTCTCTGTGGGCAATCGGTAGATAGCCTTTTGGTTCATCCGGTCACTGAGTAGCAGAACTTCCGAATTACTGCGTATCGAAGTGACGTTCAATTTTTTAATAAATTCCTGAACATCATCCCAGCTCACACATTCCACAGGTAAATCATCACCTTTGAAATAAGACGGATTATACCACGTAACTGTTTTCCATTGTTTTTGGGTTACAGGGTATTTTCCCATATAAAACGGTTTTGTAATGAAAACCTTATGTTGTGGTTTTTCATTATCAGACGCATCAGTATCTCCAGATGAAGCACCCATCATAAACTCACCTGCCGGGATTAGGACAAATTCCATTCCAAGACTGTCTGAAACCAAGATTCTGGATTTCTTGACTGCCTCTTGGAGTTGTTTTTCTGCTTCTTCTGCTTGTTGTTTTTGTTTTTCTTGTCGCTCTCTTTTTTCTATCTCTTTTTTGAAGTTTTGCTCTTGTGTATCGAGTTTGCTTCTGATGATCGTCTTTCCTTCTTTAACAAACAAATGATTGTCAATTACTAGGCAAAGAGCTTCATATTCGGAAAGGTCTTTCAATTTCACAACTCCATGTATTTCGACCACTTTACAAACAATTTCATGAATCGCTTTCTTTTCTTCCTTGGTCATCGTTTGGTTGATACACTTTTCTACCAAAAAGAAATCCAGTGCATCAACTGCATTGCGACCGTTGCAGTGGGCGGATGTGCGGAGCAATCGGAAAATCTTTTTCCAACGTCTATCGGAAACGATGATTCTTTCGGACTTTTTCTCGTCGGGAATGGTTTCGTTGTATTCCGAAAGTTTTCCACGAAGAATTCTAGTCATATCAAAGATATGATTTGGTATTTTCACTTTTTCAATTTCTTCTTGAATACGCAAGTATTCATCATCTGATATTTTGTAATCTTCTGGAATTTCAATTTTAGGAGATTCCGATGATTCCACCATAAGTCGAAAATTTTCTTCATTATCCAAATAATCCACGTATTCACGAATGATGAACCTATCCCATAGAGCTTCCAAGCCGGAGTCTTTGGTTGGCAGCTCGTTGGACGCAGCAATGAGTCCTCGCAAAGGAACAGGAATGATTGTATCTCCGTTTCGGAAAATCTTTTCGTTTATGACCGTCAAAAGGCTATTTTGGATCGCAGGGCTTGCTTTCCAAATCTCATCAAGAAAGACGATGTTTGCTCCTGGCAAGTATTTGTCTATAATACGCTCGTATTTTGTGCCTTTTTCATCGGTGAGTTTGTTTATATCTAAAGGACCAAAGACTTCATCCGGAGTGCTGAATCTTCCCATAAGGTATTCAAAGACTTCGATATCTTCAAAAGTTCCGTCTTCTTTTTGTTTGCCTTTGAAAGCGAGCTTTAGTCTTCGGGCGATGAGGCTTTTGGCTACGCCTGGTGGACCGAGCAAAAAGATACTCTGTCCCGATAAAGCTGCCAGCATGGAAAGTCGGATGACTTCTTCTCGTCCGTAGATGCCTTTTCCCATGGCTTCCATGAGTTTGCGGATTCTAACTTGTAAGGTCATAGATTTATCACCATCAGTTTTGAAATACTCTTCGAATTATACAAACAATCTTTTAAAATCAAGTCAATCTACCAAAATGAGTTCTAAAAATCTATAAAATTTCCCAAATAGTGATTGAAAAATTAGGTAAATTGAAAAGATTTATGTTATGGGAATAGTAGAAGAAAAAGTACAATCTTTACCACCGGAACTTCAACAAGAAATTATGGATTTTATTGATTTTGTAACAGTACGATACCAAAAGAGTAAAAAAAATAAATCACTAAAAAAAAGAAATTTAGGGACAAAAGGTAAACCAATCACAGAGCTGGAGCTAAAAGAACGTATTGCAAAATCTGAACAAGATATTAAAAATCAAAAGATTCTGACTCTAAAAGAAGCCAAATTAAAGGTTAAATCGTGGAAATAATTTGGACTGAATATGCTTTAGATTCTTTAAAAGATATTTTTGATTATATAAAAAAAGACTCCATTCAATCCGCTAAAAAGTTCGCAAGTGAGATTTTAAATTTTTCAGAAACTTTTTCTTCGTTCCCATATAAATATCCCGTTTGTCAAGAATTAGAAAGTGAATCAATTTATTATCGCAGTGCAGTATATAAAAGTAGATATAGAATTATATACAAAATTGCTCAAGATACAATTTATATTTTAGACGTATTTCATACGAGTAGAAATCCGACTGATATTATCAAACTAAAAGAATTTGATATTTAATCCTATTTCAATTCTGCTTCGACAATACCATATTGATATGTTATAGAGCCGCCAGCATAGAAAGTCGGATGACTTCCTCACGTCCGTAGATGTCTTTTCCCATGGCTTCCATGAGTTTGCGGATTCTAACTTGTAAGGTCATGGCAGTTTTTTTACCGTCTATTTTGAAATACTTATCAAATTTAGCAAACTATCCTTTAAAATCAAGTCAATCTACCAAAATGAATTATAAAATTCTATCAAATTTTGTAGCCTACCTTTTCAACACTGGAATCACATAAGCCATAATTCTTTGTAATTCTGTGCGTGTTGGTTTTGTTGGCATTTCTTGGATGATAACATCTGCCAATTTTTCGGTAGAAACGTTTAGTTCCCTTGCGAAATAGGATAAAGTAGGACCTTGATTGTATTCGTAAGCTTCTTTGACTAATTGATCCGCCGTATCAGGGTCAAGTAAACGGCTTTCATAGTCCCCTATAGTTAATCGTGTAGTTTGCTCCAGGGAAGCGTCAAGAAAGGCACTACCTTTTGTAGAACCTCCACCCGTTGTTTTGGTTGTATCGGTAGATACATCAGCAGTAGCTCTTGCCGTTTCCGGTGTAATACCGCTTGTTTCAGCAGAAACATCGCTTGTAACTCTGCTTACCTTGGTAGTTTGTTCTGCAATTGGTTTTGTTATATCATAACTAGCCTCTGTTATAGGAGTTGTTGTTTCGGTTGTTTGTTTGGAAATATCCGTGCTTTGCTCACTGCTCGATCTTACGATATCAAAGGTAGCTTTTGTCATTGGTTCGCTTACTTCTGTACTTTGTTGCGAAAGTTCCATACTTTGTCGGCTGCTTGCTTCTGTTACTGGTGCAACCATTTCGGTGGTTTGATTGGCTATTTCAGAACTTTGTTTGGTTGCAGCGGTACTATATTCACCTGTAGCTTTTATAATAGGTCTGGTAACAATTGTGGTATACTCTGATAATTCTGAGCTTTGTCTGCTTGCAGCGGTACTGTATTCACCTGTAGCTTTTATAATAGGTCTGGTAATAACTGTGGTATACTCCGATAATTCTGAGCTTTGTCTGCTTGCAGCAGTACTATATTCATTTGTTACCTCTGTTATAGGTGCTGTTACTTCTGTAGTTTGTCTTGATATTTCCGAACTTTGCTCGGATGTTCCAGCAGTTATGGCAGTACTAAATTCTCCTGTTTGTTTTGTTATGGGAGTAGTTGCTTCGGTAGATTGTTCCGAAACATGAAATATTTGCTCGCTTGATGGTTGTGTGCTTTCACGATAACTAGCTCCTACAGAAGCAGCGGTTGTTTGTCCTGACATCTGAAAAGGTCCGGCATATACCCCTAAAAAAGATAGGCTTATAAACATAATTATTATAAAATATCTAGCTCTCATACACTGTTTTTAATGACAAATTGGTGATTTGTTTACCTCTATTTGACTTCTATAGTATATTAGACCTAAGCCTACACAGAGCATTATAATTCCGGTTATAAATTTCAGATGTTTTTGATTCATTTTTGCTAAAATTTTTATAGAGGAATAACCAATTCCAAACATCATAGGATATGTTCCTAAGCTAAAAATTATCATGGTTATGCTGCCAAGAAAAGGTGTTCCGCTCATAAAAGAGAGTATATACGCCGGATATAAAAGTCCGCATGGTAATAATCCGCTTACAAATCCAAGCAGAGCTGCATATATTTTTCCATTTTCCTTAAAGGAATGCACAACTTTGGTAATCTTAGTATACGGACTAATGGGAAATTTAATTTGAACCATCTCAAACAATCCGGGAAACATGTAATAGATCGCCATTAGAATAATCAAAAAACTTCCTATATACAAGGCTATACTCTTGAGAAAAAACATATCCAAGCCTAAGCCGAATGTTCCTAATAAAAAACCTATTATAGCATAAGATATACTTCTGGATACGTTGTAGATTACATTTGTCATGAGTTTGCTTTCTTCTTTTTGGTTGAGTATATAAACAATAGGACCGCACATTCCCAAACAGTGCAAAGAACCTAGAAAACCCTCTAAAAAAGCCGTTGAAAATATCATCCATGGTATCATGATTACATATTGTTATAGGTTGATGTATTGTCAATAAAATGGTAGCTTAAAATGTATTGACACACTGCTTGTATTTCTCTTGAGTGTTAATTAAACTTTATAACAAGGAAAGCTCATTGAAGACCATCACATATTTTACTCTTATATTTGTTTTGTTACTATCTTTCTGTAAAGAAAAGGCTACAGACAAAGAAAATAAAGAAGCAGGAATTGAAAAAAAGCCAGATTTGATTCTAGAAAATGCTTGGATCAAAGAAACACCAATGGATCAAATGAATTCGGCTGCGTTCTTAAATATAGAAAACAATTCTAATAATCCTATTAAATTGTTATCTGTTGAATCGGATATATCAGAAACAGTGGAATTGCATGAAACCATTTATGAAAATGAAGTAATGAAAATGCAAATGGTAGAAAATATTGTAATACCACCTAAGTCTGTCTTGGAATTAAAGCCTGGTAGCTTGCATGTTATGTTTATTAATATCAAAAGAGATTTGAAAGAAGGTGAAAACATTTCTTTAGCTCTAAATTTTGAAACAATAGGCAAAAAGTCAGTTATGGCAAAGGTAAAAAAGCATGAATCTATGATGCAGCATGAGCATCATAATCATTGATTTATTATAATGCTCCCTTCGACTACGCTCAAGGGAGCGTTTGGAGAAGTATAAAATGAAGATATTTATAATTGTGTTGATAGTATTAAGCCAATTTTATTGTAAAGGTAGAGATTTACCTTTTCATAACTATACAATTGGTGGAGATTTTACACTAACCAACCAGGATAATCAGAAATTTTCTTTAAAAGAACTAGAAGGAAAAGTTGTTTTTTTATATTTTGGTTATACATTTTGTCCAGATGCTTGTCCTCTTACTCTTTCCAAGCTGAATATAGTTTTTCAAAACCTAAAAGACAAAACAAATCTTATGAATGTTGTTTTTATAACGATTGATCCTGAAAGAGATACGGCAGAAAGACTTAAAAATTACTTAAAGTACTATTCGTATTTAAAGCCTATAGGCTTAACAGGAACAACAGAAGAGATAGCAAAAATTGCTAAACAATACAATGCTATCTATCAAAAAGCCCAATCAAAATCTAAAGCCGGTTATTTGGTAGACCATTCAACCTATACATACTTAATAGATACTCATGGTAAGGTAAAGTATTTGTTCAGACATGATGAATCAGTAGAAGTAATAACTAAAATAACTAAGTTGCTCTTTGATACGGAACAAATTAAGTAAATTGTTTATAAAAATTTTTTATGATTCAATAAAATAGTTTACATAATTTATATTCCATATTAATTATGTCTCTAATATAAAAAGAATCTCGTTTTGGAGGATATCAATGGTTGCTGAAAAGGAAGCCGCTGTTGCAGCAAAGAAAAAACCCGCTGCTGTAGCAAAAAAGAAACCTGCTGTTGCAGCAAAGAAAAAGCCTGCTGCTGTAGCAAAAAAGAAACCCGCTGTTGCAGCAAAGAAAAAGCCTGCTGCTGTAGCAAAAAAGAAACCTGCTGCTGTAGCAAAAAAGAAACCTGCTGTCGTAGCAAAGAAAAAGCCTGCCGCCGTAGCAGCAAAGAAAAAACCTGCCGCCGTAGCAAAAAAGAAAGCCGCAGTTGTATCAGCAAAGAAAAAATCTGTCGCTGTAGCAAAAAAGAAAGCCTAAAATATTTTCAAAGCCGCTCTTCTATTATTTTGGTATATAGAAAGAGCGGTTTTTTTGTACATGCGAAGTTTTAAATTACGTTGTAGTTATTAAGATTACAGGCTGGAAGCCTGTGATACTTTTTACATACGAAAAATGCCAAATTTTGAATTTTCCAAAGGTTTATGCTTGGAAGCTGATAAAGCAATTCCTAAAACCTGCCTGGTATGAATTGGATCCACTATACCATCATCCCACAAACGGGCTGTGCTGTAAATGCAAGAGGATCTGTTTTCATAATCATCTAGAATAGGTTTTTTTAGCTCCCATTGCTCTTTTTCGGACAGATTTCTCCCTTCTTTGGCAAGTTGATCGAGTTTAACCGTTAATAAAACATTGGCTGCTTGTTCTCCACCCATTACGGAAATTCTAGCATTTGGCCACATCCATAAAAATCTCGGATTAAAAGCCCTTCCACACATACCATAATTACCTGCACCATAAGAACCGCCAATTACAATGGTAAACTTAGGGACTACGGAAGTTGATACGGCATTTACCATTTTGGCACCGTCTTTTGCAATCCCACCATTTTCATACTTTTTCCCTACCATAAAGCCGGTTATATTTTGCAAAAATACCAATGGAATCCCTCTTTGGTTGCATAATTCGATAAAATGAGTTACCTTTAGCGCACTTTCAGAGAAGAGAACACCATTATTGGCTATAATACCAACGGGATGCCCGTAAACACTCGCTATTCCCGTAACAATGGTTGTTGCATATAGCTTTTTAAATTCCTGAAACCGAGAACCATCTACAATTCTTGCAATTACTTCCTTTACATTGTATGGTTTTCGTATATCTTTCTGAATAATTCCATATATTTCTTCGGGTGGATAAAGAGGTGATTCATAGGTAAGTGGTTGTACGGCATTGGTTCTGTTTAAAGTCTGTACGATTGTTCTGGTAATAGACAAAGCGTGCTCATCATTATTGGCAAAATGATCGGTAACACCCGAAGTTCTACAATGAACATCAGCTCCACCTAGCTCTTCTGGTGACACAATTTCACCTGTTGCGGCTTTGACAAGGGGAGGTCCACCCAAAAAAATAGTACCATTTCCTTTTACAATAACCGATTCGTCAGACATAGCTGGAATATAGGCTCCACCCGCAGTACAACTTCCCATAACAACTGCAATTTGAGGGATATTTTTGGAAGACATGCAAGCTTGGTTATAAAAGATTCGACCAAAATGGTCTCTATCGGGAAAAACCTCGTCTTGCATTGGTAAAAATGCTCCTCCGGAATCCACAAGGTAAATGCAAGGAAGATTATTCTCCAAAGCTATTTCTTGTGCTCTCAGATGCTTTTTTACGGTAAGTGGGTAATACGTTCCTCCTTTAACTGTTGCATCATTGGCAACAATCACACAATCAACATTGCATACACGTCCAATACCAGTAATAATTCCTGCAGAAGGCACGGAGTCTCTATAAACATTTTGAGCTGCTAGAACAGAAAATTCTAGAAACGTAGTATTTGTATCAATTAGTTTGGTTATCCTTTCTCTAGCCGTTAATTTCCCTCTTTCTTTGTGCCTTTGGATGGCTTTTTCTCCTCCTCCTTGTTTTATAATATCCATTAAATCTTTTATGGATTGCATTTTAGAATGCATATCTTGGTAATTCTCTTTATAAGAAGGAGAAAGGGTCGAAATTTTTGATTCTATGACTTCCATATAAGCTCTACTTATCTTTACTTGAAAATTTATTCACCAGCATTTCTATTTTGGACGCACATTCTTCCGCAGAATCTTCCATCAAAAAATGTTTCCCCGATAGGTAATTGGCTATGCTTAGTCTCATGGTTTGCTTTATGTATTCTACTTCCATTGGACTAATTATCTTATTTTGCTTTCCAACAAGAATTTGTCTTCCACCTATCATTTTTTTAAGCCCTAGTTCCATATCTCTTTGAGCATGAATTGTTCGATCCACACATTGGCACATTTTTACAAAGTTGCTTCTATTGTTACCATGAACCAATAAAAAGGCGTAATCATCGCTTGTAGATTCATCAAATGGGCTTCCCTGTGATATAAACTGAGAATTAAATATAAACCTGAGTACCTTGGTGCTAAGCAGTTTTCCAAATAAGTTCCCTATAAACCTTTTATTTAAAATATTTAGAGGAAAATAAAACCTAAACTTAGTCAGATTTAAAAAGGAGGATATAACAGTTAGAGTTTTGACCTTTTCGGGATGGCTGTTCATCATTAAAAAGGATATTGGACCTCCATAATCATGGACTACCAAATGAATTTTTTCATCAGTAATCTTTTCAATAAACTTATAAATGATATCCGCCAAAACTCTATGGGAATAAACTTCTTTGATCTGCTCAGAAAAACCTAATCCTGGTAAGTCCGGTGCCACAACTCTATACTCTTTAGATAAGATCGGAATTATTTTTCTAAAGGAGTAAGACGTTCCAAAAAAACCATGCAGGAGCAAAATGACCTCACCTTCTCCTTGGTCTATTGTAAATATGTTTGTCCCGCCTACATTAATGTATTTTCCATTTCTTTGGTGAAAATTTAGTGCATCGCTCATAATAATAACTTCTATTATCTAAGGAATTTCATCTTCATACAGTTGTCGAATCAAATTTTCATCTTCCGTATTTAAACTTTTGTCTCTTCTTGCCATAATTTTCTTTGTGTCTTTTAAGAAATGATCCAAGCGGTATCTTTCATTGCCGTCTGTCCACGTAAAAGCCGGTACGTATCCTTTGACTTTAGAGTCGGTTATATTACAACCCATATCAATCACTGTTCCCGTATTTAACATGGTTCCAATAGCTATCTTGGTATAATCTCCAATAATAGAGCCAAACTTGATTGTATTTGTATTTATTTTTTTTTCAGCGATTTGGATTCGAACAATACCATAATTGTTTTTCAAGTCACTTGTTGTACTTAAAGCACCTAAATTTACCCAATTACCTATATAAGAATGACCAACAAAGCCTTCATGGTGCTTATTGGAAAAATCTCCAAAAATGGAATTTTCGATTTCGCCTCCGATTTTGCAATTTTGACCAATGATTGTACTACCAGTGATTCTTGCACTGTCTATGGAAGCATCAGGTGCAACATAAAGAGGACCTTCCAAAAAAGAAAAGGAGGTAATTTTAACCCCTTTATCGATCACAATTGGACCGGAAGTTACATCAAACACAACGTTAGGATAGATGATTGCATTGGGGTGTATGTAAAGATTTTTGCTCTTGCCTTGAACGCTATATTTTTCCGGTTTAACCTTTATTTTGGTAATCCATTTTTTTAAGTCTTTATAAATGGATAAATCCTTATCCATTTGTTCCGAAATTTGAGGAAACAATTCCCATGGGCAATAACCTATTGGAGCATACTCCAAATCATAAGCCTCGTTATTGTAAGGCTCACAATTGGGATTTCTTTTTAAAAAAGAAGCCATAAAATTTGGATTATCGTGCAAATAAAAAACCTTTGCATTCGGATAGAATATCTTTATTCTTTGGAGTAGTGTAAAAATTCCGGTTCTAATTTCACTAAAAGACCTAAAACGAACCGTAACGTCCAGTCCTTCAGGGATGTTTGATTCATTGATTACTATTTTGCTTACTTTTGTTTTCATTCGACTGTAACGGATTTTGCCAAGTTTCTAGGTTGATCCGGCGTACAACCTCTAACTACAGCGATATGATAAGCTAGAAGTTGTAGAGGAATTACCGTCAAAATCGGACTTAAAAGCTCATGGCATTCGGGAATTTCAAAACAATAGTCGGAAAGAGCTCTTGCTTCTGTGTCTCCTTCCGTAACTATGGTAATCACGATACCTCTTCTCGCCTTGATTTCTTGTATATTGGATAACATTTTGGAGTATATATCAGATTGATTTGCTATACATACAACAGGAACTTCATTGGTAATCAAAGCGATAGGACCATGTTTGAATTCTCCACCAGCATAGCCGGAAGCATGTATGTAAGAAATTTCTTTTAGTTTCAAAGCTCCTTCCAAAGCGACGGGGTGGTTGTATTTCCTTCCCAGAAAAACAAAGTCTTTTGTATTAACAAAATTTTTTGCCCAATCTTCAATAATAGGTGCTTTTTTTAGAATGGCTTCCATTTTTTGGGGAAGTAATTTAAACTCGTCTATCAGAACTTTTTTTTCTTCATCTGATAGAGTCCATTTTAGAGTAGAAACAAAAATAGAAAATAAAAACAAATGAGCTAATTGTGCCGTAAAGGCTTTTGTGCTTGCGACTCCGATCTCTATACCAGCCATTGTATCAATAAAAGCATCCGATTCTCTGGCTATGGTAGAATTGACATTGTTTACAAAAGAGATTACCTTTAAAAATTTAGCTTTTGCTTCGTGGATTCCGGCAAGAGTGTCTGCCGTTTCTCCAGATTGGGATATGGCAATAACGGTTGTATCACCCTCTACAACAGGATTTCTATACCTGAATTCGGAAGACATTTCGGTATCGGTTGTTGTTTTGGGGAGGTGTTCCAAATAAAGTTTGCCAATCATTCCGGCATAAAGACTAGTTCCGGCTGCTTGAATGATAATTCGATTAACCCTGGATAGTTGCTCTTTGGGAATTTCAAAACCGGAAAAGTCCAAACTATAATCGTCTTTGATTCTGGTTTGTATGATTTTTTTGAAAATTTCCGGTTGTTCGTAAATTTCTTTGAGCATATAGTGGGAATAACCGATTTTATCCACGTCTTCCCATTTAACTTGCTGACTTGTAAAATTCGGTTGAATTTCTTCTCCTTCAAAATTAAACAAAGCAAACGAATCTTTTGTAAAATAACCCCACTCTTTTCTGTTTATATAACAAATTTTATTGGTATATCGAATCAAAGCCGCCAAGTCAGATCCTAAAAAATACTCACCATGTCCTTTCCCTATAAGCATTGGTGCACCGTCTTGTGCAAAATAAACCTTATCCGGCTCGCTTTCAAAAATAAGGGAAATCGCCCATTTCCCTTCGATAGTTTTGAACAATTGGAGCATTGCTTCTTTTATGGTTTTGGCTTTCCCAGACCTAAGAAATTCCGACAACAAATGAGGAAGAACTTCAGTGTCCGTGTTGCTATGGAAGATATGATTTTTACTTAAAAGTTCGTTTTTGAGAGTTTGGAAATTTTCTATAATTCCATTGTGAACCAAGGCAATTGAATTTCTAAAGTCCGTATGAGGGTGTGCATTGATCTGATTTGGTTCGCCGTGAGTCGCCCACCTTGTATGACCAATACCTACCGTTCCATAAACGGGTTTTTCTTTGAGAATTCTTTCCAGAGCCTTGATTTTTCCTTTTTCTTTCCGAATTTCAATTTCTCCGTTATCAATAACCGCAATTCCTGCGGAATCATAACCACGATATTCCAAAGAAATCAAACCTACAATCAGAACCGATTCGGCATTTTTATTGCCAGCGTAACCTACTAAACCACACATAATTTTAACACTTTTCTATAATTGATGTTGTTTGAGATAATAGTATCTCTAAGTCAGAAGCTTTGGGAGCTTCACCAATGATCCTAATAATTGGTTCCGTATTGGAAGGACGAATGTGCAACCAAGAAGAATCAAATTGAATTCGTAAACCATCCGTTTCATCCAAAGGAAAACTTGCGTAATGGTCTTTTAGCTTTTGAATTATGGATCGAATATCTTTACCTTGGATGGGAAAACTTACCTTTTTCATAAAATAGGGTGGTATTTTATCTATTGCTTGCTCTAAAGACAATTTTTCCCTTGCAAGGTAATTTAGGATATGAGCAATTCCGGAAAGAGAATCTCTACCATAAGAATTGATTTGTGGATCGATCACGCCTCCGTTTCCTTCACCTCCAAAAAAAGCCTTTTTTTGAAGCATTGTTTGGACTACGTTTGCTTCTCCAACCTTAGATCGAAACAGTTTTTTGTTGTAGGGAGAAATTACTTCTTCTGTCATAGAGCTAGAAGATAAATTGATTACAACATTTGTTTTTTGGGTAAAAGGAAGAACGGACTGAATGCTCAAAGGGAGTGTATATTCTTCCGAAATAGAACCTTTTGTTTTGGAAATCAGCACAAGCCTGTCAGCATCCGGATCGAGTGCAAAACCGATGTCAGCTCCCGATGATTTCATAAACTTGCTACTTCCCTTTAGCGAATCTTTGGTTGGCTCCGGTGAGCGAGGAAACTTTCCGTCTGGCTTACAGTATTTTTCATATACGATACAGCCAAGCCTTTTTAGTAATTCCGGAACGACGTAACTTCCAGCTCCATTCACAGCGTCTATATAAACTTTAAATTTGGATTTTTTGATCTTATTCACATCAACTTGTTTTAAAACAGCATCTATGTGAAGTTGTATGTGTTCATTAGGAGAGTTAATCACCTGCGAGCGAGGGTTAAAATAAGGTTCTTTAAAGTCCTTGTTTTCTACTAAAGAAAGCAAGGAATCAATTTGATTTTGATCAAAAAAGAAGCCATTTTTTCCAACAAATTTAAAGGCATTCCATTCTATGGGATTGTGGGAAGCACTGATCATCACTCCACCGGCACTTCCAGTAGCATTTACAACAGCTTTCAATGTTGGAGTTGGGACGATACCAAGGGACATTACGTCTATACCATAAGCAAGCAATACACCGGTTGCAATGGATTCAATAAATTGACCGCTCGGTCTGGAATCCCTTGCCAATACAACCTTTTTACCCTGAATAACTCCAGCAAAAGCTTTGGAAAACACAACAATATTGTCGATGTTTAAACCGGAAGGGATTCTACCTCTTATACCGGAAACAGAAATCATCAAATCATTGTTTTGGATAGAGGGAGATTTCATGAAAATCCAATTGATAAGATAAGAAAATGGGCGATGACAGGATTGAACTGCCGACCCTCTGCTTGTAAGGCAGATGCTCTCCCAGCTGAGCTAATCGCCCTCGATTTATAACCACTTTAAAAACACTCTGATATTTGTCTATGTTTTTTTACAATTTTCTTATCAGATAATTATAGCACTTTTAACTCTCTTGAGTTACAGGGACTGCTGTAAGAGAATTGATCTTTTTTGCCATTCTACTTTTGTGTCTGCTAGCATTGTTTTTATGAACAATATTCTTTTTAGCCGCTTTATCTAACAACGCGGAATATTGTTGAAAAAATACAACAGCTTCCTCTTTGTTTCCCGCTTTTAGACTTTTTTGAATACTTTTTGCATACGTTCTAATTGCAGATTTTTTTTGAGAATTTGCTATTCTCCTTTTTTCTGACCTGCGTATATCTTTTTTAGATGATTTTAAATTTGCCAAACCTAAACCCTTCTTCTATTAATAGATTGTTTGATCGTTCTAAGGGCGAATAACCCCTGGAATTTTATAAACTATATGTTTTTTCGTATAGGTGTTTTGTCAAGCTATTTGTTTCTCTATATATCAATTCCCATTTTTTGAATATTGCAAAAGCTAAACTAGTAGTACAAACATATATAAGCCACGTCCTTTTCTGCTTTTACATCAAATACGACTCCAGCATCAACGCTAAAACTTTGTCCCTTTGTAAATGTTTCCCAGTTCTTGCCTGGCAATTTTACCTGTAGTTTTCCATAAGAAATCGTAATTACCTCTTTTTTGGAAGTGTCAAAGGAATATTCTCCTACGCTAATGACTCCGGCAGTAGCATTTGTGTCTTCCGCTTGAAAAGCAATAGACTTAACCTTTCCTTCAAAATACTCATTTATTTTTAACATTCTTTCTCCTTTTTTATACTATGATTAGTGATTTATATGATTGGCACTTAGTTTAAATAAACCTTTGCACTGGCAAAAACCGAACGAGTTAAATAAACGTAATTTTCAAAAGCTGTGATTTTCCTTTTTACAAAGTCTTCAGGCATTTTCTTTTCTGCGATTTCTATTTGTTGTGCCAACAAAACCAAACCTAATAAATGCGAAAACGCAAACACAACTTCTTTTGACCTGCTTTCTTTTATCTCTCCTTCTTTTGTCTGGTATAAGGACATCAATTCCAATAAGTCTGTTAGCAGTTGTCGCAGAGAACTTTGTCTGTTTAAGTCATTTAGGGGATGGATTTTTTCCATCAAAAACTTTTCCAAAAATCCTTCTGCTTTCAACCCGTCTTTTAAAACGGTTGCGGAAGTGATTATATGAATTTGAGACGTTCCCTCATATATGGTAGAAATTCTTGCGTCTCTGTAAATTTTAGCAATATCATATTCTTCCGTAAACCCTGCACCTCCGAAAATTTGTAAAGCATCATAGGCTACCTCATTTGCATATTCGGAGCTTATCAATTTGGCTACCGAAGTAAGGAGTTTGGTAAGCTTATCCGATACAGCCATATTCGGATTTTTGCGAATTTCTTTTTCCGAAATTCCTTCTTTTTGCATTTTTGCCAATTGCAACTCATAGATTTCTAGCATTTCGGAAATAAAATAAACAATGGCTCGGCTCGCTTGTATTTTGCTGTCCATTTCATCCAAAAGTCTTTTTATTGCCGGAAATGTGTTGATTAGAACTCCAAATTGAACTCGCTCGGATGCGTACTTTTTAGCTTCTTCATAAGCAGCTTGTGCAAGACCAATTGATTCAATGGCAACACCCATTCTACCATGATTTAACATCCCCATAACGTATTTGATCAATCCTTCTCCTTCCTTTCCGATCAAAATAGCGGGAGTTTTCTCATAAACCAATTCACAAGTTGGAGAGCAGTGCAAACCAAGCTTTTCTTCTATTCTGCTTACCTGCACATCCGTACTTTTGGAAAGAAAAAAACCAAGCCCTTTGCCACCGCTTCCGGAAGTTCTAGCCAAAGTAAAAAGGAGAGCAGGGGTATCTCCTACACCACAGCCATGTGTAATAAAACGTTTTGTTCCGGTTATCAGATAGGTTCCATCTGACTGTTTTTCTGCTTTTGTTATTATGTGGGCAAGATCACTTCCAAAGTCCGGTTCGGTTAATCCCATTGCTCCAGATAAAGTCCCTTGAACCATTTCGGGTACATATTTTTCAATCAATTCCTGAGAAGTGAAATGATAAAGCACATTAGAAAGAAAAGAAACGGCAATGGCAATTTCAAAAGAATTGTCAGCTCGTGTAAACATTTCTTTTAAACCCATGATACATGGAAGGGGCATATTGAGTCCACCATATTCTCTTGGCATCGGAAAGCCTAGTATACCGGCTTCTTTTACTATATTAAAGAGTCTTAAAAAATCTTCTGGGAAAATAACTTTGCCGTTTTCTAATTTTAAACCTTCTTTTTCCATTTTTCGAGCTACTGGAGCTACATTCTTTCCAGCTATGTGACCAATTCGATTGAGAATATCCAGGTAATTGTCTAGTGTTTCTTTCAAATCAGAAGGAGCCAAAGAGTAACGTTCATCTTTGGTTTCTATGTATTTTTTAGAATCTTCATAATTTTTCTCTTTCAAGGGAATTAGAGCTTCCCAATTCACAAAATGTTCCATAACAAAGCGTAAATCTTCGTTGTCTTCATAATAGTTAGATTCAATCATATTTATTCCTTTTAAAACTTATTTTCCCAATCTACTTGGGCTGTGCTTTTAAGCAGTGCTACAAAGGCTATGATACTACCAAGCGTAATAATAAAACCAGTGTGTTCAGGAAAGAAAAATGCAAGAGAAAATATCCATTGAAAAATTAAAGATGCAACCAAGGTTACTTGGATAAGGTTTTGCTCTTTTTTTATTAAATAGACATAGTACAGCATTATCCCCATAGAAATGGCAAGAGAAACTAATATACCAGGGATCATTTTTATATAACTAATCAGGTAAGAACCAAGCAGATAAAAAACAAAAAAACCACCGATCAAAAACAAATAGTGCATAGGATGTAAATTGATTTGTCTCGAAATCGTGAACAATAGAATGGAGCCAAGGAATAAAAACAAAGCCAAAGGAGAATAAAAAAACAATTTGGATGCGACTTTTCCGTAGTTTCCTTCTATATCGAATTTTAGAGAAATATTTTGACCGGTTATTAAATTTTTACCTTCCCATTTGATTTCGGTTTTTGTTCCGTCCGAATTAATGTTGGAAGGAACCATTGCATATTCGGGAATGTCATAATCCGTAAAATTTGTAGTTAGAACTGCTTCCAGTTTTTTAATTTCTTTTTGATATTTGCCTAAAGAATACTGGAAAACACCTGTACCTTGTGCTTTGTATTCTACTGATATTTTTTTCTCTTCATTTGGTCCCATGTAGCCTTCCCAGTTTACACCGTCAGCAAGATTGGTATCACCAGTATATTTGGTGCCATCCAAAAAAACCTGAACATCGGTTATATTTCCCGCATTATAAGGCAGAGCGAGAAGGAAGTTAATTTTTTCTGCATTTGGTAAAGTATTTTTTAGAATATATTCCACCTTAAAATGCAGTTTATAACCCGGGAATTCCAAAAGACCTTTTTTCCTAATTTTGGATTCAATATCAACCTTTAAAACCTGAGATTCAAAACTGATATTTTTAGAGACCCTTTTGAACCTGGTTTCCATTTTTCCGGTTTTGCTATTTTCAAATTCTTCCAATTCTTTTGTTTCAAAATACAAATCCGGTGGGTCTTGAATAATCGTCCCACCCCAAATATCACTAACAGATTTAAAATTTCGTGAATAGGTAGTATCATGTCTTTGGTCAATTCTAAAACCAATCCCAATGGAAAGAGCACTAAAAATGATCCAAAAAATACCAATGATACCATATTTTAAAATTTTTATTACAAAACTCGGTTGTGCTTGGTAGATACGAACCGACATAACAATCAAAGCTGCCAATACCAAACAAATTCCCAAAAATATCAAACCAAAGTGCATCATATTAAAACTCCTATTGTAGATGGACATTTCGACTTATTCCAAGCATTAAAACAGGAATATCTATCTCACCCAACTCCTCTATTTTCCAAGTTCCAAATAAACTGCTCAAAAAAAAGAAACTCTTCACCACTATTAAAAGTATAATCAAATTTATCACTTATTATTTCTGTAAATATTGAATAAAAACTAGTTATAACATGGATACCTATCATTTTTTGGCGAATAAGGTAATAAATTTTCAACTAAATTTGCAAGCCGAAGTGAACCATTAGCAATAAATTGTTTATCAATAATATCAAGAGTATGGTAAGGGGTAATTGATTTAATCCAAGTTCCTTTAAAAATTCATTATGTTTATTTGTAGCTTCTAATATATTATTTTCAATATTAACTAACTCAGAATGAACTTTTTGTAAGTCAATTTTTTCTTCAGGTTTTGAAGTGCTAATATATCGATAAAGATTCAAGTTAAACTCATTTGCTTCAATTTCTTCCTTTGTTACACGCCGGGAAACTGGACTTTAGGAAATGTTCTCTCTAAGGTAGTCTGCGATTTTTTGCTGCTTATTACAATTTATCATAAGAATAAGGTTCCCTATCAGGAATTAGCTCTAAGGCTTGTTTGTAGTCTTCTTTATTGGCTCGTTTTGCTCTTTTTTGTATATAGCCTTCTGATATCCAAGAAGAAATCTTTTCAGCAACCGCAAGGCTTATAAAAGAATCAACTGAAATACCGTCTTTTTGGGCTAATTCCTCCATTTTTAGGATAAGTGAATCTGGAAGATTTATGTTTAATGCTCTCATTTTATATTGCATATTGAATCAATCCTCCAAATTCCCTTCAGGGTGATAACCATGTTTTTTTGTAAAATTTTGAATATACTCTTTTTCTATTTTTTTCGCATTTTTTCTTCCTTTAATTCCTTTTAAAAGAATCTTTGCAAAAAATTTTAACCATCCAGCGGCTAAATTAAATCTTTGAACTTGCTCATTGGCTCGTGGAGATGTTCCGTCTGAATTTAATGGTTTTCCACAAATTCCATATTTAAAAGTATTATTTCTTTATTTATTATTTCATATAAGTGATGGTCATCCATATTTTCATTAGAATTTCCATGTTTCCTCATTTTTGAATTCCCTTCACTTTTTCCATAAAAGAGATTTTTGAATTCCAATTTTCTTTATTACTGAATGTTTCATAAGAATATTGTGTAAGTATGCAAAAATCATTTTTCCCTGTTTTCATTTGATATGCTCTTTTGGAAATATATAATAAGGATTCAAAGTCTCTATCTTTTGGCATTTGTGTAGGATCGTTTAGAACAATATTATAATATTCTTTACCACAAGCCACTACATAGCACCTAATATAGAGAAAAACATCACTTGAAAAATACTCTCCTCCTTCTGTATAAGAGTCATCCCCTATATTTTCTGCGTATTTTTTTCCATCTAGTCTATATAACTTCTCTGATAGAATTTCTTCAAATACGTAAATATTTTGTATGCTCATTTCAGATAATTTTTGTATTATAGGTAATACAACATCGTCTTCATTGCTTGCTTCCCAATTAATTAGATTGATAAGTTCCCAAAATTTGAACTCGTTCATATTGTCTGTAAGCTTATAATCCAACGTTTCATCCAGGAAGGTTATTATTACGTTAGCATTTTCCAGCTCTGGTATATGGTCTAATAATTCAACATGTCCTTTCGTATAAATACCTTTAACCGATAACATTTTTTATACTCCTATAGGTTTTTGTAAAAAATTATATCATTAGTCAAGTATAATCCTCCCCACCACTCGGAAACAACTGCTGCATAAGTCCTTTCTTATGAAGCTTTAACTCCTCTACCTTCTTCACTTGTGCGGTAATGATCGCATCCAAAGAAGAAAGGCAATTTGCAATTTTTTGCTGTACTACCAGATAATCCAGATTCTTTTACATCTTTAATATTAAAACCTAAATTCCTGAGATATTGCAATACTTCTGGATGGATATTTTCATCAGTAAGAAAATTAAAATTTTTTAAAAACATCTAGGCAGTTTTTTTAAATTCAAAATAAACTTCATTTTTTATGCGACTAGCAGCGAATAAAATCGCCTGGACAACAGATTCTTTAGATAAATGAGTATATGTTTTACAAATATCATCAATAGCAGCTCCTGTCGCTAACCATTCTAAAACCATATCAACACTTATTCTTGTTCCTTTGATACATGGTTTACCACCAAGTATTTCCATGTTAGAAACAATTTGCTCAAAATTTGGATTCACTATATATTCCATAATTATAATGATAAAAAAATTATCGTAATAAGCAAGGACTATTTATGGTATGCCTTGGCACTTTCGCAGATTTGTTCTTTTTGCTTTTCACGATTTGTTCTTCTTTTTGAGTTTTTGTAATTCTTTAGTTATGTGCCATTTAAATTAAAATAAATTATATTGCTTCGAGTAATTAGGTCTAAAATCTCCCACAATAACAAATGGATTTTTTGCTGTAAAATGATGAAGTTTTGTAGTTCCTAAAAAGAAATAATAATCTTTGGTTTTTGCAAAATTATCAAAGTATTTTTTTTTAACGTCTTGACATGCTTTTTCTTCGTCGCCTTATATCTATGATAGGAGTTCCAGTACAACATACCAGTTTCCCAATCTTCTATCATCATAGTTGATTTTTTACCGGAATCGTCTTCAAAAATAAAAGAAAACTTATATGGTAATTTGTCTACCATTGCCGGATATGTTTTTACAGTGATCAATACTTTCATAGATGAACTATTTCATATTTATTATCAAGCATATTACTAACGGCTTTAGCCGTATAGCTTCTATGGCATGAATTAGGTTCTTTTTCAAAACATACGATAGCAATTCTTTCCTTCTCAAGAAAAATATTTTTTAATATTACTAAATCTCTAATATTTTCTTTAAGGGTAGTATTTGAATATGATTTAAATAAATTTAAATAATCTTCATTAGTGCTTAAATTTTTCCTTTTTTGCGATGGTATCCCTAACCCAGGAATATGAAAGTATTCAATTTTAAAATTATTCGTAATTTTTTTTAATTGTCCTTTTGAAAATCCATATTTCATACTTAAAGGATTGTTTCTGACATCACATAAAGCTCGAATATTTTCTTTAATTAAAGAATTTATAAATTCTTCAATTGACTTTCCTTCATAACCAATGGTAAACATTTTGTATTCATTTTTTACAGGAATTTGTTTTTTAACTTTTTCGTATTCTTTTGAATACTTATTTTTTTTACAGGATTTCTCTCGATAAATAGGCTATTTCCATAGTTTTTTATTCTATTTATTTTTGCTATTACATCTGATGGAAATTGAACAATTCCAAATTTTGCATTTCCAGCGTCTTTTTCTAATATATCGTAGGATGCTTTATTATCATAATGATTAGTCGATAATTTCTCTATAAGGAATATTTTCAATTTTTCCAGATATTTCATTAAAGTTTTCGTCCCTCATATCTATTATATACCAAAATGAATTTAAAATATCATATTCAATACTAATTCCTAATCTTGCTTTGTTTACAATCCACTCAATTAAAAGACTTTTATACTTATTATATGATATGTGAATTTTTGTGTAGTTAAAGGTTGGATTTTCAATAGCTATATTATAAAAACTTTTTAAAATTTGTACTGCAATCTTTTTATGATAAAATATCGAATTTTCGACCTCATAAAAAAAAGCGGAATTAAAAATTTCACTTACTGGATAATTAACTTTTCATACGCACTTAGTCCAGAAATTTCTTTTCCTATATATCTCAATTAGACATTTTAATCATAAAATTGTGATTTACCTTCAAGTCTGTTAATAAACTAATATTTAAAATATTAGAAAGCTTAAAAATACTTTACATAAATATATTATAAGGGATTTTAAAGTATGAATTTATTTAACAAGGATAGCTCTGCAGACGAATACTATGAATTTGAACAAATAAGAAGTGATTTTACAAGAGAAAATATTAAGATGCGAGGCACTGTTAAGAAAAAAATAGAAGACCCTGAAAATATTAAATATGACAGATTGCATGTTGAAATTTATAAGGGTTCTGGAGTTGGTGAAAGCTGGACTGTAGAAGAAGCAAAAAATTCACAAGAAATAAAAATTGCAACTGGTGGATTTAAACATGTTACGAAAAGTCTTTCTCCATACCCGGATAAATCTATAAAATCGAATAAATTGCTTGAATTAATTAGGTTCTTTTTTCGGAGAAAAAATGATATTAAAAAATGATCAAATCCAAGGTTCTATTATTTTACTGTTCAAAAAAATAGAACCAATAACTTTTGAAGATTTTAAATCAATGGTGGAAGAATATCCATTGGTTGAAAATATAGACCAATTTGGATTTTGGGCTTATCATATAAAACAAATCAATTTTTCAAAAAATTTTCCGATTCCTGATAAAAACGACCTCTCATCTCTAAATTATGACAGATTTCAACGATTAACTTTTATTTCTTCAAAATTTTATAAATATGCTATTCGTTACTCAATTTCTATGAGTTTTAGTCAAATTACAAATATTGCTCTTGAAGAAGAGTATGATAGGGTAATCATCTTTAAATCAGAATCTATCGTAGAAGATTTCTCGGAGATGAAAGCAATTTTACGCATGAACTCTTTTCTTTACCAAAGGAATTTACATTCAAGGTATATGAGTAATTTATTTTCTAATTCCGGATACATAAGCAAAAAACGTTTAAATCAAATGCTTAGAGGTAAAGGAAAATATATGGTTGAAGAAACATTTCAACTAATCCAGCCAATCCTTGATCGGGATTTATCTTCAAATGTAGATACTATTAGACCTATGGTTTATATGGAAGCCTAGGTAATTTTAAGTAAGTTTTCTTAAAGATTTTTTGCACCTATGTTTTTAAATCTTGCCACACCACTGAATCTTTCTTACTTTTCATAAGCACTTAGTCCCGAAATTTCTTTTCCCTGAGTTAGTTTGTATAACAAAGGTATGAGGTCATCCATCAATTCTAACTCTTTCCCTGTTCGCTCCTTCCATCCTAAATCTAGGGGTTGAAGTAAGTCACTCAGTGCTTCTCCATCGAAAATCAAACGTTGAACAATCATCTTTCAACCTTTGTGCCGTATCCAAATACACTCCTCTAAAAGCCTGTAAACGATCAGGCGGAATCACTTTGGAAATACTTTTTTTATTTTCTGGAGTTAGATCGGTATATTGATCCAATTGAGTTTTTAGACGTTGCACTTCTTTAAACAGCTTAATGAATTGACCTCGTGCAGTATCTCCTTTTAGGTTAGCAACCTGCTCCGGATTTGATGCAAGCCCCTGAGATTCCATGAATTTATCTAATTCGGAAACAGCTTTTTCGAGTTTGCTAATTACTTTGGGAGCAGAATCTACAATCCAAATTTCTTTCGCACGATCTTTCTTTTCTCCGGAAAACAATGTGATAGCCTCATTAACTGCATCTTATGAAGTTCTTTTTGGAATATAACGACTAATCATCTCTCCTAAAATGCACTTGGCAAGAAATTTACTCTTTGTTTTGTTATCAATTCCATAACGCTCAATGTCCGTCTTGGTACACGATCCCTGAGCGTAGCCGAAGGGACCGAAGGGATTATTCCTTTTTTTCATAATAATTCCAACTTACCAGATCCTCAAACGTTCTACGCTCATCGGAAACCCAATCTATGGTATTTCGGCGTGTTTTTTCGTCCATATAGCCAATACGATATACAGCCATTAGCTCGTGGGTATCAGGGACTCGCAGGATTTTTAAGATTTTTTCCCAGTTCTCTGGAATTTCCATAGGTGTAGAAACAAATTGCAATCCCATTCCTAAGGAAGTGGCAGTCAGCCACATGTTTTGTAAAGCAGCACCCATGGAAATCAAGGAATATATTCCCGATTTTTCCCATGGTTTGTATTCTTCTTTTTTTAACATAAATCCTAAAAGCATAGGAGCGCCTTCTACAATTTTTCTTTGATCTCTACCAAGTAGAGTAGGAACTTGTAGTAATTTCATGATTTTAAGGGCACTATCGCTAAAAACTTTTTCTACAAAAGGTTTTAGATATTTTGGCATCCTATCTATATGAATTCCAGTTTTTCTTTTATCAATATCTTGTTGGCTAAATCTAAAATATTTTAAATAACGGTTAAAAAACTCACCTTTGGCAATCAATTCTTTCATTGATTCTCCGGCAATTTTACCAATTTCTTTTCTAATTGCTGGGTCTGTTACTATAATAAAATCCCATGGTTGGCTGTTAAAATGAGAAGGTGCCCTATTTGCCGCTTCTATGAGTTCTCGAATGTGTTTTTCATCTACAGCTTTTTGCAAAAATGCTTTATTGGCAGTCCTTCTTTTGAGAATACTTTCTTTTAATTCCATGTTGGAAAGCTAAAATCCTATTCTCAATTCTGCAACTCTTTATACTATGGGATTTTAATTTTATGGAACTGGTTTGTTCTACCTATTTCTAACACAAATCACATATAATTTCGTAGTTTTAACTATGGACTCATCATTTCCAAAGGTATCTTCTCGAAAAGAAATTGCCTTTGCAGTATAGCCTGTGGTATCCAACTCATCCCCCCAAGAAGTCCAATAATAACTGGTTGCTGTGTTCGGAAAATAGGAAATCATGGAAGTTTTTCCACCTGCGGTCAGTTTTTTTAATTCAGCTCCGGTAGGAACTCTCCAATCAGACTTACCATCAAAAACTTCCGTATCGCAGGAATTGTATGCCCCGGAAGAAACATTTTCTGTTGTGCTCGCCAAAAGCGTCTGCGGAATCGATAGGCTATTACAGGTGTTTCCCAGAACATTGCAATAATTATAAGCGGTAGCTCCATATAAATACTCATCATTCGGAGTATAATCGCTTCCATTGGTTGTTCCTTGGCAATCATTTTGAGTTTGTCGGAAACTCTGTCCTTGGGAACACTTTTTCCACTCCAAATTAAGCGAATTGTCCAGAATTGTTCCGTTTCCCGTATCGGAATATCCTGTATTAATCAAAAGACCGGCAATAATCAAATTCATTTCTTCTTCCGGTATTCCAAACTTTGCTTTTTCAAGCTCTGCTTGGCAATTTAAAACAAACAAACCAAAAATAAAAATAATAAAATATAAAGACTTTTTCATGATTTTTTCCTAGAATATATGATTAAAGTTCATATAAAGTAAGCCTGAATTTTCTCTCGAATAGGCGAGATCAAGATAAATAATGGTAGACTGGTTCCACGCAATTCTAAGCCCTGTTCCCCAAGAATATTGATAACCTTTCAAATTGGCGAGATGAGCTTTGTCCCAAACACGACCGAAATCAAAAAACGGTACTAAATTAAAGGCAAAACCAGGAACTTCCAAAAATTTCCATCTGACTTCTAAGTTTCCAAATCCCATAGCTGGAGCAACAAACCTGTCCTGCATAAACCCTCTCAAAGTAGTTCGTCCCCCAACCCCGGAAATATTCGTCTCTGTTCCCCACATGTTTCTATATTCCCAAAAAGGAGCAGTTCCTTTTGTGCTCATAAAAGAAAGCCTTCCAGCAAAAACCAATTTGCTAAAAACAGCAGGCGCAGGACTATAAAAAACCCTTCCGGAAACGTAAGTTTTATTATAAGAAAAGTTCGAACCGATTTCTCTCATAGACCTTTCGTGAGTTGTTTCTACAAAAACGCCTTTGTTAGGGTCGGGCTCAAAGTCCCTTGTATCGTATACAGCTCCCAAACGCAGTAAATTTACGTATCCCCCGTCACAACCTACAATTTTTCTGGCATCACAGTCTTCTCTCAGTTTGGTTTTTCCGTTTACCGTTGGTATGTCTCCCAAGAACTTGCCATAAACAGGGTCTTTAACGCTATAAATTGTACCGTCATAAAAATTTACCTTTGAATTGGAAAACCTTGCCCCGCCTACGGCTCTTACGATTCCGTTAAAAAAAGACCTTTCCAAGCTAAAGGCAGCTTGGGGATATTCCATTTGATAACGATTGTATTTTTTATCAGTAACCTGGGTTGGAGCGAGTCTAGGTTCAAGTGTTTGAAGTAGGCTATTCATTTGCCTGTTTTCCAAATAAACAGCTTCGTCACCCATTGCCGGTCGTCTATATTCTTGGTTTAGCTCCTTATCAGCAAATCGACCATTTAGCACCAATGGTCTGGCAGGATCGTTTCGATCCCGATAGGTTAAACCTCTAAGGCTGGATTCACCAATTCCAAAATAAAGGTTATTTGGGTTTTTATCATATACAAAGTTTGCACGAAGCCTGAATTGCGTATCAAAAATGTAAGGAGCATCAAAGTCTACGGAATGCCACTGGGCATTTTTGGTTGTATTGGAATAATGCAAAAAAATTCTATGTCGATAAGGCGTATATTCAAAAAATGGATCACTTCGATCTTTATTATTGATATAATAGAGTCTACCACCATAACCTAAGCCATTGTTTGGATCCGTATATAAAAACGGAAGTCCCGTAGGGAACCAGCCCTCTTTTTTCTCTTTTACATCTTCCGGTTTAAGTTTCTTTTTTTCATCAATTTCAAAAGGTAAATCTGCTTGCGAAAAAATCACAGAAGGAAGAAGCAAAAAAAATGTTAAACAAATCAGAAATAAATATCTTGCCATGTGTATTAATTTTAACTTAGTATGAATTAGGATTTAATCCATGACTATCAATTTCATAGGAAAACTGTCAAATAATTTTTTATTATATTTATTAATGAGAAATTATATTTTTTTAATCTTAAGTCAATGCTCAAAATGTAAGAAGAATATAAGTTACAACAAAAATTTAGAACTATTTATTTTATCTGTTTTTTCAAAAAAGTTAAATTTTTCTTTAAAAACTATATGAAACTATTGACAAGTTTTAAATTCAATAAAATCCTTATATACAAAAATTAGAGTGATTTTTGAAAATTGAATGGATAGGGTAACTGGCTCCATTGTATTGATTTTTGGGGTTTTGGCTCTTATATGAAAAACGCTAAATTAACTTTATTAGGTATTGAAAATTTCAAATCATTCAAACAAGCTGAAATTCCTCTCTCTCCTCTCACTATTCTCATTGGTCGTAATAATTCTGGTAAAAGTTCTCTTATTCAAAGCTTGCTAATACTTAAACAAACTTTAATAGACCCGGATCCTAACAATGCAATGTTGAAACTTAGTGGTATTGTAGATGCCTTTAACCTTCGTGAGTTGACATTCGGATGGCCTTCTCAACTTACCAAAGAAAATGAACCAAAAATTACTTTAGAATGGGAATGTGAAGTTAATATTGGAGAAGCACTTAATAAACTTGAAGAAACGGAGAAATCAAATTTAGTAAATAATCTCAATTGGTTTAAAAATAACGATAAAGAAACCATCATTAAAACAAGATTAACACTTTACATGACTGAGATCAACAATATTTCTCTAATTAACACCGTAGAGATTAAAACACTTAATGAAGAAATTGATTTTTCTCATATTCGTATTAACCTTGAAAATCATAAGTGGATATGTCAGTGGACAGGAGAACCTTTTAACAAAGTTGATGTTGAGTTTGATCACTTCATTCCTTACCTTCGTATTAATCGTACTCTGGTAAAAACAAGTACTAGACAACGTAAATGGTACAGCATCTATTCAATTCTATTTGAACAACCCCTTAAATCATTAGAACAACTCCTATCGGAATTTCATTATCTTGGGGCAAATCGGCAATCACCTCAAAATGAAGATGGCATCTCAACGGTAACAAGTAGTAGATTAACCTTCGAAGGAAGTTTTAAAGGAACATGGCCCTCAGATTTTATGGATGAAGCTAGTGATGAAGAAAGCGCAATCTATTATGCAAAATTGGATAAATCGGATTTGACAGAATCCGCTTCAGAGAATCAGCCTATGTATAAAACTATTAAAGGTGATGACCCCGTGTCAGAGGATGAACCATGATTGTTGGGTTACTGGATCCTGCACTATTTTTAATGCGTACACCGACAGAAGTTCAAAAAGATATCGATCTTATAATTAAAATTTGTAAGAACCATAAAATTGCTATAGTTCCCCTTTCTGAATACTGGGATAATCTTATGAAAACTTTGGCTCATCCTTTGGAAAAAGAACTCTATTCAAATCGTAACAACCCTGCTTATGCTGGTGCTCAGCAATCAATGCAGCAACTTCGCAAACTTGCTGATTTATCGAAAATTCATATCCCGCCTTTGCAACCAATGTCTGGAGAAGTCTGGATCGATGGCTTTAAGCAACTCTTTGGATTTCCACACTTTGACCCGTCATGGGAAGATGTAATGATTAAAGCAGCCTTACGATTACTGATCGCAGAATATGATGTAATTATGCTTACAAAAAAAGTTACCGGAAGAAATATCAAGTTCCATTCTACAGGTGAAAGTAATCTGGAGGAAATCACCCGTTGGGTATTGCATTTACAGCCCAGAGGGATAGGTCATAAACAAATTCTTTGTGTTCACCATCCCCGAAATTTACAGGAAAAATGGACGGTTCGATTTGATTGGCGTTTACCTGCAAAATCTGATAATGCCAAATACCCTTTCTGTCCACCTGATACTCCTGATCAGAAAAAGGGCAAACTGACTGGAAAGGGTTGGGACTGTTAGACATTATGGACTACTTTAAAGAAAAATTAGAAGCTTTGCTCACCACTCCTCCCTTGTATTTTAAAGATATATCGGAAAATTTGGTACCTGATTTACCCGGAATTTATTGTATTTTTTCAAATATAGAGGGAAAAACCCTTTATGTAGGAAAAACAAAAAACATTAAAGAACGAATTTTGGATACGCATCTGGCGGGTTGGATTGGGGAAAGAATATTCCAATATGCAAAGTCAAAAAATATTTCTTATACAAAAGAAGACTTGATGGGATTTCTAATCAATTATTGCTTTGTTCGCTGGATCATCGAAACAGATTATAAAAAGCAAGATAGTTTGGAATCATATCTTTCCGGAATTTTGTATGCAAGAAATTTTCCTGTGTGATTAAATCAAACCAAATAAGATTTCAATTTCCCTGCCCGCTGAAAAACATCTTAGGGCAGACTGGTTTCACTCAAAGGAGTGAGTAGTCTGCCCCAAAAAAACTACTTCTTTTTGTAGTTTTTTACTTTAACACAAGAATCCTCATACAAATCCGTAAGACAAACAATTTCAAAAACAGGATGATCATAAACACCTTTGTTTTCTAGATCATGCCTTTCTTGTTTGATTCCATCTACATGAATCCAAGAATCCATTCTTTTACTGTCTGATTCTAAGATTTCGGCTGATATAAGAAATTCATAATCACCAAACTTTTTTAAAAAAATCCGAATGCTGTTTACCGGAGTTTTCGTAAGGTCCTCTCGAAATCTATGGGAATCCGATGGATGGTTTTTGGGTGGATACATATCATAGTACCTGTTTAAAACGTTTATAATATGCAAAAAATCCTCTTTTCTAAAAACCAATTCATACCAAAACGAACTTTGCTCCGAATCCGTAAATAACGCTTGTAACATTTGAAAAATTCTCCTTTGAATGTTCTATATATAATGGGTAAGGAAATGCATTGTTGGTACTTCCAAGTCGGAAAAAAATTAGAAAAATTTCCTACTAAGTGAAATTATGGACGTAGAACGAAATTGGGGTTCAAACAATGCCTTAGATTTCGATAGAAAAAGTAGGAGAATTCGATGAGCAAAATTAAAGTAAAAACACCCCTGGTTGAACTAGATGGGGACGAAATGACCAGAATTATTTGGAAAGAGATAAAAGACAGATTCATATACCCGTATTTGGATATTAATTTGGAATACTATGACCTATCTGTCACTCATAGAGATGAAACAAACGACCAAGTAACGGTTGATTCTGCAAACGCCATAAAAAAGCATGGTGTCGGTGTAAAATGCGCTACCATAACTCCAAATGGAGACAGGGTTAAAGAATTTTCCCTAAAAAAAGAATGGCCTTCTCCTAACGGAACAATACGATCTATTCTTGATGGAACGGTATTTCGAAAGCCTATCATCATAAATAATATACCACCAGCGGTAAAATCTTGGAAAAAGCCGATTATGATCGGTCGTCATGCCTACGGAGATATCTACCGAGATGTTGAATTGCAGGTAACTGACCCAGGTAAGGTCGAGTTGGTTTACACATTGGCAGATGGAACAGAAAAACAAAGAATTCTCGTTCACGATTACAAGGGTTCTGGAGTTGCTTTGGCAATGCACAATTTGGATAAATCCATTCAAAGCTTTGCCAAATCTTGTTTTAATTACGCTATTTCGGAAAAAGTTAATCTTTGGTTTGCTACCAAGGATACAATTTCCAAAAAATACCACGCAAGGTTTAGGCAAATTTTTGACGAAGAAGCAAAAGCAAGAGCTAAAGAGCTGGAGATAGCTGGAATCGGTTATTATTATTATCTCATTGATGATGCAGTAGCCCAAATCATGAAAAATGAAGGTGGAATGTTATGGGCTTTGATGAACTACGATGGCGATGTGATGAGTGATATGGTTGCTTCCGGGTTTGGCTCTTTAGGTTTGATGACATCCGTTCTAGTTTCTCCGGAAGGAAACTTTGAATACGAAGCAGCTCACGGAACAGTTACAAGGCATTTCCGAAAGCACCAAAAAGGAGAAGAAACCTCAACCAATTCGGTAGCATCTATCTTTGCGTGGACGGGAGCTCTTCATAAAAGAGGAGAATTAGACAAAAATGATGAGCTGGTTCAATTTGCAGAGAAACTTGAAAAGGCAGTGATTGACACAATTGAGTCCGGTGAAATGACAAAGGATTTGATTGGACTTAGCACAAGTGAGAAAAAAATAGGCTTAAATACGTTTGCATTTTTGGACGCCGTAAAAAACAGACTCTGATGTGTAAAAATTAATTTAAACCACGAAATACATAAAAAAGCACGAAAGTTTCGTGCTTTTGGGAACAATAAAATGGGAAGCAGTATTTAGCATAGTTTAAGGATTAATCAAATTAGAGAAAGAAGTTTTTTTGTCTGATGACGGAACGCATGAAGAAGTTATGACAAAACTCAATTTTCTTTATTCAAACGTCTACTCTATATATTTTTTTACCCATAAAATTAACCCATTCCTTTTTGTAATCTTTCTTTTGGTTAAAGTTGAAGTTCAACAAATATCCTTCTGTTTTCCTTTTGCTTTCTAAATAATCAGACAATTGTTCCAAGGCTAAATCTTCTCTTTTTTTACCTCTCCATATCTTTAATTCAATAATGTGCTCTTCATTTCCAAAGGTGACAACTACGTCCATCCTGCTATCTTCTCTGGTTTCAGACTCTACGTAATAAAAGCCGACTCCATTAATGATGGGTTTCAAAAAACACAAAAATAGCAACCTACCTTCTCTTTCTATAAACTTATCATCTTTTTCTCTGTATTCATCGTGCATGATTTCTTGAAATTTGTTTAATATATTTTCCATGTTTAGTTTATTATTTTGGATAAATTGGTGTATGTATCCCGAACGGGTAAATACTTTTTCTTTCATCAAAGTTTTGGATATCATATAATTATAGATACACACCTCAAATATTTTATTTGAAACGGATGTTGCTCCGTTTTGTTTGGCTAAGATTCCGAATGTAACACCTAACTTAATCAATGGATTATATATTTCAAAAGGAATACGATTTCCATCTACCAATATTGTATATACAAGCTCATATAAATCTTTATGAATTTCCAAGTTTTTAATCAAGTCATCAAACAACGTATTTTCATTTTCTAATGTTATATTGATAGCATGCTTTATCCCTTCGATTGACCAGTCTTTATCTAATTTTTCATCAACCACTTTGCAAATTTTACTAACCAGAAAAGGATAACCTTTTGTATAATTGTAGATTTCTTGGCTGATTAAGGGAATATCTATTCCAATGTGTGTAGTGGAAGTATAGTCCTCTAACATTCCGGCTATCTCTTTAGTATTAAAACTCATGTCAACCTCAAAATCCGTCGCAATATTCCAAGGAGAATTGTATTTGCTTTCCGAATCAGGTCTCATTTTTAACTTTAGATTTTTTATATCGTATACACCTGCAAGTACGATACTGTGAAACGTTTGATCGTTTCCATCAGCCCTGTCTAAATATTTGTTTCTCAACATTCCAAGAAAGTTTAAAAATAAATTATGGTTACTTGCTTTGTCTACTTCGTCGATCATTAGTACTACTTTTCTATTTTGTTCTTGTATAAACCGGGTTATTGCCTTAGATACATCTTCTAATTTTTTTAAACTAATTCCGTAAGTTCGAAAGCTTTCTTTATACTCTTCACTTTCATTGATTAATCCTCCCGATAAAGTGTAAAATATGGTACTGCAAAAGTTTTCTTCGGTCTTGAATTTATCCTCTCCCAAACCTTCAAAACTGGTTCGTATAATTAAGTAATCAGAATTATTTTTTAATTTATGAAATAAGTTTGATAGGGTAGTTGTTTTTCCATACTGTCTTGGGCGATTTATAGTGAAGTATTTTCCTTTTTCTACCAATTCCATGATTTGCTGGATTTTTTTACTTATATCCACCATAAAGTGTCTATCTGGAATACAGGTACCTGTAATATTGAATTCTTTCATAGCGACAAATATAAACAATTGAGAAATTGCGTAAAGTGGAAATTACATAAACCACGCCATGGGCATGAAACTTCTGGTTTAAGTAAAAGAAGTTATAATCTGGTAATTTTATTTGCACTATCAATTTTGAAATATAAGAGATCTATCCGTTTTTAAAATAACGAATATGTTTCAAAAACCACCCAATTTCATCAACTCCACTCCCTGAGTATGGCTCACTACCAACGCTACGGAACGAAGTTCCCTTCCGAACTGCTTAAAATTCTGCTTGTAGATTTCGTAGTTCTCTTTCGCTTGCTCAATTGCTTCTTCCCTTTTCTTCTTTGTTTTATCTTCGCTATCCGTCTTTCGGATATACTTGAACTCAACTATAAAATTGTACAACACATAGTTATAGTAAGCAGGATTTGCTTCAAACAATAAATCTATTCGCTTCCTCTCTCCGATTTCCCTCTCCGATACTATATTGTACAACTTGCTCAAGGTAAAATAAGACAAAAACAGTATCTTGATGTGCTTCTCGGATAAATTCGAATAGTCATAAGAGGATAACTTCGTAAAAAAGAACTCTTCTGCCAAATCTTTCAAATACTCCGGATTCCCCTCTTTTGCCATTGCTTTTAAGGCTTTCTTCAATGGTTCTATATGAAACTCTATTTCCTTCTCTTCTTCTAAAAAGTTTCGCAGATACTCCCAAAACAAAACCTTGATCACATGGTTGGGAATCACCATTTCCTCAATACCCTTGTAAGTTAAGAGTCCAAAGAAATATAACAGAGACTTGATTTCATTGTCATCAAACCTCTTTTCAAAGTTAAACCTCTGAACCAAGTCTACTTCTATCACACTTTTTTCGTTCAATTCCTCTATGATTTCTTGGAGC
>JACKPA010000010.1 GCA_024233865.1 Leptospiraceae bacterium | reverse complement strand
GTATGGTAATACTTTGCTAAGTTCAAACCAACAATCTTAGATAGGGCATAACCTTCATTAGTAGGCTCTAAAATACCTGTCATTAAGTATTCTTCTTTCATAGGTTGTGGAGAATCCTTTGGATAAATACAAGAACTACCTAAAAATAGATTCTTTTTGGTTTTGTATTTATGAGCAGCTTTGAACAAGTTGATTTCTATTTCAAGGTTATCTTGTAAAAAACCAACCGGATCGGCTATATTGGCAGCAATTCCACCCACTTTTGCAGCAATCATAAAAACATATTCCGGATTATGCTCTTTAAAAAATTCATCTACCTGATAAAAATTTTTTAAATCTAACTCAGCTTTTTTAGGTGTTATAAGGTGACCAAAGCCCATATTTTCTAACTCTTTAACTAATACAGAACCTACCATACCGGTTGAACCTGTAATCAAAATTTTATTTTCTTTTTGCATTGTTTATTTCTAAGACCACATTACCTATTTTGTTTGAAATAGTGGATGTTATCTCCTTACTATTTATATTGAACCATTTGGATTTGCTTTATTTTTAGACAATTATCTTCCCACAAGTACCTGTAGATCAACCTTTTGAGTTGGGATTAGAAACGATTAATTATAGGACGGAGTTTTTGCTTGTTTTTATTTATTGCCATGGTCTGACAGAATTTGGGTTCCGTATAATTTTCTAAAATCAAAGGTAACATCTGATTTATTCCTCACTATTCATTGTTAATTCATCAAGATTAACACCCATTTCCCGCAATTTATCAACTAGCAATTTGTTTTTTCGTTGTTCTTTTTCTTTCTCTAATCGCTCTTTTTCGGCTCGCTTATGCTCTATATTAGCTCGTTTCCTTTCCTCTTCCTTTATGCTCCATAGGTTATCATATTTCACCAACACCTCGCCTTTGTACAATACCTCTACTTTTTCACCATCTTTCCAATCGTCTCTCGGTATTTCACGAATACTAAAACCCCTTATTACTCTACTTTTATATTCTCCATTTTCCGGCAATAAGGGTATGTAACAAAAACCGTTGTGCTGGTAGTATTCAATTACACGATTATCCGATGCTTTGGGGAATATTAACACAAATTCCGGCACTCTGTTGTATTCATTTCTCCCTTTCATGATAATGCTGTCTTTTACCTCTTTCCTTCTTCTCTCCGTATTTACTACTTCCAAACAAAATAGCAAATCTTCTGCCGTTGCCCTGTTTGTATCAGCGTTTTTGGATACGCACAAATCCGGATACAGTGCTTTTTGAATCTTTCCCCTTTTGAGTTTTGGCAAGAGATACCAAACAGGATTGTCAGAAAGACAACCCATATTCAATTGCTTGGATATAAATTTTAAGCAATAAAACAAATAACTGATTGCAATAGTATGTTCTTCGGATTGTGACATTTTCAACTCATCGTCATAATAAGGTCTTCCGGAACCAAAGTTTGTATGCTCTATTCTTTCAATGGTTGGTCTTTTTTCTTGAATCACCCTGGTCGACATATACACTCCTTATTAACTGTAGTTTTTGAATGATTGGCTGATTTGAGTTCATAAATCAAGTGGCTTCCTACCTCAACAAAAATCTAACCCCTACCATAAACCTTAAAAAATACATTCCAAAGGTTAAAATTGGATGCTTTGCCAACTCTTTCCATTTACCATTCTCAAAAAATACACCAAAAAACCTATACATTATACCAAATTGCTTTTGAATATCCGGATCATCTTTTCCCCATTTCTCAATATAACCGTTAAAACTCTTTGCATAATACCCTTTTTTACTAAGATATTTCTTCAAGTCAAATTCCGCTTCATTATGAAAAATAACAGTTCCAAAATCACTAGGATCAACACCACGCTCTTTTACAAAAGAATAAAGAATCCATTCCTTGAGATTGAGAGTTCGATCAAGGTCAGGCTTTTTTGAAACCAAACCAATTTTACCAATTTGCTTCATTTTTTTATCAATATCCCAATCTTCCGGACCACTCATAGACTCATCAAATCCGCCAACTTGCACAAAAGCAGCTTTTTTAAAAAACCTTGCACCATCAATAACAGTTCCATCATAAAAAGTCCTCTCAAACCTTCTTACTTTGCTAAAAAAGTTCTTCCCAAGGACAATCTCCGAAATATGCAAAGCCACATACCCCTCTCCTTTTAGGAGAGGGGATAGGGGTGAGGTATTCACACATTCTTCCACAATAAAAGGTGATAAAATCATGTCTGCATCAACAAACATAACATAATCACCCTTAGCAACTTCAATCATGCCAAAATTACGCTGAGCTGACCTTTCTGGACCTTTATCAAAAACCAAAAGAGTATATTTTAACGCAATATCTTTAGTGGTGTCTGTTGAATAATTATCAACAACAATGATTTCAACATTGGAATAAGTCTGATTTTGAATACTAATCAAACAATTTTCAATGTTTTTCTTTTCATTTTTAGTAGTGATAACAACCGAAACAAGGGGTAAATTCATAATTAATTATGTTTCCCTATATCTTAAAATAACTACGAATTTGAAATGATGAATTATAAATAACAACATATTATCATTAAAACTCTTATGCCTTTTTTAAAAAATCCTTTTCACAACGTTTTTAGATCACTTTCTACCATTTCTTTCACTAACATTTTTAAATCATACCTTGGAATCCATCCTAATTTTTCTTTTGCTTTGGTGGCATCTCCAATCAATAAATCAACTTCTGCCGGTCTAAAATATCTAGGGTCAATTACAACTATTTCTTTTCCATTGTCAATTTTATAATTAGGGTTAGAACAGAAAGCAACATAACCTTTTTCCTCTACATCTTTTCCTCTGAATTCAATTTCAATACCAAGCTCTGCAAAAGCCATTCTTACAAATTCTCTTACTTCAGTTGTTATCCCTGTTGCAATTACAAAATCCTCCGGTTTTTTATGCTGAAGCATAAGCCACATTGCTTCTACATAATCTTTAGCATGTCCCCAATCACGCTTTGCATTCAAATTACCAAGGTATAACTTCTTTTGCTTTCCCATTGCAATTCGCACCGCAGCCATGGTTATCTTTCTTGTAACAAAATTTTCTCCCCTCAAAGGAGACTCATGATTGAATAAAATTCCATTGCAGGCAAAAATATTGTAAGCCTCCCTGTAGTTTACAGTAATCCAATACGCATAAAGTTTAGCCACACCATAAGGACTTCTAGGATAAAAAGGAGTTTTTTCAGTTTGAGGAATTTCTTGCACTTTACCATACAATTCGGATGTACTAGCTTGATAAAACCTTGTTTTATTCTCCAAATGTAACATACGAATAGCTTCCAAAATCCTTAATGTTCCGATAGCATCCGAATTAGCTGTATATTCGGGAGTTTCAAAGGATGTATGAACATGAGACTGAGCTGCCAAATTGTAGATTTCATCCGGTTGGGTTTCTTGGATGATCCGAACAAGACTTGTAGAATCTGTTAAATCTCCATAATGCAAAAAAAACGGTCTACCTACCTCATGAATATCATGGAAAAGATGATCAATTCTTGCAGTATTAAAAAGAGATGCTCTTCGTTTGACCCCATGGACGATATAACCTTTATCGAGTAAAAATTCAGCTAAATAAGCTCCGTCTTGACCTGTAATACCTGTTATTAATGCTATTTTTGACATTTTATACATTCCTTGTTGAAACAAAGATTTTGGCAAGAACTAAAAAATTAGATTACTCCTCTACATCTTACCCTCTTGGATGTAAAAAAATATTTTTAAATTCGATTTTTCTTGCATATATAATAATAAAAAGTGAAATGAAAATTTGTAAGAGAATTGTTATATAAATATATAATGGCCGAAACTCCATAAAAATAAAATGTCTTCCTCTTTTTAGATTAATTGTTTTAAAATTATCCTTATTCTGTCCAATAGCTAAAGTTTTACCATTCGAGTTTCCATACCAATTATCGTTATAATAATCCTTATAGACGAATGAGCAATTTTCTGATTTACAGTCTATATGAAAAAATCTAAAATTATTCTGTTCTTTTGATTCTATAATTCTAAATCGTGTTGATTTATCTGATGCTTCTATTATTCCTTTGATAGATTTGTTAAAAAGTATTATTATCTTATCATTAAAATATTTGAATTCGTAAGTATTGTAAAAATCAAATCCAAGTTGACTTAAAATGTCTTTGTTTTCTTTATAAGTACTATTAAGTAAGTATAAATACTGAATGCCTAAATAACTAAATACATCTGGATCAATAAATTTTTTTATATTATGATTGATTTCATTCATTGGAAGTATTTTACACCTTTGTAGCTGTGACCATGGTTTTCTTATGGATTTTCTTATAAAGATAACTCCATAATCTTGAATTAGCCCACATTCATAAGGGTGTTTTAAGTTGTTTCCGGATAAGCACATATAATTATAATTATTTCCATTGAAACACATAAAAGCTCTAGATATTTGATTCTTAGGAAAAAGATTTATGATCTTAGAGTAATTAAAATGATATAGTGGTTTGTAGTTAACTAGGCTATTTCTTGTGTATACTTTTAGATTTGTTTGATTTACGTTAACAATGGTTGATGGATTTTTACGAAGATCATCGTATGGTTCTAATGTATAATTAGAATTTGCATATACAAACGGAAGGCATATTAAAATCAAGCAAAGAACAGATGAAAAGCAGTGAACAATTTTATTTTTCCTTAAAATGTTATCATAAAAAAGAATTAATATTGTTATTAGGGTAGTAAAAAAAAAGACAACTTCTTGTTTATGAATCATAAATTTTGATGTGATAGAAACGGATGATGGATAATTTACTCCTAAAAGTGAAACTACTAAAAAAGCAAAAGTTAAAATTATAGGTAGACTTAATATTTTTAAAGAAATTTTATTTTGAAGAAAATGCTGAAGATAATGAATGTTTAATGATACCATAAGTAATAATACGAACATAAAATATTGTGAATATCTATTAACGTAGTGTATGTATATGCCTAAAAGTTCAAATAAATTATTCATAAAAGAAGATTTTCCTAATAAAACCAAGCATAAAGTAATAGATAAAGGGATTGATATCAAATAAATTTTTAAATGATTGAAAGGCATTTTCAGTTCTTTTCTTTTCCATAGAATGAATGGCGTAAGAAGTACCATTAGAAAGAAAAAACTTCCTAAATAATAGTAATTTTGCACGTCAGCAATATTTACGTAGGCAAGTGGTTTTCTAAAAGGAATATCAGCGAGTAATATGTTATATATTAAATCAGTAGAAAACGTCCAATCAATTCCCTTATTATCAGAATAGTCTTTAAATCGAAAGTAATTATTATACATTGAGTAAAAAATTGGATAAAAAAAATTAATGAAGGATACTATAACCCCTAAAACAAAAATTAAAGTATTCTTTATTCTATTTTTAAAGTCCTTTATGTTTGAAATAATATAAACAACTATGAAGCATAAGATAATTAATGGCATTGTTATAAAAGATTTTGGATGAGTTGGTATAATTTCAAAGTTAAAACCAATAAGAAAACCACTAATATAAAAAAATATTATATTATTTCCATTAATTCCTTTATGAAGAAAAAAAAGAGTTAGAGGCAAGAAGCATATAGCAACAATATGAATTGGAAATTCATTTCCAAGAGTTCCAATTATGCTTGAATTTCCCAAAATAAAAAGTAGTCCGAAAATTATTGATATGTTTGATTTTAAGTTCAAACTGTATTTAAAGAAGGAATAAGTTCCAAAAGAACCAATAGTTAAAATGATGACAACAATATACTTGAAAAAAGAAACAATAGCAAAACTATCATTAGGATTAACTTTAAAAATCATGGACAGAATATTTATAAAAAGGCCTTTTGTGAAAATAGAAAAGTGATGGGGTGCTGCTCCGAGAAAATTGGAAGGTCCAATAAGAGATATATCATTATAATAACCACTCTCGACAATATGACTGTACCAGTCAAGAATGTCGTCCCATCTTCCTATAAGAAATATGTTGTTGGTCATTATCGGTGATATGACTGGTAGAGATAGAGATAATATAGCAAAATAGAAAAAAAAGATGTATATTGGATGAAGGAAATTCCTATATTTTTTAGATTTTATGAAGTAATACGTTTCGAATGATAGATAAGAAAAAAGCAAAATAAGAATTGTTATTCTTGCTTGGGTAATTGCTCCTAAAAAAACAGCAACAAAAAATACTAATGATATGATTGAACACTTCTGTAAAAGATTGTTTGAATCGGTGAAGGCTTTATATCTAATTAAAAAAAGTAAACCAAAAAAGGAGAAAATAAAAAAAGAAACTATAGGGATAGGCGCAAAAAAGAATGAAGGATAATTATTTATAATGCTTGGATTAAAATATTCTAGCTGCTCTATTTTAAAAACGTATCCGAATAATATGGAACCAACAAATAAACATATAATTGAAAAAAATATGTTTAAGGACTTTAACGATAGCAATTTGTACACTACTTTACTCCTATTTAAATATCGGGAAAATTTCCAATAAGCGTAATCCCTGTAGTCCAACTTTTTTCTCGGATAAAAAGAGTCAATTGTTTAAGAAAGAATTATTGTAACTTTCTAACTTTGATGCTATCTTTTCTGACTCTTCAATTTATTAATTCTTATATAAAGATTATTCAGAAGTTGACTGACAGCTTTCAAACCTTACTTAAAAATAGATTTTATTTCCGAAGAATTCACACTTCTCTTACTATTTTTTAAATATTTTGCTTGCAAATCTTTTTTCATTAGAAAATATCTGAATAGTCACAATAAAAGAATTATTCAAATAATGAATCTAGTAGCATATAAAATCATTTTTAATTTTAAAAAAGTAATTTTTAAATACAATATTGTAATTTTATTTTTTTTATACATTATCCTAGCATTTTTTCTATACTGGAATGGAATTGTAGATACAAATAGAGAAGATCATACTACTTATATGAGGGAAAGAATATTTGAAAGTGACTGGAAATGGTTTTTCCATTCGATGAGTCTTTCACGAGCAAGAATCCTTTATCCTGGAGATTACTATCTATTTCGCCCTGGTCACATGGCAATTTTAGGATTATCAGACATATTCTGGAGAGATAATCCTTTTATAAGAGGGGCAATTGGTATTGTCATTTGTGGTGTAGCATCTTTTTCGCTTCATCGGCTACTATCTTTTATTTTAGGCTCTACTTTGGGTGCGTTTCTTTTTACCATGATTTTTATAACTAATTATGCTGGTATGGAAATGGTTTTATGGAGACACATAACTCCATATTTACTTTCTTTATCTTTTTTCTTTTTGGGATTGTGTGAAATCTTTAAAATGAAACGATTTTACAGCTTTTCTATCAATAAAAAAGCTATAATCTTAATATTTATTGCTACTCTATTTCATGAAATGATAACTCTTTGTATTTTGTTACTAGTTTCAGTTGTATTTTTATTCTGGCAATTTAATAAACCCAATAATCATTCTAAATATTTATATTCTATTATTTCAACTTTGATATTTCCTGTTATTCTTTTTTTGGTATTAAATATTGCTGATTTTTTTTATTATCAAGCTCCAGGCGTATTAGGTCCTTCTGATAATGCAACGCAAATATCAGTCGATAGGCTCTTTAAATCAATTTGGATTCCATTGTCTGCTGCCTCAAACACATTCTTTTTTCCTAATACAATAAACATAGGTCGAGGATATTTTTTTAGTTGGCGCTTTGAACTAAATGATTTTTGGTTCAATTTTTCTGGTTTGATCACCTATACTGTATTATTATTTTTGTTGTTTCAGAATATTAGGGAACTATTTTTTCGAAATTTTTCAGCAAGAACAATAGTTGAATTGGGAGTTATTTTAAATTTTTTGGCTGTGATTTTTTCTTTAGGTATTGGACGAGTTTTGTTACGTTCTCATGAATATTTATATCGAGCTACGTATTATTATTCCATTACTACTTTTTTGCTTTGCACAATTATCGCAATCTTGATTAGTAAACTGCATCAAAATAATCGGTTTTTTATACTGAGAATAATTTTATGGGGAGCAATTATTACTTTTTGTTTTACAATCATTTCTGTAAATTATTCAAAACTCAATACAGCATTGACTGAAAGTTCATCTAAAGATTTTTCATGGGCATACCAACACACTAATTTAGCTAATTCACTACAAAAAAATGAGAAATATTGTTTACTAGGTATTGAGCCTTCTTCACAAAAGAAAATTATTTCTAAAGTTTCCATGCTTTTGTTTACACCTAAATATTATTGTCATGCCAAAGATACGCGCGAAGGTGCGTATTTACAGGTATATCAAAACCATATTTGGCTTTCCAAGATCAAAAGTGATGGCATAAAAAATCAAAAAGTACAAGAAGATAAAAAAGTAAACTTAACTATTTACAAAAGTATTGCTCCTCCCAATAAAGAACAAATTGTTTCAATAAATCATAGTGTAGATTTTGGTGGAGGAGCAAATTTTATCCTTAGTACCAATGTGTATAATAATCCAGAACTATCTTTGAAATTTTATCTTCATAATCACAGAGGAATAGTATTGGGATATAAAGATAATCAAAATTTTTTACTTTTTGTTATTAGGGATTTCGCTATATATGCTTATCGTATGGAGAGCGGGATATTAAGTCATACAATAAATGAAATTCCTATTCCATTCACGAAGAAAGATGAAGCAAATATTATTCAAATCAGAAAATTGGGTAACAATCTTATTTTGTTTTTTAATAATTATTTAATTACCTCTATTCCTAACGTAGGTAATTGGATAGGACATGTTGGTTTATATTCTCACGTTAAGGAACAATTTTTAAAAGAGTTTTCCGATTTTGTGGTTCTTAGTAGATACAACCATAACCCTGAGATTTCTTTTATGCCAATCATTAAACTGATTGAGTGGCAATAAATTGATTTTATCATTTTCCGGCTTACCTGAAAAATTGGACGAAGCACTTTGTCTTGTTGTTGCTGGCAAAATGAAATTAAATTTTGATAAGCAAATACTTGAGTTAAGCCAAAATCCATTTTATGAACAGTTGAAAAAGATCGTAGAGAAAATGGATCAAAAGTAAAAAAAGCCTTACCAATTATCCCTGTATAATTCACCCAAAAATATCATTTACCGAAATCTGAAAATCAGGGATAACATCTCCAAAATTACATACATCGTTATCAGTGCATACTCTTACTAGTTTAATCGAACTATAAATTTTGACAATTTTGAGTTCGGAAAAAATGTGCCAGACTATTTTACAACCTGAGTAAAAGTATTCGTTGATCTTTTTTTCTTCTTCTACAATCGAATTGGAAGGGGATAAAATCTCAATGGCTATTTGAGGAGCCTCTTGGGAAGTTTCCGGTTTTTCAATTTGTTCTTTGGAAAAAATGCTAATATCCGGTCTTCTTAGTTTGTTTAATTTTTTTAAATTACAATCAGCTTCGGCTATTAACTCGTAACCCTCCCTAAAAGCATTTGTTTGGACAAACCTTCTATTTATATTTCTATAAATTTTTCTTTCGTTTTCCTTCATTTTTTTGGCAGCTTCGAGTATGCCATCATTCCATTCATACTTATACCCTTGGTCATCAAACTCAGTGGCAAGAAACTCTTCTAAACTCATTTTAATTCCATCATATTTGGGAATAGAAGGTTTTTCTTTTAGTTCACTTTCTAAAATGGGTGTGAATACTATCATATTAATTCAATTCCTTATCACACAAAAAGAGTTTTCCTTATAATTCCTAACAACTTGAGAATGAATCAAGTTAATTTTCTCCAAATTCCTTTCATTTTTTTATCAATACATTGTCTGATGCTTTGCGATGTATACTGTAAACAGAGTGGTTTTCGTTTTTGAATAATTGACAGTACCAGCGTTGGGCTTTTGCATTTTTTACTTAAATAAATCTTCGACAGTAATTTGAAAATCCGGAATCACGTCCCCAAATTCACAAACATCATTTCCATTGCATACTTGAATATTCTTAATTGAATGATAAATTTTTACTTCTTTATAATCCGGAAATATAATCCAAACAAGTTTTATTCCGGATCTAAAATAATCTCGAATTTTTCCTTCTACTTCGTTGATTGAATTTGAATTGGATACAATTTCCATAACCATTTCCGGAATAATATTCTCTTTTTTCCCTTTCGCTTTTTCTACCTCTTTATCTAAAAAATATACTATATCAGGTCTTCTCAATTTGTTTACTTCTTTTAAATAAACATTCACTTCCGTTATAAAAGAACCATGATGACTATATTTGCTTTTTGCATAAAATTCTCTTTGTAAATTTCTATAAATATAAAGTTCATCCGTTCTCAACTTATCTGCTGCCTCTAATATACCATTGTCCCATTCGTATTTTATCCCTACTTCAATTTCTGGTTCCCAATTACTAAATTCTTCTAAAGACATTTTTATTCCATCATACTTAGGAAGCTTTATTACTTCTTTTTTACTCTCTGTAGGAACGAAGATTATCACAATTTACCCCCATCCTTTTTTCATTTTATTCGTTGCTGCCAATCTCTTACTGAAAAATCTCATTTACAGTAATATGAAAGTCCGAAATCACATCTCCCGCATCACAGATATCATTTTCAGTACAAACTTTTATCTGCTTTGGAGAATAATATACTTTTACGCTGCACAATTCCGGATAAATTATCCATATAACTTTTGTTCCGGCTTGAAAATAATCATGGATTTTTTTTTCAATTTCTGATACAGTATTAGATGGAGATATAATTTCTATCACAAATGAAGGAACTTGATCTACACTTTTTTGACGTGAATTTTTTATTTGCTCTTTAGTAAGGTAACAAATATCAGGTTTTTTAACGGATTGAACTTTACTTAAATAGCATTCTACTTCTGGCAAAAGAGAATTCCCTTTTTTAAAACTGTCAGTTTGACAATATTTTCTTATAATATTATCTACTAATATTTGTTCACTAAATTTCAATTTATTATCAGCCTCAAGCAATCCATTATTCCATTCATATTTATAGCCTGGATCATCAAATTCTGAGACAAGAAACTCTTCTAATCTCATTTTGATTCCATCATATTTGGGAACAGAAGGCTTTTCTTTGAGCTCGCTTTCTAAAATAGGGGTAAATATTATCATTTTAACTCTTATACCTTTTTAAAAGTATTGTATGCTTACCTACCTAACTTACTCCTCAAGTTCTTAGTAAAATAACCCTGTATAAACCGAAGACCATAAAAAATATGTGTCCCTAACGTATAAGGAAGGGTAGATATGGATACAAATACATTTTTAATTTTACTAAAAATACTAAAAACCGACAAGCACAAAACAAAACAATAAAGCCCCCATACTCCCAAATATGCATACACATACTCTGGAAAAAAAAGCAAAGGAAACCAACCCAAAAGGCAAAAAATAAAGAATAATGAAGGTATCATATACTGCAAGCGAAGACTCGTTTCCGGATAAACCTTTGCAAAGTGTCCTCTATGAAGTCCGTACCTACCTACTTGTTTGAGATGTCTAAAAAAACCCGATCTTCTGTGGTGGTATACGACAGCATTCGGTTCATAAATTATCTTCTTGTTCAGTTTGTTTACCAAGTCAAGGCATAGCTTTGTGTCTTCGCCTGGATAAAAAGTGCTATCAAAACCACCAACTTCCAAAAAATTGTTTTTACGCACCAGGAGGTTTACGGTTGGCCAATCGTCTATCTCTTTAGATTGCCCAATTGGCCAATAACGAATCACAGCATTTCCATTGAGAAACGATAAAAACATCGCTCCGGAGACTTTTTGCGAAAAACTGTCTGTTTCAGGTGTGACTTGAGGACCTCCGACAGCACATACTTCCTCTTTATCAAAATGAACAGTAGCCTTTTTTAACCAACCAGTATCAGGATAAGCATCGTCATCAATAAAGGCAGCAATCTCACCTTCACCTTTTTCAACTCCTATATCTCTTTTAATGGCTGGACTTACCTTACCTGTAGGAATTACTTTATAAGGATAAGGAACTTGGTTATTTTTAAAAAATTGGATTTCACCTTCTTCATCAGGCAAGAGAACAACTTCAAAATTGCCATAATCTAAAGACTTCAATCTCTCTAATGTTTCCTTTAAATAATCATTTTCTTTTTGAAAAGGAATAACAATAGAAACCTTTCTCATTTTGAATGAGCAGCCTGTGTAAGATTAAAAATGTGGTTTCTCACCCTACGAACAGCTCTCCAACCATAGGTAAAGAGAAATTGCCAGTCTTTCTTTTTCATGGTGCCCAGATAACTCACTTGGCGAGCAATAAACTTGGGACTAAACGCAATACTGTACATTTCTCGAATTGCATCGTAATATTTTTCGTGTGGAATTGGAGTCTTAACAATCAACTTGCTCATATCAAAATCATTGTAATCTTCGGTCAACATAACCCCTTCCCGTATACATTCTTCATGATAGGGAGTGAAATCAAGTGGTGTACAAATTGTTACCTGTAGAGTTCTGGCTGCTCCGGAATGCATCAAATCTTTAACCATCGCAATGGTCTGGTCTAACATTTCTTGGGTCTGCCAGTAGTAACCAACCATTATGGTAAGATGGGGATGCAAACCATGATTAGCCATCAACCGGAGAGATTTTTTGATATGTTCGGGTTGATAACCCTTGTTTAGTTTATTTAAGGTAAATTGGTCTGCAGCTTCCAAACCGATCAAAACAAAACGAAAGTTTGCTTTACCCAATAACTTAATGGTTTCTTCGTCTAAATATTCAAATCGAGTATTGAAGCCAAAATAAGCACCTTTTTTATGAAGCCCCCTATCTATAATTCCATTTGCAAATTGACGGGCTTCGCTTCCTCTATACCATACACCGGAGTCATCAAATATTTCTTTAACCTTATAGTCCTCAATCAAACGTTGGTATTCATCCAAACTCCGGTTTACACTCATAACGGAAAAAGTTAAATCCGGACCATTGTATCTGCAAAAGGTACATTTTCCAAACATACAATCTCGAATAACGCTAGTAGCATAGGTTCCTGGGGTTTGCAAAAAATTCCCGTTTTCGTAGGCATATCGCTTCCATTGAACTAAATCTCTATCAACCAAAGGAGAATTATCCAAAGGCTCTACTTGTTTGAAATTTCCCGTAGATTTAAACTTTCCGTCTTCGTCTCTAAAAACCAAACCTGTAATTTTTAAAGTATTTCTCCAGTTTTTTCTGTCTTCATCCAATTTAGGGATCAACTTACTCAAAACAAAATCAACATGATTGCTACGAAGAACGATGTCCGTTTTGCTTTTTTCCAAGGTTTCTTCCGGTTTTCGCATAGAGTGATAACCGGTCATGATAAAAATTGTATTGGAGAGTTTTTCTTTCAAAGAATCCGTAATACTCCAATAGAATTTCATAACAGGTGTTGTACTTTCAAAAACGACTACATCTGGATTCCATTCAATTAGGTCATCAAACCACTGCTGATATGGTTTTTCTTGCGAATTTCCATCATCCCAGTAAATCTCATAACCTAAATTTTTCAACCAAGTTGCAGCTTGCGCATGAACAACCGGAAGTAAATAAGTAGGTGTTTTGAAAAACTGAACGTTACGGTTTTGAGAGACCATGGCTTTTTGGCCTCTTTGGTTAATAATTGGTGGATACGAAATGGCAACTTTCAAGGGAGCTCCTCTATTTTGAGTATAAATATTAAAAAATTAATCAGAAAAAAGCTTCTGTAATGATATGATCTCCACTATGACCCTTTTCAATTAAAATGTCAAATATATCTGAAATCATAAATCGATTACCACATAAATAAATTCTAGTTCCTTCCTGAACATCAATGGATTTTATATAATCCGTCACTCTTCCTTGAAAATCACCTCCAGACTCGCGAGATACGCAAGATAAGTACCTTTTTTCAGCATAATGGTTCTTGTCATAAGTCTCATTTGCAAAGCGAATTCCATGAATTACTTTATAATCCAGATCAGGATAGGTTCTAATATAAGTGTGAAAGGGAGCAATTCCGGTTCCGGTTCCAATAAATATATACTTTAAACTCTTATCTTCCGGATGTCTTAGAGTGAATAAACCATAAGAACCATGAATTTCGACAAAATCTCCTGGGTTAAGTTTTTGAAGATAGGGAGATACGGATCCGTTTGGAATGACTCGAATTAAAAACTCTAAATAATCATCTTTTTCACCGGAGTAAAGAGAATATTCCCTATTCACTCCAGTGCCAATTCCAATGTTTACACATTGACCGGCTTGAAAAGCAAGTCCGTTTCTTTCTGTTTTTAAAACAAAGCAGTCTGGAGTCAATTGGCGTGTTTCAAGAACTTTATACTTATTCATTTTTAGAAATCCATTTATAAAACCAATCTTTAATTGTTTAAGAATGAATCAAGTTATGTTTCTTGAAAAGCAAATCAATTTTTCAAATCGCTTCATTTTTTAGTGCAACTTCTTTGGCTTATAAGAATCTCATATTTATACCATGGGACTTTAAACTTTGAAACAAGAAACTATTTCTCTCATCAACCCTATCAATAATCATCTTCAATTAAAATTAATATCTTGTCCGTTTCTTTTTCTTGAACTTTACCTTTGTACCAATTTATCACACCTTCTCGAAGCGTAGAGTAACCACGAGGACAATGCCCGCTATAGCCACTTGTTGTAGGTATATTCATGTCTTGGGAGAGAAGCATTGCATCAAGAGGGTAAGGATTATTAGACCAAAATGTCACCTCATTTTTACCTAATTTAAGTTCTTTAATTTTAGATAAAACTTTCTGTTTAAGGTCTTCTATCTGTTTAAGGTGAGCAGCTTTATTGTATGAATAAGAATAACTTGTAAAATTCTCACACACGATAAAACATAATATTGCAATAGATATAAAATATTTTATTTTCCTATGAAATTTTTTTTCGATTGAACATATCATGTATGCCGTACTAAACGCAAAAAAAATAGTAATTACTACAATAATTCTACTAAATGCTTTTATAGTTCCAATTCCAGGAATTTTAAACAAATATAGGTAAAATGAAAAATTAATTGCATCAATATAGGTTATTAACAAAATAATTATTATTATACTTGATAATACAGCCATTGTTATTTTATCATTGCTTTTTTTATGCTTTATAAATAGTAAATAACAGAAGTTGAATACTATTGAAATATATGGTATAAAGCCAATGTACATATTATGCAAGTAAGAGCTATTTGTCAGATTTTCCGATAGAGCTAAGTTAAAAACATTTTTATAAAGTAAAGATTTTCCTTCATGATAAAAATAGCTGGAAAACCTTGGTAAAGTTTGTGATATCCAATGTTTCCAATCATAACCTCCAAAAATCTTGTGCTCTTGTAAATAAGGCTCGAAAAGTAATTTTAATAAAAGATAGTTTAGCAAGATGATAGATAAAAGATAAAAATAGTTTTTATAATTTCTGGAATAGTCAATAAATTTTCTATTAGAAATATTCATGAAAAACATAGATAAAATAAATATTATAGAAACAAGAAAAGTAAAATATCCTAAATAAATACCTATATAAAACTGGTAAGTAATTAGTAAGGATGCATAAAATAAGTATTTTGTTTTATATAGTTTAAAGAATTGGATAATTGTATAAAATATCAAAGGTATGGGGAATATTGTCAACATTTGAAAATGCCATACCGCATGAACCATACTTATAGAGAAAGTAAATAAAAAAGCTCCTGCTATTGATGCGATATAACTTTGAAATAATTTTTTTAAGACCCAAAAACATGAAAAAAAAGTTATAAGTGAAATAGTAAGATAGTATAGCTGGTATGACGTTTCTCTGGAAAAACCAACTACCCTATAAATTGTATAAAATGGGTAACATCCTATTAGATTGTCAGAATATGACAATACCATCTGTTCAGGGTAGTAAAAGGGGGGACTCCATAAATTATTAATTTGATTTGTTAAGTACTTGTAGCCATGTTCCAATATGTACATATTCAGCTTGCTATCTCCAAAATCGCCAGGTACATTTTGAAATTGAATTCCTATATTATTTCTGTAGAAAATATAGAGAAAGGTTATTCCCAAAACTATAGTTAAAGAATACTGAGATACTTTTTTCATTTTAGATTATTAATAACTTATGGGTATTTATACACGTTCAGCAAAACTTCTTCACAATCAACTTCTTTAATTGGCTTTCCATATTTATTTTCTAATATCTAAAAAGTTCAGCTATACCGATATAGAGCCCTGAATGAATAGTAGATAATATTAACATAAATGGTAATAAAAAAATATAAATAACGTAAAATTGTAAAAAAAAGTAACATATCCGGAAAATAATAAAGAGCTGGGTAACATCCAGCCGGAAAAGGCTCCATTATTGACTATAATATCCTTGTAAAGGCTTGGAAGGTATACAGAATCAGAATTATATAGAAAGTTGTTAAATTCATGATTGTTAAAGGCTGAGAAAACCAAAAGTTGAATATTTCTACCCTCAGCGTAATTGCTTTTTGTTTATCATTGAGCATATTCTCTCCCTAAATCAATATTCAATATATTATATTCTTTTGCAATAAACAATATCTAAAAAAATTGATAGGCATCAATTTATATAAAAAAATAAAATCTTTTGATATGACACCAAAACCATTAACACTATATACTAAAATAGTATCCCCATTGTTACTTATCTTCCTTCCTATTGGTTTCTATTACTTTTACATCGCTACCATAGTTGAGAACGCACCATTTTGGGATGATTTTGAACTAATCAGAACCTTTTTAGAGCACCAAAAATCTGATTCACTTTGGGAACAATTTAAAATTTTAATAAGCCAACATAACGAGCATCGAATATTGCTGGTTCGTTTGTTTATGTTATTTTATTCATGGTTTTTTGCTGAGATAAATTTTGCAAGATTAACAACAATAGGTAACTTATTTCTTTTGTGGGCATTATTTATTTTTTTAAAAAACCAACATAAATTTACTTCCAATCTATGGGTTTGTATCCCTGTTTCATTCCTAATTTTTAATATTCAATTTTGGGAGTCTGGTATTTGCTTTTCGTATTCGATACAGAATTTCGGATCTTTTACATTGGCATTGGCATCCATTTATTGTATTGCAAATAATGATTCTTGGAAATCATTTTTTTTGAGTCAAGTTCTATTGTTTTTTTCTGTTTTTACAATGGCAAATGGCTTCATTGCTGCAATAGTTGTTGTAGTTCTTTTTTTGTTTACTGGCAGGAAACAAAAAGCAATAGTCTCTGGAAGTATTTTGGGATTGATGTTATTTTTATATTTTTCTGACTACTACTCGATTCACAGTCCAAAAGAGCCTTTGAATCCTTTTCGGCTTGTCAAGTATATATTTGTGTTTCTTGGCTCCGGTTTCACAATGGGTTATCCTAAACTTAAAGTATTTGCTGCTATAATCGGAGCGATGGTATTGGTTTTTTATTGTATTTGTCTGTGGCAAGTAAAAAAGAAGCGAATTGATGTTTTTCTTTTTGCTGCTCTTTCTTTTTTAATCGGTTCGGCAGTAGCAGCTAGCATAGGTCGTTATAACTTTGGCTCAGATCAAGCACTGGCATCTCGTTATACATTCTTTTCGTTAATGACTATTTCTACTGTTTATTTATTATTGATACAAACGGTCAGCAGCAAGTTGTTAAAGTTTATTGTTCCTAGTGCGACCTTTGTTGCTGTTACAATTTGCTGTCTAAGCTATAATAATTTATATGATGGAGTCAGACATACATCTTTTGATCGTCTTTTAGGACTAGAATGGTGGAGCATTTCGGGACAAGGTCTGCCTTATGAGCATAAAGAAAGGGCATCTTCTTATATGAAGCAATTTACAAATGCAGGTTTTTTTAGGGTTGAAAAGAGCATTCTTGAAACTCAAGCCAAGAATTGTGAGTTAAGTTTCAACAAGTACCCCATAAAACAGCAAATGGAATTTGCCATTGATCAGCTAGAAGGTTCATTAGAGTACGCGTTAATACAAGGTTGGACGTTTCCTAAATCCTCAAAAAAAGCTTTTAAAAATTTTTGTATAGGGTTACAAGCAAATAATGAAATATTTTTATTAAAAAACGCTCAAGTGAGAAAGAGATTTGACATAGTAAAGCATTTTGGAGAAAAAGAACTTTTAAATAGCGGTTTTTTTCTGGTTATTGATAAATCTTTATTGCAAAAAGGTAAAGAATACCAAATTATCCTCTTTGGTAAACTCAACGAAACAATTTTTACTCAAATTCTGGATAACCATAGTATAAAGAACTAAAGGTTTTTTTTATATTTCCTGTAATACTTCTCTTTGTTATTGACAAGTAAACTAATTATTTTAGAGATTTATTATAAATTATTAATTTAGGGATGCAAAAGTGGAACAGAAAATTATAGAGCATAGGAAGAGCCAAAGATATCTATTGGAAGATTTTGGAGAAATTACTTTATCAGATAATTCGGAGGAAGCGTTTGGATGCTACATCTATAACGTTAGCGTAGGTGGGATTATGGTTTATGTAAACCACGATTTCAAGGTAGGTGATAGGTTTCGTTTGGTATTTAAAGTTGCCAATAAAAGTTTTGATAAGGAATGTATTCTGAGGAATATACGGAATTTCACCCATAACCAAAAATATATTTTGCAAATTGGTAAAAGTTTGAACGTTTCTTACAGAGCAAACGTAGAATTCAAAGAACCACTCTCTTCCAGCGAGATTGATTATATCAATATGAATCATTAAAAGGATTATAAAATGGGCAACGAACAAAAAAAAATTATTTCATCTGATAAAGACGTTGTTTTGACAACAAAACTGGGAACAAGAACCATCGAAGTTCTTCAGGGGCAAGAGCAAACCGAAGAAGTAAAGCGATTTCATAGAATTTTAACGGAAATAAACCGGCATATTGATCCGGATTATACACAAAGTATTACTAAAAACGTTTTAAGCTTTATTGACAAATACTATTTTCGAGCATCTTTTGTCGGAATAGAAAATGGAGCTCCCAAAAAAAACGATCCACTCCATCCACTCATTTATGCAAGCAACCATTCCGGAATGTCATTTCCCTGGGATGGGATCATTATGGCAAGCAAGCTACTGAGCATCAATAATTTTGAATTTGCTGATTCTATACGACCGGTTTTTGCTCCCATGCTTGCAGAGTCTATTTATATGAACCCTTTTATGATGGAAAATTTCTGGAAACGGCTTGGAGGAGTTCCCGCAACATTTGAAAATTTTGAAGCTATGATGCACACTCCGGATGCCAATGTTTTAATTTATCCTGAGGGAGTTCCCGGAATAGGGAAAGGTTTTGATAAAAAATACCAACTGCAAAGGGTTTCATCTTCTTTTATTCGGATGGCTTTAAAATTTGGTGTGGACATTATTCCGGTGGCAACCGTTAACGGAGAATACTTGAATCCATACAGCTACAAATCGGACGAGTTAAACAAGCTGGTTAATAAACTAAAAATTCCATTTTTACCTTTAGGTCCCATCAGTCTCATGGTTCCCATCTATCCATGGGCATTTTATTTTGCTTTGCCGGCAAAAATGACCTATTGTATAGGAAAGCCAATCAAGGTGTATGAGATGACGGATAAGCCTTTCCATAAAATCCAGAAAAAGGATATTAACAAAATTAAAGAGATTGTTCAAGAACAAATGCAGTCTCAATTGACGGAAGGTGTGGAAAAGTATGGTAAGGACCCTTTCGAATTTGATGAGTTGGCTGATCTTTGGTCTAAGAATTTGGACAAAATTTTTTACATGCTTCCTTCCGGATGGCCGGTTCTTTTTATGGAGCATGACAGGTTGTACCGGGAAAACCAAGGCAAGCCCTTTGAGATGGATTATAGTAATGGAGCATTTATTTCAGCACTTCTTAAGAACAAAGATGCGGTTCCATTTAATCTTCCTGTTGCCGGGTGGGTGCTTTTGTTAAAAAGCAAAAATATTATATAATAGTTGGAGTTGTGTAAAAAGCCGGTTTTGCTCCCTTCGACACTTCGACTTAGCTCAGTGCATCGCTACGTTCAGGGAGCGTTTGAACGCTTTTCGGACATTGAGCGTAGCCGAAATGTCCCTTTTTACACAGTCCCCTAGATATGTCTTCAGAAATTCAAAATGCCTTAAAAGCAAAATTTGGTTTTGATGCTTTTCGTCCTGGACAGGCGGAAGCAATCAAAGCCATTATGGCAGACAAAGACGTTGCGGTTGTGATGCCAACTGGAGGAGGGAAATCCCTGATCTATCAGCTGCCTGCTTCTATGGCTGATACAGGTATTACTTTGGTAGTCTCTCCTCTTATTGCCTTGATGAAAGACCAAGTAGAGTTTTTGAACACAAAAGAAATTCCGGCTCTCTACTGCAATTCTACCCAAGACGAATTGGAACAACTCACCGCTATTAGTAGAGCTGTCACCGGTAAAATCAAGCTCCTTTATATTTCACCGGAGCGCGCCGTTTCTTCCTACTTTTTGAGGTATGCTTCTCAAATGAAGGTGAATTACTTGGTTGTAGACGAAGCTCATTGTGTGTCTATGTGGGGGCACGATTTCAGACCGGAATACAGGGAGCTAAACAAGATCAGAAAAACGCTAAACGGAAATGTTCCTGTGATTGCTCTAACGGCAACGGCAACGGAAAAAGTTTTGACTGATATTATATCTTCTTTGCATTTGCAAAATCCTCAAATCATTCAAAAAAGCTATTTGCGAAAAAATTTGTATTACAGGGTGGAATTTTTCCAAACCGAATTCCAAAAACAAAAGTTACTCTTGGAGTTTGTTCAAAATTTCAATCTCTTTCCAAACCAATCCGGGAAAATGCTTATTTACTGTGCGACTCGGAAAAAGGTAGAAGAAGTTTTCAAATTGTTAAAAGAAAAAAGGCTAAAAGTCTCTCTGTACCACGCAGGAAAAACGTCTGAAAAACGAGACAAATCTCAGGAAGATTTTTTTGCAGGAAAGACAAACGTTCTAGTTGCCACAAACGCATTTGGAATGGGAATTGATGACCCTAATATCAGAGCCATTGTCCACTACCAATCTCCTGGTTCTATGGAAGCTTACTACCAAGAAGCAGGTAGAGCCGGTAGAGATGGAAAAAATGCAGAATGTATTTTGTTTTATCATACAACAGACTTAAATATCCATAAATTCTTAAACCGAAACAACTCTAACAAAGCGGACTTATTGGATTCTATCAAAGGATATGCTTTTTCCAATGTTTGCCGACAAAAGTTTATATGTTGGTACTTTGGAGAAGACGTGGAACCCTGCGGAAATTGTGATCTATGCAATTCCCAAACCAGCATTAATCAAAAAAGGATATTAGAAACCGAACAAGTCAAAAAAGAAAAAATCGAACTCAAAAGCAATCACCATTTCCAAGACAATGAAATCCAAATCATCAAAAATACTTTGAGCAGGTATCCTGCCAAGTACGGAAAAACTATGTTTGTTCAAATGCTAAAGGGGAGCAAAGCAAAAAATATTATAGCCAAAAAACTAAATACATCTGATTTTTATGGAAAATTATCTCATATTCCAGATGAATCTATTCAAAAATACTTAGGTCAGATGATCGAGATTGGTGAAATCAAGGTGACAGGAAAAAAGTATCCCAAACTTTCTCTTTCAGCTTATACCAAGCCTAAAAAGTTGCCAGGCAAAATTGGTATTTCTTCCGACCCAAAAACCAGTTTGTTAAAAGAGCTAAAAAAATATCGAGATTCCCAAGCAAGAAAGCTAAAGTGGAAAAAGTATATGGTTTTACATAACGCAGTATTAGAGGAGATTGCCAAAACAAAACCAAATTCTTTGCCGGAACTTGCCAAAATCAAAGGTTTAGGAGAAACAAAAATCCAAAGGTATGGTGAGGATATTTTAAAAATTATTCGTTCTTTGTAAGATATTGGAAAACCCTTTAGATGTGATTGCTTTGCTCTCAATGACAAAATAGCTTTTTGGTATAGTCTTTATAATAAGGTGCTAATAAAATACTCGAAACATCTACCAATTAATCACCAAATGTTTTTGTTAGGGTGAGAATTCTAAAAATGAACTTGAGAAAAGAAGTTTATGATTCCATTTGTTGCCATCTGAGGTCCATTTAAGTGTTGGTAAATTGGCTTTCCGTATTCCATACCCAACCGCAATTTATGAAATAAAAGCAAGTTGAAACCAAGTAAAACATCCAACCTTTTCCCGCCCTGCTTATAAGGATCGTTTTGCGGATCCATTGCTAGATCTAGCTCAGAGTCCATACCAATAAGATTGTCCCACTTGGTATAAGAGACCCGAGCAGAAGCACTAAGCCAATCAAAGATTTTCCAAGCCAACCAGGTAGTTGCTTCATAACGATTCCCAAACCTATAATTATTTTTGTTTTTACCGGAACGCAGAACAAAATTTCCTTGTAAACCCCAAGACAATACTTTTAAACTACCTGAATAACCAACTCCCGGCAGAACATTAAAAGTTCCTGTGCCGGGTTGCATATTATAAGGAACTTTTGACTTTCCCATCATAGGCATATAGTCTTTCTCGTCAATAGACCCTGTAGGAATGGAAACTCCCATAGACAAGTAGATGTGGTGTATTTCCTTTTGATATAATTTTTGGGTTAAGCTAATAGAAATATCGCCTATACCTTTGGATCCCATATTAGACTTCTCGAAATTATTGGATACCATCTCCATCGCATTTCTAACGTAAGGGATCATAATCATCAGCATCAAGTTATCATTTAGTCCGTACATGGCACTTATCATTTGCATTTCCATATACATGGTTACAGGAGCTGACATATATCTGTAGGAATTCAAATTCAAGGTTCCACTAAAACCTCCTGGAGTAGGGAGAGATAAACCTGTAACAGGCATTTGTACGGATGGATTGAAAAAGATTCCATAAAGAACTTGGTATGGACTGATAGGTTTATTTGTATAATAAACCTTATTCATATCCATCCCCATATACCTATAATCAATAACCCACTGTCCTTTGGGGTGAGTGTGCATTCCCATAATTCCCGCAGGTGTGGCAGAATCTACACGATCATGCTGGTGTTCTCCATGATTTGTATGGGTAGAGTTAGGTTCGCTTTGTGCCTCTTGCTTGTTCTCATGGTGTTTATGATGCTCTTCCTCTTGAGAAAAAAGTCCAAAAGTACAACAAATAAATAGCATTGGAAAAATAATAAATTTCATTTTTGTTCCTTGGTGAACAGTTACCCACAGTTTAAACTGTGGGTAACTGTTCCTTACATACTTACTTGTGAGATAATAGAACCTATCGTAAAAGATTTAATTTTCACTCCACTTAACACAAATCCCATAAGAGAACCACTTTTGCTGGGAATATTCATCATTTGCATAATAGGAAAAGATGACATAGAATTCCTTTGACTATCTGAAACTTGAGAACATGAAGTCGCCCACCCATTTAGCATTAATTTTGTATCAGAACTATAACTTTGAAAGTCCAAACAATATGTCACTTCCGTATTGGTAGCGGTTGTTGGGACATCATTGGCTGTAATATTGGCAAAAGTTCCACTTGAGTTTCTATATTGAACCGTAGTAGGAACAATTCGAAAAGCCGGACCGCTAATGTCTGTTCCGGTTCCACTGGCATAGGCATAAATATCCAAATAACTATCAGAACTAGTTAAAGTAAAAGTAACCTCTATATTTGTGCTTCCACTAGAATGCATTAAATCAGTAGTAGACGCAATTTTACTGCTGCTAGAAGTTCCTTCGGTTAGAGTAGCTGTAGAGTCAGTTGTAAAATTTAAGGAAGACAGAGAATCTGTACTACAACCTGAAACGGTATATTGTGTTCTTGAAGGGTTAGAAACAAGAGTACTCGAAATGGCAGTTAAGCTTGTTTTAGTACAATTAGTACTTTGACTTGAAGCCAATAAAGCAACCAAAAGGTTATTGGAATCATTGTTGCTACTTGAACTTTGGCAATTCACAAAGTTTATAAGCAAGATTGTACAAAGCAATCCTGCTCTTAACAAAGAAAAATATTTAGTAAAAGACATAAAAATCTCCTAAGTTTAATTTATTGTAATGTGTTTTGTTTTAAAAAATTTTGTTGTAAAATTAAACAAAAGGAGTTTCGGGAGGTTCTTCTATGGGAATAAAAGAAACCAAAGAATACTTAGAGCTATAATAGTGAATCCATGAATAGGAGTATTGGATTGGGAAATATAGCTTGTTTATTTGATAAAAAAGAGTTTGGAGTAAATAAACGTAAGGACTAAAATTTAATTCAGAGTGTGTGCTGACTTTTTGGAATGTTTCTTCACCTTTCCTTGAATCGCAAATAGAAATTTCTCCAAATTCATCAAACATTTCTGATGTAATCTCCAAATTCCAATGACCGCTTTTTTGAAAATTCTCTTGGTTTATAAGAATGATTTTATGATTGAATCCGAAATATTTAAAGACTATATCAATGCTGGGAAGAGTGCCCGCATAGCTCACAACTTCAAACAAAAATGTAAGAACCAGAATTTTAGCCAACAGTCTTTTCATAAGATTCAAACGCTAAGTCTTTTTATACTACGTTTTCTGTCAAATGAATTTAAAAAAAATACTATCAAAACCATTCTATGAGGTCATTAACTTTCTGTAGTTTGCAAAAAATTGATGGGAATATGTTCCTTGTATTGTGTTTGGATTTAGATTTAAACGATTCACAATCGGACACTGAAACTGTAAAAAACAAAATAGGACAAGGAAAATATATTTCATACTTAATTCCTCCCTTAAAACCGATAGCCTAATTTTACAAACAATTCTCTTCCGAATCCCCTTAGCATGTGGGGAGCGAAATTCGGACTGTTAAAACTTTCACTATCTATATCTAACGGGTAACAAACTACTTTATTCAAAATTTTTTTTATTGAGACAACGAGAATCAAGGGATTGCCAATGTTAGATGAAAAAGTCAGATTAAAGAAGCGAGAGGGTGGAACTTTCCAAACGCGGTATCTGGTAATATTTTTACCGGAAAGTGAGTTTTTTGTATTTTCTTCCGGTAGTGGTGGAAGGTCATACAAGCTAAGGTCGGACTTTAATACATCCGTAGTGCTTGTCGGAGGTTGCTGCATAAGATAGATTTCCGAATTGTAGTAAAATTCCATTGCAATAGAATACTGATCTCTTAGCAATGACCTGCTCAATGCAAATTTCCATAGTTTGGTTGGAGAATTCAAAGCTTGATTTTCAGGAGTGTTAATTTTATCCAAAAAAAATAAAAAAGTGACCATGATTACCATAATCAATTTGGTCATATAAAGATAATCTTAATAGGATTATTTTCTTGACAACGCTTTTTTGATTAGCTAAAGTATGATTTTGTAAAAGGAGAATATTATGAACAAAAATAATAAAATTGTCAGTCTTGGGTTTACGAATGTAAACATTCCAGCCGGTACCCATATATGCCAAATTTACAGCGAAGATGATGAAAGAAATGACTCACTTCTCAAATATTTATTGCAAGGCTTGATTTCCAAAGAATGTAATGCCTGTTTTTCGGATAACATTACTCCCGGAATGTTAGATGAGTATCTGGGTAAAAATGGTTATTCTTTTCATGAAGTGATGAAAACAGGAGCTTTGTCTTTGAATAAAACCTCAGATATCTATTTTAAAGACGGAGAATTTAATCCGGATCAAATGCTAGAACTTCTTACGGGTTTTTATAATTCTTCTATCCACAGTGGTTTTTCTGCAGCCCGAGTTATTGGTGAAATGACTCCCGAAGTCAATCATATCAAGGGAGGAACCCGTCTTTTGGAATATGAATCTCGTGTGAGCTTGCTTCTCAAAAAATGTCCTGTTACGGCAGTGTGTCAATACAACGCACATAGTTTTGATGGAGCGACAATTATGGATGTTCTAAAAGTTCACCCTATGATGGTAGTTCGAGGAGCAGTTGTTCACAATCCTTTTTTTATAGCACCGGAAGAATACCTAAAAGGGACGGATTATAATGCATGATGCTAGATACTGAGGTATTGTCTAAGATTCTACTAATCCAGAACGTATTGAGTAGATTACCCGACGAAAAATCTATTTTTAGTTTTGTTGTTCGGGGGCTTGGAGAAATACCTGGGGCTACAAAAGCTTATTTCATAAATGATAGCCAAAAGCAAGGTGATACAACAAATGAAATGATTTATAAATTTCCTTTGTATTTGTACAATAAGCACTATGGAGAATTTATTTTTCACGTAAAAGAATCGGAAAAATTCAGCCCTTATTCTGCTTATATCCAAAACCTTTGTTTTATGATTTCTATTGTTTTGGAGGACAGAAACAACCAACAAATCATAAAATTACAGCAAGAAGAGCTGGAAAATAGGGTAATAGAAAGAACAAAGGAATTGGAGGAAAAAAATAAACAACTACAAGAAGAAATCAAAAAAAAAGAAAAAATCGAGTTCGCCTTAAAAAAAAATGAAAAAGCACTGCGAGAAAATGAAAGAAAATTCAGGGGAATTTACAACCAATCCTTTTCTTTTATGGGCGTGTTAAAGAAAGATGGTACAATCACAGAAGTGAATCAAACAGCCTTAGATTTGGTTGGGAAAAAACTTGAACAAATTCAAGGACAGCATTTTAAGGATACTCCATGGTTCAACCACTCGGAAGAAGAGCAAAACAAACTACTAAAAGCCATAGAACTCGCCAACCGGGGCTTGACTGTACGCCACGAAGTGACCCATGTAAACAAAGAAGGGGAACTTCGTTCGGTTGATTTTGTTATCAAACCTGTGTTTAACGAAAATAATGAAGTCGAGCTGTTAATTCCAGAAGGAAGAGACATAACAGATCGTATAAAAGCAGAAATGGAATTGAAAGAACATCACAATCTCTTGGAAGAATTGGTAAAAGAGAGAACCACCGAACTAGAGCATGAAAAGGAACGGCATAGAGCATTGTTATACGCGATTCCAGACATGATATTTCGTATTGATAATGAAGGTCTATTTTTGGATTTTAAAGCCAGACCTGGAGAAACCTTTATACCTCCGGAAACAATTATTGGTACAAAGTATTCTGATATTCCCTTTCCTTCACCTATGAAAGAAGGATTCTGGGAAAAAATGCAAGTTGTTCTTGAGAAAAATCATTTACAAACCTATGAATACGAATTGCCTTTTGAAGAAGGATACCGCTTTTATGAAGCTCGAATAATTAAAAGCGGTACTAATGAAACAGTAAGTATTGTTCGAGATGTTACCGAACGCAAACGAATGGAGGAAAATTTAAAACAGGCAAAAGAACAAGCAGAATTGGCAAATCGTGCCAAAAGCGAATTTCTTGCCAATATGAGCCATGAAATACGAACACCCTTGAATGCGGTAATCGGTTTTAGTGAGCTTCTTTCTTCGTTGGCAGTGGATGAAAAACAAAAAAGTTATGTAGGTTCTATCAAAACCGCTGGTCGAAGTCTTTTAACTCTTATCAACGATATTCTTGATCTTTCCAAAATAGAGGCAAACAAATTAGAACTACAGTATGCACCCATAGACTTATCTGCCTTAATAGAAGAAGTTAGTCAAATTTTTGTTCTGAAAGCAAAAGACAAAGGACTTTCTCTGTCCGTTCGTATTCAGCAAAATTTGCCATCGGTTATGCTATTGGATGAAGTCCGAATTCGACAGATACTTTTTAATCTCATTGGAAATGCAATCAAATTTACCGATAAGGGTTATGTGAAAATAAAGGTCAAAGCTTTTAGATTTGGCAAGTTTTCAGAAATCAACCTAATCCTATCAGTAGAAGATTCCGGTATAGGAATTCCTATAAATGAGCAAAAGGTAATTTTTGAGCCTTTTAAACAAAGAGAAGGACAAAATTCGAGAAAATACGAAGGAACTGGGCTTGGTCTTACCATCACTAAAAAATTAGTTGAAGCAATGAATGGCAGAATTCGATTACACAGTAAAGTAAACCATGGAAGCAAATTTTCTTTTATATTAAAAAATGTTATTATTTCCGAAGAGGAAGCTTTAAACAAGCCGGTTTCATCTTTTGATTTTTCAAAAATCAGCTTTGAAAAGGCTACAGTATTGGTAGTTGACGATGTTGAATCAAATCGAAGCTTGCTAAAAGAATGGCTAAGCCCAACCGGTTTGGAAGTCATAGAAGCAGAAAACGGACTAAAAGGTTTGCTTTTTACCGAACATTACAACCCAAACCTAATTTTAATGGACATTCGGATGCCGGTAATGGACGGAATTACTGCGACCAAAAAAATTCGAGAAAATCCTAAAACAAAAGACGTACCTGTAATTGTTTTAACCGCCTCTTATATAAATGAAGAAAGGCTATTATCAAAAAAAGAGTTATTTAACAACTATGTTTTTAAACCTTTAAAAGCAGATGAGCTTTTTTATGAACTATCCAAGTTTCTAAAAATAAAGGAACAGCATGCACCAAAAGTAGAAAAGCAAGAGAAAACCCAAACTCAAAAAAAACTAAGTGAGGAAGAATTAACAAATTTCACAAATACAATAAATAAAATATTTATGCCATTTTGGGAAGAGATTAGTTTGGTAAATGAAATGGACGCGATCATTAAATTTGGGCAAGCATTGGCAGATTTAGGAGAAGATTTTCAGCTAAATAGCTTAATTGAATATTCTAAATCTCTCATTCAATTTGCGGAAAGTTGCGATATTAGAAATATTACAACCTATTTGAAGGCATTTCCAGATGAAATACAAAAATACACTATAGGATAGTGAACAAAAATGGATGATACCAAGAAATCTATAATCTTAATTGTGGATGATAATTTTGAAAACCTCCAGGTTTTAGGTAATACTCTCAAAGAAAGGGGTTATATTCCGGCATTTGCTCAAAGCGGAGAAATTGCTCTAAACTATTTAAAGAAAAAAAAGCCGGATTTGATTCTTTTGGATGTGATGATGCCCGAAATGGACGGCTATGAAGTGTGCAAAATACTCAAAAAAAATGAAGAAACCAAAGATATTCCCGTTATTTTTTTAACGGCTATAACAGAAATTGATGCCGTTGTAAAAGGTTTTGAATACGGAGGTGTGGATTATGTAACAAAACCTTTTAACGTAAAAGAGTTGATGACAAGAATTTCCACTCATCTGGAATTAAAAAATACAAAAGAAAAACTCCTTCAAAAAGTAAGCGAACTGGAACTGGCAAACAAAACAAAAGATAGGTTCTTTTCCATTATTGGTCATGATCTATCCAATTTGTTTGGTAGCTTTATCAATTTAATGGATATTTGGGAAGTTTACAAGGAAGAAAGTGTTGAAAGTATCGAAAGGAGCCTTCTCAGCATCCAAAATTCTGCCGAAAGAGGTTATAGTCTTTTAGTCAATTTGTTAGATTGGTCAAGATCACAAACCGGAAAATTAGATTTTAAACCGGAAATTTTAAACCTAAAAAAAATTGTTGATGAAAATCTGGAACTACTTGGTAACAATGCGAATAACAAAAATATCACTTTATCTTCATTTATTGGAGAGAGTATTTGTATTTTTGCTGACAAAAATATGTTAAACACTATAATTAGGAATTTAATGTCCAATGCCATTAAATTTACACCTGTTGGTGGGAAAGTGGAAGTTAATTCGGGGATAAATAAGGATTATGTTGAGATTACTATATCAGATAACGGTATAGGTATTCATCCGGAAGATATTTCCAAATTATTCAAAATTGATGTAGATCATAAAACGTTAGGTACAAAAAACGAGCAAGGGACAGGTATAGGACTCATTTTATGTAAAGAATTTATCGAAAAGCATAATGGAAAGATATGGGTAGAAAGTATTTTAAACAAAGGAAGCAACTTCTATGTTAGCTTACCTAAGAGAAATGCATACTAATTAGGAAAAAAAATGTACAAAGAACCACAAAAAAAAATACTTGTAGTAGAAGATGAACTGCAAATATCAGAAATGATGCAAATAATGTTGCAAAAAAATGGTTACAATGTAGCTGTTTGTAAAAATGGCAAAGAAGCATTGGATTTGCACATAAAGGAATCTTTTCCCTTAATCATAACCGATTTGAACATGCCAAGCTATGATGGGGAATATCTGATCGATGAATTAAACAAAAGAGAGATTCTTCCTGTTCTTTTAGCCCATACGGTTGTAACTGACGTTAATAAAGTTATTGAATTGATGAAAAAGGGAGTTTACGATTACATCTTAAAGCCGTCCAAGCAGCAAGAGTTTTTACACCGTGTGAACAAAGCTTTTGATTATTATCTTCTCCAAAAGTTTCAAAGGTCTGTTGAAAAAGAGAGAGAGATTCGAACGGAATACCAACTTAATTGGAGTCTTTGGCAGGAAGAATCAATCAATAGGAACTTAGATAAAAAAGACCTTTTATTGTTTGATAGCTTAAGAACAAATTTTAGCCAAGGACAAGGTTTTGGGGCTTTGGTTTCTACTTTAGAGTTTATTCAATCTTTATGCAAGTTAGATGGTGATTATTATAAGGTTGAAAAAGAAATCATGGAAATGGTTTTTTACAACGTCAAAGCTCTTAATAAAATTATTGATTTGTTTGGTGAAATACGAAAAATTTTAAGAGATGGTCTTGTTATGGAAGATGTCCATATTGATGACTTTTTCCTATTGATAGATGATGTGATTCAAGAACTAAATCAGTATTCGTCTCAGAAAAACCAAACCATTAAATTATTTCAAAACGGAACCTTAAATAAAAAGCACAAGCTAAAAATACATAAGGATTACATAAAAATTGTTTTACGAGAACTGCTATTAAACGCATTTAAATATTCCCATAAAGACTCTGAAATTATCATTATGACAGAGATTGTAAAAAATAATTTTTTTATCTCCATTTTAAACAAACCAGAAATTGAAATTCCTGAAGAATGTTCTCGAATTATTTTTGAACCGTTTTATAGAATTTCCAAATTTGCCTATGATACATACCCTACCTATGATATAGGGCTTGGATTAACACTTGTAGATAAGATTGTTAGGCAGCACGAAGGAAGAATAACAATGTTTAATGTTAAAAGTTATCTTACAGAAGATTCTCAGGTATTGAATAGTTTTCAAATAGAATTATCGTTGTATTAAAAAAGGAGAAGTTATGTTTTTTGATCCATTGTATTTTTTAGTAGTTGGACCAACAATGCTTTTGAGTATGTGGGCTAGCTTCAAGGTTCGTTCTGCGTTTAACCAATGGAAGCAGTATGCAAATAAAGGAGGTTACTCCGGTGCTCACATTGCTCGTGCTATTTTGGATGCTTCCGGTCTCAAAAACGTAAGAGTTGAACACGTTGCCGGAGAACTAACGGATCACTACGATCCAACTAGTAAAACATTGCGGTTGTCAGACGCAACCTATTCATCTAATAGTATCGCAGCTGCCGGAGTAGCCGCCCACGAAGCAGGTCATGCAATTCAGGATAAGGTCAATTACCCTATGCTTGGTTTACGTTCTGCCATTGTTCCACTTGCAAGTATAAGTTCCAATCTAAGCTGGATTCTGATTATGGGTGGTATGTTTTTAATGGTTTTGCAGGGAAAAATTGGTTATATTGTCACTTTGATTGGAGTTTTGTTATTTTCCGTAGTAGTTGTTTTTCAGCTTGTTACTGTTCCGGTTGAAATAGACGCTTCCCGACGTGCCAAGCAAATTTTGAAAAAAATGGGCTATGTAGAAGGAAAAGAGGCAGCAGCCATTGATGAAGTCCTTGACGCAGCTGCTTGGACGTATGTAGCTGCAGCTGCTTCAGGTATTGCTACTTTGCTTTATTACCTTTTGAGGCTTGGTTTTTTTCGCTCGGATGACTGAGATTAAAGCGAAAGAAATTGTTAGTTTTCCCCTGCCCCGTGAAACGGGGTTTGCACAATTTCTTTCGTTCCCCCGCTCGCGGGGTTGGGGGAAATTCACAAAAATAATTCCTTGATTTCCAATTCAAATCCTTTTATCCACTCACCAGGTGTGTATGTATCGTTCTCTCTATAAAATATAGATGTCCCGTCCGGTTTATAGACCTGAAGCAACTTCCTGGAAGGAATGACCAACCATACTTCTTTTGCTCCATGCGTCAGATAATCTTCAACCTTTTCGAGCATCTTTTCCATTGGATTTGAATCGGAAATAATTTCTACCATAAGGGGCAAAGAAACCGTTGGAATTTCGTCTTCATCCAAATCCTTATCAGACCAACCAAGATCAAAACAATATTTACTTTCCTCGCCAAACTTTATTCCTGCTTCTCCCGTATAGGTTTTACCATAACCACTTTTGCGATAAATCCACTCATTTATCAAAAAGTTTAATTTGCTTAGTATTCTTGCATGTCTTGGTTTTGTATAGGTCATTTCGATTACTTCTCCTTGATAGAGTTCATAACGTTCCCATCTTTCGGGATTTTTTTCCATTTCTTCAACTGTTACTTTTTTGGATGCTACTACCATTTAAACTTCTCCTTTAATATGTGCTCCCACACTTCGACTTAGCTTAGTACATCGCTCTCAGTTAGATGCCGTTTACGGGGTAGTTGTTGGCTTATGAACTCTCATTTTAAGTTGCTGATTGTATTGTCAAATTAAATACTTATTCTCATCTATCTCTCCAAAATATATAGGTGAATTAAAGTTTACCATGGTCATGAAAAAAGGTTCTTCCAATATTTTTCATTTTATGCCAATTTCCATGGAAAAATTATTGTGAAAACTTAAATCTTAAAATAAAATCCTGATTGTAAAAAATATAATATTCTTAAACGTTAAGAGTAAGGTTATATTGTATATATAAAGAATTCTGTTACTTGGATTAAGATTTCTTTATCAATTCTATATTTTAGTAACCATTTAAATCAATTATAGGAATATCTTTTTGGATACAAGTGTACACAATAAATTAGTTTCTTTTATTTGGTCGATTGCTGATGATTGTTTACGAGATGTTTATGTTCGGGGTAAATATCGAGATGTTATCCTCCCCATGGTGGTATTAAGAAGGTTAGATGCTCTACTTGAACCAACAAAAAATGCCGTAATGGAAGAGCTAAATTTCCAAAAGAAAGACCTAAAACTTACAGAATGGGACGATAAGGGTTTACAAGATGCTTCGGGTTATGTATTCTATAATACTAGCAAATGGACTTTGCAAAAACTAAAAAGTACCGCTACAAACAACCGACAAATCCTCCAGTCAAATTGTGAAGAATATTTGAATGGCTTTAGTTCCAATGTTAAAGAAATTATTGAAAAATTTAAACTCAAGAGCCAGATCAACCACATGATTTCCAAAGACGTATTTCTCGATGTTTTGGAAAAATTTACTTCCCCTTATATTAACTTAACTCCTTTTTCAAAAGAAGATCCCGATGGTAAAAATCTTCCTCCCCTTTCTAATTTAGGTATGGGATACGTTTTTGAAGAATTGATTCGGAAATTCAACGAAGAAAACAACGAGGAAGCTGGTGAACATTTTACTCCAAGAGAAGTAATTGATTTGATGACTCATATTATTTTTGAACCCATTAAAAACAACTTACCTCCAGTGATGACGATTTACGATCCTGCCTGTGGTTCAGGAGGAATGCTTACGGAGTCCCAAAATTTCATTAAAGACGAAATGGGTGAAATACGAGCGGTTGGTGATGTTTATCTTTATGGAAAGGAAATCAATGATGAAACTTATGCGATTTGCAAATCAGATATGATGATTAAAGGTAATGACCCTAGTAGGATTAAACTTGGCTCTACACTTTCAACCAATGAATTTTCAGGTCAAAATTTTGATTTTATGCTCTCAAATCCACCTTATGGAAAGTCTTGGAGTACGGAAGTAAAAAATATTAAAAATGGAAATGAAATCATTGACCCAAGATTTGAGGTTACTCTTCCAGACTATTGGGAAAAAATAGAAAAAGTTGACGCTACTCCCAGAACATCAGATGGTCAACTCTTATTTTTGATGGAAATGGTAAGTAAGATGAAGCCATTGAGTCAGAGTCCTCATGGTTCTCGTATTGCATCTGTTCACAATGGGTCGAGTCTTTTTACTGGTGATGCTGGAAGTGGAGAGAGTAACATTCGACGCTATATTATCGAAAACGATCTGCTGGATGCCATCATCCAAATGCCAAACAATTTGTTTTACAATACAGGTATTACTACCTATATTTGGGTTCTCACGAACAACAAAGTCAAAAAGAGAAAAGGTTATGTGCAACTCATTGATGCGTCAGGACGTTTTGCCAAGTTGAGAAAAAACCTCGGTGCCAAAAACTGTGAATTTCGTCCAGAGCATATCAAAGAAATTTTGAAAGTATACACGAAATTTGGCGAAGTCGAGAAAACAACGGAAGACGGAATCGCTTCTAAAATTTTTGAAAATGAAAACTTTGGCTATTACAAAGTCACAATTGACCGACCTAAACGTTTGAAAGCCCAGTTTACAAAAGAGAGAATTGCCGAGTTGCGGTTTGATAAATCTCTAAAAGAGCCAATGGAATGGGCGTTTCAGAAATTCGGGAATAAAGTCTATTCGGATTTAAAAAAGTTGGAAAAAGATATTTTGGACTGGTGTGAGAAAAGCGAGTTAGACTTCAATTTGGCAAAGCGTAAGGCAATCGTTTCTTCCAAAACATGGGAAAAGCAGTTGGAAATTCTGGAAACAGCCAATAAACTAATGAAAGTGATTGGAACGAAAGAGTTTAACGATTTCAATGTGTTTCGTGATTTGGTAGAAGATGAGTTGAAAACTCAGAAAATAAAACTTTCTCCAACAGAAAAGAATGCCATTTTTGGAGCTGTAAGTTGGTATGACGAAACAGCAGAAAAAGTAATCAAGAAAAAGGTTGTTTTAGATAAAGATGAACTGGAAAATTTGTTGAATCACCTGAATTGTTACGAAGAGAGATTGTCTGATTTTGGATACTATCCAAGTGATTCTAAGAATGAATATATCTTATATGAAAGCGAAAGTGATTTGCGGGATTTTGAGAACGTTCCAATCAAAGAAGACATCCATGAATATTTCCTTCGTGAAGTCAAACCGCACTTAGAAGAAGCCTGGATTGATCTGGACAAGACGAAGATTGGGTATGAAATCAGCTTTAATAAATACTTTTACAAACACAAACCGCTTCGAGATATTGAAGAAGTGGATGGGGAAATTTTGGATTTGGAAAAGGAAAACGAAGGAATTATAGCGGAGATACTGGGGAATGGATAAATTATACCCAGTTTTCATATTTTAATCCTTCAATTTTTGAAAATTCTTTGATGTTATTAGAAACCAAGATCAAATCCAATGACATTGCGTGGGCTGCAATCAAATAATCCATTGCTCCGATTGGTTGACCTAATTTCTCTAGAGATGAACGGATCAAACCGTATTTGGAAGCAGCTTCGGAATCATAGTTCATTATCCGAAATGGTAATAAAAATTCTGTTAGAGCTAGTTTACTCCTTTCCTGAAATTGGCTTTTTTGAACTCCATATTCGAGTTCTGATACTGTGATAGATGAAATGGCAATATCATCTATTTCGCAAGAATACAATTTATTCAAAACCGTTGGAGGTTTCTTTTTTATGATATAAATGCATATATTTGTATCTAACAGATATTTCATGATGAATTAGATCGTTTCTCTTTGCTCAAGTGATGGATTTTTATAATCATTCATAAAGTCATCAGGAAATCTATCCAAACTCTTCGAGAACGTAGACCAAATATGTTCTTTAGGGATTAAAATTATCATATTATCAATTTTTTTTATGTAAACCGAATCTGAAGAAAAACGATATTCTTTTGGAAGCCGTACAGCCTGGCTTCTGCCATTCGTAAAAATTTTTGCAATTTCCATAATTTTTTATCCTTGTTATTTTTGGTATATACTATGATATATATCATTTTGAATGAAACAAGTTTTTTATTCTTTTACATAATGGTTGTTTTTATTTTTTTGTTAATTAGAAAATGGATTTGGAAAAGGAAAAACGAAGGAATTATTACGGGTATATTGGGAAATGGATAAACCAGAGTTAAAAGCCAGATGTAAAAAACTGGAAGAATATTGTAAAACTCACAATGTAATTCGAGCAATATTATTTGGCTCTCAAGCTCGAGGTACTGCCAATAAAAAAAGTGATTTTGATATTATTATAATTTATAATACTGAAAAGGGTTTTTTTGAAAGATATAATGATTTCAAAGAGGTTTATCCTTTTTTTGACAATAATTTAGATTTGTTATTGTATACTCCTACGGAATGGGAAGTTGTAAAAAATCGGAAATTTTTTATCAGAGCAATAAAAGAAGGGAATATAGTCTATGGATGATGCAGAATTATGGTTAGAAACAGCTTATGAAGATTTAAATGCAGCTGAAATTATGTTGAATAATCAAAAATATTCTCATGCTTGTTTTTTATCCCAGCAATCAACAGAAAAATCGATAAAAGCACTTCATATTCATTTAAATGGTGATCCATGGGGACATTCGATATTAAAGTTACTTTCAGAATTAAAACAGCTTGATTTAGAAATCTATGAAAATTTTAAGGATTTAGAAGATTCTGCTCGAATTAGATAGGTATTATATACCAACTAGATACCCTGATAGTTTACCAGATATTACCCCTTCAAAGGCTTTTGGAAAAAATGACGGACAAACAGCATTTGAAATAGCGAGTATTTTTATTGATAAAGTAAAAGAAATTGTTGTTGTTTGAAAAGGTTGTTGCTTGGTGTTGCTTGGTGTTGCTTGGTTCGGCTTACTTCGACTTTGCTCAGCACAAGCCGCTCACCAAGTGTTTTCGCTCCCCCGTATCGCGGGGAACATAAAACTTATGATAGATAGAAAATGCCAAAAATGAACAAGAAATCTAAATACAAACGATATGAAACTTACAAAGATTCTGGTGTTGAATGGATTGGAGAAATACCAAAGCATTGGGAAACACTTGCAAATAAATTTATATTTAAATTAAAGAAGAATCAAGTAGGTAAACGTTCAAATGAGTATGATTTATTATCACTTACTTTAAGAGGTGTTATTAAAAGAAACATGGAAAAACCAGAAGGAAAATTTCCTGCTGAATTTGATACGTATCAAGAAGTAAGAAGTGGAGATTTTGTTTTCTGTTTATTTGATGTTGAAGAGACACCTAGATTTATAGGACTGTCATCATTAAATGGAATGATCACTGGAGCTTATACTGTATTAGAATCGAAATTAAAGGTAAGCAAAGAATTTCTTTATTATTTTTATCTAAACCTTGATTATGATAAGAAATTAAAGCCATTATATAAAGGTCTTAGAAATACAATCCCTAAAGATAGTTTTTTTTCTTTTAAAACATTATTTCCTCCACTTGACGAGCAAACAGCCATTGCCAATTTTCTTGACGACAAGTGTAGCAAAATAGACAAAGCTCTTTCGCAGAAAGAAAAGCTCATCACCTTGCTAAAAGAGCGAAAGCAGATCATCATCCAAAACGCAGTGACAAAAGGCTTGGATTCCAAAGTGAAACTCAAAGCTTCTGGAATAGAATGGATCGGAAAGATACCAGAACATTGGGAAGTTAAGAGGTTGAGATACATAGGAAGAACAAAAAACGGAATCAGTGCTGGAGCAGAATATTTTGGGAAGGGTTATCCTTTCATTAATTATAATGATGTTTACAACAATGCTGTATTACCAAACAATTTTAAAGGGTTAGCAAACTCCTCTGAAGAAGAACAGGAATTATATTCAGTATTTGAAGATGATATATTTTTTACAAGGACTTCGGAAACTATTGAAGAAATTGGAATTAGTTCTGTTTGCTTTAATACAATTAAAAAAGCAACTTTTGCTGGTTTCTTAATTCGTTTTCGTCCTATAAAAAATATGCTCTTTAAAGGTTTATCTAAATATTTTTTTAGATGTAGCGCTCATAGAGGTTTTTTTGTAAAAGAAATGAATCTTGTTACTAGAGCATCCTTAAGCCAAGAAACTCTAAAGAATATGCCAGTATTGATACCACCCTTTGATGAACAAAAGAAAATTTTTGGTTACTTGGAATCACAAACTGCCAAGATAGACAAAGCGATCAGCATTCAAGAAAGGCTCATCGAAAAGCTAAAAGAATACAAAGCTATTTTGATAAACAGTGCAGTTACGGGAAAGATCAAAGTCTTTTGAAAAAATGAAAAACGAAGGAGAAAATCATGGAACATAATAAAATATTAATAGATCGCTTTGTTAAATTACCCGAACCCTTACAATTTCAAGTGCTTGATTTTATTGAGTTTTTAATAACAAAATACAATCTTGAGGAAGAACATAATAAGGAAGATAATATACTTACGAATGAACAAAAAGAAATTCTTGATCAGCGTTTAGCAGACTCAAAGAAGCATCCAGAAAAACGTATAGATTGGGATAAATTTAAAATAGAATTACAAAATAGATACAAACCAAAAAAAATAAATGTTTTATAAGATACTAGTAAATACAGAAGCCAGAGTGGATGTTTTAGAGGCGGCCGATTGGTATGAACAACAACGAATAGGTTTGGGATATGATTTTTATCTTAATTTTGAAGATGCAATTGAGTTGTTAAAGAGTCATCCATACATATTTCAAGAAGTATACAATAATTTTCGTCGTACATTAATGAAAAATTTTCCCTATGCAATTTTTTATTCAGTTGATGAAATAGAAAAAGAAGTTGAAGTTGTTGGTGTATTTAACACACATCGCGACCCTGAAATTTGGAAAAAAAGAATCAAACTTAAAAGTAAATAAAACTAGTCTAAAAAAGATCAAAGTCTTTTGAAAAAATGAAAAACGAAGGAGAAAATCATGATATATACAATTAAAATAGATGAAAAATCCTCTAATAGTACAGTAATTAAAGGAATATTAGAACTACTTGAAAGTGAAAAGCAAATTTCAATCCTTTCAACGGAAAGCGAAATCAAATCAAAAAACACAAAACTACCAGAAATAACCGAAGGTGATTATTCCATATCTCCAATTATGCTTTTTGGAAAATGGAGTGATTTAGAAATTGATGCAAAAAAACTAAGAAGAGAGTCATGGAGAGAATATTAGTAGATACTTGTATATTAATTTCGGCTTATAGAGGAAATAAAGACATTTCAAATGTCTTAAAAAAGTTTCATCATAAACTAGTTATTTCACCTATTACAATAATGGAACTATATAGAGGTTTAAAAACTAGAGAGAAAAAGCGTGAACTTGAAAAGCAATTAAAAAGTTATTCTATCATTCATATCAATAAAGATGTCACCGAAAAAGCTATAGGTATACTAAAAAAGTATCAATCAAATAAAAGAAATATTTTCATCCCAGATTGTTTAATCGCAGCAACTTGTATTTTGTACGATTATCAATTATTTACGGAAAACAAATCAGACTTTGAATTTATTGAGAATATTAGATTTTTTAAATTATAATAGAGATAATAATGACAAAATGAACACTTCAATCAAGCAACCACTTTCAAACCTTCAACTGGAACTCTTAAAAACATTTTCACATCAATTGTCCGAGAATGATTTATATGAACTAAAAAAAATGCTTGCATCTTTTTTTGCCAAGAGGCTTATTCAACAAGCAGATAAAGTTTGGGATGAAAAAAATTGGACAGACCAACACGTTGATACATTATTAAATACTAAGCTACGTAAAGTAAATAAACCTAAATGAAAGTAGTTTTAGACACGAATGTATTTTTGGTTTCAATTTCCAGCAAGTCAAAACTTTCTAAAGAGTTGTGAATGAGTGCCTATTCTTAATAGCTTTAGAACATCATTCTCCAATTGGTAGATCACAACTAAATCTCCACTTATATGAAATTCTTTTGTATCATCCCATTCTCCAATCAACTGATGATCTTTAGCTTCTTTTGGTAATTTTCCTTTATTTAAAAGAATCGAGATATACAAAAAAAGTTTTTCAACATTGGTTTGAGTGAGTTTTGCTTTTTGCAAATCTTTTACAAAATTTTTATGAGTTGATAGACTTATCATTTTATGATTTCTTTAAGTTCTTCAACGGAGGTCGTATGCATATTTTTATTATTTCTTCCTTCTAATATTGTTTTCATTGTTTTGGTATTTGGGATTTTAACTTCAAAAGGAAGTCCATTATTCAGAATGACTTGTTTATAAAACATTGTAATTGCTTGAGTTGGGCTGATTCCTAATTCCTGAAATATTTTCTCTACATCATTTTTGAGTTCTGGTTCAATTCTGGCGTTTAAAATCGCTGTTTTCATACAATTCCTTAAAAATATGTGTTACGTATGATATACAATTTATAACTATGAAGTCAATAAAAAAACAAGCACCATCCGCTTTTTAGAAATAAGAAGTGTATCTAAGCAAACTAACTTCAATCTCTTAACTCACTAACATACTGTTCGGGATTAATATTCTTAAAATAATGCCCAATTTCTTTGCTTAATTCTGCCATTATATTGCTTGGGTCTGCTTGCTCATAATTTTCAATCCTTTCAATATCAAGGGATTGTATGGAGTAATCGTCAGGATTCCATTTTGCTTCACCTGTTACACCTACATATTCATATAATCTATTCGCTTTTTCTAGCATTTTTACAATTTTTTCGGAAGCTGAACATGTAATAATTTCTTTATCATTTATTTGAATTTGAACACTAGGGCTTTTTCCACCAATTCTAAGAAGTCTTCCATAGATCGTCGTTTCTCCAGAAAGACTAAACTTTTCCGGTATATCTAACTCGTGACTATATAATAGATTCATTATAACTTCGGATGAATCACTTAATTCCATAGAAATTGCTTTCTCTTTTATAAAGCTATAAATTTTTTTAAACGGTTCAATGGATTTATATGGAAGTTTATAAAGAGAATCCGTATCAACTAAATCTTTTAAAAAGAAAAAAGCCTCTCTAAGGTTTGAAAAATGCGAAGACTGAAAAGATAAAGCAAGACTACCTTTCTCAATTCTTGAAAGAGATAAGGAAAATTCATTGGCTATATCAGGATTTTTCATAGAAATAATCGGTAAAATAGATTTTTCTAAATTAACAAGAACATCTGATAGTTCACTTAAAGAAAGTTTTTCAGGAGAAATATGGTTTCCATGAAATTTAACATGCATTAATTCGCTCATACAAAATTCCTCCTCTTTCAGTCTTGTTAATTATAGAATTACATTCGGACAATTTGCTCAAAAGTAAATAAAAAAACTAACTTTTAAGAAATTTAACAATTGAAATCTTCCACCCATGGTACAATGTAAAACCTAAAAAACCCATATTTTGTATAAAAATCTTAATCGACATTATATCCTATAAGATTATAATTCAACAATGATTTGTTTTATTAGGAGTTCAATACATGAATACTAGCATTCAAAACCCAGAATTGTATATTTTATATTCACAAAGCAAAAATGTCCCATCAGAAGACAAAAGCTTACTAAAAGAGGTAAATGAGTGCTTGGACATAATAAAGAATATTATCAATTCAGGTATCCCTATATATTCTAAAATTAAATATGAGATTTTGGAAAATATATTTAATTTAAGGGTTAAAGCCAATTATTGGATTTTGAAGAATAATATTCCTTTGGAAGAGTTATTGAATAAAATTTCATTTAAAGACCCAAGATTATCCTTGCTAAAAGAAAATATAAATTTTTCCATAAGAAATCTTAATAAAATATCCAATTTATTATCAAAAAGACTAACTTCTGAATATGAAGAGTCTATGAAAAATTTCAAAAATATTCCTTTGGACTATGCCAATGTGCTAAATGTGTATCTAAAAACCTCTGTAAACAATCGTTCTATTACGATGATCAGATTTATAAATTCAACTATTTATATAGAATTTGTAATCTTATCAGCTCTTATGATAGATAATGGAATAGCACATGTAGATGGAGATACTATTAATGAACTCTCTGAAATTATCGTAAAATCAACGCATGATTATTTAGCATATTCTGTCGAGCTGGGAATTATCAATATAAGTCCTAAAAAAGTCGAAAATTCTCTTAAATTAAGTTCGGAGGTAATAAAAGAACAACATTCCATAAGCGAAGAAGGATTTCAAGACTGGGCTAATCAACTATGAAAGAAGGAGATATAATTTTAGTTGATCTAGGAGAAATCGGAAAAGAAGTGAAAGGACATGAGTTAGGAAAAACAAGACCTTGTGTTATTGTTAAATTATTAAATCAAATACAAATGGCAGTAGTTGTTCCTCTAAGTCATGGAAAACCAGCTAACTTGTTTACAATAGTAGAGATAGAGCAAAATTTTGAATCAACAAGTAATAAACCTTCTTATGCACTTTGTCACCAAATCAGAAGTATTTCGTTTAATAGGGTACTCAAAAAGCTAGACACTCTGAATGAAAAAAATTATAACAGCATTCTATTGACAATATTGGATTTTTTCCAAATATAACCATGACATCCCAAACGAACGAAAAAGCACTCGAAGCGACAATCGAAAAAGTCTTGACAGGTTCTTGCTTAGAAGAACAGAGCAAAGGACTGCTAAAAGCACATTCTATAAATTCGACAGAAGGGAATGGTTTTCTCTCTGGTGATCCGCATGATTTTAACAAAAAATACGCCATAGACGAAAAGTTGTTCTGGCAGTTCCTAGAAACTACACAAAAAAATGAACTCGCTAAGCTAAAAAAGTCTTCCGACTGGAAACTAAAAGTTTTGGAACGCTTGGACAAGATGGTGACAAAATATGGGATTTTACGAATCTTACGAAAAGGTTTGGAAGTAGAAGATGCACACCTAATTTTTTTGTATCAACTCCCCCTTGCCAGTAGTAGCCAAACTTCAAAAGAGAATTTTGAAAAGAACATTTTTAGTGTTACGCGTCAAGTTCACTATAGTCTCGATAATCCAAGAGAATCACTTGATTTGGTATTATTTATAAATGGTTTACCCATTTCTACTCTCGAACTTAAAAATCCTTGGACAGGACAAAACGCTAGAGTCCATGCAATTAAGCAGTACAAAAATGACCGAGACACAAAACAACCTCTGCTAAACTTTGCCCGATGCATTGTACATTTTGCATTGGATACGGATGAAGTCTTTATGACAACAAAATTAGAAGGAAAAGATACGCTTTTCTTACCCTTTAACAAAGGATACAACAATGGAAAGGACAACCCACCAAATCCTTATGGTTACAAAACGGCTTACCTTTGGGAAGAGATTTTTACCCGTCAAAGTCTGGTGAATATCATCCAACATTTTGTTCGTTTGGGTGGAAAACCGAGCGAACCTTTAAGTAAAAAGACTCTATTCTTTCCACGTTATCATCAGTTGGACGTGGTGAGGAAAATTATTGAAGATACATCTAAAAAGGGAGTTGGACAAAAATATTTAATACAACATTCGGCTGGTTCTGGTAAGTCAAACTCGATTACATGGATATCTTATCAATTGATCGAAGTATATCCAGAAAATGAAGGTGTATCAGGTTTTAGGGGAAAAGATATCCCACTTTTTGATTCGGTTATTGTTGTAACGGATAGAAAGCTTTTAGACCAACAAATCCGTGACAATATCAAAGAGTTTTCGGAAGTAAAAAATATTGTAGCACCAGCGTATTCTTCTAGAGAATTAAAAGAAAGTTTGGAACAAGGAAAAAAAATCATTATAACAACTATTCAAAAATTTCCTGTAATCGTGGATGGAATTTCTGACCTTAGTGAGAAAAAATTTGCCGTTGTGATAGATGAAGCACATAGTTCTCAAGAAGGTTTATCATCTCGAAAGATGAACCAAGCTATGGGAATAGAAGAAGATGAAGATACGCAGGATAAAATACTAAAGGCTTTAAAAACGAGCAAGATGAAAGGAAACGCGACTTATTTAGCATTTACAGCAACACCTAAAAATTCAACCTTAAATAAATTTGGAAATGAGCAAGAAGACGGTTCTTATAAACCTTTTCATTTATATTCTATGAAGCAGGCAATCCAAGAAGGTTTTATTTTAGATGTTCTCGCAAATTATACAACGTATAAAAGTTATTACGAAATAGAAAAGTCTATAGAAGAAAACCCTTTATTTGAAACAAAAAAAGCACAAAAAAAGCTTCGTGCAAAAGTAGAAAGAGATAAAAGCACTATTGCCACTAAAGCCGAAATCATGATGGATCATTTTATCACTAAAATATTCAACACCAAAAAACTTAATGGAAAAGCAAAAGGTATGGTAGTCACACAAAATATCGAATCGGCTATTCGATATTATCATGCCATAAAACGAATTTTGCAAGATAAAAAAAATCCGTTTCAAGTAGTTATAGCCTTTTCAGGAAAAAAGACTGTTGATGGAATCGAAAATACGGAAGAAATTCTAAACGGATTTCCAGAAAAGGATACTCGTGATTACTTTAAAAAAGATGAATATAGAATACTGGTCGTAGCAAACAAATATCTAACTGGATTTGATGAGCCAAAACTTTGCTGTATGTATGTAGATAAAAAACTCCAAGGTGTTTTGGCAGTTCAATCACTTTCTCGCTTAAACCGAGCTGCGGACAATCTAGGAAAGAAAACAGAAGACCTCTTTATCCTGGATTTTTTCAATACAACAGAGGACATAAAGGAAGCCTTTGATCCGTTTTATACATCTACTACACTTAGTAAGGCAACGGATGTGAACGTTTTGCATGAACTAAAAAATCTTTTGGATGATGTGGGAGTTTACGAATGGATAGAAGTTGAGCAGTTTGTCACCATGTACTTTAAAAATGAGGGTGCGGATAAACTAAGTTCAGTCATGGACATAGCTGTGGCGAGATTTAACCATGAACTAGAACTTGAAGAAAAAGATAAGGCAGACTTTAAAATAAAAGCAAAACAATTTGTAAAAATATATGGTCAGATGTCTTCTATCATGCCTTACGAAATGCTTTCTTGGGAAAAATTGTTTTGGTTCCTTAAGTTTTTAATTCCAAAGTTGGTGATTGTAAACAAGGAAGATGACTTGATAGATGAACTTTTGAATTCTGTTGATTTATCAACTTATGGTTTAGAAAGAACGAAATTGAATTTTTCAATTGGTTTGGATGAATCGGAAACTGTTTTAGATCCACAAAATCCAAATCCAAGAAGTGCTCACAGTGAAGATGAAAAAGAAACATTGGATGAAATTATTCGTACGTTTAATGAAAGATGGTTCCAAGGTTGGGATGCAACTCCAGAAGAACAAAAAGAAAGACTAGTGAAACTCAAAGAAAGTATTTGCTCACATAAAGATTACCAAACAAAAGTTGCCGAAAATCAAGACTCTCAAAATAAAATTCTTGCACTCAAGAAAATCCTTGATGATGTAATGACCAAAAGAAGAAAGCAAGAAATAGAACTTTATAAAATGTATGTTAAGGATGAGACTTTTCAACAAACATTTTTTGATACGATCATGAGAATTTTATTTGTAACCTAGCAATTAAAATATTTTTTAGAAAAATTTTTACTAAAATGCAATTCTTCAAAATTTGTAAGTTCTTTGTAGGAAGCTAAGGCTCTTTAGCATATCACATAACTAAGTAATATAGAATAAGTTTTTGTAAAGTACCATAGCCATCTGGCTGCGATACTACAGTCTGAAAGCCTGTAGTACTTTACAATTTCTTTTGCTTGACTACTTACTAAGCGTAGTCGAAATGTCATTGACAATTAATGAGTATTCCCGAATTTCCACCGGTTGTATCATCAGCAGCACCGATAAAATCCAGATTAGCCAAAGCGTAAGGGAATGGCAAGTTTGGAGAGATGGAATTCACTACTTCTGTACTCGGAATAGGAAGAATTCCCAATTTGGCTACGTCATTTCGAGTTACGATCCGACATGCTTTTCCATTGCTTGGGTTTGTGAGAGCTGTAAACGGAATTTCAGCGTCTAATGGAATTTCTTTCAAGACATTATTTAACAAAGGAACAACCAAAGTTTTAATTAAAGGCTCAAAAACGTTTAAAATTCCTTCCGGGTCTAAACCTAAGGGATTATTATCCGCACCTTCTAACACATCCACACTAAAGTTTAGCCCCTCCGTTTGCACTTTTACGGAAATGGCGTTCAATTTGTTAAAACTCGAATTTCCCGTTGGATTGGAAAAAGGAACCAAATTAAAGTCACCCGTTCCACTAAGGCTTGTTTTAATGGTTGCAATGGTATAACGAGAGCTATCAGTTCTTCTTCCCATAACTTTAACTTTTAAATCACTGAGTTCCAGTTTTACTTGCGGAACTGCCGTACCGGAATAAGGTAAAAACTTGACAACGGGTGGCATAACAGGCTCAGCCACCAGATCAATGGCATCTTCACCTTTCATCGCAGGATTTAATAGGTTTCCTCCAGCATCTAATCCATTTACCAAATCCATTCCCGGAGCTAAGATAGACATAATCGGAGCAACGGTGATCAATTGTTCGGTAAGCTTGAAGAGATCACTTTCTCCAGCATATTGGTTTATAGCGTCTATAAAAGGCTTATTTATGGTCAAATCTACAGCTCTGTATTTCCACATTTGGAAAGCGGCTTGAGTAATTGTATCAGAATGTAAAGCGACCAATGCTCCCGGAAGTGAATGGCTATTGTTAAACAAGTAATCGACCGGCATAGGTGTAGCGGGGTCTTTGAAATTCACCATACCTTGAGACACACTTTGTTTTCGGACATCAGAGCAAGAAGGTTGTCCGGTTCCTCCGCAGGGAACGGTGATTCCAAAATCCATGGATGCAACTATACCTTTATTTATTCCGTCGTGTTTGATTTGAGAACTCGTTCCAAGCTTCGCTTTGATGGTGAGAGGAAAGTTTTTCAAAGGATCCGGCAGATAGTTAGGTAACTTGATACTGATTCCGGGATTTTGAAGGGTTTGCATGATGTTGTTTAATACATTCGGTGCGATTCGTTTTACAATGTCGCTGAGCATAGACTGAGTAATCTGCCCTTTGACAGCAGGCACCATGGCATTGGCAATATTCCTTATCAAAGAGGGTATGAGTTGATTAACTAAATCAAGAATTGCATCTGTAAGTCCACCCAACAATCCGGCAACTTTTGTATCTTGCAATACCATGTCAGCTACAAAGAGATTATCATTTGATGCACCAGCAGAAACGGGTGAACCATCATAATTTGTGTAACTCCAGTATTGTTTATTGCTTCCAGCGTTTGTCCATGGTAAAAAGTAGAAGTTATTATTACCTGCATCTATATCTGCTGTGGAAGGTGAGTTAGGAAACAATTTATCATCAGGTGTTGGGTTTTCCCTAATAGAAAGTACTAATTTACCAGTTCCATCAACGGTCATTATTGTCCTTGCTCTTGCCATTCGAGGAAACGGATTAGAGAGAATAGGAGGATTGTTAGAATTACCAGTATATGTATTACCATCATATTTTACCGGTGTCGTTCCTGGTAGAACAGAGTCATTTGGTTTAAGGTTCAAATAAGCTGTGGTCTTAAAATACATCATTGTTCCTTTAGGCAGTAGACATATTATTTTGAATAAATCACAACCCAAACCGCCTTCAAACCTGGCAATAATTGCCAAATCAACCTCAGCGTATCGGCTATTTAAATCAATGGCAAGTCCAGGAAGAGTATTGGCAGAACCAGGCGTAACCTTCAATTCGGCCGAAACGGAATTTACTGTACTATTAACTTGTGGAGGCAAGCGAATATCCGTAACGTAAACATCCATGGTAGTATCTGCCGTATCTAATAGAAACTTTGCTTCGGCATGAAATTTTTTAAGTGCATTGGAAGAACCGACACTTGGAATGGATGTTTGGTAAGGATCAGTTGTATTCCAGCAATATCCATAGCCATAGTCACCCGGTTTGTGTCCGTAACCCGGTATAAAGGAAAATGGTAATGTATCTGACCCAGCCCATTGAAAACAAGGTGTTTCACTTCCTCTGTGGCTTGTTTTGGGAATTTCTCCCTGCAAAAAGTCTTGAAATGTTTTGCCATTTACCTTAAAATCATTTGCTGTAAACTTTTCTACAATTTTACCGAGGAACTTCATCACCTTTCCTTCGTCCAAGACCGCAGAGGCTGCATTGGTCATCATGTTATTCGGGTTTATCGTATTTCCATAGTTGAAGCTAAAGTAACGTTTATAGGTTCGGTTGATGGTTAGTTTGTTTTCACCTTCCAAGCCATTGTCAAATTCTTCTTCAATTACAAAGTAATAGGTATTGCCACCTTCGTGGGGAAGAAGCCCATTTTCCGAGATGGTAAGTAGGTTGAAGTTTGTAAATAAATCTTGAAAAACACAAGGCTCGCAAACGGAAAAAGATGCTTCGCTTCCCAATTTTTTTAAAACAATGGATTTCACATAATCCCCGATTGGGTTTGGAAAAGAACTTTTCAAAATTAGAGAAGGGTAAGTAGTTTTATCAAAGGTAACATCGTCATCTATATTCAAAGGTTTTTCATTGATCGTAGTGTTGATGATATAATCCGGAGCAGTTTTGAATGAAAAGGAGTAATCTCCCACAAGAGGGACACCGCTTTTTGCCTTTGCTCCGGTTGTAATGGCAATCGTACATTCTGCTTTTGCTGGTAGTTCGGTATACGGATCGAAAATCAGCCTTCTGGAACTCGCCCAAAAAAAAGTTCCTCCCTGTGAAGGTCCTCTGAGTGATGTACCGTCACAGACTATGGAAAAGTTGCTTTCAACGGTTGTTTTGTTCATGGACACCGAGAACTGAATTTCAATACTTTTGTAGCGATTCACGTTTACTATCGTATTGATATTCACAAACGCCCTTGGTAAGCCGTCACCAAAGTCAGCCGGTAAACTGGCAGCATAATCTATTGGTTGGTAAGTTGTAGATGTACTTGTTGCCGGCTCTTCCTGAATTGGTCTTAGGCTTGCTCCGGCTCCGCTAAGGAATATCGCAAGCGTATTGGCAAATTCCATTGATTTGGGGTTTTTACAGCCAACGTTTACCAACAAAATCAATCCCATTAAAACTATATATGTTAAACTTTTTACTACCTTACTATTCATCTCTGTTCTCCGTTTTTTTGTTCTTTGTACCGTTCACTTCGACTACGCTCAGTGAACGAAAACTACCTCTTTGTAAATACTAAATTAAGTCTTTCCCATACGGTGGAATATTCTCGGTTGCTATTTTGGCTATCCTGGAAATAATAATTTCCGGGTGTCACCTTTCCACCTTGCTCATAAATTTGAGCAAAGTAACCAATCAATTCTCCACTGGAATATATAAATGAATTCATATTGTTTTCTCTGCTTTGTATGATGTCTGATTTTATAAACCTTGTTACGTCTGACAATAAGTCTGCTATTGTATACGGTTTTGCGGTCATGGCAACCTCTAAATAAGTAACAAAATTTCCCGGTGTAACAATTGGATATAACAAACCATATAGATTTCTACCATAAGGTGCCAAGACTCTTAACAAAGGAGGGGTGTTTGTTCCTAACATATCTTTGATTACGTATGTCCTACTTCCATCCGAGTTGATAAAAATTTGTGATGTTACGTTTAAAAATGCTGTTACTTCCTCTGAGGTTGGAGTTACGTCTATGAATAAATCCAACAAAAAGTTTATGGTAGGGACTAAAGATAATCCTGAAGAACTGGAAAGATAGTCTCGAACTAAAGCAACATATTCATTTACATCATTCCAGCAAGAGTCACTTACATCCAAATCCGCACAGGTAAAGTTCACTAGTTTATCTCTTTGTTCTTTTATCCACTGTCCTATATTGTACTGAACATCAGATGGGCTTTCATCGTCCCATTTGATTTCGCTTACAATGGTTTGTAATCCGGAAATAATTTTGTCTTTTCCGGTAGATCGGGACGAAACACCCAGTTCACCCAAAAACATGCTCAGCTGTGACATGAGATCGGTTTTGGAAAGTAAATTCAAGATTCCGTCTTGGTATCTACGCTGATTCTCGATTAAAAATGATATGGGAGTATAAAGAGTATTTCGGGGATAATATTCGTCTTCTAACATTGTAGGTTTTCTAAAACTAGTATTTGTCGTAGTTGATACATCATAGTCATCGCCATCAACTATAATTGCATCAATGCTTACAGAGGTAGTATAGTAGTCTGTTGTTGTAATAAAAAGCGGTCTACAAACAACTTTTGCAATATTCGCCAGAATGGTAAATGGATTCTTATCATTTGCTTCATCTACTTGATCATCCAAACCTTTGGCTACTCCTGCAATTAAGGGAAGAAGTTTGTTTCTATAATCCCAGTAGCTAGAAGTACTTGCCGGACCAACGGTTGCGTCTGTGAGAAAGCTTAACCTTTCAAATACGTCAAAATTAAAGCGAATTGCCGGTGGGATCATTCCATGCACAAGGCTAGGATTAGGAATCAAGAGGGTATAAAGAGTGGTAGAATTACTAGAGCTGCTACCTAAAATAAAAGAGACTTGAAAACTGCCGGTACCGTCCGCTCCATATCCCCAACCTTCCATCAATAAAACGGAATCTCCTGGCGTACTAGAAAAAGTAGATTCCGAAAAATCCGTACCCATTTCATCATAAACCTTTAGCTTTTTGGAAGTGTCCTTTCTCCATTTTCCGTTACCTTTAGGACAGGAAGATAGAGCCTCGTTGTCTTCATCACCACAATTGGGTTTTAGGCTCATCATTCCTTTCAAGCCATTTCCGATGGCTATAATAAAAAGGGCTTCTTCGTACTGAACACTGCTTGCCAATTTTGCTCTTGCTGGGATAATTACAACAAAACGTTTTTCATACAACAACCACTGAAAGTTTTTGTAAAAAGCCTCTTCGTCAGAATCGACAGCCCTTTCACTATCCGTTTTAGAAATTTCGTATATTGTATATTTGCCTTGGTTTACATCTTTACTACTACTTTCCAAACCAGTCATTCCAACGTATTTTGTAACACCGGAAGTTGGGTTTAACTCAATTTCATACCGAGAAGTTTGCCATGATGCTTGGTAGTTTGCTTCACTTCCGTTTGCGTAGCGAGCGATTGAACCGTCCGGGGCTAAATAATTACCACTTGAATCTTTTTTGTTTTTATTGTAATAAGGACCATAGCCTTGAAACAGAACCCTTTTAATCCAATTCATTGTCCAGGGAATCGTTTTGGTATAGACAGGAGAAGTCGAACTTGAAGATAAAGTACTGAGAGAGGCAGAACCAATAGACTTGGACTCTAATAATCCCAAAACTCCGCTGTTCAGATATACGTTAATAGTGTTTCCATCTTTGTATACTTTGTTACTATCTCCACTGGATTTCATAATACTTTTAAAGTTGAAATTATCATTGGAGCTAATTACGGATTGCAATGACCACAGTGTATCACCAACTGTAAGCGCCCCACCTGTTTTACCAACGATGTTGCTGTCTGTAGTAGTAGCAGTCCACTCGTATCCAAAAGTGTCTACAATAGCCAGCGTAAAAAGCAAACTTTCCAAAGAAGAAATCGGTTGGCTGGAACTGTTGGAGGCTCTGTCACGTCCCCAAGAGTCCAAGCGAAGCATACTTTTAAGCGAATTTTCCACACCGGTGGTTGATCTCGTAAAATCCAAAAGAGCCGTAGCCTGCCCGATTTTATCCAAAAGAATGGCACTGCTATCTTTGGTTTCGCTGGTAGTAGTGATAAATTTTCTCGCTTCTTTGTAGAGAGTTGTCACCATGTTATAAAATTCAGCTTCATAAGTATAAGTATTACCATCGCTATCAACAGCAACGGTGGAATTATTATAGTAACCATCCGAGTGTTTAGAGCCGGTTTCAGTATAATAATTTCTTGCATTTTTAATAAAATTCTTTATGGCTGTCTCAGGGCTTAATTCATCCGAAAAACCGGTTCTTTTATTGGTCAATTCCGCAAACGAGCTGATCATAGAAACCAATCTTGTTTTTACGACTTTATTTGTTCCGGAACTTCCTGTTCCTCTGATTGGTCGCAAACTGGCACCTGCTCCGCTAAAAAATTCCCTAACCGTATTTTTGGACTCAGTTGTCATAGAAGGGTCTAAAAATCCGTTTAATACGGTTGTAACTCCCGATTTTACGTTTTGGTTTTGGATTAAGCCTTTGTAGATTAAGTCTTCTGCTTGAACCATTAGATCGATATTATCTTGCTTTTCTAATTTTGCGGCAAGATCGTTGAAATCGTTTTGAAAATTTTCAGAACTCCTTGTATCGTATTTATTTTTTATATACCCATGAGTCATGGGAACAATATTACGGAGAACCGGTTGGTCGTAATCTCGCATTTTCTCAAACAATGGTGAAATTTTCCGATAAGAATCAGGATCACCTCCCGTAAACCTATCCAAAACCACTGCCGTTTTGCTCAACATATTTTGAACAGGTTCTCTGCCACCTTGGAGAGAGTATTGAGTAGCTCTAAGAGAACCTAAAATATCTGTTTTGGTTGATTTTGTGAGAGAATTGTCTAATTTTAGATTAAAATCAGCTGGATCAAGGCTTTTAAAAGCGGCTTTGATAGAAGGATAATCGTCAAAAAGGTTAAAAAGGGTTATGGTACTTTTATTTAAACCATCTGAAAAAAGGTTATATGCACTAAAATCCTTTTTATTTCTAGCGCAAAAAATAATTATAAACAACAATATAAAAATCACGAAACACTGAAAAACTTTTTTCATCATTTATTCTCCAACAAATCAACCAGAATGGTTAACATTTTGTCCCTAATAAAAAATATAGAGAACCTTCTTAGAACAACCATATTTAGACTTGTTAATTACAAAAAAGTTCAATCAAAAAAAGTTTTTTCTTAAACTTTTCTTCCTATTTTTTGATATTTTAAGGCTATTTCATTATCCGGTTCTTTTTCTAAAATTTCTTCTGCAAGTTTTTGTGCTCTTTTATGATTCTTTGCTTTGTCATAGAGGTCAATCAATAGACTCAGGTTTTTTATGTTAGATGGTTCTCTGGAACGAACCCTTTCTAGTATTTCAATCGCTTTTTCCAAATTTCCTAACATTTTATAAGAATAAGCGTACTTCAACATTGCTTTGGTATCTAATGGATTTACATGGAGGTATTCTTTTGAAAATTCTTTTGCTTCTATATAATTTTTTAGTTTGAGTAAAGATTTTATCAATGCATTTCCTATTTTTGAAGAATTGGGAAAGAACTCCAAGCCGTCTTTTAAAACTTTAATAACTTGGTTATTATTTCTCTGTTTTCCAAAGTTATACGCCTGGTTAAGTATTTCCGTTTCCTTATCTTCGGAAACTTCAATTTTTTTGGGTTGCTTGCTTGTGTACCTTATAGAAAGAAGGGAAAGGTCATCCATCAATTCATATTCTGAACAGATAACTTCATAAACTTTCTTTAAATTACCTTCCGCTTTCTCAAAGTTCCTCAAAAACAAACTTTCGTCTTCATTGATGCTTCTGTGTTCTTCGTTCTCGCTTAAAACAAGATCATCCTTTCCATCCGAACCCATAACCAATAGGTCATCCGGTTCAAGCTTAAAAGTTGATATAAAAACTTTCCCATTGACTCCAGATGTTCCTAACTTACGAAAGTTTAGTTCATCTTCAATAAATTCAGCCTTTTTATCTCTGTACAAAATCATCCAAGGATGTTCAGCGTTTATAAAATACACAACACCCGTTTCCTCTTCTACCAACCCGAAAATTAAAGAGATAAGCATAGAACCATCAAAGCTTTCAAATATCTTGTGCATTTCTTTGAATGTTAGTTTTACCCAAACCTCCGGAAAAACATCAGCTGCCTTTTCAGATGTGAAGCTTCTTTGCAAGATTGAATGAAAAACAGATCCTAAAACAAGTATTCCTCCAGCTCCTTGAATCGACTTTCCCATTGCGTCTGCATTTAAAAATGCAATATAACGTTTCCCTTTTAGATCAATGTCCTGGGAAATACAAATATCCCCTCCAATCTCTAAGTTCTTTTTTCTAAAACTAAATTCTTTCTTTTGTTTAATAAAAAATTCTATTTTTACTTTATCGCTTTTAGAACGATTGGCAGAGAGAGGTTTGATTAACAACGTGGTTAAAAAATAATCTCCGTCTTGCTGTTCTTTCAATTTTTGAATATGTTCTAATGAGTCCGCAAGTTTTCTGGTTCGCTCTTTTACTTTTTCTTCAAGGTTTTGAGCATAATCTTCTAATTTTTCTCTTGAGTCCTTGATCGAACCGATCATTTCATTAAACGATTGAGATAAATAACCGAATTCGTCGTGTACTTTCACGGGAATTTGGGTGTCCAAGTTCCCCCCTTTGGCTTCCTTAATCCCTCCAAGCAATTTTTTTAATGGAACTACTAGTGCTCTTTTTAAAAACAGAGGTGTTCCAAGTGTAAAAATAACAATTCCAAAAAGCAACAAATAGAATAGTTTTAGAGTTGTTTTGTGGATTTCTTGGCGGTAGGAACGATAAGAAAATCCAACTTCGTATAGAGTGCCCTCTTGCTTATTGAGAAATAAGTAAGAGATATAATGGGTAAAAATGCCTTCAGATCTGTATTGGCGTTTTCCTATCAATTCATCGTGGGAATACAATTCCGAAGCTTCCCTTTGGAACGTATTTAGTATTGTAAGATTTTCTTTTTTAGAGTATAGGGCATGCACTATTCCGGTTGGACTTAATTCATAAATATATTCTAACTCACTTGGGCGATATTCGTTCTGAATAATAAATGGTAATTGTTTATTATATTCCCTGTCCCATTCAACCTCTTTTTCTCGTAATACAATATAACTTATAATATTAAACACTACCAAAAAAGAAACAAACCCGACACCAGCAACCTTAAATAAAAAAGTCGTTCTGTCCGTTGTTTCATTCATGTAGGCTACAATAAAAATAAATACTCCCAAAATTGTTCCAAGAGAAAAGAAAGTGTTGTACATCTCCCTGCTAATGTAGCCAAAGTTGTTTAATGAAGTCATGATTATGGGTAGTATAGAAATAAATATAAGTCCTATTACAAGCAAAGTATAAGATAAAAAGGCACTATGATTTTTTAAAGTAAAAGATCGCCAGATAGCTGTAACGAAATAAGAAAGTATGACAATAGAAATACCTACAATATAAACTTTGTTTGCCAATGGAGAATGATATTCATAAAAAGCTCCATTGAATTCATAGTACAAATCAGCTTGCAAACTATGATAGGTGTAAAAGCTACCAGTAAGAACAAATAATATAATCTGAAATGTATAGATTCGTTTTAACAATTTAGGATATTTTAGCTCTGGGAATCTTAAAAGAAATTGGATGTAAATGGTATGGTGAAAAAAAATTAATAACATATTTAAGATACGCGGCATTCTCATGGGTAAGTAAATAGACTCTGAAATTCCATAAAGAAAATTCAAAAACATTCCAGTTATCAAAACCAAAGCCAATAAAATTGTGTTGATTGATTTTTGGGGAATTAGAAAAAAAGAAAAAGCTGGAACTCCCATTAAAAAGAATCCAATGATATGGCTTAAAACAGAGTAATTCAAATATATATTATCCACAAAATTGAGAATATTCTAAGGATTTATTTTGGCAATTAATTTTTGCATTTTCATATAGATTTTTTGGTAGTTATCAAAAATCTTTGACTTTATAAGAATGAGCATTAAACGGGGTTTCTAATAAATCAGTTCTCTATTTACAAAGTAGTGTTTATCTGTATTTATCGGTGGTTGATTTATATACTTTTTCCAACTCTTCTTTTGCTTTTTCTGCTTCTTGCAAATGATGTTGTATTGCATCACGGAGTTGGTGCATATTGGGAATTGCCTCTAGTATCTCCCATCTATTGCCAAGTTCCCTTTGAAAAGTATTAATCTCATTATTAATCTTCTCCAAGTATTCAGGATAGTGCTCAGCGTCTTTTTTCCTTTGTTCAAAAAAAGTCCTTCTTTTGTCTAATGTATTGGTTTGCTCAGCAGTTTCCTTTTCTAAAATCTCAATTTCTCGCTTGATGTTATTCAAATCTTGAGCAAGTCTTGCCTTATGTTCTCGCAGTTGAGCCAACTCTTTACTTTTGGTATCCGTATCCGACCGAATCGTGCGAATTTCTTCTGCTTCTCTTTCCAAGTCTTCTTTCAACTTTGCCAACCCAACTAGAATCTTTTGTTTCTCTTCTACGGTTGTAAGTTCATGGTTGAGCTTGTGGAAAATTTCCGAAATCGGTCCTTGTAGAAATTTGGTTAGAGAATCCAATAAATGCTTTAGTTGGTCGTTTTGCAAAAAACCTTTTCGTTTAAAGTCCTCTATCGTAAATTCCGCAACCAAACCGGAAGACGTTTCCAAAACATCCATCAAAACCAAAAGAAACTCTGAATCTTCCAAAACAAACCCGCCAACAGATTTATGATCATTTCCGTTATCGCTCCATTGCAATACTTCGGTTTGACTGTTTTGCTTGAAAAGAGGTCTGAAAGCTCTGGAATCTTTCCTGTTTCCATATTCCGTACCTTTAGGTAAAATCAAGTAAGGTATCATCTGACCATTGGATATGATCTTAATTCCGTAATTAAACTTCGACCTCTCGATTACCTTCACTTCTCCTTCTCCAATCAAGGATGCTCCAAAAGAGATCACATAATTCCAATCATCCACTTCAAAGGTAGAAAAATCAACAGAAATGAGTTGTTGAATATTTGCTTGGAGGAGAACGTTGTTTGAACTTCCTCCAGCGAGAACAATCGTGTCGATTGAATGACTCTTACCATAAAGAATCTCTTGGATGTGCTTTGTCACTTTATCAGCAATTTCACGAGTAGCTTCCAGAATTTGGGAATGGGAAAATTGCAAGTTCGCGTTACGAAAAGGAACATTTTCAACCTCCTTCTTCTGGTGAAAGAATTGTTTGGAGATATTCGGCAAAGAGTATAGTCCTGCGTTCCACCTCCCAGGTCACAAACCAAAACAGTTTCTTGCTTATGGCTTTTTCGGACAAAGGCGTAATAAGCAGCTGCGGCTATTGGTTCGCTTACAATTTGCAAAAGCGGGATTTTGTGAATATTGCTTCTTATGGCGAGTTCGGTATGAAAGCGTCCCCGAGTTCCCGGTTCCCATTCGTGAGGAACCGTCACCACGATTCCGTCTATTGCAACTTTCTCGTTTTTGGTAATCGTGTCCAAAATAAAGTCAACCATGGAACGAGTCAACTCAATCGCTTGGCTACCCTGTTTATCCATTTCCATTTTGTATTCATAATGGAGAGAAATACCTCCAAGCTTTTCTTTTTCGTGTTGGTAAATTCTTTCAAATTCTCGAACTGCTTCCGTTCCAAAAAATTTCTCAGAATCCATATACAATTGAACGGAAGGAATGATTGCGTCCTTTTTTTCTCCAAAAAAATCATAAAAGTGTTTTAAAGCTTCCGGTTTTCCGTTTCTAAATGTGCTTACTACCGTATTGGTAGTTCCAATGTCAATTCCTAATTTTATGCCCATATTTGTATACTTTTGCTGGTTCAGTGATAATTATAAGTAAAAATGACTACCAAAAAAACTCAAGAAATAATATTTTGTTTAGTGGGAGAAAATCAAAATGTTTGAGTTGGTGAAGAATGTTAAGGTAAAGACGTTTAAAATTCAGGGTCAATATGGTGATGTTAATACAAAAGAATTGGACGAAAATATTAACAAATTTATTCAAAGTGAAAAGATTAAACTAATTGATATTAAAACAGCAATCAATCATCCACTTCTCGTCTATACGGTCATTTATGAAGAGTTGGAATGACTATCCTTATCTCGACTACGCTCGATAACCGAAAAAGGGGAGTTACTAACACATCAAGAAGCTTATTTTTAGGTTCATAATGCAAAAAAACAGATTCCATTGCTACTTTCGCCCCCTTTCCGGTTCGGAAAGGGGGAAGGGGGGATAGGTCAAAAGAGGAACAAAAATGATACATACAAACGTAGAGCAACTCTATAAATTAATCCTATTGGCTTTTTTGAAAAAACAGCAGGCTGTCTGGAAAATGATCCTATTGATGAAATTTAGTCGAATTTCTGAACTGTAAATTGAAGATTGGGAATAAAAAGGAAAAATATTATGTCATTTGAATTGATAAACACACCCTATCCGTATGCAAACGATGATTTGTGGGATAGCATAGAATTGGATTGCCTCAATGGAGTAGAACAAGCCCTCGAAGACGGAGCCGATGTCAACTTCCAGAAAGATAGATGGACTCCATTGCAACTGGCAGTGTATAATGGCAACACTGAAATAGTAAAGCTACTTTTGGAATATGGAGCTAATCCGAACATGAAAGGATATGGCAACCAGACAGCTTTGGGATATGCTGAATATTGGAATCGAGTAAAAATTGCACAAATTTTAAGAACCCCCAGAAAAGCTTGAACAGCCTTTTAGTCTTTTTTACCCCCGTGAACGGGGGTTGAATAGGCTTAAAGAAAACTAAAGCCAAGAGAGGGGGAAGATCGCTGTTATAAGACATAGTGCTTTCCTTAAGATTATGCAAAGTCAGTAGAACGTTATCAAACAAGGAGAATTACAGATGAAATATTCACCATTTCCAGGAATGGATCCCTATTTGGAAGAACCAAAATTGTGGCAAGACGTACACAATAGCTTGATGTTTGTTTTAAGGGAAAAACTAACTCCCGTTCTTTTGCCAAACTATACGGCAGAACTGGAAACAGAGATTATCATTGATCAAATACTACCGGAAGATAAGGAAAAATATCCGAGGTCGTATCGTCCTGATGTAAGCATCATACAACCGGAACCAAAAGTCGGAGGTAGCGTTGCAGTAGCAGAGCCAATAATCAACTCACCAATCGCTTTTGAGGTAAGCATGCCCATAGAAACTGATGTTCGTATGGTTAGCCTAAAGATTCGTCATCGAGAATCACGCAAGATCGTTACCGCTATAGAATTGCTCTCTCCTATTAATAAACGTCAAGGAAAGAATCGGGACAAATATCTCCAAAAGCGATTGGATTACGTAGAAGCAAAAATCAAACTGGTGGAGTTGGATTTGCTCCGAAAGTATGAGCGTATGCCCTTTGAACAAGAGTTGCCTGAGATGGCTTACTTCGTTGTTTCCGCAAAAAGGCTGAGACAATTTGATGCCTGGGCAATCCAATTACACCATCGGTTGCCCATAATTCCAATTTATCTCCAAGAACCTGATCCTCCCGTCAGCATAGACATCCAAGATGCACTTGATACCGCCTACGAAAGAGCAAGATATGACCTGCGGATTGATTATACAAAATTACCGGAACCACCTCTTACGGAGGAAGAAATAACGTGGATACAGCCAACTTGGTCCTTTAAGTAATGATTTGATAAATATGCGTAGAGCTATTCTTAATAATGATTTGAAACCTTTTATTACACAAACTAAGTCTATTTTTGCGTCCATTCCTTATGACATCTTTATTTCCGATTTGGAAGCTTATTATCATTCAATCCTGTATATCGCATTTCGCTTATTAGGAGTATAAAGAGATACGAGACAAAGTGGTAAAACTACTTAATGAAAAATACGGATGTTTACAGAAAGATCCGATTATACTTGTCATGTAATTCGTCTTGTTAAATATATGAGTATGTATCTCGTTCGAAATATCGGAATCTATGCTCATATAGATGCCGGAAAAACAACTTTGGTTGAAAATATGTTGTACCAAGCCGGACTTATAGACAACCCGGGGAGTGTATTGGAGGGGACAACCGAGTCTGACACTCTCTTAGAAGAAATCCAAAGGGGGATTTCCATTCTTTCCAGCACTTTTTATTTTAAATATAAAACCAAAAATAAAGAATATTCTATAAATTTGATCGATACCCCCGGACACCTTGATTTTACAACCCAGGTTGACAATTCTTTATTGGCTGTAGACATAGCTGTGCTGATAATAGATATTACTACCGGTATTCGATCTCAAACTGAGTTTATTTTTGAACGAATTCGCTCTCAGGGCATACCATTAATACTCTTTATCAATAAAATCGATTGCGAACATTCAGTCGGAGATTTTCTAAAAAAAATTCAACCCTATTTCGGAAATAGGGCATATCCTGTTTATTCTTACGATGAAAGCGACATAATTAGCAATATTGAATACATTTTTTATAAAAAATTTGAAGTTGGGGAGGACTACCTTCATTTTATCGAATGGAATGAAAACCTAACGGAAAAATATTTACAAAATCCCACTAAAATTAAAAGCCTTGTTTTAAAAGGCTTAAAAGAAGGCACTGTCCAAAGCCAAATTACTCCTATTTTTATCGGAAGTGCTTTGCAAGGCATTGGTGTTATTGAATTATTAGATTTTATATGCGAAATCGAACCAAAAATGCATAAAATCGGGGAAGATACAAGTGCAGTTCTATTTCAGAATAGAATTCATCCTAAAATTGGAAAAACATCTTTCTTGAAAAATTTTAGTGAAATTTACTCCGGAGATACCCTTTTTATAAATGGAAAAGCTGTTTACCTGTCCAATTTATACGCAATTTCCTTGGATGAAGTCCAAAAACAAGAGATTGTGCCAGCTAATTCTATCTTTTGCTCAGATAATGTTATTGAATTTATGCCAGGCGATTTACTCACAAGCCAAAAATTGGAAATGCCTCAGAAAGAAAATTTCAATAAAAGGGAGTTGAAACAATTTGTTTTAATTATAGAGCCAATATCCGACGATGTAAGGGAAACCGTAATAAACGGAGTAAAAGACCTTGTTTGGGAAGGAAATGGTTTGAGTTATACCCTTCAAGAAGACACGGGTCAAGTAGAATTATGGGGAGCCGGAGAACTTCACTTGGAAATTTCCGTTAGTCGATTAAAAAAAACTATTGGTGAAATTTTTATTACAGGTAATTTAAAAGTAGCACGATATGAAATGTGGAAAAATGCAATTAATACAATTACTTTTGAACATTCTATTTATGAAATGAAAGTAAGTAGCGGTGTTTTGAAAGGCTTTGTAGAAAGGACAGAATCTTTTGAAAGTCCAATAATTTTTGAAATTGACCTTCCCATGAACCTCAAACAAGCTGCTATTGCCGGATTTGAGGAAGTTCTGTCGCACGGATATTTTGGTCACAAAATATTGGGGATTCGACTGCGAATCACTTCTTATACTAGTCCACCAATCATAAACAATCAAACTCTAAGCCTTCTAAAAATAGCAGTAATCAGTGGCATAAAAACCTTATTAAAAGAGAAGAATACAATTGAGATAGGTCCTTTGATTGAATTTGAAATCACAGTACCAGAGGAATTTTTGGGAGTTGTTATGGCTGCTTTGCAAAAAAGAGACGCGAAGGTTCATAGTATGGAAACTTTTATGGGGCAGAAATATTTTGTAAAAGGCGAAGCTTGCTGTGAAAACATGTTAGGTTTTTCAAGTGTTCTTAGAAACATGACAAAAGGAAAAGGGTTTTTCTCCGGTAATATCGTATTATCACCTTCAAAGTATTATACATTTTCTGTTTAGTTATAGGTGGTATATTCAAAACAGAGTGGTTTTCGGATTTTCAAAAGTACTATAGCCATCCTGGTTGTGATTTTACAGGCAGGAAGCCTGTAGTACTTTTCCGACTAACTATAAAAAGAAGATTGCAAACTAGTAAAAAGATATTTTTTTGGAATAAGCTAATTAAAAAATAAAGATATAAAGTATGATAAAAATTGAAAGGGCGTTAATATCCGTTAGTGATAAAACAAATCTTGTTGAATTTTGCAAGTTTTTGGACTCGCGGAAAATAGAGATTATTTCTACCGGTGGTACTCTAAAAGTTCTTAGAGAAAATGGAATTGAAGCCATTCCGATTCAAGAATACACCGGCTATCCGGAAATTCTCGATGGCAGGGTAAAAACTCTTCATCCCAAAGTTCACGCTGGTATCTTAGGAGATTTGGATAAAGAATTTCATAAAGAACAGCTCGAAAAGCTAAACATATCTTCCATTGACCTCGTTGTTGTAAATCTATATCCTTTTGTGTCAACCATTCAAAAAGAGGGGATAACCCTTTCCGAAGCCATAGAGCAGATCGATATTGGCGGTCCGTCTTTGCTTAGGGCTTCAGCAAAAAATAATAAGTTTACCGTAGTTGTTCCGGAGGTAACGGATTACCAAATTATCCAAGAAGAAATGGAGAAAAACAACGACTGCGTGCCACGAGAAACATCCTTTCAATTGGCTGCCAAGGCTTTTGGGATTACGGCAGTCTACGATTCAGCTATTTCCAGCTATTTGCAACAAGTTAGAAATGAGAAGTTTCCCAAATACATTTCTTTAGGATTCCAAAAAAAGCAAAATTTACGATATGGAGAAAATCCTCACCAAGAAGCCGCTTATTATGAATCGGTTTCCAGCATGCAAAGTTTGCAGACCATCCAGGGTAAGGAACTTTCTTTTAATAACATTTTGGATTTTCAAGCAACTCTCCATTCTCTTTTTAATTTACCTGAAAATTCGGCTGCCATTATTAAGCACCTCAATCCTTGCGGAATTGCATCTACAGGAAGTCCCTTAGAATCTTTTCAGTTGGCAAGAAGAACTGACCCTGCTTCCGCTTTTGGCTCTGTTATAGGAATCAATGGAATTATAGATGGAAATTTGGCATCTACAATCACGGAAAACTTTGTAGAAGGTGTATTGGCAAAAGGTTTTACCGAAGAAGCAAAAGACATTTTTGCAAAAAAACAAAATATCCGATTGATCCACTTGGATGAATTGCTAAAATTTCAAGAGAAAATGGATTTTCGACCGGTTGCCCATGGTATCTTAGTGCAGGATACGGATTTGCTAAAAATTGGAGAGAATCAACTAAAAGTTGTTACCAAAAAGCAATTGGAATACGAAGATATAAAAGGGTTGATGTTTGCTTGGACTACTGTAAAATTGATTAAATCCAACGCCATTGTATTTACGGATAAAAATTCAACTTTAGGAATTGGAGCCGGTCAAATGTCTAGAGTAGATTCTGTTGATTTAGCAATCATAAAGGCTAAAACATCCGGACTTTCTTTGGAAGGTAGTTATGTTGGCAGTGATGCGTTTTTTCCGTTTAGGGATAATGTAGATAAAATAGCAAAAACAGGAGCAAGAGCAATTATTCAACCCGGTGGTTCTATTCGAGACAAAGAGGTAATAGAAGCGGCTGATGAGTACAATTTAATTATGGTATTTACAGGAATAAGACACTTTAGGCATTGATTATGGAATTTTTATTATTTTTTGTATTTTTATTTTTCACATTTTCCGTTGTTGCGTTGTTAAGCTATTATATTAGACTGTTTTCCAACGAAGACAAGGATAATTTCACAAAACAGGAATTGATCGAACTTCAGAGAATCATTCCTATGGAAAAATTACAATTGTTTGAGTCTGAGGGTAGTATTCAATTTGGCTTGGCAGCATTTTTTGTTTCCATTGCGCTAACCTATCTTTGGACACTGTCAGGAGGTTTGATTGGACCGCCTCATTATACAAATGATTTTGGGAATTATTTTTTTCATTCCTTTATTTTATTTCTTGCTCTAACACTTTCTTATCCTTATTTATACGATGCTTTTTTGAATAGAATTGCCATAACAGATTCAAGGAGCATAATAGTTCAATTTTTTAAACAAGAGAACAATATCATTATGGGTTGTGGTATTACCCTGATCGCAGCAAACCTTACCATTTATGGGATGTACCACGAAATTTATTTTATTTCCGTAATATCAAATATTGCGATTATTGGGATTGTGCTGCTTTATAAACTCAGTGGAAAAACGATACCATGGCTACCTTATTTTAATAAACCGTTAAATCAGTTTGAAGATGTGGATATACACATTGAAGATGATGATGAATTGATGGTTTGATATATGTTCCAGTTTTAGAAAGATGAATGCCTGCTTGAATATAATTCTAATTTTCAAAGAATTTTGAAATAACCAATTTCTTGACAAAATTAAACTTTTTTATATAATTAACCATTATGCAAGCCGTAGAAGAAAGAGTCTCTAATTTAGAAACCTGGATTGAGAAATATATCATTCGCACCGATATCAGAATAAGTCAAGCCGACAAAGAATTTAGAGAATTCAAAGAAAGAGCAAAGAAATTTGATGAAAAAATGGAATTATTAAAAGAAGAATCTCAAAGGAAGTGGGAAGAATCTCAAAAACGATGGGAGGAGTTATCCAAGCAATCTGAGCAAAACAGGAAAGAAAGTGATAGAAAATACCAAGAACTTGTTCTCAAACTCGGAATTTTTTTAGAAGATATTGTTGCTCCGAACTTTCCTACTATTGCAACGGAAGTCTTTCAAGCCGGAGACTCGGATTTTTTTGCCATTCGGGCGAAGGTGAAAAATGTAAAAGGCGAAACAAGGGAATTTGATGCTGTATATATCAGCAAAACAAGTTTTCTTTTAAACGAATCCAAAACAAATCCGAAGATCGAATACATTGATGATTTCATAGAAGCAATAGGAAATATATACAACTACTTTCCTCAATACAAGGATAAAAAATTTATCCCGATTTTTTCTTCTTTTTATATCCCGGAAAATGTTAAAAAATACTTAACAAAAAACAAAATCTATGCAATGCAGATGAAAGATAGGACTATGGAAGTTATCAATTTTAATGATATCAAACCCTTGGACAGAAGATAAATTTTTAAAGAAGCTTATGTTTTTTTAAACGAGTAACAACGCACTTTCTACTCACGTCACAACCCCAAATCCCATTTGCGCCATTTCGTAGAAATGTTGAAAAGCAATATCTACTTTCTGCGAAAAGGTCAACCTATCGTAACTTGGCTCCGGTAAGTACCTGCCAAGAACGATTTGAATTTCGCGTTTTACTTTTTCTTGAGTGGCTTTTTCTTTATGCCATTCTTGGATTAATATCTTGTTATTCGCATCGAAAAGTTTTTCCAAAAGTGTTTTTGCCGCGAGCTTTACGCTTTTCTCTTCTTCTTTGGTGAGTTTATCTTTCTTTAATAAATCAAAGAGTTGCTGTTCTTCTTCGGTCATTTCGTTCTTAGCCGCTCTTTGTTGTTCTTCATTCATTGATTCAGCAAGACCAACCAACTCTTCGTAAGCCTCTTCTATTGTTAAACTGCCGGAATTGTAATCGTCTATGATCTTTTGAAAATTTTCTAAGAAAGAACCTCTCGTTTTATTTTGAGCCATCATATGAGTCAGTTTTATTTCTAATAATTCTCTAAGATCAGCGAACTGAATATTTTTATGTTTCTTCTCAGGAAATTCTTTTCGCAAGGTCTCGAAATTTAATTTACTTAGGTCTATTTGATTGTATTCATCAATGGTATATTTGTCTCGAATCGTATTTTGCAAATCGCCCATTCTTACAATACTTGTATCCAGGAGAATGTCTATTTTCTTTTTGGCTCTTTCTACAGCCTCGTCTTGATCTACATTTCGTTCTACAATATCTTTTAAATATTGGAATACATCTCTATTCTTTTTGATAATTGGATAATCATACACTTCTGGCTTTGCCGAATCATAGAGAGAATTAATCGTATTTACATAAAGACCTAATTGTTTTCGATATTCATCTTTTGTTAAAATACTATTTGCATAATCTTGAAATAGTTCTACATCTCTAAATCCTTTTTCTCCAAGATTTAAAATTTGATCAATATCAACATCTAAAGTTTTACAAAAATATTTGGTTTCCTGAATAGCTTGCTCTAATAGAATAAATAATTCTTCAAATTCTTTTGCCGGATACTCTTCGTTATCCTCTTCTTCTGTCTTCTTTCCTTTAGTTCCCTCTGCATAAGCGGCTAATGCTATTTTTAAATTTCTAAACACACCAAAGTAATCTACTACCAAACCATTTCGCTTTCCTGGGGTGACTCGATTGGCTCTTGCAATGGTTTGCATGAGAGTATGATTCTGTAGCGGCTTATCTAAGTATAACGTAGAGACAGATGGGGCATCGAATCCGGTCATCCACATAGCAGTAACAAACACAATGCGGTAAGCGTTAGTAGAATCTTTAAAATAGTCTTCAATATCCCGACCGTCTTCATCTGGATAATCCATTAACTTTCTATGTGGTTTTATAATTAAATTTTGTTCTTGAAAAACTTTTTCTTCTTCCTTGTCACTTCCCTCTTGGCTAATTACAACCGCCATTTTGGTTTCATTCATAAAGACAATAGCTCTTTCATATCGAGACTTCTTTTCGGAATCTCGTTCTATAGAAATTTTTCTCCTTAATTCTATTATTTCTTCCTTTAAGTATGCTTGCACTTTATCATACATCTTGACTGCTGTAAATTTGTCGATGCTAATGACCATTGCTTTCATTGGTCGTCTTTTGCCTTCTTCATCCACAACATCTAAACGATAAGGGAAATGCTGTACAATATGCTTTGCAATTTCTTCTAAGCGATCATTGCGCCTAACGACATTTAAGAGAGTTGAATATTCTTTATCTAACTTTTTCTTTTGTTCTTCGGTTAAATTCTCATCTTCTAAAATTGCCGCAGCTTCTCCGACTAAATTAGGATTGATCTGCTCTACTCTAGGAACAGATTTTTTATAATAAATGGGAACAGTTGCACCATCCTCAATGCTCTGTGCAAAATTATATTCTGAAACATAAGGACCAAACTTATCTTTTGTGAGTTCGCTTTTTAATAGAGGAGTTCCGGTAAAAGCAATATATTGTGCATAGGGTAAGCCAATTCGCATATTTTCGGCAAGATTTTTGTATTGAGTACGATGGGCTTCGTCTACAATTACAATCCAATCATTTCTATCAGTGAGTCTATAAAAAGTTTTTCCTTTTTCAATTCCGAATTTATGAATTAAAGTAAACACATACGTTCTATTCGATTGCAAATATTCTTTGAGAGAATTTCTATCGCTTGGTCGGTAGTAATTTTCTTTTTGGTCTTTGGTTTCTACAATAGTCCCAGTATCTACAAAGTTTTTATAAATCTGGTCATCTAAATCTTTTCTGTCCGTAATTATCAGAAACGACCAATTGCCTGTAACTTTCCGGTGAATTTTCTTAGAAAAGAAAATCATAGAATAAGATTTTCCTGATCCTTGCGTATGCCAGAATACTCCTAATTTGCCTTCATTACTATCTTTCTTTCGTAGGGCGACTAATGCGTTGTTTACTCCTAGATACTGGTGATTCTTTGCAATGATCTTTACTTTGTTTCGATGATACAATACAAAGTTTTCAAAATAATCAATTAGATTCTCTTTCCTGCAAAGTCCCTCACCGAATAATTTAAGACTAAGACTCTCTCCTGTTTTCTCCCTTTCTTTTTCAATTTCTAATTTTGTAGATTGATCATTCTTTACTGCGGTATCAGTTAATTTCAGCCAGGAGAAAAAATGCTCCCAAGGAGAATTAAAGCTTCCTACCCTAGTTTCAATTCCATTTGAAATGCAAACAAATAGATTAAACCAAAACAATTGAGGAATATCTCTTTGATAATCTTTTAGATTTTTATCATAACCTGTTTTGACTTTCTCGGATGCGTTTTTTAGTTCAATCATTACAAGTGGCAAACCATTCACATACAAAAGTAAATCCGGTCTACGCGTGATGTTTTGAGTTTGTTGGTATTCAATACTGAGCTGTGATACAATCAAAAATTCATTTTCATTCTTAGGGCTAAAGTCAATTATCCGAACATAGTCGTTTTCTTCTCTGCCCTGCTTATTTTTATAATTTACCTGTACGCCATTCTTTATAAGTTCATAGACTTCTTTATTCGCCATCACTGGGGTTAAAGTCGCTCTACTTTTCGTAATTTCAGACATTGCATAATCAATGCATGATTCCGGCAAATGCTTGTTTAACTTAACCAATGCACTTTTCAGTTTGTCTTTTAAAACTACTTCTTTGAGACTTGATCTACCAACTAACTGCTTTTCCCAAGCGTCAATATGAGTATATCCTAATTTATTTACAAAGAATTGAATATCTGCTTCTTCAATATGTGATTCTTTTAAGTAAGCCATAATTTTATTAGATCACTCTTTTTTATTTTTTTGTCGATTTTATAGGTTTTTCCGTCTTCGGCAGTATGTTCCAAAATGGAACTAACTGAATTTTCGAGCAATTCTTTACTTTCAAAGATATTTTTTAAATGTTTAGTAACGGCAGGACGTTGGACTCCAAACAATAGGGCAATTTTTTCCTGGGTAAGCCAAATATTTTCATCTCTAAGAAATATTTCAACTTTGACTTTCCCACTTGGAGTTGTATACAGCAAGATTTCTGTAAAACTATTATTGGATACAGGGTGTTTGGTTTTCTTAGTCATTGTCCATCCTCACACCTCCGTGTGCTCTGTGAGAGAAAAAAAGGTTTCTCATGCTTCATCACGCTAGTTCCTCCACACTGAGCTTACCACTCATTAACCTCGGCAATAATAAATCACGAGTCTCTTGGAGTAGGAGATTTTTTTGTGAGAGAATTCTTATTTCATCAAAGAATGGTTTGGTTAAATCATTAAATGTCAAAACTATCTTCTCATCAGGTATAATAATATATTCTTGTTTCAAGAATTTAAAATGTCTTGCATAATGAAAATTAGATAAATCTATATTTTTAACTGCGATAAAAAAATAAATTGGTAATAAACTTTTATTTTTCGGATATAGAAACTGAGTACCATCAGCTCCAGCGGCAAATGGAAAATTTACATATTTAACTCTTCGTGTATGATCTCCAAAAATTACCAGTGGCAATGGTTCAAATTGTACAAAACTTTCATCATTTGTATAACCAGCAATTATACTATCACCTTGATCTATTATAGGAAATAACCCTTCTGATAAATATTGATCAGTACTGACTTTAGGCATCCTTTTTACCCGCTCTAAAGCGGATTCCAATTTTACTTTCTCCCACCCTTCGGGCAATGCACCGTTAGTCCCAAATGGAACTTGTTTGCCTTGTTCATTGAAGAACTTAGTCTTCTCATAACCAGGAAAACGCATACGGACAAACCACTCTTTATAAATCTCCTCCGCCATTTCTTCTAATAGCTTAATGCGTTTTTTATTGTTTTCGATTAGGTCATCATAGGCAGAGAGGATATTGGCGATTTTGTGTTGAATGGGGAATTCATGAACTTTAATTTTTTCCTTATTGGAAAATAATGTCCATTGAAAACGGGATGTCCCTGTATGTTGAACATGATATTTTTTTATTATCCGATATTTATGTAAAAAATGAAGCATCCAATATATATAATTGCTATCACATATACTATTATCAAATCGAATAAATCTACTAAAACTTGCAACAGTCAACGGTCTGTCACTATTAGCTATAAACTCTTCGCTAACATAACAAGTCCTTCCTGTTGGATTATCTTCTGTGCCTCCGGCAAGTTCAATTAAGACATCACCGGCTTCCAATGTTTTTTTTTCTGCAATATGCTTAGGTATCCAACGAATCGGCAAATTACCAAAATATCCAGCTTTTACATCTTGAAAATCAGTTCCTCGTATCACATACATTTCTATAGAGCTACCAGTATCTTTATCTTTTCCCCATTCTCCGTCCTTGGTAAAAGATATCAAATCTTGCAAAACTATTTCTTTTACATTCATATTAATGACTCTAAGTTACTTAATATTGCTTTTTCAAGCTTAAGAGATTTTTGTGATATTTCATGGAAGCTATTCTTTAAAGAATCTATCTTTATTCTAAATTCCTCCTGAGAGACAATAACCTCCTCTAAATCTACTCCCACATAGCGACCTGCGTTCAGAGAATAGTCTTGTTCGGTGGCATATTCCTTTTTGTCGGCTAATTTACATAAGCCAATTACGTCTATATATTTTGCATCGGGAAAGCGGGATTGCAACCAGTGAATATTTGTCTGCCAGTAAAACACTTTTTCAATGGCAGATTTCCAGGCTTGTTGTAATTCATCTAAAGCCTTTGCAAGATTATTTAATTCAAGATCAGTCCATGATTTGTCGCCTTTTTGTTTTAAGACTTTATCGGTTACTGTCCATAATTCACTAATGGCATCTTTATTCGTTTTGAGATTTGTATCTAATTCTTTTAGAGCTGCTGCATACTCAGTTAAAGTTTTTCCAAAGGCTAAGAGTTGTTTGTTTGTATATTTTTCGTTCCCTGAGCGGAGTCGAAGGGAACTTGTGGGTAATGTCAATTTAGAAATTGTAATTTCGTTTAACTTTTTTATAAGACCCGATTCTTCTAATTTCTTTTGGTTTTCCTTGGTAAGTTTAGGTTTTGTGTTTGTAGCATATTGTTTTAGATTATTGAGACTTGTTACGATTCTTTTATACAAAGCATCAAAGGGTGAGGTGAGTTTTTTAATCGAGTCATCTGCTTTCTTCGCATAGTCAGTAACTAGTTCCAGATAACGTTCATTTTCACCTCGGTAGAGTCTGACAATGGCAGCAAGGTTTTGGATTTGTTCTTCTTTCCATTCTCTTTGCGCACGGTTAATCTGGTGATAGGTATTTCTTGCATCTATAAATAAAATTTTATCTTTACGATTTGTTTTTATTTTTTGCTTATCAAAAAACCAAAGAGTAGCCGGAAGCGTAACTGTAAAAAACATATTGGAAGGCATACTCACCATACAGTCTACCATTCCACTATCTACGATTTGTTTACGTATATCGTATTCTGAATTTCCAGCATCGGAAGCAGAATTCGCCATTACGAAACCAGCTCTTCCTTTTTCATTTAAAGATGTGGCAAATAAAGAAATCCAAAGATAGTTTGCATCTGTGATACTATCGTCCGTATTCTTACCTTTATTTTTGGGAAGACCAAACTTTGTAAAACGCTCATCGTTTTTAACTGTGCTCTCCTTTACTGACTTCACATTGAAAGGAGGATTTGCCATTACAAAGTCAAATTTCCCCAGACTCTTATAAGGATCGTTTTCGTAGGAGTTAACCTCTGTTATCTCCCCACGAATATTATTTACCATTAAGTTCATTTTGGCAAGACGAACTGTTTCTCCCATATTCTCCTGACCATAAACAAAAATATCATTTATATCATGCCTAGCTTCTTTTATAAACTTTGCACTCTGAACAAACATACCACCAGAACCACAAGCAGGATCATATATTTTTCCAGCATAAGGCTCAATTACCTCTACTATAAAGCGAACAACAGAAGTAGGAGTAAAAAATTCTCCGCCCTTCTGTCCTTCGCTCATAGCAAATTCGCCAAGGAAGTATTCATAAATCTTTCCAAAGATATCGCCTGTCGCATCTTTGGGAATGTCCGAAAATGTTTTGAGTAGCTCAGGTAGAATACTGTCTTTCTTTTTTTCAATCTCGAAATAGTCTTGTCTTGGTAGAATATTTTTATACTTTGCGTCTAAATGATCTTCGATACCTTTCATAGCTTTATCTAAGGCTTTTGCCATTTTATTATCGCCAGAAAGTTTCAATAAATAATCATAACGAGCAAAATCCGGTAGATAAAATCCACATTTCTCAATAGCAATGGATTCAATAGTTCGCTCCATGCGTGTGCCTTTATCTTTATTGTATTCTTTTACAATTTTTTCTTCGTAGTGGCTGTATTTATTATCCGCAAATCGCAAGAAAATTAAACCCAAGACCGGAACAGCATAATCTGCCGCCTTTATCCCGCCGTACGCTCGAAGCGAATTCGCTGAATCCCATAGTTTATTCTCTAAGTCTTTTAATTGTTCATTGGTCATGTATAACTACTTTGATTCATTCACTTTTTACATCTGTCTTGCACTACCAAGACAAAATAACCCTACCCCTGCCCTATTTCTTGTCAAGAAAAAGTATTTTTTACTATGAAAAGCTAGGGTTGAAGATTAGCGGGAAACTCCTTTCAAACAGAGCTGAGCTAACTAGGAAGTTGCTTATAATATAAGGGAAATAACACGAAATCCGGTTGGGCAGAGGATTTTTTGGGAATTAGCTTTATGCCGGAGAAACTTTCCTTCCTAAATAGACTCAAGCAATCATGGTAGAGGATATTTTCATCGTTTTTGGTGTATTAAAATACGTGAGTCTTTTTTTTTATTAGTTCTAAATATAAAAATTGACTCATGTAGATTTTATTTTGTCCTATACTTATTACAATATTATCCTAGAGGAGAAGGTATCGAAAATGAACCAATCATTGCTAAAACGTCTTTTTAAAACAATACCTTCTGAAGAAAGTTTGGATTTAGTCAAGGTTGCTCAAGAAATAATTTCTGAAGAAAGAAAGAAAGGGCATACCAATTTGGCAGGGGACTTAGAGATAATCCTTAAAAAAAGGCTAACACGCGAAAGTAGCAAGCCTAAGGGTAAAGTTGTTCCTTTACATGATATTCCAACTGATAAGCGATATAAAATTCCTCTTGCCAAATATGTAGATAGAGAAGAACTCCGTCATCATATGATCCTTCCTGCAAGTGTAGAAGAAAAAATTCGTAGGATTGAAGACGAATATGCAGGCAGAGAACGGTTAGCTCACTTTGGGTTAAAGCCAAGAAAAAAAATATTATTTTATGGCTACCCAGGTTGTGGCAAAAGTATGAGTGCGGAAAGAATCGCTTGGAATTTGGGATTGCCTTTTCTGAAAGTTCGCTTTGAGGCTGTAATTTCTTCTTTCCTTGGTGAGTCTGCTGGAAATTTAAGAGGTATATTTGATTCTGTCGCAGATTATCCATGCGTATTGTTACTGGATGAATTTGACTATATCGGAAAAAAAAGAAGTAATAGCAATGATGTAGGAGAAATGCATCGAGTTGTAAACATTCTTTTAAACTTAATGGAAGAATATTCTTCTCCTGGCATTTTAATCGCTACTACTAATCTTGAAAGTAGTTTAGATACTGCTTTATTCCGAAGATTTGATGATGTAATTGAAATTCCTCTTCCCTCTGAAAATGAAATACTGCAATTATTAAAATCCACATTATCCTCTATTAAAATTTCGAATAAAATAAACTGGAAAAAATTAGCAGAACGATTGAATGGATACTCAGCAGCCATCATTGTAAAAATAGCACAGGACGCTTCTAAAGAAGCTGTGTTAAAACAAGATTTGCCGGTAAATGAATTACATCTTTTAAGAGCGATAGAAGAAAATAAAGAGACCGGAAAGTAAATGGCAGAGTTTCCGCACCTCAAAATTAAACAAAGTATAGAGGCTAAATACCGTTCTCCGTATGGAGGCGGAAAAAAAACCAAGTCTCCAATTACACTTGGTAATCTTAATGATAGGTCTGGACATGGAAAAAATCTTTTAAATCAAACAAATAGAATCATTGAAGAATGGGAAAACGTTCAAAAGGAAAGAATGGAAATTGGTCTCCCTCCTTTGCCTGAAGCAATTCCTTTATTTTTAAGAATTGATCCAAAAGGTCTAAAAATAGATTCTTTACGTGGGTTCGGAATTGAAGTCATCTCAGTTGAAGACGATGGAGTAATTATTGGAGCATCAATTGAAGGGGATTTACAGTTAAAAGGTCTCAAAAAAAAGATTCAAGCATTCCTATCTGAAACAGGAAGAGATAAAGATCAAGTTGCAAAATTATGGAACATTGAAGAAGGTTATAAATGGCGAATCGCAAATATCCTCTCGGATAGTTTGCAAGAAAAATGGGAAAGAATTGAAGAGGATAATATTTATATTATTGATATTGGAGTGTCATGTAGTATTCTTATTTCAGATTATCCAAGCAAAGATCCAGAAGAAACAGAAAATCATTATCTGCTAAAAGTCCAGAGATGGAAGGATAAGAAAGTCCAGATAGAAATTAAAAGAGATGAGATTGCTTTAAAAAGACAAACTCAACTTGAGCAAAGTTTTATTTTAGAAACATATTTAGCTGAACGTCTAACTTCTTACCAAGATTTTGGAGATAGCTTCGGAGTTCGAATTAAAATCAATGGTAAGGGATTAAAAGATTTAGTTTTAAATTATTCTTACCTTTTTGAGGTTAATGAGTATGATCCTTATTTAATAGATAGTTTTCCTAACGAACAAATGGAAGAGCAAAATGAGTTAGATTTTGTTTCACCAGATCAAAATGCTCCTCGAATATGTGTTATAGATAGTGGAATTCAGGAAAATCATAGATATATAACTGATGCAATATTAACCAAACATTCAAAGTCCTATATAACAGAAGAAAGCTCTACTGCTGATTTGGTCTCAAATGGTGGACATGGAACAAAGGTAACAGGAGCCGTTTTATTTTCTAATTCTATACCAAGGTCAGGCACGTATCAACATCATTCTTGGATTATGAATGCAAAGGTCTTGAATAAATACAACTCTCTACCTTACGAACTTTATCCACCACACCTAATGCAAAGAATCGTATATGATTATCTACCGCTAAACTCTAGACTATACAATGTTAGTATAAACTCTCAATTCCCTTGTAGAACTAAGCATATGTCGGATTGGTCTGCCTCAATAGACAAATTAATTTGGGAAAGAGATGTGTTATTTGTCATATCCGCAGGTAATATAGGGCGTAGAACAAATGATCCATTTAATCCAGGAATAAAAGAACATTTATTGGCAAGTCGAAATTACCCAACTTTCTTAAATGAAAAATCTACTAGAATAGCAAATCCAGCTCAAAGTTTTTTTTCTTTAACCGTTGGGTCTATTTGTAACGGAGAATTTGAAGATGAAAATTGGAAGTCTTTTGGGACAACAGATGAAATTTCTTCTTTTAGTAGAACCGGTCTCGGAATATGGGGAAGCATTAAACCAGATGTAGTAGAATATGGAGGGGATTGGATTGGAGAGAAAAATTCCAATCCAAACTTAAGTTCTCGACATGAGGCAAGTGTGGAATTAATCCAATCTACATTAGAAGGTATTCCAGCTATAGGAACGGATATTGGAACTTCTTTTGCGACTCCCAAAGTAACCCATATAGCAGCTAAAATTTTATCTCAATGGACAAATGCAAGTTCTCTATTTATACGTGCGTTAGTTACTCAATCGGCTAGATGGTCAGAAAAGGCAAATGGTTATAATCCTTTCAATGCACTTAGATACTTTGGATATGGATTGCCTTCCTTAGAAAGAGCATTGGATAATTCTAAATCAAGAATTACATTTGTAGCAGAAAATACTATTCAGGCTAAAAAAGCACATATCTATTCATTTAAAATCCCAGAGGAATTAAGAAGACAGGGTGATTCACATATATTTTTATTAGAGGTAAGTCTTGCTTATAAGGCAAACATAAGACGGACACGAAAAGGTTCTCATTCTTATGTTTCTGCATGGGTTGATTGGATGAGTAGTAAATTAGGAGAAAGCGAAAAAGTTTTTCAAGAAAGAGTAACTGATTATACTAATTCCGAAGAAGATGAATTTATAGAAGAAGAGGAAACTCCCGAAGTAATCCAATGGACTATTCGAGAACAAAAAGATTGGGGCAAAATAAAAGGTGTAAAAAGAAATGATAGTTCTCTTCAGAAAGATTGGGTTTATTTAAAATCTTTTGAACTAACTGAATCCATTAGCTTTGCTGTTGTTGGTCATAAAGGCTGGGAAAAAGATTTAGAACAGGAAGTCCCTTATTGTATGTTCATTAGTTTGGAATGTTTAAATTCTGAAATATCTATCTACAAAAAAATTCAGGCTGAAAACGAAGCTAATGTGGAAATTGAAATATGACAGATTGGAAAACCCTCTATAGTTAATCAACATGTTTCTATCTTAAGAGCAAATTTAAGCCTGTTCTGTGAACTAGCCCTGGGTAAGCGATTGCCAATAGTGACACTTTCCTAAATAGAAAAATTTAATCTGTTTTGAATTACTACTTGAATATAATTCTTATTTTCAAATCATTGAATTATAAATTTTAACAAACATAGTAAAGATTGTTTAATTTTTTGGATACTTTTTTTAAATGAGTAACAATGGAAAAAGACACTATTTTGTATGTGATAAAAAAATCAGAAGAGTATTTAAAAAATCAAGGAATTGAAAGTCCGCGTTTGGATGCGGAAGTTTTGCTGGCTGATATGCTGGGACTCGAAAGAATTCGTCTTTATACCAATTTTGATAAAAAATTGAATGAAGCGGAGAAAGATGCCTACAGAAAACGGATTAAAGACAGAGTAACTTTTAAGCCTATCGCTTACATCACTAATAAAAAGGATTTTTATCATTCCACTTTTTATGTGGATCAAAATGTTCTGATTCCACGTCCGGAAACAGAAGAGCTGATTGAATGGGTTCTCAAAGAATTGGAAAAAGATAAAAGCTATAAAATTTTGGATTTAGGGGCGGGAAGTGGGTGTATTGGAATCAGTTTAAAAAAGGAATTTCCCGATTTGGAAGTTGTCCTAAGCGATATATCCCAAGAAGCTTTGGATATAGCTAGAAATAATACCGATAGTATACTGGGAAATGAAGTAACTGGAGTTTCTTTTTTACAAAGTGACCTGTTTAATGATTTCCCACCGGAATTAAAATTTGATCGAATCGTATCCAATCCTCCCTACATTCCCGAAGACGAAAAAAAAGATATAATGCCTGATGTTGTAGATTTTGAACCCCACCAAGCTTTATTCTTAAGTGATCCGGAAACATTCTTTACGAAAATGCTGGAAACTGCCAAAGACTTTTTAAAACAGGAAGGGATTTTTTATATGGAAACTCATACCAAATGGGCAACTCGTATTTCTGAGTTGGGAGAAAAGTTCGGTTACACAAACATGGAAATTAAAAAAGATATAAGTGGAAAAAATCGAATGGTAAAATTGTGTTATGGATAAACAAGACATATTAAATAAAATCAAAAAGTCCATAGATACGGAAATCGAATCTATCCAACATTTTAGAAGTCATATCGATCCGAAGTTTGTTGACGCTGTGGAATTGATTCTAGCTTGCAAAGGAAAAGTTGTCGTAACAGGAGTGGGAAAGTCCGGAAATATTGCTAAAAAAATTGCTTCCACAATGTCATCCACTGGAACACCTTCCATTTTTCTTCACCCTACCGACGCTGCTCATGGTGATGCGGGTGCGATTCAACACGAAGACGTAGTGATTGCCATTGGAAAAAGTGGAGAAAGTGATGAGCTTTTGTCCATTTTGCCTACCATAAAAAAAATTGGAGCAAAAATTATTGCCCTCACAGCCAATCCGAAATCAAAACTAGCAGCGGAATCCGAAGTTGTAGTCATAACTCCGATTTTAAAAGAGGCTTGTCCTTTGGAACTTGCTCCTACTTCTAGCACTACCATAGCGTTAGTAGCCGGTGATGCCATTGCCATGACTTTAATGGAACTTAAAGGTTTCCAAGAGCAAGATTTCGCATTGTATCACCCTTCCGGTAGGCTTGGAAAACGCCTAAGCCTTTTGGTCGAAGACGTAATGCGAAAAGGTGAGCAAAACTCGGTTGTTTTTTTGGATACTGACTTGAATGGAGTTTTGAACGAGATTACTACCAAGCTTGTGGGAGCTGTTTCCGTAGTTGATAAAGACTATAGACTCAAAGGCTTTATTACGGATTATGATATTCGTAAGCTCTTGACCAAAAATGAGTTGTCTAATACTAAAAAGGCTTCTGAAATCATGAATTCTAATCCGACATCCTTTTATTCCGATATGATGGCTTATGATGTATTGTTATCTATGGAAGGAAGGAAACGGCCTATTTCCGTCACGCCTATTGTTGACAAAGAAAACACGGTAGTTGGTATTGTATCCTTACACGATTTACTGCAAAAAGGATTGAAGTAGAATGGAATTGCAAGAATTCTTAAAAAAATACCCATGGCAAGATAAGTATTTGTCCAAAAGGAATCCTGTTGAATGGTATTATGAATTTGAACTAAAACTGAGTAAAAAAGAACTTTGGCCTTATATATCGGATACTTCTCAAATAAACCGATTTATGGGACTTCCGGAAATGAAATTTCAAGAGAAAAATGGAGTTTTGTATGGTTCAAGTAAATACCTTGGTATTATTACGGAATGGATCGAGGTTCCTTGGACATGGATATATGGTCATCACCTCATAGCTATTCGAGAATACAAAACAGGATTTGCACACACTGTAAGAGCCATTTTTGAATTGGTTGAAATTGAAAAAAAGAAAACAAAGCTTTATATCTATTTCGGTTGGATTCCCAGAAACTTCATGTATGCTATGCTTTTAAAGATGGCAAGTTCCAACATAAAAGCAAATTTTGCAAAAGCCCTTTCGTTAGTAGAAAAAGCTATTTTGGAAAAGTCAGAAAAGGAAACTATTTTTTCTTTTCCATCGGAAATCTCAAGTGAGTCAAAAACTCGACTTCAAAACATCATACAAGACCTAAAAAAACAAAATCTTTCGGAAGCAATACTCGACAAATTGTCGGAATATATTCTTCATGGAGATGATACGGAACTTTTCCGATTGCGGGTTGTGTCTTTGTCCAAGAAATGGAATTTCCCTGAAAGAGACATCATTCGAACTTTTCTGTATGCAACAAAGTTTGGTTTGCTCACTATGAGCTGGGACATAATATGTCCTCATTGTCGAGGAGTTCGAAAAGAAGCAAGTTCATTGTGGGACGTTCCTGTGAACGGTAGTTGTGATGTTTGTGAAGTTGATTTTGAAACAAACCAAGAAAATTCAATCGAAATAACGTTTCATATTCATCCTTCCATTCGGAATGTTCCGGAAGTCTTTTTTTGCAGTGCGGAGCCAGCCAAAAAAAGTCATATCAAAGTTCAACTGAACTTAGAACCTGGTACGGGAGTTACCATTCCTTCGGAACTGGAAAGAGGAAAATACAGACTAAGGGTTAAGAGTATAGAGGGGGTGGACTATCTGAATATAGACGAAGGTTACCTGGCTTCAAAAATAATTTGGAAACCGGAGCAAACTCACAAAGAACTACAAACAAAACCCAAACCAGAAATATCTATTCAAAATACCCTAAATAAAGAAGCGTCTTTTACTCTAGAATCTTTGGACTGGGAAGTTGATATTTTGCGTCCTTCTACTCTGTTTAATTTTCAGGATTATAAAAATCTTTTTTCTACCGAGCAACTTCCTTATGACGTACACCTCAATCTTGGAGAGCAAACCATACTTTTTACGGATATTGTGGGTTCTACACAAATGTATTTAATGGAAGGAGATATTCCAGCCTTTATAAAGGTAAAATCACACTTCAAAAAAATATATGACATATTAAATCGTTATGAAGGTGTAATTGTGAAAACGATAGGAGATGCTGTTATGTCCGGTTTTACAAAACCAGCCAATGCTTTGCAGGCTGCTATTGAATTGCAAAAAGTTTTTGATAAGTCGGTAAAGGAATCTTTTGTTCGATTGAGGGTTTCCATAAATACAGGACCTTGCATAGCCGTAAATTTTAATTCGGGAATTGATTACTTCGGAAGTACGATCAATTTAGGAGCTAAACTGCAAAGCTTTGTCAATGCCGGACAGGTTGCCTTCTCAGAGTATTTTTATAACAAACCGGAAGTAAGACAAATATTGGAAGCCCAAAATATAAAGGTAGAAGAATTGGAAGAGCAAATCCCAAGCACAACAGAAAATCTAAAGGTTTTTAGAATTAGGATTAGTTGAAAAATGAAATACTTGTTTATTATTCTCACATTGTTTAGTTCGGAATTTTGTGTAGTCAAAAATCAAACACATAGTGATTTTTGGAAGAATATCTTTGATATAGAAAAACTGCTTTCTCTTAAGGGTAAAGAAAAAGAAAAGTACGAAGCCCTTTATGGGAAAATGGAACCAAACAAAGAGTTTATCCTTTACAAAAACGGAGATCGACTTTCTCTTTCAGGATATATAAATGATAAAAACGCATCTTCTTGGGATTATAAAGAAAATCCAAATAAAGACGACGTTTATTTTAAAAAAATAGAATATGTAAAATCCCAATTCAACCAAAAGCCAACCTATAAAATTTACGGATACAGTTTTCTCAACTATCCTACTTATAACGTTGGTGATTTTTTGAACTGGGCAAATACGCTAACACAGATTATGATTCAAGACAACGAACCTGAAAAAAAGTTGAATAAATCCGTTTTGTACCAGTTTGTATGCTCCAAGTTCAACTGCTTTATAGATAAAAAGCCTGATCATACCAAGTTGACTCTAAGAATGGAAAAAGCCAATTTTTACGAGTACCCAAACGATTATAAAAATTTGGATAAACTCTTGCAGAAAATGAAATCTAATATCCAGGTTTTTTCCGGTAAAAGCAAACTCTACCAAGTGGAGAGTAACAAAAATTCAATTAGCCTCGTTTTTTACCACAAACCTAAAGTGTCCATTCCGGAGATAGGTCATGTAACCTTAAAAATCAACCTGGAACTAAACTACTATGGTTTGAAAGTAAGTATTAAAAATCTTGGTTATAAATTAATACGATCCAAAAATACAGATACCGAAACATTGATTGGCTATTATCATAAGTATCCTAAATACTATAGTTCCGGAAATTTGTTTCACATTTTTTCACCTAAATTTGTGAGCTTTTTTCTACCCAAAGACATAGATGCTTATCTAAAAGACTACTTCGATTTGGTTGTTACAACCTCCAAGCACCAAGGACAAAATTTTAAATCAATATTCAAATCAAAAGGAAACAAGGTCGAAATAGAAACTACTTCTTATAGAGAGGTATTGCAAAATAAACACAAACCTTTTTTCCAAAGTACCGAGCCCAAAAAAGGAGAAAAATCTTTTTTCAAAGATATGCAAATAAAAATAGTAGAAGACTTGAAACCGTAGGAGTTGTAATTACATGAAAACATTTTATTATTCTACTTTAGTTTTTTTAATTCTGGTTTACCTATTTACCTATTCCTCAAAAACTCTAAGTCAATCGTCTGACTTGGAAGGGGATAACAAAGAACTCATTATCAATGATAATTCGATTAAAATAGGAACAAAACAAACCATTGCTTTAGTGATTGAAGGCGGGTACACCGTTGAAAGAATTGAAATTCCGGTATCCATAATAAGAGGAACTCAAAAAGGTTCAATCGTTTGCATGACAGGTGGTATACATGGAGATGAATTGAATGGAATTGAAATTGTAAGAAGAATTTTAAATCAATTTGACCCTGAAGAAGTAAACGGGACTTTGATTGGAATTCCGATAGTAAATATTCCTGGCTTTAAACGGGGAGAACGTTATCTTCCGGACAGAAGAGACTTGAACCGTTATTTTCCCGGAAATCCAACAGGTAGTATAGCTTCCCGAATTGCCTATCAAATTTTTAACGAAGTGATTAAAAAGTGTGACTATTTGGTAGATTTTCACACTGCATCTTTCCATAGAAGCAACCTTCCACAAATACGAGCAGACTTGCAAAAGCCTCAAATAAAAAACATGGCTATCCATTTTGGAGCTCCTATTGTAATACATAAACCGGGAGCAAAAGGAACTTTACGCACGTCTGCTTCCGATGTAAACATACCAGCCATTATATTTGAAGCGGGACAACCTTTGAGATTGCAGATGAGCAATATTACAAAAGGTGTAAAAGGAATGAATGCTTTACTGGCTCATTTAAAGGTAATAAAAATCGAAATCACAAGTAGTAAAACAACCAATGCAATTTATTTGAGCACAAAATGGAGTAGAGCAAACTCTGGTGGAATGATTTTTCCAAAAATTAAATCCGGTTCTTTGGTAAATAAAAATGATTTATTGGCTGAAATCATTGACCCCATAAGCAACAAAAAGAGTTTTGTTTATGCTGATTCGGACGGTATGGTTATAGGCATGGCTTTATCCCAAATAGTTCTGCCTGGTTATGCAGTTTTTCATATCGGTTTAAAAAGTTCTTCGAAAACGCAAGAATCTGATGAGCAATTTATAGAAAATGACCCAATTAAAAAAGAAGAACGTGTAGATTAAGCACAACCAATCGGTTCAATTATGAAATTGGGATGGAGAATGAAGTGACTTTATGGGGACGATTTGATAAAAAATGAAAATAGATAAATTACATTTACATAATTTTAAGTGTTTTGAAGATAATAGTTTTGAATTTCATCCTGATTTCAATCTATTTATTGGAGAGAATGGAAGTGGGAAAACTGCTTTCTTAACTGCTTTAAAACATTCTATTAAATCATTTATCTTTGATATAACCAATATTCAAAATAATTATATGGTTAGAGATGAGTTTCTAAGGATCGTAGGACATAAACTTAGAAAAAAACTAAGTTTTGAAAAAGTCCTTCCTTGTAAAATTCGGTTTTCCGTACAAATATTTAATAAACATCTTGAATATGAAATACAAAGAGATAAAGAACTGGTTTATAACCCTGTAAATCTATATGATTCATTTAGAGTTGGTTTTGAAGGTGTAATTATGGATGGAGGTGAATTTGATGATGGAAAAAACAATATTATTTTTCACAAAAAAGAACATCAAGAACTACAAAAATTAATTGATGAGTCGGTACGTCAAGGTAAAATTTCCAGAATTAATTTACCTTTGCTTGCTTATTATGATATTAATCGACATAAACAAGAAAGAGAAGATTTGATTTATAGATTAGATGGAAATAAAACTTTAAAGGGAGAAGGATACTTAAATCCTAATAATTTTGGGCTTGGTATTTATCAAAGTTCTTTTGAAGCAGGTCTTTCAATTCAAGAATTTATAAATTGGTTTGCAGAAGAATCTTGGGCTGAATATCAATCCGAATCAGAACAAGAAGACTTAGTTTTTAAAAAAGCAAAACAGGCTATATTAAATTGTTTAGATGGCTCAACCTATATAGATTTTTCAGCAAAAGAAAAGCAAATTATCATTGGATTTTCTGATAATTATCAATTATTCTCAAATCTGAGTGATGGACAAAAAAACATTTTGTTACTGATCGGAGATATTGCCAGAAAGATGATTCAACTAAATCCACATTTAGGTGAAAGAGTTTTAGAAGAAACAGAAGGTATTGTAATGATTGATGAATTAGATTTACATTTACATCCAAAATGGCAGAGAAAAATTGTAAGAGATTTAAAAAGAACTTTTCCTAAAATACAATTTTTTACTACAACATATTCACCACAAATAGTTAGTTCGGTTAAATCAAGTTTTTTATTCTTTCTTAGTAATGAAGGTGGAAAAATAAATTGTAAGAAAAAAGATTATACTTATGGATTAAATTCTAATTGGGTACTTAAACATATAATGGGAGCTGAATCTCGACCTATCGAAGTTCAAAATCAAATCAATGAAATTGAAAAAATAATTCATAACGATATGGTAGGTCTACAGGAAATACAAGATGCTAGAAAAAAATTAGAAGAACTTAGAACTATTGTTGTAGATGATGAAATTGTATTTTTGGATACACTGATTTCTACTTTGGAGAACCCGGAATGAAATATATTAAAAAATCAAAAACTCCTAATATTTTAATAGAATGGATTCAAAAAAATAAACAAGATATTAATTTTGGATATGATTTATTAAGACAGGATAAAAATGCAATGGATATTGTATCTAAAAACTTGTTACAAGAACAATTTTTTCTTTGTGCTTACACAGGATTATCTATTGATAATAGTACATTTCATATAGAACATTTAAAACCACAAAAGCATTGTAATAAAGGGGAAGATGTTGATTATAAAAATCTTTTAGCTTGTTATCCAGAGCCAAATCGCTCTAAAGTTCCTTATGGAGCTCATAAAAAAGGTGATTGGCCTCCTCCGCAAGAAGAAAAATATTTTGTATCACCATTAAATTTAACTTGTGAAACTAAATTTCAATTTGATAGAAATGGAAAGATATTTGGAGTTGATGAATCAGCGAACAAAACAATAAACAAATTAGGGTTAGCTCATTCTGAATTAGAAGGATTAAGAAAAAGTTCTTTATTACCTCTTTTGAAACTAAAACGTAGTGAAGCTAGTAGAAGATTATATAAAATTATGACACCTGTTAATAGGAAATTAGAAGAATTTTGCTTTGTAAAAAAACAAATATTGGAAAAGCAGATCAAAAAATTAGAGGCAATTATACAAGAAAATAAATCGAAATTTTAACTAAGAGTTTTAGTAGTTTTCGAGAAAACGGCTATGGAATGGATTGAGAGTAAGGAGGGGATATGATTTCATGTGTCGATTAAGCACAATCAATAAGGAGATATAATTATGGATAACCAAAAACAATTTAAGCTATTGCAAGGTCAAAACCGTCAACTAAACCAAGACATTTTGGTTAGGAGTTTTAATTGGGACTTTAGTAACGTTCCAAGATACTATTTGGGAAATAATGTATTGAGAACCAGTATGTTTAATGGTTTAAGTTCGATCTTTCCGGATGGAGAAAAATTCTTTATTCGATCCGTTAAGTATTTTGCAAATGAGATTAAAGACACTAAACTTCAAGAAGAAATAAAGCTATTTATTGCTCAAGAAGTCCAACACGGAAAAGCTCATGAAAAATTCAATCATTTTTTAGAAGAACAAGGATATGAAATTGAAGGTTTTGTGGGTCTCTTCAAAAAGATTTCTTTTGATATCTTGGAAAAGTTGATTGTCGAAATCTTTGGGCATAAAATGACGTTATCCATTACCTCTGCAATGGAGCACTACACTGCCGTATGGGCAAACAATTCTTTTACAAGCACCATTACGGAAGATTTTTCTCCAACAATGAAAGAATTGGTGTATTGGCATTCTCTGGAAGAAATCGAGCATAAACACGTATCGTTTGATGTTTTAAAAGAAGTTGACGATGATTATCTTCTTAGGATATCCGGTATGCTTATGGGAACTTTTGCGTTGTATGGACTTTTGGTTGTAGGAACAACGAGCTTTTTGCTACAAGAAAAGAACTACAGTTTTTTTTCTTTTCTAAAAGATATGGGAAAGGTAATATCCAATAGAAATAGCATTATAAGGGTTGGTATTCGAGGTTTCTTGAGTTACTTCAAACCGGATTTTCATCCTTCCGATATTGATGATAGAGGGATCGCAAAAGATAGGACTTCTTTGTTATTTAGAGCGGTTTAGGAACGGCAGTAAGCTATCCATTTCAAAAATGGGAAGAATGTATTTTTCAATTCATAGTTGGAATCATTTTTATCCAAGATGGTTTTTTGGCTTGTAGATAATCTTTGGAAGATGGTTCGTAAACCTTTTTTTTCCAGTCTTCGTCTGTCATTCTTTTGTCTATCGAATTTTTAAACTCATAATAAGAATACGTATAACCAACACATACACGAGAACCGTTTTTATCTTTTACATAAACAAACATTTCTTGTGGTGAGCCAACCCCTACTTCCAATGCCATTTGGGAAAAAGCGTCTGTGTGAACATCAGCTATAATAGCCATTTGTTTGTATTGATCTTCAATATAGTCCGCAAAAGGAAGAATGATCGCTCCTAATTCTTTGGAAAAATTGGCAATAAACAAATAGTCTTCGTCCGTAATCGGAGAGCCTGTTGTTTCTTTTTGTGCAATTTTGCTAAGTTTCACGATAATAGCTTGGAATTTTTCCAATTTTTGAGAATATTCATCCGTTAAAACTCCCGCTTTTTGTATTTTGTCTTTGGTTAGGTATACCAACGTCCCAAACTCGGAAAAAAATACATAATTTGGTTCCACATACCCTTTGGGAATTTCCGGTTGTCCCGCGTAATAGATCGTTTCGGGATCCGGTCCACCCATTTCCGCGTAAGATTGCTTGGCATACAATAAGGTATCGTGGCGAAGCTCTGCCCACGTTCCGTGAGAGGTTAAAAGCAAGCGGTAGCCCCATTCGGGAGTGTACACAAAATCCGGGAGACCTTTGGCTGGTTTGCCAAATAAAGAGCGAATTGAGTTTAACCAGCTCCAATAAATGTTCTGATTGTAGACTTTATCATCATAACCTTGAAATTGCTTTTTTAAGAAATTATGATTTGCACTTAGTTTGGGTACTGTTTTGAATTCATCTTCGAGTAGCTTCTCAGCTTGATTCGAACCTAGAATAGACATAACATCCAATCCTTTGGGAAAATTTCTTGGCTGCTCATCACTTCCTACTCTTGGTGAAGTAAGCATGGTAAAAATGTGAGAATCCGGTATAAACCTCTGACCCATAAAGCGAAATCCAGCTTGTTTTTCTTCCAAATCCAAAGATCCTCTATCATTTCGAACCGAGTTAGAAATGATTCTAGGTGATTGGAAGTTTTTGAGATACTGCACAAAAGTAGCAAGTTTTGATTTGTCGGGAGATGTTTTAGGATTGTAAGTTACACCAAACACTCTATCCATCCCGCTTTTGTAGGCATAGTAGTCCAAGTCATCACTTTTTCCAACCAAATAAGAGGTTGGTATATAAATATCTTCCCAGGTCTTTATATTTTGCTTCTCTGACAAAAGAGAGGTAATCAACATCCCCGGAATTGGGTCTTCCAAAGGAAAATAGATACGTCCATACCACATCATTACCTTAAAATAGTTTTTTAACGTATCGTTTTTATTGTAGTGTCCTCTTGGAATATATTGGGTGAAATCTTCCTTTTCACCCGTAATAGAGGACTCTCCGAAACCGGAAGCTTTTGTGACACTTTCCAAGTCTTTATTTGCCAAAGAGCTAATTTCAGGATTTTCTACTTTAGAGCCCATAATCATTGCCGGAACAGCAAAAAAAGCAGCCACTCTTTTGTAAGCTTCTTTTAGGTTTTTATCCGATGTTGTTTTATAGCCTTGGATCGCTTCTTTTAGAAGAGAGTCTGTTAGCTGTTTGGCAAGAGGATAGAATTTATTGGTTTCCATATCCTCCAACATTCGCGTAAACAGAAGATGATACAAGTGCAGCACATAATCAGCACTTATAAACAAAGGTGTTAAACTGTACCGAGGAGTAGCGTCTATTTCGGTCAATTCAACAACTTCGGTTGGCTTTTCTACCCCGGAATAGGCTTTGTATTGATCAACCATATCATCTTCTTGGACATACTGAAGAGGAGGGATTTGTTTGATATAAAATCCCTTTTGCTTCAAAAAACTAACTTCTTGCTTAGAAAAAAGGTATTCTTTGCAAGAATATCTCTGGGATTCCGGTTTACCAAGCAATTCCTGCTTGGATTTAAACGCATTTGCTTCGCAGGTAAGCATTATACTTGCTGGTATATCATCTTGAGCTATTTTTCGATATTCGACTTTTTCTAAAATAGAAGAGGAATCCGGAGAATTTGATTTTTCCGAATTTTCTTTTGGCTTTAGATAAGCACCATAAATCCAGCCCGTAATATCATTGGTTTTTACCTTAAACCAATAATGCTCTTTATCCCCAATCTTTTCCTTGGAGTCCGATTTTGAGATAAAAATAACTTCATCATCAATGTTTAGCTGAACAAGAACTTTTCCCTTGAGGTTGGCATCTTTCCTTACGTTTACGTTGTTACCCGTAATTACATATATACTTTCAGTACTTTGATTTTGAGCTTGTTTGTTTTCACCTTCCAAATTTTGGCTTTTTTCATCCTTTTTTTTACAAAAAGATGAAACTAATAATACAACTATTATTATCAAAAAATAGGTGAACTTTTGTAAATATTTCATAGGTTTCCTCCCAAATTCATAAGTCTCTTTATGACCAAGAAAAAAAAAAGCAAATTTCAGAAATTGGAAATGGAAATTGGAGTAAAGTTAAAAGGACTAAAAAATGAAATGGATAGATTGGAAAAATTTTTTTGCCGGTTACACTCTCAGAAGCAATATAATTTACTCTTTAAAAATATCACTGATACTAAGATTAAAATCAGATAAAATATTTCCTACGTCACAGACATCATCTTCATTACATATTCTCACCTGTTTGGCTGAATAGTAAATTTTAACTTCTTTTAAGGACGGGTAAATATGCCAGACAACTTTAATACCTGCTTGAAAATATTCTTTTGTCTTTTTTTCTACTTCGATGCTAGAATTTGAGGGAGAAATTATTTCAATAATAAAAAGAGGTGGAGTTTGGAATGATTTTTGTTTTCTAATTTGATCTTTTTGAAAGTAAACTGCATCCGGTCTTCTGTATTTACCCAATTCCTTTAGATGTACATCAGCTTCAGGTAGAATACTATCTCCATTTTCATAATATTTGGTTTTTGCGAATTTTCGGCATATATTATCAATGATATATCGTTCTGAATCTTTCACCTTCTCCTCGGCTTCCAAAACTCCATTATTCCACTCGTATTTGAAATTAAACTCTTCAAACTTGTAATTTAGAAAAACTTCTAAACCCATTTTAACTCCTTCGTATTTTGGGACTCGAATGGGTTCTCTTTTTTCTGTTTCAAAAACAGGTGTGAATAAAATCATAGCATTACATTTTGTTTTGTAACATTAAATAGTCAAGTGTTAAATTTAGAGTCTGTCCTATGAATTAGCCATGGTTAGAGTTTTTCTATTTCCTCAATCGCCAATCCCGTATATCTAACTATCTTTTCAATCGGTTCATTGTTCTGTTTCATTTCTTTTGCTATTTCCATGGTTTTTTCTATTTTCCCTTTTTCCATCCCCTTTTCAAACGAACCATCTATCACATTGTTCATATCCCAATATTCCATCAAACTCGCCATATACGCCTCTAATTCAGACTCGTTGAAGCTCGATGTCTCCGCTACTTGAAACGCCTTCTCGAATATCGGTTCTTTTAATATGCTCGGTATTTCAGAAAAATTCGGTAGATGGTCTATTGTAAACAAATGTATTGTTTCTAAAACAAAAAATTAGAAGAGATGGGTTTTATGGTTATAGTGATTTTTTTTTAAAACTTCTAATTTTTTTCTCTAAAAACTCGTACCAACTTATCTTTTGTTTACCCATTATATAGTGGAGCAACTCCCCCACTATGTATATCTGTTCAAAGCAACCACCAAAATCAGACTATATTCCAGCCATGGAAAGATGGAACTTCTACAAATCCATCTGGCAAAACCATTGGGATGATTTTCTTCCAATTTACAACAAAAACTTTCTTTCCATCTACGGTCAAATTCACCCTGGTAAGATTGAAGAAGTCCAAAAACTCTTGAATTGTGGAAATTTCTTAAACGGTTTTCAAAGATATACTTGCATGGAATGCGGAACTAACCTTGTTGTACCATTCACTTGTAAATCAAGATTATGCCTCTCCTGTAACCGGAAAAAGCTCTTTAGCTGGTCGTCCAATTTATCCTTTATCCTCAATACGGACTTTAAACACATCCATGTTACCTTCACCATACCAGGGACTTTATCAGAAATCCTCTTTCAAAAAGGCTATTCCACAGAAGACATGATTCCTCTCGCGGCAGAGGTATATCGAAACCAACTCTTGAACGCTGCCAATCTGTCACCTTCTGAATGGCAACCGGGGATACTTGCAACCGTCCATAAATGCGGTGGTTCGGCAAGCTCACCAACCGGTAGCTAATTTTAACCCACACGTCCATCTCGTTGGAACAACCGAACTTATCAACACCACAACAGGAGAAATTCTGAGCAACTCCTTCATCTCCTACAAATCATTCCGTTTCTCTTGGATGAAGGATTTTTGCAACCACCTTGTAAAAGAAAACATTCTCACAAGCCAAGAATCAGCTCGTATCCAATCCAAATACCAAAACGGATTTCATGTTTATTTTCAACCTATCCATGGTGATCATAACCAAGTTCTATTCCGAGTTGCTGAGTATATCGCATCGGGATATTTTCACAATAGCCAAATTTTGAAAGTAGATCATGTTAATAGAAAAGTTACCTTTCGTTTCAAAAGCTGGGTAGATCGAAATACAGGGGAAAAGAGTTTTAAAATTATAACCATGGATATTTTTGAATTTATGGCTAGAATGCTCTATTTCCTTCCTGAACAAAACCGGAAAATGATCCGCTATTATGGAATATATGCCCATGGTGTTGAAGAAAGGTTACAATTAATCCAACAAGCATCCTGGGCAAAAGCAATAGAGCATTGTTTCCATGTCAACCCAATACATTGTCCAGATTGCGGGAAAGAGATGAAACTCATGATTGTGTATGAATACTTTGCTTACAATGAGATAAAAAAACTGAAGCAAACCCACGAATTAGTAAAAGGCTACTTTCGACCAAGGAGCAGATCACCATAAAAAAATAGTTACGGATGAATATTTTTTTCAAAAAATAATTGACTCTTTTTTTTCCAAGAAAAATCTTGGAGAGAGGAAAGTTTGTCTCGACTGACGTTTTCCCCGAAAATTTCGGCGAAATTTAAGACCCATTCTTACAATTAGCCCTGGGTGGACATTGACATAAGTGATTTTATGGGAAGTCTTTGGTAGCCATGGCAGGGACTTGCCCTGAGCAGGGTCGAAGGGTTTTGGGGATTGGCTTTATACCGGAGAAACGCACTTTCCTATATGAATAAACGGACATAGGATATTCTTTTATTACCAATTGACCAGACTCTGCTTTGGAAAAATCCAGAATATTGTCAATCAGGTGTAAAAGGCTTTTACCACTACTTAGTATACCACTAAAATATTCATCATACTGTGAATGGTTTTCTAACTTTTCTTTTAAAAGTTCCGTAAATCCTAAAATAATATTCAAAGGAGTTTGGATTTGGTGAGAGATATTAGCTATAAAATCGGCTTTGGTTTGGTTGGCTTTTTCAACTTCGTTTTCTGCCAAAAGTCGGTATTTTCTTTCGCTTTCTAAGAGTATATCCGTTAGCAAATGAATTGTATCTTCTAGTAATGCTTTCAACTTCGGATTAGAATCTATTTCAGTTCCGTCCAACATTTCTTTTGCTCTATTGCAAAGGGCGGTAATATTTTCTTTATTTTCCATCATAACACTTTTAAACTTTTTAAAATAATTCTAAAATTTCTTCAATAAAAAATAATTTTTTGAAAAATTTTCCCTAATCACCCTTTTTACCTACTAATGAAGAAAAAACTCCAACCATACAAAGTAAAGTAAACACTATAAAGACTATTTTTGAACTATGAATAAAACTATCAATATTCAAATCAGTGATTTGTTGTTCTCCGACAAAAATATGAACACAAAGGGAAGCAATAGCCATACTAAACATCATTCCGGTAGCTCGCATAGTACTTACGGTAGCAGAGGCAACACCATAAAATTTTCGTTCTACCGAACTCATGATCATATTTGTATTCGGAGAAGAAAACAGACCAAAACCGAAACCAAGTATGGCGAGTGATGTGACAATAAAAAATTGTGTAGTTTGTTTTTCTATTAATGCCAACATAAAAAGACCAACCACACTTATTGCCATTCCGGAAGATGCCAACCAGCGGGGATTTATTTTGTCGGACATTCTACCGGAAAATGAAGCTACCAAAGCCATCAAAACCGGTTGTGTAATGAGCACTAAACCCGCTTCTCTTGGATTGAAATGTTTGGCGTATTGTAAATATAAGCTAAGAACAAAACTTACCGCAAATGTAGCCGCATAATTTATAAAAGCTGACAAATTGGAACTCGCAAAAACTTTATTATTAAAGAATAGTTTCATATTCAAAACCGGAAAGGGATTTTTAAGTTCTGCCAATACAAAAATAACCAAACCTACAACTCCGGTTAAAGTAATAAAAATTGCAATAGGGGTTGGCAGTTTGGAAAACCCGTACATCAGAGCAGCCATCGACGGTATATAGATGAGTGTTCCCAATCTATCGAATGTTTCATTTTTTGCCTCAATCCACTCTTCTTTGATTTTTAGAAGTATAGCTAATGCTATGAATAAAGAAACCACAGCGTTTATAAAAAACAAACTACGCCAACCCAAACTTTGGGTTAACAAACCTCCCAAAAAAGGGGCTATGGATAAACCCACATAAACCGCCGAAACATTCAACCCTATCACCTTGCCTCTTTCTTGCGGTGGAAAAGCAGAAATCACAATAGCCATACTGGTACTAAACATCATGGCACTACCAATGCCTTGCAAAAGCCGTGAAACAATCAAAAAATGCCCTGAATTGGAAATGGCACAGAAGAAGGTCGCAAGCATAAAAAAGATGTTTCCGTAAAGAAAGACTTTTTTTCGTCCCCACATATCACCAATTTTTCCTAAAGGGACGAGGAACACTGCGGATGCCAACAAAAACGCCATTGTCACCCAACTCAAAGAAATAGCGTCTAGCAAGAACTCCTCACCTATTTTGGGCAAGGCTACATTTACAGCGGCACCCATAAGCGGATTGAAAAAATTGGATGCCATAGTTACGGACATCAAAACCAATTTATTAACTTCGTTATTTTTTTGTTGTATCATATCGATTTTTGAAAGACCTTTTCAAACTTTTCTTTTTTTATCCGAATGACTCTCGTCCAACTGGGATTATCAATTTTGTAAACTTCCGTATGAATCTGTCAAATGTATTATCGGATAATTTTTCAAATTCCGATGGAGCGTAAAAACTGCTTTAAGATTAGGAAATTTGTTTTTCTTGAAAATTTAGGTAAAATTTTAGTCTATTCCATGAATTAGGATCAAATAATTCCTTGAAAATTACTTATATTGGTTTATGGTTTAAATAAATATTTAAATTTTGAAAGGCAAATTGGAAATGAAAACAACTTATCAAATACTCAATATTGTACTTATTGCAGTTGGCACTATTTGGGGTTTTAGCACTTGGAATTCGATACCTGACAAAATTCCCGTTCATTTTAGCTTTAGCGGAGAACCGGACAGGTGGACTACAAAGGGAATTGAATTGGCAATTATAATTCTTTTACCCCTGTTAATGTCTTTGTTTCTTTATGGGATGTTTGTTTTATCACGCAAGTATCCCACCTTATTAAATATTCCAAATAAGGAAAAATTTCTGAGCCTTTCAAAAGAAAGACAGAAACCATTGTGGGATATATTGAATGAGTTTATCAGCTCTTTGGCATTACTTTGCAGTATTCTTTTCTTTTCCCTATATTATTCTATTGTACAAGTTACGATTGGAACAAATGCAAATTTAAACTGGTTTATGGCGTTAGTTTTTATATTTTTTATCTTAAGCTGTATTTTCTATATAAAAAAAATATTACGAATTCTCGAATAAAGAATATAGGAAATAAAATGACAATCGGACAACAGATAAAACCCTTGACAAATACATTGAAATCTGTTAGCATTCGGAAAGAAAGATAGGAGGGTCCTTATGGCACAACCATTGGCAGTAGAATTTGATAAAAAGCAGTTTGTATTTCAACTTCAAAAGATAGATCGCTCTCAATTGTACGGGTTTAAAGACATAGAAACCCTTGATGAAGAAGGGAAACCTTGCAATTTGGCAACAATTGCTGAAGACGGTCGTACTATGATTGGCTCGGGAGGTGTTTCCATTGCCTATTTGACTTCGGACGGAGAATGGCGTGACAAAAGTGAATTGAAACCGGTTGACACTCATGGGAATGAGGTAAAACCAGTCCCTTCCACCTTTAAAACGACTTCCGTTTTAGAACCGGTTAGTATCAATGAATATTTATCTTACAATATTCGCTCGGTGTATTTGGTTCAAAGTGAAAACAATATAGACGAGTTGGCAAAAAATTTAAAAAGCGGTACGATCTATTCCTTTCCTTTTAGCTTTAGAGAATCTTTGGATGCAAGTTCTGCATTTCTTGTGGCTTCAGAAGATGGTGATATTTTTCTAACCGTTGGAAAAAAGACTGACATTCAATACATTGGCTTTGAACAATTTAGTGACATAGAAACAGAAGAAAGTGAAGCGGAAGAAGAAGATAATGAAATGGATTTTGGTATGATGTAAAAAAAATAGGAGAAAGGTATGATACATATTTCGAATAGCAAAGGTCGAGATGCGATAGTAAATACAAAAAGCGTTACCATTTCACATCGTTTAAGATGGGTAGATGGAAAAGAACGCTCAGCAGAAACAAAAAAAATTCTTAAGTCTACCTTAGACAAGGATATTGATGTCTTGATTGAAAAAGCCGGCGGGCTTGACTTGGTGGCAGAAATGTTGGTCAAAGATGATCCGGAAATTGATATAGAGATGTATGGTTCTTTTATAAAAAATGTTTCCAGAGCTTATATCGGAAGTCATCGAAATATTGTTCATAGAATTGTCCAGTGGGAAATTGTGAAAAATCCCGACGGAACGGAGCGTGAACGTCGTCCCAGAAAGATAGAAATGCAAAACGTTGTGGGAGAATTGCCGATCAAATGGACAGGAAAAATGATAAAAAAAGAAAAAGTATACAACCGTTTTGTTTTTTCCGGCAAAATGCAATTGACTCACATCAACGGACTAACCTACGATTTTTTGTATGCAATGGCAAAAGAATTGGAAGAAAAAGACAGTTTAATGCCCATTGGAACTGGTCCGAAATCGAATCAACCATTGATTTTTCGGAGAGGTGGGACACCATATCGCGGATTTTTGGAAGGACGAACCAACGGAGACAAATACGCACTCATTTTACATCTTTCCAATTTGGAACTAAAAATCCCGGAACAAATACTTGAAAAAGGAGAAAAATCATGAGTTTACTCTTAGAGACATCTCATATCAAAATTCAAAAAGGAAATTTAAGACCCATTCTTACAATTAGCCCTGGGTGGACATTGACATAAGTGATTTTATGGGAAGTCTTTGGTAGCCATGGCAGGGACTTGCCCTGAGCAGGGTCGAAGGGTTTTGGGGATTGGCTTTATACCGGAGAAACGCACTTTCCTATATGAAAAAAATGAATAGATACCTAAACAACTTCCTACAAAACAAATGAATAGATACCTAAACAACTTCCTACAAAACCAAGTAATATTAAAAAGTTGCTTATATATTCCTTGAATCCTTCAAAAGTATTCAGATATAAAACAAATAAACCGGAAAGCAAGATTAATAAAAGAAGTAATAATTTGTCTATCATGTTTCTTTTTTTAATTCAACTTTCAAGTTTTCTATTTTCTTATCCATTTCTTTTGAAAGTTCTTTCTTTATGATTCTCATAGACGTTGTAATAATGGTATAAAGAAATGTTGTAACAATCAATACTACCAAAAGAGAATTTATTATAAATGCTGTAGTCATAATTTTACCCTACAATTTAGACTGTCCGGTTTATTAGACTTGTCAATCTCTTTTTACCTGTTTGTTTTTTTTGGCGTCTTTCCTATATAAAGAAATTATGAAAGAAGCAAGTTCTCAAAAGGATGACGATTCTTCCATCTATAAGTTTGAAAGTCTCTTTGGTCAGTAGACAAAATTCCTCCTTCTTTCAGTTCTTCAGCGAGTAAAACAAGAGAGGCATCTGCCAAGTCCATAGGTAAATCTTCATACTTTTTCATTAATTCGATTAATCGGTTTGCGTGATGGATTTCAATCGTAAAAACTTCAAAAGCTCCTTGTTTATAACTTTGGATAAAGGAAGTTTGTGCATTCGTCCCCAATCTGGTTTGTAGTAGATGGCAGGTTTCCGTCATAACAGCCCAAGTAACAATCAACGACTCTTTCACTTGCGTCAGCGCTTCAACAGCTTGCAAATGGAAACGATCTTTCCTGTTTGCGATAGCTAGCCAGAAACCGGTATCAGCAATAATCATGCTTTTGACAAAAGATTCTGGTTTAGATATTGTTTGTAATTGATAGACAAGTCATCACTCCCTTCCGAACACGCAATAAAACCGGATTGGTATAGTACATCAGCTGCTATATTATTTTGTTGACAAGTGCTTTCGTAATAGCTTTCAATCAAAGATTTGATAAGTTTTGAGATCGTTGTTTTTTGAATTTCTAATAAGTACTGTATTTTTTGTTCCAGATTTTTGTCTAGCCGAATGGTAATTCTCATGGTATTTTCCCTTGTCTGACAAGTGTATGACAAGATGTGATTTTATCAATTCCAAATTTAAAATTTTAAGCCTGTACCTTGAGTTGCCCTGGTGAGTAATTGCCAAGGAGAAACGCACTTTCCTATATAACAAATAATATACCATTGTTGTTATATGCTCAACTACGAACCCTATTGAGTATTTGAAAACCCATAGAGCAAGTCATGTTAAAAATAGAGGAATAAATACCACCATTTTTACGAGGCTCTTTTAATTTACCCATGCGATGAAGCTGATCTGTATACCAAATAATTTCTAAAGGATAGATGCTATCTAAAATTTTGAAACCACTTGTTAATGGTTTTACTTCGCTTTCTACATTCTCACCGCCAAGTAATTGGTTTGGAAATTCGGGATTAATTGCAACCGGACGGGCCAAACCAACCATATCCAAATCTCCATTATCTAAGGATTCTTCCATAAATTTGCCAGTTCTAAAACCACCGGTTACCATGATAGGGCAATTCACGGCTTGTTTTATATCTTTTGCATATTCAAGGAAATAAGCTTCTCTTTTTTGGGTACTTTCTTTGACTTTTACTCCAGTCATTGTTGGTTTTTCATAAGTTCCCCCTGAAAGTTCAATTAAATCAATACCTAATGTTGATAATTTTTTTGTAACTTGAATGGCTTCTTCATGTGAAAATCCACCTTTTTGAAAGTCTGCCGTATTTATCTTTATACCTACAGGGAATTTTTCTCCAACGTTCTTACGAATAGAATTATAAACTTCTATAACGAACAACATTCTATTCTCAATCGATCCACCCCATCGATCTTCTCTTATATTCGTTTTGGGTGAAAGAAATTGTGCAACTAAGTATCCGTGAGCTCCATGAATTTGTACGCCACCAAAACCACAATCCTTTACAACCTTTGCTGCGTATCCAAACCGTTGAATTATATCGAGAATTTCTCCTTCGGTTAGTGTTCTTGGAGTTGCAAACATTGTATCCATTGGTTTATCAAACGGAACAGCCGAGGCTGATACATTATCAGTAGATAAAAACTTGGGGATTTGTCTTCCTGGATGATTAAGCTGCACCCAAATTTGATTGCCAGTATTGCCATAAGCAGAAGCCCATTCTTTTAAGCCTTGGTGATTATCTAAACCTTCTTCTATAACAACATTGTTTGCTTCCCCCAAATGTTTGCGATCAATCATTACATTGCCTGAAATGCTTAAACCAATTCCACCTTCAGCCCACCTTTTGTAGAGATTATAAAATTCTTGTCCAGCAAAATATCCTGGTTTTGCCATATTTTCGCTCATGGCAGATTTAGCTAGACGGTTTTTAAGAGTGACACCGCAGGGGAGGCGGATAGGCTCTGCTATTTTCATTTGATTCTCCGTTATCTTTTGATCGTTTTATATAGACGTTAATATTAATTTGTCAAGTGATTTAATCTCAAAAATCACCTAATAAGAATAGTTAGGATAAACAGTTGACAGCTTTTTAATTCAAGAAAATTTTGAATTAAGGATAATTTATCTTTTAGGGGCTAAACTTGTGAAAAAAAAACTCAATTTCTTTATTATCCTAATTACACTTTTTTTCTTGCATTGCCAGTCGAATAACAATGAAAATAAATATAAGAATGTAGCTCTCGCTCTTCTCCTTCTTCAAAGTTCAACGAATGCGTCTGGTGGTTCCTATGCTTTTACACCAGAATACTATACCAGTTCCGGATCAGGAAGCATAAAAGAATCTATTGATTCAATAACCACTATATCATCCAAAGTTTCTTTTCAGAATCCATTTCAGGATTCAGCCGGAAATACAGTTTCCTATCAAATAGCGTCCGGTGGCAACTTCGGTGACGGAAAAGGTCCAGGTGGAACAGGTGAACACCACACCGGTACCGATTACCATTTAGTGGGAAGTAATTTAATTTCGGTAAATCTCTATGCCGCTCATGATGGAACGATTTATACAACAACAACTTCAAGCAAATATCGGCATTATCTTTCTATCGAAAAAGACATTACAGATTCGTCTGGAACAGTTTTGGGAAAAATGGTTACTCTTTATGCACACATCGATCTTGACCTTGATGTGTCTGGTGGTTTATCGATGAATGGGAAAACAGTAGCAAAAGGTGACCTGGTTTCAAGAAATTTATATTCCGGAACTGCTGGTGGACCCCATCTGCACTTTGAAATTCGATATTACCGGTCGAATGATACGACTACCCAAGATTTTTACGGTGGAATAGGTACTGATTCATCTTTAACAGAAAAGTCTTCCGGAGTATGGAGTTATGGATACTGGAATCCTTCAGTGGGTTATGGGTTTGAAAATTCTACCAACCGATTCTGAATTCGAGTTCTACTAGCGCCCACCTTTTGTAGAGATTATAAAATATTCAAATTTCTTAAAAAAAATAGACAAAACTTAGGTATATTATATCTAATACTAGTAGGGGTCTTTTTAGAATCGGAAAGATGGGAAATCTCAATTCACAGGTCATTAAAATAAACCGTTGGACAAATATGGTTAAAAATTCCGTTGAAGAAGATATGTTAAATGAATTGAGAGATGTTATAAGAGAACATCCGGAGTGGGGTTGGGAGCAAATAAGCATACAAGATGTGTATGCCTTTGCAATGAACCAACTACCTCCAATATATTATGCAAAAGGGCAAGAGCCTAAATTTAAGTTGTCCAAGGGTGAATTAAGGGAAGCAATAAAGGTTTCCATGAATAAAATTAATCAAAACCCTCTTCATCTTAAAGAATAGGAACAAGGAATTTTGTATGAAATTAGCAATTAAATCGGTTTTTTTATTATTTACAAGTATATTTTTAGTTTTACAATGCGACACAAGCGATCAAAATAAAGTTAAGATAGATATGCCGCAACTACTTCCTTTAATCAGTCCGACAGATGGAGCCATGGTCTATTATTATTTGTCTGATCGTAAAATCGACACTGACAAAACTTCAAACTGTGGTACGGCAAGTCCCACCACTTCTACTACTACAGGAACCATACCCGGTCAAACAACACCGGTATCAACCGGAACAACCGGTTCGAGTACAACCCAATCATTATATACCATTTCCAGCTATCTAATATTCAAAGATACGGAAGAAACGCTTACTCTAAAATTTGTTTACAACATAAATCAATTCCAAGGAAGTATTGACCCAACACAAGGATTTATACTAACAGGAGGACTTTTTAACAATACAGCCACGGGAAAAACGGGAACGGTAAAATGGGCAAACCAAGGAATTGGCTATATTGACTCATCTAACCGCAGTGCTCAGTCTTTATCGTATTTTGATCTGGAGGTTAATTTAGTTGGAACTTTTACACAAGGAGCAACCACCGGGCAGCAGCCAACCAATTGTTATACCGCAGATAATGTAAACTGTACTACAACACAAACTACCTCAACTTGCTCTACTTTTGACAATAAAGTTTGTATATCAACCAATACTCAGGGTGCTACTCCTATTACCATTCTTGGTACTTTAAATTGTAATTCACCCAACACCGTCCCCAATTGATACAGTTTTCTTTAATCATACCTACCTACAACGAAGCCAAGAATATATCTGTTCTTGTGCCGAGAATAATTAAATTACTAAGCGATCATAGTATTACCTTTGAAATCATTGTTGTGGATGATGATTCTCCGGACCTTACTTGGAAGGTTGCCCAAGAAATAGCCAAAAAAGATAGTCGTGTAAGCGCAATCCGAAGAATTCAAAAAAAGGGATTAAGTTCTGCCGTTTTGGATGGGATGGAAGTTGCCAACGGACAATCCTTTGGTGTTATAGACGCAGATATGCAGCACGATGAAAATATTCTACCAAGGATGATTTCGGAGTTAAAAGACTACGAAATGGTTGTCGGAAGCCGCGTTGTAGAAGAAGGAGGGTATGGCGAATGGGGACTTATCCGAAAAACAATGAGTAAGATTGCAACTCTAATGGCAAAACTCTTTCTCCCTATTTCCATTGGGGACCCAATGTCCGGATATTTTGTTTTGAGACGAGAACTTTATGAAGAAATTGCTTCTGAAGTCAATCCGATAGGTTTCAAAATCCTCTTAGAATTCATTGCGAGGAAAAAGGGCATAAAGGTCAAAGAGGTTGGATACGTTTTTAAAACAAGAATTCATGGAGAAACCAAAATGACAGGCTCTGTGATCCAAAACTATTTAATTGCTCTTTATGATATTCGTTTTGGAAAATATGTCTCTTTGACTTTTATTCGCTATGGTGTTACCGGATTTTTGGGAGTTTTTGTAAATTTGTTTGGACAGTTTATTGCCGCCGAACTTTTGGGCTGGAAAGGTTCGGGTGAAGTGTATTCTAACTTTTTATTACCATCTTTGGGTGTTGTGTTTGGATTTGAGCTGGCTGTCCTTAGCAATTATATTTTAAACAACTTATGGACTTTTAAAAAGGTCAAAAAGAAAGGAATTCTCAAAAATATAACCGGATTTTTGAAATTTAATTTGGTTTCTTATGCTGGTTTGGTGATTCAGCTTTCTGTTTGGAGGTTTACATTGGAAGCATACCAAGTATACCTTCCAGAATATTACTTTTCAAGTGCTACCTATATATGCAACTTTATTGGAATTTTACTTGCTACTGCCGGAAATTATCACCTAAACAAGCATTTTACCTGGACGTATAAAGAATAGATGATGATCTTTTCATCGCAACTCTTTGGAATGATATCTTATCAAAATTCTTTGGTAAAATACATACCGATGTTCAAATTAGCCATGGGTAAAAAAATCAATTTTTCCTAAAACTCTTTTTGTCTCTTCATTACAATTTTGATTGAAAACATAGCTATCCATAAAATATTTATACTAAAATGGAATTTCCAAATTTTTGTAAAAATATGAATCAACACCTAAAAATAATATATATTCTCTTTCTATTATATAGCTTTTACAATTGTAAATCTTACATCACACAAAGTGATGAATACAAAGGGCTTGAAAATGAAGTGGCAGCAAGTAAAACAAGGCTGCAAACGTGTATAGACAATTGCCAAGCGGAGAGGTCCCGGTTAAACCAAAAAATTGAAACTCTTACCAGGGAACTATCTCAAGAAAAGCGAAGTCAAGAAAAAATGTCTACCGAACTGGCGACTTTGCGAAATTCCAAGGAGCTTTACCGAGGAAACGAAAAGTTAGAAGATACAACCATTGATTTGGAAAAAGAAAGGATTGCCAGAGAAGTAGATCGGAAAAATTATGAAGATAGGCTTGCGAAATTGGAAGTTGACAATGAATTATTGCGAAAAGACGCAGATATTCGAACCAAAGAGCTTTTGGAAGAAAACTCAAAGCTAAAGCAAAAGTGCAAAAGAATTATTTATAAGCTACGAAATCGATACAAAAACCTATCCGAGCAAAACCATAGCCAGCAAGAGCAAACCGAAGCCTTAAATGAGCAATTTCTTGAATTGGAAAAAGAACTGAAACTAGAATTGAATAGTGGTTATGTAAGACTTATTAAAAATCCAAGTAATCTACTCATCAATTTAAACGAAATCATAGCATTTGAATCTGGAACAGCTCAGTTGAATGGTCGCGTGCAACCAATTTTGGATAAGGTAATTGGAATTCTTTTAAAATACCCAGGTACTTATGTCGATATAAAAGGTCATACGGACAACAGCGCACCAGTCAGCACCAAATATTCTGATAATTGGACGTTATCAACAGACCGTGCCATTGCCGTTTTGAGGTACTTTTTGCAAAATAATCTCTTAAATCCCAAAAAATTCTCTGCTGCCGGTTACGCTCATTACCAGCCTATTTATCCCAACGATAACACTGAAAACAAAGCCCTAAACCAAAGGGTGGAAATTGTAATCCATTATGATGAAGAATAGCAGACAAACCATAACAATTAACAAGAGCATTTTTCTACAAAATCAGAAATATTTTTTAAATGATTTTGTTTTCTGATCGACAATTATACAAAAATTGATTTTTATTGCAGTATGGATTTAGGTTTTTTAAAGAAGTTTGAATTTAAAAAAATATTATCTTTTTTTGATGAACTAGCAGAGAGAATTCCGGAAAATATAACTTCCATTTTAAAAAAGATAGCGATTGGAATACTAGGGATATTGGCAGTTATTGCGATTTATTATGGTATTGGGATAGGAAGAAGCCTCGCTCAGCAAGAAGGACAAGAACTGGCAAAAGATACAAAGATGCTATTTAGAGAGGAAATTGAGAGGGAATACAACCGGAAACGCAAGGACATTAGAATGCCGGATACTAGTAGATTCCTTGACAATGATGATTCTCATAAATATGAAATGAGGTATGATGCAAGCCCCGTTGTCGATTTGGAATCCAATAAACCAATCGAATCCAGTATGGACTATATAAATAATCAAAAAGATTTACGTTCTATCCAAAATTCAAAAGAAGTTTCCCTGTATCCGGAAGATTTAAAAGAAATAAGTGGTAATCCGGTTCTTGAATCAAACGAAATTCCGGGCAAATATGAAACCAAAAAACGGATTCCTCAAATGGACTATCCTCCTATAATGCCAGAAGAACCTGCCCTATTAAAGCCGAAAACGGACAATAATATTAAGATTCCAATTGGTAAAAATACGGATACTTCCTTAACACCACCTTTGAAATCAGATAAGAATGTTATTGAAAGGCAAAAAACTAAAAAATTACCACTTGCACCGATTGAAGAATAGGGAGGTATATACATGTGGCTTTTAAAGACTTTAAGCTTATTTTTGATTTTTAGTATTTGTTATTCAAGCATTGTAGCTCAAGAGCCGGAAAACGCTGAAGCAACCATTACTCTTCCTTTTGAGAATATTTATAAATTGGAACAAAACAGGGAAAAACCAGAAGACGATACAAACAAACCGCCTGAAACACTCTTGCCGAATTCAGACTCCTCTATTGAAAACAAAGCAACTTCACTTATAGAGAAAAAAGAGGAAGTAGAAAAAAAACAACTTTTGCCTAATCTGCAAGAAGAAAGTCCTAAAAAAGATAAAGCATTGGAACGACCAACTCAAAAGAAATCAAAAAAATTCAAACAAACCGATGAATCCCAACCTCCTTTTGAAAGGGGAATTTATCAACTTAAAAATAATCTCGAAAATGAGGCACAAAAAGAATTTAATGATTCTATTCTAAAACAAGGCGAATATTCCTTAAAAGCAAAATTTGATCAAATTCGATTGCTTGCTAGGGAAAGAAAACGGGATGATGCTTTATCCATTATCAATGGTCTTGATCCGGAAAATAAATACAAAGGCTTGTTTGAATTGGCTTCTGGCTTGGATTCCGTTACTCCCCAACAAGAAGAGTTCAATCAAAATCTAACTTTCGATAAACTTGAGGAAAATGAAAAGAAAAAGGTTTGGTGGGACAAAGATTTGGTTAAAGAATCAAAAAAAGACGCAATAACAACCTACCTCACCATTATTACAGAAGCTAAAGAATACAGAGCTTTGGTTTCAAAGGCACATTGGGCATTGGCAAATTTGCTATATAAAATTTCTGAATACCAAGCTGCTTTGGACCACTTAGCAAAAATACTTTTGTACTATAAGGACACCGAATTTATAGATGATGCGATTTATTTGAGTGCAAGAATTTATGAATCCGAGGGCGATACCCGAGATTTAGGAAGAGCACAAAAGTACTATAACCTATTTTTGAAAAATAGAGAATTCAACCCTGTCTTTAGTGAAAGTGTCTATCTGCCTAAGGTAAAAGAGCGAATCCAAAAACTGGTTAATAATAACGGTTATCAATAAAGTCTCTTTTTAGTTCTATTCTATAAACCTACTCTTTTTTTAAATTCTGACCTAAACCTATAAATGAACTCTATCTCTTTTTCCGTATCTAGCCCAAGACTTTTTATGGAAATTATATCACTACTTTTTCCACCACAAGGATGGATTAACTCAAATAATTTCCTGTCATTTTTAATGTTTATGGCAACTCCAAAGCTTGTAAAAAAGGATTTGAAGCTGATTCCCATAGAAATCAGCTTTTTTTGAGGATTAGAAGCAAGATAAAGCCCTGGTTTGTCTTGAAAGTAGCTCAATTGTAAATTCCAAATATCCAAAACCGCAGAAATCAAGCTCTCCATCAAAAATTTTATGAAGTCGTGGATAGATAAACCTCTTTTTTTTAGATCAACATGAGGATAAATGACTAATTGTCCAGGCTCATGAGCTGTGAAGTCTCCACCTCTGGGTATAAAGCAAAGGTCTATTCCGTTTTTTTGAAGATAACTTTCTGCTACAAGGAGATTTGTTTTTTGATAGTTCACACCGGCAGTAATTACCGGCAAGTGCTCTAATAGAATAATACATTCTTTCCGGAGTTTTCTAAGCTTGTTTTGATGCATCACATAATCTTGGTAGGGAATATTGTATAGTTTTCGTATCATGGGTTTAGTTTATATCAGAATATCCATCAAGAACTAAAATGGTTTACATTCTACTTTATTACTTACAGCTTTGGTTAAAGGTGTTAATATGTCAAAAAAATCTTATTCCTCTTTTACTGCCGAAGACTTGAAAATGCTGGGTCTTTCCATTCAAAGTGCAATTCTTTTTTCTGAAATAGTTCCGGTTGAGCCTTCAGCTTGGCTAAAGCAAACATTTCATTATAATGGTTCTTTTCCGGTCAGTAGTGAAAAGGCTCGTTCAGAGTTATTGATTATGCCACTATTAGTTGAACTTAAGCAGAGAAATCCGGATAAATTAACCGTATTTTCCGGCTATCAATTTGACGTTGACCGAAAAAAGGGTTTGAATGGTTTTTGCGACTACCTGCTTTCCAACAAAAGCAATGCAGTATTTGTTGAAAGTCCTATTATTGCTCTGGCAGAAGTTAAGAAAGAGCAGGATTTATTACAAGCTTTACCACAGTGCATTGCAGAAATGTATGCGGCAAAAATTTTTAACGAGAGGCACAAAAATCCTGTAGCAATGATTTATGGAGTTGTTACAACCGGCTATGAGTGGCTCTTTATTACTCTGAAAGAACAACAAGTTATAATTGACAATAACCGCTATTACATCCGTAACCTTAATGAATTATTAGGAGTATGGCAAAAAATCCTGGATCAGTTTTAATCAAGGTTATTATTTTTAAAAATGTAAATTTAGATATTGACTATTTTTTATTTCAAGAGTTTTTTTGAATAAAGCATTTTTATTAAAATATTATTTGGAATTTCGAGCGTTTATTATGTCGTTAATTACTAAAATAGAAGTCTCCAACGGAATTTATTGGGTTGAAATCCCGAAAGCAAATCTACGAATTCTTTGTGGCTGCCCTTCGGACGCTGTAAAACAATTGATGAAAAGGGGCTTGATTTACATCCAAGAAAAAAAAAGATTAAGCTATGAGTCAGGACCAAACGCTATTTTGCTATCCGACGTGAGCCTTCAATGCGGTGATTTTTCTAACATGGGCGAATTTCCTGTTTTGCAGATGCTTTATAAACAAGGAATGTTGCTTCCAAATCACCCGAACAATACAGGAGAAATGCCTATTTTGATTGGTTCCGCTGAGCAAGTCAATTCGCAAATGCAATATATCTATCGCGGAAACTACGGTCTTATTTCCCAAGAAGAGATTTTGGAAACGGGTGTCTCTCAAGATCTTGCCGGAGACATGATGCGTATGAAAAAAAAGTTTTCTTTTGGCAAAATTCTCTATCCAAGTAGCCTTTTGAAAAGTTGTATTATTGATGATGAGTTTACTCAGATTAAAAATGAAGTTTATATCAAGCGAAATCAAGTAAACGAGTTTGTGATTCAATACAAAAATGAAGTCGTAAACGTAAACCTAAACATTTCAAGTCCTTATGAATCTCCTTACCGTTTGGGTTTCTACAATATAAAAAGAGACTATTTTGCTGTTATACATTCCGGGCAAGGTGATGGTTGGAACATATATAGACCAAGCATGTCCAGTATTTTGGTATTCCAGGGAAAAATCTATCTTATCGATGCCGGTCCAAATATTGTTTATATTTTAACGGCTTTGGGAATTGGGATCAGTGAAATAGAAGGTATTTTCCACACACACGCCCACGACGACCATTTTGCAGGGATCACTGCTCTGATTCGAGCCGGTCATAAGATCAAGTATTTTGCAGCACCTTTGATTAGAGCCTCCGTTGCCAAAAAACTCTCTGCCTTGTTATCTATTGATGAAAAGAATTTTTCAGAATTTTTTGACATTCGTGATATGGAATTTGATAAATGGAATCAAATTGACGGACTTGAGGTAATGCCCATTTTCTCTCCTCACCCTTTAGAAACTTCTATATTCTATTTTCGAACCTTATGGAAAAACGGTTATAAACAATACGCTCATCTAGCAGATATCGCAAGTTTGGATGTCCTCCAAACAATGCTAACAAAAAATCATAACGAAGATGGAATCAGCGAAGAGTTCTTTGACAGAATTAAAGAAAACTATTTCCAAAAGGTTGATCTAAAAAAAATTGATATTGGTGGAGGAGCAATCCATGGAAATGCCGAAGATTTTAAAACAGACCAATCCAAAAAAATCGTTTTGTCCCATACCACAAAAGATTTAGAACCTTTTCAAAAAGAGATTGGTTCGGACGCAGAGTTTGGAGCAGTAGACGTTCTTATTCGTGGCAGACAAGACTATGGAATTGAAAGAGCAAACAATTTTTTAACGTCTTATTTTGTCAAAGTTGAACCTCACCAAATAAAAATCCTACTCAATAACGACATTGTAACTTTTAACCCCGGAACCATTTTGATCAAGGAAGGAGAGCAAAATGAGAATATCTATCTGGTTTTGACCGGCATTATTGAAATGATAAAAACCGAGGAAAATATTTATAACAAACTTTCTGCTGGTTCCTTCATCGGAGAAAGTTCCGGATTAAAGGAAATTCCATCTAAAGAAACCTACCGGGCACTGAGCTATGTACAGGCTTTGGAAATTCCAAGAAACTTGTATATGAACTTCGTTAAATACAATCAACTGTTTGAAAATATAGAAAGACTAAGAGATAACAGAGATTTTTTAGGAATAACGTCTTTATTTGGAGAAGGTGTTTCTTATACAACTCAAAATAGGATTGCCGAATCCATGATTTTGAGTTGCTATCCAAAAGGACATGTCTTTAAAAAGAACTATTCTAACCTTTTTTTGATTAGGAGTGGTCATATTGAATGTCGTATCGGAGACGAACCGATTGAAGAATTGGGAACAGGAGATTTTTTTGGGGAAGATATTGCTGTTTTTAATACTCCGGGAGTTTTTCATTTTTTTGTTAAAGAGAAGGTGGAAGTATTTGAGCTACGAAATGAATTTATAAAAGATATTCCGATAGTCCGATGGAAGTTACTGGAAAAACAAGAAAAAAGGAAAAAAATTATACTTAAGTCTTCCAATAGGCGAAGTTTTTTCCTCTGGAATGATGATTACAGTGTAAACATCCAAAGCATGGATAACCATCATAAACAGTTGTTTGAGCTTTCCGAACAACTACACGATACCGTAGAAACGGACAAAGAAAGTCTTAGCAAAGCTTTGGACTTTTTATTGGAGTATACACATTTCCACTTTAAAGAAGAAGAAATGCTTCAAAAGAAATACAACTTCCCAGGTCTCTATCAGCATTCCGAAAAACACAAAGAAATTATACATCAAATCAAAACCCTTTCAGAACAGTTTAAAAATGGGGAACTTACAAAAGATGACTTTATGATGCTCCTTAAAATTTGGATATTTAATCATATCTTGATTGAAGATCGGGAATATAGCCGGTTTTTAAATGAAAAAGGTGTTTTTTAGAATAGTTTTAGCTTATTTCAAGCTTATTTTGATTGACCTAAAGTCTATATTTTTTAAGATGGGCAAATTAAATGAGATTGAATCTCAAATTTACTTTGGATTAGTTTATGAAGCTAAAACTCATGTGTGAAACAGAATCTAGAATTCGCTTAAAAATAGATGATACAAATGCAAAAGAAAAAGATATACAAGATTTTATCAAAACTTTTCAAAAAATTCTATTTCAATCAGGACGAATTAAAAATATTTCGATAAAAAACAATATCCAATCTAAAAGCTTAATACTACTTTTCAAAAATCCTGATGATAAAAAATTTGTTATGGATTGCATTCAAGCCTACTCGATTTATTTTCAAGACCCTGAAGTGGAAAAAGACATTTCTTCTGTTTTAAAGTTGTTTGCCTCAAAAGCTAAAAATTCCGATACTACCGTTTCACAACTCATTATGGATGAATTGATACAAACAACTATCAAAGAATCAAAACAGCTGGATTTGCAACTTTCTTATACCTTTTTAAAAAAAGGACATATAGGTGTTATTTCGGAACTTTTGAAACAAACAACTGATTCCAATTTATCCTCGGAGTTTTTAATAAGTGCAGTTTTATTTGGTCCTGCCGGTGTTGTCAAAGTTTTAGCAAAGCATGTAACTTCATTGTTAGGTGTTCCAGTGCTAAGTTTGTTAGTGTAGCGTTGGTTTCTGATAAATATCCTTATCCAAAGGGCAGGGTTTTTGTCTGCCCTAAAAAGTCTCTATTTTTTATCAGGATCAAATTTACTCATAAACCCTTTAAGCAACTCGAGAGGAATCGGAAGTACGATTGTAGAACTTTTGTCTCCTGCAATTTCCACCAAAGTTTGTAAAAACCTAAGTTGTATGGAAACCGGATGTTTTTCTAAAACTTGAGCGGCTTCCGTTAACTTAGCAGATGCTTGGAACTCACCCTCAGCCCTGATCACTTTGGACCTTCTTTCTCGTTCTGCTTCTGCTTGTTTTGCCATCGCCCTTTGCATGTTGTCCGGAAGATCGATATGTTTTACTTCAACGAGAGATACTTTCACTCCCCATGCGTCAGTTTGTTTATCTATCACTTCTTGCAAAATGCCGTTGATTTTATCTCTCTCGGCAAGTATCTCGTCTAATTCTGACTGTCCCATAATAGAACGCAATGTTGTCTGCGACAATTGCAGTGTAGCATAAAGATAGTCCTCTACTTGTATAACAGCTCTTTCTGGATCGACTACCCTAAAATAAAGGACCGCGTTTACTTTGATAGAAACGTTATCTTTAGTGATTACGTCTTGAGGTGCTACGTCTGTAGTTATGGTCCTAAGACTTATTTTAACCATCTTATCTATAAAAGGAATCAAAATGATTAGTCCTGGTCCTTTTACGCTGGAGAAACGACCCAGTCTAAAAACCACACCCCTTTCATATTCTTTCAGAATCTTAACAGCCATGGAAAAAAAGACAACTGCTAAGACTACCAATGGTATTATATATTCCATAATAAACTCCTTATAATGAAATCACTTTATATTTTTTTAACTTTTAAATTAAGCCCTGTACGAGACTCTACAGAAACAGAAGACCCTTTGGTAATTGTTTCACCATCCGTATGAGCTGACCATATTTCACCGTTGATAAATATGGAACCCGAATTTTGATTTATATCCGTTTCTGCTTTACCTACGAGTTTTTTAAGATAATCATCACCGCTATTCGGTTTTAACCTTAAAGCTTGAACAGCTTTGTAAGAAATAAATGTAAGGATGGCAGCCATACCAAAACTGGTAAACAAAACGACACTCAATGACAGCTTTGCGATTTGATCACCTGAATTAGCAAGCATTAAAGAACCCATAACTATGGAAATTATACCAGCGATACTCAACAAACCATAGCTTATGATGCTTACCTCTAAAACAAAACAAACCAAACCAACCATTACCAAACCTATGCCAGCATAGCTCAATGATAAAGTACTCATGGAATACAGTCCTAAAATCAAGCAAATGGCACCGGCTACTCCCGGAAACACGGAACCAGGATATTGGATTTCTGCGATGATACCTAACATTCCTATCATCATAAGAATGTATGCGATGTTTGGGTTTGTTACAAGCTTTAAAAAGTTTTGGCGAAAGTCTGTTTCAATCGTCTCAATAACTACGTTGTCTAATTCTAAAGTTACATAGCCTACTGACATTTTTACCTTTCTGCCGTTTGCTTGTTTTAGAAGGTCGGTATCACTTTCGGCTATTATTTCAACTACCTTTTGTTTTAAAGCATCTTTAGCGGTAATATTTTCCGCATGTGTGATTGATTTTTCGGCAAAAACTGCATCTCTACCGTAGTTCTCCGCCAAACTCTTTATCTGTGCTACAGCATGGTTAATTAGTTTTCTCTTCAGATTGACTTTATCATCCACTCCTGCTTTTTCAGGAATTTCCTGTGAAGAGGATTTATTCTCTTTCTCATCTTCCGTTTCGGAACCTCCGACTTGTACCGGTGTAGCAGAACCTATATTGCTTACGGGTGTCATTGCAGCCAAATGAGAAGAATACAAAATAAATACACCGGCTGACCCACAAGCCGCTCCGCTAGGTGATATATATGTAATTACGGGAACAGGTGATGCCAATACCTTCCTAATCATCAAATCCATAGAAATCATCAAACCACCGGGTGTATCCATGGCTACAATCAGCGCTTTTGCTCCCCTTTTTTCTGCCTGTTCCAAAGCATCGGAAAGTAACTCCAAACTAGAAGGTGTAATTGCTCCTTCTAACCTTAACTTTAAAACCAAATTCTTGGAACTAGTTTTGTCATTAGGTGATCCTTGCGACCAACCCAAAGAAAATAAGAATAAACTAAAAAGGAAAAAAGAAAAAACTTTCATATTTGGCATTTGTTACCTATTATTTAAAATACGTCAAATATTTTTCTAATAAATATCATTTTCTATTTTATTTACGTTCAGGAAGTTATTCTAATTTGGTTTGGTTTGTATATCTTCCATTATCAAAATCTACTTTTACTATTTGGGATTCAGTTTTGTACTCAAATTTTAAATTAAGTCGCCTTATAATATACATCATACCGTCATTTATATTAAAAAATTCAATCTCCTGGGATATCGACTTTTCACCTAAGTAAAATTTCCAATCATCTGCTGAGTAATCAACTTTGACAATTTTTTCCTTTTTTAGAATCTTGATAATCAATTCTTTTTTCAAATATTCAAAAGTATATTTTTTTACATCAATATCTTCTTGAATAAGATATTGATCCTTGGCAACTGGAGTTTCCATTGTAATATCCAATTCATATTGTTCTACTTCCCTTAGAATCCTTTTTAAATCATTCTCCAGTTCTCTCCTTTCTAGTTCTTGCTCTTTTTTTAATAAATTAATTCTTTCTTTTATACTTTCGCAGTATTTTTTTCCTATCGTAACTAATTTCTCTTTTTTGATTGGTGTTTCTTTTTTTAATTTTTCGTAATAGTACCGATAAAAGCTCAAAGTATCAATTACTCTGTTTAATTTTTCTAATAAAATTCCAAATTTATCCGGATTTATAAAGTTTAGAACTTCACTCCAATCATGTCGATTTCTTTTATTTAAATTTCTCCATATTACTTCTGAAAACCTTTGGGATAGATTCAATTCTAGATTTTCTTCACCAGCGAGTTCGGATAGTATAGACATATAAAATATTTTTATAATATCTTTTTGTTCTTTATAAATATTCAATTCTTTAAGCAATTTATCATCATTTTCAATATTCAAAAGGTCTATAATTTCGTAGTAGTCTTTTGTTAGAAACAATCTTTGGATATACAGTATAGTGAATTTAGCATGATAAAATTTCTTATAATTTTCAGCACCTGGAAAATTGCTTAAAACACTTTTGATAATTTGCGGTTTGATTCTTTCTTCTTTATCAAGCAAGGTAATAATACTTTTATAATCAAATTTTATCTTTAAGGTTTCAATTATGGTTGATAAATTCTCTGATAGTAACTTTTTATTTTTGTTTTCCTTGTACTGGGTTAAAATTATATCATATTCTTTTATCTCATACAAAGGTATTATGTTATCCGGATACGAAAGAGATTTTGCTCGTGAAGATTTATATTCAATTGAGTTTGTATCTCCGGATATTTCAAAATATCTTAGAGCTTGTTTATAATTATTTGTTTGATAATAAAATTTTCCAAATACTTGAAACGTTTGTTTATCAAAAAATGTTTCATATTGTGTACAGTATTCAATAAGGAGTGAGAACGAACTATGAAAAAGCTTATTAGATAAGTTTGGTTGAACAACCTTTAACAATATTTCCTTCATAGCACTTTGCCATTCAATAGGGAGAATTATCTCTTTTTGAATAATTTTACGAACGACATAGGTAAATTTCTTTTCATCCAATTCTTTCGTTTCCAGAAGTTGTGCAATATAAAACTCAACTTTATCAACAATTTCTGGTTTATCAGGCAAATTGAGAATTTCTTTATAATTTTTATTTATAAAATAACAATCTAATGCTTCCTCAAATCTTTTGATTTTCTCAAATTTTTTACCAGCTTCTTTATATTTTTTTTCATACTTCAGAGCATAAGCTTCGCAAAATTTTGATTCGTTTTTATCATCTGCATTGTTATAATTGTACATCGCTTTTCTGAGTAATTCCGGATTTTGTGTTGCCAAACCTACCTTTTTTAAAATTTCAGCAATACTTAGTGGGTTATCACCGGTTTTGTCCAATCCCTTGTTTCCACCAGAAACCATAAAGCATAATTTATCTGTATTCCACCCTCCTTTTGAGTTTTCTATAAACTCACTCGTTAATTTATCTAAATGTTTAGAGTTGTCTTTTGCAAATAACCAAAAGTTTTCTAGAGCTTCTTTTGTATCAATAATAACTAATTTATTTCTAGAACGACTAGCAGCTACATATAACTTATTAAAAAAGTATAACAATTGTAAATGTTTATCTGGAGAATATTCTTCTACTTTTCCAAAGCTAATCATTTGCTTCAATTCTATCGGAGCATTTTCACCAAATTTATAGAGAATTACATTTTCCCATTCCAAACCCTTAACTTCCATAGGACTATAAATAGATTCTTCTGGCAGTGTTTTTAAAAGTGGATCTCTTTCTCGAAAATCCTTAATTTCCGATAGATCACAATTCACAATAATAATTAATCTATTAATTTCTTTTTTGATTTCCGCAATAATAAAAGAATCATTAGCATCATAATACTTGGGAACGTCAGGATTATCTTCTGTTCTCCATGTTTCCTGTGGTTTAATGCTTTTAATATCAAATAGAACTCCTCTAAGCAATTGGATGATATTTAAAAATTTTACAATCGAGCCTTGCGAACGATAATTGTATTGTAACTCCTTATAGTTAAAATCCAAATTTTCTTTTTTTGCAATATCTAAATTTAGAACAATTCTATCGTAAAATAAGGATTTAACATTTTCCCAACGAAATCCTGTTGGGTGAATTGTTTGAAATGGATCTCCTGCAAAAATGAATGGGATATTTTTTAGTTGGTATCCATGAAGTTTTCGATAAAAAAATAGATTCAGATGCAAAATTAAGTCCAATTCTATTTTTGTAAAGTCTTGGGACTCATCACAGGCAATACATGGAACTTGAACTTTTTTATAGTATTCTCCTCTAAGAACTTCGGCAACTATATCTTGTTCGTCCCAATACTTTTCCTCTTGGCAAAGGTATTTATACCACTGCAAATAAACAGTATCATAAATACCTTTATAAGTTTCTGTTTCTATAGTTTTTTGTTTATCTGGTAAATCCTTATAACTTTCCAAATCCAATTCGGCATTATTATCAATGTCTAACATTCCTTTTATATAGGTACGAATTGTATGCCATGCAAGATCAACTATAGTATTAAGCTTGGGATTATGTCCGAACTTCTGTTCATACAATTCTTTAAATTTCCTATAATCTATTTTTTTAGATAAAAAATACTTTTTATGAACAACATCAGTAACAGTAGGAAGTAAGTTATAAACAAAGTCATGAAAAATATTGAAAGACTTATCTAATAAAACTTGCAGTTCTTTCTTTTTTTCAGAATCAATCTCCGATTTACTCAAAGTTACATAATTCATGGTGACTAATTTTTCCATTGTATCCTTTGCTTTATCTAACAGTTGCTGATTATAGGTTAAATATAGAGGAAATAGCTTGGAATTGGGATTATTTAATGCTAGTTCAATATAAGGTTTTAAGATATGTTGTATTACCGTTGTCTTGCCTGTACCTGCTCTACCATTTACAAACAAAGGAAACCTTCTTAAACCGTTGTTTCTGGAAGATTGAACTTCTTGTAAAATTTCTACTTCTTCCGGAGAAAGAGAAAGATTTGCTTCATCGTCATTTTCAATGTCTTTCCAAATATTATAATCTGCCAATATATAATCAGGATAGCTTTTGGCACATTCTTGTTTAATTCGATTTTCAATATCCATTTCAGATAAATCTTTATAGCTTTGGAATCTATCTATAACCCTTTTAGTTGATTCTTCCGATTTATTTTGTTCTTTTAATAGAATATTTGAAAGAACTACTTTATTTTCAAAATTAAAATAAACTATTTCATAATAATTTTTTTTATAAATAGGTTCAGATTCAAGTAAGGTTGTTTTATTGTTTAATAAAGTACAAAGATCAGAATAAATACTATGCAATAGGTCTTCTTTTATTTCATTTTTCCATTGAACTCTTTCATAGATAAAACGCTCATTTTCTTCAAACTTTTGACTATAAAGAACACTTAGCCAATTTTCTTCATCTTGTTTGGGAAATGATAAAGTATGAATCTCTTCTACGTTATCGTTTTTCCATTCTCCAAATTTTAACTTGGCTTCTTCGATTATTTTTTCTGTTATATACCTATTATATAATTTATTATATTCACTTTTATTGTATGAGAAAAAGCTCGTATATTCATTTTCAGTATATCCGATTATTTTTAAAAAAATAACTATATATTGTTCTTCCCAAGGTAATTCATAACACAATAAAAACCTTGATTTCGATAAATTTTTCTTCCTAAAGTGTGTTGCCAAATTTGTTTCAAAGCGAGTAAGAGATTGATTTTGATAAATTTTACTTTTAAGATTTTCTAAATTTTTTTCTAGTCCATGTCTCATAGCTTCTTCTATACACTCGGAAGTTATATGTACAAAATATTTTCCTTTTGAAATTTCATTTTTTGTTATGCCACCTCCTCTTTCCAAACCAAGCCCATAGCAATATACATCCGGAAAATCTATATCCCTGTTATTTTCTTCAATGATTCCAAAGTTTTTTAGTTCTTTAAAAAATTCAGTTGGATTAGAAAAAGGAGGCCTGATAATTACTTTACTCTTGCTATTCCAACTTTGGTTCCACCTTTTTTGAACAATTTCCAAAAATTTGTTTTTTGCTATCGGAAGATAATGAACTTTATTTTCTTCCAACCTTAACTTTAGTCCGTCAAGCCAAGGGAACTCTCTGTTAATAAGAGAAAGAACATGATCTTTAGAAACATCCCTTATGGCTTCATAAAAAGAAAACGGTTCTAGTAGATTTTTTTTAGCTCGTGGAAAGTTTTGCAATTCATATTCTGCTGTTTTCTCTATAATTCGAATGAGAAGTCTGGGAGAATAAGAAGATAATTTTAATTTGGCCTGAGTTAAAATCCAATTGGAGATGTCACCCTTTAACAATCCATTTTCGGGAGGATTTTTAAACAATGAATCAAATAAATCTTTCTCCGAAGATTCTAAGAAATAGCCAAATCTTTGGTTCTCTATAAATCTTGCTCCTTTTTGATGAAGATATTCTTTCAAAGCAGAATTGGAATTAGAAATCTTTTTAAACAGTAACCTATATAAAGACTCTTCTTTCCACTTGATTTCAAATCGATTGGGAATTAATTTTTCCACCCAACTACCAAGTTTAATAATTTGTTTCTCAAATATATCAGTACGAATAAAAATTTTCGGATAAAAACTTTTATATCTATTGATGGTAAAACTCCAGAATATAAACAAACCCTCTATGTACTTATAAGACGATTCTACATCATGTCCACAGATTAAATCCAACTCATCATAACCAATTACAATTTCTTCACCTTTTTCTTGACACAATCCATCAATTTTATTTAGAGTCTCGAAAACTTCACTCTTATTCTCAATAAAGATTTCAATTCTATTTTTTAAGTTTTCCTCTTGGTTTAGTCTATTGTATAATTCGGTATGACTGTTGGTGAATTCCAATATTCTTATGAATAAATTCAAATACCAAAAGTGATTTAATTTTTCATATCCATTGGCTAATTCTATCAAATCATCTTTATCAAAAAATTCTTCATTTCTATTTTGATAGCTTAACCAATGAATGTTGTTTGTAACTTTCTTGTTAAAGTATTCCAGCAATACACTGTGTAAATTTTCTTGAAATGCTAATCTAAAAAGCTCGCTTTTTCCAGTTCCCCTTTCGCCAATGATGAAATATTTATCTACTGATAATGCTTTTAAGTGTTCTAATAAAGGTAAATAAGATTTGGCAAAAAATTCTTTATCCTCTTTTTCTGATTGACCTTGACCGATATTAGAAAGAAGAGCTAAGATTTCTTTTGTATCTGTCATTCTACTTTTCTCCAAAGCGACCTGCAATCCTATGGAATAGTTCTATATATTCTGATGATTGAACCAAATCCTTTTCAATATCTTTTATATCTCGAAACGTTGCGAGCTTGACGGAATAGCTAATAGGTATTTGGTGGTGAGGAGAATCTGGATTGTTTTTATCAGCAGCAGACCAGCCTTTATCTCGATCATTTTCCGAATAATAGTAATTTGTTTCATAAATTCCTGACGCTCTTGTTCGGAAACGTTCGGAAACAATTTTATGAGATTCGATTACTTCCGGAAGCATGGTTTGTACAAGTATACAATTGGCTTGTTTTTTTCCTTCTTTAATCCTTTGATTTCCCAATCTTTCAATTACAAGCTCCAGACCATTCCAACTTTGCTCCGAAACCGTTCCAAACAATATATACAAGTGAGCAAAACCGTTTAACAAAACTCCAGATGAATCTGCTAAACCGGCACGCCCGTCAATTAAAATATAATCCGGGTTTAAATTACTTTTGATTTCTTCCAAAAATTTTTTCAAAGGAAAGTCTTTGCCTTCCGGTTCCATATCCAAGCGAGAAAGTTTGGCAAGATAATTGGAATTAATTAGAGCTGATGGAAATAGGATAATATTTTCTCCGTTTTTAGGTACAAATTCATGGTAGTAATCTTTTAACGGATAATCAGTAGTATTATTTGATTCGATTAAATAATCCATGATACCCAATCCAGGTTTATCGAACCTGGGGTCTGGTGGCAATAAAATCCCAATTCCAGGAGCATCTAGATCAGCATCGACCACAACAACTTTCTTGTTTCTTTTGGCTAAATCTAATGCAGTTGCTGCTAAAGATGTGGTTCTTCCCACACCTCCCTTGAAAGAGTAAAAAACCAATATTTTAGGATTATCTTTTACTTCCCAAACAGGTTCTACGTTTTGAAACCAAGAACCTCGATTTCGAACTCTGGTTAAATATCGAATTTTCTCTGATTTCCCAATAGGCTGTGCTTCTTCCCAAATACTTTCATAAAATTCTTTATCAGCATTAGAAGTTCCTTTTGTTTTGGACTGCCAGATTTCTCCTTTAAAGAAAACACTATTTTTGTCTATATTTTTCAATTGCTCTTTAACTTTATTAACAATCTCGTTATTATCCGCCCAAATTAAAAATTTCAGTTTTCCTTCTATATCTTCAATAAAAACAATCTTTTCAAATCCATAATTTTCCCAACTTAAGCACTCTTTCCAAAGTTGGTCATAAAATTCATCATAGTGAATAGGTGTTGTTATCATACTAAACCGTCCAATTTCATTTGTCTTATGGATGCGTTATAGAAATTTTCTGCATCTGTAAGCCATTTATCAGCTTTTTGTTCATCTAAAAACTCCTCATCGAAATAGCGTATTATTTCGCCCCAACCTTGTTTACCATTTTTGTCGTAAGTAACTTTATTAAATTGGAAGGCTCTATGATATTTTGCTGTTTTTTTTCCTGTTAAACTACCACAAGTTATAGCCTCACTAGAGAGTTGATTTAAATCATGGATTTTAGATATTCCTTTATCAATTTGTAAAAAGGTCTTTAAAATACATTCATATACATATCCTGTTAAGTAAGCAGAACCAGTGAACCGGTTCTGAATAAAAAGACTCTTTGCGTCTTCCAAATGTTTTTTGGCTGCTTCGGGAAAATCAGAATTATCCATTTGTTTTAATTTTGACATAATTAACCTATTTCTATTTTTGCATCTTGTAAGAAAATACTAAGATTATCTTAGTTTGAATGTCCATAAATTTTTTGTTTTTTCAACTTAGCCAAAAAACCTATTACCTCGACTCAATGTTTGGTAGGAGGATATCCTATTTCAACAAAAAAAGAAAAATTAATCTGTTTAAAATCTTGACCTGTATAAAATATTGGATTTAGTATGAGATCAAAACTAAAAAAATTGGATGTTAGCATGAAAAAATTAGTATTTTTAGTAATTTTTATGGTGTTTGCCTATAATGCATCTTTATTTGCAGAAGAAGGTGCTGAAGAACATTTAAGCAATCTTTCTTCAGGGAACGATAATCAAAAAATAGCTGCCTGTGATTACTTTGGTAAAGAAAAAGACAGTTCTGTTGTTCCTCAAATTATCACTTTACTACGTGGAACCGAAAATCCCAAAGTAGCTTCTGCTGCTGCAATTGCACTGGGTAATATTCAACAAAAGGGTGAGCCTACCACCGCTTTGAAAGACAGAATTATGATGGAAACCAATACGGATGTAGTATATTCATCCATACTTGCATTGATGAGTATTACAATAAAAAATGAAGAATTAGAACCGGATGCAAAAGCAGCTCTGGATCACGCTAGTACAAACCATAACAGTGATGTTTTCGTGGCTGATTTGGTAGAAAAAATCAAAAGAAAATTAGAGAGTAAAAAGTCAGAATAATATGCTATCAGAATCCGAATTATCAAGATATTCCAGAAACCTTTTGATCTCTGAAATTGGAGAAAAAGGTCAAGAAAAACTAAAAAAATCCACAGTAACCATGATCGGAGCGGGAGGTTTAGGAAGTCCAGCTCTGTTTTATCTAGCTAGTGCAGGTGTTGGTCACATCAAAATTATTGACTCTGATATGTGTGAGTTAAGCAACCTTCAGAGACAAATACTTTTTAAAACGAATTCCGTAGGTCAACCTAAAGCCTGGCAGGCAGCCTCCACTTTAAAAGACTTAAATCCGGAAATCGAGATTATTTCTGTGAAAAAGCGATTAACACCTGAAAATGCGGAGGAATTGCTAGCTTACAGTGATATTGTTATTGAAGGCTCAGATAATTTTGATACAAAATTCCTTACAAATGATATTTGCTACTTTTTAAAAATACCCACAATTATTGCCGGTGTTGTTCGATTTGAAGGCGTGGTTATGGGAACAAGACAAGGAGATGACCCTTGTTATAGATGTGTTTTTGAATCTCCACCTCCTTCCAAATCCGTTCCCCACCCTTCTGATTCTGGAGTATTGGGAAGTGTTGCAGGTTTTGCAGGTTGTATGCAAGCAACGGAAGCGATTAAATTTCTAATATCACAAGATGAAGACAGCATTTTTGGTCATGTATTTAGCTTTGATTTACTGAAAATGGATTTTAGAAAAACTAAAATTACAAAAAATTCTAATTGTCCGCTTTGTGGGGAAAATTCGACCATTGATGAAAACTCTCTTAAAGCAAAAGCAAATTCTCAATCTCTTGATTTTTCAATTTAGGTTCGATTTTGCAAGCTGCTTGGTAATGATGTTTTGCTCCTGTAAGGTCATTTTGCCTTTCGTATAGAAATAAAGCATAATTAAAGTGGGCATAGGCAAAGTTAGGGTCGAGTTTCAAGACAAACTCATAGTGTTTCTTTGCTTTTTCATATTCTTGGAATTGAGTTTCAAGCAAATAGGCATAGTTGTTGTGTGCATAAACAAAGTTAGGATTAATTTTTAGAGCTAATTCGTAGTGTTCTCTTGCTTCTTTATAGTCTTGTAAGGTGACCAAAAGAAGAGCGTAATTGTAATGAGCATCTACAAAATTTGGCTCTAATTGCAAGGATTTTTGAAAATATTTTTTAGCTATTTCATAATCTCTAAATTTCTCCACTAGCAATAAAGCATAATGATAATGGTAATTAGAATCGCAGGGAAATAGGCGAATAGCTTGTTCATACTCTTGTTTGGCTTGTTGGTAATAATTCAGATTTTTTTCTAAAAATATTGCATACTCATAATGAATTTTATCAGAGTTTGAGTAGTTAGAGATGGCAGATTCAAATCTCTTTTTTGCATTTTCAAAATCTCGGTAGTGCTTTTGTAATAAATTGGCATATAGATAATTTGCCATTGTATCGTCAGGGTACAAAGCTAGCAGTTTATCCAAATATTTTTTGGCAGTTTCAATGTTTTCATTTTCGTATTGCAGGAATGCACTGCTAAAAAGAATGGTTCTGTTTTGTGGTTCTTCTTTCCGTAATTCTTCCAAACCTTTTTCCTGGCTTTCCGGATTTCTTAGCTTGTTTATTTTGATAAGTAAGGGCGGAATATTTGGTGTTTCTATTTCTAAAAATGCAAATATGGTTTGGTAGTGCTCCTGGGCTAGTTCGTCCAAGCTAATACAATTTATAGTTTTATTTTTTAAAATTTCCAAATTCGATTTTTCTGGAGCTTTTAATTCCAAATAGGCTTTGAAGTCATTATTTTTTCCATAGCCAGAGACATCCAAAACAATTGGAAGTATTTTTGTATAATGATTTAAACAACTTATTAAATAATTAAAACAAGAAACTTTTTTTAAAAGAGAATCACTAACAATTGGTAGTAACAATTCTTTTTCATCTACGTTTTTCCCTTTTAAAGTATTAGGCTCTAATGCTGGATCACATACATAGTTTTTTATAATATATCCGAGACACTGAAAATTCTTTTCAACTTTTTCTAGTAATTTAGCTTCATCCGAACAGTATAAAAATGATAAAATTGGTAAATCGTTCATTTCAACTCATAAAGTGAGAAATAACACAAATTGAATCAACCCATTTTTATAAAAATTTTTATTTTTATAAAAAACATTTTATAGGTTAAAAAAACAAGATGGTTGTTTGGCAATAATCCTTGCTAATTCGGAATTGTATTTTCCTACCAAAAGTTCCCTATTTTCCAAATTGTAGGCGATCATTTCAAATAAAAAGGTAGCGGTTATTCCATAAGCACCATCTGGACGACTATCGCAAGATAATGTATTTGCCAAATTGGCTTCCAAATTTCGATGACTCAAGAAATGGAAGTCGTTCGGACATCGGATGTGGCTAAATTTACTTCCTTCGGAATGTTTTGCCTCATGAAGCAAAGCAATTGCTCGGTCTAACACAGACAATTGAAAAAAAGAAGTTCCCAAAATAAGATGTTTGTCGTGATTGATTGCCGTATAAAATCCGGTGTCACCTTTTTTAAGACTATGTATCCTGTTTATTAGCCAAATTCCTAGCTGAAATCCCTCAAAAGGAAAACCAAAGTATTTTTCAAAACGTGATTTTTGTTGATAGGTTTTCAAAGGCAGAACGAGAGACTTTTTTTTCAGATTAAAAATATAAAAAAACGCTTCGGTGATGGCCTGGCTTTCTTGCTTGGATAGATTACTGCTCATTTTAGGAAGCATATAAAAAGCCAACTTTTTCTCTCTTGAGCACTGGGCGTTTTTTGGACATTGGGTGTAGTCGAAATGTTGTTTTTTTTGGGGAGATTGCAAAGTTGTAAACAAAGAGCAGTGAAGGCAAAAGTGGAGAATGACTATTGTTACGTACTTTTTTTTCAACTCATTCAAATACAAACCAAGTATCATCTAAGTTTATTTCTATATTAAAAAAATTTGTCAAGCTATAAAAAAGGCTTGTTTTTATCTTTTGTTTATTCAACAACCGGATAGCTTGTAAAATATTAAATTCGTAAGTAAGAAAACAATCAATAAAGTAATTGTAAGTGAAAGATAAAATTTCATTAGGGATTAATTTAAGGAGTTTTAAACCCTACAAGGTTATGATCGTTGAGGACGCTGAACCTTTGCGAATGTTGTTGAAAAAAACTCTGGAAAAAGAAGAGTTTCGTGTTGTTACCATGGCAGAAAACGGAAAAATTACCATGGATATATTAAGAAATCCTGAGCTGGAAAAACCCGATTTTGCTTTTGTGGATTTGGAAATGCCAATCAAAGGCGGAATAGAAACAATACAAGAAATCCGCAGAGAGTTCCCTATCATTAAAATTATTTTGCTTACAGGACACAAAGAAACCCAGGTAGACAACTTATCTAGTCTAAAGATTGATGGGTATATTGAAAAACCTTTTGACAAAGAAAGTGTTTTTACAACATTGGCATCCATTATAGGAAGAAAAAATTTTTCTAAAAGTTAGAATTAGTTAATTATGCTTAGAGGTCTCAAAAGACTTAATAAATACGAAAATCGGATCCTAAGGATTGCCAAACTTGGTGGAAAAAATGTGCGAATTTTTCAGCAAGGCTTTTCGCGGAAGACAAAAGAAGGATTTCGCTTTCCCATCCATTCTTTGGAAATAGGATCAGAATCTGCTATTAAAAAGAAGCCCGTTGGTTTGGTTGCTGGTGTCCATGGACTGGAAACAATTGGAATTCGGGTATTGCTTGACTTTCTGGAATATATTCTTGACTCAAATAGTCTTGGCTATCTTCCAGAAATTGAAAAAGGTAAGATGGGAATTGTTTGCTTACCTATTGTGAATCCTGGTGGTGTTGCCTTAAAAATGCGAGCTAATCCGGCTGGAGTTGATCTGATGAGAAATTCTGGAGTTGAGGCAGATGACCCAATGCCTTTTTTTGGAGGACATAAAATGAGCCCCAAACTTCCCTACTATCGCGGAAATACCATGGAGCCGGAAGCTAGAACCCTCTATCGATTTGTAAAAAAGTATTTTTTTGAGTCCAAAAATTCGTGTATGTCTGTTTTGGATATTCATTCCGGTTTCGGGACCATAGATCATGTATGGTGGCCTTTTGCTTTTACCAAAGAAAAGTGTAGAGACGAGGAACTTTTTATAAAAATGTCCGAATACCTCAAAGAAACTTGCCATAATGTTTCCTTTCGATACGGTCCTCAAAGCGAATCTTATACAACCAATGGAGACCTCTGGGATAGGTTTTACTTGCATTTCAATAAAGAATATAGAAACGGAAAAGAAACTCAAAAGTCTGCTTTTTTGCCTTGGACCTTGGAAATAGGAACTTGGTCTGATCTCAAAAAGAATCCTCTCAGAACGCTAAAAAAGAGAGGGATCTTTAACCCTTCCAAAGAAAATAAATCGGAAACCATTACGGGTTATCGAAAATTATTAACAGATTTTGTAAAAATGGCTACCATGGAATTGTACAATTAGGGAATTTGCATAATATCACTTTACTTTTTGATTGCTTTTTATAACAAAATGAGGAAATTATTTTTTGCTTTATCTGTTTTTTTATTTTTTGTAGCGCTAGCTATTCACTCCAATTCTTACATAGACTTTATTCAACCGGAAAGTATGGAGTGGGCTTTTGTTGTTCACATAATGGTATTTCTTGTTTTTGTACCAGGCATCCTTTACACACGAAAGGACTTCCGAATGCTTTTGGAAAATAGCAAAACTGACAAAAGCGTTTGGGACGTTATTAAAAAAAAGCCAAAGCCTTTAGCATGGTTTACTCCTGTTATTTTAATTTATGCCATAGGCAACTTCTTTTTGTCTATGGCACAGGGACAAACTTTAAGAGGTTTTTCAGGACATTGGCTTCTTTTTTTCTATGCTTCTATTTTAATGCTTTATCCTGTTAATTTACTTACTCACGGTGAATCAAAAGACAATGTGGAAAAATTAACCAATAAAGAAGAAAGTGATTTTCAAGACAAGTTTTTAACAATACGAAAACCACCACTTAGCGTATGGTACAGAGCTACGAGAGATATAAAAAGGATGCTTTGGCTATTTGGAGCAAATATTGTTTTGCTTTTATTGATTGGGTATTTTGCACCTTTTTATTTAATGGTAATACCTCTATTTCTATTGGTGATGTTTTTAAACATAGGATACTATATCTACCAATCCAAAATCTATATTACGCAATTTAGTGCTTCCTCTACCCAAATTTCCATTGGGTATTTAAATTTCGACAAAGAAACTTTTCTAAGAATCCCGTTGGATTCTTTGTACTTTTCCTACTCCATTTTGATGTACAAAGGTAAAAACATCTTTGTTTTGGCTTTTTATGATGGAAATGAAATGGTGCTAAAAATGAAAGGGGAAGCAGGTGAATGGACCCGACCTGAAATGGAAAAAGTTTCCAACTTTTTAAAGACAAACTATCCGGATAGGGAAAGGAAAATACCTAAACAAATTTTTTAAATTTATGAATTGACAATATAAAAATATAGAAATAAATATGCCTAAGATAAAATTATACTATGTATAAATATGATCCCTACACAGGTAGACACAAAAAGGTTACAAAAAATAGATTAAGGAATGTTTTAATAACTATAGTTATAGCTTTTTTATTGTCTATTTTAACAAGAAAATTTATATTGTTTCCATATACCATAAAAAATGATTTTATGGAGCCTACATACGCAAAAGGAAAAACCGTCTATATAACCCCTCTTTACAATAAAAATAATTTAGTGTATGGAGATATAGTATTTGTTAGAAGTGCTTATAACCAATCTAAGATTTTTATTGCAAGAGTTATTGGTCGTCCCACAGACAGAGTTTATATCAAAAACAGAAGGGTTTATATCAATGATCGTAGTTTGGAGCTTTCCAATAAATTACTTTTTAATGATAAACGACCTTCTTTTCCGGTCTCTTTCTCCAGAAGGGATAACATGGAAGAAATTTTTGTAAAAGAGGACTCTTATTTTTTACTAGCTGACAATAGAGATATTGCCTTTGATTCAAGAGAGATGGGACTTGTTCATAAAACTCTGATTATTGGAAAAATAGTTTTTTAGATCAGTCCCTTTTTTTCAAAGAGGTTTCGGTGATTCAACTGTTTGTGTAGGAAGTCCCATTCTATCCAAAAGCTCAATAAATGGATCCGGATTTAGTTCCTCAACATTTACCATCATTTTGACATCCCAGTCCCCACGAGCAGCAAGCATGGCTGCTGCTACCGGAGGAACGCCAGCCGTATACGAAATGGCTTGTGATTCCAGCTCATTATAACATTCTTTATGATCACAGGTGTTATAAATAAATATCATCTTGTCCTTGCCATCTTTTTTTCCCTTGACGAGATTTCCAATACAGGTCTTACCGGTATAGTTAGGTGCAAGTGAAGAAGGGTCTGGTAAAAGAGCCTTGATAACTTTTAGAGGAACAACTTCTACTCCCTCTGCTGTTATTACGGGCTTTTCGGATGTAAGACCAAGCTTAGTAAGAACGGTAAAAACGTTTATGTAGTGATCACTGAAACCCATCCAAAAGCGAATACTATTAGCATCAATGTTTTTGGAAAGCGAATGAAGTTCATCGTGACCATTGAGGTAGATAGGCATTTCACCCACTACTGGAAAATTGTAAATCTTCTTTATTGAATGAACTTTTTCTTCTACCCATTTCCTATCAATCCAAGTCCAAACTTTTTTGAACTCTCTGAAATTGATCTCTGGATCAAAATTGGTAGCAAAATACTGCCCATGATTACCTGCGTTTACGTCCATAATATCAATGGTATCAATCTGATCAAAATGGTGTTTCACGGCTAAGGCACAGTATGCATTCACAACTCCCGGATCAAAGCCAGCACCGAGTATGGCAGTTATGCCTTTTTCCTTACACCTGTCTTTTCGCTTCCATTCATAGTTTGCATACCAAGGCGGGTCTTCACAAACTTTATTAGGCTCTTCATGAATTGCAGTATCGATATAAACAGCTCCTGTTTCTATACAGGCTTCCAGCAAAGACATATTTATAAATGCCTGTCCTAAATTTATCACAATCTCAGAACGAGTCTCTTGGATCAGTTTCACGGTATTGGGTATATCCAAAGCATCAATCTGTTTTGAATGAAGCTTTTTTGTGTGATCTTTGATGTGGTTTTTTCTTTTAACACTTTCAATAATAGAATCGCATTTTTTTTGCGTTCTAGACGCAATACAGATATCACCCAAGATGTCATTGTTGTTAGCCGCTTTATGAGCCGCAACGTGAGCAACCCCACCTGCCCCGATAATTAAAACATTTTTTCTCACTATATTACCACTCCTATGATAAACTTTTTTTGAAGTCTTTGTAATTAAAATTTCTTATTTCTTCCGTCCTGCCATCCAATCTTTTTACAACAATTGACGGCATCGGAAGTCCGTTAAACCAATTCTTTTTCACCATTGTATAACCGGCAGCATCCGCAAAACGTATCGTACTACCAACCTTTAATTTTGACTTAAAATGGAAGGTGCCAAAAACGTCTCCAGCAAGACAAGAACGGCCAGCCACCATGTAAGGAAAGTTACCTTTTGGCATTTCCATTTTTGCATCAGTTCCATAAATCAATAAATCTAACATATGAGCTTCAATGGATGCATCTACTATGGCAATGTCTATTTCATTATGAATAACGTCAAGGACTTTTGTTACCAACTCTGCTGACCTTGTAATTGCTGCTTCTCCCGGCTCTAAATATACTTGAACCTGGTATTTTTCACTAAACTTTTTTAACTTATCACAAAACTGCTCAAGAGGATAACCTTCTTTGGTAAAATACAATCCTCCTCCAAGACTGATCCACTCCATTTTTTTTAGTATTTCAGTATAATTTTTCCCAATGGAATCCAAGTTCTCAGAGAAATTTGTGAAGTTATCATTCTCACAATTGAAGTGAAACATAAGACCCTTTAGAAGATGAGATACTAGCGATAACTCTTTTGTGTCAGATATTCCCAGTTTTGAATAACGTCTTGCCGGATCAGCCAAATCAAAATGAGAGTAGCTAAACTTAGGATTCACACGTAATCCGATGTTTTTCGTTTTTACATTTTTGTGAAGCATTTTGAGTTGGGATAAGGAATTAAAAATGATCTTATCTGCGATTTTTGCCACTTCCAATAATTCTTCTTTTGAGTAAGCGACGCTATAACCATGAACCTCTTTACCAAACTTTTCTCGACCCAACTTTGCTTCATAGAGAGAACTGCTTGTTGTACCATCCATGTACTGTCGCATTAAATCAAATACACACCAAGTAGAAAAACATTTCAAAGCAAGCACCGACTTTGTTCCAGAATGTTCTCTTACATACTGAATTTTTTTTAGGTTCTTTAACAATTTCTTTTCATCAATCACATAGTAGGGTGTTTTAAAATCCATAATCCAAAATAACCCTTAAAAAAGTATTAGAAAGTAAAAACATAATTTACGTCCTCCAATTCAAACCCGTTAAAACGTGACGCAGCTGCGATTGTATACGCACCATGGTTTCTGATAATAAGCCAGTTTCCACAAACCAATTCTGGTAGCATGATCCCATCTACAATTTTATCCATACTATCGCAGGTTTGTCCGAATATAACAGATTTATATAATTGATCTCCTTCTTTGGCTGGTTTCAACAATTCAAATACGGGAGTTGCTTTATCAAATACGATATTATTAAATACTCCATATAGGTTGGAATTAATATAATAGTGCATAATTTTCTCAGATTCACCGGTAAGAATAACTTTTCGTCCTATCACATTTGTCACCAATGTACCACAACTAGTCGCAAAAAATCTTCCCGGTTCGGCAATTACTTCCAGTTCTGGATAATCAGAAAAAGATGCGGCGATTTGAGTATTGATTACGTTGGCGATTTCTATAAACTGTGCTTCGGAATCTATAGCATCATGCCCGGGAAATCCTCCACCAATATCTAAAAGATTTAAACTAAATCCGGAAGTTTTTGCGATATTAAAAACCTCTCTAGCAAGTATGATAGCATCGGAATAGGAGGTAGCACTTTCACATTCTGAGCCTACATGAAAGCTAACTCCTATAATATTTAAACCAAGAGTTTTTGCCAAATCGAATACACCTTGAAGATTGGAAGTCGGACAGCCAAACTTTGACCCAAAAGGAAGTTTGGATTTGGAATCGTCAACAAGAAGCCTTAAAACCAAATGTGCATTGGGATGGAATACGGAAATCTTTTTCAATTCGTCTTCATTGTCAAAGGTCAATTTTCTAATACCTTCTCCTTCCGCAAACGTGATATGGTTGATTTCTTTTACGGGATTGGCAAATATCATCCTATCCGCTTCGACATCCAAATCTCTAACTGTAGAGATTTCCACCTTGGAAGCCACATCAAATCCAACCCCAAGGTCTACTAAAGTATGAAGTAATAATTTGTCGGAATTGCATTTTACAGCGTAAAATATTTTTACGTTCGGCAAATGCCTCATCCAAAGCTTATACTTTCTAAAAATGGCACCTATATCGAGGAGAAAAAAACTGCTCAAGCTTGCTCGACTTTCGATAATACTTTTTATTACGTCAGTTGTGGAATATTCCACATCATCGAACATTCGGATATTATGTTCATTGATCATGGATACAAGACCCGGGACATCCACTCCGATTTTGACAATATCCAATTCCTCAGCTCCTTCTCTGAGTTCTTTTACAACCTCATTTTCTACTTTGATAGTTTTGTTTGCCATTTAAACCTTTCCTTTTTTAATAATATACTTAGTATTCCGTCCATAACTTTCCAAATTTCCCGATTCTCTAACTGCATAGATAAAAGGCGAATTTTTGTCGATTCTTTTGGATAAAGTTTCTCCTGTTGCAATCAAAATATCTTTTTGGGAATACATATTCTTGAAAATAATAGTTTGGTGAATATTTTCTGTCTAAAATAGACTGCCATTTGATATTGTCAACATTCTTGTGTATAATTTGCCTCCCTTGCACAACGATTGATTTGTGCTTTTTTGTAAGCCCTTTCAAGAAATTCCTTCTCTAATTGAAGTTGATGTTTTTGGGATTTCAAATCTTCTATTAGATAATGCTTCCATAAGTTCCAACTGTTTTTGTTCTGGTAGTTCTTGTTCAGTCATTTTTTTCCTACATAATTTATGTTTTTGCTAAATTTAAAATAAAATCTTTTCCTTTTTTAGTTATTGAGTAACTTATACCCTTTATAAACTTTTTTTCAAATCTTTTCATATATCCTAGCTCGACAAGTTTTTCTAAATCACTATAATCAGAACTAGAATTTTCATATTAATAAAATGATTACTGTTTCATCGCATAGAAAGAAAAAATCGTCTACTCGTTTTACTTCCGCAATAAGCTTTTCTTTCTTAAGCTTGAACCTTTTTTAAAAGCTCGCTAGCTGGTTCGTCGTTGGAGTCTTGGGGGACGAATTTCCCTTGAACGGCTAGTTCGAGGATCATACTTTTAATTTTTTTTATATCACTCGATTTTTGGATAAGTGTAGAAAAATTGTCCAATAAGATTTCCAATTTCACGCCGCCATCCTGATTTTGTATGAATCAATTAGAATCGTTGGGTGGAGACCCGTTGGGAACAGGCATGCCTGCTCCCAACGGGATTTCCCCCAGGGAATTTTCCCACGAAAATAATGACGAATCGGATTATTTATGATATAATTCCGAATATTGCTTAACGCAAATTCATCCCTGATGATGCGGTCATGATACGACTTTTGCCATTGAAAATCCGTTTGTCCTAAAAGACGGATTTTCCGAGAAACAGCAGATTTAAAAGAGCCAATTGCAACCGGAATTTTTTCGAGGTTTCTTTTGACATCAACCTGAGACAAAGATTCGGAAGGAATAAAAAGAATCCCATGAATATGTTCAGGCATGATGATAAATTCATCCAAAACAACATCGGAAATATGGTTTGGGATTTCCATCCAAAGTTCATTTGCGATTTTGCCATAATCCGATAAAACCATAATACCATTCTTTAATTTACCAAACCAAGGAATTCTATATTTGGTAACAAACGTAATAAAATAATATCCAAAATTTGAATAATTCCAATTTTTTAATCTTACTAATTTTCTATTTTTCATATCATTATTCCTTCTAAATTTATTCATTCACCTCGTTGGGAACTCCGTTGGGAGGAGACCCGTTGGGAACAGGCATGCCTGTTCCCAACGGGTCTCAACGGGCGGTTCATCTTTCCAAAGCCTTCTCTGATTTGTGTGATTTTGTCCCAATTGGAATTTTCAAGTGTTGGAATGATAATTAATCCTCGGTATTTTCATTATATGTTCCATATCTACAAAACGCTAGTACACCTAAAAAATTCCATGCTTCGTAAAATGCCCCATATATTTACGATCCACTCCCATAATATGAGCAGTCAACCAATTGCCTACAAAGCTAAGGATTTCATAGTGTACCAAAGGATTCCCTGATTCAAATTCTTTCTGAAACCTTTGAATGTTTTCAATCATGCTTTTATGAATTTTAATGTGCTGTTCGATACCGGAATAATTACTGCGTTCCATTAGCTTCTCTTCTTCCCGAAAGTGGTAAACCGTATAATCCAATAAGTCTTTAATTGTTTTTGCAATAATATCTCTGCTTTCTGATTTTTGCATATTGGCGTACAGTTCATTGATTAGATCAAAAAGACGTTGGTGTTGTTCGTCTATGACTTTTACATTTACTCTAAAAGAATCATTCCATTGGATAAAGTGGTGGTCTGAGACTTTAAAAATTATGATAATATCACGCATGATAGAACCAAACGTATTTAATTTATGAATAAGCCCACTAAGCAATTCTGCATTATTCGTAATGGCTTGTGTTTGTTCCGATATATCCTGTACTGCTTGGTTTATCTCTTCTGTTGCATGTTTTTGCTCTTCTGTTGCATGTTTGATTTCTATGGAAAAGTCAGAAAGTTCTCTGGCACTAGTTGCAATCGAAGATACATTTTGCAATTGATTTTGAATTAAATCCATCACATTGGTAGAAGATTTCTCAATTTGTTCAACTCCCAGTATGATACTGCTCAACAGAGTCTCTGTTTCTTTAACCCGATAACTACCATTAGAAACCGATTCTGTAGTCCCTTTAATAAGATTATTTATTTCTTTTACACTTTTGTCTGTTTTATCAGCCAATCTCGATATTTCTTCGGAAACAACTGCAAAACCTTGTCCGACTTCACCGGCACGAGCTGCTTCTATGGAGGCGTTTAGAGCAAGCAGATTAGTTTGTTTAGATATATCCGTTATAATTCCGACAATTTTGCTAATATGAGCCGAATTTTTAGTAATTTCACCCATTGCTTCCGTAGCCTGTTGGACAATTTGTCTTCCTTCCCGTCCTTTGGTTACATAACTTCGAGCCTGTTTCTCCAATATCTGCATAGACGAATTAATATCATTCATGGATTTTCCTACATACTGGATCCTATCATTAATATCTTCTACGTTATTGGTTTGCTGCTCTATAGAATCTGCTACGGTTCCAAAAGAAGCAGAAAGCTCTTCTACGGAAGCTGATGTCTCTTCAGACGCTGCCGCTTGCTCACGAGAACTATCTACGAATTTATAGGTGGATTCAGCCAATTGGGAGGACATAACATCCATTTGCTTAGAAGCTAACTGTAAACGAGATACAATACCACTTATATTTGCTCCCATTACGTTCATAGAGGTAAGTAGTTTTCCTGCTTCATCCGCTCCCACACTACTAACCGAAACCATTTCCGTTAAGTCTCCAAAAGATATTTTATTTGAGAATTGTATTGCTTTTTGAATAGGACTTACAATAGAATGACCAATCAAAATTCCACACAACATGGCAAAAAGCACGATGAGTAAGGAAACAGCTAATAAAAAATAGAGTATACGAAGGAAATGATTTTTTCGTTTTTCCAAAAGCCTTGTAAGAAGAGGAGCAACCTTATCATAAAAATCAAAACTTTGATCCAAAAGAACGGTTGCCGTATCAAATAATTCCGTTGCCGTAACACTTGGCTTCTCTGCCTTTATAACACCCCTATCCAACATATTCAGATAGTTTTCCAAATAGATCGAAACTTTTTTCCTTATGCTTCCTAGCTCTTGCTGTATTTCCGTGTTATCAAGGAAAGCTCTTTGTAAAGAAGCGTCTACTTCTTTAAAGCCCACATCTATCAGTATATACAAACGAAGTAAAGTGAAACGCTCTTCCGGTGTAATTTTTCCCGTCGCACATATTCCGGAACCCAATCCGCGAGATTGCCCTAAATATTCAAATAAATCCGGTAATCGAATGAGCAATACATCCATTAAATAATAGGTATCTATATCAGGATCAAGAATCAGATTGGAAGTATCGCCAATATGGCGATCCAGAGCTATGATTTCTTTGATGACTTCCGTATGTTTTGCAAAGCTCGTTTTCGCTGAGTTGGATAAAGATTCATTTATAGTTTGATTTGTATTTTTTTTAAGGGTTTGCCAGAGAGAAGTTGTATTCAAAGCTCTACTGTGTTTCTTTTCGATAATTTCAATTTTTTCAAATAAAACACTAAATTCTTTTTGTTTTTGTTCAATTCTACTTTTAAAAGAAGTATCCCCTCTTAAGTAAGCACTAGACATTCCCCTGTGTTGCTGAACTGCTTCGAGCAAATACCTCAGTTTACTCAAATATTCAACTCCTTGTATTTCCTTGTGAGTAAACTCAATTCGCAATGTATTGATTTGAGAGACCAATACAAAAAAAACGATTAAAAAAGGGATAATCAGTAAAATCCCTAAAATTAAGACTTTTTTCCAAATGGGTAAATTATAAAGTTTAGATTTCAACTTTCATCTCCGATCAACTGGTGATTTTCTATCGTATGTCCATGGTAGCAAGTATTTAAAGTTATTATTTTATTCTCATACAAAAAACTTGACTGAAAAACCTTACTCCATAGCCTAAAAGATAAATTGAATTTGTGAGAAAAAATAACCAAGGGTTAAAAAATGAGAAAAACTCCCATTAAACAGAAAAAAACGAATCCAATGTTAAAAAACATAAAAATTAATACAACAACCAAATCCCTTGTTTTAATCGATCAAAAACCAATTCGTAAAAGTTATATTAAAGACTGTCAAAAAGTCATTAAAAAAATAGATTCCCTCAAATTACAAATCCAACATTTTGAAAAAGCTGATAAACCGGCTTATGGCAATTGGATAAATACTCAATTTGGGGATGAAATTTTGTACATTAGACAAAAAAATCAAGAACTGGAAGAAAAACAACTTCTTCTGGAAGAAATAGAAGAAGAAGCTCATTACTATAATTTGAATTTACACCAAGCTTATCTAAGAGTGCAGCATAAAAGGGAACATCCGGAAGAATATCAGGACGAAGAACCATATTCAGAAGATGAAGAACCGAAATTCGGAGATTATGAAGATTTTGATGATGCAAAAGAAGACGATGATGAGTTAGAAAAAGAATTTAGAGAATTTATGAATGATTTTTTTGATGCGGAAGATGCAAAATTTGGCAAAGATTTTTTTGAAGATATGGATGGAATATTCAACCTTCGAAAAAAAAAGGAAAAAGAACCGGTAGATAATAGGCTAAAAGATCGCTATCGTTATATTGTACAAAAATTACATCCGGATAGTAACCAAAACCAGTCTGATTTTGAAAAAGAGCTTTGGTTTGAAATCCAGGAAGCTTACCAACTCAGAGATTTAGAAAAAATGGATATGCTAATCGCTCTTTATAATATTCGCAAAGGTGAAACAGAAAAAGAAAGTAGCGTTTTTGAGCTAAAATATACTCTAAATATTTTAAACAAATCTCAGAACTATTTGAAAAAAATGTTAACTCAAGTAAAAAAGGATCCTTCTTGGAATTTTTTGACATTTTCTCAAAAAAAGCTACAAGATATTAAAAAGAAACTCAAAACCGAATTTAGAGAATATACAGAAGTAATAGAATTCGAATTGATGAGAATTAACTCGATTTTTGAAGAAATTAAAAAAGAGCCAAAACCAAAACAACGTCGATCCAAAACGACCAAATCTAATATCCCGATAAAGGGACAATTAGATTTTGGATTTTGAATACTTACTTCTTGATGAGAGTTTCACGTATACCCTAAAAATTGCCTTCTCGATAATCGTTTATAGCTTGTTCGATTTCCTGCGGATTGTTCATAACAAAAGGTCCGTATTGTACTATTGGTTCCCTAATCGGAAAAGCAGATAAGAAGAGTACACCCGCTTTTTCTCCTTGCAACTTTAGTCTTTTTCCTGGGTCTAAAACGGCTAGTTCATTTGTGTGGATTTTTTCCCATTTTTCATGCGAATCAAAAAGCTCTATCTCTCCTAGATAAACATAGAGGAAACTGGTTCTACCTTCTTCGATGGTGTGCTCAAAAATATCTTTTTCTGTCAGACGAACATCAAAATATTCCGGCTTAACTGAAACATCTTTTATTACCCCTTGCTTGTCTTGGTACTGACCGGCAATAATTCTAACAATTCCACCATGGGTCAAATTTATTTCCTGAATAAAATGGCTTGCAATGTCTTGGTAGCGTGGATTACACATTTTTTGAGCTGATGGTAGGTTGACCCAAAGCTGAAATCCCCATAGTAGACCATTGTCTTGTTCAGGCATTTCTTCATGAACAATACCTCTTCCTGCGGTCATCCATTGAATATCGCCTGTTCGCAAATGACCCTCATTGTTTTGGTTGTCTCTATGTCTCATTGCACCATGGAGCATATATGTTACCGTTTCAAATCCTCGATGCGGATGAGACGGAAAACCGGCAATGTAATCTTTCGAAGATTCGGATTTAAACTCATCCAAAAGCAAAAACGGGTCTAGATTGCGCAATCGCGGTTGACCAATAATACGCGAAAGATTTACTCCAGCTCCGTCTTGGACAAAAGTTCCAGTGATTCGTTTCAAAATACTTGTGTAGCTCATCATCTTTATATACTAATATAGTTTACCAATTTTTAATTCAAGAAAATTCTTAGGAACAGAAGCTTTTTTGAAAAATCGCCTTATTTTTAAATCTTGACACAAGCCCTAAGTCCGTCAGCCATATCAAAAAATTCCGTTTTCACCGGTCTTGGACAAACCGCATCGGTATTGACACAAAAGTAAAATGAAAAGGAACTGGTCTTTTAGCAATGAATATTCAAAATGCCAAAATAATTTATGAAAAGCTTCTCCATAATATCAGAAAAGTAATAAAAGGTGAACCTTCCGTTATCAAAAAACTGTTGGCTGCGTTTTTTAGTGGAGGGCACGTTTTGTTAGAAGATGTTCCTGGAACGGGAAAAACAAGCCTCGCTAAAACACTAGCTCAATCCATTGATACCGATTTCAAAAGGATTCAATTTACTCCCGATCTGCTTCCAAGCGATATTATAGGCGTTTCCATTTTTAATCAGAAAGACGGAAACTTCCACCTACACAAAGGACCAATTTTCGCTAACATTTTGCTTACAGACGAACTCAATCGTGCCAATCCAAGAACACAGTCAGCTCTATTAGAAGCAATGGCAGAAAACCAAGTGAGCATTGACGGGAAAATACTAAAGTTGGAAGACCTCTTTTTTGTAGTGGCAACCCAAAATCCTATTGAATCTTGGGGAACATATCCAATCCCGGAATCACAATTGGATCGGTTTATGCTAAAACTCCATCTTGGGTATGTGACAAGAGACGAAGAAGTTACGATACTAAGTGAGCATAAAATTTCTCATCTAAAAAAGGTAGAAAAAGTAGTGAGTATTTCCGAAATCTTAGAAATTCGTAAGTTGATCCAAGATATAAAAATCACAGAAGAGTTGAAGTATTATATCGTTGATATTGTTTCGGCAAGTAGAAACACGGAAGGTGCCTTGCTTGGTTCTAGTCCGCGTGGTTCGATTGCTTTACTAAACTCCTCAAAAGCCCTGGCTTTGTTTGATGGAATTGATTATGTGATTCCGGATTATATCCAAGAGATGGCGGTTCCAGCTCTTGCTCACCGAATTGTTCTAAACTCACAGGCAAAATTTTCCGGTGTGACTAGTCAATCTATTATCAAAGATATACTTGCTAGGCTTAAAACACCAGTATGAAAGATAGAATCTATAAAAGGTACTACAATTTCTATCTATTCCAAGCATGGATAAGGAATAGGTTTACTACTTTAGGTAGATTTGCATTTAGCATTCTGTTTTTACTCTTTATTTTTGGGCTTAATACTCAAAAAACTCTTATCTACCAAATATTTTGTTTGCACCTATCAATATGTTTTATTTCTATTTTGTTTAGCCTAAAGTTCAAACCGACATTGGAGATACAAAGAATATTGCCCAAACAATGCTTAGTGAACAAAGAATTACACTATACCATTGTAATAAAAAACAAAGGCAAAAAAAAGGAATCAAACCTTTTTTATAAAGAGGAATTTGCTTTAGCAGTACCAACTAAAACCGAATTTTATAACACAATAGAACCAGGTGAAGAAAAACGAAATTGGTTTGATAGAAAGATGAAGTTTTATCGTTGGAAGTGGCTAGTCCAAAAAAAAAGAAATGTATATGCAAATGAATTTCCATTACCCGATTTAAAATCAAACGAGGAAGCAGAAATAGAATTATCATTAATGCCATTGAAAAGAGGCTACATTCATTTTGTAAGAAGTATCGTAAACAAACGTGATCCTTTTTCCTTTTTAAAAACAAGTTTTATTATAAACCAGAATAACTCTATCTTAGTCCTTCCAAAACAATACCTTATATCAAAATTATTATTTACTGGTGCAAAAAAATACAATCAAAATGATTTAACTCAAACAATGAAAAAAGGAGAATCACTTGAATTTTTCTCGGTAAGGGAATACCAATTCGGTGACCCAATAAAGAATATCCATTGGAAGACATCTGCCAAAAGAGGTCAACCTATGGTGAAAGAATTCCATGATGAAAATTTGACTCGTTCTTCTTTGATTTTGGATACGTTCACAAAGGAAGCCTACAGTGACGTTTTTGAAGAGGCGGTTTCTTTAGCGTCTTCTGTAATCTTAAAAATGGAATCAAACGAATCCTTACTTGATTTAATGTTTGTTGGTGATAAAAGTTTTTGCTTAACGGCAGGGTCTGGACTCCATACAAGTTCATATTTACTAGAAACCTTAGCATCCATAAAACCTTGCTGTAACCAAAAATTCCAAATACTAACAAATTCCGTAAAAAACCATATTCACTTCATGAGTTCGGTGCTCCTCATTTTAATTTCTTTAAATGATATGCAAATAGAACTCATTCAATTGTTAGAATACAATCATATTGAATTACGTGTATACTTAATTGTAGATGATATGCAAAAAGTTACAAAGCAACTAGAAACCATACAACTCAAGACAAAAATCAAGGTTTTAGAAACATCTCAAATCCAAGAAGGATTACAAACAGAATAAAAATGCCAAAATTATTTCTTGGTGCCTGTCTTGTTTTTTGGGGTTGGAGTACTCTGCACTTAGAAATTGCTTTATTTCTGGCTTTTTCTTTAGAATTATCCAACTTACTAAAATATAAATGGGATTTGTCAAAAGAAGACTTTGTAAAAATTAGTGACTTGAATTCACTTGTGTTGGTTGGTTATACTATCATTATCTATATAGACAGTGAGTTAAAAGAGTTTGTATTAAATCTTGTTAAATGGATTCCCATAGCTTTTATTCCTATCTTATTTGCACAAGTTTATAGTATAAGTGAGAAGATTATCATTGGCACCGTTTTAGGAACAAAAAAAAACAAAAAAGCATTTATACACAAACCAATTGATATTCGATATCCTTATGCATTGCTTTGTATTATTGCGGCAGCAATGGGAAATAAGAAAGATATTTCCTATTATACTGTACTATTTCTAATATTCTTCTGGGCTTCCTTGTATATAAGGAATAAGAGATATTCTCTTAAACTCTTCGTCTCTCTTATGTTATCTGCTGCTTTTATGGGCTTTGCAATGATAAATTTAATGTCTTCTACTGATTTGTATTTGCGAGAAAAGGCAAAGGAATATTTTAAAAACTGGTATTTACGTCAAAATACAGATCCGTTTAAGAGCACGACTATGCTCGGCGAGATTGGATTACTAAAATTGTCCGATACAATTATTATGAGAATAATACCAAATACACATTTTCCCAATTTCCTTTATATTACGGAGGCAACTTATGATACTTTTTTATCTACTATATGGTACAACAAGGAAATGGAATTTAGAACGGTGAAAGCCATTGGAATCAATACTTGGGAACTCTACGATCCTCCCCAAACTTCACAGAGTTTATCTTTCATTTATAATTATCCCAAAAATGAAGGAGTATTACCAACTTATTCCGGAACGTTTAAGATAGAAAACCTTGAAGTTGTAGGATTGCAAAAAAACGAATACGGAACATTAAAGTTTTTAGAAAGTCCAAACTTTATTCAATATAAAGTTGTATACGATTCTAACAGTGATTACTATGTCTCTCCCTCGAAAGCTGATTTGCATATTCCCAAAAACGAATTACCTGCAATTCAAAAAATCGCTCAAGAATTAGAGTTAGAACAGTCGAGTCAATCAGAAGTTGTAGAAACAATTCGAAATTACTTCAAAAGCAATTTTAGTTATACAACAAAACTTACAAAACCTAAAGCGAATACTACAGCCTTGGAACATTTTTTATTGCACAAAAAAGCTGGTCATTGTGAATATTTCGCTACGGCTACCGTCTTGCTCCTTCGACAAGCGGGAATACCAGCTCGTTATGTGACGGGATTTGGAGTGGACGAGTATAGTTCATTAGAAGAGGCTTATATTGTTCGGGAAAAAGATAAACACGCTTGGGCATCTGCGTATTTGGATGGGAAATGGACAGTTATAGACAATACTCCCTCCGTTTGGTTAAAAGAAGATGAGCAAAATCAATCTTTTTTTAAAAGTCTATCAGATTTTTTTGCCTTTTTTCGTTTGAAGTTGTTTTTGATTCAAAAACAAAAAAATTTCCATATACAGATATACTTGATTCTAGGAGTTATAATACTTTCTATTTTTCTATTTTTTCGGATTTTCTCTAAACGTTTATTGAAAGAAAAGGCAACTATATTCAGACAAAGCGGTAAAAAAAACTACGATCCAATACTCTTTGATTTTGAGCATGTTGAAATACATTTAAACAAGCTTCTTGGCAAAAAGAGGAAACACAATGAAACCTATTTGCAATGGCTCCAAAGGATTGGTATAAGTGATCAAAGCTTATATGAATTGCTTAAGGTTCATTATAAGATTCGGTTTAGTACTGAAGAAATTACAAAGGAAGAAAAAGAAAAATTTTCAAAAGGTGTAATAAAATGGATTGTAAGACCCCCAAATAAGTTATAGTTTCCACCTTTTTAAATATAATAAGAAAATTCTCAAACTATGGAGTTTCTATCTTCAAAAATACAGTAGATTTTGTAATTCTTCAAATATCTTGCTTTTTTCATATCCATGGGTTAGTTATACAATAAAAATAGCAGCCGTTATCAAATGGTATGAAATCGGAGAAATATTTCAAAACAAAGCAGCAGAAATCGCTGGATTAATTTATCAAGATTACGATTTAGATAATTTTTTTAAAATATCCTCAACTTCCTTTCCTTTTATTTGCAAGAATTCTATTAATTCTTTTGGAGTGCGTCTATCTTCTTCTGTTTTCTTATTTGGATTTACTGCTTTTAAATCATAAGCTCCATATTCAACATTTTGAGCTTTTTTTAATAAATCCCTTTTTTCTTTTGTTCGTTCCATCAGTCTATTTTCAAGCTCTTCATCACCGTCTTTATTTAAAGCTAAAAGTGAATTTATTTCATCAATCTCTAATTCAACTTTTTTTGCTTCTTTCTTTAATTTTTCTGCTTCCGCTTTTGCCTTTTTCTTTTTTGTTGTAAAATCAATTATCCAGCTATTATTTGATTTTCCTTTCTTGGGAAGTAATTGAAAAAATTCCTCAAAATTCTTTTGTGTCAAGGGAGATTTCTTTCCCACTTTCACATCGGATAGATCATAATACCAAATTTTATCAGTTTCCGAGCCTTTTTCAAAAAATAATACATTTGTTTTTACTCCAGCACCAGCCGAGTTAAAAACACCTGAAGGTAAACTAACAATTGCAAAAACCTTACATTCATCCAAGAGTTTTTCTTTGGTTTGAAAAAAAGCAGTTTCATTAGTTCTAAACAATACTCCTTCATCTAAAACGATCCCACATCGACCTCCATTTTTTAGGCTCTTTATTACATGTTGTAAAAATAGTACTTGGGTTGCATTTGTTTTAAACTCAAAATTACTTTGTACGTCTTTGTTTTCTTTTCCACCAAAGGGAGGATTGGTTACGATTACATCATACCCACTTGGAGCATTTTGAAAAAGTCCACTATAAGTTTCTTCTCCTGATAACGTATTTCCATGCCATATATGGGGTTCGTTGATTCCATGCAAAATTAAATTTGCAAGAGCTATTGGATAAATAAGATTTTCTTTTTCCCTTCCAAAAAAAGTATTGTGCTTAAGATTTTCTAATTCTTCTGTTGATTCTTGGTCTAATTTCAAGTTAATATAATTGAAGCCTTCAGCCAAAAAGCCTCCAGTTCCGCAACATGGGTCATAAATTATTTCCCCTGGTTTTGGGTCGATTGTTTTTATAATAAACCGAATAACTTCTCTTGGTGTAAAAAATTGTCCTCCATCGTTTCCCTTCTCGCCCATTTTTAAGAGCAATCCTTCATACACTTGAGAAAGAGTGAAGATATGAGTATTGTCTACTTCGCTTGGATTGATTTCATGGATTTTATCTAAAACATCTAGAAGATTTCTTTCCGTATCAACTCTCGTTTTCTCCACATTGGTCATAATTTCACTGATAACTTTTTGTCGAACCGAAGCGTTAGGCTGATCTTTTAACTTTTTCAAATAAGGAAGAAGCTTATTGTTAATAAATGTTATAAAATCTCCCCTTGAACCTTTTTCGGTTAGCTCGTATCGTTTCCAACCATCAGCTTTTTTATTTTGTTTGATTTCTTCTAAGTCATAAGTTGCCGCCCAATCGCGCCAGCGATAGGGAGATTTTAAGGATTGTTCAAAATGGTGACCAACAGCCTCTGAATTTTCTAATTCTTCTTCTTCTCGAATGTCAAGAATTCGTAAAAACAACATCCATGTAATTTCCGGAACATATTGTAAAGCTCCTGCACAATTGGAACGACGTAGAATATCACAGGCATTCCAGATGTAGGAGTCTAAATCTTTTTGTTGATTGAATTTTTTATTTGTATTTTTCTTTTTCATTAGATTTTTTAGCCATTATTTATTTCTCCAAATACTTCTCTTAAATACGCTTTATTTTTTATTTATATTAAAAACCAGTTGTATCCAACAAATACATCATAAAAAAATGACCTCACGTCCAGTGTCTTTATCTCTACTATCTTTAAAAATATCATCAACATTACCAATTACTTCAAAATCTGCTGTAGCCCGAAAAGACTGAATAGATTCCCAGAATGTTGTTTGGATTTTTGTTTGCGTATTATTATAAACCTTCCATTTTAAAAATTCGGCAAAATCTACTAATTCTAACAAAAATTTCTCTGGTAGCTGTTTGCTTATTTCATTTAGTTTTTCAACATGAGTCATAATGACCTCCTATACAATTATAACTTATCATAAGGATATGGTTCTCTAATTTTAAAGCCTTCACCATATCCTTATAATATGATATTTATCAAAATTTTCATCTTTACTCAAAATAGGCATATTCTCTATCAATCCTGTAAAACTCGCTTCTGCTTTAAAGTTTCTACTTCGTAACCTAGTCCTCATAATTCTCACGAGTTCCCTCTTGGTTTTCTGCCGTGCTTTTTTCGATATTCTTCAATATATTGATTTTCTATATCTTCTGCTGTTTTTCTTCCTTTAATACCAGTAAGTAGAACTTCTCCAAAATATCTTAACCAACCTACTGCTTTATTTAAAAATCGTATTTGTTTTTCTGCTCGTGGTGAAGTTCCATCTTCTTTTAATGGGTCCCCACTAACTCCATATTTAAAAATATCATTTTCTTGTTTATCTAGTATTTCATATAAATGGTGTTCATCCATGTTATCGTGGGAGTTTCCATGTGGTTTCATAGATCATTTTTCCCCATTCATATATTCTAAAATACTAATTTCTTTTGTTCCACCCCAGCCCAATCTATTAAAACCTGTTTCATAAAGTTTTTTGGGGACGTAATCCCATTCTTTTTTTCCCGTTTTGATTTGGTATGCTTTCTCAGCAACATACAATAAAGGTTCAAAACTTGTACCTTTAGGCATATTTTCTGGATTTAAGACCACATCATTATAAAAATCTTTTCCATTAGCAACAACACAACATCTTGTATACAAAAAGTAATCTCCCGAAAAATACTTTCCTTCTCTATAAGATTCTTCTCCCATGTTTTTTGCATGTTCGATTGTGTCTAAATTAAACAATTTTTCTGTCAGTATATCTTCAAATTGATAGATTTCTTCAATTGAATATTTTGCTAGTTCTTGAATTAAAGGCTTGGTAATATCTTCATTCTTTTCTTTAGTCCAATCAAGCAAAGCTATCAGTTGCCAAAAATGCTCTTCTGTTAGTTGAATGGTTGTTTGCGTATTATTATAAACCTTCCATTTTAAAAATTCGGCAAAATCTACTAATTCTAACAAAAATTTCTCTGGTAGCTGTTTGCTTATTTCATTGAGTTTTTCAACATGAGTCATAATGACCTCCTATACAATTATAACTTATCATAAGGATATGGTTCTCTATTAGGAACTAATTTTAAAGCCTTGATGTAATTTTCTTTATTTGCGCGTTTTGCCCTATCCTGTATATAACCATCAGAAATCCAAGATGAAATTTTCTCAGCAACAGCTAAGCTTATAAAATAATCTAGTGAAATGTCATCTTTTTTTGCTAATTCTTCCATCTTCATAATAAGAGAATCTGGAAGGTTTATATTTATTGCTCTCATTTTTAAACTCCTATTTTTATAAGTATCTCTTTAGGTGTTATTGTTTGTATTCCGAACTTTTCAGAACCTTGAAAATCATCTTGGTTATAAGTTACAATCCATTCTGTATTCAAATACGCCTGTAATATAAAATCACCATATCCTTATAATATGATATTTATCAAAATTTTCATCTTTACTCAAAATAGGCATATTCTCTATCAATCCTTGGGAGATAATTAATCTATCAAATGGGTCATTATGATGGAAATGCAATTGTGTTAATTTTACACCAGCAATTATCGGTAACAATTTTTTAACTAAAAATATAGCTTTTTTAATTCAAATACCTATCCCTCCTTCTCCCTTTCCTGGTTCGCATGCTTGGGAAACCGCAGGAAAGGGAGCGAAAGTTACAATAGATTTTATTTTATTTACCTAAATCTATAAAATTCTCTTAATAATTTAGTATTTTATGTTAAAAAAATAACTATTATGTTCCCTTTCCTGTTAGGAAAGGGAAAGATCGAGCTTGGTGCAAAAGAACAGCTTGATGGGGATAGGTAGAAATAATTTAATGCCGATAATTACTGATTTTACACAATGTTCAAATTTAATTAGTAATATATCTATATTATTTTCTATGATTTTATCCAATAAATGATTAAAGTTTATATTCATTTCCAACTTTTGTATGCTAATTTTTATTGCGATTTCCCATAAACTCACGATGCTTAAGAAGCTCTTGTTGTTGATTTTTTCTATTTCCGATTTAGCGTTCATTCCTAAATTGTAATTATCACCTTCCATAAACCATATAAAAGTATGAGTATCTAATAATAAATTCATGGCATATATTCTTTAAAATCATCTAGTGGTTCATCAAAATCTTGAGACATTTTAAATACACCTTTCATACAACCAAATTTGGGAACCTTGTGGATATTTCTTTTTTCTTTGTATTTATTGAGCAAAGATTCGATATAATTCAAGACTTCTAATTTTATATCTTCAGGCAGTAATTGAACTTTTGAGTATATTTTTTCTTCAATCATGTTTATCTCCTTTTAAGTGCTCAAGCATAAGTTTTTGTGAAAAATCCTTGTTTTATTTGAGTTTATGGTGTCCAGTTTTTAGTGACTTTTTCAACTAAAAACTATAAACTGAAAACTTATAATTTCTTTTACGTTACTACTTAATTAATCTTAAAACAGTTTTTTCTAAAGTCAATCCTTTTTGTCTTCTCCAAATACTTCTCTTAAATACGCCTGTGGCAATACTTCAACCACACCAAGCTGTTCTTTTAGCTTCTGCTTCAAAGTTTCTACTTGAGCAAGTTTCTCTTGCAAATAGTTTGCAATCCGCTTTTGCTCTTCAAGTGGTGGAAGTGGGATTTGAAAGTTTTTTATTTGTAAAAAATTTAAAGCTTGCCTAGTTCCTCCAGCTTGACAATCAGTAATTTGTTGCTGTATAATTGGACTAATAATACAATACATTAAGAATAACTCGTACAATTTGTTTTTATTAGTTCTAAGGATTGTAACATGCTGATTTACATTTGCTTCTTCATTGTTATCATAAATTGAACACCTGCCAATAGAAGCACCAGTAATGTTTAATAAAACATCATTTTTTAAAACTACAGACCTTTGCATGTTTTTATGAGTTTCTTGAGGTAGAAACACAGCATCGCTAAAATCATTTTTACCCCATAAGACATTTTGGCTTCTAATAAATAAAATTCCATCATTACTATAAACTGAGTGTCCGCCTAAAGGTGTTACACCACTGCCAATGAATAAAAGAACATCCCCCAATTTCACTTTTTCCCATTTTTCATTGTCTTGAAAAGCTTCTTGTAAGTATGCTTTCCATAAAGCATCTGCTGCTTCTAGCTGCTCTAAAGTTGCTTGTTTGGCTTTCTCAACTTCATTTAAGCGATAATCTAAATCATTTGCAATCCGCTTTTGCTCTTCAAGTGGTGGAAGCGGAATTTGTAACTTTTCTATATCACCTTGGTATATTGCTGCTACACTTGTAGTCCCTTTCTTTATTAATTCAATTTCTCTTTTAAACTCTCCTGATATAAAATATTGAATTAAAAAATGAGGTGAAATAATTAATTGATTTAATCTTAATCGAACTAACATATGATTGTATAAAGCAATAGGATATTCTGATTTAAAAATAGCAACCTTACCAACTAATTCCAAACTATTTCTTACATTAAATAATATATCTTTATCTTTTAAATTGTATTTTTTTATTTCTTCTTTTGATGCACTTATATATACTATATTTCTTAATATTAAATTTGAACTATTTCCTAAACAATCCATTTTTATATAGGGAATATTTGCTTCTACAATATTTACTTCATTTGCTTTTCGAATAAGACCGGCTTGTATGCTTTCGCACACATCCCCTAGCCTTACTTTTCTCCAACCTTCATTCATAATATAAAATCCAATTTATTCTATGTATTTTGATCCCAGTATTCTCTAGGAGTGACAATTTTTACACCTTTGTATTCTTTTTGCGTGAAATCATTGGTATTTCCAGTTATTAGAAAATCCGCTTTAGCAAAAATAGATAATTCAAGAAATTTATTATCATCTTCATCAGATATAATATTAAGCTTAATATTCGGAAAAAATTTAATAGCAATATCTTCTACTTTACTAATAAAAACTTCTGCTTTACTTCTAAAATCTTTAAAATCTGAAAATTTTGGACGATTTAGGACTTCAACATACTCTTCAAAAATCGGATCTGAAATACAAATGATTACTTTCTTTTCAAAAGCTAATTCATTAATAATTTTGAATGGTATTCCTTCTGAAATTAAAGCAGAAACAATAACATTTGTATCAAGAACGATTTTTTGCATTTTTCCTTACTGCCTTGATCTCATCATTAATTTCATCCAAAGTCATTTCAGAAAGACCAACCCTTTTGGCAATTTCATGACATTTATAAGCAGCTTGCCTGGCTAATTCAATGCTGATTTTATCCAAAAATTCTTTAAAATCAATTTTTTCAGAACTTATTTTAAACCTTTTAAAATCATTCTCCGAGATTGAGAGAGTAATTGTTTTCATAAATTTTTCCTTATAAAATTAAAATTTTCTATGCTACTTTAGAAAGTTGTCGATTTATTTGCATCTAAGTCTTCAAAACTTTGATGTATAAGAATATTTGTATCAAGAAATACCGTTTCAGATTGATTCAAGATAAGCATCTTCCCTTGTAAAATTTCTTAATAAAGCCCCGCATTTATAGGTTGTTAAAAATAGTTTTTTGGGCGTAATTTCAATCTTTTTGTCAACCCGATCAAATGGTAGTATGAGTAATTCCACTTCCCTATTTCTAAGATCAACCGGAATCTTGATTGTAATTGAATCCGTAGATATTTTTAATATTTCTCTAATCATAGTTCTATTATATTTTCTATAAAATTAAAACTTGTCCATCATAAATCTTAAAAAAAGTTCAAAAACTATTTGACATAAATGACAATGAATAAGAAAATCTTTAAACCAAGGGTAAAAGTATGGAAACAATTCTGAAAACAGAGCGGTTAAATAGTATCTATCAATCTTATCTGACTTAAATTTAAGTGAACTAGAGTTTGTAATGCAGCAAATTATTCATTTACGAAAAAAGAAGCTCTCTACGGTATTATCCAAGAATGAAACAATGCTATTTCGAAAAATAAACAAAGGAGCTCCAAAGTTTATTCAAAAGAGATATGAATCTCTAATCAAAAAGAAAAATGAAGAGACTCTAAGCCAAGCAGAATACGAAGAATTACTCGAACTAACTTCTTATATGGAATCATTACAAGTAGAACGCTTAGAAAATCTAATCGAGCTAGCAAAATTTCAAAATATAAGCCTAGATGAATTAATAGATCAATTGGAGTTAAAACCCAAAATAAATGTCCTTTGATAAATTAAAAAAGTCTGTTTTTGAAAGAAAGGCATCCACCAAAATCATTCTCAAATCTCACACCATAAACAACTTCTGTTTTGTCTCTAGTAATATATCGAATACCCGATTTACCACATTTCAAAATCTGTAAACTGTTTCATCAATTCAAACCAGTTGATGAAACAACACTTTTTTCCGAATTTACAATCTTGTCAACGTATCCAGCATCTGTCCCGAATCGAGTATATTCCCACTTGGAAGGATGATGAAACGCTAAAATTATATTTTCTTTCGGAACTCCCATTTCTTCTAATTCTGCCGCAAAACCTACGTCTGTACCATCGTGTTGTATCCAGATTTTTCCGTCGATTATATCAGCATGGAATACACAACTATGAGCCCTTTTCCTTTTGTACCAACCAATTGTGTATATCATATAATGAAAGTTTTCTCTATCAATGAGTCTTTGAAATTCAATGGTTGGCATATTGTATATCGTCCCAGTTCCATAACGATTCATTAACTCTATAATAAACTTTTCGTACTGTCTTATTTCTTCCATTTTACAATCCTTGATTCTGCATTGTTAAAAGCTATGAACTTCACCTTATTGGCTTTGGCTAAAAAATTCAAGACTGAGCTTTCTTCTATTTGTAAAAACGTATCGTCTGTAATTGCAAGATATAATTTTCTTTCCGGTTCCATTTGTTTCAGTAAAGCTCTATAGTTTACATATTGCCCTATTGATAAATGAAAATCATTTACAATTGAATGACTTAAAAAACTTTTGACTTCTACAGCTATTTTTACATTTCCTTTTTTTGCACTGATTAACTTTTCAGCACCTAGATCAACATACATATTCTTATCTCCTACACTGTATCCAAGGTGTAGAGGGTCATTTGTAATAAGCCAATCATCTTTTTCCAAAGCGGTTCGAACCGAATTATGATACATATCTTTAGCTGACATTTCTACTCACACCATAAACAACTTCTGTTTTGTCTCTAGTAATATATCAAACGGCTTTTTCCCTGTTTCTTTTAAGGCAATCAAACCTCCTGCCCTTTTTATTTCTGCAACACTAAAAAGATAACGATTTTCCAAACCATCTGTTCCTTCAATGGAGAATTGTTTGAGGATAGCCTCCAGAACTGCTTGAGCGGATTTAGTGAAACCTCGCAACCAATTTAAATGCAAGTCATAAAAACCTTCTACTCGTTCTACTCTTTTGTATGTATGAATTTGGTAACCCATCTCGCCTAAGACATCATATAAGTCATAGTCTTCCATTAGATTTAGTTTTTGAACAACATGAGCTGATTGTCCAAACGATGGCAAAGATTCCATCAGCTTTTTTCTTTCCTCTGGAATAACCCAAGTCTCACGAAAGGAATCAAGTGTTCCTGCTGTTTCTACTAAAGCAACTTCTATTCGTTTTTTATAATCGTCAATGGTAACGGTTTTAGCTTTCCCCTCTTCCGAGACAAGCATTAAATGTCCGTCTTGTGTAACCGAAACTTCCAGATGCTCGGTTGTAATGGCAATAGGCGGAGGTGGTGGAGGATTTGGATTATCTTTTTCCTTCTCTTTTTTAGGACGAGAAAAGAACTCTTCTCCAAACAATCTCGTACAATTTGTATAGTCATAGACTCTAAACATCAATTTACCTGTTTCAGGGTCAAGTCTTGTTCCCCGACCTACCATTTGGTAAAAAGTAATAGCAGAATTCAAATACCTGAAAAAGACAATATTTCTAACACAAGGAATATCAACACCAGTAGACAACAAATCAACTGTAGTAGCAATAAAATATTTTTTCTGATTACCGCGAAACGATGCAATCAAATTTCCCTCAGGAGCTTTTTGGGTACACTTGAAAGCATAGTGTTCTTTTTCCTCACGATTGTAAGTTTGACAATATTTTACATACAAGCGATTCATTTCAGCTGCTACTAAATCACAATGAATATCTCTTGTACAAAAAATGATGGTCTTTTGTTCTGGTTCTCCAAATTCGCATAAATAATCAAACAAGTCTTGGCACATTGCATTTACTCTATCCGGGAGCATTACAATGTTTTCATAATCTTTCTTTTGATAAATTTGCTTTAATTCATCTTTTGTAAGGAATTTCCCCGTAATAAAATCTTTTGGCTTTAAAGCAAAAATTTGGTCAATCGTCATTCCAGTGTCATCAATATCAACCCTACCTTTAATAATTTCACAAGCAGCAAGATAACCATCCTCAATTCCTTGGCTAATGTCGTATTCATAAACCGGTTCACCAAAGTATTGAAAATTATTAGAAGTTATCTGGTCATCAACTTGATTACCAATCAATTGACGTGGAGTAGCAGTCAAACCTATTTGAATTGCCTTAGAATTTCTTTGCAAAACTTCTGACCATTTTCCCCATGCAGACCTATGACATTCATCAATAATAATATGAGAAAAATAGTTTTCCGGATAAAATTCATACAAAAAACTAGAAGAATTATTTGAATCGTCTTCCTCTTTTTCAATTCCTAGTGTTTGATATGTAGCGATGTGGATTCTTGCGTTTTTGGCATTGTTTTTCCCATCTGATTTTCGAAAAACTTCTGCTGCATCGTTCCCAAAAAGGTTTATAAAAGCTCTTAATCCTTGTTGTCTGAGTTCATCTCTATCGCAAATAAATAATGCTCTATTAAGTTGTTTTGCCTGAGAAATTTTATATAATAAATTTACAGCAATAAATGTTTTCCCTGCACCTGTAGCCAAAGATAACAATGCACGAGGAGGTATTCCTTCTTTCTGGGATTTTGCAATTTTTTCAAATACTGCACGAATTGCAGCATCTTGGTAATACCTACGAACAGCTTCACCACCTTTGTATGGAGAATGAAGTGGTTTTGCAACCTCATCTTCCATAGAAAAGCCCATATGTTTTTCATATTTCTTTTTAAGTTCTTCTGGACTTGGAAACTTGGACATAGGTTCGGGTAGGCTAGTTTCACCAGTAAAACGGTTGAATTCTACAAATTGATAACCATTAGTCGAATAAACAAAATATACATGAAAACGCTTAGAATCAGCGTAATTTTTAACTTGTTCCAAACCTTGTGTAGGGGGAAAACGAGCAGCCTTTGCTTCAATTAATGCCAAAGCTATAGCTTGAGATGAGTCGTTTATTTTAATTCTTAATGTATAATCTGTTCTGCCTTTAGTTTTACGAGAAGGCTTCCCTTGAATAATTTCTACCATTGGTGCAGTTTCTTCTCGTTTAATATTTTCTTCTTTCCATCCTCTCTTATGAAGTGCAGGATCAATTAATTTCGCCCTAGTTTCGGTTTCGTTAAAATTTTTTGCAATTTCAAAAGGAATCATACTTTATAAAATTCCATCATCTATACAATACATATCCAGTTCACCCTTGTTTTTTGCTTCTATTTTTCCGCGATGTTCCATTTCAAAAAAGTATCTTACGTGTTTATAGGTATCACCGGATATATTAATTTGCTATTTAGGAATTTCCGTCTCTTATGCCGGAAACCAGTCCCTCAAAGTCCCTGCCATGGCTACCAAAATGATTCCTATGTCAAGCTTTATATTGCTATAACCCTGGGTCAATTCATTTTATAGAAAAGTGCGTTTCTCCGGCATAAAGTCACTTAATAGCCTGAGTTTCCTGTAGTTATGGTATTTACATTTCGGGAATAGTGTTGATAGAATTGCTATGATGATAATGCTTATTTTTTGTTTCATTTTGATACTCCTTTATTGCTTTTGTTCCCTTTCGACTTGCGAAACAACATCGAAGTAAACTCAATGTACCGCTTTGTTCCGGGTGGCATGACTGTATTAGGGTGACATCATACTATTAATATAAGGGTTGATTAGATTGTATATGGAATCTCTTGCGCCAACGTCCTTATTAAATTTATCCCGATCACTCGCTCAAATTTGACAAAAATTGAACACTAAAATTCCTTTATTCCTTCCAGTAAGGAAGTTTTACCGGAGTCATTGTTTCCAATTATGAGAAATTAAATTTTTTATGCAACTGGAAAAGTTTAAAAAGCATAAGGAATTTATTTAAAATATAGTTTCCAAACTTCTCCTTCTTCTACAGGGGAATTGGAAACCGGAATTTGTTCATAACAATAACCGGTTCCGTAAACTTTTAATTTAACTTTGTATTGACTGGAAAGCAAAAGAACTTCTTTTAGAGTTGAGCCAATAAAATTAGGGACTTTTGAAGGATCGTTTTTAGCAAATCGCACTGAAATTTGCTTTAATGAATAAGAAGGAGTTGCTTCATGAAAATCTATAATGGGAAGAATTCTTTCTACTACTTTTTTAAAAACAGGAGCTGCGATTCCACCACCTGTATGACGTATTCCGCCTGGTTCGTCAAAGAGGATCAAACCTACAATTTGTGGATCATTCGCAGGGAAAAAACCCAAAAACGATGCATTGATCAAACCGTCTGAATATCCTCTGCCTGGTTTGGCTTTTTGACCTGTTCCGGTTTTACCACCTATTGCGAAGTCTTGAATATAGGCATTTTTTCCAGTTCCACTACTTACTACCTTTGTGAGAGCTTTTAACATGTGCTTTGTAGTTTTTTCATGTATTCCGATTTGTTTTGGTTCCTGATGAAATTTTTTTACTACGTTTCCATAGCTATCCGTAATATGAGTAACAACGATAGGAGTTAGTATTTTTCCACCGTTTACTACCGTTGCTGCTGATGTGATAAGTTGAATGGGTGTAACTGAAATTCCTTGACCAATAGCCATAAAATACGCAGTACTTGGATTCCACTCTGGAAGTTCCGGAAAATATCCTTGGTTTTCATTATCTGCCAATCCGGTCTTTTCTCCAAACTTAAACATTTTTAAGTACTTATAGATTGTGGCATCCGGAATTTTACGAATCGCTTTTATAATTCCGACATTACAAGAATATTGTAATATTTCATCCAAATCAGCAAGTCCATGCGTATCGCTACACCGAACAACTCGATCTCCAAATTCAACATAGCCAGGACAATAAAATTTTTCGTTAAAATCAATCTGATTTTCATTCAAAAGAAGCATCGCCATAAAGATTTTCATTGTAGAGCCAGGTTCATAAACATGGCGAATTGCCCAATTGGTTCGGGCTTCTACGGGATATTCATTGTAATGATTCGGATCAAAATTCGGAAAGCTTGCCATCGCAAGGATTTCACCGGTATGAACATTCATAAAAACTCCAACTGCTTTTTTGGAATTAGTTTCAATAAACGCTTTTTGGAGGGCTGATTCCAGTCGATATTGTATGAGTTTGTCAATAGATAAATGAATGTTGTTCCCTCTTAGAGTATCGCTGTCTTCCAAGGAATACAACTCTTTATGATAGATATATTCCAAGCCTGCCAGTGCTGTATTATCATCCATTCCGGTAAAACCAAGTAAGTTAGAAGCAAGAGTGTTGTTAGGATAGACTCTTTTAAATTCCTTTTCAATTCTAACTCCTGGCAACTTCAGATTCATAATTTTTTTAGCAATTTTGTTATCAATCTCTCTTTTCAAGAGAAAGTAATTCCCTTTTTCTCTAATAATTGCCTCTATCTTTTCTGCTGGGATGCTAACGTAGGGTGATATTTGGGAAGCGGTATAAGCAATGTCGAAAACCTTAGGAGGATTAATACCAACTGTAGAAGAATCTTGGGATATGGCTAACTCATTCCCCCTTTTGTCGTAAATAACTCCTCTCTGAATTCGTTTATCATGTTTTGTGTCCGTTGCATGGGGATTCAAAAAGCTTAAAAAAACAACCCTAAAAAATAAAACCAAAAACAGACAAAGAATAGATATAAACAAATAAAACAACCTTTTACGATAGTTACTTAATGTTAATCCTTGAATATCCAAATTACTTTTCCTCTAAGTTGAAGCTTATGAATCAAACCTATTTGTCTTGAATCATAAGAAGAACCTTTGTTATCTCCCAATACTAAATAGTATTCCGGTGGTATTTTTTCTACTTTATCTTGATTTTTTCTCAACCGATCTGCAAAATAAGCTCCATTGTTTTTGCGAATGAAAAAGTCACCCTGTAGACCGGAAATTCTTTTTACGAGCATTTTGGAATCTTCCGTTTCAAATAAAATTATATCTTGTTTATCAATTTTCATTGGTCCGGGAATTGATATGAGAAATCCAGCTATTTTTTGAGCATAGAATAACTTGTAGACTAGAACAATATCACCATACCTAAGTGTTGGCAGCATAGAAGTTCCTTCTACAACATATAACTGAACAACAAAAGTTTTGATAAACAACATAGTAACGACGAATGTAAAGAGTAACAAAATATTATATTTATTAAAACCTGACATTAAACTTTACTTCGCTGTATCTTTCCATGGTATCAATATTAAAAAACTTGTCTCGAATTTTTTTATAAAATTGTCTTTCCTGGTAAAGATTATAACGATTGGCTGAAGAAACAGCTCCGAATATATTGGCTGCATAAAACGTAAAACCCATAAAACCCATAAAGCCGGAAACAAAATGACCTTCATTTGCCTTGCTTTCCAAACGATACATGTATACGGATGATCCAATAAAAAGAGTATTAAAAAAAAAGGCAAGTATCCCATCCACATCATGTCTTGCGTAAATCTGTCCACTACCTGGTAAAATAGCCGAAAACAAACCGGCAAGATAAGGGCTTTTGTGTGAAAGTTGGTTGTATTTCTCGGTATAAGCAGCTACATCTTTGGATAGATTTTGAATTTCCTCATCTTTAGATTTTAAGGAGAGTTGGTTGTAAAACTCTTTAGCCTTTTTGAATTTTCTATTTTCTAGCAAAACCGTTCCCGCTAATAGTTTGGTTCTATCTTTTTGAAGTTCTGAAAAGGTATTCGATTTTTCTACTTCCAAAAGATCGGGTGTATAAATTTTGTCATATTCAGACTTCATGGACGCAAAGATTCGAAGGTATGTGCCCGTAAATGTTTTGGAGTCCAAAATATAGTCTAAGCTATCTTCAAACTTTGATTGTCTCATTTTTGATAAGGCAAGTTTGGAGTTTAGATTGTCTCTTACCGACTCATTGGCTTGAAGTAACTTGGTTTTTTCGTATTCCAATATCGCCAAATCATACTGTTTTTTTTGATAAAAAGTATCACCAAAAAACTCACTATTTTTTTCTTGGCAGAAAAGGACTTGAGACATAAAATATAAAAAAAAAGCAAAAAATAATAATAGAAATTTGTACATAATTTTAAATAATAGAATTATAATGTTCCCATACGTTTTTGATATAAGAACCGTAAAAGACAAGAAGATTATTTTACCATTGCTTGGTGTCATCTTTCTTATTTCTTGTGCAAATCAAAAAAAAATTGATAAACCCAAAGGCTTTTTTTTACCTGCACTTATAATAATTGAGAGACATATACAAGAAGGCACGAAATATGACGGGCCAAAGTGCCCTTATTACCCTTCCTGTTCTGCTTACGGAAAAAGGGCAATTAGAGACCATTCGCTTATGGGTTTTTTGATGACAATGGATCGACTTTTTTTTAGAGAAAGCGGGAGCTACCATCAAAAATATTTCGTGACACCTAAAAGGTTGTCAGAGCACATTCGTTTTTATAATCCGGTAAGCGATGATATACCTATTTATATGGAAAAACACGGTTCCCTTTATAAAGATGAATTTTGATATAATGGAGGATATTAGTTTGTTGGCTAAGTTACATATAATCATTTTAATCTTTGGTTTTATGGTAGGTTGCTCTAATTTCACCGATAAATACCAAAGTGTAAAAGAGTACCAAAAGAAATACAAACAAGCAAGGCGAAAAACTCCTAAAAAAAGCTCGAGAAGCGAAGACTTTGATTATTTTAATCAGAAACAAGAAGAAGAAACAATCCAATCTATATCTTGTCCTTATATCCAAAGCCCTGACATAAATTATGGTGAACCTTTGTTTAGTTGCCCTTCTTCCGAATTCAGGATGTATTGGACTATTCAAAAGCAGTGTCTTTGTATACCGAAGGCAAATTATAAAGACATTCCCACTTTAAAAGAAATTTTGCGAGATTTTTACTATTAAGTAACGTTAAAAATTTGTGCTGTGCTAAATTTATAACAAATGGTTATAAATTCTCTACTTCTTGGAGCCATAAATTTGCAGCAGCATCACTTGGCATTCTCCAATCTCCCCTTGGGGAAAGAGCGACCGAGCCAACTTTTGGACCATCCGGAATGGCAGAACGCTTAAACTGATTTTGGAAGAAACGATGGTAAAACAAACGTAACCATTTTAGAATTTCTGCTTTGGAATATGTACCACTGTATGCCTGTTCTGCAAGATATAGGATTTTTGCAGGAGTGAATTGATGACGAACCACATAAAACAAAAAGAAGTCATGGAGTTCATAAGGTCCAATTGTTTTTTCCGTATGCTGGCTGATGGTAGTTCCGTCCGAAGGAAGTAGTTCCGGAGAGATGGGAGTAGCGGATATGTCTTTCAAAACCTTGGATATATCTCCGGTAAATTCATTTTCAGCACACCATTCAACGAGATACCTAACCAAAGTTTTAGGTACTCCGGAATTTACGTTGTACATGGACATATGATCTCCGTTATAGGTACACCAGCCCAAAGCCAATTCAGATAAGTCCCCCGTTCCAATTACAAGACCATTAACTTTGTTGGACATATCCATTAAGATTTGGGTTCGTTCTCTTGCTTGAGAATTTTCATAGGTTATATCATGGATATTTTCGTCATGACCAATATCTCGAAAGTGCAAACGAACCGCTTCTGAGATAGAAATTGTTTCGAGCTTCGTACCCAAAAGTTCCGCTAAAGAACTTGCGTTACTTTTGGTACGGGTTGTAGTTCCAAACCCCGGCATTGTAATAGCCAAAATTCCATCATGAGGAAGACCCAAGATGTCATAAGACTTGATACAAACCAAAAGAGCAAGGGTTGAATCCAAGCCCCCGGAGACACCAATTACTACGTTTCGGATTTGAGTATGTTTCAATCTTTTGGCAAGAGCCGTTGCCTGAATGGAAAATATTTCTTTGCAATGTTCTGCTCTTTTTGCTTTATTGGAAGGAACAAAAGGATTTCCGGACACTACCCTAAGCAAATTTGTATGCTGTTTTTCTGGTAACAGACAAGAAATAACTCTAAATTTCTTTTGTGAACTGGAAGTCGAGAAACTGCTATTGCGAATCCTCTCGTTTATGAGTTTGTCCAGGTCTATATCAGTTGTAATAATTTGAGTTTCAAATTGAAATAAATCCGTTTCTTTTAAAACTAATCCGTTTTCTGCAATAATGGAGTGTCCGGAATACACCACATCGGTTGTGGATTCGTTTGGTCCGGAAGAAGAATACAAATAGGCAGCTAAACATCTTGCAGATTGCTGTTTGATTAGCTCTCTCCGATAATCCGATTTGCCTAGTAACTCATTACTAGCGGAAGGATTGCAAATAACCGTAGCACCCTGGATTGCCATCTCTCCGCTTGGAGGCTGAACAGTCCAAACGTCTTCACATATTTCAATTCCTATTTTACAATGTGATATATTTTGCGCTTCAAAGATTAGATCGTTCCCAAAAGGAACAGTTTTATTAAAAAGTACAACCTCTTTTAAGGAACTATAATGAGCTGACGTAAACCAACGTTCTTCATAAAATTCATTTGTAGCGGGTAAGTAGGTTTTTGGTACAATTCCTACCAACTCACCGGAATGGATAAAAAATGCACAATTATAAATTCTTCCGCAAATTTCCAAAGGGGCACCCACTATTGTTGCAGTGGAATGCCTTTCTGTAAACTTTACTACTTTGTTCAATCCGTCCATAGAGGCTCTTAAAAGAGAGGACTGATAAAACAAGTCAGCACAGCTATAGCCCGTTATGCTCAGTTCGGGAAACAAAACAAGACTACTTCCTAATTCAGCACATTTTGCTAAGGAATTTTGGATTTCATTGGTATTAAAAGTTACATCTGCGATCTTTAACTCTGGAACGCAGATAGAAACTCTTAAAAATCCTAAGTTCACTAGTCTCTCGAAATGGCTTTGATTGTGGTTGCCGGAGCAACATCGTCAGTACTAACAACTAATGTGGTAACTTCACTTTCGTTACCGACGTTATCGGTTGCCTTTACTTCTATTGTATGTTCGCCTGCACTTGTAAAAATAATAGGTTCTGCAAAAGGAATAAAGTCTTTGCTCTCGTCCGTTTTGACAAAAATCTCTTTTAATCCGCTTTCATTGTCAAATGCTTTGGCAGAAAAACTAGTTCCCTTTCTTGCAAATTTTTTATCACCAACAGGAATTAACGGAAATGACTCTTGGATTTTTGCAATTGGTTTTTTTATGTCAACGTATACAATTAAAGCCTGGAATTCAGGATTTGTATTTCCGGCGTTATCAGTAGCTCGATAGAAGATTGTATTAGGACCTTCTTTGGATAGCTTGATAGGTTGTCCGGCTACGTATTCGGTTATAGCTGGATCTTCGTTGATTTTATATTCTATTTTTTTAACTCCAGAAGCATCTTGGGCTTCAATTTCATAGGAATTGGTGATAGACGTATACCTGGCATTGTTTGCCAAATGGTATGGAATTGCCGGTTTTACAGAAAGTTGTGGAGGTGTATCATCGACGATAATGGTAATTGACTTGGCACTTTCAACATTTCCTGTTTTATCAACAGAGCGATAAAGAATTGTGTATCTCCCGGCTTTTGCTATGTTGATTGCGTTGGAATATCGTTTAAAATCATCGTTATTGATTTTGTATTCTATATAATCTACGTTAGATGCGTTATCTGTAGCAGAAAGCTCAAATGCAGTTCTTGGGTTTACATAAAGAACCTCTGTGGTCTGAGGCGCAGTTGCCGTAATTTTACTTTCCGGTACTTTAGCAGGTGCTTGTTTTGCCGGTTCCGCTACAGGTGGTGGATTTACCGGATTTTCAGGTTTAACTTCAACCGGTTTTTCCGTTTCCGCTGATTTAACTACTTCCGGTTTAACTGGCTCCACTGTTTTTGGAGCTACGGGCTTGGTCGGTTTAGCTGCCTCCACTGGAACGACTGGTGCTACCGGTTTTACAACAGCAGGTTGAACCGGTTTGGCGGGCTCTGCTGATTTAACCGTAGTAGAAGTTGTGGTTTTTTTGGATGTTACTTCCTTTTTTATAACTTCTTTAGATTCTTTTGTAACATTTTCAGCAACTTTATCAGTTTTGTTTTGAGTAGTTGAATTCATAGAATCCATTATCTGTATGGCTTGGTTTGTTTTGGGTCTGGATATTGGTTTTTTGTTGGTTTGGGAACCAAAAGATTCCATAATTTTTATAGTCTTACTATTTCCTAAGTTAGAAATAGGTTGCTTGTTAGATTGAGCGACTAATGAAGATATAAGTAAAAATGCTAACACTGGCATTATGAAAATTTTTATAAATTTCATTTATTTCTCCTTTTATTGCGGTGGCTTTTAAACTAACAACAATTTGAAATCTGATTTGAATGTCAAGAATAGAGATTTGTATAAATAGAAAATACTTGCCTCTATAACAATCCATAATATAATAAAAATAATTTTTTACCCAGGGAAAGTTGATGGAATTAAGTTATAGAGAATTCGGAGAAAATACAAATATTTCCTTTATCATTTTGCATGGTCTTTTTGGATCTTCCAAGAATTGGATTACAAATGCAAAAGAACTGTCCGTTATGGGAAAGGTTTATTCATTAGACTTAAGAAACCATGGAGATTCTCCTCATTCACAAGAGCACAATCTTGAATCTATGGTAAAAGATGTTAGGGAATTTGTTCTTACTTATAGAATAGAAAAACCAATTTTAATTGGTCATTCCATGGGAGGTTTGGTTGCCATGCAGTATGCGTTTGCATGCCCGAAAGATTTGGAGTCTTTGGTAGTTGTTGACATTGCACCAAGGCAATATTCTTTTGACTATGCTAATGAATTCAGAGCTTTACAAATCGATGTTTCCAAGTTTCAGTCTAGACAAAAAATTGATGTAGAAATGGCAAAAATTCTTCCAGACTCTTTTTTAAGGCAATTTCTCCAAATGAATCTGGAAAAATCAGACAACGGTTATAAATGGAAAATCAATGTAGACGCTTTGTCTAAAGCAGAATCCCTAAATATTTCTTTTTTCGATAAGGAGTATAAGGGGAAAGCCTTGTTTATCAGAGGTGGAGAATCCGAATATGTAACGGAAGAAGACATTCCATTGATTCAGGAAAAATTTCCAAATGCAAGTATTCAGACAATTCCCAGTGCAAACCATTATTTGCACTATTTTTATGCAAAAGAGTTTGTTCAAGTTGTTACCGATTTCGTAAGGAGTTCCGGATGAAAGATGACCCCCCGATTAGTTTAAAGATGCATTTAGTCCGACCTCTCCCCCCTGTTGGGGGGAGCATTATAGCCAAAATTATAATTAAAGATATTATAGGGGGGTTACTTTTCTTAATGGCTTTTCAAGCTTATTCGTTTGAAGAGCCAAAAGACAAAAGTTGTTTTATAGATTTTGACGGACAAAAGCACTGTTTGGTGGCACCAAAAAATAGAGAGGTGTGTTGTCGCTTGACATATCCGGACGGTGGTTATGATTTTGTAATTACAAATGAAAAAAATTGCAGAGCAAGCGAATATTTTAGTGGTTTTTTAAAATTAGATAATCCTTTGTGTGTGAAATGGAATGAGGAAGAAGAAAAGTAAAATCGCTTTAGCCATAGCCGGTGGAGGTTGTAAAGCCTTGTATGGTTTGGGAGTTGGTTATAAACTCCGAACTTGGGGCATTAAGATAAATGAAATTTCGGGAGTCAGCGCCGGAGCAGCATCTGCTCTTATGATACTGTCCGAAAACGAAGAAGAGTCTATTGAATATTTTGAACAATTGCTTATGAGAAACAAAAGCAATTTTCATACATCTAATCTATTAAAAGGAAAACGTCCCTTTCCCCATGAAAGCATGTATAGACGAACCATACGTCATGCAATTGATTTCGAGAAGCTAAAAAAGACTAAGGTTAAGATATACATATCTGCTATTAGGGCTTTTCCTTTTAAAAACAATTGGGAAGACTATTACAATCAAATCATGCTGATTCCTCAAACAATGCAAGCTGTAATCCTTGATGACAAAGACAAAGAAAAGGGTATACAAGGAAACAGGGTTCGAAAAATTGTTCAAGATTGGGATTTAAAAGAAGTCATTTTTACAAACAAAGACATCAAACACGCTGTAATTGCCGAGCAGCTCGTTTTAATCTCTTCTTCCATACCACCTATTATAAGTTTTCAGAATATTAACGGAGAATATTATTTGGATGGCGGATTGGTTAATAATTTATTACTGGAATACCACGATCCGAAAGCGAAAAAAATAGCCATTTATTACGAAGAAACGACCCTTTTTGGTAAAAAAGAAGAGTGTATGCAAAACACGTATTTTATCAAACCTCAAAGAAAAATCCCCATTCATACTTTTGATTATACTAACGCAAAAGGAGCTCGAGAAGCTTATGAAATGGGAAAAGAAGATGCAGAAAAGCATAAAGACAAATTGTATGCTTTTTTAGAATCATGATACAAGCAATAATTTTTTCATTTGTTTGGCATCCATAGAATTGTTTCGTTATTTAAGCAGTAATTTTTTTCTTTCTTCTATACTCAACCCTTTTAATTTTCTCATTTCTTCGTGAAATTTTTTGAAATCACTACCTAATTCGGTAAATTTTTTATGAAAAAACTCCGTTCCGGAATTGTAACGCAACATTCCAATAAAGTCCTCATTATTGAGTTTTTTGGTTTTAAACTTTTCCGTGTTATAATGTTTGAATTCCTCAGATGTTAGTATGTTCGTTTTAAATTCTTCCAGAATTCGTTCCTTTTCTTTTCTTTTTATCTCACCATTTACTGAAGACTCATAAAGTTCTTTTAGATTATAGGCAGTTTGTTTCATTTTTTCCAATAAAAGCTGGTGCTCTTTATTTAGCAATTTTCGCTTTTGTATAGTTGCATCCGCATTTGGGTCAGAAAGAGATTTGTAATAAAGTTCTGTCCCTATTTCCTCTACAAAAGTTGCATACGATTCATTGAACAAAGCATCTCCATTAAAGTAGACGGTAGAATGTGTCATTTCGTGGATAACAAGAGCAATAAGATTGTCTTCTCTTGTTCGCAGTTGAGTTGAGAAAATCGGATCAGAAAACCAGCCCAGTGTAGAATAACCGCCTGTAACTCGAATTCTTGTATCATAGCCTTCTTGGATAAGTCTTTTTTCCTCTTCTTGGGTCATATCCAATTGGAAATAGCCTTTATAAGGAACGCTCCCTACTATCGGAAACCACCAAGTGTAGGACTTAAATTCCAGAGGGTACGAAGCCGTTACATGCCAACCCAATTCATCTCTATCCAATTCTACATAATATAAGTAACCACCTTCGGAATTCAGAGATAATTTTTCAACTGCAAACTTTCGTGCTTTATTTACGAGTTCGAGCTTGTTCTTTATATCTTGACTCACATTTGGATCTTTTAAAACATCTTCTATCTTTTTGCGAGAAGACATAATTTTGATTTGTTCCTTTCCTAAATGATAAAGGTAAGAAACACAGCCGTTTAATTGGAGAATGAGAATAAAAAGTAATAAATTCGACTGTTGTTGTTTATTCTGGCTATGCTTAATCAAAGAAAATTCTCTTTATACCCTAGTCATTTTTAATCGTTTCTATAGGATCTAAACTTGCTGCCCACCTGGCTGGAAAATAACCGGCAAGACCGGAAAGAATGGTAGAAGCCGTTGTTACCATGAAGATAAATGATATATCTATGTCTACTGGCAGATGATCAAAATAATATATATCTTTGGGAACGAGTTCGACATTCCTCCATTCTGTTTTATAAATAATCATACCTACCGTATTGATTATTTCGCTCAAACCATTGATAATGGATTCAAGATTAACCGCATAGTAGATACCAATGATTCCACCAATCACTGAAGCAACAACACCAATTATCATGGAATTCAGAGTAAATACGAGTAAAATTTGAGAAGAAGGTAAGCCCAAAGCTTTTAGAGTACCAATAGACTTTCTTTTTGACCTAACCAAAGAATAAACGGTTGCAACCATTCCCAGAGCAGCGAGTATAATAAACAAAAAGACGATATTCGAAATGATCGTTTTTTCCATCTTGAGAGCTGCTAAAAAATTCTTTTGCTCTTCTGCAATAGTCCTTACGGTAAAATAAGTTTCGGGCTCGATCAACTCTTCGACTTCCGGACTTCTTAAAACAGAAAGAATTGCCGTTTTGCAATATTGCAAATCATCTAAAGACTTCACCTTTACCGTAATTTGGTTTACGGTTTCTTTCATTTTAAAAAATTTTTGAGCTACGGGTAAAGACATAAATATAAATTTGGAATCATAATTGTAATAACCGGTTTTGAAAAATCCGGAAACAGAAAAAGGAGCTATATTTAAATCCACTCCTTTGGTAAGATTAAAACTTCCGGTAGGAACAGCTATCGTAACCTTAGAGCCTAAATTGAAAGAGTAGAGAGAAGCCATCTCCTTACCCAGCACAAGCATATCTTTTTTGTTAATTTTTTTCAAAGCTTCTCGGTTGTAATATTCCAACCTTGGAAAATTAGGGATTTTATTAAGAATCAAATCTGTTGTGGACTCAATTGGAACAGCTCGAATCATAACCGGAACAAAATTATTATTGTTGCGAATTAAACCATGGCTCGTAATATTTCCTTGGATAGAAATAATATACTCCATTAAATCTTCTTTTCTTTCCATCGCTTGAATGATTTTGTTATATTTTGGAATTTGTCCCGTTTGAAAATTATTTTCAATTGTTATGTGAGGTCCCCCATTCCAAAGAGATTCCTTAACTTGTCTTTGGAATCCGTTAAAAATTGAGAGAACAACAATCAAAAGAGAAACTCCAACTGTCATCACAATAAATGACAGCCTTGATTTTAAAGAAAGGAGTCCAAGAACCCTTGAACCCCTGATATATCGAAACGTAATTAAAGATACTATCCCCATAAAATTTTATTTTTCTCGAATTTTGTCAGTTAATGCGTTTAAAAAGGCTACGATGTCAGCAACTTCGTTGTCTTTTAAGTCTTTGTTCAGTTGAATTTTAGCCATTGTTTTTACGGCTTCATCCAAAGTTTTGATTTTACCATCGTGAAAATACGGAGCTGTTAAAGCTACGTTTCTCAAAGAAGGTACTTTGAAAAAGTATTTATCGGATTCTTGTTTGGTGACCTCATAACGACCTAGGTCTTCTGTTTGGTATGGATTTAGTTCTCCGACTTTTCGATAGGAATTCCCACCAATTAAAGGACCATTGTGACAATTTGTACATCCGGTATTTAAAAATGTTTCGAGTCCCCTCAGTTCTGTTTTTGAAAGAGCTTTAAAATCACCTCGCATAAAATCATCGAACCTATCATTCGTTTTTAAAGTTCTTTCAAATGCTGCAATGGCATGAGCCAAATTATCATAGGTGATTTTTTTCTTTGCATCCGGAAATGCCTTGGTGAATAATTCGACATATTCCGAAGTAGAAGCCAACTTTTCTTCTACGGCTTTTTCGCTGGGCATAGCCATTTCTACGGGATTCAAAATTGGTCCTTTGGCTTGCTCTTTTAGATTGGGACTTCTTCCGTCCCAAAATTGTGCAATATGAAAACCTGCATTTAAGACGGTTGGAGCATTTCGTCCTCCGTTTTGTCCATGGGAACCAACCGAAGTCTGTAAGTTATCTACTCCACCTCGTTTGTTTTCAATATCATGACAAGCGTTACAGGATTGGTTATTATTGGCGGATAGTTTTTTTTCAAAATATAACTTTCTACCTAGATCAACAAGAGCTTTGGTATCCTTTTCTGCATCTGGCATTTTATCCGGTATTACTTTGAATACCATATTTGCTTTTTTCAGAAGTTCTTTGGATTTTTCAGAAGGTCCACAGGCAGAAAAACCAAAAAATAGTATAATTAATAGAACAACGAACCTTTTCAATGTTTTCTCCTTATATATGCAAATGAACAGGCAGAGGCATGTTCTACTTCTATTGATTTGTGAATAACTTAATCCGTCAATTAAAATAACTAAGAAAAGACCGTATTCATTCGCATATAGACCCCAGGATTGTTTTGTACATACTCAATCAAATCTCTTTGTGTCAATTGATACAACTCCGTTTTGGGAATCCCAATAAAAGTATAGTTGGATGCTAAATGTTTTGTAAGCCTATAGATTTCACCAACAAAATCACCGTTTGTTAGTGTTTTTACTAGCTTATCATCTTTTTTTACTTCTACAACACCGTCACTAACAATATAGGCATGCTCAAAGTGCTTGCCTTCTTTGATTAAAACTTCTTCTTTGTTTCGAATCATTTTGAAACCCATAATCAATTCGAGTTGGGTTATCTGGTGGCTTGTCAAGCCCCTAAGACTTTTGGATTCGGTGATGGTCTGCCAGGAATTTGTATCTCGAATTCGATTCAATTGAACCAAATTGTCTCTCAGTTTTGTATTTCGGATAAACTGCAAAAATTTGGTTTTTTCAATAGTCAAGGCGACTACATCGGTTTCCGCATACACATCAGCAGCTCTCGGTTTATCTGAAATCAAAGCAACTTCTCCAAAATATTCGTAAGTTCCGTATCGCTTTACGAGACCTTTATTATTCAATCCTTCAAATTTCACAACTCCCGATGCAATAATAAAAAACTCCTCTCCTAAAGTACCTTTTTGGAAGATCAATTCGTCTTGCTTGTAGAATTTTTCTTTTGCAATTAACAAAAATTCTTTTGCCCTTTCGATAGGCAAATCTTGGAAAATGTCTATTTTGGTTAGTATATCCAAAAGCCTATAAGCACCTTCGTAGGTAGGCGGAGTAATTTTAGGCACAACGGTATTTTCAATTCCGAACTTAGCCAAAGTCAAATGGGTATCTTTTGGCATATCCTTTTCGGCTATATGATAAACCACGATTTTTTTTTGAATTTCTTCAGGCAAGCTTGCGAGGTAGCTTACTTTTGTGTGTAAAGGTGGTACCCCTGCTTCATGATAGATAATATTTCTATCCCAGGATGGAAACTCTTTTAAAAATTTCCACCTGCTCTCGGATAAAATCCCCTTTTGATACATTTTGTCATGAGTTTCTTTATCATTTAAGTGATCTGACGTATAAACAAAAGATTGATCCATAAAAAAGAACTCAAAGCCAACAGAAGGAATCGAATGAAGAGAGTAGTGAAAAACAAACTCAGCTCCATTGATAATGGTAGGTTTTCCAATGGTAATACGACTAAACTTAAAAAATTCAATAAGTTCTTCTTTGGGAATCTTTGTCAGGCTACAATACTTTCGCAAAAAACTTTCCATAACGGTAGGTGTTGCATAGATTGTAATTTTATTTTCTTCCATAATTTTTTGGAAAGTGCCCGCGTCATGGTCAGCATGACAATGTGTTAAAATTACATTATTGATGAGCTTGGGGTTTACATTGGATTCTCGCAGCCATTCGGTTGAATTGACAGGAGGATCAACCATAATTCCTTGGTGGTTTATCCAAATAATAAATCCGGAAGTGTTGTTGTTTGGGTCGAAGCCATGAGAAGGACCAAGACAGGTAACTCCGAGCAGTGGCGCTTCATAAGGTTTGGAAAGCCTTTGAGAAATTCCGTATTTGATGTTAAAGCCCACTTCCCCCGGAATATTGGTTGAATCATCACCATCAATAACCAAAAAATCTCCGGTTTCCAGCTTTTTGATAACAACTTTTCCAAACTTTACAATATTGTCTTGAAAAATCAGAAATTCTACAACGTCTTCTAAAGAGCTATACCCCTTAAAAAAAGCCATCTCCTCTTTCATTTTAGGAAATCCTGGTGTATTTTCACCATTCATATATTCGTCAGCCAGGTTTATTTCATCCGGACCGATTAAGGATTCTTTTAAAACGATAATCAGCTGTTCTCTTTGCTCTTTCGTACAAATGATAAAAGTCTTTTTTTGTCTAAAAAAGAAGTTATAATAAATAGGGAATTCTAGCTCCGCAGTACTAATCCCCTTTTCATTATGAAAAAATTTATTTGGCAGGATAAACACTAAAGGAGTCTTTTGCTCTGTCATAGTGTCTTTGATTGTCTCCGGTGGAGAGCCAACCTGAAAATAACCTTCACTTGTATGTAAAAGATAACCCCCTCTAGGGAGTTCTTCGTAATTTCCCACGAACCCCACTTACCTCTTCACATAAATTTTAAATCGCATATCCCTCGTATTTTTCACAAAGTTGAAAACCTGTCAAGAGATTAAAATATTTCTATTATACCAATAAATTCTTTTTGGCTTCAATTACCAACCAGTTTAAAATATTAAACACTTTTTGTAAATCCATTGCAGAAGAATACGCTATTGGATCCATGGTAAAATGTTTATCTAGCAGTTTGCCAAATTTCCAAACTTCACCGCTTGTCGCAATTCCGTATTTTGTATAGCTAATACCGGTCTTGGAAAGAGGAGCTATTAAATAATCCGGTATACCGGTAAGACCTTCTTCTATGGATACATCAAACCGAACATGTGACCATAAAGGTAAATTGTGTTTATCCATAACTGCTTCTAATAATGGGTAGATCAACGCTTCGCAGATAGAATTTTCACTTACATAGCTTCTTGAATTGGATAAGTTTTTCTTTAAATACCTGAATAAATATTCATCTACGAGAAATTCAGCCTCTCCGATGAATTCTATTACTTTTCGTTCAATGCCAAATTTGAGTGCTACTTCTTCTAATGTTTTAAACGTTCCATAAGCCATAACTTCACCTTATTGGTATTTAAAGGGAAATATCTTCTTATCCAAAATTTTAAACAATTTGTCTTGGACAAATCCTATCAAAATAATAATAGCAAGAACCGCAAATACTTTGTCCGTTCTGCTCTGTCTTGCACATTTATAGGCTAACGCTCCAATCCCGCCCGTCATATTAAGGGCTTCTGCGATGGTAATATAAGTCCAAGAAATGGCAACCAAAACCCTGATATCATCTATAATCCTGGAAAGAACAGCGGGAAGATAAACCGTAAAAATCATTTGCCTTTTGCTTGCTCCTAAAGTAAAAGCCGTTTGCTCATAGACTTTTTCCACTTCGTCAATTCTTTGAACAACCACCGGTAGCAAATAAACAACAATACTGCAAGCCAAAAATTGAACCTTCATATTATCATAAATCCCAAACCATATAATAAACAAGCCAGTTGTAGCTGCCAAAGGTATAAACCGCATAGCTTGAACGTATTTGTCCATCATGGCACGAAATACCGGAAACAATCCTATCATAAATCCTATAGGAATGGATATCGCTACAGCTTCTAGATACCCCAAAAGATTTAACCGAATGGAATATATGGAATTTCTAACCAAGGCGTTCTCAAAATGAAGTTCTGGAAGAGATGTTATGACCATCATAGGAGAAGGGAGAATAGAGGGTGGAATTTGGGTTAGAGTTGTAATAAGTTGCCAGAAAACAATAATTCCCACAAAACCAATTAGCATAATAACAGTGCTTATTTTGCGAGAAAGTGTTCCTCTTAGTTCAAATAACACGGATTTTTTCATAATATAATCTACTAATTATTGCTCTTGGGTTTCTACATGAAAAATGTCTTTAATCAGCTGCTTGAAGGTTGCTTTGGGAAGTGCACCTGATCCCATTTGAGGAGCCGCTTCTAAGGGAACGAAAAGTATGGACGGAATGCTTTGAATCCCAAAAATAGCAGCAAGTTCTTGCTCCTTTTCCGTATCAATTTTGTATATATCAACTTTTTTATCATATTCTATGGCAAGTTCTTCTAGGATAGGAGCAACCATTTTGCAAGGACCACACCAATCAGCATAAAAGTCAATAATGCAAGGATTTTTTCCGGCATATTTCCATTCTTTCATAACCTCATAATCAAAAACTTTTTCTTTAAAGGTTTCTTTTGTTAGATGTTCGATCATAATATATTCCTTATCTAAAAAATATGAAAAATTACGAAATACTTGGCAAGGGTTTTTTATTATTTTTAGCAATTTCACTAAAAATTTATCCATGGATAATGATATTGTTTTTCTTATAGCTTGTAAAGGGCATTACGCGGACAACATTCAGGCTATGGGATTTCTATATTTGGAAATTTATTAATAGAAAATGCAGGGGCTAATAAAAATACCCGTCTGGTTTGCGATATTTTTATTGTTTTTATGCGAAGACTATTTATGTTAGACCTCATCCGATTTATGAAAAAATTAAAATATCTATTACTCCTATTTATTGCATTAAATTGCTATAGTCAAAGAGATGATTGTAAATATAAATTAAAGTATACTGGACTAGATATGGAGTTTTGTCGGAATTTGATCGTGTTTAATGAGCTAACTAGAACCCATTCTGAAGATGATGATGCGAAACAAAGGCAAATGAATGTAGATTTATATGTTTTATTAGGATGTATAGAGGCTATAAAAGACGAAAAGAAATGTGATAAAAAATCAGATTATATTCCTCAAATTGAACCAGATGGCTATAATTATTTCCCATAAAAATAAATTTTTCTAAATTTCAAGGTGAGTATTCATTTATTGTGCGTACAAAATCTTCGTAAGTTGTAACCTGCATTAGATTATTTTTCAACTCTGATACTCCATAAAACCCTTTTAAATATTTTGCAACATGCTTTCGGAAAAGAATTATTCCAAACTTTTCACCATAAAAGTTTACCATCAAATCCAGATGTCGTAAAATTATACGCTTGATTTCGGAAAAATCCAATCCTTCTCGTTTGACGTTGCTAAAAATCCATGGATTTCCAATGGCAGCCCTTCCAATCAAAACTCCATCTACATTAGTTTCTTTCATTTTTTGGATTGCTTCTTCGTGAGATTGAATGTCCCCATTTCCAAAAATCGGAACACTTGCCATAGATTTAATTTCAGCAATTACGTTCCAATTGGCAACTCCTGAGTAAGCCATAGACTTTGTTCTTCCATGCACCGATATTGCACAAACTCCCGATTCCTGCAAAACTTTGACCGTTTCTTTGTAATTTAAACTGTTTAAATCCCAACCAATCCGAATCTTTGCAGTAACCGGGACATCAACCGCCTTTCTTAAAGATTCGATAATCTTACCAGCGTAAGGAAGATTCTTTAGTAAACCAGCCCCCGAACCTTTATGGGCAACTTTGGATACGGAGCATCCCATATTCAAATCTATGATGTCTGGTTTGAGTTCAGCAATAATCTTAGCCGCTTCCGTAATTACGTCTATTTTATTTCCGAATATCTGAAAAATAATCGGTCTTTCCATTTCTTGGTACCGAAACATGTCTATGGATTTTTTGGAATTGTGGCTGATTGCGTCCGTACTGACAAATTCCGTAAAAGACAAACCGGATCCCATCTCTCTACATATTTGGCGGTAGGGGCTATCCGATATACCCGCCATTGGTGACAGAATAATTTTGTCTTTTATGGTGACATTTCCGATTTGAATCATTCCGATTCCGTATCTCGAATGGAAATAATAGCGAAGTCTTGCACCTTATCGTCGTCCTTCAAATCCACTAAAGTTATTCCCGAAGCCAGTCTACCGAATTTGGAGATTTCACTTCCGTCCATTCGGATCATAACCCCTTGTTGGGTAATAATAATCACTTCGTCTTCGTTTTTAATAGCGGTTATTCCAAGTGCGCTACCCGTTTTTTCCGTAGCTTTGTAGTAAAAAATTCCAGAACCACCTCTTGCGTGAGAAGAAAATTCTGAAAAATCAACTCTCTTTCCAAAACCGTTTTCGGTTACAACAAGTAAGTCTGTGCTCTCTTCGATAAAAGCCATTCCAACGACTTCGTCTCCTTCTGCCAGACGAATTCCCTTTACTCCGCTTGCCATTCTTCCTTGGTGTCTAAGGTTTGTAATATCCATACGCAAACCAACACCTCTTTTGGTTGCTACCATAATGTCTTGGTGGGATGCTAATTTTTTAACAAGTATCAAACAGTCGTCTTCTCGTAAACCCAGAGCGATGATTCCCGATTTTTTGGCATTTACGAATTCATTCAATTTTGCTTTTTTAATGAATCCTCTTTGAGTTACCATGAACAAGGTTTCTTCTCCAAGCTCCTTGAAAGAGCATATTGAAGTAATCCACTCATTTTCTTGAAGATTGATAAGGCTTTTTAATGATTTCCCTCTCGCATCTTTTGTTCCCATTGGAAGTTCGTAAACCTTCATCATAAAAACTCTACCTGTATTGGTAAAAAACATGATGTAGCTATGAGCTGAGGAAATTTGAATGAACTTAATAAAGTCGTCTTTTCTCACAGAGCCTGCTTGGGCACCTCGTCCTCCTCTTCTTTGTTTCCTAAAGGCGTCCAAAGGAACCAATTTTACAAATTGATCTTGAGAAACTTGGACAACAACGTCTTCATCCTCAATCAAATCTTCAGCGTTAAAAGAAGAACTTTCTCTAGATTCCAAGCTGATTTCGGTTTTTCTGCCATCTCCATACTTTTTGGATACTTCCTGTAATTCTTCACAAATAATATCTTTTATTCTAGACGGACTTGCCAATATATCTTTTAAATCTACAATTAAATTTCTGACCTCTTCCAATTCATTGATAATCTTTTGGACTTCCAAAGAAGTTAACCTTTGCAATCTCATGTCCAAAATTGCATCTGTTTGAACTTCTGTTAATTCAAAGCGACTCATTAAAGAGGTTTTTGCTTCTCCAGGATTTTGTGAACTTCGTATAGTTTGGATTACTTCATCGATATTGTCTAACGCTATCTTCAATCCAAGCAAGATATGCTCTCTATGCTCTGCTTTTTTGAGATCGTATTGTGTGCGTCGAATAACGACTTCGTTTCTATGTTCCGCGTAGGCAACCAACATTTCCTTGAGATTAAAAATTTTGGGTTTGTTATTCAAAATAGCAAGCATCGTAATATTATAAGATATTTGCAATTGAGTCATTTTGAAAAGTTGGTTGAGAATAACCTGGGAGTTGTAGTCTTTTTTGATGTGGATTTCGATTCGAATTCCTTGCCGGTTGGATAAATCCAAAATTTCTGCAATTCCCTCTATGATTTTCTCGTTTACAAGGTCACCGATTTTTTCCAGCATCTGCCTTTTATTTACTTGGTAAGGAATTTCTGTAATTACGATAACGTCTCGCCCTTTTTTGGATTCTTCCATTTCTACTTTAGAGCGTAAGATGATGGAACCTTTTCCTTTTGTGTAGGCAGAAATTAGTCCTTCGCCTCCGATTATAATTCCACCTGTAGGGAAGTCGGGACCCGGTACAATTTTTAGCAGATCGAAAAGTGGAACATCCGGATTGCGTATAACGGTAATGACAGCTTCAATCACCTCATTCATGTTGTGCGGTGGAATATTTGTTGCCATTCCCACAGCAATACCCGAAGAACCATTTACAATCAAGTTTGGAAAATTAGCTGGAAGTACGTCAGGTTGTTCTTTGGTATCATCAAAGTTTGGTGAGAAATTTACCGTTTCTTTGTCGATGTCTTTTAGCAATTCTTCTGCTACTTTGGCAAGTTTGGCTTCTGTGTAACGATAGGCAGCAGGACTGTCTCCGTCTATAGAGCCAAAGTTCCCTTGCCCTTGGATAAGGGGTACTCGTAGAGAAAATGTTTGCACGAGTCGAACCAAAGTATCGTAGACGGCAACGTCTCCATGAGGGTGAAAGTTACCAATCACTTCCCCTACTATTTTAGCACATTTAACAAAAGGTCTGTCACTCCTCCATGCCCTATCATGCATAGCATAGAGAATCCTTCTATGAACTGGTTTAAGCCCGTCTCTCACATCCGGCAAAGCCCTGCCCACAATTACACTCATTGCGTAATTGAGGTAAGCATCTTTCATTTGATCTTCTACCTCTACTGGTATAACGCGTACACCGTCTTTGATTGCTCCGCTTATGTCCGGTCGGGATGCGGTGCTAAAAACTAAACTCTTTTGAGAATCTTCTTTTTGTTCTGTCATTTTTTCCTATAAACCTAAACTTCGAGCAATAATTTCTTTCATAATTTCCGAAGTGCCAGCATAAATTGTTTGCACCCTTGCGTCTAAATAAGCCCTTGCGATAGGATATTCTAACATATAACCATAACCGCCAAAGAACTGAAGACATTCATCTGTGTGTCTTTTCTGCATTTCGGTTGCATAGTACTTGCACATAGAAGCTTCTGCTGTGGTAAGTTCGTCTTTTAATAAAGCAAGTACAGCCTGATCACAAAATGCCCTTGCCATCTCCAGCTCAGTTTTGAGTTCAGCCATTTTAAATCGAATATATTGAAAACTACCAATTTTTTTCCCAAATGCTTCTCTTTCTTTCAAATACCGAAGAGTCAAATCCTGCACAAGATAAGTTGCTTCTACGGAAGAAATTGCCAAAGACATCCTTTCTTTTGGTAACACACTCATTAGATACCGAAATCCGTTTCCTTTTTTTCCAAGCAAGTTTTCTTTGGGGACTTTTACGTCTGTAAAATGTAATTCCGAAGTGTCCTGAGCTTTTAGCCCGATTTTTTCCAATCTCTTTCCCCTTTCAAAGCCAGACATTCCATCTTCAATCATAAGCAAACTAATGCTATTTCCGGTTTTAACAACGGTTATTACATAATCAGCTAACTGCCCATTGCTAATAAAAGTTTTACTGCCGTTTACCAAAAAATAATCACCTTTATCCTCGGCTTTTGTTTTAATATTCATCAAATCAGAGCCTGTTCCCGGCTCTGTCATGGCAACGGCAAGGATTTTATCACCTGATGCACACCCAGGCATCCATCTTTTTTTTTGTTCTTCATTTGCGTAATGAGATAAATAAGGGGCAATTACGTCATTGTGGAGAGATATAAAAAAACCACTATTTCCAGCCCTGGCAGATTCTTCGTTTACAATAAGGTTGTATAAAAAATCAACACCTGACCCGCCGTATTCTTCCGGAAAATCGGAGCATAGTAGTCCGTTTTGACCCGCTTTTTTCCAGACTTCTCTTGGAACAATACCTGCTTTTTCCCATTCTGCGTAATAAGGTTTGACTTCCGTTTCAAAAAATTTTCTTACAATATGCCTAAAACTTTCATGCTCTTCTGTAAAAGGAAGGGCTCTTTTCATTTATATCTCCTCTTAGGTTTGGAAAAGTGAATTTTGTAGTGAAATACTTTTATAACTCACTAAGATACAATCAGTCCACATAACTACTGAATCAAGCATATTTTGCTTTTGTAATGTGACATCAGGTATATTATTATGGGAAAATTACATACCGGATTTAGAGAAGTTCATCTTTTAGAATTGCTTCTCCTATCATTTTACCACCCATATTTCCGCCGGCACCGCCAACTAGTCCACCTATAATTCCTCCAATACCCGTTCCTATAATTGGAATAACTGAGCCTATGGCGGCTCCGATGGCTGCACCGGCAATAGTGCCACCTGTCGTTGCTATGTTTTGCGCAGTTTTAGCGATATATTGATTATTGCTCATTTCACCTTTAAGCCATTTTGTCGTGTCGATTCCTTGTTCAACCAGCTCAAAAGCAATTGTAGTAGCCGCACTGGAGTTCGCAAATTTCTTAAAACTTTCCTTTCCTAATTTTTTTCCTATTTGCTTTCCACCTTCTTTTATGCCCATGGCTAAAGCTGTTTTTCCGGCACTTAGTCCGGCTGATATGACACTATTTTGGGCGACATTTTTTGCATATTGAATTTTATCAATATTGCCATTTTGGTAATCTGAAATTCCATTTTGAATTTCAGAGATAGCTGAAAACAAACCGGATAGAATGGCAGAATTCTGGGTTTGCTTTCCAATTTCTACAATTTGGTTTATTGGCTTGTCATGGGATGATTTTATGTTATCTACAATTTTGACTGAGTTGTTTGACGGTGATTCCATTTTTTTAGGTCCTTCTAGTTTTTTGGCATAGGTCGAAGACTCATCTTTGAATTGATAAGCTTAATTTTCATTTACCCGTCCCGGTGATAACCTTTGTATAATATTCCTTTTGAATGACTTCCAGTTGTTAGACTCTTTTAATTTTTCAATTTCTTTTTCCGCATTGTAGAGGACAAAATCAGCTACTTCCGTTTTTCCCATAGAAATATGAAGAGCTATATCATGAATAGCTCGTTCCATCTTTTTGGAATCGCTTGGTCCAAAGCACAAAACCTGGGAAATTGTATTTTCTAATTTTTGAAAACTATAATTGGTCATTTCTTTTTTATAATCATAAGAGTTACGTCATCATCAACGCCTTTCCCTGAAAAATTGTAAACTTCCTCAAAAAGTTTATCTGCAAATAGTTTCAAATCCTCTTTAGGATGCTTTTTTATAAAATTATAAAGCCTATATCCGAAATATTTATTTTCTTTATTTTTTTGTTCAAACAATCCATCCGTAAAAGTAAACAAAATATCTCCGGACTGCATAATAAACTTTTTATCATCTAAATTCTGTTTGCGATCATCCAAACTTAGTCCGATAAAATCTCCATCAGTTTCAATAACTTGTAACTCATTCGTTTTTGCTTTACATAAAATAAAATTAGGATGTTGTCCGTAGTGTATACAACTGCCATCTTTATTTGCCTTTATAATCGCCAATGAAGCATAGGCATTCTTATCTATATCCGGATATACCTTCAACCGTTCTTGCAGGTGTAGGTTGATCTTTTTGGAAATATTTTTTGGGGTCTCCGTTGACTTCACCAAATAGTTCATCTGAGTTAGAATCATCATGCTAAACAAATGCGAATTTAGGTCATGTCCTGAAGCGTCTCCTATGGCAAACCAATAGTTATTCTCCGAGTCAACCAAGTAGTTGTACAAATCTCCACCTAGAAGAGAAGCCGTTTTGTTTTTGGCTACAATTTCGTAATTTTCATCAGACAAATAAACAGGAAAAATGAGCTTCTTGATATTGGTATTGATAAGCTCAATCAGTTCTTCATCATTGATTAAATAATTCTTATCCAAACCACTTCTATACTCCTTGAGAATATTCCAATTGATCAAATAAAACAAAACTATAAACAAAATCAGAGATACAATCAGAAGCAGGTAAGGTTGATGATAGATAATAAATGCAACAAATAGCAAAAGCATTACAAAAAAAATAAGATTTGAAATAATGAGTTTATTGTTTAAAGTACGCATGAGGTTGATAGTCTTTGTAAGTATAGATTCTTAAATGTTTTAGAAAATTTTTGTCCGTTTCATCGTAAGGAGTGTTTACTCCGTCTCTTACACCAAAATTCTTTTCTTGGTAGGCAACGTCATAGATCATTGGTAAAATGACATCATTTTTTTTATCATAGTAGTACAACAATTTATGCTCGAATTTTTTAAAGGTGTCATCTGGCTTTTGGTCTGATTCCCACTTTTTTAATTCATTCGTATGAAGCAAAATCCAATTCCCTTTGGTCTGGTAGATTCCCTTACCCGTTATTTGCATAATCGTTTTCTTGCCTCCTATTTTGTCTATGGATTCATAAAACTTAGTGAATTTTCCAGATTTTGGGTGTTCAAATACAATTTCTTCTTTCCACTCGTTTTTGTACCAGTTGGAATTCATGGGTGATATTGGCATGGTTTTTTTTACCCATTTTCCCGTAACATCAATTTGTTCTTTGTAATCACCTGGGGGTAATTCTCGAATCCAATCTTTCTTGCAATTGGTGAAAAGCAAAATCACAGCCAAGATGGCTGTGGTAGTGTATGTTTTTGTAGACTTCATCTCAATCCATTCTCTTAAAATTGAAAGTATAGAAAATTCCCACCACCATCTCCAAACAATCCCAAAAGCAATAACATGATTACAGAAAACGTCGAAACAATAATCCCTCTGAAATTGGCAAATTTTTTCAAAGCGGCCGGATTATACTGAGCATAGTTAAAAAGCAAGGTGACAAATATAAAAATATACAATTCATTCAAACGATACAAACCTATGCCGTCTGAAAATGTTAAGATATTTTTAAAAAATTCATAACTGATTTTTACAGAATTTTCTCCAGCAATTCCTGCCCGGAAAAAAGTTCCGGACATGGCAAACAAAACAAAAACAACGGTTGTTTTGAGGATTTTCAGGAAAATGTTTTGGTAAGACTGCTTTTTCCAGCCCATATCCTCTAAAATTCTTTCGATTACAATCAAGACTCCAAGATAGACTCCCCAAAAAAGAAAGGTGATGTTTGCACCATGCCACAAACCTCCTAATGCCATCGTAATCATCAAATTTATATGGCTTCTGAATTTGTTCTGTCTGCTACCACCAAGGGGAATATAAATATAGTCTCTTAGCCACGTAGAGAGAGTAATGTGCCATCTCGACCATAGTTCTTTAAAGGTCTGAGACAAAAATGGTCCACCGAAGTTTTCTGGAATTTCATATCCCAGCATCTTGGCAAGTCCCCTTGCCATATCCGTATACCCGCTAAAGTCCGAGTAAACTTGGCAGGCAAAACCCATACAGCCGATCAGCAAAACCCAGCCATTGTAGTGAGATGGATTTTCATAAAGCGGAAAAATGATCGGACCGATATTATCCGCTATAACTACCTTTTTGAACAAACCGGAAAGGATAAACAACATTCCGTCATACATGCTCTCCTTTGTAATGGCAGGAGAATTGATTTGGGGTAAAAAATCCCCCGTACGCATAATGGGACCGGAAATGAGCTGAGGAAAAAATAAAATGAATATGTAATAATCCAAAAAAGCTATTTTCTCTGTAATTTTGTTTCTGTGTATGTCCACTTGAATGGCAATCAATTGAAAAGTATAAAAACTGATCGCAAGCGGAAGAACGATGGATACGGACTTGGAAAATGCTTTTACTTCTTCATATCCGGTAATAAAGTATACGGAATCCATAAAGAAGTAGAAATATTTAAAAACACACAAATTGAGGAAATTCAATAGAATGATGATTCTGATTCCGGAAGTTGTATTTTCCCCTTTTTGCTTTTTGGCAAGCAATTTTTGAGAAAACAGGTAATTAATTGTAACAACCGATAAAAAGTGTAGGGTGACATAAATACTAAAATAAAGGTAAAAAAGAACGGAGGAAAGCAGTAAGATATACTTCTTTTGCTGGTTTCCTACGTTCCAATAAACAAGAAAAGTAACGGAAAATAAAATTAAAAATGGTATGGAGTTAAATATCATTTTTTAGTTCTTTTTTATGGCATCCATAGATACATGAATTTTCTTTCAAAACGACCACTTAAGGTATCTAACATTCCATTGGATACCGGACCTTCATTTTTGATTTGGTAGATGTTGGCATCATCCCTTTTAACAGTTGTATAGACGATTACCTGAGGGTCACTATTTCCATCCGTTTTTTTGTATTCCGGTCTTTGCATCACAGAAGTGACTGCGTCCTCCAAATACCCGATTTTATCAACAAGTCCATTCTTTTCAGCTTGTTTTGCGGTATAAATTCTTCCGTCTGCCAACGGACGAATTTGATCTGCCGTTAAGTTTTTCCGTCCTTTTGTTACAACTTCAAAAAAACGACTGTAAAGATCGGTTACAACCGATTGTAATATTTGTTGCTGTTCCGGTGTCATTTCTCGAAAAGCCGAGCCTATCGCTTTATTTTTCCCAGATACTATGGATTGATCTTTTACTCCTATTTTTTCCAAACCTTCTTTTGCATTTAGGTTTTGCATAACAACTCCTATCGAGCCTGTTATGTTGGTCGGCTCTGCTACGATATAGTCCGATGCCATGGCTACATAATAACCACCGCTTGCCGCGATCTTTACAAACAAAGAAACAATCGGTAAGCCCGTTTGCTTTTTAAATCCCAGGACTTCCTTGTAAAGCTGGTCACTACCGGTAACTGTTCCCCCTGGAGAATCTATTTTTAGAATAACACCCTTGATTTTTGAATCTTGGCTGGCTTTTTTTAGCATAGACACCGTTTTTGCTATCATGGAATCGCCTTTCATTCCCCAAATATTAGAAGGTACCTCGTCTGAAATAATACCATCGATAGGAACTACCAATATTTTATCATTACCCGTTCCTTGTAGGGTAACTTCTTGTAAGTTTCTGTTGGGAGCCGGAATATTAAACAAAGTGCAGCAACCGAACAAACTCCATATACAAAAAATCAATACGCTAGAATTTATGAATCCCAATTTTTGCATTTTTTCCTCATTTTAAAAACAACCCAAACTTCATACAAACACATAATTTCTAATGATTTCCAAAAATCTATTGAAAAACACTAAAAATTCGATTTATTTTTTTTTTTGTGATTTGCCAAATTGTACCCTTTTTAAGCCCTTGCGTCTAATAGAATACATTTTGTTTTCTTCTCTAGGCTTTTTAAAAATTGATTTTCATCCAAGGATAGGAACAATGATGTGGTAAAATCAGTGCTTTTTAAATACATACAATTCAGGAGAAAAATTTGAGAACTAAAATTTTTTATAAACGAGCAAGCCTAGTCTTATACTTACCGTTTCTTTTTTGTTTATCTGCTTATTCTCCCTTGTATGCTCAAAAAAAGAAAAAGTTATACATATCCACCATCCAAACAAAGGACATCCCTGGCGTAACTTCAGACATTGTTTATGATAGATTAAAACTTAGTATTTTAGAAAATTTTGGAAACGATTACTATATTTTAAATGACCTTGATATTCAAATGATGAATAAAGGGAACTTTAAAATTTTTGATTCCGGTTGTGAACCGGAGGCTTGCTTAAAAAGGATAGGGGATTCAATCGAAGTAGATGAAATTATTTATGGAGAAATGCAGAAAGAGAAAAAGAAAATCAGGGCAATCATAACCAATTTTACCCGTGACGTAGCAAAAGCAAGAATTTCTACAAAGTCTGTTGTGAATCTTGCTTTCCGGGAGGCAATGTACGAGTATTATATTCAAGAAATAGCCATTAAACTAATGAATCCGCAACATAGTATTAAACAAAACCCGGAAATAAGGAGCGAAAGCTATTTGGAGTTTGGTTTTGCTTACATAGAAATACCGGAAAATTTGGATTCATCTATTTTCCATATTCATTGCAAGATGGGTGAAGATGATCTACAAAACCATATCCGAAACGGAGATGAAAAATTTCATGGTAAGGAATATTCTTCAGCCATAAAGAATTATGAAAAAGCACTAAAAAAGCTAAAAAGCCCTATGGAAAAAGAAGAATGTTCCAACATACAAAGCTTTAAAGAATTAACAGTAAAAAGAATTATTATCTCTTACCAAGCGGATCTTGGCAATAAATTAGAAGTCGTTGATAATCAAGTAAAAGCTAATACTACGATAGAGTATAAAAAAATTGAAGAATATATCAAAAGGTACAATTCCGTATTGGATACAATTGCCGAGCAATACAATACTGATTTGGCTCCATTGAAACAATCTATACTAGACAGAATTGACAATTTATGGCTTTTACTTTCGAGCACCCATGAGAAAAAAGGTGATATAGCCTATAAGGAATATAGGTTTGAAACGACATATAAAAAAGGTTTTTTTTATAGGTTGCAATTTTGGAAAGACAACATCGAAAGCGTAGGAGCTCTCCAACAATACGAAAACGCCTTGAATGCGGTTATCAAAGTACAAAATAAAGCAAAAGCAGACACGATAAGAGATGATTTATTAAAAAAAATAGAAAAAACCAAAAAAACCGGTGAGAATTATCTTTCCAATACGGTATTCTCTCTTTTGAACCAAGCCAAGTATTTATATACCCACCAGAAAGATGTAAGCACTACCATGGAAAAAGCCAAAGAACTTATTTTAAACTCCACTTTTACTACAGAAAAAATCATTGAGAATTATAATGAACAAGCCAGGTGGATGGGTCGTAAAACAATTGACAAAAATAGTATTAAACAAAGTAACCTAGCTTCTTCTAAAATCCTTTTGTAAGGCTTTTAGAAGCAACACCTGTCTTTATGTTAAAGCTGGTATACTTTCCTATCACCAATCGATAGGGAAATAATCCTTTAAAAATTTACCATACACATGTTTTCCTGTAAGTATTCCATCAAAAAAGGGGTCACAAACTCTGGCTGCCCCGTCTACGATGTCCAATGGTGGCTGGAAATCATGAACGTCTTGTTTGTGTTTGGAGAGAGTAATTGGATCTTCGTCTGTTACCCAGCCCGTATCAACCGCGTTCATGTAAATACCATAATTGGCAAAGTCGCTGGCTGAAGTATGTGTGAGCATATTCAAAGCTGCCTTTGCCATATTTGTATGTGGGTGTCTATCCGATTTTTTAAAACGGTGGAACTTTCCTTCCATAGCAGTGACATTCACAATATGCTTTTGACCTGTAAAATTGCGTTTCATAAGAGAAGCCAGTCGATTGCAAAGAACAAAAGGAGCAATTGCATTTACCAATTGAACTTCTACCATTTCGGAAGTTGGGATTTCTCCTAATTTGAGCCTCCAGCTATTTGTTGTTCTCAGGTCTACTTGCTGTAAGTCTGCATCTAGCTTTCCCTGTGGAAACACCATATCCGTATCCAAAGAGTTATCGTAGATATAAGGTATTTGAGAGAGTTGGGCAGAAGATCGGATTCCAATTCCTGGTAGTCTGCCATGCCAACTTACGGGAAGAGACTTTTCCAATGCACTGCTTTCATCAGAAAAAGAGTTTAAATGGTTTTTACAATCGTGGTATGAACGAAGTAAGCATTGAACTTCGTTTGTTAATTTATGGAATTCCATAGTTTCATTTTCCATAAGGTGATTGTAAAATCCGGATGGCCTTCTCACTGTTTGTGCAGCATTGTTGATTAGAATATCTAATCTATCCATAGTCTGCTCAATGTAACTTGCAAATATTTCCACACTTGGAGTGTGCCTCAAATCTAAGCCGAATATCTGCAATCTATCTTTCCATTCGGGATAATCCTCTTCTTTGGAGTATCGAATGGCCGAATCTACCGGGAACCTCGTTGTTGCAATTACCTTTGCTCCTGCTCTTAGCATCATTAGAGTAGCTTGGTAGCCTATTTTCAACCTCGATCCTGTGATCAATACAACCTGTCCTTGAAGGTCTGCTGTCTGAAACCTTTTTTGGTAGTTAAAGTCAGAACAATTTGGACATAAGGAATCATAAAAGAAGTGTAGCTTGGTGTACTCTGCTTTGCATACGTAACAATTTCTGGGAGATTTTAATTCCAATGGTTCTGGTTTTTGAATGGAATTAGTATCCGTTATTTGAAGTGGAGCTTTAAAAATAGAAGCTGTACGAGCTTCCCGGATACCGGAGGATGTTCTTGCCTTTCTTTCTTCTGTTACTATTGCTTGACGCTTTATTTTTTTGGATTCTTTGTTTCTTTGTTTAATTTCACGCCTGTTAGGTCTAGATATCTGACCCGCAACTTTCAAAAGAGCAATCTTTTGATCTTCCTTCAGAGTGACCAACTCTTTTGGATTATTTACCAATTTCTCTAGAGTAGAAATACAATTTTGAATTTCACTCTGGGTAATATGAGAAGTTTCATTTTCCATTAACAATCCAAATCGCCCTTGCTTCAAAAACTGTCAACTTTATTTCATTGTACCTCCAAACAGGAAATTGACTATGACGCTTGAAACACGAAAAGACCTATAGTGAAGCCACTGCTATCTTGTGTTCCCTGCGTAAATTGCTTTTACGATCTTTAATGCCTCGTATCCGTCGAGTATATCACCAATAACGGCTTCCTTTTGTAAAACGGCATTTTTGAAATTCAACCATTCGTTTTTCCAAGATACATCTGCTCCCGGATATTCGAAAATTGCAGTTTCCGGAGGTCCCATTTCTGGCTTCATTTTATAATAGGCAATCCTTTCCGTTCCATAGCTACCACCCAATCCTTCTATGTGTAATTTGGCATTTTTTCCATAGATTTCCAAAGAGAACAAATTTTTCCACTCTGTCCAGGTTACGTGTAATTGAGCAACTTGCCCTCTTTCTGTTTCCAAGAGCATAAAAGCGTTATCATCAACCTGCATGTCCCAAAAATAAGTTTTGGCAATTCCATGAACTTTGCTAAAATCTCCCATATACCAACGGGAAAGATCTATCAAGTGCATTCCTTGATCCAATAGCTCTCCACCTCCTGAAATTTCCGGGATAGCTCTCCACTCTTTTTCATAGCCAATTCTTCCTCCGTGTCCGTATCTCCCCCTGATAAACATTAGTTCACCCATTTCCCTTGAGTCGATGATCTCTTTTGCTTTGAGCATTGCTGGGTGAAATCTATGGTTAAAACCAACTTTGACAACTATCTTGTCTGCTGAGAGAGTTTTTCTATACTCATTTGCTACAGGTTCTAATTCATCTGAGTTTCGAGCAGCTGGTTTCTCTACAAGAACGTGCTTTTTGTTTTTGATCGCTTCTAAGGTTATTTCAGCGAGATTGTTATGGGTAGTTGCAATAATTACTGCGTCCAAATCTTTGTTTGCGATTACATTTTTCCAATCCAGAGTTGATTCACAGTTGTATTTTTTAGAAAATAACCCAGCTAATTCGGGTTGTATGTCACAACACATTAAGATTGTATCTTCTGTTTGAATACTATCAGCTCGTTTGTATCCGATCAAACCACAACCAATTATGCCTAGTTTCATAAGTTTTGTCCTTTATTGTTTGCACTCTATGGAAACAGGAAAATGAGTAGAAATTTCTTCTCCTGCTTTTAATTCAGGATAGAGTTTAGCCAGTTGCCAAACTTTCCCCTTACATTTTCTTCCCAATCTGGGATCGGTAAAAATAAGATCATCTTTTTGATTTTCAAAAGTAGAAGCGTCCGGAACCAATTGCTTTAAAATTACAAAGTAATCCAAAGAGGTTAGAAAGTCTTCGGGTAAATGATTTGTTCCCGCATTAAAATTTCCTCCAAAAAAAGCCCTCCTATCAGAATAGTTTTGATAAGCGAAATTTACAACGTGCTTAAAAGAACGAATTTCTTGTTTGTTTTTTGGAGTGGAGTGAAAAGGGGTTATTAAGTATCTTAGTGAATTATATTGAACCAGGAAAAGAGTGGGTGGAGTTATAAAACGATTGTCTTTGTCTTGGAATTCTATGGGTATAATTTCAGCGTCATCCGTTTTTTTGACACAAGTTATGTACTTCTCCTCTCTGCTGTCCATAGAACCTTTTGGTTCTCCTTCGGCACACTTATAACTACTGTCTATTTTCATTAGTTTTTCTTCTAATTTTGAAACAAGTTCGGTTTGGGAAGGGTGTATTCCTATGAGAGATATCATATCACAATTAGGAATGAACTTTGTAAGGTAGTCACCCTTCGCTTTTTCTGTCAAATCCTGGATTGTAAAATTCCCAATGTCCCAAAAACAAATAACGGTTAAATCCGTTTTGGGTTTAGGGACTTTAACTGTTTCTACCTGTACGCAGTCTTTGATAAAAAAAAACAAAAAAAGTAGATAGAATGTACTTCTCAATTCAATACCAATCTACTTTGGGATTGGAATCAGGATTACACTTGGATTTATGGAGGTCATAAGCTTCAAATAGCTTTTGGTAATCTATAACGTTGTACTCGGTAGCTAATTCCCTGTCTTCGCTATAAATTCCTTCCGTTACCAAGTCTCTTCTTATGTAGTGATCTCCGTCATCGTAATAATTCGCAACATCATCACACTCTTTGATGTCTTGACTTATCTTTTTGCTTCTTTTGAAAGCATTGGTTGATGTTTTGTCACAGTAACTTACTGTCATAAAAAGTATTACAAACAGAACTATATTGATTTTCATTTCCCTTCTCCTGTTTTTTTTAAAGAGATTTAAATCTATCCATTGCTTCTAAAACGTTTTCTTTGCTGCCAAAAGCACTTAGTCGAAAGTAACCTTCACCAGAAGCTCCAAATCCAGAACCCGGAGTGCCTACTACTTGGACTGTGTGAAGAACTTTATCAAAGAATTCCCAAGAAGATAGATTGTCAGTTGTTTTTAGCCAAATATAAGGAGCGTTTATAGCTCCATAAACTTTATAGCCTAATTTGGACAGAGATTCTTTGATGATTTTGGCATTTTCCATATAATAGTTTATATTTTTTTGGATCTCTTTTTTCCCTTGTTCGGAATAACAAGCGGCAGCAGCCTTTTGAATAACATAGGACACTCCGTTAAACTTTGTAGTCTGTCTTCTGTTCCAAAGTGGATTTAAGGGTACCGTTTCACCGTCCCTTGTATATCCAACAACTTCTTTGGGGACGATTGTAAAAGCACATCTGGTGCCCGTAAATCCGGCAGTTTTGGAAAATGACCTGAATTCAATTGCCACCTCTTTGGCACCTTCTATTTCATAGATGGAATGAGGGATATTTGGCTCGGTTATAAAGGCTTCATAAGCAGCGTCAAAAAGAATAACGGCTTTATTTTTCTTTGCATAATCAACCCATCCTTTTAGTGTTTCTTTTGTCATTGTCGTGCCAGTGGGATTATTGGGATAACAAAGGTAAATGATGTCCGGTTTGTTTCCTGGAAATTCAGGAAGGAAATCATTTTCTTCCAAGCAAGGCATATAAATAATACCTGCATACCTGCCATCATCAAAAGCTTCTTCCGTTCTTCCTGCCATAACGTTTGTGTCAACATAAACAGGGTAAACAGGGTCAGTCGTTGCAACCTTGCAGTTTGCATCAAAAATTTCTTGTATATTTCCCGTATCACACTTGGAACCGTCAGAAACAAAAACTTCGTCCGAATCCAAAGAAATATTTCTAGTATTATATTCATTTTTGATAATACCTTCTATTAAAAAAGGATAACCTTGTTCCGGACCATAACCTTTAAATCCTTCCATTGTCCCCATTTCCAAAGCAGCGTCTTGAATCGCTTTCACTATGGAAGGTGATAAAGGCAAAGTAACATCTCCAATTCCCAATCGAATGATATTTCTGGAAGATTTTTTAGCTGAATATTCTCGAACTCTCTTTCCTATTTCCGGAAACAAGTAACCAGCTTTTAATTTTTGATAATTTTCATTGATAAGTGCCATATTGATTTATCCTTTTTATATTATATTTTGTTCTCTTCAGAGACCTTTTTTCCGGTCATTTTAGCGTAGTCGAAATGTCCGTATTCACTCTGCTTTTGGAATTTCTACGCCTAAACATAGACACAAAAGTGTCATTCTTACAAAAACTCCGTATTTTGCTTGCCTGAAATAGGCAGCGTTTGGTAAGTCATCCACGTCAGTTGATAATTCATTTACCCTAGGTAGAGGATGTAATACCGTTGTATCTTTTTTGGATGCTAAAATCATCTCTTTATTAACCTTGTAGGTTTCTTTTAGCTTTTCATATTCCTTATAATCTGGAAACCTTTCTTCTTGTATTCGTGTGACATAGATCACGTCACATTCCCACATCGCTTTGATGTCTCCCGTTTCTTCGTAGGTGATTGGATATTTTTCAAGGTCTTTTTTGTAACTGTCAATCAAATAAAGTTCTTTTGGAGAAATCAAGTGTAGGTGAACCTTGTAGTATCTCAGCAGTTTTATTAGAGAATGAATTGTCCTACCATATTTCAAATCTCCTATAAAGCCTATAGTCAAGCCGTCTATTTCCTTTTTTTCACTAATAATTGTGTACATATCAAGAAGTGCCTGGGTAGGATGTTGCCCGGCTCCATCTCCTGCATTGATCACCGGAATTTTTACGGCTGCTCCTGCAATTCGGGAAGAGCCTTCTATTGGGTGCCGAATCACCGCAATATCGGAATAGGCTTCCACCATTTTCATTGTGTCAAATAGGGTTTCTCCTTTGGAAATGGAAGAAAATTGAAACCCAACCGTAGAAATCACTCTACCAGCTAATCGCTCCATGGCTGACTCAAAAGAAAGTCTCGTTCTTGTGGATGCTTCAAAAAATAGGGAAGCAAGGATTTTTCCTCTCAGGAGTCCGAAAGCTCTTCCTTGCTTTTCCAAAATCCTCATTTGGTTGGTCTTTTCTATAATATAGTTTATATCTTCTTGGGTAAATTGGTCTGCATCCAATATGTTTTTATGAGGAAAAGTATACATAACGACAAAATATTAAGAATCTTGCTTAATTACAATCAGGATTTTTTTAAAAAGATAGACTTTCAAAGGGATTCTATCTTACATTAACGTGAGTTCGATGTAAAAATTTTTGGGCAACCACGGGGGGATTGCCCTTACAAAAAGCCTTTGATAGCCTTTGGTGTAGGGGTAAACCACTGTGTTTACCCTAATAATTGTTAGGAATTTTTCTTATGTCGAACTGACGTTACATTAGTGATCAAGGAGACAAAACACCCATGGCATTTAGCGATTTTAAGAGCATTTCAGAAGTTCAGAAAAAATACAAAATTAAATACAAAGAAGATTGTTTTATTTCAGCTAAAGAATTATCTCCTCCTGCTATTTTTTTAAAAGATTTTGAGTTTTATAGAGCCAATATAGACATATTTGCTTCCGAAGCCTCCCGTAGCGAAATTATAATTTCTCCGTTGTTACGTGAAGTTTACAAAAACCACCATACAAAATATTCTTTTTGGATACAAAAAAGCATGTCTTTTGATGATGTTTTGTCCGGTACACCGGATTATATATTTTCTAAAAAATCTGATTTGGGAAAAACCGTATTAGAAAAACCGATTGTGATCATTGTGGAAGCAAAGAAAAATGATTTTGAACAAGGATGGGGTCAGTGTCTGGCGGAATTGGTTGCTGCACAAAAAATGAATGAAAACCCCCAAAGAACTGTTTATGGAGTTGTTACGGACGGTAATTTATGGCAGTTAGGAAAATTGATAGAAAACACCTATATTCAAAATTCAGAGAATTTTACCATTGATAAACTTCCCAAAGTTTATGGAGCTTTGGAAGCTCTTACCCAGTTAGTAGAGCAAGAAGATAAATATTTTTCTTGAATATATTTACAACTATTTTATAAACAATGAATAATCAAAAGTGAGGAAAATCATGAACAAAATTTTTATGGTATTGTCTTTTTTACTTGTATCAACTGTGTTGGCTGATGCGTCCGATTCTGCCTTTGTTTCTTTTGTAAAAGGAAAGGTGTATGTCAGTTCTGCTTCTAAAGGTAAAGCAAAATGGAAACAAATCAAAAAAGGTGATGTAATCAATTCCGGCGACACAATCAAAACGGGAAACGGCTCAATGGCTACTCTGATTTATAAAGAATCCGAATTCAAAATCCAACCTAACAGCGATTTGGTTATAGAAAGTCTGTATAAAAAAAATACGGATGGCAAAGTCAAGGTAGAGAAGGGAAGCGCTTGGTTTAAAATCAAAAATTTGGGAGGTTCAAAATTTTTTTCCAATACTCCGGTTAGTGTAGCTGCCGTTCGGGGTACAGCTTTTGCCACTACATACTCTCCAAAAGAAAAAAGATCTATGAACTGTGTATGTGAAGGCTCTGTTGAAATTCAAGGAAAAGAAGTCATCCGGAAAGGAACGGGTGGAATGGTCGTAGGGGGCAAACCGGAAATAGGCAAAACATCTTACAAAGACTTGATTTCAAAAATTGAAAACAATGGTAAAACTTCCGTTGTTGCCATGCCAGCATTTAAAGACTATGTGACAAAATTTCCGGAAATGAAGTCTTGCCTTTCCTGTCATACTCCCAAAGGGTGGACATGGAAAGGTGTTGCAAAAGATGACAAATACGGAAACTAAAAATAATTACAAAATATATTCCGCATCTTTGGAGGATGATAAGGAAATTTTATATTTTCTAAAAAACAGTCCTTCCGGTGGCTTGATCCAACTCAGTTTGGATCGAGGACCTTCTTTTTTTCAATCATTGGAAGTGGAAGGCGTTTCCAACGATACGATTATTGGAAGAAATTTACAAACGGGTGAAATAATGGGAACGGGTGGTCGTTCCGAAAAAAAGTGTTATATCAACGGTAAAGACGATTGGATAGGGTATCTAGGGGGATTAAGAATTTCTCCCAAATATAGAAATTCCCTGTTTTTGTGGAAAGGATATTCTTATTTGAAAACACTTCATAAAAAAGGAAGAGCTAAGCTCTATCTTACAACCATTATGGCGGATAATCACCTTGCCAAAAAGATTTTAACATCCAGACGAACAAGTTTACCAACCTACCATGATATAGGAAATTACCATACCTATGTCGTAAATAGCAAAAGTTTCCAAAAAATGCAATCCTACAATTCCCAAATTAGTATCAAACAGGCGCTAGAACAAGACATTCCAAGTATATTAGATTTTTTTGAAAAAACTTCCAACTCACGCCAATTTTCTCCTTTATATACAAAGGATGATATTCTATCCGATACAGGTATTTTGCGAGGTTTAAATATTTCTGATTTTCTTTTGGCTTATGAGAATGAGAAGCTTGTGGGAACCATAGCTTTGTGGGATCAAAACAAATTTAGGCGTTGGATAATTGATACCTACCATCCGTTTATGAAAATTTACCGTCCTTGTTATAATCTATATGCCAGGCTCACAAGTCTCCCTATTCTACCTAAGGCTGGTTCTATATTAAACTATAAAATATTGTCACTTGTTAGGATCGAAAACGATAGAGAGGATATTTGGAAAAGCATTTTAAGAGCTGTGTGGCAATATTCCAATAACAAGTCTAATACAAAACTAATTATGGCCGGATTCCATGAAAAAGACCCACTCCTTCAATCTTTCCAAGAATTTCCGAATTGGAAATTTGTTAGTACTTTATATTGTGTCTATTGGGAAGATGAAAAAGATTGTTTTAATTCTCTTATAAACAAAATTCCTTATGTTGAGTTAGGTTCCTTATGAAGTTACGTTTTAGAATTTCACAAATGTTTAATTATTTGTTGGTGGGTGGGTTTAGCGGATTTGCGATTTTACTAGGATTTATTATCTATTTTTCTTACCTAAATTTTAACAACAGTATCAAAAAGCAATCCGATGAATTTTCGAAAGCTTTAAAAGGCACTTTCCATGAAATTGTCCAATCAAGGTTAAGAGATTTGATGCTTTCCGCTAAAATATTGGCAGAAGATAAAGAAATAGAAACGTTGTTTGCAACGGGTAATCGACCTGCTCTCTTAAGCAAAACAAGTCCGTTATTTCTCGAAATAAAGAAAAAATATGGCATACAACAATTTCAATTTCATACCCCACCCGCTTTTTCTTTTTTAAGAGTACATAAACCGGAAAAATTTGGAGACGATCTTTCTGCATTCCGGAATACCGTACTTGAATGTAACAAAAAAAAGACTCCTATTTCCGGCTTGGAATCCGGTGTAGCGGGAGTCGGATTGAGAGTTATTCATCCAATTTTTTATAACAATATTCATATTGGAAGTGTGGAATTTGGTGGTTCTATACAAAATATTTTAGAGCATATAAGAGATACATTTGAAATTGACTATATAGTTGGTTTAAACGAAGATAAACTAAAAATTGCAGGCTATAAAAAGAGTGAAACTAAAGACGTTCAAGTTGGAAATATCATTTACAATAAATTCTCTTCCGAAGAACTCAAAGGTACTTTACTGGAAGCTAAAAATGAATTCAATCAATATTCCATAAACGGAAACCTCTATATCACAATTGAAATTCCTTTAAAAGATTTTAAAGATGAGCAAATTGGCAATGTATTTATAATCAAAAATTTCCAAAAAGAATTGGACAATACAAAAACAACTACCATAAAAACGGCTACGGTTATTCTGATTATTTCGATTTTGCTCTTGGGGGTATTTTGGTTTTTTTCAAGGCTGATTATAAAGTCTCTCAAGGAAATGCTTTCTGTTACAAAAACAATATCTCAGGGTGATTTGCGTGTTCGAATTGAAACAAATTCCAATGATGAAATCGGACAGTTTATGACTTCTATGAATACAATGGTAGAAAAAATTTCCAACATCATTTCTAAAAGCAGAGAGAATGCCGGGGAGACACAAACGTTTGCTGCAAAATTAAAAGGCAATTCTAATGAATTGAGCCAATTGATGCAAAGGCAGGCTGCGTCTTTGGAAGAAATATCTGCTGCGATAGGTAAAATTGCCAATTCAAGTAAAAAAATTTCCGAACACGTTGAAAGTTCATCACTTGCAAACAAAACAATCTATTCTCTGTTTGATAATCAAAATACGTCTTTCCAAGAAACGCTTCAAAGATTAACTATATTAGTAGAAACCGTAAAAGGTACTTCTGACAAAGCTAAATTAGGCGAAAAACAAATGTTAATGGTAACGGAGGCAATGGAGAAAATCCAAAGCACTACCTCAAAAATTACTGACTTTATAAAAATTATAACCGAAATTTCAGATCAAACCAATTTGCTTTCTCTCAATGCAGGAATTGAAGCCGCTAGAGCGGGTGAGTTTGGAAAAGGATTCTCTGTTGTAGCTCGTGAAATTACAAAACTGGCAGAAAATACTTTAAATAGCGTAAACGAAGTAAAATTGCTGATTAAAGAAACTTCTTCCTCAGTGAAAGATGGAATCACAGCAGTTGAACTTTCATCAACAAATATTAAAAATGTTATCAAGGAAGTCCAAAACGTAAAAGAAGAGGTAAGCGTTTTAATGGAAAATATGCAAGTGAGAATGAAAGACTTGGAAGAAATAGGTAAAAGTTATGCAGATTTTACAAAGCAATTTAGGTTTATTACGGAGACAGTACAACAACAAAGCCATTCTTTAAATGAAATCGAAAAAGGCGTAGACACATTTTCTAATTCTACCATGAAAGTAAGCAATGATTCGATTGATTTAAACGAACTTGCAAGGGGACTTTATGATAAATCCCAACAAACGATAGAGTTCTTGAGCTATTTTAAGTCATAACTAAATGGACAAGTTCTATCTCAGGTTCGATACATTGTGGCAAGATTTTTCTCTACATTTTTAGATTTCTTTGCACCCACAAGTAATTCACCATAGGTAATAACAGATATATGTTCGTTTTTTAGAAAATTTTCGTGAACGATATTATTTCCTTTAATGCTATAGATTAGAATATCAGTATCAATCAAATTCCTATATATAAAAGAAAAAAATTACTGCTTAAATAATGAAGCAATTCTATAGATGCAAAACAAATGAAAAAATTAACGCTTGTATTTCTATTGTTGTGTTTTTGTTCTTGTGCCGTATTATCCAAAAAGAACCGCTATACCCTGGATTTTTTGGATGAAAACCTTGATCCGGAATCTACCGGTGCACGAATTGCACTGGCACCTGTTGCCATTCCGGTTGGAATAACTGCTTTTGTGATAGACGGATTTTTGATTCATCCGATTTATAGTTTACCATGTGCGGTAGATGATTCTTTTTGGGTTTTTAGGGAAGTGTCTAATACGTATGTACTTGAAATTATCGTTTTTCCCATGAGGATTGTCACCATGCTGGCTACTTTTTTGGGTTCTGAAATAGTAAGGATTACAATTCCGATTCATTTGAGGTGTAAATGATGAAAATTTTTGTTGTATTGTTTTTGATTATCTTTTGTTCTTGTGCTTCGACTGATGTAAATCACCTTGCTACGACCAATTGGGTTGACAGACAAATTACACCGGATAGCAATATGGCTCGTAACTTCATGATTCCTATTTACATTCCGGTATGTATAACTACCTTAGTAGTAGATAATTTTATTATAGCTCCTAGTGTTCATTTTCCCGATTCACTCAGAATTACAAAGAATTTTATTACGGCAGATTTGGATGGATATTACACAAATATGGCAACGGCTCCATTTCGAATTGTTTTAGCTCCCGTTGTATTTGTAAGTTACTGGCTGTCTTCTACCGTTTTTTCATTCGGAACGGATAATTGGCCCGAGTGGGGTTATCAATGGAAAAGAGATGAAGATGGAATCCTTATCGAGCCGGAAGAACTCTATAATCCAGATGAAAGTTCCAATGATTTGTTTTTGGAACTCTAGTTTGTTCAATTTTTAGATAACCTCTTTTGAAATCAGCATTGTTCCTACCTAATTAAAAAAATTGAGAACCCATTTTTTTAACCTTCATCGCACTTTCCAAATCATTGTTTCGTTTGTACAATTGATAAAGTGATACAATTGACTCTTTGTGAGTAGGATTTAGATAAATAACTTTTTTATAACTTTCGGTTGCAGAATCAAACTTACCTATAGACTCAAAGATTTGAGCCAATAAAAAATAGGGTTGCGTATTTAGAGGCTCCCTTTCGATCCAATACTCACAAAGAGGTATTGCCTTTTGTTTTTGGTTTGTCATAAAGGATTTGATAAAGCATAGCAGTGATTTACTGGAAAGCTTTTCAATGGAAGGTATTTTAGAGTATATTTCTAAAATGTCATTTTGATTACCTGCTTTGCAAGACTTTTCCAATCTAGTTTCTAACTCAAAGATAGATTCGTTTTTACCTACCGCTTTTATAGATGTCGGATTAATAGCCTTTGGGATTGTTGTAGAATTTTCCGAAGCAAGATTGGACGGAGTTGATTTATAAATCACCTTTTTATAAATCACTGAATTGGCAAATAACATTGTTTCCAGAACTTTTGGCATTTTTCCCGTATATTCCGCATGACCAATAAGCAAGTATCCATTTGGGTTAATGCTTTCGGAAAACTTTTCGATTACTCTTTGAATATACTCTTGCTTCATGTAAATAAAGACGTTTCTACAAAGAATTAGATCAAAGTTCTTGGGAAAAGGATCACTAATCAAGTTTGTTAATTCAAAGTGCACCGAAGTTGTCTTTTCACTTTTAAATCTCAACTTCTCACCTTTTTTTTCAAAAAAGTCATCTAACAAAACCGGATCGGATATTCGAACAGACCAAGGATGGTATACGGCTTCGGCTGCTATTTTGATAGAATGAAAATTGATGTCACTTGCATAAATGATAAATTTGGAATCCGGAAAGACTCTTTTGATTTTTTCTATAATAATCGCCAGAGTATAAGGCTCCTGTCCTGTTGAGCAACCCGCACTCCATACCTTAATAATTTCCAAATTATTTTTTTGCCGAACAAGATCGGGTAAAACAAGGTTTTCTATCAGTTCAAGCTGCTTTTTATCTCGAAAAAAAAAGCTTTCCGAAACGTTTAAAGCATCTAACAAAAAAACCCATTCCGGGTGGTGGCTTGGGTTTGCCGTCTCTAGTAATGCAATGTATTCTTCTTTCTTAAGTTTTTGAATCAAATTTGATCGTTTACATATAGATTCAAAATGTTCTCTATTGACTCTTGCTGATAAATCAATACCTATTTTCTTTTCAATTATACTTTGGATTTGCTGCCAGAAAGGCATGTCTAAATCAATTACCATATTTTTTAAGACGAAAGTATACTATGATTAGAGTGATTTCCGTGATTAACATGATTAGTTTCATTTGATTTTAAAGGATTTTTTTTAATTCCATATCCGAAAACCACTCCGCGTTGAGTATATTGATGTGATTAAATTTCTATTTCACCTGCAAAAACCGTTCTAGCAGGACCTCGCATAATCACGTTTCCCGATTCTTTCCATTCAATGTAAAGAGTCCCGCCTCTTAGGTCTATTTTTACATTTCGTTCTGATCTTCCGGTTAAAAAAGCAGAAACTGCTACGGCACAAGCTCCCGTTCCACAAGCAAGGGTTTCACCTGCTCCTCTTTCCCAGGTTCTTTGATAAAAATGGTTTTTATCAAGAATTTCGACAAATTCAACGTTTGTTCTATTGGGAAAAAGGGGATGGTTTTCTAAAAGGGGACCAATCTTTTCAACAGGAAAGTCGTCAATTTTTTCTAAAAATATCACTGCATGAGGGTTTCCCATGCTAACAGCTGTAAATTTTAAGTCATAGTTCTGAATTGAAACAGGTTTATTTACAACTTTTTCTTCTTTCCAGCTGATTGGAATTTTGGAAGGCGTGAGAATTGGTTCTCCCATATCAACGGAAACCATAAAAACTTTATCTGACTTATCTGTTTCAAGAAAAAGTTCTAAAACTCCTTTACCAGTCTCAATTTTTGGGTTTGCTTTGGAAAACAAATGATTATCGTAAATGTATTTCCCTACACATCGAATTCCATTTCCACACATTTCGGAAAAAGAACCATCCGAATTGTACATTTCCATTTTAAAATCCGCAATTTTAGACTTTTTTATAAAAATGACTCCATCGCTCCCTACTCCAAAGTGCCTATCCGAAATTTTTTGAATTTCCTCCGTAGAAAGCCGTATATCATGTTCCGTAGCGTCGATATAAACATAGTCATTTCCAATTCCTTCCATTTTTGTGAATTTAATCTTTCTCAAAATTATCTCCTAAAAAATAGCTATAAAATTATTTCCCATACAAAAAATATATTGCAATTTCAAAAAATAAAAGAAACTAATCAAATACAGTTAAAAAGATTCGTCTATAAACTATCAAGAGCAAATTTATAATTTTGGTGACAAGGCTTCAATTAAATGGAATCCGAAACATTATTTATCCAAGAAAATCTCACTTCTTATGCCATGTTTCTTCCACCGGATATGGATTCGATAAAAAAATTTAGAGTTGAATTTAAAAATTCTCTGAAGCAAAGTCCGTTTAGCGAGCAAGATATTTATACTATTCAACTTGCCTGTGACGAAGCCCTTACCAATTCTATTACAGCCAATATAAAAAACCATTGTAAAGAAACAATTATATGCCGATGGAGAGTAGAAGGAATTAAAATCATTATATACATTGTTGATTATGGAAGCGGAATCAAGACGGAAGAAGATACTGGGGAAGGTAAAAACGGCGAGCTTCATTCTTTTTTGCAGCACATTGTAGATTATCAAAAGCAAAACTCGATTTGTCTTCCTTACTCTGGAATTGAAAGAATCCATAAAAATACCGGATGTGGTTTGAAAATTATTCGTAGTTTAATGGATACAGTTAAAATTTTTTATCATTACCAGGGTAAAGTTTCGGATACAACCTTCAATTCCCAGACTGATGGCTCAATCTTAGAGTTGGAATATTGCAAGAAATAGCATATCAAAAGCCTATAATTCAATTAGTTTTTCTCCTTTATAATAAAAAGATATTGGACCGTCTTGGGAAATTTTCAAGGCTATTCCAAAATAAGAGGAAGCAATTGCTGCTTGGCTTCTACCACCACCTTGTATCTTTTTCTGGGCTGCTTTATTTATGTCAATAATATCTCCACAGCTTAAGATAGAACCTTTTTTCGAAATTGTTGTTAAACCGTCAGAAGATAAAATTCCCAATATGGAATTACTGGATGCTAACTCAAGCATGCTTGTAGATTGAATGGAATTCCTTAATGACATCCCAATAGTTGATTGGTCGATTTTTCCAATAATGGGTGGTAAAATGTTATCGTCCTCGGGCATCAGAATGATGGAACCGTATTTGATTTCAGATAAAGAAAAAATGACATTTACAAGCAATTTATCAAGTCCGTTATTCAAGCCAAATTTTTCTAACAATGAAAGTATAATTTCTCTGTTTCGAAAATGCCAATGATTATTAGACCACTTTAACTGCTGATTCTCTCCAACGATGATATACACTTCATCTTTTAAACCTACAAAAGAAATCCAACTATTTCCCGGCATATCTTCCAACAACTCTTTTAGATGGCGATTTCCTATTCGATCTACCAAGCTAAAGCTATCAGGATTCTTTAGCCTTAAAATACCATGAATGTGTCTTCGGTTGTCTATCAAATAAAAACTATTCCTTCCGTCCACATACCGATAGGTAGCTGGAGTTGAAAAAAAACTATGGGTTAGTTCGGCTTTTTTGTCAAACTCAAAAAAACGATATCTTGTAGATTCTACCTTAGATTTAAACTCTTCTATCTCTTCCGTAAAAACAAATCCGGATGTGCATTTTTGTCCTTCGTAGCGTCTGAATGTCAACTCTTGTAAAACCAAAATTAGATCTAGCTGTCCTTTGGATTGTTTATTTTGTTGTTGGTTTAAAAATTTTGCTATGAGTAAATCATCAAAAGATATTTTGGAAGAAAGCTTTAAGAGAAACTTCAAAAACTCTTCCGAATGAATATCTTGGAAATTGTTCATTAACTCTGGAATAGACTTTAAAATCATTTCCTCATAGTGGGAAATTTGGATGATATTTCTTTGGATTTTCAAATAGATTTTTGATTTTAGGACATCATTAAACCATAAAAAAATGGTAAAATCATCTATGCGAGCAAAACTCGAATCATCTTTGTATAAACCGGCAGTTTTTATCTCATTTGGTATTTCGGAAAATACTGTAACTTCTGTCCCTGGAATCAATTGGTTAATTGATACCCGAAATCCTTCAATTATTTGGTCTTTTAGCATAGTTTTATTAACTATAAATACAAAAATAAATCAAGAGTAAAAATTAGTCCCTCAAATTTTGTAGGTAACATTTATCGAGCTTGCGATGCACTGAGCTTACCGAAGCGTCGAGATATTTACTCATGGGCAATGGATTTCAGTTTATTTTTTAGAGACAACACAAGCTCTTTGTTTTCTTCGATATGAAAGGCTAGCTTTTCCGAACTCTGCAAATATACTTGTGTAGCAGTGCTAATATGCTTAATGGATTTAATAATTTCATCAATAGCCTGATTTTGTGCGTTGGCAAAAGTTTCAATTTCATAAGATTTACCATTTAATTTATCAATTTCAGAGGACACGGATTGGTATATTTGTGTTTGTTTGTCCATCGACTCATTTAAAGAAGCCATCATGGAATTGATAGATTCGACTCTTGTAATAATGTCCCTAAATAAATCGGTATTGTTTTGAACAATTTGTTTGCCTTTTAAGATTTCATGATTACTAGATTTGATTAGAATGTTAATATCCTTGATGCTAGAAGCTGTTTGATCAGCCAACTTAGAAACCTCACCGGCAACAACGGCAAAACCACGTCCAGAATCTCCAGCACGAGCTGCTTCAATGGAAGCATTTAATGCCAAAAGGTTCACTCTGTCCGATATGTCATTGATGATATTGATTATATCAATCATCTTTTTGGAACTTTCATCAATACTATCCATTGAGCTAACCATTTTATTCAACGACTCCTGACCGCTATGGGCTTCTTCAGTTGCAATTTTAACTAGCTGAGTTGTTTTTTGAACTTCTTCTTTCATTTTAAAAGTAACGTTTGTGGTTTCTTCCATTTTATGATCGATGTCGCTAATACTTGTGGATTGTTCTTTTACTTCCGAACTTACCTTTTTTACCGTTCCGGATATTTCATCCATAGACGCTTCGATTTCTTCCAAAGATGCTGCTTGTTCTTGAACGCTTTCTAAAAACTTTTCAATAGTTTCTGATAGTTCTTGGGAAGAATCCGTAATTTTATCAGAAGTAATAGTGACCTCATCTATCAAGATTTTATTAGAAGCTTGTAGTTTCTGAACTTCTTCAAATTTATTCATCTTTAACTCTTGCCGCTGCAAAGAATAGGCAATAAACATAATGATGGAACTTTCAACTATAACAAAAACAGCATGGATAATTACTATCCCCCAGCCACTTCCGTAATTAAAAACCATAGGTTGAAATCCGGAAATGGTAATTTCATTGGCTTGACAATAGTTGAAAGTAGCATGGTGAAGAGCAATAAAAATGGCTGCAGGTAAAATGGATTTCCACTCTTTGTATACAACCAGTATAGGAATTACCGCAAAAATATGAAAGTGCATTTCTATCCGACCAAATTGTTGTTGAATAAACATGGCAGAAAAAAACATAAATAGGATTCCATTGATCATTTGCAAGACACGCGTTCCGGCAAGTAGTTTATAGGCAATACTACCTAAAGCCACTGCAAAAATACCACCAAACAAACCTTGCAACCAAGTTCCATAACCAATTGGAACTATAAATATGGCAATAGGCAAATGTAGCCACAAGACTATTAATATAAATAAATCTAAATGTTTTAGGTTTTTCTCTCTGTTTGTACTAAATAAATTTAAAGCCATTTGCTACTCTCCGTTTTGAATCAGCATTTGTAAATCTTGAAACATTTGCTCTGCTTTTGGATTTTCCTCAGTATATACTAATCGCAAAAACCCTTTGGAATCAATTAGGTAAATAAATCCAGTATGATTGATTTCATAATCTGTCTTTTGTTTTGAATAAAAAAAACTATAGTCTGAATAAGCCATATATTTTGTCTGTATTTTTTGTATTATTTTAATATCAAAAGAAAATAAAGCAATAAAATTATTTCCATAACGAGAAATATAGGCTTTCAAACTTTCCGGATTGTCTCGTAGAGGGTCGAGACTGATAAATAAAAATTTTATTTCTTTTATTTCCGTTAATTTTGAGAGTTTGTGTATTTCTTCCATGGTGATTGGACAAATCAACCCGCAGCTTGTGTATCCAAAAAAAAGAAATACGTATTTTCCCTTAAAACTATTTAAAGAAACAGGTTCTTGATTGGGATTTAAAAGCGTAAAATTATAAGCTTTTTTATAAATTTGCCTACCATGGTATTTTGAAAACACTCTCATGGATTGCAAAAAAGGCAGTCCCCAAAATATCCCTATAGATAGGAACACAAAAATTACAGCTACTATGCTTTTTTGTTTCAAATTCCTATTTTGTGCTTCACAAATCCTGCTTTTTCGCCAGCTTTTTCCAAACTAATTACCAATCTCCTGAGTTGCGAAAGGCGAATTAATCTTTGTGTAACTGCTTGTGGGCTCATATCTACTTTATTCATATTTTTCTAACCTTTCAATATCCTCTTGGTCTACTTTACTATTTCTCATTCTCTTCAACTCTATGAGCCCTTTTTTGTCAACTACATTGATGACACCATAGTCCCAATTGACTTTAATTTTATTTTCCCATACAGATTGAATTGATTTTGTAACTTCTAATATATCTATAACTAAAAAATCCTCGGATTCTTTCTCTACCTTGGTTAGTCGGTGGATGATAATTTCACCTTTTCCTAATTTCATTGGTTCGGAATCCAAAAGATAGCCTAAATTTTTTAAAATCCCTTTGCACCTTCGAATATTTTCTGGCATTAGCACAATGTCAATGTCAACCGTTGCTCTTAAAAAACCATGGATTGCCATTGCCATTCCACCGCATACGGCATAATCCAATTTTTCTTCTTCAAGTTTCTTGAGTATCACAGAAAACTCTGCAAATAAATCTAACATGATTCATGTCTCCATGACAAAAATTGCTATTTTAAGCTCGAATCTCTCCCCGTAAATAAATGATCAGCTTTTTGGCTTCTTGGTTATTGGGCTCGTACTTTAAAGTTAGCTCTGCATATTTAATAGAGTCCAAATTTCGTCCTAGAAGTCTATGCAGATCAGAAAGGTTAATCAAGTTGGGTACATTATTTGGTTCCAGTGAAAAAAGCTGGTCGGCTGCTTCTTGGGCTGATGTGTAGTGGCGTAACTTTTTTTCTGAGATAGAAAAGTAATATAAAGATTCGGAGTTGTCCGGTTGTAGTTGTAGGTTGTGTTTGAATATACTGGAAGCCATAGAATAGTCTTTTAGTCTTATGCAAAGCAAACCATAGAGTTTGTTCAGTTTTGGGTGATTTTTATTTTTGTTATAGGTAACACCTAGAATATAAGCAGCATTTTCAACTTTTCCATCTTGTAATAGCTTAATAGCTTCCGAATACACCTTGTTAATTTGGCTTGATTGTTTATTAACGTCTGAATTTGAAATATCTTCCAAGAGTTTTTCATCTGCGATAAATGCCTGGGTCTCTATATAAGAGATTCTAAGCAAAGACAAATCATCGATCAAAGTACCTTTTTCTAATAATACCTTTTCTATTTCTTTTAGGTCACCTTTTGCTTGATTGACTATTTCAAGAAAGAGGGTCTCATCCTCATTTATGGTTTTCATAGGTCCGTTAGGGGATAGATCAATATCGTCTCTACCGTCCGATCCAACGATAATAACGTCTCCGGGAATGAGTTGGAATTTATAAACCTTAAATTCTATTTCAGAATCAAGACCTAACTTCCTGAGCCTCAATGAATTTTCAATAAAAGAACTATGGTGATCCCTATAGATTACCGAATAAGGATGTTCTGCATTAAAATAAAATACCTCTCCTGTTTCATCGTCTATCAGCATAACTACACAAGAGATAACCATTGTCCCGTTAAACGATTTAAAAACTCCATGTATTTCATTGTAAATATCTGTTAACCATTTTTGGGGAGTTGTATCCAATATTTTTTTATTTCCAGCGGTTCTTGCCATGATCGAGTTCATAACAACACCCATCACAATAGCTCCACCAGCTCCTTGCATGGATTTCCCCATTGCATCTCCATTCATAGCCATTGTAAAAATTTTGAATTTATCTTTAGTGCCGAATTTGACGTTACCGGTTATGCAAATATCTCCTCCAAGTTCGGATTTCTTATTTCTAAACTCAAAGTTTTTCTTTTGTCTTATTACAAACTCTGTTTTTACGTTTTCGGATTTGTTAGCATTAAAAAAAAGAGGTTTTGCCAATAGCGATGTTAGGTAATAGTCCCCATCTTGTTGAACTTTTAGTTTTTGGACTTCATCCATTTTTTCTTTTAATTGCAGTGTTCTTTCTTCAACTTTTTCTTCTAGAGTTTCAGCGTGTTTTTGTAACTCTTCTCTTCCTTGTTTAATAGACAGGGTCATGGAATTAAAAGAACTAGATAAAAATCCAATTTCATCATGAAACTTTACGGACACATTAACATCAAGATTTCCATTGTTTACTTTTGTTACTCCCTGCAATAAATTTTTAAGAGGATTTACAAGGCTTTGTTTGAAAAATATAGGGTAAATTCCCAAAATAACTACAACGACAAGGATAAGTATAAACGTTTGATTTTTGGCAATTGTGTTGATCGATTCCCTGTACCATTTGTAAGAAAAACCAACTTCATTAATCGTTTTTGTAAACGGATCATACTGCATATATGTTACAAAGTGCTTTTGCGTTTCGTAACTTTCTTTACTTTTTCGATAATTTCTTGTGTGAGACGGTTTGAAAAACCTCACATATTTATATATTTGAGTTTGTAAATCGGATGGTTTTAGTTCTTTTTCATCCCATTTACAATTTTTGAAGCGATTGAAGATAGCTTTTGCAAAATTTCCAGATTCTCCTTTCATGCTGTTTAAATAGTGAGTAACTTCATTGCAGTAGTCGTTTTGATCAATTACACTAATTTTGTTTGAATGAATAAAGGCTGTTTTATTGAGAGAGTCCAATTGATCAAAAATTTTCGATTTCAATTGCCAACCTTCTGTATCTTTGTGTTTGTCTATATAATCAAGAATGGATAGTTTATAACCATCAAAATGAGGTTTTGTTTTACTTAAAAGAGTCTTTAGTTCTGATCGAAATGTTGTTACGGGAAGTAGCTTGATCTCTTCGTATAGAATCGTATTTTCAAAATCAACTTCCACTAGAGTGAGGTCTAATTTATAAAAATCAGAATAATCCTTTTTTACGATTCCGGTATCCCAGGAATACTGGAGATTATATTTGATTCCTCTAAATTTCTCTCCACCTTCGATTGCTCTTTCCACACTTTCCATGCTAAATGCATCAAATTCTCTTTCTTTATCTTCCATTATATAAAAACTCAGAGCTTGCATAATTAACAGTACGGTTAACAAGGTTAAGCCGACAATTTTAATCATGAAACTGGTTTCATCTTTTGTAGTGTTGATGTAAAAAACGGAAATCAAAAAGAAAGCAATCACGAAGCACAATACAAGAGCAATCAAATAGGTTGATCGTTCCATTGAGCCATCACGACTTAGTATATTGGTGATATTCGGACCTGTTGCCCCCACAATCATGGCAATCATCATCTTGATAATTGTCCACCTTTCTTTTGTTTTTACCATATAGGCTTTTGTGAGACCAATAACAAGAAAAGAAAGAAAGGAGTATATAGCGATTAAAATAGCCAATAATCTACTGGCAGGCTCTGCATCAAAATCCCAGTAATGTCCCGTAAAATGGTATTTGCGGTCCGCATTGTAGGTTTCATAACAAAATACGATTGCCGCAAAAATAGCAAAGACATACATGGCTACCAAAATGACTTTTGACAGACCAGGGTACATGTCTTTGGGATACTTGAAAAAAAACTGACCAAAATGTAAAATGCCAGGTAAAATAAAAACACCCGTCAACCAACGATGATAGGCTGCATTAGGGTGGTACACTATAGCAGCGAAGAAGTAGCCTAAATTAAAAATAGACAAATAGAGTAGTGACATACCCAAATGGAATGTACTTTTGGATTTATTCGGGAGCCTTAAAAAGTAGATCGCCAAAGTGGAAGTAAATATGGCGACCAAAAAAGTCCCAACCGAATAAAGGTTGCTAAATACATGAGCATCTACAAAATCTGCTATTCCCATTGTTTACCTAATTCTTTCCCCTCTATACGAGGGAAGATTGCGTAGTAATCGGAGATTAATTTTTTGTTTTTGGAACAAAACAATCAATCCCTTGCGATTTCATTCTATCAGCTAGGTTTCTTGCATCGCTTTTAGCTGAAAAATCACCAATCTGAACAACATACATCGCACCTCTGCTAAATATAAAAACTTTTTCGTCAAATTGTTGTTTAATCATTTCGCTCTTTTTGCTGGCATTGCTTTTACTGCTAAAGACACCTACTTGAACCGTATAACCTCTAGGTTGATTAGAAGAAGTTGAAGCTGTAGTTGTATTGCTTGGTTTGGGAGTATATGTTTCTATTTTAGGAGGAGCCGTTGTTTTCTTTGAATCTTTTTTTGGAAGCGGCTCATCATCAAATTCCGAATCTTCGTCATTATCATCATCATCTAGAAAAAATATATCATCCTCTTCGTCTTTAACGGTTTTAAACTCGCTCGGATAAGGATTTTTCTCAGGGAGTAAACTAAGCTCTACTTTAGCTATATTTGATTCTTTAAAGTTTAATTCTTCGGCTGCTCTTTCCGAAACATCAATGACCCTACCTTCGTTGTATGGTCCTCTGTCATTTACAATCACTACGGTTTCTTTATCGTTTTCTAAATTTCTAACTTTAACACTTGAGCCAAAGGGAAGCGTTCTGTGAGCTGCCGTAAGTTTGAATCTATCAAACCTTTCTCCGCTGGCAGTAGGTTTTCCTTGGTATTGTTTCCCATACCAGGAAGAAAAACCTACTTCTTTAAATACGGATTCTTCTATAGGTTTTGCAGTTGTTGGTATATTGGAAGTTGTCGTGACTTCCTTTTCCGTATCGCAATTTTTATCAATTCCACACACAGGCAGTTCTTCTTTTTCTGCTACATCGTCTCCTTTTTTAACCAAGATAAGCGCTACTTTTGCGGAGCCTTTTTCTTTTAAACCTAACTCGTCTGCTGCTTGCTCGGACACGTCTATAATTCTACTATTGCTAACAGGTCCTCTATCATTGACGACAACGGTAGATTCTTTTCCGTTTTCCAAATTACGAATTTTGACAACCGAGCCAAATGGAAGTGTCCTATGGGCAGCTGTTAGCTTAAAACGGTCAAATTTCTCACCGCTTGCCGTTGATTTTCCTTGTAATTCCGCACCATACCAAGATGCAAGCCCCTCCTCTATTTGCTGGTCTGAAGTTAAACTAGTAGAGCCTGTTCGTATGGTTTGAGCTGTTCCGCCACAGGTGACAAACGCCACGAATCCTAATGCTACTATAATATGTCTCATAAAAAAAACCTGCCTTCACTAGAATGTTTGATCATTGGATTAAATAAGAGAATGAAAAATGAAATATAATTTTCAATTAAAAAATATTGCTATTTTCGCTTTTTTTGTTTTAGAATTAGGAATTTACCTGCTCTCTATCCATGAAGTTTTGAATATTAATCATTCTATCTTCTATCTCATAAACTAACTCCATAAACCGCTTTTCTCTTTTTGTATTCCTATTTCGTTCCAAGGGGAGATCAATCGCTACTTTGTCTACTATTTTAGCCGGATTTGCTCTTAACATATAGATTTCATCTCCTAGGTAAACAGCCTCCGGAATGTCATGTGTGACAAAAATAATTGTCGTTTGTAATTTTAACCATATATCACAAAGCAAATCCTGCATTTTTAATCTTGTGTTAATATCCAAGGCACCAAATGGTTCATCCATTAGAAGAATTTCTGGATCAGATACCAAATTTCTTGCAATGGCTACCCTCTGCAATTGACCTCCGGATAAATTCGGATATTTGGCATACTTCTGTTCTTGCCCTTCCAAGCCAACAAGTTGTATTATTTCCCGTGCTTTAGCATACCGTTCTTTTTTGGAAAAGCCTTTGTATTTCAAGCCTAATGCAACATTATCAATCACACTTAACCATGGAAAAGATGAATATTGCTGAAATACCATACCAATCCTATGGCTTTCATTTCTTTCCTGCTCTTTGATAAAAACTTTTCCTTCGGTTGGTTGTTGAAGCCCGGAGATATACCTTAAAAGTGTCGACTTCCCACAACCGGAAACACCGAGGATGACAACAAACTGCCCTTGGTTAGGTTTGTCTTCTATCAATAAGTTTAAATCTTTGATAATAAAAGTTTTTCCTTTATCATAAGACTGGGATATTCCTCTAAGTTCTATAATATCTTTTAGGTTAGTATTGACAAAGTTTAAATTTGCAGAATAATTTTTCATAAGTAGATTGGTTTTTATGATTCAAATTTATCCTATTGTATTGTTGGTATTTAAAAGGAAATAACTTTTTATATAGAATTTTAAATATTTTAGTTTGTGCCTAAAGAAGAGTCTTTGCGACTTTGAGCTTAAAGTTTGAAAAAGCTTGACATGTTTTAAAAAACAGGCAGTCTAAAAAAAGTAGGAGAAAGATAATGAGCTGGTATTTTATATTAATGTTTGTTATAGGTTTAGCTTGTAGTATATTCTTATTAGCGGTATATCTCAAGTATAGTAACAGGAAAAATAGAGAAAAACTTTGAAAAAAATTGACATATGTCACTATTGGCAATTGCTCACCCAGGGCTAACTCACAGAACCGACTTAAATTTGGCAGTTTTATACTCACATTTGGGAAAAACCTTCCGATTTGATCATCTCTACTTCCCGCGTATGAGTAATTATCAACGCCAGAGATTTCAACTCTCTGCCAAACTGTTTGAAGTCCCTTTTGTATATTTCGTAGTATTCTTTTGCCTGTTGTATGACTTCCTTTCGCTTCAACTTTGCCTCTTCTTCCGTGTCCGTCTTTTTGATATACTTTAACTCTACTATGTAGTTGTACTTTACGTAATTATAATACGCAGGATGGGCTTCAAACAATAAGTCTATCCGCTTTCTTCTAAGAACTTTTGTAGATACTCCCAGTGTAGCACACGAATTACATAATTGGGAGCTACATATTGACCTGGAAAGTTTCCCATTGTCAACAAACCGAAGAAATACAAAAGAGAACGAAGTTCATCGGGTCCAAGTCTATTTTCAAAAGTAAACCTGTGGACTAACCGAAAAGTTAATTCGTTTTTAATATTCAATTCTTGAATAATTTCTTTTAGCTGTTCTTTTCCGCTGCTGCCTACTATAAGACCTCTTCTTTGTTTTTATCGGTATAACAAGAGTCAGACACCTTATCCAAAACATCTTTCACTTCCCCTTCCGTAAAACCTAACATTTCATTGAAATTGAGATGAGTAGTCATATCACTCATGATATTAAAACCGCTAGATAGTTCATCCAGCATAATAGGTGACACACCAGTGATATAAAAACGTTCCAATGCACCTTCGCCACTTGCTATTTTCATTTGCTCATAAAATTCCCGAACAAAGCCCGTCCTTGACACCAAGTCTTTCACAAACGTTTCTCTGCCCTCCGATGCCAGTTTGTTGGCAAAGTGATCGTATTCGTCTATGAATGTGTAGATTTTCTGACCGGATTCCATTGCTGCACTTTTTAGTTCGTTGATCATCTGGGAAATAAGCATATTTTCTGACTTTTCCAAAAAAGTTTTATAGGATTCCTTACCTAATAGAGATATATACGTCGAGAATACTTCTTTTATGGAAGCGCGAACCCTATAATGAAAGTCTTTTTGTAAAGATTCCATGTTGGCGGTATTCATACCTGAAAAGTCGAGTTTCAGTACCAGGTAAGAGCTTTTATATTCCGTAGGATTTTTCTGTATATACAAACCGTCAAACAATTTATCAAACTTATCGTTACCATTGATATCGTAATACGCCATTAAAACGCTGATCCAAAGGCTTTTACCAAACCTGCGAGGACGAATGAAAAAGAATTTTTTGTATTTTTCCATTAGAGGGATGAAATGGGTTTTATCTACAAAGAAAGACTTGTCCTTTCTCAAATTTTCAAAGTTGGCTTCACCGTAAGCAATCCGTAACATAACGGCAAGAGTAACAGATAAATCACAAAAAGTCAAGGTTTTTTCCTACCGGAACAGTTCTATAATTGACAATTTACCCTTTACATGAATTTGGAACCGTTCGAGCAACCGGGCGGAACAAGCACAACCATATCAAAACGAATCAAAAAATATTTTCCTGCACCAAGATAAGTTAGTACGGTTTTTAGAGAAAACAAATAGAAGTTTTTGAAAAAAAGTTTATGAATTTTTAGGAAGAAAACTATAGTTTATAAATGAAAAATTTAATTTTTTGCTGTTTGTGCTTATTGGCTTGTTCTCCCAATTCCCAAGTAACCAATACCCAAGACAAAGTTATTATGGCAATTCCGTCCGATCCCTATTCGCTTGATCCCATTTTTGCGACTGATCTGGCTTCTCAAAAGTTGAATCTACTTGTTTTTAAAAAACTTTTCAGAATAGGCAAAAATGGAAAGCTGGAGAATGAACTTACCGATAAATGGACACCAATCAGTCCAAACGTAATTAGAATCTCTATGAAAAAGCTAAAAGCATCCGATGGGGAATTTTTAACTTCGGATGATGTACTCTACTCCCTGAACAGGCTAAAAGCAGAAATAGGACCCAGAAAATCCGTTTATAGCTTTATCCAATCCATAAACAAACTTTCACAGTTTGCATTGGAAATAGAATTTACGGGAAGTCTGCAAGCAATGCAAGAAAAACTGTCCTTACCGCCAGCCTCTATTTACAGCAAAAAACACCATTCTCAAAAAGAGAAATTTGTTTCTTCCGGCTTATATTCTTTAGAAGAATGGAGTAAAAACAACCATATCAAACTGAAAAAAAATGAGTTTCTTTCGGACGAAAACCTACCCAAAGAACTAGAACTTTTGGTTTTACCACAGGCAACAACTTCCGTTTACTTGTTTTCGAGAAATAAGTTAGATATTTTAAAAATGCCATTTTTTTTGTTAAACCACGAAGCAACCAAGCAAGGAAAAATAAAAACGGTAAAAAGTAAATCCGTTCAATACGTAGCTATTAACAATAAAAATCCCTGTTTTGACAAACCATTTCGAAAAGCTTTGAACTATGCTGTCCATAAGGATTTGATTATCGAGAAAATTTTTGAATCCAGAGCCAGCCAACCATACACTTCAATTCCTCCGGATTACATGCTAAACCAGGAACTAACCAAAAAGTACGTTTATCCGTACAATCCTCAAAAAGCTAAAAATCTCATTGCACAATCCAAATGCTATCCTGCAATATTGCAAACAAACCTTGACTTTCGGATGCGAGGTGACGATGAAAACAAGTCTAAAGGAATGGCGGTTGTACAGTATTTGAAAGAAATAGGCTTAACAGTAAAAGTGAATCCAATGGAAAAAGTCAAACTCTACAAAGAAAACGGGCAAAATAAGGGAGACCTAACGTTTCTTACTTGGTATGTAGATTACGACTCTGTTTACAATTTTATTGATCCTCTTTTTGCATCGGATAGTTATGGAAACGGTGGGAATCGAGCGTTTTATCAAAATGATAAGATCGATAGCTTTATCCTGAAAGTGCGAAAAGGAGAACTTGTTGCAGAACAAGAACTCGTAACTACCATTGAAGTTTTATATGAAAATGCTCCTTGGATTTTTTTATGGTCAATTTACGAAGACTATTTGTTATCAGCTAAAGCCCAAAAATATCCGGAATTAGAGGAGTTTATCTTTTAGGAATTATCAATCCTTTTAAGGGGTGTTATTTCTTTAGCTTGGAGTTTCATATTCAAGGCTGTTTAAGATTGTCTTTTACGTTTTACTGAAGTTGGTTTCTCCGGTTCACCGTATACTTTGATTATATTTTTGACTAGTTCTTTGAATTTTTGCTCTTTTATATAATAAAAAACTTTATTAGATTCTTTTCGACTATCCAATATTCCGCAATCTCTCATTTTACTTAAATGTTGAGAGGTAACAGATTGACTGACTCCAGTAAATTCCGATAGTTCTCCCACGGATAATTCGTCTTTTAGCAAGGCATAAAGAATCATAAGCCTTACACCATGTGCAATCCCCTGGATTCCTTTGATTGCTGTTTCCAATTGTTTTGTGTTTAATTCAAATTTTATTTTTACCATATTTTTTGTGCTTGAAGGGACATTTCGACTACGCTCAATGTCCGAAAGTTCACTCAATGTCCGAAAGTTCACTCAATGTCCGAAAGTTCACTCAATGTCCGAAAGTTCACTCAATGTCCGAAAGTTCGCTCCCTTGAGTATAGCGGTACACTGAGCACAGTCGAAGTGCCGAAGGGAGCGATGATTGACTATATCTTAATTCCTCCGGAAGCTTCTATAACAACACCTGTAATTAAATCATTTTCTACAATAAATCTTGCTGTATGAGCAATTTCACCCGGTGTCCCTAACCTTCCGATAGGAATGAGGGATTTCCATTTTTCTAAGGCTTCCGGTTTCATATCTTTCATAACCATGTCGGTAGCTATAAACCCTGGAGCTATGGCTGCTACACGAATTTTATAATTTTTTAGCTCATGTGCCCATAGTTTAGTTAAAGCTACCACTCCGGCTTTGGCTGCTGAATAATTACTTTGACCAGGATTACCGTGCATTGCGACGGAAGAAATGGGGATAATGATACCACCTTTACCGGAATTAACCATTTGTACAGCAGCCTCTCTACCAGATAAAAAAACACCCGTTAAATTTACATTGATTACTGCTTGCCATTGGTCAATACCCATTTTACCTTTAATTTTTTTGGTTTCTTTATCAACTTTAACAAGCAATCCGTCTCTCAGTATACCTGCGTTTAATATGGCAACATCCAGAGCATTCTGCCAGTCAAAGGCTTCTTGAAATAGTTTTTCGGTATCAGGTTCTTTGGAAACGTCAGCCACTATACCAAGAGCGCTACCACCTAAATTTTTTATTTCTGTTACAACTGCGTCAATAGCTTCTTGTTTAATATCTGTTATAACAACATGAGCTCCTTGCTTGGCAAAATCCATGGCCATGGCTTTCCCAATTCCACTAGCTGAGCCCGTAACAACGACTACTTTGTTTTTAATCTCCATTTACCTAATCTCACTTTTTCTTAAACTTGTATAATCTGGAACAAAAGGTATTTCGACCCTAGCTATTGTCATATCCGGTTTTGTAATAATCCTGAAAAGGTTAGGGTCTATATTCTCATTTTTTAATAAAATAACCGTCAAAGCAATACCTAAACCAGCACCTTCCGTATTGTCCATATTGTCTATATAGAACTCAGCAATATCGTTATAACCCATTGCTTTTTTCATTTTTTCTCTGAGTCTAGCTTCCTCTTTTTTTATAACAGGAGTGTTATTCATAACTTCGACATACATTCCTTTTTTATGGTAAAAAAAGTTAATCTGTACATAAATTCCTTTTTGTTGAGATTTAACCCCATATTCATCTACCATTCTATCGGAAAATTTACTTTTATAGCGATCCATTCCTGTGCTATAATCGTCTTCGTTCAAAATACTTAAACCCTCTTCCTCAAAGAAAATTCTTTTTTGATTGGCTTTTACACCATTGATTGCAAGTTCTTTGGTAATAGTATACAAGACATCTATATATCTTTCTTGATTGACTTTGTGAAGGATTTCTGTTATAAGCAAAAGTAAAAACTTTTCAAACTCTCGGTTAATTTTCGAGGATTTGATTGAAATCTTATCTTTTTCTTTAACATGAGCCTTTAACTTAATTCCAAGCTTATCTAACTCGTCTGCCATTTTTTCAATTTCTCTAATTCTTTTTAAGGAATAATATATTTATATTTAATTCTTACAATAAAAAAAGCTATATATCACTACAATCATTTTTAAAATTATCAAATTTTATGCTTTTATTTTTTATTGAGTAATCAAACTGAATTCTAATTATAGAGTTTAGAACTAAGGTTAACTAGATAGAAAGTGTTTAATCGTGTCAAATTGTTTTTAATTAAAACTTAAGAAAAATGAATGTTCTCATTTACCTAGGTTACTTAACCTCTACACACTAAATTAATTTTTTTATAAAACTCAATTTTTTTCTTGCCAATCAATTAATTGATTTTGAATGTTATAATTATGCAACTAGAGGCAAAGTTAGAAAAACAAAATGTAGTTCCTGGTCTTAGACAAATTAATTACCTGTTGGTAAAATTAAAAACACCTCCTATGATAGTAAGCCCAACCAGACAGCCCTTGGTGATAGGTCTTGCCATAGATAAGAGTTGGTCTATGAAGGGTGATAAGATGGAAGCAACAATAGAAGCTGCTTCAGCTATGGTGAACTGGCTTACCAGATATGATTATCTCACCGTGATCGCTTATTCGGCAGATGTGCAAATTGTTTTACCTTTGGTCCAATTAAATGATAAAATTTCTGTAATTGATAAAATTAGCTCTATTAAAGTAGGAACGTCTACAAATTTGAGCGGTGGATGGTTGCAAGCACTGCGAACTATTGAATCTGCTAATATTTCAAACGCTTATAGGCGCGTTATATTGCTTACCGACGGACAAGCTACCATTGGAATTCAAGATCCGGAACAGTTTAATCAAATTGCTTCTGATCATTTAAGTCGTGGTATTTCCACTACAACTATAGGTTTTGGTGAAGATATAAACGAAGAAGTTCTAAGAAAGATTTCTGTTACTGGTGGAGGAAATTTTTATTATGTCGAAACTCCTGAGCATACATCAGAGATTTTCTTTAAAGAATTTGGTGATATAGGTGCGTTGTATGCCCAGGGGTTGGAAGTGAAACTAAAGTTTAACGATGGCATTAAAATTAAAGAACTTCTGAACGATGCTCCTCACCAGATATCCAAAACCGATAATACCCTAACCATTCAACCTGGTGACATTCGCTGTGATGATACAAGAGGTTTGATCGTTGCCGTTGAAATTGATGGAAATAGAGATTTATCGAATAATTTTTGCTCCATTGACTTAAGTTATTATAATCTCTTAAAAAATATGCAGTTAGAAAAATCTTCTTTTGAGCTGCCTCTCCGAAAAGGAGATGTTGAATCTGCTGCTGATTCGGAAGTAGTAGTCGAAAGGCTAATTGCTACTTCGGCAAGAACAATGATCAATGTTTCCAAATTGATCAACGAAAAGGAGATGACGGCAGCTAAAGATGTGCTTATGGCAATGATAGAAAAAGTGCAGGTCAGCATGTCTTTAGCACCTGAGATGTTAAACCCGATTTTACTTCGCTTGAAATCCATGGAAATGAAGCTTAAGGAGAATCTTGCAAACGTAAGCAAGCATTTTATGGCTGCCGGTTCAAACATGTACAGAAGTTCGGAGGTCATTGATTTAAGTAATATAGATGTTCACAATAAAATATTCGAATACAAGGTACCTGGTGATATAGACCTGTACAAATGTCCTGAAATAAAATCCATGGTTCAAAATCAACTCAATTCGGGATACAGGTTTATTATATTTGATCTGTCGAATACGAGACATATTGATTCATCTGGAATTGGAGCATTTATTCAAATTGTTGGTTGGTTGAGAAGAAGAGGTGGCGAATTTATAGTTACTGAACTAACAGACGGAGTTAGAAAAATTTTTAATCTTACCAGGCTGGAAAATCATATTCGTGTAGCGTCTACATTGGAAGAAGCAAACAAAATCATTCAGGTGTTAATCGATTCCTTAACAAATCAGCAATAATTTAGTGTCTTGAAATATATTTGTTCCGTTTAATCGATTTTTTTTGTTGTAATAAACTTCGTTTTAAATATTCTGATTTATTAACTTATTATTACCTAGCTATAAACATGAATATCAAATTAGAAAATAGAACAGGTAGAAGAAGAGGAAGGTTTGTAGCCTATGAATACGGGACTGATCTATTTGGAGACATTTATTTGGAAAAATTCCGAGGCAGAGAAAAGGGAAAATTGGTAAGTCGCTGGATAATGCCTGACTTGGGCAGCCTTATTAGAACTCTTGATTTGGAAATATACAAAAGAGAGATCGAAAATTATGAAAATACATATTCACGGTAACTCATATCACTAAAGAAACATTTCTCACAAATAGAATTGAAAGACTGAATAAAGTTTTAGGCAGAAACAGGCTAAAAATAAATCGAGTTAGTATTTATAGGATACTTTCTTTTTTCTTGTCTCTGTCTTTGTTTGTTTTTTCCTATGTTTATGAAAGCTTTTTTATACTGTTTTTTTTATCATCCGTTGTTTTGTTTTCTGTTTTTGTCTACCTTGTTTTAGTATATAGGAAAATCGAAACTTATCAAAACAGGCTATTTCTTTACAAAGACGTTTTAACAAATGAACTCCGTCGTTCCGAAATGAAGTTGGACGAGCTATTTAATAAAGGTGTAAATATTAGCAATTTAGACGAAAGAACTCATTTTTATAATGACCTAAATATATTCGGAAACAACGGTTTATATACCTATCTGGACACAACTTTAACAAGAAACGGACATACGCAATTTGTAAATAATCTTTTGAGAGCCAATTTGGAAAATTCTCGTACCATATTAGAAAGACAAAAATTAATTCAAGAACTTTCTTCACACCCATACTTTGGTCTGAAATTGCTCAGATTATTTGGTGAATTTTATCTCCTCCTTCCGGATAGTAGTCGTTTGGGATTTTCCGCTTTTTATGATAAAAATTTTAAATTTTTTCAAGACAAGCAATTTTTAAGATATAGTTTTAAACCTTTGGTTGGTGTTGCTTGGTTGTCTATTATCGCCCATTTTTTGTTTGATCTTCCTTCTTTTTCTTCTTCTTTCTTTTTTGTTCAAATGATACTTTTTCTTTTTTACCGGAAAGAAATTCTTTCTACTTTTAAGTCTTTCGAAGGCATATTTACTAAAACAGAGACACTTCAAAAAATATTACTTTGTCTCTATTCTACCGGTATTAAATCCCCCTTGATAGCTCCTTATTTTGAGTCAACAAACAAAAAAGAAATCAAACTTATTTTGAATAAGCTTGATTCGATAATGGTAAGGGCTTCTTTAATGCGTGCTCCTTTGCCTCATTTTTTAGCCAATGTTCTTTTTTTATGGGACCTATGGAATATTGTTATATTTGAAAAATGGAACCAAAAATATAGCTATAAACTAAAAAGGCTGATTGAAAGCATGGAATTGGTTGATAGTGTTTTGCCTTTTGTAATTTTCCAGTGGCACAATCCCAGCTATACTTATCCTGTTTTTAAAGATGATTTCCACTCTATTATAGCCGAAAACATGGGTCATCCCTTGATACCAAAACAAAGCAGGATATCCAATCCGATTGAAGAAATGAAAATCGGAGAAATTGCTATTATTACCGGATCGAATATGTCTGGGAAAACTACCTATCTAAGGACAATAGGAATTAACTGTTTGTTAGCAATGTGTGGAGCTCCCGTTCCAGCGGATAAATTTTTGTTGCCTCCTGTAGAAATTCTTTCCAGCATCAGAAACCAAGATTCATTGCGAGAAGGAATCTCTCTATTTTATGCTGAAGTGAAAAAAATTTCGTTTATTCTCAAGCAAGCTAGTGTTCCAGGGAAAAAATATATAATCCTGTTAGATGAAATCCTCAAAGGAACAAACACCAGAGAAAGGCTTATTGCTTCCAAAGCCATTTTGGAGAAATTGCAAGAATTTCCGTCTTTTAATTTTATAACAACCCATGACATTGAGCTTACAAAAGACAAAAGAGACAATTACGTTTTTTGGCATTTTACGGAATCAATTTCTGATGGTGTTATGAACTTTGATTACGTTATAAAAAAAGGTGTTGTAAAATCTAGCAACGCGCTCAAGATACTGGAACTGGAAGGAATTGAAATTACTACAAAAAAAACATAGTTTTACCTTTTAACCATTCTTCCAAGTCTAAAGAATTATGAAAAAAAACGCAGCCTTGTTTTTAGTTTATTTTGCCTTTTCGTTTGGATACGTTTTGCCCAAACCGGTTATGAAAATTGCTCCTCTTCCGGGAAAAGTGAATACAAGCCAAAATGAATTTGGACCTTCACTTTCTTTTGACGGGAAAACACTCTATTTTTATTCCAAAGGGCGAGGTTCACGCTATAATGATCTGTTTATGTCCAGAGTATCACCTGACGGAATTTGGGGTAAACCAATTCCGTTGTCACCTTTAAACTCTCCTTACGATGATCAAAGTCCTTTTATTTCCGATAGCGATCAATTTATTATATTTTCTTCCAACAGAGATGGCTCGCGCGAGTTTAGGTTATCCAATGGAAAAATTGGGGTTTCCAGAGATTTGTATTATTCCGAAGTAAGAAACGGAAGGTGGAGCAAGCCACAACCATTGCCTTCGGTCAATACCGATCAAATTGAAGAAAACCCCTATATGTATGGAAATGACCTCTATTTTACCCGCTATCCTTTTGACAAATCCATGGAGGCAAAAATTTACAAAGCCTCTTATCAAAATAATACCTTGACCAACCCGGTTGAGTTGCCTTCTCCTATTAACCTACCTCCTTATTCCAGTCTGGCTGCTATAATTTCAGGGGATGGAAAAACGATATATTTTTCATCCAATCGTCCCGGTGGTTATGGAGGTTATGACATATACAAATCAAACATCAATTCGGATGGAACTTATTCCGAGCCGGAAAACTTAGGACCGGAAATTAATACGGAAGGAAATGAGACCTATTTTACCATTCACAAGCAAAATGGCAGTATCATCTTTTGTAGAAACAAAACAACGGAGCATTTTGACTTTGATATTTATACGGCAGTTTTGGAAGAAGAAAAACCCCCTCCCAAACAAGACGAAATTGCCAAAACTCTAAAAGAAAAAAAGAAACTCTCTTTAAACAACATCAACTTTAACATCAATTCCAGTGAGTTATTGCCTGAATCGTATCCTCATTTGGACAAAATTGCGGATTACATGAAAGAAAATCCGAACCTGAAGATAAAAATCATAGGACATACGGACATGACAGGAGATAAAGAGCTAAACCAACCACTTTCCGAAGATCGAGCCAAATCCGTAAAAAGTTATTTTGTTTCCAAAGGAATAGTTGCAAATCGAATCTTTACGGACGGTAAGGGAGCAACCCAACCTTTGATCAATAGCATTGAACCGGAAGCAAACAAGCAAAACAGAAGAACGGAGTTTGAAATTATCGAGTAGTATTTTTGCTTTTTTTACTCAACCGATTACTTCTCAGAGAAGCATTGACTTTGCAAATAGGTTATAAAAAATTGTTTAAGAATGAGAATTTATAAAAGACTCTTAAAGTATACGGTTAAGTACAGATATAGATTACTGATTGGAGTAGCGCTCGCTTTTTTTGTTTCTGTGTTTAATGGAGTTTCTCTTACGGGTATGATCCCTATTTTTGATTCTCTTGGTAGTGCAAAAGATTATAAGTTTAAAATTTCCATCACTTCCAGGGATAAAAATGTTCTAAAAAAACAAGAAGAAGGAAAAAACCTTAGCAGATTGGAAGTCTTGGAGCTTAAACTAGCTAACCTAAAGATCAGAGTCAACAAAAAGTTTGATAAAATGGCTCCGGAAGAAATTATATTTTTGTTTATTTCTCTGGTTTTTCCCATTTACCTTTTAAAGTTGTTTTGTTTGACGGGAGCTATCTTTTTTATAAATTCTACAGGATTCATGGCGGTAAAAGACCTAAGATTGGATATTTATCGAAAAGTCCAAATTATGCCCCTTAACTTTTTTGTTAGGGAAAAAACGGGAATCCTTATGAGTAGGATTATAAATGACGTTGAAATTGTAGGGAAAATCATCAGTTCCGATTTAAAAGACACCATTACTGATTTTTTCTATATTGTTACTCACGTTTTATTGCTTTTATTTTTGAGCTGGAAACTATGCCTTTTGGCTTTTTTTGTCATTCCTCTTGTTATGAGTCCCATTTCTATTTTTACAAAAAAAATCAGGAGAGCAACAGCCAGGCAACAAGAAAGGTTGTCAGCTCTAAATGGTCATTTGCAAGAGGTAATAGCGGGAATTAGGGTGATTCGAGCTTTTTCCATGGAAAGCTGGGAATCCAGCCGATTTTTTAAGATTAATAACGAGCTATCAAAAAAAACCTTTAAAGGGCACTTTTATCATCAGATTGGTCCTGCCATTATAGAGCTTTCCGGTGCTTTGGTTTCGGTTGTTTTTCTTGCTTATGGAGCATATTTAATCGAAGAAAGTCATTTTTCCAAAGGAATGTTTATGGCTTTTTTTCTTACTCTGCTTTTTTTAATGCGACCTTTAAAAAAACTGAGCCTAATGTACAATCTTATTCAAAGTGCGGTTTCAGCCGGTGAAAGAGTTTTTGAATTGATTGATGCAGAACCAGATATTGCCGAGTCAGACAAACCTCTGAATTTGCCCAAACTAAAAAATGGTATAGAATATAAAAATGTAAGTTATTGCTATCCTGGCTCAGACAAACCGGCAATAAAAAATATCAACTTGTATATAAATAAAGGGGATACTATCGCGATTGTTGGGCATAGCGGAGCGGGAAAATCAACCATAGCAGATTTATTACCCAGACTGGTTGATCCTACGGACGGAGCTGTTTTAATTGACGATGTTGATATTCGAAATTATAGGGTTCGGGACATAAGACGTAGAATTGGAATTGTTTCCCAAAACGTTTTTCTATTCAACGGAACAATAAAGGAAAATATTGCCTATGGGAATACGGGAATTAGTGAGGAAAAAATTGTCGCAGCTGCAAAAAAAGCACATGCCATGGAATTTATTCAATCTTTTGAACATGGATTTGATACCATGGTTGGAGAAAGAGGAGTAATGCTTTCCGGTGGGCAAAGGCAAAGAATTTCCATTGCAAGAGCTTTACTTTTGGACCCTGAAATTTTAATTTTGGATGAGGCAACTTCCTCACTTGATACGGAATCGGAAAGGTTGGTTCAGAAGTTTTTGGAAGATATTGACAAAAATCGAACAACAATCATTATCGCCCATAGGCTATCTACAACTCAGGTGGCAAATAAAGTTTATTATATAAGCGAGGGGGAAATTATTGAGTCTGGAACTCATTCGGAATTGATGCAGCTCGAAAATGGAAATTATAAAAATTTGTACAATTTACAATTTTCTGAATAAGAAAGTTTGGTATTTATTTAAAAACTTGTTGTAAATATCATAAGTAGATAAATTTAATTTATTTAACTCTTAACGCAAATGAAACAAGAAAAAAAAGTCGAGAAACTCAGTCTCTTAATGGATGTAGCTAAATCTATTATGGCAGAAATGGACACAATTTCGCTCATGACTGTTATTGTTGGAACGGTGACAAAAGTGATGGATGCGGACAGATCAAGTTTATTTCTTATTGATAAAGAAACCGGAGAACTATGGTCGTTAGTCGCCCAAGGAATGTCACAATCCGTAATAAGACTACCAATGGGAAAAGGTATTGTTGGTTATGTCGCTCAGACAGGAATTACGACAAACATACCAGATGCCTATGAAGATGATCGCTTTAACAAGAGTTTTGATCTAAAGACAGGTTACCGAACAAAATCCATATTGTGTATGGCTATGAAAAATCAACATTCAGAAATACTTGGTGCCATACAAGTTTTAAATAAATTGGATGGCACAGAATTTTCCGAAGACGATGAAGACTTGCTAGCTGCATTTTCTTCTTTGGCGGGAATTTCTTTGGAAAATGTTAGAGCTTACGAAGAATTGGAAAAGGAAAAAAATTCCTTAGAAATCAAAGTTCAAGAAAGAACCAAAGATTTGGCTGAAGCAAAAAAGCAATCAGACGACCTACTGTTAAATATTCTTCCTTCTGCGACAGCAGAAGAATTGAAAACAAATGGAAAAGCAACTCCACGAGATTACGAGGTGGTTTCCGTTTTATTTACCGATTTTAAAGGATTTACCAAAAAAGCAGAAAAACTTTCTCCAAACGCTTTGATCGACGAGTTAGATCGCTGTTTCTATTATTTTGATGGTTTGATGGATAAATTCCATTTGGAAAAAATCAAAACTATCGGAGATGCCTATATGTGTGCAGGAGGCATACCAAAGGCAAATAAAACAAACCCTTTTGATGCGGTACTGGCAGGCTTAGAAATACAAGGTTTTATCTTACAAATGCAAGAAGAAAAGAAGCAAAAACAGGAATTGTACTGGGATGTTCGACTTGGAATTCACACTGGTCCGGTTGTAGCTGGGGTAGTAGGTATGAAAAAGTTTGCCTATGATATTTGGGGCGACACCGTAAATACAGCTAGCAGAATGGAATCTAGTGGAGAAGTAGGAAAAGTTAACATTTCCGGAGCAACCTATAATTTTATCAAGGACTTTTTTGATTGCACCTATAGAGGAAAGATTCCGGCAAAAAACAAAGGTGAAATTGATATGTACTTTGTAGATCGAATCAAGCCCGAATATTCTAAAGATGATCTTGGTAAAGAACCTAATGAACTCTTTTTGCAAAAGTTAAAAGAAATGAAATAACAAGGATATTGAAATGGAAAGAACTATGCTTGAACAGATTATTGATATGTTTTGGAACAAAGCGGTTGAATTGATGCACAGAGATAACAACCTTATTCCTGTCATATTTGGTTTAAAGCTTAGCGAACCCTATTCTCTTGAAATCACAAATCTTGTTCCGGAAATGCAAAGGTATGATTGGGGTAATTCTGATGATAGATATAGTATGTATTATTCTGCCTTTCAAAAAGTAAAAAAAAATGATCTGACGGGTTTGGTCTCCATCTCAGAATCTTGGACAACTACAATTGATGTGGAAGGATTAAAAGGACTTGGATATGACCCTAACACCTTCAAAAGTTCGGGTGAGTTTATTCAACTCCGAGAAATTTATCCGGAAATGTTTAACAAAACAGAATCTATCATTTTGTATATAGATTGGGAAGGATCCAACAGATTGGTTTGGGGTAAGGTATTTAGAGAAAATGAAAATCCGGATGGAAAAGTTGCCCATGTAAGTGAATACGTAGAATTTGCAGAAGGACAAATTGACGGCTTGATCCAAGAAGCTAAAATAAATGCCTTGAATGAAGCGTAAATTTATATCCGATTTTTAATTTTTGCTTGCTATATTTATCATGATATACAAAACTAATGGTTGATTATGTCATCAGAATCTACAGATAGTTTTGCCTCTGAGCTACAAAAATTTATTACAATCAATGGTGAATACCCTAAAGTTACACCAATGCAAAAAGAAGCTTCTGTTAGAAGATATTTTCATTTACAATACAAAGATTGCACCAAGGTAATGTGCTTGGATGCCAGTTTTTTGGCATTGCCCTATGATTTTATAGAAGTCCAGAAGTTTTATAAAGAAAATTCTATAACCGTTCCAGAAATTTTAGATTCGGATAATAGTATTCATTGTATTCTTCTTTCTGATGAGGGGAAAAATGACCTTAGTTCTATTGAGGATGATAATGTTTATCTTCAAAGGTTAAAAGAAGCCATTGATATTATCTGCACGTTACAAAAACTCAAACCAATAGATTTGATAAAAAAGAAAACCTTTGATTATAAAAAACTCGCTACGGAAGGTTACCACACCATAAATGCGTATGCCAAATTCCAAGAAGCTTATAAATTAGAAGTTGCTGTTACCGTAGAGCTATTTTATCTTTTTGAAGAAATTACCACAAGCTTGGGAAGTTATGAAAATAAAATTATCTGTCATAGAGATTTTCATAGCAGAAATTTAATGTTAAACCCACAACAAACCCTAACGGTGATAGATTTTCAAGATACCATGATGGGAACTCCGGCTTACGATTTGGCGAGCCTTTTGTATGATGCTTATCGACCAATTTCCCCTTCAGCAAGAGAAGAGCTATATTCTTACTATTTGGATAATTCACCCGTTGAACTGGTAAATTTTCGAGAAATCTATCTAAGACAAGCTTTGCAAAGGTCGTTCAAAGCTTTAGGAACTTATCTAAAACTATTTCACCAACAAAAAATGGAGAAATACCGTAAAAGTATAATCAACGCTTTGGAGAATTTGCTTGAGATCACACAATTGGGTTGTTTTGCTGACCAATGTTACGTATTTTTTTATCAGCTTAACAAATCACTTTTGGAAGACATTGAGTTTTTGGAGCCGGAAGATTAGAGGATGAAGTGTTTTATACCGGCAGCAGGATTTGGGACAAGAATGGGAGATTTAACCTCAAGCCTACCCAAACCGCTTTTGACAATTTCCGGAATTCCGTTATTGGAAATCGCTATACGAACTGCTTTATCTTGGGGAATCGGGACTTTCATTGTCAACACACACTACCAGGCAGACAAAATTCATCAATTCTTAAAAAAGTTTGATTCATTGGATATAATTATCTCTCATGAAAAGGAAGCAATTTTGGGAACTGGTGGAGGGATTCGAACCGGATTAGAGGGGCAATTGCAAGATAATGAATATTTTTTAGTTCTAAACCCTGATCTTCTTCTTTTTCCTGAAAGTTCGTTTTATCCTTTTCCGGATAATTTTTCCGGTGATGCACTTTTGTATCTGTCTCAAAAAACAGAGGACGATCAGAATACTTCTTTGAAGCTATCGGGTGGAAAAGTCTATTTCGGAGAAGGGAATTATTATTATATTGGACTTGGTGTTTTTAAAAAATCAATTTTAAGCTCGGTTCCTTTGAAACAGTTTTTTGATTTTAGAGAACTTTTTATACAACTTAGCAAAGAAGGAAGGTTGTTTGGAAAGGAATTTCCTGGTAAGGTAGTGGATGTTGGAGATAAAGAATTGTATCTAAAACACAAAGATTTATTTTTTATCTTTTAGATATTCTTTTATTTTCTCAATATCTTTGCTTATTTTCTCTATGAGTGAGTTTAAGGTATTTTGAAAGTTGTTTTTAACAGATTCAATTTTTTGTTTGTTTTCAATGATTTCTTTGCTTAAAGTGTCTTGGTTCTTTTTCAAACTTTCCATTTCGGTAAGCAAATCCTGAACTTGCTTGTTTTTACTTTGAATTTTTTCCTCTATTTCTTTGAGTTGGGTCTGTTTTGCATTAATGCTGGAATCTGTTTGAGAGCGAACGGAATCATTAAACTTTTTTTCTTCACTCTTTAAAACTCCGATATAGTGATTTGCTGAATCTATCAGTTTGGGAACAGTCACTCCCATAACAGAAGCTGCTACATAGGTCATTTGGTAGCGGGTATTTTCATCCGGAACGATAGAAGCCTGCTCTTGAACTGATTTTGCAAATTCAAAGTAGTCGTAACCTTCCAAATTGGCTTCTTCTAGTTTTGCCAAAAGGGTTGCTTTGATTTTTGGGTCTTCATTCGTAATATCCAATAGAGGAGGATCGGACGGAGTGATGTTTTTTTGTTGAGATAGCTTATTTCCAGATGTCGTTTCTTTACTCTTGGGTGAATTCTCTTCTTGTTTACTTGCTGTTTCTTCTTCTACAAAAAATAACTTTGATAAAGACCAATTTTTAGGCATATAAATTTCCTTGGTAAATAATTTTTACAAAATAATAAGATTGAATTACCTGTAAACTTTAAACTTTTCTGTATTGCCAAAAAGGCTTTTAAAGACAAATAAAATAAGAAAGAGGATATTTCTTTTCCAACAAACAAAATTTAAGCATTTTTTTCTTTAAATATAAATTATCAGAAATTAAATGTTCATAACTACTATGGATTCAAATAAAACTAAGCTACTTATATCAATTATCGTATTATCCTTTTTATCAATCATTGTAGGATTGGTAAATATTCTATACTCCTCGAAAACCAAACTAGTACCTTCAGTTTCACAAGGGGATTTTTTTAAAGACACCCAGGAAGGGGCTGCTCTGATTAAAATTGAGGGAGAGATTCATTCGGGTTATTCTACCTATAGTACAACAGGGGCTGACACCATTCTTGCCAAGTTGAGAGAAATCGAGAAAAAACCTGGAATCAAAGGTATTCTTTTACAAATCAACTCTCCCGGGGGAACGGTTGGGGCTTCCCAAGAGATTTATGAAGAGCTTATGCAACTTCGTAAAAACAAAAAAATTGTGGTAACAATGAAAGATATGGCGGCTTCCGGTGGTTATTATATCGCCTCTGCTGCGGATTACATTTATGCGGAACCGGGAACAATAACCGGCTCAATTGGAGTCATTGCGGTTAGTCCGGAAATTAGCGGACTTTTAACTCATTGGAACGTAAAAATGAGAGTTTATAAAGAAGGAAAATACAAAGATATATTGTCTATGTTTAGGGACTCTACCGAAGAAGAAGAATCGATGATTCAAAGTTTGTTATCAGACACCTATAAACGGTTTTTAAGTGATGTTGCCAGGGGACGGAATAAATCAGCAGAAGCAGTTCAAGAAATGGCAGAGGGTCGAATTTTCTCCGGAGAAGCAGCTCTCCAAAAAGGTTTGGTTGATGCCATTGGAGGAAGACGGGAAGCAGTGAAAAAATTATCAGAACTTTGTTCTTATGACGGCACAATCCCCATCTTAGAAGAAGAAGAATCACCTTTTGATAAGTTTCTAGATATAATAGGTAGTTCTAATGTGTCTTTTTCCAAAGAAAAGATTTTAAAAAGCATGTACAAATCTCCGGTGCTTGTTATATTTCCATATTCGATAGGGTTACAATAATTGGAATCATACAAACTCAATTTTTTAGATAGAATTAACCTAATTTTTTTGGAGCCGGATTCCATTCCCAGACGAGGTGGAAAACTGGAGATAGAATCGGATTATATTCTGAATATTTTTGTTTTTCTTTCTGCTTTAAGTATATCTGTCGGAGGATTCTACCTAACATCTTCTGACATAAACGTTGTGTTTATACTCGCTTCTACCACTATCCATTGGCTTTGCCTTTCTGTTTTGCCTTATATTTTAAGCCCTTTTATAGATTTTTTTGCTCAGATGAAAGATAAATCAGGGAAAACCAAAGACATCTTGGTGTACATGAAATACTCAACTCTTGTATTTTTACTTTTTACACCTCTCGCTATGTTGTTCAAAGCATTTGCGATCAAAAATGTATTCGGACTGATGGTAACCTTTTTAGTGGTTTCCCTTATGTTTGCCTATAATACTCTTAGGGGAATGAATTTGATATACGATCTAGAGAATCCTATCTCCATGCGAATTTTTGTTTTATCTTCCGGATTTTTGTTTGCAATCCCTATGATTTTAAGCTGGTTTTTGTTTGCTTTTCTACTTTTGGCAATGCGGTAATAATACGGGCATTTCGGCTACGCTTAGTTAGAGCGATATGCTAAAAAGCCTTAGTTATTCAATAATTAATTCCAAGAGATTTGAAAAATATAAACCTTTATATTTTTACCAAAGTCTAATTGTTAATTTGTATATACGTAAATAACTTGGCTATAAAGTATGAAATGGAAAAATTTTTTTGCTTTATTTAAATTTATTCATATATATTTTTTGGAAAATATCTCAAAAATAGGATTTATAAATAATGAAATTTAAAGTAAGGAATGTTGTTACTATGGTAATTTTTATATTATTTGGTCTTATGGATACTTATTGTGTAGATGATATATTATACAAGTTTGGAGAGCCTGATGAAGAATTAAAAGATTTAATAAATCCTTCTCGTAAACGTTTTATGTATAATTCCGATTGTGATCCTACTATGAATAAAGAAGAGACAAGGAAATCTCTTAATTGTGATAGCTTTTTAATTTTAAAAAACTACTTTTGTGCAAAAGGGAAAGCAGATATAATTCCTTATCTGCTTTCACAATAAAGGAATAAAACTAAAAAGGGAGAATTGGCAATGAAATTATTATCTACAATATTACTTGTTTTATCATTATCTTCTTGTATTAGTTATAATGATGGAAAACTATCTTTTGACAATGGTACCTGCAAAGATGGTGAATATATGAGTAAATGTGGTTCGTTGTTATGGGTTTGTTTATTTGGAGTTCCCTCAACGTCTAAAGATTACTCTAGTTTTACAACATCATGTATGATGATGCAAGCGAGTTGTGCTGCTAAATATGACTGTGAAAGTTATTGAATAAAGCAAAAATAGGATACTTTTTATGAATCTAAAAACTAATAAAATGAAAATTGCAAAATATTTGCTCATATTAACAATATGTTTTTTTTCATGCATCAATGATATTCAACAACCTATTAAAGAAGAAACTCTCAAATACAGAGCTGATAAAATTTCGAGACCTGAAGCAAAAAAATTAATATTAGGAGCAATTGTTTATTTTATTTCGACTTGTCCTTATGCATTAACTTCTGGTATGAATTTTGCCATAAATTGGGGAGTACTATTATCGGACAAGGAATGTACACAAAATACATTTCCATTTTTAAGTGGTATTTCTGATATGGAAGAAGGTGGAAATTATTTTATAGAAGGTTGTGCAGATTACAATTATCTGAATAAAAAAGCAGTTCATTTTTGCGTATATTCTATTTTGATTGGAAAATGTGAAACTGAAAATGCGGCAGTATCTTCGCATTTTACAAGCTATTATAATTGTAGTAAAGCCTTAAAAGCATCAGCAAATCTTCCGATGCTTTTTTTCTAAAAGGATAAACAAAATGAGAAAGTTAATAGAGCTGTTTAAATTACCAACATGTCTAATATTTTTATTGTTTTACAATTGTTTGAATAACCCATTAGAACCAATTGATGAATCTTCCAGGGAGCAAAAAGAAAAAGAGAAGGCAAAAAAAGTTAGACCTTATTGCTATATTATAATAGCAGCAAATACTGAATGTGAAAAACCAGGTTCTAATTTCTATTGTAAGGATACCTATGCATATTGTCTTGTAATTTGTGGTTTGGCTCAAATACCAGGAATAATGGTATGTAAATAAAAGTTATAAATTTTACATTTTTTTAATAAAGTATGAGAGAAAAGTGACTAACGCACATCGCCTAACTGAGCATACCCACTGCGGAAGTGAGTCGGATTGGAGCTTCTCACTTCCTTGCACCGAGAAAGGCTTAGTTCTCCATGGCAAGTGTTGTGCCTTCGCAAGATTGGAAGCCACTCAGTCACAGCACTTGCAGTGGAATGGGCTTACTTGCTCGGTGACATGCCGAAGCGGCACGTCGGGTATGCTCTAACGTTGTGTGCCATTTCCATAAACTTTACTTTGAACAAAAAAAATTATGAAATAAGAGATGATTTATGAACAATCCATTACCAGATTTAGGTGTTGAGTTACTAAAAAAGTATAATAAAGGAACTTTTTTCTATTTTCAGAATTTTATAATCGGACAAATTACATTCAATTATCAAGAATATATGGCGTCACTGCAAAAAGGTATAACAAGAAATAACAAGAAAAAGTTGAAATAAATCTTCAATCCTGTAAATGTGACATAAGGGGATAGCTATGTTTCGAAAAAACCAGAAACACCTACAACAGAAATTTTTCAATCCAGAAAGTAACATGAACTCAACACTTCGAGGCTTTCTAAAAAAGCATTGGTCAGCATATTTTTACGAAAACATATTTCTCAATATAGATGAAGAAGTATTTGCTCCCCTGTACAGTAACAATATGAGTCGTCCCAATGTTCCAGTAAACATACTATTCTCCTTAGAAATATTAAAAGAAATGCACAATCTAACAGACCTTCAACTATATGAGAACTATTTATTGAATTATGCATATCAAAGAGCGTTTGGAATCCAAGATATAAACGAATATACCTTTTGCATAAGAACACTTTATAACTTTCGTGCTACAGTAGCAAAATATGAATATGAAAACAATGTAGACTTCTTTGAAACAGTGTTCAAAGACCATCGTGATATTATTATTAAGGAAATGGGAATTCACACAGATTTACAGAGATGTGACTCTACTCAAATAAGGGCAAACATCAAAAGGATGAGTCGTTTTACATTGTTCCATAAGACCTTAAGTAATTTATTGATAGAAATAAAGAAGTATGAACCAAATTGTATTTCCAAAGAATTGCATTCCTTAATAGAAACCAATGAAGATGGTGAATACCATCGTTTAAGAAAGCATGAGATAGAAGAGAAGTTAAAATATTTATCAGAGCAGTTATACATTCATGTTACAAGATGGAAAGATGATAAAAGAATTAATGCTACTTCATCCTACAAAAATGCGAAAAGATTATTAGCAGAACAGTGCATTGTAAAACAAGAAAAGGTAGAGATATTAACTCCAAATGAAATCAAATCTGGTTCAATGCAGAATCCATCAGACCCAGACGCGACTTACCGAACCAAGAATGAAGAAAAACATTTTGGTTATGTATGTCACAGTTCAGAGACCTGCTCTGAAAAGAACGCATTTCAAGTAATAACGGACGTTGTAGTAGAAAAGAATATAGTAGATGATAGTGATTTATTGGAAGAAAGTCTGGAAGATTTGAAAGAAGAGACAGGTTTGGAGACGATGATAACGGACGGAGGGTATCCATCCGAAGGGGTAAGAGAAACAGCTAATAAATTCGATGTAAATATTGTATCCACAAATGTTCGTGGAAAGAGCCCAGAAGAAGGGAATTTGAATAGCAATGATTTTGAATATGATGAATCAGGTCTAATAGAATCTTGTCCAATGGGCGAGCGACCAACAAGTCAAAAATTGAAAGATGGTGATTTGGTAGCAAACTTCGATTTTAAAATTTGTGCGAATTGTCCCTTGGGTAAAGATTGTATAGCATTATCAAAAAATCAATCACGTTTAGTAGTAGATGAAAACCGAAGATGGTTGGATAATAGAGAGGATAATTATTACACCCCGGAATATCAAGAATTGTGTAATCTCCGTCCAGCAGTGGAAGGTCTGATGGAGAAGTTAAAACCTATGTGGAAAAATGGGCGAACACGTTTTCGAGGATTAAAAAAGGTGCGAAATAGGATGGTTTTAAGGGGAATTGGGTTGAATTTTAGACGATATAGCAGTTGGAAACTGATCCAACTATATAAAAATCTGTCAAAATCTTTCTCGAAATTTATTTTTGAAATATCTTGCCATTTCAGGGTCGAAAATCACTTTGCCTTTTTGCGGTGACGTCATATATTTCTGTTACTGCCAAGGTTTTTCTAAATATTCCAACCTTAGCAACTTTTGATTATAGCATTATGGAATTTGAAAAATTCATTCATAATTTACCAAATACACCTACTTTAATTGATCTAAAAAATAATTATGAAAAATATTATATTGATAGTTCCGATAAAATAATTTTTGTTGAAGTTCAAGACCATATTCAAATTGATACAAATAGTTATATAGCTGGCTATCTTTGGGACGAAACCGTTGACGGAAATGGGTTAGCTTTTGCTCCTTTTCAATCATTTGAATTGGCAAAGAATTATAGTCCTTCTTTTGTTCAAAAAGGAGAACGTCCTTTAAATGTAATAGCTTTTGACTTTTTACAATGTGCTAGTTTCGACAATATAAATATACCAGAAATGGAACCATATTTAAATGCAATGTTAAGTATGACTGATATTGAAGAAAATTATGGTTATGATAGGGGATCAGTAATTGTAATATATTTTTTAGAATCAATAAAGAAATGGAAAACTAAAAATGTAAAACCATTGAGAAATGAACTAAGGATGAAATTGAAAAAATATCAAAAAAATCAAGATAAAATAGTATAATTAAAAATATTTTAGTTGACAAATCTAATATTATTTGATTAACCGCTTTTATGAATATTGAATATCAAGCGAAAAACCAAAATAGTATAGATAAGTTAAAGCTTACCATAACACTAAAACAATTTGAAGAAGAATTACAATCAGAATTAACTGGAATTGACGTTATAATTGAAAAGATTAAGAAATTTCAAAAAGCGAAAAACACTCATAAATATTTATGGAAGAAAGAACGACCTGGACAAAAACCTCTTTATAAATATCCTACATTTATAAAGCAACCAAAAGGTAAGGAAAATAAAACTCGAAAACAATATTTAAGTATTTATGAGAAAAAAGTTGTTAGACAATATCCTTATTTTTTTAAAAATCATCAATTTCAAAAATCATTTAGTATGTTTAAAGAACATATTAGGAAAAATCCAGATTATTTTGATCACCTTGGCAAATTATCAATATTAGAAGCACTAACAATTTATCATTATTCTTTAAAATGGGGATACAGAAAGATAAATTCTGATGTTAAATCAAATAAATTTTCTAAATATACTGAGACATATTATAAAATTCTTAATTCAGCATTAGATAAACTACCATCAATTCCTTATGGAACAACAGTTTATAGAGGCGGAACATTAAATTTAAAAAAATTATTAAAATTAGAGGAATGCATGAAGAATAATATTCCTTATAAGTTTAATTTTTTTACTTCAGTTGGATTAAGGTTTATTGATGGTTTTGAATATATGACAAAAAGCAGGGGAAAAATTAGAGAAGATGAAAGATTGGTTTTGTTCTATATAAATCCTAAAAATGCTAAAAATGTTACTAAATTAAGATGGAGAGAAAAAACACAAGAAGCAATAATTCAACCTCAAAGGGAATTTATTATAATTGATATGATTCAAAAAAAAGACTTTATTGAGATATACATGGAGGAAATATGAGTGATAAAAAAGATATAAGTCGGTTTACTAAGGAATATAAGAAAGACTCAGTAAAAAAAATGCAAAAATCCATAGAACAAAATAAAATTGAATCTATGAATTGGTGGAAAAATCTAACACCGATAGAGAAAAAGGAATATTTAGAAGATGTATCAAAATTATGTGATATAGAAATATAAAAGAAACGGCACACAACGTTAAAGCGTGCCCGAAGTTGGCGATAGCCAATTTCACTGAGCAATGAAGCTTATTCCACTGCAAGTGTTGTGACTGAGTAATTTCCAATCGAACGAAGGTACAACACTTGCTTGGAGGATTAAAGGCTCTCTCAGTGCAAGGAAGGGAACAACTTCCAATATGGTTCACTTCCGCAGTGGGCACGCTTAGTTAGGTGACGTGCGTTAGTTTTCATATAGTATTTACTTAAGTTAAGAATTTTGTATATAAATTTCATTAAAAAAGGTGGAATACTTTCAATATTAATTTGCTATATAAATTACTCAAAGTTTAAAATTAATGCAATATAAAATTCTTACGAATTAGAAAAAACCCTCAAAATACATAGATTTTTATCATCTATACCATGGTTGGATTATTGCAAAATTTTAATTTTATTTCCTAAATATTAAATTATTTATTAATTTTTTCTTGATTTATATGACGTCACCGCAAAAAGGCAAAGTGATTTTCGACCCTGAAATGGCAAGATATTTCAAAAATAAATTTCGAGAAAGATTTTGACAGATTTTTATATAGTTGGATCAGTTTCCAACTGCTATATCGTCTAAAATTCAACCCAATTCCCCTTAAAACCATCCTATTTCGCACCTTTTTTAATCCTCGAAAACGTGTTCGCCCATTTTTCCACATAGGTTTTAACTTCTCCATCAGACCTTCCACTGCTGGACGGAGATTACACAATTCTTGATATTCCGGGGTGTAATAATTATCCTCTCTATTATCCAACCATCTTCGGTTTTCATCTACTACTAAACGTGATTGATTTTTTGATAATGCTATACAATCTTTACCCAAGGGACAATTCGCACAAATTTTAAAATCGAAGTTTGCTACCAAATCACCATCTTTCAATTTTTGACTTGTTGGTCGCTCGCCCATTGGACAAGATTCTATTAGACCTGATTCATCATATTCAAAATCATTGCTATTCAAATTCCCTTCTTCTGGGCTCTTTCCACGAACATTTGTGGATACAATATTTACATCGAATTTATTAGCTGTTTCTCTTACCCCTTCGGATGGATACCCTCCGTCCGTTATCATCGTCTCCAAACCTGTCTCTTCTTTCAAATCTTCCAGACTTTCTTCCAATAAATCACTATCATCTACTATATTCTTTTCTACTACAACGTCCGTTATTACTTGAAATGCGTTCTTTTCAGAGCAGGTCTCTGAACTGTGACATACATAACCAAAATGTTTTTCTTCATTCTTGGTTCGGTAAGTCGCGTCTGGGTCTGATGGATTCTGCATTGAACCAGATTTGATTTCATTTGGAGTTAATATCTCTACCTTTTCTTGTTTTACAATGCACTGTTCTGCTAATAATCTTTTCGCATTTTTGTAGGATGAAGTAGCATTAATTCTTTTATCATCTTTCCATCTTGTAACATGAATGTATAACTGCTCTGATAAATATTTTAACTTCTCTTCTATCTCATGCTTTCTTAAACGATGGTATTCACCATCTTCATTGGTTTCTATTAAGGAATGCAATTCTTTGGAAATACAATTTGGTTCATACTTCTTTATTTCTATCAATAAATTACTTAAGGTCTTATGGAACAATGTAAAACGACTCATCCTTTTGATGTTTGCCCTTATTTGAGTAGAGTCACATCTCTGTAAATCTGTGTGAATTCCCATTTCCTTAATAATAATATCACGATGGTCTTTGAACACTGTTTCAAAGAAGTCTACATTGTTTTCATATTCATATTTTGCTACTGTAGCACGAAAGTTATAAAGTGTTCTTATGCAAAAGGTATATTCGTTTATATCTTGGATTCCAAACGCTCTTTGATATGCATAATTCAATAAATAGTTCTCATATAGTTGAAGGTCTGTTAGATTGTGCATTTCTTTTAATATTTCTAAGGAGAATAGTATGTTTACTGGAACATTGGGACGACTCATATTGTTACTGTACAGGGGAGCAAATACTTCTTCATCTATATTGAGAAATATGTTTTCGTAAAAATATGCTGACCAATGCTTTTTTAGAAAGCCTCGAAGTGTTGAGTTCATGTTACTTTCTGGATTGAAAAATTTCTGTTGTAGGTGTTTCTGGTTTTTTCGAAACATAGCTATCCCCTTATGTCACATTTACAGGATTGAAGATTTATTTCAACTTTTTCCTAATTCTACCTTTTTCTGTGCGAGCTATCTAAACCCTCCAAGTGAAGAAGCAACGAGCATATTATGCAACCAATTTTCATGGTAAATAAAACCATTCAAATCAGCAAAAGGAGAAATTCTATTTCCTTTATATTTCAATCTTGATGAATAAGGATGAAAATTCCATAACAAAGCCATAGCTCTTGAATACAATTTTGCACTTTCAATTGTTCGATGAAAATATTTCATTCCATAAAGTATTCTATCTTGATAATTCATAAGTCTATCCAAGGCATTACTAGTTCTATGGCAACCCTTGAATTTATATGCTATCTTAAAAAGATTACCTTTGTCACAAAGTTCAAGTAATTTTTCTTTTGCTGCTTCTACCGGAACATTATCTTGTGCCCATTTTTTTAGATGCCTTAATCTTTGTGAAAATTGAGCAGTTGTTTCTGCATGATATAAATCCCATACTTTCTCTCGAATAATTGATAAAACATCTTTTGCACTTTTACAACGGTCACGAATCTTTATAAAGGAATGTAAAAAACATTGTATTAAGGTTGTATCTGGAAACAAAGACTTCAATGCTTTCTTTGTTCCTCCCCAACCATCAGTGTTGAATGTTGTTGGTTCGTAATCCGGTTTTAGATTTTGTGCTTCTTCTTTGAAGATAGAATAACCTTCAGTCAAATCAATTTCACTAGCACTCTTTACTACTTCTGCTCCCAATATACAGCCTTTTCCAACAATTGTAGCAATAAATACTTTAGTCTTTTTAAGCCAAGTATGCTTTTCATCTGCTAAAGTATGCACTGGTAACTTTTCCGGACTTTTTACCGTAGTTCCTACTATTGGGTTTCGACCAAATGAATTATGGATTCTGTACCAATACATATCATTATGACCAAAAACATAAGTTAAAGCATAAAATGGAACACCAAAACGCATCAGGTATACAGCTTTTTCAATATCATTTGTGTAAGCTACCATGTATGGCATCATAAACGATGGACGGATTTGATAAACTTCTTCACTTGCTTTCAATTCTATTCGTCTCATTTGAAAACTATTCTGCTTTTTTGAACATTCTGTTGAACCTCTAAAAATAAAACCTCTTTCAAAATCCTTTGGAAATAATTCCGGATGTAAATTGTAAAGATTATTTATAAATGTTCTCAATTTTTCATTATCAAAAAAAATAGATTTATAATTTGATTTATCAGAAAATGGTAGACAAATAGATTTTGCACCTTTTTTATTCTTTTCCATGTGTCCCTCTTTATTTTTAATATTTTGTGGTTAAAATAATAATTTATTATTGAGGGGCGCATTTTCAACATTTTTTTTATATAAATGGGTTACGCGCAGAATCCGTTAGAATTAGACTTTTTCTTGTTATTTCTTGTTATACCTTTTTGCAGTGACGCCATCAAAGTTTGCATTTTTATAAAACCTTAGTAATATATATAAATTATTTTTTTACTTTTGCAACTATAAGAGCATAACCTAATACAGTTTCTCTCATTGTTGCCCATTTAGTAGCTCTTTCTTTCAAGTAATTATAAGCTTCTTCTCCTTTTTCTTTTTGCAGCCAGCTTTTATATCTATCTAAATCATATAAGTAAAGTTGTTCTTTACTTGCTGTAACTCCATCCAATTGACATTTTTTAGCTTCAACTAACCTAAGTCCAGGAACTCCTTTTCCACATCCTATATCTATAAATCGTTCAGAAGCTTTAATTCGTGTGGTCTTAATGAAAATTTCAGATAATTACCTCCTTGTCCCGTCAGAAATTTGTATATTTCTTTTTCCCATAATATTTTGAAGACGAACGACATCTTCTTCTGAAATTTCCTCAATAAGATTGTACAATTGAAATGTTTCATCGTATTTATAAAAACTTAAAATAGTTTTTTTCTCATCATCACTTACTCCAAAGTCAGCTAAATAAGTTTCTGCTTTTTCTTTATTAATACTATAGGGAATATCTCGAAGGACATAAAAACCAGTACCACTTTCTTCATCATAGTGTAATTATGAACATTTTCTTTGTTTGTTTTACGAACAATGTAGACATAAATTTTTTAACATAGTAGATTGTAATTTACAACTATTTTAACTATATAGCAAAAATTAATAAAAAAACTAACGCACATCACACAACGTTTGGCATACCCGACGTGCCGCTTCGGCATGTCACCGAGCCAAAGAGCTTTTGCCAATGCAAGTGCTGTGACCGAGCAAGCTTTCCAATCTTACGAAGGCACTACACTTGCTTGGGAGTTTAAAGGCTCTCTCTGTGCAAGGAAGTGAACAACTTCCAATTTGGTTCACTTCCGCAGTGGGTGAACTCAGTTAGATGCCGTTTGCTTTAATTGTTATTTTTACTAGTTAACATGGAAATTTCTTTATATGAAACAGAAAAAATGGATCTTTTTGCCAAAAATAATATTACCACTCTGGATGTTTATAATTAGAATTGATTGAATTTGAGGGGTAATTAAAAGAGTTTTCTTGAAATAGTTAATATATAAACTACCTGTGTAAGCAGAATTACAACATAATGCATTCGCATTTGCTTTTTTGTGACCAACTTTTAGAGACATAAATCAAGTATGTTTACAATTCTGCTCGATGTTATATATGGCGTCACTGCAAAAAGGTATAACAAGAAATAACAAGAAAAAGTTGAAATAAATCTTCAATCCTGTAAATGTGACATAAGGGGATAGCTATGTTTCGAAAAAACCAGAAACACCTACAACAGAAATTTTTCAATCCAGAAAGTAACATGAACTCAACACTTCGAGGCTTTCTAAAAAAGCATTGGTCAGCATATTTTTACGAAAACATATTTCTCAATATAGATGAAGAAGTATTTGCTCCCCTGTACAGTAACAATATGAGTCGTCCCAATGTTCCAGTAAACATACTATTCTCCTTAGAAATATTAAAAGAAATGCACAATCTAACAGACCTTCAACTATATGAGAACTATTTATTGAATTATGCATATCAAAGAGCGTTTGGAATCCAAGATATAAACGAATATACCTTTTGCATAAGAACACTTTATAACTTTCGTGCTACAGTAGCAAAATATGAATATGAAAACAATGTAGACTTCTTTGAAACAGTGTTCAAAGACCATCGTGATATTATTATTAAGGAAATGGGAATTCACACAGATTTACAGAGATGTGACTCTACTCAAATAAGGGCAAACATCAAAAGGATGAGTCGTTTTACATTGTTCCATAAGACCTTAAGTAATTTATTGATAGAAATAAAGAAGTATGAACCAAATTGTATTTCCAAAGAATTGCATTCCTTAATAGAAACCAATGAAGATGGTGAATACCATCGTTTAAGAAAGCATGAGATAGAAGAGAAGTTAAAATATTTATCAGAGCAGTTATACATTCATGTTACAAGATGGAAAGATGATAAAAGAATTAATGCTACTTCATCCTACAAAAATGCGAAAAGATTATTAGCAGAACAGTGCATTGTAAAACAAGAAAAGGTAGAGATATTAACTCCAAATGAAATCAAATCTGGTTCAATGCAGAATCCATCAGACCCAGACGCGACTTACCGAACCAAGAATGAAGAAAAACATTTTGGTTATGTATGTCACAGTTCAGAGACCTGCTCTGAAAAGAACGCATTTCAAGTAATAACGGACGTTGTAGTAGAAAAGAATATAGTAGATGATAGTGATTTATTGGAAGAAAGTCTGGAAGATTTGAAAGAAGAGACAGGTTTGGAGACGATGATAACGGACGGAGGGTATCCATCCGAAGGGGTAAGAGAAACAGCTAATAAATTCGATGTAAATATTGTATCCACAAATGTTCGTGGAAAGAGCCCAGAAGAAGGGAATTTGAATAGCAATGATTTTGAATATGATGAATCAGGTCTAATAGAATCTTGTCCAATGGGCGAGCGACCAACAAGTCAAAAATTGAAAGATGGTGATTTGGTAGCAAACTTCGATTTTAAAATTTGTGCGAATTGTCCCTTGGGTAAAGATTGTATAGCATTATCAAAAAATCAATCACGTTTAGTAGTAGATGAAAACCGAAGATGGTTGGATAATAGAGAGGATAATTATTACACCCCGGAATATCAAGAATTGTGTAATCTCCGTCCAGCAGTGGAAGGTCTGATGGAGAAGTTAAAACCTATGTGGAAAAATGGGCGAACACGTTTTCGAGGATTAAAAAAGGTGCGAAATAGGATGGTTTTAAGGGGAATTGGGTTGAATTTTAGACGATATAGCAGTTGGAAACTGATCCAACTATATAAAAATCTGTCAAAATCTTTCTCGAAATTTATTTTTGAAATATCTTGCCATTTCAGGGTCGAAAATCACTTTGCCTTTTTGCGGTGACGTCATATATAGAAAAATAATAATATTTAAAGTTAATGTCTACCCAAAAATCCTTATATTTTATTGCACCATGGACAGAATATTGTAAAAAATTTAATTTCATCGTAAATTTTATAAAAGATACTTATGAAAATTAACTCCTAATTTGTCCAAGATAAATCTTGAATTATAAAATTGTCAAGTATTTCCTAAAAAATTATAATCGTAAAAATACAATTCCGTTTAATCTCTTGGGGTCTAATTCCTCGAAGCTTTGCTTCGGTTAAAAAAATATTTTGAGTCAAAAATTTGAAAAGAAATAAAATCGTTGATTAAACAAAAGGTAATGTTAGAACTCTTATGATACCTCGAAGCTCTGCTTCGGGGTTCTTTCATTCAAGGACTTCTGCTCCTTATTGAAAACAACTATTTATAAGATCATGGCTTTCTTTCAATTTAATATAATAAAGTTGTAGAAACAAGAAATAAATTATTATAAAAGTAATACTTGAAAAATTTAAGGGTCTTTAGATAATTTAATGACCAAACCAAATAACCAAAAGACCCGATAATAATGATATTCACAAATTCACAAAAAGTCAACCAATTTTCAGAAAAACACATCAAGGCTGGTATCCATAAAACTCGAATATTAACAGAACTCATAACCGGAATTTTACTATGCCATGGGAAAAGAACCTTTGAGGCATTGAGTAAAGTACTTTTAGATAATCAGAAAAACAAAACATCGGTAAGGAGCTTCTTTGAAACGGAGAATTTTCGATCCAGGGATATATTAAAAGATGCAATTCGTTCTGTTATAATAGAGACTGCAAGATTGTGTGAGCCATCCGGATTATATGTATTCTTGTTTGATGGTACTTGTATTCAGCGAGGCGGAGATACTCTAGTGAAGAATGCAATAAAATATCGGGCGAAGAAACAAAGAAAAAAAGGGAAACGAAGTACGAAAGCACATAGTTTTACCATGGGTCTTTTACTTCTACCAAATGGTACAAGGATTCCAATTCCACGTTATTCATATTATAGTCGAAAATATTGTCGTGAGACAAAGACGTGTTATTATACCCAGCATGAAATTGCGTGCATGATGATAGAGTATGTAAGGAGTCTTGTTCCGGAGACAGCGGAGTTTTATGTAATAGCAGATGGATTTTATGATTCCAAGATTATTTTTGATACATGCAAAAGAAAGAATGCAATATATGTGACTTGTGCAGATAGTGGTCGAGTATACGAACCGAAAAAGAAACTGTATGAAAGAGGATTAGAAAAGAAAGAGGACGCCAAGACACTGATAATAAAGAAAGGCGAAGAGAAATATACACGAGAACATAATCGTTATGCTTCGCAGTCAGGGAAGAAGAAAACGGATGTTTACAAATATGAGAGTGAAAAACTGAAATTCCCCAAACTTGGTGAACTTCAAATAGTTTATTCATGGAAGATGAGCAAAGGAAAAAAGAAGTCTGAATCTTACAAAATCCTTCTTTGTAACGGGAAAGAAGTATCGGCTCGGAAAATAATAGAACTCTATGCACTACGTTGGCAGATAGAAATATATTTTCGGGAATTGAAAAGTGAATTAGGTCTTTGTGATTATGCTGGGAAAAGTTTCATAGCTCAAGAAAGGTTTATAGATGTATGTTTATTAACATACTTATTCTTGGAATGGAATAGAAAGGAGCATTTGAAAATTGTATACTCACAAAAAGAAAAAGCAAAAATCAAAAAATCTCGAAGCAAAGGATTGATTATTCTTTTTAAAAAAGAATGTATCGAGGAGACAAAATATAAGTTATCAGAAATATTTCTACAGTATAATATTCAAAGAGTAGCTTAAGAAATCATTTATTGATAAAAAAGTGCAACTTTATTGATTTAATATTTAACATATTTGAATGTCAAATAGCAGAGGTTTTTGGCAAATGGCATCTAACTGAGCATGTAAGCCGCGCCTCAAGAGTAAATTGGATGTTCTCTTTCGGCTTGGGCTACGCCACATTTTTGTTTAGTCACGCCCTAACCTCATGTGATTACAGGAATATATTGGGCAGGAATCATACAAAAAAACGATTTAATTTTGTTGTAAGGAATCGTCCAAAATCCATTGCAATACTTCTAAAACTCGATGTGGTTCGCTAAAAGTGAGAGGAATATAATTGGGATCAATAAATAGGTTTTTGTCCTCTAATTTCAAAAAGCACCAGGAAAAAGCATTCGTAACACAACCATAAATTACTTTTCGAGGATTACCCTCTCTTTCATTGTAGAGTTGAGCAGCATACATTTCCGCACCGCATTGTCCAAACCAACCATCAATATCGTCTTTTTTAGCCTCTACAAAACAAAAAATAGGATTTTCTATTTCTATTTTGTGTGGCTTGGCAGAAAAAATAAAATCACAATAACCATTTAGTCCTTGTTTTTTATCCACATTAAACTCATAACCCGAAAAATAACTGAACTTTTCCAAATTACGTCTGCGTAATTCTTTAATCGTAGGAGTTATAATATGCTCTGATTTGGCTTTTTCGGTTGCCAAAGCGACACCTTCTGCGTCTGCTAATTCACTTAACACTTTTTGAGAAGGTACAAAAGGAAGTAATTCTTGGGGTAAAAAATGCCTACTACTATTTTCTATACCAAATTTTATCTTTAAATCTTTTAGTTTGAATTTATTATATGCCATGGTATATTTTAACCTTGCAAAGCGTGAAACCAATTTTAATCTATTTTATTTGATAGGTTTGTTATTGTAAATCATAAACTTCTCACCCCAAACAAAACAATGAGTTTAAACTCTACGGTGGATGGTAATCTACAACCAAAACAGTAATGTCATCATCCAATTGTTCTTTGCAAGCGTGGTTTTTGACTTCCTTTAATAATCCTTGTACCAAACTTTCTGCCGGACTTTTTTTGTGAGATATAATATACTTTTTGAACCTATCTTCTCCAAAAAGTTCCAAAGTATTTGGATTTATGCTTTCAAGCAAACCATCCGTATAAATAACAATTCGATCATACGGAAATAAATCTATTTCTCGTGTTTCCATTGAAAAATGAAGGGGAGTTCCTAGTGTTCCTCCTTTATACTCCAAAAACCCTGAAGTTTCTTTTTTCGGATTTAGCACAAAAGGAGGTAAAAGCCCAGCATTGATATAAGTCATCTTTCCTTTTTCACAGTCAATAATTCCATAAAATGCCGTAACAAAGTTTTTTGTGACAACTCGTCTTAGCTGCTCATCCAGATAAAGAAATAATTCCACAGGATTTGTTAATATATATTTTTTTCTTTCCAAAAGCATTTTTAAAATAGTGGCTACAAACGCAGCCGAGACCCCGTGTCCAAATACATCGCATACAAAAATGCCAATATGCTTGGAACCGATTAAAAAAATGTCATAAAAATCACCGCCTACTTTATAAGCCGGCAAGTACTTACTATAAATGTCAACGCTTGGATGTTCTGGTAATTTTTGAGGAAGAAGTTTAAATTGAATATCCCTAGCTAGATCCAGTTCGCTTTCCATAATTTCTTGGCGTTTTTGAATTTCTTTTGTTCGAAGCTTAACTTTTTTTTCTAAGTTTTGATTGAGTTCATCAAGAGCTTGTTGCTTTTCGAGATAGGCTATAACTAGCTTTTTGTTGCGAATTGTTCCGTAGCCAGCAATTACGCCACTAAAAAAAATATAAAAAGTCTTAATCAACTCATTATCCAATGCAAATCTGATAACCATTGAATTTGTAGGGTCATTGGAATAAAATAGGAAATTAAATATGCCACTTTGGTTCCTAGAAAGGAATATAAGAAATAAATATCCAACAGCATTAAAAAAACCGGAAAGAAAGCAAGCCCTAAAGCTGAGTCGTAAAACAGAAAGCCCACTAAACAACAAGTATATCAAAGGAGTATTTACAATAAACATACTGGCTCTGCTTGAATATAAGTCATGGCTGGATGAATAAATGGCAATTGTTACAATAACAGACTCAAGAAATGTATTTATATACTTTATAAACGGATGATATTTTCTCTTCTTTAAAATGAAAAACATAACAATACAATGGAGAATACCTATAGAAATTCCACTAATAACAATTAAATTTCCTTTGGAAAAACGCCATTGGTTATTATGAACAACAAAAAGCAGGAAAATAAAAAAAATACAACACAACAAAAAACGAAAAACATTTATTATTTGTTCACCTCTAATTTCTTGAGGACGAAAAGAAGCCAATAAATTACTATTTGAATAAATTTTCATTTTATTAATTATTTATGCTTGATAAACACTATCTAAGATAGAATATCTTGTTATGGAAAACTGTCTACTTGTTGATACTATAAAAAATGCTACCCATAACAAATACCACCAAAAACTAGAATCATCTCCTTATGCCAACTTATTAAAAAACTATAAATTACCTATAGAGAGTTATGTCGGACACATTAGAGCAATGGCAATCATTCACGGTGTTTTGGAGCATGAAATTCGAAAAACTCGAAATAAAACACTTTTATTGGTATGGACAGAGGAAATGCAAAAATATCCTTTATTGGAAAAAGACATGATATACTTTTTTCCACAATGGATTAAAGATATTCCAGAGTCTTTTGAAAATGCACAAAGTTTGGCAAAAAATATTCGTTTAAGGGTTGAAAGTTTTCCCGAATCACTAATTGGTTATCTCTATGTTTTGGAAGGTTCCAGTATAGGTGCAAAAGTCATAAAAAAAGACTTAATTTTTCAGTTTCCATTTTTGGAAAACAAAGGAGATCATTATTTAAGCAGCTACGGGGATGATACATTAAAAAAATGGGAAAACTTTAAGCAACGAGTAAATTCAATTCAAATAGAACCGTCTCAAAAACAAATGATCATTGAAGCGGCTTGTGAAATTTATGAAGGTATAATTGACATATTTCAGAGTTTATACCCTTTACAAATGGAAAAAATGAAATATTTGTCGGTTAGCTTAAATCCGGAAGCAGGGGCACACCCAATTCCTCAAGATGTTAAGGAAATACAGGCATCCATTCAAGCTGGTGAAAAATGTATGGATAAGTTTCCCTATCAAAAAATTCGATTTGGGGAGAGGGGACGAAAATTCGCCCATAGCGATAGTGCCTGGCTTGCAACTTTGGTAAATCTAAAAAAAGAAGAAGTAATACACCAAGTTAAGTGGTTAAAAAGAGTTCTTTCCAATAGAGGCTTGCCGTCTTATATGCTACAAGTCCATTTGGAAATTTTGCACGATGAATTGTGCAAGCTTGTGCCGGAAAAACAAAAAGAATATGAAAAACTCAAAATAGCCGCAGAAGAAATTTATTCATTTCGTCAAAGTTATATGAACGAACACGCATTTTCTTCTCTATCCAAACACCTTACATCAGATATGGATAAAGAATGTTTTCTTAAGACCGGATTGTCTGCTAGCCTTTTGGCTTCTGCCATTATAGACGAGAAGGCGGGTATTGGCAATACTGTTCAAAACATTCTCAAATGGGTTACGGATAGCCAAGTCCATTTTGTAGATGCATTTCAATCATATATAAAGAGGGTAAGTTCTTTAATAACAACATAAGCCAGTTTTTCACCTATTATATCATAATTTCTGTGATTGATGAAAAAATTCCGTTCTTGTCATGTCTGCAAGTTCAGCAGCTCTTTCTTGGGATAATTGTTGTAGTTCATATAATTTAACGTCAGTTCGACGTAAGAAAAGTTTCGGATAAGTATAAGGGTAAACACATAGGCTTACCCTTACAAAACAAGTCCATGTTTTTAATAAAGCTGCAATTTCATCTGGTCAGCGTCGGCGAGTGTTGCGAAGAACTGTCTTGTCCGGTCGGTGAGTAGTCCGTAAGGACGTATCAAACCGCCGACAACCGCCAATTAATAAGCATTCGGATCAGCTTTTTCCATCCAACGTTCGGTGTGTTTTAATTCCGTAAAACCATATTTTTCATAAAGCATATGAGCATCTCGCGTCGCCAAAATCCAACGACGAAATCCTTGCAGATCAGGATGATTGACAACCACTTCTATCAACCATTTTCCTAAACCTTCACCTTGAAATTCCGGTAACACATAAACATCACCGAGATAAGCGAACGTCGCAAAATCCGTCACAACTCTTGCAAAACCGATTTGCCTGCTTTCTCTATAAAGACCAAAACAAAGCGAATTTTCAATCACGGTTTGCATCTGTTCAGCTGTTCTGTTTTTTGCCCAATACGATTGATTTACCAAATAATCCAAAATTAAATCAATTTGCAATAGTTCTTTATTCGTTCTTATTTTATATTCGCCGTTTTGCCATTCCAAATTATTTTTGCTCATCATTTTTCATTCACTCTGAATTTTTCAAAAATTTTCACTTTTTTCTTTTCAAAACCTTTTTCTGTGATATCACCCTCTAGTAACTCTAACTCGCTTTGGGAAGGGGGTTTGGAGGATTAGGTCATCACACGCCACCTTCAAAGTCATTTCTGCATCAGACAAAGGAACATATTTGGTCATTCACAGTTCTGAAACCTTGTTTTACACTTTAGCTAAAATTACAGATTGTTCCTTTGGAAAAACGGTTATAAGTTTAGATGTT
>JACKPA010000009.1 GCA_024233865.1 Leptospiraceae bacterium | reverse complement strand
GCCATCTTCCGTAACGGCAAGTCCACCTGCTTGTTCCACAATAAAGGCAACAGGAGCAGCTTCATAAAGCAGCCTAAGTTTTCCATTCGGATATTTTTGAGATTGGGCATCTGCGGGATATAAAAATATTCCACCCTTTAATAAATTTCTGTGAATATCTGCAACCAATGAGCCGATATACCTACTCGTTTTAGGGTTTTTGCTTCCATCAATTTCTTTAATTGTTTTGATATATTTTTTAACTTTATCAGACCAAAAGTTATAGTTCCCTTCGTTGATAGAATACATATTGCTTGTCTCTGGCATTGTAATATTTGGATGAGATAATAAATACTCACCAACAGAAGGATCAAGAGTAAAACCGGAAACACCGTTGCCGGTACTAAGAACTAACATCGTAGAAGAACCATAAACAACATATCCTGCTGCCCTTTGTTTGTGTCCTGGTTGCAAAAGGTCTATTTCTGTTCCAGGACGACCTTGTGGTGTCACTCGCAAGTGGATTGAGAAAATAGTTCCAATAGAAACGTTTGAATCTATATTAGAAGAGCCATCCAAAGGGTCAAATGCGATAGTATATTTCCCGACTTCATATCCAGGTGGGATTTCAATAATTTCCTCTCTTTCTTCACTTGCCATAACACATAAGTGTCCGCATATACTCATATTATGGGTAAACAAATAATCAGCTATTTGATCCAACTTCATTTGTTTTTCACCATGGACATTAGAATCATCCGTAACACCAAGTATATAATCAAGCAATCCTGCTTTTCTAACTTCTCTGGAAACAATTTTGGATGCATAAACAAGGTGATTCATCAAAGCCGTAAAATCTCCTGTTGCATGCGGTAATTTTAACTGTTCCTCAATTAAGTATTGGCTTAAACTGACCAAATTACTAGGTAATATCGATTCCATATTATATCCTCTCCATATTTAATAAAAATCAAAACGCTTTCCTATTAGTATTTTTTGGTTGTCTTGGTTGTATACTAGATTTTTAAAAAATTAGTAACGAGTGGTTTTCGGAAAAAGCAAAGGATACCTAACGGGAAAGGATACATGATAACTACATTTTAAGAAAAAAGACTAAATATTTAAGAAATTTTTATATATTTAGATTTTATAAGGACAATTATTCTATGGTTGACCTTTAAATAGCATCTCCAATGTAGATACAAATTGGAATTACCCATGGAAGATTTTTTATCCCATTTAGGATAAAATAATAATCAATTGACGGATAATAGTATTTTCTACAAATTATTCTTATATTATACTGAATTTATAGAGAATAGAGAATGGCAGAAAGTAAAAAAAAGATAGAAAAAACAATTTCCAAAAAGAAAACTACTTCCCAAAGCGAGAAAACAAGTGCTAAAGAAAAAACACCCATAGTCAAAATAGAGCCAAAAACAATTCTACCTTTGGAATCTCAAGAAGTAAAAAAAACAGACAATAAAGACCTAATCCCACAAATACCGGAACAAATTGAAAAAAAAGAAGATCCGGAACAAGATTCTTTTTTTGATAAAATCGGAGAAAAAAGCGGAAAAATCCATTATTTCTTTTCTCAGTTATCGAAGGCTTTGTCCATTTCCCAAAAAGATTCTCTTTTGATGCACGACGAAATCAGCGATTCGGTCAGACTACGATCTGTTTCGTACTGGATGCTGATTGTTACGTCTATAGGAATTGCTACCCTAGGTTTAATTATCAACAGTCCGGCTATTATTATCGGAGCGATGCTTGTCTCGCCTCTTATGTCACCCATTATCGGTTTGGGGTTGAGTGTTGGAATTAGTGATTTTTTTCTGGGGTTAAAATCAGTTTTTATACTAACCTTAAGCATTATGGTAGCAATCTTTACCTCCGCAACCATCACACTATTACTCCCTGGAGAAGAGCCAAAATCAGAAATTTTAAGCAGAGTAAACCCAACCATCCTGGATTTGTTTGTCGCCTTGTTTAGCGGTTTGGTGGCTGCTCTAAGTTCGGTTCGTTCCAATAACGAAGAAATATTAGGAAAAGCAGGACCGGGAGCTGCCATTGGAGTAGCTTTGATGCCTCCTCTCTGTGTTGTTGGTTACGGTTTGGGAAGTGGATTCCAAATAGATATAATGTGGGGTGCGTTTTTGTTGTTTATAACCAATATGGTTGCCATCATTTTTATATCATCGGTATTTTATTATTTCGTTTACTACGAATTGAATATAGGAAAAATAACCAAAAAACTTGCCGTCAAAAGGGAAAAGACGGATTCTCTATTTCGACAGTTTCAGAAGTTTCCTCTTTACAAAACCTTAACGGAAAATATCACTTCTGCAAAGAGATTTTTGTTTCCGGCAATTTTTCTTGTATTGATTAGCTATCCTTTGAGCACTTCATTCATCTTTATAAAGCAAAAAAACAGTATCCGAAGCTTAGTAAAGACCACATTGAATCGAATTGAAGGGGTTGATATAATACGAGGGACGGGTGGGCTGAGTTTTACCAGAGAGAGTGTCCAAGGAACAATTATTTTTTCTTCCAAAGCAGTTTTACCTCCAAGCTTTGCGGAAGATTTAAATCAGAGTATTGAAAAAAATTTCCAAGGCTTTTCTTCCAGTATATCACTTGTTCGGGTGACAAATGAATCGGATTTATTCGAGCTTAAAAATACTACTATTGGGAATCGAGCTAATCTATTATTGGATAATATTCCACCTTCCATCCAAAATTCCATACGAAATCAACACGCTTCCGAATTGGTTAAGGTAGTTTTGGATAAGGTAGGAGAACATTTTCCTGAAGAAATTGGAATTATAACTACCGTAGACGTAAAATTTTCTACACTTGGGATGAAAAACGCCACCGTTTATTATGCCGGACAAACAATGTCCAATGAAGAAAAGTCTATTTTTGAAAATTCGCTTTTGAGTAAACTAAAAGAACTAAAACGGGAGATAAAAGAAGTAACTTTAGAGACTATTGGTCCGATGGAAAAACGAGGAGAATGTGGAGCGAATGCTTCTGCTGTAAACGCCGTAAATCAATTGCAAGGGATTATGAGCCAAGCAGAAGAGAATCCAAAATTGAAACTAGAACTCTCAGTCAGGCAGGAAATTGAAAACCTTATCAAGTCAAAGTTTTTCAACATTCCAAGCAATGTTGCCATCAAAAAGTTTAAGAATAATAAAGAGAACTGCATTTACTTCTATAAGTTTATAGTGAATTCGTCAAGGTAATGCATTAACCTTACTTTTCCAATCGTGTTATAAAAGAATTAAAAAAATGAGCAGTCAAAAAGAAGATAAAATAACATTCATAGATAATTTTTTCTAAAAAAGCTTGACATACAACTCAAATTAAAAAAACTGTTTCTAAAGGGTATGATCCGGGATGTAGCGCAGGGGTAGCGCATCTGCCTTGGGAGCAGAGGGTCGCTGGTTCAAATCCAGTCATCCCGAATTTTGACCCGGTAGCTCAGTTGGATAGAGCAACTGCCTTCTAAGCAGTGGGTCGGGAGTTCGAATCTCTCCCGGGTCGTAATATAAGCAATTCTTATTCGGTGAATGTAGCTCAGTTGGTAGAGCGCCAGGTTGTGGTTCTGGTGGTCGCGGGTTCAAGCCCCGTCGTTCACCCAAAAACTTCTTTAAATAAACAATCTCAAAAATAATTAGATGATTAAATTAATTTTCAGAATTAATATGGTTGACTTACCAGATTATCTTTAGTTCTAATATTAAAAATCACTCTCACTAGAGTAAATTTTTTTCAAATTTGTAATAAAAGAGAAATTGAATGAGCCAATATTCGGAAAATAATGGTGTAAAAAAACTTTTATTATTTATTTTAATCCTATTTTTCTTTTATCTACTATTCAATTATATTTATAAGCAGCAAAAAAAATTACCGGAAAAAATCAGTAAGCTGGAAATTAGAGGGCACAATGTTTTAACCAAGGATAATATTTTAGATTTAATTGAAATGAAACCAGGAGTTTCCTTTAAAGGTCTGGAATATGCTCAATTGGAAGAAAAACTAAAAAGACATCCTAGGGTGCAAGATGCACAAATTACAAGAAAAACCCAAGACCAACTTTTGGTAACAATAACAGAAAAAAAAACAGAATTTATAGTGAATACAAATAATAGTTTATATGAAATTGATCAAGATTTTAATTTATTGTCAAAAGATGATGTGAAAGAAAGGGACGTTTGTATTATTAGCGGATCTTTTCGAATCGAATCCAATAAAATTGTTGGTGTAAAATTTAAAGATTTAGTTGAATCTGTGAGAGATGCTTTCAGGATGTTTCCGGAACTTCAAAATAGAATATCAGAAATTGTATTGAATCCTGATGGAGAAATTGTTATGTATATATATGCGCCTCAAAAAATTAAAGTGCATTTGGGAAATGGTTTTCCAAGCAAACAGGCTAGGAAACTGTATGCTACTCTTGCTTATTTTGAGAATAAAAACATTTCTGCCGATATTTTAGATTTAAGAGGAGATGACGCTGTCTATCACTAAATATGCACGAATTAGAAACAACCATAGCAGCCATTGATTTAGGCTCTTCTTTGATCAAAGTAGTTTCGGGAAGGGTGGCAAGAGACAACGATATAGAGATTATAGGAGTAGGAACTTCTACCTGTACAGGGATCAAAAACGGAGCGATTATCAATATTGAGACAACCGTAAAATCCATCGAAGAGGCGGTTAGTAATACCGAATTGATGTCCGGACAAGAAATTGAAAACGTTATAATTAACATTACAGGGAAAACGATAAAGGCAAACAATTCCAAAGGTGTTGTTGCCATAACAAACAAAGACAGAACGGTAACGGAAAATGAGATAAAAAGAGTAATTGAAGCGGCACAGTCTATTCGAATTCCATCCGATCAGCAAATTTTGCACGTTTTATCCAGAGAATTTTCCGTAGATGACCAAAATAATATTAAAGAACCCATGGGAATGACGGGCGTTCGATTGGAAGCTGAAGTTCACATTGTTACAGCCGGAATTACAACAACCCATAATTTGGATAAATGTATTGAATTGGCGGGACTAGAACAAATAGATAAGGTACTTTCGAGTTTTGCTTCCTCGGAAGCCGTTTTGACAAGCGGTGAAAAGGAGCTTGGGACTGCGGTTGTTGACATTGGTGCCGGAATTACGGACGTTGTAGTTTTTATTGATGGTGGTGTTGCATTTTCTTGTACAGTTCCATTTGGTGGAAATAATATAACAAGTGATATTTCGATTGGTTTGAAAACACCGGTAGAAGCTGCGGAAATTTTAAAAAAGAGATTCGGACATACAATTTTGGGAGAGGTTGACCCAACGGAGAAGATTGAAGTTCCGGCTACAAGCGGAAGAACAGCTAGAATGTTTCTAAAGCAAGAATTAGTCAAAATTATTGAACCCAGGGTTAGAGAAATACTAGAGCACGTAAATATGGAACTGGAAAAATCTGGTAACAAATCGTTTTTAGCCGGTGGGATAATCCTAACCGGTGGGACCAGTTTATTAAACGGGATTGATGTTCTTGCAGAAGATGTCTTTAAACTCTCTGTTGGTAGAGCCAAACCTGCCGGTCTGATTGGATTGTCCGAGAGAGTTGCTTCTCCGGAATACTCTACGGCAGTTGGTCTTATTAAATACGCTGCCAGAAGCCATATACACGCTGAAAAAAAGGCTTCTAAGTGGATAAAATCCCCTCAAGATAAAGATAATTTGTTGAAGAGGGCATGGCGATGGATGGAAAGTAATATATAATAAACATAAAAATAGAGGGATAGTAAAATGTTATATATGGAAGAAGAAAAATCTAGCCCAGTAACCATAAAAGTTGTTGGAGTCGGTGGTGGTGGTATGAATGCGGTTAGCAGAATGGCAATGGCTAACCTCAAAGGAGTGGAGTTTATAGTTGTAAATACGGATGAGCAGGTATTAAATCGAACCAATATTGAAAAAAAAGTTCAAATTGGTAATAAAGTAACAAGGGGGATGGGAGCCGGTGGGGACCCGGAAGTTGGTTCGAGAGCAGCCATGGAAGACAAGGACAAAATTACCAATGCTCTGAAAGGAGCTGACATGGTTTTTGTCACTGCCGGTATGGGTGGTGGAACGGGAACAGGTGCTGCTCCTATCATCGCAGAAGTAGCCAAAGAGCTTAAATGTTTGGTTGTAGGAGTTGTTACCGTACCTTTTTCGTTTGAAGGAAAACGCAGAAATGATTTTTCCAGAATGGGTTTAAATAATCTACGTGAAAAAGTGGATACACTTATTACCATTAGAAATGACTCTATTTTTAAGGTAGTAGATAAAAAAACTCCCATTGATGCAGCCTTTAAAGTTATTGATGACATACTATTAAACGCCGTTAAGGGTTTAAGCGACATTATAAACTATCCCGGTCTTATCAATGTGGATTTTGCTGATGTTAAGACTATAATGCGAGATACCGGTGATGCCATTATGGGTGTTGGGGAAGGTATTGGTGAAAACAGAATTGCAGACGCAGTGGAGCAGGCTATTAATAACGTACTACTCGAAGAGACTTCCATCAATGGGGCAAGTTCTTTGCTCATTAACGTTACGGGTGGAAATGACTTAACTATTAATGATTGGCACGAAGTTTCCAATGTTATTACCTCCCAAGTAGAACAAAATGCAAATATTATTATCGGATTGAATGAAGATACTTCCCTCCAAGACAGACTAAGGGTTACGGTTATTGCAACCGGTTTTAATAAAAAATCCACAAGAGTAATACTAAACCCTAAAAAGGAATTGGAAAGAGATATTGAGAAGGATTTTGCGGACATTCAAAAACCACCCGCCAGAACGCTAACAAAGCTTTCCGAAGAGCCGGAAGAGACTCTCTTGGAACCAACAAGGACAATTAAATCAACAAGCAAATTTAATAATTCTTATAACTATACGGAAGACTACGATATTCCAGCGTATTTAAGAAGAAAATCAGAAAATTAATACGATTCTCTTATTGGGTGGATAGTATTATCATATGAGGGTGATCGCAAGAGATAACCCTCGTGATATATATCTTATTGCACCATGTATGAATTATTGCAGAGGCTTAAATTTCACCAAAAAATGAAAATATTCTTAAACGCGTCTCGATGTTATAAAAAATACTTATTTTGATCTTAGGATTTTAACTCCTGATTCCTTAGAAAAAAGTTATTAAAAATTTGTTGACGATTCCAGTGAAAAAAACAAATATTATTCAAAATAGGAGGTGATTTTTTATGGCTAATGAAAAAAAAGTAGGAGTTTTATTATCCGGATGTGGTGTTTATGATGGCTCTGAAATTCATGAATCCGTTCTTACTCTTTTATGTTTGGAGCAAAATGGTTTACAAGCAGTATGCCTTGCGCCTGACATAGAACAACACCATGTTATAGATCATACCAACGGAGAAGAACTATCTGAAAAGCGAAATGTTTTGGTTGAGGCATCTAGAATTGCTCGTGGAAATATAAAGCCTGTGAAAAATTTTCCTATTGAAAGCATTGATGCTTTGGCTATGCCCGGAGGCTTTGGAGTAGCAAAAAATTTTACAAAATGGGCTTTTGAAGGTGTGGAAGGAAGCATAGAGCCTCAAATAAAGGATTTAATCGTTAAAGTTGTTAAAGCTGGAAAACCAATAGTTGCTTTGTGTATGTCACCAACAACGGTTGCCAGAGCTTTGCAGGGAACAGGAATTAAGGCTGATTTAACGGTTGGTACAAATGCTTCGAAATCACTCTATGATATAGCTGCCATTGGAAGTGAGATGAAAAAAGCGGGAGCAAATCCTGTGATGTGCGAAGTTGATGAAATTGTGGTTGATCCCAAAAATAAAATTATATCTTCTCCATGTTATATGATGGATGTATCCATTACCGAAATTTACAAAGGTATTGAAAAAACTATTGCCAAGCTAGCTGAAATGCTAAAAGATTCTTAGTTTATGGGTTTAGAAATTAAAAAATATTCCTCTATATTGCTTGGTATTGGAATAGGTGTTTTGTATGGGATTGTGTCTCAGTTTATGATTCGGCAAGAATCTCTAAAAGGTTTGCTTGGGATTATGTCTGTCGGATTTATTTTTATTTTACCTTTGGCACTAGGTGCCATAACCATATATTTTTCTCCTTCTAATGTTCAAAATTCTTGGTTAATGAGAATTTTTATGCCATGGGTAACTTCGGTTTTATGTTTATTTTTTGCCATAGTAGTTGGTTGGGAAGGAACAATTTGCTTGATTATACTCTCTCCGATTTACTTGTTTATGTCCTCTGTAGGAGGCGTAATTGCCGGACTTCTTTTGAATACCATTAAGCAGACCAAACCGGCATTTTTTTCATTAGGATTTCTTTTGCTTTTGCCTTTTGGTGTAAGTAGCATCGAAAGCCGATTTCCACCAAACGGTGAGAGAAGAACGGTTCTTACGGAGATTTTAGTTTATTCACAGCCAAGTGTTGTATGGAAAAACATTATCCGTGTCCCTAAAATTACAGAAAATCAAGATGGCTTTTTCTATAAAATGGGATTTCCAAAACCCGTAGAAGCCAATCTTTCTTCTGAAGGAATTGGGGGAATTCGTGATGCTCGGTTTGAAAGGGGACTGTATTTTACAGAAACCGTAACGGTTTGGGAAAATGAAAAAAAAATAGGCTTTATTATACAATCTCATCCGGAATCCACACCAATAAAGACTTTGGATACTCACGTTGTTCCTGGGGGAGAATATTTTGATGCACTTTACGGAGAATATGAAATCGTTCCAGTAAATGAAAATCAGATCAAATTAAAACTCTTAAGCCAGTATCGTCTATCTACAAAATTTAATTTTTATGCTGCCATTTGGAGTGATTTTTTGATGCGGGATATTCAATCCAACATTCTTAGAGTAATTAAAAGTCGGTGTGAGTAAATGAAATTCAAAAAACAACAGGTCTAAAATCAACACCATTGATAATAGATGCACTTTTACCTGTTGCACGAATCACAAAAAGCCCTTTTCGTTCTGCTCGCAGGTGAGCTTCCGATTCACTTCGTAAAAAAGCCATGTGAACTTGCTTTTATTAGTCTTTCTGTTTCTTGAAACTTCTTATCGGTCTCTTGAAATAATAACCAAATTTTTTCAAAACTTAATTGCTGTTCCATGGTTGTTCTTGCCTATTTATAAAATAGGTTGTATAAAAAATTAACATTTATTTTGTAATAAAGTCAATGAATTTTTTAGAATCAAGGGTTTACTTTTAAAATTTGGTTATTGAAATTAAAAGCAATTTGGAAAAATAAACAAAATCGAAAGTAGTCTTTCTTGACATATTACCAGATCGTAAAGAATTAACATTATAACTTTATGATAGGCGATAAAAAATGATCGATTTTTCATTAACAGATGAACAAAAAGCGTTGAAAAATCTAGCTAGAGATTTTGCAAAAAATGAGATGTTACCCAAAGCTGAGCACCATGACCAAACCGGTGAGTATCCAATGACAATTTTAAAAAAAGCTTGGGATGCAGGATTGATGAATTTACATATTGAAGCTAAATTCAATGGTCCTGAAATGTCTGATGTAGACGAGTTGATTATTGCGGAAGAGTTTAATGCAGCTTGTTCCGGTATGGGGACTGCTATTTTAGCCAATAACTTAGCATTGGCACCTGTTTTGATTGGTGCAAGTGATGAAACCAAAAAGAAATTCGTAGAGCCAATGACCAGAGAATTTATTCTATGTGCTTACGCCGTAACCGAACCTGGAGCCGGGTCGGACGTAGCTGGAATTCGAACTACTGCAAAAAAAGTGGGAGACGAATACATTATCAATGGTTCAAAAATGTGGATTACCAATGGGGGAGTTGCTGATTGGTTTTTTGTGCTGACAAAAACCGACCCTGCAGCAGGTCACAAAGGTATTTCCGGATTTATAGTGGATGCAAAGACACCAGGGGTAATTATAGGTAAAAAAGAAAAAAACATGGGGCAAAGGTGCTCCGATACAAGGGCTATTACCTTTGAAGACGTAAAAGTTCCCAAAAATCAGATGATTGGTAAAGAAGGAGAAGGCTTTAAGGTGGCAATGGCTGCTTTTGATCATACTAGACCTTGTGTCGCCATAGGTGCAGTTGGAGTGGCGAGGGCTGCTTTGGAATATTCCGTTGAATACGCTAAAACAAGAACTGCCTTTGGATCATCTATTGCCAATAACCAAGGGATTAGTTTTATGTTAGCGGACATGGCAAAAGACGTAGAGGCCGGAAGACTTTTATGCTGGCAGGCAGCCTGGTTGATAGATAATGGACATAGAAATACTTATCAAGCTTCTATCGCAAAAGCTTTTTGTGGTGATATGTGTGTTAGAGTTTGCCAAGACGCTATCCAGGTTTTTGGTGGTTATGGTTTTAATACGGAATATCCTGTAGAAAAATTATATAGAGATGCAAAAATTTTCCAAATCTATGAAGGTACTTCCCAAATTCAAAGAGTAATCGTTTCTAGATTTTTAACAGATGGGAAAGGCATAGTAGATCCTAACGCCGTATAATATTTTTGTTAAAAATGATACAACTCTCGATTAAAATTCAGATTGGAAAAGTATATTTATAATGCGAATTTTTAGACGATTGATTTCTTATTCTTTACGTTATAAATATAGGTTTTTAGCGGGAGTTGTATGTGCTTTATTTACAGCCATTTTAAACGCTATTTCTCTCACTGCTCTAATTCCTTTATTTGATTCACTGGATTCCAGCAAAAAAGAAGGATTTAAATTTGAGTTTACAATCCCGGAGAAGAACATTTTATTAAAAGAAAGGTTTTTTGGAGAGGATTCTTTGGACGGATTGGAAAGGATCAAGCGACTCATTATTGATTTTAAGCAGTCAGTGAATTCTCTAACAAAAGATAAAACTTCAAAAGAAGTTGTTTGGCTTGTGTGCAAGTTTGTGATGCCGATGTATTTATTAAAACTTATAACCTATCTGCTATCCGTTTACTACATTGCAACAACGGGCTATACCGCTGTAAGAGATTTGCGACAAGAACTGTTTGACAAAATGCAAAATCTCTCTCTCAACTTGTTTTATAAAGAGAAATCTGGGATCCTTATGAGCCGCATTATCAATGATGTTGAAATAATTGCTGCCGTTATTTCCAGTAATTTGCGGGATGCTATTATAAACTTTTTTTATGTGATAACTCACCTTACCATACTACTCTATTTGAATACTGAGCTTTTAGTAATCGCTATTTTTACCGTTCCCATTCTGGTATATCCGGTTACCTTATTCACCAACAAAATCTTGAAGTCTACTACGAAATTCCAAGAAAGAATGGCAAATCTAAACGGGCACATACAAGAAATTCTTTCTGGAATGAAAGAAATTAGAATCTTTAATGCAGAGTCTTTTGAATTGGCAAGGTTTACGGATATCAATGAAAAGGCAACTTGGAGAAATTTCAAAGGACAATTTTATTTGCAAATAGCTCCGGCCCTGGTTGAGTTTACTTCTTCTTTGGTAGTATTAGGATTCTTTTCTATTGGAGCTAAGTTTATTGCAACACAACAATTTACTCAGGGCGAATTTATGACTTTTTTATTGACCCTGCTCTTTTTATTAAGACCATTAACTCAATTGTCACAAATGATTGGAAAAATTTCACAATCAATAGCTGCCGGTGAGAGAATTTTTGAAATCATCGATAGGGACGGAGAAGCAGGCGAAAAAGTGTCTTATACTCCTTACAAAGCCAAAATCCGAACCTTAAAAGATTCCATTGAATTCCAAGACATTTATTTTCAATATACCGAATCGAAAACGGAAGTTTTAAAAAGTATCAACTTAAAAATAAATATCGGAGATACGGTTGCGTTTGTAGGACAGAGTGGCAGCGGAAAGTCAACTCTTATGGACTTGATTCCCATGTTTTATATTCCAACTAAAGGAAAAATATTGTTTGATAACGTTGATATTAGCACCTATAGTTTGGCAGATGTTCGGAAAAAGATTGGAATTGTAACCCAAGATATATTTTTATTTCATGGAACGGTTGCGGAAAACATAGCTTACGGTATGCCTGGTTGTCTCAGGGAAGAAATTATTTATGCTGCAACACTTGCCAATGCTCATGAATTCATAATGGAAATGGAACATGGATACGATAGTTTGCTTGGTATAAGAGGGTTAAATCTTTCCGGAGGGCAGAGACAAAGGCTTGTTATCGCCAGAGCTTTGTTAAGAGACCCGGAAATCTTGATTTTGGATGAAGCAACAAGTGCATTGGATGCCCAGTCTGAAAAGTTGGTGAGTGATGCCTTGCATAGGTTGTTTGAAGGTAGAACAATGTTTATCATAGCACATCGTTTATCAACCATCCGCTCGGTAAAAAAAATAGTAGTTCTCCACGACGGCGAAGTGGTTGAGCAAGGAGATCATGAATCTCTTCTTGCACAAAATGGAATTTATACAAAATTGTATGAAAACCAGTTTGTTGTTAATGGGAATTAAGATGAAATCTCAAAATGCAATACTACTCGTTTCTTGTCCGGATCAAAAAGGTCTTGTAACTACCATAACGGAATTCATTTTCAAAAACGGTGGAAATATTATTGATCTGGATCAACACACAGATTTAGCCCAACAAGTTTTTTTTATGAGAGTTGCTTGGGAACTAAAAGAGTTTTCCATACCCAAAGAAAAGATTGGAGAATTTTTTAAAGTATTGATTGCAGACAGGTTTCAAATGAAATGGAAACTCTATTTCTCCGGTGAAATTCCCAAGATGGCTATTTTTGTTTCCAAATATTCCCACTGCCTCTATGAATTATTGTCAAAATGGCAGTCCGGTGAATGGAAAGTTGATATTCCTCTCATTATTAGTAACCATGAAACTACAAAACCTATTGCCCAACAATATGGAATTCCTTATTATTACTTACCCGTAACTCTGGAAACAAAAATAGATAAAGAAAAGGAAGTTTTGGAAATCTTAAAAAAATTTAAAATTGACTTTATTGTTTTAGCACGTTATATGCAAATTTTATCACAAAATTTTATTGCACATTATCCCAATAAAATAATCAACATACACCATTCTTTTTTACCAGCTTTTCCTGGTGCCAAACCTTACGAAAAAGCTTACGAAAGAGGTGTTAAAATAATTGGAGCAACCAGTCATTACGCAGCCGATGAACTGGATGCTGGACCGATTATCGAACAAGATGTTGTTCGTGTGAGTCATAAAAATGATATAGAAGATTTAAAAAGGATAGGTAGAGACTTTGAAAAAATTGTTTTGTCAAGAGCCGTGTGGCTTCATTTGCAAAGGAAAATCCTGGTTCATCAAAATAGGACTATTGTTTTTAATTATTCCTAGTTTTGTTAATGCCAATGGAAAAGTTGGAAAAGATTGCACTTTCAAAGGAAAGAGATTACAAGGCAGTATCAAAATCGTAGATAGCTTCCCCGATTTTAAGGTGAAAGTAGTGACTAGCTTTCCCGACTTAAAGGTAAAAAACGTTAGCTCTTTCCCTGATTCTTGTGGAAAATGGAAATTTGTAAATGCTTTTCCAGACTTTACGGTAAAATTTGTAGATTCTTTCCCAGACTTCACCATCAAATATGTAGATTCTTTTCCGGGTGTTGACTAATAAGAGCTAGTCTTAACATTATTAGACGCTTGTCAATATAAGTAATATAGCATAAGTTTTTGTAAAGTACCGTAGCCATCTTGGCTGCGATATTACAGGCTTCCAAGCCTGTAATCATTCATCAAACTGCTGTGAGTAATTGGAGAAATATCGCCAAGCAACTTGGTATTTCCAAATCAGAGCAGGACAGAATGCAACAAGCTTTTGGATAAAACCTGCGGTTTTTTTCCCATTTACAGGGTTAAAAGGACTACTTTCTTAATACATAATCTTCGTTGTTCGTAAAAGATTTGCGAATAAAAAGCCTCTTGGAAGCATCTATACCCAAAATCAGTTGGTATAAGTCTGTAATAATCGGTCTTGATGAATAGTAGCCATGCCCCAAGCCTCCGATTCCTAATATGGGTGAATCCACAGGGTTTACATTTATCATATCTACACCTGTTACCTTTTCACAAGTACCTACCCTTGTATTTTCATTTACCTGACCGGAAATTATCAATGCGTTGTCTCCGGGAGAACAGTAAACAGTAACACGTTTGGACATTTTTGTCAATGCCGGAGCTTTTCTTTTAAAATCTCCGGCATCATAATCCGGTGCATTCAAAACCAATTCGGAAAGTAATTTTTCTTCTCCTTCGGCTGATAATTCAGCTAAAGCCGGTATGGCGATTTGGTGTCCCATAGAATGAACAATAAGATGAATTTTTTTACCGGTAGTTTTTAATTCTTTTAATAGATTCTTTAAATCCGGAATAGATTTTTTTGCGTTTTCTTGGTTAAAGGAATACGTTTTTTTGATATTGAGTTTGTTTAACATTCCATCTTGGGAACCGGCAGGCCATGTAAACAAAACCATAAGTCCGGGAAATTTTAGGTCATACTGAATTTGAGAAGCCCTTAAAACCGCTTCTTCAAAGCGAACGTTAAATCCATGAACAAAAACCATAATCTCTGGAAAACTTGAGCCTTTTACCTTTTTTAGAAAGCTATCTTTGCTGTGGTATTCAAATCGCTTAAACTGAAAGTATTTGTTTGCCTCACCGGAATTTTGATAATCAATTATTCCTATCTCGTGCATAGCCGGAACATTCACCGAGCAAATCCCAAATTTTCCTTCCGAATCTTTCTCCGATGTATAATATGAATCGGAACAAGAAGGAACAGCTTTGGGATTTATCTTTCTATAGGTTAGGTATAAAATCGGAACTTCCTTTGTTGCGTCATACGGATCCACGATTCTTTTGTTTAGCTCGTTACCCAAATTCACAGAGGAGCAGTGCAAAACAAAATACAACATAGCAGCTATGGATAACCCAAAAGCAATTTTTAAACTTTTCATCTCAAACCTCCAACATATTTTTTCGGATTTACGGTTTTTCCATTTTTAATGACTTCAAAGTGCAAATGCGCACCAAAACAATATCCTGTACATCCCGAAACAGCTATTGCCTTGTTAGCTCTTACATAATCTCCGGCTCTAACTTTTAACTTGGAATTATGAGCATACAAAGTTTTAAAGCCTTTTGTGTGGTCGATAATGACCGTATTTCCATAACCTCCCATCCATCCGCTAAAAATAACAACACCTGTTCTAGCAGCTCTTACAATATCATAATTGGCACGTAAATCAAGAGCATCATGGAATTTGGGTGTTGGGAAAGTTCTCCAACCAAATCCCGATGTAATCCTCCTGGAAGAAACAGGAGGATACCATACGATTGGGGATTCAGGTATGGATGCGCCTGGTAAAAATATTTTCTGTCCTGGTAAAAACACGTCTACATCGGTTAATTCATTTTCTCCCACGACATCTTGTATGGAAACTTGGTAAAAGCTGGCAACTTTTGCTAAAGTATCCCCTTTTTTAAATTTGTAGAGTAAGCCTTGTTTGTTGGGAATATTCAGAATTGTTCCCGGTTGTAAGTTTCCGTCTTTCAAATTGGAAGAAGCGAGGATGGATTCTATAGACAAATTGAATTTTTTGGAAATGTCCAAAATGGATTCATAAGGTTTTACTTTGTAATGGATAATTCTTAGCTTTTCACTTCTTTTACTTTGTGAAGAGAGATATTTCATTTTCATTTTCTCGGTTTCTTCCAAATACTTTTTATCAGCTTTTTTTGCGTATTTATCTCTTTCGCTATTTTCCTCATATTCTCGGTTTTCAATAACACCATTCATAGCTGCTTTTGATTCCGGTATAAATCCGATATAAATGGTGAAAATGGAAGCCAGTAGAAACAAGGGAATAATTTTAAACCTTTTTTTGCTTAGGTCGATATCACCAAATATTAGAGTCCTGTCTTTTTTATACGAATAGTGTAAATTCCCAGAATCTAAATATATCAGAGAAAAGTTTTTCGTTTTTAGTAATTCATGCCCGAATTTAGTTTTTTGGCTAAGTTTTCTTTTTATCATTTTTATATTCCGATCTTACAAAGGGACATTTCGACAACGCTCAATGCCCGTCAAACTACAACGCTCAATGCCCGTCAAACTACAACGCTCAATGCCCGTCAAACTACTACGCTCAATGCCCGTCAAACGTTCCCTGAGCGTAGTCGAAGGGAGCAACTCACTTCTTGAATAATACCCATTAAAAATCAATATTATCATCGCCTTTATAAATATTCTTTTCTTCTCTTTCTTTTTTAGACTTTCTTGGGCTGGGTGAAAAACCAAATCCGCCTCCATGAACGTCACATTCTTCTGTTGGAACAGTTCCTTCGATAAAATATTCTTCCATTTTCTTTTTACAAGATTTTGTTGGTAATTTACCGGATAATTCGCAAATTTTCTCTTTCACAATTTTTAGTTCACCAAAATCAAACTTTTGCTTGGGTTCACTTTTGAGAGCTTTAGACATAAATTCTCCCCACGCAGGTGCAGCCACAACGCCACCAGTCATACCTTTACCCAAAGAAACAGTTCCTTGGTCATATCCAATCCAAATGGCAGTCACCAATTCCGGAGAATATCCCACAAACCAAGCATCCCGATAGTTATTGGTTGTTCCTGTTTTTCCAGCTACGGGTCTGTTTATTTCATAGTTTTTAATTACTTTTCCTGTCCCGCTTTTGATTACATCTTCCATCATATCGGTAATAATAAAACAAGTTTCAGGGCTTAGTATCTTCTTTTTTTGCCTTTTTTCCTCTTCCACTCGGAAGTCTCTAACCAATTGTCCTTCTTTATCGGTTATATATAAAATGGAAATAGGGTTTAGCTCCTCACCTCCAGAAGCAATTGTACCATAAGCCCTTGCCATTTCATAAGGTGTAACTTCAAAAGAGCCTAAGGCTACAGAATAATTTCTCGGAATGGGTCTGTTTTTTCCTAACTGTAAAAGTTCCGTAAGTGTTGGTAAAATCTTCGATAGTCCCAATTGCTCTACAACTCGAACGGCAACCGAATTTTTTGATTTTGTAAGAGCAGACCGTAATCGCATAAACCCGGAATATTCCAAGCTATAATTTTCCGGAGACCATTCGTCTCCTCCTTCCAGTAAAAATTGAAGCGGTGAATCCAAAAATAGCGTAGCTGCCGTAACATTGGTTTCCGAATCAGGATTTTGACCGGAATATTCCAAAGCAGAGCTATAAATCAAAGGTTTGAAAGAAGAACCAGGTTGTCTATAAGCCTGAAAAGGTCTGATTTTTTGATTGTCAGATCGAAAGTCCGTCCCTCCTACCAGTGTTGTTATATATCCGGTCTTGGGGCGCATACTGATCAGAGCGCCTTCCACTTGAAGTAAAGAAGGTTGGAGCTTTTGTGTGGTAAAATTCTGGTCTATTGCTTCTCCTACCGGGTCAGAACCGGAAATGAGATTTAAAAGGGAGAGAGTTTCCCTAACATCTTCCTGCATTAATCTGCTAAACTTTCGCTCTATCCTGGAAATTTTAAACTTAAAATCCGGAATATCACTTCTGGATTGTAAATAAGATTCTTTTCCTTCTTCCTTGTGCTCAATATGTTTCATACCGGAAAGAAAATTTATGAGATCGTATACACCGCCATACCTTTGATCAAACACTTCCACGTCTTTGAATATTCTTTGATTTGATATTTGGGTTTGTTTTTCCAAGGTTTTGGAAATCACATCCTCTGCAATTGTTTGGTGGTGGATATTCAATGTAGAATAGATCCTTAGTCCTCCGGTATAGAGTTGCTTTCTGTTTACAATTTTTTCTGATAATAGTGTTTTTCTTATATGCTCAGTAAAATAGGGAAAACGATTTAGCCTATCAGCAAAAGCTGAAGCATTGGGAGAACGATTCAAATTCCCGTAATAATCTTCCAAAAGGAGTTTGTATTCACTTTCTGCTCTTTGAATATCTAATTTTCCGGTTTCAACGAGTTTTTTGAAAACGACCTTAACCTTGTTCATAGAAGTAACGGGGTTTACCAAGGGACTAAATTCCTTTGGTCTTGTAGTTAAACTAGCGAGTAATGCTGCTTCCCCCCAGGCTAGTTCATTAATATCTTTTCTAAAATAAAACCTGGCAGCAGCTGCAACACCTTCCGTTCCATGTCCTAATGGAATTTCGTTTAAGTAGACTTCCATAATCGTGTTTTTGCTAAAAGATAGTTCCATCCAAAGAGCGAGCCAGGCTTCTTTTGCTTTACGAAAAAATGTTCGTCTGGAGCTTAAAAATTTTAATCGTGCAACCTGCATGGTGATTGTAGAAGCACCTTCCTTTATTTTTCCCGCCATAATGTTTACAACAAAGGCTCTTAAAATCCCCTTAAAATCAATACCAAAATGGTCATAAAAATTGTTGTCTTCCGTAGCAAGAAAACACTGAATGATTTTTGGTCTTGAGTCAGCTGAATCTACCTCATTTTTTAGCTGTTCCAAGGAAATTTGAATCCTGGAGAATTTATAGTATTCGGCTATCACTTCATATTCATTTTTTTGATTTACCGCATACAATTTGGAAGGTAATTCATATTGTACCGCCTGTGGTAACCTTAGATAATCATCTACCGAACCAATCAGAAACAAAAGATTTAAAAAACCAAAACTGCCAAGCAATAATATTAAATATAAAATGCTGTAATCTCTTTTAAAAAAGCGAGCAGGAATATATGATATTAGCTTAATCAAGTCTCGGTTTAGTCTGTATATAATGTTTTTTTTCATAAGGGAGCAAACTCTTTCATGTCATGGATGGATTGGTAACGAAGACCGGTATCAAGATTGTAACCACCGTATTCGTTTAAGATGGTCTCTCTTTTTACATTGTTTTTTAAATAATCCCAAGCGGTTGTTATTACATCTTTAGCAGTATTGGCTGCATTGTTGACTAGAGTTATAAAAGAACAATTCCTTTTTTGAGAAACGTCTGCCGGAAAATACCATTCCTTTTCCTCCAAATTCATAACTCTAGGATCTATGTTTTCTTTAAAAGGCATCAAAAGAACGGACGATCGCAACATATTTAGTGTGATGGTATCAAAAAATTTAAGAATACCACGTATCAGATCGCTTCTGGAATCCAACAGATTTTGAAACCTCAAATACCCGATATAAGAATCATTGATTATATCCATTGGGATAATTTTCTTTTCCGAACCAAGATAATACTTTTGAAATTCTTCAGGGAATGTGAGTTTTAATGCCTGCTGCCAAAACAACCAAATTATCGGATCCATTTTCAATCTGCCATCTCGCCCCCGACTCACAATGTCAATATAGTGCGTAAAATCATATTCTTTGGGACTCATCCCCCAGCGATTATCCAATAAATAAGAATCCAGTGCAAATTCTACCTTCATGTGGTTTTGCTGAGCTTCCAAGCTAATTTTAGGGTCTTTGTTGTAATAATCACCGGAGATATAAAATATGTAGGGATGCGTAATAACGTCAACAACACAATGACATATATAACCCAAAGTAAAAGCAATGAGTTTATCTCTATAAACCGTCTCTTCCGAATCTAAAATAATATCTAAAAAATTCAAAACAAGCTGAGTTACATTTTTGTGATGGTGGAGATCACCCCAAATTTGTGAAATTTCGTTTTTTTCTCTAGACAGAAAATGATAATAATAAAAAATATCCGGTGCGATTGTGCCTACATAACCGTATTTTCGATTGGATGCTCTGTACAAAAATTCAGCTATTTTTTTTTGTTCCGATGTACCATGTTCTAATTTTTTTTTAACCTGGGTGAGAACTTCTACATGAGTTATTTTTCCTGCCATACTATAGTTATAAAATGTATACTGTTTTTTTTACAGAAAATATTATTTTTTACTTTCCTGTAAACCAAAATTTTATATATCAATCTGGATGTTCTTTAAAAATGTTCAAAACCTATCGTAGATGGTTGCAATATTTTTCCGTCATAAAACAACTTGATCCCTTTTCCCTTTTTTGCTTGTCCGATTTTCGAAATGGGGATTTCTTCTATCATTTCCGGTATATTGTCTTTTGATAAAAAAAGCAGTTCCAATTCTTCTCCTGAACTTAGTATTTCATCAAGTGTAATAAATTCCAAATATTTGTGCATAAGGGGTAGTTTTTCAACGTTTATTTCCAATAATAATTGAGAAGCGTTTGACAATTTTTGGGAATCTTGCAAAAGTCCATCGGTAATATCCATACAGGCGTGAATAGAATAGTTTTGGAAAAGGCGGTAAGAAAGCTCAAGTCTTGAAGCCGGTCTAAGATGTTTTTTGGTTGCATTTTTGAGAATTTTTTGATTAGTTTGCCATTTCCTTTTTAGGCTTTTATAACCAATAGCAGACAATCCTATATTACCCGTTATATACAAAGAATCACCAATTTCGCCCTCTCTTCTGTTTTTTGGGTTTTGAGGGATACCCAATAGTGTTATGGTTATATTTGTAATTTTTGACCTATAGGTATCGCCACCACACAATTCAATTGAATATTTTTGGAGGATTGAGCCAAAAGTTTTGGAAAAACTTTGCAACCAACGCAGATTGCCGGATACTTTTGATAATCCTAAATTTAAGAATGCATATTTTGGAATTCCGCCACCTGCCGCAATATCGGATATGTTTACTTCCAAAGATTTGATTGCCAAATCCGCAGGCGAGCTCCATGTATGTAAAAAGTGAGTTCCTTCGCACAAACTGTCTGTTGTAATAATATACTCATTTCTCAAATTAAAGCAATCATCCAAAGGAATTTTGTCTGGTTTAAAAAATTTTTTAATAATCTGAAATTCTTTCATATTGACATATTTCTATTGTTAAAAAACATGACTCTTTAAAAAGGATAGTATTTTAGATATGCCTATAATATCTCCAATTCATAGAACACCATCTTTAAAAAAAGAAGAAATTAAAAAAAGCTGGTATTTAGTTGATGCTACAGATAAAACCCTGGGTCGTTTGTCTTCAGCAATAGCTGCCAGACTGAGAGGAAAGCATAAATCAACATTCACTCCTAATCAGGATTGTGGAGACAATATTGTTGTTATTAATGCAGCCAAAGTCAGAGTAACTGGTAAAAAAAGAGATCAAAAGATATATTACAAACATTCGCTCTACCCCGGAGGGCTTACAGCTACAACTTTTAAAGATTTGATAAAAAAGCAGCCGGAAAAGGTTGTTTTAAGCGCTGTAAAAGGAATGTTACCTAAATCGAGATTAGGGGATGTGATGCTAGGGAATGTTAGAGTTTTTCCAGGGGAAGAGCATACACTAAACGCCCAAAAACCTATAAAATTGGATATCTGAGGGAAGTAAATGGAAGAGAAAAAAAGAGAGACTTGGACTGTGGGAAGAAGAAAAACTTCCGTAGCTAGACTTAAGCTAACAAATGGTTCGGGTAAAGTAGTCGTTAATAAAAAAGATATAAAAGATTATGTAACAATTGGTGAGCATAAAGTTGATTTGGCTTTAAAACCTTTGAGCGTTTTAAAGGTACTAGATAAATATGATTTATTGCTAAATGTAAAGGGTGGGGGAGCTAATGGGCAGGTTCAAGCAATGCAACACGCTATCGCCAGAGCCTTGTCTTTGGAAAGCCAAGAATTCAGGTCGATATTAAAAAAAGAAGGGATGTTGACAAGAGACCCAAGAATGGTTGAACGAAAGAAATATGGATTTCATAAAGCCAGAAGGGGCACTCAGTTCTCCAAAAGATAGTTGCTTAAAAATTTTAACATCTGGTGTATACTTCGTTGGCTGGCAATATAAATCCATTATCAAACGCTTATAACAAGATTATTAAATTAATCAAAATAAGAGATCGCTCCTCCCAAGAAATAGAGTATTTTTTATTGAGGGAGGGAGTTGATAAAACTTTAATTTCCAAGTTCATTTTGAGTTTAAAAGAGGACGGTTTGATTGACGATGAAAAATTCGCCAAAAATCGAATTCTATCTAGGATACGACTAAAGGGTTGGGGGAAATTCAGGATTAATGGTGAATTGTTGTCGCTTGGTATTTCCAAAGAGATAATACAGCAAGAACTTGAAAAAATTCCTGAAGAAGATTGGTTATCAGAAGCTACCAAAATAATCCAGAAGCAGCTTAAAAAAAGTTCTGGTTCCCTCGAAAAAGATAGTATAAACATTAGAAAAAAGCTATTTTTGAAGGGTTATGGGGAAGATATGATTCAAAAAGTGATTAAAAAACTGGAATTGTCTCCGAATAATCAAAATTCAGTTGTAGAAACTTAAACAAACAAAAGAATCGGATGATTAAAAAAGTATCTGAAATAAGAAATGCCTTTTTGAATTATTTTCGTTCTCTAGATCACGAAGTTGTCCCTTCTTCCAGCCTGCTTCCGGTAGGCGATCCAACACTTTTATTTACAACTGCCGGTATGGTCCAATTTAAACCCTTGTATACAGGTGCTGTTGAGCTTCCGTATCCCAAAGCTACTTCTTGCCAAAAATGTTTACGAACTACAGACTTAGAACAAGTTGGAAAAACAGAAAGGCACTGCACTTTTTTTGAAATGTTGGGTAATTTTAGTTTTGGAGATTACTTCAAAAAAGAAGCTATTTTGTATGCTTATGAGTTTTCAATTCAGCATTTAGGCTTCAAAAAAGAAGATATTTGGATTTCTGTTTATGAAGACGATGATGAATCCATTGACATTTGGATTCGAACCGGCATCCCTGCCAACAGAATTGTAAAATTAGGAAAAAAGGATAACTTTTGGGGTCCTGCCGGAGATACTGGAGCATGTGGTCCTTGTTCGGAATTGTATTTGGATAGAGGGGTAGGGAGAGGATTTGCTGATTGTAGTTCTAAGAGCAGTTGTAAACCAGGCTGTGAGTGTGACAGGTTTTTAGAATTTTGGAACCTTGTTTTTAACCAATACGATCAGGATTCTTTGGGGAATCTCAATCCTCTTAAGCAAACGGGAATCGATACGGGCATGGGTTTGGAGAGGGTTGCCATGCTACTGCAAGGAGCTGATTCTGTATATGACACGGATGAGCTTAAAAAAATCATTGCCTTTATAGAGAACATTAGTGGAAAAGTTTATACAAAAGACAACGCCCCTTCTTTCCGTGTTTTAACAGACCATTCTCGGTCAGTTACCTTTTCCATATCGGATGGGATTATACCTGATAAAACCGGTAGGGGTTATGTTATTCGCCGCTTGATTCGAAGAGCTTCCCTTTTTGCCAGAAAACTGGATATCAAAGAGCCATTTTTATATAAAATCGTAGAGGAAATTGTTGCCATATACGGAGAAGTTTATCCGGAAATTTCCAAAAAGAAAGACCAAATCAAAAATATCATTTTTTCAGAGGAAGAATTATTTCTGAACACTTTGGAATTTGGTTTGGAGCAACTCGAATATAAGATAAATGAGTACATGGAGTCCGACAAAAAGGTTTTTAGTGGGAAAGACTCTTTTAGACTTTATAGTACTTTTGGATTCCCCCCTGAAATGACAGCAGAATTGTTAGAAGAAAAAGGTATTTCCTTTGACAAAGAGGGTTTTCTTGCTGAACTGGAAAAAGACAGGGATATGTCAAGAGAGACATGGAAAGGAAAAAAAGTTTCTTACTTATCTTTAATAGATAAATCCAACCTAAAAGCCACCAGGTTTGTGGGTTACGACAATACAAAATTTGTAACTTCACTACTAAACCTGCTTAATATGGATAAAGAAGTAAATGAGTTGAGAACGGGTGAAGAGGGAGTTATAGTGTTGGAAATAACTCCTTTTTATGCGGAATCCGGAGGACAAATCGGTGATTCTGGTTTTATCTATTCCCAGGATGCAACCTTTCAAGTTTTGGATACACAAAAAGAAAATGATATATATTTCCATATTGGAAAGGTGATGAAGGGAAAGCTTCACAAAAGTGATGCAGTGAGTTGTGAAGTGGATAAGGATAAAAGAAACTTACTCACCTACCACCATTCGGGAACCCACCTTTTGAATGGAGCTTTACGAAGCATCTTGGGAGATCACGTTAGTCAAAGAGCTTCTTTGGTGTCGGATACCCACCTACGGTTTGATTTTTCTCATTCCTCACCCATGAGTCCAACACAAATTGACGCTGTTGAAGACTGGGTAAATCATTCCATTGAAAAATCTGCTGAAGTTACAATAGAAGTTTTACCCATAGAAGAAGCCAAAAAAACAGGTGCAGTAGCCGCTTTTGATGAAAAATACGGCGATATGGTTCGTATTGTTAAGATGAAAGAGTATTCCGTAGAATTTTGTGGCGGTTGCCACGTTCAAAATACGGGAGATATTCGTTATTTTTCCATAGTCAAAGAATCAAGTCCGGGAGCTGGAAATCGTAGAATTGAAGCCGTTTGTGGTGAAAAAGTTGTTGAGCATTACCAAGATTTGTTTCGGAATTTAGCAAGCCAAGTCCAAGAATTTAGTAAAAAAGTTCAAAGTGGGAATTTGGTAGGTGAGGACTTTTCCATTGGTATAAAAATTCCTAACCCGGCGGAAGTTGCCAATGATTTCCAAACAAAAGGAGTTGCGGCTGTTAAAGACTATCGAGTATTAAAAGATGAAATTGAAAAGGTTTTAAACGAAAAAAGCCTGCAATTTATAAAGGCTCAAAAGCAAATTGAAAAGAAAAACGTAGCAAATTTAGCTGAATCTTTGGAAGAATTTGAAAAAGATGCTTTGCTTATAAATGATATAACCGTTTTTAAACACATTTTTCCTTCCAAAACAAAGGTAGAAAGTCTTAAAGAGTTGGCTGATAGACTAAAAAACAAAAATGCCGGTGTTTTGGTTTTGTTCGCTATTCAAGAGGAAAAAAGTATTGTGTTGCTTTATATGGCAAACCAGATAGCTCTTCAAAAGGGTATAAAGTGCAATGAATTGCTAAAAGCCTCTTGTGAAATTATTGGTGGAAAAGGTGGTGGAAAACCGGATATGGCACAGGGTGGTGGGAAAGACTTCGCAAAATTAGAAGAAGCGATACAAATCGCATTGGATAAATTAAAGTAATTTTAGGAGAATTTGGGAATGGCACAAGACCCATCTTTTGATATTGTTTCTAAGGTTGATAAATCGGAACTTGCCAATGCAGTGGAGCAAGCAATCAAAGAAATTAAAAGTCGTTTTGATTTTAAAGGTTCCAAGTCAGATATAAAGTTAGAAGAAAATGACATTGTTCTAGTGTCGGACAACGATGTAAAGATCAAGCAGGTTATTGACGTATTGATTGCCAAAATTGCTAAACGGGGAATCGGATTAAAAGCTTTTGACTTTGATTCGAAAGTTGAATCAGCGTCCGGTCAAACAGTTAAGATGAAGGTTAAAATCCAAACAGGTTTGGAAAAAGAACATACAAAACAAATTACAAAATTGATCAAAGAAGCGAAGTTGAAGGTACAGCCAACCATTATGGGAGACTATATCAGGGTTACAGGGAAAAAGAAAGATGACCTTCAAGATGTTCAAAAATTAATAAACGATGCAAACCTTCCTTTTGATTGTCAGTATACAAATTATAAATCGTAACTATTTATAATATTCCCAAATGGTATTGGGTATTCCAATAAATATTTTCAACATAATACCAGTTTATAATGTGAACTCGGCGTAAGAAATAATTTTATAAAAATAAGAAGGGTGAACACAAGGGTTCACCTTAACTTTAATTTTTATGATATTTTTTTTAAAGTATTCTTATCGGTATGATGGAATAGCTCGTTCTTACCTGGCATTTTCATTTGAGTGTCTTCATCATAAGAAAAAGAAGTCTCTCCATGAATGGTAATTTTAAGTTCATAACGAACTGTTTTAAACTCTTTATCTAGAAATTTATTCGAACATATACCATAGGTATCCGATCCGACTTCCGCTAAAAGATGGAAGGATTGTGCATTTTCTTCCACTGTACCTCCGGCAATAATGGAAATCCCTCGTGGAACTAAAAAACAACGAAGGACTTGTTTTTCCTTTGAGTCCCAAAGCCAATAACCAAGTTCTTCATGGAAAGGTTCAGGCTCACCTAATCTCCAAGCGGTTGTTTTGTATCGAAGACCATACAATATTTGCTCGTGGTTGTCAATTCTGCCTGTAGGGACAAATTCTATTTTCTCTCGATACTTATTATTTTTAATGTTTCTATCATCTCCAGGAGAAAGATCGTCTCCTTTTTCACTTTCCCATATTCCAACCAAAGGTTTCAATGGACCAAGATTTAAAATGTCTTCTTGCTTTACCATAAATGCTCTCTATTTTTTCTCTATAATTGAAAAACTTATGTCAATGTCAACCATTTTCGTAGGGACAGACTTTTTTATCTGTTCTTGTGAAATGAGAGATTCACCTAAAACAAATAAGTATGACCAAAATAGGAATAGTTCATTTCATTTCCAATGGAAATCAAATCATTCATAAATCCGGTCAAGAATTCGTGTAACCCATTAAAAAACACTTCTTCGATGTTTCCATAAGCTAGCTGATAATAGAGCTTACCCAGTTTTTGCTCTGCTTTACTTGAAAAAAACTTTCCCTTTTTATTAGATAAAGCTTGGATTGCTCGTATCGCTTTGTCCATACAGAATATGAGAGACCTTGGACAATGGATATTGAATATCAAGAGTTCGGCAATTTGGATAGGCAATATCTTTGTGTCGTAGTATTTCAGATAGGCTTCATAAGCACCTACCGATTCCAGCAGAGATTTCCATTGGTATATGTCTATCGGACTTCCTACATCTTCTACTCTTCTTAAAGGAATGTGATATTTTACGTCCAAAATACGTGCTGTTTGATCAGCCCTTTCAATGAATTTTCCATTTTCCATAAACTGATAGCCATCTCCTTGGAAAGTCGTACTTTCAACAACACCTTGGAAAAGGTAACTTCTTTCTCTTAAAAAATGGAAAAACTTATCCGGTCCTTCTTTTTGCACTCTCTCCATATCGAAGTTAGCTATTTCCCTATAGGTAACGTTTAAGATTTCCCAGGTTTCTTTGGAAATCATGTCTCGAACACCTCTAGCATTTTCTCTTGCTTGTGTTATACAATTGATAACGGAGTTTTCGTTGTCTTCATCAAACACTAAAAAATTAACTACGTTATCAAAATTTGCCTCAATATGAGTATTAAAAAAAGCAGCTAATTGACCAAAAGAATTTAATACTGGAGTCCAGTCTCTTAGACGGTGCTGCTCGTCTTCTTCAATGGACGAAACGTATTGAACCTCAAGACTCCTTGAGATTCCTTCAGCCCTTTCAATATAACGACCTAACCAAAAAAGAGATTCCGCAATTCTACTTAACATTATCATATTATATCACCACCCATGTATCTTTACTTCCTCCACCTTGGGAAGAGTTAACAACCAAAGAACCTTTTTTTAGAGCAACCCTTGTTAATCCACCTGGAATCAGTTTTATTCCATCCGGGGAATATATGGCAAAAGGTCGAAAATCTATATGCCGAGGTTCAATTTTATCATTGATAAAACAAGGAGCTGTAGACAAACTAATAATTGGTTGTGCTATATAGTTTCTAGGATTTTCTATGATTTTCTTTTTGTATTCTTCAATTTCTTCTTCTGTTGCCGTGTTTCCTATTAACATTCCGTATCCTCCGGATTGATTGGTTGCTTTGATCACCAATTGATCCATTTTGCCAAAGGCTTCTTTTCTTTGGTTTACGTCAGACATTTTATATGTAGGAATGGATTTTAAAATCGGTGATTCGTTCAGATAGTATTTGATCATATCCGGAACGTAAATATAAATGGACTTGTCATCTGCTATTCCATTTCCGATGGCATTTACCAAAACAACATTTCCCTTTTTATAACATTCGAACAAACCCGGTACACCAAGCATAGAATCTTTTTTGAACACAATAGGGTCAAGAAAGTTATCATCTATTCTTTTGTAAATAACATCAACTTGTTTTAATCCCTCAATGGTTCTCATATATACCTTATAGTCCTGGACTATCAAATCATAATTTTCAACCAATTGAATTCCCATTTGAGAGGCTAAAAATACGTGCTCATAGTAGGCAGAGTTGTAAACTCCGGGTGTAAGTAATACAACAACAGGATTGGATTGGTGTTCAGGTGCTAAACTTTTAAGCATATCATACAACATTGCCGGGTAGTTGTCTATTCTTAAAACAGAACTTTCTTTGAAAATCTCCGGAAATATCCTTTTCATAATAACTCTATTTTCCAATACGTAAGAAATTCCGGAAGGAGTCCTTAAGTTGTCCTCTAAAACACAATATTCTCCTTCAGCATCACGGATAATATCAATACCGGCAATGTGTGTATAGATTCCATGAGGTACATTAACTCCTATCATTTGTTTGTTATAATCAGGACAGGTTAGAATTATATCTTCAGGAATTATTTTATCTTTAATAATTTGCTGTTCGTGGTATATATCATTTAGAAACATATTTAGAGCTTTTAATCTTTGTTGAACACCAGCCTCAATTTTGTCCCACTCTGATTTTATAACGATACGAGGAATTAGATCAAAAGGAAAAATTCTCTCTATTCCCTTTCCGTCGTTGTATACGGTAAACGTTATACCCTGGTTAATTGATACAAGTTTTGATAAGTTTTCTTTTTCCTTAAATTCTAAGGCTTCAAACGTAGAAAGTTGGTCAAAAATTTCCCGATAATGCTCTCTCGGCTTTAGAAAAGACTCAAACATTTCATCATAAGATGGTTGCTTTTCCGGATATGAAAATGTAATATTCATAGTTTTTTCTTCCATTCATTCTTCTCTTAAAGAAGTTATTTTGAGACTATTAAATTATTAAGCAAAAAATATACCATCTTAGAAAGCTTTAGAAAAAAAATCTCTGATACTGAGAGCTTGCCGAAATGAGTTGTAAAATAGGGTTTATCTCGACAGGCTTGATAAGTTACTTATAAAATTGAGAAGATGCGAAATTATAGATAGTTTATTAACATAAATAAGCTAATAAATACCCAAAAAAATAATTAATTAACATTTTTTCATAGATTAAAAAGGCACGCAAAAAATATTTAAAATTTTATATAGCAAATAGTAATATAAGACTTGTTCTCATTTAACCAAGTTCAAATGTGGACTTATTGAATGTGGTTCTACTTAAATATTATATATTAAGCTTGCAATAAATTAATAATGGAAAAATTTAAAGTTTTAGTGGTTGATGATGTCCCAATTAACATACAAGCAGTTAGTAACTTATTAAAACAGGAGGGATATGCAGTAGGTTACGCAGTAAATGGTGAAGTTGCTCTTGAACTCATGCGAAAAAATTCTTATGATTTGGTTCTATTAGACGTGATGATGCCGGAAGTTGACGGATTTGAAGTTTGTAGAAAAATGAAAACAAATCCTAAAACAAAAGATGTTCCCGTTATATTTTTAACGGCAAAAACAGACGTTGATAGCATTGCTTTGGGTTTTGACGTTGGTGGTATTGATTATATTTTGAAACCTTTTTATAGCCAAGAGTTATTGGCAAGGGTGAAAACACAGTTGAGGTTAAAGCAGCAAACACAAGAATTAAAGGAAATCAACAATACAAAGGATAAGTTTTTTTCCATAATAGCTCATGATTTAAAAAACCCTTTTTATGGAATTTTGAGCTTAGGAAGAATGCTGAAGGAAAAGTTAAAAAATAAGAATTTCGAAGAAACAGAAACCTATGCTGAACTAATTTTTCAATCGGCACAAAACGGATACTCCTTGCTTGAGAATTTACTAGAATGGTCCAACAATCAAATTGGTAAAATTATATATCAACCGGAAGAAATAGAACTGTTTGAAATTATTAGAAATACACAAGAATTGTTTCAAAGCGAAATTCAAAGGAAAGAACTGCATTTTTCTTCTCATATACCGAAAAATCTGTTTGTGTATGCTGATAAAAATATGTTAAAAACGGTATTTCGCAACCTACTTTCCAACTCAATCAAGTTTACTGAAAATGGCGGATTTATAAAGATCGATTGTGAAGCCAAATTAAAATTTGTTGAAATCAATATATCCGATACCGGTATTGGGATTTCCCAAGAAGATCAGGATAAGTTATTCCATATAGATCAAAGCTTTTCAAAACCGGATACCGAACAAATTAAAGGTTCCGGTTTGGGCTTAATCCTCTGTAAAGAATTTATTTTCAAAAATAAGGGACAAATCTGGGTGAAAAGCGACCTAGAAAAAGGAAGCGAGTTTACTTTTACTCTTCCTATTTATTTTAAGTAAAAAACGCTTTGTGGAATTTTCTGCATTCGTTTTACTTTCAAATATTCTATTTCAATCCTATTTGTATCAACATTATCACTCATTCGGGTAACTCTTGTTCCTAACTTTTTTGGAGGGTGAAGATTTTTAGAATCTTTTTCTATAACCGAGGCTACGGCTTTTATATTTTTAGGTTTTGAAAATAGCTCCAAATTTTGTAAATTTGTTTCATCAAACTTATATCGATACTCTTCGTCAGCTTTGTTTACCGTAACGATCCTATTTTCCATATCAAAAGTAGTCTCACCAGTACTAAATTCTTCTAAAAACTTTCGAGAAATGGATATATAAATTACTGAAAATGGAATAGTATGAATCTTTTGTGTTTTAGGGTCCTGAATTTTTATATCACCCATGGGTTGCGTTTGAATTTTATCCATTCCAGCCATTTTTATTTTTATGGTTTTATTGTCAGAAACAACTTGCGTAAGTATAAGACCAAAAAAAGGGTCCGCCAATTGAATTTTTACTTTTCCGCTATTTTTATCAAAAAACATTTGACCGTTTAATTTATCCAGTTGTTCCAAATTCTCACCGGATTGAATTTTCATTTTAAACTCAGCAGAGAAAGAATTTGCACTGGCTTCCAGGTTTTTAATTAAATCTATCAGAGGTTTGGTTGCCGGATCTGCGATTGTTACTTTAGCCTTTTTCTCCGGTTTCTTTTCTGTTTCGTATTCTACCTTTTCAAGGGGTTTTTCTTTACAATTGAAATAAGTTACCAAAAGGATTAGTAATAAAAAATACCTAAATAGTTGTATTATGCCTTTCATATAGTTTTTACTTTATCCAAATTTGCATTATATTATCAATCTGTATTTAAAATTGAAGATTAAAAAAGCTATAAATGATACAGAGAGACCAAGTATAAATCTACAAAATTTTCTTAAATATTTAGTCTTTATTGACAAAAAATAGTTATTATGTTCCCTTTCTCGGTTATTAAGCGTAGTCGAGACAAGGAAGAAGTATGTAGCTTGCGGAAAAAAGAATTAAAGGTTATGTACAAATGCCTTGCAACCAAGAAATAAAAAACTATTTTGAACCTAAAGTTTAAGTGTTTTAACAGTTAATAATTTTTTAAAAAATAGTTGACTCTCTTTCTCTAAGAAAAAAATATTAGAAAAATACACTTTCTAAATGTGTATAACACTAAATAATAAGGTTAAAACTATGAAAATTAAATTAATTATTACAACTTTAACAATTTTTCTGATTGGAAATTGTATAATTATGAACGCTGCAGGAGCAAATTATAAAAGGGTGAAAGGTGATGAAGTGAAAACTAGGATTCAAACAGCGGCTGCCGTTGCAGATTTTATGTATTTTCTTCTTTACGGGACTGATACATATTATATATCTTATACTAGCGTTTTAGGTCCAATTTTTGTTAGTATCCAAGAAGATAAATATTATTATGAAAAAGATGTGGATAAATGTACGGAAGGTATTAAAACTAGATTAGGTTTGGTATTAGGTGCTGATTTAGTCACTTTAGTCTATAATAAGTGTAGTAGCCTTGAGCCTGTTGACGGATATTTACTTGGAAAACCATTTCCAAAACTTTGATACTATTTTTTAACGCTATAATTCAAATTTAAGTGGGAGCACACGCTATCATCTATTTGTGTGCTTCTTCCTAGCCCATAAAATCTTAATAAGTTTTTAGTTCAGTATTTTACCTATAAAATTTGAGAGGATACATTAAAAATTCATATTACCCAAGTATAATCGAAATTAATAAATTGAAATATTCCAAATTATAATAATTGACACTATATGTGGTTTAAAAAAACTTAACTAAAATAATTTAGAGAATATCAATTAACTTTCATGAAAATTAAAGGACGATTAAAAACCCTATTCGATAATCAAGATATTGAAAAAGTTATAGAGTACTGTAGAGAGAATAATTTTGACAAACAGATGACTCATAACGTTTTAAAAGCATATCGGGAAATGTATAACATATCAGTAAAAGAAACTGACAGAATTCGGAACAGAGTGAGGTTAAGAAACGAATATTATCGAACCGATAGGGCAAAAGAATATGTTAAAAGTAGACATGAAAAATATAATTTTATGACTACTCCAAAAAAATTAAACAGATATGGCAAACGTTTATGGGAGCCGGAAGAATACAAAGAGTTTTTAGCTCTCCAAGAAAGTGGGGAATCAGAAACAGTGATAGCTGAAAAATTATCAACTTCTCCAGCAATTCCCGATAAAAATATTAAGATAATCTAAAATACTCATTTTAATTTGTTTATGTCTCATAGATAATCAGAATAAATAATAAATATAACCAAATTTCAGGAAGATTTCCTTTGGTAATAAGAGTAAAGATGTTTTATTTGAGGATTTTCATGGAAAACAAATTATAAAAAATCCTTGAAGATATAGTAATCCTTATATAGTATTTATTAAAAAAGAAATTAATTATTTAACTCACCAGTAGAAAAATATTTTAAAAATCAGGAGGTATTATACTTAAATTGTAAATTTTCCATTATTGCTGTATACAGTGAATACATATTCGGAAAAGTCACCAAACGAAAATAAGAACGTACGTCTTCCCACAAAGCTAGCTTGGTTTTCTTTACCGACCATACCGCATTAAACAGACCACATGCTAATTGTTGTATTTGGTCTACTAAGAAAGCAAGCATCATCAAAAAAGCAAATACTACTGATAGATTCTTGCTCCCATGACCATAGTTATGCTCAAAATGATAGCCTTGATTTTTCAAAGTATTGAAAGTCTCATTCTCAATTTTCCACTTTGCCCTTCCACCTGCAACCATGGTCTCAAGGTTTTCTTCTTTAAGAGTTATATCCGTTACCCAAGCAAAATGAAGTATTTTACCCTTTTTATCAATTTCCCAATATTCCAAAAAGTTTACAAGCAAGTCCATATTTGAACTATTTAGCGGAACTCCATTAATAAAACGAAATACCTTTTTTATTCCTTCTATTTCTTTTCTTACAAAACTTACCTTGCCTAATTCCTCTTTCTCGCCCACGCATCTAAATAGAAACTTATGGTCACCTTCATTTGCAATTATAAGAAATCTTATATTAAATTCTTTTAAATCCCTAATATGAGGTGCATTAGAGGCTAATCCATCCTCGGTTAATATAATTCTTAAATGGGGATGTTCGCGTCTTAGCCTTTCTATAGCACGTTTGGACGCATTTCTCTCGCAATCGTTTTTGCTATTCCCATCCTGTTTTATGATTGGTTCTGGTGTTAGAGGTATAACACCTTTCTCACCTGGTTTTACTATAGCCATACAATACATTTGATGGTAATATGTTACACCATTCTTGGAACTCGTTTTTATAAGACAATTTTCACAATGAATGGTATTCGATGAAAAATACCCCGTTCCATCTCCAGCTACTAAATAATATCCCTCATAAAATTCCATCTTCTCTAATACTTTACCTCTTTGAGCTACTCGAAATATGGCTCGAAATACTTTCGACAAAGAAAATGGGTCTACTCCATCATTAATTTCACGCATTCTTGTATCCGAAGGCGCCTGTTCTATTAAATAGATATTATGTAAATTTTGGTCTTCAGCTATTCTTCGATTATCAAATTGAAGCAATGACGGGTCTTTTAAGGAAAACATAGCAAATCCGGACATCAAAGAATCAGCTAATGTTATTGTTACTTCACCTTCTCTATGGTCTTCTATTTTACCTAGGTATTCTTTTACTATCTTAAATAGTCCATCTGCACATAAATCTTTTCGTATTTCTAAGGTCATAAGTCGATTTCCATTTTGGGTTTTGGAAAAGTTTACGAAAGGGCATTTTTAAAACCACTGTTTTTATTGATTTTTTTAGCCTTCGGGAATTGCTGCAACTTCTCTTGTTATGGTAAAATATTTAAGGCTTAAAAGAAGACTTTCCATCCAAATTATTGAAAAACAAGGTAAAAAGTTGACTAAACAAGGAATTATGAAATTGATGGGTCATGGTGAGCTTACCCTAAAGAAAATGATAAATGAGATTCAATAAAGTTTGTTTTTGGCTTTTGGCAATTTTGTTAAGTTCTTCTGTCTACTCAAAAGAACTAAAGGTTGGGATAAAACATTCACCTCCTTTTGTGATAATAAATAGTTCTACTAACACCATTACAGGCTATTCTATAGATCTATTACAAGAAATCGTTAAAAATCTTGGTACGCCTATTGAGATAAGCTATCATGTTAGTCCGGATATCATAACTCATATCGAAGCAGTTAAAAATGCCAAGGTTGACCTTGGAATATCTGCTACTACTATAAATTCGGAAAGAGAGGGAGTTGTTGATTTTTCTCAACCATTTTATACCGCGAGTCTTGGTATTGTAATAAGCTCAAAAATAGGAAAAAAAAGCAAAATTCCTAATATAATCCTATCTTCTGATTTCCTATCTGCCTTATTTAGTCTTTTTTTGTACCTTGTATTTTTTGCTCATCTGTTTTGGATTGTAGAAAGAGGTGGAAATTTATCCGATAATTACTTAAGAGGTATTGGTCAGGGATTTTGGTGGACTATTGTAACTATTTCTACCGTTGGTTATGGTGACTATGTTCCTAAAAAACCACTAGGCAGAGTTATTGGCGGTTTGACTATCTTTAGCGGAATCATGTTGTTTAGTTTTGCTACAGCATCCCTTACCTCTGTTCTAACCTTGGAAAGCCTAAAGTACAAAATTTCCGGTCCTAATGATTTGTCAGGTCATAGGGTAGGTGTGATAGACGAGACTACTGCCGAAGAAGTCATTCAAAAAATGAAGGTTACGGAAGTTACCGTTAATACTATAGAAGAGGGAATACAATTATTAAAAGAAAATAAGATTGCAGCTTTTGTTCATGACTTACCAATTTTACAATACGTTTTAAAAGAGAAAAACGATCCAACAATCACACTCTTAGATTCTAGCTTTGCTCCTACCAACTATGGAATCACATTCCCACTAAAAAGTCCTTTAAGGAAAGAAATTAATTTTGCTTTGCTAACCGTATTGGAAGACAATGAAGTGTTTCTAAAAAAATTGAGCAAAAAATGGTTTGGAGAATAGGTTAAAGTTCTAAAATGACTTTGCAAATATAAGTAAGGAGGCTATTAATTTAACGTGAGTTCGACGTAAGGAATGATGTTATAAAAATAAGAAGGGTGAACACAGGGGTTCACCCCTACGCCCAAAAATACCACAGGCTTTGTAGGGGCAATCCCCCGGTGGTTGCCCTTTAGGTGAAATAAAAATGTTATATCGAACTCACGTTAATTTAAAACGATCACAAAGAAGAAAGGTAACCCCATCTTTCCAATTTTTCTTCTAAAAGTTTATCGATTTCATTTAAACGTATACCGGCTTCAGCTATTTCATTATAGTTTTTAGAAGAATCACCTACAACTTTTTCAAATACGCTTTTTTCATTTTCCAGAGATTCAATCTCTTCCTCAATTTTTTCTAACTCCTTTTGTTCTTTGTATGATATTTTTTTTACACTTTTAGAATCTTTGCTTTGTTTGGGTTGGCTTTCTTTTTTTATTAACCTTTCTTCTTCGGATTTCTTGGATTCCAAATCTTTTTTGAAATCTAAATATTCAAAATAATTTCCTGGAAATCCTTTTATTGTTTTGTCTTCTTGGAACACCAATAGGTAATCTACAACTCTATCTAAAAAGTATCTATCATGGGAAACAACCAATACACAGCCGAAAAAGTCTTCCAAAAAATTTTCCAAAACAGAAAGTGTTTGAATATCCAAATCATTGGTAGGCTCGTCCAATAACAAAAAATTTGGATTTCGCATAAGAATACTTACCAAAAAAAGCCTTCTTCTTTCGCCACCTGAAATTTTTTCAATTTTTGCATATTGCAAACTCGGTGGAAACAAAAACTTTTCAAGCATTTTGGAAGCAGTAATTACTCTTCCGTCTTCTAATTTCATATTCTCACCGGCTGTTTTTTTTATATATTCTATTACGGTAAGAGAATTATCCAATTCTGCACTCGTTTGTTCAAAATATCCAAAGGCAGTGTTCAGTCCGGCACTCACAAAGCCCAAGTCTGGTAAGAGTTTTCCAATGATCAAATTTAATAAGGTTGATTTTCCACAACCATTTGGTCCGATGATCCCTATCCTTTCTTTTTGCTTAAAAATATAAGAAAAGTTATTGATGACAGGATATTTGGCAAAGTTCTTGGATACGTTTTGTACTTCCAAAATTTTTTTTCCAAGTCTTCTTCCACTTACACTTAGCTCAATATCATTTGATTTTTCTTTCTTATCGCGGTCCATTACCTCATGGATTCGATCTATTCTCGCTTTTTGTTTTGTTCCTCTAGCTTTTGGTTGGCGTTTTAACCAATCTAGTTCGCTTTTTACAAACGCTCTTGCCTTTTCTTCCGCAATGGTTTCCGAGGATTCTATTTCCGCTTTTTTTTCCAAATAATAATTGTAGTTCCCTTTGAAAATATTCAACTTTGCAGAATCAAGTTCATAAATTTTATTCACAACAGAATCAAGAAAATATCTATCATGGGTTACCAAAATGATCGTTTTGCCAAGTGTAGTTAGAAAGTTTTGTAACCATACTATTGTATCAATATCAAGGTGGTTTGTTGGCTCATCCAGAATCAGCATATTGTAATCTTCGATCAAAACTTGAGCCAGACCTACTTTTTTTAAGCTACCGCCGGAGAGTGTATTCATGGGTTTATTCAAATCCTTAATGTCTAGTTCTTGCAATATGGATTTCACCGTAGATTCATAAGACCATCCGTCTACTCTATCCATTTCTGCGTGTAACAATTCCATTTCTTCTTGTTTTTCGCTATTAATAACAATTTCTTCGCAAGCTTTATGATACTTTTTTATTAAAGAAATAATAGGAGTTTCACTCTGGAAAATATGCTCTTCTATTGTTTGATCTTCCGTATAATTGATATTCTGCGATAGGTAACTGATTTTAAGGTTTTTATTTTTATAAATATTACCATTGTCCGGTTCCAGGAAGCCAACTAGCAATTTTAGTAAGGTTGTTTTACCGGAACCATTGACACCTACAATTCCTATTTTATCACCTTCATCTATCCCAAAAGATATTTCTTGGAATAGAGGTTTATTTCCGATTGTTTTTGATAAATTATTGATTGATATTAAATTCATATTTGTTTCACTGCGTTCAAAACGGAAAGTAAACAAGATTCCATGCTACCGGATTCTTTTGCAATATGCTCACCGGCAAAAAAAACTCTCCCAAAAGGCTTTTGCAAATGCTCTTTTACGTAATACATTCCCGGAGAAAAGATCGAATAGCTACCCTTTATAAACGGCTCATGCTGCCAATTGACCCATTGTATTTGTTCGAGCTTGGAAGTAGTGGGGTTATAATTAAAGTTTCTTAAATTGGAATAAAGAACCGTTCTTAATCCCCATTCGTCCAAACTTGTAAATAAATCCGATTTGTCTCCCGTTGATACCAAAGTCAAGACTCCGGTATTGAGAGATGTATTGATATCCGTAGCATAAACGTATTGTAAAAGTCTATCAGTTAAGATGTGCCAGTTTTTGTTAATCCAATCTGCATTATTAAATTGGCTAAAAATTTTTGTGATTCTCCCATACTTGACTTGCAAATTGGCAATTTTCTTTTCTTTTGTTAAATCCGGTGACCATTGAATCTGATTCATCACACTGGAAGGGACAGTACAGATACAAATATCCGCTTTATATTCCTTACCTTTTTTTGTTTTTACACTTACCTTGTCTTTGTTTTGTGTAATAGAAACAACCGGATTATTAACCTTAATATTTTGTTTTCCGATATGAGTTACAAAAGCCTTCAGGAGCGAGTCGGTACCACCGTTTATTTTAAAAATTTTATTTTTTTTATTGTATATCTTTGCTAATGCTTGTATAAAATCATTTGCAGAAACATGTCTTAAACTTTCTCCATAGTAAAGACTATATTTCAATTCCAAAAGAAACAATTCTTTTTTATCTACTCCTTGGTAACTTAAATAATTGGCAGCACTTAATTTATCCAAACCTTCTTTTTGTTCATCAGACATTTTTGTATACATTTCAGTGACTTTTACTAAAATTTTATGAGTTCTTGGATTTTCTCCTACTTCGTTAAAGGGAATGTATTTACCGTTTAAAAACATACTTGTTTCTATGCTATGTTCATATATTTTCACCCCAAGGACTTCACACAATTTTAAAAGATGTTCTTGGTACCCGTAAATAAATTCAGCTCCAAGCTCACCCATTGTAGATGACCTTTTATCTTGAAACGTATATATTCGTCCTCCAATTCGATTCCTTGCTTCTATCACTTTTACTTTGTAGCCGGAATTTTGCAATAAGTGAGCTGCATATAATCCGGATAACCCACTTCCAATAACCAAAGCGGATTTTCGTTTGGATGAATTTGGTATTTTTTGTGTTGATTCTGCAAATAATTGATTCAAATACAATGTACCCAAAAATGCTGCAGAGGATCGAATAAAATTCTTTCGGTTAATTTTCATATTCTGCCCTGTTTAAATAATTTTGATATTTTCTATCTTTGTTTGTTTTTATTAATTACGTCATTAATAGTCAAAGCCTTCTTTTTTTCTGGTTTTTCTAAGAGTTTATAAAGTATTTCCATACGAAGTCCAATTTTTACTTTATTTAAGGAAAAACATTTTAGCACAACGAAAGCCAAAGTGGTGGTATGGACTATTACTTGGAAAGTGAGAACGCCGATTGGAACCAAGGGCAAATTCACCGTCCCACCACCAAGAGCCTCCTCTAACAATTTTTTTATTGTATCCAGGACAGTCATCAACTCCCTCACAAGGACCTTGTGGATCCTTTTTTTTGCAATTTTCTCCGCATGTCTCATAATCTTCAGAATACCAATCGTTTACCCATTCCCAAGAATTTCCAGCCATATCATAAAGACCATAGCGAAAAGCCGGTCGAGATGCAACATCGTGGGTTGTTCCAAGCCCGCATCCCTTTTGTCCTTTTTCTTGGATGATGGCTTTCTCGCAAGTAATAGGATCATTCCCCCATGGAAATTCCTCACCCTCTGTACCCCTTGCTGCTTTTTCCCATTCCGACTCCGTAGGAAGACGTTTTCCCTTCCATTTGCAATAATCCCGGGCTTGGTACCAATTCAAGCCCAGCATAGGTTGATTCGAATTGGAATATCCCCGATAATGTGGTCCGGCTTTGGAACATCCTCCGGCTTTGACACACTTTTGGTAGTCACTATAAGTAACTTCATTGGTATCCATAAAAAAAGTGGAGAGGGTAATTTTCATAATGGGTGCTTCATCTTTGATTTTTTTTCCGGTATCTTCTTCTATACTGACTCGATTGCTTCCTCGGATAAATTCTCCCCCGGGAATACACTTCATGTCCGCAGGGATTTGCAAAGAGTCACAAGGCTTAAATTCGGGTGGCTTTTTTACTTCTTCGGAAGGTTTGCAATACACTCCAAAAATCAAAAGACATATAACAATAATCAAATTCTTCACTCTACTTCTCCAACTGAAACGTAACAGGACCATCATTAACCAACTCCACTTGCATGTTTTCTCTAAATTTTCCTGTTTGTATATTTAGTCCGCTTTCTTTTAATTTTTCCGTAAAAGATTGAATATATTTTTCCGCGATTTCCGGTTTTGCTGCCATATCAAATCCTGGTCGTCTTCCTTTAGCTGTATCCCCGTAAAGAGTAAACTGGGAAACAACCAAAATTTCACCTTTGGTATCCAATACTGAATGGTTCATTTTTCCGTTTTCATTTTCAAATATTCTTAAATGCAGGCATTTTTCTGCGAGAAATTCAACTTCTTTGTTTGTATCCGTATGTGTTATACCTACAAATAGTAATATCCCCCTATGAATCTGCCCGACAATTTTTCCTTGAACTTTTACATTTGCTGAGCTAACACGTTGTAATAAAATTCTCATATAACATCAACTTATAAATAAGGAAAGTAGTTTGCACCAACCATAAAAACAACTACCAAAATCCCAAGCCAAGAGGAAATATGTGCGAATTTTCGGGAACGCCAAACTATGCTATCTAATTCTTCTGTCCATTCACCATGTTTGGTTAGTTCTAAAATTCTATCCTGCAAAGGCAAAATAACAAACCAGATGGTAAAAGTAATACCAATCGTAACGGACATGCCCATAAGCATAAAAAGAGCATACTTTGAATATAAAACAAAAGAGTGACCAAGAACCACAATTTTCCAAAAAAACAAAGCAAAGCCACTCAAAACCGTCCATAAAGCTTCCCATTTCAACCAGTGAAAATAGGCTGGAAGAATGTTGGGAACAATAGCTTTTCGCATATCTTTATCCATTTCTCTCACAACGCGACTAGTAAACATACCAAGGTAATATATAACACCAAAGAGAATAAATCCAAGTATAAAATGAGTACAGCGAAGAACAAACCATCCTATTGTTTTGAATTCAAAATCTGTCATTTCAAATTCGCAATCAATAATTTGGGCGGTAGGGTTCTTCCAAACTATACTGAATGTTGGAAAAGTTTAGAAAAAATCCGATCATTGCCTGGTAAGAATTTAAAGTACGAGTGGAAAATTGGTCTGCTCTCAAGTATTCCTTGTGATAGGCAACTTCGGTTTTGATTCCCGTAAATCTTCCTATGTAAATATTCAAACCACCAGCTAGTCCTGCAATTCCCCCCATGCCATTGTTCACTTTATTTGTATAGGCAAACCGATTCGAATCAATCCCAGAATGAGCCTCACCCGTAAATCCTACAATACCCATTCTGACTGCGAGATAGGGATCAAAAAAATGCTTAGGCAAAGGATGATAGGTTGCCAAAAACATCATGGAAGTTCCTCTGTAAATGGTTCGTTTGGAAGGAAAGATTTCTGCGTATTCGTTTGCATACGAAATAACACCTGGAATCACATCTTGCTTCTGTGCTGTAATTGAATTTTGCATGATGGTAAAGCCCATACCAATTTTATCTCTCCAGCCGTATTCAAAGTCAAATTGAGTCGCTACTCCAGGTTTGTAACTTGGTTGAAAATAAAATCCTTTTAGGTTTGGATCTAAGTCTTGGTTTACCTGATTGGTGATAATTTTTCCCTGTAGTCTTTGATCATAAACTTTTTCGTGTGATATATAACTTCCGCTTGGAGCTATGGTTGTTCCTCCCATAAAACTAATAAGAAAAGCACCTTCATAAAAACCGGGAGGATTCTTTAGTTTGGCATAGTATTTTTTGAGCTTTTCCTCTTCTCTTTTTCTTTCTTCCTCTTCTTTTTTCTTTTCTTCTGTCATTAATTTGGGGGTATTTTGATTTGGTCCACTCTCTTTGGAAACGGAAGGCTTTTCTGCGGAAAGGGTTTCTGCTTTTTTGAAGTCCTGGTTAGCACCCTCATAATCACCCAGTGTAGCCTTTGATATACCACGTTTTTTATAAGAGTCTGCGTCTTTCGGATCGATCTCAATGGCTTTATCAAAATCAAGGATTGCCCCTTTATTGTCACCGGATGATACTTTGGAAAGTCCGTCATTGTAATAGTCTTTTGCACTTTTTGTCTCATTTGCCATTAATAAAGATACTTTTAATAACAGTATGAAAATAATTAATATGAACTTCATAAATATATTTCTCCCAAGCTATTTGATCTTTTTAATTAATACTTATTCGTAAAGGAAAAATTGATAAATTTCCTCAGTAGCAGAAATTTCTTTTGTTGGTGTGTCTGCCCCAAAAAAACCTTTATTTCCTCCAGGCCAAGTGTGACCTTCATCATCTATGGAAATAACAGAAAGTTTTGCTCTTTTGCATCTATAGGTGACGCGTTCTACTTTCCCTGTTTTAGTTACCTTTCTATTTGTGCATCCGTTTTCATTTCGCCAGAATTCTTCTGCAAACTTAACGGATTTATCTGTCCTTTCATGCCGATCCACCTTGGTTTTTGGGGATCCGCCTTCATAAAGAACCTGTTGATCATTTTTTCCATGGATTATGATAACAGAAATAGACTTTTGTGGTTTACAAGTTGTGACATTCATAGCACCGGAGACAGGAGCTATTCCAGTGACATATTCCGAAAGTTCACATCCAATTCGATAACTCATCATTCCACCATTAGACATACCAGTCACAAAAACTTTGTTTGCATCTATCGAATACTGATTTTTTATAGATAAAATTAATTGCTTGATGTATTCTATGTCATCAACATTTTTGTCCAGAGCGTGTCCGCAACAATTTCCCGCATTCCAAGTAAGTAGTTTTTCACTAAATAGTTTATTTGTACCATAGGGATAGGCTACAATAAAATTTTCCTTATCTGCTTTTTGGGAAAACCATGTCATCTTTTCAGCATTGCGACCATTTCCACCTCCACCGTGCAAAACGAGTATTAATGGAACCTTTTCTTTTGAGTTGTAATTAGCTGGTATGTGTAATAGATACTTACGTGTGGTATTGCCAGAGGTGATTTCTTTGATTTCTTTGGCTGTCTGGCAATGAACAAAAAGCATTACAAATAATGAGTATATAATTGATTTTAAACAAACGTTTTTCATAAACAAAACTCCTTTATATTTTATTGTAAATTTGGTAAACCATTCAAACCCGATTTGTATTCTTCTATTATCTTTTTGAATAATTCACCTACGCTTATCACATCGCTAACTTGAGCAACCCCATGTCCTGCAGACCAAATATTTTTCCAACGCTTGTCATCTCCTTCTAAAGATTGAGGTGGTTTCTCTCCATTTAAAATCCAAGGGTGCATATCAAGGCTCTTTTTCATCCAATTGGAATGGATACCCGTCACTTTATCAGTATAAATAATTTCCTCTGGGGTGGAATCTATGAGCATCGTTTTATAGGATGGGTCTACTTCCGCTTCTTCGGTTGCAATCAGTCTGGTGCCAATGGAAACTGCGTCTGCTCCCAGAGAAAGAGCTGCCAAAAGCTGGCTTCCGTTGCTTATAGAACCAGCTGCTACTATTGGAAGTCCTGTTTCTTTTTTTATATAAGGTATTAAGCTAAAAAGAGAGATGTTTCCTGAATGTCCTCCCGCTCCACTTCCTACTGCAATAATGGCATCACAACCGGCTTTTGCTACAAGTGAAGCGTGTTTAAGCGTTGTTACGTCGCAAAAAACTTTCCCTCCAGTTGCCTTTGCTTCCTTAATCAAGGTTCGAGGCGTGCCAAGACTTGCGATGTATAGCTCTACCTTTTTTTCGAGACAAACATCTAGCTGTTTTTTCCAATCCGGATTGTGATCTTTGTGAAGAATGATGTTTACACCTATTGGTTTTGATGTGAGAGAACGAATTTCGTCTATACCGTTTTTAAGTTCTTCCGTAGTACGAAAGTTTAAAGCAGGAAAACATCCTATACCTCCGAAGTTGGAAACGGCACTCACAAGACGAGGATAAGATACCAAAAACATAGGTGCACCTAAAATCGGGAGATCAATATTCAACATTTCCGTAATTTTTGTTTGTATTTTCATAAAATACCCTATAGTTAATTATCTTTTTAGAACGTATTCCAAATTAGCGTATTTTTCTTTATATAAAATTTTTGCTTCTTTTAAGATTTTTTTTATAAACGAAAACTGCTTTTTTTTGTTTAATTCTTCCGAATCCATATAATTTATAAAATTTATTACTAAATCTTTTTTAAACTTGGACTCAGAAAAATTGCCCGGCAAAGAAGAAAGGAAATCTTTATGCTCCCTTTTTTGTCTGTAATCCGGTTCTGTTGGAGGATGCTTGACATTTTTTGTTATGGAAGGTATAAGAGATTCATTCAAAATGAGGGTTCCATGAAGTGTTAAAGTATCTTTTTTTCTAAATTGTGAATTACCCGAAATTTTTTTTAATACATCATTACTGGGAATAATAATATCCGAACTCCCACCCATCCTCGCTTCAATACCTTGCTTGGAGAGAGCGTTTATTACTAGTGGTAACAAAATTTGATACGATTGTTTGATGGGATAGAGTTCCGTTTTGTATTTTGTGGAAACAAATAAAGAATAATTCAAGTTTAATCCCATATCTTGGTAAACCGTTCCACCACCAGAACACCTACGTGCAATATATAAATTATTTTTGATAGGTTTGATACTAACTTGTAAATTCAAAAAGTTGTTTTGAAAGTTTAGTAATTTTTCAGATGGTACATTTGTTTCCACATCTTCGGAAAGTCCTAGCACCACAGAATTGCTATTCATCCAAAATCGAATACCCCCAACGCATCCTTCTTTTATGAAATGGAGAGAGTAAGCCTCCTCTATTGCCAGATTGTAATAAATATTTCGGGATGAACCTTGATCCAAAATAAAAATTGTTTGATTCACAGTACTAAAATGCAGTTTAACTCAAAACCAGCATATTGGTAGTAGCCGAAGCCATCAACCTGTCTTTGGAATTGTAACATTCGGCAGACATATTCATAGTGCTAAACCCACGAACAATAAGTTTTGCGGTAATTGTTATTCTGTCATTGATAGGTATGGGTCGAATATAGTTGATATTCATATCTAGTGTTGTTACTGGACGGCACGCTATTAAAAAGCTAAGCGGACCAAATGTATTATCAAAAGCTGCAGCAACAACTCCTCCCTGCATATTTCCCATAGGATTTGCATAACGCTCTAAAATAGGAAACGCAACTTTTAACATTTTCTTTCTTTCGTATTCAAGGATTTCTCCCTGCATATCCAAAAACACTTTGGGTGGAAGTTCAATTTTTCCTTTGGAATTCTTTTTTTCCAAAAATGCTTGGAAGTCTTTATTCATTTGGTCAAAAACATCTTGTTGTATACTCATAAACTATCTGTCCTCTTTGACTGGTTTTAAAATTGTTTGAAAAATTTCTTGGGATACTTTTCGTTTTTCTTCTGTTATAATTTTTTTATCTCTATTTTTGATCAAATCGTCTAAAGTATTCGAATATTCATTCAAAGAAGAAGATAGTTTTTCAAGATTCATAGATATTTCTACCGAAGCTTTGTTTACTTCTTCCATTTTTATGTTCTTATTTTCCAATTCTTGAATGGCGTTTTTTTGTCCGGATGTTAAGGAGCATACGTTTTCCGCAATATCTGTTATATTTTCAATATTTTCCTTAATGGCAAGGGTCGTTTTTTCTTGAGTTTTTATCTGCTCAGTTAATTTTTTTAAGAATTTTTCATTTTCTTCTGCAACCCTAACAACAATTTCTAATTTTTCAGACGTATTCAAGATCATTTTAGAAGCTTTTTCAATATTTTTAACAGTTGCATGGATAATAGTATTTATCTCTTTTGAGGATTGAATGCTTCTATCTGCCAACTTTTGAACTTCCATTGCGACAACAGAAAATCCCTTTCCATGCTCTCCTGCACGAGCCGCTTCAATGGACGCGTTCAAAGACAAAAGACCTGTTTGATCGGCTATATCATTGATTGTTTTGGATATGTTATAGATTTTTTCCGATTGTTCTTTCATATCCCTCACAACATCTATTGTTTCGTTTAAAGATTTTCGAGAAGATAGGGTAATATCTCTTGTTTGGATTGCTTTTTTGTATGTATCCTGCCCGTCCTGCATAATAGTAACGGTTGATTCACCCAAATTTTTAATTCTGCTGAAAATTTTTTCAATCAGGTGCAATTGCATGGTTGTAATTTGGTTCACTTCTTCACCTTCTTTAACCAGTCTTCCAACCAAAAGCAAATCTTGTTTGGAGAAATCTTCCTGCTCCGTGACGTTAGATTTGATTTGAATTATATTTTTATTCAAATTGTTTATCATTGTTTTCAGACTATCGGAAACGATCTCAATTTTCTCCATTATAGATTCCATGATTTTTATATTGTGTCTTGTTTTGGTCTCCGATTCGGACAGCATACCCAAAAAGCTACGTGTTTCATTGGCAAGGTAGGAAACGATATAAGAAGAAAAAAATAGAAATAAGATTTTAGAAATCTCAGTTGGCGCTCGCAAAGATTTCGGATCAAAAACCTTACCTGGGTCTCCTGTAAATGTAACATCTCCTGATGCCAATCCCAAAATTAAAACCAAAACATAAGAAAATGTAGCATAAACTCCGGTAAATAAAGAAAACTTTTTATCCAATCTTAGTCCGGCTAAAGATACAAATAGAAAATATACAATGAAAGAAGCTTGTTCCTTAATGGCAAAACCCCAACCAAAATTCGGATCAAAATGAAAGCCGAACTTAACCATAAAAACCAAATTCAAATCCACTATGGTTGAAACATACTTAATCCAACTTTGGTACTTGATTTTGGTTAGTAAAAAGTGAAAAAAAACGGTAAATAAGAAATATATTCCAACAGATATAAAAAGCGTTAAATAGATTTGGTAATGTCCACCGCTTTTGTAGGTAGAATAGCCCGATATAAAAAATAATAGACAAAAAATGTATCGAATTTGATTAATTTTTCTCTCAATTTGGAGACTTTTTTCTTCAAAAGATAGCTTAAAGATTTTTTCAGACTCACGGATTTTATATTCTTTATTATTCTGTGTTTGCATAATGTTCTCTTGCATTATCACTCTTTTTTCATAGGTTTATGTAGGAACAACTCTATTTTATTCGTTTTACATAGAAAGGATGACAATCGGAAATTGTAAGGATTCGCTTTTATTTTTCATTTAGTTTTTTACCATGGTTTGTCGGATTACTCGATTGGATTATATATAATTTTCATTGAAAAGATTCAAATTGACAAAAAAATACTTTAAGGTGATACATAATTCAAAGGAAGTGTATATGGAATTTTTTTAAAGCGATAATGAGAACCCTTAAAAATCGTATTTTCAGCCTTTTGAAGTGGAATAAAAACGCCCAATTTGTGGAGTTTAGAGAAAGGCACATCTTTACTCTTGCAATTGTTAGTACTTTAACCGGAATAGGTTTCTATGTTGGATTCATTAGCTTGGACCACATTTTAGAGTTAGTAGATGCGAAAAAAACCACTTTCATTCGATTAATCACATCTGTTATAATAGGCACGAATCTATTGCTTGATCTTAGCATGAAACGAAGTAGGCAAAAGGTGAAAATTCATATCTATTTTGGCTATTATGTTGTAGTTATTTCTTCATCTTTTATAACCTTCTATGCTGGTGGTTTGGGTAGTTCGTACTGGGCTTTTTTAAACTTCGTTTTGATATTTTGGCTTACACTTGTTCCGTTCTCATTTCTTGAATTGAGTTTACACGGACTAAACTTTATTTTTGTTTATAACGTATTGCTACTTTACCTTGTTCCACATTTTGACCTTCCAAAATTTGTGGAATATAACTCCCTACTTTTAGGAACGTGGCTTCTAGGTTCAACGGTTGCTTTTATAAACAATCGATTTAGTGCAGTGATTTTTGAAGCTCATAATACTATCGAGAAAGAACGTCATAAATCGGAAGGTCTTTTATTGAATGTTTTACCTGCCCCTATCGTTACAAGACTAAAGAATGGAGAAAAACAGATTGCAGACAAAATAGAAAACGTTAGTGTACTTTTTGCGGATATTGTTAATTTTACCGAACTTTCTACCCGTATCCCACCGGAAGGTCTGGTTGCACTGCTTAATACCATCTTTTCTGAGTTTGATACACTCACCGAATCTTTTGGATTAGAAAAAATAAAAACTATTGGTGATGCATATATGGTAGTGGGAGGTTTGTCATTTACCAATCCGGATCATACAAATGCAATAGCAGATATGGCTCTTGCCATGCCTAAACTTGTATCCTCTCTAGCCAACGGTGAATATGTACTTGATGTAAGAATTGGTGTTCATTTTGGAACCGTAGTGGCTGGTATAATTGGCAAGAAAAAATTTATCTATGACCTTTGGGGTGACACCGTAAACATAGCTAGCCGAATGGAATCACACGGTCTACCTGGAAAAATCCAGGTAACCGAAACCGTTTATAATAAACTGCAAAATCATTACACTTTAAAAGAACGAGGTAAATTAGAAATCAAAGGAAAGGGATTTATGAATACCTGGTGGCTAGAAGGAAAACAGAACTAATCACTCTTATCATGGTATACTTTTATACACCCATTCATTATTTTGTAGAAATTCCAGAGTTTTCAAAATGCCTTCTCGAATGCTCAATTTTGGCTTCCATCCAAGAGAATTGATCTTTTTTGTATCCAAAAAAATAAAAGGATTATCACCAATCCAACCCCTTTCACCACCCGTATATTCCAATTTTGGTTGCGCTCCAAGTGATTCGCATAACCACTGAATAGAATTGTTGACTTCACAATACTCCCGAGTTCCCAAATTAAATATGTTTACCTTCTCATTTGCTTTATCCAAAGCTATAAAAATAGCATCCAAGCAATCCTGAATGTAAAGATAGGATTTTTTTTGCCTTCCATTCCCTAAAACTTGCATTTTATTTGGATCACTTTTCAACTTTTGATAAAAATCATACACATGACCATGTGTGTATCTTTCACCCAATATAGATACAAAACGAAAAATCCAACCCTGAAAACCAAAACCTTCTGCATATGCTGAAATCAATCCTTCACAAGCGAGCTTGGAAGCTCCGTACAAAGAAGTTTGAATTGGAAAAGGAGAGTCTTCCGGTGTTGGAATTACACCCGCTTCTCCATAAATTGAGCCGGTAGATGAAAAAGCTATTTTATTCATTCCATTTTTCCGCATTGCTTCCAATACATTGAAAGTGACAATTGTGTTTTGTTCTAAGTCCCTTCTTGGATGATTTGTTCCGAATCGAACATCTGCATTGGCTGCCAAATGAAAAACAAAGTCATGTCCTGCAATTGAACTTTCCAATAGTTTTTCATCCAAAAGATCACCTTTGATTAAACGAAAATTTGGACTTTTCTTAGCTTCTACTAAAAAATTGTCTTTGCCCGTGCTAAAATTGTCATAACACGTAACATCATTACCTTTTTGTAACAATCTATCACACAGATTACTTCCGATAAAACCTGCTCCACCCGTCACAAAATACCTCATATTTGATAACCCGCGTTTGAGGCATCATTGTAGAACATTTTAACAGTATCCAAAGAAAATTCTTGTAAATCCTTGCCAAGCGTATCTAGTTTTTTTAATAAATCATTGGTAACGGTTATTATATTACAACCCATTTCATCAGCTTGGATAATATTCAAAACTTCCCTTGGGCTTGCCCACAAAAGTTCAATATTGGGATACATGTTTGTGATTTCTAGTGCAGCCCTCATATGGGGAATTGGGTCTATTCCGCTATCTGCTATCCTTCCGGCAAAAACAGATACAATGGCAGATTCCGTTCCTTTTAAAGAAAGAACAGTTTGTAGGACTTGCTCTAGTGTCATCACTGCCGTGATGTTTAGTTTAACTTTTTCTTTAGTCAAAGATTGGATTAATTTGTAAGAAGGCTCTGCTTTTGTGTTGGTGATTGGAATTTTTACATAGACATTTCCCCCCCAGGAGTTAATTAAAAGGGCTTGTCTTTCCATTTCGGCAAAATCATCAGCAAAGACTTCCAGAGAAACAGGGCGATCCGGTATTTCGGAAAGTATGTCTTTGGCAAATTCGGTGTAGTTTGTAATTCCGGCTTTTTTCATTAGGGTTGGGTTAGTTGTAAACCCGCTGATGTACGGCTTTTTGTACATTTCTAATATCCCGTTTTTATCAGCTCCGTCAGCAAATATTTTGATTGATAATTGGTTCATAAAAACTCTTTTTTTGGGCTTTTAGCATTAAAAGTTTATTTATTATCATTTCTATGCAAGTGGAAATTAGGTTTTGTTAGACTATTTTTATATATTTTTCTTCCACATCTTAACCTATATAAAAAGAATTGGAAAATAGATTCCTTTAATTTTCATAAAAGTATGATAGAAAAAATTATAGAAACTTCCATCAAATTCAAGTATACGGTAATACTAATCACAGGGATTGTATGCCTGATTGGTATTTATAATGCATTAAACCTTGCAGTCGATGCTGTCCCGGATGTTACAAATGTCCAAGTTTCAGCAGTTACTTCTTCTCCTGGTCTTTCTCCTGTAGAAGTCGAACAATTTATCACGAATCCCATTGAGTTAAAACTAAATGGAATGCCAGGTGTAACAGAGATTCGTTCCATATCTAAAACCGGTGTTAGTAGTGTTACGGTAATATTTAACGATAATGTCGATATTTGGTTTGCTCGTCAACTCGTAACAGAACGCTTAAAGCAAGCGGAAGCGGAAATTCCGCCTGAATATGGAAGTCCCGAATTATCGCCTGTTGCAACTGCTTTGGGTGATATATACGAATTTGTCCTAAGTTCTAACAGACACACTCCGATGGAACTTCGAACCTACATAGATTGGGAATTATCCAAACAGCTCAAATCTATTTCGGGAGTAATAGAAGTCAATAGCATAGGCGGAAAGGTAAAAGAATATCAAGTTATCATTGACCCAAGAAAACTGGCAGTTTATAAACTAACCGTATCTGAAGTTTTATCCAATATAAAAGCAGCTAATACCAATATGGGCGGTGGGTACATTATCAAAGGAAAAGAGCAAATTGTTATACGGGGCGAAGGACAGTTCGAGGGGATTGATGAAATCGAACGTATTGCTGTTCGTACATTTCCGGACGGAACACCATTGTTGCTAGGACAAATTGCTGAAGTGAAAGTGGGAACTGCCTTGCAATATGGGATTGCAACTAAAAATCAGCAAGAAGTTGTTGCTGCTACTGTCATTATGCTATTGGGAGAAAACTCCAGAGAAGTGGTTCATAAAGTAAAAAAGAAAATCAAAAAACTAAACAAGAAACTCCCAACTGGCATGAAAATCGAGCCTTTTTATGACAGATCAGAATTTATCAACAGAGCACTTTCTACGGTTTTTATAAACCTCTTAGAAGGCGCTGCTCTGGTTTTTATTACCTTACTTATAACATTAGGTTCTGCCAAAGGAGCAGGACTTGTTGCACTTGCCATTCCTATCTCTATGTTACAGGCAGTTATTTTAATGAGAATGTTTGGAGTTGTAGGAAACTTGATGAGTCTTGGTGCTATAGATTTCGGACTACTTGTGGATGGTGCCGTTGTTATTCTGGAAACGGTTTTTGTGGGATTCATAGATAAACAAAATTATTTCTCCAAACCCATGGACAAATACGAAATTTTAAAAACAACAAAAGAAATTATAATAGAGAGTAGTTGTAAAGTAGGTAGAGTCGTTACTTTTTCTGTTGCTATCATTATGCTTGTTTATCTTCCTTTAATGGTTTTGGACGGAGTAGAAGGTCGAATGTTCCGTCCCATGGCAATCACCGTTGCTCTTGCTTTAGGAGCAGCCCTTATATTTTCCATAACAACTTTTCCGGCAAGCCTTGCCATATTATATCCCGAACCAACTTTTCACAAAAATAAATATTGGGATAGTATAAAAGAAATATACCAATTTGCATTAGAGTGGAGCTTTTCCAACAAACAAAAGCTATTACTCTTTACAACCATTTTTGTAATCTCTTCCTTTTTGCTCTTTACGACAATAGGAGCTGAATTTATTCCCAGAATAGACGAAGGTGAAATAGAGTTGGACGTAAAAAGGGCACCTTCTTCTGCCATTACCTATTCTCGCGACTTAAACGTAGAAATAGAGAAAATCCTTAGAGAAATACCCGAAATTGTCAGCGTAGTGTCTCGAGTGGGAAGAGGAGAAACAGCCGTAGAGCCAATGGGAACTGACGAAACAAGTATTATGATAAAACTAAAAAACAAAAATGAATGGAACTCCGTAGAAACAAGAGAAGAAATGATGGAACTAATTAAAAACAAAATACTGTACGCTATTCCAATGACCCAAGTTAGCCTCTCACAGCCTATTGAAAATCGAGTCAATTCTCTTTTGGCAGGTTCCAAAGCAGACATTGTTGTTAAGGTATACGGTGACGATCTTTTTACCTTAAAAGATGTTGGTGACAAAATAGCAGATAAAATGAGAGCAATTGCAGGAACGGGCGACATTCGAGTGCAAAAAATAATAGGCTTGTCTACGTTAAGGATCAATACGAATTATGACAAAATGGCTAGGTACGGAGTCTCTGCCTCTGAAATTCTCAAAACGGTAGAAATGCTTAGGGTTGGTTCCAATGCAGGCAAAATATATGAAGGAACAAAGAGATTTGACCTCGTTTTACGTTTAGACTTAAACATAATTGGTGATATAAAGCAGATTAACAATATTCCTATAATGACTTCAACAGGAAGTACTATTCCGCTGGCTCAGGTTGCCGATATAGACTTTGTGGATTCTGCTTCTGCCATATATAGAGAAAACCTAAAACGCAGGATTTTTGTAGAAGTGAATATTCGGGGAAGAGACCTGGTTAGTTATATCAAGGAAGCCAAAGAAAAAACAGAAGCCATTGTAAGCAACCTACCGCCAGGATATGAGGTGGAATGGGGTGGACAATTTGAAAACTTTACAAGAGCAAAAAATAAGCTTTTGTTAGTTATTCCAATATCCCTGCTTATCATCTTTGTAATGCTCATTATAACCTTCCGAAGCGTATTTTATGCTATTGGAATATTTATTGTGATTCCATTTGCCGTCTCTGGAGGTATCTGGGGTCTTGTTCTTCGTGATTTACCTTTTAGCATTCCTGCTGCCGTTGGATTTATAGCCGTAAGCGGAATTGCCGTTTTAAACGGAGTAGTTTTTGCTTCCCGATTGAACGACGATCTTAGAACCGGACTTTCGCTTAAAGTAGCGATAAAATCTGCCGGAGTAAAATCTTTACGCCCTATGATGACTACTGCTCTGATTGCAGCCATTGGGTTTATCCCTATGGCTTTATCTTCAAGTGCAGGTTCGGAAGTTCAACGTCCTCTGGCAACGGTAGTTATAAGCGGAGTGCTTGTGGCAAGTGCTTTAACAAGTTTGGTTCTACCTATAACAATGGAATTCTTGATGAAAATCCAAAAAAAGAACGTGCAGCAAAAATTGGCAAGAATTGAAAGTATGTTACATGAAAAGATTGTTCTTTACCCCAAAAAAGAAGATTAGTTATATGTATAGTTTTAATTATTATAAAGAAGTTTATTATGCAAAACATAGAAGATATTATTAAGAACTTTGTATTATTATGGGCGGTCATCGATCCGATAGGAACAATTCCCGTTTTTATTGCAGTTACCAAACAGCACAAAGATTGGGAAAAATCAAAAATTGCCTACAGAGCTATTTTTGTAGCAGGTGGGATTCTCGTATTTTTCGTTATTGTTGGAGAAATTTTGTTAGATGCTATTGGTGTTCCACTTTCGGCTTTCCAAATTGCTGGAGGAATAGTCTTATTTTTGTTTGCTTTATCCATGATTTTTGGAGAAGGTAAACCAGAAGGTGAAATTCAAATTGTAAAAGACGGAAAAGAAACGGCTATATTTCCTTTGGCAATACCTTCCATAGCTTCGCCCGGAGCAATGATGGGTGTAGTACTCTTGACAGACAACACTCGTTTTTCCATTCTAAATCAGACCATCACAACCGGTGTTATGGTTTTGGTTTTGCTTATAACACTACTTTTTTTATTGCTTGCTCAAAGGATTCACAAAGTCATTGGTGATTCGGGTGCTAGTATTATTAGTAGGGTCATGGGTCTTATTTTAGCTTCCGTTGCAGCCAACAGTGTGCTAGATGGAATCAAAACCTACTTCAAATTGGGATAATACATGGCTTTGTGCATAGTTTATCTTTACCATATATGGATCATTTCTTTTGGATTTTACTCCTATAACTAGCTTTTTCGTCCTCAGAGAAGAAATCCATCTTTGCTTCTTTTGCCATTCTTAATTTTGATACGCTGCTGCTTACGCTCTTATACAAAATTTGGACATCTTCTGCATCAGCTGAATAGTTTAAAGTGTTGGAGGATGAAATTCCCATATTGATAGCTTGATCCACAGCACTCAATTCTGAACCGAGGAAAACAAAAGTCCAATTGTATTTTTCCGTTTGGTGTTTTATCATATCAGAAATAACTTCAAAACGATATTCCAAACTAGAATTTTCTTGCCCGTCGGTAAGTATTACGAAGACAACTTTTTCGGGGCGTTCTTCTTCTTTCAAATCAGACAACTTTTTCCCAATTATATTGATAGTTTTTCCGATAGCGTCAAAGAGAGCTGTCATTCCTCTGGGCACGTAAGTTTTGTCTTTTAGTTTTTTAACTTTTTGTATATCAACAAAATCATGCCAAACTTCATATTGATCATCAAATTGAACTAATGTAAAAGTTGCCTTGCCCTCTAATCCTTGTTGTTCTTGCAAAAATGAGTTAAAACCTTTAATCGTTTCTATCTTACTGGAAGACATTGAGCCAGACCTGTCTAAAACAAAAGCTATGTGAGTATAATCTTTTTTCATTGAATTTCTCCTGGGTTACGGTGGTTTGAGTAACTAACAAGATAATGGGTAAGGATATGGGCTTTGTGTTGGAGAACCCCTAAGCAATACATGGCATGAAGTGTGCTTTACCCTGAATATTTACATCCACTTTTTAGTCTTTCCTCGTTTTGTATTTGATTGTGAATCCGTTTCACAAAAGATGCCGGAGTAAGTTCGTCCGAATTTTCGAATAAATTTATATAATTTTTCTTAGCCATCTTCGCAAATTCTCGATTTAGATGATCGGGGCAACCGTGCAAAAACGCCAAAACATTTAGCTTTTCTCCTATTCCTTGTGCCATTTCTATTTCCAATTGTTCAAAGTTATGTGTGACAAAAAGATGTTGCATTTCTTCATATCTTCCAGAAGAAGAAGCAGTCGAACTTTCTGTTGAATCTGCAGTAGGTTCGGTAGTTCCCCTAGTAGAATTTGCAGTTACTTCGGCAGAAGGTTCTGTAGTTGCTCTTGAGGAATTGGCTGTTGCATGGAGACTAGGGGCACTAGTAACTCTTGACGAATTTGCTGTTGTTTCAGCAGTTACGTATACAGTAGCATTTATAGTAGCATTCACAGTAGTATAAACTAAACCATCAACTAATGCCGGTTTCGGTTTGTACCGTCTCCCATATAACTTTGAGTATTTTCGTAATTTTACCTCCGGTTTTTTATGGGGAGTAGATTTCAGAACCAATATTGTATTTTGGGAAAAGGCTTCCGAGCAATAAATAACCGGAAAAAATATCAAAAAAATAATAAATAGTTTACTTTTCATAAATACATTTTATACATAGAGTCCTTAATTTCAATAAAATTTAAAAAATCAAATATACAATTTTTTATTTATGAAGGATTGTTACCTTATTTTAACGCTAGTTCGACGTAAGGAATAATGTTATAAAAATAAGTAGGGTGAACACAGGGGTTCACCCCTACGCCCAAAAATACCACTAAAGATTCTCTTGAAATTTGTAGTCCGGTTTCGGTTCACCCCTACGCCCAAAAATACCACAGGCTTTGTAGGGGCAATCCCCCGGTGGTTGCCCTTTAGGTGAAATAAAAATGTTATATCGAACTCACGTTATTTTAGAAAGTTGCTATGCTTCAATTTTTTTGTTCAAATTACTTGAAGTTTCTTTTAATTCCTCAGAAATTTTTGCAAGCTTTTCTGCTGACTCTGAATTGCTCTGGGTGAGGACTGGCTAACTTTGTCTGTTGCATTGATCATTATTGCAGCATAGCGGGGCATATAGAGAGAAATATTGAACAGTGAAAAGAAAGAATAAGTTATGAGCAAGAAAATTGAATCAAAAAACGTAATTATTCAGTGGCTAAAAAAGTGATTGCGACAATAAGACGTTGATAAAAACATTCAAGAATGTTTCCAAATAAAGAAGAGTTTTTAGACCTGTGTAAAAAAGACCCAGAGAAGTTGTATATAATACTATTTGACATATTTGAAACTCTCCTAAAAACAGTGGAAAACCTAGAATTATTTGATTTAACAAATTTTCATGGAAAGTATTTTCTTCCTTTTCAATTAAAGTTCCATTCGTTTCCAAAGTAGAATGTAACTTTCTTCTATTGGTTCTTGGATGAAATATCTGTCTTTATCCTTTTTATGAATTCCTGTGCCTTTTACTAAAGATAGGTAAATAGATTTTTCCGGTGGAAATTTATCTTCCGAAAATCATAAGTCTATCTTATCCCAATTGTCCAAGAAGTTTCGCATCAAACCTTTGCGATCTGTGATAATACTTGAGGATAGCTTTGTCTTGTTGACCATTTCATTTTTAAATATCGGTGTGTTTGCATAAACCAGGCATTTAGCCTTTAGAACCATTTTCAGTCCTAAGGCGAAAATATTTGCATTTTTTTCAAAAAAACAAGTACCAATTTTCTATTTTTATACCCAATATATTTAGAACAAATAAAATGAAAAATGGAGTAAGACAATGGATAACAAAACTCTTATAGGAATGATAGTTTCTGTAATCACAATACTTTTAGCCATCTACAAGCTTATCAAAGACGGAAATAAGGAACTCAAAACCGAGTTGAAAGCAGATATTGGCAAGCTTGATGCAAAAATGGATATTCAAAAAGCCGAACTCAAAGCGGATATTGGAAAGCTTGATACAAAAATGGACAATCAAAAAGCCGAACTCAAAGCGGAAATGGATAAGCGATTTACGGAAATGGATAGGCGGTTTATGGAAGTTGATAAGCGGTTTGTAGAAATGGACAAAAAGATCGACAAAATTGATACTACTACGGAGAAAATACGAGATCGATTAATAGACACTTTACTTTTTAGAGGGTTTGCAGAATCACCATCTAAAATTATCACATCAAAACAATAGTTCGGTCATTTAAGTAAGTGAGTGTATCCAATTTGCTCACTTAAACAGTGTGGAACAAGTGTTTTTTTAGTTCGATTCTTATTTCTACTCTTTCCTAGGTAGAAATGTTTGAAACAGCGACTAAAGGTTTTACAAAAGTGAAGACTAACTTCAAAATAAATTATATGATTCAACTCCCATGCCTTTTCCACTAATCTCCACCGAGCTTCAGTTTCTTCATTCAGACTCGAATACTGGGGTTGTTCACTTAACTCAAAAAAATTATCTGTTAATGTAATGCCTCCCTTTGTTTTTCTCTCGTCAACAAAAAAACGTTTGGGAATTTCTTGATTATGAACTATGTGACCATCAGAATTTGCTTGTTATCAAATCTGCCAATTTTTGTTCAACGAATGTCAATTATCTGTTCCACCATAATGGAAAAGCATTGTAATCCATTCCAAATCCCGATGCAATGAATCTTTGTTTATCCATTTCCCTATAATTTGGAATCCAACCCTTTCCAGTAAGAGTTGCAAATATTCTCCACTATATGGATAAAACAACCTTCCTTCTTCATCTCGAAAAGTTTCCCTATCAACGGAACGGTTGAGGGGAATCGATAGAAGCAATCTTCCACCGGCATTTAAGAGTTCTCTTATTTTGTAAACGCTATCAAAAAGATGCTCTTTGGGAATGTGCATTAAAACCGCAGAGCAAAGAATTCCATCATACTTTTCCGTAATCTTTTCGAGTTTTGGAAGGGAAGAATGAAATAACCTTTCTTTTAAGGTGGGATTGTTGATTTGTGAAACACAGATTAACTGCTCGCTTGCGTCCACACCATAAGCGTCATAGCCATGTTTCAGCAAATCCAAGACATCCCGACCGGAACCAGAGCCAATGTCGAGAATCTTGCTTCTTTTGTTTGGAAAAGCGATTGGGAAATAAATACAAATGCCTTCCATCGATTTAACAGAGGTATATCTATGGTATAGCTTTTTAGCGTTTGTATTATAGAAGTTTATGGTTTGTTTATCCAAGCTCAATTCCCATAAAAATGGTTCTTTACAAATATAGCCTTATAACAAAGCAATTTTTTTTCTGAAGTTTGTTAAAAGATTACATTTTCACCACTACTTAGCTCCTACTCTGGACAAAATATCTCCAATGATGGAAGGTGGTTTCGCATTTAAAACCAAAAATGGTTCTAACACGAAAAAGACAGAACTTTTTTAAAAAAAGGCTTTTTAAAATCAAGCAAATCACGAAAATATACTATGTCTAAAGCTAATGGAGGTTTCCATGGAATACAAAATTTTGATAGGAATGATCGCATCCGTAATAACCATACTGCTAACCATCTACAAACTTATCAAGAATGGAAACGAAGAACTCAAAACTGAGTTGAAAGCGGATATTGGTAAGATTGACGTAAAGATGGATAATCAAAAAGCCGAACTCAAAGCGGATATTGGCAAGCTTGACACAAAAATGGACAATCAAAAAGCTGAACTCAAAGCAGATATGGATAAGCGATTTACGGAAATGGACAAAAGACTTGATATACGTTTTATGGAAGTTGATAGAAGGTTCGAGGAACTGGATAAAAGACTTGACATACGATTTACGGAAGTCGATAAAAAGATCGACAAAATTGATACCACTACAGAAAAAATACGGGATCGTTTAATTGACACTTTGCTTTTCAGAGGGTTTGCAGAATCACCTTCTAAAATAATTACATCTAAACAATAGTTCGGTCATTTAAGTAAGTGAATGTATCCAATTTGATCACTTTGCTAAGAAGTGTTGCTTCATCCATGTTCTATCAATCCCACCTTTTAGATTTTATCGACATCCAACAACCTAGTTTTTTTTTCATATAAGATTAATGCCTTGAATTCTTTCAAAGAGTTTTTTGTTCAATGTAGCAAAAAGTAAGAATATACTCGGTTGGTGAGCCTAGTCCCTCTTATCAAAAAAAATATTTATCATATTTTTATGTTAAGAAGAAGAGGTTTTGTAAATGGTATCTAACTATACGCAAAAAGAAAAAAATTTAATAAACAAAATAATATAACATTTGAATTTATTTTCTTGTTTAGAACTAATACTAAATTTGGGTATTAAAAAAAAGGATATATGATTTAACCATGGAAACTGAAGTTCAACAATTACCAAACGATACAAATGCAATACAACTTTCACCGGAAGACAAGAAAAAAATCGAACACATCAAAAGTCAAATCAATATCCAAGATTCTCAAACTGTTATTCAATATGGAGTTGGTGCACAATCAAAAATATCCGAATTCTCGGAGCAGGTATTAAATGATATTAAGTCTAAGGATTCTGGCTTTGCTGGAGATATTTTGTCAAATTTGATGATAAAAGTCAAAGATTTGGACGTAGAAAGCTACTCTACCGATAAAAGTTTTCTTTCCAAGATACCTATAATTGGTTCACTTATGGATTCTTCCAAAAAATTCATGGCAAAATACGATACAATTAGTGTTCAAATTGATAAAATTATTGATGAATTACATAAAGCTCGAATTACCCTTCTAAATGATATAACTTTAATGGATAAACTCTATCAAAAAAATTTGGAGTATTTTAAAGACTTAAATCTCTACATACTCGCTGGAGAAGAAAAGCTTAAAGACCTTCAAGATAATGTTTTACCAGCCATGAAACGTAGTGTTGAGAGTTCCAATGATCCTGTAGAAGCACAAAAGTTTCAGGACTTATCCCAATTGGTAAATCGCTTTGAAAAGAAATTGCACGATTTAAAGTTAAGTAAGATGCTATCTTTGCAGACAGGACCTCAAATCCGTTTGATTCAAAATGGAAACCAAGTTTTGGTTGAAAAAATTCAAAGCTCAATTTTAAATACCATACCACTATGGAAAAATCAAATTGTTATATCGCTTGGTTTGGCTCGCCAAAAAAAGGCTTTGGAAATTCAAAGAGAAGTTACCGCTACAACCAATGAATTGCTTTCTCGAAACTCAGAAATGTTAAAAACCGGTTCCATTGAAATAGCCAAAGAGTCAGAAAAAGGAATTGTAGAAATTGAAACGCTTAAAAAAATCAATCACAATCTTATTTCAACCATAGATGAAACCCTAAAAATACAGGAAGAAGGCAGACAAAAAAGAAGACAAGCAGAAGTTGAGCTTGTTAAATTAGAGTCCGATATAAAAAACAGACTCTTAGAAAGAAAAAATACGTTCTAAACAAAATGGCATCTATGAATGAAACAACAAACAGAGAAGAAAAAAAGTGGGCAAGGCGTGCTCACCTGTCAACAGCTTTGTCTTATTTACTTATGGCAACTCCTTTGGGGTTTACCTTTTCCTTTTTGGCAAACCTTATAACTCCTTTTATTATTTGGCTAACTCGAAGAAACGAAGGAGAGTATTCTTCCGAGCAAGCAAAAGAAGCCGTATTTCTACAAGGTTTTTTGGCTGCTGCCTTTGGAATCACTTCTTTTTTTAGTGCTCCCGTAAACTACATAATGATCGTTTCACTTATCATTTATCATTTTATTGAGCTAACAACCGCTATGATCAAAACTTCTTATGGAAAAGATTTTCACTATCCGTTTAGCTTTTTTCCTTCACTAAAAAAACGAAAACAAAAAATAGAAGAAGAATACCATATTTTTGACAAATACAAAGACAAAGCGAGTGCTGCTCACTATAAGGAAACGATTCAAAGTTTGGATAAAACTATTTCGGACGTAGAAGGTATTTTACAAAAAATTAAAAACGAAAGTATACGTTTTAAAGTAAAAAGAATCTTAGGAATGCTTGAAAAACTAAAAGAAAATTACAAAAAAGATCCAAGAGATATACAATTGTCTAGACAGTTTTTATCTTATTATCCTGATGCAACAGTAAAAATATTAAACAAATATGTAGAGTTGTACAACCAAAATATACAAACCCAGGAAATTATTCAGTCCATGCAAAAAGTTGATTCTGTTTTGGATTCAATTTTTATGGCTTTTGAAAAATTATATGAAAAGCTATTGTCCAATGACGTTATGGAATTGGATTCTGAAATTGAAGTTCTGGAAAAAATTACAAAGTTAGAGGGTATGTAATTAGCATTTAATTCCCATTTAGTTTTACTATAAATTCAAATTCTTCTTTGGTAACAGGTTGAATAGATAGTCTGGAACCCTTCCGAACGAGTACCATATTTTGTAATTCTGGATACTTTTTGATTTCCGAAAGTGGGATGATTTTTTCGAAAACTTTTTCCAATTGTATGTCTACCATATACCATCTAGGGTTTTGTACATCGCTTATGGGGTCAAAAAATGGGCTTTTTTTATCAAAAGCAAAGTGATCTATGTAACCTTCTTTTACAACTTTACATATTCCAACTATTCCTTTTGGATCGGAATTGCTATGGTAAAATAATACTTTATCGCCTTGTTTTACCTTATCCCGTAAATAATTCCTTGCTTGATAGTTTCTCACTCCTTCCCAATGGGCAGTACTATTTTTGGAGTTTTTTAAATGTTCTATGGAAAATATATTTGGCTCGGACTTAAATAACCAGTAGTTCATTTCTACTTCTTTCGATAAGCTGCAAATAATGTCAATAACATTTTTTTCTTGACTTTCCGGCTTTCCCTAATTTTATAATCTTTCTAAGCTAAAAACAGACAATTTTTTTCATTTTTCGGATATGAAATCAAAGAAAATTCTTTAAAATCATGGAAATCCTAAAAATCATTCTAATCAAAGTATAAATCAGTTGCGTAAAATTATACTAAGATTAATTTGATTTTTGAGATTTATGTATCTCTATACTTGAATGTAGTGGAAACTGTAGGAGGGGTTATGTTGTTTAAAGATAGTTTTACCAATGCTGATAGGGATATACTCAATTCATCTGATATTATGAAAGGATTTAAAAAGGATGAATTGCAGCTAATTTTAAAGAAATGTCGACTGAAAAAAATAAATGCAGGTGAAGATATTATACAAGAAGGTGATGCAGGTATAGGATTGTACATTGTGTTAAGCGGAAAAGTAGAAATCTATTTACCTCAGGAAAACAAATTAGGTGAGAAAAGACCGACTGAAGTAAAAATTGGAAAATTGGAATCCGGCTCTTGTTTCGGAGAATATTCTTTGATAGATGATAGAAAGGTCTCAGCATCAGTAAAAGCAACGACGGATGTTCGTATTTGTTATTTTTCTAGCTTTGACTTCGGTGAAATTTCTGAAGAGAATGATAAGATAGGGAAAATACTCTATAAAAATTTATTGGATTTACTTGTGAAGCGTTTACGCAAAACAAATAAAGAATTGGATTTAGTGCATTTACAATAATATGTCAATAAAAAATAAACTCCTCATAGCGATTCTATCTTTTATCATTTTCCAGTCTATTCTTGCTGGAACTATACACTATATAAATAATTCCAAAGCTTTGAAAACACAAATACAATCTGATATGTATAACGTAGCAAAGGTTAAACAAGAAAGCTTGAATTCCCATTATCAAATCATAGAAAAACAAATGTCCTTCCTAACGCAAACTGCGGATATAGTTAATTTGGTTACTCAAATTTCCAATTCGAATATTGACACACAATTGGAAAATACATTCGTTTACAAACAAGCTTTCGAGTTAATCCAAAGATTCCAGGAAACTCATTGGGGAATTTATCATCATATCATGCTTGCAAGTACTAAAGGAAAGATATTTTTAAGCCCTAACCACGAAATAAATCTTCAAAACAGTAGTAATCATATCAATGAACAAATTTCCGATTTAAAATATTTTTCTTCTCAAATGGACAAATCTGAGTTTACTGATTTTTTTGGATTTAAAGAAAAGGATCATTTTCACCAATTGATTCTTTTTCCTATCAAGGTAGGCAATCGAGTTTTAGGAGTTTTGGTTGCTGAAATAGAGATTGGTCATATTGAAAATCTATTGATGGTTGGTTTTGAAAATAAAAAAGCTCGAATTTATTTAAATACTTTAGATGGTATAAAAGTAGTTCGAAATAAAAGTGACTTTAAAATTAGCAAACAAATGAATCGAGGGAAATCTACTGCCATTCACAAAGGAGTCTTTCTTGGAGAAATTGATTCTTTCCTTGGCGTTTATTTGAATGATAAAAAGTATCCTTGGATTTTATGTATGGAAACGGATTTAAAAGAAATTTATGGCTCTATTGAATCTAGCAAAACTCTTACATTTGGAATTGCCTTAATTTTTTTGATAATTGGGATCGTTGTTACCATCCTAATTTCAAGAAACTTTACTAAGCCTATATTAAAGGTAGTAGAGGGAATGCGATCCGTTTCACACCACGAATTACAAGATGTTAAAATGATTCGTATAGATACAAAGGATGAATTAGGAGAATTAGTAAACTCTTTTAATGAAATGCTCGAAGATCAAAAGTTGCTAAGCAAGCAAATAAATGCTATTGTATCCGGTAATTTTAACTCTGAGATACTTGGCATACAAACCAAAGGAGTCAAGGGTGAAAATTTATTTAAAAAAGTTGAATGGTTAAAGTCTGTTATTTTTAGCATTAAGTCTATTTCAGAAAAGTTAGCCATAGGATCAGAAGAGCATATCAGACTAGGGGAAAAAATTCACGACGCTACCTTGGTAATCCTGAAACAAGCCAATGAAAACCAAATGCAATTCAAAGAAATGCTTGCCAACATTCATACTATTGCCGATAATTCACACTCATTAATTATAAATATTACGGATATTACCGGATTATCAACATTTACAAAAAATTGCGTTAAAGAGCTAAACCAAGTTGTTGATAAAACAAAAAAACTAAATGAATTGATTTTAAAAATATCTCAACAAATCAATACAATCGCTTTGAATGCATCTATAGAAGCTAGTTCGGCGGGAGACACTGGGAAAAAATTTGGTGTGGTTGCAAGTGAAATCAAAGATTTGGTAAAACAAACCATGAGTTCAGTTAAAGAAGTCACAAACATATCAGAAGAGTTTGAAATAACATCTCAAAAAACAACTAAGGCAGTTCAAGATATGGATAAAAAAATTGTTCATCTATTAGAAATAGGCTCTAAGATAGATGCTTCTTTGGATGCCCAAACCATACTAAATGAAAAAATGTCTCTAAGTGTAAAAGATGTAGAGGAGGCAATCAACACATCAATCCATGGTACGGAAAGTATTCAATTGTATGCTAAAGAATTAAAATCTTTATCAGATGAATTAGGTGGTATTGTTACTAAATTTATAATCTGAGCTAATATCTAAGTGGGGTATATTTCTATAGGTTTTTATCCATAATTTTTTACTAAATGTAATTAAATTTTATGAAAGCATGTATGCTCCTGAATTTAGTAGCCACTCAGAAGGAATTCGTGTTAAAGTGGGGGAAATGTAAATTTTTGTGCGTATTGCTGCCATTACTCTTAATAAAACTGCTAAAAATAAAAAGATTGGCACGATTTTTGATTTTAGTATGTTGTCCTTTTTCCTTGATTATATATTTCTCAACTTAAATAAAAAGAACAACCGGTATCCAAGAAATGCCTTGGCAATTTTTAAATCCTTATCAATTTGTAAGTATATTTCTCCAATTTAGGAAAGGTCTGGCACTATGTCGCAATGTTATATAAGACCTAGTATATTTATCGGTTTGGGGTCTTCTGGAACGGAAGTTTTGAATTATACTAGAGAATACTTTTATGAGGAGTTTGGTGTGTCCGGACTTCCAATTTTTTATTATCTTTCTATTAGCACGGACAAGCAAGACATGTCCTCCCAAATTTTTGGAATCAAAGAAGAAGAATATGAAAAAATTCATACGGAGAAAATATTTATCCATAGCATGGATGACGTAATCAGTCGATTGGATCCGAAGCAAACAACCCTGTATTCTCAGTACAGGGGAATGGACGATTGGTTTGACAGAAATATATTGAAAAAATCCTTGAATTCGGTGAATGTTGGAGTAGGGGGGATTAGGCAGATTGGACGTTTGGCACTTTGGATGAATTTGGAAAAGGTTCTCCACCGTATTCAGCAGTTTAAAAGCGTGGTTAAAGACAAAAATGCGAGAGAAAAAATTCGGGAAGGTATTTTAAAACACTACAACCTTAGAAAAAAAAATCAAGTCATGGTTGACATTGATTCTTCGGGCGAAGTGGACGTATATATTATTTCTTCTCTCGTTGGTGGCTCCGGTTCGGGTATTTTTACGGATATAGCTCTTCTTACAAAAACGGAATTGGAAACCCAAATTGGCAAAAACAAAGTGAACATCTACGGTTTCTTTACTGCAATGGATCACACTACCGTTGGTATGACCAGGGGTTTTAATACTCCGGCTGCCAATACTATGGCTAGTCTTTATGAATTAAATTATTTCCATGGGCGTAAAGGAGGTTTGTTTATTCAGTACCCGTTTCATTCCAGAGCAATTGAATTTGAAGATCCTTTTAATGATATTTTTATTATGACCCCCTCCATTTTGGATGAACAAACCTATCAATCTTCCAATGCTTTTGATGGTGAAAAAGAGCAATCTCTAATGCGAAGAATATTAGGTCTTACCATTTTTTTGAATACTTCCGGTTCGGCTATTTTAGAACGTTCACAAAAGGTGAACATAGATTTGGTTGTATCAGCGGACGGATACGATAAACCCAAACCGGAACCGGATCCTGGGTTTATTCGCTTTTTACATATTTTTGGTTTATATGTAGTATGGTTTCCCAAAAATCGAATCGCAGATTGTGCTTCTTATTTGACCATTAAAAATTTTATAAATGATTGGTTTGGTAATGAAGAAAAGACACTCGAAAAAAAGTCTCAAATCGCTGACGATGTGGAAAATTGTTATGAAATATTTTTTAAAAAAAGTTATAATGAATTCATACAAGACGGAAAAACGAATTTGGATTCGGAATTTCGTACAGACCTATCCAATGCTGAAATTCAGGTCAAAGCAGAAACTGATATCGCTGATTTGAAATCAAAGCTCTACCAAGTCCCGAACGGGAATTCTTTGGTACAAAACCTCAAAACCGGTTCTAGATACGAGAGGTTTTTGGAAAGTCGGGTAATCTCTTTTAAAAATCAATTCACAAAGTTGGTAAACGAGAGGGTGGAAGCTTTGCTTTTTAGCTACCTGGAAAAAGAAACCTACACAATTCAAGACATAAAGGTGTGGGTAGATTTGATGATTCACCAAATCGAGTACAGACTTCCGGATTTTCCAGATGCTTTTTCTGAAGTTGACTTAAACTCCATTCACGTGGAAAAGTATTTTAACATGAATCTATGGAAAACTGTATCTTTCCAAAAAAGTAAAACTTTAGAAAATGGAAAAAAAATGCTACTTAAAGATTTCTTTAGTTTGGCAGAAGATTCTTGGCAGACTATGAAGTCTGTTTATATAAAAAAAGCTCTTTTAATAGTTTTGGAAAACCTCCGAATTTTTCAAAATACTTTTCTATCTTCTTTTGAAAACAAACTTTTGGCGATTAAAATGAAATCGGAAGAATCTTTCTTAGTTCAGAGCGAGTTTTATTTATCCCCTAAACGAATTCGTATAGTCACCATGTTGGGGGGGAGCATTGCTGAAGATGCGGTACATATTGCCAATAGGGTCATGGAGCTTGGGATGCAAAAATTTCCCCTATTTAAGGAAGTCTTTTATAAATCGGACTCTCAAGACATCACAAAACGAAATGTAATCAAGCAGATTATGGAGGATGAATTAACAAGTGCGGAAGCAAAAACGGAATTTGTCGGAAGACTCTGCAACCAAATCAAGGACAAGATACTAAACGACTATTACACTGAAATATTTGGAGGGTTTTCACTCATTGATAAGTATAGTAAGTTAAACTTATCCGAGTTGTTAGATGATTATTCTCAGTCACAAGTCTTAGCTTCTACTTCTCACACCTATCACCCGTTGCCTTTAAATAAAAGACCAAATTTTTCCGGAGGTGGAGGCGAAAAGTTGAATGAAGTGATTGAGAAAATCGAATCTCATCTCCCATGGATGCAGTCTTACAAAACAACCGGAATGCATCTAGACAATATTATCTTTTATTATCGGGAGATACCCGGTATTGCGGTTAGTGATCTCAAATTATATGACGTTTTTAAACCGATTTACAGCAAAAATCCTTCGGGAGAAATTCCAAATCACCATATTGATAAAAATCCAAGTAAATTTGATCCGGAAAAATTTAGGAAAATTGACGCAGCTAGAGAAGATATATTTTCTATTTTTGTTTTGTTAAAAGATAAACTCTTTGAATCTAAAGAAGGTAAATTGATCTATCGTTACCAAGACTTATTAGGTAGACCTAGAGTGGCATTTATGAATGATGGAGACTTTATTTTGGAGACAACGTCAAATGAGGTGGATTTTGAAACGGGCAAAAACAGACTTTATTATGAATCGGAAAAATTTTATAGCCATTTGCTAAAGGACAAACAATATACAATTTTTGAAGCAAAGATAAGGGATGAATGTGTTCAAGGAAAGGATGGGCTTGTCCGAAAGGCGGTAGAAATTGTAGAAGATTTATACAATCGAAATGTGTTACTTTTAGAAAAAGCGGAAGAGATAAGAGAAATTCTATATAATTTTATTGATAAGTATTCACAGATTAAATAAAATGTTAGGGAAATTACCTTATTATATTCATAGTTGCGGTGGTGTTTGTTTTGAATCATTTTCCTACTGTTCGTTTTGTGGTGAGCAAATATCACTTTATAAGGCAGAATTTGTTGAATTGAGTCGGGAGCATTACCACCCCAAATTCAATCCATGCTTTTTTAATTATAATGATGAATCGAATCCTGTGCATAAATTGGCTATTCGATTGGAAAAAAAATACGGTGTTACAAGTACAATTTCATTAAATAAAATATTGATTGAATCAACTTCCCATGATTTTCCAGAAACTTTTTTAAGTGATGAGAATCATTTTATTTATCCCGAAGAATTTTCCAATTCAAAAATAATAGAATTTAGTATACATCCAAACAATATCCCTCTTCCTCGAAGGAACAAAGAGTCCGTAAATACAATTAAGTTTATAGATGTGTATGATAGGATTTTAACTTTTGTTCAGGTTAAAATATTGCCTTACCCAATTCTTAAGGCTAAAACTCCCATTCAATACGTGGACTTGAGTAAAGTTCAAGAAAACAAAAATGAAATAGAAATCAATTTTGAATTGATTTTTCAAAATTCGGTATTGGAAATTACGGAAGGAAATATAAATTTTATACCAGTAAACAACACAGACGGACAGCATATTGAAATTTTAAAGCACATTCATTATAAAAAAATTCATACTGGTAATCCGGCTTATCTACAAATTAAAATTCCACTTGGACCTTTGCAAGAATATATTTCCGACGATGCTACCGGTAGGAAAGCAATTATCAGTTTTGAACCGGTAATTTATTCTATTTTTAAAAGCAGGATCAATTGTGAAACTCTAACAATTGTATTTGAGCAAAGGGCTATCATAATCATTCGTGAATGGATATTACCGGAAAATGCAAGAGTTGAAATGAGTATAGGAGAGGAAATAGTTACTCAATTAACCTTTAAAAATGACGGTAGGGTAGGGGGATTTTTTAGGTTTAAGAGGTTTGAATCCTTAAGTACTAATATTGGTATCGAATTGGATGATATTGGTATACAGGAACAGAGAGAAGTTTATTTAAGCAAAGCCAGTGATGTGGAAAAAAATTTTTATCTTGTAAATATAAAGCTCAAAGATATTGGAAAGATGGTTGGTACTATCACTTGTAAGGTAATTTACGAATGGTGGTCTGTCGGACAAAATGAAAAAGATGCTCGTATAGAGTACAAGACGTTTAGTGTGATTATCCACAAAGAAAAAAAGGTAAAACTGATTGCTCTGGATTTTGGAACAACTTCATCGTGCGTAGCAACAAGCTTTGTGGGAGATATGGGGGAAGAAAAACTTGGTGTCGTAAGGCTACATGATTTGAAAAATAAGCCTATTCAAGGAAAAGTTGACTATTATTGCTTGGATAAAAATAACAAAGAATCGGTTGATATGTCCCTCTATGAAATACCTACGGTGATTCAGTACATTGTAAAAGAGGACAATACAATTGAAAAATTGATTGGAAGAGATATTTTAAGGGAGCAAAAGGTTAATACGTTTGAACTTTTTAAAATGGAGATTGGAACGTCTACCAGATACGATATATTTACCCCGGATAATATTATTGTAAAAAGGTATTCTGCAGAAGATTTGGCAAAAGATTTTATAACCGGAATTTTACAAAAGGCTAGCAAAGTAACCGGTAAACCGGAAAAAATTATTGCGACTCACCCTGTGAAATTTACGTACCAGCAGATTAACAAATTGATTGAAATTTTTTCTGAGTTGGGTTACAAAATAAATGAAAATCTAAAGTTAATGGACGAAGCATCTGCTTCTTTGTATGATGTTGTGTTTCATCGCTGTGAAAAATATGAGAAAGAACTGCAACCCAAAGAATCAAAACTTGAGAAAGTGTTGATATATGACTTAGGCGGTGGTTCTTTGGATATCACTTATAATAAAGTTACTTACAACAAAGCTAGTGAAGGTTTGAAATTCAGAGCAAGGATTGAAGATTTGGATTCTGATGGAGACTACGATTTTAGCGGTTGTAATATTACGCGAATTTTATTGGATATTATAGTAGAAAAAATGGAAGTTTTTAAACAAAAACAAGGAATGAAAATTATTCGAAAAGCAAATAGAAAATTTTTAAATCCTGTTAACAGAGGAGAAGTTGAGATATACCACGCCTCGAATTTAAATGAAGAACAATTGTTTAAATTTTCCGAAAAGAGCAAAATCAATATCTTGATGCAAAAACCAAATTTTGATACTATAGAGACTCCTTATAGTTTAACGGCAATATACGGAAGAGAAGTGAGGGAAATATATTTTGGAAAAAGGGAGGGAATTGTTTCCAGTGAAAGTTATGTTGATCTTGTAAAAATTATAACGGATATTTACAAGGATGACGACCCGAATCACTCCTTTTATGGAAGATTTTTCCATCGTGAGTTGAAACGTAGTCTAATTCGTATTCAGTCAGTGTGTAAGAAACATGGAAATCCGGATTTGATCATTTTGAACGGACAAGCAGCACAAACGTCTCTTATTAAAGATTATTTAAATAAAATATATGAAGGAATTGTTCACTTTAATGATCCGGAAAATATCTCTACGGGAAAAGATAAACCTGGAAAATACATGAAATTTTCGGTGGCAATTGGAGCTGTTTTATCCGAAATGGAAGGGATATATGATATTAAATCAGGGGAAAGTAGTCGAAAAAAACATAAGTATACACGAACCCGAGTTGGTTGGATGATGAGAACTGTACATGGCTTGAAGTTTCAAGAAATGATCGGGAAAAAGAAAAAATTATTTCACCTTCCCAGAGAAAGTGATATTTCTCTTTTGGAGCAGTACAAAAAAATAGAACGGAATACTGATATAGCGAATTATGCATTCTATGAAGATCAAGTTAGTTTGTATTATGACGATTTAAAAAAATATAGGTTGGAATTGGTGGAAAAATTGGAATCGTCTGATGAAATAGACGATTTGAAAAACTCCATCAAACCTATTGGTATATTAGAAGCCAACTTACATCCCATTGATGAAGATTTGTTTGATGAAGATGATTATGTATTGATAAAAAGAACAATGTGGTTGGATGAGTTTGAAAAACCATGGATGTTTATCACAATTGGTGACAAGGTTTATAAAACCGAGTTTCATACATTTAACAAATGATAGTGTTTTAAAATGAGAACAGATTATAAAAGTACGACATACATTTCCTTTCTTCCCAATGAGTATGATAATCCGTTTGCAAATGAGGAGATAGAAGAACTTCATAAATTTTTGAGGAATCCATTATTAAATTCTTTAAATTTACAGGATGATCTAAGTAAACACTATAATCAATTGTTTCAAAAACACCTTAAGAGCTTGTTAGGTAAAGAAGTAAATAAAAATACGATTTTTATCATCCCTTTTGAATGGAACTATGAATCTCGCAATTTCTTAAAACAAAACCTCCTTGAAATTGGTCTGGAAACAACTTATACAATTATATCCGATGTTGTGTTGATTGGTGTTATGCTTCATTCTTCGGAGGAATTAAAAAATGGAAGGGTAACCTATCTTTATGGAAAGAAGGGAATTAAGGGATTGTATGTTCAGTTTCTAAAAGAAGGAAATGTTTTACGTATTCTCGCTGTGTACAGACGAAATAATCCTGTAAAAATTTATTTTCAAAAAAATGTGGATACCCAATTGTTTCTTTGGGGAAATGCAGTAAGTTCTGAGTTAGAAGCCCAAAATAAATCATTCAATCTTTTGGATGCTTTTTCCATTGGAAAAGTTTCTTATTTTTTAGAAGAATCTAATGTTCTAATTCGATATAAAACAACACCCTCTCTATGCTTTCGAAAAGATGTATATGATAAAAAAATTATTATAGATAGTTCGTTCCCTCTTTATATTCCATTTAGCTTTCAGGTCAAGGAGGTTTCATCTGACAATTTTTATCTGGAGTTGTATGGAGCTTTTTGTGATGACATGGATTTATTAGAACTTGCTCGTTTGGAAATTCAATATGGCAGCGGTTTGGGTAGAATAGATTCAAAAGACGAATTTATTATCAATGTGATACTAGAGATCGTGGATGGACGTAATTCTATATTTAGTGCTCGCTATGTGGACTACAACGGGATAACCCATGAAAAAATTTGCTTTTTTGAGATACCTAGTGTAGTTGCTTGATAATGGATAGTGTTACTTTTTTTTCTGCCAATACAACAAAACCAAGTTTGAATTTGCGATTGAATTATACCGTAAACCTTAGAGATAATAACAATCTGTTTTCTATTCCCGTTTTTAATTCTTCTGATGAGTCAGTGCATATACAGATGATAAAAATTCTTTCGGAGCAAGGAGAACTTTCAAAGAGTGTTAAATGTAAAACGGAATTACCATTGGTACTTGCAAAAGATATCAATCCTTTTTGGATTGAATTTCTTTTATTATTAGAAGAAGTACATTCCAATTACCAAAAAATTAAAGTTACTTTTTATACGGAACATGCTACTTACGATACCCATATAGAAATATATTATACAGGTCCTAAACAGAATTTAGGTAATACATGGGCTTATTTTCTCCCAAATCATATATATATAAATGCTCACTTAAAAAACTCTATCCAAATTGCAACAAGACACAGAGACGCAGAATTGAGTTTAGTGGTACATTCCAAGCAAAATTCCAAACATATCATAAATCAAATCCAACCCAAAGAGCAAACATCGGAATATTCAACCTTTTTGATTCAAGACGATCAATATATTTCCGTATTTGAAAGTTATATTGTAAGAGAGGAGTTTAAGGGGAATTATAAACACAATAAGATCGTTGTGAATTCCATAGAACCTAATTCCGGTTTTTCGGATTTTATGTTTTATAAAGGCTGCATTTTTTCTCATTCTCAAAATAAAATGAATGTGGGATTTCAAGGGAAATGTTACATTTCCAATTCACGAAACTTTTCTACATACCTGAAAGTAAAAACGAATGTAGATTATATATCTTTCAGTGTAGATTCAATAATTCTATTAAAGGAAAAAGAAGAAATATTGAAGTTTACCATACACCAGGATGTTCTGGAAAAATTTGATTTTTCTCTGCATCCGGAAATAATATTGGAAGAAAAAAATCAACTATTCATAGATCGAATAAAAATTCCTATTGTATTTTATTATCCACAGGTTGTTGTTTTGTCAATTACTTCCAGAAAATCCGTTGTTTTGAATTCTGGATTGCCTGTGGATATTGAATTGGAAATAGAAACCATCGGAGAAGGGAAATTATTTATAGAAGCTTTTTGTGAATACAATAAATTCGTTTTTGAAATAGAAGGAAAAAATAAATTTAACAAAGAAATCCATGAAAGACAATTAACCTTAGATACTTCCAAGCTAATGAATTGTATGCAACCGGTTATGCATATTTTGGTAGTTTCCGAATTTGGAGAGCAGAAAGAATTCCACGTTCCTATTCCAGTGACCACGAATTTGATTCAATGCTTACCGGATAACTTAGTACTTTTTAGAAATGTGCCGATTTTTTTGGATAACAAAATTATTTATAAATATTTTGTGAGAGAAGATTTTTTACCTCATACACTGGGCTTTGAGGTTCGTTTGTATAATTTTCATCAAAAATCAATCGGAGAATTTGATATTGATCATACGGAAATTGTTTTTAATGGTGAAGAGATTGCAAAATATTGTCCTTTAAATTTAGACATGATTCCGGAAACTACTAGTGGAGATGTAAAATTTGGTTATGGCATATCTTTAAATTCAAATTATATAACAGACATAATGATACATAATGTTTGCGAAGTTCAAGGAAGTATCGTCCTTACTTCGACTCCCAAAACAATAGGAAATACTTTGACCACAGTAATACCATTTTATATTTCTTTTTTGATTGCGGATTGTGTTGCCAAACTTTTGAAAGATGGTCATCAGTGGTTATTGGAAATAGAGAATCCTTCCGAAAATGAACTATATGTATGGAATTTAAAAGTTTTTAATAATTATCAAATGGAGTTTCTAAAACAGCTTTATGTAATAAACCCAAAAGATAAAATTAGATTACATATTAAAAAAAAGAAAAAACTTCAAATGACTAAAAAAGCACCAATTATTTCTTTTAATGCTAACCAAAAAGAATTTTCCGAGATTTTCTTAGATGGAAATAAGTTATAAAGGTTAAACTTAATTAGAAAAGTCAGTCTAATCCAAAAGCTTTGTAAGACTTTTGGATTAGGTATAATGTAATAAGTGCAATCACTTGGATTCATAAATTTTTTTCAAATCAGATGCAATATTTTTTTGCATAGCTTCATTCGTTCCACCACCGATAGAAAACAGAATTGCATCCCTGTTTAATCGTTCTACAGGATACTCTCGACAATACCCATAACCTCCCAAAACTTGAATTGCATTTCTCGAAACCCTTTCTGCCATTTGTGTTGATACTAATTTTGCACTGGCTGCCCCCAAAGAATTTCTATTGTCCGGGTGAATTGCTCCCGCTACTTGGTAAACCAAAGCTCGGGCAGCACTATAACCTGCGAATGACTCAGCAATCAACCTTTGGATTTGTCCGAAATCTATGAGTTTTTTATTAAATGCTTCTCTATGGCGAATTGAGTAGTCGCACATAACGTCAATACACCTCCTTGCAATTCCGATGCTCTGAGCTGCCAGTGTCACCCTCTCAATTTCCAAGTTTCGCATCATGTGAGTCAAGGCTCCGTTTTCTTCTCCAATTAAATTTTCTTCCGGTATTTCAACATCTTCAAAAACAAGTTGTGTTGTGGGTGATGCCTTAATTCCCATTTTGGATTCCTTTTTCCCAACGCTAAAACCTTTATAGGTTGATTCCACTATGAAAGAAGTTGGTTTTCGATTTTCTTTGGAATCCAACTTTGCATAGATCAGAAACACATTCCCCACACTTCCGTTTGTGATAAATTGTTTCATACCGTTTAGGATGTATTTGTTTCCCTTTTTTTTGGCAATGGATGTCATGCCAAGAACATCCGTTCCAAATCCCGGTTCTGTCATTCCCATACCTCCAATCCATTCTCCCGATAAAACTTTTGGGAGGTAGGTTTTTCTTTGTTTTGGATTGGCACTGTGGTAGAAATTATTTACAAACAAAACTTCATGGGCTAAGTACGAGAGTGTAAATCCCGGATCGTAGGCAGACATTTCTTCATGAATAATTACCGACGCAACCGCATCCAAACCATGCCCTCCGTCCGATTCGGGGACTGTAATTCCAAACAAACCAAGCTCATTCCCAATTTTTCGGAATAATTGAATATTAAATTCTTCTTTTTCATCATGTTCTTGGGCTTGGGGTTCGATCTGTTCTTTGGAAAATTTGGCAATATTATTTCGTAGCTCCCAGTGAGCTTCGCTAGGATTAAAGATATCATATTTATATTGTTTCATTTTTGACTCTGTATAATAATATTTTATACTACATCTGAATTTTTATAATTTTCTTAGTAAAGTGAATTCCCTTTCATTTATTAAAAATAGATAATATAAAAACTTGACTATGACAATTATTGCTTTATATTGTATATATAAATGTGAAAAATTTCTACTTGTATGGATGTTCCCTGGTAGGAAAAAGGTTAGGTATGAAAAAAGACGTATTGATATTTAAAAATCCGGATGATATGCTGGCGGAATTTGTCCAACCCAACACACATATTCATATATCAGCTACCATTGGCAGACCAAATGTATTAATCAATTCATTGGCGAGAGTTTTTACGGGAAAAAATCCAGAATTTACCATAAGTACGGTAGCTTTTCACAGCACTGCCCACGTGCTCACCCTAAGAAAACTTATGAAAAAAGCAATTACCGGTTTTTTAGGTGATAATTATCCCAAACCATCTCCCAATCGTCTTTATATGAAAATACTAAATAAAGAACCTTTTGAAGTAGAACTTTGGTCTCTCTTGAGTTTTATTCAACGTCTGATGGCTGGAGCTCAACACATACCCTATTTTGTTACCCGTTCTTTGCTTGATAGTGACCTGTTTTGGGATAAATTGAATAAGTCTGTTTTTGTGGTGCCAGACCCTGATAATCCGGAACAAAATCTGGTTTTAATTCGTGCTATGACACCCGACCTTACTTTCGTTCATGGCGTTTGTGCTGATGAGAATGGAAATATTGTACTACCACAGCCAATGGGAGAAGGAAACTGGGGAGCACTGGCAGCTCGTGGTGGAGTGATTGCTACCGTTGAAAAATTTGTACCAGCTGATAAAATTCCTCCGGAGTATATTCATATTCCCGGTGTATGTGTAAATGCTGTATGTGAAGCTAAGTTTGGTGCCCACCCGCAGTCTTTGCGTGTGCCTTTAGCTCTGAAAAATATTTCGGAGTTTAGTGATATATTTTCTTATCGAGATGACTACAGTTTTATCTGTGAGGCTGCGACAGTTGGAGATTCAGATGTTGCTGCTCAGGCTTTTGAGATGATGTGGGTAAATGTTGGACATGAAATATATACCGATTTATTGGGGGAAGATCGTTTGGCAGCTTTAAAGAAAACCCAAAAAATAAGAAACAAACGTTTATCCCAAGCACCTCCGAATGAGTCCGAACAGATGATCATTATTGCTTCGCGTGCCATTGTTGAGCACGTTATGCAACGTCATTATTCAACCATACTTGCTGGTATTGGTGCTGCTCACATGGCTGCTTGGTGCGCTGCCTATTTGTTAGAAAGAAAAAATATCAAGGTAAAGGTTATGGCGGAACTCGGATTTTATGGGGTACTACCTCATTATGGAGACATTTTTTTATTTAGTCAACTACACGCAGACAGGTCAGAGCAGTTGTCAGATATCGTGCAAATACTCGGAACTTTGGTTCCAAAAGATTGTCTTGGAGTTTTGGGACTTGCTGAAATTGATAGGTTCGGGAATATCAATTCAACCCGTTTACCTAATGGTAAGTTCATGGTAGGCTCGGGAGGAGCGAACGACATTGCATCTACTGCAGATTGTCTTGTTGTGGGTAAGGCGATAAAAAGTCGCTTTGTTGAAAAGGTAAGTTATGTAACGTCTCCTGGGAAAAATGTCTTTCAGGTTGTTTGTCAATTTGGTCGGTTTACTCGCGAGAACGGTAATAGTGATTACCAACTTACTCATTTTTTACCATCTCCTTTTGATCCTGACATAAATGCAAAAGATGCGGTAGAAAAATATACCGGTTGGCAAGCATATACCCATGAACCTATTATGGAAGCACCCCCTTCTCAAGATGAGTTGGATATATTGAGAAGGCTTGATCCCGATAAAATTTTTCTTGGATAGAAAATTTCATAATGACTATTCCGATAAGGAAAAAGCGTAGGGGCGTAGTAGGGGCACGATGCGTCGTGCCCCTACGCAAGATTTCTCACGAATTGTTTAGTCTCTACCTCGAAGTTTTGCCAGAAGTTTTAGAATTTCAAGATACAGCCAAACAAGAGTTACCATTAGCCCAAAAGCTGCATACCATTCCATAAACTTGGGTGCTCCGCTTTTTGCTCCGGATTCGATAAAATCAAAATCCAAAACGAGATTTAGAGCTGCTATAGAAACTACAAAAAAGCTAAAACCAATTCCAATCCAACCGCCTTGGTGGATATAAGGGATGGTTGTTCCAAAAAAAGACATTGCGAAACTCACCAAATAAATGATAGCAATACCACCCGTCGCGGCAACAACCATAAGCTTGAAATTTTCTGTAGCCCTAATGATGCCGGTTTTGTAGGCAAATAATAGCGTAAACATGGTTCCGAAAGTTAATCCAACGGCTTGCATTACAATTCCTTGGTAAATGGCTTCAAAGAACGCAGAAATCGCACCAATAGCCAAACCTTCAAAAATAGCGTACGCAGGAGCTAAAACAGGTGCCCAAGATTGCTTAAAAGCCAAAGTGATGGCAATAACCAATCCCCCTATGATTCCAGGTAGCAAAAATACGGATGATGCTTCCGGACCCTTAGTAAAATAAAGGTGCCATGTATAGGCTGCTGTTAAAAGGAAAAGTAAAAATAGCACAAATACTTTGTTTACAGTTCCGTCAAGGGTCATTACATTTCCATAACCGGCACTAGAATGTGCAATCTTTTTGAATGTATTGTCCTGTAAAATCGGATTTGATGTTCTCATAAAACTCCTTCTATATAGTATTTATCAGAATAATTCTAAGTAATTAGACATTACTTTAGTTTAACATGGATATTTAAAACACAAAAAATTTGAAATTCAAAAATTGTCTACCTATTTAGTATCACAAAGTTTTCCAAAACTGATATATGGTATTTGAAAATAATCTGTATTTGGATCAAACCCTTGAAAGTAGAACTTAAAATCCCTGAATTTTATATTTTCCGGAAATCTGCTTGATTCCAAAGAAGACAAAATTCCTGGAAAATGCAAAACATTTTTTCCTTCTACCAAAGGAAACGTAAATGTTTTTAGCAATCTCTGTTCGTGAGCTCTGTATTCTTTATCTTGATCAAAAGCATCTCGATCCAAAACTTCAATGGTGACGTTTTTGGGTGGATTGGGTGAATTATGCGGTATAAACAGTGACAAAGAATAGTCCGTTACTCGTTTTTGAATGGGAAAACCGAATCTGTGCGTAAGACAACCCTCAATTTGAAGTCCTGAAACAGCATGAGAAGTTCTTAGATTTAAAATTTCCTTTGTATCAAGAGAAAGAATACTTTTTCTGATGACGGGTATGTCTTCCTTATAATCTGTTTTAATCTTTCTTTGGTATACAGTAAAAGGTTCTTTAGCTGTTTTGTAAAAAATATAGAGAATAGATAGTATAAGAGGGATAAATAAAAAAACATAAGACCAAATTTTATGTTGCCTATTGGAAACAACTGAAAATCTGGAGCTACCAAAAAACAAGCCAACAATTGCATAAAACGGCAAAACAACTTCATCGTCTAACATGTAACATTGGAAAAATCCAGATATATACAAAACGATATATCCGATAAAAAGAGAGTTTAAGCTGTTTATGGGAGTTTGAAGTAAAAAGTTTATTAATCTATAATAAAACGTCAATAAAATAGCTAAGTTTATAAATCCTCCTATCGCAAAAAAATGCAAAACGTCATGGTGGGCGTGCCCTCTCGGAGTGATAAACAGTTCATACCAAAGCTGTTCATTTTTTTGTACCATAAGATTTGATTCTTGGTTGTGTACTTCTCCAAACCTACCTGGTCCTACTCCCATTAAAAAGTGCTTTTTGAGTAGGGATAAAGTGTTTTTATAAATAAAGTACCTTTGGTTTTCCGTTGTATTATCTTTTAGAACGTCTTCTACGGCTCTTTGTAACAACCAATTTTTATGGATAAGCTGGTTTCCAAGCACTCCTATCGAAAATAGTAATATGACAAAAAATAGTAGTGCACTCCTTTTTTTAAAAAGGGATAAAAAGTAGCTTCTGTTTTTAAACACCAGCAAAATTATACAAAAAATTACTCCTATCCAAGCGGAACGGCTCTGGTTGTAAAAAAAAACCAATCCCGCTAAGCCTAAAAAAATCATTAAAACGAGAACGGAAAAATACCTTTTTTGCTGAAATTGTAAAAACGAAAAATAGGCAATACCGGGCAAATACAGGGACAGCAATCCTCCAAAAGTTAAATGAGTATTCATAAAACCTATGGGAAGATAGGTATTGATTCCAAAAACTTGCCCTGCAAAATGTTGGGGTCTATGTCCGGGTAAAAATTGAAAGCCGTAATTTACATACAAAGCCAAACGAAAATATGTAAAAATAGAAATAAAACCGGTAATTACCACTAAAACAAAAGATATTATGAACACTTTTTTAATTGTAGGTAGATATTTTTGATGTTTGGCATGATAAATCGCAACCGGAATGATAAAACACATCCAAATATCAGAAAATTCGCTTCTTAAGAATGTATGAGAAATAGAATCAAGTTTATAGTATGGAAGAGAAAAAAGCATCGCCAAAGGTAAGGACAAATAAAGAAAAAATGCCAAAAGGAATTCTTTGTGATAAAAATTTTGTTTGAAAGATTTCTGAAATATGGAATTGATTATAAAGGTAAGAATAGAAATTACACCAAAGGATTGAGAAATGGTTATGGAAAATGGTACGAATAATAAAAATAGGTTAAAAGACAAAAATGTTACGGTTTTCAAGGTCATTCCCTGTTAAGATCGGCATTGATAAAGAATACTTTAAAATTCTATCTATAAAAGTTTGGAGAAAAATTTGAATTCTGTCTATAAAAAGCAAGCTCTTCTATCTGTTGCCATTATCACATACAATGAGGAAAACAATATTTATGATTGTATACAATCCTGCATGGATATAGCTGATGAAATTATAGTTTTAGACTCTTTTAGCCAAGATAAAACTTTGGATATTGCCCAGTCTTTTCAAAAGGTTAAAATATTCCAAAATAAATTTAAAGGGCATATTGAACAAAAAAACAAAGCCATAGAACTGTGCGAGGGAGTTTGGGTTTTATCTTTGGATGCTGATGAAAGGCTAACAAAAGAACTTAGGGAAAGCATAAATGTCGCCCTTCTTTCCGATACTGACATTGTGGGTTACAAACTATCTCGTTTAACCTTTCATTTGGGAAGGTTTATCAAACATTCCGGATGGTATCCTACTTATCGTTACAGACTTTTCAAAAAAAATTATGCTTATTGGACAGGTGAAAACCCTCATGATTATATAACCATTCAAGGAAAAGGGAAAAAGTTAAAAGGCGATATTTTACACTACAGCTTTAAAGACCTTTCACACCAAATAGATACAATCAATAAATTTTCTTCGATAGTTTCTTTTACGAGGTTTCAAAAAGGTAAGAGTTTCTCGGTTTTCATGTCAATTTTAAAACCAATGGCAAAATTTATTGAAATCTATTTTATAAAAGGTGGTTTTTTGGATGGTTATCCCGGCTTTGTAATAGCAGTTTCTTCCGCCTTTTCGACCTTTTTAAAATTTTCCAAAATGTATGAATACCAAAACAAAATTATCCAAAGACCTTCTAACCTACGAGAAGATTATGGTAAAAAATAAAAAATAATTACAATAATTTGATTTTCAAATATCTATAGGATTCATAATCAGTTAAATAATAAGGAGAAGTAGATATGAAAAAATATTTTGGAAAAATCTCAATTTTTGTTTTTGTCTGTTTGCTTTTGATTTTTGGATTAAGTTTATTACATTCAAAATCAATAACACCACAGTTAAAAAAAGATAACGCTCAACCTCAAAAAGAAGAGAAAACCACAAAACCGGAAATAAACTCTATAACTCCTGCTAATGTTGAAAGTCCTCAAGAAAATATAAAAAAAACGATTAATAAACCAATAGCAACTATTGTTAAATTTAAAGGCAAAGTGACAATAGGTAAATCAAAAGGGAGAAGTAATCAAAATATTTACAAAAAAAGTATAATAAAAACCGGAAAAAATTCTTTTTGTGTCTTAAAAATAATAAAAAAGGGTATTAAAGGTCAAATTACAATTAAGGAAAATTCCAAATTCAGCTTTAATAATTTTGAACTAGGCGAAGCAAATTTTAATATAAACAAAACCAAACCAACTCAAGCATTTGAAGTAAGAACGCCTTTGGCTTCCATAGGAATCCGTGGTACAAATTTTATTGTACGAGTTTCTAGTGATAAAACAAATAAAATTGAAGTTATTGAAGGAAAGCTCAGAATAAGACCGAGAATTCAGGAATTAGAAAATCTTGATGATTCGTTTATTGAGCATAGCACAGGATTATCGCATCTTTTTTTAGCCCTTATTAACAAGTCTGTGGTGGTGGAAACCGGAAACTATGCTGTCATAAAGGGAAAAGATTATAATAATTTTATCCAAAATACCGGACTTGCAGAGATATTTTCCATAACGGAACCAGTTAAGAAGAAAGTCGCTTTGGAAAAATACTTTGAAGAAGAGACTACTTCCCGGCAAGTAAGGGATTTTTTACATAACAATCTGGTAATTTTTACCGGTAAAATCGATAAAAAATCTGCTCAAAACGTCACTTTAGCTCAAAAATCCGATCAAAAAGAAGATGAAATTCCAGCCGAAACAAAAGAACACAAAAAATTGCAAGAACTAAATAAGGATATTAAGCCGTCTCAAAAATCAACCAAATTAGAAGAATCCACAACGAGAAATGATGAAGAAATTTCAAAAAAAGAAGGCGAAAAAAAATCAAACACAAGCTCTAAAGAAACAAAAGAAAACAAGGTAAAACCCGATAAAAGCGAGCAATCCATTGAAGAGCTAGCCGAAAACTTAAAAAACATCGCAGATAAGCTAAACAAGGAAATTGATAAAAGTTGTAAAGATGTAAACGTTACAGCAGAAAAAAGAAATGGAAACATTGAAATTAGTTTGTCTCCCAAAATAAGCTTTGCGAGGGGTTCATACAATTTAAAGTCGGATGCAAAAAAAGTATTAGATCAGGTACTAACAGAAATTAAAAAGTATCCCAATGGTAAAATATTTATTGAAGGTCATACAGATCATTTCCCTGTTAAAGCAGATAATCAAATGGGAAACTGGCGTTTATCTGTGAATAGAGCTTTGTCGGTGTTGGAATATTTTTTAACAAACAGCAAAATTGATCCTTCCCGATTTATTGTCGCCGGATACAGCAAATACAAACCAATGAAAAAAAAATCAAAAATTAACAGAAGGGTTGAAATAGTTATTATTCCAAATTGAATTTTGCCATTATGGTGAGATTTATATTTTAGCATACATTACTATTTTCCAACTTGGATTTTACAACACCAAATATAAGGTTAAAATTATGGAATCAAATGAGTTAGAAAAAGAATTAGTACAACAAAGAATTGAGAAAATTAAACACTTAAAAGAAGCCGGGATAAATCCCTATCCTAATAGATACTTTCCGGATAGTTATTCGCAGGATTTGGTAAATAACTTTGATAAAATAGCAAGCCAATCAGAGGAGTCTCATAAAAACATTCATAAACTGGCTGGAAGATTACATTCTAAAAGGGTAATGGGAAAGGCATCTTTTGCTCACTTGAAAGATAAAGAGGGATTGATACAACTCTATATAGCGAGAGATGACATTGGAAATGATGTTTATACAAGATTCAAATCATTGGATTTGGGAGATATTATCGGTGTGGAAGGGTTTCTTTTTAAAACCGGAAAAGGTGAAATTACCATTCATGTAACTTCTTTTGTACTACTGGCTAAGTGTATACTTCCTTTGCCCGTAGTGAAAGAAAAAGATGGAAAAGTTTATGATGCTTTTTCGGATAAAGAGCAAAGATATAGAATGAGATACGTTGATCTCATTGTGAACGAAGAAGTTAAAAAAGTGTTTGTTTTGAGAAGTAAGATTATTAATGAAATTAGGCATTTTTTGACTAGGGAAGGTTTTATAGAGGTGGAAACTCCTATGATGCATCCAATTGCCGGTGGAGCGTCTGCCAAACCTTTTGTAACTCACCACAATACTTTGGACATGGACCTATTCCTTAGAGTTGCTCCCGAGTTGTATTTAAAAAGGTTGATAGTAGGGGGGATGGACAGAGTTTTTGAGTTGAATAAAAACTTTAGAAACGAAGGAATCTCTTATAAACATAATCCGGAATTTACAATGATGGAAGCTTATATGGCTTATGGAGATATGGAATCTATGCTAAAGCTAACGGAAAATCTGATAGTGCACGTTGCAGAATCCATCGGTTTGGGTTTGAAAATACAATACGGTTCGGATAAAATTGACCTCACTCCACCTTGGAAACGTATTAAATACGTTGATATTATCAAAGAATATTCAGGTATTGATTTTAGCAAAGCAAGTGATGCCAACCAAGCTAAAGAAATGGCAAACAGTATAGGAGTGGAAACGGGGGAATTATTTACGATATGGACTATTGCTGATGCCGTATTTTCAGAAAAAGTCGAACCTTTTCTGATACAACCTGTTTTTGTTACCGACTATCCGAAAGAATTGTCACCCTTAGCAAAATCGAGTGAAGAAGATCCAAATTACGTGGAAAGATTTGAGCCTTACATAGTTGGAAGAGAATTAGGTAACGCTTTTACGGAGTTAAATGATCCGTTTGACCAATTAGAGAGGTTTGAGGAGCAGCAAAAAAGGAGAGATGCCGGAGACGAAGAAGCTTTTATGATGGATAGAGATTTTATCAAAGCTCTAGAATACGGAATGCCTCCAACAGGTGGATTAGGAATTGGAATTGACAGGCTTGCTATGCTATTTACCAACAGTCACTCGATTCGTGATACAATCTTTTTTCCTCTTATGAGACCGGAACACCACTAAAATTTTGTTTGCTAAGTTTACCAAGAGAACGTCATGTATATATTAACATTCCATAAAAAAATCTTTATTCTTTTGTTTTTCTTTTTTACACTTCTTGACTTACTTTCTGACGAAGGAATGTGGACTTATCACAACATTCCTTTTCAAAAAATAGAAGAAAAATATAATATTAAACTATCCGATTCAATCTTAAAAAAACTTCAACTATCGTCCGTTAGGTTTAATGATGGTGGTTCGGGTGCTTTTGTTTCGTCGGAAGGCTTGGTAATTACCAATCACCATGTTGCAATGGGACAACTCCAAAAAATGTCTACTCAGGATAATAACTATGTAAAAAACGGTTATTATGCCAAATTCAAATCAAGAGAATTAAAGTGTCCCGATTTGGAATTAAACGTTCTTGTTTCTTTTGAGGACGTTACCCAAAGAATTGTAAACTCTGCTATCAACGAAACTTCGTATGAAAAGATGTTAAAAAAAAGAAAAGCTGAAATAGCAAAAATAGAACAAGAATCTTTTGAAAAACACCATTTACGATCAAATGTAGTAATGCTCTACAATGGAGGTGAATATTGGCTGTATAGGTACATAAAGTATACGGACATAAGACTTGTAATGGCTCCGGAAATACAAGCAGCCAGTTTTGGTGGAGACAAGGATAACTTTAATTATCCAAGATTTGCTCTCGACTATGCTTTTTTTAGGGTTTATGAAAAGGGTAAACCGATAAAAAACGAAAATTTTCTATCTTTAAGCAGTTCCGATTTAAAAGAAAATGAATTTGTGATTGTTTCCGGTCACCCGGGTTCCACTGATAGAAACAAAACCGTTACTCAATTGGCTTATATAAAAGAGGTTTCCATTCCAAATTATCTCAATATTTTAACGAAACAGATGGTCGCGCTCAAAGAATATTCGGAAAAAGGAACGGAAGAAAAAAGAAGGGTTCAAGGAATGATTTTAGGAATTGAAAATTCCTTGAAAGCTTTGAACGGGCAGTCCTCTAGTTTAAATGATGAGCTTAATTTGAGCAAGATACAAACAAAAGAAGAAGAAATCAAAAAGCTTTTGAATGAAAAACAGTCTATTAAAGAAGAATTTGGTAATCCTTGGAAAGAAATTGATGTTGTATATGGTAAACTAAAAAGAAGAACAAAAAAAAAGTTCTATGAAAGAATTTATGGTTCGAAATTGGTAGGTATAGCCCTCGCAATTGTAAGGTATACACAGGAAATTAAAAAGCCAAATGAAGAAAGACTAGAAGAGTATAGGGATTCAAATTTACACTCATTAAAATATAAACTTTTTTCCAATGCTCCTATATACAAGGATTTGGAAATTCATCTAATAAAGAATTCTTTTAATATTTCCATAAATGAACTTGGAACAAAAAACAAATTTATTATAACTGCTCTTGGAGACAAGAGTGTAGATATGGCAGCCAATGATATAATCGCTCATACCGAACTGGACAGGTCGGAGGTTAGAAAAAAACTAATTGAAAATGGTTGGGAAGGCATTAAAAAATCGAATGATCCTTTGATTAAATGGATGTTACAAATAGAACCTCTAATGAGAAAAAAACGAAACTGGTATGAAAAAAATATTGAAAGCGTTTTAACCATAGAAAGCGGTAAGCTATCAAGGCTAAATTTTAAGATTTATGGAAAATCTATTTATCCGGATGCTACTTTTACTCTTCGTTTGAGTTATGGTAAAGTAACGGGGTATAACGTAGGTGATTATCAATTCCCAAGCTCTACGACGTTTTATGGTTTGTTTGATAGAACTCATAGCTTCTCGGAGGAATTTCCTTATCAATTATCAGAAAGAATCAAAGCAAGGAAAAATAGAATAGACTTATCAACTCCTTTAAACTTTGTTACAACAAATGATATAACCGGAGGGAATTCGGGGAGTCCAGTTGTGGATAGGTATGGTAACTTTGTCGGGATTATTTTTGATGGGAATTGTTATAGTCATGTTCTCGATTATCTCTATACCGAAGATAAAGCAAGAGCAGTAGCTGTTCATTCTGCCGGTATTTTGGAATCTTTAAAGAGCATATATTCTATGTACAATTTAATTGATGAATTAACAAATTCAAAATAATATGAGTTCGATGTAAGGAATAATTTATTTAATTTTATTGGAATTTATGCCACTAGGTGCACGATGCATCATGCACCTACATATATCGAACTGGCTTAAAATAGATAAAAGAACTCATGAAAAAGAAAAAAATACCTATAGGAATTAGTGATTTTAGAAAGATGATAGAAGGAGATTATTATTATGTCGACAAATCCCTTTTAATCAAAGAAATACTTGATTCCGGAACAGAAAATTCCCTCATTACCCGTCCGCGAAGGTTCGGAAAAACGCTTAATTTGTCCATGCTTAAATGCTTTTTTGAAGCAAAATTCCCTGGGGACGCACGTTCCCCCACAGAAGAGTGTTCACCGAGCATATCCAAAGGGTTATTTCAACATCTCAAAATCTGGCAAGAAGGTGAGGAATACACAGAACACTGCGGGAAATATCCCGTAATTTTTTTAACCTTTAAAAATCTAAAAGAACCTAGTTGGGATGAATGTTATGTTAAAATCAAAGAAACAATTGCTTCAGAATACAAAAGGCATAAATATTTACTTAATTCTAATTACTTCTCTGATTTTGAAAAAGAGCAATATAATAATATTATAAAAGAACGGGCTGCTAGTGCTAAATACTCCAGTAGTTTACAACGTCTATCGGAATACTTGTACAAATATTACAACCAAAAAGCCATTGTTTTGATAGATGAATATGATACGCCAATCCACGAAGCTTATGAAAAAGGCTATTACCAAAATTTGATAGATTTCCTGCGATCTTTTCTGGGTGCAGGTCTCAAGGATAATTCCAACTTAGAAAAGGGAGTCCTCACTGGTATTTTGAGAGTGGCAAAGGAAAACATTTTCTCTGATCTGAATAACTTGGAAGTATTAACTGTTCTCGAATACGAGTGTGCAGATAAATTTGGTTTTACTGAACCGGAAGTGATACAATTCTTGAAAGATTATGAAATCGAAGACCATTTGGAAGATGTAAAGACGTGGTACAATGGGTATGTATTCGGTGAAGTCCATGATATTTATAACCCTTGGTCTATTATAAATTATGTAAAAAAATATAGAGCTGGATGTCAACCTTTCTGGGTGAATACTTCAAGCAACTCTCTGATAAATACACTCCTGATTCAAGGTGACAGACAAGTCAAAGATGATTTGGGGCATCTTTTGAAAGGTGAGCCAATATCCAAAGTGATATATTCCAATACCATTTTTTCGGATATTGGCAAGGATAGCAGTCATCTTTGGAGTTTCCTTTTGTTTGCGGGCTATTTGAAGATTATTGGGAAGAAGCGTATAGGTAAGGTGTTTTTTTATAACCTTAGTATTCCGAATATGGAAGTAGAGATAATTTATGAAACCTTTGTTCGTATGTGGTTTTCTGACAATTTACCGGATAATGAAGTAGAGTTGCTTATTAAAAGTTTATTAAACGGAGACTCAAAAACATTAGATAAAATCCTTCAAAAGTTTGTATTAAATTCGATGAGTTATTTTGACCCTACTGGTAGTGAGTCTGAAAAGGTCTACCATGCTTTTGTTCTTGGACTTCTCATTCACATCAAAGGGACACACCTTGTAAAATCCAATCGTGAAAGCGGTTTTGGTCGTTATGATATTATGTTGATACCTCATAAAAAATCAGAAATAGGAATAATCATAGAGTTTAAAAAAGTGGATAAAGAAGACAATGAGACCCTCGAAATGGCTTGCGATTCTGCTCTTTGGCAGATTAAAGAGAAAGAGTATGAATCAGAATTGCGAGATATGGGAATAAACAATATTCTAAAATACGCAATCGCTTTTGAAGGAAAAAAGGTGCTTGTAAAGTCACTGTAGACCTTGCTGCCTGTACCCATATTTAACTTACTTTTGTCACTTGACACAAAAATATTTATAATAAAGGTTTGCATATCATGAGAATACTTCATACAAGCGATTGGCATTTAGGAAAAAACTTGGAAAGCTTTTCAAGGTTAGAGGAGCAAATTGAAGTTTTGGAAGAGATATTAGAAATTTCCGATAGATTTGATGTGGATGCCATTTTAATCGCTGGAGATTTGTTCGATACCTTTAACCCACCGGCAAAAGCAGTAGAAATTTTTTACAAATATTTAAAAAGGCTAACCAAAAGCGCAAGTAGACCTGTGATAGCCATAGCCGGAAACCATGATTCACCTGACAGAATAGAGGCTCCAGACCCACTCGCCAAAGAATGTGGAATCTTTTTTTGTGGTTATCCGGAAAGCAAACACGATTTATTTGTTTTGGAATCGGGGGTAAAAATTTCCAAAGTTGATTTTGGATTTTTAGAAATCCTCTTGCCAAATAGCAAATATCCTTTGCGAATCATAACAACACCTTACGCTAATGAAAAACGACTAAAAATTTTTTTAGGGGTTGAAAATGAGGAAGAAGAACTACAAAATTGTTTGGCAAAAAAATGGAAGGAACTCGCTGGTACCTATCTTGATGATAAGGGTGTGAATATTTTACTGACTCATCTCTTTATGATGGAAGAATCCGGTAATGCCCCTATTGAGACGGAAAGTGAAAAACCGATAGTTGGTGCTGGAGGAACGGAAGTTTTGTACACTAGTAGTATTCCACCTAACGTACATTACGTTGCCTTAGGCCATTTACATAGGTGTCAAACAATTGCCAAAAAACCATGCTCGGTTGTTTATAGCGGAAGCCCTCTCGCCTATAGTATGAGCGAAGCAAATCAAAACAAATATGTATTGCTTTTGGATATGGAACCTCAAACAAAAGCCAAAATTCAAAAGGTTCGTTTGACTAAGTGCAAAAAATTGCTACGACAAAAATTCTCCAATATCGAAGATGCCTTAGTTTGGTTACGAAACAATCAAGATTCTTATGTGGAAATAACCATACAAACAAACACGTTTTTGAAAGCGGAAGAAGAAAGAAAACTACGAAATGCCCATGATAAGATTGTAAACGTTATCCCAGAAATTTTGGAAAATTCGGGAGGGATTCGAGAAACGGAACGCACAATAGATTTGAATAGAAATATCGAAGATTTGTTTGAGGATTATTTTAAATACAAAAAAGGTGGACAAGCCCCGTCTGACGTTATGAAGGACCTTTTTAGGGAATTACTGATACTAGAGGAAACGGAATGATACCCATATCTTTGGAAATTAATGGAATCTATTCTTACCAAGCAAAACCAACCAAAATTGATTTTGAAAAGCTAAGCAAGGCAAACATTTTTGGTATATTTGGGGAAGTGGGAAGCGGAAAGTCTACAATCTTGGAAGCCATAACCATAGCTTTGTATGGAGAAACCGAAAGGCTCAACCTTAAAGACAATCGAAACTATAATATGATGAATCTCAAATCCAATGAACTCTTTATTGATTTTCATTTCAAGGCAGAAAATGGAAAATTATTCCGGTTCACAAAAAAAACCAAAAGAAATAAAAGGAGTTTTTCTAAAGTCGAAACCTTAGTTTCCAAACATTATGAATATATAAATAATGACTGGCAACCAACGGAAAAAACGGCAGAGGAAATTATCGGACTTAACTATGAAAATTTCAAAAAAACAATAATCATCCACCAAGACAAATTTAAAGAATTCATTCAACTCACATCTACCTCAAGGTCAGAAATGCTAAAAGAATTGTTTGGATTGCATAAATATGACCTGACAAACAAAGCAAAAATACTAGAAAATAAAAATGATCTTCAAATCAATCAAATAGAAACCCAATTGACAGAACTAGGCTTTATAGATGAAAAACAGATTGAAATCAAAGAAAAAGAAATTGCTGACAAAGGGGATGCAATAAAGATTCTTTCAAAAGAATTGGAAATAAAAAAAGAGCAAAAAATTCAATTGGATAGTATAAAAGAAATTTTTGAAACTATCGAAAGCAAAAACCAAGAACATCTTTCTTTATTAGCTAAGTCTGAGGACTTTAAAAAACTCCAAGAACAAATAGATGATTATGAATTGTGTAAAAGCAAATTTAAAGATTTGCTAAACAGAAAGAAGGATGAGTCTAATTTACACAAAAAGAAGTCCAGAGAATTAAATAATCAAAAGATACAACTGGAAAACGTTCAAGCGGAAACTCTAAAAGAAGAAGAACTGTTTGAAAAAATAGGAGTGGATTATGAGAAAAGATTAGATTTAAAAACCAAACAAGAAGACCTTCAAAAAATTATTGAACTTCAAGAATCAAAAAAGAGCTTATCCGTTTTATCGCAACAAAAAGCAAGCATAGAAAAACAATTACAAGAATCCGAGCTTATCATTAAAAGCTTGGGCGATAGCGTTATAAAAATCAAAACGGAAATTAAAGCTAAGAATAAAATATTACCAAATTATACTGTTTTAAATGAGATGAGCCAATGGTTTTCTAAAAAATCAAGAATTGAAGAAAACCAACATAGCCTTTACTTGGAAATCAAAAAAAAAGAACAGGATTTCGATAAATTACAAAAACAAAAATCTGAGAAGCTAAAAGACTTTACTTTGGATACCGATAATACTACGGAATCCTCTATTCAAAAAATCTTGCAAAAAATGGGGATTTTAGAGGAAGAAGTAAAACTCTTAGATTCCAAAATTCTCCACTACAAATTAAATCAAAAATTAAAAGATTATGCAGAAAAACTACAGAGCGGTGAACCTTGTCCTCTTTGTGGTAGCAAAGAACATCCTCAAATACTAGATATTAAAAGTCTTGAGTCAGAATTGCAAAGTGCTTCTGCTAAAAAATCAAAATTGGAAGAAGATGCTGCAAAGCTAAGGAATACAAGAATATACCTCGAAAATATTCGAGCTAAAGAAGAAGACTATAATACGTTTTTAAAAGAAAAGTCAGAAGAAGAAAAAAAGCTTAAAAAAAGTTATGCTGCTTTATTAGAAACTTTTGTGTGGAAACCATACACACAAAACGATGAAAATAAGGTTCAAGAAGAGATAAAAAGGAGTCAAATTTTAAGGGATGAAATTAAAAAATTAGAAACAGACAGAGAGACTCTGGAAAAAGAACTGGAAGTTAAAAATGCAACCAATGAGAAAAACAAAAATATTGCAAATGAGAAAACAATTGCAATAACAAAAGTATTCTCAAAAATTGAAGAGTTATCTAATTTTATTAAATTGCTAAAGCAAGACGAATACATTCACCTTTCCAAAAGTAATTTGGAAATACAAATGAAAAATTGGAAACAAAAAATAGATGATATTGTAAAAACCTATGAATCAAAAAATAAAATCGTTACTCAATTAAAAGCTTATTGGAACAAATTGGAAGGTGAAATTGAATCCAATACCAATCATTTATCTGAAAGTGAAAAAAACTTAAAAACATTAGAAACTGAATTGGAAAAAGCCCTCTCTAATTCCAAGTTTTCTAATATACAAGAAGTTGAGAAAATTCTTACTCAAGAATTTAATGTAGACTCTGCTAGAGCGGAAGTCAATAATTACCATAAAAATGTAAATCATATAGAACAAAATCTTAAAGAATTGAGAAACAAAGTCGAAGGAAAAAGTTATGATTCAGTTTTACATAAAGAATTAAATTTTGAAATAGAAGAAAAATTCACTGTTTTAGAAAAAACTAAAAAAGAACTTCATGAACTCACCTTTGAAATCAAAAATTGGAAATCTAATTTACAGAAAAAGCGAGTTCTCGAGGAAAAATATATTCTATTAAAAGATAGAAAAAAAGACATTTCGGAATTAAAGAATCTATTCCATGGACAAGGTTTTGTAAACTATGTATCCAGATTATTTTTAAAAGATATATGCAACTCTGCCAATGAAAGGTTTTATAAACTCACCAATCAAAACCTTAAACTTGAATTAATGGATGATAATAATTTTCAAGTCAGAGACTACATCAATGATGGTGAAGTTAGAAGTGTAAAAACATTATCCGGAGGACAAACTTTCCAAGCGGCTCTTTCTTTGGCTTTATCCCTTTCTGATAGAATTCAAAGACTGTCTTCTTCCAAAGAGAATTTCTTTTTTATTGATGAAGGTTTTGGCTCTTTGGATAAAGAATCCCTTTCCATAGTTTTTGAAACTCTTAAATCTTTGCGAAAAGAAAACCGAATTGTTGGTGTCATTTCTCACGTTGAAGAAATGCAGGATGAGATACCGATGTTTATAAAGGTTAAAAATGATAAAATAACCGGAAGTTCCATCAAAGGTAGTTGGGAATAATGTTTTTTAATAAACAATGGGTAAGATTAAATATACTTGATTTGTAAGAGCATAATAATATTACTCTTCTTGTAAATATAGATAAGCAATATTATAATCAGCTTTCCCGGAATTTTATATGCCTAATGACAATTTTGATAAAAAATACTTTTCTACAGAAGATTATAGACCATTTTTTTCTAATATTTATGATATTGAACAAGATGATTTGAAAACAAATAAAAATAATCTTCAAAATTTAGTCAACACGCTTGTTTCATTTCAGAAATCCAATAATTGGAAAGTTTTAGTTGTAGATGATGATAAAAACATACATATTGTTACATCTGCTGTTTTGGAAGATTACTCTTTTGAAGGAAAAGATGTAATTATTTTTGACGCTTACAATATCGAAGAAGCCAAAAAATTTCTTTTGGAAAATTCGGATATAGCTTTGGTATTTTTGGATATTGTAATGGAAGAAGAAGATGCCGGTTTGCAAATCGTAAAATATATTCGCGAAGATCTAAAAAATAATTTAATTCGTATCATTTTGAGAACCGGTTACGAATACAACGTTCCAGAAAAAGAGATGATCCTCAATTATGATATTAACGGATATCAAACTAAAGGAGAACTTACTACGGATAGATTATTTTCTGTTGTTACAACTAGCTTGAGGAACTATCAATTACTGATGTCAATTTTAGATTATCATATCAATTTAGAGCATAAAGTCAAAGAAAGAACACAAGATTTGAAAAACTCTTTGCGGATCATAAAAAAAGATCTTTCCATTGCGAAAAGGATACAAAAGAGCATTTTACCAAAAAAAATGCTAAAAACGAAAAATATTCAATTTTTTGCTCGTTATATTCCAAAGGCTGAGGTTGGAGGGGATTTTTATGATATAATATCCCTTTCGGAAGATTTTTATAGGGTGATTATAGCGGATGCTACCGGTCATGGAGTACAAGGAGCATTATTAACAATGGCAATCAAGGTTGAATATGATAATGTGAAAAAAACAAGCCTTTCCCCAGCAGAAATTCTGTATCAAATTAACAATCAATTTATTGAGCAATTTTTAACTTTAAATATGTTTTTTACGGCTGCAATATTCGATATTAATTTAAAGGACCAAACTATAGTATACGCTTCTGCCGGTCATCCCGAACAATTTTTTGTAAATAATGGAAGTGTTATAGAAATTTATAAAACCGGAAGAATGATAGGTTTATTGGGAAATACGGAATATAAAAAGAAAGAATTATCGTATTCATCTACTTGCCGGCTCTACCTTTTTTCTGACGGATTGTATGAACAGTGTAATGAAGATTTTGAAGAATACGGTGAAGGGAATGTTAAAAAGTTCTTCGAAAACAACCTATCTTTGCCAATGGAAAAATGTATAAATAATTTGATTGATGAGATTCAGACTTTTACCTCTAATTTTGAAAGACAAGATGACATAACCCTAATTGGTATCGAAATCCACCCCTATAAAGAAGGTTAAACCAGGGCGGAACCTTCGAAAAATTATAAGCCTAATTTTTTCACAATCTTTTTAACACTCGGGTCATCTTTTGCTTTTTCAGGGTCTATGTTATGGTATTTAACTGATAAGGATGTTATTTGATTTTCTGCCAAATCAAGCTTTAATTCTCCTACATTACTGCCGTTTTTTCCGCTGGAAATGAACCATACATTCTTTTTTAATTGACTAGCTACATCTTTCCTTACCAAATTTTTATCGTAATCTCCAAAAATAACCATTGGGCAACTAAGTTTATTCGAGAGCTTTTGAGCAAATTCAGCACCGCTTCTTGTTAATATAATTAACAAATCGGAATTTTTATTATTGAGATATCTTGTCCAATTGAAATATTTTAATTCGGATTTTTCTTTATAATAAACTTTAGATAACGTGTTTTCTTCCCATAAACCAAGAATTTTAACTTTCATATCGTTTTTATTCCAATTGATTTCCGTGCTTCCGATTAACTCTTCTTTGGAAAAAATACCTTTTTTGATACGAACATTGGTTAAAAGCCATTTCAAATTGTCCGATATTTGTTTGAGTTTTTGTGGAGAAAGGTTTAGTTCGGCTTCACCTGGTAATAGGGCGTCATAAGGTACGAAATTGTAGGATTCAAAAATTCCTAAAATTTTTTCGGATTTTAGATTAGAAGATATCATATTTCCCGTATCTACTATGATGGTATACGGATTTTCTTTTTTATACTGCTTGATAAAATAAGATTGTTTAACAAATCCGGGTGTTAAATCAATTCCACATTCGCAAGTTTCCAAATATCCGTTTAGCTGACCTGTAAACAAAACCCTCAATTCTTTTGAAAATAAGGGGGTTCCCAAAAAACAAAATGCAAATACTACCGTAAAAAACTTAAAAAAATACATAATTTTTACGCTAAAGAGTAAAGCTATTTTGTCAATTGTTTAACAAGAGATACTTGGATATTATACTATGATTAGAATGATTTTACCTATAAATTAGGAGAAATTATAGACATGCTTTATATGTCATAAGACAGTTGTAATTCGGATGCTGATATTTATGAAATTCGTCATTATAATGCTTATGCTTTCTATAAGTTTGTCTTCCTTAGCAGAGAATAAACAAGCTTTAACAATCAAAAACGCTCTTATTTTGGCTGAAAAAAAGAATCCGTATTTTCTCGCCGAAACCAACAAATTGGAAGTGGCAAAAGCAGAACACCAAACAGCAAAACTACTTCCCAATCCAAACTTCAATAATCAAGAACTGATTACGTCAAACTACCAAAGAAGTAATGGAGGGCAGGTTTATGTAAATGAATTAGGCACAACTGTTCCTATTCCTTCCAAAACGTATCCTACATTTAGCCGGTGGAATAGGCAGGATTGGTTGCAGCTTACAATGAAAATTCCAGTAGCCGGACAAAGAAGTTATGCCATAAGGTTGGCTCAAAAGAATTTAGCTGTTACTTATAAGAACTTGGAAGAATTCAAAAGAAACTTGTTTTTTTTGGTAGCAACCAAATGGATGGAAGTCTGGTTATCCGGTCAAAAATTGCAATTTATTCAAAAAGCCAAAAAGTATTCTGACGAATTATTAAAAATAAATGAAATTCGTCTAAAAAACCAGGTCATTACAAAAGCGGAGTACAACAGAACTCGAATATTATCTGAGCAATATATAGCATCCTATTTGACAGAAGAGCAAAATTACAAAAATGAGCTGGAAAATTTACGGCTTCTTGTAGGAGATGAGTCCATAAATTCCATTCAAAGTGATTATTCACTGCCCATAAAAAATAAGGAAGATATGGATTATGACAGTTTGGTAAATTATGCTCTTTTAAATCGCACGGATATTTCAGGCGTAAAACTCGAACAAGAATCAGCTTTTATCAATCTAGAGCTTCAAAAAGCAAATTCGTATCCTCAACCCGAGGTTGGCTTGATTTTAAACCCTCAAAACGGACAAAAATACTACGGAACCTATCTTTCTCTTCCCCTTCCGATATTTAATAGAAATCAGGGTGGTATTCGAGCTTCCCAAGCAGTGGTTAAAAATAAAATTGATCTCTACAATGCTATGGAATGGAATATAAAAAAGGAAGTAAAAAATGCCTTGGGAAGTTTTCAGGTTGCGGATACAAATTATAAAATGTATACGAATATCTACGAACTATCAGATAACGTCCTGGAAACTATTAAATACAGTTATCTCAAAGGCGGAACAACCATAATAGATTACTTGGAAGCACAAAAAAGCTGGTTTGAAGCCCAAGACCTCTTATTTACTTCCATATACGTGTATAAAAAAAGCTATCTTGAATTATTGTATGTAACCGGTAAAATTTTAAAATATGATGAATGGAATAAATAGATTTTATATATCTTTGTTTTTATTATGTTTTGTGATTTGGTGCAAAAAAGCTGAACCCAAAAAGCAAACGGATCTGGAAAATGCTCAGCCTGTTGTATCGGAAGACGGGAAAACCATAGAGTTCCTTAAAGATTCACCCCATCTAAAAATATTTTTGACCACTGAAGCAAAAAATTTGGACATAGATATTGATTTAGAAGCGTCTGCTACGGTTATCGGAAAGGTAAAAGAAGCCAGAGGAAGAGGATTACCACCAGTAATACTTTTTGCCTCACCGGAATTGACACAGACGTATTCGGCTTACCTTCAAAACCTTTCAACCATACAGATTGCAAAAAAGAACTTGTCTCGAACAAAAGACCTTTTTGAACACGGTGCGTCTACGGGAAAGGAATTGAGTGATGTGTCTGGTGAACTTTACAACAAAGAATCTAATTTAGCAGAGCATGAGGCAAAATTACGGCGAGAAGGATTTAGTCCGGAAAGTATGCAAAATGCAAAAACGGGAACGATTTGGTTAATTGCTGATTTACCGGAAACAGAGCTAAATATTATAGCAAAGAAAATTAAATGTAGCTTGACATTTCCAGGTTATCCGGGAGAACACTTTGAAGCCATTGCAGAAACTATATCGGAAGTTTTAAATATAGAAACCCGTAAAGCCAGAGTCCGTTTGGTTATGCAAGACAACGAGAGTAAGATCAGACCCGGTATGTTTGGTAAAGTAAATTTCCGCTTAAAAGAAAGTGGCTTAATGGTTCCTAAACAATCTGTTTTTACATCCAATGCCAAATACTATGTATTTGTTAAAAAAGGTGAAAATGTTTTTGAAAAAAGGGAAGTTACAATTTCTACAGAGGGGGATGAATATATCGAGATTCATCAGGGTATAGGAGAAGGGGAAATTGTAGTGAGTAAAAATGTAATGTTATTAAAGGGTATTCTTTTTGGAATTTGATGGAAAAAGTTATTGAATTTTTACTTACCAAGAAAATTGCAACTCTTTTTTTGGTGACCTTGATTTGTATTTTGGGTCTTTTGGCTTGGAATGAACTTGATATCGAAGCTTATCCGGACATCGGTGATATTGAAGTCAGTGTAATTGCCCAAAGCAATGGTTTGCCCGCAGAAGAGATGGAACTACAAGTTACCATTCCTATTGAGAGAGCTCTGAATTCGGTACCGGGAGTTATGTCAAAGAGATCTCGAACTATTTTCGGACTTTCGGTTATCCGCTTAACCTTTGTAGACTCTACGGATATTTATCTTGCTCGTCAATTGATTTTGGAAAAGCTAAGGAGTGCCGAATTACCAAGAGGGGTTAAGCCGGAACTAGGTCCAATGACTCCTTCTATAGGAGAGATATTACGTTATGTAATAGAATCTGATGGAAATATTTCACTCACAAAAATCAGAGAGTATCAGGAATACGTAATTATTCCCCAGTTGTTACAGGCACCCGGTGTGATTGATATTTCAAACTTCGGTGGATATATACGCCAATACCAGGTGATTCTCAATCCATTGCAGTTGGAAAAATATGCCTTAAGTGTAAAGGATATTGCAGAAGCCATCTCAAATAATAACAAAAATACGGGTGGAAGTTATATTCGAGTTGGTGCTTCTCAGATGAATATACGTGGAAAGGGTAGGATATCCAATAAAAAAGGGATTGAAAACATCGTAATTGATAACAGGCAAGGTGTGCCGATACTTATCAAAGATATTGCTCACGTAGAACTAGACGCTCGTCCTCCTTCCGGCTTGCTTGGCTATATGGATAAAACAAGAAATAAGTCGGAAGATAAAGGGATAGAAGGAATTGTGCTCTTACGAAAATTTGAAAATCCGAGCAAAACCATCGAAGGAGTATATGAGAAGATTCGGGAGTTAAATGAAGAGATACTCCCAAAGAGTATTCGTATAATTCCTTTGTATGACAGAACGGAGCTTGTTAATCTCACACTAAAGACGGTGAGTTTGACTCTCTTGGAAGGAACAATTATTGTTTTTGTGTTGCTTACATTACTTTTGGGGAGTTGGAGAGCTGCGATTATCTCTTCTTTGGCAATTCCCTTTTCTTTGCTTTTTACGTTTATCTGTATGAAACTCTATAACATTCCTGCAAATCTGCTTTCACTCGGAGCCATTGACTTTGGTTTGATAGTGGATGCTGCCATTGTTATGGTAGAAGGAATCGTGAGAAATCTCATGTATACAAAATCAAAAAATACGGAATTAAAAGCGACAATTTTAGTTTCTGCCAAAGAAACGCAAAAGCAAATTTTCTTTTCGGTTGGTATCATTATTCTAGCATTAGTTCCCATTCTTACTCTTCAAAGGGTGGAAGGACGAATGTTTTCACCTATGGCATGGACGCTTTCTTTTGCTATTTTGGGTTCTTTGCTTTATGCCATTATGGTTGTTCCATTATTATCTCTTTTTATGTTTCATTCTACGGTTTTCACTCATGAAAGTCGGGTATGGAAAAAAGTTGAAAATCTATATTTGGATTGGCTTAAAAAATTGATACGAAAGTCTAAAGTTGTTGTGCTAAGTTCAACTGTAGTAATCGTTCTTGGTATAAGTGCAGGGTTTGGATTGGGTACGGAGTTTTTACCTGAATTGGATGAAGGTTGTGTATGGGTAAAAGTATTTCTTCCCGCTGGTATTTCATTACAAGAAGCAAGTCAATATCCGATTATACTGCGTAAGGAATTAGAAAAATTTGATGAAGTAAGAAGTGTTATTACACAATTAGGACGGAACGATGATGGAACTGACCCTTACGGACCAAACAGAATAGAAGTTCTAGTACAATTGGTTCAGCCATATAGTAGCTGGCCCGTGAAAAAGACAAAAAAAGAATTGATAAAGGAGATTAAAAGAAGTTTAAAAAAAGTATTGCCGGGAGTTACCTTGAACGTGACACAACCGATTATTGATAACACAACAGAAAGTGCAACCGGGTCTTCTGCGGATATAGCCGTTATGATAAACGGAAAAAATTTGGATACACTTCGAAAAATTGCAAAAGAGTCTTTAGCAATTGTAAAAATTGTAAAAGGTGCGACGGACGCGTCTATAGAGCAAGAAAACAAACAAACTCAACTGGTGGTTGCAATCAAAAGAGAAGATTGTGCTCGTTATGGCGTAAACGTGGAAGATATCAATCTCATTTTGGAAACAGCCATAGGCGGAATGCCTGTCAGTAGCATTTATAAAAATGAGAAAAAGTTTGATATAGTGGTTCGGTTTACTTTGGAAAGTAGAAATACTCCGGATTCAATCGGAAAGATACTAATTCCGACAAGGACAGGTCGTGTTCCTCTGTCTTTTGTTGCAGATATTAAGCTGGAAGAAGGGGAAACGATTATTTTCCGAGAAAATTCGAGGAGACAGTTGATCGTAAAAACGAATATTCGAGAGAGAGATTCGGGGAGTTTTGCCGAAGAAATCAAAACAAAGCTCAAGGAAAAGATCAAACTTCCTCGTGGTGTTTACATGAGTATCGGAGGACAATTTGAAAACCTTGGACGAGCACAAAAACGTTTGTCTTACATTGTGCCTTTAACAATATTTTTAATTTTTTTGGTACTTGTTATCTTTTTTAAAAATAAATATTCTGATGCCTTGATCGTTATGGCGAATATTCCTTTTGCCGTTATCGGTGGAATTTTTGCCTTGTATTTGAGAGGGATGAACTTTACCATTTCTGCTGGTGTTGGTTTTGTTTCCTTATTTGGGATTGCGGTAATGTCCGGTGTTTTACTTTTGAGTTATTTGAATCAACTGCGATCGGAAGGAAAGCAGAATTTGCTAAAAACTATTTTAAAAGGTTCTCTTGTTCAATTTCGACCAAGATTTTTGGTTATGATAATTGCCATTATTGGATTACTGCCGGCAGCCATGAATACGGGAATAGGCTCTGATGTTCAGAGACCAATGGCAACGGTAATTGTCGGTGGACTATTTTCATCTTTAATTTTAACCATGTTTTTGACATCTGTGATTTATTATATTGTTGAGAAAAAGAAAAAGTATAGATAAATGAAATCTTATAAAATATTAGTAGTAGATGACCAACCGGACAATGCGTCACGCATAATGGATATTTTAACCGATGGTGAAAAACCTTATAAATTTTACCAAGCTCTGAATGGAGAAGTCGCCTACAAAGTTGCTGAAACAAGACTACCGGACTTGATTATTATGGACTGGGAGATGCCAGTAATGTCCGGTATAGAGGCGATTGGTCTATTAAAGAAAAATCCAAAAACAATGGATATTCCTGTTATTATGTGTACCGGAAAAATGACATCTTCCGAAAACTTGCAAACAGCATTAGAAGCAGGGGCTGTCGACTTTATACGCAAACCAGTAGATAGACTTGAGCTAATATCTCGTACACAATCAATGTTAAAACTAGCAGATAGTTTGCGAGAAACAAAGGAATTGAATGCAATGAAAGATAAATTTTTTTCTATTGTAGCTCATGATTTGAAAAATCCTTTTAATGCCTTACTTAATTTATCAAATATGCTTATTGAATACCAAGACAGGATGGATTCACAAAAGCAGCAGGAATATATTCAGTTGATCAATCAAAGTGCCCAAAATACGTATAGTTTGCTTGAGAACTTATTAACATGGTCGAGAAGTCAGTTGAATAAAATATCTTTTAATCCTGAGAGTTTTTCTCTGCATGATGGGGTTCAAGGTAATATTTTTATACTCCAACAACTCGCAGAAAAAAAGGAAATTCAAATTTATAACCAAGTGGAAAAAACAATTGTTGCTTTGGGCGATAGCAATATGGTGAATACCATTTTTCGCAATCTAATAAGTAATGCCATTAAATTTACACCTTCAAAAGGAAGCATAATTATTGATTGTAAACAAAATCCGGAAGAGAAAATGCTGGAAGTTTCTGTCTCGGATACCGGTGTAGGGATTGATCCAAAAAATATTGAAAAACTATTTAGAATTGATGAGAGTTATTCTACATCTGGTACGGAAAACGAGGAGGGGACTGGTTTAGGTTTGGTTTTGTGTAAAGAGTTTGTAGAAAAGAACAGTGGTCGTATTTGGGTGGAAAGCGAAGTTGGAAAGGGAACAACATTTTGGTTTAGCTTGCCCATTTCAGAAACAGAACTACCAAAGCTTGAAGGTGTGGAATTTTTGTAAGTTTGTAATCAATGAAAAAATTAATTTTCCTTTTTTTGTTATATTCTCAAACCTTACTCGGAAATGATCAAGATCATCCTATAGTTGTCTTATCCGACGAAACAGATAGTGTTTCCATTGGTCGCCTGATTTCTTTTTACGAAGATAAAACCGGAGATTTGAGAATAGCAGATGTGAAGAAACCGGAATTTGAAAGTAAGTTTAAAGTATCAGACCAAGAGAACCCAAACTTTGGCTTAACAAATTCTTCGTATTGGGTTAAGATTTTACTTATTAATACATCAAAAACAAAAAAAAAATATATATTGGAATCAGGCTTTCCCTTAATTGATTCTATTGAGCTTTATTACCCTAATGGAGATACTCAAAAAAGAGGGTATAATAATCCGCTCATAGAAAAAGGTATAAACTATCAAAATATATTTTACCTTTTTTTGGAATCAGAGCAAACTTATACGTATTATATAAACATAAAATCTAAAACTCCTATCCAATTTCCAATAACCATATATACTCCAACAGCTTTTACAGAAAAAAGTAAAACCAAATTCTTGACTTGGGGAATGTTTTTTGGTATGATTTTTATAATGGGAGTATACAATTTCTTTTTATTTATTGGGATACGAGATATAAATTATTTGTACTACGTTATCATTGTTATGATAGTAGGAATTATTATGTCGTTTTATACTGGTATCTTGAACCAATATTTATGGAATAAACCAAATTGGCGATGGTTACAAAACAGAGACTTAATTCCAATATTTTTTGGAATTTCTCAAGTTTTTGTCATTAAGTTCTCACAGTCATTCTTAAAAACCAAAAGTGGTTTGCCGAGATTTCATCGTATGCTTTCAACCTTAATGGGAATTGCAATAATTATTATAGTTGTATCTTTTTTCTATGGAAGAGTTATACTAAGAACTTTTACAATACTCAGCTTGCTCATATCTGCATCTGTTCTTTTGATTAGTGTTCTACGAATACTACAGGGTTATCGAGTAGCAAAGTATTTTTTATTTGCTTGGAGTTTTTCTCTTGTTGGTGTAATCATTAATGTTTTAGAAAATCTAGGTTTTCTTCCTACTCTAATGATTACACATTATTCGGCTTCCATTGGAACTGCTTTTCAAGTCATTTTACTTTCACTTGCACTTATTGATAGGTTTAATATATTAAAACAAGAAAGGGCAAAAGCAAAAGATGAACTCTTTGAATACCAAAAGGACATAAATGAAAAACTGGAATTTCAGGTACAAAAGCGAACTGCAGAAATTGAAAAACAAAAAAAGAAAATTCAATTTCAAGCGGAGACTTTGGAAATCTTTAATGATAAGCTTATCAAGTTAGACGAGTTTAAGCAGAATATGAGTGGAATGATAGTGCATGATTTAAAAAATCCTCTCAATGCAATCATCAATTTACCTGAGAGCGATCCCTTAACAAGTTTACAACAAGTAAAGCATATAGGTAAACACATGCTCAATATGGTATTAAATATTTTGGATGTAAATAAATACGAAGAAAATGTAATGATCGTGGATAAATCTATTTATTCGATATTTTCCTTGTCGCAAAATGCAATCAATGAAATTGAGTTCCTCGCCAAACAAAAAAATATTGCCATCTATAATAACATAACATCTGTTGCAGAAATTTTAGGAGACCAAGAAATTTTAGTACGTGTTTTTATAAATCTTCTTACTAATGCTATCAAATATACTCCTAACAATGGAATGATTACTTTAACAAGTAAAATTATGGCTAAAAGTGAAATGTCCGTAAACCAGGATTCTAAAATCATTGTTTATGTTGAAGATACAGGTGAGGGAATTCCAGAAGATAAATTAGATTTGGTTTTTGACAAATTTGGACAAGTGCAAGCTCATAAGTCTGGTAGTGTTCGATCAACAGGACTTGGTTTAACATTTTGCAAAATGGCAGTAGAAACACATGGTGGTGAAATTGGGGTAAAAAGTAGGCTAAATGTGGGAACTACATTTTGGTTTAGTTTACCGTTAAAGGAAATAAATACAGCAACTAAGGAAGATATAAATCTTATAACGCAAAAACATGAGGAATTTCCTGAATTATCAACGGAAGAAAAACAAGCTCTTCAAACCATTCTACCTCAATTTAGTAAGTATGAAGTTTTTGATGTTAGTGATATAAAGAAATTACTTGAGAAAATAGACAACAAAGGAAAAAAGGGATTAACTCAATGGAAAGATGAATTGCAAAATGCCGTATTTTCAGGCAATGAAGAAAAATACAAAGAACTTATATATAGATCGTTGAAATGAGTTTTTGATTAGTCCCTAGAGTTTTTATTTCTTTTTGCAGTTGGCTTTTGAAAAGCATTACAGGCATTCCCAAGACCTATGTGGACTAGAAAGGAAGTTTAAAATCATCCGATCATATCATATTCTCTTTCTATTGTATAAACCGGGCCTTTTGGTTTTAAGACACTTGAAAAAATCTGAAAATTATTGATAGGAACCGATTCCAAAATCGAAAAATCATGGTTTGTAAACATATACTCATCCAGTTTTTTTTGATTGATTCCTTTGGCTCTTCCCAGTGTGATGTGAGGAGAATATCTTCTTTTTTCTTTTGGTATCTCGTGTTGACCTAAGACTTTTTCAATTTGGTTAAATAGATTTATCAATTCTTCTGATTCTTGTACCCCTGCCCATAAAATTTGGTTGGGTTTTCCTTGGAATGAACCAACACCCCTAATCGTTATGGTAAAAGGAGTAAACTTTATTTCTGATAGACTATCGGATATATCAAAAAGCTTTTCTTCTTCTACTTCTCCTATAAATTTTAGTGTTATGTGAAAATTTTCTTCGCTGACCCAGTTTATTCCGGGAATTCCATAACAAAGATTAGATAACCTTTCTCGAATCCCATAAGGTAAATAAATTCCAGTAAAAAGCCGTTTCATAGTTTTTATAATATTTGATCTTTTGTAAAGTTTAGTTGTATCATTTTTATAACGTCAGGAAAACATTCTTCCCGATAACTTTTATGTACTACGGGAAGCTTAGAAAACCAAGTGTGGTTGTTCTTATATAGATCAATCCAATAAGAAAATAATTTTGCTTTGCCGTTAGAATTGCTAATTTCAAGGCTTAAAAATTCGGTATTTTCCAGACCGTCAATTATAAAAGATTGGTCTTTATTGGAAATTACTTCTACTTTTTTTGGGAGCATGATATATTTTGTGCCTGTTTTTATTTTTTTGTCTTTTTTAAACTTCCAGCTTTGAATGATAATTTGTTTGATTTCCGAAATGTGTAACTTTTTTTTATATTCTATTCCTTCTATTGTGTGCTGAAAATTAAATTCTTCTTTTTTATAAAAAGTATTACCATGGATAACTCTATGATTGCAAAGTTTCACCAATATCGGAATCGATTTTGTATCCTCCGGTGTTTTATTTTTTGTAGTAGTTTCTGCTTTTGGTAATTGAGGTAGGGTAGGTTCTTTTGGGTTTTCCATATCAAAAGAAAATAGCGGTAATAATCCAAACAGGGATAACCATGCTAAAAGATATTGTTTTGAAATTTTCATTTTGGATCTATCCTATTATGATTGCTTGGGAACTAGAAAAATTTATTTTTTTTTATAGTTATTTACATTTTAGGAAGTTTTTTAAATCAAGAATAAAATATAAAAAAGGAGTTAATTGTGGAAAGGTACATTCAAAAGATTCTTGTTCCCATAGACGGGTCTGATAGTTCCAAAAAAGCTCTGGAAATGGCAGCGGCTTTTGCCCAAAAAGTAAAAGGTGAATTAACTATTTTGGAAGTTATTGAAGATTTCGGACCCCTTCCTGGTTATTATGAAGCAGTGCCGGAAGGAGTTAGCAGATTAAAATGGATTTCAGAACAACGTTTTGAAAAAGTCCATCCTATGCTCGAAAACTCTAGTATTAAGTGGAAGCGTATTGTAGAGGAAGGATACGCAGCCGACAAGATTTGTGAAATAGCTGAAAGTGGCAATTTTGACTTAATAATCATAGGCAATAGAGGACTTTCAGCCGTTGCAAGGTTCCTTGTCGGTTCTGTGTCTGATAGAGTAATTCACCATGCACCCTGTAGTGTTATGGTTGTAAAATAGAACTATGGAATAATATTGAGATGCTTATCTAAATTGGCTATCTTCAAGATAGTCATAATTTCATGACTAATATTTTTTATTTTTAGCGTTCCATTTTTCTCGTTTACATACTTTTGAGAGTTAAATATCGCTCCGATTCCGGAGGAATCGATATAAACATTGTCTCCAAAGTCAAGGATTATGTTGACATACCCATTATTTGCTTGATTAATAATTAATTCTTTTAGTTGAATTGCGTTTTTCAAGCTAATGCTACCATCCAAATGAATGATGCATATATCATTATCAATTTCAATCTTTGATTCTAACATTGATTCTCCATTCTATAAAAAATTAGAATATTTATTTTTGAATATAAATTGGATTTAATATAGAAATCGAAAAAAACGCAAAGAAAAAATTTACTTCTATTAAATTTTATTTGATTTTTTGATAAAAAATTAAGTTATAGAAGTATCAACACATATGATAAAGAACCATGGTGTGGTTTTATCTTACAGATTACTGAAATGAATGAAACTTTGTACATATTGTTCGTAAAATAAATATATGAAAGTAAAATTTTGGGGCGTTCGAGGGTCAATTCCCTCACCTATAAGCGGTAAAGCTATTAGAAAAAAAATTGAAAAAGTTTTATCAATGGCAAAGCCATCAGATTTATTAAGCTCATCTTCGATAGAGGAATTTTTAGAATCTCTTAAGTTTTCTATGTTAAATACTTATGGTGGAAATACTACTTGTTTGGAGTTAAGAGACAAAGATAATCAATTGGTTATAATTGATGCCGGAACCGGTTTACGGGAATTAGGGAATTCTATTTTGGAAGAAGGTTTTATGAATGGAAGAGGTCGGGCTTTTTGGGTTTTTACTCATACTCATTGGGATCATTTGCAGGGAATACCCTTTTTTGTTCCAATTTATATTCCTGGAAATCTTTTTGATATTTATAGTTCGGTCCAGAACCTAGAAGAAAAGCTAAAATACCAACATAAATCGGATCATTTTCCCATGCCTTATGAAGGTCTGAGTTCGACCAAAAACTACCATTTTATACCCGAAGGTCAAACCTTTGAATTAGGAAAAAATTTAAAAGTATTTTCAAAATCTGTGCGTCATCCTGGTGGTTGTTTCTCGTATAGGTTTGAGGAAGACGGAAAAGTTTTTATTTTTGCATCGGATGCTGAATTTAACCTGGAAGAAATGGAAAACATTGAGCAATATATGGAGTATTTTCAGAATGCGGATGTTCTTGTTTTTGATACTCAATATACAATTGATGAATCTTTAAAAAAAATAGACTGGGGTCATAGTTCCGCATCCATTGCAACTGATATCGCCCTTAAAGCCAACGTAAAGAAGCTGGTTTTGTTTCATCACGATCCTTCTTATGATGATGAAAAACTTGATACTGTTTTTTTAAGAGCACTCAATTATAAGTCTATGATGAACCAACACCATGAATTAAAGATTATTATGGCTTATGAAGGGCTGGAATTGGAAATTTAAAATTTAAATTATGGCTTTATAGACTTTAGATAAGCCATTATAAATCCGTCCAATTCACCATCCATAATTGGTGACACATTTCCTGTTTCGTAATCGGTTCGGTGGTCTTTTATAAGATTATAAGGATGGAAAACATAGCTTCTGATTTGTGAACCCCAGGCTATGTCCTTTTTTTCACTTGATTTTTTTTCTTGCTCCTCTTCACTTTTCTTTTTTTCCAATTCATAAAGTCTTGCTTTTAACATTTTCATAGCTGTTGATCTGTTTTTAATTTGCGATCTTTCATTTTGGCATTGTACAACAATCCCTGTCGGTATATGCGTCATTCTTACCGCAGAATCCGTTTTATTTACGTGCTGTCCACCGGATCCTGATGATCTATAAGTATCAATCCGTAAATCTTTTTCATCAATTTCGATATTTATATCATCATCCACTTCCGGTGTTACATGTACTGAGGCAAAAGAAGTATGCCTTTTTTTGTTTGCGTCAAAAGGTGAAATTCTTACCAATCTGTGTATGCCACTTTCACCCTTTAGAAACCCAAAGGCATAATCTCCTTCTACTAATATTGTAACATTTTTAATTCCAGCTCCATCACCTTCCAGGTAGTCCACTACTTCTGCATGGTATCCCTTTTTTTCAAAATATCTTGAATACATGCGAAATAGTATTTCAGCCCAGTCTTGGCTTTCCGTACCCCCGGCTCCGGGATGAATGTTTAAAAATGCATTTCTTGAATCGTCCTCGCCGCTTAAAGCCCCTAACAACTCCAAATCTTCGAATTTTTCCATTATTTTGTAAAAGTCCTCGTTTAGTTCTTCAAGGACTTTTTCACCATTTTCCTCTTCCATGGTTAGTTCGATTAGATCAGGAAAATCTTTGATTTCTGCTCTGATTTCGATCCAAGGAGTAAGTTTTTTTTCTAATCTAGTTTTGATACGGTTCACATCTTGTGCTTTTACCGGGTCATTCCATAGATTTGGGTCCTCGGTTCTTTCATTTAAGGAATTTAATTTGTCTAATTCTGTTTGTAAATTTAAGATCGACCATCTATCATCTAATCTTTCAATTAGATCCTTACTCGCTTTAATCAATTCTTTTAAAGGCTTTACTTCCATTTAGTCACCAATAACAATTTAAAATTTTTAGTTAGCTTTTATAAAAAATTTCAATTAAGTTATTATCCGGATCAGCAAACAAAAGAGATTCTCCGTTTTCTATGCTTTCCGGTCCTTTTATGATTTTGATTTCTTTCTCTTCGATTTCGGAAATCGCGTCCGTAAAATCATCGACATCCATTTCAAAACTAAGAGTTGGTTTTGATAAACTACTTAATTGATTATCAACTTTTTCTGTTTGAACTAAATTTACAGTTATTGGCTCTAACGATATCGACACATAATTACTATGAGAATTATCCGTGATCTCAAAATCGAATAAATCCGAATAAAATTTCGAAGAAGTAGCTAGATTTGTCACAGCAATATTTATGTGGTGTATACCTTCAACTATTATCATTTATGCGTTCCCATTTTTTTTTTATTCATTATATACAATAAAAGTTAGGTTGTCTATTACTTTTCAACAAATCAAAATTGTCTATACTTATTTTTAGTAATTATAAAATTAATTAATTCTCCAGGGATATACCTGTGAGAAAATTTCTGAAACTTTTATAACTCTTTTTGCGATTTTCGTATAATTGCTTATTTTTTCAGCAATTCATCTATAATTTTATTTTATTGTATATGAGATTAATCCGTGATAGTCTCCAGCGGAGGAGGTAGTTAACACCAAGCCAATTCCTTTGGAGTAATAATATTGAGTAAAATAATTCAAGGACATTAGATTTCCATTCATGATTAACTTGCTTTCTGCTTCTATCATCGCCACATTAGTGTAATCTTTGTTCTCAACGGTTTTACTAATTCCAACTTCTTTTACTTGAATTACTAGAATATTTTCATAATTATTTGCCTTGAATTTTACTTCCCATTGCTCCCCTTTTTTTAGATTATCTTTGATAAAAACTTGAAAATTTCCTTTTTCAAAATGATCTGCAAAGTAAAGATCACCTTCTTTACGAATTTGACTCGGTTGATTTGTGATTGAGTTCAATGCGTTGAATAAACATTCATTTTGAGGATCAATTCCGGTAATTGTATTAGTATAGGTTGTATCGTCTTTTTGTTTGTATTCCCATTTATTACCTAATGCAAGTGGGTAATAAACAGACTCATTATTGAGGATTATTTTTTCTGACATGTGTTAGTTTTCTCGATAGTTGGATTTTTTGCTAAGATAGGATTTACCAGTTATGCAAGCAAGCATATTTTGCGGTTTCAATCCGCTTCCCTCGTTGCCAAGGGAAGAAACTCTCTATAGCTTTGGTATGTTAGCAGTGATTAAGCACTGTTTCAATCCACTTCCCTCGTTGCCAAGGGAAGAAACATTGGTTCAACCTTTGGTCTCTCTGGAAGTTTTTCGATGTTTCAATCCACTTCCCTCGTTGCCAAGGGAAGAAACCACTACAAGCCCATACCAAATGTTTTCGTCTTTATGAGTTTCAATCCACTTCCCTCGTTGCCAAGGGAAGAAACGTTCCAGGTAGCTTGTATTTAAACAAACTACTATGGTTTCAATCCACTTCCCTCGTTGCCAAGGGAAGAAACAACATATAGCTGATTATAATACTGTTCATGGATGTTGTTTCAATCCACTTCCCTCGTTGCCAAGGGAAGAAACACGTTAATTTTCAGACAATAAGACGACTTTACAGGATAGTTTCAATCCACTTCCCTCGTTGCCAAGGGAAGAAACGTAAAGATATTGTGTTGACAAAATGTTAGCAGTATTAGTTTCAATCCACTTCCCTCGTTGCCAAGGGAAGAAACGTGTAATATATTAAATATACATAATATATCAATATTAGGTTTCAATCCACTTCCCTCGTTGCCAAGGGAAGAAACCACATTTACAATTCCTCCATTGTCATGTTAAGGAGTGTTTCAATCCACTTCCCTCGTTGCCAAGGGAAGAAACTAAATGGAATTGACAGGATGATTGATGGATATGATTTTAAGTTTCAATCCACTTCCCTCGTTGCCAAGGGAAGAAACAGCTCTCAAAACCATTGAGTTAAAGGACGAACAAGGGTTTCAATCCACTTCCCTCGTTGCCAAGGGAAGAAACATTAGAGAAGAAAGCTAATGAGCTGTCCAAGATTGTTTCAATCCACTTCCCTCGTTGCCAAGGGAAGAAACTAGATAACCTATTTACAGACACTAACTATCAAACCGGTTTCAATCCACTTCCCTCGTTGCCAAGGGAAGAAACGATTTACCAATATCCCGGAGATGATATAAATCAACCTGTTTCAATCCACTTCCCTCGTTGCCAAGGGAAGAAACAAGTAATACATTTTTTATGTTTACAAGTCTAGAGGAAGTTTCAATCCACTTCCCTCGTTGCCAAGGGAAGAAACAAAGAATTAAAAGACCTAACAGAAAAACAGATTATAGTTTCAATCCACTTCCCTCGTTGCCAAGGGAAGAAACCCATCCTCTAAATTGTTATAATTTACATTATAATAAGCGTTTCAATCCACTTCCCTCGTTGCCAAGGGAAGAAACAGTATATGCCGCCGTCATCTCCTAAGAGTACAGCAGAGGTTTCAATCCACTTCCCTCGTTGCCAAGGGAAGAAACGCGGGACGTTAGGGAGCTATGGAATAGATCAGATATTCGTTTCAATCCACTTCCCTCGTTGCCAAGGGAAGAAACGCTGGAGATTGAAAAGGAAGCTCTCCGAGGCTTTACGGTTTCAATCCACTTCCCTCGTTGCCAAGGGAAGAAACGTAATAAGTCATTATGGTATTGCTCTATCAATCTATGTTTCAATCCACTTCCCTCGTTGCCAAGGGAAGAAACGGAACAGGAAGCCAAAATTGAGGAAATAATTAATCAGGTTTCAATCCACTTCCCTCGTTGCCAAGGGAAGAAACGTCAAACTTTAGGTTTATTACACCTTTTTGGATTTGTTTCAATCCACTTCCCTCGTTGCCAAGGGAAGAAACGCCAAGTCTTTTCACTATAACTATGTTAATGTAGATTGTTTCAATCCACTTCCCTCGTTGCCAAGGGAAGAAACAGTCTTGACAAACTAAAAGATGCCCAAGTCGATAAAACGTTTCAATCCACTTCCCTCGTTGCCAAGGGAAGAAACCTTACCATCTCGGCAGTTTTGTGAATCGCTTTATCAGTTTCAATCCACTTCCCTCGTTGCCAAGGGAAGAAACAACCTAAATCAGTATACATTTGAGGCAATAGAAACGGTCGTTTCAATCCACTTCCCTCGTTGCCAAGGGAAGAAACACTACCCTCAAGCTAGAGCTTTGGAGCTTGGCAATCCTGTTTCAATCCACTTCCCTCGTTGCCAAGGGAAGAAACATGGCAGAATTTATCTAAATAGTGCTACGACAGTTGGAGTTTCAATCCACTTCCCTCGTTGCCAAGGGAAGAAACTCTTTAGTTCCTGAAAATCAGTATCTAAAAAATTGTTTCAATCCACTTCCCTCGTTGCCAAGGGAAGAAACCTGATAGTAAGGCAAAAAGAATAGCCATAGAAACGAATGGTTTCAATCCACTTCCCTCGTTGCCAAGGGAAGAAACCCAATTCACAGCATCAGCTATAGCCCCAAAAACCCATTGTTTCAATCCACTTCCCTCGTTGCCAAGGGAAGAAACATGTTATTGGTAAAACTGGAGTTCCAGAATTAGACAGTTTCAATCCACTTCCCTCGTTGCCAAGGGAAGAAACAGGTCTAAAAAAGTAATGCCATGACCTTGATCCGGAAGTTTCAATCCACTTCCCTCGTTGCCAAGGGAAGAAACTGTATACTGCGGACGTTGCTTTTCATCGTAAAAGGTTTCAATCCACTTCCCTCGTTGCCAAGGGAAGAAACGTCCAGAATGGCTATTTGAGGAAAATTCAAGGATAGCAGTTTCAATCCACTTCCCTCGTTGCCAAGGGAAGAAACGGTGATAAACCAAAAGTTGAAATAGACGAAAAAGGTAGGTTTCAATCCACTTCCCTCGTTGCCAAGGGAAGAAACAGCACCCCATTTTGACTTTTTAGGATGCCTAAAATCATTGCTCCAAATTGACCTTGGTTTTTCCAAAATGCGAAAGTAATAAATTTCCTAAGATAATTTTCCATTTTGAAAGAAAATACAAAAAAACCTTTGAAATTACAGCACTTTTTTAAGTGCGAAACTAGCGGAAATTCATGGGAGAAACAGGTTCGCATTCTGGTTTTTTGGCTCAATATATTTTCTATAGTATTAACAAATTCCCCAAATTAGTCAAACCATTATTTAATTCCGATTATTATTTGATTTTTTGAAAAGGATGATTTGATCTCCCAACCAACACAAAAGATCATATACGATTATTTTGGTAATAGCAGGGAACATGCAATTGTCTTGGAAAAAATTCTACCAAGGGAAGCAAAAGCAAAATATCCTTTATGTATTGCCGGTAAACGGAATTGTCCACCGGAAGATTGTGGTGGTGTTTATGGATACGCCGAGTTACTTAAAACTATCAGTGATCCGAAAAACGAAGAATATGAAGAAATGATGGATTGGTTAGGAAGTGAATTTGATCCGGAAGAATTTAATATGGATGGAACCAATGCTATGTTAAAGAGAAAAGGTTACGGATGCTTTTCTATTGATGGATGAATTGTTGAATAATTTTCCTTTTTCAAATAATCAAAGGCTCTTCAAAATCAATAATCTCACTTCTGCCAAACGTTTTTATCTTGCTTACGGAATCTTCGTCTATAAAATAAAGGCGTAGACTGTCCGTTTTTTGATCAATAATCTTTAGCAGTTTGTGCTCAAACTTGAGATAAATCGCTTTGTCCATCTTACATTCAAAGATAGACTTTTGGACTCTCTGCCCATAACTTTCACAGGTTTTGGCTACCTTGCGTAGCCGTCTCCGTCCTTCCGCAGTAATTGTTTCTACATCATAACAAACTAATATAAACATATCTCACTTCCAAATAAACGGTATATAGTTTTCTTCTTCACCACGTATTGTCCTTGCCAAAAGCCTTGCTTGCAATAGAGGAATTTCACCTATCATGCACTTTGTGTTCAAATAGTGGTGAGTAAGCTCCTCTTTTTTGCGTTCTTGGTAGATTTTTAAAACTTTTTGTCGTCCATCATCATTTAGGGAATAGACAGCTCCCGGTCTTTCCGTTATATCTTCTTTTTTGATTTGCTTTCGATTGATCATGGTCAAAACAAGCCTGTCAGACATGGCTCGAAATTCTTCTACCAAATCAAGAGCAAGCGACGGTCTTCCCGGTCGTTCTTCGTGCATAAACCCTACAAATGGATCAAGCCCTACACTTTGACAAGCAGACAAACAATCATTCGTGAACATGGAATACAAAAAAGAAAGCAGAGTATTCACACGACTTCTGGGTGGACGTTTGGTTCTTTTATCAAAGGAGAAGTCTTCTTTTTGGTGAAGGATACAATGGTTAAAAACAGAAAAATAGAGCTTGGCAGAACTTCCTTCATACCCTCGGATTTCGTTTAAAGAATCACAAGACCGTAGTTTTTCCAAATTGCTTTCAATCTGTGAAACAACCAAACGAATTGTATTTTCCGATTCACCTTCTTTGGTTTCTCTTGCCGTTCGGAGAAGATTGATCCTTGAGTTTTGTAATTTTCCTGCTACAACAGACTTTGCAATTTTAACCTTGAAGTTATCGTTTTCCGACTTTCGGAATTGCTCCTTTCTAAGAAGTACATTTCCTGATTTGTAGCCTTCCAATCGACCCATAAACCTCCCATTGATGGAAAGGTAGGTTACGGAAATTCCAAGACTCAAGCACTTATGTAGCAAAGACGGACTAATAGAACTGGTGGAAAAGATCACAATTCCCCGCAAATGATGAATTGGAATTTTTAATAAGGTTTGTTTTTTATGCTCTACCTTTACGGTTTCCAGCTCATGGTGAACGTAGAGTTCGTCTTTTGTTATATAAAGAATATTTTGAACGATGTTTGACATGTTAGTAATTTACCGGTTTGAATATATCAATCCTTTTTTGATTTGTATTGAGTTCGGGAAGACAATGCTTGTACAAACTGCATTGGTTGCACTTTTTGCTATAAGGTATTTTGGGAATGGTCATGTTTAGAAAGAGTTCTCGAATCTCCAAAATTGCTCTAAGAGTAAGTTCCCGGAGTTCGCCAGTGAAATCAACTTCGTGCCTCTTTTTGGATTGGATATGGTATATGGCACCTTTGTGAATTATCGTTTGTAGCATTTCTTCCAAACAGATTGCCAATGCACAGAGTTGGGCTTCGTGGTTTTGCCAAGAAGAAACCTTACCATTTTTGTAGTCTATGGGAAAGGGTGGTTCTCCTTTAGGAAACTCCACAATGTCCGCAATTCCTCTGATTCCATAAGTATCGGAATACACTGGCAAGGATGTTTCTTTGTGCACTCCATGATCTTCAATGGACTTTTCCTCATCCACAAATTCATGTCCGATGTTGCCGGACACGGTCAGCTCATTGTCCTCAAAAACACCTCCAATGTGGATCAAAGCGTTCTGTCTTGGACAATAGACATGGTGACTAATGGCGGAAATGGGAATGATTTCATCCTCTGACCAATCAAGCATCTTGACCTTCGAGCAAAAGCAATTCCAACTCTGATAAAACTTCCAAATCTTTTGGTCTGCCACTGGCTTTTTTAAGTTCAATGAGCTTTTTTAGGTTAACGCAGTTTACTTTGTTAGAATATAAATCTACTTCTATTGTGTAGGGATTGATTGTTTCATAGTTTCCACCTGGAATTTCTGCCAGTAGGTCTATACTTCCCAAATCGGTTTTTAAAGTAAAGTTTAGACCTTGGGATATGGTAATTTCATCAAACCTAAATGGAAGCCCTTCGGGAGCACCCCGTAAATAAGGATGGTGATCTTTCAAAGCTTGGGCAATTTTTTTGATATTATCTTGAGACCTTTTGTAAACAAAGTCAATATCGGAAGTAAGCCTTGCCGAACCATGTATGGCAGCTGCATATCCACCTATGATTATGTATTCAATATTGTGTTGTTCAAACAACTTTATAATCTTTTCAAACTGAGTCATCTTTTGTTAGTTTCCTTTTCTTTGCGTTTTGCAATTTCTCAAATGTTTCCAGTATGTCTTGTAGTTTTCTGACTCGCTCTGTTGGAGTAAGTTTCAGGTTTTCTCGAAGCAATGTTCTGTCTACATCTCTTTTGTATATGTCAATGATTTCATCAATGGATGATCTTTCTGGCATTTTGGTTTCTCCTTTTGTTTGTTCAGACTTTCTTTATCACTTTAATTTTAATGATTTTGGTAACATAAAAAGAATTGGAAAATTGTATCAATTCGACTTTTACACAGTCCCAAGAGCATCTTTTAACGAATCTTTTTATTTTCTATCTAATTGTGTAATTCCTTGATTCCAAAGTATCTTGCCTTCGAGTAGCAATTGGCATCTTCCAATATATGTTTGCGTAGCTTTATCAGCTGGATATTTTTGCTGACAATCTTTGAAGAGATTCTGAGCTTCTTGAAATTTTTGTTCAAAATAGAGGTTTATCGCAGTTTCAAACGTATCTAAAATAGATAGTTTTGCTTCTTTTATTTCTGGAATATCACCATCAAAAATCTCATATACAGTAACCGGGTCTTTTTTTCCTTTCACCTGAACTTTATCGAGCATTCGATAAGAATAAGCGGAAGGTTTTTCTAATCTAGACAATGTGGCTTCGCTAATCAAAAAAGAGACTCCATACATTTTTGTCATTCCTTCCAGTCTTGACGCGAGATTTACGGCATCGCTTATTACCGTACTTTCCATTCTATCCTGCTCACCAATTGTTCCAAGCATTAGTGGACCTGTATTGATTCCTATTCCAATATTAATCGAATTTTTCCAATATTTTGATCTTTCTTGATTGTACTCCTTAATTTTTTGTAGCATATGAATTCCGGCTTGCACGGCATTATCTGCTGAAACACTAAAGAGTGCCATTATCGCATCACCAATATATTTATCAATAAAACCATTATGTTGTCGTATAATAGGTCCCATTGCACTCATAAAAGAATTTACAAATTTAAAATTATCCTGAGGACTCATGTTTTCAGAAATTGTTGTGAAGGAGCGTATATCAGAAAACAATATAGACATTTCTTTTTCTATGCAATCTCCAAGCTGGATTTCAGTGATACTAGATTTTCCCAATAGATCAATAAAAGCATGTGGAACAAATTTGCGAAACGTGTTGTTCAACAAAGCTAATTTTTGTGATTCTTTGAATTTTAAAGCTAAAGCTTTCTCTCTTTCTTTTTTTATAATATTGATCTTGTTTGCAAGAGCTAGAGAGAATAATAAAATCTCTATAGCAGAACCAATTTTGATTCCATAATTTTCAAAAAAAGAATTAATGGGTATTTGCAAAATTCCACATAAAGGATAAAAACTGACTGCTACAATCAACCCAATCCAAGCAAGTACATAATACATAGCTGGAGAATACCCCTTTCTCAAAACGTGAATCCCTGTAATCAAAAAGAATGCCATACACGTAATAGTGATTATAGAAGAAATAACATCTATTAGCGAATTATAATTTACAAATAGGATTAACATAATAACTAAACATATCAAAGTTAAAAATGATAGAATTTTATCGAAAATAGGAGCATATCTTTTGGTGATTAAGAAATGTTTACAAAACAAACTCCACCATATAAGCGTAAAAAAGGCAAAAATTCCCGGACTTTTGTGTGACCAATTTGGATGATTTGGCCATAGATATTGGTAAGAAAGTCCGTCTAAAGAGAGCAAAGTGAAAAAAAGAGAAGTTGTCCCTATAATATAATAAATATAGCTAATATCCCGAACAGAAAAATAAATAAAAAGATTGTACAATATCATAATCAGTAAAATACCATAGTACATTCCGTTTATATATTGTTCCCAATGAATATATTCTGAAAATTTACGAAGGGTCCATAATTTAATTCTAAAGAAGAATTCGGATATAGTTGTAATACGGATGTATACAGGAGATGATAAGTCTATATTAGATGGTAAGAAATAGACATAGTTCTTATGACTCAAATGACGAACAGAATATGGATGTTTATCTCCACCTATATGTTTGATATATCCATTGTTAGTTGTAGGAAAATAAATTTCAATGGAATCCAATGAAGGATTACTAATCTCAATTAACCATTTCTCTCGATTGTATTGTTCTTGATTTGAAAGATAAAACCGAACCCAAAATGCGGAAGTAGAAAGCCCAAAATTTTGAACTTCATCACTACTTTTTTGGAATAAGCTTTCTATTTCATTTTTGGCTAAATCTTTTACCTGCAAAGTTTTGTTTTTATCTTCTAATATATCTAAATGAGGTCCAAGTAAATATTCACCTTTCTCTTCTTCTAACATAATTGGCTCAGTAGCATGGATCGTAATTTGAATAGTTAAGAGAAATACGATAATAGTAATTAATTTTTTCATTTTGATTATTCTATACTTTTCATCATTTTATAAATTCCATTGAATTTCGGGTTTGGTTATGTAATACCCAAAATATTAATATAATAGCACTAATATTTTGGGTAAATCGATTTTTAAACTTTAAGGAAAAATCTTTAAACCTTTACCCTAAAGGAAAATGTGTTTTTAAAGTAACTTTAAACAAATTTGAAAGAATCAATATAATGGAAAATCGTATCGAAATGGCTTATTCATCTTTTAGAGCTTTTTTATTATGCTGCTTTTTTGATTTCCATATCTTTTTTGTCATCAACCGGTTCTCCACCGTAAGGAATGGTATAATAAGTAGTCCTTAATGTCATCTTTGTCTAAGGCAATATCTCCGTCATTTAGCTTTTCAGGAATTTCTTTCAAGACAGTTTCCAAATCTTCCCAATCTAAAAATTCTGCATTTTTTATTTGTTCGATTATATCGTCTTCTTCTTCCATTGTTTGTGTCCGTTTTTAAAGTTAGTATATAATGATTTTAGACAGTGGTTTAATTCTATATAAAATCCATTCCCTTTGTTTTTTCCAGTTGAACAACCTTGAAAACATCGTCCACTATTGATTTACTGAATCTTTTTCCTTTTGATATTAAAATATTTACTGATTCATAGTAATCTATTATTTCAAGAAAATGAAACTTTGCTAATGTTTTTAAAACTCCAGTTGTTTGAAGTTGTAAAGTTCTCGCTATTTTCCTTCCGTAAGATTCATCAATACCACTATAAAGAGTCTCATATTCAAAAGAATCTATTGCAAGTTTTTTGGTTTGTGCGATTACTTCAATTTCTCCTTTGTGCATTTTCTTATCCATTGAAAGTAATCGAATTTCAAATTCATTAAAAGTATTACACTTGAAAAACCAATTATATAGGGAATAGGACTTTAGAAGAAAATATAGTCTATCATTGGAATCTTTATTCGAGTTGCTAAGAAATTCTTTTTCAACTTCTGTTGGAACATAAACCTCGTTAAATACCAATGAAAGCTTGTCCACTAATCCGAGAATGTAAAGTGAATCTAAAAAGGAATTATCTATTATCAGTCTTTTCGTCATCAGATAAATACCACATTAAGAGCAAACCCAAACCAACTCCGATAATTGCAGATAGCATTTTTCCATCTGAACCTTTTTTATTTGAAGCATTTAGAACTTTATTCAATATATCTATATGATTTTCTCTTTCAGGATCGTATTCTATTTCGATAAAGTTTTTATCTTTTATTTTAGCTGTGTTTATATTTTTTCCTATAATATGGTCGTAAAGAATAATTACTTGTTTATCATTAGCAAGAGCAAAATCAGCTTCGCTTTTTACGGAATTACTTAGTTTTTTTGTAGAAAACATTACGAAAATATTAGAATTGAGAATTCTATCTTTTGTGGATTCTTTTAATTGTTTTGTCCCTAGTCTATCAGGTAAATAAACAGTTACATCATATAAACTAGATATTGTTTGCAATCGTAAAGCTGTTGATTCTTCTATTTTTACGCCAGGATTATAGCTAACAAATATTTTAGGATTCATGTTATTTTTAAAACCTTTTTTTTATTTCCTTATCTGGAAAGTCTTCGCCTATATTCTAAGCCTGTCATAAGACGTTTTACAGAGCATATATATTTCTTTATTAATATCTGCCATGACAACTTCAACAAGTTCTTCCTCATTCACTTTGAAGTCCTGGTCTGGTTGGTTTAATAAAATGCACTGATATGTTTGAGTTTTGGGATTAAACCCTTCTAATCTTCCCCATACTATTTCTGGAGACAATTCGTTTAATGGTGGAAGTAAAACCTTAATATCATCAGGGTAACCTGGTGCTCTAAACTGGTGTAAAAGTTCAATTTGCCTAAGTTCATCTAATTGCGGATTCGTCTTGTAAACATTCACCCATTCCGGAATAATTGGTAAATTTAATTTTTTTATTAGCGATTCGTCTAAGATTTCAAATTTTAATTCTCTAAAAGTATCATATCGAAGTTTGAAACTTGTGTCTTTTTTGTAGTCTATATTGTCTTTCAAGTCTTTGAGTTTACCATTAAATGGATACTCGATTTCTAACGTTAGTCCAGCAGAGTGGTCTACGTATATAAAACCTAACGCACCATCTTTTTGAAAACCTTTTTTGTCTTTAAAGTACCGAACCTTCTTCATATTGGATATGTAAACCCACTTGTCTATTAATTCAAAATCTTTGTACATTTGTTTCTCCTGTATATTGAATGAAATATTTCTTATTATGCTTTTTTCACCTGTATATCGGTTTGTGAGTTCTCTAACCAATCTTCTATTAATAAGTCTGGTACACGGGTAAATTCTGCCGTATTGTGTGATACTAAAGTTATTCCATTCGCCCGTGCAATAGATGCTATTAATAAATCATTTGGACCAATAAGCATACCTATTTTAGTTAAAAAAGATCTTATTTCACCATAGTGTTCAATTGTGTTATCATCGAATGGAATGCTTGAAAATTGTTCAAAAAATTCTTTTAGTATTGCTTTATTAGCAGTTACACGCTCACTTTTACAAGCTCCATACCATAATTCAGCCTTAACGATCCAACATAGAAATAATTTTTCAATTCCAACTACTCTGATTTTTGAAATTACATTTTGATTATTCTTTAAAAATGCAATGCATGTGTTTGTATCTAAAAGATATTTCATTATAAATTTTCTCTTTCTTCTAATATTGACTCATCTTTCAATTCCGGAAAGTCTATAATTGAACCAGCAAATCGTTCGATAAACGCTTCGGTATTATTATAGGTAGTTTCTTCTATCGGTAGAATGATAATCTCAACCTGCTTGTAGTTTGTAAAATCGGGTGATAATTCAATAGTTAAAACATTACCTTGAATTTTCTGAACTTGTCGTAAAGCTATCATTTTGTGTCTCCTTCTATTTCTTTTATGAATTTATCTTCATTCTGTTTTAGAGATTGTAGTATAGTTGAATCTATGTTTATTTTGATTTCATTAGTCATTGTATAAAAACCTCTTTTTTATTTCCTCGTGTGGAATTCCTTCGCCTATATTAGGTTGTTTCAATCCCGCATCCACAACTATTTTGAAATATAAATTTTCCATTATTTGTTCAGTTGTAGCATCATCTGGCATCTGGTTTATAATTTTGATAGCTTCTTCCTTTACGTTTTGTATGTTTTGCATTTTAATTTCTCCTTTTGTAATAGACAGTTCCCCAAGCATGGGTTTTGGTCATGCTTGGGGGTGTGGGGGTTATAATCACCAAGACCTATCATCTAAGCTAATTCTATCATTATATAATCTTTGAAGTTCTTCCCTAACTTCATCTAAAGATGGTATTAAATAATCAGAGACATCTCTTGGAAATTTTTTATCTTGTTTTAAACTTATCTTCTTTTCCACTAGGTCAAATAATTTTTTCGAACTTTCATGGCCTAAAGCATTATTATGTCTAAATATGAAACAATTTGGAGAATGCATTAATCCTTTAGATGCTGAATGACCACTGCCTCCATCAAACCAATTTCTTAATGCTTCAAATAGTAAAGATAAATCATCTTCTGAAAAATTCGTTTTAATTGCATCGGATACACTCACAAAGCCATACATACGATATAAACCATAAGGTACTGTTGATTTTCTACCAATAGTGGAAGGATATTCTCTATCATTCTTCTTTTGAGATTGTGCTTCTTTTTCAGTAGTAACAGCAACTCTAATAATACCATGTTCATCTTGACTAATTTTATCAAATGAACGTGCAAACGTAAATTGGACAGGACCACGAACAGTACCAGCTGATTCTTTCTTTTTACTACCTCCCTTTTTTTTTGAAGAGGATTTATCACCATCCTCTATCAATTTATTATTTATATCATCATCAACATCTTCTTTCCCACCTGTACTCAAAACAGCTCCGAAAGTTCTGATATCATAATAGTTATTGATGAGAGATTGTTTTCGTTCTTTTGGTGTATTACCTTTAGCATTACTTATATAATAATTCAGATACTCAGTAACTACTTCTCCTTCAAAAGGACGCTCTCGGATAAAAATATCATATTGGTTAATATCCCTCTTAGCTAAAGGGTTTGTATCATATACATAATTACGAACTCTACGTTTTACAAAGACATCAGTAGTTAAACCTTCTTCGGTTTGCATGTCGATTCTAGGTAAATTATCAGCATCTGGATCCCCATTAGGATTACAGTCTTTAGCATCAAATAAGTATAAAAAGTCATAACGATTTTGAATTGGATTCATTTTTGTTCTCCTTCTTTATCAAATAAATTATTTGTAAGTGTCTTTCGTTTTTCATCTCGTTTCTTTTTAGCATCGGTAGCTTCTGAAATATTTTTATGTCTCTGATGATAAAAACCTACCGTAAATTTTGCTTGGTCTTCTGTGGTTAGGTAACTTGGAAGATTTTTGGGGTTTATCTTTTCAGCAAAAAGAGACATATATTCATCTTCTAAGCTTATATTAGAGCCTGGACTATCCCTCTTTATTTTTGACAAGTAGTAACGGATTGTTTTACTCAATCTACCTATAGTTTGAGCAGGATACTTTGATGCATTGGTAAAGTTTTTTGCTAACATTCCCGCATTTACATCGTGCTCAAATGCTTTATATTGAATACTCGCCATAACTGCAAATATCCTACCCCAATTGTAAGCAAAATCTTCATTAGATTCATCTAGCTTACTCATAATTTGTTTATCTCCTTCTTTTAGATTTCTATTGATAATTAATTTTAATAGCGCGATTCTTGGTTTTGCAAACACAAAGCCAAAACTCAGTTTATTTTCAGAATTGACCTTAATTTCAGATTCGTCATTGATAGAAGTATGCTTCTTGCTTTCCAGCTTATAAGAATCTTTTTGAATTCTATTCATAAGCTTGGTTAATATCCAAATCGGAAGTTCTTCATTCAAAATAGAAGCTCTCCATAAAACCATTTGAATTCTGATTACAATATCTCTGACTTTACTATTTTTATCTCTTTTAAGACTTTTCCTTAATTCTTCCGGTGTTAGAATTGCTCTTGTTATAGATTTTAAGCCAACATAACCATTTCTATTTTCATAATAATCAAATGTCTCTATATCTTGAAACCATTTGCAAATGTTTTCTTTCAATTGGAAAGTAGAGATACTGATCCAATTTCTAACTATAATCCTAGATCCACCTGTCATAAATATTGAATAGAAATAGTTTGGATTGATATTAGTATTTCTTTTTAATCTTGTTTCTATAGATTCAAATAATCCTCTTATAACTGAATCATCTGGTTCTTCTAATGAATCTATCTCAGGAAGTTCTTCAAGATTTCTTGTCCAAAAAACAATTACATTTCCTGCATTTGCTGCCTCATAATCATCGATCAGCAGTTTTCTATTTTTATAATCATCAATTTCTTTGATTTCACCGGTTTTTTTATTTGGAGTTTTCTTTTTACCTCTTGGACTTAAAAGCCAAGTTAAAGCATTAATTGACTGTTGACCACAATTTTCACAAATATTAGAGTTTTCATTTCCATCTAGTCCGTAAGATAAAAACTCATCTTCATTATAAGATAGTAAGTAAGAATCATTCGCAGTTGTGGGAAATAATGATTTTGATACTTTTCCAAAAGATTGACTAGATATAGGAGTATCTGATGTTCCACAGATTGAACAAATTTTCTTTTCCTCAATAATAGTGTCATTTGTGGTTTGCTTAGATTTTTGCTTATCTTCATATTCTGAAATAATAAAATTTATAACTTCTTCATATTCATGAAAATAGCGATTATCTTCTAAGCTAAAAAATGCAATATGACCATTATATTTATCTCTTTCTTTTTTAATAGGTAAACTGTTAATTTTTTGAATAGCCTTTGTGTATTCTTTTTTTCTATAAAAATTAATTATAGGTTTAGTTTTAGCGACTACCTTCAGTCTTCTTACATTTCGTAAATACCAAGCATGTTTTTTTCTTAATTTATTATCTCCTTTGGGATTAAGAGTTATTCCTAACGTTTCCTCTGGTTTATCTAAGAGAGTACGAATTTTCCCACTTTTATTTCCTATGATTTTTTGAGCTTTGTCTGTCTTCCCTTCAATAGGAATAATATCCTTAAAATTTCCAAGTTTATCAATAATTATATGGCACTTGAATCTCTCGGTTGTAATTGCATTATGAATTTCTTTTCCTTTTTTTTGTTCCTTTGCCTGATTTTTTTTAGCTAACTCAACTAATTCCCTGAACATTCTTCTACCTCTTCTTTATCTGGTAATTCGTTTAACTTTTCTTTAAGTTTAATATCAATAAATTTAGACGGAATATGAAAGCTGGTCATAAGTTCTTCATATTCATTTTTACACTCCAAAACACCATTTTTTATCGAAACATCTTCTTTAAAATATAGAGGTGTAATTTTGCCAGACTTATCATAATAGTTATCTAAGAACATACTTCCAATAGGAAAATCTATAGGTTCTGGTTTATCAGTGTCATATTTAACTGGTTGAAAATTACAATAAAACTCTCTTGTTCCAAGAAAAGGTGTTTTCCATGACTGACCTTTTTGAATTCTACGATTAAACATACACATATATTTAGTTGGGTGGTTGTCTTTAGTAATATCATTTTCATTCATAAAAATACCTGCTTCAATAATGTATGCCACATCTTTTAGAATGATAGAATTTCTTTGAGTTCTATATTTAGGTTTTTTTCTATCATCAAGTTCATCAATATCAAAAGGCTCTTTTTGTTTTATCACATTTTTTAATTCATTTCTTTTGATAGAAAAGAATTGTATTGGTTTTAGTACATAAATCCTATGAATCCACCATTTGAATTCCGGTTTCCAAAGAATTGAATCCAATATTCCTCTCGCAGCAGAAGGAGTCATACATGGATACGTCATCCTCTCCACTTTTAATTGTGGTTGGGTAAAACAAGCAAACTCACCGCACACTTTTACTTTTACTACTTTATTTTCTTGCATTTTCTTTCCTTAAACCATTGGTATTTTATTAATATCAATTCCAAATTCCATATCATACCATTCTTCCTTTAACAAAAATAAGCCTTTTTCTTCATTTGGTTCAATGGCAAAATTAGATTTCAACAGATCAAAATCTCTATGATACACTTGAACGGAATACATTTGAATTTCTCTATAATCGTCTTTTGATAGATATGGTTTATTTAATATTTTATTATATATATTTTTGCTCTTTTTATTGAAATCTTTGATGAATATTGATTTTGTTAATCCGTCTTCGATGATTCGATAGTTGTCAGCAACTTGCTTAAATTCAAGGTTCTCACGCCCATCATTAATATTAAAGCTATCTCCGTCTACCCAATGTCTCAGCAATGCATCATAATATCTTAAATAAATATCATAAGATTTCAACATATCAGGGTTTTGTAAAAACGTCTTTGTAAAACAAGTAGAATCTTTATATATTTTATCTGCGGGCATTTTCATATTTTCTAAATTAAATATATAAACGTCTCCGTTAATAACTTCTCCTTTTTCATCAATTAGTTTTCCTTCTCTATTACAGCGTCCTGCTGATTGAATTATTGAATCCAAAGGTGCAATCGCTCTATAAACAATTGGAAAATCCAAATCTACACCCGCTTCTATCAATTGGGTTGATGATACTAAAAGTTTTTTATTTTCTCTTAGATTTCTTTTAATGAACCATATCATTATTTTTCTATGAACTGGACACATATAAGTTGATAAATGATATTTTACATCAAAAATATTTCCTACACTGTTATAAAAATTCAAAGTATCTGGTTTTGAATTAAATACTACTAACGTTGATCTTAAATTAGAAGTGATGCTATCAATTAAAGTATCCATTGTAATTGGCTCAAGTTCATTATAGAAATGATAATTAACCCTTACAGTGTCTTCAAATAATTTTTTAGGATTTTTAACCAACGAATAAATACTATCAATACCAATAAAACCCCTTCTTGTTTCAAATGCAGGCTGGGTAGCAGTACAAAACAAAAAAGAAGTATTCAAAAACTCGGATACATTCTTTAGCATTGTAAGAGTTGGTAAAATCATATTTTTAGGAAATGTTTGTACTTCGTCAAATATCACTATTGAATTACAGATGTTATGTAATTTACGAAGTTTACTTGATTTGTTACTAAAGATCGATTCCAAAAATTGAACATTGGTTGTAACGATAATAGGAAAGTCCCAATTTTCCGTTGCTAGCTTTAAATAGCTATAATTATTTTCATCATTTTCATCTTCCTTAAATTGAAAGTTTGAGTGATGTTCTAAGACAAAATCTCTTCCAAATATTTCTTTAAAAATTTTTGCTGTTTGATCAATAATGCTTAAAAAAGGTAAAACAACAATAATTCTCTTAAGTTTATGAGTTTTAGCATGTTCTATAGCCCAATGAATAGATGTGATTGTTTTTCCCATTCCTGTAAGAAGATTCAGAGAATAAAATCCGACAGGTTTATTGCTATGACTAAGAGCATAATCTTTCAGTTTACTTCTTTGTTGATTTAATGGTGAATTAGCTAATTTGAATTTATCTGAAATATAAATTCTTAATTTATTTAGAAGTATATCATAGTCAATAAAAGTTGTTTGATTCTTTTTTACGGAATTAAATGAATCTTGTCCAAGTGCTATAGACTTTCGATTTAAAGATTGTTGTTTGTTAAAGTAAGACTCTGAATCTATGAAATCGGCATCAGTTAGACAACTAAAGATAAACCTTATATACAAATCTTTAAATAATTTATCTTCTTTTAATTTCTTAAAAATTAACTGCTCTTTCCAATTTTTTGCAAATGTTTTAATATCCAACACCTTACATTCGCCCTGGAGAATTTCAAAAAGTCTTTTCCATTCATCTGGTTCTGAATTTAGCAAATCTTTACATTTATTTTGCCAATCCTTTTTATCATACATACCGGCATGATGTCCTAAAATTGCATAAGATATTTCGTCCAAACCAAATCGCAAAGCGGCTATTGCACCATAAATTGCATGAGGTGACTTTCTCCCGCTACCTTTTCGAATATATTCTGCTCTTAAATATTCCTGAAATTCTTTTTTATATTTACCTAGGTCATGTAAAACGCCTGCAATAAAAAGAACCTTTTTCTCATCATTATCTCTTCCTAATTTAGCAGCTCGCATACCTGTTTTCAGTAAATGGTACTTTAATTTATGAAAATATTTTCTACTATTTTCCTTTGGTGTGTGTGCAATATATTCCATATCCATTCAACATCCCGATCCTTTTTCACAAGCTAACAACAACTCTATCTTATGAATCGGACAAAATAGAAATCACTCCCTTAAAAAAATTATTAAAATCTTAAAAAAAGGTATATATCTAAAAATAGTGCTATTTTATTAAAAAAATAAATTATATATGATTGAATAATCTAATTGAAAAGTAAAAATCTTGCAAATATGATAAAACATGTCCTTAATCAGACAGAATCTACTAGATAGACAGGATTTTGCATAATACCATTTCTAATTACATAATGGTTGGTTATGTTTCTTAAAATATACATGAATCATTTTGGTTTTTGGAAATTAAGGATTGTCCGGTCACTGAGCGATGCACTGGTATATAACACCCTCGCATAAATCTTTTCGTGTCTTAAATGCCATAATCAATTTCCTGTTTGGGGTTTCGGGAAAGTTTACAAAAGGCTATTTTTAAAACTACTGTTTTTATTGATGCTTTTTAACCTTAGGGATCGCTGAAGAAAACTTAACTCTATTATCTTTTTTCTATGAATTCTCCATAAACCCAACCGAACTTTTCTTTACAACCAGCGGAATACCAACCCGTTTGGGGAGAAACATAATACCAATAATTTTCATGTTTATCAATTTTCTCTTTCGTTTTCGTACGAGCAATTACATAGAGGGAAGTCTCTTTGGGTAGAGTTGCTCTATGTTTATCAAAACTACTTGGATCGTCACCTTCAAATGAGCAGGATATTGAGTCAAAATTTTTTCCAGGACCTTTTCGGAAGTAAATCACATCATTTGTAACATATCCTCCTTTTGGTGAAATGATAACTACTTCGATAGAGCCTATTTTAACCTCTTCTCCGTCTTTTCTTTCGTCTTTTTTGCTAAAAAATTCTTCTTTTCCACAAACTAATTTCAAGGATGAATAAAGAGAATCCGGGGCTTCTTTTATATAACAAATATTATTTTCCTTTCTGCTTTCATTTAAACATCCAGGATTTTTTTCCGGAATGAGCTTAATTTTTTGTCCGTCTTTTGTATAATGTCCTTTATACCCACCACATCCTTCTCCTTCAAAATTTTCAGTATAACTTCCGTCTTTCATAAACTGAATGTACCATCCGTAATCTTCAAATTCCGGAACCCAACTTTCTACAATTTCATCTGAAATGTCAGAACTTGTGGAAATAGAAGCGGGAGTTTCATTCAAAGCCTTTGAATTGGGAGAAGAAGTAGCAGGCTTTTCGGACGAATTTTCAACATTCTTTTTGCAATCGAAAACGAAGGACAAAAACAAGAAAAAAACCAATAAATATGATATTTTTAAATATTTATGAATCATTTCAATTTCACTTATATGTATTTCTATGATAGAAGTCAATTTAAATAATGTGAGTTTCAGATAAGCAATTTAATTCCAAAAAAAAGGGTAAACACAGTGGTTTACCCCTACAGTCTTGAAAATATGACTTTCTTTTTATCCGAAACTCACGTTAAATAGTAAATTTCATTTGCATTTCTTAACTATATGGGTTGTACTAATTTATATGTTTACCCAATCTTATTTAGAAAAGCTACAATTTCCTTTGGCTCCGGCAGATCATCAAGTTCTTCAACTAAAGCCAGGCCATTCTTCCAGCTATTTAAGGATGGACAAGGCATATATTGTCAATAAAAAGCTTGAGGGAGGATTAACGTTAGCAGAAAAGTTTAACTTACCTAAAATAAAAGAAAGCTTATGTATTCCTCACAATGCAAATTTGGAAGAATTCCTTAGAGATGCATACAGCAAGAGTGAAGCAGAAAATGTCCAATACTGGGAAGGCAGATGTGATCAATTGTCAGCAGGAAGCAGTGATCCCGCTATTAGTACTATCTTGAAAAACTACTACTTACAACAAACAAAAGATTTCACAGAGTCGGAATTGCGTGAGTTAGTTACTGCATTTTACCCTTCCGAATCTTTTCATGCTTATGGAAATCGAGCCACTGTTTTGGGTCATCAGCACCAAACAGATGATTTATACTATCGTATTTTGGATAATATTGGATTCAATTTTCTCTCTCCAAATGTCTTTCATCAATCTTTGGTTCATCACCTTGGAAACAGAGAATATCCAATAATTAATCTTTCTTACCGAGGGGATGTGTGGAACCAAACTATCTATGAAATGAGCAGTGATACAACTAATTTAGATCCTAACAATCTTCCCTTGGACATGAATCGAATGCCTTTTCCTAGCTTTGTGGATTATGACCCATTACTATTTAGAATTGATCATAACAATTTAAACGAAGGAACCATTTATGAGCAAATTTCCCAAGAACGGTTAGCACCGGGTAAACACAAAAAGATTTCTCATTTTATGAAACCTATTTATCAATCCGATAAAAAACAATTTACCACTATGGACGATATAGACAATCTGCTTATCTGTATTTTTCAAAATGGGATATTTGATGCTAATGAAAGTATCAATTTTCCGGGAACTATTATTGACCAGCAACTAATGTCAAGATGTATTCAGAAAGGAATTTTCATAGCCAACCAAGAGTTGCTTAACTTGCTTCCTATTAGTGAGGTAGCACAAGGAAACGCTGATAGGATTATTAAGATTTTGATTAAAGCCAGAAACGATATTTTTAACAAATTGAAAAATAGAAATGCCATTAAATTCAAAGAGGAACTTGATATATACCAGACCACAACAACAATTAAATACATAGAAGAGCTAGATTACAATACAAAATTATTTTATAAAAATGACAAAGGAGAATGTATCGGATTATCAGAACTGAGTGCTTACAAAAAATCTGGTAAAGTTATGACAGAATCTACCTATCACCCTTTAAAATGTGTCCCATACAAAACTAAAGAGTACTCATACATTTTAATAAATGATCAAAGAGATAAAAAAACTTATTCCAAATGGATTGATGCAAATAGTCCTTCTAAAACAGATTCGTTTGAAGTAGAAAAACCTGGCTTCATTTGGATTGCCAAAAGATTTACCAAAAAGTTTATTGACAACCATAATCTTTGTGAGCAAAACAAAAATCTACCTGAACTAATTAATCATTTTCATAGTCTGGGAGTCAAGGAAAGAGAAAAAGATATAGCTCAAACGAATGGTCATTATCGTAAAATAATCACCATTTTATTTGAAAACCTGCAATATTTTCTATCTATGAATTTGAGTGCTTCTCATAATTATGCTCTAGATATTCCAGTCTAATATTAGATGCACGGATGCACTATGATTTCAAAAGGAGTTATTTTTATATGTCAAAAATTTTGTATATTTTATGTCAATTTTTATTCATAATTTTATTAGCTATTTTTTGTAATACCTCAAAGAAAAAACAAAAACTTAAACCTGAGCACTATCTTCTACTGGCAAATTTACAGTACAACGCATCCAAATGCGATAATAACCAAAGGTATACTTCATATCTCACTCATGGAAAAGACCATTATCTCAAATGTGGAAAAGTATACTATTTTAATAATGGCTGTTCGCATAATACCGAATATTCTCAAGACATCATTGAAACAAGGCTCATCAATGAAACCTGTGAGAGTCTTGGCTTTACTGAGAATATGTTAGAAAATGTCTCATCTTATTATAAATGTTATTATATGCCTTCAACCAAAACTCCATCTTACTATTTCAAACCATTAAGATGTGGGACTACCATTTACAAAAATGTAAATAATCTTGGATATAATTTAGATACGGATAGTGTGTTGCCTAATGTAAGTTCAACAAATCCTATAGACGAAACAAGTCCAATTTCCAAGTTTGATCAAGTTTATATAAGTTTTTCTGAATCCATGAACATTGATACCTTAATCAGTGATAATGTATCTGTTGATTTAAGCGGAAGCCAAGTTTCAGTTACAGTGATAAAGGGAGAAGATTACATAAATATTTTTCCAAATCCAGCTACAAATAGCTGGATAACAACTCAAACATATACCATCACAATTTCAAAAAATGTAGAAGATTACTTTGGTAATCAAATGGGTACAGGCTATACCTTTAAATTTGAGGCACAATAAACCATGAAAAACTATTTACACCAATTACTTTTATTGTCTTTCATAATTTTCAATGTGATTTTCTGCGATAATAAAGCATATAAAGTAGACCCTCTTTTTTACTGTTTTTTATTAGCTGGATCTTACGAAGCAAAACCCGGAAACTTTGAATTATGGTTCAAAACGTATTATGGCGATGCTTTATATATACAGAGTGATGAAAAAAGTGGCTATCAAAGGTATGTATCAAAAAATTTAGGTGATACTTGGGAAAAATATTCAGAGAAAATGCCTGGTGATAGTCCAACGGATAATTTTTCTGTAAGTCTTTCTACTGGTGAAAGTCTCATCAACTATAAATTTAATTCAAATGGTATTGGATGGATGGTAACAAAGTTTGAAGACAGCTCGAATTTAGTGATATATATAAAAAAAACCACCGATTCCGGCTCAACCTGGACTACTCAAAAAAAAATAAACTCTGCCTCACACGTAGATATTAAAATACAAAGTGATACTTCTGTTACGATTTTTTTAGCTCCCAATACGGTTTTGGTCACAAATGACGGGGGCAGTAATTGGACACAAGTAGACTTGGTTTATGGTGGTAGGACTTCAAATATGTATCTCTATGATTCCGGTATTGGATACATCCGGGTTGACGGAGATGAAAAAAGTGTATTGTACAAAACAACTGATTTTGGCTATAATTGGGAAACAAAATTAACTATTATACCATTTTCTGCAAAAATATCCCACTCCATCATTACAAAATATGTGATTTATGTCTATGACAGCAAAAGGATACTTCCAATCAATGAGAACATGATTTTCTATACTGATAACTTTAATCTATACCGTTCCCAAGATGGTGCAAATAGTTGGGAACAACTAGATAATAGCTTTGCTAGTTATTCCTATAAGTCTTATTTATTTCCTAATGCACCATGTCAGTTTTAAACTGGTTTTTTAAAAAAACATTTTTTAGTAAGGTGAGGTGGTAAAGAATGACTTGCAAAATTTCTGTTGATAGAGGTGGTACTTTTACGGATATATATGTCGAGTACAATAACCGAATATTTATCAAAAAGTTATTATCAGTAGATCCAAAAAATTACGAAGACCCTTGCAGAGAAGGAATTCGAAGAATACTGGAAGATATTTTGGGTCATACAATCCCAGAAAATAGTATTCCAATCAATGTTATAAAATGGGTCAGGATGGGAACAACCGTTGCTACCAATGCGCTTCTGGAAAGAAAAGGAGCAAAAACAGCTCTTCTTATCACCAAAGGTTTTAAAGATATTTTAGCTATAGGCTATCAAAATCGACCTAATTTGTTTGACATGAGTATTCAAAAACCTATTCCCATTTATTCCCAAGTTTTGGAAATTGATGAAAGGGTTATTCCGACTCCAAATAATCAGTTTATCGTAGAAAAAAAACCGGATTTAAAACGGGTTTATTCGGATTTAAAACAGCTACAATCGGAAGGAATTGAGTCTATTGCAATTGCATTTATGCATTCCTATTCTTTTTTTGAGCATGAAGAAATGGTTGCTCATATAGCAAAGGATGTTGGTTTTAGATGTGTTGTTCCCTCTTACAAGCTTTTGTCAGCCATGCGTTTGATAGACAGGAGTAGTACTACCGTCTTGGATGCCTATTTGACTCCTCATATCCAAGATTATTTGAACAATTTTACGGAAGGATTTGCTATTTCTCAAGAGAATAAGAAGTTTTATTTTATGCAATCCAATGGTGGCTTGGTGGAAGCGAATGATTTTAGAGGTGGAAACTCTTTGCTCTCCGGTCCTGCCGGTGGAATTGTCGGATTGGCTTCTTTATTCAAGGGTAAGCCATTAATAGGATTTGACATGGGTGGCACGAGTACTGATGTTTGTAGATTTGCGGGGGAATTTGAATTGTCAGATGATTTTGTGGTAGATGGTATCCTAAACAAAATTCCCCAGTTAGATATTCTAACCGTTGCTGCCGGTGGAGGTTCTAGATTGTTTTACAAAAATGGAATGTTTCTTGTTGGACCTGAAAGTAGCTCATCTCATCCCGGACCTATTTGTTACAAAAAAAACGGTTTTTTAAGTTTAACGGATGCCAATCTGATTTTGAATCGAATTTTGCCAAATTATTTTCCCAAAATCTTTGGAGAAAACCAAAACGAACCATTGGATAAAGATGCTGTTTTAAAAGAATTTGAAAGTATAACGTATCAGATCAATCAAGATAATATCAATAAAGGTCTAAAGGAATTATCAATAGAAGAAGTGGCTTTAGGTTTTATCCAAGTTGCCAACCAAAATATGATTAAGCCTATCAAAACCATATCCATCGAAAGGGGATTTGATATTGGAATGCATCAACTTGTGTGTTATGGTAGTGCTAGTTCGCAGCATGCTTGTGCCATTGCAAAAAACCTGAAGATTACGGAAATATACATCCATCGGTACAGCGGCATTTTTTCCGCTTATGGTCTGGGAATGGCTGATATTATGCACAACAACCAACTAACAGTAAACCTTATTTATAATCAGGATAATTTGAAAACTATTGAAGAGTTATTTTCAAATTTTATTGAGGAAAATAAACAAGTCCTGGTGAGAAAAGGTTATGACAATTTCCAGATAACAAAATTTTTAAACATAAGGTACTGGGGAACAAGCCATTCTTTTATTATCCAAGAACCGGAAGATGGGGATTATAAAAAAATATTCAAAAACAGGCATCAAAAATTATTCGGATTTGATTTTGAGAATAAGGAGCTAGAAATTTTGGAACTTCGTATTCAAATTCTTATCCCAACGGATAAAAATTCTATAAGAAAAATTCCAAAATCAATTTCCAAGCCAACACCTAAGGAATGGGTAGATACGTATTTTGAAAATGGTTATATGTCAACGCCAGTGTACCAATTTGATGATCTTTTGTTTGAAGACAAAATAGTTGGTCCGGCTTTTATTATGGATACTAATTCCACTATCTTGATAGAACCAAATTGCAACGCAACCATTACCGAAAATGGTGACGTTTTAATTACAATAAGTCAGCAAAAACAGGAAAAAGGTCCAAATCATGCAACCAAGCTGAATCCTATTCTATTGTCCATATATAACAATTTGTTTACATCTGTTGCCAACCAAATGGGAATTACTTTAAAAAACACCTCTATTTCTACCAACATCAAAGAAAGACTTGATTTTTCGTGTGCTCTTTTTGATAAAAATGGGAACCTTGTTTCCAATGCACCTCACATACCTGTGCACCTTGGTTCTTTGAGTGCTTGTGTAAAAAGTGTAATTCAAAAGTTTGCGGGAAACATTCGAGAAAATGACGTATTTCTAACCAATGACCCCTTAGAGGGAGGATCACACCTTCCGGATATAACGGTTATTTCTCCTTTTGTAGAAGATGGAAAAATTCAATTTATTGTTGCTAATAGGGGACACCATGCTGATATAGGAGGAATCACTCCAGGTTCTATGCCTTCTTTTTCTCATACATTAGAAGAAGAAGGTGTTTTGATCCAAAGTTTCAAAATTGTAGAGAATAATCAGTTCCAAGATGAAACAATTATAGAAATTTTAAACAAATCCGGAGCAAGAAACATCGAGGATAATATATCCGATATTATTGCTCAAATTTCTGCGAATCAAAAAGGTTTGTCTCTTTTAAGCGAACTTATTCACAAAAATTCTTTGCAAACAATCCAGTCTTATATGAACTATATACAAGACGTAAGTGAAAATGCAATTCGAAGTATGTTTAAAAATTTTTCTAATGACAGATTCCATGCTTTGGACTATTTAGATGATGGTAGTAAAATAGAGTTGACTGTTATTATAAATAAAAAAAGCGGTGATGCTATTTTCGATTTTTCGGAAACCGATAACGAAAGCTACTTGAACCAGAATGCACCCAAATCCATTACCTATTCTGCAGTAATGTATTCACTAAGGTGTATGGTTCAAGAAAATTTACCCTTGAATGAAGGATTTTTAAGACCGATTCATTTTAAGTTTAAGGAAAATACAATTTTAAGTCCATCCAGAGAGGTTGCCATAGCCGGTGGAAACGTAACAACGTCTCAACGAATTGTAGACGTAATATTTAGAGCTTTTAGAATTGCTGCGGCTTCTTGTGGCTGTATGAATAACGTTAGCTTTGGCAATGATAACTTTGGATATTACGAAACACTAGGCGGAGGGTCTGGAGCTACCGAATTTTCTTCTGGAGCAGACGCAGTTCATACCCACATGACAAATACTCGAATCACAGACCCGGAAATATTAGAAAAGCGTTATCCTGTAATAGTTCGGGAAACGTCCATTCGAAAAGATTCAGGAGGGAAAGGGAAATTTAATGGAGGTGATGGAATAATTCGAGAATTGGAGTTTTTGCAAGAAATGAATGTTAATCTAATTACCGAGAGAAGATCCATTGCTCCTTATGGTATGAATGGTGGAGAGGATGGTGCTCGTGGTAAAAACTATTTAATACAAAAAGGGAAAAAGTTAAGTCTTGGGAGTAAGGTTCAATTGCACTTAAAAGCCAATGATAGAATACGATTGGAAACACCCGGTGGAGGTGGATATGGGTATAATTTTTAAAATAATCAAAAATTGGTACGATTTTTGATTATTAGGGTTGACCAAATTTAGACTTTGTAATTAAAATGTCCCATCACTTAATAGGGAGTATCTATTTATATGTCAAAAATTCAAAACCATTATTATACAAAAAGCGTTAAAGTTGTCTTAGCGATAGTTTTTTTAAGTTTCTTTGCCATTACCGCATTTAATTGTAGCGAAGCAAAGTGGGACAGCGAAACAGGCAAAAAAACTTCCGAAGAATTTATAAGCTCATGTGTTGGTGAAGCTACAAAAGGTGAAACCATAACATCTGACAAAGCCAAAGCTTATTGTGATTGTTGCTTGGACAAAATTAAAGCGGATTATCCGAATCTACCAAAAGCGGTTATAGCCATGCAGGATAATAAAGTTCTTGAAGGTGTTGCTCAAAGTTGTATAGGGTTATTAATGCCGGAAGACAAAACCGAAAAAGCGAAAGATAATTCCGAAGAGAACAACGAAGAAGCCCCGGAAACAAACGAGTAACCAAGGAGATTTATGATACCAGGATTACCAAATATTTGCGGGCAGGAAGCAGAAATTCATTCTGTCGTTTGCCATAATCAACCGGTCTTTTTGTCCGATACAAACCTTGAACTGAAAGATGTTACTTCCGGTTTTGCTTGTGCTCTCCACATGCATCAGCCTACCATACCAGCTGGAAAAAACGGAGAATTGATAAGTAATCTCCAGTACATGTTTGAACACCAAGGAGAAGGGGACAACCACAATGCGGAAGTTTTTGCTTCGTGTTATAAGCGCATGGGAGATTTTATTCCGGACTTGGTGCAGAAAGGATGTAATCCTCGTATTATGTTAGATTATTCGGGAAATATACTTTGGGGATTCACTCAAATGGGTAGAGAAGACATACTCACAAACCTTAAGCGGATTACTTGCGATCCTCAATACCAACCTTATGTGGAATGGTTAGGTACAATGTGGAGTCATGCAGTTGTTCCTTCCACACCCATTCCCGATATAAAATTACACATTCAAGCTTGGCAACACCAATTTGCGGCACTATTCGGAATGGATGCTCTACGAAGAGTTAAGGGTTTTTCTCCCCCGGAAATGCACTTACCCAATCATCCAGATACTCTTTATGAGTACATCAAAGCTTTGAAAGAATGTGGTTATCGTTGGCTTCTGGTGCAAGAACACACTGTGGAAAATTTGGATGGTTCTGGATTAAGTCAAAAGCAAAAATACATTCCGAATAAGCTAATGGCTCGAAATTCAAAGGGCGAAACCATTAGCATTACTGCACTTATTAAAACACAAGGATCGGATACAAAGCTAGTAGCTCAGATGCAGCCTTATTATGAAGCTAAAAGTATGGGAAGGCAAAATATCGGGGATGTGAGCGTTCCTTCTATTGTATGCCAAATTGCAGATGGAGAAAATGGCGGTGTAATGATGAATGAATATCCGCAGGCTTTAATGAAAACCTATAATGAAATTAAGGACGCAGGTGGCGGAAAAACTGGAATAGTCGCTTTTAACGGGACCGAATATTTAGAGCTAATAGAAGTTGCTGGTGTGAAACTAGAAGACTTTCCTACATGCCAAGCAACCAATCAGCATAAAATTTGGAAAATTGTACCACCGGATTCTTCTACATCAGAAGCAGTTGAAACAGCAATAAAAGAATTACAAAAAACAGATCACAATTTCCATGTAGACGGTGCTTCTTGGACCAATGATCTAAGCTGGGTAAAAGGATATGAAAACGTACTTGAACCAATGAAACAACTTAGTATTGCTTTTCACAAAAAATTTGGCTCGAACTTAACAGAAAATCCGCAAGTCACTGAGCAATCAGATTATAAGCAGGCACTGCTTTATAATTTTTTGTTACAGACATCTTGTTTTCGTTATTGGGGGCAGGGGACTTGGACAGATTATGCTGGTCGGATTTATGAAAAAGGAATTGCGATTATAAACGGTTAAATTTGAATTTCATTGGAATAAACCGTATCCCATCTTTTTCGAGTTCTTTTCCTACTATTTGGAATCCTAATTTTTTATAGATATTGAATGCGTTTGGGGAGGAGTTTACGGTTATGATCTCAGTTCCTTTGGCAAGACTTAGAGGCTTTATTTGATCAAAAAGCATTTTGGCTATTCCCATTTTTTGCCATTCCGGTTTTACAAAAAGCAAGGAAATGTGGTTATAGTCTCTTAGCTCTAGTAAGCCTATTAATTCCTTTCCTATTTCTTTTTCTGCAAGGAATATCCTGTTTCCTTTTTTTTGTCTTTCAAGGATTCTAGTATAAAATATAAAATCTTTAAAGTTTTGAACGCCTTTTTCTTTGTACAAAGGAGCAACAAATTCATCAAAAACTTGTTCGACCAAGGTAGAAGCTTTTATTTCATCTCCCAGTTGGAATTCTCTAATTTTATACGCCATATAAAGACTTTACAGAGTTAAGGCACTAAATATACCAGTTTTAATTAATTTTTGGAATTATATACAAATTTACAAGGTTTTTTAGATGAAATATATTTACCACCTAATTTTTATTCTATTCATATTTTTGAATGGTTGTTCAAAAGCCCAGATGTACAATTGGGTTAAAGAGTGGCAGCAAAGCCATGCCAAATTATCGTTAAACAAATTGAAGCTTTCAATCGGAGAAGTTGTTTATTTGGACGGTAAAGATAGAAAAAAAAGTCAAGAAGTTATTTTGATGATCCACGGATTCGGAGCCAGTAAAGAGACTTTTGTTCCTTTGGCTTCTGAGATGCGTGAAGACTATAGAGCTATTATTCCAGATGTTCCTGGTCATGGGGAGAGTGTTCAATCAAAAAATTTAACGTATTCCATTCAAAACCAAATAGAATGGCTAGATGAATTTATAAAGAAATTAAAAATTATGGACAAATTTCATATAATGGGCAATTCTATGGGAGGTGCCATTTCTATTCGATACACTTATCTGTATCCGGAAAAGATAAAATCTTTAACCTTAATTGATAGCGCCGGAGCTGTTGTTACAAAGAGTGAATTTTATTATTTGTTGGTAAGCGGGAAAAATTCTCTCATAGTAAATAATTCCCAAGATTTTGAGAGGCTCCTCGATTTTTCAATGGAAAAAAAACCGTATATACCAGGTCCGATTTTAGAAGTATTATCAGAGCAAAAAATGGCAAGGAAAGACTTGGATGCTAAAATATTCCAAGATATGCTTGCAGATGTAGATCAAATGCCTATCTTGCCAGAAATAAAAATTCCAACTTTAATCTTATGGGGAAAAAAGGATAGAGTCATTCACGTAGACAGTGCGGAGTATTTTCATCAAAAAATTGAGGGAAGTAAAAAAATTATTTTTGAAAATATCGGGCATGTTCCCATGTTGGAAGTTCCAAAAGAAACGAGTGAAGTATGTACGAAATTTTTAAAGGGAATATAATATAATATAACCTAAACTTTGTTTTTATTGGTATTAAAAATTATATTGCTAAGGGTAGGTAAAATGTACAATACGGACTTCTATCAAATTTTAGATACGGAATTATCAGAGATAGCCAAAAAATACGAGTCAGATGAAGAAATTAAAAAGAGAAAAGAAAATGATGCTCAGTTAAAGTCTTACTGTTTAATGGTATGGTTTTTGGAGTTTTATGGGAAGATAATCAGAGTCAAAAATGAAATCGTTGATGGACCTGGGGACTCTTCTTGTGATATTATTTTTCAAAAAATGAACTTTTTGAAAGAGACAATATTTTATGTAGTTCAATCCAAATGGAATGTGCAGAGTAAAGCGGATAAGATGATGGAATCCGATGAGATTAAGAAAGCTTTGAGTGATTTTCAAACGATTTTAAACGGTGAAAAGCTTGAAACAAAAAACCCAAAATTTAACGAATCGTTCAAAAGTCTAAAAATGCACATCAATCAAAACGGAAAGGTAGAGTTTGTTTTTTTGTCTCTGTCCAAATCCAACCCATCCACCGATGAAAATATTCAATCATTTCAAAATAACAATCCGAATATGTTTGTACGTATATTTGATATTGATTACATCAAAAGGGACTTTATTGATGTACACTATAAAAAACTGGAAAAACAAAATCTTTTGGAAAGAAAATATAATCCCAAAGAAGAGGAAATTACTATTACAATAGAAAGATTAGGGCCACATAATAACCAAATTCATATTCAGAATCCTTTTACATCTTATATTGTATTGGTTAGACCAAAATTATTATTTGAACTTTTTGAAAGATATGGCTATAGTTTGTTTATTGAAAATGTGCGAAATCCTATTAAAGGTTCCGAAATCAACGAGAAAATGCAAGAAACTCTGTTGAATAATCCTGCTTTCTTCTGGTATTATAATAACGGTATTACTGCTATTTCCAAACTTTTACCTGTTTTGAGCAAACAAGCAAAAGAGTTTATGGTTACGGGATTCCAAGTCATTAATGGTGCACAAACAGTCTACGCTATTCATAGTGCCTACTCCAAAGCTGCTGGTGCGGAAAGGAAAAAAATGGATCAAGAAGTTCTAATTACTCTCAGATTGTACAAATCCGGAGGAACGGATTTTGATCGAAATGTTACCAAATACACCAATGCACAAAATATTATGAATGATAGGGATTTTAGGGCAAATGATTCAATTCAAATAAGACTTCAAAATGAATCTTTTTCAACTAAGTATTGGTACGAAAAACGTAAAGATGAGTTTGTCAATATTCCGGAAGGTATTATAGTTATTTCTAACGAAACTATGATTAAAACATTTATTGCCTTTTTTGATTTATCCTCGTATATGGCATTAAAAGATTTTGGATTGTTTGATATCCTGAATGATTCCATAAACTATAAGAGTCTTGTAGTTTCATATTTGGTTTATTTGGATATGGAAAGATTAGATAGCCAATATACAAAGGTACGCTTTTTCTTATTAGGTTTGTTTAAACTGGTGATGGAATCCTATTTAGGTTTAAAATATTCAAAAAATACGGATGTAGTTGAGTATCTCTATAATAAATACGAAAAAGAAGATTTGAAAGAAATTCAAAAAGTGATTTTATATATTTATAATTTTATAAAAACCAGACCGGATTTACTTGACAAAGTATCATCCGGACAGACTTCCGTAACGGAAAATCAAGAACTAAAAAATCTTGAATTTTTATTGACTCGTAGTTTAAAAGTAGATGATGTTGAATCAATATCTTTAAACGAAGTGAAAGAGGCACAATCCCTCCGATAACTTCAGGGCTGCCTTTTAACCTGATTCACCCTCGTGAACGGGGTTTACATTCCTACTTTAATCGCTAAAGGCTAAATCTTTAATTATTTCTTTAATCAACACAACATCTTTATCTGAAGGGGAAATCAAAAGACATCCTATCGTATAATGAGCAGGGTTAACATCCATTTGAGACCATTTGGACTCAATTTTTAGCTCCAAAAACTCTTGGGAGTATTTTCTGTTATTAGGTAATTTTATCTTGATATTTAAAGTATTATTGCTTAATTCTTTAGTAGGGGAGAGTATCAATAAGCCCTGAGTAGTTATATCTCCCAGATGACCAATCAGTTCATTGTTTTCTGAGTTGTAGATTTCAAGATAAAATACCAGATGTCTTCTTTTTAAAGTTCTTTTTTCAAAATCATTTTGTGTTTTTTCCAATTTAATCTCCAAATATTAAAACTTTGTGTTATGGTAAGTGTGTCAAATCATCACCTATAAAGTATTGCTGTTAATACATAGCCTAAAAAGATAACAAGCAAAAACGATGTCACAACGGATTGTCTTGTCGCTTTACCAACACCAATTGCTCCATTGTTAGCTCTAATTCCATGGGAACAAGCTACTGTGGATACTGTAACTCCAAAAACAAATCCTTTAAAAACTCCCGTATACAAATCCTTTAAACCAGGAATAGAAGCCACCCTTGTTAAAACGTCATTAAAATATATTTGGTAATCCACTCCAAGTTGAAATTGTCCGACAATCGCTCCTCCCAAAACACCCAATACAGTCGAATATACACACAAAACAGGCACCATTAAGGAAAAACCGAACACCCTTGGCATAATCAAGTAACGAACCGGATCGATTGACATAACTTCCAAAGCATCGATTTCCTCCGATACTTTCATTGTTCCGATCTCCGCGGCAATAGCCGAACCAACCGAAGCGGATAAAATGAGAGCTGTCATAAAAGGCGACATTTCTCGTGTAAGAGTGATGGTTAATAGCACTCCGATCTGCCCTTCTGCACCAAAATCTTTGAGTCCCAATCCGGCGTTTAAGCCCATGATCATCCCCGTAAAGACGGCTACAATGGAAACCACAAAAAAGCTACCAATGCCTGCAACATACATTTGGTGTAAAATTTCACCACTTTTAAAAAAAACAGATCGAATGTGGAGCAAGGTTTTATACAACAAAACTAAGGTAAAACCAGCTCCGTAAATTGATTTTGAAATTACTTGAAACAACGGATTATTCATATATTTATAAACCAGAACAATTGATAATTTCTTTTTCCTTTTTTCTTTTCGTAGCCAAAAAGCCCGTACAAAAATTTTATATCAGTTTTTCTCTTTTCTAGTGATAAATCAAGCAAAAGAGGAATATATATATGAAAATCATTTTTATTCCACCTTTGAGTATACAATCGCATTAAAAAGGACAACCTTTTTTCTCCGTTGATCATCTTTTGATATTCCACAATAGACCATATAGGATCCCAAATCCTTTCAAAAGATATTGATTTAACCGGAAATAAAGAAAGTGCGTTCCAACTGAGATTTCCTTCATAATCTTTGTACCACCTAAAAAAGGGCCAGAATTTATGGTAAACGCTTCTTCTTTTTTCTTTTACATAGTATTCGTTTGTATAAAAATAAAAAGGAAAAAACATGTGAAAGTTTGATTTTACAAGGTATGTGTCTGATTTCAAATGAATATATAGAGGTGTTATTAACCTGAATTCTTTGCTGGCATACCTGGAATAACCATAAAACGGGATAAACATAAGCCTTCGATAGTCTTTGTCGTTGGAATAACCAAATTGTATCAAGTAAAATAGGGCGTTCATTGTATATTCTGACGTTCTTCTGTCATAGCCGTAGCTAAACAAGGTCAGAGGATAGGTAAGGGAGAAGCTCTTCATGTTTCCAAAAGCTGACTTTTTATAGGCATACAGTAGAAAGAAAAAAGTATAACTTGTAGGCTCCTTTTTATCCAAATTGTCAACCCCCCATTGGATAAAGGGCCAGAGTATGGAATTATGACTGTACTTTCCGATGTGACTTTTATGAGAAAAAAAAGGAAGAAAGCGGTATTCTTTCCTGACTTTACTAGAACCATATAAGGTTAGGGGCCATAGTATGGAATAAGCTTGAAAGTCTTTGTAACGCCAATTGGCATAAAGAGGAAAAAGTACAAAACTAATTTCATTATAACCCAGTTTTGATTTAACCGTTCCAAACAAAGGAAAGTAAGACCTATACCTTTCTCTTTCTGTATCACCCTTACCCCATTGAAAAAAGGGGATGGAAACGTCCTCATCTTGACCTGTATCCGGATGAACAACAGAATCTCCGTTAAAAAGAAACAAAAAGCTCCATTTTTTCCAATGGTATGTGCTTTCTTTGTAATAAAACGGATAGAAGGAAGTATCGTATTGGTGTCTGTTTACTTTGTCGTAATAACTGGAATAAAATGGTCTGAAGATTACCTCTTTTTGTCCGGGTCTATATTCTCTCTCGTACAAAAACCAAAATTGCCAGTAGTTTGAAGAAAATTCACCGTAAGGATAGGTAAGCTGTTTTCCCTGGATGGCAAATAAACTACAAAAATAAATACAAATTATAACTACTTTTTTAATCGTAAAATTCATCTGTTTTTTAATTTTGGAGTATTTTAACAATGTGCAAGCAATTTTAATTGGTTACAAAAAATTTATTTTGCTTTTCAATATGGATTACAGAAAATTACAATTCAAAGAACAGACTAAATCAAGTAAGCTAGAGTAAATTATGGCAAAAAAACAACCAACCGTTGAGCAATTCATGACTAAAAATCCAAAAGCTGTTCGAAGCAGTCTTTCTGTCGTAGAAGCAGAAAATACTATGATCGTAAATGGTTTTAGACATTTACCTGTGATAAAGGGTGATCAAATTATCGGGATTATTTCGGACAGAGACTTGAAGTTTGTACAATCTTTTAAGGATATAGATTCCTCTCAAATGGAAATTGAAGAAGTTTTACACTCAGAGCCTTATACTGTTTCACCGGATACTCCTTTGGAAGTTGTTGTAAGAGACATGATGGTGAACAAAATCGGTTCCGCTATTGTCGCAAAAGATGGGAAATTAGAAGGAATATTCACAACAATAGACGCTTTGCAAGCTCTACTAAACATTTTACAAAACGATTAAAAGATAAGGAAAAATTGGAATGAGTTTAAATTGTGGTATAGTTGGATTGCCAAATGTGGGGAAATCAACGATTTTTAATGCTCTTACAAAAGCCGGAGCAGAAATGGCAAACTATCCGTTTTGCACCATAGAGCCAAACAAGGGTATTGTGGAAGTGCCGGATTTTAGATTAAATAGGCTTGCTGAAATCTATAAACCCAAAAAGATAATTCCAACTATTATGGAATTTGTGGATATTGCTGGTTTGGTGAAAGGGGCTAGTAAAGGGGAAGGTTTGGGGAATCAATTCCTTTCTCATATTCGGGAAGTAGACGCAATCTGCCATGTTGTGCGGGCATTTGAGGATTCCAATATTACACACGTCCATGGTTCGCTTGATCCGGAACAAGATATTGGAGTTATTAACCTTGAATTGATTATCGCTGATCTGGAAAGTATTGAAAAGCAGTATGTAAAAGTTCAGAAAGGAGCAAAAGCCGGAAATAAAGAAAATATGGTAGTGGCTCCGGTTATGGAAAAAATTATAGAAGCATTAAAAAGAGGGAAAAATGCCAGAACAACAGATTTGACCCCAGAAGAGAGGAAGGTCGCAAATCGTTTTAATTTGATTACCCTAAAACCGGTTTTGTATTGTGCAAATATATCAGACGCAGACATAAGAGATAAGGAAAACAATAAGTTTGTCAAGAAAATACAAGAATTGGCAAAAGAAGATGATGCGGAAGTGGTTGTTTTGTCTGGAAAAATTGAAGAAGAAGTTTCCGGCTTAGAAGGCGAAGAGCAAATAGAATTCTTAAAAGACTTGGGTGAAACGGAAAGTGGTTTGACTCGAATGATTCACGCCTCTTATAAGTTGTTAAATCTAATTACCTTTCTTACTGCCGGTGAACAAGAGGTTAGGGCTTGGACTGCCTTGAAAGGGAGTTCGGCACCCAAGGCAGCTGCTACTATTCACACCGATTTTGAAAAGGGGTTTATCCGAGCTGAGGTTATGAAATTTGAGGATATTGACAAAGCTGGAAATCCGCAAAAGGTGAAAGAAGACGGACACCTCAGAATCGAAGGAAAGGAATATATCGTTCAAGACGGAGATGTAGTCTATTTCCGGGTGAATGCTTAAAAGGGGTTGTGTTGAAAAGACTCATGTGGACACGATATTCAATACCGGACAATGCCAAAAGCTTTGTCTGAAATCCTCACGTCCATCTTGTTGGAGCAACAGAAATGATTAAGAAATATGCATTCTTCATTCTTTTAGTATACATGGTTTCCTATTCTTTAGCTACCCAAGATGGTACTAAAAAACTTCGTTTTGGTAAAGTCGATAAAAAGAACTTTTTTGAAAGTTGTAAAGCTAAGAAATTATTAAGGGATTATGTTGGCACCATTCAAGATTGTTCACGAGCAACAGAGTTAAATCAAAAGAACGCAGAGGCTTATTATATACTTGGAATTTCAAAGCAATATATAAAAAAATATAAAAACGAAGTTCTAAAAGATCTTACTAAAGCAATAGAAATAAGTCCAAAGTGTTCTAAATTTTATGATGCACGTGCTATTTGGAGATATTATTTGAAAGACTATAAAGGTGCCATTCAAGATTTAAATAAAGTAATTGAGCTAAATCCGAAAAATGCGGAAGCTTATGATACTCTTGGGGTCATAAAAGATGCCGTGCAAGACTATAAAGGGGCGATTCAAGATTACAATAAAGCGTTAGAACTAAATTCTAGCTATATTAATGCTTATTGCAATCGTGGTGGGTTAAAATACACTCTAAAAGATTATAAAGGGGCAATACAAGATTTTAATGAGGCAATAAAGTTGAATCCAGAATATGCTGCGGCTTATGAACTTCGTGGATTTGCAAAAGAAGCTTTATATGGTTATAATGCAGGAAGGAAAGATATAATAAAAGCTGAAAAATTGAGGTCTAAGGAAACTTATTTAAGTTCAAAATTAGAAAATGAATTATTTATTGTCTCTGAAAAAGGTGATAGTAAAAGGCTTGAATATATTCTAAAAACAGGAGTTGATGCAAATGCAAGAAATTGTTTTGGAGAATCGCCTTTGCATTTGGCTTTTAAACATGGGCACATAGAAATAATCAAATTGCTTTTATTAAATGGTGCAGATGTGAATGCAAGAGACTATGATGGAAATACACCCTTACATCGAATATATCCAACAAGGGGAAAAATAGAACACGTAAAATTTCTCATCTTAAACGGTGCGGATATAAATGCAAGGAACTTTTATGGGCGTACACCGCTATATTATGCTTGTTTAATTTATGAATTCAAAGTGGTAGAATGCCTCTTATCAAGTGGTGCAAAAATTAACATCAAAGATAATCATGGAATAACACCACTCATGTCAATTTCATCAAAAGGAGGAATGCCATTTTTAGTTTCATTATTAATTGAAGCAGGTGCAGACGTAAACGTTAAAGATAAGCATGGAAATACAGCACTTAGCATAGCTAGTTCTGGAGAAATAGTTTCGCTATTAGTTGAAGCAGGAGTTGAAGATGTGAATGTTAGAGATAAAGAAGGAAAAACACCATTGATAAGGTTTTCCTATCATTCTGAATTAGCTGTTTCGTCCTTAATTGAAGCAGGTGCAGACATAAATGCTAAGGATAAGAATGGATACACTGCATTGATGATGGCATCTATGAATGGATATACTGCTTCAATTGCTTCATTGTTAATCGAAGCAGGTGCTGACATAAATGCTAAAAATAAACATGGATATACAGCATTAATGGAAGCTGTAAAGAGTAAAAATAATGAAGTAATTCCATTGTTAATCGAAGCAGGTGCTGATGTAAATGATAAGTATAAAAATGGATATACTGCATTGATGATAGCTTCTTTAGACGGAAATTGTGAATTAGTCTCAATGTTAATCGAAGCGGGTGCTAATGTGAATACGAAAGATTATGCAGGAAATACACCGCTAATACTAATTGTTTCCTTACATGGGAATCATGGGAATACAGAAATGGTAAAATTACTTTTATCAAAAAATGCAGACGTTAATATTGGAAATAGAGAAGGTAAAACAGCATTGTATTGGGCATCTAAGGAAAAACATACGGAAATTATAGAACTACTAAAACAAGCTGGTGCGAAAGAATAACTTGTCTCGTTATTACAAATAGCTGGAATTATTTCTTAAGTGAAACTCACGTTACCTAGGTAAAACAGCCATATCGGTGTCCATCTGTGTTTATCGGTGGTTATTAAAAAGATAAGGATATGGGCTTAAAGAGCAAAAAATCACCTAAGCGATCTTTTGCTCAAACGTATCTTTACTGATTGAGGCAATATTTTTAGTTTCAAAGTAAGAAAACAGACCGGTAACAATAGCGTTCAAAAAGGGAACTTTTCGTGTGATGTTTTCGTTGGTCAGCAAACCAAAAAGCCTGTGAGAAGACGTACGAAAAATATCTTTGGCAAAAACCCTCGAACCGATAGACAAATAATTTAGCAATTTGTCTTCTTCTTCCATATTGGCATAGTGTTTTTCATCTACTCCAGATAGGCATTTCAAAAAAGTATCTTGATCTAAGGTGAAATTTCGTCTTTTAGCCAACCGGAAAATCAGCTCAGATTGAATTCTGTTGTTTAAAAAATACTCTATAGCAAGAGCCGGAACTTGGAGTTTTCCATCAAAAAGCGAAGCAAAAGATGATATAAAAAATGTTTGAAGAGAACTGATATCAATCAGAATATCTTCTTCGATAAAGGATATATCCAAAGGGGGAAATCTTTCCATTTCAAAATATCCGCTTGTAAAAAGAATAAAATCATTTAAAGATTTAAAAAAGAAATCGCTTATGTCATTTACATATTTTTCTTCTTTGGGGAGAGTATTCACTTTGTCAGATTCAACTACTTCAAAAATTAGTTCTTCCATTCTTTTTATCTCTTTTTTTTTGTAATTTTTTTACATTTTTAAAGCAAGAACTTTTTTTAAATACTAGTTCAATTACAGAATAGATACTTTATTTTTATTCCCAATGACTTTTAATGAAATTGGAGTTGATTAAACTTGATAGGATACCAAAAGTTTAAGAATCATGCATTATTTCCCTCGGAATACGCCCCCGAGGGAATATTTTGGGGAGTTTTTAATAAAAAAATTTCAAGGTTAATTACTTTTTCAAGGTAGTAGTAGAAGTAACTCCATCTTCCTCAAATGATAGAATTAAACTATCTCCTTCAAAAGACAATTTGTAGGTTTCTTCTTCTAGCTTAGACGGAACGTCTTTACCGCAGACAGTTTGTGTTTCTTTTGTTGGCTTAACCGTAATGGTTCCTTCATTCTTTGTATAGCCACCTTCTGAAGTAACAACTACGTCGCACTCTTCTTCGTTCACTGTTGTTTTTCCATTATTGTCTATTTTATAACTATTTTCGGTAAATGTTGCTTGAACAGAGGCTGTCATAATTTTTGCTCCGCCTTTAACAATTTCTGTATTACCTTTCCATTCTCCCACTATGGAGTTAGTTTTTACGGCTACATTTTCAGATGGAACTGATTCTTCACCGGCAGGATCAGACGACTTTTTACAATTGAATCCGATTTGTAATAATAGAAAAATCACTAATATTGATAGTGTTTTACTCATTTTTGACCTCTTGTATGTAAAACATATTATAGTTTTCTGGGCAGAGTTCTCTTGAATGAAAGAAAATTCGTTTGTATGAATAGAAACAGTTGAGAGTTACCAAGAGAAATCATGCTTTAAAAAGAACACAAATCATATTCAGTGTTTTATTGTCAATCAAAATTTGAGATTTTAAAGAGCTTTCCATTTGTTCCCCGAAATGACAAAAATATATTTTATTTTTATTCCCAATGACTTTTAATGAAATTGGAGTTGCCTAAGACCATTTTTCAAAAACAATTGAAATTACATTATTTTTTATGGATATTTTCAAGTTGATAAAAATGAAAAAGTTGCTTTCTATACTGTTTATTTTGGTTTTATTTCCCAAAAGTTATTTTTCCGAAGTGAAACCAAACGAATTAGGAAAGATTATGGTACTTGCTTATCATCATATAGGTGAAAAAGATACCCTGTATACAAGAAGAAAGGTTTCTTTTATAAATGACCTTCATGAATTAAAAAAGGGAAATTTTGTACCTCTAAAGGTGAGTCATTTGGAAAAAAAGATGATAGATGTACCCAAGGGAAAAAAGCCAATTCTGCTAACATTTGATGATTCTTCCCTCAGCCAATTCGAGATGTATCCTGACGGTAGCTTGAATCCGGATTGTGCTTTGGGTATCATGGAAAAATTTAAAAAAGATAACCCTGACTTTCCAATTACTGCAACATTTTTTGTTCTACCAGGAGCAAGCTACCCAAGTAATTTGTTTGGACAACCGGAAATTACAAAAAAGAAAATGGAGTTTTTAATCAAAAACGGATATGAAGTGGCAAGCCATACCCTTTGGCACGCCAATTTGAAAACATACAAAGACAAAATCCCCGAACAATTGGCAGAAGCTCAAAAGTTGGTGAATAAATATTTGTTGGGTTATCGTTTGAGATCTTTGGCTATGCCTTATGGAATCTATCCTCCCAAGGAATATTTTCATAAGCTTCAGTCCGGAACTTACAAAGGCACAAGTTACAACCATATTTTGGTTTTTGACTATTCTAATCGATTGAGTCTTTCTCCTTTTGATTCAGAATTTGATGTAATCAAGGTTCATAGGGTCCAGGCTTTTGAGGACAACATTCAAAAATTTATAAAAATGCTAGATGAAAAATCCTTGGATACCTATATTAGCGATGGAAATATGGATACAATAACAATTCCCAAAGAATTGGAAAACAAGCTTGATAAGTCACTTACTAAAAAGTTTAAGATAATTGTGCAATAGATGTTGGAAAGGTATCAATGATCTTTTTTGTAGTTTTTGCCAATTTATATATAATTCTAAAACCATATTCGAACCATAGTTTTTGCGTTAGTAGTTTTGGGATAAGAATCAATTTTTAAATTATGGCTTCTTTTGGGATTTGCTTCTTGGATAATTTGTTTGATAGAAGAAGGCTGATAGTAGGCAATGCCAGATTTTTTTGTTTCTTCGGAAAGGTTACAAACATTGGGAAAATAAAAACTTAATCCAAGCTTCGAGATTTGATTCATTTTAAAAATAATTTTTTTTGCGTAGGTTAACGATTTTTCCCCATACTCATTGGGAAAGTCATAGTTAAGACCGATTGCTCCTATGGATATAACCACATCATACTCACTAGTACAGCAATTGTCTAAAAAATTTCCATTTATAAATTGATTTCTTTTATCACTTCCATACAGTTCTTTTGCTTTTTTAATAAACTCAGGGATAAGATCAATTCCCGTATAACTACCTTGATACATTTTTTCCTTTCTTAAAAAGTAACTCAAGCTTCCGTAACCACATCCAACATCTAACACAGAATGAATATGATTCCAATTCAGCTTTGGAAAATCTGTTGCCAATTCAAAACCCAAACCTTGAATCTCCAATGAATTCCAACCCACATTTTTTGCCATTTCTTCCCAAACGTTATTTCTTGTCTTTTTCTGTTGTTGTTTTTTATAAAAATCTTTAGTTACAGTAGCAAGGGATAGGCTGTGAAATTTACTCATACTATTTTAGGTGTTTTGTTTATCTTTATTTGTCAAGTACATGTATCTTAGATTTTTTGTTTTTCAAAAACTTTTGGTAGATTATTTTTTTGTTTACAAATCTACTATAAAAATTGTAATTTCTTGAAATAGCAAAATGAAAATTCGCCAAATTGTATGCAAAAACTTATTGGATTTAAAAAATGTATTTTATTTTTTTTTCTTTTACTTGGATGTAAGGGGAATGAAGAATTTGTAATCATAGATTTGGTAGACGCATATTTTCAAAAAGATTCACAACCACCAAAATATATTGGTAAACTTTCTTTACCGGAAAATTTCTCAGAACTACCGGACATAAAAGGGAAATCAGGGTTTGTGACGTTCGAAATAGAAATTCCCAAGAAATTTATTTCGGACATTGTTCCGTTAGCAATAAATGCTGGAAGGATATCGGACGTTACAATTTTTGAATTAAATGGAATTAATATAGGTGGATTCGGTACCTTTGAGCCTTATACACCCGGAGCCATGAGACCATTTATAAAAATCTTGCCAACCGCTCTGGTAAGTACTAAAATCACAAATAAAATTAAAATCACAATTTATGCAAAAGAAAACCACTTTCCTCTACAAATTATGGATTCCATAAAAATAGGAATGGCAACTTCTATTTTGAATGATTTTTTTCAGAGGGAAATTATTTCCCATTCTTTTTTGACTTTGTATATTTTGGTAGGTATCTATTACTTGTTTTTATATTTTAAAAGAAAGCAAGACAATTATAACCTTTATTTTTCTTTATTTGCTATTACGATTTCTATTTACTGGTTTGTTTCCGAAACCTATGCTAGAGACTGGGTATTTGGAACTCATATAGAATTACAAAGGAAGGTGGAACACTTTTTTTTATATTGGATTTTACCTTTTTTCCTGCTTTTTCTTAGTCGTTATTTTCATGGGAAATATGATAAAACTTCCAAAGTAGCCATTGTTATTTCTATTATGATTAGTTTTGTAACCCTGTTTTCGTCTATTCAGTGTATGCGTATCGTTGCAAAATTTTGGCAAGTCGGATTTTTATTGACAGCACCCTATTTTGTATTTTATATCAAAAAAAAGATTTCTTTTAAAAAAAAAGATGCCAATTATTTTTTAGCTGGAATTTCTGCCTTACTCCTCTGTTCCATAAACGATATTCTCGTATCTTTAAATTGGATAAATACTCCTCGTATATCAAGTTATAGTCTTTCCATATTAGTGATTGGGCTTGTTATTTTGCTTGGCAATAATTTTATTCAGGCACATAAAAGTTCGGAAGATGCTTTGGCTTATGCAACAAGATTAAATCTGGAACTTAGTAAAAAAAATATTCAACCCCACTTTCTGATGAACTCCATAAATGCGTCTATGTTTCTAATCGAAGAAAATCCCAAAAAAGCAATTGACTTACTAAATGGTTTGGCTGATGAACTAAGAGAAACGATTCGTCTTTCCAAAGAGACAATAGCATCTTTGAAAAATGAGGTTGAACTTTGTAGAAATCATTTGAACATAATGAGTTTACGAAAAGAAAAAAAGTTTACTTTCAAAATTATAGGAAATATAGAAGGTGTATATCTTCCGCCTTTGATTCTTTTAACACTAGTCGAAAACGGAATCACTCACGGTTATAGAAAAAATAAAGAAGGTGAATTTTGTTTAACAATATCTAAAGAAACTGATTGTATAGAATTAATCTTATTTAATGATGGTGAAACTAATTTGGAAACAAAAAAAGGAACAGGCACAGGAATTAAGTATATAGAAGTTCGGTTACAAGAGGTATACAAAAAAAACTGGATTTTTGAATATGGAAAAGTGGAAGGAGGATACCGAGTACGTCTGAAGTTTCCTCAAGTAAGTAGTTACCTGATTTAATTTTGCTGTTATGATTAAATATCTGTTTATATCAATGCAAGTTCTAATGGCTTTATTTTTAATAAAATTTGCTCTTTATTTAAATGAACAAAGTTTTTTATTAAATAAAAAGCCTTCACATATCTCTGAATACACCAAAATAAAGAAAACGGATTTTATTGAGGGTGTTTTAACCCCTCATAAAAAAACAAAAAAAACCGTATTAAAAGAAATTTATAAACCTAAAATAGATAGAGTCACACCTATAATTGAAAAGAAACCATCTAAAACATATAAAGCCCTTTATAAACACCAAACTAATAAGTTTAACTCTAATATCCTAGATAGACCTGAAAATTGGGAAATAAGTGTGTTTCAAAACATTAAAAAACAAGATATTCTTAATAAACCTGTTTGTAAACATAAATACACTTCTCCTTCCAATTGCAGGGACCCGGTAAGCTATATAGTAAAAAACGAAAATAAAAATTGGTTATTCGCTCCCTATATAAAAAACTTGTCCAAAGGCTATGTAGGCGTAGGCTCGGATGCCAATTATTCCTATATTGCTTTTGCAAAAAGTACTTGGGTTTGGCTCTTTGATTTTGACATGAATATAGTAAATTTACACAAATTGCTTAGAATTTTTATTTTGCAAAGCGAAAATCCGGAGAGCTTTGTTGATAAATTTCATTATAAAAATGCTAAATCATCTATCGAACTCTTAGGACTTTTTGTTAGAGAAAATGATGAGAAAATGGAACTAAAACGGATTTTTAAAAACTATAGAAATGCCTTATATAAAAACTACAACTTATCATTAAAACAAAAAGGGCAAGGTAAAGAATTTGGTTGGTTATCCAATTCAAGCTCCTACCAATATATTCGATTGTTGTATACTCAAAAAAGAATTGCCATTCTTCCCGGTGATATGTTAAAAGAAAATACAATGAGGTCTATAGCAAAAGTTGCGAAAGAGTTAGGTGTAGTAATCCGGGTGTATTATCCGAGCAATGCGGAAAACTTTTGGAAATTTACTAAGATATACAAAGAAAACATTCAATCCCTCCCTTTTGATTCTGAGAGTGTCATAATAAGTACTACCGGAAACCATTGGCATCCGAAAGGTTATAAGGGGAGTTATTGGCACTATGTTGTTAGAGGAGCTCTAAATTTTCAAAAGAGGCTTGCTACAGGTTATGACTCGATAGATAGATTCTTGCCTTTGCGGAGGCTATCTTCGACACATAAAGAACTTAGCACGGTAGAACTGACAAACATAGAGGTTGATTGAAATGAAACAAATAGGAGAAATATGGAAATCCAAGATGAATTAAAATTAGGGGATAAGATTTTTAAATCCAGACTTTTTATAGGAACGGGAAAGTTTTCATCTCCCCAAGATATGAAAAAGGCAATATTGTCATCCGAATCGGAAATTGTAACGGTTGCTTTGAGACGTGTGGAACTGGAAAAGGAAGATGATGATATCCTTTCCCATATAGATAGAACAAAAATACTACTCCTTCCCAATACGAGTGGGGCACGAGATTCCGAAGAGGCTGTTCGACTTGCAAGACTTGCTCGCTCTCTAGGAGCCGGAGAATGGGTTAAATTAGAAGTAACTCCAGACCCAGTATATTTGTTGCCAGATCCTATTGAAACTCTAAAAGCAGCAGAAATACTCGTGAAAGAAGGTTTTAAAGTTATGCCTTATATCAATGCGGATCCTATTCTTTGTAAAAGATTGGAAGAAGTAGGGTGCGTTAGTGTTATGCCTTTGGGTTCACCCATTGGTTCCAATCGAGGTTTGAAAACCAAAGCGAATATAGAGATAATTATTGCCATGTCTAAAATCCCGGTAGTAGTAGACGCTGGTTTGGGTGAACCGTCCCATGCAGCAGAAGCTATGGAAATGGGAGCTGATGCTGTTTTGGTGAATACGGCAATAGCGATTGCAAAAGACCCTGAAAAAATTGCTTTAGCTTTTAAGTATGCTACAATAGCTGGAAGACTATCCTTTCTTAACAGAGGCAGAAGCGGGTCATCCGGGATAAAGGCAAGTGCTTCAAGTCCGCTAACAGGATTTTTGAATGAGGAAAGTAGACATGTTTCTTGATTTGTACAATGATCATAGCTTCGATAAAGCGATTCAAAAGATTGAAGGAAAAACAAGCCGTGATGTAGAAATGGCTCTGTCAAAATCCAAACAAAGAATCCCTTTTGATTTTGAGGATTACCTTTCCTTGTTAGCTCCCATATCCAATTCTTATTTGGAAGAAATGGCGAATCTATCCAAAGAACATACTCTGGAAAGATTCGGAAAAACGATTCAGATTTATGCTCCTATGTATTTATCTAACGAATGTAGGTCTTCTTGTTTGTATTGCGGGTTTAGTTTTGAAAATAAGATACCTCGCATAACCTTAACTATAGAAGAAGTTGAAAAAGAAGCAATGACTCTGAAAGATAAAGGGATTTCTCATGTTTTGATCCTAACCGGCGAAGAATATTCCAAAACTTCTGTTTCGTATATTGAAAAAGCCGTTAAAACTTTAAACAAATATTTTGCATCTATTTCGATTGAAATTTATCCTTTAAAAACAGATGAATACAAAAGATTAATTGAAGCGGGAGTAGACGGACTAACCCTGTACCAAGAGACCTATAACCAAGAAACCTATCATAAATACCACATACGTGGAATGAAAAAAAACATGGAATACCGTCTGAATGGACCGGATAGGGGAGGTTTGGCTGGATTTAGGAGGCTTGGAATCGGTGCACTACTTGGGTTGGCAAACCCTTTAGGCGAGATGTATTTTTTAGGTTTGCACGCAATGTATTTAACCAAAGAATATTGGAAGTCATCTGTTTTGGTTTCTTTGCCTAGAATAAGACGGGCGAGTGGAAATTTTGATTCCATTGTAGAAGTGAAAGATCGTGAATTTGTGAAGTATTTATTTGCTCTAAGGTTGTTTTTAAATGACCTTGGTCTTGTTGTTTCCACAAGAGAAAGACCCTTTCTAAGGGATAATTTGATAGGTCTCGGAGTAACAACAATTTCTGCAGGATCTAAAACACAACCTGGGGGTTACAATGGAAGCAATGAATTGGAACAATTTGAAATAGAAGATACAAGAGAAGTATCAGAAATTGTGGATATGTTAAAAAATAAGGGGTATGACCCTGTCATAAAAGATTTTGACAGGGCATTTTTGGTTTAATTATTTTTTAGAATTTCTGCATTTTTAACAAGACAGTTAAAAAATCCTACACACTGCGGGTTATCTTTATAGCATTTTAAAGATTCTTTTTTATGCTTTTTGCAACCATTCAAACAGCCTTTTTTGAAATTTTCTTTTTGCTCATTGGTGGCGTTTTTATTGGCTGATAAAACGCAAGTTAGATATTTATTGCATGCTGTCTCGCAACTTGCTTCTTCTGAAAATACTGGTGAAGCAAAAGATATAAATAAAATCGAAAGTAATATAGTAATAAATTTAATCATTAAAATCTCCAAAAATTGTTTTGAATTTATAATTTAGACGTAAGGAAATTCAATAAGATTGAATTTTTTAAAAAATTTTAAAAACCTTATAAAATGTAAGCAATTTAGCGACGCGGGGATTCGAACCCTGGACCTGCGGATTATGATTCCGTTGCTCTAACCAACTGAGCTACGTCGCCATTCTCTTGAATATAAAACCATATAAATAGAATGGGTTTTTTAGTCAAAGTGTTTTTTGCTATTAAAAACCTATATTCAACGACGCACAGAGTGGTTTTCGTATTTGAAATCAAAGAAAATTCTTTAAAATCAGATGCATTTAACCATCTGAATTACGAAAATCACTCTAATCATGGTATTATTTGATATTCAAAAAAGGTACAGGACCGGTTCCCATAAACTGAGGTAACTTTCCATCCCATTTTTCAATCGCATTTAACTGAATCATAAGTGGTGTAACGGCTATGTTTTTTAGTCGCAAAGTCTCGGCTTCTGCTCTTGCAGTGGCTATTTGTTGTTCTGCTTCTATCCGGATTCTTTCCAAATCTCTTTCTGCTTTTAAAGCCAATTGTTCTGCTTCTTGCTTGGATTCAATGGCTCTTGTAAAAGTTTCCGAAAACTCGAAACTTTTAATGGAAAAATCGTCAATTTCCATATTGTATTTTGTAAGCCTTTTTTCCAAAGAATTTTTTATCTCCAAGCTAACTTGTTCCCGTAAAGTAATGAGCTCTGCAGCCGTGAATTTTGCGGTTACAGCTTTTACAACTTCCTGAATTGCTGGATCGATAATATTATCTTCATAAAGCAAGCCCACGCTTTTATAAAGCTCGTTTACTTTTGCCGCTCGTAAATGATAGTTTAAGGCAATTAAAGAATGTACGTTTTGAAGATCCTTGGATGCAGCGTCCGCTTTTGTCTGATTTTTTTTCACCCTTACATCAATTTCAATAATAGACTGGACAATGGGTATCTTAAAGTGTAAACCTTCAGCTAATACGTTGTCCGAAACGGCTCCGAAGTTTAAAATAACTCCTTTATGACCGGCGGGAATGATTACAAACGGGTTTATTAAAAAAATTACAATCAATACACCAACACCAATCCCTACTTTTGTCCATAAAGAACTAGAAAAGTCTGTTCCATGGATATTTACTACTTTTTCTTTAGACATCTTTTTCCCTTTTAATAAAATTATTAAATAACGTGAGTTCGATATAACATTTTTATTTCACCTAAAGGGCAACCACCGGGGGATTGCCCCTACAAAGCCTGTGGTATTTTTGGGCGTAGGGGTGAACCCCTGTGTTCACCCTACTTATTTTTATAACATTATTCCTTACGTCGAACTAGCGTTAAATATCATTTTATTCGGTAAAGAAATATTGTAAAAACTTTTTTACTTGGTTTGGCTCCATATCTTTTCCGGCATATTCTCCATCGATCCAAATTTCCAAATGGAGATGAATACCTTCTGTTGTTCCATAAGCCTCACCTTTTAAACCGGAATTTCCTACATGACCAATCACATCACCTTTTTTGACCTTGGTTCCTTCTTGGATATTTTGTGGAATAGAAGACAAATGATTGTATGATGTCATAACTCCATTTCCATGGTCAATCCAGACTTGCCTTCCACCAAAGTCTCTGTCTACATAGGTAACAGGATTTTTTTGGTTATAGGACGTGATTTCTTCATATTCTGTAGCTTGAACCGGTTTGTAAGTAATATCCGCTCGAACAATTGTCCCAGCAGCAGCAGCCAGAACGGGATCGCTTTTTGTTAATGGAATAATTTCTCCATTTATCCCTCGTTTTTCCTTTACATCTATACCTTTATGAATTCCGTTTCGATAAACTCTTGGGGAACCGGGCAACGAATAGGAATCGTCCGGTAAAATACCGCCCTTAACCGGAAAAACATAGCCTGTAAACCTATCCTGTATACCTGTCAAAATAGAGCCATTCAGCATGATTTTTATATTTGCGATTTTATAAGAAATTTCTTGTTTTTTAGGAAAATATATTCGTAAAATGGATGCATCCAAATTGTGAAATTTTTCTCTTTTGGGTTTGTAATAACACGGAGCTTGGAATATGGTTTCCCATTTCCAATGTTTCAATACTTGTACCTGATAGCCTTCCCGAATACATGGAGAATTGAATTCGATTTCTATTTCATTCATTAATCTTTTTTCTCCGAAATCTACAATTATCCATTCGTCTATGATTTTACTTTCCGTAATCCAAAAAGTATTTTTATTAGAATCAAACAAGTTATGACCGCAGTGTTCATCGGACAAACAACTCGATGTTTTAAAACTAAATGGTGCGGCAATCAATCTTTTAAAATCAAGTTTATCACCTAGTGGAGAAAAATGATTTTTTTGAGAATTGAACTTTTGGCTGGAATTGCATAAATTAGAAGATAATATAAAAACTATAAAAGGAATAATTTTCGAGTAATTCATAAATCGTATAATAAATTGGTAAGCAAATATCCTACTATAAATAAAACAGAGTGGTTTTCGGATATGGTTTTTAAGATAAACCTTAAAATCAAGTGAATTTAATCCTGCAAATCACTCTAATCATTGTATATTATCGCAATTGCCTTAAATCTTTAACCAAAATTTTTCTTATTTTTTCACTCCGGTAAGTCATCAATAGAATAGCTAAAAAAATCTCACCCTGATCATATCCTTTTAACTCCATTTTTACTTCATATTCCTTAATATCATTAATTTCATATTTATTAAGGATTTGAAACGACTGGAATTCAGACAAAGAATCAAATTTCCATGTGACTCCATTCTTTTGTATGTATCTACCCAATAAATCTTGTTTAATTTGATTTTCTATCCCGCTTTCGCCAACTAAAGACCAAGATAATAAAGGGCAAACAGAAATCTGGGAAAATAATAACCACAGGATGCAGACTTTTTTACAAGTTTCCATAAAAATTTTTCCTATATTCTCAAAGTTCCTATTACAATATAAAAAGAATAAAGGGTTGTCAAAAAAAATTTTAAAGAAACCTAAAAATACTTTTAAACTCAACCATTCCATAAAACCAAAATAAAAAAAATAATAAAAAAGTTCAAATAATATACTATACCCCCTATAGTATATTATTTGAATTGACGAAAATTATACTATAGATTATATTGTATTTTAGAGGATATATATGAAACGAATATTGTTATTGCTTATCGTTTTTTTATTCGGATTGCAAGTATATGCTGCCGATAAAGTTTCATTGGTAAATGCATTAAAATCCGGTGCTATTGTGGTAGATGTTAGAACACCTTTTGAATACGGAAGAGGACACTACAACGGAGCAATTAATATTCCCGTAGATCAGATTTCTATGAGACACAAAGAATTAGGGAAAAAAGGTCAGAATATAATTGTGTACTGTAGGTCTGGGCGAAGGAGTGAAATCGCAAAAAATAACCTAATGCAAATGGGTTTTACAAATGTTTTCAACGGTGGCAGCTTGGCAGATATGATGTCCAATGGTTATCTGATGGGAGCAAAATAAGGAGATAAAAATGGAAAAAACATTACCAAAATCATTTGAAGAATTAATAGCAACTCACGAAAAACCGATTTTAGTGGATTTCTGGGCGGAATGGTGTGGACCTTGTCGAATGCTTTCTCCCGTAATAGCGCAGCTTTCCAAAGAGTGGCAAGATAAAATTACGGTAATTAAAATTAATACCGACGAGCAATCCAATATTGCAACCAAATACAATATTACAGGAATTCCTACGGTAATTCTGTTTAAAGACGGAAAGGAAACCAAAAGGATTTCGGGAGCTTTGCCTTTGCCAAGATTGAAGGCAGAATTTGAGTCTTATCTTAGCTGAGTGGACTGTGTAAAAAGCCAGTTTTTGCTCCCTTCGACACTTCGACCCCTTCGACTACGCTCTAGGGAGCGTTTGGATGCGTTTCGGACATTGAGCGTAGTCGAAATGTCCCTTTTTACACAACCTCGCTAGGCGAAAGATGACTAAACAATCAATTTTAAAAACGGATGGTCTTTTAATGATTCATAATATTTTTCACCATAAAATTCTATTGTATCCTCTGATGCTTCATAGTAATCAAAAAGTTCTTTTGCCATCCTTTCTTCTTCTTTTAAAAGAGGTATATTTATCATTTTTTGGGCTAAAATTTCAGCAAGTCTCGTAATCCTATCAATATCGGTTTGATTTTTGATCTCTGAGCGTGGAAAGTTTTGATTGGAAATCACTTTTAGAAGATAATCCGGCATTTTCCAAGTTCCAAATACTTTTATACCCAATTGAACTGAATCCAGGTTAAATTCATCTTTTTCGATTTGGTAAACCGTTTTTAATCCGAATTCCCGCAGCCGTAAAACCTGAATGTATTGCTCTCTAAAATTAAGGGCAAATATAACCATTCCTATTTTTCTAAGAAGACCAGCTAAAAAGACTTCATCTTTTAGTTCTGGCTTTGCTGCCGGGTTCATTGCCAAATCCATAGAAATTATAGCCGTTAAGACAGGGTATTCTCTTAGGTATTTTTTAAAAATCGGAGCTTTTAAGCCTTTGTACATCTTTTTATTTGCTTCTAACAGCACTAAATTTTTCACCATTTTTACACCAAGTAGAGTAATGGCATCTTTTAGATTTCGTATCCGACCACTGCGTCCGTAATAAGAAGAATTTGCAATCCTTATGATATTGGCAGAAATGGATATATCAGGACTAACTATTTTTTCAATTTCCTTGCTCCCCGAATCGCTCTTATCCAAATCGATTTCCATAATTTTATTAATAACCTCAGGGAGAGCCGGAAGTTCAATGTCTTTGAGGTTGATGTTTGTATTTTTGTAGGCAACAACCTCTTTTTCCAATAATTCCGTTCGATTTAATATTTGTGCAAGTTTCTCGATAATTTTTTGTTCTTCAAATGGTTTTAAAATGTAGCCACTTATCTGTAGCTTTAAAATCTCTTGGACCAATTCCTTTTCGGAATGGTTGGTAATCATGATAATTTTGATATTGGGAAATTGTGGTTTGATTTGTTTGATGGCGGTTAGACCGTTCATAACCGGCATTTCCTGATCGATACAAATAATATCCGGTTTTACAGATAAAATATTTAAGTCTTCTAATGCTCTCTCTCCGTCCGGAGCTTCTGAAATGATTCTAAATTCTTTTCGAATGAGGAGCCTTTTTAAAACGGTTCTAACGGAAACAGAATCGTCAACTATCATTACTTTATAAGGCTCTAAGGTTCTTCTATTCACACCTAGCGGAACAATCTTATTTTTTTTATACGACATAGCTTTTCAAATCCATATATATTGTCTCAATTTTATACTATCATTTAAAATCAACTCAATTAATATTTCTCTATTTCACCCCATGGATAATATAAATACAATTATCGAATTTTGGATTTTTTTACAACAATTTTTTTCCTAATTAAAATAGAGAATTAGAATTGATCGTAAATTATTCTTGACTAAGTAGCAATATTTCCGCCTCATCGGGAAAAATTTTATTATCATTCAAAAGGTGATAACTCAAGTTTAAAAAAGCCTTTGTCTTTATATAGTGCTTTTCACACAGCATAAGGTTGATTTTACAGCGTTTGGTATCTAAAAAAGGAGGTCCTACCGTAAAGCTTTCGCCTACCCCTCCTTCTACCGATTGAAAATAGAAGTTATCTTCTTCAATCCATCCAAACAAGTTTCCATAAGCAAAGTAAGCGGAACCTGCCTTTACTTGGAGCAAATCTCGACCCATATTGGAAAAATAGAATTCTCTCCCAATTTTACCTAAGATGGTTGGGAGTATATCCAGATGCGATGCTATATCATCCCGTATTCCAGGCTCAACCAATCCAGGAGCATAAATTAAAAAAGGAACATTCCGATCTTCATAATAGTTCAAATAACGGTGGTGGCTATGGTCAGAAGCAAAGAAAAACAGAGTATTTTCAAAATAGGGTGACTTTTTTACTTTTTCCATAAATTCATAAATCATTCCATCTGCATAGTGGAGAGAGTTTAAGTATTCAAAATCTCTAGTGGATTGGTTAAAAATCTCATATTTCTTTTCCGGTGTTTGGTAAGGGTAGTGGGTAGAACCGGTGTGAACTGCCGCTACAAAAGGTTGGTTCTGGGGAAACTTTAGCATTTCCTCATGCAGCACTTCCAAAATAACCTTATCACTAAAGCTCCAGGCTTGAGGTTCGTATTTTTTCAATTCATCTATCTTTTTTTTTCCAATCAACCTATCAAACCCCCAGTGGTACATGATTTTCCCTTTGTTGTTAAAGCTTAGGTCTGTTCCCGTAACAAACAAGGTTTTATATCCGACGGTTTTCAGAATAGCTCCCAAGCCGGAAAATCGGTTCATAATGTGCTGAGTTCGTACTGCGGTAAGTCCGGGTCTATCCGGTATACCTCCGATAATTGCCATAAGTCCGTTTGTAGTTCGTCCGCCGGTAGCAAAAAAATTCTTAAAAAAAAGCCCTTCTTTTAAAAACGCATTGAAATATGGTGTAACTTCCTTTCCGTCTACAATTCCTTTCGTTATAGGTTTTATAAAACGCCCTGTCCATCCTTCCAAAATAACAACTACTATATTGGGGAGTTCGTCTGTTTTTGTTTTTTTTGTTTTTCGAAGCAGCGGATACTTTAGGCTTATAAATTCAGCTCCCGGATACTTAATTTCTTCCCTGACAATCTTGGCAGCTTGCAATATATCCATTTTGTGGCGTTTTGTGATGTGAGAGACTTTCATATCCATAATGGTTGTAAACACCGGATTTAACCCCAGATCGTTTACGATTGTTTCATTGGAAATAATGGCATCGCTTGTTCGTAGGGGACTCTGCTGCCAACCTCCTCTTGCTCCCAACAAAACAAATGCCGACACAATGAAAAATGTTATCATAGCTCTAACGAAGGGAATGTTTTGGTGAGTATACGGAATCTTTTTTATAAAATAAGAAATCAAAAAAATAAATAAAACCAAACCGATTATGGCAAGCAAAAACAGAGTCAGACTTTGCTCCATCGCTGATCGAATGAGGGGCACCAAATCACCTCCCAAGTAAGCATAAGCTTCATATCCTATGTGCTTGTTTCCGTTTTCATAGTAGATCAAATCAACTCCAGATAATATAGTAGAAAGAACTACAAAAAAAACAGGGATACTTTTCCACACAAGACGGTACATTACCCATCGGTTTAAGTAATGAATGGAAGCAAGTAATAAAAAAGGACCAATCAAAAAAGTCGTCGCCATAATGTCAAAACGAATGCCCACCAAAAACGCCTTAAATACGGTATAATAGCTTGAATCTTTGATTCGATAGGAATACATAAAATAAAACGTTATACGATATACAAACAACAACACCATAGACACTGACATCAACGCTAAGAGGTATTTGATATAAAAAGGTAGGTTTTTAAATTTGTTTAACATACTTTGCTTAATCCTTTTTATTACTATAGTCATTGTATATTTTAAATATTTTACCCGTTTGATAGTCCGAGGCATAAATTTCACCTTTGTTGTCTCTACCAAATGTAGAAATTAAGATATTCCATTTTCCAAGAGTGAATATCTCCTTTACTTTTTCAGTAGAAGTTATCGGTAAATCGAAAGCCCATATACGACCTGTGATAAAATCGCCAAAAACGTATTTTCCAGACAATTCGGGAATTTCTTTTCCAGTATATACATAACCTCCGGTGACGCAGTTTCCCTCTTCTCGGTCGTATTCATAAACGGGTGGAGCGTATTTAGCTGTATCACAATTCTCATTCACAAAGCAATGGAATCCTTCCAAAACGTTCCATCCGTAGTTTTTGCCTTTATCTATAATATTGATTTCTTCCCATTTGTCTTGCCCAACGTCAGAAGCGATCAGTCTTCCGTCGGGTGAAAAAGAATAACGCCAAGGATTCCGTAGACCTATAGCCCAAATTTCCGGTTTGTAGGCTTTGCTATCCGTAAAAGGATTATCCGAAGGAATTGCGTAAGGTTTTTCATTCTCCCTCTTATTCACATCGATCCGTAGCATGGAGCCTAAAAACGTTTTGGGATTTTGTCCGTTGTTTTCAGGGTCAGCTCTCCAACCTCCGTCTCCCCAACCAATATACATCATTCCATCAGGTCCAAACGCCAACTGCCCCGCGTTGTGATTGGCATAAGGTTGTTTTACTTCCATGATAATTTTCACTGCTGCAACTTCCGAATGAAACAAGTCTTTTGCATTTTGAAATTTCCATTCTTCTACTATACTGTAATCGGATTCTTCTATTTTTTTGTTATAGTTTAGGTAAAAATTACCGTTGTTTTGAAAATTCGGATGAAAGGCAATTCCCAAAAGCCCTTGCTCGCTTTCAGAGATTACGTCTACTTTTACCAGTTCTTTGCTTTTGTTTTCATTCCAGTCATACAAGATCATTTTACCCTTTTTTTCCAAAATTATCATTTGAGAATCCGTATCCGGTGGAAATTGGATGTCTGTCGGTTGTACAACTTGAAAAATAGGTTTCAGTTGAATATTTATTCTCTTGCGATTTGTATCTTTCCCTATAAATACTGATTTTAATTGAGGAGAGGAATCTTCGGTTTTGTATTCTTTAGAAAATATCTTCACTAACTGTGCCCTTAAATAGCTACAACTACTAAAATTTAACAAGACACAAAACAAAAATAGAGTTGACATTTTAAAAGTGAGTGTAGAGTGTTTGCTTCTTAAATTGCTTTTATATTTCCAAGATAACATGGTTTATATTCCCATAAATTTATGTCTTCTTCTATATACCCAGTATACATAGAATACCAAACCAGATATGGATACGGTTGTGAAAATAAATAAGTGCATATAAGTTGCAAACATGAGTCCGACTTGAGAAGATTTTTTTAAAATCATAAAACCGGATACAATAGAAGCATGATAAACTCCAATTGCAGATGGAGCAGAAGGTACTGCAAAACTCATAGAACCTAAAAATATAATAAAAACCATTTCCGCAAGAGACATGTCTATTTGTAACATGGCAATGGAATAATAATAGGCTATACAGTACATAAGCCACATAACTAAGGTTAGAAAAATCGGAAAAACGAAATTTTTTATTTTCAAAAACTCTTCCATATCCAAGATGTGACTTCCAAGGTTGCGGCGATAAAAATAAGTTCGATGAATTTTCAAGAAAAACCAAATTATAATTCTCCTTAACATTCGATTTTTATACCGTAAAAGATAAAGTGAAAGAGTTAGAGATAGAACGATAAAACCGGAAACAGTAAAAATCGCATAACTACCTTCCTGATCTCTTGTAAATTGTAATATGGAAAAGGAGACAACTCCGGTGAATATCACAAACAAAAAATCTATTACTTTTTCTATAAACAGCTTGGATAACAGAGACAATAACTTTTCATTGGACTCGTTTCGACAATAGTACATTCGAAAAAGATCACCGCCTCTTGCCGGTAAAACATTATTAGCTGCATAACCGATATAAGAAGAAGAGATGGAGTGTTTTAGTTTAACCTTTTTATCAACAAGATAGTACCAACGAACCGAAAAAATTGCAATGCCCATCAACTGACCAATTACCGCAGGGACAAGGTAAACAGGGTTCACCTTGTCCCACATTTTGACAAACTCAGCTATATCAAATTTATAGGCGAGTATTACAACGAATGTAAGGCTAACAAAAAGACCAAATATAAATCTTTTCATTCAAAGCACAAAGCGGCAGCTCCATAAGAGCCGGCAATTTTTTCTCCTACCATTATTTCCGTATATTCCTTAAATACAGGCCAAATTATATTTTTTACTCTATTCACCAGTCTTTCTTCAAACAAGTTATAAGAAGCTGTTAGTCCGCCTACCATAATGACCTTTTGGGGATTAACCGCATGTATGAGGTTTCTTATTAATTCGGCGAGGACATCCGTAGAAAATTGTAAAATTTTTACACAATTATCATCTTTCTCACTAACTTTGCGGAAAAACTCTTCTGCTGATTTTAGTTCCTCTCCCGTTTTGTCTTTGTATCGGTTTAATAAACCGGTCGCACTAAAATAGGCTTCTGCACAACCGAATTTCCCGCAGCCACAAGCAGCTCCATGCATAATAACGGTTATGTGACCGGATTCCATTCCATTCCCTTTATAACCGTTAAAAATCTGCCCATTGTATACCCAGCCACAACCCAATCCTGTACCCAGGGTTAGGACTATTACATTGGAAGAACCTTTTCCTTTCCCAAAGTAATATTCACCCAGGGCAGCACAATTGGCATCATTGTTAAAATAGACCGGTAAATTAAATTTTTCTTTTAAAGACGATACAACCGGAGTGTTCCTAAGGGAGGATAAGTTTGCTGATTTAATAATTGTTCCTAAATCCATATCAATTGGACCAGGGGTTCCAATGCCAATGGCATCAGGCATCTGGACTTTTATAATTTTGTCAACCAATCCTATCAAAGCTTGGAGGAATTCCTCATTTTTCCAATCTATTTGGGTTTGAATCTTATCTTCATGGTAAAGTTTACCCGATTTATCTATCACACTACCACGGACGCTTCCGCCACCAACATCTATACCTAAAAATTTTTTAATTTCCATAATTGATACTAATATTTACCTATAAAAAAATAATACAATTTGATACTTTAATTGTTTTTTAAAAAATGAACTATTATATAATTTACAGTTTTTCTGAATAAATCCTAATTGAAAAGTAATTTTCGTTATAAGATTTATTCAAAGGATAAATAATAAAAGTCGGTACGTATATGATTATAGCCCTTTCAGTGGTTGTGGTAGCTTTAGTTGTAGCTATTGCCTTGTTTTTTGTTATAGAGTCTAGATTAAATATTATGGATAGAGCTTTGGCTCTAGCTGCTATGGGTAATTTTGTGGATGCCAGAGCCTTGGTTCGAGAAAGGCTTGATGCAGACCCTGATAACACAAAAAATCTGCTCTTACTATCTAAAATATATTCTCTGGAAAAAGATTTTTTAAATGAAGCATCTACTTTAGAGAAAATTAAGAAGCTAGGTAGATATGATAAAGAAATAACTCCTGTGTACATTAACAATAAAATCGGAGACCTTTATTATAAATTGGAAATGTTTGAGGAATCATTTTTTAATTACATAGATACTTTGGAGTTTGAGCCGGAAAATATGGAAGCTTTGTTAAGATTGGGTTTCTTATCCCTGGGTCAAAAAGAGTTTAAACTCGCAGAAAGGTATTTTAAGCCTATTCCAGAAGATAAAATGAACAATCCTTCGTTTTTTATTGCAAAAGGTGTAATTGCAGCATCTCTTGTCAGAGGCAATGAAAAAGAATACTTTCAAAGAGCTTTTGATCTGGATTCCAATGCGCCTGTTGCTGCTTTTTTGTATTCAATAGCACTTTCAAAAATTAAGAAGCACAAAGATGCTCTAGACATTGCGAATAGGATGCTCCAGAGGATTGATACGGATGAAATCAGGTACATCGCCATTCAGTTTATTATGTTGCAACACTCCTCCTTGGAAGACTTCGATTCTGCATTAAAGCAGGCGTTTTTATGTTTGGAAATCGCTAAAAAAAATGAATGGAGTTTTGAAATAGCCGAAGCCAGTATGTATGTTGCTTTGTTTATGATAACAATAGGAAAAATAGAAGAAGCAAGCGAATACTTAATTGAAGCAGAATGTATACGACCCGATGATCGAGATATAATAGACCTCGCAAATTACAAGTTGGATTTGGAAGAAAAAAATGCCATCCCAGGACAACCATCCAAAAGAGGTTTCAATTTACAAATTGTATTGTCTGAATTGCTTGATAAAGCTTTTCCTGACGATAAATATTTTGAGCTTTCGGGTCTACGATCAACCGTTTCTGTAAATATTCGAGGAATTGTAAGTGACGAGGGGGAAAAGATTATAAACCAGCTCAGTATGCTTGGAATTAACAAAATTACCAAATTCAATTCCTTACGTGGAGTGCACTTCAAAAACATCTGCTCTAAAATTATTGCCTATTACAATCATCGAATCAAACGTGAACTGCCCTGTTATGAGTCGGATGGGTTGAACTTTTTAACATATACTAAAGATGAAAACGAAACAGCCGTTTTTAAAATCAGAAAATGGAAAAATATTAAAATTTCAGACGTTTTCTTAACCGAATTATTACAAAATTTAGCTGAAAATTCTGCTTCCGTTGGATATATAGTCGGAGATTCCGATTTAACTTTAGGAGCCAAAAAGGTAATGCAACTAAATGAGGATAAAATCATTCTTGTAAACGGAAAAGACTTGGAAGTGTTACTGAATAAACTTATTCCATAAGGAATTAAAAGAAATGAGTTTTGAAGAATTTCTGGAAAATTTAACACTAGAGGAAATTGAAGAGCTAAAAAGGTTAAAGCTTCTAAAACAAAGAAATTATAACTTTTCTTCCATAACGTATGAAAATTTAAATGAACTATTCAAAATAAAAAGGGTATTTCATAAATAAGACGTTTTCAATGCTTGGTTTACAGCAAAAAGTGAAAATTTTGATTCTACAAAGATGGAAGACTTAAAAGGGACTTATAAAAACCTGTTACTTGTCAAAGAGGAAATAAAGGGCTTTTGCTAAATAACGATAAATACATACTCACAATTGATTTGGGGACATCCGGTCCCAAAGCCGCCATTATATCTATTTATGGTGAGGTTGTTGACTACGAATTTGAGCCAAATCAAGTTTTTTTGCTCGAAGGTGGAGGAGCAGAGCAAAACCCAACCGAATGGTGGGAAGCAGTCTTAAAAATACTGAAAAAACTCCTTCTTAGACAATCAAACTATTCTGACAAAATTGTCGCTTTGTCCTGTACTGCCCAATGGTCGGGAACGGTAGCTGTTGACAAAGAAGGAAACCATCTCCACAACGCTATCATTTGGCTTGATTCCAGAGGGAGTCAATACGCTAACGAAGCTACGGACGGTTTTCCCAAAGTGTCCGGCTACGGATTATGGAAATTACAGAAATGGTTGCGGATTACGGGTGGAATTCCAAGCAAGTCTGGGAAAGACTCCATCGCCCATATCCTGTATATCAAACATCAGTTACCAAATGTTTATCGAAATACCTATAAATTCTTAGAGCCAAAAGACTTTCTGAACCTTAAACTTACAGGACAATTTGCAGCATCAACGGATTCCGTTACTCTGTATTGGCTGACCGACAACAGGGACATTTCCAATATACGATACAACGATGATTTAATCAAAATGTCCGGAATTGACAAAGAGAAGTTGCCCGTTTTAAAGAGTTCTATTGACATCATAGGCAACATCAAACCGGAGATTGCTTCCCAACTTGGTCTGTCAAATGAAATTAAGGTTGTGGCTGGTTCTGCGGACATCCATTCAGCTTCCGTAGGTTCAGGAGCTGTCCGAGACTACGAAGGGCATTTTTATATCGGTACATCATCTTGGATGATATGCCATGTACCTTATAAAAAAACGGACATACTTCATAACATGGCATCTTTACCTTCTGCCATTCCCGGTAAATACTTTGTTGTCACCGAGCAAGAAACATCCGGAGCTTGTTTGAACTTTTTAAAAAACAATATCCTCTACCACAAAGATGTTTTACAAACACAAGAAAATGTCAGGGACATCTACAAACTCTTTGATAAAATTGTACAGGATGTTCCTTCTGGAAGCAATAAGGTGATCTTTACTCCTTGGTTATTCGGAGAACGTACTCCCGTTGAAGACCATACCGTAAGAGCTGCCTTTTATAACCTATCTTTAGACACAACACGAGGACACCTACTCAGGGCGGTATTTGAAGGAGTTGCCTTTAATGCGAGGTGGCTTCTTATCTATTTGGAAAAGTTTATCAAACAAAAGTTTCCTTATCTGCATCTGATTGGAGGCGGTGGAAACTCCAAAGTATGGAGTCAGATTCTGGCTGACGTATTGGATCGTCCCATAAAACAAGTAAAAGACCCGATACAAGCAAATCTAAAAGGAGCAGCCTATATTGCATCTGTTGGTTTAGGGTACATGAAGTTTGAAGATATTCCCAGACACATCCAATTTTCGGAAAACTATACTCCAAATCCTGCCAACAGGAAAATCTATGATGAATTGTTTCGAGAATTTATAAATATCTACAAAAGTAATAAGGACATATATAGAAGGTTAAATAAGATTGATTAGATTTCTCCTGTAGTTTGTTCAAATGTTGGAGTAAAATTTTTCACAAACTTTTTTTTGCCTCACCTAAAAACCAATTTAAAATATTTAGCACTTGCTGTAGGTTTGCAGTTGCAGAATAGGCTCTTGAATCTATTATAAACCGTTTTTCCGTTAGTTTTCCAAATTTCCAGACTTCACCGCTTGTTGCTATTCCATAGATTATTTTTTGTGGATTATCATTAAACCTCTGTGCAGCTATCATTTCGCATAACGCTTGTGTCCATCCCTCATCAAAGTTTTCTTTTTTGACTTCTGATATACAAACAACCGGACTGGTAAAGTTAACTCCGGTTTTAGATATAGGTGCTATTAAAAAGTCAGGGATTCCGGTTAATCCTTCTTCTTGAGATACATCAAATTTTGCATGTGACCATAACGGTAAATCATAAGCATCAGAAATTATATTTAATATTGGAAAAATTATAGATTCGCAAATAGAATTTTCACTAATATAATTTCTCTTGATTTTGAGATTTTTTTGAATAAAATTAAAAAAGATTTCCGGAATCTCAAATTGAATTTCATCTACAAAATCAGTAGTTTGGCTTTCAATATCAAATCGAATTAACACTTCTTCTAATGTTTTAAATGTTCCAAAAGCCATCTATTTCCTTCCAATTTGTGTTTTGTTAATATAATTATATTTTACATTAGAAGAGTTGCCAAGGTAAAATTCGTTTAAATTATTTTTAGTTTTTTTAAAAAAAATTGAATTGCTTTGAATAATCCTATAGAAATTATTCAAAATTAAACCGATAATTTTAGAAACTGGAAAATATCTAATGGTTACCAAGAAAACAAACCTTACCGGAAGGCAGAAAGCTGCCATTTTTTTGATTGCTGTAGGAAGTGATGTCTCTACTGAAATTTTTAAGCACCTTAGAGAAGATGAGATAGAGCAAATCACTTTTGAAATCGCTCGCTTGGACAAAATTACACCGGAAGATAAAGAGAAAGTTCTTGTAGAATTCAATGAGTTAATGATGGCTCAAGGATTTATCACAAATGGTGGTATTGATTTTGCGAGAGCTTTGTTGGAAAAAGCTCTAGGTAACCAAAAAGCTATAGACATTATCAATAGATTGACTTCCTCGCTTCAAGTCAGGCCTTTTGATTTTGTGAGAAGAACCGATCCCGCCCAATTATTAAACTTTATCCAGGGAGAACATCCACAAACAATTGCCTTAATTTTGTCATATTTAGATCCAAACAAAGCCGCAACTATTTTATCTTCACTTCCTCATACAATACAGGCTGAAGTTGCTAAAAGGGTGGCGATGATGGATAGGGTTAGTCCAGATGTTTTGAGAGAAGTAGAAAGAGTATTGGAAAGGAAATTATCTACTTTGGCTTCGGAAGACTATACAAGTGCCGGTGGAGTGGATTCGGTGGTTGAAATTCTAAACAACGTTGATAGAGGGACTGAAAAAACCATTATCGAAGCTCTTGAAGAAGAAGACCCGGAACTTGCAGAAGAAATCAAGAAGCGTATGTTTGTGTTTGAAGACATCGTGCTACTTGATGATAGAGCTATCCAAAAAGTGCTTCGAGAAGTAGATAACAATGATTTGGCAAAAGCCTTAAAATCCGTAGATGCGGAAGTGCAAGAAAAAATATTTAAGAACATGTCCAAGCGAGCTTCTGCTCTTTTGCGAGAAGACATGGAATTTATGGGACCTGTTCGTTTAAAAGACGTAGAGGATGCGCAGCAAAAAATTGTAAATATTATCAGAAAGCTCGAAGAAGCCGGAGAAATCGTGGTCGCTCGTTCCGGAGAAGACGAACTTATTGTTTAATATAAACAATACTAGCGTGCTTTCAGGTAGCTAAATGAAATTTAACAAAATTTATTATTGTATAACTCTAATCTTTTTTAGTTTAATGGCAATAGAATTGATCGCGGAGGGATTAGTTCCTCTCTCAATTGCAAAAAAGAGTTTTTCCATTCTCCAAAATCAGCAAAAAGTATACTACTACTGCGAGTCTTGTCAGGACGGATTAGCAAAAGAGATTGGAGTCTCTGATTATGGATATACCCCCGTTCTTCAAGGAAACGATTATTTATACCAAATTACCATTAATAAGAAGCCAATAGATACCGCTAAAATTTACGTCAGTTACGAAAACAATTGGAAAAACTTAGGCTCTTACCTGGGTCTTGATTCTCAAAGAAATCCGGATTATCTAACAGAAAAACACTTTCCGGTAGATAAGGCAAAAATAGCAGCAGAAACCTTGTCGGATATACCGTATCTTTCTGTTTTGGAAAAGCAGGTAATAGAAGAAACAAATTTTGCAAGAACCAAACCCAAAGAATATGCCAAGATTTTAGAAAGAAGAAAAAAGTATTTTGATGGTAGATTATACAAAGAGCCAAATAAAATTCCAATGGTAACAAATGAGGGAGTGAATTCTCTAAATGAAGCCATTAACTTTTTAAATAGAGTGAAACCTTTGCAACCCTTGTCTCCTTCCAAAGGTTTATCCCTGGCAGCACAAGCTCATGCTAAAGATACCGGTTCCAAGGGAATAACCGGACATTACGGTTCGGATGGTAGTTCTTTGACCGATAGAGTGAACCGTTATGGAAAATGGGAAATCTATGTAGGAGAAAACGTGAGTTATGGGCAAGAAACTGCTAGGAAAATTGTAATCCAACTTATTGTGGATGATGGTGTCCGAGACAGAGGACATAGAGAAAACATTTTCAATCCGAAATTTAATAAAATCGGTGTAGGTTATGGGATACATAAACAATACCAGCATCTATGTGTACAAGATTTTGCGGGAAACTACGTAGATAAATAATTATTTCATGGTTAAAAAAATTAATGGTTTTCAAAAATAGATTTATGATTTACCAATAGTATAATTGAAAATAGTATTGGTAATGAAATGTTTAAACCTTTATTAGGTGTCTCTTTTACAACTTTACAAATAGAAAACATTCTCTTTTTCACTTCTGTTGCCTTATTCATTGGCTATATATGGAAAGTTTTCAGACAACAACAGGTAAAATTCTATCATGTAAAGATTGTATTTATACTAACAACTTGTATTGGCTTATCTGCTTTGTTCTTTTCAGGCAATTTTGGCAGACAATATTCTACTCAGTTGGTAATTTTGGTATTATTAGTGTTTTTACCATACTACATCTCCAAGCAATACATTCGAATTCAAAATAGGTTTCTACGCATATCAGGTGAACTGGATAAAATTAATGAATTATCTAAAGAAATCAATGCTAATAATAACATAGACTATATATTACACTTAGCTTTTAAGTATGTTGAAGGGAATTATAATGTCAATTCGTATTGGTTACAGATTGTAGATAAAAAAAAACAAGATGCTTTTACATACAGCTATCTTTTTCCAACATTGTTGGAAAAAGAGGAGGAATCATACTTTTACTATTATAGAACAAGTATTCCCAAACAAGATACTACATCCGAATTTTTCAATAGGCGTAGACCGAATCGCCCTTTTTATTACAATGATGTAGAAAAGGAATCACCACAAAATATTGAAAAAAAACTTCTGAATGTTTTTAAGATCAAGTCTATTATTCAGTTTCCTTTGCTTGTACAGGGAGAATATATTGCCATTTTAAATTTTATGAGCATTAACAAGTATATGAATTTAAATAGAAATGAAATCATTTCTCTTGTGCGTATAGCAGAACAAATTGCAGTAGCCATAAAAAATTCCATTTTATTGGATGAATTAACAAAAGAAAAAGAAATTTCTGAAAGGGCAAGAAAAGAACTAGAATCTATTAGTCAAATATCCAAACTAATAAACGCCAATACGAACCTCGATATGATTTTGACTCTTGTTTATAAACATATTTCCAGTAAATACAAAATTGAATTTTGTGCTCTGTATTTTGTAAATACAAAAAAGAAGGAGCTAGAACTTTACAAAACCAATATGGTTGAAAATATTTCTGAGCAAGATTCAATTTTTTTTATGCGAATGTCTTTAAGTATTGGCATTCACCAAATAGCCTATAAAAAGAAAAAAATAGTTTATATACCTTCTGTCTCATTAGAAAAATTTTCATCTGTGGAACAAAAGGTTTTAAAAAAGCTAGGTATAAAATCCTTAATAATAGTTCCCTTACTTTTAAAAGAAGAGGTTATTGGTCTTTTTGATTTTTATAGCACAACGGAAAAAATCCAATTGGCAAAGTCTGATATTATCGGCATCTCAAATTTTTGTAACCAAATATCTGGTTCCATCAATAATTCTCACCTTTTGCAAATGGTGAATGAATCCAAAAGATTAGCTGAGCGTTCTTTGTTTGAAATTCAAAAGCTAAATGAACTAACCAAAACGATCAATTCCAATATTGATTTGGATATTATATTATTACACATAAGCACTTATTTGGAGTCATTTTTTGGGATCAGTACTCTTTGGTTGCAATTGGTAGATTATCGAAACAATGAGTTGTATACATACAACCTTAGTACAATAGAAATTGATGAATTTGAATTGGTTGAGTTTATAAAAAATATAAGAATACCCATCAATGCCAATGCCGGTGTCTATTGGAATTTATTTACAAAAGCCAAACCTCTGTATCTCAGAAAGATCAAAAGATTTAATTCTTATTTAGAGAGAGAACTTGTTGAAAAATTAAAATATCAATCCATATTAATAGTACCGTTGGTACTTCATGGTAAGTCGATAGGCATTTTTAATTTAACTTGTTTGGAAACACCTCTCCGCTTAACCAAAAAAGATATAAAAAGCATATCTCGCTTTGTAGAGCAAATTGTTGGCGCCATACACAATTCAACACTTCTAAAAGAAGTTCAAGCAGAAAAGGAGAAAACAGATAATTTACTACTAAATATTCTACCAGCAAAGGTAGCAGAAGAGTTAAAAGAAACCGGAATTATAAAACCGGTCTCTTATGGGTCGGCTACTATTATGTTTACGGACTTTAAGGGGTTTACAAGGATCGCAAGCAAGATGACACCGGAGGAACTATTGCATGTATTGGATTCTATTTTCTTAGAATTTGATCGGATTGTTGAGAAATATAATATTGAAAAATTGAAAACAATTGGTGATTCTTATATGTGTGCAGGTGGGATTCCCGAAGAGAATAACACTCACCCTATTGATATATGTTTGGCTGCTATGGAGTTACAAAATTTTGTAAAAACACTAAAAGAAGCAAAGGAAATTATAGCTGGAGAAGAGTTTTGGGATATGAGAATTGGAATACATACAGGACCGGTTGTCGCGGGTGCAATAGGGCGGAATAAGTTTGCTTACGATGTTTGGGGGGATACGGTGAACATAGCTTCTCGAATGGAAACCAATGGAGAAGAAGGCATGATAAACATTTCAAAAGATACATATGAAAAAGTTAAAATGTATTTTGATTGCGACTATAGGGGGAAATTCCATGCAAAAAATAAAGGTATGGTTGATATGTATTTTCTGAGAGGTTTGCAAAAGCGATATGTTTTGAATGAAACAAGCTTGTTTAAAAATAAGGAATTCAAAAGGGTATATGAAGAATTAAAGCGTAAAAAATAGTCCAAGGGTAAATTTTTGCGAAAGTACCACAGCCATCTTGACTGTGATTTTACAGACTGGAAGCCTGTAGTAATTTACAATACCTTTTTATTCTCTTTTTGCACCGGATTCAAGCAATAGATTTGCAACGTCTTTGTGACCAATTGACATCGCGGCGGCAAAAGCAGTTAGCCCCATGTTGTTTCTAACATTTACATCAGCTTTGGACTGAACAAGTAGTCGCGCAACTTCAGTGTGCCCAAAAGCTGCTGCGTAAAAAAGTGCTGTTTTTCCGTCATTCGTTCTTTGGTGGACATTTGCTCCGGATGATAATAGTAGTTTAACAATATGGTATTCACCGTTTTCAGCAGCATACATCAAAGCAGTTTTTTTAAAGTTATTGATGTCATTTACCCTAACTTTGTTTTGTAAAAGCAATTGAACGATATAATAGTGACCTTTCTCTGCGGCATACATTAGAGCAGTTTTTTGTGATTTATCTTTTACATTCGGGTTTCCGCTACTATTTAAAATAGAGCGAGTCTTATCCAAATCTCCTTTGGACACGCTTTTTATAAGGTTTTCACTTGGTCCGGCAACCAAATAGATTGGAAGCAAAAATATAATTATAACATATATACACTTTTTCATCATGGGCGACATCTTATCAAAAATATCTAAAAATTCAAGGACTTTTTGAATTTTTAATAAAAATTTCTTTAAAAGTTTTAATGGGTTTAATTGTTAGTAACAAGTTCCTAAATAGGTTTTAGAAAAATGAGTTCTGATATTAAATTCGACGCAATTGTGATTGGTTCCGGAATCGGCGGATTGACCGTAGCGAGCATTTTATCCAAGATAAAAAACTATAAAGTTTTGGTTTTGGAGAGACATTTTAAAGCAGGTGGTTTTACCCATGAATTTTCAAGGCAGCAAAAATTCCATTGGGATGTTGGTTTGCACTATGTTGGCGAAATGGAAAAAGGAAACATGATGCGTGGAATATTCAATTTTATTACGGATAACCAAGTAAAATGGAACAAAATGCTAGACCCATTTGAGAAGTTTGTTTATCCGGATTTTATTTTTGATGTTTATTCCGATGCAAAAAAATACGAAAATGACCTAATTCAAAAATTTCCAAATGAAGCACTTTCCATTCAAAAATATTTTAAAGACCTATCAAAAGTCAGTTCCTGGGCAAGAAAAAAAGGCGTTATAGACAAACTTCCAAACTGGATACAGATGGTTTATTCTTTTTTTACATCCGAAACCGAAGGAATTGCAAATTCAACAACCCTTGATTATTTGAACAATACTTTTCAAGATGCAAAGTTAAAGGCTGTTTTGGTATCTCTTTGGGGTGATTACGGACTACCACCGGCTATGAGTGCATTTATGCTTCATGCAAGCATTGCATATCACTATTTAAAGGGTGGGTATTATCCGGAAGGAGGGGCAGGTAAAATAGCAGAAAGTATTCTACCGATTATTCAAAAATATGGCGGCGATATTTTAATTAATTGCAAAGTCGAAGAAATCATTATCGAAAATGGGAAGGCAGTTGGAGTCCGTGCCGAAGAAAAGAGGGGTGGAAAAGTCGAAGAGAAACGGTTTTATGCCGATCATGTCTTTTCCAACACAGGTGCTGCCACAACATACTGTGATTTACTACAAAGACAACCCGGAATAGAAACCATAAAAAGTGAAATAGACAAGGAAAAAGAAAGAGGCTATACAACGGTCACCTTGTACATTGGATTAAAGGACAGCCCTGAAGCACTTGGATTCAAGGGAGAAAACTATTGGATTTATACGGGCTATGACCATGATGAAATGGAAAAACGTAAAGATGAGTTATTGGAAGGCAAGCCGGTATGCTGTTTCCTCTCTTTTCCATCTCTAAAAACATCTGGAGCAAAAGCACACACAGCAGAAATTATAGCGCCTATTGGCTATAAACCTTTTGAGGAGTGGAGCAAACAGCCTTGGAAAAAAAGAGATTACAAATACTATGACCTAAAAGAAAAAATGGCAACCGCCTTGATAGGATTGATCGAAGAAAGATTTCCCGGTTTTCAAGACCTGATCGAATACTATGAGCTGTCAACTCCCTTGTCGGTAGAAAATTTCACCGGTCATTACAAAGGTAATATTTATGGTGTGTTACATACTTTAGATAAAGAAAAATATAAATGGATAGGCTCTCGTACTCCCATTCCCAATCTTTATCTTTGTGGCACAGATGTCAGTTCTCATGGAATAATTGGTGCTATGATGGGCGGTGTGATCAGCGCAGCAGAATTGGTAGGTTTTATGAAAATTTTTAAAGAAGCCGGTAAATATAAAAACAGTCTGTAATTACGTATTTTGGTTAAGCTCAATACAAGCATTTCGGCTACGCTCAATACAAGCATTTCGGCTACGCTCAATACAAGCATTTCGGCTACGCTCAATACAAGCATTTCGGCTACGCTCAATACAAGCATTTCGGCTACGCTCAATACAAGCATTTCGGCTACGCTCAATACAAGCATTTCGGCTACGCTCAATACAAGCATTTCGGCTACGCTCAATACAAGCATTTCGGCTACGCTCAATACAAGCATTTCGGCTACGCTCAATACAAGCATTTCGGCTACGCTCAATACAAGCATTTCGGCTACGCTCAATACAAGCATTTCGGCTACGCTCAATACAAGCATTTCGGCTACGCCCAATAAACGTGCAGATAAAATTTGAGAGAATACAAAAATTCTTAATAAAGCATAAATAATCTTTCAAAAACGCCAATATTGTACTCCGTTTCCGGATCATGATACGTTTTGTTTTTACAAAAGATTTTTTTGAAATTGCGGTCATAATAACAAGACTTTTTTTCTTGGGTAACTTGTTTAGGTTCCGGTTTTGTTTCTGCTATACTGCAAGCTTCAACTATTTGGGTCTGAACAATCAGCCCAAATGCTGCCCCCATTAGCGTATAAAACAAATCCAATCCCTGTAATCCTTGGCTATACATCAAAGATTTTTGATCATCAATGCCTCTTAAATCATACCTATCTATTTTGTTTAGAGGAATTACATAAGGGAAAAAAAAGACTCGTTTGGAAAATACTTCTTTGCATTGAACATTAGAATTGTTCTGGTTTTTCCAAGAAAAGCTCGTTATAATAAATTTGGAATCGGTACTTGAACAATAGGAAAAAACTGTCAAAAAAAACAGACCAAAAACAGCCTTACGTAAAGTTTTCATTTATTATTTAATATATTCCTTTTAAAATAACTACTTAAATTAGATAATTTACAATTCTTTCATTATGTCCATTATTATTTTAAAATAAGGGTTGAATTATTTCCTTTGGTATACCCTAAATAAAAGGTTAGGGAATATTATGAAACTTTCTAAGCATACAATTTTAACAAAAATTTACGATTCTGAAAATTATATTTTAGTGAATTATTTATCCGGTTCAGCTGATCTATTAGATAAAAATGAAGCCAATCTTTTACAAAATAGCATTACACAAAAAAACTGGGAAAATTACCATCTAACTCCATATCTTATGGAAAGAGGTTATTTGTTTACTTCTTGGGAAGAAGAAGATAGTTTAATCCAATCCAAATATCTTGAATTTTTAGAAGAAAATGAAAAAACAGCAACCCAATTAATTTTTTCAACTTCTTACCGGTGTAATTTTTCTTGTATTTACTGCTTCCAAAAGGATTACGAGCAGACAATAGAAAAAATTTCCAAAAACGTTACCGATCAGTTTTTTTCTTATATCAATCAAAAATTTTCTAACGAAAAAGCACAAACCTATATTACACTATTTGGAGGTGAGCCTTTGCTTGGCTCAGAGGAATATAAAAATTCCCTCTTGTATTTTCTAGGTAAAGCCACTCGTTATAACTATCCGATTGCTATTGTCACCAATGGTTATGAGCTTATAAATTATATCCCTCTTTTACAAAATGTTGGAGTTAAAGTCAAGGAAATTCAAGTTACGGTTGATGGAACTGAGGTAACCCATAATAGCCGACGACCTACCAAATCAAAAAACGAAACATTTGCTAGAGTTATGGATGGAGTGGATTATGCTCTACAATCCGGATATCGAATTAATTTAAGATCAGTTGTAGACAGATCGAATATCCAAGAACTTCCACATTTAGCTCAGTATTGTAATGACAGAGGTTTTTTGGATTATCCCACTAACTTATTTGAAACTACTTTGGGAAGAAATTATGAATTACATACTCCCCAAGGTACAGACCAAATTTTAAACAGGTATGATATGTGGTTGGAGTTTTATAATTTGGCAAAAAAATATCCAATTTTGAAAAAATACCACAAGCCATCTTTCCATGGGATGCGTTTTTTAAGTGAAAATGATGAGATGCCTCTGCCTATTTTTGATGGATGTCCGGCATGTAAAAAAGAATGGGCGTTTGATGCCAACGGGGATATTTTCGGATGTACGGCTTCTGTTGGAGTGCAAAAATATAAACTAGGGAATTTTCTAAACAATCCAGAATTTACACATAAAGAGCAACTTGCAAAATGGCAGGAAAGAGATGTGCTTACAATAGAAGAGTGCAAAGATTGTCCGGTGAATCTTTCTTGCGGAGGAGGATGCGGTGTGATAGCAGCGAACCAAACGGGAAGAATTCAGTCTACGGATTGTCGACCTGTAAAAGAACTTATCGGATTAGGTGCTGCTTACTATGGAATCGGAGGTTAAAATGTTGGAAATTGACTAAATCAAAACAAACCATGACTCAAACTATACACAATATTTTTACTTTCGACTCAAGAAATTTACAAGAAATTATAATTCCTAATACAATAGATCTTGTTGTAACATCTCCGCCTTATCCAATGATCCGGATGTGGGATGAACTATTCTTTTCCATGAATTCTATAATTAAAGATATGATTTTAGAAAAACCGCAAGAAGCTTTTGAATTAATGAATCAGGAATTGGATAAGGTTTGGACTGCGCTTTATTCTTCCATAAAAGATGGAGGATTTTTGATTATTAATATTGGGGATGCGACAAGAACCATAAAAGGTGATTTTCAATTGTATTCTAATCATTCTAGAATAATTTATAAATGTGTAGAGTTAGGATTCAAAAATCTCCCCAATATATTATGGAGAAAGCAAACCAATGCTCCTAATAAATTTATGGGATCCGGTATGTTTCCATCCGGTGCTTATGTAACCCTAGAACATGAGTACATTCTAATATTCCGAAAAGGAACAAAGCAAGTCTATAACGAAACCAAAAAACAGAATAGAAGAGAAAGTTCTTACTTCTGGGAAGAAAGAAATATCTGGTTTTCTGATATTTGGGAAGATGTAAAAGGTACAAAGCAATTGTTAACCAACCAAGAAGCGAGAGATAGGAGTGCCGCTTATCCTTTTGAATTAGTCTATCGTTTAATCAATATGTATTCCTGTAAAGGGGATACTATTCTTGACCCATTTTTCGGAACAGGAACAACGACTTTGGCTGCGATTGCAAGTGAAAGAAATAGCATAGGTATAGAATTAGAACAATCTTTTAAAAAGTCTTTTCTAAAAAATATAAGCTTCACAAATATTCAAAAATTGAATGAGTATATTTGTAATCGCTTATATAAACACAATGATTTTGTAAAATGCCGTATCGAATCAGGGAAAGAAGTTAAATATTATAATCAAAAATTAAAAACTCCGGTTATCACAAGGCAAGAAATTGATATTATATTTAACTTGTTAGATTCGATAAAAATTATAAAAGAAAAAATCATTATAAATTACATGGATCACATAGGTTTGCTTCCCTACAACTGAGGAGTCGGATTACTTGCTTCACGATTCCTTATATAAACAGCGCTCTTTAAAAGCACGTTTCTATAAAACCAAAGCTTGATTCTGAATACGATTAGATACATGATAGGGACAATAATAAGTGTTAAAAAAGAAGCAAATACCAATCCCCAACCGATAGCAAGAGCCATTGGAATAAGAAATGGATCCGAACCACCAATGCCATAAGCAGTAGGTAATATCCCCAAAACGGTAGTTACGGTTGTTAGAATTACCGGTCGCAACCGAATCGTTCCTGTTTTTAATAGAATTTCTTTAATATCCAATTCAGGATGTTTGACACGAAACTGGTTGGCAAAATCCACAAGCACAATGGAGTCATTCACCACCACCCCAGACAAACCAATCAAACCAATGAAGCTTAAAAAACTAAAATAGTGCCCGTGTGTTATAAATGCTATAATCACTCCGATTAATGCAAAAGGAATTGTCGCAACCACTATCATTGGCTGTATTAAAGAACTAAACAAAGATGCCAGAATTAAAAATATAAAGAGCAACGCAACTACAAAAGCTCTACCCAAGCTCGCAAGAGATTCTTCCGTATCCTTATTTTCTCCTCCGAATATCACTTGATAACCGGGATATTTTTCAATAATCCCCTTTGCCATTTGTTTGGCTTTTATATTTGCTTCCCTTGAAGTTGTAATTTCTTCATCAATGTTTGCTGTTACTGTTAGGACGCGAGTTCCGTCCAAATGGTTGATAGACATAACTCCTGGACTTTTGCTATATTCAACCATCTTAGAAACCGGAATCAAGTTCCCTGTCATATTGGTAACAAAAATTTTATTCAACGAGTCAATGGACTGCCGATAACTCTCTGGAAACCGTACTCGAACGTCTACTTCTTCATCCGGTCTTTTAATAGTAGTAGCAATGGTTCCTTGAAAAGCCGTATTAATAGAAGTACCTATTTGTAAAACGGAAGTCCCTGTTCTCGCAGCGAGCTTTTCATTGATTTTTATTTTTAACTCTTCTTTCCCTTCAAGGTAATCATCGTCTATATCAATAACACCATCAATTTTTCCCAATACAGCCTTGTATTCCGCACCGATTTTTTGCATAACATCAAAATCATCCCCTTTAATCTCAATAGCAATCGGTTTTCCTACTGGGGGACCACCTTCAATTTTCCCGAATTCCAAAGCAACCAGCTTACCTTGTAAATCTTTAAAATCTTCCGGAACGCTACTTGTGTTTATGGAAACTTCTTTTTCTTGTTTCCCTTTCTTTTTAAGAGTTGCAAGTCTCGATTTTTCCAATTTATCCTTTACAACTTTTAAAGCCTTTTCATTTAAAAGCCAATAAGTTTTATCTCGAAGATCATTAATGATTTTTTCTGTTTTAATTTTTCTGCCTGATTCCGGGGTCAGATAAACCAAGATCATGGCAAAATTTTTCCCTCTTTTGGTGAAGGGGTCATTCGGATCTTTTTGAATGATCCCAATTCTTGTGATATAGTCATCTAATTCATCTTTTGTTAGCTTTGCTATTTCACTTTCAATAGCTCTTGTAAATTTTTCTGTTTCTTCCAGAGTAGAGCCTGTTTCTGCCTCAATTCTAACAATAAAAGCGTCTATCCCACCAGGAAAAAGTTTGAATTTTCCAAATACTACCACTGTAGCAATGCTACCAAAAAATAAGAAATTTAAAAAAAGTATGGTTATAAATTTATGGTCGAGAGACCAAGCTAAAAAGGGACGATAAACCTTTTCTCGAAAACGAACAAACCATTGGCTTTCTTGATCCAATTCGGATGAAATTTGTTTCTGTCCGCCAATTCTGTTAATATCATAAACGTGGGATGGCAATATAAAAAAAGCTTCAGTCAAAGAGGCAAGTAGAGCAATGATTACACCTAAAGGTATAAAGTACACAAACTTTCCAAAAATACCGGTCATAAAAAGTAAAGGAGCAAAGGCGGCAATGGTTGTTGTAATGGTTGCGGTAACGGGTGAAATTACTTCTACTGTTCCTTGAATACAAGCTTCTTTGATTTCAACTCCTTCTTCAATGTATCGGAAAATGTTTTCACTTATAATAATTGCATCATCTACGATCATCCCAATCACGATAATGAGACCAAACATAGAAATCAAATTCAAGGTAACTCCCATAAAATCCAAAGCTATGAAAGTCAGAGCAATTGTCACTGGTAGACCTATTGCAACCATAAATGCAATCCTCCAACCAAGAAATATAAATAAAGAAATAACGACCAGAACTAAACCGGTTACACCATTGCTAACAAGAATCCCCACTTCTTCGAATAAATTTGGACAAGTCATTGATAAAAGAAACGGTTAATTCATCCTTAGTGGTTTTTTGAAAGTCAGCTACAATTCGTTTTACTTCATTAACAACTCGTATGGCATCTCCCGATTCTTTTTTTATTACCGTTAAAGAAATGGCGTTTAATCCGTTTGATTTTTCTAAAAATTCGTGATCCTCAAAATCTTCTGTCACCTTTGCAACGTCTCTAACTTGAATTGCTCTACCGGCATCATTCGAGCGAATATAAACGTTTTCAATTTCTTCCGGAGTATCAAATTCACCGATGGTTCTCACAAAAGATTCTTTCCCCAGATTGGTAATATTTCCTCCGGGAAAGTTGATATTTTTTATTTTGAGAGCAGTAACCACCTGTTGAGGGCTTAAGAAATAACGGTTCATGGATATAGGATCAATTTCTACTTTCATTTCACCTTTACGATATCCTCGTCTTGCAATACGACCAACTTCGGGAATTTCCAAAATGGCATCTTCCAAAATTCGAGCCTTTTCCCTGAACTGCTTTTCCGTTAAAGCCGGTTTTCCGAATACATTTTTTATACCAAGAGAAACTTCAATAATCGGAGTTCGTGTAGAGGTGATTTCTTGAACCAAGGGCCTGTCTTCGACATCTTCCGGTAAATCTTCTACGCGATCTACGGCAGATTTGATATCATCTACAACCTTTTTGGTATCTTCCGTATCAGGGTCTAACTGAATAACAATACCGGATCTGTTTTCTATGGAAGCAGAGCGGTATTCTTTAATTCCGTCTACAGATTTTATCAGGTCTTCAATAGGTTTTGTTACCAGTTTTTCTACTTCAGAAGGTGAAGCACCTGGATATATCGTTGTGACAGTTACGATATCAAAATTAATATTGGGAAAGGCTTCCCTATTCATTGACGCCGCTTTGTAAGTTCCGACAAGGATAATCAAAACGGTAATAAGATTTAAAAAAATTGATTTGTCTAATAAATATTCGATAACAGCTTTCATAAATTGAATTTTTGTAAATGTAAAGTTACTTAATTAAGACATATATTCTTTGGGATAATCTAAATCTATTTCTTTTTTTTATCATTTACCCATTTTCCCGAATATACCAAATTGTACAATTTTCCGCTTCCGTGTCTTTTTCCATTTTTCCATTTTCCAATATACAATTCTCCATTGTTGTAAAACATAACTCCATTCCCATGGAATTTATCGTTTTTAAATTTTCCCTGGTATCTATTCCCGTTGGCAAATACCAAGGTACCGGAACCGTAATACCTATCGTTTTTAAATTGTCCTTTGTATTTATCACCGTTAGCCAATACTAATTTTCCCTTCCCATTCGCTTTTCCGTCTCTAAAGTCTCCCTCGTAAAATCCGCCATCCGGAAAAGTTTCTTTTCCTTTTCCTTCGAATTTACTATCCTTGAAATCCCCGATATATTTTGTTCCATCACTAAAGGTATAAGTTCCTTGACCTTCTGCTTTTCCGTTCTTAAATTGACCTACATATACATCTCCGGCAAACTTCCCTTCAAATTCAAAAGTTCCTATTCCATTTGTGCAATCACCTTGGACACATCCCCCATAGATAGAAATGGGAAAAAGAACAAATAGAAAACAAACCGCGGAAATCAAATGTAGTAGTTTTCTTTTCTTTTTTAGCATGTTTACCTCTAACCAAAAACAATATAATTGTAAATGTTATTATTCGGTATATAAATCAATTAAATATTATGATACAATGCCACAAGTGAAAGGCATTTATTTCACTTGTATCTCTCACATAATTAGAAAAATAATATTGAAAGATAGTATATGATATAAATTATTACAAATAAATGAAGAAAAAAATACCATTACAAATTAAAATTATTTTAGGCATGGTTTTTGGAGTATCTTGGGGACTATTTGCGGTCTATTTCGGTTTTGGAGAATTTACTACAAATTGGATTAAGCCATGGGGTGCTATATTTATCAATCTATTGAAGGTAATTGCTGTCCCTTTGATTTTTGTTTCTCTTGTGAAAGGTGTTTCAAGCCTCAAAGACATCTCAAAGCTATCAAGCATGGGTCTAAAAACTCTATCCATTTACCTTTTAACAACTGTAATTTCTATTAGTTTGGGTTTGATTTTGGTAAATATCATTCAACCGGGAAACAGTTTTCCGGAAAGTAAAAAACAAGAACTAAGAGAAAAGTATGCGGGAACCATTGAACAAAAAGAAAAGGCAGCAAAAGACCTGGTAAAAAAATCCCCCATACAATTTTTGGTAGATATATTTCCGGAAAATATCTTCAGAGCAACTACGGACAACTCTAACATGCTTCAAGTTATTTGTATGGCTCTACTTTTTGGAGTTGCCATGCTTATGATACCTCCAGAAAAAACAATAAATATGATAGATATGCTTGATACGATAAATGATATTATCCTTAAAATTATTGATATGATAATGATGTACGCTCCTTTTGGGGTTTTTGCCTTAATTTCATCGATAATTGTGGAATTTGCCGGAGATAGTCTTTCAGATTCTTTAGATTTATTCAAAGCCCTTGGTTTATATTCTTTAACGGTTTTATTTGGATTACTATGTATGGTTTATTTCGTTTATCCTGTTTTTTTAAAAATTTTTACAAAGGTGAATCTAAAGCACTTTTTCAAAGGTATTTTTCCGGCTCAAATGCTTGCTTTTTCTACAAGTTCTAGTGCTGCTACTTTACCTGTTACAATGGAGCAGTGCGAGAATGAATTAAAAATATCCAAAAGTGTTACAAGCTTTGTCCTGCCCGTTGGTGCTACTGTAAACATGGACGGAACTAGTTTGTACCAAGCGATTGCCGCTGTTTTTATTGCACAAGCTTTCGGTTACAATTTAGACTTGTCTCAACAAATGAATATCATTTTAACAGCTACTTTGGCTTCTATTGGTTCGGCAGCTGTGCCCGGAGCTGGTATTATTATGTTGGTAATTGTGTTAAATTCCATAGGAGTGGCAACGGAAGGAATTGCTCTCATTTTTGCAGTAGATAGAATTTTGGATATGTTTAGAACCGTAGTAAACGTAACCGGTGATTCAACCGTCGCTTATTTCATAAACTACACCGAAAACAAGAAGCAAAAAATATAACTTTTTGGAAAATTGATTGATTTCTTTGATAGTTGGATTAGTTTGAATTATATTTTAGGGAATATAAGAAAAATATGAATCGAAATGGCATGATTAAACAGTTATTTTCAAGTGAGTTTTTTCAAGAACTTGATGCTATAATAAAAGTTTATAAATTCAATGATAAAATCATTGAAGAAGGCGAGCCTTCCAATGAAACAATGTATTTACTTATAGAAGGTAATTTGTCTGTTTATAAAAAACACGGGAAAACGTTGGAAGAAATCAACCAATTAAAAACGGGAGATTTTTTTGGCGAGATAGCTATCATTTCCAATCAGCCAAGAACGGCTACCGTAGTAGTTAGGTCCCAAACAGCTAGAGTTCTTTTATTTAGTAAAAATAAATTCATCCAACAAACGGTTTCTAACCCCCTTCTTACTTTCACAATTTTCAAGGCAACCTTAGCTAGACTTTTAAGAGCTGAATTTGTTTTGGAGCGTTTGGTCAAAAAGATTAAAAACTTCAATTTTGATCTTTTAAAAAAGCTAAATACCAACCAATACAAGATAAATAAGATCAATGTCATTAACTTTTTACACACACTTCCTTCCAAACACTATGGAAAGGGTGAAAAAGTGTATTTTGAAGGAGAGCCTTCTAATGGTATGATGTATTTTGTTGTACAAGGTTCTTTATCTATTTTAAAAACATATCATGGGAAAAGTATAAAATTAGCTCAAATTGAGTCTGGAGAGTTTTTCAGTGAAATTTCTATGGTTAGCAGTAGACCTTATCCTTTTTCCGTTATAGTTGCAACAGATAAAGTAACTCTTGTACCCATAGAAAAAGAACAGTATTTGGAAATTATGAATTTAACTCCGGATTTCATTTTAAATCATATTAAAAATGTTCTCTGGAAGCTCATAAATACGGAAAAAGTTACATACCATATCAAAGGAAAAATCGAAGCCATTTCACCTTCATCTGACATTCGAAATTTTAAAAACGGAGATGTTATCATTTCGGAAGGTGATCTTTCCAATGAAATAATGTATTTTATTGTTAATGGAGAGTTTTCTGTTTGTAAAAATCGCTCAGGTGAGCTCATTGAAGTAAATGTTTTGCGGACAGGAGACTTTTTTGGAGAAATTGCTTTGATTTCCAACCAAAACAGGAGTGCTACGATTTTAACCAAATCTGATACGGCTTCCCTCATTTTATTTAGCAAAAAGAAATTTATCGAACAAACGTCCGTAAATCCGGCACTTACATTTTCTATTTTGAAGGCAACGGTTGCCAGGCTGTTAAAAACAGAAACCAACATTGATAAAATGATCAAAGTATTGCCATCTATTGAGAAGGAATTGCGAATAAAACTTACTCAGAGTAGGGTTGAAAATGTGGATGTTTTTAGCTATGTTTACAATCTGCACACACCAACCTATATGGAAGGAGATTCCGTTTTTTCCGAGGGAGATCCGTCTTTGGGTAAGATTTTCTTTTTAGTGAGTGGGAATTTATCAATTGTAAAAAAATACCATAAAAAATATACAACGATTACAAAGCTGGAATCAGGTGACTTTTTCGGTGAAATGTCTCTGGTTAGCAATCGTCCCAGATACAATACTGTTAAGGTAACATCCGATAAAACAAAAGTAGCTCATATAGAAAAAGATATTTTTATGAAAATTGTACAGCTTCACCCTGAGTTTTTATTTAGCTTGTTAAAGACCGTAATCTGGAAATTGATTATATACGAAAAAGCCATATCTGAATTGAATATCAAATTCGAAATGTATGATAGAAAGTTTTAATAAAATTGGATTTACATAAATTATTATATAAATTTTATGATAAACGAGCTGGAATTTTAACCAACCAAAGTGCATACAGTGCGTGGGGATATCATTTTGAGTATTTTCAAAAGTACATCCCAATCGAAAAGATTTTTATACCTGAACATGGACTTTTTGCCGAATTGCAAGACCAAGTTTCCGGAGATTCGCTTAAATACAACTTTCAAAACTTGCAAACAGTAAACTTATATGGTGATAATGAAAATTCGCTTTTTGTTAAAGAGAGTGACTTGCAAGACTTGGATTTGGTAATTTTTGATATTCGGGATGTGGGAAGCAGGTACTATACGTTTTTAACAAGCTGCTTTTATTTGTTAAAGTCGATTAGTGAATACAATAAAAAATCCTCCTCACAATCAATTGAAATATTGGTTATAGATTCTCCCAATCCTATTGGTAGAAAAGTGGAAGGGACTCCTCTTGATAAAAAGTATTCTTCTTTTGTTGGCGTAGAAGGTGTTGTTCATAGGCATGGACTCACTCCGGCTGAGTTAATGAACTACTACAACGCTGAATTTCATTTTGATGTAAACATTCATTTTATAAAAACCGGAAAGATATACTCCAAAAAAGACGGTTTGTTTGGTTGGATTCCACCTTCTCCCAATATACCTCAGGTAACAACGTGTTATGTATATCCCGGTCAATGTCTTCTGGAAGGAACGAATCTTTCGGAAGGCAGAGGAACGACCAGACCTTTTGAAATATTTGGTGCTCCCTTTATAGACATCCAAGACCAAAGGTTTTACAAAGAGATTACATTTTACCAAAAGGATGAGTTTATTTTAAGACCCCTATTTTTTATTCCGACTTTTCATAAATTTTCCAATGTTGTTTGTGGTGGGTACCAGCTCATAATTAACAATAAAAATAATTTCCATAGTCTTCTTTTTACTCTGCATTTTCTAAAAATTATCCAAGAATTTTATCCTAAAGAATTTTCTTTTCGGAAAGGGGTTTATGAATTTCGTTCCAATGAAGATGCCATTAAACTACTAGTTGGAGATGATTTTTTATTGGATTACATAAACGGGAAACATTCCTATACTGTAATAAAAGATTATCTAACAAACAAAGAAAAAGAATGGAAAAAGAAGATTGAGACATTTTTGATTTATTGAAGCCGAAAACGGAGTTACTATATCTATAACAATCCAAATTCCTTTTCTTCATCGTAACGGATTAGATACGCCTTTATTTCAATGCCGTCAATGGTTTCCAAACACTCTTGAATCCTATACGATTGTATGCTCTCTTTGATAAATACAATATACAGTCCAAGCATAATGCCAGCGTGCCTGCAATAATACGCTAGTTGCCTTTTCCCTTTCTGAAAAGAAGACGGACTATAGTATTTCTTTGTCTCGATTAATGTTTCTTGTTCTTTCCAATTGATGATCAAATCCGTATTTCCCAAAGAAACATAAGCCTCTCGGTAACTTTTTTTCCAGTTCTCTTGCCAAAAATCGAAAGTAGGTACTTTTCCCTGTTTGTCTGGGAGCCCATATTGTGAAATACCTGCTTTTGTAAACAAGGTCTTTACCTTTGGCAACCAAATCCAGCCGATCTAAGGTATAGTGCTCGTTTGGAATATTCGGTCCGGATGTATTAAAGTAGCGATTTCCTTTCATAGTGATTTTAGTTTGGTTTTTAGATAGAATTTGTAAATGATATTTTATAGAATAAGCTTTATAAACAATAGCATCTTTTCGATAATGTTACCATAAAGGTCCGTATGAAAAATACGGAATATAGAACAAAAAGGGTATTTTTACTTTGAAACAGGAAAAAATTAGTCTTTCCCAACTGGAATCTTTTTTAATGAAAGCGGCGGATATTCTTAGGGGTAAGATGGAAGCTTCGGAGTATAAGGAATTTATTTTTGGAATGCTCTTTTTGAAACGTCTTTCTGATGAGTTTGAACTAAAACGGGAAAAAATTCGCAAAGATTATTCTCATTTAAAGGGCAAGCCCAAAGAATTGGCTGCGATTTTGGAAGATAAAACTGCTTATAGAGAAACCTTTTTTGTCCCCAAGCGTATTACCAATTTTACGATTGAAAACGGTGATGCCTTAGAAGCGATTATCAGTTTACCCCAGGGTCTTTTTTATGGAACGGGTATTCCGGCTTGTGTTCTCGTTTGCAAGAAGAATAAACCGGATGATTTTCGAGGGAAAGTCTTGTTTATCAATGCGGATAGAGAATTTGCCGAAGGTAAGAACCAAAACAAACTCCGTCCTGAAGACATCGAAAAGATCGACTACGTTTTTACGCGTAAAATGGAAATTCCCAAATACAGTCGAATTATAGATAAAGACGAGATCATACAAATTCACGACTACAACCTAAACATTCGACGCTATGTTGACAATACACCAGAACCGGAGCCGGAAGATGTGCGAGCTCACCTAATCGGAGGTATTCCACAAAAAGAAGTTATTCGGAACAAAATCAGTTTTTCCAAATTTGACATTCAAACCAAGAAAGTCTTTCAAGCAGATCGTGTGGGTTATCTCCAATTTGTCGAAGGTTGTCACAGCATCCATTATCAAAGCCGAGCTAAAAAACTTGATTCTTGATTTAAAACAGGACAAAACCGATCTGGGAAAAAAAGAGATGGAAAAACTCCTAAAAGCCGAAGAGAATATCCTTGAGATCGAAAAGAAGATCAAAGAAACTAAAGATCAGTATAAAAAAGAAACCTCGGAATTGGAAATTAAACTCGAACTCAAGAGGTTGGGTGTGGAAATCTATACGGAAGAAAAGCGTGAACTTATTCAGCAGATTGAAAAACAAATCGAAACTTTAAACGGTTTAAACACCATATCTAAAGATGATAAAAAGAAAATCAACGCTTTGGAAAAGGATAAATCTACATTGGAGACCCAAATTAATATGGCTAAAACGATGCTCCAAGAAATCGGTGGACAAATAACGGAAGAAGAAGCCAAGAATCTCATCTTAAAAAAGCTATATGTTTTAATCAACCAGGAACTGGAACGCTACCTCAATGCAGAAAAGAGAAGCCTCATTGCAGGCATAGAAAAGCTTTGGGATAAATACTTCATAAGCAGCCATGATTTGGAGAAAGAGAGGAATAAAACTTTGCAAGAGTTAAATGGCTATTTAAAAGGTTTGGGGTATTTAGGATGAGAAAAATACTCAAAAAAACTAATCTACTATATTATAGTAATTATAAGGAGGTTTTTTTATTATGAATGTAAAATATATAATCAATGAAAATGGGAGTCCTGTTGAAGTTCTTATTCCTTATCAGGAATATCAATTATTAGAACCTCTATTCTTTTTATTAAAAGAAGAGAAGCAGGTAGATAATAAATTACATAATACAAACATATCACCATTTTTTGAAAAAATCAATAGTCTCCCAAAGTTTAAAATACCTAACATATCGCAAATTTTAAATGATGTAAGAGAGGATAGATGCTGATGCCAACCATTAATCCACTATATTTAGATACATCAGCCGCTATTAAGTTATTTTTGCCAGATGAAAAAGGATCATTTGAATTAAAAAATTTTATAGAATCAAAAAGTCCATATAGTCTATTATCTAGTTCTTTAATAAAGGTTGAGATGTATTCCATCGTTAGAAGGATTTCGAGAACACAGTCAGTTTCTTTTGATATAGATTACTTGAAAGAAGTTATATCCGAATTATTAAGTTATATAGTTATCAAACCAATAACAGACAAAGTAATTGATGATTCAATTCAATAAAGTTGCATTTTTAGATAATAAATAATTGCAAAAGAAAAAGGTCTCATCTTACGATAATAAATTGCAACTAAAATCAATAAGAGAGACCCAATGAAATGATACTAAGTGTTCCTCAAAAAATCAAGGAATTTATAATTCAATACGTAAAAACATCTCAAAAGAAAAAACTAGAATTACTACCAGCATATATAAGTAGCTTCATATTTTGTAGCAATAAATGTACATTTACAACCATGGGAAAAACAATTGCAGATGAAATTCGTAATAAAACTACTGTAAGGAAATTTTTTGAATCGAAATCATTTTATTCGAGAGAAATTTTACGAAATGTAATGACAGCCATGGTATTAGAGACGATAAAATTATGTGGAACAAAAGGTTTGTATGTATTGCTTGTTGACGGTACATGTATCCAAAGGGGTGGAGATACCTTAGTTGAAAATGCAACAAAATACAGGGACAAAAAGCAAAAGAAGAAGGGGAAACGAAGTACAAAAGCTCATGGATTTTTAATGTGCCTACTAATAATGCCTGATGGAAAACGAGTATGTTACGAGTATAGTTATAACACCAAAAAATATTGTAAAAAGCATAAACTTAAATTTAAAACTCAACATGAATTAATGTGTGATATAATCAAAGATATGAGGTTGATAGTGCCATTTGAAGCTAAGTTTGTAGTAGTTGCAGATTCATTTTTTGATTCAAAAGAAGTTTTTAAATGTTGTATGCAAAATAAAGCGATATATATAGTTCCTGCAGATACTAACAGAGTACATAAAATACATAAGAAAAGTGAGAAATTGCATATAAGCGGCGAAACAAAGAAAAAAGATTCTATTAGACTGTCCATCGAAAAAGGTAATGAAAAGTATACCTGTAAGCATATTCGATATGCAAGTGATGGTTCTGGAAAGAAAAGAAAAGATGAGTATTTGATTTATAGTGAATCACTTATGGTTTCAGGAATGAAGTTGCAAGTAGTGTATTCATGGAAAAAGAAGAAAGGAAAATCAGAAGGAGAATCTTATAAAGTCTTATTATGTAGTGATAAATCAATTTCTCAAGAAGAAATTATTGAACTTTATGCTTTAAGATGGCAGATAGAGATATTCTTTAGAGAGTTAAAATCAGAACTCGGATTATGTGATTATTCTGGAAAGAACTTTAAAGCATATAATAGATTTGTTGATGTATGCTTACTTTCCTATCTCTTTTTAGAATATGATAGAGAACAAAGATTAATGGATGTAAAATCTAATAAAGAGAAATCAAAAATTAAAGTTATGCGAACTAGAGGTTTGGTCGAATTGTTGAGATGGGATTGTATGCAAGATATAATAGCAATGCGAAATTTGAATAACAGCAAGTTAAAAATAGCTGCGTAATGATATAATTTATTGTGTATTTATACAACTTTATTGATTCAATTTACATATTGAATAACTCAAATATTTCCGGAAGATTACGTTCTCTAGATGCTTTGCATTTTGCTTCATTTATAGCATACAAAAAAATTTTTACAAATACAATTTTATTAACATCTGATAATAGTTTAATTGAATTAGCTAATGAGTATCACCATGAAGTTTTTAACCCTGAAAATACTTCATAAAAAAGGCTTCCGCTCGCGGGGTAAGGGAATCACTTATAAAAGGAATAAAACTTTGCAAAAGTTAAATGGCTATTTAAAAGGTTTGGGGTATTTGTGATGAGTGAGATGGAACGAATATATCTATCTAAAATTGTTACTTTTGAAAAAGGGAAACCTCCATCACAAATTCCTATTAATGAATCAGAACTAGAGCCTTATTTAACTCCAGATTATTTGAGAGGAAAGAATAACCCGGATTATACTAAACCTGGATTAAATGCTGTCAGAGTAGAAGACGGTGAAATAATTGTTCTCTGGGATGGCTCTAACGCTGGCGAAATACTAAAAGCCAAAAAGGGTATTTTAGCCTCAACTATGATGAAATTAAATCATAGTTATGAATTCGAAAAAGAGTATTTTTATTATGCATTAAAAGGATGGGAACATTTTCTCAAAAGTCAAACTTCCGGTTCAGGGATACCGCATGTTGATAAAGAAATATTAGAGAATATACTGTTACAAAAGTTTTCTAAGCCAGAACAAACCAAAATCGCTGAAGTTTTGTCTACCGTAGACAAAGCCATTGAACAAACAGAAGTTTTGATCGCAAAACAACAGCGAATCAAAACAGGACTTATGCAAGACTTACTCACAAAGGGAATTGACAAATACGGCAACCTGCGAAACGAAAAAACGCATAAATTCAAGGATTCGCCTCTCGGCAGGATTCCAGTAGAATGGGAAGTGGTTACTATTGGAAAAGTAGCTGAGAGTATAGTTCCTGGGCGTGACAAACCTATTTTAGATGGTGGTTCAATTCCCTGGATAACTTTACCTGATATAGATGCAATATATTTAAGGAATAATAAGAGTAATTTGTCTTTATCAAAGACTGCTATAAAAGCTGCAAATGCTCGATTAATGCCAAAGAATACTGTATTGATGAGTTGTATAGGAGAATTTGGTATCGCTACAATTTTAGATATAGACGTTGTTGCAAATCAACAACTACATGGTTTTGTTTGTAATGATGTAATTCTTCCTGAGTGGTTATAATTTGTATATTGACTTGGGAGCAGAGCCAGCCATTGGAGCAGAAAAAGATGGACAAAAAATCGCAGTTGAAGTAAAAAGCTTTATAGGTGAATCTGACATTCATAATTTGAGCAACAGCATAGGGCAATATAATCTTTATAAAAATATATTGGAAGAAATCCAGCCGGATAGAAAACTCTATATGGCAATTCCAAATTATGCTTATATAGGAGTATTTAGTGAGCCTACCGGGCAGTTAATCATAAAAAAAGAACAACTGAAAATTATAATTTTTAATGAGAAAGAAGGGAGAATCAACCAATGGATACAATAACTTTCTATAGAGAAACTATAAAAACTATCCTACAGAATTATTCTCACAAACCGTCCCACGGTGAGATTGAACCAGAGATAATCATTGATGCCAAAGAAACTCATTTTGAATTAATGCATGTCGGATGGGACGGACCACGCCGTGTACATGGCAGTGTTTTACATATTGATATAATCAACGAAAAAATTTGGATACAACACGATGGAACTCCAAACGGGATCGCCAAAGAACTTGTGGAAGCTGGTATATCCAAAGACAATATTGTAATAGCTTTCAAGCCTGTTCATGTTCGTCAATATACGGGTTATGCAGTTGCATAGATTTCCTCTACCCCGTAAACGGCACATGGGAGTGGAAGAAACTAAAAAAGGATATAGAAATATGATAGAACTGCAATTTCCTCACACCATAACATTTACACCAGAAGCTAAAAAACAGATGGTTTCTCTTAATCCGGGCTTGCGTTTGCAATTCACAAGCTGTGGTGTAGCCATATCCGAAGGAGATATACAATTTTCCATAATGGACTTCTTTAAGTTACGATTACCTTTCAAAATACAAGAAGAGGAATTTTACCAAATCAGTGAGCTAAACCAAGATTTAAAACTAGAAGGAGACGCAGGGGGAATCATTATAAACATGGGAACTTTAGGACTTATAGGAGCATTTACGGCAGTGATTTTAGGAACAATATATATTTGGAACAGAAGGATGAGAAAAGGAAGAGTATTTGATTCCTCTACAAATCACGATTTACAAACAAAAGACGGTAAAAAATACCGTATTCCTGATGTGTCTTTTGTCGCTTATGAAAAGTTTACTTCCAAAGTGATAGATTCTAATTACAGAGTTGGGTCTCCTACACTTTGTATAGAAGTAGTTTCCCATAAAGACAGCCTAAACCAAGACATGGAAAAAATGGAAGAAGACTGGATAAATGGTGGTACGGAGATAGGAATTGTAGTATGCCCGCATCGCAAAAAATATTATGTTTTTGAAAGACAGCAAAAAGGTTATGAAACGGTTTCCTTCTCCCAACCATTTACGCACAAATTACTACCGGAACTAGTGTTAAACTTTGATGCACTATTGCAAGAAGCAATGGATGAACGTTTTGACTAAGGAAACAAAATGACACCAAACCCACACAAGCTAGATGAAAGAAACCACGTAGAAATTCCATTATTGAAACAGCTAGAAGGACTTGGTTGGGAAGTGATCGACCTAACCGATGCAACTCAAAATCCGACTCATAGCCTTCGAACTAGCTTCTCGGAAGTAGTGCTGTCAAGCGTATTGAAAGAACAGCTCCAAATCATCAATCCATGGATAGAAGAAGATCAAATCGAAGATGGTAGAAAGAGAAATCAAATTAACCGGATTTTGGGAAAGCATTCCAGCCAGAAACAAATTAAAAGCCGAGCTGCAAAGGACTCTCTTACTAAGAGAATTTTTTGAATTACCGAATATTTTTATAAAAAATATTTACTTATTATTCGTATAGTATAAATTGCAGAAAAGAACCATGAAACAATTGTATTCGGAGAATAGGATGGATTTAAGCTATACGATCAAGCGTTCCTCTGGAAGAAAAAAATTGACCATTACCGTAGAAAGGGATAAGAGCGTTGTAGTCCATGCTCCCCTTACAGCCTCAGAAGAGAAGATTCGGAAAATTGTGGAATCCAAAAAGTTCTGGATCTACGAGAAAACGAGCCATCCGCAAAAATACAGGGATTTACCTCACCCACCGGGAAAAGAACTGGTGAATGGAGAATCCATTTTATACCTCGGACAAATTTATAAAATAGAAACCGATTACGGTAGTTCTATAGAAATACGTTTTGAAGAGAAATTCCTTATTCCCGTAACTTTTATCAAAAGCGGAAAAGATGTTTTGCGGAATTGGTATATGGAACGAGCCAAAGACGTTATTCTCCCCCGTGTAAGTAACTACGCAAAACATCTAGGGGTTGGATATACTTCTGCCAATATTGTAGACAATCGTTATACCTGGGGAACTTGTACGCCTAAGGATCGATTAAATTTCAATTGGAGGTTGATTAAAGCTCTATAGACTATGTTGTTGTGCACGAACTCGCCCACCTACTGGAAACCAATCATACAACTGCTTTTTGGAATATCGTAAAAGCACAACACACCCAGACCGAAAAGGCAAAGAAATGGCTTTTGGAAAACGGGCAATTGTTAGAGGAAGAGATATAGACAATGACATGAATATTTTATTATTGTTTAAAGGTAGTCAAAATATAAAGAAAAAATTCAACCCGATTATAAGACCACTTCATTTATACTCAACGCGGAGTGGTTTTCGGATATGGTTTTTAAGATAAATCTTTAAAATCAAGTGAATCTAATCATGTTAATCCCGTAAATCACTCTAATCATGGTATATTTTTGATTTAATATAATTATTTAAATTTTTATTGTTCAATTTATCTTTAATAAAACCATTGTTATAGATCAATAAAAAGAGTTAATTTTATGAGTGTTCCCTTTATAGATATAAAAAGATATGAATCCGGTTTTTTGGACAAATGGAATGAAAAAGTTAGTGTAATGAGTAAGAACGCTAGCTTTATTGGTGGCGTTGAGGTATCCAATTTAGAACAATCCTTAAAAGATTATACCAAAACAGGTTATGCGATTTCTTGCGCCAATGGCACAGATGCCATTCAATTGGCTTTGCGTGCTATTAGTATAGGTCGAGGTCATAAAGTTTTAGTTCCGGAGACTACTTTTTGGGCAACTTTTGAAGCTATTGTAAATGCCGGAGCTGATCCTTATACCGTCGAAACAAATATGGATGATCTCCAAATGGATTTTCATGAATTTGAAAAGGCTATAGATAAATTCAGACCGGATGCAGCTATTTTGGTGCACTTATATGGTTGGGGATCTACTAGGCTACAAGATTTCAGGGAACTTTGCAAAAAGAAAAATATCCCTCTTGTAGAAGATGGTGCCCAATGTTTTGGAACACTCTACAAGGGAGAACCTATTTATCAAAATGCTTACATCTCAACAACTTCCTTTTATCCCGCAAAAGTTTTGGGTGGAGCAGGAGACGGCGGATGTGTTTTTACAAATGAATCCAAGCTTGCTGAAATCGTAAGAACTCTTGCCAATCATGGTCGTACAACTCATTATGGTCATGGTTATGTTGGTTGGAATTCTCGTTTGGATTCAATGCAAGCTGCTTTTTTAAATCTGGTTTTAGAAAGATTTCCAGACCGATTGAAATCTCGAATTGAATATGCCAACCGCTACCACAAGGAACTAAAGTCACTTGGAATAAACAATATTCTACCACCTGGAGATTATACCCAAAATGGTTATTGCAACGTAAATTTATTCTCCAATGAGGAAAGAGTAGAATTGGAAAAACTTCTGAAAGAAAAAGGGATTGGCTATGGAATCATTTACCCGGGAGCTATGTCGGAACAGCCGGGTGCCAAGGATTATATAAAAGGGAAAACTGAAAGTAAAAATGCTATTGAAATTTCTCAGACGGTTTTAAATCTACCTCTGTTTTCCTATATGACTGACTCCGAATTTGATGAAGTTATAACCATTGTAAAGAGTTTCAAAGTTGGAAAAAATTAGATTCATAACAGTTATATTTCTTGCTATTGTTTTATCTCTATTCATTTTTGCCATCACTAAAAGCTATTTGTATTTTGATAAAGGAATCGAACTAAAAGAAGAAGAAGTAATATTCGAAGATAACTCAAATAAAAGTGAAGATAGAGAAGCATTAAAGGAAAATTCCAAAATTATTTGGGATCAATTTTTGGTTTATCCAACTAATTTATCCCAAGAAGCCGGTGGAACAGGTCCGGAAGGAATCTTAAATCATGCCAAAAATTTAACCTTTATTAATTTAAACACAGGATCAGTCAAAAAGGTTTTTGAACAAAAAGTCTATATTTGGGATTTTTTTCCAGGTAAATTTACCATTCGAAAAAAGAGTATCAACCGAGAAGAATACAATGAAGAGTCTTTGGATATAGATAAGCGTTTGCTTATTATTGCCATGACAGAAGATACAAACCGGGACGGTTTTTTGAATAATAGAGACTTTAAAAAAATTTTTATCTATGATCCGTTTAGAGAAAAGCTAATACCAATATTGCCGGATAAGTACTATTTTGAAAAAATATTGTACAATTCAAAAAAAGGTCAACTCATTTTGATTGTTAGAGAACACAACAAAAAAGAGAATACCGACTACAAGTTATCCGTGTATGTTTATGACGTTGAAGTTAATGAGGGAAAGTTAATAAAGTCAGAAAACCCGTCAGAAGAAGAAAATTCGGACACCAAAGAAAAAAAGGAAGACAAGGATGAAAATAATTCACCTGTACCACCTCGGCCATGAGCGAGAATACAATTTTACCAGTATTTGGTTGTTAAGATTGTTGATGGAAATTTCCCCGTCTTTCCTTGCATTTTTTGGAAAAGCGAAAAAAGAACCCGCTAATTCATCTGTTAAGTATTCTGTTTCTACGGATATTTCATTTTTTTCTTTAAGTGAAAGTATGTTTTTACCTGTTATATGAAAACCCCAATCTCCAAAACTAGGTATATAAAGGTGATAAGAATAAACTTCCCATCCGGTTTGTGATTTTTCAAAAATTTCCGTAGCATTTTTAATCGTATCTTGTATACAGTAGTATGCGTCCGGTGCAAAGGTTGGAGAAGTGGATTGAGTCACAAAAATTCCATTGTTTTCCAAATGCCTATAGACATATAAATAAAAGGCAATTGTATAGAGTTTTCCCAAAGAATGAGAATTCGGATCAGGTAAGTCAGCCACTATAAAGTCAAATTTGGTTTTATTCTCTTTATTTTTTAGCCAGTTAAAAGCATCAGCAATAACAATATTTACTTTGGGAGAATTTAATGAATTTTGAGGAATTTGTTTAAGGACAGGATGGTTTTTGAATAAGTCTATTATAGCCGGGTCTAATTCCACAAGAGTAATCGTTTCTATGGATTCGTATTTTAACAACTCCCGTATAACCAGTCCGTCCCCACCTCCTAGTACCAATGCCGTTTTTGGTTTGTCTTTTAAGAAAGAAATAGGTATATGAACAATGGGTTCATGGTACATGGCTTCGTCTACCGTTGAAAACTGTACATTTCCATCCAAATAAAGCCTTGTGTCATCTTTCCACTTTGTAATCACAATTCTTTGGTATTTTGAATTGGATGAATAAACTATTGCATCTTGGTACAATAGATTCTCCATCCAATTGGTAACCTTTTCTGCCCCGATAAAACCAACTACCAGTAAAACGAAAGATAAGCTAAGGACAGAATAAAAATAACTTCTTTTTGTTTTGGGTACGAATGTTAAGATCAAACCGGCTGCTATTAAGTTTAAAAAGCCAAAAAAAATACTCGCACGGACCAAACCAAGAAAAGGTAAAATTGCCAAAGGAAACAAAACACTCGCAAAAAGGGCACCTATATAATCAAAGGTGAACACGTCAGATACCGCCACACTTAAAATTTTGTAGTGTCGCATCAACCGCAAAAGAATCGGTATTTCCAATCCAATTCCTGAACCAATTATAAATGCCAGTACGATAAAAATCGGATACAAGGTATCGGTTGCGGCAAAGGAAAAGAACATAATCCCTGCTGAAAACCCGCCTATTATAGCTATTAAAATTTGAATATTGAATAAGAAATAATAGATGTTCTTTTTAACAAATCGAGATAGGTAAGACCCAAAACCCATAGCGGCTAAAAACCAACCGGTAGCAAAAGAGAATTGGGTAACCGATTGACCAAGTAAATATGTTGCCATTGTTCCAGCAACAAGTTCATAAGACAAACCCGATACGGATATTATAACAACAACAGATAATAACAATAATCTTTGTATTTTAGGCATATAGTAGGGACATTTCGACTACGCTCAATGTCCGAAAAGCGTCCAAACCGCTCCCTGAGCGTAGCCGAAGGGAGCAAAAACTGGTTTTTTGTTCTATTTCAATACTGCAGCAAGGATTATGGCGATCCCTATAATTACAGAACCCATAATAATTCCTAATGATGTGTTTTGATCTTCTTCAATTTCCTTACGAATTGAAAAAGGAGCTAATTTAGCCATCAACCAGATTGCAATACCAAATATGGTTACACCCAAAGATGCATAAAGTATTGTTTCAATAATAATTACCAATCTTAAATTTTGATGATTGAGCCATTCTGGCATATAAATTCTCCTAAAATATTAATATTTATTTTCCATATCCAAATCCTCCACCGGAAGGAGTTCGTGTTCTTGAGTAAACACCGTAAAAAAAAGATGGTCTTCTTCCCGTAACACTATCTTCTCGCAAACTAACTTTTGTTCCTTCTGGGTAGGGAATCAATTTATTGGCAAAAGATAAATATGCTCCATAAATTGTAAATAATGTTAAAATAACAGTCCAAATTTTTATTAACATAGTATATCCTAGTCCGAATCTGGCATTACGGGTGCCCACCTTTTGGTTTCAAAAGAAAATTTCCTAATTAGAAAAATTATCGGAAAAGCAAACCAGGCAAAAGATAGTAAAAAAAGCATATAAACTCTTCTTATACCCTTTTGAACAATTACATTTACTCTTGTATTCTCAGAAGTTTCTGCTTGTGGAATTGTAAGCAAGAGTTTGTATTTACCCGGTTCTTTGATTTTCCAGTATATATCTTGGCTTTTAGAACCTTCCGACCAATGCTCACCATCTTCATATCCTTCGTAGTATTCTATCCCCAAATCATCATCCGCAATAACCTCATCAGCTGATTCTTTGAATAGAGCCACTGCAACTTCTGTCCAACTGTTTTTCAAAGTAGCATTAATGGTTATCTGCAAAGTTTCATCCTCTTTGTCTGTTGTAAACGATTTGGTGAAAACTTCCTTTTTATTCAGGTCTTTTACTGCAAATGGTTGGTTAATAACTTCTTCACCACTCATTCCCATAAAACAAGAAGAAACCCACAAAAAACCTCCCACAATCAATCCAAGCTTAGTTAAAAGTCCTTGTTTCCATGCCGGTTTGTATGGCTGAGCCGGACTTACTCCATATGTAGGAGGTAATTTCATTTTAAAGGCTTTGGCAATTACTTCCGGTTCGATGTAATAACTTTTAAAAAATTCAACTTCTGCTACAAAGTTTTTCCCATCTTTTGTTTTGATAACGTTTTCTTCTGTGTACAAATAAGGCGGGTGAATTGCTTCAGCATACTTAACTTTATCTCCGATTTTTGCAACCCAGGGCAAAGCACCATCCACATAAGTTAGGGATAGAGTTCCGGATTCGAAATATCTAAATTTCATACCACCTATGCTACAAGTGGTTTTAGGTATATGAATATCCATAAGGCTTTTTTCCGGAGCAGTATCGGTTGGTTCACCTATATAATAATGACCGTTTGATTCCGATAGCCATAAATAACCTTTATCCGGATTATAAAGCAAGTATTCCAAATCAAAACCTTTCTCCCCATCCTCTTTCCAATCCTGGCGTTGCCTTCCTACTATCATCCAATCAACATTATTTAGCTTTCCTGCTGCTCCGATAGGAAATGTGAATACTTTGGAAAGCTCTTTTTTGACTTTTCCGGTTAAAAGAGCAACACCCGCATCGAGTTCAACAACCGAGCTGCATGAATCGCATACAACCGTTGCAATTTTATCCGAATCGCCTTGTAAAGTAAGGGGAGAAGCACAACTAGGGCAGCGTATCGTTTCCGCGTCTTTTTTATGTTGAACAAACTCTTCTTTTTGGTATGATATTTCATGACTTTTTAGCCTATGTCCGCTAAAAACGTTGGAATCTCTTAAATCGTCAAATTCTATGGTTAAAAAATAGTTCCCATCAATGCTTTTTCCATCGGCAAACTGATAGGTTTCATCCGGTTCTACTACAAAAGGAAGAACTCCTTCCGCTCCAACACAAATTGCCTCTCCAAACTCTCGAATTGTGTAGACGATTTCCCCGACTTTAACCTTTTTTCCTACAAAAATATCGTCTTTTTGAATGGAATGTTTTTTTAAAACGGGTTGTTCGAATATCAATTCCCCCATGTCTTCCGAAAGCCATATAGGTTCCCCTTTGCTGTCTTCTAAAAACCATTCATCCCAAACGCCTTCTTCAGTTGATTCCCCATATTGGTAGGCATATCGAACTCGCCCTAAAACCCTAAAATTTTTCCCGTTGATTTTGCCTTCCGTTCCGATTTTTAGTCCTGAAATGGCGGGAGTTAAACGGGATTTTTTTCCCATAAACTTGGCTATTTCTTTATCCCATACAAATATAGATTCACAATAACTACACGTTACTTGAACAACGGCTGGATTTGATAATTCTGCCCTAGCTCCACAGCTTGGGCAATTGACTAATTGTTTGTATGACATAATTTACTTTATTAAAGTTTATAGAATCATGTTACTTATCTAACACTAATAATATATTTCAAGTGAAAAAATCTAATAAAATAGAAATTTATTTAATGTTGTATCATTCTTATCCGATTGGAAAAAGGTAAGTGTGTGTTTATGAATTACAAGTTTACGTTTATAATTTTAATTTTCGTTTTTCAAAACTGTAATAACAAGTTAGCTAATAACCAAGAACCGCAAATTCAAAAGCTCCCAAAGAGTATCTACTCAATTCATGACCAAAAAGTTTATTCCCATAACAAAGAGTTGAGTATGGCTGATTATAAGAGTTTTGTTGTGATAGGTGGAATATGCCATACTGATGAGGCTGACTTAAAATGTTTTGCAAAAGATAAAAATAATGTTTACTACCATGGTAGACCTTTACCATCGGCAGATCCTGATAGTTTTGTTTTTTTGGGTTATGGGTATATGCGAGACAAAACAAAGGTATATTATATCTATGATAACAAAAATGTAGTAGTAGAAGGGGCTGACTCTTCATCATTTGAGATACTTGGTACTGCTGGTGAAGGCCCTTTTGCGTATGCAAAAGATAAAAATTACGTGTATTATGACGGTGAGAGGCTACATGGCGTAAAGGCAAAAAATTTTGATTTAAAGAAGGTCAAGTGATAGGAAAACTCACCTAGGATATTTAATGCCAAAATATTAAAATAATGGTTGAACAAAATATTCTTGCAAATATAAGATATATAATCATAGAATAAGTGTTTAACATCCATGGAAAAAGTCTACATTGCAAGTATAGTAAATTCACAAAAAAAGATATTCACCAATATTTGCGAGCAAAATAACCTCCAAACCTATACGATGAGCAATGAATCCAGTTTAATTGAGGAAGTTCTCGAAATAAAACCCGATATTTTGTTTATCCAAACCTCTCTTTTGGAAACGAGTGATGACAATCCGATAGAAAAGATTAAAGAAAATAAAGAATTGGAAAATTTATGGGTTATCATCTACGGTACACGAGATAACGGAATGGAGATGTTACCAAGGTACGAAGGAGATTACTATGTCCACCTACCTTATGCCAATCTGCAGATGGAAGCTTTATTCCGACAGCTTTTAAACAAACCAAAATTAATCTTGATTGTTTGCAAAGATCCTCAAAAATTTGAATCTTTACATAAAAGATTGCTAAATGAAAAATTTGAAGTTATCATATCCACATCTGGAAAGGAAAGTCTGGATAGAATCAAAGGTGTTTTTCCGGATTTAATTTTGTATGATGAAAAAATTAAAGATATAAATGTTGTAAGTTTTTGTGAAACAATTAAATCAACCCAGATTATAAATCATATACCATTTGTAGTATTGTCAGATCAGAGAATTGCAGAAAATGCCGAACAATATTTTGAAGTTGGAGTAGGGGATATTTTTTTCCATCCTTACGATTCCAATCAAAACATCCAAAAAATCATTTCTATGGTGACACCTCCTCCAAAAGGGAAAAAATTAAAAGCCCTTGTTGTGGATGATAGTCAAGCTGTGCGGAATGTTATATCCAAAATGTTCAAGCAGCTCGGTTTTAGCGTAGCTACCGCTGAAAATGGTTATGAAGGTCTTGTCGCAGCCGGAAAAGATAAACCGGACATCATTACCTCAGACTATGATATGCCGGTAATGAATGGTTGGGACTTTTGTAGCGAAATAAAAAAGAACCCTGGCCTAAGTGATATTCCGATTATAATGGTTACTACAAGAAGCACTAAAATCGACATTAAAAAAGGGGAAGCATTGGGAGTAGTAGACTATTTACCCAAACCTTTCAAAACAGAAGATTTACAAAAAATTATTCAAGAAGTCATAACCAGAGCGAAAGAAGAAAAGAAAAACTTGCTTATTTCCAAATACGTGTCTACGGATGCTCTAAAAAATGCTGGAGATGTCGTAGAAGGAATTAAAGAAAGAAAACCGGAGTCAAAATTTATTTCTATTTTGTTTAGCGATATTGTTTCTTTTTCAACATTGTGTGAAAACCATACTCCCGAATGGATTGTTAATTTATTAAATAAGTTTTTTGATTCCATTATAGAGGCTTTGCAAAAAAACAATGCAATTATAGACAAGATGATAGGAGACGCAATCGTAGCAAGGTTTGACACAGGCGACAAGGCAGCAGACGCTTTATATGCCGTAAAAAGTGCTTGGGATATGCTAAAAACTTTGGATGAGTTAAATAAAACATCCGATGAAGCTCTTCAGATTCGAATTGGAATTAACTCGGGAGAAGTCATTTTAGGTAATATAGGTAGCGAAAAGCACAGACTTGACTATACCATGATTGGAGATAACGTAAATATTGCACAAAGATTAGAAAGTAATGCTCCAAAAAAAGGGTGCTTACTCTCAGAAGCAACCTTTACGCTTATTTCGGAAAAAATCCGAGTAGGTGAAAGGCAGGTTTATACCGTCAAGGGAAAAAAAGAGGGAGTAGCAGCATATATATTGCGGGGTTTCAATGAGTAATGATGTAGATGAAATTGTGAAGATTTTTATTATTGAGAGCAATGAAAGCCTTGATAAATTTGAATCCGACATAATAGAATTAGAAAAACAACCGGATAGTAAAGAATTATTAACAAGTATGTTTCGTAGCATACATTCTATAAAAGGTACTTGTGGATTTTTAGGATTTACCAAATTAGAATCAATTGCTCATGCAGGAGAAAACTTATTAAGTAAACTTCGAGACGGAGAAGTTACGATTAATACGGATATGGCACAAGCTTTTTTTGAACTGTGTGATACAATAAGAGATATTTTAAATGAAATAGAATCTTCCGGTGGTGAAAGTGAAACACAATATAGTGAACTCACCAATAAGTTAAAAGGTTTTATTGGAAATAAAGCAAGTTCGTTAAATGAAAAACAACATGAAGATGTGAAAGCCAATGGTAATCTGTTTTCCAAAGACATCGCAGCATCAAGAACAGTATCAACAAATGGAAAAGAGCGTATACAAGCCTCGATAAATCCAATGTTTTCCGCTCAATCTTCTACCGATCCGGAAATTATAAAAATATTTTTGGAAGAAAGCCATCAAAATTTAAACAATCTGTCGCAAGATATAAACTCTCTAGAAAAGGATCCTAAGTCGAAAAAGATCAAAACATCCATTATTCTTAAATTGGATACGATGAAAGGAACTGCCTATTATCTAGGATATTCTAAGTTTGGTTCCTTGCTTGATCTGGGTCAGAAAATTATTGAAAAACTTTTGGATGGAACTTTAAATTTTACGAGTGAAATTTCTCATTATATTTTGGAAATGATAAATATTATTCGGGTATGCATCCAAAATATTGAAAATACCGGAAACGAAGGAGATGTGGATGATAGTGGTTTGTTAGATGGGATCATGGAAAAAATTAATTCTTCCATTTCTTCCGGTACTAATGTAGTGGATACAACTGCGAGAGAGCAAACTAAAGTAGAAAAAAAGGCTATACCCCATGAATTACCGGAACTAAAAATTCAAGAAGAGAAAGTAATTCCTACCGTCAAAAAAGACGATAAAATTTCTCATAGCATAACCGATACTGTTATTCGAGTTGATGTTAAGGTGTTGGATAGCCTTATGAACCTTGTAGGAGAACTCGTTCTTACAAGAAATCGTATTTTACAGCATAGTAGTAACTCATTAGATAGTGCTTACACCAGTATAGTCCAACAACTGAATCTGATTACCAGCAAATTGCAAGAAAACATAATGCGAACTAGAATGCAACCGATTAGCAATGTTTACAATATTCTTCCAAAAATGATACGAGACCTTAGCATCAAATGTGGTAAAAAGGTAAATTTAGTTTTGGAAGGTAAGGAAACCGAATTAGACAAAACGATTTTGGAAGCAATCAAAGACCCTATTACTCACATTGTAAGGAATACCATAGATCATGGAATTGAAACTCCAGAGAAAAGAGTAAAAGTCGGAAAAAATGAAACCGGAATTCTCCACATGAATTCCTATACGGAAGGAGGGCAGGTTATTATTGAAGTCTCGGACGACGGGGCTGGAATAAATACGGAAAAGGTAAAAGCAAAAGTATTAGAGAAGGAACTTCTTCCCGAAGCGATATTGAATACTATGGACGATAGGGATATTGTAAGGCTCATCTTTCTTCCTGGATTTTCAACTGCTGAGAAAGTGACTAACGTATCTGGCAGGGGAGTCGGGATGGATGTTGTAAAAAACAATATCGAAAAAATTGGAGGATCGGTTGATTTGAATAATAGACCGGGAAGAGGAATTACGTTTACAATAAAAATTCCACTAACTCTTGCTATTATACCGGCTTTAATCGTTTCCTGCGGAAAAGAATACTTTGCCATTCCTCAAATAAGCCTGGTGGAACTCTTACGATTGGAGAATAATAAATTCCATTCACAAATTGAAACTGTTCATGAAACACCTGTTTATAGACTTCGAGGACAATTGCTCCCCTTGCTATTTTTAAATAATGAATTAAAGTTAAACACAAAAGACAGCAACTATGACCCGTACCATGTGGATGTTATTAATATCGTGATCGTAAAAATTGAGAATAAGCAATTAGGTTTGGTTGTGGACGAAATACATGATACACAAGAAATTGTAGTAAAACCGCTATCCAAGCAATTTAAAAAATTATCCATTTATACCGGTGCAACCATATTAGGAGATGGAACTATTGCAATTATCCTGAATGTCTTAGCTATAGCCTATCGAGGTGGAATGATGGCAAAGTTTCAGGACAATAAATTTATTAAAGAAGACATCAATTCCCAAAAGATCAATCGTTTCAACCAAACAGAAAGATGGTTGGTTTTTAAAATTGGAAATGATTATCGTATGGCTGTTTCTTTAAAAGACGTAACTCGTTTGGAAGAGTTTCAATTTTCACAACTGGAAAAGTCTGGACAATTTGAAGTAATCCAATACAGGGATAGAATAATGCCGTTGATTCGAGTGGAAGATTATGTAAGCGCACATCCTTCAACTTCTACAAAGGAAAAGGAAAATTTACATACAATTATTTATATGATGGAAAAAGAAAAGGTTGGTTTTATAGTAGACGAATTCATTGATATTGTACAAGAAGATGTTACAATTCAAAAGACAAAAGATATACGTGGTATTGTAGGGTCGGCTGTTATACAATCAAAGGTTACGGATATATTAGATATAAAAAATATTATAAAAAACTCCAATGTGAAATCATTTGAATTTACGGATATTGATGTGAAAGAGGCTGTTGAAGCAGAGCATTAAAATGATCCAATATCCAATACAACAAGTTAGTCAATTTTGTACTTTTTACCTGGATTCTCATCTTTTTGGTATAGATGTTAAAAAGGTTCAAGAAATTATTATCTGCAATGATATTACAAAAGTACCACTTGCTTTGGAGGAAGCAAGTGGGCTAATACATCTTAGAGGACAAATTATAGCTGTGATAGACCTCAGAAAAAGGTTAAAAATGACTTCGGTGAAGTTAAAGTTCCCTGTTTATAATATCATTCTTAAAACGGAAGAGGAGCCTGTTAGTTTGATTGTTGATGAGATAGGAGACGTGATATACATAGAGAAAGACTCTTATGAACCTCCTCCTGAAACAATATCTGGTATAAGTAAAGAACTAATTACTTGTGTTTATAAATTAGAAGAGCACTTGCTCTTAATTTTAGACATACAAAAAATTTTAGAGGTTTGAAACGTATTTAATTACAAGGAATACAAATTATGAAATGGTACAATAATCTTAATATTGGCGTTAAGCTACTTTTTAACACTTTGATCATGTTGGTTATATTGTTTGGAGTCGGGTATTTTTCCGTCAAACAATTAGATAAGGTAAATGAAACATCAGATTTAATAAATGATATTTGGTTGCCTAAAATTATTACAATTTCGGAAATAGATAACTCTACATCCAATTATCGTATTCTTCAAATGAATCACGTATTAAGCAATCGGTTTGAAGAAAAGAAAATCTATGAAGAAAAAATGCAACAATTGTATAAAGTTTTAAAAGATAAAATTGATATTTATGAACCTCTTATTTCTTCTAGTCTAGAAAAAGAAAAATTTATTCATTTTAAAGATTTATGGAATAGCTATATTAAGGAAGGGGATGTCTTAATAGACTATTCTAGGTCTGGAAGAACACAAGAAGCTTATGACAAGATAATGGGGCAGTCTTTAAGAATGATGGAAGAGATTGACAGTATTCTTGATTCTCTTGTTGTGCTAAACAAAGAAGGTGCTGTTCAAGTAAACTTAAGGGGTGATGAAATAAGTGATTCTTCCAAACAAAAAATTTGGTATATGATCTTTTTTGGTTTAGGCTTAGGTTTGGTAATAGGTGTCCTTTTAAGCAGAAATTTTAGTAATGGAGTTCGCTATATTGAAGGAATTTCTAAAAAAGTTTCTGATGGGGATTTTAATGTAGAAATTAAAATCAATTCCAATGACGAAATTGGTAATTTAGCATCCTCTTTTAAAGATATGATTAGCATGATCAAAAATCTTGTGATGGAAATTGAAAAAGTTTCCAATGCCACTAAAGAAGGAAATTTAACCATTAGGGGGAATAAAGAAAAATTTCATGGCATTTATTCCAGAATTATTGAAGGTTTAAATTATACGTTAGATTCTTTTCATGGCTCTATTTCTCAAATTTCTCAATATGTTACAACCATCGCTAGTTCGTCTGAGGAACTGACCATCACAAGCCAAGAAATGGGTAAAATCGCAGAGAATAATTCCAACCAAGCAAATGTCGTCTCTGCTGCCACAGAAGAAGTTTCGACTAACGTTCAAATGGTTGCTTCCTCTTCTGAAGAAATGAACGTTAGTATACGGGAAATAGCCAAAAGTGCATCAGACGCTGCAAGAGTAGCTACAGGTGCAGTTAAAACGGCAGAAAAAACTTCTGCCTCTATTACAAAATTAGGAGAGAGTAGTGTTGAAATAGGAAATGTGATTAAAGTAATTACTTCTATTGCACAACAAACTAATTTACTTGCTCTAAATGCTACTATTGAGGCTGCAAGTGCAGGAGAAACTGGTAAGGGATTTGCTGTAGTTGCCAATGAAGTGAAAGAGCTTGCCAAGCAAACGGCAAAGGCAACGGAGGATATAAGTCAAAAAATAGAGTCCATCCAAAGTGATACAAAAGAGTCTGTGAACGCCATTAAGAAGATTAGCGAAGTTATCAATCAGGTAAATGATATTCAAACAACCATTGCCAGTGCTGTAGAAGAGCAATCACACACTATTCAAGAAATTGCAAAAAATGCTCTTGATGCCGCAAGAGGTGGTAAAGAAATAGAAAAAAATATACTTGGTGTTTCTAGTTCTGCACAAGATACGTTTCGGTCTGTTTCGCAAACTCAAACAACGGCAAAGGAATTAGCAAAAATATCTTCCGAATTGAATCAGATGCTTTTTAAATTTAAGTATTAGAATCAAATTATCACTTCGATATGGTTACGGTTGGTGAGTGGCAGAACTACAAATACTGCGTATCGAACCACAGTAACCATATCCCAGCCGTAACTATTTCAGAAGATAATGTTAAGGAAATGTTGCTCCCTGGGTAGCACCATGGCGAGTTCTGGAATCATAGCTTCTATTTTTTTCTTTTAATTCTTGCAATATTTCTTCTAATTCACCTTTTGCATCATCACAATTGCTATTCTCCAAAACATTTTCCATTTGATTGTAGTATTTAAAAAATATATCAACGTGACCTTGCTCATGGTATGATAAATTGGACATGTACCTTTTCCACCTGTTTACTACAGACGGATCTGCATCATCAGGAGGTTCCCAATAAGGTAGGGTGACAACGATGGAATGGTTCAACTCAGCTCTCGATAGATCACAATTACTTTTGCCGTAACCGGGCCACTTCCATTTTACATTCCATTTGGTAATTGCATCGTATCGCTTTTTGCCGGGTCTGTTTTTGTTAATACTTTGGCGCAGTTCTCTTGCAGTATTTCCAGAGATATAATAATAATTTACATCGGCATCCTCAATATTTGCTTCTAAAGGCAAATTACCTGCAGGTGTTATATATCTTAGAGAACGGGTTACTGTTCTACAGTTGGAGGCAACCAAACTGAGAGTGAAAAAAAGGATTAGGATACGTTTCACATTTAACATTTTGTATTTCAATTTATTCGATTATACACTTTAGTAAAATCTAAAAAGACTGTATTTGAATCTACTCCAAAAATATAAACCGCAGAAATTACAATTACAATGGCAGAAATAACCGGAATTGTTAGATTATCGTCTAAAAAACCCCCTAGTGCATGACCGGAAAAAAATTCAGTAAGACCGGCAGAAACCGAACCGATCAGTAATAAAAAAATAGAGTTTAAGTTTATAACATTGTTTTTATACAAAGAAAATTCCAAATTTTCACTGGTTAGAGAAAAAAAATACAATAACAACAATCCGGCTAAAAAGGAAGAAGTTATAAAAGCAACAATTCCCACAAGAGATTTTCCGTTATAAAAACGGTATTTTCCGTATTTGGAGCCAAAAAAAGCAGCAAAAGGATCACCTATGAGCAAAAATCCCATGCTTAAAAAGTAGATTTCTGCTGGAAAAAAAAGAACAATGGCTGCATTGGCTACCATATAAGGAAGAGTGGCATTCATTCTCGCACTTTCTTCTTCTTTTAATAGTTTGGAAAATATTTTTATAAACAATTGGTTAAATGCCTCATTTCTTAGCCTTATAAAATCTATGACAATCAATACGACTATAAAAAATACTAAAAAAGTAAAGATAATTGCTCTTGTCGCATAAACCAATTCAAGCCTTCCTTTAAAAATATCAAAATAATAAATGAGTGGAATGATGAATCCAAGTAAATGCCAGCCTTTACGATAATAATTAAAGTTTCCCATTTTTTTCCCTTATTTTTCTTGAAGTCTCATTAAATTAGAAGCTTTTTTCATGGCAATCTCTTCATTGGGAGCAATAATAAACAAACCGGTTAGTTTCATCATATCAAATACCTGTTTAGCATGAGTGGATAAGTTCAAAAGAATAATCTTTTTTTCCGCATTAAAACTGATATTCAGTACTTCTTTGATTGCTTTTACTCCTATCGAAGAAATGAGGTTTAACTCTTCCATGTCAAGAATTAATCCACCTTTTTTCAAACTGGTTTTTACTTCATCTAAAAATTTATTTGTTGTAAATGCATTTAATGCACCCTGTAGTCTCATTACAAAAATATTATCTATTTTTTCTGTTTGAATCGTTAATTCTATGATATTTGCCATTATTATTCCCCCTTAAAAAGGTTTACAAAAATATGGGATTCGCTATTTTCAGCATAAATTCACTAAAATTTAAAGTGATTAGGTACTGCAAAATTTTGACAATCAAGATTTCATATTTAATATATTTATTAGAAACTATCGATAGAGATATTTCCGAATTAGAGAAATATGATATGCAACTACCTACGGATAGAAGCTATGCCTTAAATTTAAAAAAAACGCTTAATGAAGAGGTTAATAAATTAAAAAAGCAAAGGTCAAGCATTCTTTCCCTTGAAGTAGAACTTCCTTACGATAAAGTTCATGTTCTTGAAAAGGACTTATTAAAGGTAAAGAACGAATATATTTCGAAAGAAGGAAATTGGGAAACTGCAAAACCATTTTCTTTTGAGAATTCAAATGTTAATCAAGTCTATGATAATATAGACTCAAAAAAAATAAAAAACGCACATAGGTATTAATTTTATGAAATTTCTGAATTATTTTTCAATAATTTTTGTTTCTATTTTACTTTTTTCAGTTTGTAAATCGGGTAACGAAGAACTTGCTTCTTTTACAAATGGAAAAATCATACGCTCTGAATTGCAAAATTTTTATAAATTAAAAAATATTGAAGCTGACCCAAAAACTGCTTCTATAAAAAACCAAATATCGATTATAGAAAACTTATCACTTTTAAAAATCATAGAATCCCAAAATGAGAAAGAGGGTTTGTTCAAGTCAAAGGAATTCCAGAGCCTATTTGATTTGTATAAAAACTTTATAGTTGCGGATTTGTATCGAAAGTCTTTTTTTGAGAAGATTAAAAAATCAAAGGATGTCGAGTTAGTAGTAGCTCAGGTAATTCAGGTAGGTTTAAACTCTGATAGTGCTGAAACAGACCCTAAAGTCATAAAAATTTGGAATGATTTAACTTCCTTAAAAGAAGATCAAAAAATATATGATTATATAGTAGCCAATACGGAAGAACTAGGTAGCAAACCAATTGGAGGTTTTCTTGACCCTCAGTGTATAAATTGCGGACAAAATCCTGTAATTGATATTCTATCGGAAGGAATCAAAAACAAAGATGAAAAATTCCACAAGTTCGTTTCTCAAAAATCCGTTTTTATTTACCGTATTACGGAAATGAAAAAAATTAAACCTACAGCTATTAAAGATTACTTTATAATGAAGCTAAAACAATATCAAAAGTACGCTTTAAAGTTTGCAGAGAATGCAAAAACCGATGAGGAAAAATCTCTTGCAAATTATTATGCGGAAGAAGATAAAAAAGTCGAATATAAATCTTCAAAATACGCTGAATTTATTACCAATAAATTTTTACAAGTAGCTTGGAACGAAGAAGTGAATCGTATACAAAAAGATTACAATATTCAAATATCGCCATTGTTTAATCAAAAACAGGAAGAGTTCAAAGAAGCTAATTTTTCCGACGATACTGTACTTTTATCTAGCCCAAAAAAGAAATATACCTACGGGGAACTAAAAAATCACTATGATTTAATCAAAAATTTTAAAAATAATTCAAAAGACAAGGGAGATGAGTTTACACAGAGGATTAACTTTTTCTTAAACGAGTACCTTATGGCTGCTATTATAGGGGAAACAGAGCAAGCTTCTAAAATTCTAGATTCGGATGAATTTAAAATGAATTCAGTATATTTAAAAAGAGAAATTTCTTTTTCTACCTTCATAAGAAAAATTCAGAATAAAGATATTGAAGCCTCGGAAGAAGAAATTCTTCAAACTTACGAAGCAGGGAAACTATATTCTTATACTATGGATGATCCTAAAGACTCCAAAAAAAAGATAACTTTGCCACTCGGTGAAGTGAAAGAAAAAATTCGAAGCGAGATTAAAAGCACTAAATTTAAAAAATTATTAGAAAAAGATATTGAAAATCTAAAGAAATCTAATAATTTAAAAATATATACGGAAAAACTAAAAGAGGGAAGTTTATGACAGGCAAAGAAAAATCAAATAAATTCGCTTCTCTATTAGAAGAAAGCTTTAAGAAAAGGAAGAAGATAGAAACAGGAGCTTCTTATGATTCAATTGTTACATCCGTTAAAAATGACTATGTTTTTATTTTAACCATTCAAGATAAAATTTCCGGTATAATATCGGTTGAAGAGTTTGAGGATGCAATTCCATCAAAAAATGACAAATTACTTGTCTACTTTTTGTATGAAAATCATGGCGATTACTACTTCACAACTTGCATTTCAGATAAAAATATTTCGGAAGACAATATCGAAACTGCCTATCATAAAGAAATTCCGGTTTATGGTGCGGTAGTGCAAGAAATTAATGGCGGATATGAAGTTAAAGTAGGGGAGTTTACCGGTTTTTGTCCTTATTCTCAGATTGACCATGAATTAAAACAGGAAAAAATAATAGGAAAAGAAATGAAATTTATTATCCATGAAATAAGAGGAAATAAATTGGTTCTTTCCCAAAAGAAAATATCCGACAAAGAAAAAGAATTAAAAAAAGAGATACTAAAAGCAGAACTGAAAGAAGGAGCTTATGTTACTTGTAAAATAAAATCAATCCAAAACTATGGAATTAAGGTTGAAATGAATGGTGTGGATGCTCTAATCCCCAATAATGAAGCAACCTATAAAAGAAAATTTGACTTGAACTCGGAATTTCATATAGGGCAAGTTTTGCACGCAAAAATATTAACAATGAATTGGGAAGAAAATCGCTTTATTTTATCTATAAAAGATTTTATTGAAGATCCATGGGCAAAATCGGTTCCTTTTAAAGAAGGGGATATAATATCCGGTACGGTAGACATGGTTAAACCTTATGGTATTTTTATGAAGTTGTCTGATACTTTTTCTGCACTTGTTCCACAGAAAGAAACAGGATTAGATCCAAGAACTCCATTGGTTGGGCATTTTAAAGTTGGAGATAGTTACGATATATTTATTATGGAAGTAAATCCTGAGAAAAGACAGATTTCAGCATCCATTCAAAAAGCTTTAGACTCAAAAGAAAAGATGGAATACCAACAATACATCAATAACAATAACCAAGGAAGTTCAAGTGGTAGTACTTCAAGTTTTGGCTTATTGCTGAAAAAATCTCTTGAAAACAAATAAAAACTTATAAATTTTGATGCTAAACATTGTATTATACAAACCGGAAATACCACCTAATACTGGTAATATTTCAAGGTTGTGTGTGTGTATTGGTGCAACCTTGCATATTGTAGAAAAGCCAGCCTTTGATTTATCGGACAAAGCGGTTAAAAGAGCAGGCTTGGACTATTGGAATGAATTGGATTTTCATTATTATCCAAGTTGGAATGATTTTAAAGAACGAATTGATCAACAGAGGACCTTTATTGTTACAAAATTTGGAAAACGAAATTATACGGATATTCAATTTAAAAAATTTGATTTTATAATTTTTGGAAATGAAACCTCCGGTTTACCGGAAAAAATTCACAATCAATTTCTGGATGACCAAAAAATTAGAATTCCGATGAAACCAATATCAAGAAGTATTAACTTAAGTAACTCCGTAGCAATAATTTCTTATGAAATGCTTAGACAATTTGGATTTAATTTTTTTTAATTTTACTTTATATTACGACTTTAATAAAAGTATATTTGATAGTTATTTGGTAAAAATATTAGCAAATAGGTAAAAGTTCTTTACTTATTAAACCTTTTGTTAATTATATAGATTGAATATGGTTTCAAAAGACTTACATACTGAAATAGAAAATATCCTTAAAAAGTCATTATCCCTTGGCGTGGTAGGTAGTGCAAAAGATTTTTATAATTGGGTTATAATGGATTATGAATTAAATTCGAAGAAAGTTCCTCTTATTGAGGAAAACCTAATAGAAAATATTTTGAATGATTTTTTAAAACAATCTTTTGTTACTCATGGTACTTTTGATCCAAATGAATATATAATTTCAGAAAATTCTCCTTTTTATAAAAAAATTTCATCTAATGATCATTATTATATAATTGGAAAAGCAAATCTTTCACCCATTCAATATGTAAGAAGTAGACAAATATCGTTTTTAAATCAGAATAATGTATCACAAGATGATATTGAAGAAATATCCATTGCCACAACAGAAGCCGTAGAAAATTCCGTAAAATACGGTGATGGGGAAAAAGTGGAAATATCTAATTTTATAGAAAATGGTAAGAATTTTAAATTAACTATGGTCAATAAAATTAAAGAATTTGATCTGCAAACAGAAATAGATAGAGGTAAATATTCTTCTAGTATCACTTTAATGCGAGGTGTATTAGTAATGGAAAAATTATTTGATAAATTTGATTTGATACTTTTAGATAACAATACCCAAGCAATGGTTCAGGCTGAAAAAAAATTAAAATGATTTTGGTAATGATCCTATCGGAACCATGCCCAAAAAACTTTATTTTATTTATGTATGGCAGATTTAATCAAACATTTTTGTAAATATAAAATCCAAACTAACATTCCCAAAACTATTGTAAATACTAATCCCGCTGTCAAATATATGAACTTTTTACTCACTTCAATATTGTTTTCTATTTCAGCTTCCGTAAAATTTAACTCACTTAATGCAAATATTTGAATTTGCAATTTTTGCAGTTCTTCTTTTTGCATTATTAGTTCTTGTTTAAGAGTTTCAATTAGTTTTTTGTTTTCTTCAACTTCTGCTTTGTACTGATTCAATTTTAGTAGTAGATTGTTATTTTTTTTGGTGGAGAGAATCGAATTATTTTCGGAGCGTGCATTGTAAGGTAGGGGGTTTGGTGCGAATTTTTTTGATTTTTGATGATAATTTAATGTAATATCTTTGGCTTCACAATCTTTTGGAAAATCATAAACCGGCGTTTCAATCCCAACTAACATTAAAAAAGACAATACACCTAAATAATTTAGCTTGTTTTTCATAATCTTTCCTCATTAAAGGGTTTCTAATAAAACCCTCTAGTTCTTTTTGCTTTTATTATAAGTTGTTTTCGAATATAGATTTTAAAAAATAATCTTTCCAAATCAAATCACGAAAACCGAACTTATCATAATATATATTATTCATAAAAAATGTCAAGATATATCAATTTTTTCCTAATGAATAGATAATGGTTCCGCAATTAATTGTTACCGATAATTACTGATAATGGTTTGGTTCTTTCCATTCCTTTTTGCTTCATACAAGGCTTCGTCGGTATGATGTATAATTTGATCTTCAGAAGTTATATTTCCAATTTTGTTATCTGCAATTCCGATACTAATGGTAACACTCAAATTGAATTTATCTTTATAACTAAAATTATTGGTCTCAACTTTTTTTCGAATGTTGTCTGCCAATAAATATGCCTCCTTAGTTTCTGTTTTGGGCAATAAAACTAAAAATTCCTCACCCCCAAAACGAAATACAAAATCATCTCGTCGAATTGTTTGACTGATTAAAGAAGCAGTTTCTTTAATAATAAAATCTCCTACTAAATGACCATAGTTATCATTAAAAGATTTAAAATTATCAATATCTATCATCATACATGAAAATGTTTTTTTTGAATTTAAGCTTGCTAAGAGTTCTTTTGATAAATTTTCCATCATAAAACTACGATTGTATATTCCGGTAAGCTGATCAGTAATGGTCATTTGATAAAGTTCTCTATTTTTATCAATTAATTCCCTATTTAAACGTTCTAATTCCTTTTTTTGGATTACAATTTGTTTATTTAAGTCAAGAAGTATTTCATAACGAATGATCTCTGAGCTTGTACGTAAGTCTGACTCCCTCAGCCTGGCAGTGATTGTCCTTGTTAGATTTATGTTAGTCTGCGGAATTAAACTCAATATAGTTAAGAAATGTTCTTTTTTTATGACAAGAACTTCAAGCAAATTCTGGCTAATAACTCCGGAAGACCGAGGTTTGTTTTCAATCAATCCCATCTCCCCAATAAAATCGGTTGGACCACGTGTGATTATATTAATTGTTTTTCCATTTTCCAGAGCTTTATATATTTGAACCGTTCCGCTTACAATCAAATACATCTCTTCCGATGGCTTTCCTTCTTCTACTATATTCACACCTGCTTGGTAAATTCGCTTTTCAAAAAAACTTTCGTCTAATTTTAAAATGTCATCTTCGTTTACATTATAAAAGAATTTATTGTGTTTAAGTTGATCTAAGAGAATTTCATTCATTTGATTTCTGTTCTTTTTCCAAAATATTTTTCAAACCATACTATCTAAGTAATCAGACAAAAGAAATTGTAAATTCTTTTCCAACATTTTTCAGAATATTTTTGGAAGTGGTCTAAAAACTCTTGGACACTAAACTTCATTTTGAAAAATTTAGAATTAATTTAAACACGGAGGCAATGAACACTAAAAAAATTAGATGAATCTGTCCAAACCTTTTCAGCATGAAAACCAGCTTTTGAAACAAGGGTTTGGAATTCTTCGATTGTAAATTTATAAGAGTTTTCTGTATGGATAGTTTCACCTTTTTGAAATGAAAATTTATAGTTATCTAGCATTACTTCTTGTGAAATATTGCTCACCAAATGCATTTCGATGCGCCCTTCCTTTTCGTTATAAAAAGCTTTATGATTAAAAGATGAAATATCAAAGTTCGTTTTTAGTTCACGATTTAATCTTTTTAATAAATTCAAATTAAATGTAGCAGTTGTTCCTTTTTTGTCGTTGTAAGCTGAGTTTAGAATTTTTATATCTTTTTTCAGATCAACACCTATTAATAATATTCCATCTCGACCTAGTAGGCTTGCGATTCGAGTAAGTAAATGTTTTGCTTGTTCAGGTTCAAAATTACCAATACTTGATCCAGGAAAAAAAGCAACTTTATGAAACTTCTCCGAAATAGGAGGGAGACGAAGAAAACCATTTGAATAGTCTGCACAAACAGCGTGTATATTCAGTTTAGGATGGTCTTTGGCGAGTGATTGCACAGATTTTTGTAGGTGTTGTTTTGATATATCTATTGGCATATAAATTTCTGGTTCCAAAATATCTAATAATAAACGGATCTTTTGACTACTTCCACTTCCCCACTCAATCAATAAACTGTTATTACCTATAATACTGAGCATTTCCTTCCCATATTTTTTTAAGATACCAATTTCTGTCCTGGTCGGATAGTATTCGGGTGATTCCGTAATTTCATCAAATAACTTTGAACCTACGCTGTCATAAAAAAACTTTGGAGAGATAGTTTTATTTTCTTTGGAAAGTCCATCGATAATTTCTTTTTTTATATCTACTAAAGGAGGGTATAAATCGTGAAAATGTATTTTTGTCATAAATCCTCCGCAAGTCTAAAACCCATAAACTGCCAACGCTCATTTGGGTGGAAAAAGTTTCTGTATGTAGGTCGTACATGGTCTTTGGGTGTAACACAAGATCCGCCTCTTAATACAAATTGATTACACATAAATTTTCCGTTGTATTCCCCTAAGGCACCTTGTGCAGGTTTATAACCAGGATAAGCGGTATAAGGTGAACTAGTCCATTCCCAAACGTCACCGTACATTTGCAATATCCCTTCTTTATCTTCGGAAACGATAGGTTGTAAGAAATCTTTTTCTCTAAAATTTCCCTCTATCGGTAAATTCGATGCTAAAAATTCCCATTCTGTTTCTAATGGTAGGCGTTTGTCCTTCCATCTTGCAAAAGCATCAGCTTCGTAATAACTTACATGGCACACAGGCTCATTTAAGTTTATGGTCTTACTTCCACCTAAAGTAAAATAATACCATTTGTTTTCTCTTTTTTCCCAATACAAAGGGCATTGCCAATTTTCTTTTTGAATTGTACTCCAAGCGTCTGATAACCAAAGTTCTGCACGTTTATAAGCATTATCTTCTATAAACTCTATATACTCACCATTTGTTACCAACCTAGATGAAATTCTAAAAGGGTTGATGTATACTTTATGTTTAGGGGATTCATTATCGAAAGAAAAACCTTTCCCATCATAACCTATCGTGTGAAGACATCCTTTTTGTTCAAACCACTTTATCGTTGGGACTGGATACGTTAATTGCTTTTTCAGATCGTCACGATAGCTTGGGAGCAGAGGATTAAAGCCTAAATTGTATTTTAAATCGGTTAGCAATAACTCTTGGTGTTGCTCTTCGTGATTTAATCCGATCAATATCCTCCGTGTAATTTCCTCTTGGTCTTTATTATAATTTTGTAATAAATGCAAAATATTTTCATCCACGTAAACGCGGTATTTATAAACTTCTTTCACTGTAGGGCGGGACAATAGACCTCTTTGTGAACGAGGAAAAAAATTTCCAACTTGTTCATAATACGAATTGAACAAAAAGCGAAAACTAGAATCAAATTCTTTATAGTTGTCTTGAAATTCAGATAATAGGAAGGTTTCAAAAAACCAAGTAACATGAGCAAGATGCCATTTAGCAGGACTAGCTTCTACTGTAGTTTGGATTACGTAGTCTTCGATCTCTAGTGGTTGGCATAATTTCTCTGTGTTCTGACGAATTTCTTTGTATTTCTCTATTATTTCTTGTGATGAATAACTTGCATTGAACATTTTATATTTACAAGATTAATTTAGTTTGTGAGTTTAACTTATATTTTATACAATAAGTATGTTGTCAACAATTTCAGTAAATTTTTCTTTTTAGTTGTTTTTCAAAATACTTACAACCTTGCAAGCATGCCTGAAGTTCACGAAGTAAATTTCAGGCATGTAATATAGCTTTTTAAATTCAATATGGAATTTAATTATTATTTTTAGAATTTTTTGTTAAAAGGGTTTAATAACCACATGTATACAGATACTTGTCCTCATCTTGTTGAAAGGAATACAGATAGGTTTAGTTAATAATAAGGATGTAATAATTCACAAAAATTATTTTAATCATAATAAAGAGGTAGTAAGAATGAAAAAAATAATATCTGTTTGTAAGAAGATGATAAAATAATTTTCATTAAAGGATAAAAGTTATGAATAAAATGCGTGCCGTTGTACTGGATGGTCCCGGACCTGTGTCATCTCTGCAAATCAGAGAGATCCAAAAACCCAGAGCGCGGGATGGATGGGTCCTGTTAAAAGTGATGGCTTTCGGACTTAATCGTTCAGAACTCCATACGCGTCTGGGACTGGCGGGGCCTGATGTAACATTTCCCAGAGTTTTGGGCATAGAAGCAGCCGGATTTATTGAAGCTGCACCGGAAACCAGATTCAAAGAGGGTGCCAAGGCCGTGGCGATAATGGGTGGGATGGGGCGGTCCTTTGACGGCGGGTATGCAGAGTTCACATTGGTGCCAGAAACTAACGTTATTTCAGTTGAAACCGACCTGGATTGGACACGCCTTGGTGCCTTACCCGAGGTTTTGCAAACAGCCTGGGGTTCCCTTCATGTAGGAGTCGACCTGAATGCCGGGGATCATTTACTTGTGCGCGGAGGAACTTCTTCGGTCGGGCTGATGTCCGCCATACTTGCGAAGCGGCTTGGCGCAATTGTTATCGCTACGACCAGGCAGAAGGAACGAGCACAAAGACTGCGTGAATGCGGGGTTGACCATGTTCTCATTGATGACGGCAAAGTTGCGGCAGCGGTACGTGCTATTTGTCCAGACGGGGTAGATGGAGCGATCGAATTGATAGGAGCTCCGACACTACGAGACACTCTTCAATCCTGTCGCAAAGGTGGTACAACATGTTTCACTGGTATGCTTTCGAATCAGTGGATTATCGATCAGTTTTATCCCATTGAATTCATTCCGACCGGTGTTCGTCTAACTGCATATGGTGGTGGAGCGAGTGACCTGCCATCTGCGGTTTTATCTGAAATTGCAGATAGCATTCATAGGGGTGAAATTCATTGGCCTGTTAAAGCCTATACCATGGACGAGATTGCTCAAGCTCATGACGATATGGAACACAATCGCGTTATAGCGAAGCAGGTTGTACTCACTGGGAAAACATAAAATTGATCGATTTGGAGGTACAATTAATACAAAGCGTTATCGATTTCAATCAGACCGATAAGTGGTGATGTGAGGCGGTACTCATTCTTAGGACTGATTTTTTTTCTTGTTTCCTTTCCCTAATTAATTGGATCTCTAATTCCATTGAAGAATCCATAAAAATTCCACTTTAGTTACAGGTTATTATTTTTTTTGGGGGCATTTCAGGAATTGTGTAAAAAGAATTGCACTTTCAATTTTTAAGCCTGCTCTATGGATTAGCCCAGGGTGAACAATTACTAATAGTGACATAAAACCAATTATCGAAAGAGATCAGCTCATAAGCGGGGGTTTGCTGTGTTTGCTGTAGAGCCTGTGTCGAAGGGTTTTTGGGGATAGGCTTTAATGCCAGAAAAAAATTTCAACCAACTCCTAGGTTATAAAAAACTTTTGTTTTATCCAATATTTCCTTGCCATATACTCTTTGATTTGTGTAGTATGTAGTAAAATGGGAGATTCAATGGGGAATTCTATACAAGAGTCAACAAAACTCATAAAAAAGGTAAGTGACGAAATTCATACCGGAATTATTGGTCAAATAGATTTGGTGGAAGGATTGCTCCTTGCATTGCTTGCTGACGGTCATATTTTGATAGAAGGTGTTCCAGGTCTTGCCAAAACCAGAGCTGTCAATTTGCTTGCCAATATTTGTAAGGTGACATTCAAAAGACTACAATTTACTCCGGATTTATTACCGGCTGATATAATTGGAACAAGAATTTACAATCAATCAACGGCGAGCTTTGAAACAAAAAAAGGACCCATTTTTGCCAATTTCATTCTCGCAGATGAAATCAATCGAGCACCGGCAAAAGTTCAATCCGCTTTACTAGAAACCATGCAGGAAAAACAAGTTACCATCGGTGATGAAACATTTTTTTTACAAAGACCTTTTTTGGTATTTGCAACTCAAAATCCTGTGGAACAAGAAGGGACGTATCCCCTTCCGGAAGCTCAAGTTGATAGGTTTTTGATGAAGTTAGTGGTTACCTATCCCACTATGGTAGAAGAACAAAATATTGTAAAAATGGTTATACAAGAAACCAAACTTCCTAGCGTAAGAGAACTTATCACTCCTAGTGAAATTCTGACTTTACAAGACTCTACGATGAATGTATTTATTGAGGATAAGCTCATAAAGTATATAACAGATATTGTATTTGCAACTCGCGAACCTGAAAAATACGGATTAAAATTAGGCTCTCTTATTCAATACGGAGGTTCACCAAGAGCTTCTATAGCTATGGCAATGACGGCTAGAGCGAAAGCACTTTTGGATGGTAGAGATTCCGTTTATCCGGAGGATATTAAAGCAGTAGCTCATAATGTTTTGCGACACAGAGTAATTCCAACCTATCATGCGGATGCAGAAGGAATAACATCTGACCAAATGATCCAAGAAATAATGGGAAAGATCAAAGTTCCCTAGGATTCTCTTATGCAGAGTATAGCTGAAATTATAAAAGATGTCGCAAATTTGGAATTAGTAGCCAAAAAAAATGCGTTTTCTCTTCTAACAGGTGACTATGTTACATCAATTCCTGGAAGAGGGATGGATTTTCATGAGGCAAGAAAATACGTTACAGGTGAACCGATTCGATTGATAGATTGGAATATGACGGCACGATTGGGTGAGCCTTATGTAAAAGTATTTTTAGATGAAAGGCAGAGGGATGTATTTATCGCCTTAGACGTTAGCCCGTCTATGTTTTCGGGTTGGCAAGACAAAACAAAAACCGAATATGCCATTGAAATTGCTGCTACTTTAGCTGTGTCGGTCATCCAATCTCGAGACAGGCTTGGTCATATAATTTTCACAGACAAACCTTTGGAAGTCGCAAGACCAATGTCCGGAAAGAAACAACTTTTCAGAACGTTAAAATCATTTTTATCTTATGGAAAAAAGATACAAAAATCTAACGACACCTCTGACATACGTGCAGCCATTCATTCTATCCAAAAATTTAAAGGGAACAGGTTTGTTGTTTTTATTATTTCTGATTTTATTGATCAAGATATTCCCGAAGATTTAAAATATATTAAATCCAAACATGACCTAAATCTAATTCACATATATGATAAGGTAGAATATGCTTTTACATCGGATGTTCGCTTTCCAGCTTATTCTCCCGAAGGAGCAAAGAACTCATCCATCATTCATCCCGGACAAACCGGAAGTTTGCAAACCATACAAAAATATCTGTTAGAGGAAAGTCTCAAATACAATATAAGTCTTGCTTCCGTTTCTACAACTGATTCCGTTAGCCAAGCTTTGCGTAACCTATTTTTTTTAAAAAAAAGGCGTAAAGTATGAATGAAAATTTGCAACTTCCGAACGGACTTATAGGTCCTTTGCAGATACTCCCCTGTTGGTTTCAAAACGTAATCTATTTTATAGTCTTTTTACCTCTTTTAATTGCCTTATTATATTATATACAAAAACGAGTTTTAAAAAAGCTGCCCCAATCCAAAATTGATACTACTCATTCCATTCCCAAAAAACAAACCATAAAAAGAGACGGTATTAAAAATGAAATCTTAGTTATTAAAAAGATTTATAGTGAAACCAAAGAATATCGAGAAGGTTTATATGCGTTGTTTGCCCTTGTAAAAACAAGATTGGAAAAATTGACAGGTAAAGAAATTGAAGAAATGACACTAACGGAAATAGAACATATTTTATCAGAAAAACATATATTGCAGTTTTTAAAAAAAATTACGTCTTTACAATACCAAAAAAATGAACCGGATGAGAACGACTTTAATGATGCCATTAGCGAATCTTTGAAGTATGTTGCCTATAGAAAAGAAATAAAGCTAAAAAAAATTCAAAGGTAAAAATGTCAGAAATTCATTGGAACAATCCGAGTGTAATGTGGCTCTCAATATTAATAATTCCATACCTTATTATTAGGTTTAGAAAATCAAAAAATCAATTGGTTCCCTATTCTCCCTTACAGTTTCAAAAAACAGGAAAAACAAGATGGTATTTATCTAAATTCAAATACCTTTGGGAAGTTCTGCTTTTGTTTTTTTTACTATTAGGTTTTGCTGGTCCACATAAATTGGCACACAAAAAGCTAATTCAAGAAGAAGGTCAAGACATAGCACTTGTTCTGGATGTATCAGCAAGTATGCAAGCAAAAGATTTCCCTCCAAACAGACTAGAAGTTCTAAAAAAAATGAGCTCCGAATTCATAAAAAAAAGTAGTGGAAGTAGAATTGGAGTGTATATATTTGCTCAAGATACTTTTACACAAACACCATTGACAAACAACCATTCCATATTGTTGGAATTGATTGAAAGTATCTCTTTTGAAATTATAGACCATTCACAAAGTGGAGGAACGGCTATTGGAGACGCACTACTCTCTGCAACAGATGGTCTTTTGAAGGTAAGAATTCCTAAACGAGGACAAGCTATTATTCTGATTACGGATGGAGAAAATTCGTTTGGTGTTGATCCGATATTGGCAGCAAGGTATGTTGAAAGCAAACAAATTCGTCTTTATATAATAGGTCTGGCTGGTGATGATCCGATTACAGTTTATGTAAATGGGTCGCCTTTTATCACATCAACGGGCGAATCTTTGGTGACATCTTTAGAAGACTCTCAACTGAAAGAAATTGCAAAGGCAGCCGGTGGGAAATACTACCGGGCTAAAAACGTGGAAACATTTACCATGATTTTTAATGAACTCCAACAATTGGAAAAAGCCCCTTTGGAAATTAAAACCTTATCAAATAAGATATACTATACATCTTACATTGCCTTATTGCTTTTTGCCTTATTTTTTATATGGCTGGTTTGGGAAGGTTTTATATTTAGGAGACCAATGAGATGATTACACTAAAAAATCCTTATTTATTATTTCTGGTAATTCCATGGACATTGTTTTTGATCATATTGTATTTTTATCAAAAGAAATCTCTGCAATGGATAAACGAAAATGTCTCCATTCGATTTAAGGCAGTGTTTACAAAGTATAAAAATCCGTATTGGCTAAAGCTACACTTTTTATTGCTCTTTTTAGCAGGATTATCTTTGATTCTTGGTAGTAGCGGACCACAAAAACAGGGAATTGTAGAATTAGCGATAAATACCGGAAATATCCTTTTTGTAATGGACGGGTCGTTTAGTATGCTCGCAGGAGATACAATCCCACATCCTATCACAAAAAAAAAGCCCTATGACAGATTCGGACAAGCCCAAGAATTTGCAAATGACTTAGTTGATAATTTACCTACCTACAAATTTGGTTTGATAACTTTTAGTGGTGTCACCGTTGTACACAGTCCTCCTGTTAGTGATGCCATTGCGATAAAAACCGTTATAACACAGCTACTGGCTCATAATTTTGAAAACACCGGTTCCAATTTCAAATCGGCTTTGAATACCATTATCGAAGTTGCATCTTCTCACAACACTAAATTTCAAGTGGTGTTAATCAGTGATGGAGAAGTTCATGATAAACAGCCTTCCGAATATGCTGACATAGAAGATGAACTGGATGTTTTAAATACAATAGGAATTATAATTCATACAATAGGAGTGGGTTCTTTAGCTGGTGGAGGAGTTAACTTCTTTATTAATCACTTTCAGGAAGAATATTCCAAAACAAACGATTCTAATTCCAAAGATGATTCTAGCGGAATGAAACGAAAAACTAAAAAAAAGGAAACCATAAAAGATATAGCAACCTACAGAAGTGATAAAATTTTGAAAAAAATTGCCAGTGAAACGGATGGTAAATTTTTGATTGTAGAAGATGGAGACTGGGTAAGCAATTTACTTCCTTGGGTAGAAAAAATTACAAAGGAGTCAAAAATAACCGAACAAACATCCGGAAAAGAAGAAATAAGTGTTTACTTTTTGTATTTGTTTTTGGTCATTTTTCTTTTGGAGACATTGTTTTTGTTTGGAATCAATACAAAAAAAATCTATGCAGTTTCTTTGTGTGTTTTTTTGGTTTTGGTAAATTGTAAAATGCTAAAGGCAAATCGGCATAATGAAAAGGGAATTACCCAATTGAACTCCCATAAATTGGAAATGGCAAATTTATCTTTTGAAAAAAGCTCTGCCTATCAATTTCGTGAATACATTCCTATTTACAATTCCGGAAACGTATCTATGGAAAAAAAGGAATATGGGCTCTCACATGAATACTACCAAAAAGCCATTGAGATAGAATCAAACTTTCCCGAAGCTTACTATAATGACGGATACGCTCTCTTCGAGTGGGGTAGGTCGGAACTTCTTTCTTCTGATTGCAAAAATGAAAGAGTGAAAAAACTTTGGGAGCAATCCGTTTTTCAATTTGGAGAGGCAATAAACCTCACAAGTCTCGAAAAAGAATTGCATAAACAAGCAATAGAAAACCAAAAGTTTGTAGAAGATGAACTTGCCAAATGTGAAAAAGAAAATTCCCAAAATAAAAAACAGAGCAAAGATGACTCGGATAAAAACTCCGAAGAGAATGGAAGTAGTACTAACAACAAAGATAATAACTCCAATAACAAAGAGAGCAATTCTAATAACAAAGAAAATAATTCTAAAAAAGAAGAAGGTAACTCTAACAACAAAGAAAGCAACTCCAATAAAGAAGAAAGTAACTCTAACAACAAAGAAAGCAATTCTATCAATAAAGAAAATGAATCCAGCAACAAAGAAGGTAACTCTAAAAATGATGGAAATTCAAAAGAATCAGAAAAAGAAAAAAATTTAGGTACAAATATTGATGATCCTTTCGGACAGAATGCCAAAACACAAACCGAACACAAAGAACAGGAATATGATGAAAAAATACCCCTTACACAGGAAGAAATAAATCAAATAACAAAAGAATTGGATAGAATTAATAAGCAATCTATCACAAAAACTCACCATCGTTCACGACACCAGCAAAGCAAAACAAGGACAATGGAAGAAAATAAAAAAGTATTGAAAGAAGCGTTGTGGTGAGATGTCAAATTTGAATATATATTTATGTGCATTACTGAATTTATTGATTATTAAATAGTTGACTCTTTTTTTCCAAGAAAAATCTTGGAAAGAGGAAAGTTTGTCCTTTGGGAATTTTCGAGCCGAAATTATGTTAGTGTGCAATTAAAACTGCTGCCCAACCAGTCGCTGAAAGGGAGAATGTGACGTCTGCTTTTCCAGTTCACGTTTACTTACCGCGCTGAACTGCGTTGGTTCGGTCACATTTCCCTTTAGATTTATGCTAGATGAATTTACATGAACATAAGACCGGGAATAAAATTATTAAAAGAAATCGGGGGATATGGTGACCCGATTATAAAAGGTGATAGATTTGAAGCTGTATATAAATTTTATTATAACAAAGGTGATCCAACGATAGTTGATATTAATGGTAAAGATGAAATTGCTCGGACGGTGGGTGAGAAGATTAAAACAAATATAATTTATGATCATAATGGCTGGCTAGAAAGACAATCCGAAATACTGCCAGGATTATATTATTCACTATTAGGAATGAGAACCATGGGTTATAGATTTGTTAGAATAGCTCCGCATTTCATGGCAAATTCAATTTATGATAACGTTATAATCAAAAAAGACATGGTTATAAAAGCAGAAATATATTTATTGAAAATAACAAATTCATCTAACCAGTCGTGAAAGAGAGAATGTGACGATTGCGTTAAATACAGTTTGCTTTTTTTGGTTGTTCTTGTTTTAACTTTTCCTTTTTCTCTATAGGTTCTCTCAGGAGATAGCAAACATGGGAAAGTTTCCCTGTTGAAGTTTTTGTTTTTACAGCAGTTGTATACATGTTTACTATTAAACCAGATACAAAAAAAGGGATACGGAATTTTCGATTGGATTCCATATTCAATTTAAAGATTACAGATTTACCAATTGATGAAACTTCCAAGCCGGATGTAGCTAAACACATATCCGAATTTCATCATTATAAACTTACTTTAGATAATAAAATTAGCAGATAAATAACAATCAATAAAAAAGTAATTCCATAAAATACCAACAGGGTTTGTGAGAACATGATTTTAATTAAACCAGGAACTTCTTTTATGAAACGTCCTACATTCATATCAAACATTAAGTTTTTGGATTTGGGTCTTTCTAATATTACCCAATTGTATAGTTTTCTGAACAATCTTTCTTGTCTCAAAAAATAAGCGTCTAAAATCCAAAAAGTTAAAAGAGGAATAATCGTCAAAAATAATTTTGCAAAATCCATATCACCACCTTTACCGAGTACAACAGCACTCAAAACGAGAGTAATCATCCATCCTTTGATTAGAAAAGAATTAGAAGCCATTCTTTTGATTACATCTTGAATCAAATCAATTTCTTTCTTAAAAAGATCATTGTCTATTTTATATTCCGAATTTTCCATTTTTCTCCCCTATTCGTTATTGAAAATTAAAGATGAAGGTCTTTCTATCAGCATAAATATTCAGACAAAACGATACTTCCGATAAAATTTATTTACTTTATTTTTTCTTTGGCAAAATAATTTTTTTACCTAAGGCTTTCTTTTCAACTTCCGGTTGTTGAGTAACATGACGATAACATCTTTCGAACCCTGTTCCTCCAAACTCGAATGTATCTAATACATAAAATGTATTTGATCCTAAAAATATAGGAATATACTTTTGATCATCCATACTAAATAATACGGGAATAAATTTACTATTTCGTGAGTTGTTATTGTAAATGAGATTGGTAATTATTGCTCCTTCCCAAGTAACACCCTTACCTTTTCCTAATTCTTCATGGCCCATTGCTCTGCGGTGGTATATTTCCGTGCAAACCAGAAGCACGTAGTCTGCAATCTCTACCTGATTGATCATCCACTTTGCCCAGCCTTCTTCAGGTGAAGTTTCAAATTGATCTAGTGCACAGTCAACACCTGCGTTTCTGAAGACTTGAGCCATTTCGCGAATTTTGTCTTTGTGCTCCTCGCTATCCCAGCTATAACTGATAAAAATTTTTGGTATTCTCTCTTCCATTTAAATTTCCTTTGTTCAAGGTTGTGGCTGCCGCCCCAAACCAAGTTGTACATGTTTTTTGTTCATTTGCAAAATTTTGTAACTCATTTTTGGTAAACAAAAATCTATATATTCATTCTTTGCAATCTTTTCTTCATTAGATTATTCATTTGCTACTAATTTTTATAGTTTTATTCAATAAAATAAGGTTTGCAAGTTTTATCTGGAATCTAACCTAAAATCACCATGGAAGAAAATGCTACTTTAACATATCTGAGCCCAATTATTTCATTCTGTGTTTCTGGTTTTTTTTTGTACTGGATGAACTTTAAAATCAATTAAATTTGGAAATAGAAAAAGTCTTGCTATAAATTCTGTTTATAGAATGATCATACTTATGGTAACTACCACTTTGACAAAACCACTTACTGAGATTAAAATCCAATATCTACCCAGGGGAGATGAATTACCTTATGATGATGATATACCTTTGGAATCAGAAAGACACCTATATCAAATTATTCTTCTTTTAGAAACCCTTTTACCTTGGTTAAGAAAAATTGGTAAAGGTTATGTTGGTGGTAATATGTTTTTATATTTTTCTCCTAATAAAGTAAAAACAGAAATGGTAAGAGGGCCAGATTTCTTTGTTGTAACAAACGCTGATTTTAGAGAACGAAAAAGTTGGGTAGTATGGGAAGAAGGTTTGTCTCCAAATATAGTGATCGAATTGTTATCAGACACTACAAAAAACGAAGACAAAACAAACAAAAAGAAAATCTATGAAAAAGAATTGTGCGTAAGTGAATATTTTTGGTATGACCCACACAATCCACAAGATTGGGCTGGTCATGAACTCATAGATGGAAGTTACCGGGAAAAGAAGTCTGATATACGTGGTCGTTATATTTGCAAAGAATTGGGTTTGGCATTGGTAAAGTGGTATGGAGTTTTCTTAGAGAGAGAAGCTACCTGGCTACGTTTTGAGACTCTAGATGGGCTATTATTACCTACGAAGCAAGAAAAAGAAGAAGAAGCAAAACAACGAGAATTTGAAGCAAAACAACGAGAATTTGAAGCAAAACAACGAGAATTTGAAGCAAAACAAGAAGTTTTGAAAGAAAAAGAAAAAGCCGATGTTTTTGCTGCTAAATTACGTTCTTTGGGAATTGATCCAAATAAGTTATAGACTGCTATTCAGCTTAAACAAGCAAATATGGACATATAGTTTATTTCCAAAATCACCGAGCTGTCCGAGTCATGGTTGGAATTCTAACATTTGATTTTGTTCTAATACAGAGATTCTGTTTATTATCTCTTCCTGCAATTTAGATTTGGTAATCATTTTTCTACTCCAGAATGTAAAAAACTTGCTTTTGATTGACTTAAAAGGAGAATAATATACATTTTTTAACAAAAAGGACAAAATATTTAAGAAAATATTATAGACTTAGGTAAACAAAATAAAACCTACCGTAACTTTCGCTCCCTTTCCTGCGGTTTTATTATATTTGTGCATTACTGAAAACAACAATGTGGTGTATATTTTTAATAGGTTTTAAAGTAGGAAATTTTTTCTTCAAGATTTTTTGCTTCTCGATGTACTTGTTCTGAAATAGCATAAAGAGAATCTGATGAAATTGCAAGAGATTCTGAGCTCTGTTTTAAATTTTCAATACCTGATGTAACTTCTTGAATGGCGTTTTTTTGCTCCTTACTTGAATTTTGAATAGAATTAGCTTTTAAAGTAACGGTATCCATACTAGTTTTTACTTCTGACTTTAATTTTGCCTGTTTATTCATATCCTCTTTTACCTTCTCTGTAGTTTGCTTAGTCTTTTCAGACGCAGAGAGAATATTATCAAAACTTTTTAGCAATGTAATTGTCTTTTCAAGCCCATCATCAACTTTTTTAGTAAGCAAAGCTACTTTTTTTTGAATTAAAGTTGAATTTTGATTCGTATTTTCTCCTAATTTTGAAATTTCATTTGCCACAACCGAAAATCCTTTGCCTTCTTGTCCGGCTCTTGCGGCTTCTATTGATGCATTTAAAGAAAGTAAACTGACTCTTTCTGCAATATCATTTATAACATTTGCATATTCGACAATGGCTGTAGATTCGGATTTAATCTCTTCAATTGCTTTTTTAGTAATATTCCCCAATTTTTGACCTTCAATAGAATATGTTTTCATTTGACCGGAAAGTTGATTTGATTCATTAGAATATTCCAATACTCCATTAATTACGGCATCTAGCATAATTAAATTATCTACTGTAGAGTTTACAATTTCAACTTGTTCTATTGTTAGCTCAAAAGAATTCTCAATACTACCTGAAAATTCCTCTACAATGGCAGAAATTTCTTCAGAAAAACCTGCTTGATTTTGTGCTTCTTTAGCAACTTGTGAAGAATCAATTTGTAATTTATCGGATATTTTTATCAAATTTTTAGATGTAGATTTGATTTCATCAATAACCTCAATAATTTTCATCCTAAATTGATCAAGCTCAAAAGTAGCATGACCTATCTCTTCGTTATCCATAATGGTAATTTCTTGTTTTAAAAAACCATGGCTTAGATCATCTATAGACTTTTTTATATTGTTGATGTTTAAAGCTATAATGGTAGCAACAATCCTTGAAGAATTAAATACAACTACTACCGAGTATAAAATAATAAATAATAATAAGTAGTCTTTATAAATGTCTGTGGTATTATGAATAACACCTTTCAAATAAAGGGTAACAAATATAGCTACAATAAAGAAAATAATTGCTAGAAAGCTTACAAGAATTCGGACATAGTTATTAAAACCTTTATTAGAAGCTGTAATCTGTTTTTTAGATAAAATAATTTTTTGTATAGATTCTTGGCTAAAAATTTGTTTTAAAAATATATCAGATCTTGATGCATGAGTTGTAAAATTTAAAGGAGCTAGAAAAATAAAAACCAAAATAAAAGTTAGAATTGTATTACCTGTAAAACCATAAACTGATGCATAATAACAAAGACAGATTGTTACTCCGACAACCCATTGTAATTGTACAGAAACACCACCACATAAAAGCGGAATTTTAAACAACTCAACTTTATAATTTTGTTTCTCTAAGGTATTCATTTTAGAAATATCTTGGAGGATAAGCGACTTTAATAATTTAGTACGAAAGTATAAGGAAAAAGTAAGAGCAGTTATTGATGCAATCAAGACGCCAGTTCCAAACGTAATAAACTTGTCTCCGTATGCTTGAAGGCTCATAATCGCAAAACAAGCAGCTATTGGGACGTTAATTAAATAAGTCATAAGCTCCAGGCTAGTGTTTAATTTCCTAATTTCTTTTTTAACAAATTCTTGCATAAATCATAAGTTCAATATTGTATTATCTTTTCAAGTTAATTTTGAATATGCACGAGCTTAAGGCGTTTCTATAATTCAACCATGGAACAATAAGACATAATGAATATTGAACAAAACTGCTTACGCAGCAGCCAAGAAATTCATAAAAAGCTTGATTTATCAAAAACCAAGGAGAATTACCCATGGGAGTTTTTAAAGACCAATTTATTGAATATCTAACTTTAAGAGGTTTTACCTTATTTTATATCCCATTCGATTTTGAATAATATTCTTGCTTTGGGCTGTTGGGTTTATTTGGCTCTGTCATAAATAGCTTTTGGGTTTCAAGAAGGGGTTTTAAGATTTCACTCCTAAAATGCTCTCTGTGTTTGAGGTTTAAAAATTCCATGATTTCTTTTACCGTTTTTGGAGATGAACAAAATTTGATCAATTCAGCTTGCTCGGTAGGAATAATGGTTTTGAAAATATCCCCTTCTATGAGCTGTGGATTTGAGCCTCTGGAATAAATTTTAACATATTTATATAAATTCCTAACACCGGAACCTAATTCATCTGCCCTACCGATTTCTTTAAAAAATCTGGCAATGATTGGATTTTTAGGAAATGGAGAAAAATTCTCCGGATTAATTATTCCATATCCATAAAAATCATCGAATATAGCAAAGATAATACATTTTCTCTAATATTGTAGGATTAGGCAAGAAAAAAGAGAATCAGGTATTTGTTCCAATACCTGGCACAACAAAACAGCATCGTTTGAAAGAAAATATCGGAGCAGTAAATATTACATTGTCCGAGAAGGAATTGGACAGAATTAATGCGGCATTGGAAACAATTAAAATATCCGGTGAGCGTTATCCTGCAAACTTACAAGCAAGAGTGGGAAAATAAATATAGTGATAGAAGAGTTACAAAAGCAAAGAGACGTAGAGCTTACACTTTTTGCTCGTAATAAAAACCGAATTGCAAATCCGTCAAATGCCCGCATGATTGAAGGCGGTATCTTTAGCAGGGGTTATTCCAAATAGTCTTTTGTACTCTCGATTAAATTGAGATATACTTTCGTACCCTACATGGTATGCTGCATTATATACTTTGACTCCTTCTTCAACCATCAACATTTTTGCTTTTTGTAGTTTTATATTTTTTATATATTGTAAAGGAGATGTATTTGTCACGGCTTTAAAACCTGAATGAAATGCTGAAATGCTCATACCAGCTTCCAAAGCAAGAGAGTTTAGGTCGAATTTGTTATTGTAAGATTTATGAATTTTATCAAGTATTTTGGCTATTTGAAAAAAATGCTGATTTTTATAAGCCAAAGCTCGAAGAGCATCTCCTTTTTCTCCACAAAGAACTCTAAATATAATTTCCCTAACAATCATTGGTCCTAAAAAATTACGATCTGCAGAAGAAGAAAGTGATTCTAAAAGTCTAGTAATAGCGTTAATTAATTGGCTGTCTATATTAGCAGAATAAATACCTTTAGGAATAAACTCGGAATTTTGTGGTTTGTCATCCATTTTAAGCATTATCTCTCCTATTGTACCAGCATCAACTTTAACGGTTAAGCCCAACAATGGTTTTTCTTTGGTAGCATTAGTTTCACACTCTAACGGCAATGGTACAGAAAGAACGAGATAATTGAGAGGATCGTATGTAATTACTTCGTCACCAATAAATAGCCGTTTATTACCTTGAGCCAAGAAAATGATACTTGGTTCATAGGTTCTAGGTTCTCTTGGAGTAGCTTTGGTAATGCGAAATACATCGACTTTTTCTATAATATCAAAAATAACACCTTCTTCCGGAACTAAATTATCAAGCAGTTCAATCATTTTATTGTGATTCATATAATTTCTCCAATTTATACCATGATTAGTGTGATTTTCGGGATTTGCATGATTTACTCTATTAATTTACAAGACTTCTCTTTAACTTCATTCATTTCAGAAAACCACTCTGTGTTAAGTATATAATAGATTAAAGCTCTAGTAATAACAACTATATTTTTTAAAAATTTTCAGATTCTTTATACTTTTGTAGGATTAGGCAATAATTCGTAGAATCAGGTATTTTCAAACACCTAGCAATCAGCGATAATTAAATTGTAGATATGCAACAGGGAAAACCTGTTTAATAAGAGGAATTAAAAATGAAAACAAGTCTAAAAATAAATTAATTAACTTAATTTCAGCATTATCAATTGCACTTGGTTTATCCATGATTAACTATTCTTGAACGTACAAAAACACTGGAGAATTTAAATCTGCAGCGTCGGGAAGATACAAAAAACGGATTCCCTGCTTTAGGTGGTCGTAATTTACCTGAAAAATTAAAAGGGAATGAGCCTCAATTTGTTAAAGAGTATTTTGATTACTATCGTACACCACGTGGCTTCCACTAATTGCTTATCTGTATAAAAATTCATAATTTATTATACGTTTGAATTAACGAAATTGTCAATTCAAATGTTTAATTAAGTGATTAATAATTTTAAAATATCGCACAACGTTTAGAGCGTAGCCGAGGTGACGATAGTCATTTCTCCAAGCAAACCATTTTTTAAAAAGTAATATTTGCAATAACTAATGGATGATGACTTAATCTTTTATTTTTAATTAATTCATATTCAGCATTGAAATTTTTTGTTGTTATTAATTGCTGACAAGTATCTTCCTCATTCCTTGTTATCCAATTTAAATTATTTTTTTCAACAAATTCATTCACAGAAATATAGCCAAATTTATTATAACTAGAATTTGATTTACAGTTAAAATCTCCACCAATAATGGTGTTTTCTAATTTTAGAGCATCAAATGATTTAATTTGTTCTATTACTCTATCTTTATATTTCATGTTACTCCATTTTGCCCAACGATCTTTAATTGTAAAGACACATGAATATAATTCCAAAGTCTTTTCATGATAATTAGTAAAGCAACTAGTGGCATTAATTGCGGTTTCATCATCAATTTCATTTTTTGAAATATCAAACTTAGTGTAAATTGCTGCTTGATGATACACATTTGGTGGGTTGTAGTTTCTACTTGTATTTTTAAAAGGAGAATTTTTACTATAAATGCTTTTATAACCTTCAAATTCTAAACTTGCATTTACTTCGGTTAAAAAAATTATATCAAATTCTTCTTTTAGTAGAATACTTTTTATTTCTTTTAATTTTGATGACCCATATTCAGGAAGATCAACATTCCAAATTCCAAGTTTCATTTTTTTAATTCTTTTTTCAAAGTTTATTGATTTCAGTTTCCTTTAAATTGTTTCCAAATAATTCTATTTCATTACTAAATTAAGTAATTCATCATAATTGTTCACCATATCATATTTTATATCTTGATGACCCAATGCTTCAAAGTGCTTTTTGGCATATCCAATTTTTTTCTTTTCTACTTCTTTTAACTGTAAAGAATCCATAGAACCTTTTGTTTCTGCTATAAAATAGAGATACTTAAATTTGTTAGTATTGAATACAATAGCCCAGTCTGGATTATAACTTCCTACTGGAGTTGGAATCTTGAAACCATTTGGTAATTTTGCATAAACCAGTATTTCGCCTATTTCCAAGTTGTTCGCAAAATTTCTTTCTATATCAGAGTCAGTTTTTAAATAATCATAAATATGCTTTTTGACTTTTTGTATATTTTTGCTTAAAGAACCTTTAAAATTATTGATCGTGAATATTTGATCTTCATAAGTATCATTGATTTTAGAATACACTATATTGTTGATCAATGTAGTCGCTTTCTCTCTATTGATAATTTTAGAAACTTCTTTGATAAAACTTTCCGGATTGACTTGGAATTTATGAAATGTTTCCTTTTTAATCTTTTGTAAAATTTGAACAATGGTTTTTCTGGTAAGTTTTGTTTCTTTTGTTATCTCATCAATTAGATCGTATTTTACATTTCCAAGTAGAGTATCAGCTTCATCTATTTTTGACATGACCTTTTTCATGCTCTCACTAGATTTTAATGAATGTTCATCCAGTTTTTCCCTTTGTTCCCCTTCTTCGACCTTAATTTTGACTTTTTTTATGATTAAATCATCGTCTATTGCATTAACACTCTTTTGTATCAATTCCTCACTTTTGAAGTCTACCTCATAGACAGTTTTAACTTTAATTTTTTTCCATAAATCTTGAAATTCTTTTTTAGCAAAGTTTTCATTTGGCTCCAAAACAGTTTCACTAACATTGTCTTCTTTTTCATTGGTAGTAGCTTTGAAATTAGCAGTATCATAGATTTTTTGCATCAATTCGATTACACTATCTTTAAAATTATCCAATTCTTTTGGTAATTCAAATTTTTTATCTTTGATGTCTGAATTTAGCTTTTCTGTTATTTTATAATCTTTGTCCACATAACCTTTCTCTCGAAAATTAAAAATTAAGTCCATAGCAGATTTGGAATTTAAAGTGAATTTTTCTCCTTTTTGGTTTGTAAGAACTTTATCTTTTAATACTTCAGTCGTTAAGATAATTGGTCGTTCAGACAAGGATTTTACTATCTCACTTTGTAGAGTTCTAGCAAAATTATCATAAGATTCACTTGCTACCACAGTGAGTTTATTTATATCAAAAAACTCATTTTCTAATACTTTTTCATCCATTCTTTCTCCGTCTTTGTTTACGCATATTCGTAAACCTCGACCAATTTCTTGTCTTTTGCTGATTTCAGCTTGTGCATGTTTTAGGGTACAAATTTGAAATACATTAGGATTGTCCCAACCTTCTCGTAAAGCAGAGTGTGAGAATATAAAACGAGTTGGTTCGTTAAAGCTTAAGAGCTTTTCTTTATTTTTCATGATTAAATCGTATGCAGATACGTCATCACTTCCCTCTTCTACTTTTTTTTCTTTGGAATCAACAAACCTACCTTTTTTATCAATGGAAAAATATCCTTTATGAATTTCTTGGGCAGAATGAGAATTGATGTATTCGTTATATTCGTTATATTTGTTATATTCAGAATGAAAGAGTGATTGCTCCTTGATGGCACTGGCATATTCCTGCTCAAATATTTCAGCGTAAACTCCCTTTATTTGGTTATTATTTTTATCGTACCTGCGATATTTTGCTACTTCATCAATAAAAAATAAAGATAATACTTTTATTCCTTTGGAAAATAATATTCTCTCCTTTTCTAAATGTGATTTGATTGTCTCTCGGATTTGTATTCTTCTTACGTGTTCCTCGTCTACATCGCCTATGGACTGACCAACTCCTATTTCTATCCCATTTATAAATGAAACAGTATTTTTGAGTCCATTGATACCGTCTTCTTTAACCACAAACCCCTTGTATTGAGCCATGTTATTAGAAAGTGTAAATAGGTCATCCTTGCCTTTGATTTTTAAAACCTTCTTTACTGGTCCTGATTTTTGATTTACTTCAATTTCCATATAGGCAACTGGGTATTCTTTGGGACTAATTTGAATCCTATCTAAAAATATGTAGCTATTTGTCCCGCTATTTCCAACGACTTCTATTCCTTTTACATTTATCTTTTTTACAAGTTTTTGATTGTAGGCATCTATTGCGTCTAGTCTATAGATTTTATTGTATACTTGTTCAGGTCGATGAGTAGCCGAATAGCGTAATACAAATAGGGGATTGAATTCATTGAGTAATCCTTCCGCCTGTTGTCCAAAGCGTTGTGGTTCATCTATGATTAGTATTGGTCTTGCTCGTTTGATAATATCAATTGGTTTTTCGGATTGAAGGGAATCTAATTTTTGGTATATTTTTCTAGATTCTTGGCTTTTAGTTGCAAATGCTTGATAATTCATGATAATTACTTCGATGTTAGTTGTGTTTGCAAAGCTTTTTATATTTACTAAATTTGATTTATTCTGAGTATTATATATGAAAAATCGTACCTTTTTTCCATACATCTCATGGAAGTGTTTTTCTGTTATTTCTAAGGATTTATGAACTCCCTCACGAATTGCAACAGACGGAACAAGTACAATAAACTTACTCCAGCCATATTCTTTATTGAGTTCGTACATGGTTTTTGTATAGACGTACGTTTTTCCAGTTCCTGTTTCCATTTCTATGGAGAATTGAGGGACTTGGTTTCCCAAAAGTATTTCGCTTTCTTTCAATCCTTGTTCTTTTTGAACTTCTTTGACATTTTTTAGTATATCGTCTTCTATTAACTCAAATTTTTTATTGGAAAATATTTCGTTGATTTCTACTTTAGATTCAAACATTCCCATATCGGTTATGGTTCTTCCTACAGTTTCTTTTCGAAAACCTTTTTGCTGACCGTGAAAGCAGTTTACAACAGACAATGCTGCGTTAACTTGGTACTGTTGTTGTTTAAATTTTAATTCCATAATTATTTAAACCATAAAAGCTATAAGTCATTTCATTCATCTCTTTTTTTATCCAAAATGTTTTTTCTATTAATAAAATTTTTTCATTTATTTTTATAGCTTGATCTTTTTAATAATAGAACAAAATTATTCTAAAGGGTATTGTTATGAGTCTTTTTTCTAGTGAAAAATCGTTACAAGAATATGAAAAATACAAAAAAGCCAGGGAAGAATTTTATCTTTTTTTAAAAAACAATGAATTTACCAGAATTAAAAATAAAAGGAAGGATTTGTATAACACTTCAAAATCTTTCAGAAATAAACGAGGGAGTATTTCTTAGAGAAGGGAAAAGGGATTTTTATTCATCTCTAAACCAATCAAATTTTCGTTTTTTTTCTTTATATTTAAAAACAAGTAACTATTCTAAAAATTATCCAATTTTAGAAGAAGAAGAATTACTCTCTCATTCTTTCCATAAACAATATGGTTTACGTTTCAAAAGGCTTCAAGCAGTTTCAAAAAATTTATCCTTTTATACAATCCAATCTACCCATTTAGAACCTTCTTTTATACTCGAACATGCTAAAAAAGAAAACATTAACCGAGTAATTATATTCACTTCCAATCATTTACTTAGAGATGAAAAAAGACTATTAAAAATAATGAAGTTAAACTCATTCTTATATTATCGTGAAGCAAATTTTTATTTGGCTCAAAATTTGTACAACCCTACTGGGTATATACGAAAAGAAAAATTGGAAACGATTTTAAATGGGAAAGGAAAATTTGCTTATGATTCTACTTTTAGGATGATCAAACTTGAACTCGATCAAGAATTAGGTTCAAATCTTACAAAAATACGTTATATTCCAAGTAGAATACCCGTAGAATTAAAAACAAAAGAAAACATATAAAATTTATTTATGAAATTCCCCCCAACCCCCGCGAAGCGGGGGAGCTAAGACCAATGGTTACGAAGTTCACCCCCTTTTCAAGGGGGCAGGGGGGAAACATTTACTACACTCATAATACCATTATGCTTGTTTCTGGTGAAAGTCTTTTGAACCTTTCTTCTACATTGATTCGATCTTTATCGTCTTTGAAACTAGCATCTTTAAAAACTACTTTTAGTGGTTTTATTTTTGCGATTTCATCTATTATGGAAAAATCTATTTTATCTTCAAAGCAAGCAACCAAAGAATTTTCTTGGACAAAGAATACATTGTTTTTATTTATCTTCTTTTTTTCTATTGGTAAGTTTAACTCTAATCCTAAATCAAGGATTACTTGGGTAAGTAAATCTTCAGGTGTGCGGTCTTCTTTGATATTGCTTTCTAAATTTAGAAGATTGTCTTGGTTTAATTCCGTTGGATGATAATAAACATCTTTCATGTTGGATGAGTCTACCTTATAGACTCGAAAACCAATATCAAGTTTTTTCTCTTCGTTATTATCACCTAATTGTAATTGTTTGTTTTTTTCATTCAATTCATCTAAGATATTTTTCCCAGCCCGGCGGATTCTTTCTTTACCAATATCGGATATTGTTTTATAACCTGCTTTATACGCTTCGCTATTTTCATCTGTTTTTTCAGGGAGTTGAACCATGATAAACTTTCGCTCACCGCCATCTTCCGCATTGAGCTGCATAACAGCATGTGCTGTTGTGGCTGAACCTGAGAAAAAGTCTAAGATAATTGCAGAAGGGACCCTAATTATTTTAATAAAATATTCAATTAATTCTATTGGTTTAGGTTGTGAAAATATTTTATCTGAATTTAAAATATTTGCTAAGGTTTTAGTTCCATTAAAATTATATCCAACATCCTCAGATTTTAATAATGTGTCTGGAGGTTGTCCTTCTTGAACCTCATTTAAATATCTTTTTGCCCTAGGTTCTTTTCCTGAAAAAACAATTCTATTGTTAGCTTCCATAAAATCTAGAGTTTCTTCTGAATATCGAGGAAAACTCCCTTCAGGAGCTTTCCATACAACTCCATTATTAAAAGTATGTTTATATGGTTTATAATAGTTTCTAGCAGATAGAGGATCTAATTTATATTTTCCTCTTCCATCGTTATCGTCAAGATTATAATGTTCTGATTTATCTTTTAATTCTCTTATATAGTTTTTTTTATCTGATTCAAACCAAGACTTGTTTTTTCCATATACCAATACAAAATCAGTATTTTTATTAAAATCTTTACTTGAGTTTCTAACCGTATGCATAGATTTTCTAACAAGTGATGCAAAGAAATTCTCCTCCCCGAATATTTCATCACATATTTTTCTTAAATTATGAACCTCATTATCATCAATGCTTATTAAGATCACTCCATCATCTTTGAGTAAATCTCTACCTACAACCAATCTTTCATACATCATACTTAACCAATCGGAATGAAATCTTCCATTTGTATCACTATTTTTAAAAAGTTTTTCTCCTTCTTCGTTTTCAACTCCTAATTCTTCATCATATTCATCTTTAGTTATTTTAAAATTATCTTTATAAATAAAATCTTTACCAGTATTATACGGAGGATCGATATAGATCATTTTCACTTTTCCAAGATAAGATTCCTGCAAAATTTTCAAAACTTCAAAGTTATCACCTTCGATGTATAAGTTTTCTGTAGTATCAAAGTCAACACTTTCTTCCACAACTGGACGGAGTGTTTTATTGATGGGAGTATTTGCTTTGAGTAAAGAAGCTTTCTTTCCAGGCCAATCAAGACGATACCTTTCGTTATCATCTTCGACTATAACATCAGACAATTGCTGTTTTAACAGATCAAAATCTATCGCTTTTTTCAAATTCCCTTTCTCATCTCGTATTTCCGTAATGACATTGGGAAACATATTACCAATATTCTCAATATGCTCATCTACTATATTTGGTGTTTGCATTTTAAGCTTTTCCATCTATTATACATCCTTCGTAATTTGTTTTAATTCTTTTTCTTTAGCTAATAAAGTCTTATTCAATTCAACTTTTCGATTGAATTGTCTTTCTCTTTGGATTTTGTTTTGCAACGTAATGATTTCTTTTTCCAAAGATTTAATTTCCTGATCCAAACCGATGGCATCTGAAAAATCTTTTTGATTTTGAGCTTCTTCTTTAATAAAAGCTTTCACAAGTTTTTGATAAATCTTTTCTAGGTCAACCCCAATAAAATCAAAAATGATGTCCTCATTCCATTCGGAAAAGTAGTAATTTTCTGCCTTATTTTCTTCTTTTAAGGTTATACCATAAGCAAAATTGTTTTGATAAATAAATATATAAAGGATTTGGTATGGAATAGAACCATCGATAACTTTTAAAACTTTCTTGGGGATATTTTTCTCCTTTAGTTCTATCTCAAAAATTTGGATTTCTGTAACTTTGTCAGTCTTATTCACACCTAAAGTATTTTCAGCCAACTTATACTTCCAAGTTACCTTCTGAATTTTTTGCACAAACTCCTGCTGTAATTTATGACTCAACAGAGCTCTTTCATAAAATTTCGTTTTGGCTATAAATTTATTAACAAAAGCAGAATGTGGTAATTTCAACTCCATATTTATTTAACCACTACAAAAGCTATCATTTCAAAATCTTCCAATCCTTTAATGGTATTTACTAAAGCAGTAGTTCCACCGGATAAAAATAAACTGTCTACATCCTTTTCGTCCTTAACGTTCAAAATGGATTCAATAGATTTATTCAGAAGAGCAGAATATGTATCCATCTTTTTACCATCTTCAGTTTCGTTGTTAAAAACTTCATAAACATCTTTGATAGGCGAATCTTTCCCTTTAGAAATAGTCCTCAAAATATCAAGAGTATTCTTTATGTTCAAATGATTAGATAATACCTCTCCATTTTGTTTTATATAAACTAAATAGAAAGGATGGAGTTGGTTTGTATTATCTATGTTTACTTCGATATTGATATTTTTTAAAACAAAAATTACACCTTCCTCAGCTCCTATGTCTAAATCTTGTTTACATACAGTATGTATACCATTAGGAACACCCTCTAAATTGCCGTTTTCATTGATATAATTTACCAAATCCATACGAAAATCATTAAGCCCAAGGTCTGTAATAGAAACGCCAGTATTGATTTCTTCTATATCCACAACTTCTTCTTGCAATTTCTCCAATTGTTTTTTTCTAAAAAGTAAATCGGATGATTTATTCGTTAAAACATTGTCCTCACCTGTAGCGGTTGCATCGACCATATACATCTTCGTTTCCACCCGATTTTTGAGATTGATATAATCATCAAGGGATAATTGGGGCCAAAAGTTAATGAGCTGAATGTCTTTGTTGCGAGAACCTATCCTATCAATACGTCCAAACCTCTGTATAATACGAACAGGATTCCAATGAATATCGTAATTAATGAGAGTATCGCAATCTTGTAAATTCTGTCCCTCTGAAATGCAATCTGTAGCAATCAAAACATCAATTTCTGAAGTATTCGTTGCCTTTCTTTCCTTAGAGATGGGAGAAAAATTGATTAAGATACTATTAAACGAATTATCAATTTTTATCGTAGATTTGTTTTCGTCTGATCCTGTAATTTTTGCAGTTTCTAAACCATGAACTTTTTTGTTATGATTGGCAAGATTTTTGTAAAGATAATCCACTGTATCCGCAAAAGCACTAAAAATTAGAACTTTCTTATTACCTTGATTGATTGGATTATCTAATTTCGATTGAATAAAATATTTAAGGGCTTGTAACTTCTTATCATGAACAGGTGTGACCCTTTGCATTTCAAGAAGAAGTTGCTTAGCTATGTTATAATCAAATTCTAAATCATCTTTCCAAGAGGATATATTCATGTCTGCAAGGTTGATTTTAACTTTGTCGCCTATACTAAATTCATCATCAAGCCAATCATCACTGTCAGCGTCTAAATTGACATCGCTAAAATTTGTGAAATTTATACCATGATTCTTTCCACTTTTCTCAAATTCTTTGATGGTTTTTAATGTAGTTTCGATTCGATTCAAAAATTTATTCAAAGTAATCCTAAAAGAATCGACTGAACTTTCAAGGCGTTTTAAGAGATTCACTCTCATAAGAATTTGTAAATTTCTTTCTCTATGAGATTGTTTAAAACTTACTCTTTCATTTATATCCGTATCATAAAGGTCGCTGTAAAAAGCTATTTTGCCATCAAGAATGTAGTCAAAAGGTGAATAAATAGACATATTGAGTTTGGAAAGCTTTTTGTACAATTCCTCAATTTTAATAAAATCTTCCAATTCTGTAATGTCAGCTCTGTGGGTTATAGGCTTCAGACGGTTTGGAAACTTTCCAATTTTGTTCATATTATAATATTTTTCGATATGCTTTCGGCTACGAGCTATTGTTACACTATCAAGTAATTTAAAGAAGTCAAAATTATTGTTTAAATTTTTTAGTAACTGCTGGCTAGTTCTCTCTTCTAAAGGTAAGTTTGACCAATCGTTAAAAATCTTTTGTGCATTGCGAAGTACATTATCTATGCTTGTACTAATGTCCATTTTTTCATCTTTTATATCGGTATGTCCTTCATACGCTAAGGCAATCCGATTCTTTAGATCAGTAAACCTATTATTAACAGGAGTAGCGACAACATAAGAACTTTGGTTTTTACTCCGGCTTTCATGACGTGTTTTAGAAGTTTTTGATAGCGAGTCATTTTATCTTTTCTTGGATCATTGTTTCTAAAGTTGTGAGACTCATCAATCACAACTAAATCATAATTGCCCCAGTTGATTCTAGATAAATCAATTCCATTAGAATATCCTTTTTCCCTTGATAGGTCTGTATGATACAAGACATTGTAATTCAAGCGATCTTTTATTAAAGGGTTATCGTCATAGTTATTTAGAAAGGTTTGCCAGTTATCTCCCAATTTTTTGGGACAAAGAACTAGAATGGTTCGATTTCTCTCTTGATAATATTTTATAACACCAAGAGCCGAAAAAGTTTTTCCAAGACCTACACTATCAGCAAGAATACAGCCATTATACCTTTCTAATTTATTGATAATTCCAAGAACTGCATCTCTATATAAATCTGCAATATAATCAACAACTTCATCCGTAACATCCCTTAAAATTTTGGGGTCATTCCAAATTTCTTCAAAGCTATTAAAATATTGCTTTGTCATCTCAAAATCATCAGTTTTGATGATCTGGTTTAGTATGGTATTATCTTTCTCATATCCTATACCAGCACTACTAAACTCACCCATACCAGTATAAACAAATTTTGATTCAGTGTTGTCTAAAGTCAGATGTGGTTGGATATATTTATGACCTGCATTGGTCTTAAACGTTACCTTTTGTTCGATACATTTTTTGCATTCTTTAGCAATTGCCTTACCTTTTAGCTCATTTTTTAAATTTATTTCAAAAACTGAACCGCTAATTGCTTTTTTTATATTATTAGAATTAATTTCAAACTGTTTTCTTTGCCTACGATTCTTATCTACTTCAATAAATGTTGGATCTGTAAATATAAAACGTATTTGTTCACATTTATTGAGTTCTGATTTTAAGGATTCGTAACCGAAGATCGAGAAAATACTAGCTGCTATATCAACCTTACTTCCTTTTTTTATACTTTTTTTTAGATCATCGCCTACTTTTTCTGTCTTGTTATTAAAACTTTGTATCATAAGAAAAATGTGCTATTTATGTATAATAATATAACTCAAGTATAAAAAAGGAATGTTTTTCGTCAAGATTCAATGTATATTTTTATCAAAAAAAGAAATATGATTAGTAATTTTTTGTTAGAAATCATTAAATTTCACATACAAGTGTTATTTTTTTAAAGATATTATCCGCCTAACCATGGTTAAAAATAATTAATTGGTAAACTTTTTTAAATATTTATTTTAATTTATAAGTAATAAAGGTATCACCCCATAGATCGTAGGTGAATTTCTTAGTGCCAAGTACTCCTGCCATTACAGGTCCGCAGTGCCTTCTTGGAGGTAAAATAACAGTTAAATGCTTTCATATTTAAAATCTTTTAAATTTTTAAACTTTTGTAGGATCAGGCAATATTTCGTAGAATCAGGTATTTTCAAGCACCTAGCAATCAGCGATAATTAAATTGTAAAAACAAATTGATAACCTGTTTATTAAAAGGAGAATAAAAATGAAAACATTTTTACTTTTATTACTATTACTAATCATTTCTGCTTGTGATAAAGTAAACAAAGATACAAATGCTCAAATGGTGATTACTCGAAAAGAGGATCAGACAAAATTAAATGTTCCAGCAAAACTTTTTACCGGTCCAGTAGAGGTAAAAGGATTATTAGATATTAAAGAACCTCATAAAGTGTCTGGAGCCTTAGTTACGTTTCCTCCAAAGTCTAGATCAAACTGGCATACACATCCAATGGGACAGTTATTGATTGTTACTGAGGGAACGGGACTCATTCAACAATGGGGAGGAAAAATTCAAATAATTAAAAATGGAGATGTTGTCTGGACTCCCCCTGGAGTTAAGCATTGGCATGGTGCTAGTAAGGAAGAAAGTATGTCCCATATAGCAATTCAAGAATCTAAAAACGGAAAGAATGTTGAGTGGTTGGAAGCTGTTTCGGATGAACAATACAATCAACAAAATTAAACAAACAAATTAAACACTTAAAAAGGAATACACAATGTCGACTAAAGATGTAAAGCCAACTTCATTTGACCTTAGCACAATATCACCAGAGTTTGCAAATCTTACAAAAGATTTACTTTTTGGTGATATCTGGAATAGAGAGGGATTGTCTCAGAGAGATAAAAGCCTTATAACAATAACAAGCCTTGTCTCTCAAAATAGGATTGAACAAATGGAATACCATTTCAAAAAAGGGCTAGAGAATGGACTTTCAAAAGATGAAATCCTCTCGGCAATTACTCATATAGCTTTTTATGCTGGCTGGCCAACAGCGGCTTCTGCCTTTTATCACTTTAAGATCGTTCTTGCATTCATTTCACAGTCTTGTTTCTCTTTTCCATCTCCATTCTTAATCAGATTCCCGTGTATCTATTATATTTTCAGATGTTGCCTTTCGTATTTCATCTACAAAAGTTTCAAATTTTAATTTCTTTCCCTTACTGCTCTTCCTAACTGGGTTTTCATTCATAAATACAATCTCTTTTTGAATATAGTTTTTATACCATGGTTATTTTTTCAGCTTTTTTATGTATATTAATTTCTTGCCGAGAATTGCTGAAATCGTATTTAAAATATAAACCAAGGCAGTCACCGGCAAAATAAAGATATCCCAGACTAAATTCACCGACAATTGAGCTTTCTTAATTTTTCTTTTGCGATTTCTCGCATACGATCACTATGTGCCGTTTTATGGACAAATTTCCAGTGTTTGCACCATGCTTCATTCCTACCATTATCCGAATTGTTCTCTTTTTTATTTTCATCCGGGTCTACGACAACTGGTCTTGGCGGTTTGTTTTGTTCTCCGCCGTCAACAACCGGTCTAGGCGGTTTAATTATGGGTCTTTTACTTGAACTTCCGGATTCACTCTCTCTACTTTCAACGGAAATCTGCTCATCCTCGGACTCTGTTTGAAACGTATCACAAGAAAGTGTGCTAATAATGAAAAAAAATGCTAATAAAATTGAAAGCCTCATGTTACTCACCTATCATTATTTAATGATAAAATTTATTTATTTAAAAAATTCAATACATTTTTTATTTTTTTGAATTCAAAAACAACTTTAGAGCTTCTATTTGGGATTGAAAAATCGCAGCTTACACGCGCAGTTGTACAACATTTTCATTCCTACCCGCAAAAACAAAAACTCTAATTTTGCCAAAGATTTTGAAACTCCCAATATCTGTGTTACCTAAAAGATTTGGTTCCTGTATAAATAGTTTAATGCAGATAATTACTGATAACACATTGTAAATATCGGATTTTTTAATTGCCATTTATTTTCTCTGTTTATTACTTTTTTGTATCTATTGATACAATCAATAAGCAACTCCTCATATCTTTAAAATCAATTTAAATTTTTTAATTGGCTTGACTAAAATTATAGGGTTCATATTAGAATAAATGCTTATAAACACTGTTTATGGGAAAACATAATGAGTTTCACAAATCATCATAGTAGCTTCAAATCCAGCAAAGACGGAATGAATATATTTTACCAATTTTGGACAAAACCTTATGCCAAAAGGTTTTTAGTGATTCAGCATGGATTTAGTGATCATAGCGATAGGTATGAAAATTTAGTCAACCATCTTCAAGATAGTGATATAAATATCTATGCTTTGGATTCCAGAGGTCATGGGCGCTCAGACGGAATACGGGGACACGTTGATGAGTTTAGTGATTACGCAAGTGATTTAGGAGATTTAATTAACATTGTTAAAAAAGAAGAAAAGACTGAGAAAGTTTTTTTGCTTGGTCATTCCATGGGTGGGGTAATTGTTTTGCAATACACTTTAGAACCTCAAAATCAGAAAAATCTTCATGCTTTAATTACAAGTGCACCGGCATTAAGGGTTAAAATGTCTCTTGATAAAGAAATAAAAAAAACCGTAGCCGGATTTTTGGCAAATATTTTCCCATCATTCATTATTGACGCAGATTTAAACACAAATTACCTTTCCCACGATAAAGCAGTGGTTGAGAAATACAATTCTGATCCTCTTGTCCATGGTAAAGTTTCTTTTAAAATGGGAACTACCTTATTTAATATTGCAGACGTTATATACAAAAAATTGAGTAATATTCAAATTCCCATTTTTATTACACATGGAGAGGCAGATGGAATTATAGATGTGGAAGGTAGTAAAGAGTTATTTTACAAATTAACTGCACAAAACAAAACTCTAAAAGTATATCCCGGTCTTTACCATGAAACTATGAATGAGATTCCAGAAAAAAGAGAAACCGTGCTAAAAGATATTGGCAATTTTATTGATTCGATTCAAGCTCCTTTTCCCAGAAACTAATTATTAGCTATAATAAGTTTTCTTTTGTTTTGTAAAAAAAAAGTTGAACAAATCCCTACCCAAATAAATCTAACTATCAAAAATATTAAGGGAGAGTAAATGAAACTTTTATCACTTATTTTAACTTTTTTTTTATTAGGCATTACTTTAGTGGAATGTACCACATATCGTGATTATCTAAGGCAAAGAAATGAAGAACGCAGTCGTGAAAATCGTGAAAAATTTGAAGAACAGGTACGAGAATCTGAGAATAAAAGAGAACTAGAACGCATACAAAGGTGTAAAGAATATAGGGCACAAGAATCCGAAGTGACATGCGAAGAAGGAAAACAAGAATTGTACAAACTGATCCAGGAAACTTGCTATAAAATCAAAATTAAATAAGGTAATGAGGGCAAATGAAATTTATAAATTTTTTAATAATGATAATTTTAATAGGGAATACCTTTTTTTGCAGTGTTTTTCAAAAAGAGGAACAAGTAACCAATATCGAAAATCGGCTCCAATTAAGTCAAGCAAAGATAGATGAGCATGAAAATAATATTAGAAAAATAAAATGTGAAGCATGGCAGTATGAAAAAAAGTTTCCAAAATGTGTAAAAGCTGAAAAAATTGCTTTAGAACAAATTGCAAAATATTGCCAGTAATTTTCCAATTTTAATAATTCAACAAATATAACCATAAATAAAAAGGGAATAAAATGAGATTTTCACTTATACCAATCTTGGTACTTCTTGCTTCCACCTACTCTTGTGCAACAAACAAAGGCAAGTTCTACCAAGACAGTTACTTGGAATACAAAAGGCAACATGACTTGAAACGTAGCGGCAAAGCTTGTCTTCCTTATGGGGTTTATTTAAATTATAGGATAGAATGTGACTATTGGCTGGAATTATCCCAAACTTCCACCTACAATGAAGAAAAAGCTTACGCCGAAAAAAAAAGGAAAGAGAAGTGTAATTCACACCCCTAAAAAATCCAGTATTGCTTGTAATGTCCAATCTGGTTTTTCAAAAGGGAAAAAGTGAGTTCCATTTTTTAGAAGGATTAAGGAAGACTCTGAGTTTCCTCTCAAGATTCTATGAGCAGCTTTGGGAGAACAGACTTCAAAATTTTCCGGAATGATAATTTTGGTTTTGGTTTTTATGGCACCAAAATGAAAATAACTTTGTATACCACAAGACCTAAAGTTCTTTGCTTCCAAAGCAGGAGAACATCGAAGCTTTAAACCTTCTTCTGTTTCTCTAAAACAAGACTCCAAATAGTTTTCAAACATATCTTCGCGCCAATCTCTGAAGACAGGAAATTTTCGAAAAGCTTTTTTGACAACTTGCAAGTTGGGAAAGGTATCTCTTCTTTTTTGCGCATTTCGGGCAATGGTAGAGCCAAATATTCTTGATAAAAGTATTTTTGGCATATTCAAAATAACCGGGTCCAAAGCTATAATTCCTTGATAAACTTTTTTTTCAACTACAGATGCTAATAACATTGTTGCTCCACCCATAGAATGACCAATCCCATAAATATCGCTTAAGCTTAAATGAGTTATTAAAGCAAGCAGTTGATCTCGATAAAGTGTCCAATCCTTAAAATTTAGGTTATAATCAGAATATCCATGTCCGGAAAAGTCAAGTGCAATAACCCGAAATCCTCGTTTTGCCAGTTCTTGAAAATAAAATGTATAACATCCCGCACTATATCCGTTGGCGTGGGCAAAAAGGATTGTTTTGGAAGCTTCCGGATTATATTCCAAAAAAGAAAGTTTAAGTCCCTCAAAAATAAAACTCTTTCGTTGTATCATATTATTCCAAAGTTTTAAGTATAATTCTATTTGTTAATCATAAATAAATATATAAGCTCTAAGTATTGTTTCAGACGTTTATCCCTGTAAAGATAATGATCTCCTGTGATTGTAAAAAATTACAATCTAAAATTCCATTGTTTTAGAGTAAAATGTCTGAAACACATTCGACAAGCTCAGTGCATCGCAATGCATTGGACGAAGCTGTTTACGCCGTTACCAGCGAAAATCCATAGAATGGGGGGACTATGTATATCTATCTTTATTATCTTTTGCATTTCTAACAAAAATCTGCCTTCTATCTTTATCTATGTTCGTTAATTTAAGATTTACAACTTCACTAACTCTTAATTCCGCTGGATATAGAAGTGAAATGATTACTTTATGTTTGATGTTATAAATCGAATCAATAATTCTAATAATTTCTTGTTTTGAAAGAATAATTGGCTTTGATTTGTGAACCTTACATTTTGGAATAGACTTCATTAAATGTTCTTTGTTAAACAGAGTGTAAAAATACTTTATAGCAGAATGATATACGTTGTAAGATTGGGATGACAATTTCTTTGTGTTTTTGATATAAAGAAAAAAATCTCTGACCTGCTTTTCAGTTAATTGAGTAGGTGCTGTGTTGTAATGCGTTGCTAGTGTTCTTACGCAAATTGTATAGCTTTCAATTGTATTTGTAGACAAAATAAGTGTTAGGAATAAATACTAAAGTCTTGATAGCATATATTTAGGGTTGAAAAAAATTATGATAGTTTTTGTTCCTGTTATCGAACAATCCGAAACTAAGAAAAAAAACACATGTCCCAAAATACGAGGGATATCGCTGAGTTTAGAGCAAATCGGTCACTTAAGTAGGTTACGGTGGTTTGATACGCTATGTTGCTACTCACCAACCAACCGTAACCATATCGAAGTGACTTTATAAAAACTTTTACTTGACTACTTATTTTTCGATGTGGTAATGTTTGGCATACTTGGAAACAATGTTATTGGAATCAAACAATACAAATAAATCAATTGTACCAAATAACATATCAAGAGCCGGTAATCCGCAAATTTTAGCTCCTAGTCTTAAATACCCTTTAATAAGAGGCGGGAGCCTTTTTCCTGTTTCTTTTAAATCGAGAATTTTATAGTTCGGATCAAAACCGGGAACTCTGTGAGTTTTATAAGGTTCTATAAAAAATTTCTCACCAGCTAACTGTCCTTTTTCCCTTAGATAGGCATAAATCTCGGAAGCTTGTTCTGAATCAGTTGAGTGAATCGACCCGCAACCCATCAAATATCTAACATTGTGTTCTGTTATATATTCGGCAAATCCAGCCCACAGCAAAGAAATAACCGAGCCACCTCTATAGTCCTTGTGAACGCAACTCCTTCCTACCTCGGCTACTTCATCCGCAAATCCGTATATTTTAGAAAGATCAAATTCTGTTTCCGAATAAAAACCGATATTTTCCCTAGCTACCTTTCCTTTCAAAATCCTATAGGTTCCAACAACTTTGTTGTCTTCACTTTTATCCAAAACGATTAGGTGGTCACAGTAATAGTCATATTCATCTCTGTCTTTTTGAGTGGAGCGAGACTGGGGTAACCCTTCCCCCATTTCCAGATTAAATACGTTATATCTAAGTGCCAGAGCCATTTCGATTTCATATTGGTCTTCTGCAAGCCTAACCTCTAATTGTCGAACCTTTGTACCTGTTTTTTCTAAAACGCTTATAGCCATAACATAATTCCTTTAATTGATTTTAGAATATTATTCGAAACTTTTGTTACAAGGTTATTACATAACTGTAAAAAATTTATTTTAGTTGTAATTATTCTTATTTTGATATTTTAAACAAAATGCTATAATAATAATCAAATATTATGCGGAAGGGATTTTTTCATAAAAATTAAGAATAGTAATTTTTAAGCATTTTGAAAAAATGGTAATTGAGTAATTTGGTATGAATCTTGCTATTATGTTAAAATATATAAAAATAATGGGTAGGGATTAGGATGTCGATTAAAGTTGCACTCAACCATAAAACTAGTTATAAGTACGATAAACCTGTAATGTTATCACCTCATGTGATACGATTAAGACCGGCTTTACATACTCGAACGCCAATAACAGCTTATACTTTAAAGGTAACACCGAAGGATCATTATGTGAATTGGCAGCAAGATACCTTTGGAAATTTTCAAGCAAGATATATCTTCAAAGAAAAAACCACTGAGTTGACTGTAGAAGTAGAGTTAGTTGCCAATATGGTTGTAGTTAATCCGTTTGATTTCTATTTGGACAATTATGTTTTGGAATATCCCTTTACTTATGATGAAAGTATTTTAGGAGATTTATCTCCTTATATGAAGGTAACGGATCGGAATGAATTAGTAGACAATTATATACGAGGAATAGATTTTTCCATCAAGGGAACGGTAGACTTTTTAGTTGCTTTAAACCGAAAACTGCAGCAAGACATTTATTATACAATAAGGATGGAACCAGGGATCCAATCAACACGGGAAACCCTCACATCAAGGCAAGGTTCCTGTCGAGATACTTCTTGGTTGCTAATCCAAATTTTAAGAAGTATCGGTTTTGCCGCAAGGTTTACTTCCGGCTATCTTATTCAACTTGCACCTGATATAAAACCAATTGATGGTCCTGCCGGACCGGAAAAGGACTTTACAGATCTACACGCGTGGGCAGAGGTTTATCTGCCGGGAGCAGGTTGGGTTGGTTTGGACCCTACTTCCGGATTGTTTGCCGGTGAAGGGCATATTCCTTTGGCTTGTACACCGGAGCCTTCCACAGCTTCTCCCATAACCGGATATACAGAAAAAGCTAACGTTGATTTTGGCTTTGAAATGTCCGTAAAAAGAATCAAAGAAATCCCAAGAGTTACAAAACCTTATACGGAAGAACAATGGGAAAGCATTTATCTGTTAGGAAAGAAAATAGATAAGCAATTGGTTGAAAACGACGTTCGGCTATCTATGGGTGGAGAACCTACATTTGTATCCGTTGATGATATGGAAGGAGCTGAGTGGAATACAGATGCCTTAGGTCCTACAAAAAAATTCTATGCTTCCAATTTATTTTATAGATTAAAAGAAAAATATGGCAAAGGCGGATTGTTGCACTACGGACAAGGTAAGTGGTATCCTGGTGAATCTCTTCCTAGATGGGCTTTGACTTGTTATTGGAGAAAAGACGGTGTTCCGATATGGGAAAATCCGGATTTGTTTGGGAATGAATCCATAAATTATGGTTATACCTTTGAAGACGCTCAGCGATTTATCCAGCAATTGAGTAAAAATCTAGACATAACAAGCAAGCATATACAATCTGCTTTTGAGGACGTATACTATTATCTTTGGAAAGAAGGAACCTTACCCGTTAACCAAGACCCATTTAAGGTAAAGCTAGATGACCCGGAAGAAAGAAAAACTTTACGAAAAGTTTTGGAACAAGGTCTTGATAAAATTGTAGGCTATGCCATGCCTTTAAAATGGGATTATTTTGAAAATAAATGGGGGACAGGTCCTTGGTTCTTTAAAAGAGAAAGGATGTATTTACTTCCTGGTGATTCACCTATGGGGTTTAGGCTTCCTCTGAAATCTTTGGTTCATTCGGAAAAAGAAGATTTTGAAGTAGAATGGCCATTTTTTGAAGGCAGCGAGCCTTTGAAAAATTTTCAAACCAAAACCAAAGAAAAAGCAATCAAAAATAGGGTACAAACATATCTTCCTTTAAAAGACACAAAGGAAGATAAAGAATTTCCGGTTCCAGGTTATGAGTTTATCGAAATGTCTCCGGATTATTTAACACGAACTGCACTTTGTGTGGAACCCAGACAAGGGAACCTGTATGTGTTTGTTCCACCTCTAACGATGATAGAGCACTATTTGGAATTGATGGCAGCCATTGAAAAAACTTGTTTGGATCTCGGCTTAAAAGTTTTAATCGAGGGCTATAATCCTCCTTCGGATAGTAGAGTTCAAAGCTTTTCCATAACTCCTGATCCAGGAGTGATAGAGGTGAACATTCATCCGTCTACTTCTTGGGATGAATTGGTCGAAAAAACAGAAACCTTGTACTATGAAGCAAGATGGAGCAGACTTGGTGCGGAAAAGTTTATGATAGACGGTAGGCACACCGGTACGGGTGGTGGAAACCATGTAACTATTGGAGGACCAACTCCTGCAGATAGTCCGATTTTACGAAGACCGGACTTACTTAAAAGTTTGATTGCTTATTGGCACAACCATCCAAGCTTGTCTTATTTATTTTCCGGTTTATTTTTAGGACCCACAAGCCAAGCACCAAGGATTGACGAAGCAAGACACGATACGGTTAATGAAATAGAAATTGCTTTTAACCAAATACAACAAAACCAATATACTTCGCCTTGGTTGGTTGATAGGCTTTTAAGAAATTTATTGACTGACTTAACAGGCAATACTCACAGAGCTGAATTTTGTATCGATAAGTTATATTCGCCGGATGGTTACAGCGGTCGAAAAGGGCTCTTGGAAATGAGGGCTTTTGAGATGCCCCCTCACTTCAAAATGAGTGTGGCACAAACTCTTTTGATAAGAGCGCTAGTTGCAAGATTTTGGGATGCTCCTTATAATGCAAGCCTTGTAAAGTGGGGAAATCAAATCCATGATAAATTTATGCTACCTCATTTCATAAAAGATGACTTTAATGATATTATCCAAGACTTGAATTCATGGGGATTTGAGTTTGACTTAAGTTGGTATGATACGTTTTTTAGCTTTCGATTTCCAATTTATGGAACAGTCCAAATTGGTAATATTCATATTGAACTCAGGATGGCATTAGAGCCTTGGCCCGTTTTAGGAGAAGAAGTTGCCGCAGGAGGAATGGCAAGATATGTTGATTCTTCGGTAGAAAGGTTGCAAATTCGTATATTTGGTGCCACAAATACAAGGCACATTGTAACTTGTAATAGCAGGATGATACCTTTGAAGCCCACGGGAGTAAACGGAGAATTTGTCGCTGGTATTAAATATAAGGCATGGGCACCACCTTCTGCTCTTCATCCTACAATACCGATTCATACACCTTTGGTTATTGATGTTGTGGATACTTGGAATAACAAATCCATTGGAGGGTGCACATATCATGTTATGCATCCGGGTGGAAGAGGTTATGACACTTTTCCTGTAAACGCCAATGAAGCTGAAGCAAGAAGGATTTCTAGATTTTTCTCTTTTGGACATACGCCAGGAGCTATTTTTGTAAACCAAGAAGAAATAAACAAAGAGTTTCCTTACACACTTGATCTAAGGAAATAGCCAAAAATCCTACTAAAACGTGAGTTCGATATATCAAGCTCACGTTAATAAAGGACAATCACATTCCCCAAACAGTCTTTCCAAAGCAAGCGAACTAGATTTCTAAGGTGATATTTCTTCTTGCCAATCAACTTAGATATTTTATTAAGGTATGTTATGGATTGATTACATTATGAAAAATTACCATACACATACTTTTCGATGCAAACACGCCTCTGGTGATGTGAAAGATTACGTTAAAGTTGCCATAGAAAACGGTATTACCGTTTTGGGAATTTCCGACCACACTCCTCTGCCGGACAACCGATGGTTAAACGTTCGAATGCACTTCTCGGAATTGGGTAATTATGTGAACGCAATCATTTCGGCTAAAAGTGAATTTACTCAAATTAAAATTTTGAAGGGTATGGAATGTGAATATGCAAAAGAATACCATTCTTTTTACCAAGAAAAATTGCTTGGAGAATACGGATTTGATTATCTGATAGGTGCTCCTCATTATTTTACTGATGGAAACGAATGGAAAAATACTTACGGAGATTTGGTCCATGGAAAAGATTTGATTGCCTATGGAAATTACGTTGTTGAAAGTATGCAGTCAGGACTTTTTCGTTTTATTGCTCATCCGGATTTATTTGGAAACTCCTATTTACCATGGGATGAAAATACTATTGCTTGCAGCAAAGATATATTACAGGCTGCGGAAGAACTAAAAATTCCTTTGGAAATCAATGGTTTAGGTTTTCGAAAACCTAGGGTGAATTCCCCAAAAGGAAAAAGAAGAATGTATCCTTTGGATGAGTTTTGGGAACTAGCCAGCGGATATAACATAAGTGTTGTTCTAAATTCGGATGCTCATCGTCCCCAGGATGTAGCTGCAAGCATTGACAAAGGGTTAGCCATGGCTCAAAAATACCAATTAAAAATAGCAGATTTAGCGGATTTGGAAGAATAGTCAATGTTACTTTTCTTTTTTTTGACAATATTACGCTTTAGTATTCATTTACAAAATAATGGGGTAAGAATATACGTAAAAAATGAATTACCTTATAGATACTATTGACGAGTCAATTCGTAATTTAAACAATATGCTTGGTTCTTATGATTTTTTAAGCAGTATGAACTCTCGTCTTGCATCCATAGAGGAAAAGATTGCAAAAAGTGAGATCATTATTCCAATTTTTGGAGAGTTTAGTTCAGGAAAGAGTTCTTTGATTAATTCTTTAATAAAAGAAAACGTATTACCTACGGATATTTTGCCTACAACAGCAGTTATCAATGAGGTTCGTTTCAACTATGAGCAAAACAAGATTGAAGTTGTTACAAGGGATAGTATCGTAAATGAGTTAAAAGATTATAGTGAAAGTTTAAATTTTGATCTCTCGGTTGTAAAAACGATCAAAGTATACAGAAATTCAAGAACCGTTGATAAAGGCATTGTGATTGTTGATACCCCTGGTCTTTCATCGGATATAACAGAGCATGAAGAAGCTTTGGTTGATTATGCTCCCAAATCGGATGCTATTTTTTTAGCAATTGATGCTAACCAGGGTGTTACGAGGACTTTGATAGAGTTTTTGAAAACGGTTGATTTGTTAAACAAAGATGTATACTATATCATTACAAAGTCTGATAAAAAATCGCCCAATGAATTGTACAAAATTAGAAAATATCTAAAAGAAGAATTGGATATTACTCCAACGGGTGTAGTTACAACTTCTTCTCGGGGTGAAAAGATAAAGGAATTAACAAACTTACTTTTCACCATTTATAGGGATAAAGAAAGAATCATTTTAAAAAATATATCCAATGATTTAATCAATATATGCAAGGAATGTATTGCTGCCATTGATATGCAAATTAACTCAAGTGATTTGAATACCCGGGAATTAAATGAGAAAATCGAAAAGATAACAAAAGAAAGTGATTTGATTTACCAAAAAATTCAAAATGAGATTCAACATTTTAAAGAAAAAGTGGAAACGGTAAAAAGTAATACGTTTTTCTTTTTTAAGAAGTCCCTAAAAAGCAAAATCAATGATTTTATTAAAATAGCATTCCAAGAAAATGAGAATCTTGAACTGGAATTTGAGTCTACCATCAAAACTACAATTGAAACATCCATACGAGAAGTTTATCAGAAAGAAATCGAACAAGCAACAATGGAACTCTCGGATGTAATCAAAAACATTCCTAACAAAGTGAATATCGAAAGTATAGAAATTGCCGGATATTCTAAAGCTCTTACGGAAATTATCGTATTGGTTCTTATGAACTTTGTTCTACCTGGTGGATTTGTTTCTGCCATTTTTGGAAGGGTTGTTATTAAGTTTGCTCAAAAATGGCCTATGGTTAATAATTTTTGGTCGGCGATTACCAAACCTCTCGAATCTATTATTCAATCTTCTATGTCGCTTGCGGCAAAAGGATATATCCAAAAACAAATTGAAGATGCCATTACAGAAGCATGTGATTATTTTAAAAAAGAATTGAACTATATCTCAAAAGATATAATGAACAATATCGAAAATCAGCTGCAAGAAAAACTTTCGGAAAATAAACAAACATTAATTGATTCACTTGTTCAGTTGAAGAAAGAAAGAAATGAAAAAGAAGAATATTATACCGAATACATAGGAAAGTTAAAAAGAACCAGAGAAACAACAAATGAAATTATCATCAAATTAGTAGCAGTTTGAAACGGTTGGTACATTGAATTTTATTACTATATTAAAAGAAAACGTTTTTGGTTTGCTTATATTGCTTTTTGCTTCCAACTTTATTGTATATTTCTACTTTCGATCAAAAAGCAAAGAGCTAGTAGAAAAAGTAAAAGGTCTTTACAATAAGATAAATGAAGACGGTAGCTATATTGAATCCTTGCAAAAAAATTTAAAAGAAGCAGAAGATTTACTTGAAAATTCTGAGAAGAAAAATAAAGAACTGTATTCCGAAGCAGAAACAAAAGATCAAAACATTCAAAAATTAGAAAACTATATCAATGAAAATCACACCGAAATTGTGATTTTGAACAGCACTATAGAAAACTACCAAAATCAAATTGAGATCTTAAAGCAAAATATAAATCGTTTGGAAAAAGATCTGTATCATCGGAATGTTCTCCTTCAGAAAAAAGAAAGTATGATGCAGGATTTTATGGAATCCAGAAGCTCCATAGACAATAAAATTCTTGCTCTAGGTGAAAATGTAAAACAAAAAGAGAAAGACCTTCTTGTAGACAATTTTGCCAGTTATGAGTCTAAGGTAAAAGAGCTTCAATACAAAGTTCAAGAGTTAGAAGGAAATTTAAAAAAGTCTGATTTAGTTCTCCAAGAAAAAGAGCAAGTGAACTTTCAATTGGAAGGAGATTTAAACGTCTTAAATGGCAAACTAAGCAAACTCGAAGGAAGTTTTAACCGAGATGAGACCGCAATCACTATATTAAAAGATAAAATGGAAAGTTTGACAATTGAAATTGAGAAATATAAAAAGAAAATTTCTTATTTGCAGACCGAACTTGAAAATTCAAACAAACAACTACAAAAAAAAGAAAACAGTATATCCGAATTAAACCTTTTGAATGAAAAATTAAACCAGAAAATTTTTAGTTTGGAAGAAAACACATCCCAAGACAAAAAAGTAATCAGAGAATTGCAAAACGATTTTCACACTACAAAAACCGATTTGGAGAGCTTAAATCAAAAATTTGCAAATACTCAAAAAGACTTGATTCAAACAAACTTACTATTGCAAAGGAAATCCGCAAATATAGTAGAATTGAATAAGCTCATAGAAACTTTGCAAACTGACCTCCGAAAAATAAGGGAAGAAAAAGAATTGTTAAGAATCATAAGCAATTTTATTTCTATGCCTTCTGTTAAGACTTACAATGATACCAACATAAAAAACATAAGAAGTTTTACTTTAAAAGAGCTTGTTCCTTTTTTGGAGAACTTGCGATTGAATCAAAAATACGCTATATTTGAAGAAGTAAATTTTGAACTCAATAGGTGGGAAAGTTATAGCAAAAAGCCATGGTTAAAAGATAAAGTTGTGATTTCCGTAATGGGTCAGTTTAATGCAGGAAAATCAACTTTTATTAATTCTATTTTGGATGATTCTTTGTTGCCGGTTGGAGTAGTTCCTACAACCGCCATTCCGAGTTATATCACTTATGGCATTCAACTGGATATTGATGGAGTTGATTTTCAAGACAACTATAGGGAGTTTAATGAAAATTATTTTAGCAAACTGAATAAAGAATTTACGGAAAGTTATCCTTTGCATCGAATTATCAAGCATTTTGTAATTCGCTATGAAAAAGATTTGCTTAAAGGGAAAACGTTTTTAGATACTCCTGGAATTCAGTCTTTAGATGAAATTGACAAGCAGAAAGCAATTGAAAGCATTCAAGAAAGTGACGTGGTTTTCTGGCTTATAAACATTACGGATGGTGACATCAACCAGGAATCTATTCGGTTTCTAAAAGAATTTATGGAACAAAAGACGTTATATATTGTTGTAAACCAAGCAGATAGAGAATCACCCAAAAACGCATTAAAAATTAAAAATCAAATCCAAAATTCCTTAAGGGAAAATCAAATCTCTTTTAAAGATTGTATTATATATTCAAGCAAGGTATCAAACTATAGAGAAGAATTATTAAAAATCATAACGTATATGGACTTAGCCAAACCATTAAACTTTAGAGAATATATACTTAATTTATTGGATCGAATTTTGGATGAAGTTGTAGCCGAACTAAAAAAACATAAAGAAGAAAAATTCATTATACAAAACCAACTAAAAGAAAACGAAAACGCAATCCAAAAAGGTTATGGTACTTTAAATAGTACGGTTGATGAGATGGATAATTTTGTTAAATCTGGAGTGAAAAAAAGTTTATTTCCTTTTAATAAAAAATATATCATAAAAGATTATTCTAAATTTATAAAAAATTACAAAAATTTAAAATCAACAATACCACAAATCAAGTTTCAGATAAACGAGCGGGTAGAAGAAATTGGTAAAAATTCTATCCATCTTGAGCAAACAGAAATGGAGATAGATTACTATGAAGATTTGAAAAACGAGTTAATTAAATTGCAAAAACGATTTCGGTTGATTGTTGGAGAGATATGAGTTTAGCAGACAGATTAGAACATATTAAAAGGCGGCTAATCCATATCGCTGAATCCAGTTACAAAGAAAAATGGATAAGCGAAGAAGAATACAACAATATTAGAGTTAAAGTTGATAATGAGAAAATTACAATTGGTGTTGTCGGGCAAATCAAATCTGGAAAGTCTACTTTTTTGAACGCTCTCATTTTTGGAAGTGAAGTACTTTCTACGGACGTAAACCCTGAAACAGCCACTCTTACCTATATTCAATATTCTAACAATCCGGAAGCTATTGTCACTTTTTACAACCATGAAGATATAGAAGAGATTAAGAAGTTTTCCAAACAATCTACCATTGATTTTCCGGAAGTCAGTGCAGCTAAAAAACTAATGCAGGCCTACCAAGCCAATAAAGGTGAATACGAAAATTTAATAGGAAGTCAAAAAGCTGTATCTTTACAAAAACTAAAAGAATATACTTCAAAAAATGGAAAATTTATTCATCTGACGAAGTCGGTAACACTAAAATTTGACTCAGAAAAATTGAGAGACGTGAATATTGTAGATACACCTGGTTTTAACGACCCTGTTATATCCAGAGAATTAATCACACAGTCTTTTTTGGCAAATTCAGACGTTGTTATCATTCTCCTATCTGCTTTAAGACCTTTGGATAAAACAGATAGGGAACTGATTTTTGATAAAATCAAATCTGCCGGTACTGGTAAAGTTGTTATAATAATCAATAAATACGATGAATTACTTGATGATGTGGGGACGGAAGAAAAGGTTTATACTTATGTAAAAAAAACATTTGAAGATGCACTTCTAAAAGACAGCTTAGCTTATCAAGAAGTTCTGAAGGATACAAAAATACTTTTGTGTTCTTCGATTATGGCGTTATTCGGTCAATTGGATAAAGACACAATTTTCTCTGATGAAGATAAAAAGTTCCATTATGACAGACTAAAAGATACGATTCCCAAATTAGAGACGCAACAAGACTTCATACAATTTAGCAAAATCAAAGCGGTAGAACAAACGATATCCAATATTATTAAAGAAGAACGATTTAATATTTTAGTTCATAAAACTATGTCTACTATTTTAGAGAAGGTCGCTCAAAAAGAAAATTTTTATAAACAAGAATTGTATGAAACCGAGCTAGAAGAAAAAAATTTAGAAAAAGGTAAAATAGAAATAGAAAATGAGTTGGAGGAATTGCATGTATTTGAAGAAAGAATTGGTAATAAGATTAAAGAAAGAGTATTATTTGTAGATAAATATATATCACAAGAAAATTTATCGATAAAAAATAAGATTCTAAATTTGCGAGATTGGTTTTTGGGAAATATTGACGAAATTATTCCACAAGAAGAGATGTTAAAATTATCAAGAAATTATTTAACAAGTTGCAAATTGTCTATTCAAGTAAGTTTACGAAAGTTTTATGGTGAGATAAGGGAGGTTATGAAGGATTTTCAAAATAATTTACACAATAAATTTGAGTCAGAGGTTATTCATTTAGAGAAAAATATTGATGAAGAATTTAAAAAAATTCAATATAAATCAAGCGAATTTTTTGATTTGAAAAAAGAGTTGATTCGAGTGTTAAAATTTTTTCCTTATAAAACAACACATAGCAACTTGGAATTTGATTTTACAACGTTTTTGATATGGGGGGTAAAGAGAAATAAAATTGTAGAAGAAGCAACAAGCCAAATGGAATTGTTAACCGAAGATTCTAAAATTCTTGCTCCTTTTATCGAATTAGAAAAATATATTAATGATGAGCATTTGGGTAAGTTGGAAGAAAGGTTTAAAAAGATTTTAGTTCAACCAATTCAAAATTCTCTTGAAAATGCTCGAACGAATCTACATAGAAAACACGCTCGCCGAGAAGAAATTTTAGCAAATAGAGAAAAGACTAAGAAATATTTGGAAGTAATACAAGTTAAACATCAAAAATTGACAAAAGAATTTATGGAACTATCCGATACGTTATAGAGAGTAAGGAAAATATTTGAAGTTATGGAAATATATTTATCAGTATTTGAACTAGTACCAAATCATAGCAGTATCTACAGGCTGGAAGCCTGTAGTACTTTCCTAAAGAAAATGCTTGGGATAAAATTAAAAACGTAAAAGATACGTTTAAACAAAAAGAATGATAAAACTTTCGGTAGTCATACCCATAAAACAAGGAGATAATGAGTCTAAAGAACTTTTAGAAATTTTACCTGATGTCCTTACGGAAAATTGTGAGGTTGTCGTTTCTTCTCCTGGCAAAGGACACAATCGTGCTTATGCTTTGAATCGTGGAGTTGAAAAGTCATCCGGTGAATTTTTATGGTTTGTTCATGGAGATAGCAGATTTGGGAAAAATGAAGTGACGCAATTACTCGAATCTATTGAAAGACTACCTGATAATTTGCACTATTTTAAATTGCGGTTTTATCCGTCTAATTTTTTCATGAGCTTGAACTCAATTGGAGCTAATCTACGATCTTTTTTGATAGGGTGTCCTTATGGAGATCAGGGACTTTGTATCAAAAGGAATATTTTTATGAAACTAGGTGGGTTTGACGAAACAACCCGATATGGTGAAGATCATCTCTTTGTATGGAAGTGTCACCAAAATAAAATCAAGCTAAATTGTATTGACGGCTATATTCAGACAAGTAGCCGAAAGTATAGAAACAATGGTTGGTTGAAAACAACACTTCTGCACCAGTTTCTTTTTTTTAAGCAGGCAATTCCCGAAGCAAGAAAACTCCTAAAAACACGTTTTTTCTCATGAATGGTTCTGTAGCAGTTTTTGTAAAAACTTCAAGTATTAGTCCGGTAAAAACTCGACTTGCTTTAACTATGGGGAAAGAGAAATCAGAACAAATATATAAAGTGTTGGTTAAATATACTGAACTGATATGTAGAGAAATTCGCAAAAGACAAAAAGTCAGCACATATTGGGCAGTCGCAGAGGAAGATCAAATCAACAATCCAATATGGAAAAATATGGATAGAATTTGGACAGGTGAAGGTGGCTTAGGAGAACGAATGGAAAACGTATACAATCGTTTGCTTGAAAAACATGATTTTGTTATTCTTATCGGTGCGGATTGCCCTCAGTTGTCTTATGAAGTATTGCTTGCTGCGTGTAACTCGCTTGATACAATTCCTTTTGTAGTTGGTCCTAGCTTTGATGGAGGTTTTTACCTTTTTGGTGGAAAATTGCCTTTAACATCAACTATATGGATTGATACACCTTATAGTAAATCAAACACGCGAGAAATTTTTTGTAGCAAAATTATGAATAACACATCTTTTCGCATTGTAGAACTACCTATGCTTTATGACATAGATACGGAAGGGGATCTTATGAATGTCTTACCTTTATTATCAAAACCAATACAAAAGAAATTATTACATATTATTTCACAAAGGAGTATTTATACATGACAACTATTATGAGTGTTGGTCAGTGTAACCCTGATCATAATGCAATCGCTAGATTTTTGAATTCGCTTTTCGAGTGCAAAATTATACGAATTTCTACTACAGAAGAAGCCATAGAAAGCTTAAAAGAAGAAAAGGTAGACCTTGTTCTTGTAAACCGAAAATTGGATATGGACTATACTGATGGAATGATTTTAATCGAAAAAATGCAAAAAGATTTGATTCTAAAAGATATACCTGTAATGCTCATATCGAATTATCCGGAATACCAAGAAGAAGCAATGAAATTGGGAGCAAGAAGGGGTTTTGGAAAATCAGAATTGCAATTGGAAGAATCTAAAAATAGAGTAGCCAATGTACTGAGTTAACCATAATAAACATAATCAAAAAGTAATACAGGAAGGATAAAAAATGTCAAAAAAAGTTAGAGCAGCTATTATAGGTGGTACGGGTTTATATAATTTGGAAGGCATGGAGGTCATAGATGAAACAAATCCGGATACTCCTTGGGGAAAGCCGTCTGATACAATCACCGTCGGGCGCATTAATGGAAAAGAAATTGCATTTCTTCCCAGGCATGGAAAGGGACACTTTATTTCACCTAGTGAAATTCCGGCAAGAGCCAATATATGTGCTTTGAAACAGATTGGCGTAGAAGAAATTGTCGCTTTTAGTTCGGTAGGTAGCCTGCGTGAAGAAATCAAACCCTTGGATTTTGTTCTCCCTAGTCAAATTATTGATAGAACAAGGCATAGAGTAGATACATTTTTTGAAAATGGGGTCGTGGCTCATGCGACTTTTGGAGATCCGTTTAGTCAAAACCTGAGAGCTAGGATTCAAGCCTGTTTGAAAAAAGTAAATATTCCCTATCATATAGACAAAACGGTTGTTTGTATGGAAGGACCTCTCTTTTCCACTAGAGCAGAATCCAATATGTATAGACAACTTGGTGGTGACATCATCAATATGACTGTGTTACCGGAAGCAAAGCTAGCAAGAGAAGCTGAGATCGCCTACCAAATGGTTTGCATGTCAACTGACTATGATTCTTGGAAAGAGCACGAAGAACCTGTAACTGCAGAGATGATTATTGCTAATTTAAATAACAATAATCAAAATGCAAAAACATTACTTTCGGAAATAATTCCTGTAATTGGCAATGGTGATGATACGACACTAAAAGGTACGGTGAAGTTTGCCATTATAACAGAACCCTCCAGAAGAAATCCCAAGCAAGTAGAGAAATTACTTGCGTTGTTTCCAGATTATTTTTAGCAAGACAAAAATGCCAATAATCTATTAGCGAGTGGTTTAAGCCACTCGCTAATAGAAATCCTTTATCTTCCATCGTTTGTAAATGCTGCACGATATGCCTCTGGGGGACAACTCGTAAAATTACAATAAAACGTTTCATCGTTCAATTGTGTCCAAACACCAATGGAAGTCAGTTCTGAGCACGAGACCTTAATGGAATTTGATTTCCCTTGTCCTGAATTTTTTCCGTTGCAGGTACCTACCGTAATGGATGAATAACAAGTGCAGTTTCCGGAAAAAGCTCTAGTATTGTCGCAGTAAATACAATCGGATGTAGTCTGGTTTTCTATAATCAAGGAAAGAATTAAGGAATTATTACTCTTTTCTTTTTCCCTTTTTCGAGCTTGGTGCTGGTTGTATGTATTGCAATTTATTCCTATCATACAAAAGCTCAAAAACAAAAGTATTGATTTTTTTTTCACAGGTTTCTCCTTTTTTAATTTAGAATGGTAAATGGGATGGTAATTTTAAATGTCATATTGATTCCTGGATTTAGGGCATAATCCTTGTATCGGCTTAAATGATCTACATAAGATTTGTTGAAGACATTTTGAATTCCAAAATCGAAAGAAGCTTTTTCCGAATCTTTTCTGATTCCAGGTAATTCAAATCCAAACCCAAAGTCATATAAGTTGTAAGAATTTGTTTTGGTTTCTAATTTATCTACCCTTGTTTGTGAATCAACAAACCTACCTCTAATGGAAAAATACGGATTGTATAGACTAAATAACCTTTCTTGGGTAAACCTTAGTTCAAGCCTAGATCGATTCGGAGTCATTCTTGGTAGTGCATGACCGTGTTGGGAATACAGGTCATCAAAGATTCTATCCAAACCATTGGTGTTATCTAAAGAAAAATTTCTTTTATCATATGTTTTTTTTACACTCCCCTTTAAAATGTCAATTCCTCCTTCTAATATAAGCCATTTTGTTAGCTCTGCCTGAATAGAAAACTCTCCACCACTGATTGTTGCCTTATCCTGTCTGTATTGGTAAATTGGTAATCCCGAAGTAGGATCAATTTGTCCTTTATTTGTTGAATAAATATAATTCTGAAAGTTATTTTCAAAAAAAGTTAGTTCGGAATGAATTTTAGAAGTAGCAAACCGAAAAGACAGTTCTCTGTTAATGGAAATTTCCGGTTTTAGATTTAAATTTCCGTTCTCATATCTTCCTGTTCCTTCATGAACGCCATTGGCAAATAATTCAAAGACGGTAGGTGCTCTAAATCCTTTCCCGGCACTTACTGCGATTGCAAAAGGTTTGAATAACCTCCAAACAGTACCAATACTCCCAGTACTTGCGGAAAAGTTTTTTGTTTGTTCTAAATTTCCTAATTCGGAATTACTTTTAACGTCTACACCTCTTTTATCAGCTCTTAGACCAGCAGAAAAAGTAAGATTCCCAAGGGAATATTGTTCGTATAAAAACCCTCCGTAATTTGTAAGAGCATAACCTGGAATGAGAGCCTCTGTGCCTATGGTTGCGCTTCTCTGCTGCATCCCAGAAAAACCTATAGTGCCTTGAAATCCGTTTGCCGGTCTATGATGCAATTTTACGTCTAGAGTCGACGTATCCAAAAGTAAGTTTAAACCCTGCTTTTGTTTTTCTCCCGTTACCTGGTAGATTTCATATCCTTTCGTAAAATCGTCTACACTGGAGTCTAACAATGTATACTGAATAGGAACAAAAATATTTTTGTCTGGAATTTCTCTTGTATTATTTCTTTGATAGCCAGTGTCCGTTTCCAAATTAAAATAGGAAAAAATAAAAAGTGAATGAAGATGGGTTTTTTCATGAGTCATTTTTCGAAACGATTGCCCGCCTTGTAGTATCTCATTCGGGTTGTTGTACACATCTTGGACTTGCTCCCTTTTGAATGTATCCAGATATACATTTCCCCATATACCATCCGCACTCAGAGAAACACTCTTATTTTCTTCCGAAAATCCAGTGTTGGGTAATTTTCCCTT
>JACKPA010000008.1:82500-278999 GCA_024233865.1 Leptospiraceae bacterium | reverse complement strand
TTCTGCATCCATTCAAAAATCCGAATGGAAAAACATAAACAAAGTTTTTGAAAGTGATAATTCGAGTGAATTGTCAACGGTACAAATGGGAAGTATGGAAGTCATCATGGCTTATGCCAAACTAAAAACAAAGGATTGGTATGTATTGTTTGCACAACCACCCAAAGTATTTTTAAAACCTGTTTCCACACAAAACCTCGTAACTTTTATTATTGTGGCAACTTTGATTATAATGGTATTTCCCCTTATTTTCTTTATCAGTAAATTTTTATTAAATCCTATCTTAAGATTAAAAAGCACCGCAATTCAGATTATCAATGGTGACCTGAATGCAAAGGCAACGGTAGAAGCAGAAGACGAAATTGGTCAATTGGCAAATGCTTTTAATGATATGACTGAGCATCTGAAAACTTCGTACAAAGAGCTCGAGCAAACTAACGCCAATTTAGAGCAACTGGTTGAAAAAAGAACTTACGCGTTAAACGAAAGTTTAAAACGAATAGAAGAATCTAACCAAGAAATCAAAGACAGCATTCATTATGCTCTAAGAATCCAAACATCCATGCTTCCTGGTTGGGATGAAATTAAAACATTTCTTCCCAATTCATTTTTTTTATGGGAACCAAGAGATTTGGTTAGCGGTGATTTTTACCAATTGTATCCTATGGGAGATGATGACTTTATTTTGGTTGTGGCTGATTGCACCGGACATGGAGTTCCCGGAGGTTTTATGACCATGCTTAGCATTTCCATATTGCATAGAATCATTCAAGGAGAAAAATGTTCGGATCCTGGCTCTATTTTGAGCAGGCTAAATAAGTTTATCAAAACATCTTTGCGCCAAGACACGGAAGAAGCGCGATCAGATGATGGCTTGGAAGCCGCTGTTTGTTACGTTCAACCTAAAGAAAAAAGGCTACTTTTTGCAGGAGCTAAATTCTCTCTGATTTTGGTCAAAAATGATGAAATAAAAAAAATACAAGGGGATAGGAAGAGTCTTGGTTACAAACGGGTTTCTTTGGATTTGGAATTTGCCACTCACCAAATACCCATTGAAAACGATGCTACGTACTATTTGTTCAGCGATGGTTTCCTTAGTCAAATTGGCGGAAAAAGACATTTTCCTTTTGGTGAAAAACGTTTCTTCGAGCTTCTGAAGAAGCAAGGTTCTCAAGAACTAGAATCTCAAAAAGAAAATTTCTTACAGGCATTAAATGATTACCAAGGAGAACAAGAACGTATGGATGATATAACCTTGATTGGCTTTCGGTTAACAGCATAGAAGATATGAGAATATTTTTTTCTCTAATAATGGCTTTCTTTTTTTTGTTTCCCAAGGTAGCTTTATATTCACAAAACGTAGACTTTACGGAGGAAGAGAAAAACTGGCTTTTGTCCAATAAAACAAATATTATACTAGGTGTTCATGAATATCCGCCTCTAGTTGTTTTGAATAAAACAAACCCTCAAAATTATGATGGACTGAGTATGAAGTACATACACCTAATTGAAAAAGAGTTAGGGATAAATTTTAAAGTATTGGTTTATGATTCTTGGACTAAACTGCTTGAAAAAGCACAGAGAAAGGAGGTAGATGTTATTTTTGCGATTCAAAAAACTCCAGAACGAACCAAATATCTGAAGTTTACATCACCTTATATCAAATTGAGCAACATGATTATTGTAAAAAAAGGCTTATACAACTCAAGCAAACTCGAATCTTTTCAAAATAAAAAAATTGCCGTAGTTGAAAATAGTGCTATCTATACTTATATTGCAACTCATTACCCAAAGATCATTCTTGTTAAGGTAAAAGATGAATTGAATGCGATGGTGAAAGTTTCTACCAAGGAAGTGGACGCTTCCGTAGCAGAAATATCCAGAATTTCTTACTATATTTCAAAAGAACTTTTTTCTGATCTTACAATTACTGGTCCGATTGATTTTCAATACGAGTTTAGATTTGGTATCAAAAAAGAATTAGTCGTCTTACAAAGTGCGATGGAAAAAGCATTAAAATCCATTCCTTTGGAAACACACCAATCCATTTTGGATAAATGGATTAAGATAGAAACAAAAAGTATTTTTCAGCAAAGGGAATTCTGGTTTACAATAGGTTTTTTTATATTTATGGTATTCATTATTTCTATCTTACATTGGAATCGAACCTTAAATAAGCTAATAGAAGATAGAACAAAACAATTAAAAGAAACTCTGGAAAAAGCTGAGATTGCAAACAGTATCAAAGTAGAACTTTTAAGGTTATTGGAAGAATCTCTGGAAAAAGCCGAATCTGCCAGCCGTATCAAAAGTGAATTTATAGCCAACATGAGCCATGAAATAAGAACTCCCATGAATGCAATTATTGGATTTACGGAATTGCTGCGTTCCCAATTACAAGACGAAACTTTATTGGGATATACGAATTCCATCTCGAAAAGCGGTAAATTACTTTTGCAACTTATAAATGATCTTCTGGAATTGTCAAAAATTGAATCCGGTATGGTTGATGTAGCTTATCATACCGTGATGACAGAATCCATTTTTGAAGAAATGAAACTTCTTTTCTCTCATGAAGTCTCCCAAAAAAAATTAAAATTTATAGTGGAAATTGACAATCAAGTACCAAAAGCAATTATGATTGATACCTCTAAAGTACGTCAGATTCTACTGAATTTAATTGGAAATGCAGTTAAATTTACGGAACATGGATATGTAAAAGTATCTGTTGCTGGTGAATTTACAGAAACCAAAAAGAATTATTTTAGTTTAATTGCCAAAATAGAAGACACGGGAATTGGAATTCCCATAAGTGAACAAGAACATATCTTTGAGTCATTTACAAAAGTCCAAAAGCAAAACGACGGAAAGTATAGTGGAACTGGTCTTGGACTAACAATATCTAAAAAACTAATTCAATTGATGGATGGAAAAATCTCCTTAATAAGTGAGGTGGGAAAAGGAACGATATTTACAATTATTTTTAAAGATATAGAATATTTAACAGAATTAAAAAAAGAACAAACAAAAATCTACAATCAGCCTATGTCCGAATCTGAGTCTTTAAAAATAGATGTAATGGAAGGGAATATACCAGAGCAATTTTCTCCCTCCCAAATCAAGAAGTTCCAAGAACTCTACAGCGTTTTATCAGAGGAAAAAATAAAAATTTGGGAATCTTTTCAAAATATAATTATTATTGACGACATTCTTAAATTTTCAAACGATATGATTGATTTGGTAACTAAGTACGAATGGAAAGAACTAGAGCTGTGGGCAAAGAATGTCGAAAAATATGCATTGCTGTACGATGCAGAAAAAATAAATGCTCAATTATTTCAATTTCCGGAAATGATTAATAAACTAAAAATAGTAATAGATAAACAAGGTTAGTTGTCAAGATTATGAATGAAACAGTAAAAACGCCACAAGTCCTGATAGTAGATGATATTCCTAAAAATCTTCAATTACTTGGTCAGGTTTTATCGAAAGAAGGATACAAAATCATCATTGCCAGCAATGGTATTCAGGCTTTAAAAGTTACCGAAAAAGTAATTCCGGATTTGATACTATTAGATATTATGATGCCGGGAATGGACGGGTTTGAAATATGCTATCGATTAAAAAAATCCAAACAAACATCAGAAATTCCCATTATATTTTTAACTGCAAAAACAGAACCGGAGGATATTGTAAAAGGATTCCAAGCAGGGGCTGTCGATTATGTTACCAAGCCTTTTAACACACTCGAATTGATCCAAAGGGTAAAAACCCACCTTGACTTGCGGGATAAAACAATTAGATTAAACGAAAGCAATCGAAACATCCAAGAGTTGGTTCACGTTCTCACTCATGACTTGAGTAATCCTATCTCAGCTATCCATACAACTTTGCAAATAGTTCACGAAGACCCGGAAATTTTTTTAAAGATGAAAAATATGATGCAGCTTGCCATAGGCAACTGTTTAAGTATTATCGATAACGTAAAAAAAATGTCATCTATTGACGATGGAAAATTGCAACTTGTTTCGGAGGTCGTGAACCTGGAAAATTTGCTCCAAAGGTCTTTGATAATTTTTAGCCAAAAATTGAATGATAAACAATTAAAGGTAGATTTGAATGTTGCCAAAGAAACAACGGTTTATGTTGAACCAAGGTCATTTGGCAATTCTGTTTTTAACAATATCCTTAGCAATGCCATTAAATTTTCCCACCCGGAATCAACCATCGAAGTAAGCTCGGAAACTAGAGGTGATCTGGTTGAATTGAGAATATCTGACCATGGAGTCGGAATACCAGAAGAGCTATTGAACGACGTATTCAATGTAAATAAAGCAACTAGCAGAAAAGGAACAAAGGGCGAAATTGGTACTGGTTACGGAATGCCTCTTGTCAAAAAATTCGTTACAAAATTTAACGGGAAAATTGAAATAGAGTCTGAAGAAGGCAAAGGCACTACTATAATTCTTTTATTACCAGCAAACTCAAAGTAAGAGGAGTAGAACTACTACTTTGTTTTGCACACCAAACATTCATTTACCTCCGTATCCGGATTATCTACACATTCCACCATAATAACACAACTACCATTATTCTGACAATTATAACCATAGTTACATTTATCTCCATCCTGTTTTTGAAAGCAGGGCCACCAAGGAGCCGGAAGATTATTCATAAAAAACATGGTGATAAAAAGCATCATAATATATAAAAAAAACTTTCTCATTAAGATTTTTCCTTGATTAAAAAATTATATTAATTTTTTTCTTGATAGAGCAAGTATAAAAAAAATAATTCTATTTGGATGTTCTAGTCGATATATAGAAAAGGGAAAAATAACATTATGATGAGATCACTTTGGACTGCGTCTACAGGGATGATAGCGCAGCAATTTCACATAGATACAATTGCAAACAATTTAGCAAACGTAAACACAACCGGGTTCAAGAAAAATCGTGCAGATTTTGAGGATTTGGTTTATCAGCATCAAGTTTTGGCTGGAACTCCTGCTACCGCAGTTAGCGAAATTCCTACGGGTGTGAACGTAGGGCATGGAGTTAGAGCTGCCGCTTCTCAGAAATTGTTTGAAATAGGTTCTTTTCAATCTACCGGAAACAAATTAGATATTGCCATAACCAGTGAAATGGGCTTTTTTAAAATTCAACTCCCCGACGGCACTTTTGCCTTTACCAGGGATGGCTCTTTTAAAATAGATTCCAACCAACAAGTAGTTACTTCTGACGGGTATTTATTCGAACCCCCTATTATTTTGCCGGAAGGGGCTATCTTAAACACCTTATCTATTAGTGAGCAAGGAGAAGTTACCGTTAAAATTCGCAATGATGTGAGACCAACTGCCATTGGACAGATTGAGTTATATCGCTTTGTGAATCCAGCCGGTTTACAGGCAGTTGGAAGAAACCTTTTCAAAGAAACAATTGCTTCCGGACCGGAAATACCAGGGACACCCGGATTAGACGGTGTCGGTGGGCTTCTACAAGGCTTTTTGGAAATGAGCAACGTTAAAATTGTAGAAGAGATGGTGAATATGATCGTAGCTCAAAGGGCTTATGAATCTAATTCAAAAGCAATTCAAACTTCCGATAGTATGCTGTCTACCGCCATTGCCATGAAAAGGTAGTGTCTAATTTTGTTTTTTTAGGAATACTCCTTTGGGTATTTGCAACGCCAACCCTAGGGAAAAATAACGCCGTTTATTTAAAAACTAGGGTTTTTTTAGAAAAAGATACTGTTCTTCTTAGTGACATCGCTCGTTTGGGTAAGGATGTTGGGGATAGGATTATTGTACAAAAGCTGGATTCTCCTACTCAAATTTCTGCCAATTCCCTTGAGCAAGAGCTAAATCAGGACGACTCGGGAATTAGTGTTTATGGAAAAGAATGTTTGGTTGTTCCTATGAACGCTGTTTATCAAAAAGATGAGTTGGTTGAATCTTTATACAAAGAGATATTGAGTAAATCAAATTTGGTAGAGGGAGATTTTAAAATTACCTACCTGGGTAATAGCATAATTCTCCCTTCCAGTGGAGTCGAATTGAGGTGGGCAAATTTTCCGCACAGCCTTAATTCCGGTTATAGAATTTTTTCACTTGATGTTTTGTTTAATAAATCCAAGATTTTTACTCAAAGGTTAAAGTTTTTAATTGAAAAAAAAATTACCTTACCTATTGCCAAAAGAGATATTCCAAAAGATACCATAATTTCCAAAGACGACTTTGAATATAAATCTCAATTTTTATCCGATTTGGATCAGGGTTTTGCTACCCATGATATAACGGGTTATACGGCTTTGGTAAATATTGCCTCCGATACGGTAATTAAAAAGAAACAGGTAAAAAAAATGTTTATGGTTGAAAAAGGAGAGGAAGTTGATATTGTTTATACCAAGGGTGGATTGGTTGTGAAAGGAAAAGGTCGAGCAAGACAATCCGGCAATGTAGGTGATACAATCCAAGTGACCGGACATGGTGGAAGAAATATTTTAAAGGTTCGTGTAGCAAGCAAGGGTGTGGTGGTAATTGAGTAATGTCGATTTTACATCCTGATAATTTTTAGTAGACAGATAAACCTTTTTTAATTTAGTAGTTTTAAACTGAACATAGGGTGGAAGGGAACAATATCAATTTTATAAATAGAGGAAAAACGTTTTGAGAAATTATTTGATTTTTACAATTTCTATTTTAATTCTTATTTGCGGTAACCTGGGAGCCGAAGATAAATCTCTAACATCGCAAGTTATGAGTCCTATCAACAAGTTTACCGGTTTTGTTAGGTATAAAAAATATGATAAAGCTTTAGAGTATTTGGATTTGGAAACTTTTTGTGACAGCATTCTAAAAGGGCATGATATACCGGCTAATAAGAAAAGAGAATTTATAGAAGCTGTAAAAGTTTATATTCAAAAACAGTCTTTTCCAAAAGTTCATAAATATTTTGACAAAATCGACGTTAATTATGAAAAACCGGTTGAAAAGCCAAAACACGTAGAAGTTCCGGCTTCCATACTCTATGAAGGAAAAGAAAAGATTTTGTTTTCATGGATACTTGTTAAAAAAAATGGGAAATATCTTATCGCTGACTTTCTTAGCGATGTGATAACAGAAGGTCAGCATGCTTCCATTTATGAAAAATACAAACAGGTCGAACCTATCTTGCAAACCCAGGGCATTGATGTTGTAATTAAACGTATCTATAAGCTTGCGAATCAATAGTATTAAGGTATTTTTTCAATCCTTAAATTAAAGTATCGGACTCTCTCTATTCATCAAATTCTTCGGAAGGCTGAAACGCAAAATATACAGCTCCGACAGGTAGCATAATGGTTTTGATTACGTCATGAACGGTATAAACAACCAATCTAATAGGAACCGAAATAAATATTGTTATAATAACGTGAGTTCGATGTAACTTTCCTAACGAGTGACTTAAGTCGCTCGTTACTAGAAATCAAAGGTTTACATTGAATTTGTAAGCAAAAATATTGGTTTTTGTAGTGAAATTATAGTAACGAGCGGTTTAAACCGCTCGAAAAAAGAAGGTTAAACCTTATGTCGAACTCACGTTATAATAGAAAAACAAGGATAAAGCCATGATATATTTTGAAGACATTAAAGAAGGAACGGTTGTTGAACTAGGAACATATTATATTTCCGAGGAAGAAATACTTGATTTTGCCATGAAATATGACCCACAACCTTTTCATATAAACAAAGAAGAAGCAGAAAAGTCCATGTATGGAGGTTTGATTGCAAGTGGCTGGCATACCGCAAGTATATGTATGAAATTGTATGTAGAAGCGATATTAAATAAATCGTCCAGTTTAGGATCGCCAGGGATAGACGAGTTGAGGTGGAAACGACCGGTTCGTCCAGGTGATACGTTAAGTGGAATGTTTACAATCATTGAAACCAAGCCATTTAAAAAAGGAATTGGAATTGTAAAAGGTAAAGTAGAAGTGAAAAATCAAGATGGAAAAACCGTAATGACTTACATCGGAAATGGAATGTTTGGCAGAAAAGACCCTAATTAACGTGAGTTAAGATATAACATTTTGATTTCATTTTTCTCTTTACAGTATACCTAGTATACCTATTTTGATATATAGGTTTTTTATGAAAATATCTTTTTTTACCTTTATGCTTACCATAATATTCTTATATCATTTTCCCTTATTTTCCCAAGAAGGTACAAAAGAAGATGCTAAAAAATGGTATTTTTATATTGCAAGCGGACAAGGTTCCATTAGGAGCAATACTGTATTGAATAATGAAGTGTTTGCTCCTTTGATATTGGGTTCGGCATACAACCCGGTTGCGAGTTCTGCCTTATCCTATCTTTCTCTCAATGTACCTGATTATAAAATTCCTACAACACACCATCAGATAGGTGGAGAATATCGGTATACACCTTTTTTGGGTTTTGGCTTTGGTCTTACTAATTCTAGCTATATTATAACAAATATTACCGACCAATTAAAAGACGTTGCTTCTCTTTTGCTGTTCAATCTTTATTCTCAAGATACATCTGTGACCACCTTGTCCATACTTGGTTTTAATTTAGACTACCAAACATTATTAATTGCTTCTTTAACTTATCTGAAAAACTCTGTCCCTAGGTCGATTCAAACTAACACTGCTGATGCAAGTTTCAATCTCCATTTTTTGGGGAATGGGATATTTGATCCTTATATTGGTGTGGGTGGTAGCTATGGGTATTGCAGCAGCAGTTTTGTAAAATGCACAGCTCCTAAATTTAGTAGCAAAGTAGGATTCCAAGTGAACCTTTCTTCTTTTTACTTTTTTTTTCAGGGAGAAATACACTATTTGATATACTGGGAAAAAGCGGGGCATGGAGGAATCGGGGTTCGATTTTAAAAACTTAAGGAGAAACACATGGATATTAAAAAAATTATAAATTCTTTTTCCTCAAAAGTGATTTTTAATGACCAATTTTTTCTTACACTAAGGGCTTCTTATGAAAATATTCCAGATGCTACTTTAAAGAAAAACTCTGGTATAAAAGAGAAAATTGAAAGTTTGTTTGAAAACGAAACGTGGGAAAATGCCTATGAAATCGAACAGCTTTTGGTTTTGCTCTACGATGAAAATAGCGTAAATGTAGAATTGAGTAGAAGACTGGTGGAAGCAAAAAACAATTTAATGGAAAATGTTTACAAAGAATACTCTGAGCTAGTTAACAAAGATGAAAGCGTTGAATTCAAACGTTCCATTTTAGCTCGATTAGTGAATGACCTCCAGTGGTATTATACCAGAAAATACCAAAAGTTAGAATTATCCAAACGAATTACCATTCGTGTTTGTATTGCTTTTGCCATATCTGTTATGGGTTTTTTGGGATTATTTGTTGTCAAAATGTCTATTGAACAATTTGGAATTGGTGACCTACTGACCGCTTCAGTAGCCGGATTGTGGGGTTCTAGTTTTAGCTTACTTCTTAATTTGGAAAAGAAGATCAAAAATGCAAATTATTATGAATTAAAAGTGCTCCTCAGCATTAGCTATATTGTGTCACGCCTGATGGTAGGGCTTGGGGCTTCGTTGATTTTTTCTTTTTTTATCAAATCTGGGATATTATCTGGTGTGGTTCTTCCGATACTAAGTGAAAACCTTTCACAAAAAGATTTTGCACTTTTGGTTGTATGGTGCTTTTTAGCTGGTTTTTCCGAAACACTTGTGCCAAACTTGCTTGCCAAAACGGAAGGAAGTCTTCATGAAAAATAAGATCAAAATTGCTTTTACCGACATAGAAGTTTTTTGATTTATTGGCATAAAAAAAATGTGCATAAAGGTTAAATATATATGAGTTTTTTTCCAAATCAATTTGATTGTATTGTTGTAGGCGGAGGTCATGCAGGTGCAGAAGCTTCTTATTTGTGCGGTAGAGGAGGCTTGAAAACTCTGCTTATTACAATGAATCTGGATACCATTGGACAGATGAGTTGTAATCCGGCAATTGGAGGAATTGCCAAAGGTCATATTGTACGGGAAGTTGATGCCCTAGGTGGACTGATGGGAAAAGTGATCGATACTACCGGCATACAGTTTAAGATGCTAAACACCTCCAAAGGACCTTCCGTTTGGGCACCAAGAGCCCAAGCAGACAAAAAGGAATACCAGTTTAAGGTGAAACACTTGCTTGAATCCACACCTAATTTGTCCGTTCGTCAAGATACGGTGGAAGAATTGATTATAGAAGGTGGTAAGATCAAAGGGCTCAAAACCGGAAGAAATTTTGTAATTTATGCAGATCATATCATTTTAACAACCGGAACGTTTCTTAAAGGATTGATCCACATTGGAACCTATCAAAAAGATTCGGGCAGAATGGGGGACGCGGCTGCATTTGGTCTTTCGGATAGTTTGCGAAAATTCAACTTTAGGTTAGGAAGGTTAAAAACGGGAACTCCCCCAAGGATCCATAGAAATACAATTGACTTTGAGGATTTGGAAATCCAAAACGGTGACCCGGAACCAAGCCCTTTTTCTTTTTCAACCTCGCAAATTGACAGAAAACAAATTCCCTGTTATATTACCTATACCAATCAAGAAACTCATAGTATTATCAACCAAAACCTTGACCTTTCGCCTATGTATTCCGGACAGATCAAATCCATTGGTCCAAGATACTGCCCTTCCATAGAAGATAAAATTGTTCGTTTTGCAGAAAGACAGAGGCACCAAATTTTTTTAGAGCCGGAAGGTTACAATACACAAGAAATATACTGTAACGGAATTTCGACAAGCCTGCCGGAAGAAGTTCAATGGAAACTTCTACGAACCATTAAGGGCTTGGAAAAAGCAGAAATTATGAGACCGGGTTACGCAGTCGAATATGACTATATCGATCCTACGGAACTAGAGCCAACTCTGGAAACAAAAAAAATCAAAGGACTTTATCACGCCGGTCAAATCAACGGAACAACCGGTTACGAAGAAGCAGCAGCTCAAGGACTTGTCGCAGCCTATAGCGTTATCCAATCTTTTAGAAAAGAAGAATCCATCATTTTTTCCAGAAGCGAATCCTACATTGGAGTCTTGGTGGACGACCTTGTTTACAAGGGAGTAGAAGACCCCTATAGAATGTTTACCAGTCGGGCAGAGCATAGACTTTTGCTTAGACAAGATAATGCGGACAAGCGACTTATGAAATATGGTTTGAAGTTAGGGCTTGTAAAAGAAGATGATTATCAAAAAATGATAGAAAAATATGAGAAAATCGAAAACCTCAGAACCAAAATTTATAGTATGAACCTGAAACCCTCTAAGGAACTGGATGCCATATTGGAGAATAAGGGGATTGCAAGTGTGAAATTCGGAATGAATATGGCTGCCTTTATTCGCAGACCGGAAATATTTATAGAAGATTGCTTGGAAATAATTCCCGAAATGAAAAACTACAATTCCAAAGACCTCAAAGTTCTTGAAATGGAGTTGAAATACGAAGGCTATATTAAAAGAGACTTGGAATCCATACTGTATAGGGAGAAAAATTTGAAACTCGCAATTCCCTCAGACTTTGATTACAATCAGGTAATTGGAATTAAGAAAGAAGCTTTACAAAAGTTGATCAAACACAAACCAATTACTCTGGAAAAGGCAGCACAAATTTCCGGCGTTGATCCTTCGGACATAGATATTCTTTTGTTTTACCTGATGGAAAAAAAAGACGAAAAAATAAAAGTCTCAGGTTTTGTATGAAAGTTAAAAAATCAATGCAACTAATTCTGTTTTTTGCTTGTGTTTTTTACGCCTCAAGTGGTTCAAGCCAACCAATAAGAGAAGAGAAAAACCTCATTATTGGTGGAGAGGAAATAAAAGTCGGAATCAAACAAACCATAGATTTAAAGATTAAGGGTGGTTATAGCATTGAAAAGATAAAAATTCCTGTCACCATTATAAGAGGAAAACAAGCTGGTTCAACTATATGTATGACAGGTGGGATTCATGGAGACGAACTCAACGGAATCGAAATTGTAAGACGGGTTCTGAGTCAGTATAGTCCCAAAAAGATCAAAGGAACTCTGGTTGGAATTCCGATAGTAAATATCCTTGGGTTTAAGAGAGGACAACGTTATCTTCCCGACAGAAGAGACTTAAACCGGTATTTTCCCGGAAATCCTTCGGGGAGTATAGCTGCAAGAGTTGCCTACCAAGTCTTTGAAGAAATTATTAAAAAATGCGATTACTTGATTGACTTTCACACAGCATCTTTTCACAGAAACAACCTTCCTCAAGTTAGGGCAAACCTGGATAAACCTTTTGTAAAGAACCTGGCTATTCACTTTGGAACGTCTATTGTGATACATAAACCGGCTGCAAAAGGAACACTGCGGAGAGCTGCCGTTGATGCAAACATACCAACCATTATATTTGAGGCGGGACAACCTTTGCGACTGCATATAAGCAGTATTAATAAAGGAGTAAAAGGAATGACAAACATACTAAATTATCTCAAAATGATAAAAACTCCTTATACCATTGAAAACAATACGTTTTTCACAAATACAAGGTGGAGACGAGCCAATTCGGCTGGCATGATTTTTCCCAAAATCCAACTGGGATCGCTTGTGCATAAAAATGATTTATTGGCTGAAATTATTGATCCCATAAGCAATAAAAAAAGCTCCGTTTATTCGGAGTCGGAAGGAATGATCATTGGAATGGCATTATCTCAAATAGTATTGCCTGGCTATGCTATTTTTCATATTGGTTTAAAAGACTCTTCCGAAATTCAAGAATCCGTTGAGCAGTTTATGGAAACCGATCCTCTTAAAGAAGACGAGAGTGATAATTAAAATAACTTGAATTCCATCACCTATTCTTCATCCGAGTCGATATATTCCAATTCGTCAGCGTTAAATTCTCCCGGGGTATGGTATTTATCAAACGAATCTTTCTTTTTATCTTTTAAAGACTCATAGCGATAATTGCTACTGTCTTCTAGCAAAAAGTTAAAATTTCCCTTCACGTTTACATTATTCAGTTTTTCATTGTATTTTCTCTCAACGATAAACCATATATTTCCGTCAAGCTTTCCAAATTTATCGTATTTATAACGTAAATACACACCCGATACAGACCTCCAAAAATCATTGTATTTGGAATCATAGCCTTCTAATTTGCATATACTTGGCTCTACGTTGATGATCCCATACAAATCAGTAGCTTGATTGGGGGCACTAAAGGACTTTACGTCATATTCACAGCTGCTAATACCAGTATAAGGTGCGATTCTAAGCTTGTATTTTCTTGTGTCTTTGGAAGGTTTTTTATAAATAATAAAAGTACCATGCTTATTTTCACCTTCTCTGGCAATTTGTGGTATGGTAAAACTCCCGTTCATAACTACGGAATTTTCAAAATCTTTTGCTGTGTCCGGAGGATTGCTTTTAATTCTTCGTTCTCCATAATTACCATGGCTAACAATAGTAACAGAGGTTTCGGAATAATCCCATTCATCCGGCATAAGGTTTTTGGTAAGCTTTTTTAACCATCTGTAGTCCGCTAAATTTGGAATTGGTTTTTTGGTGATAGGTTTTTGCCAATAGGTTCTTTTGTGCAAACGTGCAATTTTCTTCTTGGAAACAACGGCTATAAAGGTATCCGTACCCTTGGGTTCATGTGCCAAGAACTCATATTTGGAATTAATGGTTGGAACTTGGTAAAGCCCTTTGGCAAAAAAGTTTTCCTTATCATCTTCATTTGGAAAAAGGAGTAGTAAGTTCCCGTTGCTTTGCAAAGTTAAAATATATAAATACGACTTCTGGGTAACTTTAACTTTTATATATACCGGCTCATTGATCTGATACTGGGGCTTGTTTGTCTTGATTTGAACGTCAAATTCTTGAGAATGTAGTTTTAAAGGACTAAGAAAAACAAATGGTAGTAAGAATAAATTTGCTTTCTGTAAAAATTTCCAAATATCCCAATCACGCATTATTTTTTGTCCTTCATAGTTTATTTTATACCTTTTTAACTAAAAAGAATTTGTAATTTATCTTTCAAGTAAATAACATTAAGCTTGTGTAAGAATTTTTTGTAGGCTGAATTTGCATAACAGTTATTTTTTTATAAAACTTTTAGGCTTATTACTAGATTACAACAATTACAAATGCTTTTTACTTCAAGTTATTGATGCAGTTTATGAAAAAAACTCTGTTTCCAAAAATGATAACTAACGAAAATGGAAAATTCACATTATTATTTTTCATTATGATTGTTATTTCATTAGTAATTTGTGGAATTACGCTGTATTTCTTATATAATGCCTCTTTTGACCAATAAAAAAACGATTGGTTTAAATTATTCAAAGCCAAACACGATTGATAGAGGCAGTGGCAAAGCATAACAGAAAAAGCTCCTAGGGATAAAGCCGCAAAATTGCACTTAGAACCTTGTTTCTATCTTACTTAAAAAATTGGTTGACCCAAAAACCATTCAAAATAGATTTACAACATAGTCCCGATAGTTCAATGGATAGAGCATCAGTCTTCGGAACTGATAATGGGGGTTCGAGTCCCTCTCGGGGCAGTGCATATCTATCCCCAAAAACAACAATTCACACTGAAAAGAGCTTCGAAAAAAGTTTCCGAGAACAAAAAGAAAGTAAATATATGAGAAAAAGCAAATTAGTTGCACCTGTTGTAAAATGGGTAGGAGGTAAGAGACAGGTATTGACTGAAATTCAAAAGTATATACCCAAATACACCAACTATTATGAACCCTTTGTTGGTGGTGGAGCTGTTCTGTTTGAGCTACAACCTAACAATGCCATAGTGAACGATAAGAATAACGAGTTGATAAGTATGTACCAGGTAATAAAATCTAATGTGGAAGAATTGATCAACGACTTAAAACAACACAAAAATGATGAATCTTATTTTTATGAAACCCGGGAATTAGATCGAAACAAAGACAAATACAACAAATTGGATCCTATACAAAAAGCTTCACGAATCATTTTTTTAAACAAAACTTGTTACAACGGACTTTTTAGGGTAAACAGGGCAGGAGAGTTTAATGCACCATTTGGAAGCTATAAAAATCCGAATATCGTAAATGAAGTCACACTCCGAGCTGTTAATAAATATTTCAATAAAAACAATATTACCATTTTATGCTGTGATTTTGAAGCTGCATTAAATGGAGTTAAAAAGGGAGCCTTTGTATACCTCGATCCACCTTATGACCCTGTTTCTGATACGGCTAGTTTTACCGGATATGAGAAAGGCGGTTTTGGTAAAAAAGAACAAATAAGATTAAAAGAAGTATGTGACGTTTTAGACAAACAAGGTGTTAAATTTCTATTATCTAACTCATCAACTGATTTCATCAAGGAACTTTATAAAGAATATCGAATAGAGGTCATACAAGCAAAACGAGCAATAAATTCCAACCCCAATAAAAGGGGAGAAATTGATGAAGTGCTAGTGAGAAATTATGAGTAGAAGTAGTGAAATGAAATGGTCAAGTATTATAGGCTTCCCCTGTAATCACAGTCAAGATGACTGAGGTGCTCTTTACAAAAATTTATGCCTTACTAAGCAGGTATAGAAACAATGAATTCCGAACCTTTCCATAACTCGCTCTTAACTTCTATTGAACCACCATGTAACTCAACAAATTGCTTAACTATAAATAAGCCGAGACCTGTTCCTTTAATATCTTTAACATTTCTGGCTCTGTGAAACTCCGTAAATAATTTGGGAATTTCATCCTCTGGAATACCAATTCCCTCATCTTTGATACCAAAAATAACTTTACCATTTTGTTTTGTAATAGACCAAATTATAGTGCTTTGCTCCGGTGAATATTTGATCGCATTGGATAATAAGTTTAAAAATATATGCTGGAATAGAATTGGATCAGCTTTTATTTCAAGACCATTTTCTTCTATGGACAATTTAATGGTATGAGTGTAGCTTATAATACGAAGTTCCGCAAGCAGTTTGGTGCAAAATTCTTTAGCATACATAGATTGAACATTCAGAACTACTTTAGAAGATTCTACTTTGGAGTACATTAATATATTATCCAGCATTTTTTCTATATTTTGAACGGAAATATCTATATTGTGATGGTGATTTTGCTTGGCTTTGCCAGATAATTGGTCGCCATATCCTCCTAACATTTGGTTCGAAGATGAAATAACTGCAAGAGGACTTCGCAAATCGTGGGATGCCAATGAAATTAAATTGGTTTTAATTTGGCTAACCTCTCGTTCTCTATCTAATAATTTTTGTAGTATATCATTTTTTTCTTTTAATTCCAACTGCAAATCTCGTATCATGAGGTGATTATGAATACGGACTAACACTTCCTTTTTATCAAAAGGTTTTGTTATATAATCCATTCCCCCCAATTCAAACCCTTTTACAAGGGCTTCTGTTTCATGTGAGGCTGTTAAAAATATAACCGGAATTTCTTTTGTGATCTCATCGCTTTTTAGCTCTCTACACACGTCGTAGCCGTCCATTTCCGGCATTTGGATATCCAATAAAATTAGATTGATCTTTTGGGTTTTGGCAGCATGGATTCCAGTTTGTCCATTGGCTGCGATAATAACTTTGTACCCTACTTCTTTAAGGGTATTTCCTAATACCTTTAAATTTTGGGGAACATCATCAATTAATAAGATCGTTTTAATCTTTGTGTTATCCATGTTTTACTATAAAAATATTTCATCTAATTCAAGAAACTTTTTATTCATTTTTTCAATACTCAAATTATATGCATAATTGTGTAAAGCAGCTGCATAAGTTTCCAATTCCTTAGACTGAATTTTTTTTGAAAAAGTTTGGAGTTGAATTGCAAATTCTTCTATATCGCTATTTAGCATAAATCTTTTGATTTGATTGTATTTAAATAAAAAATTATTTCTTAGTTCATTTTTTGTGACCGGGTCAAACTCAACTTTTGTTTTTGTTATATTGGGTTCTATGATTTCTTGTTTGATGGGTAAATACTTAGACAATTCTTTGAGTAACTTTTTTTTACTGATTGGTTTTTGAAGGAAGCTTTGGCTAATTTTTTTTATTTCCTTATTTTCTCCATTTAAAAGAGAAGCCGTTAGTACTATTATTGGTATTTGTTTTGTATCTTCTTTTTCTTTTAATAGTTTGGTTGCTTGGTAGCCATTCATAATGGGCATTTGTACATCCATAAGGACAAGAGATACGTCATGGTTTGCAATATGTTCTATTGCTTCAATACCATTTGTAGCTTCAAGTAAAGTAAGATTAGAATTTCTCAAGTATCCCCGTAAAATGTCACGATTAGAAACAGCGTCTTCTGCCAGTAATATCGTGGCAGGTTCAAAGATAATTTCTTCTACTAAATTTTCATCCTCAGTTTCAATGGAGTTTATGTCCTTAGCAACTAGACATGGAATAGTCACTCGAAAACTCGAACCTTTGCCAAATTCACTTTCCAATTCAATTTGCCCACCCATAAGTTCGCTAAGTCTTCTGGAAATGGTTAGTCCTAAGCCACTGCCTTCATAACGCCTGGTGTTTTGTCCATCCCGTTGCCTGAAAGCTTCAAAAATATAATTCTGCTCTTCTTCTCTGATCCCTATGCCGGTATCAATCACTTCGATTATTAGCTCAACCGTTTGATTTTCCAAATTCAAATTGTTGGCTTTGACACGAAGTGCAACAGAGCCTCTGTGAGTAAACTTAAACGCATTTCCCAAAAGATTTAAAATAATTTGGCGTAATCTTATTTCGTCTAAGACCAATCCTTCTGGAAGATTACCATCAATATCAATCTTATATTCCAAAGATTTTTCTTTTGCTTTGAATGAAAATAGTCTTTGAAATTCTTTAATAATTGCATGAATACTTACTGCCTTTTTTGCAATCTCCAGTTTACCCGCCTCTATTTTGGAAAGGTCAAGTATATCATTGATGAGATTCAATAAACTCCTACCGCTAATAGAAATTCCGTCCAGATATTCATTGCTTCTATCATCTTGAACCGATCCTTTTAAAAGTTCGGAAAAACCTAATATGGCATTCAGAGGTGTGCGAATTTCGTGGCTCATATTTGCCAGAAATTCTGACTTTACTTTATTGGCTTTTTCTGCTGCTTCTTTAGCCGAGATCAAATTTCTTTCGGCTATTTTTTGCTCTGTTACATCATCATAGACAGCAATGATTTCTCCCGAAGGTAGTTTGTAGACATAGTTTTCCCGCCAACCTATAATTCTATTGTCTTCATAAAAAGATATGGGGTGAAAATTCGGTTCACCCGTTTGCCATACTCTTACAAGTATGTCAAACAATCCGAATTCACGAACACCGGGGAATACTTCGGTTACTTTTTTTCCTATCAAATTTTCTTTTTTAACGCTTTCTATCTTCTCACAGGCTTTATTTATATCTTTAAAAACAAAATCAATACCGTTTGGAGTGTTTACTGCTTCATAAACGGCTACTCCGCTTTTGATACAATTAAAAAGCCCTTGGTACCTCGTTTGGTTTTCTTTTAATAGATCTTCAGCTTTTTTAAACTTTAGATGATTTTTAACCCTACAAACAAGTTCCTCCGGATAAAAAGGTTTTGTTATATAATCAACAGCTCCAACCTGAAAACCTCTGAAAATGTCTTCTCTTTCGGATTCTATGGTTAAAAGCACAATAGGGGTATCTTTTGTTTTGTTATTTTTTTTTAAATAGTTTGCAACTCCGTATCCATCAAGCTCAGGTAAATGTATATCTAATAAAATCAAATCAGGAAGTTCCGAAACCGCCATATCTATGGCTTCTCTTCCGTTATCAACAAATATAGCATCTATTTCACTATCTTTAAATACCTCAGAAATAATTTTCACAACCCCTGGAGAATCCTCTACCACCAGAATTTTGGAATTTTTTATTAAATCTTCAATGTCCTTCATATCCCTATTTCACTTTTATTCTATAAAACTCGTCTAGTTCAACTTTCCATTTTTTTATAATTTCTTTTAAAACTTCTAAAATTTCCGGTGTAGGCAAGTCTTGCCTGGTTTCCAAAAATGGATTTTCCAAACTCCAATTTTTTATACCTTTTAGGCTATTTGTATCAATAGAAACTCGAAAAATCTCAAACTCTTCCACTGATTCCTCTTGCCACATTTCGTCTTTTACAAATAGAGGCTTTACAATGCTACACCTTATGGAATGAAGGTTTCTATTTGCCCCATATCGAGACATTCTAAAAATATACTTCGCCATCTCCAATTTTAGCACATCCGAGTAGTTTTCCTGATCCAAAAATGTAAGAGCACTTGCGCCTCCATATTCAACTATAAGCTGTAATCCTTTTGTTTCTTTGTTTTCTACTATTTCTATATTTTTTAAGGTTTTTCCCCATACGAATTTAGCTATTTTTAGCACTGCTTCTTTATCTGTTATAGAGCGATCCGAAGCAATTTGATTCATTTTTTCATTTGGGTTCAGGAAACAATTTATAAATAAACCTAAAAGTATCACAGCCGTCTTGGCTGTAACCTTGCAGGCTGGAAGCCTGTAGTACTTTGCTTGATTACTTATATGCTTTATCATTTATCAAACCTCTACATTTGCATTACAACTATGGTTAGATCATCTTGCAATTCAGCATTTTGAGTAAAGTCATAAACTTCATTTAATAAATAGTCTAGCATGGCTTGGGGGTGTGTATTTGGTCCGATTTCAATCATTGTAAAAGTATTTTCAAAACCAAGTATTTCATTTTTCGGATTGATCGCTTCCACTAAACCGTCACTACATAAAATTAACATATCGCCTTTTTGCAACTGTAATTCTAATTCTTTATAGCCATGTTTCAAGCCTAATCCTTGTCCAAGAGCAAATCCACCAATTAAATTCCATTCTATTGTTCCGTTCTTTCTTTTAATGTATGGGGGCATACAACCTGCATTGGCAACTTTCAGCAAAATAGTGTCATTTTCCATTATATCTATCTGAACACAACACAAAGCACAATTGTAATTTCTTGGTTTTGTGTACGGCATGATTGTTTTGTCAAGTTGAAGTAGCAAATTTCTTGGTGATGAAAAGTGAGATAAGTAGGAATCAAATTGTATTAAACACGTTGACATGAGCAAGGCTGCGGAAACACCTTTTCCGGAAACATCCCCTATCGCGACAATATAGCGTTTTTTGAATGAATCATTCTCTCTGGGCTCTAAGCACCTATAACTATAAAAATCACCTCCGACTTCAAAAGCCGGTGAAGTATGGCAAACCATCATTATATCTTCGAAGTTAGGTTTTGAGGGCGGAAGTAAACTAAACTGAGTTTCTCTCGCTAAGATCAATTCATTTTTAAGGCGCAAATCTGTCTTTTTTAGAATTTCTTCTGCCTTTTTTCTTTCTGTAATATCTCGCCCTGTTGATATGGCACCTGTTACATGACCCTCTTTATCTCTTATAACCCTGTACCACCAAGCAAGCAAACGAGGTTTTCCGTCTCTCCGACGTTGCCAACTTTCTACGTAGATGACATTTTCTCCTCCCTCAAAAAGAGGTTTAATCAAATCATAAGTGTCTTCTACGCTGATAAAATAGTCCAGAACTCTCTTGCCAATAACACCTTCACCATAAAATCTATAACCTGCTAAATTTGTCCAAGTAATTACTTTATTTATGTCTATTTCCAAAATAATATCGGGGACGGCATCTAAAATCTCTTGGTACCTTATAGATAAAATTCTAGAATTTTCCTCCAGCATTTTTTGTTTCATTTTATATCGCTCAATAATTTCTTCTTGTAAACGCTGGCTCATATCTATAAGTTTTGTTTCTATGATTTGCAGACTATAATACGTTTGAATTTTGTTCATGGCAATTTCTATTTGAATTGGCTTTTGAATGCAGTCTACGGCTCCTAATTGCATCCACTTTTGCTTATACCCCGGTTCATCCAAACTTGTCATAAAAATTATGGGTATTTCTTTGGTTTTATGAATTTTTTTTAAATGTTGACATAATTCCAAGCCACTTACTTTAGGCATGAAAATATCCAAAAGGATTATGTCAGGTAGTGAATTGTATATCTGTGTGAAAGCTATTTGGGAATCTCTGATAACAATTGTTTCAAAACCAACATTTTTCAAGGAATCTACCAAGAGACCTAGACTATCCGGTTTATCATCTATGATAAAAACAGTCTTTTCTTTAATCACTTTGTCCCTACCTAACAAGAAATTACCTTAAACACTTAACCCTAAAAGGAAAGAAAAAATTATTTCTTGTTGCAAACAAAATAATTTTTGTGATTTTGAAGCAGATTTTTTAGGCAAGCCGCAATCAATAATTGATATTTTTAGTTTTTGGACCAATTATCAATGGCTTCATTAACCGAAGAATATACTTTAAATTTCCCAGGCAGTTCTACCAACTTGAGTATGGCTTCAATTTGATCACTCATTCCTCCAATGACAAATTTTCCCTGGTGGTAATCAACCGTCTTAACAATAGAAAGAACAATGGCAATTCCAATACTATTTAAATATTCCAACTCTGTTAAATTTAAAATAACATTATAAATTTTATCCTCAAAAATACGATTAATTTCTTTTGAAATCAACAGAGAATTTTGGTTGTTTATTCTACCAAAACAAGAAACAAGTTGGACCTTATCTTTTTGGATATTGATTGTCTCCATTTCTATATAAAATGATTCATAATCAATTCTATGCATAAACCCAAATTTATTAATGATAGGTTATAAAATCAAGACAGTTTCATTTTCAAATTTTAGTTTTATGATTTTTTTAAATGATTGGCTTGGATTCGAGTACTTCCCCTGCCATAAAACCTTTAATTTTCCCCGATTATCACTAATATCTCCTTCGTAACTTAGATAAATTCTTCTGTGGTCTTCTTTCTTTGCACAAGTAATAATTTTACCCTTTTTAAAAAAAATCCAGTCCTCAGTTCGCGCCATGTATGTTATTAGTTTTTCTTCCGGCAAAACATCAAAAAAGATATCTATATGGGAATCCGAACCAACCTCATGAAGTGAGACAGTTATTTGATTCACTACAAGCCTTCTATACGAACCATGACAGACTGCTCTTTAATGACATTTAATCTATCAATTTCTTCTAATGCTTGTCTTATATCCTTTTCTTTAGCAGGATGGGTTATAATAATCACCTCAACCGGCTCTTTCACAACTTCATTTTGTCTTAGTGTTGAAATAGAAATTTGGTATTTTCCCAACACATTTGCTAAAATAGCCAAAACTCCCGGTTTATCGACGGTATTGAAACGAATATAATATCTTTCCAGTGTTTCGGTTTGATCTAACATCTTGGCATCTTGGAAAATATTTTTTTCATTCTCTCTATCTTTAGAAACAGCCCTTTCAGAATAAAAAGCAATGTCAGAAATGATAGCACTTGCTGTAGGTAAAGAACCGGCTCCTTTTCCGGAAAGCATAGTTGGTCCTGAAAATTGTGTTTCCAAATAAACAGCGTTCATTTCATTCATAATGCTTGCAAGAGGGTGATTTAAAGGAAGCATAGCCGGATTTACCCTTGCTTCAATGTGTCCGTCTGTCATTTTGCATATTCCGAGCAATTTTATCCTATAGCCAAGCTGTTTGGCAAAATTGATTTCAGTTTTGGAAATTTTGGTAATTCCTTCCACATAGACATTTTCTAATTTTATTCTGCAATCAAACGCTATACTACCTAAGATCGATATCTTGTGTGCTGCATCAATTCCTTCTACATCAAAAGTAGGGTCCTTCTCTGCAAAACCTAATTCTTGTGCTTTTTTAAGAACTAATTCGTAATCTAAATTTTCTTCTTCCATTTTACTTAGGATGAAGTTCGTAGTTCCATTCAAAATTCCATAAATGGACTTAAATTGGTTTGCCACCAGACCTGTTTTGACAGAACGAATCAGGGGTATGGCACCTCCAACGGCAGCTTCGTATCCTATTTCAACACTATTTTCATTTGCTATTTTGAAAAGTTCGGTTCCTTTTTCTGACAATAAGGCTTTATTAGCTGTGATCACCGTTTTTTTTGATAAAAGAGCATCACGAATTATATCAAAAGCAATACCCGTTCCTCCCACCAGCTCAACAATGCAGTGCAAATCGCCTCTATTTATAACCGAATGAAAATCCTGGGTCAGCTCTACACCACCTAGGTCTTTTAGCTTGGAAGTATCTTTATCACAAACTACCTTTAGAGTAAGGTCCAAGCCTGTTCTTTTTTGTATTAGCTCACGGTTTTGGTTCAAAATTTGAATTAACCCAGACCCAACCGTTCCAACTCCAATTAATCCAATGTTTACTGACTTCATAAGAGCAATATTTATAATTATTATCCAAAAACCATCTATTTTTTATACTATAGAATGTAAAACCTAACCTATTTATTCAAAATCATATCTGCCTGGAATCGGAAATTCTATTTCAAAAGGATTGATGGAAAGTCCGTATTTTAGGCAGCCAGCTTTAAATAAATCCGGAAAATGAGTTTCATTGGTTTCTATTTTTTGAATTGTTGCCAGTTTACCTTTCCCAAATCCTTTCAATTGAGTTTCCAGATAACAATTTTCGGATTTCTGTAGAAGCTTGTAAGGCAGTAAGGCAGTCGTAATTGGAAAATGGAAAAAATGCTTTTTTAAGCTTACGGACAAAAAGGTTTCTTTTCCTTTAGACACCTTTATAAGAGTGGTATCACTATCTGGAATTTCTTCCCAAATGAAGTCGGCTTTTTCTTTTGGAATTGCCCAATTTCGTATCCCTTCTCCTATGGAAGTTTCGCTGGATACATAGATTTTTGTTATCCTTTTGTAACTTTTGTTTTTATAGGTAAAACTACCGGGAATATAGAGTAACTCATAATATGGTCCTACATTAGAGGATTCATAGTTTATCAACATACAAGCAGCCAAGCCACCTTCAAAAGCAGAAGTGCTCTCTTCCGTCATAAACGAATTTGTTAAATTATATTTTTTGTTTCCCAAAAATGCAAATATAAATCCGTTCCCCTTCAGTATCCATGGTGGAGGATAGTGTTTACTATTATCCATATTTTAAACCTTAAATATGATTTTAGGACCAATACTATTAAGACAATAATTATGTAAATCTCGAAAATTACACCGATAACAGAATACCTTTCTTCCAAAATTTGCAATAGATATAGAAAAAAAGCTTGTATATCCATGAAACCTATTATAAATATATTGATGCATTTATTAAACCATATATTAAAAATTTTACTATTTATTCCTATAGTTTCCGTATCAGCTCTCCCAATAGACCTTACCAAAGAAGATATATATCTAAAAAAAGGGTTTTCGGAAGAATGGATTCAATGCTTACCAAAAGAAGACAAAAGTTGGAAAAAAATAGATGGTGTTTTAAACGGTGAACGCTCCCTTCAGGTACCTGAATTGTTGAAAAATGAGATACCCAAGCGGAATTTTTTGTCATGGAAAGAATGGAAGTCTGAGGAGTTCACTTTTGTTACATCTTTTACGATTTCAGAAAAAGATTTAAACCTAAAAGAGCCTTTGGGTTTGTATTTGGCAATTATTGGCGTAAATTGGCGAGTTTATTTAAACGGATCACTTTTAAGAGTAGAAGAATTTTTAACCCAAGACGGGCAAGTTGAAATAGGACGGAATATTCGGCGTGTCTTAATCCCCATTCTCCCTAGCAATCTTAAAGTGGGGACAAACATTCTTGCCTTTAAAATCATTGGAAATCCTACGGATGTCAATACCGGTTTTTTTAGAAGCAAACCATATCTTATTGATACATACAACACCCTTTCGGAACATCGTTTTGATGCCATTTCACTTATTTTAATTTTTTTGTATTTAGCTGCCGGTTTTTTTCACCTTTTTATTTTCTTTCTAAGACCTAAAGATTCTTATAATTTATACTTTAGCCTTCTTTGTTTTAGCCTTTTTTTGTTCAACTTTCTCAGGTCTTATACTGCTTCTGACCTGATTACCGATTCCTTTTTCATATCACGCTTGGAAATAGCTGCTATTTTTTCTCTTGTTCCCTTTTTTAGCGCTCTTATGAATACCTTACTGAAAGGACAGCCGGGAAAATTTACGCTATTTGTAACGAGTTATACCGTAGCTTTTATTTTTCTTCTCACAATTGCACCAATACCCTTTGTAGAAGACATGCTGAACGTTTGGAATATCATTACAATGACAATTCCTTTACCTTTTTATTTTGGTCGGATTTGCATAGAGTATTTTCATACGGTGAAGGACAAAAAGCAAGAAAAAAACTCACCAAATTTACTTTCAGCAATGGTTAGTTCACTTTTAAAAACAATTCCCGGTAATTTGCTAATTGGGACTTTGGTAATTGCAACTTGCAGTACCTTTGATATTTTAGACAACCTGTTATGGAATACAGGAGTTGTTTTGGTTCGATATGGTTTTTTTGCTTTTGTGGTGGGGATTACCGCGATACTTATCAATCGGTTTTTGGATGTTCACAGGAAAATTGAAAGGTTAAATATTGAGCTTGAAAAAAATATTGAAGATTTAAGCCAAGCAAACCAGCAGATCACTCGTTCGGAAGAAAAATATCGATTATTAGTAGAAGGGACGAATGATATTATTTTTACTCTAGATAAAGATTGGAATTTTCTCTCCATGAATAAATCTGCAAAACAACATTTGGGAATGCAGGCAGATAAATTGGTTAGGACAAGCTTGTTTGCTTTGATTCATACGACACCTATAGAGCGAAAAAAAACGATACGTCTTATTCGAGAAAAGTTAAAAGAGTTTACACAAACCAAGAATCCCATTAATTTTAAAATTAGTCTTCTATCTGCTTTTAATGCCGAGCCGCGTGAATTTCAGTTGCATCTTGAATACATAGGAAAAGAGGAAATTCTAGGAAAAGCTTCTCGTGTTTTGGAAGATGCCCTACTAAAATATATAAAAGAAGAAACACAAGCCTATGAAATAGAAAATTATCTGCTTCTCGCGGAGGATATGAGTCGAAGGTTGGTTCGTAACTTGGAAAGGCATCTAAATTCAGATGATATTACATCCATTCGGGTATCTTTGCGAGAAATAATCATTAACGCCATTGAACATGGAAATCTGCAATTGACCTTTGAAGAAAAAACCCAAGCTTTAATAGAAGACAATTATCCTGAATTTCTGAAAAGCAGGCAACTCGATCCGGTTTTAGGAAATCGTAAGGTCAAAATTGAATATACCCTTGATTCCGAGAAAGTGATTTATCAGATTGAAGACGAAGGAAACGGTTTTGATCACAAAAAAATCCGAAAGAAAAAAACAGAAGACCTAAACTTGGAATTGGAAGCTCATGGAAGGGGGATCAAGATGACAGAGGAAATTTTTGATGCAGTGGAATACAATGAAAAAGGGAATTCCGTAACTTTGATGAAAAAATTAAAAACAACTGATTAAATACAAACGCTCCCCAAGCATAGCTGAAGGGAGCGAAATTGGCTTTTTTTTAAACCTAATTAAAAATTCTTAAGCATATCTTCTTTTGATTAGATATCCCATAGACACACCTGCTACAAGGATAAACAAAGCAAACAGCATTCCGACAGTGTTATTACCAGAAAGATAAGCATAAAGACTTCCTTTGTGGTTAGCTTGTGCTTGGGCTGATGGAGAGTATTCATAAGCTACTACTACAACATCATTTACCGACGGGAAAGCAGTACCGGAGAACACAATAGAGTTATTGGATGCATTGTACATCCACCCATTGGTAGAATCTTTTGGAACTGTTACCCCATTTTTTTTCACAACCATAGTGCTTGACATGGGAATGTAGGTCAATTTGTAGCTACTGGCAGCTGCAGCCGCTTGGCTTACGATGCTGTTTAGAAGTTGGCTATAGTCATTGCTGCAAATCGTTCCAGCCATACCACCCGTTGCTTGGGATAGGTTGTAATATCCAGGCCATCCATTGTTTTTGGCTGCTGCTTTTGTTCCGCTTCCGCTACATGTTGATGGTTGACCGGCAGAGTTCAAGCCAATAATAGCGTAAACTTTATAGCCGTTATCTTTGAATATGTTATTATTCGGGTCAAAAGCATTCGCTGGCGGATTACCACATGGTGTAGCCACTGAGTTGTTAGGACTTGTTTTATTTTGTTTACATTCGTATTGGTCACCTTCGTCACTTAACATCACAAATACCAGACTTGCACCACTTCGAGGGACTACTGTACCGGTAGTAATGGATTTTTCAGCAAACCATATTCCAGCTTCCGTTCCGCTACCTTTGAGACCAGCACTTACGTTATTTACAAAAGCGGTTGAACCGTCAGCGGCGGTTGTCCAACCTGTTCTTGGCGGTTTTTTAGAATTGCCGGAAAAAACAATCTTTTCACTATCGGTTGTGATGGCTGCTAACCTGAAATCAAGGTTTTTATTGTTTAATTGGGTAAAAAACGCTCCCGCATTAGCAATCACCGCACCTTGTTCTTCTTTCATAGAACCAGAGTTGTCAACCACCCATACGATGTCCACTTTTGGGTTGCCTTTGGCAATAAAACTATCATTTTTGGTTAAGTTGTCAGAACCGCTTCCTATGATATTTGTTCCGTCCAAAAATCCTGTTAGAACCGCTTCATTGCTTGTATAATTGGACTCTGTGCTTATTCCAACACCCATCACCTCATCCGTTGTGTTACTGAATGTCACTTGCATCACTACCCTGAATTCTGCAGAAGAACTTTCATTTGGTTGTGTTACAAGAATGTTTTCAGTACTAAGTCCCAGTTGCTTTGCAAGGATATTTCCAAGATCCGAAACTGTCATTGCCGAGGTGGTAGTTATGGCAATATTGTAAATAGAAGTATTCCCATCAGCATTATTGATCGTATTGGCAGATACAACGTCAGCTGTAGCAATACTTGCGTCAGACACCATTTGAGTAATCAAATTCACACTTAAATCCGTAGAATTTGTTGTACCGCCATCCGGAACAGTACTTAAGAATCCGGTTGCCTCATGACCATCACCCGCGTAATAGGTAATCCCAGTAAAATCACCGGCAGAACTTCCGGTAACGTTTAGACCACCAGGAACATTTGCAGAGTAAGGACCAATTGATTCTGAGGTTGAACCACTTTCTGCTGTACCAACTTGACTGGTAGACGTTGATAATAAGTCTTCGTCAGAGGTTTGACCGGAACTGCTACCATCATCATCCATTGCAACAAGAGCTAATAAAGGTAAAAATCCCTTTTTCTTCCCGCTACATCCAAAAAAACTAAAAAGTGTAATCAACCCTAAAAGAAGAATTGATACATACCATTTTCTTGTTTCCATTTTTTCACTCCTTAAATTCAGCTTTTTTCAATTTCAAATTTATTCTTTAAAGGTATCAGACTAAATTTTGTTACTATATATAAATCTTTTTAAAATAAAAAAATATTTTTTTTGTAAAATTCTAAAAAAAATGTAATCAAGATAATCGTAAAAACCATAATCAAGGAAAAAGTAGCTTAATATTTGTTTGAAGCTTATACTAAATATACAAATAAAGACATAATGTATATAGTTATACTGTATTATTAGTAATATAACCTAATAGATATACTATAAACTTTTATAACCATAATTTGAATTTACATTTATAGTTCTTCTTATTTGGGTTTCTGTAAAATATTGCCCGGAGAGTGTGAGAGGTTATGGTAAGATAATAAAAAAAACTGCCAGTAGGAAACAAAACCCCCAAAGACAGTTATTTGCAGTTTTATAAAGAACACGTTGACTAGATTAGTAAGTGACAGCAGTTCCCTTTAATATTTGTTCTACTCCTATACGGGAGTTAGCGGGAAGAGGACACCTTACACAATTATATCTTATTCGGTTTCTGCAACTACAGCTTCCGTAACGTTCTTTCTGAGTGAATCTATACCTTTCATACAACCTGCTTTGGTTTTGTAGCTTTGCTCACTATGAAAGAGATCCCCATTTTTAGATTTGAGTTTGAATTTGAACTCACCTGATTTGTCTTTGTATACTTCAAATTTTGCTTTTGCAGCCATTTTAATAGTCTCCTTTATCTTCACTATTCCATAGCTTTATATAATCTACATAAAAGTCTACAAAAAAATTATGTCTTATTAAGAATAATTAAAAATTAATTCAATAATTGCTGTCTTTGAGGTCTCTAAGGAGGGATTCCTAGTGGAATAGACGATTTCAATAGGAGTCTTCCTTGATTCATAGAGGATGAACAGTCAAAGAGGGTCGTTCCCTAAGCCACTGTGACACTCTCTCTGACCTGACGCACCCCTACTTCTTAGGTCTAACTTTTTCATAATAAAAGCTGTAAATTGCGGGCATTACAAGTAAGGTTAGCATACTGGCAGAGATTAATCCCCCAATCACTACTGTTGCAAGAGGTCTTTGCACTTCCGCACCCATATTTGTTGAAACCGCCATAGGTATGAATCCAACTGCGGCTACAATGGCAGTCATGAGTACTGGTCTAAGTCTTAGGTGGGCTGCTTGTGTAACCGCTTCTGTGTATGACATTCCCTCGTTTTCCAAAGTTTTGGTAAAGGAGATCAAAACCAAGCCATTCAAAACGGCAACTCCGAACAAGGCGATAAATCCAACTCCGGCAGAAATACTAAAGGGGATTTGCCTTAAAAACAAAAACAGAACTCCACCGGTAATAGCAAACGGAACATTCAGAAATATCATTATGGCTGGAGTTATGCTGTCAAATGCCATCCACAAAAAAAACATAATCAAGAATAGGGTGAGAGGAACAACAATCATAAGCCTGTCTCTCGCTGAAATATAGTTTTTATACTTTCCACCAAATTCAAACCGATAACCAGGTGGAAGCTCAATCTTTTTATTCAATACTTTTTGGACTTCATTCACTACGCTCATCATATCTCTACCTCTCACATTAAACTCGACAAGCATTCTTCTGTACTGATTCTCATGGCTAATTTGAGCTGGTCCGGACTCAATAAGTATGTCAGCGAGGTCACCTAAAGGAATTGCTTCCCTATCCATAGTTTTAATCGGAATAGAGCGGATTCTATCCAAATCCGTAGTGAATTTTTCCCCGGTTTTGATGGCTATTTCAAATCGCTTGCTACCCTCAAAGACATTTCCAACGATATAACCGGAGGATAGCATCTCCGTAATCTGGTTGATATCTTGTATATTGATATTGTATCTGGCAAGTCGTTCCCTTATAGGATTTATTTTAAGGTAGTACAATCCTCCTAGTTGTTCAATTTTAATATCATGAACTCCTTCAATATTGCGTAATTCTTGGGTTGTTTTTTCACCAATCCCTTTCAGAGTTGGTAAATCCTCTCCAAATATCTTGATTCCAATATCAGAGCGGATACCAGCAATTAGCTCGTTTGTTCTCATCTCAATAGGTTGTGAAATGGAAATAGCAACTTCCGGGACTTGTCCCTTTACCACTTTTTCGATTTTTTCGACCAATTCATCCAAACTATGTTCCCATTCGTCTTTGGGTTTTAATTCAATATGCAAGTCTGTTCGTTCCAAGCCCATTGGATCGGTTGCTATGTCCGGAGAGCCTGTTTTGGAAACAGCATATATAATTTCGGGGAAATTCTTTAATAATGCTGATTCAATTCGAGAACCGGTTGTTCCAGAAGTTGCCAGAGACGTAGAAGGAAGCCTCGCAACTTCTAACAATAAAGAGCCTTCGTCTAGAGTTGGCATAAATTCAGCTCCCATAGATTGAAAAAGTATAACGGTTAATACTAAAGTGGTAAGAGTTCCAACCATTACCTTGGGTTTATTTTTCATAAAGAAGGCAAAAGAAGGTTCATAGAGAACCTTTATTTTTCTAAAAAGCCATGTATCATGCTCTTCCGCTTCATTCACCTTTAAAAACAAAGATGCCAAAACAGGAACAACACTCAAAGACAAAACAAAAGCTCCAAACAAAGCATACAAAACCGTGAGTGCCATGGGAGTGAACATCTTTCCTTCAATTCCAGATAGGGTTAAAATGGGTAGGTACACAACGGCAATAATTGTTTCACCAAATATGGTAGCTTTCCGCACTTCGAGTGTAGCATCTTTGATGGTCAGAATTTTCTCTTCTTCTGTGAGTTCTCGCCCCTTTTCCTTTACTGCCATGGAAAGCCTTCTTACAGAATTTTCTACAATAATAACAGCTCCGTCTACAATCAATCCAAAATCAATTGCTCCCATGGACATCAGGTTGGCAACATCTCCTCGTATATCCATAATCACAATCGCAAAAGCCATTGCCAAAGGAATGATAACCGCAATAATAAGCCCTGCTCGAAAGCTCCCAAGAAGCAAAAAGAGTATGATGATTACAAACAAAGCTCCTTCCAACAAGTTTTTTGCAACTGTCTTGATGACAGTCTTAACCATCGTTGACCTATCATAAAAAACCTCTATATTGATTCCTTTGGGAAGATTTTTTTTGAGCCCTTCAAGCTTGTTTTTTACAGCTTTTGTCACAACAAGAGAGTTTTCTTTCATCAACATCAACACAATTCCGCCAACAACTTCTCCTTCTCCATTGATAGTTGTGCTTCCCAACCTCAGTCTCGGTCCATACTTTAGCTCAGCAATTTTAGACAGCAGAATCGGTAATCCTTCTTTGGTCTTACCTACAGGGATGGAAAGCATTTCTTCCAAAGAATGAATCAAACCATCCGTTGTGATTACATAGTATTCATTGTTGTGCTCAATGTATCCTCCACCCATGGAAGCATTATTTTTTTGGATGGCATCAATAACATCCATAGCGGAAATGTTTAGAGATTGCATCTTATTCAAGTCCAAATAGATTTGGTACTGTTTTGTGTTTCCTCCGATAGTATTCACTTCTACAACTCCCGGAACGGTTTTTAAAAGAGGGGTGATAAACCAATTTAGGTAAGTGGTGAGTTCCATTAAGCTTAAAGTGTCACTTCGCAGAGCAAACTGCAAGATTTCACCCAGACCGGTTGAAATAGGACCTAAATATGGTTTCCCATAGCCCTGTGGAATACTGGACATCACTTCATTCAAACGCTCACCAACCATCTGTCTGGCAAGAAAGATATTCGTTTTTTCTTGAAACACAATTGTGACAACAGATAATCCGTGTCTGGAGATAGAGCGAACTTCTTCCAGATTCGGTATTCCGGACATAGCCCTTTCCACAGGAAAGGTAATATATTGCTCAATTTCAATGGGTGAAAGAGCTGGTGCGGAAGTCATTACCTGTACTTGGACGGTTGTAACATCTGGAACGGCATCAATTTTCAACTCTCTTGCCGCCATAATACCGTATAGAAAAAATATAGCCGTTAATCCTAAAACAACAGCTCTATGGTCTAAAGACCATTCCACAATTTTTGATAGAAATTTCATTACCCGTCCACCCTCTTATTTTGAATTCCAAACTTAAGTTGTAGCAAATTGAAAATTTTCATTTAATTCTCTTAAAATACCATTCAGTTTATCAAGCAATTCTTTATCTACACTTTCGCACTCAATGCTATTTCAATTTTTGAATTGCGGTTTAGATTTGATTGAATAATTTCTATTTTCCTTTTTAATTGTAACAATTCTAAGTTTTTATTCAGATACATAAGAATATACCTTTCTATGGCTAAATTGTATTTTACAATTAATTCCGGCTCGACCAAAAGAATCAGTTTTTCTTCCTCTTCCCAAAGAGCGGAATATTCCCCTATCAAAGCATCTACTTCTTTTTTTAGCTTAGCTAGTAATGGAGATAGCTCTAAAGAGCGTTCGCCTCCCGGAGTCTCTTGATTCCATTTTTCCATCTCATTGTTCCTCACCAAATGTAGATTTTAAAAATCTGGACTTGAGAGTATACAAACCGGAAACTACTATAGATTCACCTTCCGCCAAGCCTTCCAACACTTCCACAACATCATTGGATTTTCTGCCGATTTTAATTTTTCTTGCTTGGTATTTTCCTTGCTCTTTTTCTACAAAAACAAAGTTATCTCCATCTATGAGTGTTATGGCTTGGCTGTTTATGGATATAACGTTTTGAACTCCTTGGATAATTTCAGCCGTTCCAAACAAACCAATTCGAGCCATCTTGTTTTTATTTTTGATTTCAATTCTTGCGTGAACCGTTCTGGAAGTAGCATCGATTTGGCTATCTATATGAGTAAGTGTGCCTTCAAACTCTTCGCCGGGATATGCATTCAGTTTTACAATCGAATGATTACCTACTCCTACTTTGGATAAGTCTTTTTCAAACAATTTTACCATAAACCAAATTTCAGAAAGATCGCCTATTATTCCAAGCGTTGTAGTCGGATCAACTTGCTCTCCCACAATAGCGTTTCGATTTAGCACTACTCCACTCATAGGAGAACGGATTTGAATACGTCCTGTTATCTCTGGGTGATCAACTAACTCAGATAGACTTGGAACGGGAATACCTAATACCTTTAGATTAGCAAGGTCTACTTTTAAGTCAGTTTCCAATACTCTCAACTCTGCTTCAGCATTGACAGCTTCCTGTTCTCCCGCCAATCTCAATTCAACCAATTCTCGCAATCTTTTAGCATTTCTTTCTATTGCTTTAAACCTTGATAAACTCGCTAAATATTTAGACCTAAACTTCGACACTTCTGGAGAGTCAATATGAAGCAAAACAGAACCATTGGACACTTTTTCACCTTCGTTAAAGAAAACACCAGTAATCCTTCCGGGCAACCTGGAACTTATTTTTGCCACTTTATTTGGATTGGCAGTAACTTCCCCGATTAGAGATAAAGTATCCGTAAACTCACTTTGAGTTACTTTTTCCAATCGTATTCCAAGTTCTTGGATGAGCTTTTGATCCAAATGAACGATTTGATTCGTTTTGTCTTTTGATTCAGTTTTATTTGATTTGTGAGACTGGTTTTGTTTGTATTTTTTTAATAGTATAGCTGATACAAATGCTACAATTACAACACCGATTACAATTATAAACAAACGTCGTTTTTCCATAACCTATTCCTCTTGTTCTATCCTATAGGAAAGGGTAATCCGCTCGCACGTAATACTTCCACTATGGATAAATAATATTCTAACTTGCTTTGAATATAAGACAACTTTAAAGAAATGAGAGACTGCTGCGTTAGTAGAGCATCTCTTATATTCATTTGTCCGGATAGAATGGCTTTTCTAATGGAGTGCAAATCTTCATTAATTCGCCCCATTAATTCCGGAGAGTAATTTTCCAATTCTATCTTTAGAGAATTATAATTTGTGGTTGCCTGGATAACTTCAAACATAACATTGTGTTTTGATTCGATTTGATCTGCCAGTTTTTGCTCTTTTTTGGCAATTCCTTCTAAGATTTCTCCGCTATTATCCCTGAAAAATTTTAGGGGCATAGCTAGCTTGGCTCCAATTACATTTTCATTAAATCCATCCCTTTGTACATATCCGGAAAAAGAAAGGTTCGGAATCCTTTCTTTTCTTAAAAGTTGGATACGTTTTTCGGCTGCGATAATATCATATTCTGCTCCGATTACCTCACCTCTGATTTGTAAACCTAGTTCGATTAGTGAATCTGCATCTTTTGTGTCTATTGATAATTTTGGCAAAGCATCTTGAATAGCAAGAGGAGAATTGTATTTGACTCCCATCATAATGGTTAGATTTGCTTTGTTAATTTGTTTTTCTCTCTCAGCAATTTGCAAAAGCCTGTATATTTTAATGGATTCTGATTTGGCTATATCTGCATCAATGGATGCAACAAGACCTTTATCTGCTCTACCTTTTGTAATTTTGTATAAATCTTGGGAAAGACTGTACAAGTCGAGTATTAATTTGTATTTTTCAATCGAATCTTTGAACAGTAAAGAAGATTTTAAGGCTTGAGAAATCAATTCTCTTTCCATCACGGTAACTCTTCTTACTTGAGCAGCAAATTCAGCATCCACAACATCTAACATACCACGTCTCTGTCCGCCAATATATATTTCCTGAGTAAGCATCAGTTCTCCGTTGATACTTGATTGCAAAACGGGATTTAAAAGGGTTTGGTCTGCGGCAGTTTGTCGGCGATAAGCGTGAGATACGGAAAGAACGGGATTACTTGGAAAAAGATATCCTGCTGCGATCTTTTTACCTTGGATTGCTTTTAATTCAAGCTTAGATTTTTTGTATATCGGACTATGCTCCAAAACACATTCCACTATACTTTGTAATTTAAGCTTACCAGAACACTTTGGGTTGTTGTGAGGGAAATCTTCACTTGCCATACCTATGGAAGTAAATACGAGAAAGAATAAAAAATACTTTTTCATTTGTTTTAGTGAGAACATCGAAATACTATGAGCTGAAATTCTATTTATGATATGGATATATGATATTTTTACCCTTACTTTTAAAACAAGCATTTTTCATTTTTATCAATCGTTCTATTGATTTATAACAAAAACGTATAAAAATATATTCTTGATTTGTTTTAATAATGATTCTCAATCTTACAAACACCTATAACGATTACGACCTTGTTGCTTTGCCATATACAATGCTTGATCTGCTAAAGCAATTAATTCATCCGGTGATTTATCTAAGCTTGGTACCATGCAAGCTATACCAAGACTGATAGTAATATTTTTGTCAACACCTGAGTTTTCATGTGGAATTGCTCGTTTTCGCAAGATGTCAAGTGGTTCTCTCTCTCTTGTAAAACGATTCCATTCATGCTGAATTCGTTCATCGAAATATCTGCGGTTGGAAATCTGAGTTAGTCCGTCAACCGTAGCCAATCGTTGCAATGTTTGATTTGCAATTGTCAGAGCCTTTTTTGCTTGTTCTCGTTCTTTGATTTCAACTTGTAATTGATAATTTGTTTGTGCAAGCTGATTTGTTCGATCTTCTAACTCGGAAGTTCTCTCAACAACCTTGTGTTCAAGAGATTGATTCAACTGTTCTAACTCTTGTGCCCTTTGTTCCAAGGGTGAAACTAAGATTTGTATGTGTTCTGCCATTCAATTAAATACTTGAGCCAAATGACCTATTTCATCATTGCTGTTTACCTTTACACGCATTTGAAAATCACCGGCTGCCATACTTCTAGAAGCTCCGGATACCTGTTGCAACGGGATTAACAGTTGATGAATGAATAAACTACCTACCAAAAGGGATATTCCGAACACTGCTAAAGAACCAAGCAACATATAAGAAGCTATGGACTGTGTTTTTTCGAATTGAAGTTCCAAACTTCTAGCTCGTTCTTTAACTTGGTGATTTAGGAATTGTTCCGTTTGCAAAGACAGTATATCATATTTTCCTGTGTTAACCCTTACACAATCATTAGACGGTGAATTTAAGTCAAACAAGTTAAATAATTGCACCAAGGATAAAGTTTGTATTATTTTATACCAATATATATTTATGAGTACAATTGAAGTAGTGGTTTGATACGTGAAAAGCCTTATGTCGAATAAAAATACAGGAGTATTAGTTTGTATTCCCCTTGACTCTATTTCAGATCCAATTTATTTTGATATTGAAACGGATTCGTTTTTCTATTTGTAAGCGGAGGTTTCTAATAACCTTGCGGTACCGCCTTTTTAAGTTCCCGGTATACCTGATGGAAACTTGATCCATTTCACCTGTACGTAGGTTCGAATCCTACTATCTCTGTAGATATAGCCAAGTGGTAAGGCGAGAGACTTGAAAACTCTTTTGTTTGTAGCACCTTTAAGAGATGGTGAGAGAATTTCGGAAATTTTTTGGGGTGTGGGCAGAAAATTTCACAATTGTAAAAACTTTGAAGTTGTTCGGATACCGTTTCTAAAAAGGAAAAGTGCATGCACTTTTCCTGCTTTTAAACTAAAGAAAACTCCGTTTTTACTTTTGGAAGTTATTTCACCATCTTTGTTTGGAAAAGAAAAATACTAGGAAGGAGTATTATCATGTTTGTAAATGTAAAAGAAAATGAAATAGGATTGGTTTTTAAAAATGGAATTTTCATAAAAGTTATCCAAAAGGGAAGTCATCTATGCCCCCAACTGCTAGGTTATAACGTTGAGTTGGAAGATTTAACCGGTTCTTACTCCAATCCACTCTCCATAAACATCTTTTTAAAGAATCCTGATTTTGCTTCCATAGTGGAAATAGTAGAGGTTAGCGAAAAAGAGATAGTAATTCACAAACAAGACGGAGTTATAAAAGAAGTTCTAAAAGCCGGAAAATACTATTTTTATAAAACGATCATAAAGCATGAATTTATTCGAGTTGATACAACCCAATATGAGATGGGTGCTGAATTTGATGAGTCTATTTTAACCAATCCCATTCTTACACCTTTTTATGTAGAATATTTTGTATATGAATACCAATTTGGCTTGTTATTTGTAAATGGTAAGTTTATTCGAAAACTAAGTCCTGGAAGATATAGATTCTGGAACCAAACAACAACCATTAATGTTACTTTATTGGAAAAAAGAATTCAGCAGATAGAAATACAGGGACAAGAACTACTAACGCAAGACAGAATTTCTCTCAGGTTAAACTTTACTTGTCAGTACCAGATTACCAATCCGGAAAAGGTTATTTTAGAAGTTCAGAACTATACGGATCAGTTACATATACTGATGCAATTGGTTTTAAGAGATTTTGTTTCCTCCTGGAAACTAGATAGCCTTTTGGAAAAAAAGGAAGAAGCCGCAAGTGTTATTTTGAATAGGCTAAAAGAAAAAGAAAAATCTTTTGGAGTCGAGTTTCACAATGCGGGAATTAAAGACGTGATTCTACCCGGTGAAATGAAAGACATTTTGAATACCGTAGTAATAGCGGAAAAAAAGGCACAAGCAAATATCATAATGAGAAGGGAAGAGACAGCTTCTACAAGGAGCTTGCTCAATACCGCCAAATTGATGGAAGAAAACCCTACTCTATTCAGGTTAAAAGAATTGGAATATTTGGAAAAAATATTGGAAAAAATGGGAACTGTCAACGTGAATACCAATAGCCCATTATTGGATCAATTTGCTGCACTTTTTGGGAAACAGTAGGCTTATTTACTTTTTTCAAAATCAGCCATCGGTTTTCTTTTGTAAGATTCAAAAGCGGTTTCTTTGATATTGGAAATAAGTTCTTTCACTTCTTTTTCGGAAAGAATCGGGTTTTTGTAATCCAATAGTTTATTTCTCAAGCTAATCTCGAAGATCGAATATTCGGCAAGACAGTGGATATATACCCAATTGATTTTTGATTCAAGATCAAGATTTACAAATGTTATTATGTCATTTTTGTTTCCACCGTCCCACTCACTAAGAACAAAATCAGCAAAATCAGTACCTAAATCCTTTGACAAAATAAGGATCAAGTTGCCTTGTAAGCCAGGTCCAACTTCCGAATTTACCTCCATCAAATACGTATTGATTTGATGTATTTCCAAACTCTTTAGATTAACATTGATGAAGTTAGAAATTTTAATATGGTTGTATATTTCCGGATAGTCAATTTTATATGCTTTGTATTGAGGATATTCTGTCTCTTTTTTGGAGGAAAACAAAGAAAATTTGTTATTTTTTAAATGGTTGGTGTATTTGTGTGCAAGGGTCATCGGTTCTTTCAGTCGAATTTTTGTCCAATCGCTTGGTTCTTTAATCCCCTGCCTATCTACTCTCGGAATATCTATAGAATAAAATCCTAATGAATATTTATCACTTTCCTCTTTTATGGTTTCGATAGAGCTTACGATAATCCAATCATAATCATACGAATGGCTGTAACAAGTACTACAAGTCCTGGAACAGCTTCTATCCTTACCGGAGCCATAACATTCCGTTTTGCAATTACATTTATAGCTGTGTTCACAACTTACCTTTATTTGTTTTTTGTCCATAACATAGCCATTTAAATGTTCAGTGGCGTTTCCACCACACGAACAAGAATGCAAAAACACCAAGAGGAACAGGACAAACGTTTTTATCCAATTCATAGGTCATCAATCAAGCTTTTGTCTTTTTTCGTTTTAAAGATTTCTTGAGTTGACTCGGCGGTAACAGGAACATAGTCTTTTTCTTTTTGCTTGTATGTTTCGGAAGGAAATGAGCCGTCATTACAACGCTTCCACCACCAGCTCCTAAGCTTCGTTTGGTAGGCTCTTTTCCTATCTATCATCATTGTTTGCTCATTGCTAAAATCTTTTCGACCTGCTTCTATATGTACCATAACTCTTTCCCAAAGTTTTGGGTCATAAGCATTTTGTTCTTTAACAAATTGAAGCAATGGTCCATGATCGTATCTTTGGATTGCTAATTTCATCATTTCTTTTACGTCTTCAGAATATTTCTTAGCAATTTTAATCTGATCCATAGTTGTAGTCGCCAATCTTGAATGAACATTTTGTGCATTCAGATAAGCGGCTTCTATGGATTCTTCGTAAGCTGCCGCTTGGCTTTCAATAAAGGCAAGACAATTATTCAAAAACAACAGAGTTACAAGTGGGAATATAATTCTTTTCATAATGGTATTCAACTAACCAATGGGAATTTTTTAAATCAAAAAAAGAATCCTTATAGTACATTACTCAAGTTTGTTTTGATAATCATAAACAACTTCTGAAATGTCTTTTTTACTAACCCTTCTAATTCCCTTATCCGTATGAATTATCATGGTATTTTCTTCTTGGTTTATAATGGCTCCGACTACAGACTTACCGTTTGTGAGGACTATCTTTTCTATCTTTTCATAATATTTGATCAGCTCCGATAAAGAATTGAGTTTTTTGGGAGATTGAATTAGTTGCTCTGTAAATTTTGCTTTTTCCATATTTAACTTTTTAGTTAAATTTTCATGGATTTCTTGTAACTCGGCATCTAACTTTTCTGCTTTTTTTTCATCAATCTGACCGCTACTCAATTCCGTATTCACCTCGCTCATCCTTTTGGCTATGTCCGGTTCAACGGTTAGGATTGTATTTATATCTTGCTCGTCATTTTTTGTATAACGAGCTGTTTTAGGTTGAATTCTCAATCGAGACAAATGAACTATAATGTTGTCAATAACCGACTCGCTAAGTATTTCAGCAGAAAGCAAAATTTCTTTTGACGGATAGGAAATTTCTTGGTTTTTTTTTAAAATTGTGGTTCTTTTGGATAAAGCGTTTAAAAGTTTTTCGTATTGCTCATTTTTTGTGATTATTTTTGAATTATCGCCCTCTATGGCTGCAATCCTTGGTGAAATGCTAACCTCTCCTTCGATAACCTTGATTACGAACTCTCCATTTACAGTGTTTTCTACAATAAAAATTGTCCCTAAAGTTGTGGCTTTTGCAGTCTGAGAAAAAATGCTTAGATTGTCTTCTTTTTGTTTGTGGTTAAACATCAAAAACATTTGTCCGCTATGAATGGTAAGTGCAATATCGCTAATTCCCTTGTCTGTTAGTTTTAACCTGGAGAAATCTAAAATTGTATTGGGACGGATTCTAATCACAGAGCTATCATTGGCTTGTATGTCAACCTTTCCGTTAGTACCTGTAATAATTCTATCCCCGGTGTAAAAAGAAGCTCCTATTTGAGCCTTTTCTTCTGTCATATCAGCATGGACAATTCTAGATTCTCCAATACTGTATATCACTACGGTAACTGGTCCGGCAGTTGCCTTTTTTTGTAAGCTTTGCTTGTTTTTAAAAGAAGGTTTTTTACAGCCAAAAGCAAACAAGAGCAATACAAATACCAAGAACTTTTTATTTAACAATTTAAAATCAAGCATAGAAAACCTCTTTTGTAACATTTTCAATTTCTTTTGTCGAGCTTGTCGAGACATTATTACCCCTCGACTTTACTTTAGGGAGTTTTTTTGGGAATAATTTTATAAATAGCCCCTCCAGAATAATCCGCAACATAAAGATTGCTTTTACTATCTTGTCCAAACGTGCTAATATTAAAAGGAGTTTTTGATAGTATAAATGAGTCTATGTATTCTTCATCAAAAATTTTCAAAGCCCAAATTTTCCCAAATCCATAGTCTCCAAATACATAATAGCCATAAAGCTCAGGGATCTTTTTACCATAATAAACATAACCACCTGTTACGGAAATTCCGTCCTTATGGTTGTATTCAATCAAGGGATCGTGAAATTTCTTTTTTCCACATTCTGGATTTGATTTAAAACAATGATTACCTTCTCTAACATTCCAGCCATAATTTCCGGATTTTACAACAATATTTACTTCTTCGTATTCATCCTGTCCCACATCTCCCAAGAAAAGCCTACCATCTTTTTTATCAAACGAAAACCTCCATGGATTGCGAAAGCCATAAGCCCAAATTTCTGGAAGAAAACCTTCCTTTTTTACAAAAGGGTTATCTTCCGGAATGGCATAATGTTTGTCTTTATCCTGTTTATCTACATCGATTCGAATGAGTGTTCCTAAAAATGTTTGCGTATTTTGACCGTGCTTATAAGGATCATTTCGATAACCTCCGTCTCCAAAACCTATATAAAGAAAGCCGTCCTGCCCAAAGGCAATCTGCCCTCCGTTGTGATTTGTATACGGCTGCTCCACCTGTAGAAGAATTTTTTCCGGTTTTCGAATTACCTGGGTAAAGTCTTTGTCCGTTTTGAATTCGGCAATAGTTGTGAAGTCTTTTCCACCTTTTTTTACAACATAATTTAAGTAAAACAGCCGGTTGGTTTTAAATTTCGGATGAAACGCTAATCCAAGCAAACCTTCTTCCACTTTACTGATAACTTGATCCGAAAGGTCTATAACCTTGTGAGACTGTCCAGTATTAACATTTAAAAGATAACCTACACCTTCTTGCTCTAAAACAATGGCACTGCTTTTCCCTGGAACAAACTGTATGTCAGTAGGTTTCTTAAAACCGGAAGCAATTTTCGTAAAAGCAATGTTAATCTTTTTCCTTTTGTGCGGGTCCTTAACTTCAGCAGTGATTCCATAGAAAAGAACTGATAAAAAATAAAGAAGTATAAAAATGCGAAGTTTAATCATTCCAAGCCTATATCAATTTTCCGATTATATTGAGAGATTGAGTAAGAAAATTTATGGTATCATTTACCCGGTTTACATCCTTTAAAGATTCATGGATAGAATGGTTTACCTTCTCAAGCGAATTCATTAGTTTTTCATATTCTTTTGTACTTTTTTCAATGTCGAGATCAATTATTTTTTTTAGTTTAATACGCATTTCTTTGTGTTTATCTCTTAAAACTTTTTTTGCTTCTCTGTCTTTTGTTTTTAGTACCAACTCAGTGAGCTGACTCATCATTTCCGAATAACTTGATTCTATATTTGCCATAGATTTACTCCTTGTTTGAATTTATTTTGATATTTCCGTAATTATAAAAGCACAATCTTTTATTTTTTACGAACTCAGTTAATGTTGCAAAAATAATTTCATAGGTAAATTAGGTATTATATTTACCATGGTTCGAGATAAAAGCTTCTACGTATTTATTTTTGTAGTGCTCTATCACCTTTACCTCCTCGTATAATTGTGTAAAGTTTTTATAATACTTTCTGAAATATATATTTAATTATCGTAGCTGTGAGGCGTAGGATCAGATGTTCTTTATAATATGTAAAAAATCCTCAAGTTTATATGCATTATCAACTATCCTTCTCTCATAAACCATAAAGTATCTGTAATCATTCCCTGCTTTACTTGCCCAAAGACCACCAAGCCTTATTTTTTGTTCTGCGTCCAAATGGCCGCCTTTAGTTTCAAGAATTATTGTTTTTCCGCTTTTTGTTTGGATTATAAAATCAGGATAGTGGTTTATAAAACCGTTTATCCTAAATCCTTTTTTCTCAATATTTCGAGTCCAAAATGCAATATTAGGCATGTTAGCAATTTCATTGATTACTCGTTCCTCGAAACTATTAATTCTACCTTCTTTTTCATACAGTGATTTGGTAATATCTTTTGATATATCACTTGGTGAAATACTTTTTGGTAATGTGTACGACTGTTTTATAAAAATTTTATCGGTATCAAGAAGATCCTTAAATTTTTGCTCGGCATAATTCTCTGACAATTCCTTGATTTTCTTTTTAATTTTGTCGGTGTAAGTGTATTCATTATTGGCAAAATCAGTGAATTGCTCGTCTTGGAAGTCAGCTAAGATTCTTGTTATGTATTTTTCAATTTCTTTATCTGGAATTGGATACATATTTCCAATAATATCCATTATTCGCATGGTAAAGTTTTTAACACGGCTGCTTTTTCTTGTCGGGTCAAGTATATAGGTTAAAATACTTTCTTTAACTGTAATCCTTATCACTAAATCCTGCCTTGTTTAAGCCTTTGACAATATTGTCAAGCGTATTAAGAAATTTTGACGATGCCGTTAGCACATAACTTAAATTCAACAAAGGAAAGTTGTGTTTCATTACATAGGGCTGACGCAAAACCCTGCCTAAAATTTGTTCGACATCGACTGCTGAACTTTTATCGGCTAATGAAGCTAAAATATAAGCGAATGAACAATCCCAACCTTCTTTAAGTGCATTAACCGTAATGATATAACGTACAGGACAATCCTTACTCATTAAATTTTCGTTTTTCAACTCATTCAGGTTTGCCGTTTTAGTTTTAATTTTTTTACCGCCTGCTGTTGGAACTTTAATACAAATATGCGGAACTCTTGGAATATTATTTTTATACGGTTCTATTGCTGAGCCTGGAAATGGTTGTAATGATGTTTTGGGGTGTCCAACCCAAAAATTATAATAAGCTTTTTTTATGTCTTTGGTTTCCTGTACATGTTCCAAAAACAGCGAAAGGTCGTTTATTACTTCTTGTTGATAACTTTTAAGTTCCATTGTTTAAAATCTTGATATATCTCTTGGAATTTTTTTGAAAATGATATTGTGCTTACTCATGAATTCTTTTGTAAGCAAACAGTTATCAGCATAAATAACGTATTGCTCTGCTTTGGTTTTCATTGTTGCCAAAAGATCGCGATTTAGCGTTGTGATTTTGTTTGGTTCGTAATTGAAATAATATGCTGTTTCGTCTTTTGTTCCCAAAAAATGTTTGTTATCCGTTTGTGTTGGCTCACTAAATTCCCTTTTTGTTTCGGTGTACCAAACATATTTACGAATTCTGTCAATGCCTACGCCTTCGTTTAAGTTTTTGTCTTCGTTGAAAAGCGGTTGTTCTAGTTTGTAAAAGTCAAAACTTCCACCCGTGCCTTCAGTTGCTTTGCTTCCTTCTCCATATCCGCTTATTACTCGTTTGACCCTTTCCGCTGTAATACTTTCAGCATAGTTTTCCATTTCAATCAAAATGAATTTTCGGTTTCCACCGTCTTGTTTGTTAAGATTTAAAACAGCATGGGCAGTCGTGCCGGACCCGGCAAATGAATCAAGAATAATAGAATTTTTGTTCGTTGCTTGGTATAAAATGTATTGAAGAAAATCAGTTGATTTTGGAGTATCAAAAGTTTTTTTTGTGAAAATACTTTTTAATTGAAGAGTTCCTGCTTCTGCTGAAAATTCTGAACCATACCAAAAAGATTTTGGTTTGATTGTTTTATTTTCACCATCTCGTACCAAATAGTCTTTTTGAAAAATATCATATTCATTTCTGGTTTTCACTAATTGAACAGTAAGTTCATCAATGCGTTCAAGAGCAGTTTCTTTACCCCACCGCCATCTACCATCAGTGTTATCAGATAATTTCGGCAAAATCTCTATATCTTTTTCTGAATTTTGATTTATAGATAATTCATTTGTCTGTTTATTATAGTAAAAAGGGTAGAACATATTTGGACGGTCATCTCTTTTGGAACCTGACCCTCTTTTTCTTAAACCTTGCAAACGATATAAACCTTTCGAATCTTTTAACTTATACTCTTTTGAATATTCTTCGGGTATAGGAACGCCATTGGTTATGAAATTACCTTTATGAAATACTAACAGACTCTCATGTGAAGTTGCAATGTATTTGTCATCACTACGTCCTTTAAAGTTATTCACTATAGAAATGTTTGCAATAAAATTGCGCCTGCCAAATATTTCATCACATATTAGTTTAAGGTTTGCTTGTTCATTATCATCAATGCTGATAAAAATTACGCCATCATCAGCTAACAATTTATGAAGTAGTTTAAGTCTTGGATACATCATACAAAGCCATTTATCGTGTCGGCTTAAATCTTCGCTTTCTTTGCCAACTACTTGTCCCAGCCATTTTTTGATTTTCGGATCATTTACATTGTCATTGTAAACCCATCCTTCGTTTCCGGTATTGTATGGTGGGTCAATGTAAATACACTTAATTTTTCCTTCGTATTCGGGTAATAAGGCTTTAAGTGCTTCTAAGTTATCCCCATGAATTATTTTACTACCGCTTTTGGTTTCATGCTTGGTTTGTTTACCTTTGTCAAAACCGTAGGAGTGCTCCAATACTTTAAACGGAACATCCAAATGGTGATTGATAACTTTTTCTTTTCCTATCCAGTGTAAAGTTGGCATATCTTAATTTCTAATGTTTAGCTATCTATTAATATGTCATCAAAAATATATTTTGTTATTCCAAGATTTTTCTAATGTCTTCCAAAGAAACACCCGTTATTTCAACAATATCTTCCATGGAATTTCTTTTTTCGTGTAGTTTTTTTATCATATTCGATTGAAAATTTGCTTTGTCTTGCTCAGCTTCTTTTCGCTTGTCTATTGCTTCTTTGAGCCAAGCATCTTTTTGGTTAATCTCTTTCTGCAAAATAGACAACACCACCCTTTTACCTTCTGTCTCTTTTATCTCACGATTCTTTTCCGGAGATAGATTGTCAATACTTATCAGTTTTACCGCTTTTTGGATACCCTTGTTTGCTAAATTTACTTTGTAGTTTTCTCTGTTTTCAGTAGATTCATAAAACAAATATAGCCAATCCCGGTAATTTTGAGGTGTTTGCTTCGTTTTGTGGTGAGGATTTAAAAAAATCAGTTGGTGTCCATAAATGGGAACGATTTTGTCTTTCAAATCCCTTGTATCAGCACCGGAAATCAAAACTTCATTTTTGATTGCTCTCCCTCTTTTGTCCAAACCGTTGTATGGACTTGTCAATACTACAATCGTATACACTTCTACATCAATTTTGTATTCTCTGGCACTTCTCTGCAATTCCGCAATTGCCATATTGTGGTAGTGGAGAAACCTATCAAAGTGGTAGTCATATTCTACTTTTTGGATTTCAATTACAATTCGATGATCGGTTGACTCCGCAAATATATCATAAGCAAAGTCAATATTTCCGACTTTTGGAAAAAAACGCTTTTCGGTTTCTATCTTATTCACTTGAACGTTGATACCTACAATGTCCCTGACAAAACAGGTAAAAACGTCCATATCCGTAAAAGCAATTTTGAAAATAACTTCATTGTCAAGTGGAGCAAGCATAGGATCAGGATAAAAAAACATAAACAAATAACAAGTATTTTTTCAGATAATTTTAAAATCTAAACGTATTGTCGGATTTTCCCAACGTAACGGTTTCGTTTAAGTTTTTATCTTTGTTGAAAAGCGGTTGTCCTAATTTATAAAAGTCAAAACTTCCACCCGTGCCTTCAGTTTCAGAAAAGCCGCTTATAACTTTCTTAACCCTTTCAGACGTGATGCGTTCAGCATATTCCTCCATTTCAATCAAAATGAATTTTCGGTTTCCACCGTCTTGTTTGTTAAGATTTAAAACAGCATGGGCAGTCGTGCCGGACCCGGCAAAAGAATCGAGAACAATAGAGTCATTCGTATCAACTTTTCGTTGGATACTCAGAAAAAATTCAATCAAACTTGGCGGTTTAGGTTGATCAAAAACTTTTTCACCAGAAAATATCTTATTTAACAGCAAAGTAGCGTCCTTGTTAAATCCAACTATTCCAGGCTCAAGTAAAGTGCTTGGAGGAACACCTTGCTGAACCTCGTTTAAATATCGTTTCGCTTTAGGCTCCTTGCCTGTAAAAATAATTTGTTCTTTTAAATCCATATCTCTTAACCTTTCTACAGAGTATCTAGGATAATTCCCTCTAGGAGGTGACCATTTAAGTCCATTTTGAAAAGTATATTCATAAGGTTTGTAATAATTCCGAGCATAGATTGGATCCAACTTATAGCGTCCTTTACCATCATTATCGTCAAATGGGTATTTTTCAGTTTTGTCTTGAGGAGTTCGTAAATAATAATTGGGATCGCTGCCTACTATCAATGAAGATAATTTTTTTGTATATACAATTACATATTCAATATTTTTATTAAAATCTTTTGACGAGTTTCTGACAGTATGCATTCCTCTCCAAAAAAGAGTTGATAAAAAGTTTCCAAAACCAAATATCTCATCCATTATCAACTTTAAATTAGCCTGTTCATTATCATCAATACTGATAAAAATTACGCCATCATCAGCTAACAATTTATGAAGTAGTTTAAGTCTTGGATACATCATACAAAGCCATTTATCGTGTCGGCTTAAATCTTCGCTTTCTTTGCCAACTACTTGTCCCAGCCATTTTTTGATTTTCGGATCATTTACATTGTCATTGTAAACCCATCCTTCGTTTCCGGTATTGTATGGTGGGTCAATGTAAATACACTTAATTTTTCCTTCGTATTCGGGTAATAAGGCTTTAAGTGCTTCTAAGTTATCCCCATGAATTATTTTATTACCACTTTTGGTTTCATGCTTGGTTTGTTTACCTTTGTCAAAACCGTAGGAGTGCTCCAATACTTTAAACGGAACATCCAAATGGTGATTGATAACTTTTTCTTTTCCTATCCAGTGTAAAGTTGGCATACCTTAATTTCTAATGTTTAGCTATCTATTAATATGTCATCAAAAATATATTTTGTTATTCCAAGATTTTTCTAATATCTTCCAAACAGCATCATAGAACTCCTTTCCGAAATAACATACAAAATTGACTTGGAAGACAAGAAAGAATTGTATGAGCAGACCTTCAAGACACCGGAATACTATGAACTTTTCCCTTCGTCTTGGTAGTAACTCTTAAACAACCGATCACACAAATCAAATATTTCATCTTTCTTAGCCATCTTTTCGACCCACTCTTTAGGAATATCTTCCATTCCATAGTATAAGCCTGCCAATCCACCGGTCACCACTCCGGTTGTGTCCGTATCATCTCCCAAATTCACTGCTTTTAGCACTGCTTCACTGTAAGATTTTGTATTCATTAAACACCAAAGCGAAGCCTCCAAAGTGTGAATCACATATCCACCGGACTTGATTTCTTCTTCTTTTAGATCGTGAATATTCCCTGTAAAAATGCGTTTGAATTCTTGTGTGTCCCTTCCGTTCATATAAGCTATATATTTTTCTTGTTCTTTGACTACTTGCTCATAGCTTTGTTTAAAATCTAAACCTTTCATTATGCTCAAGCAAAGGTCTATATAAATATAACAAGATATTACAGACCTAATGTGTCCATGGGTGATAGATGAAACATCCTTTATGATTTGGTATTTTTCTTTTTCATCAGTAACTTTTTTGTCGATGTAAAATACCAAAGGCAATATTCTCATCAAAGACCCGTTTCCATTATCGTGCTCGCTCGTTCCGCCTGCTTCTTCCGCTTTACAACCTTCTTCTATGTTTAGGATAGCCTCTTCCGTTGTGCCGCCAATATCAAAGACTTCTCCATGTGCTCCCCAGTATCCTTCCTCATACCATTTGTAGAAATTTTTTGCAATATCTTGTAAGTCGTAACCTTTGGTTAAACTTTCTGCCAAACACAGTGCTAGAGAGCTGTCATCTGACCATGTTCCTGGTGGTTGATTGTGAGTTCCGAATCCTATCATATCTGTGAGAGGATTTTTTTTGATGGTGTTTCTGGATTTGAACTCTACGGGAACGCCTAATGCGTCACCAATACAGAACCCGAATATTCCAGATTGGATTAGCTGTTTATTTTTGGTAGAATTGGTTTTCATAATGGCACCTCATTACATAATTCACATCATATTCGATCAACCTTTTGGTTCGTGATCTCCTGAATATGGTTGCTGATTTTTCCGTCCGAAACATTTTCACTCTTTAATATCTTTCGATAATTACTAAGATAAACAGTATTTCTTTTAAAAAATGTAAAAGGTTAGAAATGGGAAAACCGTTTTTTACCAATAGATTTTCAAATTCAAATCGAGTTAAATTTGCTAGCTGTGCCGCCTTACCGATGGTAAGTTTCCCTTTTTTGTAAAATTGAATCGAGATAACAAGTTTTATCCATTCCAGAAGCTCATTTTCAGGTTCGTTTATTGCGAGAAATGCATCATTTGGGATTTCTAAAAGTAGTGTTCTTGTTTTCATACTTCTACTTTGAATCTTTACTATAAAGAAATCAAGAGAGTTTTTGCATAAAATTACAAATTTTACAATCCAAGATTCCATCATCAGGCTTGCTATTTTTCCATGAGTGAAAAGCCAAAGCCCAAAATCAGCTCGTTTCAAAGCAAGTTTCCTTTATAATTCCACAAGTTATCACAAAACAAAATCCGTCAAGAAAGTTGACCCTGACCTGGAAGTGGTTTTTTAGCAGTTGCTTTTTTATAGTCCAAGATTCCAGCATCAGGCTTGATCTTTTTCCCATGGCAATAGGTAGCAAGGTCTCATTAATAAAAAGGATTTTTCCTTGCAAAAAATTAAACCCCATTATAACTAAAGCCATATATGAAAAAACAATCCAAAGGACTTGATGAGGCTTTTAAAGATGCCATCAAAACATATTTTGAGGAGTTCGCCATTGTCAAACCAGAGTTTGCAATACACAGGCTCCCTCGAAAAATTGATGTTCTTATTATCGAAGCAGAAAAACCAATCAAAGACCATGTTATCATTTTCACTTATTTTCAAAAATACAATATTCTTGATTTCAAATCCGAAGATGATACTTTTGTAATGGAGGATATTTATAAGATCGGATATTACAGTAACGCACTTTTGCTTAGAGAAAAGAAGATTGATTACTTCAAAAATTTAACCTATACTTTAGTCTGTACGGATAGACCAAATCTAATATTCAAAATTGCCAAACCGGAGATTGAGAAAAAAGGCTTGTATGTAGTAAAAGGTCTATGCATCATAGATGTAAGAGTTCTAGTTATTTCGGAAATCGAAGACGATTTAGAAAAAGAGATTAAATATTTAAAGATATTTGCCGGAAAAAAAGAGCGAAAGGATTTTATAAAATGGGTATTAGAAAACGAGAGTGAGGATTATATTTTAACCCAGGTTATATTGTTATATGGAGATGAAGTTATGAAAGTAGCAAAGGAAAAAGGTATAAAACTACGTGGTTTGGAAAAGAGAGCCGAAGAAATGGCAGAAGTTTTTGGTTTAAAATCTAAGTTTTTTGACGAAGGTAGCAAGTTTGGTTATGAGCAAGGAGCTAAAACCGGTTATGAGCAAGGAGCTAAAACCGGTTATGAGCAAGGAGCTAAAACCGGTTATGAGCAAGGAGCTAAAACCGGTTATGAGCAAGGGACTAAAATCGGATTAAGCAAAGGACAGAGTAGAGGACAACGAAAAATTGAGCTAAAAACAGCCATCAACATGATTCAATTTGGAATGGAGAAAGAGACCATTCTTAAGGTTATTTCCATTTCGGAGAAAAAGCTTGATTGGCTTATCAAGCGGTTGAATAAATGAGAAGTTGGGGAACTTTTTTCAAGTTGAAACGCTGTTTTTTGAAAAATCTTTACACAAGAAGCTTTGGATGTGCAACTCATTGACCCTGACCTGGAAGCGGTTTTTTAGCAGTTGCTTTTTACAATTCCAAATTCCAACATCGGGTTTGCTCTTTTTCCCATGAGTGGAAAATAAAAGCCCGAAGTCAGCTCGATAGTCTAACATTTAGCTTATTTCTCCATCAATGCACTTTGCAACCAAACCTGCGTCTACTTCAAAACAAACTGATAAATGTCCATCAGTAAAACTGGCACTACTCATTTATTCTTTAAGAAATCTACGCCAATTTGAATAGCTTCTGGAATTCTCTAACTGGAAAAAGCGACAAACGTGTAGCGAGAACATCCTCGTTCTTTCTGTCTCACTCAAGCAACCTGATAAACAACTCCAACCTTTTTAAATTGCTTTATCCCTATGCAGCTTTTTAGTTCTTTTCTGATCCTTTCAAAATATCTGATCGTTTCAGGTGTGTAGTATCTTTCTCCACATTGATTACAGGCAATTATATCAACTTTTACTATAGTTGTGTTATAACCACCCCTTAAAACTTTTTCTACTTTTTTGGTTGATAAGTCCTTATTTCCACAAATACCGCATGTTTCTATGCTCATTTCGGAAGCCTCATGGTTATGCGGAAAGCCAAAATCTGAAATAAACTCGCTACTTTGCATCAATATGCTTTTTTCTGTTTGCTAAAACAAGCTTTTCCTTATCTCCAAGCTATTTCCAAGAATTTAAAGAATATACAACTACTTTATCCTCGAAAACTACATGTAATTGATTAAGGTATTTCTTTGATCTATTAAATAACCTCCAATTACATATTTTATCACTAGCTATTTTGTAATGTTCATTATTATCCAAAACAACAACTAAGCCGTTTTCATATTCAATTGCTTTTCCGAACTCTCCAACTCCTGCAGAAATTGGTTTTTGATTCAAAAATCCATTTAAGACCGGCTTTCGTGAATGAGCATCAAAATTTTTTCCATTTTTTATAGACACTTCTTCCATACCATCATTAGATACTCCATAAATTTTATCCTTATAACCCCAACTTATATATTGACAGGACTGTTTTTTAAAAATATCTTTTTCTTGTATTAATTTTGGCTCTTTTTTGTTTGTAAAATTAAACCAAAAAGAAGAATAAGGGTTTATTGATGTATTGTAAATGCCATCGTACAACCAATCTGAGAAGGATGAATGTTTTTCGGTGATTTGATGTATGTTTTTTTCTACTTTTTTTCCATCCTTATCACCATTATTAATCAAATCATCATATTCAAAAAGCCCTTCACTACCTGCCGACAAAGAAACTCTTTTACTTTTATAGTAATTGCTCTTGATCGATAATAATCTGCAATCCCACATTTTCTTAGGCTTTGTAAAATCTCTATCTGTTTTATAAAACCCAGATTCATCTGCTATATACACTTCATCTTCTGTAAATTCGATTCCGGTAGGTAAGCACTTTAGAGGCTTTTTAATGGTTTTAATTGTGTGACTTTTTAAATATTCTTTAGTTATAGTAATGCTTTTTTGGGTTAAGCTTCCTAGTGCATCAGACAGTTTTTCTGATGTTAATCTCTTGTATGAAAGGTCTTTGCAGTTTATAAATGCATGTCTCAATACACTTTTTTCTTCCTCTTTTTTACTTAAATTTTCGATTAGCTTATCCCATACAATGATTTCTATATCCTGGTTAAAGTTCCACAAATACAATTTCCCCCCATAGATGTAAGAATCCCAATAATCTCCCTTTATTTGTATAGTAATTGGCTTTATTCTTGTATTTGCTTGCATGGTTTCCCCTTCTTAATCTTAGACATGATCGATTTGTTTATGTAACCCTCATTTTTCCATATTTTAAGAATAAATTCCGGTGGAATGTCTTGACTATTTTCCAAATAATTAGCAGGGTATCCATGCCAATTTCCTTGTTTAATTTGTTTCTCGTTTCTAAACTTGGCGAGTTTAACTTTTTTCTGTCCTCTATTTTTGCCTATATGCCCCAAATACTCCAAAGTTTTTTTTGAGCCAGTTTTAATTCCCCATCCAAACTGACCTTCTTTGCATAAATTTTCGACATTTTCGGGAATAATCCAAGCACAACTAAGCGTTGTTGCAAAACACTGCTTCTCTTCATCTTCTGAAATGATCCATTGAGAAGCATCCGGGTCTTTCCCGTCTCTATGTTTTGGATGTATGATATAAAAACATTGATTTTCGATTTTTATAGGTTGATTATGTGGTGATAAAGATTTTCGATTGCTTGTTTTCTTTTTGGAAACATTTTTTTTCTTTACCATGATTAAAATACAAACATGATTTCATTTAGCTTATTGCACCATTAATGCACTTTGCACCTTGGATCAATCTCTTTCTGTTATGCTTTCCCTAAAATCGAAACTCATTTGATAGTTCTGATAAATTAATGAAAATGTCAACCTTCATCTTCTTCTACATTGTATGCCCAAATATTTTTATCCCACGTAAGAGGTTTGTTGCAATTTGGGCAAAGAATAGTTTCTATATATTTTTTCATATCGTCTTCTGAAAAAAAGTAATTTATTCTTGGTGATCCACTCAGAAAATCACTCAATAGTATAGAACTTTGCTGAAATTCCTCGTTACCCTTTAAAGAAGGATATTTCACTAAGGCTTCATCATAACAATTATCACAGCATCGAATATCTGCTGTGAAGCCAGATTCTATGTCATCCTCAAACTGATTTTTAAAAAATGATTTTTTCTCTCCATCATCCATAATCAAAGTTACATTCTCAGATATATATTTACTATAGTCCTCTAAAAGCATTTTCAAATTATCTTTTGCAGTTTTTTGGTTATTCCCCCCTTGTGTAGACATATAATAACAAAAATCACACAAATACCTTGTAAATTCTATAATACGATCCTCATCCACTACTAGATTGTCATTTATATCTTTTTTCTTTAAACCTAAAATAATTTCAAGAAATTGGATTGCTTGATCGTCTTGAATGCTAATCTTCAAGTTTAATTCATCTTTAAGTCCTTGGCTTTCAATAATGCTACCTAATGTAATAATGGGATCATTGAATGCAGAGTCATCCATGTAATTTAATGAGTTCAGAAATGATATTATAAAATTACCTTGGACGCTACCAACATTTCGTGCAAAAACAATTTTCTTTTTCGTTTTTTGGTTAGTATGGTAGAATATTATATTGTATATAATATGTTCATTTGATTTTCCAAGAGATTTTATTTGCCAGCCTGGAGTTTTAAGTAAATAGTCTTCAAACCATGCTTTAGTAAAATCTACTAAACCTTTTTCTTTCATACTTTGATAATTCAAAAATACATATGAACCAATATTCTTTGTATCGTATTTACTAGAAGAAATTGGTTGATCTCCAAAGAATTCAAATAACTCATTTATCTCATAAGGCTTTAATCCAATTTCTGTAAGGTGCTTTTTTCCCATCAATTCTTTATAGCAGTCGATTATATACTGTATATTGTATCGTGATGCTTGATTAAAATTTTCATGTGCAGTTAACAATTTTTTAAATTTTTGCTTTGAACTATAGTCTTTGAATAATTGATTTTTCCTTATAATCGTAGCTATTATTTTAAAAGCCTCTTCTAACCATTCATCTTTAATCGTTTCAAATTTTTTTAAAAGATCCTTATACTTCCATGAAAAAAATAACGCTTGAATAATTTTTGTTCTAAGTCCTTTTTGCTGTTTTTCTTGCTCATAAAAATTATACAAATCGTCCTTTACGTTTTGTCTGAGAAACATACTCATTCCGACAATTTGTGACTGAATCCTTCCATCATAAGATTTTTCTGCATCTTTAACCTCAAGCCAAAATTCGTTAGTAGAATATTTATCTTTTACTAGTATGTCAATATCAGTACCTCTTAAAGTATTCGCAACTTCTCTGTTGATACCTTTAACATCATAATAATGCCTTATGCCACCTTTACTAGGATCGGAATGTAGTTGAAGTATGCTTTGAATTCTTACTAACTCTGCAAGATGCCCTGATACATTTAACAAAATATTCTTATTTAATGAATTACTTACCTGAAAAAGGGCTTGTACCACAGTCTTCCAATACTCACCAATTAATTCTTTATCCCCATATTCATGTATTAAATGCTGTAATTGCAAATAATTATTTATATTTTTAAAGTTTATGATACCTAGCGATCTAGCCTTTTTGATATATTTTTTAGCCATAGTTTCTGAATCAAAATACTCTTTGATATATTTTCGATCGCATACTGAATAGAAGGAAAAAAAATATACCAAAGGAAAATTTTTTCTGTTCTGATTGTTCTCAGAAAGATATTCATTCCTTATCCAACCATCAGTTTGTAATCCTTCATTTATTATGACAAAGTTTATATAACATTTTAACAAACTTTTCAACAACCCTTTCTCTTTTTTTATAAACCGATCGTCAAGTTCATAGTATAACTTATGTATTCCATCTTTATAAACTTTATCTCCATCGATATCAACAGGCTTGGTAATCGATAAATTTTTTCCTCTAATACTTCCATCAGTTTGAGTTTCAACCTCCATAATAAGTTTTGCACTATCTAAAACTTCCCTTATCACATCTTTAATTTTTCCATCTTTAACAGTACGAACTATCTTTTGGGCACATAATTGAATTATATCTATATCATCATCCTCCGGATCCTCCGGATCATATTCTTTCAATTTCTCCAACAATTTCTTATCTAATTTAACATCAAGAGTTTCGACCTTAAATGCTTTTTTATCATCAAAACCAGTAATAGTCCATTGGTCACCAAGTTTTATAGCTTTTATAGTATCACTACTAGGTATTTGCTTATGCTGCTCAATAATTGATTGTTTTACTGACGAATCTTCTGCAAATTTTAATTCAAAATTACATTCAATATCATATTTCCTTTCAAAATACATCTTTGCAAATTTATAAGGCATTTCCCATTTAATAACTTTAATTCGATCATCTTGTGAATTTTCAATTTTTTTCAATAATTCTTTATAATCTTCATCGCTCAATTTTCTTTTACGAGTCTCTAAATTTTCTAATGCTTGTTGTAAATTCATCTCTTACATCCTTAATTAATCATTTTTCGCATATTCTTCGTATTCTTTCTTTTTAACTTGTATTAATTTTTCAATACTATCATCTAGTTTTTTCGTAGCCTTTCCCTCTGCATAAACCACATGGAAATACCGATTTACTATTTTTTTAATAGTTTTAGCATCATAGTTACTTTCTTCTAACTTATCAAATATTTCCGTACGGCTTAATCGTTCTCCAACAAGGTCATGTGTTTTATTCACAATTGTTCTTATTTGGCTAGGTTTAATCTCCTGAAAATCTTTACTTACATCATTTTTCATTTTCTCACCTCAACAATTTATATTATTTAATTCTAAGAACCTATTTTAACAGATTTTATGCCTGCTTCACTTTTCTCAAACTCAACACTTATTTTTTTCTTATTAATATCCTTGGCTAACCTTAAAAGATGATCTTCAATCACCTTCAAGCCTCTTTCGTCAAACAACTCAAGCATAGGTACAGACAAATCAAATATTGCATTCCATTTCTTTTCTACTAAAAACGCTTCTCCATATTTATGATCTTCTTGTGCAAAATAATTCATTTCAATATCATCAAATCCCTCATCCTCTCTTGTATTAACGTATTCATCAATTTCATCCAGATCATCTACAGTTAATACTGATTCTCTATCATTCAGTCGTTTTACCTTGTCCTCTATTTGACACTCCCGACTTTCATAAACAAATATCCCATGTTCAAGTTCATCGCGATTCTCTTTTAAAATTCTCCGAATATCTTCTATACTAGCCTTACTGCCCAGTACTGCCCACCAATATCCAACAGCATCTTTTATTGTTATTTCATCTAACTTTTTGTATTTAGATGCAAAATACAATATCTTAAATATATATCTAATAAAACCAGTTCCAACTAATCCATCTGGAACTTCAAAAGATATATCAGCTGACTTTTGTTTATTATCAATCTTCATTGAGATATAAAATTCTTCATCAAGGAATCCTCCGATTGATATATCATTATTATCAATTCTTAGTTTTAGTTCTCGAATTTCTTTCTTATGGTTTTCCCGAATCTTTTCAATAATACGATTGAGAATACCTTCCAAATCCTTTTTAAGATCAAAATCAATTTCTTTTTCCAGATCAGATATTTTAATTTCCTTCTTTTTTATAAAAGAAGATTGAATTACATGAATTTTTTGAATATCCAGATCCAAAAATAATTCGATGTACAATAGCTTTAAAATTTCTTTTTCAAAATCTTTGTCCTTATCAGTAAATGTAATTTCTGCGATACCACCACTCATAAAAGCAACTTTAAAAAGAATAGCTTCACCCACCCACGGTCCAACAAACCTAAACCCTTTCGCTTCATACTCCGCAGGTTTTGGATAATCTTCATCCTTCACATGAGCAAACTCAGGAAAAATCACAAACTTTTTACTTTCTTTATCATATCGAACAGAATACCAATTCGTTGTTCCAACGAACTCACGAGCATGGCTTTTGTGGTAGGTTATCAAACTTTTATGGTTTCCGGTGAGATTGTCATATTCGTCACCAATATCCATATTTGCAGGGTTTACGGTTTGTGGTGAAAGAACCTCTTTTATGGCAGAGTCAATTACACTATACTTTTTATTTTTATACACAACACCATGTCCATCAACAAAATTATAGACATAATCATATTCAAATTCTGTTATTGGCTTGTAATCCTCATTCACATATCCAAACTTTCCGTCTTTATCTTTCTTTGCTCTTGCTATTTTTGACATTCCTATTCGACTCTCCCGAAAAAAACATTCACAAAAGGACAAAACCAATGGAATTTGTAAAAATCCACTCGTTTTTTAAACAGAAAAATAATGAAAGACCATTGTCAAGTGGTTTGAGAAAAAAATATACAAAAAATGTAAATACTCTCTCAATCAAGCAACCAGTTCGCTCACCTAAGTGTAGCTGAAATGAGTGATTATACACAAAACAGAGTGGTTTTCGGATTTAAAACGGTCGTTGAGAAGTGCAATTTCCAAGCTAGCACATATTGAAAACGACCTAAGGTGAATTCTTGGAATGAACATACCAGTTTTCTTAGGGACACGTCCGTCCGTGTGCATCTTACTCCTCAAAATAGCCGTTGAAATGAACATGAGGAGGTAAGAATTTTCATGGAAATTCCGTTGCAAGAATATATAGCATTTGTTTTGATTTTCTCTTAAATTTTATACCAACCGATTTAATTTTTTTATACTGAGGAGTGATCTAATATTCAGTTGACGATCAAATGATCTTCAGTTAAAGATGGGTATGCTCCTTAGTAAGGAATCTTATACATTTTCAGGTATAAAAAATCTTCCCTGTTTTGGCAAGTTAGGTGAATACTTAAAAAGAACATACCATGTTGCAAGTGATAACCGCAAAGTTTGCTAAGTATGCGAAAAGGATAACAAGGATGTAAAATATAATCTTTGCGTTCTTGGCGATGAACTCAAGCGTTTTTAGCGGTTTTAAAATGTATATTGGTAGTTTTTCCCATAAATCACCTAAAGCAAAGCTATTTGTCACTTCGATATGCAGTAACTTGGATACTCTGCTACACTTCGAACTCAATGCATCGCTTTGTTTCTGTCAACTTAAGACATTTGTATAATTTAACCTAGGTTAAGATTACACCTTTGCTTTCTTGAAAAATCTCTCTAACCATTTTTCATTCAACTCACTGACTTCTGCGATAGATGCTGTTTCCATCCCATGCTTTCTCATTTTTAATACTGTGTTTAAAATTGACTTGCGTCTTGAGCGTTTGACCTGTAGTAAACCATACTTCGGTCCGATTTGGATGCCATATTTCCGCAAATCTGCTTTTTTCAGACCTGTTGCTTGGAGAACTATGTTCTCTGATATTCCCATATTCAATAGAGTAAACGCACTTTCTAATTTTCCATCCTTAAAACCTTCGATTTTCCCCTCAATTTTTCCCTTGGTTTCACCTTCAATTTTTCCCTCGATTTTTCCTTCAATTTTTCCCTCGGTCCTAAGTCTTTGTGCTGTTGTCATAACTTCTTCACTCCTTTCTTCTGATACTGTCCTTTTTAGAATTTCCTTTACTTTTTGAGAATCCATATCATTTACACTAAAGGCATACACCAACAACTTCTTCAATAAATCCAAACCATCTTGAGATGTAAAAACCTCTTTTCCTAACTCCAATAATTCGCCTTTTTGAACGGTATCTGAAATAGAATATCGGAAAAGAATTCTTTGAATTTTCCGCTTATAAAAGAGGTATCTTCGAGTGTGAGCTTTCCAAAATCAAGATTATTGGAAATGGTTTTAGGCAATACCTGGGATAGGAATTGGATCGCATATTTTTTTTGTTTTAAAATGCTGACAACAAAGGCATTGTGTGGGTTATTAATTTCTTCTGCCATGTTTATATTGGATAACAACCAATGTTTTATTCAATAAAAAAACCGGTTTTCCTAAAATAATGAAATAAATTGTCAAGCGGTTTTATAAAAAATTATATATGAGGTTTTAGTTTTACAAACGGGAATTTTTGACGAAATCCCACTTTTTCGATAAAACCGCAATAAAACAGTTGATCAATTTCTAAATTCAAGCAAACCTAAGCATGTAAATCACTCTAATCATGGTATATAGGTAAAATTCTAATGGATACATTAAAAGTAGATTTCCCTTCCTTTCTTGCTTTGAGTCTAAAACTGGATGAAGTAGAATTCGTTTTTGAAATAAAAAAAATGGCACTTATAAAACTTTATGAATTAGGAAAAGTTTCATCGAGCGTGGGAGCAAAAATACTCGGTATACATAGGATAGATTTTATCGAGATGCTGGCTAAATACAAAGTATCTTGCTTCGATGAATTAACGGAAACCGAACTTCAAAGGCAAATAAGTGCTATCTGAAATCGTTACCATCCCCAATAGTCTCTGCTTTTTAAATGAGACATAATTCACGCCTTTCCTGTTATGTAAAGGAGCTTAAAGACTTATTTATGGAATATTTACCATAAACATAAGTAAATCCTTGATTTTATTGAGTATATGAATTTCCTTTCATATACTTTTTTGCAATGGTTCAAAACAGTATTTTTTTTATCGTGAATAGCAGCATTACTATCTAAAATACTTGACCATTCTTTATATTTATCTATACCTTGAACATAAGAGAGATACAAATGAAAAATCCTAAAAGAATATCCTTTCAAGAGGCTCGTGAAAAAGCACTACCAATACTTTTAGCTGGTTACAATAAACGGAAAAAATTACGTTCTTCCAAAGAGGAATCAAAACGTTGCCAAGAAAAATTGGATCGTGACAGAAGATATTCATCAAGACCTCGTCTCAGCCCTATCTAAGCTAAGTGATCATTTTGCTGATGATCCTGAAGCGCTGCACTTAGCAGTAGCAATTGTATTTTCTTCAATTTTGAGAAAATATAATTTATCTTGTATCCTAGTTGGAGGTCAATCTGCTGCTTACTGGTCGCGCACTATAGGCTCTACTGATACTGATTTCGTTTCACGAGACACTGATATATTTTCTGAAATACTTTTAAAGATCGGGTTTTACCAAAAAGATAATTTCTCATTTCGTTTTTACCATCCAAGTTTCAATATATTGATCGAACTAGTAGGTGAAAAAATAGAAATTGGAAACATCAAAAACCCCAGAACAGTTTATATTAAACAAAATGATATTAATGACCCTCTAGTAAAATCACTAATGAAAGCCCCAGCAGAGATAATCGACCCAACGCTTACTTTTATAAACTATGTAGAGGCCTCAATTAAATCATCAGAATGGTTTGATTATGAAGATGAAGGTGCCTTGGCTATAGAAAGAGCACTTGCTTTGTTTTCTCTTTATCATGACTATATCCTTGACAACTTAAACACAATTTATAAAAATAATATAATGTCAAAGGAACAATCTACCATTTTACTTGAAAAATTCGGTATAAAGTTAAAATAAAATTTCATTACAAAAAATAACTATGGAACTATCTAAATAGTATTTCAATTTAATCCCAGCTTCCCCTTAATTCCGTAATATATTTATCAACTTCTTCTTTTAACTGTGGGATATAATTTCTACTTTTTTGTCTATTTTGAATTGTCTCAAGCGTTTTCAATAAAGATTTTTTTCTATATATGATTTGCAATGGTTCTACAATAATCCTAACCTTTTGGAATGAAAAAGACAATGATTCATCAAGCTCTATTAGATTTGGACTTTTAAGAAATCCAGTCAAAATATAAGCATTTTGCATAGTAACTCCTATTACGTTCACATCGTTTTTTTTGATTCAGCGTAGTGCTGAAATCACTTTCCTGGCTTGGTATTCGTTTAGAACATTAAGTTCTTTAACTATTTTTATTACAACCTTCCAAAATTGCTTTAACTTACCGTAATGAACTCCTACATCATCTCCAACAATCAACCACAGACAACACCGATTTATCTATCTCGGTGTTTATCCATATGTTTCGACTTCGCTCAACAACCGGGTCGAAGAATTTGCCTACCATCTATAATGACTAAACGCTTTGTTCGCCTCAGCCATTTTTCTAATATCTTCTTTCTTCTTAATAGAAGCTCCTGTACCCTTATGTGCTTCTAATATCTCGCCAGCGAGTTTTGCACTCATAGACTTTTCATTTCTCGCTCTGGAATATTTAATAATCCATTTTATACCCAAAGCCATTTTTCTTTCAGGGCGAACTTCGATAGGGACTTGGTATGTTACTCCCCCTACTCTTCTGGATTTTACTTCGACTTCCGGTTTTACATTGCTTAGAGCTTCTTTGAATACTTCGTAAGGTTCGGAATTTGTTTTTGTTTTCACAATTTCCATAGCGTCATAAAAAATGCTCTCTGCTACACTTTTTTTCCCGCTATACATTAAACAGTTAATAAATTTAGTTATGACTGGATCACCATACTTAATGTCCGGTGCCATAGTTCTTGGTTCTAATTTTGATCTTCTTCTTGACATAGCAATTCCCTCTAATTACGCCTTAGGTCTTTTTGCTCCATATTTGGAACGACCTTTTCTTCTTTTATCCACACCTAGAGTGTCCAAAGTTCCCCGAATTATATGGTATCTAACCCCCGGTAAATCTTTCACCCTTCCACCACGTATCAACACAACATTGTGCTCTTGTAAATTATGACCTTCTCCTGGTATATACGCTGTTACCTCTATTCCAGTTGACAACCGAACTCTTGCAACCTTCCTCAAAGCTGAATTAGGCTTTTTGGGTGTAAATGTCATCACTCTAGTGCATACACCTCTCCTTTGTGGGCAGGCTTTCAAAGCTGGTGATTTTGTTTTCCTTCTTTGTTGTTTCCTTCCATGTCTGATTAACTGGTTAATTGTTGGCATTCATTTCCTTTCCTTTGTAATTTAATAATATCATTAGTTTTTATTGATTAGCAAATGCTAATCCCTCATTCCTTATTACCCGTTACTTATTCCTCATCATCCTCATCATCCTCATCATCAAAACCATCATCATCGTCATCTTCTAAATCGTCGTCATCTTCTTCTAAATCATCATCCTCTTCCAATTCATCATCTTCTTCATAATCATCATCCTCATCTTCGTCTTTATGACTCATTCCTAGCAAATCAGAAGACTGGATTGCCAAAACGCTTTTTTCAGAAGCTTCAGCAATTGGTGATAAAATCTTGATTTCATCATCTTCTTCCGGTTCTCTTCTATACTTGTCAATATCTCCGTATTCTTCTTTATACACATCTATGGTCTGATACTTTCTCATTCCGGTTCCGGCTGGAATCATGTGTCCGATAATTACGTTTTCTTTTAATCCCAAAAGATGATCTGTTTTTCCTTTGATCGCAGCATCAGTGAGCACTTTTGTAGTCTCTTGGAACGAAGCTGCGGAAAAGAAAGATTCCGTATTCAAAGACGCTTTTGTCAGACCAAGAAGGACGGGTATGGATTGAGCCGGACTTCCACCCTCTTGGATAACACGTCTATTCTCTTCTCTAAACAAAAAGTTGTCTACTTGCTGTTGAGAAACAAAGGATGTGTCTCCACTGTCAGCGATAATCACTTTTCTAAGCATCTGACGAACCACAACTTCAATGTGTTTGTCATTGATATGAACCCCTTGCAAGCGATAGACTTCCTGCACTTCTTTCACTAAATATGCATGTAGAGCATCAACACCCTTGATTTTTAAAATATCATGTGGATCAAAATTTCCATCATCTAGCTGATCCCCTTGTTTCACATAGTCACCGTCTTGGACACGAAGTTGCTTACCAATTGGAATTTGAACTTTCACTTCAGAGTCGGGATTGTTATCGGGAATGATGTAAAATACCCTTTTTTCTTTGACAATTTCTCCCCTGTCCCGGATTCTTCCGCTTGTTTCAGCTAAAGTACACGCATCTTTTGGTCTTCGCGCTTCAAACAACTCGTCAACACGAGGCAAACCACCGGTGATGTCCCTGTTCTTTTCCGCAACCAAAGGTATTTTAAAGAGAATATCACCTTTTTTCACTTTATTACCTGATTGCAGGGTTATAAGAGCATCAACAGGAACAGAATACTCTTCCAATTCGTTTCCATTGGAAACGGTCATCCTTGGATTCAATTTTTCTCTTTTTTGCTCAATAACTTTAAAAATAACATTACTCGTTTTTTGGTCTTCGTCCCTTCTTACGTTTTTACCAACTTCCAATTCTTCCCAGTGAACTTCGCCTTCCAGCTCTGATATACCTAAGTCGTTAAAAGGGTCAAATTCAGCCAAAGCAAATCCTTGAGGTAGAACGTCACCCTGTGCAATAATTTTACCGGTATCTTTAATCTTATTGAGTATGGTTCCGATTTTTATGGGAATGACAACATCGTCACCAAGGATTCGGATTCGGTCTCCGTGTGTCTCTAATATTCCGTTTAGTTCTGCGGTGACTCTTTCACCTTTTAGGTTTACGGCAAAAGCCTCACCTTTATCAACATTTTGACCATTTTCAACCGTTATGTTAGAAAGGTCATCTATTCCAAAGTCTTGTATCAATTGTTGTATTACGAGAGAACCCCTTCTGCTAAATACGGTTTGCCCGGCAGCATTTTCTATCAATCTTCCATTGATCGATTTTACATAAGCACGAAATGGTGCTTTATGTTCTTTTTCTTTGACCTTGGCAGAAGCAGCACCACCGATGTGGAAAGTACGCATGGTCAACTGGGTTCCGGGTTGTCCGATAGACTGAGCAGCAATCGTTCCGACAGCTTCACCGATTTCTACCGGCACTAATCTTGCCATGTCCATTCCGTAACACTTGATACAGATCCCATGACGGGATTCACAAGTAAGTGGTGACCTTACATCGACCTTTGTATATCCGAGATTTTCGATCTTATGTCCTACGGACTTTGTGATTAATGTATTTTTGGGATAAACGAGTTTTTCCGTAACAGGGTCGATGATGTCTTCTGCGAGATACCTACCAAACACCCTGTCAGCGAGGGAAACGATTACGTTTTCACCTTCTTTTACGATGCTTAGTGTAATGTGTGGTGGATCGGGCTCGGATACATTTCCAACTATTACCATTGGTTTGGTAATTTTCTTTCCTTCGGCAACTTCATCACCTTCATTTACATCAGGAATTTTTCCATCAAGGGAGTAGGTTTCTACCGTTCCATCGTCAGCAGTTACTTCGATCCCATTTTCAAGTAGTTTAGTAACCCTTCCTGCCTTGGTAGCTTTTAGCGACTCTCCTTCTCCATGCTCATGTAATATTGGATTTACATGAACCTGGCAATCCGGTTCTGTTACGATAACATCTTGGGAGATATCTACAAGTCTCCTTGTGAGGTAACCCGCGTCAGCCGTTTTAAGAGCAGTGTCCGAAAGACCTTTTCTTGCTCCGTGGGTAGAAATAAAAAATTCCAAAATACCAAGACCTTCACGGAAGTTAGAACGAATGGCAAGCTCAATGATCTCACCCGATGGTTTTGCCATAAGACCACGCATTCCGGCAAGCTGCCTAATCTGCTGTTTAGAACCTCTAGCTCCGGATGTAGCCATCATATAAATAGGATTAAAGCCTTCATGTCCGTCTCGGTCTTTGGTGCTTTTCAAAGCATCAAACATGGTTTCCGTAATTTTATCGTTTGTTTTAGTCCAAATTTCAATCACTTTCTTTTTACGCTCTTCGTTGGTGATAATACCTTTTCGATATTCACCATCAGCTTTTTCTACTTCTTTGCTTGCTTCACCAATAAGATTCGTTTTCTCTGGAGAAACTATAATATCTTTAATCGAAACGGTTGGTGAGGATTTGGTAGCAAACTCGTAACCCAACTTTTTGATCCGATCCAACATGGTCACCGTTTCTTCGGGACCGAGCTTGTCATAAACATCCGAAATAATTCTGTTGGTTTCTTTATCGCCCAAAGCTTTGTTGATGTAACTGTATCCTTTAGGCAGAGCCTCATTAAAAAGCATACGACCGGGAGTGGTTTCAATTATTTTGCCTTGGTACAAAACGCTAATTTTAGCTCGAACATCCAGCCAGCCGCCGTCAAGAGCATACAAGATTTCATCTACACCAGTAAAAAACTTACCCTCGCCTTTACCCTCTTTGATCTCACTGGTTAGATAGTAGATTCCCAAAACGATGTCTTGAGTCGGACCGCAGATAGGATGACCGTTTGCCGGATTTAAGATGTTATGAGGTGAAAGCATAAGCATCCAAGCTTCCAATTGTGCTTTGGGAGCCAAAGGAACGTGAATCGCCATCTGGTCTCCGTCAAAGTCCGCATTAAAAGCGTGGCAGACCAAAGGGTGTAACTTGATTGCTTTTCCATCGACAAGAATAGGTATAAACGCTTGAATACCAAGTCTATGAAGAGTAGGAGCACGGTTTAACAAAACAGGATGTTCCCTTACTACCGTTTCCAATACGTCAAAAACGTCTTTATCCTCAGACTCGACCTTCTTTTTGGCAGACTTGATGTTAGGAGCCATTTCCATGTCAACAAGTCGCTTCATAATAAAAGGTTTGAACAGCTCCAAAGCCATCTTTTTGGGAAGACCCATCTGGTGAAACTTTAGTTCAGGACCTACTACGATCACAGAACGACCGGAATAATCCACCCTCTTTCCTAAAAGGTTTTGGCGGAAACGCCCTTGCTTCCCTTTTAGCATGTCCGAAATTGATTTTAATGGGCGATTTCCTTTTCCTTTTACGGTTCTTTTTCTTCGAGAATTGTCAAAAAGGGCATCAACGGCTTCTTGCAACATCCTCTTTTCGTTTCGAACAATAATTTCAGGTGCTTTTAGAGCGAGTAGTCTCTTTAAACGGTTATTACGGTTAATAACCCTTCTATACAGATCATTCAAGTCAGAAGTAGCAAATCTTCCCCCGTCTAACTGAACCATTGGTCTTAGCTCCGGAGGAATAACAGGAACAACGTCCAAAATCATCCACTCCGGTCGATTACCCGAATCCCTAAAGGCTTCCAATACTTCGAGTCTTTTTAAAAGCCTTCTATCAATTGTTTTATTTTTATCATAGATTTTTTGTCTTATTGCTCTTGCTTCGCTATCCACATCTACACGAGCGAGCAATTCTTTGATGGCATCAGCTCCAATACCGGCAAGAAACTTATCACCATACTCATCTAGATAAGAATGATATTCATCCTCATCTAACAACTCACTCTTCAAACGACCGGAATCACCGGGATCGATAATAACATATTTTTCAAAATACAAAATAGATTTCAAGGCGTTCATGGTCATATCGAGTAAAAGTCCCATTCGAGAAGGAACAGATCGATAAAACCAAATATGCGAAACAGGTGCTGCAAGTTCAATATGACCCATTCGCTCTCTACGAACTTTGGAATGAGTCACTTCCACACCGCATTTATCGCATATAACTCCCTTATAACGAATCGACTTGAATTTACCGCAATAACATTCCCAGTCTTTTGTAGTTCCGAATATCTTTTCACAAAAAAGACCGTCTCTTTCCGGTTTCAATGTACGATAATTTATTGTTTCCGGTTTTTTAACCTCTCCGTAAGACCATTCTTTGATCCTTTCAGGAGATGCCAATTTAATTGTAATAGATTCAAACGTATTGTAGTTTCTCATAACTTATATATTCTCTATCGACTCAATTTTTATTTTCTTTTTGCTTCTGGAATATTCATCTTCAAAATCAGAAATGTCAACAATGGCACCTTCCGAATCCGTAATAACAATATCCAATGCAAGACCTCTGAGTTCCTGAACGAGTACGTTAAAAGACTCAGGTATACCCGGTTTTATAGAATGGATACCTTTCACAATAGCTTCATATATCCTTGCTCGACCCAACATATCATCAGACTTGATGGTCAACAATTCTTGAAGCGTATGACTTGCACCATAAGCCTCCAAAGCCCAGACTTCCATCTCTCCCAACCTTTGCCCTCCGAACTGAGCTTTACCGCCAAGAGGTTGTTGGGTGACAAGAGAGTAAGGTCCGGTTGACCTGGCGTGAATTTTGTCATCTACCAAGTGAGCAAGTTTTAATATGTATATATAACCACAAAAAACGGGGTTCAAAAAAGGATTCCCGGTTCTTCCGTCAACCAAATTAAACTTGGAACTTTCAGGTAAATTAGCTTTTCTGAAATAATCTTCAATATCACTTTCTTTCGCTCCATCAAAAACGGGAGTTTCAAAATGCAATCCAAGTTCATGAGCTGCAAAACCAAGTTGAGTTTCAAAAATCTGTCCAAGATTCATACGAGAAGGAACTCCCAGAGGATTCAAAACCACATCCAGGATTCTACCATTGAGATTAGGATCATCGGACTTGATATAAGGCATATCTTCTTCGGGAACAATACGAGATACAACCCCTTTGTTTCCATGTCTTCCAGCCATTTTGTCTCCTACAAGCAACTTTCGTTTTCTTGCAACATAGACCTTCACCAATTCTTCCACACCGGCAGGAAGATCGTCTCCTTTCTCTCGCGAAAAACCTCTAATATCAATTACGGTTCCTTCAAAACCATTCGGAACTCGCAAAGAAGAATCTCGAACTTCTTTTGCCTTTTCTCCGAATATGGAATGAAGCAACTTATATTCCGGAGTAAGGTCGGTTTCTCCCTTTGGTGTCACCATACCAACAAGAATGTCACCCGATTTTACCTCAGCTCCGATCCTAATGATACCATTTTCATCCAAATCGCGGAAAGCTTTATCCGAAAGATTGGGAATATCCCTTGTGATTTGCTCTTGTCCCAATTTGGTTTCACGAGCTTGGATTTCAAACTCTTCGATATGAATAGAAGTGAAAATATCTTGTTTTACGACCTTTTCACTGATAACAATGGCATCTTCAAAGTTGTATCCTTCCCATGGCATAAAGGCAACAAGAATATTTTTTCCAAGAGCTAAGTAACCATCATCAACCGCAGGACCATCAGCCAAAATTGTCCCTTTTTGGAGAATATTACCGTTACCATCAACGTTTTCACCATAAATCTTTTGACCCGCAATTGTCTGTCCGGCAGAAATAGAGTCTCCTTGTTTTACGAGAGGAACATATTCCCTATCCGGTTCTAATAAACTGTATTCAACGGTTTGCCAGGTAATGTTCTCATCATCATCCTCAAACTCAGTTTTTAAGAAAATTTTATCCGTTGTAATTTTTTCGATTACACCGTCCTTGTTGGAGATAAGAACTTTTACGGATGGTTTTTGGGTAAAGCAAGTACCTTGGTTCGTTTTTTTAAATTTAATAAAAGAAATATAGGTTGGCTCTTCGTTACCTTCTTCTATAATAGTGACACCTTTGGCATCTACTTTGGTAACAACACCATTTTTTTTGGCAATTTTACAGACTCTGGAATCGTAAGCAGCTCTCCCTTCAACACCAGTTCCCACTAAGGGACACTCTTCGACCATCAAAGGAACAGCTTGTCTCTGCATGTTAGAACCCATCAAAGCTCTGTTGGCATCATCATGCTCCAAAAAAGGAATCAAAGCAGTTGAAATGGAAACAACCTGCATAGGAGCCAAATCCATGTATTGAATTTCATTCGGATTTCTAAAAGGGAAATCCGATCTATGCCTTGTGGAAATTAACTTATTCTTAAAAGCACCCTTTTCATCTACAGGAGCAGAAGCTTGTGCTATATAATAGTATTCTTCTTTATCTGCGGTTAGGTACTCTATTTGGGGTAAAACCTTTCCGCTTTTGACCACTTTATAAGGTGTTTCCAAAAACCCATATTCATTCACTCGCGCAAAAGAAGACATAGACAAAATCAAACCAATATTCGGTCCTTCCGGTGTTTCGATAGGACACATACGACCATAGTGGCTATAGTGAACGTCCCGAACCTCAAAACCGGCTCTATCCCTGGATAACCCACCAGGACCAAGTGCATTTAACCTTCTTTTGTGTGTCAACTCAGCAAGAGGATTGGTTTGATCCATAAACTGTGATAACTGAGATGATCCAAAAAACTCATTGATAACTGCTGTAATTGGTTTAATGGAAATGAGTAGCTGCGGAGTTTGAGACTCGACCTCTTGAACGGTCATTCTCTCTTTAACAACTCTCTCTACTCTAGAAAAACCAAGCTTGATTTGATTGCTTAACAATTCACCAACGGATCGAATCCTTCTGTTGCCAAGGTGATCAATGTCGTCATGGTAGTAATTTTCTACCTCTGACATCAACATCACAAGGTAGCGAACGGTTTCAATTATATCTTCTTTCCTAAGTGTCCTGTCATCACAATCTTTAAAATCACCCGGATTATTAAATTCAAATTTATTGTTAATCTTGTAACGACCAACCTTACCCAAATCAAAAGTTTTAGGTGAGAAAAATAGCCTTCTTAACTCGTTTTCTGCGTTTTCAATGGAAGAAGGTTCACCCGGACGCATAATTTGATGAAATTTTATAATAGCTTCTTCGCTATCATTAACTCCGTCTTTTTCCATACAATTGATAACTATCGGATTGTCTTTTCCTGGAAAATTAATCAATTCAACATCTTCCACTTTCATTTCTTTTAAAATGTCAATGTTGTCTTCATTGATTTTTGAACCGGCTTCTAACAAAACTTCTCCGGTTTCTTGGTTGATAATATCCTGAATTGTTCTTCTACCAATTATCTTTTTCTGTTCCTTAGGGGATGCACCATAAACTTTAGCTGGTGCAGAAGTATAAAACAAGCGTAAAACGTCCTCGTTCGTTTCCACACCTAGGGATTTTAGCAATAAAGTAGCTGGAAATTTCTTTTTTCGGTCGATTTTGGCAACCAGAATTCCTTTGTTATCCATCTCAAATTCCAGCCAAGAACCTCTATAAGGAATTACCCTAGCGGAATAAACCCCTCGCATCATATCATAAGAAAAGAAGATACCCGGAGATCTGTGCAATTGGCTTACAACAACCCTTTCGGCACCATTGATAACAAAAGTTCCTTGCTCAGTCATAACGGGCATATCACCCATATACACAACTTGCTCTCTGATTTCACCCGTATCCCTGATAATGAGCCTAAGAACAGCTTTTAAAGGAAGGGCATAGCTAGAATCAGTATCCTTGCACTCTTGGACATCTTTCCTCTTTTCCCCCAAAATATAATGGCTGTATTCTAAAATAACATCACCATTAGGGCTTTCAATAGGAAATGTTTCCTGAAAAACGGATTCCAAACCCTGATTGTTTCGCTTAAAAGGATCAAGTTCAGGTTGCAAAAACCAATCAAAAGATTTTTGCTGAATTTGGATTAAATTCGGGAGATGGTCAAGATTAGTAATTTTACCAAAGTTTACTCTACTTTTTTTTTGACGCTCTTGCATATATAAACGATAAGCTCCTCACCTATAAAGAAACAGAAAATGAAACAGAAGTTACCCACAGCTATAACTGTGGGTAACGGGGGGTACTAATAAACTTGTTCGAGAATTAATTACTTTATTTCTACCGAAGCACCTGCTGCTTCTAATTTTTTCTTAATTCCGTCTGCTTCTTCTTTAGAGATGCTTTCTTTTACAGGTTTGTTTCCAGCTTCAACGAGATCTTTGGCTTCTTTTAAACCTAAACCGGTTATCTCTCTAACAGCTTTAATAACATCTATTTTTTTCTCGCCAAAGCTCTTTAGTATAACGCTAACTTCTGCAGGCTCTTCAGCAGCAGAATCTTGCGCACCAGCAGGAGCACCACCAACGGCTACAGCCACAGGGGCTGCTGCTGAAATACCAAACTTTTCCTCCATAGCTTTTACTAACTCTGCAGCCTGAACAAGAGTAAGACTTCCTATTTCGTCTAACAAGGTTTGAACTGACATTTTTACTCCTCAAGAAATACGTTATGCATATTATTATTTATTTAATAATCTACTTTCTAAATTGTATAAATTAAATTAAGTAGAACTAACCATTATTTTTTTTCTCGGCTACTGCTTGTATAGCTCTAGCCAAGCTTGCCATCACCTGATTGACGGCTGATGCCACTGATTGGGCTGGAGAATTGATAGAACGAGCAATTTGAGCAAGAAGTTCTTCTTTTGATGGAAGACCGGCAATGGCTTCCACACCTTTGGAATCCAATACTTCTCCGTCCAAATAACCAAACTTCAATTCAAACTTATCATTGGTTTTTTTAAACTCTTTACATACTTTTGCAACCGATGGTAGGTTTTCATCAGAAAAAACTGCCGCCATTGCCCCATGGTAATCATTTCCAAAGTTTATACTTTTGTCCGGATGTTTTTGGGATTCTTTAAGCGCCCTTAGAAAAAGATTATTCTTTATAACCTTTAACTCGGAGCCTGTTGCCTTTTTTAGCAACTTCCTTAAGTCTTCCATACTTTTAACGGTTAACCCCTCAAAAGAAGTGACTATAAAATTCGGGTTAACTTCCAACTTTTCCCTTAATTGCGTAACAACATCTACCTTTTGCGTCTTTATCATATATTCTCTCTTATAAAAACCAATTAAATCACAGAATTCACAACTTCTTTGATATCTACTTTTACGCCCATACCCATAGTTGCGCTAACACTAGTTGACTTTAAGTATTCACCTTTTGCGTCCGAAGGTTTGTCTTTCATCAATGCTGCAACGACAGCCTTTATGTTCTCTACCAATTTTTCCTTTTCAAAGGAAACCTTTCCAAGACCTAAATGGACAACTCCACTTTTATCAGGACGATACTCGATCCTACCACTTTTTAGCTCTTTAACAGCTTTGGTAACGTCCGTTGTCACAGTTCCGGCTTTTGGCTTGGGCATCAAACCCTTTCGGCCAAGAATCGGTCCTAATTTACCTACGTCTTTCATCATATCTGGCGTAGCAACGCAGGCATCAAAATCAGTCCAACCGCCGGAGACTTTTTCTATCATATCCATATCCCCGACAAAGTCAGCACCAGCATCCTTTGCTTCGCTTTGCTTTTCTGCTTTACAGAAAACCAACACTCGTACTTGCTTTCCAGTACCATGAGGTAAAAAGACAGTACCTCTGACATTCTGAATACTTTTATAATTTATCTTCACAGATAGCTCTATCGAACCATCAAATTGTGTATACGATGTATCTTTAGCAAGCTGAACAGCTTCTTCCAAAAGATATAGCTTTGTTTTATCAACCTTATCTTTTAACGATAAATATTTTTTACCACGTTTCATAACTTTCTAAACTACTCCTCCACGTTTACGCCCATCGATTGGCAAGTTCCGGCAATAATTCTAATAGCTTCCTCAACAGAATCCGTGTTTAAATCCTCTAATTTGGTACGGGCAATCTCTTCCAATTGCTTTTTCGTAATACTCCCCACTTTTTTGACATGAGGGGTCGGAGAACCGGACTCTAAACCAAGCACCTTTTTCACCAATAAAGCAGCCGGAGGAGATTTTGTGATAAAAGTAAAACTTTTATCCGAAAACGCCGTAATTACGACAGGAAGCTTTATACCTATCTGCGATTTAGTTTTTTCATTAAATTGCTTACAAAATTCCATTATATTTAAACCGGCTTGACCTAAAGCTGGTCCTACCGGTGGAGCGGGATTCGCTTTCCCTGCCTCAACCTGAAGTTTAATTTGCTTCACAATTTTCTTTGATGCCATTCCCCTAATCCTTCTATTATACCATTATTCCAAAAATTTAAGCTTTTCCGACTTGTAAAAAGTCCAATTCTACCGGAGTTGATCGACCGAATATTTCAACCCTTAATCTTAAGCGACCCTTATCCGGAAATATTTCATCCACAATTCCACTAAAATTGGCAAAGGGTCCATCTATAATTTTCAAAGTTTCTCCAACACTGTAAATCAGTCTTGGTTTTGATGGTTCTTCTGATTTAATATCACCCATCTCACTAAAGATATTTTTGATCTCTTCAAGAGTCAGAGGTTCCGGTTGCGATTTTTTTCCAACAAAAGTGGCAACAGACGGTATGCTTTTTACTTTAAACTGCAAATCATCGGTCATTTCCATTTCAACAAGAACATAGCCTGGCATAATTTTCTTCTTAGAAATTCTTCTTTTGCCATTTTTCATTTGGGCTACTTCCATAGTAGGAACCTTAACTTGAGTTATTTTATCTTGCAAATTATGCTGGACAACCATTTTCTCCAAATTACCTTTCACACGATACTCATGCCCAGAATAAACCTGTAAGACATACCAATTTTTTTCCATAAATCCAAATCACTACTCAAATAATTTAAAGGAACCAACCCTTGCTACGCATAACTAACCCATTAACTTCCACAAATAAGTTAGCACTTCAACAAAAAGCATATCCGAAAAAAACAAAAACAATGAAAAAATAATTACTGTAACAAGTACAACTATAGTTGAGTTAACTACTTCTTCTCTTGATGGCCACTGCACTTTTTCTAGTTCAGCTCTACATTCCCTTAAGAATGATACTGCCTTCATATAAACACTTTCCCTATTTACAAATTTTAAAGCAGGCCTGGAAGGAATTGAACCATCACCAAGGACTTTGGAGATCCTCGTTCTACCATTAAACTACAGGCCTGTAAAAACAAAGCCCTCTACCAGGCTTGAACTGGTGACCCCCTCCTTACCATGGAGGTGCTCTACCACTGAGCTAAGAGGGCGAACCCTAATAATTATCCAGTCCTAAACAGTAAAAACCTACTGTTTTTGATATGATTTTTATAACCCTTGAGAATTAAACAATTTTTTTTATTTAGTTTATTTTTTTAGACAAAAAACGTATAGAAGCAAATCAGAGGTGCTTATCTACAAAACTCTTGATATGAGCCTTAGGGAGTGCTCCGATTATTTTGTCTACAAGTTGACCATCTTTGTACAATAGAAGGGTAGGAATGGATTGAATTCCCAATCCCTGGGCAGTTTCTCCATTTTCATCAACATTTAGCTTTTTAATTGCCACTTTACCATCATAATCTTTTGATAACTCTTCCAGCACAGGGGCTACCATCCTACAAGGTCCACACCACTCTGCCCAACAATCCACCAAAACCAAGCCATTTCCAGTTTCAGTTTGAAATGTTGTATCCGTAATCTCTTGCAATGCCATAAAATTCTCCTAAAGTCAATCAGGCTTTTATCCTGAAGGTTCTATACTTATCACTTATTTTTATATATAGGAAATCAGAAAAGTTTATTTTTTCTTTTTCTTATCCTTCTTTTTTTCTTCCTCTAAAGATTCGATTTTCATATTTAAAGAATCAATCAAATTTTTAGTTTTTTCCAGGTCATCAGTATCACCGGTAATTTGATAAATTTTCCGTATTAAATCAAGCATGGCAACTGATTTTCTTAAATCATTTGTATCCGTAGTAGAAAGGTCAAATTTAGATCGATATTCCTGGGCAGCAAAGTTACAAAGTTCTATAATCAACTCGTAATGCTCCCTATAAACGTAATAATTATCACTGCTTAAATCGGATTCTCGCTCATAAGCTCTAAAATCAAAGAAGTTTTTAGCAACAACCGCAAATTTGAAGTGTATTTCGGGCCAACTCCACTTCCATTTGCTACTCGAGCCATAAGCTTCAACCATTTTGTCAATAATGTCTTTCAAATTTTTTAACAAATTCAAACGTTGGAGAGGGGGGATTAAAGCAATAGCGGCAAGTGCCTCCTTATTATCCCCTAACCCCCCGTCATAATCATTCCCAACCACCTTTTCCAAACTAGATAGAACACTGTAGATTTCTTTTCTACCCAGGTTTAAATATGTTTCACTTTTGATTTCCAATTTAGCCACAGAAAGCTCATTAATCAAAATACACGTATTTATAAACCTTATCGAATGCATGATGATGGCTATTTGATAATAAGGTTCTGATGCCTTATTTTTTTTCATCTGCACCTTGTACAAACTTACGTCTTTTTTAAGATCATCCTGATAGGCTTTGAACTCTTTTAAATTTTCATTGTAATCTTGTTTTTGTTTTACAGTGAGCATTTTCAACCACTTAAACTGAAATATTTACCAGAAGCCCCCGAACACCGTCATAAATGACTTCTGTTGGATTTACATTGTCCATGGAAGATGTTTTTTTTTCCACAGAATTCTGTCCATTTTCAGAATTTATTTCCGGAGGTATAGCGACAAAATTGTTTGGTGGATAACTGATATAGTAACTCTCTACGGGACTAATTTCCATAAAGCATCACCCCCAATTTCGTATATATTATTGTAAGTATTAGACTTTCTTTTTTTTGAAAAGTCTATTTTTTTGTAAAAACTTAAAAAAATCACTTTAAACTGACAATTTAATTGTTACAAAATCTTTTCCAAGGCTTATGAACCCTTCGACTACGCTTAGCTATCTCAAGCGTAGCCGAAGGGAGAACAAAAAAAGCTTACAGCTATTCTTTCCAATACACCTTTTCCGGTAGGCGAGGAAGTGGTGAATCATTTTGCATGGCTTTTTCCAAAGCTTTATTTTTTTCTTCATCAAACCACCAATATTGGGTAGCTCCGCCTTCATCCCCATATTTTCCTAAAGGATTTCCAGGCATTCCAAAACGATTCCAATACAACAACCTTGTGTGATCCATGTGCCACAATAAAACATAAGGATATTCTTGGTAAACGAGCTTATCTATTTCTTTTACCATTTGGTTTCTTTTGCTTAGATCAAACTCTACTTTTTGATCTTCAATCAGTTTGTCTACTTTGGGATGACTAAACGCAGCAAGATTGTATTGACCGGGTTCTTGAATATACTTGGATGCCCAAAGAGTTTCCGGATCCTTGAATACAGCTCCACCCCAAGCCGTCCAGGTCATTTCAAAATCATATTTTTCAATCCTTGCACTCCAAGCTGCCAAATCGGTAGTTTCCATAGATGCTTGAATTCCCACTTTTTTTAAGTCTTCCATAAAAATGGTAAAATATTTCTCAGTTCGTTTGTCCCTGTCTAAAATTACAAAAGAAAGCTTTTTACCATTTTTTTCTAAAATTCCGTCTTTGTTTGCTTTCCAACCGGCTTCTTTTAAAAGTCCTCTTGCTTTTTCTACGTCGTATACACATGGCTTGTTTGGATTTGGTTCTCCACTCGTATAGAAATCAGGGTAGTAGCTATTGGTTAGGGCGTATTCGTTATATGCGAGCTTTTCGACCATTAGCTCCCGATTGATCAAATGACACATTGCTTCTCTGACTCTTTTGTCTTTGAATATCTCTTTTCTCGCGTTCATTGCCCAGCCCTGAAAACCAATAGGCTTTTGGTTAAAAATTCTCTGTTTTGCAATCCAGTTGTTGGTAAATTTTTTGTCTATTGTATCTTTTACCCATTCGGAAGCTGTATAAACAGGGAAAATGTCCATGTCTCCCTTTTTCATTGATTGGAGAGCAATATTGGATTCATTAAAAACTTTATAAAGCAGTTGGTCAAAGTTATAGGTGCCTTTGTTAAAAGGATAGGCTCTCTGCCACCAATCTCCTCTCCTTTGCATTTTTACGTAACGACCTTTTTTGGCTTCTACGAGTTTGTAAGGTCCGGAAACAACCGGAAATTCAAAATTAATCTTATTAAAATCTTTTCCTTCGTAAGCGTGTTTGGGCAAAATCCACAATCCTCCAGCAATATTATTAAAATTGTCCCAATGAACGTCTTTGGTTGTGAATTCAATGGTAAAATCATCTATGACCTTGGGCTCAAAAAATCGAGAAAGTCCAATTCTTACAACGGCAGTATTGTGCTTTTTGTCCATAATGGTTTGATAAGTAAACAAAACGTCGTGGGCAGTAACCGGTTTGCCGTCAGACCACTGAGCATTTTGGTCTATATGAAAGGTATATTTCTTTTTATCCTGTGAAATTTCCCAACTTTTTGCCAGATTAGGTAATTTTTCAAGAGTGACCGGATGATTTTTTGTGAGAGTTTCGTGCATTAAGGTGAAAATCTCAGCAGTAGTAGCGAATTGCTCTAAATAATAGTTTAGAGACTTGGGAAATTGATGGGCATAAATTCTAAAAATTCCCCCTTTTACAGCGTTTGGAGAAGCAATTGGATTTTCCGAACGAAGCTGTTCCGGAATAGAATCCATGCTTTTTTCCCACGGAACGCTCTGAACCTTGGGAATCTCTACATTTGATTGCTGCGTAGGTTTACAAACCGGCAGAAACAAGATGAATAAAACTAAAAGTGTTGGTTTTATAAAATAAAAATTAGATAATTTATTGTTTTCCATAATTAAAAGTTCCATAATTTTTTAATAGCGATAATAATACACCGGATAATAATATCTTGTAGAAAAACTATTGGAACACGCAACCATGAAAATTTATTATCCGTAAAAATTACATTATTTAAACTTTTTTACCAATTTGATCAATCTCTCTTTTGTTTCTTTGTCTGTTTCCAAATCCACAATGGATAGAAGATTTTCTTTCCCTTCCAAGGTTCCTTGATCTTCTTTTTTCACAGAATAATTACCGGACACTTCTCCTATAGAGCAATTGATTTTATGGACGAGCTTGCGATTGAATAGTTTATTGATTTGAAAAATTAGGCCTTTTTCCATAAAGCTCAATTCCATTTTGTAAGCCGGGTGAGTAACCCTAATCCACAGTGTAGAATTATAGTATTTGTTCGGATAGGTTTGGTTGCAATAAACAGGTCCGATTATGTCTACCCAATTAGAACGTAAACGGTTTAGAACAGCTGTTTCGATAAGCTTATCGCTATTACAGTTTAAGTTTTCTAACAAAGAATCTATGTTTTGGGGTTGAACTCTTTTTAATTTCATCGTTTCGTTAGTCGATCTTGTCGAGACCGTTTTTCAGGTTATTTTCCTTACAATAGTCTAAGATAATTTCAAGAATTTCCTTGCCATAGTTTTTGAGCTTCTGTTTCCCGATACCATTAATTCGTTCCAGTTCGGCTAACGAAACTGGCATTCGTTCGACGATTTCATCCATTGATTTGATCTGCAAAACTCTATACACTTCAATGTTGCTTTCTTTGGCAACTTTATTTCTCCATTGCTTTAACCTATTGTAAAGCTTTGTATGGCTTCCAATTGATTTATGTACGTTTTCAGCTTTTGTAGGGACTTTGAGAGGAGGAATGTTTATGGATGATTTGGCTTTTGTTTCCAGGTACTTTTTAGTATCAAAACCGTTTAGTTTCATACAAGAATGTTTAACAAAACTTTCTTCGTACAACCTGGTTGTGTCTTCGGCTATCATTTTTTTTACCGATTTATTGTCCGTTTCTATGCTGATATTCCTTAAATATTCAAAAACGTTACTTTCTATCTTTTCTTTAAAGTGTTGGGAAGCTTTCCGGATTTTCTCTTGCAATTTGGAATTACCATCAAAGCAGTTTTTATCCGACAATAGCTTTTCCAATTGGACTTTGAATTTTTCGGATATGTCCAAAATATCAGGCTTGATGGCATTTTCCATAATGGTGAGTGTTTCGATAGTTTTGGAATCTATGCTAGACGAATTATAGCTCATATTTTTCATAAGAGAAGCTAATCTATATTTAAGATTATGGAAATCAAATAGTTCATAAACCAAGGATTTTTGGTATTCAAATTTTGCTTCTTCCAGTTTGTCAAAATCCGGAGTGCTATCTTCCATCAATTCTGTAAAATGAGAAATAGTTTTGTTTTGGATAATGCTATTTTCTGAGATGGGTGTACTTAAAAACAAACCTTCCAAGGTTTTACAACGACTCAGAGCGACATAGACCTGACCAAAGGCAAAGGCAGAGTTTGCGTCAATGATGGCTTTTTCAAAGGTAAGTCCCTGGCTTTTGTGTATCGTAATCGCCCATGCCAGTTTCAACGGATATTGTGTGAACGTGCCTATGACGTTTTCTTGGATTTCTTTTGTCTCGACATTTAGCTCGTATTTGGAGTTTTGCCATTCTTCCTGCTTTACGACAATTTCAAAATCGTCCTCCCCGGATTTTACAAAAATGCCATCCTCACCTATTTTTGTGATGGTTCCAATCTTTCCATTGTAGTATAGCTTTTCTTTTGAGCTATCATTCTTGATAAACATTACCTGTGCTCCTACCTTTAAAACCAAACTACTCTCCGTAGGATACATATAAGGTGCAAATTCTCCTTCTACTTGTGCCATAAAGGTGAATTTTTTAGTTGATAGTTTGTTGAGTTTCCCTTCGTTTATGGATTGTGATTGGTAGTTGTGGGTTGTGAGTATAATGGTTCCTTCGTCATGAGAATTGGTAATCCCCGGCACATACCTTTTGTTCAATTCATCAAGGGTTTGAGAATCCATGTTATTTTCCCTTACCTTGTTTAGTAAAGAAATGAACGTCTCATCACTCTGCCGATAGATGGTTTTAAGCTCAATGCTTACATAATCCGCTTTTTGCAAAGCCAGACTATCAAAAAAAAACATGGATTTATAATATTCTTTCAGAATTTCCCACTCCTCATCTTTTACTATAGGAGCAAGCTGGTGTAAATCTCCAATCATAAGCAATTGGACTCCACCAAAGGGTTTGTTTCGATCTTTGTATCTACGAAGTACGCTATCTATTCCGTCAAGCAAATCAGAACGCACCATACTGATTTCATCGATCACAAGCAAATCAAGACTTCTTATCAGGTCGATCTTTTGGCGATTGAATTTTTTAATGCTTTGGTTTGCGATTTCGGCTTCGGGTATAAACGGACCAAACGGCATTTGGAAAAAAGAGTGAATCGTTACTCCACCCGCATTAATGGCTGCAACTCCAGTTGGTGCCACAACAACCATACGCTTGGGAGACTTTGCCTTTAAGTTGTGCAAAAATGTCGTTTTCCCTGTACCTGCTTTTCCTGTTAAAAATATATTCTTGTCTGTGTTTTGTACGAACTCATAAGCGAGTTCCAATTGAATGTTTTTAGTATTATAATTCACCGGTGTACTCAAAAATAAGAATTGTCATATCATCACTTAGTGCCGTATCTTTTCCCATAAATTCGATTGCAGAGTTGTAAATAAGATCACACAACCTTTGTGGAGATTCTTGGTAGTTTAACTGCAACATATAAAGCAAGCGATCCTCTCCATAAAGTTCCATACTTGGATTTGTTGCCTCTATGATTCCATCCGTATACATTACAATTTTATCCCCCTTCTCCAAAGGAATCTTGATTTCAATCGAATTGGGTATAAAATATTCACATATCACCCTTCCCTTGGATTTTATCGGTAAAATCTCGCCTGTTTGCTTGATGTGAATCAAGGGCAGATGTCCCGCATTAGAAGTCAGCATTGTTCCGTCTTCTAAGTTGATCCAGCAAAAAATAGCGGAAACAAAATGCCCGTTTAGTTTGCCTTGGAGAGTTCTGTGTATTTTTCGTATGGATTGGGAAGGACTTTGCCTCATTCGATAGCTGGATTGGAGGGACATTTTTACCATAGCAGCAAGGAACGCTGCCGGAACGCCATGACCGGAAACATCACAAATAAACAGAACCAACTCCCTATTGTTGTGGTAAAAGTCCAAAAGGTCTCCACCAACTTGCATCATGGGTTTGTATTTAAAACTAATGTTGGTAGCTCGAATATTGGGGACTTTACTTGGCAAAAGAGACAATTGAATTTTTTCTGCCATTTGGAGCTGTTTTTTTAATTCTTGGGATTGGGCTTGAATCGTTTTGGTTCGCTCGTTTACCTTTCTTTCCAGATTTTCGTTTAGTGTGGAGACCTCGGTAATCAATTCACTTTGGACTTCTGACGAAATTTGCAGGTTAGTCACCATTTCATTAAAATTATCTGCCAGTACTCCAAATTCATCTTTGTTTTTAATTTCCACAAGTGCGGTTAAATCTCCTGATGCTAATTTATTCATTCCATCTGACAACATTACCAAAGGCTCAGTAAAATATTTGGCAAGAAGTAGTGAGATAAACAAAGCAATGATAAAGGTAGCAAAGGTGACAATAGCCGTTATATTGGCTAATTTTTTTTTGATTTCTATAATTGTGTCTTCATTTTTAGAGTTTAGGCTGATTGAATATGTGCTATTGGAAAAACTGTTCTTTTGCATTTTATTAGAATAGATAAAACTTGACGCTTGGTACAATAAAAATCCTAACAAAAGGCATATAACGGTATTGAAACTAACAAACCCTAAAGCGATTTTGTGTCTCAAACTTATTTGGTTTTTAGGAAAGGGTTTTAATTTCAGGATATTTCGCATTATTTTTTTATCTCATCTAAAAAGTAATTAAATCAGTAAACCATTCCGAATAGTTTTTTGCATTGTCAGTTACCCGAATTTGAAGCAATAAAACGTCTTTCTGTTTTTCAAGGGATTTGGGAATTTCCAAAATAACAAAATTTCTGTCCCAATCAAACTTAAACGGATAAGGCTGACCTTCCAAAAGAACTTCTACGTTTCCACTTATACCGGAACCTACGTCAGAAACAGCGTAAAATTTGTCTATCATTTCCGGCTCTTTGATTTCCGGAAGGTTATAATCCCGATAGATCAGGTAAGGGTAATAAATAACCGGCTTTACGTTGTCTCGCATAACGGCAAGAATTCCTGTTCGACCCAGCTTGAATTTAATAGCCTCTTTTGTTTTCCATGAAGTAACCAGGAGCCAATTCCTTATGGTTGTGTCATACAAATACAAAGAGTCTTTAGTGTCCGGATAATCTCCAGAAAATGCTCCATTAGCAGCTCCTTTCCAAGTATAGTCAATTGCCTCTATTTTGTATGCTTCACTGATTTGCAGAAAATCTTGAACTTTCATTTCATCCGGTAATTTATCTAATTTTTCTATTGTAACAGTCCCTTCTCCAAAAACTAGATTTTCTTTAAAATCCAAAGATACCTTTGAATCTTTGGATGCAAAAGCTCTTAAATTTTCATTTTTCGCGCTAGGATTAGCATTTGATACCACAAGCGGAAGTATAATTTTGGATTCATTTCCAGCAACATCGTAGAGGTGGATTCCAACTCTAACGTCAGAATTTTCTCGAAATTGGCTTATATCCAAGGAATAACCATCAGGGTTAAATAGGTTGTGAACATAATGAGGTGGATTTAAAGAAGATTTATGAATATCATATAGATTATAACTTGTTGCGGCATCTTGCGTAGTCATAAACAAAAACTTTTTTTCAAAAACAATCCCATTGTTTACCTTCAATTGCAACTCATAAATCCCATTTTTATTTTTGGAGGTCATCAGGTCATAACCGGCTACTTTGATTTTTAGTTTTCCACCTACTTTGATCTTTTTTTCAATTTCTATCTTATGGCTTAAGTCTTCGTTTTGGATAACCGGAATTGTTTGAAGATAACCTCTGTCCGATTCAATATAAATTCTTTGGATAACCGGTGGATTGTTGTCATAAGGACGATAATCAAACAAAGGTAAAGGGTTGTAATAACCACTTTGGTTGTAAATTTCCAAATGCAAATGAGAAACACCTGAACCAGTTTCTCCGGATCTGGCTATAGGTTCTTTTGCTTTGAATTTAAACATCCCTGGTGGTATTTTATAGTAAAATCCTTTGGGGTTTCCTAAAAGCAAAAAAGCCATTTTTAATTCATCCAAACCTTTTACGTCACCTTTTAGATCGTTCAAATGACCATATCTCGCGTAAAGATTTAGGGTTGGGGAATAGGTTACAATGCTCAAACCGTATCCCCAGGCAGAATAGCTCATGGATGCAAGTTCCCCATCAAAAACAGACAATATGGGAAATCCGTTGATACCATAGGTTTTGAAATCGCAACCCATGTGCAAGTGACGATTTCTAAACTCACCAAAACTCCCGGAGATAGGCAAACGTATAAACATGGGCCAGAATATTTTTTTTTCAAAAGTTTCCGCCATCAATAAACCGGAGGTTAGTGCCAATATTGGCAGTAGTAGTTTTGTTAAAAAAAGAAATCTTTTCACAGGTAGCTTAATCAATAATGAAAATCAAATTAATCCAAAATATTCAATCCGATATGGATATATCAATTGAAAAAATTTCCTTTCAAAAAATTCATTAACTTTTTTCGTTGAAAACGATAACGTTTATCGGCATTAAATTATTTCTACCTATCCCCATCAAGCTATCCTTTTGCATTAGCCTCAATCCGCCCCTTTCCTAACAGGAAAGGAGCCATAATGACTATCTTTCAATAGAAAAGACTAAATGTTTAAGACTTCCCCTTCCCTGCAGTTTCCCAAGCATGCGAATTAGGGAAGGGGAAAGGGGATAGGTCTTCTAATCAGATTGAAAAAAATCATATTTTAAAGTTATGGGAGGCTATACTAGTATCATTTCCCGATGTTTTTATAGAGTTGTAGCGTATTGTGTGCTCCGCGCCTTTTATTCCGATTGCAACCCCTGAAGATAATCACATCAATTCCGGTTTGTTTACAAGCCGGACAACCGCATTTTTCCCATATTCTGGATGTAAGCGTTTTTGCATAGCTGCGAATCATTTTTTTACTATCTTCGCTGTTTCTGGTAAGTAAAGAATCGTATTCATAGATAGCGTTTAGCACAGAATTTAGATTTTCATTCTTATGGGCGAAGCTGTGTAAAGATTTTAGGGCTTTTTGTTCTAAAACTTCAAGTTTGGAAATAGACAAACCGGAAGTTTTGAGTCTTTTGATGGTTCTAGGGTCTGATGTCATTGGAACCCGAATGGCAGAATACCATTCACCATTATTTCCCAAATAATTTTGGTTAGATCGAAGCCAAGCTTTGCGAAAATAGGTAGCACTATCAAAACTGGCAATTTTAGAAGACTGGATAAATTCTTGTATGTTTGGACGAAAAATTCCAAAAAGGTGTATCCAGAGTTTTTCTTGAATTCCGGGTCTTAGGTTTTGTCTGACTTTGTTTAGCTCTTGGATAATTTTTATAATTTCGGCATCGCTTCTCGGAACCAAGCCCCCAATGGCGACATGAGTATAGCCTGCTTCTATATATTCCGGTAATTGTTTTGCATAGCTTTCTTCCGATATTCCTTGGATGACTCCAACCGGAGTAAAAGTGCATTTTTTATTTTGATGCAATTCTATAAAACGAAGTGCATTGTGTTTCGTAATTTCTACCCTTTTTTCTCTTTCGGAAATAGACAATAGCTTTTTTTCACCATCTATTACAATATCCGGAAGCGGAATATGATCTACACTTGCACCAAGGTCAAATCCGTGCAATTGGTACAAGGATACAGCCTGTTCCGTTGAGATGGAAGGAGAAGCTTTGTGAACATAAGAAAATGCACCACAGTCTCCAAAGGCAAATTGGTTTCTGGATAATCCATAGTGTTCTCTGATAGATTTCGGAGCAAGAGAACCAAAATCGGTAGAATTGAACTTACGTAAAAACCCTTTGTTACCTAGGTTCTGGGCAAGACTAACAAGTATTCCATCACAAATTTTTTCCGGCTGCATAATTCTCACACAATGCTTTTCATTTCTTTCCGACTTTTTTGCATGAGAAAACCTATCATTTGTAAAATCAAAATCTTCATCCAAAACATCGTCCCAATCCGGTAAAAAATACAAGGGAGTTTTTTGGGGTAATTCGGGAGCTGAATTTCTGGGATTTGATTGAAAGCCTCTTAATAGACCATGTAAATGGTTCAGCTTCAAACCTATTGGACCATTTACTATTTTATGGGCGATTTTGTTTTTCTTCAAAATATCAAAATTAAGAGCTTCCAAATAATCTTTTCCCAATAATAGGCTTATATTTTTGTGCTTTTCCGACCACTTAAGAACCGTCCCCGTTGTGGAAGATTTCAGTTCGCTGGCACGATCCCGGTTCATTTTTTGATTGTAATATTCAATTTGGGTAAGTCCGCCTATCAGACCGTATTTGGCTGACAACACACCAACAGATAAATTTGTGGGCCAAATGCTACTTCTTAAAAATTTGTTGATTACACGATAGTAAGGACCATCATATCTTGATAAAGCTGGTAATAAATCCGGCTCTGCTACTTTATTGGCAGAACATCCTAAAATAACTAAGTGGTTTTCCATTTTGAGTAACACATATAATTGGGTCAAAAATACTTTATTTCAAAGAAAATAGCTTAATATATGTTTATTATTTCATAACAATAAACAATAGCTCAATATTCAGATTAATACAATCTATCTATTGTAGGTAATCAATATTTTCAATGCTATGAAAAATGTAAAATAAAAAATATACATTTTTTTATAAATAAATACAAGTGACATAATTAGATTAAGTGTCGCATTAGTAGGTTTAGGGCTGGTTTTTTACCTGGGACGAACAATTTTATGAATTGACTGAAATTAAATTCTTTGTCACTATATTGAATCATATTTAGAAGTTACTCCGAGAGGTTAACAGATTGAAATGGAAAGAGTTTGAGATTGTAAAAACTATTTTTGAAAGTGACACTACCGTTATTCACAGAGCCATAGATACCGAAGGAAATTATACTATTATAAAACACCTAAAAAATGAATTTCCGCGTCCCAAAGAGATTTTAAAACTAAAAAAAGAATACAATATTGTAAATAGTATTAGAGAAGAAGGAGTGATCAAACCTATAAAATTGGTAGATGACAATCGAAACTTTGCCATCCTTTTCCAAGATATTGGAGGTGAATCCTTAACTAATTTACTAAAAGAAAATAAACTTCCTATAGAAAAACTCTTATCCATAGCCATAAAAATTACAGAATCCCTTGTGGTAATCCACAAACATGGAATCATTCACAAAGATATTAAACCCCATAACATTATTGTCAATCCTCAAACTTTTCAACTGGAAATAGCTGATTTTGGAATTTCAACTTTGCTTTCACGAGAAACTCCATCCATAGAAAAGATAGAAAATATAGAAGGAACTCTTCCTTATATCTCTCCGGAACAAACAGGCAGAATGAATCGAAACATTGACTACCGTACGGATTTCTATTCTTTGGGAATAACCTTTTATGAGATGTTTACCGGCAAGCTACCTTATTTTTCTTATGATATATTGGAGATAATTTATTTTCATATAGCCCTCCAAGTAGCACCTCCTGATGAAATCAATCCGGAGATACCTTTACCCTTATGCCGGCTAATTCTAAAACTATTGGAGAAAAACGCAGAAAATCGTTACAAAAGTGCATTGGGAATACAACATGATCTTTTACAAATTTATGAGCTTTATACCAACAATCCGGAAAGGCTTTCCGAATATACAATAGCACAAAAAGATGTTTCGGATAAGTTCGCCATTCCTCAAAAACTCTATGGTAGAGAAAATGAGATAGCGAATATATTGCAAGCTTTGGAAAGAGTGGTATCCAACGAGCCTGGCAGAAGTGAATTATTGGTAGTGAAAGGTTTTTCTGGTGTGGGAAAAACAAATCTAGTCAAAGAAATCCAGAAACCGGTTTTGGAAAGAAAGGGATTTTTTTTATCAGGAAAATATGAACAATTCAAAAGGGATGTTCCCTATTATGGTATTGTTCAAGCGTTTGAAGAACTAAATACACTCTTGCTCGTAGAGCCGGAATCAAAAATTAAAGAATGGAAAAATAGTATACAAAGAGCAGTTGGAAATAACGGACAGGTGATTACTGACGTTATACCGGGTTTGGCACTACTGATCGGCAAACAAAACTCCTTGTTAAACCTAAACCTAACCGAAACCCAGAATAGATTTATCTTGGTGTTGAAAGACTTCATCAAAGTTTTTGCTACGAAAGAACACCCTTTGGTCATATTTCTGGATGATATGCATTGGGTAGACTCAGCATCAGTCAAACTTTTAGAGGCACTTATTTCCGATTCGAATATAAAATACATTCTATTTATTTTTTCTTACCGAGACAATGAAGTGAATCATAATCATTCGCTGCCACAACTTCTGAATGATATAAAAAATTCCGGTTGTCCCATCCAAACCATACATTTATTACCTCTAGCTTTCGAAGATGTGAACAAATTGATAGCGGATATATTGCAAAAGGATCAAGACCATGTCTATGAATTGACAGATGTGATTTTGTCGAAAACGCGTGGGAATCCTTTTTTTGTAATCGAATTTTTAAAGTCTATGTACAATGATAAAATCATTTATTACAATTCTATTGAAAATTCTTGGTCTTGGGACATCGCACGTTCCGACTCTTTAGGAATAACGGATAACGTTATTGATCTTATGATTAAAAAGATAAGAAATCTTTCTGATTCGGCAGGGAATTTGATTCGACTTGCTTCGTGTATTTCTAATCGATTTGACTTAAATACCCTTTCTATCATTCATCAGAAATCAATTTTGGATACGGCAAGCGAGTTAGATGAATTGCTAAAAGAAGGACTAATTGTTCCCGAAGGAATTTCGTATCAATTTGTTGCGAATGATTCAGACGCAAGCCGACATATACACTATAACTTTCTTCACGATAAAGTTTTACAAGCAGCCTATGAAACAATTCCGGACGGCGATAAAGAAAATATTCAACTGCTCATAGGAAGGCATCTTTGGGAAAATACTTTGGAAAGTGAGCTTGATGATAGAGTGATTGATATTGTAAATCATTATAATATAGGAAGACGTTTAATAGATGATGAGAAAGAAAAAAGAAAATTAATTGAACTGAATTTAAAAGCAGCCAAAAAGTCAAAAGAATCCATTGCATATTATTCGTGTTATGAACATCTTTATGTTTGTATAGAACTTTTGCCTGATAACTCTTGGGAAACTATGTATTCCATAACGTTTCAGGTATATAAATTTCTTATGGAGATTGAATATATGGTAAATGGTTTGACAGGCAATGATTCGATTAGCCAAGAAGTTTTAGCGAAGGTGAAAACAAATCTTGAAAAGGCTGAAATCTATAATATCCTTATTTCCAAATACATGATACAAGGAAAAAACACAGAAGTTCTTGGTATGGGAAAAATAGCCCTTTCATTACTTGGTATAGAAATTCCGGAAAAGGATATTAAAAGCTCCATAGTCAAAGAACTAACCAATATAAAAACTTTATTAAAAGGTAAATCCATATCATCTTTGTTAGAGTTGTCGGAAATGCATGACCTGCAAGCCACAATGGCAATGAAGGTTTTGATAAACCTAAATGCTCCCGCTTACTTAGCCAACCCCCAGCTATATGGTTGGATTCTTTCTAAAATGGTAAACCTTTCCATTCAACACGGAAATACATCCGAATCAGCCAAAGGTTATGCGAGTTTTGGAAATGTATGGATAGCGAGTTTTAAAGATTACCAAGGCGGATACGAATTTGGTTTGCTTGGATTGCGTTTGAGTGAAAAGCTAAACGATGCCAAACAAAAATGCCAGGCTTGTTTTTCTTTAAGCTTTTTTTTGAGTCACTGGGTAAATCACCTCGATCATTCTATCCAATGGGAAAAAGACGGTTTTCTTTCCGGGTTGGAGTGCGGCGACATTCCCTATGCAGGTTATACATTAACCGTCCGCTCTTTGAACTCTTTTTTTAGAACAAAGGATATGGAGCACTTCCTAAACGAGCTATTTGAGTTTCTTACCTTTTGCAAAAGCTATAGACACGTTCCCTCTATGAATGCGATCACTGCCGTATCCATTGTTGTTAGCCAATTAGTAGGAAAGAACCTGAGTGGAAGCCTTTACAAAGAAGATGAGTTTGTTGCTTCTTTGCGATCCAATAAAAACTATATGCAACTTTGTATATATTACACTCTAAAAGGAATCCTTTGTATAGTTTTGGAAAATCACAATGAAGGCTTGGGACATTTGCAAGAGGCAAAATCTCTTCATGCTTATGCTGTAAACTTGATTATTATTGCCGAATATTATTTTTATCATTCTTTGGCAATCCTTTCTACTTTGGATAACCTATCCAAAGAGGCACAAGAGACTTTTATCCGGGAGGTTGAAGAAAATCAGGTGTTTCTCAAACAGTTTGCAGACAATTGCAATGAAAATTTCTTGCACCAGTACTATTTAATCGAAGCTGAATTGGCAACCCTTTATGGTCTTACATCAAAAGCATTAAATCTCTATGAAAAGAGCATAAAGCTAGCAGGAAAAAACGGTTTTATTATGAACGAAGCAATGGCAAATGAACGCCTTGCCAGGTATTTTTTGTCCATGGTAATGGAAAAAGCTGCCAAAACCTATATCCAAGACGCTCGCTATTTGTACCAACAATTGGAAGCAAACACCAAAGTGAATAAAATGAATGAGGAATATTCCAATTTATTAAAGTATTGTTTCAAAAGCGAAACAGAACAAAGTTATTACCAAACCTTACAATCCTATGATAACAGCAGTTCGGAAAAAGAATTCGAATTTTTATCAAATTTCAATACGACTCGTGTCAAACACTTAGATTTGAATAGTATTTTCCAGGCATCTCGCTCTTTATCCAGAGAGATCGTTTTAGAAAATCTTTTAAAGAAACTTATGAAGTTTTTGATTCAAAATGCAGGGGCAGAGAATGGAATGTTTATTTACAATGAAGAAGGAAAATTTGTAGTTGAAGCCATCGGAAAACGCGAAAAGGAAATTGAAGTAATGAATTCCATTCCTTTGGAGACTTATGATAAAATTAGTCATTCCATTGTAAACTTCACCAAACGAACCGAAAAAGTTATCGTTTTGGACAATGCATCTATTGACGGGCAATTTGGTAATGATCCTTATATTAGCAGAAATGGAATCAAATCGGTTATATGTTTACCTGTGGCAAACAAAGGAAAATTACTTGGACTCATATATTTGGAAAACAATATTACGGAAGGAGCATTTACGGTAGATAGGATTGAAGCTCTTCAAATACTTGCATCACAAACAGCCATATCTTTGGAAAATGCCAAATTGTATTCGAGTATTGAAAATATGACTCGTCAAAGAACTCGAATTCAAACGGAATTTGAAATTGCAGAAAAGATACAAACATCCCTTATACCCAAAAAGCCGGTCATAGAAGGTTATGAAATTGCACCATATATGAAAACTGCCGAAAGAGTAGGAGGAGATTACTATGACGTAATCAACCAAGAAGACAGGGAATGGCTTGTGATAGGAGATGTCAGTGGTCACGGTGTTTCTGCCGGTCTTGTAATGATTATGGCACAAACCGCAATTCACACAGTTGTGGAATTTCAAAAAGAACTTAACCCCAAAGAAGTCCTTCAAGAAGTAAACAAAATCATTACTGCCAACATACAAAAAATGAATACAAATAAGTTTATGACTATCTTATTGATTCAAAAAATAGGTGACACCTTTTATTATTCGGGGCAGCATTTGGATATAATTGTCTACAGGGCAAAAACCGGCATGGTTGAAAAAATTGTCTCAAATGATTGCTGGCTTGGTTTGTATTATATGATCAATGATTTTAGTGTAAACCAATTTACCATAGAGACGGGTGATGCTATTATTTTATATACGGACGGTATTACAGAAGCTATGGATCAAAACGATCAAATGTTTGATTCTATTGGTCTTATCAATTTGATGAAAAATCATGGAAAAAAATCAGTTGAAGAGATTAAAAATATGTTATTAGAATCTCTTCAAAATTATAGGCAAAAAGATGATATAACCTTTATGATACTAAAGAAATTGTGACATTCTAAAATTATAGTCTCTACCGTTTTACTTTTTTTTCAGACAGTTTATATTCCAAACCAGGATAGTCTACTAACTTACCGTTTATCCTATATTCTATGGTTTTAAGAGTTGGAAAATTATCAAAAATTGTTTTTTCTGCAGCGACAAAAGCCGAACCGAGAATTGCCAATTTTTTTTGATTGTTTTCCGTTTCTTTACTCACAACTTTTCCCGTTTCTTTAGGAGTTTCTTCCCCTTCATTGTCTTCTTGGCTCAAGCTTTGGTTGGGATCATAAATTTTAATGGCTGTTAATTCCGCTTCCATACTCGGCTGGCTTAGGTCTATGATAAGAGTAGATTTATCTTCTAGGTGCCATAGAGAAATAACCGTATTGGCTATATTTGGTAGTTTTTTCAGAGATACAGAATAGCTAGATTCCGTAGTTTTATTACCGGAGTTGGATAAATAAGGTAATTCACCCAGTTCACTCAAAAGAGTCATAACATTTTTATTAAAAGAGTCATTGTAAAGCAAAACTTTTCGTTTGGTGGTTACATACTTCCCCTCTCCGTCTGACAAATACAAAGTAGCTTCCGCCCTTTGCTCAATGGTTGGTATTTCATACAACGAAAACGGAACGAAAAGGGAATAAGGGTTCTTTCCCACCAAAAAAAAGCCGAGATAAAACAACAAACATACAATCCAAGATAAAAATAAAAAATAAAAACGATTGTCTAAAAGCGAACCCGTTACGATAGAATCAAAAATTTTAAATACAATTCCCTTTAACCAATCATAAAATAGGGTTATTTTGTTTTTTAAAATAGTCTGCAACCCTTTAAAACTTTGGATCTTTTGCGTATACATATTTTTTAATTCCCTCAGCAATGCCTTTAATAATTTTCTTTTGAACTTTTTTGTTTTCTAAATTTTTTATATCTTGCTCATGGTCGGTATAACCCATTTCAACCAAAACGGCAGGCATTAAACTGTTTCTAAGAACGTTAAACCTTGCCTTTTTAATTCCACGGCTAACAATTTTATTTCCAACGTTATCTTTCATGTTTTCATCAATAGCTTCTGCAAGTCGAATACTATTTCTTTGAACTGCAGAAGACATCATATCACTTTGTATCCACTTTAACTTGGAAGATATAGGTTTACTTTCTATTAAATTTTGGTTCACAATAGAATGCTGCCTGGCAATTTCTATGGTTGCATTTTGGTATAAATAGTATATTTCGTAACCATGTATTCCTTTTCTCAAACCGTTATTACAGTGTAAACTAATATATATAGTATGTCCGCGTTTTGCGGAAACATAACGGTTTGCAAATTCACTTCTTTCTTCCAAAGATATAAAAGTATCATCTTTACGAGTTAGCTTTATTACCAAGCCTGGGAATTTTTTTTTAAGATATTTTTTTAGCATTATGGCAACTTGCAAATTAATCGTTTTTTCAAAAGTTCCATTGATCGCTATAGTACCTGGGTCCTTCCCACCGTGTCCTGCATCAATAATTACATATTTCAGATTGATTTCTTCTGCCGGAGTGATCGCTTCTACAGGCTTAAAAACCAATTTATTGCGAGTAAACTGGTAATCTATATTGTAATCCAAAAGATAGATAAAAATAGCTTCCACAAGCTCCGGTGGCAACAGAACTTTATTCTTTTTATACAATATAGGAGAACTCATTCTTTCAATTGAATCATTTACCGAAAAGTAAAAAGAATCAATTCTTGTTTTTATCTCCGTAAATCTATCGGTTTTGGAAATTTTCTTTTTTTTGTTAGTTATAGTGCCTATTAAAGTAACAAAATTCAAATGAAATCGTAAATCACCAAAAGCTGCTTTCAATTGAACAAAATCAATGTAGCCTTCTTTCCCAATCAGAGAAATTTCATTTTTCTTGTCTTTGGCTAAAACAGTACTAAAACAAAAAAAAAATATAATAGTCACCGACCAAAAAGAGATTTTATTTTTTTCCAAATTGATGTTGATTTCTTATTTTCTCTATAAGACAAATCATTTATGTCAAAAAGATTTCTTTTGGACTTATTGTAAGAGCTTGAAATATCGTTTCTATCCGAATTGCCTGGCTTTGTATTTTTTTTCTTTTTATCAAAATTCCTTTTTTGATTTTGAATCGGTTTAACATTCTTGCCTACCTCTTGATTTAGCACTAAGTCTGCTTTTTGTAAATATATTTTAGCTTCTTCTATAGGGGCAATTAGCTTTTGACTTTTTTCTTCTTTATTCAAATTCAAATTGCGATGATAGGTTTTAAACTTTTTGCTTTCCGACTTCTTGTTTTTAATTATTGTTTTTTCGTTATTAGATGCTTTGTGACCTATTTCTAAAAATTTTACAAATTTTCCCTTAGGAAAGGTTAAATAGTCTTCATTTATTTCCATGGTTGGAATTTTATAGTTCAAAAGCCTCTCAATTTTTTCCAATTCGGTATAGTCTTTTTCCGAGCACATGCTGAGGGAAAGTCCTTTTTTGCCTGCTCTTGCTGTCCTACCGATTCTATGGACATAAGATTCGGCATCCATGGGGAGATCAAAATTGTATACTACTTTAACATTGTCAATGTCTAAGCCTCTAGAAGCAACATCAGTTGCAACCATATATTGGTATTTTCCTAGTTTGAACTCCTTTAATAGCTTGACCCTTTTTTTTTGTTCCAAAAGAGAGGATATGCCTGTTACGGCTATTCCATAATTTCGCAAGCTATTTACAAGGTCCCCTACCATCATTTTTAAATTGGTAAAAATAATTCCCAAACCTTCCGTTTCGTCATTCAAAATCAAATTAATGAGATAAGGAAGTTTTTCTTGCCTACCCAGGTGTATTATTTTTTGATCAATATTCTCCGGAGCAATATTGTCCGATTCAATTTTAATTTCAACAGGCTCTTTTAAATAGTCCGAAGCAACACGAATGGAATAATAAGAAAGTGTTGCAGAATACATCATTGTTTGCCTATGTTTAGGAGTTTTGTGGATTATATAGCTAATATCTTTGATAAATCCCATGTCAAACATCCTGTCTGCCTCATCCAAAACTAAAAATTGAATGGAATTTAATTTGAGGTTTCCAGCTTTAATATAATCAATTAGTCTTCCAGGGGTGGCTACTATTATATCGCATTTATCTTGCAAACTCTTGTCTTGCTCTTTATAAGAAACACCGCCTATAATGGTAGAAACTTTTTTATCAGTATATCTTAGAAGTTTATTTGTTTCTTCACTGATTTGAGCAACAAGTTCGCGAGTAGGGGCAACAATCAAAGAACAAGGGTCCTCGTAGTTTTCTTTTAACAATTTATTAATAATAGGAATTAAATAAGAAATGGTCTTACCTGTTCCTGTTTGGGCTACTCCGGTAATGTCTTCTCCTTCCAATGCGTGTGGAATAGATTGTTCTTGTATAGGTGTTAGCTCAGTAAAACCTATGTCATCAATTGCTTTTTGTAATAGTGGGTTTAAGTTTAATTCTTCGAATTTCATAATTTACTTTCTTTTTGCTAAAATTTGTATTGTATCGCCGTAGCACGTCCAGTTTGCCAACTTTTCGTAAATGTATAGAGGTAAATTTCCTCTCCATCCTTTATCCCGATAAGGATGATAAGATACTGGTCTGTTATAAACTACGTCCATGTTCAATTTTTTAAATACTTTTTTTAAAGATTTATGGGAATAATCCATAAAATGGTCTTTGGGATGAGTTTTAAACCATTCTTCCGGGTTTGTGGTAAAGGTAGGTCCATATATAGAAGGTAAAGACAAAAACAAGCACCCTTTTTCTTTTAACATTGACAATATTTTATAAAACACTTCTTCTTGGTTTTCAAAATGCTCAATCACATAAAAAGCACATATAATGTCATGTTTTTCATCGGATTTATAATCTAAAAATGAGCAGCACTTCACATCCAATTCATTTTTACATGCGTAATCCGTAGCGATTTGAGATACTTCCAGACCGCTTACTTTATAACCAAATTTCTTAGCTTCGTCTAAAAAATAACCCGCAGCACAGCCAATTTCAAATAATTTGCTCTCTTCCCTTTTTACGTATTTGCTTAGTATTTCTAATCTTGATTTTGCCAACCTCCTTAAATTTTCCTCATCCTGAAAGTAGGTTTTGTTATATTGTGCCTTGTATTCTTCTAAAAAATACGACTCGGAATAATCCCTTGCTTTTGCTGGAATATAATAACAAGCACCCGTCCATTCACACTCTTGGTAAAATTCTGGATATTTGCTATGTCGCTTCATTTTGAATAACACAGGAATATCAGACCACCTTACTTATATATATTTAAAGTATAAAAATAAATAAATTTTCATGTAAATAAAAAAAATAAAAAGCACTAAATATATAGGAAAGGATAGACCTTTCCCCTTTTTTAGTTACCTAACGTGAGTTCGACATAAGGTTTAACCTTCTTTTTTCGAGCGGTTTAAACCGCTCGTTACTATAATTTCACTACAAAAACCAATATTTTTGCTTACAAATTCAATGTAAACCTTTGATTTCTAGTAACGAGCGACTTAAGTCACTCGTTAGGAAAGTTACATCGAACTCACGTTACCTATTAAGGAACTTCCGTTTATCAAAACCAATCCTAAAATATTCCAACCTAGGTACAAATCCTCATAACAAGGCATAAAAGATAAAATCTAAATTTCTGGAAGGGCAGAAACTATTTACTCTGCCCTACGAAATGGTATAATTGTTCACCTAAGAATACATTTCTTTGATTAAGCTAGCGTATTTATCCGTTATCACGTTTCGTTTCATCTTACCAATCTTTATGGTTAGTTCATCACCTTCTTGCATTGCTTTGGGCAGGAAACGAAAATCAGTCACTTTTTCAAAGGATTTAAAACCATTTTTGGAAGAAACCACATCTTTAACGATTCCCGCAAAGTGACTTCTTAGAGCAGTATTTTTGTTTAAGTTTTCTCCTTCAGAAACTTTGAAGCCTGATTCGGCTAATCTAGCGGCATCCGGCCATATCAGAGCTGTTAAACTTTTTTGATCTTGCCCTACTACAATTACTTGAGATATATGAGGGTGATCAATTAGTAAGTTTTCTATTGGAACAGGTTCAACGTTTTCACCACCTAAAAGCACAATTGTATCTTTTACCCTTCCACGAACAGAAACAGTATTATTAAAGCTGATAAATCCTCTATCACCTGTATTCAACCATCCGTTTTTAAGGGATTTTTCCGTTGCTTCTGAGTTGTTATAATAACCTTTCATAACTTGAGGACCTTTGACGTGAATAATCCCCAATTCTCCTTTAGGAACTTGTTCACCGTGATCATTTAATATCCGAACTTCAGTGCCAGGAGGTGGATAGCCAACACTGCCTTGTATAATATGCCCCTGTGTTCTGACAGATATAATAGGAGCACATTCGGTCATTCCATAGCCTTCGTAAACCGGAATACCTATAACGTTGAAAAATTCGTCTACGTGTGCAGGTAACGCTCCACCACCGGAAATTGTTCCCCTAAAAGCACCACCTAAAACGTCTCGTATTTTGGCAAAAACAACCGAATCCAAAATTTTAGATGCAACAAACAAATTAACGGTTTTGAATATAGCTGTGGCAGTATTTTGAGCTTTTTCAACAACACTTTCCTCTTTCATTAAAAGTTTGTTTCCTTCCAAATAGTCTACACCTTCCCGGTAAGCTTTGCAGACTTCGTAAGCAGTATCAAAAATCATTTTTTGGATAGGAGACGCTTTTTCTAATTTTGCTTTGATGCCAAGGTATAAGTTTTCCCACAATCTTGGAGCAGATGCCATAAAAGTCGGTTTCACTTTACCAAAGTCATCCCTTAAATCTCTGACGTTTGTATAGTAATAACTAACTCCATTGGCTATTATGGCATAGTACATTGCTCTTTCAAAAATGTGCCAAACAGGCAAAATAGTGAGAGTTTTATCGCTTTTGACAATTCCAATCATTTTAGGAACTTCCACTACGTTATAAACCATGTTTCTATGAGTGAGCATAACTCCCTTAGGTAAACCGGTTGTTCCGGATGTATAAATAATTGTAAATAGGTCTTCTTCGTTTATTTCGTTTGTTCGTTTTTCCAGTGTAGCAAGGTGTTTTTCCCTAAGGCTTTCTCCTTTTTCAATCAAGTCATAAAAACTTAACACTTTGCTGTCTTTTGACTTATAACTTTTATCCAAAACAATAAATTTTTGAACGGAAGTTTTGTCTGCTATAGGAAGAATTGAATTTAAGAGTTTTTCATGCTCTACAAAGCAAAATTTACTTCCGCTATGCTCCAGAATATATTCGATTTCTGCCGCGTTGGAATCTGACCCCCTTGGAACATTGGAGGCTCCATTTAGAAGCACTGCCATATCAGCAACAGCCCATTCATACCGGTTATCTGCCATCAAACCAACTCTATCTCTTGGCTCCAAGCCCATATCGATCAAACAAAGGGCGACATTCTGAGCCTGTCGGTAGGTATCTCGAAAAGTAACTCCTTTAAATTGTTTGGAATTGTCTTTGGAGAAATATATAGGTTTGTCTCCATAATTTTTAAGCGTATATTGAAACATTTCATTTAATGTTGTAAATTGACTCATGTTTACTCCTTATTTATTGCACTATAAAATGAATTATAATTTTTTGCTTTTAAATGTGTATATTTAAAAATTATTTCCCATGGATATAATATCGAATTTAGGGATAAAAAATTCAAAAAAATCTACTCTCCGAAGCCAATACAAAGAGTCTATTTAGTATGGCTCAGATATTTAAAAACACCAAAATTTCTTTTAAAGTCCTTTTTAGTATTTTATTCTTTTTTAGTTTACCACTTTTTTCTGATAATAAACCGGAAAACTTAAAACTTGCCTATTACAAAGGAATGTATACAAATACAAACCTGGGTGAAATTTTACTAAAATTAGATACACACAACAGACAATCTTATATCAACATGTTTTCTATTGCCAAGCCCTTTCTTAAATTATGGAAAGCGAATATAGAAACAGAAGGACAGGTAGGTTGGCACACTGGTGTGCAAAAACACATGGAATTTAATGGACTTTTTTTGGCTCGATTTGGTGCAAATAAAAATTTACCGGTCAATTTTGCGGTAGGCGAAGGACTTTCCTTGGCAACTCGTAATCCGGATTTGGAAAATCCGAGGAAGAATGTTTTTTATCCAAGTGTTGAATCCGAATATTCCAATAAGTTGTTAAACTACCTTGCTTTTGAAGTGGAATTATCCTTGCCTTCTCTGATAGGCAAAAATGTACCCAGTCCGTTTTTTAGAGTTCACCACCGTTCGGGAGTCTACGGAATATTTTGTCCTCCTACTTGCGGTTCTAACTATTTAACCTATGGAGTGAGGTGGAGCTACTGAAATCTTTTCTATCAAATCAGAATACCTTCCCTTCCATAGGTAAAAATTGTTACAAATACTTTGGGAATCAAAATTTCCAATGGTAATTTTGCCCTATACAACCAAATTTGGGATATCCCCTGTTATGCGATAGAATTATTGGTTAGAGGCTAATGGAAGAACACAAAGAATTACGAAAAGGTGTGCAAACAGTATGCAAGGACTATCCCGGAAATTATTGGCAGGCTTTGGATAAAGAGGAAAAATATCCACAAGAATTTGTCCAAGCTCTTACGAATTCTGGCTATTTAGCTACATTGATTCCGGAAAAATATGGTGGTTCAGGCTTGAACTTGAGGGCGGCTTCCGTTATTTTGGAAGAAATTCAAGCGAATGGTTGTAATGGTTCTGCCTGCCACGCCCAAATGTACACAATGGGAGTCCTCTTGCGGCATGGAAGTGAGGCACAAAAGGAAAAATACCTCGCTGATATTGCATCAGGAAAACTGAGATTACAGGCTTTTGCTGTTACCGAACCAAACGTAGGAAGTGATACAACCAGAATCCAAACCAGGGCAGAAAAGGTTGGAAACACATATCGTATCAATGGTCAAAAAATCTGGACTTCCCGTTCCATGTATTCCGATCTAATGGTTCTTCTGGCAAGGACAACGCCTTTGGACAAAGTTTCCAAAAAGACCCATGGACTATCTGCATTTCTGGTTGATCTAAAAAAGGCAACTCAATCGGGCTTAACCATTCGTCCGATTCAAACAATGATGAACCACTCTACAACGGAAATTTTTTTTGATAATCTGGAAATTCCATCAGAAAACTTGATTGGAGAAGAAGGAAAAGGCTTTTATTATATATTGGATGGAATGAATGCTGAAAGGCTGCTAATTGCTTCCGAGTGTATCGGAGATGCAAAATGGTTTATCCAGAAGTCTTGTGAGTATGCAAATAAAAGAGTTGTATTTGATCGTCCTATTGGACAAAATCAAGGCATACAATTTCCACTTGCCAGAGTTTATGCCTCTATGTGTGCAGCAGAATTAATGGTGCAAAAAGGATGTGAGATTTTTGATTCCGGTTTGTCTTGTGCAAAAGAAGCAAACATGTCTCTGCTTCTATCTTCCGAGGCATCTTGGGAAGCAGCTAATGCAGCAATTCAAACACATGGCGGTTTTGGTTTCGCGGCAGAGTATGATATAGAAAGAAAGTTCAGGGAAACAAGATTGTACCAAGTGGCTCCATTGTCAAAAAATTTGATTCTATCTTATATCGCTGAGCATGTCCTTGGTTTGCCGAGGTCTTATTGAAATGAAAATCCTAGAAGGTTTATTGGTTGTTTCTTTGGAACAAGCGGTTGCTGCTCCTTTTGCGTCTTCGAGACTAGCAGATTCCGGTGCAAGAGTTATCAAGGTCGAACGCCCTTCTGAAGGAGACTTTGCTCGCTACTATGACCATGTTGTGAATGGAGAAAGTGCTTATTTTGTATGGATAAACAGGGGAAAAGAATCCGTTTTTTTGGACATAAAAAATTCGGAAGATAATTCTTTTTTAAAAAAGCTAATTTCCCATGCAGACGTGTTTATTCAAAATTTGGCTCCCGGTGCCGCCGCAAGGTCTGGCTTTGACTCCTTAAAATTAAGGGAAGAAAAACCAAGTTTAATAACCTGTGACATAACCGGTTATGGAGAAACGGGACCGTGTAAAGACATGAAAGCTTACGATAACTTATTACAGGGTGAAACAGGGCTTTTGTCTATAACCGGCGATGGAGAGGTAAAAGCAAAAGCTGGTATATCGGTTTGTGATATATCAGCCGGAATGTATGCCTATACATCTATTTTGGAAGCTCTCATTTTTAGACAAAAAACAGGACAGGGAAGTTCTATCAAAATTTCTTTGTTTGATTGTATGGCGGACTGGATGAGTGTGCCTCTGCTTCACCAAATATATGCTGGAAAGCCACCATCCAGAACGGGCATGCACCATGCTTCCATTGCACCTTATGGTCCCTACAAGGACAGAAACGGAAAAGAAGTCTTGATTTCCATTCAAAACGAGAGAGAGTTTAAGAAATTTTGGGATGAAGTTTTGGAAAAAAAAGATAGTCCCGAATATAAACAATTTGAAAATAACAGCTTGCGGGTTGCGAGTAGAGACGCGCTGAATCGCATCATAGACGGGGTTTTTGGTAACTTGCCAATGGAATCCATAATTGAAAAATTAGAGAACTCTTCCATTGCCTATGGAAGGGTCAATAGCGTAGAAGAGTTTTCCAAGCATCCCCATTTGAGAATGACAGAGGTAGAAACTTCTTCCGGAATGGCAAAATTAGTCGAGAGACCAGCCCTATTTGTAGGTTTAGAGCAAAATAAATTCGGGAAAGTTCCTTCGCCAGGTGAAAATACGGAAGCGATTAAAAAAGAATTTTTGTAGTGACAGGTTTTCCCTTATAAAAATTCGTTTTTAGTATGGTATGGTAACTTTTGATTGTATTTTAACATATATTTATTTTTCATAGAATAAACCATAAGTATTTTTTGCAATAAGTTTCTAAGGATTAAGTAAATTATGGACAAATTAAAAAAAATTATAATAGCTGATGATCATGAAATCTTCCGATTGGGCTTAAAGGTTGCGATAGAAAAGTCTCCTGATTGGAATGTTGTGGGGGAAGCGGAAAGTGGAGAAGAATTACTAGAAATTATCAAAAAAGAGTATTGCGACATTATCATTGTAGACTTTGTTCTTCCTGGAATGAACGGTATACAAACAATACTTAAAACCAAAGAGCAGCATCCTAATTTAAAATCTATTATTATTAGTTCTTCGCGTGATCCCAGATTGTTAAAGATGTCCAAGGAATATGGAATTAACGGCTATATTTTTAAAACAGAGGTGCGAAACACTATTTTGACCGCCATTCAATCAGTGCTTGCGGGAGATTCATATTATTCTAATGTCGACGAAGTTCCTGTAGTTCCAAACAAAAAGCCTGATGCCGCCAATCCATTTAGGAATTTGAGCCCCAAAGAGCTTGAAATTTTGAAATTAACGGTAAAAGGTTACAGTCAAAAAGAGACTTCTGAAAAATTGAACATTTCCATAAGAACGGTAGAAACTCATAGACGCAATATTTCCGAAAAAGTAGGAAAACTACCTACTCCGAAGCTTGTTCGACTTGCCTATATTTGGAATGTCGTACAAGATGATGAATTAGTTTCCATTCACAAAAGTGAATGAAGTTAAGGGGCACATATTGGAATACAGAGAAAGAGTTTTTTTAATTTTATCAGCCATCTTTATTTCCTCTCTTGTAATGGCTAATTTAATTGGCATCACAAAAATATTTTCGTTTTTTGGCATTGGAATACCGGTAGGAATAATTCCTTATCCCATTACCTTTTTAGCCACAGACTTGATCTCTGAATTGTATGGAAAAAAGCGAGCTAGCTTTGTTGTATGGGTTGGTTTTATGATGAATATTTTTATGCTACTCGTTACAACGATAGGCTACTACATGCCGGTTGATCCGGAGTGGTTTAATGCCATTGCGAAACTTCCCGAACCTGGGAAAGAGAATACTTTTAATTATATTTATGGCTACATGATTCGTGGAACCATTGCATCTATGATTGCCTATTTGGTTGCTCAGATGGTAGATGTGCATTTGTTTCATTTTTGGAAAGAACTCACCAAGGGAAAACACCTTTGGTTGCGAAACAATGGCTCTACGATGCTTTCTCAGATTGTTGATACTGTAGCGGTAATGTCCATTACCTTTGTAGGTCTCCTTCCTATGGAAAAAGTTATTGAGTTGATTCTTTACTCTTATTTGTTTAAGTTTATTGTAGCATTGCTGGATACTCCGTTTTTTTATTTGGGGGTAAAATTGTTGAAAGATAGGGTGGAAGTTGAAACATAATCTGTCCGGATTGCGGAAAAGATATACAAGTCGGTTGTAAGGTTTCATCGTCTAAAACTAGCACGTTATTTGTTTTCATAGATAAACCTTATAAATTTGCTAATTGTCAACAAGACAAAAGTGGAAGTCTGATAAAAAATTGACTTCCTTCATTCGGAGTGCTGTTTACATTAATTTCTCCTTTGTGTTTCTCTACAAATTCTTTACACAAAATGAGTCCCAAGCCGGTTCCTCTCTCTTTATTCGTTCCAAATGTTTTGTGTTTTGTATCTATTTGAAAAATCTTTTGAAGGTTTTCCGGTTCAATCCCTACGCCGCTGTCTTTTACTGCGATTTCTATGAAACTATCCTTCCTTTCGGAACTTACGGATATTTCTCCACCATTAGGTGTGAACTTAATGGCATTGGATACCAAATTTCGAATGGTTGTATCCAACATATTTATGTCTGCAAAAATGGTAATATCTTCTGGAATATTTAAGCTCATTTCAATGTTTTTTTTCATTGCATTGCTTTCGAGTAGCCTAAAAGTCTCTTCTACCATTTGTTTTAGGTGAATCCTTTCTTGCTTAAATGGCATTCTTCCCGTTTGTAGCCTCGACCATTCCAACAAATTCAATAAAAGGGTATAACCCATTTCGGCAGAGTTTTGAACGGAATTCAATACTTTAACAAACTGATCTTCCGGGACACCATTTTTGTAGTATCTCCACATTTCCATTATATTCAGAAAGCTTCCAAAAAGGTTGGATAAGTCGTGACCTATGATAGAGAAAAATTTATCTTTGGTCGCATTTGCTGTGTCCAGTTCTTCTACCTTTTGGAGAAGTTTTTCTTGTGTTAATTTTAGTTCCAAATGAGTTGAAACTCTCGTAAACAATTCCCTCGAGTTGAATGGCTTTGTCACGTAGTCAACCGCTCCACATTCAAAGCCTTTTACGATACTATCAATACCTGTTTTGGCAGTCAGGAAAATGATAGGAATGTCTTTTGCTTCTTCATCATTCTTAAACTCTTTACAGACTTCGTATCCGTCGATTTCAGGCATCATGATGTCCAATAGAATTAAATCCGGCTTATTTTTTCTTAAAAAGTCCATTGCAAATTTTCCACTACGAGCCAATGCTGTTCGATAGCCTTGTATACCCAGTAGATTCTCTAACACTTGTAAATTTTCCATGTTATCATCAACCAGAAGAATTAAGGGTGACTTGTTATCTTGTGTTGTTTGAATTTGTTTGTTTGCCTTTTCCGTTTCGGAAAAAGAATCAAAAGAATCTTCAGACAGTTCTTCTTTTTTTACCAGTATCTTTGGCTCAAGATAAACACTATCTGTAGCTTCCCCGGTAATCGGCAATTTTTTTAGTATAACTGAAAACCTACTGCCCTTTCCCACTTGACTGCGGACGCGAATACTTCCATTCATTTTTTCAACTAATTTTTTGGTAATACTCAAACCCAAACCGGTCCCACCATATTCCTTTAAATCCTGTCCAGAAGCTTGCCGAAAAGGTTCGAAAATTGTGTTGAATTGTTCTTTAGGTATCCCAATACCAGAATCTTCTACGGACAAGAACAAACTAACGCTATTTGAATTCTGAAACTTCCAATCTCGAACTTTCAATTTTACAAAACCTTTTTCCGTAAACTTGAAAGCATTTCCTAATAGATTAAAAAGGATTTGGCGAGTTTTAGATTCATCCACCAATAATATAGGCAATTTTTTTGATATTTGGATTGAAAACTCAAGATTTTTTTCTTTAGCGTTTAGGGTAAAGACCTTAAATACTTCTTGAATGAGGTTGGTTATGTTTACAGGAATGGGTTGGAGTTGTAATCTATCTGCTTCTAATTTGGACATGTCTAACAAATCTTTTATCAAGGCAAGCAAATTCTTCCCTGCAATTTGGATAGATTCGACATAATCTTTTCTCTTTTCATCAGTAATCAAAGGAGAAAGGAGTTCGCAAAACCCTATAATCGCATTCAGAGGTGTAAGTAATTCATGGCTGATACTGGCAAAGAATTCAGTTTTTGTTTGGTTTGCCTCTTCTGCAATTTTCTTTGCTTCCAGTAACTCGTTAGCCCTCTCAGTCACCAAACATTCAAGATGGTTACGATGTTTATTCAATTCCAATTCTGTTTCTTTTTTTTCCGTAATATCTGTTTTAACGGCAACGAAATTTGTTATTTCATTCTTCTCATTGCGAATGGGTGAGATAGTTGCGTTTTCCCAGTAGTACTCACCGTTTTTCTTCTGGTTGAAAAATTCACCCTCCCAAGATTTTCCCGAATGGATCGTGTTCCACAGTTCTTCATAGTATTCTTTTTTATGATAACCGGAATTGAAAATTCTTACGTTTTTCCCAATACATTCATTCAAGGTGTAACCGGTCAAATCCGTAAAATAGGGATTGGCGTATTCTATGTTTCCATTGGCATCTGTAATCACAATGGTAGATTTTACACTTTCGACTGCCGTTTCCAGTTTCATTAATTGCTTTAAGATTCGTTTTTTTTCCTTTTTCATATAAAAAAAGTATATGGAAAAAAACGAAAATACTGTTATATGAATAAAAAGTTTATGAATCCAATCCATTTTGACCTCTTTCAATAAAAAAATAAAAGCCAAAAAGAAAAGGGATAACGTGATTATATAAATTTGATTTTGAACTATACTGAGTTTCTGCTTCACATTTCCTCTTTAAGCAAAGGCAGTTCGATCTGAAAACTATAAAATAATTCGGATTCACTTTTCAGGTGACTTTTTACAGGGAACATGGAAATTCTACCGGAATGTTGTCGAATGACCTTTTCCGCAAGAGTAAGCCCCAGCCCCATATCGTAAGTAGGGTAGGTTTCATAAGCAAAACCGGCTATTCGGCAAAAAGGCTCAAAAATGATTCTAGAATATTCTTCGGGAATCTCAATCTCCGGCTTATTGAGAACAGAAACTAAAAATTGACCACCCAAAATCTCCGTCATGATAATAACTTCAGAATCTTTAAGAGAATACTTAAATGCATTGAATAAGAGTTCTTTCAGAACGGTTTTCATATACGTTTTGTGAAATTTTAATTTTTGATCGACATTTTGCGTTTCATTCTGGAATAATTGAATAGTCTGGTTTTTTTGCTTGGCAAATCCATTCATTTCAAAGGTTATTTCAACACACAGTTGGTAAAAATCCTGTATACTTCCTACCATAAGCTCCAAGCCGTTCTTGAGGATTTGGCGAATTTCGTTAAACAAATCGATCACTTTGTTGAGGGATTGAACATTTGAGAAAATCATGTCCATAATTTCTTTGTCAACTTTATAAACATTTTCTTCAAGTTGACATAGGGATTGGATCAGAGCAACAGTGGAAACAAGAGCACCAAAACCTTGCCCTTGAGTAAAGTTGGTTCGGAGACTATCAAATAAGACATATTCTTTTTTATCAGTAATTCTTTTGGTAACTTCTTCTTGCCAAATATTCCAGTTAAACTGGTAGTTGGTCCTGATTTCTCTTTCTTTTTCCATGGATTTTTGATATTTTTGTAGAAGATAGTAGTCATACGCTTTATCAACATGATGAATAAATTCTTTGTTTTTGATTGGTTTTAGAATATAGTCATAAGCACCTTTTCTCAAAATTTCAATTACTTTGTTTATATCCGAAACAACGGTGTGAATGAGAAGAACGGGAAGCATTTCTCTTTTGATTAATTCGCTTATCAAGAATTCTCCGTCAAAACCGGGCATATTCAAATCGGTTATAATCAAAGGAAACGGCTCTTTTATGTGTGATTCCAGAGCATCCTTTCCATTCTCACAAACCGTAACTTCATATTTGTTTTCTTGTAAAATGAATTGCATCATAGTAGACAAATCTAATTCATCTTCTGCTATCAGAATTCTTTTGGGTTGTTTTTTATTCATTGGTCGATATTCTTAAATAAATAATACACCTACGTTCTATAACTTATTTTTATAGTAATTTTTGTCAATTATAGATATAGATAAAAAGTAGATAATGGTAAAAACTGTATAAATTAATTATTTACTATTCATCAAATATAAATGTTCATGGGCTCTTCAGCAATTATCGGTAACAATTTATTAACTAAAAGAATGAAAAACAGTCTTATTTTTTATATTTTTTGTTTTCTTTTATATTGCCAGTGTGCAACATGAGTTAAATAGATTTTATCATGGTAGGTCGGCCTTGCAGTTTTAACTATGAAGAGTTGAAATGGACTTGAGACTCTGAGTTTTATTGCAACTTTGACTACTTTGCTATTAAAAAACTTAAAGATTGAGTATATGGAAAATAATGTCAAAATTTTTTCTAATTTTATTAACAATAATTTTTGTAATTGTACCCCTATTTGGTAGCTATATTTCTAATAGCTTCTTAAAAGATTTTAAATTTAACTCAGAACCTGTCCATTCATTTGTAGAGACGATCGGTACATTTAGTGCGCTCTTAATCGCAGGAATCATTTTATGGTTTAGAAAATATCGAAATATGTCGGCGGCATATTTTTGGATAGCTTCTGGAATTTTAGGAGGTGGTGTTTTAGCTGGGTTCCATGCTTGCGTTCATCCAGGGATTGATTTCGTATGGCTTTATAGCTGCTCTACACTTGCTGGAGGCTTCCTATTTATGTTTTCATGGCTACCGGAATATTTGAGCGAAAAGATTGGAAACCGGATCCCAATCTTAATTTTAGTCGCTTCAATTGTATTTAGCATTTTATCCATTGGATTTAAATCATCTCTACCTTCCATGGTGAAAAGTGGTGAGTTTACACCTACAGCACGAGGTTTAAATATAGTTGGTGGTGTATTGTATCTTCTTGCGAGTATAAAACTCTTATTGCTGTACAGGAATTCAAAAGCTTTTGACGAGATATTGTTCTGCTTCTTTTCTCTTTTTCTAGGAATTGCTGGAATTTTATTTGAGTTTTCCAAATTATGGGATGCTGGTTGGTGGTTATGGCATTTTATACGTTTGCTCGGTTATATTCTTGCACTTGGTTACGCAATTCATGTACTAAACCAACTAGATACAAAAACAAGGGATGAAGAAAAAAAGAATAAACAAAACTTAATCTCTCTCAAAGAAATAATAGACTTTTTATCCGGAATCATTAAAGAAATTGAATTGTTTTCTAAACAGATACTTTTCACCTCTGAAAAAATTTTGAATTTTTCTAATAACCTTTCACAAGGTTCTTCACAACAAGCAAACTCTTTAACACGAATTAATAGAACGATTGAAGAACTATCTTTGCAAGTAAAATCCAATCTTAATAATTCAACAGGAATTCATGAACTTGCCAAAAAGAGTGAAAAATCTTCAAGCCAAGGAAATAGCCAAATGAAAGAGTTGAATAGAACAATGAGTCATATCATTGAAGGAGCTGATGAAATCAAAAAGATTATTAACTTTATTGGAACTATTTCCTCTCAAACAAATATGTTGGCACTAAATGCAGACATAGAATCAAGTAAGGTTGGGCAGAAAGGAGCTGGTTTTGCCGTAGTTGCAAATGAAGTGAGGGAACTCTCTAATAAGAGCAAACAGTCTTCTAAAAACATTACCATAGCTGTAGAAAATATTTTGGAAAAAATTGAGCATGCTAATGATTTTCTAAAACATACGTCCGAGCACCTACAATCTATAACATCTGGAACACAAGAATTAGGTAAGATTGCCGATGATATGTCATCTATAGTTGAGCGACAATCCCAAAGTTATCAAGAAATCATTTCTGGTCTTAAACAAATAGAAGAAATTGTTCAGTTAAATTCAGAAAGTGCACAAGAATTCAGTACAGAAAGTAAAAACATGAACAGTCAAGCATTCAAATTAAAGGACCTATTGGAAAACGGAAAATTAAAATTAGAAGAATATAAAATGAATACTTAAATTTGGGTAAAAAGTTAACCAAGATATCAAACAAGTATCATAACATATGGTTACCAAGTAGTCATGCAAAAGAAATTGTTAGTTTTCCCCTGCCCCGTGAACGGGGTTTTGCACAATTTCTTTCGCTCCCCCGTTCGCGGGGGTTGGGGGGAAATTCACAAAAACTTATGCTTTAATACTTAAAAAGAATGTATAAATGATAGAATTTGAATATAAAGGAAAGTTGTTCCATAATCCGGTTGAGTTTGTTTTGAATAAATTAGGTGGAACATGGAAAATACCAATTCTTTGGAATCTCAATGAAAAAAAAATGAGATATGGAGAACTTCAGCGTTCATTGAATGGGGTATCAAGCAAAATGTTAACCATGCAACTTCGGGAATTGGAACAAGACGGATTTATTGATCGAAAAGTTTTTCCGGTAATTCCACCTCATACAGAATACAGCATTACGGAAAAAGGCGAGAGGGTGATTCCCTTAATAAAAATGATGCGAGATTATGGGATTAAAATGTTAAAAGAAGAAGGAATTGAAATTAAAAGAACAACAATCGATGATTAATCTTTGTTAGGAAGTGATGGTAATTTTACCCTAAAAACAGTTCCACAATTCTCCTTACTTTTCATTTGAATACTCCCTTTTAATAATTCAACTGAGTTTTTGACGATAACCAACCCCAACCCTAATCCATCCGCATAGTCGATGTTTTTCCCTCTGTGGAATGGAGTAAATAAATGTTTCTTATCCTCATTTGAAATACCAATTCCTCTGTCAGCAATAGTTATGGAATAACCACTTGCAAGAGTTTTGATTTTCAATGTAACCGGTTTTTTATTGGAATATTTTATGGAATTAGATAATAAATTTTTTATTATGTATTTTAACAATCTAGTATCCGTATGGACAGGTTCGTTTTTCAGGCAATAATAGTGAATTTTTACTTTATCTTTATGGAATTTTTGGAATTCATCTATTATCGCTTTGCAAAATGTTTCGATATTTACGAGTGAACATTTGATCTCCAATTTTCCCAAGTTGTACCTATGGATAAACAAAGCATCCTCCAAAATCATAATTAAATGATTAGAAGCCTTTCTTATATGCTCCAATTCCCTTCTTTCTAACTCACCGAAACTTTTAGAATATTTTTCCAAAATTTGAGCAGACATGTCCATGATTGTTATGGGGGTTCTAAATTCATGGGAAGCAAACGTAATAAAACGACTATTTAATTCATTTAGGTATTTTTCTTTCTCCAGTGCTTCTTTTGTTTTTTTATGAGCATTGATTATATCCGTTAAGTCAGTTGTATAAACGACTATTTTTGTTGTTCCATCTGATTGAAAGTATTTATTCTTTTGGCACCGCACACTTACCTTTCCTCTTGGTGTGACAAGTTCTTTATGCACGATTAGCTCTGTGTTGTGACTGTTACAGAATTGTAGATGTAAATCTGAAAAGAATGCTCTATCTTCTCCATCCAAAAATTCATAAAACGGCTTTCCTATTAATTGGTATATAGCCAAACCGGTTAAAGAGCAAAATTGCTTGTTTACATATACAATACATCCTTCCGTATCTGTGACGTAAATTCCAATGGGACTATTGTTTAGGATATTAAAAAATTCTATATACGAAATTTGCATCTCTCTTTTCAGTTTATTTGTTTCGGATTCTATTTGTTTGGATTGTGTTATATCATCACCAGTTGCTTGGTATTCTATAAAATCACCATTTTCAGGATAAACAGCATTCGTTGTCCACTTATACCACCTAACCTCATTTGGTGGGAATACGATATGGTTTTCAATTGTATTTACTGCCTCGTCTTGAATAGATCCAATGTAATTGTTTATTCGGATTTTCTCTAATTGAGGAAGAAAATATAAAAACTTTTTTCCAATCATGTCCTCGGGTTTTACCTGAAAATGCTCACAGAAAGCCTTGTTCACATAAGTCAGGGTAGTATCCGGCAGGAACCTGCATATAAAATAATTACGAAAACTGTCCAGAGCCGAATACTTTTTTTGATGTAATTCAAGCGCCTCTTGTATATACTTTTCTAATTCGGCATTGTCCCAAGGTTTCATGATGTACTTGTATACATTACCGAAATTGATAAAATCTTTAAAAGCATTTACATCGCTATACGCCGTAAGTACCAAGCACACAATATTTCGATATTTCATCTTTACTTCTTTTATATAATCCGAGCCATTCATATCCGGCATTCTTTGGTCTGTAAGAATCACTTGTATAGGATTTGTTTCCAAAATCCGGTTTGCTTCTTTAACCGAATTAGCCAAAAACAGATTGTATTTCTTTCTAAGTTGCCTGCTAATGGTTTTTAATATTTCTATTTCATCGTCTAAAACTAGCACGTTATTTGTTTTCATAGATAAACCTATCGTCTGATTTTAAATTGTTTCACGATACCATTCAAATTTTCCGAAAGAGACTGCAAACCTTTTGCATAAACTAAAGCTTGATTTGCTTCTTTTGCTCTTTCTTTTGATGTAGCATTAATAATAGAAATGTTTTTTGCTACATCGCTTGAAGCTATAAATGTTTGTTTTATATTTGATGTAATTTCGCTAGCCGTACTGGATTGCTCTTCTATCGAAGATGCTATTTGAATACAGATTTTGGTTACTTTATCAATTACTTTCGAAATATTTAATATAGCTTCTATCGTGTTCTCTATATTGTTTTGAATTATAGTGATCTTGTATTTAATATTTTCGGAAGAAGAAGCTGCTTGTTTGGCAAGTTCTTTCACTTCCGACGCAACTATAGCAAATCCTCTCCCCGTATCTCCTGCGCTTGCTGCCTCAATAGCTGCATTCAAAGCAAGCAAATTTGTTTGAGAAGCTATTTCTGTAATACTGTCAATGACCTTTCCGATTTCTTTCGCGTTTTCCTCCAATCCTTTTACAATTTTTTCAGTGTTCTTAGCTGTTTTATCTGCATCTTCTACGATTGTTGCTGTTTTTGAAGCATTCTTAGCAGTTTCTGCAATCGACATTGACATTTTTTCTATCGAACCGGAAATCACTTGAATATTTTTATTCATTTTGGTATAAGCAGAAGAAATCATTTCCGATTGACTCTCTACCTGTTCTGATCTGAATAATACATTCAGACTTACATGCTTGAGATCATCTGAAGTTTCTCTTAGACTCTTACCATGTTCTTCGATTCGAGCAACATTATCATGGATTTTAATAATGAATTTATTTAACCACTGAGCTATATCACCCAATTCATCCTTAGAATTTACAGTGAGTTGTTTGGTTAAGTCACCTTCTCCTTCAGCTATATCTTTGACCCTTTCTACAACATTTAGAGTTGCTATGACAACACCTTGATTTACAGCTATAGTAGCAAGAATCGCAACAGCAAAAGATAGAATGAATAAAATAATTGATATAGATAGATTTCTAGATATATTTCTTTCTTGCTCCTTCTGCATTTGCTCTCCCTTTTCTTTTTGAAAAGTAATTAATACCTCCATAGCGTCCCTGACTTCTCTATAAGTATTCATCCATTCTACCAAATAACTTTTTGTCATTGGAAGATTTCCAAAAAGCAAAGCCTCCCGAAATTTCATACGAATTTCATAGTTCCTTTTTTGCTTGGTAACAAAGGTGTCTGCAAACTTTCTTTCTTTTTCTACAAGTATGGTTGCTCGGTATTCATCCCAAATTTTGTCATTTTGTTTAGTTAATTCATTAGAGCTTTCAATTCTCTTTAATATTTCATCTTTGTTGTGTTCTTCCAAAGATAAAATTTCAGCAAACATATTAATTCGAAGTTGCATTATGTTTTTATGTATAGTATTTAAGGTTATAACATGTTTGAAATTATTCAAATAAAAAAAATTAAAAGTCTCTTTTGCTTGATTTGATATATAATAATTTTGAACAGCCATAAAGACAATCAAGAGAATGAGAGCAAAATACGTTATGCCGATTTTATTTCGAATTTTTAAATTATTAAACCACTTCATCTATCATTTTAATCCTATTGTAATACTTCGCAACCGGTTGGAGTTTGAGGATATCCTTCTCTGTCAATAGGAAGTCTGATGAAAAATTGACTTCCTTCATTTGGAATGCTGTTTACACCAATTTCTCCTTTATGCTTCTCTACAAATTCTTTGCACAAAATGAGTCCCAAGCCGGTTCCTCTCTCTTTATTGGTTCCAAGTGTTTTGTGTTTTGTATCTATTTGAAAAATCTTTTGAAGGTTTTCCGGTTCAATCCCTACGCCGCTGTCTTTTACTGCGATTTCTATGAAACTATCCTTCCTTTCGGAACTTACGGATATTTCTCCGCCATTAGGTGTGAACTTAATAGCATTGGATACCAAATTTCGAATGGTTGTATCCAACATATTTATGTCTGCAAAAATGGTAATATCTTAATGAAAAAATAAAAGCCAAAAAGAAAAGGGATAACGTGATTATATAAATTTGATTTTGAGCTTTACTGAATTTCTGTCTCATATTTCCTCTTTAAAACCGGCTATTGTTTTTTATTCATTGGTCGATATTCTTAAATAAATAATACACCTACGTTCTATAACTTATTTTTATAGTAAGTAATTTTTGTCAATTATAGATATAGATAAAAAGTAGATATAGATAAAAAGTAGATATAGATAAAAAGTAGATATAGATAAAAAGTAGATATGTACAATATATAAACATAGATTCCTAAAGGAAACTATTTAGTTTGAGAGGATTTTTAAGTGATTCAATATCGTTGGACTGATCTGATATTTCGCACGCTTTTTAGTTTGATTTTTTTGGGATTAGGGGTGGAGCATTTATTTTCAGATACTCTGATTCGTTCCATGATGCCAGACTGGATGATTTATAAACGTTTTCTTTCTATTATAGCCGGATTAATTCTATTGACAGGTGGTACATCTATTTTACTAGGTTATAAGGTAAAACAAGGTGCATGGTTACTTGGCTTGTTTCTAATTGTAGTTACTTTCCTAATTCACCTACCGGCTTTATTTCAGTTTCCACCGGGTATGGAAGAAGAATATCGGTGGTTGTGGGAAGTTTATCAAAAAAGCAATTTAGTGAAAAACCTTTGTCTTTTTGGTGTATGTGTTCATTTGACGAACCACATAATTGGACCTTTTAGTGTGGAAGGATTTCTCAAAAATCATAGAAAATGAATGAAAGCTAATTTGTATGCCCTGGTAGTTATGCTCAAATAATACGTAACACGTCAACCTTTACTTTTTTTGATAGACTTTTTCTCTAGTCAAACAATCTAATTATATGATAACTTAATCCAAGGAGACTTTATTTTGAAATTATTGGCTATAGCATTGTTAGCATTTTCTTTACTTCTTTCTATTATATCTTGCAGTTCCGGAGCTAAACGAGTTGATCTCGATAAAGACCTTATTTCTGACACGGGTGGTCTTACAAGAGCAGAACTGGAAGACTCCGCCAAAAAACTCGCTGACAAAGTGGGTGAATTTTTCAAAAAAAATCCTAAGCCAGAAGGTATTTTTGTAGCGTTTCTTCCTACAAAAAATGACACATCTGAACAAATTTCTACGGATATATTTGATAATACATTTGTGCAAAATCTTATTAAAAGCGGCATTTTTACGGTTAGGATTGAAAATAGAAAAGATGCTCTAAAAGAACTTGCCTTGAGCCAATCGGGGCTTACATCCAATCCTCTATCAGCCGGAAATATGAAATCTCCCAACTTTTTTATCAAATGTGATATAGATGAAAATATATTTTCCAACAAAGGAGACAGGATCGTAGAGCAAAATATCAATTTGGAACTTAGAAGCGTAGAAACACAGCTTGTTACTTGGAGTGACAAAGTTACTTTCAGAAAACAAGCAAGGAGTAACAAGGGTGTCACTTGGTAGGTCTGTTATCAAAAAAACGATTCTTTTTGTTCTTATTTTTTTAAGCTGCTCCACCTCCTACCAAAAAAAAATTGCTAAAACGGAATCTTTCTACTTTGAGCAAAATTTTGACAAGGCAGTTCCGGAAATTCGAACTTTGGCAAAAGACGCAAAAGATAAAGATCGACTGTTGTATTTAATGGAAGCTGGTGTTATATTCCATAGTAAGGGAGATTACACCACCAGCATGCAAATTTTTAAAGAAGCAGAAATCATTTCGGATACAATCAAAACCAGTATATCAAATCAAAGTTATGCTTTTTTACTAAATGACACAAAGGGATTTTTCCAAGGTGAAAGTTTTGAAAGGGTAATGATCAAGTTTTATATTGCTCTTAACAACATTATGTTAGGAAACTTGGAAGATGCCAAAAGAGCTTTCCGTAAATTGAACGCGGATTTAAAAGAAATGAAATTTATGGAAGACAAATACCGACAGAATCTAATGGCTCGGTACTTGGATGCCATTATCTCAGAGCATCTAGGCAAATACAATGATGCCAGAGTAGAATATAAAAATATAATCCAACTAAACTCCTCCCATAAATCTATTTTAGGGGACAGGTATGTGCTTGCCTTAAAGGAAAATGATACGGAAGATATAAACCAATACCAAGACAAGCAAAATTTGGTTCATGCCTATGATAAAGACTTAAAGAAAACTATCTACAAAAAAGGTATGGGAGAAGTAATTATCATCAATCAAGCAGGAAAAGCCGCAACTAAAGAGTCCAGAGGTAGGTTAATGAATGACCCTATGTTTGCAGTACCCCTACGAGCTGCCATTGAAACGTCTCTTAGAGCCAATACCTCAAATCTCAGTCTTCCGGGAGTACTGGCAATGTTGTCTGCGGCAGAAAATCCGATTCCGGTTTATAAAACAAGAGATGCCCAAGCAAACAAAGCAATTGATATTTACATCAACGGAAACAAAACTACTCAAACAGAACTTTATAACGATTATTCGGAAACGGCAATAAAAAATTTTAATGATAACTATGAAAAAATAATAGCTAAAAATGTTGCTTCCATAGCCACCAAAGTGGTTGCTGCCGCTATTGCAGCAAGTGCTGCCGGACAATCTGTTAAAATAAAATCCAATAACCGAAGAGGTGAAAGGGAAAGCGGGAATGATCTAATAAGTAGTATTATTAGCTTTCTTGCCGGTCTAACTGCAGGAGCCGGAGTGTCTGCCACCATAGAGCCGGATTTGAGGTGCTGGAGGTTGATCCCTTCTAATTTTCAGGTAAGCCGAATCTTTTTAGAGCCTGGTACATACAACTTTGATTTTAAACCAGCAAATGGAAATAAAATCAAAATCCCGGAAGAATATAAACAAGTGAAAGTAGAAGCAGACAAACCGGTTTTTATCAATTTTAGAACGATGTGAAAAGGAAGTCCAAATGAGAAACAGATAGGGATATTGTACAGCGAGTGAAGTAATGCTTGATTTCCAAATACGGGTTGAAGAAATTTTTTTAGAAATTTTGTATTGCTTTAATATAGATATAATTTTGATATGGGCATCCATATCATGCTTTTTTTTCAAAAAAAACCGATTTTAGCTGTTGATTGCTTCAATCTCATTTACAAATTTCCTGAATTGGAAGAGATGATCTACCGAGATAGGTTGGACGAAGCAAAGTCCGGTATTTTGAATATTCTTTGGGAATACCAAGTAAAAGCAAAAAATACCAAAATCCACGCCTTTTTTGATGGCAGCAAAACGAAAGGGGACCCTGCTACGGAAGATTTTTACAAAGGAATCTTTACCTACTATAGCCAAGAAAAAAAGGCAGATGATCTACTTAAAAAATTTGTTCGTTTTCATGTTTCTCCTTCTTTATTAACCGTAGTCAGTTCTGATAAAGAAATCATAGCTTATTGCAAAAAATTCAAGTGTAAAAGCCAGAAATCAGAAGATTTTGCTGTAGTAATTGCTAATTTTTTATGTCCCAAAAAAGAAGATGAAGAATTTAAAAACCAGGAAAAGTTATCAAAAGAAGAATTTTTATATTGGAAAGAAGTCTTTATTAAAAAGAAAGATGTAAATAAAAAGTGAAGGAGTGGAAAGTGTAGCTCAAAGTTCTTCCGGTTTAATTCCTAATTCTCTCAACTTTTGTGCATAAATCCGTAGTGTTTTTTCATTTTTATCAGCTCTCTCCTTTTCCATTTCAGCCTTTTTCTTTTCTATTTCCATCAATTCCAAAACTTTATCGTATTCAATCAGTGATTTCCCTTTAAACAAAACTTCTACTTTCATTCCGTCTCTCCATTCTCTTTGACCCAATATTCGAATGGATAATTCCGGGATTTGATTGCTTTGATAGATGCCTTGCTTGTCGGTTTGCAATTGGTACGCGCCGCCTTGGTTGACATACCATTCTATAACCCTATCATCATCTTTATTCGGATAAAATAAAACAAATTCGGGAACATAGTTGTATTCATTCACCTTTTTCATTCCTTTTCTGTCTTTTTTTTCTTTGGGTTTGTGGCTGGTGCTGACAACCTCAGCTGCTAACACAAGATCAGATGCGATCAGTTCTTTTGTTTCAAAGTAATTTGCAAATCCAGCATCGGGATAAAACGTTTTTTGCTCTTGGGTAGCAGGGTGAATATACCATACGGGTTGATCCGATATAAATTCAAGCCCGACTTTTTTTGCGATCATGTCAAAAGTGTAACCTAAATAGGTAACTGCGATTCTATGGGGTTTTAAATGTGGCAAATCAAACTCCTCATCATAATAAGGGATTTCTAATCCAAGGTCTTGATGCTCTCTTCTTTCCAAAATCGGTATTTGGATTTTTTCTAATACTTTTGTTGACATATAAAACTTCCGTAACCAAACCTTAAATATTTTCTATGAATAAATTGTTTTACATGGATATTATTCCAGTAAATATCGTTTTTAGGGAATATTTGCATACGATTATCTTTAATTTTTTTCCTTTTCATTTTATCCTTTAGCTCATTTTGTCATCAAGAAAAAAACAATAATTCTACAATGATGATTTGCTAATAAAAGAAGTTGCTAGCTGTCTTTAGGTAACGTGAGTTCGATATAAAATTTTCCTTGATAATCAATGCCCAAAAACTTTTACTGATTGAGTTAAACAAATGTTGTAAGGAGTTTTGAATGGGTTTATTTGATTTTGCAAAAGATGTAGGAAAAAAAGTATTTGGTGAAGATGACGATCCGGCTGAAAAATTGAAAGATTTGGTTGAATCTGCCGGAATTGGCATAAAGGACCTTGGTGTCAAATTTAAAGATGGAATCGCATCTTTAACTGGAACAGCTGATGATCCGGAGGATGTAGAAAAAGCTGTTTTGATTACCGGAAACGTAGAGGGGGTTGAAAGTGTCGAAATTGACGAGATGGACTCACCCGAACTGGATGATAACATTGAGTACTATGTTATTAAAAGTGGCGATACTTTGTCTGCAATTGCAAAAAAATTTTTAGGAGATGCCAGTCGGTATCCTGAAATTTTTGAAGCCAATGAAGAGGTTATCAAAGACCCGAATTTGATTTTTCCCGGTCAAAAAATACGAATACCTTTAGATTAATGCTTGCTTGAGGTGTAGATCCCGCTCCCTGAGCTAAGCCGAAGGGAGCATTCTGTAATTGAGAAAAATGCGAAAATCAATTGACATTAGTAATATGTCTCATATCAATAATAAAAAAAGTTTGATATAATATGAAAATCATTCTACACATTTTTATTTGTTTATTCTGCCTGTTTCAATTTCCCAATGTTGTTTCAGCCAAAGAAATAAGGGTTCTAACTAAAAAATCCTTTGCTTTCCAAAAATTAGAAGAACTATACCTATCTACCTATAAAAATCTTAAAGAGGGAGCAAACTGGAAGGTTGTTCAAGATGCCGAACAGTTAAAAGAAATTGGTATACAATTTGAAAAGTTACCATCCAAAACATCATCTAAAGAAATAGAAGAAAGAGACCTTTTTTTAAAAATTATATACAACAAAGGACAGGCATACTCCGGCTTAAAAAAATTCCAAGAAGCCATATCCGAATTTCAATATATCCTAAAAAACCAAGATACTCAGTTCAAAACCTTTAGGCCGGCTTATATTTATGCAGAACACATAGCCTTTGCTTTTTATGACTCCGGAGAAAAAAAGAAAGCCTTATCCGTTCTAAGGTACCAAATTGCGTCTCTGGAAAATCAGAGATTTAGAGAACAAACAAAAGAAAAAGAATACAATTTGGAGCTTGCCACCTTATACGAAGGAATTCGAAAAATCTATTTTAAAGAAAAAATGTATAATAAAGTACTTGGGTTTGCCATTCGAAACCAAAAATTAGTGCCCAATGAATCTAATTTCTTTAGATTAGCTCTTTCTTTTATGGCTGCCGGAAACTCAGAGAAAGCTTTTCAATGGTTTTTTAAAGGCTTGGACTCCAACCAATCTTCAAGTGAAGAACTTCAAGCAACCCTAAAAGAATGGGAAGATTACTACAAAATACAACCAAAAAACGACAAAGAAATAGGCACTTGTCTTTGGTTTCTAAATCAAAAAATCAATAAACATGAGAAAGCAAAAGAAATTTTCTCAAACACCAATTCGGATGTCCTTACCATAAACATCTTAAAATTGGTAAAAAGACCTCATACAAAAACGTATAAGCAACTGGTCGAATTCTTTTACTATCATAGCCAATACAAAAAAGCAATTTATTTTGCATTAAAATGGAACAAACAAGATGATTCCGGCTATGCTCCTCTTTATATTCACTTCCCCTATTCTTTGTACAGCTTTGAAGTAGAAAAAGACGATATTGGTCTAACTCATTTTTTAATTGGGTTTAATCAGGTTTTAAATTTGAAAGAAAAAGGAAAGCTTGAAAGTATAGATAGTTTTCTAGACTCGCTTTGGAACAGATACGGAGATTTGCAAAAACAAAAGTCAAACAACAAAAGACTTGCAACCGTTTTATGGTTTTCCGAATTGTTTGAAAAAAGATCAATCCCTAAAATAAATACAATTGGTGCAACAGAACTTGCAACTCACCTCAAGCAAATAAAATTTCCAAATTCGGAATTATTGTACGATGCAGGTGTTTACTTTTCGTCTCAAAAAGATTGGAAATTAACAAACCAATATATGGAGTTCTTATATAAAAGAAAAAAGGACTATATAGAACAAGCTAAGCAGGACCCTCTTTTTGCATTTTATTTTCAAAACTCCAATGGAAACATGGGAGTAGAAAGACAAATTAAACTGGATTCCGGAAAAACGAAAATTATTGTACCTGTTGGTCATAAAAATAGGATTACAAAATTAGTTTTAAGTTCAGATGGAAAACGATTGTATTCGACTTCTTATGATAATACAATTAAAATATGGAGTCGTTCGGGAAGACTACTTCGGACAATAAAAGCACATAAAGACGAAATCAAGGGAATGACATTGACTCCTGATGGTAGTAAAATTTTGTCCGTATCAACAGACAAAACAATGAAAATTCGGGATAAAAACGGGGAATTGCTCCAATCCGTTCCTCTTGGTGAAGACGCTCATACGAGTGCAAATTCTGTTACAGTAAGTCCGAATGGTCTTATGATTGTCACTGCTCATGAGAATGGAAATATAAAGCTGTGGAATTTAAAAGGGCAACTCTTAAAAGAATTTAGTGCCCATAAGCTTGGAGTCGCAAAAGCGATCTTTTCGTCAGATGGTAAAAAAATCATAACTGCCTCTTATGATAATACCTTTAAGACATGGGATTTAATTGGAAACCCACTAGCGAGCGTTAAAGAAGAACTACCCGTAATTCACTTGTTCGGGAGTTCCATAAGTGGTATAATTTTAGCCGGAACTGTTGATAAAATTATACTTTACGATCTGAATACATTGAAAGCAATTGCCAATCTAAAACTTTCTGATCTTAAAGATGCCGTATTTTCGAGTGATGGAGAAAGCATTTTTCTGTGTGATGGAAAAAAAGTTGTGAGCTTGAATCTAGCTACAAAAAAAATTCAAAACATCGTTGTTGCCAAAGGAAAAGAAATTTCTAACATTCAGGTAAACAATGAGAAAAAAATAGTTTATGTAGCTTATGAAAACAAATCCATAAGTATATTCACATCTCAAGGGAAATACATTAAGTCATTTAAAGGACAGCTAGATACTATTTCAGAATTATTTTTTATATCGAACAAAACGAAATTGGTAAGTAAAACTTTTTACGATCACAACTTTAAGGTTTGGAACAGTAAAGGAGAATTGATCACACAGTTCAAAGGGCATAAAAATAAAATTTTAGATACGGTCGTAAGTAAAGACGGACAAAAAATTGTAACTGGTTCAATGGATCATACCGTAAAAGTTTGGGATACAAATGGAAAATTACTTTTAGATTTGCAGGGACATTCAGCTCCAGTAAATGCAGTTGCCATAACTCCGGATGGAAAAAGAATTGTAAGTGGTTCCGACGAAGGTAGGAGTATTAAGGTTTGGAGTAGTCAAGGAAAACTACTCAAAGATATAGGGATTGAAACAAAAGGAGTTTTTTATACGGAAGGCAGTCATGAATATACTACAGGGGTAAATTTTCTAAAAGTCACTCCAGACGGACAAAAAATAATTTGTGCATCCGGTGAAATGGTTTTGATTTATTCCATTAAGGGAAACTTAATCAAAGCAATGGAAGGACTGGAATCAAAACCTATTTTGTCCCTAAAAATAGACCCCGATAAAAAATCGTTTTATATAACACAAGGAGACATGCATTCTTCCGGGGGATTACGCTGGGATTTTAATGGGAATCAATTAGACTTTCCAAAAGACGTAGGACATTATATAATCTATGCTCCAAATAAAGAAATATACGTGTCGCACAATGAGTACCATTTTAAAACGGATATCAAGACAAAAGACGGAAAACAAATCAAAACTCTGGAAGGTGCTATTCCTTTAGGTATTTTTAAGACAAAGTATGGAAACTATATTTTTGTTCGATCCTCTGATAAGATAGAGTTTTATAGCTACAAGGGAGAATTTATAAAGGCGATAGACAATAGGCAACCAGCTAAAAGTTTAGCTTTAAGTCCAAATAAGAAGCAACTTCTGGTTGTAAATGAGGATAATACGATTGGTATATGGGACATTAATACAAGCAAGAAACTGGCAACGCTCATTTCTTTTCAAGATGGTTCTGGAATAATCTATACCCCGGAAGCCATGTACGACTATTCTCCCAAAAAAGCGATCACCTATATAAAACTTTTTCAAAATGGTAAACGTCTTAAATCCAAAGATATTTACAATAAGTATCATCAACCGGACTTACTAAATAAAATTTTAGAACAAAATTAAGCGCTTGCACTGTAAAGATTGAAAACATTACTTCGTGTCCTCTGCGTTCTCTGTGGTAAATCAACCACGAAGAAACGAAGTCCACGAAGGAGGGAAAGAAGGGATAATTTATTTGTTTATAATTACTTCGTGTCCTCTGTGCTCTCTGTGGTGAATCAACCACGAAGAAACGAAGTCCACGAAGGAGGGAAAGTTCATTTAGGAAAAGCTCTTTCAAAAATCAGATTTACATCTTCCCTGTTTGTGTAAACCCTACTGTCTTCCGTCAAAGCCGGAAAAAAATCTATTTTGCTTGCTCTGTTTTTTTGGGATAGCTTCTTTAGCTTGGAAATCTGATTGTAGCAATTTTTCATGGAAAAGTGTCCACAACCTAACAAGTGATAGCCTTCATGAACGAGAGTGCTTTTGGGACCGCCTATAATTAGCTGTACAATAGAAAAGTTTTCTGCCATAATATAGCCCTTTGTATGGGTTGCCGTATCAACAGTTCCTAGAACCATAAACGTAGGTATAAAATAGCTTAAGAGTTCAAAGAAGTAATCACCAAAATTTACCGCAACAAATCCAAGCAATCTATCACAATTCTTTTCTATCGGATGATGCATAACTTCACGAAATATGTCACTCGAAAATAATGCCGGTCTTTCCCATTCTTTTAGATTAGATATTTCTATTTTTAAGTTATAGTAATCTAATTCTTTGTTCCAATTGTTTATGAGTTCTTTGATTTTATTATTTTGCAATCTGACATCTTTTAACACACAAAGTCGTATTACGGCAGATTTGCCAAAATCTATTGACTTTCTAAGCTTAGTATCGTGAAATCCTATGGTTGTACAATTTCCTAAAAGTAGCAAAAAAATCAGCTTTTTCATTTGATTGACTCTAGGGTAAAGCATATTTTTAAGGTTAAAAATAGAAAAACTAAATTTTTCCCATTGTCTTCGCAACGGTAAAATATACGTTTATAGAATCAAAGATATTATTATAGAGGTTAAAATTTTGGATATAGTAGAGCTTGAAAAAGGTTATCCGGACTCAGAAGAAACCATAAAGAGGATTGCAACCGAGTCTGGAAATTCGGTTGAAGTGATTCGTGGTGGTAGCGTTAGTGACACATTGCACTTTATAGGCGATACCCGAGTTATTTCGGAAAAAGAAGGTTATGTAAAAGAGCTTCCTGGAGTAATGAGGATATGGAATGTATCTGCTTCCTACAAAAACGTGGCTAAGCTTGCCGCCGGAAAAAGCGGGGAAGTTGTAAGAAGAAGTCAAAGGGTGGTGAAGGTGAAAGGACCAGACGGCCATGTTCGAAAAATTGGAGCTGGCAAGCACATTTTTATCGTGGGGCCGGATTCTCCTCAAACATTTGAGCAAACCCTTGAAATCGCCAGATATGCGAGACATATAGGAGAAAAGTTTGGAATTCTGGACAGAATCATCTTAAGAGGTGGAGCTTTCAAACCAAGAACCAGACCTACCGATTGGAGAGGGCTTGGCTGGGAAGGCATTGAAATATTGGATAGAGTTAGAGAAGAAACAGGTCTTCCTTATGTAACGGAAGTTATGGATCATACAATGGCAGCGGAAGTAGCCAAACATGCAGACATGTTACAAATAGGTACAAGAAATGCTCAGGATTTTGAATTGTTAGAAGCGTGCGGACAAACCAAAAAACCGGTTATTTTGAAAAGGGGTTTTGGAAACGAAGCAGAAGAATGGTTTTCGGCAGCTGAGTACATAGCCAATCAGGGGAATTTGGACATCGTTCTGTGTGAAAGAGGTGTTAAAACTTTGTTTATAAAAGAAGGATATTGTAGGAATACTCCGGACTTCAATGTAATTACACACGTTAAGAAAAAAACGATTCTACCTGTAATATTCGATCCGTCTCACGTAGCTGGAGACGACAAAATTGTCGTTAGTAATCTCTTGGCAAGTTTGCCTTTTCTCCCGGATGGTTCTATTACAGAAACGCTTCATGATGAGTTGTTCCGAAAAGTGCAAAAGTGTGACGCAGCACAAGCTTTGATCATGAGCATGTACGAAAAAGCAGTAGAGGCTATTTTGACCTATGAAAAAATGATTCAACCTATTATTGAACAAATCCAAGACTATTTCGTTCATAGATAATTGGATTCCAAACCTAACAAAAAAGAAGTTCGTGCTTGGATAAAGAGAGAACTTCTTCAAATACAAAATCGGAAAAATTTGGAAAACCAAGTCTGTCAAAGATTAATAAACCTAATTGGAAAAGAGAAAAAGGTTATCCTATACAAAGCAGATAAATACGAAGTTGACCTTGAGTATTTGGTTGTGGAAAGTAGTATGAATTGCTACTACTTTCCTAAAATCATTTCTATGGAAGACAAGTCTTTAGAGTTTATCAAACCTCAAAGTTGGGAATTAGGTCCTTATTCTATTTGGCAACCTATCGGAAATGAATCTATTTTGCCAAAAGAGGCTGATTTGTGTATTGTGCCTGCTCTTGGTTTTAATAAAAAAGGTTATCGATTGGGTAGAGGTGGTGGTTTTTATGATCGGAATTTATCTGAAGTTTCTTCCGATAGATTGATTGGAGTTAGCTTTTCGGATACTTTTCCTGTGAATTTTCAAGAAGACTCCTATGATATTCGAGTTGGGATAGTAGTGTTGGAAAATAGGTTGGTTACTTTCGACACTTCGATTTAATACCATAGATAACCATTTATCTGGCATTATTCTTGCGTTTCATTAAATTATAAATAAAGTCGATTTTAGAAGAAAAACTATGTTACTCAAAAAAAACAAATCAAATTATCCGATAGAGGAAAGTTCTGATACTGAAAAGGAAAAGTTAATCAGGGAACTTTTGGAAGAGAATGAAAAGTTAAAAAAAGAAAACCAAAATTATTTCGAGCAGTTGCAAAACAATAAAGATAAAGAAAGGTATTTTTTTATTATTATTGACTATCTATTGGATTTATTAAGACACGCTGATAAAGCCGGAACTCAATATTATAGCTCAATGCAAGAAATTGGTTCCAAGCTAGATGTCTTGAACAAAACCATGCAGTCTGTTCGCCAAAGCATTATTGATTCTGTGGAATTTGCCAATAAACTTCATGAATTGCTTTTTAACATAGTTTCAAAAATACATAAAGAAGTGGATGCGGATATTCAAGAAATAACTTCAGACTTGGAATCACGTATAAAAAAGATTGATTCAGTTTTAAAGATGCTAAACAATGTTTCATCCAAAACATCTATGCTTGCATTGAACGCTTCTATTGAAGCGGCAAGAAGCGGAGAGCAAGGAGAGGGTTTTACCATTATAGCAGATGAAATGCAAAAACTTGCATCTCAAGCAGCGAACAACTCCAAAGAAATTTTTAATTATATTCAATTAAGTGACTTCCACAAGAGTTTTCAACACTTTCAAAATAGCCTAACCAATAATCTCGCTAAATTATCAACCGATATACAAAATACTTCCGAAAAGCAACTTAACCTTCTTAAAAATGCAGAGGATAATTTGGTTGTTATAAAAAAGTTCAGTGAAATGTGGAAGGAATTCCTAAAACTCAATGTATTCATGGAGAGGATGAAGTTCAAAGTCAACTGGTCTATGCAAATCGGAAACGAAATGCAAAACAATTCCAAGCACCATGAAATTAAAAAAGAAAACTTTGAAAAAATTTTAAAGTTCTGTAATATCAGCTACCATAGAAACTACGATAGACTAGATGACATTCTAACAAGAGGAACGGTTCGAATCGCAATTGAACCTTCTCTTATCGGGCTTTCTTTCAGGCTTAAACCAGGCAGTCCTTTAATTGGATTGGACGTAGAATATGCAACTGCCTTTGCAAAATGGCTTGGAGTGAAACCAGAATTTATAGAGAGTCCTTGGGACCTTTGCACGGAAGTTTTGGAAGTTGGTAAGTCTATCCAAGAACCGGAAGCAGACCTTATGTGGAGTGCTCTTCCACCGGATGAATCCTACAAAGGTGTTGCATTTTCCAAAAGTTATACCTATCTGTATTTTGTTCTTGCTAGACGTTTAGGAGACGAACAAATTCAATCTCTAAGAGACTTGGATGGAAAAATACTAGGTTGTACCAATGACCCTGTTGCCTTTGCAACCTTGGAAAAAGTTGGCGTTAGGTGGTCTGCCAATTCATCCAAACCGGATGGAAAGATTTTTCTCGGAAATTTAATAGCCTATCCGGATCAAACAAGGATTCACGACTGCTTGGCAGACGGAACAGTAGACGCATTTGTTGTTGATCTCCCTGTTTACTACTGGGCTTGTACGTCACCTGATAGTCCTTGGAAAGGAAAAATAGAAATCATTTCTAAAAACATAGCCTATCGACCTTGGCACTATGCAGTAGGTTCTAACTCAAGTGCTTCTTCTTATAGACTTTTGTGTAAAGTGAATGAATTTATTGAAGAATACAAAAAAACCAAAGAACGAGAGCAAACCGAACTAAAGTGGCAAGGACAAGTGATTGAAGGTACGCATAACTACTCTGACGAACCAGGCAATCTTCTTGGAGAAGAAGACCTAAAAAAAATGTATGAATCCAGGTAAACTCAAAGTTGGGCTATTTCTGTTAAAGTCGTAATCCCCATAATAATTTATCTTTTTATCAAGACATAGTTTAGGCAGAGCATACGTCTGCCCTGCTTTTTATGTATCTTGTAAATTTCTGTCTACTATTTCATACACATCTTTTGATAAACCCTCATGAGAGATAATCCTTTTCAATTGCTCTTTCATCAGACTTTGGCGCTCCGTATCAAAGCGTTTCCAGTGGTTAAAGATGGATACGAGGCGAGCTGCCACTTGGGGATTCATGTCATTTAGCGTTAAAATCTTGTCTGCCAAAAATCGGTAAGCGGCACCATCTGCACGATGAAAACGAACTTGATTCCATGCACAAAAGGAGCTAATGAGTGCATACACACGATTTGGGTTTTTTAGAGTAAAATTAGGATGCTCCGACAAAGAAACTACTTGCTCAAAGGTATCTTCCCTCTGTGATAAAGCTTGGAGGCTAAACCATTTGTCCAATACCAATGGCTCGTGTTTCCATCTTTGGTAAAATATCTCCAAAGCAGTATTGCGTTCCTTACTTTCCGTATCAACCAAATGTAAAAGTGCAGCTTGAGAATCTGTCATATTATTTGCACTTTCAAATTGTTTCATTGCCAATTGAATTGTGTCCGGTGTGTGCAAAATAGTTAAAAAACCTAGTACCATATTTTTCAAACGTCGGTTATCAATAGATGTTTTGTCCAGTACATAAGGTTTTGTAGAATAGAGTGTGTTATAGATATTTTGCAATTCGTCTTGCCATTTTGTTGCAAGAGTCTTGCGAACAAAATGGCGTGCTGCGCGGATGGCATCCACATCAATTATGTCCATTTGCTGTCCCAATAGCTTTTCATTAGGCAATGATAAAGCCACGGACTTCAAAGAACCATCCAAACTTGTATCCAATAAAACTTTTTTAAAGCTATCAACAAACAAAGGTTCCAACTCCAATTCACGTCCCGCTTGCCAGTCTTTTACTAAATCTAATAACAAAACTTGAGCCAGAGTTTGTCCTGCGTCCCAGCGATTGAAAGCATCACTATCATGCCCCATCAAAAAGGATAGCTCTTCTTTACTACGCTCTATTTTTACTTTGACGGGAGCTGAAAAATGCCGAAACAGAGATACAACCGGTTTCTCATTTACATGGGTAAAACAAAAAGACTGTTCTGTTTTCGTGAACTCTATTATTCGAGTGAATTTAGCACCTTCTTTTTGTAAAGCATGAGTTTCGCCTTCTAGTAAAAATGGTATATCCTGTCCGTATTTTCCAATCAATCCTATGGCAATGGGAATATGCAATGGCAAATATTCGTCCTTTTTTAAAACGTTGGATTGCTTGAGTATTAGTGTATAGGTATGTTTACTTTCATCATATTCGCCTTTGGCTTCTACAATAGGAGTTCCGCTTTGAGTGTACCAGCGTTCAAACTGAGTCAAGTCCTTTCTATTGGCATCAGCCATAGCAGATCGAAAATCGTCACAAGTTACCGCTTGTCCGTCATGACGCTTGAAATATAAATCCATTCCTTTTCTAAACCCATCTTGTCCCAGCAAAGTTCTGTACATTCGAGCTACTTCAGCTCCCTTGCTGTAAACTGTACTTGTATAGAAGTTGTTCATCTCGATATAAGATTCCGGTCGAATAGGATGAGCCATAGGACCACTATCTTCTGCAAACTGCATGGTACGAAGTCCGTTCACTTCATCAATTCGTTTTACGGCTTCCGAAGTCATCTCAGCCGAAAACCATTGATCTCGAAAAACGGTTAAGCCTTCTTTTAAGGTAAGTTGAAACCAGTCACGACAGGTAACTCGATTGCCCGTCCAATTGTGGAAATATTCATGAGCAATTACACCTTCAATGCCTTCATAGTCTCCATCCGTAGCCGTTTCCGGTTGTGCCAAAACATACTTAGAGTTAAAAACATTCAAACCTTTGTTTTCCATCGCACCCATGTTGAAGTCATTTACAGCAACAATCATATAGGTATCTAAATCATACTCCAATCCGAATACTTCTTCATCCCAACGCATTGCCTTTTGGAGAGAACGTAAGGCGTGTTCACACTTATGGATATTTTGCGGCTCGACCCAAATTTCTAGTTGTATGCTCCTACCTGATTTTGTAATAAATTCTCCCCTATGGCATTGTAAATTACCAGCGACCAAAGCAAATAGGTAGCTTGGTTTGGGAAAAGGGTCGTTCCAACGAACCCAATGAGAACCATTTTCCGATTCTCCGCTTTCGACTCGATTTCCGTTGGACAATAAAACGGGGTACCGGGCTTTGTTTGCCACAATTGTAGTAGAATATCGTGCCATAACATCGGGACGGTCAAGAAAATAGGTAATTCGCCGAAAACCTTCCGCTTCACACTGAGTGCAAAAGTTTCCACTTGATTTGTACAAACCTTCTAATAAAGTGTTTTCTTGTGGTTTGATTTCAACTAAAGTTTCCAATATAAATTGCTTGGGGTTTTGGTTTAACGTTAGTGTTTCCTCATCAACTTTGTATTCATTGGGATGCAATTCCATACCATCTAGCCATACATTTTTTAATACAAGCCCTTCCCCGTGCAAGGTCAGTGGCTTAAGGTTTTGGTTTACAGATTCGTTGTATCTTACATTTAGTTTGGTTTTTACTTGAGTTACCATTTCTCCTAATTCAAAACGTAAATCAATTGTATCAATCCAATAATCCGGTTGTTTGTAATCTTTGCGATATATTCTTGTTGGTTTCTGTTTATCCATGTATGCCAGTTTTTAGTGGTGAAATGTTTCTGAAAACAAGGATTATATTATGGTAGAGAAAAATAAGTAGCATAATACGGATATACGAGGTGAAGCGGAAATAGATTTTCTTTGCTTTTTTACCCCCATCATTCGGTTATGCTCGCGAGATCGGGGTTTATTAAGAAACCCGCTTAAAGAACCTTTTCAACCATTTCATATCCAATTCCGTAACCCTTTCAATCGTTTCAAGGTCAAATTCTTTCTCCCGCATATTCAAAGCTGTTCTGATTGCAAGTTTGCGATTTTCCCTCTTTGCTTTTAGCTCATTTATGTGAATTTTGTTTTTCCGGAACAAATCAGCTTTACTAAAACCGGTCGCTTTCAGAATCAAATCTTCTGGAATATCTAGTTTAAACATATTGATGGCTGTTTCTAATTTACCTTCTAATTTACCCTTTAATTTACCCTTTAATTCACCCTTTAATTCACCCTTTAATTCACCCTTTAATTCACCTTCTAATATCAATCTTTCTGCTGTTGTCATAATCTCTTCTGTCCTCACTTTTGTTATTGTCTCATTCAATATTTCTTTCACTTTCTGTCTTTCTATATCCGTTGTATAAAAAATATACATCATCACACGTTTTAGTAAATCCAATCCATCCAGGGATAAAAAAACTTCACGCCCTAACTTGATGATTTCCTGGAATTTTATGACATCAAATCCCTCTTTTCTAACCTCTTTTAGGAGCAATAATACAATTTTTAGTTTTACCGATAGCTCCCATTTTTCTAATTTTGCTCTTTCTATATCAAACAACAGATATTTATAGTCCAATATGTATTTTTTGAAAACACTTATTTTCTCACCTAATTTCATTTTTTCCGAAAATCTTTCCGGAATAGTCCATTTTTCTTCCGAATGATAAAAGACCAAGCAAACAACTGGAATCAAACCTTTGGACTTATTGTAAATTTCGGTTTGATATTTCAGTAATTGCAACAGCAAATCATGCTCCGGATTGGATTTGTGCTCAAACAAAATGTAGATATTTGAAGTTTCACTGGTTTTGAATGGAACTTCAAACAGAATGTCAGAATACAATTCCTTAAAACCTTCCGTTACAAAAGAGGTATCATCTAATCGAAGTTCTTGCAAATCAATGGTTTCTAAAATTTCTTTTGGTAAAAAATGAGTTAAAAATTCCTTTGCATAATCCGTTTGCTTAAAGATACCACGAACAAAAATATCGTGTGGATTTACTTTGGATAGCATTATAAACTTATGTTTAGTTATTATGGAAACATATCAAGAACTTTTTTTGAAAAAGGCTTGATTTTCTACCAATAAGACAAAACCTGAAGGCAAAATGCACGTATTTTTTCTGTTTTTTTTACTACTGTATTGTTCGTCTACTCCACCCAAACTCATTCATTTCGGACAACAGAAATATCTCTTGGAAGATAGAAAAATCAATACAATTCCAACTCAAGTTTGGGAGGGCTATGTTATGGGGGAGAAAAACAATTGGAATTTACCGGAAGTTAGGCGAGGGTTGTATGGAGCCGGTTTCAATGCTTCCCAGTTTGCCCCTTCTTGTAAGGGGAAAAAACGAGCTTGGCTTATGGTTATTTACTTAAACAAAGACTGCCAAAAGCAAAACAAAATAGCCGACCTTAGAACACTCCCAAAAAGCAAGGAATTTCACACCTGGTATAAAAACTCAAAGTTACCTTCCCAATATTTCCGAAATATAGACGACTTTTTTTTCAGTTGTTATGGTTTGAAAAAAAACGAAAATATTTCTAGACGACCCCTTATACGTTATCACAAAGAATACACAATCCCAAAAAATTACGGTATTAGAGACAACTACCTCATCCACGAAAAGATTCTCGATACATTTCTAAGAGACACCAACAAAGCGCTGATCAAAGATGATATATTTGCGAGTAATTCTTGGTATATTCGAGATCGAAAATGTATAAAAGAAATCAAGAGTTTTCCTGATGAATTATTAAACGAAATCAAAAATGACCCAACGTTTTGGAATTATATCCAAGCAGAAAATCCCAGGGAAATTGGTAGTATGTCCTTTATTTTATTCTATTCGTTTGCATCAGTAAAAAACCTGAGTTCGGAATTTATGGACGAATTTATCAAGTCTGTTCCTGGGGGAGATTTTTCATGGAAACCAAGCTCTATCATAAGCACATATCAAGTGGTAAGGGAATATTATAATCAAAAAAGAGAGATTCGAATAGAAATAGAAGCAGAAGGTGAAAATAACGACCACAACCATCACCATGCCTCCAAAAACAACTTTTTTGACATAAAGGTCTATTTGGATATCCTGCAAGAGATGCGAGTCTGTGCTGCTAAAAACAAACAAGCCCCAATGCAAAAAAAACTAAAAGAAATCCTTGATTCTTACGAAAGGGATTGCAAATATTTGCTTAGTGACATTAAAAAGAATATACAATTAACTTGTACTAAATAGAAGGTTTTTATGAAAATTAGTATTTTAGCGATTTTAATGATTTTAATGAGTTTTGGTGTACATGCAGAGAATTCTGTTGAAGAATTTTCGTTCGCACCAGGCTTGCTTACGGGTGAAACCGTAAAATTACCGGAAATAAAGTTAAAGCAATCTAAAGACGTATACGGAAAAGGTCACCATGGTTGGAAGAATAGAGGACATGGTCCAAATGTACCACGTATACCTAAATTTCCAGGGATGGAATTGACTTCTTCTAGTTCTTATCCAACTACCTATACAACCGATACAACAAAGTCAACCACTGCTATGTTCCTTGGGCAAGCAAAAAGAGAGTTGTTTATTGTGATCAATTACGAACAACTAGAGGAAGAAATGGCAAAAGGCGAAGGAGAAAGATTAAATGCTCTTTCCTTCTTATACGGTTGCCCAACTTCTGCAAGCAAATCTTTTGGTTCAATGACCCGTAAATCTTACCAAAAAATCTTTCAAAACGAAGATGAGCTTACATCTCGCATGTTTGAAAATAGAATCAAAAACGAATTGAAAGGCAATAAAGAACTTGCAAACGTTTGTATGCTTCAGTAGAGATTTACGCGTTAGCTTCTATAACGTAGACTTTGAGCAGACCATGTAGGGTCTGCTCTTACTTAACCAATTTTGCTTCCTTCAAAGTAGTAGAATCCAAAAAGTTCTGAAAGCTGGTTCTTTGTTCCATAAGTTATGATTTTTAGGTTATTGGTAATTTTCGCAATTCTGTATAGTTTTTCTACCATAGAAGCAAAGGTCGTTGTGCTAGAAAGCTTGGATTATTCTAACCCATATCTTATGAAATTGAGACAAGAAATCAAACACAACCTCCAAACCGTCAAATCACGCAACGGACACGGGAAGATGATTCCATTAAAATTTTATCAGTATAAAATTCAAAAAGACGATACTTTTTTTAAAATCATGGCAAAAACAGGCATGAATATAGATACATTATCTTCCGTAAACTCTCTAAGCTCTCAACATGACATTTATGAAGGCATGATTTTGCTTATTCCCAATATGAGAGGGACTTACGAGAATCAATCTTTAGAACCTTCCAAAAAAAATAAGAAAAAGCTGGCAAAAAAATACAATATTTTAAGCAGAAATGTGATTTATGATTCGAACAAAAAGGAATGGTTTATCGCTGGAAAAAATCTGGATAAAATTGAAAGTGATTTTTTTTACGGACGAGCTTTCTCTATGCCTATAAACAAAGGAGAAATTGAAGTTCCCATTACGGAAAAAAAAGATCAAAAAAACGGATTTAGTAAACCGGTTAGCGGATATGTTTCTTCAAAATACGGGTTAAGGCTTGACCCTTTTACCAAAAAAAAGACTTTTCACGGAGGGATCGATATCGCTGCTCCCAAAGGCACTTATGTTTATGCTTCTGCAAAAGGTAAGGTGATAATGGCTGAAAACCATGCAGGGTACGGAAATCTAATTGTCGTTCGTCACAAAAAGGGCTATGAAACAAGATACGGACATCTCGACATAATCTCGGTAAAAAAAGGACAATCCGTTGAGCGTGGGGAAAAAATCGGAGAAGTCGGAAATACGGGCAGAGCGACAGGTAATCATCTGCACTTTGAAGTAAGAAGATTTAAAAAAAAGGAAAAACCAACCTTTTTTCCTCATGAGTAAACTATCTCACCTCAAAATGAACTTTATCCAAAATTTTTTGGTTGGTATCCACCAATAAAAGTTCGTATTTTCCTATTTGGGGAGTCCAAGGAAGCAGATCGGATGCTGTACCGATTTTCTTTCCATTCAAAATCCAATATAAATTTTGGCTTTTGGTTTGTGATTTGAGGAAAGCTTTCTGGCTTGTTATAGGAATATCCGGATCAAAAGCTAGAATTTCACCTTCCACCGGATAAATAATTTTGGGAGGATGCTTTGCTGGTTTGACTTTTTTTGTTATTTTGTTTGGTTCTGTACCTTTGAGGAATAGCTCTTTTTTCGAAAATGACTTCCCGCCTTTCTCCACTTTTTGAACAACAATTCCATGGGGGATTGCATCATTTTCCAATTTATTGGGGAGCTTGCTTACTACCTCGACCCAGGTAGGAGCAGCTCCCGTTATCCCGGATACATTCCACATTGGTTCTCCGGAGAAATTACCGACCCAAACACCAACCGTATAAAGACGGTTGTAACCAATACACCAATTGTCTCTCATGTCTTTGCTTGTTCCGGTTTTGACAGCACTCCATGTTTTGGTTGACAAAGGATTTTCCAATCCGAAAGTTGGACTCCTGCTTTCTCTGTCCGAAAGTATATCAGATATGATATAAGACACTTCTTGGGAAAATACTCTTCGTTTTGGCTTGGAAGTTTGTGGTTTTAAGTAATACATTTCTCCATAAACTCCCTTGTTTGCAAAAGTCCGATAGGCATTTACAAGCTCCCATAATGTAATATCGGGTGAGCCTAAAGCTATGGATAATCCGTAGTATTCTCCGTCTTTCAATTTTTTAAATCCAAGCTCCATTAGCGTATTCACAATTTTTTCTTCTCCCACCAATTTGGCAACCTTGACCGCAGGCACATTCAAAGAAGACGCCAAAGCAACTCTCGCACTTATGATCCCATGAAAATTATCTTGGTAGTTAGACGGACTGTAAACCATGCCTGTCCCAACAGAAATGTTCACAGGCTCGTCTTTTAGCAAACTTGCTGGAGTCAAAAGTCTATTTTCAAAAGCCAATCCATACACAAAAGGTTTTAGAGTAGAGCCTGCTTGTCTTCTTGCACGAATTGCATCCATTTCTTTTGCACTGGAAAGTTCTCCGCTGCCGGCAATATAGACAAGGACCTTTCCCGTTTTATTCTCGACAATTAATACGGCACCATCTCGAACGTTTTGCCCTCGAATTTCCAAAAGGTGCTTGTTTAAAACCTCCGTAGCAAAGGCTTGCAAGTCTCTATCCAGTGTGGTTGTCAGGGACATAGAGTCCTTTTGTATTTTTGATTTTAACTTGGTTGCAATTTGAGGAATTAGATTGTACCGATATGCCACAAAATAAGGACGACTCAAAACGTTCTCAGTTAAAACTTTTAGCTCATCACAATCAACGTAGGAATTTAAAATTGTAGCCAAATGGCAAGCTCGCTTAGCAATTCGTTTAGGCTTTTGAGAGGGAACTTTAATTAAAGAGGCAAGCACAAGAGATTCTGCTTCATTCAGACCATGAGGAGATTTTCCAAACAGTCCTCTAGAGGCTGCGTCTATACCTATCAACTCTCCTCTATAGGTGATATGATTGAGATAAGCTTCTAATATTTCTTCTTTTTTCCATTTTTCTTCCAATTGTTTGGCGTATCGAATTTGGGAAAACTTCTGGAAGACCGTCCTACCTCCCTTTTGGGGTTTTAAGCTTGGTTCCAAATAGGAAGCCAATTGCATGGTTATAGTACTTGCCCCCCTTTTTCCCCGAAAAGTCAATAAACGGAAAACTCCTTCTCCAACGGCAATCCAATCTACTCCGGAATGTTTGTAAAAACGTTTGTCTTCTGCGATAATCACTGATTTTAAAAGTGTGGCAGATAGTTCCATATAGGGTATCCAGTCTAATCTTCGAAATTCATTCTCAACCCTTAGCTCTTGCAGAATTCTGCCTTTGTGGTCTAGTATAACAGCATCTGACTTGTGATAAGATTGCTTTACTTCTTCAAAAGTCGGAATATCAGACGAATACAAAAAGCATGGAAAAAAAAAAGCAATGAGTAAAAATTTCATAGAAGTTTTGAAAAAAGCCAGCTTTCGCTCCCTTCGACTACGCTCAGGGATCGTTTGAATGCTTTTTCGGACATTGAGCGTAGTCGAAATGTCCCTATTTAAAAACATCTTCTAAGAGATTTTTTATTCCACCTTCATCCTTGCCTTCGATAAAAGACAGAACAATCGGTATGAAGTTTCCCGCTTTTTCTGCGTCCAAGTCCAGTTTGGAAAAACCTTCAACCATACTGGCGAGACTCCCCAAGCCGGAAGCGTTGCCACCTATAAAAGAGTTTAACATTCCCAGTCCGCTAGACACTAAACCCCCTTCCGGAGCTGCTTCTAAAATTTTGTCTATTTCGGGTACTATGTCAGAAACTTTTTTAAAATCTTCCGGTGGCATTTTTTCTTTCGCAAGCTTTAATACAAGACCGGCTCCACCAATGGCTTGCTTTTCCGTAATTCCCAATTTTTCAACAAGTAGATTAACTAATTCCATTATTTTTCCTTTTTTACACTGTGCCAAACATTTACAAAAGTTAAAAGAATATTTTTTTCTAAAACCTAGCAGTCAAAGAAAAACTCCAAGTTCTAGAATATGGACTTTCACCTTCGGAGTTCCTCCATTTATCATAAGCATAAGATACATTAAAATTTACTCTTGAAAAATAATAAATATTTACAAAACCAAACAAACCGGTTTTCAAAAGAGTTGGACTGTATATTAGATTATTTCCAAAAATCGGATTATATCCTGCATTACCACCTCTTCCACCACCTCCAATGCTTAACCATTTAAATGCATAGGTGAAGGTTTGTTTTATTGCTCCATAGGATTTTGAAACAGTTTCCGTATTGGAATATGTGGTAAAATAATATGTGTTAAAGAAGTTTGTAACGCTATAGATTTCTGTGCTAGTTTTTTGTATACCTATTGCCTGTCCCATAACCATTGTATCTGACCACAGACCTTTCCATACATTCCACGCATACGAAAGAGAAGCCTGCCCTCCTTTATGTTTTGGAAAAGATATTCCACCAACTGATGCCGTAAATTTATTTTTTGTCCCCCATGTTCCTCCGATATTGGCTGAATAAGCACCTTTTGTATAGGAGTCATTGCTACTTATGGAATGGAGACTTACCCAATAACTAGCTTTACCTGAAGGACTATAGGAAGTTCCTAAAGTATAGTCTTTCATATCATAGTCTTTAGTTGATGCAACTTGAGCAAATTGCTGAAGATTGGTGTTTGTTGTAAAATAATTGATATAAGCTTGTGTTGTTTGAAAGTATTGGAAGTATTGATAGTTGCTTGAGTCTCTCATATAGATTATATAGCCATACTTAGGAACAAGAGTGTTTGTATGACTTTGATAATAACCCAAACTTGCCGACCAGCGAGAATTAAATGTCGCAGCAACGTTGAGTCCGGCTTTGTAACCAACACCTTTAAAGCTTGATTTTTTAAATTCGTAACCTGAATAGAGTGGTGTAATAGAATAAACCGGATATATTCCTCCTTTTTGCGCCAATTTAATTCGCTCTTTAACCCAATAATTATTAGGGTCCATTTTCAAAGCTTCCTCACCTGCTTTTAAGCTATCTTTCGTATTTCCTTTTACTAGTAAAGCCCATTGTGTTCCAGCTTTTGCATCGAGGTTAGGAGAAATGCTATCTGACTTTTGATAGTGCTCTAAAGCCTCGTCCGGCTTATTAAGCATCATATTACAATAACCAAGTTGATTGTGACCTACTACGTAATCCGGCTCTTCTTTTATTACCTTATTCAAAAGAGTTATTGCCTTTTCGTATTCTCCGGATTGGATATGTGAATCAATCTTCTTTTTTTGATCTACTGCATTACTTTCCTGTGTTGGAGTTTTATTTTCTTGTGATCTTATACTTATGGAAAATAATATACATGAAAAAATAATACTTAATATTAATATACTCTTTTTATTATTCATTGTTTACCTCTTTTATTTAAATCCTTGGAGAGATTTTAGTTTTTATATGAAATGTATCATATACAAAAATTAAATCGTCTTTCCCGATTAGATAGGACTTTTTTTAGAAAAAAATTTATTCTTTTATTTGTGTAATCCAAAAGTGTAGCGTCGTGCGTCCCTACACAAGATTTAATTGTATCGAACTCATGTTAGGTATTAGTTAGTTTTTTCTTATTTTATCTGCAACCATTTGCTCAATTTCTTTAATAGCTTCTTCTGTTTTTATAACTCGGCAATACCTGTCACGTAACGTATCCAATGTGCTGTCGTGTAGGTGTTGCGTTACAGTAGTACAACCGTCTTCAATCACGGTGACAAAAAACCCCAGATCACACCCATCCCGAACGGTTGTAGAAACACATTCATTCGTATATACTCCTGTAACAAATAGACCACTTATATCCATATTCCGTAATATATAAAGTAAATTGGTAGAAGTAAAAACTCCGCTGGCGGTTTTGTTTATTACGATTTCATCGCCCTTTGGGGCTATTTCAGGGATAAATTCTGCTTCTTTTGACCCAGGAGGTGCGTGTAAACCCAATCTTTTATGACCTGGGCTTCTATCCCTACCATCTTTTGTTAAAGATTGGATTCTGGTATGTATTACTTCTAACCCATATTTCCTAAAAGTTGCCTGTAACTTTTGAATATTCGGTATGACAATGTTTTTTAAATTCGTGAAATAATATTCTTGAGCTTCCGGTGGTACGCCGGAATTAATTACGTCCGCAAAAACACCATAACCTTCAGCTGCATCCAAATATTGCACATCAATAACGAGTAATGCAGTGTGCTTTGTCTGTAGTAGCTTAGCATGAGCAGGATGATCAATAAACGATTCATGATAGGAATCTTTTAAAGGGTCTATTTCAGTTAAAATAATTTCTTCTTTATCATTCATAAGTGTATCCTCTCAAATTTTATAGACACGTTTATCGAACTTTTCGAGACAAACCAGTAAGCCCAATATCAAATTAAAAAATTAATAGGCAGCAATTAAAATGGTTTCAATCTCGTTTTTGGGTAATTCCCTTTGTAAAGATTCTAAAAAAGGATAAGAAATAGCCAAAGAAGCAATACTGGAGAGATCAGCCTTTTTTACTTCGTATTCGGATAGTTTTTGTGGAATTCTTAACTCATTATAGATTTTACGAACTCCTTCCACAGCACGAATGGCAGCTTCAATCACAGAAATGTCTGTAATATCTTCGTCCAAAGCCCTGGCTATCAATACATATTTTCCCGCAGAAGCCGTTAAATTGTACTCCAATACATGCGGTAAAAGGATAGACATTGCTTGGAATATGTCCAATTTTGTTAAACTTATTGTAGCCAAAGATAACGCGTAGCACAATCCCAAGGATGCTATGGATTGAGAAATTCCGGTAAGCAAACTAGCTGAAAAAATGGCGTGTTTGGCAACAAGGTTTTTGGTATCTCGAATGGAAATCAAAATATTTTTATAAACCAATTCTATTGCTCTAACCGTTGTGGCAATGGTTAACTCATTTGCGTATTTGGATAACAATGTATCAATTGATGCAGCCAAAACCGAAATTGCAATTTTGGATATGTCAGAAGAAGTCAGGTGTAAACCGATTTTAGCATCTGAAATAACTAATTCTGGAAATAGACCTGGGTGAGAAAAATACCTTCTCTGCCTATCTCTGTTGTCAGCTATTGTACAAAAAGGTGCACATTCCAAGCCCATAAGTGGCATTGTTGGAATGATTACAAGAGGTAAGGGAGGATTTACCGTTTCTTTGTGACCGATAATAAGTTCGTCAGCAAACATATCATTGGTTGTCAGCAGAGAAACGCATTTTGCAGCATTAACGGAATCATAAGAACCATAAGCAATTATACAGTTTGCTTGGGATTGGCGGGCAAAATGTGCTGCCGTATCCAGGTCTTTTAAGGTGGCTTCTGACTCTATATCATCATAAATTATGACACCCTCCGCACTTTTTTCAATACTCGACTTAACCACCGAAAGCTCACCGGTATTTTGCATTTCTTTTTGAGTCGTGATAACTACAATCCGATTTCCAATGCCACCTATGTAATTCCCTACTTTGTAACTACAGTCCACTTCCAAATGAATTTTTGTAGGAAAATAAAAATTAATCCAATCTGCTAATACAACCATGTTTTTTAATAATAAAAATGCCTATATGTCTTCAAAGTACTTATTTTCATTTCCAAAAAAAACCTTGGTTATATTATCCGCTATTTTGTTCAGAATTTCGGGGGATAGATCATCATATTCGTTATTTTCTAATTTAGCTTTAACTATTTTTAGTTTCTCGGCTTTTAGCTCTCCTCCATTGATTCTATCCATGGTTAATTTTGTAATATTATGAACTTCAGACAATTGTTTTGCAACGTCCGATATAAAAATATTGTCAGTTTCTGACTGCTTATCTTTTTTAAATGCCACATTTTGTTTTGAGTTATTATAATTGCCAGCAAATAATTTGCTAATTTTTTGAATCATTGTTTGTTCCTTTTAGTAATGTAATCCTAACTCGACCTTGCTATGTGTTCACCCCTTCTCATATAATTTTCGGCAATCAGGGGAGTTTTATTTTATAAATCTTAGTATCTTTTGCTCTTTTATAGAAAAAATTCTTATATTATTTACCCATGGTCAAATTTGAAAGTCGACTTTTATAGTCTGTCAGCGAAGTGGTGCCCCAATCAAAAACCAACACATATTCCATGGCTAGTATTTTTGGATTTGGAGCATATAGCAAAACATAAATTTAAAAGATTAGTACAATAAACATTAGTAGAATCTATTCCCTTGACACCCCAGCAGTTACCCATATCCTTACCCATATCTTTTTGTTATTCACCACAGATTTACACAGATGGGCACCGATTTTTTAATTCCTGTTTGATTTTTTTGATTAATAAAAAATTGAATAGTTTATATAGTGAATCTCGCACTTATCCCTTACGGATTTTTATAAAACTATTTTCATATAATACGCATTTATTTATAATTATCATAAATATACTTTATAATAACAATACTTCCCCATATCCGTGTTAATCAGTGTGTATCTGTGGTTAAAATCATTCCATACTTATTGGCAAAGCTATGGCAGTTACCAGCTACAAGCATACTCCCCCAACATAAATTTTCATATTTATCCGGTTTATTTTCTCCAGGTAATTCATTTGGTAATTCCGGTAAATTGGGTAAGCAGAAAAGCAATAAGAATAAAAGTAGTATTAAAGATATTTTTTTCATACTCATTAGACACTAATTGAAAACACACGTAAAAATTCACTAAATAATTATATTCATCCAAAAACGATGAAAATATTTTTTAAACACGTCTCGACGCTATAAAAAATACTTATTTGATCTGCGGATTTTAATCCTTGATTGGCATTATAGGGCTTATTATAGGTTGCAATTATATACACATGGTATAAGTTTAAACTTCTGGAGAATATACATTGAAAATTATAAAATTAAAGACCGAGAATCAATTTGGACTTGCACCTTTGACATTTGCAGAAATTAAAGCTATTCGAGACGCTTGCAAAGAATATGGTAATAAAAAAGGCTCCAAAGCAGCTCTTGAAATTGCCACTGCCATAGAAAAAGAATTGGAAAATTTAACCGTTTAAAAATACAATGACTGTTGTCAAAAAAAGATATAACACCTGTATGCTTAGATATGGAAACTCCTGTTATGTTGACTAAAGCGAGTATTCCATAGAACATTGAATAATAGGCTCGATTGGTTGAAGAACGATAGCTTTTATTATGAAAAAGAAGAACTGCGTCTTTATATGATTCTTCCGCTTCTTTTAGTCGAAATAAAATAAAATCTTTTCTCTCGTCTATATTCATAACGGTATACCTTGATTCATTACATTTTGAATAAAAAAGCTGTGCTTGATTTTGGTATCAGAAAAAAGTTTTTCAGGAATATAAGAACCTATAAGCAGAATATCATTTTCAAATCCGACTTCCCATATAATTTCACTAATTTTCTTTCTGTCTAAATGATTACTATGCACCACGAAAATATCATAATCCGAATCATGTTTTGCCGTCCCAGTTGTATCTATAACAACTTTCATGGTTTGTATGGTGTTCTCAAATGCTCATTTGACCAAGATTCCATTGTATTACTATTCCAATTGTTTTCTTCCCATAATTTATCCATTTCATTGGTAGCTTGCTCCGCAAAGTATTTAGCCAGTATGTTTTTTATATCAAGTAATTGTTGATTACTGATTTGATAGCTAAACATTTTTAATAGTTCCAATTGAAGATTTGACAATTTTTCTGATTTCATGTAATTACCCTTGTTTGACTTTTTTCATTCACCCAGTATCATCTTTTCCACTTCAAGTTTTGCTTTTTCGATTTCTGCCTCCGCTTCCTTTTGGAGCTGTCTGGCTCTCTCTCGAATACCAGATATGTGTTCGGCGATTTTTGCCTGTACCTTCAAAGGCGGAAGCGGGATTTTAATTTTCATTATATCAAATTCGCTTATATTAGGTTGTGCTCCACCATTAGAATTTCTTAAAATAAGGATTTGGTATATTGGAATATTTAATAAAGACATTAAAAATAGTTCATTGAAATGATTTGATTTTATTATACCTACCCTCTGATTGAGCAACGCTTTTTTATATGAATTATACAATCCGACTTTACCTATTGTCGCACCAGTCATAGCAATCAGTAAGTCATTATTTTTAATTTGAAATTTTGAATACTTTTCAAAAAATTCTTCAGGTAAATAAGTTGAGTTATTTAAATTAATCTCATTTTGAGAAATATTTTTTATAGTTACTAAATGACAGTCAGATTCTTCTATATAACTATCAGAGTTAAAGGCATAACCAGATTGAAAAATTGATTTTTCTTTCAACTTAACAACCTCATATTTCCCATTCTGCAAAGCCTTTTCCAATTCTTCAAACTCTACTTTGTGATAAAACGGATCAAACCTCTTTCCTTGAATGTCTTTGAAGTTTACATAGAAAACCTTTTTCGCTTCCGACTTGGGCGGCAATGTGATTCCCAGCTCTTTCAGAAGATAAGAATCTATGCTTTCTAACAGCTCTTTTGCTTTAGCTTCTTTGGAGCGTTTGGAGGAATAGGCAGAATTAAATTTTTCAATGACTTTTGACTGAGTTTTTAAATTAGGAATTGGGACTTTAAGTTTACTTAAAAGCTCTATGCCAACACCTGATTGGTTGTTCCAGTTAGTACAAATATTATAGAATATTTTTTTACTTTGGTAAACATTTAAAATCAAAGCTAGATATTCCGGTAAGATAATATTATTATTTACCTTAATTTTAGTTATGTGATTGGAATGAAAATAATTTCCATCCAAATTAAAAAAGACAGTCTTTCCAACCAATTCTTGACTATTGGTATTATTAAAAAGTAAATCGCCTTTTTCTAATAAATAATTGCTGTGAGTTTCTAATAATTCTTTTGGCAACAAAACATTTCTATCAAATTTAAGAGTTCCATTCTCGCCTAAATTGGTAGGACGAATTTGAATAACTCCATCACTGACATCATCTTGATAGTCTTTACCAGCTCCAAAACCAGATTTGAGAGTAGTCGAGCATTGTTTAATGGTTTTCAACTCATATTTAGAATTTTTTATAATTCCAAATACTTCAACAGAATAATAAAGCGGGTCTAGCCTTCCTTCCAAGGCACTTCTTTTCACCAAAAACACCTTATTCGGATCAACGTTTTTTGAAATGATAAACTCTTTTTTCATATAGCAGTTGTCTTAAAACCTTCGAGAATTGTTCGAACAGCATAATTCATAGTAGGAATTTCTATATAATCTCCTTTCACCTGTTTTTTTGAATAACAAAAAAATATTGTTCGATTTCTTTTAGTGTTAGTGTCCAATAAAAACGATGTATTCATTAGCTGAAATTGGGAGGATTGCGAACCTGTTGCCTTGGAGGAATAAATAACTCATCCATATATAAATCTTTAAATCGAAGATGAATTTTTGCACCCAAATTAATAGGTTTAGCATCAACATAAACCTTTTGTTTCAGAAACTCAGCAAAATCCAATAATTCTAATAAAAATCTCTCTGGTAGTTGTTTACTTATTTCATTTAGTTTTTCTACAATAGTCATCAGTATCTCCCATAAATCTATTCATTTTCCTCAAGCCATTCAATAAACCGCTTTAGCTCTCCCGCAATGCCTGTATTCGGAACAATAGCACCGGATTCTTTTTCTCTTTGGTTGTTGGGTAAAATTCGATATACGATTTCTTCATCATACAGGTTTGACCGGCGAATTTCAACCTCTTTTTTTACTCCGTTTATGACCTTGGTTTTCTTTTCTACAAGAATTGTGCTGTCTTTACCCGTAGCGTCATATCCTATGTTCTCGGCAATAGCCATCAAAATAGAATAATCCCCAAGTTCCGATTGTTTATAAATTTGGTAGAATTAAACAGCCAAAAGTTTTAATTCATAAGCTATATTTTCGCGAGCTGCTAATTCGTAGGTTTTGAACATTTCATCGGTTAGATACAATCTTTCTTTGTTCAATAAGCTATTTAATACTTTGGTTCTACCTTCTTGGTAAGCCTTGTCTTCGATAATAGAATATTCTTTTCTGATATTTGATGAATATTCCAAATATTGTTGTCTACTTGCACCTAAAATACTCAGGTCAGCGTCTAGCAAAATCATATTATCAAAGTTATTAACAAGTAACTCGTGCTTTTTAGTGCTTAAAATGAGTTTTTGGCATTGGTCGATCCTATCTTTTTCACAAGATGTAGATTCTAGCTTTTGTTTTGCATAATCTGCTGATTGGTCTTCATTATCATGGCTTCTAATATCGTATATAACGTCATGAAACCAAACAGATAAGTAAAGAATCGGATAATCCAAAATACGATCTTGGTAACTTTTCACACACTCTAAAACAGAAAAGATGTGTCTCAGATTGTGGTAGCGTCTATGTGGCTCGTTGTATCTCTCAACCAACTCATAAAACAAGTCTTCTGCTTGTTTGAGTTGCATACCAAAACTTTCTTTTAGTAAAAACAAGCAAAACACCTGCTCGCTTGCTATGTTAATAGGTGTCATCATTTTTGTTCAAAATTCGCCTTAGATTCAATGATATAATTCGGTCTGCCTTTTACCTCGCTATAAATCCTTGCGATATATTCACCCAAAATTCCAATAGACAGCAATTGTACACCACCTAACAATAAAATCGTTATCATCATAGAAGCCCAACCTTCAACAATCACTTTCGGATTATTGATCTTGCCAATCAAAATATAGGTAATACCCAAAAAAGAAGCCAATATAAAAAACAATCCAAAGCTGAGAGACAACTGCAAAGGTTTGTTAGAGAACGCCAGGATGCTATCAATTGCGAGTTTTGTCAGCTTGATAAAGTTATATTTAGTCTCACCTTTTAAGCGAGGGCTTCTGTGATATTCCAATCCAATTTGTTTGAAACCAACCCAGGAAACAAGCCCTCGAATAAACAAATTCTTTTCTTTGAGAGAAACAAGAGCGTCTTTCACTTTTTTGTCGATTAGTCGGTAATCTCCGGTATCTAGCGGAATATCCGTATCCGAAAGTATCCTTAAAAATCTATAAAAAAGCTTTGACGTAGCTTTTTTTAGCCAAGTTTCACCTTCCCGCACTTTCCTTATGGCATAAATCACGTCATATCCTGACTTCCAAAGCGTTATCATATCTAGAATCAATTCTGGCGGGTCTTGCAAATCAGCATCAATAATAACGACACAATCTCCAGATACTTCGTTCAAACCAGAAAATGTAGCATTTTCATGTCCAAAGTTCTTGGAAAATGAAATAATTTTAACTTTGGGATTATTTTTAGCCATTTTCCATAAAACTTCAAGAGTTTTATCTTTGCTTCCATCATTTATGTAGATAATTTCATAATCAAAATCCGGAATAGAACTTAATACTTGAACTAAGCGTTGGTTTGTTTCTTCTACGATAGGCTCTTCGTTGAAACATGGAACAATTACGGATATGGTTTTCATAAAGATAATTATATATTTACAAAAGATTTATTTATATAAATCAGTAGTTGAAATATAGTGTCAAATGTCGACTACTATGAATTTTTTTTTATTAAATTTTGGGAGAAACACATGATCAAACACGTTGTGATGTGGAAAATTAAAGCAAGCAACGAAGCAAGCAAGGAGCAAAATATTCAAAAGCTCAAAGAAGTTTTGGAATCTATGCCTTCTAAAATTACGGAAATTCATTCTCTGCAAGTTGGGATCAATTTTAATACAAAACCAATTGCTTGTGATGTTGTTCTGATAACAGAACACCAAGATAAAAACGCTCTGGAACGCTACCAAATTCATCCGGAGCATCAAAAAGTTGCAGAATTTATAGCTCAGATAAAAGAATCTGGCTCAGTTGTGGATTTTGAATTCTAAATAGAGGGGAAAACATGATAGATATTTTAGTGATTGGTTCGGGAATTATTGGTCTTTGGGTTGCTTATCTTGCTTCTAAGTCTGGACTTACTACCGTTGTTTGCGAAAAGACAACTAATTTTGGAGATGGAATAAGCGGTCGAAACTCCGGTGTTCTACATTCGGGAATCTATTATCCACCCAATTCTCAAAAAGCAAAACACTGTATTCAAGGTTATTACAAAAGCATAGACTTTTTCGAAAGTGCGGAAATCCCTTATCTTATTTGTGGGAAATTAATTACTACCGGAATAGATACTTTTTCCTCAGAAGATGAAAAACTGGAGAGACTAAAGGCATTGTATGAAAACGGAAAAGCCAATGGTGTGGATGATATGGGATTTATTGAAGACCCAGGTAAAAAATACCCTTATGTAAATGGCAAGCATGGTATATATATCGAAAGAACCGGAGTTGTGGATGTGGCAACCTATCTAAAAAGGCTCTATTTTTTGTGTGAACAGGAAGGAGTTGTTTTTTTAAAAAAACGAGAATTTTGGGACGCGCTAGATACCAATAAAATGGTTCTGAAAACTAAAGGAAAAGACGAATATGAAGAGGTACATACAAAATTCGTTGTCAACGCAGGTGGCTTGTATTGTGACGATGTTGTGAGTAAATTTGGAATTTCCGGCTATGAAATTCGTCCTAATAAAGGAGAATACTATCGCTTGACCAAAAGTTTGCCCTACAAAACGCTTATCTATCCTTTGCCTTCTCATTCCAGCACAGCTCTTGGGGTTCATTACACCTTTAATTTGGCAGATGAATGTTATGCAGGTCCCAATTCCAATTGGGCTAATAACAAAGAAGACTATACATTCCAGACAGCTCGTATTGAATACTACGAATCTTTAAAAAACATCCTCAGTTGTTATTCCAAAGAAGATTTGGTGGAAGGTTACGTTGGTTTGAGACCCAGATTGTTTTATAAAGGAGAAAGTGTAAAAGATTTTACAATTCTAAACCAGCCAAGCAATGCAATTCACCTTCTTGGGATAGAAAGCCCCGGATTAACGTCTTCTCCTTCTATTGCTACGGAAGTGATTGAAATGGTAAAAGGATTTTCTGATTAAAAGTTAACATTTTGTAAATAAAGAAGACTTTAAATTTATAATTCTTTCTCAGTTCTCTCTTTGGGATGATAAATTTGATTTTATTGACGGTATATCAAATTTCGGGTCTACTGGAAGCGTATCAAATATGAAATTTCTCGAAAAATTAAACATCAAAACAAAACTTTATTTAGGGTTTGGTTTTTTTGTATTACTAACCCTAATAATTAGTATAAACTCCTTTTATAATTTTCACAAATTAGAAAGATTAACATCTAATCTTTATCGGCATCCTTTGGTTGTTAGCAACGCAGTTCGAGACATAAAAACAGAAACAATACAAATTCAGAGTTTATTAAAAGATATTTTACATACACAAAATAAAAATGAAATTAAAAACATTATTTCACTCATAGATCATTCGGAAGAAAAAGTTTATGAAAAATTTCAAATAATTCAGAAACAATTTTTGGGTAATCCGGATGATATAGTAAACGCAAAAGCTATTTTTACAGAATGGAAGGATGTTAGAAACGAGATCATCTATTCCATTATAGCAGAACAAAAACAAAAAGCTATTTCAATTTTCAGCGAAAACGAGTCCAAGTATTATAATCAATTACTCCTCTCAGTAGAAAAAATGATAAACTTTGCCAATGATAAAGCAAGTGAATTCTACGCAGAATCAAAGGCTACAAAAAGCAAAGCCTTTTTATCAATGAGTATTTTTTTTGTGCTTATTTTCTTTTTGAGTATATTCGTTGCTTACTTACTCAGCAATAGTATCGTTAAACCTTTGCGGGTTATTGCAGGTAATATCAAAGAAGTCATGGAGAACAAGCTCAATCAAAAGGTTGATTTCCAGCATAAAAACACAGTTAAAGTCTTGGAATATTCCGTAAAACAATTGGAAGAAATAGGAATACAACTTACACAGGAAATTTCCGAAAGAAAAAAAATCGAAGAAGCCTTAACAGAAAAAGAAAAAATTCTTCAAGATCAAAACGAAGAAATACAAATTCAAAATGAAGAAATTAGACTACAAAATGAGGAACTGATTTATGTTAAAAATGAATTAGAAGATAGAGTAAAGCAAAGAACAAAAGAACTGGAAATAAAAAACAAACAACTCGAAGAGGGCGAAGAAAAATTCCGAAAGGCAATTGTTTATACTCCATTTCCCATTATGATTCACGCAGAAGATGGTGAAGTGATTCAGATCAACAAAGAATGGACTTTTTTAACCGGTTATACCCAAGATGAAATTCCCACCATTTCCGATTGGACAGAAAAAGCTTATGGAGAAAGAAAAGAAATCATAAAAGGCGGAATAGATAAACTCTATCAACTCAATGATAAAGTCGCAGAAGGTGAATTTACAATTAGAAAGAGAAATGGTGAATATGCTATTTGGGATTTTAGTTCTGCTCCTCTTGGATTGCTAAATGACGGTAGGCGGATGGTTATCAGTGTTGCAAAAGATGTAACTTTTCAAAAAGAAACCGAAAAAGAACTCATACAATCAAAAGAAAAAGCAGAAGAATCAGACAAACTCAAGTCAACATTTCTAGCCAATATGTCTCACGAAATTCGAACCCCTCTCAGTGGCGTTTTAGGATTATCTGAGTTAATAGGCAAACCTAGTCTAAGTGATGAAAAAAGGCAGGAATTCATTAAAATCATAAAACAAAGCGGCAAGGACCTTTTACAAATTATCAATGACATCTTAGATATATCCAAAATTGAATCCGGACAAGTGACTATAGTGGAAGAAGAATGTTTTTTAGACAATTTTATTCATGTATTTCAAGTCCTTGTTGAAAAACAAAAGGAGAACTTAAAAAAATCAAACATCAGCATACAATTTAACTATTTGATAGGTGAAGATGCTAGCTATATATTTGTAGATGTTGCTCGCCTAAAACAAATCTTACAAAACCTAATTGACAACGCCTTGAAATTCACAAACGAGGGCTTTATTGAATTGAACTGTAGTCTGATTCAAAATCAGTTTATTCAGTTTTCCGTAAAAGATACAGGCATAGGTATTTCGGAAATAAAACAATCTATTATCTTTGAAAGATTTAGACAAGGAGACGAGTCGGCAACCAGAAGATATGGTGGTAACGGACTAGGTTTATCTATTGCCAAGGGTTTGGTGACACTGTTGGGTGGGAAGATTTGGGTAGAATCAGAATTAGAAAAGGGTTCCACTTTTTATTTCACAATTCCATACAAGCCCACTAAAGGTTTAAAAGAACAAAAAAAGAATGAATTGCTCCAATACAACTGGAACGATTATACCATTTTATTGGTTGAAGATAATGTTGCCATTTTAGATTACTTAAAAGAGGTTCTTTCGGAATTCAAATTAAACGTTTTAGATGCAATGAATGGTAAAAAAGCGGTTGAGAAATTTAGAAGTACTCCCAATTTATCACTTGTTCTTCTCGATATTCAACTCCCTGATACAAGCGGCTATGAGTTAGTTAAGATATTCAAAGAAATTTCTCCGAATATACCAGTTATTGCACAAACCGCTTATGCCATGCCAGAGGACAAAGAAAAGTGTCTGCAAGCCGGGTGTGACGACTATATTTCCAAACCAATTGACATAGCTAAACTGTTGGCAATTGTAGAAAAATATTTGAAAGCTTGAGTGAAAGATTACTTAGAAAGGTTTACTTGATATGAAAGTTTTATTATACAATGAATTAAATCCCAAAAAAATCCCGAATTTTCAAAAAATTAGGAAGTTTATAGAGACAGACGACTTTCGTTCTGCGGAAGTAAAAAAGATTGGTGATAACCTATACCGAGCAAGATTGGACAAATCTAACCGTTTATTATTTTCTCTCTACAAGTATGAAGGCAGTACCTATGCCCTATTACTAGAGTTTATTGAAAATCATGCCTACGATAAGTCACGCTTTTTAAAAGGAGGAGCAACAATAGACGAAGATAAAATTCCCGACATTTCCGAATGGGAAGAGGCTGATGCGGATCAGTTGATTTATCTCAACGAAACCAGTTCCAGCTTTAATTTACTTGATAAAATTATTTCTTTTGACACGGCACAACAAGACATCTATACAATAAATCCTCCTCTGATTATCATTGGTTCGGCTGGAAGCGGGAAAACTGTTTTGACTTTAGAAAAAATGAAACAAGCCATTGGTGAGATTCTTTATATTACCCGTTCTCCGTATTTGGTACATAATTCCAGGAATTTATACTACGCCCTTGATTATACCAATGAAGATCAAGAAATTTCCTTTTTGTCTTTTGATGATTACTTAGCAAGTATTCGAGTTCCTCAAGGAAAAGAAATGCCCTTTCGTGCTTTTAGCAGTTGGTTTTCTCGCCACAAAGTATCCAAAAATCAAAAGGACCCCTATCAAATTTTCGAGGAATTCAAAGGGGTTATAACCGGTCCTGCCGAAAGAGCCTATCTAAATCGAGAAGAATATTTAGCTTTAGGTATCAAGCAATCCATCTTTCAGCAAGAGGAAAGAGGACAAGTCTATGATCTATTTGAAAAATACCTAAGCTTTATGAAAACCGAGGGTTACTATGACTCGAATATACTCAGTTATGAATACCTGCAAGAGGTAGAACCACGCTACGATTTTATTGTAGTAGATGAAGTTCAGGATTTAACAAATGTGCAATTGCAGGTTATTTTAAAAGCCCTGCGAGATCCACACCACTTTATCCTGTGTGGAGATTCCAATCAAATTGTTCATCCGAATTTCTTTTCTTGGTCAAAAATCAAGAGCTTATTTTACAAACAGGAACAAACCGGGTCTCAAAAATCCGCAGAACTTATACGAGTTTTAAATACCAATTATCGCAATTCTCCAGAAGTTACGGAGATTGCCAATCGAATCCTAAAAATCAAGACCAGTCGTTTTGGATCCGTAGACAAAGAAAGCAACTACCTTGTGCATAGCAACGCACACAACACCGGAACGGTGATTCTACTCGCAGAAGAGGAAAAACTATTACAAGAGCTAAACAAAAAAACAAAACAATCCATACGCTTCGCTGTGATCGTTATGCACCCTGAACAAAAAGTGCAGGCAAAACAATACTTTAACACTCCTTTGGTGTTTTCTATCCAAGAAGCAAAGGGTTTGGAATATGAAAATATCATCCTTTTCAATTTTACTTCATCCGAAGAACAGCGATTTAGAGAAATTACCTCCGGAGTAGACATAGAAGATTTACAAGGAGACGAATTACGCTACTCTCGTGCGAAAGACAAGTCTGACAAATCTTTGGAAATTTACAAATTCCATGTAAATGCTTTGTATGTAGCCGTAACCAGAGCTGTTAAAAACATTTATATGATCGAAAAAAATCCGACACAACGCTTATTTGAGCTATTAGAACTACGGATTTCTGAAACAGGACTGGATTTAGGTGCCTATCAATCGAGTTTGGAAGAGTGGAGACGAGAAGCCCATAAACTGGAAATGCAGGGAAAAGAAGAGCAAGCAGAAGAGATTCGCACTCAGATTCTCAAGCTAAAAACTGTTCCTTGGCAAGTTCTCAAAGGTGAGACTTTGGAAACGCTATACCGAGAAGCCATTTTGGAAGGCAATAAAAAGGCAAAGCTCTTGCTGTTTGAGTACGCTTTGGTTTACAACCACCAAGGTTATCTAAATGATTTGGAAAAAGCAGACTTCAATCCTGCAAAGCATCCCGAAAGAGGTATCAAACCTCTGAATCAAAAATACTACCTGATTTATGAGAGTAAAAAAACAAACGGTGTAATGCGAAAAATTGAAGATTATGGTGTAGATTTTCGTAACGAATTCAACCAAACTCCTTTGATGATTTCCTGCCGTGTGGGAAATGCCCAGGCAGTAAAGGAACTGATTGAAGAGGGAGCAGATACAAACCTTATTAACAACGCCGGACTTAATGCTTTTCAGACCTCTTTGGAACAAGCAGCTAAAGATAAAGCGTACACCCAGAGAAAACTTCCTGCCATCTATAAGCTATTGGAACCGGATAATATAACAGTACAAACCAACGGACGCTTGTACCAGTTGGATAACAGGCTTATGGAATTTTTGATGTTAAATCTGATGATAGTGATGTTCTACACGAATTTAGGAAACAAGATAATAAAAAAGGGCGAATATTTTACAAGCGGTGACTTTGCTGAGATTTTAAAACATTTTCCAGAACATATTTTACCGGAACGTCGCAAAAAACGGCAGTACATTTCGAGTATTTTGTCCAAAAACGAGGTAGACCGTGATGACAAATACAATAGGCGTTTGTTTTTTCGTATGAGACGTGGAAACTATATTATCAATCCCAAACTCAGTTTACGGGTGGAAGGAGAATGGATAAACATTTATGATTTACTCAATATGGATATGGTTGATTTTGAGCATTTCAAAGATTTTGATTTGGAATATAGTCAAAGAGTCAATCATCACCTCAAAAAAAAGCTCAAGGAATTTAAGGATAATATACAAAAAATAATCGACGAGGCATAAGACTCGCTTGCCGGCCTAGTTTTTTCTGGTAGTGCTTTGCCAGTTCGAGCCGCTTTTGTTTGAGCAGTTCTTCTTGGGATGGATTTTTTGCTTCCTGTATCTTCTTTTCCAGATTGGCGATCTCTTGCTTCTGTTGTACGAGTTCTTGGTAGTGGCGTTTGACGTTCTCGTCTTTGAGGTCGGTTTGGGTATCGCCCTTTTCGAGTCTCAAGAGAAACATCTTGCTTTCATTCAAATACTTTTCGGCTTTTTCGATCTTCTTTTCTTTCATTAGGACGTTTACCATGCTCTCATAGACTTCGAGCTTGTCTTGCATAAAGCCTTGTTTCTGCTTGTCTCCCAGTAGACCATACAACGACCTCAGTGTTTTGATGGATTTTCCATAAAACTGAATCGCCTTTTGGTTCATCCTCTTTTTGGCAAAGATGTCACCTTTGAGCTTGTAAGCTTCCCATAACGTCCCGCTGAGTCCCAAGTCCTTTGCAATCTCAATGCATCTTTCCAAATTATACAGTGCGGGATTGTAATTCCTCTGCCCGATGTAATACTTCCCCTTTGCAAGCAAAATTTCCGCCCTCTTTGGCTTAACACCAAGCTGATTAGCTAGTTCCTCTGCTTTATCAAGATAATCAGCAATCTCAAACAAGGCGTTAGCTAGCTGCAAGCGGGCAGGGATCGGCAGAGTTCCACATTTTGAGGATTTTTGGCAAAGTCTTCTTCCAAGATGGAAAGCCTATACTTCTCCTCTGCAAAGAGGGAGATTGTGAAAAGAAGTAGGAAAATGAACTTCAGGTTTTTCATGGAAATATGCCTCTTTCCCCCTAATCTGCTCCCTTCGGCTACGCTCAGGGAGCAGCGTTTGAACGCTTTGCGGACATTGAGCGAAGTCGAAATGTCAACCAAACGAATAGCTTATAAGGGGATATTCTAATTTGCAAATAGCCAAGGAAGATAGTCAAGTTTTTTTAAAATAATTTGACAAGAAAAACAAAATCACAAAAATCAAACTAACCAAGGTATATGAATAGGAGATAGAATATGAAAACAATAGAGAGAATTGTTGACATACCAAAAAATCGGCAACTTGTAGTCAACATCAGCAATTATCGGTAACAATTTTTTAACTAAAAATATAGCTTTTTTAATTCAAATACCTATCCCTCCTTCTCCCTTTCCTGGTTCGCATGCTTGGGAAACCGCAGGAAAGGGAGCGAAAGTTATAGTAGGTTTTATTTTGTTTACCTAAATCTATAAAATTTTCTTAAATATTCCGTCCTTTTTGTTAAGAAATGGATATTATGCTCCCTTTCCTGTCAGGAAAGGGATAGATCAAGCTTGGTGCAAAAGAACAGCTTGATGGGGATAGGTAGAAATAATTTAATGCCGATAATTGCTGAGTCAACATACCGGAAGGTTTACCTTATGGAAAATGTAGAATTTTGATTACCATTATTAATATATCACAAAAAAAGGGTAAAATAAAATCGAGACCAATGAATCTATCAGAAACAAATAATAAATAGGGAGTATTGTGGTATTCTAACTAGAGACAATCAAACGATTGAAGATGTCTTGGAAGATATTAAAGACTTTCAAAGTATATTTGAGGTTCTTTTTGAAACTAGCGATTCTATAGAACATTTGGTTCGATTATGTGATGAATTTGGTGTAAAAGGAAAGCAAATTCACGATGCAAACATAGCTTCTATCACAAAAAGCAACATCATTCAATATCTGTTCACTAATAACACCGAAGATTTTACTCGATACAAAGAATTCTTAAATATCATCGATCTTTCATGTGAGATAACACAATAACAAGCCTTGAGCGAGTTGTAAGCGGGCATAGCTTTACCCATAAGTATGGAATGATTTTAACCACAGATACACACTGATTAACACGGATATGGGGAAATATTGTTATTATAAAGTATATTTATGATAATTATAAATAAATGCGTATTATATGAAAATAGTTTTATAAAAATCCGTAAGGGATAAGTGCGAGATTCACTATATAAACTATTCAATTTTTTATTAATCAAAAAAATCAAACAGGAATTAAAAAATCGGTGTCCATCTGTGTAAATCTGTGGTGAATAACAAAAAGATATGGGTAAGGATATGGCTGCTGGCAGGTTTCCACGTTTTGAGGATTTTTGGCAAAGTCAAAGCATCATTAATTCTATTAGTATTTTTTCATATAATCTTTTGTTGACGGACAAATTGCTTCTATTGCAAAAGTGAATAATTATTTCTCTTATTTTCACCCATGGGTAATAAAACAAATGCTGATAAATTACCAAAAGAAAGTCCATTTTTGATTTGACCCTTCCAATATGCAAAATACCCTATCCATACAAAAAACTATGCCAAGTCTACAAGAAGAAGTCACAAAAAGAAGAACATTTGCTATCATAGCACACCCTGATGCGGGAAAAACAACTCTAACAGAAAAGTTGCTCCTTTATGGAGGTGCAATTCAGCTCGCGGGTGCGGTCAAAGCACGCAAAGAGCGAAAAACAGCCACTTCCGATTGGATGGCAATGGAAAAAGAAAGGGGAATTTCCATTACTTCCGCTGCTTTGCAGTTTCAATATTCCGACTATGTATTAAATTTATTGGATACACCAGGGCATGAGGATTTTTCCGAAGATACCTACAGAACGTTGATAGCTGCAGATACTGCTGTGATGGTTTTGGACGCTGCCAAAGGGGTTGAACCACAAACAAGAAAACTTTTTAAAGTATGTCGAGAACGTGGTATTCCTATTATAACCTTTATCAATAAAATGGATCGACCTACAAAAGATATGTTTGCACTTCTGGATGAAATCGAAGAAGTTTTGAATATTATTGCCGTTCCTTATGTTTGGCCCCTTGGAACAGGTTTTGACTTTAAGGGAGTGTATGACAGGCTGAATTCGGAAGTCCATTTGTTCGAAAAAACAACCGGTGGGATTTTACCCGCACCTTTTGAAGTTTCCGGAGTTTATGATTCTGCCTTAGACTCAAAAATTGATAAAGACATATTAGACAAATTTCGAGAAGAAATTGAGCTTGTAGAAGACGGAATTCATCCTTTTAACCAAGATGAGTTTTTAGAGGGAATGATTACGCCCGTTTTTTTTGGCTCAGCTCTGAATAATTTTGGAATCAAGCTATTTTTAGACCGTTTTTTGAACCTTGCTCCTTCTCCCTATCATATCATTTTATCCGATGGAAGTTTGATGGATCCGGTAGAATCACCTTTTAGTTGTTTTGTTTTTAAGGTTCAGGCAAATATGAACAAAGTTCACAGGGATAGAATTGCTTTTGTTCGAGTGTGTTCCGGTAAGTTTGAAAGAGGTTTGAACGTAAACCACAACCGCTTGGGAAAACAAATCAAACTTTCCTCTTCTTTTGCCTTTTTTGGTCAGGACAGGAATACTGTTGATGAAGCTTATCCGGGTGATATTATTGGTCTAATCAATCCGGGAACGTATAAAATCGGTGATATTTTATATTCGGGAAAACAACCAAATTTGCGACCTTTACCCGTTTTTGCTCCGGAGCTATTCGCCACCATATCTACTGCGGACACAACTTCTTTGAAAGGTTTTAAAAAAGGAATTGAGCAACTCACAGAAGAAGGTATATTGCACCTCTACAGTTCTCGAACCATCGGATCAGGAAGCCCTATTATAGGAGCTGCGGGTAGATTACAGTTTGATGTTTTTCAAAGAAGGCTCAAAGACGAATACAACGTGGACACAAACATAAATATGCTACCTTATGAAGCGTGTAGATGGGTTCATGAAGAAGACGCTTCCAAACTTCCGTCATCCGCCAACCAAATCCAAGATAGGGAAAACAAAACGGTTGTTCTTTTTGAATCCGAATGGGATATGAACTACTTTATAAGAAATAATCCGGAAATACGGCTAAAAGATCATCCGGCTTAAGTTATAGCTATACCGTAGAAGACATGAATTTCTTTTCAAGAAGACTTACATAAGGCATATCTTTCTTCTCCTCATAATCTTTTAGTTTTTGTTCAAAATGATTCTCAAATTTTTTTGGTAAAATCAACATCCAGTTTATAAAATGAAACAAGTGGTAAATCTTTTTCATATTGACCTACAAGAGTTAAAATTTTCTTTTTATGGTTTGCATTTCTCGTATTCTTTTGGTAGGATTTCTGTCTGAAATTATATATAATATTTAAAAAGAGTATTTTTTTTATGAGTAAAAATGTTATTTCCCTATTATTTTTAATCTTTCTACCTTTTGTCATACTTGCTCAAGAAGAAGACGAATATGAGGAAAGCAAAACAGAATATCAATTTCTCTTGGGTAGTGGTTGGGGAAAAACAAGCCTGCAAACTTATAACCCTTATAGTGAGGATGCTTTGACTAATGGAATTAGTTTAGGAAACTTTGGAAACACTAAAATTCCACTTATCCAGGCATTAGAATATTATAATTTAAATCAATACAAAGCTCCACATCCAGCACGAACTTACAATACCAGAATTTCTTTAAAAGGTGGAAATAAATCTGAATTTGTTACTTTTGGTCTATCAATAAATTATACCGCTGTTCAAGTAAAAGGTTTTAAAAAAGTAGAACCAATTTCCTTTAATAGAATGGGACTGCTTTATTATACTTTAACATCACCTAATAGTACAATTTTCACTGTTCCAAATTCAAACACAACTGGTTTGTATGATAGTTTTTTAGGTAATAATTTGCTTTTGCAATATTACTTTGTAAAAAAAGCTATGGAAGAAAAAAGTAAATTCCTTCATGCTGGTAGTTTAACCTGGGATGTTTATTTCCAAAGTAATACAGATGATTTTGGAATGTATACTAGATTTTCTTTTGGTCTTTTTGGAACAATTAGAGCAATTATTGCATTATTGGGAAGTTCAACAAGTGGTCTAATAACATCCCGTGAATTAGCAATTATAGATAGTACGGGTGCTTCTATGGGGTTTAAATACCGTATTCCTGATGGTAGTTGTTTAATGATAGAAGTTTATGGAGATTATTTTTTTAACAGTTCTTTTGGTGTCGGAGTTTGGGACTCAGGAGGTAGATTTGGAATATCAAGTCAGTTGTAAAAGGAAAAAGTTTATGAGGTATTTAATTATACTATTTTTATGCAGCTGCTCACTCGGACAACTTAGGGAGCACGATAGTTTTAGAGAATGGTTCATTGGAAAGCCAGGACTTGGAAATACGATTTTGATTATAGATGATAGTGATTGCAAGCCAGTAGATGCAGATTCGTATACGGACGAAATTGCCAAAATAGGTCAGGTAAATCGCATCAATGGAGAAAGACATCCTTTTTATCTATGGCTTCGTTTTCCAGAAGTAATATTAAATCCCCAGGGTGGTTTTTATATGCCTGAAAGAAAATACCATTTTAGAAGGTTTAGTAAGACAGAATATCGTTGTGCAACACTCGAAGAAGGAGACGGAAGGGGGTTTGGTTTTTTTATGTTCTTTGAAGCTGGACTTATAGATTATGCCATTCCTTACCGCTTATGGACATCAGACAAAGGATTACAAGAAAAAGTTGCCTATACCATTACATGCTGGTTCACTTTTCCGATTGTTGCCATTTTTAAAATTGCAGGACCTCTAATCATTTACACTGTTCATGATGTTGCAAAAATTTTAGTAATTCCACCTGCAGCAATGTATTCTTATCAAGAACAATAAAAAGGATTTTTTACATGGAAGCATTATTAGCCTTAGCATATTTACTTTCTCTCTTTATTATTGGAAGAGACCAAGGAGATTATCGAGAAGCTCAATTTCTTAGTTTTTTAGTAAAAGGTCATCAATCTTATGGTGGTTCTCTTCAATACAACTTTAGATATTTGGCTTTTGGTGTCGAATTAGATAAATTTAAATACTATCAATCCAAAGGTTTAAATTTTCCAAGCAAGGTTTATTATGATAGCATAAATAAACCAGACTTTTATGATTATGTTTACTACCATAATGGCTCTGTACGATTTCCTTATTCTTCTTACTCTGAAACTAAGCCAGATACCAATGCTTCTATTTATATGAAAGCATTTCCTTTGGAATTTAGCCCAATTTACTTTAGTTTCAAAGTTAAAAGGAATTTATATGGTCATACACAGACAGTAAGAGAGATGCAGAATTCTGGAGTTCATATTTTATATCCTATTGTTGGGGATGAATTTTGGAATGCATCTGGTATGATAAGTACAGCTCCCAATTTAACAACAGAAATTAATACAAAACCAACTTATCAGTTTTTATGGGGTATTGGCTCACAATTGTTTACCTCTTTTGGACTCAACATTGACATGAATTGGTATGTAAGAGCAACCCGGTTAAAAAAAAATGTGTACGCTTACAACGACGAACGCCACTATATCTATCCCGAGAGAGACTTAAGTTTAACAGAACTGCTCTTAGCCAACTATATTTTAAAAAGGAAGTTTAATAGTAAAACTTCTGCTGAAGTAGGTTTCTCAATAGGTTTTTCAGTCCCAATAGATACAACTACGGAAGATTAAGTTTGAGTACCCAACTTAATTAGAAACCAAAACTTTAAAAAGGAGATTTTAAATGTCGCTTTACAACTTCCACCCTGGGTACGGCGTGAACTTGAATCAAGAGAATTAGAAAGAATCGGAGGGGTTATCCGAGATATTGACTCCAAAGTAGTTAAACACAATAAATTCAGTAACCGGATATAAATTTCTAAAGTTTGCATTTTTTGTGGGTGACAATTCATCGTATATTTTAAAATAAAACTTATGAAAAATCTTATATTTAGAGTAGCTTTACAAGTTTTAGTAGTTATTTTCATTTTCCCTTTGATAGATGCAAGCCTAAAGGTCAAAGGAGAAATTCAGAATAGTATAATATTGGTTTTGGTTTTTATTGTAGCCAATTTCATTGCCAGAAAACTAATTGTGATTTTTACACTAGGGATTGGAGCCGTAGTTTATTACATCACATTGGGAATTGCCGGTTTGGTTTTGAATGCCGTTATATTAATAGGTATTGCTAAATTTTTTCCGGATATTTTAAATACTCCAAGCTTTGTTTCTGCTTTTTTGGGTGGAATTTGCTTGGCAGTTGCCAATTACCTTGGTAGTAACGAGGATTAAAGAACTACGATCTTTTTCTTGGGTTAAATATCGTACTGTTTGATTTTACGATATAGATTTCTTTCGGAAATTCCCAGTATTTTGGCTGTTTGCAAACGGTTCCCGTTCATAAACTCTAAGTTGGTTTTGATGATTTGTTTTTCATAATCTTCTAAGGAAATTCCGGGTGTAATAACAACATCATTGTTTGCGGCAGTTGGGATATCTGAAAGAAATTCTTTTGGTACATTAGCAAGGCTTAGTTTTCTCTTGGAGCTTAGAGCAACCATTCCTTCTAATAAATTCTTTAGTTGACCAACATTTCCATACCAACGATTGGTTAGTAAGAATTTGGTTAAATCCTCAGATATTCGATTGATGGATTTTTTGTACTTTGTGTTTAATACTTTTATAAAATGGTGTACCAGCAGTGGTATATCTTCTTTCCTTTCTTTCAAAGAAGGTAAAGTAATCTTGATGGTAGAGAGCTTTAAAAACAGGTCTTCTCTAAATAATCCTTGCTTAACTAAAACTGGTATGGTTAAATCTGCTGATGCTATGATTCTGGCTTTTAGCAGAAGGGAAGAGCGATGGATTACGATTTCATTTTTTTCCATGGCTCTATAAAGTAAAGATTGCCCGTACTCATTTAATTTTTCAATTCCATCAAAATAAATAAACATTTCCTGTGTTTCTTTTTGGAGTTGAATGGCGATATAGTTTAATTCATCTTCTAATATACTACAATCTATTTTATAGAATTCTTTTTCTGCATTTTGAGAGTGGTAAAATATATTTGTTGCAACTAGGTCTTTTCCTGTCCCGCGTTCGCCTTGGATAAACACAGGCACGTTTATACTTGCTAACTTTGGAATTTTTTCACAGATAGAAACGATCTGATTGGAATTTCCAACAATTATAGGAATTTCATTTTTCATAGGTGATACTTTAAAAAGAAAACGTCTTGCATTTTTTGTAAATACAAATAATCCTAAAAATATAGGAGAAAAATTTGTCAAAAGCAGTTGTTTTATTTTCCGGTGGTTTGGATTCCACAACTTGCCTTTATAAGGCTTTAAGAGAAAATGAAGAAATTCTTGCCTTAACGTTTGATTATAATCAGCGACATGTAATGGAAATTGAAAAAGCAAGATTTATTGCGAGAGAGAATAAAGTTCGGCACATTATTCAAAAAATTGAGACTGGAGTTTTTCTAGGTTCTTCCTTAACAGATACAAATTTGCAAGTTGCTAAAAACTTTTCTCACAAAGAAACCATTCCAAATACTTATGTACCGGGAAGAAATATCCTTTTTCTCTCTTACGCTGTCTCTTTGGCTGAAGGTTGTGGCTTTGACAAGATATATATTGGAGTCAATGCTTTAGATTATTCCGGATATCCTGATTGTAGACACGAATTCATAGAAGCATTTCAAAAGGCAATTTGGTTGGGCACAAAGTCCGGTACAGAAAACAAACCAATTCAAATTGTAACACCTCTCATTCACCTATCCAAAAAAGAAATTATTTTACTTGGGAGTGATCTCAAAGTTCCGTTTTCGATGACACATTCTTGTTATGATCCAATTGATTCCAAACCATGCGGAATCTGTGACTCCTGTTTATTAAGAAAGAAGGGTTTTGAAGAAGCAGGAATCGAAGATAAATAGACATTATATCGTTAAATGATGAAAAATTTGAAACCTAATGTATGTGTTATCGGTGGCGGAGCTGCCGGTTTTTTTGGAGCTCTCCAATTAGCTGAAAAAATTAAATCAAAAGCGAATATTGTATTACTAGAAAAAAGTAAAGAACCTTTAGGAAAAGTAAAGATATCCGGTGGAGGAAGGTGTAATGTCACCCACAATCTGTTTGACATAGAAGAACTCATAAAGAAATATCCGAGAGGCTCAAAAGAACTAAAGTATGCCTTTCAAAAATTCCAACCTAAAGACACAATCACATGGTTTCAAAAAAGGAATGTTGCTTTAAAAGCAGAAGAAGACGGGAGAATGTTTCCAACTACGGATTCTTCTTCAACCATCATAAACTGCTTTCTTTCCGAAACCCAAAAGCAGGAAATCAATCTCTTGCTTGGAACCGGTGTGAGGTCTATTTTTCTCAATCCGGATTCTAAAGAAGAAAGGTTTGTTTTATCCATAGACAATGATACGGAAATAAAATGTGCATGTATACTTATTGCTACGGGTTCCAGTAAAAAAGTTTGGAATTGGCTCACAAGTCTCGGACACACAATAGAACCTCCTGTTCCGTCCTTATTCACTTTTTCCATACCAAATTCTCGCTATTCCAATCTTCCGGGAATATCAGTCCCTAAAGCAGAAGTTCGGTTATTGCCAAAAGGCAAACCTCAATCCGGACCACTGTTAATTACGCATTGGGGATTTAGCGGTCCTGCTATACTAAAGCTTTCTGCTTTTGAAGCAAAAAATCTTGCGGAATCCGACTATAAAGCAAAAATAGGCATAAATTGGATAGGAGATTTTCAAACCAATGAATTATTCTCTTATTTTACGAATTTGCGAAAAGATAATCCCAGTAAGCTCATTGGCTCGATTTCACTACATCCTTTTCCTTCTCGTCTGTTTCAAATGTTTCTCTCCAATGCAAATATACCACTTGATAAACGGCTAGCAGAAACTTCCAATGACGAACTAAGCCAATTATCCAAGGAAATTACGGCAGGAGAGTTTGATATGGATGGAAAATCTACCTTCAAAGATGAATTTGTAACATGCGGTGGAGTGAAACGAAAGGAAATAAATTTTGAAAAAATGGAAAGCAAAATTATTCCAGGAATGTTTTTTGCGGGTGAGGTGATTGATATCGACGGAATCACCGGTGGATTCAACTTCCAAAATGCTTGGACAACTTCTACCATTGCGTCTATTGGGATCGATAAGTATTTGACGTGAGTTAAGGTATAAGCTTTTAATTTTGCCTTGACTCTATAATTTGGGACTTATAAAATTATAGAATAAAGGTTCATAGGTAAAAAAATTATGAGAGCATTTGAAACATGGACAATAGATGATCTCCAGATAGAATTTAATATTCAACGCAACTTAGAGAGTAAACTATTAACGAATTGGACATCAATTGAAAAAAAGGTTGACGAATTTCAAACAAAAGTCCTTATAATGTTATCTCAAAAACTTTTGCTTTATGTGAATACATGGAATGAAGATGAGCTTAAAATGCAATTCATAGGACCTCTTCTTATTTTAGTGGACTTTAATACTGATAAATACAAAGCTTTTTCACAGAGAACGCTTACCGCAAAAATAAAAAATATCGAAGTATCGGGGAAAGTCGATTTTATGGTGGCATCCGGATTACAAAAACCACGTACTCCTTTCTTTTTTTTGCACGAATATAAACCGTCACGACGTGCAGTAAACGACCCAGACGGACAACTGCTGATAGAAATGCTTGCTGCAAAAACCATAAACAACAGCAATAACCCCTTATATGGTGCCCTTGTCGAAGGGCGTTTTTGGTATTTTGTTGTTTTAATTCAAAATGAGTATACCATTAGCAGAGCCTATGACGCTACCGGAAATGATATTTTTGAAATCTATTCTATTCTGTGCAAGGTAAAAGATTATATTGATAAAATCATCACAAAAACGGAAGCTATACTATGATTAGAGTGATTTCCGTGATTAACATGATTAGATTCATTTGATTTTAAAGGATTTTCTTTAATTCCATATCCGAAAACCACTCCGCGTTGAGTATATATAAAAGAAGCTACTTTTCCCATTTTTCCATTTTGTTTAACAAGCCGGATATATCGTTGGAATTGATACCGTATTGACGATAAATAACTTGACCGCTTCGATCCAAAACAAATAAACCAGGTAATCCCCTGACTCCCATTGCACTGGAAAGTTTTAATGTTGGATCGAGCAGACTATTGTATTTTACTCCATATTTGTCAGCAAAATTTTTAACCTGGGTTGCATTTAAGTTGGTGTCTGTATTTACACCTAAAAATACATAATTTTTAGGATTTGATTTTTCACGTAAATATTCAATTACCGGAAAAGATTTAATACAAGGTCCACACCATGTAGCCCAAAAATCCAAAATAACTACTTTACCCTTATAATTTTTTATGCTCTGCTCATTCCCCTCCCAGTCTTTTAAAGAAATGCTTAAGTAGTTGGCATTAAATTCTCTCTTGCAAAAACATAATAATATTAAAAGAAGAATTAGTAAAATTTTTTTCATTGTATCATTTCGCTATCTGGAATATTTTAAAATTTCATCCTGTTCTTCAAATTGAGAATCAGAATCTTTGACTTCTAGGTTATAGTATCCGCCTTCCGGTAGAACTTCGAAGATGACTTCATCAATTGTTTCTTGGTCGTATACAATTTTTAATCGGTACTTTCCGACGCTTAAAGGCTCAAAATTGTCTCGTAACGAATTGCTCTCAGGTTCAACTAATTTTTTCTTTAAATCAATTTCAACAAAACCGAGGGATTCTTTTTCCAAAACAACAATGAATTCCGAACCCGCAACCGGAAAATTTCCAAATTTATAAACATAATGGATTTTATCCGTAGGAGAAAAAAAGATATTACTCTTCATCATTTTATATTCGGTTACAATATAAAACTGCTTTTCAAAGGCATCCATTCCTTCATTGTTTGTTGTTGCCCAACCAAATTCCCCCTGTGAGGGGCTACAATAGAACGACAATAAGCAGAAGAAAAGAAGCAAAAAACGCTTCTTAACAGTGGATATTTTGTTTTTTCTATAAAAAACCCAATTATTTCTCATCATCTATCACTCTAGCTTTGTCAGAAATATCTTTTTCTTGATTTTGTTCATATCCAAATCGTGTATTTCTTGAACCTTGATTCTGCACAAAAATAATCCTCGAAAAAACAGAGGATATAAATTTATAAATAATATATATGATTAAAAAAATGGCTAGTAATTTTAACATCCTATAAATCCTAAAAAAGTACAGCAAACTTCCATCCTGTTCCGGGTGGCATGATACTTTATACAAAACTAATTATTCCAGATATTTTTAAAAGAAAAATAAAATTAGTTTTTAATATATACAAAATTTAAAAATATTATTTACAGATTAGGATTTTATCTAGTCTTATACGATGTGACTGATTTTTTCAATTCTATTATAAACATTAAAGACGCGGATTTTGGATACCTTAAGGATGTTATCTATCAAAAAACCGGTATATTCCTTGCACCTCACAAAAAAATTATGCTTCAATCCAGGCTTAATATTAGGTTAAGAACCCTAGGTATTAAAAATTTTGAAGATTATGTTGTGAAACTAAAAACGGATAAAGTTTTTTTTCAAAAAGAAATTTTAGAAATTATAAATCGAATTACAACCAACAAAACAGATTTTTTTAGAGAAAACCACCATTTTGATTTTTTAAAAAATACATACTTTCCAAGCTTAGAAAAAAGCAAAGCTGGTGGTATAAAAAAATTGAGAATATGGTGTTCTGCTAGCTCAACGGGAGAAGAACCCTATTCCATAGCTATCACAGTGCACGAATATTTTAGTCAAAAATCTAATTGGGATATTAAAATTTTCGCTTCTGACATAGATACAAATGTTTTAGCAACGGCAGAAAAAGGTGTCTATAAAGACGAAAGACTAGCAACCATGAGAAAAGATTTGGTTTTAAAGTATTTTGATATTCTAAAGGTAGAAGGAAGTTCACGAGAATACCAGGCAAAATCATTTTTAAAAAGCATGATACATTTTCAAAAAATCAATCTTTTAGAATCTCCTTATCCGTTTTCGGACAAAATGGATATTATTTTTTGTAGAAATGTAATCATATATTTCGACAAGCCTACTCAAAAAAAGCTGTTTTCTCAAATGGAAAAAATTATGACAAGTGAAGGATTGCTTATTATAGGTCATTCGGAAACTTTGTTTGGGATTACGGACAGCTTTAAATTTTTAGGACATACCATTTATCAAAAAAAGACTTAAAAGAGTTTATCTTTTATTTTTGATTTGAAAGCAATAGGGATTCACAAATTATAGATTCATGCCGTCAACTTGGGGAAAAATATTTAAAGTCACAACATTCGGAGAATCTCACGGAATTTCTGTGGGGGTCGTTATAGAAGGAATTCCAGCAGGATTTCCGGTTGATATGGAAAAAATTCAAAAAGAATTGGATAGAAGAAAGCCAGGTCAAAGCTCCATTACAACGTCCAGACAGGAAAGTGATCAAGTTAAAATTGTATCGGGTATATTTGAAGGAAAAACCATAGGAACTTCTCTTGCTATGATTGTAGACAATAAAGACCATCGCTCGGAAGATTATGAAAAATTGAGACACGTTTTTCGACCTTCTCACGCGGATTATACCTACCATGCAAAATACGGTCATCGTTCTCATGTAGGAGGCGGGCGAGCTTCGGTAAGGGAAACAATCGCTAGAGTTGCAGCTGGTGCATTGGCAAAACAAATCCTGGAACAAGAATTGGGAATTGTCACAATCGCTTGGGTAGATTCCGTGGGAGACATATTTGCAAATATCACCCAAAATTTTCCCAATTCGATAGAGGAAGTAGACCAAAACATAGTAAGATGCCCTGACTCAAAAATGGCAGAACTCATGGAAGAAAGAATTCGAGAAGTTCGAAAATCCGGTGATTCTATTGGCGGAACGGTTCGAGCGGTATGTAAAAACGTTCCTCCAGGACTTGGGGACCCCGTTTATGATAAGCTAGAAGCTGATATAGGAAAAGCTTTGTTATCTATTCCGGCTTGTAAAGGCGTTGAATTTGGTTCCGGCTTTGAAGGAACTAAGCTTACTGGCAGCGCTCACAATGATGAATTTTATGTAGAAAAGGAAACCAATCAAATCAGAACCAAAACCAATCGATCCGGAGGTATCCAAGGTGGTATTTCCAACGGTGAAACCATTATGGTACGAGCTGCTTTTAAACCTACTGCAACCATTTCCCAAGAACAAGCAACGGTCAACGATACACCGGAAGAAGTTACTACAAAAGTAGGTGGTAGGCACGATCCTTGCGTTCTCCCTAGAGCCGTTCCTATCGTAGAAGCCGCAATTCACCTTGTACTAATGGATGCCTATTTGTATCAGAGAGCTCTTAATCCAAGTTGGCATCAAAAATGGAAAAAGGAGTGAATTTTCTATCTAAAACCTACAATCCCCATTCGTTGTATTTCAGCTCAATGCTTCTTTTGCTGATTCCCAAGATATTGGCAGCCTTTGCTTTAGAGCCTTCAAATCTAGTAACGGTATGGATGATCACCTGTTTTTCAATTTCTTTTAGAGGAGTATTTTCTTTGATAAGGATAGAAGATTTGAGAATTTTATTTTCATGGATGACGTTAATTTTTTTCATTAACCTATTTACAGCGAATAATATTTCAAATTTCCGAACCGGTTTGTAGATCAAATCTTCCACAAAATCTTCTTCTGGAATAGAATGGATGGAATCCAAAAGTACCATGCAAAAAAGGTCTTTTCCTATCCTTTTCCGATTCGTTTTTACGAAGACATTATACCCTACATTGCCATGCCCTATAAACAAAGAATTAAAAATCAATAAGCTATAGGTGTGCAAGCGAAGTTCATTTATGCTATCCCAATTGGAATAGATGATGATGTCTTTGCTAAAGACATTTAAAATCCGACCAATGGTTTGATTAGATTCAACATCATCATCTATAATAAATATATTTTCTAAATTGGTTATCATGTTTAGCGTTTAAACATAGGTCATAATAAAAATTTTAAATCTATTTTATCCATACCATCTCATCTTTCCACTCGTCGTTAATATCTTTTAAATGAATATATTCTTCTTTATTCCATAGAGAAAAATAATAAGGTAAGTTTACATCAATTAGAAATTTCTTCATATTGCTTACTTAATGAAACGATAATATATTGCCTTTTAATTAACTCCATACTTTTATAGTTTGACTATAATAACCAACATCCCAAGATACGATTTTATTTCAAAAATGTCAAGTCCAAAATTTTGGTTCGTATGTTTTTCTTGGTTTCATTGACTTTCCTTTTTTTTGGATAGCCTATTTTATTCTCTTATTTTTTAATTTTTCTGTCCAGTTTTTGAGGTCAACCTCTGTAGATGGCAAGAGAGTTTTTACGGTGATTGTATAGATATGAGACTCAAAATCAATTATAATTTGTTGAGAGTTTTTCAGATAGGTATTGACGTACAAGTTAAGAAAATAGAGTTTAATTCTAATCAACATTTTTAAGGTTTTTTTTATGAATTGGTTAAACAACCTACAAATTTCTCGAAAAATTTTATTTTCCTTTTTGCTTCTCTTTTTGGTATCTTTAGGATTAGGGTTTTATAACCTAACACAACTATCCCAAGTTAAGGACTCCGGTAAGGTTGTATCAATTGAATTTATGCCCGCTACGATAATTACCGGGAATATGATGAAGCACCTATCATCCTTTAGAATCCGACAGTTCCGGCACATACTCGCCATAGACATTGCAGAGCAAAAAGATGTTGAGAAAGACTTGGAAGAAGACAGGCAAAAGTTTGTAGAAAATTCAAACAAATACAGTGATTACGTTAAGGGTGAAAGCGAAAAAGTCATCTATAACGAATTACTTAGTCTATACAAACTCTATTTGCAAGATCACGAAAACATTCTTTCTCTTTCGCGAAGAAATTTAAACGATGAGGCAAAGCAATTACTACGAGGTAAGTCATTTGACCTTTTCAACCAAGCTGTAAGCAAAATAGACGAACTTCAAAATAACAAGGTAAAAAAAACCAAAGAAACAAACGAAGCAAACGAAAATTTGTATACTTATACTAGGTTTGTATCTCTTACCGGAATAGCAACTACTGTCATTTTAAGCATACTACTTCTTTTGTGGTTGAAAAATAGTATAATCAATCCTATTCAAATTGCTACCAGCTATGCGGATAAGCTATCCAAAGGTAACTTCCAATTTGAGATTCGGAATGAAAGAAAAGATGAGATTGGGAACCTGCTTCGATCTTTTGACCTTGTGAAAACTTCCATTCAGAGCTTAATAGATGAGATGGTAAAAATGGGACGTGAACAAGATGTCGGAGATATTGAATATTTTATGCCGACTGAGAAATTTGAAGGAGCTTACAAAACCGTTGTAGAGGGAGTAAACCAGCAGGTTGCAACCCATATCAATATAAAAAAGAAGATCGTAGAAGTGGTTGGTGAATATGGTAAAGGAAATCTTTCTGTTGACATGCCCAAACTACCGGGAAAAAAGGCTTTTATAAACAACACCCTTGATTTGGTAAAACAGAACATGCTAGCCATCAATCAGCAGATTCATGAATTGATCAATGCTTCTATCAATGGAGAGCTTTCCGCAAGAGGTGATATAAATAGGTTTGAATATTCCTTTAAAGATATTGTCATAGGAATCAATCGTTTATTGGATGCGATTCTATCTCCAGTTACAGTGGCTGCCAATTACGTGGAAAAAATTGCCAAAGGCGAAGTGCCTCCGATTATAACAGAAAGCTACAAAGGTGATTTCAATACTCTCAAAACAAATCTGAATACAATGGTTCATACCTTTAATCTTTTTGTAGACGAGATGGCTAAGATGGCAAAGGAACAAGAGGCTGGTGATATAGACTACTTTATACCGGCTGATAAGTTTCTAGGCGTATACCGAACAATGGCTCTGGGTGTAAATGAGCAGGTGGGAACTCACATAGGTGTAAAAAAGAAGATCGTAGAAGTGGTTGGCGAGTATGGAAAGGGAAATCTTTCTGTTGATATGCCTAAGTTACCTGGAAAAAAAGCCTTTATCAACCAAACTCTTGACTTGGTGAAACAAAACATGCTAGCCATCAATAAAGAGATTCTCAGTTTAATTGACGAATCCGTAAAAGGAAATCTTTCAATTCGAGGAGGAGCGAGTAATTTTGAATATTCCTTCAAAGAAATGCTACTTGGGATCAATCGTTTATTGGATGCTACCTTACTGCCTATTAACGAAGGAAACCGAATTTTGAAGAAAATCCGTGGTGGGGACTTAAGTGAAAGAGTTGAGATTGAATGTCATGGTGATCATCAGCAGATGAAAGATGCTGTAAACGGGGTTCACCAATGGTTAAATGAGCTAGTTGATTATGTAACAGCTATAGCCAATGGAAACATGAATGCCAAAATGAATAAGGCATCGGATAAGGATCAGATACACCAATGGCTAGAACTCATGAAAAACAATATCAATTCACTGATTCGTGATTCGGGTCTACTTGCGAAGGCAGTAAAAGAGGGTAGACTTTACGTAAGAGCTGAACAAAGTAAATACAAGGGCGACTATCAAAAGATCATGCTAGGTTTAAACGATATTATGGAAACAATCCATGATATAGTATCGGAATTACTCCAAATTACAAAAGACCTTATGCAAGGAGCTGATAAAATTGCCAAAGCATCTCAAAATCTCACATCCGGTGCTAGTGAGCAAGGCGCTAGCGTTGAAGAGTCATCCGCTTCCATCGAAGAAATTACCGCAACCATTAATAACAATAGTGAGAATGCCAAACTAACCGAATCTATTTCCACACGCTCAGCCGAAAATACAAAAAAGGGTGGAAAAGCTGTTAATGATACACTAGTGGCAATGAAGACTATTGTAGAAAAGATCAATATTATCGAAGATCTTGCCTCTCAAACCAATTTGCTTGCCGTAAATGCCTCCATTGAGGCTGCAAGAGCTGGTGATAACGGACTCGGATTTTCTGTTGTAGCCACAGAGGTTAGAAAATTGGCAGAGGAAAGCAAAAACGCTGCTGTAGATATTCGAGAGGTAGCCGGGCAGAGCCTCAAAGTAGCAGAAGATACCAGTGCCCTGATCAATACCATCATTCCGGATATCCAAAAAACAGCTGATCTTATCCGAGAAATAGCATCAGCTTCCGAAGAGCAACAAATGGGTATGGGTCAGATCAATACTGCAATGTCACAGCTAAACCAAGTAGCCCAATCCAACGTAGAAGACGCTGAAAAACTAACGGATATATCATCAATACTTATGGAACAATCCGAAAAGCTAAACAGGAAAGTTTCTTTCTACCAACTTGGCAAAGAGAAAAGGGAAAAGAAGCATCAAGAAGATGATACTGAAGTAATTGCAGGAAATTAATGTGACAACTTTAACGGAGTGCTTTCATGAATTCTCTCTATGGAATCAATAATTTCACCTCTAATAATATATACAAACAACAAACACCATTTGATTTTACAAGTTTTATACCAAAACACTATTGGAAAAATTCATTCTTTATACCGAAACACCATTGGATTTTATCTATAACATATCCATATTTAAGCCCGAATAACACAAGTAGAGAGGTTTGTCATTTTTTTGGGGTTAAAAACTCGTAATCCTTCATGGTTTGTTAAAGTAAAATTCTCCGATAATTGACGAGTTATCCCACGGAACTTGTCTGTAATTTGATTTTTCGATTACATTTTTCCTAACTACTTTAAATACTTGCTCAATAGCCAACCCTGGAATTTTTATTGCTTTGATTAACTCACTTGTAAAAAGACCATTTTCTCCTTTTCCATCATCTGCAACAGCCCCAGGAGCTGTCGCATAAGCTATATACATTCCGCTCGATGGATTTATCATCGATAACCCTTGCCTAACCGATCTATAGCTTGTTAAATATGGATTATTCCTGCAAGCATCGAGAATGAGTATATTTAGCCTATTGGTTGCTTGTTTCATGGCAGCAATAACACGACTTAACTCTACGCTTTCGAGTTCCAGGTCTATTTCGGTTTTGATATCCGTTTGTGTTGGAATTAGATAATTTAGTCCGTTGATTTGAACACCATGACCGGAATAATAAAAAAGTCCCACTCCACCTTTTGCTTTTAGCTTTTCTTCAAAATTTTTAATGGCATACAACATTTCTTTTTTATTGGAATTTGTATGGACAATAACTTCGAAATCAAGATCTTTTAATTCTTCTGCCATGGTATTTGCATCATTTACAGAATTACGAAGCGGAGAGTTTTTATAACCGCCATTTCCGATAATCAGCGCAGTTCTAAATTCCGAAGCTACATACTTTTTATTAAAATCTATGTACAGAGGTTGGAGAGATATAATTTTTTCAGAAGGAGTATCAGCCACTAAAATTACTTCATTCTTACCATGGGACAGTTTTATATTGGTTTCAATTCTATAATTACAATTTTCTTCTTTCGATAACTTTATACTGTCTGGTGTCAAACCTTGCATGCTATCATTTACGTAAATTTTTATGCTTTCGAGTTTTTTAAAGGTATCCAAACAAGCATTTACCATTTGGTAAGCTTCCTTTAGAGTTTGCTTGTCTCTTTTGGGAGTTTCCCATGAGATGCTTTGGGTTTTTATCTTCCATTCTCCTTTGATAACTTCACCATTAGGATAGTAAAACTTTCCTTTAAAGTTGTAGTCAAAATCAGAGGGAACAGTCCTGCCTACTGCCATTTTGGTTCCGTTTTTATAGTAAGTTATTCCATAACCATGCCTTTCACCATTTATCCATTCTCCCTCGTAGATTTTGTTTTCATCCTCGTCATAAGCGATACCATTCCCATTTTCTTGCCCGTTTTTCCATCTTCCTTGGTATTTTTTGTTTCCGTTCCAATGATAAAAAACACCTTGTCCGTCAACTTTATCATTTTTCCAATCGCCTTCATAAGCCTTTTGCCCGTTCCAATAAAAAAACGTTCCGGTTTTTTCCTTTTTTCCATTTTTCCAGTTTCCTTCGTAGTACTTAATAAGGCTTCCGTCAACACCATGGACGCTATACAAAATACCCCATCCATTTACACAATTTCCTTCACACTTTTTGTTTGCAAAAGTATGGGAATAGAATATGAAAAAACAAAATAAAAAGAATAGGTAAAATTTCATAAATAATCCTTTAATACCTAATTAATCAAGCCTGGAATCTTCTCAAATCAAAAAACTTTTTTGTTTTTTGATAATATTTGCTATAGCCGGAATTGGCAGAAACGGTGGCTAAAACAAGGGACTTTCGCTGTGTAAAAAAGAATACCTATACTTTATTGACAGAAAAGACCAATAAAATTTCACTTCCATTTATGTTACGTAAAATCAAAGAAAAAACGGAAAAAAATAAAAAGAGCAGCAAACCGAAAGAGGAGCAATCTTTTTTATCTTCCGTAGGTTCACTTTTGCTGATTATAGTGATTGTTTTTGCATTTAAATCTTCTATTTTAGATGCCAATAATATTCCTTCCGGATCTATGATCCCTACATTGAAAATTGGTGATTTTTTGTTTGTGAATAAGATGAGATATTCGTTTCGTATGCCGTTTACGGAAAAAGAATTGATTCGATTTGATGATCCAAAAAGGGGTGATATTGTTACTTTTATACCTCCACCCGAAGCAACCCATGATTTCAGAAACCCAGGTCAAAAGATGGAAACTGATTTACCAGGGATGTTTTCCAAAAGATTTGTAAAAAGAATTGTAGGTCTTCCTGGAGATACTTTAAGAGTTTCTCAAAGGTATTTAACTAATTACAAAGGTGAGAAAGTTGATTATTTTTTCTTTGAATACAAAGAGAAAGGCTCTAATGAATTTCAAAGTTTTGAGCCGATTCCCGTTGCTCCAAAGGATGAGCTATTGGATTTGGACAATGATAAGTCGGTTGGCAGGTCTTTATTTAAGGAAAAAAAGGGTAATTTTGAGCACTATGTTTTGGAAGGTGGGAGTCCTTCTGATATACTAGGTATCGAAAATACCAATTTATTTCCTATTCGGTTTTCCGGATTTAACTTCACTTATTTAAGAAACAATTGCAATAGTGGTGGAATATGCAAGATTCCGGAAGATTATTACATGGTTATGGGAGACAATAGAGATGATTCCAGCGATTCCCGAATTTGGGGTTTTGTAAAACGAGAAAATATTTTGGGAAAAGCCATGATAATCTACTTTTCCATAAACTGGAAAGATAATACCTGTATGTACAAAAATGATAAAAGGTATTCGGAATTTGGGATTGATTTGAACAAAATTTACGATGAAGAAGAACTTCAAAAAAAGTGTTATCATTCTACGACATATTCGGAAATGCCTTTAAAAATTTATGAAGGAGACGAAAACTATTTTCCAAGCGGAAGAGAAATTCGTGTAGATTCTACTACAGGAAGAAAGTTTTATTATGAAATGAACTTCTTCCAAAACTACAATGAATCCATATTGACTTGGATCGATAGAACTCTTCGTTATAGAATTTGGAGAATGAGCGTTAGATGGTCCCGGATCGGAAACATACTAAAGTAAAAAAAAGTTCTAACCTCTGGAACCTCTCAAGTTTAGGAATTGAATTTGCCTTTGTTATTGTTGGCTTTGTATTATTAGGACGATATATAGACAAATTCTTTTCTTCATCTCCCTGGGGTCTGCTGGTTTGCTGTATTATTGGCTTGGTTTCAGGAATCTATCATCTGATGGTTAGGACTAAAAATTTTTCAGATTAAGGGATACTTTTTATATTGTTCCTAAAGTAACGAACAGAAGGGATAAAGATGAGTAATTTAATATTAGAAAGTAATACAACAACTAGCATCGAGCAACTTCAAAGTAAAACAAAACCAATTAAAATGACTGCTTCCGAAATGGATAAAGAACCGGAGAAGTGGGAATTTTATGAATTATACAATGGAGAACCTTTTGAAATGCCATATTCAAAACCGGAGCATGCAAAAATTGTAGCCAAGCTAAGTTATTTAATTAACCATTGGATAATAAACCAAGGTGGGTATGGAATAACCTATAGTGGTGAAGGGGGAGTTAGGCTCAGTGAATTAAACCGCTATTCTTATGATGTTGCTTGGAATTATGAATTAGTTGGTGAAGGTAAAATTCCGGAAAAATCAATGTCTCTTATGGTTGAGGTAATTTCAGAATCTAATGATGTTGAAAAAATGTTACAAAAAATACAAAATTATATTCTCCATGGAGCTGTAGAAGTTTGGATTATTCTTGTTCATGCACAACAAATGCAGGTTTATTATTCGGATTTTTCTGCTAAATTGTATTCCAAAGATGCTACTTATGTTCCAGGAGATTGGATGAAAGGCTTTTCTTTAAAAGTAGCAGATTTATTTATCTGATATTCACTTGGTATAACTCAAATCCTGCCGAATTATTTAACGTGAGTTCGACTCACTACCTATTATTATACACAAAACAGAGTGGTTTCCAGATATGGTTTTTAAGATAAACCTTTAAAATCAAATGAATCTAATCATGTTAATCCAGTAAATCACTCTAATCATAACGTGAGTTCGATGTAACTTTCCTAACGAGTGACTTAGTGAAATTATAGTAACGAGCGGTTTAAACCATTGAATTTGTAAGCAAAAATATTGGTTTTTGTAGTGAAATTATAGTAACGAGCGGTTTAAACCGCTCGAAAAAAGAAGGTTAAACCTTATGTCGAACTCACGTTAATCATAGTATAAATATTCTCTAATTAGAAAAATTATATGACCAAAGCAGCAAGCTTTAACAAATAGAAACGTAATTTTTTCCATTACTCTTGCATTTTTTTTAACCAACCAATTTTTTAAGAGTCTAACTTAGTAAATCCTAATTAGCTTATCTATGACAACCTATCTATTTGCATTGGTCTTTTCATGGATAGCTAAATCCTTACAAAAGTCTGCTTAAAAAGGAGATTAAAATGATTGTAAAATATTATAACCAATTTAAACAGTTTTACTTTTCTAAACACGCCTTGGAAAATTTGCAAAGAAGGGCTATAACAAAAAAGGCGGTTTATTTAACCATGATATTTGGTGAATGTAGACCTTCCGGAAAGCTTTATAAACCCAAAACACAAGTTCCTTATTCTCAATATAGAAGCGAATACATCTTAACCTTTCATTCCATTCTAAGCGCAGCAGAAAAAGGAATTCAGATCCCTGACTATTATGAAGGCTTATTGGTTGTAGTGTCTATTGACAAGTGTATTATAACCGTAATTGATAAATTTATACCCAATACCTATATGTAGACCTTATACACAACAGAGTGGTGTTGAAATCGCAGAAAATCCTTTAAAATCAAATGAATCTAATCATCTTAATCACGAAAATCACTCTAATCATAGTATAAAAGGTGAATGGGTATAAATTATTTTATATAAAAATTTACAATGGGCAAGATTGGAATAGGGTTTTCCCATGCTATATTTATCAAACCTAGTTGAAGCCTTGCTTTTTTTGGGGTATAATTCAATATTCCTATCTGGATTCCTTTGGACTCTTTTGCATAATTAATAGTTCCCAACTGCAAGGCAAAAGAAACACCCCCCGTATAGTTTCCTATAAGTCCTGCTTCCATTCCATAAACGTCTCCGTACACAACATTTCCCAAACCTCCAATTGCTACCCCTTTTAAATCTTTTTCGATTTTATTGGAAACAAACCCAATAGCCAAGCCTTTTAGCTCGCCTCCTCTATTTGTGTTGGCAAAAGGCTCACCACCTGTAAAATTGTACCCACCCATAATTACACCTTGCAAGTTTCCTTGAATAGCTCCGTTCATTATACCAAGGGCAAGTCCGGAAAGGTCTCCTTCTTCAATGGTAGAATTTGCTCCTCCAATCATAATTCCCTTAATTTCTTTTGCAAAATTTGTTACTCCAAGCGAAATTCCGGTTAATGTTCCTGTACTATCGGTTCCATTTACTCCACCTATTACGATGCCTTTCAGGTTTCCATTGATTCTGTTTACCATTCCTCCGGCGATACCTTTAAAATTTTTCCCTTTGTCAATTCCATTCCACAAAATTCCCAAAGCAATTCCGGTAACATTTCCTTTTACTTCATTCACAATGCCCAAAGCAATACCTTTGAAATCTCCGTTTTCGAGTATATTTGCTCCTCCGGCTAAAGAAATGCCCGTAACATTTGTATTTTGCTCATAGTAGTTGGTAAGCAGACCAAGAGAAAGTCCCTTTACGTTTGAAATCCTTTCTTTTTCGTTTTTATACTTCCCTCCCTGGGTGAAATTAGCAAAACCAAGGTTTAAACCATAGAGGTCTTTTGTGATTCCATATACAAAATTGAGTTGTAGCCATTTAGGATTTGAATTGTGGTTTATGGCTATTCCATCGCCCCAAACACCCAAACCAAATTTTTTAAAAAATCCGGATGTGTATTCCGGACTAAAACTTTCTTCTTCTCCCCACCTGACTTTTTGGTTTTTCAAGCTTTTTTTATTGGTTGTGGGTTGTACGGGAACCTGATCCGCAGCAAGTGATAGTGAAAAAATAATTAGAAAAATATACCATAAACGCATTTTGAACCTACTTTTTAATATACTTTTTTATGCTTCGGATTGCTTGATTCTTTCAACAAATTTTTTTTTCAAAATGATTTTAGGTAGGTAATCGGGTATACTATGATTAGAGAGTATATAAAGGAATACAATAATGACAAGTTCAACTTTTGATGATATATTAAGAGAACGTGAATTAAAAAACGAAAAAACAGTAGCATTTGTTCGTTTTCTACTTTCTGCTGCTGGTATATTTGAATTTCTTTCTTTTTTTAAAATTATTTCACTTATTCGTCCACCATCAACATCCTCTTTAATAATAGCTATTATATTATTTATTTATTCTAGTATTATTCTTATAATTTTATCAAAAAATATCTATTTAAAATATTTAAAATTCTTTGTTATATTTTTTGATTATATGTATATAGTTTTGTCTTTTTTATTTGACCCTGCACTAACTAGTGAAGAGTCGGTTATTAAGTGGTATGCTTTTGCAGGTGCTGTAGTCTTTTTTTTAATAAATTTATTGAGATATTCAAAAGCGGGGACAATTTACGCAGGATTCCTTTCTATAATTGTTTTTTGGGGAATCAGTTTTTATTTTAATATGGCGGCAGTTGATGTTTTTTCTATGAGTATTGCTTTAGCGATTATTTTGTTTATAGGTTATTCGATCACAACATCAAACAAAATAATGATGGTAGAAGCCAATACAAAAAAAATGATGGAAAGGTATTTGCCTCCTCAATTAATCGGTGAGTTATATAAGAAAAATGTAAGCCTTGAGCCAGGTGGAAAGAACCAAAAGGTAACAATCCTATTCTCGGACATAAGATCATTCACAACCATTTCAGAATCCATGACTGCTGCAGAAGTAGTTTGCTTTCTTAATGAATATTTATCTGAAATGACTGATATAATTTTTACACAACAAGGTACTATTGATAAATTTATGGGTGATGCTATTATGACAATATTTGGTGCTCCTCTACAAAGCAATGATGACGCTTTGAGAGCTGTAAAAACAGCTATTTTAATGAATAAGGCTCTTGTAGGTTTTAATAAAAAACATACACAATTAAAAAAAAATATAGAAATAGGTATAGGTATTCATACAGGAGAAGTAATAGTTGGAAATATAGGTTCGGATAAACGACTTGATTATACTGTCATAGGGGATAACGTTAATTTATCATCCCGTATTGAAGGATTGACGTTGCACTATAGTTGTCCTATTCTTATTTCGGGAGCTACTTTTGAGGAACTTTCCAAAGAAGGCATAGAAGATTCTTTCTGTTTAAGGGAAGTTGATAATGTTATTGTAAAAGGAAAGTTAAACTTTGTAAAAATATATGAAGTTATGTTTTTTGATACTGATGGTGAAAAAGATATTGTATTAAGAAAAAAGGAAGAGTTTGAAAAAGGATTACAACTTTATAGAAGTCTTAAATTCCGGGAGGCAATTAAACAATTTGAAAATTTAAAAAATGACAAACTTTCCAAGCTATATATTGAAAGGTGTAGAAATTTTATCCAAAATCCACCTGATGAATTTTGGGATGGAACATACACTATGAAAACTAAATAATACGGAGTGCTCATCTTTTCTTATTATCCGGGATAGCTTATTCGATTTCCCAAGCTATTCCAAGACTCTATCCTTGCAAGTTAATGTATTCATCTAGGTAATCATGGTAAAAAATTGCAGAAATTATCCTGTATAATTTAATTGTATAATTATGAGTAATGCTCTAACGTAGACGCGATACCGTTTCTGCAATCATTTGTCGCATTGTTAAGTCTGTCTCACCTTGTAGATGCCGATACGCTAATAATTGAGAGTAAGTTAAAGAAGTTTTTAAACTCTCTATACCTTCTTCGTGATACAACGTTGGTTCAAAGTTTTCATATTCACTTTCTTTTTTGTTTGCGGTTACTTCCATAAATTGTGAAAGTTTAATATCTTTAGTTTTTTTATCTAATTTTTTGTCCATTAATGCATCGAGTATTTCTTTCTCTTTTTTCGAAATTCTTGGTTTGATTGGTTTGTTTTCAAAAAAGTTTTCAAGATGAAGATAGTAGTTTGCATTTTCTTGTTTGTGTTCTCGGAGTTTTGTATACATATCCATTGTTTCCAGCCAAAGATTTGTTTTTCCGATGTGATTATCAAAAAATTCAATAGCCAAAATCGCTCGTTCAATCGAATTGACGGTAATTTTTAGCTCGGCAGCTCGAATCCTTATTTTACCTAGAATCCAACTCTCAAACATTTTGGTTTTTTCCTCTATTTTATAGCCGGTTTTAAGGACTTCATTGGAATAATACCAGTTATATACTTCACCTTCTTTACCAATACACTTTAATTTATATATTTTTTTAATAACTTGGTTTGGATTCTTAATATTGTAATTCAAACGAATGGGTTGGATTATTTCTCTCGCATTATTAAAAAGAGGGATAATTTCATTAGATTTTTCCATAAATAAATGTTAAAAAAAAATTGTTTTAGTGTAAATCAATTTACAAATCAACAGCCTAATTAATTTTTTTAACCACATATTCTTCCTTTAAAAACCAAATGCAAACCATCTAAATATAACTTTTAAATATCCAATTTTAAAAAAGTTCTTGATTTTATTTTATATTGAACGTTTGATATAAAATAAACTATAAACTGAGGTTTTGTTATGAATCTTGCAAAAAAGAATTTTTCAATCCATGGTGTGGAAAAAGAAAAAGAGCAATTTTCCCAGGGTTTACCTTATACAAAAGCTGACGCTTTTGGAAATGAAATTAGAGATGTTTATAAAAATATCAAATCAAAAAATCAGGTAGAAGACTTGAAATATATGCAGAAAATGACTCGTCTTTCCGGAAAACTACACAATAGGGGAAGAGAAAAAATTGAAAAAGCAAAAGATTTTAAGTCTTGGATTCGAGGTATTTTGATGTTAGGTGGACACTATACTATGGAATTTGCCATTGGACACATGGTTATGCATGGTTGTTATGATGATATTCCCCGAAGTGAATTGCAGAGCAAGAATTGGAAATGGAACAATAGTATGGTAGAGGAGGATTGGATTACCGAGCACAATCAGTTCCACCATATTTACACTAACATTGTAGAACAAGACCATGATTTTGGGTTTTTAATGTTTCGTTTGAGTGATAAACAAAAATGGAAACCCTATCATTTGTTTCAAGTTATTTCTTTGCTTAGTATGCCTCTTTATCTTACTCCTTATATGGCTTGGTATATTACAACTGCAAGGGCACAAAATGAAAAAAGAAGCTTATTTCAGTGGGACCTTTATACAAAACCGATTCAAAAAACCTTAGAAATATGGCTGGAAAATTATTGGCGGTATCCTCTGCAATCGGAGAACGGTTTTTTTAAGGTTGCATTGGGGAACTTTTTGGCTAAGTTGTATGCGGACACTGTTTTTGTGTATATGATTGGAGTAGAGCATTTGAATGACAACCTTGCAAACTATGAAGTTGTTCCTGATGCAACCATTGGTGAATTTTATCTTAGGCAAATCCTTACAACCTTGAACTATTACGTTGATCAAAGATTTGAGGACGTTTTTTTGGGTGGAATTAATATTCATACGGAGCACCATCTTTTTCCGGATTTACCTCCCAACCGTTTGCGAGAAGCGTCTCAAATGGTAGAATCTATTTGCAAAAAATATAAAATTCCGTATCGTTCTCTTCATTGGAGTGAGGCAATTATAGAACTTCTTTACACTGGCGTAAAATATTCTTTTCCATTTAGCAAGCAAATAAACAAGCAGTTTGAGTTAGTTTGGAAAAGCATGACGCAACCTCTCACAAATGTATTTTTAAAACAAAACAAAGAAACAACCTATACAGCCAAACTCATAAAATCTCAAAAAGAAATTCTTTTGTCTTCCAATAAAACTATACTTGAATCTTTAGAAGAAAACGGATTAAAACCTAGCGTAGGTTGTCGAAAGGGTGCATGTCGCAAATGTGTTGTACAAAAGTTATCAGGACGAACAACTTTGGAAACGGATGGTGGAAACATTAAAATTTGTATTGCCAAACCTATTTCGGATATGATTTTAGAATTGTAATTAATTCCTGATCGTACTTGTAAAATAAAATTTGGATTCATTGTATTCAAGTTCTGTAGAAGGAATCAAATCTACATAAACACTTTGACCCAAACCTGTTTCATAGATATAGGTGATTCCCAAAGCGGAAGTGTCGGTTTCCCAAGCTACTCCAAGACTGAGTCCCCGCAAATTAACATATTCATTTCGAGCCGGAGCTTGGATATTTGTAAGATTGTAAATCAAGATACCACTCTCCGTTATTACTGGAAGTTGACTGCTTCTTTCCAGATTTTCGCGAATACCATTATCTAAAAAAGAATCAATCCAACTAATTCTTTTGGAATTTGACTTGTTTGTAAACGTACCCAATCGAATGGCTATATTGGGTGTAAAAAAGTATTCTATACCCAAAGAAAAGTTGATTGTTGGTAAATAGTGCAAATCCATATATTCATTTCCTCTGTAGAAGGCTATATTTGAAAAAGGATCGTAATTCAAAATATCCTTTTTGTAATTGTAGCTCGTTGTATAAATTGTATCAAACGCCATTAAAAACTTATCCGAAATAAATCTTGCCACTCCAAAGCGAAACTCATAATTTTCTGGAATTTCACCTGCAAAGGTGTTATTTCCCAAAAAGTATACGTTATCGGGTAAACGATCATTAACTTCCGTAATTCCTATAATTTCACCATAATTTTTTTCATTTTCATCCAATACATTAATAAGCCTTTCGTTGTTTACGTCTTGGCTTGTGGTAACTTGAGTAAACCGAATTTTTTTACTTAACAAAAAGATTCTTTGCATAGAAAATCCAAAAGACCATTTGGGACTTGGCATAAATTGGAATCCCAAAATAGGTTTTAAGCCTCTTGTTTCTTGTCTTAAATCGGATGTTTGGTTTATGTATGCACCGCTTTTCTGACGAATAAGCAATTTTTCAGAATTTCTAGACTCATCCAAAAAGCCTAAAATGGTAGCTCCAATAGAAAACCTGTCACTTATAAGGTAAGCAAGAGTCGGACCGAATTGGTAGTTTGAGTTGCTTTCCGTAAAACCAAAACTCAATTGAGAGATAAAAGGAATATTTATCGGATTGTAGACTTGATCTGTTTGATCGTAGTTATTTGTAGTTGGACTTAAGATGCTAAAGGAAAATCTGAGCTTGCCAAAAGACATGGCAGAACCAATAAAATTTGGGCTTAGTCCGGAGGATTTTATATTGTAGTCTCTATCATACCCATTGATTCGCTTGGCAACTTTTGAACTAAATTGATAGCTCACGGAAGATATTGTCATTTTATTATAAGGCATAAACCCTAGTCCCGCCGGATTGTAAATCGCTCCGGAGGGATCATCAGAAATGGCGGTAAACGCACCACCCATTCCGGAAGCTCGTAATCCATAAAATCCCTTGATATTATGGAAAACATCTGCCTTGAGGGAATGAGAAACAAATAAAAGTATCACAGCCACAAGATTGACAAGCCTGCTACAAGTCTTGGCTGTGATTTTACTAAAACACTCTACTTTACATGCTCCAATGCTTTTGCGTAATCCGGTTCTTGGGCAATTTCCGGAACTAGCTCGGTATATGTAACCTTGCCATTTTCATCTACCACTACAACAGAGCGTGCCAAAACTCCAGCCAAAGGACCATCCGTAATTCGTAATCCATATTTTGCACCAAAGTCTCTATTTCGGAGCTCACTAAGAGTAACTACGTCTTTTAAACCCTCAGCTCCACAAAATCTAGAATGTGCAAAAGGCATGTCAGTTGAAATGCACAAAACTATTGTGTTGCTTAGTTTGCTTGCTTCCGAATTGAATTTTCTGACGGAAGTTGCACATACACCTGTGTCTATACTTGGAAATATGTTTAATATAATCTTTTTGCCTTTATATTTGGAAATGCTTACGTCTTGCAAATCCGATCCGGTTAACAGAAAATCAGGTGCTTCTTCCCCTACCATGGGTAGCTCTCCTGATGTATGAATTTTGTTTCCTTTAAAAGTAATTTGTGCCATGAATTTCTCCTTGTATCTATGCTCTTTTTGTTTGATAATTATTAAGTTGAATTTGATCTATTGAGAATGTCAATATTATTAAGTACCTCTATTTATTATTATGAAATTTTTGTGGACATTTTGTTTCCTTATGTGATGTATAGCCTTCGGAGAAGGAGAAAATGAGTGAGTTCTATCTCTCTAACAATAAAGGAAAAAGCTATAGAATCGGGCTTTGATTTGGTTGGAATCTCCAAAGCTTGGATTCCAGCTATTGACAAAGAAAACATTGAATACTGGGTTAAAAATAAACTCTATGGAAAGATGGATTGGTTTCCTAAAAACCAAAATTTACGCCTCTATTTTGAAAACATTGGCTTTTCGTCTGTCTCGGCAATTGTGGTTGCTTCTTTTTATCTCGACAAGGAGTATTATGATGTTTTCAAGCGTTTTAGTTTTCGCTTGTCTCGTTACGCAGTAGGAAAGGATTACCATAAAATTCTAAGGCAAAAGGCAAAGGGTTTACTTTCTTATCTAAAGACTACTTTTCCCAATCAAAAGTTTAGACAATCGGTAGACACGTTACCAATTTCAGAAAAGGTACTGGCAAGAGAAGCTGGAATTGGTTGGATGGGAAAAAATACAAACATCATTCATCCCAAAAAAGGCTCTTATTTTTTCCTTTCTGTTGTATTAACGGATTTACCTTTGGAATATGATGATCCCATGAAAGACAGGTGTGGAAGTTGCAGGGCTTGTATGGATGCCTGTCCAACGAGAGCTCTTTATGAGCCATATAAGATTGACGCTGGAAGATGTATTTCTCATCACACAATTGAAGATAAAAGTCTGGAATTTTCCCAAGATGCAAAATTGGCTTTAAGTAGTTGGATTTATGGCTGCGATATTTGCCAGGAAGTGTGCCCTTTTAATAAGGTAGCTTCTAAAAACCAAAACAATCTTACCAAAAGAAAAGAATTTCATGTAAAAGATTACTTTCATAATACTTTAGAAACTGATTTTCTCTCTTTGAATCAAAAGGAGTTTGAAGAGTTCGTCAGAGATAGTGCCATGAACAGAATTTCTTATTTACAGTTCAAAAGGAATGTCGATGCTTATTATCATTGGAAAAAAACAAGTCATAGATAGTTATTCAATTCCTTTTGTTCATCGTCTTCAGGGTCTAAATGAATATTCATAACGCACTTGCAATCTAATTTTTCTCGTATTTTTTTCTCCAAGGATTCTGAAATTTGATGTGCTTCTTGGAGAAGAATGTCTTTGGTAAAAACGATATGAACGTCAATAAAACACAAATTGCCAGATCGCCTTGTTCGTAAACTGTGAAAATCCATAACTTTCGAATTGAAGTCTTTGATAAGTTCTTTTATATGATTCACGGAGTCTTCATCCAAAGATCGATCCATTACAATAAAATACCCGTTTTTGATTAATTCCATAGCACAATAAATTATATAAATAGAAATCAGTATGGACACAATGGCATCAATAATAATGAGGTTTGTGAAGTATACAATACCTAAAGCAATTAAAACACCACCGTTGAAATACAGATCGCTTTTATAATGTAGCAAATCTGCTTGGATGATTAAACTATTTGTTTTAGAAAAAACATTGTTTAGGTATTTGACCAGAAATGCTGTTATAGACATGGAAAGAAGCATAACCAAAATCGCATATTGTAAAAAAGCCAGAGGTTGTGGATTTATGATTTTTTGAATTGCCGTATAAATAATAAAAGAGCCGGAACCAATAATAATTAACCCTTCTAACATAGAAGCAAGGGATTCTATTTTTGCTCTTCCATAATTGTATTTTTTGTCAAAAGGTTTTTCAGCTTCTCGAATAGCAAAAAAATTGAGTAAAGATATAACCATATCCAAACCGGAATCTACTGCCGAAGCAATAACCGAAATAGTACCGGTAAGAACACCAACAACTAATTTCACTACGATCAAAAAAACCGCTGTAAGCGTTGACACGATGGTTGCTTTCCTACTAGATGTCAATGTTTTTTCCTTTTAGATAAAATCACCAGCGTAATAAATCATAAATATTCTACTTCTGCAACAACAATTACTTTGTCATTTTCACCAAATTTTACTTTTTGGCTTTTGGAAGGATTTATATCAATTCCTCGTCTTAGTCTGGATATACCGTTGAGTTCATGAATTTTGTAGCCAATGAATAACTCACTTACTTGGTTTACGGCGTTTGAAACTTCATAAATGGAATATTCTTTGTTGAGCTCTAAATAGTCTTTTGCCGGCTTTAAATAGATTTCTGAGCCTTTGGCATCAAATAAAATTTCATAAATTTTTTTTAGGTAGGGATTTTGAGAGAATTGGGCAAGAAGCCTACTGTCAATTTTATCTATAATAACAAAATCATCCAACTCTGTCGGACGAGCTAGCTCTTCATTTTTATTGTTAAGCATTTCCGTGACAATTGGCATTTTAAGGTTTTGATTCTTTAAAATATCTCGGATATACAACCATAAAATAATCACATAAGAATCTGCATCATCCAACGAAAGAGCATCACTATAGGTGAGTAAAATGATATAATGAAAATCCTTAAACGGAATTTTTTCAAGTTCTTCTCGTGATGACGTTTCTATGTAGGTAACGGAAGGTTTGATTTTTAAGGAATCTAGTAAATTATTACTTTCATACTTAAAATTCTGTTTGTCTATATAGATGTTTATTTTGGATCCTTTGCTGATGTAAGAATTCAACTCATTGATGATGGAGTAGATCAAATGGTTTCCGCCAATAATTAGGACATTTTCAGGTTCTGGGGTTAAGTTGTTTTTATGGAGCATCGAAAGGTCGTTTATGGTTTCTAGCTGGGTATGGTCTATCACAAAGGTAGACTCTTTTTCTGCAATTGCAATGATTTCATCATCTTTTTGAATGATGTAGTTCTGTAGGGGAGGATTGATGATTACTTCTTTTTGTTTTCGTATACCGATAACAGAAGCATTTTCAAACAAATTTACAATATCTCCGAACTTTTTCCCTTCCAAATTTTCAAATTTTTTCGAATAAATTTCATGACCTTCAAAAGATAAAATTTCATCATATACAACAGACAAGCCCGCCTGTCTACAGGTTTGAGCGATAATTCTAGAAATTACATCCTCAACCAAAACACTATATACATTATTATTACTTACCAGTTGGGCAATAGAATCGTTTTTGATATTTCTTAATGGGACTGCAATGATAGGTAATTTTTCCGTAGATTCAAAAAGGTTTACTACTACAATCAGAACTTTTATGATGTAGGTATCAGATGTATCGGTGTCGTTAATAATAATAATGGAAGATGCCTTTTGTAAATTAACCATTTGAAGGTCTCGCATTTCGTAAGAGTATCCTGTCCTAAAAATAAAGTGAATTCCTTTATGATGTGGGATATGATGTTTAAAGTAATCCTGCATTTCGTGTTTTCGTTTATCTGCCAATATGGTAATTACAACTCTTTTTTTATCACTATTTGACTCAACCAATTCATTTACCAAGTAGATGATTTTGCTTGACCAACCAAGAATGACGATATGACCTTCTTCGTGAATAGCTGCTTTTCCTTTGGCATCTATTTGCTTTATATTGTCTAATTCAGATACAATGACTCCAATTAGCAAATTTAGGATAATCATGCTTCCTATCACAATAAAGCTAACATAAAAAATAGAAGCAACCAAGGTATTACTTTTGGCAATTTGGATGGCAAGAAGGTCTGGCCAACCCTCGCCTGTAATTGTCTGGAACAAAGTTAATATAGACATTGGCAAAGAAGAATAGTGTTCAGGATCTGTTTCGCTAAAAAGGAATATACCAATACTTCCATAAACATAGAATAAGATCAAAATTAACAAAGCTACATAACCCAGAGAAGGCAAGCTTCTTATTAAAGTTCCCACGAGCATTTGTAATGGTTTTAGGATAGAAATGAATCTAAAAATCCGAAATACTCTCGCAAGCCTTAAGCTTCTAAGAGCTATAATGGCTTCGACATTGACAGAACTATGGATTATGTAAGGCAAGATGCTTATCGCAACAATTGAAAAATCAAAGATATTCCATGAGTCCGAAAAATATCTTAATGGTTTTGGAGAAAAAGCATAGAGTTTAAAAAATATTTCAAAAACAAATATACCAAGAATAACCATATCAGCATAATGGAATAAATCGTTGTATTTTCCAGCTAGTTCACGGTCAGTTTCCAATCCGATCAAAATAGCTGAAATTGTGATAACAATCAGTATGAAGTTATCAAAAACGTTGGATTCTTTTTTTTGAATGTTTTGGAATAAATTGTTTAGTTTCTTCTTCATATCTTTGTTTCACCTAAAATAAACTTGAGAGCCTTTTATATAAATGTCTTTTTAAAATAATTTCTTGTAACTGGATATCTAAGTAATTTAATTACATCTATTTTTTTTAGTCCTTAAAAATCAAATCAAAAAGCATGAAGCTTCAACAAATTTTGTAGGGACAGGCATCAGACTGTTTCTACAAATACGCCGTTTTTCCCAAAAAGACTATCGGCACTTTGATGATGTTCACAACTCTATGTTCTACCAATTCTTTGTAGTACTGATTTTCTTCAATCTGACTGAGAGCAGATTTTAGTTCTTTTTGGATTCTCTCTCCCAGTTTCTTTTCGGACTCTCGCTTCTTCTTCTCGATCTGCTTGATCTCAACCACGACTCCATTCTTGGATTTATCGTGTGGAATGAGCAGTATGTCATAGCGACCTTCACCGCTTTCTCGGTTAGAACGAATGACATAGTCATCACAGAGGATTGCCATGAGTCCCAAAACATAGGAGTGGTAGACCTTTTCCGGTTCGCCGTCTGTGTCGTAGTAGCTGAACGTATCACCTATGATCTTCTTGAAACCAAAAGCGAATTTGTCCAATTGGTTGTTCACCAAAGAATTAGCTGTGTCTTCTAATAAGGTTCTAATGATTTTTACTTCAACTTCAAACCAATCTAATATAATATTTTGAAATACAAATTTAATCTCATAATTCGGAATCTTTAATTCATACTTGATAATGTCTAGTTTTTTATTGGTAGTCAAATATCCACTGAAAAGTAGAAGTGTCCAAATAAGATTCTTTTTTACATTCAACTCAAGGAATATAAAGTTTTCATTAATTTCTTTAATAATAGGTTCATCATTAATGAGTTTCAAAATATCTTCTCTTGCATCTATGGAATCCTTTTGCCTGATTCTCTCTTTCAGAAGTTCGTCCGAACTCGTATTAACCCAATAAGGCTTGAAACCTGTTTCATAATCTACTGCATAGTTCAAAATAGACCAAGGGTTGTAAATATCTTGCGTTTTTCCCATTGTATAACCATCATACCATTTCTTGATCTGTTCATACTCGGTTGGTACATTCAAATCAGTCAATATTTGCTTTACTTCTGTTTCTGTAAAACCAAATTTGTCTGAAAAATGATGATCTAAAATTGTATAAACTCCAATATTATTCAAACCCGTAAAGATGCTTTCCCTTGAAACTCTGAGGATTCCCGTAATTACACCTTTGTACAAATAGAGGTTGTCTTTAAATGCTCCACTTAAGAGGTTTCTCATAAAGGAAATGACATCTTCATAGAACTTTTTGTAACCGGATTGAATAGGAGTGTCGTATTCATCTACGAGAATGACTACTTGTTCTTTGTGGTAGCGATGCAGGTATTCGCTTAGTTGTTTGAGACTGTTTTGATAATCTGTTTTTTTGGCATTTCTTGATAAAATCTTTTCGTATAAAAATTTCTGATTTTCGGACAACAATGGAGTTTCTATCAAATACCTATGGATTTCAAATAAATTTGCAATCTCAAAAACTAATAACTCAAAACACTCTTCCCAATTATTTGCTTTTGCATCCTTGAAACTAAGATAGATAACCGGATATTTGCCACGTTTTTCCAGAATCTCTTTTTCTGCTTTCCAAATCTTGAGTCCTGTAAACAGTTTCTCATTTTCAGGATGATCCTTTTCAAAGAAATACTTGAGCATAAGCAAATTCATCGTTTTTCCAAATCTTCTCGGACGTGGAATCAGTAAAACTTGTTTTTGTGTATCTATCACTTCTTGAATCAGCAGGGATTTGTCTACATAGTAGTTATCATTTTCTATGATTCTTTTGAAGTTTGAATTGCCAATGTCGAGTTTTTTCATAATACCAAATTAACAAAAAAAGTATAAAGTGTCAACAAATTGCAAAGAATTATCGCTCAAAGAATACTAAAAAAGTTTTGGTTTTGCTATTTGGAAAAATATTTTTTAAAAAATAGCCTAAATGGTAAAATGTTCTTTTCAGATAATTCACGTATAAGTACATAAGTAATTATGAATTATCAAATTAGAATCATACCAGGTGCGACTTATCTTGGCAATCATCAGACTGAATTTGTTGTTTGGGCACCACTTGCAGAAGATGTTTCTGTCCACATATTAGAACCGCAAGAAAGAGTGGAAAAGTTAGTCTCAACAGATCAAGTATATCACAGGGGAATTTTAAAAGACGTAAAGCCTGGGGCAAAATATAAGTATATCTTACAAAACGGAAAGGAAACAAAAGAAAAACCTGATCCGGCTTCCAGGTTTCAACCCATAGATGTTCATGGAAATTCTGAGGTTATTGATCTCAACTTTCATTGGACTGACGGTAGTTGGAAAGGGATTCCTCAAAAAGAGTTGGTTTTATACGAGCTTCACATTGGAACTTTTTCAAAAGAAGGGACATTTAAAGGGATAGAAAGCCACCTTGACGAACTGTGTAACTTGGGAGTAAATGCAATTGAGTTATTGCCTATATCTCAATTTCCCGGAAACCGAAACTGGGGTTATGACGGTGCTTACCACTATGCTGTTCAGAACTCCTATGGCAGACCGGAAGATTTAATGCACTTGATTAACTTATGTCATTCCAAAGGTATAGCTGTTTTTTTAGACGTTGTTTACAACCACTTTGGACCAGAGGGGAATTATCTGGGTGATTATGCTCCTTATTCCAGCCAATACTATCATACGCCATGGGGACACGCCATGAACTTTGATGGACATGGGAGTGACGGAACTCGGAATTTTTTTATCCAAAATGCAATCTACTGGATACGAGATTTTCATTTTGACGGGCTGCGTTTGGATGCCATTCATGCCATAGTTGACCCTTCTGCCACTCCTTTTTTGGAAGAAATGATGGAAGATATTAACGAGCTAAAGACGATTTTGGGACGTGAGATTTGTATTATAGCGGAAAGCGATAGAAACGATCCAAGATTTATTATTCCTCAGAGTGCGGGAGGAATCGGAATGGATGCAAGCTGGAATGATGACTTTCACCATTCTGTTCACACTTTATTAACTGGTGAAAAAGACGGATATTATTCTGACTTTGGTAGTATCCAAGAGCTTGCCAAATGTTACAGGGATGCATATACTTTTACGGGACAACATTCCGAATTTAGGGATAAAAGACATGGAAAGTTTCCGACTGGAGTACCGGATGAAAATTTTATTACATTTATCCAAAACCACGATCAAACGGGAAACAGAATGTTTGGTGATAGACTCAGCACTTTGGTTGATTGGGAAGGATTAAAACTCGCAGCTGGTGCTATGTTTTTTTCACCCTTTATTCCTATGCTTTTTATGGGGGAAGAATATGGTGAGATAAATCCGTTTTTGTATTTTATTCACCATTTGGACCAACAATTGGTAGAAGCTGTTCGTAAGGGTCGTCGTGAAGAGTTCAAATCTTTTGCTTGGAAGGGAGAACCTTTTGATCCTCAAGATGAATCAACTTTTCTGAAATGTAAATTGAATCGAGATTTAGTGAAAGATAAAAAACACAGGGGCTTACTGGATTTTTATAAAAAGTCTATTGAACTTTCCAAGCACTTTCGACTCGACGGAACGATGGATCGAAAAAGCATGGAAACAATTAGTTTTGAAAAACAAAAGGTTTTAATTCTTCGCTATTATGGGAATGAAAAATTACTAATTTTCCAAAACTATCATAAAGAACAAAACGTGATTTCGGTTGTTTGGAATGGAGAGTGGGAAAAAATTATGGATTCTAATGATGTGGCTTTTCAAGGTAAGGGAGAATTGATCCCTTCTTGTTTGAATTTTGCCAATACAAAAGAATTACTTTTACAACCTCTGTCTATTATGGTTTTGAAACAAAAGGTAAACTAGGAAGGAGATTATTTATGTACCTATCATTGTGGCCTGGTCAAGCTTACCCTTTAGGCTCTTTTTGGAATGGAAAGGGAACTAATTTTGCTATTTTTTCAGAGAACGCTACAGGAGTAGAGTTGTGCTTGTTTGACAAACACAACAAAGAGACTCGCTTGCAGCTAAAAGAAGTAAATAAATTTATTTGGCATGGATTTGTTCCCGGAATCGGTCCGGGACAGCGATATGGCTTTCGTGTGCAGGGACCTTTTTTACCTCATGAAGGTCATAGATTTAATCCGAACAAGTTGCTAATTGATCCTTATGCAAAAGCAATTGACGGAGATGTACTTTTTGGCGAGGAAATTTTTAGTTATACATGGGGAGATGATGATTTAGGTTTTTCGGAAACGAATGATGCTCATCTAATTCCCAAAGCTGTAGTCATCGATGAGTCTTTTGACTGGGGAGAAGACGAACCACCTAATACGCCTTGGCATGAAACCATTATCTATGAATTACATATCAAAGGCTTTACACAATTGCATCCTGAGGTTCCTGCCAAGCTGCGAGGTACTTATGCCGGTTTGGCTCACCCCTCTGCAATTTCTCACTTGCAATTACTTGGAATTACAGCAGTAGAGCTTATGCCTACACATCACTTTTTGGCAAATCCGGGACATCTCTTAGAAAAAGGCTTGAAAAACTACTGGGGCTATGATTCCATCAATTTTTTTTCACCCCATTCCTCTTATAGTTATAGTGGTAGTTGCGGTGAGCAGGTAAAAGAATTTAAAGAAATGGTCAAAGCCCTTCATAAAGCCGGTATTGAAGTGATTTTGGACGTTGTTTACAATCATACGGGTGAGGGGAGTCATTTCGGACCAACCATTTCCTTGAAGGGAATTGACAATGCTTCTTATTACCGTTTAGTTGATGGAAACGCTCGTTATTATATGGATTATACCGGTTGTGGAAATTCCTTGAATGCTCGCAATCCACAAGTCTTGAAACTGATTATGGACAGTTTGCGTTATTGGGTGACGGAAATGCACGTTGATGGTTTTCGATTTGACTTGGCTTCTGCTCTTGCGCGGGAGTTACATGCAGTTGATAGACTTTCCGCTTTTTTTGATATTATCCACCAAGACCCTACTTTGTCTGATGTGAAATTGATTGCGGAACCATGGGATGTTGGCGAGGGTGGTTATCAGGTTGGAGGATTTCCTTTGCTATGGTCGGAATGGAATGGAAAATACCGGGATACAGTACGGGATTTTTGGCGTGGACAAGACAGTCGCTTGGCAGACTTTGCTTATCGTTTTACGGGCAGTTCTGATCTGTACCAAAGCAATGGAAGAAGCCCTAATGCTTCCATTAATTTTATTACTGCTCATGACGGTTTTACTCTAAATGATTTGGTCAGTTATAACGATAAACACAATGAAGCAAACGGAGAAAATAGCGAGGATGGAGAGAGTCACAATCGATCTTGGAATTGTGGAGCAGAGGGAGATACGGATGATATAAATATACAAAATTTTCGTCGAAAACAACAACGCAATTTTCTTGTCACCTTGATGCTGTCACAAGGTATTCCTATGCTGCTTAGTGGTGATGAAATGGGTAGGTCGCAAAAGGGTAATAATAATCCGTATTGCCAAGACAATGAAATCTCTTGGCTAAATTGGGATTTTCAGGAAGAAAATGAATCTTTATTGGATTTCACCAGAGAACTTATCTCGTTTCGCCATAAACATCCTGTTTGGCGAAAACGCAAATGGTTTCACGGGCGAGCTATACATGGTTCTGGAGTAAATGACATAGTTTGGTTTAATCCGGATGCAGGAGAGATGACAGAAGAACAATGGCTGGCAGGTTACGCAAAAGCCATTGGTGTTTTCCTTAATGGAGAGGAGATAGCAACTCCTGGTTTTCGCGGAGAAAGGATTATTGACGGGAGCTTTCTGACACTTTTTAATGCACATTATGAAGAAATTGATTTTACAATTCCTTCACGTTTACAGGGATGGGAGTGGTCAACCATTATTGATACAACAAAATCCAGGTTTGTTCAACGAGGGCAGAAGTACGGACAAAGTACTCCTAATGTGAAAGTTGCTTCACACTCGATCAAGGTTTTACAAAGGGTTCAAATTGTTACTTAAGCCTGAAAAGACACAATTAACGAGTTTATTCCCCCTCCTTAAGCTCAATTTAGATTTTTCTTCCGTACTGTTTCCTACCCCTCTTCCGCCATGAGCTAAGTTTTTTAACCCTTCTGCTTTTATGATTTTCATAGCTTTTGCTTCAACCTCCAAATGTATCTTTTTTTCTTGCAATTTTTCTTTTATCTTCTCTAAATTCTTTTCTATGATCTGCTCAAGCATTTCAGGACGTATAAAATCAAATACTACGAAGTTTTCTCCAAAACGATTGAGTAGTTCCGGTCGTCCAAGAGTTTCATTGAAAAACTTCTTGATTTCAGTCATCATCTTGTCTTTGAGTTGCTCATAAGTACAAAATCATCAGAGTTAGTAGGCATGAACTGCTTCATTTCTCTTGCCCAGCGTGGTAATAGGATTTCTTCCATTTTGTCTCCTATGGGATGGAATTTTAATTGTAATACACGAATTTATTATTTAATTTTCTATTTATGTCAATAAAAAATTAGTGTATATTGTTTAATTGTTAATATATTGTGGATAATGTAAGGAATTAAACTTTAGTGACAGGAATTGATGGTGAAATATATAAAGAATTAGTTCATAGGTTCGCTGTCAAAGCTGTGCATGAGGCAAAGTCAGCTGTTTTGAAATTCAAAAAGTTAAAGGAAGAGGGATAATTTTACTTTACATAATCCTTACCAAAAGATAAAATAAAAACAGGGGTTTGCTATGACAACAATTAGGATAATCACAGAGATCCAAGAAGAAATTGAAAAAAGGAGATTGGAAATTGAAAATTTGGAGCAAGGGAACGCGTCCATTCAATTTTCAAACATAGATTGCTCACAGAAAGAAATTGGGCAAATAATGTCACTACTGATTCAAAATAGAGAGAACAGGATTGAAGAATTGTTAAAAAAGTTGGAATCAATTCAATTCAATGAATAAACTATCCTAAAATAAAATCTGAAAGGACTTTTCTATGGAAAAAAAGAAAAAGATACTATGGGGTCTCCTTCTTTCCGTAATACCTCTAATTTATACAACGGTATTATATTTTAATGGAAACTTGGAAATATTTGAAAATAAATTGGTTGATTTTCGTCATAAAAATTTCAATCCGAACCATAAAATTTCTGACAAAATTGTTATTGTTGATATTGATGAAACCGCTTTGCAAGTTTATGCAAATGAACCTTTATTTGGGCGTTGGCCTTGGAAAAGGAGCGTTTATGCACCGATTTTAGAATACATTGCCAATGGGCAACCTAAAATCATTTTATTTGATATATTGTTTACGGAATATTCTCCAGAAGATTCAGCACTTGTAAATGCCAACTTAAACTTAAATAATGGTGGAAGCAGAGGTATCATTTCTCATGCTATGTCTTTCAGGTACGAACAAGATGAAACAAACCCGCAAGAAGAAAAAACTATTACACGATATGCCTTAAAAGTAAATAACAGCGACAAAAAAATAAAACCATATAACCTTGCGTCTATTCCAGCGGGTGAATTAACCACCACTGCACCTTATCTTCATAGCGTAACTTTTCATCCTGATGATGATGGGGTTGCCAGGCATGTTCGCTTTCTTTTTTCTTATTTTGGAAAATTCTATCCTTCGTTGTCTTTTCAAGGTTATAGAGCAATAAGTAAAATTAATGCTCTAACTATGTCATCTGACTCTTTTGTTATTCAAGATGTGGAAAAAGGAAAAGTCAGTGTGCCTCTTATGGATGGTAAATACAGAGTGCACTTTTATCCTCAAGAAGAAATGGATAACGAATTAAAGAGATACTCCATTTCCGGAGTTATAGATTCTATTCGAGCCATCGAAGCTGGCGAAATTTCCGATTTTTCCCAATTAAAAATAAGTCCAGAAGCCTTTACTGACAAAGTTGTCATCATAGGAACTTCTGCTGCGGCAACACATGACACCAAAATAACTCCTTATGGCGCAGCTCCAGGGGTCTTTATGCATGCCATTACTATATCCAACCTTGTAAACCAAGATTTTTTAAAAATCATACCGGGTTGGGTGACAATTCTCATTGTATTACTCTTTATGAGTATATCTTATTATTTTCTATTTTTGCAGAGCAGTATAATTCTTAGAATTCTTGTTCCAATTTCGCTGATTGGAATATTTTTAGTTATTGGGTTTGGCCTTTTCAAATATGACATTTCGATAAACCTTTCCATTTTTCTTATCTCTTTTCCTGTTACCTTTGCTGGCTCTATCAGTTATTTAACATTTGCGGAAGGAGCTGAAAAAAAGAAATACAGCAAAGTTCTCAGCAACATGGTTGATCCAACTATCGTAAAAGAAGCTTTAACCGATCTGGATACCCTCAAAAAAGGGGGTGAAAAGGAAATCACAGCATTTTTTTCCGATGTTGCCAGCTTTTCCACCATAAGTGAACAACTGAATTCAACAGACCTGGCATCCCTTTTAAATGAATACCTGTCTGCCATGACCATTATATTAAAACATAATATGGGAACATTAGACAAGTATATAGGCGATGCTGTTGTGGGAATATTTGGAGCTCCTATAGATAGGAAAGAACATTATCTGGAGGCAGCAAGAGCTTCTCTTGAAATGCTTCAAAAATTAGAAGAATTAAAAGCGTTTTGGACAAAAAACAACATGTACATCAAAGATGCACAAAATATGAATATTAGAATTGGTTTAAATACAGGGCTTGCCAAAGTAGGGTTTATGGGTACTGATTCTTTGGCTTCTTACACAATGATGGGTGACACTGTAAATTTAGCAGCCCGATTGGAAGCCGCCGGAAAAGATTATGGCGTAAATATACTTATAAGCCAAATGACAAAAACAAAAGTTGAGGCGGAGATGTTCACAAAAAAAATGGATGCTGTGGTTGTAAAGGGAAAAACAGAACCTGTTCTTATTTATGAGTTGATTGGAAAAAATGGTGAAGTGCCAAAACACTTAGTAGAAGCAACAGAACTTTATGAAGAAGCGTTCCAACTTCATCTCAATCGTTCTTGGGAAAAGGCCATTCAAAAGTTCCAAGAATCCATCAAGGCTAAAGGTAAAAAAGACAAAGCTGCCAGTATGCTAATTGAAAGGTGTGAATTTTATATAACCAATCCTCCACCCGAAAATTGGAATGGGTCATTTGTCAGAACGCACAAATAAGAATATTTTTGATTGTAAATAAAAAGTGTTTTTTACTTACTTAAACTAAAAAGGATTTTTTAATGAAAGCATATGTAGTAGAAAGTTGGTGTGAACCTAAAGATTTAAAGTTCCAAGAGATAAAAGACCCAATTCCAAAACAAGGAGAAGTTCTCATCGAAATTAAAGCTGCCGGTGTAAATTTTCCCGA
>JACKPA010000008.1:0-77500 GCA_024233865.1 Leptospiraceae bacterium | reverse complement strand
AATGGTAAATTTATCACGTTCTACCTTTCTCCTCAAGACTATCACAGAATCCATTCTCCTTTTCATGGAAAAATTTTAGGCTATTACTACGAACCTGGGAAGCTATTTCCCGTAAACGATCTGGCAGCCCTAAAAATTACTGGCTTGTACCCTAAAAACGAAAGGTTGATAACATTTATCCAAACTCAATACGGCAAAATAGCCGTTGTGAAAGTGGGCGCATCCAATGTTGGTAAAATTCGAGTAACTTATGATATGAAAATTGTCACTAATTCATGGATACGTCTACCCAAAGAAGTGGAATACAGCAATGTAGATATAATGATCCAAAAGGGAGCAGAACTTGGACGATTTGAAATGGGTTCAACGGTCATACTCGTTTTTGAAACGGATACGGTAGATTTGGTAAATATGGAAAAAGACGGAAAACAAACCTATGGTTCTACTGTCGCCCTTTTTAAAAATGCAAATTTAGAGATTTAGATAAAGTTGAGTTCATTAGAGTTTTCGTAGATAATTTTTAGTAAAAGTATCACAGTCATCTTGACTGTGATTTACAGGCTGGAAGCCTGTAGTACTTTATAATTTCTTTTGCTTGACTACTTATGTTTTAAACTCTTTATTTCCCTTCCAATTTTATTTCAACCCATTTTCTAACCTTGGAAACTTTTGCTTTATCTGGATTAATGCCTGTAAATAAGAAAAACTGTCGCATAGCCTGGTAAATGAGCATTTCATAACCAGGAACAACAACCGCCCCTGCTTTGCTTGCAATTTCTGCCAATTCGGTTCGAATCGGATTGTAAACGATATCAAAAACCATCTGTTTTTTAGTAATAAAGTTGCTAGGTAATATATAAGTTCTTGGTCTTCCAGCCATACCCACAGGAGTTGTATTAATAATAAGTTCTATGTCATTTTTATGATTTTGTACATCCGTTAATGAAACGAATTGAGAAACACCATTTTGGATGGAATTCAGTTTGTTTTGCAGATCAACTCCGGTCTCAGAATTTCTACCGGAAATTAGAACTTTTCTATTTCCTATCCCCTCTTTTAATAAAGCATAACTAATTCCTTTTGCACTTCCTCCGCTACCTAAAATTAGAATGTCACCACCTTGGTTTGTAGAAAAGAAATGCTTATTGCCTTTTATAATTGCTTGAACGGCTCCATATCCGTCCGTATTATAAGCAAAAACTCCATCATCATGGAAAAGTAAGGTATTAGAAGCTTGCATGTAGTTTGAAACATTGTCTTGCTGACTAGACAATCGGTAGGCAACTTCTTTGTATGGAATTGTTACGGAAAGTCCTCTTACCTCAAATAATTTATAACAATTTTTTATAAATTCTTCCGGATTTTCTTTCTCAAAGGCAAGATAAATTCCATCGTAATTATACACATTAAATAATCCATTGTGTATATGGGGAGAAAGAGTGTGAGATAAAGGGTTTCCGATGATTCCAAAAATTTTTGTTTTATAATTAATATTAGTTAAAGCCATAATGCTTAAGATTATTTAGGTTTATCTTCTTTCCAGTAAAAAAAAGTAGATTATTTATCGTGAAGAGTATTCCATGTCTAAGATGATGTTGGCAAGTGTTTTAGAACCATGGAAGATACTGGTAGATATTATTTTCCTTGTAGGAGCTTCTTCCCTAGTATCCTGGTACTTTTATTTTTATTTAAAAAGGGATATCCTAGGGAAATATATAGGAGCAACGATTATTGCAACCCTGGGTGGATTATTATTTTTTACAACTTTACAAGAGCCTATTCGATATTTGGTAATGTGGCTGCTATCTCCTAAAATTGGGGAAACCAAACAGTTGTCCAATGTGAATTTAATTGCCATTTTTTTAGGAGCTTATCTGGCTATGTATACAGTATCTATGATCAATCGAAATCGGAAACGAAAGGATTAGACGCGATCGGTTTTTAAAAAAAGTTTTTAGTTGTAGGGAAGCTATTTTTAGCTTTACCTATCTTATTCATGGTTGATCATATAGTATGTCTGTATTCCCCTGCTTTCAGAAAACGCTTTAGGAAGAAAATCCGGACAATCAAGTTTAACTTTTGAAAAATAGGCAAGCTGGTATGGTTTGGCAAAAAACACACGAATAACAAACCGCAAAAAAGCAGAAATATTAGAAAGAATATCTATACTGCCTATTTGCTTTTCTTTGATAATTTCCAGCGTACATTTGTTTTTATTAGCAAAAGAGAGAATTTCTTTATTGGGAACTTTGTAACCCGAATTTTTATCTTTCAGATTGGTTTTAATTTCATTTTTTGCTACTTTTCCCGTAAAAATAATTTTTCCTTTAGTATCTAGTACGGAAACAGTTCTATAAAAACCACCTGGAAAATTTTTCTTACCCCAAAATCCACCCGTAAAAACTTGATACCCTTCCTTATTTTTAGCCCTTAGCAATTCCCATCTATGGCTGTACTTATAAACTTCGTGATTTGTGTTTAAATGCTCCATTCCACCTTGACCATTCAATTGAATCACTTCTCCTTCATTATCAAGATAGCCACTAACTTTGGAAAAGGAATAACCTATATCTGCTTTAACGAATTTGTCCGGTTTTTCGACAATAAACTTTCCCCCCGATAACGAAACTCCATAAAACGAAGGAGCAAAATTCAAATAGAGCTTCAATTTATCAAAGTGCATTTTGATTTCATATTTACCATTTTTATACTTCATGGTATTGTTATATATTTTTACATAAAATTTCTTTTTATCAACTACCAAATCTTTGGAAGCAAATTCTTTTGTGCGAAATTTCGAACCGATTTTAGAAGATTGGACAAAAACACTAACTCCACAATTTAAGTCTCTAGGACCCATATTACTGATTAAAAACGTTGCTAAAATGATTAAATCTTTATCTATAAAATAGTAATTCCAGCCCTGTAAATAGCCTTCGTTTTTGTAAGGATTAAAAAGAAAATCTTTTTGTTCGACTTGATAAATTTCGTTTTGCGATTGCGAGTATATAAAACTAGAAAACAGACATAGCAATAAATAAAGACATAAATGCTTTTTCATATCCAAAACCCCTTTGTTAATTTACATAAATAAAAATTCAATCCAAATCTCATTCATTTTTTAAAAACCCTAAGAAAATAAATTTGACGTATAGCATTTTATAGAAATTGATGTAACCAAGCCAGCTCGGATGGTGGAATGGTAGACACGCAAGCTTGAGGTGCTTGTGCTGAGAGGCGTGGGGGTTCAAGTCCCCCTTCGAGCAAAAAGTAGAACAGGCAGGTCGCCTGTTCCCGGTACCATCAAAACCTTATTCTTTGTCTTTTTTACCTTTTTTGCTCTTTTTTTCTTTTTTATCCTTTTTTCCTTTTTTATCCTTTTTTTCTTTGGCTTCTTCTTTTTTGCTTTTAGCCTCTTCTTTTTTATCACCTTTAGTAGCTTTTGATCTACAGTGCCCTTTTACGGCAGCTCCGTCTTTTCGTTTATGACCTTGTACCCATGTACATTTGGAATCACCTTTACAAGCACTTTCCTCAAGCCCCTTACAAGCAGAATCGGCACTAATTGTTCCAAAGGAAAAAAAGAATGCCAAACTAGAGACAAAAAGTAATTTTAAAGAATTTTGAAATTGTTTTTTTATCATTATATATCTCCTAATACAAGCTTTGTATAGCTATATTATACTTTTTTTTTGTCAAGAACCTTATCTTATTCAATATTTTTCTTAAAACCCTTATATAAAAAGTTTGCTTTTATATATGCTTTTAAAATAGTTCTTATTTCTACAACTTATGATTAATCAATTATTCAAGCCTTTTCATAGGATATAAAAATATAGGTTGATAAATTAGGGATTTAATTTAACTAGCATTTAGAGGTATTTAATGGAAGTCATTACTAAAGAAAATATACAAATTTTAAAACTAACAGGCTCAGTCCTACAATCCGAAGCGGAAAAATTCGAAACTTTTTTTAAAAATTCAATTGAAAAGAAAAATACAAACATCGTAGTTGATTTAACAGAAGCAAACCATATATGCTCTTCCATTCTTGGACAATTAGTTTTTTATAAAAACAGCGTTAAATCAACCAGTGGAGACATTAAACTAGTCATAGTAGACGAAGACCTTTTAGAACTTTTTGAGATTACTCTTTTAAACAAAGTATTTCATATTTACAACAATTTAGAATATGCAATCAGAACCTATCAATAAACAAATAGCCATTGCAACCAACAATCAACACAAAATATTTGAAATTCGCAAATACTTAAATCTTTTGGGGATAGACTTGTCTTCCCCAAAAGACTTGGATATCCAGTTCGACGTAGAAGAAACTGGCACAACATTTGAAGAAAACGCATCTATAAAATCACAAGAATTGTTTAAAAAATCTGGTATCCCATCATTTGCAGATGACTCCGGTATTTGTGTACTTGGATTAGATGGTGGTCCAGGTATATATTCTGCCAGATTTGGTAACCCACAGATGAACGATAAAGAAAGAGCTTATCATTTGTTAAAAAAAATGGAGCAAACTCAAAATCGTCTGTGCTACTACTATTGTGCTATTGCATTTACAAACTCTAATGGGACATATTTCTTTAGCGGAAGATGTGACGGAGAAATAACTTATGACTACGACGAATCTGGTAAGTATGGTTTTGGATATGACCCTATTTTTTATTATCCGCCATTACAAAAAAGATTTTCACAAGTAGAAACAAATGAGAAAAATCTCTATTCCCACAGAGGTATTGCACTCAGGAAGTTTGTAGATTTTTTAAAATGATCTTTTCTATATCTACCCCCCACAGTAGCTTAAGTTTTAGTTTGCCTTTAATTCTCACCACTACGAGGGGGAAAAATGAGACCAAAATCCATTTTGAATTTAATGGGGGGTCTTTTGTCTAATATATTTGTTTCGGTCTATCCTTTTGGTGAATATGATACATCGCCTTTGGAAATTCTAAACACCACAAACTCTGAGGTTACCTACAATCCCTATAAAAGAAAGTTAAAACCGGAAGAGTTGAGAGATTTGGCTCTTAGTGCCGATTGTGTCATAGCAGGTACAGAAGATATGAACCCACTTATTGACTCTTCTATCAATTTACGATTCATCTCCAGAGTAGGAATCGGACTAGATTCTGTTCCTCTTTACAAATGTAAACAAAAAGGAATACGAGTTTCGTATACTCCGGATGCCGTTACTATGGCAGTAGCCGAACTAACGGTTGGTTTGATGGTGACTATCACAAGGCATGTCTTAGTTACCGATAAAAACCTTAGACAAAATCAATGGACAAGGCTAACTGGAAAACGAATCGGAAAGTCCGTAATAGGAATTATCGGATTAGGAAGGGTAGGAATAAATGTAGTTAAACTACTTTCAAACTTTCAACCTAAAGAAATCTTGGTAAACGATATAAAAAATAAAATCGACATCATCAGTGATTTTCAAAAAGATTTTAAATTAAACATCAAATCTGCATCCAAAGAAGACATATTCCAACAAGCAGATATTGTTTCATTACATATCCCTCTAACTTCTAAAACAAGAAATCTTATAAATTCACATACACTTAAATTATTTCAAAAGAATACTTTTTTGTTAAACACTTCTCGCGGTTCCATTATCAAGGAAGGTGATTTGCATGATGCTTTGCTAAAAAAATCTATTGCTGGAGCTGCTTTGGATGTGTTTGAAGAAGAACCCTACAACGGAAAATTAGCCAAATTGAAAAACGTGATACTTACTCCTCATATTGGTTCGTGTTCTTTTGATTGTAGAAAAAATATGGAACTTGGAGCAGCCCAGGAAGTTCTCCGATTCATCAATGGTGAAAAATTACAATCAGAAGTTCCACAAGAAGAATATGGTTACCAGGAAATATACCATGATTAGATTCACTTTTTCAGAGCCATAAAAGCAGCCTCCATTAGTTCAACAAGTTTTTTGGTAATAGTCAAATCTAATCTTGTATGCTGTCCAATTAATTGTCCTCTCGTTTGGTCTGGAAAAGTAATTTATAGGGAAAATCATCATAAAATAGAGCCACAGCCACTAAAATCTATCTTATATAATCCCATAGCCTTATCCCTGGTATGTTTTTGAAATGACTATCAAAAGTAATCAAAACAGAACTCATCTCAAAAGCATGAGCAGCGATCCAAACATCATTGATTGGAATTGGGCTTTCGGAAATTTTTAATGAATTTTTGATTTCAGCAAATATTATGGATGTTTCAATTGTTGCATCTATTATATTTACTGTTGGTTTTTTTATAAAACTATGAAGATTTTCTTTATTCCATGATTCTTTGGTTCCATTTTTAAAACCGGAATACAATTCCCCAAGAACAAATATTGACATATATACTATATTGGCTTCCGAAAGAGCGCTTAAAACATTCTCATCTCCGCGAAGATAGTTGCTGTATGCATTTGTATCAAGCAATATCTTTTTCATTTCCAATCCAGCTCATTTATTTCACTGAATTCCTGAATACCTTTTTGAAAATCTTCCGCATCCTTGGGAGACCAAACTCCAAATAAATCTAAAAAATAATCCCCGTTATTGTAACTTGGCTTTGAATCTAAGCCAAGTGCTTGCTTTAATAAAATCTGAATTGTTTTATTAAGACTAATTCCTTGCTTTTTTGATTTCTCCCTTATCAATAAATAAAGGGAATCATCAAGATTATGTATTGTTATTGACTTCACAGCAACCCCTTTATTGAACCATTAATAGTTCAGTATGGTTCAATTACGTTCTATTGACTCCTGAAATCAAGCAAAAGAATATCAAAAATCAAAAAATTTCTATCTTTTTATGAATTACTTCTTGAACAAATTAAAATATTTATAGATTACTACCAAAGTAAATAAGGTGCTTGTAGGTGTAGATGGATAAAAGTATTACTTTTAAAAATGTGTTATCAAGATATGTTAATTATAGAGGAATTGATATTGTTTTATATTTAAAAGATGGCAGAGTTGTAGAGCTAGATAAAAATCGAAAAATGGACGGCGATTCCGTAATCAAAAATAGTCGAGATGGTTCGATTGATAAAATCGCATTGTCAGACATAAAAAAAGCTGAGTTTTTTGCAGCATAGAGGAAAATCTTCTCTATGACTGTTGACATATTAGCGATAGAATAGTTATTGGTTTATTCAGTATAAAATCTAAATCAAAGGTATTAAATGGTCGGAATCATTATTAAAGATGGGGAATCAATCGAAGCTGCATTAAGAAGATTTAAGCGAGATTGTGCAAATGCTGGAATTTTAAGCGAGATAAAAAAAAGAGAACACTACGAAAAACCAAGTGTTGTTAAAAAGAAAGCAGTAGAAGCCGCAAAAAGAAAGAGAGATAAAAAAAGAAGAATGTTTGCAAAAAAAGATAGAATGTGATTTTTCTTTTTTTCTTTATATCCTTGTAAAAATCCTTTTTTTTACCATAGAATTATGTCACTACAAACAAAAATAAATGAAGACTTAAAAATAGCTTTAAAAGCAAAAAATGAGCCTCTTCTTTCTACATTGAGGATGCTAAAGTCAGACATCCAATATGAACTTACAAAGACGGGAGCATCCTCCCTTTCTGATGAACAAGTAATTAGTATTTTGAAGAAAAATTCCAAACAAAGACTTGAATCATCTAAAGAATATCAAAAAGCGGGGCGAGAAGATTTGGCAAAAAAAGAGGAAGCAGAAGCTTCACTTATTAACTCTTATATGCCTGCTGCTGTTTCCGAAGAAGACATAAAAAAGGCTGTAACCGATGCTATCCGGGAGCTTTCCCCCAAAGGTACTTCTGATATGGGAAAGGTGATGGGAAAGGTAATGCAAGTATTTAAGGGAAAGAATGTTGATGGATCGTCTGTTTCAAGTATAGTGAAAGCAAAATTAGAAGAAATTGCATAGCATTGCAAATTGACAGAAGTTTTATTGATAGAATAAAGCGGGAAGTTAGCTTAGAGGGTTACATTTCCCGTTTTACAAAAATTGAGCGAAGAGGAAAGCGTTACTTTGCATTGTGCCCTTTTCACAATGAAAAAACCCCTTCATTTACGATTTCTCCTGAATTACAGCTGTACCACTGTTTTGGTTGTGGCAAATCAGGAGATTTATTCAAGTTCGTAATGGAATATGAAAGGGTTGATTTTAATCGCGCAAGAGAAATACTTTCCGAATATTCGGGAATACCGGTTTATACAAAAATTTCCGGAGCAGATAAGCTATATGAAGAGAAACAGGAATTGTATCACTTCAATCAAATTGCCTGTGAATATTTTGTTGAGAGTTTGAATTCTGATTATGGTAAAAGCGCACGTAAGTATTTGCAAGATCGGGGGCTTAGCTCTTTTGAGATTCAAAATTTCAAAATTGGTTATGCTCTCCCTGGTTTTAATTCTTTTATAGACAAATTTGGAAACAATCCGAAACAACAAGAGATGGCGTTAAAATTAGGACTCATAAAAGAATCTTCCAATCAAAAAGGAAATTATTATGATTTTTATCGAAATCGTGTTATGTTTCCTATACTAGATTTGAAAAATCATATAGTTGGCTTTGGCGGAAGGCTTTTAGGAGAATCAAACGAAGCCAAATACATCAACAGTCCATCTTCTATTATTTATGACAAAGGTGGAATGTTTTATAATCTTCCAAATGCAATAGAATCTATCCGCAAAACCAGAGTTGCAATTTTGGTAGAAGGTTATATGGATGTAATCGGTTTGTTTTCCAAAAGGTTTGAAAATGTAGTAGCACCATTAGGCACTTCTTTAACTCAAGCACAGATTCGAATGATTAAAAATTATGCTGATAAAATGGTGATTATGCTAGACGGAGATAATGCTGGTAAAAAAGCTGCTGTGAGAGCCTGTGAAGTCTGTCTAAAAGAAGGCTTGAATGCGGAAGTTGTTTTGTTAAGCGAAGGAATCGACCCTTACGACCTTTCTCAAAGTAAAAGCAAACACGAAATAGATGAAATTCTATTAAACGCATTACCATTATCAAAGTTTTTGCTTTCCGAAACAATGGAATATGCAAATAAACAATCAATTCCGGAAAAAAAGAAAAAGGCATTGGAAAAACTGTTTTCTTTAGTAAAGGAAATGGGAAGTGAAACCGATAAACAATCTTATTTGATAGAAGGTGCTAAAATTTTAGGTTTGGAAGAGTCAGCAGTTTTAAAGGATTTTTCTAAGGGTGAGTACCACTCAATAGCAGTTTCACAAAAATATAATCCAAGTCCCAAAATTTTGGATAAAAAGATAAAACCATCTAAAGAAGTATTATGTGAAAGGTATATAATTGCTAAAGTTATACTCTACAATGAATTTTTTAAGTATGCGGATAAAATATGGGAATTAGAGTTTCAAGATTCGGAAAACGCTTTTTTGTGGGAATACATTTATACAAAGTTTGTGAATGGTGAGCCAGTTACCCCGGATATAGCTTCGTCTTCCGAACTTTCGGATTCCACAATGGAAAACCTGATACCTTTATTAATAGAAGAAAAAGAAATCAATTTACAAACATCAAATCTCGAATCATTGGAGTCTATATTTATAGGTTTGATCCAACAACATAGAATTTCAATTTATGAGAAAAAAATACAAAAAATTAAATTAAAAACGGAACTTTCAAATGATGAAAAACATAATCAAATCAAGTCTCTTAAAGAGATAATAGATAAATTAAAAAAGACTTTTTAAGAAATTTTATTATTAGCAGATGAGGTAATATATGGAGAATTTACAAAGTCTACCGGAAGTGCAAAGAATTATATCTATCGGAAAAGCAAATAGTGAGATTTCTTATGATGAAATTAATGAAATCTTGCCAGATAAAATTTTAAATTCTGAAAAAATTGACGATGTGTTTACTCTTTTGCATGAAATGGGAATAGAAATTGTAGAAGAGTATGCGAAAAAAACTCTAGATACGCCTTTGTTCCCACCCAACGAGATAATATCCGGTATTAGGGGGATTATAAAAAGTATTACAGAAAAGGAAGTCATTATAGCAGAAGAAAAAATAGAAAACGAAAACCCTGAAATGGCAACCAATAATATATCCATAACCATACCACCAGGCGGTAAAATTCAGGTAAAAATCGGTGATAAAGTTGATCCTGAAACAGTTATTATAAAAGTTTTGATAGACCTACTCAAACCCAATAAAAAGAAAAAAGAAAGTGCGTCTATAGGAGTTACTTCAGAAGACCCGATTCGGTTGTATTTAAAAGAAATAGGTAAAGTGAGTTTGATTTCCGGAGAAACGGAAGTTTTCCTTGCCAAGAGGATTGAAAAAGGGGAAAAGATTATTGAAGAAACAATTTTGTCTTCTAGCATATTAAGAGCTAGCTTTGTAAAATTGATTCCCAAAATAAAAAGCAAAAAGATAAAAGTTTATGAGCTCGTGAGAGTTGACAAATTATATGCTCTTACGCTTAACGAAGCCGAAAGACTCGATAAATTGTTTTTTTCTAATTTAGATATTATTCAGCATGAAGAAAAGATTTTTAACGAATGTATAAACAAAATTAGGAAATATTCCGATACAAGCAAAAGGTTTAGGGAGTTAAAAGACAAAATCGATACATCTTCTATAAAAATAGATAAATTGATTCGACAACTGGGTGTCTCGCAAAAAGAGATTCAGAAAATTTCTCAAAAAATCAAGTCTATGGTTTTTAGAATAAAGGAGATAGATCGTCATTTCTTAAAGATAAAGGCAAGATATGGTCATGATGTAAAAGATATTAAAACGTTTAACCGTTTTATTGAAAAAAATGAAAATATAGAAGATATTGAACAAAAGATGGGTGTTCCTATTGACGAAGTAAGAGAAGTTATCAAAGACATTCGAAACAACGAAAGAAAATTGCGTCGGATGGAGCAAGAAGCAGGTTCTTCTACCGTTGAAATCAAGGAATGGGGTGAAAAAATTATCAAAGGCGAAAGAGAAATCTCTCAAGCAAAAAAAGAATTGGTAAAAGCCAATTTAAGACTTGTTGTTTCCATTGCCAAAAGGTATGCCAATCGCGGAATGCACTTTTTTGATCTCATCCAAGAGGGGAATATCGGTCTGATCAAGGCTGTGGATAAGTTTGAATACAAAAAAGGTTATAAGTTCTCTACTTATGCTACCTGGTGGATTCGCCAAGCCATCACAAGAGCGATTTCTGACCAAGCTAGAACCATTCGAGTTCCGGTTCACATGATCGAACAAGTGAATAAGGTCATTCGAGAAGCAAGACTCTTTGTCCAAGAATACGGTAGAGACCCTACAAACGATGAGATTGCAGAAAGACTCGGTTGGCCTGTCCAAAAAGTGAAAGCCGTAAAAAACGTAGGAAGAGAGCCTATTTCTTTGGAAATTACTGTTGGCTCGGAAGAGGATTCTGAGTTGGGAGACTTTATTGAAGACAAAGACGTTGAATCTCCGGTGAACTCGGCAGCCGGAAGCATTCTTAAAGCACAATTAAATCAGGTTATAGAAACACTTCCCAAGAGAGAACAAAAGGTCATCCGTATGAGGTTTGGTTTGGACGATGGGTATGCTCAAACTTTGGAAGAAGTTGGTTATCAATTCGAAGTTACTCGCGAGAGAATCCGTCAAATCGAAGCCAAGGCACTACGAAGACTTAGACATCCTACAAGGTCAAAAAAGCTAAAAGATTATATCTTGGATTGATACATATATAAATTTAAAAAAGACTTTTTAAGGATTTTTATTAAATGCAGGTGAGGTAATATATGGAGAATTTACAAAGTCTACCGGAAGTGCAAAGAATTATATCTATCGGGAAAGCAAATAGTGAGATTTCTTATGATGAAATTAATGAAATCTTGCCGGATAAAATTTTAAATTCTGAAAAAATTGACGATGTGTTTACTCTTTTGCATGAATTGGGAATTGAAATTGTAGAAGAATATGCGAAAAAAACTCTAGACACACCCTGGTATCCACCCAACGAGATAAAGTCAGGTGTTAGTGGGGTTATAAAAAGCATTACAGAAAAAGAAGTTATTATAGCAGAAGAAAATGAAAGAATAGAAAGCAGTGAACATACGCAGATAAGCAATGATGATCAAATAGCAAGTAATAAAAAAACAATTCCTATACCAGTAGGTGCTAAAGTGCAAGTTACGGTTGGCGAATGGGTCGAGCCTGAAACGGTTATAATAAAAGCTTTAGTAGACCTACTCAAACCCAATAAAAAGAAAAAAGACAATGCTCCCGTAGGTGTTACATCTGAGGACCCTATTCGATTGTACCTAAAAGAAATAGGTAAAGTGAGTTTGATTTCCGGAGAAACGGAAGTTTTCCTTGCCAAGAGGATTGAAAAAGGGGAAAAGATTATTGAAGAGGCGATATTATCTTCCAGTTTTTTGAGAAATACATTTAAAAAATTAGAACCAAAAATTAAAAACAAAAAATTAAAGGTAAAAGACCTTGTACGCCCTGATAACCTTTCTAAGATTTTAAAAATCAATGTTCACAATGATAATGATCTTATTAGAGTTAATCGATTAAATGATCTTACTCGAGATGAATCAGAAAGGTTGGATAAAATATTCTTCTCCAATTTGGAAATGATTAAACAAGAAGAGAAAGTTTATGACGAATGTAGAAATAAGATTCGTAAATACGCAGAAACAAGCAAGAGGTACAAAGAGTTAAAAGATAAAATTAGTACATCCTCCAAAAAAATTGATGCGTTAGTTAGGCAGTTAGGAGTTTCTCAAAAGGAAATACAAGATATCTCAAGAAAAATCAAAAATATGGTTTTTAGAATAAAGGAGATAGATCGTCATTTTAAAAAGATAAATGCAAGATATGGTCATGATGTAAAAGATATTAAAACGTTTAACCGTTTTATTGAAAAAAATGAAAATATAGAAGATATTGAACAAAAGATGGGTGTTCCTATTGACGAAGTAAGAGAAGTTATCAAAGACATTCGAAACAACGAAAGAAAATTGCGTCGGATGGAGCAAGAAGCAGGTTCTTCTACCGTTGAAATCAAGGAATGGGGTGAAAAAATTATCAAAGGCGAAAGAGAAATCTCTCAAGCAAAAAAAGAATTGGTAAAAGCCAATTTAAGACTTGTTGTTTCCATTGCCAAAAGGTATGCCAATCGCGGAATGCACTTTTTTGATCTCATCCAAGAGGGGAATATCGGTCTGATCAAGGCTGTGGATAAGTTTGAATACAAAAAAGGTTATAAGTTCTCTACTTATGCTACCTGGTGGATTCGCCAAGCCATCACAAGAGCGATTTCTGACCAAGCTAGAACCATTCGAGTTCCGGTTCACATGATCGAACAAGTGAATAAGGTCATTCGAGAAGCAAGACTCTTTGTCCAAGAATACGGTAGAGACCCTACAAACGATGAGATTGCAGAAAGACTCGGTTGGCCTGTCCAAAAAGTGAAAGCCGTAAAAAACGTAGGAAGAGAGCCTATTTCTTTGGAAATTCCCGTTGGCTCGGAAGAGGATTCTGAGTTGGGAGACTTTATTGAAGACAAAGACGTTGAATCTCCGGTGAATTCAGCAGCCGGAAGTATTCTGGCAGAACAAATCAGACAGGTTCTTCATACACTTCCCGCAAGAGAGCAAAAGGTCATCCGTATGAGGTTTGGTTTGGACGATGGGTATGCTCAAACTTTAGAAGAAGTTGGCTATCAATTCAAGGTAACTCGAGAGAGAATCCGCCAAATCGAAGCAAAAGCACTACGAAGGCTAAGACATCCTACAAGGTCTAAAAAGTTGAAAGATTATATTTTAGATTAAGGTAACCATGGATAGAAGGTTTACTGATGCTATTGGTAGACCTTCTGTTTATATATTCATTTCAAAAATATTCCTGCTTTTTTCAAATAACTTGACTAATTTTTTCCTGAAATCGTTCTTGCAAAACATCTAACAACCTGCTAGTTTAACCTTATTATGGAAAATATGTTGATTAATTTTGTAAGATTATTTTGTATCAAAAATACAGACTGTCCATACCAAGGAAAAAATTATGCTCTTAAGATTTTTTGTGTTAATCGTTTTATCTTTTCCCCTTTTTGCCGAAGCAAAGAAGCTTACAATTATCCACACAAATGACCTTCATTCTCATATTTTGGGATTTTCTCCTTCCATTGATTATACACCATATACAACAAAAGATGATCAAACATTGGGAGGCTATGCCCGAATTGCAACCTTAGTGAAAAATATCAAAAGTTCTCAAAAAAACCCAACTTTATGGCTAGATGCCGGTGATTTTTCGATGGGTACACTTTTTCATTTATCTATTCGTCAAACAGGCTTTGAACTCAATTTGATGAAAGAAATGGGTATGGATGCAACAACAATCGGAAACCATGAGTTTGATTTGAAACCAAGCGGACTGGCAAACATTATAGAATCGGCTCTTAAAAGCGGGAATATTCCCAATATTGTTAGTTCAAACTTTGTATTTAACAAAGAAAGTTCGGAAGATGATGCTTTGGAAGAATTGTTCAAAAAAGAAGTTATCGAACCTTATAAAGTGATTGAAGCGGACGGCTTGAAAATAGGAATCTTTGGTATGTTGGGGAAAGATGCGGCTGAGGTTGCTCCCTTTTCCAAACCAATTCAGTTTAGAGATTCCGTAACGGTTGCCAAAGAAATGGTCAAAACCCTTAGAGAAAAAGAGAATGTTGATGTCGTGATCTTTTTATCACATGGAGGCGTTTTTCAAAATAAAGATATTTCGGAAGATGAAATCACAGCAAGAGAAGTTAATGGTATTGACCTGATTGTTTCCGGTCATACATCACAAAAGTTACTCCAGCCTTTAAATATCAACAATACTCTAATTGTCCACACAGGAGATTATGGGAAAAATGTTGGAGTTGCAAATTTGCTTGTAGAAAACAAGCAGGTCAAATTAGAAAAGTATGAACTTGTAGAAATCAATGATTCCATACCTGGGGACCCGGTAATTCAAAAAAAAGTAGAGAGCTATATTGATTATATTGATAAAAACGTTTTGTCCGAATTCAACCTAAGGTTTTTCCAGGTAGTTGCTGAAACTGATTTCGATTTAAAAAAAGACATTATCGAAAGCAACATTGGGAATATAGTTGCAGATTCAATGAGATGGTATGTGGATCAATTTGAAGCCGACCCGGATGACCCCACTACTAAGGTCGATGTAGCCTTAGAAGGAAGAGGAGTGATTCGTGACAATATTCTAAAAGGCAAAACGGGGAAAATAGTGGTAGCGGATATTTTTGTAGTTATGCCTTTGGGATTAGGAATGGACAATTCAATGGGTTATCCCTTGTTATCTTCTTATATCTACGCTTGGGAACTCAAAGACGCACTGGAAATTATGGCAAGCATAGCTCCTATAAAAGAAGATAAATTTAACCTAAGAGTTTCAGGTTTAAAGTTTAGCTATAACCCAAACAGAATGATATTTGACAGGGTGACCGAAATTTATTTGGGGGATGAGGAAACAGGCTACAAACGCTTGGATTATTCCAAAAAAAACAAAAGACTCTATAAGGTAGTTGCTAACCTTTACAATAGCATGCTACTAAGTTTTGTAGAAAAATTTACAAAAGGAGTTTTGGCAATTACACCTAAAGATAAAAACGGAAAACCCATAAAAGACTTGACATTAGCCATTGTAGATTCTAATCCCCAAAAACAGGGAATTCAAGAACTCAAGCAATGGCCAGCTTTAATCAAGTACATGCAGAGTTTTTCCGATACTGATGGAAACGGAATATCTAATATTCCAGAAAAATATCGTACTACTTTGGGACGAGTTCAGAGAATTTCAAGCTGGAATCCGATAAATCTTTTAAGCCGTGCCAACAATATTACTTTGTTTGCCTTAGTTGTTGTTATAAGTTTATTAGGAGTTATAGTCGGACTGGGATTTTTTGTTTATAAAAAGTTCAGAAAATAAATGTGGTTCGACAGGAGGGTTTATGAATTCACAATCAAAAGAAACCGTATTAATTGTTTGCGGAGAACATTCGGGGGATTTATTGGGTTCCAGACTTGTAGAAGAAATGCGAAAAAGAAACCCGAATCTTGAATTTGTAGGTATAGCAGGAGATGAAATGCTAAAACATAACGTTCGTTCTATCGCAGAGATAGAAACCATGAATGTTGTTGGCTTTACGGCTATTGCCTTTAAATATCGTTATCTGAAATCTTTGGCAGGGAAATTGGTGGAAGAAGCAAAAGCAAACCATTGCAAATTTGCCATTTTAATAGATTATCCTGGTTTTAATCTGAGATTGGCAAAAATGTTAAAGGCTGAAGGCTTGAAAGTAGTTTTTTATGTATCACCTCAGATTTGGGCATGGAAATACAACCGAGTATATACAATCAAAGAGGTCGTTGACCTGATGTTGGTACTATTTCCTTTTGAAAAAGAAATCTATGACTCTCACCAAATTCCTTGTGTTTATACTGGTCATCCTCTGACAGATAGGATACAAGAAAAGTTAAAAATAGAGGATCCCATTCTTCTGGAAAAAAAAGATGTAACAATATGTTTGATGCCTGGTTCACGAACAAGTGAGGTTAAAAAATTACTTACCATCATTTTTGAATCTGCTCTAAGAATCCAAAAGTATTTAAAAAGCCAAAACAAACAAGTCCAGTTTTTACTTCCTAATATAAGCAAGCGAGACGAAGATTACATTTTAAATCATTTGCGGAGCTATCAAGAGAAAAATCCTGATTTTGTAGTTCACTACTTTTTTGATCGATCTATTCGCTGTATCGAGGCTGCTGATTTGGTTATTATGTCTTCCGGGACGGCTACCTTAGAAGTGACGTATTTTGAAAAACCAATGGTTATTTTGTACAAGGCGAGTTTTATAACCTATATTTTAGCAGAAATCTTATTACGATCCGAATTTTTAGGCTTGGTGAACATATTGTCTGGTGAAGAAGTCTGTCGAGAATTCCTTCAATACAAAGGAAAACCTATAAATGTTTACAGGGAAACAGTCAAGATTTTGGAAGACCAAGAATACAGAAATAATATGGTGGAAAAATTAAAGAAAGTAAAAAAGAGCTTAAACCTCTACAACGCTTCCGAAAAAGCAGCGATTTCTATTTTGGAGTGGTTTACTTCCCAATCATAGTACAGTTTATAAATCACCTTGTGTTCTCTTCGACAATTAACAAAAAAACCCTGGCTATTCACCAGGGTTTTATATAAAAAAGTGTTAAAAATTTTCAAGCACTCCTATTTCAACAGAAATGTTTGATTAAGCTCTCTTAAATCTAAGTTTTAGAAATAAACCCAATCCCAACACTACTATCAATACAAAAAGTGGTATGAGAATAGGTCTGTTTTCAGGACGAGATATGTATGCCATAAGATTACTTCCCGTATCTTTACTATAAGCAAATCCGCCGGAAGTATAATATTCATAACTTATCTCTATGGTAGACCCTTGGGCTGGCCATGCAGTTCCTGCAAATACAATCGTTTTGCTTGAAGAGTTGTATGTCCAACCATTGGTAGCATCCTGAGATACCGGAACACTGTTCACCTTCACAGAAATGCTGGAAGAAATCGCACTATGAGCTAAAACATAAGAGCTAGAACTTCCTGCAACCTGCGTAACAATGCTGTTCATAATAGAATCAAAGCTAGAACTACAAATAGAAGCCGAAGAACCACCGGTTGCAGTAGCTAAGTTATAATATCCGCCCCAAGCATTATTTGCGTTATCAGCACTTGTAGTACCACTGCCACTACATTTACCAGGTTGTCCTGATGAGTTCAAACCAATGATGTTATAAACCTTGTATCCATTGTTTTTGAAAACATTATTACTGTTATCAAAAGAAGCGTTACTTGAATTATAACATGGTCCATTAGTGTAGTTGTCTCTATTTGATGATGTGTAAGTACCATTGTAACATTTGAATTGATCAGCCTCATCACTCACCATAACAAATATCAGTTTGTAATTACTACCCCATGACGAGCCGGATCTTGGTGTTAATGTAGCAGTTCCTCCTTCACCTAATGCTCTAGATGCCATATAGATACCACTCTCTGTAGCACATCCACTAGTTCCAACTGTGGTTCCACTCGTTCCTGTAAATGTAGACTGAGCATTGGATGTTGATGACGTAACCCATCCGGCTGATCTCATATTGTATCCAGGGGTGCTTGGATTTGAGCATGTATTACCACCTGTAGCAAGTACACCAAGTCTATAATCCAAGTGGTTATTACCAAGTTTGCTAAAGAAAGTTGTGGCTGCATCAGAAACTGCTGTCTGCTCTCCAGCCATAGAACCGGAGTTATCAACTACCCACACAAAGTCAACTTTGCTATCTGCCGTACCAGTAAAGATGTCTACAGTGCTTGCTTTGGAAGAACCGCTTGTTGCAACGTTGGTTCCATCCAAGAAGCCTAACAAGACAGCTTCATTGGCAGCATAGTCAGCACTATTGGTAACACCAACACCAACAACTCCCGCGCCAGAACCACTATAGGTAGCTTGGAGAATAACCTTGAAACTAGTAGAAGATGCTTCACCACTCTGAGGTACCGGTAAAGCAGTTACAGTCCCGTCAGCGACATTTGCTCCAATCTCTTGGATCAAAGTATTAGAAAGGTCTGTTGCCTTCTGACTCGTTGAAGTAGTCACATCCAATAGGAAAATAGAACTACAATTCGGTGAAGTTCCTACTATACTATTAGAAATCTGGCTAGATGTTATTCCGCTTATAGCACCAATTTTACCAACCAAAATAGTTCCAAATTCCGTACAATTGGTAGCAGGACTCTCTGGAACAGATGCCACAAAACCCGAAACACCATCATTGTTGTAGTAGGTAATTCCGGTGTAATCTCCACTAGGAGTAGTTCCCTCTGTTAAATCGGATGGTAGGTTTACGTCATAAGACCCTACTCCCGCAACACCTTGAGGAGTTGTCACAGTAAGACCTGTACTTCCGGAGATTCCATTCAAAGACGCACTGATCACCGTCGTTCCCGCACTGCTACCCGTTGCCAAGCCTTTGGTTCCGCTTGCATTGCTTATACCAGCAATCAAACTATCATCCACACCGTCACTATTGCTATCCGATTTCCATGTTACAGATGTTGTGATTACTTGTGTACTTGAATCGGTATACGTTCCCGTTGCAATATACTGCTGTGTTTGTCCTGTCTCTATTGTCTGATTCGCAGGTGTCACTGCAATAGATACTAAGGCTGCGGATGTCACGGTTAGGTTTGTACTACCTGTTTTTCCGCTTAAAGACGCACTTATCACAGTTGTTCCCTGATTCGTGCCTGTGGCTAAACCTTTACTTCCCGATACATTGCTTACACTGGCATACAAGCTATCATCAGCACCATCAGCATTCCCATCGGATTTCCATGTCACAGATGTTGTAATATTTTGGGTACTTCCGTCCGTATACGTTCCCGTTGCAACATACTGTTGGGTTAGACCTTTGGCAATGGATTGATTGCCTGGAGTTACCGCTATGGATACTAAAGCTGCATCCGTTACCGTTAAACCGGTACTACCCGTTATTCCATTATAAGTTGCACTGATTGTTGTACTGCCTACATTAGTAGTATTTGCCAAACCATTGCTTCCACCTGCATTACTTATTGTCGCATTACCCGTATTAGACGATGCCCATGTCACTACGCTTGTTAGGTCTTGGGTACTTCCGTCCGTATATGCACCGGTTGCGGTATACTGCTGGTTTAAACCTTTGGATACACTTTGATTTCCGGGTGTTACGGTAATCGAAACCAAAGATGCTGCTGTTACGGTTAGATTCGTGCTCCCCGTTTTTCCATTCCATGTAGCACTTATCAGAGTTGTTCCCGTATTCGTACTACTTGCCAAACCTTCCGAACCGCTTGCACTGCTAATTGTCGCAATAGAAGTTGTCCCGGAATTCCAGGTTGATGCAGTTGTTACGTCTTGGTTTGAACCATCCGTCATGGTAGCCGTTGCCGTGAATTGTTTCGTTAGACCTTTTGCTACACTTGGGTTTGTAGGTGTCACCGCAATAGATGCTACTGCTGCTGCCGTAACGGTCAAATTGGTATTCGCACTCTGTCCGCCATAACTTGCCGTAATCAGAGTAGTTCCCATGCTTGCTGATGTTGCCAATCCCTGTGAACCGGCACCATTGCTTATGGTTGCTACCGATGTTGTGTCCGAACTCCATAGAGCAGCAGTTGTTACATCTTGTGTTGTGCTGTCGGTCATGGTAGCCGTTGCTGTGAATTGCTTCGTTAGACCCTTTGCCACACTTGGATTTGTGGGTGAAATTGCTAAGGATGCAACCGTTGCTGCCGTTACATTTAAGTTTGTGCTTCCGCTCACTCCATTCAAGGTTGCGCTGATTACAGTTGTTCCTTGGTTTGTTGACGTAGCAAGACCATTACTACCACCCACATTGCTTATGGAAGCAATCAAATTGTCATCCACTCCGTCGGAATTGCTATCAGACTTCCATGTCACAGAAGTTGTTATATCCTGTGTTGTTCCGTCCGTATAGGTTCCCGTTGCCGTATATTGTTTCGTTAAACCTTTTGCTATCGATTGGTTTGCAGGTGTTACCGCAATAGACACAACCGTTGCTGCTGTTACGGTTAGATTAGCGTTTCCCGTTTTCCCGTTCCATGTGGCACTAATAACCGTGCTACCGGTGTTGGCAGATGTAGCAAGACCTTGTGTTCCGCTTGCATTGCTTATAGTCGCAGTAGAGGTTGTCCCTGAACTCCATGTTGCACTATTGGTAATATCTTGGTTTGTGCCATCAGAATATATAGCCGTTGCAGTATACTGCTGTGTTAGCCCTTTGGCAATGGATTTTGTTGCAGGTGTCACACTAATAGATGACAACGTGACAGCCGGGTTTACAGTCAAGTTTGCACTTCCACTCACTCCGTCCAATGTTGCCGTTAGTCCCACAGTTCCAGCGCTATCTCCATAAGCCAACCCATTGTAGCCGGAAACATTACTCACAATCGCTATTGTTTCATTTGCGGAACTCCAGCTAACTATGTTTGTTATATCTTGACTTGTTCCATCGGAATAGATTCCCGTTGCTATAAATTGCTTATTTGTTCCTTCTACAATGGTTGCACTTCCTGGGCTTACCGAAATAGATGACAATGTTGCCGAGCTTACGGTCAAGTTTGCACTTCCGCTTATGCTGCCCAAAGTTGCCGTAATTTTGCTTGTACCTGTTCCTAAAGATTGAGCGTAACCTTCCGAACCGGAAACATTGCTTATACCAGCTATTTCCGTTAAAGAAGATGTCCATGTCACCAAATCACTTATGTCCAAAGTGCTTCCATCAGAAAAAGTTCCAATAGCGGTAAACTGCTTGCCCGTCCCGTTAGCTATGGAAACATCAGGACCAATGGAAATGGATGTTAAGGTGGCAGATGTCACGCTTAAAACCGAACTTCCCGTAATTCCACTAAAAGTTGCTGAAATCGTTGCACTCCCTGACGACATTCCGGTTGCATTTCCTTTTAAGGCAGCACTGTTTTCAATGGTTGCAATTCCGGTATCGGATGAACTCCATGTCACATCATCGGTTAAATCCTGGGTACTTCCATCAGAAAAAGTTCCTGTTGCTTTATAGCTTTTCCCAGAACCTTTTGCAATGGATGTATTCGGGTCAATAGCAATGGATACCAATGTTTTGCTAACAACTTCTAACGTTGAGGTTCCGCTAATTCCATTTAGTGTTGCTGTAATCGTTGTTTGACCGGTAGATGAACCGCTTGCCTTTCCTTTTGTCCCATCATCAGTATTGCTTATAGGGGCTACACCAGAATCGGAAGAACTCCAATCAACGTAATCGGTTAAGTCTTGCGTAGTTCCGTCCGAAAAAACTCCTATTGCCTTAAAACGAGCACTTGTTCCGACTGCGATTGGATCAAATCGGCTTACCTCGATATATTCCAAGGTAACATCTTTTACGGTTAAATCACCATTTCCGGACATTCCATCCTGGGTTGCAATAATTTTTGTTTGCCCTGGGGTGATTCCTTTCGCTTTTCCTCCAGAATCCACTTCGGAAATACTTGTGGTTTCCGAACCCCACGTCACAGAATCCGTGATGTCTTTGTGGCTTCCGTCTGCGTAAATTCCGGTTGCCTTAAATTTTGAATATGTTTCCACGGCAATAGAATCTTCCGGTGGGGTGACATAAATGGATTGGAGGTCTGTACTTCCTTTTGAGCTTCCATCCGATCCATCCCCTAAATCCAAAAAGGGGAGAAATCCCTTTTTTGTCCCACCACCACAACCTAAACTCAATAAAATGAGCAGGTTAAATAGAACAATTGTGATTTTCTTCATCTTGACTAACTCCTTGGTAATATCTTTATTCGCTTAAAGCAAAATTGCATAGCTAATTTGGAAAGAAATTATTAGCTTTTCCATATATCTAATAATGAGACGCAAAATAAATAAAAAAAATTACGGTTTTAAAAAAAATGATACGAATTGTGGTTTTTTTCTTTTCTTCAATGAGCTTTCATTCACCAAAAACCACTTGACTGACCTATCTAGCGCTTTTAACATTGCGACACATTTAACTTTAGATGAAGAATACAATTCACTATTTGGTTTTACCGAAACTGAAATTAAGGAAATGCTATCTAATGTTTTAATGGAATGTAATCTATTTGAGCGAAAAGAAGAACTTCTTTCTACCATGAAATTCTACTATGATGGGTATGTTTTTTCCAATGAGATAAAGGTAAATCAAAAGTTTCATACTCACAATCCCTTTTTTAAAGACATGAGCGATTTCTATATCCATCCTATCAGTTTGGTATTTATTGGTTTTGAACGTATAGTTGTTTCACTGGTAGAGCCTGTGTAAAAAACAGCCCATTTTATTTATTAAGGTTTTGTCTCCCATTTTAAAAAAAACCTTGATCGGTTTTTGAAAAACAATAACTATTGAATTCATCATTGTAATAGGATTGTTCCATGGAGAAAAAGTATGTCACAAATAGCAACCATTTCCAAACAAATAAAATTTCCCAAAAATCTGCCTTGTGATGACGGTATTCCTTTGGAAACGCCTGTTCACAGAGAAAACATGAATATTCTGATTGACTCGGCTGAATTTGTTATGGGCAATCGAAAAGACTTTTTTGCCGGGGGAAATATGTTTCTATACTTCAATCCCCAAGAATTGAAAAACCAAGATATGAGAGGTCCGGACTTTTTTCTGGTGAAAGGTGTGGATGGAAAAAAGGAACGGAAAACCTGGACGCTATGGGAAGAAAACTGGAAATTTCCTGATGTTATAGTGGAATTATTGTCTGAGAGTACTTACCAAGTTGACTTGGGGATAAAAAAGGAACTATATGAGCAAACGTTTCACGCATCGGAATACTATGTATATGATCCATATAATCCGGATTATCTACGTGGTTGGAGTTTGAATTCTTACGGATTTTACGAAGAGTTGGTGAAGAATCCGGAAGGTTGGCTGTGGTCAAGAGAGTTGAACTGTTGGTTAGGGGTATGGAGAGGAAAAATGAAAGGTGAGTCCAAGACATATCTGAGGATGTATGACAAACAAAAAAATCTAATTTTGTTAGAATTTGAACGAGAGCATTTGGAGAAAGTAAGGGAACGAGAGCGAGCTGAAAAGGAACGCTTGGAGAAGGAAAAGGAACGTTCAGAGAAGGAAAAAGAACGTTTGGAGAAAGAGATATTGGCTAAAAAACTGCGAGAACTAGGCTTTGATCCGGATAAATTAATTGGGATAGGCAATAAGTAGCCTTACGACTTCGTTATACTGAAATACAAAAAAACCATGGTTATTTACCATGGTTTGGTAGGTTATGAGGAGGTTCCCCCCGCTAAGAGAAATCTTCTCCTAGCGAGTGGCTTTAGTCACTCGCTAGGAGAAGATAGTTTAAGCTGTTCTCCTAACTCTAAATTTTAAGAACAAGCCAAATCCGAGACCAAGTAACAATATCGAAATCGGTACGATAATTGGTCTGTTTTCAGGGCGAGCAATATAAGCCATAAGGCTACTGCCATGTTGTTTTACTTCTTCTACAAAAGCAAATACACCATAAGTACCTGTTAAGGCAGTTGCTGGATCATAAGCTTCTGAACCGCTACAGTCTTTACACAAGTATTTGTTGGGTTTACTATGGATTTGATACGCATTACCGGAAACATAATTTGCATCTTCCTTATACCAACTTCTGTAGTCTACTCCAGAAGAACTAACCCAGTCCACATATTTTGGATAAGCAGACCTGTTAGCACCACCATAGTTGTTCATATCACGTCCTTCTATCTGTGGTTTCCACGCACCTGGGATAATCAAACTCCATTGGAAAGCATTGCTACTTGCTGGATTTGGGTGCATGTATTTCTCAGAACCATCTGGTCTATCACTTGGTTTACTAGGATTAGAGTCCGAAGAAGACCAAAGATATCCCATACCAGTGCGGTGAATTTCTCTCCAGTATGTACTAGTTTGTCCTCCAGCTTTATAGTAACCATGATAGAAAATATCATAAGGTGCGTTACCAAGTATACTCCTATCAATTGGTGTAGCAAACTTAATGGTCATTTCTGATATATCACCAGGTTTAAAAGGCAATGGTGACGAAACATTACAATAACTAGGTTTATACCCACTACCACCAGTATTACTACAATATACGTCTGAGCTTGCTACTGCTCCATTATAATCCAATAATACATCAACAGTATCAGTAGAAGACTCTTGAACAATCACATACAATTTATCTTTCAAATCTGAAGCTGTAGGATTAGTAAGTTTGTACTCACCGGCACCAGCATTTGTTAGGTCTGGATTATTTGTTTTGAGATTACCAAGATAGTTTTTCATGATAATTTTGTATTCACTCACGTTGGCTGAAGCTGGCAATCTTATTTTGAATCTACCTTGATAAGGTCCAGCCCCCCTTACTATTATTTCATAGTATCCCCGAATTTCTACAATTTTACCACTTGCATTCAAATCTTCTTCATTATAGAGTTGGACTACATAGTCATTCGCATCCAAACTTGATACTGTAGAAGGCCAGTCTTTTTCCATAGAATAGGTCAAGACTTTGTCCGCTTTTGTTGGGAATCTTAACTTGAACGCTTTGTTTGAATCGTTTGGATAGGCATCCCTATCATCCTGTACGCCATCACCATCACTATCTGCAATTGATTGGCTATTCCATGTGCTAGCATCAGCTCCAGTTAGTACTAGATCACCAAACTGCAAGATGATTTTGAGTGTTCCATCAATACTTTTCACTACAGGAATTGTCACTACATCAGAAGATAGAGAACCTTTGAAACCTTGAGCGTATACATCAATAGCATCGGAACCAGTGTTTAGTGTAATACTTCCGGAAAGGTGACCCGAACCGTCTGTAATACCTTCAAATATAATCATCGTACAAGGATTGTCTGTACAGATTCTTATGTATACTCCAGGTAGGAGGTTATTTGAATTATCTTTCACATCCATATTCACTGGTATCGTACTGATTAAATTACCATTGAATGTATCATAGACAGGAGTGTTATTACTTGCTCTAACCGTAAGATTTGCACTACCAGTTTTGCCACTTAAAGATGCAGAAATTACCGTAGGTCCACCAACTGCTACAGCAGTGGATTTTCCTTTTTCTCCTGTTGCATTGCTTATTGTAGCAATACCAGTATTGGAAGAACTCCAAGTAACTTGATTTGTAATGTTCAGTTGAGTACCATCACTAAAGTTACCCAACGCATAGTAAGACTTGTTAGTTTTCTTTGTATTTGTTGGTTCATCTGAGTATATTGGAATATAAGCATTTTCACCAATATAAATGGTAAGTAAGCTTGCACTAGTGACAGTCAATACAACAGTATTAGAAGAAACCGCTCCTAATGTAGCAGTAATGTTTGTGGCTCCTGCTGCAACCGTAGTAGCAAGCCCTTGTGAACCGGCAGAGTTACTGATTGTAGCTTTAGCGGTTGCTGAAGAAGCCCAAGTTACACTATTTGTTACATCGCCTGTTGTACCATTACTATAGGTTGCAGTAGCGGTGTATTGTTGATTGAAACTTATAGGCAAGCTGATTCCATTCGGTGAAATGGAAATAGCAGTAACAGCAAGGGTTACAGTCAAGCTACCAGTAGCCGTTTTACTGTTACTGGGTCTGTTGCCGTAATTGTGATTCCAGTACCTGCACTCACACCTGTAGCTACCCTTTGGTTCCTACACCATTGCTAACCGTAGCTAATCCCGTATTGCTGGATGTCCAAGTAACGGAATTCGTTGCATCACCGGAAGTTGAGTCCGTATAGGTAGCAGTCGCAGTAAATGGCACTGTAGAACCGGCTGCAACGGTTTGTGAAGAAGGACTCACCGTCAAAGTAACAATTTGTGCAGCAGTTACATTCAAGGTTGCCGTTCCCGTTTTGCCGCTCAATGATGCAGTGATCGTAATTCCACTAGCTACATTAAGACCGGTTGCAAGACCTTGAGAACCACCTGCGTTGCTGACACTTGCATTACTTCCCGAACTGGATTCTGACCATGTTACAGAAGTCGTAATATTTTGTGTACTATTGTCTGTGTATGTACCAGTTGCGGTGTATTGTTGGGTAAGACCTTTGGCAATACTTTGCACTAGATGGTGTTACGGCAATAGACACTAACGCAGCAGATGTTACGGTTAAATTCGTATTTGCACTCTGTCCGCCAAAAGTTGCGGTAATAACCGTTGTCCCTGTATTGGCTGAAGTGCCAAACCTTCAGAACCACCGCCACTGCTTACAGTTGCTACAGAACCTGTTCCAGAACTCCAAACAGAAGAAGTTGTTACATTTTGAGTAGAATTATCCGTATAGGTAGCTGTTGCCGTAAATTGTTGGGTTAATCCTTTAGCTATACTCGGATTTGTAGGTGAAATAGCCAAAGATACTAAAGTAGCCGCCGTAACAGTAAAATTGGTGCTTCCGCTTACTCCATTTAAAGTAGCACTGATTACGGTTACCTTGGTTTGTAGATGTGGCAAGACCATTGCTACCACCCACATTACTTATGGAAGCTATCAAATTGTCATCCACACTATCAGAATTGCTATCGGACATCCATGCTACAGAAGTTGTTATATCTTGTGTTGTACCGTCCGTATACGTTCCGTTGCAGTGAATTGTTTAGTTAATCCCTTAGCTACACTGATTGGTTTGCAGGTGTTACCGCAATAGACACAACCGTTGCTGCTGTTACGGTTAAATTGGCGTTTCCCGTTTTCCCGTTCCATGTAGCACTAATAACCGTACTACCGGTGTTGGCAGATGTAGCAAGACCTTGTGTTCCGCTTGCATTGCTTATAGTCGCAGTAGAGGTTGTTCCGGAACTCCATGTTGCACTATTGGTAACGTCTTGGTTTGTGCCATCAGAATATATAGCCGTTGCAGTATACTGCTGTGTAAGCCCTTTGGCAATGGATTTTGTTGCCGGTGTCACACTAATAGATGACAATGTGACAGCCGGATTTACAGTCAAGTTTGCACTTCCACTCACTCCGTCTAAGGTCGCTGTGATTCCTACAGTTCCTGCACTATCTCCATAGGTCAGACCATTGTTACCGGAAATATTGCTTGCCATTGCAATCACTTCGTTTGCAGAACTCCAACTAACCACATCAGTTATATCTTGGCTCGTACCGTCTGAATAAATTCCTGTTGCAGTAAATTGCTGGGTTGTCCCCGCTACAATGGTTGCACTTCCTGGGCTTACCGAAATAGATGACAATGTTGCTGAAGTTATGGTTAAGTTTGCGCTTCCAGTCACGCTTCCTAACGCTGCCGTAATTTTACTTGTCCCCGTTGTTAAAGACTGAGCATAACCTTCCGAACCGGAAACGTTGCTTACACCGGCTATATCTGTCAAAGAAGATGTCCAAGTAACCATGTCGCTTATATCCAGAGTACTTCCGTCTGAAAATGTTCCCATTGCTACAAACTGTTTGTTTGTACCCTTGGCTATGGAAACATCAGGACCAATGGAAATGGATGTTAAGGTGGCAGATGTCACACTTAAAACCGAACTTCCCGTAATTCCGCTGAAAGTTGCTGAAATCGTTGCACTTCCAGAAGACATTCCGGTTGCTTTTCCTTTTAAGGCAGCACTGTTTTCAATAGTTGCAATTCCGGTATCGGATGAACTCCAGGTTACATCATTGGTTAAATCTTGGGTACTTCCATCGGAAAAAGTTCCTGTCGCTTTATAACTTTTCAAGGAATTTTTTGCGATAGATGTATCCGGGTCTATGGAAATGGATACCAAAGTTTTGGATACCACATCTAAGGTTGATGTTCCGGAAACTCCAGCCAGGGTTGCCGTTACCGTCGTTTGTCCGGTAGACGAACCACTTGCTTTTCCTTTTGTCCCATCGTCAACATTGTTTATGGGAGCAACACCACCATCGGATGAACTCCAATCCACAAAATCGGTCAAGTCTTGGGTTGTTCCATCGGAAAAAACTCCTATCGCCTTAAAAGTAGCACTTGTACCGGCTGCTATTGGCTCAAATCGAGTAATTTCGATGTATTCCAAGGTGACATCTTTTACGGTTAAATCACCATTTCCGGACATTCCATCCTGGGTTGCAATAATTTTTGTTTGCCCTGGGGTGATTCCTTTCGCTTTTCCAGCCGTATCTACTTCGGAAATACTTGTGGTTTCCGAACTCCACGTCACAGAATCTGTGATGTCTTTGTGAGTTCCGTCTGCATAGATTCCGGTTGCCTTAAACTTGGAAAAGGTTTCCACAGCAATAGCATCTTTTGGTGGAGTGACATAAATGGATTCAAGGGTTGTATCACCCTTAGAACTACCATCTGCTTCGTCTCCTAAGCCTAAAAAGGGCAAAAATCCCTTTTTTTTCCCACCACCGCAACCTAAACTCAGTATAATGAGTAGGTTCAGTAGAACAATTGTGCTCTTCTTCATTTTGATTAACTCCTAATATCAAAAATTGAGTGATTTATCAGAAATATATATTTTCGTATCTGTGCATGATTCTAATAGTCTGTTTAGCTTGGTATAATAGACGAAAAAAGAAAATTAATTTTTAACATTTTTATAAATAAAAAAAATTTATCCATTAAAAATCACCGGTTATCATGAAAATGTATAAATGAATACAATTCTTTAGTTTCAAGGTAGACAATATTTTAAGGGTTATTTCTATAAACATACGAGATAGGGGTTTTAACTGCATGAAAAAACTTATATTTTTGTTATTATTTTTTATATCTTTTTTTAGTCTCCAAGCTGACTCTTCCGATATTGGTATTCTTGCTAGCCTAAATAGTTGGGTAGAGAAAAGGTTATCCGGAGAAGAATTTGGTATTATTTCTTTATTTTTATTATTTTTAGGTGGTTTATTGGCTAGTTTTTTGCCATGCACTTATCCTTTGTATCCGATTACTGCCGGAATTATAAAAAAGAGATCCACCGGTAATTCAAAATGGGTTCACCCTCTAACCTACTATATTGGTCTTAGTTTTATGTATATGCTTTTTGGATTGATTGCCGCTTTTACGGGAGGGGCTTTCAACCAAATCGTAAGACTTCCCGTTACAAATTTGGTTATTGCTTTTTTAATCTTTTTGCTCGGTTTGTCGTCCGTTGAATTGATTATGATTCCGGTTTTTGGAGGAAATGTTCAATCCAAATCCAAAGGATTGTACGGAACGTTTATTCTTGGTATGGGAGCAGGTTTATTGTCCTCTCCTTGTGTCGGTCCCATTGTTGTCACCATTTTGCTGCAAATAACAACGGCTAATGCCGGAGAAATTACTACAAACGTTTTGTTAATATCCTCTTTTAAAATGCTATTTTTTGGCTTGGGTTTAGGAATTCCTTTTTTACTAATCGGTGCTTTTGGACTTTCCCTTCCAAAATCCGGAAAATGGATGAAATATATTCAATTTACCCTTGGTGGTTTGGTTCTTTATTTCGCCTATGTATTTTTTGAAAAAGGAATGTTGGGTTTAGGATATACGGAAAAACAAACATTTTATTTTGGATGTGGCTTAAGCATACTCTTTTTATCCAGCTATTATCTGCAAAATCCGGAACACTTTGTTTACCAAAAAATCAAGATGGCAATAGTGCTTACTTCTTTTGCTGTTGGTGTTGTGATATTGTTAAACGTTGGTCTTGGTGGAAGTATTGCTTCCAAAACCAATTCTGGCTCCGTGACAGAAGAAGTTGCCAAAATAGAAGTAGACGGAAATCTGACATGGAATCGCTCCAGAGAACAAGCTTACAAACTCGCCAAATCCCAAAACAAAAAGATTTTTATAGATTTTTATGCCGATTGGTGCACAAATTGTAAGGACTTTCAAAAACTTACCCAATCCAAATCAAAGCTAAATAAAGCCCTGTCCAAAGTTGTTTTATACAAAGTATACGATACGGATAAAGAATTCGATGAATATGCAATGGATAAAAGATTTCCCGAACTGAAAACGGGTTTACCTTTTTTTGTAATACTCGACCCGGAAGAAAATTTGATCTTTAAAACAAATGACTATCTCAAAACAAAAGAAATGATCAAAGCCATAAAGGAATAGCAGTAGAGGATTTGAAAATTCATAATCGAATACCTAATAACCTTTTAAAATTACACCGGGGTTCTTTATTTTCATAAGCCAATCTCCTACTCCCATTACAATAAATCCCTTCTTTGTTGCATACTCCGATACGTTTTTTTCCGGTTTAATTGTAGAAAGGATTCCGCAAAGCTCTCTATTTTGGTATTCCGGAAAGTATTCCCGAAAAACAGGAAATGAACTTTCCAAATCATCAATGTCACCGATTCGTAATTGGCTTTTGGTAGAGTTGAGAAAAAAATACCTGTTTGTATCAACTAGTGCGTCATACTCTATAGTCAAATCACTAACTGGATGTTTTCTTTTTATTTGGGAATAGATAGATATGATTTTCATATTGAACTTTTTTTCCAAAATCTTTGGAATACTCGGAATAACAAAGTCTTCGACAAGCCTGCTCATTCTTCTTGAGAGTTGAGCCATTTCATAATTTCTTTTTTTTTCTTCCTTTTTAGTCTGAATTTTCCAGTTTTCAAACTCTTTTTCAGAGTGTAACTTCCATTCGTTGAATTCGTTCCTTGACTGTGCCATTTCAGCGTCTCGCTGTGCCATTTCAGCATCTCGCTTTGCCATTTCAGCATCTGTTTGAGCCATTTTGGCATCCATTTTTTCTTTCCATTCTTCAAAATTTTCACTCAATCGCATTTGGATAAGTGATGCTCTGTTTACCGTTTGGATGGTTTTGGCTACTTCTTCACTTAGCTTTGTCAAAGCTATTTCTAATTTATCAACTCTTTCTGTTGTTTGCATACACCCTCTCATCTTTTAAGGAATAGTTGTTAGTTTACAATTAGTGTGTTATAAGGAAAGCTTTTTTTAGTAATTTTTAATCTTTCGTTTTTTAGTTGAAGCTTGACGAATATTCAAATTTTTAGAATTATAGCCAAAGAAAGAAAATAACAATTAATGAAAATAATACCATTTTTCTTGCATTATGAACCCTGATTTTTTAACCAAAAACCTTGGATGTATGGAAGAAGAATTATCTTCTGTCATTCTAAATTCTGATTCCATTGGAACGCTTTTTCCCACAAAGTCAGGGGTTCCGACTTTAAAAATAGATGAAATTTATTTCCACAGCAAATACGATCCGATCAAAGAAGCCAGGAGGCTAATGGCAGATTTAAAAGATTCGGAAATAGAAAAGGTTTACATTTTTTTTGGAGCCGGTTTAGGCTATTTAGTTAGGGACGTTCTGGAAAACAAAAAGGGAATTGCCGTATGGATGGAATACTATCCTTCCATTTTAAAAAGAGCGTTGGCATTGTATGACTATTCAAGGTATTTCAAAGAAGATAGATTTAAAATACTATTTAGTCCGTTTACGGAAGAAACCCTTTTTCAAAACTTTAAAGGTTTGGCATCTCATCCTGTTACCTTTATTTCGCATCGCGGAAGTTTTCTTTGGAGAGAGTCGGAATATTCCAAACTTAAATTTATCTGCGAAAAATTTTTCAAAAAAAAAGACGTAAACATTGCAACTCTGACCAAATTTGAAAAGCTATGGACGAGAAACATAATCCAAAACATTCCGGAACTTATATCCATGAAACCAGTTTCCGAATTATTCGGAAAAGCCAAAGGTCTCCCTTTTGTGGTTTGTGGAGCAGGTCCGAGTCTGTTCTATGACTTGCAATGGATTACAAAATATAGAGAATGTTTTATATTGGTTTGTGTGGATACTTCTTTGCACATTTTAAGTCAAAACGGTATCGAACCGGATATTATCTATTCCGTTGACCCACAAGCGTTGAACTCTTATTATCTGCAAGGATATGAAGGAAATGGAGTTTTGGTTTTTGATCCGACTTCAACCTACCATACTCTACGATTGTCAGAAAAATTAAAGAAAGCTTTTTTTAGTTCATCTCCTTTTCCTCTAATCAACATTCTAAAAAAACATTCCAAAACAGAAATCGGTGATATAAAATTTGGAGGCTCTGTTTCAACCAATGCCGTTGATTTTGCTGAGCTTATGGGAGCTGAAAAAGTATATTTTGTTGGGCAGGACTTAGCATTTACTGAAGGCTACGCTCATTGTCGTGGAGCAGTTTTGGAAGAAAGGTTAAATTTCAAAGAAACGCGTTACTTCCGTAGAGAAAAGCATAACTTCAAACAGCTAACTGCTTTACCCAAAATGTATACCAAAGGTTATGATGGTAAAATACACCAAACAAACGAAAAAATGCTAATTTTTAAAAAATGGTTTTCTGATAGCCATAATAATAAATGGATTAACCTAACCTTTACAGGAGCAGAAATAGAAGGGATTCCACAGGCAACATTTGCCAACTCGTTTGAAAACACACCAAACGAAACCAAAAAAGAAATTCAAAATGCGAGAGAGTTCATAAAGCAATTTGCAAATAAGCCTACACAAGAATATATTCATCTTCCTAACCTCACGGAAGAAATGTATGGAACTATAGAAGAATTATCTAGCTTTGAAAAGGTGCTTTTGGAAGGTTTGGAAATTTCCCAAAAAATCTATACTGTCATTTTGCAAAACAGAGAAGAAAATCGTGACTTCAAAAATTTATTGATAAAAATGGATAAAATTGATACGGAAGTATCAGCCAGGGAAAATTTAAGCCTTATGATTAGTTCTAGCTTGCAAAGAGTGATTTTATCCATTACAGAAGGCTATGATACCAACCTAACGGTAGAAGAAAAAGCAAACAAAAGATTGGGGATTGCCAAAAAAAGTGTGTTACTATACAACGGATTGCTTGAATCTACAAGGTTAAATAGGAAATTGTTAAAAAAGGCGTATTACAGAATTTGATGAACAAAACGCAAGAAATTGACTACCAAGACATACAATCGGAATCAGGGGAAAAGACAACCGAACACCATACAATGACGAGTGAAATCGCCATTGAGATTCACAACCTAACCAAAATATACAAATTGTATAATCGAATTCGGGATCGTATAAAAGAAGCAGTTCATCCTTTTCGAAAAAAATACCATAAAGACTTTTATGCTTTGAGTGACTTGAGTTTTCAAATCAAAAAGGGCGAGACGGTTGGTATAATAGGTCAGAACGGTTCCGGGAAATCAACCCTGTTAAAAATTATTACGGGAGTCCTTGTTCCGACCAAAGGAAGCGTAACCGTAAACGGAAAAGTCTCATCTTTGTTAGAGCTTGGAACGGGTTTCAATCCTGATATGACTGGTTTGGAAAACGTATTTTTCTTTGGAACAATTCATGGAATTCCACCCAAAAGAATGAAGCTGATGCTAGATGATATTCTGGCTTTTGCAGACATCGGAGAATATATAGAACAACCGGTAAAAACCTATTCGAGTGGTATGTTTGTTCGACTGGCGTTTTCTTGCTCCATACATATCGAACCGGAAATCCTAATTATAGATGAAGCTCTGTCTGTTGGAGATGCCTATTTCCAAGTCAAATCCATGAACAAACTTAAAGAATTTATGAATCAAGGAAAAACCATTATTTTGGTATCCCATGACATAACAGCCATTAAAACACTGTGCAAACAAGCAATATTATTGGACAAGGGTAGATTGATAGAATTTGGAAACGCAAATGACGTAGTAGATTTTTATTTTAATATGATCTTAAAGAAATCTCACGAAGGAACAGGAGAGTTCAAAGCTGAAAGAAAAACAAAAGAAAATCAAACTGATAAAACCTATCTGCAATCAGGAACAGGAGAAATTGAACTACTTTCCTTAAAACTGTGCAATGAAAAAGATGAAGAAATTTCACACATAGTGAGCGAAAAAATCGTGAAACTTATTATGGAGTTCAAGGCACACAAAGACCTTGAAGAACCTCATTATGGTCCGCAGATTAAAGATAAATATGGTAACTCTGCCTTTGAAACAAACACGTATTGTATGGGAATACAAACAAAACCATTAAAAAAAGGAGACATTGTAAAAGTAACCTTTGTTTACAAATTCAATTTGCTTCCGGGAAACTACACCTTTACCATTGGAGTATCAAACATTGGAATCGGAGACCGCAGACACTTTAAAGAATATCTATTTTTGGCTCATAACGTAAAACTGATTCAAGTAATTGAAAATTCAGAAGCCATTTTGTATGGTGGTTACTACAATATGAATCCAAAGGTGATTATAGAATAAAAGTATAACAGACATCTTGCTTGTCCGAATAATTTTATGAATACGGAAGAGATCAGACAAAAAATACGCTCGGAGATTGAACGTCAAAAAAGTTTTCAAAAAGATCGAAATATCCATGATATAACGTCCTTTGTACATGATTTGAATTTGGGATTGTTTCCTGAACCGGAAGTTCCCAAAAATGCTCCATTAACTCCAAATAATTTTCTTTCACTTTTTGATGAGGACTTTATAAATATTGCCTATTTGGCAATTCTGAATCGCGAGCCTAAAGAGGAAGAACTAAAGTTCTATCTTGACAAACTAAGGCAGGGAAAAGTAGATAGAATTGAGATTTTAGGTCGGTTGCGTTATTCAAGAGAAGGGAAAAGACAAAACGTTCCGTTTATCAATTTACGCTCTAAATACTATCTTAGGAAGGTATTACACATACCATTTATTGGAATTTGGTTTAAGCTCATAATCCACATTATATCTTTACCAAAAAGCCTTGCACTCATTCATACGCACGAAGCCCACGCTCTGTGGCGTTTTAGAATGATGGAAAAAAAACAATTTCAAAATATAGAAGCAATCTATTGGAGTTTACAAGAAGACTTGGAAACAATTAAAATGTCTATTCAAAAGATAGAAAAACAATTAGAAAACAAAAAGTAGGTTATTCTTTTGTACCTTATTATAGACGTATATAGCTCAGCAAAATTATCGGAAAATTCGGGAATTGTGCGAGTTACCAGACGTTTAAGTAGAGAATTACAATCTCTTGTAGATAACATTGTTTTTGTAGTTTGGGATGAGGATACAAACCAGTATGTCTTACCCAGTAAAAAAGAATATGAACAACTAAGCAAATTCAACGGACCAATATTGGGAGACAAACAGGCTACGGAAACAACTCCTTTATTAAGTTTGCTTCCGGAATTCAAAAGCAAACCAATATGGCTATTTTTTCCCGAAATCATATTGGCAAAATACAGAAAAAAGGCAATCCATTTTGCTAAGAACTACGGAATATACACAGCAGCCATTTTTTATGACGCTATTCCTATTCTGTACCCTGAACTTTGCAACCAACCAATTCGAAATACGCACTCCAAATACATGCTGGATTTGATAGAATTGGATTTGGTACTACCAATTTCACAATTTTCAGCAGATTGCTTGCGAATATACTGGGAAGAAATGGGTATTTCGACTACGCTCAATACAGGCATTTCGACTACGCTCAATGACCGGATGGATAGACTCAATGACCGAAGGGAGCGATTTGTTATACCAATTTGGTTGCCTGGTCAATTTGGAAATTCTTCCAAAAGTATGGAAACATTAAATGCAAACCAAAAAACTATAAATATACTTTGTGTCTCAACCTTAGAACCAAGAAAAAATCATAAAAACCTAATAAACGCTTTTTTGAAAATGCAAGAAAGCCATCCTGATTTGCACTGTTTTTTGACACTGGTAGGAAATAGCTACAACGGTTCTCCGGAAATAGCTGGTTATGTAAAATCAATTTGTAAAGTTTATTCAAATATACAATGGTTAGGGATTGTAGAAGATAACGTTTTGGAAAAATTGTATTTGAACTCTGATTTTACGGTTTATCCTTCTTATATCGAAGGCTACGGGCTCCCTATTATGGAAAGCTTATGGAAAGGACGACCTTGTATATGCCACAACAAAGGAGTTATGGCAGAACTTGCCAAAGAAGGTGGTTGTTTGATGGTCGATGTAAATGATGTTATATCTCTTTCGGATGCAATTTATCAGCTCGCCAGCAATAAAAACTTAAGATTCGAACTATCCAAAGAAGCTGTTTGTAGAGACATAAAAACTTGGAAAGAATACGCCCAAACCCTTATTTCCATTTTGTTAAGCTTTACTTGAGTTAGGAAGAATCATGTATTTTCAATACACCAAAAACTATCACCCATTTAATGGAGTATGCGAAAGAAATTATTTAAACCTAACAAAATTATTTTACAAACGTCTGATTCGTTACATCAAAAAATTCTTTCCAAATAAGACAAACCTTGTTTATAGCTTCCGATTTCCAAACTATCCGTATTCCGTGTTTTCCTAATAAAACAAACCGAAATCCGTGACTTTGTTGCACTTACCTCTTTGAGTATGCAGGTTATCTACCGAATTTTTGTGAATAGCTCCGACAAATAAAGTGGAACCAAACCAAAACGTAGCAAGCTTGGGGTTGTTGTTTATATAATCTCCCAAACCCGGCAGGAGTATGGACAACCAGGTAGGACGGCTTTCTATTTCCTCAGCTTTCAACCGGTTTCCAAGAAGAAAAAAACAGAATAAACCAAGCAAGCAAATCAACTGTCTATGTCTCATTTCATTTAACGGCAGCAAGGATCATAACAAGGGTCACAACAATTTATTGAACTTTCTTTCAAACTGCTACCATCTGAATTGAATTTTTCAAGAGTTCCCGCATATTCAGAAGGATCATACGCACCTATAGTTTCATAGTATTCCTGGCGTATACGGTGGAATTCTTCTATGGGAAGTAAGCGAAAGGAGTCAATCACGTTCATATCGGACAGTTTGGAAGGCTTTAGAGGATGTATGTCATAGCTTTCTTCTTGAAAGATAATTTCATTCCCTTCCGTTAAAAGGATTGGTTTCACCTCTTCGCATACGAGGTTGACCGGAAAGGTAATCAAACAGTTTTTGATATTGCGCGGTTCGACTTCTGCACTTCCCTTTCTCATATAGACTCCATTTTCCTCTTCCGTAGAATCATTAATCATAAATTCCGTTCCCCTCACACCAACGGTAGAAGTATTGGTTGAGATGTTATATTTGTTTTTACTTTTGGAATTTGCTACCTTTGTTTGAACCATTCCCTTGATGAGATCCAAAGCGAAATTACCGGAATTTTTACTCTCTTCCATTGTTTTTAGCTTGAGTTCGCTGTTTTCATTCAATCGAATTACGCTTCCCGAACCAACTTGAACGTCAACTTTTCCGTTCTTTGTAAGGATTACGTCACTTTCTACAAACACGTCTCCTTTGGAAACCTTCTCATTGACGGGAAACTTCTTTTTAAAAACTTCTCCTTTCACTAAGGTTGCCACTGCAACCGTATTTCCAGCAAAAGCTGTTGTCGCACAAAACAGAATTAAGATTGAAAGAGCTATTTTCATATTTAAATCCTTTATTTATTTTTATTGCGAAGCGGTAGTTACGCTTACCGTATAAACCTTTTCCGCTCCATCCGACCCAGTTAGCTTATAGGTGATAGGACTGGTAAAATCGTTTACCGTTTCTCCGCTTATTTGAGGTGTACCGTTTACGCTTAAAGTCTTGCCATTATGGGCAAAAACAGCCTTTAAGCTTGTCAGTTCTGTGCCAAAAGGCAGTTTTTATGACTCTCAAAGAAATCCGGTAGCCAACGGTACCGTTCGAGTCGTAGGAGGAATGGACACTTATACCGACACAAAAGGTAACTTTGAAGCTTTTGTAAGTCAACCAATGGACGGAAATTCAACCAGGGTTGAATTAGAATTTCTACAAGGTGATGTGTATTTGGGAAATGTGTCAGTTCCGGTAACAATTGACACTGCACAAGAGAAAGTGAATGTTGGAATTGTAGGAGAGTAGACCTGCCAAATGGAACCAGAGTGGAAACCGATAGTTCCGGAACTTACAAAATCCCTATCATTCAAACCGTGCGAAATGGCAGAAACGAACTAAAGTTTTTTATCCACAAACAAGATGTGATGATTCGCAAGACGACCTGGGTGGTAGACGTGAATACGGATACCGGAGAAACTTCAATTGTTTCTCAATCAGATGAGTATTCTTCCAGTGCACTTCTGGACGGGATTGGAACGACACAAGCTTTGATTGTAAGAAGCGGGACGCAGGAAACAGTTCCTCAAATTTCCTACTCAGGCTCACCGTTTACCTTTACCAAAGGAGTGGCAATTCCAAATATCGCTGCCAAAATTACGGGAAGTTCTCCTACATCCTGCACGTCAAATCCTGATTTGCCTGCGGGTTTGAAGATTGAGAATAGTAATTGTGTGATAAGCGGAACACCAACGACTATTCAATCTGCGACAACTTATACAATCAGGGCAAGTAATGATTACGGGACAAGGACTACGGAAATCATGATTACGGTGAATGATATTCCACCGTCTGCTTTCAGTTACTCGGTAAGTTCGTTTGTTCTTACCCAAGACGTGGGCGTTCCTTCGGTAATTCCTACGTATTCCGGAACAATTGGCTCTTGCACTTCCAGTCCGGCATTACCAACCGGAATGAGCCTTAGCAATTCCTGTGTCATTAGCGGAACTCCTACCGTAAGCCAAGCCACGTCTAATTATACCATTACTGCGAGTAATCCTTACGGTTCTACTACTTTTGTTATTTCCATTGCCATCAATCTGAATCCTCCTACGAGTTTGACTTATGTTGGTAGTCCGTATACTTTTACCAAAGGAGTGGGAATTTCTACCATAACTCCAACGTTTAACGGAACACTTACCTCTTGCACTGCGTCTCCGGGCTTACCATCAGGCTTAAGTATCAACAACCTGACTTGTGAAATAAGCGGAACGCCTACGGTCTTGCAGACTGCAACGAATTATACTATTACAGCGAGCAATAGCCATGGCTTTGCAACTGCGAATATTTCCATTACCGTAAACGATGTAGCACCAACTTCTTTGAGCTATGCAGGGAATCCGTTTGTTTTTACCAAAGATACACTCATTACAACCGTGAGTCCGACGTTCACAGGAACACCAACTTCTTATTCCGTAAGCCCTTCTCTACCTACAGGTCTGAGTATACACCTAACAACAGGACAACTCGCAGGAACTCCAACGGTTTTAGCAACTGTGAATACCTACACTGTAACAGCAACCAATACGGGAGGCTCTACTACTTTTGGTTTGACTATAACTGTAAATGATGTGGCACCGAGTGGTTTAACTTACGCAGGTGGTCCATTTACTTTTACAGATGGACAAGCTATTTCTTCCCTTACACCTTCCCTTGGTGGCGGATCCGTTATTTCTTGTGCATCAAACCCTATATTGCCAAATGGATTATCAATAAATAACTCTTGTGTAATAAGCGGAACACCTAATACACAAGGAAGTAGCGTAACGACCTATACGATAACAGCCAGTAATTCCGGTGGAAGTGTGAATACAACAATCAGTATCAATATAAAGGTTTGTTACGCTTGGGGATGCTTTCAAGACTTGGGCAATGGAACGGTATCATTTACTGGTGCGGGAATGGGTTCGGATGGAGTAGACTATTCGGGCACAACTTTAACTTGGATGAAATGCAACCAAGGGCAGACATGGAATTCTGGTACAAACGGATGTGATGGAAGTGCCGTAACTTATCAGTTTTGTTCTACCTTAGATAATAATTGTAATGGAGGAGCTACTGGTAATGAACTGGGAGTTGGTGGCATTATTGGAGGTTCAACAAGTTCGGCGTATGATTCCTGTAATAATATAGGAACATTTGCCGGAAAAACTAATTGGAGGATTCCAACTAGAAATGAGTTGAAAACATTAATTCATTGTAATGATAAAACCATGCCTGCAAATCAAACTAATTGTGGAGCAGGCAATTATTTGTCACCAGTAATTAATAAGTTATTCTTAAATGAGGTTGTCTCTGCTTACTTGTCATCTACAACATTTTCTTCTAATTCCAGTTATGCTTGGAATATCAATTTTGATGGTGGTGGTATTTTCTATGATGTTAAAACTGTAAATAGCTACTACTATGTTCGTTGTGTGACTGGACCGTAGCTCGGCTACGCTCACTACAAGTAGCATGAGTTGGTTCGATTCGAGTCAATGGAAATGTCATATCCATTTGTTAATCAGATCTGGAGAAGAGAATTTTTACTATCCAAAATATGAAATAGCTTTTATCTTAGCAAAAAAGAAGGAAATACATGAAAAAGGAAGAATTATTACAAAGAATAAGTATCAATCCAAATATATGTTTTGGAAAACCATGTATCAAGGGTCATAGAATCTGGGTATCTTTGATCTTAGATTTTCTTTCAGAAGGGGTAAGTATGCAAGAAATTTTGGAAAATTATCCCGGTATAGAAGAGGCAGACATTTATGCTTGTATAGCTTATGCAGCAGAAATGAGTCGAGAACGATTTGTAGAAGTTTTTGTGGCAGCTTGACATGAAAATTAAATTAGATGAAAACTTAGGAAATCGAGGGAAAAACATATTTTTGCAATATGGCTTTGACGTATTAACTGTATACGATCAAAATTTGCAAAGTTCTTCTGATGATAAATTAATCCAAATATGTAAGGAGGAAAAAAGAATTTTGGTGACTCTTGATTTAGATTTTTCTAATCCTTTAGTATTTAACCCAAGTTTGTATTTAGGAATTGCAGTGATCCGTCTTCCTAAAAATTCATCTCCAGATATTTTATATGAAATGGTAAAAAATTTGGCTAAAGCAATGATAAATAATGACATCGACGGCAAGCTTTGGATCATTCAAAAAAATGGTATTCGAGAATATCAACCGGATAAAGAATAATTTTTTAACGTTAAGCAGGTTAGTTTGGTTGGTTCGATATTAACGAATATGCTTAAAGAACCTACCAAGCCACTGTGGTTGCAATTTTGTTACATTGACTATCGTATTCAAGTCATAACCAGCCTTGTGCATTTGTATTGCTGTCCTTATAGTCGATTTACGACTTTCTCTACCCATTTTTATAAAAACAGAACTAATTCCATTTTTACCAGTTCCTACCATAAGATCGGATTTATTTAAACCGGTTGCTTGTAATACCAGGGTTTCAGGGATATTTAACTTTAGCATATTAAATGCGGTTTCCAATTTTCCTTCCAATTTTCCTTCCAATTTTCCTTCTATTTTTCCTTCTATTTTCAATCTTTCTGCTGTTGTCATAACTTCTTCACTCCTATCTTTTGTTAGTGATTGGTTTAGTATTTCTTTAACCTTTTGATTATCTATGTCCGTTGTAGAATACACATAAGTCAATATCCGCTTCAGCAAGTCCAATCCGTCCCTTGCCAAAAATATTTCTTTTCCTATTTTTAGGATTTCTTGAAACCTTTTTTCATCAAAATCGTTTTTTCTCACTTCTTTCAAAAGCAAAAAAATAATTTGTATTTCTGCTGATACTTTCCATTTATCTATTTTTTCTTTTTCAATATTAAACAATAAATACCTGAAATCTAGTATATAATCTTCCAATACGCTTATTACATTTTTATCCAACTTTAACTTTTCCGCAAATCTTTCCGGAACAGTCCAATTTTCCTCCGAATGATAGAAAACCAAACAGAGTATGGGGGTCGTCATCTTGGTTTTGGAATAAATCTCAGTTTGGTATTTGAGCAATTGCAAAAGCGTATCATATTCGGGGGTAGATTTATGCTCAAATAATACATAAATATTTGACATTTTCCCTGTTTTAAAAGGAATTTCAAATAAAATGTCAGAGTAAAATTCGTTTAGTTTTTCATCAACAAAAGACGAATCAGTTAATCTAAGTTTTTGAATGTCAATTATTTCCATGATAGATTGAGGTAGAAATTTGGACATAAATTCGATAGCATAGTTTAATTGGGAAAAAATTCCTCTTACAAAGGTATCGTGTGGATTAGATGACATGATTTAATTACCATTGGAATTATTAAATTGTAAAGTATTATTTTTTTGAAATTATTAACTATATAATGAAAAATGGTTAAGTAATCATTTCTTTTTGCAGAGTAAGTACTCTGTCGAGAGAGACTTCTAACATTTCCGCAATTTCTGACGGACTCAGTTTTCCTTTTTTAATTGCATTTCTAATGGCAGTGTTTTCTTTTTCCTCCCTGCCTTCTTTCCTGCCTTCCTCTCGGCTCTCGTCTTTTAACAACTGCTCGGTTACTTTCCTACTCTCTGCTTTTTTCATCTCTGCCAATGTATCGGGGTCTAATTTTTCATAATCTATCAAGCTTACTGCTCTGGCTATCCCCTTGTTTTGAAGGTTTATTTTATAATTTGCAGGTGACTTTTGGAAGGAACTATAGATCAAGTTTAGCCAATCCTCATACTCTTTTGGCACCCCATCCCTGTTATACTTGGGATTGGGATTCAAAAAAACCAGATTATGACCCCATATCTCTATCTTTTGGTCTTTTAGATTACGGGGATTAAAGTCAATCATCATCACGCTTTCTCTAATTGCTTCCCCTGTTTTTTGGGTTATTTTGTAAGGGCGGGTTAATACTACGACCCCCAAAACCTGCTGGCTCGGTGTATACCGGGCAGAGGTCTTCTGTTGGTCTGCTAGCACCATTAAAAAGTAATGCAGAAACCTATCAAAATTATAATCATAGTCTATCTTCTGGATTTCTATGATAAAACGGTTATCCAGCGTCTCGGCATAAATATCTATTTTAAAGTTTATATGACCGATAACCGGATCGAATTGTTTTTCGGTTTCAATCTTTCCTACCTGTATATCAATGCCAAATATATCTTTTACAAAACACTCAAATACTTCTTTGTCAGTAAATGCTTTTTTGAAAATAGTCTCGTTATCAAGTGGGGCTAACATAATAGAGAATGATCAGGTCAATCGAATAAAAAGTCAAGGATTCTGCCAGTTTTTAACGAGAAAGCTTATAAACGAACTGGTAATTATAGGAAAGTGAGAAAACTATAATCGAAAGATACAAAACACTTAAACAGATACTATGCCTTAATTGAAACATATTAATTACTTCTCTATTTGATAAGCTATTATGTCAATCTTTTTTTACGTAATATTTTTATAGACAATTTTTATACTGATTTCACACTATACCTATTCTTGTATTAGGTATAAGGAGATTTAGATGGATTTTCCTCAAAAACAAAATATTATAATCGGATTTGTTATGTCGTTTTCGCTTGTTTTTTCCAATTGTGCCGGAAAAACAAACAAAAATAACAATGCCTTTTATATCCTTGCTCTGATGGGGAGCCAGTCCTATTCCAGTTTTGCTGTAAAAGGCAGTTTTTATGACTCTCAAAGAAATCCGGTAGCCAACGGTACCGTTCGAGTTGTAGGAGGAATGGACACTTATACCGACACAAAAGGTAACTTTGAAGCTTTTGTAAGTCAACCAATGGACGGAAATTCAACCAGGGTTGAATTAGAATTTCTACAAGGTGATGTGTATTTGGGAAATGTGTCAGTTCCGGTAACAATTGACACTGCACAAGAGAAAGTGAATGTTGGAATTGTAGGAGAGAATACAAATTCTCAAGCAAAATCAAATTCCAACTTCAAGGTTGAAAATATAGGCTCTACGGGAGCTACAGTGAGCAAAAACGGAGAATTTATAGCCTACTACCACGCTTATGGAACCATAAAAGGCGTCACTGCAAAAAGGTATAACAAGAAATAACAAGAAAAAGTTGAAATAAATCTTCAATCCTGTAAATGTGACATAAGGGGATAGCTATGTTTCGAAAAAACCAGAAACACCTACAACAGAAATTTTTCAATCCAGAAAGTAACATGAACTCAACACTTCGAGGCTTTCTAAAAAAGCATTGGTCAGCATATTTTTACGAAAACATATTTCTCAATATAGATGAAGAAGTATTTGCTCCCCTGTACAGTAACAATATGAGTCGTCCCAATGTTCCAGTAAACATACTATTCTCCTTAGAAATATTAAAAGAAATGCACAATCTAACAGACCTTCAACTATATGAGAACTATTTATTGAATTATGCATATCAAAGAGCGTTTGGAATCCAAGATATAAACGAATATACCTTTTGCATAAGAACACTTTATAACTTTCGTGCTACAGTAGCAAAATATGAATATGAAAACAATGTAGACTTCTTTGAAACAGTGTTCAAAGACCATCGTGATATTATTATTAAGGAAATGGGAATTCACACAGATTTACAGAGATGTGACTCTACTCAAATAAGGGCAAACATCAAAAGGATGAGTCGTTTTACATTGTTCCATAAGACCTTAAGTAATTTATTGATAGAAATAAAGAAGTATGAACCAAATTGTATTTCCAAAGAATTGCATTCCTTAATAGAAACCAATGAAGATGGTGAATACCATCGTTTAAGAAAGCATGAGATAGAAGAGAAGTTAAAATATTTATCAGAGCAGTTATACATTCATGTTACAAGATGGAAAGATGATAAAAGAATTAATGCTACTTCATCCTACAAAAATGCGAAAAGATTATTAGCAGAACAGTGCATTGTAAAACAAGAAAAGGTAGAGATATTAACTCCAAATGAAATCAAATCTGGTTCAATGCAGAATCCATCAGACCCAGACGCGACTTACCGAACCAAGAATGAAGAAAAACATTTTGGTTATGTATGTCACAGTTCAGAGACCTGCTCTGAAAAGAACGCATTTCAAGTAATAACGGACGTTGTAGTAGAAAAGAATATAGTAGATGATAGTGATTTATTGGAAGAAAGTCTGGAAGATTTGAAAGAAGAGACAGGTTTGGAGACGATGATAACGGACGGAGGGTATCCATCCGAAGGGGTAAGAGAAACAGCTAATAAATTCGATGTAAATATTGTATCCACAAATGTTCGTGGAAAGAGCCCAGAAGAAGGGAATTTGAATAGCAATGATTTTGAATATGATGAATCAGGTCTAATAGAATCTTGTCCAATGGGCGAGCGACCAACAAGTCAAAAATTGAAAGATGGTGATTTGGTAGCAAACTTCGATTTTAAAATTTGTGCGAATTGTCCCTTGGGTAAAGATTGTATAGCATTATCAAAAAATCAATCACGTTTAGTAGTAGATGAAAACCGAAGATGGTTGGATAATAGAGAGGATAATTATTACACCCCGGAATATCAAGAATTGTGTAATCTCCGTCCAGCAGTGGAAGGTCTGATGGAGAAGTTAAAACCTATGTGGAAAAATGGGCGAACACGTTTTCGAGGATTAAAAAAGGTGCGAAATAGGATGGTTTTAAGGGGAATTGGGTTGAATTTTAGACGATATAGCAGTTGGAAACTGATCCAACTATATAAAAATCTGTCAAAATCTTTCTCGAAATTTATTTTTGAAATATCTTGCCATTTCAGGGTCGAAAATCACTTTGCCTTTTTGCGGTGACGTCTTATATAGTATTTTCTATTATTTCTATTGTCAAGCATTATTTTAACTTTCTTTTTTAAATCTCCATTCATTGTTGTTTTAAATCCATTTTTTCAATTGTATCATCAACAATCTTGTTTATCCACCAGGGGGAATTCCAAACGTAACTTACGATATTTTTACATCAAATTATTTTTTTTTGTAAGTTAGTTTAAAAATATTCTAAGTTAGTTTTTTTCCAAACTCACAAAATGGAATTTTTCCAGAAAATCACCTAAATTTGAAATCGATAAATATAGTATGTTTTTCTGAGTTATTTTTGTTGATTTTTATTTCACCAATGCGTAAGGTGAGTCTTATAAAAGAAAATCATAATCTAAGTAAAACAATAAAAGGTATTAAATATGGCTAAGAAATTATTTTTGTTATTATTTTTCATATTTTTATCATGTATATCTCGTGACGGTTTTTTTGATTCGGGAGAATGTGCCCAGTATAGAAAAGATGATGGTCAGGTTAGAAATAGAATTTTATTTTCTATTGTTTATTGTGCATCTTTAAGTGAAGAGGCAAGAAGAAAAGACCTTATATGCGGCGCAATGTTATTTGGAGATATAATGGATGATGATTTTGGATGTGGTGAGCCTGGAATACCATTTCCATGGTATAAGAAAAAATAAGGGTTTCTACCGTTAATCGGTGATTAAAAGGGGGAGTTTTGTGAGCGAACAAAGTGCAAGTAATTTTTCTTTTGCTGCTTCCACTGGAACATTGTCCTTCGCCCATTTTTTTAGATGCCTCAATCTTTGTGAGAATTGAGTTGTCGTTTCTGCATGATACAAATTCCATACTTTCTCCCGAATATTGGATAAAACATCCTTCGCACTTTTGCAACGGTCACGAATCTTTATGAAGGAATGTAAAAAACATTGTATCAAGTTTGTTTTGGGAAACAAAGACTTCAATGCTTTTTTCGTACCACTCCAACCATCAGTATTGATTGTTGTTGGTTCATAATCTGGTTTTAGATTTTGTGATTCTTTTTTAAATACAGAATAACCTTTGGTTAAATCAATTTCACTCGCACTCTCTACTACTTTTGCACCCAATATACAGCCTTTTCCAACAATTGTAGCTAAAAATACTTTGGTCTTTTTAATCCAAGTATGCTTTTCATCAGCTAAAATATGCTCCGGTAGCTTTTCTGGATTTTTTACTGTAGTTCCTACTATTGAGTTTCGACCAAATGAGGTATAAATTCTGTACCAAAACATATCATTATGACCAAAAACATAAGTTAAAGCATAAAACGGAATATCAAAACGCATTAGGTATACAGCTTTTTCAATATCATTTGTGTAAGCTACCATGTATGGCATCATAAATGACGGACGGATTTGATAAACATCTTTACTTGCTTTCAATTCTATTCGTCGCGTCTGAAAACCATCCTGCTTTTTAGAACGTTCTGTTGACCCTCTAAAAATAAAACCCTTTCCAAAATCAGATGGAAATAATTCCGGATGTAAATTGTAAAGATTATTCATAAATGTTCTCAATTTTTCATTATCAAAAAAAATGGATTCATAATTTGATTTCTCAAAAAATGGTAGACAAATAGATTTTGCACCTTTTTTATTCTTTTCCATGTGTCCCTCTTTGTTTTATGTATTTTGTTGTTAAGATAATAATAATTCATTGAGGGGCATTTTCAACATTTTTTTATAAATTGTGCTGCGCACAGAATCCGTTAGATTAGTATGATTAAACAAGATTTAGAAGAATTAAGACAAAAAGCAAGAACTATTACAATAGAAGAACAAAAAAGAATAATATCTAAATTTAGTGATAATGAATTATTGATCCATATACAAGAATTATATAATAGAATGGAACCGAATTATTTGTCTGAGATTGATCATTTAGATAAGTTTATATTTTTAGAAAAAACTGATAAAGCAATTACTATTTCAATATCTATTTTAGTATATAAAGGTGATGTTAGAGCAAAAAGTATCCAGGATGTTTCTATAATTGAAACGAAATTCAACGAATTGAGAAGGTATTCGGACAAATACATTCTGATTTTAATTGGTTATACTAGCAATGAAGGTAAAAAAAGACTTTCAGAACTAAAGAATCACACAGTAGAAATTAGAGATTTTGATTGGTTGACAGAAAAGTTTTTGGAATTTTCTCCTGAGATTTTTTATGATCCAAAGAAAATCTCCTTTCTTCAGAATAAAATAGCAGACTTAGAATATGGACATTGGTTATCTAAAAAAGGTTTCAATTTGTCTGACACTTTTACTGATCCGATTGTTTCAACTATTGAAATTCAAGATATAGTAGCATATCATAATGAATTTATTAACAAGAAAAAATTACCTTTTCAAACTCTTAAATCATTTCTTGATTCAAATAAAAAAATACTGATTGTAGGTGAACCTGGTTGCGGAAAAAGTAGTGCTCTGGCTAAATTAGCGATTGACTCTTATCAAAGTTGTATTAAGCAAATTTCTCAAAATAAAGATCAAATTATTTTCATACCCATTCTACTAAAAGCAAGCGAATTTATAAAGGTACTGAATAAAGGTGATTTATATACATATATACCTGAAAATGTGAGTGAAAAGATTCAAATCAAATCCATTTTAATCGATGGAATTGATGAAGTTGCAATTCAAGAAAGAGATTCTATTATACATAGAGCAGTTGAGATAGCAAATGAATTAAATATTTCGCTAATTCTGACAACTAGGACTGATCAAATTTCAAATCAAAGTATTCAATTATTGAAAAGGTATGATTTATTACCTTTTGAATTCAATCAAAGCTTAAAATTAATTCAAAAAATTCTTCAGGGAAATACGGATTTTTCTAAAATAAAAAATATAATTATTGATAGTATTCACAAATTAGAAAAAAATCTACCTCTATCTCCAATTTCAATTATTTTACTGGTTGAACTAATCGAAAATGAAAAAGAAATCCCAGCATCTATGGTTGAATTATACCAAAAATATCTAGAACTAGTGCTTGGAAATATTGACTCTAAAAAAGGTTTGCAAGTTTTATTTGATTACCATATCAAAGAGAAATTTTTATCTTCCTTGGCATTTGAAGAATTTTTTAAAAAAAATCGTATAGATATTCCAGAAAATGATTTCTATGATTTTACTGAAAATTATAAATCTAAATTTGAAAGCATAGGTGATATCAATCAATTTTTAGACGAACTAAAAAGAAGTCAAATACTGATAATAGGACATAATGTAATGTTTCGTCACAGGACTTTTCTAGAGTATTTTGTTGGACTTTTTATAAATAAAAATCGTGATTCTGATGAGTTTGGTAGAATTAATGATTACCTCATAAGATTATATTACTCTAGTCAATGGAGTGAAGTTGTATTATACTACATTGGCTTAAATCAAGAAGTCAAAAAAGAATTTTTAGAAAAACTTTTTAAATATGCAGAGGACAATCTTGAACTTGGATTAGACAAACTAATGTCGGGTAGGTTATTACAAGCTGGTTGGCAGTCAGAAAGTAGTATCAAAGAATATGGAATAGAAAATGCAATCCAATACTCTGATAAATTTAGAAACTATATTTTTAATATTATTAGTACAAAAAACACTTCACAATTTAGTAATTTATTTTTTGATATTATAATATTAGCCTTTTGTGAAGATTCATTTAGCAGTACATTTCTACATCGAGAAAACAACAGAGTTTTAGATAAAATATTATCAAACAATATTAATTTTTCTTATATACAAGCGATAGGATTATTTGCAGCCAATAAAAGATTCTTGAATTATCAAGACGCAAATAAAATCACTTATAACATATTGGAAAAAATAGAAAATGATAAAAACTTAACCGTTGATGATAAAACCAGATATTTAATTTCATTAGACTTAATCGAAAGAGAAGATAAAGAGATTAGAAGGTTCATTAGAAAAAAGATAAAAAAGAAATTAGGTAAAAGTTTTTTTCAAAATCCAATTAGACATTTATCAAAAGAAAGAAAGGAGATCTTTATGTTAGAAGAAAATACATTTATTCAATCTTTAAAGGTATCGAATTTTACTTGTTTTAAAAATCTGGAAGTCAGTTTTTCTCCGGGAATGAATTTTATTATCGGAGAAAATTCATCTGGAAAAACGCATTTCCTAAAGATTCTTTATTCATCTATTTCTGCCATCAACCAAACTAAAAATTTTGCTATTCAAATTAAAAATGAATTGGGAGAACAAATGATAGCAAAAGAATTAATGGAAGTTTTTAGACCTGATAGTTTAAATCGTCTTAGCTCTTCCGAACAGACCGATATTATTATAGAAATTATAAAGACTGACGGATTAAATAATGAATCCTTAGATTTTCATTATTCATTTTCTAAAGAAGATGATAAGTCCGCTAAAATAAAATTATTAGATGAAAGTAATAGTTTTCCAAGTGCCATTTTTATTCCCGTAAAAGAAGTTTTATCTTTTACAACCTATTTCATTGATTATTACGAAAATCATGAATCCGATTTTGATAAGACTTTTTATAATTTAATGAAAGCTTTGAGTCGAGCCCCCATTAAAAAAGATTCTGAAAAATATAAAGTTATCGAACCTCTATTAGATTCTCTAAAAGAGATTATCGGTGGTAATATCATTCGTAAAGAACATAAGTTTTATTTGATTACAAATGATGGTATGGAAAGAGAAACATCTTTAATTGCAGAAGGCTACAGAAAGATTGCCATGTTATATTATTTAATATTAACCGATAATCTAAAAAAAGGAGATATCCTCTTTTGGGATGAGCCGGATTCCAGTTTAAATCCAAAATTAATTGTTAGTTTAACAAAAGCACTCATTTCCTTAGTAGAAATGGGAATACAGGTCTTTGTGACTTCTCATAATTTATTTTTTATGCATGAAATAGATTTACATGTTAAAAAATTAGGTGAAAAATTTCCTACTAAGTTTTTTTCTTTTGTAAGAAAACAAAGTGAAGTTATAGTAGAAGAGGGACGGCAACTATCTGAGTTAAAAACTATTCTATCTCTAGATGAGGCATTAGCACAAAGTGATCGAGAAGAAGAAATTCTTATAAACAAGGAGAATTCAAATGACTATTAAAGAAGACAATATTTCACTTGAATTTTCGGGTCAAATGATTAAATATGATGATACTAATTTTTACAGAAAGCATATTGTTATATGTCATGAAACAAAAGCAATTGATATATTGGCTTTAGAAAAGTCTCCCCTTTTTATGATTGAGATAAAAGATTTTAGAAATTATAGAATTGAAAACAAAGAAAGAATCAATAACGGTGATCTCGCGATAGAATTTGCTCATAAGATACGTGATACTATAGCAGGACTTTACGGTGCTTTTCGGTCAAATAATGAAGAACTCGAAATATTTTATTCCTATCTATTTTGTGGTAAACACCATTCGATAAAAGCAATATTGCTTATGGAAGAAGATCAAGCCCAAAATATTTATGAAAACAAAAGAAGAAAAATTTTGCACAGAGAACTAAAGACAAAAATAGAACAGCAACTTGGATTTTTTTCTGTGCATAGTTTCGTAATAAATATTTTGGAATTAAATACAAAAAATTGGGATTGGACAGTATTATAAAACTCTTTAAATATTAGGCTTGTTGGTTTTTTAAAAGTACCACAGCCATCTTGGCTGTAATTTTACAGGCTGGAAGCCTGTAGTACTTTTCTTTTTCTTTCGTATGTGCTTAATTTACTAACATGTCTATTGTCATAATACATTTCTTACTGAAATGATTCTGCCAATATCACACTAGGCTTTTCAATTTCTGTTTCAAGACCTTCTTTTTCTGAATCCATAGAATAATTTGTTTCCGATTGTGAAAACTTTTGAGATAGTTCTATAAGTTGCTTTAAAGCATGTTCTGTTTTTAGGGAACCGGATTTTACTTTTTTTTCAATCTTCTTATGTAAACTTCCATTGGAGATATACTGTGTATAGGAATCTATTTTTAACTCTTTGAAATGTCGGAGCCAAGTTTTTTCCAATGCAGGAGGATATACAATAAGTATTCTTGTCCCTTTGCCGTTTTCAAAAATAAACCTCTTGGCAATCATAGCTGCCACTAAAGTTTTGCCCAACCCAACAACATCCGCTAAAAAAAATCCGTTATGTTGAATGATCTTTTGATAACCTTCATTTACCGCATCAATCTGGTACGATAGTTTTTTGAATTTTTCAGGTAAATCTCCTACTGTATCAGGATTGTAATCAATATTTTCACCAAAGTATTCTATCAAAAATTTGATATACAGCTCAAAAGGACTATAATGACCTTCCAAATGAGTATTTTTTTGAATATTCTTTGCATCAACGGGTAAAATAGAAATCGATTCTTTCCAAAGCAACTCAAATTCATCCGTTGCAAACTTAACATCCTCGTAATCTCTTAGTGCAACATTGAACTCATAATTAAAGTAGTTTCCCGTACCAAGTCCCGGCTCGGTTAAATTTGACGAACCGCTAATAACTTCCGCATGAGTGTACATGTTAAAATTTTCCGGACGAAAGATGTAAATTTTGGCGTGTATTTTTTTCGTAGGGTGGGCTCTTATCTCAATTTTTTCGTGGATGATATCATCTATGAATTGAAGAACTCCATGCTCAATATCTTTATTATACTCCGCATTTTGAATATCTTCCTGTACAGACTTGAAAAACTCTGTCAATACGTCTTCCGGTTTTCCTCTGTATTCCATACTTTTGGAATGGTATTTATGAACCAAAGAATCCACATTGATTCCAACCAATATTCTTATTTTGGGAATTTTTTCTAAAAACGGTCTGATTTTAAAGTAGCCGGAAGCTCTAAAATATCCAACCAATGCATCAAAACAGTGAAGGTTCCCTACATTGTGAAAAACACCTTCAAACTTTGCTAATAGTGTATTATTATCTCGATTCGTAAAAAATTTAGTAGACATTATAATTATCAGGATAAAAAATTTAAAAAAATATGCAACAAAAACATTTCTTCATACGTTAAATCTCCATGGTTCAATACATGAGTCTTTCTATATCAACTCTCATTAAATTTATTCTAATCTTATTAACCATTTCTTGCCAAAAAAATGATAAAATGCGGGATATGCGAGTATCGAATGTTTCGCAGGTATACAGTCTTCGATCCGAATGGAAATTTCAAACAGGGAATATTGCAGATGCAGCTTCTGCAAACTATGACGATTCAAGATGGCGATACTTACCTGTACCTGGTTTTTGGCGTGACTATGGTTTGCTAGGCAATCGTCACGCTTGGTACCGCTTGCCAATTCTAATTGGAACAAATTTTGCCGATAAAAAATTGGGAATCATAGTTCCCGGTATTTTTGAAGGTTATGAGCTCTTTATCAATGGGCACTTAATTGGCAGGGACGGTGAAACAAATGAAAAAGGGGATTTGGTAAAATCGACGCATAAAATCAATTTTTACTCCATAGAGCCAAGCTTTATCCGTCCCGGAGAGAAAAATACAATTGCCTTACACGTCTTGGATCAATATAATTTCGGTGGAATTACTGGAAATTTTTACATAGGTAAGTATGAACTTGTAAAAGCAAAGTTCATTTTTTATATCATTCGTTCCGTTACTCTGAATGGTTTCTTTCTGCTGTTGGGGATTTCTTTATTTGTGGCGACAATTGGAAAGAAAAACTTGTCCGTATTTTTCCTATTTTCCAATATACTGATTTTATCTGGCTTTTCTATTCTTTTTTTGGATAGAATCAGCGGATGGTTGATAACGGATTTTCGCTTATTGCATTATTCTTTCTTTTTACCAATAGCAATTACACCCGTTTTGTATATTTACGATGCTGCCATTTACTTTGAACACAAACTCGGTTTTTTTGGTAAGTTTCTGGTTTTTAGCTTTTTTCCCATTTTGATTATAACCATTCTATCCGGTATCAACAAAGAGTTTTTGCAATTCAGAAATTCGTTTTTTATGTTTATCGTGGTCTATGATTTCCTTACTTTGCTTTATATTTGCTATATGTTGGTTCATGCTTTTATATATAAAAAAATTATAGGTATGAAATATATCCTATTCGGTTCTATCATAGTGATTATTAGCGTATTGAAAGTTCAGATAGGTTTTTTTACACAACAAGCAGATGAAGAATTGCACTTATCCACTTCTTCGGGTATTTTTTTTCTATTTTTCCTGTATGCACTTTCTCTGCAATACCAGGACAACCTTAATAAAAAAAGAGAAATGGAACTCCACTACCGTGAAAAACTGGAAGAAGAAATCAAGCAAAAGACCAAGAGCCTGGTTAAGACTAACGAAGATCTGAAAGCAGCAAACAAAATGAGAGATCAGCTTTTTTCGATCATCGGACACGATTTACGGAGTCCGATCAACGCGCTAAAAACGGTTCTGCACTTGTTCTATGATGAAACATTGACTTCGGAGCAACAAAAGTCGAATATACAACAATTGACAAACCTATTGGAAGGAAGCCGAATTTTGCTCGAAAACCTGCTTCACTGGGCTTCTTCTCAACTCGGTTATTCCAAAGTTTCCCTTTCGGAATTTGATTTGGTTGCTTTGAGTAAGGAAGTTTTTCGGTTATATCTCTACAAAGCGAAGCAAAAAAGTATTCACCTGCGAATTGTTTCCGATGAGACTTTAACCCTAAAATCAGACAGGAACATCATTCAAATGGTTCTCAACAATCTCGTAAACAACGCCATTAAATTTACTCCTACATCTGGTAAAGTAGAAATACACCTGATAGAAACAGAAACCCATGTAGGAATATCCGTTTTAGATACCGGTATCGGAATTTCAGTTGAAGAAAAAAATGTATATAATGATAATGATAGGGAAATAGGCACCGGAATAGGCTTGAATTTGTGCAAAGAATTTTTATCGAAAATAGACTCCGAACTCTTTTATGAAAAGAATCCGGATGGCGGCTCTATCTTTAGCTTTTATCTGAAAAAAATAGTATGAAACAACCTATTGTATACATTATAGACGATCATGAGATATTCTTAGTCGGACTCAGAGCAACCATAGAAAATTCAGGTCTCAATGTTGTTGTTCGAACGTTTGTTATACCTGAAGAACTCTACCGGAGTATGCAGGAAGAAGAACCGGATATTATCATAGCTGATCTCATTTTATCTATTAGTACCGGACTGGAAGTTATTTTACGAGCGAGAGCATTGTTGAAAAATGTAAAAGCGATTCTAATCAGCTCCACAAAAGAAGATCGAATCAAAGAAATGTGCCAAAAAAGCGAGATTCAAGGATATATTTATAAATCAGAATCGGAAAAAGATATTCTCTCTGCGATCCAAACCGTTTTAGAAGGAGGTGAATATTATTCGGAAGAATCCGGGACGGAAGATATAGAAGTAGTCAAAAGCTATGATAAAATCAATCCGTTCTCAAAATTAACCAAACGGGAATTGGAAGTAGTTGTCTACCTCTCTAAAGGGATGAGTTACTCCGAAATAGCGAAACAAATGAATATTTCCTCCAAAACGGTAAACACTCATCGAGTAAACATAACAGAAAAGCTAGGAAAAATGTCCTTGCAACACCTTATCATGAAAGCAAATATTTGGGGAATAGTAAAAAGTCATAATCTTTATACAAACTTTAAAGAAAAGGATATTTGACACAAACCTCACCGAAGTGAATCTTACTTTTTCCATGAAAAGTAAGTACTTACATCTATTGACATTTCACTGAAAACAGGTTAGTATTGCACACTATGTATGATGAAAGTGATAGCTGTACCGAATTAGATTTGCATTCCTTTAAAAATATATTTATGGGAATCGGGACATCCATACAATTTTTGTCCCATTTCAATCCGAAGTTACAAGGCGTATCACAATATATCATAGACTCTGCCCAGGATTTAAATCAGACTGCAAAGATATCTTCATTGATAGGCGTAATCAACTCTCATGAAGTAGAGGTAAAAAAAGAGATTCGAAATCTGTGTAGAATGCAAAAGAAAAATCCTTATATAAAAAAAATTCTAAAAATACTCCTAAAATCCAAAAAAAACCTCAATGCTGTTCTGCAAGAGGTGATGCAAAAAGGAAAAGTGAAAAAGTTTACGAAACAAGAAATTTATAATTTTTTTCAAAACCTACTGGAAACGATCAACTTAACTTCGAAATACAAAACCGTTATCGCAAAAGATACAGATTCACTACCTCAAAATTTCCAAAAGAAGACGATAATTTTTCACTTTGAAAGTGATTCTTATTACCTTCCTGTGGAATTTATTGCTTCTCTACGAGACATGGTGCTAAACTCCCGTAAATACACAGCACCGGGTGGAACCATATCTGTGGAGTTTGGCTCCAACCAAAATGATTATTTAAACGTGACGGTTTATGACAACGGGATAGGTATACCGGAAGAAGAAATACACAAGGTGCCTGAGTTGTATTATAGAGCTTCCAATGTACGAAATATCCAATCCTTTGGTGGTGGAATCGGATTGACAAAAGCTAAAGGTATGTGCCTCCGATACGAAGGAGATTTACTTATAGAATCGGAATTAAATCGGTTTACTCAAATCACATTAAAAATTAAGAATCCAATTGGATTTCAAAATCATGAAGAATTATAAAAATATACATCAAATGACCAATCATCTGTTAAGCAAATTTATTCCACAAGAATTTTTAACCTATTTGCAAAAAGATAATATTCTTCAAATTAGGATCGGAGATCAAATTTCCAAGGATATGACGATTCTTTTTTCTGACATTCGTTCTTTTACAGCACTTACCGAGAAAACGTCCAGTGAAGGAATTTTTGCATTTTTAAATCAATATTTCGGCAAAATGAATGAATTGATTCAAAATCATAACGGATTGATAGACAAATACATTGGAGATGCCATACTTGCGATATTTCCCGACTCTTCCGAAGATGCCATAACGTGTGCAATCGAAATGCAAAAGTATGTGAAGGAAACAACTTTCCAAATAGGAGAGAAATGGAAGAAAATTTCAATGGGTATTGGGATACATTCCGGAAATGTTCTTTTGGGTGTTGTAGGTGGCAATCAACTGATGCAAACTACCGTGATTTCCGATGTAGTAAATACTGCCTCAAGATTGGAAAGTCTGACAAAAGAATATGGTGCTCCGATCATTATCAGTGAAGACGTTTTTAAGTATACAAATGAAGAAAAAAACCATGAATTGAGGTTTCTTGACTGTGCAAGCATTCGCGGAAAAGAGAAACTAACCTTCATTTGTGAAGTCTATGATTTTGAAGATAAAGAGCAAATCAAATTAAAAAATTTCACAAAAGACTCATTTGATTTGGGGTTGATGACCTATCAAAGTGGAGAATACCAAAGAGCATGGGAGATATTTTTGGATATATTGACCATCAATCCCAAAGATCAGGCAGCTGCTTATTATCTAAACAAAACGGCGAGTTTCCTTGTGGAAGGAATTGAAAAGCACTATCCGAAGTTGAGAGAAGATTATGTGAAATGGAATGAATCTTGGAGTACCAAAATTGATTTAATTGATAACCAACACAAAATCTTATTCACTATCATCAATGACCTCGAAAGAGCGATTCACTTCAATAAAGGGATGGAAATATTAAAAAGAATTTTTTATAATTTGAAAATTTATACGTTCACTCACTTCTCCTTAGAAGAAGCATTGATGTATCGGGCACACTTTCCCGATTTGGATCATCATAAAGAAGAACATAAAAAATTTATAGCAGAAGTTGAAAAAGGTGAGCATAGTTTACAAAAAGACAGTTTAGACGTTTCTTTGGAAATTCTTCATTTTTTATGCAAGTGGCTCACAAATCATATCCAAAAGTCTGATAGAGACGGATACGCTCCTTACCTAATTTCAACCGATCAGGTTGTTTCTACTGTATGATATAACAGAAAACGTTCCCACAGTAGTTAGATGGCTCTACTACTTAATATTAAATCAAAATGCTTAAAAATTAAGCGATAGAAAATAAATCCACTCACTTTACACCTTTTGTAAATTGGTATGATTATTGCACTGCATAAATGGAAACCTGAAAAAGGAATATAAGATATGGTGGATGAAATAAAAAACAAAGAATTTAAATATCCTGGTACTTCGGATGCCATGGATGGAAACACAGCTGCAATTATGTGCGAGAGGGAGTCTTCTGATGCAGCAGGAGCATACCCAATTACTCCTTCTACACAAATGGGTGAATATTGGGCGATGGAGGCAGCAAATGGTCATCTGAATGTTTCCGGTAAGCCTTTGATTTTTATTGAGCCAGAAGGTGAACACGCTGCGGCTGCCGTTACGGCTGGACTTTCTATGACCGGTCTTCGCTCTACGAACTTTTCATCCGGACAGGGAATCGCCTATATGCACGAATCCTTGTATACGGCAGTTGGAAAACGCCTCACCTATGTGTTAAACATGGGTTGTCGAGCCATGACCAAAGCTACGCTCAACGTTCATGCCGGTCATGATGATTACCACGCAGTGGATGATACTGGGTTTTTCCAAGTCTTTGCAAAAAATGTACAACAGGTGGCTGATTTGAATATCATTGCACACCGTATAGCCGAGTTAGCTTTAACTCCTGGAATTGTTGGGCAAGACGGATTTTTAACTACTCATTTGATTGAATCTTTACGAGTACCGGAAAGAGAGTTGATCGCGGAATATCTTGGTCGTCCTGATGATATTATAGATACGCCTACACCAGCTCAGGAGCTAATGTTCGGAGCAAAAAGACGACGTATTCCCGAATTGTGGGACGTGGACAATCCGGTTATGTCGGGTGTTGTGCAAAACCAAGATTCGTATATGCAGAGTGTTGCAGCTCAAAGACCATTTTTCTTTAACCACATTGAAGAGCTTGCTCTCCAAGCAATGGAAGAATTCTATCGCCTTACGGGAAGGATGTACGGACTCATCGAAACCTACCGGGCTGATGATGCGGAATATCTTTTTGTAGGTCAAGGCAGTGTGATTCCCAATGCAGAGGCTGTGAGTGATTATCTGCGGCAGACGAGAGGTATCAAAGTTGGTGTTTTAAATATTACTATGTTTCGACCTTTTCCAGGACACTATATAACCAAAGTCTTAAAAGGCAAAAAAGGCGTAGTTGTACTCGAACGTTTGGATCAACCTTTGGCAGAAGACATGCCATTGATGAGAGAAATCCGAGCTGCCATAAGCAAGTCTTTTGAAAATGGCAAAGCATGGGAAAACAAACCATATCCGAATTATGAATCTTTTGCGTCATTAGACGATGTCCCCGTTCTTTATTCCAGTTCTTATGGTATGGGTAGTCGTGACTTGCAACCGGAGGCTTTGATAGGGGCGATTGAGAATATTATGCCTGGTGGACAAAACAAAAAGATGTTTTATCTATCCATTGATTTCATTCGAGAAAAAGCTTATAGCAAAAAACAAGAAACTTATCAAAACGAACTTTTACAAAAATATCCGAATATCAAAGAATTTTCCGTTCGAGGAAGTGAAAATCCTAACTTAATGCCGGAAGGTGCCATTACCGTAAGGATACATTCGATAGGCGGTTGGGGAGCAATGGCAACTGGAAAAAACCTTACCATGACCCTTTCTGATATTTTGGGATACTATATCAAATCCAATCCTAAGTATGGTTCTGAAAAAAAAGGACAACCTACAACCTATTACCTAGCCGTTGCTCCGGAACCAATCCGAGTAAATTGTGAGTTTTATTATGTGGATGCCGTTCTTTCTCCAGACCCTAACGTATTTAAAAATTCAAATCCTTTGGCTGGTCTAAAAAAAGGTGGATTGTTTATTATCCAAAGTGACCAGAAAGATCCAAGTTTGGTGTGGGCAAGTATTCCAAAGCTATACCAAAAACAGATTATTGACAATGATATTAAAATTTATTTTATAGATGCATTCAAAATTGCAAAAGAAGAAGCTACTGATCCGGAGCTACAATATCGTATGCAGGGCATGGCTTTTCAAGGTAGTTTTTTTGCAGTGAGCGAACAGCTACGTGGAAAATTGAGTGAGGATGAGCTGTTTGCTAAAATAAAAGAGCAACTCTTGGCAAAGTTTGGAACAAAAGGAGAAAGGGTTGTTGAAGACAATTTGCGTGTGGTTTATAAAGGTTTCCATGAAACAAGAGCCATAACAGAGTTAAAAGTTTCGGAAGAAAGGAATGGAAATGGAAAAGCTCCCGAAGATATTCCGTTTATGTTGGAAAGAATTCCAGCCAACCAAAGTTCCAAAACCGATATACACCGCTTTTGGGAACAAACAGGACAGTTTTACAAAACGGGAAAAGGAAACGATATTATTGCAGATCCGTTTGTGGGAGTTAGTTTGATTCCGGCTGCGACTGGTGTTTTCCGAGACATGACCAATATTCGTTTTGAGCATCCGCAATGGGTAGCAGAAAGGTGTACTGGTTGCGGAACGTGTTGGACAATGTGCCCTGATTCTGCGATTCCCGGTTTGGTAAACGAAGTAAGTGATATATTTGAAAGTGTTATCAAAAGACAAGAAAAAATGGGAAATAGCATGAAGTATGTTACACCCCTTCTTCAACCTTTGGAAGAAAAAGTGAGAGCTAAAATTGCCAAAGGACTTGTGACGGATTCTTTCCATGAACACTTGAAAATGGGCATTAAAGAAATCACAAGAGAGTCGACACTAGGCGAAACCGAAAAAACAGAATTGGGAAAAGAATTGGATTTCTTTTGGAATGACATAAAAGATTATCAATTTTCTGTCACCAGAGCTTTTTATGACAGACTCGAAAAACAAGAAAAAGGATCGGGTGGTTTACTTTCCATTACCATTAATCCTTCTACTTGCAAAGGCTGTATGGAATGTGTTTCTGTTTGTAACGACAATGCTTTGTTACACGTTCAACAAACGGAAGAATCAGTTGCAACAATGAAGAAAAATTGGGACTTTTGGTTAGACCTCCCCAATACCAAGCAAAAATTCACTCGTATCGATGATTTGGAAGAAGGAATTGGAGCTTTGGAAAACCTGCTACTAAACAAAAACAACTATATGTCTATGGTAGGCGGTGACGGAGCTTGTCTTGGATGTGCTGAAAAGTCAGTTCTGCACCTCTTTACTAGCACGGTAACGGCACTTATGCAAAATAAGGTAGCCGTACATTTGCAAAAAATAGATGAGCTTATTTTTAAACTCGAAAGCAAGGTTCGTGAAAGCCTGACTCCGGATTTGAAAGACGCTGGTATGTTGGAAAAAATCTTGAGTGACGTTCACCACGAAAAGTGGACTCGTTCTCAAATATCAGCAGAAATGGAAGGCGAAATGGGAACCGTTGATTCCCAAAAATTAAAAGAAATTGCCCATCTGATCCAAGACCTGAAACAAATCAAATGGCGTTATATAACGGGAACTACCGGTACAGGACGCGCCAATCTCGGTTTGATTAACTCTACAGGCTGTTCTTCGGTTTGGGGTTCTACCTATCCTGTGAATCCTTATCCTTTTCCTTGGGCAAATAATCTATTCCAAGATAGCCCGTCTCTTGCAATGGGGATCTTTGAAGGACACATGAGCAAAATGAGTCAACAGTTTAGAACGGTTCGTCAGGCAGAAATGGAACTTGGCTTACGAACAAGAGAGGATTTAACCTACTTCACTTGGAAAGACTTTACGGATGAAGAATACCACCTTTCTCCACCTGTAGTTGCCGTTGGTGGTGACGGGGCTATGTATGACATAGGCTTCCAAAACTTGTCACGAATGATGATGAGTGGCAAACCTATCAAAGTTGTGATCCTTGATACGCAGGTGTATTCTAACACAGGCGGACAGGCTTGTACTTCCGGTTTTTCTGGACAGGTCAGTGATATGGCTTCTTATGGAAAGATAGATCATGGCAAGGAAGAGCTTCGTAAAGAAATCGGACTGATTGGATTCGCTCACCGTACTTCTTACATCATGCAAAGTAGTATGGCAACACCAAGCCACATGATAGAAGGTTTTATCGAAGGTTTGCGTTCCAAAAGACCAGCTGTTTTTAATATCTTTTGCAGTTGTCCGGCGGAGCATGGTGTTGCTGACGATGTAACTTACCAACAAACCAAACTTGCTCTCGAATCTCGCACATATCCCGTATTCAAGTTTAACCCGGATAAGGGAGAAGCAGTCAAAGATTGTTTTAATCTGGATGGAAACCCTGAAATAGAAAACCTCTGGCCTGAATATGAGTTGAAGTATCGGGATGAAAGAGGAGTTGAAAAAGTAATGAAAATACAGATGACCTTCGCGGATTACGCTACCACAGAAGGTAGATTCCGTAAACACTTTAAAAAAGCTCCTCACGATACTTGGGATGATGAAAAGATGGTTCCTTTGGCAGAGTTCTTGGAAATGGGAGAAGAAGAAAAAGTCGGAAAGTATCCTTATATCTGGGCGTTAGATGCCAAAAAAGGTCTCAATCGCTTACTTGTGTCCGAGGAGATCGTTGCCGCTACTCGTGATAGAGGACAGTTTTGGAAGACACTGAAATTTCTGGCTGGACTTTCGGAAACAACCGTAAAAGAAGAGAAGATCAGAGAAGAAATTCAAGTTCAAATGATACAAAAGTTTACTTCTTCTTTGATGCAGTTGGCAAACGTCGGACAAATACCAGTGTCGATGAATTAATAGAGGTTATGAAATGGTACAAACACAAGTAAAAGAAAAAACAAAAATAGCAATCCAAGACCATGTTATAGAAATTGTTTCGGATGCTGGCGAAGGTGCCCAAAAAGCAGGAGTAACGTTTGCCCAAGTTTGTGGAAAGATGGGAAACAGCCTCTGGACTGTAGAAATCATTCCCTCTGAAATCCAACCACCTCCCCATACTCTGGGGAGTGCTTCCGGAAACCGGATACGATTGGGGACAAAGCCAATCACAAACGGTGGAAACAGAGCCAATGTAGTTTTGGCATTCAATGAGATGTCATTGCTTTCTAGAGTAAACGCTGATTCTGTTACTTCGGATGCGGTTATTATCATTGATAGTATGTGGGCAACTCATGACCTAATCGAGATTCGTGAAGGGTACAAAAAAATCCTGTCAAACTTGCGTCAGAAAGGAGCTCAAATCTATGAGATTCCAATAGAAGAAGAGACAAAAAAGGTTATAGACGATCCAAGACAAGGAAAGAATATGTTTGCGGTAGGTGTACTTTGTTACCTGTACTCCAGAGATTTGGACATACTACGAGGGTGTGTTCTTCAAACATTTGCTAAAAAATCAGGGAGTGTTAAAGATCAAAACATTGAATTAGTCGAAAATGGTTATCGTTTTGCGGAAGATGTATTTCCCTTTCAATTTGAAGTGGAAGCGATTCCCTCTCCTTATCTGACGGTGGCAATGAATGGAAACCAGGCGTTGGCTCTGGGAACTATAGTAGCAGGATTTGAAATCTGCTCTATGTATCCTATTACACCAGCTACTTCTGCTTCCCATTTTTTGTCTGGTCTCTTAGAAGACTTTGGCGGTTTTGTTCACCAAGCCGAAGATGAAATTGCAGCTATAGGGGTTGCAGTGGGTGCTGCCTATGCTGGAAAACCGGCAATTACCATTACATCCGGACCTGGACTTGCTCTCAAAACAGAGTTTCTTGGATTAACGGTGATGACAGAAATTCCTTTGGTAGTGATTGATGTACAGAGAGGAGGACCAAGTACGGGACTTCCAACCAAAGTAGAGCAGAGTGACTTACTTTCCTGCCTTTTTAATACTCCCGGAGATGCTCCAAAAGTGATTATTGCACCTTCTACCATAGAAGAATGTTACTACGTTCTGAAAACGGCAAGGAAGATTGCGGATGAATTTAGGATGTTGGTGATCATTTTGTCTGATGCCAATTTGGCAACGGGGGTTCAGTTGTTCCCTCGTCCTGAAGTTCTTGAAAACAGTATTCCTGTTCCTCCATCTCTTGATCCGGTAGAACCGGGAGGACTTGGCTTTGACTGGGATCAGGAGACAGGTCTTTCACAAAGGTTAATTCCAGGGCAGAAAAACGGGGTAAGTATGACATCTACCTTGAATCACAATCGTTCTGGTCTTGTGCGTTATGATACGGAAACCAATGAATTAGGGCACAAAATGCGGAGTCGTAAACTGGCTGTTTTGCAAAAAAGTTTAAAAAAGCCAACCTTATTCGGAGAGGATGATGGTGATTTATTGGTAATTGGCTGGGGCTCTACAAGAGGAGCGATTGAAGAAGCGGTTACGGATTTGCAAAGCGAAGGGCATAGAATTTCTTCTTTGCACTTGAAATTTTTAAGTCCTTTGCAACCTGGTTTAAAAGAGATTTTCTTGAAATTTAAGAAGGTAGTAACGGTGGAGCTAAATTATAGCGATCCTGAGAATGCTCCGTATATAGATGAGGAAAACAGGCGTATGAGTCAGCTCGCTTTTTATTTACGGGCAAAAACGTTAGTGGATGTAGATTGTTATTCTAGAGTGCTTGGCAGACCGTTTATGCCAGGTGAGATCAAAGAAGCATTGAGGATGTTTTTACAAGAATTGTGATATGTTTCGACTACGCTTAAGGTTTCAAAAAAGTGTTGGCCCTTTGAGCGTAGCGATGTACTGATTTTGTTGAAGTGTCGAAGGGAACTGTAAAACGCCAAAATTAGCACGATTTTTGAAACGTCATAGAAAGAATAGAACTTGCTTTATTGAACAACCAGCTAAACCAAGTGTTTGTAAAAGAGATCATCATCCGATACAACACGAAAATCAAAGTTCATTTCATTCAATTTGTTTAATAAAGGCTGGTAATCATCTTTGTCAGAGAGTTCGATGCCTATAAACGCTGGTCCCTTTTCTGCATTTGTTTTTTTGATATATTCAAAACGAACAATATCATCATTGGGACCAAGCACTTCTTCCACAAATTTTTTTAGTTGACCTGGCTTTTGTGTAAAATTAATAATAAAATAGTGTTTCAAACCCTCATAACGAAGGCTTCTTTCCATAATTTCCGGATAACGTAGTATGTCATTATTGCCACCGCTAATGATACAAACCACGTTTTTCCCTCTTAACCTGTAGGCAACAAAATCCAGTGCTGCCACTGATAGAGCGCCAGCCGGTTCGGTAACAATCCCTTCGTTTTGATAAAGTTCAATCATGGTTGTGCAAACTTTGCCTTCCGGTACCGTAATAACTTCACCTGCATAATTTTTATAAATTTCAAAATTTTTTTCACCGATTCGACGGACAGCAGCTCCGTCCACAAAGGTGTCAATCTGAGAAAGAGTTACAACACGATTGGTTTTTAAGGATTCGTACATAGCCGGAGCTCCCGCCGGCTCAACTCCAATAAAGTGTAAATGCCGAATTTTCTCTTTTAGGTAAGTCATACATCCTGCAGCAAGCCCTCCTCCCCCAACAGACGAAAATACAAAGTCAACCTTTTCTCCCAACTCATCAAAAATCTCTTTCCCTACTGTTCCTTGTCCGGAAATCACGAGTTCATCATTGAACGGATGAACAAAAATAGCATTTTTTTCTTTTTTTAAGTTTTCGGCTTGGGCAAACGAATCATCAAAGGTTTCACCTGTAAGTATGATTTCCACATTTTCACCACCAAAATTTCGAACTTTTTTAACCTTTTGCCTGGGAGTTGTATCCGGCATAAAAATTGTACCTGAAATTTGTAAATAAAAACAGCTAAAGGCAACGCCCTGGGCATGATTACCAGCACTCGCACAAACAATACCCCTTGTCTTTTCTTCGTCAGAAAGGGATGCTATTTTATTAAAAGCACCTCGTATCTTGAAAGATCGAACTTCTTGCAAATCTTCGCGTTTAAGGTAAATGTTTGCCTTGTATTTTTCCGAAAGCCGTTTGGAATATTCAAGAGGAGTATCTCGAATGATACCTTTTAATCTTTCGTGAGCTTCTTCAATGCTTTCTATTGTAACATTCAAATTTTGCCCGTTCTATGCCTTAAAAAAATTTTCTAATTAGAGAATATAATAACTGACTGTCTATAGGTTTGCTAATGTAATCATCACAACCCGCTTCAAAACTCTTTTGTTTGTCTCCATTGGTTGCATAAGCTGTTTGTGCTATGATAGAAACTGTGGGATTCAATTCTTTAATCTTTTTTGTCGTTTCGTATCCATCCAAATCCGGTAGTTGTATATCCATTAAGATCAAATCAATTTTTATATCAGATTTACATATTTGAATTGCATCTAAACCGCTTCTTGCATAAATGCACTGAACCTTTGTTGGACTCAAGATTTCTTCCAGATAATTGTAATTGATAATATCATCCTCTACGATCAAAATAGATTTGTCACTCCAATCACATCCAGAAGAACTTATGCTTATTTCATCAAAATCAGAAGGTATTATACAAACAGGTTTGTAAGGAATCGAAAAATAGAAAGTAGAGCCTTTGTTCTTTTTAGATTTAACCCAAATTTCTCCCTTTAATAACTTCACTAAACCTTTTGAAATGGCAAGCCCCAAGCCCATGCCACCATACCTACAAGCTTCTTTATAATCTTCTTGCATAAACCTTTCAAAAATAACTTCTTTGCTTTCTTCCTTTATACCAATCCCTGTATCTTCTACAAAAAAAACGATCTTATTTTCCTGAATATCATAACCAAATCTGATGTATCCTCTTTCTGTAAACTTAAGGGCATTATTTACCAGATTTGTAAGAATATGTTTTAGATGATTTTTGTCGGTTATAATAACATCATCCTTCCTTTCCAAACTACTCAAGCAGCTTAAATCAATTTTCTCCTTTCTCATAACATTTTTTTCATTTAAAAGGTTTTCATAAATTTCCTGTAATAGGGAATTTAGTTGAGTTTCTACTTCAACAACTTTCATTTGGTTGGAATCAATTTTAGATATGTCTATAATGTCCGTAATAACGGTAAGAAGTTGCCTGGAAGACATTTGTATCAGCCCAATGAACTTTTTCTTTTTTTCCTCTGTTAGGTTTGGGTTTCCAAGTATTTCGGAGAACCCGATAATACTATTCATAGGAGTTCGTATTTCATGCGACATATTGGCAAGAAAAATGGATTTCAAGCGGTCTGAGTTTTCTGCTTTTTCTTTGGCTTCTTTTAATTCCCTTGTTCTTTCTTCCACCAAATCCTGTAGAAGTTCTTTTTCATTCCTTAGTTTATCTTCTGCTTTTTTGATACGCAGCATTACATTAATTTGAGCGATTAACTCACTGCCGTCAACAGGTTTGGAAAGAAAAGCATCAGCTCCCAACTCAAGTCCCTTAACCCTGCTCTCGGAATCTCGATAAATTGCTGTCACCATTATAATGGGAATGTGTCTGGTTTGGTTATCGCTTTTCAGTTTTTTACAAACCTCAAAACCATCCATATTAGGCATTTGTATATCCAATAAAATTGTATCGGGAAGTTCTTTTTTAGTAATTTCTATTCCTTCTATTCCAGATTGTGAGGTAAGAACTTCCGAATCTTTCATCAAATTTTTTAACAACGCACCTATTGCAATTAGATTGTCTATCTGATCGTCAATTATAAGTATTTTGCTCATTTAATAAACTCACTTCTCGTTTGCATGGAATGAGATCGGAAAAGTTATAGTAAACTCGGTTCCTTTTCCCAGTTCACTTTTCACTTTTATATTTCCGCCTAATAATTCTATCATTTTTTTAGCTATTGAAAGACCAAGTCCTGTGCCTCCGTATTGCCTGGAAATCGAACCATCCACTTGTCTGAATTCTTCAAATATATCCGAAAGTGAATTTTCCGGAATTCCTATTCCTGTATCAATTACAGCTATAGATACCCAATCAGAATCGTAATGAGACTCAATTTCAACTTTACCTTCATTTGTAAATTTGATTGCATTGCTCATTACGTTTTGAAAAACCTGTGAAAGTCTTTGTGCATCAGTATGTACAGTAGGTATATTTTGATCTATGTTTACTTTTATACCTATTCCTTTTTGAAGGGCTATTGGTTCTATAGCTTCAACAATCCGATTTATTAGCGATTTTAAAGATATTTCTTCAAGCACCATATCCATTTTACCGGATTCGATTTTTGATAAATCCAGAATATTGTTGATTAAAGATAAGAGTTGATTTCCGTTTCGCTCTATTATTTTTAAATAGTTACTTTCTTCATTTGTTATTCGGTCTCTTAATTGCAATAATAAAACTTGGGAAAGAGTTAAAACGGAGTTTAAAGGGGTTCTTAGCTCATGGCTTATATTTGATAAAAACTGACTTTTTAGTTGGTTTACTTCTTCAATTTTTTTTCTCTGGGCTTCTAATAGTATATTTTGGTTTTGAAACTTTTGTGATTGTTCTTGGAGCTTTTTGGTTTGTGCCTTTAATTCATTTGTTTGTATAATCAGCTTTTCGTTTGTATCGCTGATAATTGGTCTGGATATTTCTTCTGCTAAAAAATGGGCAATAAAGTAGATAATAATGGACGTAAAAATAAAAATGATAACAAAATTTTGTATCATTTTTGCAATCGGTTCATACACCTCTTTTAAGTCTTGTTTGGCAACAAAACCCCAACCGGGAATGGGTACATAGGTATAGGCAGCAAGTACAAGTTCGCCTCTATAGTCCGGTGTTTCTAAAATCCCAGTATTTCCTTTGGCTGAATTTACGGCTGGCTTTGCCTTTATTTTAAGTTTTAAAGGTGCATTTTTGTGCCAACGAAGCTCACTTAAGGCAATTACATCTTTATTTACGATCAGAGTTTCGCCTGTTTCCCCCATTCCGGTTCTGTTAAATAATAATTCATACAAAGAGTGTTCCAAATCGATACAAGTAACTAAAACACCTATAATTTGGGATCCATTTTTTTTAGAAAAAACGGGTATGGAAATTGTTAAACTTGGTTTGCCTAGTTTTTTTGAATAATGAACGTCTTTTATATAAATCTTTTTAGTTCTTAAAGTTTCCGTATAATATAAATTTTGTGATTCGTCATTTCCGACACTCTCTTTCTGTGTTGAAAACATTACAACACCGGTTGAAGAGTTCAAAATAAAAATTTCATTGTAACTGAGATGATAATTCTCCACATAGCGTTGTAAAATTTCATTTATTCTTTGGCTGGTTTCCAGACTAATATAAGGATTTCCAATCTTTTTTATCTCGCGATCCAAAGATAAAATTTTTATATCATTCATCCTTTCCTCCATCCAATTTTTCAACTCATAAACCTTGAGGTCTCGAATGGCAATAAGTTTGTTAAATTCTTTTTTTCGAATGGATTCGGAATCATTTTTGTAAATGATTAAAATTGTCACTAACAAGAAAAAGATGGGAATAACCGAAAAAGCCAACATGAGTTTTGTTTTTAATTTTTTAATTTTTAATTTTTTCATTTTATGTATTATGTTGTTGAAAATTTTTTAATTCAAAAGTAGAAGTTTCATATGTCCTCGGTGTTTCGCAAAGTATTTATATCATTTTGTATTCTATTCTTATTCATACTTTATTTTGCTTTAGACTTTTCAACTTATTCTTTTAAACCGCAAAAAATAGAGTATCAAAAAGGCAAGGATTTTGACTATTATGTTCCTTTGGATGGCAAAAGTCCATGGCCCAAGTTCAAAAGAAATATTTCGCAAAATTCTCGAAGTTCCGTTATACCTCAAAATTCGACTGAAAAACCTTGGTCATTTCAAACAAACCAAGCAATTTTTGCATCACCTGTTATAGACGGGGAAGGAACGGTTTATATAGGCTCTACGGACAACTATTTTTATGCCATTAAATCTAATGGAACGTTAAAATGGAAATTTTTAGCCAGTGAAGCCATTGACTCATCCGCACTTTTAGACAACAAAGGCAGGGTTTATTTTGGTTCTAGGGATGGCAAAATACATGCTCTCAAACAAGAAAACGGTGAAAAAATTTGGGAATTCCAATCTCACACACCTAAACAATTAAAACCAGAAGGAATAAAGTCTTATACTAATTCGTTTGAAGGAAGTATTGCAATGGGAAAAGATGGAACATTGTTCGTTCCAAACAATAACTATGTCCTTTATGGCATTGATAGAGATACCGGTATGGAAAAATGGCATTTTGCATCAAATTCTCAAGCTTGGTCTTTACCTGCATACAATCCCGTTACAAATCAATTGTTTTTTGGAACCAATCATTTCTTTTGGAAAAATGTGTTTTCCGTTGATGCAAAGTCGGGAAATGAAATTTGGAACCAAGTAATGTTTGGCACGGTGGTAGCATCTCCTGTGCTAACCTCTTCTGATGCAAATGCGGTTGTTATCTTGGGGAGTTTTGATGGTACTTTAAGAGCTTTTTCTCAAAAAAACGGCAGGGAAGTTTGGAAATTAGAAACAAGAGAGCATCTTTACTCCAGTTCTGCTCAGACCTCAGACGGAACAATTATTCAAGCAGCAACAGACGGGACAATTTATGCGATTTCTCCTGAAAGTGGCAAAATAAAATGGGAATTGCAAACATTTGAGCCTATTCGCTCGTCACCGGCAGTGGATGGCTTGAATCAGATTTATATCAGTTCCGAAAACGGAAGATTGTTGTGTCTGAATGTAGACGGAACCCTAAAATGGTTGTACAAATATACAGAGGAAGGGCTCACTTCTTCTCCCGCATTGGGGAATACCTCCGCAATCACAGCAAGTGAAAATGGCAGTGTTTCTAGCATTCCATACAATTATTGTCTGACACCTCTTGGAGAGAAGGACCAAAAATGTTCTCGGCTTTTGGAGCAAAGTCTCCCAAAAGATGAAACTTTACTGGTTTATACAACTAAAGTAGGAACTTTACAATTGGACACTCCCAAACTCGTAGCTGCAAACCAACCGTTGATATTTACTTTGCTGGTTCGTAAAAATGGAAATACGATCCTTAGTCAGATAGACAAAGAAAGCTTGGATGTTCAAGTAAGCAATCATTCTAGAACCGTTGTAGAACTCTCCGCAGACGGGAAGTTTATTACTCTAACTCCAAAAGACAAATGGCTAAGCAAAGAGGGAAGTGAGTTGACCATCCGCATAAAAGGAGATTATCTGAGTGATTTTTGGAGATTCGGGTTCCAACTTTTTAATGGAAAAAAGGTAGGAACTTTTGATCGGACCTTCAGGTTTATCATTCCTGCCGGAGAAGAATTGCCAATACCGTTTAAATTTGCTGAAAATTCGGGTGAGTCTGCTACTTCGTTTGGAGTAAGCAATATTTCTATTGCTTCTCCCCCTATACTTAGAAGTTACAAACATTTTGGCTTTAATCTCCGATCCTACCTAATTGGCTTGATTGAGAAGAATGGAGATAAAGCCATAGCTTGGGGAATCGGTGCCAAAAGAAATCCTCTCGAAAACAAAATCGTCACAGATTCAAATTCGGAAATACGATTTCCTTTGGAAATGGAATATGAGAATGGCTTGTTAACCATGTATGTTGTGGATGACCTATATTTTGAATTCAACGGATGGGAACTGCCGTTCAAGTCGTTTAGGATTTCTTCAAAAATCGTTTCACCCAAAGAGAAGCTTTGGGATAAAGCAACCATCATTGCTAAAGCTCAAACCGAAAGCAATACAGCATTATATGGTTATTTTTTAAGGGTCATAGGATTATCCGATTTTCAAACTGGTTTGGTAAACATATCCGGAGGAGCAGATTTTGTGTCTTATGATTCGGACGGTTCGAAAATAATGGAAGGTCTTGGCGAGGTAGATATAATAATGGGACAAGACATCACCATTGTAAAACTCCAAAACTCAAAACTCTTAAAACAAGATCATAGTTATGGAATTATATTGATTGATACAGACGCATTTCAGCCGATACCATTAAACTATTCGGAATCGACCAAGGTATTTGCAGATGAAAACGATATTATAACTCAAGTAGAGATTCAGTATCCTCAAAACAAAATAAAAGGAAAAGTCAAAGCCCATTTTATTGTGGATACACATTCGGTAAAATCCAAAGAATCCGCTTTATTTCCTTCACAACAGAAATAATTGAATTAAATTCCCAGTAACTTTGCAATGATTGGTAGGGCTTTGCTACCTCTTGTATCATCAATTTCCAGATTTCCCTCACCATTCGTTTCACCCGCAGGGACAGGTCTGAGACCTGTCCCTACTACTTTTTCACCAATCCTTCTCCTTTCTCCGATTTCAAAAGAGGAAAATGTTCTTCGTATGAGCGGAAGTAGTTCTTGAAACATTTCGGATGGTAATTCCATTATCCATTTATCTAAGATGTTCCAAAGCGTATCATCCATAATCAAAATCATTCCGCGTCCTCTCAAAAAACCTTCTAACCATGCTGCCGAATAAGAAGATTCGTTTCCCACTGAAAGAGCTAAACTCAGTTGAGATGCAACCGCCTCTTCTTGGAAAATTTTCCAGTCTGACAATAAACGTGAAACAAAACCTTTGATTAGTCCGTTGATTGTTTCACTTTTGCTGATTTGTAAAAGGGAATCCGTCCAAGAAAGAGTAAATTCTTCTTTGTTTAATAGTTTGATTGAGTTATTGACTTTTTGGATGTTTTCGAACATATTTTGAGCAGCGTCCTCGTCCAAAGAATAACAAGCATTGGGTAAGCCAATACTGATTCGAATCACCAACTTTTCAACTAAATTGGCGATCAAAGTTGTATCTGTTTTTCGAACGTTTACATTGTTATATTGTACTATCTCGGCTAAGGGTGGAATAGAATTCATCAATTCCTGGATATCACCAGAGACGGACGACAGATGATCTATGGTTGTTATCAAGTTTTGGATCGTACTTTCCAAAGATGCCAAAATTACCGTATCTAATAATTCGGACAAATGCGAAACGGAAGTTGATGACTTTGCGGTATCATTGATATAATTGGTAGAAGCGTCTTTCAGAGTGTTTCCCCATACTCCCATTTCAATGATTTTAATAGAGAGTTCGGGTTGCCATTGCAAATTCCATTTTTCTCTAGCCGTTCCTTTTTGCCTGATCCTTTCTTTTGTACCCCGCCTAATTCCTAATACCTCCAAACGATGAAGCATAATACTTCTCTGAAGGTGAGTTTCGTTGCGGAGGTCCAAATTGTGCTCTTTTGCATCAACCTCTCTTTTTAGCTTCAGCTTTTTTTCCAATTTTTCTATGTCATGCTCCAAAGGAATTTTGGGAACTTTTTTGGGCACTTTGCCCATTCTGTTGCTTACGATCAATTCTTTGTGAATCAGCCGTAAAAGAACGTCATCACCCAAGCTAATTACAGACCGTGTTGCTTCATTTAATTCTTGTAAGCCAGGACTTGGAATGTTTCTCAAAACTGCTAGCATTTCAGACAGACGTACAGCTTCGATAATATGGGCAACGGACGTATCCATGTTTTTAGCTCTTAAAAAAGAAGCAACTTTTGCCATCCAAATCATAGCCGTGTCTTTAGGATTTTTCCTTTGTTCCCAAAGGTGGTCATACCATCCCGGAGAAACAATACCAGCTCCATAACCACTGGCAAATGTGAGCTTTTGGTATGTCCATGGGACCCAAGTTGATTCGACTTTAGCTTTAGGGAGTTTTTTTAGAAGATCATTATCATGTTTGGAACTATTTCCGCCTGCTTCCATTATACCGGGGACGTGCCAAGCACCACAAACAACGGCAATTTTTTGAAAGTCCCGTTTTTCTGTATCCCGAATAATGTTTCTCATACTTGCTTCTCTCAGAATTTCAACCTCATTTTTTTCTTTAGGCAGGTGTTCTCGCAAGGATACCATTGCTTCACGGATGGCGTCAAAGCACTTCTCATGGTTTTGCCTTTGTTCAAAGGTATGCTCCCACCACAGTTCGCTATCTTCATAACCGGCAATTTGAGCAAGGTAGTAAATTGGGTCTATGGATATAGTTTCGCCTTCCGTTAGACTTTGTTTTTCAGAAGTTTCTTCTACTTGTGTTTCTTTGTTTTGCAAGGCAAAACGGTTTGCCAAAGGTAAATCCATAAAATCAATTGAGATTTTGTTTTCCAATCCATATAATATAGCCTGGTATTCCGGAGAAAACTTGGCAAAAGGGTAAAAAAATGCCATAGAAGGATTTTCCGGAACATAACACAAAATGGCAACCGGTGGTTTCATGGAAGAATCTTTTGAGAAACTGATAAGAGGCTTTGCTTCCACAGGACCTTCTATCAAGAGTGCATCCGGTTTTAAGTGTTCAAGGTGAGCAAGCAAACTCTTAGCCGATCCGGGACCATGGTGACGAATTCCAAAAACATGTACGCTCATGTTGATAATACTTTATGAGTAATAAAAAATTTCTACCTTTTTATGAATCCTCTCAAATTTTATAGGTTTATTGAGCTTGTCGAGATACTTGTTTCTTTTCTAATGCGTTCCAATATAATTGACGATAAAAATTAGATTTTGCATACATGATCTTTTTTGTATACTTTAGAAATTCTTTGTTCTGCCATCTTACAATAGTCGGGCGATAGATCAATTCCAATATAATTACGATTTAGTCCGATTGCTGCTACAGCAGTTGTACCGCTTCCCATAAAAGGGTCCAAAATTAGCTGTGCAGTGGTAGAAGAAATTATACGGTCTATTAGTGTAAATGGAAAAGGTGCAGGGTGTTCGTTTTTCATTTCTTGCTTAAATTCCCAAACATCACCAAAGGCGTTTGCTTTCGGTACAAGTTTGAATTTTGGTTTTGGAATTAAATAAATTACTTCATAAGTTGGCAAAAAATAACCAGGATTGAAGTTAATCCCACCTTTTCTCTTCCATATAATAATCTGCCTCACAGGCAAATCTCTAATTATGTCTTGTCTATCTTGTAGCAAACCGTTTTGAACTCTCCACTTGTGGTTATAAAATATTGCTCCATCATTCCTTATAAGGCGGAACATTTCTTTTAGACAGTTATGTTGCCATTCCGTATATTCTTTATGAGGCATGTTATCATCATAATGACTGTAACCATTAACCAATGATGCACCCGCCCACTTTCCACCACGTCCGTCTTTCATCCCATTTCCAGTTGAATTTTTAAGATTGTATGGTGGTGAAGTAACTACCAAGTCTAAACAATTGTCGGGCATTTCTCGCATGATAGTCAAACTGTCACCATTAATTATTTTATTTATGTATTTTTCGTTAAAAGTTATCATTAAACTTAAAATTAAAAACCATTATCGTTTATTTTTACTATATTTTTAGTCTTATCAGTAATTTTCAAGTCTTTTCTTGATTTTTTGATAAGCCTAACTTCGGAAATATTCTTTCAAAAAAGTATTTTCCATGAAAATTGGCATTATTCTTGCTTGTTATAATAGTATTATGGGAAACGCTTATGATGTTTTAAGAGCAAGAAGAGGTGATAAAGACCTACGAGGTGTTGACCTTAGTGGGGAAGTTATCAGTGGTGCAGACCTGAGCTATGCCGACCTTAGAGGAGCTAACCTTAGCGAAGCCTATTTGAACTATGCGGATTTGAGTTTTGCAAATCTAAGTGATGCAAATCTAAGCAATGCTGATCTAAGTGATGCCAATCTTGAAGGAACAATCCTGATAGGGGCATACATACAAAATACCGATTTCAGCGATGCCATTGGTATTTCCATGGATAGCATTTTTGATAAAAAAGAAAGTTCGGGACTGCTTGTTGGTGCGTAAAAGGCAAGGGTTTTTGAGATTCTAATTCAAGAACCCTTGCTCACTCAAGTAAAACTTAACAAAATGGAAATAATGGTTTTTGGATAGTAAAATTATCTTTCCCGGGTCTGATCAACAAATGGATATGACATTTTCATTGACTCGAATAGTAATCGTATTGAACAAAACCATGCTATTCTTCGATGGTATTACAAGTGGTAGGTTCTTTAAGCATATTCGTTAATATCGAACCAACCAAGACTCAAGGCTACTTGTAGTGAGCGTAGCCGAACTACGGTCCAGTCACACAACGAACGGCAGTCGAGACCGTTTTAGGTTGATGACTACATAGCCATCATAGAAATAGACATAAAATGCGTCATTAGTATTTGCAATATTTGTAGAGGATGTCCAAAAAGGACCAGTTGTATTTAAAAACAAATTATCAACAAATGGTGCACTAACCTTCTTATTATCTAGAATACTTTTTAATTCATTAATATTTGGTAGTCTCCAATTTGTAGAACCACCTAAATTTAAATTTTCACAATATGCAAGTGCATCTGCCCAAGTAGAAGCATTGTTAGTACCATTTCCATCGTCACTACAATTTATATCATTATTAAACCCCATAATACATTTTTGCCATATTAAAGATGTATGATTATCTTTAATTGTTCCGTCTCCATTGTCTGTAAAACTTTGTGTAGTAGCAATGTTTCCAGAAACACAACGAACTTTTTGATTAGATGTCTTTAATACAATATACTCAGCACCGTAATAAAAGTCTACATAATGAACGTATGATAAGTCTGATAACAGGTCCACCACCACTGATGCTTGGAGTGATCGTACTAATGATCGCATCCTTTCCAAGCGAATATGGACTTCCGGTATAAGTTAAGGAAGATGGTGCCACGTCATTTACAATTATATTCAGTCCAAAAGTAGTAGAACCTCCCGTATTGGTTGCTGTTACAGTGTAGGTATTCACAGTTGCTAAAACCGTTGGAGCTCCTGCGAGTTGTCCTGTTGTTGGGTGTATACTCAGACCTGTAGGTAGAGCAGGGCTTACGGAATAAGAAGTTGGTGTTCCTGTGAACGTCGGACTCACGGTTGTAATGAGTGTATCTTTGGTAAAAACAAACGGATTCCCTGCATAGCTCAAAGAAGTTGGTGCTACATCGTTTACGGTAATGGAAATATTCGCAGTTGCAAAGCCATGGCTATTGCTCGCTGTAATAGTATAATTCGTTGCAGTCTGCAAGACCGTAGGCGTTCCGCTTATTTCACAAGTCAGGTTGTTGATACTTAAGCCTGATGGTAAGCCCGGAGACGCAGTGCAAGAGGTAAGTGTTCCGTTAAACGTTGGAGTTATGGTAGAAATTCCCACTCCTTTGGTAAAAGTATACGGACTACCAACATAAGTCAAACTCGTAGGAGGGTTGCCACTCCTTTGGTAAAGGTAAACGGTGAGCCTGAGTAGGAAATTTGAGGAACTGTTTCCTGCGTCCCGCTTCTTACAATCAAAGCTTGTGTCGTTCCAATCCCGTCCAGAAGTGCACTGGAAGAATACTCATCTGATTGAGAAACAATTGAAGTTTCTCCGGTATCCGTATTCACGTCTACCACCCAGGTCGTCTTGCGAATCATCACATCTTGTTTGTGGATAAAAAACTTTAGTTCGTTTCTGCCATTTCGCACGGTTTGAATGATAGGGATTTTGTAAGTTCCGGAACTATCGGTTTCCACTCTGGTTCCGTTTGGCAGGTCTACTTGGACGGCAGTTAGAGGAGTTCCCGCTTTATCTTTAAT
>JACKPA010000007.1 GCA_024233865.1 Leptospiraceae bacterium | reverse complement strand
ATTACTAACAGCGTAACTTGGTTATCTGCCAATGGAACAGCGGCAAGCATAAGTAACTTAGTGGGAACAAAAGGATTAGCTACGGCTCAAAATGTTGGAAGTTCTGGAATTACTGCTGGCTTAGGAGCTATTACAAGCTCTTCTACGACATTTTCTATAACAACTGCAACTCTTGTTAGTATTGCCATATCTCCGGCTAACCCAACAGTTGTAAACGGATTAACTCAACAATTCACTGCAACAGGAACCTATACGGATTCTTCCAACCAGGATATAACAAGCAGTGTAACATGGAGTTCTTCGGATGTGACCAAATCAACTATTAGCAATGCGGGAGGTTCCAAAGGTCTTGCCACTTCCGTTTCTGCCGGTACAAGTAATGTAATAGCTACGTTAGGTGCAGTAACAAGTTCACCCTCTGTTTTAACTATTGATCCGGGAGATATTACTCCTCCACGAATTACAAATGTTGCTTCCATTAGTCCCACTCTGATTCGTGTCACCTATTCGGAAACGGTGAACTCACTTCAAGCGCGGTCTATTGCCAATTATAAAATAGCCGATTCTCCTGCCGTTGGGAATTGTACGAATAATTCTAATTTTACCACAGGCGTTCAAACAACTGATTTTAACATTACTTCCATTAATGGAACTGGGACTACTTATGATATTAGTCTGGATGCAAGCCAAGCTGCTTCCAAAAGTTATGCTTTGATTTCGAACAAACCAAGTATACAAGATATGGCAATTATTCCCAACTCATTATCCTGCCCCAACAATGCGGATTTTATCGGTCAGGAAGCTATTAAGTTATCTTCTGTCGTGTGCTCTTCTCAAAGCAGTATAGTGGTAACGTTTTCCAAGGATGTGAAAGGTGGGATTGATAATAACGGCTCTGCCGAATGTTCGAACCCTATAGAATGTGCCAAAAGATACAAGATTTCCGGTGCTGGTAGTTTGGGTAATATAAACAGTGCCAATAAATTAAATGGAATTGTTTGTGGTGGACTAGCTACCGATCCGACAAAAGTTTGTATTGTACATTCTTTAAACCAAAGCGGAGGGATGTATACAATTTCAGTTGCTAATGGTATAGATGGTGACGGGTTTGACAACTCTTCTTGGGGAGGAATCAAAGATACTACTGATTCGGAAATTATCCAACTAAGTCCGAAAGATAGGATGAGTTTTAGTGGTTGTGGAATTGCTCCTTCTGATTTTGCCAGTGGTCCTATTGTAGAAGACCCATTTGGGGATGGAACGGATTTTGGATATTTAAATACCTATGCCAATAAAATCTATATAGGACCAAACAACAATGGAAATGGAGCCAGCAGGTTTAATGCGGATGGAAGTAACCCTGAAAATTTGACCTTTAGGTTTATTAAAGATACTTCTGGCTCAAGAAAATCTAGTAATACTGCCAACTCTAGAGATGGTGGAATCGCTGTACCTGATTATGTTACACTTGGACATACAGGATGCACATGGAACAGTGCCAATATAGCCACAGGCTGTGGTCCGGACAATGAAAATGGTAGGGGATTGTTTGTATCCGGTGATTTTGGAGGAACGGAATATTTGTTTATTACTGCTGCAAGAGAAACAACTTCCGGTTCCGGTGACAATGACTACCTCTATTACACATCCGACCTTGATACGGATTTGAACTTCCAGTTTATGGACGCGTCAGATGTTTTTACAAACTGTTTGGGAGGACCTAACGTATCACAAAACAAAGTAACCGAATCCATTGTCATTTTAAATGGAGTAATATTTTGGAATGTTCCGGGAGACGGTCCAAACAGACCTTTTACCGTAAAAATAAGTGATCTTAACTCTTATCCGGTTTGTACTGCGGGAGTAAACGAATTCTTAGAGACGCGTTATATACCGGGTATCGGAAAGGTAAGTTCATCGCGACCAGTGCTCGCAGATTATGTAGGTGGGATTTTTTATACTTTTAATGATAGGTTGTACTTTGCCAATTCCGGTTCTATCACAAACACCGCTGCTTGTGATATGGGAACGTCTTATAGTGCGGGAGTTTGTGAACAAACGGGTGGAATTGTTCGATCAGTTAACAATAATCCGGGAAAATGTATTGGACCGGATAATTGTCCAGATTGGACTGACACGACTCCTACATCTATAAAGTTTAAACAATTTTTTTCTATTGGATTGCCCAGTCTTGCTGACCTGATTCCGGGACAGAAACCTGTACCGGGAATTGAGGAATATAAAGGAAATTTGTACTTATTAAGAAATGCTTGTGTAACAAGCAGATACAAACGTGCTTGCACGAGTAGTAAATGTTCTGACGATCAAGTATGTCCTGTAGGAGAAGAAGTGCCTCAACTCTGGAAGTGTATTCCGGGAGGTGATGGTCATTGTGACTCAAACGATTGGACTCTTGTAGCAGAAAACGGAACAACCGGTAAAACCAATTTTGGAGATGCTAACAATAAACAACTAAGTTTGCTTAGAAAAAACGGGAACTACCTCTATGTTGGATTTGATAATCCGAATGGAGTGGAAATCTGGAGAACCAATGTAAGCAATCCGTCTTTGGAATCTGACTTTTCTCAAATCGGAGGAGACGGATTAGGTGATCCTGCTACAAATTTGGAAATCTATTCTTCTGTAGCAAGATCAAGTGGTAGTTTGAGTTATATTTATGTAAGCCTTGGTAAAAATTCTCAACCCGTAAAAATATATAGGCAGCAAAACGAAACGAGTGTAGTGCAAGCCAACACTAATACTCAAACCTTAGTGGCATATTTGGAAGGATTAAACTGGGAATTGAAGTATTCCATAACCATTTCTATTTTATTGCTTGTATTAGGAACCTTGATTGGTTATGCAATCAAAAGATACAAAGCAAAGATGGCGAATTAATGGTGTTTTGGTAGGGACGTGTTTTGACGTAGGGACACAAGGCATTGTGTCCCTACCGATGGTTCTTTAAAGAATGGGTATATTATTCATTGATTGTACAATTTCTTGTATTTCTTTTTGTAAAACCGTTACTTTATTTGAAAATTCCAATACCTGATTTTTTAAAATTTCTTGTAATTCGTCTGTTAATTGGGAAGAAAGGTTTGTTTTTTGTGTAAATCTTTTTTCTTCTAACTTTTTTAATTTTAACAAATCACTTTTTCCTTCTATTTCATGAATGGTAGGCTCTATGGAATCTGGAATCAGAATGTTCAACTTTTCGATAATTTCTTTACTATCTTTCTTTTCTTGGATAAGCTTTATCAATTCTTCTGCCTTCGGGTTTTCCATTTTTTCAAGCTCTCTTAAAAGGATTGAATCGTCTGTGTTTATATTTGAATTCAAAGAATCTTTAAAATTTCTTAAATCTTTTTTTCGCTCTGACAATTCCTCAATCTTTGTCTTTTTTAAAGACATGGTTTCGTTTAATTTTTCGGTCTCTTTTGCCCATGCCAAATCCCAAATTTCCCAATCCAATCGTCTTAGTTCCATTTGAATTGACTCTTTTAAATCTTCTTTATTTTCCAGTACAAGAACTGGAAAAAGAGATTGTAGCTTTTTTGCTAAATCTCTTTTTTCTTTGGCTAGTTGACATTCCCTTCCTTTCTGAACCAATGTATCTTTTAATGCCTGCCATTCTTTTTTGGATTTTTCAGGTGTAGATTCTTCTGTTTCTTGCTTATCAACTGCGGATATAGACGTAACACAAACTATAATTGGAATAAAAAATAGTATAACAGTTTTTAAATTCATTTTCGACCTCATACAAATTTTTAATTTTATAATAAATTTTTTCAAGTTTAGCTGCAATAGCTTTTTATGGAAATCAATAAAAAAGATTTTATTGAAATTATCTGTTTTTTTGACCTTAAAATTCCGATAAATTCTTCAGCAGACATTGGTTTATAACATTATTTTTTTCTTAATAAGCAATCCAAATCATTACAAGTTACGCTATGGGGGGGGATAACATTTTTAACGTTTACATCTTTAAAATAAGATCTGTTTATGCTTGCTCCTTCCAAATTAGCTCCTTCCAAATTAACTCCTTCAAAGTTTATCCTTCTAAGATTTGATTTTTGTAGATTGGCTCTTCTCAAGTTTGCTCCCATAAGGCTAGCACCTTTTAGATTGCTATTAACCAGATAAGCTCCTTCCAAATTGGCGTATCCCAAATTTACTCTTTTTAGGTTTGCCCTTTTCAAATAAGCAATCTTTAAGCTAGCACCTCTTAAATTAGCGCCTTTTAGGTTTGCTCCTTCCAAATAAGCCACATCAAGATTCGCAAATTTTAGACTAGCAGTTTCTAAGTTTGCACCTTCCAGATTAGCTCCTTTTAGATTAGCGCTTTTTAAAGTTGCTCCTCTTAGATTAGCACCTTCCAAATTAGCACCTTCTAAGTTTGCACCTTTCAAATAAGCTCCGCTTAGATTTGCACCTTCTAATATTGCTTCTTTTAAGTTCGCACCTGATAAATTTGCATTTGCCAAATCAACTCCTTCCAGCTTGGCGTTTGCCAAATCACAATTTGAGCATTGTTTTGTTTTTTTTAATTGATCTAATTGATTTTCGTTAAAAGCACTGAGAGGTAGAATGCTAATCGTTAGCACTAAAATTAAAACTTTCTTCATTTTTTTTCCTGATTTTTTCATCTATTTTAGGAAATAGACAATTCTGTTTTTTTCAATGCAACTTTTTTTTTATAATTTTAGAAAAAGTATCCAAGACTTTGGAAAAAGAAAAACAAGAAAGGAAGATGGTTGAAACAGAAAATCAAAAAGCTTAGCAAAAATTATCAAACCTAGGGTACAATTAAAGCATTGGAAGGGGCGGAAACCGAAATAGCATTGCTGGTATTAATAAGCTGAATGGACAACAAAACGCTTCTCATGGCAATATATTCATTGGATTGGAGAGAAATTCTGTAGTAACATACTACATTTTGTCCGGTAACATCATTACCATCTAACTTTTCTAATTCTTGTCCAACTATGGCAACATATTCCAAGGGTTGGTTGGGAGGTAATTTTAATCCTCCTTCACAATCTTGTCCTGATGTAAGGTCAGCGGCATTTCTTGCTTCGTTAGATGTAGTTCCTTTATATAGCTTATAACCAATAAATAGAACTTCCGGATTACCGGCTCGTATGGTAATTTTGTGCCCAATGGAAATTTTGGTAATCGAAATGAGTATGGGCGGAACGGTGTTTAATCGTTTTGACGAATAATTTGTACACTGAAATGGTAGACAAATTAAAAGAAAAATACTAATTAACCTATAACAACTTTTCAAAATAATTTCATATATCCAAAAACTATTCTATTGAATATCAATCTTTCGAGGTTTGTTAAAATGTCAAACGTTATTAGCGTCGAAACCCACGAGAAGGACGAGGATGATTTCAAATATTATCCTTGTTACCAAACATCCGAATTAGGGATGATTACAATTATAAGGCATTTTTTAGAAAGTAACCGAATTCCTTTTGTAATTATTGGAGAAGATTTAATATTTTTGTCTGGAGCCGCTATCCCTTTTGAAGAAGCCGTAGCCACCGTTCACCTTATGAAAAAGGACATACCACTATTGATGGACTTTATCAGGAATCCTTATTAACCTTTAATTTGGACTTTGTTTGTTTTACTTCAATTGTATGAGGGGAGAGGGGGAGAGTAAAGCTGACATTTGTCCCTCTCCCAAACTCACTTTCTACCCAAATTTTTCCATAATTTCTTTTGATAAAATTTTGGCATAAAATTAATCCTAAACCTGTTCCTCTTTCACCTTCTGTTCCATATTGTTTTACCGGTTTATCTATCATAAATAGCTTACTTAAATTTTCTTGAATAATTCCAATTCCAGTATCTATTATGGAAATTGTTAAAGATTCTTCTTTTTGTTTGGCGTTAATCTCAATTTTTCCGTTCCTATTCGTAAATTTGAATGCGTTAGAAAGTAAGTTTTTTATAACAATATTTACCATGTATCTATCCGCATAAACATAAGCACTAGGATCAATATTATTTTCTATTATAAACTTTTTTTGATCTATGATTTTCCGGTTCATTTTTAAATTATTGAGCATAATATCGTGTAAATAAACCTTTAAAGGAGTGCAATCTATTAGTCCGAGTTGGATTCTTGACCATTCTAAAAGATTTTCAACAAAGGAATAAGTATTTTGAGATGTATCATTCAAATCTTTAGTAATTTTAGAAATTAGCTCTTTATCCCAAGTGCTGAGAGAGTCTTGTAATTCTTTTGTCACTCTAATTATGGAAGCTATTGGGCTTCGTAAATCATTTGCCACAATGGAAAAAAATCTATCTTTACTGGAATTTAACTCATGGAGCTTTTGCCTCTGTTTTTGAATTGTGAGATGAGAGGATATTCTTGCCAAAACTTCTTCTTGTTGAAAGGGTTTTGTAATATAATCCACTCCTCCAATCTCAAAACCTGTCACTTTATCAAAAGTTTCCGAAAGTGCACTAATAAAAATTATAGGGATATCTTTTACAATAGGGATGCTTTTTAATCTTTTACAAACTTCAAAACCATCTATCCCTGGCATCATTATATCAAGGAGTATTATGTCCGGTCTCTCGTCTTGTACGAGTGCCAAAGCATTTTCTCCGTCTTGGCTAACCAGTACATTAAATCCCAAGTTGCTCAAGTAATCAAAAAGTACACCTAAATTAGTTGGATTGTCATCTACAATCAAAATTGTTGAGTTTTTAAGTTCTTGTATATCCATAAATTACCCCTACTGATTTTCTAAAAGTTCCCCAATTTTTTTTATTTGAAATGTAGAAGCTAAACTTCTAATTTTTTTTACGAATGGTTTGTATTTTACATCTAATAGTTCAATTTTATCAAGTTCTTTGTTTAATCTTTTAATGTCACCCCGTTTTGTGATTTTATACAAAGATTTTATCTCATTTGAAGATGGACGTACAATTTCCGAATCTAAGTGAGTTGCCTGCTTTTCCAGATTTGATAGGTCACCCCTTTTTTCATATATCCATTTAACATTAAGATGTCTCTCAATTTTGTTTAGAATTTCATTTTCCATAACCGGTTTTAGGATGTAGTCCGTACAACCAAGATTTGAGAACTTTTTTGTAATAAATTCCTCAGAACTAGCTGATATTGTAAATATTTTTGTTTCCGCTAATTCTGGAATTTCTTTGATTTGTTTTATGGCTTGAAATCCGTCCATAACGGGCATGTATAAATCCATTAAAATTAAATCAGGTAAAAGATCTCTTGCTTTATTTACTCCTTCCTCACCATTTTTTGCTTCCATTACGATAAAGCCAATTAATGATAAAAACCTATTTAAAATCATTCTATTTTCTAAAATATCTTCAACAATTAAAATTTTTATTCTTTTTCCTTCATACCCAATAATTTTTGTATCTTGGTTTTGTATTTCTTCCGGTTCTTTTGATACCTCTGGTAGCTCAATATCAAACCAAAACCGACTACCATGGTTTAATTTGCTTTCCACCTGTAATTGCCCTCCCATCATTTGTACTAATTTTTGACTAATCGAAAGACCAAGTCCTGTACCTTCCACATTGCGTATGTGCATTTCTATCTGTTTGAATGGAGAAAATATGTCTTGGAGCATATTATCCGGAATACCAATTCCTGTATCTTCTACCTGAAATCGAATTTTTTGCGCTCCGTCCACATATCCGATGGTTAAAAGGATTTTTCCTTTTTCGGTATACTTAACCGAATTGCTTAACAAATTCAGGAGTACTTGTCCCAAAATCCTATTATCTCCATAAGTAAAATGAGGAATATTTGATATTGCAATAAACTCAAAAGTAAGACCTTTGTCTTCTGCTCGCATTTTTATCATTCCAATGATACCCTCCAAAAAGGAAGGAAGGTGGAATTCATCTTCTTTGAGTTGCATTTTTTTTGCTTCAATTTTAGACAAATCCAATATATCGTTGATTAGATTGAGAAGGTGCATTCCGCTTTGTTCGATTATATCAATGGATTTTTGTTGAAATTCGTTTAAGTTTTCTTTTTTTAATATTTGTGTATAACCCAAAATGCCGTTTAATGGTGTTCTAAGTTCGTGACTCATGTTGGCAAGAAACTCGCTTTTGGCTCGATCTGCTTCTTCGGCTTTTTCTTTGGCTTCTTTGATTTTAATTTCTGCAGTTCTATAACCCGTAATGTCGTGTAATGAAACCAAGATTGCTTTTTGTCCTTCCCATTGAATCTCCACATTGCTCATCTCTGCTATAATAATATTTCCGTTTTTTTGTGGTATATCAATTTCCGTTTTTTTGTCAAATAATAGAGGTGGATTTAAGCTTAAAAGTTCTTTGGAGCTTTTTTCAAATATTTTTTCAGCAGCCAAATTTGAAAATTTTACCTTTCGGTTTGTATCCAAAATTAAAATAGAATCATAACTAGACTGTATAATCGCTCTAAAATTTACCTCACTTTGTTTAAGGGCTTCTTCTCTTTGGATTCGCTCTGTAATATTCAAAACGTATCCGTCCAAATGAGTTACAACATTCTGGTCATTTTTAATAACAACCGTAAAATCGTAAAACCATATTATTTCCTTATCCGGACATATAATTCTATAGTCTTGCTCAATTGTATTTAATCCGTTTTCAATACATCTGTAAGCTTGTTCTTCTACTTTTTGTCTGTCTTCCGGGTGGATGATGTCGAGGTAAGAAAGATGTCCTTCCAAAAAGTCTTTTGGATCAAAACCATATTGAATAACGTTGGGTGAAACATATTCAACAGGCCATCCTTCTTTTAACTCCCACTTAAAAATGGTGACAGGTCCACCAATAAATAAATGTCTCTCTCTTTTTATGGCTTCTTCTGCTAGCTTTTTGTCCGTGATATCAATTCCCATTTCCAAAACCAAGTCTGTTCCGTCCGAATCTTGGAAGGGGTGGTTGATGACTTGGTAAACTTTTCCGTTTTTGTCTGTCCATTCCCATTCTATAGTATTCTTATTTTCAAATACTTCAAAAGTTCTACAATTTTCGCAAGGATTTCCCCTTGAAATTAGCAATTCATAACATTTTTTATTGCCAACTTCTCCGAAATATTCTTTAAATTTTTTATTTCCATAAGCAATAGAATAATCTTTTCTTTGTAAATAAACAAACGCTGGAAGCACTTCTAAAAGGTTTATTAGTCTCTCTTTCTCTAATTTTAGCTTCTCATCTATCCTTTTTCTATCGGTTATATCTTGAAAAGTTCCAAATAACCATTTTCCTGTTTCGTTTATTTCCATTTCAAGCTGTGCGTTCGCATACCGAGTTTCTTTTTGAACGGTAAAAAACTTGAACTCGACATTGATAGGCTTCTTTGTTTTGATTAAATTTTTGATGATACTTATATCCAGAATCTTTCTTTTATCTTCCGGGTAAATATGATCTAAAAGGAGTCTATAAGAAGGTTGAATCTTTGGGTTGGTATATCCTAACAAAAAGTATAATTCTTCAGACCAATAGATTTCACCCGTTTGATAATTTTTTTCCCAGCTGGCGATCTTGGCAATTTTTTGGGCTTTTTTTAATCTGCTTTCATTTTTTAGTAGAGCAGTTTCAGCTTCTTTTAATTCGGTAATATCTTTGGCTACATTATCAATTCTTTCAAGGATTCCTTTTTTGTTATAGTGGAAGTGTATTGTCCATAATAAATAATGGATTTGACCATTTAAACCTCGCAGACGGTTTTCCAAAGAAGCATATTGCTTGTGGTTTTTAATACAGTATAAAAATATTTTTTTGGTTTTCTTTAGATCATCAGGATGAACAAAATCTATAGCCTTTAAGCCTCTACATTCTGTCGGCATTAATCCTAAAATTTTCTCTGAGATTTGATTGGCAAATATGATCTTACCATGTTTGTCAGAACGAATTATAAAATTATCTGTTCCTTCGATAAAATCGGCATATTTACTGTTTGTTTCTTTCAGGTTTTCTAATAGCTTATAAAAAATTCCAACCACAGAACCAAATGTTAAAAAGGTAAGGCTAAAAAACAAAATAACCAAAAAAGAAAGATCGATTTGGAAAAAATAAAAAAAACCAAAAAGCAGAAAAAGATATACAATATGAGGAAAAAAAATAATAAATGGTAAGGAAAAAACAGTATTAATTTTTTCCAAGTAAATATTCTGACCAACCGAATTCTTCAGCATATTTTTCTACTCCCGGTATTCCATATTGAAAATAATCCAATTGTTTGATAATTGGATGTTTCCATTTTAGCTCATTTAATAATTTATTACTTTTTTTTGTGTTGCAGTCTTTGCAAGCAGTTACAACGTTTTCCCATGAATGGAAATCATATTGTTTTTGATTTTTGGTAACTTCTTTCCATCTACTTTTGGGGATAATATGGTCTAGTGTTAATTTACTTGAAGTAACTTGTTTGTTGCAATATGCGCAGGTGTAATTGTCTCTGGAAAAAATTGTTTGTCTTGTTATTCTCATTTTTCTTTTTGGGAGCATATAGAAATTTGAGAGTAAGATTACATGCGGAATTGGTATATTTAACTTTTCTGATTGTATGTAGTTTTTTGTAGAAGCTTTTAATACCTGTGCTTTTTCCAAATAAACCATACATATAGCTTTTTTAGCTGGTTTTACCGTAATTGGAATAAAACAAGAATTTAAAACTAAAACTGGCTGAGAAAGTAAATCCATTATTAAACCCTTTTGGCATTATTCTTCTATAATTTCCGAATTCCTTTTCTTTTTTATAAAATAGATTAGTGTAATTACTGATAAAACTAAAAAAATTATAAATAAGATAGCCATTTGTCCATGGCGAACCCAATCAAGCAAAAGTTCAAAATTATGAGCACCATAATACCCTAGGTATATCCAAATTGGTACGCTTATAATTGCAGCTAAAAAATCAGTTACGATAAATCGTAGCAAGCCAACCTTTTGACTGATTCCTGCGCTAAGATAAACCGGCATACGTAGACCTGGCATAAACCTCGCCATAAAAATCACCCATTTATCGTATTTCACAAACTTGTCTTGGACTTGCTTATATCTTTTTGGAGTCATTATTCTGGCAACAAATTTATTCGAAAGGATTCGTTCACCAAAAATTCTTCCACTTGAAAAAACAAAAGTATCTCCCATCAAAACACCAAGCATTCCAACCAAAAACATTATATGCTGATTGGTATTACCTAGGGCAGATATAATACCACCTGAAACCAAAGTAATATCTTCCGGAATAGGTAAACCAAAACCGCATAAAATCAATACACCAAATACAGCAATGTAACCGTATTGCGAAAAAAACTCGACTAAGAGTTGAAGTATTTCCATTTAGACAACTTATAATTATTGGAGTTTATATTTCCTTTTTAAGAAAAATACACTTTTGATATATAAATTGAAATAATGATATTAGGCAATAATTAAAATGATTATAAATTATGTATGGAAAAGTTTTAATTTTTTCTACTACCTGGGAAAACCTCTTTGGAGGACTTTGAGTCCAATATCTGGTCCATAGCCTTGCATAAATGCCAGGTTCATCCAAAATAAAGCCATGCTTTCCAGTAGAGGAATTTTATCGAACCCGCCACAATCATAACATTCTTCAAAACCAAGATCATAAGCCAATTGTTTCACAATCATTTTATCGTCTTCATTATCCCCAGCCATAAATGTGTCTATTTTGGAATTATCATAAAGAGGATTGGATAAATTTTCAACTCCGGTTGTATTAAAACATTTTATAATCCTTTCACAGCCTGTCCATGCTTTTATAGCTTCTGCCGTACTATAATATGGTTCAGGATAGTTCATGATAGAGTTGATTGTATCAATTACAACTTTATCTCTAATTTCTCCTACTAATTCGGAAATCTCTTTAACACTTTCGGGAGGCATCGCCATAACGATTATATTAGATTCAATCACTGCATCCGGAATCAGTCTGACAACAATTCTTTCATTTAAATTTAAAACCGTTTGAAGTTTTTGTGTATTTAATTTTTTTAGCCCTAAATAGATTTCATGTCCTGCTTTAGCCCAACCTTTAGCAAGTGATATTCCTACTTGTCCTGTTCCAATAATCGCTATTTTCATGGTTTCCTTTTTCTCTAAAAGGGTAAATTTTTACAATTTTTTTTCTAACCTTATAGGAAATACCTTGTTTATTATTTACACCACACCTTGTTTATTATTTATGAATTGTTAATCGTAGCAATTGTATGAAAGATAGATTATTAAAATTACAGCAAAAATACATCAAAATAGAGGAAGAACTATATAGCCAAGAAATAGCCTCACAACCGGAAAAACTCAAAGCCCTTTCTAAAGAGAGAGCTCGGTTAACTCCTATTTATAATAAGATCATAGAATATTTTAAAGCAGAAAAGGATAGAGAAGAAGCACAATTACTGCTGGAATCGGAAAAAGACGGTGAAATGATTAATATGTTAAAATCTGAAGTGGAAGAAAATGAAAAAAAAGTTGTAAAACTCACAAAAGAATTGGAAATTATGCTTCTTCCGCCTGATCCTAATTCCGGAAAAGATGTTTTGATTGAAATCAGAGCCGGTACCGGTGGAGAAGAAGCGGCTCTATTTGTAGCGGATTTGTTTCGAATGTACACCAAATTTGCCGAAAAAAAAGGATTTAAATACGAGCTTGTAGAAATGACTCCAACCGGTATTGGCGGTTTTAAAGAGATCATTTTTTCCATACAAGACAGTAGTGGTTACGATACTTTCAAATTTGAACCTGGAGCACATAGAGTTCAAAGAATACCTGTTACTGAATCAGGCGGGAGAATCCATACAAGTGCCGTTACGGTTGCGGTTCTCCCTGAAGTAGAAGAAAGTGAAGTGAAGATTACAGAACAAGACATTCGAGTAGATGTGTATAGATCATCGGGACCCGGGGGACAATCGGTGAATACTACAGATTCGGCAGTTCGAATTACCCATATTCCAACAGGACTGGTTGTCAGCTGCCAAGACGAAAAATCACAGCTAAAAAATAAAGATAAAGCCATGAGAATTTTGAGGGCGAGAATCTATGAAAAGCAGATAGAAGAGCAAAAATTATCTTCCGATGCCTTAAAAAAGCAAATGGTTGGAACGGGAGACAGGTCGGAAAGAATTAGAACCTATAATTTCCCCCAGGGTAGAATAACAGATCATCGCATTAATTACACAAATCATAATTTATTGTCTGTTATGGATGGAGATATGGATGAATTGGTAGAAAAACTGATCGAAACCGATAGAATGAGCAGGTTGCAAAAAGGAAAAACAGAATAGAACTGGGTTCGAACTTTTTTCCTTTTCGATTTTTTCAACTTCGATCTCAATGCCAAGTATGCCTTTTACAAATCATGGCATGTTTTCCTCTTTTTCTTTTACAGGATGCGTAAATATCCCCGAGCCATACGGTTTGGATTTCTTACCTTCTACCCCAAACTCTTTTGCAAGTTGAGAAATACTCCTTTCATTTACTTTTGTTCTTTTGGTTGGCTTACTTTTCTCCGGAGTTGCTTCGATATGAATACTCCTTGTTGGATAGGCTATTGTAACGTCCATATCAGTGGCTAAACGCAAAATTTCTAGGTATAGATTATTTTTTTCCGAAAGTTCAAATAGATAATCCGGAACAATCAGATGGAATAAAATAAATATTTCTAAGCTGTATTCGCCGAAACCATTAAAAGAAACATTGATGTAATCTTTCCTTATGTATTGGTTTGCTTTTAGTATATTTTTTATGCCTTCCATAAATCCTTCAATTTTTTCTGGGAGAGTATCATACCCGATACCTATTTTTGTTACGGTTCTTCGATATTGTCTCTCTTCCATATTGTCAATTTTAACATTTGCTACTTCTGCATTGGGAATGGAAACAAGAGAGTTGTACAAAGTCCGTATTCTGGTCGTTCTGAAACCTATCTCTTCGACTTTTCCATCCGTATTCCCAACAACTATGTAATCTCCCACTTTAAAAGGTTTATCCAACAGAATCATAATAGACCCAAATAAATTGGCAGCCGTATCTTTTGCTGCAAAGGCAAAAACCAATCCTCCGATTCCCAACCCTGCCATTATGGAAACAACATTCACACCCAAATTTTGAACAACAACCAAAAAGCCTAAAATCACAACAACCACCTTTAGTGTTTTTCGTATAAATGGCAATAGTTGTAAGTCAATTTTATCATCGTCTACATTAGTCTTTGATGCAATATAATTCGTAAAAAAATCTATCAGTTTATAGAAAAACCAAATTACTATAATGCTTAAGAGTAATTCCAAAATTACAAGAGTAATCTGGAAAAATTTGCCACTTACTGGAAATAGGTTCAAGCACAAAAACCAAAAACCAATAACCGATAAATAACCTATAGGATTGTAACAGGAATCGTATATATTTTGGTAAAGCTCAATTTTTGATTCGATTCGCTTCTTTTGGATTAGGTATAAAACCAGCTTTAGAATATATTTGGACAAAACTTTGATCAAATAGCCGGAAAAAATTGCCAAAATTATCCCAAGCCATTTCCAAAGCACTACGAAAAAATAAATCTGTTTTGCCCAGGATGGAATATATTTTGTTGTCCATGGCTCCGAATATCCGGCTCCTTTGCCAGACCCTTTTTTGTAAGGAAGATGCTTAACTTTTTGGTAAAATTCTTTTGCTCGAAAAACAGTATCCTTTGAAATCAAATATTCTCCAGTCCTGTCACCTACTTCGACACGAGAAATCGTAATTTCCGTTCTGGGGATAACCCATTTTGAATTGGATTCACTTCCCATTTTCAAAGGAACTTCGGAATAATTCGGAACATAAACCCTATCAATCACTTCTTTTAAAAAGATTGCTGCTTCTCTACCTTTATCTTTTCTTATCAAATAGGGAATGTCTTCCATGTTTAAGCACCTGATTGCCAGATCAATTTCAGATGACAATTTTTCATCTTTTTGTTTTATGCCTTTTTTGTATCTATTCATAGATTGTAAAAACACTTGTAAAGCTTCCCTGGGAGAATCTATTTTTACTGGTTCCAATAAATTTTCTTGAGAGAACAACTCCCATGGAAAAATTAGAAAAATACACAAAATAAGATGTAAAATATAACGATTTTTCATAGTGATTTTTAAAATTATAAAGTTTTACGTGGTCTATTGTAAATCCTAATTTACTTCCAAGATAGGAAAAATAAGTTTGAAATAGATTTTTATAAAAGAAAGAGGTTAGATTGTTATATATTTCAATACTTATAACGGTATGTTGTTTTGCTTTTCTAGGTTTGGCATTACAAAAGAGTAAATCAAAGCTTAGTTATTCACATATTAAGTTATTGTTAAACCTAGCTTTAAAGAACTTAAAAGCACCTGAATCTGTTTATATTTTCATTTCCTTCATTTCGCTTTTGCTTATGCCTCTTTTTTGGGGGCTTACGTTTTATCTGAAAACAGATATCAATGTATTAATAGTCTTATTTTTTATAGTTTGGGTTTATAATTGGATAAAATACATATATTTCCATCCAGAGAAAGATAATAAAACCTAAAGAAAAAAATTAAATGAAACCTATTCTGACCGCAAAAGATGGCTATTTCTTTGATAGTTCCGGTTATAAAATCCTACTTCGAGGTGTCAACCTTAGCGGTAGTTCAAAGGTCCCTTCTTTTCCGGACGGAACAACCCATATCAACCAAGCAAAATCCTTTAATAATCATAGCTCTGTCTCGTTTATTGGCAGACCTTTTCCTATTGAAGAAGCTGATGAACACTTGAATAGGCTTAAAAAATGGGGTTTTAATTTCTTGCGTTTCCTTATAACATGGGAGGCAATAGAACACAAAGGACCTGGGATTTATGACTGGGAATATATGGATTATATATCCAAAGTAATATCACTCACTGAAAAAAAAGGGTTTTATGTATACATCGACCCTCACCAAGATGTTTGGTCGAGGTTTTCAGGTGGAGACGGAGCACCTGGTTGGACTTTGGAAACAGTAGGAATTGATATTGGTAAATTGGAAGACGCAGACATGGCGTATGTCCATCACTTTAAAAATAAGACATATACCAAGATGGTTTGGGCTCAGAATCATTTTAAATATCCATGTGCAACTATGTTTACGCTCTTTTTTGGTGGTCGTTTATTTGCTCCTAATTTAAAAATAGGAAAAACAAACATCCAGGACTATCTACAAAATCATTATATCCACTCGATGGAAAAAGTAGCAAATATTCTGTCTCCATTTAAAAACGTTATAGGATTTGGAACTCTAAACGAACCTTCAGCCGGATTCATTGGAAAACACAATCTATTAAGTCATGATAGGCTTGGAATTGGAAAAACGATTGTCACTTCTCCATTTGAAGAAATGTATCTATCCGAAGGAATTTCCGTTAAGGCTTACAAAAAAATTATGCTTGGCGAAAATGGAATTGTATACGGAAAAATTAAACTAAATCCAAATCAAATTTCCATATGGAAAGAGGGAGCAAAATGTGTATGGAGGCTTCATAGAGTATGGGATTATGATTCCAAAGGAGCTCCCATAATGATTACACCGGATTATTTTCACAGAGCAAATGGAAAAAACGTGCAATTTTACCATGACTGTTTGCTTCCCTTTGCTAAAAAATTTACAAAGCAAATCCAAGCTGTGGAAAAAAGATTCTTTATATTTTTGGAAGGTGAGCCGGAAAGATTAGCTCTAAAATGGGAAGAAAAGTTACAACCAAATCATGGCAGTATTGTAAACGCTTCCCACTGGTATGATGTGTCCCTTTTGTTTACAAAGTTTTTTTTCAGTTGGTTTGGAATTCATGTTTATAAACGCAAGCTGGTTTTTGGAAAAAAGAATGTGCAGGCTGCCTATAATGATTCCATAAAAATGATAAAAAATATGTCGATCAAAGACATGCAGAGTTGTCCGACTTTAATAGGGGAAACTGGAATTCCCATGGATATGTTTAATAACAAAGCTTTTTATGACTTTGATTATTCCAAACAAGAACAGGCTTTAAATCGAATTTTTCAAGCTATCGAAGCAAACATGGTTCATGTTACAATTTGGAACTATACACCTGATAACGGTAATCTTTTAGGTGACAGGTGGAACGGAGAAGACCTATCCATTTATTCGGCTGATACACCAAAAAGCGTTGATAAAGACGGGGGACGAGGAACAAAAGCCTTTTCACGCCCCTATCCAAGAAAAACCAAAGGACAACCTATTGCTTATTCCTTTGATTATTCAACCGGACAATTCCAATATTCTTTCAAACAAGACTCGCGAAAACAGGTAGTAGAAGCCGAAATTTATCTCCCTCCCATTCACTATTCCAATGGATTTGAAGTACAAGTCAATTCTGGAACATATAATTTTAATAATAAAGATAATATTTTATACTTCAAAGGGTCACCTTCCATAAGTTATTATATCATGAAGGTTTTCCCAAAACCTGAATAAAATGAAAAAAATTTTAATAATACAAACTGCTTTTTTGGGTGATTTGGTTCTTACAACACCATTTGTTCGAGAAGTATATAGGAAATTTCAACCCTGCCAAATTTCGATACTCGTAAACAGAGGAACGGAAACAATATTAGAAAACAATCCTTATATACATAAGGTTATTCCCCTTAATAAAGAAGAAATCAAAAAATCTTTATGGAAATTTTTACGCTTTATAAAAGAAATTGGAAGCCTAAGATTTAATATGGTGCTTTCACCTCATTTTTCGCATCGGTCTAGTTTAATTTCCTATTTTTCCGGTGCAAAGGTGAGAATCGGTTATAAAGAATCAGGATTTTCTTTTTTGCACACCCATACCATTCATCGTCCCATATCTGAAATTCATGAAGTTGATAAATTATTTAGCCTTATTTACAAACCGGATGAATATCCTTCTCAGAAAAGACCGGAGTTATATTTAACTGAAAAAGTATTCAGGGAAACGGAGAATTTTTTAAAAGATAAATTTATAGAAAAATCAAATTACATCTTGGTTTCTCCTTCCTCTGTGTGGGAAACAAAAAAAATGCCTGAACAAAAATTTGTAGAACTTATCCGAATTATACTTCAAAAAACGAATTACCAAGTTTTATTATCCGGTTCCAAAAAGGACTTGGACTTATGTGCAAAAATTCAAGGAGAAGTAAATGATCCTAAAGTTATAAATATTGCAGGAGAAACCAATTTACAAACCTTAGCTTGCGTAATAAGTTTGTCCAAGGCAGTTGTTACGAATGATTCTTCTCCTACTCATTTTGCTTCGGCTTTTAATGTGCCAACGGTTGTAATCTATGGAGCAACGGTTCCGAATTTCGGTTATACACCTTTGTCAGAGAAATACTATCTAGCAGAAGTGGATGACTTGAGTTGCCGACCTTGTGGAATACATGGTGGGAACAAGTGTCCGCAAAATCACTTTTCTTGTATGTTAAACCAAGATACCAATAAAATCTTTGAAAATTTGGTAAAGATCGTATTTGAAAGAAAAAATTAGGTTTACAGTAGAAACTATGAATAAAAAAAGGGATTGATGGCTTTAAAGAATATGAAAATAATAATTGCACTTTTAATGATTTTTCTTCAGTGTACCGCGATCCAAGAATATTTAAAGTCTGATGTTAAAACGATTGATTCTAGATTTCTAAAAGAACAAACAGACGAAGAAAAAAAGGAACTAAGCAAGCTTACAAAACAACTCATTGAAGCAAAAAATGAGATGAAAAAAGCCGAACTTGGTATTGGTATAACAAACCAAAAAATTAAAATTTCCAAAGAATTTATAATCCTTTATGAGATAATGAACGCGAAAGAGAAAGTTGGGCTTGAGAAACTTTATACGAACTATTTGCAGACAACTTTATCAGACGATGAAGCTATTTTAAAGCTAAAACAAGCGGAGTTGGCTAAAGTCAAGGCAGATAAAGACTTGTTAGAAGCTAAGATTGCCAAAAGAAACCAAGCAGAAAATATTCAAGTGGAAGAATACGAAGCAAACTTTAACTCTAAAATCAAAGAACTGGCGGAGGCACAACAAAAACAAGTTGGAACAGACGCACAAAAGAAAATTTCGGAAGAAAAATTAAAAAGTTCCGGTTATAAAGGTTGGAAATGAAAAAGTACATTGGTATTTTTTTTTTAGTAGCGACCGGATTACAATCGGATTGGCTTTATTGGAGAACAGAATACCATACGCTTTTAAATGAGAAAGTTGCCTTAGAGGAAGAGTTGAAGCAATTCAAATTCCGGTGCAAAAATGAAAGAGACAAGTTGTCTTCCGAAATTCAAACTCTACAAAATCACAATGTAGCCCTAAAAGAAGAACTGGAACTTTTAAAAAAAAATCGAGAAGAAGACAAGACAACTTGTGAAAGGCGAATCAGTGAAATTGAAAATCAAATCACGATCTTAAAAAATGAAGGCTCTGATAAAGAAAAAGCCCTATTAGATGATCACAAGAAAGCACAAAACCGTTGCCAAGAAGAAATAGACTCATTAAAAAAGCAATTGGAAGAACAGAGTCAAGCAGCTATCAAACAGCAAGAAAAATTAGCCAATTTTTATGAAGACAAACTAAAAAAGTGCGAATCCCTAAACCAAGAATACGCAGAAGAGGTTGCCAAGTTACAAAACCTTACCCAAAAACAAAAACAAGAGCTTGAAAAACTTTCCAGCCAAGCTGAAGAACTGGAAGAAAAATTACAAGATGAAATCCAATCCGGTAAAATAAGGCTGAAGAGATATAACAATAAATTGATCATAAACCTGGATGATAAAATATGTTTTTCTTCCGGCTCGGCAAAATTAAAAAAAGGGATTAAACCGGCTTTAGATAAAATCACTCAAATTTTGATTAATTATCCCGAAAATCAGATTAGTATCGAAGGACATACGGATAATGTACCAATTATTAAAGGTAGCAAGATTGCGGACAACTGGCAACTCTCAACAGAAAGGGCACTTTCCGTTTTGCGATATATATTACAGAATAAAATTTTAGATTCTAGACGATTTTCAGCTGCCGGATTTGGAGAATTCCATCCTATTTTAGAAAACAATACTCCTGCCAACCGAGCTTTGAACAGAAGAGTGGATATAGTTGTTATTCCAAAATAATGTGATTTTTTTGGATCATTTTTTATATACCAAATAATTTATTGAACCTTATTTGGAAAGTTACTTTATCAAATTGTTTTATCATAAAACCAAGAAACAGATTAAAGCTGGAATATTCAAAAGATGATGAAAGAGTGATTCCTAATTCAAAATTTAAAAACATTTTTAAGAAAATTCAAAAAGGGAAAGCAACTTATTGATTTTTAAAGGCATTTTTGGCTTCTTCTACAGTATCGTAAACAGTCGTAACTTGCTTGTAACCGGACATTTTAAATATATGCTTAATGCCGGTATTCAAGTTTGCAAAAAGATATGGAATTTTTCCGTTTATCATTGATTTTAACAGAAGACCTAAACCGGAAGAATCAATATAGGGAACGTTTTCCATATTTAAAATTATTTTATCTCTCCCTTTGGATTTTAATCCATTTAATTTTTCTCTTAATAATGGAGCACCATAAAGATCCAAATCTCCTTCAATGGATATAATATCAATACTGCCTTCTTCTGTATGCTTGATTTCCATTTTTTCCATTATTACTCTTCCAATATATTATGTTAATAATAGCAATTTAAATATAACAAAAGTTTAAGCAATTACTTTTTTTGAATATTTGCTCTGCATCTACAATTCTATACTATGATTAGAGTGATTTACTGGATTAACATGATTAGATTCACTTGATTTTAAAGGATTCTGCAATTTCATATCTACAAACCACTCCGCGTTGTGTATATTCTAAAATATTATAGATAGTTAACCAGTAATTTTTCTTTTTACAGCTCTACCTACAAAACGGATTTTATCTTCCATCGGAAATTTCCCTAAAACGGTTTTAACAACACCAGATGTGAAACGTGTTCTTTTGCTATAATCAATATTTACGTTTACAATAACGGGTTGTCCGTTGGCAGAAATTTGCAAAGCTTCTGGAATTATATTTTCCAAATCTTTGTTGTTATTAATTTCTTTATAGGCAGAATTGGTGGCTTCGGCAATTCCCAGAATATTAACATTTCCTAAAATTGTACAGGTTTTTCGATTGTATGGAATTTCTTGTCCCTGTGAGATTTGTGATAATTCTCCGTCGTTAAAAACAAAGTAAACAACTCCTAATTTATGTACACTTGCAGTAAGTATTTCCATGCAGGTCATCAGAAACGCACCATCTCCTACAACCCCCACAACCTGTTTCTCAGGATTGGCTAGCTTTGCTCCTATCACAGCCGGAACACAGTATCCCATACAGTTAAAGTCCGTTGGGCTGATGTAGTGTCTTGGTTTTAGATTAGTAAATAATTCAGCAAACAGAAAGGTATGGTTGCCGTCATCCACAACGGTTATTACATCATCGCTTAGATTGGTTCGGAGAGAATCAAAAAAATGAAGAGGATTGACCTTGCTTTTTGTGTTGTGTGATTTCCATTCGGATTTGTAATTTTTTTTATCTCTGGCAATTTGATCTTGAAGAAGCTTTCCATTTTTTTTTGGTTCTTTTTTTTGTATTTCTTTTAGAATGTCCTCTAAAACGTCTTTTGCATCTCCTTCAATAACAATTTTTGCGGGATAGTTTTTGTGAAAGACATTTCTGTTGATATCAACGTGTATAAGATTTTTGGGAACTTTTGCTCCAAAACTACCGGTTGGTATTTCAGCAAACCTTGTGCCAACTGCAAGCAAACAATCACAATTTTTAAAGGCATTTTCAGCTGCCGGAACAGCTGCTTTGCTAAATCCCATACCCGTATGAAGAGGATGGTTTCCCGGAAATACACTTAAACCTTGTAAGGTAGTTGCTACTGGAGCTTGTAGGAGTTCTGCTATCATGACAGCAGATTCGGTTGCATCACAGCATCCCCAACCTAAAAACATTCCTGGATTATTAGCTTTCATGAGCATTTCAGTTGCTTCTTTGATCTTTATCGGATCAACTGATAGTTTAAGTTTTGCTTCAGGTTTGTAGGCATTGATGTTACCCACTTCTCCTTCAAATAGTTGAATATTGACTGGAATTTCTATAAAAACAGGACCAGGTTCACCTGAAATTGCTTCTTTGTATGCCTCAAAAATTGTTGGAATGATTTCATTATGCCTTTGGATAACGTAAGCTTTTTTTGTGATTCCTGCTAGTAGTTTGACTTGATCCAATTCATGGAGTTGGTATCTGTTTCCAGTATCTCTCCTGATTCCGCCGGATAGAACCAACATAGGGATTCCATCCAAATAAGCTTCTCCAATTCCACTCATAGCATGTGTGATACCGGCTGCCGGAACCGTTACTAAAACTCCAATCTCACTTGAGGTTCTGCTAATGGCATCAGCCATGAAAGCTCCTCCCCCTTCGTGGGTTACCAAAATGGGATTTATCTTTTTGGATTTTCCCAGTTCGTCATAGATTTCCGTATTGTGAACGCCAGGTATTCCAAAAGTATATTTAACTGGCAATTGCTCTAAGGCATAAACTGTTAACCAGGCACCTGTTTTTTTCATTTTACTACTTCTCCTTATAAATTACTTTTTCCCACTATGGATTGGGCAGCCACTCTGCCTGTTAGAATACAGGAACCAAGGAAAGTGCCTTCCAAAGAACCCTTTCCATGTATCCCGCCGCCACCAAAACCTGCTGTTTCTCCAACAGCATATAGTCCCGAAATCACTTCACCTTTTTTATTTAAAACCTGACTTTTGAGGTTAGTTTGGATTCCACCCAAACTTTTTCTACTCAAAATAAATTCTCGAATGGCGATTAGGGGATAAGCTTTTTTATCATTGATTTTTTGAAATTTACAGGTTCTTATTTTATCACCTCTATAGGTTCGAAAGTTGGCAATTCTTCTTAGCTGATCATCGTTGAAATAGTGTATTCCCCTATTAATTTGATCGTCGTACATTTGTATGTCTTTTTCCATCTGATGCTGATCTATAAGAAAACCATTCAAACTTAAGTGGTTCATTTTTTTTGCAAGTTCTTCTATCGAATTGGCTACTACGATGTCTTTGCTATCCTTTATAAGTCTATTCACCAGTTCTTTGTTTCCAAAAATTACATCATGCAATAGCTTTAGCTTCTTTTTGTATCGAAAAGCTGTCATATAATCTGAACCGGATACGGCGAGTTCTTTGATGGCTATTTTCCAATTCATAACTTGCCAGGAATATTGTGCCGGGCTTTTACAAATTTGCTCTACCAAATAACGTGTATCCGTATAACCCACAAGAGGTAGAGGACCAAAGCGTTTGCCGGTTGCATCTAGCCAAAGAGCAGAGCGTGGAGGTACAAGGCTAAGTCCCTCATTTTCAGTTTTCGCATTAGGATGGTTTATACCAGCAGCATAATGCCATTGTTTATCAAGGTGAGTTTGGTTAGCTCCAATTTTTTCCGATGCTTTGTGTAAGAGCCCGTCCGCGTATTTGTGTGAGCCATTTAGTAATGTAGTAGGGGGGGAACCCCATTCTTTGCACCAATTCTTTTTTACCAATGATAAATCACCCCCACATATTCCTCCAGAAGCGATAACGACATTTGCTGCTGTAGCCTTAAAATCTTCACCTGTTATTTCAATTTTTCCTGTACAACCTGTTATGGTTTGGTTGCTGTAAATCAGTTCTTCTACTTTATGATTATAATAGATTTGCAAATTCTTTCGATTTGGGTGCTTTTCCAAGTGTTTTAAAATACCTTCAATAATGCCATAACCGGTTCCCCAAGCGATATGCCACCTTGGAATGGAATTTCCAGGTTTAAAAATCCCTCTTTCGGGCCAATTAACCAGTGGTAAAAAGCTTACGGATTTTTTTGTTAGCCATTCATAAATGAGACTTACGGAGTTTGCAACATAAAATTTTGCCCACAGTTTGGGTAGTTCGTCTTGCTCTCCGAATTCCGCAAAGCTTTCCCAATCTGAAAGAGCAAGCTCCGGACTGTCTTTTATACCCAGTCTTCTTTGTAGAGGTGTATCTACAAACATAACACCGCCAAATGATTTTTTTGCCAGACCACCGAAATTTTCTTCCTCATCTCTATCTAGTAGGATTACCTTTTGGTTTTTATCCAGTAATTCATAGGCAGTACTAATCCCCGCAAGACCTCCTCCTACGATAATCACATCAGCTTGGTATAAATTTTCACCTTGTATCATATTTACACCTCTATACACAGAGCATTTGATATAGAGCTACTATAGAAATAAATTTCAAAAAGTCAATTAAATTTTAAATATGCTTAAATACTCTTTTAGTCTTGTGTTGAAAAAAACAGATGTGTAAACCCAAACCTTAAAATTAGCTAATAAATTATTTAATAAACTTAAAAAGTTTATACTCAATAAATCCTAAATTTTGTAAAGTCGAATTCTTCTCTAATAGGATGCAAAATAAGTCATTCTCTAAAGTTTGAAAATGACTTATTTTACAATTTTGAAAATATTAAGCGATGTCTATTTGGTTTATTATTGAAAGATTCTGCTTCTGGAACTTCTGATCCATATTATGACACCTACCTTTTCTTCGTTGTCTCGGAGTACAATTACGGTCTCTTTCGCGACCCCTATCCGTAGGCATACCACAACAATTGGAAATAAGGATTAATCCCAATAAAAAAGATAGAAACATTAAAATTTTTTTCATATACTTTACTCCAATAAATTATAAATAAAGTATATATTCGTAGATTCTCTAATTAGCCTATTTATTTTTTTTATTGTATAAAAATTTTAATGGAAAATAGTAAAAATAAACAAGAAACAAACTTGCCTATTTTTGATTGATTTGAATCTATGATTTTTAGGGAGAAAGATTGTGAGTTTTCATTTTGAATTGGTTAAATTTCCTGCCGGTTCCTATATAATTTTGGAAGGAGAGAAAAAATTCTCCAATTTTTATATCATCGGTGAAGGGAAAGTTTCCATTAAAAGGGAGTTTAAGTTGCCAAGTGAAAACCCGAACGAAACTTTGGGTCCAGGTGATTTCTTTGGTGTTGTTTCTGCCATGAGTAGGTATCCGCAAATTGAATCTGCCATCGCTATGACAAGAGTAGTTTTACTTTCAATAAGTAACAATCAATTTATACAGCTTATGAAAAAAAGTAACCCGGCTGCCATAAAAATGATTCGTTATTTTACAATGAAACTTAGACTTTTTGGAAATGCTGTGGAAGCCTCTCAAGGTATAATACACGATCAAGAAAACACTATCGATTCAAAAAAATTGTTTAAAATTGCAGAAGCCTACTATCGAAATGGTTCTACGGAAGCTTCTATTTATTGTTATAAAAGCTATATGAAGTATTTTCCAAATGAACCAAAAGTATCTTTTATCAAAGATTTGTTAATGTCTCTGGGAAAATCATTAGATTTTCTACCCCAAGAAGGCTCTATGAGAAGTTACCGGAAAGATGAAATGATATTTGTAGAAGGAGAACCCGGAAGTGAATTGTTTATTGTGCAAAAGGGAAATATCAAAATTACACAATTTGCAAACGATCAGGAAATCATTTTAAATATTATGAAAACGAATGATATATTTGGCGAGATGTCATTATTAGATAATCAGCCTCGATCTGCATCAGCAGTTGCTCTAGATGATGTGGAAATTCTTGCGATTAGCAAAAAAAGCTTTGATGATATGATAGAAAAGCAGCCACACATTATGAGCAGGATCATCACCCATTTATCCGAGAGAATATGGAACGCTTACATGCTATTATCCAATACCTTGATCCCTGACATGCAGGGTAGAATAGCTGATATACTTTTGATGATAGCCATAAAAAATCGAGTACAAATCGGACCAATGACGGCTTTTTCATTTAATGAATCACCGTCTGATCTTTTGAAAATTTTAGGATTATCCAGTAAAGATATGAATGCTATTGATAAATATTTGGCTCTCACAAGTTATGTAAAACTCGAAGGCAATAGATTTGTTTGTACTGATTTGGATTTACTGGAAAGAAACGTTTTTTTGCATAGGGAAGCTTTGCGGTCTAGAAGAGAAAAGGAAGAAAAAGAGAAGGCACAAGTTAAAATAACGTGAGTTTGATGTAAGGAATGATTTAATTTTATTGGAATTTATGCCCGTAAGGGCATAATACTATAATACTACGTAGTGCCCTACTCGGGAGAATTTAAGAAATTGCCTAACTTCTTGTCTGTTACACATATATGATTGATTATCCAATTCACCAATTGGCTTTCTATTCTAAGGAGTAAATGGAGTTTCATGTTTTCTTTGCCTAGGTTTTTTGTTTTAATATAACTTAACTCATTGATAAAAATCTCATGTTGTTTTTTATGCTCTTCATAATATGGATAATCATATTTTAACATGATTTTTTCCTCAGTAGAGAAATGTTTTACGGTATATTCTTCTAGAAACAAAAGCATTTGATGAGTTTCTTCTATCCCCTTCCCATCCTTTATTTTTGTTAATAACCCGGAAACTCTTTCTATCAATTCTTTATGCTGGTTGTCTATCGGGTCATAATAAATCGAAAGATAATCACTCCATAATATTTTCCGATTCAAATTAGGGCTTGCAAAAGTTTCATTTGTTTTGGTTTTTTGGCATCTTCCAAGATACATTTGAGCTATAAAATCATCTGGAACCAATTTTAAGTAATCTTTTAAAAGGGATTCTGCCTTGCTTAACTCTTGAGAATGAAAAAAAGTTATCGCATCTTCAAAAAGTTGTTTATTCTCATTCCTTTTTTGAATTATCCTTGGAGATTCATTTTCAAATACATCAAAAATAGAAATGTAATTGATATTATTAACTACTTTAATTCTATCAACAAATCGTATTGATTTTTTTTCTGCATCATTTAGGTTAAAATAGGCGTTTTCACTTATCAGGAAATTGGTATTATAGCTTTTTGAAAGCTCTCCCAATTGTGAAGTAATGGGAACCGAGTCACCAAGTACAATAGTTTCTTTCCATTCTGGAGTACCAATCGTTCCGATTGTTACTATCCCAGTATGCAATCCCACACCGATAGAAACACTACAATTGTATTTTTCTTTGATTAAATTATTAAGAGATACTGTATTTTTTAGTATTGCATTTCCAGTATTTAGAGCATCATTCACACTATCTGGAAATAAAATAATTATGCTTTCTCCCGTGCAGGTACACAAATAGCCATTTTTACCGTTTAGTATTGACTGAATTGTATTTAGGTAGCTATTTAAAAAATCGATTAATTCTTTTGATAAAAAATTCCCTGAGAGTTGGTTAAAGTCTCTGAATTTAACAAAAAGAATACTCATTTCCCTTTGGGCATGAAGTCCCAATTCGTTATGGAGGGAATTTTCTTGTTTTAGAAACGAAATAAGAGATGTATAGTCCATTGAATTAGATTCCTTTTAGCGCTTTAGGTGCAAACGTATTTCATTTTTCTTTTCTATCGGTAATATATATGTAATCTGCATATTTTGCAAACTTATTATCAATTTCAACATTTTTTGTAAGTGGAAACATGGAAATTGTGATAATTGGAATTTTCATCCTTTTTAAACGAAAGCTAACACCCATAAATTCATCACTATGAAACCTTCCATTGATGTGAATTACCTTTTTTCCCTGTAAAACTTGTTTTGCTATGGCATCTGACATAGATGCATCCCATAATTGTTGGGCTTGAAACATATTTTCAAGTCCCAAAAAATGTCCTGAGTGTTTTTGAATGGTTTGATAAAATTTTTCTTGGTAGGCTTTTTGAAAAAATGCTTCAACAGTGTAAAGGGGAGGTAAAAATTTAAAAGAGTTTTCCGGCAATTCTTTTAGCTTGTTGAGTCCAGATTGGGAAACTATTTTTACATATCTTGATGGAGTATTGGCTGCAATAATTCGTAGTTTATTTTTCTTTGCAAATTCGACAACGGGACGGTAGTCTTGGTAATTACTCCAAAGTCTAATATCTCGCAAAAAAGTTTTTTCAGGTATCAGCTCGCTTATATACTCATCAAGGATGTCTTGTCCGTCACTTTCAAACATTTCCATCGAAATTGTATAGGGAAATTGAGAATATAAAAATTTCAAGAGTTCTAGTTTCTCACCATGTCCGTTCTGGTCGTTATGCTCCTCACCTATAATTAAAACTTCTTTGTTTTGAAAAGAGTTTGAGATGTGTTGCTTATCCACAATAGTCCATGTTTTCGAGTGGTATATAGTTTTATTAGAATCGGACAGCAGAGACGGACCAAAAAGAAATGCTATAGTCCAAAAAACTTTTATCAGAATTTTTAGTTTCAGATCAATCATGCTGACATCCCATTTTGATTTGTTCCCAATTGTCTCTTTCGTTTTGGAAAATGGTACTTAATTTTTTTTCTTTGGATGTATTTTCCTTGATAAAATTAATCCTATCAGAATCAGCAGGATGACTGCTGATCCAAGAAAGGTAAGATGTGAGATTATCAAATTTTTGAAAAAATTCTATAAAACCTGTTGTTGCTATTTTTGCATTATTTAATTTTTGAATGGCTCCCAAGTCGGCTTCTTTTTCAAAATTGCGAGAATATTTTAAGAGCACAATTGTATTAAAGACTTCGCTAAAAGTTTCCATTGTTTCAAAGGTATCAGCACCTAATCCGATAAAACTACTTATCAAAAAAGAGATACCAACAACTCGTACCAATTGGCGTATTCCGTGCCTTTGTTCAATATGAGACATCTCATGAGCAAGGACTCCGACTACTTCTTCCGGAGAATTGCTATCCTCAATCAAACCGGAATATAAAAAAATATAACCTCCTGGTAAGCTAATAGCATTGATTTCATTATCATTCAAGATGTGTATTTTAAAATTCCAATTGTTACCTGGTTTATTTAATATTGAAACAGACTTGCCCAAAAAAGCCCTTAATTCTTGGTTTGTACATTCTTCTTTTTTCTCTATAATTTTTGTGCTCACATAACTTCCAATCTTTTCATCCATACTAGTCGGAATCAATGTATGAATCCAACCAAGAGCAAACAAAAATAGTGCAACAAACAAGCCAACACAGAGTATACTAGAAACAACCTTTACGGGAAGAGATAGTTTTAAAAATAAATCAAAAAATCGAGAAAAAGGATTCGTTTTGGATGCTTTCCAATGGTTGAAGACTTCAAGAAAAGAAGATAAGTCTTTAACGACAATAAGAGGAGATATGCCGGCATTTTGTGTTTTAATCTTAATGTTGTATGATATTCCAACTTTCTCAACAGACTGGATTTGCTTGAAAAGTATCATTTCTTCTGAAAGTTCGTTTTCGGAAATATATCTAAGTCCTTGCGATTCAATAAATAGCTTTCCGTTTGATGGAATGGCATTTATTCCATCAAAATATTCACAAGTAATCTCTTCCACTTTTAGTTATCCGCCAAAGACAGTACCTATTGCATCAGCAGCATCACTTAAGCCATCACTAAAAGCCGAAGCCCCCGCGTCAAAAGAACCTTTGATGCTTGTTATATCCGGAGTTCCAACAATTGCTATATTGTCAATGTTAAGCCTTAAAAGGAAAACAGTTGCCCAAGGTAATCCGATTCCTATCGTAAAAACGGTTAAAAAATAGGCGATCATAAAGGTACCAAAAAGCTTATCTCCGGTAAATCTGTTGGCGTTAAAACTATTACCCTGAAAAGACATATTATTCCAATAAAATCTTACAAGACTGGCTTGCCACCAAAAGTAGTAAAAGCCAAAACTAATAAGTGTAAAAAAGAAACCCTTTAAATAAATCTTGAGTAGATCATTCGGATTACCAGCAAATTGGAAATTTTGATTTCCGTAATAAGAATTTTGAGCAAAGTATTCATTTAGTTTACAAATAAACCAAGGTGCATAAAAACCAAGGGTAATTAGACTTAGCAAACCATGCGTCAAAAAGATTTTGGATAACTCTAAGGTTTTTCCGGTGAATTGAAATCGAATATTTCTGTAAGACGACCGGCTTAGTCTATATCTCTCTTTTCCAATAATAATTATAGGAAGAAAGCTTAAAATGGCAACGTAAACTAAGATACCTAATATGATATTAACGATATCTACAGAAAGAAATTGGGAGAGAATCCAGCTTAAACCTATAAATATACCAAATCCAACTGCAAATAATAAAATAGCTTTTAAAAATCCGACAAACCTTTCCATACCGGTTCCATGATAATCAAATCGGTTTTCCAATAATTCTGTATTTTCATAAATGTATTTGGTTATTTTTACCGTTCCCCAAAAGGAATAGATTCCAAGAGTTACTATGGATAAAAGTAAATTAACAATAAAAATTCCGAATAAATCACCACCGGATCCATAGAATTTTAAATAATTTATTGTTTTTTCAGAATCTATACTTTCTAAATTTGTATTTTCCATATTCGCGAATCTCCTTAATGTTTAGTTTTATTTTCGGGATTTGCATGATTTTAACGAATTCTTTTCAAATTTTTTAATTGCAAAAAAATCATTCATCTTCTAACGTAAAATTTATAGGTAACCTATGAGCCATTTTGACAGGTTTTCCTTTCACATACCCTGGAGAAAATCTAGCAAGTTTTATGATTTTGATGGCTGCTTCATCAAAGCCATAACCGGCTTTTTCCGAAACTACCTTAGCATTCATTAAATTCCCTTCTTCGTCTATACGAACCATCACTACAACTATCTTGTTCGTAATATTGGCTGCTTTCGCCTGTTCCGGAAAAAATTGTTTCAAATCAAAGTCTATTATTGGGGTAGGAGGTTTGTCACCATGGAAAGAATATAAATAGCCATCTTTATCCGTTCCCGTACCGGAAATTGCATTCGGATTCAAGTCTTCATCAACAGGATCGCCTGCTGTTTCGCTAGTCCCTTCTACCCATTCCTTCTTTTCTACAGGTGCCGGATCGGTTTTTCCGCCCAATAGTTCGGGTGGAATCTCCTCAATTAAGTCTACGTCAATATCAGTTGGTTTTAGTGTTTCGGAATCAATTTCCTCTTCAACATTTTCTCTGTGAGTATAGATATAATAACTCGCGTAAGTTCCCCCATGGAGCACCAAAGAAAATAGCAAACACAATGAAAATAGGTTTCTTCTTAAAAAAATCTTAAATTTTTGAGATAATTTAGTTCCCATAAAATATTTTAACCAGTTGGAATTTAACAAAAATTGACAAAATTAATAGTTTATAGAATTCTACAAATTAGATTTATTACTTACACTTACAATGTCTACAAAAATTTTAAGTTAATTGGTTATTTAACCTGGGTAAGGTGAAAAATGTTACAAAAACAAAATTTGGATGATTTTGCTAAAAATATTACAACTAGAGTTTGTCAAAAAAATGATACCATTTTTTCCGAAGGAGAGCATGCAAGTGAGAGAATGTATTTTCTCTTTTCCGGTGAACTTTCCGTTTACAAAAATAGAGACAATCAAATAGTTGAAATCAATACAATACACCAAGGAACTTTTTTTGGCGAAGTTGGTTTGGTGTTAAATCTTCCCAGGATTGCAACGGTTAAAGTAAAATCCGAATCTGCAAAATTAGGCATCATTCAAAAAAGTGATTTTGATAGGTTAGCCGAAACTAATCCTATGTTTTTGTACAACTTACTGGGTTTAACCATAGAGAGGCTGGGAAAAGCAAATGACAAACTCAGAAGGGTTTTAAAAGAAAATAATTTATTCCATACGTTTTTAGTAAAAGACAAACCCAAATTGCCTCATTCTCACGAAAGCATTATGGATTATGTAAACAATGCCTCTACAAGGGTGTTTGGTAGAGGGCAGAAAATTTTCTCCGAAGGTGACGATAAGAATTCAACGATGTACTATTTATTATCCGGAAAACTCATGGTATTACAAGGTGAAACTGAAATTATTTCTACAATAGAAGAAGGTGAATTTTTTGGTGAATATGCCCTGATTTACCAATCTTCTAGGACGAGCTCAGTTGTTGTTGAATCCAGTATGGCAAGAATTGCCAAAATAGATAAAGATATATTTCAAAAAATCTGTAGTTTACGACCGAGTTTTCTCATCACTCTTTTAAAGAATTCTTTGGAAAGACTCGTTGTAGCTGAAAGAAAAATCACATCTTTTGTTGAAGGGGATTTTTCTTAAAATCCCTTTCACAGCTAAAATAGTGTGAGAGGGATTTTTTGTATTTTTATAAATTTTTTACTTTTTCTTTATTCTGCTTTATCTACAATGTATACCGTTGGCTAAAATTGATTTAGTATATTTGTAGGAAGGTATTTATGATGACAGAAAAAGATACGGAAGTTTTTAATATAGGAAAGTGTGAAATCAATTCTACTTTGGACATACCCCAATTTATCCCCGAAGGGGAAAGGGTTATTTTAGATATTGAATACAAAAGAATTGCAGACGCATTTCAGAAGGAGGGGAAAGCCTTGTCTTTGGAAAATGCCGGACCTCGAAAGAAAATATTTTTTGATCCTCACAAAACAAAGGCAGCTATTGTTACTTGTGGAGGCTTATGTCCAGGTTTAAACAACGTCATAAAAAGCCTCGTAAATCAATTACACAACTATGGAGTAAAAACGATCTATGGCATACCTTACGGTTATGAAGGTTTAGTCTCCTCTTATAACCATGAATTTATCGAACTAAATCCCAACAATGTTCGTGACATTCATACAAAAGGAGGAACAATTCTTGGCTCGTCTAGAGGAAAGCAAGATCCATTGGAGATGTTAGATACTCTTGTTAAAAATGATATATCGGTATTGTTTACCATCGGAGGAGACGGAACACTACGAGGTCAATTAACCATATTTGAAGAAATAAAAAAGCGTGGATTAAAAATAGCAACAGTTGGTGTTCCCAAAACTATAGACAATGATATACGCTTTGTTGATAAAACATTTGGCTTTGAAACAGCAGTTTCTTTTGCTACCATGACCCTACAAGGAGCTCACGCGGAAGCTACAGGTGCTAGAAATGGTATTGGACTAGTTAAAGTTATGGGAAGAGACTCTGGATTTATTGCAGCTTATGCATCTCTCGCATCAAATGTTGTAGACTATGTATTAATTCCAGAAGTTGATTTCCAACTAGACGGGGAAAGGGGGCTCCTAAACAGACTTCATCAAACTTTACAAAAAAACAAACACGCGGTTATCCTTGTTGCCGAAGGTGCAGGACAAAAATTCTTTGAAGACAAAAAAGAATTTGATGCTTCCGGAAATATCAAATACGGTGATATAGGACTATTTTTAAAAGATAAAATCACAACTTATTTTAAAGAAATAAACTTTCATACTAACCTAAAATATATTGACCCAAGTTATGTCATACGAAGTATGCCAGCATCACCGGATGATGCCGTTTTTTGTATTATGCTTGCTCAAAACGCCGTTCATGGGGCAATGGCAGGAAAAACCGGAGTTCTAGTTGGTAGGTGGAATTCCTATTTTACCTTTATTCCGATAAAATTAGCTATTGAAAAACGAAAAACCATTGATCCCAAAGGTTATCTTTGGTCAATTGTAAAAGAGGCAACTGCCCAACCTGATCTGTTTTAAAAACCCAAAGAAAGAATTTTTTTAATATATAACAAAATTTTTAACAAAATAACTTGACCGAATGATTTTATAAATTTAAACTCATTCTATAAGGCTTCGTTCTTCCATTAAAATTATTGATGGAAGTAAGTATCCTTTAAACAGTTGTTTTAGGAGTAAAAATATATGTCATCATGCATTATGGCAGATTCCTTAATCATTATTGACCTCATTTTGATTTTTGCAATAGGTGCCTTGTTTTATTTAGGACGAAATAGTTTGACCCCAGAACCTATTCGTATCCCCAAAGATACACTAAGACATAAATAATCACCATTATACGTGAGGAATTTCATCCTCACGTGCCATTTTTTAAAAAATTTAGCAATCCTTATAAAAAAGTACTGGACGTATACCATAGGGGGTATAGTATATGTTTTATTATGGATTTCCGTTAGTATAAAGGAGAATAGAAATGGCAAAAAATATTATTGAAATTTCCAAAGAAGAATATGAGGAAAAAATTCTCAAACAAAAAGGAATTGTTGTACTAGATTTTTATTCCGATGAATGTCCTCCATGCGAAGCATTGGCTCCCAAATATGAGGATATGGCTTTAAAATACGGTCATCTTATCAAATTTTATAAAATATTCAGACAACAAAATCGGGAACTTGCCACACAACTCGGTGTGAATTCAAGTCCAACGGTAATTTTTTACCAAGATGGGAAGGAAGTTGGTCACAGGTTAACTGGTGGAATTAAAAAAAGCGAGTTAAAAGCTGAAATACAAAACTTATTACCAAGTGAAGTCTTTGCCGAAATAGAAAAAAATCAAGAAAAGAAAACCAGAACTACAGATGTAGTTATAATTGGTGGAGGTCCGGCTGGTATGACAGCTGCTATATATGCGGCCCAAGCCAAGCTAAAAACTATTTTAGTTGATTCTTCCTTGCCTGGAGGACAAGTAAAGTCTACACATTTGGTTTCCAATTACCCTGGAACAGGAAATGTTGTCCAAGGATGGGAATTGGCACATAAAATGGAAACTCAAACAAAAGAAAGTGGAGCTGAAATTATAGGAGCTGTAGATATTACGGAGATTAATATAGCCAATGGGAATGGAAAACACAGCGTTCTTGTAGATGGAGAATTAGAGATACAGTCTGATGTGATGATATTGGCTATGGGAGCTAAACCACGACTTATAAACATTCCAGGCGAAATTGAATACGCAGGAAAGGGTATTTCTTACTGTGCTACCTGTGATGGAAAATACTATGATGGTAAAGAAGTTGTAGTTATTGGGGGCGGAAACTCAGCAGTGGAAGAGTCTATCTTTTTAACTCGCTTTGCGACCAAAGTGACAATCATCCATCAGTTTGATAAGCTAACTGCAAATGCAACGGCGATTGAAAAGGCGTTGGCTAATCCTAAAATCAACGTAATTTATAGCAGTGAACCAAGAAAATTCGAAATCATAGAAAGCAATAAAATGAAAATTACCTTAGAGGATATGAAAACGCACAAATCTTCTACTCTTATATCTGATGGAATTTTTATTTTTATCGGAATGGTTCCTAATACGTCTTTGTTAAACGGAAAAATTCAAAAGGACAAATGGGGTTATCTGGTTACAAATGAAGATATGGAAACAAACATTCCAGGTGTTTATGCAGTTGGAGATATAAGGGTAAAAAAAGTGAGACAAGCAGCTACAGCTGTTGGAGACGGATGTATAGCTGCGGTTATGTCAGAAAAGTATCTTGAATCTGAGAAATGAAAAATAATATCCGTAAATTGTAGTTACGGTGGTTCGATACGCAGTATTTTTGCGGTTCTGCAACTCACCAACCGTAGCTACACAAAATCCCCTGCCATGGTTACCTGATTCTATCCTATAGCGATAAAAACAATCCTATCTTATATGTAATTTTCGATGAAATAGCTTGAAAAACTTGCCAATTTGTGCGGTGAACATTTAAGTGATGAAATAACCAATTGAGAGAACAGTCTATGATTGAAGAAAAACAGAATGATTATATATACGAATTGTGTATAAATACAAACAAAAAAAATACCATGAGTTTTAAATTTTTTCAAGAGCTAATAAAAAGTATTGACAAAGCAGAAAGTGACAAAAATACAAAAATTATCTTACTTTCGGCAAGAGGAAACGAATATTTTTCAAATGGTTTTGAACCTGAGATGTTTATTGATAAAAATTATGATGAAATATACTCCATAGTGCAAGTTGCCATTGAAGCTACCAAAAAAGTTCTCTTTTTTCCTAAAATTATTCTGTCATTAATCAACGGACATTGTATGGGGGTAGGCTCTGTAGTTGCAACGTTTACGGATTATAGAATTATGGTAGATTCAAAAATACGTTTTGGATTTCCCGAATCGCTTATCGGAATCAATTTTCCAACCGGAGCTTGTTTGGTTTTAAAAGAGCTTATTGGTTTTCAAAATACAAGAGATGTTCTCTATTCCGGAAAAGGACTCAAACCCCACGAAGCAGTTGCCATAGGTTTGGTGGACGAGTTGTGTGAACAAAATGATTTGTACGAAACCGGTTTGAAATATTGCAAACAATTTAAGAATATGGCTATGGAATCTATTAAAGGAATTAAGTATTCTCTTCGTAAGAATATTGTTTCTCAAATTTCTTCCATTGAGTCAGATGATATAAAAAATCTCGCAAAAGCGATATATTCACCAAATGGTCAAGAAGGAATGAAATCTATTGTGGAAAAGCGAAAACCGGTATTTTCGCCTTAATAAATACGAGCTTAATATGAATATGAAAATAATAAAAAAAATTGGAGTAGGAATAATCATTGTTTTGTTTATCTTAGTTATAATCGGGTATTTTTTACCAAGAAAATACGAAATGGATCGTTCGATCATTATAAATACACCGGTAGAAGACGTTTTCTACTTGGTAAACAATTTAAAAAATTGGGAAAATTGGTATCCTTGGCAGAAGGGTGATCCGACACTAAAGGTTGGTTATGAGGCAGTCATAGAGGGAAAAGGAGCTTTTTCCAAATGGACAAGTTTGGAATATGGTGAAGGTAGCGTACTCATAACGGAGTGTATTCCGAATGAATTCATACAAACAGATATTTCATTCCAAGAGAGTAAAGCGATTGGCAGTTGGAATTTTATACAAAAAGAAAAAAAACAAACGAAAGTAGTATGGAAATTTACCGGAGATGCAGAATACAATCTTATTGGAAGGTATTTTGGATTATTTATAGATTCATCACTTGGACCATATTTTGAATTAGGATTGCAAAGGTTAAAAAAAATAGCAGAAGGTAAAGAAACAAAATGAAAAAATTTATTATAAATACTTTTCTTCTATTCCTTTCCCTCACGTTTCTTTCTCAAAAACATTCAGAAGAGACACTTAACTCTCCTTTATCCCTCACAACAAGTGATGGGCAGGGGTTAAACATTGCCCATTATGAAACCAATACTGTTTTGGAGGGGTTTCTTGCTTTTACCGAAATCAAACTAACGTTTTACAATTCTGAAAATAGGGTAAGAGAGGGAAGATTCAAAATACTATTACCGGAAAATGCTCACATTTCCAGGTTTGCCATGCAGATAGATAACAAATGGCAGGAAGGCGAAGTCGTTGAAAAGGAAGTCGCCCGCAGAGCCTACGAGGACTTTTTACATAAAAGACAAGACCCTGCTTTGTTGGAACAAGATTCTGGCAATGAATTCAATGCACGAATTTTTCCTATCCCGGCAAAAGGAAGTAAAAATATAATCATTTCTTATTCCCAAGTTTTAGAAGGACAGCCACCAAAATTTACAATTCCTTTAAAAGGATTACCCCAAATAGATAGCTTTAAAATACACCTTTTGTACAATGAAAATGAATATAAAAATGTTTCAGACCAAAATAAAAATCCAACCAACTGGGAAGGTAATACTAAAAGCAAAAAAGTCTACTCATACCATCAAACTTTTTTCAAGCCGGAAAAGGACTTCTTATTTATAAAAATCAAAAACGATAACGTTATTCTAAAAAATAACAACCAGTATGCAGTCCGTTTCACTCCTATCTTTTCCAGTCAAAAATACAATAACCAAAATATCGTATTGCTTGTAGATACATCCGCCTCTAATTCCATTAACTTTGAAAAAAACATAGACAGACTACATGAAATTCTCAAGAGTTTGAAAAGCAAAAAATTATATCTATTCGGTTTTGACAATGATTTAAAACCTTTTAAGGGTAGTCCGAATTCTGCCTTTAGAAAGCTAAAAAAAATCCATCCGTTAGGAGCTACAAACCTTTATACAGCTTTACAAAAAATAAAAGACTTAACAGTGGAACCTTCAAGGCTAATTATTTTTAGTGATGGTTCTTCCAATCTTGGAGAGACATATAATGAAAAGCTTTCCGAAAGCTTACATTCCATAAAGTGGGTTGACAGGGTAGATTTTATTGTACCTTCTGCTCATAGAAATAATGAAATCATTTCCAAACTCATTCTTTCCGGAAAGAATCCAGGATTTAAAATAGAATTTAGAGATAGTAACGCAAACATTCTCACCCAATTGAATAATAAAGCTTATACAGACAACCATATAGATGTAAAAAATGCAAAGTGGTTTTTCCCCTCGATTATACCTTCCGTGCAGGCTGGGGACTCTATTACGTTGTTCATTGAGTTAAATGAGGATGCTCGCTTGACTCATGAATCGATCCAATGGAACGGAAATAGTATAGGCGATTTACAAAAGTTAGATGTAACTCCCCTTTTGCTAAACAGGGAATTACGAACTGCCAATATATCCAGGTTAATGGAACTATCGGAAAACGAACCGGACGAAGACAAACGGGAAGGTTTAAAACTTCGAGCCAAAAAATTGGCTATTGAAAACAGAATTGTTACACCTTTTACTTCTATGGTTGTTTTGGAATCGGATTCCGATTACGAAAGGTTTGGAATTACTAGAAATTCTTTGACTAATATTTTAACCGTAGGGCAAGGGGGATTGGAAATCATCAATCGTAAAGATTCTAGCCTTTATTCTTTTTTAGAACCTAGAGAAATGGAAAGAAGAAAAACAGAAAGAGTAAAACAAGAAGAAAAAAAGAAAAGAGATGAAAGAAAGAAATTTAAAAAAGAAAAACCCAAAAAAAACGGAAATACCAAATCATCTGAAGAGTATAATATTTCTGAAGAGGACGATGAAGATGTGATAGAAACATTTAATGGTAAAGGTTTTATTGCTGATTTAAAAAAAGAAGAAATGAAATTAGAAGAAAATACTAAAGATTCTATAACATTGCCTAAAAAATCTTCTGATTTGAAGGTAGAACCTTTAGAACCGAAGCCGGAAATAACACAAAACAAACGAGATAAAACAAATTCCAATGCAGTTACCACCACCGACATTGAATTACCTTCTAGAATTTCAAAACCAAGCATAAGAAGTAAAAAGATAAAAGATCAGAGACCAATAGTTAATGTAGTGCCGGAAATTCGTCAAGGGAGTGTTGAACCATATTCAGGAGTATATAAGGAAATTCAAACCTATTTACAAAGGGGAAGGAGTTATAGCGCTTTACGCTTAGCCTTAAAATGGAAAAAAGACAACCCGGAAAATACACTAGCTCTTGTTGCGTTAGGGGATGCTGCCATGCAGCAAAAAGACAGAGATATGGCTATTCGTGCCTATTCCTCTTTGATTGACTACTTTCCTATGCGGGCAGATATAAGACGTTTTGCTTCTGAGAAATTAATTGCTATCGGTGAATACAAAATTGCCATTGATAGTTTTCAAAAAGCATTAGAAGAGCGACCTGATCATCCAAGTGTTTACCATTTGCTTTCGATGGCTTATCTATCTCAAGAAAACTATAAACAAGCGGCAACCATATTGCTAAAAGGACTAAACAAACAATTTGATTCAAGATTTATTGATGCACACCAAATTTTATACGATGATTTGGACTTGGTTTACACAATAGCCAAAAGAAATGAATCCAAAGATATGCCTTTTTTTGAAAAAATATCCAAAGAGTACAAAATCAAAGAATTGGAAAAAGAAATCAAATTTATATTGGTATGGGAAACGGACGCAAACGACGTAGACTTTCATGTTTATGATCGTGATAAAAACCATGCTTTTTATTCCAAAAAAGTCCTTCCTTCCGGAGGTGAACTTTATGCAGATATAACCAATGGTTATGGTCCGGAGTGTTTTCGAATTGTACAGCCAAACGGATTTCCGTATAAATTGGAAGCTCACTACTATAACAAAGGTCCTATGGGCTTTGGCATGGGTGCCTTACAAATTATTCGATTTAACGGATTTAAAAAAGTGAAAATAGAAACTAGGCCTTTTGTAATAATGAATGATGGAGCATTTATTGATCTTGGTATTGTAAAAAGATAGGGTAAGTTGAAAAATTCTGAAAAATAATATAAAATTGATTGTTAATAGGTTCAAACCTTTATAAAGAGTTTATAAACATGTTAATCAATGCCATAAGAGTTTTTGTTCTATTTGTTACTTTATGTCTGGGAAATTGTCAAGTAGCTGAGTTTTTAGGATTGTCCAAGGATAAAGATGACTCCAAAACAATTTTAGCGTTACTGGGACTCGCCATTTTAAATTCAAAAGATTGTACTCCCAATACAAATCCGGATATAAACTTGAGTTCTTGCTCATTTTTTCCTTCCAACAATATTTGGAATACTTCCGTAGATACGTTACCGGTTCATTCCAATTCTACCTCTTACATAAATAGCATTGGATCAAGCAGAGGACTTTTTCCAGACTTTGGGTCGGGACTTTGGGAAGGAAAACCGATAGGTATTCCCTTTGTTGCTGTAGACGGAGCTCAAGAGAAAACTAATGTAAGTTTTGAATATTCTTCCGAAAGTGATTCCGGTCCTTATCCGATTCCAAACAATCCTCCCATAGAAGGCGGACCATGTAGTTCCGGAGACAGACATATACTTATAGTTGATAGAGAAAACTGTAAACTTTATGAATTGTATTCTGCCTATCCAAATTCGGACGGATCCTACAGAGCCGGTTCGGGTGCCATATTTGATTTAAATTCTAATACGTTGAGAACAGAGGGTTGGACATCTGCTGACGCAGCCGGACTTCCCATTTTACCAGGACTTGTTCGTTACGAAGAAATTAAATCTGGTTCCATAAATCACGCCATTCGCTTTACCGTTTCCAAGTCTCAAAAATCCTATCTTTGGCCCGCAAGACACTATGCTTCTTCTTCTACAGATACAACCCTACCTCCAATGGGTTTGCGATTGAGGCTGAAGTCTAGTTTTGATATATCATCCTATTCTAATACAAATCAAACCATTTTAACTGCTCTAAAAAAATATGGTCTTATAGTTGCTGATAACGGCTCCAATTGGTATCTATCCGGTGCTCCCAATGATGGATGGGATAATGACGATCTCAAAGCACTTCGAAACGTAACGGGAAATGATTTTGAAGCAGTTGATGCTACATCTTTGATAGTCAGCCAAGATTCCGGAGAAGCAAAATAAACAGGTTTACCTTACAGCCATTCTTCAAGTCATCGGATTTTAGAGTAAGTGGAGAAATTTCCCGCTACAATAACCTGCTTTCTTTTTGTTGTAAACTCGAAGGGGATTTGACTAAAGTGAAAATTCCGATTGAAAATAAAAAGCCTAGTAGAAGAGATAACCTTTGGCAAGAAACTTGTTTTGAATTTTTTTTAAAAGTTAAAAATCAACCGTCTTACTGGGAGTTCAATCTTTCACCAAGCAGACACTGGAACGTATATCATTTTTCTAACTATCGAAAGAACGGAAGAGAAGAAACATATTTCACTTTTTTACCGTTTGTAGTTAAACAACAAAATATATCGATGGAATTAACCTTGAATATAGATTTAGGTTCACTCATTTTATTCAGTCAAACTTTGGAAGTAGCCATAAGTAAAGTGACAAAGTTTAAAGATAATGGTTTGGAATATTGGGCGTTGCATCATCCCAAGAAAGAAAAACCGGATTTTCATTCTCCGGAGAGCTTTTTGATGGAGCTATAATTTAGTGTTGATTCAAACGGCGATTAAAGAAATTTTATAAATATCGTACATTTTCCTTCTTGTGCAATTTTTTCGACTTTTAGGAAATTTTAAGAATTTTTTTAGAAAAAGATGAGCACGTTTTTCCATTTCATTACCCAATATAATTAGAAATTGCTTTAGATAGGTGTGAGATGAAAAGATTTGAATTGGTAAAAATTATTTTTTGTACGTTATTGGCTATTTTGACTGTAGGTTTAAAAGCTGATGGAAATGAAATTCAAATATTAAAAAATTTAGAAGAAATACATTCTTTAAGTTCTACTGATTGGGAATATACAACAGAAAAGATAAAACCCCAGGATGCTCCAAAAGGTATAAATAACAAATATGGAAAAAGTGTTTTGTGGAAAAGATATAAAGTCCCTGGAAACATACAATTCAAAGATGGTGAATCCAAACCGGATTCGATATGGATTCGAAAGCGTTTTAAAATGTCAAAAAAGTTGAATAAAGGTAGCTATTCAATTTTTCTTGGTTCTATTTCGGACAGAGATGTTACTTATCTGAATGGAAAAAAAATAGGTATGACTGGAAACTTTGATTCTCCAAAACCCCAGGCGTACGATAAGGTCAGGATCTATAACATTCAAACTGATGATTTGTTAGAAGGAAAAGAGAATGTAATCCTCGTTCACGTACAACGATTCTTCGACTATGAAATAGGTTTGTTAAAAGATGATGTACTTATTGGTCCAACCATACCTATATATATAAAATTTTATAAAGATGAAGTTATGAAACTAGCCTTTATTATGGTGTATTTGACTGTCGGAATTTATTTTTCCTTTTTATACATACGAAGGAGAAGAGAAAGAGAAAATTTAATTTTTTCTTTATTGATTTTAAGCATCATTGTTTATATTTTTTCAAGGAGTACTTTTAAATATTTTTCGAGCTTCGAGTTAATAGTTTTAAAGAAAATTGAATACATTGCTCTTTTAAGTATTGTACCTCTCTTTTGCCATTTTATAATTGCATTGCTGAAAAATAAAGTTGTAAGGATATACAAAGTATTAAATATTATATATTTTTTAGTTGGAATTTTTTATTTGCTTAACAACAACATTATATTGTATGATATTCTAAATAAAAATATTGTTCAACCTCTTTGGACGGTTTATATATCTATCAACTTGTATTATTTAATTAAAGAAGCAAAAAAGAAAAATTTAGATTCCATATATATTCTATCCGGAATGAGCATTTTATTTGTTGCTACTTTATTGGATGTGTTGTCGGATAGAGGTTTTTTTATATTTCCGAGAATTGCAGGTTTTGCATTTCTATTTTTTATTGTGAGTATTGCCATTATACTTGCCAATAAATTTGTCAGATTAAGCGAAGAAATTGAAGAGTTAAATGTGACATTAGAAAAAAAAGTGGCGGCAAGAACAGAAGAGTTAGAACATTCTCTTCAAAGCATTAAACAATTGAAAATCCAACAAGATGGTGATTATTTTTTAATAACGCTTCTACTAAATCCTTTAATTGCCAATCGAAATCAAAGTAAAAACGTTATGATAGACTTCTATTGTAAACAAAAAAAGAATTTTGAATTTAGAAATAAGAAATACGAAATAGGAGGTGATATTTTGATCTCTTCTAATGTATTACTTGGAAATAAAAAAATGAGTGTTTTTTTAAACGGTGATGCTATGGGAAAATCAATCCAAGGCGCAAGCGGAGCTTTGGTACTTGGAGTCGTATTTAATGCCATACTAACGAGAACTGAAACAAGAGATTGCAGGTGGATTACTCCAGAGCATTGGTTGAAAGAAACTTATTTGGAATTGCAAAGTGTTTTCGAAGCTTTTAATGGTTCCATGTTTATTTCCGTTGTAATTGGATTGGTAGAAGAAGATACAGGTGTGATGTACTTTATAAATGCAGAACATCCTTGGACTGTATTGTATAGAGATAAAAATGCAATATTTTTAGAAGAAGAGCTGACGACAAGAAAGTTAGGCGTACCGATGGAATACACTTTAGTAGTTCGTGTTTTTCGATTTCAAAAAAACGACGTTATAATTATTGGTTCTGACGGAAGAGATGATATTCATATAAATGAGAGTGAAGAAATAAAAATCATGAATGAAGATGAAAGGCAAATATTATATAGAATAGAAGATGGAAGAGGTATATTAAGAGGAATTGTTGACTCTTTGCTAAAAAAAGGAAGGTTAACGGATGACTTGTCTTTACTTAGGATTGAATTTTTAAATAAAGACATAGAAGAAAAAAAGAATCTCCCGCCGATTCTTCATGACATTATTAAAACGTTAATGGATTTTAAAAAATACAAACAGATGAAAGAAGAGACTCTTAATTTTTTAAAAAAGCTTTGTAATGTTTACCCGTTAAGTGAATCCATAAATAAATTAATAATTTATCATTTTTTAAAATCAAGAAAGTACAAAGAGTGTTTGGAATATTTAGAACGTTTTTTGTATTTTGTGCCGGATAATAATGATTTTTTGTATTTAGCATTTATTTTAAATAAGCATTTAAAAAAAACAAAGTTTGCTTTTGAAATCATCGAGCGTTTGTTACTGCGAGAACCTCAAAATACTCGTTATCAAAGAAGTTTTTTAAGGATAAAAAAGACAACAGAAGTAAAAATGGAAAACTCCGAAAAATTTAAAGTGCAAAGAGCTGCTTAATTTTTTTCAATCTCTTTTTTGATGTCATGTAAACTTTGTTTAAATTTGGACTTTTCAAAATAAAATAAAAAGAACTTTGTATATTTGGAAAAGGGGTCACTGCCAATAAACTCTTCGTTAGTCCAAATTAAGCTTGTATTTCCGCCCGTTTCTTTTAACTCAAACGAACCGGTTGTTTTTTGTTCTCCATATTCTTTTTGTAAATTGTATTTCAGAAAAGAAGGTTCCCACGTTTCAATTATTTGTAGTTTGCCTGCTCCAGATCGGGTATTTTTCCATCGCATAATGGATCCGTTCCCAATAGGGTTTCCTTCATAAACGAACTCTACATTAGGATCATTTTTGTGAATCCAAAACGACCAATCTTTCCATTTTTTTATATCTATCAAATAAGAAAAAACAGAATCCGACTTGGCATGAATCACAATTGAATCCTTTGTTTTGTAAACGGAAGGTAAAAAGAAAGAAATAATATATAGAGTGGTAATGGATGTTACCATTATTAGTAGAGGGAATAATGTTTTTTTCATTAGTTATTGTTAATTTAAAACCTATTATATGTCAAATAATTTTCATATAAACTATCATTTTCCTCTTATACTATGATTAATTTGGCTCTATAGCGATAAACCCTTTTATCAAACTAAATTATATCCAATAAAATTCTTGTGGACATTCAAAACTATTCAATCAGCCTGTATTGTAAGGATATTTGCCTTCAAAAAGATAATAAAAATGAAACAGATTTTTAAATTTTCAAGCATTACAACTCAATTTCTGATTTATTTTTTATTTGTAGCCTTGGTTCCCTCAATCCTCTGTAGCTTAATCATTTATCAACATTCGGATAGGATTATGAAGAGCCTTGTTTTGAGCCATCTGAATGCTATCGCAGAAAATAAAGCATTTCATATTGATAACTATCTATCTCAAAAAAAGAAAGTAGCAGATATTCTTTCTGAATCTCCTGTTGTAACAGAAGCCATGATAGAATATAACAAATATTTTTTAAGAAATAATGTGTATTCAAATGAATATTCGGCTTTGGATGAACGATTTAAAATTAGGCTTAGTGTTTTATTAGAAGCTTCCGGTTATTACGATTTATTGTTAATAAATTTGGATGGAGATATTATTTTTACGGTAAAAAGAGAAAAGGACTATGGAAAGAATATAAATATAGGTGATTTCAAAAACTTATCCATGTCAGATAGAATTCAAAAATCTATTTCAACTCAGAAGCCTGAATTTTCGGATTTTGAATATTACTTTCCTAGTAATGACTATGCTACGTTTATTATCATTCCATTGCAAAAAAACAAAAAAAAGATAGGTGTTATAGCATATCAATTAAGAAGCAAAGACTTATATAAAACTATGGAAGACTACACTGGTTTGGGGAAAACCGGAGAGATCGTTCTAGCATCTCGCATACATGATTATGCTTTTTTTATAACACCAACTCGCCACGATCACTTTGCGGCGTTTAAAAGAAAAGTGTTCATAGGTGAAGAAACAGGATTCCCCATACAAGAAGCCGTACAGGGTAGATCGGGAAAAGGAAATTCTGTCGATTATCGAAACATAAACATTCTAGCTGCCTGGAAATATCTGCCATCTCTAAGACTGGGAATGGTCGTTAAGATAGACACCGAAGAAGCCTATATAAATGTAAGTGAATTATCCAACTGGGTTCTTTTGACGATAGGAATAATTGCACTTTCTGTTTTAACTCTTGCTTTGCTTATTTCCAAAACAATATCAAAACCAATCATTGAACTCACCCGCGCCACCAAGTCCATAGCAGAAGGTAACTTTGATCACATTATAAAGATTCAAGCACGCAATGAGATAGGCGAACTCATTAAAGCAGTAAATGACATGACTATATCTTTACTGAATGCAAAAAATAAAGCTCTTGAGGAAAATTGGTATAAGAGCGGACACAATGAATTAAACAAATTAATTCGTGCGGAATTGGATATTTCTTCCATAGCTCAAAAAAGCATTACATTTTTATGTCACTATTTAAATGCACAAATAGGTGCCTTTTATTTGTATGATAAAAATGATAAATTGCATTTAATAACCGGTTATGCTTTTTCGGAAAGGAAAAATATATCAAATGAGTTTGATTTGGGACAAGGCATTATAGGACAGTGTGCCCTCGAAAAAGAAACAATTCTTATAACGAGAGTTCCAAAAGATTATGTTCAAATACGATCCGGCTTGGGAGAAGCCAGTCCCTTATACATAATTGCAACTCCCATTCTTATGAATGAGTCAATCAAAGGGGTTATTGAAATAGGTAGCATGGAAGAATACAAAAGTGTTTATAAACCGTTTCTGAAACAAGCTTGTGAAAGTATCGCCATAGCCATTGATCTTGCTCAATCAAACCGGAAAATAACCGAACTTTTAAATGAGACGAGGTTGCAGCAGGAGAAATTACAAACAAATAACAAAGAACTTGAAATTAAAAATCAAACTCTACAAGAACAATCCGAAGAACTAAATACAATCAATGAGGAACTCGAAGAAAAATCACAAATTATGCAGGAGCAATCCGAAGAATTGCGTGTAGCAAATGAAGAATTGCGAGAAAAATCAACAATTTTAGAAACGCAAACGGGAGAATTAAAAAATAAAAAACAGGAACTGGAAGAAAAGGCAAAAGCATTAGAGCTTACCAGTAAATACAAATCTGCTTTTCTTGCCAATATGTCCCACGAGTTGAGGACTCCTTTGAATAGCTTGTTAATTTTAGCCAAAACCTTGAAAAGCAATGATGAAAAAAACTTAACAGATGAGCAAATAGAATCCTTAAGAGTCATTTATAATAGCGGAGAAAATTTATTATATCTCATCAACGATATTTTAGACTTATCTAAAATAGAATCTGGAAAATTATCCCTATTGATTGAGGATATAGAAATTCAGCCAGTTCTGGAAAATCTAAAAGCTCAATTTCTTCCAATAGCGAATGAAAAAAATATAGAATTTATTATTCGAACTCAAGGTGTATACGTAATAAAAACAGATAGACAGAGATTAGAGCAAGTTTTGAGGAATTTACTTTCAAATGCATTCAAATTTACAAAACAGGGATCTGTTACCTTAGAAGTAAGCAAAGAGTCCCAAAATACGGTCGTGTTTTCTGTAACTGACACGGGTATTGGAGTTCCGGTAGACAAACAAAGAATTATTTTTGAAGCTTTTCAACAAGTTGATACTTCTACCAGTCGCAAATATGGTGGAACGGGACTTGGACTATCCATTTCACGAGAGTTGGCAAACCTTTTGAATGGAAAGCTCGAACTACAAAGTGAGGGAGGAAAAGGAAGTAGATTTACGTTATTGTTATCCATAGACAACCAAAATTTATCAGACAAATCAATTTTTTTATCCGAAGAACAACCGAAAATTTCACTAGTGGAAGGTATTCACCAACCTCCTCTATTGACGGATGATAGGGAAAATATACAAAAGGAAGATAAAATAATTCTTGTTTTGGATAATGATAAGGAGTTTCTTAATATACTAACCGATCATATTCATAAAAAAGGGTATAAGATTTTATTGGCAGCGGATATTATGAATATCTTACATCTGGCAATTCAGTATCATCCCAGTGCGATTATTTTAGGTTTTGGTGTGCAGGAGAAAGAAGAGTCGGATATTTTAGAACGGCTAAAAGAAAATCCTATAACAGACAGAATTCCGATTCATATTATTTCACCTTCCGAGAACAGTGTACCTTTACTTGGTCAGAATGAAATAAGTTACATATCCAAACCAATTACTACAGAGGCTATTCTTAAAATCTTAAACTCACTTGAAAGAATGATTCGTAAAAATATAAAAGAAATGCTAATTGTTGAGGACGAAGAAATTAACCAATTGGTAATTACAAGCATTGCAGAAAATCGAAATGTAAATATCACTTGTGTCAAAACAGGATTGGAAGCTTACAAAAAAATCTTATCCCAAAAATTTGATTGTATAATTCTTGATCTAGGACTTCCGGATATTTCCGGATTGGAACTATTGCAGAAATTAAATTCTAATCTATCTATGGAGAACATACCAGTAATTGTCCACACTGCCAAAACACTAACAAAAGAAGAGCATCTACAACTCAGTGAATTCGCAAAAAGTATAATCATAAAAGGAGCTAACTCAACAGAAAGATTGATAGATGAAATTTCTCTCTTTTTACATACTTTGGAATCATCACGTCCTTCTCAAAAAAGAACTACCTCCAATATATTCCTAAAATCGGATAATATATTGCAAGACAAAAAAATTCTTTTGGTAGATGATGATTTACGAAATGTATTTACCTTATCAAAAATACTTCGTAAATTCGGACTAAAGGTAATCATTGCCGACAATGGTGAATTGGCATTACAAAAACTTCAAGAGGAAGGACCTATCGATCTGATTATTATGGATATAATGATGCCTATTATGGATGGTTATGAAGCCATGAAAAAAATACGCTCCATACATAAATTTCAAAAGGTTCCGATTATTGCTCTTACAGCAAAAACAATGCCAGAAGATAAAAGTAAATGTTTGGAAGCAGGAGCCAATGATTATCTAACCAAACCAGTAGACGTTGAAAAACTCATTTCTGTTATTAAAATTTGGTTGCTCAGTGGAATATGAAAATAACCGAACTCGAAAAAATTGAGATCGATCTCCTTTTACAAGGGATATTCCTTCGGTATGGTTATGACTTTAGTGAATATAGCTATGCATCCATAAAGAGGAGGCTGTCAAATAGAATTGAGCATGAAAATTTGAGTCACTTCTCTGAACTGCTGCCTAAAGTTTTGCACAACGAAGAATTTTTTAATCATTTTCTTTCAGATTTATCTGTTGGTGTCACCGAATTTTTTCGCAATCCCAGTTTTTTTTTGTATATTCGAGAGAGAATTATTCCTATTTTAAAAAGTTATCCGTTTATAAAGATTTGGCATGCCGGATGCTCTACAGGTGAAGAAGCTTATTCTATGGCTATTGTTTTAGCAGAGGAACAATTTTATGAAAGGGCTCATGTATATGCCACTGATTTCAATAGTCGTTCTTTGGAAATAGCACGAGAAGGGATATACGCACTACCGAGTATCCAAGATGCTAAAGAAAATTATTTGCAATCCGGCGGGAAAAATCAATTTGAACATTATTATCATTCAAAGTATAAATCAGTAAAATTTCACAATAGCATAAAAAAAAATATCATCTTTTCATATCATAATCTGGTAACAGACAGTTCCTTTGGTGAAATGAATATGATTGTTTGTCACAATGTCTTGATTTATTTTAATAGGAATCTACAAAATAAAGTGTTAAAACTTTTTCAAAATAGTTTGTGTTTTGGAGGTTTCCTATGTCTTGGTGACAAGGAAACAATAGAATATTCGGATGTTTCTAAGCAGTTTGAGCTTATTTCAAAAAAAAATAAAATATATAAAAAGATTACCAATTAAAAATGGAGCAGAATTATGAATGTATTGTTGTGGGAACTTCTGCCGGAGGTATGGAGGCACTGTCTTGGATTACAAGTAGATTACCTACAAATTTTTCCTGCCCCATCATAATGCTTCAACACATCCAAGAACACTCGGAAAACTATCTTATTCAATATTTGCAAACAAAAACAAATCTAAGAGTAATAGAAGCAGATGAAAAACAGGAAATCCGTAAAGGACATATTTATATTGCACCATCAGGGTACCATTTGCTTGTGGAAGCAGATCGAACGTTTAGTTTGTCAGTTGATAAAAAGGAAAACTTTTCACGCCCTTCCATAGACGTACTGTTTGAAACGGCAGCAGATGTTTTTCAAGAGCATTTAATTGGAATTGTCCTTACAGGTGCAAACGCTGATGGAAGTCATGGTTTGAAAAAAATCCAAGATGCAGGAGGGCTTTGCCTAATTCAGTCCCCGGAAACTGCAAGTTTTCCTTATATGCCCTTATCTGCAAGTAAGATTGTTGATAGTGCTTATATTCTTGACTTAAATGAGATTGTAGATTTATTATCGGAACTAAATGGAATGTAAATAATAGAGGAAATATGGAACCCACTACACAGTCCAAAATCTTGATTGTAGACGACTTACCGGAAAATATATTTGTATTGGAAAGGATATTACGAAAAGTAAATGTGAACATCTTCAAGGCTCAATCCGGCATGGAAGCTCTATCTTTGATCTTATACCATGAATTTGCCTTGATTTTATTGGATGTTCAGATGCCAGAAATGGATGGATTTGAAACAGCTAATTTTATAAGACAAAATGAATCATCAAAGAATGTTCCAATCATTTTTGTTACAGCCATTAGCAAAGAGCCGGAAAACATTTCCAAAGGTTTTGAACTGGGTGCTTTTGATTATTTGTTTAAACCTGTCGAACCGGAAATAATAAAAACTAAGGTGAGGTTTTTTATCGAACTTTATGAAGAAAGGCAGAATTTTCTTCATAAAAGTAAGGGATTGCTATTGCAACTTGCCAATTGCGAAACTGAATTAAAAAAGCAGAAAGCGTATATTGATTTAGTGGTAGACTCCATTGAGTACATTCCTAATAGTATCGCCTATATAAAATCAAACGGGGGTTTTTTGCATTGTAACACAAATTTTTCTCAATTGATAGGCTATTCCAAACAAGAAGTTGCAACACTATCCATTGAAGACCTTATTACTCCAAATGATTTGATAAAATACCGTAGCATAACAAATAACTTGTGCAAAGGAGATGCTCAAAGTGCTGCCATCCAACTGAATCTTATCTCTAAGGACCAAACTATTTTAGAAATAAATGCTAATATAAATCTAATAGATACACTATACAGCTTGGTTATTTAAATTTCCCTATTTTACAACAATTGCTTTGGGGTATGGAGGACAGGCTTCTACGCATAATCCGCAACCAACACATTTGTCTGTAAGTACGGGTCTGTAACCCAAAAAATCCACAGCTCCTTTTATGGGACAGGTATCTTTACAATTGGAACAAGCAACTTCTTCGTGGCGGGAATTGATGCAATAAGAAAAATCCAGTTTTGCCATACCAAATTTTGGTTTCCTTTTTTTTGTAAAAGGTAATAGAGCGGAATCCTTACAAGATTTGATACAGGGCCAATCTTTGCACATTTTGCAAGCATTCGCGTTTACATCCATATAGGGGATATTTTTTTTGTACCTTTTTTCAAAAATTGAAAAAAGAACTTGATAAGGACAAGCGTCAATACATTCACCGCAACCAGAACATTGATTTTTAAATTCTACTTTGTTTGGAATTGCACCAGGTGGAAATTTCAAGCCTTTGGTTATAGAGCCGGGAGTGGAAGAAACTGGGTAAGAAATATTTTTTAGCTCTTCCAATCCGTCTTCTTTCATTATGTTTTCGGGTATTTTTGTAACAAGCTCAACAAATTGGTTTGCTTCTTTTAAAGTTTCTCCTAAGAACTTCGCTAATCCTTTTTTAAAAAAATCTTTTCTTTCCATAATTTCATATTTTAAAGAATTTTATATGCCTTCTTAACATCTCTGCTATTTGGGCAATATCACCAGCGGTAGATGCAAGAGTTTGGGTTCCATCAGCTGTAGATTGTGACATATCGTTTAAATAGGTGACGGCTTTAGCAATTTCATTGATTGCCCTTAATTGCTCTTCGGAAGCAACACGAATTTGTAAAGATTGTTCCTTTATATTGCTACCGGCTCTATTAACTATATCATTGATTTCCAGTTGTTTTGGCAGTCTATTAGATACCGTATTGAGTTGGTTATGAATGGAATTGACACCTTCAATGATTTTACTGATTATGTCTACCGTATTTCGAACAACGCTCATTCCCTTATTAATTTCTCCTGTGTTCACATTAATTAGAGAATTAATTTCTCGAATACTATTGGCAGTTTTGGAAGCCAGCTTGGAAACCTCTTCCGCAACAACAGCAAACCCTTGACCACTTTCACCGGCTCGCGCAGCTTCAATAGAAGCATTTAGTGCCAAAAGATTAATTTGATCCGAAATATCGTTGATAAGGCGAACAATACTCGTGATTTTTTTGGAGCTGTTTTGAATCAACGTCATGCTTTCCATAGTAGTATCTAGTGATTTGCTACCGGAACGAGCATGAGTATTGACTGATTCCGTTATGGAAGAAACCTGTTTGATAAGTTGCCCCTGCTCTTTTGTGATGGTATTGAGTTCTTGTAATTTTTGGATAAGGCTAAGCAATTGGTTTACTTGCTCTTCGACGTTGTTGTTGATATGCTCTGCGGAAGCATTCATTTGCTCTATGGTAGCAGTTGTTTCTTCCGCTGAGGCTGCGAGAGTTTGTGCGTTATCAGCAAATTTTTCTATTGTTTCAGACATAGAACCGGAAGATTGGCTTAGGTTTTCCGCGCTGTCTAATATTTTTTCGGCAATACCTTTGACTGTATCTGCATATTTATTAAAACTTAAAGCAAGCTTTCCAAATTCATCCTGTGATTCAACCTTGAGATTGACTGATAACTGACCTTCTGACAAAGTATTGATACCCGCCACCGTATTCAAAATAGGTTTGGTGATTTTATCCCCTGCTTTATACAATAATAATGTCGTTAAAAGTATTGTGGTGATAAAAACAAAAATTTGATACTTTCTTAATTCGTGGATTGGTCCATAAAACTCTTCCGTATAGGTTGTAGCCGCTACACTTAAATTCAAGCCCTCTATAATTTGAAAAGCTACAATCTTATCGCTTATCTTTTTTTTACCGTTGACATTATCTTCCCATTTATATTCAACGATTCCTTTTTTACTACCACACAACTTATTACCGATTTCCTGCTTATCCGCAGAAATAATTTTATTGGTAGATTCCCCGTCTAAAGTCGGATGTATAAATGTTATCTTTTTCTCACAATCTACCACAACAGGATAACCGGTCTTTCCTATTTTTATGGATAAAATATCATCTTTAAATTCCGACACCCTGATAAACTTTTTTAGTTCATCTTTGGGAATAACCGCCCAAATTTCAATGTTCCATGGTTGGAAACTGGTTACAACAGCAGCCTTTTGGGAAATCGTTCCATTTGATTCTTTCCATTCGTACTCAAAGTATTTTTCATCTTTGATGTTATCTCTATCAATAAATTTGCTTAAATCAGTACCCTCCGGAATGGTGGGGTGGTAGAATACTTTATCACTTTGAAGGACAAAAATATATCCGGATTCTCCGATTTTCCCATATCCGGCTTTAAAATAGTTTAAAAATTGCTGTTTGGCGTTATCCTGGGGAAAATTAGCATTTAGATAATGGGCAAATTCCTTTTTATCCATACATTGCGTATGAAGCATTGCTTTGACTTGCTCTTCCACACTTTTTCGGAATGTTAAAGATACCAAATCTACCGTTCGATAGAGTTGCTCTTCAATATAAGATTTGAAAAAATAATTAGTTAAAGTGCCGGCAGAAACAGCCAAAGCCAATAAAGAAAATACGTTTAAGGTTATAAATAATACGGTTAATTTTAATTTTATCGGAAGGTCTATAAATTTTTGTAGTAACATATATATAACAGCTTTTATACAATAGAATTTTACACTATTTTAAATTATCGCATAAAAATTGAAGTAAAAAATCATATTACGTTTGGATTAATGTGGGGATATGCCTCGCTACGCTCAAGGAAGTCTTTGAACGCTTCTCTGAAACAAAAACAAACTTTTCACCGGTATTTTTGTATATTTCTATAATTTTGTTAACCATTTATTTAATCACTTGAAAAACACGTATTTTCCTATATGACCAAGAATAAAATTTTAATAATTTCGTAATAATTTTGTAACGAAAAAGTGAGACAATAAACAGGTGATAGAAAGGACAGCTCAAAATCATCTGTATTTTTTTTTCTGTATCATTCTCTTTTGTGGTTGTATGGGACAAACGGATACGGAAAAAACAAAAAAACTCAATGTTCAAGCACAAGTAGTTACATATTTGGCGAAGCAAATTTCCGATTATAAAGTCATTGAACCCGTAAAAGTAGGGAAAGCTTCTGGAAATTGCACAGATTCTCAGCCTTCTTTTAGTTCTTTGGCAAATGCCGGGTCCACAACGAACTGTGGTAGATGTCATAATAGTAGCCTCTACAAAGGCGATATGGATATTTCCGATTATAGCTCGGTTTCTTCCGTTTCAGTAAGTGGCGATCCTGAAACCAGTACTATATATCGGGTTATCATTCCGAATGGACAGATGTATAAATATACTACCCAGGCATTAAATGATACAATCTATTGTTGGATTAAAGGCGGTTTACAACCTTGAAAAAAATTATTTTCTTTGTTTTTTGCCTAATTTTTTTCCTTTATTGTCACTACAACAGTTCCGCAAAAGAAGAGAAAGATCTTTATATAAAATCACTTTTATTCTCAAAAGGATCATCAAATGCAATACAGTGCAATGGAACTGTCAGTTTTTCTTCTTTATCAGCAGTTGGAATTCAAACGAGTTGCGGTTCATGCCATGGTTCAGGGATTGCAACTGCCGGAGTGGATATTTCAAGTTATTCTTCACTTTCCGGCTTCTTGCAACCAAATCTTCCGGATAATAGTACTTTGTATCTGGTATTAATTCCCGGTGGAAAGATGAATCAATACACTAATTCAAATCTTACAAACACAATCTATTGTTGGATAAAAGGAGGCGCCATTCAATGAAGATTCTAAAATTTTTTATAATCTTTTTTCTTGCATCAAGAATTTCTATAACCGGATTAGACCTTCCGACAGGAAGTTGGAATATTGAATCCGGTACGATTTTGTTTAGGAGCGAAGCTCCTAATGAAACGATTGTAGGAAAAGGAAGTAAGGTAAGCGGAAATTTGGATATGAAAAAAAAATCCGTATCCGTTACCATTGACCTTTCTGATTGGTCAACCGGACACAATTTACGAGATAAACACATGCATGAAAACTACTTGGAAACGCAGAAGTTCCCTTTGGCAAAGTTTGAGGGTTACTTGCAGAATTTCAATCCCAAAACTGCGATTGTTGCTCTAAAAGGAAAGATATTTTTGCATGGAGTGACTCAAGAGGTAATTTTGGAAGGTGAATTAAAAAAGGATTCTTCGGGTGATTACGTATTCTTCTCGGAATTTAATATCCTTCTTTCTGACTATAAAATTCCAATTCCCAAATTGCTGATCCTGAAACTGAATGAAAAAATCCAAGTGAGAACGAAATTTAATTTAAAGAAAAAAAATTGATTTTAACAATAGGCAATAGTTTTCATTTTATCTACAAAATCCTATTTTCTCAGCGCAATTTATTTTGGTATTTCTTTTTTTTGTTTTGTCTGAGTTTACCTATGTATGGAGAAGATTCGGTTTATCCTTTTATGGGAAATTCTCTTCTACAATTGCCAACCACAGAAGACATTGGGAAAAAAAACTTAGATTTTCGATTTAGTCATAGATTCGGAGATGCAAGTACAGGTATTAAAGACTTTTTTGGTTTGGATAAAGGGGCAAATATTCTACTCGTCTTGGATTATGGATTGACACAAAAATGGAGTGCGGGTATTTCAAGAGCTTCGGAAGGAAGAACCTATGAAATTCGAAATAAATATAAGTTATTTAACCAATCTCTATCTTTTCCCTTTTCTATTTCTCTTTGGGGTGTTGTTGGGCAACGAACAAGCGAAGAAGTTTATTCTTATGGACCTTATATCATTCCGAATATAACAACTACTCAAACAAATCTTCAACCTTTGGCGGATGTACTCAACAGAGAATATCAAACAAAACTAAACCAATATACACTTTCTGGTTCTGATAAAAGAAGTTTTATGGGAGCGATTTTGATTTCCAGAAAATTTACGGAAAGATTTTCCTTGCAAGTTTCTCCGATCTTCGTCCATCGAAATTTTGTGAAGTACGGTCTGGGAAATGATAGAACCGGTCTGGATATTGGCGGAAGGATAAAATTTTCAAAAAGAATTGATTTCACCTTTGAAGTCATTTTTACACCTCATAGAGATTATATCGGTCAAGACAGAAGGATTTTGGATCAGCAAGATTATGGCGGCTTTCAAAACTTAACAACTCAAGAAATCAATTCTCAGTACAACCAGCCCCAAAATTTACCATACGTATATGCCAGAAATGTTCTTTATGATAAACCTGTTCCTTATAGTTATATTCCATTCAGCATAGGTTTGGATATAGAAACCGGCGGACACGTTTTTCAGTTAATTGTCTCTAACTCTACGGCATTGGCACAAACGACCTTGTTAAACGGAGCAAACTATAACTATGCAAATCATCAATTCGTACTAGGGTTTAATATACATAGATCGTTTTCCTTCCAGTCCGAACCAAAATTTGATGATTGGAAAAAGTAACTTTTAAGTTTAACACTTGACTGTTTAATGTTACAAAACAAAATGTAATACTAACAATTTATCAAATGAAATAAATAACAATAGTCAAATGATTTTTTTTCATAAATCCATTTATTATAATATAAATTTTTATCTTAGAAAATTTTATCCAAAAAACAGAAAGTTGATAAAAATAGTTGACTAGTTTTTAGTTTAAGAAAATTCTTGGACTTAAATAACGTGAGTTCGACGTAAGGAATAATGTTATAAAAATAAGAAGGGTGAACGCAGTGGTTCACCCTACGCCCAAAAATACCACAGGCTTTGTAAGGGCAATCCCCCGGTGGTTGCCCTTTAGAGAATAAGCATTGATGATTTGCTTTAATTTTTGTGTTACCAATACATTTAAATATCCATGAAATAAAATCTAAAATTCAAATGGTTCGAAAAATTCATTTTTATCTTTCTATTGTCCTTTCGCTTCCCCTTATTATTATATTCATAAGCGGTAGTTTTCTTTTGATGAGGTCACACCTTTCTTTTATGAGTTCTCCGTCAGTCAAGTTTCCCATTCAAAAAAATAAAAAGTATCTCAGTCTAGAAAAAATTGTTATCCTTCTAAAAAAGAAAAAAATCATAACAACCCAATCGGATATTGCAAATGTTAATTTTAAATCGGATAAGAATTGTTTTTATGTTCAATTGAAGGATAGTAGAGAAGTGATTATTCATCCCTATGAACAAGAAATAGAGAATATTCAAAAAAGATGGACCACCACCGTAATTCAAATTCATGAAGGATCGATCTTTTCTACAAAGTTTAGAGATATGGTTGTTTTTCCAGTATCTGTAATGGTTATTTTTTTGTGGATATCAGGAGTGATTCTTGGAATAGTGCTAATTTTTCGTAAGAGGAGAAAGAGAAATGCAGAATCAATTTAGTTTTGGTTTGGAAGCGGAGTTTTTACTCGCAGATGAAGAGAAAAAGAGATTTTTATGGATTGATGATATTGATTTTTTTGAAATTTATGCATTATTAGAATCATTACCTCTAGATGGTATTCCGCCTCTTGACGGATTGGATATGGAAAAAGCGCATCCAAAGCTAATGCCTTATGTCGTAGAAGGGTATCATAGAAAAATCAATGATTCTGTAACTATGCAGGTAAAAGGTCTTGAAATTAGGACACCTGTTTGCCAAAGTATAAAGGAATGTCTGGACGTTTATGAAAAACTCTATCAAAGATTAGAAGAAAAAATAATTACATCGGGAAGGAAATTGGTATCAGTTAGTCATCATCCTTATTCTTTTCATTTTTGGGGACCTCAGGAAGAAAGAAGAGCTGATTTTTGGAAATGGGCAATAGAGGTGATGACTACTTACGGTCCGGATATAAATATTCGGTTTCCCCAAAGTACATCTAATGCTATCTTCTCAAACTTGGATGACTTTAATGCCAAGCTAAATTATTATGCTCCGGCGCTTACAGCTTTTACTTTAAGTTCACCCTTTTGTAAAGGAGATTTTCTGATTAACGCTAAAGAGCAGAAATGCCAATCCATTAGAACATTTAAACGATCTCCTTATGCTCCGACTTTCGAGTCTCACATGGAAGAAGGAGAAAGAATAGAATTCAAATTTTTTGAAATGACACCTTCTTTATATGATTTTAATGTATATTTTGACCTTTGTTTGGTTCTTGGCTTGTCAGAAAACCTCAAAGGCAGAGCATTGGACCAAACGCGAATCTATGAGTTGGGTAATATTTGTTTTGAAGGAGTCCAATTACCAGGAATCAAAGAAAAGATGAAAGAGGTTTTGTTGGAAGGAATAAGGTTGCTACCAAAATACGGCTTTGAATCCATACGACTCGAAAGATTATTAGAGGATATTGAATATTTTCAAAATCCTTCGGAAAAATTATTTGGTATGGATTTCCAAAAAGAGCAGATTTGGCGGTATCTTGAAACACGTTCCAAAATGCGTTCCAAACCTTATATTTTTTCTACACAGAAAAATGAGACTGATGCTTGATTGCTTTTTCAGAAAACCACTCCGCGCCTTGAGTATAGTATATTGAGAATCAATATCATAATTAACACATTATTTATCATATTTTTCAAAAATAATTAAAAAATATTTGAGATTAAAAATCCGCTTTTTTTTAATGGTTTTAAGGTGAAAGCATGAATACACAGTTTAAACCTAATACATCCAACCTTGAAAAAAGCCATGATAACACGAAGAGAATTTTTAAAAATTAGTGGAGCAGTTTTTGCAACTGCCGTTGGAAGCAAACTTTTTTTGTCAGATGAGTTTAGCCAAGGTCTACTAGCAGATAATACACCACCCAAAAGCAAAAAGCAAGTAGCCACATTTTGTGAAATATGCTTCTGGAAATGTGGAATGTTGGCTGATGTGGAAGATGGAAAAGTTGTAAAAATTAACGGAAATCCGGCACATCCCCTCTCCAACGGAAGGCTTTGTCCTCGTGGTACGGGTGCTTTAGGCATCATTTATGACAACGACAGGTTAAAAACTCCTCTGATTCGGGTCAAAGACAAATCCGGCAAGCAGAGTTTTAAATCGGTTAGTTGGGAAGAAGCTTTTGATTATATAGCAGAAAAATTACAGAAAATTATCGATACACATGGAGTGGACAAGGTTGCACTCTTTTCTCATGGTTGTGGTGGCTCTTTTTTTAAAGACCTATTAAAAGGCATGGGAAGTAAAAATATTACAGCTCCTAGCTATGCCCAGTGCCGGGGACCAAGAATGGAAGGTTTCTCCATGACCTACGGACGTGACGTAGGAACCTATGAGTCCCTGGACATTCCCAATACAAACTGTGTTGTTTTGATTGGTTCTCACTTGGGTGAAAATATGCACAATACCCAAGTCCAAGATGTGAGTAAAGCCATCGACAATGGAGCCAGTTTTATCACCGTTGATCCGAGATTTTCCACAATTGCCGGAAAGTCTGATCATTGGCTACCCATAAAACCTGGAACAGATATTGCTTTGCTTTTGGCTTGGATGAACGTTTTGATTAACGAGGGAATTTACCAAAAAGACTTTATTCAAAAAAATGCGATAGGATTTGATGAATTATCCAAACACGTTGCAGACAAAACTCCGGAATGGGCATATCTCTATACGGGAATTGAGCCTGAAAAAATCAGGGAAACAGCTCGCCTAATGGCAAAAAATGCACCCAAATCCATTGTTCATCCCGGTAGGCACGTTGTTTGGTATGGTGATGATACCCAAAGAGCGAGAGCGATTGCCATTTTGAATGCTTTGCTTGGAAACTGGGGGAAAAAGGGTGGAATCTACATTCCGGGAGATATTCCGTTTCAGGTCAGTCATGGACAACCTTTCCCTGAAGGGAAAAAATTCCATTTCACGGATAAAAACACGTTTCCTTTTGCTTCTTCCATGCCCGCCCAAACGTTTATAAATTCTGCCATACCAGGCGAGGACGGAATCCTAGAAGGAGAACAGATGAGGGCTTGGTTTGTGTATGGTTGCAATCTTCCTTCGACTCTACCAAATCCCGCTAAAGTTCGAAAAGCACTGGAGGCAATTGAATTGGTAGTTGCCATTGACATTTTGCCGGCTGAAGTTACGGGTTACGCAGATGTGGTGTTGCCAGAGTGTACTTTTTTGGAAAGGCACGAAGATTTGGAAGTTACGGCTTTTAGGACACCTTTTATAGCGATACGTCAACCGGTTGTTCCGCCAATGTATGAAAGCAAACCGGCTTGGTGGATGGCAAAGGAATTATCCAAAAGGATCAAAATCAACGGTGAGACGTTGGAAAAATATTTTCCTTACAAACACTTGGAAGAAAAAATCAAAAACGAAGTGGAAACTTCCGGTTATTCTTACGTTGAACTCAAAGAAAAGGGAGCTATTGTAAGAAACGCCAATATTTATGATGACTCTCCTACGTTTCATACGCCATCCGGAAAGATTGAATTGTTTTCCAAAACCCTTGGTGATGCGGGTTTTGATCCTCTCCCCAATTTTACACCTCCTGAAGACCCTCCGGAAGGATATTTCCGATTGCTGTTTGGTAGGCATCCGGTTCATACGTTTTCGAGAACATCCAACAATCACGTTGCTCTGGAAATTTTCCCCGAAAATGAGATTTGGATAAACGTGGAAATGGCAAAAATTATGGGGATCAAAGACGGGATGTATGTTATTTTAAAGAACCAAGACGGAATCCAGAGCAATAAAGTAAAAGCAAAGGTTACCCAGAGAATTCGTCAGGATTGTGTTTATATGGTCCATGGTTTTGGTGGAAAGGATAAGCGACTGACAAAAGCATATAATAGGGGAGCGTCCGATAGTGACTTGATTAGCCGATACAAAGAAGATCCTATTATGGGTGGAACGGGTATGAATATTAATTTTGTAACATTAGAGAAGGCTTGAAAGGATTTGTAGTATGAAAAAGCGATATGCAATGGCAATAGATATGGAGAAATGCGTAGCTTGCAACGCCTGTGTAATTGCCTGTAAAGACGAAAACAAAGTTCCAAACGGTCATGCAAGAGAATGGACGGTTCAGATTGTTCAAGGGGTATTTCCCAATCTTACAATGGAAAACTATTCCGAGAGGTGCCATCATTGTTCCAATCCTCCCTGTGTTTATTGCTGCCCAACCGGTGCTTCCCACGTTATCGAAGGGGGAATTGTAAAGGTCACGGCTGATAAATGTATTGGTTGTAAGGCTTGTGTTGCGTCTTGTCCTTATGATGCTCGTTATGTGCATCCAAAAGGATATGTGGATAAGTGCACTTTTTGTGACCATAAGGTTGCCGTTGGAGAGAATCCGGCTTGTGTGGAAATCTGTCCTACATTCTGTTTGACCTTTGGAAATATGGCAGATAAAAACAGTGATATATACAAGCTCGTTCAGAAACGTAATTATAAAAAGTTAAAAACAGGAGCCGGGACAAAACCGAACCTATACTTCCTGTATGGAAAAACGGGACGTAAGAGATAGTCCAAGGAGATTTAAGAATGGGTAATGTAGAAATTACAATTTCAAGACACAATCCTCACATCGACCCCCACTTAGCAATCTGGGGATGGGAAATTCCGGGGTATTTGTTTTTGGGTGGTATTACCGCAGGGATTTTGGTTTTGTCCGGGATATTTTATCTCTTAAAAAAAGAAGAGGAAGTCCCCTTTACAGTCCGAATCGCTCCCATAGTAGCTCCTATTGCTCTTTCGATAGGTATGTTGTTTTTGTTTTTAGACCTGGAACATAAGTTGTTCACTTGGCGACTCTATACAACCTTTCAGTGGACATCTCCTATGTCTTGGGGTTCTTGGGCTTTGATATTGATTTTTCCCTCATCGATCCTTTTTGCCTTGATTCAGTTGGAAGAAAGCAGCAGGAATTTTATACAAGAAAAGTTGCATACGTTTAAACTATCGTTTTTGGCAAAACCGGCAGAGCAAGTTTTTGTGTTGGCTGACAAATTTCGTCCGTATACCAAAGCCCTTGCTTGGATCAATATCGTAATGGGTGGATTTATCGGAATCTATACGGGAATTTTAATCAGCAGTTTTGTAGCTCGACCCTTTTGGAATACTTCTATTTTAGGGATTCTTTTCCTTGCTTCCGGGATTTCGAGTGCAAGTGCAGTTATGATTTTGGGCACAAAAAGCAAGGTTGAAGAGCACATAATGATAAAAATTGACGTAGCGTTTTTATTATTCGAGCTTTTTGTTTTGATACAGATTTTTATCGGATTTTTTACTTCCTCTTACTATCATAATTTGGCTGGAGGTCTAATCTTCGGTGGAGATTTTACGGGCTACTTCTGGATGCTTGTTGTTTTGCAAGGCATTTTGTTCCCACTTTTTATGGAAGTTCTGGAATTAAAAAATATATTTCACTTTAAACTAATTACTCCCTTTTCAGTCCTTATTGGAGGATTGTTACTTAGGATATTATTTGTGTATATCGGACAAAATTCTTACGTGGAGTTAAATTTATGAATGATGATCTTATTCAAAATCAACCCAAACCGTATTTAAACCCATATTTGGCTGGTGTAGGTTTGGGTATTGTTCTATTATTAAGTTATGTGTTTATGGGTAGAGGCTTAGGAGCTTCCGGAGCCATTACTCGAATGAGTGGTTACGCCATGATAGCGGTAGCCCCTGAACACACCAAAAGTTTAAAATACATGAACTCGTATTTTGCAGAAGAAAAGCACATTCTCAATGAATACTTGGTATTTTTATTGGCTGGAGTTTTTGTTGGAGGGTTTGTGAGTGGTGCTCTGGCAAACCGAATTCAACTAAAAATTGATAAAGGACCTACGTTTTCGCCTAGAGCCAGGCTGGTTCTTGCCTTTGTGGGCGGAGGGATTTCTGCAATAGGTGCAAGACTTGCCAGAGGATGCACATCAGGACAGGCTCTCTCTGGAGGAGCGACTTTGGCTTTGGGGTCTTGGATTTTTATTATTGGGGCTTTTGCGGGTGGCTATGCAGTTGCTTATTTTGTAAGGAGACAATGGCAATGAATGAAATGTTATTACCTTTTTCTAAAACAGGACTCTTTGGTAGAGAAATGGGGATTGTTATCGCCATGTTTCTTGGTTTTGGGTTTGGCTTTTTTTTAGAGAGAGCCGGTTTTGGTTCTGCCAAAAAACTCTCTGACAATTGGTACGGAAGGGATTTTGCGGTTATACGTGTGATGTTTACAGCTGTCATTGTTGCCATGATAGGGATTTTTGGGCTTCACTATCTCGGAATTATGGACATTGACCTCGTATACATCAATCCAACGTTTATATGGCCTCAGCTTGTAGGTGCGATATTTCTTGGTATTGGTTTTGCAGTGGGAGGATACTGCCCCGGAACAACCGCAGTTGCCATGTCAACGGGAAAAATTGACGGATTACTCTTCTTTTTGGGTTTTGCTGCCGGAGTGATGGTATTTGCAGAGGGTTATTCTTTTATTGAAAGTTTTTACAACTCAGGAGCGATGGGAAGAGCGTTTTTGAATGATGTTTTTAACGCTTCTTATGGAGTTTTTGTTTTTATTATTACCGTTTTGGCAATACTCTTTTTTATGCTTTTAAAGAAAATTGAAAGAAAAGTGAATAAACTATGAAAGACAAACTAAAACAAATCGGATTAAAAATTGGGAAGTTATCTCCCTACGTTGCAATAATATTAAGTTTTGTAATTTTTCTTGCGTCGATTTTTACGGATCGGGATAAACCAAAGGTTTTTGAGCTTTCACCAAACCAAGTAAATAGGACTCTAACTTCTACTCAATTGGCTTCTTGGTTTCTGGAAAATAAGCGGGACTTTGAGGTTCTGGATATGCGTAAGGTGGAAAAGTATAAGGAGGAGCATATAAAAAACTCTATTAGCTGTCCGGCGTGCCACGTAAGCAAGCAAGATGCCAAGAAAAAAATGCAAGAGTCGGATGTAGTTCCGGATTTTCGAAAAAAGATCGTGATCTACACACAAACAGGCGAGAAACCTGTACATCTTCCTCGTATTCTCGCCCGAAATAAAAACGTATACTTTTTGCAAGGCGGCTTTGATGAATGGAAATCCAAGATTCTCACCTTGAAAGAGTACAAAGAGACAGATACACAAGATGTATTGCTCGAAAAACAAAAAATGAATGCCATTACAAATTATTTCTTAGGGAATATGGAAATCAAAGTTCCCGAAAGAGTTCCTATTAAAGTGCCTGTAAGGAAGCATATTGGCTCAAAAAAAGCAGACGAAGGCTGTTAATTCCGGATCAACCGGATTGTCGGTTTTATACTGCTTACCTTCCGTCTGGTCGAATTGCTGACTCAGATGCTTCTTTTGCTTTTCGCTTTTCTTAAAAAATAGTCTTGAGGAAAGATGCTAACTTTCTCTCCCATCACTTTTTTATTCATTACAAAAGATTGGATAACGTGACTGTAAACCTCTCTGTTATTCAATACTTCACTGGAAGATTTAATATCTTTCACAACCTTTCCAGCTATGTTTTCAATGATTTTTTTTGTAGTTTTTGCCAATTTTTTGTATTGCGGAATATCCTTATAAAAAATAGGTAAAGCTGGTTTGGAAAAATCGGGCTGGAAATTTGACTCCATTTCAGTAGGATAAAAGTTTACATTCATACAAACGTCCTTTTGTTCCATTAGGAAACTTTTAAATTAATGCCATTATATGTATGGACGAATTTTGTCAATAAAAAACATTTGTTGGATCAACTATTTTTAGTAGACCTTTTTGCAGTGTCGCCATTCTAGACATTTTCGCTTCTATAAAACAGCCACTTTTCTCAACCTTCATTTTTTTCATTTCTTGCAATTGCTGCGTTACTTGTCTTTAAATTGCTCAAGCCACGCAATTGCTTCTCGTACCTCTGTGAATAGGCGAGTCGGGTAAATAGTTTTATTTAAACCTATCATAAAATTTCCGATGATTTTTCCAACAATAGAACTAACTACAATCGCAGTTGCAGAGATATTTTTTTCTGCTTCAGTACCGCCCAAATAGACCCGAGCATCTCTATTTATTGACCCTACAGCCCCCAGATTAACCAAAAGCGGGTATTTTTTGCCGTTTGCCAAGCTTTTTTGTGCTTCGATATTTTCTATTGCATCTTCTATAGTCATTTTAGAATTTGGTAGTGCATCTACTTGAATGAGTCCATCTTTACGAAGAAAAGTTTTCGTTGTTTTGGTTTCAATTACTGTCTCCATATTTACTTGAAGTTGCACACCTTCCTGTTTATTCTGCGACTTTTCATTCAAGAAAAGTTTCAACTATTGTCTATCGCATCTCTGACATCTATTGTAAATTAATTACAATAGCTCTTGTCACCACTTGTAATTGGTATAAGGAAAAATCCAAGTCTTTTCTAAGCTTAGATTGCAATTTTTGTCTTTCGGCAGCGAAGTGCGTTTATCGGTACAAAGTCAATCCCCAAAAATCCCCTGCTTATGAACTGATCTCTTACAATAGTAGGTTTTATGTCACTATTAGTAATTGCTCACCCAGGGCTAAGTCAAGGAACCGATATTTTTTGCCCTTTTCTGTTTAAGTGTTCTCATCTATATAATGAGCATTGGAGAAAGAATTTTGTACTATTACCTACCAGGTTTCGATAATTGGAATTGGACAAATCGGAATTTATCTGGTTGAGTGTGATTCCTTCTTTTTTGAGTTTATTTTTTATAAATTTATTTTATAAATTTATTGGTGATGGAATCATGGGGCTTTTCCCAGGAACTCCTGACGACGCAGTAAGAGCTTCCATAAAAATACAACGAAAAATTAACGAATTTAATATTATCAGAGAAATTGGTGGACTCTTCAAATTGGAAGTAGGAATTGGACTTCACACGGGAGATTTAATTTTAGGAACCATTGGTCATGACACTAGAATGGGAAGCACTGTAATTAGCGATGCTGTAAACCTTGCTTCTCGTATAGAAGGTTTAACCAAATATTATGGGTCAGGAATTTTAATCAAATAAATTACAAATTAGTTAAGTAATTAAGTTGTTTGTTTCATTTTATCATTTCTCCTCTAATTATCACTGGATGGATTGTATACATAAATATTGTTGGTTGCATCATTTCTATTGCTACCGGCAGTGATCAAAACATTTCCATTTGATAATATTGTAGCGGTATGGGACTGAATGGAAATTGCCAAACTGCTAATACTACTAAAGGAATCGGTAGAAGGGTCATACAATTCGGAACTATTTGAACTCGTATCTCCTCCCACAAGAAGAACTTTTCCATTGTACAATAGTGTTGACGTGTGGGAAACTCGACTTATATTCATACTATTTTGGTTGCTTAAATAACTAAAATTGTTTGTGTTAGAGTCATAAACTTCGGCACTAGATAAATAACCGGCAAAATTATTCCCACCAGTAATCAAAACCTTACCATTTAACAAAAGGGAAGCTGCATGGCTACAGCGGGCTTGGTTTAAGGAAAGAGTAGTAAAGGAAAAAGTATTTGTACTTGTATCAAAAGTTTCTGAGTTAGATAAATATGCACCCGACTCGTCCACACCACCAACTATCAAAACTTGACCACTTGGTAAAACTGTTGCCGTATGTTTATTTCGGGCTTCGTTCATGGTAACTGTGGTAGGTGAACTTGAATTTAGGTCATAAATATCGACACTGGAAAGGTTGGTAGAGCTAAAAGTGCCATCAGTATTTGTAGAATAACTATATCCTCCAGCCAATAATACCGTACCATCCAAAAGAAGGCTTGCTGTGTGATTTGTGCGTTTTGTACTAAGACTATTCCCCTGTGTAAATGTTGATTTATCCGGATCATAAGTTTCTGTTGTATCTAAAGCGTTGTTAAAATTTCGTCCTCCAGCTATCAAAACGTTCCCATTTTGCAATAAGGTGGCTGTGTGTTCGTATCTAGCTTCGTTTAAATTTTCAACGGTTGAAATTTCTCCACTAGATGGATCATACAACTTGACACTATCTAAAGCAGTCGTATCATCGTTTCCACCAACTATAAGCACTTTTCCGTTTGTTAGTAAAGTTGCTGTATGGGAATGACGTTTTGTAAGTTGAATGGTTTCCGAATTATAAGCAAGATAATGCAAAAACATACCCAGGGTATTAAATAAGTCCATACTATTATCAAATTGCTTGCCTTTATTGATACAAAAGATATTTAATATGAATAATATAATTATTTGTTTTTTCATAATAATCTCTATGAACCTGTATTTAAAAAATAGTTTAAGCTGTTTTAATACGAATGCAACTCTTTTTTTGACATTGATAACTCCTTCACAATGGTATGCTTTGTTACGTGCGTTAGTTATTTTAGCTATTTATCTAACATAACGTCAGTTCGACATAAGAAAAATTCCTAACAATTATTAGGGTAAACACAGTGGTTTACCCCTACACCAAAGGCTATCAAAGGCTTTTTGTAAGGGCAATCCCCCCGTGGTTGCCCAAAAATTTTTACATCGAACTCACGTTAACATAAGTTTTGCATTCAAAGGTTATAATGTCAATAGCTACCCAAGGCTAATTCTAATAACTGGCTTCAAAAAAAACAAACTCTCCTATGTCCGCAAAATTCAAATTGACCTATAAATCTTCTTTAGACTAATGGAATCATGCAAAAGTTAATTAGTGACCGGTATGAACCACATTCTGTAGAGCAAAAGTGGATTGAAATTTGGGAAAATAATTCCAGTTTTTCACCTAATTTGGAGAAAAGTGATAATTTTTCAATTGTAATTCCCCCACCAAACGTGACAGGAACCTTGCACATTGGACACGCTCTAAACCATACAATCCAAGACATAATCATACGAATTGAGCGAAAAAAGGGAAAAGCGACCCTTTGGGTACCAGGGATGGATCATGCTGGGATCGCAACCCAGATGGTGGTGGAAAGAGAGTTAAATAAAGAGAATAAAAAAAGAACTGATTTCACCAGGAATGAGTTTGAAAACAAGGTTTGGGAATGGAAAAAGCTCTCCGGTGGGAAGATTACGCACCAGCAAAGGATGTTGGGTGAAAGTGTAGACTGGTCTCATGAAAGATTCACCATGGATGAGGGGCTTTCCAAAGCGGTCACTAAGGTTTTTAAGACATTATATGATGAGGGTTTAATCTACCGAGGGGAAAAAATTATCAATTGGTGTCCGGCTACTCAAACTGCGATTTCTGACATAGAAGTAGAGTTTAAGGAAACCAAAGGATTTTTATACCACATTAAATATCCCATAAAAAATTCGAGTGAATATATCGTAGTAGCAACAACCAGACCGGAAACGCTTTTTGGTGACATGGCAGTGTGTGCTCATCCCAATGACAGCAGATACAATCAAAAAAAAGACGTAATGCTTCATTTGCCGTTAACCGAAAGGGAAATTCCTTTATTGTTTGATGAATTTGTTGATAAGGAATTTGGAAGCGGTCTTGTAAAAATAACACCGGCGCATGATGCAAATGACTTTGAAGCCGGTTTTCGGTTGGGTTTAAAACCTCTTAAAATTATGAGCCCTAATGCTACTCTAAATGAAAACACGGGGAAATATAATGGTTTGGATCGGTTTGTAGCTCGAAAAAAAGTTGTAGAAGACTTGGAAAGTTTAGGACTTATTGAGAAAATTGAAGATTATACCAATTCCGTAGGACACAACCAAAGGGGTGGAGCTGTTATTGAGCCGTATCTTTCTACTCAATGGTTTGTAAAAATCAAGCCTCTTGCAGAGCCAGCCATAGAAGCCGTAAAAAGCGGAAGAGTGGAATTTATTCCCAAGATGTGGGAAAAGACTTATTACGAATGGATGGAAAATATTCGGGACTGGTGTATTTCCAGGCAGCTCTGGTGGGGACATCGTATCCCGGCTTATTACTGCGGAGAGTGTGGTCATACGGAAGTAGCCGAAGAAAAGGTTGATACTTGTCCCAAATGTGGTTCTGATAAGATGAAGCAAGATACGGACGTTTTGGATACGTGGTTTTCATCAGGTTTATGGGCATTTAGTGTGTATGGCTGGCCCGACAAAACGGATGACCTAAAACGATTTTATCCGAATTCCATACTTGTTACCGGATTTGATATTATCTTTTTTTGGGTTGCTAGGATGATCATGCTTGGTTTGAAGTTTCAAAATGACGTTCCTTTTCACAAGGTTTTGATCCATGGACTAGTCCGAGATAAGTATGGCAAGAAGTTTAGCAAAACTGCCGGAAATACTGTAGACCCTTTGGAAATGATGAACGTTTACGGAACGGATTCTTTCCGATTTTTTTTAACGGCTACAATGCCCAAAGGACGGGATGTCCTTTTTGATGTAAGTAGACTGGATGGCTATCGTAGCTTTTGCAACAAAGTTTGGAACTCAAGCCGATTCATTCTGATGAATTTACCAACTGACTTTGCCATTAAAGACTTGGATATGAAGTCTCTTGAACCAACGGATAAGTGGATTTTAACAAGGTTTAACAACTGCCTAACCAAGTATGAACAAGCTTACAAAGAATATAGCTTTTATGATATGGCTTCGGTAATTTATAGTTTTATTTGGGGTGATTTTTGTGACTGGTATATTGAGTTAACCAAAACAAGGATTTATAATTCAACCAATGAAGAATCCAAACAAAAAGCTCTAAATACTTTGGTAAGCGTATTACTTTCTTCTCTAAATTTGTTGCATCCATTTATGCCTTTTATTACGGAAGAAATCAATTCGGCGTTTAGTGATGAGATTCTAACAACGTCTTCTTGGTCTGATTTGTACGATTTGGGTGAAAAGGAAGAAACTTCCAAAATTGATCTGCTGATTGAAATCGTGACTCAAATCAGAACTGTTCGCTCGGAACTTCACGTTCCACCGGATAAAAAATGCAAAATCATTTTGAAGACACAAGATAAGCTCACCTTTTCTCTCATTCAAGACGAAAGGACTTCCATTCTGGGTCTTGCCAAAGCGGATTCTTTGGAATTAGACTCTGATTATACCGTTTCTCAAACGGATGCCCATACATCGTTTTCCAAAGGCGAGATCTTCTTACCCCTTTCCGGTATGCTTGACTTGGAAAAAGAAAAGAGTCGTCTGCAAAAAGAGAAAGATTCGCTTGAAAAAGAACTAGCAAAGGTTGGAGGAAAAATTGGTAATTCGGAGTTTTTAAGCAAGGCTAAACCGGAAATAATAGAGAAAGAGAAAGCTAAGTTTTCTCAATTGGAGGAAAAACTGAGTGTTGTAAAAAAAGGATTGGAAAAGTTTTAGATGTATTTTTACCTGATAATCGTAGTCTTGTTTTTCAAATGCTTCGATTCTTTTTATCAATTCGTTAAAATAACGTGAGTTTCGGATAAGAAAAAGATCACGCGGGGACGCGAAGTAGCGGAGAGATTGTGTAAAAGTTGTTTTGTTGCTGATGTTGTAAAAGATAATATATTCATTATAATAATAATATTCTATTGTAGGCGTCACTGCAAAAACTATTTATAAGAATCTATGTTTAGTATTTTGTATAGTGGATTTATACTTAACAAAGCACTATACAAATCCTGAAATTTTACCTTTTTACAGCAGCGCCATTGTAGTAAAAATATTTTTGATATATTAAACCCTCCGCGTTCCCCGCGACTTCGCGTGAGATCAACCTTCTTATTTTGAAATCCAAATCGTCTTAAACAAAACTGACGTTAAAATAGGATGCAAAATTGCTGTTTGTATCCCAGCAATTATCGGCATTAAATTATTTCTACCTATCCCCATCAAGCTGTTCTTTTGCACCAAGCTTGATCTATCCCTTTCCTGACAGGAAAGGGAGCATAATATCCATTTCTTAACAAAAAGGACGAAATATTTAAGAAAATTTTATAGATTTAGGTAAACAAAATAAAACCTACTATAACTTTCGCTCCCTTTCCTGCGGTTTCCCAAGCATGCGAACCAGGAAAGGGAGAAGGAGGGATAGGTATTTGAATTAAAAAAGCTATATTTTTAGTTAAAAAATTGTTACCGATAATTGCTGTTTGTATCCCCTCAATTTTTTTAGAAAAATCCGTAAGGATATTTATTGTTACATTCTGTCTTACAAGAAGCATTTGTTGCAGAGAGACATACATAAGGAGAAAGTATAAGATACAAAGGGTCGCTTGGCTTTAGTTGCAATACGGATTGTATTAAGATATATCCTCCCAAACAATCGGCTTGATAAGTACTACATGAATTGTCTGCATAGCACTTTTCTCTTTCACTCAGATGATAACCACCTTTTTTGTCTTTACAGCCAGTAACCAATAAAAATATAAGAAATATTGTTAAACTTTTTATTTTGAACATCCTTTGAACTATCCTTTTGAAAGCTTGATCTATAATCTTGAATATTTTGTCTATAACATATTTCTACTTTTTATGTTTTTTCTGGAAATAATTATTAATTTAAAGTGAATTATAGAAAGCTTCAGGTATCCATAGTTAAGCGGTATCGTGCTGGGTTTTAAAAAAATGCTGGTGAATGAGGAATTATAAAGAAATTGGAATTAATTTTAGTCAAGTATGCGAATTTTGCATATGTGAGTAGAAATAAAGAAAAAGCTTAATTTACATCAAGATTACTAAGAATTTAGGAATTATTTTTTAAAACTCAAGAGACATATGAAATGTGAATAGGTGAAGGCTGAGTGAAAGGAATAACGATATAGTGAATATATGAGAGTTTGGGTAGTTAAGAAGAAAATCAAACATTTGGAATTAGTTTTCGTAAGTAAGAGTTGAGAAATAAGTAGCAAAGCATAAGTTTTGGCAAAACTACAGCCATATAGGCTGTAAATTTGCAGGCTATTATGTTTTACTTAATAGGTAAATGCTGAGTGAAAGGAATAACGATATGGTGAATCCATGAGAGTTTTGGTTGTTAAGAAGCAAATCAAGAATTTGGAATTGTAAGTTAGGATAAGTTCTTGTAAAAAGTTGAAATCATTTGGCTGTGATTTTGTAGCCTATAAACTATGCTTTCCCCTATTGTTTGGACAGTTTTTTTCTTGGCTACTAATTTAGAACGAAAAGACTAAAGGAATGTACATAAATCTGTATTATCACTGAAACTTATGCTTTGCTAGGTAAGCGAAAGAATAACGAAACAATGAGTATATGGAAGATTTGATTTCCGAGAGGCTAAATTGAATAAAAATATAAATTATTTTATAAAAACATAAATATTTATTTGACATAATTAAAACAAAGAAAAAATTATGAAAAAAGAGAGAATATGTAAAGTTTGGTTACAGAAAAGCGACACCGCTTAACGTTCAAGCATACCCGAAGCTCCCGATAGGGAGTTTCACCGAGCAAATAAGCTATTTCCACTGCAAGTGCCGTGACTGAGCAAGCTTCCAATCTAACGAAGGCACTGCACTTGCTTGGAGAACAAGGCTTATCTCGGTGCAAGGAAGTGAGAACTTCCAATTCGACTCACTTCCGCAGTGGGTATGCTTTGTTAGATGCCGTTTACATTTTGGTTCTATTTTCCTATTTTCCTTGTCCTATTGCTGGTATATATTCTGATTTTTTATTACAATCTGATTCCTTCCGTATAGCTGTAAGGCAAGTTGTCAATGCTTGAAGTATCCAAATATCATAATCATGCATAGAAGCTAGTAATATTGCACCTTGACAATCATTCATACTAGTGCCCTCATTGTCAATATTGTATCTACAAACAGACTTTTGGCTGTTGCAACTAAGTATAAAAAGGATAGTTATGAAAAATAGTATTATCATTTTCATAGCTTGCACCCTTTGTAGCCCTTCTTACCACATAACATTTTATCTGGTAAAATCATATCTCTAGCAAAAGTCTTAAGATTCCATTTTGCCATATAATGAAGAGCATTAACCGTTTTAAATAAAACAGTTCCTGTTAATGCCAGTGCGTAGTCATAAGGATTTCTAGCTCTATTCCATGCACTTTTTATCCATCGATTATTAGATTTTGTTCCCCTTAAGTTAGTAGGATCCGCTCCTATAGAGTAGTCATGACTATAGGAAGCCCTGTCAACACCTTTTTTAGGCTGTTTAACCCCACCGAGTTGTGTCATATAAGAGTAAACCGCTATACCTTGTTCTGGTGTAATTGCATTGCCCATAACAGCAAGTCCTAAATATCCAGTATACTCTGTTCTTCTTGTATTCAATTTATCAAGGACGGTTTCTATACCTTTTTCTTCTGCAATTTCAACTAATGTAGTTATAAGTTTATCTTTAACTGGATCACCGGCTATATAATCTTCAAATAATTCACGATATGCATTTATTTTATCCGGATCCCTAGTAGAACAATTTCCTGCACCACCAGTATAATTTTGACCAGGTGCTACTCCAAAAGCAGCAGTTGCTAAAGTTCCCATTACTGGATTGCCCGTCATCATTCCAGTAGTCATCATAATATATCCATTCGTCCTCTCTCTACAATGCCCACTCGGATCATTGTACATAACCGGATTCCCGTCTACGTACATATACTGGTTTGTCCCAAACGGTGATGACGTTTGCAATACCGTATCAGGTTGCAAAAATCGACCTATCTTCGGGTCGTAGTAGCGTGCCTTATAGTAATAAAGTCCTGTTTCTTTATCTTCTTCTTGTCCGGTGTATTTATATCGAAAGATGTCCGGTCCACTGGAGTGATCTCTGTCGATTTCACCGTAAGGTGTGTAAGATATGATGCTTTTTCCAGAGCCAAGGGTAGTTCCGGCAACGACTTCACCGGAAGTATTGGTTAGCATAGTGACAGAATCCAAGTGATCGGTATGAAAGAAGTATAGTCCTTCGATTGGTGCGTTAGCAGAGCCACCTCCGCCACCACCACCACCGTCATTGTCGGATTGAGCATCGTTGACTGAAGGAGTGTCAACTCCGATGAAAGAAGTGAAGGCAAAGAATGGAAAGTTGTCTTTCGATTTCGTACAGGTAATTAGGATGATGCTGATTATAGAAAGAGCTAATATATAACGTTCCCTTCGACCCTTCGACAAGCTCAGGGTGACACTACGTTCATGGAAAAATCTCTTCGCTTGGTGAGCGTAGCCGAACCAAGCCACCAAGAACAAGAGGACATACAAGTATTGTTGATTTTCTAAGTTAATAAAAGGAAGAAATCTTGATTTATCTCTTTGTAATACCGCATTCGTTCTTGTCCATTGGGCAATGAGTTCGTTATCGTTCTTGACGTAAAGGGTGTAGCGTTGTGACACGCTTGGTGCAACGTGGATTTCGTAGAGTCCGTCTTCAAAGTAATAAGTTACTTCGTCTTTATTGTGGTTGATCTTCTTCTTTCTCATACCTCGGTAATCATAGAAGTAGTTGAACTCTTCTCCAAATCCTGTTACAAGGGAAGATAGTCTACCAAGCCCGTCATGTGTGAATGTGTCGTTGTTGCGTTTGTGGACGTAGCCTGATGCGTCATACTCGTAAGTGTCGGTTACGCTGGAAATTGGGTTTGGAATCCTTACGGATGTGACGGCGTTAGCGTGGTCAGTATCGGTATATTGCATTGTAATGTCTCCTTTTTCGGTTAGGTTTCCGTTTGTTGTGTAGGTATATTTTCTCTCCCCATAACTACCTGTTGAGTTGATAAGTCGATTGTAGGTGTCAAAGCTAAAGGTTTGCGACTTCCAAGGATTTGCCAAGTCGTTGATCGTAGTCATATTTCCGGAATTGTCATAAAAATACTTTTTGTGTTCTTCTACTCTCTTTGTCATTCCCGTAGTGAGTTTGTAAAAGGTGAGGTATCCGCTTAATTGGTCGAAAACATATTCCGTTACAACTCCATTTCCGAATGTTTTTGTTAATTTGTTTTGGGTTTCATCAAATTGGAAACCAAGCATTTTGAGTTCTTTCGATCTACCGTCATTTGGTAGCATCTTGATGGTTTCCAGTTCTTTATCATTGTAGATGTAGCTGACAATCGTTCCATCGGGATAGATGATTTGTCTGACTCGGTTCATAGAATCGTGTGCGTATTCAAACTTGATTTCATAGTCTTCTATCAAGTGCGTTCTTTTTACAACATTGCCTCTTTTGTCGTATTCGAGTTTTACTTCTCCTGTACTGTCTTTTATTTTTGTGACTTTACCTTTGGCGTTTACTTGGTTTTCGTCATAGAAATATTCCACTTCTTCACCATTTGCACTGTATTTATGCATTCTACCGTCTTGGTAATAGGTGTATTTGATCGTAACTCCACGAGCATCTTTTGTGGATGTTAAGTTTCCAATCAGATTGTAAGTGTAAGTGATTTTTCCCGAATTAGAATCCATTTTAGTCAGAATATTTCCTGCTCTGTCGTAGTCCAAACTAACCTTGTTTCCGCTTGGTTCGGTTATTTCGGAAACCCTACCGCTTTCATTATAAGTGTAGGATGTCGTTAAGTCTCCGATTGTTTGAGGAAGAACTTGTCCGAGTGCGTTACTTGTTGCTATTTCGGTTGGCTTGTTTGTAGAAGTCTTGGTGACTGTAAAGTGATTGTAAGAATAAGTGACTTCGTTTCCGTCAGGTTTCGTAACTTTTGTTAGTCTGCCTTCCGAGTCGCCATATTCTAAGGTCGTGTATTTAGGTGTTTCCACACCGGAAATATAAGGGTCGGACTGACTTATTAGTCTTCCCAAATAGTCGTATACAAAGTCTTCTGTGTAAACCTTTCCATCTTTACCGGATGTTTCTTTTTTGCGAATTTTGCCTTCGTTATCAAAGTAACTCCTCGTCCAAGTGTAAGTCTCACTTGAACCGATCAGTGGCAGAGGAAATATGCTTACTCCTTCTGATGCGTCTACTATCCTTTCTCTTTCTTCCACGTAAGTATTATTTGGAGAGTTGGAGTAGATGATTTTTTTACTCCAATTGGATTCACCTGGATTTCTGACTAGTGTAATTCTGCCGTAATCATCGAATTCAATTTCGCTTACTCCTCCGTTCGGGTCAGTCTTCTTGGTTATTTGACCCGTTTTGGAATCATATTTGTAGCTGATGGTATGACCAAGATGGTTAGTTGCTTCCGTAGCTTGGGAATTTGAGTTGTATGTTATCGTAGTTGCCTGTCCGACTGGATTTGTGACAGACGTGATATTTCCTTTATCATCATGCTCAAAGTTGGTCGTTGCCCACTTACCGGGTTGGATTTCTACGGAACTACTGCTTAGGTTTGCACCTGTGTAAGTGTATACTCTATTGTCTATGACTACACCATTTGACTTTTTGGTGTAAGTAGAAACTTGATTCAGTGGAGAATACGACTTTATAACTTCCGTTATGTTTCCTTCAATGTTCGTAGTTTCTTTTGTAACATTTCCGTTTGTATCGTATTCGTAAGAAATCGTGTTTTGGGAAAAGTAGTTCCCGTTTTCGTAGATCGTGTCGTTTTGAGATTTGACTCTGTGGGTTAGTGTGCCGTTTGGTGTTGTGACTTTTTCATATTGAATGGAAACTTCGTCTTGCAGTTTTCCGGTTGCGTTGTATGTTTTGACTCTGCTTGGTTTGCCAAGTTCGATAGGGTCGGCTTGGTTGTATTCCGTTACTTGAGTAGAGACTTTTTTCTCTTCACCTTGCGGAGTGATAACTGACGTTTCTTTTGTTGTAGACTTAAATCCCAAAAGTCCCATTTCGTCATTATTCCCAATATGAACTTTGGAATCATTGTATTGGTAGGTCTCTTTTGTAATCGGTAGTCCGTCACCCGGATTTGTCTCTACACTTGTCACCAAGTGATCACCTGACAAATTAGGCAAGTTCGGATAATTTCCTGTTTCCGGCTTGACTGCTCCCGGTACGTCTCGGTTGAATTCATAGTTAATCTTGGTTTCTTTCCCGTCATTTGTAATGACTCTTTCTACCAAATCTTCCGTTTCTTTGTCGCTAAATAAAATTTCCAAACTCCCTACCGGGTCGTATTCGTTTATGTCCATTGACTCCACAAAAACCAGTCTAAGGTGAACAAAAACGGTGTTTTCTTTACAACTTCTTTGAGACCAAGAGCTACGATGTCAACTTTTCCATCCGAGTTGATGTCTGCCAATTGGAAGAGACCTTTTGCTTCTTTGCTCATGTCATACTGAGGATAACCGTTTCCATTAGAGTAACTAACATAGATAGTAGAGCCATTGAAAGTAATAAGGTCTGCTTTTCTGTCACCATTGATGTCAGCAAAAACTTTTGTGTTCTGCTCTTCGGCAAAAGGTGTTGCTGTTGTCGGTCTTCAAAAATTGCGGTTTGGGGTTAAGAGAATTAGAGACATTCGCTCCTGTGTAAAACCGTCTCCTGTAAACAGACATACACTCACATCACCATTCTCCAGAATGGCAAGAATGTCAACCTTTCCGTCTCTGTTCACATCCGCAAAAGAGACGTTTTTGTAGTTTGTAGAGCCAAGAGCAAAGCCATATTCGGAAGAAGAAGCCGTAGCAGTTGTTATGTCGATTCGATGCACAACCATTTTATCAAGGCTGTTTTTGTTTATAGTTATCCATTCCGGCTTTTGGTCGGAATCTATGTCAGACAAAAATCGTAAACTATTTTCACTGTCCGCATAACCCGTTTCTATTTGAATAGGATTCGAGCTAAAACCCGTACCGTTGGAGAGGTAGATTTTGAAACGAGTTTTATTTTCATTTGGAGAATCGTAGACCATTACAAAGTCTGTCCTACCGTCAGCGTCCATGTCAATGGCAAAATTATTGGAAGTCAACTTCATGTTGTTTGGGTCGTATCCGATATTGTCGATTACAAGTCCGGTGTCTGAGACTTGGTTAAACACGTAGTTAGAAGGTTTTACGATCTTTAGGGTCTTGCCATTCTCTTCTGCAATCCATAGTTCTTTTGCTCCGTCACCGTCAATGTCGGCAGTAGATACAAAGGAATTGATTCGTAATTGCCAAGCAGGAGAAGCAGGATATTCTTGGTATTGTGTTTCCGTAATTTTGGCAACGCTTATATGATTGTCGTTTTTGCCACCTGTAATTTTGATGAGGTCTGTCTTTCCATCCTTGTCTACATCATCCATAAAGATCATCGGACCCATCTGCATCCCTAAGATGCAATAGTCTCCCATGAGTGCAACACCTTCCGCACATTCTTCCCGAACGTCCTTACCCAATTTGGCTGCTGCTGCCCTACAAGCAGACGAGGCACTGCAATCACAATAAGACTTGATCTCATCACATTTTGCTTGGTTATAAAAGGGAACTCGATAGTCCAAGTGAACAGAGCCGGAAACATTATCTAACTTTTTTAATGTTTTAACCGTTTCCGTATAACTCAAAGATAAGTCTTTGTAACCTGCCAAAGAGACTTTGGAAAGTTTACTTCTTTTGGAACTACCGACTTCATAGTGAAGGGTATAGTCTCGAAATGTTTCACCCGCGGAAGTAATTTTAATTCCTGTGACAATCTTATTCATTCCTAAGTTTATATTTTCTGCGTATTCAATATTTGTATCGCTTCTTGTAGAAAGAGTAAATTCTATCGTTTTATCGCTATAATTAATTGTTTTCGGATAATAAAAACCGGAAGTGTCTTTGGTGTAAGATATGGTATAAAAATTTCCGTTAGGATCTTCGACTTTGTTCAAAGCCCAAATCTTGACAGAACCCGATTTTCCGGTTGGCAAATTTAGTGTTTCAATTCGAGAATCTGCCGTATGACCAAAATAATATTTTATGCCGTTTTTATCCGTTACAGTCCACTGACAAGGACCAACTCCACATGTTCCCGAAGGAGTAAAGATAGAATAGCCATCGGTCACTGAGTAAGCCTGCAAAGGCTGTATCGAAGTGAGTTTTCCACCAAGTGAACTGATAAAACGATCTTCGGAATCATAATGAACACCGGCTACTTCTAAGCGAGATATAGTGTGTAAACTTGGCATTTGCCAACCGACTCCAAAAATTCCGTTTTCCGTATTGGAGTTATAAGCCAATTGAACCTGTGGTTGAAAGGCATTTGAAGCGGGTAGCTCGATGTCAATTACCATGTTCGCTTTTCCATTTGCATCTACTGTCACTTCCGGAAGGGATTGTGGTAGTTCCACTTGACTTCCGGTATTACTAAGCAAAGAAATAGGCAAAAGTATAATAAAAATAATTCTTAATGTCTTTTTTATGCAATGATTTAAGGGGGGTACAAATATTTGAAATTTTCATAACCTTCTCTCTAAGAAAAACTCACCACAAACCAAATAAAGAAAACGGAAATAAATTTGCAAGTAGTATTTAGAATTTTTTTATTTTCTTTAGAAAAAAAGTTGTTGGTTATAGTTAAACAAGAGAGTTGTAATTACAAATCAAATACAAAATAAGACTGAAGCTTGAAAGTTTTTCAAAAATTTCTATTTGTGTCATCTAATCAAAGCTGGAATTATCAACTTCTTTATACAATCTACAACTCGTATTTTATTGTCGTAAAATTAAGGCTTTTCAAATGGCATCTAACAAAGCATACCCGCTGCGGAAGTGAGCCATAGTGGAAACAGCTCACTTCCTTGCACCGAGAAAAGGCTTAGAACTCCAAGCAAGTGCAGTGCCTTCGCTTGATGGGAAACTGCTCAGTCACAGCACTTGCATTGGTAAAAGCTCCATTGCTCGGTGTAATTGCCTATCGGCAACTACGGGTATGCTCTAACGTTGTGCGACATTTCTGGCTTAATGATAGCGATAAACGGATTTGTTTTGTTGAATTTTGAATTGTTACAAAAGGAGTAGAAAGTAAGCTAAAGCCTAAAAGATGTACAGACTTTGGAGATTAGGCATAGTGTTATAGAATTAGGCTAAAAAAGTGGTGACTTGAACTGGTACATCTGGAGTAGAAAGTAACGAAAAGCAATACTATGGACATTATTGGTAGTTGGTATAAAAAGTAAGCCACTGGATAAGTTAAGTAATCCGGAATGGAACAATAGGCAAAGAACCTGATATTATGTAAGGAATGTAATTGTGCTTGAGGTGGTACATCTGGAAAAGAAAGTAAAAATGAAAAGCAATATAATGGGCATAATTGGTAGCCAGTCATAGAGATAAGCCACCTGAAAAGTTAAGTAATCCGGAATAGAACATTAATAGGCAAAAGCCAAAGAAACTGATAGTAAGAAATGGAGTGGGGTTTTGAATTGGTACATCCGGATTAGGAAGTAATGAAAAGCAAAGTTATGGGCATAAGTAATACAGCATAAGTTTTTGTAAAAAATTAAAATTATTTGGCTATAATTTTGTAACCTATAAACCCTTATGTACAATTTCTTTTTTTTAACTACTTAGGCATAGAAGCTAATAGCTGAAATTATGGAAGGAATGGAATTGTGCTTGAACTGGTACATCCGGAGTAGAAAGTAATGAGAAGCAAAATTATGGACCTTATTGGTAGCAAGTCCTAGTGGTAAGCTACCTGATAAATTAAGGGTTCTATAATAGAAGGCAAAAAGTTGATAATAAGGAAAGGTGATGGCTTTAACTGATAAATTAGGAGTAGAAAGTAAGCTAAAGCCCAAAAGAATTATTGCAAAAAGTGCGAGAATAAAATTATTTATGAAAGAAAGGGTTAAGTTATGACGATAGGAAATAATGAAGGAAATAAAACGTCGCACAACAGGAGCATGACCCGCAGCGTCAGCAAGCCAGATTAGGAAGTTGCTTGCTTCCTTGCACCGAGAGAAGGCTTGGAACTCCAAGCAAGTGTTGTGCCTTCGTATGATTGGAAGTTACTCAGTCACAGCACTTGCATTGGAATAGGCTCATTTGCTCGGTGAAACTGGCTATCGCCAGCTTCGGGTATGCTCTAACGTTGTGCGATATGCTAAAAAGCTTTAGCTACTTAACAAAGAAAATAAGCTTTTGAAAAAAGGAATATCAAAATATGCATACATTCCAAGTATTTAGATTACTTCTATATCTGTTAACCGAAAAGAAACAATACGCTATTTATATAAAGAAAGTGTTTTGTTACTTACAACAACAAGAAGAAGAAGAAGGTTTACAGGGAGGACAAACTTGATAGTGTTTACAACATTCTGGGTAATAATCATAATGTTTTGTTTTGTCCTCTATTTCTTTTGATTTTTGTTGTTTTGATTCAAGAATTTCTTTTTCATCGCATCCTTTGGATTTTATAAAATATTTTTCACTCTCTAAAGGTGGCAATCCTTTATGAGTCGCAAAGCATCCAATAAAAAATAGACAAAGAGTAAAAGATTTTAATTTCATTATTTGCACCATATTTCGTCTAATTTATAGATGAACCCATTATAACGATATTTAATATACACTATTTCTTTTCTACCAAATTGTTTACATATAGATGACCAATCTTCCAAATAAAAAGCCTCGTTTTTACCGGTCTGTATTTTGATACACTTTAAGTCATCTTTAGTTAATATAAGTACTTGTGACTCATCTATATCATCACGTAAATAAAATTTCAAACAAGTAAATTGAAAAACAATTAAAAATAAGATAAGAATTGTTTTTAATCTATGCATTCAACACCAATAGTATGTGGACACATGAGCCACAAAGTAAGAATACATACTGAAATATTTACTAACATAAGAGGAGTTGAAGGATAAGTCATTTGGATACCACCAATTCGTCCTTCGGGACATAATTCAGCTGATCTTATATTATAATTGATTGGTATATCAACAAGATACCCCGTAGTCCATATTGTATGTGGTTTAGTATTGCCTGTTAATTTGGATGGTTCTACCATACTCATGTATCTAGTAGCACATGAGTTAAAACAAAACATTCCTGCAATAAAAAATATGATCAAATCTCTATGCATACACAAAAACTTTCTTATTGTAAAAATAAAGCAAGTATATTTTTCTTCCTATATTATAGGAAATATCATAACATAGGGTTAGGAGGGTTAGGCTACAAATAAATGGGCTACCCACATAAAGTTGGACAAGAACTTTCAGATATTAATCTTTTTTGGGTTTTTCTTTTTACAATGTCCAGCCATAAACGGGTACTAATGGAAAGTTGATTACTTGCAATAATTTAGCCATGGTAAATGTGACATAAATTATAATGGAAAAACTTTTTGTTTTGGCAAGTAATTTTAAGGTAGACATTTATTTTGAGCTACAATTATCAAAAGTTTTTTTGATGGCTATTTTTTGGAGAACCTTAATAAAATCATTGACTTGTTTTATAAATGCTATTATTATAATGATTATGAAATTAAATTACATATACAATCTTCAAGGACAAATTGAATATGCTGTTATTCCTTATGAAATTTGGAAAAAAGTAGAAAAATTTGTACCAATCCAAGAGAAACAATACCAAAAAAATGAAATTTATGATCCTAAACCTTTCCGAGGAATGCTTCGCCACTTAAAGCTTAATATTGAAATTGAATTAAAAAATATGCGTGAAGAATGGACGATCAATATTTAATAGATACTAACATTCTGATTTATTACTTGAATGATATGATCCCTGAAAATCATGTTGAAAAAGTGGAAAGTATTCTAAGGGAATCATTTAATATTTCGACAATTACAAAAATTGAGTTGTTAGGATGGAAAAAAATTCCAGAAGAAGATATAAACAGAATTACTCAATTTATACAACCAGCTAAGATATTTTATATAGATAATCAAATAGAGTCTAAATCAATAGAATTAAAGCAAAACAATAATCTTAAGACTCCAGATACAATAATAGCAGCTACAGCATTAATGTATAACTTTACTTTAGTTACAAGAAATGAAGATGACTTTAAGAAAATAAAAGAGCTAAAAGTTTATAATCCTTTTTCTTAAAAATTACATGAAACTAAATAGTCAAAACCAAAAGCACATCGCACAACAAAGCATACCCACTGCGGAAGCAAACCAAAATAGGAAATTGTTTGCTTCCTTGCACCGAGATAGCCTTGGTTCTCCCAGGCAAGTGCAGTGCCTTCGTAAGATTGGAAGTTACTCAGTCACAGCACTTGCAGTGGTAAAAGCTCACTTGCTCGGTGAAACTCCCTATCGGGAGCTTCGGGTATGCTTGAACGTGATACACCAAAAACGATGATATTGCAATTTTCCAGAGTTTACTGCATCCATAATCTTATTGTACCATGGATAAAATATTGCAAATACTTAAATTTCGCTTCTTACCTATAAAATTTGAGAAAATACCGAAAACCCACAAAAAAAATTCTTACACTATAAAATGCTATACAAAAAATTTCTCTTTTAGTGCAATATATACTATGATAAGAATGATTTTCGGGATTTACATGATTGGATTCACTTAATTTTAAAAGAATTTCTTTTATTTCTTATCCGAAAATCACTCTATGTTGAGCATTAAATTGAATGGGAGTGTTATAAAATTGAAAACGTTTGTTTTATTAACAACTGTGATATTTTTAAATTTTTGTACCTTAAAACCACCTCCTATAACTTTTACACAATCTCAAACAGCTGCCGAAAGGCAAATGATAGGAGAAGATAAGAGCTTGGAAAGAGACGGTTGGATCATTTCCTCAATTAGGACTTCTGCGTCTGGCTCTGAAATTTGGGATAAAGAAGTTTTGGACGAAGAAATTCCCGAAGAAGAAATGGACAGAGAAATCTATAATGCCTTAAGGACTATTTCCTATTTTTCCGGTGAAATTATGGACTATAAAAAAAAGGGTTATATTGGTGAAGGGATCGATGGATTTGTAAAAATCAATCCACAGGTTAAATCTACCCGAAATTATAAAAAATTTACAGAAAATAAAAAAAGGATAACAGATCTCATATCTCTCGTAAACCAATCAAGGAAAGAAATCTTTGATAAAAAGATAAGTTTATTAAAAGATAAAAAACTAAAAGGTAAAAAATTAGATAAAGAAATTCTAAACGTTAAGCAAGTTTATTATAATATTGTGGAAGACGGTGAATTCTATGAGATCAAAAAAGGAAAATGGGGGCGAAAGGATTAATGAAATTTTATAAAATTATTTTTCCTTTGCTATTTTTTTTTGGATGTTCTTTGATTTTTTATCGCAGTTCCAAAATAAAACCAAATGAATTTGATTACGATTCCATAAGCAAAGCTCATTATACGTCTCAAAATGAAAACCCATACCCGCTTACCGTAAAACGAGGCGACAATCTTTATAATTCTACAACAGAAGATGGTAGATATTTATTTTTTGCTTCCAACGACAATGGAAATTTTGATATATTTTTTAGAGATTTAAAAAGCTCTATTGTTGTACCAGTGACAAATCATCCTGCCAGTGCGCTAAAACCTGCAATAAGCCCCAAAGGAGATAAGCTCGTTTATGTTTCGGAACAGTTTGACTCGGAAGGAGACTTGATTCTGATGGATATGAATCCTAAGAAATGGGTGGATGCCTACCTAAAAGGAGATATGTATATAAATGAAGACTTTCAAGTTCTCACAAATCCTCACTACGGTGACCCGTCTAAGATAGAAAGAATTGTTGATACGGATCCGGATTGGTCCGGAGATGGCAGGTATATCGTATTTTCTACGGAACGCTTCACACCGGGATTACCAAACCTTGCTATTATTGACACCCAAAACAAAAACAAAATAAAACAACTCACAACAAAAGGTGGCGTAAAAGCGTGTTTTTCTTCCAACAACAAAACTGTATATTACCTTTCTTTTAAAGACCATCCACTAGGTGAAATATATTCTCTGGACATATCTACAAAACAAGAAAAAAGACTCACCAACGATAATTTTATGGACTTTGGTCCTTCTGTAAATCCGGATGATAGCTTTCTTTATTATTCTTCCGTTCAAAATGACACTAACAAAAACGGACGTTTGGATGAAAGAGATAACAATTTTATCATACAGTTGGATTTAAAAACGGGTAAAACCACCAAATTAACAGCTGGAAATTTGTCCATATTCGACGTGGAGTATTCTGCCATGAACAATGGCTCTCTCTTTTTTAGTGCTTCTTTGGATAACGCCATAAATATATATTTTATACCACTACAAGGAGAAATTCCCAAACAAAAAGATATTATTGAACAATACGAGGTTTCCAAACTCTACCGACCAAGGTCGATGGACTATTTTATACTGGCTCTGAATTCTATTGAATTATTTTATGGACATGATCCTCTTTTTCCTGTTATTCGTTCGAGAGCTGACAGACTCATGGTTTATGAATATGATAACGACGGAGAAGAAGATTTGTATAAGCTAATGGTCCAAAAAATGTCCCGTACAAAAGGAGACTTGCAATACGGATTGTCTTATGCGCTAGCTTATTCTTATGAAGAAAGACAAAAAGGATTAAATCCTGTAGACGGTCTTTTAAAATACTATGGGAGCGTAAAAAATACTAAGGGAATGCACTCTCAAATTGCTCCCGGTGTACTTCAGGAAGCTGGTGATGTGCAAGATGAGCTTGAGAATAAAGAAGATGCTAAAGAACTATACAAACAAATTTTACAAGAATATCCGAATTATTATCGAACATCCGAAGTAAAAAGGAAAATCGGAATTATTGAATTTTCTACTAATAAATCAAAGATACCCGACTATTTGATAGAAATTGTAAATGATGATAACTCATCACGAAAAGATATTAAATATGTGATGGAAGACATTTATGATAATTTGTATAAAAATAATACAAAACCTGAGATAAGACGTTTAACGGATTTTTATTTAAAGGGACAAAATTTAGAAGGAAAGAGTAATGAGTTGTCCGGATTTTTGAAGTACATGCAGGCAGACTTACTTGAAAAGGAAAATAAGTTTAAAGAAAGCAATACTTTAATCGATTCTTACCTCCCTGCCCTTAAAAAAGGTTCTTATGTTTATCTAAAAAGTAAACTTTTAAAAGCAGAAAACTTAAGAGATTTAGGGGATACTGTCAAATCCAGTCTCGAATTATTAGAGTTTATTGAAAATTATGATTATGATTCCGGAGTTGTTATCAAAGAAGAAGATATAAAAAGACCCATGTTATTTTTTGAACAAAGAGCCAGAGAATTTGAGGTTAATAATAAGTTTAAAGATGCAGCTATTAGTTATCAATATATAGTTAGATTATTGTCTTTATCTAAAGAAAAAAAGTTACCAATAGGTAAAATCTACAAAGACTATTCCGTTTTTTATCAAAAAAAGATGGTTGATTCGGCTCTGGAGTATGCTAATAATCTTCAGGAGAGTGAAAATAGAGAATTATTTAAAAAGTTTAACATACCCCATAAGCGTCGCTTGGATATATGGGGAGATGTTACAGAAAGTTTGGATGGTATATTCAGAGCAAAAATTTTTAAGTATTTTGGAGATTTCAGAGATTTACAATTTTTTTCGGATTTGTATGACGATGATAAACTAAAAGTTTTAGATAATTATTATAAAGAAATATTAGATAGTTCAAGGAAAAGTTTGGATTATGCTACTATTTATGGCTATACCTATTACCTTATTTCCAAAGCAGTAAAGGAAGAAACCTACTATCTTATGGAGGATGCATTAACAGAGTCTCGAAAATCAGAGATACTACAGAATTTAAAACAAGCTGAGTATGATTTGGGATGGATTATTTACGCGGATCCGGTTTATGCGGATGCATATTTGTTACTTGGATGGTTGTACCAATATATAGATGTTCGAAAAAAAACATTTATACCCTTAGAAAACAGTCTAGACGGAAAAGTTTATGAATCCCTTTACACTAAATATTTTCCAATGCAGTATTTGGAAGAAAATATTGAATTGTACAACCAGATTTTGGAGTTTTTGGGAAAATACGAGAATAAAAAAGTATTGTCCGACATACACCTTAATATAGCAAATAATTATTTCTTATTGTCTAATTTTCAAAAAGCTTTGTTCCATTACAATAAGGTAGAAGGACTATCTAGATATGTTATTGATAGAGTCCAATTTGAAGACTACAAACAAAAAGCTTTGTACTACTTTAATTTTGCAAGATCAAATATCTATGCATCCAAATATACAAAAGCCTTAAAATATTTTCATAAAGCAGTAGATATATATTATGAATCGGAATATTTTCCAATTCTTGCAAAGCTTGGAGTGAAAAACGATATTCCAGAATTAAGGGAATATATGGTTGATGTTAAGAAAAAAATTGCTTTATTACACGCTTTAATTGGTTTGACTGAAATGGAGTTAGAGAGATATGATGATGCCATTGTATCTTTTTCCACTTCTGTGTCTATGAACGGAGATACGGACTATATCAATGATATGAGCCTTTACAATAATTTGGCTTTTTGCTACCAAGAAATCGGAGAATATGAAAAAGCTGATGAGATGCTTTCTTTAGCAGACGAAGAATATGATGCAAAAAGTAAAAAGGGTTTTTTAGACTATTTTAAATATTCCATATGGGATTCTGTTTTACCTGATAACGTTAGAACAATTGGACCGGGAAGATTTCCTTTTGGGATGACACCCGAGTTCTCTAATCTAACTACCCAAGGAATACGGATTAATATTCTAACCGACAAAAAAGAATTTAACCAAACAGCAGAGGCAATTCATAAACGTAGCAAATTTATTGAAGAAAACAAATTAGACAAAACTCAAATTGGAAAACAAATATTAGATGGTGATCACGCTGAGTTAGGGTACAATGAATTTATTAGAGGAAATTATTATGAAGCAGATAATCTATATACGTATGATTATACCGAGCAGACAGAAAAAAAGAATTATGAACAAGCCTACAGGTCTTACCTGAGATCTAATATTGCTTTATTTGCTCATTTGGAGGAAAATCCGGACAACGTAAAAACGGTACTAGAAGAGTTGGTTGAGAATATAAAATTTTCAAAAAAATTTAGGGATGATACATTTAAAAGATGCTTGGAATCTATCGATAAAACTTTAAAAATTAAGGAGGAAGATTTAGAGGATTATTGTGAAAAAAAATTTGATGAAACTTATTATAATTTTGACCCGTTTCTTGGTTACAATTATTTTTATTTAGGGGAACTTTACAAACAAAAAAAAGAATACGAAGTAGCCTTTGATTATTATGGCAGAGCATTGCCTTTGATAAAAAATCCTTTGGGAATTGAGGACGATGATATTGGTTTGGAAGGTGATAAATTTTCAGCCAAAGAAAGAGCAAGATTAAAAATAATTACAGCTTTAATCTATTATCGATTGGGTGAATTGGAAAAGTTTGAAAAGCAAATAGCGGAAGCTTTTTATTTCTCTAGTGAATACCAATTTGAAAGAGAGTTGTTAAGTATTTACCAAATTCAAGCTGAGTATTTCTATAAAAAAGGTGAAAAGAATTATAGTAGCTATTCAACCGCTTTGGAGTATACAAATAAAGCAGAAGAGAATTTAAAAAAGAATCCGGGTATTATCTACGATATAGATGAAATATTTTTAAATAGTCTGTATTCATTAAAGAGCATGATTCTTTTAAAACTAAAAAAATACGACGAAGTCGTTACAAACAGAGAAAAGCTATTTAGCTTCATTTTTTTTAGACAACTTCTGGTAAATGAATTGAAGTTCCAGGATAAAAAAATATTTGAAACCCTAAATAATATTCAACTTTTAGTGTTAGAAGATAAGGAATACATTGGTAAAATAGAACAGGCGAATGAAAAAAGCCGGAACACGGCAAAAATCATAAATGAAAAAGAAAAGAACCTAAAGAAAATACAAGAATCCATAAAGAATTATTCTAAGTACATTCCTGTAGGAATAGATGTTTCTAGTTGGACCGAAACCTCTCCCAAACCAATACCGATATTATTAGAACCGAATGAAATTTTGATTCAATTTTTTGCATCTGGAAAATACTACACACAAATGGCGTTTTATAAAAATAGTAGAAGTGTTCAAGAATTCCGTATTGACGATTTTGATGATCCAAAAGAAATAGAAAAGCATTTGGCATCTTTACTTGATAGCTACACTAATATAAAAAAAATAGTATTTGTTCCATCTTATAAAATGTATAAAATGGACTTCAATGGCATAAAATACAAAGATAAAACTCTAAATGATTATTTTGAAATACGTTATATTTTTCGTTCAAGTCAATTGGAAAGAGAAGTTGACTTTGAGTATTCCCGTTTAAAACGTATAACAGATGTTTTTCCAGATATTGATAAAAGGGATAAATCTTTTTGGGAAAGAACAAAAAGCATATTTACTCTTGAAAGTAAAGAAGAAAAAAAAGAGATCAAGGAAATCAATCTAAGAAACGTGTCCTCGGAAGAACTAAAAAATTATCTCACTGATACAGATATTCTTGTCGGCGAAACTGACTTTTCTAACCGCAAGCACATGATAGGAGAAAAAAAAGTTGGTAATATACACATTAGAGAAGTAGTGGAAAACCAGTGGAATATTCCGTTACTCATCATAACGAATTACAAAAGGACTTTGGATAATTTTATCAAAATAGGATTTTTGTATGATATATTGCAATTTGCAGGAGTGAAGTCTATCCTATTAATAGAAAAAGAAGAAAACAGTACTAGAATTAAAGATAAAATACTTTCCAATATAAAAAATATCAATAAAGTTTTGCGAGAAGAAAAGGTAATTATTATCGGTGAAAGTATAAGCGAATACCCGGAAGATCAAAAATTATATGAGAATGAATTTAGAAAATTTACAAAACGTGGTATTGAAGAGGAGAGAAAACAAGAGCATCTAAAATCTATTCGTTATCTTTTGCAAGCAAACTCTGTGCTACCGGACACAAAGCCGGACTTACTTATTGAGTCCGAACTAAATATAGCGAGGCTAAAAACAAAGTTATTTCCTGTAACAGATTATCTTTTTTATTATAAAGTTATTTTAGATAAATATTTATTAGCTTCAAAAGAAGAAGAAAAGGTTTTATACAATATGCTTTTGATGTGTTATGAAGCAAAAGATGACGTAGATTGCAAAACATACCAAGAGAGATATGATTTGCACCCACTGGCAACGGATCAAAAAAAGTTTGTTCTATATTATTATAAAAATTTGAGAATAGGAAATTTAAATGTTATAGAACCGGAATATAAAAAATTTATTTCTATAAGTACAGATGAAGAGCCATATTTAAAGAATATTAAATTAGCTTACCTTTTTTCTCGAGGTTTCGTATGGGATAAAGCTAAATACCATGCTCAAAAAGCCAACGAATTGGCATTGTCTCAAAGAGAAAAAGAAATAACCCATGAAATGTTGTCGGACATAGACTTTGAAATATATTTTATTAAAGGTATCGCACCTGCCCCCATTTATACAAACTCCGTTTATTACTACGCTATTAATCGAATTTGGGACATATACAAAGAAAAGACGCAAAGTATTTATAAAAACCAATCCGATTCTTTCAAAAAGGTATACCAAAGCAGAATTTTTGATGCTTATGAATCATTGGAAACGTCTATTGATTTTGAACCCGTCACGTTGGGTCCTTTGTATTTGAAAGATGGAAGACCGGCTCTCAATTTATTGCAAGAAACAGAAAGAAATTTTTTATTTTTTGTACTTCTTAGTTCATTACCTTACCAAACTCAAGATGAATTAAATAACCAATTTGACATACTATTGGATACGGAATTCAAACTAAAAAATAAAAATAGGACACTATGGATGCAAATACAATGGTCTTCTTCTTTGTACCAAAGAGGCGATTACCCTTCATCCAAAAAATACTTTAAGGATTTTGAAGAGAATTTTAAGGGGTACTACAAAGAAAAAGATATAAATAAAACGTATCATTTACTAAAATACAAACTTTCTAAAATATTCGAAGATGTCAACTTTACTACAAGGGAACGAGATTTTATTTATAACAATTTTCGAGATTGGTTTTCTTTTTATGAAAAAGCGGAAAAAAGCGATAGTTCAAATTTTATCAAACTTCTTGATGAATTGATTGTATCCAAAAACAATCAAAAAATAGATTTATTTAACGAAAAAGAGCTATTTGATTTTATAACCTTTTTACAATGGAGATCTTTAAAGCAAAAGGATTTTATTGCTTTTTTGGACATAGGCTTTGCAAAAGAAAAATTTCGTTCCATTGACCCCAAAATTTATGATAGGGATATTTATTTTAAAGATTTAGGAAAAGTTAATTCCATTGCTCAAAATATACAAAATAAAATCCCTAAAAATCAAGTATTTACAGCCATGATTGACCTTGGAATTCAGACGTATTCCATTCATATCAAGCAAGACAAGATAACCGGAAATGTTGCTTATGAGGATAATCGAGAAATCAAATATGCCATATTAGACTATTTGTATACAATAAAAGACTCAGGAGCTTCCTTGATCAAACATGAATTGATAGAGACGCAATACAGGAAGCACCTAAAGTTAGAAAAAGGTGTAATCAATTATCTATACCTTCCGTCTTACCATTTTAAAATTACCTTGGAACCGGAAGAGGAGGATATTTTTTACTATGTATTAAATCCTGAATTAATGATTAACAGACCAATTTACGATCCAAACGAAGATTTTCAATATGGTTTTGGGATAGATATAAAAAATAAATCCAGGTTTTCAGAAGTATGGTGGAAAAAATTAAAAGGTTTGGAAAATTTTGAATTGAGAAATCTGTCCGGAAATAGAGCAGGAAAAAAAGTTACTGTTAGCCAAGAAGAGTTAAGCTTAGAAAAAGGGAGAATTATACAATTTGGAGGAAGTAAATTAACCGATCTTTCCAAATTTGGAAGAAGGCAGGGACCTTGGATTTTTACCGGTTCGTTATTGTTTCAAACATCTCTACACAATGATGATTTGGCTTTTTCATTTATGTATTTGGACCAAATTCATTTTGGACCTGGAATTGTTTCTACAGGATTACAGAGTGATACAAATAACGTTTTCTTTTTAAAACAATTTTTAGAACAAAGGAAAGTGGATTATCCCTTTTCAGAAAGATTTATCGAATCGTTTTATAAAATTACAAACAACTATGACGATCATAAATATTGGATTGGGTATAAACCCTATACAAATATGTTTATAGGAAATTAGAAATTCTTGATTTTAGAATTCAACTCATTTACGAATGATTCAAGGCTTGGATTTAATTTATAACCTGCTATAAGGTTTTTTCGTTTGTTAAAGTCCCTACTAAGATATTCATACTCTTTGGGTTTTTTAGAATATGGATTAATTTTTGAATTTCCTTTTTGCAGGCATTTATATAATAGATCTATACAATTTTTGATTGCATTTTGTTTGTCTTTGCAATGGAGAACTAATAACCAGCATTCTATTGTAAACATGCTGATTGCAAATATAATCTTATTTCGATATTTAGAATAAATATCTGCTCCAATTATTTGCTCAAATCTTTGCAGGATTTCTTTGTATAAACCTTGATAGGGCAAATTTGTATTTATCCCAGAAAAATTTTGGTGAGTAAAGATTTTGTCTGTATCAATATGAATTACTAGAAAATCTTTTACTTCTAAACTTTCTATAAACCGTGGGGAAGAGCAATACATAAGCACTCCCTCCCAACCACTCTGGTTTGGTCTCGTCAAGAATTGGCTATAATGGCACTAAATCAAAGTTAGATGCCATTTGAAAAGCCTTAATTTTACGACAATAAAATACGAACTGTAGATTGTATAAAGAAATTGATAATTCCAGCTTTGGTTAGATGACACAAATAGAAATTTTTGAAAAACTTTCAAGCTTCAGTCTTATTTTGTATTTGATTTGTAATTACAACTGTCTTGTTTAACTACAACCAACAACTTTTTTTCTAAAGAAAATAAAAATATTCAAAAATCTACTTGCAAATTTATTTTTGCTTTCCTTATTTGGTTACTTAGGAAGTTATTTCAAAAGAGAAGGTTATGAAAATTTCAAATATTTGTACCCCCCTTAAATCATTTCATCAAAAAGACATTAAAGACTATTTTTATTATACTTTTGTCTATTCCTTTGCTTAGTAATACCGGAACTCAAGTGGAACTACCGCAATCCCTTCCTGAAGTTACCGTAGACGCAACCGGAAAAGCAAACATGGTAATTGACATCGCACTACCCGTTTCAAATGCCTTTCAACCAAACATTCAATTGGCTTACAACTCTAATACACAAAACGGAATTTTTGGAATCGGTTGGCAAATGCCAAGTTTACACACTATTTCTCGTCTCGAATTAGCCGGAGTTCATTATGATTCCGATGATCGTTTTGTCAGCTCGCTTGGTGGAAAATTACAAAAACTCACCACAGGCAACTACCGTAACCAAATTGAAAGTGAATCTTATAACCTTTTTGTCCCTTCGGGAACATGCGGAGTTGGTCCGATGATCTTTATGGATGATGTAGACAATGACGGAAAAACAGACCTCATAAAAATTACAGGCGGCAAAAATGACAACCATATAAGCGTTGCCAAGATTGCGGAAACACAATACCAAGAATATCCTGCTTCTCCGGGCTGGCAATTACGAATCAATTCCTTTGTATCTACTGCCGACATTGACGGTGACGGAGCTAAAGAATTATGGATTGCAGAAGAGAATGGCAAGACCTTAAAGATCGTAAGACCTTCCAACTACGTATTCAACCAAGTTTCAGACACCGGACTTGTAATTGACAATATCGGATACGATCCTAACAACATGAAGTTGACTTCCAACAACTTCGCCATTGACATGAACGCTGATGGTAGGACAGACTTCGTAATGGTCTACGATTCTCCAAATGAAAACAAAACCCGTTTCAAAATCTATCTTTCCAATGGTACGGGTTTTAGCTCGAATTCCATTCAAATAGAAGTGGGTTATGCGGATAGCGAAAATAGTTTACGATTTTTGTCTGACATAGATTCCGACCGCAAACCCGAATGGATAACCATAAACAAAAACAGTCTTGATAAAATGGTCGTACATCGAATAGACATAACCGCCTCTACAAGTTCGTCTTCCGAGTATGCCTTTTCTCTTGGCTCTACAAACTACAAAAACGTCTCTTTTGCAGATGTGAACGGAGACGGAAAGATTGACATCCTTGCCGTTCTGGAAAGCGGTGATGTGAGTGTTTGCTTATTTACGGGAGACGGTTTCACTGGAGCGAATATCTCCAATTCCTTGAATCCCAAACCGCAGTTTTTGAAGACTGATAACAGCAACACCTTTGCCGAAGAGCAAAACACAAAAGTTTTTGCTGACATCAATGGAGATAGAAAAGCCGATCTAATTACTTTTAACGGTTCTACTATCTATGTAAGCTTTTCCAATGGAAACGGTTTTCCTACCAATACATTGATTCCAAAGTGCGTATTGGAAACAATGATGAAATGGGAATGTTGGGATTTAAGTCTACCACTAAAGAAACGTCAGTTATCACTCCGCAAGGTGAAGAGAAAAAAGTCTCTACTCAAATAACGGAATACAACCAAACCGACATTATCGAACTTGGCAAACCAAGCAAAGTCAAAACATACAACGCAGGCGGAAATTTGCAAGATGAAGTTTCCATCCAATATGAGAAAGTCACAACCCCAAACGGCACACTAACACACAGAATCAAGTCACAAAGCGACACGATCTACGAAAACGGAAACTACTTTTCCCAAAACACGATTTCTTACGAATACGACACAAACGGAAATGTTACCAAAGAAACAACCAACATCGAAGGTAGCATAACGGAAGTTGAAAAGTCCTACTCTCCGCTTAAACAAGTTTATACCTACACCAAAAAGTCAAACGGTGTAGTCATAGACAATCGGGTTTTCACCTATACGGGAGCAAATCTGAGCAGTAGTTCCGTTGAAATCCAACCCGGTAAGTGGGCAAGGGTATGACTTATATTTAATGTTAAACTTATACATGAGTATAAGTTCCATATTGGTTGATTTTGCTCCAGAACTGTTCCCACCTATCTGGAGTATAAATCATAGTTCTTAAATCCAAAACGACTCTAACCCCATTTCGTTTCCATTTCATTCCGGATTTACAAAGTCTTTCTTTCACAATCATTTTGCAAGCGGCCTCTGTTATACCGGAGCCTATTGGCAATTTTTTATCAAGATTATTCGGATAATTCATTTTATCATGGTTATTTGTAAAATACGTAATTACCTTTTGTAAGTCCTCACGGTCTTTCTTTGAATACTTTCCATTTTCAAAATGGGTTTTAATTGATTCCAAAATGATTTTTGCCCCACCTTCTTCATGCTTCAACTGATGACACCATTCACTTAGCTTCATTTCTTGTTCACTTTTGGTCTCATATATTATCTTAGATGCTATAGAAAGATATTCCGTTACATGGTAAAAATCCAATGTTAAAATATCTACGTATTTTTCCAAAAAAGTCCAATTATCCTTTGCTCCATCCGCAAGACCTATATAATTCACATTCGGATACTGATTTTTTATCTGTATTATCTCCGCATCCATTTTTTTCTTAAACAACTCTTTTCCATGCTCCGGATGACTTGCTATATAACTCGTATACAACCTATTTCCGTCTTTGTCATGTAACCCTATTGTACCAACCATTACTTGTTTAAACTTTTCACCTAAAATATACACATTTGCTCCATCCATCCCTATACTTACAGTTGCTACCGGAACGTCTAAATGAGGAACTTTATATCCCCATTTTTCTTCTTTTGCTTCTGCTATGGCTTGAACACTTTCTGCTACATTCTGGATGTATAATAAGGGAACTTTTCGTCCATGATTTTTTTCCAAATCTCTTGCTACTGCTCTTCCATCAAGCTCTGCATATTTATCCGATACTATTTGTGCAAACTTTGGAGTAGTGGTACTGTTTATTATTCTGGCTTGATATTCTAAGGGACAATATGTTTTCCCTCCTTCGCTGGTCTGGTATACATGTCGTTCTATTTCCGTCTTTCCATAAGGTGTTTGGTAACTCTTTGGCTCTTTACCTTTACTTGTGAATTTTACATTTCCCAGTAGCATCGGACTTCCATCCGTATCAAATCTTTCCAATGCTTTGCCTGTTGCTAAGCATCCAGCTTCATTCAAGGATGATTGAATTATATTCTCTGTCTCTAACATCGAATTTGTTAATTTTATTTCTATCTCTATATAAACTTTATCTTTATCACACTTTAGTATTTTTGCTGCCATACCATTATTTTTGGCATCTTTACCTATTTACTTTAACATTATTTCTTAGTCATACCCGTGGGCAACGACCAACTTTGAGCATGATGATAAAGGTAACATAACATCGATTACAAACCCAATAGGACAGGCAACTACCATAACATATAACTCAAATTCCCAAGCTACGGAAGCAACCAACCATCTTGGTCATACAATCAGCTACATATACGATTCCAAAACAGGTCGAATTACCAAGAAGACAGACATAAACGGAGGAGTAAGCGAAATTGAATTTGATGATTACGGCAGGATTACACTAGTCAAAAATCCAGGTGAATCCAATTGGAGTAAAAAATTCATCTACTCCAACTCTTCCGACAATACTTACGTGGAAGAGAGAGAAAGAGTTTCAGACGAATCAGATAGCGTAAGCATATTTCCTCTACCACTGATCGGTTCAAGTGATACCTACACTTGGACGAGGAGTTACTTTGATAACGAAGGCAAAATTCGCAAAAAAGAAACATCCGGCAAAGATGGAGAGGTTTACACAGAAGACTTTACTTATGACTATTTGGGAAGACTAATAAGTCAAACCGACCCTTACGTTTCCGGTGTGGAGACACACAAATACACGAACTTAGAATACAATGACCCGGAAGGCAGGCTCACAAAAGTAGTCAAATCAGATGGAAACGAAGTCACTTATTCTTACAATCGGTTTACAGTCACCAAAACTTCTGCGGACAAGCCGACAGAAGTAGCAACGAGTAACGCACTCGGACAAGTCCTTTCTCAAACAATAGGTGATTTAACTACATCTTACGCTTATAATGAAAGCGGTAGGGTTTCCGACATAACCGAACCAAGCGGAAACAAGATTAGTTTGGATTATGACAGAGCAGGCAATATTCTAACTAAAATAGATTCTAATTCAGGAAAGATCACTTACGCTTACAACTTAATTGGAAATCTAACTTCCAGTACGGATGCTCGTGGAGTTACTATCGAATACACCTATTATCAAGACGGAAGGTTGCACAAATACAGTGCAAATGGTGAAGAAGTAGAATATTTCTATGACGAAAAACAAGCAAACGCCAAAGGTAAAGTCACAAGGATCAAAGACAATACGGGAGAAGTAAAACTTGAATACGACAAGAGAGGAAACGTTGTAAAAAGAACACACTTGATTGAAAATTATGAAATCAAGTTTGAGTACGCACACGATTCCATGAATCGAACTAGACAAATCATCTATCCCGATGGAACGATTGTCAGTTACATCTACAATGATAAAGAACTGGAAACCATCAAGATGTTACCAAACGATGGGAAATCGAAAGAACTCAAAATGCTTGGTTTTCAATTTGATGAAACCCAAAACAAATTAACAAAAACATTCGGAAACGGAGTTGTAACGGAATACATTTTTGACCAATTAAACGGGCAACTCACCTCTTATAAACTCACTACAGGAATGACCAAACGAGTAGAAGAACACAAAAAGTATTTTTACGACACTTCCGGAAATATGACTACGATCAATGACTTGGCAAATCCTTGGAAATCGCAGACCTTTGGCTTTGACAGTTACAATCGACTTACCAACTCAACAGGTAGTTATGGCAAGAGAAAATATACCTACACAACAAACGGAAACCTAACCCAAAAAGGAGACATCACAATGCAATATACCGACACCGACCACGCCAACGCAGTCACGTCAGTAAGGATTCCAAACCAAATTTCCAGCGTAACCGACACTTACGAGTATGACACATCAGGCTACATCCACAAACGCAACAACGACACATTCACGCATGACGGACTTGGAAGGCTGTCATCCATCGTGACCGGCTTTGGTGAGGAGTTCAACTACTTTTATGACTACCAAGGCATGAGAAAGAAGAAAATCAACCGTAACAAAGACGAAGTAACTTACTATTTTGAAGAAGGACTCTACGAAATCCACGTAGCACCAAGCGTACCTCAACGCTACACCCTCTATGTCAAAAATGGAGACGAACTTATTGCCCAATGGATAAGAACGAATGCAGTATTGACTCAAGACAAATCAAGCTTCGTTCCTTTTGTCAACTTAGAAAATCAAGAATACTTATTTGCATTCATATTCTTACTTTTTTTCTCTACACTACTTATACAAAAAACGCAAACAAATCTGCGTTTATCTGTGTTCATCCGTGGTGAAAATCAACGTGCTTATGTTTTAGCTCTTTCTATAATCAGCATCATCCTAATTACCTGTACGAAATCTAAAGACAGCTTTCCATTTTTTGCCTTTACCTCTGCTATAGGCTTCGATACACCTTCCGTAAACGATGCTCAAGGCAACGAAAACGTACCTGGCGAAGGTGGTGGTTCTGCCAATGCACCAATCGAAGGACTCTACTTCTTCCACACCGATCACTTCCTTTTAATGATAATACATAGTCTCCACCTTTCTCTTTTATTTTTTTGGCTATATCCTTCTGAGTTCCCATTGCATCTATAGTAGATACTATTGCATTTTTTATATCTAGTTTATCAAGAAGTTCTGGTATAGCTGTAATCTCATTGCTTTTGTCATCAACTTTTACTTGTCCTAAAGACAATCCTGTATTGATTAACCAAGCACTTACAAGATGAATTGCTGATTTATTATTTTTCTTATCACCCGAACGTCTTACTGTTTTCCCGTCTATTGCATAATGTTTTCTTATTTTTTCCATTTGAGAACTAAAATATTCTTTAGAACTTAAGGTAAGCTCATCTGGATTTATTAAGCTAAATACTCTATTAAAAGTACCATGAGATGGAATACCGTTGGGTAATTCTAAGAATTTAATAAACCATTTCTTTTTGGCTTCTCCAAAGTCTACTATTTCATTCCAATTATCTGCTCCACAAATTACTGCTAAAACTGATATTACTATAATTTATTCATTAACGCAGCTGAGGTAATAGCAATTGCTTCTATAATATTCGATTTGCCACAACCATTTTCTCCGATGAAAATTGTGACATCCCCTAATTCAATTTCTAGTTCAAAGACAGATTTATAATTGGAGATTTTTATAGCAGTTGGCATACGAACACCATTTTTCTAAATCGACAATTTGTTTCAAGAAAGCTATCGTAAATAATTTCACTGCCTTTAAGGTGGTCTTTATCAGAAACCGTCTTAAATATGATACTTCAAATATTTTGGAGGAGTCCAACCGCCAAAAGCTTTTTCCAGCTCCATTGCTACTGCAATTGTAATATGATCGTTTCCATGGCTTCCTACAACTTGTATCCCTAAAGGCAAGCCAAGTTGGTTAAGACCTAGTGGAACCTGCGTAACAGGATTTTCCATTACGTTAAAAATGGCTGTGTACATCCAATGGTACAAATTGGCTAAGGGTTTGTTATGGGGAGGAGCAACTTCCGGATAACTCGGGTATAGCATTACACCATGCTCACCAATAATCTCTTTCATTTCCTTTTTCAAATTTTCCCCTTTTTGCACAAACTCTTTTGTAATATTGGGGAGTAGTTTAGGAACGTCTTCCACAAAAGACAATAAGATTCCAGGTAAAGTATGGTTAGAAAATCCAAGCATCCATTTAGTGAGTTCTAGTCCTACGTTGATATCCGTTCCGTCTCCCATCATATTTTTAAAAGATCTTCCACCCGCCTCACTTAACATAGATGCCCATATAAAAAACGAATCTTTCAAATCTGCCAATTGGACATTGGAAATTTTCGCACCAGCATGAGATAAAGCGGCAATAGCTTTTTGTTGTATAAACCGTAATTCATCGGATACTGGAATTAATCCGTTGTCTGTCACATTCAAAACAGTTAAATCTTTTAATCGAACTTCTTTTGGATCTCGTAAAGTATAGTTTAAAATTCCTTTGTCTTTACCATCATCTCCGGCAATAATTTTTAGAATAGTCCATAAGTCTTCTGCATGTTTTGCCATCGGTCCGGAAGTCAAAAACCGAATTGCTTTTCCCTCTGTCGTTGGATAATGACCGGTATTTGGAACCAAACCACCGGTTGGTTTATGCCCGAAAATTCCATTAAAAAACGACGGGACCCGAATAGAACCTCCAATATCTGAACCCAAACCAAAAGGAGAACCTCCTGAGGCAATAATAGAACCTTCACCGCCTGAACTACCACCAGCAGTTCTTTTTCTATCATAAGGATTATTTGTTCTTCCATAAACTTCATTATTGGATTCCATCCACATTCCCAATTCGGATACGTTTGTTACACCAAGAGGAATTGCTCCGGCAGAAAGCAAACGTTCAACAACTGTTGCATTCGTAATGGATATATTATTTTTGCGATGAACCAAACCGGATGTATTTGGCATTCCTTTTAAGGCAAAATGCTCTTTGATTGTACAGGGAACTCCATAAAATGGTGGAAGAGCTTCTATCGGATAATCCCTTATTTTAGAGTCAGCAAGATTTGCTTCTTTTAAAGCTTCTGTGAAACGATCTTTAACAACAGCGTTTAACAACGGATTTACTTTTTTGATATGTTCAATATGGGCTTTTACGACTTCTCTTGATGTCACCATTCGATGGCGAATCATTTTTGCTAATTCTGTTCCGGATAAGGTTAATAGGTTTATCATAATTCTTTAAAATTAAGTATTTATAGATAAAATTCAAAAAACTCAAATTTAGACAAACCTTTTTATGAATTTTAGTATAGATTTTTATAAAAATTATAGCTTTGTAGTAGACTCTTTTTTGAGTTCTCATATCTTGCTTGACGGTTAGTTTTTCAAAAACGATAATGGTATGTGAATGGGACCCATATTAAATATTATATCTACTCCTATAGGAAACTATAAAGATGTCACCTTTCATGCCATTGAAGAGTTAAAAGACTCTGATTTTATAATCGGGGAAGAGTTCAAGGAAACTTCAAAATTTCTAAAGCACTATGGGATCACAAAAGAATTTGAACTCTTAAACGAACATTCTACCATGGAGAATGTCATGGAGTTAATCCAAGCTATAAAAAGATCAAAAAAAGTATCTCTAATTTCAGATTCGGGAACGCCTTTGGTAGAAGATCCCGGTAGTAATTTGGTTGAGTTCGCAATTCAAGAGAATATAGAAATAAAAATGATTCCAGGGGCTTCTGCCTTATTATGTGCTCTTGTTCTGAGTGGTTTTCGGATTTCCCCTTTTACCTTTATTGGTTTTTTTAGTCAAAAAGAAGAGATAAGGAAAAATGAAATAAAGAAATACCTTATGTTAAATCACACCTTGGTAATTTATGAAACTCCTTATAGATACAAAAAAGTTATTCAAGAAATCCAAAAATTCTCAAAACAGAATTATAAAATATTTTTAGGTCTTAATCTCACAACACCCCAAGAAATTCAATACCGGGGTACAATTCGAGAAATTATAAAGGTTTTGGATTCTTTTCCCAAAGCTCTTCCTGTAATAGTTTTGGAAAAATTATAAATTTTTAATTGACTTTTCCTCTGTTATATTGAATCTTTTTTTTATGAAAACAAAATCTTCTACAATAACAGAGGATAATAATCATGATACGGCTGAACACATTGTTGAAACAGTAAAAGAAAATTTAAAAAATTTACGTCAAAAAAGAAATTTATCCTTGGATAAATTGGCTTTACGTTGCGGAGTTAGTAGGGCAATGTTGTCACAAATTGAGCAAGGGAAAAGCACTCCTACCATATCTGTTTTATGGAAAATTGCCAATGGTTTAAGTGTTCCATTTAGCGATCTTTTAAAAGAAAAGGATAGTGATGGAGTTCATTTGCTTAAATTCGAAAATACCAAAATCCTTTTTTCCAATTCTAAGGTTTTTTCCAGTAGGGCATTGTTTCCATTTACAGGTAATAGAAAATCAGAGCTATATGAATTGATTTTAAAGCCTGGTGGAATCGAGGTAGCAGAACCACACAAAGCCGGTACAACAGAAAACATTGTGGTTGTAGCAGGAAAGCTAAGATTACGGGTTGGGGGACTTGTTTATGAACTTGAGTCTAGAGATTCGGTTTTTTTTAAGGCAGATGTTCCGCACGAATATTCAAATCCTACCGGAGAAGAAACTTTAATGTATTTAGTAATGGACTATACAGAATGAAGTAATAAAAATAAAATAAGTGGTCAAATTCATCAGAATGACCACTTACCTATTTAGAGTCAGCATATTAGAAGCGTAAATTTCCCTCTAGAAATTGAATATTATTTTTCTCTCTCTTATTAATATCCCTATCGTTAAAGTTGTAAACTTGATTAAATAATTTGTCAAAGAAATCCAAATTATTAATGTAAGAACTTCTTTTGAAACTCATTCTAATCGCATCATCTGTCACATGAGATAATTTATATTTACCAAATCCTCGGTTTGTAGACTCTATTGTCCCTACAGGTGGTATTCCATCATGTTGAAGAAATATAGATACTTTTGTATCATGGTCTACAGTAGCAAGAGGATCTAGATCGGTTACTTCCAAATATACCCTATTTTTCGCTAAATTAGTTATCGCATAAAAACTTGTTTTCACTTTAAGTAAGTCCCTCTTTTCTGCTCCGTCAGAGAAAAATAAGGTCATTGAGTTACTCACATTACCTTTATTTTCCTTATCAATTCCGTTATTAATGAATTGAAATTGCTCTATGCGAATGCAGTTATTAGATGGATCTTTCTGATTTTTGTTTGAAACACAATCATCACCGGCTATTTTACCTTTTGTAGCCAATGTATTTTTTGGAAAAACCTCCAAATCCATTGTCAATAACCTGGCGTGAAGTTGTAGATTTTTGTTAAATTCGAGAATCGTTTGGTCAAGAAACTTTTCTGTTTTTTCAGATGCTATCTTTTTTGAACCCTCCGGAACGTTCTCTTGAACTGGGTTTAACCCCTCCCTCGCTCCAATCGCGAATACCAAAACTAATGAAAAGAAAATCAAAATTAATCGTTTCATTGTTCACTTCCTCCTACTCTACTATATTAGTCGTATTATTTTCAGAATTTGTTACATAATAAAAGTTTATTTATAATTTTTTTTTATAGACTTTAAAATGTAAGTATATTAATAATTTTTACCCTATAAAAAAATTCAAGAAGAGTAAAAAAAAAGTTATATAAATTAGGAACAACGTTGAAATAAATTAATGAAAACAAAAAAAATAGGTATAGATGCAAGAATGATTGGACATTCGGGTATTGGAACTCGAATATATCATATTTTAAAACTTCTTCCTCTCTATATTTCTTTAAAAAATATAGTACTTTATGGCGAAACAGAAGCCTTGACGGAATTTCAAAAAGATTATGAAATAATCTCTTATAATGTCCCTATATATAGCCTAAAAGAACTACTGGGGCATTCTACAATGAAATATATAGATATACTTGATATTCCTCATTTTAATGTTCCTTTGCGTTTTTTAACGAAATGTATGGTTACGATTCATGATATTATTCCATATAAAATGAGAGAATACCATAACTCTATACAAAAAAGGATATACCTAAAAGTTATCCTTAATTCAATAAAATTATTATCAAAAAAAATAATTGTGGTTTCCGAATATACAAAAAGAGACCTGGTCGAGTCATTTGATTATAAACATAATGTTCCGGAAGTAATCTACAATGCCGTAGATCATGCTCTATTCAAGCCACAAAACGAAAAGGATAAAGAAGAATTCAGAAATAAATATCATTTACCTGAAAAATATTTACTCGCCGTTGGAATAGGAAAAGAGCATAAAAATTTACGATTTATTGTCAACAACTTATCTACTCTATGGGCAAATAAAGATTGTAACTATCCTTTGGTAATTGCCGGAAGCAATGGGATTGTGCCTGAATCCATACAAGATATTTTTCTTCACTTTAAAAATTATATAATCCCTTTTCCCAAAATTGCATACAACGAACTTCCGCTCCTTTATGCGTGTGCCAATATGCTAATATTTCCTTCTTTGTACGAAGGATTCGGATTCCCTGTTTTAGAAGCTCAATCTGTAGGTTGTCCTGTTTTATCCTCTAATGCGACCGTATTACCGGAAGTGTTGCGCGAGACAGCCCATTATTTCCATCCGCAAGATAATAATGGTTTTGTAAGTATATTTACAAAATTAATTTCGGATAAAAGTTTGCTAGACAAATATAAAGAAGTTGGATTTCAAAATTCCAAAATGTTTCAGTGGGATAGCTCTGTAAGAAGGATAGCAGAAATTTATGAATCAATCTAAAGAAAGAATCGCTTTGGAAAAAATTTACTACGCCGGACTAAAAGAAGTTGCTCCGGAAATTTGTGTATCTAAGCATTTTAAAGCTCTATTCAAGTCTATTTGGCTTTCCCTCACACCTAAAATTACCAATAATTTCTCTCTTCCTACCTGAATGCTTTCATCATACCACGAAATACGGCTTTTTAATGGCGTTGAATATTACATCACCTCTAACACATTTTACTAATTTTTCATACCAAACAATACTCTTGTTATCCCAAAAGGACGTATAAAAAACCAATAAATAAAAATACAGACTACTAAAGATAGATTACTGATGATCAAATATTTTACATAAAGGTTTATCTTCCATTGGATTACAAAGTAACCAATCAAAACTATTGCGGTTTGGTGTAGTATATAAAACGGGTATATCCCCTCGTTAGCATAGGGAAGAAATTTATTGCTTTTATTTAAAAACTTAATTCCATAGCCTATAATTGTTATTACACAAAACCAGGCAGTCAGACTTTGAATAGCAATTTGGATAGCTTTTCTTGTATAAATATGGTAGTTCGGATTGTCAAAAAAAAAGGCATATCCTACAAAAAGGAATATAAACGAAAGAATAGAATAGCATAAATTATGCTTTTTATATTTTTCCAAACTGGTCCAGTCATCCGAAACAGATATGATATAGCCATATAAAAAGAAAAAAAGGTAATAAACAAAACAAGCCCAATCATCAACTAAGGCATGGGTATCATTTGGAAAAAAAGGTCTTAAAATAAATTGGGATAAAACGATAGGCAAAACCAATAAAAACGAACCATACCATGATGTTAAGATTCGTTTAAAAAAGTTCACTATTTTTTGGGAGTTAGGATTTCGTAATTTTAAAAATAACGGTAACGATACCAAAGAGTATACCAAGAGGTAGGCAACAAACCAAAGATGGTGCCAAGAAAAGTTGCCTTTAGGATAGATTCCATCAAAAAAATGCGGATAAAAATCCAGGTAAGAAGAATAATTCTTGATTCGCTCGATATAAACTTGGGGAGAAACTACTAAAAAAATCCCAGCTAGCAATGGAATGAGCAAGCGTTTGGTTCTTTCCACAACAAACTCTTTTGGCTTTCTATATCCAAGTGCAAAAAAAGTTCCTGCTCCGGAAATGAAAAACAATAGAGGCATTCTCCACTGGTGAAGGAATAAACTCATATTTTTAATGACATCGGAGGATTCTTTGTTTGTTATGTGCCATTCCCAACCGGAAAACAACATTCCTGTATGGAAATAAAGTAGGATTAGAATGGCAAATATCCGTAGCCAATCTAAGTCATAACGCCTGGCTTTCTTTTCTGCGATCAATCACTTTCACCATAAGGATTAAAGTTGACGATAGGAAGAAACGGTATCGGATTATCTAGTGCAATGTTAATAACTCCAATTTGCAATAAAGCTGATTTGTTAGAAAAATTGACCAAACCAATTTGCACTCCCGAATTTCCACCTGAGTGGTTGTAACCTCCAAGCTGAAAATTGGTTGATATTTGGGCGATGTTAATTATGCCAACCGTACCACCGTTGTTTTGAGCAAATTCGGTATAGGGAGCAAGGGCAAATCCGTTTAACTCCTTTCCACCGGTAAATATCCCACTAATGGATACGCCGTTAAAGGATTCATCTGCTCCACCAACAACTCCAGTCAAAGAAACACCATTAAAATTTTTTGCTGTGTTCAGAAAAGCAGCAATGGCAACTCCATTAAATTCATTTGTGGCAGCGTTTACAAATATAGCCATAGCCAAACCGGACATATAATCGCTAGAAGCGTTGCCACCGGCAGATAGGGAAAGACCAACAAGGCTTTTTTCGGCTTTATTGTATATGCCAGCAATATTCAATCCGACAGCATCTTCAAAGGAATTATAACCCCCACCAAGTGAAATACCATAATAACTTCCAACGATTCGATTTCTTAAACCTCCAACCGCCATTCCATAACTAGACGACTCCGGATTGTAGATATCATTCATAAGCCCTCCCAAAGTCAAGCCGGCAATAGAATTTCCATGTTCCGAACTTTTGTTAGTATTGCTAAATCCACCAATGGAAATTCCACCCAAACCATTCAGAGATTCGGAAAAAAACAAACCGGCAGTTAATCCGCCGCTATAACCATCATTTTGGTTTCCTAAACCGGTAGTGAGTCCAATGGAATACTTTTCCGAATAATTCGCTAGTCCAAGGTTTAGTCCGATCAAACCGATTGCTCTCCCATAAATCAGATTTAATTGAAAGAGCTTAAATTCCGAATCATCATTCACGGCAAGCCCAGGGGAGTAAACGCTAATTCCAAATCTTTGGGGTAGAGTTTGTGCGTTGGATTTTTGCGTTTGGAAAAGTAAAATACATATAAGTATAAAAATAATATGTTTTTTCATAAATAATCTATCAACCCTAAAAACCAAACTTATCTCATTAGAGAGTAAAAAAGTCAGTAATTTTTTCATTTCGTGCGATGAAATTTCCTTTTTTCCGTAGGATAGATATTTATAAAAATAAATGTTTGACTAAATTTTTATTGATTTTTACTATTTGCTTATGAAATTCTTTTTTTCAATTCTTTGTTTATTTTTACTATGTTTTTGTAACTACAACTCTTCGGAAAAGTTACAACCAATAGCCATCAACGGAACAATAGACTTAAGAAATTGGAATTTTGAAAAAGATGGAATGGTCAGTTTAAAAGGAAATTGGGAATTTTATTGGAAAGAGTTTTTAGAAGAAAGTTACTTTCAAACAAATACAGATAAAAAAAAAGACCTTATAAAACTACCCAAAGCTTGGAATGAGTTTAAAATAGGACAAAGTGCCATTGGAAATGAAGGATATGCGACATATCATTTGAATATGTTTATAAAAAATGGAGAACGCCTTGCCCTTAGATTGGGAAGAGTAAATTCCAGTTTTTCTCTTTATGTCAATGGCAAACTTCTCGAGCAGCAAGGAAAAATTGGGAAGAACTTGGAAACAAGTATCCCTTATTACAAACCAACAATGATTATGCTCCCTGATTCCATAGGTGAAAACGTTTCCATTATAATCCATGTCGCCAATTTTCATAATATTTACGGGGGATTAAGAAATCCGATTTTATTAGGCACAGTCAAACAAATACAATCCAAGAGAGACTGGGGACTATTTATTGACGTATTTTTAACCGGTTGTTTTATAATTATGGGTCTTTACCATTTTAGCTTGTATTTATTTAGACCTGTTCACAAAAACAGACCGGCATTATACTTTGGCATATTCTGCTTACTACTAGCAGTTCGTGCTTTGCTTACGGGAGAAGACTATTTTTACCAACTAATCCCAAGTATGAATTGGGTTATGGGAAGAAAACTTGAACTATTAACTTTTTATGTTGGTACTCCTGTTTTTATATTGTTTGTCTTTTCTATTTTCCCCGAAGAAGAGAATCAAATCTTATCAAAATTAGTATTATATCCATCTTTCCTTTTGAGCATATTTGTAATAGTTAGTCCGTCAACGATGTTTATGGAGTCTCTGACCTACATGCATGTAGTTTTGTTTATTGCTTGTGTTTATGGATTGTATTCTTTGGCTAAAGCTATTTTGAAAAAGAGAAAAGGAGCAAGATCATTTTTTACCGGCAGTCTACTATTTAGCATTTTTATTTTTCATGATATTTTATTATCTTATAACGTTTTTGATTCTGTTCTTCTTGCTTCTTTTGGGTTATTTATTTTTATTATTTTTCAGGCGTATTCCCTCTCTTCTCTTTTTTCTGCTGCTTATGTAAACGTAGAAAGATTTTCCAAAAACCTAAAAATCAAATCAGCAAAAATTTCTGTATCCAACAGAAGACTTGTGAAAATCCTGGCAAGTTCCAGAAAAATGTCCGAACTTAGGACAAGGTCCGAAATTTTATGTGAGGCAAGCAACGTTATTCTAACGGAAATTGGATTTTTGAACAAAATCAAAATTAAAGCATACTACTTTGATATTCAAAAGAGAAACGAAGTTTATGTAAGTTGCAAATTAGAACCGAAAGATATGGAAAACTCTCCACCTCGGTTAGAACCAAATGAATCAAAAGAGAGGTTTATTCCTTTTGAAAAATTGGAAAAATTGATTGGTCAAATTACAATGCAAGAAGCGTATTCTCAAAACAAGACACTATATATTCCGGCATTTTATCACAAACGCTTGCTTGGATTGATAAAAATTAAAGAACTTGAAAAAGAAGAAGTTTCCCGTGATCAAAAAGGTTTCATCAATGCAATCATGAGGTCTTTATCTTTAGGACTTGCCAATGTAGAATATCTACAACACGAAAAAAAGAAAGTTCGAATGGAGTTGGAACTTAAAACCGCTTCGACCGTCCAAAACACGCTCTTTCCTAAAAACTCACCCGATATTCCTGGATTTGATATTTATGGATGGTGCTGGCCAGCAAGCGAAACCGGGGGTGATTGGTTTGGATATTCCAAAGAGCTAGATGAGTATTTATATATTTTTATTGGAGATGTTACCGGTCATGGGACTCCGGCTGCCATGATAACCTCTGCCATTTATAGCGCGATCCGACAGATCGAAAACTTTTACTTCAAAGACGGAAAACTATTAGATCCAAGTTTTATTCATAACATTTTACACCAAGTTGTTTGTGAAACCGGAAATCAGGATTATTATATGACTTTTTTTACGGCAAGGATAGATTTAAAAACTCATATATTGGTTTATACAAACTCGGCTCACAACCGTCCTATTATAATTCGAAGGGATGAGATTTTGCACCTTGATGGTGAAACTAATCCTCTGTTAGGCTATGTGGATGAGTATACTATCATTTCAGAACAGACAAAGATTGAAAAAGGTGATTTGCTTTTGTTTTATACGGATGGAATAACGGAAGCTTACAATAAAAATGATATAATGTATGGAGAAAGTCGGTTGATAGAGCGTTTAAAAGCACTTTCTAATAAGACTTCGCGTGAAATAGTCAAAGGACTTAAATCAGACCTTTTACAGTTCTGCGATATAAGCCTACCCAAAGATGATTATACTTTGATCGCTTGTAAAATACTGAATGACTAGGTCCAATAGACATCACACACCTTTCACTCATGTATCCCTGGATACACCGAAAACAGATTTTTTCCCACTAACCAAAGGCAGCTTCGTATAATCCTTGACCTTTTGTAAGGAAACGATTTTTGTAGACTATAATAATAATTTTTTAAATAGGTGTATAGTATTTATGACAAGAAATTTCAAACAAGAAACACTTGCCTTGCATGGGGGACAGACTCCCGACCCTACAACTACCGCAAGAGCAGTTCCCATATACCAAACCACATCCTATGTTTTTAATGATACCGACCACGCTGCAAGACTATTTGCACTCCAAGAATTCGGAAATATCTACACAAGGATTATGAATCCCACTACAGATGTTTTGGAAAAGCGAATTGCGGCTCTGGAAGGGGGAGTTGCTGCCTTGGCTACGGCATCCGGACAATCAGCAGAAACCCTGGGACTACTAAACATTGTCGAAACCGGTCAAGAGATCGTTTCTTCATCTTCATTATATGGTGGGACTTATAATTTACTGCATTATACATTTCCAAAAATGGGTATAAAAGTCCATTTTGTAGACCAATCCAACCCTGAAAATTTTAAAAAAGCCATAAATTCCAATACAAGAGCCATTTATGCTGAAACACTAGGCAATCCAAAATTAGATACTTTAGATATTGAAGCAGTTGCCAAGATCGCTCACGAAGCAGAGTTGCCTTTGATGATAGATAATACTATGCCATCGCCCTATTTGGTGAATCCTATTGCCCATGGTGCGGATATTGTAGTACATTCTATGACAAAGTTTTTGGGTGGACATGGTACTTCTATCGGAGGAATCATTGTAGACTCCGGAAAATTTAATTTTGGAAACGGGAAATACAAAGGTTTTACGGAACCGGACCCAAGTTACCATGGTCTGAATTTTTGGGAAGTTTTTGGAAAATTTGAGCCTTTTGGGGGTGTTAATATAGCTTATATCATCAAAGCCAGGGTTCAAGGACTTAGGGATTTAGGACCTGCCTTGTCTCCTTTTAACGCATGGCAGATACTACAAGGCATTGAAACTTTACACCTTAGAATGGAAAGACATTCTACCAATGCTATGAAAGTTGCCGAGTTTTTAAGCAAGCACTCAAAGGTAGATTGGGTAAATTATCCCGGATTACCTAACCACAAAGACTATGCTATTGCTAAAAAATACCACACAAAGGGACTTTTTGGAGCCATAATTGGTTTTGGGATCAAAGGTGGTGTAACGGAGGCAAAAAGGTTTATAGACGGATTGGAATTGATTTCTCTCTTGGCAAACATCGGAGATGCAAAATCTTTGGCAATTCATCCGGCATCTACTACACACCAACAATTAACCGAAGCTGAGCAAGTGAGTGCCGGTGTTACACCTGAGTTCGTTCGATTGTCTATAGGATTAGAAAATATTGATGATATTTTAACCGATTTGGACGAAGCTCTAAAAAAAATATAGGATATTATGAATTTTGACGCATCTGTTGGAATAGTAGAAACAAAGATTGCTAAGTTTGATAAAATACAATTAGAAAACGGTCCCGAAATTTCTCCTTTGGAAGTTGCCTATGAAACTTACGGTGAACTTTCAAAAGAAAAGGACAATGCAATTTTAATTTGTCACGCTTTGTCCGGCGATGCTCATGCTGCCGGTTTTCACAAAAACGAAAAGAGACCGGGATGGTGGGATGCTTATATTGGACCAGGTAAAGCTTTTGATACGAATCGATACTTTGTTATTGGTACAAATGTTTTGGGTGGTTGCCGGGGAACTACGGGTCCCACTTCCATAAATGTAAAAACAGGCAAACCTTATGGAGCCAGCTTTCCTTTTGTTTCTATTATGGATATGGTAAATGCACAATATATGCTTGTGAAGTCGTTTGGTATTGAGAAGTTATTTTGTGTAGCCGGTGGTTCAATGGGTGGGATGCAAGCCGTTCAATGGACAGTTTCGTATCCGGACTTTGTAAAAAATTGTATATCAATTGCAACAACCTCCGAACATTCTGCTCAACAGATTGCGTTCAATGAGGTAAGCAGACAAGCCATTATCGCAGACCCGAATTGGAATAACGGAGAATACGGAGAAACACCTCCCAAAAAAGGGCTTGCACTTGCCAGGATGATCGGTCATGTCACTTATCTTTCGGATGAAGTGATGCGGGAGAAATTCGGACGCAAACCTCCCAAAGGAAACATAAAAACAACCGACTTTGCCGTAGGAAGTTATTTGATATACCAAGGTGAAAGCTTTGTAGATCGATTTGATGCCAATTCTTATATTTATGTTACCAAGGCACTAGATCATTTTAGTTTAGGAAGAGGAAAAGAGTTGTCAAAAAATTTATCGGTTGTAAAAGCGAGCTTTTTAGTTATAGCCTATAGTTCCGATTGGTTGTATCCGTCTTATCAATCCAGAGAGATAGCAAGGTCTTTGGAAGCAAATGCGCTCCCGGTAACGTTCTGTGAGATTAAGTATTCCAAAGGACATGATTCTTTTTTGCTTCCAAATACGGAGCAAGCTCATCTTATCCATCATTTCCTTGAGTTTGCGAGAAAAAGGGGTGGTGGGGAATGAAGAATTTGGACGTGTTTATGGAAGACAGACCGGATTTTAGGTTTATTTTAGACCTTATTGTTCCAGGTGCAAGAGTCCTTGATTTAGGAAGTGGAAACGGAGAACTATTGATTCTTCTCGAAAAACGTGGAGTGAAGGGCCAAGGTTTGGAGAAAAATGAAGAGTGTATTTATAAGTGTATTGAACAGGGTTTGATTGTTCACCATGGAGATTTAGACGATGGATTAAAACACCACTTAACTAAAAGTTTTGACTACGTGATCTTAAATCAAATTATCCAAGAAACACAGTATCCGGGTGGTGCGATTAAAGAATCTCTCAGGATAGGAAAAAAGGTGATCGTCGTATTTCCTAATTTTGGGCATTGGAAAATACGATGGAAAATTTTATTAAACGGAAAAACACCTGTTACAAGACTCCTGCCGTATCGCTGGTATGACACACCTAACCTACACTATCTTTCGGTAATTGATTTTTTGGAATTTTGTAAAATCAATCATATCAAAGTCGAAATCACAGCTTATTTCTCTGGAAGGCGTAGAATTTTTTTTAAACCTAATTTGTTTTCTTGTATAGCTTTGTTTGTCTTGAAAGAAGAAGAGTAAAAGAATATGGATTTTAACGGAAGAGATATTAATCTCAAACTGTTTTTTGAAAACTTTAATAAAATAAATTCCGGGCTTGAACTGGAGTTTTTGCTAAAAGAGATTATTATTGCAGCGAAACATATTTTGAATTGTGATAGAGGTTCACTTCTTCTCAAGGACGAAGAAAATAACGAATTATTTTTTAATACCATCTCAGAAGAAAAGGAGATAGTATTAAAAACAATTAAAGTGCCACTAGGTATCGGAATTGCCAGTTTGGTTTTTCAGAGTGGCAAACCGGAAGTTGTAAACGACCCCAATGACCCTAGAGTTTTTAGAGTTGTGGATGAGCTAACCAATAAAAGAACCAATAATCTTCTGGCTGTAGCCTTAAAGGTAAAAGATAATGTTATCGGAGTAATTGAAGTTTTAAACACAGTAGATAAAAGAGACTTTGATGCAAATGACATTGAGTTATTGACCTTTATTGCAAACCAAGCAGCCATAGCCATCAATGATAGAACACAAATTAACCTATTGAATCGTATTATAAAGGAGATCACCATTCTTTATGAAATCAGTTTGGTTCTCAATTTGTCTTATGAGTTTGAAGGGTTTTGCAAAAAAGCTGTAGAAATTATAATGCATAAAATGGAGGTTGAAAGAATATCATTATTTGTAATCAGTAGTAAAACAAACAACTTGAAACTTGTAGCTCATACCGGTATCAACGCTCCTATTGAAGACGGATTGGAAATTGAGATTGATAGTGGAATTATTGGCTATGTATTCCGAAACGGAAAACCTTTACTTGTATCGGATATAGAGAATGACCCGATTTTAAAGCCACTCAAAAGAAATAACTATAAATCAAAATCTTTTTTATCCGTTCCAATAGAATTAAATAACAAAATTATAGGTGTTTTGTCGGTTGCGGATAAAAAATCCAGCGAGCAGTTTAACAATATAGACCTCATAATAATCCAATCAGTAACATCAAGTGTAGCTAACGCTTTTCAATCCATTGAAACAAAGAGAAGGTTAATAGAACAAGAGAAGCTTGATAAAGAAATGGAATCTGCTGTGAGCTTGCAAAAAAGCATTATGCCAACAAATTTTTCCGAAATTAAAGATTTGGATGTATATGCAAAGCTATACCCTTCGAATTTTGTAAGCGGTGATTTTTATGATTACACTGTTTACAACGAAAAGGAAATTGGTTTTATGATAGGTGATGTGTCCGGAAAAGGTCTACCGGCTTCTATCTTTATGGCTTTGGCAAGAAAAGCTCTAAAAATTCATTCCGAAGATTCGATTCAGCCATCAATTATATTTGAAAAATCCAATCGAAATATATTTAGTGATTCTAAAAACGGAATGTTTGCCACTGCTTTCTTCTTGCTTTTAGACAAACAAAAGCAGACATTTACATACACTTCTGCAGGACACAATCCGCAAATATTTATTCGTAGAAAAAAGGGTGAAATGATTCTATTATATTCACTTGGCAAACCTTTGGGAATACTGGCAAATGCTACCTATAAAGAAGAAACTTTCAAATACGAAAAAGGAGACGTTATTGTTCTTTATACGGACGGAATCATTGAAGCCGAAAATGCAAAAAGGGAACTTTTTGGCGAAGAAAGGCTTTACTCTTTGGTTATGGAAAAAATAAATTTGAATGCGAAAGAAATTGCTAATACCATTATGGATGATCTGAATACTTTTACTCACCATAATTTGGATGATGATCTAACACTTTTGATCATTAAACTGTAGTATTGAGCTACGAAAAAAGCATAGAAAGTAATCATTTTCTGTTGGTTATCCCTTATCTATTGACAAAGAAAAATCTTGAAAAAGGAAAGAAGGCATACTCATTTACATTCTGCTGGAAACTCAAAGGTATTTGGATGTGCTTCCTTAATAACTACTCCATTTTTATAAACATGATTCTTGTCTTTTGCAAAATCTAGTGCAGCATTGGAGCATAGTAGTACTTCAAAAGTTTTTGGATCAGCTCCCTCAATTGTTTTATGAAGCCCTATAAGTAATAGAAATACTCTTTTAAAATCTTTACCGTAATGTGATTCTGAGCCATCTTTTTTATATATGAACTCAAAAGTTTTCGGGTCAGCGTCAAAAGACTCACAGCTATAAATATAATAAACTTTATTTCTATCAGAAAAATATCCGTTTTTATGTAGCTGTTTGAAAAGAGTTGGCTGATTGGATAATTGCTTTTCTAAGCAAAAGATAGCATTTTTATCTTTTCCATAGTATCCAGTTCTTTTTTCATTTTGAATGGTGGCAGTTTCAAATGTATTAGGATCAGCAGATGGTAGAACTCTACCAATCCAATATACTTTTTTGCCAATAGCATAAGCACCATCAACTGTTTTAAAGTCACCAGAATTTTCACCAGAAATCTTTTTACTCCCAAAATAGACATACTCCTTGTCAACAGCATAAATCTCGCTTAACGGTCTAAATGTGTTCATGTCAGCTCCTGCAATTTTATCATCTTTATAATAAACATAATTTTTGTCGCTGCCATAGAAATTGTTCAAAGGTTTGAAGGTATCAATGTCAGAACCTTCAATCTCTTTACATCCTATCGAAAAACAATCTCCTCCCATCGTAGCAAATATGACACTAGTTTTAAAAGAGCTATAATAATGATTTTTACTAACATTCTTATCTATAAGTGAACCTGGTGAAGTACAACTAAATTGAACATGAACAATAAAAATATTCATCACAATTAAAAGTGTTTTAATTAATTTCATTCTTTAACTCTTTTTTGCTAACCAATATTATTCTATCTGGTGTAAGTATAAATTCATTCAAGGCTTATATAAAATCAAGAAATTTTAGGTGATAAAAAAAATTGCGTTTTTAAAAGGAGTAAATTATGAGACTCAAAAAGAATTATGAACTTGTTTTTGATATAAACTTTCAATAAAATTATAATTTTGGCTAAAATATGTCTAAAAACTACCGAGTAAGCAGTTTTGTTTAACTAAGCATAAAGCCTTATCTTTGCATCATGGGAGAGAGACATAATTGATCTCATTGAGAACAACTATTCCAGATTCCAGATACAGAAGAAGCAAAAAAATCATACTATTTGGCTGTCCATTTTAGGAATTTTGTTTTAGTCAAATTAGGGGTATTAGAAGAAGATATAATAAAAGGGAAATATTCCAAGCAACGGATTATAAAAAGATTGAATCTATATAGAACAAGTTTTAATTGTAGGAAAATAGCTGTCCAAAATGTTACTACAAGAATCATATAAAAAATCCAAAACGGAAAAAGATAGTATAGACAAGCCATTGGTTTATATTATTTTAACATTACTCTTTTTTGGTTTGTGCATTATGTTTTCCGGATCAGCAGTAACTGCTGTAAGAGAATTTTCGGATACAATGTATTTTGTAAAAAAACAGTTTTTGTGGATTGTAGTATCTTTTGTTTTTTTTTTAATTTTTGCCAATATTCCTTATAAAGTTTATCAGGTGTATTCTCATTTTCTAATTTTATTCGCAATACTTTTGTTGGTTGCTGTATTTATACCTGGAATTGGAAAATCGGTAAGTACTTACTACGGAAGAAATTTCCATCGTTGGATATCTATTGGTACCTTTCAATTACAACCTTCCGAATTTTCTAAGATTGCAGTTATTGTATACGTTTCTGCCACCATTTTGAAATTGAAAAAGAAATCGGAAAATAAATTCCAGAATTACATACTTCCTGGGATTGTTATTACGGTTTTACTAACACTTTTGGTAACGGAGCCGGCTTTTGGAACAACAGTAGAAATTTTCTGTATGATTGTGACTCTAATTTTTATTGCAGGCTTTTCGATAAAAAAATTGATGTTTGGGTTTATATCCATGATACCTCTTGTGTTTGTTTTAATTTATCACGTAGGGTATCGAAAAAAGAGAATAGAAGTTTGGTTAGAACCGTATAAATATAGATTTGATGAAGGACATCAATTGGTATCTTCTTTTAAGGCTTTTGCAGAAGGAGGGTGGTTTGGAAAACCTCTTTCAACAGGATATTCACATCGGTATCTTACCTATTGTCACACTGATTTTGTATTGGCTACTTTCGTAGAAGATTTTGGTTTTATTGGTTTTGTACTTCTTTACTTGCTATTTTTATTATTACTTACAAGATCGTTTCTATTACTACAAAAAGTAAAAGATCAATTTGGATTTTTATTGGGAACTGGTATTTTATCTATGTTGGGAATTCAAGTTTTGATCAATTTGTTTGTTGTTACCGGTATGCTTCCTATTACAGGCATTAGCTTACCTTTTATAAGTTATGGCGGGTCGTCTATGCTTGCAACCATGATATCCTTGGGAATTTTTATAAATATTACAAAAAAAGGAAATTTGAATTGAAAAAAAATGTTGTTATTGCCGCCGGAGGAACAGGGGGACACATATCACCAGGTATTGCATTAGCAGAAGCAATACATAAACAGAAAAATAAATTATTTATTGAATCGGTTTTTATACACACTCTGAATAAAAATAAAGATAACCCTGATTTTAAAAATACTAATTGTGATATTCTTTACCACAACACACCTTCTATAAGTCATGAAAAATTGTTCTTTCCTTTTTTATTTATTCTTGATTTGTTTCAAACAATTTTTTATTTTATAAAGCTAAAGATAAACGTAGTAATAGCTATGGGTGGATATTCCAGCCTTCCTGCCATTTTATATGCAATACTATTTTGCAAAGAACTCTACTTATGCGAACAGAACTGTATTCCCGGTAAGGTAAATCGGATTTTTTTTAGGTTTGCAAAAAAGATAGCCTTTTCTTTTCCTCCTAGTATTCCATCTAAAAATCTATCCTACAAGGTTATTGGTAACCCGGTTCGAGAAAAAGTAGTTCCCTCGGTAAACTATAATTTTGAACAAAAGTTACACACAAAAAAGATGAATATATTAGCAATGGGAGGTTCACAAGGAGCTAGACAGATTAATAATATGATAAGCAAGCTATTGGAAGATGATGATCTGTTGGAGTATTACAATGTTCGAATTATATCCGGAGCAAATCTATACAACGAAACAAAAGAAGCAGTTGGTAAAAAAGAAGTCGAAGTACTAGCTTATTCTGATGACATGAAAGCTCAGTTTGAATGGGCACATATTGTGGTTGCAAGGTCAGGTGCGGGAGTTCTGGCAGAGTGTGCTCTGTATGGTCTTTTTTTGATTCTTGTTCCCTATCCTTTTGCTGCTGACAATCATCAAGAAGCAAATGCTAAATATTTTGAAAATTTGGGTGTAAAGGTTTTGTACCAAAAAGATGAAGATATTCAGCAATTAAAACAAATCTTTTTACACCTAAAATCGAACAAGCAAGAATTGTTAACGGTATCAAAAAACTTGGGAACGATTGCAAACCCAAAAGCAGCTGAAGAAACAATACATTATTTTTTTAAGTAATTATGAATCTATTAAATACTAAAACGGTTTTTTTTATTGGAATTGGCGGTTCGGGAATGTCGAGCTTGGCTCATATTTTATTGGATATGGGGTTAAGCGTACATGGTACGGATAAAAAGGAATCTTCCAGAACTATAGACTTGTTGAAGAAAAGAGGTATGAAATTCATTGCATCTTCGGAATCCCTTATTCCGGAAGATTATGACTTTTGCGTATACTCCAGTGCTGTTTCCAAAGACAAAAATGAGTTTTATAGGTTGTTTGCAGACAAAAATATTTTATTGCAGCATAGATCGGAAGTTTTACACACCATCTTCTCTCAAAAAAAAGCAATAGCCGTTACCGGTTCTCATGGGAAAACTTCTACAACAACCATGATTGCTCAGATTCTTTTGGAAAACGGGCTAAAACCTACTGTTATGATAGGCGGAGAAACAAGCTTACTAGGAGGAGTAGGGGGGTGTTGGGGAGACGGAGAATGGGGAGTTTATGAATCTGATGAATCGGATGGAACTTTTTTAAATCATAGACCTCAAGTTAAAATAATAACGAATATTGATGATGACCACCTGGATTATTACAAAACAAGAGAAAACTTACTTAAGTCTTTCACTCAGTTTATAAAACAAAATCAAAATTCAATTTCCATACTAAATTTGGATGACATGGGAGTTGGTGAAGTTTTAAAAAATATAGAAAATAAAACCGGAATAGTGACTTATACATCCAAGGATATACTTTTGCCTATTGAAAAAATAAATTTTCAAATAAATAATAGAACTATGTGTTGGTATAAAAATGAGGCATGTTATCAGTTGGAACTTCCTATTCCAGGAATTCACTATTTAAAAAATGCTTTAGCAGCTCTTTTGGCTTGTGAAATTGCTGGTGTTTCTCTCCATGATGGTATTCAAACCTTAAAAAGTTACAAAGGAGTTCACCGAAGATTAGAATATTTAGGCTGTCAAAATAATATTCATTTTTATGATGATTACGGACACCACCCTACGGAAATTTTAACAGTTATTGAATCTTTACGGCAACTGACTTCCGGTAGTTCTCGTTTAGCAGTTATTTTTCAACCCCATAGGTATACTCGTACTAGAGACTTATACGATAAGTTTGCCTACTCACTTGGGTTTGCTGATACTGTATTTCTATTGCCAGTTTATTCCGCCGGAGAAGAAGAAATTTCCGGAATATCCAGTAAAAATATATACAATAGTGCTAAAGATAAGTCTAAATTTTTTTTAATGGAAGATGGGATAGAAAGAGATGCTGGCTTTATTCTGGATAAATTGTCTCCAGGTGACTTTTTAGTAAGCATAGGAGCTGGTAATGTGCGAGATTGGTGTGAGAAAATTATTTCCATTCTTCCCTGAAGTGAGTTCGATGTAAAATTTTTATTTTCACTCAAAGGGCAACCACAGGGGATTGCCCCTACAAAGCCTGTGGTATTTTCGGGCGTAGGCTTTATGTCGAACTCACGTTAAATTAATTATCTCTTAGACTTGGTTCTTTGGATGGCATCATTCCACTTTGCCAATTCTCCGTTTCTTTTGCTTTCATCTAATTTCGGATTAAATTCGGCAAATTGGGTTTTTATCTTTTTTAATTCTTCAATGGAAGAAAAAAAACCGCACTGTAAACCAGCCAAATAGGCGGCTCCCAAAACGGTTGTGTCCAGATTAGAAGGACGGATAACCTTGATACCAAGTATGTCGGATTGGTACTGCATCAAATAGTTGTTGTATGTAGCACCACCATCAACTTTGAGAACTTCAATCTTTTTCCCTGTATCGTTTTCCATAGCTTTTACCAAGTCATAAGATTGGAGAGCTATGGATTTCAGAGCTGCTCTTGTAATTTGCTCTTGGGAAGTATCCCTTGTGATTCCGTAAATTGCTCCTCTTGCGTCCATATCCCAGTGGGGTGCTCCCAAACCGGAAAACGCAGGTACTACAACTACATCGTCTTCCTTTGTAAGAGAGTTGGCAATTTCTTCCGATTTGGCAGATTTATCAAAAAATTTCATATAGTCTCGCAGCCATTGAATAACAGCACCGGCTATAAATATAGAGCCTTCAAAAGTATAAACAGGTTCTCCGTTTTTATCACAACCAAGTGTAGTAATTAAACCATGATTGGAAATTTTAAATTCCTTACCAATGATGCAAAGCAGAAAACAACCCGTTCCGTAAGTATTTTTTGCTTCTCCGGGCTCTACACACAATTGTCCGAACAAAGCGCCTTGCTGGTCACCAACCAAAGAATTGATAGGAATGCCATCCGGTATGCCTTTTAGATTACTTGTTTTTCCAAATTCATATTTGGAAGGATGAACTTCCGGAAGCATCTGCTTGGGTATGTTTAAAATTTTTAGCAAATTATCATCCCAACATTTGTCTTTGATGTTGTAAATTAAGGTTCGAGAAGCGTTTGTATAATCGGTTTTAAAGCTATGCCCACCGGTAAGTTTGTAGAGAAGCCAAGTATCAATTGTGCCAAAAACGACTTCTCCCTTGGCTGCCCTTTCTCGACTCCCTGAAACATTGTCGAGTATCCACTTGATTTTGGTTCCACTGAAATAGGCATCCACCACCAAGCCCGTTTTATTTCTAAATTCCGGTTCTAGATTTTTGTCTTTTATGTCTTGGCATATACCGGAAGTTCTTCGGCACTGCCAAACAATGGCGTTATAAATCGGTTTACCAGTATTTTTTTCAAAAACTACGGTAGTTTCTCTTTGGTTTGTAATTCCTATGCTTTTGGCATTTTTTGGGTCAAGTCCACCTTTTTGAATGGCTTCCGCTAGCAATTTTTCGGTTTTTTCCCAAATTTCGATTGGATTGTGCTCTACCCAACCCGGTTTTGGAAATATTTGTTCAAACTCTTCGTAAGCACTTGAGATAACCTGCCCTTGCTTATCAAAACAAAAAATCCGAATTCCCGTAGTTCCTGCATCTATTCCTAAAATGTATTCCATACTTAATACTTTCCCCTTCTTAATTAAGCTATTTAAAACTCTTTACCATTTGATAAAAAATTGATATTAAACGTCAATAAATTTTATTTAAAATGATGAGCTGCCAAATTTTCTATGTCATAGGGTTCGATGATAGTCCTTGTTAAGTGTGTTGTATTGTTTAAAAGTCTCTGCATATCGTCATGAAGCCTTTCCAAAAGTTTGGTAATTCCATCCTGTTTATTAACTTTGAACATATCGTAGTATTCTCGTAAGCTAAAAGGCTTTGCAAAGCTAACATAAGCTCTTCTTGGAAGGTGTGACGGTTCACCTCCCAAGGCATGAGGTCTCTTTCCCAGTACAAAGGATTCATAGCGATTTAAAAATTCATAAAATCTTTCCGGTGTGGGACGTGACATCAGATAATCTCGTTTGATCACTATCAAATCATAAGCTTTCACACATTCCCGGTTTGCCCAAGATATCTCACTACTGCTAAGTTTTTTTAGTTTCGGATTCGGGTAGTTCAACTCAACAAGTTCCAAAATAGACGTGAGTTGCCTTAATTTCTGAATGGCATCCGCATTCGGATCGTAATTCGGAGCCTCTATCCTTTCCGCTACATTGTTCAGAATGGTATGCCTTACTTTTCCGATTCTATAGTCATAGTCTTTGCTTTCATCAACGTCTATATGGTATTCGCGTTCCGCATCCTCCAAAAGCAATCTACCTACCATTAAAAATCGTCTTAGTAAATTCCTATCACCGGAATCTGCTCCCAATTTTTCTTCAACAACGCTTATGGAACGATGTAAATCTTCGATAATTACGCTTTCCGGTGATTTGATAACGTATTTAATAAAGCCGGGTAAAATTTTTATATCAGCATTTTTGTCTTTTTTTAGGGCATCTTCTAGAGCTGAGATGCTCAGACGAACCGCACCGGATTGCAAAGGCATCAAATTGTCATTCTCGCCACACATGGGTTCACCTTCCGGAAATAAAACCAATTTTCCTTTTGGTCGTGCCAAAATGGAACGTGCCATTAACATGGATTCTTTGTCCGCAACACCAGGGATAACAGAAAAGCCTCCTAAACTTTGAAAAGCCATTCCAAGCACGCCAAACAAAAAATCAAAAGCACGTCTTGTTGCCATATAATTAAATCGAGTTCCCATAACATTGGCAACATGATAGGCAATCAAAGGTTCTGCTTGGCTAGGATGGTTTGTAAAAAATAAGACTCTTTCCCTTTCTAACTCTCGAAGCATTGCCTTGTCTTCTTGTTCAATAATTACATCTTCTATGTTTTGGTATTGTTTTAAAATTACAGGTAGAGTAAGGTCAGCCAGCCATGCGACATAAGCTTTGAAATCAGGGGGTTTAAATAATTCCATGGAGTATTCCTAAAATTAGATTTATATAACATATTCAATCGTAATCCATGGTAGCAAGAATTTTTTTGTCGTATTAATGAAAATCTAGTATTTGTGATATTGTTATTTACCATGGTTGGAATGTCTCATTATCCAAAATTTTTCCAACCCTAATCTTATTTAATAATTGTATAATGCTCTAAGTATGTTCTACTAGTCTTTATATACTATTTTTAGAAAAATAATTCAAATTACCATAGAACTTAGAAAGTATAAAAATGAGAACACAGGTAGAAATCCAGGAAATAGAAAATGAAAGCCTCTTTACTAAAGAAGAGGAGATACTAGATAGAGCTTTGAATATTGTTAAAAGTAGAAGTATAGACGGTGAGAACCCTATTTTGGATGAATTTCAGTCTTTAGCAATATCCTATAAGAAACTTCTAAGGCAAGTTAAAAAACTCGTGAACATAACAGACCAACAACAGCGTGTTATGTCAAAGTTAAATGAAACCGAGCTGGAGAAAAAAAACCAAGAACTATTAATAGCCATAAAAGAGCTAAAAACGGAAAAAAAGCAATTATCTATAGCTGAAAAAATGCAAAACAAACTCTTGAAAAATTTGGAAAAAATTAATTCCGCTTTAGAGAAGTTTGTTCCTAAGGATTTCTTAAAATATTTGGGAAAAGATAGTATAACCGAAATTCAATATGGTGATCAAATACAGAAGAAAATGACCATATTATTTTCTGATATACGCTCTTTTACTACTCTTTCAGAGTCCATGACTCCCCAGGAAACTTTTAATTTCATAAATTCATTTTTACAAATGATAGCCCCCGCAGTAAGAGGAAGTAACGGATTTATAGATAAATATATAGGTGATGCCATTATGGCGTTGTTTCCCGAATCTCCCGGTGATGCTATTAATGCATCCGTAAAAATGATCCAGAGGTTGAAAGAATACAACCAAGATAGAATAGAACAAAATCAAATTCCTATCCAAATCGGAATTGGGATACACACAGGTGTTTTAATGCTAGGTATTATCGGAGAAGAAGAAAGGATGTCTAGTACCGTTATATCCGACGCTGTAAATCTTGCGTCTCGTTTGGAAGGATTAACCAAAATGTATGGTTCTCAAATTATAATAAGTGAAGAATCCCTTAATCAATTAAATGATGTTCTATTGTATAAAAGAAATGGGGATTATATCAAAGATAGCAATATGGGATTAATTGGAGAAACTGAAATAGAATTTGACAGAAGAATTATTTCTACAAAACCGGATGGTCCTCCCAATTTTTATTTTAGATTTTTAGACAAGGTACGAGTGAAGGGAAAAAAAGAATCCATAGATATTTATGAAATCCTGTATGATATGGAAGATCCTTTGGTAAGTTTAAAATTAAAATATAAAAAAGACTACCAAATCGCAGTTTTTGATTATATGAGTAGAAGATTTGAATTGGCTTATGCTAAATTTAAAAAATTATATTCATTAAATCCCCAAGACAAAGCCATTGGTTTATTTCTTAAAAGGTGTGAAGGAATTAGAAGGTATGATGCCAATGGAAAATTGATTGGTCATAGGATACCCAAAAACTGGGATGGTGCAACGCAATTAGATACAAAATAGGCTTATTCTCTTAGGTTATGCTCAATATTATTTTTTCCCTTCTTTTTGACCTTGTACATTAGATTGTCTGTTTGCAAAATCATTTCTTCAACAGAAAGGTTAAATGTTTTAAAGGTAACAGCTCCAATGCTTAGCGATACGTTCCAATTGTTTTTGGAAAATTCCATATCAGCAATTTGTTTTAACCTCTTTATTATTTGTTTGGATTCTTCAAAGCCTGTTTCCGGAAGAAATAATGCAAATTCATCTCCTCCTAATCGGGCGAATATGTCGGATGTTCTGACATTCTTAATTATAAGTGAAGAAATAAGCTTTAATAAAGAATCTCCAGCTAGATGACCATAAGTGTCATTAACACTTTTAAAGTTATCCAAATCCATATAAATTAAAGTAAAAGGTCTTTTATTTCTTTGTGATTTTTTTAACTCTTGATTTAACAATTCATGAAAGAATCGAGAATTTACAGCATTGGTTAACAAATCGATCGAAGCGTTCTGTTTGGTAATTTTATACAAAATAAGAAACTTCGAAAGAAAAAAGGAGTGTAATAAAAAATATCCCAACCTCATAAATGTATTCCATACTGGGTATATTGTATTTTGGTATTTGTGACCGCTATAAATGTCAGCAAAAAGCCAAAAAGCAGCTGATATGATTGAAATAACAATGCTAAATCTAAAATCTGCATACAGTACTGTAAAAGTTATAGGAATTAAATAAAAAATTGAGAAAGAAAATTCATAACCTGTATATAAGTCAATATAGCCTAATAACATAGCGAATATTACTGAAAACAGTAATATTAGATTCTTGTTAGGTTTTGTTCTTTTAAAAAGCATTTATGTACACTTATTATGCCATCCGATATTCCTTTGTATCTTCCAAATACTGCTTTTCAAAACCTTCAATGCAATTGTTAAATATTTTTTGGTCTACTAGATTAAATTTTTCCAAAACTCCACGGTCTATTGAATAAAACGTCATTTTGCAAGTTGTGATATTTGCCATTATATTCGCCATGTAGATAACCTCTGCAATTTCCCTAAATTTTTCAGGAGCTGTAAATGGTTGTTGATGGTATTGGATGGCAGCCACTAATTCGGGGGGGAAATTCCATTTTTCAGCAATCATTGCTCCTAATTGGGAATGACTAATTCCTATCGAAACTTCTTCTATAGGAGAAGATTTGTCAATTTCTTTCATTTTAATCAATTCCGTAATTTGATCAAACAACTCGCCTTCAATGGATATCAGTACAATTTTTCCAATATCATGAAAAAGTGCTCCTAAAGTAACTGACTCAATATCCTTTGTTAATTTGATCCTTTTTGCAAGTTGGAAAGCATACGAGCTCGCCCTTTGTGCGTGTTCCCATTCCTTTTCCATAATGGGGTACTTTTCTTCCATAATACTTCTTGCGTTAATAATATAGAGCATATTTAAAATGTTTTTTGAGCCTAACATCTTTATGGCTTGTTTGATATTTAAAACCTTATGGTGAGTTCTAAAAGCCGGAGAATTGGCAAGCTTCATTAAGTCCGCACTGATTGCCGGATTAGTGTTGATTTCTTTTGCGAGCCTGTTTAGATCCAAATTAGGAGAATGACATAAATTTATGATGTTTGATAAGGAATCCGGAAGAGAAGGAAGTCCTTCTATTTCATAAAGAATTCTATCTCTAATTTGCGAAGTTTTTTCTACGGGTATTATTTTTTCAGGGATATTTAGTGTAACTTTCGTTTCTTTATCAGAAATCTCAAAAATAAGACTATCTTTGTTTAAGCCGACACTCCTAAGTAACAAAATTATCATAACCAAACCAAGACCCGCGCTCTCTTGAGTATCGGCTATATCTGCATAAGCTGTTATAATGTTGTCATACTTATCGGAAGATTCAATTCTCCCAAACATTCTTTCTTTTTCTACCGGCAGTAGTCCATAATTTGCACAAATATCAAATTTAAATATACTTTTTTGTAATTCTATGTGTAGATGAATATAATATTCGGAATTATCCATATCGAGGTCTACATTTTTCCAGCTATCCATCAATTCACGTCTAAACTGTTCCATGTGGTTTTCATATATCCTGGGATCACGTATATCAGCACCAATTAATTTATAATATAACCTCTTTGTTATAGCCCTATTGGTATTGATTAGTAACTCTTTTAATACCATAAAAACAGCTTCTGACAAATACAATTTGTCCCGAAGGGATAAAACCGTTTGAACAACACTGAAAAGTTGGTGATAATCATTTTCCCTTATGGATTTATAGGTAAATTCTATCTTATTTTCTTTGATTAACTGGTTTGTGATTGATTCTAATGTATACATATAAATCTAATTTTACTATAATAACGTAATGCAAATACCTTAATATAAAATACAGAACTTTGCTTTTTGATGTAAACAAAGTTATTAAATTTTTTTAAATCAAAAACATCTTTTTTTCAATAATACTAAAAAAATTTTTTCATAGAATTTTTTAACATTAACAAACCTATTTTTAATTGAAACTCTTTTTTTATTGATTTGAAATCCATAGCATAACATTTTACATTAGAATTATTATGACTTTTGAGATCTATGCAGCTAAATAATTTACATTCAGATAAGTACAACCTTGTGGGAGAAGAAAATTATGTTCCCCATTTTCAACCTATTGTAAGCACATTAAACCAAAAAATTTATGGTTACGAAGTATTGGGACGGTTGTACCAGCCTGAAACTAACGACTTTAAATCGCTTGGAGCTTATTTTCACAACTCTCAAATCAATGTTTCCGAAAAGGTGCAAATAGACAGGGTTATCAGAGAAAAGGCAATAAAATACCTGAAATCTGCTGGTACAAACACAAGATTATTTTTTAATTTGATGCCTAATATTTTATCAACCGTTCACCAAGAAGAATTACTGTCTCCGGGGCGGTTCCATCTAATACAGTTGATTGAAAAATATGGAATCAATGAAAAAAATATCGTTATTGAGATTACAGAAGATGAATTTAACGGAAAAATTGAGCGTCTTTTAACCATGGTAGAAATATTCAGGAACTATGGTCTAAAAATAGCGATAGATGACGTGGGAGCAGGACTATCCAATCTGGAAAGGATAGGATACATACATCCTGATATAATTAAAATTGATATTAAAATTATGAGGGAAAGCTTAAGCAATAAGTCCTTTCGTCATATACTTTCTGCCATAGCAGAAATGTCTTTAAAACTAGGTTCGGAATTGTTATTTGAAGGTGTGGAAACGGAAAAAGAACTAACCCTTGCTCTTTCCATGGGCGCAACTCTTATACAAGGATTCTTTTTTTCCCAAGCTGATAAAGAATTTCAAAACAGAGCCCACTATTCTACAAGGCTCATTGAAATTATGGAAAAATACAGCGGAATGCGGTTTATGGAATACTTGGAAGATTTCCATAAAAAACAAAAAATATTAGACGAACTCTCTATTATTTTTTCCCAAATTGAAAATAATATCGAAACAAACAATGTGGAGTTTAATAACTTACTTTTGCACAATTTGGATTCATTTCCCAATACTATATATAAAATATTATTGGTTGATATCCATGGATACCAAGTAACATCCTCTTATGAAAGAAATACACTTGGTGATTGGGTTGAAAATGAATCCGAAAAAAATAATAATTACGCCTGGAAACTTTTTTTTGTAGATCACAAAGCCAATAGTTTCTTTTTTCAAAAAAAATGGGGCGTATCCAAACCAAATTTTGATATTGCCAAGCAAAGGGAGTATGTGATTTTTACATTTAATATATCGGATAAAGTATTGGTAGCAATGGTTGAATGGAACTAAATATAAATTACTTGTCAAAAGACTACTAAATATTAAAATGATTCTAATTCTTATTTAAAACAAAGGAGGATACATGCCTGAATTATTAAGGATTGCAAATTTACACGCATCTATCGAAGGGAAGGAAATTTTAAAAGGTGTGAACTTAACCATCCATACAGGAGAAGTTCATGCCATTATGGGAAAAAATGGCTCCGGAAAAAGCACACTTTCCAACATTGTCATGGGACACCCCTCTTATAAGGTGATTTCGGGAGATATTCTCTTCAAAGGAAAATCTATTTTAAATATGCCTACGGATGAAAGGGCAAAATTGGGAATATTTTTATCTTTTCAGCATCCTACAGCTATCCCAGGTGTAACGGTAACAAATTTTTTGCGAACTATATTAAAATCAACTCGCGGAAAAGATGTGCCAATTAAAGAATTTAGAAAAGAAGTTCGGGGAACCATGGCAAAACTGGAAATGCCAGAATCTTTTGCAAGTAGATACGTGAATGATGGATTTTCCGGAGGTGAAAAAAAGAGGAATGAAATCTTGCAAATGTCTCTACTCAAGCCTTCCCTAGCCATATTAGATGAAATTGATTCCGGTTTGGACATCGACGCTCTGAAAACTATTTGTGATGGAATCAATCAAAATCGTTCCCAAGACCGAGGCATGCTTATGATAACACACTACCAAAGAATGTTGAATTACATAACCCCGGATTTTGTACATATATTTGTAGATGGAAAAATTATGATGAGCGGAGATAAAAGTCTCGCACTAAAATTGGAAGAAAAAGGGTATGAATTTTTGAATGTAAATTCTTAAGGTGGACCTATGGCAGTAGAAAACTTCAATATAAATATAGAGCATGAATTCAATCAATTTTTGCAAAACAAAACTTTTCCGGATTGGATTCTAAAGCTAAAAACTTCATCTTTTGAATGTTTAAAAAAACTTCCTTTTGTTTCCAAATCAATGGAGTCCTGGCGAAAAATCCCTTTATCCAACTTTGATCTGCAAAAAATTTTAGAACCATACTCTATTGCAAAGCCAACAGTGCAAAACGGTTCATTTCAATCATTTGTAGAACTATCTCTTTTGGATGGAGAAAACAAACAAACTGTTCAAAATCTTTTGGATTCCATTTTGAAAAAAAATGAATTTAATTTCTTTGTCCTATTAAACCTGTGTTTTTTTAAAAACGCATACTATCTAAAAATATGCGAAGCACATCAAAAGCAAAATATAAAAATTTCTTATACATTTCCGGAAAGTAACACCGGTTTTATGCCATTAACAATTTTTCAAATAGATAAATTTATATCTTGTAGCATAACAGAAGAAATTATAGCAGATACGAACAAGGAAATAAGTTTTATAAATCCCTTTACTTACATACAATTAGATGATTCTTCCAATATAAAGTATTATAGTTTGGAGAAATTTAATTCATCTGCATTTCATATAAGAAAAATTCAAACTGAGCAAAAAAAGGATTCGAGCCTGCAGCTAGGCTATTTTAACCTTGGTGGTTATAGAGGGAAAACGTTTATAGAAAACAATATGATGGGAGAAGGTAGTTTTTTTGAACTAATTGGGACTTCCTTACCCATCAAAAGAGAGTTTCAAGACGTTGAATGTCAGGTTAACCATTTGGCTAGTAAAACAACCAGTTCTCTAAAATTTAAGTCCGTACTAAAAGACAAATCTCATCATGTATTTACAGGAAACCTGTTTATTCCAAAGGAATCCAAACAAGTCAAAGCTGCCCAGGTAAACAACAACCTTGTTTTACACAAAACGGCAAGAGCAGAATCCATGCCAAAATTGGAAGTATTTGCAGAGGATGTAAGTTGTTCCCATGGTGCTACTATGGGCGAAGTAGAAAAAGATCAATTATTTTATTTGTGTTCAAGAGGTTTGACAGAAAACGAAGCGAGGTATTTGATTGTGCAGGGTTTTTTAAACGAAATCATAGACAAAATTGACTCGGAGGGATTATCCGGGGAGATATGGAATTTTTTATTAAATAAATTAAACACATAATTTTTAGTCTAAGGGGATTTTTTCTATGGGTATTTATACTCGACTTGCAAAAATTGACGAAATTGAAGAAAACAAAGTTAAGGTTGTGGAAACTAAGTATTTCCGGATTGGTATAACAAAATACAAAGATGAGTTTTTTGCGTTTGAAGATGTTTGTAGCCATGATGGTGGAATAATATCCAAAGGTGAAGTTGCAGATTGTATGATTACTTGCCCAAGACATAATGCTACTTTTGGTCTAAAAGACGGAAAACCATTGTGTATGCCTGCCACAAGTCCGATACCTGTTTTTAATGTCAGAACTCTTGGAGAATTTATAGAGGTGGAATTGGAGGATGATTAAATGATTCAACACGCAAGATTGGACCCTTTGGTATTAAAAGAGGATTTCCCGATTTTATATACTACTATGAATGGAAAACCTCTTACTTTTTTGGATAGTGCTGCAAGTTCTCAAAAACCAATGCAAGTTATAAATGCCATAGAAAAATACTATAAAGAAGAGCACGCCAACATACACAGAGGAGTATATTATCTTTCTCAGAAGGCAACCGAACAGTATGAAAGCTGTAGGATTAAAATTGCAGACTTTATAGGAGCCAAATGCGCTAAGGTAGTCATTTTTACAAGAAATGCTACGGAAAGCATAAACCTTGTAGCTCAAACCTGGGGTCGTCAGAATATAGGACGGGGAGATATTATAGTATTGAATGAAATGGAACATCATTCCAATTTAGTACCCTGGCACATGCTTGCTTCCGAAAAAAAGGCAAGACTAAAGTTTATTCCCTTAACAAATGATTACACATTAGACTTGTCCAATCTTGATGAAATTGTAAATCACCAAGTCAAATTAGTTGCCATTTCACAAATGTCTAACGTAACAGGAACAATTCACGAAATAGAACCCGTTATCAAAAAGGCACATGAAGTTGGTGCCAAAGTATTGGTAGACGGAGCTCAAGCCGCTTCCCATTTGAATATAGATGTAAATGAATCGGATATTGATTTTTATGTTTTTTCTGCTCATAAAATGTTAGGTCCGACCGGTGTGGGTGTGTTGTACGGAAAGGAGCAATTGTTAGAACACTTCCCGCCCTGGATGGGGGGAGGGGATATGATTGCGGAAGTATACAAAGATAGGTCTACCTATGCTGACCTTCCCGCAAGGTTAGAAGCCGGAACTCCTAATATTTCTGGAGTAATTGCCTTTTCTCATGCCATAGACTATCTGAAAAAAGTTGGTATGCGATCTATACACAACCATGAACAAGAACTTACCGAATATACCATTCAAAAATTGCAAGAATTAGGCGGAATTACGATTTACGCTACCTCGCAAAAAGATGTAAGAAGTGGGATTGTTTCTTTTAATGTGGAAGGTGTTCATGCCCACGATGTTGGGAGCATATTGGATGAAGAGGGGATTGCCATACGAGTAGGACACCATTGCTGCCAACCCTTAATGAAAAAATTAGAAATAGCCGGTACTTGTAGGGCAAGTTTTTATTTGTACAATACTTTAGACGATGTAGATAGATTGATAGACGGATTAAAGAAAGTAAAGGAGATTTTCAAACGTGTCATTAAGCGATGAGTTATACAAAGAAGTTATTTTGGACCATTACGAGAATCCCAGAAACTTTGGTACAATAGAAAACCCGGACGTTAAAGAAGCCGGAGCGAACCCATTATGTGGAGATGAATTGGAGCTTTTCATAAATTTTGATGGGGATAAAATTAAAGAAATAAAATTTCATGGGAAAGGATGCTCCATTTCTCAAGCGTCCGCTTCTATGATGACAGATGTTGTAACAGGAAAGGGAACCGATTATGCCAAAGACGTAATCAACCAATTCAAAGGTATGATAGTAGAGGACAAAGAGCCTAATTTCAGTGAGGACTTGGAAGACCTTGAATCTTTAAATGGCGTTAAAAAATACCCCGTTCGAGTAAAATGTGCGGTTTTGGCGTGGAATACCTTGGAAAAAGCGATCAAGGAGAGTGAAAAATGAATAGTACAATGAGTGATTTGGAAAAACAAGCATGGGAAAGCATTAAACAAGTGATCGATCCCGAATTAGGGATTTCCATTATCGATCTTGGTTTGGTTTATGACGTTAAGGTTGTGGAAAAAACGTTAAACGTAAAAATGACTTTGACAAGTATGGGATGCCCAGCAGGACCTATGATCAAAAACGATGTTATTCTTTCTTGTGCCAATCTGGAAGAAATCGAAGACGTGGAAGTTGAGTTTGTTTGGACTCCCAGGTGGGATCCTTCCATTATGGCAAGTGAAGAGGCTCAGATGGAGCTTGGTATTTACTAGGAATACCGTATTAACCTTTTTTCTTAATAATTCCAAACCTTGCATTTACTTCTATCCACGGAAAAACGTGTCTGTCTTTTGGTGTGTCATAGATCGCCAGTTCTCTATCTCTTTCCGTAGTTAAAAACTCTACTTCTTCTAGCAAAGGTGCCCAATGGTGAGTTGCCTGGATAAAAGAGCCCATGTCATTCTTTTTTAACATCTTGGAAACATCCGTGTCAAGGTGAGTAAAATAAGGAACAGCATCCTGGACTTCTACTTGCGTGTCGTGGTTCTTGTTTCCACTCTGAATGGCGAGGAGGTTACTTAACATTTCGTTTGCTTCCGGTAAAGTAGATTTGTCAACTACACCCCTTACACTCGAACTGGGAATATCACTACCAAACTGTCCGTATATGGCAAGATTCAGACTTGCTTTACTAGATACAGAACTCATACCACCGGTGATATGGACTAACCGTCTACTAGCAACAACTAGTGATATAACTTCAAAAAGCAGTTCTTGGAAGTAAGGAGATAAATTCTTTTTATAGTCTCTAACCAAAAGTTCAATCTGTTTTGCAAAACGAAAGTATTTTAAGTTAGCGGTATCACCATGAACCGATCCATTTGCAGCTCCATATAAAAAGTTTCTCGTTTTTAGAAGTTCTATCTTTTTTCTTTGAACCGGTGTACCACCTATCATAAGGTCTTCCGCAGTTAGGGCGTTTGCACAACCTTGGCTATATCCTAATAGACCAAACGGAGTTTTTACTGTTTGGATTGCTTTTTCTACCCATCTTGCATTCGAGCGAAGAGATCGCATAATTTTTGTATTGGATCGAATTGTTTCAATTCCCCTTAACTTCTTTAACCTCTCAAACGTTTTGTCTAATTCTGTTCCTTTGGAACCATAGGTTATAATTCCCATGCAGCTCACAATGCTAAAATCATACTTTCCTTTGGGAGGGTCTATAAGCAATCGAACCAAAGGATCATTTTTTACAATTTCTTTATCTCCCGATTTTTTATAAAGCGTGTCTACAACTGTTTCTAATAGGCTTAGTTCGGTTGAAAAACTTGTTTTACCGGACTTAACGTGTAACCAATTTCTTACGTTATCTATATTATTTTGATAGTTACGAACAACGGATAATACTACCAAAGCTTCATGATTTCTATGCCAAAATTTTTTGAACCAATCTTCCTGAAATCCGGCTGGATTAACGGATAAATATTTGGAACACTTAGCAAAAGCTCTTTCATAGAGAACTGTTGATATTTTTTCTTTGTCTGCCATTTCTATACATTCTTTTGCTTCTGCTGCTAGCTTTTTATGAGTTTCCAAAAGTGCAATTGTTGTCTTTGATTGTTTGTATGTTTGAAGGTGATTTTTTAATAGGTCATATTCCTCCCTGTTTTTAAGAATTTTTGCTGCAACTTTAGAAAGTTCTTGGTAATAGCTTTGGTTGGAAGTTTTTTCTATCTCTTTGATTTGAGGAACTTTCAAGTTTAATTGTTTTTCAAAAAAGTCTCTAAAATCAATTTCTTCTTTTAGCATATCTTGTCTGAAGTTAAACAATCGATATAGGAATTGTGTAAGCACTTTTATGCTATCATCACTCAATTCGATTAGGGTATAGAGGAAAAAGTTTTCGTTTTTCTTCCTAATGAGATCAAAAAGGTATTTCATATTCAATTGAACATTCCTTCCTTGAAAAGGTGAAGACAAGATTGCCTGTAACAAAATAGCAGTTTCCGAAGGACCGAGATATCCCTTTTGTATGAATCCTAAATTTGATCCATGTTCCTGGTTTTGCGAACTGAGTATTTCCGTTAAGTCAGACAAAAAAAAGTTGATATAGATTTCTTGGGGCAAATAAGCAAGCCCCCCAAACTGTTCTCTTGCTAAGTGTATCCTCTGTTTTAGATTAAAAACGTTTTGTAAGTGCTGTGATTTTTTTTGAGAAGTTTGGTAAGGATTTTGTTTTAATATCCATTCCAACTGAGCTATTCGCATATAATGAGCAATATTTTCCAACTGGAGATGAAACTCTTCTGTCCACTTGTTTTCTTCTAAGGTTTCATAGATTTGATTTGCAGTGAGATAGAGGGAAAAATCAAACGTTTTAGAAGGAATAAACTTTTTCTTTCGTTCGTTTCGGTTGATAAGAAGTGGATTTACAAGGGTTGCGAGAATAGATATAAGCTTTTGAATTTCGACTTTGTACACGGCGTATTTGTCTTTTAAGAGTTTTTTGGCTATGTCTTTTGTTAAGGTTTTTGACAACCCCCTGCCGGCAAGTAATTGTTTCAACAAAACCTTGAAGTCTTCTTCCAAGTCTTTACGCCCGCTAAACCTTACAAAAACCTTGACAAACTTCTTGTATGGTACCACGTCACCTAACTGTTCTATTTTTTCACGTTTAAAAACTTTTCGCAAAAGTGTTGCGTTCTTTCTAAGCTCATACACAAAATCTCCCGTCTTTTGAGAGAAAAACTTCGCAAGCTTAGAAATGTGTTTTCCTACCAATGGATTTTCAAGGGTATCTAACCAACTATCCAACTTTGCCTCCGGGTGAAGTATGGCACTGAAAATCTGACCGCCAAACATTCCTTTGCTTTCGCTCCGAATATCCAATTTCCCACCTGGAGCGATGAGAAGATTCACTTTGCCTTTTTTGGGTGGTTTGTAAAATAACTTTATGGATTCTTTACCCTTATGCAAAATCGGAATCTGAGAAAACAAGTCCCAATGAAGTTCCATGTTCAAGTTTCCAAGACCTGTGGAATCCAGCTTGCCTTCGAGAACTCTAGCCAAAAGAGAAACTTGAGCAGGAAACTCTATGTGGTATTGATTTAGTTTCACGTCTACAGATTTACTTTCAAAACGAAAACTCGAGTTTTTGATGTTTCCTTTCATAAAATCGTGGTTGTCAAAATTCAATAGAGTTTGGAGGTGGTAGTGAAAGGTACCAGCGAGTTGGGTTTGAAGGGTGTCTTTTTTTATATCCAATTCTGGAATTTCGGGATGTTTACTGCTACCTATGGCACTAACATCTACGCTTCCAGCAAAGTCAAGCTTAAGTAATCTACCGGAACGAAACTGCATTTTCCCTTCAATCAAACCGTTTTCTAACTTTGCTTTTATAGCTTGTCTTTGTTCCAGTAGTTCTGCTTTCTCGGCTTTGTATTTGCCAGAAAATTCAAGATGACTATGACTTAGTTGCAACCGATTGGATTCCGGTTCCGAGCTTAACTTAGCATGACCTATAAAAAACAACTTGGAAAAAGACAACTCAGTTTCTATTGTTCCATAAAGTTCAGGATGAGAGACATTGAGAGATACAGCCCAGTTATCCAAACAAGATTTTTCCAAAAGTTCTACCCTTATCTCAGATGATGCTTCCACTTCTTCCCAAGTCTTTCCCTGCAACAATTCCAAAAGACATTCGATAGGTAGGTGGTTCTGTTTTCCATAATAGGATAACTTGGAATTCATTTTGCAAAAGATGTCCGTTGTTTTTCCTTGTATTCTTAATTTCTCTACATTGAGGCTCATTTCACTGTGTGAAATTTTTCCGGAAAACTCACCAGTAAGAAGATGCGGCTCTGTGTTAAATAGCTTCATACCAATAACAGAGTGATCATGGATAACAGCCTTGACTATTGCTTTGGGGATGAATCCTTCCAAACGGAACTCTCCACTAAAACTTTCCGTAAAACGAAAAAACTCCCTAGCCAAACCTTCAATGTCTAGGAAATCAGCTTTGAGGCGAGCGGACGAAAGAGGTTTATGACTCAGCAAATTTTCCAAATCAGCGTGCAAAGCTGGAATCAGCATATAAGGCAGCTTAATATCTTGAAATGTGCGGACGGGGGAGTCGAGATAATAAACTTTTCCGCTAAAACTCAAATCAAGATTCCAAAACTTTCGTTTTTGGATAGGTCTACCTTTGACCTTTTCGAGGTATACCAAAGGCATTATGGCAGTTTCCGGTGTTTCTTCTAACTTAGCTTTGAGTTCTTTTTCTTTGGTTTTGAGTTGTAATCCTTTTAGATTTCCTGCTATGAAGGATTCAATACTCGAAAGGAAAGTAAATGTATCTTCTATTCTTTTTGTGAGGTCTTTTCCTAAGTGATTAAAACTTTTCAGGATGTCTTCTCTTCCAATAACCTGTAAAAATTTTTTTACAGTTTCGATGTTTTTATCATCAAATATTTCAGGGAGAGACGCAAGGATGGGCAAAACCTTATCGAGTATAATTGGCTTGGAAAACTCCAGCACAAAGTCATTAATAACAGCATTCACTTCCTTTTTCTGCTCGATTTGTGAGGTACTTATAAACAGATTACAAGTCGTATCGGGTTGGATTGTCACCAAGAGATGGTTATCTTTTGTAATAGGAAGTTTGTATGTCCCCTTTTTAAGTTTTAGTGAGGCTTTTGTGTGGAAAAATTGTATATCTTTTCCTGAAAATTCCTCCAAACCACCGCCAATTTGCCTTGTAATCTTAAACGGTCCGAATTTTTGACTTGCTCGCGGCTCCAGTGTAAACTGAAATTTTGATTTCATTCCATGTCTCTCCCTGATAGAAATATCTATTTGAGTTAGGTTTATGTCTACAATTATTTTTTAGCCATGGGTAAATAATAACTTCTACAGGGGGATCAATTAAATTACACAGAGAAATACAAAAAAAGGGGAAGTCATTCCCGCATACGCGGGAACCCACTTTCAATATTAAAAAGACTTGCTATGGATGCTTACCTATCACCTTAAAGCCGGCATAAGCAAACACGACTAATTATAAAAAATCTAATAATCTAGCTTAATAAGGATAAGCCGGATTATAAGAACTAAAAGGATATCCTCTTCTGTCATCATCAGATGGGATCACCAAAATCATAGGCTTCTTTTTAGAAGGAGATGGTGGAATAAAAATCGAAGGAAATTGTGGATTTGCCGATGGCAAAAACATCCCATCACCGCTCCTAGGTATTACAATTGGATTATAATAGGGAGACGCCTGCATTCTAATGATAGCCGTATTACTTCCTTGCGGAGTATTTAAAGCTTGATCTGTTGATTCACTTTGAGATGTTGTTTTAGCTGGTGGTGTTTCTTTTTTGGATTTTTTTCCAGAACCACAATATAAACTAAAAACAACTATGGATAATACAATATATAGTTTATTTCTCATACCTCTAACCTCTATCTGTAGTTGTATATGCAATACAAAGCATTTTTTTTTTTAGAAAGAATTGATCAATAAAAAAATATCTTGGTAAAAGGAATTAGTATGGCAAATGATATAAATTCTATATATTTGATAGGTAGATTAACAAGAGATCCGGAATATAAGATAATTAACCAATCTTCTGTTGTTAATTTCAGCATAGCCAACAATCGGGTTTATGTCTCAAACGGAGTAAAAAAGGAAGATACAAACTTTTTTGATTGTGTAGCCTGGGGTAAATTAGCAGAAATCATCAAACAATACGCCACCAAGGGTAAACAAGTTATGATCCAAGGGAGACTGCAGCAACAAACTTGGGATGCTCCGGATGGAAAAAAGATGAGCAAAATTCGTATTTTTACGGAAAATTTACAATTTTTGGGAAGCAAAAATGATAAAGGAACCGGAGGAGATAAAAATTATGAATCTTATTCGCCTCCCAGTGATTTTGCTCCAGCTACTTCCCCGGTTAATTTTTCAAAATCTGATGAAAGTAAAATGGATGAAATAGATCCGGAAGATATATTTTAGGCAAGCTATGGAAAAAGTATTAAAAAATAAAACAGCAATTGTAACGGGCGGTTCACTTGGGATAGGAAAGGAAACTTGTCTATTATTGGCAGAAAAGGGAGCAAATGTTATTGTTGCCGATATAAATGAAGAAGAGGGAAACCATACAACTGCTGAAATACGCTCTGCCGGTGGTAATGCCATTTTTGTATTTTGTGACGTATCTAAAGAAGAGCAAATTGAATCACTTTGCCACCAAGCAAAAGAATTTGGTAGATTGGATATTTTTGTAAGTAATGCCGGAGTAGGTGGAAAACCGGACTATATGCACCGTTTGTCAACGGACGAATGGAACCGTTTGTTACTCATTGACCTAACAAGCGTGTTTTGGTGCCATAAGTATGCCGTAAATTCAATGTTAGCAGATAAAGAGGGAGGAGTGGTGGTGAACATTTCTTCTGCGGCAGGATTAGGAGCGTCTCCGACACTTGGCGGGTATGCCGTAGCAAAAGCCGGCGTAATAGAGCTGAGCTTAACGGCAGCCGTTGAATTGGCAACTAAAAACATTCGAATCAACGTGGTTTGTCCTGGCTGGACAGAAACGGCAATTATAGGTTTTGCCGGAAATCGCGGAAAAGAGAGCATGAAAAAACAAATACCTATGGGTCGTTTGGGAACAACACAGGAAATAGCTAGCCTAATTGTATTTTTAGCATCTCCGGAATCAAGTTTTATCACAGGCTCTGTTTTCCGAGCTGATGGTGGTCTTAGGAGTTGATTTTAAAAATTTTAAGAAAGGATTTAGGATGGACTTAAAAAAATACTATTGGAAAAAAAATATTCAATACGTAACAATGCTTTTAAGTATTTGGTTTATGGTTTCGTATGGTTTTGGAATTATATTAGTAGATTACCTTGATCAATATCGTTTTTGGGGATTCAAGCTAGGATTCTGGTTTGCACAACAAGGCTCTATCTACGTATTCGTAATTCTAATTTTCGTTTATGTTTATTTAATGAACAAATTAGAAAAAAATGTAAACTCCGGAGAAGTTGGTAGGTAACTTATGGATATACAAAGTTGGACTTATATTATAGTCGGATGTACATTTGTGTTGTATGTCGTATTGGCAATCATTTCTCGTGCAACTACAACAGATGACTTTTATGTTGCCGGAATGGAAATTTCTCCACTGGCAAACGGAATGGCAACGGCAGCCGATTGGATGTCAGCCGCTTCCTTTATTTCCATGGCGGGTTTAATATCTTTTATGGGTCGAGACGGTTCGGTTTATCTTATGGGTTGGACCGGTGGCTATGTACTTTTGGCTCTTTTACTTGCTCCCTATTTAAGAAAATTCGGAAAATATACCGTTCCCGACTTTGTAGGAGAACGTTACTACAGTCAAACAGCAAGACAGGTCGCTGTACTCTGTGCTATTTTTGTATCTTTTACCTATGTAGCCGGACAAATGCGTGGTGTAGGGGTTGTATTTTCCCGTTTTTTGGAGGTAGACATCAATACTGGTGTTTTAATCGGAATGGGTATTGTATTTTTTTATGCGGTTCTTGGAGGAATGAAAGGCATAACCTATACACAAGTAGCCCAGTACTGTGTATTGATTTTTGCCTATTTGGTTCCGGCTATCTTTATCTCCTTACTCTTAACAGGTCATGTATTCCCACAAATCGGATTTGGCTCAGAACTAAAAGGAGAAGAAGGAGTTTATCTGCTAGACAGACTCGATGTGATTTCAACAGACCTCGGTTTTGGAAAGTATACGGAAGGTACAAAGAGTAAAATAGACGTTTTTTTTATAACAGCTTCTCTGATGATAGGAACAGCCGGACTTCCTCATGTGATTATACGATTTTTTACCGTACCCAAAGTCAAAGCTGCTCGCCTATCGGTTGGTTATGCTCTGTTTTTTATTGCTTTGTTGTACACTACAGCTCCAGCGATAGCAGCATTCACAAAAACAAACCTAATCACAACCATTCACAATACGTCTTACCAAAACGCTCCTTCTTGGTTTAAAACATGGGAAAATACCGGCTTGATAGCATGGGTTGATAAAAACCAAGATGGAAAAATTCAATACGCCAAAGGGAAACCCTTTATAGGTACACCAAATTTTAGCAAAAATCCCAACAACCGCGACAAACTAGGAGAATCTGGAGAGCGACTTATTACAAATAAAATCACAACGGATAACCCTAACGAACTCTATATTGACAATGATATTATGGTTTTGGCAAATCCTGAAATTGCCAAGCTCCCTGCGTGGGTGATAGCTTTAGTGGCAGCCGGTGCTTTGGCAGCGGCTCTATCTACAGCAGCCGGTTTACTTCTTGTAATATCCACTTCTATTTCACACGATTTTTTAAAAAAAATGGTAATGCCAAATATTACTGAAAAGCAGGAATTGTTTTTCGCAAGGGTCGCTGCCAGTGGTGCCGTAACGGTTGCAGGATTTTTTGGAATGCATCCACCTGGGTTTGTAGCGCAAGTCGTTGCTTTTGCCTTTGGGCTTGCTGCTTCTTCCTTTTTTCCTGCTATCATTCTTGGAATTTTTTCCAAACGGTTAAATAAAGAAGGAGCGATAGCAGGTATGCTAAGCGGAGTAGTATTTACGTCTGCCTATATCGTCTACTTTAAATTTGTAGAGCCAACTGCCAATACAGCAGAAAATTGGTGGTTTGGTATTTCACCGGAAGGCATCGGAGCTTTGGGAATGTTAGTTAACCTCGCAATTGCTTTGTTAGTATCAACGTTCACACCACCTCCTCCTGTGTCAGTCCAAGAAATGGTAGAATCCATCAGACTTCCGGAAGACTAGAAATACAATGGGAATTGCAGAAGACATCATCCTAATTATCATCTTTGGTCTGTGTGCAGGGTTTGTAGCACATAAACTAAAGATTCCTCTAATATTGGGTTATATCGTTGTCGGGATATTTATCGGTCCTCACAGTGGTATAATCGAAACGGAAATTCACCATATAGAAGTCTTGGCAGAAATAGGAGTCGCCTTACTCCTTTTTTCCATCGGATTGGATTTATCTTTCAAAGAACTAAAAGAAGTCAAATACATCGCTTTGATTGGTACTCCCATACAACTTTTTTTAACCATTCTCTATGGATTCGGAATAGGGTATTTTTTAAACCTATCTTGGATTCCTTCTATTATAATAGGAGCTGTAATCTCTCTTTCTAGTACCATGATTGTTTTCAAAACATTAATGCAAAGAGGATTAATGGGTACGTTGTCTAGCAAGGTAATGATTGGAATTTTAATTGTTCAAGATTTGGCTGCCATTCCTATGATGATTATAATTCCCAAATTAAAAAATCTAAACCAAGGTTTGGAAGTATTGGGTTTTACCTTATTCAAAGCCACATTCTTTTTACTCTTTATCGTATTTATAGGAACAAAAATAATACCGAAAATCTTAAAAGTCATAGCCAAACTCAATTCAAGAGAATTGTTTTTGTTGACCATAACAGCTTTAGGCTTAGGAGTTGGTTATATTACCTACCAATTCGGACTTTCTTTTGCTTTCGGTGCTTTTATAGCAGGTTTGGTACTCAATGAATCGGACTACAGCCACCAAGCTCTAAGTGATATAATTCCATTAAGGGACATTTTTGTTTTAATATTTTTTACGTCTATCGGAATGTTGTTTAATCCTGCGTTTGTACTAAAGAACTTGAATACGGTAGTATTGTTGTTTGTTCTTGTGATTGCCGGTAAATTCATCATTTTTATGGTAATTTCTAAAGCTTTCGGCTATTTTAATATTGTTCCCATAGCAGTAAGTCTCGGACTTTCGCAAATTGGAGAATTTTCCTTTGTTCTTGCCAGTACTGGATTAAAGGAAAACCTAATTGATAAAGAATTGTATTCTACAATCTTAGCTACATCTGTCTTAACAATGTTTGTTTCACCCTTTCTTTCCATGTTAACTACTCCACTCTACTCTTTCAAAAGGCGAAGACAAAAGATAGAAAATATTATGGTAGACAACCTTCCCAAAAAAGGGCTCAAAAAACACATAGTTATAGCCGGTGGCGGTCGCATCGGTTTGAACGTAGCCAATGTTCTCTATCATTTGGGTTTTACGTTTATTGTGATAGAATATGACCACAGGAGGTTTGAACTCATAAAAGAACTAGGCTATCCGGTTATTTATGGAGATGCAAGCCAAGAATTTGTATTGGACGCAGCAGAAGTAAAAAATTCAAAACTACTCGTAATCACCACACCGGTTATAACGATCACTCGCAGAATAATTGAAATTGTCACCACTTTGGATAACAAATTACACATTATAGCACGCTCGGAAAGTACGGAAATAATGGAAGAATTGTACAAACTCAATGTATATACAATTGTCCAACCGGAATTTGAAGCGAGCCTTGAAATGATAAGGCAATCTCTTTTGCATTTAAATACACCGGCGACAACCATTCATAAATACGTGGATGATATCAGGCATAGAAAATATGCTGCCTTGTACCGGAACGAAACAAATCCGTTTCCAAACTTGCCAAATCTTAAAAATATTTCTTATATGCTAGACTTAAACTGGATAGAAATTTCCTCGAGAAGTTCCATAATTGATAAGTCAATAAGAGAATTGGAAATCCGTTCCAAAACAGGTGTTTCCATTGTTGGAGTTTATCGAAAAAATATTTTTTTTCCAAATCCCGGACCAGAATTTGTCTTTCAAGCAAAAGATTACCTTGCCATAATAGGACAAAACGAAAGCAGAAACAAATTTGAAGAATTGATTAGCATCAGAGACTAAATAAAGATACAAAGAAAAAACTTAATTTATGAATAAAAAAGCAATTCTTTATGCCAATAAAGATAAAAATGAGATTCTAACTTTTTTAGATGATTTTCAAAATCAATGCGAACTCCATTTTTTAAATTCAAAACAAGGTGTATTCAGAATTTATGAAAGTCTTGTTGGGAAAGGTTTCACAATTCCGCTTGTTATTGCTGGAGAGACCTTAACCGATTGCCATGGTGATGAACTGCTCATAGAATTATATAAAACCTATCCCAATACACTAAACATTCTAATTTCAAAAGCAAATATACAAATATTAGCTAATGCCATAAATAAAGCTCACCTTTTTTGTAGTATACTAGAGCCTACTAACAAAAATGAATTTTCTCAAATAATAACTCATGCCTTGGATGAATTTGATAAAAATAATATTCTACAAAAAGATGAAATCATAAAACAAAATGAATTGGCAATCGCCAATGAAATTCAGATGAGCTTGCTCCCACCTAAAGCTCCAAAATGGAAAGACCTTGAAATGGTTTGTTACAGCAAACCAGCCAAAGAAGTCGGAGGAGATTTTTATACATACTATGGTGTTCAAAAAAATCGTGTTTTGGTAAGCAAACACATCATTGTCGTTGGAGATGTTTCTGGAAAGGGAGTTTCGGCAGCCTTACTTATGGCAATCAGCCTTTCTCGTGTGGATGCTTCTTTAACCATGAATTTTAAAATTACTGAGCGTATGGAATATCTTGACAAAATTCTTCTTCCCTTTACAAAACCGAAAAAGCAAAATTGTGCTCTTTGTATGTTAGAAATTTCCGGTGTTAATACCAAACATCCTATCGGAAAGATTGTTAATGCGGGCTGTATTCCTCCATACATTCTAAAATCTGATGGCTCATTAGAATGGGTTTCGGCTCGCGGTTTTGCGCTAGGACAAGGTTTGGGATCACAATTTGGTTACAAAGAAGTAAAAATCAATCTTTCCAAAGGAGATACTATAATCCTTGTAAGTGATGGAGTAATAGAAGCCCATAATAAAAATGGAGAAATGATTGGTTTTGAAGGATTTCAAAATATTTTAAAAAACGTTACTGCCAAAAATACGGAAATGATCTTAGATCAAATTCAAAATAAAATTGAAAATTTTACATTGAATGCTATTCAACACGACGACATGACCATACTAGTTGTTAAGATATAAAATTTTTTTATATTGATATACTCAAATAGGGGCTGTTTTCTGGATATAATCATATAAATCACTCAAATTATAGTGATATGGTTTGGTTTGTGAGGGAAAATGAGTATAGAGAATTATACCAAAGAACAAAATTTAATACCGACCTACTACGTTGGAATTGGAGCTTCTGCCGGCGGATTAGAGGCAATTGAAGCTTTTTTTTCCAATATGCCACCGGCAACCGGATTTTCTTTTATATTAGTTCAACATTTATCTCCCACTCATAAGAGTATGATGGTTGAAATACTCCCCAAAAGGACAAAGATGTCCGTTTATGTTGCGGTAGAGGGAATGTTGGTTGAACCGAATGCCATATACCTAATTCCTCCCAAAAAAAATCTAACCATTGTTCAGGGGAGATTGATTTTAAACGAGCAAGAAACGGCAAGAGGAATTAACCTCCCTATTGATATATTTTTACGCTCCCTTGCGGAAGATCAAAAAGAAAAAGCAATAGCGGTTATTCTATCCGGAGCCGGAAGTGATGGGATTCGCGGAATTAGAGCCATTAAAGAAGAGGGTGGAATGGTAGTTGTACAAACAGAAGAGTCCGCTAAATTCGATGGAATGCCTAGAAGTGCCATATCTACAGGGCTGGCAGATTTTATACTAACACCGGATAAAATGCCGGAGCAAATTATTTCGTATGCAAAGCATCCTTCAACAAATAAAAATGAAAATACCGAATTGCTATTTAATAATGAAGAAGAGGGGTTGAGTCGTATTTTTTCATTGGTTCGGGAAAAAACCAAGGTAGATTTTACATACTATAAACCAAACACAGTGATTAGAAGAATTGAACGTCGTATGATGGTCAATCAAATTGAGAACCTGAAAGACTATGTACTTTTTATAATAAATAATCAAAAAGAACAAACGACCCTTTATCGAGACCTTTTGATAGGTGTTACAAACTTTTTTCGCGATTCAGAAGCATTTGATTTTTTAAGCGAAACGGTTATACCTGATTTACTTGAACGCAATGCAAACAAAGAAATTCGTTTTTGGGTAGCCGGTTGCTCAACAGGAGAAGAAGCCTATTCCATTGCAATTTTGGCAAGGGAAGGTATGGATAAACTCGGGAAATCATTCGATCTTAAAATTTTTGCAACAGATATAGATAAAGATTCCATATTTAGAGCCGGACAAGGTATTTATCCGGATAGTATTGCAGCTGACATTCCTCATAAGTTATTGGCAAAATATTTTTACCGTAAAGATGATAGCTATCAAATAGTTAGAAGCATTAGAGAAATGGTTATTTTTGCCCATCATAATGTCATAAAGGACCCTCCGTTTACCAATATATCTTTGGTTTCTTGCCGTAATCTTCTAATTTATTTCCAACCGATGCTACAAAAAAAGGTTTTTGAATTCTTTAACTTTTCACTCAATCCTCAGGGTATTTTGTTTTTAGGGAAAAGTGAAACCGTTGGTGATATGACGGATTATTTTGAACCAATTCACCCTAAATTGAAAATACTACGCTCTAAGGGAAAACAGAAACCTGGTGGGACAAATATCGACATTACCATTCCATTCAACTCCATGGAAAAAATGAGTTATGACTCCCAAAAAAAACGCGAACAATACGTACAAATTTACGAAGAAGACAGGATTTTAGACCGATTCATAAAATCCATATCCGGTATTTATTTACCCATAACTTTAATCGTAAATGAAGGAATGGAAATCCTCTATGTTGTTGGAGACATGTCAGGATATTTCACGCTTCCTTTTGGGAAAATGTCAAATGATGTTACCAAAATGGCAATCAAAGAACTTGCCATCCCTCTTTCAACAGGAATGAGGAAAGCCATAGACTCAAAAGAAACTTCACAATATTCCGGTATTCGAATTAAGACGACTAACGCAACAAAACATCTGAAACTTATCATAATGCCATTGTCTCAAAAGAAGGGACAAGAACCTTTGTATGGCATATTTATAGAAACTATCCAGGAAACAAAAACTAATCAGAAAGATGAAATCCAAAAATATGATTTAACCGCAGAAGCAGAGCAAAGAATTGCTGATTTGGAGCAAGAACTCCAATATACCGGTGAAAATTTACAGGCTACCATCGAAGAACTAGAAACATCCAATGAAGAATTACAGGCTACAAATGAAGAATTGCTAGCCTCTAATGAAGAGTTACAATCGACCAATGAAGAGTTGCAATCAACCAACGAAGAACTTTATACCGTTAATTCAGAATACCAGGGAAAAATAATTGAACTAACAAAATTATCCAATGATATCGACAATTTAATTAATGGTACTAAGATTGCCAGCTTGTTTTTGGATAGAGAATTGAAAATTCGTCGCTATACACCAGAGGTCGTAAAGCTATTTTCCATTATTCAAACCGATTTAAATCGACCTTTATCTCATATTAGAAGTAAATTGATAAAAGAAGATGATTTGATTTTAAAGATCAAAGAAGTGGTACAAACCAATATTTCTTATAAGAAAGAAGTGAAAACCGAAAATTATAATCATTTTTTAATGAATATAATTCCATTCCAGATAAGCCCGGAAACTTACGAGGGCGTGGTGGTATCATTTTTTGAAATTACGGAATTAGTTCAAATAAGGGAAGCCTTAGAAAAGAGCGAAGCCAAGTTTCAATTGGTTACTCAAACAGACAAAATTGGTATATGGGACTTGAATATTGTAACGGGAGCGTTTACTTGTTCTGAAAGTATGGAGTCTTTTTTTGGTTTTAACAAGGGGTTACTCAAAAAGAACTACAATTCTTTTTTAAATTGTATACATAAAGATGACAGAATGTTGGTGAAACAATCCTTTCAGGACGCAATCAATAATGAAAAGCATTATTCGATAGTTTACAGGGTCGTTTGGGAGGATGGTTGCACAATTCGATGGATCAGTGAAACCGGAACTGTTTTTAAAAACGATTTGGGAGAACCGATTACAGTAAGAGGAGTCGTAAGGGATATAACCGATTACAAGCGTTCCATTGATTTTAAAAATTCAATTCTTTATAGCATAAACCAGGGACTAGTTGTTTATGATAAAGATTTTTGTCACCAAGAATGGAATAAGTTTATGGAAAAATTTAGCGGTTATTCGGCAGAAGAAGTAATCGGTAAGTTTGCCTTTGACATTTTTCCTCATCTAAAAGAGCAAAAAGTCGATACTATTATTTACAAAGCTATGCATGGAGAAACGGTTTTTTCTCCTATTACAATTTATGTGAATCCGGTCACAAAAGAAAAACGAAAGTACATAGCGACCTATTCGCCTCATTACAATAATGATAACGAGATAATTGGTGTGATTGGCATCATCACTGATGTAACAATGTTATAAAGAGGGTATTATGAAAGAAAAAGAAGATGAATATTTATCAATACTTAGGGAAAAAGCAGAAGAGTCTGCAAAAAAAATTCCAATATCTATACATGATGAAATTGATAAAGACGAATTAAATAAGTTATTTCATGAACTTCAAGTTTATCAAATAGAACTTGAAATTCAAAATGAAAGTTTACGACAATACCAAAAACAACTCCATGAGTCAAGAGACGAATACTCCAATTTGTACGATTTTGCGCCCATAGGTTATGTAACAATAGATGAAAAGGGAATTGTACAAAGAGTGAATCTCACTTTGACACAAATGCTCTCTATTTCCAAAATGGATATTCTCAAATTTCCTTTGTCTAAGTATATAAAAGAAAGCAGTCATTCGGAATTTTATTTCAAATTACACACATTTACCGAAACTTCGTCCTCACAAAAAATTGAACTTCAAATGAAAAATTCTCAAAAAGAAATTTTTGACGCGATGTTTACCGTCAATTTGGATCAAAAATTCGATGATAAGAAGATTTTCCAAATAGCCGTTATAGATGTTTCCGAAGAAAAAAAAGTAAACAATGAGCTAAAACAAAAAAATGAATTCCAGAGCATTGTAGCAAACCTATCAGCAGAATTTAATAGCATACCTTATAATAGAGTAGAAGACGCTTTTTATAAAACTTTAGAGACAGTTGGTTTATTTATTGGTGCAGATAGAGGATACATATTTTTGGTCTCAAATTCCGATAACGTCTTAAAAAATGAGCATATTTGGTATAAAGACAATTTACCATATCTCACTAAAATATGGGGGGAGTTTCCTATAGGCGTGTGGAGTATGGGTATCCTAAAGGATGTAGGGTATGTTACATTAGAAGACACTTCTATTCTTCCCAGTCATGCAAAATTTGAGAGAAAAGAATTTTTCAAACAAAATATTCAATCCTTTATATACGTGTCTATGAAATACAAAGGAGAATTAATCGGATTTTTGGGCTTTGACTCGATATATAGCAGGATGAATTTTTCAAAAAACAATATGGATACTCTGCGTACAATTGTAGAAGCAATGGTAAACCTGTTAAAACGGAAAGAAATCGAAGAAATCATTTATTGGAAAGAAGAAAGGTTTCGAAATCTAATAGAAAATAGCATTGATATAGTCTTAATTTTAGATCAGGACAGCTATTTTTCGTATGCAAGTCCTTCTGTTAGGTTGTTTGGCTACGCTCCTTCTGAAATAGTGGGTCTTAAATTGAACGACTTGGCACATTCTGATGATTTAACGAATTTGCTAGAGGCAATTGAATCGATAAAACAAAATCCCGGAAAAACAATCCCAATGCCTCACACAAAAGGACTCATAAAAGACGGAACTTGGAGAATATTTGAAGGTTCGCTTACATCATTATTAGAACACCCATCCATAAATGGAATTGTATTTAATATTAGAGATATAACAAATAGAAAACAAATAGAAGAAAGGCTGGCTTTCCAATCCAAACAAAATTTAGCAATGGCAGAACTTTCCAAAGCTTTGTTGGATTTTGACTCTATTGATACCATATCAAACTCCATCTTGGAAAATGCAAAAAAGCTTAGCAATAGTCAATTTGGGTATATCGGTTATATGGATATAAATAGCGATTCTATCATAACACCGCCGGTTATTCAAAACCAATGGAAAGAAATAAAAGATTCGTCTTTTAAAGAATGTATGAATTTGCTGGACCATGCCATAAAAGATAAAAAGTCAATTCTTAAGAATTCTTCGGATGCTCTATCCAAAAAACACCCGGGAGAATGTAAATTTATAGCGGTTCCGGCAATGTATGGAGAAAATCTAATGGGTATTCTAGCTTTACTCAATTTTGAAAATAACTATGGTCAATCGGAAATGGAATTGTTAAAAAATATTGCTTCAATTTTTGCTTTGGCTGTTCATAACCACCATACAAAACAAGAATTGAAAGACGCAAGAGACCAAGCAGATTCTGCCAATCAAGCGAAAAGTGGTTTTTTGGCAAATATGAGCCATGAGCTACGTACACCTTTAAACGCAATTATCGGCTTTAGCCAGATTTTAAACACTAGATACGCTGACAAAAAAGATGAAAAAAAATTTTTAGAGCATATAATGGAGTCAGGCAACCACCTTTTGGAAATGGTAAATGATATTTTGGATTTATCAAAAATAGAAGCAGGTAAAATTGAAATTATAAAGAAACCGTTTGATCTTGGCTCGATGCTAAAAAAGTTACCCTTAACTTTAGAATCTATAGCTTTCAAAAAAGGTGTGGAAATAAAAGTATCAATAGATGACAAACTGAAATGGTTTACCGGAGACGAGACAAGAATCAAACAGATAGTATACAATTTGCTTTCCAATTCTATTAAATTTACCGAGAAGAAAAAGAAGGTTGGAATCAAGGCACTCCTACAAGAACTGAATGTTGTAATACAAGTTTGGGATGAAGGTATTGGAATTTCGGAAGAAAATTTGGAAAAAATATTTGAACCTTTTGAACAAGTTAGGAATTCAGACATATCTTCTTCTTCTCAAAAAGGAACAGGTTTAGGTTTGTCCATAGTCAAAAAACTTATTGAACTACATGATGGAAAATTATCGGTTGAAAGTAAATTAAAATATGGTAGCACGTTTACCATAGAATTGCCTGGTTGTTTGGAATTTGAAGTCGGCAGTGATACGACTGAAACGCATAAGGAAAACGAAAAAGTTATACAAAAAAAATCATACAAAGATTTTCACATACTGATTGTGGAAGATGATCCTATAAACATGGAAGTTATACAAATTTTATTAGAGCCGTTATATGGCAACATTGATTATGCAGAAACGGGAGAAGATGCAATCGACTTGGTGAAACAAAGTCACTATGATATAATTTTACTGGATATTCAGCTTCCGGATAAGAGCGGAGTAGAAGTTATGAGAGAAATCAGGGCTATAAAGAATGAAATTCCCATTTTAGCAATTACTGCCTTTGCCATGAGAGGAGACAAAGAACGGTTTTTGCAAGAAGGTTTTGATGATTATATTTCCAAGCCATTAAATATAGAATTACTTCAAGAAAAAATAAGACAATTTACTATGTGAGTTGATTATAAGTAGTCAAGCAAAAGAAATCGCAAATTTTTAAAGGGGCAATCACGGGGAAATTGCCCCTACGAAAGACAAATTGTAGGGGTAAACATTATTGAAGCATTCCGCTCGTGGATATTCGAAAAAAGTGATGTTATATCTGCTTGCAAATGGAATTCAAATGAATAGCTAAATAATCAAAATATTTTTTATCTTGCTCAATTCCATACATCACCATTGCACCTTCGTACAAAAACAGAATTTCTTCACTAAGCTTTCTTGCCTTTATCTCTGAAAATTGGTAATTCCTCAAAAAGTAATCAGTAAATATGTCTTTAAACTTTTGAAAACCCTGGTAAATAATCTTCTTCATTTCAGGAGATTTGTGAGATTGAAAAAATATATTTGCCAGTGGACACCCTAAAAAATATTTTTTTATATTTCGTCTTTGAATTAATTTTATCCAAGCCTCAGAGAAATTTTCAAATTTAGGATGTTTATTCAACACTCTTTTTACTAAATCGAACACTTCTTCTTCGACTTCTTTTATATAAAAAATGCCTAAATCCGTTTTGGACGGAAAGTATCTATACAACGTTTTTTTGAAAGAAGATGACTTTTCTAAAATTTCATTAATACCGGTTTCAGAATATCCGTTTTCATAAAATAGTTTGGAAGCCGTTTTAACAATTCGTTCTCTTGCTTCAGATTTTTTTTCCATATAGTCACTATATTTTCAGTAGACAAATTTGTCTATTTGTTTCTTCTCTATAATTTTCTATGTTATCTATCGTACTGAAGCGAAAACCGGATACAACCGAAAACTCCCTGTAACCAGAATGGGCTCAGTTGCATTTTGTAGATATTTAGAAAGGTTTTCCATACATGTAATCTTCACATTCGGAAAGGCATACTCTGCAAACTCTGCTCCTGTTATAAAAAAAGTTTCTTTAACGTTTTTGGTAGATTGTAATATTTTGTAGATCATACTAATATTTTTATCTTTCAAACAAGCAAAGTATAACGTCCATACTAAGGTAGGATAAATACAATCCAAAGATTCCAATAGTTTTTCTATTGCTGCCGGATTATGAGCGATGTCAAAAATGATCATCGGATTATACCTAATGATTTCCATTCGTCCTTTTGGTGGTGGTAGGTTGCCCAAGCTAAGATTAAGCTTAGGTTTGTTAGGTGTAATATGTTCTAAAACAAGACAAGCAAATTTTTTGTAAAAAGATAAATAATCTGTCAAAGTGGAAGAAAATTGAACCAAAGAGATTTTTTTTTCTTCACAGAATGATTTTATGATTGTTTGTAAATTAATGTCGTTTACACTATTAAAAAGGATTTTTGTATTTTCGGTTATGATTCCTAATTTTTCCATTAGGATTTCTTCTTTGGTTTCTCCTAATATTTCGGTATGATCCAAATCAATAGACGTTAGGACTACATAATCAGCTTTCACGATTTTAGTTGCATCTTTTTGTCCTCCTAGTCCTGCTTCGTATATTTCCAAATCACAATTGTTTTCTTCAAAAAAAAGAATGGAAAATAGGGTATATATCTCAAAAAAGGATAGCTTTTTTAAGATTTTGAGATGTTTTACCGAAAACCGATTCAATCTATCATTTAACCATTCGTCGGTAACGCAAACGGAGTTGATAGAGATTCTTTCATTGGATGAAATCAAATGAGGTGAAGTATACAAACCAATACATTCAAAACAACCCAAAGCCAGAGAACATTCTTTCAAATAATGAGAAAACGATCCCTTTCCATTTGTACCAACTACCCCAATTCTTACAGAGTTTCTTTTATAGCCTTTTGTGATTTCCTCTAAGCCTAAAGACTTTATACAATTTTCAAAATCTTCTAAGGAATAATTTTTAAAAACATTAAAATTGCGTTTTTTTTCCAAATTGCTTAGCTTGGAAATAAAAAAATGATAATTTATCATAAAAATCTATTTTGCTTTCTCAACTTCCTGTAGCTTTTTTGTGTCCAATTCCATTCTTCTGACCTGAACTTCAACCCTGAGAAATTGTCTACCTGCCCCCTTAAACGTACCTCGAACCGGTGACACATCCTCAAAATCTCTTCCTACAGCGACCCGAACGTGCTGTTCTGATGACAACATGTGATTGGTCGGATCAATTCCTAACCAACTATAATAAGGAATATAAACATCAACCCATGCATGACTTTGTTCAAAACCTACCATTTCCGTATCGGCAGAAGCATTGTAACTTTCTATGTATCCGCTGACGTATCTGGAAGCGATTCCATTTGCCCTTAGGACTGCTATCATTATGTGAGAGAAATCTTGGCATACACCTACACGCTTTTTGATGGCTTCATCGATAGTTGTATTGATATTTGTGGCTCCCGATTTGTATTTAAACTCTTTTGTAAAAATTTCATTCAAATCCATGATTGCTTCTACTAGTTTTCGATTCGGATCAAAAATCCTTTTGGATAACTTTACAACTTCTTCAGAGAAATAGACAAAGCCTGAAGGAGCCAGGTAGTCGTAAAACTCCAAAGAAAATTCTTGGAACCAATTGGCGGCTTCCCGTATCTTGATTTCAGATTTAAGTGGTTCTTTTGAAGTTTGGAAAGTTGTTACTTCACTTTTGGCTATAATTTCCAAATGTTTATGCCTAAAGGGAAGCGAAAATTCGTATACCAAATTGTCAAAGTAGTCCCGATGAGAAAAAACAGGAACATCAGGTTTTAATTCAATCGAGTGGGAATTGATGTTTTGACAGAGTGTTTCTAAAGGAGATATTTTTAGTCTGGAATAAGACTCCGTTGCTTCCAGTTCATAAGTATAAATGGTTTTGTGAGTAATATGAAATTTTAACATTATTCTACCACCGTGAATGGAGTTGGAGAATAGATATTGCTATATCTGTCTATGATTTTATTTCCCAGTAAATCTATTCCAGCTTTTAATGTGTTTGCCCAAAAGCCAGGAGTTATATCTTGTGTTCCATGAATAAACTCAAAGGTTCTTTTGGTATATAAGTTTTGTTTTGTTTTGGAGTCCATTGGTTTACTTAAATACTCTTTCAAATTAAATGAAAATGCCCTGCTGATTAAAATGTCACATATATATTCTGGAGATTCATCCATCGAAAGAGAAAGGGGATTTTCATTTCCAATAGAAATCAATATAGACTTTATCTTTTCCAAACAATTAACCAAAGAATTGCTGAAATCTTTATCAATAATCAACATTCTGTAAGCAAGGTAAGGTTCAAATCTAGACTGATAATTCCATTGAAATGCTTCATAAGATTTTAGAAGTTTTAGTATTACGATTATAAAAGGTTGAAGTTTGGATACTTGGTCTTCCGTTTTGTAAGATTTGATCATATATTGCATGGTAAATTTTATCACAAGAATAATAGAATTACAATGTTCAACGTACCTACCTAATTGTATAAACTGTAATACATCCTGTCTTGAAAAAGTGTCCAAAGATGCTCCATAAAAGTATTGAGTATAATGTAATATACCTTCCACCCACCCTGTTAGTTCTTCCATCGTGATTTTATCATTTGTATTTCCTGGAAGATCGGCGATATATTCCAATAATTTTTTCAAAGAAACCCACATATCATTGGAAAGGTAGTTCTGGATTTCTCTGGCATTGTTTAATGCATAGTTGATATTGGATTGCATGGAATATGTATTCCTTTCATCAAAAACGGCATAGCGAAAAAAGAGTATGTGCCAAGGAGTCGCACTTGTCTTGAAAATCTTTTTCATAGGAGCTCCAGTAAGTCTAGACAACACTCGTAACAAACTTTTGTAAGACGGGTCATCGCTTCCTATCAATTGATCAATCTCGGTTGAATAGGCAACTTGTAAAACGTTGGCAGTAGTTAGAACCCTATTCACATACCGACCAAGCCAGAAAAGACTTTCTGCTACCCTGCTAAGTATAAAACTTCTAGTCTGGTGGTTCGTATAGTTATAATCAATAATAGTTGTTGTTTTTTTTGATCTTCCCAATATCCAAGTATCTTTACTCCCCCCCCCTTGTGAATTGCAAACCATTATAGAAGTTTCTTTTCGAGATACTCTTGTCAGAACGGTATTGGCAAGATAAAATTCCTTTCCCAAAAAGGAGTAAAATCGTGTTTCAACGTATCTGTCAACCAAGCCTTCGGGGGTGTAGTATTTGGAATGAGAAATGGGTATTAGGGGTTGAGCGACGTATTTATGAGGGTTTTTATAAACTTTTTTCTTTAAGTCTTCGATTACGCTTTGAGCACTTTCAGCCCCTATATAAACCCCCTTTCCACCACTACCTTGTTTTTCTTTAATGATAAAATTTTGAATTTTAGAAAAAACATGCTCATTGATTGTGTAATTGTTTAATAAATGAGTTTCTACGGTTTTTAGAATTGGCTCTTCCGACAGATAAAATCGAATAATTTTATCTGTAAAAGGGAGTAGGGCTTTGGAACTTCCTACACCGCAACCTATTGCGTTTACTACTGAAACGTTTCCATACCGTACACAAGAAAGCAAACCGGGAACGCCGATAACACTTTCACTATAAAAGCTAACCGGATCTATATAGTAGTCTTGTATCCTCCTGTATATAACATCCACCTTTGACAAACCCTGGACTGTTTTCATGAAAACGTTATTGTCTTTTACAATCAAATCTTTTGGAAGAGCAAGAGGTATACCCATTCGGTTGGCAAGCAATTCATGTTCGGTATAAGCCTCATTGTAAATACCGGGAGAAAGTAAAACTACCATTGGATTTTCAAGCTCCCTGTGGGAAGCTTCTTTTAACTTGGAAAGCAAAATGGCTGCCGTATCCCAAATCGGTCTAATTTGCTGGGAATGAAATAAATTGGGAAATAATTGCCGTAGTATTTGTCTGTTAAAAATCGCATAACTTATTCCACTGGGAATAGTTACGTTATCATCCAATATTTGGAATTCGCCGCTAGGACTACGAATGATGTCAAAAGCTCCAATGTGTATATAAACGTCTCCAGGAACTTTAACCCCAACACAGTCTCTTAAAAAAAATTCGTCACCTATAATAATTTCTTTCGGAATAACCTTATCCCTTAGTATTTTTCTTTCGGAATAAACATCATTCAAAAGCATATTTAAAGCCATGACCCTTTGCTTGATTCCACGCTCAATCAGATCAAATTCATTTTCTGCGATAATCTGTGGTATTAAGTCCAGATACCATGAATCTTCTTTGTAAACTCCATCAATATATTGCCCAAAAGTTATGCCTTGCTCTTTTAATACAAAGTCAATTTTCTTTTTTATAAACTTAAGGCGATCCAAAGACATTGATTGAATATGAGAAATTACATTCTCATATTCCGGTTTATATCCACCACCACCACTAATGGTTTCATCAATAGAATTTTGATATTTCAACTTACTTTCTTTAATATATTTCATTTATTAAACCTTTGTTTTATCTAATCAGGCGAGAACGGATTTATAATTTTCCATTTGGATGTCATCTTTTCTGTCAACTTAACAGCAATTTTTATACCATTTTAGCTGAATTCAAAAAAACTAATATCCTTTTTTAGCATTTCTGCTTTTTCTTTTAGTTCTTGGGATAGGGTTGCAAGTCCGGTAGAGAGTTGTACTATATTTTCCGTATTAACACTTATCGAATTTACACCCTGTAATAACTCAGCATTTGTGTTGGATTGCTCTCCTGTTGCAACAGATATATCTTTGGACATTTTTAAGGAAATTTGAAAAATTGAATCCACTTCATTGCTTATGCTTTTTTGAATAGCTGCCTTTTCCAGTATCTGCTTAACAAGATTTGTTGTTTCTGACATTTTGGAAAAAATTTCCTCGAATACCATAGAAGTTTGTGCTGTAAACTTTTTACCATCATTCACTTTTTTTCCAACCAAAGTGGAAAATTTAGAAATTTCTTTTGAATTTTCCAACGTCTTTTCAGCCAGTTTTGAAACTTCTCCGGCTACAACAGCAAATCCCCGCCCATGCTCACCAGCCCTTGCAGATTCTATGGAAGCATTCAAAGATAATAGATTTACCTGATCGGCTATATCGTTTATAATTTGTATAATATCAGACACCTTTTTAGTACTGTCTTGTATATCATCCATTTTTTGTATCGTTTCTTTAACAATTCCTTTTCCTTTATTTGTGTGATCCAAGGTTTCATTTGCCTTTTGAGAAGAAGCATTGGCTATTTTTACAGTATCGAAAATTTCGGTTTCTAGTTTTTTTAATGTCACTCCCGCTTGTTGTGATTGTTTCCATGAATCTTTAGAAGTATTGGCAATACTTTGTATGGAAGAATCCATATCATGTAATGAGGCGGATATTTGTTCTATGGATGCGGACTGACTTTGGGTTTCCACTGAAAGTTTTGAGCTATTTTTTAAAAGGATTTCCGATTGCAATAATAATCCCTCAAATAATTCCTTCATTACTCTGATTGTCCTGGAAAGTTCAGATGATAATTTGTTAATATTTATAGCTATAAGCCCAAATTCATCTTTAGTTGTAAACGATATGGTTGTTTTGATTTTACCTTCGGACATTTGAGAAATAGTGTTGTACAAGCCCATGATTCTGCTTTTTGTTGAACTTGAAGTGGAGTAAACAGTATAAAAGGCACAAATCAAGTTAAAAAGAACAAGAAAAATTATATGTAAGGAAAGGTTTGACAACTTAATTTCACCATTTTGAGAATAGTACAATAAAAAGGAAAATATTCCCACAAGTTGAAAAACCAAAGATAAAATAGTTATATAAGACCTTTTGGAAAAATCTAATACTTTAAAAGAACCATCTTTTAGTGTTATCCCCTTGTATTTGGAACTATCAATTGCTTCTGCTATAATTTTTTCCGTTAAAAAATAAAAAGAAGCCATAGAAAGGGGAATTACGAATAAAACGCCTAAAGGTATGATGATTACCTCTCGAAGAGATAAATTCGGTGCAAACATAAAAACCGCGTGAGCAATCCCACCACCCAATACCCAGCGAATTAAAACGATTTTAATTTCTATCAATGGGTAGTTTAGGAGAGTGCGTTTCAATTCTATGGGATCATTATCTTGGTTATCTGCAAACAACCGCTCAAGCAGTGGTTTAAACCGTAAATATCTCCAAGCGTACCCAATTATAATAGGAGGAATAAGAGCAATTCCAACACCCATTAATAGTATTTTTATTTTTTCCCAGTCATCACCGATACCAATAACCACAAAGTAAGTAACTAACGGGACAGGAACCAGATACACAAAAACTTCGGTTTCTAAAATCAATTTCAGAATGTATTTGTTTGCGTCCTTCACTAAAAACCACCTATATAGATTACTATTTTTTTATTCCTTCCAAAAAAGCAATAGAGAATAGGGTTTAACCTTAGTTTGTACGAAAAATTGCTTTTGCGTATTCCGGACAAAAGCGAGTGGTGTTTTTGGGGAAACGTTTAATTGAATTTCAAGATGGAATATGTTTGGAAGTGGATGATCTTTCAGTTAAACCGGATGAAATACAGGTAGAATTTGGTGTTAAGATCGACGGCAAGTTATATTCAATACTATCAAACAGAAGTCTAATCATGGTATATTATGATGATTTATTGTTCTGAGCGATTATAAATATTGAATCATTTTCTTCAAATTCTTTGTAAATATAGGTTTCAAGAATTTTATAGTATTTCGACACTATGCTAAGCAATTTTTCTTTATTATAAAATAGAAAAAACATACCTTCCATTTCAAACTCTTTGTCACCTAGCCAGAATGTATGTGCAAACAATCCATTTGCCTTAATCACTTCTTTTTGGCGTTTAAGAGAAGCTTCCAATTGCTCAAATTTAAAATGATGAAGAACTTTATTTGAAAACAGACAATCAAATATTTTATCCGTATTAATGAATACAGCATCTAATTTAAAAAACGATAAATCAGGAAATTTTTTTTTACATCTTAGTATAAACTCATCTGATAAATCTGAGCCTGTTACCTGATATTTCTTTTGCAAAGCAACAATATCATTTCCTGGTCCACAACCTAATTCTAATAAAGTTGAATTTTCTTTGAGGTGTTTATATAAAATTGTGTGTAGTTCACTACCATCATATTCTTCACACATTTTTTCATATTCATCAACTTTAGATGGTTCATTGTAAAAATCCATATTTGTTCCAATTTTCAAACATAGCAATTATATCTATATTGCCCCATGGTTAGATTATCGCAATAGCTTAATTTTTTTTTGCTATCTAATTTACTCAAAGTTAAAGTTAATGGCAACATAAAAATTTTTATGCCTAAGAAAAAAGTTACTATACCAAATCCTATCTATGATATGTTGTTTTTAGATATTTGATGGAAGACTTGGAGAGTGCCAAAATTATACTTTCTTCTTTTTTGGTACATCTCTAAAAACTATATTTTTTGATTGTAAAAATATCCTTTTATTTTGAAATATATTAGGACTATTTTTTAACAAAATTGGAAATGACTTATGCATTCGCTATCAGACATACACAAAGCAATCCCAGGTTCGGAGATAATCAATTGTGATAAACCGGAAGAATTGATGATTCAAAATCTTTCAACTCTTTACCAAGAGCTACCCAATTCCTTAACCTATGTAAGCGATAAATCATACATCAAAGATGCCGGGAAAGCTAAAGCAAGTGCCATTCTTATCTATAAGGATTGGAAAGACAAATTTTCACTTCCTGCCATATTGGTTGATAATGTTGATATGGCTTTGATAGAAGTGTTGAAACTCTATTATCCAGAACGAAAATCAACAGGAAAATGGTCAAAATTTGTAGATATTGCGAATACTGCTACAATTGGTGAAAATACGGAAATCGGTAGTTTTGTCTGTATAGGCGATAATACAAAAATTGGTAAAAATTCCATAATTGAAAATGGGGTTAAAATAGGAAAAAACGTAGTAGTAGGGGACAACGCTAAGATTGGTCCGAACACTGTAATTTTCGATGGTGTTCAAATCGGAAACAATTTTACAGTTTTTGCAAACACTTCCATAGGCGGAGACGGCTTTCGGTTTGTGGATTATAAAGGCATCAATTATAAAATTCCTCAAGTCGGAACGGTTATAATCGGAGATGACGTAGAAATTGGCTCGAATACGTCCATTGACAGAGGTGGGATTGATGATACGATTATAGGTAGCGGAACTAAAATGGACAACGATGTTCAGATTGCTCATAACGTTAAACTTGGTAAAAATGTTATTGTTGCAGGTGCAACGGCAATAGCCGGAAGCACAATTGTTCATGATTCTTGTAAAATTAGCGGTGCTTGTGCGATAGGTGATCACATCGAATTACCTGAAGGAACTATGGTTGCCGGTGGATCAGGTTTGCGAAATTCTCCACCTCAAAAAGATGTATATGCCGGTTGGGACTGGAATCTGACTTTTCGTGAATTTCAAAAGTTTAGAGCGAATATAAAACACATACTCAACTTGAATATGATTGTAAAACGCCTAAAGGACATAGAAAAAAAGTTAGGAATTAGCGATGACTCTTAATTTTTTACTATATATATGATTCGACTAGCTAACATAAAAGATATTAATTCACTTCTCACCATTGAAAACAATTCTTTTGAAACAGACAAATTATCAAGAAGAAACTTTAAGTATATGCTAACCAAAGCTAATGCGATAATCTTGGTAGATGAGGAAAGCGAAGTATTGAGAGGATATTCTCTTGTATTATTTAATATGGGGACTTCTCTGGCTAGGTTATATTCCATAGCAGTTGATCCTGGGTTTCGCGGGAAAGATATTGGTTACAAATTACTCCAAGAGACGGAAAAAGCTGTGTTAGAGAGAGACTGTATTTCCATGAGATTAGAAGTAAGGACCGATAACACTTCTGCCCAGCAACTCTATCAAAAAATGGGTTACAAAAAAATTGGGCAAGTTTTGGACTATTACGAAGACCATACGGATGCTATTCGTTATGAAAAGATGTTGACTTCCCACCTTCAACCTTTTATTGCTAAAGTGCCCTATTATCAACAGACTTTGGATTTTACCTGCGGTCCATCGGCTATTATGATGGCAATGAGTTCTTTGGATTCTACTTTGATATTGAATCGAAACATGGAACTACAGATTTGGAGGGAAGCAACAACCATATTTATGACTTCCGGACATGGCGGTTGTGGTCCTTATGGGCTAGCACTCTCGGCTTACCATAGAGGTTATGGTGTCGAGCTTTATTTGAATGATGATGGAGCGTTGTTTTTAGATTCTGTTCGCAACCAAGAAAAAAAAGAAGTGATGAGATTGGTTCAAGAAGGTTTTCGTTCGGAAATTCAAAAACTTCCGATCAAATTAGAATATCGAAAAATCCATATTGACGAGATCCAAGAAAAATTTACAAATGGAGCAATTCCTGTTGTTTTAATCAGTTCTTATCGAATCTACAGAGAAAAATTTCCTCATTGGATCGTGATAACCGGTTTTGATGATAAATACGTTTACTTCCATGATCCTTTTGTAGACGACGAAATGGATAAAACTTTAACGGATTGTATCAACATGCCTATCTTAAAAAAAGATTTTGAAAGAATGGCAAGGTATGGAAAATCGGGCTTAAAAGCTACATTGATAATAAAGAAAATAAAAAAAGGAAACAAATAACAGATGTCTCATTCTTATGATGAAGAAAAAGAGAAAAGTACAAATGATAGTGCAAATCAATCTGGAACAAGGAGTTTAGTAGATATTGTTCTTGTGGAAAATTTAAACGATTGGAAACCTATTTATCCGAACCTACAGGTAGTAAGTGCCAAAGATTATCTTGCCAAAGAAACTTATTTTAAGCTAAAAAATGCAAGGATTATCAATTTATGTAGAAATTATAAATACTTAAGCAAAGGGTATTACTGCTCATTACTGGCGGAAGCAAGAAGGCACAAAATTATTCCTTCGGTAAGAACTCTAAACGATTTGTCAAAAAAAGAAATTTACAGCTTGGATGTGGAAAATCTAAATGAGCTTTTACAAAAAGCTTTAGTGGATAATAACACAAAGGAAACCGGTTCTTTAGAAGTTTATATTTTATTTGGTTTATCTGATTACCAACCACTTCAAGAATTGGCAAGAGAAGTTTTTGAAACCTTTAAAAGTCCTCTTTTAAAGGTAGAATTCAAATATAGGGAAAAATGGCAGATAGCTTCCATCAAACCAATTTTGTTTCACCAAATTCCTTCTACTTTGGAAAATTTGTTTATCGAAGGATTAACGGCTTTTACAAGAAAAAGGTGGATTAGCCCCAAAACCAAGAGTTTGCCGAGGTACTATATGGCAATCCTCCATGATCCGAAAGAAAAGTTTCCACCTTCGGACAAAGACGCACTCAAGAATTTTGTTAAAGCCGGAAAGTCTCTCAATGTAGAAGTGGAATTGATCCAAAAAAAGGATTACTCAAAATTAGGTGAATACGACGCACTTTTTATCAGAGAAACAACCGCCATAGAACACCATACCTACAGATTTGCCAAAAAAGCGGAAACGGAAGGTTTGGCTGTTATCGATGATCCTAATTCAATCCTCCTTTGCACAAATAAAGTATTTTTGGCTGAACTTCTGAAAACAAACAAAATTCCGACACCTAAAACAATTATTTTACAAAAAGATAGCCTGGATACCATTGAAAGTGAGTTGCACTATCCTATCGTTTTAAAAATACCAGATGGTTCGTTTTCAAGAGGAGTTTACAAAGCAAATGCTAGACAAGAAATGAAAGACATAGCCTCCAAGTTATTAAAAGAATCTGAAATTATACTAGGTCAAGAGTATTTATATACCGAGTTTGATTGGAGAATAGGAATATTAAATCGCACACCTATTTTTGCATCCCAATATTACATGTCAAAAAAACACTGGCAGATTTACGACCACAATGCTCCCGGAGGTGTACGATCGGGAAAGTATAAAACCGTTTTGATAGAGTATGCCCCACCGGATATTGTAAGAGCTGCAACCAATGCCGCCAATTTAATCGGAGACGGTTTGTATGGAGTAGATATCAAGCAAACAAGCAAAGGTCCTTGTGTAATCGAAATCAATGACAATCCTAATATAGATGAAGGTGTAGAAGATTCAGCCCTAAAAGACGAATTGTACAAAATGATGATTCGGGATTTTATACGAAGAATAGAAAAATTAAGCACAATTACATAGATTTTAAAAAACATTTCAATAAATACTTTACCAATCTAACAACAAAAACATAAATGGGAATTTATGAAATTGATTAAATTTTTGATTTTACTTACGCTTTTGCCTACATATATTTATTCGTGGGCAAATCATACCTTAAATGCCTATCCGACTTTTGAAAATTTTGAGGAAGTTAGCAAGGCTCCTAAAGTAAAAGTAGAGAGTTTGGAAACTTTTTTAGAGAAGGAAAAAGAAGGTATAGCAAAACTTCTGGAAGACCAAGAATTGTATCTAAAAACCAATGTGTCAAATTATCCGTCGAAACCAAAAAACTTAAAGTTTGATCCGAGTTCTTCCGATCTTCGATTGAGTTTCTTAAAAGCTCTTAGGTTGAATCCGAACATCAAACTTGGGTATTATATCCAAGAATTACCAGGTACAGATATGAAGGGTAAAAAGCTTTTTTCAAAAACCGAAGTCACCTTTTTTAAGGAAGACAAATTTTTGGATAGGTATGCCTTAACGGCTTTAGACCTTGGACAAAAGGAAACAGCTCTAAGGGTTTTAGCTACTGCTTGCGATGAGCCTGATTATGGAAGTGACGTGGGTTTGTACCAAGACAACAATACGGATTTTGGAAAAGAATATGGATTTGGAATACAACCTTTTGGAAATCCGGAATACGAATTTTCCAGTCAAGCCCCTTTTCATATTGGATTTTATCATGAATCTACTATAATTTATACCTTTGGAAGTTTTCTGAAACAAACCCTTCCCGAGTATAGAATCTACCAAAATCTATCTTTATCGAGATTTGCCTTTGAAACAGGTCATCCGTATTGGGGATGGAGGTTTTTAGGATGGGGTTTGCACTATATCCAAGATATAACTCAACCTTACCATGCTCGTGTGTTACCCGGCTACAGTACTCTCAAAATGTTTATCATAAATCTATTGGCAATCATCGGGTTGGATGGGTTTAAAAATGATGCCATAACTCGAGTTTCGGATAGGCATATTTCTGTGGAAAATTATGAATATGCAACTATGGAAAAAATTTATTTACAAGAAATAAATGAACATCCACTCATAATGGCTTTAAAAGACACATCTTCTGATTCTTCTTATGGGTTATTTAATTTTTATTATTCACGAAATATTGTAGCCAGAGAATCTTGGGAGTTCTCGGACGAATTTGATAGACTCATTGAAAACTGGAAAGGTGTTTTGAAGCTAAAAGACGTAAACTTTCCCTTAGAAAATCTAAAAAGGGGAAAAGAAAGTGAGGAATTGGATCACTCTCTAATCAGACTCATGAAATCTTTTGGTGCTCATTCTAGAAATTTTGTGAGGAGTGCGTTGAGGTAGCAAAAATGGAAAAAGAAAAAATAATAACAGAACTAAAAAATACTTTGGAAAAAAAAACGGACGATCTTCCGGTACCTACTTGGAAAAAGGTATTATCTATTCTGTTTCTCGTATTGGCAATTGTTTATGATGTGTCACCTTTCGACGGAGATGCCATTCCGGTTGTAGGTTGGATAGATGATATTTCCATTACCATGCTTGCCTTTTTGAATTTTTTGGAACAGTTTTTTCAAGTAAAAAATGAAACCCTTAATAGATTTTTGGGGGTTATTAAAAAAGGGTTGGTTGTAATTTTGTTAATTTTTGCAATCGCATTTGGTTTAATCCTTTATGGATGTTTAAAAAAATGAGAATACTAGTGAGGAATTTGTCACTAGAGGAATCTTAATTATGAAATTTACATTTACACTTTTTATGTTATCCTGTTCTTTTGCATTTCCGTTTTGCAAAAAAACTGAGAGCAAAAATACCCTAGGAAAATTTCCACTTTGTGAACCTTCTGCTGCTGTTTCTATAACTTGTCCCGATGATCACTCAAAAGCTTGTATACTTGTCGGAGATAATGAAATCAAAAATAAGCTATTTTATTTCCCCATCAAATCCGAAAAGTTGGAAACCAAAAAACAAATGGTTCTTCCTTTGGACGGGTTTGAAATTCAAGACATAGAGTCTATTACCCAATCGGATAAAAATAATTTTCTAATATTTGGTTCTCATTCTCGAAATAAAAAATGTAAAATCAAAAAATCAAGATTGAGGTTTGCCTATGTACGGATTTCCGAGAATGGTTTAAAACTAAATAAATTTGTACAAACAAAAAGCATAAAGTCTATAAATTTATTTGATTCTATCCAAGATAGTAATAATCCTTTTTTGGAAAAGGTAAAGACTGTAATCGATAATTCGGAGATAGCTGCTAATAAGTCTGAGGGAAATGAAGAGGAATGTAAAAAAGTCAACTCTTTTAACATCGAAGGTTCTATTTATATTCAAGACAATTATTGGATAGGCTTACGTTCACCCTTGGTTGAATGGAAAGGAAAAAAATATGCAATTTTACTAAAATTACGAAATTTAGATAAATTAAATTTTGATGCTACCATCTTACTTGATTTGGAAGGAAGAGGGATTCGTGAACTAAGCACAAATGGAGTTTTTATGTATGGAATTGCTGGAGGACCGGAAGATGGAAAAAATAACTTTGTGTTATGGAAGCTTCCATTATCTTCTCTAAAAAAGAATGCAATTTTAAAGCCTACAATTTTGAAGAATTTACCAAAATCTTCTGAAGGGTTGGCTTTTCACAATTCCACTATTTTTATCCTGATTGATGGTGATAAAGGCAAAAACAGATGTAAAAAACCAGGGAAATTCATATCTATTCATAACTAACATGAGAATTTTATGCTAGTTTGTAGGGGCACGATGCATTGTGCCCCTACACTCGTTCGTTTTATAAGTTCGTTCTGTTTCCCCGTAGGCTATCTTCATAAGACGCTCTCGCAGCTCGTTTGTTTTCATAAGCTTCTGTCAGGCTAGGGTCAAGCTCAATGGAATTTTGGAATTCTCGAATTGCTTTTTTAAACTGACCGTTTTTGTAGTAACACAGACCTAACAAGTTGTAAGCCATAGAAGCAACTTTTGGTGATACGTCGGATCGTATAATTGTGGTTAATTCGTCAATTGCTTTTTCCCTATCCATTGTGGAATTGGAATCAATAAGGATTTTCGCTAAAACTAATCGCCCTTCCATATCTTCCGGGTCTATATGGGCACTTCTATAGGCTTCGTCTTTTGCTTTTGTTTTTAATTCCACATCATTAGTTTCGGAATAGACAAGAGCTAATTTTCTATGAGCTAATTTTATATCGTCTCCATTGGTGGAATGGTTCAAAATATCTAGCAGTATTTTTTCAGATGTAGGATAATTTTTCAATCTAAAATAGGAATCAGCAAGCTTTAGCTTAATTTTATAAGAATTGTTATTGCGAACAATGTCTTCATACTCTCGAACTGCCTCCAAATAGTAACCATTTTCAAAATAATAATCTCCAATTGATTCGGCACTTTTGACTTCTGTTGGGTTCAGACTCGCTGATTTTCTCCAGTTTTCGATGGCTTTGGTTGGCTGTTCGGCGTTTTTATAAGCTATTCCCAAATTGTAATACGCGGAATCATTTTTTGGGTTCAAGTGGATGACTTTCTCAAAAGACGTAATGGCTTCGCTATGCCTTTCCATTTTATTCATGATAATCCCTAAATTGATCAAAGCACTTTCTGTGTTAGAATCTCCAGGTGTAGACAAAACAATGTTTCTGTAAATTTCTTCCGAATCACTAAGGTTCCCCTCTCTATAATAAAGGTCAGCCAATTGGAACAAAGATTCTATATCATCAGGACGAATACTCAATGCTTTTTTTAGGGAAGTGATGGCATTGGACGGCATCCTTAAGTCTTCAAATGACTGGGCTATATATCTATAGATTTGAGGGTCATTGGAACCGGCTTCTAAGGCTTTGCTAAAAGCAGCAAGTGCGTCTTCATTTTTTTTCTTGTTTAGTAGTACAACACCCAAGTTGTAGAGATATCTTGCATCATTTGGCTTTGTCACAAGTGCTTCTCTGAAATGGTGCTCAGCAGCGTCCATGTCATTTCGATTGAAATATATGGTTCCCAAATGTCCGTTAGAAAGGGCGGTTATATAATTGTTGTTTAATAGCGAGGCTCTTTTAAACGTTTCCATGGCGCTCGCAATGTCACCTTGTTTGTAATAGCTTAGAGCCAAATTGTAGGTCAAATAAGCATCATTAGGATTTTCAGACATGCCTTCTTGGTAGGTTTTAATGGCAGCAGTAGGGTCCTCCATTTTATTCAAAAGATTTCCAGCCATAGATGCTATTCTTGGATCGTCTGGTGCAATTTCTCTTGCTTTCAAGATTGTTTTTTTTGCATTTGCAAAGTCCCCGGAATGTTGATACGCTAAAGCCATGTTATAATAAGCGTGTACATTTTCCGGATCATACTTCAGAGCTTTGTTAAACCTTTCTATTGCCAATGCCGTACGATTTCCTTCATCAAACATAACTCCTAAAATTGTCAGAGCGATAGATTTTTCGGTATTACTTGCTGGTGTGTTAAGAAATTCTTCACATTGAATAAAGGCTCTTTGTACGTTTCTTTCTTTGTATAAATTGATACATTGTTTTAATTTCGGATTTAAAGAGCTTAAAGGTAAGTATGGTTTTTCAATAACAGTATCTATTATTGCATTAGACTTTAAGCGATTACTATCTTCTGTCGGCTTTTGGGTTGAATCGCTTAAACCTATAGGAAAATCTGATTTTTTATTAAATTGATATACAATTCCAATTCCAACTAGAATAACAAAAATAGTTATAAAAGCAGCCCAAGATACAACCGGGAGGTTCCATCTTTTTTTTGATCTTGGTTCGTCCTCACCGGATAGGCTGTACATATCACCTTCGTTGCTTAAGTGCGATACTTCCGATTCTTCGTTTTCTTGAAATTTAAGCCTGTTTTTTTTAATTATGTCCATTTAGTCCCCCAAATCTATTTCTCTTGTTGGTTTAAAAGTTCGTCTTTGTAAATTGCATTTAAAATTCCATTCACAAAACTGACCGAATTCTCAGTTTCAAATTCTCTTGTTAATTCCAAAGCTTCATTGATGACAACTTTGGGAGGTATATTTCTTTGGTTTATCAAACTAAAAATCGAAAGCCTCAAAATACACCTGTTTACAACTGATATTCTTTCCAAATCCCTATTCAAAGAATATGTATTGATTATAGTATCAATTAAATCCCAATTCTTAACAACTCCTTCCACTAAGGTGGAAGCTATTTCTTTTTCATCTTCTTCTAATTTTTTATTGTACCATCGAAAAGACAAAACTTGTTCTATTGGGTTTTTTACCAAATCTATTTGATACAATGCCTGTAAAGCTACTACTCTTCCCTTATGTCTTGATGACATTAATTTATCTGTTTTAGCAAATTTGCCATTTCTATTGCAACCAAACCTGCATCAAAACCTTTGTTTCCCGCTTTTGTTCCGGCTCTTTCTAATGCTTGCTCAATGCTTTCTGTAGTTAAAACTCCGAAAATAACGGGAAGTTCATGGTTAAATGAAACATTGCCGATTTTAGCTGATTCGCTTGCAACATAATCGTAATGAGAAGTAGAACCGCGAATAACACAACCCAAACATATAATAGCATCATATTTTCTTGTTTTTGCCACTTTTTCGGCAACAACCGGTATTTCATAAGCTCCGGGTATACGTACTATTGTAATATCACCTTCGGATACTCCATGTCGAGTCAGCGAGTCCAATGCACCTTTTAGTAGGTTATCGGTTATAAATTCGTTAAACCGGGAAACAATAATGGCGTGTTTCTGTCCGGTTCCGTTGTAACTTGCTTTAATTTCCTTTATTGGCATAAATCCGTTTCTTAAAAGCCCTCTGCCGGATTCGAACCGGCGACCTTTTCATTACGAGTGAAATGCTCTACCAACTGAGCTAAGAGGGCTTATTATTATATTTATTTAGTTGCATAATTCTTATTCGTATAAAAAATTCAATAATAAAAAATTTTGAATAATATAGAAAAAAATGAAAAAATATTATTAGGATACCAGGGTATTTATACACCTATTTTTAGAATTAATTAGTTGTGTTACAGGCTTTAGATTAATTGTATGAGAATTAAATGAGGTTTTATGGCTTTAAAGTTCAATAAAAAGGTTTTGGAAAAATTTAAATCCGTAAGCAAAAATGAGAAGAGACATACTATTCTGATAGTGGATGATGAGGAGTCTAATTTAAGGGGACTCAGAAAGATTCTCGAAGATGAATATAAAATATTAGAGGCAAAAAACGGAAAGGAAGCACTAGATATATTAAATCTTCATAAAGAGACCAATATCAGTCTGATAATCACCGATCAAAGAATGCCGAAGTTGACGGGAGTTGAATTACTAGCGAGTTCAATACAAATAATACCACAGGCAATTCGTATTATACTAACAGGTTACACCGATATTGACTGTATCATTGATGCCATCAATAAAGGTCATATATACAAGTTTATAACAAAACCTTTTGACCCAAATGATTTGAAGCTAACCATAAAGAGAGCTCTGGAAGCTTATGAATTACAAGTTCAAAATAACCACTTAATTGAAGATCTAAAAGTCACTGTAACTAACCTGGAAGAAGAGATTATCAAACGAGAAAAGTTGGAAATTGAAAAAAAATTACAAGAAGAAATTTTGGCTCAACAATCAAAAATAGTAGAGCAGGCACAAGAATTGTCAAACCTCAACTCTGCTCTGCAATTTAGTCATGACCAACTTGAATTGGCTATGGAAAAATTGAAAAAGAAAAACGAAGAAATCAAATTTATAGCTCACCACGACAACTTAACGGGTTTACCTAATAGAGCTTACTTTAATGAATACCTGTCTTTCTTAGTTGGGAAAGATGGTACTAGGTTTGCACTTCTTTTTATTGATATTGATAATTTTAAGCCTATTAATGATAAGTTTGGACATAAAACCGGTGATGAAGTTTTGATATTTATTGGCAAACGAATCCAAGAAGTTATACAAAATAAGGGCTTTGTGTATAGAATAGGTGGTGATGAGTTTGTAGTTATTCTAAATGATACGGATGAAATTGATAAAGCGAAAAACATGGGTAAATCACTTATTGAAAAGTTAAACTTCTCTTTTGAACGAAATGGTATTGTATGTAATTTGGGTGCGAGTATTGGAATAGCTCTATATCCAATGCATGGTAAAGACGAAAATACCATTCTTGCTAGTGCTGATACTTTTATGTATGAAGCCAAAGGTTTGGGAAAAAATATTGTTGTGTGTCATTAAAATTAAAAAGGGCTAAAGAAATGGGAGAAAAAAAGCAATCTGATTTATTGCAAGATAATTCGGATGAATTTAATCCGTTTTATTATGTGGGAATAGGGGCATCTGCGGGAGGGTTGGAAGCAATTGAAGATTTTTTTAAAAACATGCCGTCTAATAGCGGACTAGCCTTTATTGTCGTGCAACACTTATCACCTGACTATAAAAGTCTTATGGTTGAACTACTTTCCAAACATACCGATATGCCTATCTATTGGGCACAAGCAGGTATCCATGTTAAAAGGAATTCGATTTATCTTATCCCGCCTAAAAAGAATTTATCCATTTTTCATGGAAAATTATTATTAACCGAACAGGATCATTCTAAAGGAATCAATCTTCCAATCGATGTATTTTTACGTTCTTTAGCGGAAGATCAAGCTGAAAAGTCCATCGCAATTATTCTTTCTGGTACGGGAAGCGACGGAACGAGAGGGATTCAAGCAGTAAAAGAAAGCGGTGGAATGGTTATTGCTCAAAAAGAAGAATCAGCCAAATTTGATGGAATGCCAAGAAGTGCTATTGCAACCGGTTTAACAGACCTGATTTTAATACCAAGTGAAATGCCACAGCACTTAATGGGATACGTAAAATATCCCATTATTTTTAAAGCAGAGTTGTCTGATGCACTTATAACGGACGAAGATAACCTAACTCGAATTTTCGCTTTGCTTAGAGAAAAACATAAAATTGATTTTACCTATTACAAACCTAGCACTATGATTCGTCGTATCGAGCATAGAATGACTATCAATCAAATTAATGATATAAAAGATTATGTTCGTTATTTGGCTAGATACCCAAAGGAAATTACAATTTTGTATAAGGAATTGTTAATCGGAGTGACAAATTTTTTTCGGGATCCGGATGCATATAAAGCTTTGGAAGAAGTATATTTACCTCAATTGTTCAAGCAAAGAACGGAGCATGAAATAAGGTTGTGGATAGCTGGATGTTCTACAGGAGAAGAAGCTTATAGCTTTGCTATCCTTTGCCAAGAATGCATGGAGAAGTTAGATAAATATTTGGATGTTAAAATTTTTGCAACTGACGTTGATGGCGACACAATACTAAAAGCTGGAACAGGTGTTTACCCTGAAAGTATTGTGGCAGATGTTCCTCCAAACTTACTAACGAAATATTTTTACCGAAAGGATGATAATACGTTTCATATTAGCAGAAATATTCGAGAGATGGTCGTTTTTGCAAAACACAACTTGATAAAAGATCCACCTTTTACGAACATAAGTTTGGTTAGTTGCCGCAATCTATTGATTTATCTTCAACCAATTTTGCAGAAAAAAGTATTTGAGATGTTTAGCTTTTCCTTAGTTTCACAAGGAATTCTGTTTTTGGGAACAAGTGAAACGGTAGGAGACATGGTTGACTATTTTGAACCTATGGAGCATAAATGGAAAATTTTTAGGTCCAGAGGAAAAAGACACATCGCTACAACTTCCAAAGGAATCATTTCACAATTTGAGAGAGGATATAAAGTTAACCCTCTTTTGGGTGGTGGTGGAAGGCAACAATCCAATCGATTACAGGAAGAAGATCGAATTTTAGAGAAGATTTTACAATCTGTTTCGGAAGATTATTTTTCTTGTATTTTTTTGGTTAATGAGCAGTTAGAGCTAATTTACACATTTGGTAGTACAAATAAATTTTTAAAACTCCCATCTGGAAAAATATCAAATGATATAACTAAAATGGTAGTTAAAGAATTGGTAATACCACTATCTACAGGTATTCAGAAAATATTTAAATACCATGAGCAAATTAATTATTCCAATATTCGTTTAAAAAACGATGGTTCAACAAGTAATATTACAATGAAAATTAAATTTGTTCAGGATAAAAAAAAGCAAGATTTTAATGCTTTGGTTTTAATTGAGGAAACCGTTTTAAGTGAAGAAAAAAATGAGCCAAGTGTTGTAACATATAATTTAGGAGAAGATGCCGAACAACACATCCAGGACTTGGAACAAGAGCTACAATTTTCTCGTGAAAATCTCCAAGCAACTATTGAAGAATTAGAAACTTCTAACGAAGAACTACAAGCGACAAATGAAGAACTTTTGGCAAGCAATGAAGAGCTTCAAAGTACAAATGAAGAATTACAATCTGCCAATGAGGAACTTTATACGGTGAATGCGGAATACCAGAAAAAAATTACAGAATTAACAGACCTAAATAATGATATAAATAATTTATTGTCTAGTTCCGATGTAGCAACCTTGTTTATTGGTGAAAATCTGGAAATTAGAAAATTTACTCCCAGGCTTACTGAAATTTTTAAAATTATTTATCATGACGTAGGACGGCCTTTTACTCATATTTCTCATAATTTAATCAATATAAACATATTAAATATAGTAAGTCAGGTTCAAAAAAATACACAAGTAATAACGGTAGAAGCCAAATCCAATGAGGGACGTTGGTTTTTGATTCGAGCTTTTCCGTATTATATTGCACCTCAAACCTTTTCCGGTGTTATTTTAACTTTTGTGGATATAACAGAACGAAAAATATCAGAAGAAAAGATAAGTTTCCAAGCAAATTTATTGGAATGTGTACAGCACGCCGTGATAGCGACCAATTTGGAAGGATATATAATTTATTGGAATTCTGCAGCTAAAAAACTTTATGAATGGTCGGATGAAGAAACGATGGGGTTAAATATAACTGATATCATAACTCCTATAGAAGAGATTGAACACACAAAAGAATTTATAAAACACTTACAAAGAGGGGAAAGTTGGGAGGGTGAATTGCAGGTTCAAAATAAAAGTGGGAATTTATTTATAGTTAATTTGAAGAATTCTCCGATTTATGATGAAAACAATAAATTAGTTGGAATTGTTAGCGTATCTGAAAAAAAAAGAGAGTAGGGCATTTCGACTACGCTCAATGTCCGCATTTTGAATATGCTTAGTTGTGTATCTTTTGGATTTGAATTTTATGACAAATAATTTGAAATTTTCATTTTTTGAACAACCAATTATCAATTCCCCTTATGAAAAGCCAAACCAGCATTGGGATTTGGATGATGATGGAATCCCTACAGGAAAATTAGCAAATTTTCGAAGGAAACCTAATTTTTTAACTCCAATTCCAAAATCAAAAAAGAATACTCAAAAGACTCACCTCTCACAGCAAGAAATGGTTTTCCAAGATAGTAAAGGTATTTCTGAAGAAAAACAACAATATGAGCTAACCAAAATTATCGAAGAAATTCGATCCCAGGTCGATATTTGGAGAAAATTACCAAAAACGGAATGGCGTGTTACACCAGAAACTTCTCGTTTATTAGAATATTGGCGGAAAAAAGACTGGTCTGGTATTCGTCCCTTTTTTTGTCAGGTAGAAGCCTTGGAGACTGTGATTTGGCTTGCGGAAGTAGCTCCAAATTTAAAAAATGAAGGTTCCAAAAGAGTATTAAAACATTTAGAATCTTCCAATGAAAATGCAAATCCGGATTTATTCCGAATTGCTCTTAAATTGGCAACCGGTTCAGGTAAAACTACCGTTATGGCAATGATTATTGCTTGGCAAACAATCAACGCTGTTAGAAAGCAAGGAAGTAAAAAGTTTACAAGGGGATTTCTGATAGTAAGTCCAGGCTTGACAATTCGTGATAGATTGAGAGTATTGCAACCCAATGACCCAGATAGCTACTTTCTAACAAGGGATATTGTTCCTCCTGATATGTTAGCTGATCTACAAAAAGCAAAAATTGTTATAACCAACTACCATGCTTTCAAACGTAGAGAAATTTTAGACATTAGTAAAGCGAATCGATCACTACTCCAAGGCTCTGGTTCTGAGATTAAAACCATAGAAACAGAAGGTCAAATGTTGCAACGTGTAATACCAGAACTTATGGGGTTGAAAAATATTATAGTCTTTAATGATGAGGCACACCATTGTTATCGAGAAAAACCTGATAATGATGAAGAAATAGAAAATGTAGACAAAGATTCAAGAACAGAATTCACTAAGGAAGCCAAAAAAAATAATGAAGCTGCACGACTCTGGATTTCTGGGCTTGAAATGATACAACGTAGGTTAGGAATTTCCAAAGTATATGATCTCTCAGCAACTCCATTTTTCCTACGAGGTGCTGGGTATGTAGAAGGAACTCTTTTTCCTTGGACTGTTAGTGACTTCTCCCTTATGGACGCAATTGAATGTGGAATCGTTAAACTCCCAAGAGTCCCCATTGCTGACAATATTCCTTCTGCTGAAATTCCAATTTACCGAAACCTTTGGGAAAACATACGAAAAGATATGCCCAAAAAAGGTCGTGGAAAATCCGGTGATCTAGACCCACTTCGTTTACCTGTTCGATTGCAGACAGCTCTGGAATCTTTATATGGTCATTATGAAAAAGTTTTTGAATTGTGGCAAGAAGTTGGAACACAAGTTCCACCTTGCTTTATAGTAGTTTGTCAAAATACTTCTATTTCTAAACTTGTTTATGACTACATATCCGGATTTGTTCAAAAAACGGAATCCGGTTTGGAAGTTCCTCAAGCTGGAAGGTTAAAGCTCTTCCGTAACTTTGATGAAAATGGCAATCCTTATCCAAACCCCAATACGATCCTTGTTGATAGCGAAGCTCTTGAGAGTGGTGAGTCTATCGACAATACGGAATTTCGTATATTTGCAAAAGATGAAATCGAAAGGTTTCGAAGGGAATTGATTGAACGGAGTGGCAACCCTAGTGCTGGTGAGAAATTCAAAGACGAAGACCTCCTCCGTGAAGTAATGAATACAGTGGGAAAACCAAATCAGTTAGGCTCTGGAATTAGGTGTGTTGTGTCCGTTTCTATGCTAACCGAAGGTTGGGACGCTAACAATGTCACTCATATTTTAGGTATTCGTGCTTTTGGTACCCAATTATTGTGTGAACAAGTGATAGGTAGAGCTTTAAGGCGGCAATCGTATACGCTTTTAGAAAACGATCTTTTTGAGGCGGAGTATGCAGACATTTTTGGCATACCTTTTGATTTCACTGCTGTTCCGGTTGTTTCCAAACATAGAAAACCAGTAGACCCAATTATAGTTCAGGCAATGAGACCGGAACGAGATTCACTTGAGATTATATTCCCTCGTGTAGAAGGATTTCGAACAGATTTACCAAAAGAGAAAATTACTGCAAAGTTTACAGAAGAATCTAAATTTATTTTAACTCCGGACTTAGTAGGAGCAACCAAAACTAAAAATTCTGCTATTATCGGTGAACAAGCTGATATGAATTTGGAAGATTCTCATCGTGATATTCGACCTTCAACCGTATTTTATTCTATTACAAAACATTTGCTTTACAACTATTATAAAGATAATGGGAATGAACCAAAACTGTATCTATTTAATTCTTTAAAGGAAATTGTTCGAGAATGGTATGACGGATTTCTTGTCTGTCAAAATGGGACAAGTCCTGGTCAACTGCTTTATCTTGAGTTGGCTGATATAGCTGCTGAAAAAATCACTCGTGCAATCACTCTCTCCAATATGGAAAAAGAACCAATAAAAGCAATTTTAGACCCATACAATCCAACTGGTTCTACAACTCATGTTCGTTTAAATACAACTTCTCAAAATAGGTATAGAACAGACCCAAGAAAATGTCATATTAATTATGTAATTTATGATAGTAATTGGGAAGTAGAATTTTGTAGAGTTTTGGAATCTCATCCTCGTGTGTTAGCTTATGTAAAAAATCATGGATTGGGTTTTGAAGTTCCTTATCGTATGGGTTCTGTAAACAGAAAGTATCGACCGGATTTTATAGTGATTATTGATATGGGAAAAGGATGGGAAGAACCATTAAAACTTGTTGTGGAAATTAAAGGATTTAAAGGTGAAGACGCTAGAGAAAAGAAAGGGACAATGGAGACTTATTGGATACCTGGCGTAAATCATCTCAAATCTTTTGGACATTGGGAGTTTTTAGAGTTGGACTCAGTTCATGAAATGGATCCGGATTTTGAGAAGAAAATCAATAAGATGATGAATAGATATTTCTCCCGAAGCTTCCCCTGACCCCGTGAAACGGGGAGTGATGCTCCTACCCGAAGTGTCTCCCGACCCCGTGAAACGGGGAACGTCCAAAAAAAGGAGTTGAAATAAAAAGGAAATGGAAATGAAACGTTATTTTAATACATCCGGACCTAATAATCCTAAAGAACACTATACGTTATATAGAGAGCATCTGCTCGAAAAGGGCAAAAAACTCGTATTCAATCAGAGATACTTCACAATTTGGGCACCTCGTCAATCAGGAAAGAGCACCTATTCTCGATTACTCGCTAAAGAGCTGGAAAAAGAGGGGTATAGTGTTGCTCATATTAATTTTGAAAATTATAGGACCGAATCATTTGATAATATCCTCAAACGTTTGATTCGAGAATCTAATAAATTTTGGAATACTAATTTTACATCAACAAGTATTCCCAGTTATTTTTTTGAACTGGAAAATATTCAAAATAGAAATTTTGTTTTGATCATTGACGAAGTAGAAGGGATCAATCCGGATTATTTAGGGACGTTTCTCCATTCCATCCGAAATGCTTACCATTCCCGTGATAGCCATTCCTTGAAGTCTGTAATCCTTGTGGGTGTTTCCAACATTACCGGTATCATGCAAGACCATGCAAGCCCGTTTAATATCTCAGACGAATTAAACATACCTTACTTTAGCAACGAGGAAACGGTAGAACTATTAACACAACACGAAACAGAAACAGGACAAGTGTTCGAACAGGATGTAAAATCTAAAATTAGCGAGATCACTGCCAATCAACCAGGTTTGGTGAATGGTTTTGCGAAGCAACTAGTTGATAGAAATCCGAACAAAGCTATCATAGGAGTAGAAGACTATGAAATTGTAGAAGATTGGTATTTGAATAAAGCAATTGATAAGAACATAGCCAATATTCTAAAGATAGCCAAACAATATAGAAACCTTATGGAAAAATTGTTATTTAAGGAAAATCCAATTCCTTTTAAGATTGATGACCCTTCTATCGAAAAATTGTATGTAAACGGTTTGATTACGTATGATGAAAATAATTACATTGTTTTTTGGGTTCCATTGTACAAAAAGAGACTTCACGATGCCCTATATCCCTACAGCAACGGAGAAGGTGAAAAAATTGCCAGTAATATGCTTTCGTCATCCTATTTAATGGAAGACAGAACCATTAACTTCGATAAACTCATTGATGCCTACAAATCTCACATAAAGTTGAGAAGTTTTCGACCGTTTAGAGAAAAGGATGAAAAGGGTAGGTATATATCTATTCCGGAAGCAGCCATGATCTACAGCTTTGAGACCTTTATTAGTATTTTTTTAAGAGAGATCGAAGGAAGGCTGTATCGAGAAAGTTATGTGTCTTTGGGAAATACGGACATTATTATCAACGTATTAGGTCATGAATATATAATCGAGACCAAAAAATACTATAGTCCTGGCAATTTTCAAAAAGGTAAAAAGCAATTAGCCTACTACTGCAATAGGGCAGATCTAAAAGAAGGTGTATACATCGTATTTGTTGATACAAGTGTAAATCCGGATTTTGTTTCCGAAGGTAGCGAAGAGATCGAAGATGTTCTTATTCGCACTTATTTAATCTGGTATGATGAAGAAAAGGATTTTTAATTTTTAGAGAAAAACTATGGCAAAATCAAAAGAGAAGTCCACCCGAAGTTTCCCCCAACCCCGCGAAGCGGGGAGTGATGCTCCCGACCGTAATGTCCCCCGACCCCGTGAAACGGGGAGTGATGCTCCCGACCGTAATGTCCCCCGACCCCGTGAAACGGGGAGTGATGCTCCCTCTCTTTCTCCCCCGCTACGCGGGGGTCGGGGGGTAACAAGTTTCAAGCATGAGGAAGAAAAACGTAAAAATATCCCAACCTTAGAGCATCGTTCTTTTATGGATGATAATACGATGACTCCTACCCAAAAAGCTTATGCTCGTAGAGACCCGGACTTAGATCCTCAGCTTATTTGGAAAGGGAAAGAAATGATGTCAGAGGATGAATTGGTAGTACAAGTTCCTCCGCTTTATATCCAAGAAAAAATCCATTCCAAAGTTCTCATTAATGACCTACTTCGTGAATCTAAGAAGATAGAGAAAGCATCTAACGAACAGTTAGACCTCTTTGGTGATTTCAACGGTATTCCCAAAGAAGTAGATAAAACAGAATTCTACCAACACGATCAAAACTGGACAAACCGTATGATACTAGGAGATTCTCTCCAAGTGATGGCTAGCCTTTCAGAAAGGGAAGGTCTTCGTGGCAAAGTACAATGTATCTATATTGATCCTCCTTATGGGATTAAGTTCAATTCCAACTTCCAGTGGTCAACAACCAATCGAGATGTAAAAGACAACAAAGCAACCCATATCACTCGTGAACCAGAGCAAGTCAAAGCATTCCGCGACACCTGGCGTGATGGTATTCATAGCTATTTGTCATATCTTCGTGATCGGTTAATTGTTGCAAGAGATTTGCTAACAGAATCTGGTTCTTGTTTTGTGCAAATTGGAGATGAGAATGTACATCGTGTAAGAGCGATTATGGATGAGGTGTTTGGGGATGAGAATTTTGTGAGTTTGATAAGCTTTACATCCACGAGTGGTATACCATCTAATACATTATCAAGAGCAGGAGATTATATTATTTGGTATGCGAAAAAAATTGAAAATATTAAATATAGACATTTGCTTGAAATTAGAAGGGACGATGAAATTTCACATTATAATCTAATTTACGAGAACGGATATACTAGAAGATTTTCAATAGAAGAAAAAAATGATACATCAGTTATTTCAAAAAATGCTTCATTAGCTACATCACAGTCATTAACATCTCAGGGTGAAACTTTGGCAGAAAATTATATTATTTTGGAAGGAATAGAATTCAATTCTCCACCTGGTCAACATTGGAAAACCACTACAAATGGAATTAAAAATCTTTATAGAAATAATAGAATCTTGTTTCAAGGGAAGTCTATTCGTTATTTAAGATTAATTAATGATTTTAAAGCGAAACCATATAAGAATCTATGGACTAATACAGTTATTGGAAGTCAGGAAAAAAATTATGTAGTTCAGACATCAACAAAAGTTATTGAACGTTGTATCCTCATGTCCACTGATCCAGGTGATCTGGTTCTTGATCCAACTTGTCTTAGGAAGGGCACGATGGTGGCTGTGGTGAATTCCCTCCGAAGTTTCCCCCGACCCCGCGAAGCGGGGAGTGAAGTACCCTGCCCTGAAGGCTCTTTACTTTGCGAAAAGGATAATGAAAAAAAGCAAGTCCTAACTCCCCCTTTTCAAGGGGGCTGGGGGGTAACACAAAAAGCCCCAAACTCCCCCGTTCACGGGGGTCGGGGGGAAGAATTCAGGGTACCAATCGAAAACATTTTACCAGGAGACTACGTTATCGGACACGATGGAAAACCCCATAAAGTTATAAGAACAATTCAAAAAGAATACATAGGACGTATGGTTGGAATCAAACACAAACTGCTTGACAAAACTCTTTGGATGACAGCAGACCACAAAGTCTTGATCCAAAAAAGAAAAGTTTCTTTTGGAGGAGAAAGGTCTTGGAAACACGTCCCTTATGAAAACTTCCAAAAAGCAAAAGATTTAAGAAAAAATCCAACATCAGCGGAAAATCAACTTTGGGAGTTACTTAAACAGGAACTGCCAAAAATAAAGTTCCGTAGACAGCATCCAATCGGAGCGTATATCACAGATTTTTATAGTCGTGAATTGCATACTGTAATCGAAGTTGATGGTGAAATCCACAACCAAAATGGACATCAAGAATACGACAGAGTAAGAGATAACTACCTAAAATCTGCTGGTATGAAAGTGTTACGATTTTCAAACTCCGATGTATTTTCTTCTTCGGAAACTGTGATTTCAAAAATTAAAGAAATCCAAAACAATCGAGCAATAGAAGACAAAGAATGGATGAGAGCTGACTTCCTGCAAAAGGGAGATATCATCTACTATGGAGAAGAACAACAAGCAGTTGAAATTCAGTCCATAGAATACGAGGAAACCAAGGAAATTGTGTATGATTTGGAAGTAGAAGGTTGTCATTCCTATTTAACGGAAGTTTGTATGGTTCATAACTGCGGTAGTGGAACTACAGCTTATGTAGCAGAACAGTGGGGACGGAGGTGGATCACAATTGATACTTCGAGGGTAGCTTTAGCATTGGCGAGAGCGAGGCTCATGGGAGCAAGGTATCCATACTATTTATTGTCTGATTCAAAAGAAGGACAACAAAAGGAAGCAGAGATCACAAAAAGTGTTGCGAGCTCGCAACCGACCTATAATAACATCAAACACGGTTTTGTGTATGAGAGAGTACCACACATAACGCTAAAGTCCATTGCCAACAATACGGAAATCGACGTAATTTGGGAAAATTGGCAACCAAAAGTAGAAGGAGCACTCAAGTCCTTAAACAAAGCTATGCGAGGTTACAAGACTCCTTATAAGTCTCCAACTGGTGGAAGAGAAGGCAAAGAGATCAAATTTGATGCAAAAGAAAAAGAGAAACACAAACTAGCCAGTGGAGAAGAAGTTCCGGTTTATGAACTTTTAGATTGGGAAGTGCCAAGAGAGATGCCAAAAGATTGGTCAAAAGAGGCTAAAAAACATTTGGACGCTTACTGGGAGGCAAGGATTGCCAGGCAAAAGGAGATCGATGCTTCCATTGCTGCCAAAGCAGATATGGAAAAACTCTACGACAAACCATATGAAAACAAGTCTACCATTCGAGTATCCGGTCCTTTCACTGTAGAAAGTATGTCACCACACAAAATGGTATCACCGAACATGGAACTACCAAACTCTAAAGAACAGACAGATTTTGTTAGCGTAATACTCGAAAACTTAAAGACTGCTGGTGTGCAACACGCTCACAAAGAGGATAAGATCGATTTTACATCAATCACGCCTTGGCCTGGTGACCTTATCTGTGCGGAAGGAAAATACAATACGGACGATGGAAAAGAGATGCGAGCTGCAATTTTTGTAGGACCTGAATATGCGACCGTTACAAGACCAGATTTGGTAGAAGTCGCAAGAGAAGCAAGTGAAACCGGATTCCACGTTTTGGTCGCTTGTGCATTTAATTTTGAAGCGATGCTTTCTGAATTTGACAAGTTGGGAAGAATCCCAATCATTAAAGCTAGGATGAATGCTGATTTACACATGGCAGCAGACCTACGCAACAACGGAAAAGGAAACCTATTTGTTGTCTTTGGAGAACCGGATATAGATATCCTCACAGAAAGAAACGGAGAACTTAAAGTCAAGATCAAAGGCGTAGATGTATTTGACCCCAATACCGGTGAAGTGAGAGCCGACGGGCCCGATGGAATTGCTTGTTGGTTTGTAGACACGGACTATAACGAAGAAAGCTTTTTTGTAAGACAAGCGTATTTTTTAGGAGCAGGTGATCCTTATAAGTCACTCAAAACGTCTTTAAAAGCAGAAATTAATCCGGAAGCTTGGCAGAGTTTGTATAGCAATACGTCTCGACCATTTCCCAAACCAAATTCCGGACGAATTGCGGTAAAGGTAATCAACCACTTAGGTGATGAAGTAATGAAAATATTTAGGGTATAAAAAATAATACTGTAAATTTGACTTTTTGATATATAATGAAATAATTAAAAAAAGAAGAGTATTAAAATAATGAATAAAAAATTTTACCTAAAAAAAGCACCACTAGTAGAAATGTTATTAGGTGTGAATTTAAAAATAATCCATCTAATATTTTATCTATATTAAATTTACCTCCATCAATAAGAAATGTAAATTTAATATATAATATTCCAACAGAAGAAATGCTTGGAAATATTATGGTTTCAGTCCAGACTGGTACAAGAAAAGATAATAGTAAAGAAATAATTATTTTTCAAGTATCTTTAAGAGGTTATTCAAAAAACATGAATATGGATTCTTGGTTTGAAAAAGCACATAATCTATTAATAGAAAACTTTAGTGAATCAATTACAAAAGAAGCTAAGAAAAAATGGGAGCTTGAATAATGTTAACACAGATACCACCACTACCACCACCTGTTCCTTCTACTATAAATTATCGTGAAGAAGAAAATGATAAGGAACATACTAAAATCTATACAGATAATTATTTTTTATTCACTAATGAATATATTAATAAAATTCAATTGAATGAAGAGAATGATTTTAAAGATCAAAAAATTATAGAATATAAGGAAAAGCTAAATAATATAAAAAAAATAGACTTTGATTCAGAAGGTTTAGAACCACCAAGTGAAAAAATATTTATAGAAGCAAATGGATTGATAGAGAAATTAGTTGAAAAAGACTTCTTTATGAGTAGAATTAGTGAGTCAGTTGAAGGTGGATTATGTTTTTACTTTAATCATGGAACAAAAATATTATATTTTGAAGTTTATAATGATGGAGAAAAGGGATATATTGTAGAAGATACCTTTAATAAAAAAATATTAAATAATTGTGATATATCTTCTTATGAAGAATTATTTATTGAATTAGAAAATTTTTTCTTGTAGAGTTTTAGGATAACTGGGGTAAAACCTGGATCAGAATTTTTAGAAGATATGAAGAGTTAAATTTGAAAATGTTTATTAATGAAGTTGGCTTTTTACATAGTCCCTACAGAAAATCCAACAATTCTCCGATAGAATCTATTTGTTTGGAAAAATTTGATATTTCGTTTTTGCTTGCATGACCAAAAGATGTAAAAACAAAATGTGTATCTGCTTGCAATGCAGCGTCTCTATCTGAACTCCTGTCTCCAATCATAAGAATTTGTGAACCATCCAGATTGTATTGCTTTTTATAAAAATCAAGAATGTCGCCTTTTGTTTTAATTGTATGATAGTCTAGCGTAACTATATCCTGAAAGTAGTTGTTCAAACCATGAGTTTTTAAAATTGTTTCAATATAAGGTTTACGACCATTGGAAGCAGTTACAATTGTATATTGTTTTTGAAATAATTGATAAATTGTTTCTCTAACACTTTCATAAAGGATACCTTCACCATTTTCTATCTTTTTGCACAAAATTTCCAGAACAAATTGTGATATGGTATCTCGATCTTTCTCTTGGATATTCGGAAATAAATTTTGGAATATTGTTTTTACAGGTTTCCCGATTTGTTCGATTATCTCATCTTTGGAAGGAGGGATTATCTTTGAGTGTTTTGATAAAAGAAATTTTTCTATTGCTTCTTGGTAAGTTGGAAGAATAATTTCCTCAGAAGAAAATAAAGTCCCGTCTATATCAAAAGCTAAAAGTTTTGTCGTATTTGTATCTATTTTTTTTGTGAATGATTGGTTCATTGGAATGGTAATCTTGCTTTAATAGCTCTGCCTAACGTATATTGATCTGCATACTCTAAGGTACTACCTAAAGGTACACCATAAGCTATTCTTGTAATTTTTAAAGGTTTGTCTTTTAGCGTATTTGTAAGATAAGTAGCCGTTGCTTCTCCTTCCAATGTGGGGTTAGTGGCTAGAATGACTTCTGTTATTCCACCTGAATCAATTTTTTTTAAAAGGTCAGCAATTTTCAATTGTTCCGGACCTATTCCGTCTAGAGGAGAAATAACTCCATGCAAAACATGGTATTTTCCTTTGTACTCACCCGTATTCTCTATAAAAAATATATCTTCCGGTTGCTCCACTATACACAATACAAAGCTTTCTCTAAGGTTAGATTCACAAATATCACAAACTTCATTTTCCGTAATTCCAAAACAAACATTGCAAAATCGCAAATTTTGTTTAAAAGATAGTAAGTTACTTATAAACTGATTGAATAGACTCTCTTCTAATCTAAGAAAATAAAATGCAATTCTATAGGCACTCTTTTTTCCTATTCCGGGGAGAGTCATTAAAGTTGTAACGAGTTTGTTAAAATGAACTTCAGTCACCAGCGCCACTAAATAACTTAGTTAATTCCGATGGATCAACTCCACCGGTAACGGATTTTAATTCATGAGCCATAGCGTCTTTTGATTTTTTCAAAGCTTCGTTTGTAGCAGAAAGAATTAAATCTTCTAACATTTTCATATCATCACCTTCAAATAATTGCTTATTAATTTTAACATCCGTTACAATTCCGTCTCCGCTTACGGTGACATCAACCATTCCCGCACCCGCAGACGCAGAAACTCGAATCAAGGCAATCCTTTTTTGGATGGTTGCCATCTGCTTTTTCATTTCTTTCATTCTTCCAACGGTATCTTTAATTTGGTCTAATTTTTTTCCAAACACGTGTTTCTCCTTTCAGTGCACTGTTTTATTTTTTATGATACAATCATAGCTATTTATCGGGATTTATTGGTCAATAGGAATTCTAATGTTTGTTTCCACATCTACACCGGAAAATTGTTCTTTGAGTAATTCTCCTACATCCTGCTCAATTTTTTTTTCCTGTTTTGGTTCTTTAGGTTGGGGGGAAATAATAGAGTCTTCCGGCAATGATTTGATTTCTGTTTGCACAAGCTCATTTAATTCGCTAATTTTTGCCAAGACTCCGGAAAGGGAAGGTTTGTTTATATTTGCCATTAGTGTTTTAATTTGAATTTCCAAAAACACCTTCATTTCAAAGGAATTTCTAAATTTCATATAAACTAGTTTTTCATAAATTCCATAAACCTGATTGGAAAGAAAATTTAGAATTTCCGGGTCTATACTGGAAATTTCCTTTTGAATTTTTTTAAGGTCTTCCATTGGATACTGAATATTTTCACGACTGGCTATCCCTTCTTTGACAAGAAGGGAAGAGTGGGAAAATTCTACAAAGTCCCACATAAATTTCAACAAATCAACTCCATCCATTGAAAATTTTTCAATCATTTGTAAGGCGTTTGTATTACTATCTCTATTCAAAATTTCATGCATAAACCCGATAAAAACATCCACGCCTTGGTATCCAATCATTTCTGCGATCAAATCACCTTTCAAGTTGGAATCTGTGAATGTTACTGCTTGTTCCATAAAGGATAATGTATCTCGAACAGAGCCATCACCTTTTTTTGCTATCCAAAACAGCCCTTCCTCGTCATACTTTATTTTTTCTACCTTACAAATGCCCTCAATATAGGTTTGTAACTCAGTTAAAGGAACTTTTTTAAATGTAAAGTCTTGGCACCTGGAAAGAATTGTTTCCGGAATTTTATGATATTCGGTTGTAGCCATCACAAAAACGACGTTTGGAGGTGGTTCTTCTAAGGTTTTTAAGAGAGCATTAAAAGAAGGTTCGGTTAGCATATGTACTTCATCAATAATATACACTTTATACTTTCCACCCATGGGAGAAAATTTTACATTTTCTCGCAAATCACGAATATTGTCGATTCCACGATTGGAAGCCGCATCAATTTCCAAAACGTCATTGGATATCCCCCTGGTAATTTCAGTACATGAAGTACACTCGTTGCAAGGTTCATTGTTCTGCGGTGATTCGCAATTTAATCGTTTAGCTAATATTCTTGCAATGGTAGTTTTACCAACCCCCCTTGGACCATAAAATATATAGGCATGACCAACCCGATTGTTCTTAAAGGCGTTTTTTAGGGCATTGATAGCCAACTCTTGATAAATTACGTCCTTGAATATTTGAGGTCTATACTTTCTGGCAAATACTAAATGGGAATCACTCATTTTTAATCTATTCGGAGAAGCCGGGATTCGAACCCGGGGTGCTCATCGCACACACGACTTCCAATCGTGCACATTAGACCGCTCTGACACTTCTCCTTTTATTTGAATAATCAATCGTTTTCAAACCGATATTAGTCAATCAAAACCTTTTATCTTTAAAAAAATTTTTTAATATTAACTGAATGTTTTTATTGGGGATTAATTTAATTTCCGGAAAATGATTTAAAGAAATGATTCCTTCTATTGGTATGGATGACAAGCTTATTCCTGAATCGGATGGAATAAAATAATAAACACTTTTAATTCTAGATAAGATTATAGCTCCGCTGCATAGCAAGCAAGGTTCTAAAGTTGTGATCAAGCTGCAATTGTTTAAGTATCTTATCTTTAGCTTGTTAATTGCTAGTTGTATACACTCGATTTCACTATGAGCTAGGGATGAGTTTTTCTCTTCTACACAATTGAATTTTTCAGAAACAAGTTTGTTTTCAAGATAAATTTGAGAGAAAGAAGGGACTTCTTTAGGGTATTGGGGAAGGTAGAAGTAAAATGATTCAACAAATGATTGGATAAGATTATCCAAAATATCTCCACATAAAAAAATATGCGTCTTTGCTCACTTTTAGGGCAAAAACGCATGTCATTTTTTTAAACATTAGTGTATTTGTTGACTATTTTTAAATTAGCTTTTGCTATACATGTCTAAACTTTCTTATTATCTTCGACTAGGGTAGCAATTCGAGGTTCGACAATTGTTGCTGTTAGCTTTGTCATAAGAAGGTACCACAATAAAGTTAGGCTCTAAATTTTCTTGAGTAGGAGTTGCTGTTCTTCTTCCGCAGCAAGCAGACGAACCACCACCTCGATAACTCGTTGGATTTTGTGGATCAAATATGGATAAGCTACCGCCTTCTCCAATTACCAATACTTTTTTATTTAAATCCGCTCCGGCAGCTGAAGTAGCAGGAGTAGGGTCACTAGCTTTATCAGCCTTTTTTTTAGAACCGCCTCCACAGGCAATAACTATAAATGATGAAAACAACAATACTGTTGCAAGTGAAATCACTTGTTTAAATATCATATTATAAACTCCAATAGGTGTATCTTTATATGGGACATTAGTTGAATATTAGCATTTTAATCAAGTAAAAAATAGTAAAAAAATTTAATGCGTTTGAAAAGGGAATAATTTTCTCTAAAATATAAAATTACTTCTTAAATATGTAACAAGACTGTAATATGATTGTAATAAACTCGTGTTATCAAAAGTTAGAATTTATTAAAGGGTTTGTTTATGAGTTCTCCTTCCAATCAAATTGAAAAAAAACAAGATGGTCAAGGACAAAATTTTAGTAGTAATTCAAAATTTATTTTTTTAATCTTTTTAGCTTCTGCATTTATACTTGTGGGATATTTTTTGGGTTTGCCACATTATTACTTAGGCTGGTTTTCCTTTTTAATTGCAGCTTTTTCTGTAGCAGGAAATGATGCCATACAAACCATAGGAACTTTTATCGAAAGCAAAAGACGAGTACATTGGCTGCCAAAAGTTATAGTTTTTTGCGGACTTTTAATGGTAGTAATAGTCTGGAGCTGGTATAAAAATGACGGTCAAATTCACTTTGGTAGGTTAAGTCCTAATAAAAACAATGTAGGATTTCCTTATCCGGAGCAGTTTAATTTAATTCAATTGCTGGCTCCGATTGTTTTGGTTATTATAACTCGCTTGAAAGCCCCCATTTCTACTACTTTTTTGGTTTTGTCTCTTTTTGGTTCTAAAAATATCGATAAAATGCTACTTAAATCTTTTATAGGATACGGCGTTGCTTTTTGCACTGGATTATTAATATGGTTTTTGCTTGCACTATGGAAGCCGGATGAGTATAAAAGAGAGCAAAATCAAACTAATTCTGAAAATGAGAAAATTTGGTCTTTTTTGCAATGGATTTCGACTTCCGCCCTATGGATTTCTTGGCTTTACCAAGATACGGCAAATATAGCTGTTTATATACCCAGGTCTTTAAACATTTTGGAATTATTTCTATCAATTGCGTTGATAGCTTTGGCTTTAGCCATTATCATAAAAAATAATGGTGGAAAGATCCAAGAGATAGTTAGCGATAAATCAGATATAAATAATGCAAAAGCAGCCACTATTATAGATTTTGTTTATGCTTTGATTCTTTTTTTCTTTGGTACGATTAGCAAAATGCCAATGTCAACCACTTGGGTTTTTCTTGGTCTGTTGGCAGGTAGAGAGGTTATTCTGCATGTAGTTACTAAAAGAGATGAGCCATATTTGGTTACCCTTAGGAAAGTTGGAAAAGATGTTCTATTAGCATCTTTAGGTATTTCTATAAGTATTGCTATTTTCATTCTATCAATGATATTGTATCCGAAACCAGATAGTCCATTTCAGGAGTTGTTTAATTTAAAAAGTTCATTTTATTTGGATCGGTAATTACTTTATCTTTTCTGTAAAAATTTTAAACCATATCAAAAAGATATTATTCTTATTTATAATAAAAGATATTGATTTAGACATCATGGTTAAAATTATGCTTGTTGGATTCCCGTAAAAAATGAGAAAAAATATAGAAAAGATACTGTCTTATGGATTATTAAATTGGTTACTTGTACCCAATCTTCTCTTATGCTTGTCGGTTGGTTTTTTAGGTACCTTGATTTTAAAAACAACCTATTTCGAAATTAAATCAATTGAAAATGATCCATATTACTTTAATACATTTAAAATTTGTATAATATTTTTTGCTTTAATAGGTTTTTTTGCTAAAAAATTCATTAAGTTTTTTAAAGATGAAAAATATTTTGAATTCTTTATAATAATTTTTTTGCTATTTGAAATTTTCTTTTTATATAATTTTTCGTCAAAAATTCTTAAAATTGACTATCTATTCAACACTTATATTTTCTTTATTTTATTATCTTTTAACTTTTTAGTTATGGGAATGTTCATTGAATCACTAAAGAATATTAGGTTATGGAGTTTTTTAATAGGTATAATAAGTGTTGTAGTTGTTAGCCTTTACAATAATAGCCAAACAGACTTAAAACCGGACGGTTACATTCTTCCCTTTTTAGTGATTTTGCTTATAGAAATTTTAGTAAATTTAATTATTTTGATGTATATTCCAATTAAAAAAAAGAACTATATATCAAGCTTGAACCCTATTACAGAAATATTTTTTTATTCCGGTTTAACAATATTTCTATACCATTGCTCACTTTATTATGGAACCATTAATGTTAATATAGATTATTTTTTTATAGGTTTTGTTTCGGCTCTATTAATTTTTGATGTATTAAGGTTAAATGGCTTTTTGAAAAATCAAACAAGGTATAAATTTCTTATACTTAGGTTGGTCTTATTTATAGATATTGTGTTAACGATTCATTTTAATAATTTGGAGAAATATTCTTACATCTTAGTTTTTTTTGATGCTTTGCTAATGATGCTTTCTTTACCGGAAAAGATTAAATTTTTCAAAGTAATAATCTCTTTACTAATAGCCTTTATCCTTTTATTTATCACCTATGTCTTACATGATCATAGTAAACAAAAGGAAATTTTTTATACATGCCTTGTATTTTTAAGTATATTCTTTTGGTTTCAATATTTACTACGGCGACAAATCAGATATTTAAATAAGATTGTTTTAGTAACCCTATCTTCATTTATCTTTTTCTTTTATTTTACTCCAATTCCAAAAAATATTCATTATAGCTATACTTCTCAAAAAGAAATCAACCCTATTCCATTTATGTTTACCGGAATAGAATTTGATAAAGAGGAATTTATTTATTATAATACTTCATTACCTTTTGTTAACAACGAAACCTTTCCCAAAAGAAGCGAATTTAAAAATAAAATTTTAGTGATGGAGTTGACTTATAATCCGGAGCCAATTTTAATTTACATCAATAGACTAAATATTTATAGATATCCTTATATAATATTTCAGCATATTTCTTTGCCAGCTATAAAGAGTATCCAAGACATTGAAATTATTGAATACCCCTTGTTTAGATTATACTATCCCAAAAACAATTTGGATAGAAAAAAAATAAAGATTAAATCATTTCCAAGTAACAATCAAATCGATATATATATTTATTCTCAAATCAGTCGGTTAAAGAATAACATAGATATTGCCAAAACATTGAATGAAATTTATAATACGAGTTATTCCGTTGAAATACAAAATTCAGTTTCCCTCTATAAAAACGTGTTCTATAAATCATATAAAGTATATGCCAATTATTATTATTTGAATGAAGACTATTTTAATACTATTTTTGTTGCTAATATTTGTTTCAAATATCATATACTTGAAAAAGAACTTTTGGATGTCACCTATAATTCCATTCTAAAAATTACTCCAGAAGAGATTCATATTCCGGTTATGGAAATTTTAGCTAATTACAGCGCCTATAAAGAACAAGTTTTAAAAAGGTTATATCCTTTATTGATGATTAAGGGGAAATCAGAATTAGCATTAGGTAGAATTGATGAGTTAATTAACTTATATGGAGCAAACAGTGAGCTATCAGAAATAGCTAACCTAAAAGCCGAAAAAGTTAGAATTTATCTTCAAAATTCGCAGATATTCCAAGCAGAAGATATTATTTCGAAAGAAATTTTAGCAAATCCAGATTCGATTTTATGGAATAAGCTTAAAGATGATTTGCAATATCGAAAAAATGCAATAATTGATAAAAACCAGTATATAAAAATCTATCCTCAGAATTCTGCTGTTGAAGAAGAAAATGGAGAAGAAGAAAGTAACAGCGAAACAAGTGAATAAATAATTCCTGGCAACACCCTACTCTCCCATATAGCGAACCATATAGTACCATCGGCAATGAGGAGCTTGACTTCCGTGTTCGGGATGGGAACGGGTATTTCCTCCTCTCCATAATCACCAGGAAAAAATTCCAAATTTATCCTGTTTTCTAACAGCAGATAACAACTATGTTATCCAAACAACCACCTAAATCGTGTTGTTCACTTGGTAACCATCATTTATTTTCAATATTATAAAGCAATTAATTTTATAGTTTAAAGAGGTTTTTTTATATTTGTTCAAAAATTTTATATATAATGGAGTTAAAAATTTTTAATTGAGAATGGATTGGAATCAGAGAATCGTCCGGAATATGGATAAATAAAATTTTTGTATTTGAATTTTCTTTAATTTTTTTTAGAGATGTATTGTAGTATAAAAAATTGCATAAGTAATTTCCCGCATCATCTGAAATTTCAACTGGCAGATTTTTTGTTTTCAATTGAAATACTATTTTTTCAATATTCAGATCCGTACAAATAGCCTGATTTTCGTCTTGGCATATACAGTCTTTATCCCAAGTTTTTCCATTTATATCAGGAGAGTAGGGGGAACATTGATTTTTGGCAATTTTTTCCAAACGAAAATTCGGACTACCCATAGCAACACCCAAATGAATTATTAAGGAAAAATCTTTTATTGGAACACCATTTGACCAATATCTGCAAAACTCATAAGAGGTTTCTATAAATTCGCCCATAATCCGGTTTGTATTATCATTTGAAATGGATAGAAATTCTTTTAAAAGAGCTGAACTTGGGTTTCTAGGAACTCCAGGAAAAGGACCGAAAGCCGTAAGCAAGGTTTTCCCTGGATTCTTTTTTGAATTGCCATAGATTTTATTTTGCTTTTGCTTTGCTAGTGTATTTAATGGCAGTTGCATGAGCTTTCCATTTAGCCTTGTTATAAATAAACATCAAAATCGAAGTTTCGTGTAATTCAAAAACATAGTTCATGATTCCGTCTGCTCCCATCTCTTTTGCTTTGTCATGCAAAATGGAGTAGCCATTTCCACCTGTCATAACCATTCCTAAAATTGTCGTAATTTCACCTTCACCTTCAACATTTCCAATAATTTTATAATCTTCTGTTGTTAGGGTATATTGTGTAATATTTGTGACAGGTCCTGGTACTTTTATGTCCCGATAAATACAAGAATTAAATAAAACCAATAGCAGAAAATAACCAATAATTTTGAACATTTCTTTCACCTTTATATATACCATGGTCTGTTCATTTTATTGTGCAATTGATATTAGTCAATACCAAAATGTGATAATAAAATTATACCTGAGTTTATTCCGAATGAAAGAGAAAATTTTGATTAACAAATTATTTTTGGGATAAGTTTTGCAATTTTAGTTTAATTCTCCTTTTTTCAGAAATATCTTTATTGATCTCCAAAGATTTTTTCCAATTTTCATTGGCGTTTATTGTATCATTCATTTTATAAAAGATGTCTCCAAGGTGCTCATAAATTACAGGATCTTCTTCTTTTTTTTCCATCATTAGCTGCAATGCCAAATTAATATGGTGTTTTGCCTCTTCAATTTTTCCCATTTTATAATAAATCCAACCCATACTATCTTGAAAGGCTCCATTGTCCGGTTCTAATTCTACGGCTACTTTGATAAGATTAAAAGCTTCTTGTAAATCAATACCTTTTTCGGTATACAAATATCCTAAATAATTATGGGCATCTGCATTTTGAGAATCTAATTCTACGGCTTTTTTTAGATCACGGATTGTATTTTCAATGTTTCCCAACTTTTCAAAAGCATTTGCTCTATAAAAATAAAAATTAGAAACCATGTCATTGTAAGCTATAGCTTTGGAAAATACATCAATACTTTTGTTATATTTTTCCATTGCCATATAGTTTAAGCCTAAGAGCACGTAAGAATTTGTGTTTTTTTTGTCTTTTTTTAAAATCCTTTTAATAACACGATTCGATTTATCATACCTTTTTATTGGAGGAAGGCGTAGAATATTGGCATAATGCAGCATGTAACTGTGCCTGTCCGAATTGTTACTTGATGCTTTGATTGCTAATCGAATATAGTGTAAAGCCATATAGGGATAACTTAGTTTCTCATAACAGCTAGCTGTAAAATTGTATAAACTTGAGCTTTTAATTTTTATGTCCGAATTTTTTTCGGAAAGTTTTAAAAGTTCCTTAGCCAGTTCTATTGCCATATAGTATTGTCTGTAAAGGGAAAGCAATTCAGCAGTATCTTTAAGTTCTACCGACAATCCCTGAAACTTTCCTGTTTTTTTTAATATTTCTATATAAGCTAACCTTGGTGAAACTTTTTTGGGATATTTTTTTCTGTATGCTAATATAATTCTTTCCGCTTCCGGATATTTGTCTTGTAAAACAAGGTATAATCCTTCAATTAAAGAATTTTTTTTAATCAAGCCTTCTTTTTCTATTTTTTGAAAATAGGAAAGGATATTTTTTTTCTTTTGTATGTAATAAATTTCTGCTCTGATTAACTTAATTTTTGAACTTTTAGGTTCTATTTTCTCTATTTTATTTAATTGTGCTTTGGCTGATTTTAGATCACCTTTATTGTTATATAGATTTATTACGGTAAAATGTGTATTTATATCCTTGGGTTGAATTTTCAAATAAGCTTTATAATAGTACAATGATTTGTCTATATCAATTTCCGAATAAATTTTACCAAGGTATTTTAGGATATGGATTTTGTATCTTCTTTCTCCTCCTTTGTTTGAAATCAGGTTTAATAGAGAACTCAAGTATAAAATGGATTTGTGGTATCTACCTATTTCCGCATTAATTGTGCCTAATAAAAATAGTATATCAGAATCTTCGGAAAAAATTGGTATTATGGATTCCAAGGAATCGGAGGCTTCGATCAGTTTTTGTTGTCGAATAAGAATTCTCGACTTTAATAAATACGCATTTCTTATTCTGGGGTCTAAAAATAGAGCTTTATCTAACTCTTTTAAAGATATTTCATTTTCATTAACTTCAAAATGACTAATGGATTTCAAATAATACGTGAAACCGTTAATAGGTATGTTATTTTTTTTATTACATTCAATGTAAAGTTGAAAGTATTTTAAAGCATCCGAATGTAATCTATAAGTATTTATCATTTTATCATATCTGAAATGTAAAGCTCTAGTTTGTTTTCTAATGGCTAATGATAATAGAAAGTCATTGATAACCGTTCTTTCTTTTTGATCTGAATCAATATAATGACAATAACTGGTGTAATAAGGAACACTAAATAATTTTTTATTATAGAAAAAAGATAATAGAATAATCAGAAATAAAAATAATCTATACATGAGATATACCGATATAATTTATATGTTTTTAGACGAAATTTTGTTGTGAACATATCCTTCATTTTAATACTTATATTTAATGTATTGGATTTTATTTTAGATGGCTACTAATTTTTTATAGGTAATATGATAAAAAAAATTTTAAAACAAAATTTAAAGTATATGCTTTTGGTGTTGGTGATTTGGGGCATTTTATTTCCGTTGATTATTATTAACAGAGATCAAATTTTAGTTTGGTATTCTCTCAAAGTATCTAGACAGCATTACAATGAAAGTTCTATGAATGGCTTTTTAAAAAAAGGAAATTCAATTCTTCATAATAGCAATGCTAATTTGGAATTAATGAGAGATGCTTGTGATTATTACAAAAATTTGAATCATGTTGATCCTATTTTATATGAGCCAAAATGGTATGATCAAGCCCACCGTTGGCAGAACCCAAAAGATAAAGAAAGTTCATGGTTTGGGAGTTTTTTTGGCAATGAATCTCAAAATAGCAAACAGCAAGAGCCACTTTTGAAGTATTATGTTCATCCTAGGGACTACTGGAACGGAAAAGAAGGAGATGTTTTAGAAGCATTGGATTATTACAAAAGAGCTTTAAATTATGCAGGACCAAATTTTGAACCGGTAAAAAAAATAGAGGAAGTAGGTTGGGCAGTTTGTCGACCTAGGGAAGTAGTTTTAGCCTATTCTACATTTATACTAAATACGGAAGAATATGTGGAAGAAAAATTGGCAATTTCGTATCCAAATGATTCTGAAATTATAAAAACCTACCGGATCATATCTGCTATTAAAAATGGAAAATTTAAAGAAGCGAGAAGGGATTTTTACGAAAAAGGTTTAATCTACTTGCTGCTTGAACTCAAATGGGCTAATATTTCTCCTACCGAGGCGGAAAATTTGTATACGAAGTTAATTGTAATCACAAGCAATCAAAAAGAAGTTTACAATCGTTTTCGAAAAAAACGTGGATTGTTGAGATACAAATTAGGGCAGGAAAAAAAAGATAACTACAAGCTTGCAATAGAAGATTTCTTAGCAGCCAGAGAATACCCTAATATGGACGAATTCAAAACGAAAGAACTCAATGTATATTTAAATGATATTTTTGAATCTGACCTGATGATCATAAAGTGTTATATAGAGCTAAACCAAATAGAAGATGCTCAAAAAACTCTTAGTGTTGCTAATTCGGATATTCAAAAAATTTTTGAAGAAGGTGGAATTTTAGAAGCTAGTTTGCAAGAAGATTATAAAGAAATTCGCAGAATTATATTAAGAAAACTTGGAAGAACCAGGGAAGCCGACGAAATCCGTTAGAATCTGGAAAAATATACCATACATTTATTACATTTAGAGTGGACAAATTTGTCTACTAACTTATACTATTCTTAATGAAATGATAATCCAAAAATCATTCGAATCATAGTAAAAAAGGATAACTCTATGACTTCTCATAAAGCAGTTAGTTCCTGCATTTTATGCGACAACAATTGTGGTATCGAAATCCATGTTGAAAACCGGGAGTTTAAATCGTTTAAAGGATACAAAGCTCATCCTGCAAGCGAAGGTTATGTTTGCCAAAAACCTGGTCGATTGAACTATTACCAAAACCATTCGCAGCGGCTCACTTCACCTCTTAAAAGGCAATCGGACGGAAGCTTCAAAGAAATTTCTTGGGATCAGAGAAGGTCCTACAATGCCAATCATATCATCCGAAATCCTGAATGGAGAAAATCGGATAAAAACGGAGCTTTGCAAATCCATCCGAAAGACGGTGAAAAATACGGCTTAACAGACGGAGCAAAAGCAGTCTGCGAAACTCCCTTCGGAAAAGCTGATGTAACAATCGAATACGTAGACTCTGCCTTCGTCGGTTTCGTTTCACTTCCCCATGGTTATGGAATGACCTATTCGGAAGGGGGGATTGGACTTGAAGAATCCGGAAGAAACAAATAAAGTAACGCCTGGTGTCAGAATCAATATGTTGACCGGATTTTCTCACTGTGATCCGTTTTCCAAAACACCATATCATAAACATATTCCGGCAAAGTTGATTCCGATTTAATGGTTGATTCTTGCAAGAATTTGGCTTTCTATGGTTTTCAAGGAGTTACCAAAATGGAAGAATTTCATATTATCGAGGATGAGCTGGGTAGAAAATTCAAAACTCTCCGTTTGAGTGTAACTCCTATATGCAATTTTGCCTGTGAATACTGTGTTGGAGGCTTGGAAACTCATACAGGTAAAACAAAGCAATACAACACAAAGCTTGACACCTTCAAAAAATATGTATACGAAATTCATAGAATCCTAAATTTGCATAAAGTTCGTTTAACCGGTGGAGAACCTTTACTTTACCATGAGATTTCCCAATTGATTCGAATCTTGAAAGAGGAAATCGGAATTCCTCATGTCAGTTTGACAACAAACGGAAGCCGATTGGAAAAGGTTGCTAGTGCTCTGAAACAATCAGGTTTGGATTCTTTGAATCTTTCTTTGGATGCAATAGACTCAGCCGTTTTTTATAAAATGAGCAAGCGAAACCGTTTGGATGAGGTAATAAAAGGTCTGCAACTTTCTTTAGAAGCTGGAATCCAACTTAAATTGAATTGTACCGTAATGAGGGGATTCAACGAATCTCAAATTTTACCTCTTTTGGAATTCTCCGGTTCCCGCAAAATTCCAATTCGTTACCTGGAATTCATGCAAATGGGGGCATACTACCAAAATTATAAGTCATTTTTGGTTTCCCAAGATGAAATATTGAGTGTAATTTCACATAAATATAAAATTCGAGAATTGGGTAGAAAGAAGTCATCTACTTCTTATGAATATGAAACAGAAGAAGGATACCTTTTTGGAATCATTGCAAACGAAAGTTCCCCTTTTTGTAAGGATTGCGATAGGCTAAGACTCGATAGTAAGGGTGTTCTCTATGGATGCTTGAGTTCCAATCATGGCTTTCCTTTGGAGGGTATTGAAAATCTAAGAGAAGTCCTTCCTTCCGTTTTACAAAAGGCTATTTTTCAAAAACAAAAAGAGAGATTTATCGGAAGTCCTATTACGATGATTTCCGTAGGAGGATAAATGAACGTGCAATTAAAAGTATTTGCTGGATTGAAACAATTCTTAAAACCGGAAATGAGTCTGGAGTTATCTGATTCTTTAAAAGTCAGTGAATTACTAGAAAATTTGGTATCTTCTTACCCAGATGCCGCAGTTGTTATTAAGCACAGCTTAGTTGCTGTAAACGATGTTATGGTAGCAAAAGAATATAGTATTAAAGACGGTGATACCGTTTTGATTCTTCCTCCGATAGGAGGTGGGTGATGCATTTACAAAACTCTCCTTTGGATTTGAATTTGGTTTTATCGGAAATCCATGAACCGGAAGCAGGTGCTATGGTTGTGTTTATGGGTAGAACGAGAATTCACAATCATGGAAAGGAGGTATCTTACCTGGAATACGAAGCATATCCTCCTATGGCAGAAAAGATGATCACGGAAATTCTGGAAACTGCTATTCGAGAATACGGGTTGTGCAGTGCTTACTGTATCCACAGATTGGGAAGAGTCAACCTGAAAGAAGTTTCCATATTGGTTGTCACCGTTTCGGGACATAGAGGAGAAGGCTACGAAGCCAACAGGTACATACTAGATAGGGTAAAACATGAAGTTCCTATCTGGAAGCATGAATTTTATACTGACGGAACGGAAACTTGGGTCGAGAATTGCAAACATCATTCAAATGATTGAAGAGTTTTCAATACCATAGCTTTTTTCTAAATATTTAACTAATTTATTTATAAACCTCGCTGCCGGTGCTCCGTCTATTACGTCATGATCAAATAAAATTGTTAGATGCAGAATTTCTCTGATTTCAATTTTATTATTCACTACCCATGGTTTTTTTGAAATTGAACCTAAGCCTAAGCACAGGTTATGCATGCTCTTAGGGAGAATCCAACCTGAAAAATTAATTTGTCCGCTCACAGATGTTATAATAACTGTGCCCATACTTTCTTTTGCTTTAAAGGGATTGTAAAGAATTTTCTTCCAAAAAAACATTCTAATTTTTTGAGGTAGTGAATAGAATAGATTCATCATAAATCTTGATTTTTTTTCACCTAAAACAAAATCTCCCTCATCTGAAATAACTTGATTTTTCGCTTTTTCAATTTCAGAATAAATTTCACTTATGGATTTTTCGTTTACCTTTTTGATAAGCAAAGCCAAAGGAACTTTTTCACCATTAACGTTTCTTTCAATAGGCATTGCTATATCTATATCTTCAAATACAAATATTCTCTTCCTATTATCCATTAATCCGTGAGACAAAGGTTGACTTGAGACAACATCACTGACTGTCTTAATAAACCATGAATAAAATGAGATTCGCTTTTCTTTTCTTAAATCTTTTATTTTTTTTCTTGCACCAGTAACATCTATTTCTACAAAGCCTGCTATATGGTGTTTATTATTTCCTATTTTACCGACATCAAATGTAGCAACTCTGGATTTCGGATAGTGTAATTTTTTGTAACCTAAGGTAGACATTATTTTTCTTTCGTCCTCCGGTAAGGTTTGCTTTTTCTTTTTTTGCAAGTACCATACTTAAGCATTGGACATTTGTAAAATTATTGTCAAGATTTTTATAAATCAAAAATAGATTTATATTCGACAAAAATAATTAGTATATTCATATGATTTGGAAATTAGGGAAAACAAAATGAAAGATATTACTTCAAAAAGAACTACTCTGCGTACGGCAAAAGCTTGTGCATTTTTACTTGTAAAACCGGAAACGATGGAGAAAATTAAAGCAAATGCAGTACCAAAGGGCAATATTTTTGAAATAGCAAAAGCAGCCGGATTTCTGGGAGCAAAAAAAACTCCGGATTTGATTCCTCATTGTCATTCTATCTCTATTGATAGTCTCCAAATCAACTACCAATTACTTCACAAACCAGAAAAGGAAGATTTTCCTGCCGGAGATTACGAATTTGCCATTTATATAGAAGCAGAAGGAAAGTCTATCGGTAGAACCGGAATTGAGATGGAAGTTTTGACCTGTGTTTCCGTTACGGCTCTGGTTTTGTATGACCTATTAAAACCCTTAAATCAAAACATGGAAATATCTGGTATAAGACTTTTGGAGAAAAAGGGGGGGAAATCCGATCCAAAATTTAAAGCTAAACCTGGGATGGATGCTTGTATCCTTGTCTGCTCTGACTCGACCTCAGAAGGAAAGAGAGAGGACAGTTCGGGGAAAATAATTCGCGAAATGCTAGAAAAAGAAAGCATAGTTATCAAAGATTACAAAATCGTTCCCGATAATGTAGAATCTATTCAAAATCAGATTCGTGACTGGATAAAAGAAAATCCTACCTATATTATTACTACTGGAGGAACCGGTTTGAGTCATCGAGATTTGACTATCGAAGCAGTTCGTCCTCTTTTAGACAAAGAAATTCCGGGCATAGCAGAGGTTATGCGGGAATACGGAGTTGAAAGAACTCCCTGGGCTATGCTTTCAAGATCAATAGCGGGAAGTATTGGAAAAACGTTAGTTGTAACCTTACCGGGGAGTTCCAATGGTGCAAAGGAAAGTATGGAGGCGATAATTCCGGGTATTTTTCACGCAAGGAAGATGTTAAAAGGAGGGGGACATTCATGATAAGCGTAGAAGAAGCTATAGAAAAAATACTATCAACCATCCATAACCAAAAAATTGAGAAGAAATTTATAACTCAGCTAAACCATTATGTTTTGGCTGAAGATGTCTTTGCCGATAGGGACTATCCGCCATTCAATCGTTCTGCTATGGACGGCTATGCTCTTTCTTCCAAGACTTTTTCTAAAGAAAAAACCTATAAAGTAGTTACAACTTTGTTTGCAGGAGAAGTTTATACAAGCCAAATTCCGGAAGGCTCCTGTATAAAAATTATGACGGGGGCACCTGTACCTGATGGACTAGATGCTGTGGTAAAGGTAGAAGATTCTGAAGAAATTGAATCAGGGTTGGTAAGGTTTAACATTGAATTTGTTAGTGAGTGGGTGAATATCGCTTGTTTGGGAGAGGATGTGAAAAGCGAAGAATTGGTATTGAAAAAAGGAACGCTATGTACACCACAAGTAGTATCCATTCTTGCAACTTTTGGAAAGGAAGAAGTTTTTGTCTTTTCCAAGCCTAGAGTTGCTATATTCCCTACAGGGAATGAAATCGTTTCAATCGAAAAGACTCCAACACTAGCTCAGATTCGAGATTCAAATTCTTATACAATTAATTCTTTCCTAAACCAACTGGAAATTCCCATACTCAACCATAAAATTTTGACAGATGAGGAAGACGATTTAAAAGAGCAGATTGAGAAATCAATTGATTTGGATTGTATCATACTAACCGGTGGTGTTTCAATGGGAGAGCTTGATTTATTGCCTAAAGTGATGCAAGAATTAGGAGTTAAAGAAATGATACACAAGGTGAAGCTAAAACCGGGAAAACCATTTTGGTTTGGAATCGCTCGAACAGGATGTAAAATTTTTGGTCTTCCAGGAAATCCTTTTTCCGTTCAGGTAACCTATAAATTATTTGTAGAACCATGGATACGTCATTTTATGGGTTTTCGGGAACAGCAGTACTTTTACTTTCCTATAAAGCATGAAAAAATAAAAAAACATAAAATGGAAGAGTATTTTCCTGTCAAATTGGAAAATGAAAATGGTATCAGTTATTTAAATGAAATAAAGCACAATGGAAGCGGAGATATATTAGCGGGGTTGTATTCGGACGGAATTGCCGTTCAGGAAGAAGGAAGGAATACAATCCATAGTAGAGAAAATGTAAAGTTTCTATTTTGGATTTAATGTTGTATTCTATTAAAATAAATTTGTAAACAGCATCCTTAAAAAATAACTTATTGGATTTATAATCCCTGAATCTACAAACAATACTTCATCTTTTGAATTGATAAAAATAGTAGTAGGAAAAGAATTCACATCTAGACGCTTGAGTAAGTCTTCATTTCCCAGAATTACTGGAAAATTAATATTTTGATTTTGTATGTATCGGTTGATTTCAATTTTACCAGTACTACCTTCTTCCACAGAGATAAAGCTTATATTAAAAACTTTTCCAAATAGCTGATTGTTAAATTTTAAAATGGGTAAATTAGCTTTGCAAACACCACACCAAACAGCCCAAATATAAATAACTTTGTTTTTAGAATCCCAGTGAACTCCTTCATAGCTGCCCGGTTGGATATAATTAAAATTCTTATAGTCTAACGTAAACTTTTTTTTACTTGCCCTTGCATAGGCAATTGAAAGCGTAAGAGCAAAGAAAAAAGTAAAAAAGATTACATATTTAACAATCGTTCGCTTCATGAATTTATTCTAAATTGGGTATGTGAAAGTAAGAGTTTGTGTATATAATGGTCACAATCATGAAGAACCATATTATTCCAGCGATAATAATACTTTTATCTTTTAATATAGCCATGGTTGGATTATGACCTACATTTTTAATAAAAGAAATATATAAGCTCCTAAAAATTGCATAAGTTACCAAAGGAATGGTAAAAATTAGTTTATCTGTTCCTAATTTTTGAATGGTGACCGGACTTGTAGCGTACATTACATAGCTAAGTAAGGTCATTGTAGCCACTATGCCCATCATGTGATTTAAGAATTCAATGGAATATTCGGATAGTATTTTTCTGTGAGACTTTGCTCCTGATTCCATTAGAAGGATTTCGCCCCTTCTTTTTCCAAATCCCCAATACAAGGACAACATAAAGGTGCACAATAGGAGCCAAGATGAAAAAGAAACATGAATTACAACAGATCCGGAAATGGCTCGAATTACAAAACCTATGCTAATTGACATCACATCTAAAATCACCAAGTGCTTTAGGTATTTACTATATGTCAGGTTAAAAACAAAATAAAATAAGCATAGAGCAAAAAACATAGGCTCTAAAATATAAGCAAGTACCAAAGAAACAGGAAGCAATATAGCAGTTATGAAAAGCGCAATTGCCGGATCAATTTTTTTGGAAGCAATTGGTCTGGATTTTTTTTCAGGATGCAAGGCATCCTGGTTTCTATCTAAATAATCATTGATAACATACTGACAGCTTGCAATTAAAGAAAAAAGAAAAAAAGCAATAACACTTTTTAGAACCAATGCAGGTTCTGTTAGCTTTTCACTAAAGATAAGTCCTGCGAAAATTATGAGGTTTTTTATCCATTGATGCATTCGCATCAATATCAAATACTGTTTAATCATCTCTAAAATTGCTTGTATTTCTCGATATATCGCATCGTAATCTGAATGTAGGATACATTAGAGAAATTTCCTATATCCAAATAAAAAAACGGATTATCATCAATCGTTTCCGCTTGTATATATTCCGATTTGGCTTTGCTATCTATTTTTACCATCCTCACTTCAAAGATTTGATCCATGTTTTCAACTAGGTTATTTTGAGTTATTTTAAAATCCCTTCCGGCTATTACTTTTTTATCTTTATCCAAATACTGAATTTCTTTTATTTGAAGTTTGGCTCTGTTTTGGTTTACCGGATCAATTCGTATTTTCCCTACATCAGTCGGGCTTGGAAAAGGTAATAAAATCGTTTTCCATTCTATGGATGGGCTAATTTCAGCTTTAATGCTATTTTCTTCCAATGGTTTACCAAGGTTTTCATTTTTAGGAAAGTAATAAACCTGAACAATATCATTTTTTAATTTGTAGGTTTTAGCCTCAAAGATTTTGTAAAGTTTAAAAACGGAAGTAGAAAAAATAGCAAAAACAATTAAAAACAAAAGACTTTGTATTTTTATCTTCTTTTTGTATTCATCAATTGGTGTTATGAAATGAGGTTGTTTGGTCGTTTTTTTATAGTATTTCTCTGTTGAAAATAAAAAATCACCTAGGCTACTTTCTAATTTTTCACTTTTCTCATCATCCGAAATTTCTAGGGAAAAAATAGTTAATAGCTCTTTTGCTTTTGGCTGTAATTCTTCCGGGAAATTGGGTATATTTTGCTCAATTTCGCTTAGTTTATTTATAGGATCCGAATCCTGAAAATTTAATACAAGATTCACAATATCAACAATTAAATGGTCTACCAAAATTAGAGAATCTCTTGTTTTTGAATTACTGTTGCAAATCTCAATACTTTCTAACCTGGAATAACATAATTCAAGTTCTTTTTTAAACTTGTCTTTTTTCGTAAATATACTTAATTGTTCACCTTCCAATTCCGGTTTTTTTAAATCTATTTTTAAGTATTCTTTGATTGCCATTTATAAAATTCCTCTGTAATGACTATTTATATCACCAATATTATAATTCCATCAAGTTTGAATATGAGAATTTATTGCAAGTAGTTTTTAATTATCTAATTGATGTGTAGGGATTTTTCTTGAAAAGTACATTCATTTAATTTTGATCGTTATCAAAGTAATATCGTCTGTGGCTTCCGTCCCTTCTTGGTAGTTTTGAATCTTTTTTAGAATCATATTATTAATATCCTCTGTTGTCATATCAAAAAAAGTTTCACCTTGGTCCTTTTGTATGGTTTTCAGCAAAAAGTCATAAAGCTGATTGGTTCCGAATTCCTCTTCCTTCTGATTAAAAACTTCATACAAACCATCTGTAAAAAACATCAAAATATCTCCACTTTCTATGTCTTCTATACTTGTTTCATAAACACTTTTTTCATCAGCGCCTAGCAATCTTCCTTTCACTTTTAATTCTTTGATTTTTTTGTTTTTTTTGCTTAATAAAAATTGGGGGGGTGACCTCCGCAAGCATATTGAACTCTGTCTTTGTAGATATTCATTACGAAACAAGTAAAATAATTGTACAAAAACATATCATGAAACAATAGTGAATTGATAAGCCCTAATCTTTGGTAAGGTAGGGGCAGAAATGAACTTTCTCTAAGGAGGAGGTCTATTTGCATGGTTGATAATGCCGCTTGTATGCCATGGCCTGCCACGTCGGCGATTACAACAGAAACTATATCATCTTCTGATTTGTGAATATTGTAATAATCTCCACCTATTTTATCATTCATCGGATGGTACCGAACATCGATCTCTAATCGCTCAATTTTGTGATAATATTCTTGATTTGTGAGTATAGATTTTTGAACAAGGGATGCTTTTTCAATATCTCTTGCAATTCCTTGCTCTACTTTTTTTTTCTCCGTAATATTTTCAGTAATACAGATTAAGTACTGAGGTTCTCCATTTTTGTCATATAGGGGTAATTTTTTTGTATGGAGGATAACCGATTTTTTTTCTTCATTTTGAAAGATATGTTCCGGCACATCAACAACCTTATTGTTTTCAAGTGCCTCTTTATCCATGGATACACTAAAATTTGCAAAATTTTTTGGAAAAATATCAAAGGCTGTTTTCCCTATTGCTTCTGCTTCCGATACACCAAAAATCTTTTCATTTGTTTTGTTCCATAGCAAATATTCCAAACTGTCCGGATGTTTTACAAATACTCCAACCGGAAGGTTATCTATCATATTCTGTAAAAATCCTTTTTCAGCTTTTAACTCTTGCTCAATTTTTTTACTTTTACTTATGTTATGGATTGTTGCTAAAATTGATTTTTTGCCTTCAATATTTATTCTGGACAAAACAACCTCAACCATAAACTCCTTTCCGTCCGTTGGACGTTTTGCGTTCCATTCCATTGTTTTTACTTGCCCGGATAAAACAGTTTTCCATATTTTAGGCAGCTTTTCTATCGGATTATTGAGAGCAGATAAATCTTTCACAATGGAAAGGTGTATAGCTATCTCTCGTTTTACACCATACATTTCTAACATAACATCATTTACGTAGAGTATGTTTCCATATAAATCATGAACTATTATGGCATCTGATATGTTATTGAGTAAAACTTGAAAAGTTCGTTCGATTTTTTTATGACGTTCTTTTTCAATGGCAAGTCTTCTTTGGATTACTCTCAGCTCTTTTTTTAATGATATTATTTCTTCCAAATTTTTTTGTAATTGTTTTTCAGGAATTGGCAGCATTACCATATTCTAAATCCGTTTTTAGATATAAAGGCAACTAAAAAAAAGTTCAAAATACAGAATATCCTTTAAAAAACCTAATCAATCCTAGGTTATATTCCCTTGTGTCTTTAAAAAAATCAACCTTTATATTGAACTCATAATATTTATATATTGCATGGAAAATCCCTAAATTTAGAGTATAAATACTATGATGGCTATCGGACACATACCCTCTTTGGCAACAACGGAACAAAAGGTCTTTGCTTTGGAATTATTTTTAGAAAAATATCACCATATAGACCTTCAAGATATCTACAAATGGTTGTACTACGGTGAATTTGGTCCCTCACAACTAATCAAGGTTAGTAAAATTCCAGAGTTACAGCACTTACTAAATGACATACAATACGAAGCTAGTCATGATATATTATCGGATACTCTATGGGAACCGGTAGGTTTGTCTTTAAAATTTATTAAAGTTTTTTTGTCACCTTATTTCAAACAAGACTGTCCCCTCAAAAGGCTTATCAGTCTAATGAACAGGTCTATTGCCTTTCGAGGAACAAGAATGCATTTTAAACTGGACTGGAGTTTTATCAAGGAATACTTTATCAGAAATAAATTGTACACTAAGCAAGATTTTTATAACTTTGAAGATAGAAACAGCTACCAGATTTTACCCGATCTTCCATATACCGATGAATTTCTTATTAATTTTCCCTATCGTTATAGAGTTGTTCCAAGAAAGTTATTTTTTGAATTTTTTCCGGAATATGATGACAAAAGGAATGTCAAGCCTCAAAGAAGCGGAGATTCTCTCCTTGACTAAATTAGGAAACAATATATGCAACTCAAGAAAGAATATTTTGAAAAAGCTTTAGATAGATTAAAAAGCCTAAAAATAGTAGTTATTGGTGACATTATGCTCGATGAATATTTAATAGGAAGTGTTTATAGAATATCTCCGGAAGCTCCTGTCCCTGTAGTTTTGATAAAAGAAGAGAACCTAACATTAGGTGGTTCCGGAAATGTTATAAAAAATCTCAATGCAATTGCCGTAAAATCATCCGTTTTTGGAAAAGCCGGAAAAGATTCCAAGCTTGCTCTTTTGAAAACCCTTCTTATGACAGAAAATATGGAAGAAGAAGATGTGCATATACTGGAATGTGATGGTATTCCCACTACGGTTAAAACAAGAATCATTGCTACGCATCAACAAGTTTGTCGGGTAGATAGGGAAAAAATCATGCCCATAACAGAAACAGAAGAAGCCTCCATCTTAAATACACTAAAAGAGAAAATTCTCCAAAGCGATGCACTAATTATATCGGATTATGATAAAGGCTATTTAACAAAAACCTTCATTTCATCTATTATAAAAATGGCAAAAGACCATCAAAAGTTTATAGCTATTGATCCACAAGTAAGTCACTTTTTTTATTACAATAATGCGTCTATCTTAACCCCTAATCACCATGAAGCAGGTAGTGCTTTGGGAAAAAAACTTCATACGGATGAAGAAGTGGAAAATGCTTGTAAAGAAATAACCAATAGGCTTTCTACGGATTCTATGATGATAACCAGAGGTGAGAAAGGGATTACAATTTATATAAAAAATATTGAAAAAATATACCATATTCCAACTATAGCAAGGGAAGTGTTTGACGTAACCGGAGCCGGAGATACGGTAATTTCGATTTATACGGCTTTTCGAGTGGCTGGGCTTTCAGAATATGAAGCGGCAATTGTGGCAAATGCAGGAGCAGGTGTAGTTGTTCAAAAGTTAGGTTCTTCTACGGTTACCGTTGAAGAGTTATATAACGCTTTATTAGAAATGGATTTATTGAGTTAAAAGATGTTAAGTCGAATTAAGGAAAAAATTGTACCAATCGAGAGGGTGGAAAGATACGTTCAATCTTTGAACGTTAAGCCTATTGTTTTTACAAACGGATGTTTTGATATACTTCATATAGGTCATATAACCTATCTCTGTGAAGCAAGGACAATGGGAAACTTTTTATGGATAGGAATTAACTCTGATGCCTCCGTAAAAATATTAAAGGGTGAAGAAAGACCTATCGTGGCAGAAATGGAAAGAGCAACTTTGGTTGCTTCTTTGGATTTTGTAGACGCTGTAACAATTTTTAGTGAAGACACTCCGATCCGATTATTATCTCTCATTAAGCCAAATATCCATGTTAAGGGTGGTGACTATGTTGCTGAAAAATTACCCGAATACAAAACGGTAGACAAATATGGTGGAACCGTAAAAATTATTCCTTATGTGGAAGGGAAATCAAGTTCAGGTATTATTCAAAAAATAAAATCATTATAGTGGGGGCTGTTACTTTGCTACTGACATTGCAATATTCGGACTATCCGGATTCACTATAAGTGCTTGTTTTGCCGGTGATATTAAAACATCCATGTCTTCCATTGGAACTGCTCCAAGAAGAACTTCATCACCAAAAACCAAGGCACCTGTGAAACAACCGCGATTTTCAAATTTAATAGTAATAGGTCCCATGTATGGCACTAAATGCCTTTTGCCGTCAGCAGTTGTTACTTCACGCTTATATAGTTCCTCCAATTGAAGTTGGATTGCAATATGCTCCGGTATACATAAATGCAAAGAACCTGTATCAACCAATGAATTTGTGCTGATTGGTTTTATATTTTTTTCTCTCGGATTTGATAATTCAATTTTAGCAATAATTAATCCCATAATATACCATGATTAGAGTGATTTAAAGGAATTACATGATTTTAAATCACTTTCCAAGATTTTATTCTTGTAAATCATTTTGCTGTTTATAAAATATTTACATTGACTATTTTATAAATCAAGAATTTTCTTGAACAAATGAAATTCATTCCGAATAAAGTTAAAGAAGTTTATTGAATATGCAGTCCAAAACCAAAATAATGGATTTCAGATTTGAAAATTATAAGATTTCCATAGAAAGATTAAAAAAAATAAACATTATATTATTTTTTTTGTGTTTTTATCTATTCTATAATGATTATTTAATCTTAAATGTCATAGATAATATTACATACAGAAAAATTTTGTTATTTTCACATGTTGTCATTTTTATTTTGTCAATTCTTTATCTGCTATTGTATAAATTTTTATTGGTAAAATTTTCAAAAAGCAATTTTCAAAAAGGATGCCTTTTCATATATTTTTACATTACGATCGCCGTTGTTTTGGGAATGGTAATCAGCATAAACGGATTTAATGTTCTTCCCAATATCAATGCCTATATACTGGTAATATTTTTTTTATGTGCATTTTTGCCAGTTCAAAAGCTACCGCTTTGGATAATCATGATTAGCTTGCACGGTATCTTTTTTATGGAACTGACGAGTTACAAAGAAGTAATCAAACCAATTATTGTATTCCAGGTGAACTCAACCGTAGCCGTTATAGTTTCTTTGGCTTTTCATCATATTTTTTACAGTTATAGAAAAAAAGAATTTGAAAATATCTCAAAAATAAGGGAACAAGAAGTGGTTTTAAAGGCTTTATTTGAAATGAATCCGTTTCCACTCTTGATTTCCAAAGTAAAAGACGGAAAAGTAATTATGGTAAACAAAGAATTGGAAGAGGCTTATGGGATTCCTGATGAAAAATTGGAAAATACAACAGATGAATTTTTGTATATAAACAACCAAGAAAGACTAAGAATCATAAATATTTTATCCAATTCGGGAAAAATTAAAAATCTCATAATGGAAGGAAAAACAAAAAAAAACAAAAAAAAATGGACTCTCTTAAACGCAAAACTCATAAACGTTGGTGGTGAAGAATGTGTTTTGTCCGGGTCTTTAGATGTTACAAAGTTAAAAGAAATTGAAAGCGAATTGAAAACCAAAGCGTACATTGATCCTCTAACCAAAATTTTAAACCGAGAGAAAGGTCGAGAACAGCTAGACCGATTGTATAAAAATATACAAAAATTTAAAAGTACAATGACAATATGCTTTATTGATGTGGATAATCTAAAATCTGTAAACGATACTTACGGACACAAAGAAGGTGACATTTTAATCACCAGAATCGCAAAGGCGATTGACGAGAATCTAGAACAAGGAGACGTTTTTTATCGATATGCCGGAGATGAGTTCATTTTGGGTTTTTGCAATAAAAACAAAATGGAATCTGAAGTTTTATTAAAAAATATTCAAGACCAACTCGTAAAAGAATACCAGAATGATTTTAGTTTTGGTTTATCGGAATATCTTGGAAACAATTTGTCTTTAGATGAACTAATAAAGATTGCAGATGAAGATATGTATATAAGAAAGAAAATTAAGAAATCAAGTAAAAAGTCTTTGCAATAAATTACCCATGGTGAAATAAAACATATTGCCTTAGCATTGTTTCTGATGTTTTTGAGTAAAATGTCTGAAACACATTCAAATAATATTATGAGTAAATGGTTTTGACCAAGGAGAATGAATTGAAAACGATTACTATGAACCAAGCGAGTATAGATTTGCCATCTTTAATAAATTATTCTTTAACCACACACGATGAAGTTAATATTACTACTGATAATGGTTCCGTCATTATCTTGCCACAAAAAGACTATGAAACTATGCAAGAAACACTTCGTTTGTTAAGTGACAAAAAATCGCTAGAAGCCTTACTTATATCTCATAAAAATAGAGACGAAGGAATCCCACAAGATAGTTTTTCGATAGAGGAAGTATTTTCGGATGTACAAGGTTAATATTCTGAAAAATGCAAACGATGACCTAGATTGGTTTAGAAAAAATGATAAGAATTCATACATTAAATTATTTGATCTTATAAGAGAAATAATAATATCTCCCAGAGATGGCACTGGTAAACCAGAACGTTTAAAATATTTTGAGAAAGAAGTGTACTCCAGACGTGTGAACCAAAAAGACCGTTTAATTTATACCATCTATGAATCAATAAAAGAGATTGATATTACTTCTTGTCGTGGGCATTACCAATGTTAGAAGAGCTAATAAAGATTGCAGATGAAGATATGTATATAAGAAAGAAAATTAAGAAATCAAATAAAAGGGAATAAATATGTCGTTCAAATACATTGTAACAGGTGGAGCCGGTTTGATTGGTTCCAACGTTGTAAAAGAATTAAACCAAAACGGTGAAAACAGAATTCTGATTGTGGATCATCTTGGAAACAGTGAAAAATGGAAAAACTTAACAGGCTTATCTTTCGTTGACTATCTGGAAAAAGATGATTTTCTTGCCCGTATTAAAAAAGATGAGATTATAAAAGACATCGAGTATTGCATTCACTTAGGAGCATGTTCGAGTACAACTGAAAAAGACGCAACCTATTTGATTGCCAACAACTATGAGTACACAAAAGTATTGTCTTTGAAGTGTATAGAGCATAAAAAAAGGTTTTTATGTGCTTCGAGTGCTGCGACCTATGGAATTGGTGAAAACGGTTACGATGACAAAAAGGATATTGAAGAACTTCGCCCTTTGAATATGTACGGATATTCAAAGCAATTGTTTGACCTCTATGCAAATAGAACCGGTATTCTCAAACAAATTACCAGCTTAAAATATTTTAATGTGTTTGGCTATGGGGAAGCACACAAAGGAGACATGAGAAGTGTTGTTTTAAAAGGCTATGAACAGATAAAACAGTATGGGAAATTGAATCTATTCAAATCGTACAAACAAGAATACAAAGACGGAGAGCAAAAAAGAGACTTTTTATACGTAAAAGACGCAGCAAAAATCACCATCTATTTACTACTGGAAAATCACAATGGAATCTATAACATAGGCAGAGGAGTTGCTGAAACATGGAATGACCTTGCCAAAGCATTGTTTGATGCTATGAAACTTCCCTTTAGCGTAGAATACATAGATATGCCAGAGCATTTAAAAGAAAAATACCAATACTACACAAAAGCCGAAATGGACAAACTAAACTCCATAGGATATTCGTTTTCGTTTACAACTTTACAAGATGCCATTGCGGACTACGTTAGAATGTTGGATCAAAACAAAACCTAAAGTCATTTACATGATAATATTATTTGACGGAGTGTGTAATCTATGCAGCGGAACAGTAAACTTTATTATTGATCATGACCCTAGTAAGAAGTTTCGTTTTGCTTCCTTGCAATCAACGTTTGGAGAAGAATTTCTAAAAAAGCATAACCTGCCTGTTGAAAGTTGTGATTCGTTTGTTTTGATTGATGGTGAAAACTATTTTATAAAGTCTACGGCTGCTTTGCTTGTAGCCAGACATCTATCCGGATTTTGGAAGTGCTTTTATGTTTGTATTCTAGTGCCAGCTGTCATCAGAGATTTTGTGTATTCCTATATCGCAAAAAATCGTTATAAATGGTTTGGGAAGCGAGAGTCATGTAGAATGCCGGAGAAAAACATTCAAGATAGGTTTCTTTGAAAGTGCATTGTATTTTTACCAAAAGAAATATTTACTAAAACCACTTTTTTGCATTGACATCTTACTTAATATGCTAGAATTAATTTATAAATTATGATACAAGTAACCAATCTTACAAAATACTACGGGAAAAAGTTAGCCATTCAAAACTTGAGTTTTGAGCTAAAAAAAGGTGAAATTGTAGGTCTTCTCGGCTTGAACGGTTCCGGGAAAACGACTACAATTCGGATTTTGAGTGGTTATTTGGTACCATCGGAAGGTTTTAGTTTTATTGATGGAATCAATATTTTTCAAAATCCAATCCAAGCAAAACAAAAGGTTGGCTATCTGCCGGAAAATCCACCTCTTTATGAAGATTTAAGTGTATACGACTATCTTGAATTTGTTTCCAGAATCAAAGGAATAAACTTAGGAAGCATACAAGAAGAAATTGGAAGAGTTTGTGAAAAAACAAACCTTATGGATGAACAAAACACAATCGTATCTCATTTATCTTTGGGTTATCGAAAGAGAGTTGGAATCGCCCAGGCTTTGTTAGGCAATCCTTCCGTTATTATTATGGATGAACCGATTTCCGGTTTGGATCCAAAACAAATTATCGAAATGAGAAATTTGATAAAAAGCCTCAGTGGAAGCCATACTCTCTTGATTTCAAGTCATATTCTGTCGGAAATTTCCAGAACTTGTGACAGATTTTTATTTTTACACCAAGGGAAACTTTGTTATGAAAATAACTTAAAAGAGCTAAAAACCGAAATGAAAAAGCTCTCACTGTTGGAAATCACCATTAGCGGGAAAGATAAAGAAACTATCGAAAGTTATTTAAAAAACTATTCAACTGATGCTGAGATTAAATTTTTTGAAGAAGATCTCCATGGGTATACTTTTACCGTTAAGGTTGGAGACGAAAATAGTTTCAAAGATAAAATTGTATCTTCTCTTCCCCTAGAAGGTTTACACTTAGAGGCTTTGAAAAAGCAAGAAGTTACCCTTGAACAAATATTTATGAGTAAGTTATAACTTTTACAAAATTTAATGTGAGTTTCGCTTAAGGTGCTTTTATTTAATTAAGGGGTAAACACAGGGGTTTACCCCTACAATTTGTCTTTCGTAGGGGCAATTCCCCCGTGATTGCCCTTTAAAAAATTGCAATTTTCCTTATCTCACGTCAATTTAAACTGTTACAAGGAGTATACAATGAACCAAGGTATAGAACTAATATTCAGTAGAAAAAGTATTTCAGCACTAACAGAACCGGTTCCCAATAAAAATGACTTGGAACTCATTTTGCAAGCAGCCACAACTGTTCCGGATCATAACCAACTCAAACCATATCGTTTTGTGATCGTTTCCGGTGAAAATCGAGATAGTTTTGCGGAAGCACTTGTGAGCGTAGCTAAATCCAAACGACCCCATATGAATGAGCAAGAGCTAAAAAAAGTCAGCCAAAAGGCTTATGCTGCACCTATGCAAATTGTTATCATTTCTTCTTTGCAAGAGTCAAAAATTCCTTACTGGGAGCAAGAAGCTACTGTAGCTTGCACGGGTTATGCGATTGCCCTAGCTACTCATTCTTTAGGATATGGAGCCATCTGGAAGAGTTTTGGTATGGAAGGGAATGAGTTAAATAAATTATTCAACCTCAAGAATAACGAAAAGATGTTTGGTTGGATTAACATCGGGACTCCCAAAACTAGCAATAGCGAACCAAGACAATTGGTAAAATTGGAAGACTATGTTTCTATTTTGAAAAATGATAAGTTGGAACAATTTTAGCCATTTAGATATGCAGAGAATAGTAAAAAAAAAATCGGTTATTAATTTTTTAATTGAATTAATTTCAAAAGCTAACTTATTATTAATAAGTATATGAAAATTGTATCTGGAAATTTAGAATTTAATCACGTTCAAGAATTATCTCGTTTTATATTTGATAACAACCTAATGGGGTCCGTTCAACTGTCAGAGCCATTAAAAGACAATAGCGGGAATGTTTTAATTAAAGAAAATATTATGATTAAGGAGAGTACTCTTCGAAAATTGGATTCTCTCCATGGTCAATATGAACCCGTTTTTAAGATTTTAATGACACCAGAGTTAGCCTCTAGCATTAGAAGAATTATAACTCGTGAAATAGTTCCTACAATTGAAAAAAACAGGCAACAAATCATTAATCATATATTCGCCCATAACAAGTCTAGTATTAAAGATTATAGGGGACTAATCAATTATTCTTTTATTAATAGGAATTTGATTTTAATTTTTTATAAACTTATGATTGAAAAAAGGGAGTTTTTCGATCATATCGTAAATTTAGGCTTACTTTGTTTGGGTATTGTGATTCAAAGGTCATATCCTTATAAATTAATTCACAGGTATGCTTTTTTGACAGGTTTGTTTGCTGATGTTGTTTTATCTGAAACTAACTATTGGAATTTTCCTATAGCAGATGAAGTTCAATTGATGAGAGTTGCAAAATTTAGCTCTGAATTGGCTTTAGGTCTTAAATTACCTTTTCAAATCGTAACAGCCATTAAAGATCATCCTATTCGTGGTATGTATTCGAAAGAGAAAAATCCTGTTGAAATTGATGTGAATTTTCTGGAAAATAACTCGTTTTTTGATATAGTCAAAGACAACAAAGATGCAGAAACAAAAGCAAAATCCGAGGAAAATGGAGATAAAAAAACATCTACCAAGGCAGTCAAAACCGAAACTCGTGAGGATGAAAATGATATGGAGGTTAAAGAGGTTGTTCAAATACTCACAGAAGTTTTGAAAATTGCCAGATTCATTAACGAAACAAGAAAAACAATGGTTGATAATGAAAACATGTCCGAAAAATTGTTGGTTATGTTTACTTATAATGTGGAAAGGGGTTTTTTTCAGAAGGATATTGCCAATCCTTTAATATCAAGATTTAAAGAATATGATACTGTTTTGAAAAAGATAAGACAGATTGCAGCAGTGGAAAATAAGTGTAAATATCCACCTTCCGCTTGGGCTTACCCCAAACCTAAAGCAACTCAGGTCTTATGCAAGGATAGAGTTTTTGGCTGCCCTCTTTATGTATCAGGATGGGATATAAAAGTTATAGCAGCTCAGGAAGCTTTGGGATATATTGGTACATCTCTTGAACCAGGTACCTATCCCAAATGCAAGTTAGAAGAAGAGCTAAATAAAATCATTCATTCTACCAATTAATTTTAAAGAATTAAAGTTTGTGAAAGAAAATTTCCTTGCTTTTTTTTTGAGTCAACAAAAAATAAATATAGGAGTTTACCATGGAAGGAGCCCAGTGTGACTAAAACATTTTTGAAGGTTTTTATATTATTTTGCACTTTTTCATTATATGCCTCTGAAGCTGTAGTGATTAAAAATAGGGCATATATATACCGCTCCCCTGATCCCTTAGAAAAATCAAGGTCTTACTTGGTAAGAGGCGACTTGATAACACTAACTTCGTCAGAATTTGATAATTACATTTCTTTTACCTTTAAAAACAATAAAACGGGAAAAGTTGCAGAAGGGTGGGTTCGAGTTACCGATATACAATTATCTAACTCAATTTCTAGCTCTACCTTTAATTCTACAAGGGTAATCGCTCGTTCAGGTCTTAGATTGCGAAAGGCACCACACTTAAGAAGCCGAATTATTTTGACAATACCTTATGGAAAAACCGTGTTGATTTTATCAGAAAACGGACCGGAAGGTGTATACCGAAAAATAAAATCTAGGTGGATAAAGGTTAGATATAGAAAGTTCATAGGTTGGGTTTTTGGAGGATATCTGGAAAAATTTAGAATTGAAGGGTTTGATACAACAAAAGATACATTAGAAGACGAAAAGCAGACTTACGATCCAAGCTTGTATGATTATGACCCGAATGTTGATGATCAATACTATGATATGGAAAGTTATCCGAATCAACCTATTGATAATTATGAAAACCTTAATGAAGAAGAAATCTTTCAATAATCGTACTTCTTCTTACCCGTTTTTTTCCATAGGTTTTCTAACCTTTCTTTTAAAACTTTCTCCGTACCTAAGTTGGTAGGGAAGTAAAATTGTGGGGGAGAAGAAGCTAAATCCAAAGGGAAATAGTTTTCCTCTACAAAAGAATCTGGAAAGTCGTGAGGGTAGTTGTAACCCTTTCCAGAGCCTTCTTTTTTGTGCAAAAAAGTTGGGGCATTTTTTATATGAGAAGGAATCCTGATGTTGATTCCATATTCTTTTACAAATTGAGTTGCTTTCTCCAACGCAAGATAAGAAGCATTGGACTTTGGGCAAGAAGCAAGATAGGTTGTAATTTGCGCAAGTACTATTCTTCCCTCTGGCATGCCGATTTTTTCTAATGTATGTAAGGCTGATATGCTTGCGTTCAAAGCTTGGACAGAAGCGTTTCCAATATCTTCGCTTGCCAAGATAACAAGCCTTCTTACGATAAACAATGGGTCTTCCCCACCTTCTAGCATACAGGCAAGATAAAATAGTGCTGCATCAGGATCACTACCTCTTATGGATTTTATAAAAGCAGATATAAAATCATAATGACTTTCTTTATTTTTATCGTAACTTATTATTTGGGATTCCAAAAGTGTTTCAATGGTTTGGTGATCAATAACGTCCGAATTTTTATTCAAAATTTGCAATGATTCTAATGTGCTAAGGATTTTTCTTGCATCTCCGCCGGAAGAGTTAATGAGCAGCTGCTTACCTTTGGGTTCTATCGTGAGTTTGATTTCCGTAGAAAGGGCATGTTCCAAAATGGCAGACAGTTCATTTTCATTTAAAATGTCTAATTTGTAAATTTTGGTGCGAGAAATCAAAGGGCGATTGATTCTGAATGCAGGATTTTCAGTAGTAGCCCCTATCAATATGATTTTCCCAGTTTCCACTGCTTCTAACAAACTATCCTGCTGAGAAGATGAAAAGCGATGAATTTCATCCAAAAAAAGGACAAAACTACTTCCACGTTTTTGTGATTCTTCTATAATTTCTTTAATATCCTTTACCCCGGAAGATACTGCGTTTAATGACTTCAGTGGTAAATTCCAAGATTGACTTAGTAGCTTGGAAATGGTTGTTTTACCCGTTCCTGGGGGACCATATAAAAGGATAGAAACCGGTTTTGTTAGAGATTGTAAAATCTTCTTAACCTTTTCTTGTCCAATAACTTCCTGCCATGTTTTGGGTCTAAGACGCGAGGCAAGTGGTTCAAAATGCTGTGAAAACAAACCTTGATTCATATAAATTTATGTCTTGCTATTTTGGTTTAAGGATCAATATAATTTTATAAAATGGCTAAAAATAATTTTTTTAAGGTTTTATACGGACTCTTTTTTTACTTTAGTATTCATGCTGGAATAATTGCTGTTGCTTGGTCTTATACAATTTGTTTGTATTTTAAATTTTCTATTGATTTTTTTGATTACGTATTTTTATTTTTTGCCGTTCTTTTGGTCTATAATTTTGATAGAACCAAACAGAGCAAAATTACCGACACAATCAATGTACCCAAACGAACTCTTTTTTTAAACCGGCATAAAACATTAGGGATGGCGGTCTTGGGCATTTCTGCCGTATTTTCGATATATTTTTCCCGCTATCTTAGTTTTCATTCATTTATACTATTTTTTTTGATGGGTAGCATTACCGTTTTATATTTTTTTTTGGCAAGCATAGTTGTAAAAAAAACGATTATTTTGGCATTTCAAAAACCAATACTTTTGGCTTTTGTTTGGAGTTCGGTTGTTTCCTTTTTTCCTTTTGCGTTTGCAAAACTGGAAATCCCCCTTTACGATTTATCCGTTTTGTGGTTGGAAAGGTTTATTATCTTTTTTATTAACGCTTTATGGTTTGACTTTCGAGATAGAAAAGGAGATCAAATTACGCACAAGCTAAATCCGGCAGTTTTGATTCCCGAAAGAATTTATTATTTCCTTTTAATCGGATTTCCATTTTTAGGCTTAGCTTTAAGCCTGTTGGATATTCATTTTTACAATTCGATTGGATTATCAATTTATTTTGTAATTTTAGGCGTTTTGAATTATGCAGACATTATAAAGCGTTTTGTACAAAAAGAAGAGTTTTATGATCTCTTTGTAGACTTGCCACTTCTTATAAGTCCAATTTTAATGATTTTGGTAATTTGAAAATTATAACTCTTCCACTCTCATTACTGCTCTATTTTAAATTCATACTCACATAAATCAAAAATAATACATGATATACACCCTGGTTTTCTTGCTTTACAAACATATCTACCATGGAGTATCAACCAATGGTGAGCATCTGTTCTAAATTTTTCAGGAATATTCTCTAATAACTGCTTTTCCACTTCTAACACATTTTTCCCACAAGTTATGCCAATTCGATTGGAAACTCGAAAGATATGGGTATCAACTGCTATGGTTGCCTGACCAAAAGCGGTGTTTAAAATAACATTGGCAGTTTTTCGTCCCACACCAGGGAGAGCTTCTAACTCTTCACGAGTTTGAGGAACAGCTCCTTTATGCTTTTCTACAAGGATTTTACAGGTTTCCATCAAATGTTTGGCTTTTGAATTGTAGAGACCTATGGTTTGTATATAAGATTTTAGCTTTTCTGTTCCCAGTTTCAGAATACCTTGGGGAGTATCTGCAACTTGAAACAACTTTTGTGTAGCTTTGTTTACGCTAACATCGGTTGCTTGAGCCGAAAGCATAACAGCTACCAACAATTCAAAATGTGATTTATAGATTAATTCGGTTGTTGGTTTCGGATTATGTTTTTTAAACCGTTTAAAAATAGCTTCGACTTGATTTCCATCCATAAAATTCACTTCCTTTATAATTTGAATTTTTATTCCCTTACAAAAGGAGTAAAAATTGAAAAGTACCTTTATTACCAATTGGCTAAATAATACAAATCGCTTTTTCTTTTCCATCTATGCTATCATTGCCGCTTTTAGCACGTATGCCTGTATGTATGCTTTTCGTAAGCCTTTTAGTGTGGCTACCTACAGTGGAATGGAAGCTTTCGGAATAGACTACAAAACACTCTTGATCATCTTTCAAGTATTCGGATATATGTTGTCTAAAATTATTGGAATAAAGGTAGTATCCGAAGCACATAAAAATAGGCGTGCCTTTTTAATTCTTGTATTAATTCTATTTGGTGAAGCTTCCTTATTTTTATTTTCCATAACACCAATCCCCTTTAACATCATATTTTTATTTTTGAATGGACTGCCTTTGGGTATGGTTTGGGGACTCGTTTTTGCCTATCTTGAAGGCAGAAGACTAACGGAAGTTTTGGCTGCCGGACTTAGTGTCAGTTTTATAGTTTCTTCCGGTTTTGTAAAAAGTATAGGAAAATACGTTATGACTGATTGGGGTGTATCCGAATTGAATATGCCTTTTGTTACCGGTGCACTGTTTTTAGTACCTTTGGTATTTTTTGTTTGGTTGTTAGATCACCTTCCGCCTCCCGATGAAAAAGATGAAAAATTGAGAGTAAAGCGTATTCCATTGGATAAAAAGTCCAGGTTGAGTATGTTAAAGCAATTTGCATTCCCACTCACCATACTAACGATAGTTTATGTTGTTTTAGCCATATACCGAGAACTAAGAGATAATTTTATGGCTGACATATGGCTTGCATTTGGTTATGGAGATATTCCTTCTTTATTTACTTTAACGGAAATACCAATAGCAATCCTGGTTTTGATTATCCTTGGAAGTGTAATGCTAATAAAAAGTAATTTTACAGCTCTCATTAGTATACACTGGATCATACTTATGGGAGCAATTTTACTTGGAGGGAGTTCCGTTCTTTTGCAATTCCAAATAATATCTCCAACTGCTTGGATGATCTATATTGGTATGGGTTTGTACATGGGATATGTTCCGTTTAACTGTATACTGTTCGACCGAAGTATAGCTGCCTTCAAGCTAAATGGAAATTCGGGATTTTTGATCTATATTGCGGATTCGTTTGGTTATATGGGAAGTGTTTTGGTACTACTTTATAAAAATTTCGGACAAGCCAATATCAGCTGGTACAATTTTATCATTTTTGCGAGTTATTCATTTTCTGGAATAATTTTTTTGTTTACCATTATTTCTATGGTGTATTTTTATAGAATCAAACTAAATAAAATACCAAGAAGGAATTAAAATGTATTTAATACGCTTAATTTATGCTAGTAAAGTGAACAACCAAATCAACCCGAAAATTATACAAGACATTCTTGATTCTTCTCGAAGAAACAATCCCAAAAAAGGTTTAACCGGTATTCTTTGTTTCAACAAAGACAACTTTTTACAGTGTTTGGAAGGTTCAAGGAAGTCTGTGAATGAGGTCTTTACTACTATTGCAAAAGATAAGAGACACGCAGAAATCGTAATTTTAGATTATAATGAAATTTACGAAAGAAGCTTTGAAAGGTGGGCAATGGGTTATGCGGGAGAAACGGAACTTAATAAGTCTATAATGCTAAAATATTCTGGCAAAGATTATTTTGATCCTTTTTCTATGTCTGGAGAATCAACTTATAAATTTTTATTGAGTTTAAGTAAAACTCTTACAACGTAAAAATAAGAGTCATCAGTAAATGAATCTTAAATTGCTTCGTATACCTTTATTTGGATTTTAAAGACCAAATTCCATCCCAAGAATTGGGAGGATTTTTCATTAAATAATGACATCGTGAAGAAAAAACCAAAGAAGGATTTAGGTCGCTTTTATTTTCATATTTGGAACTTTCTTTAAAAAGCTCTCTTGCCTTTGGAAAGTTTCCTGTTGCGTATTCGTTTTTTGCATCCTTAAAAAGTTTTAGTAACTCCAACTGGTTATCTGATAAAAATTTCTTTTCGCCAATTAATTCAAAAGCCTTAATGGGAATTTCTTTTCCTTGTACTTTCATAAAGTCAACTTCTCTTGTTATGATGTCAGGTGGTAGATTTTGAACTATATGTTCACTTACCAGTACATTTACACCGTATTGTTTACAAGCGGATTCTAAACGAGAGGTTAAATTTACGCCATCTCCTATTAGAGTTAGATCAATCCTTGAGCCTGGACTTCCTATATCACATAAAATAACTTCGTCTATATGAAGACCAAACCTCATAGCGATGGGGTCTTTTGAAAATATTTCATCGTACAAATTTAATTCTTTTACTTTCTTTTGAATTTCTAAGGTTGCTTTTATGGCGTTAATTACTGCTTCTTTGGAAATAGGCAAAATCCAATATGCCATACAAGCATCACCAATAAATTTATCAATGTCACCTTCGTACGCTCCTATAATGCTAGTCATTGTATCAAACAGACGATTAATTTGTTCAACTATTTCTTTTGGTAGGTATCTTTCCGAGCGAGAAGTAAATCCAACAATGTCGCTAAAAAAAATGGTGGCAGTTTTCTTTTCAGCTCTCACAGAGCCTTCATTTCCATTGAGCAGAGCTTTTTCATGTGCCATCCTTACAGAAGACTTTGATAAATATTTTAGCATTTGGTTCCTTTCTGCCATTGCTCTCTTGTCTGCAAGAACTCTTTCCACAGAAGCAAGCAGAGTATCCATAACAAAAGGTTTGCTGATTATACCGGCAACCCCCATATTGGCAATCATTTTCATGTCCCAACTAGAATCTCTAGATGTCAGAAGGATTACCGATGGGACTTTTGTGTATTTGATAGTTTTTAACGCCATCCATAAATCCATTGCAGTTTGGGCACCAATATCCATTTCCGAAATCAAAATTTCATAAGAATATTTTTCTAACATGGTAATTGTGGATTCAATGTTTGTAATTGTTCTAACAGAAAATCCTTGTTTTCTTAAACTTTTTGTGATATGACTTGCCAACTGATCTTCCGGCTCTAAAAGGAGGATGTTTTCTCTTCCGCTGAGTGTTTGGACAAAGTTTCTCTTGATTCTGTCTAATAATTCTGATATAACAACCGGTTTTGTGATATACTCATCCACACCAGCAGCAAAACCTTTTTGAATATCAGCAGCTGACCCTAAAGTACTCGACATGATGATATAGGTTTCTTCTATTCCGGGTGTTTTTCGAATTGCAGAGCAAACTTCAAAGCCATTCATATAAGGCATTTCAATATCACAAATGATTAATTCCGGTTTTTGTTCTTTTGCAAGTTCCAAGCCTTCTTTACCGTCATAAGCTTGGTAGACAGTATATCCTTCATTTTTAAGAGGAGGTACTATGTGGTTATGGATCAATTTTGAATCATCTACCAAAAGTATTTTTTGACTTTTGCGAGTTAATTCTTGAATATTTTTCTCAATCTCAGTAAATGTTATGGGCCATTGGAGAATTCTATCCGCAGAATTTCCCGCATCTTCCGTTATCATATAATCCGAAGATAAGAATATAACTTTAATGTCGCTACTAAACGCTCTTTTTAATCTTCTGGATATTTCAATTGTTTCCGGTTCATAAGAATCCGATTGCAAAAGTAATACCGAATTCATTAATTCTGAAATATTCTTTAGAATTTTATTTTCCGCAATAATTTCAAACTTATAGCCGGATTTTTCAAATTCAATGATTAGATATTCTCGAAATACTTGGTTTTCAATAGATAAGAATATTTTGATATTTTGAATCGTTTCACTTGCTTCCATTTTCACCTCCTGTATAGTATTTGTTTATGCTCTCTAAGAAAAATTCCGGGTCTATAGGCTTTTCAAAATATTCGTTTGCCCCTAGTTTATAACCCATATCTTTATCTTCTCTTGATGTATTGGATGTCACAAGAAGTATTGGTATATTTCTATACAATGGTAAACTTCTTAATCTCTTGGTTAGTTCAAAACCATCCATTAGAGGCATAACAATATCAACACAAAGAAGAGAATACTTCTTTACTGCTACTAATTTCAATGCCTCATAGCCATTTTCTGCTTCTTCTACACTAAAACCGGAACGAGATAAAATGGCTCTCATATTTTGGCGGTGCAAAGCAGAATCATCGACAATCAGTATTCTAAAATCTTTGTGTGTATTTTGATTAGATAGCTTCATTCCATGATTGTTTAATTTTTGCCTACTGACATCCATAAGCTCTCGTGTATTTAAAATCAAAACAAGTCTATTGTCGCTGAGGATTGTACAACCCATTATGTATGGAACTTTTTTTAATAATGTTCCCAAGTTTTTAATAACAATTTCTTGTCTACCAAGTAAATTATCAACCATTACACCCAGCCTATTAGATCCTTCCCCTAATATGATAAGCGGAATGGAGTCAGGTACATAGGAAGTATGAGGAATATCCAAAATGGATGATAAGTGGATAACCGGAATTACATTTTCTCTTAAGTGGTACATGATTTGATTTCCGACTTGTTTTAAATCACTTTTGGAGATAGACAAAACTTCGTCAACGTTTGCCATTGGGAATGCCATTTGTTGGTTGCCAACTTCTAATAACAAAACTCTAACAACTGCAAGAGTCAGTGGAATTTTTAAAGATATTACCGTTCCTTTTCCCTGTATTGTGTTTAGTTCGATGTTGCCTTGCATTTCTTTAATGGTTGATTTTACAACATCCATTCCAACTCCACGACCGGAAAGTTCTGTTACTGACTTAGCTGTGGAAAAACCTGGCTCAAAGATCAATTCCAAAATTTCATTTTGACTCAAGTTACTGGCTTTATCATGAGGGATTAATTCTTGTTGGATTGCTTTGGCTATAACTCTTTCCGTATCAATTCCACGTCCATCATCTTTGATTTCGATTACCGCATAAGATCCAAGATAGTACGCACGAAGCACAATTGTACCATGTTCCGGTTTTCCGATATTCAAACGTTCTTCTGGTGACTCAATTCCATGATCCATAGAATTTCTCAAAATATGTAAGATCGGGTCAACGAGTTTGGTGATCATGACTCTATCTAGCTCCGTATCTCCCCCGATTATATCCATTTTGATTTTTTTATTACTTTGTTTGGCTAGTTCTCTTACAAGTGTAGGGAAGCGTTCAAACAAACTTGAAATTGGCACCATGCGAAAATTCATTACCCCATTTTGTAATTTGGAAGTTAACGTTTCTAAATTTTCAACATTTTTAGTCATGTTTTGTTTGAGTTCATTAAAGGCTATTTGCAAAAGTGTAATTTCCTCTGCCAAAGTGAGTTCAGTTCTTGATATTTCAGTGTTTATTTCGTGGTAAAACCTTTTAATAGGTCCTTCCAATTTTTCCATACTGATGTCAGTTGTTTCTAATCTCTCAGCTATTTCACCTATTAAAATTTCATTGGATCTAGACAATCTGTTTAAAAAATTGATTGGTTCGTTTTCTGCGGCTCGGTTTAAAATTTTTTTTAAGTCTCGAAAGAGCTTATTGATTACGGCAATTTCATCTCGAAATCGTATTCTTGCAATTGGTAACTCGGAAGAAATATTTATAACGGTATCCAATTTTTCCGTACTAACACGAATTACATCGGAATGTTTATCAGGAATTTTTTGTGTTTTGTTTTGAGGTTTTGGTATTTCCGGTTTTTGTGAAATTTCTTTAATATCTGTACCGGTTATTTCACCTTGTTTATTTATTTGTTTTTCTGTTTGCTCAATATTTAAGTCTTCTTTTTTTTCGTTTCTTACATTTGTGTTTTTCTCGACTTTTTGCGGTTTGTCTTTTTCTTTTTTTATATTTGTGGTAGGGTTATGAATGCTACGAATTAAATTTAACACAGGAACTATTCTTGTGTGAATAGGACCTTTGGAAGCTATTTCATCAATCATATTACTTAAAATTTGCCTTCCATCAAGTATTATATCAATAACATTACTATTAATTTGAAGCTTACCGGAGCGAGCTAAATCCAATAGGTTTTCTATGGAATGGCATACCTTCTCCATTTTTTTGATATTTAATAGTCTTGCTCCACCTTTTAAAGTATGAAAATTTCTAAATATTTTATTTATTATTTCCATAGAACTAGGAGAGTTTTCAAGTTCAAGCAGTTGATTGGCAACACTAGTTAGGTTTTCATAAGATTCTTCATAAAATTCACTAATCAATCCGATTTTGGATGGGGGAATATTCAATTCTTCCGGATCATCTAGTTCTTCATCAAATTCAGATTTTTGAATGCTGTTGGTTTCTCGTATCTCATTTGGTTTTGGTTCAATAGAGACGGTGTTTTCATTTTGATTGTTTATATTCATATCTACATCCGTTTGAATGTTTGTATTCTCTTTATTATTGCTAAGAGGTTCTTGTATTTGCTTTTTTTCCTGTTCCGGTTTTTTAGTTTTTTCTATAATAGTTTCTTTTTTTTCTGTTTCGGTGATTGGTTGTATCGGGTGGGAAGTCTTTTGTAACCAATCACCAATAGGTTTGTGCAAGTATACGCTACATTCTTCTATGATTGCCGTAATATCTTCTTGTATGATATTCGTTTCCGAAAGTTTACTAACAAAAATTTTAATTTCCTTTAAAATAATTTTTATCAGATAATCCATTGAATATTTGGAAGTTGTTTTGATATGTCTAGCGTAGTCTGTAGTCGCTTCCAAGATAGATGTGAGGTGTGAAATTTTCTTTAGGTTTAAAATTTGAGAAAACCCATAAAGGATATGAGAATTTCTATAAAACTGGTCAAAGAGCATCAATTTATTTTTATTGTATTCTATACCTTCAAACTGATTTAGCATAGTATTTATTTTATTTGCTGCCAAATCACGAAATTGCTCAAAAATTTTAGAATTGTAAATTTCTTCTGGAATTTCTTCAGTTTCTTTGTCTTCAGGTAAAATGGTAAAGATCTCTATCGAATATTTCATTTTTACTTCCTTTGGTTAAGGTTATGTGTCCAAATATTCTTGTAATTCTTTGGCTTGAACGATGTTTTTAGTAGATAATAAAATATAGGTAGCTTCACCTAACTGGAAGACTCCAGATGCCAATTCACCTATCTCACCTGTAAGCAATCCTTCTGGAGGTAAGAAATGAATTTTTTCAAATTCATTCATTTTTGATACAGAGTCAACACATATCGCAACTTCAACACCTCCTTCCTGGAGTAAAATAAACCTGGTGTTTTCATTGAAACTTCGAGGAGTTTGTCCTAAAAAGTGAGATATGTCTATACAGGCAATGACTTTCCCCCTAACATTGATCAAACCTCTTAGCATAGGGGCAACTTTAAAAAGGGGAGAAACAGCAATATTCTCCAATACTTCTTCTACCTCCGCTACTGGAAAACAGAGGTGAACTTCTCCCAAAGCAAAAAAAAGTAACTTTATAAAAGATTCTTTGGAATCTATTATTTGTGTGCTTTTTAATTGTTGTTTTTGTAAGCTAAATTGCTTTTTTAAAAACTTTTTATAGTGATCAGCAATTTTTTGTGTATCCAAAAGAATTACGGGTTTGTCTTCTACAATGGTTATGGCAAGAATAAATTTCTGGTATTTATCGTCTTCCTCATTTTCTTGGGCGTTGATCGACTTCGGGATTATCTTATAAAATTTGGTTAAAACAATGGCTATTTTAAATCCGTCTTCTTCCAAAATAACCAAACTTCCGGATTCTTTTTGTTCATTAGGATTTTTTTTATCCGTTTCAATGTCGCTAATAAGAGCAGGATTGATTACAGGGACAGGTAATCCTCTGTAATCGGTCATTCCTAGAAATCCCTTTTCTTTCCAAGGAACGGGAGTTGTATTACCAATCTCTCCAACTTCTATTACACAATGCAATGGTATTGAGAATAACGTACCACAAAATACAAAACAAAATTGTTTTATATCCGATAATTGTTCATCTTGTTTTACGGTTAATTCTTGCATGAATTCTATTTAAATCCTTTGTGTTGCAATATTAGTATAATCCAGCCCTTCCCTTTGTAACGATTGTAACCTTCTGTTCTCGCATAACCAATCAAATATATATGGTTTGTTTCCGGATCGCTTTCAACAATAAAACCGTTATTCCCTTCGGATGCCAATCGGAAAGCCTCAAATTTGGAGAAGTCTCGCTTTAAAAAATCTTTGTTATTTGCAGATGCGATAACAAAGCCATTTAGATTTAATAAATACACTTGACAGTCACTATATACAAGTGCAGCATTGATGATATCAACAATAAAATTCCAATTGAATCTTGTTGTTATAACACCAACTATTTGACCTGTGCGATTTTTTACAGGTGCGCAATATGATACAGTATACGCTCCGGCTGTTTCGGATTTGTACATATCCGTAACAGTAAGTTTTCCTTGGTTTGTTTGCTGAAACCAATCTCTGTCAGATTGATCTTGTCCGATCAAATCTTGGCGTATGGCAGAAGCACATATAATCCCTTTTTGATTGAGTAAATAGATATCATAGTAAACTTCATAGATAGTATGAATCTCTTTTAACAAGGCACAAGTTGCTTCCACACCTTCTCCCGTTTCAGCACAGTGGATAACTTCCGCAAAAGTTGTCCAAGCTTGTACGTCGCAATTTCTTTCAAAAAGATTTCTATCTACTTTATCAATTGTATCAAATGCCGCGTCAGCCAAACGAGCAGAAGCTGTTTCTTGTACTACATGATTTAGTGAGTCCAGAGTAGAATTGATTTCCTCCGTTAGTAAATCTGATTTTTGAGAAAATGCTCTCACCTCTTCTGCCAAAACGGAGAATGCTCTACCTTCATCTCCAGCTCTGTCCGCTCGTATAGCAGCATTTAAGGCAAGTGTAGTGGTAACATTGTTGATGCGATTTATGGTTTCTATGGATTCACCCAATTGATGGGTTATTTGCAACAATTCTGCATTGGCAGATTCGGAATTTGCTTTTGCTTTGGTTTCTGCTTCATTTTGTCTCAAGTCTTGCCTTTCTTGGAAGGTTTCAATCATGACCCTTGGATTTTCTATTGTGATAGGTTCATCTACTATAATAGACCAACCTTTTCCGGTGTATGCGTTGTAACCTTTGGTTTTGGAATAACCGTAAGCTTTCCACTGTCCGTTCCGTGCTGTTTCTATGCTAAAACCTCGTCTACCCATTATACTTTGTTCACCAGCACCTAGCCAAAGTACATTATCCCTGAGAATTTCTTTTTTTTGCTTGGACGCGATAACCGTTCCGTCTGCGTTTATCAAAACAATTCTGCTAGACAGTTCCAATTTTACTTTTTCTATAATATCATAAATGTAATCCCAATTAAAACGAGTGGAAAGTACTCCGATTACATTTTTGTTCTCATCTCTCACCGGACTGGAATAGGCAATAGTATAATTTTTTACAGATTCTGAATAGTACATATCAGTTACATATACGTTATTACGATTGATGGTTTCTTGAAACCAAAGACGATTTGATTGATCTTGTCCGACTAGATTGTTGTTTTTGGCAGCAGCAATCACAATTCCATCTTTATTCAACAATAAAATATCATGATAAACTTCGTATATATCAACCAGATTTCGAATCAAGTCAGTTGATTGACGCACTCCTTCACCTGTATTACAAGTGTGAACATTGTCTTTGAATGTTGCCCAAGCTTGGCAGTCACAATTCCTTTCGAAAAGGTTTCGATCAATTTTATCAATTATATCTATGGCGACATCAGCCAATCTAACCGCTATGGCTTTGGAGCAACTTTTTCGTAAACTTTCTATCAGTCCGTGGATTTCAGAAAAAGCCTCTTCGGAACGGGTGGAAAGAGTTCTAACTTGCTCGGAAAGAGAAGAAAAATTATCAGCCAATTGAGCCGACCTTGAGGATTCAATTGCGGCATTAATGGCGATTAATTTGGTTGTACTGTTGATTTCTTTAATTTGGTGTAAAATATTTCCAATCTTGGTGGTTGCAGCTATTAATTGAGAACTAATTGATTTTGTTTCCATAATCTAACCCAGGTGAATTTTTAAAAGATGTGATTTTTACTTAAGTAAAATCATTAGATCTTTAATAATTGTTTATAAATTTTTTGCAATAATTATTTATTAAATACTAAGCGTACCAAGTAATATTTGTACATCTAAATTATATTGCTTAAAAAATGGGCAAATATAGATTATCTATAAAAATCAATTTGCTTCAGCAAAGGAGGAGAGTAAGTCGTAAAATCTGGATGTTTGTCTTGAAATAATTCCAAAAAAGAATTGAGTTTTACTATTAAATAAGTAATGTATTTTTTACCTTCTGGTGTTGTTTGAGGGCTTTCGTGTAAAATATTTAATTTGTTTAGAGCTTTGCTTGCTAAAGATTTGGCTCCCTTAAAATTAGGTTTTACCCAAATTTTATTCATGGCAATACAAATTTGAACTAGAGCTTGTAAAAAAAGCTTCATTTCATCTTTTTCTTTTTTCCATTGGAATTCAAGGATTTCATGAGCTTCAAAGTATTTGCCCATATTGTAAAAATCTATGCCTTTTTTAAAAGCGGAATTCCTAGTTTCTTTAAGGTGAAGAGTTAAAAATTTCAGTTCAAAGTTCAATTGTCAACTATCCTTAGAAAGCGCTTCAAGCTCAAGAATTCCGAGGGTTAAAAATTCTTTTTCTTGCTGCTCAATTTCGGATGGTAAAAGGATCAATTTATGATTGGCATCATAAAAACGAAGCCAAATATCGGTTTTTTCTTTGATAACTCCATTCCACAAACCAAGCCAACATTTTAGGACATCAGACCAGAGCCAACCATGGTTATTTTTATTCAATTCGATATAAACATTTTCCTGGTTTAATTGCCAACCTTGAAAATTGGAGGGGTTATTCGGATCGAAAATAAAATATTCTTTAGCCCTAAAAACTTGCTCATACAATTCTTTTTTTGACTTCAGGTTCAGTTCATTATTTGTATTAGAAAGTAACTCTATAATTAAATCGGGTGAATTCCAATTTTCTTCCCAAATAACCCAACTTTTACTATCGAAATCATTATATATTTCATTCACCAAAAAAAAGTCAGGTCCTCGAAGGTCTTTATATTTTAGTGTATTTGGATTGTAGTACATAAACATATTTCCTAAAATATAAAAATCGTCGAGATATTTCCAAGCTTCTTCCAAGGAATGAACTAGAATACTCATATTGTCTTGGTGCTTTGTTGTTTCTAACGATTCATCAAAGTAAAGCTGACTAAGGACAGAATTCGTATCTTGCATAGTCGTAATTTGTGTCATATATTCACCATTATAAGGTTTACAAATAATAAATCAATAAGTATTTCAAGCTTTTTTTATGGAGATTTCTAATCTTCCGGATTAATTCCAAAAAATTTTTATTCGATAGGGGTTTTGAAGATAGAAAAACTTTAACTTATCGGACATTTTCTCGTGATTGCTTCAATCGTATCATGGTTTTTTGTATGTCCATCGCCATTTTAGCAATGAGATAGTAATGGTTTGTTTGTGATTGTTTGGTCAATCCGCCCACAACCATATCAAATTCAGAAAAAATCATATTCAACATTTTTTTGTTTTTACATACACCTGTTAATGTTTATTTATATAGGAAACCTGGCATATTTTCAATACACCCAAAAACGATTAAAATGTTACAGTTACAAATCTCGCGAATTTTCACAAATTAACTCGTGCAATTCGTGTATGCAAGATTTTTCTTGGAATAAAAAGAGTCAACTATTTTTTGAAAAAATTCTTTGATTGTCTATCAATAATGTCATTTATACATGAAAGTCTAAGTAGTTGGTAGCGAAGAGAGTTCACGTTGTGATGGAAAAAAAATAGGTGGATAATCTTTTCGATGTATGGGATGCTGTAAGAATCGCACGAGTCAGACAGCACTCAAAGTCACACTTGGATGAGGTTTACGCTTTGAACGAACAAAATAGGTGTGTTTTACATCCGCAAAACCCTATAAAAATAAAAAGGAACACAAATGACTGCAATTAAATATAACGACCCACAAATTCAAAAATCTTTATTAGATTTAAATGCTTCTTTAAAAAAGGAAGATCAATGGAATATAGTAGAAAATAAACTATTCAAAACCTTTAAATTTGAATCGTTCGTCATAGCTTTTGATTGGATGAGTAAAATTTCAATTATAGCTGAAAAAATAGGTCATCATCCAGAATGGTTTAATGTATATAATACGGTGAAAGTTCATCTAACAACACATGATGCAGGAGGAATTAGCGATTACGATTTCAAATTAGCTATGGAAATGGAACAGACCAAGGCTGATGGTAAAAATTTAGTTCAAGAAAAGTCCCCGCAATCCCAAAGTAGTAAAAAAGTAAACATAGCAGCATGGAGTAAATTACCCGATAGAAAACCAACTTATGCTTTAGTGGCTAATGTAGATTTAGTGCTTGTAAGATATGACAATCAAATTTCTGTTTTCTTTGGAAGATGTCACCATCGTGGGGCACTCCTTTCTGACGGACAAATTGAAGGAAAAAATCTTATTTGCGGAGTCCACAATTGGGATTATCGCTACGATACAGGTGTAAGTGAATACAATAACAGTGAGGTTTTAAAGAAATTTAACTCATGGATTGATATTAAAAACGATGCGGTATTGGTTGATGAAAATGAAATAGCAGCATGGAATGTTGAGAATCCACAACCATTTAATCGAGAAGAATATCTCGGCCTATATGCGGATAATAATGAATCACCGGATGAACCAAAAAACAAATACATTCAGAATCTAGCAAAGCATGGATTAAAAACAATTGGTCATCATGGAGAAGTTTCGGCTATGGGAGTTTCTATAACGGAATTACCGAGTTGGGACAAAATCCAATTAGTTACAGCACAATTAGCACGTCGTCCTTTACAAGAAAATATTGCTGTTCAGACTGAACTGGTTATTGGTCCAAACGCAAAAAAACCTCTCCGATTGAAAATCCCAATTTTTGTAAGTGATATGAGCTTTGGCGCGTTAAGTGAAGAGGCAAAGACCGCTTTAGCCATAGGAGCTGAATTAGCTGGAACAGGAATCTGTTCTGGGGAAGGCGGTATGTTACCGGAAGAACAAGAGGCTAACTCTCGTTATCTTTATGAACTTGCCTCTGCAAGATTTGGATGGCATCTAAGTTTGGTTTCCAAGGTGCAAGCATTTCATTTCAAAGGAGGACAGGGAGCTAAAACAGGAACTGGTGGACATTTACCTGGAGGAAAAGTAATCGGAAAAATTGCAAAAGTTAGAGGACTACCAGAAGGAACACCTGCGATTAGTCCACCAACATTCACAGACCTTATTACTTGGCAAGACTATGCAAGAGTTGCTTCAGAAGTAAGAGAAGCGTCAGGCGGAATTCCAATTGGATTTAAAATCTCCGCACAGCACATTGAGGAAGATATTGACTTTGCTCTCTCTGTTGGAGTAGATTATATAATATTAGATGGACGTGGAGGAGGAACCGGTGCTGCCCCGGAAATTATTAAGAAAAATATTTCTGTTCCAACGATTCCAGCACTTGCAAGAGCTCGTCTACACCTAGATAATCGCGGTAGGCGTGACATTACACTTATTATTACAGGTGGACTTAGGACAGAGTCAGATTTTATTAAAGCATTGGCTCTTGGGGCAGACGGAATAGCAATTTCTAACTCAGCCATACAATCGATAGGATGTTTGGGGATGAGAGCCTGTCATACAAATAACTGTCCAGTAGGAATTGCCACACAGAAACCAGATTTAAGGTCTAGACTAGTTGTTCAAAAATCAGCCGAGCAATTGAGAAATTTTCTTGAGTCTTCGATTCACTTGATGAAAATACTAGCACGTGCCTGTGGTCATTCGCATTTGAATCAATTTTCTATGGATGATCTAACAACTTTCGATCGAGATATTGCTTACCTTGCTGGAATAAAATATGGGGGAGCGGTTACTTTAAAGTAACCCATTTTCGAGACAGCGTAAAAAATAGTTTTTCAATAATTTAACGTCAGTTTTGTTTAAGACGATTTGGATTCCAAAATAAGAAGGTTAGATTATCTTAATATTCTTATCGGGAATTATTGTGAAATCACCTAATAATGAAAAAAAGTTGACAATTTTTTATGTTGAACTAAGCAGTTGGTAAGATGATTACAATTCATTATTTTAATCCCCAAGAGGGGAAAGTGTTACAGGCGAAGTTAAACGGACTTCCTATTTCTATTCCGGTTGATATCCGTATAAACCGAAATCACCCGGAAATGGATGAAAATTTGAAAAAGTTCTTGGCAGAGCTAGAAAAACTTGTTATTCGGCTAGGTGGAAAGTGGGAGATAACCCACCCATCTGATCGATTTTCACCCCAGGTAGGGAAAAATTTTCTGGATGTTTTACTCTGTGACGGAGTGAATCCGACAGAACCGGACTCTATTACTCTGGAAATTTTAAACGAACAGCACAAAAGTGCCTGGGTGCTTCCAATGATGCCCAGAGCTGTCATAAAGACCGGACCTCCAACCCTAACACCTCCATTAAATAAGCAAAATATTGCTTTTTGGGATACATCGGTTGAGGAAATGGCGGCTACCATACTAGCGCGTGCCGGAGTTACAACTCTAGATCGAAGGGTTTTTATTTCTTACCGTCGTACGGAAACCCAACCGATGGCAGATCAACTTTTTGATGCGTTGACCCGTCTCAATTTTTCAGTATTTCTTGATACTGTGAGTATTAACCCTGGTGAAGATTTTCAGGCGCGTCTTTTTGAACAATTGGCAGACAAATCAATGATAGTCTTATTGCACTCTCCCGATTTTTCCAATTCCCAGTGGTGCATGGAAGAAGTAAAGTTCGCCCGGAAATACGAATTAGGATTGCAGATTCTACGACTCCCCGGAGCTTCCCCAAAAGACTTAATCTACCAATACGTTTCTGCAAGCAATGTTGTTGCTCTGAAAGAATCGAATTTATCCGATTATTCACCTGGTTATCAATTCAAACTTGAAAACCAGGAACTGGAACGCTTGGTGAAATTTATTATGTTAATTCATGATGCATCCATGGTTCGGCGACTCCAACTCATACGAAATAAAATTGATCATGCCATACAATCAGCCAAACTCCTTCCTATCTACTCGGAGAACGGAGCCTATATATCAACAAATATTAATGGTAAATCATACAGTTTATTTCCAAGCCCTCGTCCACCTGGTCTAAAGGAGTTATTCGATGCCGGATCAAGGACTACTGAAGACGTGGGATCCAAACGAATTGTGATAGGACAAACTGCCAATATGCATTCTACTCGAAAGCAACAGTTAGATTGGGCAGTGAACGGAAGTCCTGTAACTTACGAAAATATTTTTAACCTGACAGACTTGCTAAATGACATGAAGGAGGGCAAAAGATGAGTAAAATCTGGTCACCAAATATAGGACCCTTAAAGGGTCGAGTGGTATTCCTTTCAGCCAGTGTACCCAATCCATCTAGAAACCCAAAATTTCTTGAGGGCGGGGATAAATCCATGGATGAAATGCTTCTGGTACACCTACTGGACATTCGAATCAATGACGCAGTCCGCAGCCTTGTGACTATGGTTTTAGAAGCCGGAGGGAGAATTGCCCATGGTGGACATCCTTCGATTACCCAAACCATTATGGAACAAGCTCAATTATTTGATAAAGTAGAAGGAGAACCTCCCATTCTCACCTACCAATCTCGTCTTTTTGTAGATAATAAAGAATACAGTCCTCCCCCAGGTCTTCTGGAAATGGAAGCTTCCGGTCATACCGTTATCAATCGTGTAAGTCATCTACCGGATGACCTCGCAAAAGCCAAAAGCTTTCTTCCGGAAATGAGCGAAGATGAATTTCAAAATCTTCTCTATCGCCAATCTGCCCCCGAAGCACCTCAAAACTTAAAAATTGCTCTTTTCTTATTACGAGCAACAATGCTCGGGGAAAGCAAAGCAGAGGCTGGCGTATCCATTGGAGGTATGGAAGGAATCGAAGTAGAAGCTGATATGTTTCATCTCATTTTAAGCCGTCAAAAGAGTCTACCCTATTATGCCTTTCCTAGCACCTTAGGTGCAGCAGCTCAGTTGGGACGCAATGATATTCGGGTTGTTAAGGGCGAACCATATTCAGGACCAGAATTGGATAGTGTTCGGGGAGATTTATGGGAACGACGAGCTTATGACCCATTGATGAGTCAGTTAATAGAAGAATTACTGGCTTAACGTTGAGTTAAGGTGTAAGAAATAATGTTATAAAAATAATAAGGGTGAACACAGGGGTTCACCCCTACGCCCCAAAATACCATAGGCTTTGTAGAGGCAATCCCCGGTGGTTGCCCTTTAGGTGAAAATTTCTTTTAATTTGATTCTTTAGGATTTTCTACAACTGTTTTTTTGTTTCCTTGAGCATCTTTCTCTTCCACTGCATCCAAACTGCCAAAAGTGACATCAACTTCTTCTACGTCTTCGGATTCCTTTTCTTCCACTTGAGATTCTGTTTCTTTATTATCATCCGGTTTTTTTTCTGCTGCACTAAGTCTGTTATTAATTGCTTTTCCACCTATAAATCCACCCTGACTTGTCAATAATAGTGTATGCAAGGTATTAGGAATATCAGGCAATCCTGCAAGAACGTTACTCTGTAATAAGTTAAAAATATAAATTATAATCGAGATTGCGGTAAAACCCAAAAGTTGCAGTTTAGGTAACTGAATTTCACCATCCGAACTCATGACCAAATCAATAAGTAGTGGCTTCTCTTTTCTCTTTGTCTTTTCGGTTTTGTTATCTAAATAATTGGATGTGAGTAGCCCTCCCACTGAAATTCCCATTAGTCCGATTAGAGAATAGTTAAAATCAGGTATTTTGCCATTTTGTAGTATGATACCGGAGCATATAGCCACATAAAAATAACTTCCGAGTAAGGCTACCAACCACGCAAATGCTTGTACTTTGGATAGGCTGTACATATTGGTTTTTGTATCCAAAACTATAAAAGCATAAAATTGTTTATGGTGAATGATAAAGGCAAGAGAACCAATAAAAACAATGGTTACTAGAATACTTATGATAATTATAATAATTTTCCAATTGCTATTTAAAATTGTAAACCTTTCTAGAGTAGCTGGTCTATGATTAACCAAAACCCTAACATATATCGTTTTTCCAAAAAGCCATTCCCTTATATCAAAACTATTTAACTTTGGATGACCGGGAACGGAAAATCGAATCGTTTCATTAATTTCTTTCTTATCATCATTACTTTCTTCTTTGCTTAATACAAAAGGAATTGTAGAACCGAGCACTTCTTCTTTCCAATAATTTAAATTATCTCCCTTTTTCGTTAAAAATTCAATGGAAACTTTATCTATACTGTCCCCGAAATTCTTCCCGGTTATCACAATCGTGTCTCCAGCAACACCACCTAAGGGATGAAGTTTTTGCACAATTGGCTGTTTGGACGGTTCATCCATTCTTGGAGGAGCTATAAAACCAAACTCATCCAATACCGTTAATCCATCACTGGCAAGTAATCTGGCACAATGTTGTCCTTCCGGAACTCGACCTAAGGAAAATATTTGAAACCTGACTCTTCCCTTATCCTGGATAGATTGAATAGTCCCCCTTGCAATCCTGGTTTCAACCTGATCTATAACAATATCCAAATTCATAGATTCGGGATATTGCTCATCTTCTTTTGACCATGTTATATATTTCTGCCTTTCTTTAGGATTTTTAAAATTCAGCATAACTTCGTATTGTTCTCTAGAAAGGTCTTTGGGTTCAAAAACTTCTATAAAGGCGATAGAACTACCTTTGCGTGATTTACAGTTGTTTCCTTCAACCTCTTCCTTTATTTCCTCGATGACCTCCTTTGTTTCCTCAACCTCCTTTATTTCTTTAACCTTCTTTATGCCCCCAGCCTTCTGGGGATAAAGTAAGAATGAAGGTAGTAACACTAAAATGAAAATTAAGAATTTAAACATTGATATACCTGCTTTTGCTATTTAAATTTGGTAAACCTGGTTAGTTTAATAAAAACATATAAAAAAAATATTAAAATCTCAAGTTTTTATACCTATCAAATAAAATTTTGTTAAAAAGTCAAGTGTAAATAATATTTTTATTGACTAAAAGTATTCCAAATTATAGCTTTTCAAAATTTCCGGATATCTATCTTTCCTTTGTTTATGCACGAATTGCCTTATAAAGCTTATCAAACTCTTTTGTGTTTAGATTAAATCCATCATCAATATGGATTGCATCAACTACTTGAAAATCTCCCCCCCAACGCAATCCTATATCTTTCCTAATGTCATCTATAAATGCTTTCACAGGAGTAGGTATATTAGGATATGATTTCAAGACAGCATTATTTGCCCAATTCCTGTACCCGTCACCATAACGCACATTAAAATCGAAAGCATGACCTACCATGTGGTTTGAACGTCTAGACGGTTTAACAACTGCTCCTTTCACATTTGCATCAGGACGGAAAGAGGACGTTACATGAATCAACACATCATGTTTGGACGCATATCTATTTATTCTGTCTAATGCGTCAAAAAATCGTTTATCAGCCAATAATTTTTTACCAACAAATCGGTTTCCGGAATAATAAGCTAAAGGAGAATTTCCGCTTTCTAATTTCTCTTGGACTATAGTAGGTTTGTCCCAATCACTACCATAAAATGGAGTTAGCTTATCCACCACAATTTTTGCCATTGCCTCAGTAAAAACAATCCCATCGGATTCAATACCATTGTCTGCTGCAAAAACCTTCACTGCCGCCATACAACGTTTTCCGTAAAAACCATCATTTTTATACTTTTCCCAGTTTAATTTCTCTCCATACCCCAATTCATTTAGCAACGTTTGTAGAGCTGCAATCGCCACCTTATTGCCTGAACCTTTTCTATATATTTCCTCAAATTTGCCCGACTTCAAGTCTTTAGAAAATTGTTGTAACTCATCCAGTTGATCAAAACGTTCGATTAACGCATCCCCTATTTCTTGGGATACGCTGCTACCATCCGAATCTATGCTATTTTTTTCAGCAAATGCTTTCACTGCTGCTGCCAAAGAAGCACCATAGATGCCATCATCTTTATACTTCTCCCAATTTAGCTCACCACCAAATCCTAATTGGTAAAGAAGGCTTTGAAGGTCTTTTACATCTTCTCCGGATGCACCATATTTTAAGATAGAAGAAATATTCAAGTCTACAGGGACTTGTCCTATGTGCTTTATTTCATTGGTAGACTCATTTTCAGGTGCTGGAATATTTTCATCATAAGTTTCAACTACTTCTTCAGGTTGTTCTTCTTCCTCTACCTGCTCTTTTTCAACGACTGGTATATCTTCATCAGAAGTTTCAGTTGCTTCTTCAACTTGTTTTTCTTCCTCTGTTGGCTCTTTCTTATTTTTATCTATCGGTTTTTCTGGTCTAAGGGTTTTACCGATAACTTTTCCACCGATAAAACCTCCTTGACTTATCAATAATAGGGCATACAAAGTATCAGGAATATCAGGCAATCCTGCAAGAATATTACTCTGCAATAAGTTAAAAATATATACTATAATAGAGATTGCCGTAAACCCCAAAAGCTGTAGTTTGGGTAGCTGAATTTCACCATCTATATTCCTTACCAAATCAATGAGCAGTGGCTTTTCTTTTCTTTTTGTCTTATCCGTTTTTATATCTAAAAGATTGGATGTCAGCAGACCCCCCACAGAAATACCGAGTAATCCGATTAGTGAATAGTTAAAATCAGGCATTTTTCCATCGTGTAAAATGATCTTGGAACTTATAACTACATACAGATAGCTTCCAAGCAATGTTACAAACCATGCAAAGGCTTGTATTTTGGAAAGGCTGTACATATTGGTTTTTGTATCCAAAACTATTAAATTAAATAATTTTTTGCTTGTAGTGATAAATGCAAGAGACCCTATAAATAAAGTGACTAAGAGAATACTAAAAAATATTATGATAAGTTTCCAATTATTATTCAGGATTGTAAATCTTTCTTGTTTCGTTGGTAAATAATTAACCAATACCCTTATAAATACAGTCTTTCCCAAAAACCATTCCTTTAAAGTAAAACGATTCAATTTTGGATGACCTGGGATTGAAAATTGAATCATTTCATTAAATCCTTTACCATCTTTTTTATCGTTGGTTAACGTATAAGGAACCGTAGAACCAAGTATTTCTTCTTTCCAGTAGTTTAAATTATCTCCCTCATTAGTTAGAAACTCAATGGATATTTTATCTATACTGTGTCCAAAATTTTTTCCATATATTACAATCTTATCTCCCGAAACACCACCTATTGGATGAAGCTTTTTTAAAATCGGTTGTTTGGATGGTTCAGAAATTCTTGGAGGAGCAGAAAAGCCAAATTCATCCATAACCGTTAATCCGTCATGAGTAAGTAATTTTACGCAATGCCGTCCCTCGAGAATCTGACTTAATGAAAAAATTTGCAATCGGATTCTTCCCTTATCCTGTAAAAGTTGAATAGTTCCTTTTGCGATTTTGGTTTCGATCTGATCTATAGCAATAACTAATTTCATAGACTCAGGGTATTTTTCATTTTCTTTTGACCACAGTATATATTTCTGCCTTTCTTGAGGATTACGAAAATTAAGCATAACTTCGTATTGCTCCCTAGAAAGGTCTTTTGGTTCAAAAGCCTCCATAAATACTATAGATTGATTTTTATGAGATTTACAAATGTTTTCTCCCATCTCCTTTTTTTCTTCAACCTTCTCGGGGTATATAAAGAATGAAGGTAGCAATACTAAAATGGAAATTAGGAATTTAAACATTGATACACCTGCCTTTTAAATTTCAATTGGATGGCATGACTTTCCATAAATTTTTATTACAATGAAAAAAGATTTTGCTAAAAGTCAAGTAAAAATTGAATTTTTATATTGACATACTTTTTATTAAATCCACAAATAACAATTTAAGCATACAGGAGGATTAATATGGCTCAGACTGTTGTAGTGGAAGGTAACAGAGTACTTGAAAACTTAGCAAGAGCAAAAGAAAGCCTAAAGACCGGTGGTTCCGGTAAATTGGCAGATGATGTATCAATTGTTGTGAATGGAAAGAGAATGAGTGCACCCTTAACGGTAAATCAGGTATATGAGGCGGTGGAAAAATACGGGACTATACAATACGAGTATAAGCCAAACAAAGAAACGGGCAAGGTGCTTCATATTAAGCTTACCAAGGACGCTTCAGGAAATTATAGAACTTTCTTTTTTGATCAACACAATTATATATCCGCTTCGAAAGATAATGGATTGATTGTTTATACCGGTAAAGGAGAAAAGACAGGAGCAACAGGACTAATATTTACTGCAAGTGATGGCAAAAATATACAGTTTGCTTGTGATAAAGAAGGAAACACTTCTTTAAAAATCAATGGAGAGTTGGTTCTTGCTGACTCAACGAACAGACCTCCGGAGAAGTACGAGAAATACTACAAAGAACTAATGAATAAATACAAAGGTGCCGGCTTGAATGAGGCGTATGTGGCGGGATATATCGACCATTATGCTTTGCGAAAACCATTTGGTGGTGAACACAATATTGATTACGGAGATACGGACGTAAAGTTAGCATAGTTACAAAGGCTTTAAATTTTAATATAATAAGAGGAAACCAATGCGTATATTTATAAAGTTTATATTATTAGTGTTTTTATTTGGGATTTCGATTAATGCCCAAACGGACAGAAAGAAAAGAGGAGAACTCATTCGAAAACACTGCAAAAGTGATAAGGAAAAATTTTGCAAAGATAAAGAATATGGAAATATAATCAAGTGCTTAAAGAACAATAAAGATAGTCTTTCCCCACAGTGCAAATCTATTCTATTTGAAAAGATTCAAAAAGCTCCAGAGGAAAGGAGTAGTAAAGAAGAATTTCATAAAGACAGAGGTAAACGAATACGCGAAAATTGCAAAGACGATAGAGAAAAGTTTTGCAATAACACAAAATACGGTAGTATTATCAAATGTTTAAAAAGCAATCAACACCAACTTTCCAATAAATGTAAAGATGCATTAAAAAGGTAGAATCGAAATAAATCAGCTAAAAAACTCCTGGATAACAACGTGAGTTATGAATGAATTAAAAAAAAGATACCCACGAACATTATCCTCCGGTGCAAATAACACAGTAATTGCCATTTCCGAAACTGAAGCAGGTAAATTGTTTACAGGTGATACCAGGTCGGACATTGGTTCGGAATCCGAAAAAATGAAATTTGCCAATTCGATAAATGATCTTGTTGTGAAATTTATCCGACTTGATATTCTACACAACGATTCTGAAATGTTAGTAATGGAACGATTGTATCCTATGGATTTTCGAGCCTACGAGTATGAAAAGCGTGAATTGTGGTTTGAGGTTTTTTTAAGCGAATTGGAGGAATTGCATAAAGCCGGTTTTGTCCATAGGGATATTAGTCGTCCGTCAGATATGCCTGGGCAAAAATTCGATAATGTTTTTCTAACAAATACCGGATTTCGCTTAATTGATGTAGGTATTTCTGCACTTCGGAACCAAGTAAGTACCAAATTATTTGATCGCTTTGTGGAAAGGGAATCGGAAGAAATGGAAGATTTTAGAAAGTATATTCTATCAAGATAAAAATAGATATTATGCCCGAAGAGATCGAAGAGAGACCGCCCAAAGCATTTATAAGCTATACCTGGGATAGTGAGGAACATAAAGAAAGAATTAGAAACTTTTCGGATTTACTTCGGGAATATGGAGTAGACTGTAACATTGATCAGTATGAAATATCACCACCGGAGGGCTGGACTCATTGGGCTATCAATCAGGTAGAAGAATCCGATTATGTCCTAGTGGTTTACACTGAGAATTATAAAAACCTATCCGATAAAAAAATAGGATCCATTGCCAATCGAGATTTTATTTGGCAAGCAGATTTAGTTACCAATATTTTGTACCAATTGGGAAACAGAAACGAAGGTGGAAAATTCATTCCCGTAGTTTTTCAAGAAAAAGATAAAGAATGTATTCCCGTTCAACTCAGTCAGTATACATCTTATAACCTAAGTGAAGCCGAAAATCCACTTGGTTTTGAATCTTTGTACAGACACATCTTACAAGAATCCAATAAACCTCAAATCAAACTCAAAACAAAAAAAGCATACACCAAAGTATGTCCGTACAGAGGACTAGCTCCCTTTCGGGAAGAAGATGCCCAATATTTCTACGGTAGAGAAACGTTTACCGAAAAATTGATTCACGAGGTGTATGATAAAACTTTGGTATCGGTAATCGGACCTTCGGGGAGTGGAAAGTCGTCTGTTATTTATGCCGGGCTAATCCCTTATTTAAAAGAAAAAGAAAACGTAGTTGTCTTAAAAATGAGACCTGGATTAGAACCAATCATGTCTATGGCTTATGGAATCGTAGACGGAGTCTCTAATGCGGAAGGAAAAAAGTTATCCAACGAAGATAGGGATCGGGAAGCATCCGAATTGATAGGCGAAATTCTTTCCGGAAAAGAAACGCTTCTAAGTATCACACAAAAAATAAGGGAAAAGACGCAGAGACCTGTTCTCATCTTTGTGGATCAATTTGAAGAAATTCTAACGATCTCCCATGACAAACAAAAAGCAAAGCTATTTTTGACCAATATCTTGGATTTAGCTAAATCACATTATGAAATTAAACCATCTCGTAAAACCAAATCAACACGGAAGACCAAACAATCCATAAAAGACCAAGGTGATTCTTGTAAAATACTTCTAACCATGAGAATCGGTTTTTTAAGTGTTGCTTTAGGCAATCCTGATACTGCTCAAATATTTACGGATAATGCAGATACGGAAAGTTATATAAAGAAGTTAATCATAGGTCCTATGAACTCGGAAGAATTGACTTTATCCATAGAAAAACCGGCAATTGAAACAGGATTGAATTTGGAAAAAGGACTTTCCGAACTTATTGTACAAGCCATTGGTGAAGAACCGGGAAACCTTCCACTGTTAGAGTTCTGTTTATTGGAGCTCTGGAAAAAACAAGAAAAAGTGGATCGCGGAATTATGACAATTTCCGATTACGAAGAACTCGGAGGTGTAAAGGGGGCATTAGTAAAACACGCAGATGAAGTATTTGAAAGCTTATCTGATTTGGATAAAGAAAAAGCAAGAAGAATTTTTATTCAATTGGTTCATCCCGGTTCTATAGAAACTGGGACTTCGGATACAAGAAAAATTACGCCTTTAAACGAAATCGGACAAGAAAATTTTAGTCTGCTTAAAAAACTAGCAGACGAGAGATTAATTGTAGCAAATAAAACAAAATCCGACGTGACTAACATTGAAGTAATTCACGAAGCATTGATACGAGAATGGAAACTTTTAAGAGAATGGATGAGTGCGAGTAGAGCATTCCGTCTCTGGCAGGAAAGTATAAATGGAATTTTTAGGATATGGAAAGAAGAACAAATAGATGGAAATTTACTAAAAGGGAATAAATTACTAGAAGCAGTAGAATGGCTTTCCAAAAAGTCAGATGAAATTGGGGAAGAGCAAAAAGAATTTATTCAAAAATCAGTTGAGTATAGAGAAAGGGAAGCACAAGCAAAAGAAGAAGCACAAAGAAAAAAACGCCTTCTACTAGGATTTATTGCAATAGGTTCCACTATTTCCGCAATCATAGGACTAACTCTCGCTTGGTTTTCCTATACCAAGATGCGAGAAGTGGAAATCAACAAGCTAAAATCGGAAACACTGATTTTGCAAAAGAATTATGAAAATAAAAAAGATTATATCCAGAGTTACTTTGAAATAGTGAAAGCTGGTTTCGAAGGGGCAGGCTTAACGGACAAATATTTACAAGAAAAATTGACCATCCTTTCTACGCTCTATAGCTTTGTTTACAATTTGCAAGATCCACATGTTTATGAAAATCCGAATGCTAATCCTTATGCTTTTGCAAGAGAAGTTCTTAATTTAACAGGTCATAACGAAGAAGTTAAAATTATAGTTTTTAGTCCTGATGGAAAAATGGTAGCTTCCGGTGCGGATGATAATAAAATCAAACTTTGGGATGTTAATTCTGGTAAAAAGATTCACACATTTATTGGTCATAAAGGTCTTGTTCATGATTTAAGCTTCAGTCCGGATGGAAAAACGATAGCTTCAAGTTCACAAGATAGTACTGTCAAACTCTGGAATGTTGTATCCGGTAAAGAAATACAAACTCTCAAAGGTCATAGTGATTCCATAAATAGTGTAAGTTTCATACCCACTGATGGAAAAACAATAGTATCCGCTTCCGACGATAGTACTATTATACTTTGGGATGTTACGTCCGGTAAAATAATACAAACCCTCAAAAGTCGTAACGGAATCATTCATAACGTAGGCTTTAGTCCGGATGGAAAGACTATTGCTTCAGGCTCGCAAGATGGGACTATAAAGCTTTGGAATGTTGCATCTGCTAAAAAAGAGCGAACTTTCAAGGGGCATACTGATGGTGTTCGAAGTTTAAATTTTAGTCCGGATGGAAAAACGATAGCTTCAGGCTCTGATGATAATACGATTAAACTTTGGGATATTTCAACCGGTAAAGAAATACAAACTCTAACAGGACATACAGAAGGTGTATTTAGTGTGAATTTCAGCCCTGATGGTGCTACTCTTATCTCTGGTTCTGCAGATTTGACCATCAAACTCTGGGATGTTACATCCGGTAATGAAATGCAAACTCTCAAAGGTCATAATGGTTATGTGAACAGTGTAAGCTTTAGTCCGGATGCTAAAATTATAGCTTCAGGCTCAGATGATGAGTCCGTTAAGCTTTGGATTATAAACCAGAAGAACCAAATTAAAACTATTTCTGATCATAAAGATAGTGTATTTAGTACAAGTTTTAGTCCGAATGGTAAAATTCTCGCCACCTGTTCAGCGGATTCGACCATAAAATTATGGGATGTAGTTTCTGGTAAGGAAATACAAACTCTCAAAGGTCATAGTCACGTTGTAATGAGTATGAATTTTAGCTTAGATGGTAATACTCTTGTCACTGGTTCAGCTGATAATACCATCAAACTCTGGAATGTAAAAACGGGAAAAGAAATCAAAACTCTTTTAGGTCATCGTGGTTATGTCAAAAGTGTTGCTTTTAGCCCGGACAGCGAAACAATTGCTTCCGGTTCTTTGGATAACATGATCAAACTTTGGGATGTTAAATCGGGTAGAGAAATTCATACTCTAAGAGGTCATAGAGATGAAGTATGGAGCATTAGCTTTAGTCCTGATGGAGAAACAATTGCTTCCGGTTCGGAAGACAATATGATTAAACTTTGGGATGTTAAATCGGGACGAGAAAAGAAAACCCTTAAAGGTCATAATGGTTATGTAATGAGTGTAAGTTTTAGCCCAGATGGAAAAATTCTTGCTTCTAGTTCAGAAGATTTGACAATCAAACTCTGGAATGTTTATTCCGGTGAAGAAATCAAAACTCTTTTAGGTCATAGTAGTTATGTATATAGCGTAAGCTTTAGCCCAGACGGGAACGAGCTTATTAGTGGTTCCGGTGATCGTACTCTCAAACTTTGGGATTTGAATAAAGGGAAAGAAATACGAACTTTCACTGGTCATAATTTAGCCGTTACCAGTGTAAGTTTTAGTCCGAATGGAAATATGTTTGTTTCTGGCTCCGATGACGGAACCATTAAGCTTTGGGATTTAAAAATTGATCCTCTTCTCCCTCTTGCATGTGAAGACTTGCTTCAACAGTTGGATCATTGGATCGATTTAAAAAATGAATCCTATCCGAAAGATGAAATTGAAAATGCAGTCCCAACAGTAGACAATTGGGTTAGTAAGAAATTTAAATTGCATTCAAAAGATGATATACAAATCAAAGAAGATTTAAAAAAGAAATGTGTAACTACCATTAATAACCAACCTCATCCCAAAATAGGTGAAGAGTATACATATCTAACAAAAGCTAGAAAAAGCTCGGGAGAAGAAGCAATTGTACTTTATAACAAGGCATTAGAAGTCAACCCTAATTTCTTACCAGCAAAAGAAGAACTTTCTATAATCTACTTTTACCAAGGAAGAGAAAGGGAAGCCTTTGCTCTGGAAAAACAAAAAGAATATCTTTATCTGGATCGGGCAAGACAACATTGGAAAGAAGCAAATAATAAAAAATCCATACAAGAAAAAGTTATTCAGGACTACAAAACGGCTCTAAAAATCAATCCAAAACTCCAACCAGCTAAAATAGAACTAGGGATGGTTTATTTACAAACAGGAAATTATAAGGAAGCTTTGAAGTTTGTAGAAGATAATTACATGATTTGTTACCAAACAGCACAAAAATTATTGCATAACTCAGATAATTCAAAAGAAAAATTAAAACTCGCTTTAGAATATTCAAAAAAAAGTTATGAATCACAACCCAAATTTTGGGAAAACGTGTTTTTGATGACTCAGGTTTATATGGTACTAGGAGATAAGACCAAAGCTCTTAAAATAAATTCGGATTTAAAGGAACTCGTATTAAATGAAAAAGAATTACAAAAAGAGAAACTTACCAACCATGAATATATAGATGTTATAAAGCAGCAACGGGTTACAGAATTTTTGAAAATAATCGAACAGGTCGAAGAAAAGATATTGTCATCTTCTTATAATAAGGATGTTGCTTCTGATAAACAAAAAAAAGTTGATAAGCTTTTTAATACCGTCGAAATGAAAGAAATTTCCGGAATCGAACCAAATGAAAATCCTTCTCCGGACACACCAGCGTACTATTATGCAATTGCATACAAAGTAATCCACAAGAAAAAAGTGAACAAAATGGATCTGGATTTGGCTTTCCAAGCCTGCCAAAAAAGTATAGACCTCTTGCCTGATAACCCTTATTCCCTAAATTTATTGGTTGAAATCTATCAAAAAAAAGGAGATTTTGCGAAAGCAAAAATCACGAATAAAAAAGCTGCCAAATTAGCAAAAGAAACAGAGGATAAGGAATTGATTCGTAGAGTAGAAGAAAGGAAATTTTAAAAATAGATAGAAGTATTTTGAAAAACTACTTCTATCCACAATAATGGTTGTGTTTTAGTGACAAATTGAGAAAAGAAAATGAAAAAGATAAGATTTAAAAAAAGAGGATTTTCATTTATTTTAGGATTCTTTTGTGTATTCTTGTTTTTTTTACAAGTGAACATTTATTCTGAAAAAAAAACTCAACTATACGAATTTATAGAAAATGCAGGAAAGAAGGAAAAGGCACATCACAAAATAAACTCTCCCCAAACAGATAAAAAAACTAGATTCGAAACAACAAAGAAGCAAGAAACTCCGGAAATCATAAAAGCACCGGAAGAAATAGAACCAAAAGAAGAAATCAAGCCTAGTCGACCCGGTAAAAAGTATATACTCAAAAGAAAAGGACTGGGTGGAGATGAACCCATAGAAGAATCTGTTAAAATAGATACCTTAGACGGAAACGAGGGAAAGCGGTATGCAATAGTGGTCGGAATAAACAATTATAACGACCCCGAAATTCCGGCTCTTTCCAAAGCTCGGAACGATGCAAAAGTTATAGCAAAAATTCTAAAAGAGAAAGGACAGTTTGAGGTATATGTTATGACGGATGATATAGATTCTAAAGAAAATTTATATCCTAGCAAATTAAACATTGAGGAGAAACTAGATACGATTTTGAACTTTGCCAGAAGTAGTGATTTGATCGTTTTTTTCTTTTCCGGTCATGGAATTTCCGATAACGATAACAAAGGCTATTTGGTTACCATTGATACGGTTGCACAAAAACAATACAACACATCATTGAAAATAGATAATATCATTGAGAGGTTGAATTCCAAAAATATTCGAAAATCACTCTTAGTACTCGATGCTTGTCGAGAAGTGGTAAAAAAGACAAAATCTACTTCTCAAAATAGACTTAAAAACCAGGAATTTACAGAAGCAGAACTATCTGCTGTTTTCTATTCTACCAAAATCGGTCAGTTTAGCTATGAAGATGACAAATCGGATTATGGTGTTTTTACTAAATATTTGATTTATGGTATGGAAGGGCAGGCAGATACCAACAAAGACTATGTAGTCACTTTTGATGAGCTAGCAAGGTTTGTGACAAACGGAGTACACACCTGGTCAAAAACTAGAAACAAAAATCAAAAACCTTATACAAAAATATATGGAGAGAGATCAGGAGACTTAGCACTGACTCTTAGGAGTGACCCTGACGAAAGTCTCGCAGATAAACGTCTTCCTCAAATACTAAACAAATACCAGATCGCTGGTCTTTCGACTCTATTTCCGGGTTTGGGGCAATACAAAAATGATAGAGAAGTAGCTTATGTTGAACGTGAAAAAGAGAAAAAAGTTACTTTAGTCCAAAATAAAGATGATAAAATCATATATGGTGCACATTTAGGAATACCTTATCTTGCTATAGGTATTATAGGAACAGGATATTATTATACTAATTATCAAAAATTAAAAACACTCAAATCCGATTACCAAAATAGTCCTTTTCTGGTTTCTAATAGCCTGGGGACGAATGCTTACCTTTTCAATTTGTATGAGAAACTGGATCGAAAATCAGCCTTTAGTAATCAGTATACGAAAACCAATTCTATTTATCAGATGTTAATTGGATTTTGGGTTTGGAATGTGTTTGATTCGTACTATTTCTATAAAAAGAAAGACGTATTTTCTCTAAATTTGGATTTTGAAATTCGTAGGTTTAATGGCTTAAAGTTTGAGTCATCCGGAAGTTTTCAAATAAATTTTCAGTTTTAAAAAATTATTAGAATAAGAAAAAAAATAATTTCTGATTTGTCATACAAGATGTAAGGGAGATTATACCAAAGGAATTTAAATCATGTCGAAGATTTTGTTTATGACACTATTTGCCTTATTTTATTCGTGTATCCCACCAAAATTGGATTCGAATTTTACCGATTTTTTGCTTGGCTACGTGGCGGGTGGCGGATTACTGCCAACATTCGTTCTAAGTGAAAGTATAACTTCTATCGAAGAAGGCACTACTCAAGTAGTAAAATTTCATCTTTCCAAACAAATTGATTCTGATAGCACCGTTTATGTCCAAGCCGATTATAAAGTTTTGGGAGTGAAATACAAAGATCAGTATACCTGGGATTATACTTACCTTACCTTTACACCCGAAGATTACGATAAAGACCAGGATTTTACTGTCGTTGGCATGATTGATAACGATGATAAAAATCATACCGGAACAATTACAATTAGTGCGTTTGGGTTTCAAACAAGCGTATTAAGTATTCAAAAAGAAAGTAGCCAGGGAAAATGGGTATCCCTATTTTTAGATAGTGACTCTATTGACGCTTTGGGGACAAATCACGTACTGGTTAATTTAAGCGTAGCTCCTTCGGAAGATGTGGAGGTAAAACTGGCAACCAATATTACGAGTGGAATCACATTGAACGAATCTCTGGTATTTACTAGGGAAAACTATTCCACTTCCCAAGTCGGTGCGGATCTAAGCCGGGATATTCTTACGGATAAAAATTTCATAATCAACAATAGTGGGAATATACGGATAGACGTAACTGCTCATGGCGTTTCATTCACAGAAAATTTATTTCTCTATATGACGAGCTACGGATTGTTGGATACAACCGGTAATGATGTTCCGTACGTTTTTTCTACAAACACTATTAAAGACGATAAAAATAAATTATATTGGTTTTCATGTACTTTCGATGATCTTGATGGAAGACCATGTACGCAAGCAAAACCATTGGATTGGGTAACAGCAGTGAAATATTGTAATATTATAGGGGCAAATTGGAGACTACCGACGGAAAGCGAATTAAACACATTGTATAATTTTAAGACTAATCAAGTAAATCAAAAATTTGATAGTGACCCTACGGCTTCCAATTCCTTTGTAGACAACGGATTCTATTGGACGATCTTGAATGATAAGGATTATTCGGATTTGGTATGGGTCATTCAATTCGAACCGAATTACACGAATCTGACGGTTTCCAAGACTTCTAAAGGTTACGTCCGTTGTGTTTCTCCGTACTGATGAGGATGATAAGATGAAGACTTTAGTAATATTTTGGGTAGTACTTATATTTTTCCATACTTCTTGTACACTCATAAACAATGAAAAAAAAGACAAGAGTAAAGAAATCGGTGCTGCCATTCTTGCCAGCCAAACTTCTTCCGACAACCAAAAAGCCATTGTGAGAGGTATTCTCCAAAATCCATTTGGAAACCCTCTACCGAATCTTACAATGGAATTTACTAAAACGTCTGGTATAGGAACACAGCAACTCCTTTCTACAGACAATATAAGCTCAGATGGCAATGGAAAGTGGAACTTTTTAGCTGAGATTGGATCGTACAAAGTCGCCGTGAGAAAGAACGATGATTCTGTAGTTGGTACGTTTAAACTTTCTGTAGATGCGTATGAACTCTCTAAGGTAAAAGTCTCCGAAGAGAGCAACCTAAAGGTAAGCATTACGGAAGTTTCCGCTATTACGGCAGATCCCAACAAGATGTATAGCGTTGGAGGTAGGACTCAAGGCTTAACCTCAAATGGGTTAGTCTTGGTAAATACGAGTGGCTCTATTTCGGAAGAATTATCCGTAGCATCAGGTGAAACTGCGTTCACGTTTAACAATAAATTGAGTAGCGGAAGTTTATACTCTGTTGAAATCAAGACACAACCCAGTTCTTTGATTTGTATAATTAGCAATAAAAGCAATATTGTATTGGCTGATATAGAAAGTATCAAAATCGAATGTTGTCCCTCGAAGCAGATGGGTGGTGGTCAACTAGCCTGTCCTTTGGAACTCATATCAAACGTGAGTACCTTTGCCGGAATTGTCGGAACACCAGGAGAAGAAGATGGTGTAGGAACTCTTGCTACATTCAATGGTCCTTCCGGAATTACGACAGACGGAACATACCTATACGTCACAGATACGAATAACCATACCATTCGGAAGATAGAGATTTCAAGCCGTAGGGTGACTACCTTGGCTGGAGGTGGATTTGAGGCTTTTTATGATAGTATAGGAAAGGGTGCCTTGTTTAACTCTCCGACCGGAATCACAACAAATGGAACGAACCTATACGTTAGTGATACAAAAAACAATGCAATCCGGAAGATAGTTATTTCTACTGCTCAAGTAACTACTATTTGTTCTGGACAAAATTATCCTACCGGAATCACAGCAGATGGTACAAACATCTATTTTGGAAACAATTACAATAATGATATCGCAAAGATAGTTATTTCTACAGATGCGTGCACTCTTTTATATAACATTCTAAATTATACCGATCCTTTCGGAATCACTACAGACGGAATAAACCTCTATTACACAAGTGTTTATTATGACGTAATTTTTAAGCAGCTCATATCCAGTGGAAGTTATTCGATTTTAGCAGGGGGTTATTACACACCTGGTAATGCAGATGGAAATACAACAAATGCAAGATTTAATAATCCTTATGGAATCGCAACCGATGGAACGAATCTCTATGTTACGGATTCCGGAAATCATACGATTCGAAAGATAGACTTTAACGGAGAGGTTACTACGATAGTCGGAGCAGGAAGTATAGGGGCGGATGATGGGTTTAAAACTTCTGCTAAATTCTATTATCCAAGAGGGATCACGACTGATGGGAAAAATCTCTACGTAACGGACTATGGCAACCATACAATTCGGATTATCGAATGATCTTAGGAGACTCAGAATGAAGTATATCCAAAACACAATTCTTTTATTCACCGTATTTCTAAATGCATCTATTCTTTTGTTGAGTTGCGATAAAATTCCTTTTTTAACCAAAAAAGAAAATGATACTAAAAAAATGATGTTGCTTGCCGCTGTCCTGTTATCCGGAAATTCTTCTTCTCAAAACAAAATCTGCACCTCAGCTCCCGGTCAAGGTTTTACAAAATTTGCAGATGGACTCATTCGAGCATTCGGAGATGAGAATATTGGCATTTCAAAAGTATATACAAACGGAAGTCTGGACAATTCCTACAAAATAGCAGACGGTACGTGTAATCTTGCTTTGGTGCAGGAAGACATATTTTGGAAACTAAAAGAGTTAGCTTCAACCGAGTCGGGAGAACAAAAAAAGGCACTGACCTCTGTAACAAAAATGAGGACTCTCGGAGTTATGCTATACGACGACGTACACCTAGTCGTAAACAAAAATAGCGGTATTTCAAAAATTTCCGACATGCAAGGGAAAAAGGTAAATCTAGGTCCGCAAGGTTCCGGTACTTTGATCACAGCCAAAATCATCTTGGAGTCTTATGGAATGAATGAAAATAGCCTCATAGCGTCTTACGATTCTGTTTCTGACTCAATATCAAAACTTGCGAATGGAACCTATGACGCAATTTTTGCAGTAAGCAGTGCTCCGATAGAGGCACTTTCCAAGTTGTCGTCTAGCACAAACATTACTTTGCTAAAAACAGATACGAATCAAAAGAATGGTTTTTACTCAAAAACAGGAACGATTTCCTCCAGTACTTATAGTTGGTTAACAGAAGATGTGAAAGACAATTTGCAAGTTATATCCGTACTAGTTGCTGACAATACTTTCCTTGATAATACAACAAAAACCAGAGAAGTGATACGAGATACATTTGATAATATGTACAAAAATAAAGATGAGTATGCAACGCTATACTTTCCAGCCTGGAAAAATGTAGCCAAAGAAAATTCGTGGAATTTTTTTAAAGAATCTCCTTATGGTTGGCATTACTACACAGTTGAATATTTTTTTGGTGATAATCCTCCAGAGAATGCTGACCTCAAAATATGTGGTAATACGTCCGTAGGAACCTATACAAATATAGCCAAGGATTTAATACCTTGGATAGAATCCTCTCTTGGTTTAAAGCTTTCCGTACAGTATTCAGTTGGTTCCCACGAAAACGCACTAAATTTGTTCGAAGGTGTATGTACAATGGGGATTTTACAAGAGGATGTTGCTATGTATTTACTATCAAAAACACTAGATCAAGCGGAAGGTTCGTCTTACAATATCATTTTGCCTCTTCACAATGAAGACGTTCATCTATTGGTAAATACATCGTCTGGTATTAATACAATTTCCGACATGCAAGGGAAAAAGGTAAACCTCGGTCCAATAGGTTCCGGAACATATATTACTGCTAAGTTAATACTAGATTCACAAGGCTTTACCTCACCTCCTACCTATTATACCGCTGCTCTTAGTGATGCTGCTGCTGGAGTTCAAAATGGAACGTATGATGCCGCATTTTTTGTTGATGTTCCTCCTATTTCCGAATTAAGTGGATTAACCAATGTTAAACTGATCCGAACTTCTGTAAATGATGCAAGGCTACCTTATACAACTAACGGAACAATCGCTGCAAGCAATTATTCTTTTCAGAGTTCTTATGGGGATGTAACAAATAATTTGCAGGTTCGTGCATTATTGGTAAACCGTGTGAAAGGTTTTGACGATAATAAAGTTGCAACTCTTTTGGATACTATATTTACAAACATATTGGACCAAAACACTGTAAGCAAATTGAACGCGTCAAAGCAATGGAAAACGATTTCTAAGACAACAGCTTTAGAACACCTCAAATACTACCCTTTTGGATGGGGAGTTGTATCATCTGAGTATTTTATAAATTTAATTCAGTAAGAAAGTTAAAAAGAAAATGAAAAAGATAAAATTTGAAAAAAGAGGAATTTCAGGTATATTAGGATTCTTTTGTGTATTCTTGTTTTTTTTTACAAGTGAGCATTTATTCTGAAAAAAAAACTCAGCTATACGAATTTGTAGAAAATGCAGGAAAGAAGGAAAAGGCACATCACAAAATAAACTCTCCCCAAGCAGATAAAAAAGATAATTTCAAAGCCCAAAAGAAGCAAGAACCGGAAATCATAAAAACTCCAGAAGAAATAGAGCCAAAAGAAGAAATCAAGCCTAGTCGACCCGGTAAAAAGTATATACTCAAAAGAAAAGGTTTGGGTGGAGATGAACCACTGGATGAAGATGTGAAATTGGATAACTTGGAGGGAAACGAAGGTAAACGTTACGCTATTGTAATTGGTATAAATGATTACAATGATCCGGAAATCAAATTCTATTAATACTAAATTTGGTTATATTTCTGTAAATGAATTTGTTGAAAAAAATAATTTAAATTGGGTTACTAAAAACGAGAAAAGAACTGTTCAGCAATTAATAACAACAAAAAATTTCAATGCTGAATATGATTTAATTGAGACTAAATACCTGAGTGATCATACTTTTTTAATTGTTGCAAATATATATTTTTAAAAATATTTTTATAAAAAAAAAGGCTTTTTGCTTCATAAAGTCCTCTTTATATCTCAAATAGAATATATCATTCAATAAATTCTATAAAAGAATTAGCAAGAGAAAAAAAATTTTTAGCTTCTTTTTTATGTCAAACCAAAAAAATAATTTTCCTACCAACCGAAACCACATCCAACCTATAAACATAAATTCACAATATTTTTAAAATTTCTTGACTAATAATTAAGTTATTAGGAATATTGCCATTGTAAATACGTATGCGATTTTTACTCATTGATAAAATTACCTCTTGGAATCTTGGAAAATCCGCTAACGCTGTCAAAAATGTGAGTTTGAGTGAGGACTTTTTTGATGACCATTTTCCCATGAAGCCAATCATGCCTGGTGTCCTAATTTTGGAAGGTATGGCACAACTTTCCGGTTTACTGGTAGAAGAAACGGTTAGGGCTGAAACCAAGCAAAATCCCAAAGCTTTAATGAGCAAAATTGAGAATGCCAAATTTCGAGTTCCTGTTTATCCGGGAGATGTTTTACATTATGAAGCAACCATTGAATCCGTAAATGAATTAGGAGCCAAAACGAGCGTAAAAGCTTATGTATTGGAAAAAGTTGTAGCACAATGCAGTATACTTTTTTCGTTTCACCAAATTGATAATCCTACGCTAGAATCCCATAGAAGTAAAATCATAAGCCAATGGATGAGAGACTTAAACAAATGAGCACAAACCAATATCAGCATAAGGTCGCAATAACCGGTATCGGTTCAATCAATCCTTTTGGTTATTCTCTTAACGATATAGCAACTGCCTGGAGAGACGGAAAAAGTAGTAATACTTCTATCATTCCCGAATTTCAAGGGACAGAGCTAGAGGGTATTCGAATGGCTACTTTGCCTGATTTTGACCCGGTTGAGTTGATAGGTAGCAAAAAAATGCTAAAATATATGTCTCAATCAGCAATGCTTGGTTGTATTGCCGTAAATGAAGCCATTTATCATTCTGCAATCAAACGTCGGTTTTCTTATCCTCCTGAAAAAATCGGTTTGTTTGTGTCTACAGGTCTTGCATTAGCTGATACAAAAGAAGTTGAAGACATGATCATAAATTCTCTAGATGAAAACGGAAATTTTTCCATCCCTTTGTTTGGTAAAAAGGGTTTGGGCTATACAAATCCATTGGTATCTTTTAAAATATTGGCTAATATGCCGGCTTGTATTATTGCCATCCTAAATAATATACAAGGTCCTAATTACATTTTTACTCCTTGGGAAGGGCAAACAGGGGTTGCTTTTTTAGAAGCTTATAAATCCGTCGCGAGTGGTGAGCTTCCTTGTGCCATAACAGGGGCTTCTGACAGTTCGGCAAATCCGAGTACTTACATATTTCTGAAACAGATGGGTTATATCAAGGATTCGGAATATCCTGCTTCAGCTTCCGCTTACTTTGTATTGGAAAATTATGAAAGTGTCAAAAATACGGGAAAAACGATTTATGCCACAATAGAAGATATACAAGTTTATCCGTATGAGGAATATGTAGATGAATTGAGTGGAAGAATGGGTAGATGCTTTGCGGCTAGTCCGGCTGTGATGATGTTTATTGCCATACTACAAGGAATCGAGAGAGTTCGAGTATGTGGTGTTGATAAACAGATGGTTGATATAAGGTTAGGCTATTGAGCATGAAACGAGTTGTGATTACAGGATTTGGAATTGTGTCAGCAATAGGAAATGGCAAAAATGATTTTTGGGAATCTCTTGCCAAAGGAAAAAGCGGTATAGGGAAAATTGCGAGATTTGATTCTTCTACCTATGAAGTCAAGTTATCTGCTGAAGTAAAAGAAAATCCGATTTATTCCAATGAAATTAAGTATTATGCGGATTATGACCCTAAAGTGGGTTTTGCCTATACGGCATTTCGAGAAGCCATAGAACAAGCTAAAATTGATCGATTGGATAAAGATACTTTACTTCATCTCGGAACTAGTTTGGAAACATTTGATTTGAGTCATATAACCTGTGGAGGCAAGCCAAATTTAAAGATAATTGCCAAAGAATTTATAAATGGGAATAAGCCTCCTTTACAGTTTCCATTAGATACACCCGTAGAACTTATATCCAAAGAGTTTGGCACACCTGGTAGAAAACTAACCAATTGTTCCGCTTGTGTAGCGGGTGCTCAAACCATTGGTCATGCGTTTGGAGCAATTCGGCAAGGTGAATTTTCCTTAGCAATTTGTGGTGGCTTTGACTCCATGATAAATCCTCTTGGCATTGGAGGGTTTCAACTACTTGGTGCTTTAACTACGAGTACTAAGCTTGGAGCAAAAGCTTGTCGCCCTTTTGACTCCGAAAGAAACGGAACGGTATTGGGGGAAGGGGCAGCTATTTTTGTTTTGGAATCTTTGGAAAAAGCAAAAACGGAAGGTAAAGAAATTTTGGCTGAAATTGTTGGCTATGGTTCCTCTTTGGATGCTTACAATTTGACTGCTCCCTCTCCTACGGGAGAAGGAGCCAAATTAGCAATGTTAGCTGCTTTAAAAAATGCCAAATTGTCAATCGATGACATCCACTATATCAACGCACATGGAACGAGTACTTTTTTAAATGATGAAATAGAAGCTACCGCCATTCGGGACGTATTTCAAAATTGGAAAAATATTCCGGTTAGTTCTACCAAGTCTTTAACAGGTCACACAATCGGAGCCTCGGGTCCTGTTGAAATGGGAGTATGTCTTTTACCTCTGTTAAAAGGTCTCATTCCTCCTAACCCGTCTTTAGAAAAAGTTGGGAAAGGGTGCGAACTAAACCACATTACTCAAACAACCAAGTTTCATGGACAAAATGTTTTGTCCAATTCGTTTGGATTTGGTGGACAAAATGCAACCTTAATTTTGAAAAAATATGAAAACTAATCGAATTGCATTTATAGCGGGAGCATCCGGAGAAATTGGAAAGGCAGTTTCTCTTCAAGTAGCGAAAGATCACAAAAAGGTATATCTTGGATACCATCAAAATGAAGCTTCGATAAGGGATTTGAAAGAAGAGATTTCCCTTATGGGTGGAAATACCGAAAGTATTCAACTTAACTTACAAGATCCAAAGCAGATAGAAGAAGCTAGCCAATACATCTTCGATAGGGAAGGACGCTTGGATATTTTGATAAATTGTGTTGGAGTGAATTTAGAGTCTCCGGCTTTGGGAATGGAAGTTGAAACATGGCAGAAAGTTATGGATGTGAATTTAAACGGAACATTTTGGCTAAGTCAAAAGGTAGCGAAGTTTATGGTGTTAAACAGGTGGGGTAGAATAGTGAATCTATCATCCGTATCTGCCAGGTTTGGGGGTCGAGGACAAATCAATTATTCCGTAAGCAAGAGTGGAATAGAAACAATGACGAGAGTTTTGGCTTTGGAGCTAAGCCGAAAAGGAGTACTTGTAAATTGCGTTGCACCTGGAGTGATTGAAACAAAAATGTCAGAAAGTATACGGGAAGAATACAAAGAAGAATTGTTACAAACAATTTCCGTTAGGCGATTCGGAAAACCGGAAGAAGTGGCAAACTTAGTAACGTTTCTTGTATCCGAAAAATCTGCCTATATAACAGGACAGGTAATTTGTGTGGATGGAGGCATGGGTTTATGAAAGAGGAAGAAATTCATCAATTTATTAGAAGTAGGAGAAGTATTCGTGATTTTACCAACCAGGATATAAAGGATGAGATCCTTACAAAAATTATAGAAACAGCGTGTTACGCTCCATCTGCAAGCAACCAACAGGATTGGAATTTTATTGTGATAAAACAACCCGAAGCAAAACAAAAACTTTCCGATATGGTAAAGTCTGCTTGGGAAGAAAAGTTAAAAACAAGCGACGTTGATTATGTTACGGATGAGTTCAAAAATTATGTAAATAATTTTTACTGGTTTTCAAGAGCTCCTATTTTAATCATTGCAACGGTTAAAAAAACGGAATCGTTTATGGAACATTGGTTAGGTCTGGAAATCTCAGAAAAAGTAGGTGGAAAAAATATTTCGGGTGCTTTTGCCGTTCAAAACCTTATGTTAGCGTCTTTAGCGGAAAACATCGGAACTTGTTGTTTGACCGGACCTTTACTTGCAGAAAAAGATATTAAAGAATTCCTTAACATTAGCAAAAGAAATTCTATTTTATGCTTTATTGCTATGGGATATATAAAAAGTATGCCACCTTTACCGGAAAGAAAAAATTTAGAGAAGATAATAAGATACTATTTATGACAGATAATGAAATATTTCAAGGGGTATGCGAGAGCTTATCCAATGCTCTCGACATTCCAACAGAGGATATAAAGGAAACGGATAAGATCATTGATGATCTGGGAGCTGATTCTTTGGATTTATTGGATTTGATTTTTCAGCTAGAACAGAAATTCAAAATTAAGATCAAACCAGGAGATATCGAAAGGCGAACCAAAGCGGAATTAGGAGATGTTCCATTAACAGTTGATGGAGTTTATACTCCGGAAGCACTTGAGCTTGTTCGGAAACACCTACCCGAAGTTCCTTCGGGAGAGCTGCCGGAAAATTTCCAAGCTTCCAAATTGCCAAGGGTATTTAGGGTAAAGACGTTTATGAACCTAGTAAAAAGGGTTGTGGAGGAAAAGGAAAATGTCTAAAACAGTAGTGATTACAGGCGGAAGTGGTGCAGTCGGCAGAGCATTGGTGAAATTGTATGTAGCCGAAGGTTTTCAAACGGCTTTTACCTATAACCAAAACGAGGATTCAGCCAACCAACTTATAAAAGAAACTAACGCTTTAGCCATCAAAGCCAATCTTACAAACCAAAACGATGTGGACAATGTAATTCGCAAGGTAATCGAGAAATTTCAACAGATTGATATTTTAATCAACAATGCGGGCAAAGTGCAGATTATGCCTCTGGCTCTTATCGAAGAGGAAGATTGGGATGACATAATTGCAGCCAATTTGAAATCTATGTTTTTGATGACAAAGGGTGTGGTTCGGAATATGATCCAAAGAAAGCAGGGTATTATTATTAATATCGGCTCTATTGCCGGTCATCGAATGTTGGAAGTACCTGTTCATTACGCTACGGCAAAAGCGGGAGTAAGCGGTTTTACACTTTCTTTGGCAACGGAACTATCAAGGTACAATATTCGTGTAAACGAAGTTATTCCAGGATTACTCACGCAAGGAGTCGGAAAAAACGTCCCGGAAAAAGAATTGAGTCACTATACGGAACATACTTCTCTCGGAAGACCTGGCGAACCGGAGGAAGTAGCAGACCTTGTCTTTTACCTAACCAGTGAAAAATCAAAATACATCAATGCCCAGAGCATTCATATCAATGGCGGCATCTAATCCGATTTATGAAATGGCGTTTTGTTGATAAAATTATATTCTTTGAATCTTGGAAAAGAATAAAAGCTCTAAAAGCCGTTTCATTGGAAGAATACTATATTCTAAAGCCACTTGGAAGAGAAGGAATACTACCGGAAACTTTGCTCATGGAAAGTTCTTTGCAATTGGCAAGGTGGTTTTTGGAAAAAAGTTCGGAATTTACCCTGTCTTTTGTAGATTTTGAAATAGAGAATTTTACCATTATAGAAGAAGTTTTAATGGGTGAGTCTATAACAATGGAAGTAGAGATGGAGAGCAAGAATCCAAAGGAAATGACTTTTTTGAGTAAAGCATCCATAAGAGATAAAATGGTAGCTTTTGGAGATATTACAATACAAATCACAAACATAAGCTTACTTCACAATAAAGAAAGACGAGCTTTGTTATGGGAAGGAATTTATGCCCCGATTGAATGACAGAGATTACACCTATTTTACAACCGTTCGCGGAATGTGTAGGCAATGCCGAAAGGACGTACCGGCTCGTGTATACTTTCAGGGTGAAAAGGTATGGCAGCAGAGCATCTGTCCGGATTGTGAAAACCAACCGGCTTTAATTTCCATAGATAAAGATTGGTATCTGAAACAAGTTTTACAAAAATTTCCAGACAATTCTCCTCTCAAACATTCCACTCCCATGAAACACGGTTGTCCCCATGATTGTGGACCATGCAATTGGCATGCAAGCAAATGTCAATTACCTGTATTTTCTATTACAAATCAATGCAATTTGTTTTGCCCTATATGTTTTACCTATAACAATAACGATAAGCCTTACAACATGAGTTTGGAAGAACTAAATCAAATCCTGGATTGGATCGTAGAATCATCGGGGACTGTTGACTTGATAGATATTACAGGAGGAGAGCCTACCAGCCATCCGAATTTAATAGAGTTGTTAAAAGCCTGTAAACGTCCTGAAATCGGACGTATTATGATGAACTCCAACGGTACTCGTCTTGCAAAGGACTATGAATTGTGTGAAAAGCTTGCCGAATTGGGGGTTTACGTTAGTTTATCTTTAAATACATTCCAGCCACAGACTTCCATAGATATTCATGGGATAGACCTTGTGGAAAAAAAGTTACAAGCAATTGAAAATCTAAAACGTGCCGGTGTAAAAATGACCATCATAACCGTCTTGATGCGTGATAAAAATACCCATGAACTCCAATCCATTTTTAGCTTGATGCGAGAATATAATCACATACTCAGTTGGGTAATCCAAACCATGACTTACACAGGTCAGGGAGGCGGAGATATAAAAACTCGAAACCATATTCCAGTTGATGAAGCCGCGCAAATGGTTTGTGAAAGTTCGGATGGGATTTTAACGTTTGATGATTTTGTTACTCGACCTTCTGCTCATCCTCTGTGTTATCTCACGTCTTATTTGTTAAAGGTGGATGATAGGTTTTTGCCTTTTAAGCGTTTTTTAACAAATGAAAAGATTCAAAGCTATATGAAGGATTCATATTTGATGCGAATTGATACAAGTGAAGAAAAATTCTTCAAAGACGTTATTAATGACCTTTATGCCAAAGGACAGACAGAAGACTTAAAAGTGTTTAAAAAATTACTTTCTCAGATGTATCCACCTGGAAAAAACGTTAGTTTGTTTGAAAGGCAACAAATGGCAGAAGCAGCAGTTCGAATGATTTACGTTCATACACACATGGATGAAGACAATTTTGATTCCTTTCGAGCAATGCTCTGCCCTGATCTCGTTCCGGCAGAGCCAGGAAAACTTATTCCAGCTTGCACCTACAATCTATTTTACAGAAGGAATGATCCGAAATTTTATGGAAAATAAATCAGTTTTAAACTTTACAACATCTGTTTGTGATACGTGCAAACAACCGGTTTCCGCAAAAGTGATAACCGATGGAAGAGACGTGTTTTTGAGAAAGTTTTGCACTACTCATGGCGAGCAGGAACACTTTATTCGCTCTGATGTAACAGATTATCTCTATACGCAAAGGTTTGTAAAACCCGCATCTATGCCTATGTCGTTTAATGGAAATGAGAAAGCCAATTGTTTGGAAGGTTGTGGTTTTTGCTCTAACCACGAGCAACACTTGTGCATGCCTATAGTGGAAATTACGGAGAAATGTAATTTGAATTGCCCCGTTTGTATCAATAGTTCCGGAGAGAGTGGGCGACATATTACACCAGATGAATTTAAAAAGATTTTAGATTCGATTCTTTCTGCTGAACCACAAATAGACGTATTAAACATTTCCGGGGGAGAGCCCCTTTTGCATCCGCAACTTTTTACCTTATTAGATGAAGCGCTATCACGAAAAGAGATAATTCGAGTTAGCATTTCTACAAACGGATTGCTTCTGAAAAATTTACAAATCGTAGAGGAGCTAAAAAAACGTGACATTGTAGTGTCGCTTCAGTTTGACGGTTTTGATGATTCCATATATGAAGAGTTGCGTAGTATTCCAATGTTAGAACAAAAGATGGAAATCTTAAGAATCTTGCAAAGATATGACGTAACAACTTCTTTAACCATGACCGTAGCAAGGGGCTTGAATGACTTTGAACTTCCTAAAGTAGCCAATCTAGTTTTTCAAACACCTAATATCATCAGTCTTATGCTACAACCGATTGCCTTTGCAGGTAGAGGAAAAGATATTGAAAAATCTCGAAGGATAACCATTCCGGATATTATAGAAATTCTAGATAAAGATTTGGATACAAGTGTAAAAAAAGCTGATTTTGTTCCTCTTCCTTGTAGTAGTCCTTTATGTTTTAGTTTGTCATTTTATTTAATGCCAAAAGAATCTGGAAATCCCATTCCGATAAATCAGTTAGTAAATGCGGAAAAGATGATGGACTCTTTGTCCAATAGAGTCTTTTTCGGATTAGATGCGGATGAATACCAGGAAATGAACAAAATGGTCTATGATCTATGGAGTGGTCCTATGGGTTCGGTTCCAGAAGGAGAGCAAGCCTTGAAAACAATCAAAGGTTTGTTAAAAGAAATAAATTGTTTAATGTCCAACAGCTGCTTTGATCCAAAAAAGTTTTTCACAACTACGGAAAGAAAAGTAAAATCTATATTTATTCATGCCTTTATGGATTCTGAGAATTTTGATCTTGCCAGAGTTCGACGTTGTTGCCAAGCTTACCCTCAAACAGACGGAAAGCTAATTCCAGCTTGTGTGTTTAATGTGAAAGAAAGGCACCTACTTAACGTGAGTTTCGGATAAGAAAGAGATCACGCGGAGACGCGAAGTCGCGGAGAGATTGTGTAAAAGTTGTTTTATTGCTGATGTTATAAAGGATAATATATTCATCATAATGATAATATTTTTTATATTTTTGGGCGTAGTAGGGCATAGCTTTACCCATAAGTATGGAATGATTTTAACCACAGATACACACTGATTAACACGGATATGGGGAAGTATTGTTATTATAAAGTATATTTATGATAATTATAAATAAATGCGTATTATATGAAAATAGTTTTATAAAAATCCGTAAGGGATAAGTGCGAGATTCACTATATAAACTATTCAATTTTTTATTAATCAAAAAAATCAAACAAGAATTAAAAAATAGGTGTCCATCTGTGTAAATCTGTGGTGAATAACAAAGAGATATGGGTAAGGATATGGTAGTAGGGGGGGAACCACTGTGTTTACCCTTTTTATTTTGATAATATTATTCTTTACGTTGAATTCACGTAAAGTTTAAGCTTTACTACTTATATCTAAAATTTTAGCATCTCCCCAAAGCCTTTCCAAATCATAAAATCTTCGTTTTTCCGGTGTCATAACATGAACAAGTATATCACCATAATCCAATAAAATCCAACCGGATTCATAAGACCTGGATGATTTATCTTGATTACCGGGTCCTAATTTGTATGCTTTAAGTTTCTTTTCTAATTCTCTAGAGACGGCTTTTCCTTGAATTTCGCTAACAACACTGGTAACAACGAAATAAGACAGATAAGAATTAACTTTTTGAATATCCAAAACAACGGTATCTTCGCATTTTTTGTCTTTTAATATGGAAACGATAGTTTGTATTACTTCCGTAGTTTTGATAGTTTTGCTTGTTTTTAAAGTTTTAACACTTGGTTTAGCCATTTTTTTAGAAATTTTCAAAGTTTTCTCCCAATAAAATTGTTGTATCCATCCCGCTTTCTTTGGAAATTATGTGATGAACCTTTTTGATGCCCAAGACCTCTGCAATTTTATAGGTATATTCCGAATTTCCGGATCGGTTGATAACCATAGAAACTTTCTGGTTTTGTGTCCATGCATTGGAAACCGAAAGAACATTGAATCTTTTAACGTTTAAAAAAGACTTAACCTTTTTAGCCAAACCAGGAACTGCAGTCCCATTTAGAATTTCAATTTTTGCGATCTCTTCATAAGGGAATTCCTCATCCAAAAGATCTGACTCAAATTTTTCAAAAGCCGTTTTTGCCAATTCCTTCTCTATAAATAAAACCGGTTGCTCACTTCCCGGAAAAACGGTGAGTTTACCTGGAAGCTCTGATACCATAAAAATTATATGATTTGCCAGAAGATATTTATAAATCGAAAATATTTCAATTGTTGTTAAATTTGTATCCATAAGGGTTGTTATAAATTCAATCCATTCTTTTCTCATTTTTTTTTGATTTTTTATCAGATTATCAAAAATGGTAAAAACAACACTTTCTTGGATATTCAAACGGTTTATATAATCCAAAGGATCATTTTTATTCTTTAATTTCATGACATCAAAAACTTCATGACCGGACATTAAATATTCACCGATTTTCCTTTTATATTCAACAGAAGATTGAAAAGTATAAGGATCAAAATACATTTCAAGCCCACCTAGTATATCTATAATACGTATAAAACTACTTTCTGACAAATTAATAGTAAAATCTACGGGGTGACTAGTAATTTCATTTAATTGGGATGATATATTCTTGGAAAGATAATTACCGGAATTTTCAATAATGTCATCTTTTTCTGAAAATGCACTCAAAGGATTTATATAATACAAGCCACATTTTTTGTGTATTGGGTACAACAGCACATATAGACTCATTACTACTTTGTTTTTTGATGATATGCCTGTAATGAGCAAAGTCACAACAGGGTTATTGTTAAGCTTGCTTTCTACTCTATTTCTCGAAAAAACATCAACCGAATAGTATAACCCTATTATTAAAAATAATCCGAATAGTACTATAGAAATTCCTTTAAGTATAAAACTCTTGCTTTCTTTATTAATAGTTTCCCCTCGAATATTGTTTATTATATTTGTAGATTGGTTAATATATACTAAGGTGTCAATTATATTAAAGTTAGTTTTTGGGAAAAATTTGAATCTTCTTTAAAATCGGTATTAAATTGCTTCCCATGGTTCATTCGGTATTGTATCTAATATTCAAATTAATTTTGAAAGGAATCTCACCGTTTACCAAATCGGAAAAGTAATAAAACTTTATTTCAACCGGAAAAATTTCTTTTAATTCAATAGGTAGGTAAAGATTTGCTTTTTCAAGCTGCCTGTATTTTATAATATCAGACAAATACTCTTTGGAAGTAATTCGGTTTTTCCCAATTTCAATGTCCTCCATTGTGCCCCTGCTATCCCAAAAATAATAAGCTGCTTTGTAGGAAACTATTAGGCTTTTCCGCTCGGAAGGTGTAAAATTCCGATTAAATTTTATTATGAATCCTGGTTTTATCCTTAAGTTATGAAGCATAAAAGTAGTTAATTCATCCCAAGTATCAACTCTTTTCCCACTCGGCACTGTTATGTTATACGTTTTTTCTCCTTTGATTTCTTCTACACATTTCCCATCTAAAGTAAAATTATCGCATAAAACAATATTCTCTACTTTAAGGTCTGAGTGAAAGCAATTTACAAAGGAAAACATAAATGTAAAAAGTATAATTTTCTTATAATAAGAAGTTTTGGTTTGCTTGAACATAAAAATCTCTTAAAATAGTATAAAAATATAATACTTCGGATGAAGAAAAAAATTTAGGTGCAGTGTTTACCGAATGAAATTTCCTGGTTTCATATTTATATATTATTTCAGCATACACACCATTGTAAAGATAGATCCTATGATAGTCCTCTGTAGTAGAACTGACAATAACATTGTGCAAACAAAGATAGCCTGGAATGATTCGAAAGCTCGGATCCTTTGAAACAGAATTGGTTTGAAACTGAATACACTTTCTTGTTATTTCCACAATTTCTTCTCTGTTGATTTTTCTTTTAAAAGATATGATTCTTGTATTTCCCCCGACTACCGTATGAATTCTTTCGATTTCGCTTAACGTCCATTTTGGCATAGGTTGGCTTTCGTATAGCAGTTCTGAAAACGTATCTTCAGAGTATCTTTTGAATTTAAAGTAATATTCTAATTCGTCAAAAGAAATAATGGTAAATAGCATTGCACCAGGAGGTTTTTTTAGCATATTTTTATTTCCGAGATTAACTATTTTCATCAGTTCCAACAATATCTATACCTTCTATTAATATCCAAGGAACTAATGAAGATGAATAGAGCAGTTTTCGTTCTCTACTGACAAAAGCTATCTGATTTAATACTCCATAAATGTTTCCTGAAATCAATGTTTCTTTGATTGGAATTTTGGAAGAACCATCTAATAAAAATCCGCCTTTGACAACTCCGGAGAAATCTCCAGATGATGTATCACTACTTCCGGAAAATCGGTTGACCAAAATCGTTTTTGTTTGTTTTAACATTTCCGCAAGAGAAGTTTCACCGGGCATAATTTCAAGCTGTTTGGGACCACAGGAAGGAAGAGAACCGGAACCTCCGGAAGCATTTCCAAGAGACGTCTTTAAACCGGCTTTCTTAGCTTCAAAATGATTGTAAAAAAAATTTTTTAAAACACCGTTTTGAATCACTTCCTTTGGGACAGTAGGTAATCCTTCCCTATCAAATGCAGTTGATCCGGAAAAACCAGGAATACGAGCATCCTCAAAAATTGTAAGCAGGTTGGAAGCAACTTGGTTCCCCATCTTATCCCCAAATTTACTACGCCCTCTTCTGATCTGAGTGCCAGTCATAGATGCCAGTAAATCCCCCAGAAAATCAAAAACGCTCTCGGGAGGAATCAAAATATTGCCTTTGAAACCTGAAATCGTTTTTGCTCCCAAACCTCCCATACACCTATCTAAAAATTCAGAAAAAGAATGGTTTAAATTTTTTGCAAACAGTTCTTTATTTCTGCCAATAGCATAATCATAGTCAAAACTTCCAATATCATCTCCGTCTACAGCCATTCCCATATAATTTGCACTCATTTCGGAATTTAATTCGGCAGCCATTATACCTTTGGTACTGACAACTAACTTAAATCCTTTGCTCAAAGAAAAATTGCCACTGTCCAAATTTACCTTAGGATAGTGCAAATTTTTTTCTTCCAGAGATGTTTTGGCTGCACCAACAAGATACTCAAAATCAACATCATCAATTTCGTCCAAATATAGTCCGTCAACACTTCTAACATCAATAGGATCAGGAAGTTCCATGGCTTCGTCCGGAGTATTTTGAACAATTGCGAGAGTTTTTGCTTCTTGGATTGATTCCCACAAAGTGTTTGGATCGTTCGTTGTCACAAAACCTTGGCAATGGTTGGCAATTACCCGTATTCCATAATTGGTTTCTTCCGAATAAGAAGATGCATTGATGTCATTTTTTTCTAAGCTAACTTCTAATGAACTTCCATAAGCAGTATATATTTCAACTTCTGCCAGTCCCGAATTTTTAGCTTTTTGTAAAACGATAGTAAGTATGTCTTTTGTATTTTCAATTTTTTGAATAAATTCTTTTTTAATCACCCTTTGTCCCACCTAACTTTGCTTTGGTTCTTATGTATGGTCCACCTGCATCAACCTTTGCGGGCTGTCCTTTTCCGCAATATCCCGATCCTAAATCCCACTTAAATTCTTTACTAACCATATCCACTTGGTTCATAACATCAAAAGCTATACCCGAAACAGTAACACCTTTAACCATCTTAATAATTTTGCCATTTTGAATTTTGAAAGCTTTTTGAACTCCAAACATGAATTCACCAGTAGAATCCGCTTGCCCGTTTTTTGGTCCTTCCAAGAGATAGCCATCTTTTGTGGAAGAAATCATCTCCTCCAAAGTAGACGTTCCTGGCATTAAGTAGGTATTTCTCATTCTGATTAAAGGAATATCAGAATATTCCCACGCGCGAGCACTACCCGTGGGTGTTACACCAAACCTATTTGCCGTTTCGCGATTGTGTAAATAAGAAACGAGAATTCCGTTTCGAATGATAACCGTGTTTTCCGTAATAACACCTTCATCGTCTACAGGAATAGAACCACCGGCACCTTCGTAGAATTCGGATAGTCCACTGTCGCTAAGTGTTACCAAATCAGAGCCAACTCTTGTTCCGATTTTCCCAGCTGCCACAGATCCAGCTAAAACAAAATCAGCTTCTACCGTATGACCAATTGCTTCATGAACCAGAAGCCCCACAATAGAAGGCGCAAGTATTACAGTGGTGTTTCCACCTATGGGAAAGCTTGAATCCAATAAGTCAATGGCGGTTTTACAAGCCATTTGACCTAACTCGTCCGGTTTTTTGTCTTTAAACAAACAATCCCAACCACCGGTAACTCCTATGGACTCAGTTCCGGATTGTAGCTCGCCGTCTCTTGAAGCAACGGCATTGACCTTAAACTCAGGTCGAACGTATGCAAAAAAAGAATCCGCACCATCGGTTGTAACAATGGCTTTTTCCTCATAAACTTCGGAATAACCGCATACTACACTTTGTAGTTTATTGGAGAGAGACTTGGAATTTTTAGTAGTATTTAAAACCAATGCTATTTTTTCTTCCAAAGTCTTTTTTTGAATTTCTTCAATTCCTTTTCCAATAAATTCACCAATAGCAAAATTAGCTTTTGGAAGAAAATTGATTTTCTCTGCCCTAACCGCAGAAGAAAGTTCGGCACTTTTTTTTGCAATTTGAATGCCTTTCATAATTGATTCTTTGGAAATTTCTCCGGTTGATGAAAAGCCCCAGGTTCCTTTGTGCAAAACCCTTATACCAATCCCGGCTCTTTTTTTTACTTGTGTATTTTCGATACGGTCTTTTTCGGCAGCAATACTTTTGCCTTCTTTTTTGTGGTATCTTAATTCCACAAATCCAGATTCATTTTTTAAACAATCTTTTAAAAACTCTCTCATATATACAATTTCTTATTTACGGTGGTAAATTGCAACCATGATAAACCATAGTATATTTCCAAAAGCATGGGTGTTGATTTTTACAGCTCAAAATTCAAATATTTATTTAATAATTCATTATAATTTTTTATACCAATGATTTTGGAAGAAAGTAACCTCCCTTCGGTTGCCATTTTCACAATAAATTTTGAACCAATTTGGATCGAATTCAACTTTATAGGTACTAATTTATTATTTTTTTCTATAAAAATTTGATTAGGCTGTTTTCGGAATAAAACGTAAGATTCCACATGACCCAACTTGTGAAAGTCTACCCTCAATTTATTACCAAACTCAAGGTATGTTAATTGAATATTACCATCCGGGTTTGTAAAATTTTTCACATAAGTTCCCGTATCATCGTATTCATTAAATCCAATTAAGTTTTTTCCAGTCCAAAATTCTATTACGTTGATAAAAAACGCATCAATTAATGTAGTTATACCGTATATGGGAAATTGGGGAATAATCAAAAACCACATAACTACTGTTTTTATTAGTCTGGTTAAAAGAATATTACCCTGGGTTTTTACGCTATCGTTAAAGCGATATAATTTTCTAGTTAGGGCAAATTTCCCGAAACAATTTAGCAAGAGAGACACGAATAAAATTATAGATATTGTTAATTTTCCTATTGGTTGAATCTTGTTTTTTTTCATAGTAATTTTTCAAATTAATTTTTATAGTTTTATTATAGAACATACTATAGGGTTGACTTAAAAATTCAAGTAAATTTACCATGGAGTTAAGAGGAATTTTTTTATTCCCAAGTCTATTCTTTCACTGTTGTGAGAAACCTTTTTTCAAAAACTTTTCCGTTGATTTCAGCAATCAAGGTTATAATCCATTGACCGTAATAAGGAATATCAACCGTTCCTGTATATTGAGAATTTTCCTTGGAAAAATGTAAAGGAACCCTTTTTGTAAATTTGTTGGTTGCAGACCTTTCCCATTGCATAAAAGTTTTTGCATCTTGAACTTTTTCGCTATTTTTAAAGAGTAATACACTCACTGTATTGCTACCGGTTTTTAACGGGTATTTTTCTGTTAAGAGATTGGTTTCAAAACGATAACCTTCATTTTTCATCTCCAACTTTCTTCCAATTTCTTTATCGTAATTCAAACCCTTTTCATAATAATTAGGATCAACTACAGGTTCATACTCTTTGGTTGCGAGATATACGGTATAAACCGTAGCGACTATTAAAAAGAAAAAGGCTATTCCCATTATAAAGAATGCCCTTTTCATGCTCTTGCTTAAATTTGCCATTTAGTACCTTGATTTACTTGATTTACGTGATTTTTTGGATTTATATGATTTGTATAAAACGGACATTTCGGCTACGCTCAATGTCCGTAGCCAAAAGAGAGTTCCTCACCCATTTGGTAATAAGATGGGAAGTTCATTCCTTTTGTATACTCTTGGATTATCCATATCACTTACTTTTAACCAAACCTTAAAAACCTTTCGATATTTTTCTTCTTCCGGAAGGTTTGGTGTTTCTAATATAACCCTTACTTCCATCATACTGTTTTCCGGAATTTTTACAACGGAATTTTCCCCACCGACAAGAAGGTGTATGGGTGTAAGTTTTGTTGTATTATTGTCGATTTCAAATTTCAGGTTTTGCTCTTTGTAGGTCATATTCCTGATTTTAACATTATAAAAACTACGAACCTTGTTTCCCGGAATGACCATTGGTGCAATATTCCTATCCGGTTGAGCATTGATAAAAAGAGGAACTCTTGTTGAAATCAAAAATACAGCTAAACTAGAGATTAAGAGTAACAATGAACCATACAAAACTGTTCGAGGTCTAATCCATTTAATTTTAGTATTCTTTTTTTCAACCCTATCTTCGCTATCATAACGGATTAGCGTTTTTTTGTTTTCCTTTGCCATTTGAATAGTACAGGCATCAACACATTTTCCACAGGCTATACAACCTACGTTTGTGCCTTCCCGAATGTCAATTCCTGTCGGACATACAACAAGACACATATTACAAGCTGTGCAATCCCCAATTTTTTCTTTTTTGTTTCTTCTTGGTTCTCCACGCTTGTGATCATAAATAACGTTGTAGGTGTGATTGTCCATTAAAATCGTCTGAAACCTTGCATAAGGGCAGGCTAGTTTGCAAAATTGCTCCCTTACAACCGTCATATCGAGATAGAGCGTTGCGGTAAAAAACAAGATAAAATAGGGATAAATATATTCATGGCTTGCTAAAGAAAGAAAATCTTTTTGCATATCGTAAGCATCATTAAAGTAAGCAATAAAGTGAAAAGCTCCAACAAACGATACAACAATCCATACAATATGTAATAAGACTTTCCGGAACACAGGAGCATCTTTTTTCCCGTATTTTTTTCTCAAAATTAAGTGTCCGAATATATCAAAAACGTCTGTAAATATGGTTTGCGGACAAGCCCAGCCGCACCAAACTCTACCAATTAAAGATGTAAAAAAGAAAAGAGATAATCCCATTAAGATCAAAAATAAAAGCAGGAAGTAAACTTCCTGCGGAATATAAATTGAACCCAGTAAGTAAAAGTTTCTTGCTGGTATATCTAAAAGGATTATCGGTTTTCCTTCCATCCTTAGCCATGGAAGAGTAAAATAAACCAAAAAAAGTAGGGCTTCTACAAGGTATCTGGTATTTCTAAATTTTCCCGATACGTGCCTTGAGATAACCATAACATTGCTCCTTATTTGACCTTTTTGAGGCTCGGATTTTTTTCTGCAATCCAAGCCATAATCTGATAGATACCTTCTTCTCCTATGGAATCTTTATGAGCTGGCATAGCGCCTTTTCCTAATTTGGTGTTTTCTTGCTTTATGCCTTCCATAATTGTTGTAAAAATGGCATCGTCATAGTCGCCATGTATCCATTCCGAATCCGTAAGATTAGGTCCTATTCCTTGATCCCCTTTTGCTTCTGCACCATGGCAGGTGGCACAAATATTTTTAAACGTTTTTGCACCTGCTGCTATGGCTTCTGCATTTCCGCGAAGAGGATTGGAACCATCCTGATTTTTTTGAAATTGCTTTTTTGGGAATTTTTTTTCATGTTCTGCTACTTCGGTTCTGAAGTGATCGGCGTTTCTCCACTTGGAAAATCCGAAAAAGTATATGGAATACCCTATCGCAAAAAAAATAGCCAACACAAAAAATAGCTTCCACCAATATGGCATTTCATTATCAGCTTGTTTTATACCATCAAACTCTTTGTCTTCCGTACTCATAATTAATCCTCATCTAACATTCTATATTTTGGCTCTTCCAATCTATCTTTTCTTTTTTTGTTATATACATAGAAAATGATAAAAGTAAGAGCAAAAACTAACAGTGGGAGTCTTATTGCTTTATAAATGGTCAACAATTCTTGTTCCATTTTACAATCCTCACTTCACTGATTCTTCTAACTCTGCTACGTCTTTACCTAGCTTTAGTAGATAAGCTATAAGAGCGTCGCCTTCTGTTTTGCCTTCCAATAGATACCTTGCGGAATCTATATCCTCTTGGGAGTACGGAACTCCTAGTGTTGCCAATCCCCTCATGTGGTTTTGTATGTCAGCGGCATCAATGGTTGCATCCTCATCAAAAAGCCAGGCGTAAGCAGGCATAATAGAGCCTGGAGATTTTGAGCGAGGATCAATGAGGTGTAATCTGTGCCATTCTTCGGACGGATTTATTTGAGATTCATGTGCAAGATCGGGACCCGTTCTTTTGGAACCCCATAGGAAAGGGTGATCATAAATATATTCACCGCTTTTGGAATATCCTTCCGTTCCATAAGCTTTCTGTGGATCAAACCTGTCTACTTCCCACTTAAAAGGTCGAATCATCTGAGTGTGGCAGTTGTTACAACCTTCCCTCTGGTATATATTTCTTCCTGCCAGTTCAAGAGGATTAAAAGGTTTGATGCTTGCAATAGGTGTTATGGTTCGACTTAAGAAAAAGGGAGGGACAAGCTCTACTATTCCACCTATTAGAACGGCAATTGTTGTATAGATAGTGAATTTTATCGCTTCTCTATCCCACAAATCAACAACGTGAGAAAACCAATTAAAAATTTTATCTATCATTTTAATTCTCCTATTCTTGAACCCTTAGGTCTACTTCTTTAAAGCCACTACCTGCGGTTCCTATCGTTTTGACAACGTTGTAAACCATTAAAATAATCCCCATAAGGTACATTACTCCACCTAGTCCTCTTACCAATCTGGGCCAAAATAGATATTTTGTAATTTCCACCCAATTTGGGTATTCCAAGAAGCCTTTTTCGTTGATAGCTCTCCATAATGAGCCTTCGGTAATTCCGGATGCCCACATGGAAACAACGTATAACAGAATTCCAAGAGTACCTAACCAGAAATGAGTATTGGCAAGTTTTTCGGAAAAGAGATTTGTATTCCATAGTCTCGGTGTGAGATAGTAAATGGCAGCGGCAGACATCATCCCAACCCAACCTAAAGTTCCTCCATGAACGTGTCCTATAATCCAGTCCGTATTGTGCCCTAAAGCACTAACCGAACGAATGGATAACAATGGACCCTCAAAAGTAGACATTCCATAAAAGGTAATCCCCACAAGCATCATTTTTAGGGTTGCATCTGTCTTTATCTTTTCTTTTGCCTGTGTTAGGGTTAAAAATCCGTTTAACATACCACCCCAGGATGGCATCCAGAGCATAATACTAAAAACCATACCTGTTGTTTGAAGCCAGTCCGGTATAGGAGAATATAAGAGGTGGTGAGGACCAGCCCAAATATAGATAAAAATCAAACTCCAGAAGTGTATAATAGAAAGACGGTGACTATAAATAGGCTGTTTGATATGTTTTGGAAAATAGTAATACATCAAACCTAAAAAAGGTGTTGTCAAAACAAAGGCAACAGCGTTATGTCCGTACCACCATTGAATGTTGGCATCAAATACGCCCGAAAAAACGGAGAATGATTTGAGTAATCCTACCGGTAATGCCAAATTGTTTACAATAAACAAAATTGGAACTGTTACAAACGAGGCTATATAAAACCATATCGCTACATACAGCTGTTTTTCTTCCCGTTTGATAATTGTCATCAGGTAGTTTATAAAAAATATAACATACCAAACTACAATCAGTATATCAAGCGGCCATTCTAATTCGGCATATTCCTTGGATTGGTTGAATCCCAAAGGCAAGGTTATCGCGGCAAGAAGAATGGTGAGATTGTAGAGTCCCAAATGAACCAGAGCGAGCTTATCGCTCCAGATTCGAACTCTTAATAGCCGTTGAACGCTATGGTAAGCCGTTGTGAAAATTATACTCAATGCAAAACCGAAGATAGCTGCGTTTGTATGCAAAGGTCTTAATCTTCCGAAACTGAAGTAAGGAAGAAAGTTTAACTCAGGGAAAACTAGTTGAAAAGCTATGATTACACCAATTAACATTGACGCAATTCCCCAAATTAAGCTAGATATTAAAAAACCTTTGACAATAAAATCATTGTAGTGACCTGTATCTTGGGTTGGAATTGAAGCATTTGCAGATAAAGTGACGGTGCTCATCTTTGCTAATATCCTTATAATTGCTAAATACAAGCATTTTAACAGCACATTATTTGCATAGAAAAATTAATATTTTTTAATATTTTATATGTCATTAAGATGTTTATTAAGAATAGCGTATACCGGTTCGTATCTTTCAGCTTTGCCAGCACAAAAAACCAAACAATAAGGCTTTCAAATTCAAGACTATTGATTTCCATAATTTTTTTGTTGACTCTCTAACACGAATAGTAAAAATTTAAATATGGAAATCCTAAAAAATCCCGTTTTTCTTTTGTTTTTGATCATTATTTTGGGCGAGGCGATTGGAAAATTAGAATTCAAAACTTTTTCATTTGGTTCGTCTGCCATAATTTTTGTTGCCCTTGTTTTGGGTCACTTTGGATACGTTTTACCAAAAGTCTTCCAAACGCTCGGATTGGTATTATTTATTTATTCTATCGGTTTACAAGCCGGTCCAGGGTTTTTATCTTCCTTTAAGGGAGATGGTTTAAAACTTGCCATGGGGGCTTTAATCCTGGTGTTTTTAGGGTTTTGTACTACTTTAGTCTGCTGTTTGTATCTGAATTATGGTGGAAGCATGGGAGCAGGTATCTTTGCCGGTGCTTTGACAAGTACTCCAGGTTTGGCTGTTGCAGTAGAAATGACAGGAGAGAAATTGGCTCCGGCTGCTTATGGTGTCACTTATAGTTTTGGTGTTATTGGAATTATTTTATTTATTAAGCTTGTTCCCATATTCATGAGGATTAATCTAAAAAAGGAAGATGAAAAAATTAAAGAAGAGATAGCTTCCATGAACCCTCAAGTAAAATTCTTGCATTTGGAAATCAATAATCCGAATCTCTATAATCATTCCATAAAAGATTTGAACCTTGGTCAAATCGCAGAAGTATCTATAACGAGATTGTTGCGAAAGAATTCTTCAAACGTTGAATTGGTAAAAGGTGAAACAGTTTTAAAAGAAGGTGATAGGTTACGAATTGTTGGAATAGAGGATGAATTAAAAAAAATAGAACTGTTTATGGGAAAAAAGATAAGCGAATCCATTAACTTTGAGGGGGACGAACTAATACGGCAAAAAGTTGTTGTATCTAAAAAGGAGTTTGTTGGTAGAACCATTAGCTCCATAGATTTTAGGCACGTTTTTAACGTTCAAGTGGCAAGAATGACAAGAAATGACCTTGATCTTCCGGCTACTGCAAGTACACATTTACAAATGGGAGATGTGCTACACCTGGTGGGAAATAAAAATTCCATTGACAATATCAAGAGAATTTTAGGCGATGATATAAAAACTACTTACGCTACAAATGTTCTACCAATCTTAATCGGGATATTTATCGGATTTTTGGTTGGAGAAATTCCTTTTTACTTACCGGGAGTAGGGGAATTCAAGTTAGGAATAACCGGTGGTGTTTTACTTTCCGGTTTGATTTTGGGATATATGTACAACACAAAAACCATTATCTGGAGGATTCCGGAAACTTCCAACCGTTTTATACGAGAACTTGGTTTGATGCTTTTTCTTGCTGCCGTGGGAACTTCTGCCGGTTCAACCATTATAACTACAATTCGTCAGCATGGGTTGGCTCTTTTTCTCTCCGGCTTAACCGTAACATTGGTTCCTGTTATCATTGGGTTTTTATTATGCCACTATCTGTTGAAAATAAAGTTTATCAAAAATTTGGGTGTATTAACAGGTGGAATGACTAGTACTCCCGGTCTTGCGGCAGCTACGTCTCTTTCGGAGTCTTCTTATGCAGCAGCAGCCTATGCAACGGTCTATCCCGTTGCCCTAGTGGGAATGATCGTTTTTACAAAAATTCTTGTGGGACTCTTAAACTATTTGGGAAAACCTTAATGAAAACCAAGCCTTTTTTTCAAATCCGAAAATAAACTATACACAACCGGAACAACAATTAAAGTTAGGGCAGTTGATATTAACATCCCACCTATAATGGCAATTGCCATTGGAGTTCTGGATTCACCACCAGGTCCTAAAGAAAGAGCCGGTGGTAGAGCTGCGGCAATCGTGGAAACGGATGTCATAAGAATCGGTCGTAGTCGAATAGGACAAGCTTCCAAGAGAGCTGTTGTTGTATTTTTGCCTTCCGTAGTGAGTTGATTGGTAAAATCTACCAAAATAATGGAGTTCTTTTTCACAAGCCCCATAAGCAAAATCAGAGCGATAAAACTATAGATATTCAAGGATTGGTTAAAAAGGAATAAAGCTACCAAAGCACCACTGAAGCTAAAAGGCATCGCCATGAGAACGGTGATAGGATGAATGTAGCTTCCGAATTGACTTGCCAAGATCATATAGGCAATTAGTATTCCTAGCATCAATACAAATCCAAGACTCTTGAAAGATTCATCCATCGTTTTTCCCGATCCGCTCAAAGAAAGGTGATAACCTTCGGGTAAAGCTTTTTTTGCAATTGATGTGGCAACGTCTATACCTTCTTTTTGAGAAGAAATTTTGGAAGGATTTGCAAAGATGGTGATCGCCCTTTCCCGGTTATTCCTAGTGATACTTTGTAGGGTAGGGCGTTCTTCCAAGCTAACCACACTAGACATCTTGACTAGCTCCCCTCTATTGTTTCTTACATAGAGCTTCTTTATAGAATTTGCATACAACCGATCTTCATTCTCCAACCTCACCCGTATATAGTACCTATGTCCTCCGTCCGTAAACTGACCTGCTTGAACACCACCTATCATAGCTGAAATCACATTACCTACCGAAGTTATACTCACACCTCGATTTGCTGCTTCCGTCCTATTCGGAAATACCTGAATTTCAGGCTGTCCTTTTTTGTAGTTGGAGTCGATGTCGACAAACTTTCCTGTCGCTTCCATCTTTTTTTGAATTTCTTCCGAATAGGTTGCTAGCTTATTCCAGTCTCGTCCTTTGATGGTAAATTCGATAGGAAATCCACGTGAAGAAGAAAATCCCCTCATAGACATATCTTGTACGATGATTTTTAAATCTTTTGAAATTTTATTTAGGTCTTTCCTCACAATGGAAGCCAACTCTGCTTGGGATAATCGTTTTTTAACCAAGGGGTCTATTGGTCTATCATCAGGATTCTTTAGAGTAACCATAAGCATGGCAGAATCGCTTTCACCTCCACCAAATCCACCCACTGCCACAAACATTTTTAGCACTTCGCTCCGTTTGGAAAGATACTCCTCACATTTTTTAGTCATTTTGTCCGTAAAATAAAGGGAAGATGCAACGGGAGTTTTTAAGCGAATGACTAATTGACTCTGATCTTGGGAAGGTACAAACTCCTTTTTGATTGGCTTTAAAAGGAAAAAGGATGAAGCAAAAAGAAGCAAAGAGAAAACAAGAACTATTAATCTGTAATTAAGTACAAATTGTAAAAGTTTTTGGTAATATCCCGCAAAAATATGGAAAGAACTATCAATTTTTTTTCCAAGCCATCCGCTATGACCTATATTAAGAAACTGAGAACACCGCATAGGTGTTAGAGTCAGAGCTTCCAATAAAGAAAGGAGAACGGCTGCAGTGATTGTAATGGCAAATTGATAAAAGTATTTCCCTATGATTCCATACATAAATGCAACGGGTAAAAAAATGGCAACTATGGATAAAGTAGTCGCAGTAGCTGCAAATGAGATTTCTCTTGCTCCGTCAAGGGCAGCTTGTAGAGTTGATTTGCCCATCTCTTTGTGCCTGGCTATATTTTCCAATACCATAATGGCATCATCTATCACAATTCCCATTGCCAGGGAAAGCCCAAGCAGAGTAAAAGTATTCAGAGTAAATCCAAAAAAATGGAGAAAGATAAAACTCCCCATAATAGATGTGGGTATGGCAAGAAGTATGTTTATTGTCGAGGAAAAACTGCCTAAAAAAAGGTAGGTGACAATTCCCGTAAGTATGGCAGAGAGAAACATGGTAAACTCTAACTCGCTTATGGATTCTTCAATAAATCTGGTAGTATCAAAAACGAGATCCATTTTGTAACCGGGTGGTAAATCCTTCTTTATCTCCTCGATTCTTTGTTTCACCTGTTTGGCAACTTCAACAGCGTTCACTCCTCTTTGTTTTACGATACCAAGACCAACCGCCATTTTTCCGTTGAATCTGGATATTCTCTTGATATCATCCAAACCATCTTCCACTCTAGCCACGTCTTGAATCTTTAAATTGGAAGCATAAATTGGTGTTCCGCCTCGCATGGTGATGGACAAGTGAGAAAATTTGGATGCCGTTTTGGCTTCTCCCATAGAACGAACATTGTATTGAGTAGTATCTGTTTCAATTAGCCCTGCCGGCACTTCCGTATGTTCCCTTTGCAAAGTTGTCAGAATATCATCAACGGTCAATTCTTTGGAACGTAGTTTATCTCCATCGATCCAGATTCTTAGATTTCGATCTACATACCCTCCCAGTCTAACCTGTCCTACTCCATTGATTGTAGAGAACCTATTTTTTAGCCTGTCCCAAACAAACATCATGAGTTCTCTTGACTCACCTTCCGAAGAGACTCCAATCCAAAGGATAGGTTGATCTTCGGGATTGAATTTTGTAATCACAGGAGGATCAAGGGTAGAAGGAAGGATCCTTTGGGCTTGGGCAATCTGGGTCTGAATCTCTTGCAAGGCAGAATCTACGTTTTTGGAAAGTTCCAATTCTACTGTTATGTTGGCTGCCCCATAGCTGGAAGTAGAATTTACCTCTCGAATTCCGTCGATTCCCATAATTGCATCTTCTATAATATCTACCGCATTTGTTTCCATTACTTCAGGAGATGCACCATTCCAAGTTAGCCGAATATTGATAACGGGAAAATCTACGTCCGGCATTTGGGAAATGCCAATTCGCAAAAAAGAAATCCAACCAAAAACGATAAGCCCAACCATAAGCATCCAAGCAAAGACCGGATTTTTGATAGATATATCCGACAGTACCATTTAATCATCTCCTTTTGAATCACTTTTTCGTTCTGGTATTTCTCCCGTAGCCACGCCAAGCCAGATTCGGTTAAGTTCCTTTTGGAGAAGAACTGTATTGTAATCATTTTTTGCATTATGTAGAGAATTTAAAGAGTTAAATAAGTCAAGCGTAGTAGACAATTGTTGAGAATAATCCTGTTTTTGCACTCTATGACTTAGCTCTGCTGCATCTAGTGCTTCTCTGTAGGCAGACAATACACCTTTGGAATTTTTATAACCTTTGTAGGCAGTTTGAACATCTTCCACTGCCATTCTCTTGGTTTGACTTAGGGTCAATTCAGCTTGCCTCTTGGCGGATTCGGCTTGTTTGACTGAGGCTGTAATTGTTCCCGCAGACAACAATGGAATCTGAACAACAAACTGCGTAAATATATCCTTGTTATGAGGCACATTGTGACGTGGAAGTCTATAATAGCTATTTAGGGAAATGGTCGGCAGATGTCCACCCCAGGCTTTTGTAAGGTTTGAGTCTGCTACTTTCATGCTGTACTCGGCGGCTTTCACATCGGCTCTTTCTTCTACTTTTTTTAGCGCTTGTTCCAAAGAGAGACTAGAACTTTTCCATTCCTCCGGTTCTATGAGAGGAGTATTTGGGTTTACACCTGTCTTGGTTGCCAAACTTGCTCTTTGGGTTTGTAAATTGTCTTCTGTTTTTAATAAATCTGCTTCTACGCGAGCAAACTGAGACTGGGCATTTAGTAGTTCGCTTTTTCTACTTTTTCCTAACCTTACTCTGCGTTTCAATTCTCTCACAATACCTTTTGTAATTTTTTGAATATCTTTTTTTACTTTGATGCTTCTTTCGATTTGAAGGATTGTAAAATAGAGCTGAGCCAATTCCAAATAAAGTCTAGCAGCCTCAAACTCTGCTTCATACCTCCTAACGTTTATCAACTCCTTGGCATTTTTAAAAGCAGAATATTCATTTAATCCCGTCATAACCGGTACGGTCAATTGAAGCATATCACCGGGAAGAGCGGAAGGATTCAATTGGCTGATGGTAGAGCTAGTTGTCGTAGTAGTTCCTGCCTGTGGTGTTGGGTTGAGTATTGCGTTAACCAAGTTATCTCTATTTCTGACTTCTCTGTCGTGTGTGTCGTGATTCGGAATGGTATAGTTTCTGTTGTGCCGAAAAGATAGGCTAGGTATCCAAGATGCAATGGCAATGTGCTTTTGGGCTTTTGCCTGTGTTAGTGCTTCTTCCTTAATAGCGATTCTTTCCGTTTGTTCAACAGCCAAAATATATAGGTCATTTAAACCAAGACTCGTTTTTGCACGAGCAAGTTTAACCATTTTTGTAGTTACACCGGTATGTTTAGAAAGAGAGCCTTCAACCTTACCATCTGCTATTTTTATGTTTTCGGCTTGATTGCAAGATAGAACCCAAATAACTATAAAGAAAAAAAAATTATAGGATTTGAACATATATTTTGTTTCTAAAAACTTACGAATGATTCTATTTTCTAAGCATCATGGAAAACAAGTATTTTTTGAAGTATGTCCCCTTACTTTTTTTTTATTCTTATCTAAAAAATGTTATAAATATTACTGGAAACGGATTGCATCCTACATAGATTTATAATTATCTATGAAAATGTTTACCAACTTTGCATCTTATATTTTTGTTAAATTCATATATTTTCCTTTTAAGTTTTATTCTTACGAATGGTGTTTATCTGTCGGTAAATTCGTTATAAAAGTGTTTTATCCATTGGCAAAAAAACATCGAAAAATAGCATTTGATAATATATCTCATGCCTTTCCCGAATTATCGGAAGAAGAAAAACTGGAACTTGTTAAAAAACACTTTTTGCATATTGGAGTTTTGATGGCGGATTCTTTGTATGCACCTAGGGTTGATCATAAATGGCTAGAGAAATATGCCGTTTATGATGATGATTCCTTGGAAATTGAAAAAAGAACCAGAGAAAACGGAGAGGGAGTCGTTTTGATTTCTGGGCATTTTGGTTCTTGGGAACTTTTGGTTCATTATTTGGGCTATAAGTTCCAGGGATTAGGGATTTATAAAAAAATTAAAAACCCCTATATAAACAAATGGTATAAGGATGTACGAGAAGCTTCAGGTATTGAGCTTGTATCTACAGAAGAGCCATCTAGTATCGTTGCCAAACAGTTAAAAAAAGGCAGATGGATCGGTTTTGGAGCTGACCAAAATGCAGGAAACGTTGGTATATTTGTAAACTTTTTAAATCGTCCGGCATCTACGTTTCAAGGTCCGGCTTTAATGGCTTATTTGACGGGGGCTAGAATGTTACTCTATTCTTTTGTGAAAGACAAAGAGAATAAAGTTCATATTCGAGTGAAAGATTTAGGGGTTATAGATAAAAAGAAATATTCCGATAAAAAAGAAGCGATCCGATTTTATACGGAACTATGGACAAAAACGTTGGAAGAAGAGATTAAGAAGTTCCCGGAGCAATACTTTTGGGTTCACAGAAGGTGGAAAACCAAACCAGGTGACTTTCCGGAAATGGAATATCCAGAATGATTTTCAAAAAGATAAAAAGTTTGTAGCATTAGGTTATTTTTTATATCTTTGCTTTTAAAAAATTATTGCATGTAAATTCGTGCTATACACTTTTGGTTCTTGAAAATTAAGAGAATTTTTTACCACAGATAAACACAGATGTACACCGATAGTTAAAATATCTGTGTCTATTGGTGTTGATATGTGGTATATATCTTATAATAAAAGGAACTTCTATGAGATTTATGAATTTCATTCTACCACCCCCCCCGTATAAGAGAAAAGTATGTAATAAATGTTATATTTATAGTATTTTTAATTTTTATGATTAAAAATGAAACTTTTGTTGAACGGAGCGTTTTGCCCTTGGAACTGCCGTCTTTGAAAGTAGAAAAAGACGGTAGTTTGGGTGCTTCCATGCCTATTGCTTTGCCTCCCGGAAACATGGTGCCACAGTTGTCGCTTGTTTATACCGGAAGGGAAGCTCTTGTTGGTGACAATTGGACTATCACCGGAATTGAATTTATTGCCAGGCAAGGCGAAGGCGGGATTCCGTTCCAAAACAATAGCTACTACCTTAGTAGCATGGCTGGTGTGATGGCGAGCTCGGATGGTACAACTTATCATCCCATTACAGAATCTTTTATGAAATTTACCAAAGATACAAGCGGAGAATGGACTGCAAAAGACAAACAAGGTAATACCTACACCTTTGGAAAAAAGATTGCCACTACAAGCAAAGACGGTATATCCGGCAATCCAGTCAAGCTCTGGGTTCTTACCAAGGTTAGCGGAATCATTCCTGCAAATTCCTATGAAATCACCTACCATGCAGATAGCGATACGGAAGGCTACCCTTACCCTGACAAAATGATATACAACAACAATGGTGAAACAAACCGGACGGTCGTACAGTTTGAATACGAGGATAACGGACACCTTGTGCCTGTGTTTACACATGGTGCTTATGGTAGAGTAAAAAAGCGAATTTCTGCCATAAAGATTCAAAACAAAGATACGGTTATTGATACGTATCGGTTTGCCTACACAGGAAATACACTACAGTCCGTAACTCGTGAGGGTTACAAACCGATTACCTTTACCTATACAAACAGAACCATAGAAGAAAAAGATTTCAAATCCGGTTTGTCCAAAGAGTTTCTTGGTAGCAACTTTATGTACTACGCACAGGAAGAAACGTTTGCAAGCGGTTTTGGAGAAAGGGCAAATTGCAGTGCGGGTGAAAACTTTTGTGTCCAAACGGCTTGGCCGGGGATGAACGAGGAAATAAAAAATTTGTTTAGCATACAGTGTGCCATTTTTTATACAAAGTACAAAAATATGTGTGGCAAAGGAATCGAAAGGAGTATACAGTTTTTTGCTGACGTGTACGGAGATGCAAACCCTGAATTCATTCGAGTGATTGGGGAACAAAATCAACACAAAATAAAAGCAAACAATCTTGGAAATCCCGAAGATACCATTGAAAGCGATATATTTCAACTTTCCAAACGCGGTTCCATTATTCCGGCTGATATAGATACAAACCTAAAAATTGACTTTTTTATACTGGAAGATGAAGACAGGCATTTGAAAATCGGCATAAGCAAAAGTGATAAAATTGAAGTCAAAGAGACCGGGCTTATACTCAAGTCCATCAAAACGGAAGAGAAAGACTATCGAAGTTTTCATTTTGTTTTGGATTATGACGGTGACGGTTTGGTTGATTTTTTACAGGCAGACGGAACAAAGGATGATAGACGATGGTATGACCTTTTTGTAGAAGTGGCAACTAACGCAACCGAAAAACAGACTCATACCGAAACGTTTCAAAATCAATTGACTCTCAAAGGGAATAAACACGGAGTATTGGCTCTCAATGTAACAAATGGTAATTTGGTTCCTATGGTTACTACGGATGGCACCATGATTATGGTAGATGGTGATTGGATTGTGTTTGGTTACAATGATGCTGGAGAGTTTAAAGAAGTTAAACTGGATATGCTCCAAGATACTACATTGATCCAAGAATTGGTAAAACCAACAGATCGAAGAGATAAAGGGATGATACTTTCTTTGTCTACCTCAAAGTTAGGTCATACTGCCAATACAAATATTGACCTTGATATACAAGGGATTTCTTTTTACAAAACTTCTATGGACGGAAACGGAAACGTCTCTTTTACAAAAGGCAAGTGGATTGGAGTAATGGAACACCTTGCCGGTGACTACGGAGTCAGGTTTCAGCAGCTCAAAGACATGGATAACAATGGTACTCCCGACTTTGTGAGGATTAACAAAAATAACCAGATGCTCATCACCTATTTTGATGCTTATTGGAATCCTACCTCAACCGTTACGGCAAACATTGATGACGTGGGAACGGATGGGAATACCTTTTTTGCTGATATTAACGGGGACGGTTATGATGACTTTGTGGTGTTGTCTGCAACCAAACAAGGTGATACAATTGTCGGAACGTCTCTGAAATACTACTTTTTTAACGGTAGAGATAACTTTTATTATGCGGGCGAAAACCAGATTTCCCAAACCCATTACTCAGAACAAACAAAAGATAAACAAAATGCTCCGAAATCCTATGAACAGCAAGTCTTGGAAGCAAAATTTACGGAAGCGTATCCCCTTGCTCTGGCAAAGTTCGTTTATGGAGATAATCCGAGTCCCGAACAACAAGCTTATCTTATGAACGTGAAAGAAATGGCTGACACCCTTTTAAAAGACCCCAAGTGTGATCCTTACCTCTACCAGTGTGACGAATCGCTGGCTGGAAAAGAAGGTTATGAAGCTTGGAAATACTCCAAAACTTTTGCGGACGTAAACGGTGACGGGATGCCGGATTTTGTTCGTTATTATGGTGACAGGGTTTATATTTCCTATTTTAATCCAACCGGTGGTCCATCGGGCTACTATTCTGCCGGAGGAGACATTTCTTTTCCTGCAGAAGCTTTCACACAAGTCCTAGACGTGAATGGTGATGGAAATCCTGATTTTGTAGGCTTAAAGGCTGATTTTCGAGAGTATGCAACAAGGGAAACTGACACAGCTTTTTCTTACAACGTTTCCGGTCGTTCCGGTAATGTTACGCTTGTCACCTATACCACACCAAAAGGACAGCACAACCTTTTGTCTACTGTAACTGACGGTCTGAAATCTTCCTCTATCCAATACGGAAGCTCAACCACAACCGCCAATGTCACCTATCCGATCCTGCCTTTGACCTATCCCGATGTGGTTGTCAGTTCCATCACTACCGTTTTGGGAGGAGGCTACCAGGAAGTAAATCAATACAAATACTTTGATAAGCTGTTTTTTAACGGTGGTGGAGACACAAGCTTGTCCAAGATGCTTGGTTTAGGGAAAGTGGAAAAAATAAAAACCCTTATTTCTCCTACGGAAACTCTTGCTGTGAAAGAGAGTATCTACTACAACCAGTACGACTTGAATTCTGACGGGAGTATAGATGTAGACAGTGCAGGTAGCGTCTCCAAAACAGAAAAGACGTATCCCAATAAAACAGACATAATGTTGGAAACCGTTTTTGAGTATGGGAAAAAAGACTTGTATTCCGGTGGAACAATGGTGGTGAATACAAAAACTACCACAAAACAAATGGATGGCGTTGCCAGTGAGGAAGTCAAAACAAGAGACTATGACCTCTACGGAAACGTCACATCAGAAGTCGTAGAAACAACCGGAAAAAAAGTGACAACCCTGCATACCTATAACATAGACACCGATACCTGGATTTTGGACAGGGCAAAAACAACCGAAAAGAAGGTCAACGGAATCACCGTAGAACTCAAAAACATCACCTATACAAATAACGTAGTGACAGAATTGAAAAGCCTTGTGGCGATAAAAAACGGACAAAAAATTTGGAAAACGGTTAAGCTTAAAAACCATGATGGTTGGGGAAATCCCCTTGTCCTAGAGGACTCTCTTGGTAAAACAACAACTTTTACCTATGATGATTTCACTCACAATCTGGTGACATCTCAAACCATAGGAGGCAAGCCTTTGATAAAAAAGACTTATGACTACAAAACGGGTAACGTCTTAACGGAAGAAACTCCGGATGGAACGGTTGTAAACGAATACGACTTCTACGGAAGGCTCGTTAAAATGAAGAACCCTTGGCACAGTGGTGAAAACGACTGGAGTGAGAAGTATTCCTACTACCAAGATTCTTCCGGTAACTCTAGGGTTACCAAATATGTCTATAACGGAAAAGACGAAGGAATCTGGATCAAGCAATACAGCGATGTTTTGAGTCGTGAATACAAAAAAGAGTCCAAGGTATTTTCTACGGAAGGAAAAAGCGTTGCAACGGTGGAGGATACGTCCTTTGACATCCAGGGCAGGGTTATCAAAAAGACAAAACCCTATCTTTCCAGTAGTTCTTCCATTCGGTTTTCTAGTTTCTACTATGAAGACACTTTTGGAAGGATTACAAAAGCTATCAATCCGGACGGGAAAGAGGCTCTCACAACTTATGACGGATACAACCAGACTCTAACTACTCAAAGTACCGGTGCAGACGGACAAAACCAAGTCTTGAATACGGTAAAAGTGGAAAAAAATCCTCTCACCCATACCATGTCCAAGACCATAAACGGCACAAAGATAGAAATAGAAGAAAACATAAACTCCAACGGATACAGATATGTACTAACCAAGACCGAGGCGGGAAGCGAAATCTCTTATGAACTCTACGACTTGTCGGGTAACAAGGTATTGCATAGAGACAGAAACTCCGGTACAACGACTTGGGACTATGACCAGGAGAACCGACTCCTAAGCAGGACTAACGCCAACGGAAAAACGGTTTCTTATGAATACGACGGTTTTGACAGAGTGAAAAAGATAAAAAATCCCGAAGGTGAAGGCGACATCTTAATTGTTTATGGAGAAGATGGTACTGCTCCCAAACCGACCAAGATCGTAGTGAATGACATAGACGAAATCTTGGGAGAGAGAGACCTCTATGTCACCTATCTCTACTATGACAAATACGGTAGGGTTGACTACGCCAAAAAGGTGATAGATGATCTCGTTCTGTTTTTCAAATACCACTATGACAAGGCGGGACAATTGGTGGCAACAACCTATCCCAATGGAATCACCGTTAGGAATGAATACGCTGAGTCCGGTCACTTGTATCGTGTTACGATGGAAAAAGGAAACGACATAGATAACGAGGTCTTGCACTATGGCATAGACCCGGAACAAAACCTTCTCTACCGAGTAACGGGAAACAAAGTTGTGACAACCGTAAGCTATGACCCTCTGACCCACAGACCTCTACAGATGAAAACCGACTTGGAAAACGGCAGAACGGCTCAAAACTGGACGTATACATATGACGCTTTTGGGAACGTGACAAACTGGAAAGACCTTGTTTTTGAGGGAAATTCTCAAACATTTGTCTACGATGCGACTCGCCACAATCTGACATCTGCTACCGGACTGTACAAAGACGGTAAGGTGGCAACGGAAGAATACGTTTATTCCAGCGATGGAAATCTCACAAAAAAAGGCAAACAAACGATGTACTACGAAGACCCAAAACATCCGAATGCCGTAACCAGATTACTTGCGGAAACGGAAGCCGGAACGACCTACACCAACAGCTACACATACGATGATGCCGGTAACATGACAGCCAGAAATGACGACCTATTCCACTACAATTCGAGGAATCAACTCGTAGCTTACCAAAAGCAAGGGAATAAGCCGATGCGTTATTACTACGATGCCAACGGAAAAAGGATCAAAAAGACATTGGAAAGCGGTGAGGTTGTATATTCGTTTGATGACGAGTATGAAGTAGTTATTGTTCCCAAGCAATCAGCCAGACACACCATCTATGTGAGAGGAGTCCAAAACGACATAGCAGCCCAATACACAGTAGACGGTGCTGTCCTCTTGACAGAATCCGACATCAAAGAGTTGTCCTCTGCACCGACACTACTCGACCGTATCGACAGGCAAAGGATACAATTTGTGAAATTTCTCCTACTCGCAGAGAAGGAAAACCCATATTATCTCAAGCTCTATGCGATCTATGGAGTAGGCTCTATCTTGCTACTTGCCTTTTTTGCTTTCTATTTCCTAAATCTCTTTAGATACGATAGACTACCCGATTCCCTCAAAAATCCGTTTATCCTAAACCACAGAATACTGTCTCTGGCAAATCCTTTTGTCCTGCTATCCATAGTCCTTGTGTTTGGCAACTGCGTACCGGAAGGACTCAAAGGTCACAAAGACATGCCGTTTTGGCTGTTAGGCTCTGTCACTACCAACCAAGACTCCGGTGAAGTTCCGTCCGTTTCCACACCAGGACAAGCAACCGCCGGTGGTGGAAGCAGTAATCCCATACGAGGGATGTATTTCCTCCACCCCGACCACTTAGGCTCTGTCCGAATGATAACGGACGCTTACGGCAGAATTGCCGCTATCGGTGATGCGGGAGCAAGTAACATCCGCTACAAACCGTTTGGAGAAATCAGCCGAGGAAATAGCTACGGTCCTGACATATTCCGCTACAAATACACAGCCCAACAAGAGGATTCCGAAAGTGGTTTATACTACTACAACTCCCGCTACTACGATCCAAACATAGGACAATTCCTGCAAGCGGACTCAGTGATAGGACTCAATACCCCACTCGGAACAAACCAATACACCTACACCGAAGGAAATCCGGTTAGGTTTAATGACCCAAGTGGGTATATGCCTTATGCAAGTTTTGTGAATAGAGTGACGAAGGATTTAACAAAAGCGTTCATAACCGAAGTGTCTAAGCAGGGTGATTTGGCATCCGCCGGTATGCGTATGCACATGACACGTCAAAAAATCAGTCAAGAGAAAAGGCTTGCCAATACAGTGAGTAGTGATTTGATAAAATATGTAGGTGAAATCATTGTTGGTGCTCTTCTTCTAATGACACCATTTGCAAGTTTAGGAATTTCTCTTATTGCTTCAGGTGCTGCTGGATTGATAGGTTTCGCTGTCGGTGGCTGGTCACATGGACGTTTTGACAATGCTAAAGCTGTTCGTTCCGGAAGACTCGCAGCCGGAATTGTGGGGATTGCCATGTTTATTTATAGTTTTTTTGACTATGATCTCCAAAATATCAAAGATATGATAGGAAATGGACACGGAGTTCATGAGATTATAGATATGGCTAAAGAAGGTGCTAACTTGAGCGAATTTGGAGAATTTGTTTGGAGCGAAGGTTATTCTTATTTACGTTTCTTTAATTCTGAGTGGTGGCAGGGATTTACAAATGAAAAAATTATTGGTCTTCTTGCGAGAGAAGATTTATATGCATTACCATTTGTATCAGAAGAATATGATATAAATCTAACAGAACTTACAAGTATTGAAGCATTGAACCAACCTGGAAAAATAGCTTGGGGTTTTGCATATTGGAATGAACAGTCTATTAAAGGTTACAATATGGATATTAAATATCGCAATAGGGGGGATGTTGACAATCCTGAATACTACTATGATCAGATGATACGAAAGGGATTGTACTATGTGCCTTACGTATTGAATTTCATACAAAGGTAAGGGGATGTTTACACAATGAAAAACTATATTGCTCTAATCATATTTCTATTTTTAGTTTCCAATTGTCAATCAGTAGCCCAAGTTAGTAAACATGATGGATTTTGGGATTGGTTTATTGGTAAGCCTGGTGTTTACAATTCATTTAAAATACTAGATGAACCTGGTGCAGGAGTAATAGTAGGTAAAAGACATCCATATTACCTTTGGTTCAGAACTCCTGAAATAATATTTAATCCACAAGGTGGACTTTATTACCCCGATATGATCGTAGAAGATAGAGAAGACGGAAAGCTTTACAATACTTCAGAGATGTCGGATATAAAAGATGAGAGTAAAAGGCAACGTATTTTTAACAATAGAATAGCTTTATTTTTAAAATTAGATATGGGACTCATTGATTATCTTATATCTTATAGAGACTTTATTGACCCCAATGGAAACCTTACTAGTTGTTTCCCTTTTAGATATGTTGTTTTTCCTTTTTATCCAATTTATAGTTTTTTGAACACAGGAAAATATATTTATTACCCCATCCATGATGTTGTCAAAACCGTTATGATACCCGTAGCAGCGGTGTATTACACGGTCAAGGCTTTTGATGACAATGACGAAGAAGAGCCAGAAAAATGAGCAATTAGCAGGTAAATGAATAATTTCTTACCATCGGTTTGTAGAACAAAGTTGCAAGCCCGGTGGTTTGAGTTTAAAACAAATGGAGGTTTTAATTTTGGACAAAAGAAAGAAATCAGCTCGTAGTCGAGCAAGCATTTCAAGTTTTTTACCAAAGATTTATGCTGAGTTTCTTCGAGATACACTCAGATATATAGTCTTTATCTGCGTTTATCTGTGTGCATCTGTGGTGAATATTTCTGCCGGAGGAAGCAGTACTCCCATACGAGGGATGTATTTCCTCCACCCCGACCACTTAGGCTCTGTGCGAATGATAACGGACGCTTATGGTAGAATTGCCGCTATCGGTGATACGGGAGCAAGTAACATCCGCTACAAACCATTCGGAGAAATCAGCCGAGGAAATAGCTATGGACCTGATATATTCCGCTACAAATACACTGCTCAACAAGAGGACATTGAAAGCGGTTTATACTACTATAACTCCCGTTACTACGATCCAAACATAGGACAATTCCTGCAAGCCGACTCAGTGATCGGACTGAAC
>JACKPA010000006.1:267500-302375 GCA_024233865.1 Leptospiraceae bacterium | reverse complement strand
GATTGCGAATTTTTAAGATAACGCTCTCTACACCAATTCCTTCAAACACTTGTACATTTTCAAAAAAATCTATCTGTTGGAGGTCATAATTTTCAAAAATAAAATTTCTTGATTTCTCTGAATACTTTACTGTGTTGTATGAATTGGAGATAATGAAAGAAAGAATTCCTCCTTTATATAGAAGATACAAACCCCTTTCAAGAAAGGCAATGTACAAATCCCACTTTTCGTATAACGTTTTGTATTTACCGCTATTTTCCATCCATTTTCGTTGTCTCTGGTAGTTTGAATTATCAACATCCGCTCTTACATAAGGCGGATTTCCGAGCACAATATCAAAACCAGCCTTTTTAGTTTTGGCATAAGCAACCAAAATTGCTGGATTTATCTTTCGTTTAGATTCAAACACCTCTACAAATTCCTCAACCCAATTAAATGCTAAATCTCCAGCTACGCTTGGATCATCAATTAATGAATTTCCAACCTTGATATTATTTTCTAAATTGTTAAGTTTTTTATTTTTAACTGCTGTTTTAAGCCAAAGTGATAATTTTGTGATTTCAACAGACTCTCTATTCAAATCAACACCATAAAGGTTATTCTCTAGTATAGTCTTATTTATTAAATCAAAGTCAAAGAGCTCACCTTGTGCGGTTTTGGTTTTTATCTCTTTTATTTGTTTATAAATTCTTTCATGCTCACTCCAAAGATAATCAAATGCCGCAACCAAAAACGCACCACTTCCACATGCTGGATCAAGGATTTTTATTTTTGAAAGGTATTCATCACGATAATGCTGTAAGGTTACATATTCTTTATTCTTCTTAATATTGGAAAATTTCAAATTTGTTGCTTGCCATTTTTCTTTAAGCCATTCACCAACTGTATTTTCTACTATGTATTTTGTAATATAATCGGGGGTGTAATAGACTCCTTCTTTTTTTCGTTTGGTCTTTTTTGGATCAAATTTTTGATGCTTATGCTCGATTACTTCAATCTCATTATCAAAGCCTAATACTTGTTGTTTGGTAGATGTTACTGCTCCTTGTGAATATTCCTGAAACCTGACTCTCATTTCTTCCAAGTCAGAAATGCTTTGCTCAAAAATGTGACCTAGAGTATTTACATTTAATTCGTTTTCATCCCCAAAATCATACTTTAATCCAATTTCTGAAATCTTCTTAAACAAGAAATTTGGTATTTTGAGAGAGTCTAATTCATTATCTTCTTTAAATAGTTCTCCATTGTACCCTTCGGCTATATTGAAATTTCCTCCCACGTCTATTGCTTTAAATAATTTACGAACTTTACTATATATATCATCATCCTTGTCACTATAATATTTTCCTTGTATTTCAACTTCTATAATCTCTTTAGAAAGAACATTTATTGGTAATAGTCCTGCTCTAGAGTCCTCACAAAACCAACAGAAAATAATTCTATCCAATAATTTTTGAACTAATTCTAATAATCGTGATTTGTTTGTTTGGTAAAAAGGGTTTATCTCTAAAAGATGATAGAACACCTCTGAACGCAAAGTTTTATATTCTAAATAGAATTTTTTTTTGACTTTTTCTTCTGCTGCACCTTGTGAAGCTAAAATTTCCTCAGTAAAAGAATCTTGTTGATTCACATTTGGGTCTGAAAGAAAATGATTAAACTTAAGAATTGTAATGAATTTATAAATCTCTGTATCTTCAGTTAAAGGTTTGAACTTATCTTTATATTCCTCCGGAACTATAAAATAAAAAACTTCATAAAATCGTTTTCCTTTGTTTTTGTAATAAATCCGAATTTCATTAAAATTTGTAACAATTCCCCATTTTGCTTTTCCATAAAAATCTAAATAGTTCCAACATTGGTTGACAGGAGAAAGTTTATCTTTACGAGTAGAGGGTTTATCAAGGTCATCTGAATTCATATCTTTGAATTCAATTAAGACTTGTGCTTCATTTATCTTCTCTTTTTGACGGGTAAAATATCCTAACGCTAAATCTGCATAACCAGTTCCACCTGATACACCTGCATTATCAATTTTAAACTTTGGATAAATATTATAATTCTGACTATTTGTTCCTTTACCAACATACCCTAAAATATCTTTAAAAACTGTATTGATAAATTCATTTTCATCGGTTGTTTCTTTATCAAGATCAGGATTGAAGTTTTCACAATTCATTTTCCAGTTTTCAATAGAATTTTTGATTGATTTTAGATCATTTTTTGATATATTTAATTTATTTTTAAAATAATCATTCTTTTTGAAAAATGTTTCTGTAAAAAGCCTTTCTATCACAACAATAATCCTTGTATCATAAGGTTATTAAAACAAATATTATGGTCAAATGAAAATATTTATTTTAATACTTCTTTTTAGGTTCTCTACCTCTATAAAATAAATAATAATTTTTAGGATTTTTGAAGTTTCTAATTTCTTCAATTCATGATGTTTATAGCAAAGGTTATATAAATGGCACACAACTGCTATTATCAGCATTGCAGTAACTGAAACTCCACCATCTGCTTTAAGTTATTCCAGTGGTCCTTGCACATTTACAAGGGGGATCGCAATTTCAACCATAACGCCTACGTTTAGCGGAACACTTACTAGTTGTAACTCTAATCCTGTATAATTTGTTATATGATTTGCCGATTTATACCAAGGATAATACTGAAAAAAAAAATAGCCAAGGATTGTACTATATTTTTTTACTTGCTTTCATCTTAGGTTAAGGTTTAAAATGGCTTATACAATTTATACAAACTTCCTTTGATCTATATGAATAGAATTTTTGAAGCTATTTTAAACACAATTAAAAAGAAAAAAGTCATTTTTTTCATTATTCTGATATTGTTTTACAAACTCTTGTTCAATAGCTTTAGCGGTGAGTTTATTGTAAATAAATCTTTAAATAGTTTTTCTAATGGAAAATTCAAAAGTTCCGTAAAGCAGTTTTCCTTGTTTTATGGATTCATTTTGGAAGATATAGAGTTTTTATCAGGGAGTGACTTTAACAATAAACCTTTTTTGACAACTAAGCGGTTGGCAATTACTTACAACATCCCGTTATTGTTTATTGGTAAGATTAAAGTATCTGAAATTTCTTTAACCAAGCCCAAAGTGTATCTCTACCAAAAAGCCGGAAAATGGAACGTAGAAACATTGTTTCCGAGTAGCGGTGAAAAAGAAAAGGAGAAAGAAAAAGAAAAATCCGAACCAATGGATGAAATCTCGCTTCCACTTCCGATTAGCACCTATCTCAATATGTTTATTGAAGATTTATGTGTTTATGTCTACGGAGAGGAAGGAGAAAAATATTTTTATAGCAAACTAGAAGGCTTGAATTTTCAAGCTTTTTTGGAGACAAACAGATTTCGGAACATTCCTTTTAGTTCCAAGTTACTCTCTGTTATAGATAAATTTTATATCAAGCTCAATCCGGAATCCGAATTAAAAATAGAGCTTGCGGATACGTCTAATTCTTTGAACACGGATTTCAGATTAACGTATATACTTATTAGAGACGCAACTGTTAGTCCTTCAAGGTTTTATTCTAAGCTTGACGTTGGAAATGAACTGATACCAGTAAAAGTAAAAAATAAAGTAGCAGCTCCTTTTGGAGTGCAAATTTTATACGATCTAATCTATACTCCCGAAACGGACATACTTTCTTTGAATCAGTTTACGGTTTCTTTATCAGATGTGAAGTGGTTGAATTTTAAAGGGAATATTTTTAAAGCAACACAAAATGATCGAAATATTGATATGCAGATCCATGAATCGGAAATTCTCTTAGAACCACTATCTAAAATTCTGGCAACTGTCCCCATTCTACCTCCTGTTTCAATGGGTGGAAAGATACAATTAGCACCCATTACTTTTTTGGGAAATTTAAACGATGTGTTGGTAAAAGGAAACTTAAAAGGAGATAAAATCAGGGTTACTTGGGCAGGAAAAACCCATTCCATACCCATTTTTCGATTTGATTTTGAATCAAAACTAAACTTGCTCACTGAGGAAAAACCCTCCGAAGCAAATTTAATTCCAATGTTAAAGTATATCAAGATCAATGAATTTATGGTTCAATACGGTAACATTGTTGCCAAGTTAAACGGTATCATTTCTCCCAAGGATAAAATAGATGTAAAAATTATATTAAACAAACTTAACATTCAACAATTTGTTTCTGATCTAACCGGAATTTTGAGTGTAAAAGTTGATGCTACAGGAACTACACTATCGTATTTGGACATCGATCTGGAAGCGACCATTGACGGGTTTCGATACAAAATAGGCAGGGCAACATCTGGAATCAATAATTTAAAAATTCTTTTAGAAACAAAGTTAGATTTAAGTAAAAACTTTAGTGTCGAATCTTTTGAGCTGGAACCTTTGGAAATTGTAGTTAAAAACGAAAATAACGAAATAGCAGCCAAATTACAAACTCTTTTTGATTTGGACATCCTGGATCATATGCTTATTAAGGTTAGAAAGCTAGAACTAAGTACAAACCTAACCAAAATAATACCAACTCTCCCTTCATCCTATCGCAGGACAATTTCTGGTCTTAGGTCGGCTTTAGGGAATGAGCTCGCCCTTTATGGAAGCGTTGACTTCAACAATAAAGGAGGAAAAAAAGACCTTGATATAGACTTGGATATAAGTCTACCCGCTTTGGAATTAAAAGGCTCTAATTTATTAAAACTCAACGCATACACGTTAATGGAAAACGATGCCAAAAAAACCTTTAAAATAGAAAAATTTATCATTTCAGCCTATGAAAAAAAATTGTACGGTGAATTTAAAGGAGAATTTTATGAGTCAAAAGCAGCTGTGGCTCCGTTTGGAAGTTATACGGGGAAGGCAAACGGGTATTTAAGTCTTGAATCCAATGTTCCGCGTTACATTTTGGAAGGGGTTACTTTTCAAGGCGACTTAGACCTGAATATTGACATTAAAGATTTTATTATAACTGGAAAATTATTCACAAAAGATTCTGATATAGTTTATACTTCTCCGAATTGTACAAAAGAAAAATGCAGTAAATATGAAATAATTGATTTGGTTATGGATATACCGTTTTTACACGATCTAGGTTTGAAAGACTCTAAGAACTTACTAAAAGGAAATAAGCAAAGTTATGTTGAATCCTATGGGAATGAGAGTCCGTCAAATTTTAAAATCGGAAAAGTGATTGGCAACCATCCTTCTGTCAAAGGGGCAAAGTTGGAGTTTGTAAAACCATCTGGGAGGTTTCCTGGAATATCTGCTCGAATAGATTATACGGAAAATTTTTTGTCTATAGATGAAATGAGAATTTTTTGCTTGGATGGAGTTATTTATGGAAAAGATTTGATGTTTAACGTGGGGGATGGTGATCTCGATGAAATGCAGTATTCCGGTTTTTTGCAAATTCGAGACATTGATCTAAAACAACTTATGCCGCAAGAAATGGCAAAAAAAATTGATGATGGAAAAATTAAAGCAGATGTAAACGTATCCGGACAGAATCTAAAAGATCCACTGGATTATACGGATCTGTATTTTAGCATCTTTCAGATAGGAAAAGACTTTGGAAAAAGTGCTATAAACATAGTGAGTCCTCAAAACAGACTAACGGATTTAATCATTCAAAGTTATAATGTAGACAGAGTGGAGGTGAAATTGCTAAATGGCTTGGTTTACGCTTACATCAAATTTCATAAAACGATTTTAAATACGTTGGTATTTGGGATTGAAGATGATAAAATATCTCAGGAGAGAATTCCTATTTCCGGATTTTTAGACAGGGCTGAAAGTGAGATTTCAACTTATCAAAAGTAGACTTGTGAATAGAGAGTATGGACCATTTCGTAGATAGCATTTTTATTTTTTTAGCTTTTGTTACAAGTTTTTTCTTTCACTATAAGTTTTATAAACATGAGTTTATTTCCATTCAAGACGTTCCAAACTATAGAAGTATGCACGAACGTCCTACAAAAAAATCGGCTGGTATTATTTTTATACCTATATTTTTATTTTATATATGGATTTATCTAATAGTAAACAATGTTTGGAATGTTTTGTATATTTATTTTACTATTGGGCTTTTGTTTTGGTGTATTTTGGGTTTCTTGGATGATAAATACGTTTATCATTCTAAGAAAAAAATATTAATAGAGTTGCTTGTTAGTATTCCGGTATGTTTCTATTGGAAACAAGAGTTTCAAATTTTTGGTTTGACCTTTCCAGCTTACATTGCCCCTTTTCTACTAGGTTTGTACGTTATTGCCGTTGTAAATATCACAAATTTTATGGACGGACTTGATTTGTACCTGACTTTGACTTTTTATTGTGCTGTATTTGGTCTGCTTTTCTTTTTTCCCATTTCAACACATTTGAAATTTACTGGTTATATGCTACTCGCTTCCCTTTTGGGCTATGTCTATTTCAACAAACCTATTGCAAAGTTATTTATGGGTGATGCCGGTTCTTTGCCTCTTGGTTTTGTTATTGCGATCTTTCCCTTTTTGATTCATAGTGGCAGTTCCAAAGACTTTGCAGATTTGGCAATATGCTTTTTGTTTCTTCCCGTTTTTATAACCGATGGTATAGCCACAATTATCAAAAGAACTTATGCAAAAAAAAACATTCTCCATGCTCATAGAGAACACCTCTACCAAAGAATTTCTATGGATATTTGGGATAAAAAAGTCACAACATTAGTTTTTAGTTTAGCAAATCTTCCGGCTTATATTCTCTATAAAGCTTTTTCAAATTTCGGGTTTTCTCTAAAAGTATCTATAATTTTTTTAGGACTTATTTATTTTTCCCTGTATTTGTTTGTAGATATTCTTGTAAGCCGAAAGGCAAGATACTGAAACAATTATTTTTTGATCATTCTATAGGCAAAAAGTAATAATACCGATCCTCCTATGGCTATAGCAAAACTTTTAAAATTAAATCCGGATACTCCACCAAAACCAATTAAGTTTCCAATAAAACCTCCAACAAAAGCCCCTGCTATTCCAATTAATATTGTGACAATCCAACCCCCAGGGTCTTTCCCAGGCATTAATATTTTCGCTACAGCTCCTGCAATCAAGCCAAAAATTATCCAAACGATTATATTCATTTTTTTCTCTCTTTTATTTTTTTAAATAAATATTGATTCCATACCAAAATTTGTATATTAATAATTATGATAAACCTTTAATAATCTTTGGATTTAAAGGTTTGGGCACGAAACGTGTCTTCTTTTGCACCGGAAGGATAAATAATATCCAGTGTAATTTTAAATACGGGGATAATACCTCCTGTCTGGCTTTGCTCCATGCTTTGTCCTCTTTTTTTCATTAATTCATTTATAGATGTGTTATTGTTTCCTCCTAGGAGGTCATCTGGAGGCTTGTTTTTCGACTTGTCTCCTTCTCCTTTCGCAAGTTTTAGAAGATCCATTTCTTCTTCTTTGATTTCTGTTTCAAATTTGTAGCCTGGATACCCTGGTATGGGACCTTTTGCTGTAGTGGCTTCCAAACGCTGGGCTGACTCAATTTGTGACATCTTTATTTTGGCAAGGTGGACCGCATTGGATAAGTGTATGGATTCTCTTTGCATCATAAGTCCCTGAGCAATCATGGTATATGTCCAAACAATTACGCTAGAGACAATGGCAAGGGCAATCGCTACTTCTACCAAAGTGAATCCTTTTCGTTTATTCAAAAAGGATTTCCAGTTCTTCTTGTTTCTTTTTTTCATCATTTTTATCATAGTTTAATTCTTCTGCTCTGCTTTTTTCACCAGGTACTATTTCAATCCTTCCGTTGAATTTATATATCATAATGGTGTAGATAATATTTCCTTCTCTACCAAGATGAATATCATAATTTTCGGAGATTCCATCACGATTAAAAGGTATCTCGATTTTCTCAGATTCATATTTAATTCCTCTTAAATCCATTACATCTACTATGGATAGATTGGAGGGGAGTGATGATTCTAACATTTTTTTTTCTTCCAATCCTTCGTCGGTTCTGTCTATCTTTACAACTAGGTATTTATTATCCGCTCTATTCAAAACAAACATTACGGTTTGATTATTTAAGATAGCGGTTTGGTAAGCATAAAAGAGAGCTGCTTTTATATTGTCCGTAATTTCTTTAGGTGGAGGTTTTATGAAATTAGATATACTTACGGCAGTCATTGTAATTAAAACTCCCAAAATCATCATTACAACAACCATTTCCACAAGGGTAAGACCTTTCCTAAGGATATTTCGACTGCCCTCAATGTCCGAATGCTCCCTTGGACAGCAAGGCTCTGAGCTAAGTCGAAGTGTCGAAGGGAGCACAAAAACAAGCTTTTTACAAAGACCCATTGATTTTATTTTTTTCTGAAAGCTTCCGGATAGGTATCTTCTTTTAAAATATTAAAATCAGCATTTTTTCCTTCTCCACCCTCTTTTTTATCTTTCCCAAGTGATATAATCATAGGGTCACCATTTTCATTCATTTTTAATTGGTATTCTGTACCCCACGGATCTTCGATGGCGGCTTTTTTATTGAGAATAGGTCTCCAATTTTCCGGAACATCACCGGATGTTGGCTTTTCGATAAATGCCCTTAAACCTTGTTCTTCAGTTGGATAAGTTCCAAACTTTGCTGCGTATCGTTCCAAATTCATTTGTACTTCTTGGGCATCTTTTCTTAGTTTTAGGGAAGCAGCATCGTCTTTTAATTCTCCTGGGTTGATATTAATGGCAACGATGGTTATGAGTGCACCCATAATAAGCATAACTACGGCTAATTCAACCAAGGTAAGTCCTTTGCGGATCTTACGATTAAATTTTCTTTTTATAGATTTCATATTAAATTCCTCCGGTTTGTATAAGAAAGGATAACACAATTAAAAAATAAAACAAGTAAAAATTATTTTTTCCATTTCATCAATTAGGGAGCGGATAAAATTTACAACAAATCCAAAGGTCCGATTCCAGTCATCTGCTTAGTCTTTTATCATTCGGAGGAAAATTGGATTATTCTCCAACGTTTATTGCGAAAAAATACAGAGATTTTAAGATTAGAAGGTACTTTCATAAATAAATTGACTTTTTTGATTTAAGAAATATCTTGTTCACAAATTTTAGAGGAGATTATATGAAAAAATTTTTTTTAACAACTGTTTTGCTACTTGCATTACTTATTCCTGGTGCAGCTTTCGCGATAGATTGTGATATCTATGAATCAGCAATCAAGGATTGTGCTAAACAAGGTTGTGATACAGATATGAATGATTTTGCTCAATGTCTTGTTGATGAGCATGGTGTTACCGAAGCAGAAGCTGAAGAAATCGGTGCGTGTATTGCTACGGAATATGAATGCAAATAACAATTAACCCTATATAAAATATCCTTAATTGTGGGTTAAGCGGTGCGGAATACTTGAGAGGTCTTTCACGACCTCTCAAGCAAGAGTCGGATTTATTCTTCTTCTTTGATATTAGCTTTGTATTTTTTCAAAAGCTCATCACCAATATTTTTCGGAACAGGAGCGTATTTTGAAAATTCCATAGTGAATTCTGCTTTCCCCTGGGTTGCAGAACGTAACACTGTAGAATACCCAAACATATCTGATAAAGGAACTTCTGCTTCAATCCTACAGTACGCTTCCATTTCAGAGGTTGCAACTATCATACCTCTTCTTTGGTTGAGTGTTGCCAAAATAGAACCTTGAAATTCAGCAGGACCTTCCACTTCCACTTTCATGATTGGCTCTAATATAATTGGTGCACCTTTGCTAAAACCTTGTCGGAAAGCATACCTTGCACCGATTTGGAAAGCCATATCCGAAGAGTCAACATCATGGTAAGAACCGTCATTTATGGTTACTCTTACACCCATAATCGGAAATCCGATTAGGTTTCCTCTATCGAGACAACTTCTAAAACCTTTATCGCAAGAACCAATATATTCTCTTGGAATCGAACCACCTACGATTTTGTCTACAAACTCGTAATTCTTTCCTTCTTCCATAGGTATAGGCTCCATAAAACCAGCTACACGCGAAAACTGTCCTTGACCACCGGTTTGCTTTTTATGGGTATAGTCAAAATCAGCTCTTCTGGTTATAGTTTCTCTATAGGCAACTTGAGGGGCACCGGTGATTAAGTCTACACCATATTCCCTTTTCATTCTTTCAATATAAACTTCCAAGTGCAACTCACCCATTCCTTTTATTATGGTTTGACCGGATTCAGGGTCAACCATGGTTTGGAATGTAGGATCTTCTTTGGAGAACCGATTCAGAGCTTTTGCCAAGTTTGCCAATTGTTTGGATTCTTTACATTCGATAGTTAAGGATATTACAGGTGATGGAACAAACATAGATTCCATGGATAGTTTCGTTTTGCCGTCCGTAAAAGTATCCCCAGAACTGCAATCAATACCAAAAAGAGCTACTATATCACCGGCTTCTGCGGATTCAATCTCCTCCATTTCATTGGAGTGCATACGAACCAAACGACCAACATTCACTTTTTTGCCTGTTCTTGAGTTAAAGATTGTAGTTCCTTTGCTCAATTTACCTTGGTAAACTCTGATATAGGTTAATTGTCCGTATCTTCCGTCTTCCAATTTAAAAGCCAAACAAATCAGAGGTTTTTCCGGATCAGATTCTAGAGTCACAACTTGTTCATTATTTTCAATGTCCAAAGCCTTGTTTACTACTTCTGTCGGATTTGCCAAATAATCGGTTACACCGTCCAAGAGAGTTTGAACACCTTTATTTTTGTAAGCAGAACCAACAAAAACGGGTATAAATTTTAAGCTGATTGTACCTTTTCGAATGGCATCTTTTATTAATTCAACGGTTACTTTTTCTTCTAGCATGGCTTCGGTTAACTCATCGCTAAACAAAGAAACAGCGTCTAACAATTCTTCCCTGTGTTTTTCCGCTTTTTCTTTATATTCTGCTGGAATTTCGCCTTCAATAACTTCCATACCGTTTTTTCCACCGAAAGTATACGCTTTCATGGTAACGAGGTCAATTAATCCTTCAAGGTCACTTTCCAAGCCGATTGGTAATTGGACTAGCTTAGCATTTAGTTTAAGTTTTTCTTGAATTTGTCCTACAACTCGATAAGGATTGGCACCTGATCTATCCAATTTATTGATAAATGCGATCCTAGGTACGCTGTAACGTCTCATTTGTCTGTCAACGGTTATGGTTTGTGATTGTACACCGGATACACCGCACAATACTAAAACTGCTCCATCTAAAACCCTTAAGGATCTTTCAACTTCAATTGTGAAATCAACGTGACCGGGAGTATCTATAATGTTAATAGTATGATCTTTCCAGCGACAGTAGGTTGCCGCAGATTGAATTGTAATCCCTCTCTCCTTTTCCAATTCCATGCTATCCATTTTGGCTCCGACACCATCTTTCCCTCTAACTTCGTGGATAGCGTGAATCCTATTTGTATAAAAAAGAATACGTTCTGTTAAGGTTGTCTTTCCCGAATCGATATGAGCTGATATCCCTATGTTACGGGTTTTTGACAATTTTTCGCTAAGTGCTTTTACAACCATCTAATCCTCTAATTTTCTTGAATTCTAAAATATTTATAGACAACTTATTTAAAAGGGATATTTTAAAAATATAAACCCTCTATTTTAACTACACTTCTATAAGCCAACTATAGGTCGAACATTTTTTTGAAATAGAAACTTTATACTATGATTAACGTGAGTTTCGGATAAGAAAAAGATCACGCGGAGACGCGAAGTCGCGGAGAGATTGTTTAAAAGTTGTTTTATTGCTGATGTTATAAAAGATAATATATTCATTATAATGATAATATTCTATTATAATGATAATATTTTTTATATATTAAACCATCCGCGTTCCCCGCGACTCCGCGTGAGGATCAACCTTCTTATTTTAGAATCCAAATCGTCTTAAACAAAACTGACGTTATGATTAGAATGATTTTCATGATTAGATTTTAAAGGGGTTTAGGTTTAAAATAAATAACATTTGTTTATTTTTATTGATTATTTCTTTTTTATGGTTTTTTGTTTAATGAATAATGATTTAACACTCTTTAATCGGGATTTACTCTTTTTATTGTCATAACTCTCCGTTAAACGCCCTGTGCAACATTCCCTGGAATAAGTGTTCTGCTTGCCGTAGGGCTTCCTGCTGCTGCAATTTGATTCTTTCGATCTTCTCGACCTGTTCAGCAAACCGATTTTGCAGCTCTAAAGGTGGGCAAAATGTTATAAATCGATCAAAAAAACTTGCCGGTACACGCCTTTGACCAGCACTTCCGGTCATATTTTTTTCTGCATGTTTTCTAAAAGATTTTTGCTTCGTCAAATAAAAAAGCCATTCCGAAGTTGAAATATTTTTTATAGGTCTTAATACATGGAATTCAGTAGAACCAAAACCAATTTGATTAATTAAATTCCTAGCAATGACTCCTTTTCCATTTTCCATACATGGTGTTATTTTTGCAAATAATACATCGCCTTCTTTAAAGGAAGTAAATCCCTTTTTCACATCCTTATATTTTCTTTTTTCATAAACAATAATATTTCCATTTTCTGATATGGAGTTCATTGGAATGAATGACACCTCATTATTATCGGAAACCTTTAAAATCTTATTGTTTATAGGATTAATCTCACAAAAATTTGAAATTGGTTCTAAATTTTTATCAGCCTTATCAAACATTTCGATAAACAGACTTTGGAGATACGTCTCTGTTTGGGCAATGGCGAACTTTCGCATACTGCGGAGTTTGTCAGCTCTTTCCAAGAGGGAAGCAATTCGTTTTTGTTCGTCCAATGGCGGAAGCGGGATGTGGATGGATTTTAATTTTGTTCCATTAACATTAGGTAAAGTTGCCCCAACTGAGTTATCTTTAATTTGTTTCCAATATAAAGTTGATTTTAAAAAATAAGATACAAAATAAGAATTAGCTATATTTTCATTTAATTGTATTTTGATTAAGTATGAAGCGAAAACTGATTTTTCTGGAAGTCTTTTAACTAAAAAAGTTTTACCAGTAGTGGCACCGGAACGAGCAAAAAGTATATCTCCTGGATTTAATGAATATTTATCTATTTCATTTTTTGTACATTTGCAATATGGGACGTCTTTCCAATTAACTGTTTCATCTTGAATATCTGTGATTCTTAAAAATTTAGGACCTACTTTACTGTGAGTTGCACTCTGTGTTAAACCATATATAATATTTTTTGCTGTTTCACCAAGACTTACCATATTCATATCTATATCCTTTTTGAAATTATACTAATATCTATTCCTGACTATAATGGTACCGGCAAGAAATAATTAATATTTCATTGTTTTCGATTTTGTAAACAATTCTATGTTCCTCATTGATTCTTCGTGACCAATAACCTTTTAGTTCATACTTTAGTGGCTCTGGTTTACCCAAACCACTAAATGGTTCTTTTTGAATACTATTCAAAAGTTCAAAAATCTTCTTTAAAAACCTAGGGTCTGATTTTGACCAATAAGATAAATCCTTAAATGCTTTATCACTTAGTTTGATTATCATGGAAAGACTTCTCTAAATCTTCAAATGAATGAAAGGAAATAAATTGACCATTTTTTACTTGTTCAAGTGAAGCAAGCAAATGGTTTTTATTTGTTTCATTCGACAACAAATATTCTGTTTCATCCCATGAGTCAGAAATGGTTACCGTAACTCTTTTATCCTTAAAAAGTGTTTTTAATGATTGAAGAATCGTTTCATCAAGTTCCTCAATACTATTCATTTGTATTACCGTATGCATAAACCTTCTCCTTTTTTAAAATAGACTTAATTTTTCTTTCTCTTCATACCGGATGCTTCTTTTTCCTTTTGAACTTGTTTGTAATTCTTTACATATTCTTTTAAAACCTTTATATCATCCGTTTTTTTAGCTTTTCTCATAAAAGATCGTAAAAAACGAACATCTTTTATCTTTTCAATTGCTTTATAGAGTTGTAAGCCTTTATCACTAAAATTAATTTCCATATCCAACTGAATAGACATCAATAAGCCTTCCCGAATTCCTTTTTCCAATCCCTCTCGTTTTCCTTTTTCCAATCCCTCTCGTTTTCCTTTTTCTAATCCCTCTCGTTTTCCTTTTTCCAATCCCTCTCGTTTTCCTTTTTCCAATCCCTCTCGTTTTCCTTTTTCTAATCCCTCTCGTTTTCCTTTTTCTAATCCCTCTCGTTTTCCTTTTTCTAATCCCTCTCGTTTTCCTTTTTCTAATCCCTCTTCACGAAATCTTTCCCTAAGCATTTTTTCAAAATTAGTTATGACGTCACCGCAAAAAGGCAAAGTGATTTTCGACCCTGAAATGGCAAGATATTTCAAAAATAAATTTCGAGAAAGATTTTGACAGATTTTTATATAGTTGGATCAGTTTCCAACTGCTATATCGTCTAAAATTCAACCCAATTCCCCTTAAAACCATCCTATTTCGCACCTTTTTTAATCCTCGAAAACGTGTTCGCCCATTTTTCCACATAGGTTTTAACTTCTCCATCAGACCTTCCACTGCTGGACGGAGATTACACAATTCTTGATATTCCGGGGTGTAATAATTATCCTCTCTATTATCCAACCATCTTCGGTTTTCATCTACTACTAAACGTGATTGATTTTTTGATAATGCTATACAATCTTTACCCAAGGGACAATTCGCACAAATTTTAAAATCGAAGTTTGCTACCAAATCACCATCTTTCAATTTTTGACTTGTTGGTCGCTCGCCCATTGGACAAGATTCTATTAGACCTGATTCATCATATTCAAAATCATTGCTATTCAAATTCCCTTCTTCTGGGCTCTTTCCACGAACATTTGTGGATACAATATTTACATCGAATTTATTAGCTGTTTCTCTTACCCCTTCGGATGGATACCCTCCGTCCGTTATCATCGTCTCCAAACCTGTCTCTTCTTTCAAATCTTCCAGACTTTCTTCCAATAAATCACTATCATCTACTATATTCTTTTCTACTACAACGTCCGTTATTACTTGAAATGCGTTCTTTTCAGAGCAGGTCTCTGAACTGTGACATACATAACCAAAATGTTTTTCTTCATTCTTGGTTCGGTAAGTCGCGTCTGGGTCTGATGGATTCTGCATTGAACCAGATTTGATTTCATTTGGAGTTAATATCTCTACCTTTTCTTGTTTTACAATGCACTGTTCTGCTAATAATCTTTTCGCATTTTTGTAGGATGAAGTAGCATTAATTCTTTTATCATCTTTCCATCTTGTAACATGAATGTATAACTGCTCTGATAAATATTTTAACTTCTCTTCTATCTCATGCTTTCTTAAACGATGGTATTCACCATCTTCATTGGTTTCTATTAAGGAATGCAATTCTTTGGAAATACAATTTGGTTCATACTTCTTTATTTCTATCAATAAATTACTTAAGGTCTTATGGAACAATGTAAAACGACTCATCCTTTTGATGTTTGCCCTTATTTGAGTAGAGTCACATCTCTGTAAATCTGTGTGAATTCCCATTTCCTTAATAATAATATCACGATGGTCTTTGAACACTGTTTCAAAGAAGTCTACATTGTTTTCATATTCATATTTTGCTACTGTAGCACGAAAGTTATAAAGTGTTCTTATGCAAAAGGTATATTCGTTTATATCTTGGATTCCAAACGCTCTTTGATATGCATAATTCAATAAATAGTTCTCATATAGTTGAAGGTCTGTTAGATTGTGCATTTCTTTTAATATTTCTAAGGAGAATAGTATGTTTACTGGAACATTGGGACGACTCATATTGTTACTGTACAGGGGAGCAAATACTTCTTCATCTATATTGAGAAATATGTTTTCGTAAAAATATGCTGACCAATGCTTTTTTAGAAAGCCTCGAAGTGTTGAGTTCATGTTACTTTCTGGATTGAAAAATTTCTGTTGTAGGTGTTTCTGGTTTTTTCGAAACATAGCTATCCCCTTATGTCACATTTACAGGATTGAAGATTTATTTCAACTTTTTCTTGTTATTTCTTGTTATACCTTTTTGCAGTGACGCCAGTTATGTAAGGCATCCTTTTCTTCTCCTCGTATTTCTTAAGTTTCTTTTCAAAGTAGTTTTCTAATTCTGCTGGTAGAACTAACATCCAGCTTATAAAATGAAATAAATTATAAATTTGATTTCGATTGTAACCCCTGTCATACAATAATTTTATTAATTCAATTTTCCAATGCAAGCGACCCCTAGGATTTTTTCTCGTTTCAATTGCTTTTAGATGGGCTAATACAACCAAGCTAAACACATTTTTATTTTGTTTTAGGCTATCCGATCTATCTGTATAGTCAATCAGTTTGCAAATATAGTATTCAAAAGTTAAAATTGTATGCCAAGATTTCAATTCTAATTTTGATGGCTTCCAGTTTTTTCTATTGTCCGTCAAAATGGCTATACTTGAAATTGGATTTCCGTACTTTTCATAAACTCGCAAATAGTAGATAAGCATTCTTTTGGTAAAATCTTTTTCATAGCTCCCTTGTATTTCTATATGAACAAAGACTATCTTGGAAACACCATTCTTCAATCTTAAGCGAATTAGTTTATCTAAAATCTTTTGATTTCCTTTTTTATCACCTATTAGCTTCTGAAACTCTTTATCCAAAAATTCCGGTTTTTTCTTCCAATCTATATTTTGATAAAACTCAGGTAAAAAGAAAAAAATAAAATCTTTGAAATAAGTTTCCAAGATTGCTTTCCATGGTATATCTTGTTCTAACTTTCTCATCATCCCTCCTTTTATATTATTGGGTAAGGAAATGATGAGTTGGTACTCGATTTTTAGAATTTTTTTTGTAAAATTTCGCTTTATGTGAAATTCTCGTTCAAAGACGAACTTTTTCCATCGCTCCTTCCAATTCCTTCATTTCTTGCAGCATCACATTTTCCAATTTTTGCATACGTTCCAGCGTAATACTCGCTTTTTCATAAAACTCATCGTCTTGTTCGATGATTCGATAGCGACTCGCAGAAAGATCGTATTTGTTTTTGGAACTGGCAATCACACTTTTATCCACAAAAAACTGTTTTTGCAATTGGTTGTATTCATTCTGTAATTTGTGAATCTTTTCGTTTAGGCTATCCAAAACCTCTTTCTCTTTTTCCAGTTCTTCTTTTGCCTTTTCCTCTTCTTGAGGTTTGGCAATCACACTTTCAAAGGTGAGCTTATTGATTTTCTCGTTTACTTCCAAACGCTGTTTGATCATTGGCTCTAAGTCTTGTTTGAGATTTTTCTTTCTTGCTGTTCTTTTTTTCAAAAAACCGCTATCTTCCCTTTTTCTCCAACACTCGATGATATCGGGAATGTCATTTTTATCAATTTCATCTCGTTTATCGTCCAAAGATAAGCCATCGTTTTCCATATCATAAAACCAAACTTTATCCGTTTTTCCCCCTTTGGTAAAAATCAAAATCGCAGTGGAAACACCAGCGTAAGGTTTGAAAACTCCTGAAGGCATGGAAATAACGCCTTCCAACTGGTTTTGCTCTACAAGCCTTGTTCTTAGACCTATGTGTGCATTGGAAGAACCAAAGAGGACTCCATCAGGAACGATGGCAGCTGCCCGTCCTCCAATGTCGAGAAGACGCAAAAACAAAGCAAGAAAAAGTAGTTCCGTTTTTTTTGTTTCTACGATCTTTGTAAGGTCTTCGTTTACGTCTTTTATATCTAGTTGACCTTTGAAAGGTGGATTGGCAAGGATTAGGTCATAGTTGTCCTTTTCTACAAAATCTTTGGAAAGCGTATCCGAATAGAAAATTCTCGGATTTTCTATTCCATGAAGCCAAAGATTCATTGATGCGATTCGAAGCATAGAGCCATCAAACTCATAGCCCGTAAAAGCCTCGGTTTTATAAAATTCACGTTCCTCAGTTTTAAGTTTATCACCCATAAAGTGTTTGTTTCCATCAACGTCAGTTGTAAAACCGGTATCAGAAGAATACTTTTCCAAAATAAACTGTCCGGCAGAAATCAAAAAACCGGATGTTCCGCAAGCCGGATCACAAATCCTCGTAAATGCATCCGGATCCATGATTTCGACCATCATACGGGTGATGTGACGGGGAGTTCGGAATTGCCCGTTTACACCGGATGTTCCCATTTTATACAAAAGATATTCATAGAGATCACCTGCGGTATCTGTATTTTTCAAGTCTAACTTGGAAATAGTTTCTACGGCAACTTGCAAAACGCCGGGCTTTTTGATCTCAAAGTTGGCATCTTTCATCATATTGGAAAATTCGGAAACAATGGATACTTGTCCCGAAAGAGTTTTGATAAACGGAAATACTTCGTCACGAACAGTGTCCAACATCTGGTTGGCTGGAAGGTTTTTAAAATGCGACCACCTGAGATGTTTTTTTTCCTCTCCAAAAATGGGTTTTATCTTTTTGTTTCCCCTTTTGATTTGAATCTCCAAAGAAGTTTCCTTTTCGTCAATCATACGAATAAAGAGCAAAAACGTGATTTGTTCAATAACCGTAACAGGGTTTGAAATCCCACCCGTCCAAAAATCTGTCCAAAGTTTATCAATTGTAATTCTTAATTCACCCGTTATCATAGTTTGTTTATCCTATTTCTCTTCGTAAATTCCACGACTCCGCGTGAAACTTTTTATCCTATTTTAAATTCGTCTAATATTTCAAAGATTTCGTTGGATTCTGACTCATTGAATACGCCATCAATGCTATTGGAATGAAAACGCGTAAACGGATAATCATACAAACGCTCTATAAAAATTCCGCCCGCTTTTGCAATTTCTTGTTCCAATAGGTTTAAAAACTGAATTTGGTTTGCGTTCATTTTTGTATGGTTTTTTCTAAATCTATCAAATTCATGTTTTACGTATTCTGGTTCAAGCCCGACAATCAATCGAATAAACTTTTCCAAATCTATCGACTCATCAAACTTTTTGTGCAAGTCAGCAATGGTAAAGTTTGAATCTCTTTCCAATAAAAGAGATTGTAAGCCATTTAGTTCAAACTCGGTCAGAGGTTTGGCTCTTCGTATTTTTTGAATCACAAGTTGACTTTCCGCAAGTTGGCTTAGAGCTTCTAAAACTCGAATTCTATATTTGTCCATATCAGTGAAGCTTAGATTGTCTTCCCGAATTACACCCTCATATTCCGTATCGGAAATATCTATTACCTTTGGAGTTACGGAAATGGTAGTGCGATACTTCATCAATTCTCGTAATTTCAGCCTCATTTCTTCAAGCAATTCAAATGAGATAGCGTTCCAAAAACTGCCTTCTTGCACCTCTTGGATATAAGATAAAAACGGTTTCACTTGATTCAGATTGGTTCGTATTCGCAAAACGTCTTCTATAACCTTTAGTTTTCCTTTTTCAAATCCGTCATTATCTCCTTGGTGCTATGCTGAACACACCTGTATTTTACAAGATAAGGCGGATTATGGGTAACTGCTTCTTCCAAAGAGTAGTAAAAAGTCGGATCATTTGCTGGTCTCTCAAAAAATGTAAATGTATTTCGATTGATGTATCCAACCGGTGTAGCCGTCAAACCTATTTGCAAAGCGTCAAAGTAGCGAAACAACTCGCTATAATAATTGTAGATACTTCTATGGGATTCATCCGCAATAATGAGATCAAAAAAGTCTATCGGAAAATCCAAATAGTTTGACATCATGGAATTATAGGTTGCCGTAAATATGGGTTTGTTTTTATCTTGTGGTTTCAAAAAGGACGTTATTTGAATTTGATTTGCGTAAGGGATATATTTCTTAAAAGCATCTTCTGCTTGTTGACGTAATTCTCTCCTATCTGCAAGAAAAAGAACTCTTTTAATCCAATGTGCCTGCAAAAGTGTATCTATGATGGACATGGCAACACGAGTTTTACCCGTTCCCGTTGCCATCACAAGCAGTGCTTTCCGTCTTTTGGTCTCAAAATCCTCCAATACCCTTCTAACACCTTCCATTTGGTAACCTCTGTCTATAATTTTCGGATTCAACTGAATGGAATTCAAAGACATTCGATGCTTTCTCTGAAACAGTAAAAACTCTAATTTTTCCAAGGAATAAAATCCCCAAATTTTCCTTTCCGGATAATACAAATCATCCCATAAATAGGTTTCATAGCCATTGGAATAAAAAATAAAGGGTCTTGAGTTGTAGACTTTTTCGATATAGTTTGCGTATTGCAAACCCTGAGCTTTTCCACTATCAGCACTTTTGGAAGTTCTCTTTGCTTCCAAGATCGCAATCACATTTTCTTTCCCATCAATAAAAGCGTAATCTATATATTTGCTTGACGATTCTCCCATAACTTCAAATTCTCTTACAACCCTTGGTTTGCCAATATGCTTTTTGTGGTCATGGAAGTCTACGTGAAGATTCCAACCAGCCTCTTTTAACAAAACATCTATTAATAGAATTCGAGTTTGTTCCTCGGTTAAACCGGATAGCTTTATTTCATCTTGGAGTTTGGTAGTTGTTTCGGTTAAAACCTTATTGCTAACTCGCTATCTCCTTGGTTTTCATGTGCTCCTAAATTTCCTAATTTTCGGATAGAATGGAAAATATTCAAAACAGGCGTTGGGACAATCCTTTTAAAAGAAAAATCGTTTAATAATGTATTTAGGTTGTGGTTAGAGGGAAGTGGTAATCCGCTTTTATTGTAAATAATCTCGACAACTCTCTCAGCATACAAGCGAAATTTGACAAAAGAGGAAGCCGGATCGGAATAAACGTACTGCTCTCCTAAAGATAAACTGCCATACAATTCAGGCCATTCATTTTTAATATATTCAAAGTTAGACAAAATAAACTCCCTATATTGTTTACCATGCAAAATATATAAACGGATTGTCAATAATTAAAAATGTGTTGATATTTTACAAAATAGTTTATATACAAACTATTTTAGTTTCGACAAAACGAAAATTTCTATACATCAAATACTATGAAGTTTAAAAAAAGGATTTAACATGTTGAAAAATAAGGTGATTTTGTTTCTGGTTTTTAGCTCTTTTTTTTGTCTTACGGGGAGAACGCCCGAAAACGTAAAAAATTTTGAAGGAAAAGTATTGGAAAAAGAAATCGATTTTGATGGAAAAGAACGAAAGTATCGAATCTATCTTCCTAAAGATTATGTGTCTACTCGTAAATATCCTTTAATTTTCGGTCTTCACGGAGGCGGAGGAACGGGTGAGCATTTCAATAAATTGACAACTTCAAATTATATGGCGGATAAATACGGCGTAGTTATGGTGTATCCGGATGGATGGAAAAAACACTGGAATGACGGACGTTCCAAGGGAGATACTTCTATAAATGATGTAGGGTTTTTAGATTTGATTGTAAATAAAATGGTGCAAAATTATTCAATTGACAAGACACGAGTCTATTCTATGGGAATTTCCAATGGAGGTTTGATGAGCTTTCGTCTTGCTTGTGAACGGTCGAATACGTTTACCGCCATGGCATCCGTTGTAGCTCTTATGGGAGAGGAATTATCTGAAAATTGCAAACCTAACCAACCGGTTTCTGTTTATCTGCTACCGGGAACTGATGATCCATTAATTCCATACCAAGGTGGTGACATTACCGGTCCTTTTGGTAAAAAAAAGTTGGGGGAAGTCCTTTCAGCTAAAAATACGCTTCTTTTTTGGTCAAAATTAAACGGATGTTATGGAAATTCTCAAAAAACGGTTATGGATACTATTCCGGATGATGGAACCTCTGTTAAAAGAGAAATCATAAGCCAGTGCAGCAATGGAGCAGAAGTTCGTATGGACACAATAGTGAATGGCGGACATACATGGCCACAAGGCTGGCAATATTTTGGAGAATGGGTTATCGGAAAAACGAGTCAGGAGATAAATGCTACCGAGGAGATTTTTCGATTTTTGTTGAGGTTTCACAAATGAAAGAGTTTTTTAATTGATAATGCCAGTAAAAGAAGAAAGAGTTAAGTATGGATATATTTGAGGGTATAATACTGAATTTTACGGATGCTTTACTTTCCATAGATAGGGTTTTCGTGGAGGATATTATTCGTGAGCAAAAAAAAGAACTTTCTCCCATACAAATTGCAGAAAATATAATTTCACCAAGCTTGGAAAAAATCGGCTCAGATTGGGAAAGTGGAAAACTTTCCCTGTCACAAGTCTATATGAGCGGGAAAATTTGTGAAGAGTTGGTAAACTCCCTATTTTTGCTTGAAGGAATTACTTCTAAAATACATCCAAAAGCTGCCATTGTCACCTTAGAAGATTATCACTTACTTGGTAAAAGAATTGTTTTATCTATGTTGCGGGCGGGTGGTTATACACCAATTGATTTCGGACAAATGAGTGTTGATAATTTGGTAAGAAAAGTGCAAAAAGAAGAAATCCAAATTCTATTCATTTCTGTTTTAATGCTTCCATCTGCGTTGAAAGTAGAAAAAGTAAAAAGTCAATTGGAACAATTAAATCATAAAGGCAAAATAATAGTAGGAGGTGCTCCTTTTCGTTTTGACTTGGAGCTTTGGAAAAATGTGGGAGCAGATGCTATGGGAAAAACGGCTTCTGATGCCATTTGTATTATGGAAGATATTATAGGTGGTGGAAAATGAAATCAATGGAGAGAGTTTTGACATCCCTGTCATTTATAGAACCGGATCGGGTTCCACTTTTTTTATTATTTACTATGCATGGTGCAAAAGAATTAAAGATTTCGATCCAGGAATATTTTTCAAAATCGGAATCTGTTGTGGAAGGGCAGTTACTTTTGAGACAAAAATATGAACATGATTGCTATTATTCTTTTTATTATGCTGCAATTGAAACGGAAGCTTTTGGAGGAGAAGTTATTTATCAGGAAGATGGTCCGCCAAATGCGGGAAAGCCAATTTTTACAAAGGAAACCGGCTGGAAAATTGCCAAAGAAACGATTGCAAAGATTGGAGGACTGGTTGCCGTTCATTTTGCATCCGGAATATCAAATCCGATTATCGAAAATACAATTATGTCTGGAGCAAGCATAGTAGGAGTAAGTTTTTTGGATAGCTTGGAAGATATTAAAATTTTATCCTATCAAAAAGCAAGTATACTCGGGAATCTGGATGGAATCAAGATGGCTTCCTGGACGGAAGATGAAGCGGAAGAAAATGTAAAAAGAACTATTCAAAAAGTGGGTGAAGGAGGTGGATTCATTTTATCAGACAATCATGGTGAAATTCCTTACCAAGTACCAAATTTTGTGTTGCAAAAAATATCCGATTCCGTAAAAAAGTGGGGGAGATATCCATTACAAATCAACTAAACACTATGGAAAAGCATAGACTTTTAATTCTAATCTGCGAAACTTACAAACATGAATTGGAAAGAGTTTTGGATTCTAATGAATTTCCAGATGTGGTTTTTAAAGAATATTCTTCTATTTGTAGCTTTTCAGGAAACGTACCTTCTACAATTGAGGAAATATTTCATAAGTTTGATGAATCTTTTAGCCACTACGCAATTTTGGGAAGTTATTGTACTTTGGAGTTAAAAAGGAAAGTGCAGCCAAGCTCCAATTATAGCGTTTATTACTTTAATAAATGCCAGGAGCTATTTGCAACTCCGGAGTTCTTGGACGGTTGTGCTCAATCTGGTGCATATTTTGTAACTCCCGGTTGGGTTGTGAATTGGAGAGATAAGATTCAAGACTGGGGTTTTGAAAAAAAACATGCAAGAGAATTTTTTAATGACTTTTGCAAGAAGTTGGTTTTGTTAGATACAGGTGTATTACCTAGTAGCAAAGAATCTATAATTGAATTTGCAGAGTTTTTAGGTCTACCGTATGAAGTTATCCGTACCGGAATCAGTCATTTTCACTTAATTATAAAAAATATGGTTTTGGATTGGAGACTAAAAACCATAAAAGAAAGCTATGAAGCAAAGTTAGAAAAAGCAAATCAAGATATATCCATTTATGCAATGATAATGGATATTCTAAAAGACATGGTGCAAGCTATGGAAGAAAATGAAGTTATCCAAAAAATTGTATATATGTTTTCTTTTCTTTTTGCTCCTTCTAAAATTTGTTATCTACCATCGGAAAATGGTAAACAACACCAACCTTACGGATACCCTGAATCTTTTGTAAATAGTGTTACCATAGAAAATTTTGATGGATTGTCTCAGTGGACAAAATCCGGAAAAGGGTTTTGTTTAAAAATCCATCGAGAAGAAAACGTATTGGGGTACCTCATAGTAGATGATATTACCTTTCCAAAATTTAGGGAAAGATACTTGAATGCTGCTCATACTTTGGTAGAAATATTTAGTCTAGCCATAGAGAACGCCAGAGCTTATCAAACAATTCTGGATGCAAAAGAAGAATTAAAAGTTGCCAACCATGTTAAAAGTGAATTTCTAACCAATATGAGCCATGAAATTAGAACTCCTTTAAATATCATTATGGGTTTTAGTAATATTCTTCGAACCAAAATTCAGGAAGAGAAATTTCATGAAATGCTTGAATATACTTTTAAAGCTGCCAATAGTCTAAATACATTATTGAATGGGGTTTTGGAGCTTTCTACAATAGAAGCCGGAAAGTCACAGTTACAAACAAAACCGACGGAAGTAATTTCTATTTTGAATGAATTCACTGAATTGTTTAGAATCGATGTTGCTGAAAAGAATTTGGAATTGATTTTGGACACTCAAGAAGATTTTCCGCCAGTTCTCCTTTTGGACGAAGTTCGATTCAGGCAGGTTTTGTTTAATATAATTGGAAATGCAGTAAAATTCACAGAAATTGGTTCGGTAAACGTCTCTTTAAAATATCAAAGGAAAGCCGAAAAAGAAGTGGATATGCTTATTTCCATAGCAGACACCGGAATCGGAATCCCGGAAGATCAACAGGATAAGATTTTTGAAAATTTTCACCAAGTTGATGGCTCTACAACGAGAATGTACCAAGGAACCGGACTTGGGCTTGCCCTAAGCAAAAAATTGGTAGAGATGATGAACGGAGAATTGTGGGTTGATAGTGAAGTTGGGAAAGGGAGTGTTTTTACAATTTTACTAAAAGAGATTGAGGTACTTTAAGTAATAGAACAGGCTATAATCTGAATCCATTTTTCTGACAAACTTCAGAATACCAAAAAGCACTTTCTTTTGGGGTTCGTTTCAAATTAGGGTCTTTTCTATCAATATGAACAAGCCCGAATGTTTTTTCATAACCTTCCTGCCATTCAAAATTATCCAAAAAAGTCCAAACAAAATACCCTTTAATATCACAGCCTTTTTGAATGGCTTTGTGAAGGGAAAACAAATATTCCTTTAGAAATTCAATCCTATTGGTATCAACCAATCTATTATTTTCCAATTTTTCATAAAAACTGGCTCCGTTTTCAGTGACATATACGGTTGGATTGTTGTATTCTGATTTAAGCCACATAAACAAGTCAAAAAAACCATGGGGGTATATTTCCCAACCCATGCTGGTAAACTTTACACCTTTGTAAGAAGGTTGTAGTGGTCTAAAGCTGAAAATCGGAAAAGGCATTGACTTGACAATCATTCGAGTATAATTGTTAATACCCAAAAAATCCGTTTTTTGTGATATAAGCCTTAAATCGTTTTCTTCAATATTGCCTTTGTTTTGAGAATAGACATACTTTCTAATTTCTTCCGGATATTCTCCTTTAAAAATCGGGTCTAGCCAAAGTTTGTTGATTATGGCATTCGCTCTTTTAACCGCTTTTAGGTCTTTATCTAATCTGTAGCTATAAATTGGTAGGGGAGCGTTCGTTATACCTACTTTTAGTTTCGGATTCAAATTTCGTATTCTTTCCACAGCCATGCCATGTGCTAGTAATAAATTATGTGCTACTTTAAAGCTCGAAAAAGGCTTTTTAAAACCGGGAGCGTGTGCTCCATAGATATAACCGGCAAATGTTATAATCCATGGTTCATTGATTGTAATCCAATTTGTAACTCTATCACCCAGTTTTTTTACGACAGTTTCAGCATAATCAGCAAAATATTTGGATGTATTGCGGTTGAGCCACCCGCCCGTTTTTTCCAAAGCAGAAGGTAAATCCCAATGATAAAGAGTAACAAAGGGAGTAATGTTTTTTGACACTAGAAAATCAACCAACTTGTCATAAAAATCGATACCCCTATGATTTATTTCTCCCTTTCCTTCGGGAAAAATTCTTGACCAAGCAGTGGAAAAGCGATATGCCGGATAGTGAAGGCTATTCATTAGTTCGATATCTTCTTTGTAGCGGTGGTAATGGTCACAAGCTATATCTCCGGTATCTCCGTTTTTAATTTTACCTTTTTTATTTACGAATTCGTCCCAAATAGAAGAACCTTTTCCGTCTTCTTTGTATGCTCCCTCTATTTGATAAGCAGCTGTTGCTGTTCCCCATACAAAATCTTTTGGAAATACAATATTGTTCATAAGCTCTAAATATTTTTATAACAAATCAGAAACAATACAAAATTTCTAAATTTTTTTTAAATATCTTTCCTCCTAAAAATAATTATTCCTTGGCAAAAGCAATAGAGCATTGTTTTAACGATTATTTTGGTACAACATTTTAAGAAATCGTCTAAGTCATGGTGTTTTCTTCATTTTATTGAACAGTAAATTGTTCCCATTCTAAAATCTCTTCACCCTGCTTATTTGTTATAATGTTTTTTGCAATTGCCGCACCTAATTCATCAACATTAATTCCTCTAAATTTGCTTAAAGCACCTATAAACATTGGACTTAATAATGGCCATGTTATAAGCGTGATTTGCTGAGATAAGCCATAGCGGTTGGTGGGAGTCAGGATCATCGAAGGATGAAATAAACTTAAAAGTTCAAAATTAAGTGCCCTCAAACCATCTTCTAATTCTCCTTTAGTTCGTAAATAGAAAGAAAACGATGATGAGTTCGCACCAACCGAACTGAGAAGTTCAAAATGCCGTATGCCCGCTTGTTTGCAAGCTGTGGCAAATTTTAATACTGCATCTTTATCTATTTTGAGAAAATCCGATTTACTCATCTTGGAAGGCTGTCCGACTCCTAATGTGCAAATTGCCGTTTTGTGCCCTATTAAAAAATCCTGGTAAGAGGTAGGATTGTGAATATCAACAAGATGTTGAGTAACGGAGTGACCTGTTACCCCTTCCAATTCTCGTCTACCAAGTAGTGTTAGTCGAGTCAACGGCATATTTATAAGTGTTTTTACAACTTGCTGTCCTACAGCCCCTGTTGCTCCAAGCATTACTACAGAATTTGATGACATACTCTGAAACCTCCTTTTATCATGAATCTATTTCATTTAAAACAACAAAGTCAACCCTTTCTTACTAAAAAGCAACTGTCCAATGATTGGGGTATCGCTGTAACCAACAATTTAATTCTTTTGACCACATAAGGTTTGTAGGATAAGAATCGTTTTGGAATTATGATGCTTTTGGGCATTTTTTCTATCCATGGTAGTATAAATTTTGGTTATTTCTTTGGAATTATCAAGGAACCAAGTAGTTTAACTTTCTTAAGAAAAACAACATCAAATCCTCTCTGTTTGAAACGAGCCCAGAAGAATTGGAAGAGTTTGATAAAACTTTTCCAGTAAAAGAAAAATTGGAAACAAAATCGCAGAAAAATTTCGCAAAAATGGTCGATGCAATGGAAGAGGTATAATCGATTTAGATGAACTCAAATGATAATTATTTATTTTCAGACATTGTTTGGTATTTTGCGGGTCCCATTTGACCATATCTTGGGTTTTTTGCGCGTAACTGCTTTGAGGCGGGCGAGACCATCTTTTCGTTTAGATTCGTCTTCGATTTGATTGGTAAACGCACTTTCCTATAAACCATTCTATGTTGTATATATTGTATTACTATCTACTCAGGCTGGGAGCCTCTAGAAAAACGTTTAAAGAACCTTTTCAACCACTTAGGATTTAATTCTGTAACCCGCTCTATTGCCTCAATATCAAATTCATTCTTCCACATCTCCAAAGCCGTTCTGATTGCAAGTTTACGATTTTCTTTGTTGTTTTTCTGTTTATTTAAATGAAGACCGTTTTTGTCCTTTGTGAATAAATCGGATTTACTAAAACCGGTTGCTTTCAGAATTAAATTCTCCGGAATATCTAATTTGAACATATTCATAGCGGCTTCTAATTTTCCTTCTAATTTTCCTTCTAATTTTCCTTCTAATTTTCCTTCTAATTTTCCTTCTAATAATAATCTCTCGCCTGTTGTCATCATTTCTTCCGTCCTCTCTTCCGTTAAGGTTTCACTCAATATTTCTTTCACTTTTTGTCTTTCTAAGCTCGTTGTAAAATAAGTATATAGAATAACTCTCTTTAGCAAGTCTAATCCATCCCGGGATAAAAAGACTTCTCTTCCTATATTTACTATCTCTTTGAATCTTATTTCATCAAATTCTTTTTTTCTTACCTCTTTTAGAAGCAATAAAACAACCTTTAGCTTTGTTGATAGTTCCCATTCATCGATTTTTGCTTTTTCTATATCAAATAACAGATATTTAAAATCCAATATGTATTCTTTGAAAACACTTATTTTTTCATTTAATTTCATTTTTTCGGAAAATCGTTTGGGAATAGTCCAATTACCCTCCGAATGATAAAAGACCAAGCAGATAACCGGAACTATACCTTTGGATTTGTTGTAAATTTCTGTCTGGTACTTTAGCAGTTGTAGAAGTATATCATAATCCGGATTGGATTTGTGTTCAAACAAAAAGTAAATGTTTGACTTTTCTCCTGTTTTAAATGGAACTTCAAATAAAATGTCAGAATATAATTCCTTGAAATCTTCACTTACAAAGGAAGTATCTTCTAATCTCATTTCTTGTAGGTTGATGATTTCTAATATTGGTTTTGGTAAAAAGCGAGCTAGGAATTCTTTTGAATAATCCATTTGCTTAAAGATACCACGAACAAACATATCATGTGGATTTAATTTGGCTGACATAATAAACTTATGTTTAGTAATTGCAAAATTATATCAAGAACTTTTTATTGTTTTCCGGCTTTTCATAAAAACTGGCTCCATTTTACATATTAACCTTTTTTGTATCATCAAAAAAATAAGGATACACTTTTTTATCTTGCTTAAAACTACTCTTTTTTAAGAATTGAAACAAAATTTGCATTAGAGGTTGTTTTTAAACACTTTGAAAGATTGGATTTTACAAAATTACAGAAATAGAAAATTTGCTTTGGAGTTAACCCAAGAAAAAATTGGAGAAGAAGTAAATTTGTTTGGTTGGGCATTTCGTTTTAGAGACCAGGGTGGTGTTATCTTTGTTGATTTGAGAGACCGAACCGGAATTATACAAGTTGTAGCTAGAAAAGAAAACTTAAACGATGATTTTATAGTAGCTGAGCAAATCCGCTCAGAATATGTTCTTGCCATCCAGGGTAAATTACAGAATCGAGATAAAGAATCTGTAAATCCAAAACTTCCTACCGGTCATCTGGAAGTTGTAATTGAAAAATTAAGCATTTTGAATCACTCAAAAACTCCGCCTTTTGCGTTAGATGAGTTTGATGAATCCGGAGAAGACGTTCGTTTAAAATACAGGTATTTGGAATTCAGAAAAGCAGAAATGATAGAAAAAATGATCCTTCGACATAAGTTTGTTTTTTCTATTCGTAATTATTTGAATAACAATGGTTTTATGGAAATCGAAACTCCGATTTTGAACAAATCCACACCGGAAGGAGCAAGAGACTTTTTAGTTCCCTCTCGCTTAAACCCGGGTAGCTTTTATGCTCTACCTCAATCTCCTCAAATTTTCAAACAAATTCTTATGGTTGGTGGAATCGAAAAATATTTCCAAATCGTGAAATGCTTTCGAGACGAAGACTTGCGAGCTGATAGACAACCGGAATTCACTCAGTTGGATATGGAATTTGCCTTTGTAGATAGAGAGGATGTAATTCGAGAAATTGAAAAATTGTTTAGTCATGTTTTTTTAGAAGTGTTTCAAATTCAAATTAAAACACCTTTTCCTAGACTAACTTATCAAGAGGCAATGGAATCTTATGGGTCGGATAAACCGGATTTAAGATTCGGAATGAAACTTTATGATGTTTCCGATATCGTAAAAGATTGTGATTTTCAGGTCTTTACAAATGCAATGCATAACAAAGGTGTTGTGAAAGCTGTATGTGTCAAAGGTGGTTCGGTCATATCTCGCAAAGAAATCGAAGACCTTACCGCTTGGCTGAATAGGGATTACAGAGCAAAAGGTTTAGCTTACATGAAACACGGGAAAAACGGTTTGGAATCTACCATAACCAAGCGATTTTCTCCTGCTCAGTTGGAAGAAATTTCAAAAAGGATTGGGTCAAAGGAAGGAGATATGGTATTCTTTGGAGCTGATTCCAGACAAATCGTAAACTCCAGTCTGGGTGCCTTACGGGTTAAGTTATCCGAAAAATTTGAAAACATAGATCTATCAGAATATAATTTTTCTTGGGTGATAGACTTCCCTCTTTTTGAGCGAGACGAACATACAAAGCGATTAGTAGCTCTTCACCACCCCTTTACTTCTCCTGTTGACGAAGCTATTCGGGAAGAAGATTCAATCGAAGAAATTCAAAAAAACGGTGAAAACATACGATCTAAAGCTTATGACTTGGTTCTAAACGGAAATGAAATCGGGGGGGGAAGTATTAGAATTCACAATAATACTATGCAGAATATTGTATTTCAATTATTGGGTATAGAGGCGGAAGAAGTCCAAGAAAAATTTGGATTTTTGATAGAAGCTCTACAATATGGCGCGCCACCTCATGGCGGGATTGCCTTTGGAATTGACAGGATTATGATGCTTCTCACCCAGAGTCAATCTATTCGGGATGTGATACCATTCCCAAAAACCCAAAAAGGACTTTGTTTAATGAGTGAGTGTCCTACTCCCGTTGAAGAGGCTCAGTTGAATGAATTAAAAATTAGGGTTTTGAATATTTGATGATTGCAACAAAACGAAAATCTTTATCAAAAAAAATGTTAAGTTTTACCTTTTCAAACGAATCTTTGTACCAAAAAGTTTGCGGTGTAAACGACTCCAAACTTGGTGACTTGGCAAAAACCCTGGGAGTGGAAATTGTTCCTAGGGGAAATACACTTCTTCTGGGGGGAGATAAGATTAATGTAATAAACGCTATTGAGTTTTTTACAAATTTGGTTGCCAATTTTTCCCATAGACCGGATAAAGATTCTTTTGATTCTTTTGATCTAAATTATTTAATAAAAAACAATAAAACATTGAACTGGACACCAAACGATAAAGTTTTTACAACCAATAAAGGAAAGCCGATTTACCCTAGGACTAAAAACCAGGAAAATTATGTTCAAAGCCTTTTGGATAATTTAATTAGCTTGGCAACTGGTCCGGCCGGAACGGGAAAGACGTTTTTGTCTACTGCCATAGCCTGTAGAATGTTACAAACCGGTGAAGTCGATCGGATTGTCTTAACACGTCCGGCTGTGGAAGCAGGAGAATCTTTGGGCTTTTTGCCTGGTGACTTGGCGCAAAAAGTAGACCCTTATCTAAGACCCATCTATGATGCCTTGTATGAATGTCTTGGGTTTGAAAAAGTACAAGAATTGATTTCCGGAAATCGGATTGAAATTGCTCCCATAGCGTTTATGAGGGGAAGGACTCTTTCCCATTCTTTTATTATTCTGGATGAAGCACAAAATTGTACAATCGGTCAATTAAAAATGCTTCTCACTAGAATTGGTAAAAATTCCAGAATGTGTTTGTCGGGAGATATTACACAAATTGATTTGGAAAGAGAAAAATCCGGCTTTGAAAAAGTTGTGGAACTTCTACGAAACGTAGAGCATATTGGAATTGTGCATTTTGATAAAAGCGATATTACAAGAAATCCTCTTATAGAAGTAATAGTGAATAAATTTGAAACCATTTAGCAAAAATAATTTTTTTATTTATTTGGAAAGTCAGATGGCTAATATTACCGATAGCCTGACTAAAACAAGACCGGTGCTTTTTGTACGGAAGTTACAATTCATTTTACTTCTTATAACGCTTATAATTGTAACTTTGATACTCGCGGCTCCTCACATGGGACAGGCAAGAGTTGATTTAAGTCCGAATGGTCTCTATGCTGTAGGGAATATATCACCGGAAACGATTGTCTCGTCAAGAGAAATTATTTATGTGGATATTGAAAAAACGGAAGCCGAAAGAGCCAAAGCATACCAATCCGGTTCTTTTGTATTTGAAAGGGATTATGACATTCTGACCGATAAAATACATTCCGGGATAGAAGAAGATTTTGAAAATTTAAAAGAAATAGCTGGTTTTAATCATTCCCAACAACCCGTCAAACTGATCAAAGAGAAAAATCCAAGATGGAGAAATAGATCCAATTCTGATTTGGATATCTTGATAACGTACCCTCAAAAAAATCATTTAAAAGACCTTGTTCATCAGAGTGTAAATCTTCTCTTTTCTACCAATTGCGTTATAAAAGAAAATCTTCCGGATATAAAATCTGTTATGCAGTTTGGTGGGATCATCATCAATAAATCTACAAATGAGAATCCCTCCATTTTAGATGGAAATCATATTTTTGAAAGAACTGCACTTTACCAAAACAATGCGATTAATGCCAAACTAACAAAGCTGATAGAAAATAAGCTTAAAAACATTGATGCAAAAATTCTTTCCATCATTCAAAAACTAAGTTTTTCTTATATATATTCTTACCCGGCTTGTGTGTTCAGCAAAGATGCTACTGAAAACGAAAAGATAAGTCAAAAAGAAAAAATAGCACCTATTAAAGCAAAAATTACTACCAACGAAACTATTGTTCGCAAAGGAGGTTTGATTACACCTGAAATCAGGACTAAACTGAAAGCTTTGAACTTGTATGCCACAAGAGCGAATATATCCTCCATATTTTCGATTTTAATTGTTCAAATTACCTTGGTTGCGATTGTTTTAATTTTTTTAAAAAAGTACGCCAATAAAAAACTCATTGATGTATCCAGTAATTTAATCATATTTTCTTTAATTTGGTTTGTGCTCCTTTATACTTTTATAGCAGCTAAAATTTATTTCAATCCGGAGAAAAATTATGATTCGGTTTATTATTTCGCAATTTTTATTCCAACCGGCATGATATGTTTACTTATCGGTTTTATCTTTGATGAGTTAATAGCCGTTGTTATAGGCTTTTATCTAACCTTTTTTATTTTTTTGTTATCCAAAAGCAATCCTACAACGTTTATGATAGCATTTACTACGTCTGTTATATCATCCACCTATGGACCTAGAATTAAAAAACGGATTGATTTTCTCAAAGCAGGAGCTTTTGTCACACTGGCAATGATATTCTTATCAGCTAGTGGTTATTTGATAGATTCCAAAACGTACTGGGTTGATTTTTCCAGCGGCTCATTTTTAGCAGATTTGTACAATTCAAACGTTTTTAGTATATTTTCTATGTGTGTTTTGATGGGTTTTGCCGGTGCAACGGTAGCACAGTTTTTACTACCTATATACGAATACATATTTAATATTCCAACAAGATTTAAACTCCAAGAATTGGCAGATACGGGTCATCCCCTTTTGCAGCAACTTTTGACAAAAGCTCCTTCCACCTATACCCATACTTTTATGGTTTCTGCGCTTTCGGAAAGAGCTGCCCAAAATTTAGGACTGGATTGGTTATTAACAAGGGTTGGGGTTTATTACCATGATATTGGAAAAATACCGAATGCAGGTTTTTTTGCTGAGAACCAGCATCTAATTCCCAAAAAAGAGAATATTGATAAGAATAATCCGGGACTTGCAGCTAAAATTATTATCGATCACGTTATTGATGGGCTAGAAATGGCAAAAAAAGCAAGGCTTCCAAGAGAGATAATAGATTTTATTCCTGAACACCACGGGACAAGTACTATGGCTTTCTTTTATCATAGAGCGTTGGCAAGTTTTTCACCTAAGTATAGGAAAAAAATCAAAAAATCCGATTTTATGTACCCTGGTCCGAAACCGCAAAGGAAAGAAACTGCCATTGTTATGATAGCAGATTCCGTAGAAGCAGCAAGTAGATCCTTGGATGAGATTACACCTCAATCTTTGGAAGACTTAATCCAAAAAATTATTAATATTAAACTTGCAGAAAATCAATTGGATGAATCCGGATTAACCATTGGTGATTTGGCAATTATCAAATCTTCGTTTAAAGAAATACTTTTATCCAGTTTACACCAAAGACCAAAATATCCGAGCACGGAAGAGACTAAAAAGTTAGAAGAAAGTCAAAACGTCCCAAACGGCAAGAAAAAAGCCGGAGAGGTGAAGCAGGCTATTCCAGAACCTATTGTTGCTAAAAAGAAGACGGCATCTAAAAAGAAACCAAGCATAGCAAAAAAGAAGTAAAAATTTATTTTTCTATATTTCGAATGTAAATCAGTTTTTTCATTTTAACTCATATTGTTCTCTTCTTGTCAGCCACCAACCGATTAGGATCAAAGCCCAATTCTTGTAATTTTTTAGCAAATATTTTTTTCTCCCAACGTTCCTTTTCAGCTCGGTCTCGCTCTATTCACTTAAAAGAGTTTTCTGATTTTAAAAAATAATTGTTTGAAAAGCCATTAGGAAAGCAAGTTAAGAAAATGGATAAAATAAATATTCAAGTAGAAGGAAAATCTGTTTTAGTATTAGGCGGGGGAATTTCCGGAAAATCAGCTATTGGACTGCTAAAAAAGCTCAAAAGTAGTAGGGTGATTTTGTATGATAAAGTCTACCAAGACGGTAATTTTGATGAATTTTTTAGCGATTCTTCAGGT
>JACKPA010000006.1:0-262500 GCA_024233865.1 Leptospiraceae bacterium | reverse complement strand
CGGATGATTCTTGGTATTTCGATTTCTTAAATTCAAAAAAAAAAATCGAATTAAACATAGATAGTTTCAATGAGTTAAAAAATACTTTTGTTTTTGTAAATGCCCTAATGGGAACGCCGGAAAAGCCTATTGGAGTTGCTGGTATAGGAATTGACATTACCAAGGCTTCTCAGGAATTTTCTGCTTTGGATATGTATGGTGGAGGAAGTTGGCTTATCGACACAAAAGGGATTATAAAAATTTCAAAAAATCCTTTGGAAATTGGAAAATTTTTTGATGTTTGTCTAAAGAGAAAGGAAAAGCAAAATTTGGTTTTGCATGATAAAAAACCAAATGCAATGTTATATATTCAAGAAAATGAAAAATTAAGTTTTATAGCCTATACAACTCTAAAAGATGTTGATTGGAAGGTCTTGTATAAGGTTGATTATGATTCAATTACCAATTCTTTAGTTCTCATAAAATACACTACACTATTTAGCGGTGTTCTTTTTGTAATTATAGTTATATGTGTATTTCATTTTCTTTCAAAAAGTTTTACAAGTCCCATAAAAGAACTAACGACAGTTGCCAAACAAATAGCAAGTGGAAATTTTCAGATGAGATACCACACAAGTTTACGAAATGAAATCGGTTCGTTATCAAAATCTTTTAACTTTATGGCTGAAAGTTTGGTTGGATTCAATAATGATCTTAGAGAATCCAATCGTAACCTTGAAGAAAAAGTAAAAGATAGAACTAAAGATTTAATACAACAAATAAAGGTAATTGAAGAACTTAATTATTTTCAGAATGGTGATTATTATTTAATATCTCTGCTTGTAGAACCATTTGCTAAAAATGATGCTGACAGCACTAAAATAAAAATAGAGTCCTTTCTAAAGCAAAAAAAACAGTTTATATTTAATAAAAAGTATTATGAAATCGGAGGAGATATAAACGTTACCCATAGCATTTATTTGGATGGAAAAAAATATATTGTTTTTGTAAATGGAGATGCCATGGGAAAGTCTACACAAGGAGCAGGTGGAATTTTAGCTTTTGGAGCTGCATTTCGGGTTGTGATTGAAAGAACTCGTTCCAATACTGAAAATATCGGTGTAACTCCAGAATTGTGGATAGAATCTACCTATCAAAAACTTCACAGAGTTTTCCTAAGTTTTGAAGGGCTTATGTTTATGTCTTTGATTCTTGGCTTATTAGAAGAAGAAGCAGGAAAACTGCTTTTTATAAACATTTCCCACCCGGATATGGTATTGTATCGAGATAAAAAAGCAAAATTTATCATATCTTTAAAACATTCCAAACTAGGAAGTTTATGGGAAGATACAAGTAAAAAGCCAAGAATCAACAGTCTACAACTTCGTGTTGGAGATACGATTATTATGGGTTCTGACGGACGGGATGATATTAAATTAAAAGAAGACGGAAATATAAACACAGATGAATTGTTATTTTTACAAAGTGTTGAGGAGTGCGACGGTGATCTGGGTAAAATTTATAAGCGTACTATAGAATTGGGTGAAATAATAGATGATTTTTCTCTTTTGAAAATTTCGGTTTAAGTATAATTTAAAGCCAGATCGGACTTCAATTTTCTTTATGATTTGGAAACTTAATAAAAAATTGACTCCCCTTGCCCGGGAGGCTGTGAACCCAAATTTCTCCATTGTGTTTGTCTATAAATTCTTTGCATAAAATAAGACCTAATCCTGTCCCTCTTTCTTTATTGGTTCCATTTGTTTTGTGTTGTGAATCAATCCTAAATAGTTTTGCAATGTTTTCTTGGCTAATACCCACACCATTGTCCGCTACACTAATTTCAGTAAATCCATCTTTTTCTTCCGAAATGACTTCCACTTTTCCACCACTGGGTGTGAATTTAATGGCATTGGATACAAGGTTTCTGATTATAATACCAAGCATATTTGGGTCAGCATAGATAGTCGCTATTTCAGGAATATTTAAGCTTAAAGTAATATTTTTTGTGCCTGCATTGTTCCCAAGTAGTTTAAAACTTCCTTCAACTATTTCTTTTAGTTTGAGTTTTTTGGGTTTGAAGTCTATTTTTCCTGTTTGTATTCTAGACCATTCTAATAAATTCACCAAAAGGTCATAGCCCATCTTGGCAGAATTTTCGACATTAACCAATATCTTAACAAACGATTCTTCCGGAGCTCCTCTTTTATAGAATTTCCATATCTCCATTAAATTATTGAAACTCCCAAAGATATTGGATAGATCGTGTGATAGGATAGAAAAGAACTTATCTTTGGTTTTATTTGCCAAATCCAGCTCTTGTGCTTTTTGATTCAGTTGCTCGAGTGCTGTTTCCAACTTTTCTTTGGAAAGCTTTAGTTCGATGTGTGTGGACACTCTAGCGAGCAATTCTTTGGTGTTGAATGGCTTGGTTATATAGTCAACAGCCCCATATTCCAAACCTTTTACGATACTATCAACTTCTGTTTTTACCGTTAAAAAAATTATGGGAATACTAGTGGTTTCTTGATCGCTCTTGATTGATTTACAGACCTCATATCCGTCCATATCCGGCATCTCAATATCCAAGAGAATTAAGTCCGGTTTTCTCTTCTTTAAAAATTCTATGGCAATTGCTCCATTGTTGGCTACAGCAAGACTGTAATTGGCTGCTTTAAGAGTATCGTTCAATACTTGTAAATTATCCAAACGGTCATCAACAATTAGAATTAGAGGTTTTTTGTTGTTTTCCATTCTATAATCCTCTTTTTTGTCATAATATACATTATATCTAAAAAAACGTATATTAAACAGTTTGAAAACTCTTTAAAATATTTCAATATTTAAATTGACTTCTGTTTTATTACTTTTCAAGATGTTTTTTATGTTTGATAAGATATTCAATACAACTCACCTTTCGATTGTCTATCTTGACAACCAATTCAATTTTATACGAGTGAACAAAACGTACGCAAATGCCTGTGGTTACGAACCGGAGTTTTTTCCAGGCAAAAACCACTTTGCTCTCTTTCCACACAAAGAAAACGAAGAGATTTTTCGACGAGTAATTGAAACCGGTAAATCCTTTTCCATATACGCTAAACCCTTTGAATTTCCCAATCACCCTGAATGGGGCACCACCTATTGGGATTGGACACTTCAGCCGGTGAAAGACAAAGACGGGAATGTGGAAGGACTTGTTTTTATTTTAGTTGATGTGACTCATTCCAAAAAGATAGAGTTGGAGTTTAAAAAATTGAACGAATCTCTGGAAGAAAAAGTAAAAGATCGTACCCTAGAGCTTAAAAAAGCAAAAGAAGCCGCAGAGCAAGCCAACATTGCCAAAAGTGCGTTTCTTTCCAACATGTCTCATGAGCTTCGTACACCACTAAACATTATTCTTGGATATACACAACTTATGCAAAGAGATGTTATAACATCCGAACAACATAAAAAATATCTTGATACAATCAGTCATAGCGGAAGGCACCTGCTCGCCCTGATCAATGACGTTTTGGAAATATCCAAGATCGAAGCAAATAAAACAAAAATCCAAGTAACCACTTTTGATTTGTATAGATTGGCAAAGAATATGGAATTGATGTTCCAAGCGAAAACAAAGCAGAAAAAACTTCAATTTGTTTTGGACATCCACTCTAATGTTTCACGTTTTATCTCTTCTGACGAAAGCAAACTGAGACACATACTCATAAATCTTTTAAGCAACGCAGTCAAATTTACCGAGGAAGGTGGAATTGTTTTGCGAGTTCAAATGAAAAAAGGTAAATTTCCTGATTTGTGTTTGGTGTTTGTTGTGGAGGATAGCGGAGTTGGAATCGAGACAGAGGAAATAGAAAAAATATTGCAACCTTTTGTACAATCTGCCAAAACTCTAAAGAACATAGAAGGCACAGGACTTGGATTGGCAATTAGTAAAAAATACGTAGAACTTATGGGTGGGACACTCAGCGTAAGCAGTCAGGTCGGGAAAGGAAGTAAATTTCATGTTGAAATTAAGTGCAAAGCAGGAAAAAAAGAGGAATACCAAGAGAAAGCCGAAGATAGGAAAGTTATAGGAATTTCTCAAAATTCAAACATTCCCAAAATTCTTGTGGTAGATGACGCTGATGATAGTCGTTTTTTATTGGTTAATTTATTGGAAACTGTGGGATTTGAAGTTCGTGAGGCAGGAAACGGTTTGGAGGTGATAGACATTTGGACATCTTGGAATCCACACTTGATATTTATGGATATGCGAATGCCTATTTTGGACGGTTTGGAAGCAACCAGACGCATCAAAGAAACGGAGCATGGGAAAGACACGGTTATTATTGCTTTTAGTGCCAGTGCTTTTGAGGAAGATAAGGCACATTTTTTGAAAATCGGCTGTGATGGGTTTTTATCTAAGCCTATTATAGAAGCAGAAGTTTTCGAGGTAATTGCCAAGCATTTAGGGATTGAATACCGGTATAAAGAGGTAAAAGACGTTTCACTGCCAATACAAGAATTAAATCCTGAAGATTTTACAGGCATTTCTAAGGACAGTTTGAATGCTTTGCGAGATGTCTTAATGAGTTTAAGTTCGGATGAAATTTCCTCTTTTATCAAACAATTTGAATCAGGGCACAAGCAACTCTACCAAAAGCTAACGGAATTGTCTCAGCGTTTTCAATACACTGTAATTCTTGATGTTTTGAGTAAAACGTAACACAGAACTCTTGAATACTTAAAAAATAAATTCATGATCAATTTCTAAAATACAATTCTTCTTTTCTTTCTCAAAAGTAATAAATACTTCAATTGGTGAAGTAGCTTGAGCTATATCGGAAATTTTAACAGACGGTTTGATAAGATGGTTGATTGTAAATTTTAAACACGCATCTTTCCAACCACCGGTAATGATAATTTTCTTTATATATTTTTGAATAAATAACTTTTTTTTTAACCTAAAAACCTGGCTCGATACACTGTCTTTGGATAATAGTGGAATGATCTGGATTTGATTTTTGAAATTCATTAAAAACTCTGGAGGATCGAGTTTATTTTCTACCAGGTTCATAACATAAATATTCACATTTTTGCTAATCAGGCTTTTTACTTTTTTTTGTAATTTTTCTTTAAAAACGGAAGGATTTTCAATAATACCGCTATTTCCAATAGCATAATCATCAGGGTGAACAATGATATAAGAGGTGAAAGACATTTAATGCTCCCTGCGGCACTTCGGCTTAGCTCTGGGAGCGTTGAGACGTTTTCCGAACACTCGAGCGTAGTCGAAATGTTCGTTTTTACTTAATCTCATTTAGATGGTTCTTGATATTTCATGGATTTGTTTGCAGTTTTTAATTAATTTTGCAAGCACATCAGGAGTTATGGATTGTTTTGGGTCATCACCGATGCCTCTTTTTGGATCAATGTGAGTTTCCACAATTACACCATCAGCTCCATAAGCAGCTGAAGCCATTGCCTCATATGGGACAAAAACACCGTTACCAACCGAATGAGAGGGATCAACCATCACAGGAGCCCAGGTATTTTTTTTTAATAATATTGTAATAGAAGAATCCGGAGTGTTGCGAAAACCGGAAACCGCCGGAGAAGTTCCCCTCGGACACATCACAACATTCAAATTTCCGCTTGCAGCCAAGTATTCAGCCGCTGATATAAATTCATCTATTGGACCCATGTGTAAAGACCTTTTTAATAATACGGCAGTAGTTCTTCCTTGGATAGATTTGGATATTTTTTTTAACAATCCGTAATTCAAGGCATTCCGCGCACCTATTTGTAACATATCAACGCCAGCTGCAATAGCTTGTTCCAACTGATCATCATCCATCACTTCGGTAACAACCGGTAAACCTGTTTTTTCCCTAGCCTCTATTAAAATATCCAGACTATTATCATCTCCTTGAAACGAATGTGGGTTTGTTCTTGGTTTCCAAACACCTCCTCGCAAAAAGTCAGCTCCTGCTTCTTTTATGGCAGCAGCGGATTCTAAAAATAAAGAGCGGTTTTTAGGATCGATAGTGCAATGACCTGCGGCTACTCTAAAAGTTCCATCTCCTACTTTAATCCCGCCAATCCTAATAAATGACGGAGCGGTTTTATTGCCTCTTGCCATAATTTTATAGGGAACTTGTAGTCTTTGGACGTGGTCAACAAAGGGAAGTCCTTCAAAACGGTTTATCATAAGCTGGCTATTTTCGTCACCTATAATTGGATAAACCGTTAAAGTTTCGCCTTTGATAATACTTATTTTGCAATTAAATTCGGCAGCAATGTCTGTTAGTTGCTTGTATTCTTGGTCTGTTAATTCCTTTTTATTGGGTACAATCATAAAACCTACTTTTTATAATATAAACATTAAAAATATAACAAAATTTTCATTATAGCATGAAAAGTAGACGATATAATTTTTGCGTTTTTATTTCAAGAACTTTTTAAATCTTTAAAAGTTGGTCTCACCTACAATTTAATTGGGTAGGGTGAACGATTTGCTCACCCTCTTTTTTTAGGTTGGTTGCTGTTGAATATTGTGGATCGTTTGGGTTGGAAATGCAAATTCCAATCCGTTTTCATTGAATTGTTTTAATATTTCCAAATCGATTTCAGCCATTGTATTCAGTATATCACTATCTTTTGCGATGAAATAAATAAACAAAATATCCAAAGAATAGGCTCCAAATTTTGTAAAAGAAACCAAAACAGGGTCTATTACGTTAGGATTGTCTGTGCCGATTTTTTTTAGTATATCCATTGCTTGCTGCATTTTTTCTTTGCTGGTATTGTAGGTTAAACCTAAGGTTAAAACAATTTTTCTGGATGGCTCTAAAGAAACGTTTTCTACAGGTGTACCGGAAAACGTAGAATTGGGAATCGTAACAATTGTTCCGTCTAGTGTTTGTAGCCTTGTGCTTCGTATACCAATTTCTTTTACCGATCCGTCAAAACCACTCACTCTGATTCTGTCATTGATTTTGAAAGGTTGATCTGCGAAAATCGTAAACCCACCAAACATATTGGATACTGTATCTTTTGCTGCCATTGCCAAAGCCAAACCTCCTATGCCTAGTCCTGCTATTAAGGCACCTACGTCATATCCTGCGTTATTCAAGCCAACAACAACACCGATTGTCCAAATAATAAACTTTAAACCTTTTCTTAATATGGGAACGATCAAATCATCTATATCTGTTTCTGTTTGTTCGGTCAAAGGAACTAGATATTCCTCAAAAAAAGAGTCGATCAGTCTAACCAATAACCATGAAATATTCAAAACAATTAATATATGAAATACTTTGTTAGACCAAATGTACGCTAGTTCAGGTAAGTGTAAAAATTTAAGAGCTGACCAAATTCCGATTAATACCAATGCCAAGACTATCGGTTCTTCAATCATATCGATAAGGATATCGTCTAGCTTTGTTTTTGTTTTTTGAGTTAATTTTTTGACAATATTTCCAAAAAACCAATACATAGCTTTGCCTATTACAAATGCTCCCACAATCATTGATAGTGAAATAAGCCATTCTAGTATGGTATTGTTATAAAAGGTTTTTGTTAGTATTTCAGGCATAATATCTCCTTAATATTTATGAAATATTTTTGTTCCCAAACTACAAAACACATCATATATGTAAATTGTTTATTTTTAAGTAGGGTTGGGATGGGAGTTGGCGCTCTGATTTTGTCGGTTTTTAAGGATTTGCCTGAAAAAAGAATTCTAAATCATACAAATCACAAAAATCATTTTAAACATAGAAAAGGAGAAAAAAGAGATGAGCGTAGAAGAACACTGTGAACTGCTATCTGATTAAGAAAAGCTGGAATGAGTTTGTATTTTCCAAATATAGATTCTATGATAGGGAAGGAGGATAATTTCGTATTTGAAGATGGCACACCTGCCTGAATCCGGTTTTTATAATTTTTTAAAAATGTAGTTTTGGGTAAAAAATTCTATTGTGTCAAACATCTTTTCTTCTAACCAATCACCAAAAAATGTAGAAAGCATTGTATTATTTAAAAGAAAGCAAAGTAATGAAAAAATATAATTTAAACATATGAGAAAAGTCAAGATTCATCATCTTGACTTCCTTGATTTAGCCCACTCACTTGTTCTTTTGCTTTCACATTGTTTACAGACATTATTAATTACAGGCTCTTTTCCGTCATACCTACAAACAAATTCTGTTAATTTTTTATTTTTTCCACATCTAAAACATTCTTTCTTTTTTCGGGTTACATCTTTTCCAAATGTTTCTTTCATTCTCTCAATTGCTTTATCTACATGAGGGGCATTTCTACCGGTAGCATCTTTCGAAACATTTCTAGTATACTTTCTAAATTCTTTTTTAGTTAATGGTTCTAACCCTTTCTTTCTCCTTCTACTATTGTGATTTTCGATGCCAATTAATTTTAAATCTTTTTCCATTATTTATCTTTTCTCCTTTAATTTATTAATTAATTGTAAAATCGTTTTTTTGGGAACATCTTAATAAATATTGTCTCTCTCATCAAAATCATGAAAGTAATCTTCTAATTTTTCAGATAGGATTACCTCAAATTATCTTCACCAAATTCCATGGCTTTTGCTTTTATCTGAAAATCATAAAGCATCTTACTTACTTTCAAGGTGAAGTCTTGCTAGTAAATTTAGACCGTTGCAATTTCCGTCCATGTTGTAACAATATATATTTAATATGATAGGAATTACTTTTTTCTTTGCCAAGGGATTTTTAGGTAAACATTAAATTTTTAACTTTGAGTAAATTTACTAAAAAGTAAAACTACTAACGCACGCCACATAACGTTAGAGCATACCCGACGTGCCGCTTCGGCATGTCACCGAGCCATGGAGCTTTTGCCACTGCAAAATTTATATTTTCATTACTAATCATAATCTTAGTGTGAAATGCTGATAATATCTGTTTTGCTAAAGTCATCTCCTTTATATAATAGAGGTTCATTAAAATATTTTGCGAGTGAATAAGCAAAACAATCTCCAAAATTTAAACCAGCAGGATGTCTTCCTTTGCCATAATGTTTAAAAGCCTGACGTGCAATTTTTATTTGTTCTACGCTAACTTCTACAATTTCAATTTCAGCTTCTTTTATAAAATTATCTAATTCATTTTCTCCTTCTTGACCAAAACGACTATTTATAACAATATTCATTTCAAGCCAATTTGCAGCTGATATACTACAATTTGTTTCTACAGTGATACAATACAATACAATAATTGTTCAGATTCATTTTCATTGCATAAAATTGCAATAATAGCAGATGTATCAATTACCATTTGGTAATCCTTGTTTGTCATATCCAAGAATTTCATCCGCACTACGAGAATCAAGTATTGGTAACGACGCACAACGTCTGCTAATTTTTAACAACTTTTCTTTTAGAATCATATAACCCATAGATTTATCTTGGTCTATAACTGTACATGTCCAACATCCAAGTCGAGAATTTCCGCAGCTAGGAGTTGTGTCATCAATTACGAGCGGACATTCCATTACATCTGAAGCACTTCGATACAGATTTAGTAGGTGGGTCTAATTTTCATTCTTTGGGTACACCACCGAAACCACTTATTTGGTGAAGGATAACCTTTTCCAATTAAATTTAGCCAAAATGTATTTTCTAATTTGGGAACTTCTTTAGTCGTTTGAAAAGCATCTGGATTATGTCTATACAACTCATTTTTACCAAATTTTTCAATTTTTTCCAATTGTTTATCTAAATAATCTACTACGTTTGGATTTTCAACTAAAGTGTCATTCGATAGCACATGAAATTCCTTATTTCTTTTATCTATAGGCAATTCTGCAATGACAGAAAACACTAGTTGAAGTACAGCCGTACTATCTTTTCCACCAGAAAAACCAATAACCCATGGAAGTTCATCTTCTAAAAATTGTTCTTTAATTTCAGAAACTACTATTTTTGACTTTTTATTAACATTATCTATAAATTGATTTATTTCTGCGTCTGTATTTAATTGTACTTCCATATTTTAATTCTGTTGTTGAATTCACTTAATCAATTGTATTATAAAAATAATAGTTTTTAATTTCAAAGAATAAAATCAATGTAAAACTAAAATATTTTCAATGAGAAGTTGCTATGAATTTTCAAATAATAAATTAGGTAATTCTCTTTTCAAATGCTCTTCAGCTCCGCTGTAGTAATGTTATTCCGGGCGGGGAAAATTTCATCTAACGTTAGAGAGTGTAAGACGTTTCCGCAACTTCCAACAAGAGCGGAAATGTGGCGTAGCCCAAGCCGAAAGAGAACTCCCAATTTACTCTTGAGGCGCAGCTTACACGCTTAGTTATGTGCCGAAATTATATAAGTCTTTTTTTTATATTTTTTTGTATGAAAATAATTTCCATTGCAAAAAACTAAATCTAATATTTTTTAAGCAAAACAAGAAGTTATACCTTGGTTATAATTTGTCAATTTATATTTTGTCTTAGATTTAACCATGGGTAAATCTATTAAGAAATTAAATTTGACATATTTTTTAATTATTATAAGTGTTGTAGTCAGAAAATTTTATGAATCGTGACAGTAATATTGTAAAATTAGTAACTGAAGGGTATAGGTTAGAGAATGCATATTTATTAAACCCTCTATTTGCTACAGAAACATCTTTAATTGATATTTTACCTCATCAATTAGTTGCAGTTTATGACATATTGGTTAAAAGAAAACAATTAAGGTTCTTGCTTGCAGACGACGCAGGAGCAGGTAAGACTATCATGGCTGGTTTATACATAAGAGAAATGTTATCCAGAAAATTAGTCAATCGAGTTCTTGTTATTCCTCCCGCAGGTCTTGTTGGAAATTGGCAAAATGAATTAGATAATCTATTTAGGTTAAAATTTAATATTATAAAAGGCAATGAAATTAAGGAAAATTCAGAAAATATTTTTTCTAGTTTTGAGAACAATTTAGCAATTATTAGTATTGATACTATTTGTCGAGATAAAGCAAAAAGTTTATATATAGAAGCATTACCTTATGATTTAGTTATTTTTGATGAAGCACATAAATTATCAGCAAGACGAGACTACGATTTAACAGAAATTAAAAGTAATAGATATAAAATAGCTGAACTCATTGCTAAACAAAATAGGAATTTATTACTTATGACCGCCACACCTCACATGGGTAAAGAAGAATCCTATTTTTATCTTTGGAAACTTTTAGAACCAACAATTTTTTCAAATTATAAACTATTTCAAAGGTTAAGCCAAAGCGATAAAAAAAGCTATATTTTGAGAAGAATGAAAGAAGATATGGTTTTCTTTAACGGACAACCTATCTTTCCAAAAAGAGAAAGTAAAACTATAAGTTATACTCTAAGTGAAAAAGAAAAAGAATTATATGAAGTCGTGACAGATTATTGCAAAAATCAATATGATCTTGCTGGATTCAATAACAAATCGGCATCGAGACTTGCTATGATGGTTTTACAAAGAAGACTTGCAAGTTCGACTTTAGCAATACTTAAATCTTTAGAAAGAAGGAGAGATAAATTACGAGAATTTATTCGTCAACTAGATGAAGGAAATTTATCGAATGAATCTTTTATTCGAAATCAAAATGACTTACCTTTTCAAGATTATAGGGAAGATAAAACGAGTGATGAAGAAGAAATTATTGATGGTTACGAGGAAAGTGAATTTAACGATAACACTGTTTTAGCCGCTACTAACGCGAAAACAATTGAGGATTTAAAAACCGAACTGGAACAAGTTGAGTTTCTTGTAAAAACTGCAGAAGATGTTTATTATTTAAAGCATGAAAGTAAATTTGAAAAACTATGGGAGGCGTTAGAAGATTACAAAGACACAAAAGTTTTGATTTTTACAGAACATAGAGATACCTTAGAGTTTATAATAAATCGATTGGAAGGAAAAGGTTATTATAAACAAATTGCTTTTATTCATGGTGGTGTAGACTATATCGAGCGAAAAAAAATGGTCGATAAATTTCGTTCAGATGATTGTATGTATATGGTTGCAACAGATGCTGCGGGTGAGGGTTTGAATATGCAATTTTGCTGGGTTCTTGTGAACTATGATATTCCTTGGAACCCTGCTCGCATTGAACAAAGGATGGGAAGGATTCATCGTTATAAGCAAACACACGATGTTTTACTCTTAAATTTAGTAGCAGAAGATACAAGAGAGGGTAAAGTATTAAAAGTCTTATTGGAGAAATTAGATAAAATTCGAGAAGAGTTAGGAGATAAAGTTTTTGATATTATTGGTGAACAATTAAAAGATATCTCATTATCAGAATTGATCCAAAATAGTATCGAAAGGCAAAATTCAAATAATTTTTTTGAAGAAGAAATCGACTCTAAATTTACAAAAGAAAATTTCCGAAAGTCAATAGAAGAGCAAAAACAAAAAGTAGAATGTAGTGATGTAAAAAAACTTTTAGAAGGTTGGAAAGAAAGACAAAAATCTAATGAAACACTAAGACTAATGCCAGCGTTTGTAAGGTTATATTTTCAAGATATTTTACAATTTTTCAATATTCAATTAATTGGTGATATTCAAGGTGTTTTTTCGTTTAATAATTTACCAGAAAATATAAGTAAATATTTGTTACAATACGAAGAACATTTAAGGGATAAGTTTACTTTCGAAAAGTCTTTAGCTATTTCAAAGCATTCGTTTGTTCCATCAGCAATTTATTTACATCCAGGAGAAGTAATATACGATGCTATTTCTAATTGGTTTTTGGAAAAATATTCCGATATTGCCAAAAAAGGAGCTGTCTTTTTTGACCCTTTAACCAATGAACCGTATATTTTTTATTTAGCTAAAATTCTAATCTTAAAAAGTAAAGATATTCAAAACAAAGAATTATTACCAAACGTAGAAACAAAAGATGTTGTAGATCAAATCTTAATTGGAATTAAAAAATTTCAGAACAATACTTGCAAGGAAATTCCTACACATCTACTTTTAGATTTATTTCCAGTAGAAAATATTCAAGTTAATATTCCATCAGACTGGATTGCATTTGCAGAAGAAAGTACCTCTGTTAAAGATTTTGTATTACAAAAATTTGGTATTCCCAAAAAGGAAGAATTTGTAAAAGAATATGCTGATAAAATTCCAGACTTAGAAAAACAAATCAATGAGTCTCTAAATTTACTCAGTGCAGAATTATTAGAGCAAAGGATGAAATTAAAAAAAGACATAGAAAAAGGAGTTCCAGCAGCTAAATCAAAGCTAGAGAAGTGTACAAAAGAATTACAGGGCATCGAAGATAGAAAAAAATTTACCATTCATTCCCTCCATGTTGAAGCAAAATCTTTTGAAGTGTCTCCAGTGACAATTTATTCAATGGCTTATGTTTTCCCAATTCCCGAAGATCAAGATTTTGAACAATTTAATGGAATGAAGAGAGATGATCGAATTGAAAAAATTGCTATGGATAAGGTTTTTGAGTATGAAAGGGAACGAGGTGCAAATTGTGAGGACGTTTCTGACCCAAGTTTACGGAAGGGATTTGATATTCTTTCTATTCGTCAAGGAGAGGAACGGTTTATAGAAGTTAAAGGAAGGGCAACACAAGGACATATAGCTTTGAGTGCTAATGAATGGAGACAAGCAGCAAATCATAGAGAGAAATATTTTCTTTATGTTGTTTTTCATTGTGCTACAAAACCGATTATTCATATTGTAAAAGACCCTTTTGGAAAATTGATTGGGAAAATGAGAGGAGTTATTATTGATGCGTTTGAAATTTTAGAAAATGAGGAAAAGGAAGAGTAATTTAGAATTTACAATGAAAAAATCTAAAGGATTTGATGAAGCATTTAAGGATGCTATGAAAACTTATTTTGAGAGTTTTGCTATTGTCAAGACGGAATATGAAATTCATAGATTGCCAAGAAAAATAGATATTGTAATTATTGAAGCTGATACGCCTATAACAGAGAATGTTGCCATCTTTACATACTTTAAGAAATACAATATCCTCGATTTCAAATCAGAGTTAGATTATTTTGGAGTTGAAAGTCTATACAAAATCGGTTATTATATGTATGCTCTTCTTCTGAGAGAGAAGAAGGAAATAGATAAAGATAGTCTAACCTATACTTTGGTATGTAGCAAAAGACCGACATACTTATTTTCCAACTATCACCTAGAAGAAATGGAAGCAGGATTGTATAGTACGAAAGATATAGGAATAATAGAAGTAAAAATATTGATAATTGAAGAAATCCAAAGAGAGTTAGAAAAAGAAATAAGGTATTTAAAGATATTCACTCGGGGTGAAGATAGGTTAAAATTCATCGAAGGCGAATTATCAAGAGAAAATAAGGAAGATGTAATATTAGAATGGTTAACGCTGTTGTATGAGGAGGAAGTGATGCAAATAACGAAACGAAAGACAAGAGGTTATTTTGAATTAGAAGCAAAAGCGGAGAAATTGGCAGAAAATTTTGGTTTAAAAGATAAGTTCATAAGTCAAGGATTGAGTCAAGGAATAAGTCAAGGAATAAGTCAAGGAATAAGTCAAGGATTGAGTCAAGGATTGAGTCAAGGATTGAGTCAAGGATTAAACCAAGGCATAAAGCAAGGTCTAAATCGAGGTAAACAAATCGCTAAAAGAAAAGAACGCATTAGAATGGCGATTCGTTTGAAAAACGAAGGAATGACTCTTGAGTTTATTTCCAAGATTACTGATTTAAAACTGGAATGGTTGGATAGGTTTTTTAGAAAAATTGAAAGTAGGAAATAGAAAAAGAAAAGATGAGGTATATTATCAATGGTATTGACGATTCAATTCTATCTAAAATAAAGTTAACAGAAGTTGAAATAAAATTGGAATTTTCTATATTTTTATATCAAAATAAGAAACTGACAATATATAGAGCTTCAAAACTAGCAGGAATCAATTTTATTGAGTTTCAAAAACAACTAGCTCTTAGAAATATTCCAATCCATTATTCTAAACTTGATTTAGATATGGATTTATTAACTATTGAATCTCTAGAAAAGTTATGATTGTAGTTAGCGATACCTCTTGTATATGCAATTTATGAAATGATAATATTAAAAAGGAGAAATAGGATATGCCTGCCACTTTACAAGTAGATTTTAAATAAGTTAAGGGATTAATTGATCAGCTTAGTTTAAAAGAAAAAAATGAACTATCAATATATTTGAATAAGCTAACAATAGAAACTCGAATTGAAAAGATACGATCTAAAAATAAAAAAATCAAAATTTCTGATAAAGAAATATTGAATATCGTAAAAGAAGATAGAAAAATGAACAAGCTATATACAAAGAGGATAAAATGAAAGAAATTCTAATACAATTACCGGAAACAGCTTTTGCATCATTGCGTAAAAATACAAAGGAAATGTCTAAGGAAATTATATACGCAGCTGTAATAAAATGGTATGAACTTGGTTTAATTTCTCAAAATAAAGCATCTGAAATTTGCAACCTGAGTCGTTCTGAATTTTTGTATTTAATGTCTGAATACAAAGTATCAGTTTTGTCCTTTACTGAAGAAGAATTTGAGGAAGAATTAAAAATTCAATTTAATTAAAAAATTTTAATTAATTATGAACAGTTTTGTAGTTTCAAATACCTCTCCGTTGATTTTACTTTTTAATTTAGAATTAGAATATATTTTAAAAATGCTTTTTAAGAGAATCGTGGTTCCAGAACAAGTTTACAATGAAATTCTATTATATACAAATAAAGATAGAGCTAGCTTTGAACTCCCAAAATGTGATTGGATAGAAGTAATAAAAGTCGATATTCAAAAAGAAATATTAGAATGGGATTTAGGTTTAGGAGAGTCAGCAGTAATTAGTTATGCTTTAAAAAATAACAATTCGATTATATTAATTGATGACAGACTTGGAAAAAAATGTGCTGAAGTTTATAATATTAAAGCAATTGGAACAGCTCGTTTGCTACTTCTTGCTAAAGAAAATAAAATAATTTCTGAAGTTAGACCGCTATTAGAAAAGATAAAAGAAAAAGGTTTATGGATATCTAATGAAATCTTGTATCTAATACTTAAAAAAGCTGGAGAATACAATTGATAATGGACAATATACTATGAAAAAAAAGCTAATTGAGACAGCGTTTCCGCTGAAAGAGGTGAGTGAACACTCCAAGGGTGAGAAATCCATTTCCAATGGACATATCAGCTCTTTGCATAGGTGGCCTGCAAGACGACCTCTCGCAGCTAGTCGAGCCGTTTTGATCGCTTCCCTTTTGGATGACCCTGAAGATGCAAGTGAGGAAATGAAAGCAGAATATGCAAAAGTTACGGGTCAAAAGTTTCCAGTTGAACAGAGGAAAGAACTCTGTAATATGATTACAAAAATCACTAAGTGGAAGACCGAAAACAATCCCGAACTAGAAATTTTTAAGAGTCTCATTTTAAAAACCTATAACGGAGTCCCTCCCAAACTGATCGATCCATTCTCTGGTGGTGGTTCGATTCCTCTGGAAGCGATGAGGCTTGGTTGTGAAGTCACTGCTAACGACTACAATCCTGTAGCGGTATTTATTCTTAAATGCACCTTAGAATACCCTCAAAAGTTTTATGGTAAACAATTTCCTCTTCCCGATTTGGGTTTGGAAAGCGATAAGGGGGAATCCCAAATGCAGTTGCATAATTCTTCTGGAAAAATGGGTGATTTAGCTGATCACGTTGAGCTTTGGGGGAAATGGGTTTTGGAACAAACCAAAAAAGAGATCGGTGAGTTTTATCCCGAAGTGGATGGGAAAAAGACGGTTGCCTACCTTTGGGCAAGAACCGTTCCATGCCAAGACCCGAATTGTGGTGCTACAATTCCATTGTTGAAAACATTAATTCTTTGCGACAAAAAAGATAAGTTACGAGCTCTTAGGCTCAAGCCAAACAAAGATACAAAAATAGTTGAGTTTGAACCATACACACCAAAAGACAAGAGTGATATTGGAAAGCCTATTATGTCGAGTGCTAATGCACAATGTCCCTTTTGTGGGACTATTGTAAAAACAGATTATATTAAAGAATGTGGATTTAATAATCTACTTAAAGAGCAGATGACTTGTGCAATCTATCAAAACAATTATGATAAAGAATATAGAATACCTGAAAAAATAGAAACTGATACAATAGAATATGTTAAAGATAAATTAAACGAAATCAAAAATAAAATTTCTTTTAGTATACCTAACGAATCGTTTCCTTATGCTGGAACTCCTTTAACAAGCACATTTTTTAAAGTCTCTTTATATGGATTGAAAACATATAGTGATTTGTTTACTGACAGGCAATTATTGTCTATTATGACTTTCATAAAGTATGGAATGATAGCTAAAGAACAAATAGAAGACCATAAATATAATCATGAATGGATAAATTCAATTTACAATTATTTAATTTTAACAATCAATAAATTAATTGATTACAACAGTACCATTTGTTTTTGGAGAACAAGTGTAGAAGGAACTAGCTCGACATTTTCAAGATATGCTTTACCGATCACATGGGATTTTATTGAATTAAATCCTTTTTCTGAATCTATTGCTTGTTATAAAGACCAATTATATTCAATTATAAATGTATTAAGGAATCTGCAAATCAAAAATGATTATACTCCTAAAATATTAAATCAATCAGCAACCGATTTAGACTTAAAGAATTATGATTTTTGTGGTGTTACTGATCCACCTTATTATGACGCAATAAATTATGCAGATATCTCCGATTTTTTCTACGTATGGCTAAAAAGAATGTTGGTAAACACTGAATTGGAGTATTTGACTAACACTGAATTATCTCCAAAAGAAAAGGAGTTAGTTGTTAGTTTAAAAAATCAAAAACATATTGAAGCTTTAAAAGGAGAAAGATTATCCAAAACAGAATATGAAAAAGGAATGGCTTTAGCTTTTCAGAAACAATCTGAAATTCTTGTTGAAGGAGGAATTTTTGTAGTCGTCTTTGCCAATAAAGAACCAAACGCTTGGGAAACTCTTGTAACAGCTCTCATAAAAGCAAACTTTACAATTACAGCGTCTCTGCCTATAGATACAGAAAAAGGTGGAGGATTAAGAAATTTTAACCAATCAGCTCTATCCACGTCCATTTGGATGGTTTGCAGGAAGCGTGCAAAGGATGCTGGGAAAGGAAAGCATGTTCAGGTGATCAAAGAGATGAAAGAACGTATTACGGACAGGTTGCATTACTTTTGGGACGAAGGCGTGAGGGGACCAGACTTTGTATGGTCGGCAATCGGACCAGCATTGGAGTCTTACAGCAGGTATGAATTTGTTAAAAGACCAGACGGAAAGGAGTTTACCGTTTCGGAATTCTTGAAAGAAGTCCGAAGGATGGTAACAGACTTTGCACTCGGAGCGATTTTACACAAAGAATCAACCGAAGGTGTAGACGCATGGACATCATACTACCTAATGCACAGGTACAATTTTGGTTACGATGCAGCACCCGCAGGAGAGTGTATCTTGCTCTCACAGGCTTATGGACTAGACTTAAAAGAGTTAGCCGATAACAACTATGGAATACTCGCAAAGAGCAGCAGCAATTATACCTTAAAACCATACAACACAAGAAAAAACGACAAACTGGGAGAATCCCACGTAAGCGGATTATTGCCACTTATAGATATGCTCCATAGGATTATGGTGGTATGGAAGTCTGGAGATACAAAAAAACTTAGTGAATATGTAACAAACAACAATCTAATCCAAAACGAAATCTTTTGGAAAATCGGACAATCAATCCTTGAAATGTGTGATACCGCAAAGGAAAAAGAAGAAAAAACGCTTTTAGAGTCAATCGTAAGTTGGGGAAAAAATAAAGAGTTTGAGAAACAGAATTCAGGTGATCAAGGAAATTTATTTTAAAGAGGAAAATATGGAAAATGCAATTGTAGTAAAAGGTACATTAGTTGATGGATTCAATATTATTCTCAATGAATCTATAGATACATTGTATGGTGAAGAAATCGAAGTTATTATTCGACCTATCTATAAAAAGAAAGAAAATAACATACAAAAAAGAGATATTTTAGAAGAAATAAAATATATTTTTGAAAAATACAAAAATGTAGTTCCCTTTAAGGAAATAGAAGACCCAATACAATGGCAACGGCAAATTAGAGATGAATGGGAAAGATGAAATACTTATTAGATAGTAATATCATAATCTATCTTTCAAAAGAAACACTTCCTATAGAAAAAGTTTTTCAAAACTCTTGTGAATATTTCATTTCTATTATAACATTCATGGAAGTTCTTGGTCATTCATTTGTGTCGGAAGTGGAAGAGGAAAAAGTAAAGTCTTTAATATCAAAATTAAATATAATTTATGTAGATCAACCAATTGCTTTGGAAGTAGTTCAAATCAGAAAAGATAAAAAGATGAAACTACCAGATGCTATTATTGCAGCAACCGCTATAGTAAAAAATATGAGTTTGATGACTTACAACATTGATGATTTTAAAAATATAGAAAAATTACAAATTATCAATCCAGAAGATTAACGAGTAGAAGAGGAATCATATAATGGGAAACGATAAGACCTGGCACAAACTTAATAAAGTAAGAGAAGATATTCTTAAATCAGAAATCTCGATGTCAGAATTTGCAGCTGACTTATATGCAGTTAAAATGGGAAACGCTTTAGAAGTTTATCAGAATCCAGAATCATTTTTTAATAGAACATTTCCAACTAGTAATATGAAGAGGTTAGTAAAAGATGTACTTCTTAGATTAAGTGGTGAAAGTGGAAAACCAATCCTAACCCTTCAAGTAACCTATGGAGGTGGAAAAACTCATACTCTCATAACATTATTTCATTTAGCAGAAAATGGTCATAAATTTCCAGACAATCAGACCGTAAAAAGCTTTTATAATTATTCTGGTATAAATTCAATACCACAAACGAGAGTAGCGATTTTACCATTTGATAAATTCGACTATCACAAAGGTTTGACGGTAATCTCCCCTGATGGTAATAAAACAACGTGTAAAACTCCTTGGGGGGCATTTGCCTATCAACTAGGTGGGGAGAAGGGGCTTGAATATATAAGGGAACACGAAGAAAAGTATACACCACCAGCACAACCAGTAATAGAAGAACTAATAGAAATGTCCTTTAGAGAGAATAAATCGGTTTTATTGCTTGTGGATGAAGCTGTGATTTATTGTAGAACTGCGGTAAATAACGATGCAAATAAATTGGGCACTTTAAAAGACTTCTTCCAAGCATTAACCCAAGCAGTAGCAGCAAAACCAAAAGCAGCGATGGTATCTACCTTAATAGCATCCCAAGTGGAAGCAGTGGATAGTACAGGAATAAAAGTGTTGGAATCTTTAGAACAAATATTTCAAAGGTTCGCAGAGAGCCAAGAACCAGTATCCAAAGATGATGTTCCGGAGATTTTACGCAGAAGATTATTTGAAAAAACAGAAGATCGAAATAGTGATGAAGTAACGAATATAGTAGATTCTTTGGTTGGAACGTATGACAAATTTGATGAATTACGAAAAGATCAAAAAGGCAATACTTCATACAATAAATTGAAAGATAATTATCCTTTTCATCCAGAGTTACTAAATATCTTCCAAGCAAAATGGACTGATCTGAATAAATTTCAAAAAACAAGAGGTCTACTTAGAATACTAGCTTCAGCAATGTCTTTTGCAAGTAAGTACGATGACTCTTCTTTCCTATCTGCAAAATCATTATTATCAAATGATAATCAATTATCTTCTGGAATTATGAATATGTTAGAAATTTTAGACGAAGAAAACTGGAGGAATATTCTCATTAGTGAACTTGATAAAGCCAAAGAGTGTCAAATCAATTATCCTGGTCTAAAAAATCGAGAAATTGAACAAGCAGTCATTTCTACCTTCTTACATTCTCAACCAAAAGGAAAATCAGCCAATATTGCAGACTTATTTTCAATGATATTAGTTCCACAAATTGATATAACTTCATTTAAACAAGGTTTAGAAAAATGGAAAGAAATCTCTTGGTATTTAAAAGAAGATATGAAAGTTTGGCAACTCACAACGACTCCAAACTTAACCAATATGCACGCAAAAGCAATGGAAGGAATTGATTCAAATCGAATTAACCGAGAATTGTCAGATTTGGTAAATAAAGTAAAGGCTATAAGTGAATGTCCACGAGATGTTAAGCTCCATAAAATGCCAAATTCACCAAAAGATGTTCCTGACGATGGAGTAATGAAGTATATTATTTTTGAACCAAATTTGGCTTGTAGTAGTAATTTTATACCAGAAGAAATAAAAGAATTTTTCTTTTCAAAATCTGGTGAAAGTAGTTCGAGGGTGTACAAAAATGCATTGATTGGATTAGCAACAGATAATAATAAATTAACAAGACTACAAATAATGATTAAGAAGATTTTAGGTTGGAAATCTATTGAGAGTAGTGATGATATTAAAACTTTAGAAGAAATTCAAAAGAAAGAACTACAAAAAAGAAAGCGGAAAGACGAAGAAGAAATAATCGGAATGATACAAAGCACATATTGCATGTATTTAAGTATAAATGAAAATGGTGATTTAGAAGCAAAAACTCTTGAAGAGACAGGAAAATCTTCAACACACTTTGAAAAAATAACAAAAGCTTTGTACGATGAAGGTCGCTTTTTAGATGAGACAATTGATTATACTGAATTGTTACCTAATACAGAATATAATATTTGGGGAAAAGATGAAACATCAAAAAGAGTAAACGATTTAGTAAAAATGTTTGCTCAGTTTAGTAGGTTACCAAAATTATTGAATCCTAGAGTTATTTATAATGCTTTAAAACAAGGAATAGAAGAAGGAAGCTTTATTGCCCAAATAGAAAGACCAGATAAATCAGAAAAAATATACTGGAAGGTTGCTCTGACTCTTGAGGAATTTGAAAAAAATAGAGACATCAAAGTTGCACCAATAGATAGGGCAGTAGTTCATACAATTTCTTCGGAGGCATTATATAAAATTTTTAAAGAATTAAAAACTCCATCCCGTGATATAGTAACAGTTGAAGAAATCAAGACGTACTTCTCGCGAGAAGATTCTCCAAAATTAGATAATGAAGAAATTATTTATGGAGGTATTGCAGAACTTATTCTAGATGGAAGAATAATGGGGAAACTAAAAGATGTGACCTTTTTACAAGAAAAAATATCAGATAGTCTTAAAATAAGGGAACTTTCTCTACTTGAGCCAACACAAATCAATACTTTTAACTTTGAAGATGTATTTTCAAGTAAAACAAAAATGAATTTGAAGGAATTTCAAGAAATTGCAAGTAAAATTACTACTGGATATCAATTACCTTGGATCATCATAAAAAAACTTGTAAACGAGGGATTAACAAATAAATATATTGAAATTCTTAATTCTGAAATATGGCCTTGCAATAAAGAAGATGCAGCAAACGTTGAAATAAAAAAACATGAGGTTGTTGAGGGAGAACCAAAAGAGAAACCTACAATTACAATTGATCCATTTATTCAACCGCAAACTTCACAATCAAAAACTTTGAAAGCATCGTCAGAATTTAAAGATTTTGAACTACAAGACATAGTAGAAGCATTACCAAAATTAAAAGAAATTGCACCAAACCTTGAATTTAAATTCAATTTGAGTATTCATTGTGTTTGTTCTGATGAAGATTTAATTAATAAATTAAATGAATTGTTAAAAAACTATAATAAGAATTTTCAATTTTATAGATAGGTAATTTTTTTAGATAATTTCAAAATTGAATCTTATAATTCATTTTCCTTTATTCTATCTCATAGTAAAGGCTTTTGTATTTTGGCACACAACTGAGTATACCCACTGCGGAAGTTCCAATTGCTCTATCACCTAAAATTTCTTAAACTCTTGACAACTTGCTTCGCTAACTTTTCACTGTGGCACTTTTTAGAGCAGTATCTTCCACAGAAAAAACGGTATCACTATACATTTTTATCTTTGGATAAATACGATCCCAAAATACAATTGACAGATGACTTTGAAGTGCACATTTTAGAGTTACCCGGGTTTAAGAAGGTTTTGGAAAATATCCAAAGTGATTTGGAAACGTGGTTGTATGTAATCAAGAAGAGCAGAAGGCTAAAGGAGACAGATATGAAAACATTGATAGAAAAGAATCCGATCTTGGAAAAAGCGTTTTTAGAATTGGATAAATTATCCATGGATGCAAAGACTTGTGAATTGTATGAGATGCGTGAAATTGGTTTGCACGATTACAACACAAACATCCAATCTGCATTCGAGAAGGGTGAAAAGGGGAATTAAAGAAGGAAAAAGAGAAGGAATTGAGAAAGGTCGGAAAAAAGAACGCATCAGATCAGCAATCGAGCTTAAAAAAGCCGGAATGAACCTTGACTTTATATCTAAGATTACAAAACTTCCCATACCATGGTTAGAAAAGTTTTTTCAAAAAGTGCAAATTGAGAATATTACGAATGGTAGTAATTTGCCCACTTAGAGGTTTTATGATAAAAATACGGATTTTAGAAGAGCATAGAAAGGAGACTTTGCAGTGTACTTGCGAAACTTTATAAAAATTATTAGGAAAGGAAAATTGTGATGAATAAAATAACTTATGACTTACAGATAAAAGAAGTTGATCAAAAGATTATTATAACCATAGATAAGGATCGTTTAAATGCAGAATATATTCTAAGAATTCTAAATAGTCTACAACTCATTTTTCAAAAACAGCAGGACCAAACATCAAAAATAAGAGATAATTCGTTCAAACAAAGAACATGGAATTATTCCGGTTCAGTGAATATGAATAAACGGTTGGATAATGTAAATATAAGAGACTTTGCTTATGAATAAAATTGGTGTCGATACAAACATTTTTGTTTATGCTTTGGATAACTCTTCTATTTACCATAGTATTTGTGATACTTTTCTTAAGGATACAGAAAATGAGTTGTTCACTACAGCAAAAAATTTATCTGAATTTGTCGCTGTATGTACTAAAATTGGTATTGGTCAATATGAAATGAAAGGTTTTTATGATGAAATAAAAAATAATATTACTATTCTTTATCCGAATGAAGAAACTCTAAAAGTGTTTGAGCAACTTATTGATAAATACCAGCCTAAAGGTAATCGAGTTTATGATATTGAAATCGTTTCCATTTTTATAAGTAACAATATAAACAAGCTTGCGACTATCAATACGGATGACTTTAAAAATATAACAGAAATTAATCTGTTCGAGTTCAAAAAATGATAAAGAGCCGAAGACAGATATGAAAGCATTGGTAGAAAAGAATCCGATATTAGAAAAAGCGTTTGTAGAATTGGATAAATTATCCATGGATGCAAAGACTCGTGAATTGTATGAGATGCGTGAAATTGGATTGCATGATTACAACACGAACATCCGGTCTGCATTTGAGAAAGGCGAAAAGAGAGGAATAAGAGAAGGAATTGAGAAAGGTAAAAAAAGAGGTGATCGGAAAAGATCAATCAGAACTGCAATTGAGCTTAAAAAAGCCGGAATGGATACGGAATTTATTGCCAAGGCTGTTGAGCTTCCCATACCATGGTTAGAAAAGTTTTTTCAAAAAGTGCGAATTGAGAATATTACGAATGGTGGTAATTTGTCCGCTTAGCCACGAATCACGAGAAGCATTCTCCTTTTTGTGGTTTGTGCCTATTAAACGAATGTGATTACGACTTTTAATTTTATTGAAATTCCTTGCAAAATAAATACTATACATTAGTATTGTATTATGCCTTTTCTCAAACTCACATCCGACTTTCTTTTCAAAACCCTTTTTACACAAAATCCGGATTTGCTTGTTGCTCTCATCAATTCAATTCTTCACCTCAAGGGTGATAAAAAGCTCATTTCTCTTGATATCCTAAATCCTGAAATTCAAAAAGAAATTCTTTCTGATAAGTTATCCGTTCTGGATATTAAAGCAAGAGACGAAACTGGCAATATTTTCCACATTGAAATGCAAGCATTTCCCCAAGACTTTTATTCCAAAAGAGCTGCCTACTATTGGGCTAAGCTCTATTTCAGGCAACTAAACCAAGGAGACCTTTATTCAAGTCTGAAAAAAGTCTATTCGATTAATTTGCTCAATTTCACTGTTGTTCCACAGAAAAAACGGTATCACTATACATTTTTATCTTTGGAAAAATACGATCCCAAAATTAAATTGACAGATGACTTTGAAGTGCACATTTTAGAGTTACCTAGGTTCAAGAAGGTTTTGGAGAATATTCAAAGTGATTTGGAAACGTGGTTGTATGTAATCAAGAAGAGCAGAAGGCTAAAGGAGACAGATATGAAAGCATTGGTAGAAAAGAATCCGATACTGGAAAAAGCGTTTGTAGAATTGGATAAATTATCCATGGATGCAAAAACTCGTGAATTGTATGAGATGCGTGAAATTGGATTGCATGATTACAACACAAACATTCAGTCTGCATTCGAGAAGGGTGAAAAGAAAGGGGAGAAAAGGGGAATTAAAGAAGGAAAAAGAGAAGGAATTGAGAAAGGTAAAAAAAGAGGTGATCGGAAAAGATCGATCAGAACCGCTATTCATTTGAAAAAATCCGGTATGGATACAGAATTTATTGCCAAGGCTGTTGAACTTCCCATACCATGGTTAGAAAGGTTTTTTCAAAAGGTGCGAATTGAGAATATTACAAATGGTGGTAATTTGTCTGTTTAGCTGATCATGAACCACGAGAAGCATTCTCCTTTTTGTGGTTTTTGTAGTTTGTTACCTATCAAACGAATGTGATTTTTATCTTTGGAAAAATACGATCCCAAAATTAAATTGACAGATGACTTTGAAGTGCACATTTTAGAGTTACCCAGGTTCAGGAAGGTTTTGGAAAATATCCAAAGTGATTTGGAAACATGGTTGTATGTAATCAAGAAGAGCAGAAGGCTAAAGGAGACAGATATGAAAGTATTGGTAGAAAAGAATCCGATCTTGGAAAAAGCGTTTGTAGAATTGGATAAATTATCCATGGATGCAAAGACTCGTGAATTGTATGAGATGCGTGAAATTGGTTTGCATGATTACAACACAAACATCCAGTCTGCATTCGAGAAAGGGGAGAAAAGGGGAATTAAAGAAGGAATTGAGAAAGGTAAAAAAAGAGGTGATCGGAAAAGAACAATCAGAACTGCAATTGAGCTTAAAAAAGCCGGAATGAACCTTGACTTTATATCTAAGATTACAAAACTTCCCATACCATGGTTAGAAAAGTTTTTTCAAAAAGTGCAAATTGAGAATATTACGAATAGTGGTAATTTGTCCGCTTAGCCACGAATCACGAGAAGCATTCTCCTTTTGTGATTTTTGTGGTTTGTTGACTATTAAAGCGAATGTGATTACGACTACCAATTTTTTGAAATTCCTTGCAAAATAAATACTATACATTAGTGTTGTATTATGCCTTTTCTCAAACTCACATCCGACTTTCTTTTCAAAACCCTTTTTACACAAAATCCGGATTTGCTTGTTAGTCTCGTCAATTCAATTCTTCACCTCAAAAGTGATAAAAAGCTCATTTCTCTTGATATCCTAAATCCTGAAATTCAAAAAGAAATTCTTTCTGATAAGCTATCCGTTCTGGATATCAAAGCAAGAGACGAAACTGGCAATATTTTCCACATCGAAATGCAAGCATTTCCCCAAGACTTCTATTCCAAAAGAGCTGCCTACTATTGGGCTAAACTCTATTTCAGACAGCTTAACCAAGGAGACCTTTATTCAAGTCTGAAAAAAGTCTATTCGATAAATTTACTCAATTTCACAGTTGTTCCACAGAAAAAACGATATCACTATACATTTTTATCTTTGGATAAATACGATCCCCAAATTAAATTGACAGATGACTTTGAAGTGCACATTTTAGAGTTACCCAGGTTCAAGAAAGATTTGGAAAATATCCAAAGTGATTTGGAAACGTGGTTGTATGTAATCAAGAAGAGCAGAAGGCTAAAGGAGACAGATATGAAAGCATTGGTAGAAAAGAATCCGATCTTGGAAAAAGCGTTTGTAGAATTGGATAAATTATCCATGGATGCAAAGACTCGTGAATTGTATGAGATGCGTGAAATTGGTTTGCATGATTACAACACAAACATCCAGTCTGCATTCGAGAAAGGGGAGAAAAGGGGAATTAAAGAAGGAATTGAGAAAGGTAAAAAAAGAGGTGATCGGAAAAGAACAATCAGAACTGCAATCGAGCTTAAAAAAGCCGGAATGAACCTTGATTTTATATCTAAGATTACAAAACTTCCTATACCATGGTTAGAAAAGTTTTTTCAAAAAGTGCGAATTGAGAATATTACAAATGGTGGTAATTTGTCCGCTTAGAGGTTTTATGATAAAAGTAAGGATTTTAGAAGAGCATAGAAAGGAGACCTTGCAATCCCTGCAAGACTGGTCTGGTCAAGACGAGAACAAATGCCATGTTTATGCTATCCATGGTAAAAATAAGATTGACCTTCTCACAGCTCCCATTGAGGAATGGTTTCTTGCAGAAAAGCTACATATTCAAGCTAGCAGGTCGGATGGAACGTATACCCTCTCGCAGTTTACCCAAGGTGCGGAAATCCGAATCCAACCAAATTCAGGTGGTAGCTTTACTCTTTGGATTGAAGAGTTTCCATTTATCCTTCTTATAAATGAGAGAAGTCAATTGCAAGAAATTCCTACGGAGCTGCCGAATCTGTTCAGTCTAGGAGTTCATAACCTATTCGGGTTCGAGCGTTTTACAAACTTAAAAAACCTTATTATAAATAAAGCAATAATTTAACCGACATAAGCCCGATAACCGGTTTGACTAATCTTACAAAGCTGAATTTGAGTGGTTGTAAAAACCTAACCGATCTAAGCCCGATTGCTAGTTTGACTAATCTTGAAAATCTGGATTTGGGGAATTGCGATAAACTAACCGATATAAACCTGATTGCCAGTTTGACTAACCTTACTAACTTGAGATTGGGTAATTGCCAAAACCTCCTTGAAATCGACTCACTTACAGAATTGACGAACCTAAAAGAATTACAATACGATCAGCCAGGTAAGGCAGTTGCGGTATTGGTTGCTACTGCTACAAATAGGCAGGATGTTTACTTCATTTTCGAGGAATATTCCAAATGGCTTGATACTTTCAAGAAGTATCCTCTGTCAGAGCCTTTAAGCACGAGGCTGGCGAGGGCGTTTGGGCTTTGTGCCAAGCAAGATTGGTGCAAAGATGCCTTTGGTGAGCTATTGGATGGGCTTTTGGCAAAGAAGGATGTGGCGGCTTTGTCGGTGGAGAATCTGCTTACGGAAGCAATCATGATGCCTGATCCGAATTTCAGAGGATTGTTTAAAAAGGTTTTCCAATCATCCAAGGTGGAATGGGTGGCTGCTGCGGTTGTGGTCTTGGCAGAAGACAAGAAGTTCTCAAATCCGGCTAAGGATTGGGCGATGGAACTCGTGAAAGAAGTGGTAGAGCCTTTCAAGGTAGACAAAGAATCTGTCAGAATCCTCGCTCCTTCGGTTTGTCTCTTTTTTGCCGTTTACAAAAAGGACTCCGAAGTAAATGATTGGCTCGACCTCGCAACAGAGAAAGACACATTCTTGTGGTATGATAAATGCCTTGTTGCCTTGGCAAAGCTCGATATTCGAAATGGAAACAACAAATCAGCCAAAGACAGGATAGTCACGATTCAGACTCAGGCGGAAGCGGATAAGATACGCATCTATTTTGCATAAAAGCTGGCAGAAACCGAGCCGATCTTAGCGGGTGAGGAATTTCACAAAATACAGGATGCCATCCAAAAGACCGAGCTCGCAAGGAAGCTAAAAACATTCCCAAAGTTCACCGGCGAGGAGCATAACTTCTACTACCTGTTGTTGGCTTTGGAGACCGATACGGATGATTTGGGTGAACTCATACAGACTATAGTGAAACAGCATCCTGATTCTGCAATTGTCAAAAAGGTGCAAAACCTATTTCCAGTAGAGCAAGAATCCTCTTCTTTTGCTTCCTTTGTGGAAGAGTTTTTGGCAAGAGAAGATGTAGTACACAATGTTGATCCGGATGACTTGCGAGATTTCAAAGAACGTTTGTTAGGCGATCTCAAGCCTATCCAAAGAGCTTGTATGATGGCAATTGTAGAACTCATCAAGGATGAAGGGATCATGGCAAAGAAGCGTTTAGAAGAACTAGAGAGGAGCCTGTGATGATACGATTACGGTTGGTGAGTAGCAGAACTACTAAAATTACTGCGTATCGAACCACCGTAATTTACTCAACCACCGATGTACACCGATTAACTCCGATAAGAATCGGTGTCCATCTGTGTTTATCGGTGGTTATTAAAAAGATATGAGTAGAGATATGGTATAAAGAAACAAAATGAATAAACCTAAAAACCACGAAATACAATCCGAATATGTATACGTAAACGACCTGAAATCAAAGTTGAGCTTGCAGGAAGCTCTGGACTACGCCGGAAGTTGGGGCGCTGACCTCGTAGAAGTGGGAAGGCAAGAAAAGTATAATATACCAACCTGTAAATTGGAACACCAACCGTTAGAAGTGAGTGAAATGCCTATGCCTCTCGCTTTAATATACGAATTATACAATAACGAAAAACACCCCCTTACCAAACTGAGACGCTTGCTCGACTCGTTAGAAGTTTTTGTAAAGATTCACACCGTATTTGTAATCAACCTATTTTTTGAAAAGGACAAGGACATTTCGGAAAAGGTAAAAAACGGATTAAAAGAACTTCTGGCACGCAGCCTGCGAGTCCCAAGCCTCGGTCATTGGTGGGATTTCACGTCCCAATTTGCCAAAGCCATCAAGGAATGTTATCCCGATCAAGAAGTGGTACAGATGATGTCCGGATTTTTATTGGGAAGTTTTGCCAAGGAAATGAGTGGAAATGAAAATTTCATTTGGTTCAGAAACGATCAGGCACACGGTTCCACACCACCCGAAGACCGATGCTTGGAAGCCATTGCAAAATACGGAACAAAGTTCGAGAAAGCTGTAAAATCTGCCTATCACCTCAAGAAGTGCAAGCTCCTGCTTGGTAATAAAAACGGTCTTATGTTTGATGCCAGTGGAACAACTTTCAAACCTTATGACACAAACCATGTACTGTCACAGGAAAGAACGTATCTAAAAATTGACAACACCTATTGTTCTCTTTATCCACTATTGGTCTACCGAGAAGACAAAAACAAAACGACTCAGTGGAAGTGGTTTTCCTTTTACAATGCGTTTCGAAGCGAGCAAGTCTACCTCTTGAATTATGAACTCTGTTTGCACGAAACTTCACCCCAAGAGATCAAATCTCTATTTTTGGAGAGGTTTCCTTTAAAAGATTGGCAAAAGATAGACGCACTTCCACAGGATTTTCGAGACCGGATCGAAGCTCTCACAGAAGTCTTCAAAGGAAGACGAGTTGAATTAAAGCGAATCATAGACTTCGCAAGTGACAAAGACCAAGACTTTTTGTTTTTTTGGGGAAATCCGGGCATTGGGAAAAGTGCCTTGCTTGCTAGAGTTTCACAGATTTTAGGCTGGAAACCGGAGTTGCAGCAGGAATATGATTTTACCATAAACAAAAGCATCAATAAGATTCACGTCATTGAATATTTTATCCGAAGGGATATGAATACAACGGACACAGGTTCTATGTTAGAACACCTCAATACACGATTGGAAAACACCTTCAAACTGGGAGTCGAACAAGGTGGAAATTTACAAACCCAAAAAGAAAACTTTGAGATAAGGCTACGAAAAGTTTCTGAAAAATTGCAAAAATCCTCAGAAAAACTCTTACTGATCATAGACGGACTAGACGAAGGCTCGGACTCCGAAGGTTTATTGGAGGTTTTACCAAGGAGTTTGCCAAAAGGGATTTTGGTTTTATATGCTTCTCGTGAAAATATGCGGGTTAGAGACGTAGTGTATACCAATTTGGATCAAGGACACCGTGATTCTCTGGAATTACAAGGTCTTTCGGAAATCGACACAAGAGCTTTTTTAGAAGACTATGTGAACAAGTACGAACTAAAAGAAGACTACGTAAAAATGGTGACCAAAAGGAGCCAAGGAAATCCACTTTATATCAAGCTCCTTTGCCAAGGTTTACTCAACCAAGACTATGAATTAAACAACCTTACCAAGATTCCCAAGCAAATGAGTGAGCTTTATGACAAATTGTTTAATCGTTTCTCCAGAGAAGAGTAGGTATTTGATACCTCACCTGCTCGAACTCTACGAAAAGGAAGATGAAGACGGGAAAAAGAAACTGTTAGAGGAAATAAGAGCCACTTTGGAAACGGAAGAATACAGACTACAGCTCTTTCAGTCCTGGGGTAACGGGCTGCCCTTGCAATGAGCTTTGCTCAAATTACAAAAACTCTTGCTGGATGCAAAAGAGACTGACAAGCTTCTGGAATACGCCAAAATGTACCACGACGAACCGGATAGGCTCTACCAAAAGCAAATCGAAAACCTAAAGGAATCAGGCAAAAAGGGAGACTGGGAAAACATCGTTCGGATTATTCGTATGTTCGAAACACCTAAAGACAAGGTTATGCTTATGCTAAAAGGTGTCTGGAGTGGAGGCAAGCAGAGGACAAAGGTCACATCCCAAGCTTTCTCAGATGCACTTAAATTGCATCTCAAACAAGCGGATGATAGGGTATTAGAGAAATTCAGTGAATTGAGTGTAAAAGAGTAATTTATCCTAATGTGATTTCTTGAAATGAACGTATAATTGTATCGGTTGGTTTTTTGGTAAGGGCTGTGTAATAAGGGGCATTTCGACTACGCTCAATGTCCGATAAGCGTCTAAATGCTCCCTGAGCGTAGTCGAAGGGAGCAAAAATTGACTTTTTACACAACCTCTACGATCTCCTACTTATTGCCTAAACTCTTGATGACTTGTTTTGCTAATTTTTCACTGTAACTATTATCTCCCCAACGGACGGAAGTCCAGCCTTTCAAAAAACGGTAGAAGTCAGTCCATGCAAAAGGATATAATTCTCGCCATTCTTCTTCCAAATCATTAAAATCAATCGCAACTTGTTTATTGATTAGAGCTTTTTTTAATACATCAAAATAATAATCCAAGAGTTGTGTTTCCATTTTCTCACATTCTTCTTCGTGCAAGCAACTACTCATAAAATAGGCTACATCTTTCATTCCACATCCGCTACCAACGTACTGAAAATCAACAGCCGCAACATCCCTACCATCCTTAGAAAAACAGAAATTGGCTAGTTTTGCGTCACCATGCACAAAAGTTTTGAAACGTGCACTATTTAATTTTTTGTCTATGCCTTTTGCTGCACTTTTTAGAGCCACATCTTTTAATACTTTAAGCTCATCAGGTCTAGTGTCAAGGTGCCAATAGGTGCCAATCTTCCACAAATCACTTGAATGTTGTCCCATAAACGTAGAATGGAAGTTCGCCAACCAATTCAAGCAGGCTTTTATACCACTATCTGTTAGAATAGTCTTTCTTTTGGCATATCCTGAGTTGTCTAAGTCTTCTAGTACAATTAGAATCTCGTCTTTAGAACTCTCCATTGCCAGAACATGAGGAACGCGAGAGTTTGAATCACATAGTTTACTCCAATTCTTGTACCAAGCCATTTCTACTTTATAGGATTTTAGTTTTCTTTGGTGTGATAGGTCGGATTGCAAACGTTTTGAATTTTTGCCATCTTTTTGGAGGTTAATGTGCTTCACAACAACGCTATCGTAGTTTGCATTTTTTAAACCATAGCGTATGATTTTACCATAACCACTCCATAAGCTTTGGATTTCTTCAAGCTCAAAAAGTTTTTCTGCTCCGGTTGAGTTTAAAATTACAGACTGAAATTGACTATTCATAATAAATTAAATCTACCTAACAAATTTCAAGTCAATTTCTTTGTTCGTGGAATAGTACCAATATTGATTCAAAAGGCTTGCTATCCTTTTGGTCCAATATTTTTGCTTATCTAGAGGAAATACTAATTCCTCATTTTCATAGTGGCCATGTCCCGTATCATTATCGTATTCCATATTCATATCTTTCATCTCTTGGAAAGTATCTTGAAAAATTTCCGTTAGTTCTATTCTTAAATCATTCATGGAAGGTGAAAACAGAGTAGACGAAATCTTTTTCCTAAGTATCCTGGAATATAAAATACAAATATCATAGTGCCCTTGTTCGTGTTCCAACAACGTATATACGACATTATCATTTTGATCAAAAACTTTTTCCTTGACAAAAGACGATTCTTTTACGAATTCACACCATGCCTTTACCTTATAAGGTCTGCTAGGTGCTAGTTTTAGATAAGTGGTTGTTCTTGCTACGGTTGAAAAGGCAAACAAAGGTTCACCGCCTTCAAAGTCATCCCATGTTAATTTTCTATTTTCGATAATATATCCTTCACGAGATGAACAGTTTTGAATAAAAATTATGATTAAAAAGCTCAATGCTAGTATTTTTCTTACATTAATAATTCTTAAAGTTTTTTTCATTTTTTTCCATTTGGATAGTTGGTATTTGTATTTGGGTCTTTTGCTTTTGAAGGAGTTACTTCTTGGGTATACGTATCTTGGGTTAATATGGTCGATTCTACCTTGCCGTACAAACCTTTTTGAATATTCCTAAAAATATAAACACACTTTTTAGGATCGGCATAATCTTCTTTGTACAAAAACATACCGTCCAGAAACCAAAAAAAATCTCCTCGATTGAGTAATGGATTTTTACTTTCTATCATTGAATGGGTTATTTCCTCCGGATCATAGGATTCGGAATAGCCTTCTTGAATAATTTTAGGAGTATAGTTATCTTGTTTTTTTTGGAAAGCTTTTAACTTTTTTTCTTGAATTTTTAGCCTTTTTTTGTTTTTTTCATTCTGCATTGCCACATTTTTTAAAATTGGCAGTGTAAGGCTGTCTCTAATATGATAAGCTCTCTTTTTGCAATAAAGCCTGTCTTCTAAAATGGAATTTTCAAAAAAAGGATTTATAGGTATTTCAACAACTATTTGGAAAAAATCTCTGGAAATAAATCCGTTATAATTGTTATTTAGAAGAGGTTTTATTCTATAATTCGGATCTGCAGGTTTGCAAAATAGTATAGCAAAAAATAATACTAGGAAAGGTTTGTAAGAATGAAACAACATTTTTGTTAGAGACATATTCTATTGATTAAATATATTGGTCTATAAAAATAAATTGGAGTCTCCAATTGTTTAAGAAAATCTTATTTATTGTGTTACTTATTTTGAGTTATAATAATCTATATTCTGATAATATATTCCAAAGTGTCAAGGAAAGACTGAAGTCTCAGATAAAAAAGGTGAAATTTGATAACGGGTTAAATCTTATTATGATGAACCGACCTAATTCACCTACCCTGGCATTTTATACTAAATTTAGAGCAGGAGCTGTGGATGAAATTCCAGAAATTTCAGGTACAGCCCACCTTTTGGAACACATGTTATTTAAAGGAACAAAAAATGTCGGAACAAAAAACTATAAAGAAGAAGAAGTCTATTGCGAGCAAATCAAAACAATTGGTCATCAATTGGACGAACTGAAATTATCAATCCGAAGTTACGAAAAAAAACAAGAAGATCCCCCACCTTATTTGGTTTCAAAAATGAAGCGGTTAGGTGATGAATTGAAATCTTTGCAAGAACAACAAAAAAAATACATTGTCAAATCAGAGGATTCCTACATTTATGAGCAACACGGACAGGTAGGATTTAATGCCTATACGACTAATGATGTTACAAATTATCAAATTCAACTACCCGCAAACCGTATCGAAGTTTGGGCAAGATTAGAGTCCGACAGGCTGAAAAACCCTGTTTTACGAGAGTATTACACGGAAAGAGAAGTTATAATGGAAGAAAGAAGGATGCGCGTGGAAAATTCAGGCATGGGCACCCTACGGGAAAAATACATTTCTCTTGCTTTTGACCAGTTGCCTTATCGAAAACCGGTTATAGGTTACGCCTCAAATATTCCATTTTTGGATATTTACCAAACGGAAGACTTTTTTCAAAAGCACTATTCTCCGGATAATATGGTGATCTCTATAGTGGGAGATCAGGATTTTTCCAAAACGGAAAGCATAGTCCAAAAGTATTTCTCTGATTTAAAACCGTCTCATACCCAAACTATTTTAAGAGTTCAAGAAGTTTTTCACCAGGGTGAAAAGAGGGTTCGTATTAAATATCCAAATAGTCCTATTATGTTAATGGGATGGAACAAACCGGCTACTCCACATTATGATAATAGTGTGGTAGACGTAATTGATGCTTTACTTACAAAAGGTGTGGATAGCCGTTTGTTTAAACGTCTTGTTTTGCAGGAAAAAATCGTTTTAGGTGTCGATGGTTGGAATGGTGACCCGGGGGAAAGGTATTCTAATCTATATACGCTCTACTTCAGAAATAATTCAGACGCGGACCCTGTGAAAATCGAAGAAATCGTATGGGAAGAAATTGAAAAATTGCAAAAAGGACAGATTACGGAAGAAGAAATCACAATCATAAAAAATAGGATTATAGCGGATTTTTTACGAGATATTGACTATAATTCGACTTTGGCTGATACCCTTTCGTATTATGAAATCGTAACCGGAGATTGGGAGAACTTATTTAACAGTTATGATAAGTTTAGCAAGGTGACAATCCAAGATATAAAAAGAGTTGCTAATGAATATTTTACAAAAGATAATGTAACAATAGCCAACTTGATCGACTCTCGAGAAAAAGAAAAAACTAAGCAAAAAATCAGTAGTTCTAGCCTATGAAAAAAATTATTATTTTATTTATTATGACAATATTGAATTTAAGAGCAGAATCCGGGTCTTTTGTAAAAGATATACGGATAGAAGAACTTAACTTTTCCATACCGGAAATAAAAAAAGAAAAGCTAACCGAAGACATATCTTATTATTCAAAACATTCGGAAAATTTCCCTATTACATACCTTCAAATTCACATAGAAGGTGGAGAAGCGATTACTTCCGGAAAAGGTGTTGAGATACCGGCAATCCTTGCCTATATGTTGAAATACGGTGGAACTAAGCAATTGCCGGAAGAAAAGTTTATTTCCCAAATAGAGTCTTATGGAGCAACTTTTAACGTATCTTCCGAATATGATAAATTGATTTTAAAAACTTCTTTTTTAAGTCGCGATCAAAATATCATATTGTCATTGATTGAAGGGCTATTCAAATACCCGACCTTATCTCAAAGTTCTTTTGAAACAGCTAAAAATAAACTAATTGAGCAAATCAAAAGAAGAAATGATAATACTCAGTCATTAGGATTTCGAAAAGGTGGCGAATTACTTTATAGAAATTATAAAGCCGGTGATAATGGCTCTATCGAATCAATCCAAAAAATAAAAAGGCGAGATATTTATCAATTTTGGAAAGAAAGCATTCGTTTTAGTAAAAAATCTGTAGTTGTTACCGGAATGTTTGAGGAAGAGAAACTGAAGCTAAAACTTGCAGAAATCCTCACTCACAAAAAAGTTGGCAAACAGGTTCTTAAAACAGAAGAACTTGATTATTCTACTTTAGCAAAGAATTTAAACTCTTTAAAATATGATATTTGTTTTGTAGATAAAAAAGTAAACCAAACTATGGTTGTTATGATGGGAGTTCTTCCGCCTCATAACCACAAAGACTTTTACGCAATCCAATTACTCAATTACATAATCGGTGGCGGTGGGTTTGTTTCTTACTTTATGCAGCAAATTCGGGTGGAAAAAGGTCTTGCTTATTCCGCTTCTAGCTATCCCATTTTCAAAAAAAGCCATGGTTCTGTTTATTTTTATTCCCTTACAAAAAATGAAACTACTCGGCAGGTATATGACTTAATGAAAGATATCTTGTCAGAGAAAACTTTTATTAATATTACACAAAAAGAGCTTGATGACGCAAAAAATGCGATAACAAATCAATTTGTATTTTTGTTTACCAATGACAATCGGATTGCAGAAAATCAATTACGATTTGATGAAGATGAAATGCCAAAAGATTACTTACAAAACTATCGGAGCCAAATACAAGGTGTTTCTCTAGAAGATATAAGAAATATCGGAAAAAAGTATTTTCAGTCTCATAAGTTAAAAACACTAATTGTTGGTCCGGCAGATTCTATGAAACCTTTATTTAAAAGCAAAAAATATATCGTAATTGACCCAGAGGAAAAATTTAAATAGTGTCTGTTAGATTTTTTTATAAAGATATAGAGTTTGAAGGAATTTCAGAAGGTGGTATTCGAACTTGTGTCATTGTGAAAAAATTTAATTTGATGTTTGACATTGGTTATATTCATCCTGAAAGGATACATATACCAAATGTTCTTTTAACTCATGCCCATATAGATCATATTGCAGGTGTGCCGTATTATATTTCTCAGAGATCTCTTCGAAAACTAAGTCCTCCTAATATATATGTACACAGAGAAATTTATGAAAAGTTGGAACAGATACTTAAGCTTTTTTCGGAACTAGAAGGTTTTGATTACGAATACAATTTGCAGGTTGTACAGGGAAATGAAACGATTTTTCTAAACAACAACCACAATTTTAAAGCACTTTTATCAAATCACAGAATTCCCTCTCAGGGCTATACAATTTATGAACACGTAAAAAAATTAAAGCCTGAATATCTCGGACTAGATGGAAGGGATATCGCTCAAAAAAAAATGCAAGGTGAAAATTTAGTCAATGAATTGGATATACCAATGGTAAGCTTTTCCGGTGACACAACCATCGAATACGTTTTACAAAACAAAGACGTGATGGAATCAAAAATTTTATTTTTGGAATGTACTTATATAGACGAAGTTAGAAGCACCTCTCACGCACGATCTTGGGGACATATTCATTTGGATGAAATAGTTCAGTATGCAAGCTGTTTTAAAAATGAAAAGTTAGTATTAATGCACTTTTCCAAAAGGTATTCAGCAAGATATATCAAAGAAATTGTATATAAAAAAGTTCCGGATTTTTTGCGAGATCGGGTTCATTGTTTTTTATGAGTAAAAAAGGTAGTATTTTTATAGATGGGCTTGAAAGTTATATTGATGTAAACCTAATTAGCAGACCTTTTTCCATTATGAAAGAAGTGGAAGAATACGCCAAAAATAAACAGATTCCGATCTTATCTCCAATGTCCGGGAATATCCTTTCCTATTTGGTTTCCATTACAAATAGTACAAATATTTTAGAACTAGGTACGGGAATTGGGTATTCTACATTATGGATGATGTCAACTAAGAAGTCTTTGAAAATCACAACCATAGACAGAAATCAAGATGATCAAAAAATAGCAGAACAATTTATTTTTAAAATAAAAGCTCCCAACCAAGAAATACGATTTATACATGCACAGTGTTTGGAATATTGCAAAACTCATGAATTAGACTCTTATGATTTTATTTTTATAGACTGTGATAAAATTGTGTATCCGGAACTCTTGGATGTACTTATTTCAAAAATAAATCCCAATGTTCGGTTGCTTTTTGATAACGTTTTGTGGCACGGTCGTTTGATGAAGGTAAGTGAAGAGAATTTGAAACCATCGGACATTGCCATAAAAGATTTTTGGAATAAAATTATTAGTCAAAATATAGAAAATATTCTATTCCCGTCAGGTGACGGATTGCTGTTGATTGGTGTGAGGTAATTTAAAGTAAGAATAATTTTATAAAAATTCAGAAAATTGTCTTAGAAAAAGTAGAGTCAACTGCTTATAAAAAAAATTATTACAATTAATAATTGTCAATAAAACCGAATTTAAAAAATAATCCAAAGTAAATGAAAATCGGTTATTTTGGCACTCCTGAACATTCTGCAAAATTATTAGATGCTTTGCATAAGAACGGATTTGAAATCGCTTATGTTGTTACGAATGTAGACAAACTAACAGGAAGGAAAAAACAGCTAACATTCCCTCCTGTAAAAAAACTAGCTTTGGAGCTTGGACTTGAAGTTTTACAATTTACTTCCATTAAGTCGGAAGAAGCAATTCAAAAAATTAATTCCTTTCCAGTTGATTTGAACATCGTTTTTGCTTATGGTTCCATTATCCCTAAAGCAATTTTTGACTTTCCACCCATGGGAACGATCAATTTGCACGGAAGTTTATTGCCGGAATTTAGGGGAGCATCTCCGGTTCAGTCCGCCATACTTGCAGGAAAAGATGTAACCGGAATTACAATCCAATACGTTACGGAAAAATTGGATTCGGGAAATATAATCACAAAGGTTCCAATTGAGATAACACTGGAAGATGATTCAAGTTCGTTGATGGAAAAAGTAACTGATATTGGAGTCGAAGAAATGCTTAAGCTGCTTCAAAATTCAAATAATTCAAGGTTCCCCTCTGTTCCTCAAGAGCATAGCTTGGCAACTAATTGTCATAAAATCCATGCGAATGATCGAAAATTAGAATTTACTGGGGATAGCAAAACTGTTTACAATAAAATAAGAGCTTTTTATCCTTGGAATATTTGCTACTGCACCTATCGAGGAAAGAGGATTAATATACATAAAGCCAAAATTTATACGAATGGGACTGAAAATATAAATAGTTTAAAAATCCCTGGTAGTTTGCATTTACTTGATAAAAGGACAATGGGTGTCGAATGTGGGGACAATAATATCATTTTATTGGAAGCAATTCAACCGGAAAATAAAAATGTGATGCGAGCAGTAGATTTTATAAATGGATTTAAGCCTAAACAAGGAGAATTATTAACGTGAATAAAAATGAAATTCTAAAAAAAATGAAGCCTTTTGTAGGTTATGCTTTATTTATAGGAATGAGTCTTGTTGTATTTTTTATAGCAGCGTTTTTAGTTGTGCTACTTAGAACAAGCAAAACGGCAAAGATCGTAATGCCTGATATACGAGAACGGTACTATATGGATATTCATAATGAATTGATGAGGTTAGGATTGAAAGTTAGGCTAAAATCTAAACGAATTCCGGAAAAAAATGATGGCATGATACTATACCAATCTATTTCACCCGGAAAAAAGATAACTTCCGGTAGTATTGTTTATATAACGGTTAATGATGGGGTGGATCGAGTTATTGTTCCGGATATAAAGGGACTTCTTTTGAATAATGCAAAGGCAAGATTGGATAAAGTTCTTTCCGGTGAAACATACGTAAATTTAGAAATCGGCGGGATTACGTATATTCCGGCAGACGATGCAAAAACGGTAGGAACAGTTATAAGGCAGTTTCCAGAGGCAGGAAAAAAGATTACAACTCGTGAAAAAGTTTACCTTTTGGTTACGGAAATTCCAAAAACTGAAGACCCGGGAAAAAAGGAGTCTGAAAGTGATAAGCAAGGGATGCTAGACGAATTCAAAACCATTCCTTTTACAATTGTAAGTACAGCTTTAAATAAAAGAAGCAAAACATGGAAAGTTGTGGAAACGGTTTTAACAAAAGACAGAAGAGAGAATGGTTTGGTTTCATCTTATACAATTGACTCTAGTGGAGGGTATCTCTTTAAAGTATTCTATTTTCAACCGGAAAATAGAATCAAAAGCGGATATGAGAAAGTTGAATACAAAATCGAAGAAAACGATTCTTATCGAGTATCAGTTAAGCAAATTGATGAACCGGATGATAAATACGTAAATATTATAAACGACACTCCTTACCGGAAAGATGAGTATTTGAAATTGGTATTTTATCGAGAGGGAAATGTAATTGTCTCTATTATTGGAAAAAACGGAAACATTGAAAAATCGTATAAATTCAAGAGTGACATATAAAATGGCAAGAAGGCAATTGTTATGAAACTATCCGCTTCTATTTTGGCAACTCAGATAACCGGACTTTCAAAAACCCTACCGGAATTGGATAAAGACCAGATAGATTACGTCCATATAGATGTTATGGATGGGAATTTTGTACCACAGATCAGTTTTGGAGAAGCCGTTACCAAAGAAATCGGTAATTTTACTTCCATTCCCTTGGATGTCCATTTAATGGTAAAAAATCCCGAATCAGAAGTTCCCAAATATTACTCTTTAAAACCAGAGTTTATAACATTCCATGCGGAAACAACAAATTTTGGTATTCGGCTTGTAGATGAAATTCATTCTAACAATATTAAGGCTGGTGTCGCCATAAACCCTGGAACCTCTATTGAAAGTATATCGAATCTATTGCCATACATAGATTTACTTTTAATTATGACGGTTGATCCCGGCTTTTACGGACAAAAGTTTGTCAAACATGGATTGGAAAAAATTAAAAAGGCTAAAGAACTTTTGAAAGGCTCAAATACTTTGCTTGAAGTTGATGGCGGAGTGAATGCTGAAAATATAGTATTTCTTCATAAGGCAGGAGTGAATATTTGCGTAGCTGGTTCTTCAATTTTTGGAAATGGTATGCCTAACAAAAACGCTAGTGTTCTAAAACAATTGACAAAATAACCATAATAAATATTTTAGCAAATCAGTACATTACAACGCACTTATTATATCATATTATGAGAGGGGTAGAAAATTGGTAAGGATTAGATTACAACGAACAGGAGCAAAAAATGAACCTCATTATAGGGTTGTTGCCGCTGACAGTAATTTTCCGCGAGATGGTAGGTTTATAGAAATATTAGGGCATTACCATCCTGTGTATAAAACAGGACAAACCGTATTCAAAGAAGAAAAGGTCGTAGAATGGCTAAAAAAGGGTGCACAACCCACAAATACAGTTAAAGAACTATTAAAGAAGTCCGGTATTTGGTCTAAATTTACCCAAAAAAAGGTACAGGATGAGTCCTGAGGGATTGCTTGGTTACATTGTTTCGTTTTTGGTAGATAAACCAGAGGAAGTAAACATTAGGGAAGTTCCGGGAGAAGACACTAATATTATAGAATTAAGGGTTGCACCGGAAGATGTCGGAAAGGTTATTGGTAAAAGCGGTCGAATTGCAAAATCCTTAAGAACGATTGTCACCGCAGCTTCCGTAAAAGAAGGGAAAAATTATAGCCTGGAAATTATTGATTAAAACATCAATAATTATATAGATTCTGATACTAGACGTTTCCAGTGAATCCAGATGATTATATTTTAATAGGGAAGGTAGTTGCTACTTTTGGTTTAAAGGGAGCTGTAAAGGTTTTAACTTCAGGAGATATTTTAGAAGTTTTACAAGAACCTATACATGTTTATTTAAATTTACCGTTATCTCAAAATAGCATTAAACCTATAAAATTAGAAAAGTTTTGGAAAGCTGCAAATGTTTTTGTCTTTATTATGGATGGTTTTTCTACAATTGAAGAGGCTGAAGTTATTGTTGGAACTAAAATTTATGTTCGCAAGGATAAAATACCGCTAAATTCGGATGACTTTTTTGTTTATCAGCTGCTAGGTTTGTACCCTAAATCAAACGATATTCTCTATAAGGAGTTTAAGGTAGTTGAGGTCATGGATAACCCTGCACACCCTATTCTTAGATTTATAGATGATAATAAACAGGAAATTTTAATTCCTTTTGTTAATAGGTTTGTTGGGGAGGTTAATATTGATAATGGGTTTATCGAAATATTTGACTGGGTAGATTTTGATCACAATTAATTTTATAACACTTTTTCCAGAAAGGATAGAGTCTTATTTTTGTGATGGGCTTCAAAAAAAGGCAATTGAGAAAGGCATTTTTAATATTCGTGTAGTATACTTGAGGGATTTTTCTTTGGATAAATTCGGAAGAGTTGATGACACGATTTATGGTGGTGGACCTGGTATGCTTTTGAAAATTGAGCCGATAGAAAGAGCTTTGGAATCTTTGGGAGAAAGCAAGGGTATTGTTTGTTTGATGTCTGCTTCAGGTAAAGTTTATAATCAAGAAATGGCAAATTATCTGCAATCTATGGACAGAAATATAACACTGATATCAGGGTATTTTGAAGGTGTTGACTATAGAGTAGTTGAAAATTTTGTTGATATGGAATTAAGTCTGGGTGAATTTGTTTTGTCATGTGGCGATTTGGCAGCCTTATGTATTGCGGATTCGGTTGTTAGGTTGATTCCTGGTTTTATGGGAGAGGCAGCGAGTTTGGAAGACGAGTCTCATAATGTTAAAGGTTTGCTTGAATATCCACAATACACGCGTCCAAGTAAGTATAAAGGATGGTTAGTGCCGGAAATTTTATTGAGCGGAAATCATAAAGAGATTAAAAATTGGAAAGAGAACAACAAGAGAAGATTATAGAGATAAGGAGGAGAAGATATGGATCATTTTGCAGCAGAATTGCTTGAATCGGATAGAACAAGAGAGATTAACTTTGATATAGGGGATACGGTAAAAGTTCACTATAAAATCAAGGAAGGTGATAAAGAAAGAACTCAAATTTACGAAGGTGTTGTAATTGCCATCTCAAATAAAATGAATGGTAAAACTTTTACAGTCAGAAGGGTTTCTTATGATGTAGGGGTTGAAAGAATATTTCCTCTTCATTCACCACGTGTCACGAAAGTTGAATTAGTGAGAAAAGGTCACGTTCGGAGGGCTAAACTATATTACTTGCGGGAAAGAAGAGGTAAAGCCACAAAAATTAAGGAATTGAGAGGCGGTCAGGCTATTGTTCAGGCAGAAAAGAAAAAGCAGAAAAAAGAAGAGGAAGCCAAAAAATCTGCCGAAAATAAAACTGAGAATAAAGAGAATACTACTGCTTAAAGAAATTTGTTTCTATCATGATAGGTTTATTCCAGAAGAATATAATTTTTATAATAATTATGAAGTTTGTGGAATAGATGAGGCTGGAAGAGGACCTTTGGCAGGTCCTCTCTCTATCTCTTTAGTTTCCTTTTCGCAAGAGGCTTTGACAACTATATTAAAGGGAAGTATTTTATCTTCTCTTAATGATTCGAAGTTATTATCTCCCAAAAAGAGAGAATTTGTGTATTTTGAAATAAAAAAATATGCAAAAGTTGCCTTATTACAATTTGTGAGTAATAAATTTATTGATAATTATGGTCTAACATATAGTATATATTATGGTCTAAAGAAACTTGTGGTAAAATCGGGATTAAAAAATCCTTATTTATTAATTGATGGAAACTATAATTTTAGTAGATTTGATAAAAATTTATCTTATAAGTCTATTGTTAAAGGAGATTCAAAAATAGCATCCATAGCAGCAGCTTCTATTATAGCTAAAGTGAATAGAGATTGGTTTATGCAAAAAATGAGCTCCAAATTTCCGGAATACGAATTTGAAAAACACAAAGGCTATGGGACTAAAGTTCATATAAAAAATATTGAAAAATTTGGATATTGTAGAATTCATAGAAAAACTTTTGTTATAAAAAAAGGAACTAAAAATTGGGAGCAAGAGTCTATCAAATAAATTTAAAAGGAAATCTATTAATTCCTAAAAAATTTGGTAGAAATGAAAATCTGTTTTATGATTCTTTTATTTTAGCAAAAGTTTTGGATGGGCAACAAAAAAAATCGAATTATTATACTTTATTTTCAAAAGGAAAAAAATTTGAAGTTTATTCTGATCTTAAATTAATAAAAGGAGAGAACCTAAATTTGAAAGTCAACCACAAAGCAAATCATGTTGATTTGAAAGTTGTGGATAGGTTTTACTATATTGGAAACGAGCGTAGGATAACAAAAGATTTTAATATTTGGCTGAAAAGCAATTTATTCCCAATGGATATTATTAAAAAAGGTATTGAACAATTTTCGAGAAAAAGTGTTGAAATATCTAAGATAGTAAGTTTACTAGCTATTTATTTACCAGGGATAGAATGGGATGTAAACACTCCTTATTTTCATTGGGATTTTTCAGAGGGGAAAGCAGATGCCTATATTGGAAAGCTAGAAAAATTAAAAATTTTTTATCTAAAAATTATAACAAAAAAAGTAGGCGTGACAATTTTTTATTTAAAGTGGGAGCAAGAGGATTTGTCCGATTTGATAGTATATTCTTTTTTTGAAAATTTGGAAGCTTATAATTGTGTTATACAAAAAAAAGATGTGTTTTCAAAATATCTGAGTGATTATGGTATAAATCCTTTTGAAATTGTAATAAGATATTCATCTGAAACCGGACTTAAAAATTATGTTGAGTGGGAGGCTTAAATGGTTTCTGTTGCTTTAAAATTTTTACCAGAAGAACAGGATGCTCCTATTGTAATAGCTAGTGGTTGTGGTTATATTGGAGATAAAATATTTGAGATAGCTAAAAAAAATTCTGTTCAAGTAGTTAGAAATCCAGGTCTTGCAACAAGCCTTTTGAAAGTCCCTATAGGTGAAGAGATTCCGGAAAAACTTTACAAAGCTGTTGCGGGTATTTTTAAATTTATTTATCAATTAGATAAGGATATGGATCGTACTCATTCATAAATTGGATAGATGAAAGTAGTTAATATATCTAAATTAAAAATTGGAACGAGATACTCAAAGCCTCTTTATCTTGACAGTGAAAATATATTTATAAATGCCAATACTCCCATTACAGACGAAGATATTGCTAGGTTAAAAAAGTTTGGTTTTAACGAGGTTTTGACTGATGGAGAGGAAGTTAAAGATATGTATTCTATTTCTTTAACTTCGGATATGCAGGAAGTATTTGGAAATACTTCTCTTCGAGAAATCTATGATAAATATGTAAAAGAATTACCAACATTTAACAAAATATATAAAAAGTCAATTGATGTAATTCAAAACTGTTACCAAAAAATAGCAGAAGACAAATCTTTTGATATAAATCAGTTAAGAAATATTACGGAAGAGATTATCGATTTTACTAAAACCAGTGAGAATGTTTCTTTTAATTTGTTACAAAGAAAAAATGAAGACTATTATCTTTACAATCAAGTTTTACATTCAACAATTTTTTCCATACTGATTGGTTTGGAGATGCATTATTCCTATCCAAAATTAGTTGATCTAGGTATCGCTTCACTGTTAGCTGATTCGGGAATGATCAAATTACCTACATCCATTTCCCAAAAAAACTCAAGCCTAAATGAAGAAGAATTTAAAGTAATAAAAAAACACCCTCTATTTGGATATCAGTTTCTAACAAAAGTTCTTAAGATAAAAAATAATTTGGCAGTTATTGCCTTACAGCACCACGAAAGCTTTGATGGTAGCGGTTATCCTCAGAAATTAAATAAAGATTCTATCGATCAAGCATCAAAAATATTCTCAGTTGCTGATAATTTTTCAGCCATGATCATTAAACGCCCATGGAGAAAAAAACAACTACCTTATGAGGCAATGAGGAATATGTTAAGCGTAAACATGAATAAGTTTGATCTCACCATACTTAGAACTTTTTTGAATTGCCTTTCTATGTATCCTGTCGGCTCTTACGTTGAATTATCTGATAGTTCCTTAGCCATAGTATTGAAGGCAAATAAAGAGAAATCATTAAGACCAGCATTAATGATATTAAAAGATTCATGGGGGAACAGAACGAATAACTCTTTGTTTGTTGACCTTTTACACGAAAACCAGTTATATATAACTCGAGCAATTGACTGGGAAATTGAAACTGAAAATGAATAAGATTGATAGGGGTAAGGAAGGCGAAAGTATTGCTATTGAGTATTTACAGAAAAGCGGTCACACCATTATTGATACAAATTTTAGAAACCGCTTAGGTGAAATAGATATAATTTCTCTAAGAGGAGAAACCCTATATTTTTCTGAAGTTAAAAATTGGACTGGAGTATTTTATTCACCATTAGAGACTTTTACGGAAAAAAAAATTAGTAAAATGAGGAAATTAACAGAATTTTTTTTGTCTAAACATACCAAATATAGTAAAAATTATCTAGTATCTTTCTGTCTAATAAAGATAGAAAGAGAAAACGTAGAATTTTTTACGGATTTATTTTAGTTTTTATGGGATAAATGGTTCCATGGATGGTGCCATGACCTAATGTTACAGGAGGTAACTTATGAAAACTTTGGATGTAGAAGGAAATTTAGCAAAAAAAGAAGCCTCTAAAACAAAACCAATTTTAGTTCAAAAAAGTCCTTACCTAAAAAAGTCAGAAAAATATGAGCTATACAAAAAAAAGATAGAAAATCAAAAGTATTTGGAGTTTGCCATAGATGAAATCGCACTAGAGCTTACTCATTATTTATCGAAACAATGAAATCCATGTAAGAGGTTGTGTAAAAAGCGGTCGCTTGAGTAGATTTTCACCCTCATTTTGATACAAAAACCCCACATTTAATTGGGGTTTTTTATGGTTAACTCACCACGTCGCTCAAATGACCGCTGGAAGTGGCTTTTTACACAGTCCCTATAAAAAAATCAATCCAACTGTTTTAGTTTATTCTCAACTTCTATCTTTTTGGATTCATATCCCTTTTTTCCCAAGAGTGCAAACATGTTGTTTTTATAGTCTTCTACTCCCGGTTGATCAAAAGGATTCACTCCCAAAAGGTATCCAGATATTCCGCAAGCATATTCAAAGAAATAGATCAATTCTCCACAGATTTCCGAGTTTATTTGAGGAACTTGTAACTCAATACAAGGAACACCACCTTCAAAATGAGCCAACATGGTACCTTTCATTGCTTGGTTTGTGATGTAGGACAAAGTTTTTCCAGCTAAAAAATTTAGGCCATCCGGGTCACCCTGCACTTCTTCTATCAAAAGGTTTTTCATAGGTGAGACGATGCTCAATACTGTTTCGAAAATTATTCTTTCACCGTCTTGGATATACTGACCTAGTGAATGTAAATCAGTGGTCAAATCAACTCCGGCTGGAAATATCCCTTTTTTTCCTTTGCCTTCACTCTCTCCATACAATTGTTTCCACCATTCCGTAAAATAGTGCATTTTGGGGTTATAATTTACCAAAATTTCTAGTTTATGACCAACGGAATAAAAGAAATTTCGATAAGCTGCATATAAACAAGATGTATTGGCATAAGGGTCATTTTCATTTTTTAAATAACTAGCCATGGTTCTCGCACCATCTACTAATTTTTGTATATCTATTCCTGCAGCCGCAATAGGAAGCAATCCAACCGGTGTTAAAACAGAAAATCTGCCGCCAATATCGTCCGGTATTACAAAAGTTTTTAGTCCGAATTCGTCCGAAAGCTTTTTTAAAGCACCTTTTTTGGAATCCGTTGTTGAATAAATTCTATTTTTTAGGTTAGATTCTCCATACTTTTTTTTCGCTAGTGACATCAATGTTCGAAATGCTATCGCCGGTTCGGTTGTTGTTCCAGACTTCGAGATCACGTTAATTGAAAACTCTTTGTCTTCTAAAAAATCCAACAATTCATTATGGTAGTCCGGATCGATATGGTGCCCGGCGTAAAGGACTTTTGTTTTATTAGAAGAAACCACATCAAAAGAACTTGAATTGGCTTCTATAATAGCTCGTGAACCTAAATACGAACCACCAATACCTACAACAACCAGATATTCCGAATTACCGGCAATTTTTTCTGCTGTTTCTTGTAGCTCTTTTATTTGTTTACCTTGAATTTGGTTAGGTAACTCCACCCACCCTAAAAAGTCAGAACCAGCTCCTTCTTTATTGTGTAATAATTTTTTTGCTTCCACAGATTTTTTCAAAAAATCTTCTAATTGCGTTTCTTTTAAAAATCCTTTTAAAAACTTTGGATTAAGTTTTATGTTTGTCATATCATTTTCCTTAATATCATTCTATACTATATTATTTTTGACAAAAAATAAAAATTCTAAACTATTGTTTAAGCTAATATATTAAGGAAATTATATATGGAAAATAACGACAACTATGAATTCAACGAGAAGGAAAATTTAATATTTTCCGATCTAGCTCACAAGATGAGGTATGTAGGGGTCTTTGGAATTATTTTAGGTTTTTATAATATTGTTCTCACTATTTCAGATGTAACTAATTTTTTTTTTGGTATTACCTATATTTTTTTGGGAGCTTGGACAATAAGAGCAGCTAAATCTTTTCAACTAGTTGTAGACACGCAAGGGAACGATATTCAATATTTAATGGATGCCTTAAAAGAATTGAAAAAATTATTTACCTTGCAATTCTATTTGTATCCGATTGTTTTAACAATAGTATGTCTATCAGCAATTACCCTTTATTATATGGGAACTGATGTTTTAGACTATATAAAAATTTTATTAAAGAAATAGTATGCATACAATAATTTTAAGTTTACACAATGTTTTTAGATGGGTTTGTTTGGCTATAATTGCCTATGTGGTTTTTAAGTCTTTTACAGGTTGGATGTCAAATCGAGAATGGTCTAACAAAGATGAAAAAATGCTTTTAATTGGCACTATTGCTGTAGATGTTCAATTTTTGCTCGGACTGATATTGTATTTTTTCTTAAGCCCGATAACAAAAATAAATTTTAAAGAATTTAAAACTATAGTAACTGACCCAACGTTAAGGTTTTTTGTTTTAGAGCATAGTTTTACAATGTTTCTTGTTACAGTTTTTATACACTTAGCAAAAATAATGTACAAAAAGAAAAAAATTATCTATGCAAGATATAGAACCATCTTTTTCTACTATTCTTTATCTTTAGTAGCAATTTTAATAGGTATACCATGGTTTAGACCTTTAATACCAGGCTTATAGAGACTAATTTATTCAAGATAGAGTGGTTTTCGGATATAATAAAGAAAGTCCTTGAAAATCAAAAGAGTTAAATCATGGTAATCCCGAAAATCATTCTAATCATAGTACATTATTGAACCGGGCAATCTTTGCTGTCATATTTTGATATTTCCTCCGGTAAAAAAACAGAGCCATTGGAACGATAACTGATTCCATTTTCAGAAAATGCGAAAAAATCTTCAAAATATTCAAAATCAATTAGGGTTTTTCTTCGGATGTAATCGTACCACTCAAAACGAATTTTTGAAAATTGAATAGGCAAGAATTTTAATCCTTCCTTCAAATAATCATCCGTATCTTCATGGTATCTTACTAATTTAACTTGGGAACCTTTTTGGTTAATTAAGTCAATTAGTCCAGCGATTAATAGTGGTTTTTTTAAACCTTCAGGTAATTTCTTTAAATCGCTTGGTAGCTTAATTTGTTCCCATAATAGCCTGTTCATAATTTCAGAGTTCATGGCATAAATTCCATTGGGAGCTGCCTTATGTACTGCTAAATATTCATACAAAGCATTGTAGGTTGTAACATCGCTTCTAGCAGTGATAACAAAATTAAGAACGTCTTTCTGTTTAACTGCGTCTTGCAATCGAAACAAAGACGGATTTACCGGAACGGTATCATAAACTTCTTCTCGAGTAAAAACGCTATAGTCAGGGATTTCTCCCTCTTTTAAGCCTAAGCACTTGGAATCAATTTTTCTAATATTTCCATCTTTTCCTTTAACCGGAACTATAGTCAGTGTATCCGCAAGAGTATGATCAAAGTCAAAAACATTTAAAACGGTTTTACCTTGATCTATTCCGCTGTAAACTATATTCCTATAGAGAATAACTTTTAAAGCGTTCAGGATTAGAGTTTTGTTTTGAAGATATATTTGAACACTTTTATTTTCTGAAATTAGCTCTTTGGTACAACTATTAAGTAATAAAAAGAAAATAATGGTAATAAATAATAATTTTATTTTTTTTAATTGCATGTAAATCTCCCTATGAAGCTTACCCAAATTTATCTATAAAGTCAAAAAACGAATAAGGGTAATATTGAAAAAGTTGTTAATTTCTGCGCTGAAAAACACAAAACAGTAAAACAATACCCAATATAAAAATGTCGCAAAAACCATCAAACGAATGGTTAAGAAACTTAAATAACCGGATGCGGAATAAAAGACTCTGACAAGAAGGACTGGCCAAACGATTAAAAGGAAGTAATAAAATACTTTTCCTATACCCTTTATCCAACTTACAATTTCTTTTGGATAATTGCCAACAAGCCTTTGGTATCCAAGTAAAATCTCAGGAAAAAATTGTAAGATATAAAACGCATATATCAACAAAAATAAGGACTTCCAAAGCAAATCCAAATCTCTTCTAAAGAATACTAAAATTAATCCGATTCCCCAAAAAATAAAAATGGGTAAAGTAATTTGATCTATGATAGTCATAAAATCTCTACATATCTTTTAATAATTTTATACATTTTTGAAAACTAGTAGAATTTGCCATTCCTTTCCCGGCAATATCAAATGCTGTTCCATGATCCGGAGAAACTCTTATAAAATTCAATCCTAAAGTGACGTTTACTCCGTTCAAACCTTCCAAAGCCTTAAAAGGAATTAACCCCTGGTCATGGTAGCAAGATAAAATTAAATTATATTTATCCATACAATGTTTTGTAAAAACGGAATCAGCCGCAAGAGGACCTTCTACCTTTAAACCATTTTTTTTCATCATTGTTATATATGGTATTAAAATTTCTATCTCTTCTTTTCCAATTTTACCATTTTCTCCAGCATGAGGATTGAGTCCACAAAATCCAATAACCGGATTATGAAACATTTGATTATTTTTAATAGATTGAATCAAGGAATCTATTTTTAGCTTTTTTAAGAATTTGGATACTTTTGCAATAGGAATATGAGTCGTTAATGGTATTACTCTCAGGTTTTGTCCCACCATCATCATAAAAGTATCTTTACCGTATTCTTTTGATAAAGTTTCTGTGTGCCCAACAAAGTTCTTTATACCAGCTTTTATAACCCACTCTTTGCTGAGAGGCAGAGTTATCATGTTTCCGCCAATTTTTTTTTGCAATTTAATTGCCAATTGCAATGAGTCGTAGGCAATTTTTCCAGATAATTCGCTTGGTTTCCCTGGTTTATTCGCGTATTTTCGATTTTTTAATAAGTCTTTAGACCTATAAAGAATCAAACCTTTAGATAGATTTTTTACTTTTTCTTCTAATTCTATCGGCTCAAACTGAGAAATCTTTGAATTTCTCATTGAAGAAACAAAAACTACAAGTCTACTTTTAGACAATTTTTGCAATTCCTTTATAGAATCAATAAATATTTCCTCACCTATTCCAGTGGGATCACCTCCGGATATAATAATGGGTTTCATTACCTTTTCATCGAAGGGAGATTAACATTGGACAAAGCTGCTTTGGTAAAATTGTAAAATTGCTTTATCGCATCTTTTACTTCCACACCTTCCAAAGTAGTAGCTCTTTCAAATTTTGGGTTAAAATGTATTTTTTCGTCCGAATTCACGACTACAGTACCTCCGGCATCCATATCAATTACTAGCTTTTGCAAAAAGTCCCTATAATTTTTAAACAAATCACCGGCTTCAGAAATAAAAATCCTAGATTGCTTGTTTTTCATACGCCCCAATTGCTCTTTAAAATCTTGTTTATCCGCCAAAGCAAACTCTTCAATTGTCTCAGATAAAACCTTCATATTTCTACGTATGTTTTCCATATATTTAAATACATTGTCTCTTTCCGTAGCATGTGAAAAATCCAATTTTATATGAGATTCTCCTAGTATAGGAAGATACTCATTCTCCATAATGGTAATTATTGTTGCGAGTAAATTGATTTCTTGATCATTGCTATGGGGACACATTTTTAGGACAGCAATATTGGAAAGTATATCATTGGTTTCGCTATCTGATGCTTCACCCTTGTTTTTACTGGATATGGTAGGTTGAGGTTGTGGTGGAGGAGTATAAATGTTACTGGGCATTCCTTCCGGTGATATTTCCAAAATCCTTTTTCTGTATTTAACCAAGTCTTTGGATACCCTTTGCTTTTGCTCCTCATTATGAGAAACCTTTAATATATTTTCCAATTGTGTTACCATTTTTTGTAACTTTTGTAGTTCAACTATATCTTCATTGCTAATTGGCATTTTTATCACTCTCGCTTTTTCAATTTTGTAAATCCAAACATGTTTCTAAAAGAAAAAGATTCAAACTCCCCTGGAATCAACCATATCTTTTATTGCTTCATTAAACGCTTTGATATTGGTTAAATCCATTGGTAGAATAACGTTTGTATCACTTTTGGCTATATTCATTATTTGATGAATAAAATTTTCTGCAATTTTTAAACGTACTGCTTCTTTTCCACCTTTTAATATAATTGATTCCGCAATCGATTCGATCCCTTTTGCTGTAGCTATTGCCAAAGCTTCAATTTCTTTTGCTTTTCCTTCTGCTTCATTGATTCTTTTTTGTTTTTCACCTTCGGATTTATTTATGGCTTCCTGTTTCAAACCTTCCGAGCGATTTATTTTTGAATCTCTGTCACCCTCAGAAAGAGATATTTGAGCTTTTTTGTTCAATTCAGCCGTTTTTTGTTTTTCCATCGCTTCCAAAACGGTTTTTGGTGGACTTAAATTTTGAATTTCATACCTGTTGACTTTGATTCCCCATGGATCAGAGGCTTGATCTACAACCTCTACAATTTTCATATTGATGGAATCTCTGGATTCAAACGTTTTGTCCAGATCAAGCTCGCCTATTACTGCCCTCATGGTAGTTTGCGCTAGTTGACTTGCTGCAAAACGATAGTCTTGAATACCATAACTTGATTTTTGAGGGTCTAGTACTTTTAAATAAATAATTCCGTCTACCTTGATTTGAACGTTATCCTTGGTGATACAAATTTGAGGTGGAACTTCAATGGCTTGCTCCTTTAATGTATGATGGTAAGTCACCTTATCTATAAAAGGAATTAAAATATGCAAACCTGCTTCTAAAGTACTGTTATAACGACCTAATCTTTCTACGATTAAAACTTCCTGGTTGTTTACAATCCTAACGGAACGAACAAACATGTAGGTGATATATAAGAAAAATATTCCCCATATTACGTATAAAAATATCATTTTTTATCTCCCATTTTTAAAGAATCTTTTGTGCTGGATGTGACTTTAGAAAAGCCTTCAAATACCGAAAGTACGTTGGCAACCTGTAAAGGCAGAACGGAAGTTTTGGAAGATGCTAAAATTTTTCCTACGCTTTCCAAATAAGATTGAGCAACTCTTAAGTCCACTGCTTCGTAACCACCGTCTTTGGAAATTGCATTGGACACCATTTTTAAACCATTTGCGGTTGCGGTAGAAACCATTTCAATTTCAGCGGCTTTTCCCTCTGCCTCATTGATAAGCCTGATTTTATCTCCTTCGGAAATATTTATTGCCTCCTTTTTATCTCCTAAAGACCTATTGATTCTGGAAATCTTTTCTCCTTCGGAAATCGTAATTTCAGCCCTTTTTTCTCTTTCGGCTTTCATTTGTTGTTCCATGGAACTCAGAACTTGCTTAGGAGGAGAAATGTTTTTGATTTCATACCTTGTTATCTTAATTCCCCATGGGTCAGTAGCTGAGTCTAGCTGGTTTACAACATGAGAATTAATGGATTCTCTTTCTGCAAAGGTATCATCCAAATTTAACTTGCCTATTTCAGACCTTAGTGTTGTTTTCGCCAATTGAATGGAAGCATTTAAGTAATGATCTATTCCATAAGAAGCTTTTTTGGGTTCAATTACCTTTAAGTACAATATACCGTCAATTTCCACACTAACGTTATCCCGCGTAATACATTCTTGCGGGTCAACATCATAGGTTATTTCTTTTAGGTTATGTTTATAATGAATTTTATCTACAAACGGAATTAAAAAATAAAACCCAGAATTTAAAGTCCCTTGGTATTTCCCAAACCTTTCTTTAATATAGGCATATTGTTGGGGAACAACAATGAATGTTTTAACGATAATAACTATTGCTAAAACCAGTAAAATTGTGATTAGAATTAAAATACCATCCATAATCTATTCCTTTTTAAAATGAATCAAATTTAATTGGTTCCTTTTTATCCTTTAATGAATTTAAAAAATTTTCCACTTCAGATTCGCTTGCTTTTTCAACTAGAAAAGTCAAGTTATTTCTGGCAAGTATTTTGACATAGGTAGAGACTGAAATTTCAGCACCTTTGCAAACAGCATTCCATTCTGTTCCTTGGTAGCGAATCCTACCTTGATTGTCATGTGAGTTTACGGTTGCAACAACCTTAACAATTTTTCCGATAGAATCGTCTTCTTTTAGTGGAATATATTTTGAATCCGATGGAAAAATTTTTTTTAACAAAGGAGCACCTAATAGAACAATAAAAAACGAGCTGAAAATCCATGTTATCACTTGTGGTACAATCCCAAATCCAAAAAGATAGGTCATAACACCGGTTAATACACCGCCGATTCCTATAAAAACAATAAATACTCCGGGAACTATTAATTCAATAAACATTAAAAAAATTCCAGCAGCAATCCAGAATAAATAGGAATAATTAGCCCAATCCATTAAAAAAGACCTCAAAAATTACCCTTGCCATAAGACTTATTAGACCAACCCTATTACAAAGTCAAGTCTTCATTTTTTTAGAAAAAACTTTCCCAAATCATTACTCATATCTGCTTTCCATCCATTTTCCAATAAACCAATATAAGAGAACAAATAAAATGTTGACTAATTTAAAAATCATAATTTTGCTTGCTAAAAGATTTGTTATAAAATTAAAAATAGAAATGAAAAAAGCTTTAATTCTGATATAGCCTCCGAAAGGTAATTACATGGATGAAAATTTAAAAATAGAAGAAATAAAAACTCTAAGAGAATTCAAAGCAAGTATATTCGATTTGTTTTGGGAAAAATTCGGAACATTTTATATTCATATTCTTCCGCATCCCAACCTCGAAATTGGAAAAAGAGGGCTTGTGGGGAATGAAAACGAATCCGGTATTGTTTTGGTTTTTGGTCCTCATGCGGTTAAAAGCATATCTTCGCAACCGGAATACTTGTATGCGGAATTACAATTCGGATATACCTGGGAAAAACTAATTGTACCTTGGGACTGTATTTTTGGTATATACGATAAGAACCAAAATTCGGTTATTAAAATGAAAGTTTTTACCGAAAACATAGATTTTTCAGATTACACAGAAGAACAAGAAAATAAAAAGCACATAAAGGATTCAAAAGTAATTCAAGTAGATTTCGGAGCAAAAAGACATAAAGATGAATAAATTCAAATGGGTAGTTTCGGGTGATATTGACGGTTTTTTTGGTTTGTTTGTTGACAACCTAATCCAGTTGCTGGTACTAATTGCCTTACTTAGCGGTTTATGTGGCTTTCCGATGCATTTTATTTATAAAAGTATTTTACCTGGGATTGGAATTTCTCTCTTAATTGGTAACCTTTTTTACTCTTATCAATCTTATAAACTTTCGCTAAAGGAAAGCCGGGAAGATGTAACGGCTCTACCTTATGGTGTTAATACCGTATCTTTGTTTGCTTTTATCTTTTTTATCATTTTTCCCATTTATAAATCTACCGGAGACTACCAAATGGCTTGGAAGGTTGGCTTGGCGGCCAGTTTTTTAAGCGGTTTGATAGAATTAGGCGGTGCTTTTATAGCAGAAAAAATCAGAAGAGTAACTCCAAGAGCTGCGTTACTTTCAACTTTAGCCGGTATTGCAATGACGTTTATTTCCATGGATTTTATACTTAAAACATTCCAAAATCCTTTGGTTGCTTTTTTACCCTTTGGAATTATATTATTGCAATATTTCGGAAAAGTTGTTTTTCCTTTCCGGATTCCGGGTGGATTGGTATCTGTTTTAGCCGGAACGGCACTTGCTTGGCTATCCGGTTTTTGGGGAAAACCCATGATGGATATTTCTAATTTATCAAAATCAGTAGATCATTTTGGATTTTTCCTACCGGTATTTTCTATTAGGGAAATTTTTTCCATCTTTGGTAGTGAAAATTTGGGTTTGTATGCTTCCATTATTATCCCCATGGGTATTTTTAATGTAATTGGCTCACTCCAAAACATTGAATCAGCAGAAGCTGTTGGCGATAAATATAATACCAGAGATTCTTTAGCAGTGAATGGAATTGGTACAATTATTGGTTCTTTTGTCGGCTCTCCATTCCCAACAACGATTTACATCGGACACCCTGGTTGGAAAGCTTTGGGGGCAAGAAGCGGATATTCCGTTTTAAACGGAACCTTTATGACCATTGTATGCTTATTCGGATTGATGGGTGTTTTACAAGCCTTGATACCCATAGAAGCCGGAATGGCAATTGTACTTTGGATTGGAATTATTATAGGTTCCCAGGCTTTTGAATCTTCTCCCAGCCATCATTCCCCAGCGGCTGTTGTGGGGCTTTTACCGTCTTTAGCCGGGTGGGGAGTCTTATTGGTCACAGGTGTTTTTAGCCTTTTAAATGGTAACTTAGAGACGAGTATGCAAGAAACTGGTATTATGATATTACCATTTTCTATGAACGGACTTATTTCTTTATCCCAGGGTTTTTTATTAACGTCTATGATTTGGGCTTCCGTTTGTGTTTTTATAATTGAAAAAGATTTTTTAAAGGCATTTTATTGGTCTTTAGCCGCTGGAGTTTTTGCATCCATAGGTGTTATTCATTCTTATTCTTTGAAAGGCAACGCGGTTTTGAATAATTTCACTTTTCCGGCTTTCACCGAATTTTCCATTGCTTATGCAATTCTAGCACTTTTGTTTTTACTCTCTTTTATTTTTTACAATAGGAAAAAATGATATGGATCAAAAAGCGCCCTCTTACTCCAGTTACGTAGAAAAATTAGATGATTTGATGACAAGACCAATTCCAAGCTTTAAAGAGATTGAAACAACCATAGACCTTACTCCTCCGGCTGTTTTGTCTTCTATTATACAGGAGGATGCTGGCTTTACCTATTTGTTGGATTATTACCTTCGGTTTATAGATGCAAAAATTGTAAAAAAAATTCTTCAAAATCCAATGTTTGCTCCAGAAGCTCTAATGGAATTATTTTCCTGTCAGATTACAAATTATCACAAAGCAATTTTGCTTAGAAAACCACCCCCGGAATTATTGTCCTCTTATTGGGCAGAGCTTGGTAAAGCCCAATATTTAATCATTTTCAAATACTTGATCAAAAGTACAACGGATTTTCGTTTTTCAAAAGTCCTGTTTGAAAAAATAGACTTGATTCACCTCAAGATGATGACATCTTCGGGAGCTGTCAAATCAGAAAACGTTTTGAGGATGTTAAAAGACTTTGGTTCCGAGTTTCGGAAAATTGCAACTCATGATATAAACCTTTATGAGTATGCATTTAATCTTGCAATGAATCAGTCTGACATTGAATTTTTGGAATTTTTGGATGAATATACGGTTCTTTTTGTTCAACTGAGAGCGGCTATGAACTTTGTAGAAGAATTGGAAGAGGAAGGTAAAAAAACAGGACAAATTCCAACGTATTCTAAAATCTTTGCGTTATGTAATAATATACCTAGTGATACCTTAAAGGTATCTCTGGAGTTATTTGAACAAAAGGGATGGATAACATCCGTTGATAATAAAAATATTGACGATTATTACACTCAGAAAAATAATCCGTCTGGCTAATTAGGTTTTTATTTTATTTATAAGAAACTCTTAGGAGGAAAGTTTATGTGGCTTAAAAGAATTGGATTGTTCCTACTAACCAATATTTTAATCATTACAACAATTTCAATTGTTACAAGTATTTTTGGAGTCGGGCATTATCTTACTCCTTATGGAATTGATATTAAGGCTCTGCTTGTGTTTTGTTTGCTTTGGGGTATGACCGGAGCTTTTATCTCATTGGCTCTGTCCAAAGTTATTGCCAAATGGGCTATGGGAGTAAAGGTTATAAATCCCCAAAATGCCGGACAGTATCTAAACGTCTACAATTCGATATCAAGATTAAGCAAAAATGCGAATATCCCAATGCCGGAAGTAGGTGTTTATGAGTCTCCCGAAGTAAACGCTTTTGCTACCGGTCCGAGTAAATCCAGTTCTCTTGTTGCCGTTTCATCGGGCTTATTACAGCAAATGAGTGAAGAAGAAGTGGATGGCGTTCTTGCTCATGAAATCACTCATATAGCTAATGGTGACATGGTGACAATGACGCTTATACAAGGAGCTGTAAACTCGTTTGCCATGTTCTTATCTAGAATCATCAGTTATGGTGTAAGCAAAATGGTAGATGAAAAGTTAGAGTTTATCGTTAGGATAGTTGTTACCATAGCTTTGGATATTGTATTCAGTATTTTAGGTTCTATAGTTGTTGCTTACTTCTCAAGAATGCGTGAGTTCAAAGCGGATTACGGGGCAGCCAAACTAGCGGGAAGACGTAATATGATAGCAGCACTAGAAAGACTTAAAAAAACAATAGAGGCTCCTGCTGACGAAAGGGGTGCTTCTTTGGCATCTTTTAAAATTGCTGGAATCAAAAAAGGTGGTTTGCTTGCTCTGTTTTCTACTCATCCGCCGTTAGATGACAGAATTAACGCATTAAGAAACGTACAAATTAGCTAAAATTTGCTCCCTTCGACTACGCTTAAGGGAGCGTTGAGACGCTTTTTTCGGACACCTCAAGCGTAGTCGAATGTCCGTTGTGATACGAGGATATATGCAAAATATAAAGTGGATTTTTTATAAAGAATTAAAGATATTTTTTAATAGTTATATGGCACCTCTAGTACTGGGAGGAACTGCCTTTTTAAATTCCTTGATTATTATGATCTGGAACTTTAGTGATAGGGCAAACTACCAAGTGACTGTTGGTGCAACTTACCTTTCTTTTATGACCAGTATAATAGTAGGAATGTTGATTCTATCTATGGGAAGTATTGTGGAAGAAAAAAACAAAGGTACTATGGAGTTGCTTTTTTCATCACCCATAACAGATTCGGATATTGTTTTAGGGAAATACTTGTTTGGTGTGAGTATTTGCTTTATTGTTAGCTTTGTTATAAATGCTTTTTTTCCGTTTACCTTGTATTATTTCTGGAAAATCCCTTTGTCGATTGTGATATCTAGCACAATCGGAGTTTTTTTGCTGGGATGTTTTACCTACTCGATAGGTCTTTTTGGAAGCAGCATGGGGAAAAATCAGATGATATCTTTATTGATATCGGTGCTTATTATTATGACTTTGTGGGTTATGGGATTTTTTTCCCATTTGTTCCAAGCCAAAACAAGGTCTGTTCTTTATCATTTACATATATATTCTCATTTCGTAAACTTTTCCAGAGGAGTTATTCCATTGTCGGGAACTGTTTTCTTTTTGTCCGGAATCTTTGCTTTTTTATACTTTACGATTAGTTCTTTGCAATCCAGAAGGTGGAGGGGGTAATGTTTTATTTAAAAAATTATTTACCGTTTTTATCTCTTGTTAGTTTGTTTTTGTTTTTCCTCACAAACGATATGTTTATCAACAAACAATTTAAAGCCCTATGGTTTATTGTTTTGTTTGTGTTTTTGCATCTGGATATAATAAATCGGTTTATAGAAAGTAAAAAAAACAAAGAAAAAGTTTCGGGTATTCGTTATGTTACGGCATTTTCCGGAACTCTTTCCATACTTATGTACCAACTAAGGGAATATTTGGATTTTCCGGCTTTGGCTGGTGTTGCTAAGCAAGCAACCTATTTGCCTAAGTTAAGAGATTTTTTATTGCTACTCATTGTTCTTACATCTTTGCAATTTTTGGTTTTCACAATTGTTTTGGAAATATCTAGACAATCGATGGATAGTTTAACCGCCCTTTCCAAAGAAAAAAGAACTCTTTTGCAAAACTCCTTTTATTCTTTTTTAATTATCATTCCTCTACTAGTTGGTATAAACTACGTTGCTGTTAATAGAAATTATAATTTTGATTTAAGTTCCAAGGGAATTTATTCCTTTTCTCCTATTTCCAAAAACATTATTAAAAATATCAAAAAAGATATTAAAATAACGGCTTTTTATCCTAGACCTTTGGAATCTTCTGGTCCAGGCAATTCTTTGGCATTATCCCTAATACGTCCCGAAGTGCAAATTACATTAGAGCAACTTCAAGCCTTAAATCCTCTTATTCAAGTTAGATTTTTAAATGCTGATGTGGAAACAGACTTGATAGGAGACTTTGGACAAGCTTCTAACGGTTCGATATACATCAGAACTCTAAAGAGCGGAGTAGTTTCGAGCAAACAACCTTATGCCGAGCAGCGTCTGGTCGTGCAAGAAAAAAAAGATTTGGAAGACTTTGAGAGAAAATTAATCCAAGCTCTTTTAAATGTCTCAACAGAAGTAAAAAATGCAAGGTTCACTTCCTCTAATGGTGAAAGATTCGGTTTGGGTTTTAAAAACGCTCCCAATGAGCAAATTACCAATTTTGTCGCCGCTTTAAATTTTTTAAATTATAGCGTTCAAGGAATTGGTATAAATGAAGGTTGGCCCGACAAACTGTCGGATGATATTGATATACTGGCTATTATCGGACCAACCATTCCGTTTTCGGAGAACGCCAGAGCCTCTATTTTGAATTTTATCCAAAATAAAAATGGAAAAGTTTTGATAACGATTGATCCCAATGGCTCAGAAGATTTTTCCTGGTTGCTTGAAAAAGCTGCTTTAGAGTTTAAAAATGAGATGCTCTCCCAAACAGAGGGAAAACCGGGTCTAATTAGGGCAGATAAATTTCCTGTGCATCCTATTACGGAATTGATTCACAAAAAGGACCTTGGGATATACTTTCCAAACTCAGGATATTTTTCGGAGAAAAAGTTGGAAGGTAGTACTACTACACAATTTGATTTTACCAATATTCTGGAATCAGGGTATTCATCTTTTGTGGATGAAAATAAAAACGGAAAGCTAGATAATTCTGAGTCAAGAAAAAACTTTACGGTAGGAGTATTGCTGACTAATTCTACCGAAGAATCTGAAAAACCTAAAGAGAAAAATAATTTACAAAATGGAAAAGTTATACTATTTTCAGGAACATCTTGGGTAACAGACCAGTATTTTTATTATAATGCCAATCCTTATCTGGCAGTGAATGGCTTTAGCTGGCTAAATCAAAACATCTCTTTGGAAGGAATACTACCACGAAAAGAGGATACAAAGGTTGATGTACTAACCGAAAATCAAAAACTTACCGTATGGGCAATTGGCATTTTTGTATTTCCTACCTTAGTTGGTCTTATCTCTTCGATATTTCTAATTCGAAAGAAATGGAAAAAAAGTAGAATGTGAATGGTATAGAAATTGCTTGACACCTTAGAGATAACAAATAGAATTGATTCATATCCTTAATCAAGGTAATAATTTTAATTTGCATGAAATATTTTATTTTAGTATTGATATTTTTACATCAATCTTTGCTATTTTCCCAAGAAGCAGACAAGGAAGACACTCCTATAAAGGAAGAAAAACACTCAGAACAAACAAAAGAAGATTTAAAAAACAAAAAATCTCCACATCTCGCTGCTTTATTGGGGGTAATACCTGGATTAGGACAGTTTTATCTTGGAAATCACCGAACGAGTGCTGTTCAACTCATCTCATTTTTAAGCATTAATGCTGCTGAAAATCATTTTAGAAGTCAACCGGATTATATAAATTATTATGATAGGGATGTAAAATTTGATATAAATGAAGCCGTAATTGGATATTCTTTGCAAAAAAACGGATGGGTATACAATGATATGCCATATAAAGTCGTTTTACAAGACCAAAAGTTTTATAAAGATTTGGGTTATCCGATTTTTAGCGAAACAACCTTTGATAGAGAACTGAGGCTTTGGAAAGAACGAAAACTAGCGGAGGAAAATACTTTTGTTAAGTATGGCGAATATTCTCGAACAAGTCGAAGCTCGGTTTATGCGGATATGCTAAATAATCCTGTCTTATCAATAATGATGTATTCTGTTTATTCCTCTTACCGAGATGCCGGTGGATCCGGAGAGGAAAAAAAAACCGAAACCATCAATCAACTCGCTTTTGCACCTTTTAACCCAAGTATCTTGAAAAAAACAGAAGTCTTTATACCAATTGCTTTTTTTGCAGCCCTTGCAGCAGCAACTTACAAATGGGGAAATCCAATACTACTTCCACGTAGCGTCAAAAGGGATGGTTCTTTGTATTTAGAAGCGTTTGTGGATGGAATCTCTCCGGCTATAGGAGAAGAAGCTTTTTTTAGGGGTTATGTTAACCATAGTGTAAGTTCAAGATTTGGACCAGCAGCAGGAATTGGAACCTCTTCCCTTCTGTTTATGCTTGCCCACGAAGCAAACTCTGATGCTAAAGAAGGTCGAGTGGGGAGGATGCTTGCAGGACTATACTTCGGTTGGTTGCATTATCGCAATAATTACGATATTCGTCCTGGTATTGCGGTTCATTTTTGGAATAACTTTCTTATTGGTCTTAGTATGATGGCTCAATACAAAGCAGATCGCAATTACGACAAATCGCAGAAAGAAGTGTACTTTATGCCTATCAATTTTACGTTTCAATTGTAAGAGTAATCAAAATGATAAAAAGAAACCTATTGATTTTACTTCTACTTATTAACCTATTTATTTATAAATGCCAAGACCAAGAAACGCCTACTGAAAGCAAAGACAATAACGATTTGTTGGTTGCCTCTCTGCTAAAACAAGCTGAATGTGGAAAAGGTCCTAATTATTACTTATTCATAGCTTCCGGGTCAGCGATACCGGCTCAAAAAGATGTACAGGTATGTACACTATCGATCATTCAAGCGGAATGTCCGTTTGATGATTATCCGCTTTATTGCTTATATCTGTTTAAAAATTTTGAGTTTAAAACCCCTTTTAATAAAAAATCTTCTAAGGATAAAACGATATGGAAGAACTAAAAAAACTCCTTACACAAAACAAAAAAGTTGCCGTTTTAACAGGTGCTGGAATCTCACATGAAAGCGGTATACCTACGTTTCGAGGTGCTGGCGGATATTGGAAACAATACAAAGCGGAAGAATTGGCAACACCTGAAGCTTTCCAAAGAGATCCAAAACTGGTTTGGGAATGGTATGACTATCGAAGAGGCGTGTGTGCCAAAGCCAAGCCAAACCCTGCCCACGAAGTTGTTTTTAAGATGGAATCGTATTTTCCTGAATTTTTGGTAATTACTCAGAATGTAGATGGGCTACACAGACGTGCCGGAAACAAAAAAATTTTCGAAATTCACGGAAACATCTTTACTGCGAGATGTACTTCTTGCTCGAATCGTATAAGTTTGGGAGATGAGCCATTAAAGGAAATTCCTTTAAAATGCAACGTTTGCGGTAGCCTTGCCAGACCACATATCGTTTGGTTCGGAGAAAGTTATGATGGCGATATATTGGATCAGTGTTATTCTTTTTTGGCAACAACCGAACTGATTTTTGTGATCGGAACTTCAGGACAAGTGAGTGTTCCGGTGAATATGGCTAAATATGCCGCAACAAAAGGAGCTTATTGTATTGAAGTAAATCCAGAAGAAACGAGCGTGACTGATTTTACTGATACATTTTTACAAGGCAAAGCCGGAGAAGTATTGCCGCAACTTTGGGAAGGTATTTCCAATTAAAAAATATGAAGACTTCTAATAAATTTTTTATTACTCTTTTGGGAATTATATCTTTGTCTACTCTTTTATATTTCCTAACCCCCATTCGGTATTTGTTTTATGATTCATCTCCGCAAAACACTTCGAATCAGGAAAACACTAGTATAGAAAATAACGAAAATTCCTCGATGGAAAAAGAACCTGTAGTAGAAAGTTACAATACATTAGTCAAAGACTCTTATATAACAATTTCCAAGTATTACCAGGTGCCTTCTTTACCGGAATTAAAGACGGAAGTTCTTTCTAAATCCATAGAGTTTGTAAGACGATTGGAAACAATCCAGGATTCAAATCTCAACCTCACTCAATCTATTGAAAAATACTATATCATGGGAAACCTTTTGCTCTGCGCTGCTGATATGGAAACTCATGATGAGCAAAAAAAAATTTTGTCCGATCTATCTTTAAAATCCATAAAAACGTCTTTGACTTTTATACAAGAATCCGAATCAACCGATTCTCTAACTTACCAGTGGGTATTGGAAGAAAACATGATAGACAGGCTACAGTTTTACATCACCTTGAATCTATGTATCAAAAGAATTGCAGGTGAATCGATTGATACAAACAAGATTCTAGAGTCTCTGAATTCCATTCCAAAAGAAAAAAGAGACACTTATAATCTGGATAATCACCATCTTATTTTACAAGTTCTGAATCAAGATAAGGAAAGATTACAAAAAGGAGAAAAAAATGAGTAACGTAACACTGGATAAAAGCCAAACCATACAAGTGAGATATGCGGAAGAAGCCACTACTTCTTGTTGTCTATCTTGTGGGGGTGCCATTGATTACGCCAAACCAGAAAAAGGTGAGGTGCTAATTGATTTGGGGAGCGGTAGAGGCTTGGATGTTTTAAAGGCAGCTCGAATGGTTGAGACTGCTTATGGGATTGATTTTACAAAAGAAATGATAAATGCTTCGGTTTCTAACAAAAAAAAGTTAAGATTGGAGAATGCTCATTTTCTGGAAGGGAAAATTGACCAAATTCCTTTACCGAATGAATCTGCAGATGTTGTTATTTCTAATTGTACAATCAATCACGCTCCCAATAAACAGGCTGTTTATAGTGAAATTTATAGGGTTTTGAAAAAAGGCGGAAGGTTTGTTGTTTCGGACATCATCGTAGATGAAAAACTCCCCGATCATATTATAAACGATCCTAACGCTTGGGCAGCTTGCTATGGTGGTGCGATTCCGGAATCCGATTATTTTGAAGCAATTTACAAAAGTGGCTTTAGAGAACTGGAAGTGATTGAAAAATCGGAAAGCTATCAAAAAGTGGAAGTAATGGTAAGAAGTATCACCATCAAAGCTTATAAAAAGTAAAGTTTTCTTAAAATAAAGGAGATTAGAATGAAACCTCTAACAAATACAAAAAAAGAAAAAAAGACAAATGCTGTAGCACAATGCTGTGCGAAAGATTCGAAGGTTATTTCCGGCTGTCACGACTAAGATAGATGACAACCATTTTTAGAGCTATGTTTTTGTTTATATAGCTCTATTTTTTGGTATTTTAGATTTTTTAGTAACAATCTTCTCAAAAAAACTCTTCTCATTTTTCCATCATTGATGAAATAAGTCTGAATTGTGAATCGATAGAGAATATTTGAGGGATACTTATTTCGGAAGTAGCAATCTAACAACAGTACCAATTTTTTCTTTACTTCTAACCATAATTTTACCTTTTAGCAGGTTTACAGCTTGTCTGACAATAACCAATCCCAGTCCTATTCCTTCAATGTTCTTGACATTCTTAGCTCGATGAAAAGCAGTAAACAAAAATTTCTTATCTTTGTCTGGGATTCCAATTCCTTTGTCTGCTAATGTAAAGCAAATTGAATTATGGTATGTCCGAACTTTCAAAATAGTTTGCTTTCCGTTGGAATACTTAATCGCATTAGATAATAAATTTAACAGTATATATTTGACAAGTGTAGGATCCGTATGAAAAGATTCATATTCCAGAAGATAGATGGTATTTATATTTAATGGTAGAGTTTTTTGTCTTTTTATTTCGTTGATAATATCTTCACAAAAAAATTTGATATTGAGTGGAGTATAAGCAATGGAGAGTTTGCCCGTTTCTACTTTATCAATAAACACAGCATCATCCAATAAAGTTACCAAATAATTGGAAGCATGATTAATGTCTTCTAGCAAAGACAATTTTTTTGCATTATCAATCTTGTCGAAATATTTTTCCAATATTTGTACGGAGCTTTTTATAACCGTTATGGGAGTTCTAAACTCATGGGAAACAAACATAATAAAACGACTCTTCAATTCATTGAGATGCCTTTCGTGTTCTAATGCTTTTTCCGTATTATCTTTGGCAATTTTTATATCCGTCAGATCAACAACATACATTATTACTTTTATGCTTTTGTCAGATTGAAAGTATTTAACACCCTGCATTAATACACTAATGGATTTGTCGGATTTAGTTAAAATGTCCTTCTCTATAAGAAATTCTTTTTCATCATTTTTATAGAATTTTAAGAATAAATTTGAATAAAATGAATTTTCGTCTTTTGGAAAAAGTTGATAAAAAGGTTTATATAGTAATTCCTTCAAATCATATCCGAATAAATTGCAAAATGCGTGGTTTGCATATACCAAAATTCCAAACTCATTCAAAACGTTGATTCCAATCGGATTGTTTTCCAATATTTTAAAAGATTCAAGATTGGATACAACCAGTTCTCTTGTTGTTTTTTTTAATTTTACTTCCGCTTCTTTCTGTGCGGTTATATCTTCCCCTACAGCCTGGTACTCTATTACATTATCATTTTCATCAAATATAGCTATATTTATCCATTTATGCCATCTTATTTCTCCATTTGATAAAATTACTTTATGCTCTATGGAATTCGCTATACTGCCTTGAACAGATAAAATATTATTTTGAACTTGTTTTTGCTCCTCTTCCGGAATTAAAACTACAAATTGTTTCCCTATTAATTCTTCTCGCTTTTTCTGAAAATATTCACAATAAGCTTTGTTCACATAGGTTAAGGTAGTATCTGGCAGAAACCTACAGATCAATTGATGCATATTATCCAAAATCGAACAAAAGTATTTTATATCCATTTCCATGTATTTATTTTTTTGTAGAACTATTCTAAATTGTTTACTATTTACTTTTTTATTTATTAATTTCGTTGTTAAAATCAATAAAAAAAAAATCTTAGATAGAATAATAGCATTTAATAAAAAATAATGGGATAATGAAATGAGCGATTATAAAACACTAAATGAAATGTTCCAGTATACCCTTAAAAAATTCGGAAACAATAAAGTTTTCTTTTCAAAAAATTCTAATAAAAAGTTTGAGGGAATCAGTTTTGTAGAAACTTATCGGTTAGCTGAAAATTTGGCTCTAAGTCTTTATGAATTAGGACTAAAACCAGGTGACAAGGTGGCTTTGATTGCTGATAATCGCTTAGAGTGGACAATTGCTGATATGGCAATTCTATTAAACGGAGCTTGTGATGTGCCACGCGGAACAGATTCAACACCCCAAGAAATACAATTTATCATTGAACATAGCGAAACCAAATTTTGTTTTATCGAAAATGAAAAAATTCTTAAAAACATATCTACCTTTTTAGAATCTATTGATTTGAAAAAAATTATCATTATGGATAAAAAATTTCGTTCCAACGATGATAAAATTGTAGGTCTTTATACGCTGATAGATCGTGGAGAAAAATTACGAAATTCATTATTGTATGATTTAAAAATTAGGACTAAAAATGTTACCGAAGATGATTTATATACCATAATTTACACTTCTGGAACAACCGGTACACCCAAAGGCGTAATGTTGACCCATAAAAATATGGTCTTTAATATTACTGCCGTAAATCCAATGGTTGGAGTGAAATCGAAAGACAGGGCTTTATCTATTTTGCCGGTTTGGCACGTATTTGAAAGAGCCGTTATGTATTTACTTATGGCAAATGGATCCGGCATCTACTATACCAATGTTCGAGACTTACGGGAAGATTTTTTAAAGGTCAAACCTACTTTCATGGCATCAGCTCCCAGGCTTTGGGAAAATTTATATTTGGGAATCAAAAGCAAACTTGAAAAATCTGAACCATATCGTCAATTTTTATTTAACACTGGTTTTGAAGTTAGCAAAATGTTCAAACAGGGCTTAGATTATTTGCAAGGAAAAAACTTAAAACAAAACAAAGAAAGTGATGTGGAAATCATGGGGAATACGGCTCTTTCTTTATTTGGAGCTGTAAATTTATACCTACCATCCAAAGCTTTTGATATGCTGCTTTTTTCAAAAATTCGGGAAGCTCTTGGAGGAGAAATGAGAGCAACCATATCCGGTGGAGGTGCTTTACCACCTCATGTGGATGAATTTTTTAATATTATCGGAATTCCTGTCTTGGAAGGATATGGAATGACAGAGTGCTCACCTGTTATTAGTTGTCGTCATAAAGATAAAGTCGTACAAGGAACGGTCGGGTTGCCTTTAAAGGGATGTGAAGTAAAAATTTTAAACGACAAAGGCGGGGAAGTTGAAATAGGTGAACTTGGAGTTATTCACGTCAAAGGTCCTCAAGTTATGAAAGGATATTATAAAAATGAAGAAGCTACCAAAAATGTTTTGAAAGAAGGTTGGCTGAATACAGGAGATTTGGGATTTTTCAGTCACAATGGTATGCTCTCGGTTAGAGGTCGGGTGAAAGATACCATAGTATTGCTGGGGGGGGAAAACGTTGAACCGGCACCAATCGAAAATTTATTGATAGAAGATTCCTTTATCAGCCAAGTAATTGTTGTAGGACAAGATAGGAAGTACCTTACGGCTTTGATATGGCCCAATTACGACAAACTCAAAGAAAATCGTTTTAGTGTGAATGATGAAAAAGGTGATCTCAATAAAAACGTAGAAGTCCGACAACATTATATGAATATCCTAAAATCGACCGTTTCTTCTGCCAACGGCTTTAAATCATTTGAAAAAGTGAATGATTTTCGATTTCTTCCTAAACCATTTGAAGTAGGGGTGGAAATAACAAGCCTTTACAAAATGAAACGAAAGGTAATCCATGAGAAATACGAAAGTCTAATTGCGAGTATGTATATTTAAGATAAACACTATGGAAAAAATTGTATTAAAAGGACTAACCATTCCTAAATTAGAAGATTTTGTTTTATCTATTGGAGAAAGTAAATATAGAGCGAAGCAATTATACAATGGTCTTCATAAGCAAAACTACTATAGCTTCAACCAATTTACCAATCTACCGCAAAGTTTACGAAACAAACTAGAAGAAGTCGCGAGCATTCCTAAAATTCAACTGGTTAAAAGGTTAAAGTCGGTTGACGGAACGCAAAAAATGACCTTTGATGTAGGAAATGAAAAATTAGTAGAAGCAGTTTGGATTCCTTCCAATAGGGGAGAGAGAAAAACGATTTGTGTATCTTCGCAAGTTGGGTGCACATTGGCGTGTGCTTTTTGCGCTACAGGTCTTTTGAATTTTGAAGGGAACCTAAAAACATGGCAAATCATAGATCAAGTAATTCAAATCGAAGAGTTGGTTGGAGAAAGAGCTACTAATATAGTATTTATGGGAATGGGTGAACCGATGCACAACTATTTTTCCGTAGTAAGTGCAGCCCATATCCTCCATGATCCTGAAGCTTTTGACTTGGGAGCAAAAAGAATAACAATCTCGACATCAGGAGTTATCCCCAGTATTGAAAGGTTTATTAAAAACAAAGAGCCTTTTAATTTTGCCATATCTTTGAACCATCCAAACCCTAGCACTAGAGGTACTATTATGAATATAGATAAAAAATATCCTTTGGAAAAGTTATTAAAAACCGCAAAAGAATTCACTCAAGTTTTAAAAAGAAGAATTACCTTTGAATACATTATGATCCCCAAAGTAAATATGGGAAAAGAGAATGCAACTCGCTTAATAAAAATTGCAAAGTCAATGGATTGTAAAATCAACTTGATTCCTTTGAATACGGATTTTAACGGGTGGAAACGACCGACAGACGAAGAAGCTCAAAAGTTTATGGATTTACTCCAAGATGCTAATGTACCCGTGATGAATCGAAAATCACCTGGAAAGGACATTTTTGGAGCTTGCGGAATGTTATCCTTGAAAGGTTGATGAATTACAAGATGAAAATTTTGGAGTAAATTACTATGAAAAAAAACGTTCACCATAAACCTATTGTTAATTTCAAGCCAGACAAACAAATAAAAACTCTATTGGATGTTTTCGAAAGAGCGGTCCATCATGAGGAACAAGCATTTTATACAAAAGATAGACATAAATACTTTAGACCTGAGGAATTCTCCGTATTGTACAGAAAGGCGGAAATCCTGTCTTTATTTTTGATTGAAAAAGGGCTAAAAAAGGGAGAAAAAGTTGCCATATTTTCTGATAATCGTATAGAGTGGCTGATTTCGGATATGGCAATCTTGATGGCAGGTGCGATAACCGTTCCTCGGGGGGCTGATTCCACAGTGGGCGAGATCGGTTTTATTCTGGAACATAGCGAGTCTTCCATGGTGTTTATTGAACACTTTAGGTTGTATAAAAAAATTTCAAAAATCATATCAGAAAAGGACATTCCTACTTTTATCATGGATGAGGCTTTTCCTCTTGATGTCCTTGAGAAAAATAATTTTTTCAGTATACACACAATTCTAAAAGAAAATTTCCATCTGTTAGACCACCATCCAAATACATTGAATAAAATGGCAGATTCGATTACAGGAGATGATTTATTTACAATTATCTATACATCCGGAACAACGGGGAATCCAAAAGGTGTAATGCTGACTCATTCCAACATGATCTATCAAATAGAGGTTGTTCCTAAATATTTGGAACTGACCGAAAAAGATAGGGTTCTTTCCATTCTCCCCGTGTGGCATATTTTTGAAAGATTTATGTTGTACACTATAATTAATTCCGGTGCTTGCTTTTATTACACCAATCCAAAAGATTTGATGGAAGATTTTATTCGTGTAAAGCCTACGATCATGGCATCTGCTCCTCGCTTATGGGAACAGTTGTACCACAAATTGCATGAGCGTATTGAAAAGACAGAAGCATTGAATCGAGAACTTTTTGATTTGTCCTATAAAATCAAACAAAACGTAAGAAGAGCAAAAAATATACTTGATGGAAATACAACAGACACTCGACCCAAAAATATTTTTGAAATCTTGATTGAAAAAGTAAAGGCGGTTTTTACAATTGCAACCTTAACACTTCCCGATATGTATATGGATCCTCTATTTCTAATGAGGGTCCGGGCTATGCTTGGAGGAGAATTAAGAGGGACTCTTTCTGGTGGAGGTGCGTTACCAATTCATATAGATGAGTTTTTTAATGCAATAGGCATACCAGTATACGAAGGTTACGGAATGACCGAGTGCTCTCCTTTAATTTCTCTACGAGCCAAAGGAAAAATTATAGAAGGCACAGTTGGTTTTACTCCCGAAGGTACAACTGTTAAGCTAATTAAAGAAGATGGAAGAGAAGCGAAAATTGGGGAGCAGGGAGTTATTTTTGTTAAAGGACCAGGTATAATGAAAGGATATTATAAAAATCCTGTGGCTACATCCCAAGTTTTAAATGATGGTTGGATGAATACCGGTGATATTGGTGTTATGTATGCGAATAAAGCGATCAGTATTAAGGGAAGGGCAAAAGATACCATTGTGCTATTGGGTGGTGAGAACGTGGAACCTGTTCCAATTGAAGTTATACTCACCCAGCATAAATTAATAGAGCAGGCGGTTGTTGTTGGTCAGGATAAAAAACATCTCGGAGCATTGATCTGGCCCAGTTACGAAAAGATAAAAGATGCAGGATACATTAAAGACGAATTTGATTATTCTGTAAATTTAAATGAAAATAAGGCATTGATACACTTGTTTGCTAATGTAATACATAAATTGATAAGTGAAGAAAATGGGTTTAAGAGCTTTGAAAGAGTAACAGCACTTCGATTTCTTCCAGAAAAACTGAAAATAGGAGAAACGTTAACCAACCTACAAAAGATTAAAAGAAATATAGTACATGCGAAGTATCATAATTTGATAGAAGAAATGTATGGAGAGCATATATGAAACAAAAGATCATTTTAAAAACTACTGACCATTGGAATATTGCCTTATATAAATACGAAAATCATAATATAACCCGAAAATATCCTGTTTTTCTTTTACATGGAATTGCATCTAATCATACGGTTTGGGACATTGGTGTACCAGGATATAATTTTGCAAGATACTTGATAGATGAAGGTTATCAAGTATATAGTTTAGATTTAAGGGGGCGTACTGGTAGCGACGGTCCCCATACGGGTAGAGGGGATATATGGTCGAATGACGATTATCTTTTGTGTGATCTACCTGCTGCCATCGAATTTATTCTGGAAGATAGCAAAGTTGGTAAATTACACTGGGTAGGACATTCCCTCGGTGGAATTCTTGGATTTTTTTATCAAATCAGACACAAGGCATCCAATTTGCAGAGTTTAACAACATTTGCTTCCTCTCTAACCTATACATTTTCTACCATTAATCATGTCAGAACCTGGATGGATTATATCAGCGCTTATTTATATTATCCGGTAGATACATGGTTTAAGTTTACGCTACCGATAGTAGATAGAGATACTTATTTTACAAGATTTATATGGAGTGCGGATAATGTCACTCCTGAAGTGAAGAGAGCATTAATTCACAATACCGTTCAAAAAATTTCTGTTTTGGAATGGAATCAGATCAAAGCTATATCAGCTGCGGAAGGAATGCCTCGTATATCCGGTGGTTTTAACCATTATGTGGACGATAGAAGGATTGTGACTCCGGCGTTTATGATGGTAGGTGACCGAGATTGGGTTTGTGCAGTGGATGGTGTTGAGTGGACGAGAGACAGATTAAAGTGTCCAAGTAAATATATGATCTTTGGAAAGGAATACGGTAGTCGCTCTCGCTATGGTCATTTAGACATTGTATGTGGGATCAATGCTCCTTATGAAACCTGGCCCGCAGCAACTGAATGGCTTGCGGAAAAAGACAGGGATTAAGCAGGATATTTTTATTGTTGCTAAAAAAACGAGCAAATGTAAAGAGTCAAGGTTAAAAATCAAACTGAACTATTTATTCCAGGAGCTTGCTTTAAAGTTTTATGAATATGAATCATATAAATAGAAACCATTAGGATAATTACAAATCCAAAAATTATTAATATTTTCAACCAAGGAAAAATGACATAAAGGTTTAAGAAATAATTGAGTAATATATGGCTTGCAATGACAGTTAAAACAAAGGCACATAAAAATGTGTAGGATGCCACTAAGATTGCTTCTATGGAATAAATTTTTCTAAGGATAATAGATGTTCCCCCTAATATTTTCAATAAAGTAGCTTCTTCTATTTTTTCTTTTTTGGAAGAGTTTAAGGTTGTAATCAATAGTAAGATAGAGGAAATTAAAATAAATAGAGTCATCATTTTTACAATGTTAGTGATTTTCTTCAAAATACCTGTGAATCTGTCTATGGCTTTTTCCATGTCTATCGTTGTTATGTTCGGGTACTTTGCAATAGTTTCTTTCTGTAGTTTATATCTTTGAGGAAAAGAATCAATTCTAAAAGAGCTTATATAAGTAGCAGGTGCTTTTTCCAAAGTTCCCGGAGAAAAAATTACAACAAAATTAGGTTTCATATCTATCCATTGGACCATTCTAATATTTGTAATTAAACCTTCTACATGAATGCCTTGCACATTAAACTCTAATCTATCTCCAATTCCAACTCCCAATGCTTTTGAAAATTCTGTTTCTATGGAAATTTGAGGGAGTTCACTTTTTTCCCAAAATTTTCCACTTAAAACCTTTTCTGTTTCATATAAATCCTCTCTGTACGATAAAAAATATTCCCTAGTTTTTGCAGTAGATTTCCAGTCTCGTTTTAGTGCATCGATTTCGGTATCTTCTTTTTGAATTGGTTTACCATTGATTTTGGATAATCTTGCGTTAATAACAGGTGCAAATAACTTTTGTTTAACTGGATATTCACCTAAAATTGTCATAAATTCTTCTAACTGCTCTTTGCGAATATCCATTGCAAACATATTTGGTCTTTTTTCAATTTGCTCTATTCCACCTCCTGTATTTAATATGCTATCCTCCATAACCAAAGCAATAAACAAAATAACAAGTGAAGTTCCAACTCCAGGTACAATAATGGAAAGACCGTTACCTGTTTGTTCGATTTTTTTCAAAATAAGCCGAAAATGTTTAGGGAATTTTGTAAATAGTAAAAAAAAATTTGTAAGAAGCCTAAAGAGAAAATAAAGGATGTAGAGCAAAATCGGTATGGACAATAAAACCAAACAAAGAAGTAAAGATTTTGTAATATCTTGAATTTCTAAAAAGGACAAAGTTGTAAAAAGGAAAAGAACAAAAATTACTTCAATTATACTTTGGATTTGTGGTTTGATTTTTGGGTTAATATTTACTTCAAAATCTGACCTTATAGCCAATAAAGGACTTGTTTTTCCTATTTTATAAATAGATTCTATAGTGATGAATACAGGAAGTAACATACCAATACCAATTCCGCTTAGCAGAGGTTTTAAACCTATTCCTGGTTCAATATCTAGCATGAATTCCAAACCTTGTATGTTTGGTAAAAAATATTGCAAAACATAACCCAATCCGATTCCAATAAAAGTTCCAAAGAAAGAAAGGAGCAAAAGCTCTATTAAAAATAAGGTGATATAAAACCAATTTTTTGCTCCTAAACATTTTAATATTGCTATTTCTCCAACTTTTTCTTTAACCTTTTTTCGGCAAGATAAGACAATGGTAACAGCTCCTATAAACATAGCATTCAGACCCAAAAAACTCATATAATCCAAGGTATTGGTAATAAGTTTTTGTGTTCTTGAACCGGCTTCTCTGTGGTGATAAACCATTAAATCTTTTTGAATAAATTTTTTAAAAATGGATTCTTTTAGTTTTAAAGAATCTACTTGCTCGGGCAGCTTAACAATTAAACTATAGCGTATCCGACTTCCTCTTGATTCGAGTTCCGTTTTTACTACGTCTTTTATGGATATAATACACGTAGGAGCCATAGCGTAGTAACTCCCAGAAGTTATAGGCTCCTTTATAATTGTTCCTTTAAAAATAAAATCTGTTTTTCCAATTCCGATTTTATCTCCGATTTGCACATTTAAATTTTGAACAAGACTTTCTTCTAATAAAATTTCATCTGCTTGCAAATTATGGTAAGCATCTTTTGGTGAAGTGATAACCTCTCCAAAAAATGGAAAATTTGATTCAACGGCTTTAATCGTGGCTAGAGAATTTTCTTTTGAATCTGTGCCATAAATCATAGATGAAAACTTAATAATTTTTGAATAGATAGAGCCTTGTGGTAAACTATCTCGAATGTAGGTGTAGGTCTCTTCGTTTATATGGGAATTTGATTCTATTACCAAATCCCCACCCATAATGTTTCTAGATTCTTTCTCAATTTTATTGTAAAGATTTTCTTTATAGGAGTTTATTCCTACTACCGCTCCAACTCCAACCGCAATAGATAGAATAATTTGTAGAGGATAGTCTTTTTTATACAGCAACTCCCTTAGGATAAATTGAAAAATAAAACGTAATCTCATCTGCCTTGAGACAATTCCCCATCTCTCATTGTATAAATTTTATCAGCATACCGAGCAATTTTTGGGTCATGTGTAACTATAATTAATATTGAGTTAGTTGATTTGTTTAAATCTGACAACATTTTCATAACGGTATCTCCGTTTTTAGAATCCAAATTTCCTGTAGGTTCATCAGCAAACAATATTCTTGGATTGTTCATAAAAGCTCGGGCAATGGCAACTCTCTGCATTTCACCGCCTGATAGCTGAGAAGGAAAATGAGTAAAACGGTTTTCTAAAGAAACTTTTTCAAGCATTAGTTTTGCTTTGGAGCGGATTTCCGATTCTTTAAAATCTGAAGAAATAACCAAAGGTAAACACACATTTTCAAGTGCGTTTAGAGTTTTTATTAGCTGAAAATTCTGAAAAATAAATCCAATTTTTTGCGCTCTTATTGAACACAATTCATCTTCGGAAATCAAAGAAATTTCTTGCCCGTCAATATATATTAGTCCTGAATCAATTCTGTCTAAACCAGCTGAAATTCCCAAAAGAGTAGATTTACCGGAACCAGATGGTCCCATTATGGCAATAAACTCACCCTCTTCGACGGATAGATTTATGTTTTTTAAAACATGTATAGTATGTTCTAGGGTGCTGTAAATTTTATTAACATTGACTAGTTTTAACAAAGTAAATTGAAAGTTCCTTTAAGAATTTTTGTAAAAGGGACATTTTACGCTTATTGTCCGAAAGCGTTCAAACGCTCCCTGAGCGTAGTCGAAGGGAGCAAAAACCGAAATCAATTTTGTCCGCTTTGATCAACTTTTTTAGGTTTTATAGAGCTTCTTTTTTTAAATTTATACATACCCAACTTTGTCATATCAAAAACGATCCATCTTTTGTTTGGAAATCCGTTAATAAGCTTGAATTTAAATTGTCTATCGTTTTCATTGAGCCTGGCATACCCAGTATTGCTGCTTTTAATATTTATTTCAGGTATTATAGTCCAATCATATTGGCTTCTGACTTTGTCTCTAGATATAACCTTTTGAATTTCACCAAAAACTAAGTTCATACCAGAAGCATCAAACCACACAATAAAACTTGTTCTTTTATGGACAGAAATTACCGATTTAATAGGATCGTATTTGGATATAACTACTGCTGTTTCATCGTCTTTTAAATTGTGGATAACGTTTATTAAATCCTTTGAAATATTATCCAATTCTTCTTCGGAAAATAGAAAATCATCATAGTCTCCCATAGAGGTACTTCTTATATATCTGATTCCGCTGAGAATATCTTTTAGCTTTTTTGCTTCCACCTTGTACGGATGCAAAAAAGCTTGGGTAAGTAAATCCGAATTAGCTATATCCTCCTTTTTTAACAAATAAAAAGCCGTGTCTTTAGTTGCATATACAAGCTTTCTGTTACTAAAACTCGCAAAACATTGAACAAACAAAAGTAATAAAAATATTAAAAATCTCATGAATTTCTATAACAAAGTTATCCTATATTAATTTACAAACATCATTTTCTTCTAAACTCAGAAAACTCATTATAAAACTCTTCATCTTCATAAATGTTGAGAATATTATGAACACCCGATAGCTTTAAAATTGATAATATGGAATGATTAAGGTTGAATACATTAACTTTGATTTGACGAGCTTTTGCTTTAACGGCAGTCCTTAAAATTACTCCTATTCCAGATGAATCCAAAAAAGAAACTTTTTTTAGGTCAAAACTTAAGTAATCCAAATTAGGACTTTCATCAAGAAGACTTAATAACTCTTTGGAAAATCGTCTAGAATTATCCATTTTAATATTTTCTAAAATTGATAGAATTAAATGTCTTTCTTCCTTAATCGTATAAAACAACATCTATTTCATTTTATATTTCTTCTTAAATTTGTCCACTCTACCTGTTGTATCTATAAGTTTAGATTTACCAGTAAAAAACGGATGGCAATTTGAACATATCTCTATAAGCAAATCACCACGAGTTGTTCTTGTTTCTATAACATTTCCACAAGAACATTTTATCATAGCTTTTTTATAGTCTGGGTGAATCCCTTTTTTCATGTAAAAAATCTCCTTACATCCCGCCAGTATTCATACTAGCTAGAAAGATATCATTTGTTTTAGTTTGATTCATTTTTTCTAACAAAAGTTCCATGCTTTCCGTTATACTCATTGGTGAAAGCACTTTTCTTAATACAAACACTTTTGATAAAACGTCATTTTTTAGCAACAATTCTTCTTTTCTAGTACCGGATTTGTTTATATCAATGGCTGGAAAAATTCTTTTGTCTGATAGTCTTCTATCTAAATGGACTTCCATATTTCCAGTTCCCTTGAATTCTTCAAAAATTACTTCATCCATTTTTGAACCGGTATCAATTAGAGCAGTGGCTATAATTGTTAGCGAACCACCTTCTTCAATATTTCTAGCTGCTCCAAAAAATCTTTTGGGTTTATGTAGCGCATTAGAATCTACTCCACCGGATAATATTTTTCCGGAAGTAGGAATTACTTGATTATAAGCTCTCGCCAGCCTTGTAATAGAATCTAATAATATTACAACATCTTTCCCATGTTCAACTAGCCTTTTTGCCTTTTCAATAACCATTTCTGCTACTTGGACGTGGCGTTGTGCCGGTTCATCAAAAGTAGAGCTAACCACTTCACCTTTCACATTTCTTGCCATATCAGTAACTTCTTCCGGTCTTTCATCAATTAAAAGTACAATTAGATAAACTTCCGGATGATTTTTGCTTATGGCATTCGCAATGCTTTGCATCAAAACAGTCTTTCCTGTTCGCGGAGGTGCCACAATCAGACCTCTTTGACCTTTCCCGATAGGAATCATTAAATCAAGGATTCGCGTATCCAAATGAGTAGGATCAAATTCCATAGAAAATTTTTCATCGGGGTACAAAGGAGTTAAATTATCAAACAAAACCCGTTTATTGGCTACTTCCGGTTGTTCTCCATTCACAGATTGAATTTTGAGCATAGCAAAAAAACGCTCAGCATCTTTTGGAGGTCGAATCTGACCTTCAACCGTATCGCCTGTTCGCAAACCGAATAATTTTATTTGTGAGGGAGAAACGTAGATATCATCTGGACCAGGAACATAATTGTAATCCGGAGATCGCAAAAAACCATAACCGTCCGGTAATTTTTCCATTACACCAGCAGCGTGGACTTGTCCCTCTTTTTCCGATTGGGCTTGTAGAGTACAATAGATAAGGTTTTGTTTTTTTAACCCGTTTGTATTTTCCACTCCAAGGCCTTTTGCAATTTGAGTTAGCTCTTGAATTGACTTCTTTTTTAGGTCTACAAGATCTATGGGAATCGGAGCTGGACCTTCATAAATTTTTTTCCGTTTTTTATAGTTTTTATTAGATGGTGTTTCGGAAATTAAATCACTTGCTGGTGTAGGTGATGTTATAGTTAACTCATCCTCTGAATGAAAATTACTATTTTCATCATTAAAAGATTGTTCTTCTTTTTTTTTATTTGCTGCCATAATAGTATAATTTTTTTAAGAATTTAAAGTTGTAAGAATTGCTTAAAAAGAAGCGGAATAACCTGAATTAAACAAGTATTAAACTAATATTTTTTAACCCTAAAAAAAGTCAATTGCTTATTTATTTTATTTTAACTTTCTTTTTCGAATTTTTTTCTTTGAAAGTTCGGGATTTTCTACCGCAATTGGCTTTTTTGTTTTTTCGTTATCTTTCGGAACTATTTTTTTTAAGGTCTTTTTTTTAGTAATTTTTTTAGAATTTTTAATTTCTTGAGAAATTTTTTCTGCTTCCGTAGAAGCAGGTTTTTTACTTCTTTTTGTATTTTTAGGAGGTGCTTCGGTGTCTTCAAGATTTTTTTGAAACAACTCATTTATATTTAATTGTTTTATTCTATTTTGTAAAGTAGAACGTGGAACTCCTAATTGTGAAGCCGCTTGAGAAATATTTTCTTGGTTATTTTTTAGAGAATAATATATAAAATGTGTTTCAACCTCTTTCATAACAATATCCAAGGGTAATTTCATAACAAAAGCTTCTTCAATGGAAGGAAAACTTAATCCTTCTTCACCCATTCTTGACAATCTATTTTTAGGTTCAACAAGATGGTATAGAAATCCAACAATTTTTTCTTTACTTTTTAGAGTAACAATTCTTACAATAAAATCTAACTCCTTTATATATGATTGCAATATAGGAATTTGTATATTTTCGGTAGAATTTTCATCCAATTCATTTGTTTTTAAATAAATTGAAAACAAGTTCCTATTAAGTTCTTTAAAATATTTTTCAGCATAAACAAAAGAATTTTTAAAAATTGTATTGTGTAAAACAAAATCTTCAAACTTTTCATTATAAAAAGTTGTTTCTCCTTCCACATCAGTAGTAAATAAGGAGTCCGGAAAATTTTCTAAAATTAATTCCATATATTTAAAAATATTTTTTTTGCTTTCTGATTCCGGATTGAGAGATTTGGTATTTATTTCAGTTTTTTGAGATATTTCTTCTTTTTTTAAGCTTGAGATTTCTGCTAAAAACCTTGGTTTTTCCCAGTGCTCAACTATATGACCATAAAGGTCTAAAACGGGAATTTTACTATGGTTTTGAAAATATAAAAATATATTTTCATTGATTTGAAAATCTAAAAAGTGTTCAGGAACCATCTCGTATTCCATACCGGAAGAAGCAAGGTCTGCCATTTCCATCAAAACTTTCTCTTTTGAAAACAGACCTTTTAATCTACTTTTTTCATCTACAACAGGAAAATGGGACACAGGAGTGATCATGAAATGTTTATAAAGCATTTCAATTTTCATTCTTTTTACTGTGGTTCACCCTGATTCTCTTGGTTTTGATTTATATTTTCTACAGGAACTTCTGTTCCAGATCCGGAATCTGCTGGGGGAGGTGTAGATGATTTTTCACCTTCTGCTTTGGATTTCTCTCCAGCAGGAGATGATACTTCTTCAATTTCTTTTTTTAACCATTTATCATGGAATTTTTGGTATTTATCCGGAATCGAACTATTAGAGGAAGTTATTGCCAGCAAAGAATACAATATACTTCTCTTGTAATAAGAAATCGCATAAAAAAATTGTTTCATTTTTTGAAATTTCAAAGCTGTAGTATGCTCTTGTTTTGCCATTTCCAGATATCTGGCTGGTTTTCCATGTGGCTTAATTTTTTTAGATTTATTATCAACCTCTATCGGTTCTTTAGGAGTCGAATCCTTTTTATCCTCTACTGGCGGTTGTGCTGTTACCGTTTTTTCTTCATTTGCTGTTTCAGGAGCAGGAGGAGGCGTTTCTTGAACGGTCCCTTCTGGTGCTTTTTCTTTTTCTGCTGGAGGCAGATTTGATTTTTCAGTCTCTTCTTTTGGAACTTCTTTTTTTAATTTTTGCTTCTGTTCTTCTTGCTTTTGGACTTCAGCTTGAAGAACCAAATCATAGGCAATTTTTATAAAATCTTTTGAGTCCGTTTGTAAAAAATCCACATAATCTATTTCTAGAGAACTTATTTTTTTTTCACCCTGGGATAAATATTTTCCTGCCTGGCTAATATCACCCTTTGGGGCAAACGAACTGGTAATTTGATCTGCTATTTCTTTCATATTATCTATTTCAGCAGATACTTTATCAAAAGGCAAAACTTCTGATAACTCAACCATTTGTTTATACCTTGTATCAAAGGCTTTTTTTCTATTAAAAACACTTCGGTTCTGAATGGAATATACGGAAACCGAAAAGATAACTAACATTAAAATCGAGAAAGATAATTTCATAATTTCATCCCGTTGTAATAAAAAATATTAAAATATAAATTCTTTTCACCTATTAAAATCTTAAATATCCATATTGGCAAATAGGAATTCTATTTCTATGTCTTTTTTATTTCTCCTTGTTTTCTTTTTTTAAAGATTCAGTATTTGTTTTTTCTGGCTCACCTTTATTAGCAGGTTTTTCTTCTTTTATTGGTTCTTTTCCTTCCACTTCCGGAGGAGATTTTTTCTTTGAATCCAAACCTTCCACTTCAAAACCTTTATCACTTGCTAAAGATTTTGTGGAATTTTCTAAAATGGGGTCCCTTTCATAAGTTATAATTCCAAAGTTGTCATCATGAATTTCTAAAATATCCAAGTTTGTTGTTTCTACCTTATTCTCCGGATCCTTTTCAGCACCCATAACAGTATTGGGAGGAATTATAGGGATATATCGGCTAATTATCCTGTTTTCAATATAACTTTGTAAAGTAAACTTGATTCCTTCGTATTCATTTAAGCTATTCTCTTTAATTAAATCGCTTTCAAACTTTTTAGGCAATAATGGAACTTGAATATTGTTTTCCGGCTTATCCTCAGCTAAAATTTTATATTCTATTAAAGAAGCTAAAATCAATTTCCTCGATTTCCTTGCAAAGTTAATTCCTTTTTTATAAAATTCTATTTTTTGTCGAACTAAGTAGGGGGCTATGTTTCGTCCAAAAATATACTGATTTTCCGATCTTCTAAGTTCATTATAAGCTTCTTGGAGTAATTTGATTGCTTTTTTATCTTTACTCCTAAGGATTTTAACGGAAGCATATCGAATTAACCCCTTGGTTTCGTCTAAATATCTTTTATTTGCATATTCAAAAATATCTCTAAAATTTTTTTGGGTCTGTTTTAAAGCATCAAAAGAACCCTTCTGCTTACCCATAAAGTACAAAGAGTTTCCGTCTATATCTCTTTCATTTGCTTCATAAAACAGAGTAATAAAGTTTGAAAAACTCATTTTTGAATGTTTTTCCGACTCACCCGAAACAATTTGTTTGCTTCTGGGAGGTGATAAATTGCTCATAACAACATTGAGAAAATCAAAGTTTTCTTTATTGTCTTGCAAAAGCGATTCTATGCTATTCGGTGTAACCGGAACTGCAAAAACCCTTAAATTAAAAATGAATATAAATAATACGATTTTGAAATATTTGTTTATCATGGCATCTATTTTGAATCATCGGAAAATTTTAATGATTTGTAAATCTTTCTTTTAATCATCTTCAGCTTCAATCTCAATTTTTTCTATTTGTTCTTTCGGAGAGAGGGTTGGGCTATCTAATTTATCTAATAAAATTTTAGAGATTAAAAAATACGGATTCACTTTTGGTCCTACCTTTTGCCCATACTTTTCAGTATATGTTCTAATCAAAGAGGGATTTGATTGTGTATCAATAGGATATTCGTTTTCAACCAAACCTTCCCAAAAAACTTTTTTTTGATTTTTTTCCTCACACTTATACAAACTCCCATTTAACGAGATGTTTAATCCAATTTCACTCTTTTTTTCAATTAACTGTAAATAAAATACTCCATCAACTTCGGTTTTATTTTCCGTATCTTCTTCTTTTTTTTCACATGGAACAAAAAAATACTTGGTAGAAGGATATACAATAAATTCTTTATGATGAGATAAATAATTTCTTACCATTTTTCTAAGCATCTTTGCTTCATTTTTTTGAATATTACTTTTTTTTAAATCAACTGTAATTCTAATTCTTTTTGTTTTTTCAAGGATATCCCTATAATCAAAATCTTTTTTTATATATTTAACGGTACAATTTGAAATAAATATAATAGAAATAAAAAAAAATAACTTAACCCTAAAAAATAAATTTATACAAAGCATACATAGATAAACCATGTTATAAATCAAAGATAAAATTCAATCGAAAAATTTGTTTGGACGCTACTTAGAGAAAGCAAATGCCTAACCATGATGCTACACTATAATTTTGTATTTTTTTTATCTGCTGCTCTTTTTTCCTTGATTATAGTAACTTTTGTATTCTTTTTCGTTAAAAAAAAGGATGTTTCTTTATGGTTTCTAACGGCTTATTTCTCCATACTGGCTCTATGGACTATTGGTTGGACTTTGTTTTATTTTGCACCAACCTATTTCGTAGGTTTGGTAGGGAGTTTATTTACGAATTCGGCAGTTTTGGCTCCTTACTTCTTTATTCAATTTATATATAATTTTCCCTATAATACTAATAAAAAAGAATCACAAATCGTATCAAAAATTTTTCTTTTCCTTACTATCTCTTATTTGCTTTTTTCTATGCACCATATTGCAAGAGAGGATATAAAATACAATTTTGAGCGTGAAATTTTTAAAAGAGTTGATACGAAGCAAACTGACATTCCCTATATGGTTTTATTGTTGTCTCAATATTTTTGGTGTATTTTTACCACTTTTCGAAAAAACAGGGAGCTAAGGCATTTAAAAGAATCAAAGGCAATGATTTCTTTTGGGCTTGCTTCTTTTTTTCAACTTCTTTTGGCTTTTTCTTATGTTTTACAAAAGGTAGGTTTTCTTACAACTGAGACATATTTTTTATCAATCAACATCGGTTCACAATTGATTTTACTTTATATAACCATTGCCTATCTAAACCATTCCATTGTTCCTTCTACCGTTATGATAAAAATTGTAGGAATTTCCTTAGTAGCTATTCTTACAATATTGGGTATTATGGCAAGATTTTCCTTTTCCTTTGTAGAAAAATCTTTTCATCGTGAATTAGAGACAATAAAAAGGCAATTAATAGTCTCAGTTTTTTCTAACAACTTTAATCAGGTTGACAAATCAATAGACTATATTCTTTGCACTCAATCCGAGAAAAATGTATTAGTGTATGAAACAAAACAATTCCAAGATTTTAAAAATAAAGCGTTGTCTCCGGAAAAAATGTATTCACAAAAATTTATAGATGATCCAAAGTTTGCCTATATACTATTTCATTTTACAGTTGATAATCAAAAATATCAAGCCGGAATTCAATATCTGTATTATCGAAAAAATATTGTTGCGCCACCTTCCATCGTTTTTTCCCTAATAATTCTTTTTACCTCTTTGTTCATGTTGTTGTTTTATCCTCTTCTTTTTTATAAAAGTCTATATAAGCCTTTGAATTACTTATTAAAAGGCTTAAAAGAAGTAGATAAAGGCAATTTAAAAATTCAAATTCCTATTTTCGTAAAGGATGAAATAGGATTTTTAGTCAAAACTTTCAATCGCATGGTTGATTCCTTGAGGGTTTCTCAGCACAAATTAAAAGAATATTCTGAAAATCTGGAAACCATGGTTGGAGATAGAACAAAAGAGCTTAATGATGCCTATCAAACCATAAAGAATAAGCAAAAAAAAATAGATAAAGAATTAAACATAGCCTCTGAAATACAAAATTGTATTTTACCTCCTAATTTTATGCAATTGGAAAATTTTTCAATGACCTATTGCTACCAACCCTTGAATAAGGTTGGTGGGGATTTTTTGGATGTATTAGAGTTACAAGATAATTCTATTGGAGTTTTGGTGGTAGATGCAAGCGGACATGGAATTCCGGCAGCACTTCTCACAACTCTTGCCAAACTCAGTTTTGTTGAAGCCTGTGTGAAGCATAATTCTTTAAAAGATATATTTTCGGAAGTTAACCGGAGTTGGATGACCATTATGCAGAATCAATATCTGACTGCTTTTATGATTAAAATTTTTCCGGATTATAGAATTGAATACAGTTGTGCCGGTCATAGAGATATGCTTGTTTATAGAAGGAAAAAAGGTATTTTTGAAAAATGGACAACGGAAGGTACCTTTATTGGAGCATTGGAAGGAGCTGAATTATTTTATGAAGTAAAAGAAAGTATACTATACCCTGGGGATAGGTTGCTCCTTTATACGGATGGATTAACGGAAAGTTTTGATATAGCACAAAACATGTATTCGGAAGAAAGACTCTTGGAAATATTTCAAAGTACAGTTTATATGAGTATTCAAGAATCAATAGATTATATAAAAAAAGATTGGCTATCCTTTTTAGGAAACAATAAACAGGAAGATGATGTGACCATCATCTCCCTAGAAATTACATAATTATTTAGACAAGGTTTCTTTGGGGAAAATAAAATGAAAATTAAAAATATAATAGTCCTATTATCTTTTTTACTAAGTAATTGTGGAACGTTAAGGTTCCAAAAGTACGATAATTTTGGAGACTGGTTTTTTGGAAAACCTGGTTACAGGGGTGCATATTTTGGGTATGAACCGTCTGACTCTGAACGTTTTGATCATATAGCTACGATTCGAGATATGTTGAGAAGTTCAAGGGAATGTGGACCTTTGGGAATTCTAATATTTCCAGTAATTGCTTTTTTCTCTATTGGTTCGGTCGTTCATCTATATAAGTATAATATTGAACGAGCATCTGGCAGTTATGACGACCCGGATTATTTTGATAATATGTATTGTAGTGAAGTTATAAGCGAATCAAGACAACCAATATACCTTTGGTTAAGAACTCCAGAGCTTATTTTTAATCCTCAAGGTGGTGTCTTTTTTCCTGCTATGGATAAAAGAGCATTTTCTAATAAAGAAAAGCAATGTATAGTTGTTAAAAGTTATGAAAGGGGGGAGAGAGGTTTTTATTTTCAAGCGTTTGATGCTGGAATAATAGATTCCTTAATTCCCTATCGTGTATGGACGGAAGACGGTTTAGATCCTTCTGATAAATTCAAAAATACAATTAAATCAATTTTTTTTGTAATCCCTGTTAAATTGTTCCAGTTACCCTTTTATGTAATTCACGATGTATCCCAACTATTGCTGATTCCAACAGCAGCGATTTATTACAGTACAAATAATGGGGAAGAAGAATAAAAAACCGATATAACTTTTAAAAAGAAAGCAAACATACAAAAAAAAGGGGTTGATAGAAGAAAGGATTGAAGTAACTTAATCAATAAAGGAAAAAAATATGAAAAGAATTACAATACTATTACTATTTTTATTGAATTTTGGTTTGGCAAATGCTAAAGAAACTTACAAACCCAAAAAGATTCAATTATCTTTTGCTATAGATACAAGGTTCGGTCTTGTAAAAGGGAGTTTTAAAAAGGTTGGCATAAATATTCTTGACTCGGAAAACGGAAAAGCCACCGTGTTGGTAGATGCGTCTTCCATCGATACCGGTTTGAGCATGAGGGATAACCATTTGCGAGATGAGGACTTTTTTGACGTAAAAAAATATTCCAAAATTAAGTTTGAATTGGAAGGATTAAAACCTATAGATATGCAAAAGATTGAAGCTTATGGCGTGCTAACCATTAAGAATATAACCAAGTCAATAAAATTTCCTGTAATAAAAACTGTTTCCGGTAATACGGAAAAATATGTAGGAAGTTTAAGTATAAACCGCAAAGATTACGGTTTGAATTATGATAGTGTTATTAATCCTATAAAAGATAATGCAATGGTAGAATTTAGTTTAAGTGTGGAGGTAAGCAAGTGATTTGGAAAATCTGTTTGTTAAATTTATTATTTTTTTCTTTCAATGTGTTTTCCCTACCTATCAAAAAAATCAAAACATCTGTTCCCATATACCAAACGGATGAAAAGTTGGAAAATGATGATGAATATTGGGATTATGATGATGAAAGCATTGATGGAGAACAAGATATTGGAGATATCGAAGAAGAAGAGCCTAATATAGAAAATTCAAATTTATGATAAAAGTCACTCATCTAAGTAAACATTTTAAAATCAAAAAAAGAAAACCGGGCATATTTGGTTCTATCCAGGCTTTGATAAAAACTGAAACAGACCTTATCAAAGCCGTTGATGATATAACGTTCCATATCAATTCTGGAGAATTAGTAGGTTATATTGGTCCGAATGGAGCTGGTAAATCCACTACCATAAAAATGTTGACTGGAATATTAACTCCAACAAGTGGTGACATCCAGGTAAATGGAATCAATCCTTCCAAAGAAAGGAAAAAAAATGCCTATCAGATTGGTGTTGTATTCGGGCAAAGAACGCAACTTTGGACAGATTTACCGGTAGAAGAATCTTTTGATCTTCTCAAATCAATTTATAAAATTGATGAAAAAATATATAAACAGAAGCTCGAGCTTTTTTTTGATCTACTGGGTTTGAAAGATTTTTTTAAGCAACAAGCAAGAAAATTATCCTTGGGTCAAAGAATGAAGGCTGACTTGGCGGCAAGCCTTATTCATTCGCCATCTATTTTATTTTTAGATGAGCCAACCATTGGTCTTGATATAATTGTAAAAGAGAAAGTCAGAGAATTTATACGAGAAATTAATCGTAATGCCAAAGTGACCGTTATATTAACAACACATGATATCCAAGATATAGAATATCTGGCAAATCGAATTATGATCATTGACAAAGGTAAAATTGTTTATGATGGAAATTTGAGTAATTTTAATTCATTGGTTGGTAATGATTCTTTTATAGACATTCATTTTGCTTCTCCGGTTGGAAGCCTTGAAATTCCCTTGCCCTTTCAAATCAAAGAAAAAAAATCTGAAACAAACTATACATTGATAGCTCCAGAGAATGAGCCTCTTTCTTCCTTGCTCCAAATATTACAGAACAAAGGAGTTCCTATTCAAGAAATTAATCGCCAAAAACCAGACCTTGCCGTAGCTTTAAAAAAAATGTACGAAGGTAAAAACGAATTATGACCTATTTCAAGTTTATTTCTAAAGCATTCCAAAGGTCTATCACGTATCGTTTGGAATATTATGTCGGGCTTGTGAACGCTTTTTTATATATTTTTATATTCACATCCGTATGGAAAACAGTGGCAAGAGATAGTCCCGGTGCTCTCGGAGGTTGGAGCGAAGGCAAACTCATTCAATATGCGGTCTTGTCAACACTAATCAAAGTTTCGTTTGGAAGGAATGAAAACTTAATCCAAAATAAAATCAAATCGGGTGATATCATCTATGATGTATTAAAACCGTACAGTTTTGTAGTAATGGCTTTATCCGATAGTATTGGAATTAGTCTTTTTCAACTTTTTGGCAGAGCTATTCCATTGCTTATATTTTCTATGCTGTTTTTTGGGTTTGTACCAGACGTAACCTGGCTTACGGCACTTAAATTTCTTCCTGTGTACTTAATGGCTTTTGTTATATACATTGCGATAGGATCGCTTATATCGTCCTTGGCTTTTTTCTTTACAGAAATTTTCAGTTTTATGATACTCTATTTTGCTTTGGTAGCCTTGATGTCGGGGTCTATACTTCCGTTGACATTCTTTCCTGATTTTCTGGTTGATATAATTGCATGGACTCCTTTTCCCTATTTATTCTTTTATCCTACCTCCGTATTATTGGACACTCCGTCTAATCTGAGTTACAATGAATTACTTTTTCGCTATATGATACATTGTGGTACAACGTTAATTCTTTCTTTTACGGTTTATTTTTCAGGAATCAAAAAATTGGAAATAGCTGGAGGGTGAAATGAGTTTAAGTGTGTACATTAAATTAGCGGTAGCTTCAATCAAATCCCGAATGGAATACAAAGCAAGCTTCATTGTATTTTTACTCACTGTTATAACTTTCTATTCAGCTCAAATTGTCACAATTGGTGTTATAATCAATCGGTTCAAAACCATTGGAGGCTGGAATATAGGTGATATGGCTTTTTTGTATAGCCTTCTTATTTTATCACAATCCAATGTTACATTTTTATTTTCCGGTCTTTTGGATTTTAGTAATCATGTAAGAGAAGGAACTTATGATAGGTTTTTAATTCGTCCTGTTTCCACTTTAGGGCAAATTCTTATGGGTGGATTTGAGTTAAGCGGTTTTGCCCACGTAGCAATGGGAATTATTACATTTTTATTTGCCAATTCTCTTACAAATATACATTGGAACTTCCTAAACATATTCATTTTCATACTTGTTATCTTGGGTGGTTCTATGATACTAGCTTCCATTCGTATAATTATTGCAGCTATCGCTTTTTACTCGATTAATAACCAAGCATTGGTTCACCTATTTGTTTTTTCATCCAGGGAGTTTTTGCTCTATCCAATCAACATTTACAGAAGCGAGCTCAAATTTATTTTAACCTTTCTTATACCATTGGGATTTATCAACTTTTACCCTGCCCATTACTTTCTGGACAAAACAGGTGAGGGGCTATTCCACCCATACATCATATTTGGAACATTTCCTGTTGGTTTTGTTTTAATGGTTGTTGCTTTGCTGTTTTGGAAAAAAGGACAAAAAGACTACGAGTCTGCCGGAGCTTAGAGGAGATTTTTTTTTAAATCCTTTACATAATCATTCATATTATAGTAAACTATAATACCAAAATATTTGTTTTTTTAAAGGAGATCTATATGCTAGGAAAATATACAATATATTTTATTAGCCTTCTAATTATTGCTTTATTTAATTGTAGCTGTTCAAGTAAAGACAACAATAACGACGAAATGACCGCAGCTGCAGCCCTATTGGCGTTGAGTCAATCCTCAACATCTTCCGCTTCTGCAATTGTCACCGGTTCGATTACGGATTCTAGCAGTACTGCTCTGAAAAGTGCTACTTTAACCGTTAGTACTACTCAATCTTCTGTTCGAAGCGTTTCCACAAGGGCAAGTGTTGATTCGTCTGTTACAACAGATGATTACGGATTTTTTACCTTAAACCTTTCCGTTACAACTTATTATATTACGGTAAAAGATTCAAGCGGAACGCAGCAGGGAAAGTTTTCTCTTACGCTTACTTCAACCACAGACACTCCTACGGCTTCTGTGACATCGGGAAGCATTACGGTAAATGCCTTGCGGTCTGTTGCAAGTAGTACGGGGGCAGCTACGTATTTGGTTTTCTATCCGATTAACAATAGTGGTAGTGGCTTCGGGAGTGGTAGCTTAGGAGGTAGAAGTGGTGCGGACACCTATTGCTCTAATCAAAAGCCGTCTGCTTTGACTTCTTGCTCTAGCGTAGCCGCCTTATTGAGTTTTAGCTCCTCCGACCAAGTTAGCAATATGCCTACGGTGAAAGGATTTTCCGGTACCATACCTATTAAAGCGTGGAACGGTAGCTCAGTAGGAGACCAAGTCGTGTCCAAGTGGAGTAGTATGTTGTCTACGGGAACTGTGTTTAGCCCGATTCTAAGTACAGCATTTAGCTTAAGCAATACTCCATATGTAATGACCGGTACAAGCAGTGATGGAACGGTTGATTCCTCTAACAATTGTTCGGGTTTTACGTCCAATAGTGGTTCATCTAATCTGGATGCGGTAGACATGACAAACGGAACTTTTGCACCGGAAGCAGGAAATTGTAGTGATGGAAAAGATGCTTCTTCAAACAATTTGTATATGATTTGTGTATGTTACTAATTCTCCATTTTTCTCCCTTCGACTACGTTCTGGAAGCGGAAGGTTTCGTTTACAGAACGTAGTAGTTTCCGCTTCCGAGGTTGGTAAACGTATTCGAACCAAGAGAATTTATACCGTTGGTTTAACCTCAACCAAAAGTTCATCTTGACTAACCATATCTCCCACACTGCAATGAATTTTCTCAACTAAGCAATTGGAATGGGCACGAATCGTGTTTTCCATTTTCATTGCTTCCATAACCAGAATCACATCACCGGTTTTGAGTTTGTCTCCTACATTAGAATTGATTTGGATTACTTTTCCTGGCATTTGGCTATAAAACGTATTTGAGGATGATTCTTGGCTTGCATACGCAGAAGGTACGTTTCTGATATAGTATGCTTCGTCTCCAAGATGTAAATAGGTATTTAATCCGTATCTATAATAAACAACCTTTGAACCATCGGAAAAAATAAGTTCCTCATGGGTTACCCTTTCCAAATTTGGAATTTCTACCAAACCGCCTTGTTTCTCTCCTTCTATCCAAACCTTAAAAAACAAACAATTTTTGTACCTATCATACGATTCTACAATTGTGGAAACCTCAAATCCGGAACAACTTAGCTGATAGCCTTTGTTAAGTATATCCGAGTCCAAAACGAAGTCTTTGGAATGTTCGATTTTATTTGCAAATTCATCCCAAAATTGAAAACCTGAAAGCAAATTCCAAACATCCTCAATTTTATAGCGTATGGAATGGAGGATTGTGCACAAGGCAAAAGCTTTGTATATTTCTTCCTTTTTGGTCTCTCCCAAAACATGAGTGTGGTTTTCAATAAAGTGAGTTGTTATATTGCCGTTTTTAAATTCTGGGTGAGACAATATCTTTTTTAAATAAGAAATATTTGTAGTGACACCAAACAGATATGATTTTTCTAAAGTTTGAATTAGTTTATTCAAACAAGTTTCTCTATTTGTATCATATACAATTAATTTGGCAAGCATTGGGTCGTAATAGATGTTTACCTCCGAATGATTTTCAACCCCTGTATCCAAACGAATCCCATCATTATCAGGGAAGGAGACCTGATGAATTTTCCCAATAGAGGGGGCAAAGTTATTTTCCGAATCTTCTGCATAAATACGCACTTCTATGGAGTGACCTTTTTGTTTGGGAAATTCGGGACTATCTTGATCAGTATAAGGTAACGGTTTTCCTTCTGCTACTCGAATTTGCCATTCTACCAAGTCCAAACCGGTTACCATTTCTGTTACGGGGTGCTCTACTTGTAATCTTGTATTCATTTCCAGAAAATAAAATTCTTGGGTAGGGACTTCATAGATAAATTCAACCGTTCCAGCTCCTACATATTGAATGGACTTAGCAGCTAAAACCGCAATTTCTCCCATTTTGTGCTTTATTTCAATCGGAATATTAATACCCGGAGATTCTTCAATAATTTTTTGGTGTCGTCTTTGTACGGAGCAATCTCTTTCATACAAATGTACAACATTGCCAAGAGTGTCACCAAAAACCTGAAATTCAATGTGTCGGGGGGAAGTGATATATCTTTCTAAAAAAACTTTATCATTTCCAAAAGCATTTTTGGCTTCTCTTTTGGCTGATTCCAGAAGGTGTTTAAATTCCCCTGCCTTATCTACTTTTTTCATTCCTTTTCCACCACCACCGGCAGTTGCTTTTATCATCAGAGGAAAGCCAATTTCCCGGGCTTTTTGGAATAATAATTCTTCTTCTTGGGATTCTCCGTTGTAACCTGGGACAACAGGAACGCCTGATTCCACCATCTTTTTTCGAGATTCCACTTTATCGCCCATAATTCGTATGGATTCAGGGCTTGGACCTATAAACAAAATACCTTCTTTTTGTAAAATCTTGCAAAAAGAATCGTTTTCCGATAAAAAGCCGTATCCGGGATGTACTGCGTCTACACCAGATTGTTTGCAGATTTCAATGATTTTGGAAATATTGAGGTAAGATTTTTGAGGTTCCGATTCACCCAAAAAGTAAGATTCGTCTGCAAGTTTTACAAATAGTGCGCCTTTGTCTGCTTCGGAAAAGATCGCTACGGTCATTATACCCAATTTTTTACAGGTTTTTATAATCCGAACTGCAATTTCACCTCGATTAGCTATCAATAGCTTTTGAATATCCATTCCCATTAAATCAAATCCTTTTTTTTAACCTAAGACTAAAATTTTACTATTTTGAAAAAAGGAAATTCTTTTTTATTTTTAAAATAACTTGACTTTTGAAACTTAGAAAATAAATTTTTATACAAATGCGAGAAATAGGTGAGAAAACACTTAAGCTGCTATTTCAAGAAATGACAAGCGGTTGTGCTGTCCATGAAATGATTTATGACGAAACTGGCAACCCAATAGATTACCGCTTTTTAGATGTTAATCCAGCTTTTGAGAAATTAACAGGTCTGAAAAAAGAAGATATTATCGGAAAAAGGGTATTGGATGTAATGCCTGGTACGGAAGATTATTGGATTCAAAAATATGGCAAAGTTGCGACAGACGGCGAACCAATGAAGTTTGAAAATTATTCGCAAGAAATTGATAGGTACTATGAAGTAGTTGCCTATTCACCCAAAAAAGGATATTTTGCCGTAATTTTTAATGACATAACCGATCAAAAAAAAACCGTTATTGCTTTAGAGCAATCCGCATTAGCCATTGAAAAAGCCAAAGAAAAAGCCGAAGAAAGTGAAGCACTTATACACAATATTACAGATAATATTCCGGCTTATGTCGCAGTAGTCGACGCACAAACTCTAAGATACAAATTTGTTAATGAAAAATTTACAATTGGTTTTAAGAAAACCAGAGAACAAATTATAGGCTCTCACATTTCGGAAATCATTGGTAAAGAGAATGCAGAATTTGCGATGAAATATATTGAAGAGGTCAGACAGGGAAATTCTTCTTTTTATATCAATGCGTTTCAATTAGCTGAAGGAAAAAGGTACATTAATGTTAATTATGTTCCAGGATTTAATTCTAAAGGAAAAGTAAGCGACATAATTGTACTCAGTCATGATGTAACAAAAATTGTTGAAGCAGAATATGATTTAAAGCAATCCGCTGATATAGTGAAAAATATCCCGATAGGGCTTCATATTTATAAGCTCAAAGATGTAAATGATGATAGAACATTTTGTATGGTAGCAGCAAACCCAGCATCTTATAAATTTATAGGTGTTCCTAAGGAAGACTTAGTGGGAAAAACATTGGATGAAAACTTTCCAAGCTTGAGGGAAAAAGGCATCCCACAAACGTATGCAAAAGTTGTAAGAACCGGAGAACCAATCGAAATAGAGCAGATAGAGTATGGGGATGAACGCGTCGTTTCCAGTATATATGCTGTTAAAGCTTTTCCTTTACCAAATAATCATGTTGGAGTTTCTTTTGAAAATATTACGGAACGAAAAAAAGCGGAAGTTGAACTCATTAACTACCAAAGGCACTTAGAGGACATGGTGAATCAAAGAACGGAAGAACTTGCCCAAACAAATGAAGAGCTTGCCCAAATCAACGAAGAATTGGTTTCATCCAATGAAGCACTCCTAAAATCAAAAGAAGAAGCAGAAAATGCAACAAGAGTAAAAAGTGAATTTCTTGCCAATATGAGCCATGAAATACGAACGCCCATGAATTCCATTTTGGGATTTACCGAGCTTTTAAGTGATTCTATATTTGGAGAAAAGGAAAAGGAATATCTATCTTCCATTCAATATAGTGGCAAGGTGCTTTTAGGCATCATTAATGATATATTAGACTTGTCTAAAATTGAAGGAGGAAAACTGATACTTAAAAAATCAAGTGTTCAGTTGCACTCTTTGGTGAAAGAAATTGAGATCTTTTTTTCCATATCGCTTAAAGAAAAAAACCTGAACTTTATTATTGACATCCCAGAAAAATTACCTGATTTATACATAGATGAGTTTCGCTTAAAACAAGTTTTGATTAATTTGATAGGAAATGCCATCAAGTTTACTGACAATGGTTTTGTGAAGCTTTCTGTTTCCGTAAAAAATAAAAAATTCACAACAAAGATTTATGAATTATTTATGTCTATTCAAGATACGGGTATCGGGATTCCATTAAATGAACAAAAAATTATCTTTGATGCATTTATCCAAAAATCGAATCAAAATGAAATCAAATACGGAGGTACAGGTCTTGGACTTACGATATGTAAAAGATTGGTAAATCTTATGGATGGTGAGATTGATTTGGAAAGTGCTCCCGGTAGAGGCAGTACATTTTTCATTCATATTCGAAATTTAGAACAAGCGATTCCAAAGTTAGACCCAATTCGTAAGGAGCAACGGGAAGAAGTTTTTTTTAAAAAATCTATTGTTTTAATCGTTGATGATGTAGAAAATAATCGAAATTTATTAAGAGGCTTATTAAAAAAACAACCATTTCAAATTATAGAAGCATCCAACGGAAGAGAAGCTTTGGACATTTTACAAACTAGTATTCCAGACATCATTCTTTTGGATATACGAATGCCCATAATGGATGGCTATCAATTTATGGAAGAAATGAAAAAGATACCAACATGGCAAGCAATTCCGGTAATAGCCATAACAGCCTCTCCTATTCAAGAACCATCTAAAATAAAATTGTTTAACGGATATATTAGTAAACCATTTTCTAAAAAAACTCTATTTGAATTGTTGAAAAAATTTTTGCTTTTTACGAGTGTTGATATACCGATAAAAGAACTACAGAATACACAAAAACCAATAGATGCAGAAACTTTGAAACAATTAAAAATTCTTATGAAGGCTTTAGAAGAAGATTATTATCTATTATCAAAAGAAATAAAAGAAAGGTTGATATTTGAGGAAGTTGAAGAATTTGGGCAGCAGATGTTAATGCTGGGGAACGAATACAATTACAGCCCTTTGGTTTTGTATGGAGAACGACTTATAAATCGAGCCAAAAGTTTTGATATTGAATACATTCCTTTTTTATTGGATGAATTTTATAATATAGTTGCCAATATAAAATCATTAATTTTTAATTGATTCAAAACTAAGCAGGTAAAATCTATTTACTTATAATGCAAATGAATAAAAATATTTTAACAAAAATTTTATTTTGGTTTATCACTTCTTTCCTTTTTGTTCCTTCAACCTATATACTTTTTGTGGTGTATAACCTTGGTGTAGAAATCTTAATTGGTATTTTAATAACTTCCGTTTTTGTCACATCAGGAATGATACTTTTGGTTTTGGTATTTTTCTTTATAATTAGTAAATTCTTTTCTTTTTATATGGAACAGATAAACTTGAAAGAATTTAAAAATACGACCGCAGGTACAAAATTTATAAATAATTATCCTCTTTACATATCTGTTTTGTCTTGTATTGGAAATTTATTTTTAACTAATTTTTTGGCATACTTGTTAGATGTTAGAGTTGGTGTTTTTAATTCTCAAATTCAGTTCTTGTATTTTATTTCAATTGGCTCGATAATTACTTTTTTGTCTACTTTGTTTACGTATTACATAACCAAGAAAAAACTGTTTCCTTTGTATAAATTTTTAGAATATCGCCCTCTAACCATATTTCAAAAATTTACGATTCCGGTTAGCATATCCGTAATTGGAATTATTACAATTTTGATGATCATTTTAGTCAGAGAGATTTATAAAAACAAAATAGCAGAAGATACTCAAACCATAAAGCAAGCATCTTTGGAATCATCTAGGGTTGTTAAGTCTTATATCGAAAAGTATTTAAACGAAGCCGAAGCACTCGCCAAGATGTATGCATCTATCAAGGCTGGAGAAGAAAATTCTTTTAGTAGAGAAAACTCAAACTTTCTTTTGAAAAACTTTATCAAAAAGAGTGAAAACTATATTGGTATATGGACAATTTTCGAATCAAATCAATTTGATAAAAAAGATGAAAATTATATAAATAAAGACGGATATGGAGAAACAGGAAGATATGCTGTTTACTGGGGTCTGGATAAAGATGGAAAAATTTATTCGGAGACCCCAATAAATTATGAAGTGGATGGAGTAGGGGACTTTTATTTAATTCCAAAAAAGACAAAACAATCTTTTCTGACAGAGCCATACTACGCATCCATAAAAGAAGAAAAAGTTTTTTTGTTCACTTTAGCGGTTCCGGTTATCGATAAAAATCAAAAATTTATTGGGGTGATCGCATTTGATATTAAAATTCCAAATTTATTTCCCGAAAGTGAAAATTACACAACCATAGTATCAGACAAAGGTATAATTGTCTCCAGTAATGATTCGTCCCATGTTGGAAAAAAGGTTTCGGAAGTATATAAAAACGATGAATCATTTATCCAAAAATTAGAAAACCAAGATGATTTTATAACAAAACGCTTCTTGAACTCCTCTAAAAATGAAGTTTTATCATATTGTTTGCATTTTCCCATTGGAAATACAAGTAAACAGTGGAAAGCAGTTGTTAGTTTACCAATGTATGCTCTAACAAAAAAAATTGATGGATTGATACTATTTTTATTATTCTCCAATGATACTGCCTTTTTTCTTGTATTACTGGTTATTTGGTTGGTTGCAAAACCTATAACAAATTCTTTACAAAAATTTATCTATTTATTTTCCAAAGGTATGGAAGGAGACCTCTCCATTCGGATTTTAGAGGATTTAACGGATGATAAAGAAACGACATTATTGGCAAGTTACTTTAATAAATTTATGTTGCAACTTTCGGAAGTGATTCAACTCGCTACTCAGTCTGTTGAAAATATTTCTCGTGCAACAGTCATCTTTAATCAAACAAGTAAAATTTTAGCGGATAATTCCCAGACGGAAGCTGCTTCTTTGGAAGAGACCTATTCATCTATAGAAGAAATTACGGCAGCGAGTGAGAGAATCACAAATAATGCAAAAACACAATCAGATTTATCCAAAGAAACCGATAAATCTATGTCTCATCTTAGAGACAGGATAATGGAAGTATCCAAAAATGCAAAAGAAGCCCTAAACATTTCTATATTAGCTACTACCCAAGCTCAGGAAGGTAGCAACTTTATGCAGAATACCATTAAGGGGATGAATCGAATTGATGAAAGCACAAAAAAGATTGCAGAAACAATCACTTTGATTAGTGAAATTTCCGATCAAGTAAATTTATTGGCTTTGAATGCTGCTATTGAGGCTGCAAGAGCAGGAGATCATGGAAGAGGGTTTGCGGTAGTTGCTCATGAAATTGGAAAACTAGCAGATGGTACTGCTGATAATGCAAAAAATATTACTCATCTTGTGAAACAAGGAATTGCTGAGGTCAAAAAAGGAAAGGATAATATAGATATTACCTCACATTCTTTGGATCGTATTATAAAAATTATCAACCAAACAGAAATTCTTGTGAAAGAAATCGTGTCAAAATCAAAAAATCAATTGGAGGCAAGTGAAACGGTTCTTAACAATTCCCAAAAAGTTACGGACATGGCAGATTCTATTGCTTTGGCTACGGAAGAACAAATGACTTCTAACAAAGAAACGTTAAAATCCATAGAGCAAGTCAACCAAATTACGCAGTCTGTTGCAGCTAGCTCGGAAGAAATAACATCAGCTATTCAAGAAATAAATTCTCAGATTGACGATCTAAAAAGACAATTGAAATTTTTTAAAATTTGAAATGGTAGAGGATGTCTCAGAAAAAGTTTGATGGAATAGAACATGTAACTCATATACTTCAGAAATTGACTAACTTGGAATCTTTATGGATTTTAGCTGATATGAGTTTGGATATCCAATTTGATAAACAAATTCGGGATGAAATTGTAAGTAAGATATTCAATCCGTTAGACTTATTTAAGTATCTTGAAGACGACGAAATTAAATTATTGTTTACACTACTGCCAAAAGAAACCATTAGTAGGTTTTTCAAAGAGGATTTTGAACTTCGCAGAATATTTCAAAAATATTACGGAAAAGAAAAATTAAATCATTTTCTATCCGTTCAAAAGAAAGATACTTGGGAATATGCATCCCAAAAAACTTTTGATTGTCTCTATAGGTTGATTTTGGAAGGAAAAATTGCCTACAATGGAATTCCAATCTATTTGAAACAACCACCTTGTGTATATCCTGTACAAGAATTACACAAAAATCACCATATTTTTTGTCAAATCATGAATCCACTTGTTCATCCAAATGAAGGAATCAAGTTGTTTGTATATGCCCCTTACCATTCCGGAGAAATTGCTTTCTTAAAAACAAACCTTGAAAACAAAATAAAAATACCTTTGGATGAAAACGGATTTTTTTTGGGAGAAATTTTTTTAGAAAAACGACTTGGTTTGACTGAAGTGAAAATTAGTATTCCTAATGGTAAAGAGTTTGAAAAGAAAATTTATTTTGCACCACCGTCTCGTTCTCTTTACAATCTTTCCGTTACAAATATACATCATAATAAAAATGTCGCAACCATACAGATAGGTCTTATGTACGATCCAAACAAACTTCGTCCTAAGAATTTTATTCGCTCCCTTATATACTGCTCTCGTTGTGGGATGCCTATCACAATTTCCAAAACAAAGATTCAAAATAATAAAACAGAACTTACTTTTACTGTGAATGATCATAAACATGACTATTTTTTATTTACTTATTTTGGTGAGAACCAGGCAGCTTGTCTGTTTAGTCTAAGACAAAAAGCTCAAACAGATTTTCCGGAATTGGAATATTTGGAGCGAAAACAAAATGATACAATTCAAATTGAATTTGAAAGTTTTAAGTATTCCAGCATTTTTTATTACGTTTGTAATTCAAGATTCCAAGATATAAAATTAAGTAATTTGTTTTCTTCTTCTAATCAAAGAGTAGAATTCCTAAGAAAGCATGTTAATCTAGATTCTAAAAAATCACCTATGGAACTTTCTCTTTCCAAGCACATTACTATTCTTTCAGAACCCTATGAATTTTGGAATTGGGGATACTTTAAAAATTTAGAAAAGACAACTTTTGAATACATTCCTAAATATAATGAACAAGCAAAAGACCTCATTTTTCAGTTTTATAAACTATATTCTGGTGGATTCAAACCAATTTTAAAATACATTTCAAGAGTATCAGGTAAACCAAATATAAGTCCGGGTATTACTAACAATTTCAAAAAAGAAGAAAAAACAAAATTAGACAAGTTATATTTAAAAAAAGTGAGCATTGAGTATGCAACACCAAAAACTGTCTTGGTTCAGCGAAAAGCGGACTTTTTACCCCCTCAAAATAAGGTGATAAATAAATTATTAAATAATCAATTTTCGCATAAATTGTAATGAAAACCAATTTTTTTGCTTGTCATTAGAAATGCAAGCTAAACAATAAAATTACCCAAAAAAACCCATAATCTGGAATTTGAGTAAGAAAAGACTCTGATTTATTCAGAGCAAGTCTTGAAAAAATAACCTCCTATTTTCTTTACCAATTTCAAGTTTTCGTTTTCTTTCAGCTAAGATAAGTTCTCTGTTTCCGTTGATTACATCAAAGGGAGCAACATAATTGATCGCAGAATGCAGTCTTTTCGTATTGTAAAAATCTATCCATTCGCCAAATTCTTTTTTCACCTGTTCAATAGAAAACTTAGGCATATTTCGTAAAGATTCTTGCTTTGCCGTTCCATGAAACCTTTCGATTTTTCCATTAGATTGAGGATGATTAACCGAGGTTCTGGAATGTGTTAAACCACTATCTCGAAGAGCTTCTTTAAACTCATAAGAGATAAATTGACTTCCATTGTCAGAAATGATTCTTGGTTTGTTTTCCGTTTCAAAAACCCAATCGCAACATGCACCCCAAAGAACTATTATCACATCAAAAGACTCCATACTTTCTCGAATATCCCATTTTAATATAGCTCTCGAAAAACCATCCAAAACGCAAATAAGGTATAGAAATGTTCCTTTAAAGTTGATATAGGATATATCAGTATGCCAATGTTCATGAAGCCTTACAGGTTGCTCAAAACCCCTTTTTTTAGGCTCACAAGTAGGTTTTGTCCACCTGTTGTTTAAAGATGCTCTAACAAGAATCCGATAAACTGTAGAGGGTGAAAGATACACAATATTTGTGTCTACCATCATCCAAGTTAGCCGCTTATATCCTTCTTCTATGTTTGCTTTCTTAAACTCTATTACAGCCATAATTTCTGTCTCTGTTGCCCAATGGCTTTTAGGAACATTCCTTTTTACAGGAGGATTCCCATAGCAGTCCTTCCATTCGATAAATCTTTGTTTATTAACTCCAATAAAAAACAATAACTTACTCTCACTTAGACCTGTTAATTTTTTCAATCGAAGTATTTCATCCACAATTTTGTCTCTAATTTCCGGACTTGCTTGACCTTTTTCTATGCTCGACCATTCTGTTTTTTTTTAAGCTCTAACAATTCTTGAGATAACTCGGCAATGATTTCATTTTTTTTCGCAAGTTCTTTCTCGTAATTTTTGAGCAATTTTTCTTTACTTGATTGTTCTCGTTTTGTTTGACCGGATAGAGCTTCTTTTCCTGCTTCCAGAATCATTTTCCACCAATGGCTTATCATATTGGGATGTACTCTGAATTCATCACAAGTCTCTATTAATTTTGATTTGTTAAAATGTTTACGAATTATATTGAGTTTATCTTCAACACTCCAATTTCGTCTCTTTTTACTACTTCCTTGTGTAGTTGTCATGTGAGTTCTCCTTTATTTTTACTCTCAAAAACTCACCTTATTTTGACACCCCTAAAAGTACGGTTTCATCTGAAGCCTAACAAAACAATTCTTAGAAATTATCCAACAGAAGAAGTTCAATTGTTTTCTTCTCCTGCTGAACTTCGCAATTATATTCTTGACAACTATGTAGTGAAGTATCCTTGGATATTTGGTGATTCAATTTATCCGGTACTGTCTGGTTTGTGTTTGGTTTTGGTCAACTTACTTCCGTTGGAAATCAATCATCCTTTTGTTCAAAGGATTCAAGGATACATAAATATTTTTTTAGCTGAACAAGAAAGGAATCACTCCTTATTATCTACAAGCGATCGTTACAATTTAAGCCAGACAAGACGGTTAAAAAGTGAGTTGTATAAGTATTTTCCTCAGTTCTTTGATGTGTTAAATCGAATGGAAGAGGTAGAAGAAAAAGAATTTTTAGAAATCTTTCAAGAAAAAGTAAGTTTTGAGTATGGTGAGTTAAACTATAATTTTGAGAACTCTCCCGCATTTTATTCCATCTTGCCTCAAATAATTCGGATACTTTTAAAACAAAATCAAGACTATTTTTTTATTAATGCTGGTAGTAAAATTTCTAAAATCATGGAACCAAGAAAAGGTTTTCTAAAAATATTAGAAAGCTTAAATATTCTGGAAAGAAAAGTCGAAAAAGCGAAACAAATCAAATACAAAAAAATTGAAAATATTCAAGAAGAACTTTTACCAATGTGTAGAATGAGCTTTATAGAGAATGGTTTTCCGATTCCCTCAATTTCTGTTGGGATGATGCACTTGTTGGAAGAAAGCCAAAAGCATGTTCCTGAATATGAATACAAACCTTTAAATGATAAAAATATAGAACCGAGAACTTTGGAGGTGCTGTCACCTTTTACATTTCTAAAAAGAACAACACTTATAAATCTGGACGATTATAAAAGTAGTGAGCCAATTTTTAGGCTTTCCGAATATAATTTGGAACTAGGAGGAATTCTTACTATTTATATTCAAAAAAATATTAATGGTAATATTTTGTATCTGTACTTACCCGTATTTTTGGAAGTTTTATATGATCGCGAGATAATTTTACAAAAACAAAACGCAATACTGCCTCCTTTTTTTGGTAGAAGGGAAGTTCATCTAAGAACTATCCAAAGAGGAAGGGGGAAAATCAAAATGCTTCTTGAAAATTTGTATAATTCAAAAATTCAATCGTATGAGTTAGGTAGTATTGTTGCTTTATAGCCGGAAGAACAAATCAAATTTTATTACATATTTTAATTTTTTTGTAATCAAATCTTAACATTTAACTGCTAATAATTTATACTCATGTATTTTTCAGAAGGTAGTTTTAACTATTTTTATAACAACCATTACTTTGGTAAAAATATTTTAAGAGGAAAAGACGAAAAACTTTTTAGTGTATGGAAAATACAGCTTTATTAACGGAAGGGACAAGCAGCCTAGGCTATGAATTATCTAAATTATTGGCAAAAGATGGCTACAATTTATTTTTGGTATCAAATGATGAAGCTAAATTGCGAAAAATGGCATCGGAAATTGAGGATAAGTACGCTATAAGGACAAAAGTATTTCCTATAGATTTAAGTAATCCGGATAGCGTAAAAAAAATTTACCAATCCATACAGATAAATTCCGTTGAAGTGGATATATTAATCAATAACGCCGAGCTTACTATTGAAGGGAACTTTTATTACTTAGAGCGTGAAAAGAAATTGGAAATTTTGAACGTAAATCTGAATTCTATGCTGAATTTATCCAATTTAATCATGCAAGATATGATTTATAAAAAAAGAGGGAAAATTTTTAATATAACACCTTTGAAATCTTTTTTACCTTCTCCAGGAGAAGCTATCTATGGAGCTTGTAAATCGTTTGTTCATTCTTTTTCGGAAAGCATGGCAGAGGAATTAAAAGACTTTGGAATCCAAGTAAGTGTTCTGTGTTATGGTCCTATGGATTCCGAAAGCAATTTTTTGAAAGTAAAAGATATTTTTAATTTTGCCATGACGACGGAAATGGTCGCAAAAGAAGCATACAACAGTTTTAAAAATGGCGAAACTCTTATTGTTCCTGGGTTTATAAATGAAATTATGGTTTATCCCTTAAGGTTGTCCCCCGGATGGTTATATAGGAAATTTCTATCTTTAATGTATAAGCCGATTAAGAATGGAAAAAAAGAAGTTGTAAAACAAGCATAAAATTTTAAAAATGAATTAAAATGAGTACATTTAAGTATTGGACAAGGGAAAAATTACAAAAAAGGTTTGGATTACAAAGAATCTACAATCACACTGAGCTTTCTCAATGGCTACAATCAGAAATGGAAATTGATGACTATGAATCTAAGACTTTGAAGCGTTTGCTTGATAAACTAATCAAATACGTAGACTATTGGAACGAAGAAGAATTAAAGATAAAATTTATTGGAAATATGATTAGTTTAGTGGATTTTGATACTGACCAAATTTCTGCCTTTGCAAACCGATATATTGGCGGAGTCGTAGACGGAGAAGAGTTGAGCGGTGAACCCAATTTGATGATAGCGTCTGGAAAACAAGAAGTGTATGCTCCCTTTTTCTTTTTACACGAATACAAAAAAGAACTTGACAACGATAGTCCTGATCCTGCTGGACAGTGCCTTGCTTCTATGCTATTGGCTTATCATCTTAATTTAGAGACTCCTCAAATGGCAAACAAAACGATTTTAGGAGCTTACATTATTGGTCGAAACTGGTTTTTTATGGTTTTAGATGCACAAAAAAATACTGTATTAGCCTTGCTTATGATGCAACACAAGAAGAAGATTTAGTACGTATTTTTAAAACGCTTAAAATAAGCAAGGTTCAAATTAAAGAGATTTGGGCAAATGTAACCCCGGGGTGAGTAGCTCTTTCCATAGCAAAAACCGGTACGTATGAAAATTACAAAACCAAGTATAAGAAATTTATTTCAGATACAAAAAAGATGTTTTCAATATCATAAAAACCCTTTAAACCGTTTATATGATATTATTTATATTTATTGATGGAGTCGGGTTTGGAGAAAACAATTCGGATGTGAATCCTTTTGCAAAATATGCCAAAGGCTTTTTTTTACCTTTGGCTGATAAATCAATTCCAAAAGACAGCCTGTTTTTCAATGCCATTTATCATAAAACAGATGCTCATTTGGGTGTGTCCGGGTATCCTCAAAGTGCTACGGGGCAGACGAGTATATGGACAGGAATTAACGCATCCAAGATTATGGGTAGACATATCACCGGTTACCCGACATTTACTTTAAAAAAAATAATTCAAAAGTATTCTATTATGAAAGTTCTAAAGGAAAATGGTTTTCGATCTTGTTTTTTGAATTCCTATTCACCTATGTATTTAGAACATATTGCAAAATCAAAGTATATAACAGCTTCTACACTGATTCAGTTGGCATCGGAAATCCCTTTAAAAACACTAGATGATCTTAGGGAATATAGAGGTTTGTGTATGGATATTACACATCACGTTTTTCAAGGGTATGCTTCCAAATTTTTGGATAAAAATGATGATCTTTTAAAAATTCGAGACCCGTTTGAAGTCGGAAAAGCTACCGTAGAAATGTCGAAAGAATACGATATAGCACTTTTTGAATATTTTATAACGGATAAAGTTGGTCATGATATGGATTGGGAAGCAGCGAAATTAGTGATTTATAATATAGAATCGTTTATGCAAGGCATTTTGGACTATACAGACGAGTCTCAAGACCAAATCATTATAACATCAGATCATGGGAATATGGAAGACCTCTCTCACGGAAAGCATACGCACAATAAAGTTCCTACTTTTTTATACGGAAAGTATTCCAATGAGTTCAAAGAAAAAGTTTATTCCATATCGGATATAACTCCAACTATTTATTCCTTATTTGGTATACAAATCGAACTAAATGAAGAGGAGTTTGTAAGCAAGTGATGTTTAAAAATTTTTATTTATCAGATATAAATTATTTTTAATAGAAACCTCTATTTTGTCCGCTATAAGTGATACACTAAAAAATAAGGAGAGCAAAAATGAACTCGATATTTGATACCAAACGTTTTACAAGGTTTGAATTTTTAAAAAATTTTTCTATATTAGGATTATTGAGTTTATGGCTATTGCCGGATGATATTTTGGATGCCATTTCCACCCAAAAACGGAAAGTTTACTTATTTTCTGACTATGTTGCCGGTTTTTATTACTATCAGGGTGAAAGTGTTTTGTCTTCTTTGCAAATAGCGGAACCTTTAGTTTTAGAGAGGCAGTCTTCCAATCCTTATGATCAAAAAGCCATAGAAATTTTTACGCAGAATAAAGTGAAATTAGGGTATATTTCACGTAATAAAAACGAGTTGCCTTCGGCAATGATGGATCAAAATATACAACTTTTTGCAGAAGTAGAAGAAATTAATCTGGAAGCAAATTCATGGGAAAAACTTAAATTTAGAGTTTTTCAAATAATATAAATTAGACCAAGTATGGTTGAAAGAAACTTTTTAAATCAAAAAGGTTTAATTGTATATAAATAACAAAAATTATACTTATATTAGTGGAGAATGATAGTTTGAGTTCAAAACGTTTGGTTGAAGTTGTTTGCTCAAAATGTGGTGAACAAAGTGAGTTTATGTATTGGGATTCTATTAATGTAACGGTTGACCCTGAGCTTAGAATTGAGTTTTTTAATCATAAAATCAATCATTTTGATTGTAGCCATTGTGGTAATAAAGGCTTAGTATTTGAAGATTTTATATACCATGATATGGACAGTCGATTTATAATAAGCCTTTTGTCTTCTGATAACAAGGATTATTTGGAAAAATCCAAACAAAGTTTAAGTGAGTCTATCAGTATTATGCAGGAAACTGTAAATATGGATGGTTTTACTACTGAATACAAATTCCGAATAGTTTTTAATTTGAATCAACTCACTGAGAAGGTTAACATTTTTGAGAGTAATTTGGATGATAAAATTATTGAAATTTTGAAACTTTTCATTTTTAGAGACTTTGTTGATTCGAAAGAAGAAATAATTCCGGAGATATTTTTTGTAGATATACTTGAGACTAATGAGATAGAATTTATCGTTTTAACAGGTGGAGAGGGGAATTACGGTGTTACTTTAAAATTGGACACTTACAAGAACATTGAAAATCAGATTCACAATGGAGCTTTTACTAAGCTATATGCTTTGAATGAGTGGGAAGTTGTGGATCGGGATTTTGTAGTGGATCGTTTGAATTGATCCCCTTGCGAAGGATTCTATATTTTGTTTGTTCTCGAAGGGTCGTTGAGTTTGGCTTGTTTACTTACAAAATTCATTTTAAGATCTTCTTCGTTCCATTCACTCAAATTTATCACCAACTCTTTGTGAACTTCTTCCAATAGAGTTTCGTATTCTTTACTAACATCTCCTACATTAGATGACTGCTATGTTTGTAAGTCTTTACAGTCATCTATGGCATGGATTTGAAAAAGCTTCTTTCACGTTGGCTACATCAGACAACGAAAGTATTTTTTTTATTGTTCTTTTGTTGCTAACCATCTTTCTGCGTCCAAAGCAGCCATACACCCTGAACCGGCAGCCGTAACCGCTTGTCGGTAGTGTCTGTCTTGGACATCTCCCGATGCAAAAACGCCTTCAATATTTGTTTTGGTTGTACCTGGGATAGTTTTTATATATCCAGCATCATCCAAATCCAAAAATTCTTTGAATACGTCTGTATTCGGAGTATGACCAATGGCATAAAACAAGCCTTTTACCTTCAATTCAGATGATGTGTTTTTTACAACGTCTTTTAAAACTAGGCAAGTAAGACCTTTTCCGTCTCCTTTTGTTTCTTCCAAAACGCTATTCCAAATCATTTCAATTTTGGGATGTTCAAGAGCCCTTTTTTGCATAATTTGAGATGCTCGAAGTTTGTCTCGCCGGTGAATTAAATATACTTTGGAAGCAAATTTTGTAAGATGAGTCGCTTCTTCAACGGCTGAATCACCTCCACCAATAACGGCTAATTCCTGGTTTCTGAAAATTGGCAATGCTCCGTCACAGGTTGCACAAGCAGAAATTCCTCTTTGCCAATAAGTATCCTCTCCTTTTACGTGCATTCTTTTGGCAGTAGCACCGGTTGCAATGATAACAGATTCTGCTTCGCATTCCGCGCTATCAGCAAAAATTTTAAAGGGATATGATTTAAAATCGACTTTATTAACGGTTTCGGTTAGAATTTGCGTACCAAACCTGGTCGATTGTTCACGAAAAAGTTGAGTCAACTCCGTTCCATCAATTCCTTTGGGAAAACCAGGGTAGTTTTCAACCTCGGTAGTTGTTGTTAATTGTCCTCCGGCTGCAATTCCACCAGCCATAAATCCTTCAAACATTATGGGATTTAAGTTAGCCCTGGCTGCATAAATGGCTGCCGTATGACCGGATGGACCTGAGCCTATAATTACCAATTTGTGTTTATTCATAGTTTGTTTTTTACCTTATAATTAGTATATTTTTCTTGCAAATTGTCTGCTTCTTTATCCAATCCTACTCGTTTTAAGCATTTTGCTTTAGAACGATAAATGATATTTTCAGTATTTGGATTGTTATAAGAGAGTATGGATTTAATCACTGTGCTATCATTTGATATTTTTCTATCAGTAATACAAAGATACAAATTTTCTAAAAATCGCAAAGTCTCTGGAGGAAATTTCTCACCTTCTAGGTTTAGCATTTTCCTCATTTTTTCTAATTGCCCAGCCAATACATAATCGTCAATTAATTTAGTTGCAACTTCCAGATCATCAGGATTTTCTTTTTTTGCCATTTCCAAGTGATATATGGCTACATATATCGAATCGCTAGATTCTGACAACAAAAATCCCGTTCTTCGATTGGCAAATCCATGTTTTGGATTTCCTTTTAGAACAGTAGAATATAAATAAAGTGCTTTTGATTTATTACCAGCCAATTCATCTTTATAAGCTTCTTCACAAATTTTGTTATCTTTTGAACAAAATGCCAAAAGAAAAATTATATTAAAAATTAGTTTACTCTTCATCAAAAATTCTAAAATAGTTAGTGTAAAAAATCTAATAAAAAATAATATAATATTACTTAAAATTGTTTACTACAAAAATCTATTTTTTATAGATTATATTATAAGAACTCTAAAAAAAAGGGTAGAAAACAAAAGCGTTTTTTATTCAAATAAAAAAATATAGAAAGTGAGTTTAAAAAATTGTCAGTTCCACAAACAAAACTTATACAAAACTTTTCGGAATACTTGTCCGTAGAGAAAGGATTGAGCGATAATTCCATTTATTCTTATCGTTATGATTTAAATAAGTTTCAAAACTATCTGGAAAAAGAGCATATTGATATGCTCGAAGTTCAAGCAAATGATATTGTAATGTTTTTATTATCAGAAAAAAATAGGAAAGTCTCTACCAAAACACTTGCAAGAGAAGTAGTTGCCATTCGGCAGTTTTATCGGTTTTTAAAGGATGAAAATCAATTGGAAAGCGATCCAACCGATAGAATTGAAACACCGGAGGTAACAAGGTCTATACCGGAGCATTTAACAATTGAAGAAATTGATGAGCTTTTTGGTAAAATTAATGAAGATAATATTTACGAATTGAGAGATAAATGTATTTTTGAACTTCTTTATTCTTCCGGTCTTCGAATTTCAGAAGCCTGTAGTTTGAAACTAATGGATGTTGAAATGGAAACAATGACCATAGTTGTAGAAGGCAAAGGCGGAAAACAACGTCTTGTTCCTTTTGGTGAGAAATCTTTACTCATTTTAAATAAGTATCTTATCAAATCACGTCCGGAAATTCTCAAAAATCGAACATGTGATTATCTTTTTGTTTCCAAAAAAGGGTCTTATATCAACCGAAAGTCCGTTTGGAGGTTATTAAATCTTTACTTAAAAAGAACAAGTATCAAAAAGAAGGTAACACCTCATACCCTAAGACATTCCTTTGCAACTCATTTAATAGAAAACCACGCTGATCTTAGATCTGTACAAGAACTTTTGGGTCATATAGATATTTCAACTACTCAGATATATACCCACATGGCAAACAAAACTTTAAAAGAGATTCATAAGAGGTATCATCCAAGGGGCTAACATGAAATATTGGATTTTCATTTTAGCCATTATTTTAACAGGTTTAATTTTTGCCAGTGGATCAAAAGTGGAAAATTCGACTGTAAATAACAACTGCCATTTACAGCCGAATTCCGGACCATGTAGAGCCTATTATATAAAATATTACTATGATGTAGGTAAAAAAAAGTGCATGCAGTTTGTCTGGGGTGGTTGTGCTGGTATAGCGCCATTTGAAAATTTAAAAGAATGTCAAAATGCCTGTGAAAAATAAATAATATGCTACCTATTGTTGGTGTATTAATCGCATTTATTTCTTGCTCTAGTGTTGAAAAATCGTTTAGTGCTTCTCCAAAAGAAACAAACAAAAAAATTTACATTGTAAACTATGGTTTCCACACAGCAATCGCTTTGTACCATAAAGATTTACCGGAAGCTTATCTTCCGAATTATAAATTTTTTTCCGGTTCTTATTTTATACAGATAGCCTGGGGCGATAAAGACTGGTTTATTTTAGAAAACCCTGGAACATCTATCGGTTTAAAAGCGTTATTTTTACCAACTCGGACTACCATGCGAATAGAAGGATTTTCTCACAGAAATCCAAAAGACTTTTATGGCTCTGTTGACGTGATTGAGCTTTCCGTATCCCATGCGAGTTTTTCAAGTCTTTTAAGCTATATCCAATCCACTTTTAAAAGGGATAAATATCAAAACGTAATTGTTATCCAAAAAGGAAAAACTGGAGCAAACTACTTTTATGAAACCAAGCCAACCTATCACCTGTTTAATACCTGTAACGTTTTAACTGCAAAGGCTATAAAAAAGACCGGAATACCTATAAGTCCTTTGTTTTCTATTACAGCTGCTAGAGTAATTGCACAAGTGAAAGAGTATGGGGTTGTTGTAAAATAATTTTCTTCACCTATGCTCTTCGTTCCATTGTTGGATTTCTGAAATGGAATTATCACTATCAACCATTTGAATTATCTCATCTTTAACAAATAAAAGATTTTTATAAATTTGTTTTAGATCATCTATATTTGTTGAATTGAAAAGTTTGCTTATGTAGTATTTATATTTTAATATTCCAATTCTTTCCAATATTACAAAATTCCAAACAGAGCCAATTATATAAGCTCCTCTTATAATTTGAAAATTATTTAATTCAACTGCTGAAATTAATTCGGCTAAAAGCTGCGGTTCAGGGTCGTCATTTTTTTTGCTCTTTTTAAATTCTTGAATAAAAAAGTATGGAGTTTGGGCAAATTTTAACCCTTTTGATACAACAAAATCAGCCGTTCCGCTAAGTATAAATTTATCAGTTTTATAGCTAAAAGGAAACTCATAAAACTCCCTAATTTCCCTTGAAAAAGAAGTAAAATCTACTTTGTTTAAAATGGGAGAAATAAATCGAACTTTTAATTCTTCTTCATTGAAACTTTCAATCAATTGAGCATTTTTATCTATTAAAGAATTTAAAAAATCTATTTCCTCGTTTTCTATTTTATACCTATAGCTAAGCCATTGATCAAAAATTGTATGATGTGAAAAATCTTGTTTGATAGATACTATTTTTTCTAAATCCTTTAAAGTGATACTTGAATAGCTATAAATTGGAATTTGAGAAGCCTCTTCACCTTTTAGCTCTCTTATCTCTTTTTTTAGCTTTTCAATCTCTTTGAATAATTTTAACTCTAACTCTTCGTTCATATTCACTTTTTACCTTAGGATAGGCTTGTATGTCTATGAAAATTCAAACCTTGTTGGTAGATAATTCTTGAAATACTTTTGAATAAATAATAAATTGTTTATATGAGCTCAAATCAAACAATCATAGTTGTAACAGACGAAGGCATGGGAAAGGGAGAAGTAGAACTAAAACAAAGTTTAATTTCCAATTATTTTATAAATATAAACGGAACTCAAAACATGCCTGATGCTATTTGTTTTTATTCCGAAGGGGTGAAATTGACCGTTAAAGACTCCATTGTTTTAAATGAGTTAAAATCTCTCGAACAAAAAGGAGTAAAATTATTGGTATGCTCTACGAGTTTAAATTATTACAAATTGTCCGATAGACTTAGAGTGGGAAAAATTACCAATATGCCGGAAATTATGAATTTTATCTGGAATGCAAATAAAGTCATTTATTTATAGATGGAATACTTTTTACATTCTAGCCTATTGTTGGATTTGGTTATAGGAACAAAAGAAAACAGGTCTAAAATTGAAATGCAGCTGCAAGCTCTGCTTGCGAAAAATCATAAACTTTCCACTTCATCCATAAGTCTTTATGACTTTTTTATCTCACCCCAAATTAAGCCAGAAAGCAAAAAGCAAATTATGGAACAAATTATAATCTTAACGGACGAAATATATAGCATAAGCACGAAAGAAATGAACCAAGGACTAAAGTTTGTTTTGGAATACTCTTTTCCCTTGAATTCTGCTATTGATTTGTCTATTTGCTTGAACCGGAATATAAATAAAATTTTATATACCAATACGGATTTTCAAACACAAAAACTAGTAGCCTCCATTCGGATCATTTAAAAAAGTATGTTTCACTGGTTTGGATAATTTACTTTTTTGATCCATGGATGACTTATTAAAATTTCCATTTTTGTCAAAATACATATTATTGTAGGCGCTAATTTTGAAATAATAGGTTATTCCTTTTTTAAACATTAGTAAGTTTTTATCAATTTTATCTTCCAAATACTCGGCATTTTTCATGATCATTGCATTATTTACACATTGTTTAAGAGACTTAAAATGATAACGTACAGGTTCCCCTTCTTCCAATCCGGTGATTCTTTGCTTTTCACCTTCTAATTTAAAAAACAAACTAGCTACCATTCGATTTGGAGATACACCATAATGAATAGCATATCCTCCACCATTCCAGACATTTTCTTCAAAGTTTGAATTCCACTCCAAGCATACTTCTGCCTCATCAATTTTTCCACTTACTATCTTTAAACCGGTTGGCGTATTTGGTGGAGGAGTTTCCGAATATTGCAGTTTTACGGAACTGAGAGAAGGCGAATATTTGCCTTGGTAATCTGACCTCATAATAGCCTTCCATTGAAAGTATTTAAAACGATTTTTTAAAAAAGAATCATCGTCTTTATAGTGTTTCCAAAGTGGTAATTCGTCTTCTGCAGAGAATATCGTATCAGAAAATCTGTACCAAATTTCAAAGTGTGTTCCTTCCGGTTGTTTCACCTTATATTTGAGGGAAATCGGAACAGAGTTGGAATGTTTGGTAGATTCTACTTTTGAGTAAATAGAACCAAAATTTTGGTTTACCGTTTTTAACCCGTCATCATACTCTACTCCATTAAAGGGAATTTTCAGCTTTTTAAAGTCGGGTTGTCCGGTTGATACCAAAAAGTTATCCAATTTACCATAAAAGTTTTTTCCGATAAACAAAGGTGTTGTGTCATTTTTATGGAAGCCTAAGGAGAGAGGAACGGGGTTTTCTTGGCTTAAAATTCCATAAAATTTGTCCTTTTCAACTCCGTTTTCATATAAAGCACTATACCCTGAAGAAGGCTGAACGTACACAACTACATGAGTCCATTTTCCATGTTTTAACTTATCAGAACTTTTCAAAGAAAATGTGAATGTTTTTTCTTTATAATAAAACATATTTTTGAAAGTAACTTCCAATTTGTTGTTCACGATATTACATTCTAAGCCATATATTTTTCCCTGGGTTGTATAAACCTTGGAAATAATTTTTGAATCTTTTTCCAATTCACCAGGCATTAAAAAGAATGAAACGTATAAATCTTCCGTAATATTGTTGGAGCTTAATAAGCTTGCTTTATGGGTATGTATGGCAATATAGCTATTTTTAGAAGAAAAGGATGCATATCTATGCCCTAATAAACTATCTCCAATATCAACTGCGTAATTGGAGCGTAAAATACTGTAATTTCCATTTTTATCTTTTAACTCTGAGGAATTTTTATTTTCAAAATCCAAAAATAATTCCGAATTCAAAAAGCTCACTTTCTCTAATTCCAAACGATAGTCTTTTGAACTTTTTTTAACAATGCGAATGCCCTCTTTTTTCAAGCCGGAAAAATCTTTGAAAGATTTGCCATTAAAAGAAATTTCTGAAGAAAAAACTGAAAATACACATAAAAAAATAAATACAATACTCTTTTTTAGCATTTTTCTATTTGTTCCAATCTATTTTGATGTCGTCCCCCTTCAAAAGGAGTTTCGATCCATTTATTTGCTATACGAACCGCCAGTTCCTTTCCCAAAACCCTTCCGCCTAAGACAAGCACGTTTGCATTGTTATGCCTTCTTGACATTTCAGAAGTAAACTCGTCATGGCACAAAGCAGCTCGTATACCCTTAAATCTATTTGCGGTAATGGAAGCACCAATACCAGTCCCACAAAGAACAATCAATCTATCCACTTCTTTTGCAAGCAATTTATTACAAGCAGCTTGGATAACCAAAGGGTAATCTACCGATTTTTCGCCATCCGTTCCATAATCTACCATATTCAGTTGTGATGAAAATACATTTTTTAAGTATTCTTTTAATTCAAAAGCTCCATGGTCAGAAGCAATACCAAATTTTTCACTCATAAAAATTCCCCCTTAGATAATCATTATTGCTTAAAAACTTCATTTACCAAACGCAAAATCTCTTTTCTATACTCTTTGGAAAGAGAACTATAGAATTCAAAGTGTAGTTTGTATAAAGACAAATATATAGAAAAATATTCATTTTCTAAAGCCTCAAAGTCTTTTTTGTCTAATTTTTTTGATAAAAAGTACCAATAAACATCTCTTCCCCAAAGTAAACTATACAAATCGTGTTTTGTATCAATAAATTTAGGAATTATCTTTTCGTCTTCTATCGTAAGTAATTTTGATTTACTATTTGAATAAAGCCAATTATTATAATAGCCAAGTGCAAAATTTAAAAAATCATAAAAATATTGAAGTTCTTTTTTTAATTTTTTGCTTTCTTCTGAGGTAAGATTCGCTGTTTGAACACATAAGATTTGATTGATCTTCGTTTGAGTACTTTTTTTTGCTGCAGAGTTCATTTTTAATAAGGATGATTTTAGGTTTTTAAGGTCAAAATCATTGTTTTTAAAGATAAATTTTATAGTCTCGAATCGATTACACTTTTCTAATTTGGTTTTTATGTTTTCTCTACTATCTCCTTTAAAAAAAAAGATTACAGGAGTAGAGTATATTTTGAAACCAATTAGAATTATTATGAATGTTAATATGTATCGCAATTTCTTCGTACTAAAACTCTTAAAGCAGGGTTTTCCATTATAACTTTTGAAAAAAGCAATAATAAATCAACCTATATTTCTAAAAATTATGGCTCGATTTTCTTCTTTTCCGGATATCGAATCATATAGTATTCGTCTTGGATACCTAGAAAATCTTTAAACTTTTGTTTGTCTTTCAAAATAGCATTATCGATTTTTTTTAAGCTAATATCTTCAAGGTTCATTTTATAATTATCCGGGCTTTCGGGATTTTTGCTATGTCCCGGTTTGTCAGGTGTAGAAATTGTTTCGGAAAGTCCGATATTTCCTTTATTATCAATGGCGAGGATTTTGATGGTTTTGTTTTTTAATACGTTTATTTCAAATTTATTGGTTGTGGTCCAACTTGAAACTATCGATCTGTGATTTATACCCATTGCCAATACATTTACTACTTTTGCCGGTGAGTTTTTTGCAAAGGTAATTTTTCCTTTCAAGCAAGCGAAATTCGGATGCGGGTAATCCGTATTGATCCAACCCAAACTATCAATAGACGTTATTATCACACCAAGCTGTCTATATTCCATAGGCATGTCTCCCGGGGCAGCAGAAGTAGGAAGATCGGAGTTTTGGTCTACATCCGAAGAAGTTTTTTTTTGTAATGCATTATCCATGGATGCCCGGAGAGGATTTTTTTCTTTTAGTTTCCATTTTCCGTCTTTAGTCATGGAATATATATTTAAGGGAGTAGAAGTAAAAATATCGGGAATCATGACTTCAATTTCTTTACCTTTTGCAAGGCTCAGCTTTTTTGATCCTTGGTTTGCTTCTACATATAACATGCCACCGGATTCAAATAGGTTTTCTTTTCCGGTTTCATCATAATAAATCAAACCAACCCCAGCTGTCAAAAAATCAAAAATATCGATCACTTCAATTAGATTAATATCAACTTTTCCGGATACCGGTTTGTTATTGGAATACACAAATGCTTCTTCCGGAATATTTAGCCTTATTCCTTTTTGACCGGTTACTAAATTTTTTATGGATGGATCAATGACAAAGTTATTGGGAGGGCTTTTTAAAGGCTTCAAAAACGGACTAATTTTTATATCATCCATTCTTCCAATGACTAATTCCGGTTCCCATTGAGGATAGCTGAGAATTCCGTTCTCGGTATACTTATTGTTTATGGATGATTGTGAATATGCATAAGAAATTGATAAGACGATTAAAATAAAAAATATATGGAACTTTTTTTTCATATAGGTTTAAGCCTTCCAAAGAATGATTTTTTAAATTTTGATTTCTTTTTTGATTATTTTTATGAGATTTCCAGCCTTTTTATTTAGTGGATCCAATTTTTCGGTCATTTTCAAATCCGATAGGGCTTTTCCATAGTCGCCCCATTTATAATAAATCAAAGCCCGGTGGTAATACAAGTCGTAATAATCCGGATTTATCTCGATTCCTTTATTAAAATGGATTAAAGCCGTATTGTATTCTTTTTTTAAGTAATGAGCAATTCCTAAATACAATTCAGCATAAAACATACTGGAATTGGCAAAGGTTATTTGCTTTAAGATATTTTTACCTTCGGTGATCCTCTTATTTTTAATTAAAAATATGGCGTAATTGATATTAACTATCGGATTAGAAGGAGAAATTTCAATTGCCTTTAGGTGATGCTCTTTCGCCTTTTTCATTTTTTTCAAATAAAAATAAGCCTGGGCTAAATTAGAATGTGCTATCGGAGAATCATTATTGACTTGAATCGCTTTTTTAAAGTTTTCGATTGCATCACTATACTTTCCGATAGACACGCAAGCAACACCAAATTCATTCCAACAATCGTGGGTGTTCAGAGCGAAACAGGTTCTATTATAAATATTGATGGCATCCAAATATTCTTTTTTATCCAAATGAAGTCTTGCGATAAATGCTTTTACCTGATTTTCGTGAGCTAAACCGCTACCTAACAAGTAATTTAAAGCTTCATCATATTTTTCCGAATTTCTGAGTACATTGGCTTTTTTTAGAACTTCCTGATCTTGTGAAAATAAGTTTAAAGAAACTACCAGAAATATTGATAATACAAAAAGATTTTGCAACATATAGGAGTTCGACCCTCTCAGAAGACTTTTAGACTTTGACAAAGCATAATCAAAGTACAAAAATACTGCAAGTCTTTTTATTTATCAGTTTTTAAAATGGTTTATTCACTCCTTAACATTGGTTTTTTCAACAGGATACAAAATAAGCGTTTGGTATTTATTTTCATCACCTTTGAAAAACATTCCTCGACTTTTTAGATAGATTTCTTCATGTACGCCCGTAATCGTTAGGTTATGGCTTTTAATAAATCTGACTAATTTATCTATGGTTGGTTTTTCTTGGGCATAAGTACCAATGTGAAGAATTTGTGCTATCGTCCCATATTCCCAATATTCAATTTTAACCGGTGGATTCATGCTTTCATAATCTTGGGGCAATTGTTCAATTTTATCGGACACCGGTATACCAAAGATACCTACCCATTCATTCCTTGGAAGATCAGCAGAAATTGGCCATCTTGCTCTTGGAAATTGGTTTTCTACTCCATTTTTGGGATCATCAAGCTTGTAATAAATCTTATATAAAATAGAAAATGCCTTAGATGCCGTTTCATTTGGGTCACCTTTCAATTCTAAAGTCAGCATTTTTTGTCTTGCCTGGGTAAGAATATGCGGGTTTTTATACTTTTGAAAATGGCTTAAATTCTGGTCACAACCATAAAAGGAAAAAAGAGTTGCAAACAAACAGGATGTAAAAAAAAACTTTTTCATTAAAATCTCCAAAATAATTTTAATATTTTGATTCGGGCATTTATCCATGGTTACTTAGGATTTGCCGGTTGCAATAACAATTCTCTTTCTTTAAATTTTTCATTTTCTGATATCAATTCCAAACTTTCTTTTTTCCATTTTTTTGCTTTTTCGGTGTAATTGGAATTAGGATAGTTGGAAATTACTTTTTGGAACTCAGCAGCTGCACTTTTATAATTCCCATTTTTAAAATAGATGGTTCCTTTTCGAAATAAAGCAGCTTGATCCTTCGTTGGAACAGTATTGGACAACACCTTTTCCGAATATTTCAAGGAACCATTAGAGTTGCCTAGTGCATAATAACATTCGGCAATGTAATAATTTGATAATTCTCTCGTTTTTTTATTTCTTGTAACTTTGAGTGTTTTTTGAAAATTTTTGATGGCTGACCAATACTGCTTTTTTCTATAATAAGAAAGTGCTTTTCCAAAAACATTTGCACTCGTTATTCGCGCATGGTATCTTTTTAACTTACGATTCAAGGCTACTTTTAGATGAGGTTTTTTTACCACGTTGGAATGTTTTTCCATTTTTTTTTCTTGGATGTTTTGTTTTGGATAATCATTCACGATATCGTAAGGGTCCCAACTATACCCTAACAAGTCGAGTGCCATTTTCCAGCCCAATCTCCCGTTTGTGTTGCCTGGATCTTCTTGAATGGCAAGGAGATAATTTTTTCTTGCTTCGTCGTATTCTTGACTTTTAATATAATAATCTGCAATGGAAATAAAAACTTTTGAACGAAGTTTTTTATCTTCGCTCATTTGCAAAACAAGGTTTAAATGACTCTTACCTTCTTCTTCTCTTTCCATAGATAATAAGATATTACCAATGGAATAACTTACCTTTTCCCTTTGCGTTTTTGTGAGGTTGGGATATTGGTTTAATTCCTTGTAAATATCGAGAGCTAATACTTTGTCTTTGTTCCTTTCTAGTGAGTTAGCAAGACCGTATTTTATATCAAATTGCATTGATTTGTCAATTTCTTTAGAAGCCAGTTCTGTAAAAATAGCTAAGGCTTTCACCGCACTCTTCTCACTTTTTTGATCTAATAAAGCTTCACCCTCTTTAATCTTTTCAAAGATTTGATTTCTTGTTTGCTCATGTTGATGAATTGAATATACGTACATACTCATAAGTATACCAGCAGACAAAAAAACAAATCCGGCAACGATTAATGAGTTTTTACTTACCATACTGCTTCATCCCTTGCTTTCCAAACATCTTTCAATATAGAAATCTACCCTATCTTTTTTATAATATTTTTTTAGTTCATCTTTTAAGAAGTATTTTAGAGCTGTATCATACATTCTTCGCTGAAAATAAGAAAGACCAATAAAAAATAGAGCTTCCGATTTTTCTTTTGGAGCTTGTACTTGGGCAACAAAGCCTTTTAGTTCTCTTATGGCAGTTACATATTTTTTTTTGTTATAGGTTTTTATCAAGATTGCCATAAGGTCCTTATTGTATTCCGTAAAGGAAATTTCTTCCGTTTCAAAAGGTTCTTGCAAGTCGTATTCTTTGGAATTTTCATGCCCTTCAGGAATATACAAACGATAATCCATAATGTCAGAACAATTACACTCCAAAGAATTGCTTAAATTTGCTAAAGAAGCCCGCTCTTCTTGAATAGAATCAGCGTTTTTAATTTTTCTTTTGGCTTTTTTTAAAAACGCGTATTTCTTTTTTGCCTTGGTTGTTTTGACCTCCATTTTAGTTTTTAGGTATTCATAAGAATTGTTTCCCGTTTTGTATTTTAGGTAAGAAATGTTTTCTACCAAGGGTATCTGCTCTATACCATCAAATTCGACCGAAACACCATAATAAACGATCGGAGCTAACTTTTCCATATTATCCAGATAACTTGTCTCACCTTTGTGCAATGATATCAACTTAGTTGCATTCTGAAATGCCGATGCCTTAGAAAGAGGAATTTCAGACCTGTAAATGTGATAGGTTATATTAGGTTTTTTGATTGGCTGCCAAGATATTTTAATAAAATGCTTCTCTTTTTTAACTTGTAGGTTTGTAACAAACAAAGTCGGGAAGTTAGAGCTATTGTGCTCGGATATTCGATACGAATCTTGGAGTATCTCAAGTGGTTTGGTTGTATAATTTAGATTTGGGATTAACTTAATATTCTTTTTTTTTATAGCGTCAATTGCAACAATTGCATAGTAATATTCTCCTTTTGGAAGTCTTTTATCCAAAAACGTACGAAAATTGTGACGAGCATTGTAACGAACTCTTTTTACAAGGGAAGCTGCATAAAACTTGGATTGAGTATCAATTTTTTCATTGGATCTAACAATAATAAATCCGCTTCTTTTCTCAGGTTGTTTCCAATTTAATTTTATGGAATTTCCATTTGTCAAAATCTTTCCGTTTATTTTCGTTGGAACGTTGTGCAAAAAACCACCTTGGTAATTTGATTGAGAAATAATGGGCTGAATGTTAACCCAAAAAATTGCAATAAACAAAAATTTATTTATTTTTATCATTCATAAACCTCTTAATATATTGGGAGTATAGGTTTTCACTTATAAAACTAGATGGGAATGCCAAATTTATGTATAAAATAAATTTAATTCTGGACTCTAACATTTATTAGAATATAATATAATTTAAGTAAGATATTCTTTAGGACATATATTTGGAATTTGAATATTTGGCTATTCCTTTTATATTGTTTTAAGAAATAAATTTAATTTTAGCGATTAAGTTTAAGAGTTTGAGTAATGAAATATGAGCGATATTGAATATTATGAAGATATAAGATACCAAGAATTCTTATTATCTAGCAGAAGAAAACTGATATGCCCCCCGGACTATATTATGGAGCAAATAGATATAAGTCATACTGAGAATTTGGTAGATTTTGGTATGGGTCTTGGATTTTTTACCAATTATCTGAAAAAATATATGCCACCAAGTTCACATTTATGGGGTATTGAATACCAGCAAGAGATTTTGGATCTTGTACTAAAAAGAAAAGTAACAGAAGAAATCGAAAATTTTACTCCTTTTCACATGGAAAAATCGGAACATCCTTTACTACCTGAGTGGATTCCCGTACCAGATGTAATATTTGCTGCAATGTGTTTATCAACATTTCCAGACCCAGGGCTTGCTATGGATGGTTTGGTTCGTTCTATGAAAAAGGAAGGAAGGTTGATTGTGATTGATTGGGTTAAAGCCGATTATCCGGAGACTCCACCTATAAAGTATAAAGTTTCGCTTGATAAAATGAAATATCTGGCAGAATATTATAAACTAGAGGTAACACACACATTTCGTGTTACTGAATTTGTATATGGGATGGAATTGATATCTACAAAAGATTTTGTTTACGGAATATATAATTTTAGGGATTAAATTATGAAAAAGAATGTTTTAGATCAACTTAAGCTAGATGACCCGAAAATTGCCATTATTGGTGCTACCAATGATTCAAAAAAGTATGGGAATAAAATTTACAAAGACTTAAAAAACAAAGGATACAGTGTTTATGGTATCAACAATAAAGCAACAACCATAGATGGGGACAAAGCCTATCATACTATAAAAGATTTGGGTTTTTCACCCGATATTATAAATGTGGTTGTACATCCGAAAATTGGATTGGAAATTATAAAATCCGCCTGCGAAATGAATTTAGACAATTTTTGGTTGCAACCGGGCGCAGAAAGCGATGAAATTATAGAGTATTTGGAAAAAATGGATAAATCTTTTTTGTCTCATTCGTGTGTAATGGTTCAAACAAGAAATAAATCATAAAAAAGATAATTTTAAACTTTAGGAGTATCCATGGCAACTAACAGATTCACAGAATCGATTCTGAAAGAACTAGAAAATAATGAAGATGGTTCGTTTTATGTAAAAAATAATGAAGGATTTGCTGTTCTAACCGTTTTTAAACCAGGGAAAAAAGGTAGACCCGTTTCCGTTAGACAGGTAGTAGAAAAACTAAAACTTTTTGGTATAGAAAATTTTGATCAAGCCATGATCGAAAAAATCGTCAGAAGTGCAGATGGAAAGGAATATAAAATTTCTGAATGGACAGGTGGGATTCCGGAAGATTCAAAAATTGAAGTAGAGATTTCAAATGATAAAATGAAAGCGTACATTACGATTCATCCGCCCAAAAACGGAGGATCGCTCTATCGCTATGAAGAAATGCTAAGGGATATACGACAACAAGGGATTGTTCATGGTATAAAAGAGAGTAATCTCAAAGAAATGGTTAAAAATCAATCTTTTTTATCAAAGACTCTTGTTGCTGAAGGAACTCCTGTTACACCTTCCCAAAATGGTTATATTAAACTATTATTTGACACAAGTGGTCAACCTTCTTTGGAAGAAGATCACCAAGGAAAAATAGACTTTAAAAATATCAATATTATCCAAAAAGTAAACGTTGGCTCTAAAATTGCCGAAAGAATAGAGCCTGTCCCAGGAAAAATGGGACAGAACGTTATGGGGGAAATTGTTGATACGGATGTTGAAAAACCAGCTAATTGGAAAATTGGAACTAATTGCAAATTGTCTGAGGATGAAAAATTTTTAATTTCCGAAATCGATGGAAGACCTTTTGTGGAAAAGGACGGAAGCATTAAGGTAGATGAAGTTTGCTTTTTAGACAAGGTAGATTATTCTACCGGAAATATTGATTTCCCTGGAACCATTGTTATAGAAGGTCCTATTGCCGACAATTTTGAGATAACATCCAAAGGCTCAATCATTATCAAAAAAAGTGTTGGTAAAGTTTTTCTAAAAGCAGGTGGTGACATAGTTCTATCCGGTGGTTTTATGGGAAGGAACGGAGGTTTGATTGAATCACGCTCGGATATTTATGCCAAATTTGTAGAGCAAGGGACTATGAGAGCCGGTAAATCTATTTTTATCGAAACGGCAGCTCTACATTCGCAACTCACTGCCGGGGAATCCATATACATCCAAACAGGTAGAGGTGAACTTTTAGGGGGGGATATTGTTGCCGGAAAACAAATTTCTGTTATTAAGTTAGGAGCTGTTGCGGAAACCAAAACCAATGTTATGGTTGGTATTGCTCCCGATATAGTGGAAGAGATGGATAGGCTAAAAGAGGACATAGCCCAAAAAACAGATATTTTAAAAAAAGTAGAGCAGACGATGAATACGCTAAAAGAGAAAGAAGTTAAAAACTTGCTTTCCGACGAAGACAAAGAAATGCTAAAAAAGCTATCTGATGTCCAAAAAAAATACCAATCGCTATTGGCTCATGTTAAAAATGACTACACTTCCTTGATTTCCAACTATGAACCGGATGAAAATTCTTATGTGGAAGTCGAAAAGTTTATTTATCCGAAGGTAAACGTTAGTTTGGGCAAAGGAAAGGTTTTTAATACGGAGTTAAAAACGATTGAAGGGAAGAGGTATATTTATGTGGATACTGATGGTAATGCTGTTGCATCACCCGTCCCACCCAAAAACTATAAGAAAAAAGAAGGACAAGCAGAAAAGAAATAGACAATAAATTTTTATCATAGGAAGATAATTTTTACTATAGGAAGGAATCTAATTTTGAGAACCCCAATTGAAGATGTAAAAAAAATCGTTAAAGAATGTGTTGATAATAACAAGATTATATCTTTACAAACATATTTATTAAGTGACTACGGAGAGAAGGTATTAAAAATTATTACAGAAACTGTTCTTACGAAATTCAATAGACAAGACCTGATTGAGCTATCGTATTCCGCAGCCAAAGAATTGCTTATAAACGCTACAAAAGCCAATGTGAAACGAATCATTTTTAAAGATAAAAATTTGGATATTCGGAATGAAGAAGATTATAAACAGGGTATGTCCGAATTCAAAGACAATTTACGTGAAGATAAATTTCCGATACTGAGACCAATTTTTAAAAAATACCAGTTTCCTGTCACAATAACGTACTATTACACTCCTTATGTTCTAAATATAAAGGTAAAAAATAATTTCCCTTTGTTAGAAATAGAAGAGCGTAGAATCCGAGACAAATTTCAAAAAGCAAAAAGTTTTTCGAGCTTACTGGATTTTTATATGGAATTCGGTGATGATACAGAAGGGGCAGGTATGGGGATCACAATGGTAGGTTTAATGCTTGATGAATCCGGAATAGACAGACATGGTTTTAGTTTGTATTCGAGTGAAAAATACAACGAAACAGTTGCTAAATTGGAAATCCCATTGAGCGAGGAGTATATTTCCAAGCGAAAAGTATTTGATATGGAGCTAAAATCTTTGGACGCATCACCTGAAGAATTGCGAAAAGCGTTTAAATACAACTATAAACATTTCACAAAAGTAGTGAAAAAACATGCAAGTAACGGTAAATAAAATTGAAAATGACTATAGAAGAAATTGAAAAGTTAGTCCAAGATTCTGTGGGAAAGAAGAAAATTATATCCTTAAAAACATACCTATTGAGTGACTATGGGGAAAGTATGTTGAAGGTTATAGTAAACAACATTTTAGAAAAATTCAACCGAATAGATTTAATGGAAATGGTTTATAGCTCTGCCAAAGAATTGATTATCAATGCTACCAAAGCGAATTTAAAAAGGGTTATTTTTTATAATTTGAATTTAGAGCCTTCCAAAGAAGAAGATTATCACCAAGGAATGGCGTTTTTTAAGAACAATATAAGTGAAGAAAAAATTTTAAGTTATAAAGCTTACTTTAAAAAGTATAACGTTCCGGTAGTTGCTACGTTTTATTATAACTCTTATGTGTTAAACATAAAAGTAAAAAATAGTTTCCCTCTTTTGGATATTGAGGAGCGTAGAATTCGAGATAAATTTCAAAAAGCTACAAGTTTTTCCAGCTTATTGGATTTCTTTATGGAATACGGAGATGATACGGAAGGAGCCGGAATGGGTTTAACAATGGTGGGTATTCTTTTGGATCAATCTGGAATTGATAAAAGGTCTTTTAGCTTATACTCTAGCAAGAAATATAATGAAACGGTAGCCAAATTAGAAATTCCGTTAGATAAGGAATATATTCCCAAACGAAAACTTTTTGACATTGTTTTGGAAGGAGAAAGTTTGATGCCGGATGAATTAAGAGACTCTTTTAACTACAACTACAAAGATTTTTCAAAAGTCTCTGAGAAATATAATAATCCTTAAACTTCTAAAAACTCATAAAATAATTCGATGAAAAAAAAAAGATTAGCAAAACCAATTTTATTGGTAGTTGTTACGATTTGGTTAGAAATAGTTTTAGCCAACTATCCTACCCATGATTTAAACAGTTTTTTTTTAAATACTTATGACTATCTAATTACTTTTATTAGAATATGTCTAATTTTTGCTTGTGCCCATCTATCAACCATTCTTCTTAATATGTTTCTATGGGAAAAAGTTAGCAGTACAAGCGGGAATGTACAAGTTCCTAAATTACTTACGGATGGAAGCAAGACAGTCATTTATTTTGTGGCAATTCTTTTTGTGATTAGCTTTGCCTTTGAAAAACCCATATCCGGATTTATTACTGCTTCTGGAGCCGTAGGAATTGTAATAGGTTTTGCCCTACGTGGAATTATTGCTGATATTTTTTCCGGACTTGTTCTGAATCTGGACAAGACGTTTCAGATGAATGATTGGATTATGATAAACGCACGAGGATTGGAAACGGTTGTCGGGTGTATTGTAGAGATCAATTGGAGATCTACGAGATTACGAACAACAGACAATACTTTGGTAGTTCTTCCCAATAGTTTGATTGCTCAGAATATTGTAAAAAATCTAAGCCAACCGGACGAAAGGGCAAGATTTGATTTGATATTTACTCTTGATTTTGGAGTTCCTTACGAAAGAGCCATTCGAGTTTTGGATGCAGCTGTTAAATCTGCGGAAGGAATTCTCCAAGAACCACCTCCAAAAACAAGGGCAAACAATATTTCTCATATTGGTGTGGAATATATCATAAGGTACTGGCTATTGCCGTCAAAAACTTCTCCCCTGAAAGGAAGGAATGCCGTTGTCCAAAGTGTTTTACATCATCTCCACCAAGCTGGTCTTTCTCTTGCTTATTATAAGCAGGATATATTTTATGCCCATATGCCCACAAGAGACCTTGATAGGAACGTCGATAGTCACTATTTATTGGCAAGAATAGATTTGTTTAAAGGTTTAACTAAAGAAGAAATTGATTTTTTGGCTAAAAATATTCAAGAAATTTTTTTCAAAAAAGGAGAAGCGATTGTCAAAAAAGGAGATAACGGTTTGACTATGTACATTCTTGTAGAAGGTTTATTACATGTATATTTACCAAATGAAGAAAATGAAGAAATCAAAGTTGGCGAAATTATTCCTGGTAATTTTTTTGGAGAGATGTCCCTCTTAACCGGTGAAGCGAGAACCGCGTCTATTTATTCCACTGTAGATTCGGTTTTATTTGAAGTAAAAAAGGAAACAATGAATTATTTAATTTCCAAGAGACCTGCTCTAATGGAATACCTTTCACAAACAATAGCTAAAAGACAAACTCTTAATAAACAAGTCAATACACAAATGAGTTTTGAAGAAATTTCCATTTCAACAGACGAACTTACAAAAAGTTTACTTAGTAAAATGAAAGGATTTTTTAATATTTTTTAAATCTTGTTATGAATTATGATTTTACTATTTTTCACTTCATCGTACTATTGAATGTTTTATCTTCATTGTTTTCAATTTTTTTGGCTATTACTGCATTTGTTATAAAGAACAATAGGGTTGCTTTTCAATTCGGACTCTTGATGAGCATTTTTTCTGTTTGGGGTGTTTTTAAAATATTCACATTTTTTATTCATTCTTTGGAAATTCAAATTTTCATTTTTAATACTGTTAGAGCGGTAACAATTTTTACACCGGGAATAGTATTACTCATTATTATAAATTATCTTAAACAAAAAGTTGGCTTCATAAAATTTTTACTTTTTGTAGCTGTACTACTATCTATTCTATCTTTTATCGAAAATTTCAACAATCATTCAGACTATAATTATGAAATTGCCTATATCAATACTATACCTGTATTACGCTTTGAACCAAGCCTTCTTTCCGCTGTTTATATAATCTACCTTTACTTTTGTTTAATCAGCACAATTATTATTATAATTTATAATTTATTTCATAGTTCGTTATATTTCAAAAGACAATTGTTTTATATTTTAATTGCAATAGCTATTCCGGCTTTCAATGACTTATTATTTAGATTTAATATTTCACCTATTCCTGGTCACCACTTAACTCCAGAATGTTTTGCAATTGGAAATTATTTCTTTGCGAAAGCTCTATTTGAATACAATTTTCTCAAAATTATACCTATCACCAGAAAAATTGTTATGGATAGCTTAGAAGATATAATCATTACGGTTGATCCTAATAATATTGTCATTGATGTAAATCAAAGTTGTGAGAGTATCTTTGGCTTTAATATAAATGATATCAATGGAAAGCAATTTGAAAGCACCTTTAAAAATTATGAGGAGTTAATCTATATTTATAAAACCAGCAAAAGTAAAGAAATAGTAATTAAAACCAACAAGGGCTTTCATCATTTTTTTGTAAAACTATCTAAAGTATTGGATAAAAAAAATAAAGAATTGGCAACGGTAATTATATTACAAAATATAACTGAAATTAAGCAAGCAGAACTCAAGCTAAAAAAATATTCTGAAGAATTGGAAAAAATAAATTTCACCAAAGACAGGTTTTTTTCCATAATATCTCACGATCTAAGAAATCCATTTAATGCCCTCATTGGCATTTCTGATTTGTTGTTAGAAAAAGTAGAAAATACTCAAGACATGGAACTTAAAGAGTTTGCTACATTAATTAATGAGGCTTCTTTAAAAGCATATAAATTACTGGAAAATTTGTTGGAATGGTCAAGAATCCAAACAGGTACAATAAAGTTAGAGCCTATGTTTATAAAGGTAAAAGATGTTATTAATGAATCCATAGAAACGGTTGGTTTATCTTCTATTAAAAAGAGTATTACAATGACAAACGAAATAGAGGATACCAGTATTTACGCTGATTACAATATGGTATTAACCATACTTCGTAATCTAATATCCAATGCGATAAAATTTACAAATCGTAATGGTAAAATAATTATTTGTTCAAAGATTTTAAAAGAACAAAATAAGGTACAAATCAATATTGTAGATAGTGGAGTCGGGATTAGTGAAGAAGATATTACAAAAATTTTCTCTATCGATCAGAAAAATTCAAAACCTGGGACAGACAAAGAAATAGGAACCGGTTTGGGCTTGATCCTTTGTAAAGAATTTGTTCAAATTAACAAAGGAGAAATTTTTATTAGTAGCAAACTAAATGAAGGTACTACGGTAAGTTTTACAATGCCAATGGCAAGAATCGAAAATTAAATACCATTTATTTAACGCCAGTTCGATATAATTGAAATCTTATGTAGAGGCACGACGCACCGTGCCCCTACCCGGGTATAAGTTCTTTTAGTGCAAATGAACGCTATGAAGAGCCCGCATGTATTGAACCCTTTCAAATTCGGTAGGACTTTGGCTTTTGACTTGACTCATACTACCTTGCATCTGTTTGATGGATTCATATTCATGTGATTCCATCCAATGAACCATACCTTCTTCAATTAGTTTTATTTGTTCGATTCCATCACGGATAAGAACGGAACAAAGCATGGCAACATTTGCTCCCGCCATCATCAATTTTAAAGCATCTTGTGGTTTATGAACACCGCTTGTTCCAGCAAGATCACATTTCAATTTTCCATAAAGTAATGCAATCCAACGTAGAGGAAGTCTTAAGTGGTGAGGAGTAGAAAGCAAAATGTGTGGTTTCACTTCTAGGGTCTCCAAATCAAAATCCGGTTGATAAAAACGATTAAACAACACCAACGCGTCAGCTCCTGCCTCATCAAACTTTTTGGCAGAAAATGATAAGTTGCTGAAGTAAGGGCTTATTTTGAGAGCAAGAGGAATTTTTACAGCAGCTCGAACTTCTTTGAAGATTTTCACATAACTTTCTCCTAAATCCAAACCACTAACATTCATATCTGTCGGAACGTTATAGATGTTTAACTCAATTGCATCTGCACCGGCTTCTTCCATAAGTTTGGCAAAGTTTGTCCACCCGCCGGGAGTATTTCCGTTTAAGCTGGCAATGATAGGAACATCAACTACTTCTTTTGCCTTACGAATATGTTCCAAATACCCTTCCGGACCAGTTGTAAAATAATCCGGCTCTGGGAAATAGGTTAGGGCTTCTGCATAACTTTCCGTTCCTTGAGTCAAGCTACGGTGAAGTTCCAACTTGTCGTTTACCAATTGCTCTTCAAAGAGAGAATACAGTACAATTGCTGATATTCCAGAGTCTTCCATATTTTTAATATCGTCAATTTCATACGATAAGGGTGAAGCAGAAGCCACGAGAGGTGTTCTTAACTTAAATCCTAAATAGTTTGTAGATAAATCCATTTTTTTCTCCTTATATAATTATTCTTCTGATGGTGTTCCACCACTATTTGACAAAAATTGATAGTATTCGAATCGGTTATCCGCGTCTTTTTGAGCTTCTTTGAATAAGCGTTTTGCGTCTTCCGGTTTGCTCTTGGTCAGCATTTTGAACCTATTTTCAGAAGAAAGGTATTTTTCCACCGGAATTTTGGGTGACTTAGAGTCCAAAATGAGTGGATTTTCATTGGTTTCTCGTTTTCGCGGATCATACCTGTATAGAAGCCACTGTCCCGATTCTACTGCCATTTTTTGCTGTTGCAAACCTTTTGTCATATTAATACCATGAGCAATACAATGGCTATAGGCAATAATGATGGATGGTCCTTCATACTTTTCAGCTTCTAAAAAAGCTTTTAGTGTATGCTCATCTCTCGCTCCCATAGCAACGCTTGCTACATATATATTTCCGTAACTCATAAATATCATGCCAAGGTCTTTTTTCTTTCCGGGCTTCCCGCCTGAAGCAAATTTTGCAATAGCTCCCCTTGGCGTTGATTTGGACATCTGTCCACCCGTATTGGAATAAACTTCCGTATCCAACAGTAATACGTTCACGTTTCGACCGCTTGATAATACATGGTCCAAACCCCCGAAGCCAATGTCATAACCCCAACCGTCACCGCCAATAATCCATACGCTTTTTTTCACAAGCATATCAGCCATGTTTTGCAGTAAGATTACGTCCCGAATGATCTCTTTGCTGTATTTTTCTTTCTCACTAAGAATTGGTGAAAGGATTCTTTTGAGTTCCGTCACTCTAGCCCTTTGCTCAAAAATATCTGCTTCATCTAACTGTTTGGAGTTGATTAACTCACTGGTGAGTTTATCACCGATTTTGTCTGATAGCCTTAAAACCAATTCTTTGGCGTGCAAAGTTTGTTTGTCAATGGAAATGCGAAAGCCATAACCAAATTCCGCGTTATCCTCAAATAAAGAGTTTGACCAGGCAGGTCCTCTTCCTTCTTTGTTTTTGCTCCAAGGAGTAGTTGGTAAATTTCCACCGTAGATAGAAGAGCAACCGGTTGCATTGGCAACCACCATTCGATCTCCAAAAAGTTGAGAAAGTAACTTGACATAAGGAGTTTCACCACAACCGGCACAAGCTCCTGAAAATTCAAACAAAGGTTCTTGCAATTGTTGCTGTCTGATTGTGCTAACCTTTATCAAGTTTCTATCAATATTTGGCAGTGTTAAAAAATAGTCCCAATTTGCTTTTTCTTCCTCTCGGATTGGTTCTTGGGCTTCCATGTTGATTGCCTTGAGTCTTGTTTCGGATTTGTTTTTAGCGGGACAAATATCTACACATACTCCGCAACCCGTACAGTCTTCCGGAGCCACTTGGATAGTAAACTTTAAGCCATTTTCTTTGTATTCCGGTACTTTGGAATCCGTAAACCTGAAACTCTTGGGAGAGTCGTTTAGGTGTTCCGAAGAGTATACCTTCAATCGAATCACAGCATGAGGACAAACAAGAGAGCACTTTCCACATTGGATACAAACATTCGGATCCCATACGGGAATTTCTTGAGCTATATTTCTTTTTTCCCATTGGGCTGTTCCTGTCGGATAGGTTCCGTCTACAGGCAACATGCTAACAGGAAGCATATCTCCTTTTTGCTCTATCATTCTGGCAAGCACGTTTTTAACAAATTCAGGAGCTTTGTCAGAAACAATATTCTTAATTGTATCGGGGTTCAGCGGTGAGTTCTTGTAAGAACTTACGTCGACTTTGTGTAGATGTGACAAAGTCCTATCCACTGCCTCCAAGTTCATTTGGACAATTTCATCACCCTTTTTTCCGTAGGTTTTGTTGATGGAATATTTAATTTTTTCGATGGCTTCGTCTCTGGGAAGGACACCGGAAATAGCAAAAAAACAAACCTGCATAACGGTATTGATTCGACCCATCATACCAGCCTCGTGAGCAACTTTCAAACCATCTATTACATAAAAATTCAAATTTTTATTCAAGATTTGAGCTTGAACTTTACCTGGCAGGTGTTTCCATATTTCATCAGGGCTATGGTGTGTGTTGAGTAAAAATGTCCCACCTTCTATGATTCCGGAAAGCATATCGAACTTTTCTATAAAATTGTATTGGTGGCATCCGACAAAGTTTGGATGTGTAACCAGATAAGGAGACAATTTGGAATCTGGTCCGAATCGCAGGTGAGAAACGGTCATAGAGCCGGACTTTTTGGAATCGTATACAAAATAACCTTGTGCAAAGTTGGGAGTGTATTCACCAATAATTTTAATCGAGTTTTTGTTGGCACCAACTGTCCCGTCCGAGCCAAGACCATAAAACAAAGCCCTGACAACTTCCTTTTTTTCAATGGAAAAGTTTTCATCATAGTTCAGACTTGTATGAGTTACGTCATCAAGAATCCCTACTGTAAACGACTTTTTGGGTTTTTCCGATTTCAGATTGTCATAAACCGCTTTTACCATAGAGGGTGTAAATTCTTTAGAAGAAAGTCCATATCGTCCGCCAATAATAAAAGGCATTTTGGAAAATTTGGGAGCAGAGTTCGACATAAAGTAATCGTATATGGCTTGGACAACATCCAAATACAAAGGTTCACCATTGCTTCCAGGCTCTTTGGTTCTATCCAGAACGGCAATGCTTTTTACGGTCGACGGAATACATTCGATAAACTTTTCATTCACAAACGGTCTGTATAGCCTTACCTTTATAAGACCAACCTTTTCTCCTTTTGACAACATATAGTCTATTGTTTCGCTTGCTGTATCACAGCCAGAACCCATCATTACAATAATTCTTTCAGCATCTTTCGCTCCGTAGTAGTCAAACAAGTTATATTGTCTTCCGGTGTGTTTTGCAAACTCATTCATTGCTTTTTGAACGATTCCAGAACAAGCCGTATAATACGGATTTACGGTTTCTCTCGCTTGAAAGTATACGTCTGGATTTTGCGCTGTTCCTCTCAAAACCGGTCTATCTGAAGAAAGTCCCCTTAGTTTGTGCTGCAAAACCAAATCATCATCTATCATTTCCCGTATGATTTCATCCGAGATGGTCTCGATTTTCATAATTTCATGCGAGGTTCTAAACCCGTCAAAAAAATGAATAAAAGGTATCCGTGATTCTAAGGTTGCAACTTGTGAAATTAAGGCGAAATCTTGGGAAGCTTGAACGGAATCCGAACTAAGCAATGCAAAACCGGTAGCCCTTGTTTCCATAACATCGCTATGATCTCCGAAAATGGAAAGACCTTGAGCAGCCAATGATCTTGCCGCAACGTGTATAACAGCCGATGTCAGCTCTCCAGCTATTTTATGCATATTGGGAATCATCAAAAGCAACCCCTGGGAAGCCGTAAAAGTAGTTGTGAGAGAACCCGTTTGCAAGGAACCATGAAGAGTTCCGGCGGCACCACCTTCGCTTTGCAATTCTACTACATGAGGAATACTCCCCCATATATTTTTCTGGTATTCTGCTGCCCATTGGTCAGACCATTCTCCCATAGGAGAAGAAGGGGTGATAGGATAAATGGCAATTACTTCATTTGTTTTGAAAGCTACTCGAGCAACTGCTTCATTCCCATCAATTATTATATATTCTTTATTCATTATTTAGAACCTCTTTTTTTATAAAAAAATAAGATTATGACGTATATTGTTAAAAATCATTTTACAGAATACATGAATTTTCAAGCAAGTAATATTTTTTTGATTGGAAACATTTTCATCGTTTTTGATTTACACCAGGGATAGACCAAAAATGATGAAAGATGAGGTGGTAATTTACTAAATAACGTGAGTTTCTGATAAAAAGAAAGCTGTTGTTTTTATACAACTTTCTTGACTATTGATTGCATAGTTCAACAATCCCGTAATTTGGGTATTAAGCCTCGTATCGCATTACTCACTTAAGAAATTCCTTCACTACTTTTTATGGTATGTTTGTACTAGTCTTTCTAGTAAGGATAAGTCTGTGCAAACCAAATTTTCACCTTCCATTTGTATAAACTGGTTGTTTGTTATAAACTTCATCATCACATTTTGATCCCTATACTCCGAAAGTCCGAGCATTTTTAGTATATCTGGAATCCCGATTCCAAAACTAAAGTGAGCCCTTGATGCAATTTTCACTCGACTCTTTTCCGCTAATGTGAGACATAAATCGGCTATTCTTCCTTGTACATCTTGGATCATAGAGTTTGAGATATTTTTATAAGAAGTCCATATTCTTTCTGATAGTAGTGTAATGATTCGACTCATCAACTGAGGTTGAGTTTTAACCATTCCTTCAAAATTTTTTTTGTGAATCACCAACAATTCTACGCTTTCCAGAGCAATGGCGGATGCTGATCTAGGTTTATCATCAATAAGTGCCATTTCTCCAAAAATGTCTCCTGGTTGCATGATATTTAAGACAATTTCACCATCATTATTGATTTTGGAGATTTTTACCTTTCCACTTTGAACTATAAATAATTCTTTTCCCGGCTCATTTTCACAAAAAATCATGTCATGCTGCTTAAAAGACCTATTGGAAGAGCTTTGTGGAGGCGGTAGAGTCAGAGGTTGATCTAAAACCTCAAGTTGTTTTTTGGCTTTGGCTGCGGATTTTCCAGTGGGTAGGTGGCTTAAATAAGCTTGGAAACAATAGGTGGCAACTTCCGGATTTCCTTCGTTAAAATAGTATTCTCCGAATTGGAAAATCTGTTCAAGACTTTCAGTTGGGTCTTTAAAAGCGATAAATTTTTGACCGGATTGTTTGAAATCACCAAATTGTCTTAATTTTACGGAAAAATATCGAATGATTTTCATTGCAACTGGAGTATTTTTTTGAATCAATTCACCAAAACGGTAGTTGCTAACGGAAATAAGAGAAACATCTCCCATGGAAATAGCTGATTCTACTTGCGGATACTGACTCATGGCGGAAATAACACCAAAAAAGTCCCCTGGTCCTAACACTTCACTTGCTTTTTCGCCTGGTAAAGGATTCGTCCTTTTTACATTCACTTTTCCTTCTCGAATAATATAGAAATTACTCGATTTTTTTTCGCCTTCTAATATAATATAAGATTGCCCTGGAAAATTTATTATTTTAAATAGAGGTTCTGCCATTTTTTAACATCCCACTTATAAAATAATTTGTGCTATAAAACGATCAAGTTGTTTTATTATTTCCATATTGTTAAAAAAATTTTAATCACCAAAGCGAGTCATAATGAGTTGTAGGGGGTAAACAAAAACTCCCTTCAGTTATTTTCCGGTGAATCAAACATTCTTTTGTGTCGAAAAACTCCCTACCTTATAAAAATATCTCTTTATACACATTTTTTATAAAAGGATACTTTTTGTTATGCAAAAAAGAAGTTATTTATTTTCTAAGGTAATTATTATTATTATGTTTTTATTGTATACTAAAAACATAGTTGGAGACGAGTTTCATAGTATAGATGGTTTATATGGTGAAAGGGCAGCAGGATTAGCTGGTGCTTATTCTGCCTTATCAGACGACCCTTCCGGCGCTTATTACAATCCGGGTGGATTAGTATTTGCTCTTGCCAACAGCATATCAATTTCTGCCAGTAGTTACAACAAAACAACAAAATCTTTTGAAAACATGCTAGGAATCGGGCAAAGCTATGAGCGAAAATCTTCTGCTTATGCTCCTAACTTAATAGGTTCTTTGAATATTTTTAAAAAATTTGTATTTGCTTTCACAGTTGTAAATACTCGTTTAGAGGATTTTAACCAAGCAGATCAGTTTTATTATCCACACTTTTTTCCTGTCTTAACTCAGATAAATTCTGATTATACAAGTAATGCTTCCCAGTTTATGTTGGGACCAAGCTTATCTTATCAGATTTCGAAACGCCTTGGCTTTGGAATTTCATTATATTATTTTAATGATAGAAAACGTAAGAGAATTGATACAAGGGGAGTTTCTTTTGATGATGGGTTTTCCTCTCTAACAACCAATGATACCAGGACTACTGACGGGGTTGAGCCAGTATTAGGTTTTCAATACATTTTAGGCAAAACTTTATCTTTTGGTGTTTCTTTACGTAGGAAATTTATATTTTCAAAACACCGAAGATTATCTATAGTTAGTACACCACAATATTTGGATCCATACAATTATAATAGTACTTCATCAAGCTCTTATAGTCCGTTGTTGGCAAGCGATTATACTATAGCAGAAAGCACAGGTAAATATGTGTCTTGGCATATGCCTCTTGAAATGCTACCTATGACAGATAAAACGGGATTAAAGGATGGCATTATAATTGGAGATTCGATCACATCTTCCGAAATACCATTGGTTCCACAATTGCGATATGGTTTTTCATACTACCCTTCTCCTAAGTTTCTTCTTTCTGTTGATTTTATTTATACTGACGGATACTCTAAAAAGAAGAATCTTTATATGATAGATTTAAATAATCCCATTGTCTACTATAATGATGATAGGTACAGAGAATTGGAATTGATTTCAACAAGAAATATTGCATTAGGTTTTGAATACTATCTTACAGAAAAATTTGTAATGAGGGCTGGTTATTTTACAAATATGTCCAATACAAAAAAAATTGATCGAACCAGGAGAACAATGGTTTTTCTTATTCAAGCATTACAAAATTTGGATAGACCCTATATTTCTACTGGAGCAAATGGGTACTTAGTATACTCCAATCCTGAGTTTACAGTACCTGCGCGAAATGAAAAAATTGATTTGGAAGGTGTTACACTTGCTTTTGGTTATGAAACGGAAAAAAACTCCACAAGTCTTACCTATATATTGCAAAAAAACAATATCCTTCGGACATCGGGTAGTAAAGTAGGGATGCCTCAATTATTGCAAATAGGTTTTGCATCATCAATGAAATACCAAAACCATACAATTATTTTGTCTGCAGGGATTAAATATTAAATAGAGATAACGTAAGATTAAATCAAATATTTATTGCTTTTTTATAAGCTCTAAGAATATTATTGATCAGATAATTAAATAGTGGGGTTTTGATATGGTACTTTATGAGTCGAAGAGTGCTAAAGTTGAATGGCTTGAAGCAGAAAAGGTCGTTTTGAAAGCATTCAAGGGATATATTTTTGGAGAGGATTTAAAGTCTGCTTTTGACGCGGGCTACCAGCAGTTAAAAAAAATCAGGAGGTAAAAAATGGCTTTCTGACAATAGGGGTTTACCTGTTTACAAAGCAGAGGATGTGACTTGGATCAATGAAGATTGGTTTCCTCGAACACTAAAAGCAGGTTGGAAATACTGGGCACTAGTTGAGCCGGAATCAGCAGTTGGTGCAATGGTTATGAAGCAATTTTCATTTTATACAGAAAGAGGTATTGAACTACAAGTTTTCAAAAGTATAGAAGACGGTTTGGCATGGCTCAAATCATGTCATTAACTATAAATATATTCCTAAAAAAATGATATTTATGAATTGACAAAATATTTTTAATATCCAGAAGTTTAATATTATGACAAAAGCTTCGGAAATGGCACTTCAAGGGCTGCGGGATTTATCTACAGTACAATGGTACATTATTCCTCTTCTATCTTTGGTGTTTTACATCTATACGGTTGAAATGAAAAAAGCAAAGTCCACCGGAAATTGGGGAGCTGTATTATCGGGTCTTACTCTTTTCGGAATGGACTTTATCAATGAAACCTTAAACGGGTGGATTTTTTACCTCACTCAAAGGTCAGCTCTTTGGACTGCTCCTGGAATTTTGGGGTGGAATTATTAATTTAGATTATTGTAGGTAGTTTTATGGAAAAAAGTAATTCTCTTGATGTACAACTCAAGATTGAATTGTACGACGTATTTTTGCTTTTATGCAAGGGTCAATTCAATTCGGTAAAGAAATACTTTGAAACAATGTCTCTGGAAAAATTGGTAGACATTGAAGTTGTAACATCCCAAAATGAGGAAGTAAACGCCCTTTTTCTCTACTATTTATGGATGCTTAGAGACGAGAAATCAATTCAAGGTTTGATCAATGACAGAAATTTTCCAACAAGCCTTCTTATAAAATATATTTATTACGGATACGGTCAGTGGATAAGGGCTGGAAATGATGCGGACAATTTTTTTATGGAGTCTTTGCAGTTCCTAACTGTGGAAAAAATCAAGGAATTATTGGAAAATTCTTTTGACGTTATATTTGGCGACGGCACACTCCTTTTGTTTTTGATTTCCAGATTAAATAGAATGGAAATTGAAGAATTTTTTCAACATTCGCACTATATAGAAAATATAACAGATTTTTTCCTTGAGTTGTTTAACAGCATAGAAGGGGACCAAGTTGGCCATGTGTTTTTCAAAAACCATGATTTGTATTCTTATGTTATACAGCTCTTTCAATCAATGGATCCAAGTTCCAAAAAATACCAGCGATTTTTCCAAAAGCACAGAGATGATTTGGAAATTGTTGAAAAATTAAATTGTTTAATAGAGGAACTTAATACAAAATACGATCTGGAAAAAGAGAGACACCTAAGTCCCAGTGCTCGAAATAAAAACAGACTTATGGAAATCATCAGAGAGATTAGCAAGTTTCAAAATATTAAAGAGATCGTTTTTCTTTTAAACAGTAAGGGTATTTTTATTGATGATGGTGAGAGGGAAACCGTATACAATATCCTTATAAATGATTTTTTAAATTCTCGAATTTTGGGTAAAGTAAGAACCAAAGTTGCTTAGAAATATGGAACGGCTTTTGAAGGTAAGAAGGTCTTGATTGTCAAGGCAGAACGAACAAAATCGCGGCTTGTTTTTATCAATGAAAGAGCGATTTTCATGGTTAGCAATTAGTTATCTGTATTAAAAATTTTCACTAAAAAAGAAACCTTAATCAACCATTAGAGGCATAAAATCCATAATTGATTCATGCAAGTGCATTCCATGACCTTTGGAGCCTGGTCTTTTTACAACTATTGTATGTAGACCAGCTTTTTTGGCAGTTTCTGCTTCTTCCAAACTATCCGTAAAAAAGGCAATTTTTTTGGGTGTTGTCTTAATAGCTCTAGCTATATTGGTATAGCTAGAGCTATCGGTTTTTGCTCCGATTTTCAAATCAAAATAGTGGGAAATATAAGGAGTCATGTCCCCAAGGCTCGTATATTTGAATAAAGAAATTTGCGAATCTACATCATCAATAGAATAAATACCTACTCGTATATAATATTTTTTTAAATACTGTAAAAACTTGGGAACATCTGTAAAAACTTTCCAGTTAATTTCTTTAGCTTCGCAACCATGTCTTAATATTTTTTCTTTGATCATGGCTAAAGCCATACAATTTTTATCAATTTTGATAATGTGTTGTATATAGCTTATGGTTGGCGGTTTTATAATCTGTTTGTTTCTAGAAATTTTTTCCGCATACAAACCTTTTTTAAAATCTGTCTCATTCTCTTGGATCAAGAAGTTCGCAACATCCTTTTCTAGTCCAAACTTATCAACAAAAGAAGGCACCTTTTGAAGTATATAAGGTGTTAAAACTTCGTTTACAAAATTGACCGGAATCAGAGTTCCCTCTATATCAAACAAACATACCGAATGAATTTTTATATCCATATAACTCTACAATTTAACTCTTTCTATTAGCTTCAATAAAAAGGTTTAATATGTCAATACTTTTGAGGTTGTTTTTTTTTATAAATAGAGAAGTTGCTCAGTTTTTTTGTTTTCCCTTGATATAACGAGTTGATGCTCTTACAGTATTTTTGATATATATTCTTTTTGTCTTGCTTGTTTTGAAAAAGAATTTAAGATCGGTATATAGGTAGAAGGGAGCACCAGGGTTATGTCCGAACTAAGACAGAATATTATAACCAGGGATTGGGTTATTATGGCAACGGAAAGGGCAAAACGTCCTCACCAATTTGTTCGTTCCGATAAACCAAAAATAGAGCTTTTAAAATACAAACCGGATTGTCCTTTTTGTATTGGGAATGAGCACCTTTGTACAACTGAGTCTCTACGTATTTCCGGTCATGACGGCAATTGGAGAGTAAGAGTAGTGAATAACAAATTTCCAGCTCTTTCTCCGGAAGGAGAACGAATTCGTTGGAATGATGGAATTCACAAAACGGTTTCCGGTGTGGGTATTCATGATGTCGTGATCGACCACCCGTTACATAATGTTACAACTGCTTTACTTCCGGAAGAAGATATTTTTAATATATTGCTTGCCTACAAGCATCGTTTTACCCAAATAAGAAATGATAGACGAATAGAAGTGATCGTTATTTTTAAAAATAGTGGTGAAGCAGCTGGCTCTTCTTTGGAACATCCTCATTCTCAAATTGCTGCTACTCCTGTAGTACCTTACCAATTTCGTTCGAGGATTCAAGAAATCATACGCTATTTTGATGACAATGGAGATTGCATTTTTTGTAGGACATTACTAGACGAAATTTCTACCGGTTCAAGAATTATTGAAGAGAATGATAGTTTTGTATCCTTTATTCCTTATGCAGCCCTTACTCCTTTTCATACGTGGATTTTTCCGCGTCAACACTATTCATCTTATGAATACATATCGGAGATAGAGCTAAGGGATTTAGCCTCCATTTTGAAAATTGTTTTATCTAAGTTATATTATGGACTTGGCAATCCTGATTATAACTATACCATTCGCTCAGTTCCCTTGGCGGACGAAAATACTAAATATTTCCATTGGTATTTGTCCATTGTACCAAGAATTACCAAACAAGCAGGATTTGAACTTGGAAGCGGTATGTTTATCAATAGTGCATTACCTGAAGAAAGCGCAGAATTCTTGAGGGATGTCGAAATACCTCAAGTTCCAATATCCTAAAGTACAAGACACAATTAAAAAATGAATTTAATTATAAACTTAACAATTTTTTTCTGATAAGTTTTCCATTTTGATTATGGGGCAAGCTAGATACAAAACGAATTTCTCTAGGTAATTTATACTTTGCAAGTTTTTGAGAAAGATGGTCTAAAATATTGTTTTTTACTATCTCTTCTTCTTTAATACTTTCTTTTAAAACTATAAAAGCTGCAATGATGCTTAAGTCTTTTCCTTTTGGGATTTCTGCTACGGCAGCCTCGCTTATAAACGGCAATTCATTTAAAACTCTTTCTACTTCCAATGGAGATACCCGATAACCAAAAGAATTCATTAATTCATCATTTCTACCGTGATAAAAGACATATCCTTCTTCATCAATATGAGCTAAGTCACCACCGATAAACCAATCTCCCCTAAAGACAGTTTCTTCTTCCTCTTTTCTGTTCCAATAGCCTAACATCAATCCAGGATCAGAACGATGAATGGCGAGTAATCCGATTTCTCCAACGGGTAGGGGATTTGTTCCTTCTTCAATTGGCAAAATAGCGACGTTTCTCCCTTCTTGTGGTTTTCCGGGGGAGCCTGGTTTATATTTAATCTTAGGTGAAGTGCTGATATAAGTAGAAATCTCACTCATACCCAATGCCTCATACAAATACTTTCCAGTCGCTTCATTCCATTTTTCCCTAAGCTCAGGGTGAAGACTCGAACCTGCCGTCAAACAATGTCTTATTGAATCGAATTTGTACTTTTTTAGGTTAGCATGTTTTAAAATTCTCCTGTAAAGTCCAGGAACGGTAACAAATATAGTTGCTTTTTCCGATTCAATTAAATCAGCCCAAATGCTTGGCTCACTAGGACCATTATAAAGAATGGATGTAGCTCCCCATGTCCAAGTGTCAACCAAGCCTACACCAAAAGTATAGGTCCAATTGAGTTGACCCGCGTGTAATAATTTATCGGTAGAATTTAAATCTGTCCAGCCTTTTTGCATTGGTTGACGACCTATCACATTTCTATGTGCATGTAACACTCCTTTGGGGAATCCGGTTGTCCCTGATGTATAAACGATAAAAGCGGGGTCTTCTTTCTGCGTTTTTCTAAAGTATTCACTTTTGTTAGTAGAAAACTCAGAAAATAATTCATCTTTTGCAACAGATTGACAGGTATTTGGAATATTCTCCGGCTTTCCAAGTAGATCGGAATAAACAAAAATGGATGCTTCCGTATCTCTTACAATAAACCTTTCTTCTTCACTTGTTAATTGAGGGGATGTAGGAACAGCTACCAATCCCGATAAAATGATTGCAAAAAATAGGATTGCATATTCCGGGCTTTGAGGTAACCGTATTACAATTCGTGAGCCTTTTGGCAGATTATAAGAATCCAATTGATTTGCAATTTTACTTATATCATTATAGATTTCTTGGTATGTCCAGTTTAATTTTCCTTGTTTATTATCTATAAAAGTAAGGGCTGTTTTGTTTGGGTTATTTTTTAAATTGTGATGTAAACAATATTGGGTAAGATTAAATTGTTCCATTTGAATACCGATCTGAATCCGAAATTTGAGGTAAAGTAAATGAAAAAGTGCTACCTTTTCCCAATTCACTCTTTACGTTAATTTCTCCATTGTTGATATGTACAAATTCTTTGCACAAAATCAAACCCAAACCTGTTCCTTTTTCATTCTCAGTTCCGGGATTAGATAATTTTGAACCAATATCAAAGAGTTTAGATATATTCTCTTGTTCAATTCCAATTCCATTGTCTATGATAGATACCACAATTTCATTACCCTGTTTATTTGCTATAACTTTGATTTCACCATTTTTGGGAGTAAATTTAATGGCATTTGCTACCAAGTTCCTAACAACTGTTAAAATCATATTCGGATCAGCATACACTTGCTCAGTAGTGTGCATTTCGAGTGATAACCTAATGTTTTTTTGATCTGCATTTGACTTCACGAGGTAATAGGTTTGGTTTAATATGTCTTTTATATAAAAGTTTTCTGGTTTGTACCCAATTGAGTTTGTTTGTGTCCTAGACCATTCCAGAAGATTTTCCAATAATCTATAACCATGATAAGAAGAATCATGAAGAATCTGCATCATTTCTTCTAACTTTTCCAAAGACATTGTTTTTAGGTTTTTTAATATAATATCAGAAATACCAATGATTCCGGAAAATGGATTTTTTAAATCATGAGCAATAATAGAAAAAAATTTGTCTTTAGTTGCATTGAGTTCTTGTAGTTGTAACTCCTTTTGTCTAAGTTTTAAATGAGTATTCATCCTTGCTTTAAGTTCTTCAATACGGAAAGGTTTGGTAACATAGTCAGCTCCTCCTGTATGGAACCCTTTTACGACATCTTCGGATTCTGCTCTTGCCGTTAAAAAAATTATAGGTATATCCTTTGTACGAGAGTTATTTTTTAGTATCTTGCAAACTTCAAATCCATCCATATCAGGCATCGAGACATCTAGTAAAATCAAATCTGGAATCATTTTTTCGAGCACATGCAAAGCTTGCTTTCCATCTTTTGCAATAATAAGGCTAAATTCACTATTGAGAATATTAATAATTACCTCAATATTTTGAGGTGTGTCATCAACAATCAAGACTCTAGGTTTTTTCTCATTTACAGACATCTAACTTCTCCTTTGGATATATTATCCAAAGTATAGTATATATTAACAGAAAATAAATGGTACAAAATCCCTAAAATTTTTCAAACCTTTTTATACAGATTTCAAATATAATCCAAGAAAACTCTTGAATTTAAAACATAGTTAGATCAAATTGAAAATTGGAATTATATATGAATGTTCGGTATGAAATCTTTGAAAGTCTTGGTTTTCCAATTAGTGTCAAATTGGTTGACAACTCACAAAAAGACACAATATTACTCCTCCACGGTTTCAATGATACAAAAGAAAGTTTTATTTTTTTGGAAGAATTTTTAAATCAAAGGTTTAATATCGTTAGTTTTGATTATCGAGGACATGGGGACTCCGGTTGGAAAAAAGACGGATTGTACCATTATAATGAAAATATTATTGATTTGCATGGTGTTGTGAATGTTTATCTACCCGAAACATTTTTCATACTTGGTCATTCTTTGGGAGCGGCTCTTGGAGCAAGATATACCGGGATATTTCCGGAAAAGATAGAAGCCCTGATTTGCTTGGAAGGATTTAGTGGTATCAAACCAATGAATGTGGAAAGGGAAAATATAATTAAATGGTTAGGACGTACATCAAGCCATCGGAACTCAAAGTTTAAAACTATGTCTTCTTTGGAAGAAGCAAGCAATGTACTGTCTATGGTTCACCCAAGACTCAATCCAGAAAAGGTGGATAAATTGGTTAGAACGCTCGTAAAACAAGTGGAAGATGGAAAGTATATTTGGAAAAGTGATCCGCGAACCAAATTGGGTTTTCCTATGCCGTTTTCTCCTGGCTTGTCTCGTGAACTTTGGAGAAATATTTTGTGCCCTGTTATGATTTGCTTTGGGGAAGAAACCCATCTAAAGGCAGCCAATTTGCAAGAAGTTTTATCGCATTTTAAGAATCTAAAATATATTGAAATTGAAAATGCCGGGCATAACATCCACCATGACAATCCGGAAAAATTGATTGCATGTTTAGATGAGTTTTTAACATATAATCAACTGGTGTAACTAAAACTACTTTTCTATTTCAACCGATGCATCTATGTCTTGCTTGTTCACTACTACTCCCACAAATGCCCATGGAATACCTGCAAGAATCAAACCGGTTATAATGTTTAATCCCGTTGCATTTCCATCATAATAAGGTTCTTCATCATCATAATCAAAATAGACTTGAACGGACTTGGAATAGTTTGCATTCAATCTGGGACATACGATGTCATAGTTAATATTATCACTACCTCTATTATTAGCATAGTCTATTAGTTCATCCAAAGGTACACAGAAAGTCCCATTGAATTCTTCCACTTCATACTCTTCATCAATGTAGTATCCAAAATAAATCCGCATACTACTTCTAACACTAAATAAAAACGGGTACCTCTGAGTTGCACTAAATTCTAGTCTACCATAGTAAAGTCCTGCGGGAAGGTCAGTTTCTAATTCATCGTCTTCGAAGTCACCGTACCAAGAAACCTCATTATCAAAATAAATTACTCCTTCTTCTTTTTCCGGTTCTTCAGTACTCAAATGCAACCAAACAGAGGAACTTTGCCATTTTTCATAAATTTCTTCAGAAATTTTTAGTGAAAGGACAGACCCGATCAAGGGCGTATTTATATGGTCTTTTGCACGTAATCCACCAAAGCAAGAAAGGTTTAATGATACAAATGTAAGGAGTGTAAAAAAAGATACGATTTTTGATATTCGGTTGTTGTTCCCTTCGACATGTTCGACTACGCTCAGAGAACGATTTGAGCGTAGTCGAAATGTCCTAATTTTGTTTTTCATCTAGTGTGGCTACAGTCCTTATGGTAGAGCCTGCTCGAACTATTTCCAAACGTAGTCTGTTCCCAATTTTGGAGTTTCTTACGACATTTATAACATCCTCAGGGCTTTTGATAATTTTCCCGTCCAGTTTTTTGATTACATCAAAAAGACGAAGCCCTGCTTTATCCGCCGGAGAACCTTGAACAATTTGTTTGATAAGTGCTCCTTCCGTAGAATCAAGTTTTAGTTCTTTTTTTTCTTCTTCGGAAATAACATCCAAACCTACACCTAACCAAGGTCTTGATACTTTTCCATATTTTTTTAAATCCGCAACAACTTGTTTTGCTTCATTGATAGGAATGGAGAAACCGATTCCTACGGAACCACCACTGGGGGATACGATCATACGATTGATACCAATCACTCTTCCATAGATGTCAAGCAAGGGACCTCCACTATTCCCTTGGTTAATGGCTGCATCGGTTTGGATATAAGACAAACCGGAATCATCTATTCCACCTCTTTGAACTGCACTGATAATACCAACTGTAAAAGACTGCTCAAAACCCAAAGGAGAACCCATAGCGATTGCCCAACTTCCTACTTTTATTTTAGAAGAATCTCCTAAAACAGCTGGAGTTAATTCGCTTTCGGGAGCTGTTATTTTAAGTAAGGCTATGTCCATAACTTTATCCAAACCCACAACAGTTGCATTATAGGACTTTTTGTTTTTTAGCTTTACGGTTAGCTTATCCATATTTTTCACAACGTGCTGGTTTGTTAGTATATAACCTTCTTTGTTTAAGATTATACCCGAGCCTAAGCCTGATTGTTTGAACTTTCGATGGAAATTTTTTTGTCCGAAAAATTTATTTAAAAACGGATCATCCATAAACGGATGAATATTGTAATCAACGGTTTTCTCAGTTGCTATAGAAACAACACTAGGAGACACTTGTTCGAAAACTTCTTGAAAAGCATTTTCTAAGCTAATTGCCTGTTTTTTTGCCGGTGTTAGCTTTTCGGTTGAATCATCCGCATTAACCAATAGCGAAGTATTTCGCATTCCGCAAGTAACTATTGGAGATAAAAATGTGCCTATTAACATCGAAAACACTATTATTCCCAGCATCTTATACCTTCTGAGATAATTATTCATGCGTATTTCTCCTCTATATTATAATTTTTAAAACTATCATATTCTGGTTTTTTTGTCAAGTATCTTAGCAATCAAACAAATAGAGTGCTAAGATACTCCGCAAGAATTTTTCCTTATTTTTGTAATACGTTTATATTGTCAAAATAAACATCTCCCTGGGTGCCTGTAGGTTTTGTTGCTTGTATTCCTAATTTTCCGTAAACCTTTGGCTCACTTGGATATTGGTTAAGGTTTATCGTGATATTTAATTCTTCCCATGTATCCACTAAGTTAGGAGAAGTCCCTGAACCATTTATAGTAGAACCGGAATAAGTTGTACAATAATCGTCTTTAAAAAACGTCACAACAAACCTTCCTCGAATATTTTCATCTGCCGTCTTTAATAAATATCCTTTTGCTTCCAAGTTTTTTTGAATATCCAACGGAAAACAATTAGATAATGCCATTCTACCGGAATAGCTACCGGTTAAAGAAGAAAAACCCAAAACGTGGGTACCATCCTGAGCTGTCACCTTATTTTGGCTTACCTCAATTAAACCGGAGGTAGTAATGCTCCAACCTTTGGGACAAAGAGAAGCATCATCGTTTTTGGAACATGAATTGGTGTCGTCCTCAAAAGACGGGTTCTCTAAAAATGATGCTTGGTTTGGAGGACTGCTTTCCATCTCTATCGGAGATGATTCCACCGCAATGCTTCCCGTGTCCCCTTCTAAGTTTGAAATTACCATGTTTCCGTTTATATTAAATTGGCTATTCTCCCAAATTTCAGCTTCTACAAAAGTAGCGTCCTTTTCAATGTCCAGAAAGAAACCTCCGATAGGCTCTTCTTTAGGACTTTGTACTTCTACTATGTATTGTCCTGGAATAAGCAATAAATCAAAAGCTCCACCTTTATCCGATATTACATTCCGACTTATTTTGGAATTGTCACCATGGATAAAAAGCAGTGGAATGGAAATACCAGCTTCCGGTTTTGATCTGGTAATAAAAATTGCATTTTCCATTGCTTTTTTTTCCATGTCTACAATTTGTCCGGAAACTTTTAGCAAACTGCCATCTGAAATACTCAATGTATTTTGCAAAATTAAGATTTTTTTTGCGTTATATTCTATTTTTTTATCTTTTTCATTACAATATAAGAGAGTTCCCAGGGTGCTTAAAATGAATAAACTGATTAATTGTTTCATAAATCACTCCTTATATGTAATGGGTAAAGAAATGAAGTGTTGGTACCTGATTTATGAAAAAAAATTCAGTTTTTTTAAAAAAAGTTATTAAAGATAATAATATTAGAAGACTCAATTTCTTGTATTGATTCGTTCATGTTTTTTTAACTATCAAAACCGGAATGCCTCCAACCAAATCCAGCGAATTTCTTTTACTTTTTTCTAAAACCAAACACGCTATCAACTGGAATGGTAATCATAAATCCGGAACCTGGTGTGTCCAAATTCCCGCATATTTCCTCAAAAACTTTTTTCAATTTTTCCACCTCTTCCTCTTTTACCATGGTGAGAATTGTTTTATTTCCCGGACTGCTTCCGGGGAAAGCATTCCGTAAACCGGCAAAAATCGGGATGTTTTGGGAAATAATATGTCCCATACCAACGGAATCCAAAACGGTTGCTCCAGATATGCCAATTTCAAGAAAAGCAGAAAGCAAATCTTCCAAATATTCGATTTTGTTTAAAAATATAATGGCGAGTTTCATGTTCATCCTTGAAATCAGCTAAATTCTTTTTCTTCAAACATTTGAAACGTATGAAGCACTTCATCCGGATTCTTACATTCCAATAAATTCTGCATCAATTCTTTATTATGAGCAAACCGGGAAAGCTTAGCCAAAAACCGTAATTGAAGACCAATATCTCCTTTGGGAAATAAAATAAGCAATATAACCTTAACCGGCTTTCCGTCGAGGGAATCAAAATCTATGCCATCCTGAAAGATTCCAAACCCTAAGGTTATACTTGTGCTACCATCAATAGCAGCGTGTGGAATCGCAATTCCTTCACCAATAGCTGTTGTCTCAACACTTTCTCTTTCAAAAATTCCTTTTAAAGATTCTTCTTTGTTTATTTCCGGATGTGAAAGAAAGATTAGGTTAGCAAGTTCTTGGATAATTTCTACTTTTGTATTCCCCTTTGGTGGTATTATGATACATTCTTTTTTTAAAATATCAGTAATTTTCATATCTAATCCTAATTAAAATCATTTTTTTATTGATTACTTCTCCTACTTTATTCAAAAAATAATGCTTTTACCTTAGAAATACCCTAACAAAAAAGCAATGCTAATTTCCAGCAACATGATTAGATTCATTTGATTTTCTTAGATTTCATATCTGAAAACCACTCTGTGTTTTGTATATTCAAGAAAATTTTTGGACAGTGGAGGGTTTGTTAATAGAAATAGAATTAGTTATTAATGTTGACAATTTCGTATCACCTATTATCTCGTAAAAGACTTTTTATAATATAAGAGGTTAATGCATGCGACCAAAATGTAGTTCAAATATCTTTTATTGCCTGAGTGATGAATTGTTTATCGCTTTATTGGTTGCATGGATTACCAATGATATGATTTTAAAGCCCTACTATCCAGGATTACTAAGTGGTAAGCTAGGAGACTTTGCCTTTTTATTTGTAATGCCTTTTTTTCTTACTGCGGTTTTTATTTCCTTTCCATGGTTTCGAACCAAAACAAAAATACTATTTTATTTTAATCTGATATTTGTAGGAATTTTATTTGCATCTGTTAACCTAAGCCAAGTCTTGAATGATACTTTTACCTATACATTCTGGGGCTTATTTTTTTCAAAAAATAACATTTTGCGAGGAACGGCAGATAGTTCCGATCTTTTGATGCTTCCGGCTCTGCTGCTTGCAGAATTATATCGACGTTACAATCAAAACAAAGTTATTTCAGAAAGCAGAAGAAAATTAATTGCCATTTTTTCTCTAATGGGAGTGTTTTATGCAACAGTAGCAACAAGTTACCCCCGAAAAGGAGTTACTACAGAAGAACTTATTCAAGTGTTTTTTTTAGAGTATGCCCTTCCATACTCAAAAAACAAAAATATTATTACCCTTAAATCTCCAGAATCTAAAGGGATATTTCAATACAATTCAATACAGAAGTTCAGCTGGACGTTTGAAGGAGAAAATGGAAATACCGACCCGTCTTATTTGAATCGCTCAGAATGTGCTACAGAAAAAGAATACGGAGGAACTTTTGTTGGTTATAGAATTCAATTCAAATCTTTTGAATATTATAGCGGTCAATCCTATGGTTTTTGTAAACAGTTAATAAAATCAATTGATTCTACTGCTATGGAAATAGATGTTACCCTTGACCTCAACCCAGGAATTTATTGTTGGGAAGTTGTGGGAGTATTCCAAAATCCTGATAGTTGCTCTCAATCAGAATATTTGGAATCGTTTGGTTATAGCTATAGTGATAACTCCTACATAATTACCATAGAACAATGAAAAAATTAACCCTACTTTATATTTTGTTAGGTTTAAGTTTTGTTTCTTTATCAGGTGAATCAAATAAAAAAACACTATCAGTCAAACAAAAAACAAGAAATATTTTTCATATTGATCAGGCTACCCTACGAGAGACAAAAAAGTGGCAAATATATACTAGTATATACCCATGGTCTTTTTCTATTGCAAGAAATCTAAACGCAAGAATTGCAATTGGTGTAACCTGGAATGAAATGAGAGAATTTTTTTATAAAGAATACAACCGGGATAAAAAGTATTTTTTTGTAGCGGACCCAACCCAAGAAGGCAGGGGGAGTCTGTTGCTATACAGATATAGAAAATTTGGAAATGAGATACATGATATTCCCTTAAAGGGTAATATCTTTTTGAGGTACTACCCCAAATTTTTCCCAAACAATCCTAAAGGATTTCCCTATTCCCTGTATTTTGTTGGCTACCTTGGTGAAGCTTATGGATTTTTGCAGAAAAAAATTGATTATTTGAATTTTGCAACTGTTCCCACCAATAGTATCTATAGTAAATACAATTCTGATCTCATTTATAATTATTATCCGTACACCAAAAGAACCATTACAATGCGACATACTCCTTATGTTGGAATTGGTTTTGGATTTTCTAGTATACTGCCTTACGGAATTTATTTGAATCATGAACTTGGCATGGCTTATCTGTACCGTCCCAAAATTGATTCTTATGTTTCCATGAATATTTGGTCGCCAACCGGAGGAGACCCGATTCTGTTAAAAATAGTTGAAAATATGGAAAAAAGAAATTATCCTATTCATAATCGGATAAACCTCAATTATATAATAAGTATAGGATTTGCTTTTTAGTACCTAGGTGATTTTATAAAGATTATATCAATTCAAAAAGCTATTATATCTTTAATCGAAAATGACAAATCTGGAATGGAGATGGAAACAAATGTTTCATCCCTTTGCAAAATCTTTGTGAGAGAATACTGTCCGTTAATTGGTTTTGTATATAGCTCTATAACATTAGATTGTAAATTGATTATAATATATTCCGGTATATTTGCTTTGGCATAAATAGGAGATTTTGCTCTATCAAGAGCCAAAGAAGTATTGGCAACCTCTATCACTATATAAGCTCCTTTGGGATGCTTTATTGAATAGTCTAGATTTTCTACAATTGCAATATCCGGTTCAGGCTCAGAAGTCTCTGTGGTGATTGGGTTTTCTTGTCTGATTTGGAAGTTGTTATTTAATTTTCCAAATAAAAAATACGATAATTTTGTAACAAAATTTGAATGAATCGGATCTTTTGACATTTTTTCAATTACAACTCCTTCCAAAAGCTCTGTCTTTTCTGAAATAAGACCCTCCTTAAACAAAAAATGATATGCTTCTAAACTGATTGGAAGTCCCCTTTCCCAAATAGCAAAATTTTCTTGTGCAACACTACTCATAGCTATTATTTTAAGGATGCTTAAGAGAAAGTCAACCTTTTTGCTATTGAACTGTAAAATAGGGTTTATCTCGACAAGCTCAATACAATTTGGAAGGATACCAAATAAATGTCCAAAAAAATTTAATTTAGAAATTTAATTATTGTGAATTTTAAAATACCATAAAGAAAGTAAAAAATGGAAAGAAGAAAGTTTGATCGTATAAAAAAAGAAGTCATAACTCATTTTGAAGTCGTAGAATCTCCGGATGAAATTGAACTGGCTGATCGTGCAAAAACTCATGATATTAGTCTCGGCGGAATGCTTTTTGAAGCGAACAAACCGATGACTATCGGTACGATATTGAAGATAGATTTTTTGGATGCCAAACAGAAAAAAATTAAAGTAATTAGCCGGGTAGTGCGTGTCGAAGAAATTATGATCGAAGAAAAATTTGAAATTGGAATTGCCTTTATCAACCTCAAAGACGAGCAAAAAGAAAGAATTCAGGAAATGATCGAGAAGCAGTAATTTTTCAGCACAGGTTTTTATAAAAACCATTGATATATATATTTTTTTTGATAATTAAATCATTTTTTTATTGATTATTTGCTTCTCCTACATTATTTAAAGAATATTTAAAGGCAACAGGTCCTATCACCTGATTAAAAGTAATGGAAGCAATCAGTATACTCTGAATTGGCACTCCAATTTCTGGGAATCTTCTCACTACTTCTGTCAACAATCCCAAGCTTACACCAGCTTGTGTAATAAAGCCGAGCCAAGTATTTTTATAAATTTTGGGCGAATCGCCTGCCAGTTTGCCGCTAAAGTAGGAGCCAATAAACATCATGGTAGTACGAGAAACTAGCACTATCATTCCGGTTATCCATCCTGTTTTTAAAACGCTAAGGTTTATGGATGCACCGGTAATAGAAAAAAAGGCAACATAAATAGGAAGGGATACATCATCCAGTCTGCTCAAGAAAGTTTCTCCGTGTTTGGAAAAGTTCTGAACGGTGAATCCTGCCATCATACAAATCAAAAGCGGTTCCAAACTTAGGCTAATATCATGAACCTCGTGCAGATATTCGCTTAACAAATGGCAAAATTTGATTACAATAAATCCCATAGTGGCTATTACTACAGGAAATTCTAGATGGACTCTTTCTATCAAAAAAATAATACTCCTACCTAGAAAATACCCTAACAAAAAAGCTATGCTAATTTCCACAAAAAGACCTAAAATAAAGGTAAAGTTCAGGGAATCTCCCGATTTTATGATTATCTGAGATAAGGATATGACACCCGCAAAAAGCATTATAATAATAACATCCGTCACAACAATTACTGCCAAAACGGTTTCTGTGAGTGGACCCTTTGCCTTTGTTTCACTGATAATGGCAATGGTAGAAGAAGGGGATCGGGCAACTGCAATCACTCCGAATATGGAAGAAATGGCGAACCGAACCTTTGCATCATAAGCTTCCATAAAGGGAATAAATTGAGAAATAGCAAAAACGGATAAAGTTACTCCGATAAAAACTATGGAAGTCACACCTACGATCAAGAAAAGTATGGATTTTAGCTTGCTTCTGAGACTTTTGAGGTGAAGCTCACCTCCGGCACAAAACGCAATAAAGGCTAAAGCGAGACTATTCAAAAAGCTAAGACTTTCTATTACTTTGGGAGAAAAAAACTCCAAAACATAGGGTCCAAGTATTAAGCCGGAAAATATGTAACTTGTTATTCTAGGTACTTTCACCTTTTCCAGAAGGTAACCAAAGATATAAGAAGAAAGCAGTAAAAATCCTAAAACCAAGGTAGGTGAAAGAGAACGAGGCTCATTGAGTATGTTTGTATGAACAATCAGAACCATACAAACCAGGATTATTATCAAACTTATTGTTCTATAAGATATATTCAATTGCGAGGTCCTATTGGTTTAGATACAAATTCTTTTTTACGTTCTTAAATTGTATAAGAATTAATTTAGGAGCTATAATTTCATTCACAAAAATCGACAAAATAATAACCGTAATAAGTGAATTGATTGTCGCAGGGTGCAACAATTTGGACGTAACAATTATAGCAATAGCCAATCCACCCTCCGAAATCAAACCAAGACCTAGTGATTTGGGAACTTCATAGTTTGGTTGAAATATTTTTGTAGCAACCATTATTCCGAATACCTTTCCCGAAACCCTAAGTAAAAAATAAACTCCGGCAATTAGTAAACTCCAGTCAAATTGAAACTGCCAAGATGCTCCCACCAAAAGAAGGAGTGTAATATAAATCGTTTTTTCTGCACTGAGGACGGATTGTAAGGCTTGCAGGCGATACGGACAAAAATTGGCAACGATTATACCGGCTATTAAGCCTGCTACCAAAGGAGAATGGTTAAAAATATGAGCCAATCCTCCACAAAACATTATGGTAGAGATTAGAAACAAGGTGTATTCTTGCTGTGTAAACTTGGCTTTACTTAAAGTGATTAATACAACTGCCGGAATAATCCCAATTCCCATGGAAATAAAAAGCCATTGAACAGACTTTAAGATGTTAAACACCATTTTTCCTTCCGGTAGTATACACAAAGCCAAGGTAAAAAAAACCAACCCAAACAAACCATCAACACTAGTAATGTAACGCATCAATTCCAACAATCTTTTGTTGGGAATTCGATAGTTTCGGTTTACAATTGCCAAAGCGGATTGAGCAGTACAAGAACCTGCACTTCCCAATGTAGCTGCTGCAATAAACGACACTCCTCCTTCAAAAAAAACAAAATAATAAAAAAGGAAATACAATGGAAAAAAAATAATTAAAAAAGTAACACCAGCTAGTATGGATGTCATTACAAAATAATGGCTCGGAAGCTTTTGTAAAAAACGAACTTCAAATTGCAATCCGAACAAAAAGCCAATCCAGCAAAGACCAAACAATAAAAATGGTTCGGTTTTATCCAAGGTATCTTTATCAAAAATTCCTAATCCCATTCCACCCAAGACGATTCCAATTAAAATATATTCTGTTCCGGTTAAAAGTATGTTTTTAAAACCAATGGGCAGTTGCCGATTCCAAAATGTTACCCTGGAGCCTATAAGGGAGATCACTGCAATCAAAATAATGGTTAAAAGTAACCTCATATCTTCCGTAAGCATAAAACCTCCCCCATTTCATTTTTCTAAGGGCATACTTAATTTTTTTCTTATTTGATCAATGAAATAAGATAATTTGCAAGAATAAAAGTTACCACCTTTTGTCTGCGATTGTTTGATTGATAAAGATTTTGGTTAAATTTTTTAGAGAGATTCTAAAGTAGTTACGAGCTTTAAACCGCTTGTAACTTACTTTTTTCCATGCCATTAAATCCGTTTTAAAAAGACAATTTTCTCAGGTGTTTCACTTGTTCCTTTATCGCTTGGATGGCAATTGTAATTTCTTCCCTTGTATTGAATTTTCCCAAACTCAACCGTATGGATGAATAGGCATCTTCTTCACTTAAACCCATCGCTCTTAAAACATGAGAAGATTCTATCAATGCTGATGAGCAAGCAGAACCGTTTGAGATGATAATGTTTTTAAGTCCGACTATTAGAGCATCTGCATCCACACCTTTGAAACCAAGATTGGTTACATTGTACATTCTAGATGTTTTGTGCCCGTTCAAAAATGTTTCTTCAATTTGCAAGAGTTCTGTTTCTAGAAAATCTCTTAAGAGTCTTACTTTCTCCTGATTTGTTTCCATTTCACTACAAGCGAGTTCGCAAGCTCTTGCAATTCCTACAATTCCAGGTACATTCAAAGTTCCGCTTCTGATTCCGTTCTCGTGTCCTCCACCGTGAATCAGAGCTTCCAATTTCACATTGAAAGGTCTTTTGGTTCGATGATAAAGGACACCAATTCCTTTGGGTGCATACAATTTATGTCCTGAAAATACAAGCAAATCAATTCCAAGCTCATCCACATGGATTGGAATTTTCCCCATTGCTTGGGTTGCATCAGTCATAAACAGAATATTGTTTCGATGAGCCAATTCTGATATTTCTTGGATAGGTTGAATGACTCCTGTTTCATTGTTTACATACATTACAGATATTAGGATTGTTTCTTTTGTTATGCTTTTTTCAATGTCTTTCAAATTAACCAATCCATCTGTATCGACAGGAAGATAGGTAACTTGGAATCCAAGTTTTTCCAAATATCTGCAAGTGTCCAAGACAGCGTTGTGCTCGGTTGATACCGTAATGATATGGTTTCCTTTATGAGAATAGGCTTCCGCAATACCTTTGATTGCCAGGTTGATTGCTTCTGTTGCTCCTGATGTGAAAGTGATTTCATTTTCTTTGGAGTGTATACAGCCTGCAATTTTTGCTCTGGCTTTTTGGATAACTTGATTTACTTCCACACCAAATTTGTGGTTGCTTGCAGGATTTGCATACAAGGTCGAGAAAAAGGGGATCATTTCTTCCAGAACTCTTGGGTCTACTTGTGTAGTAGAGTTATTATCCAGATATATGTAGGGCATATTTATCTATTTTATTTTCCAAGTCATTTTGCAAACCTCTTTGTTTCTCTTCAGCAATCTGGTGAATCTCAACTTTCATATTTGTTTCTCTTTTTATCATCGAGGTAATAAACTGTATTTTCCATCTTTTTCAAGCTTGAATAATTTTTCGGGTTTGGATGTTTTTAAATCCAGTCCTTCACAGTGCTGTCGAATTTCTGAGTTTACTACTGCTTTTGGGTCTTTTGCTCCGAATGTGTATAGGTTGTGTTTTACAATACTGTTGTATACTTCTTGGGATGTGAGAGGTTTTCCTTCTTTTTCCATTGTTTTTATAATTGCTTGTTTGATGGTTAGTTTGTTCATTGTTATGTGTCCTTAAATATAGATACTTTTCTGGATTATTCTTTATTCATTATTTCTAAGATTGTTTGTTTAAATTCTTCGTATACTTCACGAAGAATTTTTTGATGTTCTTTCTTTCCGAAACGATTAATATAAAAAACATCAAATTTTTTTAAGACTGTCATAGCCAATACTGAGTATGGACGGTCATTCTTTATAAGAGATAAAAGTTTATTTATTTCATTTTTAATTGCATATTTTACAGTTGAATCACTAATATTTCTCGCATCAAATTTTTCTAAGTATCTCATAAGATTTCTAAATATATCATCTATCAATGTTTTACGAGCTATTTGCAATGGTTGCCTATTTAATTTACAAATTTCAATTGTCATCTCACCTCTTGTAGAACGTCCTTCTATCTTTCCGTCAGGGTGAAAAAAAACATGCTCTAATGGATTATCTATTTCAGGATTCAGAAGAAGAGGTTTTTCTTGTAACAAGATGGAAGATCGAATATTACAAGAATTTTTGTCTAACTTTCCTGCAATTTTTTTTGGAGCAAAAACTCTCTTGCTTTCATCTTCTAATGGAAAATGATTTGACTTTGCTTTATTGCATGATGAACATGAATATAGAAGATTTGACCATTCATAACAAAGCCAGTAATAGCCTAAATGTTTTTCACTTTCTTTAACTTTATTTTTTGGACGATAGTGTTCAACTTCTAACGGTGCTCCAGCAGTTGTATCTGTTTCGCAATATGCACATTTGTTATTATAAATATTAGATAGACTTGTTTTTATATCTTCATGTGCAAAATAATATTGATTAAAACTGTGCTGATTCTGTTTTTCTAATAAATCTTCTATGAGAGTTTCGCATTTCTTACTAGTGAGAATTTGAGGAACCTCGTCGAAATTTTTATAAATTCTTTTCATAAATATCTTTAGTCTCGATCCTTCATAAAATTTAAAAAGTCATTATTGGCTTTTAATATCTCCAATTTTTCTTTAATACTTTCTTCTTGTCTATATTCTTGATAGCTATCTGTTGTTGATATATTACCTTCTTCCTCATTTGACAGAGCAATAATTTCTTCAAAATCAAACAATGGAGATGTCAAAATATGATTAGGTAAAAGATTTTTAATTTCTTTCTCTATGATTTCCAATCGATCAACACAAACTCCATCTTCTTTATTTCTATTGACTTTTAAAAATACAGAATTTTTTGGAGCACCTAGTATTGGAATTGAACTATGAGTAGAACAAATAAACTGAATTTTGGGAAATACATTGGAAAGTATGCTGGGTAATTTTTTTAACCATTTAGGATGCAAATGTAAATCTAATTCATCAATAATTACAATTCCTATTAACTCCTCTGGGGTATAAAAAATATCATTTAAAACTTGAAATTCATTTAACATTTTATTTAGTCGAATAAAAATATCTCCTACAATGTTAATTGTATTTCTTATTCCTGAAGCTAATTGATGAAATTCAACTGGATCAAATATTTCTCCTGATGAACTATCTTTTTCGTAATAGATAACTTTTCTACCTTTATCTATGATTTCAATCTTTGCAATAGCAGGAATTGCCTTTTGGATTATACTAACAAGTATTTTATACTTGTCTTCCTCATAAGCTTTTGTTCTTTTTAACTCAATTTCAATATTTTTTAAATAACCATCGGTATGAAACAAACCATATGTAGCTGTTGCATTGTCGGCTTTCCTATTGTCACTATTTTCTGATTGAGGATCCAAACGAGAAGGTCCGTATGCCGCTAAGCTTATAACTGGTTCGAAAAAGTCTTCCATTTTGGGATCATTCAAATGGATTATATTGCGAAAACGATTTTGGTATTGATAAAAAATGTTAATGTTTGTATTTTTATCTTTGGGAATAATTTCTTCTTCTATATTTCCATATAAACCAATGGCAATACTCTGCAATATTGAGGTTTTTCCGAAACCGTTTTCACCAGTTAGAAATATCCAATTAGCTTTGTTTGGTAGATTTCTTAGAGAGGTACTCTTTATGCCTTGGTAGTTTTCTACCGTAAATCCATACAAAGATACTTGTTGTTGAGGTTTTCGATAATCATTAATTTTTTCTAATGTTTTTTCAAACTCATTAGTATCTATCAGAGATAAATTTTTGTTATCAATTAAAATTTTATCTTTTATGATCCTATTATAAATAATATCAATGCAAGTTCGTATTCCTTCACGATAATGATTTATAAAGGGACTGATCGTTTCTCTATTTCCATTTCTCCTTTCTCTATTAGAATTTCCAATATTACTAAATAACCTAACTATATCTTTGACTAAACTAATGTTATCAAAATTAACATGAATATTCCAACCACCATAAATGTTTATTCCCAATTCAATATTGTTATCCCAATGTCTATTTGTTTGGCTTTTCAAAAAGAAAATATTTACCCATCTCTCATTGCCATAAAACCATTTTCCTTCCCTCCATTGGTTTTCATCCGGTTTAAGAAGAAAAGTAAAATCCGTATGTTCCTGTTTTCTGTATTTCAAGAGGAATATTAACAGGTCTTCGTGTAGATCAGCTACATTTTCAAATATTGGTGCTTTCATTTTCTTACCATTTTTTAAATATTCGAAATTTGCATGAATCTATTTTTGTCTTGTAAGGAAGATAAAAATAGAACTAATTCCGGCATGGGAGCTGCCATTGTTTTATCAATATATAGCTTCGGGCTAATCTTGATGTTTCCGGTTAATTCATCCAATAATTTTAATTGATACTCTATTTCATGTTTGATTAAACTATCTTGGGAAAAATATTTATTCAATTCTTCTGTTTTCAAGTCATGTCTTAAATTGTCACGTTTTTGGACATACATTTCCAAAGAACCAAATGAAACAGATGAGCAAATCTCAATATGCTTTATATTGTGATTTTTTACAAAGACGAAACACTCACATAGCATACTAGAAACATCTAGAGCCATAGAAGCTAAAATATTGCTTGGAAAATCATCCAAATCCGGTGTTATACTTTCAATTAGTTCATCAATTAATTCCAATTCCGATGTTTCATAATTTCCTTGGTATGCAATATTTTTTAACAAATCAATTCCATTTAATAAAACCATAGGATTTCCCCATTTTTCAACGAAATAAAATGCAAAATAATTAGGTAGAAATCTTTCGGATAAAATGATACCAAAAGCTAGTTGACGTTCTTGAGATAGTAAACTGATTTTTTGGTTTATTGTGTTTTGAATCGCTTTGTTCATATTCATCGTTGAACCAGTATTACACGTTTTAAACAAGGTAGAGTTAATTTTTGTCTCATAGTATTCATATTAAAATTTAGAATTTCTCTACCTCTTAAAAACATTTTCCCTATGCCATAGGATTTTATCCAAACTCGGATAAAGCTTTTACCACTTGAGCATATTGAAATTAAAAATTCCTTCATCATTCACCTTTTGGTTTTCCGAATCATAAAAAAAATAGTGAAATTAAGCCCAATGGCTGGTTCTTTTCCCTTTGAATTTTGTCCGTTTCTATGCCACCAAAGAATTACTTCTTCGGAATCTAACTTTTTTGCCAATTCAAGTTCCATACTATTTAGAGATTCCGGAAAAACTCCATAAATATTTTTGGTGGATTTTTGCACTGTTGAATTATGGACTACCACTTCCAAATTTAAGTAAACCTCTTTTAATTCCAATTTATCTATCATGGATTTTCGTTGTGCGTCTTTTATTAAATTTTTATGAGAAATAAGAATCAAATCAAGTTCTTTACAGAGTTCTTCATCATTACTTATCTCCCAACCGTTTTTTTCACAAAACTTTTTATAATGTTCAAAGAGTTTTCTTTTAAACAATCGATCTGTTACAAAATTCAATAGTAGTTGAGTTGTTTTATCTGCTAAGGCTTCAAAATCAATTTCGCCTTTTTTATTTAACTTAGCTATATCTGTTTTGTTAAAAATGTCACTGATTTCTTCCGTAATTTCAATTTTCTTTTTTCGTGCAGCGTCTGTTTTTCCTGTAAAATCTACAAAATCTAAAATTCTTTCTTGGTAGTTATCACCTGGATCGGGCATATATTCTGTTTTTAAAACTTTGGGAACACCTTCTCTAATTTTGTATACATATCTTTCTTCTTGAACTAATACTTGCGTGAGGGGAGATGGTTTTTGAAAGTGTTCTTCATCATTTTGTAAATTACCACTTGTTAAATTTGGAATATAAGGTTCTATTTGTTTCCATTTTGGAAGTTTTTCTTTTTGTTCCGATTCGGGTGTTAAAAAAATATTACCCATTTCTTCGTTAGGAATTAAAGGAATTATATCACCGTTTTCTACAACTTGAGCTTTTGGATTTCCTTTATATATCGTTACTACAGTTTGGCTCCCGAGAGAAGCATTTTGCGTCTTGATTCTGTTGATTAAATCTGCTGCCAACAACAATCCTTCATCCTTTTCTTTGTTTGCAATAAAAACATATCCATAATACAATGAATCATCCAAGTTTTTCTTAAATTGCATTTCTTTTGGAATTCGCATAATTCTACCTACAACTTGAACTCCAAACTGTTCATTTCTTATCCCTCTAAGTGCTGCAAGAGTAAATGCTCTTGGAGCGTCAAATCCTGTTGCAACTGCCATTTTAAAAATCAAAACTTCGACTTTTGGATCGTGTGCAATCAAATGAAAATTTTCATCCGGTTCATTTGCGGTATGAACTTTTACACTCGATTCTTTAAATCGTAAGTTATCTGTTAAAAAGTTCTTAACTTCTTCAATACTTTCCTTTTTTCCGTTTGGAACTTGAACAAGCATAAGAGGCTGAATTGGAACATTTAAATTTTCTAATTTACTTTTAATTTCTCTGTGTAACAAAGTACATTCTTCCAAAGCTGTTTTTTCCATATCTATTAAATCTTTATCAGTCGGATTTTTTTCTAAAAAACGCACCATTTTTACGCCACGTTTTAAAAGACCTTCTTTTACGCCGTCTTCTCTGGATACTGAGGCTCTTTGTTTTTCATTTTTCAATTCATAACCTGTTTGTTCGGAAAATGTTTTAATATCTTTGTCATTTGGAGTGGCGGTCATCATTAATAGATAATCCGGTGTTACAATTTCAGAAAAAAATTTACTTGCTTCTGTTTTTTTGGATACAATAGAATGATGAGCTTCGTCTATAATACAACCGATTTTATAATCTTCCATTCTGGCAGATTCCATCAATTCATCTATGGAGAGTCCGTCATCACCTGTTATTCTAGCTTTTCTTCCTTCATTATTGCTAACAGCAACTTTTTGCCATGTGAGAAAATATATTCCTCCTACTTTTAAGTTTTCTAAAGTTCTATCCGTATGAATATCTAATATGGGAACAGAGACAGAATCTTTTAAAAATACTTGTCTGGTTTGTTCTATAAGTCCGCTAAAAGGTGCAAACCAAAACCAAATCATTTTTTCAATTTCGTTAAAGGTAGATACGATTTGAGAAGCTATAAAAGTTTTTCCACAACCAGTAGGAGCTTGTAATAAAATTCCACCGTCTAATTTTCTGATTTTATTAAAGTCAGATATATTAGTTTTATCCAATGAATCATATTTTGATTTAAGGTCTTTGAATTTGTAAATAATGGTGTTATGAATTTCTTGTTGAAAATTTTTAAGTTTCATGGGGTATTTCTCTTTTACTGTGACTTTATTTTTTCAATAATCTGTTTTACATTCAATTTTAATTCGGGAAGATAACTTTCTATTATATACCAAACTTCATTATAATCCAATCCAAAATAATTATGAGCTGCTATATTTCTAAAACCTTTGATGCTTTTCCAATCAATTACAGAATTTTCTTTGATTATTTCCGGAGAAAGCTTTTCTGTCATTTCGGCAATAATAATAAAATTCATTACGCTTGCTTCAAAATTCATAGTATCAAAAAATTCATTTGCTTCTGTAAAGGAACTTGCATAGTTTTGTATCTTTTCTATTGATTCAAGAATTGCATCTAAAATCAATTTATCCTTTATGATCGACATAAATTGTCTCCTTTAAAATAAGTTCTTTTACAGCAGTTTTAATTGTTTCGGCATTTGCTATATCGACTTTCCGTCCAAATTTATCTTCTATCATCTCCCTTAGTTCGTTTTTCACCTTGAAAATGTTTTTTATTTCAGGGAGAAATTCTACAATAACATCAATGTCACTATTGTCTCTTGCTTCACCTCTAGCAAAAGAACCAAATATTCCTATTTTCTCTATAAAGAACTCTTCTTTTTTTGTATTTAAAATTTCTCTTAGAAAATCTAGTATTGTTTCCTGGGTAAGCGGTATTGATTCTTTATAAAACGCTAAAATTTCTATTGTTTTTCCTATAAAACTTTCAGGTAACTGTAAGGTAATCGTACTTGTTTCCGGTGTTATTGTTTTTCGAATCATGATTATTTCCTTCTTTTTGTAAACCTTTTTGTTAAAGTTTCCGGTATGGGTAATATTTCCATTTCATCAAAATGCTCTTTTGCATTTTCTATGTCCCAAGTATAAAGAATATATAATGATGCTTGTTTGTATATCCTGTTATAACTTTTTTTACTCTTTCGGCACATATATCTTTACAAAGATTTTTGTTTGGTTCTTCGTTGGTTGCTTCCGTATTATAACCTCTTCTATTTTTTTGAGATTGTGTTGTTTAATTCCATTCCCTCGTCATGCAGAGCTCCAAAATTATCGCTTGTTTTTAAAATTTGGTATTTATGCTTTTCCGGTTCTTCTTTAGACAATTCCCATAAGTAATAGACATCATCTACTTCGGTTATTTGATAGTACGGACTTCCATGAAACACTGCATGTTCGGAAAAGTATTCCATAGGACTTTTCCATATATGCGTACCTGTTTGGATTGTTATTTCTTCTCTATTCATCGTGCTTCCCTCTTGCTATATGTTAATTGATTCGATCTTCCATCAAATTGTTTAATAGATACAATTATACCATGATTTAACTCTTTTGTTTTTCAAGGATTTTCTTTAGTTTTATATCTGAAAACTACTCTGTTCCTGAATATAGAAGATTTCCTGCAATAGCAAGTTGAACAAAATTTCCGATTGTTTTCTTTTCGAGCAGAGATTTCTTTTGTTTTTCCAATTTTAAAAGTATGAAATCATACAAAAAAATTACTGTGGTACTTTTAAAATTAGAATTCTAAAAGTTTTTTTAGTTTTTTAAGATTTTAAGGGTTAAAAATCCTTTTTGAGCCATGAATTCAAGGAAAAATCTTAGTTTTTAGAGATTTTTGCGAAATAAATTCGCAAAACAATTAGAATTTTAATTTATAAATTACGTACGAAAGATATCTTTTATTTTTCTAAGATTTTTGTGAAAAAATTTCGCTTCTAAAAAATGCTTTTTCAAATTTAGCCAATCATAAAATATGCAAGAGAGTGAAAGAAGGGAAAAATGATAAATAAAGTTCGACATGTATTAGGAATATCCGGTGGAAAAGACAGTGCTGCTTTAGCAATCTATCTCAAAGCAAAGTATCCCAGCTTAGATATTGAATACTATACTTGTGATACAGGCAAGGAGCTAAAAGAAACTTATCAACTCATTGATAATCTCGAAAACTACCTTGGGAAAAAGATCACCAAACTACGAGCTGTCGAAAACAGTCATGAAAAACCCTTTGATCATTACTTTCAACTCCATGGTGGATATTTACCTTCTCCCCTTGCTCGTTGGTGTACAAAAAAGCTCAAGCTAGATCCGTTTGAAAAATTTGTAGGAAACGACCCGGTAGTTTCTTATGTGGGAATACGAGGAGATGAGGAAAGAGACGGCTACATATCCAAAAAATCTAATATTCAATCCATTTTTCCATTTCGCAAGAATATCTGGAGTGAAGACGTAATCAATAAGTTTTTAAACAACGCAAACAGTAAAGAAGTTCTTCATTATTACAAAGAGATTGTAGAAGATGAACTCAAACAAAAAAAAATCATTGATGTAGTTAAAGAACCTCTTTCCCTTAAGTTCAACCAAAAGAGGAAACTTAATACACTTCTGGATTTAGGTATAAGCGAATTCAATAAAGTTGTTTTTGCTTTTCTCAAAACAACGGATTATCCTCTGGCAAAAGAAGAAGGTTTTCCAATTTTGGACAATGAAGAAATTCTCGTACAAGATGATATTTTTCGAATCTTGGAAGAAAGTGGAGTTGGTATTCCAGCATACTACATGCCAACTGAATTTGCAGTAAACGGAAAAAAAGGGCAGTACGCAAGAAGTAGATCGGGATGTTTTTTTTGTTTTTTCCAGCAGAAGATCGAATGGGTTTGGTTATATGAACAACACCCCGATTTGTACAAAGAAGCAATTTGTTATGAAGAAGGTGGTTACAAATGGATGCAAGATGAAACTCTAGAAGAACTCATTCAGCCGAGTAGAATCACAAAAATCAAAGAAGACTTTCTTCAAAAATCAAATACGATAGGCAAACCATATTTAAATCAATCTGCTTCTCCTTACCTACTAGATATCTTAGATAATGGAGAAGAGGGTTGTGCGAGTTGTTTTTTGTGATTGCCTTATTACTTTAACGTGAGTTCGACGTAAGGAATAATTTTATAAAAATAAGAAGGGTGAACACAGGGGTTCACCCCTACGACCAAAATACCATAGGCTTTGTAGGGACAATCCCCCGGTGGTTGCCCTTTAGGTGAAAATAAAAATGTTATATGGAACTCACGTTACTTTAATTCTTCTTGCAACATCTTGGTTAAAACGGCAATTTTTAGCTGTTTATCTTTGGGCATTTTGGAACTCAAAGTTTTTTCCCATTCCAATACTTCTTTTTGTTTGGTTTTTGGTATACGGATCAAATTTTTCTTAAGCCCTTCTATAAAAGAGGTGATTTCCAGCCGAAACACGTCCTCTTTTTCAGGTTCTATTTCTTCCATGCTTAGTTGAATCAATTGATCCAATTCATAAGAGATTCCCAGCAGTTTATCATATAATAGCTCTTCATCCGAATCGGTTATTTGTTCTAACTTTTTGTTTATACAAACTTGACAGAGAGAACTTAAATAGGAATTTCGATCTTCTATTTCCAGGTTTAACCTATTCCAAAATACTTTTTGGTTGGAATGTAATAAATCAACCTTCAATCCTTTGTATCTCTGAATCCACTTTTGTTGGTAATCGGGAAATTCGGATTTTTCACCGACAATCTTTTCTTGTACAACGGTTTCCATTCGTTCTACTAGTTGTTCATAAAAACCTCTTAGTTCTCGGATCGCTTCCTGCAATGCTTCAAAATATTTTGAGATTTTTGTTTTATCTTTTTGCAATTCGGATATACTATAACCTAGTGCATTAGGAAAACCTTCAAAAAAAGTTGACTCAGGGTCTTTTGTTTCCGCTATTACTTTGCGAAGTTCTGTTGCTTGTTTGGAAAGTCGTTTGGTATTTTTTGTATAGTCTGGCAATTGTTTATAAAAAATCAAAAAAGGCTTTATTGTCTCTACAAAGCTCTGATTGTCAATCTTTTCTCTTTGAGACTGGTTTAAGAGAATTCTGTATTGGTTGAAAAATTCCAATTTGATTCCGGCAATATCAAAGGATTTGATTTCAAAATTTTCCGGGTTTTTGACAACTAATTCCAGTGTATCCTCTGTCAAATTCTGAAGGAAGATTCCTTTGCCAAATAGTGCAAAGTCTTCTTTGTTTACAAATAAAAAAATCGGTAGGAAATAATCCAAAAATCCTTTTTTGAGTTTATAGGGTGGAGAATAAAAGATATGATAAAGCTCTTTGAGATTTTTTCGTATATGCTTTGCACTTTCCAAAAACTTTTTACATTCCTTCCACGCCGTTTTTATGCTAGATTCTTTTGGTTCTGTGATCCAATAATTCCCGTCATGAAAACGATGTATTCCGGTTTCTTTTAACAAGGAAAGATAAATCGTTTTTTCGGGAGGATATTTATCCTTTGGAATTCCCAAGTCTTCTTCGTTCAAGTTTACCATCAAATTGCGGACTAGGTTTTTCCTTGCTGTTATAATTGCACTGGATATTTTCGTTTTGTTTATCATCTCATTTTGATAGGTCACTGCGTGCGGATAAACATTCTCCACTATCTCCGATAGTTTTTGATTCAATCCTTTTGGTGAAAGGATTTCCTCGTTTTGTCCTCTAAAAAACCATCGAATCTGTCCGTCATTTTGGTACATTCCTTCTACTACGATTCGATTCAATTCTGCTTTTTGTTGCAGGAGGATCATGTTTAGTTCTCTTATGGCTACTTTATCTTCGTGATTTTCTTGGATGACCTTTTTTAATACTTCCATTTCAAAGAGGCAATTTTTGATTTTCTTTGTGTTTCTATAAAAACCAAAAAGGATTGCTTTTTTACAATTTTCCGAAAAGTTTTCTACCTCATTTTCCGTTATTGTATGAGAAAAGATTAAGTTGATATAACCGTCAATCTCGCCTTCCGGAGTGAGTTCCGTTGGCTTTTCACTTAAGTAGAATGCAAAATATCTTGGAATTCCTTTTTTATATGAAATTGCTTTGGCTGGTATATAAGAAAAGTCAAAAGATTCTGTCAATAATTTTATTATGTTGATGTTAGAGTCTGTTCTTTGGCTCACTTTTGCCAGTTCCATGTCTATGTCCAAGTCCGTTCCATCAAATATCTTATATCGTTTGGAATGTTGAACGTATCTTACTATTTTCTGTTTCCGGAGCTGGTAAATAATTTTATCCGGTTTTATTATTCCCATACTCATCTTTGCATACTTACATAAGAACTCATCGTCTATCTTCCCTGATTGTCCGAATAGATTCAACAGTCCGATTGTTTTGATAAGATTGATTGCGTCTTTTGTATGTTCGATTTCAAATCCTTCAACCTTTTCTATAGCATTTTTGATGGAACTCCAGTTCAAATAATCCGGATTCATCTTTGTGGAGAGTAGAAAATAGTAATGGTAATTCAAATAGTCATAAACAGAGCTGATACTGTAATATCCGCTTTGTGATCTGTTGTGTTCTTGGATTCCAAGATAATCATTGGATTCTATAAAGCTAAAAAGAGACCTTTCATTTTGTCCGTATCTTTGCAGACTTTGTGTTAGGATTGCAGCGGATAATATATCTAAGGGATAGAGTTTCTCTGCAACCTTTTGATCCAAATAATCTCTGAGTGGAAGGAGGTTGGAGGATTTTATACAATTGAATAAAGATGTCAAGTTTAGCGGGTTTCCGTTCTTATGCTTAAACTGTGATATTCTAACGGATGCCAAATAAATCAATTGCTCAACCGGTTCGCTAAAACTTAGTTCTTTTAATCGTCCTTTGACTTTTTCCCATTCTTTTTTTTGTAGTAAGTTTAGTTGGTTTGCATAGTCAGTAAAGTTTTGATGTAGGGCGACAATAAAAAGTATGTTTTTATCCATGCTGTTTACGTATTCGGACAGTTGCTGTATAAAATAGATGTCTTCGATAGAATCATTTTTGTTTGCGTACTCCAGGAACTTTCCAAATTCGTCTACTTCTATTATCAATAGGGTCTGTTTGTTTTTTGCGATTAGACTTTGGTAGTATAAGTCAATTTTTTCTAATACTTCCAAGGCAGAAGTCTGTTTTTTGGTTTTGATTTCAAAGTGTTTGGCAAAGCTCTGAATAACGGATGAATACTCACCTATGATTTTTTTGAATTCATATTTTTTATGGTTTGAAAATTTCATTTCCCAATAGGACTTTTTTTCTTTTAGATGCTTTTCAAAAGCAAGCAAAAACGCAGACTTTCCTGTTCCATAGTTTCCAATTAAGCTAAATGACTTGAATCCGGCACCATAGTTTTTGATCAATTGTTCGTATACTATTGTAGCGTTGGGTGTTGGGATATAGTTAAGTTCTGTTTTTTCGTCTCGTACGATGTTGATGGACGGGGAATATTGTATTTTTACTTTATTCATAATCCAAGTTCACTCAAAAATTCATACATATTATCTATGCAGACTCCATCGATGTAGAGCTTTTTCTCCGGACTTAAATCTTTTATTTTTTCTTGTGTTTTTGTCAATACCTCTGATTTGGATATCAATTTTTCGTGCAGTATCTCAACTCCTCCTAAAACATAAGAATTAAAAATGTGATTATTTTTCTTGCCTTCTTCTGATTTTGGTTCAGAAGTCTCAAAAGCTTTTTGAAACCTATCATCAATTGAAATCTCTCCATCAGTTTCGTCGAGTAAAAGTACAAGGTTATAGATAAAAGAGAGTTTTTTTCCCTCACTCCTTAATTGATCTGTAAATATGGAAGTCTCTGTTGGTTGACTACGATCCATTTCCGATCTTCTGTTATGAAGTAATCCAATAATTGGAGCCAAAATCAATACGTCCAAGTTCCTATTCATTAGTTGATACTTGTCATTTAAATCTTTAACGTATTCTGCGTGTTTTCCTTTGAATATATATTCTGTTTCAAACATTTTTAACTCCTACAACCGTGTGTCTTTCATTCTTTTTGTTTAATTGATAAATTTTTCCCACTTTATTATATAGGTTCTTTTGAGCAAAATGCCAATCTTTTTCCATGATAAACATGATAACTTGTTCTGCTATTTCCGGCATTTTTATAGAAATATTCTCGATGTGCTTATCATCCAAATTAGAAAAAGGTGCATCCATTACTAAAGGATACGGATGGTTGTTTGCAAAATTCAAGTATTCGTTACTTTCTCTAGTCAGTATATTTTCTTTCACCATTGAAATGATTCCCAAAATAAAGGTAAAACCCGCAACAACTTCCAATCCCGATGCTATGTCCAAGTTCTGATCATTGTCTTCGGCAACTTCTTTTACCAATAATTCCAACTTGTATCTATCTCCAATCTTTATTGTTCTCTCTCCATGATAAAGTTCCGAAAATATTTCATTTGCCTTTTCTTCCAATTTGATTTTAATCACATCTTCTTCTTTTTTGTAAAATTCTTGGATTTTCTCATATATTCTTTTTGCGTATTCCAGCCTGAGCTGCATGAGTTTATTCTTCTTTGAATCCGACTGATATTTCTTTAGTTTTATTTCTAGTCTATCAATCAAACTTCCCAATTCACCTTCTTTTTTTCTATTCTCTTCAATGTTTTGGGTTATTCTTCTTTTTTGCTTACCAAGTTCTTCAATTTCTTTTTGAATGTGCTTACTATCTGTTCTTCCTTTTAGCCTTTCGATTATATCGTGGTTTTCTTTTTTTAAATCTTCTCTTTTAATTTTTTCTTCTCGGTATTCTTTATACCTTTTCTGAAAACCACCAAATCCTTCACTATCTTCTATATATTTATCTATCCTTTCTTTAAAAATATCTATTTGCTGGTTGTATCCCTGCTTAACAAATTTTTTCAATCGAATGAGACGATCTTGAAGAGTTGAATCTTCTTTAATTTTAGAACCACATATACACATTTCTTCTTTTAATAAATCATCTATCAGATCTACTGTAATGGCAGTTTTTCCCTTTACCAGTTTTTTAATATCATCCGATATTTTACTATCATCCGAAAGTTCTTTATCCTCTATAAATTCTTTTGCCTTGTCTAATAGGGGTAGCATACAATATATAAAAGCATTTTTTGAAAAAATAGTCCTTATTTCCTGCACTTTGCTCTGCATATTATCAAAACTTCTTTTTATTTCTTCATCATTCCTTTCCTTTTGATTTTGCAGTTTTCCGGATTCTTCATTTTCTTTTAAACTATCTTCTTTTTCTTTAACTTTCTTCTCTATTTCAGTTTCCGATTTTTTTAATTCTTGTATATATGCTTTTATTTTATTTAGCGTTTCTATAGATTCATTTAGTTCTTTTTGTGTTTCCATTAATTCTTCGTCAGTTTCCGTATCAAAGCTACTTTTTAGTTTTCCAATCACGTTATATCTACCGCCCTGTTTCAGATGTTCCAAAGCATTGGAAAGCTGTTTGAAACCAAGTAATCTTTTGATTGCGTTTTCAATTTCTTCCTTACCTTCTCTTTGGTTGTTTGATATGGTTGCTATTTTTTCACCATCAAAAAAGAAATATATGGACAGTTCTTCCGGTAAAATATCGTTGATGATGTTTCCGTATTCCGATCTCTGTAAGCTTTTGGTCTGCCCGTCTTTTTCTTTGCACTGAATCTCTAAAACGGAAGGTGTTACAGGACCTTTTCTTCCGTATTCCTGTGTTCTGCTAATTGTATAAGATTCCTTTCTGTGCTCTATTTCAATACTTACTTTCACGAATGAAGTTTCATTTGATTCTAACTGGTCTTTCACTTCGCTATTTAATAAAGAGTTCTTTTTCCATTGATGATGAATTTTTTCATACAGTACCCATTGAAATGCTTGTATCAACGTGGTTTTACCACAAGAGTTATCTCCCAAGACTACCGTAACGTTTTCTTTTTTGTTTGTCGAAAATGTTACTTTTTGTTCGCCTTTATAAATTCTGAAATTACTCAACTTTATGTTTTTAATTAGCATCCTTGACTACCTCTGAGATTATATTTATAATCTTATCTACCATTTCTTCTTTTTCAAACCTATTGGATAAATTTTTATTTTCTAAATCCAAAATCTTTTTGATCAATTTCTTTAGTATTTCATCATCAATTTGGTCGCTCATAATTCGTCATACTCCTCTTCTTCTAATTGTATTTGTTCTATTCCATAAGCATCTACAATCTCTTCCATTAAAGTATAACCATCCTGCGGATTGATGGATAGATCGTAAAAGTCTTTCATTCTAACCAATTCCCTTTTTATTAAGGACAAATCCCATTTCCTATCAGATGCTTCCATTTGTTTTGCAGTGCCTAAAGGTCTTGGAATAGTGATAAAATCATAAATTTCTGCAATTTCCTTTCCTTTCGCAAGTCTTAGTACCCTTCCCCTACGCTGTATATATTCTTTTGGATTTGTGCTACTTGCCAAAATAAAAGCTGTTTGGATTTTGGGAATATTCACTCCTTCATCCAAACACTTAATTGCAACTAGCGCCTGTAAATTTCCCTTTTCAAATTCATGTTTTAAAGTTCCTCTTTGAATTGAGTCTTCTTGAGAGGTAAACCTATGCACTTTCATATCCATTTTGTTTCCTAATAGTTCCAATACTGCTTCTATCTGTTTCAATTCTGACTCATCAGCATTTCCATCTTGGTAGCCAAAGTCAGATATAGTGGTAGCACCACAGTAAACAAGGATATGTTTGGAGTTTTTGTATTTAGATATAGCTTTTTCTAAAGCCGGTAATTTATTCAGAGAACCAGCGACAAGTCTTGCTCTTTTGATTGCCAATTTTTTCACAAATTCAGGTAGTTCTCCTTTTCTATTTTTATACCGTACTGCATACTTTGCTATTTCTTTGGAAAGTTTTCTATAAACTGATAATTCATCTTCTGTTAAGTTTGTTAAAATAGGGTAGTATCTGTAATGAGTAAGTTTTCCTTCTAAGATCGCCTTTCCCAATGGATAATTGATACACTCATTTCCAAAATAATCATAGAGTTTTGCAGTTCCTTCCGGGTCTCCATATCTTTCAAGTGTCGCAGACAATGCCAATCTATACGGAATATGTTCTAGCATTTTCTTACTTAACCTGAACGCTCCAAAATTATGAGCTTCGTCTACAACAAAAACAACATCTTTCTTTAGTTTCACAATTTGACTTTGGACAAATTCGCTTGAATAGGTAGCATTTGTTGTGATGAAACAAAAGTTCTCGATTACATTTAGTTTAAAATCAATGACCGAATTTTTAAGCTTGTCTTTCCAGTCTCTATCTCTTGACGTGGAATAGGCAACTATCGGATTCATATTAAACTCTTTGATATCTTCCACCCATTGTTCCACCAAATGTTGGTAAGGGCACACAATAATAATGGCTAGATGGTGGTCTAAAGTTTCTGACAGATTGGCAACTGCTGCAAGTCCGGTAATTGTTTTCCCTGTTCCTGTTGCCATGTTAAAGATTCCTTGGTAATTGGCATCTTTCCAGTTTTGAATTGCTTCCATCTGGTAATCATGGAGCTGCAACTTCTCTGGAATTTTTGGATATTTTTGGTTTGGTTTATTAGACAAATCAACATACAATTCTTCTTTGTCTATATCTTCCTTTATATACTCTTTTTTGTACAATTGGAGTTTTTCCTTTGCAACTTGTGGAAATTCGATTACCGTTACTTTGGGAGTTTGGTTGTTCCACAACATCTCAAAGTCTTTTTCTTTTTCACTGATTCTTTCTTTGCTATCATTTTCTTTCCAAGAACAAAATACGTCAATCGACTCAAAATTTTCAACCATACTTTGAGAAGATTCATTTAGTGAGCCGGTGAATGCTATTTTGTTGTAATTCGTATCATAAAACAGACCAATCTTTTCGTGGTAGATTCCAAAGCGATTTCCGTCATTTACAAATGCGATTTTTATATCTAATCTACGACTCTCGATTAGGTGGGCGAGGAGATTCATCCTTTCTTTTTCAAAGTAGTTTTTTGGCTCGGTTATGGATGATAACAAAACCCTTTCGATAGTTTTTTCTCTTTCCTCATAGCCTTTTTTCATGGCTTCTATGTCGCTTTCTTGCAAAAATGGAGAAGCTATAATTTGAATTTTTCCTTCGTTTTTGATAAATTCGCAGAGTCCTTTTGAGATTTGAATCAATGCAGAAGATGAGAAGAAACCGACAGCTCTCTTGTAGAATACACTTCTATTCAGAACCGGTACAAAGAAATCTTTGATTAGATCATCCTCCGAACTTCTGTATCGTATTTTCAGATTCAAATCTCTAAGATTCATTTTAGCGTCCTATCTCGGTTAGTGAGTAGTTCAGACTCCACTTAAGCACGTATCGAATCATCATGCTTTATAATCGCTTTTTAGATATTCTTCCACTTTCTTTCCCCACAATTCTCTAACTTTGTGAAACGAATCTTTTAGTTTATCGTTGACGGATTCATCTTCTGCTCTGGCATAAGCCATTAAAAACAGGTTGAAAGCTCGTTTTAGTTCTTCATCTTTTTCTTGGATTTGGCTGTACAATTCTCTGTAAAATACTGAGCCTGTATTGATGGTAAGCCAACAATTTCCCTTGTCAGTGGTTATTTCTATGAATTGCGAAGTATCACCCATATCTTTGAAAAGGATATTGATAGCGTTCTTCTTTTTGGGCAGAATCTCTTCTTTGGATGGTGTCGGATTTCCTGATTCTTTGAGTTTATCACCGATATAGTCCATCCAATCATCATCCGACATTTTTTTGCGAGATGTTTTTGAGTCAGTATCTACGGGGTTTTTTTCTTCAATTTTATTTACGGTAGCTTCTTCGGTAGATATTTTGATTCTTTTTTCTGTTCGAGATCCTTTCTTTTTTGACCTGAGTGTATTGTATATTTTTCTTATTTCTTTGTGAATGATTTCATTCAAGGTAATCCAAACCGGTTCAAGTTCATCCGATTCGTCAAGGTTTGCTTCTTGTTCTATTTTAAACAATTCGACTTGTTGTTTGTTATTGGCTACGCCAAATCTTTCGTCTAAAACGGGATCAAATTTGATTTCGCATCCCCACCATCGGTGTTGAGGTTCATTAACATCATCGTAAAAATCAAACTTTCCAAAGTCAATTTCTCGATTGGCTCTAACAACGGAGATTCCTACGTTTTTTTTGCAGTGCTTTCCTACTTCATATTCTCCTCCCAAATTCTGATAACCAAACTTTGCGATGGAAAAACGTATTGTTACGATAGATTCTTTTAGATTTTTTCGATAGATATACTTAATAGGAACTTCTACACTCCCAAGTATTTCATCACTTTCCCAAGGTTCAAATATAGGCTCTGCTATTCCATCACCTTTGGAAATCATAAATGTTTTAGGATTTCCTAAAATTTGATTGTTTTCCATTAGGTACAATGGGTCATTTGGTGGAATCAATCTATCATAGTAAGAGTCATTCAGAACTGACAACCCAATATTACATCCATCTTGAATATAATAACGAAACTTTCTTCCGAGTGAAAATTCAAACCTATCAAACAATGCAGTAGGCGTTTTGGGATTTAATCGATCACAATTCCTCCAGATTACAAGTGTTCCAGAGTTAGAGAAATTCATATCTCCCATATTGTATGATATTTTCTTTTCTATGTTTTGATATTCTTTTGGAAGATTCTTTCCCTCTACTGCGAATATTTCTTTTTGCTTACCGGAACTGATTTGATCAATATCCATGAATACAAAGTTTGGGGCTTTTGCTTTTTGCCAAGAATAGACTTCCACTCTTGGACAGACATGCAAAGAAGCTTGGGGCAATCCTACACCGAATCTTCCCATTCCTTTTCTACTTCGCCTCGTGCTTTCACCAATGCTTAAACACTTACTTAAAGTGTCTAAATTCATTCCGATTCCGTCATCTAAAATTGCAATTTCGGAGATAAACTTTCTGTTTAAATTAGATTCAATCTCTAATTTACAAAGAACTATAACATTTTTTGCATTTGCTTCTAGGCTATTATCAATAATTTCTGCAATAGCACTTTCTGTATTTTTATAACCTGTGTTTCTTAATGCGTCTGTATAGTTTTGTATATTGATTATATTTGCCATATTGATAATTCTTCTTGAATATTTTTATAGATCAGTCCATGTAGACTTAATTGAATTCCATATCCATCTTTCATTTTCATGGATAATTCCATCTGCTTTGATGATGGACATAATTTGATTGTTAATGATTCTTCTTTCGGAAGGTTTTAATTCATTTTTTAAATAGATTAAATAGTTGGTAACAAGAGATTTTTTGGTTTCCGTGAAATAAGAGGTTTCGGAGAATGGCCCATTATTTATGGATTCTATTTTTTCATAAAGTTGGAAGTAAAACAAGATTAGTCTTGCACTTACATTATCCCAAACTTTAAGATTATTCTTAATGGCGATAAATTCGCTTTTTTTTACATTGTCATCTACACATAACACAATGTATGTAATTGTTCCAATAGCATGATAGATTGAGACTGCGTTGGGAACTTTATTGTTTTTTATTAGATTAATAGTTTTCTCAAATTCCTTATAATCATCATTAAAAAAACTTTCTAATTCTTGATAGAGTTTCAAAGTTTTATTTAACTCAAATCCTTCACATTTTATAAGCTTCTTAAAATCGCTTAATAATACTCCTATCACTTCAGAAGGTAAATGATTTTTGATTAAAGAAAAATCATAATTTAAAGGTTTATCTTTTGACAATTCATTAAGAATTATTTTATTATATTCAATTTCTTCTCTTCCTATAAACCATTTATGAATAGTGTTTGATAATATTTTTCTGTCATAATTATCAATTTTAAAATAGTCATTGAAGATTGAACAAAATATTTGAATTATAAATTCTTCCATTGAAATAAGGTCAAATAAACTTTGTACCAAAACTAGCCTCTTTATTTGGTAAAAATACTCTTATATCAGAAAGGTACTAATACATTAAAAAAAGTCAATTATTTTAAACACAAATATAATTATTTGGTATATTTATATTTTATGAGTTAAAAAGCACAATACAATTTTTGAATTATATCACACTTGCTGAATCGAATATAATGATATTCATAATATTTTTTACAACCTTCTAACGAAAAAAGATATGACAAAAATTGGATACAACTAACTGTTAAAATTATTTGTTATTACTAACATATCTATTCTAAACCAAATATATAGGGATTTTATTACCATATTATGCAGAAATTAATATTTTCAGGACATGAATCTTTTGTATGCAAGCAATTTTGGTTAAAAAAAGGTTATGATTTTATAGTCCAAAAGAAAAGATTTTCCGATAATTCTACCGTAATCGACCTCGGAGTAGGAAAGAATATGGTAAATTCCATTCGCTTTTGGTTAAAATCCTTTGGAATTTCTGATGAAAATGATAACCCTTCCACAATTGGCGAATATCTCTTTGGAAAAAATGGAAAGGATTTATATATTGAAGACCATGGTACGATTTGGTTATTGCATTACAATTTAGTAAAAAATAATCACGCAAGCATCTACAATATAGTTTTTAATGAATACAGAAAAGAAAGATTTGAATTTACAAAAGAGCAATTAACAAAATATATCAATGCAAAGCTAAATGATCATAACATAAAAATCAGCGAGAACACAATAAAAGATGATATTAATGTGTTTCAAAAAACTTATATCAAGCCAAATAGAACCAAAAAAGATATAGAAGAAACCTTTGCCAGTTTACTAATCGAAATAGAATTACTAACCACCTTCCAAGACACCGATTTAAACGGAGATAAAACCGACTATTTCAAAATAGAAAACATCCACCAAGAAAGCCTTCCGTACCAAGTCATACTATATACGATATTGGATAATGAAAAATATAGCCAAACAATTGCATTTAACGAGCTGTTAATCAGCCCAAATTCTCCCGGAATGGTATTTGCTCTGAACAAAGAAAGCTTATACAAAAAGATCATACAAATCACAAAACGCTATCCCAAGATAATATTTTCCGAAACAGCCGGAAACCAAGTCTTGCAATTCAAAGAAAAGCCAAATAAGTGGAACGTTTTGGATGATTACTATGGAAAAACAAATATTCTTTAGTATGAATAATTTTCTTCAATTAACTAAAAAAGGTTGAAAAACCTAAGATTTGTGTATAATTTGTTCTATGACAAACTATCAAATTATCATTACCTTTGTTACTATTTTTTTTAGTTGTATTGCTCTTTATTTGACTATACTTAAAATAATTAAGCAAGAGGTCAAAAAGGAGGTTGCAGAAAACCATAGTGCTAGATAAGATTTTGGGTTTTTTAATATTTGCTTGGCTAGCTTTAGTTTTTACATTGATAGTAAGTTTTGATTCTTTCAAAGATTACTATACACCCATTATGAATTTTTTTGCATTTCTAAGTATTATTATTACAATCTATCAATTTTTCACATATAAAGGTAAATAATACAAATCACAAAACCTTTTCCTTCTACAGCAAAAATTGCGATTTTCACGAAAAATCTCGAAAAAAAATCCAAAAACCTCGTACCAAAGTTTCATTTTCTTACCCATTATAAGTGTATATATCGACTACGCTCAATAACCGGAAAAGGAGTTATAACATGGAAGCTTTAAGACAAGCACTCAAATCTGCAAATATTGAGGATGAATTGGCAAATAGAGCAGTGAATGAATTAGAAATATTTATAGTTGCAAAAACAAAAGAATCATCCAATACTACCTATATGGAAAAGATATTTCCTATTGAAAAAGAAAACATCGGAATCCGGGCAGAGATTTTAATTCATTCCGAAGATATGAAACTCGGTTTCCAAGCAATCGAAAGGCATATCCAAACATTAGAAAAGACAATGGAAGGTCGTTTTGAATTGCTTGAAAAGCATATCCAAGCATTGGAACGAACCATGGATAAGCGATTTGAAGCAGTAGAAAAACAAATTCAAACCGTAGAAAAGCAAATCCAATCCAATGAAAAACACATTCAAACTTTAGAACGAACCATGGATAAGAGATTCGAAGCAGTAGAAAAACAAATTCAAACTGTAGAAAAGCAAATCCAATCCGTTGACAAGAGGGTTGATTTTCAATCAAAGTTACTTTGGTTGATTATTGCCATTCTTGTTACTAGTGTTGGCTCTTTTATTGGATATGTTTTGAAAATTATATAGAAATAGAATTATTAACCATGGATGGTAAACACTTTATTATTCCATGGTTACACACTTATCACTTAATTAAAGCCTTTTCCTTCTACAGCAAAAATTGCGACTTTCACGAAAAATCTCGAAAAAAAATCCAAAAACCTCGTACCAAAGTTTCATTTTCTTACCCATTATATACTATGATTAGAGTGATTTCCGTGATTAACATGATTTGATCCATTTGATTTTAAGGATTTTCTTTAATTTCATATCCGAAAACCACAGTGAATGAATTAGAAATATTTGTAGTTGCAAAAACAAAAGAATCATCCAATACTACCTATATGGAAAAGATATTTCCTATTGAAAAAGAAAACATCGGGATACATTATAGGGTTATAGGATTAAAAATTTATGAAAAAAATATTAATTGCAGAAGATGAATTCATAACTTCAAATGAATTGAAAAATCATCTGATAAAATTAGGTTATACAAAAATTGAAGCTGCATTTGATAATGCAGAGACCATTCAAAAGGTAGAATCTTTTAGACCTGAATTGATTTTGATGGATATAAATATGGGAAAAGGGGTTGGACCAGATGTTGTAGATGGTATTGATATTGCGACCATTATCAGGTTGAATCATGATGTTCCTATAATATACGTTACTGCCTATGCTGATAATGACACAATAAAACGAGCAAAATTAACAGAACCTTATGCCTATATTTTGAAACCTTTTAACGAACGAGAACTTGGTATTGCTATAGATATTGCTTTGTACAAATATGAATCAGAAAAGAAATTAGCAGAAGCAAACAAAAAATTAGAAGAAATGAACAAAATAAAGGACAAATTTTTTTCTATAGTAGCACACGATCTAAAGAGTCCTTTTAGTGGCCTTATAGGTATTTCAGATATGTTAATACAAAAACATTCAAGCCTAGACTCTCAAAAGATTTTAAAATCAATTACATTAATCAATAGCACAGCAAAACACACATATAATCTGCTTGAAAATTTATTGACATGGTCAAGAATACAAATAAATAAAGTCCCATTCGAACCAAGACTACATAAAATACAGAATATTGTACAGGATGTGGAAATGCTAGCACACTATTCCGGGGGAGATAAAAAAGGAATTGTTATAAAGCATGATATTGAACCAGAAGATGTTGAGGTATGTATAGATAGGAATATGATTCATACAGTGTACCGAAATTTAATTTCAAATGCTATTAAGTTTACAGCGACAGGAAATACTATAACGATAGGGTATAGGCTGTACAAAGAAGAAGATAAACTCCTTTGTTTTGTTAAAGACGAAGGTGTCGGAATGGATCAAACAGAACAAGAAAAAATATTTAAATTAGATCAACCTTTTTCTAAGAAAGGATTAGAAGGCGAAAGGGGTACTGGATTGGGTCTTGTTTTATGTAAAGAATTTGTTGAAAAAAATGGAGGAAAAATTTGGGTAGAAAGTTCAAAAGGTAATGGGAGTACATTTTATTTTACTTTAAAAAAGAAAAAATTATAAAGGTATAAACTATGAAAATAAATTCAAAAAAAGGAAAAATACCTGTAATTGGAATTGGTGCTTCAGCAGGAGGGTTGATAGCTTTTGAAAACTTTTTTAAAAATATGCCATCGGGAGGTGAAGCGGCTATTGTCATCATTCAGCATTTAGACCCGAACCATAAGAGTATATTGGCAGATATTGTTAATCGATATACAGAAATGGATGTGTCACAAATAACAGACGGTGTAAAAATTGAACCGGGAAAAGTTTATATCATACCTCCGAATAAAGATGTTTCCTTAAAAAATAGTGAACTAATACTTTCACCACCAGTAAAAATTCAAGGAAGACATTTACCTATAGATACATTTTTCAGGTCATTAAAGGAAGACCTAAAGGAAAAAGCTATAGCAGTAATACTATCTGGAACTGGTTCGGACGGGACGCATGGAATTCGTGATATAAAAGAAGCTGGGGGACTAACGCTCGTACAATCACCAGAAACAGCACACTACGATGGTATGCCACAAAGTGCTATCAAAACAGGGTTGATTGATTTTATTATTCCAGTTGAGAAAATGCCAGAAATTATATTAAAATATATTGATAATGAATTTCAAGAAAAAAAAATTATTAGAACTGGTGATGAAAAAGTAGAAAGTTATGTTAGTCAAATATTTCATCTAATAGCAAAACAAACAGGACATGACTTTACAGGTTATAAACAGAATACTACAAATAGAAGAATTGAAAGACGTTTAACGGTTAATCAGGTTCAGAATTTAAAGGATTATTTAGAATTTTTAAAAACAGATCCTATAGAGATCAATATGCTCTATAAAGAATTGTTAATTAGCGTTACTAACTTTTTTAGAGATACATCTGTTTTTTCTTTTATCGAAAACGATTTGATTCCAAATTTGGTTTCTAATATAATAGGGGATACTGTAAGAATATGGGTTGTCGCTTGTGCTACTGGAGAAGAAGCTTATTCTTGGGCAATACTATTAAAAAAATACATGGATAAAAATAAACTTAATATGAGCATACAAATTTTTGCTTCTGATATAGATTTAGACGCAATAGCCAAAGCAAGAGAAGGATTTTATAACAACAATATAATATCTGATGTACCTCAGGATATATTAAATAAATATTTTATAAAGGAGAAGGAAGGTTACAGAGTAAAAAAAACTATAAGAGAATTGATTATTTTTGCAGATCAAAATGTGTTACAAGATCCACCTTATTCCAGAATTGATCTAATAAGTTGTCGTAATTTTTTAATCTACTTAAATAACCATCTTCAACAAAAAATAATAGCAACTTTTCATTATGCCCTAAATCCAAATGGATTACTTGTTTTGGGAAATTCTGAGTCTCTTGGAAACTTAGCTAATTATTTTAATGTAGTGGAACGCAAACATAAAATTTTTCAAAAGCTAGAAAGTAAAAATATGCTAAATAAGATATGGAATATCGCAGGAAAATATACAGAAGTAAATCAGTCTAAGAATAAAAATGAAGATTTGCTTTTGCCTCTAAATAAGCTTGCAGAACAGACTGTTTTAGAACGTTATATACCACCTAGTGTAATTATTAATTATAATATGGATATCCTATATGTACAAGGAAAAACAGGAAAGTTCTTAGAACTTTCTACAGGTGAAATAAGTCATAATATCATTAAAATTGCTCGCGAGGGTTTAAAAATAGCATTAACAAATACTATTAGAAAGGCAAAAATTAATAAAAAAGAAACCATTACTAAAAATATTCGAGTCAAGGGAAGTAACGAATATATAAATTTAACCGTTTTACCAATTGTCGCTGGTAATAAAAATACTGATTTATTAATGGTTGTATTTGATTCATACAATAGATTAAGCGAAAATTTATCAACTAAGAATAATGCCAACAATGAATTTACTAAAGTATTAGAATTAGAAAAAGAATTAGCTGAAAAAGAAGAGTATCTGCAAAGTACAATAGAAGAATTAGAAACCACAAATGAAGAATTAAAGTCATCTAACGAAGAAGCTCAATCAGCTAACGAAGAACTTCAGAGTACGAATGAAGAGTTAGAAACCTCAAAAGAGGAATTGCAATCTGTTAATGAAGAACTAGTTACAACAAATTCAGAATTACAAAACAAAATTGAAGAATTAGGTAAAGTTAATAGTGTTTTAAATAATCTGCTTTCTAGCACACAAATTGCAACCTTATTCTTAGATAAAGAATTTAAAATATTTCAATACACTCCAGCAATTTCAAATATCATAGATTTGATTCCAAGTGATATTGGCCGTCAAATCAAACAATTTTCTAATAACCTCAAATATGATTCACTGATAGAAGATGTTAAAAATGTGTTAGAAACCTTGTCTCCTACTGAAAAGGAAGTAAAAACTTATGATAACTATTTTTATTGGATGAGAATATTACCCTATCGTACGGTAGATGACTCAGTAGAAGGAGTAGTAATTACCTTTACTGATATAAGCGAAAAGAAAAAGAAAGACGAAGAACTTGAAAGATATAAAAATGAATTAGAAAAACTCGTTGATGAGAAATCAAGAGAGCTTAAAGAAAAACAAAAAATGTTAGTTAGAACCGAAAAATTGGCAAATATTGGTAGTTGGGAGTGGAAAATTGATGAAGATCAAGCAACCTGGTCGGATGAAGTTTATAACATCTTTAAACGCGATCCCCAAAATGGGACACCAAAGTATGATGAAATTGATAAAATATATTCAAAAGAATCATCTACTCTACTGAAAAACACGGTGGAAAACGCTATAAAAAATAGTTCTGCTTTTAAAATAGAATTAGAGATAATAAGGCATGATGGTAACGTTCGAAATTGTGTAATGATAGGAAATCCAGAAATAGACGAGAAAGGAAAAGTAGTGAAACTAGCGGGTTCCTTACAAGATATTACAGATAGAAAAAGATATGAAAATCGAATTAAAGAACTTGCTGAGGAACGATATAAGATCCTTGAAAGCATTAACGATGGATTTTTTACATTAAATCAGGATTTTATTGTTGAATTTTTTAATAGGGCAGCCGAAAAGATTGTTAATAAAGATAGACAAAACGTTGTAGGGAAAAATCTATTCGAATCTTTCCCCGAATCAAAAAATTCTATTTTTGAAGAAAAGTATAACTATTCCTTAACAGAACAAAAGTCGGTTTCATTTGAAACATATTTCATGCCTCATAATATTTGGTACAAGGTAAATACATTTCCTTATAATGATAAAATATCTGTGATTTTTCAAGACATCACAGAACGGAAAAAAGAAGAAATCGCATTAAAACAAGACGAATACCTTTTTCGCTCGATAGCAGAAACATCTCAAGCAGGAATCTCTATTGTAGATGAGTATGGATATAATATTTTTACAAATTCTGCTTTTGAGAAGATTATTGGCTATACTCCAGAAGAATTAAATGGAAATAGATTTATTGCAGTAGACCCAAGTTACCTTAAGAAGTTTGAAACTTTGATATCTGATTTGATAAGCAATAAGCAAAATTTTTTAAACGAAGAAATAAAAATGATTCATAAAAATGGTGGTGAAGTTTGGGTAACTATTGTAGCCTCAAGGTATCAAAATAAAGAATTAAAAAGAGATAATTTAATTCTTATGATAGTACAAGACTCAACATCACAAAAAGAAATTGAAATAAGTTTACAAAATGCACTCGCAGAAAAGGAGGTTCTCTTAAAAGAGATTCATCACAGAGTGAAAAATAATATGCAAACAATTATTGGTCTTTTACACATGCAGCAAGAGCATATTGATAATGATGAAGCTAAATTAATATTAAATGAAAGTATACAACGCGTAAAAACAATGGCTATAGTTCATGACGATATTTACCATCATGAAAATTTGTCAAGCATTAACCTTTCGAATTACATAAATGTATTTTGTAATAATTTATTAAAAACTCATCAAATATCTCCCAACCCAATAGACGTTCAATTGAGGATAAGAGTGGATGATATTTTTATTTCGATTGATAAAGTCATCCCAATTGCACTAATCTTAAACGAATTAGTAAGTAATTCCTTTAAACACGCGTTTTCTCGTAATAATTTTAATGAAATAATAATTGATTGTAAGAAAACAGACAATGAAATATGCTTAGTTGTGATAGATAATGGAATTGGATTTGATACTAAGGTAGAACTAGATAAGACAAAATCGTTGGGTTTGTACCTAGTTTATAATATTGTTACTAAACAATTGAAAGGAAAAATTGATATAAACTTAAATGGTAAAACTGAATTCATTATTAAATTTAACCTTACCGGAAAAAAAATAGTAGATGAGTGAAAATATAAATAATAACTAATAATTTCTATAAACATTAACTCTATTTCGTCCTTCTTGTTTTGCTTTATACAATGTTTTGTCAGCCATTGATATCAGAACTGAAGGAGTATCAGTCGAATTTGGTATCAAACTGGCGATTCCCATACTTACAGAAATAAAATTACTGACTTTTGAAATTTCATGAGGAATAGATAGTGTTTCAATTTCATTTTTGATAGCTTGTGCTACGGATATTGCACCCTCCAAATCAGTATTAGAAAGAATTACTACAAATTCTTCTCCTCCATAACGGGCAACTAAATCTAGCGTTTGATTTACAGCCTTTTCTATTGCTTTTGCAATTTGTCTAAGGCAATCATCTCCAGCTTGATGTCCATATTTATCATTGAAGGGTTTAAAATAATCAACATCAATTAATATCAAAGAAAGAGGTAGTTTTTCATGATTGAGTCTATTCCATTCCTCTTCTAAATGACTATCAAAACAACGGCGATTTGCAATTTGTGTTAATCCATCAATAGTAGCCATTCGTTTTAAAGTTTGGTTTAATTTTTGAAGTTGTAAATTAGTCTCAGCCAATTCATTAGTTCTATCGCTAACATCCTTCTCCAATTGAAGGGAATAATTTGTTAAAATTTGTTCTGCTTTTTTTACCTTTGAATAAAGTCTAGCGTTTGTAATCGCAATTGCCGCCTGTCCTCCGAGTAACTGTAAGAATTGAATATGTTTATTTGAAAATGCACCAGTAGTAATTTTATTTTCCAGATAAACAACACCTACTAATTTTCCCTGATTGAGTAAAGGATAACATAAAATAGAAAGCGGTTTCTCTTTTTGAATGTAAGAGTCCTGCCTAAATAAATTAGAATTTCTTGCATCATCCAAAACAATATTGTTGTGAGTACGGGCTACATAGTTTAGAATTGTTTTTGGTAATATTTGACTATCAGTTGGCTCTAAAGCGATATCAGATCGACCATCACTATGTATTCCAATTGTAAATTGGTTTTCATTGATAGAATCTTCCTCGGAAGTTGGTAAAATTAGACAACCAGTTTGTGCTCCTGCATTTTCAAGTAAAATTGTTATTAAAGATTTTAATAGTTTATCCAAAACTATTTCACTCGCAATTGCTTCTGTGGTTTTTATTAATGTAGTAAAATCAAGAGTTTCTCCATTTCCGGTAATACTTGTTGAATTTGTTTTAATGCCTGGAAAGTAGATACCTGGAATTTTCTCAGACAATAAATCCGGGTATAGTTTTTCCAGATTTTGGACTTTGGCGTTTGCTCCCCAATAAAGGAATCCATAATGAGCTTCCAATAAATATGAACGCGCTATTATATATTTACCCCATTGTAAATAAAATTTTGAAGCAAGCTCATTTGCTATTGCTTCTTCCTGAATAAATCCATTTGTTCTTGCTCCAATTATTGCACTCTCATAAAACTCAACTGCTTCTATTTTTAGATTCATTACCCGGTTTTTTTCTGCTTCCACTAATTCAAATTTATGCTTATAATTCATTGGAGCATGTTTTGACCATAATTTCAATTTATTTTGATTTTCTTCCACCTGTTTGATACTTGCGGAATATTCAATTGATTGCAAATTTAAATCTGCTAAAATTGCAAGAGAATCATAAAAATAAAAAGCTGGTTCTCCTACAGTTCCTGTTCCTGCTTGAATATAGTTTCTGACTTGAATTGCATGAGTTTTTGCAGCTTTAATATCCCCAAATAAATAAGCTATTGTTAATTTATAAAGATGAAAAATGCTAAGACCCAATAAATCATCTGCACCTTTTAATTTAGAAAGGAAATATTCATCACTAAAAGTTTCATCAGATGAATTCAATATATTTGGTGTATTGCCAATTAAATCTAAAGCGGATTGAAGGTGAAGTTGACAATAAGTTATTGTAACTGATTGTTTTAGTTGTAACAATTCGGCACTATATTTTTTTGAAGTGGCTGATAATATATCCAGTTGAATTCCACACCAAAATGCATTGAAGCAATAATTGTGGGCGGCATACCCCACAAATTCTAAGTTTCCAAATTCAATGGCAGAAATATAACCCTCTTGCTGCAATGCTAAGGAATCTTTTATATGAAATTTTCTGTGTAGTACTGAAAACCCCATTAAGCACAATACTTCCGTTTTCTTTGCTTTGGCATTAAGTTTATCAATTAATTTTATTGCCAACTGCCCGAATTGAACTCCTTTTTCAATATCCTTCATTCTATCACAGATAATCATACTGAAATAGGTATAAGCAAAAGCAGTATTTGGTGAATTCCCATATTTTATAGCTAATTTTATGGATTGAGCAGTTAATAAAGCCAACAATGGAGGATTTGTTATATGAGCAGCTCCCATTATTGTGTCTATAATTTGCAATATAGCAATTGAAACTTCGTCGGTCATAATGGGTAGTTGAATTAAATCTTCTATTGATTTATTTCCTATAAGGCTAATGACATCAGCTAGCAATTTTTGAACCATCTCGTCATTTGGCTCAAGAGGGAAAAAGGTAACTACTCAGGTATAATTCAATAAAAAAAGAGTTGCAAGCAAAATTTCTAAAAAAATAATAAGCGAAGTGGATATTTCTGAAATAAAACAAATATTTAAACAAGGATTGAAAGCAGTCATTGAACTTGTAAACAGTCTTTATGCAAGAATTAATGAATTAAACAAAAAGGTCGAAGAATTAGAGAAGAAATTATCCAGCGAAAAAAGTGAAAATAAAAAATTAAATAATCAAAAATCAAAAGATAGCTCAAACAGTAGCAAACCACCATCAACAGACGGTTTCCAAAAGAAGAACAAAAAGAAAACTCAAAGTCTTCGTCAAAAATCGAATAAGAAATCCGGTGGTCAACTCGGTCACAAAGGAACAACCTTAAAGATGGTATCCAATCCGGATATGAAAGTGCCAATAACTGTTTCAAATTGTAAGGATTGTAATCATCATTTTATAGAAACAGAGAAACACACGGAGAATAAACAAGTAATAGACATTCCGCCATTAGAAGTATTTGTAACTGAATATGAAGTAGAAGTGGGTTTATGTCCTCACTGTAAAACCAAAACGATAGGTGACTTTCCTTTTTGTTATAAAAAAGATATTCAATACGGACCAAATTTAAAATCATATGTGGTATATGAAAATAAATACAATTTTATTCCTTTAAACAGGATAGTTGAGTCTGTAAGAGATTTATTTCATGTAAGTCTAAGTGAAGGTACTGTTTGCAATTTCATTAAAGAGTTCAATAGAATTATCAATAAACCTGTAGAAGTTATAAAACAGGGACTTATCAAATCAAAGATAGTAGGCTTTGATGAATCCGGTGGTCGTTGTAATGGTAAGTTAAATTGGTTTCATGTAGCAACAAATGAATTTTTAACATATTTTAGCTTTCATCCGAAGCGTGGAAAAAAAGCAATGGATTCTGCTGGAATATTACCATTTTTCAAAGGAAAAGCAGTTCATGATTGTTTTGCAAGTTACTACAATTACATATTGGAACATGTTTTATGTAATGCTCATGTTTTGAGAGAGTTGATATTTGAAAAAGAAGAAAATCTTCAAAAATGGGCAGGTGAAATGATAAATTTGTTGCTCTCCATTAAGTTGGAAGTAAAAGAAAGAATAGAATCTGGGAAGTCAAAACTTTCATCAAAAAACATAGCACAATATGAAGAAAAGTATGATAGAATACTAAAGAAAGGTTTTCGTAAAAATCCTTACCGTGAAAAAGAAGCTAATAAAAAAGGAAAAGCAAAACAGACAGATACTTATAATCTTCTTAATAGATTAAGGAATCATAAAAAGGAATTTCTTGCTTTTATGTATGACTTTGAAGTACCATTTGATAATAACCTTTCGGAAAGAGATATTAGAATGTTGAAAGTTTACATAAAAATATCAGGATGTTTTCGCAGTTTGTGGGGGGCTGAATCCTTTTGTCGAATAAGAAGTTATCTTTTGACTGCAAGAAAAAATGGAGTTTGTGCTTACAAAGCTATTAATGATGCTTTTTATCATAGACCTTTTGTGCCAAATATACCTGAGTAGTTACGGAAAAAGACATTTAATTCATTTAAAATATCTAGAGCAATTTCTATCGCAGAATTTAATTCATGTTGATAAATTTTTGAAAGAATCCTCGTTCTGTATACTGAAACTTTTTCCAAAACAGATTTAGAATTATCAATTAATAATTTACTTGTTTTTTCAACCTCTTCAAAATCTCCACAAAGGGATGCTAATTCTGCTGATAGTTCATGAAGTTCCAAACTAATTGAGTAGTGTCTTGACCATAAGTCTTCTCCTAAGAGAGAAATCCCTATTTCTATAAACTTTCGTCCTATCTGATAAGCATTAGTCTCTCTAGCTTTTTTCCCGGCTAATAGATTTAATTTTACCAAACTTTCTACTTCTTTAGAGTTTCTTAACAATGACCTCCCATTATTTAAATGATCTACAACTTCAAATATTCGATTTTCTAAATCTTCCTCTTTTAGCTGTTCCTTCAGTAAATTTCCTATTCTATAATGAATTTCCGCACTTTTATCACTGGGAATTAAAGAGTAAGCGGCTTGTTGGATTCGGTCATGAGTAAATTGGTAATCCTGAATCAATAAATTTTCATTCATTTGAGATTTTCCTATTATATACCCTTGTTGTAATGGGATATTCAGATTATTGAAAATCTCAATTTCCGGTTTATTTTGAATTAAAGACAGGGATTTCAGATTAAATTGATTTCCTAGATACGCAGCAATTGAAAGTAGCTCTTGTAAGTAAAAAGGTAATTTTTTCAATTCTCCTTCCATTAACTCAATTACATTATCTGTAAACCCCATATTTTCAATGTTAGCTAAATTCCAATCCCAAAGTCCGATTAAATGATTGAATGTTAGTAGTTGTTCTTTATAAAGCGTTTTTATGAACTGACTTGTAAAAAAAGGATTACCTCCGGTTTTTTTTATGATTAGTTTTGCCAATTCCTGAATCGTTGATGTTGATAAGTTAAGAGTATCTGAGACTAACTCGCAAATAGCACTTTCATTTAAAGGAAGTAATTGAATTTGTTCGAATTTAGTTCCTTTTTGTTTTAATTGCTCTATAACCAATGATAATGGGTGACCATCACTTACCTTATCTTTTCTATATGCTAATATTATTAACAAATATTTAGGATTTTCACTCAATAAGTGAGTCAAGAAATTGAGAGTAGAAGAATCAGCCCATTGCATATCATCTAAAAAAATTACTAAAGGATGCTTTGAACTACAAAAAGATTGTGTAAATACTTTAAAGCAGTGATTAAATCTATTTTGATTTTCATTCATGCCCAATTTTGGGACTGGCTTTTGTGGACCAATAATCATTTCTACTGATTGGATTACATCGGTAATGACTTGACCATTATTGCCCAATGCTTCATTTAATCGCGTACGCCATTCTTTTAGTATTTGTTCTGGTTCGCCCAATAATTGTTGTACCAAGCCTGTAAACGCATTAATGAGTGCGGAGAAGGGTAGATTTGTTTGAAATTGGTCAAATTTACCCTCAATAAAGTAGCCACGCTTTTCTGTGATAGGTTTATATAGAGACCTGACTAATGCAGATTTTCCTATTCCTGATTCACCTGTAATTAATACTGCCTGAATAGGATTCCTATTTAAATTTTCATTTGCAACACTATCAAATGCTGATAACAGGCTTGCAATCCGTACATCTCGACCATAAAGTTTTTGAGGAATTTGTAATCTATCTGAGAAGTCTTTTCTACCCGGAGGAAATAAAGAAATTGATTTATTTAATAGCCATCGTTCCTCACATTCTTCAAGATCAATTTTTAATCCCCATGTACTTTGGTAGCGATCTTCCGCGTTTTTTGCCATCAACTTTAAAATAATATTTGAAATTACTTCAGGTATATTTGAGTTTGGAGTGATAGAATTTTTCAATCGGTTATTGACTTCTAAATTATGAGGAGGAACAGGGTATTTTGCAATATGGCTATGTACTAATTCCATAGGGTCTGTACTTTTAAATGGAATCTGACCGGTTATAATTTCATAAAAAGTAACACCTAAAGAATAAAAATCTGTTCTATAGTCAACAATTCGATTCATTCTTCCGGTTTGTTCGGGTGAAATATAATATAAAGTTCCCTCAAGGTTACCGGGAGCTTGAAGTCCCGGTACTTCCTGGCTTAAACTGCTAGAAATACCCAAATCTATTATTTTAAGTTCTAAAGTGTTAGGATTTATTACTATGTTTGAAGGGTTTATATCTTTATGAATTATATTCTGACTATGAAGCTGTTCCAAAGCATGTACAATTTTTAGTGCAATTTTTAAGAAAATTTCTATGGTAAAATCAAATGTATATGATTCCAACCATTCTTTAACAGAAATTCCACCAAAATCCTCAAAAACAATATATGGGATTTTTTTCCATGTTTCTTGTTTATATGCTTTTATAATATTTGGTTGATTTAATTGGCTTACTAAATGAAATTCCTGTCTATGCATTCTTAGTTGTTCAGGTGTTGGGTATTTATTTTTTAATAGTTTTAGAATTACTGGATACCCATCATTTGAACGTTTTGCCCTGAAAACCAGTGAGCTACTTCCTTCATAAATGCGAATTAGAGATTCATAACCGGTTGGAGAAAAAGAAGTTATATAGTTTGAACTTTGCATCTGATTTTTTTTCTATATAGGAGGACTCATGTATTTTAAATACACCAAAAACGATGAAAATACTCTTGCATTCACGCTACGAAGTTATAAAATATTCACATAAAAGCAACACAAAAAAGTCGGGCGGATATCTGTAGGTGCCTCTTCGTAGAAAATTTATTTTTTCAAGTTATAGAAGATATTCTTTGGTTAATACACCGATTATAGCGATCCTTAACTCTGTTATACGCAGTAGGCTTAATTGTATATTGATATTTTCTTTGCAATATAAAGGATCGATAACAATCTGGTATAATCTCATATGCATAATTTGAAACAGTATTTTAATAAAGTATATTTTGTCTATGGAATGTTGTTTCTGAGCTTGATTCTCTTTATTATTTCTAATCAAATACAAACCAACAATCACAGGATAATTAATTTGAATCATCCAGAGGCGAATAATGAATGGACTGATGGGGATAATGAGAAAAGAATATTACAGCAAATACCAGGATTTTCCTTTAGATGCTGTTTTGGATGTGGAATTTTAACATACAAAAAAAGTTTTCGTTTAAATGATTATCAGCTTTCATCTAATTTTTTATTTTATAAATCAGCTGGTGGTAAATATAAAATTGATATTAATGGTAACACCATACATACAGATTCTGTTTTTAACAAAAAATCAAATGTTATTCCTATAAATGAGGGAATTTTGAAAAAAGGTGTAAACTTATTTGAAATACAAGATATTAGCTTTAGAGATATTGCAATGCAACCAGCAATGCATCTTCTATTTGGCAAAAAAAATGAAATTAGTGAATATATTAGAACTATAAAACAAAAGGAAATAATATATATTATTGCTATAATTGTATTCATTTTGTTATCATTGATCGTCAGCTTTTCGCTTCAAAGAACTTACCTATACTTATTTAGTCTCTTTTTTATGATTAGTGTATCAATTGGTATATTGGAGGGAAAATTAGAATATTTACTTGATTCAATTTTTGTTTCAGTCTGGCTGATTTCAGTAATGATATTTCTTAATTTTTGCACTTTTTTACTTTTTATTTTCTATATTGTACCACAATACCAGAAAAAATCATCTAAAATTATATTTATTTCCCTGATAATCACTCTTTTCAGTATTGATTTTTTAAATTGGATGAATAATCAAAATTTACTCTATTCATTTCGAGAATTATTTTTATCAAAAGACTATAGTAAATATTTTGAATATATGAAATTGTTTGTAATGTCTGGATTGTATATTTATTTAATTAAAAGAGGTAAATACTCTGTCTTTCCCTTTTTCCTTGTTTTAATACTATATACATTTTTCCTTCTCAAGTCCGATCTTCTATGGAATATAGCAATTTGTGTTTTTTTAGGATTGGAAATGTTTCAATCTAAAAAATTAAGAATAAATAAGTAGAAACCTATTGTGCATAACGTTCAGAATTATCTGCAAAACATGACAAACGAAGAACTAAAAGAATTAGAAAAAGAATAGGAAATATTGACTTTTCGTATGATATTTTTGCGGAATCCGTTGACCATCGGGTAATAATAGAAATCCAAAAAGCGGAATTAGACTACCATTTTGACAGGTTTTTGCATTACCATTATATGGCAGTAGCAGAGTTGCAAAGAAAAGCTGCGGATTACAAAATTGAGCAAACCGTTTATACAATAGTGATCTTAACAGCACCTTATACGATCCATACAAAAACCGGTCTGCCTATCAAAAAAGAAATTTTGATTTCTGATTCTGACCCTAGAGATTTGGAGGATAAAATTATGCCGATATACGGTCACAAATTGATATTTCTAAATCCGAACCATAAAAACGCACAAACTCCCAAAAATTATCGAGATTGGCTGGATTTGGTATATGAATCGATCCACAATAGAGAAAAATATCAAGTGAATTTGCAAAATACAGCTATAAAGAAGGCAGTGGATTTGATAGAATATGAAAAACTAAGCCCTGAGAAGATTCGGGAAATGAAAGAGGAAGCCGGAAAGCGAGCGACTCTTGCAATCTATGAGGACAAATTAGAAAAAGCGGAGCAGGAATTGTCAACAGAAAAGCAACGGATTTATGCACTTGCTAAGAAACTAAAGGAAAGTGGTGAACTAACTTCGGAAATTATAGAATTAACAGGATTGTCAAAAGAAGAGTTGGGTGAGGTTTTGAACGAACCTATGTAAAAGAAATTGTAAAATTTCCAGTTTATAGTTTTTAGTCAAAGCCTCACTAAAAACTTATGCGTAACCACTTAATTTTAAAAAATAACAACTCTTTAATAAGAGACGTGCAAAACACTGAGCCAAAGGCTTTTTCCAAAACGACGTGGTCTGATAAAAAAGAACTTTTTGTGATTTTCCATCAATGGAATGAAGTGAGTTTTGTCTACATAAACAGAACCGTCACCTCTCAAATTATCAAAACTGGCTTCTCCATAGGCTATCTTAAGCATAAACTAAGTGTCTTTGATTTTAATCCGTTGCAAACCCTTTTTCCCGAAAGTGCTTATATTTTCTATTTAGATTTGATGGGCGTGACTAGCTTTTTGGAAACACAGAGTTCTTTACAAAACGAAAGATTCTGAGTTACATGGAATTGAATAAAAAACAAGAGAGGAACACGCCCAATGAATAAACAAATAGCTTATATACCACATTCGGAGGGAAAGCAATTTGAAAATTCTCTTCAGAATGCAATCAGAACACAAGAAATCAGATTTTTGTAGAAGTTTCAATTGAGGTTGTCCGACAATTAGCTTAAAAGCTAAAAAATCAGCAAAAACATCTCTTGAATTTTCGTCCTGTTATGATGTTACATAACGCAAATTTAATTTTTCTCCACTTTTAAATTACTATACAACCTAAATAAATTACTTTTTTTTGCTTCTTTTCACCTTTTAGTTAAACAATATTTATAAAATCTAAAAAAAATCCCCTTTTTATTACTTTGGTAACAGGTTTTTTGAGTCATCTGTTACTTTGGTGATATGTAGAATTTATCAATTTTGAAAGATAATATGTAAAGATATAAATTTTTTTCTAAAGGTTAAAGGATGAGATTTTTAAAGTATTTTTTACTATTAGCAATATTTTTAAGTTCGGTGTCTTTATTTTCACAAGACAAGTCCAAAACTGAATCTACAAAAGAGGAGAAATCACATAAAAAATGGTATTTGTATTTAGGTACAGGTAAAGGAAATATGGACGATGGAAGTGAGGATGAAATAACAACTATTCACACACGATTTGGTTTTGAGTACCGTCCAATTCCTCAAATAGGGTTGAATTTTGGACCATCTCGTACAAAACTTAATATTAAATCTCCTGGCGATCTTTATGATCTTTTGCTTGTAAAAACATTCCTGGATTCTGGTGTTAGTCTAGGCTTTTATTCATTTACTCTACTGGGCTCACTCTATTATGCACTTCCGCATACTGTGTCATATGATATAAATACTTTGGATTTCACATTTAAATATCATTTTCTCGGTGATAAACGTTTTGATCCTTACATAGGTTTAGGATTAGGTCTTGGTGCTTGTGGCGGAGGGGGTTCATGCACAGCTGGAAAATTGATAGGAAACATTGGTTTGCAAATCAATTTTGATACATTTTTTACTTTTGTGCAAGCAGAACACCATTCAATTACCTTGAAAACAAAAGGAGATGATGATGAAGCGGGTAGTGTGAGTGCTACGGAAAATTTATTACTTTTAGGTGCTGGTATTCGGTTTTAATAAAAACTGAAATTTATAACAGGTATTAGGTGGAAAAAATGAAACAAAAAGGTTTTATAATTATACTAACTACAGTTTTAATGTTATCATTTAATGGTTGTCTTACAAATGTTCTTAATTGTCCTGAGGATTTATTAGAAACATCAAGCTGTCCGACAAAAAATAAAGATAATGATAAATATACAAATGCTTTATGGATAATTGCATTGATTGGTGGTGGAAATACCTCAACTTTAAAAAATGCTATTATTGCAGGAGGATATAGTAATGATAGTAGTGGCGTATCTGTACCTGGTTACTGGATAAACGGAAATTGGAATAAGCTTACACCAGTTGACTCTACCAGAGATTCGAGCGTCAATTCTCTTGTAGTGTCTGGCTCGGATGTATATGCTGGGGGAAGAGGTTATGATAGCAATCGGTATTGGTACGTTTGGGTAGCTGGTTACTGGAAAAACGGAAATTGGAATAAGCTTACACCAATTGAATCTATCAAAGATTCGAGTGTCAATTCTCTTGTAGTGTCTGGCTCGGATGTATATGCTGGAGGATATAGTAGCAGTACCAGTAGTATACTAGGCGCGGCGGTAGCTGGTTACTGGAAAAACGGAACTTGGAATGGACTTAATCCAAATTATTCTAGCAAGTCGTCGAGTGTCAATTCTCTTGTAGTGTCTGACTCAAACATATATGCTGGAGGATATAATGAAAATAGTAGTGGCGTGTCGGTAGCTGGTTACTGGAAGAACGGAACTTGGAATGAACTTGCACCAATTGACTCAACCAAAGATTCAAGAGTCTCTTCTCTTGTAGTGTCTGGCTCAGATGTATATGCTGGGGGATACAGTAAAAATAGTAGTGGTGTATCGGTAGCTGGTTACTGGAAAAATGGAACTTGGAATGAACTTTCATCAATTGACTCTAATAAAGATTCAGGTGTTAATTCTCTTGTAGTGTCTGACTCGGACGTATATGCAGGAGGATACAGTAAAAATAGTAGTGGTGTGTCTGTAGCTGGTTACTGGAAAAACGGAACTTGGAATGAACTTACATCAATTGACCCTAAGGAAGATTCAGGTGTTAATTCAATTATATTGGGTCAATAGTATTTTATTAGACATGTTGAAAAATTGTCACTCTGAATGTGCAAAGGATTTGATATGAAAATTTTATCTATTTTTTGGTTTATTGCAGTTTTCGTTTTTTTAGCTCTAATAAGTTGTGCTGAATTACCATGTCCAAAAGGTTATTTGGCGGGTAATGAAGACCAGCTTTATCCAAGCTGCAAAAACGAAGAAAAGCTTATTAACAATAAAACTCTATGGATGCTTGCTTTAGTTGGGTCAGCAGCTAATAACCAAAGTAATATCTCTATGCAATGGGCAAGACTTTATGGTGGAGCAAAAAAAGTGTATTTAGGTGTAGATTTAGTAACTGACAAAAGTGATAATATCTACACAACTGGTTATTACTTTGAAGGTTATGATTCATCTAATTCTGGATCTTTTGTAACAAAACATGATACGGATGGAAACAAAACTTGGGATGTAACGTACACAAAAACAACAGCAAATGCAATAGCATTGGATAACCAAAAAAACGTTTATATTGTTGGAGACGCTACATCAACAGTAGATGGAAATAGTTGTTATAATTTAGCATCTAGAGGTTGTTTGTTTTTGGCAAAATATGATAATGCTGGAAATCGACAATGGACTAAAACTTTCTATGGGAAAAACTATTCTACTAAAGCCACAACCAACGGTAAAGATATAGCCATAGACTCTAGTGATAACGTATATGTGCTAGGTTACACTGATGGGTATATTTCCGGACAATCTAATCCGGATGATAATCAGGGAGTATTATTACTAAAATATGATACTTCTGGCAATCAGCAGTGGGGCAAGCTACTACTTCCAGAAAATCCTACAGGAGAGTCATATAGTTACGCTAGTACGAATAGTATCTTGATAGAGGGTAATGGAAATATTTATGCTGCTGGGTTTACTGACGGGCATCTAGGTGGACAGAAACTAACAGGTACTACAGATACTTTTATTATCAAATACAATAATAACGGTGATATACAATGGACTAAATTAATAGGTGAGTCTGGTTCTGAAACATTAGGTGCTTATATAGCTTTGGACAGTCAAAACAATTTATACGTAGCTGGAAATTATAAAGCTAGTTATTATAGTGCAAGCTTTATGGGAGAATATTGTTATGCCATCGTATCCGGTTCAAAAATATCCCAATCTTCATGTGATTATATCATTAAATATGATAGTAATATGAACCGAAAATGGGTTAGATTACTTGCTTCAACGGATAATATAGGGATAAATGGTATGGCGATAGATAAACTTGATAATATATACCTTATTGGTACAGCACAATATTCCATAGATAATTATGAGAGTTTGGATGAGGTAAGTGGTCTTCTTATGAAATATAATTCAAATGGCGAAAGGCAGTGGTACGAATTGTTCTCGTCAAAAAATACAAATACGGGAGGTCGTGGAATTACTATTTCTAGTGACAACAGTTTATATGGAACCGGTAATACAGGATACGATATAAATCAAATATATAGTAATAATTATCCAACCATTGACTTTTATGGTCAAACTTTTACGGGTTTGAGAGATGCTTTTATTGTGAAGTACAAATAAATTTTTTGAGGAGATTAATAATGAAGAAATTAGTTGTTTCGCTTTTGTTTTTCTTTTGCTTAAATATATATGGAGGAGAAAGGAATGTTGAATGGGAAGGGAGCAATAAATTGTACGAACCTGAATATACTCAAGGGATTTTTAATAAAATTGGAATTGGAGTTTTTGGTTCTTATCTTTCTTTAAATGATAATGCAAATTTTAAAATAATACAACTTAATCCTATATATGGTCACGCAAAAGATATATATGGTTTTAATATAGGTTTAGGAAATGGTGTTTTAAATGGGCAGTATGATAATGGAAACTTTAGGAGTCAAAAACATATTGGAGTATCATTAGGTATATTTACAAATAATAATTCCCGTGAAGAATTAGAATTTGATATGATTAAAAAACCTAATTTTTATAGACATATAAAAAAATATGAGGGTAATTATACAATAGGTTTATCCTTTGCAGGACTTTTAAATCAAGCTGAAAATAAAATAGGTATGCAATTTAGTTTAGGAATAAATAAAGCTTTTCTTGACATGATAGGTATGCAAGCAGCTTTATTAAGTAATGTAGCCGGAGACGCAACAGGTATACAAGCAGCTTTATTAAGTAATGTAGTCGAAAAAATGTCAGGTATGCAAGCAGCTTTATTCATTAATGGAGCCGAAAAAATGTCAGGTATGCAAGCAGCTTTATTCATTAATGGAGCCGAAAAAATGTCAGGTATGCAAGTAGCTTTATTATATAATGTAGCCGAAGAAGCAACAGGTATACAAATAGGGATCTTTAATAGAGTTGGTGTAAGAAACATTGCAAAAGAATCAAATTATGTACAAATTGGTCTCATTAACAAAACGAATGGTAAAGCAAGATTGCAAATAGGGTTATTAAATTTTGCAGAAAAAAATCCTATTCCTTTTTTTCCATTAATTAATTTTTATTTATGAGGTAATATGCATGAATGATTGTATATTAATTACTAAAGATAAATCTGATTATATTGATCAAAATATAGAAGAATTAAAAAACTCAACATCAATTTCAAGAAAACAATTTATATTTGGTGCTAGTATTATAGCTTTTTCTTTATATAATCAGAAATGTTTTACTACAAATGAAAAACAAAATGAAGATGAGTTTATTAAAGTTGTAAAGAACCCTAATACTTCTTCAGAAACTTTATTAAGAATAGCTAATAGTGATGGTGTTAGTTATAGTTTAATGAAAAAATTACTTGATAATAATAAAACACCAGTTGAAAGAATTACAAATAATATAAATGAACTAGAAAGTATTGCTGAATTTACAGATAATATAAATTATATAAAAAGGTTAGTAAAACATAAAAGTACAAATGTGAGATTAGCATTGGTAAAAAATAAACACACTCCTAAACCAATCTTGAAACAATTGATGGAAGATACTACATATCCACTTGTAAGCGAAAAAGCTAAAGTGGCTATACATTGTAGGGAAACCTGTACAGATAGTTGTACAGATAGTTGTACAGGTGGTTGTACAGGTGGTTGTACAACCTTTACAGGTTCTGGTCTTTGTAAAAAAAGTTGTATAAGTTGTATAAGTTGTATAGTCTGTAAATATTGCACATCTTGTACAAGTGGCTGCACAATAAGTTGTACCAGTTATTGTACAGGTGGCTGCACAAGTACTTGTATAGGTCGTTTACGTTATTAATTCTTATAAATTCATTGGAGTAAAAAAGAAATTCTATGAACACAACCTACCACATTCCAAAAGAATTAGGAATACTAAAAAACAGTGAAGAGAGTATACTCTTCAATTCTAAAAATGTAAATCCAGTTTATTTCGTACAAGGTGGAGATGAAGTCTATAAATTTCTTAAAAACTCCCAGAAATCAGGAGGAGTTGTTGAAATCAATGAGGATTATGAAAACAAAGAATTCTTTGAGTTTCTTTGTTTTCACTCTTTACTTTTGAGAGAGAAAGAAGAAGTATTTTTAAATGAGAAAAATTGCAGTTCTTGTCAGGTAGGAGAACACCTTTCTTCTTCAAGGAGTGTTTATCTACTTCTTACACAGTCCTGTAACCAGGCTTGTGTATATTGCCTAAATGGAGTTGAAACCTACCAGAAAGCAAATAAGCTTATGATGAACCAAGGAATAGCTTACCGAGCTGTAAAAGAAACATTTGAATCCATTACAGAGAATGGAAATCTTGAAGTAGTCTTTTTTGGTGGTGAACCATTAATGAACTGGAATCTAGCCAAACAGATTATAGATTATTGTGAAAACGTTCTCAAAAAACAATCTCCAACCAAATCAATCCACTACCATTTAACGTCAAACCTTACACTTATGCCAAAAGACTTGATCGAATTTGCTAAAAGGTATCATATAACTTTTTTGATTGACGTAGATGGTCCAGAATTAATACACAATATTTCCAGACCATTCTTAACAGGAAAAGGAAGCTTTTATGCTACAGCCAAAAATATAGAACGTTTACTAAAAGCTGGTTTGGAAGTTGCACTTCGAGCAACCATTACAACCCACAACCACGATAAAATGTTAGAAGTAACAAAAACTCATAAAGAACTAGGTGGAAATAGTAGTGCTTTTGTTCCTTTGAATCCAGTAGATTCTGATATACAAATCATTTCTCAGAGACTCTGGCCTAATTCTAAAAATGTTTCTCATGGTTTGAAAGAAGTTTATCATTCTGGAATTTGGGATAAAAAGAATATTTTTCCATTTAACGAATATAGTAGTCGGTTGGTTCCTGGACATAAAAACCAATATAGTTGTGGAGCTCCACACGGAAATACACCAGTTATCACTGTGGATGGGAAAATATATTCCTGCATCTATTTGGTTGGAAATGAAAAATACGAGATTGGGGATTTAGCTAAAAATGATTTTCCTAGACAAAATAAAATTCAAATGATGAAAGAGATCGTAGATATAGAAAATCGAGAAAAATGCAAAGAATGTACTCTCCGAAATTTATGTGGAGGAGGATGTCCTGTAGGAATTTTTTCTATAGCTGATAACCCAAAAGCTAGTCAAGAAGTAAAGAACTATGTTCAAGAGATGTCTTGTACTTTAAGCTACACAGTTTTAAATGAACTCTTATGGGATATAGCAAAGAGAAAAAAAGACGAATATTATAAAATAAACATTGGAGATAATTCATGAAGCCAATATGGAATAAAATAGTTTTATCAATATTAATTCTAACCATTAGTTATACACCCCTACTGAATTGTTTTGGAAAATTTTCCCTAACCAGAAAATTGTACCAAGTGGTTGATGGCTTAAAGATTGGAGATGGAAAAATTCTAAAAGCTATTCAGACCGTAATCCTGTATATTTGTATATATTTTTTTATAGTACCAATTACCTTTGCCATTGATTTTATCATTTTAAATTTGCTTGAATTTTGGATGGGAAAAAACCTGCTAGGTCTAAATGAATACAATAAAGACGGGATGTATGTAAAAAAATTCCAAAATGGAAACCAAAGTGTTGTTTTGAGATATTCTGGTTTTGGAAGCCGTCTAGACTTAATGATTTTTGATGGAAAAAAAGTAGAAGAATTTGTTCTTTTAAAGAAGGAACCAGGCAAGATTTTTAAAGAAGAAAAAAATGAATTAAAGGAAATCGCTTTTTCTAAAAATATTGTTGGAAGTAAATTACTGATACAGATGGCAAAAAATGGAAAGCAAGAGTCATCAAAGGTTTTGAATTACAAAGACTACCAAGAATTAGAAAGAAAAGTTTTGACAGGTTCTTTGTAAAAATGGATATTGGCTTAAAAAACTGAGGTTTTATAATGAAAATTTTACAATTATTTGCCATATATTTAGTTGTATTTATCCATGGATGCTGCTTTATAGAGGGCAGACGTGATAAAAAAGAAATCACTGCTTTTTTTAAAACATGCACTGGAAATGTGATTATTGGTTCGAGTCAGGTTGCGAATGTTGGAACACAAGTGAAATCTCACGAGAAAATAACTGCAAAAGATAATGTTCAAGATGCATTAATTCAGTTTAAAGACTTCGGAAAAACGAATGAAACAGGAATCAAAATACAAAAAAATTCAAGTTTATATTATATTAGTGATAAAAATATGTCTATTGACTCTCTAATTATACATTTGGAAAAAGGACAAATTGGTTTGACTTCAAAGAAGCAGAAAAAAGGAAAAGAAAATATAAAAATTGTGGTTGTAACGGATAAATACAAGGCGGTTTTTGAATGTAATTCCAATCATTGTGTTAGCAATCAAAATGGTGATTTGATTCTGGCAATCCTTCCCAATCGGCTAAAAATATACGAAGGTTCGGGACAATGTATTATAGGACAAGAAGAATATAGAATTGATAAAAACCAGGATTGCATGCCTAAGAGTTTATAAAAGGAGTTCAATATGAAACGGATTAGTCTATTTTTAGTCCTACTTATTAGTTTTTATTTCATCGGATGCAAAAAGAAACAGGGAACACTATCCATTGTTTTAATGCCACCATCCGGTGATGAAAAAGGTGAGTTGTTTAAAACCCTTGGTGATAAAAAGGTAATAATTCAAGCCACAAAAGAAGCTATTGAAAAAGGAACTGTAATTTCTAGTGAATCGAATACCAGGCGTACCATTAATTTTGTTGGTTATGGAGAGGGCGAATGGTTTGGAAAGGCGAGTACTATTGGAGTTACTATTAAAGAAGATACTTCTTTGCGCTTTGAATACGGTAAGGATGGTGGTGTTATTCTTTTGAAAATCCACCTGGAAAAAGGAAGTATATACGTAAAACAGAACTCTTTGACTGAAAAGGAAAATATACGAATCGAGATTTTTACCAAAAAATATGAGGCGATGTTTGAGTGTAGCACCTCAAGGTGTGACGGCAAAGACGGGAAATTAGGAATCTTAGCATCTCATAACGATTTAAATTTATTATTAGGTAGTGGAAAATGCATTTCGGATTCCACTTACAATATGGATTATAGCAAAAAGGGTAAAAACTCCTGTCCGTTTGGTGACGAAAAATTTCAAATTCTTAGCACAGATCCTAAAAAAGATCAATCAACTCCAATCTCCACAACCCAAACGATTGAAATTAAATTTAACCAGGAGTTGGAGAAATCTTCCATTAATACGAATATCAAGCTAACGGAAAATGGTAAAGATATTTCTCTTAAGCTTGATAAGTCTTCTGATAGAGAAATTACTATAACACCGAGCGATGGAAAACTGAATTTTGGCACAAACTACATCCTAACGATTGGAAAAGAGATCAAAAACTCGAAGAATCAACCCCTGGGAGAAGATTATGTAGTAAAATTTGAGACGCAAACGCAGGAAGTACAAAAAAAAGCTCCTTTGGTTATCACCAGCCATACTCCTGGCGATAGAGAGGAAAACGTAAACGTCTATGACCCTGTTTCCGTCAATTTTAGCGAAGAACTCAAACCGGTTTCCAATAATTCTATTCGAGTAAAAGCCGAAAACGGAGACAAAGAAGTTGCCGGTAATCTCGAAACAAACGGGTCAAACCTAAAGTTCAAACCCAAAAAACCTTTTCAGTTTGAAACAAGGTATATCGTTTCCATAGGGAATGTCCAGAGTATAGACGGTAAGGATTTGCGAAAAGAGGTTTTGTTTACGTTTTTTACGGAAAAAGATGCACTAAAAACCCAAAGAGCTGAGTTGGAAAGCATGACTTTGATAGATCGGAAAGATTTGGAAGGAGCAAAAACGGAAGAAGATTTGAAAAATATAGTGAAAAGGGATAATAAACTCAAAAATTATATCCTTACTATATGCCATAAGTATGGAAAGTTATGGAAAATGAAACGAGCTACGACTTGCATAGACCCAAGTACCAATAAAAAACACACTATACCTGTAGGAGAGTCATTTATTACCAATGAAGGAAATGGTAAAGACATGGATATTGTCGTGGAAAGCGGTGAGAGGTACGTATGTAATTCTGATGAAATACTAAGAAATAAAGACAGTGAAAGGTGTAAAAAAAATGAATAAACTGTTTGTGATTTTGTTTCTGAGCCTAATTTTTGCCATCAGCAACTGCAATAGCTTGAGCAAAAAGGAAAGAGAAAAGTGTAAGGTTGTAAAAACCAATGAAGTTTGTAGTCTCTTTTTTATTTGGGAGATATCTTGTGTTTCGACGTGGTTCTCTAAAGAGAAAGAGTCAGGTACTGTCAAAGGCATAGATACAGAAAACGGAGTGACATACGAAAAAGTAAAATGGTGGTCTTTTCTTACAGCATTCACTACTAAAGTTATATTAACAAAGATATAGTCGTTGCGGAATGTGGAGGAAAAGCACCGAAAAAACAATCCGGAGAAAAAGCACTGGATAAAGAACGGGAAAAACAATCTGACTGTGAAGGGAAAATAACCGAAGAGGAATACAACAAAAAAAGACCTGTATGCCAGAAAGGAGATTATGTAAGCAATCAAAAATACATTATTCTATCAGGGAATCGAGTCTACAAAACGAATACCCGACCTAAAATGTTAAATGATGGAAGTTTGCAATTTGATGGGAATAGAGTAAGGGACGGACTTGTAATAACTCCTTGTAGGTGAAATTAATGCCAACTTAAGTGATTTTCCCAAAAATTTAATAATGAAAATCAAAATAATTGTAGCCAAAAACAGAATATCCAAACAATACAAAGTATGCTTGCACCCTTAGATAATCAGGTGATTTTTAAAATTGCTTTTACCGATATGGATGTTTTTACGGGTTTCGTAAAAGATATTATTGGCATAGACATTGTTGTCGGAAAAATTGAAACTGAAAAGAAGTTTGAGCCAAGAATAGGAAATATTGACTTTTCGTATGATATTTTTGCGGAATCCGTTGACCATCGGGTAATAATAGAAATCCAAAAAGCGGAATTAGACTACCATTTTGACAGGTTTTTGCATTACCATTATATGGCAGTAGCAGAGTTGCAAAGAAAAGCTGCGGATTACAAAATTGAGCAAACCGTTTATACAATAGTGATCTTAACAGCACCTTATACGATCCATACAAAAACCGGTCTGCCTATCAAAAAAGAAATTTTGATTTCTGATTCTGACCCTAGAGATTTGGAGGATAAAATTGTGCCGATATACGGTCACAAATTGATATTTCTAAATCCGAACCATAAAAACGCACAAACTCCCAAAAATTATCGAGATTGGCTGGATTTGGTATATGAATCGATCCACAATAGAGAAAAATATCAAGTGAATTTGCAAAATACAGCTATAAAGAAGGCAGTGGATTTGATAGAATATGAAAAATTAAGCCCTGAGAAGATTCGGGAAATGAAAGAGGAAGCCGGAAAGCGAGCGACTCTTGCAATCTATGAGGACAAATTAGAAAAAGCGGAACAAGAATTGTTAAAGGAGAAGCAGGACAAACAAAAAGCGGAGCAGGAATTGTTAAAGGAGAAGCAGGATAAACAAAAAGCGGAGCAAGAATTGTTAAAAGAAAAGCAGGACAAACAAAAAGCGGAGCAGGAATTGTTAAAAGAAAAGCAGGACAAACAAAAAGCGGAGCAGGAATTGTTAAAAGAAAAGCAACGGATTTATGCACTTGCTAAGAAACTAAAGGAAAGTGGTGAACTAACTTCGGAAATTATAGAATTGACAGGATTGTCAAAAGAAGAGTTGGGTGAGGTTTTGAACGAACCTATGTAAAAGAAATTGTAAAATTTCCAGTTTATAGTTTTTAGTCAAAGCCTCACTAAAAACTTATGCGTAACCACTTAATTTTAAAAAATAACAACTCTTTAATAAGGAGGAGTTTTAAATGCGTAATAACATAATCAACGTTATACTAATTTCGATACTTTGTTTTAGTACGAGTTGTCTTCCACAAGCGTACTACGGTAAAAAAGCTTTATCTCCGGAAGAAGAGAGTTTGAACAAACAAATGATAGTAGGTATGCTAATACTTATGGGAACATCTGCTTCTTTTTGTTGTCCGAATGGTATAGCTACTGACGGAACAAATCTTTATGTAACTGATAATATTTATCATAAGGTTCTTAAAATCGTGATATCAAGTGGAGTTGTGACAACTTTAGCCGGCAGTGGGAGTTCTGGTTCAATAGACGGAACTGGAACCTCCGCTTCTTTTAAGAATCCGAATGGAATTACTACAGATGGAACAAATCTTTATGTAACTGATAGTAATAATAATAAGATTCGTAAAATCGTGATATCAAGTGGAGCTGTGACAACCTTAGCCGGCAGTGGGAGTTCTGGTTCAATAGACGGAACTGGAACCTCCGCTTCTTTTAACCAACCAATAGGAATAACCACAGACGGAACCTATGTGGCTGATCTTTATAAGATTCGAAAGATAGAAATATCGAGTGGAGTTGTGACAACTTTAGCTGGCAGTGGGAGTTCTGGTTCAACAGACGGAACTGGAACATCTGCTTCTTTTTATTACCTACGAGGAATAACAACTGACGGAACAAATCTTTATGTAACTGATAGTAATAAGATCAGAAAGATAGAAATATCAAGTGGGGTTGTAACAACCTTAGCGGGTAGTGAAAATTGGGGTTCAGCAGGTGGAACAGGAACATCTGCTTCTTTCAGTAAACTAACTGGAATAACTACTGATGGAACAAACCTCTATGTGGCAGATAGTGTAAATAATAAAATCAGAAAAATAGAACGGATAAAATAGAACACTTTAGAAATACAGAAATTTCTGCTTTTTTCTTGACTTTGAAATCATTAATTGTATATCATACGTAATACATTTTTTAAGGAATGATATGAAAACAGCAATTTTAAACGCAAGGATTGAGCCAAGACTCAAGAACGATGTAGAAAAGATATTTCAGGAACTAGGTATTAGTCCAACTCAAGCAATTACAATGTTTTACAAACAAGTAATTCTTAATAATGGACTTCCTTTTGAAGTTAAAATACCAAATGCCAAAACTATGAAAACCATCATAGAAGGAAGAAGTAATAAAAATATGCATACAACTTCTATTGAAGAACTTAAAGAACAAATAAAATGATAAGTCTTTCAACTCATAAAAACTTTGTAAAAGATTTACAAAAAGCAAAACTCAGCCAAACCAATATTGAAAAGCTGTTTTTGTATGTTTCAATTCTTTTGAATAAAGGAGAATTACCAAAAGAAGCTAGAGACCATCAACTAGTTGCAGAATGGAGTGACACGAGGGAATTTCATGTGAGTGGAGATTTAGTTGTAATTTACCAATTGGGGAATGACATTTTGAAACTTCTAAGAATAGGTACTCATTCGCAACTATTTAAGAAGTTTTGAATTACTGGATAGTCTCAATTGTTTAAAATTCTGAAGACAAATTAACCATGGTAAATAAAAATGAATCTTCTATATAAAATAGAACGCTTTAGGAGCATTTTTTATGAAACAAAAACTGTTAGAACATAAAAACAGAGAAGCCATTGATTTTTTTTCCATGCGAATCAAAGAAAAGATTCATCAAAATTTAATTCAATTGAAGTTCGGTTTCTTGATAAATTCGATACTCTCGCTGCAAGTCTTGTTTTACAACGAAAATGAGTGGAATAAAAGAAAGAATTTAATTGGAAAAAATATTCAAAGTGAGGGTATTGAAATAAAAGTAAGAGAGTTGATAGCGAAAGCAGAGAGGAAGTTTAAGATGCTTAACAACATTCTACTGATTTCAATACTTTATTTTTGTATTAGCTGTCTTCCACAGGCGTATTATGGTAACCAAGCTCTGCAAAAGGAAAAAGAAAATAACCGAATGGTGTTTGGTATACTTGCACTTATGGGAAGTTTATCATCATATTCTAATGAATACAGTATCGGTGGTACGATTTCCGGCTTGAATGTTGATGGGTTAGTTCTACAAAATAATGGTAGTGATGATTTGAGCGTAAGTTCAACAGATACTATTTTTTCTTTTGCAACCAAAATGAGAATGAATTCTACTTATGATGTGACAGTTAAAACACAACCTGATTTCCAGAATTGCTCTATAGAAAATAATAATGGAATTGTAGGTGGAGATATTACTGATGTAAAAATCATTTGCATTCTTTATAATACTTTTACAGAAGGCAACATCCTTTCATTATTAAAAACAGGTCAAGCAACTTCGTACTTGTCTGGAGATGATGGGACTCACCAAAAATCTTTGGATAGAAGTTATACAGACAATAATGACGGAACAATTATTGATAATAACACTAAACTAATATGGCAAAAATGTAGTTATGGACAAAATAACGATTCTAGTTGTACTGGCAATGCATCTAAATTAAACTTAAATGATTCTATGAATTATTGTAAAGAGTTAAATTTAATAGGAAGAAAATGGGAACTACCAAATGTGTATGAGTTATTTACTATAGTTAATTTTGGCAAGTCTAACCCTAGTATAGATACAACATTTTTTCCAAACATACCTAATAATTTTAGTGAAATAAATTACTTCACTAAAAATTACATTGATTTTGGTGATAATAACATTTCCTCATGGATAATAAATTTTTACTATGGAAATATAGGATCAAGTATGAATGGAGAAAACTATGTTAGATGTGTTTCAAAATAATAATTGTTTATAGATATAGAGGATTTTATAATGAATTTTATTTATCAGTTTAAAAAAATTATATATGTTCTTTTAATTAATAATCTAGTTTTTGTTACATTATTTGCTTCGCCATTTACAGATAATGGTAATGGAACAATAACAGATGTTTATAGTAAATTAATTTGGCAAAAATGTAGCAAAGGATTGTCTGGAAATGCATGTAAAGACGGAGCATCTTCTCCAGAACAATGGGAGAGTGCAATTAATTATTGTAATTCTTTAACTCTTGGAGGAATAGTTTCTGGAAGTTGGAGGCTACCAAATATTAATGAACTTTATTCCTTAGTAATTGTTTATTCTAACATGTCAATACCCCATATAGATCATGCTGCATTTCCTAATTCTAATACATCCGGTCCCGGCTATTGGTCTTCTACGAATTATTCAGGTTATGCTTGGAGTGTTATGTTTAATTTATATAATATGAGTTACAGACCAAAAACAGAAAAGTATTATGTCCGTTGCGTTTCCGGACCTTAACTTTGTTTTTATATTTCTTTGCAAAAAAACGAATTTCAAAAGCTAAAGTTTCTCTATTTCCTCAATAGTCAAGCCTGTTGATTTGGAAATAATATCCATACCAATATTATTTTTTTTCAATTCTTTAGCTATTTCTATACTTTTCTCTCTCCCACCTTCTACCTTTCCTTCTATTTTACCCTCTTCTTTTCCCAGCTCAAACGAGCTATCTATCACATTGATTAAATCCCAATACTCCATCAAACTCGACATATATTCATCTAACTCTGCTTCGTTGAAATTTGATGTCTCCGCTACCTGAAATGCTTTCTCAAAAATCGGCTCTCTCAGTATGGACGGTATCTCTGAAAAATTTGGTAAGTTCTTTAAAAAATATATCCATTTGTCAAAATGGGTATATAGTTCGGATTCTGCCTTGGTAAATTTTGGCATTTCTAACAATTTATATCTTAGTTTGGGATAAAAGACTCTGTTGTATTGATCTTTTAGCTGGATGTCGTGATGAAACTCTGATTTCATCTCTTTTTTTATTGATTCTGGAATTTCTTCCTCTTCTTCTAACAAATAATCATCCGAATTAAATTCAAAATCCAAGATTCCTATACAATATACTGCTTTTAACTTATAATTCCATTTCTTTCCTTTCAAAGCCTGCTCACGTATCGGAAACGTAGAATAAAATATCATTCTATCTTTGAAAAATTTTTGATATGCTTTCTGCATTTCTATTATGAACTTTTCGCCATTCTGGTTTGTACAGAAAATATCATACACTGCTTTTCGGTGCTCTTGTATCTCTGCGAGTCTTTCTACATTCTTAAAGGTCAAATCAACAATTTTATGAATTGGTAAAACCAGTTCATTGAGGAAATCAATCAATAGGTCTTTGTTCCCTTCTTCTCCAAACAAACGCTTGAACCCAAAATCGGTAAAAGGATTGATGTATTTTGATTTTTCTAGTTCCCAGGTATCCATTTTAGTTTCCTTTAGTTTTAGTATAAACTTTATTTGCCATTTTATTGTATTGTATTGGATATCCTATAAACAAATGACTAGCGAAAACAACGCACTTTTATTTCTTCACTTTTATAAACCTTTTTAAACTCACCGCTATCCAAAGAAAAATAGTATGCATATTCATTATCTTCTTCCCCTGTCCAATACCAGTCTTTCGTTTCATCATCATTTTTTTTCCAACTTTCAGTTTCGTCTTTGTTGTTTTTAAGTGCAATGAATTCTTGCCTATATGGTAACCGCCAACCTTTTCCAAGATTCTTACACTTATCAATTGCGACATACCATTGATATTTTCCCTTATAATCACTCCACCTTTCCGAATTAACAGGTGATACTTCATCGTTTTGAACAAAATAATTATAAGATAAAATGGCAGCTGTTAAGATCAAAACTCCAGACAAACCTGCTACTATTAGTTTTTTCTTGTTTGGAGGTGGTGAGGATGGTGGAGGTTCAGGCGGAGGAGGAGTGTCATCTTGGGAAAAATAACCAATTAATTTTCTTTTTCTACCAGAATCTAAATTAGTATATTCATATAGCTTTACTGCTAACTTAAAAGAAAATAATTTTTTAAATTCCGGAACAGAATATTTAGTAAAAAATAAAAAAAAAGCTATTTGATTATATAAGTAATCATTTAAGCCCTTGGGACTCAATTCTCCTGATTGGTGAATGGTTTTATTCAAAAAACCTGATAAAGTATTTAAGTATATTTGAACTAGATAATAAATTTCATTTGAAACATCTTTTTTTTCATCTTTCTTATCAAATATAGAATTATCAATAGCAGACCATATCAAGTCAATTAGTTGATTGGATACTTCTAGTGAGTTAATATCTGCTTGCTTAGTATTCTTTTTTAACCTCAGAAGATAATATTCTTCAGCAAAATCTAGTAAAAGTCCTCCAAATAAACGAGAAAAGTCCCAAAATATTGGTGTAAACTTTTCATTTAATTTTGGAACTACTTCACCAAAATCAATAATCTTACACTTTAAATAACCATTTTCATCTTCCCAGATTAGAACGTTTTCCGGATTTAAATCTCCATGAATATACTTTCTGGATTTATAATAAAAAGAAATTTGATTAAACCATTCCCGAATTTTCTCAGGAGCAGGTAAGGATAAATCTAGTTTTTGTAGTTCTCTTATACTATTTAAGACTTTTTCATCAATTTTTTGATTGTATAGTTTATTGTAATCTACCTTAACTTCTTGAATTGGTTGGTAGAGGCTTTTTTTTAGCTTAAAAAAAATCTCATTTTTTAAAAAATTAGAGACTTTTTGAGAAAATTTATCCTTATTATGATCTGAAAACAACTCGTCTATAATATATTCTGATAAGCTTTTGGGCTTTGTTCCCGCAACGCTTCCAACGTCCTGGTAAAGGAGAATTCCATATTCTAATTTTTCGGAATTCTCATGATTTGTAATCTCAAAGTTGTCTGTTTTTTCATAATTTAACTGACTAAAAACGTCCAAAGCCATTTCTCTTGTAACGGAAAAACCTTGGTACTCCATCTCACAAATATCAGATCTGGCTATTTTAACAACTCTTACAAAACTTGTAATATTATCCGGATTTTCATCTAAAATTCCAAAAGTAGCAAGAAAAACAATGGCACCTGTGTAACCACCAGTTAGAAAATTTTCAATTTGGACATAGTTTATTGGAATATTTCCAAGTGATCCCTTTTCCTCAGCTGATTCAAGCCCCTTCTTAACTATATGTCTAACTGAATTTGGAATTTTTTCTAATTGTTTGACAGCCATTTAGCAAAAACCTTTTTAACTACCATAATTATTTATTCTATTTTGTCCATAGATTGAAATGAATTTGTGCCCATGATTTGTGTTAATGGAATAAAAAGGATCCTTAACAATTCTTCGATCAAACAAATTTGTATTATACCGATTTTTTTCCAATTCATACAAATTATCCCAGCAAGTTTCAAATGAGGTGAGAACATTATGTTTAAAAGTATTTGGATCTTTTATGTGCATATTATGATTGTACAAAAAGAAAAATATATTATTGATAATTGTAGTTTTAGGATTTTTCCCTAATTGTACGATTGCTCTTTCTGCTCCAATTGCAATATTTAACTGTATTTTTCTATCAAATAATTCTTTTCCCTGACCTGTTTCTATGCTTAATTTTTGAATCAAGTCAGACCACAAAAAACCTTCAATTTTTTTATGAATAGTAAAGTGATTGTAAGTCCTTGCATTGAAAACTAATACAAAAAGAATCTCTCCACCCGAAAGAACTAATTTATTAATAGCAAATCTATCAGCTTGACCTGGTTGTATTTTCATCAAGCTTTTTGTCATTTCTAAACGAATTTTTTCTATACTTTCTTCAAGATAACTCCGGTGTTTAGAAATAGAGATAAGGCATGGGACTATATATGCACTATCATTCTTTTCTAAACTTTTTTGTAAGACATTTTTAATTGTATTTTGGTAACTTGAGAGGTCATCCTCACTATTAAAGTTTTGTATACCGGTTAAATTTTCAATTTTGAATCTCACTTGCGGATTAGAAGATAAAACTCTTAAATATTTGGGGTGAATAATTCGATTCTGTCTAAATTTATGTTCCCTCACATTCCTTTTTTTTAAAAAATTTGAGATGTAATTCATAAATTGAAAACTAAATTCTTCTATAGACGAAAGATTAACAATCCTTTGTACATTAAATTCTAGTTCAATTTCGTATAAAACATGACCTTCTTCAATGAAAATTTTGTCCAATGACAATCGGCATATTTGTTTATCTTCAGAATAAACAAAATAAATATTCGTTTCTACTGTAAAAGAACATGATTTTGATAATTGTGAGGCGGAAAATCCAGTTAATTGAATTGGTTCCAAATCTTCAATAAAACTTAATGATTCATGTTTAAATACTTTTTCTCCTATTTCTTCGTTCACTTTAGCATTTTTTTCAATTCTAGCAGCTATAGGTTCACCTTCAAAGCCTAATCCTTGTTCTTTGAAAGTTATCATATAATCTTCGGTTCTTTTTCTTAGGCTTAATTGCATTTTATAATTTAATAGTTCATTATTTTCTGTATCAAAGTAAAGATAAGGTCTAGTTTTGGTTATACTTTTTGTAAATTCAAGTGTATTTCCATTAATATCAAAGGTAGAGAGTTCTTTCTTATCCAAAGCATTTCGCAATGTATTAAAAGCACGTTCTGTTATAATGTATTTATATTCAAATTCATTATTAGTTCCTTCTAAAGATTCGGTAACATGTGGTTCAGGCATAAAATATTCTCCAATTTTTTATATCTAATATAACTCTTTTTTTAAAAGTAATTTCTTAAATTATTCATATTACGTAGTGGTATTATGAAAAACAACAAAAAAAGTAAGTTTTAATATAATGAATCAAAAAGAAATATTTGGTTTGCATGTGGATTTTAATTCAGATGATTCAGGAACTTGTGTTGCAACATATTCTGGTACTATTTATGCAACTGATTGCATAGAAGCTTTTACAAATTGGAAAAAAGTTTTAATTGACAAAAATATAAAAAAATAAGACATGGATACAATTGTCATAATGCGATTTTTACTTTGTATACTATTTGTATTTAGCTTTTCAACCTGCTACCAAGAGACAGATAAAACTCTACTTCTCTTGGAAGATTGGGAACTTAGGTTAGAAAAGCACAAAAGTTATAAAAAGACAAAAATTATTAACTGGGAATCAAAAGAAAGTGGTATTAAAGAAGATGATTACAATGGGTTTGGAATTTACAAAGCAAAATTCGTAATACCAAGTAGTTGGCACAAGATAGATATTGCATTTTATACTCCTTGTATAGACGATTCTGATACAGCATACTTTAATGGGGAAATCATTGGCAGTACAGGTAGTATCCCTGATTCTACAATAAATTTTCAGTCTGGAGTTAGAGAAGCAAGATTATATCGAATACCTAAAAGTGCCATAAAATGGGATGAGATAAATACTTTGAAATTAAAAGTATATGATTACTCTTCCATTGGCGGATTTTGTTATTCTCAGCAACCTATTCTAGGTGATTACAAAATCCTAAATAGGAAAAAAACAAAACATCTAATTTTTAATAACTTTCCAAGAATGGTTATTTTTTGTATAACACTTATACTTATAGGATATATGTTGAATTACTCTGTCTCTGTACTTTTAAAATTCAACGTAAGAGTTATTTTCTATTTTTTTATTCAACCAATAAATATCTTTCAATTTTTCTCCGATCCAAAAACAATATCACTAAACTTTGAATTAGAAACTGCTATAAGATATTTGTATGGTATAATTCTATTTACGGTATGTGCGTTTTTTATTAGTTCGGAATTTACCTTCAAATATCAATTTATAGAATTGTCTGAAGAATTTTGGTTTAAGTATCCACCTGTTTCATTCCAGATAGGTCAATTATTTTTGCTATCAATCATCCATCCGGATGTATTTGGAAAATATGTAGAAGCAAAATGGAATTTTAAAACAATTGCTGCCATAGCGACTCATCCTGTTGTTAGTTTAATAATATTTTTTTACCTAATATCTCTGAAACCGGAAAATGCCTGGAATATGTTTGCACTAGTAGCAATTTTCATAAACACTTGGATTATGATTCTCTTGCTTGCCACTTCAGGAGTCCAATTGATATTATCCAGGAAAATTGTAGAAAAAAATATAGCCACAAATGTTTATCGTCAAGGATTGTATCGAATATTTCTTGCATTTTGTTCTTTGACGCTGTGCAGCTTAGTCTTTTTTTATCCGGAACCGTCAGTTCGTTTCCACATTCGAGAGAATATTTTTTTACTCCTTACAATAATTTTATACATTTTTTCTCTATTTGCAATATATTTTTCTCATAAATATAAACTTATACTTCCATTGAAATTGAAAGAAAAGAAAAAACCAATCGCAATATTTGCAATTTTACAAACTGAATATAATCTAACGTATAATGAAGCTCAGATTGCATCTTTGCTTTATACAGGCTCCACGAGAGAGATAATAAAATCAAAACAAAATATAACCGAAGGAACTCTTAAAAATCACTTAAAATCTATCTACTCCAAGACAATTGATAAAAATTCAAGTACAAAAGGAAAAGATCAAAGAAAATTGTATAGATTAATAAACTTTTTGCATGATCTTGAAGATAAATCCGAAATAAAAATTTAATTTCCGTATTGTTTTGGTTCTCTATTTACCTATTTAGGCATTTCCAGCTCCCAGAACCAAAGCCACGATTAGGATCTCTTCTAATTTTTTGTTTTACAAGCAATACATTCGTTTACAGTAGACTATCATGAAAACTTTGGAATCGGATAACTCGAAATACATCAATCCTTTTACCGACTTTGGATTTAAACGACTTTTCGGAGAAGAAGGAAACAAAGATCTATTGATAGACTTCCTCAATGAACTCGTTTTACCGATTCATAGAATTGTTGACCTGACATTCAAAAATGTGGAAAGACTAGCAGAAATAAAGGAACACCGAAAAGCGGTGCATGATATCTTTTGCACAAACCAGAAAGGTGAAAAATTTATCATAGAAATGCAGAAAGCCTATCAGAAGTTTTTCAAAGATAGGATGATATTTTACTCCACATTTCCGATACGGGAGCAAGCATATTTACAATAGACCAAGGAGAAGGTGAGGTCATTTTGATGATATTTTACTCTACATTTCCGATACGGGAGCAAGCCCTAAAAGGGAAAAAGTGGGATTACCAGCTAAAAGCGGTGTATTGCATAGGAATTTTGGATTTTGAGTTTGAATCGAATGATTATTTGCTGGAGGAAGAGGAAGAAATTCCGATAATGTTATTATGGGATTTAATAGATATATCACCTACGATTAGCCTTGGATTTACATGTCATAATAAAGATATAAATAATGAAAACAATAACATTTAGAGAATGGACACTGACTACACTGGATGACACTTTCGGATTACGTCAAATTTGGGAATGTGATTTATTGCAACAATGGGAAAACAACGAGGCGCAAATCACTGATCATGAGAGAAACGGATTATTGCTGCTACAAAAATCATTGATTAGAGGTGGACGTGCATGGAATGAGGTTGAGCTAGAAAATAAGTTTATCAGTCCACTTATCATGATTGCTGATATCGATGATGAGCAAATCGGCTATTTTTTAGAACGTCCTTTATCGGCTGTTATAGGTGATTATGAACTCTCCGGTATTGTTGATGGCATGATTGCCACAGGTTTTCGTGAACCTAAAAAACCTTATTTTTGTTTGCATGAGTACAAGCGCAGCATCGAAAATCAAGGTACACCGGACGCACAAGTGCTTGCCGCAATGCTGGTTGCCAGAGAGCAAAATCAAAATAAACTGCCTATTTATGGTTTGTTTGTAGTGGGATTAGTGTGGAATTTTATTGTTTTAACAGGTAATGACTATTGTATTAGCCGAAGCTATCACGCTGATAATGAAGAAGTTTTTTCGATTTTTAAAATAATAAAATCATTAAAGCCAATTATCAAAAATAAAGCCAATCTTAACGTTTAATCCTGAACAAAGTATTTTTAAGAAATTTCTATTTTCTCTATTACTTCTTTTAGAATTTTTATAACTCTTTGATTATCCGCTTTGGATGTATCAATTTGAATGGAAAAGCCGTCAAAGTCTTCTTTTATTTTACGATTCTCTAGGGATGCATCTGATACATTGGACAAGAGATCAACAACTTCATAAGCCGGAACTTCGTAGGCAATCCCTTTTACTTTCAACAAACCTTTTTGTTGGCACAAAATAGCATCTTTTACCAATAAAAAAGTTTCTTTTGATATTAAAATTTGATCAGGATCCGCTTTTGACTCCAAACGACTGGCAAGATTTACGTTTCCTCCAACAATCGTATAGTCTAACCTGTCCTTACTTCCAAAATTCCCTACGGTACAATACCCCGTATTTATTCCAATACGAATGTGTAAAGGAGAAACTATGCCTTCTAACTCCCATTTTGTCCGTAATTCTTTCATTCTCTCTCTCATATCTATTGCCATTTTTACACAAGCTATTGCATCTTCTTTAACTCCTTTTGACTCCGGATCTCCAAAAAATATCATGATTGCATCGCCAATATACTTATCTATTGTCCCTCCGTAGCGTAAGGCTATATTAGCCATCTCGTTTAAATAGTTGTTAAGAAGCGAGGAAAGAGACTCAGATTCCATCCTGTCTGTCATTTCCGTAAAACCTTTTATGTCGGAAAAAAATATTGTTAGGTTTTTTCTATAAGAATCTAAGGTAACATCTTTATTCCCTGAAAAAATGGAAGCATACACCTGAGGCGAAAGATATTTTGAGAGCTTGGATGCCAAAGATTCCAGTTTATCATTTTTCTCTTTCACATCCAAATTTACTATTTCCAATTGATTTACAAAATAAATAAAGGCTATAAAAACAATAACCGAAACTGCTCCAATGTTCATTAAATAAAATACAAGTTGAACTTCATTTGGAACAGGAATCGTATTTTTTACCCAAAAATCGTTTGTTATGGTTGATAATATGATTAAACATATATAACAAAAAATCAGTGTATAGGCTCTTTTTGATTTTGCAAAAAACAAAGCTCCTGCTGGAGCCAAAAAAGACCAAACTATAACAGCTCCAGACTTGGAAAAACCGCCAAGACTCGATTGTAAAAAAAAAGGCAGTGTCAATATCAAAAGCAATTGCACAAATAGAAAAAAACCATAAGCTTTAAACTTTAAGTAGATAAGAATTGTTATAAAAACCAATATGGAATAGGACAAAGGAAAGACGGAAGATAGCTTATAACCAAGCAAGAAATACATAGCACTCCAAATGAATCCTGCCAATCCTATCAAAGAAGAAACGATAAAAAGAGTTGTTTTTCTAACTCTTTCAGGTTTGGTATCTTCCGGTAAGGACAATATTTCTTCAAATTTTTTAAATATACTTTTTAAATTCATGCGATAACCAAGTTAATTCAAGGCTTATTGCAAAAGCAAGTTTAAATTTTCTTACCGAATAGATAAAAAGAAGAAAGTATTCAGGCTTGTTAGATAATAAAATCCTCAAAATTTAATTCCTGCTGACAGATAAAATCGTAGATATTCTCTTGTTTTTGCGTTACGCTGGATTTCATCAAAAATAAAGGTTTCTTTTTCGAAAGGTTTTACTCTCGCCAAGCATACAGAAAGCAAAAAGTAGGTTTCCGATAGCTTTCCGAAAGAATTAGGTTGATAAATAGGCATAAAAATCAGTTCAACCCCTTTTCCCTTTTCAAATAGTGAATAGTTCATAGCAATGAAAGAATGTATGGATTTATAAATTAGCCAATTATATCCAAGATGGAAAAATTCCATTCCTTTGTTTTCGTATTGGTTTTTTTTTTCTTCGTATAAGTCAGCAAAAACTTTGTTGTCTTTTAGTTTTATGCTTTGCATAAGTAGAAACGAGGCATTTCCACCAAAAATCCTGGGATCAGTTAATAATCCGGAATAACCGTTACTGGTGTTATCCACTCTTGAGGTTCTATCTTTGCTGGTATAAAGAAAGCCTGTTTTTATATTATATTCCTTTAATCTGTAATCACCCTGTAAATATCCTAACCATGCTTTGGTTGTAGTTCTGGGATTATAGTTCTGGTAAGAATATTCAGCCATATCTCGAAAACCGCTAACCCGAATTAGTCCGAGTTCCACACTAAAAACATCTCGGAAGAGGTTGGATTTTGTTTCCAAACCAATATATGAAAAACTACCATGGGGATGAAAATCTTTTGCCTTTTCAAAAATAGTCTGTTTTTTTGCGATTTGCAAAGGCTCATTTAGTCTATAAAAGAAGAGATTGGAGTCTCTCAAAAATGGTACTTTATCAAAAAAAACAGAGCCGCCATATAGCTTATTTCCCAATGCAAATTCGGATATTGCCCTGCTGGAATTATAAGGATAGTAAAGTCCGATTACATTGGCTTTTAAGCCTACTTTGGGAATACAAAAACTGAATTCTACATAATTGGATATACCACTAAAAAATAGCCCGTATCTATCCAATCTCTGATAACCTCTCCCTCTCTCCAAAATTATTGGAATTTTTGTATTTAAGCGATTGGAAATGATAGCTTCAAAGTCTCCCCTTTTTTTGATGGTTTTGTAAAGATTGTTTTGTTCTTGGTAGTACAATTTGGGAGCTAAAAAAAACGAAAATTGGTTTAAGGATTTTTTATAACCGAACCCAAACTCGGAATCAAGAATGGATTTGGAAGAGTATTTCCTCGCTGCTTCTTGTTTTACTCCACCTTTTTGGCTCGTAAATCTGGAATATAAATAGTTTTGGTTGTACAATTCAAAGTTTTCATTTTTAAACAGAATTTTATCCGGATTTTTAATCATCCTTTCTTTTTTTTTAAAGGATACTCCACCACCATGGATATAATTTAGATCATCCAACCTATAATCATAATAGGTCTCTGCCCGTAAAAAAGAAAATACACAAAAAAATAAAAAAAAATAGAAATACAAATTAGATTCCCTTAACAAAATTTTGTTTTTGGGAATACATTTCAAAACGTAAATGGTAACTCAATGATTTCTATTTTTCGACTTGGTTTAATTGCTTTTTTTAAAGTTTTTTTCCTTTTTCCCGTGTATTGATTCATTTTTTTTGTTTTAACTTCAGCCTGAAAGGAATCCAGCAATTCATAGATTACCTCCCTAATTTTTTGATATTCTTCGTTTTCCTCAAATTTGTTTGTATCAAACTTTGTTTCAGGTAAATTGTGAACTAATTCTTCCATTGTATTACTTCCTCTTTTTGTATTGTTACATTCTACTAAGACAAAGAACACCTTTTCCCTTTACTTTTTTTTGATACTTAATTTTTTTTAGTTTCCGAATGATTTTAGCTAGTTGATAAGGGATTCATATTAAAATATCTTGCAATAAATTATCATTTCGTGTTAGTGTTTTTTTATGTTAGATATTGAAGAATTAAGTTCCCATTTTTTTAAGGAAGGATCATTTTCGGTTGAATTTAAGTTTTTTAACGATGAAGTAAACCAGGATATATATAGCCTTTTGGTGAAAATTTTGAGTCAATTTGACCAATTGTTTTTAATTGAAGTATTAAATACAATTTTGAAAGAAATTATAACCAATTCCGTAAAAGCCAACGCTAAACGTCTGTTTTTTGAAAGGGAAAAACTAGATATATTTAACAGTAAAGATTACTCAAAAGGAATGAAAGATTTTCATTCTGAGGTGACCTTTAAATGGTCTGAGCAAGAAGACATTCTAAGCAATTCCATTTATTATGTGAAATTTATGGGTGGAGTGAAAGATGAGATCGTTTATTTTCTTGTAGAAAATAACGTGGGGATTCTACCCGATGAATTGAAAAGGATACAATCTAGATTGGAATGTGCCAAAAAATACAATGACCTTTCGGACGCATTTTTGGATATGGGGGATACCCAGGAAAGTGCAGGTCTTGGTCTTATTCTTACTCAAATCTTACTAAAAAATTCTGGTGTTGGCATAAAAAACTTTAAAATTGAATCAAATGAAGCCAAGACTCTCGTGAGTTTAAATGTTCCGCGAAATACCGTACCAATTATCGTAAACAATAAATTTAATGAGAAAATTCTAAATGAAATTGAAAGCTTACCACCTCTGCAAGAAAGGATTACGAGATTAATTACTTTATGTAATAATCCGGAAACAACCATTCAAAAACTTTCTGGAGAAATAGAAAAAGATCCGGCTTTAAGTGCCGAACTATTGAAATTGTCAAACTCAACCCTTTTTTCTACAAGAAACAAGGTTGCGACAATATCCATGGCAATACGGATTCTTGGAATTCAGAATATCAAAAACGTATTGTATGCGTCTGAGGTAAGGAAGATTTTAGCAGCCAAATACAAAAGGATTCAAAGCGTTTGGGACCACTCGTACAAATGTAGCTTTTTTGCCAAGCAAGTAGGTGTAGACCATTCAAGAGCAAAAATATCAGAATTAGCGGCTACCGGTGGATTGCTTCATGATATTGGTAAGCTGATCTTACTGTCTTTGGATAAAGAGCTTGTTGCTCAAATTGATAAACTCAAATTGAAAGAAAAGAGCTCATCGGTAGTGGTAGAAGAAATGTCGGTTGGTATCGGACACCCTGAAATTGGTGCTAAATTAGCAGGAAAGTGGGGCTTTCCGGAAGAGCTTGTTACGATTATCCAATACCATCACAGACCTATGTTAGCACCGGAAAAATACAAAGACTTGGTGGAAGTAGTTTATTTGGCAAATATCATGGTTGATACTTTGGATGATAAAGCTAGTTATTATACGGTTGAGCAGGAAACTCTGAAAGCCTTTAAATTGGATTCGGAAGAATCATATAAAAAGTATATAGAGAAACTGAATGCACTTTACCAAAGTAACACGGTTGAATGAATATTGTCCAGTTAGATAAGATTTCGTATTATAGGCAAAACAGAAAGATACTTGATAATATTAATTTGAATATCCAGAAAGATCAAAATTGGGTTTTTTTGGGTGGAAATGGTTCCGGAAAAACGACTCTGGTAAATATACTTTACGGTTATTTATGGGCGACATCTGGGACTGTTTGTTTGTTTGGTAAGCTTTTTGGAGAAGTTCCTCTTTCTGAAATTCAGAAGCGAATTGGTATTTTACAGAGTTCTCACCAAGGAGCAATGCTGCAAAAAAGATTAAGCGTTAAAGATGTTTTAGCTACCGGAATTTTATCCACCATTGGATATTACGGAAGTATAACGGATGAAGATGAGAAAAAAATTCAAAATATGATTGAATCTAACCAATGGATCAAAAATAAAGATCAGAATTATTCAACCTTGTCTTCCGGGGAGAAAAAAAAACTGTTACTCCTTAGAGCATTGATTCGCGATCCGGAATTGCTAGTTTTGGACGAACCGTGTTCTTCTATGGATATAACAGCTAGAGAGGACTTTTTTTCCTTTCTGAAGGAATATCGCAATAAATTAGGATTTCCCACAATACTAATTACTCATAGAACGGATGAAATACCTTCTTATTTTTCTCATGTCCTAATGCTGAAAGAAGGCAAAGTATTGATATCAGGAACTTTGCAAGATACAATGACTGATAAAAACCTAAGTGAACTTTATAGCATCCCCATTCGGATACAAAAAATCGGAAATAGGTTTTACAGCCATGTGATTTAAAGGGTTTAATGTAAGGGATAATGTTATAAAAATAAGAAGGGTGAACACAGGGGTTCACCCCTACACCCGAAAATACCAAAGGCTTTGTAGGGGCAATCCCCCGGTGGTTGCCCTTTTAGTGAAAATAAAAATGTTATATCGAACTGACGTTACCTATTGTCTTTATACCATTCTAACCATTCGTTTTTTGTATAAAACGACTTTCCGGTTATGGTAGAAAGAGCTTGGTATATTAGCTTTCTGCTTTCTAATATATCTAGGTTTAAAGCATCGATCAATACAGGAACCGATTTTTTATCTTTCCTTTTTCCCAGCTCTTGGATGGCTACCCTATGAACTACCGGATTTTTATTCAAAGCATATTTTTCAAGAAGTTTACGTGCTTCATCTCCAGGGATTGACGATATGGAACCAATCACAAAAGGAGCCACCTCTTCGCTAGATTCTAATTTTTTGTCTAATGCTTTTAATACTCTATCCCCTTTGAATTGCCCCAAACTCTCTATAGCCATTGTGGAAAGCCTGCGATCCGCATCATTACTAGCTTTGATTAGTGGCTCTATTGCCCTTTCGTCTCTTATAATTCCTAATGACCAAGCAGCTCCATACCTTCCTTCTCCGGTTTTTTCTTCCAAAACTTTGATAAGCATTGGGACGCTTTCTTTATTACCAATCCAACCCAACGCTTTTGCCAATTCTTCTCTTTCTGGGGTACCAGCGGATGACAATACTTTTTCAACGGCTTTTCTTCCAGCTTCGTATTTTAGTCTTCCTATAACATATCCGGTAGCACCAATGGAATTTTTATTTCCCGATTCCAATAGTTTAAGAGCTTTTGGTCCGGAATCCGGAGAAGGAATTTGAACAATTACCTCTGCTGCAGCCAGACGGATACTTTTGTCTTGGTTTTCCAAATAAGAAAACATGAGTGGAAGGGCTGACTTATCTTGGATATCAACCAATGCAACTACAGCATTTTCGCGCCCTTTATCATAACTGTCTCCAATGGCTTTTGCTAAAATCGGAACAGATTTTACACTTTTGATTCTTCCAAGCGCAAGGTATACAGCAGCTAAACTAGGGGATGGTTTTAACTTTCCGGATAATTCCATAAGATACGGTTCTGACGATTTGACTTCTAGCCTTCCTAGAACCATAGCATAAGTTTTAGCTTTATCATCATCCAAATTTTTTAGAGCTTGTTTGAGAACTAATTCTCCGGAATTTTTGGCATCCATAGCTGACAACGCTTCCACCGTTAAGAGTCTCACAGCATGATTGGAAGAATCCAAAAGAGGAACGATTGAATCCGCTGCACTAGGGTCCTTCATCCTTGTCAAAGCATCCAGAACTATATCCGGAGTTATATCTTTATCTTTCAACAGAGCAACAATATCTTTTGTTGATTCTTTATCTTGGAGGTTTCCAAGTGCAAGAGCAGCCGAACCTCTAACCGCAGCATTTTTGTCTTCCTTAAGAAGTTTTCGAATTATCTCAATAGATTCTTTGTTGTTTCTCTCTGACAAAGCGATCATCGCCTGTGCTCTAGTTGAAGGTTGCTCGGAGTTTAAATCTTTAATAAGCTCGTCCACTGTTTTCTCTTGACTGATAACTTCATTATTCTTTTCATTGGATGGTTTAGGAGGTCCTCCACATACATTTATAAATAGAATAATTAAAATTGGTAGAAAAAACATTTTAATAGTTTTTATCATTTTGGTACCTGCTTGGATATTTCTATAATTTGATTCAATTCTTTTTTCCAACTTTGAAGGTCTTTTAGAGCTGTTTCTTTTTGATCTGCATTAAGATAGGACTTTTCCATCATATATTCGACCAATTGTATTCTAGATTCCAATTCCTTTGTTTTGTATTGAAAATAAGACCTCTGCACTTCCGGACTTACCTCTTCTTCTTTAGGAGATTTGGGAGGTTCGCTTCCGGGCTCTGCATACTTGGAGGAAGCATTAAAACTTGCAAATTTGGTTTCCATTTCCGTATAATTGTCTAATTCTTGACGGATTTCAGCAGCTTTCTCTTCGGTAATCGGCTCTTTGTATTCGCTTGGGACATAAATATTCTCCGGGTATTTATTGGAAAAATCGATCCATTCTTCTCTGACTTTCTCTTTTTGCTTATTTTTTTCAGGATAAAGTGCTTGGGGCCATAAAGTTACGGAATTTAAAGCATCGGGCCAAAGCCTTTCTACTTCGTCCAATAACTCTTCATTTTCATCAAAAGGATTCGGAGCATCAGGATAAAAAGGGTCATTGTAGTTATCAAGAGAACTTGTGTGTTTAAAACCAAAAGTATCCCCAATGGTTTTTAAAGGAGATACTTCTTTTGATTCTTTTGAGGAAGGAACAGAAAATAGCAAATACAGTGAAAATACAAATAGAGAAATTGCTCCGATAAATAAATAATATTGTCTGTTAACCATACTACATCTGTCCTACTTTTAAATTAGGTAAAAATTCCGATTACCCAAGAAATAAACTGTCCAATAATATTTTCGGTTAAGAATCTCTTCAAATCAATGGGATTGCGATTCAAGGAATCATTGTACCACGCGTTGTATTCGTTAATTTTCGGTATATTAAAACCATACTTGGCATTGATGGCATCAATCAATTCATTTGCCATTACCGCATGACCGTACATATTCGGGTGGACTCCATCTAAGCCAAAAAGTCCGGGTTGATTTGGCAAGGGCCAATTTGCTTTTGCAAAACCTGGGCTATAACCTAAAGGACTTTGGATAAGCCTTCCGTTTTCACGAATATCATCAAACAAAACTTTTGCATCGGTCAAGGCAAAATTCATGGCTGCTGCTTGGGCTTTTAATTCGTTATTTACCATTGTCAAAAAATTGGTAATTTTAGCTACTTCATTTGCATCAAGTACATGAGACGGACTAGAAACCGAATTTCTATAAAAAGCTTTTAAACCCGTATAATCTGCTCTGTTGTTTGGGTCTTTGTAAGATTCCAAATAGGCAATGCTTGTGACATTAGGAACGGTAAAAATGACTCCGCCTTTGATAGTTCCGATGGCTGCCATTCTCCTCATTACTTCTCTAACGTCTCTTTTGTACCTTGTTTCATCTAAACAATCCAAAGATGTGCTCAAAGCCGTACACAAAACATGGTTTGCTCCCACAGAACCAAATAAAAACGTTGGTTTCACCTTTTCCATAATTTCCATTTGAGTTCCGGAATTTCTTAAACCATATTTATGGAACTTATCAGGTTCTTGACAATCCTGAGCTTCGACCCATCTATAGGTGTACCAATACCAAGTTTTCCAATACCAGTCTCGAACCAACTTGGTTGCCGTTATGTCTTCACATTTTCCGGAAGTTCTTAAAACATTGGTATAATCAGCTCCCGTAATTCCTGCGTGAGTTGGCAAAGAAACAGTGCTTGCATTTCCGCCAATAATTGCACTTGCGATACAAATCGGACCGCAGTCTCCATTTAAGATGTCTTCCAGGTTTACATAAGGACCTTTTAGTTCATTGTAAGATATGCTTCCACCCGCTTGTTTGGTGACCAAAACAGGATAAGCCCAGTTTTGAGTTTTTTTCTCAACGGTAGCTCCAAAAAAACCTTGGCTCAATGAATCACCAATAACTCCAGGTTTTTGAAACATCACACCTTGTGACTGTGAAAAAACGGAAAATGCGGAAGCCAGAAAAAGCAAGAAAGTTAAAATCAGTTTAGTTTTCATAGTGTGCCTCTAATCGGATGTACAGCAAACACTATTCGATTATCAAAAGTCAATAAAAATTTTTTAAAATAATTAGATTTTTTTTATGATTCAGGTAGTATAAAAAATGAAGGTTTGACTCTTTCCTTTCGCTTTTCGAAAAGTATAGCCTACAAAAATATTTTAGTAAAGATTCCGAATATAGGAGTGGGATGTTAAAAGTTATGCAATTTTCTTGGTGATAGATTGGCTATTTTTTAAAAAATGGATATTAAAGTATATATTAGAGTAAAAATCGAATTATGGATATAAGTAGTTTAGTATCAAGCGTGAAATCATTCTTTTTTAGAGGAATTAAATCCATTCCGGTGGTTAGGGAAAGAATTCAAAAAGAATACAACGAAATTATGAAATCTCTGGAAGGTTCTTTAAAACCATATAAAGGGAAATTTGCATCTTTTAAGGAAATTCCAAGGGAAGGGAAATCGCAAGAAGATATTCTTCAAATCATGAAAGAGATCAAAGATTTTGAAGAATCAAGATGGAAAGACGGTTATGTTTCCGGTGCTGTTTACCATGGTGATGAAAAGCATATCGACTTTCTAAACAAGGTATATTCCATTCATTCACAAACCAACCCGCTTCACTCTGATTTATGGCCTAGCATCGGAAAGTATGAAGCAGAAGTGGTTGCCATGACTTCATTCATGCTAGGGGCTGATAATTCCGACAATGCAAGTATATGCGGTACTCTTTCATCCGGTGGAACGGAAAGCATCTTACTCGCCATGAAGACCTATAGAGATTGGGCAAGGGACACAAAGGGAATTCATAATCCGGAAGTTGTACTACCCATTACGGCTCACGCAGCTTTTGATAAAGCTAGTGAATACTTTCATATAAAGTTGGTCAAAATTCCTATCGAATCCGACTACCGTGTCAATATAGAAAAAGTGAAAAATGCCATTTCGAAAAATACGATTGCTATAGTGGGGTCAGCTCCTTCCTTTCCACACGGTGTGATTGACCCCATAGAAGAATTGTCCGAAATAGCAAGAGAACATGGGGTTGGTTTCCATACGGATGCTTGTTTGGGAGGATTTTTACTCCCTTTTGCGGAAAAATTGGGTTACCAAGTTCCGGTTTTTGATTTCAGATTGCCCGGTGTTACTTCCATTTCGGTTGATACACACAAATACGGCTATGCGGCAAAAGGAATTTCCGTTATTCTCTATCGAACAAAAGAGCTGCGAAGATACCAATATTTTAAGATAACCGAATGGCCCGGTGGCATATATTTTTCACCAAGTTTCGCCGGTAGTCGTCCCGGTGCTTTGAGTGCTATGAGCTGGGCAGCTATGGTAAACATAGGTGAAAAAGGATATATGGCAAATGCCAAAAAGATTCTGGAAACCGCAAACAAAATTAAAAATGAAATCAAAACCATACCGGATCTTTTTGTATTGGGTGACCCACTATTCAATGTCTCTTTTTCTTCCCATACAATTGACATCTATAAAGTAATGGAGTCTATGACCCATAAAAATTGGAGTTTGAACGGACTGCACAAGCCTTCTTGTGTTCATATTTGTGTCACACTTCGCCATGCGCAAGAGGGTGTTGCAGAAAGATTTATCACCGACCTACGGGAAAGTGTGGCTTACGTAAAAGCACACCCCAGTGAAAAAGGTGAAATGGCCCCCGTCTATGGAATGGCAGCAACAATTCCGGATAGAACTGCCGTAGCTGATCTATTGGATATGTATATGGATTTGTTGTACAAGATTGAATAGTATTATTTTCCGGAATTAAAAGTAATTTCTTGAAAAGAATTTTAAAACTAGAACTACGGGATAAACCGGATTGAATCTGTTTAAATGTAACAAAATTTGTTGATAAAAAATTGATTTTTTATTAATCCGTATTTCTTCTATTGACAGTCATTCCATATCTTTCACTATTTATTTTTAGAGCATAACACATAAGTATTTTTTTAATTTGGAGTTTGTAATGTTCAACAGAATATGTATAATCTTTGTAGCACTTGCAATCTTTTTTTGCGTATCTGGGGTTTTTTCGAATAGCAATGCAATTTTATACCCTATCAAAAAAGACGGAAAATGGGGATACATCGATCAAGAAGGGAAAACGATTATTCAACCCAAGTTTGAAGATGCAAAATCCTTTTCCGAGGGGTTGGCTAGAGTTACCGTAAAGGGAAAGTTTGGCTATATAAACAATAAAGGAAAGCTTGTTATTTCTCCCATTTTTGACAAAGGTACGTCTTTTGTAAATGGTCTTGCCAAAGTTAGAATAAAAAACAAAAATGGTTATATAAATAAAAATGGTAAATTTATATGGTCTACACTAATTAAAAACAAAATAGTTTCTCAAAAAACTACTAAAGAAGAATCTTCCGAAAACCAGTCAAAAAAAACTCATAAATATTCTAAAAACCAACTTTATCTCATTTCCCAAGACCATAAATACGGATACATAGATCAATCAGGAAAAGTTGCTATTCTACCACAATATGATGAAGCCAAAGATTTTTCGGAAGGTTTGGCTCTTGTAAAAATCGGAGATATATTTTATTATATAAATACCAAAGGGCACATTGTTTTAAACGATAATTTTGAAATTGCAAATGCTTTTTCGGAGGGTTTGGCAGGAGTCCAAGTAGACGGGCAAATTTTGTATATTGATACCAACGGAGAAACCGTAATTCAGCCAAAAGATACTAAAAACGTTTTCCTTTTTAGCAATGGGATCGCTCGAATTGAGACATCAGATGGTCAATTTTCTTTTATTGATAAAACCGGAAAACTTATAACGGAAGAAAAATTTAGCTATGCAAAAAATTTCTCAGAAGATCTGGCGGTTATAAAAATCGGAGAAAAATACGGATTTATAGGGAAAGACGGTAAAATTGCTATAAAACCTGGATTTAGTTATGCCAATAACTTTTCCCAGGGATTAGCCGTTGTCCAAGTAGATCAAAAGTTTGGCTTTATTGATAAGGAAGGAAAAATTGCGATTGAACCCAAATTTGATATGGCGGACAGCTTTTCGGAAGGTTTGGCAGTTGTCGAAATGGATGGAAAATACGGCTATATAGACAAAACCGGAAATATAGTTGTAGAAAATCAATATGCTTATGCTGATTTATTTTCGGAAGGTTTGGCAGTTGTCGAAACCAATGGAAAATTTGGTTATATAGACAAAACCGGAAATATAGCCATTGAACCTCAATTTGATTCGGCTTATGATTTTATCAGCGGACTCGCTTTAATAAAAATAGATGGAAAAAACATGTATATAAATAAAAAAGGTAAGTTTGTATGGAAACAGAAATGAAACTCAACTAAGTGTATTTGCATGTTCCAGTATATTAAGCACTTAAACAACTTTTTTATTGATATATTTAGAAATCGAAGTATAATCTATTCTTTAACCAAAAGGGATTTGATCTCCAGATACCTCGGCTCGTATTTTGGTATTTTATGGGCATTTATCCAACCAATAACTACTATTATATTGTTATGGTTGGTTTTCACTTTTGGTTTTCGTTCTACTCCCATAGATGACTTTCCGTTTATTCTTTGGCTAATTGCCGGACTCATACCTTACAATTTTATAAGTGAATGTATGACTGGAGCTGCCAATTCCATACTCCAAAATTCTTTTCTTGTGAAAAAAATTGTTTTTAGAGTAAGCCTTCTACCTATTGTCAAGATTCTATCCGCTTCCGTTATCCATCTCTTTTTTATTCTTGTTTTAATTTTTATGTTCGGATTTTACAATAAACCTCCCGATTTGTATTCGATCCAGTTAATATACTATTATTTCGCAGCTCTATTTTTCTTATTGGGTTTGTCTTGGATTACTTCTTCAATTGTAATTTTTTTCCGCGATCTTGGACAAATTATAAGTGTTTTGGTACAATTATTATTTTGGGCTACTCCCATTGTTTGGTCACCCAAATATATTCCAGAGAAGTACCTGCCAATACTTTACTTAAATCCCGTTTTTTACATAACAGAGGGTTATAGAAATAGCTTGATCTACAAAGTATGGTTTTGGGAAGAACCATATAAAACTTTGTATTACTGGGGAGTAGCAAGCGTGATTTTTGTTATAGGGGCAATTATATTTAGAAGGTTAAGGCCCCACTTTGCTGACGTGTTATGAATAGTTGAACAAAACTGTGGTACTTTCTAAACCAAATTTTTCCTACCAACAAAAAGTAGACCCGATAAATCCCTTAGTATCAAGTAAAATCATTTTTTTCTTGTAAAAAATATACCTTTTATTTTAGTGGCAAAATAAAGTAAAAAACTAATTTTTATGTTTTTAACCACGTCTCTATTTCAACTTATAAAGGAAAACGAATTATGAACCTTAACATAATGGAATACATGTTTCCTATCATGCTTTTTTTGATAGCTACTGAGTTTCTTTTTTCATATTACCAAAAACGCTCTTTTTATCGAGTTAACATTTTAATCAGCGATACCAGTACTGGTATTATTTTTGCTATAGCTGGTGTTGCTATTCTTGCGGGAGCATTGTATGTTTATAGCATAGTTGAGACAAATTTTTCTCTTTCTACAGCGGGAATTACTATTTTTACCATGGAAAGTCCAATACAATTTGCTCCTAATTTTTCAATTAAAATTATCCCTTTACTATCATGGGTTGCTGCTTTGGTTATTGTAGACTTTTTTTATTATTGGTTCCATCGTCTAACCCATGAAATCAATATACTTTGGGCTTGTCACGTAACCCACCATTCAAGTGAAGAAATGAATTTATCCGTTTCTTTTAGAGGAAATGCTTTCCAAAGAATTTTTGAGTATATGTTCTATTTGCCATTAGCGGTGATTGGGTTACCATGGGTAATGTTTTTACTTTGCCATCGCATCATGAAAATCTACCAGTTTATTGTACATACCAGGTATGTGGGTAAGCTTGGATTTTTGGAGTATTTTTTAGTGACCCCTTCTAGTCATCGTGTCCACCATGGAACCGAGCCAAAGTACTTAGATAGAAACCATGGTGGAATTTTTATTCTTTGGGATAAATGGTTTGGCACTTTTGAAGAAGAAGGAAACGAACCTCTATATGGAATCACCAAGCCTCTAAACAGTTTTAATCCTATTTGGGGAAACGTTCATATCTATAGCGATATAATACGAGATATGAAGCAAGCAAGATCATGGAAAGACAAACTAGGAATAATGTTTAGAAAGCCAGGTTGGAAACCGGATTATTTAAAAACACCGGAAGACGAATTGAAGGTTCCGGCTTACACCGCAAAATATAATCCTATTGTTCCCAAATGGGTAACGTACTATTCTTTTATACAAGCGGTTGTAGTTATTTTTATAGGTCTTGCTACTTGGAAAATAGCAGATTTGGAGATTATGCCGGTTTTTTTAACCATATCATTATTTGTTTATGTATTGTTTGGTCTTGTTTCTATAAACGGAATTTTAGAAAAGAAATCGTGGGCAAACAAAGCTGAGCTAATTCGTAATATTATTTTTGCTTCCGGATCTGTTGCTATTTTTTCCATGAAAATCTTTGCTTCTATGCACGTTTTGCTTCCTTATATATTTTTACTAGCTGCCATTTCCTTTTCCTCGGTTGTAGTTCTTATAAGTAAGCGTAAAGACCTATCTCTTAGTTTTTAGGTAGTTTAGAAAGATACACTTAGATGATCTTTGAAAATGGGTGAACACATACATAGGTTCACCCAAAATAAAATCTTCAATTTTCACTGCACCAAAAGATACTTTCGGCCCAAGAGTACGGTTATTTTATAGCCAATGACTGAACTCACAATTTGACTAGTTAAAGGAAAATGATCTTTACCTTTAAAACAGTTCAAAAAAACTAGAAGCCAAGGATCTTTAGATGAAAGAAACAGACTTACTAAAAAACAAAGTGCTAAATGAACTGCAAATTACAATAAATCAAGTTACAAAATCAGAAGATTTTTTAATAACAGAAAATGAACTGAAAATAAAAATTGAATATTCCCGAAATGAAAAGTTTGGAGATTATTCTTCCTCCTTTCTTATGGAAAATAAAAATTCCTTAAAAGGTGATATATCAGAAATTGGGGATAAAATTATAACTTCTTTAGAAAAAAATCCTCTTTTTGAAAATATAAGTTACACCAAACCGGGATTTTTAAATTTCCAAGTATCCCAAAATACATTGCTAAATTATATTCAGGAAAGTATATTTTCTGATAACCAAAACGACCTGTACGCACATTTGGAAAATCCCCAAAAGATTATTTTTGAATTTGTGAGTGCCAATCCTACTGGTCCTTTAAATATCGTTTCTGCAAGGGCAGCAGCTACAGGCGATACTATTTGCAACTTGCTTGAAAAAGCAGGAAATATAGTTCATAGGGAATTTTATGTAAATGATTTTGGAAACCAGGTTAATTTATTAGGAATTTCTTGTCTTGCAAGGATTCGAGAATACTTGGGTGAAAACATTCAATTGCAAGATGAAAACCAAACCTTAGATTCTAAAGAAATATTTGAAGGAAATTTTATTCCTTACGAAGGTTACAGAGGGGACTACTTAAAAGACTTTGCCAAACAAGTCTACATAAATCCTGAATACAAAGAATATATCGATACTAACTTAAAAAACAAAAACTATACGGATTTGGCTTTCCAACTTTCCGATTGGACGGTGGAAACCATAGTTCAAGAGCAAAAAAAAGATTTGGAAGCTTTTGGTGTAAAATTCAACGAGTTCTTTCGCGAAAAAACTCTCCACAATAATGATTCTGTAATGAAAGCATTGGAAAATCTTAAAACCTCCAATGACATAGCATACATGGATGGAAAAACCGTTTTTCTTTCCACAAAGTATGGAGATGACAAAGATCGAGTTGTTGTTAGAGACGACGGTAGACCGACTTATTTACTCGCGGATATTGCCTATCACAAAACAAAAATGGACAGAGGCTTCACCCATATCATCAATATATGGGGTCCGGATCACTATGGCTATATCCAAAGACTAAAAGGTGCTATGATGTCTTTGGGATATCCTGAACATTCATTTCAAATCACTATTGCACAACAGGTCAATTTGCTCTCCAAAGGTGAAAAGGTAAAAATGAGTAAAAGACTCGGACAACTGCAAACGATGAAAGACCTTTTGGATTATCTTGGAGAACACGCAAGGGACGTTGGCAGGTACTTTTTTATTATGCGATCTTTGGAAACTCCTTTGGATTTTGATCTGGACTTGGCAAAAGACGAATCAGACAAAAATCCTGTTTTTTATCTGCAATATGCCCATGCAAGGATCTGTTCCATTTTCAGAGAGGTGGGTGAGGATTATAGTTTTGAAGCTCTTCAAAACATAGAAATGACAGAAGAAAGGAAGAGATTGCTTTTTTTTATAGCGAGGTTTTCGGAAGAAGTTTTGGATGCTGCCAAAAGTATGGAGCCTCATAGACTAATAAATTATCTTCAAAACTTAGCAAAAGCATTTACGAAATTTTATATGGCAAAAAACAATCGTTTAAAAGATTGTGATGGCACCACTCGAAAAGCACTTGCCTATATCTGTAAAGCAACAGCAATATGCTTAAGGGAAGGACTTTCTTTGTTAGGAATTAATGCTTTGGAAAGGCTAGAAAGGGTAAATTCATGAAAATACATATATTCTCAACAGGTTCGGAAATTACAGCCGGAAAAAGCATCGATACAAACTCGGCTTGGATAGCTAGTCAATTGTTTGATCTTGGATATTCCATTACTCGTTTTGTAGTTTTGCCAGATGATCCGGTAGGTATAAAGAAGGAAATTTTATCCGTTATGGAACAAGATGAAATCAACCTGATCTTAATGACTGGGGGATTGGGAGCTACTGCGGATGATTACACCTTGCAGGTGATTACGGAAATTACCAATAGACAATCAGTAACAGATCATAAAGCCTTGGAAAAATTAAAAGCATTTTCGAGATTGCGTGGACAATCGTTCAGGGATATTTTGCCAATGGCACAAAGGCAAACATTCGTACCGGAAGGCTCTTATATTCTCACAAACGACACTGGAATTGCACCGGGTTTTTTTATTGCCTTGAATCAAACAACAAAATTAGCCGCATTTCCGGGTGTCCCTAAAGAAATGAAAAAAATGTTTCAAGAACAGTTTCTTCCTGTTTTATTAAAAGAATGCAAAGCAGAAGAAAGGTTTGCGTCATTCTGTTGTATATGGGGTATGAGTGAATCTTTATTCCAGGAAACATTTGTGAAAAGTAACCAAGAATTGATCCAAAAAGGGATTGATTGGGGAGTGACAGCCAAATCGGGTTACATCAAATTTACCTTTCGCTCTCTTGACAAAAATCTCGTAGAAGATCTATCCAACAGAATCTACAACGAATATGAAGATCAGATTGGAAACGACGTTTTTTCAGACATACACCAAAAACTTACCAAAGATAACAAAACCCTTGCCACAGCAGAGAGTTGCACAGGCGGGCTTGTTGCAAAAAAAATAACGGATATTCCAGGTTCTTCCTTATATTTTTTAGGTTCGGTTGTTGCCTACCACAATGAAATCAAAACCAAATTACTTCAGGTAAAACCGAAAACCCTTGAAAAATTCGGAGCTGTGAGCAAAGAAACAGCTATAGAAATGGCGGAAGGCTTGGAAAACCTTTTTCAAACTGATTTCTCTTTGTCCATTACCGGAATTGCAGGACCAGGTGGTGGAACAGAAGATAAAAAAGTCGGGCTTGTTTTTGTGGGAGTTAAGAAAAAAGGTGAAAACACGGAAGTAAAGCAATTTCAATTGCCATTGGGTAGGGAACTATTCAGGGATTCTTTGTCCAACCTGGCTTTGTTTTTGCTTTATAAAAAGTTATTTTTATAAAACAGTTGACACATTTTTTATTCAAGACAAATCTTGGATTGCGGGAAAAAAATATGGATTATGCTTCTTTTAATCAAAAATTAAATTCTCTAAAAACTTTTCCAAATTTAGACATAAACACAATTGAGAAATTCGGAGAGATTTTACCAGGTCTAACAGGGTTGGAACTTTATCGAATTAATCCTACATATTTTGCTAACCAACACAATCTAAATCAAACGAATGTTTTGGATATTTGTATTCATGGAGTAAAAATAGGTCTTTTTGATTTTGATTGGAATATGTTTTGTCCTGTTTGTGGTGGAATCTCTAGCAGTCACCATTCCATAGACCAAATAACGGGAGAAAAATACCTTTGTAGTCAATGTGATAAATATATTGAGACCGATTTAAGCAATTATGTAGAAGTGTCGTTTAATCTTTCTCCTAGTGTTAAGAAGCTAGAATATGATCCTTTTAAAAATTTTAAATCGTATCGTGAATACTACATCGCAAATAATTTTGAATATCCCAAAGAAATACTAGATTATATAGCAAATTCTATGCTGGTATTTAAAGCATTATCTGCTGATGAAAGTTGCACAATCAGTTTTGAGTCCAAACCAAATGAATTGTACCGTTTAACTAGCATAGACAATCATGCTCTAGTCAACCTACAAATGAATGATAAAGTGTCAGAGCAAAGTCAAATATTAAATGTAGATATTCTTCCTACAAGATTTTCACCTAATAGCCTTCGATTATCAGCTGGAAAAATTACACTTGCTATTCACAACCGTTTAAACCGAAAAACTGGGTTTACTATTTTTTTAAAAAAACATGAAATTGCGGATAAACTATTTCAAAGGAATCCTCCCAAAATTCGTCCGTTTCTAACAGGGAAAATGCTCTTAAACAATCAGACATTCCGAGATTTGTTTCGCATGCAATCTCTGCCAACTGATCTAAAAGTAAAGGTTAGCAACGTAACAATTTTATTTACAGATCTGAAAAGCTCTACAGAACTATATGAAAGAAAAGGCGATATACCAGCCTATAATATTGTCCAAAAGCACTTTGAACTTCTAAAAGCTGCTACCCGTGATTTTTCCGGAGCGATTATAAAAACCATTGGAGATGCCATTATGGCTTCTTTTTCTACACCTACGGATGGGGTAAATGCTGCCATTGATATGTTAGAAAAAATGAAATTGTTAAATCAAATCAAAGATGAGCAGGAAATAGCCATTAAAGTAGGTCTTCATTCGGGGACAGCTCTCGCAGTATGTGCAAATGAGACCCTTGATTATTTTGGTCAAACAGTGAATTTGGCAGCGAGAGTTCAAGGATTGGCAGAGGGCGGGGAAATTTGTATGACAACTCCGGTTTACTCAACTCAAGATGTCCAAAAGTCTTTAAATCTTAATCAATACTCAGTGGAAAAAGTCTCCTCAAAACTAAAGGGAATTTCTATTCCAACAACTGTTTACAAATGCAAATTTAAATAACGTGAGTTATAGGAAATTATATGTAGGGATGCTGCATCTCTATTTTAACCGCTTTCCTCTGTAGTAAACTGTTTCCACGGAACCCGGAAACGTAAATCCTTCAAAGGGAGACCAACCGCTTTTGCTCCGGATCATCTCTTTTGTAATGGTTATGGGACGATTCAAGTTTAAAATTGTAAAATTGGCAGAATAACCTGGCTGAATGCAACCAAACCCCTTTCCAAATTCTTTGGGTAGATAGGGATTTACAAAATCTCCTGGATTCTTAGAGCAAATTTTTGCAATTTTTTGCAAAGAGACATTGCATGTTTTGATTAGATAAGTAACAAAATTAGAATATGTATCCAAATGAGACACTCCGCTGATACCTTTTTCCTTCTCTTCTTGTGTGTGAGGTGCATGGTCTGTTGCAAGATAATCTATGTAACCATCTTTGATGGCTTGTATTAAATATTCTTTATCTTCCTTTTCTCGAATGGGTGGATTCATTTGTAGCCACCTTCTGTTTTCGTCTGTGATCATTGACCTATCAAAAAACAAGTGAGTTGGCGTAACTTCACAGGTGACATTTACTCCCCTTTTTTTGGCTTCTATAATTTTCCGAAGTCCTTCTTTTGTAGAGTAGTGGCATAGTTTTCCTTGTAAGTTGTATTTTTCAATTAAGTAAATGGCAAAATCAGTAGCCAAAGTTTCTGCTTTGGAAGGTCGTCTGTCTTCATGGTAGGTCTCATTTTTGGATTTTTCCAATATATCCGGATCTTCGCAATGAAAACTAACGTTTTCACCTATATATTCTCGAACCGTTTTTTCCAACTCTTCATTGGAACGAAAATACAATTCTCCAATAGATGGTCCCATATAAACTTTGTAAGGTACTTTGGTTGTTAGAGGAACTGTTCCCGGACCAATGCCTGCATAAAGCGTAACGTGAATGGATGCTTTTTGTTTTAGCTCTGATTTTAAAAGATACGATGTATCATCTATAGGTGGAGAAGGGTTATTAGGCATATCGGCAATATGTGTAACTCCTCCGTTAATACTTGCTTGAGATACACTAACGTAATCTTCTTTATAGTTATGCTTACCTGTATTGTCCTCTCTTGCATGGATATGAATATCACCAAAACCAGGAAAAATAACTAAGGTTCGACTATGCTCACTTACCAGATTGTCTTTCTGGATGGAATGGATTAAACCGGTTTCTTTGTTTATGCAGATTGAACCTATAAAATCAGAATCGTGGGTAACGATTCTACCTGATATGTATTCTAACATGTTTCTTATTCCTCTAAGATTTCAAGGTTATCTATTTCTTTTTGTAAGACTGTACTTACTCCAGGTCTGTTTTGTTGTATAAAATGGATTTTTAATAAAATTTGTTTATCTGTTTCACCGGTTTCCATATACAAACTTTCCAAAACCTTAACCGATTTTTTAGGAAGGTTTTGCATATAAAATATTTCTGCTTCTTTTTTAATGGCTTCAATGGTAATTAAATCCATATTTGCTTTTGATTCCCTGAAATAATTTAAGGCGGTAATGTAATCATTTAAGTAAAAAGTAATATACCCTTTTAAAAACGATACTTCTCGACTATTTAGAGTTAATTTAAATTCAGGCTTTACCTTTTCATTGATTTGTAAAAATTTCTCTAAAGAATCAAAGTTTCCGGCTCTCGCAGAATTAAGAATTCCCACCCAAATATAAAGTGAAACAAAATCCGGACCTAGATTGATATATTTAATTTTAATAATTTCTTTATCAATATAACTGGCATCTCTTTGATTTTTAAGAACTTGGTACAAATATATCATAAAATCGTTTGTGAAACCGTATTCGAAATCCGGATTAAAGGCTCTTGCTTTCATAGCGTTTTGGTACATGTTTTCAAGATAATCCGCAAGTTTCGGATTATCTTGAAATATTTTTATAGAATTATTTGATAAAAACATGACTAAATTTGTAACATCAAATTTCATCCCTTCATAAATAGCCTTATAGTAAAAAGACTTAGCCATTAAATAATAAGCAGTGGGATTAGTCGGATTAGACTCTACAAATGAAAGTGTCATATTAGTATATTTATTAAAAATTTGGATATTCACTTGATTGCTTAAGTTTTTTTGAGTGATCTCCTCATCCAATTTACTAATCTTTGCCAATCGATTACTATAAAACAAACGGGAAATATCTTTTCGATAAAGAAAAGTAAAAACAGCTATTGTAAGAAGAATTATTATTAATAGAAACCTCACTTGGAAAAAATTTCTTTTTTTCTGTTTTGAGTAATGCCTGGGTAAATACATTCTATATTTTATTCCTTTTTTCCAGTCTGTTCTAATATTTTTTGTGTTCAACCATATATTTTTTAAATTAAAAAATCTCAATAAACTTGACAATTTGTCAATATTATTCTGAGTTATTAATATGCCATATTATGATAATTACGAAGATGATGATTCAGATTATCTAGACGAAGAAGAAGATATCGTCACTTATGCTTGTGAAGATTGCGATTATAGGTGGACACCAGAAGAATCGGAAGAGGACGATTATAGTTTTGAAGAATTGATTTGTCCTATGTGCGGTTCTTCAAATGTTATTGAAATATAATTGTTCCATATGTGTTATAATGTAAGTAAATATAGAAAATATATAGAAAAATGTTTATTATTAAAGAGAACTTATTTTTTTTTAGTAAGCCTATTCTTTTGTACTAATTTTATTTATCCGAACTCAGATTTAGAATACTACAAAGTCTCTATGTTTTATATGCGCGGAAAATATAAGGAAACTCTAAAAGTTTGCCAAGAATATATAAAAAATCGAGGAAGTAACCCTTATGATTACAGAATTATAAACATATACACTGAAACTGAAACTGACATTAAACATCTGGATAAAACCATAGAAGATGTTTACACCAATACTAAACTAGATAAGCGAAAAATGATCTTGTGGATGTATATCTTATTGGATAAAGCCTTAATCTCTGAACAGTATTCCATAGGTTTAAAATGGGGAAAGCGTTTTAAAAAGCACGCTAAACGCTCCAAGCTTTTTTATCAAGGAGTATATCTAATTGCTTGTATAAAATATAGTGAAAAGGTCTCCAACCTTTTGGCAATAAACCATATTCTTACAAGAAACCTACCCAAAACAAATAAAGAAAAATTTACTTTATTAAAAATAGGACAATTATCCAACGATGATCAGATTATTTGGGAAGCTAATTCCTTTCTAAAAAAGTATTATTTTAAATCGGAATTTTCTGACTTTATATTTTTCAAAATGATCCAATCTTATAAAAATAAAAATAGGGAAGCAAAGGTGCAAAAGCTCAAAAAAATATTTTTAAGGGATTTTCCTGATTCAATTTTTTCAAATCGTATTGCAAGACTATAAGTGTAGCTTTAAATCTTTTTAAAACAATTCTTTTCAAAAAATCCCAGTTGTACTTGACAATAAATATACACCGCTATAGCATAACTTTTTCAAATTCACAGGAGAATTTATAAATATTTTATGAAAATATTATTAAAAAGCATTCTTACAATTGCTCTTACAATGTATTTAGGCTCTGTATCTATCAGTGCAAAAGATCATGAAGACCACCACAAAGGTCATGAAGACCATAAGGGAAATAAAGACCACAAAGGTCATGAAGACCATAAGGGAAATAAAGACCATAAGGGAAATAAAGACCACAAAGGTCATGAAGACCATAAGGGAAATAAAGACCACAAAGGCCATAAAGATCACAAAGGTGATAAAGATTACAAAGGTGATAAAGATTACAAAGGTGATAAAGATTAATTTTTTTTTCAGTATAAGGGCAGTATTTGCCCTTATAAAATTTCCATAATTATAGATTAAATCGTCCCAGAAAAAAATACCTCCTTATCCGTTTTATGAATATCAGAAATTTTCACGTTCAAGAATTGTCCAACTTTTAAATCTGTCCTGCTTTCAGCATTGACTTTAACCTTCAAAAAATTGTCTGTTGTGCAAACGCCATTATTCTCTAAAACAGATTCAAAATTTTTACCTATTTGTTTTAAGCCGTATACATAGCTTTGGTTGAGTGATAATTTTTGTAAGATATTTATCCTTTCTTTTTTTTCTTCGGGAGAAACAGTATTTTTTAGAGTTGCTGCTTCTGTTCCGAGCCTGGGTGAGAAAGGAAAAGCATGAATTTTTGCAATTTCCAAGCTTTTTAGAACATACAGAGTTTCTTTAAAATCTTCCTTTGTCTCACCTGGAAAACCGGTTATTACATCTGTTCCTAAAAAAACATTCGGATTGCATTTTTTAATTATAGATATTCTTTTTACATAGGATTCAATTCTGTAATTACGATGCATTTTCTTAAGTATTTTATTACTACCACTTTGCAAAGGAACATGCAAATAATTGCAAAATCTTGGGTGCTGCATACTATTTGCCAAACTAATATCTACATCTGTTGGTTCAATAGAAGATAATCTCAAGCGAGAATAGGTCAAACAATTCAAAATAGCTTCTAATAATTGATGAAACTTTTTTTGATTATCTCTATACCATCCTAAATTAACTCCTGTTAGTATAATTTCGGCAATTCCATTTTCCTGTAAAAATTTAATTTGTGCAAGGACATCTTCAAAATTTCTACTAACCCCTCCCCCCCTTGCACTCGGAATTTTGCAGTAAGAGCATTTTCGATTACACCCGTCTTGGACTTTTAAGTAAGCCCTCGTATGGTTATTTGGTAATACATTGGAATAAGCAAATCTATCAAAGATCCCAGGCTCTTTAGAATTGTTGTTTCCATAATTTTCTAAAATTTTATATGGCAGACTTGCTTTTTCGTCATTTCCAATAACTCCTTTAACGCCGGGAATACTTTGAATAGCTTCTTTATCTGTTTGTGCATAACACCCAGTCACCCAAACTTGGGAAGAGGGATTATCACGTATCGCTTTTCGTATGATGTTTCTATTTTTAGAATCTGCTTTATTGGTTACTGTACAAGTATTTATGACAATAATTTCCGGCTTTAAAGAGGGAGAAACAACTTCAAATCCCTCTTTTTGCATTGAACTAGCCAAGCCATCGGACTCAAAAATATTTAATCTGCATCCTAAAGTTATAAAACCTATGGTTTTTTTCATTACAATTCATCTAATTTTCTATGAATTCGCTTACTGTTTTCTATAAAAATGGGGTCCTCACTAATACTGATAGCTTCTTTGATATTTTTGTCAGCACTAACCAAAGAATTTTTTGCCATTTCATGTTGACCGTTTTTTTTATATTCTTGGGCAATTCTCTCGTAAACAACAGAAAGATTATTTTTTAAATATGGATTTTTTGGGGCTATGGTAATTGCCCATTTTAAACTTGTTTCTGCTTTTTCATATTTTCCCATTTCATAATAAATTCTTGACTCTATAGATAAGGGTCTATAATCATTTGGGTTTAAAGCTTTTAACCTCTCAATAATTTCTAGAGCTTCTTTAGCTCTTTTTTGTTTTAATAAAATGGCAGCGTAAACAGATTTCAACTCAACGGAATCCGGAAATTTCTCTAATGCTTCTGAAGAAACAGCCTCCGCGTCTTTCCATTTGTATGAGCAAGCATATACTTTCACCAAGTCTATATAAACGTTTTCTTCATTTGGTTCAAAACTGAGCGCATTTTTAAAATGAGCAACTGTAGTTTGTAAATTTCCTAATTTCCAATAGTTATGTCCCGCCAAATAATGGGCATCAAAAGAACGCCCTTCTTTATCAATCAATTCCCGAATAACCAAAATTGATTCTTCATAAGAGCCGTCCAAATATAATTTTAGTGCTTTTATATAACTTGGCCCTTCAGCATGCAAAAACAGAAAGGGGTATAAAAACAATAAAGAAAACAAAAGTATTTTTTTCATAATTTTAATCTCTACTTATTAATTTTAAAGTTTTACACTCATTGACTCATTGTAAAGTTCATCTATTTCAGAGTGATAAGGTTCTACAGGGTCTATGAAAATAGTAACGATATTATATTTGCTTAATAAATACGCTTCTATATGTTCCTCGGTAATAAAGAATTTACCATTTACAAACAATGTAGGAAGGTGATATTGGTTAAAATTTATTGAATAATCATAAGAATCAAGCATATCACAAAGAAGTGTATATCCATCACCAAAATACACACCTCCTCCATAATAGTATTTGAATTTAATATAAACTTCGGGCAATATTAAATCAGGTTGTATGAAGCATAAAGAAATTCTTTCTATTGATGCAATGAACTTAATTTTCCTTTTTTGATAAAAAAATCTCCTAATTATAAAATAGGAGATTATAATTATAAATGGTAAAATTAAGAGCATTTGTTCTCAACTCAATAGAGCAACTTTTTCTTTCGTTATCAGAAGATTTTCATTTTCAATCTCTTTTTTGTCTAAAGAGTTCAATGGTTGATAATCTTCCCACAGTTCTTCTTGAAACACTAGCTTTTTATTATCGGCATCTACCTTTATTATAGTTGCTTCCCGATAAGCTCCCATAAGCATCTGTGTTGCCATATAATCTTCTAATTCTTTTTGAAATATCCTTCTTAAAGGCCTTGCACCATAAGCTTCATCGTATCCAATATTCGCCAAATGCTCTTTCGCTTGAAAAGTCATTTCAACCCTGATCTTTTTATCGTATAACCTACGATTAACATCGCCTACCATTATATCTACAATAGACATTATAACTTCTTTTTTAAGAGGCTGAAAATATATAATTTCATCAACCCTGTTTAAGAATTCCGGGTTAAAATATTTTTTTAGCTCATCTCTTGCAAGTTCGGATTTTGCTTTATCTTTTTCACCCTCCGAGTCTTCAAATCCAAGTCTTCCACCTTTTTGAATTTCTTTTGCTGCAATATTAGAAGTCATTATTATAATGGTGTCTCTAAAATTAACCTTTCTACCTTTGGAATCAGTTAAATTCCCTTCTTCCATTATCTGCAAAAGAATGTTAAAAATGTCATGATGTGCTTTTTCGATCTCATCCAGAAGAATTATACTATAAGGTTTTCTTCTAACGAATTCTGATAACTGTCCTCCGTCATCATAACCGACATAACCTGGAGGTGCCCCAATCAATCTGCTTACGGAATGTGGTTCCATATATTCGGACATATCAATCCTAAGAAGCAAGTCATCTTTTCCAAATAGAAATCCTGCCAAAGCCTTTGCAAGTTCCGTTTTTCCAACCCCAGTAGGACCCAGAAAGATAAAGGAACCGGTTGGTCTTTTTTCATTTTTAAAACCGGTTCTAGATCTTTTAACAGCTCTAGCTATATTTTCTATTGCATGGTCTTGTCCAACAACCCTAAGTTTAAGAGTATCTTCCATCTGTAGAAGTTTGTCGTTTTCTGATTCTTCCATTTTTTCCAGTGGAATGCCTGTCCACATAGAAATAACCGATAGAATCTCATCTTCATCAATGGTAACGGCAAAATTCTCCATCTTTTCTTGCCATACTTTAGTCATATTTTCAAGCTGTTGTTTTTTGCGGTTTACTTCGTCTCTAACTCCGGCTGCTTTTTCATACTCTTGCGCTTTTACAAGGTCTTCCTTTTTAATGGATAACTTTTTTATTTCCTCTTCAATATTTTTAATATTTTGAGGTCTTCCGCAATTCGCCAACCTTGCCTTAGACCCGGCCTCATCTATTATGTCAATAGCTTTATCCGGTAAAAATCTATCATTGATATATCGATGAGACAAACGAACAGCTTGATACAATGCTTGAGTTGTAAATCTAACTTTATGATGACTTTCATAAGATTTTTTTAGCCCCTGAAGAATCTTAATTGCATCATCAACAGAAGGTTCTTCAACTTTAACGGTTTGAAACCTTCTTTCCAAAGCTGAATCTTTTTCAATATATTTGCGGTATTCATTATTTGTGGTAGCTCCAATACATTGTAATTCACCTCTTGCCAAAGCCGGTTTTAGGATATTTGCCGCATCCACAGCTCCTTCCGCAGCTCCCGCGCCAATCAGAGTATGCAATTCATCAATAAAAATTATGATATTGTTGGAAGAAGTAATTTCTTTCATAATTTTCTTGAGTCGCTCTTCAAATTCACCTCTGTATTTAGTTCCTGCAATCAAACCGGCTAAATCCAGAGAAAGAACTCTTTTATCAAATAGCAAATCAGGAACGGTTTTATCAACGATAGAAAGAGCTAATCCCTCCACAATGGCAGTTTTTCCTACTCCGGACTCACCAATTAAAACCGGATTATTTTTTGTTTTCCGGCATAAAATCTGCATAACTCTTGCAATTTCTTTAGACCTACCAATCACGGGATCCAATTTTCTGTCACGAGCCAGTTGAGTTAAATCTCGTGCAAATTCATCCAAAATTGGCGTTTTGCTTTTTTCAGTCCTCCCTATAGGAGTTTGCTGTCCACCACTTCCACTGCCTCCGCCTACTGCTACACCAACAGGTGGTACACCTAGCAAACGCATAATTTCACTCTTAATAACGTTGTAATTTACACCAAAAGTTGATAAAACATTGGCTACAATATTGTTATTTTCCCTTAGCAATGCTAAAAGTATATGCTCTGTTCCCACATAATTATGCTTCATTCTCTTGGCTTCGTCTTTAGAAGTTTCAACTATTTTTTGGTATCTTTCATTACCAATGGTTATATCTATAAGTAAATTATCTTCAAAAGATTTTTTTTCAACTTCACGCTTCAATTCATTTAGGCTTATATTTAAGTTTATCAGAATTTTTACTGCTACGGAATCATCTTCCCTTAATAATCCTAAAAAAATGTGTTCCGGACCCACAAAGTCATGACCCAATCTTTTGGCTTCTTCTTGAGCCATTTCCTTAATAACTCTTTTAGCTCGTTTTGTGAATTCTACCATAACTGTCCCTTTGTTTTCATTGATAATTGCTCTGTTATTTTAGACCCTTTTTTATTAAGTTACATTATTCTTTTTTGATTGTCAATAATATTTGAAAAAAAAACTATAACTGAAGAATAAATAGGTATGAATTTTTTAAAAATTATTCCTTACTATAAAAATCCCTAATTTTATCATTTCTTAAAAATAATTTTGAAAAGGAAGCACCATAATTTAGGTATATCTCATCATTTTTATCTATGTCTTTTATGGCTTGTATCTGAACATAAGGATATTCTTCCAAATTTTTAAATTTTACATTATGAGCTTTTTTTCCTTTTACCCTTTTACCATTTACTGTAGAAGGTGCATGGTTAATATACCTAAGCAACATTTTTTTACCCGGTTGTATGGCAGCGTATTTAATATTTTTTAATTCGGTAATATCTACCATGTGAGATTGGTCTTTATAATTATCACAATCTTCTAAAGTTAGTAATTTTCCTTTATAATCCCCTAATATTTCATCTTTTTTGAATTGTCTATTGGCAAAAAGTCCTAATCCGCTTTCCGGTATATTACTTTTTTGAACAAAAAAATTTTTAGTCGTGTAAATAGGTTTGTCTGTCATATTCCTTATAAAGGTGATAGTTGCTTCTTAAAATATTTAAAATGAGCATATCTCCAAGTTTTCATATAATATTTATAACGCTTCCTTTTATAATCCAAATCCATACCAAAGCTTCTGTCATCTGTAATGTATATTTTATCTACACCAATTTCTTTAATTGATAATGACTTAAATTTTGTAAAAGCCCAAAACTCAAGCGGAAAAGCATAACCTTTAACGCTAAAAATTTCCCTTTCTAAAGATTGTATCCGAATTCTTTTAAAACCACAAAAAGCGTCTGTTAAGCTATACCTATAATACCGATTAAGCTTTTCCGTGATTTTCCGGTTAATTTCAACCCTATCCTGTGGTGCCAAAATACCTGCGGTTTTTGAGTAAGGAAGGTAACGGCTACCACTTACCACATCAATGTGATAATCTTCTTCAATAAACCTGCTTAAATCTTCCGGCTGGTGCTGAGCATCACAATCCATCGTAATGAGGAATTTATAGTTTTTTTCCATAGCATAAGCAAAAGAGGTTATAAGGCTTGAACCATAACCTTCGTTTTTTTCCTTATGGATAGTAACAAAAAAATGTTCTTTATTTAACAATTCAAGAGTTTGGGTAGAGCCGTCGGTAGAACCATCATTTACAAACAAAAGATCGGCATACCCACCGCTGCAACGAATAACATTCCTTGCTACTTCAAAAAGAAATTCATTTTCATTATATACTGGAATTGCAATCAGATAATCTTTCAATAGATTTCCCGGTATAAGAATCTGTTCTTAATTTGAAGAACAAAATCCACCATGACAGCCGCAACTACCTGAATGTACATGCTCTCTTTCTTTTTTTGTTTCAAAACACCCAGCATTGCAAAAGTCATTACTTGGTGAATCCGAACCGGCAAAAGCAAATGAAGAAATTAAGCGAGAAACTTTTCCTCCTTTTTCACAGCTAGCATCTATCTCATTACAATATTCATAATTCTTATGAGTAGTCTGTAAAACTTCAATTTCTTTCCCGCAGGTTGCGCATTTATATTCATATATAGGCATTTTATCCTCCCATAATATTTTTTACATTGGTTTATCAATTCAAATTATAACGAGATATCTCCACAATTTTAAAATCCGTTTTATTACCCTCAAAATTCACACTAGCTGTTTCATTTATTTTCTTACCCAATAAAGATTTACCTAGTGGTGACTGGTAACTTATAACATTTTTCTCTGTATCTGCGTCCCAAAGACCCAAAACCGAATAAGTAATTTCCTCATTATTAGAAGTATTTATCAGCTTTACAGTACATCCTACATTGATTTTATCAGTTTTTACCGCTGAGAAATCTAGAATTTTAGCACTTTTAATTTCTTCTTCTAATTTTTTGGCTTGTGCTTGCAGTTGAGATTGCTTTTCCATAGCTGCTTTGTATTCGGCATTTTCCCTTAAATCACCTTTCTCTTGTGCCTCTCCAATATCTCTGGAATTCTCAACCATTTCCACATAAACTATATGATTTAATTCGTCTTTTTTTTGCATTAAAGAAGCTCTAGTCACTAAAATTATATGATCAGGTATCAAAACAGAATCATCTTCCTCATCTTCGCTGGAAACATAATCGTCCCATTTTAGATTTGGTTTTAGCTCATTTATTAAATTATAGAACTTTTCCTTTTCTATATCGGATATGTAAGGAACTTCTTTGTACAACGCATAAATTTTTCGAATATAATCCTCATCAGAATTGTTGATAATATTTTTAATGACCTTATTCTCATTTCCAAAAAGAATATCATTTGCAGAGTTTTTTAACTTAGTACCCTTTTCTTCTATTTTAGCCAGTGGCTTCAATATTCTAAAAACCTTGAGAACTAAGGCATTTTCCGATACTTTCAACCAATCAAAACTCCATGCCCCTGTTAGAATAGATTTTGCTATCCATAAAAAAACTTCCGGGAAATCTTTGGAGCGATTCATCCCTGTTTCTAAAAACATGTTCAATTCATCATGTTTACCTTCCGCAACCAATTGTGTAAAAACATATTTATTAATTTTTACGGGAATTTCAAACAACAATTCTACATAAATTCTTGTATATTCATTATGGTGTTTTTTAAGCAAATTGGCAAAGCTCTTTTTCATTTCAACATTATTTAGTTGCTTGGAAACCTGCAATAATTCTTCAATAGGTAAACTTCTAAGAAGGTCTTCAATATCGCTTGGAGTTTGTTTTCTAGGTATGATTTGATCAGCATTAGGGTTAAGGGAAGAATATATGTCTAAAAATAAGTAAGCAACAATTCTTCTAAATGAATCTTTACTCTCCTCTTCCTCAAAATAATACTGGTGAAACGAATCAATAGCATCTTCTGCTGCTTCCGGCTCTTCGAGGGCTTCTAAGGCTATATCAATCTTTTTATTTATATCTGTTACAGCATTGAATTTTTCCGTAAGCTCCTCAGCCAAACTTATAGGTTTCTGGCGATAAATCAGTTCGTCTTTCTTTTTAGGGTTAAACCCAATTCTAGGATCCTTTTTTAAAACTAATTTTGCTTTAGACCACCACTTCGTCCAATCTTCATTTCTTTTTAAAAAACGTCCAATAATTTCACCCTTAATTTCACTTATTGTTGATAAATTATTGTAAGAAGTTAAAAACTCCACTAAGAATCCGGAAACATTATTATTGAAAAGCTCAATTATTTCATTGGGGTTTTCATAATATTTAACCCAAATGTGATCTTTTTTAAGAGGTTTTAAACTACTGATTGCCATTTGTATAGATAATTTATGATTTTTTTTATCTTGAAAGTCAACTATAATCGAATCATTAACGCTACTTATGGAAACAATCTTTCCGACACCCCAGTTTCTATGAAGGACGTAATTGTTTGTATCAAAAACTATATTCCTTTCAAAATTGGCTATGCAATTCTTAACCGGTTTTCTATTATTTCCGATTTCGGACATCTTTAAAAAATCGTCTAAAAGGGAATGATTTACATACTTTGCTTTGTAAGCCCTAATAAGATCATTCCTTGCTTTTGGTGCAGAAGGTTCATTTTCTAATATTTTTTTAAGTAAATGAATAATTTTATCCCAATCTTCCAATTGTTTGTATTGTTCTACAAGCGGATAAAGGAGGAGCACTAACCTTGTTTTTTCTTTATTGTATACCATTAATCTTTCGATTTTTTCAAAAAATGGTATGTCTTCAAAATTATGCTCTATTAATAATGGCCAAATTTCTTCTAATTGATGGTAATCTTTTGCTCTGGCAAACGATTCGGCAGCTTGTTTTAAATAGTTTATAGCTTTGTTTCTATCTTCAGCTAGTATGGAAAAAGCATATTTTTTTGCTATTTCGGGATTTTTCCTATCGTGTCTAACTAGCTTTTCTAATACGGATTTTAATTCTTTATTTTTATTTAATTTTTCTAAAGCTTCCGCCTTAAAAGCCAAAGCCATTCTTTGCTCGCCGTATACTAAAATCTTGTCACATATATACTCAATAACTGTCCAACGAGAAGTTGATTTGAATTGCTCTAGCAGTGACCTAAGATGCTTCATATCTTCAATTTTGTTTTGAATTAATCCTATAATTCCTGTTAGATACCTTGCTGAAATACTTTCAGAGTGTTCGAACAAGTGCTCAGAAATTTTTTCTTTTGCTTCTTCAATTTTATTAATTGAAGTGTAATTATCGATCAGATCATCTAAAATCTTGAATTTAGTTACAGGAACCGTAGCAGCATCAATTCTAATATATATTTCTTCATTAAAAATTGATATAAGCTTATCTAGCTCACTACTTTTTTTTTCATTAATTACAGTTATTTCTTCAGACATGAAGTTACTCCAAAATTTCTATTAAAATCTAGGTAGACATAATTTGCTGTTGCTCTTATAGAAATTCTCATAAAAAAAAACAAATATTAGCCAAATTTATTGTTTTTAGATAAAGATAAAATTTTAGATAAACAGACATATAAAAAAAATTAAATATATTACACTAGTTTTCTAGTTATTTTATTTATATACCTAAATTAATTTTTAGGGAGAAATAGTAAACTATAAAATATAGCGTAAAAGCTATATTTTATAGTTTTAGAAAGTTTCATTAGAAAACTTTTACTTTTTAGGAGGCGGTGCAGGTGCTTTTGCCGGAGGTGCAGGTGCTTTTGCCGGTGTTACAGGTGCTTTTGCCGGAGGTGGCGTAGTAGCCGCTTTTGCTGGTGCAGCCTGTGACTTACTATTACTTCCACCTGAAGCAGCTGGTGCTCCCGGATTCGTATTTTTTCCAGACTTATCTTCCGGAGTTTTACAATCTCTTACAGGAAAATCAGTATATCCATATTTTCTACTTAAGAGATACTCCAATTTTTGATTTTCTCTACAATCGAAAAAGTCAAAATCCGTTGTTGCTCCGTCAAAATGAACTCCAAATACGTCACTTAGTATTTGAATGTCATCCATAAAGAAATATGCCATTTCGCCATTCGTTTTAGGGGTAGAACGAATAACAAATTGAGTAAACACCAAAGAATTTCTTAACGGATATGCATTTCCTCCTTGAGAAATAAATGTTGGAATTTCAACGGTTAATGGTCTCCAACCTACAAATTTCAAAGAACCAAATTTTAAAACATGGTCATCTCCTTTGTAGTCGTTAAACCAGCCTTCCAACGTATAATCATCACCTCTACCTAAAACCCAAACAGATAATGCTTTCACTTGACCTAGGAAGTTCAATTCCATAGATAGTTTTCTCTAGATCCGGCTTCAAATTGTCTTTTTTTCTTGATCTGTTTTGTAATCGGTTCTTTTTAAATCATTATCGGTAATATAACTTTTATAACGAAGAACTTCATATCTTTTCGTCTCTAGGAGGAGGACGAATAAATACAGCATTATATCCAGGATATGTAAATTGAAATTTCATAGCAAAAATACTATAATTTTTTCTTTCATCCGGCGTTTTATATTCTACCCTCTTTAGATCCCTTGGATTTCCCTCAATTACCTTTACCTCTCGATAAAACTGAGGCACTTGTTTTTTAGGTTCGTAATCCGGCTTCTTAACAGCAGATTTATCGTCTTGTAGCATAGGAGGAACTTTCTCCAAATTTGTATAAATCTCCCATAAAGGAGGTTTACTTGCATCTTTAGGCTCTTCCGAAGGGTTCGCCGGTAATATTCGTGGATTTCCTGGAATAGCAGGACCATCCCAACCTTCTACAGTAAAAGCCTTGAGTTCTTTTGCTGTAACGTCATTTCCTATTGCAGTCGAATAAGATAGACTTTGGGCATTTATATAACTGGTAAAAAATATAGAAAATATTACGGAACTTATCAGGTATTTCATTCTTCTCACTCTATAATTCATTTTTTTCCTCTTTTTTGGGATTTTTAATCCTACCAATTATCCTTGACTTCATATCCAGGGTAAATTGGATCATACTTATCTGTTCTAACTTCTAAATTGTCTACATAAAAATAGAACTCACCACCTACTTCGTGTGGGTCGCTAGTTACAAACAATGATACAAAGTGTATATTTTTATCTTGCAAAGCAAACCTAGTGCTTTGTGGAATATACCCAGGGATAGTAGCAGTTAATTTTCTCCAGCCAAAAAAATCAAGTCTTCCAAGCTTAACATTATGTACTTTACCTGTGTAATCTCTAAATTTTGCATACAATGTGTGTCTGTAATTCCTTCCCAAAACCCAAACCGAAACTTGCCGAACTTTTCCTTTTATGATGTATTCATGAGGAGGAGAAATCTCAACACGATCAAAACCTTTATCAGAAAAATAAGTTTTAACCCCTAATACATGGTTAAACTCTTGTTCATTGGCTCTTTTATCTTGATCTGTTGGAACGTATTCACCATTCTCACTTTTTTCATAAGGGATAGAAGCTTCGTCATAAACATCCATTATAATCCCTCTTTGCACCATCTTTTGCAAAGTGGTTTTTCCTAAGGGTGTAGTAGACCTTGCTCTCCAATCCTCAGCTTGCTCGAAATTTTCTATTGTAAGCCTTTCTAGTGGGTCTGATACTCCAGCCGGTGCTGAATTTGAACCCTTATTTACATTCTTATCCTCAGCTTTCGGGACAGTTTTTGCGGGTGTAGGTGCAGCAGCGGGCTTTTTATCATCTGGTTTTGCAGTCGTAGCAGCCGGTTTTGGTGTTGTATTACCAGGTTTTCCGGTAGCTTGTGCAAAGACAGATGATACAAACAGCATTATGATCATAACAACCATCAGCCTATATGTATTTTTGAACTCCATTTTTTGATACTCTCCTATGATATTAACATTTTTTTTATTATTCATTAGATAATATAACGGTTAAATTGGCAATTTTATTCTTTATTTTCCGACATAATAACTTTAAATTTTGATAAAATTTCTATCAACCGATCCACTCCTTCAGCTGGTACAAATACCGAAGACTTTTTACTATTTGACCATTCTGATACTTTTAGATAATAACCGGCTTGATTTCTTTTTAAGTCAACCAAAAATGTTTTATTTTGCGTAACAATTTTTTCTGTTTGTATTTCCGGATCCATCATTCAATAACCCCTTCTCCCTTATTTTTGGTTAGTATTATTCTATTTTACTATACAAATTCACGAAAAATCTCCCAAAAACTCAATCCTAACCTTCAAATGTTATTTTATTTATCGGTAAGCTAAAAATAGAAAATCAGTAAAATATTTATATATTTTTATCCTTTCACCTTCAACATTTTATCTCTTAAAATTGACGCTCTTTCAAAATCCAGATTTTTTGCCGCTTCTAACATTGCTTCTTTTAATTTTTCTCTCAATTGTTCAGGAGTTTTAAACTTCCTAAAATTAAACTCCTTTTCAATATCTGTTAGCATTTCTTCTTCGGAAGACAAAATAGTCTCTTCTCTTTGAATGATGTCAGAGACTTCTTTAAATATCGTTTTAGGCTCAATTCCAAATTTTTCATTGTGTTCTTTTTGTTTTTTACGTCTTCTTTCGGTTTCTTCTATTGCACGTTGCATGGATTTAGTAATTTTATCTGCATAAAGAATTGCTTTCCCGTTAACATTTCTTGCAGCTCTACCCATTGTTTGAATAAATGACTTATAATCCCTTAAAAAACCTTCCTTGTCTGCATCCAAGATACCAACTAAAGATACTTCCGGAATGTCCAATCCTTCTCTTAATAAATTAATTCCAACCAAACAATCATAAATTCCTTTTCGTAAATCACGAATTATCTCAACCCTCTCTATGGTATCAATTTCCGAATGTAAATATGCAACTTTTACGCCCAGGTCTTTGTAGTAATCTGTTAAATCTTCAGACATTTTTTTAGTCAAGGTTGTTATCAAAACTCTTTCATCGTTTTCTTTTCTGATTTGAATTTCTCGCAACAAATCTTCCACCTGATCTCTAATGGGACGAACCTCCACAATAGGGTCCAATAAACCGGTAGGTCGAATAATTTGTTCCGCTACAAACTCACTATGGTTCAATTCATAATCTACAGGCGTGGCTGAAACATATAGGGTTTGTTTGGTAACTTTTTCAAATTCTTGAAAATTCAAAGGTCTATTATCCAAAGCACTTGGAAGTCTGAATCCGAAATCAACCAAAGTTTGCTTCCTAGCCTTATCTCCGGCAAACATCCCTCCGATTTGAGGTATCGTTACATGAGATTCGTCAATAATCATTAAAAAATCATCCGGAAAATAATCTATCAAACAAGCTGGTCTCTCTCCTTCTTTTCGACCGGATAAATGTCTTGAATAATTTTCCACACCGCTACAATAACCCATCTGTTCCAGCATTTCAAGGTCATAATTAGTTCTTGTTTCAATCCTTTCAGCTTCCAATGGTTTATTATTTTTTAAATAGAATTGGATACGATCACTCAACTCATTCCGTATTGCTTGGATAGCGTCTTTCAAAAGGTGGCTGGATGTAATAAAGTGTTTGGCTGGATAAACAGCAATAATACTCAATTGCAAAATTGTCTTTCCGGTAACCGGGTGAATTTTTGATAAACTCTCTATTTCATCTCCAAAAAATTCAATCCGAATTCCTTCTTCATGGTAGGCTGGCATAATTTCAATACAATCCCCTCTGACTCGGAAATTCCCTCTTGAAAAATCCATATCATTGCGGGAATATTGTATGTGCAGAAGTTTTTTAATCACATCATCTCTCTCGATAATGTCTCCTTTTTTTAAAACCAAATGGGACCTTTCGTATTCTTCCGGTGAACCCAAACCATATATGCATGAGACGGAGCTTACTACTATAACATCTTTTCTTTCCAAAAGCGAGGAAGTAGCTCGCAGTCGTAGACGATCAATTTCTTCGTTTAATGCCATATCTTTTTCTATATAGGTATCGGTTGTAGGAACATAAGCTTCCGGTTGGTAATAATCGTAGTATGAAACAAAATATTCAACAGCGTTTTCCGGAAAAAAATCCTTAAATTCCCTAAAGAGTTGTGCTGCCAATGTTTTATTATGCGATAAAATTAAAGTAGGTTTATTAAGCCCTGCAATAATATGAGCCATTGAAAAGGTTTTTCCCGATCCGGTAACACCGACTAAAGTTATTTTATTTTTTCCGTTTTTATACTCTCGAATAATAGATTGTATGGCGTTTACCTGGTCACCAGCCGGTTGGAACCTTGATTTTAGTTTATATATAGAGTTTTCCATCGTAGAAATAATTTTTAATCATTAAATTTACCATGGTATACATGTCAACAGAAATATAAGATAACAAATCAAAATCGGTTTAAATTTAGATTAATAAGTAAAACCATGTCTACCTAGGGCTAATTCATAGAACTCTTACTAACACTAACAGCTAATATGTCCTTAAGGGATTTTATAGCCGCCGCAAGAACTGCCTCATTTAACTATAGGCTTGTTAGAGTTTCTAGCTCACTTTTTGTTTTTCTTCAAGTGCTGGTTTAACAACCATTTTTGGGAAGTATGCTACATCATATTTTTCTTGTTTCATAATCATGTGCATACTACCAAACGCCATGGCAATCATAATAAATAAGATTGGGAAACCTGCCACTGTTGAAATTTGTTTCGTGGCATCAATACCGCTAATTTTACCCCCAGCAGACAGTAGATTTATAATTGCAATAGATGACATTACTACACCCCAAAAGATTTTAACTTTGCCTGATGGCTCTGTATCAACATTATTATAGGCACTTGTGGAGAGGGAGGCCATGGTGGATGTCATAGAATCCGCCATGGTTACAATGGAAACAAATATTACCAGTAGATATATAATACTGGTTATTTTCGGCAGTGGGAAGTTTTGAAGGAAGGCGAAAACTGCCACTTCATTTCCACCTGCTTGCATTGCTTCAAATATTCCTGCACCGTTCATTTGAAGATGAATCGCCGCACCACCAAATACGCTGAACCAAATTAAGCCGAACGTTGCTGGAATAAAAACAGCCACCATCATAAATTCTCTAATGGTTCTACCTTTAGATACTCTAGCAAAGAACATTCCTGTTAAAGGTGCATACGCAATCCAAATTGCCCAGTAGTAAATTGGCCACCATCTCGGCCAAGGTGAACCGTCTATCGGACTTAAATATAACGTTCTTTCGAAGAAATTCTGAATAAAATGACCTGTTGCTTGCGTTCCAAAATTTAAAATAAATCCTGTTGGACCAAAGACAAATACAAGAACGAGCATTACCATAAACGTTTTTGCATTTTTATCTGAAAGCCACTTGATCCCCCTTTGTAAACCAGTATAACTTGAAATGATATAAGTCAGCACGATGGCAGAAACAATGCCGACCCATAAACCTTTACCAGGCTGTACACCAGTTAAAATATTGAGACCACTACCAATTTGCATTGTGCCTACACCAAGAACAGCAGCAATACCACCTGCTATGGCAAATAGGCAAACGTTATCTACTACTGCACCTAGCCATCCTGTAATTTTATCACCAAAGAATGGATAAAGCATAGAACTTGTTTGAAATGGCAATTTTACATTATACACTGCATACGCAATGCCCACGCTACAAATACCATACATCACATAGGGCAAATACGTCCAATGAATAAACGTCTGTGTCATTGAAAACATCGCCGCCGCTTCGCTGCCAGGAACTAAGCCAAGTGCTTCAGGTGGTTCATACATATGTGTTAGTGGCTCAACAACACCCCAAAATAAAATCCCTGTTGCAATACCTGCACAAAGACAAATTGCAAACCAGTTCCAATAAGACAACTCAGGCTTTGCATCTTCACCACCAAATCTGATATTCCCAAGTCTTGAGAATCCCAAATAGGCGCACATGAAGAAAAACAAAACAGATGAAATTTGGAACAACCAACCAAATTTTTCAAATGCAAATCCTGCAGTCGCATTCAGCACATTAAAAAACGATTCAGGTGCTACGATTCCTACTACAATTGAGAGCAAGAACAGAATTGACATTGGGATGAAAATGGACAATCGTAGTGTCGCTTTTTCAACTTTTTTCATAAATATTTCCCCTATCCAATATTAAGAGTGAGATGTAAGTCAAAAATAATGCCCAAACCCCAAGACGGCGCAACTCATTCTGATTAATTATAGTATGGCAAGATGACTTATCTTTTGATGCGTATACCTCTTTTAATGCAGAATTCATTTCGTGACTTCTTTTTCACGATTTTACCCATGGTTTGATTATTTTAAATTTTTTAATAAAAAAAGTCCAATCCAATTGGAAAGGACGATTTAGTAAAAAAAAGGTGCTAAACTAACACTTAATTTTGGTAATTGACTTTATATGGGATGTCTAATAAAACATGAATTTAAGGAGATTTGTGAACATGAAAAAATACATATTTTTAATTTTACTTCCAATTTTGCTAGCGGGAATCTCTTGCGATAGTAAAAAAGACAATGATAATGAAAAATTGGCTGCTGCTTATATACTGGCAAATAGCAGTACTAGTTCCAGTTATGATCTTGTTGATACAAACCAGACAAAGTGCTATACTACGTCTTCTGGTGCAGAAGAAACTTGCTCAGGTAAGGGATACGACGCGGATTATACAAGAAACGCACCTAGTTATGAAAAAAGTTCTGATGGTACTGTTATTACTGATAAAGTAACGGGTCTGATGTGGACACAGAGTACAGACATTAACGGTGATGGCTCTATTAACTATTCGGATAAAAAGTCTCAATCTGACGGAGAGACTTATTGCTCAAGCCTAACCTTAGGTGGATATAGCGATTGGAGGTTACCGGATATTAAAACTCTTTATTCTTTAATAGAGTTTAGCGGACTAGATGCTAGTGCTGCTACCGGTTGTAGTACTGCCGGTGATACTTCCTGCGATACCTCTGCTCTTACATTGTTTTTAGATACAAACTACTTTGACAAAGCTTTTGGAGATATAAGTGGTAATAATGAAAGAGCGATTGATGCCCAATATTTGACAACTTCCACCTATGTATCTAAAGTATTTGGTAGCTCGACTTGCTTTTTTGGTGTAAACTTTGTAGACGGACGTATTAAATGTTATCCGAATTCTTCAAACAATAAGTTTTATGTACGCTGTGTGCGGGGAACCACCTATGGAGTAAATAAGTTTACGGACAATGGAGACAAAACAATCACGGATAGTGCAACCGGTCTTATGTGGCAGCAAGAAGACTCAGCTTCTACGGACTGGGACAATGCAATATCTACTTGTGAGAGTTTAAGCCTCGCCGGATATACGGACTGGAGACTGCCGAATACAAAAGAACAGCAAAGTATAGTGGACTATACACGCTCACCTAGCACAACTAGCAGCGCTGCCATTGATTCCAGATTTACCACCACATCCCTCACAAATGAAGGTGGTGAAAGTGATTTTTATTGGTACTGGAATTCGACAACTCATGCTGATAATACCGGTGATGGCAAATCAGCTGCATACAACGCTTTTGGTCGTGCTGTAGGGTATTACAACAGTGCAGTCCAAGACGTGCACGGTGCGGGTGCTCAGAGAAGTAATTATAAAACAAGCGTATCATCAACTTCTGGGGCTTCGACCTATACAACAGGTGGTACGACATACTATTACAAAGGTCCGCAAGGTGACTTCCTTCGCCAAACAAACAGGGTTCGATGTGTTCGAACTAAGTAAGCCGGAAAATTGTATATTTTTTCAAGAATTATTATAGATTGAATATATTAGGCTGGACTTATGTGTTATCCTTCTTGTTTTTGTGAAAAACCAATCATTTATAAAAGAAGGCTATAATGAAATCAATATATTCAATTTTCTTGGTTACTGGAGTATTCAGTTTACTTTACTCTTTTTCTAATTTAAACGCTTTTTGCGGATTTTATGTGGCTAAAGCGGATGCTAAGCTATTTAACAAAGCATCTAAAGTGGTATTGGTAAGGAACGGAAATCGTACGGTTATTGGAATGATGAATGACTACCAAGGCGAATTAAAAAATTTTGCCGTTGTGATTCCGGTTCCAACCGTTTTGAAAAAAAAGCAAATCCATATTGGAGAAGGAAAAGTTTTTGAGCATTTGGATGCCTATACTGCTCCTAGGCTTGTAGAATATTTTGATCCTGATCCATGCCAACCTCCTTTTGAGGAAGAAAAAAGTGTAATGTATGATATGAGTCCGGCTAATGGTTCTTCCGGTAGTTCTCGGAAAAAAGACTCCTTGGGTGTAAAGGTAGAGGCTTCTTATACGGTTGGAGAATATGACATTCAAATTTTATCCGCAAAGTATTCATCCGGTTTGGAAGTTTGGTTAAAAGAAAATGGTTATAAAATTCCCCAAGGAGCAAGTAAAGCACTCAAACCTTACATCAAACAAAATATGAAGTTTTTTGTTGCCAAAGTGAATCTCAGTGAACAAAAAGCTACGGGCTTAAATTACCTCCGACCTTTACAGTTTGCATTTGAATCCGAAAAGTTTATGCTTCCGATTCGTTTGGGAATGATAAATGCCAACGGTCCCCAAGAATTGATTGTATATGTATTAACCAAAGAAGGTCGAGTTGAAGCATCTAATTATCGTACAATTCAAATTCCTTCTAATATGGAAGTGCCTGAATACATCCAAAACGAATTTGGCAGTTTTTACACAAGTTTATTTACAAACCAAACTCAAAAAGAAGGGATGCGTGTTGTATTTACGGAATATTTCTGGAATATGGGTTGGTGTGACCCTTGTGCGGCAGACCCTTTAACAAAAGATGAACTGAAATCTTTAGGAGTGTTTTGGGTAAATGATAATAGTAATTCCGGTTCGCCACAAGTGATGGTAACAAGATTACACCTAATGTACAAAAATTCAACTTTTCCGGAAGACTTAATGTTCCAGGAAACACGAGATACCCAAAACTTTCAAGGTCGATACGTAATACAACATCCATGGAAAGGAAATCCAAATCAGTGTAGTGCCGCCGGTTCTTATTTTAAAGAATTAAAACAAAGGCAAGAGTCTCGAGCCCAAAATGTTTCCAGGCTTACGGGTTGGGATATAAATCAGATTCGTGGTAAAATGAATTTAAATTCAAAAGAAAATTTCCAAAATCCAGAAGAAAAAAGCTGGTGGAAAAAGGTTTGGGACTAACCTTTGGGAATCACTGAATAAGGATGTAACTAAATGAAAGATTCTAATAAAAAATCAAACCATCTTATAAACGAAAAAAGCCCATATCTTTTACAACACGCCTATAATCCGGTTGATTGGTATCCATGGTGTGATGATGCCTTACAAAAAGCAGAAAAAGAGGATAAAATGATATTTTTATCGATAGGTTATGCCACTTGTCATTGGTGCCACGTAATGGAAAGGGAATCGTTTGAAGACATTAACGTTGCGGATTTCTTAAATCAGCACTATGTTTCCATCAAAGTTGATAGAGAAGAAAGACCGGATATTGATAAGATTTACATGGACGCTTTGCATCTCATGGGGCAATCCGGAGGCTGGCCCTTAAACATGTTTTTGACTCCTAAGCAAAAACCAATTACCGGTGGGACATATTTTCCGCCTTTGGCAAAATATGGACGAAATAGCTTTATGAGTGTATTAAAGATTATTCAAGATTCTTGGACTGAACAAAAAGAAGAAATTTTAAAAGCCTCGGATGATCTTACCTTTCACTTGGGAAACATTCATTATGCTCCCAAAAACTTTAACCTTCCCTCTACCAAATCTTTTGAAAACGCTTTTATATTTTATAAAAATTATTTTGATGAAGAATTCTACGGATTTCGGTTTAATGAAAATAATAAATTTCCTCCAAGTCTTGGTTTATCTTATTTGATGTTTTTTTATAAGATCTACAAGAAAGAAAAAGCATTGGATATGGTAAAAAAAACCCTTATCGCTATGAAAAAGGGTGGAATCTATGATCAATTGGGTGGAGGTTTGTGTCGCTACTCCACAGATCGCTTTTGGTTGGCTCCTCATTTTGAAAAAATGTTATATGATAATTCTCTTTTTGTCATTTCTTTGTGTGAATGTTACAAAATAACAAGAGATGAATTTTTTAAAGAAGCGGCAATTGATGTCGTTACCTATGTATTACGAGATTTAAAGTTGGAAACTGGTGGAATTGCTTCTGCTGAAGACGCTGACAGCGAAGGAGAAGAAGGCAAATTTTATTTATGGGGTATAGATGAATTTCGAGAAGTGTGTTATACCGACTCATCTCTTTTGGAAAAATTTTGGGACGTAACCATTTCTGGAAACTTTGAAAGAAAAAATATATTACACGAAGAGTTTGGTAAAGACTTTGTTAAGGAAAATAACCTTAATCCAAAGGAATGGAAGGAGATTCTACAAACTAATAAAAATAAGTTATTAGAATATCGATCCAAGCGTATTCGTCCTCTAAGAGACGATAAAGTTTTAACGTCTTGGAATTGTCTTTTTGTCAGAGCATTGATAGAGGCTGGAATTGCTTTCGACAAAAGCGAATTCATCGAGGAAGCAATACAAAACTACAACTTTATTTATCAAAATATGTTTGATTTGGAACATAGATTGTATCGTCGTTATCGTGATGGTGAAAGAAAACATAAAGCATACCTTGTGGATTATGCCGAATTGGCACTTGTATCTATTTGGTTGTACCGGGCGACTTTTGAGGTTCCATATCTAAAAAATGCCATATCTTTAACCGATGATATAGTTCGTCTTTTTAAATCTGACCAAGGAACTTTTTATGACACCGCTTATGATTCGGAACAATTGATAAGCAAAACCATTGAAGGTTATGACGGTGTGGAACCATCCGGAAACAGCACAGTTTCTTACGTTTTAAATTATTTAAAAAGCTATTCTATCAAACCAGATGAGTATGAAAGTTATTTGTTACCGATTTATAAATACTTTTCCGAAGGTTTGGAAGGACAATCCATTCATCACACTGTTATGCTCTCATCTTATTTGTTTTTTACTAGCGCAAAAAAAGAAGTAGTGGTAATTGGTGATAAGTCTTCGCAAAAAGTAAAAGATGTGATACACTACCTAAATTCTTCTTATCTTCCCAATGTTGTTGTAGCAGTAAGTGATCTGGAGGATTTAGATGAAAGTTCCAAAGTTATTCCGCTTTTTTACAACAGGAGATCGGATAAAGATTTGGTAATCTATGTATGTAAAGAAGGTGCTTGCGAACTCCCCATTTATACTTTAGATGACTTAAAAAAGAGCTTGGTAGGTTTGCTTTAGTTATGTAAAATATTTCAAGGACAGTAATATTTGTCTTTTTTGGCTATTGCTTTACACTGTTTGGACTCACAGTAATATGAATCTCCAGATGCAATTCCTTTGCAGTCGTTGTTTTTGCAATAGTATTTATCTAAAGTTACCCAGGCTTTGCACAATCCGGTTTTGCAGTAGTATTTATCATTTTTAGCAACTCCTTTGCAATCAACTGACTTGCAATAATAAGAATCCTGCTTCACAATTCCTTTGCAATCTCCGGTGTCACAATAATAGGCATCTCCGGATGCTATTGCCTTGCAATCTCCAGTAGAAAGTTTGGATATATAATCTTCATCCCATTTTACTGAGCTCGTAGAACTCGTAGTTGCGGGTTCATCCGCGTTTGTACTATTTGAACCGGTATCGATGTAGCCGGAATTACCAGAAGACGTAGATAACAGATACTCCACCAGTTTGTCTTCCTGACTTTTGTTATTCGTATTTTCGGATTTTGATACACAAAAAGTTCCCAAAAGCGATAAAACAATCAAGATATAAAATGTTTTCAAAGCCGTCTCCTAACATTTTAGACTTATGTATTTGGTAAATCCCTACCAAAAAAGGGAAAAACCTTGAAAAATAAGGGTTTTTTTAAAAATAGAATGACACCTAAGTCGATACTACCAATCTAGTATTTAAAGAATTAAGGATTTTAATGCTCCTTAATTCAGTACTGCAAAAATTAAAACCAAAAGGGAATCATTAGGATGAGTGACGGAAATATCAAGACTGATAAGACAAAGGTAGAAAGTTGTTTAAAAGCATCAGGTTCATTTATTGAAGAGGTGACAGAAAATTTAGCAAAAAAATGCTCCGAAAATGGCAAGGTTTCCATTAAGAAAATGGATGAAAACCAATTGGTTAGTTATCAATTGGCTTGGTTGACCGCAGAACAAAGAATTGCAGAAAATTTCGTAAATTATGCTTGGAACGATTCGATTGGCACAAGTGATTTGGAAAAGCAGATGGCATGCACTTTTGCTGCTGAGGTAGTTTCACACATTCGTTCTGAAATAGGTCAAAGACCAACCGAATTCGGAACAAGCCATGAAAAAGTTTTTTCTGATTTATACAATACTGATATTAATAGTTATATCGAAATTTATTCTAAAATCAATAATTATGAATCTATTATTGATATGATAGTTGAAAAAGGTCACGCTGGAGTTTATGGGTTAAACGAAGACCATGAATCCTTCCGAGATGCTTTTAAAAAGTTTGCCGAATCCCAAGTAATGCCAGAGGCGGAGCACGTTCATAGGCATGACGACTTTATTCCTCAAAGAATTTTAGATGGTCTTGTGGATATGGGTTGCTTTGGACTCTGCATACCGGAAACCTATGGTGGTGTCCAACCTTCTGATAAACCGGATAATATAAGCATGTTAGTTGCCACAGAAGAACTATCAAGAGGCGGCTTAGGGATAGCCGGAAGTTTGATAACCAGACCGGAAATTGTTTCCAAAGCAATTTTGAAAGGCGGAACGGATGAACAAAAGGAAAAATGGTTAGGCAAAATCGCAGCGGGGGAAACAATGTGCAATGTTGCTGTGACAGAGCCAAACTATGGATCGGATGTTGCAAGCATTTCTGTTACCGCCACAAAATGTGATGGCGGCTGGAAGATAAATGGTGTAAAAACTTGGTGTACGTTTGCCGGTTATGCTGATATAATGATGGTTTTGTGTAGAACGGAATCTGACTTGTCTTTGAAGCACAAAGGATTATCCATTTTGCTTGCTGAGAAACCACGTTCTACAGGTCATAGCTTTGAATACAACCAATCTAGCGGCGG
>JACKPA010000005.1 GCA_024233865.1 Leptospiraceae bacterium | reverse complement strand
CGATTTAATTCATATAGACCAGAGTAGCACAAAAGTCCTATATGAAGCCCTTATGATTTTTTCCATAGCTATGCAAGCTTTATTTTTCGGATTGTATTCTTTAAAACTAATGAAATCAATACTATCCCAAAAGATTGGTATAACAAAAACTAGAATTCTGCTTCTTCTTTCGATTGTATTAAGCAGTTTCGGAATATACCTTGGTCGAGTTTTACGTCTGAGTTCATGGGATGTTTTCACCAAACCAATAGAAACCTTCACAAACATCATAGATCATTTATTTCCTATTTCTAAAAATCCGACTACTTACGCAATGATTATATTGTTTTCCTGTATTCAGTTGATTTTGCTCAATGCAGTAGCAGAAGTGGAAGATAAAGGAGAATAATATGAAAAAAGAATCTTACAAAAAAGCCGTTATGATCAGTATTCTTATTATGATCGTTTTTCCATTAATTGGGAGCTATTTTAAATGGCCAAATCACCTTCCGCCTATATTTGGTGTATTTCCACAAACCGAAGTGCCACCACCCGTCAAACCGTATTTCAACCTGTTGTATTTTTTATTGGGATTTGCAGTGTGTACGTTGATTAGTGCTGTCTATTTGTTTCCCCGCTTATTTGGTTTTAGGCCTGCTTTGATAGTCTCCTCCACTACTCCCAAAAGTAAATTCCCTCACTGGTTTATTCCCGGTGTTTTTTTGAATCTGTTCTGCTGGTTGGTAATGTGGAACATTCTTCCATTAACCATAATACAACCTTATGTCTTTACTCCAATGTGGTGGGGATTTATTTTAGCATTGGATGGATTTGTTTACAAGCGAAACAATGGAAAATCAATCCTTGCCCACCATCCCATGTCTATGGTTGTACTGTCTATTGTTTCCATTTTAGGATGGCTCTTGTTTGAGTATCTTGATTATTTTGGGGTCGAAAACTGGTATTACCCTAATACCGATATTTACAGCCAAACTATGTATGTGATTGCTCATCTTTTATCAATGACCACCGTTTGGCCTGCGGTTTTTGAATGGTATGCTCTGTTGAATACCTTTGGTAAACTCAAAGTCCGGTATTCCGATGGACCCAAAATAGATTTCACCCCTTACGGAAAAATTTTATTTTTTATAGGAGCAGCAACACTCTTGGGATTCGGTTTTTTTCCCTTTCTATTTTTCTTCGCTCTATGGGTTGGACCATTGTTTGTAATGATTGGTATTTCTTTATGGATGAAAATGTGGAATCCCCTAGCTCCTGTTTCACAAGGAAACTGGAGTCCTTTTCTTCTGATGGGTTTGGCTGCTTTTATCAACGGATTTTTCTGGGAAATTTGGAATTATTTCAGTACAAACCGAAATCCCCTTTTCTGGGCGTATTCTATCCCTTACGTAAATATCGGAATCCAAATCGGAGAAATGCCTATCATGGGATTTTGGGGTTATTTCCTTTTCGGGGTATTTTGTTGGTATTGGTGGATTTTGATTACCGGCTTTTTAGGGTTTGAATCCAAAATATTCTCTACCGCTCATTCCAAATTCCATGTAGAATAGAATTATAGGAAAATAATATGATCTTACCAGGTTATCAGATTCAAACAAAGCTTGAAGAAAGCAATTCTTCGGTTATCTATAGGGGTATTAGTGAAGTTAAAAACAAACCGGTTGTCATCAAATTCTTAAACAAGGAATACCCGACTCCGGAAGAAATAGCTCGATTCAAGAGAGAGTATGAGCTAACTCAAAGTTTGGTGTTAGATGGAACAATCAAAGTCTATTGCTTGGAAAAATATAAAAATACCCTTTTTATGGTTCTTGAAGATTTCGGTGGAGATTCACTCAAAAACTATCTATCCGACCAAAAATTATCTTTGGAAAAATTTCTAAATCTTGCCATTCAAATGACTGATATCCTGGGACAGATCCACTCACGAAACGTCATGCACAAAGACATAAATCCCAGTAATATAGTGTGGAACCCCAAAACGAATCAAGTTAAAATCATCGACTTTGGCATTTCTACCGAATTATCGTATGAAACTCCAGTCTTCTTTAGTCCTGACGTTTTGGAAGGTACCTTACCCTATATGTCTCCGGAACAAACAGGTCGTATGAATCGAGCTATCGACTACCGTACAGACCTCTATTCTTTGGGTATAACGTTTTATCAAATGTTGACAAATCAGTTACCTTTTGCCTCCAAAGATCCTTTGGAGCTTGTGCATTATCATATCGCCAAAAAACCATTGCCTCCCCACGAGATAGATCGTCAAATTCCAGAGATTCTTTCTCAAATCCTCCTCAAGTTGTTAGAAAAAACCGCAGAAGAACGCTACCAGACCGCTTACGGTTTGAAATGGGATTTGGAATTATGCCTGGAAAGAATAGAAAAAACAACAGATAAATTGGAAACCTTCGCAATCGGAGAAAGGGATATTTCCAACATATTCCAAATTCCCCAAAAACTCTATGGAAGAGAAGAAGAAATTGAGACTCTACTGAATGAATTTGAAAATGTTGCGAAAGGAAATTCCGTTCTTCTATTGGTGGCAGGATATTCGGGAGTTGGCAAATCAGTTCTGGTTCACGAAGTTCATAAATCTATCGCTCAGAAGAAAGGATATTTCACCCAAGGAAAATTCGAGCAGTTTCAAAGAAACGTTCCGTATAGTGCACTCATTCGGGCATTCCAAAGCCTGGTGTTACAAATCCTCAGCGAACCGCAAGAAAACCTTTCGTACTGGAAAGAACGATTGTTGCAGACAGTTGGGAACAACGGGCAGATCATCCTTGATTTGATCCCGGAAGTGGAATATCTTATGGGGAAACAACCCACAGTTCCGGAACTGAATCCGACGGACACCAAAAACCGTTTTCTTACCACGTTTCGTAATTTTTTAGAAACCTTCGTTGTATCCGGTCACCCTCTCGTGATTTTTCTTGATGACTTACAATGGGCAGATATCCCCACTCTAAACCTAATCCAGAATCTAGTGACAACTACAAAAATTCCTTATCTCTTTTTGATCGGTGCTTACCGGGACAATGAAGTAACCGAGGGGCACCCTTTGAATCTCGTTTTGGATACAATAGAAAAGGTGAAACCCATTCGTCGATTGTTTCTGAAACCTCTACAGGAAGATACAGTAAACCAAATCATCTTTGATTCTCTTCACCGAGACCCGAAAGATACAAAGCCATTGGCAAAACTTGTATATCAAAAAACGGAAGGAAACCCATTCTTTATCAATGCTTTACTGAAGCGATTCCACCAAGAAGGACACATCTCTTTTCACCTGATAAGCGGAAGTTGGAATTGGAACTTGGAAGCGATCCAAGGGTCCAAGGTAAGCGAAAATGTGGTAGAGTTTATGCTCCAAGAACTCCAAAAACTGCCTTTAGAAACTCAGGAAGTACTTGGGTTTGCTTCTTGCATCGGGGATCGCTTTGACTTATTGACCCTATCAATGCTCTACGAACAAACGGCTACCGAAACAGCAAAAGCACTGATGGAAGCCATTCGCAAACAGATCATAATTCCGCTCGATGATCGTTATCGCATAGTAGACGCAGAAAATTCGGATTTTGAAGTCAAATATCAATTTTCACACGACCGTATTCAGCAAGCAGCTTATTCTTTGATTGAAGGAAGTAGGGTAAAAGAAATCCACCTATCTATCGGTAGATTCATGCTTAAGCAAATAATGTCAGGAGAGGAAGAAGAAAAGTTTACGGAAATGGTTGGACACCTGAATGAAGGCAGGTCGCTCATTACCGATCCGAAGGAGTTGGAAGAACTTATTCAGATGAATCTGTCAGCTGCCCAAAAAGCAAAGGCATCCACAGCCTTCCGTTCTGCCTTGCAATACCTAGTTATTGGAGAGGAATTACTTCCAAAAAACTCCTGGATAGACCAATACGAATTAACCTTCAACCTGTTTCAAGAATATGCATCCTGTGCGTATTTGTGCGGTGAAGATAAGTTAGCGGAAGCTCATAGTGAAACAATGCTTAAATATTCCAAAACGAGGCTGGAAAAAGCTAAGATTCGCTCCATGCAGCTACTCCAGTATTCTTATAGCAGAAAAATGGATAAGGCTAACCATGTAGGCGTTTTAGGCTTAAAACTTCTTGGGATAAAAATTTCCGAGAAACCAAGCATGCTACCTGTTTTACGTGAACTTCTTTTGTCCAAGAAAAATCTAAAAAAACGAAAGATAGAGGATTTGCTCCAACAACCACTCATTACCAATGAGGATATCAAGTTAGCAATGAAAATTTTGATCGACTTTATACCTCCGGCATTTTTAACAGGCAATTCCAATTTATTCGCTTTGGTTGTTTTGAAACAAACAAACCTATCTTTGGTGCATGGCAATAGCCCGGAAGTGGCTTCCGTTTATGTCAGCTACGCAGTCTTGTTGGCTGGACTAGGTGATCTGTGGCTATCTAACAAATTCGGGAAATTAGCATTAAAATTAAACGAAAAGTTCAATGACTTGGAAAGCAAATGCCGAACCCTTACCCTATACACCATTTTTTGCCAGAGCTGGAATCACCATTGGAAAACACTATATTCCTGGTATAGCCAAGCAGTTGAAGCCGGTTTGCAATCCGGTGATTTGCTTTTTATGGCACATTCTTGTTACTATATACTACTCTATGATCCGGAAATCAGATTGGATGTGGCAATAGAACAATATAAAAAGTATATCTCTCTAATCGAAACTACTCCATACCACGACGCTTTGGACTTGGTGATGATCCACCAGAATTACAGGTTATGTCTGAGTAATGGCTTGCCTTCCGAACCGTCACTAGAGGAAGAACTTCGGTTGGAGCGAATGAAACGAGATCAATTCATTTCCGGAGTGGCAAATCATCATATTTACCAACTTCAAATTTGTTTTACTTTTGAAGATTATGCAAAAGCCTTGCACCATATCCGAGAAGGAGAAAAGGTCATACACTCTCTTGCGGGTGCACCCTTTACAATAGAATTCGCTCTTTATTCTTTTCTGACGATTACCTCCGTAATTCCAAAAATGGTTTTTTGGGAAAAACTGCACTCTTGGAAAAGCCTCAAAAAAAAATACAAACAAATGAAGAAATGGGCGAATCATTGTCCTCTAAACTTTCTCCATTTGGAATTCCTAATGGAAGCCGAACTCGCCCGAATTTCGGGAAAAACTAGGGATGCCATAAAACTCTATGATCAAGCGATTCACACTGCAAGAACGAATGAATACCCTCGGTATGAAACCTTAGCAAACGAATTAGCGGGAAAGTTCTATCTCTCATTAGGACAGGAACGCATTGCCAAAATCTATATGACGGAAGCTCACTATGGATATACGAGGTGGGGAGCTTTAGGAAAAGTTCGTCATTTAGAAGAAACTTATCCTCAATTGATCTATATAGGAGATTCAGCAAGAAAAACCCCAAAAGATATGTTTACTACTTCTTTCTCAATAGAGACTAGCAGTAGTGGTCCGAAAAACTCGCTTGATCTAAGTAGCATTCTAAAGTCTTCCCAAGCCATATCCGGAGAGATCGTTTTAGACAAACTCTTGGATAAACTCATGCACATCACCATCGAAAACGCTGGAGCAACACTTGGATACTTCCTCTCCGAAAGAGAAGGACAAATCTACATTGAAGCAGAAGGAAAACTAGAAGAACAACCAATAAAAAAAACGGAAAACGCAAAATTTGTACCAACGACTCTAATCCATTATGTAATCCGATTACGAGAGCCTGTTGTTCTGAATAACGCTACACACGAAGGTCTGTTCACTAAGGATGAATACATCACCAAAAACAAGCCTAAGTCTGTACTTTGTTTTCCACTTGTTCAACAAGGCAAATTAACCGGAATCATTTACTTGGAAAACAACCTCACAACAGGAGCATTCACATCCGATAGAATTGAGACTTTAAGAATCTTGGCAACACAGGCCGCCATCTCTATCGAAAACGCAAGGCTTTATGAAAATATAGAAACAATCACACGCGAAAAAACGCAGGTTGAAACGGAAATGAACATCGCTCGTGAAATCCAAACTTCGCTCCTCCCTGACAAGCCGACTGTATCTGATTTTGAGGTGATAGCCTATATGAAAACGGCAGATTCCGTAGGCGGTGACTACTATGATGTGATTCGAGAGAATGGTAGAGAATGGTTTTTAATAGGAGATGCCAGCGGTCATGGCGTACCCGCAGGTCTGGTGATGATGATGGTTCAGACATCCATCCATACGGTTATACTCTCTAATCCTGGTGTAAATCCTTCCGACTTGCTCAAAAAAGTGAACTTGGTAATTTCAAAAAATATAGCCATGCTAAAAATGAACAAATACATGACTTTGACCTTGTTTTTGAAAGACCAAGACGGAAAGCTATACTATTCTGGTATGCACCAAGACTTGGTGGTGTACAGGAGCCAAACCAAAAAAGTAGAGACTATCGAAACCAATGGAAATTGGATAGGTATGGCGAACATTATGAATGAATTTTTGGTTGAAGAGTTAGAAATGAAGAAGGGAGACGTTCTATTTTTGTATACGGATGGAATCACGGAAGCTATAGACAGGAATGAAAATCAATTTGACCTGGGTGGTTTGGTGAAATTTATGGAGGTAAATGGAGAGTATCCGGTGGAAACAATCAAAGAAAAATTTCTGGACACAATTCGAGATTATTCATCGGATGATGATATTACCTTTATGATACTAAAAAGGAAGTAATTGAGGTTATTTATCATCAAGCACTTTCTCTATACTCAACGCAGAGTGGTTTTCGGATTTGAAATTAAAGAAAATCCTTTAAAATCAAATGAATCTAATCATGTTAATCGCAGAAATCACTCTAATCATAGTATATTTCTTTTACGCTTATTAGTTTTTCTTTTATCTCTTTTAGCTTTTCTATATCGCTTATCTCTTGGATCTTTTTCTCACCCTGCTTATACTGGAATATGGCTCACCTAACTTGAAATAGTCAACAATTACTTTTGATGTTCCGAATAGCAATCTTTCCAAAAAATCGGATTTCCTTAAAAACCAAGATACGTCAACTAATATTATAAAAGGGGGTAGACCCCAAATCTTTGGACAGTTTTTTCAAAGAAATAAGGTATATTCGACTATGGTGGCGCTTCAATGCAATTAAGAAGAATCAGGCTATATCCTCTTATAAAATCATTAAGTGACAGGCCTAACAGGAAAGGAGCCAATTTCTTACTTTATTACTCACGAAAGTGAATAATAAATCCAAGAACTCCCGCAAAGCCAGTGCATAAAGCAGGCAGAGGAAAAAAATATAGTCCACTTACAATAGCAACCCCAATTAGTCCGGTACTATGTAAAAGCAACAACTTCCGACTTGTATTATCCGCAGAAGAAAATAAAATAAAACTTAAACCAGTAATCAAAAGATAAATACTTAAACAAATATTTGTTCCAAGTAAAATATCAAAATAACTTTGCTTTTTTCCGATTGGCATAGGAACTAACGTTGTTTTCATTATATTGGAAGCGCTTACCATTTCAGTTTCTTCAGAGGGAATTGGCATAAACGTTCCGAATGTGTGACCAACACATGTAAATAAAATTAAACCCGCCGCTATTCTTAATAATAATTTTTTATTCATAGGTTTCAAATCCAATTTAAATTTTTTATTTAGGAAAATACTTCTTAAAACTTACAGCTAACCTCTCAAAATCATGCTGATTCCCACGAAAAGGCTCTATATATTACTGCAATTAATTTTTAATAATAGGAAACACCAACTCAGCAGCCACTTTTCTTTGGGGTTCGGAAGACGTTACGTGGTCAAGAATTTCATAAACGTGTACTTTACCGCCAATTTTGTTTATATTAGTTTGAATTACCGATAAACCAACACCAAAACCAAGCTCTTCCTCATAAAACCTTTCATCATATATATGGTTGATTTTAAAAAAAGGTTCAAAAATTTCATATTCAAATTCCGGAGGAACACCGGTAATCCCTCTTTTCATCATTAAAATAGAATTTAAGATGATAATGGAAAAAGTATCTTGGGAGCTGCTTTTGGTTATATAGATGGTTGAATTATCAGTTGAATACTTAAATGCATTTGTTAGTAACTCTCTTATGGACAACTCTAATAGCTCAACATTAGAATATATGGAAAACGGAAAATCAAGGTTTTCCACTCTAACTTTATGGTTCTTAATTTCCCTTAGTTTTTCAACGGCTTCCAAGCTATTCAAAACATAGTTTTTAATTGCCTGACCTGGGACAACTTCTCTTTTGAATTCTTTATCAAATACTTTTAGTATATAGTCCAGTTTTTCTTTGATGGTTCTTAGGGGGTGAGCATTTTTAATAAGGGATTTAACAATTTTTGTTTTTACTTTGGAATATTCTCCTTCTTCTTTTAGCCCTAATTCCAACAAATCTATTAAAGGAATCATGCTACCAACTCCCATTCCTTGGAAAATAGAATGAACTATGGTTTCAATAATAGATTTACCAAAAGCTTGTTTGTAGCCTTGCGATTTCTGCTCTTTCCATATCAGCCATTCCAATTGCTCTTTTATAGTTTCATCAAAATTGTCATTATAGTTTAGTTTGGATAGCTTTATAGAATAAAATTCTAAGGCTTTTTGAACGCTATCCATAAGTATTTCTTGATTGGCTGGCTTATGTAAAAAATCAAAAACCAAACCAAACCTTTTTTCATATCCCGAATCTTTGACTACCTTGTTGGTATGAATAATGATCACAGAATCCGTTCGAATCCTTCTTAATGCTCGAAGAATTTCAATACCTTCCGAACCGGGTTTCATTATTTCGGTTATAACAACCTTGGGGTTATTCATAATTAATAGTTCCATAGCTACTCTAAATTCCTGAGTGGCTATGGTTTTAAAACCTCTGTTTGTTAAAAGATTATTCAATCCTTCCAAAGAATTTTTATCCGGATCAAGAAGGAGTATGTCCATAGGGTTATTTTCAAACTTTTCTTTAAGCATATTTCGATTTTAAGACATCACTTCTTCAATCATAGAGAGAAATTTTGCCGGTTGAAAAGGCTTGACAATCCAACCGTCTGCTCCAGCATTCAACGCTTCTTTTTTCAGAGATTCCCCTGATTCGGTGGTCAATACAAGTATAGGTACATCGTCGTTAATCTTTCTGATTTCTGTTATTAATGTAATTCCATCCATTTCGGGCATATTAATATCAGTAACGATCAAATCTACGGTATTCTTTTTAAAAACATCAAGTGCTTCTACACCATTAATTGCTTGAAGAACTTCAAAATCACCTAATTCTAAAGACTGCGAAACAATTTCTCGCATATAATCAGAGTCATCTACAGTTAATACGGTTTTTCCCATATTTTTTCTCCTCATTTTTTCATTTATCTTATTTTATCACAAAAAGCTCTTCCACATTTAAAATTAAAACAAGACCTATAGGAGTATTTGCAACATAAGAAATATATTGCAATTCTTTTTCAGAAAGATGAAGGTCTGCTGATTCCAAACTTTGGTGTGGTATTTCCAAAACTTCCGAAATATTATCAGCTTTTATGGCAATTTGCTTTTCTTGGTATTTCATCCGAATTATAACAGATTTTTCTTTTTGGGTGTCTTTTTCCAAATCCATTAAGGACAGCAAATCCAAAACAGTTACCACATCACCCCGTAAATTCACAATTCCGGCAACATAACTTTTTGATTGGGGTACATCTATAACCCTGGCATCTTTTTGAACTTCCATGCAGAAGTGAATATCAGCTCCATACAATTGCCCTTTGATAGACCACGTTAGAATTTGCAATTTTTTTGATGTCTTTTCGAGAGTTGCTTCCAATGTCTGAATCCCTTTTTAATTGTTAGATTATTTATTAAAATATTTCTTTAGAATCGTGTAAACCTAAAAATCAAATCAATCATGGCATAGATTTGGCAGTTTCTAAAGAAGAAATTAAGTTTCCCAAGCCGATTTCCATCATACCATCTATCAAATTTGAGCCCGCTTCTATGGTTATAGGAATGTCTTTGTCTTGCAAGCATTTGGCAAAGCTTATTAGTATGGAAAAGGCGTTCAGAGGTAAATCGTCTATATCTTTCATTTTACAACGAAATTCCTTCCCTTCTGTTACTTGGATTAGTTCCAATAAGTTTTTTTGCAAAATCTCGTTTTTTTGCTGAAAATCCTTTTCATCAAAAAAAATCCTAACTTGTGTTTTCTTTTTGAAAATGTTCATAATTACCTCATTTTTCTTCTTCTTAATATACTATTATGATATAAAATATTATCAAGAAATTATTTAATTGCTAATTGCAAAAATTTTCTTTTCCTTCTTCCCCTGAATAATCTTTATAATAAAATGAAATGACACTTGAGTAATCTCTCGAATCCAAGCACGTTATGGCAACCTTTTTTTTGGGGCAGTATCTCACGGAATACCTTGATTGAGTTTCAGTGCAAAATTGAATTACCTTTAACCGACTGAATTCTCCATAATACTCATCACAAACTTCACCTTTGACCAAACAAGAACCCTGAAAAGGAAATTCTTTTTTTATTTGCTTGATTTGATTTTTTAGGTTAGATTTTTTTAAAAAACAAGTATTGAAAAAAAAAGAAATGGCTATAATTAGGAAAATATATATCTTATTGTTTAATTTCATTCTTTTGATTCTCTTTGAATTATAATCTTATTTCTTGATTATAATCTTCCTGGAACCTAAAATGGTGACCTTTTTACTTTCTACAACCACCGCATTTTCAAGATCGTAGTAAAGGGCTTTTAGCTGTTCTTCCAAACTGTCGATCATATCAATAAGTCCCGATGCGCTTGAAATTCCGTATTTATTTTGCAAAAGCTCTTTTTCTTGGTAGAGGTCATTTAGTTGCTCTTCCATGCTTTGATTGTCAAGAATCCAATCTCCTTGTAACTCTTTTTGAATTGGGTCTGCTAACATTTGATTGATATTTGTGATTTCCTCTGTTTCAATAAATGCTTCCAAGAAACCAATAAGCAAGCTTAGTACAGAAGATTTGTATGTTGTTTCTTCTTCCGGAATACCGGTGAGAAAGGTCTGATATTGGATATAGGTATTCAACATATACCAATGGCTTTTAAATTCTATGTATTTAACTATAATGATATGCCTCAATTCTTCTTCTGTTTCTACATGAGAAATTGTTTTTGTAAATTCGTTCCATTTTTCTTGAATCCACTGTTGAATGGTATTTTGCGTATCTGGCTGTAAATTGTTAAGTGTGTCTTTCCAATTATCTTCAATATTTTGGTATTGGAAAGCATCGTAAATTGTTTGAACTGTGATCATAATTTTAAACCTGTATTTTGAAAATTTAAGATAGCATCTATTGTAGCTTTTCTATTTAGGGAGCCTTTTTTGTTATAGTAAAAACGATTTTTAGGAATCATTTCAAGCTTATAAGGATTTACCTTTATCATATCTTTAATTTTGTCTCTTTCCAAATGAATTGTATCGGATGAATAATAAATACATAAAGTACCTTCCTTGGTAAAATAGAGCATAATTGTCTCAATTCCTGAAAACTCATTTATTATCTTTCTTTCAACTGTTTCCAAATCAAGAAAATATCCATTTGGCAGTTTAATTCGATCATCTTTTCTGCCCATAAAGACGTAACCAAAAGATTTTTTTTGAGCTAAATCTCCTGTTTTTTGCCATTCGTTTTGTGGAAAAGACTCTAATCCTTGTGTACTCCAGTAACCTAGTGCAATATTCTTTCCAAAAAATTCCAATTCATCCGAATCACTTAAGCGAGCTTCGCATCCTACCGGATAACCAATAAATCTTTCTTCCCATACTCCCTGTTTTCCAAGCAAAATGCCGGGAGATGCCTCCGTTTGTCCATAACCCACTCGAAATTGTGTCTTTTTTAAAAAATAAGCCATTTTTTCCGATACAGGAGCGCCCCCAATGACACCTCCTTTTAGATTTTTTAATGTTTTTTCACCTATTGGATGGCTCATTAAATCTTGAATCGTTTTGGGGACACAGCAAAGATAGTTAATAGAGAAGTTATTTATATTGTCTAGTATGGATTTGATATTTTTTCCATCACTTTTATCCCTTACAATTTCGCACCTTGAAAAAATAGCGACTAGCAAATCTATAACAAGACCGAATGCGTGTCCCCAAGGAAGAATAGACAAAACTCGTTTCTGGTAAACATCCAATTCTGGAATATGGCTTTGCAATACGGATGCAATACTTCTGTCAGACAAAGCCACCCACTTTCCGTTTCCGCTACTACCGGATGTTTTTAGCAAGAGTCGAATTTCTGAATTTAAGGGATTTTTTGTTTTCCGTAGACTTAAGGATTTCGGATTTTTCTCTCCAGGCAAACCGGAAGAATTAACAAGCAAAAAGTTAAAAGAAAAATTCATATTACTGATCAAAATATGAGAGTCAGTTTCTTCATAATCATGGATTAAGCTTTTTTCTGTTTCCGTGTTATATGTTGCTTTGTTTGGGACAGTTTGAATTGCCAAACTGAAACCTTCCCAAAATGACGCAAAAAAAATATATAGGAACCCGGGAGAAGGTGGTAGGGAAAGGAGAATACGTGTTCCTTTGTTTAAGCCCATCGACCTAAAAAAGTCTACCCATACCCTCATTCCACTCCATACTGAAGCTGCAGGAACTATAGTATTCTTGAAAATAAAAATCGGATAGGGTTTATCTTTTAGGGTTAAATAAATAGACTTTTTCCAACTTTCTCCAGGATTGGTAGGCAGAGAAGATAAAATTTTATCCATTAAGTAAAGTTTTTCTTAATAAAAACCCAATTTTCTTTTGCTCCGCTTTTCCGGAATATCATCACTTTCACGTTGGTTGGTTTCATACGATAGGTGAATGTATAGAAAAAGAGCATTTTGTTTTCACCAATCTCTATGCCTTTTTGAAACGAGCCTAAAAATAAGCGATTATTTGTACAAGGAGCTATTTCAAAAAAGAAGTTTTTTCCTTCTGCCGTTTTAGGTGAAATATTGGCAAGCTCGGATTCATAAGTATTATAAAAAAGAATTTTTCCTGAGTCTTCTAGCTTTATTATACCAAAATCTTGGGAATTTAGTTCCGCATTAGGAAGTTCATACACATTTTCTAAAAATTCTTTAGGAACAAAACTCTGAACTTCAGCAAGCCTCTTTCCTCTTTCAAAAAATTTATCCAATAATTCACTCATTTTTTCCTCCTAAAATTATTCGGAACCTTCTTCTTTTGGTTCGATTTTACTAATATGCCTTTTTAAACGAATATATGGGTCGGTCAAAGACCTTTTTCTGGGAGCAATTTCTGCATGTATAGCAGATTTTTCCAAATATTCGATTAATTTTTTTGTGGTTTCAATAGGAATTTTTTCCGGTTCCGCTACCAGCTCCAATTGTTTTGTCTGCTCTTCTAAAATTTCGTTAAGTCTCGTTTTTAGCCTTTTCTTTTTTTCTGTCCATTGAGAGTTTTGAGGGTATAAAATAACCTTTACCTCTTCTTTTGTCTTTTTTAAATGTAAGGTTACAACTTTAAAATGTTTTTGATTGATGGCTTGTAAAAATTCTCGCTCAGAAAAATCCGGAAAGTATTCCAAAACTTCTTTGAATGTTGGAATTTGTCCTTCATCAAAATAAAATTTGTCCAAAATATCCATTAAAGATTTTTCGATAGTATTACTTTTAAACTGAGAAAGTTTTTCAACCTTTTCTTCTTCTATCTTTTTTAAGAGGTCTTGGAGATTTTTAACGTTATTTCTACGATAAATGCTTTGTAAACCCAACAACTTCTTTTTTGCTCTATCTATATGGGTATCTTGTAAGGTCATAAAAGAGAAAAAAAATAATATTCTATAATACCATGGCAAAAACGGTATATATACTCTTTTGAGCAGATTCATATAATCCATTGAAAACTCAGAATCTCTCAGAATAGGCCGGTAGTGAGCCTTATTTTCTTCTAATAAATTAATAAATGATTGAGCTTTCCATAGTTGACTGGTCTCAACACCAACCAAACCTTTTACTATTAACCGACAAATATTAAAATCTCTACCTACAAATATATGAATTGTTGTGTATGGAAGTTGCCACTTGGAATAAATCAAGTCTCTATCCCGAACCAAATCACTCCAAATTTCCGGATGGAACTTCATACTTTCTTCTTGGGTAATAAAGGAAATCAGATTCACCCAATTTATTGTAGAGCTTAGTATCTTTTTTTTAAAATCTCTTTTTTTCTTATTACAATCCTCTCTCCAAAGTGACTTGTATCTCGTTTCAACAAGTCCTTCAATTCCTAAAATACTTTCTATTGCAAGAGAACCAGGGTATTCAATTAATTCACCTTCCTCAAAGGATTTATAATCTTTTATGGCTTTTGCCTTTTGAATACAAAAACGTCCTGTTTTAATTGGAAAACTTTCCGTTATGTTGTAAACATTCTCTTCATAGTCAATTTTATCCAGTTGTCGTTTAAGGGATAAATCTGATTTATACGCCGGAATAACTTTGTCGCTAATAAAATTATAGGTAGTTTCGAAATAGGTAACAACATCTGGTTCTTTTAAGAGGAGGACACCATAACCGGCAATTTCAATTCCTAGCTTGTTTTCTACAAGGAGCTTAATCAATTCATCGTGTGTATAAGATATAATTTCTTCTTTGTAGTTAACCTCTTTTGGTACAAGCTCTATTTCTCGCAATGGACTAAAAATGTTTTTTATACCATCGGGTTGATTCTGATTTGAATTACTAAATTGAGCCAAGAGGATTGAATAGATTTCTTCTTCTTGTAAATTAGAGGAATTATAAAACCATTCTCGAATCGAGCAGTACGAATAAAACATCATTTCTTCAAAAACTTTCTCCAAAGTTTCCTTTTTCTCCTCCACCGGATGAGAAATAAAAAATGAAACTACGGACAGTTTGTGTTTGGATTGATCATATTTAAAGGCAAACGCTTGTGAAATGAGTTGGTAGGAAACCAATTGATTGAGTGTTACTACAATAGTTTCATAATCTAATTGTTGTGAACTATGGTACATTTCATTAGCTGAATAAAGATGACCCTGGGCAGCATTAGACAATGTAGAGAAATTTCTAATTGTTTTAAGCAATTCTATTTGATGCTTATTGTTTAAATGGATTCCCATCAGGACTGCATCTTTTTCTTTCAGTACATGTATGGGAGATTTATCTTTTTGTGATTGTGAAACGGACATTTATGCTATCTCTAATTTTTGATAAGTTTATGATTCGTTTATCCTTTTTCATACAATATCTTTTATCGCATTGATTACATCTTTCACATCTTCATTTGTCATACCGGCAAATAAGGGGATGGATAGAATTCTTTCGTACATAAAAGCAGAATTCAAATAATCCTCTTTGAAATAGTTGTAGGTATTTTTATAGTAGGAGTGTTCAAAAATTGGTATAAAGTGCAAACTTGTTCCAATATTTCTTTTATGTAATTCCAAAACTAATTTTTCTCTATTTACCCTGGCTATATTCGGATCAACTTCCATTCTATATAAATGCCATGAATGCGCTCCATTTTCGTCCTCAACCGGTAATTTTAGTCCTGGGATGGTTTGCAATTCTCGTCTATAGGTTCTGGCTATTTCCGTTCGCCTATTCCAGAAATAATTTGCTTCTTTAAGCTGAACAACTCCTAATGCTGCGGCAACATCTGTCATATTATATTTAAAACCCAAATCGGTGACCTCATAATACCAGCCTGGTCTTAAATATACTTCTCTATTGATTCCATGCAACCTTGTCCTTCGTAATCTTTCTGCCATTTTATGATTTTCTGTTGTCACCATCCCACCTTCACCGGTTGTAATTCCCTTGGTCGCATAAAAACTAAAAACCGTAAAATCACCCCAGGTTCCAATCATTTTTCCCTTATGGATAGCCGGAAAAGCATGGGCAGCATCTTCAATTACATACATATTGTATTTTTTGGCAAATTCTATAATTCCTTCCATGTCACAAGTGTGTCCAGCCAAATGGACTGGAATAATTGCTTTTACAACTTTGTTGGTTTTTTTGTGAATTAGGTTACCATGGGTAACTTTACATTCTTTTTCCACCAAGCTCTGAATAGTTTCAATCGTCATAAGGTTTGTAATCGGATCGATGTCCGTAAGTAAAGGTTGGGCTTTGAAATAGCCAATTACCTCCACGGTTGCGGTAAAAGTTACTGCGGTTGTGATTACAGCATCATTTTCGGATAACCCGATAGCTTCCAAACATAGGTGTAAACCCGCTGTTGCCGAATTAAGGGAGATTGCTTCTTTGGAATTCACAAAATCAGCAAATAGGCTTTCAAATTGCTTTACTTTGGGACCGGATGTCACCCAGCCGGAACGCAAAGTGTTGGCAACTTCTTCAATCGCTTCCTCAGATATGGAAGGAAGAGCAAAAGGTAAAAATGTTTTTCTAATTGACATCGTAGACATATAAAGAATAGCTTTTTAATAATAAGAATTTTATCCCTGTGATAAACATTAGTGCATATAGCTTTTATTAAATTCTATCAATTTTTTACAACCTTTAATTTTATGTCAGTCTATTGTTTTGATGTGATAATTTTAGAAAGTGCTCCTACAAATCTTTGGGTAAGCAAAGTATCAATTATCCTTTGTTTTTTTGTTTGGATGTTTTCTGCAAATTTAATTTTTGTTGTTAATAATAAAAAGCAAAATATGGTATTCAGAAGCTACTATTTTAATTATATAATAAATTCTTGAATTATTATATAGCTATAGAATAGAAATTTGACCTAAAAATAGTATTTAAATATTTTGGTATTATATGAGCGAGTTAAAAGAAGAAATTGAAAATTCAGATCAGGAATTTAATAAGATAAAAACTTTAGCGAAAGATGCGTATCGATTGATTGACCAACAAAGGTATGAAGATGCACGATTAAAGTTTAAAGAACTATTAGAAATAGACCCTAGCAATACGTATGGGCTTGTTGGAATGGGAGACTTATTATACAAAACAAGACAATTGGAAGAAGCTGTTTATTACTACAAGCTATGTCTTCAAAATGATACATCTAACAAATTTTCTATCATGGGTTTGATGAATTGTTTTAGAGACATGAAACAGTTGGCAAATGTAATTAATGTAGCAGAGGAATATAGACATATAACAATGTCTGATGCATCTATCTTAAGTCGTGTGGCTGATGCTTACAGAAAATTAAAAAATTATAAAGAATCTGAAGTATATTATATGGCTGCTTTGCAAATTAATCCGAATGATCAATACGTGATAGTCGGTTTGGGGCATTTGTATTTTGCAAGTCAAAGATATCATGAAGCTATTAAGTGGTGGGAAAAGCTGGTTGATGCACAACCAAACAATATTAAGATTTTAACGGAAATTGGCAATAGCTATCGAAAAATTAAAGATTACGAGAAAGCCTTGGAATTTTATGAAAAAGCGAGAAGTATAGACCCGAAAAACTTTTTTGCCCTCTATGGTTTGGCTGAATGTTATCGTGGTCAAAGATTGTACAAAGAATCTATTGTGTATTGGGAAAAGATACTTTCTTTTGATCCTCATAACAAATTGATTATAGCCAGATATGCTGAAAGTTTACGCGGAATGGGAGAATATGACAAGGCAATTGAATGTTTTACAAAAAATTTGAAACCAAGAGATGATAAATTTTATCCGAATTACAAAGAAGAGCCTTATATCTACAATAAATTCAATTAAATTTTCTTTCCCTATATAACGTCTAAAGCGCTCCCCTGGAGCGTAGTCGAAGGGGGTGGTCATGGGGTCTATGAGCACAAATTATAAACAAAAATTTGAAGAAGCCATTCAAGTAACATCATTTGAAAAATTATCCAAGGACAAACAGGATTTTATTAAAACAATATCTTTTCGTTATAATTTTTCTTTCCAAGAGATAAAAAAAGCCATTGAATATTCCATAGACCTGTCTATGTGGAATGAAACGAGCTTAGAAAATTGGTGGTCACAAAAGAATTTTTCCAAAACTCTGCAAAAAAAGAACATCTTCAAACTTTTGGATGATTTTATTTTGTCTTTAAGGAAAGAACCAAAACAATATCTTATAGAAAATACCTCAAAACCAGTAAAACAAAAAGGGAAAAAGATTTCCATAGAAAAATCCGATAAAAAAATCTATGGAATGTGTCCGGTTGCTTCGGACAAAACAGTTTGCTGTAACCTTAGAAATATAGACGTTGTAGAAAATTGTGCTTTTGGGTGTAGCTACTGTACCATTCAATCTTTTTATAAGCAATCTTACATATTTGATGAAACATTTACGGAAAAATTAAAAGCCATACCTTTGGATAAAAATAGACGCTACCACTATTGCACAGGGCAGTCTTCGGATTCATTAGTTTGGGGAAACAAAAACGGAGTTATGGATGCTCTGATAAATTTTGCTAAAGAAAATCCAAACGTTATTTTGGAGTTGAAAACAAAGTCAAAAAACGTTGGACACCTTCTAAAAAATGAAATTCCCAATAATATAATTTGCAGCTGGTCACTCAATACAAATACAATTGTAACGAATGAAGAGCATTTTACGGCTAAACTTTCAGAACGGTTAGAAGCAGCAAGAAAGGTTGCAGACAAAGGAATAAAAGTCTCTTTCCATTTCCACCCTATTGTATACTATAAGGGTTGGGAAGATGAATACAAAGAATTGGTTGAAACTGTAATAAAATCTTTCCAAGCGAAGGAAATTGCTTTTGTTTCCCTCGGAACATTAACCTTTATCAAACCAGTTATTAAAAAGATTCGTGATACCGGAATTTCTTCCAAAATCCTCCAAATGGAATTTGCAAGTGATCCTCATGGAAAACTAACTTATCCGGACTCTATCAAAAATTCTCTTTTTAACAAAATGCTATCTTACCTTGAGGAATGGAGAAAAGAAGTATTCTTTTATTTGTGTATGGAAAAACGGGAAGTTTGGGAACAAACAATTGGTAATCCATACGGAACAAATGAGGAATTTGAAAAAGCAATCCTGCAAGCTTGTTTTGACAAAATTTAGAATTGCTTATGGAATATCCTCTAAAACAGAGGTTATATCATAAGCAATTTTATATGTAATTTTTTAAGAAAATTCAGAAACTCCTTTGTCTCCCCTTTTTGCCTTTCGATAGTAGTAAAGCCAAGTGAAACCGTAACCAAGGATTGCTCCAACCACCAAACCAACGAACATCAAAATGATTGACCATTCTTCTTGATTTCCGGTGACTACAGACTTACCAAAAGTGTAACCCCAAATTCCGCAACTCGCAGAAGTGAAGATTGCACTATAAATTCCGACATTTCTGATATGTTTTTTATCCATTAAATCTTCTCCATTTCATTACTTTTTATTTAAATATGGTCTTAATAATTTTCCCCAAAGTTTATAACCTTTTTCATTAAAATGAATGTTATCAAATGAATATTCTTTTTTAATGATTGGCTTATCCGTTTCCATCATATCACGCCAAAGGTCAACATAATACAGATTATAAAATTGCTCTGGCAAACGAGACAAAAACGAATTGTAAATAGGAGAAATTGCGTTTAATTCCATAACTCTTGTTGGTGGAACGGATGTAAGAATAATCTTAGTGTCTGGGTTATTCAAACGAATTCGTTCTATCAATTGAAGAACGTTACTTTTTATGTAAGATAAGCACTTTCCTTGGATAAGGTCATTACCCCCAATTTCAATAATGATTGTTTGAGGATTCAATGATAAAACATTTTCTTGAATCCTTTTTAAAAGAAGGTCACTCATATCACCACCAATACCCCGGCCAACCACTCCTTTTCCAGGAAATTCTCTCTCTATAAGGCTATCACTGAACGCATGAACCAGGCTATTTCCAACTATTACAGTTTTTGCTTGCCCGGTTTCACCGTTTTTTTTGTTGTAAAGGTTTCTGAATAAATTCCAATTTTTTATGTAAACATTGTATTTTTCCTTATTCTTCCAACCTTCACCTTTTAAACATTGAAATTCCGGATAGAAATAGCCGGATTTTGGAATTTTTTGAAAATTACTACAAGAAAATAAAACCAAAACAATAAGGTTTAAGAAAATTATTCTCTTATTGAAATTCATTTTCCTCAACAGGCTCGTTCATCCTAAACCTTCTATGCCAATCTGCAATTTGCGATTGTACATATTGCTCAGTGTCACAAATTCTAAATTCAATCGGATGGTTAGTTGTTGTGTCTATCAATTTTGCTTCTATATAACCATTTTTGAGCTTATTGATCTCAATTTTATACTTCATAAACAGTCCCCTCCGGAAGATTACTTAAATTCATCCAGCTCTTTGGACATAAACTAATTTTTATTTTTAGAAAGATTATCAATTTTTTTACTATATTCCCTATTGACAATATACGTTTTTCTATAAAATTTTACATTAGTCTTTTGGCAATTAAATTGTAGACTTGGGAATTTTTTATGAAACATTTTTTTAGCATCTTATACCCTAGGATTAACTTTTTTTCCAAACAAAGTGCTTTAGCATTGATGATCTCATTTGCCTTTTGTTCGCCGGATAGTGATAAAATTTCAAATGAAAAAAACAAAGTTGAAAATCCAAATAAAAACGTAAAAATCATCTTTTTTGGAGATAGTTTAACAGCAGGACTAGGTCTTTCCCATCCTGATGATGCTTTTCCTGCTTTAATCGGAAAGAAGCTCCAAAAAGATGGCTTGAAAAATTTTGAAATCATAAATGCCGGTGTTAGTGGGGATACGACATCCGGTGGATTGGCTAGGATCGAATGGACAATATCAAGAGGAGTTGATGTATTCATTTTGGAATTAGGAGCAAACGACTGTAGCATGGGAAAAGACCCTGACTTGATAGAACATAACCTAACCAAAATAATACAAATGGTAAAAGGAAAAAATCCTAAAGCAAAAATCCTTTTGGTAAAAATGAAAGCTTTTCCCAATATGGGAGAAAAATATACAAAACGATTCGAACGAATTTATGAAAACATTAGTAGAAAAGAAAATGTTTCTCTTTCTCCTTTTTTGCTTATAGATGTAGCCGGAATTCAGGAGTTAAACCAATTGGACGGTATTCACCCAACAGAGAAAGGTCATGAAATTATGGCTGAAAATATATATGCTTCCGTGAAAGAGCTTACCACAAAGCTTTAACTTTTAGTAGTAGATATTCTCAAAAATTGCTTGCATTGAGGCGTAGAATGTGATTTTAGCAGATATTTTAAAAGAGAGAGCAACTACGATATTTCTTTTTTTTGTAAATTAAAAAATTCTTATGGACATCCAAACCTATATATGCCCAATGTTTAATCATTGGGCGTGCTCCTCGCTTGTTTTGTTTTTCCTTAATTCCATGTAAATCAGAATCTTTTGTTTTGTTTTGCAAAAAATTCCGTGTTTCCAGAAAGCTAGTCACGTCCATCAAATTTATCTTCATATACTTGGGAAACCGCAGGAAAGTAGAGTTTCTTTTTATGCTAATCACAGGTGTCCTTGATGTGTACAAAATTTAATTAAATTTCCTTTTCCTTTTTAAGCTTTAGTGATTGACAGATTTCTTATATAAATAAATTATATATTAATTTATTTGATAAAAATTTGTATATAAGCAATTGGTTCATCTGTTTCGTAATTTTAAGTTTAATAAATTCCTAGAAAATTCCTTCCAGAGATTGTCAGAGAGGGATTTTTCCATTGATGTTCTTGATGCAAAAAACAAATTTAGAGATTATAAATTATTTCAAATTTTTAATCAGTTCCTTGTTGGTTTTACAACACTTTTCAGAATTATTGCCCGATCTTCTACTACTGCAAATAGGAATATGAAAGACATTTCACTCTTTTCAGAGAATTTGCGTGTGGAAGCAAATAATATTCATTCGATAACAAGAGAATTTACGAGCCAAATAGAAAAATCTTCGGGCGAAACCCACAAAGTATCTTATGAAATTAAAAAGATAAAAACACAATTAGGACAACTAATTTATAGAAACAACCGTATTTTAGATGCTGCTACCATGATTCAGAAAAAAATTTCTGATGGTGTAGAAAATATGTCAAATGGTGTTTACGCCAATTCGGAACTATTAGAACAAAATAAAGAGCTAAAACAATCTATCCAGGAATTATGGAAGAAATTTGCATCTATTTCGCAAGTTACGAAAGACTTGATTAAAATCTCCGAACAAACAAGGACTCTAGCACTAAATGCAGAAATAGAAGCAGCACATGCAGGAGAATTTGGCAAAGGCTTTTCAGTAGTTGCTCAGGAAATGGGAAATTATTCTGTTAAAAGTTCTGAAATTGCTCATGCAATAGTCCAAAAAATTAAAGCGGTACAAGATGATGCAAAGCTTACCGAAATTAATGTTTTAAGCTCAGTTGAGTTTGCGTCCGAAGCAAATGAACAAATTGGAAAAGCACATTCTTATTATATGGATATTAAAGATTCTATTGAAAACGTAACAAAAGATTCTAATGAATTTTTTAAGTCCATGGAAAATTTGGAAGATAGCTTTTTGCAGGTTAACCAAATTGTTGCTCGAACAGACAAGGTAATGGAAACCTTAGTTTTGCATACAAAGGAAGTTCTTCAGGCAATCTCATCACAATTAAAAAATATTGATAGTATCAATACTATTGTTATTTCGACTTTTCAAGTTAGTCGTGTTTTAAATTCTTTAATATCTCAATTTGACATTCCGAATTTTAAGAATACATCAGAAAGACAGAAGGCTGCAGAAGGAATTATTGAAAGAATTTTAAATATGAGGGGGATAATAATTAATTCATTATATTCCAAAGACCCTCTTTTTTTAAATATCTTGGAAGAAGAAAAAACAAAGGCAGAGCAGGAATTTTCGGATTTCATTCGTACAAAAGAAAAAGAATTACAAATTCAAGAGGAAAAAATCGAATTAAATAATTTTTTTACTTCATGGAAGGAATATACGAAAATTAATGAAGAAATACTTTTCCTTTTGAAACAAAAAAAGGCACAAGATTCAAAAATAGTGTATGATACAAAATCGAAAGTGAAGCTTAAGGAAATTATTAACAATACTATTGAATGGTTGTCTGATGAATAATTCTTAACTTTTTCCTTAGCCTATACTTTTTTTCTATCCTTACCACCTACCCTTGGAGCAGCTATAGCTGCCTGATTTTTTATTCCATATATGGACACTGCTTGTTTTGGTAAGTTGGATTTCCGCCATTCAAACCATGAGCCTTGGTAAGTGTGAATATCCTGGTAGCCTACATCTTTTAGCAATAAAGCTAATAAACAAGACCTAGCCCCATTATAATCATAGATAATGGTAGTTCTTTCGGGCATAAAAGGAAAACCAGCTAGTCTTTTTAAAAACTTAGATTTATCCAATATCATTCCATTGCTTTCATACAATGTTCTCCAATCCCATAAAAAGGCTCCTGGTAAACGACCGCACAAAGTCCCTTCTTCCGGACTGCTTAATCTTGGAATACTTCCATCGTATTCTTCTTTTGTACGAGCATCAAAAATTTGGAGTCTCGTAAGGTTTTTTTCCATAAAAGACTTATCAACTATACCTTTTAGTGCTTTTGCTTTTTCAGAAGATTCAAACTCCATAATTTTGCTTCCTGCTTCTAATTCGCAATTAAAAGGCCAACGTTTTGCAAGCAAAAAAGTTTCTTTAAAACCTATCGCTCTTAAAAAAAAGACCATTCTTGATGCAAACATTCCCATTCCTTCATCAAATACAATAACTCTAGATTTATTATTATTTTCAATTAAACCTAATATATTTTTTAAAGGGTTATAAATCTTTTTTTGAGATTCGGCATCGGACCCAAAAGCTTTTTTGATAAAAGGGAAGTAATAAGCCCCTTTAACCGTTGAACTTTCATAATTGGATTGGCTACGGCAATCTATAATAAAGTCAGAAGGTTCAATCTCTGGTTTTAGTATATTCCAGTTTGACAATTGAGTATTCCTCTACTTAAGAATTTACTGTTCATATTTTTCAATAATACCTGAATAATCCAATGATAATTTAAGGTAAGATTTTTAACTTATTTTTTTAGGAAATAAATAAAAAAAGTTAAAAATCGCTCCCGACTTATTCTCCTAAACAGCTTAATCCGGCTAGAATTATTATAAAAGATGAATAACTGGCTCTAATGTATGGAAAGGGTAAACTATTAAAAAATCTTCGTCCGGTTTAGGATTTCCAATTTTTACACAAAAAACGAGGTCTTCTTCTGGAACTAGCTTTGCTTTTTCAATTCGACCTGTTTTGGCTTTGAATTGTAAGTTTACATCAAAGGTTTGTTTCCAGCCCTGTTCAATTGGTTTGACTATCAATTCTTCTATATTTTTTTTCTTATGTATGGAATTCAAATAACCTTGGTTTTTATAAGAAATTAAAAAGTTCATAGAATCATTTTTTTGCCATTCGGAATAAAGTCTTGTAAACATTTTGATATAACTTTGACTCAAAGAATTTCTGGAATTTTCTTCTTGAATGATATAGGTTGGTGTAGAATCATCAAAAGAAGGTTCTTTAGTGTTAGGTTTAAAATAAAACTTGAGTATCAAAAAATTCTTATTTTGGGCTATTTCTTCAATGATATCTTTAAACAATACACCTTTTATATCTTTTAAAAAAAACTGACCTGCATCAGCAGCAGAACGGTTTAAATGTTTAATAACATCATTGTGAATTTGGTTTAATTTTGTAATATTCTCCGTTGACAATCTATCCGGTCTTTTAAAATCAAAATTTTTCATCCCTTCTATTTGATGAGATTTTATATAAAAACCAGATTTTGTTTTATTAGAAACATCCTTTATTTCAGACGGATTGATATGAGTTATCTCCAATCCGATTCTATCTTTTATAACTACTATATTTCCTTCAGCCAATTCAAAACCAGCTACGTATAACCTAGCTTTTTCCACTTTATTATATTTTTTTCCTAAATATATAATAGTTCCAATGGATGCATTTCTTAAATTGTTTAAAGAAAGGTGGATTTTATCAAAAATAAACCTTGTAGGCAGCAAACCTCGAAGTTGCTGTAAATTTGCCTTAGGTAAGAAAAAATTAGATTGAGGAATATTGGAAATTCTTATTCCATAGTGGTCGTTTAAAACAACCACTTCGCAAGAATAAAAATAGATTTGATTGTAGTAAATAGGATATGGTTCATTGAGCAATCGGCTAACAAATACCACATCTCCAATACCCAGCTTGGTAATTTCATAGGTAGAAAGATAACCATTGCCCAAGGCAACTTCAAGACTTGCTTTGTGATTAAAAAGATCCATTTACCTTGTTTTTATTAAATGATTGATTAAACCCTTTAGAACTTCCGGTTCTGGTGTTCCGGCTGGCATTCTTCTGTTGTTAATAAATAAAAGAGGTGTGCTTTCTATATTTAGCTTATCTCCTTCATTCACTTCCTTTTCTATATAATTTTTAACTTCATCCGAACTAAGACATTTTTTAAAAGCATCTATACTCAAACCATTATCTTTTGCAATCTGCATAACCGAACTAGGACTATGAACTACATCCTTATCAGAGTCATTGTACAAAGCCGTATAAACTTTAAAAAACTTATTTTGTTTATGAGCGCAAACAGCCGCACTAGCAGCGATACAAGAGCTGCCATTGGGTGACTTTCTTTTAACAAGCCTGTTACAAGTGCCGTCCAAAGGAAAATTTTTAAAATAAATCTTGATCATACCGCTATATTCAACTAAGAGCTTTCTCAGAATATGGCTTGTATTGGCACAATGTCCGCAGTTAAAATCTGCAAATTTCACAAAAGTAATAGGTGCGTTTGCTTCCCCCTCAAAAGGAACTCCATCCAAAATAAGTTTCTCTTCTTTTGCAGTATTATACTCATTGATGATTTGTTTGATTTGATCTTCTTTTGATATTGATAGAGATTTTTTGTCTTTTGCAAAATACCCCAAACTCATTCCACAAGCAAAAAATAACAATACAATAATAATATAATTCAAAAAATTGAGACTGATATTTTTCAATGCATAGTTCGTAATTTTATAAATCATTTGCTTCTTATCCTTTTCAAAATGCGGTAAAATCTGAATAATCGTCAGTACTAAAACAACAACTGTTACTAAGTAAGTTAATGTGCACAAAGTACATATATACTTTATAACAAAAGCAGCTATAAAAAAAAGAATTAAATCTATTATAATAGCCAATAAAGATAAAACCAAAACAAAGCTTAAGAAAAAAACGCTTTCTTCTTTCCCTTTTTTGATTATGCTGTTTATTAACAAAAATGCAAGCAACCCATAGAAAGTTAACCCCATCGTAGCAACAGGAATGTCTCCTAAGAATGGGACGTTTTTAACGGCAGAATAATTACTACTTGCGACTTTTTCACACGAATTAATTCCAGTGTCTGAAGAAGTGCATATAGCGTTTGATAGACTTGTGGATGTCCCATAATACTCTTGGATCAATGCCAAGCATAAAACAATACCAATTAAAACAAAACCTAATGATATATAGTTTAATACATTATTTTTAGACTTCATATTTGAATTATCCCAAATTTTCAATTTTTGTTAAATTTAATGGCTTCGGAAAGCCTAAAGCTATTTTCATAAATAGCTTTTCCTGTTATGATTCCAAACAAAGATTTTTTTGTTGGTAAAGATACTAATTCCGAAATATCTTGCAAGCTAGAAACACCTCCAGATGCAACTAGATCAAAATTAAAATTATCCAAAATATACCTATAAGATTCTACATTTGGTCCCTGCATCGTTCCATCTCTAGAAATATCGGTAAAGACAATATGTTTAACACCTTTGGTTTGTAACTTTTTCAATAAGTCAGTAAAATGTAAATTTGTATCTTTTTCCCAACCATGGATTTTTACAATTCCATTTCTCGCATCCACACCTACAACAATTTTTTCATTTCCCGCATAAACCAATGATTCATCTAAAAAAGCAGGATTTGTAACAGCAGCCGAGCCAATTATGAATCTATCGATCCCGATGGATTCATAAAATTTAAGCGTATCTAAATCTCGTATTCCGCCACCCAATTCAATTTTCGCTTTTGTAGCATTTCTAATTTCTTGAACGACGGATTTATTAACGTCTTTTTTATTCCTAGCAGCATCAAGGTCTACAATGTGAAGAAAATCAGCTCCATCGTTCCAAAATGACTCAGCAAGCTTCCATGGTTCTTTATGGTAAACCTTTTTTTGAGAATAATCACCTTTGTAAAGCCGTACCGCTTCTTTTTCCAATAAATCTATAGCCGGAATAATTTTCATACGATATCAATAAAATTTTTTAGTATTTTTAATCCGTCTTTGTCTGATTTTTCAGGGTGGAATTGGGTACCGTACAGATTATTTTTTTCAATAATTACCGGAAACTCTTCTTCATAATAACTACAGGTAGCAACAACAGCATTTTTATTGACCGAAACAGGGCGAAACGAATGAATAAAATACATGTAAGCTCCATTTGAAACATCTTTTAAAAGGCGTTTTTCTTTTTTTGAGTTTTTGAAGATTAACTTATTCCACCCCATGTGTGGTACTTTATATGGTTTTCCATGAAATAACTTTATCTTCCCTTTTATAAAGCCTAAACCTTTTACCAATTTTCCTTTTTCTCTAGATTCTTCTGACTCTTCAAAAAAGATTTGATAACCTATACAAATTCCAAAAATAGGTCTACCGCTTTTTACAAAATCGTTTAGAGGTTTAATCAATCCAAGCTTATCCAAATTTTTCATGGCACTTTCAAAAGCACCATCCCCAGGTAAAATAATCCCTTTAGCTTCTTTTATATCTAAAGCGGAGTTTGTCAATTTACAATCTGGAGTAAATAGGGAAATTGCCTTTAAACAAGAATGGATATTCCCCATCCCAAAATCTATCACGGCAATCATTCCAAAACTCCTTTTGTAGAAGGAACAGAATCTAAAAACATACTATCTTTTGCAATTGCCATTCTCAGTGCTCTACCTAATGCTTTAAAAATTGATTCATGGATATGGTGACGATTTTCGCCATAATGTACCAAAACATGAAGATTCATCTTAGAATTCAAGGCAAACTTTTGCAAAAACTCCAAGCTTAGTTCGGAATCATAAATTCCAAACTTCCCCTCTAACTTTGGTCCTGTGTATTTAAAATAATACCTACCACCTAAATCAACGGCTACGGTAGTTAAAACTTCATCCATGGTCAAATTAAAATGCCCATACCTCTGGATTCCTCTTTTTTCTCCCAACTTTTTTTGCAATACCGAACCCATTAAAATAGCTGTATCTTCTACGCTATGATGGCAATCAATGCCTATGTCTCCGCGCAACCATAGGTCCATATCTATTTTCCCATGTAGCGAAATATGAGAAAGCATGTGTTCAAAAAAGGGAATTTGGGTATCAAACTTATGCTTTCCACTTCCATAAGGTTCCAAAGAAAGCTTTATTTTGGTCTCAGAAGTAATTCTTTCTTCCATAACGGCTATTCAAATATTATAAGATTATATTATTTGTCAATCTAAGATATAAAGATAGTTTAAATAAATTTTTATAGATTGGATATTTTAAAAATAAGCAAATACATATAAAAAATCAAAATTCCAAGAGGAATTACCAAAGTAAAACCTGGTTGGAAAAAATAAGAAAAAGCTATAACCGACAAAACTCCTAAAAATAAAGCTTTAATTAGGGTTTTAGGTTGGAGGGATATTTTTCCTCTGGAATAAAATGTTCCTAATAAAAAAATTCCAATCATTGGTCCAAGAGTAAAAGAAGTAATTTTTAACCCAAGCTCCAGTAAACTATCTAAAATTTTTTCAGATAAAAAATGTGGAATTAAGGCACTCAAAAACAATACCCCACCCCAAAAAATGCTAATTATTTTAGAATTTTTTAGTTGATTTTGAGAAGCAAATAATTTTTCTCCCCAATCAACAATAACCGATAAAGACAAAGAATTAATGGAACTTGAAAGCGTCGACATGGCACTTGCAAAAATAGCAGCAACAATCAAACCCAGAATAGGAGAAGGAATATTTTCTACCATGTATTTGGAAAAAACTTTATCTGGTAAAATACTGTTGTCTTTATAAAAGTAGAAAAGCAAAACTCCAATCACTAAAAATAACAAAAATTGGAAAAAAACCAAAATTCCCGAACCAATAAGGGCATACCTTCCTTGTTTTTGGTTTTTACAAGCAAGAAGCCTTTGGGCAAACATTTGGTCTACACCATGTGATCCTATCGAAAGCAACATTCCTCCAAAAATTGCAGTTGGAAAAAAGTAAGCAGATTGTAAAAAACTTCCTTCCAAACCATGGAAAATTTTAAATTTTTGAAAATTACCTGTTATGAAAAAGTCCGTATATCCCAAGTTTCTTAGTTGAGAAAGTAAAAAAAATAAGGTAAAACAACCACCTATAATATAAATAAAAAACTGTAAGGAATCGGTTATGACAACCGCTCGAAATCCTCCAGATACCGTATAAAGGATTGTGGTGGCAGATATTAGGGATAAAGAAAAAATATTTATGGTTGTGTAAGAATATTCCGGAAAGTAGCCTTGCAATATAAAGGTAATAGGAATGGAAGTTACATAGAGCCTTACACCGTCTGCCAAAACCCTTGATAGCAAAAAAACACCTGATATGGATTTTTGTGTGGAAATGCCAAAGTTTTCTCCAACCCATTCATAAATAGAAGAATACTTTCCGGTAGCATAGAGAGGAAAGATAAGGTATGCTACAAAAATCCGACCAAGAATGTATCCGAAAGCGACCTGTAAAAAGGCAAAATCGTTTTTGTAAGACATGCCAGGAACACTTAAAAAAGTCAAACTTGAGGTTTCCGTTGCTACAATGGAAAGCATAATCGCTTGCCAAGGCAACTCTTTATTGGCAAGGAAAAAATTTTGGTAAGAATCAAGCTTTCCTTTTTGGAATAATCCTATAAAGGTTATCCCCAAGAGATAGGTGAGCAAAACTAAAAAATCAATCAGTTGGAAATTCATAATTTAATCGGATGTGATTCCAACTTCTAGTTCGAAAAACCAATTGATAAATCGTCCCACGTCTTTTCCGGCATAAATCAGTCCATGCTGTGGACATAACATTTCAATAGGCAATTTACTAACATGCTCACACCAACTATTTTTCGCTTCATTGGAACCCATCCACCTTTGGTGAAATTTAGTGGCATATTTTATATGTTCGTCAAAATCTCCAACAAAAAGACTTTCTCGATTTCCAAAAGGGAGTAAGGCAGCACCAATATCTCCGGAGAACAAAATTTTAGCTTTAGGATCGTAAAGATGGAAATTTCCGGAAGAATGTAAATAATGAGCAGGAATAACTTCCAATTCGATGGTGTTAAATTGTATTACTTGCCCTTTATCTGGGATTGAAATAAACGTCTTCTCGTTTCCTCCGAAATGGGGCAAAAAAGTATTCCATATCCAACTAGTATAGCACTTTATTTCCGAATTTACTTCCAACCAAAGACTCAAAGAAGATATTATATCCGGGTCCTGGTGGGATGCAAATATATACTTGATATTTTTAGGGTTAATTTCTCTACTAATGGAACTAAAAACAGACGGAAAAATTTCTACTCCCCCAGGGTCGGTAATAATTATTTCATTATTATCTAAAATGAGATATTCATTGGTATCTATTATATGATTTGCTTTATCAGGGTCCCTAGAGACAACCGCCCATTTATGATCGCCTTCTGTAAAAATATATTCAAACTTTTTCATTGTATTGTTTCAAGATATAAGATTGTATTGATTTTAGTGTGGTTTCAGCTTCTGTAAGATAGTCAGAAACATCTTCCGCTAGCTGAAGATAAATAGATTTATTAACTTTCATATAAGCAGATTCGATTTTTGCAAGCATTGCGATAGTTTTTCCGGTAGAACAAAGCTTGAGAATTGTTTTAATGTTTTTGAGTAAATTTTTAATGTCATTAAACAAAGTGCCTGCTATGATTTGTTTCTCATTTTGGTTTTTATTTTGTATATATTGAAGTATATCTATACTTTCAGCTACTTTATCATCTAGATGTAATATCAGAATATCATTGGCTCGGATAAAAAGATCAGTGGTTTTATCTATTTTTTTCTTATTGGTTGAATTGAGAAGTATGTCATAGATCAAACTTTTTAAAATCTCGGTTTTATCTTCCAATTTTCGGCTAAATTGAATTAGTTCAAAAGATAAAGTAGAAAATCCAGTAATAGATTCATTCCGGTTAGAAGATATTAGAGTATTAAGAGCTCGTAGCCTGACTTTAAACGATAAATCGGATATTTTTTTGATAGATTCATTGATGTCAATGATCTCAATATAATTGAATTCTTTTATATCCTGTTCTATAGTAAGCATGGCAGTATAACTATAAAAAATCACACCTAATGGAAAAATTTTATTACAACCTATGATTCAATTTAATAACAAATCGTCAATAGATTTATTTACGTAATGCTAAGCACTGTTTTTGATGTTAATTTAGATATGACTATACGAGTAATTCAAAAGACCCAAAAATTTCCTTTTTAAAAGTTAATGTCCTCCTTCGGAATTTCAAAACGGAAGCTTTCAGGGATGTCCCTTGAAAATAAATTTATTGACTAAAAATACTCGTTTTTTAAAACAAAGTGAGTTTTTTTAAAAGCTTCCCATCAACTTTTTATCTTGACAAAATCATTATTTTTCACACCTATAAAATCATGTCTACACGGGCAATTCAAACAGAAAGACCATCTATACAGCGTCTGGAACACAAAAATTTTGGTTCCGGAATCCCTTATTACGACGACGAATTAAAAATGCCACAGTCTATAGAACATGAAATCGCTATCAATTACTTATCTTATTGTTTTAAATATATCGCCAAAGACTTAAAACTCAGTTCTATTTCCGATCATCCTGTTTGGTATCTCATTCAAAAACCTATCAAGGATAAAAATCAGAAAGTTATTTATCCCGACCTTTGTGTATCCAAAAATTCAGATATATCCAGGGTCACGTCTGAAGATTTACTGTTTTCTTTGGAAGTAGTAAGCATGGAAAGGAAGCGAAAAGAGTTCAAAGATACCGTTCTGATGAAGGCATTGAATGAATACAACAGAGTGCCTGAATTTGTGCTGGTGTATCCGAAAGCGTCAGACAATCGGGTAATTGAGTACTATTCCTTTGACGGCTACCAATATATACCGGTAGCCAAAAGAAATGGGAAATATAGCAGTAAGATGATAAAGGGCTTGAGCTTACAAGAAATATCCATGGATGATTGGCGTGATGGAGTAAAGTTAGAGGTATTATACAAGGGCAAAGTTTTAGTCAAGTATGAAGAAGTATGGGAATTGAAAGAGAAAGCTGAAAAAGAGAAAGAAAAGGCTGAAAAGGAGAAAGAAAAGGCTGAAAATAGAGCTGAAAAGGTTGAAAATCAGTTAGAATTATCTATCAAAAAGGTCATCCAAAGGGGTAAATCAACTTTTGAAGAAATAGCAGAAGACTTTGGTGTTTCTCTGGATTATATTAAGAAAGTTGCTAGTCTTTAACAGTTTTGCCCTCTTAAAGAAAACGTAGGGCTTTGAACCCTACGTTAGAAATTCCAATACTATGCGGAGGATGTATCTCACGGTTTATCAACCGTCATAAGGTTTGAATGTATAATTGGTTCCATATGTCGGATCAGGATTTACATTTTTTAAAAAAGGAGAAAAAATCCAAGCTTTTGTATCTTTGGAAAAAATGTAAACATAAACCCAGTTTCCAAGGTCATTGGAAATTTTGTGCTGCGCCGGGTCTACTTCCAAACGAAGCAAAACTTCCTCTTTGGATATTTTGTCTATGATAGAATGTTCAAGTCCTGGTCCTGTTCTTACATTGATTTCATCCCCGATATTCAGAGCAAACCTACTTTTAATATCCGACTCTACTCTGTTAGCCAAATAATAAAGAAGATTCAGAAAATTACTTCCATCATTTTCAGAAAATCCTGATAGTGTATGCCTTTTTAAAAACTCAATTACAAGCTCTGAAAATTCAGGGATAAAAGGTCTCGGGTCACGTCCCAAAAGAATTAAAAAGGAATTAATATTCTCTTCTTCTGTATTGGTTCCTATGCTATACTTAAATTTCTCCAAAATAACCTTTGTTTGGTAGTAGGTGTTATTTTTGAGTTTTCTATAGTATATATCTTCGATTTTGAGGTATGGCAATTGCCCTCTTTGAACTATTTTGGAATTCAAGCCTAATTTTTTTAAGTTTTCACCAAACTCAATCAGCCCTTTGGAATCGCCATGACATTGGGAATTTATCTCTGTCTCATACCTTGTTAAGGCTAGGGAAGCGATAGATAATATGCTCTGACTTTGAAAATCTTTTTTCCCTGCAATTTTCAGAATGTCTTTGTAATTCTTTTCTTCCAAATAAATAGAAAGCCTATCTTCCAAAGGTCTGAAATCAAATGCAAAATAGATTCCAATACAAACAATAAACAAAACAAATGATATTATTAAAAATAGCTTGCTTCTATTCACTGTACAACAGGTAACAATTTATCTAGATCAACGTCAAATTTTTTGAAGAGCGAATTTTTTGCCAATTCGTATCTCATTAGGTTGATGTTGAAGTTGATTTTTGCTTGCATTTCTTGCAATTGGTATTGAACAAGAGTATCCAAAGCATTTTTAACCGCAACTGCCGTAAACCGTCCTTTTCGGAAGCTTGCTAGAAGTCCGTTATAATAGCTTTCGGCTTCTTTTCTCATTTTTACAGAGCTTTTTAAGACTTTATGGCTAGAAATAACCGCGTTGTGCCTGGTAATTACATCATCCGTAATTTCCCTACGCAAATCCTCTTCTTGGATATTTACTTGTCGTTTTTGTATATGTGCGTCTCGAATTCCAGCTTTTATGCCTTGGTCCATAATAGGGTATACTAGCTTAGCGGAACCTATTGCTTCAAAAAATCTGGCAGAAGGAATGCCGGCTGAACCATCCGTAAAGTTCTTCTGAGGTGAGTTAAAATTTTGTCCTTTCAAAGCGTAGCTTCCGGTCACTTTTAAAGAAGGAAGAGCTTCATTTTCTGCGATTTGTATGCCTAAGTCCGAACTTTCTTTTTGTAGCTTTATTTTTTTCCAATCAGATCGATTTTGAAAGGCATAGTCCAGATCTTTTTCTACATCTAATCCCGGAGGTAAATCTTCGGTTAACTCTTCGATTCCTCCGATTTCAGAATCTTCCGTCAGATTCAAAACTCGGATTAATTTTTTTCTGTTTTTTTCTTTTTCTAATTTTGAATTTTCCAATTGGTTTTCGGATTGAGATAGCACAGCATTCCATTGATTGATCTCAAAACGTTCTGCCAAACCTAATTTCGTTTTTTGAATTGTTAGGTTGCGAATGTGTCTGGTATTTTTGCTTAGTTTCTCAAAGGTATCAACGGAACTATCCGAAACAAGGTAAGTCCAATAATCAACAAGGGTTTGTACGACTGTTCCGGCAATATTATAAGACATTTCCTCCCGGATAATAATTGCTTGATTTTTTAAAATCTTTTCTTGGTTTCGCATCTGGATTCCAAAGAAATTTTTTAATAAATCCTGGCTTAATAATGCTGTAATTGCTCCCGTATAAAGTTGCTGAACTCCCAAAGCACCAAAACCAGGTGGAGTTTGCAGAGGATTTTCAAACGCGTTAGAGTCAAACCTTTGATGACTTGCCGTTAGTTTAAAATAGGTCCCTGTTGTTGCAAATAGTTTGTCAACTCCTCCACTGAAAATATCCGTTTGAGATTTTGTTCCTGAAAGATAGTTTGCCCGGTTAAAAGGTAATACTGATTTTTGCAAATCAACATCCCCAATAACCCTCCAAGCATATTTGGATTCATTTTTTAGGTAGGCAGAATCCGATTTTATGATTTCATATTTTAGATTTTGAATGGTTGGATTGACTTCCAAAGACCTTTGTACAGCTTCTTTTACAGATAACTTGTCAATTTTGATTGGCTTGGAATCCGTAGACGAAGCTTCTCTTTTTTTTGCTTTTTCTTTGGTTTCCACCTTTTTAACAGGTTCTTTTTTTCCCGATTTTATATCTTGGGATATAAGAGGAGAAAAAGCAAACAAACCTAAAATCAAAAATGCCAAATAAATTCGATTCATAAATACCTACCTAAATACTAATTTATTTTCCTAAAACCTTTTTCATAGTTGTTCCAAGGTCAGCCGGGGATTTACAAACGTGAATTCCAGCTTCGCTCATTGCTTTCATTTTGGATTCGGCAGTTCCCATTCCACCGCTGATTATCGCTCCGGCATGTCCCATACGTTTTCCCGGTGGAGCTGTTTGTCCAGCAATAAAACCCACTATAGGTTTTTTAATGTGTGCTTTGGCAAAAGCTGCTGCTTCTTCTTCCGCAGTTCCCCCAATCTCACCGATCATCACAATACCTTCTGTATCCGGATCATCATTCAACAGTTTTAAAGCGTCCGTGTGAGTCGTTCCAATGATTGGGTCACCACCGATTCCGATACAAGTAGACTGTCCCAAACCAACATTGCTTAATTGTCCGACTGCTTCATAAGTCAATGTGCCAGACCTGGATACCACACCAACTTTTCCAGCTTTGTGAATAAAACCGGGCATAATCCCAATTTTACATTGTTCGGGTGTAATTACTCCAGGGCAGTTCGGCCCTACCAACCTGGTATTTGAATTTTTCAATACACTCCATGCTTTCATCATATCATGAACAGGAATTCCTTCCGTTATACATACAATAAGAGGAAGCCCTGCAAAAACTCCCTCAATAATTGCATCCGCAGCAAAAGGAGGTGGAACAAAAATTACACTCACATTTGCCCCTTCTTTTTGTACGGCATCTTTTAAGGTATTAAAAATCGGAACACCGTGCTCACTTTTTTGACCACCTTTTCCCGGAGTAACTCCGGCTACTATCTTCGTACCATATTCAATCATCTGAGAGGTATGAAACGAACCCTCTTTTCCTGTAATTCCTTGAACTACAACTCTTGTATTTTTATCAACTAATACTGCCATTTTTTCTATCCATCTATTTTATTAATGCTGGTGTTTTTTCTGCAGCATCTGATAATTCGTCCGCTACAATCAAGGTAAGACCACTATCATTCAAAATCTTTTTCCCTTCTTCTGCGTTTGTTCCTTTTAATCGAACCATTAGAGGAACTTTTATGTTTACGGCTTTTGCTGCTTCCACAATCCCCTGGGCAACTCGATCGCACCTGACAATTCCACCAAAAATATTTACAAAAATTGCTTTAACATGAGGATCACCTAAAATAATTTTAAATCCATTGGTGACTGTTTCTACGTTTGCACCACCGCCAACATCCAAAAAGTTTGCAGGCTCTGCTCCGGCTAGTTTGGTAATATCCATGGTAGCCATCGCAAGACCGGCACCATTTACCATACAACCGATATTTCCATCTAATTTCACATAATTCAAGTTAAACTCACTTGCCTTTAGCTCCAATGGATCTTCTTCGGTTTTGTCCCTATAGGCAGCTGTATCCTGGTGACGGAAAAGAGCATTGTCATCCAAATTGATTTTGCAGTCTCCGGCAACAATTTGGTTTTGTTTGGTTAAAATCAGAGGGTTAATTTCCAATAAAGAACAGTCCTCATCCATATAAGCCTTGTACAAAGACATAAAAAAAGGTACTGCTGATTTGACTGCTTCTGCCGGCAATTCAAGTCTATATGCTAACTCTCTTGCTTGGTTCGGTTGAAGCCCTATTCCCGGATCAATGGCGATCTTAATAATCTTTTCCGGATGCTTTTCTGCAACTTCTTCAATTTCCATCCCACCTTCCGTTGATGCCATTATGATGGTTTGTCGAATTGATCTATCTAGCAAAACGCTGATATAAAACTCTTTTGCAATTTCAATCCCTTGCTCCAGATAAACCTTTAAGACCTTTTTTCCTTCTGTACCAGTTTGGGGTGTTTTGAGTTGCATTCCAAGAATTTTATCAACTGCTTGCATTGCATCATCTTTTGTTTTTGTAACCTTTACACCACCGCCTTTTCCGCGTCCACCCGCGTGGATTTGTGCTTTTACAACTACAATACTTGATTTTTGAGAAACGTCTTGATAAGCCTTTTCTGCCTCACTTTTGTCTCCAATCACAACTCCATAAGGGACATTTACATTATGTCGCCTTAATATTTCCTTTGCTTGGTATTCGTGTATCTTCATTCGATTCCCTATTTAGTTTTTATTTTATATAAATGTATAATTGCGTGCCTATATAGATAAGTTTTTAGCTGTAAGTTTATTGTCATTTAAAAAAAACGGATTTTTAAATCCTTTCCTTTTTATCAAGCTTTCGCTTAATGTCCATTTTCCCACCTGAAAAAGAGGAGAAACTTATTAAATATTTATCATTGGTAGTATTTCTTTTTTTTATCTTTCACTTCATAAGGATAAGGATTATTATTTTTAAAAAAATCAGTATGAGGATGATCAAGTTTTCCAGGCTTTTCTTGTTTGTAGGGATTGTTAAAGGGAATATTTGGGTTTCTGCTTGGTTGTGGCATCATACCTCCATTATTTCCGGAAAGTATGCTTTGTATTTGATTTTGTTTTAACTTGTACAAATTCGTTTTTCTTTCCATCTGCATCGTTTTATGTTGTTTTCTACCTGATTTATATCCATGGATAATATCTAAACCGCTTGTTCTTTTCCTTTTGGGAAATTCTTTTTTAGGTGGTACTGCCTTTTGGGTGGCGCTTTCTGTGAGTTGTCTATTTAAATCGTTTTCATCTTGTTGCAAAGGCACATTTTTTACTTTATTTTCAGCAGGAGGTTGTTTGGGAGCAGTGTTCTCTTCTTTTTTCTTTTCATTATAGTAATAATTGTAATGGTAGTGGTTTATAATGGGTTGCTGTTGTTGTGTGGGAGTTTCCGTTTTTATGATAATTATTTTGAGGTTTTCCGTTTTTTCTATTTGCCGGGGAGAATTGTCATACAAAAATCCGTAAGGTTCTAATCCCAAAATTTCCGATTTGATCTCTATGTTTGAAACGTCCTGAGGATTTTTCTTTTCTGTTTGGTTCTCGTTAGTATGCTCCTGGGTAGAAAGCCTTTTGGTTTGGATGGTGAATGTAAAAGCTAAGATCAAAAAAAGAAGATTTTTTTTCATGTCTATTAGACCTCCTGCTATCTATCATTTTAAATATAATTTCGAATCATAATAATCACTTCTCAAAAACCAATTCTCAACCCTTTTTTTTAGTTGCGTTATATTTAATATACTATAAAAGAGTTACCTAAGAAAACAAGTCTATTTGTGTTTTTTATTTCAAAACATATTGGTTGGAGGAAAATGAAAAGATTAATTATTTTCATAATGCTTATTTTTAGCATTAGTGCCTTTGCAGAAGAGAAAATCATAACAGGTAACTTATTTGGTTCGGGATTGTATATTCAATCAGACGAAGACGGAAAAGTATTTAATTTGATGGTTTCTGATCTAACTAATGAATTGATGGATTTATCGGGGCAAAAGGTAAGAATGTTATGCGAAGCAGAGGACGACAATTGTACACCCATAAGATATGAAATAGCCCCCTTTTTGGACGAAACCAATTTAGAACCTTGGTCAATTAAAAAAATACCCAAATATGTTTATGGGGATTTTATTGCATTTAACCCTACAGTTACACCGGATAGTGTTATGCTATTTTGGACAGTTTTGGTCTATAAAGGGAACAAAAGCACCCAAAAAATCTGGTATTCCGAAAGAGATGCTTTTGGCTTCTGGAAAAAAGGGAAACAAATGTCCGGTTCTCTAAATAATGAAGCTCCTTCCGCTATAATAACAGCTCTACCTGGGGGAAATGAGCTTTTTGTGTTCGGCAGTTTTTCGGATGATGATGAATACAAACACCTTAAAAAGCAGATCGAAAGTGAGAAGACACAAATCTTAAAATCAGCCACTTCCTTAAAAGACTACGAAGATAAGATGCAAAAGGTCATGGCTATCTATAACAGAGAAATTGAGAAAATACAAAATAAAGTCCCTCTTTATCGTAGCTTTCGAGAAAATACTGATTGGTCCAAACCGAAATCCATACAATTTCCAGATTTTTATAATTTATACCGAAGTGAAGAAAATCCGTCTTTACAGGTGTTTGGTGGCTGCACTCTTTCTAGTAGCGGTAGGGTTATTATTTATTCCGCAAAACACAAAGATTCGCTTGGCAAACTAGACTTATATGTTTCAGAATCGGACAATAACGGCGTATTTAGCCTAGGTAAAAATATGGGAAATTTAATCAATACTGCCTTTGAAGAAATGGCTCCGTTTTTAGCAGCTGATGATAGAACTTTGTATTTTTCTAGCCAAGGTCATAAAGGACTTTCCATATATGTTTCCCATCGAAAAGGGGAAAATTGGTTGGATTGGTCCCCACCTCAAGAAATTTCTACAAATTTAAAAGGTGTAAACTTCTTTTCCATTCCGGCATCAGGAAGTTGGGCATATATTAGCAAAAAAGGAAAGTTGCTAATGACCTATCTCCCCATGGATATGAAACCAAATCCGGTTATTGTAATTAAGGGGCAGGTTGTTGATGATAGCGATAAGCCATTGGCTGCATCTATCGCTTACGAGTCCCTAGTAAATGGCAGTAAGATCGGTTCAACTGTTTCCGACCCGTCTAATGGTAATTTTTCTTTGGTTTTACCATTTGGTGAAAATTATGGTTATTACGCGGAGAAAGAAGGATATATTCCTGTCCATGGAAATACCGACCTACGAAAAGTAGAAAATAAATATCGGGAGATAGAAGTAAAAATCGTTTTACCAAAAATTGAAATTGGAAAACAAATAACCATAAACAATCTATTTTTTCAAACGGCTAGTTATGAAATAACAAAAGAATCGGAAGCAGAGCTAGATAGACTTGGTGAAATAATGACTAAAAACAAAACCGTAAATGTTTTAATTGAAGGTCATACAGACAATCGAGGTGATGGCGAAGCGAATCAAATTTTATCTCTGATGCGAGCTGATTCCGTAGCTGATTATTTAAAAAAGAAACACAATATTTTACCCGAAAGATTAAAAACCATTGGCTTAGGACAGGAAAAACCGATTGTTCCTAATACAACAACCGAAAATAGGGCAAAAAACCGTAGGGTTGTTTTTAAGATTATTAAATAACGTCTGTTCGATGTAAGGAATAATTTCTTTAATTATATTGAAATTTATGCCAGGGGCACGACGCGTCGTGGCCCCTACACAAGACTCACGCTAAACAACGTGTAGGAGTAAATTGTGTGTCCCTAATACCAGATATCCTACCATAGCCTAATGCACTATTTCAATGTTGTAAGCGATTTAATGCTTTCCAACTCTTCAATCAAAAATTCATTTTCCAAAAATCGCATAATATCTTCTTTAGATAGCAGGTAGAACTTCCGCTTTTCCTTGTGGTTAGCCTGGTATAGGTGTCTCTTTTTTCAAATTAGGAAGTTAATTTTTGTTCATTTCTAAGCAAAGTAGCTTGATTGGAGTTTCAAAACAAGAGTGGACAAAGAGTTTACATTGTGCTCGTCTTTTAATTTTCGAACATGGTATTCTATGGTTTTTTCTGATTTATTTAATTTTTTTGCAATGTCTTTTTGTTTTTCTCCTTCTATTAAAAATTTGATAATTTGGTGTTTTAAATCTAGTTGCTGAATGGGAGCATCTTTATTATGGAAGGGAGAAAAAACCTTAGAGAAGTAAAACTCTCCTTTCAAAACCCTTCTAAGAATTTCCGGAAAAAATTTCATATCATCTGCTTTGGAAATGTAAGCATTTGCCCCCGCGAGAACTGCCTCTCTAAAAAATCCTTCGCTTTCATGCATGCTGTATACAATTGCTTTGATTTCTGGGTTTGTTTTTTTTAGTTCTTTTAATATTTCTAAACCATTCTCATTATGTATGTCAATGTCGATAATTATTATGTCAACATTATCGTTTTGCAGAAAAGTAAAAAAAGATTTGCTATTTTGAAATGTACCAACAACCTTAAACAAGCCAGTATGGTCCATTACAGTCTTGATGCCGAGTGGAACAACCGGATGATCGTCTAAAATACAAATACTATACTGATTCATTTGTCTATTTTTATTCCAATTACATAATTTAAAATCAACCTAGTAACGAGTGACCTAAGTCACTCGTTACTAGACAGAACTTATACTGCCTAAGATATAAGCTCATAAATCTGCTCATACTGGAATTCTTCGGCTAAGTCTTTTAAGTGTTTCGCCAGTTGAGAGTCCAATTTTGCAATTTCTTGAATCATTGATTCGGTTTCCATTACCATACTACTTTGTACGAATTTTCTTAAGTCTGATACAATATGGGGGGGGAGTTTTTTTATCCTTTTAATGATCGTATCTTGATTTAGTTTGTTTTCCGGGGTAGTATCTTTTTCCCTATATAAAAATCGTATACCACAAAGTTTACCGATTTTTTCTAGTATTTCATTTTCCTTAAATGGTTTTCTTATAAAATCATCACAACCAACTTGTATGACCTTTTGTTCTTCTTCCAAAAACGTACTGGCAGTGATTGCTATTATTTTTACGTCCTTATTTCCTTTATTCCTTATTTCTCTAGTTGCTTCATAACCATCCATTTCAGGCATTACGATATCCATCAAAATAATATCCGGTTTGAAGCTTTCTGCAAACTCTACTGCTTCTTTTCCATTTTCTGCACTTTGGGAAGCAAAATTCATAGCGTAGCAGATATTTTCCAAGAGGGTTCTGTTGTCTTCTATATCATCTACTATCAAAACTTTAATATCCTTCTGACCGCTTTCAATACCATATATTTCTCTTGTGTCTATTTCTTTTATCGGTATTGCAGTTGCTTTTTTTATTTTAACAGAAAACAAAAAGATGGAACCTTTACCGGTTTTGCTCCGTACCTTTATCTTTCCGTCTAATAATTCTATAAATTTTTTGCTTATAGGAAGACCAAGCCCTGTTCCTTCACTAGATTTCATACCTGATTCACTTTGGGTAAAAATTTCAAAAATATTTTCCAGTTCATTTGCTGCAATTCCGAAGCCACTATCTTTGACAGCTGTATAAAGGTAATTATTTGTTGAATTATAGGTAACCTTTACCTTTACAAATCCCTTTTTTGTAAATTTTATTGCATTACCAATAAGGTTAATCATTACCTGACGTAGTTTACTTTCATCAGAGTGAATATAGCGTGGAACATTTTTACCTATTTCAAAATCAAGATTTATCCCCTTTCTATCTGCCTTAACACTAAATAAAGAATGAATATCATCGAATAAACGATATAAATCAAAATCATTTGTATTCAGACTAGTATATCCTGCTTCTATTTTTGACATATCCAGAATGTCATTAATAAGGTTTAGAAGGTGTTCACCGTTCTTTTGAATGATATTAATTTTTTCGTGATCGTTTGAGTCCAAGTTTTTGCTATGGCTAATGATTTGTGAAAAACCCAAAATAGAATTCAAAGGTGTACGCAGCTCATGGCTCATATTGGCTAAAAATCGACTTTTCGCTTTATTTGCCTGTTCAGCCTCTTCCTTCGCAAGCTTTAGGTCATTCTGGACTCTTAGTCTTTCTGTCACATCTGCTACAGAAGCCATGCGGATATTTCTCCCTTTATATTGAAAGGGTCTTCCCATGATCATAACATCGAATTTCGTACCATCCTTCTTTTTACCTATGTGTGATTCATTCTGCTCAAGATTAAAATAAGGACGAACTTCGTCGTCTTTCATGGCTTGGATAATCGATTCATGCGATTCTTCAGCCAGGAAGTTTAAGACTGATGTGCCAATGAGTGATTCCTTATCCTCCTGTGAGTAACCGAATATTTTTAAGAATGTAGGATTTATTTCTATTGTTACACCTTGATCATGTAAAACAATGCCTTCAAAGGTACTTTCAAAAAAATTCAAATAAATGGTTTCACTTTCTTGTAGAATCAATTCCGTTCTTTTTTGATCCGTTACATCCTGAAAAGTCCCTGAAACACTTACTAATTCATCCCCATCATATACTGCCTCACCAATAGCATGTACCCATATTTGTTTGCCTTTAGTTGTTATAAGCCTTAGTTTTTCGTCAAAACGTTCCCCTGTTTCAAGTGCTTTCTGAAATAAAGATAAAATTTTATTACGGTCATCCGGATGGTAAAAATTTATAGCCTCTTCGACATTTGGCTGATAATTTAAGTTCACTTCATGAATACGGTAGGTTTCTTCTGACCAAAACAATTTCTCTGTTTTGATTACGTATTCCCAACCACCAACTTTAGCTATTTTTCCTGTTTTGCTTAGAAGTGCTCTACTACTTTCTAACTCTTTGTTAATTTTTTCCAGTTGAATGGTTCTTTGTTTTACTTTATTTTCTAGGTCTTTATAAAATTCTGCGTTTTCTAATGATATGATTATCTGAGCCGAAAACAACTTAAGAGTCTCTATATGATGCTCTGTAAATGCACCTAAAAATAAATTATTCTCCAAATAAATAATCAACTTTATTTCATCATCCCGAATTACAGGAAAACAGATAACAGAAGTTATTTGGTTATTTTTGATATAAAAATCGTTTTGAAAGTTTTTGTTTTCGCTGATGTTTTGGGATAAAAGATAGTTCTTGATTCTGCATACATATTCAATAACGGTTTGCGGATAGTCATACTCTAGTATTACTTCGGAAGTATCCGTTTCAATTTTTTCATTACTCACCTTTCCTTTAGAAAGCACTCTAAAAGAACCATTTTTCGGTTGGAGTAACAAACCATATTTGGCACCTACATTTTCCATTAAAATTGTCATCATTTTGGGAAGTAAAAGGTGCAGTTCCTTCTCTTCCGATAAGGCTTGTGCTGATTTCATCAGACTGTTTACGTCCAACTTGTACGTACTGCTTACAATTGAATTATTTGTAGAAGTAGTTGTTATGGAATTTTTGGAATTACTTTGTTCAAAAATAAAATACTGAGGGTATTTTTTTTTCAGTTGGGCAGCTTTTGTTAAAGCACCCCATTTTGAATAGAGAAAATAGGCTTCCTTTATATAAAGAGCTGCCAATTTATCAAGGTTCCTTTTTTGATAAAAAATGCCAGCTTGTTCGTTAGACAAAGCTTCAATATTTAGATAATTGAATTTTTTCGCTGATTCAATTGCCTCGTCATATAACTCTCTAGCCTCTCCATATTTACCTAAAATATTCGCAATTTCTGCTTCTATTAATTGGTATTTGTGTTGAAAGTTATCAGGGCACAAAGCAATCACTTTCTTCAATTTAGTCTGGTTGTGGGTTACTATATCCAGATACTCTTTTTGTGTTTCCTTATCAGCTTGAGGATAATTTAAAATACAACATAAAGATTCATAAAAATAAAAAACAGGAATTTGAATTTGTCCAGGGTGACCAGGAATAAAAGGTTTAACTCTGTTTATAAATTCATGAGCTTCTTTTTCTTTATTAAATAATAGTGAAAATACAGCTTGTTCAAAGCAAATCCAGAACACAGTATGGTAGTCATTTTCTTTTTCAGCTTTTATAAGTTCTCTTTCTATGTCTACAGGAATTTGCTTATAATCTTCCGCTTCGGTTGTTCCGATAAGATGGTTGAGCCTCCAAATGATTGCAGAAAGCCAAATGATCGGTCTTTCGTGATTTAACTTTATCAATTCATCATAATAATCCAATATAGTTTTATATATTTCACTCAAGGGTTCACCTGTATAAATCATGTCCCAAACCGCATGATGAATGGCATACACAGCATATTCAATATTACCGGTTTCCCGACCGGAATAATAGGTTTTAAATAGATTATGAATATTTTCCTGAATAGGATGCATCCAATGAAATATATTACCATAATAAATAAGCATTGCTCTGGTTTCTACACTACGGTCACCAAATTTGTGAAAAAGTTTCATAGCGGTATTCCCTAGTTCATATCCTAACTGGTATTCTTCCATTTGACCGTTATAGATTAGACCAGCAAAACACAAATAAGCAATACTAGCATAAACCGTATTCCCCTCTTCAATGGTCAGGGTGATCCCTTTGAGAATAAGTAAAACGGTCAATATTGGATCAAGCTCATGAATTAGACTTGCTCCCAAAAATAAAATAGGCATAATATGGTGTAGTTCAGGGTTATCCGAAATGGGCTTATCTAAAAGATTATCAAATGGCTCTGAAACTAACTTTTGATGGATTTCTCCAATAATATTTCCGACATCTTCAAAACTGGCATTTTTAGGAAAAGTTACCCCAAATTTTTTCAAGAATTCAACTGTTTCAATTTTTCCAACCTCTAGTCTACGGCGAGCTGTTTCCGTAAGCAATATTACTTGGGTTATACGAGCAAGTCTGGCAATATCCAAATTGTATTTTTTTGTTTCGTAAACTAAGGTATCAAACAACTCGAAGTTTCCATTTAAATAGGCGATCTCTATTCCTTCCACATGCAAATCCGCACTCAATTCAGGAAGGTTCTCCCAACTGTTTTTATGCAATAGTTGCAAAGCGATGTTAATGAACTGTGCAGATGCCGTGTATGCTGTTGCATCTTTTGCTTTTTTGGCAGCGGTAAGGTTCAAGCGGACAATTTCAAGTTTTCTATCCGTGCTTTCTAGCAGAGCAAGGGATTTATTTAGATGGGATACTATATCAAAAATTTTATACTGGATATCGTTTTCGGAATATTTTTTTAAAAGCATTCTACCGATTTTGAGATGAATTTCTTTCTTTTCGTTTTCCTCGGTTAACAAGTAAGCAGCCTGTTGTACCCGATCGTGTAAAAATCTGAATTTTTTTATAACCAGTTTTGCGTTTTTGTTCTTAGTATCTTCTAATTCCAAGTTGGACTGAGATAAAATAAACCCAAGACGTAGAGACGGAGCTAGTCTTTCAAAAGCCTCATTTTGAGATAAAGAGGAAGTTAAAGCAAGTATTTGCAACTCAAATTCATTTCCAAAACAAGCTGCGTAACTTAATAGCTTCTGTTCTGGTGGTTCTAGCTTTTTTAAACGGGAGACCATTAAATCAATCACATTATCAGTTATATTTTGAGACCTAATTTCGCCCATATTCCAATTCCAGTGATTGCTGGCAGTACTTGCATCTTTTTGAAGATATATTTGACCGTTCTGATGAAGTGAATACAAAAACTGCTTCAAAAAAAAGGGATTGCCTTCTGTTTTTTCATAAATCAGTTCTCTTAGTTCCAAGATTTCTGCTGTTTGCTTACTCAAAGTGTCTTTTAGAATTTTCGAAACGGACTCTTTAGGAAGGTTTCCCAATTGAATTTCCGTAATCAAAGTTTTGTTCTCTCTCAAAGAAGAAATGGTTTTTATTAGAGGATGGATTGGACTGACTTCATTATCCCTGTAGGCTCCAATAATAATAAGCCCACATAATTCCTTTTCTTTATAAATTAACTCAAGAAGTTTCAGAGAGGCAGAGTCCGCCCATTGCAAATCGTCGAGAAATAAGATCAAAGGCATATCAGGATTACAAACAGCTTTTATAAACTGTATAAAGATATACTTAAACCGGTTCTGAGATTCAGTAGAATCCATTCTTGAAATTTCTTTAAATGGTCCGCATAAGAGTTTCAACTCCGGTATCACTTCATTGATTGCAGTTCCATTATCTTTTATGGCTTCCCTTAACCTATCTTTCCAGTTTTGCAATTTTTCTGGTTTTTCTGTTAGAATTTGGGAAAAAAAGTCGCTAAAAGCACAGGAAAAGGCATTATAAGGAATGTTTTGCTGATACTGATCAAACTTACCACTACAAAAATATCCCAACCCTTTAGGTAAAAAGTTATATATCTCTCTGATTAGTGAAGACTTGCCAATACCGGAATAACCACTTACAAGTAATAGTTCTACAGGTGGGACGTTCACTTTTGCCAAAGTGTTTTTTAGAGCCTCAATCTCTCTTTCTCGTCCGTATAGTTTTTCCGGAATTATAAGTTGTTCTGAAAAGTCTTGGCTTCCTGGAAAAAATTTTCTTTGTAGTTTTTTGTTACCTAAAATATCTTTTATAATTAGAAGATCTTTACATAAACCTTCTGTACTTTTGTAACGGTCTTCCGGGTTTTTGGACATTAGTTTTAATATAATTGCAGAGAGTTCTTCCGGTAATTGAGGGTTTATATTTATGGGGGGAGTAGGTTGTACAGCAATGTGGCAATGGATAAGATTTATGGAGTCAGAAGTCTGAAATGGCAATTGACCACAGAACATTTCGTACATAGATACACCTAGGCTATAGTAGTCAGAGCGGTAATCAATGCTACGATTGACTCTACCGGTTTGTTCCGGTGAGATATAAGCAAGTGTTCCTTCTAGCATGTCTGAATTTTTAAATAAAGCAGTTTGTTCCGAAAATTTGGTAGAAATACCAAAATCAATCAGTTTTAAAATTTTAGACTCCGGATTATAAACTATATTCGAAGGATTTATATCTTTGTGATTGACTCCTGCTTGGTGAATATTTCCAAGAATTTTTGTAATATTTATAAAAATTTCTAATAATGTAGCATAATTCTCAAAAAACTGTTCTTTCAGTAAGTTTAGAGAAACTCCACCAAAATCTTCCAAAGTCATAAGCAGAGTATTTTGGAATTCTTTCAGATCATAAGCTTTTATAACCCCTGAAATATTTTCAAGGAAGCGGGTAATTTCAAATTCTTGTTTGTATCGACTTATTTGTCTTACTGAAGGAAAGCTTTCTTTTAGAATTTTTAAAATTACTTTTTTCCCATCATTATCTCTGATAGCTCGGTATACAAGAGAATTGTTGCTTTCATAGATTTTTTCTAAATTATTATAATCTTCAAATAATTGCATTTTATTATTGCTTCATCCACAATTTTACTTATAGAGTGTAGTTTCAGATGAGCAATTAAAATATTTTATTTTTGAGGAAAAGAAGGTTGGTAATTTAACCACATAGACACATAGGAATAAAGAAAAAATTATGTTAACTATGTTTCTATGTGGTAATTTAAAAAAACGACAACTATTATTTAAATATAAAACTAAAGAAAGTCCTTTAAAATCAAAAGAGTTAAATCATTCTAATCACGGTATATTTTATTTGTAATGAATGCCTGGGTAGCACCACTCCCACTATATTTATTTTCATCTAAAATTCCATCTGTGTATCCAACTGTGTAAATGCTTCCATTAGAATCAGTCGCAACTCCATAACTTTCTGTACTACTAGAGGTAGCTCCTAACAGTTTTGTCCATTGCTTTGATCCACCCAAGTTGAATTTAATTACAAATGCGTCATAATCACCGGTTGTAGTGTTTCCATCTAAGCTACCCTGGGCAGCTCCTGTTACATAAATACCATCAGAACTAGTTGCTATTCCCCTACCGTCAGTAACCTTTGAATTTGTTCCCATTTGTCTCGTCCATTGTTTCGAACCATTTGAATCATACTTAACTACAAATACATCATAAGTTCCGGACAATGTGTTACCATCCAAACCTCCATTTGTATAACCAACTATGTAGAGGTTTCCATTAGAATCAGTTGCAATTCCTTTACCTTGGGTTTCTTTAGAAGTAACTCCCATTTGTTTTGTCCACTGACTCGTTCCACTTGAATTGTACTTGACTACAAAAAAATCCATTGTTCCAGCTTGACTATTTCCATCTAATCCGCTTCCTGTTTCTCCTGCCATATAAATGTATCCATTAGAGTCCGTTGCAACTGCCTGGGCTTTTGTTGACTTGATACCATTACCTAGTTGTTTGGTAAACAAAACAAGAGAAGTTGATGTGGATGATACAGTAAAATCTTCCGAACTAGTCACACTACCTATTGTTGTAGTTACACTTATCTTCCCTGTACTCGTTCCGGCTGGAACTATTACCGTTAGGGAAGTGGAACTCGCTTCACTTACAGTTGCTTCTGTTCCATTGAACTTCACCGTATTCTGTGTTGTTATAGAAGAAAAGTTCGTTCCACTTATTGTTACACTCGTTCCTACTGAACCAGAACTAGGAGCAAAGGAACTTATTGTAGGAGCCGTAGAAGTTGCACTACTATTTGTCAATGCAAACATCCAGAGTATTGTGTTTGTATTGTTATGATTATTGCTTTTACAAGCTGTTGAAATGAGTAAAGTGCACAACAAAGTTATTCCAAAATTTACTTTAAATCTATTGGGTTGTAGGGTTTTCATTTTACTTTCCTCTTTGTTTAAAAACTTCATGGATCTGCAACACAACGCATATACCTAGATTCGGTTGCCTTTACTCGACCTGAGGTTGTATCTGCATCCCAAGATACGATTTTGGCTAGTGTTGTAGTTGCAGGGTCGGTAGTTGATGACCAAAAATATCCACTAGGACTCGCCGGAAAGACGGTTGTATTTAACAAAGGGGCACTCGCTTTGGAATGTTCTTTGATACTCAATAGTTCATTCAAATTTGGTAGTCTCCAATTCGTCTTACCACCCAAACTTAGATTGTTGCAGTAGCTAATTGCGTCATTCCAGTTTAACGTTGTTATCGTTCCCGTTTCACAAGAATTACCGCTGAGTCCGTTTAAGCACTTTTGCCAAACCAGAGCTGTTGTTAGGTCTGTAACCGTTCCATTTCCATTATCCGTATATGTATGTTGGATAGAATGTTGGCTACCGGAAATACAACGAACATAGAGTAGGTCTGTTTTTAAAGCAACAAACTCATAACCGGTTCTAAAATATACCTGCCAACCGCCATTTGGAAAAAAACTTACACTATCCGATGACCTGTAGCCAGATGGGGAAGTTGCTGGAAAAAAGGTTTCGTTAATAGTTGGCACAGTAATCACAAATGGTATGGAAGATTTACTTGAATCAACCAACATTAAAAGTTCATTCTGGGTTGGTAGTCTCCACGTTTTGCCTGCTAACGTTAGAGAACTACAATATGCGTCTGCGGTAGCATAGTCCGGTGCTTCTGCTGTTCCGGTTGCACAATCATTGCCACTTTGACCTTTGGAACACTTCTGCCAGATGAGACCTGTATAATTGTCTTTTATTGTCCCATCTCCGTTATCCGTATAACTCTTACTTATATTTTTTTGATAACTACCATCGTCACCTGACATATAAGATGTTGTCTGTCCGGTTTTTATAACACCTAAACAACTTCCACCACTACAGTTTATAGCTATAGAAGGAGTATTGCTACCAGAACTACCCGAAGTGCTAGCGCTACTAGAACTTCCTAACAATAGGTCTGTGTCTCCACCTACCGGTTTACCGGATGTGAGACTAATTTGTAATCCGGATACGTTACTTGGTGTAATGTGCTTTTCTGTGGTATTTTGAATATCTAAATAGAAACTGCCAACCTCTGTTCCGTCGCTTTTGTAGATGCTAATTTTAAACTTTGTTACTTTTAGATACAAAGTAAAATTACCACTACTGTCTGTTGTAGTAGATTTTGTTATGGATGTTCGAGATTGTATACTAGAAGAACTTGATTCTGAAGCAGAAACCGTTGCACTAGACAAGGTGTTTCCGTCACTATCTTTTGCCGTTCCGGTGATTTCTACAGTAGCAGTTTCCGTACTACTAGAAGATTGGTTTAGAAGTACAATCGCTGCTGTGTTATCAGGTGATAATAAACCTTTTTTATCGCCCTTACAATTAAATACTACTAATACGCTGATAAATAATAAACCGTAATAAAACACTAATTTTTTACTGAGTGTGTTCATTTTCACTACCTCTTTATATTGGTAGTAGTATTGACGGAATTTGTTAAATGTTCAATTTAGGGTTTTCCCTAATGAGATGTTAAAAATATTTAAGTGTCACAAATTTAAGTCGGTTCTGTGAGGTAGCCCTGGGTAAACAGTTACAAACCTGTTATCGGAAGCACTTCGATAAACTCAGTGACCGGTTGAAAGCAGAGAACTTGCCATGAGCCTATCGAAGGATTTTTGGGGATTGGCTTTAATGCCGGAAAAACGCATTTTCATAACCTTGGATCAACGTCTTCGCTTTCCAAAGCCAAAACTCCAAATACACTTTCGTGTATTTGTCTCAGTGGTTCTTTTTTTACAAATCGTTCCAATCCTTCCATTCCCAAAGCGAATTCTTGCAATGCCAAAGATTGCTTTCGAGAAAGTCCTCTGTTTTTGAGTCTTGCAAGATTTTCCGGAAGGTCATACTCCGGACCATAGATAATACGAAGGTATTCTCTCCCCCGACACTTAATGGCTGGTTGCAAAAGCTTCTTACCATCATAAGAAATAAAGTTATAGGGTTTCACAACCATTCCTTCTCCACCCTTTTCAGTCAAATCCAACCACCAATCCACTATCTTATCCAAGCCATTTGTGCTGTCCAAGTTCCCAATTAGGTAAGGTGTCTCTAAAAACAAACCCGTATCTAACTTACAAATTTCTGAAATATTTTTGATATGCCACTCATGTGTTTTGTCAGAGTGAACTTGTCCTTCCGTTGCAAGAATATGAAAAGGAGCCAATCGGTAGTCATCAATAGAATGAATAGTCCAACAATACTTTTGGTATGTCTTTACGTATTGGGAAATTTTTTCTTCCTTTTTTGTAAACATCTCTAAAATAGGCAAAGCTCCTTGAATACCTCTATCCAAAGCTTGCTTTAGTGAATTTTTTACGTCCGGAAAAGTTCCACCCGCAGCGGAACCTACGGCAGCGTATTGACTTTTAAGCAAAGCTTGTGCTTTTGCTGACCAAGGTAGAAGTTCCGTATCCAAACAAACCCAATTGGTTTGGAGCAAGTCCCAAAAATTTGAATTTGTCAAAGCAAGATTCACTCTGTTCAAAAACTCGCTTTCCATTTTTTTATCGTTAAAAAAACTCCTTCCCGTTCGTGTATAGCAAACACCCAATCCTTCTCCAAAGGCTCCAAAACGCCTACGAGCAATCTCTTCATCTTTACAAACAATAAGAACAGCTCGTGAACCCATGTGCTTTTCCTCACAAATGACATTTTCTATTCCATGCCTTTTGTAGTAATTCAGAGCCTCTAAAGGATGCTCCAAATATTCAGGAATTTCACTTGTGGCACAAGGTGACATCGTTGGCGGAAGATAAATCAACCATTTGGGGTGAATGGCAAAACGACTCATTACCTCCAAAGCAGCTATCGAATTTTCTTCACGAATGGTTATATTATTGCGTAACCTTGTTTGAATAATCCTCTTTCCTATAAAGTCTTGAATATCCAAGACATCATCAAATTCTTGTTGGGAACTCATATTTCCTATAGAATAAGCTAAAGGTTTCGCTGGTTCGTAGTAAGTCCTTTTTGCGTCTATAGAAACCAACTCTTCTTCCGGATAACGCAAGGCGGTTAGCCTACCACCAAAAACACAACCGGTGTCGATGTTAATTGTTTTGTTCAACCATTCTGCTTCCAATACTGGTGTATGCCCATACACTACCTTTGCCTTTCCCTTATACTCCTTTGCCCAGTTAAGACGCACAGGCAAACCAAATTCATCAACCTCACCTGTTGTTTCTCCATACAAACAAAACGAACGCACAACACCCGAACCACGACCTTGCATTTCTTCTTTTAGTCCTGCGTGAGCCACAACCAACTTGCCATTGTCAAAAACGTAATGGCTGATTAAGCCGTACAAAAACTTTTCAACAGTAGCCTTGAATTGATCTGTTTCTGACTCAAGCTGATCAATGGTTAGTTGCAAACCATGCTTGATCTGAACTTTTTTTCCTGTTAGGTATTTCTGTAACTTCAAGTCATGGTTTCCCGGAACGCAATAGGCAAAACCGGCATTCACCATACTCATTACTAAACGCAAAACGCTTGGTGAGTCCGTACCTCGATCTACCAAGTCACCAAGAAAAATAACCTTTCTCGTAACTGGTGGAGTGACTTCAAAGCCAAAATTGGTCTCAGTTTCTTCCACTCGGCTTGTGGAATAACCCAATCGTAAAAGCAATTCTTGCAATTCATCAAAGCAACCATGAATATCTCCGATTATGTCAAACGGTCCGGTTTCTTCCTTTTTATTATTGTAGAGTTTTTCCCTCTTGATCTCAATAACAGACTCAACTTCCTCCAATGACTGAAGTGTAAAAACTTGTTTGAATCCTTCTCCTTTTAAACCACCAATAGACCTTTTTAGATGTTGTGCTTGATTACGAATGACGTAACTACCAAAATTACGATCTGTTCGGTTTCGATTTCTTTCTTTACAAAGTTCTTCGGGTAAGTTCAAAACTATTGCAACCGGCAAGCAGTGGTATTTCTTTGCCAATTCAATCAGTTCAGTTCGAGAATCTTTTTGTACATTTGTAGCATCAATAACGGTTAAGAGTCCGTTTTTAAGACGTTTTTCTGCGATATAATGCAAAACATCAAAAGCATCGTTAGTAGCAGATTGATCGGTTTCATCGTCCGAAACAATTCCACGACATTCATCAGAAGATAGAATTTCTGTTTTTTTGAAGTGTTTTTTTGCAAAACTACTTTTACCTGATCCGGAAACACCAATCAAAACAACCAATGATAATTCAGGGATTTTAATTTTCATGTCGAAACAAAGCCATTTGGGACGGTGATCCAATACTTTCCACTTCCTCTCCGATAGAAAAGAACTCTACTCTATACCTATATTTTTCAGCAATGGCATTTGCCCAATCTGAAAATTCTTTTCTTGTCCATTCAAAACGATGGTCAGAATGTCTTAAGTCTTCCAAGCCCATACCCCACATCACATTGTACTCTCTATTTGGAGTTGTTAGAACAACCATTTGAGGCTTTGCAAACTCAAATAGAACTCTTTCAAAAGATTTTAAACGATCCAAATCTAAATGCTCAATAACTTCCACCACTGCTGCAACATCAAATCCTTCGAGTCTTTTGTCTTTATAGGTGAGAGAACCTTGAATCAACCTAACACGCTCTTTTTGTTTTGAATGTATTTCTATAAAGTGTAATCTCTCTTTAGCTTTTAAAAGCTCGTTATAAGAAACGTCCATTCCAACAATTTCTGAAAATTGCTTTTGTTTAAGAAGTTGCTGGATTAATTTCCCTTCTCCACAACCCAAGTCAAGAATTCTTTCCGCACCGGATTCAACTAATTTTTCGACTACATACTTGATTCTTGTTTCCTGTAAAGTCTCTTTCTTTTTTTGTTGGATTTTTTCAATCCACTCGTCCTCTATGCGTTCCTCTTCCTCACCATCACTTAACCTTTCTAATGCCTTTTTGTACAATGAGTTTAAATTCACTAAATACCTTTTGCTGATCTGTTCTTTTTCCGGGTGACCTTTTAACCATCCTTCGCCTTTTTGCAAGAGTTTTTCGATCTCAGCCTCACTCACAAAATAGTGTTTGTCATTATCCAATGTTGGAATCAAAACATACAGGTGAGAAAGTAATTCCTTAGTGGTGATTACGTTTTTTAACTTTAGAGAATAGTATTTGCTATCACCCCATTCGGGGAATTTGGAATCAAGTCCGAGTCTTGTTAAGTCAACTTCATAACCTAATGGTTCAAACAGCTTCCGAATCAAGGTTTCCCCTCCTTTTGGTGCTGGAACAACAGAAAGAAAGACTTCAAATGGTAGCTTTGTATCCACTAACTCTGGCTTGTCTTTACAATTCCCATTCATGGCAGTTGAAAAAGCTCTCGCAATGGCAACACTCATAAAGGAAGAAGCAACATAAGGTCTGTCATTTACATAATGTCCTAATGCAAAACCTTCTCCTCCGGAATTTCGCAAGTTTCGGAGCATACCTATTGGATCGATACCAAGAAGTAGACTTATGGTAGTTTTTTCTACACCTTTTTCCGGATAAAACACATAAGCCTTTCCAACGGATAAATCCAATGTTTGGAACTTGTCAGGATGTTTATGGAGCAAATAGCCCAAATCCGTAGCCGGTTTGTGTGTTGTTGTAATACTTAATAGCATATCTTACATTCCCCCTTATAATTAAAAGCTAGAGTTTTTCTATTTCCTCAAGGGTTAATCCAGTTGATTTGGAAATAATATCCGTACCAATATTATTCTTTTTCAATTCTTTGGCTATTTCTATCTTTCCTTCTATCTTTCCCTTCTCAAACGAACTTTCTACCACATTATTCATATCCCAGTATTCCATCAGGCTCGTCATGTAAGCTTCCAGTTCGGATTCATTGAAGTTTGCCGTTTCTGCTACTTGAAAGGCTTTCTCAAATATCGGTTCTTTTAAGATGGATGGTATTTCACTAAAATTCGGTAAATTTTTTAAAAAGTATACCCATTTGTCAAAATGAGTCTTTAATTCGCTCTCGATTTTGGTAAACTTGGGCATCTCTAACAATTTGTATCTTAGTTTGGGATAAAATACCCTATTGTATTGATCCTTTAGTTGTACATCGTGGTGAAACTCGGTGTTCATTTGTTCTTTGGCAGATTCCGTAATTTCTTCCTCTTCTTCTAACAAATACTCATCCGTTTCAAACTCAAAATCCAAAATTCCTATGCAATACACCGCTTTTAGCTGATAATTCCACTTTTTACCTTTGAGTGCTTGTTCTCGTATCGGAAATGTAGAATAGAATATCATCCTATCTTTAAAAAACTTTTGGTAAGCTTTTTGCATTTCTATAATAAACTTTTCACCTTTTTCGTTTGTACAAAAGATGTCATAGACTGCTTTTCTATGTTCTTGTATTTCCGCAAGCCTTTCCACATTCTTGAAGGTTAGCTCAACAATTCTATGAATCGGTAATACCAGTTCATTCAAGAAGTCTGTTAACAGGTCCTTATTCCCTTCTTCTCCGAAAAGTCGTTTGAATCCGAAGTCGGTAAAAGGATTGATGTATTTTGAATTTTCCGATTCCAAAGTCTTCATGATAGTCTATTGTAAACAAATGTATTGTTTGTAAAACAAAAAATCTATTATTAAATAGTTGACTCTTTTTTTTTAAGAAAAATCTTGGAGAGGAAAGCTTGGCTCGACTGAAATTTTTTCCGAAATTTAAGTCTCTCCAATAATTTACCCATGGCATTTTGGCATAATCAATATTATCGGAACTGACAACTTTATCAATGCTTCTTTAATTGAAAAAGCCGCATATACCCTTGAACTTCTTAAATTCTCTTTCCATACTAAACTGGGCTTAAAACTTTATCAAACAGTCTTTCACTATTGAAATAACGAATGTCTGAGTTAACTCCTTTGCAGTAGTTTTTTATTAATTTTTTCACTGATCTATTATCCGAATCAATATACTCTTTCCTAAATTCTCTGGAAAAGGCATAGTTGGATTCTTTAATTTCTTCTTCATCTTCATAGTTTTTCTCCCAAAATTCTGCCTCCAATTCTTCTGAGATAAACATACCTGTATAAAATACTCTTTTAGGGTTAACATTGTATCCATTGATAAACTCTGTAGCATAACACCAAATACAGATTAAATCCTTTCCATTCAAAACATTTACAAAAGACATTATAGGATATTATTGGAGAGAATTGCGAACTGTAACTGTCTTCAATTGATTTTTTTTACCAAAATCTAAAAAAAATTAAACTTTTTTTTAGATTTATTGAATAATTTTCGTTTTATAATGATATTACTGGTTTCCTTCGTATTTATTTTTGTATTTAAAGTGGGACAGATATAAAAAAAGTTGACATTTATAAATTTATCAACCAAAAAATTAACTATCGTCCCTTTATGGAAAGAGAAATTTCAGTGAACTACAAAGAGGGAAAGCAGCTATATGGGATTGTTGATTTTCTAGTGGCAAGAGGAAAACAAGTTCCTAAGCAGCTTTTCTTTTTCATACATGAATACAAAAAACAGTTGGATACCTACGTTCATTTCAAGAATTCACTTTACTCTTTTAGCCTCTGACCTTGCAATAATCTGTTTCTGAATTTCGGAAGTTCCACCACCAATTTCTGCAAGCTTTATATCACGATACATTCTTGCCACTCGAAACTCTTCCATATAACCGGCTCCACCATGTATCTGAACCGCTAAATTTGTAACCTCTCTTGCATAAGTCGATGCCAACAATTTTAAAAGGGAAGCTTTAGCAGTTAAATCCACTAGAAAATTATTATGAACAACCTTTTCACCGTTTTTGATTCTTTCTTGGTATTCATCCATCATCCAAGCCGTTTCATAAAGTAGTATTTTCGATGCTTCGTATTTGGTGAGTATATCTGCAAGCATAAAGGAGACACTTTGATGTTTTGCAATTATTTTCCCGAAGGACTTTCTTTGTTTACTGTAACTCTTACAGTCTTTCAAGCAAGCAGCCATGACTCCGACTGAGTATGCTCCTAAACCCAAACGCTCTCTATTAAAAGCCTGCATTATGATTTGAAATCCTTTTCCCGGTCTACCCAATATGTCTTCTTCTCGGATATAGACATCTTCAAAAAATATCTCTCCCGTAGGAGACCCTTTTAACCCCAACTTTTCCATCGGTTTTCCTACGGAAACTCCATCAGACTTCACATCTACGATAAAACACGTTAGTCCCTTTTTGTGTCCGTTTCCTTCCGTATAGTCGGCAAGAATCAAAGCATAATCACATACGGGAGCATTGGTTATATACGTCTTTTGTCCGTTTAGCAGTAATTTTCCATTGGAAGGTCTCACATGAGACTGAAGAGATGATACGTCAGAACCGGCGATTGGCTCCGTCACTCCTAACGCACCGATTTTCTCTCCTTTTATAATGGGTGGTAAATATTTTTCTTTCTGCTCTGCTGTTCCAAAATCTTTGATTGGATGCCCGAATAATCCCACAGATGCTCCTACGGAAAAAAAAATACTTCCGCAATACTCAGCCAATATCTCTTGTGTCATGGTAGATTGCAGATAGGTTCCACCGGAGCCACCATATTCAAAATCATGCAACATTCCCGTATATCCGACTTCGCTTAATGCCTTAAAATGAGTAAGCGGAACAAAACCCTTTTTTTCAACTTCTTCTACGTGTGGTAGTATCCGGCTCTGACAAAATCGGTGGAAATTTTCTAAAAATTCTTCTTCTTCTTTGCTAATGCTAAAATCCATATTGTCCCCCTTACATATTGGCTGCGATAATAGAACGCATTATTTCCGAAGTTCCGGCACCCAAAGTGGAAAGCCTTGCGTCTCGGTAAAGCCTCTCAATCGGATATTCATGCAAGAAAGCATAGCCACCATGTACTTGACCAAGATCATACATAACTTGAATAGCACTTTCGGTTGTATACAATTTGCCAATGGAAGATTCTAATGGTGCACTTTCCCCTTTGTCTTTTTTAATTGCACTTTTATAAACAAGGAGTCTGGATGCGTCTAATTTCATTCTAGACAAAGCTATTTTTTCTTGGATGGCTTGGAAGCGTATGATTGGTTCACCAAACTGAACACGATTTTTTGCATACCGTATGGATCCATCCAGTGCGAATTTCATAAAACCCAAAGAACCGGCAATCAAAACGGTTCTTTCCCATTCAAGATTGGCTTTGCCAACTCGCAAAAAACCGGAATTTTCTTTACCGATAAGATTTTCCTCCGGTACTTCCATATCTTCAAAAATCAGTTCGCTGGTTGTACTTGTTTTCATGCCCATTTTTTGGAGTTTTTTTCCTGTACTAAAACCTTTAAACGTTTTTTCTACAATAAAAGCAGAAATTCCCATTGCACCTTTCTTTTTATCGGTCACTGCCATTACTATAAAAACATCTCCGACAGGACCATTAGTAATAAACATTTTAGTGCCGTTCAAGATATACCGATCCCCTCTTTTGACAGCTCGTGTTTCCATGCTTCCGGCTGCGTCACTTCCGGAATTCGGTTCGGTGAGTGCCATGCCGGAGATCCATTCTCCTGTAGCTATTTTTGGAAGATATCTTTTTTTCTGCTCTTCGCTACCACAAATGACAATAGGAATAGTTCCAATGATTCCGTGTGCTCCTAAGGCTAAAGTCAATCCGCCATCAGCCGATCCTTCGCCAAAACCTTCATTTGCAACTGTTGTCATCAAACAACTTGCACCTGATCCACCGTATTCTTCTGGAATTGGCAGTCCGAGCAAACCGATCTCACCCATTTTTTTCCATAAATCCGGTGACCAATCGCCTTCTTTATCTCTTTCTTCGGCACTGGGACGAATTTGACTTTCAGCAAAAGCCCTTACTAATTCTTTGTATTCCAAAACATCAAGGGGGAGTCTAAAATCCATAAGAAATCCTTAATCTAACGTATCATCTTCTTTAAGTTCCAAAGAATCCAAATATCCGAATAATTTTGTATCTTTTAATCTGTCAACGTATATAATTCCATCCAAATGATCACATTCGTGCTGATAAACAACTGCTCTAAAGCCTTCTATAACTTCAGAATGAAAATTCCACTTATGATCATACCATTCCATTTTTATTTTAGAAGGACGCTCAACGTATCCTCTCATCTCCGGAACAGATAGACAACCTTCCCAAAATCCTCGTAAAGACGATTCCAAAGGAGTTATAATCGGGTTTATTAAGACATGCTCCGGGATTTCGCCTGAATTTTCATACTTTTCATTGTTTTCAGCACCTACCACAACAACCCTTTTTAAAATTCCAATTTGGGGAGCTGCAAGTCCTACTCCCCCTTCATAACGCATTGTATCAAACATGTCGCGTACCAATTTTTTAAATTCTTTTGTAGCTACTTCCGTTTCGGAAATATCAAGACTCTTTTTCCTAAGTAGTGGATTACCAATTTTTAAAACTTTTAAAACGCTCATTTTTTACAGTTTTGAATCCTATATTCAATTTTTAAACTATTTTATATTATTAATACTTTCGTATATTTAACTATTATTTGAAAATATTGTAAGCAACAATTCCGAGTTGTCCAAACATTTATAGATCGGTTTCCTACTGGATAATTTTAAGCTTTCATTGTAAATAATTGGAACACCCTCTCCTCTCTTTTCCATGTAGTGCTTTCTGGAACTATTAATAGAATCGTCCACAGGGCAGTCTGATAACAAATTACTAATCAATTCATTTCTTGTGGATTGTCTCATATCTATGGTTTCTAAAGTTAGTGTGTTAGGTAAATCACCTGGAGAATAAATCTCTATTCTATCAGAAAATATAAAAAAACGAATTTTTGATCCATGTATTGAGTAATCTCTGTGTGCAACTGCATTTACAATTGCTTCAAATAGGGCTCTTTCACTATATGTATGGTGTTCCTGTCTATCCGGAATTTTTCTTGAGGCAAGCATCCTATTTTTCAAAAAGAAACGCATCGCTTCCTCAATTTGGTTATCAAGGGAACCTGTAATTTTCCTTGCATCTATTTGATTATTTGAGTCAAGGTTTACTCCGGAATAAGCAACTGCCTCAATAAAAGAGCCTGGTAAATATTTTTCAGGATGTTCGGAACACATGAGTAAACCGGCAACACTAGAACGAACAACATGATTTTCGTCTTTTGAAAGCAATCCTCGCTTCAAAAGCCATATTTCCAAATTTTCTTCACTATTGGGAATAAACCTTTTTGAAAGTCTCTCATTCAAATCAGAAATTGATGATTGAGGTACAGCCTGCTCTTCAAATCGAATGAGTCTAACCTGGCTTCTCTGCTGAAACAATCTAGCTAAATAATCCGGTGGCATTTCCCTTTTTGAACTTCCTACTCTATAAAAATAACCATTAGAAGATTTATGAACAAACAACGATTTTGGAATGTCGACTTTTATAATATTTTTATTTTTTCCTGATAAATCCGGTAATTGCCTTTTTTCAATTAAAGGATTTAAGGGTGGCTTAATCAAATCATAGCAAATTTCTCTAAGCAGACCTTCTACTATATCCAGAGCATCGAGTGAAATTCCAGTAACATTCTTAGATTTATCATCTACCCCTAAAACAATTACTCCACCATTTGTATTTGCAAATGCACATATCTCATCAGATAGGTTTTTTCTATCCGGACCAGTAATTTTCTTTCCGGTAATAAAAACCGATTTCAGCTCAAGAAAAGAATCTTCTCCTAATTGAATCTTTTGAATCAATTCTTCAGTTGTATCAAACATGAGGTTCAATCCTTTTGTATCTTAATTGAAAAGCGTCCTTTCCTCCTTCTAAAATAGAACAAATTTCTTCTCTAATCTTCTTATCTTGGAGACAACCCTGACTGCTTAAGCATGTTTGACCATTTGATGATAAACAAAAAACAAGTTCAGAGTCTCCATTCACAACTATATTTGCATTATGAGTTACAACAATAATTTGTCTCTTAGATTTTGATTCTTTCAATTGTTTAACAATTAATTCATAAATTAAACGATTGTCTAAATCATCTTCCGGTTGATCCAAAATAATCGGATCATTTCCATAAGAAAGCACAAAAGATAAAAGTGCAGCCGTTTTTTGACCCGGAGAACCCTGTTCGATTGGTTGGTATTTTCCGCTAGCGTTCTTATATTCAATAGCCAGAGAATCGTCAGGGAAATATAACTCCAACTGATCTATACTTTGTGAGGTTAATTTTAAGATTCTTTCTTTAAATTGATTGTATCTACCAATAGCTGAAAAGTCTTTTCCCTCCAGTAATCCTAATAATTTACCTTTCAAGTTTGAAATTTTACTTTCATCTATTCCGTTTTCATAAAGGTCAAAAATAAATCCTTCATTACTTTCCATACTTCCAATAATTGGTTCAAAACCAGATTCCATCCTTAAGATTTCTCTTAATTGAGACTCGACATCTATTTTATTTCCAAAAGGAATTAACCTTATTTTTACGGACTGATTCGTTTTAAAAACTTCATTTAGAAAATTTTGCCTTTGAGTGGAAAGCAGTTTTCTATGTTCCACAATTTCATTAAGAGTTTTTTCAATATCTCTTTTTACTCTTTCACATTCAACTTTAGTAAACTCTATTTTTTGAAGACTTGTTTCTAAATTGTGTTTGATTTGAAACATTTTCCCAAATTCATCCTGAGCATTTATAGAACCTGTTGATAACTCTTTGAGAGTTTCTTCATATTGCTTGATTGACTCCTGAAATTTTTTAAACCAAATTGAGTTTTGTTTCTCATCGTTCCATTTTTGCAATGAAACAGTAAGTTGATCCTTTTGAGTTATAAGTAATGATTTCAACTTATTTAGATCAGAATTAAATGTTTGTATCATTTTCAAAAGTTCAACATCAGTAGTGTCTTTTTCATCGATCATTTCTTCGGGGTAAGAGAGCGGAACGATTTCTTCTTCCAATATTCCAATTTTTTCAGGTAAAGAAAAAATATTTGATTCCCAAGCATCCATATATCCCGATTGATTTTGGCGTTTCTGGAATTCATTTAAAATTTCCTGAAATCCTTTTTCTTCTAGTAAACTAATTTTTTTTGTTACATCAGAAAGTTCACCTTTTAAAGCACTTTCTTTTTCTAAGAGCAAACTTAATTCTCTAAGTCTATTTTTATAAGAAAAGAAATTCGCTTCCAATATATTTTTTTTATCTAACCATTCCTTATACCCTATTTGTTTTTGATCGGAGATCATGTCTAAAAGATGTTTGGGATTTTCTGCAAATGAATAAATTTGTTTTTGACTATAGATACTAATCGGAAATCTATCTTTTATACTTCCTTCTTCTTTCACCCATTCCGAACCATTAAAGGACTCTATCGGATGCATTTGATCACTTTTTAGAGCCCAGTTGATTTTATATCCGGTTTGATTTTTTTTATAGACCAATGAGAATTTGGCATCTTCGGTTAATAATCCCTTTTCCTTTCTGTTTCCGACTTCCGAATACTTCCGAAACTCTTCTTTTAAAGAATTCGGTATTTCATCCTGTCTTCTCATTGCCAATCGAACAAATTCCATTAAGGAAGATTTTCCGGTTCCTCTTCCCCCGATGAAAGAGCTCATCCATGGATTTAATTGAAGCTCCAAAGGAGAATTCCTTCCTATGTATTTCGATTTCTCAATGGTTATACTTTCGATAAAATTAGTACTATGTTGTTCATTAGGATTCTCATAATACGTATCTGATCTTTTTATTGACAAATCACCGTCTAGAAGAGCAAGCTTCAATCCTTCCAAACTGGGAATTCCCATTTTAACCCACGTAAATAAACCGGGTGTTTGATCGATATGAGCAGGAATCGCAATTCCACCCTTCGAGTTTATAATTTCAATTACCGCTTCATAGGAAAACAAATATATCTCACGAAATCCTTCTTCCTTATTATTTTTCATTTCGATATAAGCAGATTTTAATTTATCAATCCACTCTCCCGAATTGTGGTCTGTAATCGCAACGCAATCAATCTCAGCTTTCATATAGGCAAGGAGCCATTCTTTAGGAGTTAGTTTGCCCAATTCTAATTGACTTGATCCTTTTCCGTAATCACTTGAAGCAGGAGTATGGGCATGAAAATCAAATTTCCACCATCTGGCACCATTCCAATAATTTTCCAATTTTCCATTAGTACTCATTTTTTACAGTTTTGAATCCTATATTCAATTTTTAAATCATTTTATACTAATAAAACCTTCGAAATTTCAAAATTACACTTGCAAAAATAACAATACCTTTTTATCATGTTTCTATTATTATATTAAAGAATTGAAATTTATAAAGTTAGCAGCATATCTGATTATGGTAGTATACCAGTTAGATAATGGTGCAAGAATAGAATTAATCTACTACTTTTTCTTGTTAAAGCTTAAAGATTTACGCCTAAAACAGACTACGAAGCCGATCCCTTTCTACCTTGCTAAAAAACAACTTTCAAATTTACAATAACAATATTGGAGATAAAAATGAACATTTATGTAGGAAACCTTTCACATTCTACAACTGAAGATACTTTAAGTAAATCTTTTGGAAATTATGGCACTGTTGATTCAGTGAAAATTATTACTGATAAATATAGCGGACAACCTAGAGGCTTTGCCTTTGTTGAAATGTCAAACAAAAGCGAATCTCGTAAAGCTATTCAGGAATTAAATGAAACTGAGCTAGATGGTAGAATGGTTAAAGTAAACGAAGCAAAACCAAGGGAAGATCGAAAAGATTTTAACAACAACCGTCAACATAACAATCGTTGGTAATCTGAGTTTCGCCAATTCGGCGTAAGGGAATTTATTAGCGAGAGTTAAGTCACTCGCTAATAAATTCCCAAGAGGCTTGTACCTTAACTCAGGTTAAAAAGAGTTCCTTCTTAAATTTCTCCTGAAAATATTTTACAAACTTATAGCTTTCTGTTTACATTTCCTTAATAAGACTACGCCTACTTAATCTCGTTGAAAAACTATACAAAGAGAGTCAAGAATTACATAAAGAAATTCAAGCATTAAAGGACGAAATTAATATTTTAATGGGTTTGCAATCCTTATGCTGGATACATGAAGGAAGACATTTCAAAAAGTTGAATCCTTTGGTAATTGAGTTTAAAGATGAATTGGACGATTTTATTACTCAGTTCTGGAATTACTATCATAGTTTATTGGGTTACAAACAAAATCCTAATGTCGATTTTGCCAAGAAGTTAGAAAAACAGTTTGATTTGCTTTTTACTAAAGTGACTTCTTATAAGGATTAACGAAAGGATTAGAAAATTACATGCAAAGAAAAAACAACTATTAGCAGGAGCAGGTCTTAGACCTGTCCCTACAAGGAAAATTGGTATGTTCGTTTCAAGAAATCACATAAGGAATCTGTCGATAACCAAAGATTAAAATTCTCAAATAGATTAATGAAAAAAGTTGTCAAATTAGCTAACTTTAAATTTGTTACAAGTTACTGTATTTAAATTTAACAGGAGGTTTTATGAGAAAATTTATATATGTTATTTTTTGTTTCGTCATTTTTAATGGAAATCACGTAGGTACTCAGCCTCACAATTGGAATTCACCTTCGGAAGTTGTAAAAAAAATCAAAAAAAAATACTCTGAAATTAACAATTATAAAGCAGAATTTCTAATCGAAACGGTTTACAATAAAAAGTCAACCACAATGAAAGGTTCTTGTGTTTACAAATCTCCTGGAAAAATTAGATATGACTTCACAGAACCGGAAGGAGATATTGTTGTTTCCAATGGGAAGTTTTTGTGGATCTATTTAAAGAAAATTGAAGCTGTTGGCAAACAAGATTTAAGTATCCAAAAAGAAGATTCATCCGGCAAACCTATTTTCACTTCTATGGACTCACATGGCTTAAGCAGATTATTTAGGAAATACCATTATAGATTTGAATCCATCCAACAACCCAAAAAAGATGAAACGGACAATCGTTCATATTTTGTTTTGTCTTTGGAGCAAAGAGAAAAGATAGGTGGTTTTGAAAATATTACTTTATATGTTGATTCGGAAAATTATCTTATTAAAAAAGCAATTGCCAATGATTCCAGGGGAAAAACAACCACCATCGTTTTTTCAAAAATGGAGTTAAATACGGATATGGAAGACGGAATTTTTAATTATAGAATTGGTGGAAATGTTAAAATTATTAACAACCCATTGGTTAGTGACAATAAGTAGTACCATGATTTGTATGATTTTTGGGATTAATATGATGAGAAGGAATTTGCTATAAATGAGTGAAAAAAGAATTGGTCAAATACTTAGAGAAACGAGAGAAGAAAGAAAACTCAGCGTAAGAGACATATCAAAAGATACAAATATTGCCATTAAATTTATCTTAGCAATGGAAAATGAAGATTATTCCCAGTTTCCGGCAGAAACGTTTATACTCGGCTTTTTAAAAACGTACGCTGATTACTTAAAATTAGATGCGGCTTTTATCATAAATCAATTCAAAATGTCAAGGATAGAAGAATCGCAAACTCCTAGTGAAGAAACCGTAGTTTCCGTAAAAAGAGTACCTACAATTGATAAAAGCAATATTACCACTTATACTATTGTAGCCTTTATATCGGTTGCCATATTTTTACTTTCTTATTATTTATACGATAGCATTGATTTTTCTGCTCCGGAACAAACGGAAATCGAGAACATAGTTGTTAAAAAAAATAAAACTACCAAAATTCCAGATACCATAAATTTTGTTTCCCAAACCATATCGGAAAATAAAAAAGTCCCCATTATTTTAACTTCCGATAGGGGGGTGGCTTTTAGTGTTAGCAATCAACAATGCAAAATATTCATAAAAGAAGTAATCCAGGGTGTAAACCCTCAAGACAAACAAGCCATAATTGGGTTTAACATTTTTCCGGAAAAAGAAGTATATACTTTTCAAACAAAAGTCGGAGAAGAGGTCATTTTGAATAATGAAATTTCAGACCTTTCCTCTTTAAGAAGGGAAATTGAGCTAAAAACGGAATTGATTACAGATCGATCTGCCAAAATTCAAGTTTCTATGGGTAAAAAGAATCAAAAAAATACTCAAAATACAACATCCGAAAACTCAGGAGTTGTTTCTATCCAAGTTGCTCTGTTTTTTTTGAAACCAAGTTTTGTTGAATTTGTTTTGGACGGTCAAGTAGGTGAAAGAGGTGTTATACCCGGAGGAGAAGTAAAGCAATTAGAAGCAAGAGATCGTCTAGAATTAAAAATCGGAGACGGAGGAGCCGTTGAAATGAGCATAAACGGAAAACCAAGGGTAAGAATGGGGAAACCAGGGAAACAAGTAACCAAAATTTTTTACAAAGCCCCTAATCCTTTTAATAATACTGAATTTATTATAAAAGAAATCGGAGAATAAGTTGGAACATATAGGTAGGTATAAAAATAACCAAAAAACCTTTTATATTACCACTTTGGGATGTCCCAAAAACACCGCTGATTCTATGCACATGCAAAAGTCTCTACTTACGGAAGGACTTCGATTGGCGGATTCTCCGGAAAACTCGGATTTTCACCTTGTAAATACCTGTACTTTTATCCAGTCTGCAAACGAAGAAACCATAGAAACAATTTTAGAGGCAGGAAATATAAAAAGAAATAAAAAAAACAAGCTAATAGTTGTTGGATGTTTTGCTGAAAGGTATGGAGAAATCATTGGGAAAGAATTACCGGAAGTAGACTACTATTGGGGAACAAAAAACTTTAAAGAAGCCGGAAACTTAATCAAAAAGTCATTCCCCAATGAATTTCACTTATCAAGACTTGAGGATTCCAAGCTAAAAGAAACCTTTAACACCAAGCCTTACACATTTGTGAAAATTTCAGACGGTTGCAATCGGGATTGTCATTTTTGCATTATCCCTAAAATTAGGGGAAAATTCAGAGATACTCCGGAAGAAGATATTATCCAAGATTGTAAAGAAGCCCTTGTTAGAGGTGCCAAAGAAATTTGCCTCGTTTCCCAAGATTCTGTTTTTTATGGAAAAAGCAACGAGCTATTGTATAATTTAATTCAAAAAATAACCGATTTACCAGGCTTAGAGTTATTAAGATTTTTGTATTTGTACCCTGATAAAAAAACGCTTAAGCTACTGGATGTTTTTAAAACTAACCCCAAAATTGTTCCTTATTTGGAATCTCCTTTACAACACGTTTCGGAAAACCTTTTAAAGGCTATGAATAGAACCGGAAGTTACACTTTTTTTAAGGACTTGTTTTTAAAAGCAAGAGAAATTCCCGGATTAGAAATTAGAACCTCTTTTATTTTGGGTTATCCGGGAGAAACTTCTAAGGACGTAGATGAAATTATCCGGTTTGTTACGGATTTAAAACCAGAAAAATTGGCTTTATTTTCTTTTTCACCACAGGAGGGAACTGTTGCATACAACTTGAAAGATGTTATTTCAGACAAAGAGATTGCCAAAAGGGTGAACTTGGTTAGAAACGTTCATCTGGAATTACTAAAAGAAATTCACCAAAAAAGAATTGGTAAAATTTATAATTGTATTGTAGATGAAATTTCGGAGGGTACAATTATAGCCCGAAGATTTCAAGATGCTCCGGAGATTGATGAAGTAGTTTATTTGGAAAGCGATTTAGCCCTTAAACCAGGCGACATCGGTTCTGTTAAAATTGAATCTTTCTCGGAGTATGATATGGATGGTGTCTGGATAAGTGAGTGAATTCTATGAATAAAAGTGCTTTTAACATCCCCAATTCATTAACCGTTATACGAGTTTTAGTTGTTCCTTTTTTCATTTATTGTTTATTTCAAGTTGGTATTGTTTATAAGATTATAGCCTTAGCAATTTTTATATTAGCGTCTGTTACGGATTTTATTGATGGTTATTTGGCAAGGAAATGGAACCAAGAAACCGAATTTGGAAAATTTTTAGATCCATTGGCAGACAAAATCCTTGTTGTTAGCGCCTTCGCTGCCTTTATCATTTTGTACGCTCAAATAGAAGTATGGATGGTTTTGCTTATTATTTTACGTGATATGCTGATTACTTCCCTTAGATACTTGGCAATTATACAAGGCAGTTCTATGAAAACTTCCAAAATGGGCAAGGTAAAAACCGCAGTACAGATGATTTCCATTATCCTGATATTGTTTTCTTTTATAGTTGTTTCTACTGGCAAAAGCAAAGCAATCAACCAAATCTACATTGATGGTAGTAATACCGGTAAGTTCGTTTTTCAAATAGCAGGGGAGAATTTTGAAAAGTTTACCAAAAATCCGAACTTTCCAAACAATTTAAAGGTAACAGAATGGATAGACGGATTGGCATCTTTTTTCCCTTATTACATAATGCTTATCACAACAATTATAACGGTTTTATCTGGAATTAAATATTTACTATCGAATTACTATCTTTTCAAACCATCGGAAATTTTAAAATTATATAGAAGGAAAAAATGAACATCATTGATATTCTCCATAAAACGGTTTCTCAAGACTCACTCACAGAGACGGAAGCTTATTTTTTTATGCTTTCCGCTATGAAAGGAGAAGTTTCGGAAATCATTCTTTCTTCCTGGCTCACTGCTTTAAAAATCAAATCGCCAACAAAAGAAGAGTTGTTGGGCTGTGTAAAAGCCATGAGAGAATCTGCAGTAAAAACAACGTCAAATTTTGATTTTGATTTTATAGATACGTGTGGAACCGGAGGAGATGGGAAAAATTCAATCAATTTGTCCACTTTATCGGCTCTTACACTTTCGTCTTTGGGAATCAAAGTAGCAAAACACGGAAATCGCTCTGTTTCCTCTTTATCCGGTTCGAGTGACATCCTATCTCATATAGGCATCAATATAAACAAGGCTCCCAAAGAAGTAGAGCAAGATCTGTTAAACAAAGGTTTTGCTTTTTTATTCGCTCCTGCTTGGCATCCTTCCATGAAATTTGCGGTTAATGTCAGAAAAAATCTGGGTTTTAGGACTGTATTCAATGTTTTGGGACCTCTTTCCAATCCGTTTTATCCTAATTATCAAATGATTGGTGTTTATGATCAGGACTTAATGGATAATGTATTGTATGTGTTTGTAAAGCTTGGAATAAAGTCTGTTATAGTATGCCACTCTTTGGATGGCTTAGACGAATTTTCAATATTTCATCCAACCAAATACCTTATATACAAAGGTGGAAAAACAGAAAAAAGGCAATTTGATCCGAAGTCATTACAAATAAAACAAGAACTAAAAGAAAACGAGTTGTATTGTCACACAAAAGAAGACGTAATCAATATAACGGAAAGTATTTTGTCAGGTACAGTGATAACCGGTACTTATGCAGTTGCTTTAAATGCTGGGGTGGGATTGTATTTAATTGGAAGAGTGGATTCGATAGAAGAAGGATATAAAATAGCTCTTACACAACTTGAAAGCGGAAAAGTGAAAGAATATGTGGAATTATTAAAAAATTAATGATTGAAAAAATAAGGAAATATAAAAATATATGATTATGCTAGATTATATTCAGTTAGGATTTGCCTTGGCCCAGGCTGAAGCGCAAGATCCTTCCAAATCAATATTTTCAACTTTATTATTGATCCCAATTATGTTGGTGATAATGTATTTTTTGGTCATCCGACCTCAAAAAAAAGAAGAACAAAAGAAAAAAGAAATGATTGCAGGTTTAGTGAAGGGCGATCAAGTACTTACCAATAGCGGAATTTATGGTAAGGTAGTTGAATTCAAAGAAAACAATGAAGTGGTTGTTTTGAATGTTGCAAAAGATACTAATATTTCTTTTAGTGCCGGTACAGTTACAAAAAAAGTGGTAAAAGATAAAGCTAAGCAGTAATGATATGAAAAAGGGAATGGCTTACATACTACTATTGGTCTCAATCTTATTCTCATCGGTTGTTTATTCCAATAAGCAACAAAATGAAGTTGATTTTCTTGATAAAGTATTAGATGATAAGCCTGCCTCTCCACAAAAAGTAGCAACTGACAAACAAGAAAAAGTGAATGCAAGAAAAAAGCACCACCAAAAGAAATCTTCCGAATCCGAGGAAGAGGTTCCACCCATTAAGCATAAGCTTAAAACCAAAGTAAAAAAAGCCAAAAAAGCAAAAGTAGAAGATGAACTTCAAGAAGAGAACGTTTTGCCCAAGAAAACAAAACAAACACCTATAAAAAGAGGTTTGAAAGGTTTAAAAAATGGCTATCAAAATGGCAATTGGATACATGAAGAATTTATAGTTACACCGGAAAACCTACCTAAATATGAAAAAAACCAGTCCAAAGAAGAACCTTCCATTTCTTCCACCCAGGAAGAGCAAAAATCTAAAATTCTGGATATAAAACCATTAAAAGAGAAAAACATTGTCCCTGTAATTACCGTAGACAAAAAAGAAGATACTATTATGGGAAAGTTTTTTTTAATACTATCCGAAAATAAAAAAGTTTTAATTATTTTTGGCTTAGTGACACTATTTGCCCTGTATCGCTGGAAATATAACACCGGTAAAAACGCAAAAACTACCTTCACAAGACTAAAACGATGATTTAAACTAGTGAAAGAAATTAAATTAATAACAAATAAAATAATTGACAGGAGTAAAATGACTTGAAAGCATCAAGGTGGGTTTTTCTACCCTTTGTCGTACTTGTATTGTCTATTGTTGTATTGTATCCCAATTTTGTTACTAGAGAATTGGAATTATATATACATCCTGAATTTCAAAAATTACCACAGGAAGAACAATCCAAACATTTAAGTAATTTCCAAAACAGATGGAAAGAAGAATACAATAAAGACGGCAGTTACACAATTTTTCCCGATATCTCTATCACGAATGTTCCCAAAGAATTTTATTTGGTAAAAGGTAGATTTATTACTTCGGCTAAAATAAACCAAATTTCTCAAGAAAATATACGTTTGTTCCAAGAATCAAAAAATAAAATCCGTCCAACCAAAATAGAAAACCTGATAAAAGGTGGAAAACTGTTAACGGTAAAACTAGGATTGGATTTGCAAGGCGGGATGAGAGTTGTTTTGAAAGGTGATTTTGATGGTTATGTTTCAAAGTTAAAAGACATTTATTCCAAGGAAATTGCCGAATTAAAAGAAACCATAAATTCGCCCAAAGCTAGCGAAGATGAAAAGAAAAAGGCAAAAAACAGATTGGAAGAGATCGAACAAAATTTCGAGCTTACTCCGATAAGAAAGGCAACGGAACTGGAAAAAGCAAAATTGATAATTGACAATAGGTTGGCAAATCAAAATTTAACCGAACCGCAAGTCAGGATTCAAAAAGACCAAGATGCGGTTGAAGTTTCATTACCCGGTGTAGCAAACTCCGGTCAAATTTTAGAAATTTTACAAAATACGGAAACCGTAGAATACCGATTGGAAGAAGAAAGTACTCCAAATAACTATTTGTCAAAAATTCAAAACGCTGAAAATATTCTAATGGATGCCGGCAGGAGAGAAGAAACTGAAATCGTTCAACTCCAACATTTGATAACATCAAGACAAGGAAAAAAAGCGGTTAATGCATTCCTCAGAGAAATGGAGGCAAAATACGAAATTCCTACCGATAAATTCAAACTCTATGCTTACTGGGCTAGAGGGAAAAATTCACCAATGTTACCAAGAAAATTTATTGTGTTGGAAAGAGCAATTGCACTTAGTGGCAATGACCTCGCAAACGCAAGACCTGGAATGGATCCAAATAATTACGGATGGGCTGTAAATTTTGAGCTTACACCTGAAGGTGCTAGAAAATTTTTTGATATTACATCCAAATACCAAGGTAGAAATTTAGCAATTATATGGGGCAATAAAGTGGTTTCCAACCCATACATAAGACAGCCAATTGCGGGTGGTCATGCTGAAATTACTGGAAGCTTCAACGAACAAGAAGCCATTCAACTATCAAACATAATTAGTGAAGGAGCTTTACCTATTCCACTTAACGTTTTAGAAATGAGGTTTATTGGTCCTACGCTTGGTTTGGAATCCATTTTAGTAGGTATCAAATCCCTTGTGCTAGGATTTATTTTGGTCATGTTTTATATGATATTTTATTATCGACTAGCAGGGATTATTGCCGACGTAGCACTCCTTGCCAATGTTATTATCATGGCTGCTTTGCTTTCAATGCTAGACTATACTCTAACATTGCCTGGCTTTGCCGGTGTAATTCTAACGGTTGGTATGGCAGTGGATGCCAATGTGATTATTTATGAAAGGATCAGGGAAGAGATTTTGGAAGGGAAACATTTATCGCTAGCAGTTACAACTGGCTTTGAGAACGCTTTTTGGACAATTTTTGATAGTAATATTACAACTTTAGTTGCCGGTATCCTCATGGTAAAATTAGGAAACGGACCAATTAAAGGATTTGCCATCACTTTATGTTGGGGTATTGTAACATCAATGTTGACTTCTTTGTTATTAAGTAGGATCATTTTAGAATTCTTGGTTAATAAAGTTGGAGTTAAAAAATTAAGTATGGGATTTAGTTTTTTGGATAGGAAGGTTAAGCATGTTTGATTTTTCTAAATATAAGTTTTTATCAATTGGAATTTCAATTGTTTTGATTATAAGCAGTTTTGTGTATACGTTTGCCTATCACAAAGGATATGCTCATTCTTTGGATTTTAATGGTGGACTTCGGGCGGTGATAGACGCCCCCCAAGGCATGAAAAGAGAAGATGTCGAAAAGTTTTTTAAGACTAACAACATCGAAGCTCTTATCATTTTATTGGATTCGGAAACAACACACTACCAAATTGATATAGGCTTGGAAGAAGTTGATAAAATTAAAAAATATAACCTTGCCAATAAAAAAGCGGAGGCACCACAAGAAGAGATAAAAAAGGAAGAAATAACCGGAAAAAATGATGAGTCTATCAAAACCGAAGAGGAAAAACAAGAAGAAAAAAAGAAAAAAGTTTCCTCCATTGACGAACTCATAATAATGCTTAAATTTGGTTTAGGTTTAAAAGAGGAGCAAATATTAAGTGGTGACCAAGTAGGTGCTATTGTAGGGAATGAATTGTTTTCAACAGGTTTAACACTTTTAATTTCGACAATGATTATCATGACACTCTATCTTGGTTTTCGTTTCCAGTTAAAATTTGCCCTTGGTGCAACGGTAGCTCTAATTCATGATCTTCTTTTTACTTTGGGTTTAATCGGAGCATTTCAAATCAAACCAAGTGTTCCTTTGATAGCTGCACTTCTAACCATTCTTGGTTACTCTATCAATGATACCATTGTGATTTTTGACAGGATAAGAGAGAATTCTGCAGGAAAAGTTAAACATGCTTTGTCTCATACGATCAATGTTTCCATAACCCAAACTCTTACAAGGACATTAAACACTTCTTTGGCAACTCTAATCTCGATTGTTGCAATTGTAATAGGAGGAGCTGTCGAACTGTATGACTTTGCCTACGTGTTAATTATAGGCATTATTGTGGGAACTTATTCTTCAATTTTTATTGCTGCTCCTGTTTTGGAATTTTATGACCAAGTAAAAGCTAAGTTTAAAAAATCTTAATTTTAGTAGGGGTTGTGTAAAAAGTCAGCTTTTGCTCCCTTCGACTACGCTCAGGGAGCGTTTGGAGGCTTTTCGGACATTGAGCGTAGCCGAAATGTCCCTTATTACACAGCCCCTACCCTATTATTCAAAAGAAGAAACCCCTACCCTCTCGACAAAATCACCAAGATATTCATCTTCCTTTCCTTCTTCTTTCCACTTTTTAAATATTGGATCAAACAATGTTACTATTTCAGGAATCGTTTTTTTATCAGCAATCCTCGAACCCATTTTTGTACCTTCTTTATCTCCACCTAGATAAATAGCATATTTCCCACCATTCTGTTGTCCTACAAGCCCGATTTCTGCCGCATAAGGTCTGGCACATCCATTCGGACAACCTGTCATACGTATTACAGGAGCCTTATTCATAAGATCATACTTATCTAACAAGACTTTAAATTCTTTCAAAACATCGGGTAGAAATCTTTCGCTTTCAGTAAGTGCTAGAGCACAAGTTGGTAAAGCCGGACAGGCAAGAGCCCTGTTAAACAAAGGAGAAGGACTTTCCGGATTGACATGCAATTCATTTAATCTTTTTAAAATTTTTTCTTTATCAGAAGGTTGAATACCTATTAAGATGAGGTCTTGATCTGCAGTAATCTGAACACTCAATTTATAGTTTGATATTATTTCTTTGAGTGCAGACTTCAAAGATTTTTCAGGTGTATCTTTGATTCTACCCGCTAACGTATGGAAACCAAGTGATAAAGTTCCGTCAGTTGATGTATGCCAACCCAAATAGTTTGGTGTATTCCACTCGGGTAATTCTTTGTTTATAAATTTAATATTAGCCCTTTTTTCCACTTCCGCTCGAAACCAATCCACTCCTTTGTCTGCCAAAACGTATTTGAGCCTTGCATGTTTACGATTGGTTCTATCTCCATAATCTCTATGAGCTGTAACAATTCCTTCTGCGACCGGAATCAAATCTTTTGCTTCGATCCATCCCAAACAATCCGCCTTTCTTGGAAAAGTCGCAGCCTTGTTATGAGTCATCCCAAGCCCACCACCGGCAAATACAAAATATCCTTCTATTTCACCGTTCTTTCCAATGGTAGCCGCAAAACCCATATCGTTTGTATAGATATCTACCGAATTATTACCGGTAAGTGTTACAGCTATTTTGAATTTTCTCGGAAGGTAGGCATCTTTGTAAATTGGTTCTTCTTCTATTATATCTAACTTTTCTTCATCCAACCAGATTTCAGGATAAGATCGAGATTTATATTTAAAATGATCAGACAACAAATTCGCAATTTCATCTAACTTATGAATTTCTTTGGAACCAGTAAAATTTACTGCTTGTGTAACATTCCTTACAACATCCCCACAAGCTCCCATTGACGACAAAGAAATTTTGTAAAGTTGTTTCATTATGTCTTTCAGGCTTCCTTTCAAAAGACCATGCAACTGCACACTCTGTCTTGTTGTCAAGCGTAACGCTCCACCACCGTATTTATCACCTAAAGCGTCCCAAACAGAGTACTGTTCTGAGGTCAAACGTCCACCCGGTATACGTCCGCGTATCATAAAACTATGACCTTGCTGTTCTTTTGGTAATTCTTTGCCTCTCCATTTTTGTTGGTACAATCCATGAAATTTTAACAATTGTTTATCATCTTCTTCAAAAGAATCCGAATCCGATTCCAAAACTTCTTTAATAGTTCCTCGCAAATGATTTGAATTTTGTTTGATTATTTCAACCTTTTCAAGTGTCTCTTCCATTCTTGTTCAACTCCTCTAAACTTTTTAATTGAAAATATTTTTCTTCTATTGTAGCAATCACTTCTTTTAATACCTTTGAGCGTTCTTTACTGTTTGTAATAGTCTCTTGTAGTTTCTTTCTAATTCCAAATAGCTTTTGAAAAGAGTCCTTATCGGTATCAGGCAAAACAATTTCCAAGGCTTTTCGCAAAACTTTGGAAATTCCCGGAAATCCTCCGTTAGTTGAGATGGCAATCCTTATCGGTCCTTTGTCTACAACCGAAGCAGAATAAAAATCGCAATTGGGAGGATCATCCACTGCATTGATCCAGATTTTTTTTTGTTTGGCATACTTACGCAACTCTGCATTTAGTGTAGAATTATTAGTAGCAGCAAATATTAAAAACCTATCGTCCAAATCTCTCGTCTCGATTTCTCTTTCCAAAACCGTAATACGGTTAAAACTCTTAATGTATTCTCTTGTTTTCTCAGAGATTTCTTTTGCAATCAGGGTAATCATTGCACCTGTCATACGCAAACTAATCAACTTTTCCAAAGCAACATTCCCACCCCCAACTACCAATACGTCTTTTTCATCCAAATTTAGGAAAACAGGAAATAACTTGGAATCAGACATTTTAAATCTAACTTAGTTTACCCGCAATAATGCCTGCTCCGGCAGTCAAATTGCTTGCTTCATCTACCAAGATAAAACTGCCAGTCAAGCGGTTTTTTCGATATTCATCAAACATCAAAGGAGAAGAGGTTCGAATACTGATTTTTGCAATATCATTAAGATTTAAAATTTTGTCTTCTTCCAAGTTTTCAAAAGTATTGATGTCGATTTTGTGAATGATATTTTTTACAACACATTTCACCGAGTTTGTAGTATGGCGTAACAAAAACTTTTTCCCTTCCGTTAGTTTGTTTGTATCCATCCAGCATACAAAAGCAGTGATATCTTGGCTAATTTCGGGAAGATTGTCAGACTTTGCAATCATGTTTCCTCTACTAACGTCTATATTGTCTTCTAGTAGCATAGTGATTGACATGGGTGCAAACGCTTCTTCCAACTCTCCATCGAATGTATGAATTTTTGAAATTTTAGATTGAAAACCGGCTGGTAAAATAGTGACACTATCTCCTTTTTTGAAAATTCCTCCCGAAACTTGCCCTGCGTATCCCCTAAAATCTCTGAACTCATCAATTTGTGGTCGAATAACGTATTGAACAGGGAAACGACTATCTTGGAGATTCAAATCACTCTCAATATAAACATCTTCTAGATGATGCAACAAACTACGCCCTTCATACCAAGGCATCTCGGTTGATAAATTTACTACGTTATCACCTTTGAGAGCACTGATAGGGATAAAGTTAATATCCTGAATATCTAATTTGGCAGCAAAAGAATTAAAATCGCTTTTGATCTTATTAAAAATCTCTTCCGAAAAACCAACCAAATCCATTTTGTTGATACACACAACTAAGTGTGGAATTCGCACTAAAGAGGATATATAGGAATGACGATAGGTTTGCTCAATCACACCTTTTCTGGCATCAATCAAAATGATGGAAAGGTTAGCGGTTGATGCGCCTGTGATCATGTTTCTTGTATATTGGGTGTGTCCTGGTGCGTCTGCTATAATAAACTTTCTTTTGGGCGTTGTAAAATACTTGTAGGCTACGTCAATCGTGATACCCTGCTCTCTTTCTGCTTTTAAGCCGTCTGTTAGCAAAGCCAAATTCAACTCACCTCCGTCTTTTAAACTAGTTCTTTCAATGGCTTCTAGCTGATCTTTTAAAATTGATTTGCTATCATACAAAAGCCTTCCAATCAAAGTACTTTTTCCGTCATCCACACTGCCAGCAGTGATAAACCTTAAAATTTCCATTAGAAATATCCTCCTCGTTTTCTCTCTTCCATTGCTGCTTCCGAGCGTTTGTCATCGATCCGACTTCCCCTCTCCGTTGTATTGGTTACCAAAATTTCTTCAATAATGCTTTTGACTGTTGAGGCAGTGGATTCAACGGCAGCTGTGCAGCTCATATCACCAACGGTTCTAAAACGTACAATCGTTTCTTGTGGTTTGTCGTTTTCATCCATGTAAATATAATCAGAAACTGGGTACAATAATCCGTCTCTCACGAAACAGTTCCTTTTGTGAGAAAAATAAATTTGTGGGATTGGAATATTTTCTTTTTCAATATAACGCCATACGTCTAATTCTGTCCAGTTGCTAATTGGGAAAACACGCACGTTTTCGCCTTTATGGATTTTCCCGTTGTACAAATTCCAAAGTTCCGGTCTTTGTAATTTCGGTTCCCAAGCTCCAAACTCATCTCGAATGGAAAATATCCTTTCTTTTGCTCTTGCCTTTTCCTCGTCTCTCCGACCTCCACCGATACAGGCATCCAATTTTAACTCTTCAATGGAATCGAGGAGCGTCACCGTCTGCAAAGCATTTCTGCTGGCATATTTTCCCTTTTCTTCCACTACCCTTCCTTTATCAATGGAATCTTGAACATACCGAACGATCAACCTTTCATCAATTTCTTTTACCAAATTATCTCGAAATTCTATTGCTTCGGGAAAGTTGTGACCGGTGTCAATGTGCATAAGAGGAAAAGGAAATTTTCCAGGTCTAAAAGCCTTTTTTGCCAAATGTACCAGAGTTATCGAATCTTTTCCTCCAGAAAATAAGAGTGCCGGATTTTCAAACTGAGCCGCTACCTCCCTCATAATATGGATAGCTTCTGCTTCCAAATGTTGTAAATAGTCTAATACGTAAGAACTCATATTAACTTGTCACCTTTTCTTTTTTATGTAAATGCAAACCACATTCTTTAACTCCCGTTTCCCACCACCATCTACCGGCACGGATATCCTCTCCGGGCTTGATTGCTTTTGTGCAGGGAGCGCATCCTATACTCGGATACCCTTTTTTGTGAAGCTCGTTTAATGGTATATTGTTTGATTGAATATACTCTTCAAGTTGAGCCATATTCCAAAAAAACAAAGGATGGAATTTAATCAGCTGGTGGGTTTCGTCCCATTCAAACTGTTGAATATTACTTCTATCAGGAGATTGTTCCATTCGTATACCGGTAATCCAACAGGAATAGCCTTTTAAAGCTCTTTGCAGAGGCTTTACCTTTCGCAAAAAGCAACATTCTTTTCGATTTTCTACTGATTCATAAAAACTGTATGGTCCTTTCGTGTTTATCAATTCTTCAATATCTTTTGTATCCGGATGATAGGTAACAATTTTGATTCCATATTTTATGTTTGTCATATTATGAACGTAATTGGTTTCTTCAAAATTTCTTCCGGTATCTAACGTAAAGATTTTTATTGATAGATTATTTTTTGCTATCGCGTCAGTGACTACCTGATCTTCCATTCCAAAACTGCTAGAAAATACTACGCTATCCCCAAATTTCCGAGAGACATATTTTAAATTTTCGGTGAGGCTTTTTCCCTTTGTATTTTCTATCAGTTCTTTGATTAAATCTTCCTTCATTACTACTCCCTTTAAATTTCATACTCCGGTGGTCTGACAACTTCTTTTCCAAATTTTAATTTGGACCATACCCTCTCATGAAGGTAATACAAAAACATCTTCGTAAAAAGCTCAGCAAAACCAACTGAAAAAGCTGCTTTTGCACTTCCTGTTACGATATAAGACACTATTATCGTATCCATTGTGCCTGTCGCTCTCCAAGAAAGAGTTTTCATAATACTACGGATAGGTTTCTCGATAACATGTCCATTTACTTGTTTTTCATTCACATTTTCTGTTTGCATATTAGTATTCTCAACGAAATAAGCGCTCATATTCTTCCGAATCTCTCTGTTATTACAGAGCATCTTATAATATAACAGATATTTTGTCAAGTAAATTAGACAAATATTTTTCAGCCTATATTCCAAACTTTTTTGATATGGATTTTTTCAAATCATAATTTGAGATTTAATGTGAATTATAGTGGTGGTGATATGAAATAAGGCTGATAAATTTACGCTCCTCGATTACAATCAATTACTGGAGCGTAAGTCGAGGATTTATATATTTCCGGTAGAACCCATAACATAAGGGCAATATTCCATATCATCACCAAGTATATGCTCTTGTAACCATTCGATTACAAAAACAAGTAGTTCGGATAATTCTATTTTATGCCCGTTTTTGTAATCACTGACCATTTCATTTACTTGCTTGATTAAATCTACATGCTTTTTATGGTGTGAATCATAATGCGGGTAACGATTTTCTTTCATTAATTTTTCTTCAAAATTAAAATGATATTGAGTATAATTAACTAATTCTTCCAAGATTTTAGAAATAATTTCGTCTCCCTCATGCTTTTCTACAAAAGCATCGTGCAGTTTGTTTGCAATTTCAAATAAATTTTTATGTTGAGAGTCAATCGCAGGGATTTGAGTGCAATATTTCTCACTCCAACGAAATAAAGCCATATTTTATTCCTCTTTTTAATATTCACTCCTATAAGAATAGAATTTCGAGTTACTTCAAAATCTGTTCTTTTACAAAAGTGTTGATTCTGATATTCAAATACCTATCCAATTTGTATACAATTTTCTTTTAAAAAGTTGAGGCGAACCCTTAGTGAATTTTTCTCACAAAAAAAATCAAAAAAATGTTTGACACCATTCTTAAATCAAAAAATATGAATTTATCAGCAGGTTATTCCCCTTTAGCTCAGTTGGTAGAGCAAATGACTGTTAATCATTGGGTCGCAGGTTCGAGCCCTGCAGGGGGAGCAGGCCACATTAGTTTTTCTTCTCTTTTCTTTTTATCTTCTAAGTATTTGGCTAATCTATTATTTAATAATCCACTAATTTGAAATCTGGCAATTTCTTTTTCTTTTGGATTATTACCATTCCACTTATTTAACAAAGGTAAAATCTGGGCATAATTTTCCTTATACAAAAAATCACCGTTTTCTTTGTTTATATTTTGAATATTTCTCCACTCAGATACTGCTTCATCCAAAATTTTCGGATCATTGGTTTGATTTCCCCTTTCCCATAAAATTCGTCCTTTTTCAAAGGTAGCGTCTGCAATTCTGTAAGCTTCCGGAGATGTTTTAACCAAATAATCAAGAATTTCCAGTCTCTTTTGTGTATATAATTTTTGAACGTCTTGATAAGAATGGATTTGTTTTTCTTCCAATATCGGTGTATATTTCTCTACAACTCTGCGTATTGTTTCAACCCGAATATTATTTCTTTTTGCCGGAGGATAGGTTTCATAAGCCTTCTTATTTTGAAAATACTGCAAGAGAGCCCTCTCTTGAATTTCATAAATATTTTCCAAGGTATAAAGGATTTCAGTGGCAGTTTTTGTCCCTTTTAGCTCGGAAGCCAAACTCATCGAATTTTTTAAGTAGTCTTCCTTGTTTAAATTTTCTTCAAAATAGTCAATGGTAAAATAAGTTTGATCCGCACTAAAAACGTAAGCAATTCGTTGTAAATTTTTATAATACAATTCCCGAAACATAATAGGAAGGTCCCCTTCGTCGGGATGATACCCCAAAAATCGATTTTGGAATTGATTTAGTTGCTCCTCTTTTGACAAAAGTAGAGTAGTATCAAAATACTCTTTCCTCTCTTCAGGATTCATTACAAGCGGTTCTTTTTTATCCGATTCTTCTCCGTTTTCTTTTTCCAAACTCATTGTAGTTTTAGCTTCCGGATCCATGCCGTTTCTAAATTCTTCTATAATACGATTTCTTTCATTGTGCTTTGCCAATTTTTCTACGGATTTCTCAATTTCTTCTTCAAAGCTCTTGTCCGCATCATAAACAGTGGGAAAAACTTCTTTTACGATCATATCCTCAAAATGCCGAAACCTGCTTATATAACTCTTGGACACTCCACCATTGGTGATAACATTTTCATAATCTTCTTTGTACCTGTTCCTTAAATCGCTTGTTTCTTTTAGATTTTTGACTAAGTCTTTCCATTCGCCTTTTTCATACTGGCTCATGTCTACTTTTTCTTTAGGAGTTTCTTTTTGACCTTCCGTAAGAGAACTGAAATCAAACGAATCTTGTTTTTGTTCTTCTTCTCCACTTCCGCTGTCATTAGAAATTTCAAGGACAATAACTTTCTCCTCTTCCTCTATTCCTACCGGAACATCATCAATACTACAATAATTTCTTATTGGTTCATTTAATAGGATAAGCAAATATAGTAATGGAAGTGTGTGTATTAGCAAAGATAATAAAAAGGATGAAAATAATCTGGCAGACATAATGGTTACCTAGAATAATCAGAGAATAATTAGAATAGAAATTCAAGCGAAAAAATAAAAATATGGAATTATTATCCGTTTATATACTATGATTAGAATGATTTTCGGGATTTACATGAATAACTCCAAAAGAATTTTCTTAAATTTGTTCTCATTTTTCTATTGAAAGGATAATATATTATGGCAAAAAAACTTCTTATAATTTTATATTTTTTGTGTTTACAAATTGATTCCAAAAGCCCCGGCGAAAGCAATTTTCAGACCGGTATGAGCTATTTAAAAAAAAATTCAATCAGTGAAGCTATCAGGGAATTTCAATTGGCAATCAGATATGATCCCAATTTTGCGGAAGCCCACCATAGTTTGGGTGTTGCCTATATCAAAAAGGGTTTGTACGACTTTGCAGTTAAAGAATTAAAATTGGCTATTCACCACAAACAAGACTTTGCAGAAGCTCATAATCATCTTGGAGTAATATATTACAAAAAAAACTTAACTGATTTTGCGATTAAAGAATTTAACTTAGCCCTTTTGTCCAAACCGGAATTTATAGAGGCTCACTACAATTTAGGTCTAGTATATATCAAAAAGGGTTTATATGAAGAAGCTATAGGAGAGCTAAAAACGGTAGTACAATCACAACCGGAGTATACACCAGCCCATTATAACCTTGGTATATCTTATTACAAAAAGAGAATGTTGGATGAGTCAATAGATGAATTTCTGATCGTCACTAAATTTAATCCAAACCATGTTTTTGCCCATTACTACCTTGGTATCCTTTATAATGAAAAAAATTTATTTAAAAACTCCGTAGAAGAATTTTCCAAAAGCATAAATCTTAAGCCTGGAAATGCAAAAGCCCATTATCGACTTGGACTCGCTTTTTACAAAAACGGAATGTTAAACAAAGGAATACAAGAAATTAAAAATGCCATTCGATTCAAGCCGGGATTTTACCAAGCAAATTACAGTTTGGGAAACATATATTTGGAAAATGGGCTGGTTGGAAAAGCCATAGGTCGTTATAAAAAAGCAATCCAATACCAACCTAACTATTCAAAAGCTCATTACAGCCTTGGATTAGCCTATTCTATGACAGAAAGAACGAGTTTAGCCATACAATCGTTCCAAAAAGCAATAGATCACAAACCGGATTTTGCAGAAGCTTTCTATAATTTAGGAGTTGCTTACTTGAAAAAATCAAATACCACCGAAGCAATCAAGTCTTTTAGAACTGCCGTTAAGTTCAAACCAAATTATCCAGAAGCGCACTACAATTTAGGTTCGATTTATGGAAAAGAAAAACGTTTCTACAAAGCTATTAATTCTTACAATTCCGCTTTAAATTATAGACCGAATTACGCGGAAGCTTACAACAATATAGGAATGATTTATTATGAAAGCAGGCTTTGGGACGATGCCATTCGAGGTTTTTTATCAGCCATTCATTACAAACCGGATTTTGCCATTGCGCACTATAATCTAGGCTTAACCTATAGCAAAAAAGGAATGTTGAATGAAGCCATTAAAGCCAATATGGTTGCCATTCAACACCAACCTAACTTTGCAGAAGCTCATAGCAATTTGGGTTTGGCTTACAATCAAAAAGGGCTTTTTGAAGACGCAATCAAAGAGTATAAATTGGCTATTCATTACGATCCGGACTATTCTCTCGTACACCACAATATGGGACTTGCCTATTACCAAAAAGGACAAATGGAAGATGCTTGTCTTGCCTGGTCAAAAGCTTTACAGCTCGGATACGAAAATTCACGCAAAACATTACAATCATATTGCCAAAATTAGTCGACACCTCATTGACAGTAAATTTTTTTCGTTTATATCCTGTTGTAAAATCACTATAACATGATTATCTTATTGTGTCGAGTTGAGAATAAAGTTCTAAAATTTTTTTAAATATACGCTTAAATTTTTTTGTATAGGTAAAACGCCCGTCATTCAATTTCGTTTTATTTAAGAGAACTAACCGAATTGCTTTTTGTAGCGTACGAACGGAAAGTTCTATCTGCCCTTTTCTTTCATACAGAAGTCCAAGTCTTTCCAAGTTGACAATATATTTTTCTTTATCCATACCAATTAAATCCGGATCCATTCCCAATAATTTATTGTAATAGGAAATCGCGCTATCGTAGTCTTGCTTGGAACTATAAGCTTGGCTGAGGTTAGTATAAATAGAGGCTACTTCGGAATTGTTTTCTCCCATCGAATTGTATTGAATGGATAAGGCTTTATTTAGGTATACAATGGCAAGGTCATAGTCACCATTTTTATTGTAAGAACTGCCTAAATTACCATAATTTGTGGCAATTTCCGATTGTTTATCGGTAGAAAAACGTAACCGATTATTTAGTGCTTGAGAGTAAAATTGAATGGCTTTCGGATAATCCTTTTTTGCAAAGTATGCGTTTCCAAGTCCGCTATAGGTAGAAGCCGTATCAGGATGGTTGTCTTTTAGAGCAATTTTTTGAATTTCCAAAGCTCTACTAAAGTAGTCAATGGATTGATTTATATCATGTTTATGGTAGTATACATTCCCTAAATTAAAATAACTATCTCCTATATCAGGATGATTGTTATTTAACGTTTGTTTGCGTATACGCAGAGCAGAACTATGATACTTTAATGAGTTATCATAGTCACTCAATTTTCCATACACTCTTCCGATATTACTATAGGTTGTTGCCGTATCGGGATGCATTTCACCCAGAACTTTGAAACGTATGGATAAAGATTTATTATAGTTTTGAAGAGCCTTATGATAGTCTTCTAAATAGTGATAACTTAGCCCTAAGTTATTATAAGTTGTGGCTACCTCAGAGTCATACTCCCCCGATAATTTGATCCGTATGAATAATGCCTTTTCAAAATATTCTTTAGCTTTTGGGTAGTCCTTTTTCTCCAGATAGACTGTTCCTATGCTATTGTAGTTATCAGCCAAATCAAGACTATCTTCATTTTTGTTTTTTAGATATATTTTAATTGCTTTTTGATAATACCGAATTGAATCATCCAACAATCTCAGGTCTTGGTATGTCATTCCAAGACTTGTCGAAATAACAGCTATAATAGGGTGATCGTTTCCAACAAGTTGTTGCTGAATATCCAAAGCTTCCTTATAATAAAAAGCTGCTTTGTTTAAATCGTCCAAATAATAATAAACCATACCTACATTGTTATAACTAACAGCAACATCCTCGTGTTTTTCACCATGAACCTTTTTTCTGACTTTCAAAGACAGAAGTAAGTAGTCCAATGCCTGTTTGTATTCTCCGATATGACTTAAGCACATACCTACATTGTTGTAAAATGTTCCCGTATATTCATGCTCTTCTCCAAAAACTTTCTGACTTAAAAGGAGAATTTCCTTCGCTTCATGGAGAGCTGATTTATAATCACCACTTGCTTCTTTCTCACGATAAATTTTGTAGTGGGTTTCGATTTCTTGGATTTTAGATGACTTTTCTAGTTTTATTTCTTCGCTATAAATACTTCCATAAAAAAACAAAAAAAGAAATAAAAATATATTACTATTTTTTTTTGGGGTTGAGAAAAAATCAAAAATAAATGTCATTCAGACTCCACATAAACACCTTTTCCTACCTTTTGCATAGAATCAAATATATGAAGATTATTTGGATCAACTCTCGTCCCGACATCATACAAGGCTCCTTCAAAATTCGCTCCTTCCAATTTTGCTCCGGTAAGTTTTACCCATCTTAGGTCAGCACTTTTAAAATTTGCATTTTTGAGATTAGAACTATTTAAAAAAGCACCCCTTAAATTGGCGTTTTCAAAATTGGCGTTTTCAAAATTATTGTTCTGTAAAAAAGCATGGCTTAAATTTGTATAGGAAAAGTCGATTCCACTAAAATCTTTTCCTTCCAAGATAACATTAGAAAAATTCTCATGAGTTAGGTTCCCTTTTTCTTTTAAAATTTTCAAAACGGCATTGGCAGTAATTCGCTGTTCTTTAGGTATACCGGAATTGTTTTTAAAATCGGATAGGGCTTTTTGTAAAGCAGCAATGGCGGATTCGGGATAACCTTTCCTTCGTTCCGGAAATTCAAATTGTTTCTCAATATCTTCTTTTGAGAGATTTATTGCTTCTTCTATGGATTTATTTTTTGCTAACTCTGTCACCATAGCTAGGGCAACCATTCCAAAACCACAGCCGGTTGTCGTGTAGCTAGCGTCAGTAATCAAATCATTATCGATTTTTAAGAAAATTCTATATCCATCCCCACAACCTACATTTCTATAGGTAGATACCACAGTAGCATCTTCCATTTCCCGATAATTCAAACGTTCGTCATTGATTTCTTTATATCTTTTAAAATCCATAATAATCCCTCTTATATAAACCTTGTAAAGAGCATATTTTAGAATTATTCTAAAATATCAAGAATTTTAAAAATTTATTCTCAATTTGAGATTCTTTATAGTAACGTCCAAAGCGTCTGCAATAAACTTACTCAATTTTAAATTCTTGGAGATACCATTTATTTCCATAAGACCAATCAATACAAAGTATTTCACTACTTTCTTTTACCGGAGTATTCGCTAAATATAACAAGATTTCCCTCGCTATCGGTAGAAACTACTTGTTTGTAACCTGGCTGAATATCAATCCCTTGTTTGTCATTAACTGCTCCAATCAAAGGAAAATTAACTCCTTTTTGGGTCATTTCTTCGGAAATAACGTTGTCCGGTCTTTCGAAGGCTTCCCATTCTTTTTGCAATCCAAATAAAACTGCCTTTTTTCCATCTTGGAGCTTTCTGGTTCTTTGGCTCATTCTACGAACATCTTCAGAAAGGTATTGAGAGTATCCTTCCTTATCCATCTGGAGATATTTTTCCCACATTTTTTTTACGGCATTTGAGAGACTCCCCAACTCATCTTCATTCAAATTAGAAACTCTCCTTCCCATAGCCTAAGTCCAAGTCCTATATATACTGTCCAGCGGTTCACCGTCTTCGATATCAACGGTCTCGATGTCGATAGGATATTTTGGGACTGTTAGCATTTTTGTACTCCATTGAAGGTATTTCCATACAGGTTTGGCAAGTCAGCAAACCTTTTTTGAAAAAAGCATTATGCCAACAAATTTTTCCGAACTGCCTCGCCTAAATGTAACGTTCTTTAAATTTTATGATGGAAAAAATTATTAATTAAATAAAAAAAAGTTGAATTAATCTTGTATTAAAAAATATATTTATTTGAAAATAGAGAGGGTAAATGTGAGACTATCATTTTATTTTTTGTTACTGTTCATTGGTATAACCTTTTCTTGCAGAATATTCCAAATTACATTTTGGCACGAACAATTGGAACCATCACAAGAAAGTCAAAAATGTGATTATTGGACACGGCTTCACGATAGTTCTACGGGTGAAATAAAAGAGCGTGCAAGTGAAAAAAAAGCAAAATGGTGTAAGTGATTCGGGATTTTATATGAAGAGATTAATTGTATTTTTTTTGTTTTGTCACTCTGTGGTATTTTCTATAGAAAAACCGTATGGTATGGCAGGATGTGGTTTAGGTGCTACTATAATCAAAGATAAAAAAACTATGCATCAATTTTTGGCTAGTTTTTTTAATTGGCATTATTTTTTTTCTAGTAACCAATCTTCTGCAATAACTACAGGAACTTCCAATTGTGTCACAGATGGAATTGTAAAAAAAGAGAAGGAGCAAGAAATTTTTGTTCATATAAATTATGAAAGTTTGGAAAAGGAAATGGCTTGTGGGAAAGGAGAAAAACTTAATACATTGGCTAATCTTTTTGGCTGTCAAATTGATCAAAAAAAATTTAATGTAATGGTTAAAACAAATTATAGAAAAATTTTTTTCAAGCAAAATAATACCCCTAAAAATATTGTTAATTCTATTCAAACAGAAATCAATAATAATGATTACTTGAGTGAAACATGCAAAAATTAGGTACTATGAAAAATTATTATATATTTATTTTATTTTCGTTGTTTTGCACATTGTCTATACCTGCACAAAACTACGGAAGAGCCGGATGCGGTCCAGGTTCTATGATTTTTGGAAGTTATGATAGTGGTTGGGCTCAAATTTTAGTTTCAACTACAAACAGAGGATTTGGGGCGAGTTATTTTTCCACAACATTGGATTTACAAACATCTGCTATTTTAACCGGAACTTCTAACTGCACTGAAGATGGAATTGTTTTAAAAGAAAAAGAACAAGAAGTTTTTGTTCATTTAAATTATGAAAATCTAGGGCAAGAGATTGCAGTCGGAAAAGGCGAGAAACTGGCCACGTTAGCTGTTCTATTTGGCTGCCTGAAAACCCAAGATCAATTTATAGAAATGACTAAGAAAAACTATTCTAAGTTATTTTCTCAACAAGAAAACCCTAGTAAACTTTATTTTGCCATAAAATCAGAAATTCAAAACAATAAAATTCTTAAAAATTCTTGCCGATTATAAAAAAATATAATTGAAAAAATTCAATTATATAAATAAGTGTTATTTAAATTTTTATTCGAGGGAAATAAAATATGTATAGATTATTACTCTTTTTTTTAACATTGTTAATAACAACATTATGCTTAAATGCTGAACCTAAAGGTTCCGCTAAATATGGAATGGCTGGTTGCGGGTTAGGCTCACTAATAATAAAGGAAAACAAAATGCTTCCTCAGTTAGGTGCGTATACAATAAACAACTTTGCTCTTGGTACTTATGGAGTAACTTCTTCCATTACTACGGGTTCTATGAATTGTACTGCTGATGGAATAGTAAAAAAACAAAAAGAACAAGAAGTATACGTTTATTTAAACTATGAAAACTTAGAAAGAGAAATGGCTTCCGGCAATGGTGAAAAACTGGAAACACTTGCCATGTTATTTGGCTGTGCCAAACATAAGTCAGAATTTGCTGTTATGGCAAAGAAAAACTACAAAAAGTTTTTTTCGCAAGAGAGCGATTCACCAGCCAAACTAGTCTCTTCAATTAATTCTGAGATAAAAAAAGATCAGACTTTAAAATTATCTTGTAAAATTTAATAAATTAGGAGTAAAAACATGAAAAAAACTTTAATTAGCATTTTAGGATTTATTTTAGCATTATTTTTTAATATTTCGACTTATGCCGGAGAATATGGAATGGCTGGTTGTGGATTTGGTTCTATCATTTTAGGTGGACAAAACAACTTTTTGCAGGTATTTGCTGTAACAAGCAATGCATCGTCAGGTAGCCAAACATTTGGAATTACATCCGGTACATCTAACTGTACCGAAGATGGAATTGTTCAAAACAATAAAGCTCAAGAAGCGTTTGTTCATTTAAATTACCATAGCCTTGAACAAGAAATGGCAACTGGCAAAGGAGAAAAACTCGATACTCTCGCAAACCTGTTTGGTTGTTCCAAAGGTAAAACCGAATTTGCCTCGATGACAAAAAAAAGCTATAAAAGCCTATTTTCAAAAGAAAACAACGACCCAAGTAAATTATATTTAGCACTCAAAACAGAAGTAAGCAAAGACGAAAGTTTGAAGAAAGTTTGTAATTAAAGATTAATCTGTCAGGTATAGCCTGTAGGGACAAGTGTCTAAGACCTGTCCCTACGAAAACCAGTTTATTTCAAGAATCCACCTCCACTCCATAAAAGCAAACCTAAACCTACTTCCCGAAACCATGTTTCTTCCATTTCCACCGGAATCTTGTTTTTGTATTCATAACTGTAAATTACCCGCCCTTTCAATATAAACATTTCAGGGTCGTACACGACGTAATACCTTACTCCGATTGTTCCATAATCTATGAGTTTGCTTTCCAATTCATGACCTTTTGTATTGGAAACAACTTCGATCACTACTTCCGGTGCTTTTCCTATCTTGTCCAAGTAGTAGCACCTGTCTTCTTTTTTGTTCCTGTTTTTTGGCTTTTCTACGTTTAAACTTAAGAGTACATCCGGAGCAATGCCTTGGCTTAGTAGTTTGGTAAAAATACCTACATTGGCAGTAACGAGGAAACTTGAATTATTTTCCGGTTTCCAAGAACTGTACAAGGGTTCTGTGAGTAGCCTCATTTGCTTTTCGGAAAGTATATTGTCCACCGGCTCACCGTCCTCGATTTCCACTTCTTCTATATTAAATTCTTTAATGGCTACCATGCTTTCTTCCTTTACTAGCTCAATATTCACCGAATCTATTACCCAATCAAGTCGAACTATAATGCTTTTGTTTTCTACAATATCTTTAAACTAGCAAATTGTTAAATCTTTTGCAAGAACGATTTCTTGCTTGTATTATTTTAAAATACATATTTTTGAAATTTTGATTGACTATTGTTTTGTATACTATCTTATTAAAGAAGTTTTGTTTTTGAAATAGGTGTATAAAAATGAGATATTCTATTTGTCTGTTATTTTTTTTATTTCCATTATTACTTCTTGCAGAAGAGCCTGTTGCATGGATAAACTTTTTATCAGGAGAAGTATATTGTTCGAATGAAGTAGAATATTCGAACTGCTTTCGCTACAAAAGTGATGATCTTGTACCTGTTTATTCCGGTTTTAAACTTTTTGCTGGTGATCGTGTCCATGTTAAACAAGGCAGTAAGGCTGATATACAATTTAAAAGCGGATCGATAGTACGTCAAATGGAAGGTCAGGTTGACATAAATGAGAACGGGCTTGATTCCGGTGCAATGTCATTCAAGGCATTTTTTAAAATTACAAAGCAAGCAGCCGGCAAAATATTTAAAGTGAATAGTAACACTGCAACAGTCGGAGTAAGAGGAACTGAGTTCTTGTTTAAAAGTGAAGGTAAGGAAGATAATCAACATTTTTCCCTTTCTGATGATGGAATAGAACCAGGGGTTTATGTCTCTAACGGTGAGGTTGAAGTAAGTTCAAGTTGTTTTCTTGGGTTATTCTGTAAAGACCCTGTTACTTTAGGCTCAAATGAACAGGTTATTTTTGATCAAGGCTTAGATAAGCAAACCATAAATTCCTCTATCAAAGCAAAAATAAATTCCATTAAAACTTCACAAGATTCTTCTTCCAATGAAAAATCAAATTCCGGTTGTATTCCTTGTTCATGTTGGTAAGACGATAAGGTTTTCCAGAATCATCCGTCTACCCACACTGTTAAAAAATAAAAAATTTACTTTACCCTAAACTTTTTAAAAAATACCATTCTTTTAAGTAAGTGATAAAGCAAAATATGAAGCAGTTTTTTATTTTTTTTCTAATTGCAGGGATAATTCTTTCTTGTGAACAGAAAGTTTTAAAAAAACAACCCCAAGCCAAAAATGGGATTATCAGTTTCAAAGATTGGGATTTTGAAACTGACGGAACTCTTTCTGTAAGTGGAGAATGGTATTTTTATTTTCAAGAGTATATATCACCTGAAAAACTTTTAGAAAAATGGAAACAGGGTGACAATTTTCTAAAAGAAAAAATGCAAAAAGGAGAAAAAAAAGATATTCCTGCAGTTTGGGGAAATTACAAGAAACCAAATTCCGAAGAACTTATTGAAAACTATGGATTTGCAACATATTTAGTCAAATTAGAAAACTTACCAGTCAATAACGATTTAGCTATCAAAATAAAGGAACAAGGCACTTCTTATAAACTCTACGGGTGCCATTTGAAACCTCAACCTAAGTGCAAATTACTTGTTTTTAATGGAGTTCCAGGAGAGACAAGAGAAACTACAGTACCCCAGATACTTAATAAACTAGTGCGTTTTCACCCTATAGACTCCGAATACGTTTTTTTAGTCCATCTTGCCAATTTTCACCATAGAGAAGGAGGGCTTTGGGAAGACGTTACATTGGGGAGTTTTAGGTCATTAGTAAAACAAGAAGAATCCAAAAACGCAATTACCTACATATCTTTAGGAATTATCTTGATCATGGCTTTGTATCATCTTGGATTGGTAAGCCAACGAAAAGAAGATATCGGGAGTTTGATATTTAGTTTTTTTTGCATCAATATAACTTTTAGAATGTTGGCAATAGATAGAATATTGCACAGTTTCTACCCTGAACCAAGCACAATTGTATTTGATAATTTGTACAAAATTGAGTACCTAACCATATACTTTGGCTTACCCTTATTTTACATGTTTATCCAATCTATTTTTTGGGAAAGATTTTCAAAAAAATTCGGATACATTTTATTTGGTATTTCTAGTATCTTTGCCATCTCTGTTATTTTTTTTCCCACATACATATTTAGCCAGTATATAGCATATTATTATATAGTTATGCTCAGTTCCGGTATTTACATTTTATATGGACTAGCACTTTCCATAAAAGATAAGCTTCCAGGTTCGGGAATATCTGCTTTTGGTTTTTTTGCATTTATGCTCACAATTATTAACGACATACTCCACTCTAGAAGTATTATCCATACATTGTATTTGGCTCACTATGGCTTTTTGTTTTTTATCTTTTCCCAATCCATGATTCTTTCCTTTAGATTCAGCCTTGCCTATAAGGAATCGGAATTGTTAAGAATCAGCATGAAACGATTCGTTCCCAATCAGTTTATAAACGCTTTGGAAAAAAAGAGCATCATAGATTTGAAAATAGGAGATGCCACTCACAAACAGATGACGGTTTTATTTTCGGATATTCGAGAATTTACAACTCTATCGGAAAGCATGACTCCTAGAGATAATTTTCGGTTTTTGAATTCTTATTTGAAAAGAATGGAGCCTGCGATTACAAGTCACAATGGATTTGTAGATAAATTTATTGGAGATGCCATTATGGCTCTTTTTGAGCATGAGCCGGAAAATGCAGTTCTTGCTGCTATTGAGATGAAAAAAAGACTAAAAGAATATAACGAAGATAGAAAAAGTCTTAATTATCCTCCAGTTAAAATTGGCATTGGAATCAACACAGGTGATCTGATGCTAGGTACAATTGGTTCATCCAATCGTTTAGACACAACGGTTATAGGCGATACGGTAAACATCGCTTCGAGATTAGAAAGTCTTACAAAAGAATTTCAGTCTACAATATTAATTTCGGAAATCGTTTACAATAGCTTAACAAATCTTGAAAACTATTTTATAAGAGAAGTTGGTTCGGTTATAGTAAAAGGAAAAAATCATCCGACTAAGATTTATGAAGTTTATAATAATGATGACGAAGCTACATTTGAAAAAAAACAGAAATCCTACCCTACCCTTTTAGAAGGAAAAAGATATATGCAAGAAAAACGCTTTGTGGACGCAATCACAAGTTTTGAAAAATGTTTGGAAATCTATCCAGAAGATAAGGTAAGTAAGGCTTATCTGGATAAATGTAAAAAAAGGAATATGGCTGTTACCTAATGTGAATTATAAAAATTATAATGGACAATGCAAAACAGATTGTAAAAGAATATACCATAAAAGAAGAAGATGAAAAGGTTTATCTTGTCGATTTTTTAACAAATCGCTTTACCTATTATCCCAAAGAAAATTGGGAAGAATTGATCCAACAAAAAAGAATAACCCTATCTGGAAGCGATACTCATCCTAATTACCAACTAAAAAAAGGCGATAAAATCGTTTTTAAATTTCCGGAATTATTAGAGCCGGAAGTTGATTCTAATTTTGAGATTGTTTATGAAGATGAATTTATTTTTGCGGTTAATAAATCCGGAAACTTACCTGTCCACCCGGCGGGGAGATATCAAACACAAAATTTAACCACTCTTCTTGGGCAATCCATCCAAGGTATGCAAAATTCACAAAAACCAATTTTTTTTATTGTGAACCGAATTGATAGAGAGACATCTGGAATTGTCCTATTTGCAAAAGATAAAACAATGGCAGCTCTTTTAAGCAAACTATTCTCGAGTCATCAAATCGACAAAACTTATATCGTATATGTGGAAGGCTCATTTCCATCCCAATTGACTGCAGAGGGGTTCATTACGAAAGATGATTTTTCCAAAATTAGGAAAAAGAAGAGATTTATGGAGCAAATTATTCCCGGTAAAGAGTGTACTTATGTAAAAACCGAATTTATAAAAATAGGTGAAAAAAATCATATTTCAAAAATATTTGCATTTCCGATTACCGGAAAAATCCATCAAATTCGAGCAACTCTTAGCTCCAAAGGATATCCTGTTTTAGGTGATAAAATTTACGGGAAGGATGAAAACATCTTTTTGGAATTTATTCAATATGGAAATGCTATACTACAAGGAGAATTGCTAAGACAAGCACTACATTCGTATAGTTTAAAGTTTATCCATCCCATAACAAAAAAGGTGATCGAAATCATCGCACCCGAACCTCATGATTTAAAAAAAATATATAGGTAAGTTCCTTTTAAGCAATTTAATTTCAAAATAGAGGGTAAACACAGTGGTTTACCCCTACAGTCTTGAAAATACGGCTTTTATAAGGATCCCCTGTGTTACCCTTATAAATTTGTGTCCTTGATTTGTCCCGTTCCCGATTCTTTGGATTTTCCTGCACCGGAATCTTTGGATTGACCGTTCCCACCTCCAGGCTGTCCAAGGTCAGGTCCGCCTTTATCAATATCTACACCACCTCTACCTGTGTCTGCACCACCTTTACCTATATTTCCTCCCCCTCTGCCTATACTTGCACCACCTCTTCCGATGTTTCCTCCCCCTCGACCGATATTTGCACCACCTCTTCCGATATTTGCACCACCATTTCCAACGCTAGGTCCACCTCGACCAATTCCACCCCCTGGTCTACCTATACCTTGTGACATCAATTCATAAGACAAAACAAAAGACAATACTACTAAATAAATTAAAACTTGTTTCATTGATTCCTCCAAGTATTAGACAAGATGGATCCGAATTTAGTTTGGAACTCTACGTTTCTTTATTTTTAACTTTATACTTGTGAAATTTTTTTTGTCGGTAATGTAAAATAAACATTTAATGTTTGGGATTAATTTTATGCTTTCTCATAATATCATAAAAATAGTCTTTTTCGATTATATCGATTCCTTGGATAATGATTACAACTTCCTCATGACTCAGTTCATAAAAAACTTCTTTTCCCTGGTTGATAATGTCCATACCCATTTTTATACCTTCTACCTCAGAAGGAGTATAAACATTAGGTTTTTTTTTCATTTTGATTATGATATGGTCCATTATTTCTATAATTTTCTCTAACAGCTCGGTATTGGACAAGGTTGAAAATAGCTTCACAATATCTTTTCTAAATTTATCAGCTTCTTCTTTAGGTATTTTGGATACCAATAATTCAAAGTTAGTTTCTTGGGTTATATCTATCCCCTGACGAATCATTTCCTTTCCATTTATCAGCAAGTCTCTTTCAAACTTATGAGCAACAAGATAAGAAGAAAGGGCTGCCATTCCTGCACGAATAGCAGAAGTTAAGTGCCTGCCAAATTTAAAAATTGCATAACCGATATTACCCAGCAAACCTAAAAATTTAGAAGGGCTGTTTACAAAACCAGCCAAAGAATCAAACGCATTATCTAATTTTAACCTTACTTCGTATTCCGGATAGAGCAATTCCAAAAAATAAGTTGTTAATTTGTCAATGGTTTCTTGTTTAATTCTCGAAAATTCTTTGTATTTGGAAATATTTTCTCTTGAATACCTTTGGATCAAAGATTGTCGATATGCTTTTATGACAACAGCAAAATCCGGATCATAAATAATTTTATCCATAAAAATAACAAGCTATTTAACAGACTTTTGAAAGTAGCTAACTCCCTTATTGTCAGAGTATTTATAGAAGTCAATTTTACTACCCTTGGGAACGTATGGGTAATCTTTTGGCTTAATATCAAGCCCATAAAATAAAGAATAAATTCCGACAGCCAGGCAAACAGCCACTCTTTTTCTCTTTTTTGTCATAAAATACATGTCTTTATCATAAGTAATATCACCTAATTCTAAAAATGCAGATATGGCATTCATAAAAGTTGGAATACTATAGGTGGAAACATAAGGACTTAAAATTGGACTTGGCTCTTTGAACCTATCTTTTTCTTTTTTTAGCACCCTTAATCCGTACTGGATAAACCGTAAGAGTTCCTTACCAGCGTAATAATTATCGCCTCCAAAACCTTCTGGACCGTTTTCTCTTCTCATAAACTCATATTTGCTCCGTTCTCTATCCCAAAAACGTCCAATAGGTCTGAATTTCTCATGGCTTTTGGCGTAAGGTCCCGGTTTATCAGCAAGAGCTTCTTTTATCCAGTTATCATCGTCCTTATACCTCCATGTTATCATATTGTGCCGGTAACCCTCGAACTTTTTTAAATTGGTTTTTTTCCCGGATTTATCAGGCCAATACCCATGGAAATAAATCCAGCTATCTGCCATTGCATTCTCCAAATGATTCCATTCATCCTTAAAAATTAACCAGTTTCTCCAATCTGATTTCAAAAATTTATTTTTGCTTTCTTTTCCCATGGAAATATCTTTTAGAAGTTTAAACGTTTTGTAAGATGGAGCAAGCACAGCTCCCATACCATGGTTTCCTTTTGTGTTAATATGAAGGGAAACGACTAAATACGGCTTTAGTCGATTGATACGAGAAATTCTACCCATCTTCATTCTACCAGTTTTAAAATCCGGATAATCATACAACCTATATCTGGCGTTTTTATCATCCTTTTCCCTATATTTTCGATCCTTGTAGCTATCTTTTCGTGTTAAAACAGAATCTATGCGGATCCATGGTGCATCGGTATTGGAAAACATCTTGATAAAAGATTGAAATCTTTTAAAACCTTTTTTTGTTCTCGTAAGCTTTAATACCTTATTCACTTCTATTGCCAATTTTAAGGCTATTTCCATTTCCGTTCTGGATTTGTAGGTTGCTCCAGCTTTGAAATGCTCCAAATATTTCCCCCTAATAGGATCATATTTATCTCCGTATATCTGATAAGGAGGCTGTTTTATACCACCATGGCCAGGATCTATTATAACCCTGTAGCTTTTTATAGGGGAAGCAAACACAAGACCCCAAAACAAATTACATAATAGAAAAACAAATATTATAAATTTAAATCTTATCAACAACCGACCTGAATCCTTCAGACTTTCTGATAAAGTTTCATCTACCCTTATAGAATCAATTGAATTTTATACTAAGATTCATTCGATTTGTAAGAATTATTAAGGGAATAGGTAAAATATTATCTCTTCCACTCTAGAATCATCCAATCGTTTAAAGAATCTTCAAAAGTTAATTCACCACCAAGGTTTTGTAGCAAAAGTTTAATCAGTTCATTTCTTTTTTCTGTTAAAACTCCACTAAACAAAAACAAAGAAGAATTAAGATTTTTTATGTAGTCAATGTTTCGGTGTATTACGGTAAAGGTGATATTTGCCAATACAACATCAAAATGATTTTTAGCCAGAATTGGATGATCAAAACTACCTTCTTCAAGAAAGAAGGTATTACCTGGAAAAGGAAAATTTTCTGCTATATTATAAGCACTTGCTTTGATGGCGTTTGGGTCTATGTCTATGGATATGACCTTTTTGGCTCCCATCCGAGCTGAAGCAATGGATAAAACACCGGAGCCCGCTCCCATGTCCAGAACATTCCAATCTTTTTTTATAAGTATTTCCAGGTGTTTTAACATAAGCTTTGTTGTTTCATGCTGCCCTGTTCCAAAAGCCATTCCGGGATTTAAGTAGATAGGGATGGTATTTTGAGGAAGATAAAAAGATTCTTTTTCCCATACCGGGATTACCCAAAATACGTCTCCAACCGAAAACGGTTTGTAGTGCTCTTTGTAAGAATCTTCAAACTCCTTTAGCTCTACAATCCTTGTCTCCAAAAAGTATTGTTCTGGAATATTCGCCTTTAAAAATATTAAAATTTTTACTTCCAACTGAATGTCGGTTTCATCTATGTAGATGTAGAGACTAGTATTGTCTTGAATGATTTGAGATTTATCCTTTTTTTCCGAGTCATACAAAATTTCATAATAACCGGATATACCTATCGAATCAAAAAAGTCTGTTAAATTATCGCAAAAGTCTTTTAGTATAGATATCTTAAGTTCTTTAAATTTCATTTTATGTAGGGAATATTTTCTTTTTGTTTGTTTTTGTCAAGGAAATTAAAACTTATGGACATTTTAAGAATATAAAATGCTATGATTTTAGTATTCCAAACAATGGTTTCAATATGAAAAGTTAAAGTTGTTAATCGCAGAGGTTACAAGCAAAGAAGTGCACTTACTAATATGAAGCAAGAAGAGGTGATTCAATGACGAATTAGTAATTACGAATGAGAAGTTTTTGTCATTCTTTTTGTTTAAACGTATCTTTTACGTTTTTGATTTTATCCCAAACATTTTCTTTAATAACAGACTTTACACCTTTCCACGCTTTGTTCACATATTCGGACGCGGCAGAGCTGGCTGCTGCTCCAGCAGGTCCACCAAAAAAACCCGCCACATAAACAGTACCCAACCAAATGGGGTCTACATAAAAATTGTAATCGGGGAAAGTGCCTTTGGAAACAATAGGGACTTTAATCAACTTGCCTGCAATTCCACCCAAACCAACCACAATTCTTAAATCTATTTTCTTGCCAAAAGAGATCGTTCCTTCACCTTCAGCGTCCAAACCGACACCTTTCATCTTAACGCTTTGGATATAAACTATTTGATTGGAAACTTTATAATCCGAACGAATGGATTGAAATCCGGTGTAGTTTCCTCTTGGTCCAAGAATATTTACCACTTTTCCTAAAGCAAATATGGGTTTTAAAATATCAGCTTGTCCCATCAGTTCTCCCTCGGCAACTTTTAGATTACCATTTAGCTTTAGATTCTTTAAAAAATGATTTTCATCTATTCCAAAAGAGTTTAGGGTAAATCTTGAATTTAATTTTCCTGTTATATACTTTTTACTTGTAAAAGAAGAAATCACTTTGTTTACATCCATATCGAATACGGATATATCAAAATTATATTTTACATCTCTATAAAACGTTATTTTTCCAATACCGCTAAAAGAACCTGAAAAAATTTCCGCATGATCTACATCCAGAGACAATTCTCTATTTTTCACATAAACGCTTCCACCGCATTTGGAAAGCATATAATTTGAGTAGCTTACACTTTTGGATTGAAACTTCACATCCACATAAACGTCTTGCTTTGTAGTTGGTATATCCAAAGAAGCAAAGGCTATAATCAATCTTATAAGAGGCTCTAAAGAAACATAGTCCGCATATACGTCTAGTTTGATAATGACATCTTTTTCATAATTTACTTCACCTTTTACCTGTCCGTTAGTTGCTATCTTTTGACTATTTGCCTGGATAGAGTAAAATGTTATGGTATCATTTTTAGGGTCCCAATCCATAGAAGAAACTACGTTTATGGTTGGGTAGACTTCTCCCCAAATATCTGCAAACCGGTTTAGCTTCGCATTTGCTTCAATTGTGAACTTTGAATAAGCTGATTTTTTAAAATTAAAAGTTCCTTCTATATAAGCTTTGCTAAAATCAGCTTTGTCAAAAATTTTTAAGTAAGGTTTGAACTCTTTTAGGGAAAGATAAGGTAGTGTAAGTGTTCCTTCCATGAAAGCTTCTTGGAAGGTTTGCCCAAGTTTGAAAGCACTTTGTAGCTCTACGGTATTTCCTAAATATTTTCCAGTAAATTGTATAAAATTTTTATAGTTAGGCTCGAGCTTCATATTCAGCTCGGATACATAAATCTTGAACGTTTTTCCTTCCGAAACATATTGAATATGAACATTATTTAATGTAATTTCATTTACATTGATAAGACCTATAATTTTTGAATAATTTACAGAAGAAGATTTAGGGTCAGACTTTATTCTTTTTGCCAATAAAGAGTCGGAAATATTGATAAACCCATCCGACATTAAAATTTCGTTGATTTTAATCCGAGAAAACAGTAATAAACTCCAAGATAATTTTATCCTAAGGTTTTCGGCTCTTACTATTTTTTCTTTTTTACGATCAGGGTGATAAACAGATACATTGGTTAAAATGATCGCAGGTGAAGGGAATACTTTCAAATAATAATTGCTAAACTCAACTTGGTAGCTTATGGACTCATTGATTTTTTTCACAAGCAGTTTGGAATAAAAATCCTTGTCTTGAAATAGTGGTACCAGTAGGGAACTAACACCAATGGAAATTAGAATCACAAAGACTATAACAATTTTTCTAAGTAAACGCGTTACCTTAAAATTTTTCTTTTCCATAATTATTAAGACAATTTATTCGTTTTTATACTGATCCACCATATCATTTAAAAGGCTTACAAATTTTTTAGCATTGTTGCCTCTTCCAAAGTTCATCCAATCAACATGCCCGGCTCCTCGAATTTCCCAAAATTGTTTTGGTTGTTCTGCCAATCGGAAAACTTCTTTTCCGTTTTCAAAAGGGACTATATTGTCATTTGTACCATGTACGATAATCATTGGAATAGGAGAAATTTTGGATATAAAATCCGCAGGACTATATGAATTAGAAACAAAAAAGGACAAAATGAATGGTAAAGGCACAATCAATTGCTTGCTCAGGATACTTCTGGAAACCTGTTTGTATGAAGCAAAAGAACCATCTATCATAACAAGAATGATATCTGATTTATCTGGGACATCGTGTAAAGCTCTCATGGCAACAGCACCACCTAAACTTTGTCCGTAAATGATTAACTTTTTTCCTTTTTTTTGACAATATTCCGATACGTACCGAATAACTTTGACAGAATCTTGGTTTACTACTTCCGGATTGGGATCACCTTTTGTTTGCCCGTAACCTCGATAGTCATAGGTAAATAGATCATATCCATGGTCAACGAGCCAAACCAAAGATAAAAAATGACTAGTCATATTTTGTCCGTTTCCATGAAATTGTAAAATAACGGCATTTCTACTCTTTTCTGATTTAGGTTGTATATGCCAAATATGTAATTGTATATCTTGATCTACTTTTAAAAATACGTCTCTTTTTGTATAACCCAACTTTTCCGGTGTAAAAAAAGTTTCTTTACTCGGATGATAAAGAACACTCGAACAATAGGCAAGATGAAAAATCATCATAAAATAAAATAAAGATCGTTTAATTTTTAAAACCTAACCCACTAATAGATTTTTTATACCACTTAAATGTTCTATAGTTTTTTATCTATAAAAAAACTTGTCTTTTAAAGCCATACAAAGAATCTTCACTTATATAATATATGTCTTTTTCATCTATTTTTTATGTTGACACTAAAAACCATATCCGAACTAACTCGTAAAATCCAAGAAATCAAATCGCAAAAAAAAACGATAGGATTTGTGCCTACAATGGGATTTTTGCATAAAGGTCATTTGAATTTGATTCAAGAATCCATCAAATCTGCGGACTTTACGGTTGTATCAATTTTTGTAAATCCTGCTCAGTTTAATGATCCAAAAGATTTTGAAAAATACCCTAGAAATACAGAAGAAGATATCATAAAATGCCAAGACGGAGGAGCTGATATGGTATTTTTACCGGCTGCTTGGGAAATTTATCCGGCTGAGGAAGCAAAAGTAGAATTGCGAATTCCACATCTTATGAAAAATTTATGTGCAACTACTCGTCCAGGGCATTTTGAAGGTGTTTTATTGGTGATTTCAAAATTTTTTCATCTTATCCAACCAGATATTGCTTTTTTTGGAAAAAAAGACTATCAGCAGTATTTGATTGTGAAAGAATTTTCAAAAATACTACATTTTCCTGTAATTGTCAAGGGGATCGATACAATCCGGGAAGAAGACGGGTTGGCAATGAGCTCTCGTAATGCTCGTTTAAATCCCATGGCTCGAGAAGCAGCAAATTTAATCTATAGGGCTTTAAAAATAAGCAATGAGATGATTGAAAGCAATGAGTTAGACGTAAAAATCATAAAAGAGGTAATTTCCGATATTATCCATTCTTCGCCATTAACAAAAATTGATTATTTGGAAATAGTAAATCCAATAAGCCTAGAACCTTTAGAACGAATTCACCAAGAATGTTTGATTTCTACAGCAGTTTTTGTGGATGGAATTCGATTAATTGACAACATATTATGTAAAGCTATATAAATTTTTCATTTCACAGAAAAAAGGAAGAACTAATGAAGCGGAAAAATACTGAATTGGAGTTAAAACAATATCAAGACCACCTAGAAGAACTTGTACAAAAACGGACTCGAAAAATTATTTATCAATCGGAAGAATTAAGAAAAGCTAATAAAACACTGCAAGAACAAAAAAAACAGCTTGAAGAAATTGTTACGCAATTGAAAGAAACACAGTACCAATTAGTTTACTCGGAAAAATTCGCATCTTTAGGAATCCTAACTGCTGGAATTGCCCATGAAATGAACAATCCGCTTAATTTTATCAACGCAAGTATCAAGGCACTAAAAAATATTTTTGAAGACACTTTAGTAGTTATAGAAGAATGTAACCAAATTGATGAAAGAAACTACCAACAAAAGTTAAAAAAAATCGAAAAAATAAAAAGGGAAGTTGATTTTTCACAAGTAAGCGAAACCACTCGTGAATTAATTAATAACGTAATTTCCGGTGTGGAAAGGACAAGTGAAATTATAAAGGGACTTTTGCTTTTTCCTAATTTAACCGAGGAAGAAAAGACCAAAGAAGACATTCATAAAATTTTAGATACTACTTTATTAGTATTAAGAGATAAACACATAGATTCCATTACAATATCTAAAGATTATGGAGATATTCCAATGGTTTCCTGTTACCAGGGAAAAATCAATAAAGTGTTTTTAAATATCTTAACAAATGCCATTGAGTCAATTACAAATCCTAAAAATACAAACATGAAAAAGGAAATCAACATTAAAACATCTTTAGTTACAAGATACTTTAAACAATTCATTCAAATCGACATTGGTGATACAGGCTTAGGCATTCCAAAAGAAGATGTACCTTATATATTTGAACCATTTTTTACAAAAAAAGAAGTTGGAAAAGGAACAGGATTAGGTTTGTTTATCAGTTTGGAAATTATAAAAAAACATAAAGGGTTTATCGAAATAGGAAAGTATAATGAGTTGGGGAGTATGTTTAGTGTCTTTATTCCCCTTAATGGAAACTAAAAACATGGATCAAGAAAAGCCTAAAATACTATATGTAGATGATGAACCTTTAAACTTAAGTAGCTTTAAATATTTATACAAACGATACTACAACATATATTTGGCAGATTCGGCTATGGAAGGTTTTAAAATATTAGAAAAAGAAAATATCAAAGTTGTTATTGCTGATCAACGAATGCCAGAAGTAACCGGAATTGAATTTTTGGAAAAGGTAGCCTCAATATATCCTCATACAATTAAAATAATGCTAACCGGTTACAGTAATTCGGAAGAAACAATTCTTGCCATTAATAGAGGCGAAGTGTATCGCTATGTGACTAAACCATTTAATGAACTAGACTTCAAAATAACCATAGATAAGGCGCTAGAGGTTTATGAATTGAAAATGAAAAATCATAAACTATTGGAAGCGTTGGAAGAAAAAGTCAAGGAGAGAACAAGAGAATTATTTGATAGTGAAGAAAGATATAGGGCAATTTTTTCCAATGCGACGGCATCTATAGTTTTAGTAGATAAACGAGGTAACTTTCTTCAAATGAATAGTGCATGGGCAAAAATGACAGGATACAATCCGGAAGAACTAAAGAAATTGACCATTTTTGATTTGACATACGAAGATGATATAAAAATTTTCAAACGTTATTTTAATTTATTAATCTCTAAGCAAATAGAAAGTTTCCAATTGGAGAAACGTTATCTGAAGAAAGGAGGTATATTTTTTTGGGCTGAAATTTCTACATCATTAATATTTAGCTCTATTAATAATCAAGAAAACATTCTGGCTATTATCCATGATATAACAGAAAGAAAAAAAGCCGAAGAGACACTTAACGAAAATGGCAAAGAACTCCGTCAATTGAATCAGAAATTGTTATTTTATTTTCAAGAGACTCCTTTGGCTTATATGGAACTTAATATAAATCTTCAAATAATCAATTGGAATCCTGCGGCAGAAAAAATATTTGGTTATAATAAAGGGGAAATGCTGGGAAAAAATATTTCTCAAAAATTAATTTCAGAACATTTCAGGCTTCAATTTGATAACTATATAACAAATCTTATTTTGGATAAAGAAGCAAAAAATTTCGTTGCTGCTAATACTAGAAAAGATGGAAAAGAAATTATATGTGATTGGTACAATACAACTTTGGTAAACGAAGAAGGGGTATTGATTGGGTTTGCTTGTTTGGCTCTTGATATCACAGAAAGAATTCGAGCTGAAAAAGAAATTATTAGCACAAACAGAGCATTAAGAGAAGCTAAAGAGGAAGCGGAAAAAGCAAACAAAATTAAAAGCGAGTTTTTGGCAAACATGAGCCATGAAATACGAACTCCTATGAATGCTATTATTGGTTTTACTGAATTGCTGGACAATATGATAACGGACGATGTTCAAAAGCAATACCTCTCTTCTATTGTTTCAAGCAGCAAAACACTTCTGACCCTTATCAATGATATATTAGATTTATCCAAAGTAGAGGCTGGAAAGCTAAAGTTAAACTATGGAGTCGTAAATTTGCAGCAATTGCTGGAAGAGTTAAAAAGTGTTTTTTCAAAATCTATTTACGAGAAAGGTTTGGAATTTCAATTTAATATAGAGCCCAATTTACCACATATACTATTAGACGAAATTCGTTTGAGACAAATTCTTATTAACTTAATTGGGAATTCAGTAAAATTTACAAGTTCGGGATTTATCAAACTATCAGTTCGAACTCAAAAAAATCCTCTTCAAAAAAATTCTCTTGAATTGTATATATCTATTCAAGACACAGGCACTGGAATTCCCAAAGAAGAGCAAGAAATGATTTTTGAAGCTTTTAGCCAAAGAAAAGAGCAAAATCAAGCAAAATACGGAGGTACCGGTTTAGGTCTAACTATTAGTTCTCGCTTGGCAAAGATGATGGGTGGAAAAATCTTATTAGAAAGCAATTTAAATTTAGGAAGTACTTTTACGGTTTTTTTTCAAGAAATACAGGTAGAAGAATCCTATCAAACACAATATGCATCCAAGCAAAAAGATTACATTAAGCCAAACTTTAAAGGCATCTCCCTATTGATGGTTGATGACATAGAATCCAACAAGGAGGTACTTCGCGGATATTTACGAGGTACGGAAATTGAGATTTTTGAAGCAAGCAATGGAAAGGAAGCAATTGAAATTGCCATATCAAAACATCCGAACTTAATTGTTTTAGACATTCGAATGCCGGTTATGAATGGTTACGAAGCATTAAAAATTCTAAAAGCTAAAGAAGACTTAAAAAATATACCGGTTATTGCACTCACTGCATCGGTAGCAGATGATGAAAGGTTAAAAAAAGAGTTTGATGGGTATTTAAGAAAACCGGTGAATCGAACTGATTTTATTCTAGAAATTCAAAAGCATATACAAAAATCAACACCCGCAAAGGAAAGTTTATTTGAAAATGTCAATTCAGAAAACATATCCAATGTAATAGAATTATATACAATATTAACAAATAAATTAATTAAGGATTGGAATAATTGCAAAGAAAAACTAATTTTCAGTGATATAGAAAGCTTTTCATTAAAATTAAAAGATTTAGGTTCAAAATATACTTTCCATACGCTTATTTCCCTGGGCGACAAACTAGAGAAACAAACCAAAATGTTTGATATCGTTTCTCTTCCTTATACTTTGGAAGAATTTCCTTTGGTAATAGAAAAAATAAAACGATTTATAGACGAGTTTAGTCAATTATAATGGACTTTTTTAGCAAAGAGAAACATTTGTCTAATGAATAAATCGTTATGCGTTACTCTCTACTAGCAATTCTATTTTTTGTTGTAAGTTGCTCTACTTCAAGTTCTGCTTATATGAAAGATCGAAAAAAAGATCTTTTGGATATTGTCAGTTTTCAAGTTGGAGGAGGCTTTGGAGCTGGTATTCAAATCAGCAAAATTTCTTTGGGCTTTGGAATGTTTATTTATCGAACATCAAGCAAACCATTTCTTATGTTTCTTGTAGGGCAGCACAAGGCTCGGTACTTTAATTATGAATATGCATGGAGTACAAACCTAGTCGGATATACCGGCAAGTGTAGTGCCAAGAGCAAAGATAGGACTTATATTGATAATTACATCAATTTTTTAGAACACTGTGAATCTCTTCGCGGAACAAACGAATACGTTTGGGAAGACTTTAAGCTTAGAAACAAGTCTTATGACGAGAAAACAGCTAAAGATCGAAAGTATTTGAATGGAAAAATTGAAATTACACTAGGATGGGTATTAGGTCTTAATGTCCAACTCAATCTTTATGAATTGGCAGACTTTTTTGCCGGTTTGTTTTTAATAGATTTGCTTGATGATGATCGTCATTACAAAATAGCCATCAAATCTGCCAGGGACAAGTTGAGATACTATATCGAGAGAGGAAAGAAATACTATGAACAAAAAAAATTTACTTTGGCTTTGCGGGATTATCGTATCGTTACGAGGTCTTCTAACAGAGTCTTGGCAATAAAACTATTAAAACAATACCAAGACCAAAATCCAAATAACCCTTTTTATTTAAATTCTCTAGCTGAAGCATATTATTGGGACAAGCAATATACAAATTCTAAAATTTTAAGCTTAGAAGCAAGTAAGTTTACAAAGAACCCTAGGTTTATCGAGGAAATTGAAAAAAGGAACCAAAAAATCTATGAGAAAGAAAAAGGAAATATCCAACCTACAAAATAACTCACAAATGCAATCTCTAGCCGATTTAAAAGAGGGAAAAAAAGGAAAAATTATTGGTATTCTTCCTGGAAATGAAAGTATTGAAAGGTTGGTTGAGTTAGGTTTGGTTATAGGTGAAGAAGTTCTTATGATAAAAAAAGCCCCTCTTGGGGACCCTTTGGAAATTAAAGTAATGAACTATAATCTGTGTATTCGAAAATCCGAAGCATCATTTATAGAGATAGGACTTATAGACCAATGAAATTCTAAAAGGTGGCTATAAAAAGCCGGTTTTGCTCCCTTCGTTCGACTACGCTCAGGGATCGTTTGAGCGCTTTTCGGACATTGAGCGAAATGTCCCTTTTTTTACACAACCCTACTAAGAGAAGCCAAAATCTATTCGACTGATAAAAATGGATGATCCTTTAAAGTATCATAATATTCCAAATTAAATTTCTCTTGTACTGAAGGGTCAGCGTTGTATGCTTTGAAAAGTTCTATTTCCAACTGTGTTTCTTCTTCTGTGAAATGAAGTTCCATAATTCTTTTGGATATTATCTCTGCCATACGTGTGACTTTGTCGTAGTCAGTCAAGTTAGGTATCTCTTCTATTGTGAAGTTTTGCTTTGCAACAATGTCTTGAAAAAGATCCGGCAAGTTCCATAACTTAAAAACTTTAATTCCTAATTCAATCGAATTCGTGTTAAACACTTCTTTCTCTACTTTGTGTAAATTTCGATCTGTGATTGATAAAATTTTAAGCACATCCATATATTTTTGTGTAAAGTTTTGAGCTAAAACTACCATTCCAATCTTGCGAAGCAAAGAAGTAAGAAAAAGGTCTTCTTTTAAACTCTTTACACCAAGCGGAGCACTCAAATCGAGAGCAACCAAAGCGGAAACGATAGGTAATCTGTGCATGTATAAGCTTAAAGTTTCGTTTTTAAAACTACTTCCCATTTTTTTTGTAAATTGAAGAATGACCAAATTCTTAACGGTTTTTATTCCTAAGAGAGTAATTGCATCTTTTAAACTCTTAATGGAACCCGACCTGCCATAAAAGGAAGAGTTTGCAATTCTTAAAATGCTAGTGCTAAGTGATTTGTCCGGTCCAACAAGTTTTTCCAATTCGGAACTTCCGGCTACCGAATTACTTGTGTCAAAATTGATAATTTTTAGCATAATAGTTGGAATTGGAGGAATTTTTATCTCTGTTAAATTAATATAAGACGTTTGATAAGCCGTTTGAATATCAATCAAATCTCTCCTATTTAAGAGCTGTGCAAGTTTTTCATTTAACTTATTTTTAGAAATCGGTTTCAAAAGCAGAGAAGAAATCTTTAATGCCAACAAATCCTGGATTATAGTTTTTCCAGGATTTGAGCCAATGGCAATAATAATCAAATGAGGTGCAATTTGTTTCATTTCCTTTACAATGGTAGAGCATGAATCTCCATTCATTGTTACATTAAAAAAAAGAATTTGTGACACGGAAGCATTATCCTTTATATAGTCCAATGCTTCATTTTGTGTCGCTGCTTCCGAAATAACATTAAAGTTTTCTTGTAAAAGAAACCGCTTGAGTAGCTGCCTATCCATATTAGGATTATCTGCAATAATGACGTTAAATGGTTTTTTCGTTTTTAAATTTATTCCTAATGGAATCTTTTCTTCTATCATAATGTATTAGACTAATATTTATTAGTACCTATTAAATCACAAAATGTCTATAGTCGATAAAAAAATAAATCCACTTACTTTTTTTTATCAGTATCTCCCTACAAAAGCAGGGAGAAGTAGAATTATTTTTCAAAAATCACCAACACCTTTCAGAAAGTTGTTATTTCGTCTTGCTTTATTATTTACGTGTTCCTCGTTGTAATAAAAAATTTTGCTAAGCAGTCTTTCGAAATATTGAAGATGTTTTATATAGGCATCCCGTTTAAATTCATTTCTGATCGGGCTAGATATTGTATTTACAACATCGGATAGCTTAAAATACTCTTCTTTAGACGGGTTTTTATCGGGATCTAAAGATGGATAATTATCCAATTGGTATTGCGTAAAAATGCTATAATCGTGATTTTCGGGAGCTGCTGTTGGTTCAGCATCTGTGATTTCCAAAAGCCTTTTATCTAATTTCTCCCTGTCTTGGATGGATATTCTGCTTTTGATTTTTTTTATTCTCCTTGGTCTAGCCGAAACGTAATCTGTTTTGCCATCTTCTGATTTATCAAAAAATAAAATGACGTATTTGCTTTTTTCACCTACTTCTTTCCCTCCATCACCTTTCACAAAATCAAAGACTTCGATTTTCAGACAATCATTGGAAACATCTTCTTGAGATTTGTTGGGATCATAAATACAATCATTTCCTTGGGCTACTCCTCTAGTTAAAACCGTATTGCGCGGAAAAACCTTTAATTTCATAAGAAGAATTTTGGAATGTCCCTCAAAAGACCGATTCGCTTGTAGTATTACTTTATTTAAGTGTTCTTCTTCTTTTTCTATGTTATCTCCTTTTTGGTATTGGTTGAGTTCTTTTTGGTATATTTGAGGCTCTAAAGAACTGCCGGTTGTAGGGGGTGTATTTGCACTTTGATTTTCCTCTCCTTGTGAAAGAATAGAGAAGGAAAATGATACCATAAACAATAAAATAAATTTTTTCATAGATTATATAACCTCTAAAAGTATTTCTTGGCTAGTATAATAATTCTTATAATTAAAACAAAATTAAATTATTATTTTATTTTAATTTTTTAAATAATATTTCCAAATCTTGTTATCCTTCTTTAAATAAAAGCTCTTTTACATACCTCTTGTAGTCATCCATACTACGACTTATAACATCCATGGCTTCCGTTTCTCCATAAATATTAGGAATTTCACACCTTCTCGCCTCACCAGCGCCAGGCATATCCTTATAGGTAAGAAAATAGTGCTTTAACCTGTCAATTACCGCCTCAGGGCAATCACTTATATCTTTGTATTTTCCATATACTGCGTCGTTTTCCAAAACTGCGATAATTTTATCGTCGGCTTCACTTCCATCTATCATTCGAAATCCGCCAATTGGTCTTGCATGTACTATGATGTCTCCATGAAAAATTTCTTTTTCGGTCAAAACGCAGATATCCAAAGGATCGGAGTCGCCAACAATTTCATCTCGATTAAGGGACTTCCGGCTCATTTCTGCAACATTATTTCCACAAAAAGTTTGTGGTAAAAATCCATACAAAGCGGGTAAAATACTGGAATACTTTTGAGGTCTGTCAATTCTTAAATATCCGGTTTTTTTGTCCAATTCGTATTTAACGGTGTCAGACGGAACCATTTCTATGTAAGCAGTGATAGTTGTTGGTGCTTTTTCACCAATATCAATTCCATGCCAGGGGTGCGATTTATATCTAAGTCCTAAAAGTTTTCCAATAGGATCAATTGAGAGATTACTTTTAAAATTCATGGTTATTCCTTTTTATTGACTATTCCGGAACCTCAACCAAATAATAACCACTTGATCCACAATCTCGTATAGGAACATATCGAGTATTTTGGCTACTTGATATAACAATACAAAGGTCTCCGTTAGAGTCAATTCCTTTTTCAATGTTAACGCCCGGTTCTTGAAATACTTTTTTATAAGCTTGAATGATCTCCGTAACAGAATTAAAACTCTGGATCTTCATGCTACTCGCCTCTTTTTTACTTTTTCCTCTACCGTAAGGACCAAAACGATTTTGGTATTTATTTAGTTTTATTCGTATTTAATTAATAAGGCTTTAAAGCAATTCTGTCAACCATGAAAATTATACATTGTATTTTTCCCATGGTTGAAACTTTGATTAGAGTAGTTTATGTTTATAGGATTAAATTCAGTTGATTTTAAAAGATTATCTTAAAAAATTCGAGATGCCTCAATTCAACTTTATAACACCCTATCTTTTTTCATAGACTCTATTTCTCCCTTTGAATATCCCAAACCCTCTAAAATTTCCATGTTGTGTTCTCCATGTTCCGGAGGATGAGTGTTGTATTTACATATTGCATCGGAAAAACGGAAAGGAGGTGCAAATTGAACAATATTACCGTAGGTTGGATGATCTACCGAGTAGATCATACCTCTCTCTAATAGGTGTTTGTCTTCCATAACTTCTTTTAAATTTTTAATTGGTGTTAGACAACAGTCCGGGTTTTGAAATAATACTTGTAAATCATCCAAAGTCTTGGAAGAAAAAAATTCCTTTAACTTTGCCTTTAAGATTTCAAAGTTTTCTTCTTGTAATGGATACCTTTCTAGAAGATCTTCTTGTCCTATTTGTCTAAGGAAAGTTTTAAAAAACCTTTCTTCCAATGCTCCCAAACACACAAAACGTCCTTCTTTTGTTTCGTATATATTATAATTGGGAATCTTACCCGACAATAATTCATTTCCTCTTTCCGGGGGTATATTGTTGGATAAAAAAATCCCTGCATACAAAGACAAAAACTGTAGAGAAGATTCCATCATAGAAACATCAATTTTTTGACCTTTTCCTGTCTTTTCTCTCGAATAGAGAGCTGCCAAAATAGAAACAAGTGCCGTTAGTGTTCCACCACCTATATCAGCCAACTGAAATCCTGCTAAAGAAGGCGAATTTTTACTCCCGATTTGGTCTAACAATCCCGACAAAGCAAGGTAATTTGCATCATGTCCAGCCATATCTTTATATGGTCCTGTACTTCCGTAACCGTAAATTCCACAGTAAATGAGCCTTGGAAACTTTTGTTTTAGAACCTCGTAACCAATTCCCATTCCATCCAAAGCATCGGGTCGAAAACCTTCTAAAAGTATATCAGCATTTTCTAACAGTTTAAATAGAACTTCTTTTGCCTTTTCTTTTTTTAAGTTTAAGGTTATTGCCTTTTTGTTTCGATTCACCATCAAATACAAATAGGGAATTCCCGTTGGAGATTGGAACATAACCCTAGTGGGGTCTTTTGCTCTTGGATTCTCAATTTTTATCACTTCCGCACCCATGTCTGCCAAATACATAGAACACAATGGTCCCGGTAACAATAAACTCAAATCAACAACTTGTACACCTTTCAAAGGAAGGTCTTGGTTCATTGGATATACCCCTGCTTTTTTAAAATATCAATTGCGTCTTTTTCTAGTAGAACATTTTTGGAATTGTAGTTTTTTTGAAGTCCCGTTTTCCAAATTTGGACTCTAAATTTTTTAGGAATTGGTGGTTTACGATATTTAGCCATATACATGAGACTACAATTTTTGTTTATGTGTAAACAATCACCAGGATACACATCAAACTGCCCTACACCAAAATTACTACGCCCGATTCTTTGTCCGTCAATTAAAATTTGTATCTCCGGAAAGGTAACATCCGGATACACTACCAAATTTAATTCATACGTTTGACCTCCGGATATTTTTTTTTCCAATACAAAGCCGTCTTGGTAGTAGGTTGCTTCTTCTAAGTTCTTAAAAAATCCCTCCGTATCAGTGGTAACTACTCTACCTTTCTTGCTAAGAGCTGTGAGATACAAAGACTTTTCTTGAGAATGATTGGGATTAAAAACACGAATACTATAAACAGACGAAAGAGCTTTAAAATTTTTCACAATATCTTGGAATGTAGTAACAATGGTTTGATTTTCGATAGGACTTTCTTCGTTTGGGTCATCCATAAGATTATACAAATAATTCGGCTCGTCCCCTACTATACCATCCCAAGACACACCTTGTTTATGAAATTCAAACGTTTTTTGCATAAATTTATATCCGGATTTCCGAACACCTTTTACACCCCTACCCTCTCCGTAATACAACCTTTCTGTAGTTTCTTTATTCCAAATCACATCTCCTAACGTTTTTCCATCCATTGTATGTGTTGAACCTTTAACATCCAAAACATCGAGTATGGTAGGCATAATATCTATCGATCTGGTTGTAGCCTGTATTTGCTTACCTTCTTTTTGGTATGGATATTTGATTAGCAAAGGTGTATGAATATCTTCATCATAAAGCCCCTGTCCGTGTCCATACATTGTATATACATCCGTAAATTTTGATTTGGCATGAGCCGGATTCATCACTTCACCATGATCGGAAGTGACAATTATCAAAGAACTATCATACATATCATTGTCTTTGAGAAATTGAAAGAATTTTCCAAGTTCCGAATCAACGTAGGCGACTTCTCCTAGATAGTTCAATTTATTTGTATCTATTGGAAAAGAAACTTTTACTTGATTCAAAAAATTGTAGGGAGGTGTATAAGGTCTGTGTGGGTCATTGTAATTCAAAAACAAAAACAAAGGTCTTTGGAAATAACCTAAAGGATTATAGAATTTTTTTTTATTCTTTTGGACTACGTCTATTGCCTGTTGGGTTATTTTGGGTGTATCCTCGTTAACAGGTGCGAAATCATAAACGGATTCAAAACCGGTATCAACCCCCAGATACCTATGGTCGGTTAAAAACGGATTGTTTCCAACCATAATGGAATTGTAACCAAAACTTGAAAGTAGAGCCGGAAGAGGACTTATATCGGACTGGTAAAACATGGTACGCTCTTCTGAGAATACGGGGTAATCCCAAAAATTTATAAAGGTCTTGGAAGCATACACTCCGGTAAAAAATATCATTGTGGAAGGTCGTGTCCAAGACGAATTCACATAATGTTTTTGAAATGTATAAGAAGTCTTGGAGAACGCATCCAAATTGGGAGTCACACCAAATTCTCCACCGTTACAACCCAAAACGTCACCTCGCAGTGAATCGATTACAATAAATATTACATCCGTTCTCTTTTTATGGGAAGCAGAAATCAAATACGGATTATGGATTAAAACGGAATGTTCTCCCGAATTGTAAAGAGTTAGGAGGTTATCTTCTCTTTTAGAAAAAACTTGAGAATTATCAATTCGTTTTCCATTTAAGAATGCTTGCATCGGATTATTTTCAAAACTATATATGTTTTCCTTAAATGAATAGTTTAACAGATGGTCTAATTTTTGTTTGATTTTGAAATGAATTTTTTCTCCCGGAGGTAAATTCAATACCCGAAGCGAATGGTCTATTCGATTCATACGAGTATGCAAATTCAGGAAATGATTATCTTCCAGAAAAACATCTTGGAAATAGGTATTATAAGTAAAACTTTCATCCAATTTCTGCTTAGAAGGACTTGAAACGACTTCCACATTTGCATTGGAATATAATAAATTAATTATTTCTGACTCAGCGTATATTGAAACAACAAAAAGAAATGCAAAACTAAATTGAAAAAGTAGATAAAATAAAGAACGAAACAAATTTCTTACCACCGATCAAACCACAAACAAAACACGTATTTTACGCATAATATTTATCTCTATAATCATCTGTGTTTATCGGTGTCCATCGGTGGTAATTAAATGCAACCTAAACCGGAACTCTTCTTACAGACAAAACACCTTTAATATTTTTAATATTCTGTAATACTTCGTCCGAGACTTCCTTGTCCAAGTCCATAAGTGTATAGGCAAGATTACCTTTGGATTTGTTTAACATGTCCAAAATATTCAGACCGTTTTTTCCAATATCCGAAGAAATTTGAGCAACCATATTTGGCTCATTCATATTGGTTATGGCAAGGCGATTTTCACTTTCTGTTCGTAGCATCTTTACTTCGGGAAAGTTTACGGAATTTACTATGTTTCCATTTTCCAAAAAATCACGAATCTGGTTCGACACCATAAAAGCACAATTGTCTTCTGCTTCTTCCGTAGATGCTCCCAAATGCGGAAGTGTAATCACGCCGGGATGGTTTTTTAATAGATTGGTTGGAAAGTCACAAACATAACCTTTCACCTTTCCGGCTTGAATGGCTTGGCATACAGCCTCATCATTCACAATTCCACCTCTGGCAAAATTTAAAATGACAACACCCTTTTTCATCAAATTGATTCGGTTTGCATCTAACATATTTTTGGTTTTGTCATTCAAAGGAACGTGAAACGTTACCATATCCACTTTGGAAAGCATATCATCCAAACTCACAGCTTGCTGTACATCCGAAGCAACTTCCCAAGCATTTTTTACGGTGATAACAGGATCATAACCTATCACCTTCATACCAAGAGAAAGAGCAGCATTGGCTACCTTAACTCCTATCGCACCTAACCCAATAACACCAAGCGTTCGACCAGGCAATTCAAAACCAGCAAATTTACTCTTTCCTGACTCGGTCTGTTTGGAAACTTCTTCATCACTACCTTGTAAATTTCTGGCATAATCCCAGCCTTGGCATATATTACGAGCTGCCAAAAACATTCCGGCTAGAACCAATTCTTTTACAGCATTGGCGTTTGCTCCTGGTGTATTGAAAACAGGTACCCCTATTTGACTTAGCTTGTCGACTGGAATATTGTTTACACCAGCTCCGGCTCTACCCACAGCTTTTAGGGACGGACTAATGGGATAGTCGTGCATTTTAAAAGAGCGTAGAAGTATTGCATCGGGATTTTGAATTTCAGAGGCAATTTCATACTTATCTCTTGGAAACGTTTCCAAACCAACTACGGAAATATTATTAAGTGTTTGAATTTTGTACATTCTCTATCCGTTCCTCTTTTCAAAATCATCCATAAATTGTATCAAAGCGTCCACACCTTCTTCCGGCATAGCGTTGTAGATACTTGCTCTCATTCCACCAACCGATCTATGTCCTGCCAAAGTTTCCAAACCGGCTTTTTTTGCTTCTTCTAAAAATGTCTTGTCCAAATCAGGTTTTGCAAGAGTAAACGGAACATTCATCCAAGACCTACAAGCCTTATCTACCGGGTTATTATAAAAATCACTTGAATCGATCTTGAAATAGAGTTTGTTTGCCTTTTTTGCATTACGTTCTTCCATACCTTTCAAACCACCGAGATTTTTTATCCATTCAAAAACCAAACCGGCAATATACCAAGAGTATGTTGGCGGAGTATTGTACATGGAAGCATTGTCAGCAGCAATTTTATAATTCATCATTGTTGGAGTATTAGAGCTTGCCTTACCGATCAAATCTTCTCGAATAATAACTATGACTAACCCGGCAGGTCCGATATTTTTCTGTGCTCCAGCGTATATAATTCCATATTTGGAAACGTCTATCGGACGAGAGAGCAAGGTAGAAGACATATCTGCTACCAATGGAATACCCTTTGTATCCGGAATCCAATGAAATTCAACTCCTCCAATGGTTTCATTGGGAGTATAGTGTAGGTATGCTGCGTTAGGGTCTAATTTCCATTGGGAATAATCCGGTATATCAGTAAACTTTGTTGCTTCCGAAGTTGCGGCAATATTTACATCACAAAACTTTTTAGCCTCAGAAATGGCTTTTTTTGACCATTCTCCGGTATTTACGTAGTCTGCTTTTTTTGATTCTCCTAATATATTAAGAGGAACCATTGCAAATTGGCTTGAGGCTCCACCTTGTAAAAATAAAACTTTATAATTCGTTGGAATATTTAATAGTTCTCTAAGGTCTTTTTCTGCTTTTTCAGCAATAGATAGGTACTGCTTGCTACGGTGGCTAAGTTCCATCACCGACATTCCACAACCATTCCAATCTAACATCTCATTTTTTGCTCTTTCTAATACCTCAACGGGTAACATCGCTGGTCCAGCGCTAAAATTATACTTTCGAGCCATAGAATTCTCCTTTTAACCTAGATAAAATGATAAACCTAGTGTTCAATTAAAAATTAATGGGTTTTTTTAAGAGAAATAGTCCCAAAAATCGTTAGAGTTTACAAGAGCGGAACTCGCCAGAATATTGATTTTACCATCTGCAAAAACTTCCGGAATGATTGTCTTATTACAATAAGGGTAAATTATGTAGCTACAGTTCCCGATTTTTGTTGCACTCTACTCTAAGAAAATCAGTTTATTGCTGAAGTTAAAGATTTAAATTGTCGCCTATGTGGCATACACGGCGGAAACAAATGCCCTCAAGAGCATTTTTTTTGTTTGTTAAAACAAGATATACCATAGATTTTTTATAATTTAAAAAACTTCTTATATAAATTCTGATACTTTCTTATCACTATCACTATTTTTATTCTTTAAGTAAAAATACAGCCAAGTTAAAAAATATCCTATAAAAGCACCAAGAACAAAACCAACTATCATAAAAATGATCGACAATTTATCTTGGTTCTCTTGGAAAACTGTTGCTTTGCCAATTGTATATCCATAAGTACCAAAGCATCTTGATGAAAAAATTGCACTAAATATTGATATATATTTCTCGGTCTTTTTATCCATATTAATCTTTATATTTATTATTTTTTCCTTGACTCTTGCAAAACATCCCAATTGATTTTACCATCTGCAAAAGCTTCCGCAATGATTTCACGCAAAGCATTTAGACGATCTTCATGAAAAGTGAAATTTGGCTTTAATTTCTCGACAGACATGAAAACAATTTAATATATTTAATTCTACAAGAAGAACCTCTCTGTTGATGAATTAACAAAATTCTATTGGTAAAAAAATAACTTCTTAGTTGGGAATAAAACCGTAATTCTCTTTTTCATAATCATACAAATAGTTGTAATCATTGTATTTCACCTTAGGATGTTTCCCATATTCAATATCTACGCATTTTTTAAAATAAGCAGGATGATCACAAAAAACTACATGCTTCTCTTTTTTTTGAACAAGTGTTCGAAAAAGATACGGATTGTCTAAAGCAAGCCAAAAATTATTTAAATTAGCTTTAAATTTTTTAGAACTTTGATTCATAAGAGCAATATGCAAAGAAAAAACTTTAACTAGACTCACAAAATGAGCCGATTTGTTTGCGTCCCATGGATAATTTGGAAATGACCATCTATCCGGTTTATAACGTAAATCATAAAACCATATTGAATTTTCCTTTCTAAACCTCTTTATTGCCGGAATGATGTTGTTGTTGATGATATAAGAATTTAATTCCAAATCTGTTTTGAGTTGTTCTCTGTAGTCATCCCAATTTGTAATTGTGTAAAATAAAAACTCTACGTGTCGTTTGTTATTATAATTCAAGTCTTCCCGAATAATATGAATTAAGGACTTAGTAAAATCCGTTTTTTCTTCTTGGTTCATGTATTTTTTAAAATTGGAATAAATATGAACCGCCGGAGCAATACTTACATTTTTTTGGTATGGGATATCGGTTAATTTTTTTACGTCTTCGTGGACGATTTTCATTCTCAATTCTTCATTGATTTTTTCCGATTTATTCTCTTTATGCTCTGCTTGGACATCTTGAACGCTTAGTTTATGCGAAAAAACCAAAAAAACAGTAATTACTATCAAAGAAACGAATATTGATAGTGTGCTAAATTTTAACTTTTTATTTGAATTAATTTTCTGATAAACCCTTGTTACATATAATGTATAAGAGCTAATTTCCAGATCTTTATTTTTAGATTTCATTTTTTCTATTATCTCCAAATTTTAGTAAATCATTTGGATTTACGCTTAATAAAATTATCCATAGTCTCTCTTGCATTGCTAAAGCAAAAATTGATCTTCAATACATCTGCAATTCTCATTAGAATTTCTAAAGAAGGTTTTTGAGTTTCGGTAATAATCCCATGTATATGAGTTTTTGAAATTTCCGTTTCCTCTGCAAGTTGGTATATGGACTTTCCGGAATTTTTCATTCCTTTTCTGACTTCTTTTTCTAATTCTTCTTTTGAAATAATCATAATTGAATTCTCTGTTATCTCTAAAAATTTAGTAACTAGAATCCATATCTAAAATGTTAATTAATTTTCAATTTTTAACAAGTATTTTTTTAAATTTTGAGATTTTAATATTATTTTTCTATTCACTGTATCCCTTCCATTTATAGGCAAAAATTCCAATCCATTCTTTGATGGCTATGGTAGAAGTTGACAATGCTCCCACCGAAGGTACAAAAACATCCCAATTCCAATCACTTTTTAGAGTTCGATAGTCCGTTGGAAAAGGTTTTGTTTGAATTCCTTGTTTAGAGAATGTTGCCAAAGACCTCTTTAAATGGAAAGCTGAAGTGACTAGTATAATACTTTTTTTGTCTAATTTTTTTAAAATTTTAGCCGTATAAATCGCATTTTCAGCTGTATTTCGGGATTCATTCTCCGCAATGATTTGATTATCTGGAATTCCCGCTTTTATTAAAAACTTTTTAGCAAGTTCTGCTTCTGGATTACTTTGATAAAATAATATTCCAGATCCCCCGGTAATTAGAATCAAATCTGCCTTTTTTGCCTGGTATAAAAACATGGCATCTGTAAGCCTGTCGGTAGCTTCCATAAGCTCGATTCGATTTTCATACACACTAAAATTATTTATCATACCGGCTAAAACAACAATGGCATCTGATTTATCAATTTCTTCAATAGAAACTGGTGGATAATCTTTTTCGAGGCTTCCGATTAAAAGCTGACATACCGGATAAGAAGAAAAAAACCATAACATCAAAAACGGTGAGACAAATAGAATTTTATATTTTTTTACTACAAAAAACGTTAAAATAATTCCCAATAAAATTGTAAGGGGAAGTGGAAAAAATAAAATTGTTAGAATTTTGGAGAAAAAAAAGAACATGGAATTCACGTTAGGTTAAAATAATAAATCATTACTGGCAGAACTGCTTGTTTAAAAAATGCATTTTTTCCTATTTTCTAACTCAAAAAACAACAGGTTGAAAATCAACACTGTTGATGATGGATGCACTTTTGCCGGTTGCACGAATCACAAACATACCTTTCCTCTCTGCTCTCAAGGCAGCATCCGATTCGCTTCGCAAAAATGCCATTGCTCCATAAACCGTGTTATTGGTATACTCAGAAAAAACGCTTTTGATTATCTGCAATTTTTTAAAAAAGTGCTCCACGTCTTCCGGTGTAAGAGTTGTTTTGATTTCAACGAACACTACTTCGATTCCATTCTTGGCTACAATATCAATTTCAAAGTCTTGGTTGTTGTATCTGGTTTTGAGCCTCTGGCTTGTTTGATTGACAGAAATGCCTCTTGCTCTTAGTAACTCAATCAAATCACCCTCGACTAGAGATTCCATCAATTTCCCCCATTGTCCGGTAAATAGCCTGTCTAGTTTTCTGATTCTTTTATCTGTTTCTTGGAACTTCCTATCTGTTTCTTGGAATTTCCTATCTGTTTCTTGGAATTTCCTGCTTGTTTCCTTGAATTCCTTGTCTGTTTCTTGGAATAGCAACCAAATTTTTTCAAAGCTCAATTCTTGTTCCATTTTGATACCTCCAATTTTGACTGTTCAATTCGTAATGTTGTATGAATCTTCATTCAAAATTCGTAGCTAATAAATCAACATTCCTCTATATTGAAAACTAAAAATGAAAAAGTTCTTCAAAAAAATTCTGCCAGCAATTTCTTTCCGACCTGTTTTAGATAACTCTACTGCCTTATTTTTAGCCATTCCATCGCTGTGCCAGAGCAAGTATCCTCAGGGCTAATTTAAATTTCGCCAAAATTTTCGGAAAAATTTCCAGTCAAGACAAACTTTACTCTTGCATGTGGAATATTTGGATTTTCAGGGTTAACGGTAATTTTATGCCTGCTAGGAGAAACAATCAAATCCATATCTTCCATAGGAGCAGATCAACTTGGTGAAATACGATTCCGGTTGGCGAGTAGCAGAGTTATTAAACTACTGCATATCGAACCACCGGAATCTACACTTCAACTAAGCTTAAAGTGTGCCTAACGAAAAAAATTATTGTAAAAATTTCAACAAAATTCCACCAAACTGTACAATAACAGGAGCAAAAACCAAAGAAACAATAGTCATCAATTTAATCAAAATATTCATAGACGGACCGGATGTATCCTTGAATGGGTCCCCAACTGTGTCACCAACAACAGCTGCTTTGTGTGCTTCAGAGCCTTTCCCGCCATATTCTCCACCTTCGATGTATTTTTTAGCGTTGTCCCAAGCACCTCCGGCATTAGCCATAAAAATAGCTACCAAAACTCCTGTTGCAACCGCTCCACTTAACAAACCACCCAAAGCCTCTTTCCCAAGAAGCAACCCAACTAGAAGTGGAATTACAATTGCCAAAATTCCAGGTAACAACATTTCTCTCAAAGCTGCTGCTGTGGAAATATCCACACATTTTTTATAATCCGGTTTACCGGTTCCTTCCATAATGCCAGGAATGGTTTTGAACTGTCGTCTAACTTCTTCAATCATAAAGTTAGCAGCCTTTCCAACGGATTCCATTGTAAGAGCACCAAACAAAAACGGTAAAACCGCTCCAATAAACATACCAACTAAAGTAACAGGATTCAATAAATCAATGCCCTTCAAATCCACTGATTGTGAATAAGATGAGAATAGAGCCAAAGCGGTTAAGGCAGCAGAACCAATGGCAAACCCTTTTCCAATAGCAGCAGTAGTATTTCCTACCGAATCTAATTTGTCTGTGATTTGCCTTACTTCTTTTGGTAAATGAGCCATTTCTGCGATACCACCGGCGTTATCAGCAATAGGACCATAAGCGTCAACGGCTACCGTTAATCCTGTAGTTGACAACATTCCAACCGCAGCTAAAGAAATACCATACAATCCCAACATTCCGCCACCCATTACAAAATAAGAAACCAATACTCCAATGGAGATTAGAATTATAGGAACAAGAGTGGAATACATACCAACCGCAAGACCGGAAATGATAGTTGTTGCCGGACCGGTAGTTGATTGTTTTGCAATTTTTTTTACATATTTGTAGTCGCCAGAAGTATAAACCTCTGTAATTTTTCCAATCGCCATACCTACTACTAAACCCGAAATAATCGCCCAAAAAGCGTTAAAACTTTGAAATAGGACGTGGCTTAAAAAAGCGGCAGAAATGATAACACCAATTCCACCGATATAAGTTCCTAAATTAAGGGCTGCTTGTGGATTATCGGATTTGCTTTTTCGACCAATCAGTACTCCAATAATAGAAGAAATATTACCGGCTGCGGCCAATATAAAAGGAAACAATAGGTAATTATTGATACCTTGTCCGCCTTGTTGTTTGAAAACGATCACACCTAGTGTTAAGGCAGAAATGATAGAACCTACATAAGACTCAAAAAGGTCAGCACCCATTCCGGCAACGTCTCCCACGTTATCCCCTACGTTATCCGCAATTACCGCCGGGTTTCGAGGATCATCCTCCGGTATACCTGCTTCCACTTTTCCAACTAAGTCAGCTCCTACGTCAGCAGCTTTTGTATAAATACCACCACCAACACGAGCAAAAAGAGCTATCGAACTTGCTCCGAGTCCAAAACCGGTTACATAGGTGACAGCATTTTCTCCAGCCATTGCGGAAAAAAGCATATAAAGACAACCAAGACCCATAATTCCAAGACCTACAACCGCCAAACCCATAACAGCTCCCCCGGAAAAAGCGATTTCCAAAGCCTTGGATTGACCAATTGCTCTGGCACCTTCTGTTGTTCTTACGTTTGCTTTGGTTGCAACCTGCATCCCCAAATATCCGGCTAAAATTGATAAAATTGCACCGGACACAAAACACACTGCTGTTTCCCAACCTATAAATATTGCAATAACAGCCGCAACAATTACTATAAACACGGAAAGATACCGATATTCCCTCGCAAGGAAAGCCATAGCTCCCTCATGAATGTATCCGGCTATCTCTCTCATTCTCTCATTTCCATCGCTTGATTTGACAATAGCGCTAGCTAAAATAAATGCAAATACAAGCGCGATAATACCCGAACCTATAGATAATAAAATATATAAACTACTATCCACGCCTTAAAACCTCTGAATTAATATAATATTTTTGTAAAATTTATAAAGTATAAGTTTACAGTCTATTACTAATTCTTAAACCTACAAGAATTTCTTATAAGCAATTGATTTAAATCGGTTATTTTACTTTTAACATTAGTTATAATATCCCAAAAATGTAAAATGTTTAGTCATTCATAAAATTACAAAATTAAGTTTCTAAAAAATGAAATAATTGACAGTTTTTGGGTTTGAGAATTCAATACCAAGAAAGGTTCCTCAAAAGTCTATGGAAAATTCATGGGAGGGGAGCATGGATATTCTTCAAGTCCAAAATACAAAACAAAATTCGGATGTTATTGATTGTTGCTTTCCAGCTAAAAAAAGAGCTTATATTCGTCTGTTATCTTTTATCTTGGGTAGAAATTCTTATAATTATAAAGTTTTTTTCCATTCTCTTTTCTACTTAATTGCGATACTGATTAATTTTGTTGATTGGATAACAGGTTTTGAGATATTTTTTGGAAAATTACAAATAATCCCTTTGTTTTTTTATTGTTACAATAAAGTAACCTCCAGAAAGCAATCTTTGGTCTATGGAGTTTTTGCAACATTCGCTTGGACACTAGTTCTTTTTCAAACTCATTATAAATTTTCCAATTCCCATTTTTTATATACAAATTTCTCCATCAACCTAGCTCTCATGACTTTTTTAGCGTTTATCTTTTTTAAACTAAAGGTTAGAAAATATGAGCTAAAAGAAAAAATCAGTCAACTAAAAGTTGCTAATTTGGAAAAAAACAAGTATATGGGAATGGCTGCACACGACATTCGTAATCCGCTAACTTCCGTAAATATCATGGTGGAATTGCTAAAAAGCGATAATGCAGAAATGTTAAACGAAAAACAAATTCACTACCTTAAGTTCATTGAAAACAGTAGTAGAAAGATGACAAGATTGTTAAATGAGCTTTTGGATTATAGTGCCATAGAATCCGGTATTTTGAATTTGCACAAAATACCACAGGACTACATCAAGTTTATCCTAGGAACAATAGAAAACAATAAATATTTAGCTCTTAGTAAAAATGTAACCATAAAGCTTGAATTCTCTGATGCATCTATCGAACTTTGTTTTGACGGGTTTCAATTGGAGCAGGTAATGGATAATTTACTTTCCAATGCAATCAAATATTCCCATAGAGGTTCATTCATTCTTGTGAGATTGGAAAAGTCAGATAGTTGGGTAAAAACCGAAGTCATTGATAGGGGCGTTGGTATGGATATAACCGATCAATCAAAAATATTTAGACCATTTTTCAAAGGTGAATCCAAGCCAACCGGCGGAGAAATATCAACAGGGCTTGGTCTTGCCATTTCACAAAAAGTCATTCAAGCTCACAACGGAGAAATCTTTGTTGAAAGTGAAGTAGGCAAAGGTTCAAAATTTTATTTTGTATTAGCACTATAAAATAACGTGAGTTCGACATAAGGTTTAACCTTCTTTTTTCGAGCGGTTTAAACCGCTCGTTACTATAATTTCACTACAAAAACCAATATTTTTGCTTACAAATTCAATGTAAACCTTTGATTTCTAGTAACGAGCGACTTAAGTCACTCGTTAGGAAAGTTACATCGAACTCACTATAAAATAATTTCACACCCCCCTTTTTTAATTTTTTTTAGTTTTTTTCTTTCTTGTGTCGATATCCGTCCAAACGTGAACAACTTTTTTTGAGAAAACCAGTACCAACTTTTCAGTTTATTACCCAATATAAGTATGAGGGTAGTATGGCTCATGTTAATTTTTGTTAGTCCCGTTTTCTCCCAACAACAATTTGGTAGTTCTCTCTTGATACATGCTGCCCTTTTACAACCTTCTTTTGGTATTGCAGGATTCTTTCCCCAAAACGGGTTAAATATGGAATCCGCTTTCTGGCTTTCCCATTGGAAAAAAAAGGATAATCCGTACCTAAAGCTTTATTTTTCAACTTACCTTTTTTCCAACCAAACAAAAAAGAATTTTGGTAATTTTGGCGTAGATTTCCAAGAAAAAAAGGTAGGAACAAAATTTTTAACCGGATTATCTTATAAATACTTAGATTTTTTAATCGGTTTTCAAAAGGAAAATAGATTATCTTATAGTATTGCTTCGAGGTTACAACTCTACAAACACAAATCAGTTTTTCTGAAATACCAAGAAAACTTTGATAAAAGGTCTAAAAACTATCAAATCAACTTTTTATCCGGTGATACTCTAAAAATAGGTTTTGAATTGGGAAAAACTTTTTATGCAGGAAGTTCCGAACTAACAGGTGGCTTTTCCATAAGTTTAGATTTGGATCTATGGAGTGTTGGTGGTTTGGTAGAAAGTTCTACTAATAGAACAGCAATTTATTTCAGCGGGAAAACGGATGAATTCTACCAAGACTATCTTTTAGAAGAAGCAAATCCCACCATATTCAAACCATATAAGAAGAAAAAAATTTACCAAACAAAACCAATTCCGGAAAAACCAAAAAGAAAATACGTTATTTACCCTCTTGGAATTGATGAATTGCTTAGAGAAAACATTCCTATTAGCCTTTGCATACAGATAGCGAAAGCAAGCAAAAGCAAAGACCTCTATTGGAAGCTAAAAGCTACCCTTCCTTCCAAAATTGTCAAAAAATTAAATCGCCTGCAATATCTTAAAAATAGGAAAAAAAATGAAAGCAATCATTAGGGTATTGTATTTGTTTCTCAGTATTTCATTTTTTTTCAGGAATTTACATGCAGAAGATTCAAAAATTACGATTGGAAATACAACGGAATATTTTGAATCAAGATATTCTAAGTCAAATGATAAAATCAAAAACAACCTATTCGCTTCTTATCAATATAAAAATTCAGAGACTTTTTGGGAAAAAAGAAGAGATAGGTATTTAGGTTCTTTTTATTTTAAAAATGATTTGTTCTACTTTTCTGTGGGACACAGGTACAAACCTATTCAAGGATTTTATGTTCTAAAGGATGCTGATTTTTATTCTGCCTTTCAAAATCCATATCATGGTATAATTCCTCAACCACTAGTAAGGTCTCTTTGGACCGGTTTCTATTTTAAAAAATGGGCCGGTGGAATTTTTTTTGGAAAAGGTTTGTCTGAAAAAAAACCTGGATTTTACATATCTTCACCTAAGGATACATTCGGAGTTGCCTATAGTCCTGAATCTAAAGTCGGTTTTTTAAATATAAATCTTAAAAAAACAAAAACAAAAAAGTGGTCCAATACCTTTCGCTATTCTCTTCAAACCCAAATTTTTGGCACAAAAGAAAACAACTATGGTTATTCAAACCTCAATCTATCAAAGACAGACAAAGGCTTAGACTTTGTATTATCCGTTCAAAAGGAAAACAATGGAAATTTGTTTATAAATCCGGATAGAATAACGGATGATACCCAAGCAATTTTAAAATATGGAAAAATCTCAAGGTATCATTTTGACAGATTGGAGTATTTTGAAAATAAAAAAGAAGAAAATGTGGAAAAAATTTTTGGTGGAAACGTAGCTTTTTTACAAGGAAAATGGGGTGCAATTTGTTTGGGTGGAAGAGGTTATTACAATTTGAATAAAAATGATGATAGCTTGAATGTATCTGCTAAGGCGCTTAGCGTTTCTTATGAATATAAATTTCTTTCCACACAATTTTTATTACGATATGAAAAACGGTCCAATCGAGACGAACTAGGGGAAATGAAGTTTTCCATTCGACCGGATAAAGACTGGAAATTTGAAGTATCCTCACTTTTTCAATCGGAAAAAAATCGGTTTCGTTCTCCTTATGAACAGTGGAGTTTAGGAGATATAAAAACAATGGTTTTTACGGATCGAATAGGTATTATCAAATGGAAAATTAGCGGACCCTTTTTAGTTTTTAACATCAGCGGTTCACGAAAAAAAGAAGGAAAAGGAGATTTATACTTTGCAAATATACAATTTAAAATGGATTTTTGAGAGAATTGATTTTGAACTGAGAGGTTTTTCCCAGGAAGATGTTAGAAAAATACTTTCCATGTGGAAAATGGTTACGAAAGAATCACCAAATCTGGAAAAAACTTGAATTATTTCATTGTCAAAAAGTTAATAATTTTAAAATTATATCTTAATGGAAATAACCGCAAAAATTACTGGAATTGAATATAAAATCCATGTAAAAGATGAATTAAAAACCTTTAATTTAAAAAATTTTGATATTAATGAATTACCTGCCAGTTTTGTTTTAAATGAAGGAACAAGTACCTATGCAATTAGTAAATGGGTTTCTCCAAAAAGAACACGCTCTTACCCTTACGAGCGAGTTTACAATACTTTAAATTTTGCAAAGAAAATAACGATTATCCCAATAGTAAAAGATGAAGGTTTTGAAGGAGATAGGGATTTTATCCAATGGGATACCATTTCATTAATGAGTTTACTCGATGTTTATGTAATTCTTGCGTATTATGATAAAGCAGAAAAACACAAAACCAGAAACAATAAGATTACAAACCAATGTTTTAACAATGAATATATTAAAACTAAAATTAATGAAATTAAAAACTATCACAGCTCCGCTTTACATTGGAATATAAAAGAAGTTAAAGAAAATTTATACAATTTATTAGACAAAGTTAAACATTCATATTCACAAATTGAAACTAATCTTAATGTAAAATTACACTCAAGCAAAGGGTTAGAAAATCTCCAAAAACAAATAGTACAAGACTTGAATTTTTTTATGGATGCTTCTCGCAAAAAATCTAAGGAAGCTCAATCAAGAGAAATACGAACAAACCAGCCAAAAGAATTCTTAAAAACACAAACAAAATCTAAGCTTACAATCACAAATTATTTAGGTGGAAAGTATTTTTTAACAATAGATGAACTTGAAATAAAAAATAATACTCTTTATTTAGTAGAATCAAAACATAGCAAAGACTCTTCTCTTCCAAGTGTAAATGATATTAAAGATGGATTGTTAAAAATAATACTATTTAGCAATTTAAAAGAAGTAGAACTCGATGGTAAAAAAATAAAATGCCAATCAATACTAAATCTGACTTCTTCAAATCTAAAAACTTCAATTCAATCCGATTCTGGTAATTTACAAGATTTTATTAAAAAAAATTCTTTAACCTCAAAACAACAATCTCTGATTGCAAATCTTTTTAAAGAAGCCAATGAAAATAATTTTACGATCCGTATTGGGAGGGCTATTTAAATGATTAAAAGTCCATTACGGTATCCGGGAGGAAAAAGTAGAGCGATTGATTTGATTTCAAGCTTAATTCCTGAATTTCAAGAATTTAGAGAACCGTTTGTTGGGGGGGGGAGTGTATTTATATACCTAAAACAAAAGTATCCCAATCGAAAATATTGGATCAATGACCTATACTTTCAACTTTACACATTTTGGAATATGTGCCAAAAAGATTTGGATTCCGTCATTAAGAAAGTTCTGGAATGGAGGACACAATTTCCTAATGGAAAAGAATTACATAAATTCTTAAACGAGAACATTCAAAGGTTTAATGATATTGAAATTGCAAGTGCATTTTTTGTTTACAATCGTATCACATTTTCCGGAACTAGTGAAGCCGGTGGCTACTCAGAATTGGCATTTAAAGACAGGTTCACAAATTCTTCTATAGAAAGATTACTAAAATTGAAAAATATTCTTTGCGATATAACCATTACCAACCTTGATTATGAAAAGTTGGTAAATGCCAAAGGCAAAGAGGTATTTCTATTTTTGGATCCGCCTTATTATTCAGCAAAAAAGTCAGCTCTTTATGGAAAAAACGGAAATCTTCACAAAGGTTTTGATCACGAGAGATTCGCAAATACAATGAAAAATTGTAAGCACAAATGGCTCATAACGTATGATGATTCGGAGTATATAAAAAACTTGTTTGGATTTACAAATATCATAGCTTGGAATTTAAAATATGGAATGAGAAATGTGACGAAAAACTCTGATCAAAATGGAAAAGAATTGTTTATTTCCAATTACATGGAAGAATTACCTTCCAAGAAACAGTTGGAATTGTTTTGTTAAAAAAGTTGACAACTTTATGTCTTAGGCTGACTATGGAGTACATAATACACTTAAAGGAACTGGTTTGGGATAATCCCAAAAATCTCAGGTAATTATGGTGAATCTTGCACATAAACTTTATACGGAACAAGACTATCTTGCAATGGAGAGAAAAGCAGAATTCAAAAGCGAATACTATGCCGGAGAAGTTTTTGCAATGGCTGGAGCAAAAGAAATGCATAATTTGATAGTTACCAACCTTATACGGGAGATAAGTCTTTTTTTAAAGAAAAAACCTTGTAGGGTTTATCCATCCGATATGAGAGTAAAAGTTTCGGAAACAGGCTTGTATACATATCCTGATATCACAATCGTATGCGGAAAATCAGAATTTTTGGACAAACAAACCGATACTTTACTAAATCCTCATATAATCATAGAAGTTTTGTCTGATTCAACGGAAAGCTATGATAGAGGAAAAAAATTTCAGCTTTATAGAAGCCTGCCTTCTTTAGAAGAGTATATTCTCATTTCAACCTCGAATCGAAAAGTTGAAAAGTTTAGAAGAGAAAATGGTTATTGGAAACTAACCGAGTCACAGGAAGGTAAATTGTTTCTCATAGAGACAATCGAATATAATTTGGATTTGGATGAAATTTATGATAAGGTGGAGTTTTAAACCAATTTTCGGGAGAAGAGTTATGCCTTAAGGTGAATATGGGAAAGATAGTTTATGAAGTATGAAATTTATAACGATAATTGTTTAAATGCATTAAAAGACAAAATGTTGTCCAAAGTAGATTTAACTTTTTTGGATCCACCTTTTAATCAGCAGAAAGACTATGCGTTCCATAATGATAATATGGAAGAAAAAGAATACTGGGATATGATGGCTGATGTCTGCCATTCCGCTTATGATCTAACAAACAAAGGTGGTGCAATTTATTTTATGCAGCGTGAGAAGAATACTGAGTTTGTTTTAACTTGTTTAAGAAAAGCGGGTTGGACGTCCCTCTAATGAAAAGATAATATATCCTTAACTGTCTCTGTATTCTCACTTGAACCCGTTGAAAAACCAAGAAAATGCTTGCTACCACTAACATCAACCTTATAAGCATACTTTTAAAAAAGGAAACAGGGTTGAATTTAAAAAATATTTGTCTACACTAGCTGAGAAATTAGAACAAGATAGCTTTAAAGAGGTTTCCATTTTCGAAATGATTTGAAAGCCTGTTCTATGAGTTAGCCTGGGTTGGAAAAAATCCTAAAGCATTTATCTCAATAAAAGCAAGAAAACTTTGTGCAACTATGAGGAAATTGATGACTCAATTCCCCTTTTTTTTAATTTGGAATTAAGTGGAAATGAATCATAATAAAGGATTTTTAGCTTGAAATTATCACTCGATTGGCTCGGAGATTTTATAAATATAGATGTTTCTCAAATTTCAAAAATTGAAGAAATAATTGGTTTATCTATATGTGAATTAGACGAAATAGAAGACTATAAACCCTTTTTAAAAACTGTAATTACCGTACTAATATTGGAAAGCGTAAAAAAACCGGAACTTGGTATTACCTTATGCAGGGTTACCGATGGAAAAAATGAGTTTCAGGTTGTTTCCGGTGATAATACGGTTCAAAAAGGCGAAAAAGTTGCTTTGGCTTTACCAGGCTCTTCCCTTCCTGAAAAAACGATAAAACAAACGGAAATAAAAGGAATCATGAGTGCAGGCATGTTTGTTTCCGAAAAAGAAATTGGTATATCGGAAAACCACTTTGAAGTCTTACGACTTCCTACAAATGCTACAATTGGTGAATCCATTTCTACTCTTTTGGGCTTAAATGATAAAATTTTAACCATTGATAACAAATCTATAACACATCGACCAGATTTATGGAGCCATTTTGGCTTTGCCAGAGAACTTGCTTCCCAACTCTCTATTCCAATTCGTTTTAATCCTTTTGAAACGGATTTTGAATTTCAAAAAGATACAAATGTGGAAGTCATCCGGAATCAAAACGCTCATTCTTATTTTGCCTGTGAAATTGACAATGTTACCATTTTGCCATCTATTATTAAAATGAAATCCCGATTAGAAAAATGTGGCGTTCGTTCCATAAACAATATTGTAGATGTATCCAATTATTCTATGTTAGAACTCGGACAACCCACTCACTTTTTTGATAAAGACACATTGGAAAAAATTAAGATTTCCGTAGATTTTGGAAAAACAGGTGAAAAAATCCAGTTGTTAGACGATACAACTTTTGAATTATCTCCGGATGTTTTGATTATTCGTAATTTAGAAGAGCCTGTTGCCATAGCCGGGGTTATGGGGGGAAGCTCAACTGCAGTCAGTGACCAAACAAAAAATTTAATTTTAGAATCAGCCATTTTCAAAAGGGAAGATATTCGAAAAAGCATACGAAAAACCGGTATCCGGTCTGAAGCGTCCATAAGGTATGAAAAGGGTTTAGAAGCAAGTACTGCTATACCGGTTATAAAAAGGGTTTTGAATCTTTTGGTTTCTAACGGCTGCCAAAACTTAATCGCAAAAAAGGTGACAGGATACAATCATAATGAAAATAAAAAAGTTGTAATACCTACAACATTTTCGTTTATCAATAAAAAACTTGGAAAGAAATATGGGAAATCAAACATACAAAATGTATTGGAACGACTGGGTTTTACTCTAAAGGTCGAAGGTGATGACTTACACGTTACAGTTCCAAATTACAGACACAATTATGACGTTACTGTACCCGAAGATATAGTTGAAGAAGTGGGAAGGTCTATTGGTTTTGGCACAATTCCATTTATTCCTTTGGTTTCGGAAGTAAATCCTGCACCTTTAAGTAAAGCGAGAGAATTGGAGAGAAAATTAAAACATTTTTTTACAGATACTCTTTTTTTTAATGAAGTTTATAACTATTCTTTTGCTTCCTATATTGATACACAATTTGAAGAAAAAACCGATCAAATTGTATCTATCTCCAATACCATGCCAGAAGAATATAAATACCTAAGGAATTCAGTTTATCCTTCTTTGTTAAAAAATATTTATACCAATATAGATAGATTTGAAACTATTAAAATTTTTGAATATGCAAGAACGTACCATAAAAACACGAGTGAGTTACCGGAAGAAAAGCGTTGGTTTGGTTTTGCAATTGTAAATCCAAAGAAAACTCAGGAACAAAATATTTTGGAAGATGATTTTATTATAGCCAGAACATATATGGAGAATCTCTTAAAAAACCTAAATATTCATACATTCAAATTACAAAATGAAACAAAAGAATATTTTCATCCCAAGTGCTCGGTTGAAATTATAGAAAATGATAAAATCCTTGTAGAATTAGGTTATGCTCACCCAAAATACGCGGATAATTATGGTGTTAAAAAAAGGGTTATACAAGGAAAAATTAATTTCTTTAATCTATTGGAAATCTACGAATTAAATCAGCAGAAATTTAATTTTAAAATACCTTCTCAATTTCCACAAGATAGAATTGATATATCACTTCTTATGGACAAAAACAAAGGAACGGAGGAATTTGTTCAAATTATTAAACAAGCCCAAATACCGGAAATTAATGATATGATCGTTTCCTCCATATACCAAGATAAGAGTATTGGAGAATCCAATAAATCCGTAACATACAGAATCGAATTACTAACATACAACCAAACCTTTAGCTCTGAAAAAATTCAAGAGATTGTGGATACAACTCTTCAATTAGCAAAAGAAAACGGATTTCATTTGAGATAAAATTCAAATTAAATTTGACTTTTTAAAGTATTCAAAAAAATGAATTGCCAAAAGTATGGGATTCCACTAAAGTTTTTATTATAACAAGGTTAAAATGAAATTGTATTTCTGTTTTTGAGAGAAATATTATATTGAAACTATGAGAAAGCTACCATGCAAAGCCAAAAATTACTCGAAAAACTAGATAAAGAAATTGATTTTTCCGTGATTGATTTTTCTGCAATCAACAAATTATTAAAATTATATATAAATTTTGAATTAGAAACTGATTTTGCTAATACAATACAGCAAGAAACCAAAAAGATATTTGTAGAAAAGCAAAAAGACTTAAACAATTTTTTCCCACCTCCCAATCAAAACAAAATTCGACCTATTGCTTTTAATGCTATTATCCACTCACTTTTAAAAAGAATATGGGATGAGGAGGATTTTCACCGAATAACCAGATATCCTTCGGAGATAAATTTTCTACACAACGGTCAAGAATACTCCGATGCAAAAATAAAGCCAAAAGATGCACAAGAAAATATTACGTTTTTGAGACTAACTTCTTTTTTATATCCAGGAACATCATTTTTTACGAAAACCGAAGAAGAGCAGATTGCAAGGTGTGCTGATTGGATAAAAAAAGAAAATTCCATTACTAAATTAATAGAACGAATACGACTTGTTGGAGCTTATATACAGACTGTTACCTTTGCTGGAAAAATTCTGGTGAAATTATCTAATTCTTTTGCAGCCGAAGCAAAACCGGAAGAACAAGAAATTGAAGAAGAAGAAATAAGCAACGATGAATTAGAAAAAAGGATAAATAAATTTATTAAAATCATTACTGATCTGAGAGAAGTCCGAGCCGGTTATATAACGCTAAAACCGGCAGTGCTCAAAAGAAATCTTCAGCTTGAAGATCGGAAATTGATAATGAAAAATACAAGCCTTAAAGATTATTTTGACTTTTTACTTCGTTATAAAAGTTCTACCCTAAAGCTGACAAACGAAAATTTGATGTCTTGTGCGGAAATTGTAAAAGTGTCTTATATTAAAAGCTTGAGTTACAAGGAGGAAGATACTCCTCCCAATTCCGAACCTCCTCCCAAAATTTTTGTAAAATTGGATTATCCATATATAGTAGACATATTACTATTCGAACTTCGAAATATAATAAAACATTCAAAAAATACTTTAAACGTTAAAGAAGAAATTATTCAGCTGACTTGGAAGTTAAAATCGGATTTTCCAATGATCCAAGAAAAAAATGTTATGTTAGTCTTTCTGCTGCTACGGGAAGTTCAAAAATATCCCACAAGAATTGAAGATAGACAAAAATTGCTATTTAAAAAGATTTCCGAAACTTTATCCGTAAAAATGGATGAAATCTATTTGGTTTATTATTTAATTCGCTCTGATTATGATGAATCTTTACTAAAAGAACCTTTGAGTGAGTTTGTAGATTTTTGTATTAAAAACGATGTAAAAGGTCTATTAAATGAAAACCAAGTGAAAATTGTTCGAACCTTATTTGGAAATTTATCTCCCAAAATCAAGGCAAATCAATTTTTTTCGATTAAGCAATACATAAAGTCTAAAGTCACCGATCCCGCCAAAAAAAAGCAAGTTGATATTTTAACCGAACTCATTCATCTCAAAATAAGAGAATTACGCTCAAATTGGGTTCTCAAAAAAATGAAAGAAGAAAAAGAAAAACTTAAAAAACAAGAAAAAAAGGATGATCTAGTTTTAGTTTAAGAACTCAATTCGCTCATTGCAAGCGTCTCGATAAACATAACCTTAAACAGCTTTTTGGAAAAGCAGTTCTTTTGCATGCTCCAACGCTCCTTTTGTGATATTTTCTCCAGATATCATTTTTGCCAATTCTTGGGCTCTCTCTTTGGTTTTAAGTTGTCTGACCTTTGAAACAGTTCTTCCTTTAACAACTTCTTTCTCAACTTTTATATGCTCGGCACCTATAGCAGCAATTTGCTGTAGGTGCGTAATCAGTATCACTTGGTGGTCTTCCGAAATTTGTTTTAGCTTTTCTCCTACATTATTGGCAACTTCTCCACCAATTCCGGAATCAATTTCATCAAAAATTAAAATTTTTTCATAGCCATCTCGCCCCATTATACTTTTTAGAGCTAACATAACTCTAGAAATTTCACCTCCAGATGCAATTTTCCTGATAGGTCTTGGTTTTTCTCCCGTATTTGCCGTAAAATAAAACTCCACTTTATCCAAGCCAGTCTCATTTAATAAATATGTTTTGTTTCCGTTTTGGACTTCTCCGTCTGATGATTCTTCCCACCTTAATACAACTTGTAATTTGGCATCTTTCATCCCTAGTTTTGCAAATTCTTTTTGTAATTCAATTTCCATCTCCGGTATGGCGTTCCTTCTTTGCTTGGAAAGTTTTACGGATAATTCAGACAAATGATCTATAACTTTATTCAATTGGTTTTTTAAAGAGTCATATTGCTCATTGCTGGATAAAAGAGTTTCCAATTCCGATTCCGCTTCTTTTTTGAAATTTAAAATTTCTTTGATCGTTTTTCCGTATTTTTTCTTTAATCGATTTATTAAATCAATCCTTGACTGAACAAAATCCAATCTTTCAGGTGAAAAAAATATTTCTTCCATTTCATCGCAAATAGTGTTGTACAATTCTTTCAAGCGAATATAAATATCATTGAATTCTTCTTTATTAACTTGGAATTCTGGGTTGATTAAAGTAATTTTTTCGCTGGAATTCAGTATGGGGGCAAATAGGCTGATAATACTACCTTCGGAAATGTCCATGCTATTTAAAATAACATTATAATTTTCTATCAATTTCTCACCATTTATAAGAAGATTTTCTTCTTTTAAAAGAGAATCTTCTTCGTCTGATTTAAGGTCTGCGTCGCTAATTTCTTCAATTTGATATTTTCTTAAATCAATATTCCTTAGTTTTTCAGTTCTCAAATTTTCCAATTCTTCTAACCTATTTTTTAAGGTTATATAAGTTTTGAATGATTCACTCACTTCATTCTTCATAGCATTTGTCAGAGCAAAATTGTCCAAAATTTCTAGCTGTGTATTTTTATCCAAAATATATAATTGATCATTTTGTCTGTGAATTTCGGCAATTAAAGCTCCAAAGTCTTTTAAATATTGAAAAGGAGCAAGAGACGTTCCTATTTGAATTCGTGATTTTCCATCTAAACTTAATTCTTTTTTTATAATCACTTCTCCGTTTTCATAAGAAAATCCCTTTTCTTCAAGCCATTGGATAGCCTTTGGTGATTTGCTTACATCAACCAAGGCTTCTATTTGATATTTTTGTGCCCCGCTTCTGATGTTCTGTGTGTTGCACCGACCTCCTAAGACCGAAGAAAGAGCATCCAAAACCAAAGATTTCCCACTGCCGGTTTCTCCCGTAATTACACTTAAAGTTTTATCAAAATCTAAATTCAAATATTCTATCAAAGCAAAATTATGCACTATGAGCTTTTTTAACATAACTACACCTCTATATAGTATACAAATAAATACTATACAAATAAATAGTCAATATTAAAAATAAAAAATATTAAGTTTTTTTTAGAGACTACTTTGCTTCTCTCTTAATGACCATACCATAGTAAAAATAATTGAAAACCCTCAAACAGCAAACACAAAAATTCTTATGCCTAAGAAATAAGTTACTTCCCATAGTATTCAATATGTCTAATTGCTCCATGGATAAGTTATTGGATAGACTTAAATTTCGCCGAAAATTTCGGAAAAAATCCTAAAGCAAATATACTCCTATTTGTCCAAGAAAAATCTTGAATTAAAAAATTGTCAACTATTTCTAAAAAAAATTCTAATCATAAAATACAATTCCTCCATTAAGGACTTCTGCTCCTTGGTCGAAAATAACCATTTATAAGATCATGGCTTGATTTTAACTTGGAAATCTCATTATATGAAAAATAAGAATATACACGGTTGGTGAGCCTAGTCGAACCATTAATTCCATCTCTTTCTTGCAAACAGGACAAAAAATTGGGTTGGTATTGAAACAATGTTCTATTGCTTTAGCCCAGGCTACTTGTTCAATAACCCTAAGCCTTTGACCTAGGGATTGGGCATAGATTCCATAATAACGAATCATGGTTAGTGAGCGTAGTCGAACTATGGTATTTGGTTCTGGAAGGAAAAAGAGCATTTTAGCCATAAATTCATAAATATCCATGGTGAACATCGGTTGGTGAGCTTGCCGAACCATGAAACTCTTCTCGCCCGTATTCCTATCTACCCAGCTTTTGAAACGAAAGGTAACTTTTCTATTAACATGATCGTCTGCCTACAATAACAAACCTAAAATTCCATTTGACAAATAGTCAAAAACATACAATTTATTCTTATGAAGTTTGCCGACCCAAAAAATGATGTTGCTTTTCACAAAATATTTGGAAATGAAAACAAAAAGGTAATCCTTATTTCTTTTTTGAACTCCGTTTTGGATTTGAAACATGGGTATAAAATCGTTGACCTTACATTCAAAGATTCTTACCAACTGCCAAAGATCAGTTCTTTGAAATCTTCTATCATAGACGTAAAAGTCAAAGACCAAAAGAAAAATTCCTACATTGTAGAAATGCAAGTCTCGGAAACGGATGGTTTTGACAAAAGGGTCCAGTATTATGTTTCCAAAGAATATGCCAACCAAATCGAAAAGGGGGATGATTACCCCAAACTAACACCGGTAGTATTTGTTGGTATTTTGGACTTCAAATATTTCAAAGGGAAAGATTACATAACCCAACACATCATTTTGAACAAAAAGACGATGGAAAATGACTTAAAAGACATAAACTTCAATTTTGTAGAACTTCCGAAGTTCAAAAAGAAGCTGGAAGAATGTAAGAGTTTGGTAGATAAGTGGATATTTTTTATAAAGAATGCCAAGAATCTAAAAATAGTGCCGGAAGGGATAGAAGACAAGGGATTAAAAGAAGCATACAAAGAGTCAGACAAACATAATTGGACCAAAGACGAGTTGGAAATGTATGATTACTTTTCTATGCGAGAACAAGACGAAAGGGGAAAGATGACTCTTGCCATCAGACGGGCAAAAGAGCAAGGCAAGATAGAAATAGCGAAAGAAATGAAACAAAACAATGAGTCAATGGAAAAGATACTCAAATACACCGGTTTAACCGTTGAGGAAATAGAAAAACTCTAACTTTATATCCCCTCATCCAAGCAAAGAAAGGCAAAACTTTGAGATTTTGCCTTTTTTTATAGCCTCACCCGCTGATGACCCACTAGATTATTTCAAGCCTATTATAACGTTTTCCGAAACCCACGTTAAAATTATATATGATTCCTATTTTTATAGTAGACTCTTATTCCAAATAGTTTTCATTAGGCTATCGGAATAATAATTTTATGCCAATAGGAGAAGGATGTTGTGGTAGAAAATCAATCTATTAGAAAAAAAGTCAAACCGGATGAAATCCCTGAAGAACAAAAAAAATCGAGTCTATCAAACAAGATTTTTAGATTTTTATGGGATTTTTTTATGGTTGCTATAGTGTTTGTCAATATAGTATTAATTCTATTTTACTTAACCTACTTTATGGCACGCTCTTTTTATTACGAACATATTCCGGAAATTCCAGCTTACTTTGAAAAGACTTACCTAGGTATTGAACCACACCGAACAACCGATTTTTACCTTCAATATGTAGATGAATTAAAAAAAATCCATGAACTTCAAAACCCTGAAAATCAAAAAAAAGAGATGAACCAGATAGCTTCAAAAATAGAAAAACAGCTGGAAATAATTTCCCAAACCTATAAAAATGAAGAATTTTCAAAAGCAAAACAAATCTATTCGGAGGTATTGAAGTTAGAATACGAAGAACGGAATCGAACTATTAACTTTTTTATACCTCAATTAAATGCATATATTGATAATGTTCTAAAAAATGAAATTACCGATACATACTATGAGTTGGCAAGAGATTTCCAAAGATACTTTCAGCTAAATACGGAAATAGGCTTAGAGCAAGAAAAGCAAAAAATCTTAAAAAAAATGGATTCTCAAATGATTTTAATCATAAAAGAAAATCCATTCGAAGCTTCCGGTCAATCAGCTATTTACAAAAAGATACAAAATTTTATAAAAGATAAGTATCGGCAAATACAAACTAACAAAACAGATCAAGAATACAAACAAATTATGTATTCCAATAATCCCGGAGAACACATTCCGTCTACAACGATTGCCTTTACTTGGTTTTGGAGAAATCCGAATGTGAGTATACAAGAAAAGTTTTCTATTTTTGACAAAGAGCTTAGACCACTACTAAAACTCGCATATTATCGAAAAATCGGATTAAACGGAAAGCCTTTTGATGATTTTTGGAAGATAGACGCACCATTTTTTACGTTTTTTTTGATAGAATTTCTGGTTCGTTGGTTCAGTTCCATACGCAAAAAGGAATACGATGCTTGGTTTCTTTTTCCCATGTACAATTGGTACGACGTTTTAGGTTTGATCCCGTTTGCAGAATTTAGGGCGTTTAGGCTGATTCGTATCTATAAAATGTATAGAATTTTAAGAGAAAGCGAATTCACTAATGTCGGAGATGATGCCGTATCGCGAACAATCAAATACTATTCAGACATCATAAAAGAAGAGCTTTCCGATATGGTGACAATTCAAATTTTAACAGAAGCCCAAGACGAAATCATGTCCGGCTCTTCTATGGAAATATTCAGCCATGCAATCAACAAAAAACGAGATAGAATCAAAGAAGTTGTGATAAGCAAAATAAATACAACCATAACCGGCAAAAGATTGGAAGAAAAATTCAAACAAATCCTTTCAGATATAGTAAAACAAACATCTAGCCACACTTTTCCGACTTTGTTTCCGGAAAAATTTACAACCGAGTTGGGGAATCGAATATTTTATACCGTTACATCCGCTGTTGGTGAATTGGTAACAAATGAGTTTTCAAAACAAAAGATAGAAGAACTGATTGATTTTATAATTGATGAAGCGATGGAAACAGCAAAAGATGAAGAAATGAATCAGTTAAATGCCGAAATCACTTTTGAACTTTTGGAAAACATCAAAAAACAAGTCAAAATAAAAAAATGGGTAACTATAAAATCTTAAACCAATTGGAGTAAAAAGCAATTTATGTACAAAGGTGAAAAAATCAATTCTATTACACATTTAGTAGGCGCAAGCTTAAGCCTTGTTGCATGGACTCTTTTAGTAGTCTTTTCTAGTTTAACGGGCGACACTCTAAAAATCATTAGTTGCACGATCTACGGTTTTACCCTCTTTATTCTATACCTTTCTTCCACATTGTATCATAGCTTTAAGGGAAAAGCAAAACGAGTGTTTAGATTTTTTGACCACTCATCTATCTTTTTACTAATAGCCGGCACTTATACCCCCCCCGCTTTGGTTATTATCCAAGGAACTATGGGTTGGGTGATTATAGGATTGGTATGGGGTTTTGCGGTTGTGGGAATCATTTTTAAAAGTATCTGGATAGATAAGTTTGACCTACTTAGCACATTTTTTTATCTACTTTGCGGTTGGACGATTTTGATAGATTTTAAAAATTTCTATCAAAAATTCCCAACAGGTGGTTTTGTTTGGCTTGTAATTGGAGGAGCACTATATACTATCGGAGCATTTTTTTATGCGGTAGACAGAATTCCTCGTAACCATGAAATATGGCATTTTTTTGTTTTATTTGCAAGTACAGCTCATTTTTTCTCTATATTTTTTTATGTAATATAGTAATATATATATATACAAGACAAAAAAACCCTTCATAAAATTCAAATTCTCGTAGAAGAAAATCATAGATATTTGAATGATAACAATTGAATTTATACAATTGGATGGTTAGTTGGTAAATATGAAAGGTATATTAGACGGAATGAGAGTTATTGAGGGTTCTGCTTTTGTGGCAGCTCCACTGGGGGGAATGACCATGGCTCAATTGGGGGCTGATGTAATTCGTTTTGACCCAATTGAAGGAGGCTTGGATTTTACACGTTGGCCAACAACAAAAGATGGAAAAAGTTTATTCTGGGTAGGAATGAACAAGGGAAAACGCTCTATAGCCGTAGATTTTCGTTCACCTCGCGGGAAAGAGCTTGTAACAGAATTGATTTGTGCTCCGGGGGAAAATTCCGGATTATTTTTAACCAATTTTCCCAATCGCGGATGGATGGGCTATGAAACTTTAAAAAAGCATAGAGACGATTTGATTATGGTGAACATTATGGGAGACCGCCATGGTGGTTCCGCGGTAGATTATACCATAAATCCTAGCGTAGGTTTTCCAATGGCAACAGGATTAGAAAACCATTTAGGACCGATCAATCACCTTTTACCCGCATGGGACAAAATTACCGGACAAATGGCATTGGTGGGTTTGCTTGCAGCAGAGAGATACCGAAAGCAAACAGGACTTGGACAGTTGGTAAAAGTGCCTTTAGCTGATGTAGCAATGTCATCTGTAGGAAATCTAGGAAAAATTGCGGAAGTTCAGATCAATCAAAACTCAAGAGCTAAATACGGAAATTATTTATATGGTGCATTCGGGCGAGATTTTAGAACCTTGCATGGAAATCGAATTATGATTGTTGCCCTTACCCAACGTCAATGGAAAAGCTTATGTGACGCAACCGGGCTTGGAGAAAATTTTGAGAAAATTTCCAAGCTTTTTGGAGTTAATCTGGATTTGGAAGGAGATCGCTTCAAGGTAAGAGAGGAAATTGCAAGTGCTTTACGACCATGGGTTATGTCTCGAACTATGGATGAAGTCAGAGAAATATTTGATAAATACGGAGTCTGTTGGGGACCATATCAAACCTTTAAAGAACTGGTTGAAATGGATCCAGAATGTTCTGACGAAAATCCTATGTTTCAAACTGTAGAACAACCAGGAATTGGAAATTATTTGATGCCTGCAGTTCCCATGGAATTTAGCGAAGTTTCTCGACTTCCTGCCAAGAGAGCTCCTTTATTGGGAGAACATACGGATGAAATTTTAGCCGATGTGCTGGGTTTAAGTTCTGGAGAAATCGGACAATTACATGATAAAAAAATAGTTGCAGGAATCAAATGATCTTCATATACCTTCTATTATTACGTGTGCTCGCTACTAAATAAAGAAGCGCCATTCAAACCTGGGTATTATTTAACGTGAGTTCGGGATTAAAATTAAATTAAAATAACGTGAGTTCGGGATTAAAATTAAATTAAAATATAAAAAAATGATTTTCTCCTAGGTAGCCAAACTCAATTCTGGATTTATGAACAACAACAGAATGAGTTTGACATATATATTTTGTGATATAGATGACTTTTGTAAAGAATTAAAAATAAATCGCCTTCCAGTTCCAGGTAAAAGAAATCGTTTTACTAGAGAAACTGAATTATGCACGAGTGAGATTATGACAATTCTTGTATTATTTCATCTAAAGGGATATAGAACGTTCAAGTGGTTCTATTGTGATTATGTAAGGAAACATTATTCCCAAGAATTTCCAAAACTTGTTAGCTACAACCGTTTCGTTGAACTAATTCCTAGAGTATTACTTCCACTTTTTGCTTACCTAAGTATACAGAGACTCGGAAGTAAATCCGGAACATTTATCATTGATTCCACAGCTTTGAAAGTATGTGAAAATAAAAGAATCCATAATCACAAGGTTTTTGCTGGTTTAGCGGAGCGTGGCAAGACAAGTGTAGGTTGGTTTTATGGATTCAAACTACATCTAATTATCAATGAAAAAGGAGAAATAATATCTTTTTACATTACAAAGGGCAATGTAGATGATAGAAATGAAGAAGTAATTTTCTTTCTTACAAAAAATCTTAAAGGAAAACTTTTTGGGGATAGAGGTTATATTAGCCAAAAATTATTTAAAAAACTTCTTGAAAGAGGAATTAAAATGATAACAAAAATTAGAAGAAATATGAAAAACATACTTATGGACATGACAGAAAAACTCTTACTTAGAAAAAGAGCAGTCATTGAATCCGTAAATGAGGAACTCAAAAATATATGTCAGATACAACACACTAGACATCGTAGTGTTATTAATTGGATGGTAAATATAACTTCGGGATTAATTGCATATTCATTTTTTCCTAAAAAACCTAGTATCGACTTAAAAACAGGCGGTATTTTGGTTGAAATTTGATTATCCCGAACTCACGTTATTTAAGAATTTCCAAACTGAAAAGTTGGAAAATGAATTGTATGATTTTTGATTAGGAAAGTGAAGATATTCATGCGAGAATATTTTTATTACATAGATTTTCAAGGAAAGCTATTTCATGACAACACCGAATTAACAGACAACCAATTTTTGGATTTTTTTTTCAGAAGGATCATAAAAAACGAGACAGATTTGCATCAAGATTATCCTTATATGTCTCCTTGTGGGAAAGAAATGAATTTTATAAAAGTTGCAGATATTCCTTTTGTATTTTTTAAACTAAATGACAACTTGTTGTTTTATGCCCCTACTCTCTTTGTGGAGTTTCAGCCGGATCAGTTGTCCTATTCGGAATCAGGGATTCTTTATCACCCCTTAAACAATGTCAGTATTGGCAGACTCCATACAAAATTGCTTTTGGAAATTTCCCCTTATATCGAAATGCAAAATGAAAAATACATTTTAAGTTGGAAAGGAAATAGGTTTCTACTGAAACTGAAAACGTAGGGGCACGATGCCGTATCTCTACTACAGTTATATAACATATAGCACTTCTTGTATTCTATCAATTACATAATCTGGTCGAGATTTTAAACTTTCATCATAATGATAATCTATAAAAATTGTTTTGCATCCAGCTTGCTTTCCGGCTTCTATGTCTCTCCACCTATCTCCAATAACAAAGCTTTTACCTAGATCGATATTGTACTTATTTTGTGCTTCGTAGAGCATTCCAGGTTTTGGTTTTCGACATTCGCAATTATCACCGGAGTCATGGTAACAGCAGTATATTTCATCAATCGAAAGTTTGCTTAAAATCAATTTATGTATTGATTCAACATTTTCTTTTGTTTGTGCCCCTCTTGCTACATCCGGCTGATTGGTAAAAATAAATGCCAAATACCCAAGTGATTTAACGTAATCCAATACCTCCTCTATTTTTTCGTTCCATTCAAATTGTGTTATATCCGATGGAGGATAAGGTTTTCCATCTTTTACAATGGCTTTGTTTATCACTCCATCTCTATCAAAAAATACGGCTTTTTCCATTACACCACAGATTCCCACTTAGTCTGATTTAGTTTTAAAGTCGGATGGCTAACAAGCAAATGCCATACAACAGAATGAAACGCCTCCGTATGAGGTGTGGTGTGTGTAGGATTAGTAACGGGGATAACAACAACCAAATCGGATGATTTAGCTGTATATCCACCATCTTTCCCAACTACACCAAAGACTTTTGCTCCAACCGTTTTTGCCAAGTCTATTGCCTTAACCAAATTTGGGCTTACGTTTTTTTCTAAGTTTCCACCACCTACGGAAAATATAAACAATCCGTCTTTGTCTGATAGCTTAGATGTTTTCAACCAGTTGGAAAATACGCTATCCCATCCATCATCGTTTGTGCGTGCCGTTAGTTCGGAAACGTTATCGGTAGGGGCATATGCTTCAAATCCGCAAATTTTCCGAAAGTCATTTACCGCATGACTACAATTTCCTGCACTGCCACCCACACCAAGAAAAAATAACCTTCCTTCGTTTTCTCTGATCTTTGCCAGCTCTTTAGCCATTTTTTCTATGGTTTCCGTTGGAATTGTCTTTAGAATTTCTATTGATTCTTTGAAAAATTGCTCTGCAAATGTTGTCATATTTTTGTTTATCCTAATTCTAATATTGTTGCAAAATTATTGGTAGCAAGTCCACCAATAGAATGAGTGAGTCCGATATTTTTATCCGGATGCTTTTGCATAAATCGAACCAGTTCTATTATTTGAACCAAGCCGGAAGCACCTATTGGATGTCCTCTTGATTTCAATCCTCCGGACGTATTGATCGGCAGGCTACCATTCGGATGTGTAACGCCTTCTATCACTTTTCGTAAAGCTCTGCCTCGTGGAAATAACTCGGCATCTTCTGCTCCGATTAACTCAAAAGTCGTAAAAGCATCATGCAACTCTGCTACCTTTATATCATGCGGAGTTAATCCGGAATCTTGGTAGGCTCTTTGGAAAGCAGAAACGGATGCAGGAAAGCTCGTATCAAGAGCTTCGTTGTGCAAAGGAGTTGTACCATACCCTAATCCTCTAACGGATATATTTGATTGTAGGTCGGATGACAATACAATGGCACAAGCTCCGTCTGATAAAGGGGAAATATCGTACAAACCCAAAGGAATGGCAAAAATTGGTGCTTCCATATAATCCGCTTTGGTGATGTGTTTTCGTATCTGTGCGTTAGGATTATTATAACCATTGTCGTGCAATTTTTTTGCCAAATGGTAGAGGTCATCACGAGTATAACCGTATTTATGAAAATACAAATTTGTGACCATTGCCCCACCTTGAGCCATAGATAGGCATAAATTTATTTGTCTATCTGAGAGAACCGAACCCAAAAGCAAGTTATTTTCCGCACGGTTAAACCGACTCATGATTTCTGCTGCAACAACAATACCTGTACGAAATCTACCGGAATAAATCAGGTTACAAGCCAAGTGAAAAGCAGAGGCTCCACTCGAAGAAGCCGTTTCCGAGCGAATTGCCATAACGGAACCAAGCCGTAACAAGTCTGCCAACTTGGCAGCCGTATGAAACTCGTTTGTATACATATCCGGCGTAAAAGAAGAAAAAACTAAAAAGTCAATTCGTTCTCTTTCAAAATTATATAGGGCTTCCTCTGCCACTTGTGAGGCAAGTTCTAAAATGGATGTTTCGTGCTTTCCGAATTTACTAATTGCATTGGAATGAAGAAAAACTTTTGTCATAATAATTTTCTATCCTCATCAAACTAAAGACAACTCATTTAAAAGCTCAACAATTTCATTGTATGTATGAACGTTGTATTTCCCTAAACTGGGAATGATACCAACCTTAATGGAGTATGCTTCTTCTGGTAGTACTCGAAACATATCTTCGTCTGTCCAATCGTCTCCCATTGTGAGGATAAAATCATACTCCTTTTTCCCCAAGTAATTGACTATTGCATTTCCTTTGTTTACACTTGCGCTACGTACTTCAATAACCTTGCTTCCACTCAAAACTTGGAGATCATACTTTGTATAATGCGTATTCAAACTGTCAAACAAAGCTTGGGCATAGGCTGGAGCTGACTCCGCTTCTGCTTTTCGATAGTGCCAAGCGATGGAGAAGTCTTTTTCTTCTACAAAAGAACCGGGCAAGCGATCTGTGTACAATTCAAAAAGCGGTAAAAGTTTGTGTTTCCAATCAGTGGAAATAGGTTGAATCATCTTCCATTCCGTATCCGTTTTATCTTTTAGCCAAACACCGTGTTCTGCTATAAAACTGATATTCAAATGTCCGAGATGTTTTTGTAAAAATTCCTTATCCCTTCCGCTTACAATAAAAAAGTCTGTAGCTTCTTGCTCTGATAAACGCTTAATTATTTCTAAAATTTCAGCGTTAGGTGCCGCTAACTCAGGACTCCTGACAATCGCAGTAAGCGTTCCGTCGTAATCACTAAATATGACTCTCTTTTTGGCAATTTTAAAGTCCTCTATGAGTTGAACCCTTGCTGAGTCAACTAAGCGTTTTACCTCAAATCGAATTTGTTCCTCTCTAACTTCATGGAGAGAATGGATAAAATCAGTTGCCCATTTTTCGACGTTATAACGAGCTAACCTTTTTTGTAATATCGTATTTCTACGAATTTGTTCTTCCATTGGCATTTCTATTGCCTGTTTAATGGCATCCGCCAAAGCAAACAGATCATTCGGATTTATAATAATGGCTTCACCCAGCTCTTCTGCAGCACCCGCCATTTCACTCAAAATCAACATCCCGGTTTTATCATACCGAGAAGCCACGTATTCTTTGGCAACAAGATTCATTCCGTCTCGAAGAGGTGTTACCAATATGGCATCACTAACGTTATAAAGAGCAAGCAAAGGAGCAAAAGAAAGGTATTTGTACTGATAGATGATAGGTGTCCAAGTAATATTTCCGTAGTTACCATTGATCTTGCCAACAAATTCATCGATCTGCCTTTTCATCAATTGATAAGATTCCACACCTACTCGAGAAGGTACTACCACAATTACCATTACAACCTTTTCTCGCCAGATAGGATTTTTATCCAAAAATATCTCAAAAGCCTTTAAGCGATTGATAACTCCTTTGGAATAATCCAAACGATCAATGGACACTATAACTTTTTTCTTACCAAAGGTATTTTCAAAATTCCTTTTTTCTTCCAGCACCTCGCTTTTTTTTCCGGCGTTGTTGAATTTATCAAAATCAATTCCCATTGGAAATGTGTCTGCTTTCACTACACGATTATCCATTATAATCTGTCCCATGTCATGCTCATAACCTGAAATTCTTAACACATTTGTGAGAAAATAGTTTGTATAGGTATGGGTATGAAAACCGATCAAATCAGCTCCAAGCAAACCTTCTAAAATATCTTCACCCCAAGCACGAGGCAACAATCGAAACATTTCAAAAGCTGGAAATGGGATATGATGAAAATATCCGATTTTTACGTTGGGTAACTTTTTCCTTACCATCTTGGGTAGTGTCATAAGTTGGTAGTCATGAATCCAAATTAGATCATTCGGCTCTGCAACTTCCATAATTGCTTCACAAAAACTCTCATTTACACTCTGGTATTGTTTCCATGTTTCCATATCATAAGCCGTATAGGTTGGAAAATAGTGAAAAAGAGGCCATATCGTTTTATTACAAAATCCATTATAAAATTTATCCATAACTTTGTCAGATATAAAAACAGGATGACATTTATATTCATTTAAAGTTCTTTTTTTGAATTCTTCTTTTTTCTCTTTACCGGACACATTAATACCGGGCCAACCAATCCAAATATAATCCATTTTTTCAGCATCTGGTCCATTTTGAGTGGAGTTTAAGTAGGCACTTATACCGGTAACAAGCCCACCAACACTTTCTTGGAAAATGATTTCACCGTCTTTTTGTACCGCAGTCAGTGGCAACCGATTGGATACTACAATAAGTCTCATAAATCCTCCTAAAGATTACTTAATAAGATAAAATTCCCTGTTTATATGTCTTGGACTTTTTTATTTTTTTTCTTAGTGGGGTATGTTTAAGTTAGATGCCATTTGAAAAGCCTTAATACGAACTGTAGATTATATAAAGAAGTTGATAATTTCAGCTTTGATTAAATGACACAAATAGAAATTTTTGAAAAACTTTCAAGCTTCAGTCTTATTTTGTATTTGATTTGTAATTATAACTCTCAATCCCTTCCTGAAGTTCATATCCTTACCCATATCTTTTTGTTATTCACCACAGATTTACACAGATGGACACCGATTTTTTAATTCCTGTTTGATTTTTTTGATTAATAAAAAATTGAATAGTTTATATAGTGAATCTCGCACTTATTCCTTACGGATTTTTATAAAACTATTTTCATATAATACGCATTTATTTACAATTATCATAAATATACTTTATAATAACAATACTTCCCCATATCCGTGTTAATCAGTGTGTATCTGTGGTTAAAATCATTCCATACTTATGGGTAAAGCTATGCCTGAAGTTACCGTAGACGCAACCGGAAAAGCAAACATGGTAATTGACATCACACTACCCGTTTCAAATGCCTTTCAACCAAACATTCAATTGGCTTACAACTCTAATACACAAAACGGAATTTTTGGAATCGGTTGGCAGATGCCAAGTTTGCGCTTTATTTCCAGAGACGAGTCTGCTGGTGTTCATTATGATTTCGATGATCGTTTTGTCAGTTCACTTGGTGGAAAATTGCAAAAACTCACCAATGGAAATTATCGTAACCAAGTTGAAAACGAATCTTACAACCTTTTTGTCCCTTCTGGAACCTGTGGAGTTGGTCCTTGCCAGTGGACTGTAACGGATAAAAACGGAACTAAATACTACTTCGGTTATGCTCTAACGTTATGTGGCATGCTACAAAGCATTATCTATACATCAAGAAAATGAAGTGTATTTAAATTTTACAGAAATTAAATTAAAAAATTTCATATGGGAATGGAAAGCTTTTTTCTTAAGCAATAGAATTTTTTGGTAGAATAATTATTTTTTTATAAAAAAGAATTGACATAGAGAGAGTTAAAATTGTAAATTTGAATCAAGGCTATCATGAATCTTCAGGAATTGCTGTTAACGAAAAAATGAAAATTATAAAATCTCTTATAAAATTCTTATTATTTTTCCTTTTAACATTTTGTACTGGAATATCTAGTAGTTTTCCTAAATGTCAAAAAGAAGAAGAAAAAATAAGTAGATGCGAAACAAGAATGTTTTCTGTTTGTTATCTTTTTTTTGAGGGGTTTAGAAATTCAACAGACCCTTATGTTTCTTCTTCTTATAAAGAATATGGAGGAAATGTCTGTTTTCATCCCGATGGATTTATAATATGGAACCTCCCTTATTATTGTGAAAAATTATATAAATCGGATGAATGTAAAGGATTTTTTAAAATTGAGTAGTTTGTAAAGACTGGTAAACCAGATTTGATATGAAACAAATATTCTTTATAGTAATTCTAAACATATTTATTCAATGTAAATATACAGGAGGACTTAAAATAGTAAAAGGTAATGAAGCTATAAAGAAAATCCAAGAAAAGATTCAATTATATAGCTATGTTGGAATGGTTCTTGAAATAAATGGAAGCTTCACATGTCCTTCTACTTCTGATGCGAAATTTGTTACTGATTTTGAGCCAAATGATTCTTACAGTCAAGCCCAAAAATTTGACTTTCTTTCTCCTACACAAGACACTCGAGTACAAGGAGTCATTTCCATAGGAAATTATGATTATGACATATTTTATACGATTGTACCGAATGACACTACTTATACAAAACTATATTATAGATCCATCGTAAAAACTGGGGGAGAATGCAGTATTAAAATAAGTAAAAACGGAGAATCAGAACTATCTAATACTACAACTAACTACAATAACGAAGTAACAACAGATGTAGGTTCTGCGTCTGGTGATGAAACCAAAAGTACGGATATAGAACCTGGTGACTATATATTCATCCTTTGCTTGTGGCCTGGAGACAAAGCTCGTTATGATCTAAAGTTATCTTTGACGGATTTTGAAGATTCTCCATCACCTTCAATAAGTAATGTTTTTTATTCTAATCTTTTATTGAACTCTCCTAACACATTTCAAATTTCCGCTGGAATAAATAAAAACAAATACTATACCAGAACATCTTTGAAAGATTGTTTAAGCAAACTTAAAACAGTAGTACCTTTAGCGAGTATAATAGATCGATATAATTTCTACTTGTATAATGCCTGCGAAGCAGAGAACTATACTCCAGTAAATCCCTATTTTCTTTCTGGATGGAAGTGTAAACTACAAGAAGTTGACTGGATACAGGTAGGTGATGTTGGACTGCCTTAAAAAGTATTTTTATTAAGTTCATAACATTTAGCTTTAAATTTTAAAAAGAAACAAGGGAGTAACTAATGAAATTTTATAAAATATATTTGCTCTTTTTAGTATTAATTATTTCTGTCCAATGCAATAAACCAAATTTTTCAAAATATAGGCAAGAGAGAATTGCTATTGGGATTTTTTTTCATGCTTTACTTCCTTCATTAAGTGAACCACCACCAGCCCCCCCCGATGATACTTTTGTTGATAATAAAGACGGAACCATTTCACTATATGATGAAGAAACCTATGAATTTGTAAATTTCAAGAAATGTCTACAAGGACAAATATATCGTATTGAACAAAACGATTGCCAAGGGACTGGAGATAGTTCTGACAATTATGGAGCTAATCTTTTAAGTTATTGTAATACAGATGATAATTCCTGCAATGAAACGAAAAACTATACCCTCATTTCTACAGATAGCAGTCAAATTTATCTTAGTTGTAAAAATGATACTTTAAATAATAAGACTTGGAGGGTTATTGATTTGTCTTATCTTACAAGTATGCTGAAAGAAACAGAGTTTGATTCCTTCTATGCAGAATATCCAAGAAATGGACATTGTTGGACAAACAAGGCATCCAGTTCTGATTCAGGCCAAGCTTACTATGTTTCCTATATATATGGTTCCCAAACAGGAAGAAAAACATTAACAAAATACCTACTTTGCATGGAGAGCAAATGAAACTTATATTTATAATTTTTATCTTTTTCTTTTTACATTGTGGTAATTCTGGTCCAACAAAAGAAACTAAACTTTTTTGGCTTTATATGCTATGTGGGGGAAGTAAGGAAAGCACAAGAATTGAGCCAGAATATACAGATTTAAAAAACGGTATGATACTTTATACATCAAAATACATTAATCATTCAGCAAATATATGTGTGGGAGATTATGTTCCAGAAGTTCTTGATTCCGTACACCATGTTTATTATAAAAAATGTGTTCAAGGTCAAGTATATCGAGAAGAACAAAACGATTGTAAAGGAACTGGTGATGCTTCCAATTATTATGGAGCTGAAAAATTTCCTTTTTGTGATACTAACGATAGTTCATGTCAAAGTGATTCTAACGAAGCGGATCCATTTTTAAGTCCTGCTGCACAAACCTGTTATTATGATGGTTTTCAAGGAAAAACATGGAAAATGTTTGATGGTAACCAAAATGCTGCTTATTATGAGGATTCTTATACAGAATTGCTAATTGATTATATACCAAGAGAAACTTTTCAAGAATTATTTCCAGATTTGCCAATAGGTGATTCTGTTTACTATTGGGATTTAAATAGTGCTTCTAGTACAACAGCTTATAGGTATACTATCAACAGCTCTGGAGAATTGAGTTATGATAAAGAAAATAATACATCTTCCTATTATGTAATTTGTGTAAGTGAAGAAGATTAAGGGAAAAAGGTGATAAAATTTTGCTTTATAAATGTGTTATATTTCTTTTCTTATTATCTCTTTATGCTTGTGGAGTTCTTGATCCTATTTGGGAAGGAGTAGATTCATTTGATTCTAGTAAAGTAACAAGAAGTGAAGCAAAACAAATTGTCGAAGATGCGATACTTATAAAATTTGCGGTTTGCAATGGGAGGTTCTTTTTCTTGCCATTTGACGATTCTTCAGATACAGCTTGTGAATCCGATAGTTTAGGTATTCCAAGAACTTGTAGGTCTAGGTTTCGCTATATCGACAAAAAAAATTTGGATGGTTGTGTAAATAGTATCTACATTACGCCATGTAGAAGCTATGATTCGGATACATATTCTGTTTGGAATGAAATGCTTCCCATGTTTGGATGTACTAGTATTTTTGGTGGGGCATTACCTTAGAATTAAATTTAAAGGATTTATTTGACTTTATTTTTAGATGACAATAGAAAAACTACTAACGCACGCCACATAACGTTAGGGCGTGTGAGATGTTTTTGTGAAGGCACGAACTTTGCTCTTCCAATCAACAATGCAAAGAGCGTGACTGAACAAAAATATGGCGAAGCCCAAGCCGAAAGAGAACTTCCAATCTACTCTTGAGGCGCAGCTTACACGCCCAGTTATGTGGCATGCTTTCCTATAATTGAGTCTCTTGGGGTAATTTATTACCTATAGTCAAGATAGAGAATCTTTTTATCATTATGTTTTATCCAAAAGACTAACATTTATTTTCCATTTTTTTCTATCAAACAATTATCAATATTCTGTATAATGGTTGACAACTTTTAAATTTAGAGATCAATTGGTAAAAGTAGAAATGAATGAATAATATTGTATGTGGTTTAGCTCAAATACCATCACTGGTGTGTGGATTTTAAAAATTGATATAGACCTTCAGAAAAAGGTTTTTGGATGTTGAATTAAAAATTAGAGTATTACTTTTGTTTTTAGCTTGATTTTACTAATTAAAATGAAAAAAATAGTGTAAGTTAAAGTTTATACATTCAAAAATGTTTATCTGAAAAACTATAAAGGAGAAGAAATATGGAAAAAAGTCTTGGTAATAATTTAGCCATGGTACAATAAAAAATATTGAATACAATTGGGAGACCTTTTCATTGGTAATATAATTTTTAGATTGACATTAATTTTTTTTTACTGCAAGTACTTTCCTGTTATGACAAAGTTGTAAACATAAAATAAGAGCTTCAGAGAAAAATTATACCTATTAATTGGCTTGATATTCATTCAACTATAACCGATAATTGATACGCTATGGAAAAAATATGCATAATAATAATTTTTTTCTTGATCACATCTTGCTTTGGTGAAAAAGAATTTTTTTTTCCTGAAAAGGATAAATACTCTGACATGTGTTTTGTGAGTATGCTTTTATTTGGGAATTGTAATTATAGAAAGATTTATGAGAAAAATCTTGATTGTTCTCCTTTTTTTGGAGCATGTGTTGCTATATGTTCTAAAGCAGAGGATTATAATCCAGGAATTTGTGTTGGCTTTTAATCCATCAATAATTGAAATATTTTATAAATTTAAGTCCTTACTATTGGAAGTTTTTCTTTGCCAAGGGATTTTTAGGCAGACATTAATTTTAAAACTTTAAGCATTATCATAAAAAAATAAAAGGAAAATAACTATCGCACGCCACATAACAAAACATACCCACTGCGGAAGTGAGTCGAGTTGGAAGTTCTCACTTCCTTGCACCGAGAGAGGCTTAATTCTCCAAGCAATTGTTGTGCCTTCGCTTGATTGGAAGTTACTCAGTCACGACACTTGCAGTGGAAAAAGCTCACTTGCTCGGTGACATACCGAAGCGGCACGTCGGATATGCTTGAACGATTCTCGAATTGAAACATTAAATTTACCACCTGGAAAATCGGGTTCTGTCAAGATATGGGCTTTGAACAAAGTCGAAGACCCTAACGGAAACTTTTATACAATATCTTATACCAAAGACGCTTCCGGTTTTTATTATCCGAAAACAATTAATTATAGTGACAAAACGATAGAATTTACACTTTCTACAAGAAGCGATACAAATATTGAATACGCAGAAAATATAAACTTAGGAATGAATAAGATCATAACCGGTATCAAAGTGACATCCGCAGGTGAAACGTTTCGAGACTATACCCTTCACTATGAAATTGGCAGTTCCAAAAGAAGTAAACTTTCCAAAGTCTCTTTGGCAGGTTACAAGGACTTATCTTTGAGCTATACTGAAACAGTTAAAACCTTAAAAAAGTTAGATAACGTTTCGAGTAACATTCACTTGGGCTATAGAGTTCCTTTTTATAACCAAGCAAAATGTGATGAGATAAAGTCTTATTGTGATTGCAGTGCCTCTTCTGCTTGTAGGACAGCCGCAGCCAAACAAGGTAAAGACGTTCAAGAAAAATGTGCGGAAGGTGTAGCACTCATGGGAGACTATTGCATATTAGGGATGCAGATAGGTCCTATGATCTTTATGGATGACGTAGACAAGGATGGAAAAACCGACCTCATCAAAATTGCAGGTGGCAAGAATGACAATCACATATACGTAGCCAAGATTACGGAAAGCGAATACTAAGAATTCCCGGCTTCTCAAGGATGGCAACTACGAATCAATTCCTTTGTATCTACTGCTGATATGAACGCTGATGGTAGGACAGACCTTGTAATGGTCTATGACTCTCCTTCGGAAAACAAAACCCGTTTCAAAATCTATCTTTCCAACGGTACGGGTTTTAACTCAAATCCCATTCAAATTGAGACGAGTTATGCAGACAGTGAAAACAGTTTACGATTTTTGTCTGACATAGACTCCGACCGAAAACCTGAATGGATAACCATAAACAAAAACAGTCTTGATAAAATGGTTGTGCATCGAATTGACATAACCGCCTCTACAAGTTCATCTTCCGAATATGCCTTTGCACTTGGCTCTACAAATTATAAAAACGTCTCTTTTGCTGACGTGAACGGAGACGGGAAGGTTGACTTATTGGCAGTTTTGGACAGTGGAGATGTGAGTGTCTGTCTGTTTACGGGAGAGGGTTTTACAGGGGCGAATACCTCATCTTTGAATCCCAAACCACAGTTTTTAAAGGCTGATAACAGCAACACCTTTGCCGTAGAGCAGAACACAAAAGTTTTTGCTGACATCAATGGAGATAGAAAAGCCGATCTAATTACTTTTAACGGTTTTACTATCTATGTAAGCTTTTCCAATGGAAACGGTTTTCCACAGTACGATATGAGTAAAGAGGCAAAAGGTCTCTTCCAACTGGCAGACATTAACTCTGACGGTAAAGTTGACATAGTAGATCTTGGACTCAAAGAAGTTGTGAAGAAAACTCCTTTTTTGCTCACTTTAGACGGTTTTTTTGTCGAGTCAATGGACATAAACGAATACGAACCGATAGCAAGTTTAGAAATCCTATTTAGTGACAAAGAAACGGAAGACTTGGTAAAAAGAGTCACTACAAATGACGGGAAAGAAACCAAGATTAACTATGAATGCAACCGAGACGTAGCGGGAGCAGTCAAGCCGGAAACGGGAAGTTATCCGAACTTGCCTAATTTGTCAGGTGATTATTTGGTGACAACTGTAGAGACAAAATCAGGTGACTTGGTAGATTATCATCCCTTGTGACAGGATTCGGAGAGGAGTTCAACTATTTCTACGATTACCGAGGCATGAGAAAGAAGAAAATCAATCGTTTGAAAGACGAAACGACTTACTACTTTGAAGACGGACTCTACGAAATTCATGTAGCACCAAGCGTGCCACAACGTTACACACTCTACGACAAGAACGATAACGAACTCATCGCTCAATGGACAAGAACGGATGCAGTTATAGCACAAGACAAATCAAGCTTCATTCCTTTTGTCAACTTGCAAAACCAACAATACTTATTTGCATTTTTTTTCTCTGTTCTTCTAATTGTACTACTTATACAACAAACACAAACAAATCTGCGTTTATCTGTGGTAACATATTTGCTCTTTCTCTTGCCCTAATCACCTGCACGAAATCGAAAGACAATTTTCCATTCGCTGCTTTTACATCCGTCATCAGTCCTGATACACCTTCCGTAAACGATGCTCAATCCAACAATGACGGTGGTGGCGGAGGAGGAGGTTCTGCCAACGCACCAATCGAAGGACTGTATTTCTTTCACACAGACCACTTAGATTCAGTCACCATGATAATCAATACCTCGGAGGTGGTGCACTTACAGCTGGTGCTTTTATTGCTGCTGGAGCATCTGGTGGCACTGCTCTTGTGGCTGCTGGTATGATTCTTCCTGCATTTGGCGTAATTATACAGGAAACGGAGCATGCGGTAGGTTAAGGGTAAGTGAAAAAAATCGTGATTTAGCTACTATGTTGGTTATCGCAGCTTCTAACCAAGGTACTCAATCAGGACATGATTTTGCTGTAGGTTTGTCCCTAGCTTTTTATATTGAAAATAATAGGGGTGTCTTAAAACCTACGTCTGACTTAGACGAAGCTTCTTTAGAACATGATCAAGAAGGTGGTAGATACCATGAGCCAGGATCAACCAAAGCCAATCGAAAATGGATGAATAGGGCTTGGTCGCTAGGTTCCAGACAGAATAAAACTTATGAACAAGAACTAAAGAGAACACCAAGATATTGGGGTGATCTGCGAGGTGCTGCTGCTTTTGTAGCAGATGGAACACGTTATGCTTTGGACTTATATCCAATGATATCTGGTACAATTCTATTTGGTACTACTAATCTTGTGAATACAGGAATAAGGGGATTACGTTGGGGTGGTGATAGATTAGGGATTCATGCAAAGTTTAAAGTTCATTTAAGTAATAAAGGTTTTAATATGAAAGGTTCTTATTTTAAGTTCCAGAAACCTAAATGTCTTATCTGTAAAAAGAAGTAACCGGGAGATAAGACATGATTTACAAAATTGTAACTATAGCTTTATTTCTAATTTCTTTGTTTAGTTTAAATTTTTGTTTAACAACCGAAAAAGGAGAATGTCTCTATGAGGAACGAAGAAATTTAGAAAAAACAGTTCCTTTACTTTTTAGTTGTGAATCAATGATTTTTGGATTTGGACAATTCGCAAGCCAATACAAAGAGATTCAAGATTTAATCATACTTACTTGCTTGTTAGATTATTCAGTTAGGTTTAATTGTAGGAATAAGTCTAGCATAATACCAGTAATAGGGGATAACGACTGGGGACGTTCTAAGGATGAATAGATTATGATAAGAACCAAGCAAAGCAAAGAAGAAAAGGATCAAAATGCAAACGGCATCTAACAAAGCATACCCACTGCGGAAGTGAACCAGATTGGAAGTTGTTCACTTCCTTGCACCGAGATAGGCTTAACTCTCCAAGCAAGTGTTGTGCCTTCGTTAGATTTGGAAGTTGACTTCAGTCACAGCACTTGCATTGGAAAGAACTTTCTTGCTCAGTGAAACTCCCTATCACCAACTTCGGACACGCTCTAACGTTATAATTGAGAGAAAGCATAGCCGGGATATAAAAAGTCTTTTTTTGTCCCATAGATAATCCATATCATCCGGAGCAACTTCAAATTGGTCGTATATCAAATTTTATCACCAGTAATTTTTTTTAATTGAATCACAATTTTATTAAAATCCTCCATAGTAAATAAAAACTTTTCTATATCAAATAAGGTATCTGAAGAATTTAATTTTTTGCTAAAATTTTTCAATGGCTCCCAATTGAATTCTTCACCTATATTTTTTAATAATTGTATAAATTTTTCTATTTGATTAACGTCTTGGATTTCAGTAATTGCATTTTGTTCTTGTCTAATTTCTCCATCTAAAATTTTGACTAACTCTGTTAACCGTTCTAAATTTATATTTTTAGTATCAACATCTATACTTTTGAACTCTTCATCTATTTTCAATAAAGAATTAGATTTATTTGTACCATAGGTCTCTTTATCCGTATTTTTCTTGGTAATTTTCCCTATTTGAATTGATTTTAGATTTATAATAAACGTACTCCCCAAACCTATTTGACTAGTAACTTTAATGGTTCCGTTCATTAGCTCTACAAGTCGTTGGCATATCGAAAGTCCAAGTCCTGTACCTCCGTACTTAGCATGGTCTTGGTTTGTAACCTGGACAAATGCCTCAAAAATTCTATTCTGTTCGTTAGGCGGAATTCCCATTCCCGTATCTTCTACAACAAGATCTAAATCTATAGAATCGTTTTTAAAGTTAGTGTTTTTCACAAAAGTTTTTAAAGAAATTCTTCCGGAATCTGTAAATTTAACCGCATTCCCAACTAGATTGAGTAAAATTTGTCGAATCCGGATTTCATCCAAAATCAATGTTTCGGGAAGTTTAGGGTCTATTTCTACAATGAACTCTATCTTTTTTTCTTCTATGGTTTGGGCAAAAATATCTCTAATCTCATAAAAGATCGAATGGAGTTGAACCGTTTTATTTTTTAGCTCTAACTTTCCGGACTCCGCTTTAGATAAATCCAATACGTCATTTATCAATGCTAAAAGTGTTTTGGCACTAGATACAATACTCTTTATATATTGGGAATTATTTTCCTCTTGGATTTTATTTTTTAATATTTCGGCAAACCCCAGAATTGCGTTCATAGGAGTTCTTATTTCATGGCTTATATTTGTTAAAAACTCACTCTTGGCACGATTGGCAAGCTCTGCATTTTCTTTAGCAGTTTTTAATTCTTTTTCTTTCTTTATCCTTTCTGTTATATCTTCGGTAATGGCTAAATAATGAGTTGGTATACCATCTTTATTTTTTACTGGAGAGATGGTTGTATATTCCCAATATAGTTCACCGTTTTTCTTTCTGTTGAGTATTTCACCCTTCCATGTCTCACCACTTTTTATGGTTTTCCAGAGATTTTTGTAGAATTCATGAGAGTGCTCTCCGGATTTGATAATACTTGGTTTGCTACCTATTGCTTCAATAGATGAATATCCGGACGTTTCACTAAATGCGGGATTCACAAACTCAATAATTCCCTCTAGATTTGTGATAAAAATTATGCTTCCGCTTTGTTCAACAGCTCTAGATAGAATGCGTAGTTCTTCTTCTGCTTTTTTTCGTTCTGTTATGTTCCGTATGAATATGGTGACACCTGTGATAATTCCCCTGTCATTTGTAATCGGATTATAAGAATACTCAAAAAAATACAACTCGTTCGTATTCGGATCGATATGAGAAAGCTCCTCCATCCATTGCTCTCCCCCAATTGCTTTCGCAAAACTATTTTGGAATTTGTTTTTAAAGTCTGTCGGAAGTTGTAATAAAATATCCATATTGATGAGAATTTCAAATCCAAAAAATCTCTCAAAGCCACGTTTAAAATTTGAGTTAAAAGTTATAAGCCTGTAACCACGATTAATGGAACATATCATATCTGTTGTATTTTCTATTTGTGCCTTTAGATTCGCTTTATGTTGTCTAAGAAGGGAAGTTCTTTCTTCCACTTTTTGCTCTAAAGTGGAATACAGATAAGAATTTTCAAGAGATATAGCCATCTGAGTGGAAAGTATTTTTAATATTTTAATTTTTTCAGGTGTAAAGGAATGGACATAAGTATGGTTTACAAGAAACAAAATTCCAACAATTTTTCCTTGATTTTGGAGTGGTAAACACAAGATTGATTTTGGTTTGTTTTCCTTTATATATGGATCGTTTGTAAAATTTCCTTCTACAGCCGGATTGTTAAGTATAATTATCTCTCTATTTTGAATTGCATATTCTATGATTGCAGTAGAAACATTAATAAGAACGTTTTTATGCAAAGGCAATGATTGCAAAACTTTCATTTTTCCGGTATAAATGTTTCCTTCCGCCTCAACAACCCACCTGTCATTCCTACCTAAAACCAAAGCACCTTCATCTGCATTTGCATTTTCTAAGACAAGGATCATCATTTTGTTTAATAATTTTTCCATTACAATTTCACTGGAGATCGCTTGTGCAGCACTGATTATGCTGTCAATATCCATACTTTGGATTTCTTGTTTCGCTTTTATTATAGCGTTGGCAAAAAAATCTGAATCCTGTTTATAGTTAATATAGCTGTTGTATTTGCTTTCGAGATACCTTGTTTTGGCAACAACTCCCCACTGCCTATAGTATTTATAAGCATCCTGTAAATAATAACTCGCTTGTCTTTTATTATTATTTTTTAGATAAAACTTTCCAGCTACTTCAAAAATTAGGGCTATTTCATTCAAATAGGTCGTTTCTAGTGATTTGTCAATGGCGATCTCATAACATTCTTTTGCGTTTTCATGTTTCCCTGTTACACGAAATTTTTCTGCTTTTACAAGATGATACTTATGAAGAAAATTTTCTGGTGAGTTTTCAGACCATTTTTTTAAGCATTCCAAGCTAAAAGATACTTTTTTTAAGGTATATCTTTTTTGCAAAAATGAACTCGTTTCATACATCGCCAGTAGAACAAGAGATTCGTAAAAATAATACAATGATGTAAAAAACGTTGTAATGGAATTTTTTATATACTTTTTAGAAATGGTTACATAATGAAAAGCCTCCGCGTAAGAATCAAATAGATAACTTAAAACGATTTTGTGCAGGTAAAACAAAATGGTTAATAGTGGAAAGTTGAAATTCTTGGATGTTTTTATAAAGTTTTCTTCACTGTAAGAATTCCCTGTTAAAATAGAAGGTGCACTGGATCGATAAGTTAGGTTAAAAACCACTTGCAAATTCATTTTAAGAAAGTTAATTGCCAAAGAATTGCTTTGAATCAAAACAGAGTTTTGATAAGAGAGCAAATCCGTTTCTACTTTTTTTATATCTTGACCGGAAAATAGTAGATAAGAAGAATAAATGGAAATAGCCAAATAAGAAGTTTGAAAATCACCTATTTTTATGCCTTGTTTGTACGCTTTTAAAAGAAATACCATAGATTTTCTGAGTGGGAACTTCCAGGGAAGTAAAAGTAAATTAGTCAATGTATATACTTTAGGTTTGTAATATGGGAAATTCAGCTTATTTAGTAATAGATAGGTTATTTTACAATATTGAATAGTGTCTTGAAAGTGATGACCTGTCTCGAACAAAATAGAAGAATAGTATAGATAAGAAAGTATGGATAAGGAAGAATGCCCGTTCCTAACAGACAATTCTAACTGAGTCAATACTGACAATCGAAATAATCTTGGGTTGGTAAATATGGTTAAATCAATTAGCTGGTTTAAAGCAGACATCCTTGTCAATAGTTTGGGTTCTTCTGATTTTGAAAAATTGGATACTTTATTTCCTTGAATTTTTAAGAAATATTTAATGTAAAATTCTTTGAATTTTAAATGGAAGGTGTTATTTTTTTGAGTAATTTTTATATCTAGCTTTCTTAACCAATCCAAACATTCCTTTTCGGCTTCATGAATTCGATTTTTTTGAATTAATACTTTGATCTTGGTTATATAGGAACGTTCTGTGTAATGGTGGTCATCAGTATTGTGATTTACAAAATCACACAAATCATTCACCTTCTTAAAATGACCAATACGATATGCCGAATCTATAAGATTATTATAAAGTTCTAATATACTTGAATTTGCTATTTGCGAATTCAAACTTTGTGAAAAATATAAAGCATTCTCAAAATAGTAATCAGCTGACTTGTAGGCTGTAGAATCTGTTGCTTTTATGCCTGCATGAAAATTCAGACTAAACAATAATTGAACTTCTTTTGTGCTGTTCATGCTTTGTTTAGCACGGTTAAAATGTTCCAGCATAACAAAAAATGTTTCGTCTTTGGAATTTTCAATCCTGTCAAGTAAAGAATTTCCAATTTGGAGGTGAAATTTCTCTTTTTTATCTTCGGACAAAGAGGAATAAATACAATAACGATAGGCTTCTTGAACAAAACAAAAAGAGGTATCATTTGTACCATACAAAGGTTGAAGTATTTCGTCCTTGATAGGTTCTGATAAACATGTTATGACTTCGGAAATAGTTTTTTTTGTCGTATTGGAGAGGATTTGTAAATCAAACTCCCTTCCTACACAAGAAGCTATGGATAAAAGAAAATGGGTTTCCGAGGTATAGGATTCAAAAAAATAATTAATGATTGAATTTAATTCAGCTTTTTCAGCCAAGACATCATTTAAACTCCAGTTCCAGGAACACTCTTTAGGAGAGTAAAATACAATTCCTTTTTTATATAAATATTTTAGAAAAAACTTTACATACATTGGATTCCCTTTGGTTTTTTGAAAAACAGCTATAGACAAATCCTTTGTGTAGATGGCTCTTTTGTGAAAAGTTTTAGATATAAATTCATTTATAGATTCCATGCTCAGATTAGAAAAATGCATCTCTAATATATGGCTTGATTTCTTTTGAATATATTTAAGTGTTTTTTTGAAATTGTTTTGATTGGATATATTCTCTGAATAAGTTCCTGTTACAAATAAATGCCCAGAAGAAATGAAATTTTGATTGGATAAGATTCTTTTTATTAAATCAAGAGAATCGTTGTCTGCCCATTGTAAATTTTCCAAGTTTAATAAAATGGGAGAAGCAATTTTAGAAATCATTTCAAAAATGTTCTGAATAACAAAAAAGAATTTATCCTGGCAATAGAAAATACTTTGTGTTTGGCTCAAATTTATATCAATTTCTTTTAGTATTTGATTAAGAATTTCATATTGTTTGGGATGAACATTTTGAAGAAAGTCAAGAAGATTCAAGATCAATTTAAAAATAGCAGAATATGGAATTTTTTGATATATTTCTTCAAAGTTGCTGGTAAAAAAAATCCCTTTGTTTTTCAAAACAAATCCTTCCAACTCGTGCAGAAAGGTTGTTTTTCCAATTCCTAAGTCGCCCTGCAAAATAGAAAAAGCAACAGATTTAGAGTGTTCCATAAGTCCATTCAAAAATGATTCCATTTTTTCCATTTCGTTTTGTCTATCGTACAATCTCTGAGAAAAATAAAATTCAGAAGAATGATCTTGCATAGCTATCGGAAAATTTATTGAATCCAGCCAAATTGTTACCTCGTACAAAGAATCCGGTTTGATCTCTACCGAATTGCAAAAAATACACTCATAACATTTTTTTAGATCAAACCCCAGTCCTTCTGCTGTTTGGTATCTTTCTTTGCTATCTTCGTTTAAAAGTTTGAGAATTATTTTTGACAGTTGTTCTGGAATCCAACTGGATATATTATGGGGTGCAATTAACTTTGAATTAGGATGATCCTCTTTGGCATGTTTTCCATTGGACAGTGATAGTATGGAATTTCCTGTGCTTAATTCGTACAATACCGTTCCTAGTGCATACAAATCGCTAGAAAAACTATTTTTCTTTTGACACTCATTCGGATTGGTGGAATTCTCAAAATCAATTAGAATCACATCTAAAGTTTCCAATGAGTTGCCGCCTATCAAAATGTTGTTCTCATTAATATCACCATGAATAATTCCACATTTATGCAAATTGGATACAACTTCAGATATTGAAATTGCAAATTTTAAAAAATATTCTAAAGAATTAACATCTTTGATTCTTTTGATTACTTCCTGAACCGGTATTCCTTCTATGTGCATTGGTAAACTCAAATTATAAGAATTTTGTTTTCAAATATTGTGCTAATTTCATATTATATTGCTACCTAGGTAACAAACTAACATACAATAAAAATTATTCATAAAATGAGTATACAAATAATTATTTAGTTGCTAGTTTATTTTATATAAAACCCAAATTAATAAAGTTATGAACATAAGTAATCTAAGAACCAAAATTCTCTTGTACATCATTCCTACCATCTCAGTGGTATTGATAATTTTATCTATCATGGAATACATAAATACAAGCAAAATCCTAAAAAAAGGATACATTGATTCTCAAAAACAAATAGAAACAAATCTAGTTAATTCAATCAACTTAGCTGATGCAAGTTTTCGTATGTTAGAATCTCAGATTGAAATTTTGTTAGAAGAAAAGTTAAAAATATTTTTGCTGGAATATCAAAAATCCGGTAATAACCCCAGCAAAATGAATCTATCAGTCATACAAAAAAAATTAGGTAGAGATATGGATTTATTTATTATCAACTCAGAGTCGGTTATTGAATTTACGACTGACTTGCGAGCGAACAACCTGGATTTTAAAAAGCTTGGATTGCAAAGTGCAATGAACAAAATACGTTTAGGTAAGGAAATCGTTCATGGAAGGATAAAAACAAACCTTGTCACAGGAGAACTGGGCAAATGGGCATATTTGCCTACTCCAGAAGAACGCTATATTTTGGAAATAGGCTATAGTTCGTCTCAAGCTGGATCCATAGCCCAAGAAATTGATCCATTGCATCTAGCAAAGAATTTAAAAGATATAACTCCTTTGATCCAAGATATCAGTTTTTTTGATATGAGAGGATATAACATTGGAGAAACTGATAAAAAGAAACCCAACCGAAAGATTGTGGCTCTAATGGATACGATCATTCAAAATAAAAGTCTTGAACTTCCCGAACAAAATGGTTTTATTAAAAAATATCTTTTTGTAGATTTAGATAAAAAATCAGGTGTTTCTAAAACAGGACAGATAATAGAGCTAACATATAACATGAGCTTTATACGCTCCGAGCTACGTTACATCGCTTTTAAAAGTTTTTTAATCGGATTTCTTAGCATTTTTGGAATTTCTATTATTGTCTTTTTATTGTCTTCTCGAATTGTCAGACCAATCAATCATTTCAACCAGAACTTAAAAAACATTTCTCAAGGAGATGGCGACCTAACAGTTGAAATTAAAGCAGCTCCCATTAAAGAATTGAGTGAAATGGCAGAAGGATTTAATGTATTTGTAAGAAAAATTCGACAAGTCATAACAGAAACAAAATTGATTGCTGAGCAAATGGCTAATTCATCTATACAAATGTCGATAGACCATAACGCATTTTCTAATACCTTTAGTGTAGATGCAAATTCTGCCCTGACTATAAAGGATAAATCATATTCTATCAATAATTCGACGGAGTTGATTTACCAAAATATAAATCAACTCCAATTAAGTTCCAATACACTGGTTGATTCTATTAAAACTTTTTTAAATGGAGTAGAAACGGTGGTAGAAAAAATGGATGATAATCTAAAAGTGAATGATGCTGTTTTGAACTCGATTTCCAAAGGTGAACAATCCGTTCAAAAAATAAATAATGCAATTTTATTATTAGAAGAGAACGCGAGTAAAATGTCAAACATAGTTAGCATTATAAATGAAATATCAGATAAAATTGAATTATTATCTCTCAACGCATCCATAGAATCTGCTAGAGCAGGTGATTATGGAAAAGGTTTTGCGATTGTTGCCAGTGAAATTTCCAGATTGGCAGACAAAACTGCAGCAAATACAAAAGAAATTTCCAAGTTAATACATGGAAGCGTAAACGAAGTACATAAAAGTAGAAAGCTACTAGACTTTCATGTTCAAATAACTAAGCAAATTTTTGAAGGGGTTACTTCCATACATCAAAAAAGTTACGATGTTTATCATTTTATGAAAAAGCAAGATGAAATTCAGACTGTGCTAAACACTACTTCTAATGATCTCCAAGATAAGATGAGTAAAATTGAGGCAGAAATTTTTTCTCAAAAAGGAGAAATGAAAGAAATCACAGATTTGACAGTTTTTATGAATGAGAACATTCAAAAAAATTTAGTAATTACGGTAAACCTAACGAGCAATTCTGATCACCTGTCCCAAATGTCAGAAAAGATTAAGTCTCTTTTTAACTATTTCAAAGTGTAATGGCTAGAAAATGTCTACTATTTACTTTCCTTGAAATTGTAAAGTGCCTTTCCAATCTTCAGGAATTCCTTGTATTAAAACTTCGTCAATACTTTTGAGATATAAAGTTATGATTAAGTCTTCTGGTAAAATTGAATATACATTTGAAAACAAAGAATAAGATTTTTGAAGGTTTCCTTCTTGAAAGGCATTAACTGCTTCTTTAAAGTTTACCAGAGTTTCTATCTTTTTTTCCAATTTATAAGTTGTCTCTCCATCCAATACTTCATATATAGAAATTGGATTGTTTCTACCTTTAACTATAGCCCTACCCAAAAATCGTATGGAATATTTATTCTTTTCTTTTATTTTATCATATACAGTTTCACTAATAATAATAGATGCTCCACAATATTTAGTTAATCCTTCCAAGCGAGAGGCAAGATTAACATTATCTGAAAATGCGTCTCCTTGCATTCGATTACTTTCTCCTACAATACCCATCATAACAAAACCAGTGTGTATTCCTATACCAATTTGTATTTCGTTGAAACCTCGCCTTTTTCTGTATATGTTATAACGATTGAGTTCTTGCAATTGGCTTATGGCAGAATCAAGGGCATTATATGGAGATTCCTTATAAATAGCCATCAATGCATCTCCGATATATTTAATAATTAATCCGTTGTGGTCTCGAACTTTAGGGCTAACTCTTTTGAAGTAACCATTTACAAACCTAAAATTGTCTTCCGGACTCATTGACTCCGATAGATTTGTGAAAGAACGTATGTCAGAAAATAAGATAGTCATTTCTTTGGCGACATTATCTCCTAAACTTACATCTAAAATACTCTCTTTTCCTAAAAATTTCAGATAATCCAATGGTACAAATCTGCCAAAGGATTGGTTGATTTTGGAGAGTCCTATATGGGCTTTGATTCGAGCTAAGAGTTCACCTCCGGATACTGGTTTGGTAAGGTAATCATTTGCACCAACATAATAGCCCTGTACTAAATCAGTTGTCTGATCCTTAGCTGTCAGAATAATAATCGGAAGTTCATGTATAGGATATTCCTCTCGTATTTTTTGGCAAACTTCATAACCAGACATTCTTGGCATCATTATATCTAAAATTATGAGGTCAAATTTTTGTTTTTTTAGTAATTCCAATGCATCAAACCCATTGCTTGCTTGCGTAGCATGGTATTCATTAATAGCAAGATAGTTATTGATAACCTGCAAATTGATTGGCTCGTCATCTACGATTAAAACTTTTAGTTGATTGTCCATATTTCTCTTAGAAGATTTTATGCTTATCACTTGTTCTTTGGTTACGAGGCTTTCTGTTTCTTCCGACGCTATACTGACACTTCCCTTTATTAAGGTTTGTGTATTTTGAGCAATAGGTAGACTAAAGAAAAATGTTGAACCTTGATTCAAAATAGATTCAAACCAAATTTCTCCTCCTTGCAATTCAATTAATTGTTTACTTATAGACAAACCCAAACCTGTTCCACCATAAGTACGAGTTATCGAACCATCAACCTGTTCAAAGGATTGAAAAATTTGTTCCTTCTTTTCCATTGGAATTCCAATTCCGGTATCTCGAATAGAGATACATAAGAATTCACCATTTTTGATTATTTCACTTGATATTGTAATTTTTCCGGCATCTGTAAATTTAATCGCATTACCTATTAAGTTATGTAGAATTTGTTGAACTCGGTTTTCGTCTGCAAAGACAAAAGGGGTATCATACGAAGTTAGATTCTCTATCGAAATTGACTTATTACCAATTAGGGGTTTGGACAATTTCAAAACAATGTTTGTTAAGGTATAAATATCTACTGTCTTTTTTTGTATAGCTAGATCTTTATTCTTTAGTTTGGAAAAATCTAAAATATCATTAATTAGACTAGACAAGCGTTTTGCACTGGCAATCACCATCAAAAGATTGTCTTTTATGGTGTCTGGTATTTCCTCCGCTGCACCTTGAACGACGGAATCTATTATGCCAATTATACCATTGAGTGGTGTGCGAAGTTCATGGGAAGTGTTGGCAAGAAATTCATCTTTTAATTTATTAGCTTTTTTAAGATTCTCAATCGCCAAACGTTGGTTTGCTACTGCCTCTGCGTTCGCTTTTTCATTTTGTTCCTTTAATTCATTGATTCTATCTGCCAGACCGAGAGAAAGAAGAATTACTTCCAATATAGAACCAAATTGAACCGAATATTCCGTAAATATATTTACGGGAAGTATACCAAAGGCTTTTAAAGAAAGAATTATTGATCCGAATAAAAATGCGCTCCATGCAAAGATATAAAATTTTGCTGGACGATATTTTCGTTTAACCATTATAATACCAACAGTATACATCCAAATGGAAGAAATGATTGCTAACACAATCCCGTTAGTCGTAATAATTCTATAACTAATGAATAATGGAAGTATCGTACCTAAGATCAAAACTATAAATAAAACTCGATAGATTTTATGAAATATAGGGAGGTTTTCTTTAACGTGTAAGAAATGCGACGTAAAAGTAGTCGCAAATAAAAATGTTAAAAAAAGTATAGAGGGGTAGATTAAATTGTATAGAAATGGTGATCCGAACCAAAGGTATTGGTAGGTTATCCCATAATAAGTCGATTGGTAATAGGTAATAAAAACAATATATCCCACATAATAAAAATAACTTTTGTCTCTGACAGAGAACCAAATAAATAAATTGTAAATACCCATTACAATCATGATTCCCAAATATAAACCCATTACAAACATCTCAGTAATCTTCTTTTCAGAAAATGTAGTAATCGACCAAATCTTCATAGGAAAATTCATAGAACTTCCTGATTCAAATCGAAGATAATAGTAACTATTGATAGCATAACTATGATTTATTAGGAAAACAAAATTTCTATGCTGAATATCTCTTTCTTTGAATGGTAAGTAGTCTCCTGCTTTTTTGTGGATGTTATTTTTACCATCTAGCAAGATATAAAAATCAATTTTATCCAAATGGGGGTAGGCTATTTCTAAATAATAATCTTTTTTTGATTGTGATTCGATTTTAAATCTTGCCCAATACACACTTTTTGTAAAACCAAAATTCGGAACTTCGGATTGAGTTTTAAACCAAAGTTTTTCCATCTCCGATTTTTGGACATCATCAATCGTGAGCTTTCCTTCTTTGTCTTCCAAAATTTCTAGATGTGATCCAAGCGGATATTCACCTCTTTCTTCCGTCAACACTATAGGCTCTATTGCCAATATGGAATTACCTAAAAAGAAAAGAATACAAAGTAATTGCTTAATTTTATTCACACTACTTTCCGATTTGTATGAAATCAGCTTCATCTAGCGTGCAAGAAAGAGCAGCACTTAAATACGGATTCAAAGGGGTATAGGTAGAATCACATTTTAGAGAGTAATGATAATTCCAAGTGTCGAGGAAACCAGTTGCTAGAATAACCAAATTTAATCTAGAAAGGCATCTGTTTAAAGAATGTCTTGTATAGTATTTATGGTTTTCAATTTTGTTGGTAAATTTAAAGAAATACGGTTCCATTAACCTGCCTAAATAATAAGAACGTTTTGTATCGGAATCACTTGAATTGGAGGTGTCTTGTTTATTAATGGTAATTTCCATATCATAAAATCCGGTTTCACTGCCTTTGTAACATTTTATATAAACATAACTACTTCTACTTAAAGGAAGTTTACTCCAATTGTTACTAAAATACTGATAAGATGAGTTATCCGTATACAAATAGCAACCCACATCCGGACTTCCTGTTTCTCTAAAATACAGTGTTACGTTATTTGTATCACTAGGAACATACATATAGTAATAGTCCTGATCCGTATCGTCTTCAATCTTTCCTTGTATACGAATGCTTGGTTTTTCTTTTGTCGGAACGTTTATGGTTTGGGCTTTGTAGGTATAATCATTATTTTCAATATCTATGATCAAATTGGCTGAAGGGCTTACAACACAAGAAAAGTTATCCAAATTTTTGGATGATTCAGCAATGGTATACCCACTCCAAGCCATATACATTACTTTTGCTTCGATTTTTTGCTTGGCTTCTTTTCCGGAAATTGTATCTCCTCCACCTGTGTACATGCAGCCGTTCTGAAAAAGTAAATAAAGGAAGAGGAAGCAAGTGTTTGCTCCCTCTTTACACAGTGTGGTTATCATCAATATGTTTAAGGAACAATTCTTTTGATTGTTTTTAACTCGTCTCTGGATAAAACTTGGATTCCTGTTTTATTAGCAGAATCTTCCTTTGCCGTTATGTAAATTTTTGTACCAAAAAATGTTACACTAGAATTCGGATTGATTTCTTCATTAGAGCGAGCTACTCTTTTTAAATCTTTGTCAAAACGAGCGAGAAAGTATTTTTCACCATCCTCTTCAAAAGCATACAATTCTTCTTCACCACTATTAGGGGATTTCATAATGATCATGGGAGTTCTCCAAAAAACAAAAGCTTTTGACATAGCTTGGAATTTTAGATCCTTTTTATTTAGTAAAGCGAGCTTGTGGCTGTTTTCGTGTGTATCATTATAACCTAAAACAAGCACCTGCTCATTGAAAATCTGAAAGGACTTCCCACATATATTTGTATATTCACTTTTTAGGATGCTATCGTCATTTTCCGGGTCGATCAAATGGATTTCATTATTATAGTGACCTTTATCTAAGTATTTTGTTGTTTTTAGAAAAACAATCTTGTTATCTAACACATTGGGTGAATATTCACTCTTCTTTTTTTCTTCTTCTTTTTTTTCTTCCAATTCTTGTTTGGTTGCCTCAAGCTCTTTTTCAACTTTATCTAATTTTTCTTCGGGTGTTTCCGGTTTAGGAGGTACATCTTCTTTTTCCGGTTCTAGCTTGGCTACTGCATCCGTAGTTTCATCTTTAGGAGAGTCTTCTTTTTTTGTCTCTTTCTCTTGGTTTGATTTTTCTTTTTGGGTTAGTATTTCTTCTTTTTCTTGGATTTCGTCCTTTTTGGCTTCAATATCCTCTTTTTCTTTTTCAATGTCTTGTTTTTCTTTTTCTACTTTGGCTATTTCTTCTTTGTTCTCTTCCGGATTTTTTTTCAATTCATCCAGTTTTTCTTCTATTTTTTCAGCCTTTTTGGTGACTTCATCTTCTGCTTTTGCAATTTCCTCTTTTTCTTCTTTGATGACTTCTTTATCTTTTTTAATTTTTGTTTCGATAATGTCGTCAAACTTCTTTTTAATTTCAGCACCATCCGGCTTGTTTTCGATTATCTTGGTAACCTCGTCTTTTAACTCTTCTAGTTGAATATCTTTTTTGTTAGTGGCACCGATTTCAATTGGAATAATTATTTGAGTTTTTCCTGGCCATTCTTTGTAGTTTGTACTGATTCCCACGTATTTGGAGTTAAGGTGTTCAGCTAAAGGAGAAGTGTATTTCTTTTTAAAATATTCCAAGTGTTTTCTATGGAGTCCGTTATAATATATGATGTAGCGAGATATTAAATCAGCGTCCTTCTGATCATACTGGAAAGCTGATTGTATGTAGCCGGTGATAATTCGATGAAAGCGATTGATATGTCCAAAATTCTTTTCTGGAGCAATTGTGATAATATCTCCTCCGAATGAATCCTTGGTTGGTGATATCCGTTGGAGATTCACTTTATCAACCGAATGGATTTTATTTGGGATTTGAGCGATTAATTCTGCTAGTTTCTTGCCGGTATTTATATCATTCTGCTTCGTAGCATCATTTGCTCTTATAATAGTTTTATTTAAAAAATCGATAGTTGGGGAACCTTTGATTTCTTTTTCTGCAATTGTTGGTTTACCCTGGGGAAAAACCGAATGGGTAGCCAAAATTAGAAAATAGAATAAAATATTTACAGTAACAGTTTTTATCATTATTTACCAATCCTTTATAAAAAATCGCTCTAGTTCATTATACTAAATATAACAGGTTGATTTATTAGCTTTATTCAAAAGTTATTATGATAAACATTAAACTTTAGAATTTTCAAGTATAACCACAATAAAAAATTCAGTTAAATAATGTTCAATTAAAATTAAAAATCTGATAAAATACTTCAATTAATATGTTTTACAGAGCCATGGGTAGATTGCAAATTATACAATTTAGTCCAATCCAAGGTGTTATTAGGTTATGAGTTGATTTAATATAATTGCTTGTAAATGTCGTAATGATAAAGCTATTGTCAAATGGTATCAAACTATAATTAGGAGAAAATATGAAAAAATTGTTTTGCTTAATTTTATTATCCGTATATTTGATTGGTTGTGGGGCTGCCTCTCGAATGAAAGAAACCGTAAGTGCTCCAAGTGAAATTGGTGGAATGACATCAGCCCATAATGGGTATCGGTCTAGCACTGGAGTTCCGTCTCTAACATGGGACAATGACCTTGCTTCCTTTGCCCAAGAATGGGCTGATACGCTAGCAAACAGGGGTTGTGATATGCAGCACAGGAGCAACAATAAATATGGAGAAAATTTAGCATGGGCAAGTGGACAACATTTATCGCCTCAAGATGTTGTTGATGACTGGTACAACGAAATAAAGGATTATGACTATGCAAGTAACAGTTGTTCGGGAGTTTGCGGACACTACACACAAGTTGTTTGGAGAGATTCCCAAAGACTTGGGTGTGGTTATGCTTCTTGTGGTAATTCGGAAATTTGGGTTTGCAACTATGATCCTCCGGGAAATTATTCGGGACAAAAACCTTATTAAGAGGACATTTAGAAGCTTTTCGGACATTGAGCGTAGTCGAAATGTCCGTATTTATATACTATTTATTTAAAAACATCCGAATAGTCTGGTAATTCAACAACAACCGATCTGTCCGGCTGTATAAGAGCCTGTCCTCCGCGAGTAAGAGTTTGGAAATATTTTGCCAAATAGAAATCGAACTCATCAGATGGATCTTTATCTATCATTTCCAAAACCGTATCAACCATATACAATTTTCCGAATTTGACTTCTCCTTTGTATAAAAATAAAAAATTGGAAACATTCTGTTTGGGCATGGCCGGAAAATATATTTTTTGGGGACTGCCAAATTTCAAATATAGGTTATCTTTGACCCCTTTCAATTCGATTATTTCTCCGGATAAAGCCGGAGGTGGAAAAAGTTTATAAGGGCTTACAATGATTTTGTTTTGTTCAATCACAATGCCACGTCCTTTGGGAACAGGAAGCAGCTTTTGTAAATTAAGACCCACAATACCTAACAGTGGTTTTGTAAAAGGATTACCTAGAGTTTTAATTTTTTCAGTTGCAATAATGATTTTATTGTTTTGTTTATCTAATTTTATATTTCCGGTCATTTCAAAGCCAAGCCACATTCCAAATTTTAGTTCTCCTTCTAACCGCATGAGATTCTCATTGTTTGGACTAGGAGGTAAAAGTTGTATGGATTTTAATCTAAGAGGTGAACCATCATAATTAAAGATATGATCCTTGAAAATGTGTTCCATCACGGAAACTTTTAAATAAGCTTCTCCTTCTTTTACATCAATTTTGAAAGAATTAATATCATCAAAATTAACTATACCATTGGTAGTGAGAGGAGTTAACTCAGCTACCAAATTGTCTATTTTTAGACTAATTTTGTCTGTAAATCTAAAATTTACATTTCGTAACTTCATCCAAACGGATTGTCTACCTAAAGGTCTTTTAAAATACTTTGGATCCTCTTGGGGGTATAATGGATCTTCCAAAACCGACAATCTGGCAAGGGAAAATTTGATACCATAAACAACAACTGATGTTATGATAATTATAAATAAAAAAGAGATTACCGACAAACGGAGAAATTTCATAATAACAACCTGAAATCGGAATCATATAAAATTGGAATTTGGATTATAACACTAAAATGCCGATGGTCGGAGTCGAACCGACATGGAGTCATCCCCCGGTGGATTTTGAATCCACTGCGTCTACCAATTTCACCACATCGGCAATATAATATAAACAGCGCTACTCGCCATTCTCCATATATTTACCTTTTCCTCGAGCCACTATTTTGCCAATCTCATTTTCAATTTCCGCTCTATTTTCTATTATTTTTTTGTTCTTTTTTACGAACCAACCTCTAAGGTGTAGAGGTTCATTAATAAATGCAGGTTGAAGATATCGAATAGTTAGTTCACCTGTCATTGTATCAAAATTCATTGCCTCATTGATTTTAATCATAATTTCATCCAAAATTGTAGCGATCACTCCTGGATGAATCATATCCGGAAATCCTTGAAACTTGAAAGGACAAGTAAAATCTCCATAAGCTGTTTTAGTATCTTCGTCAAAAGTAATCTTAAGCTGCAGCCCATCTGGATTGTCTGGACTGGACGCAAAACTTAAATTCTTTTTGGTAGCCGTCTTCATATAGAGTAGAAAGCAATATTTATTTAATTTTGTCAAGCAAAATTTATGTCGGATATGGATTAAAAGATATTGAAACTAAACTATATTTTTATTATACTTGCAATTGGCATGGCAAAAAACCGACTTTGTTCCCTTTGACTACGCTTAGAAGGAGCGTTGGGATACTTGAGCACAGTCAAAATGTATGCTTAGCGAGAGGAAAGGAAAATGGATTCAGAAACCTCAAAAATAAAAATAACGAAAAATTCACGAAAAAATAATAAACAAGATACAACTCATTTGCTCTCTTATGAAGTTGACGAAATCATCCCTAAAGGTTCATCGTCTTTTTTCCATAGGCGACCTCTTATCAATGCCGAATCAATGTTTAAAAAGGGTCATTTTTTAAGTTCTATAGAAATTTACAATAGAGTTTTATCAAAAATTCATGATTCTGAAATTATAGAAAAAATAGAGCAAAATATTGAAGACATTGAAAAAATTGTAGATAATAGCGAAATTAATAAAACAAAATGGAAAAAAAGGAAAGTTAAAACTGAGGTTGCAGAAACTGAAGTAGAACTAAATAAATCAACGCAAACATCCTCCCAAGGCGGAACGATAGCTCAGGACATTGAATCACAAGCACAATCTGCAACGGCTAGTATATTCGGAGGAATGTCAACAACCACTAGTGCAGGGACAGGTGTTACACCTGTCCCTATAGGTCAACCGGCAGTTACTGGGACTGGTCAACCGGCAGTTACTGGGACTGGTCAACCGGCAGTTACTGGGACTGGTCAACCGGCAGTTACCGGGACAGGTCAACCGGCAGTTACCGGGACAGGTCAACCGGCAGTTACTGGGACTGGGCAACCGGCAGTTACCGGAACTGGTCAACCGGCAGTTACTGGGACTGGGCAACCGGCAGTTGCCGGAACAGGTCAACCGGCAGTTGCCGGAACAGGGCAACCGGCAGTTACCGGGACTGGGCAACCGGCAGCAGGAACGGGGACAGGAGGTGTTACACCTGTCCCTACGAATCCAGCAACATTTCAAACTAGCGGTACTTCTATTGGAGGAATCAATATTAGTATTGCCGGAGGCGATGCCGAAATATCCAAAACTTCGGAAATTGAAAGTAAAGCCGGAAACAGTGGCGGTATTTCCATACAACAAACCAAAAAAGATGCTTCCGGTGAAGAAAAAACAACAAACCTTGCCTTAGATGATTTAAAAGAAACCTTAAATAAAGAAGGAGTGCCTTTTAAACCGGAAGTAAAAAAAGATAAAATATCTGACAGAAAAGAAGAAGATTCCATTGAAGATAGAGGATTTTCAAGTGGTCAGCTGTACAATCCTCTGAATGATTTTTTAAGTAGCGTATATTTTTCGAGTGATTGGTCAAAATTTAACCAATTACCTTTAACTGACAGAAGAAAGAAGAATGATCGGCGAAAAGAAGACCTTGGACCACCGGATGGAGTAGAAAGAAGAGCCGGAAGAGACAGAAGAGAAGATAATCTTCTAGACGAGAGAGAGCAATTTTTGGAAAGCATAAAGGGAGAAGCGAAAGAAAGTGGCTTGTTAGGAGAAGGAGGGCAATTCACCGGTGGTGGAGGGGGAATTCCTTCTTTAGCTGGTGGAAATGGAGGTGCTTATGCTCCGCCAGCAGCAAACACCGAGCAAGCAACAGCAGAAGCACTACCAAAACCGTCTTGGATCCCAGAAACAGAAATAAAAAAAATAAACCTACCAGAATCAGAAGAAGAACGTTGGTTACCTTTTAACGAAAACGTTTTGTACTACCAAGAAACCAAACCGGAGCTGGAAACTTTAAAACTACCGGAAGCAGATGATATTTTCTTGTCCAGCGACTTGCAACAAAAAGCTCAAAACTTACTTGAGTCTCTTCCGGTTCCAAAACAAGGACTCCCGACACCCAATGAGCTTGTGTCCATTACCGAAGAAAGACTAAAGAGGGTAAGCCTTCCAGAAGCTGCCAATGAAAAATGGGAAACAGAAGAAGGTATCTCATCTAAAGAGGTAATCGCCTATGAAGAAGTTACTCCGGATTTAGAAACGATGGAACTTCCGGCTCCAAGAGATATTTATTTATCCAAACATTTGGAAGAAAGAGCAAAAGATCTAGAAGATTACGAGCCACCCGACATAGTTATTGAAGGAGATTTTGGGGAACTTCCTTCCGAACTTCCCGAAGGTCCTGATGTAGATGACATGATTGACAAGGTAGAAGAAGCAGAGCCACCGGAACCGGAAAAAGTTATTCATGGTATATTAGAACTCAAACCTCCAGAAGTGGACGATGCTCCATTTTTAACCCTAACTTATGATTTTAATAAAATTCCGGATTCGTTTAAGTTTTCTAAGGATTATAGTATTATGGAATATTCTTATTATAAATATAAATCAATGCTTCTAAAAGCTCAAGAATTTGCTCGAAGAAAAATGTTAAAAAACGCTCTAAACTACTATAGAGTTATCGAAGCACAGAATATTCCACCGGAATTAAAAAAGATGATCGACAGGAATATTACCGATATATCCGAATTTCTCGAAAAATACCTGATGGCAAAAGGTGGATAGATGTATATTTTGATGAATACAATACGTATCAACCTGATATATTATTTATTTCTAAAGAGCGTCTTTCTACCATAAAAAAGAAGTGTTTTCTTTGAGCCCATAGGGGCACGACATCGTGCCCCTACACAATAGTTATTAAAGTTAAACATTTATCATGAAACCCGCCATGGGTTCATTAGAGAATTTTCTATAAGATAACAAATATTTATAGATCAAAATCTATGCAAAGCAAGTCTTGACCTAAACAAAAAAAAGGAGAAACTCCATGTCAGAAAACGTGCCTCGTAAAAATCAAATAGAACGATTGGGAAAGGTTGTTTTTGATTGTTTGATAATTGGAGGAGGAGCAACCGGATCGGGGACAGCTCACGACGCAGCACTTAGAGGATTAAATGTTGCTTTAATTGAAAGTGTGGATTTTTCCGCAGGAACATCAAGTCGATCTACCAAACTTATCCATGGTGGTGTTAGATACCTTGGGCAATTTCATTTTGGTTTAATTCGAGAAGCTCTACGGGAACGAAAAAGGCTGCTCAATAATGCTCCACACCTCGTAAAACCCTTAAAATTTGTTCTTCCTACCTACAAACTTTTTGAAAAATCCTATTACACTATAGGTTTGACAATGTATGATGTTCTTGCCGGTCAAAGCGGATTGCCAAACCACAGAATGCTGAGCAAAAATGATGTAGTGAATGATTTTCCAGCTATTAACAAAAATAAGCTAACAGGTGGAGTTTCTTATTATGATGCTCAATTCAATGATTCAAGACTAAACGTAATTTTAGCAAAATCTGCGGAAATGGCTGGTGCTTGCGTTTGTAATAAGGTAAAACTAGAAAGCCTAATCAAAGAAAATGGCAAAATTATCGGTGCCAAAGTTCGAGATATACTTTCTGGTAAAGAAATCGAAGTCAAGGCAAAGGTGGTTGTCAATACTACCGGGGTTCATATTGATGAAATACGAAAAATGGATGAGCCAAACTGCAAACCAATTCTTGCTCCTAGCCAAGGTATACACCTTGTATTCCCAAAAGAAAAAGTTCCCTGCCACACCGCCATGATAATTCCCAAAACGTCTGATGGAAGGGTTGTTTTTGTTTTACCATGGGAAGACCATGTTGTCATGGGAACAACCGATACCTATATTGAAAAAATTTCGGAAGAACCTCTTCCTCTAAAAGAAGAAGTGGACTTTTTGCTCAAAACAGGAAATGAATATCTGGAAAGCAAGCTTACAAAAGACGATATTTTGTCCGTTTTTTCCGGTCTTAGACCTTTGATTTCTTTATCCGGTGATTTTGATACCAAAAACATATCCCGCGAGGAAATGATCGTTGTATCGGATTCCGGTTTAGTGACTATGGGTGGTGGGAAATGGTCTACTTTCCGTCAAATGGCAGAAGACCTTACTAATAAGCTCATTGAAGTAGGAAAATTAATGCCAATTGCTGATTGCTCAACTTACGATTTTGAGTTTTTAGGAAAAGAAGGCTATAACGAAAATCTGCACTTAACAATCTCTCAAACCTATAATATATCCCATGAAACTTCCAAAAGATTACGAAATTACTACGGTGGTGAGGTTTTTAATGTATTGGGCAAACAACCGGTAGAAATCATCCAAGGCTGTAGTTTCTTCATGGAAGAAGCGATCTACGCTATTCAATCGGAATTTGCTCTTACAACTTTAGATATTCTTGGAAGAAGGTTGCGTATTTTATTTCTTGACTTGAAAATGGCAGAAAAGATGATTCAACCTATCAATGATACATTAGCAAGAGAATTAAATTGGTCAAAGGAAACAAAAGAAAGCGATTTAAAAAAGGCAAAAGACTTAATCGAATCTCTTCAAAATACAATCAGTAATTAAACTTACTCCATGGATATAAAGGAAGACGAGTTGTTTGAACTGCTAAAAGAACTCTCCGGTGTGGGGGTTCAATTTGTAATATGCGGCGGGATTGCCTGCGTTTTGCAAGGAGTGGAAAGGGCAACTTATGACCTGGATATAGCCATATCTTTTGAAAAACAAAACCTTGAAAAAATATTACAAGTGGCAAAAAAATTTGATTTAAACCCACGAATTCCAGAGCCAGCCGAAAGTCTATTAGATGAGAGAAAAAGGGAAGAATGGATAAATACAAAAGGAGCTTTGGTTTTTACCTTTGTATCTGGCAATAGTCCTCTTCAAATTGATATTTTTTTAAAATACCCAAAAGCATTTCCGGAATTATCAAAAAATGCGGATAAAATCGAAATAGACGGATTTACATTTTATGTTTCCTCGAAGGAAGACCTATTATTTGTAAAAAAGCTCATAAACCCTCCTCGTCCGAAAGACCTGCAAGATATTCAAGAATTAGAACAATTATTAAAAACTGAGGAAAAACATGTTTCATAATATACACCCACAATTTGACGGACATTTGGAAAAACCGATAAGCAAAATGGGCCATAGAGAAAGGCTTCATTACCTTTGGTTACAGATGGTTTTTCGACACAAAATTAAAGGTCGTAAAGTTCTTTCATAGGGAAGTTTTTAAGATTTTTTTTGTTCTGTAATAAAAAAAATCTCTTTTTTATTACAGAAATTGTTAGACGTTTTTTAACATTTTTCAATTCTATAAACATCATATAACATAATTGATACTTAAAAATCAAAATAGGCTTTCTTTCGCTTGGTATTTCACCTCTCCTATTTCTTCATTTTCCCTTCAACGGATTACCTAAAATAAAAAGTGTTGACAAGAGGAATAGGTATTCAAAAACCCGTAAGAGATGAAAAATAATCAGACGGTTAGTACTAAAAATAATTTTCCACAAATTTATTTTGAAAATCAGATCCATGATGATCAAAGAAAATATTCACGGTATGTTTGTGATTCAAGAGCAATTCCACATGAGATTGACGGTTTAAAACCTGTTCAAAGAAGAATCTTATGGGCAATGTGGAATTCGGATGCACGAAACAGGCATACCAAAACGGTTAAGGTAGCCGGTTTGGCAATGGGATATCATCCCCATGGTGATAAATCGATTCAAGACGCACTTTCCGCCATGGCACAGGATTTTTCTTTTTCTAATAATATCCCCCTTGTTCATGGAGAGGGAACTTTCGGAGATGTTCTTGACCCTGCTGCCATCGCATCCCCCAGGTATACGGAAGTTAAAATTTCCGATTTTGCAAAAGATTTGGGCTTTTTTGAAAGTTTACCGGATATAGACTATGTTTCTAATTATGATGAAACGGACGAAGAGCCAATTCACTTTGTAGGGAAAGTGCCGATTGTTTTGCTAAACGGTATCCAGGGTATTGCCACAGGCTTTAGATGTTTTATTCCGGCACATAAATTGGGTCATCTAATAGATTCCCAAATTCAACATTTAAAAACAGGAAAACCAAAAGAATTGCATCCATGGTATAAAGATTATGGTGGAGAAGTTCGTTTGAAAACGAATGAAAACGGAACTCTCTTTATGGTGACAACTTTTAATTTTAAGTGGGAAGGAGATTCGCTTTTTCTTGTAGATGCCCCTCAAAACTGGAATAGGGAAAAAGTTATTAATTATTTGGATGAGTTCATCGATAAAAAAGACAACTGGCTAAAAGAATATATAGATCATTCGAGCCAAAAATTTAAAATCGAGCTACTTTACAAACGTGGAGAAAAACCAACTAACCAAGATGTCAAAGAGCTTTTTAGCAGAGAAAATTCCGAAATTCTAGCCTACAACGTCATTACCCACGAGGGACAGCTAAAAAACATACTCCCAGAAGAAATCATCAAACGCTTTAATGAATTTAGAAAGGGTCATCTCAAAAGAAGATTCAAAAGGCTAGCCGGTTTAGAAGAAGAAAAAATCGAAAGAAACTCGGAACTAATTCGATTTATAAAAGAAAGGTGGAATGAAAAAGTAACTACAATCAAATCAAAAGCTGACTTTGAAAAAAAGCTTAAAGACTCTAAGTTTAAATTCTTTGAGTGGTTGGCTGGTATACCGGTTTATCGAATGACTCAAGATGAAGTTAAAAAGTGTGAGGAAGCCATTGTTGAGGCAAAATCCAAACTTAAAGAGTTTACGGAATTGGTTCAAAAAGATGCGAAATTAACATCTTTTATGATTACAGAACTTACAGAATTAAAAGAAAAATGGGACAAATGAAGGATGGGAACAAAAATGAAAGAAAGTAGTTCTATCACCAAAACTACTGGTTCACAAAGAAATTTTAGGAAATTATCAAATGTAGAACACGTTAGAATGAGAACTGGTATGTGGCTAGGGCAAAACTCTATGTCTACGTTTGAGCACCATTTCTTTTCCAAAGACGGAAACAATAAATACGGCATCTATCATCAAGAGATAGAAGATATACCAGCCAAGTTAAAATGTTTGGATGAAGCTTGTATGAACTGTGTGGATGAATTTAGAAAGAATCAAAATGATAAAGCCATTTCTACGAGAGAGAAAATGTCCAAATTGATCGTCTCTTTGTCCAACAATCGGAAAAGGATTACCATTGAAGACAATGGAAGAGGAATCCCAGCCAAAAATGCCGAAGGAGTTTTTTTGCATTTGATGTATGGAGAAAACTTTGACGATCAACTTAAAGAAGACCATGTTGCCGGACAAAACGGAGTTGGTATATCTTTGGTAAGAATGGTCTCGACCTATTTTCGAGTAGAAACGGAAAATGACGGATACATCTATAAAAAGATGTTTACTATCGGAGACGATGTAAAAAAACTTTTAAAGACTTTCAAATATAGCAAAGATGAATTATCAAGAATCATGCTTTATTTTGATGAGCATGGGACTTTCAAGGACTGTCCTTTATTGACAGTAGAGCAGTATGCCAAACTCCTTCCTACAATGGAAAAGAATTTTATGATTGAATCCGTCCAACCTTCCAAAACCAAAACACATGGAACTATTATAGAATTTGAATTGGATCCACAGTATTTCAATAATCTGGATGTTAGTTTTAATGTTGAGCTTTTAAATCAATATCTACAAGACCTTGCCATGACCAATCCGGGTTTGGAAGTTCAGTTTGCTTACAATAAAAAAACAGAGAAGTATAAGTTCAAAAAAGGAATGGAGGAAATATTTCAAAATTCCGATTTAACCTACTATAAAATGGATTACAGCGATCCAAAATCACCAAATCAAATTGCTCTGGATAACTACATAGTACTCGGTCAAAACAAAACTCTATCTTGGGTGAATTCAAACTTTGCCGAACAAGGTGGTTCAGCCATTGAGTATTTGGAAAACAGAATTTGTGACGAAGTTCGGAAAAAAAGCCAAATCCAAGCTCTGGAAAAAAGACTAAAAACCCAATGCACCAGAAATGACGTAAGAAATTGTTTCCACATGTACATAAACTTAAGAATCTTAAATCCAAGATTCAAATCTCAAGATAAATCTTATTTAATAAATGATCTAAACGAAGACATCCGAAAAGCCGTTGATAAAAACCTGGAAAAAATGCTAAAAAAGACATCTCTTTTGGATGAAGTTAAGCTCCAAATGGAAAAACGAACTCAGATGAAAGAATTGGAAGATGCTCAAAAAGGTCTAAGAAAAGCTTCCAAAAATAACATCCCAAAACTCATGCCTCCGACAGGCAAGCCAAATGATGCGGGGCGAGTATTATTTATTGCAGAAGGAGATTCTGCCATTGCCGGATTAAGACCAGCAAGAAATCCAAAATTGCACGGTTTGTTCCCGCTTCGTGGAAAACCAATGAACTGCAAAGGGATGAACCTTGCCAAAGCCCTGCAAAATGAAGAACTAAAAAATATCGTTGCCATTGTCGGACTGCCTTTAAATGACAAAGTGAAAGACATGTCTGAAATCAATTATGAAAAAGTGAGCATTATTACAGATGCTGACTTTGACGGATATGCGATTCGTTCCCTTATGTTATCCTTTTTTTATGAGTATTGGCCCGAACTATTCAATATGGGTGTCATACATATATCTTCTGCTCCTTTGTATGAAGTGGACGTGAAGTGGAAAGACGGTAAAAAGGAAACCATTTTTTGTGTGGATGACAAGGAATACGACCAATTGATTGAAAAACTAAAGAAGAATGGTGGAGACATGGTTCGCAAAAAGAGAAACAAAGGATTGGGGGAAACCGGTAAAGAAGCAATGAAATTTGCTGTGGACGAGTGTATGACCAAAATTACACTCAACAGCAAAAAGGAGGCTGATAAATACCAAAACCTCTGGTTTCACAAAGACTTTGCTGACAAAAGACGGGAAGCAATCTCAGAATATAAAATGGCTGTTATTGAAGACTAAAATGATAGGTTATTCCCCCTTCCCTGCAATGTCCAAGCAGGCGAATTAGGGAAGGGGGAAAGGGGGTTAGGTTTCTACATGAAACCAAAAGTATTTTTTTTAAAAACCTTTGACTTATAGCTTTCTTAAATTTTTATGGTTATATAACCTGAGTTTGGGATAAGGAATGTCATGGATAATCATCCCTTGATTACTCAGATGGTTTATTCCTCATTTGTATCCTTAGCCCGAATTGTTAAAATATAGACTTTTACAAAGAGGGTAACAATTGTGGACTTCCCAAGAATCCTGTTTCATATTTTATTTATAGTCTTTTTTATAGCGGCTAACGTTATTTTTGTTAAAGCCGTTCTTTACAGACTAAAATTAGTTTTTTCCGGTAAAGATGCCAGAGGTACGGAAGACTTTAAAAAGCATCCGAACCTATCGTATCGTTTGAAGACGTTTGTAACAAACGTAGTACTCCAAAAGAAGTTGATGAAAGAACCGCTGCGCGGAATCATGCACATTTTTATTTTTGCCGGCTTCTTGGTATACATGCTTCATACAACAAACCAAATAATTGCCGGAATTTTTGGATGGGGACTAGATGACCCTTACCAATTTTCCATTCTAGGATTTCTCAATCAAAGCCTAGACAACTTCTATGAAAATATTGTACAAATTTTTTCATTTTTGGTTTTAACCGGACTAATCTACTTTGCTTGGAGAAGATGGGTAAAAAAGGCAAAAGGCTTGGATATACCTTCCACTGCTTCAGCCATTGTAATTTTCATGATTTCCTTATTGATGATTTCAACCATATTGGGTGCCGGTGCAAAGTTTGTTCCGGACAATCACTACTACGAAGCCGGTCACATTAATCCAATATCGACCATTGTTGCTTCTATTTGGTCTGGAATCGGCGTTACAGGGGAAAGTGCTGATATAGCTTTTAAAGTTTTATGGTGGGTTCACATCCTTACCGTATTTTCTTTTATGGTTTATGTCCCAACGTCCAAGCACGGACACTTAATTTATGCTCCTATCAACTTTTTCCTTGTTACAGATACACCTAAAGGTGCTATCTCCAAAATGGAAGTGGATTTTGAGACTTTTGAAGGAACTTTTGGAGTAAACAAAATCCAAGATTTCCCATGGCCGAATTTATTAGATGGTCTTGCTTGTATTGAATGTGGAAGGTGCCAAGTGCAATGCCCTGCCAACCGAACCGGAAAAGCATTAAACCCTAAAGCGATTATTGTAAATTTAAAACACGCCATGATGGAAAAAATGCCAGTCTATCTGGAAGCAAAAGCAAAAGCTGAAAAAGAGCCTGATGCTACACCGGAAACAATTGATGCGGCACTTGCCGAATTGGAAACAGACGTAGTTTTACTTGGTAAACACGATCCGGCTGTGGACAATGTAATCACTTCCGAAGAATTATGGGCTTGTACAACTTGTTATGCTTGTGTAGAAGCTTGCCCTGTTGGTAACAACCAAGTTTCAGCCATTATAGAAATGAGAAGATATTTATCCTTTTCGGAATTACCCGGTTCTATTCCAAAAGAACTTAGGTTGGCTCTAGACAATATCGGAAATGATGGTCGAGCAAATCCTTGGGGAATCGGTTATGACAAGAGAGCTGATTGGGCTCAAGGTCTAGATATCAAATTAATGGCAGATGATTCCAATGTGGATTATCTCTATTGGGTTGGATGTGCCGGAGCTTTTGACGATAGAAACGTTAAGGTTGCCCAGGCGTTTACTAAAATTCTAAAAAAAGCCAATATCAATTTTGGTATTTTGGGAACGGAAGAAAGGTGTACGGGTGATTCTGCGAGAAGAGGTGGAAATGAATATACATACTGGTCTTTAGCTACCTATAACATTGAAATTTTAAACAATTACAATGTTAAAAAAATCATTACAACCTGTCCTCACTGTTTCAATACGTTAAAAAATGAATACCCACAATATGGCGGGAATTATGAAGTTATCCACCATTCGGAATTTATCAATTATCTCTTAAAAGAGAAAAAAATTGATGTGGCAGTTGCTGATGAGCTAAAAAACATAACCTACCATGACTCCTGTTATCTCGGAAGATACAATGATAACTATGATAATCCGAGAGATGTTGTGAAAGCGGTTTCAGGAAGCGAAGTCAAAGAAGCTTCTGATAACCACTCAAAATCATTGTGTTGCGGTGCCGGTGGTGCCCAGATGTGGATGGAAGAAGAAGGCGAAAGGGTAAACAACAAAAGAACCAAACAACTGGTTGATACGGGTGCTACTACTATTGCCGTTGGATGTCCTTTCTGTATGACCATGATGTCAGACGGTGTGAAAAATCTCGAAAAAACAGACACTGTAAAAGTAAAAGATTTGGCTGAGCTAGTTGCTGACAATCTGAAATAAGTGGATTATAGATTGTTGTTTCAACAATTGGAATTAGAGAGCAACCTACATAAGGTTGCTCTCTAATTATAGTAACACGAGTTCGACGTAAGGAATAATGTTATAAAAATAAGAAGGGTGAACACAGGGGTTCACCCCTACGCCCAAAAATACCACAGGCTTTGTAGGGCAATCCCCCGGTGGTTGCCCTTTAGGTGAAATAAAAATGTTACATCAAACTCACATTATAGTAGATTTTCACTTCACAAAAACCCAAAACAAATTCTAAAAAAGTCTTTATCACTCAATATTTAACCAATTAAAAATTTCTGAAACTGATAACCCCCAATCTTGGATATATTTCAATACGGGTAAAATTTCGTTTTCTGACTTAATTTCAGGTAACTGATCAGGCTTAAAAATCATAACTGATTCATCCTCAGAGTCAATTAGCCATCCCAATTTTGTACCTTGTTTTATACAAAAAAGAATTTTTTTCATAACTTTATTGGTAGATTGTTCCGGTGAAAGAATTTCAATTATCCAATCGGGATAGATGGTAAAATTATTTGCAATCCTGCCATTTTGGGTTTTTGGTAGACGGCTCCATTCAAAAACTGCTATGTCCGGAACAATTGAGCTACCTCCAAAAGTACAGCGTAATTCTGTTAATGCCAAAAATGTTTTATTTTGCTTTCCCAATTGGTTGATGTATGCAACTAGATTTGTTTGAATAATGCTATGCTCTCCTTTTGGCATGGATTTTTCTTCAATTCCTCCGTTTATGTATTCACAATAGGGTTTTGTTTCTGGAAACTCTAAAAATTCCTCTAAAGTTAATGAATGTTTTTTTTTATGAATGGCGACCATCTGCTACCTCATTTTTGAATCAATCTTAAACAATACCGAAATTCCTTCAAAAAAATCTATTGATTTTTATTTAATCTTTATACATATAATCAGATTAATTTAGGATGGCAACTATTGGAACTATTGATGAATAGGGAAAAAAGAAACACTAAAATATTTTATCTTATATTACTAATATTTTTATTCCTTCCTTCTTGCCTTTTTATCCACAAAATTGGTGGAGCCTTCATATACAAACCAAACGAATTACAAAACAATATATCGGAAGGTGCAAAGAAGCTTATCCAAGAAGCTTACCTAGAAATTGAGCCTAAAGACTTAATGGACTATCATGTTCACATTGTCGGATTAGGAGCCAATGATTCCGGTGCTTTTGTTAATCCTGAAATGCAGTCATGGTTTCATCCTATCAAGCGATTCAAATTTAACGTTTATTTGAGTGCTTCTAATGTTGTGGATTTACAAAATGCGGATAAGGAATACGTTTCTCGGTTGACAGACTTGGTTGGTTCGATCAAAAACCATGGGAAATTTATAATCTTGGGTTTTGATAAAAACTATGATATTGAAGGAAATGTAAACCTTGAAAAAACAGAGTTTTATGCTCCCAATGATTATATCTACCAAATTTACGAAAAATATCCAGACTATTTTTTACCAATGATTTCCATAAATCCATACAGGAAAGATGCCATAACCGAACTGGAAAAATGGGCAAAATCAGGAGTAAAATTTATAAAGTGGCTACCAAATTCCATGGGAATCGATGCCTCAAGCGTCTGGATAGAACCGTTTTACCAAAAGATGAAAGAATACAACATGATATTGCTCACTCATACGGGAGAAGAGCAAGCGGTAGACGCTGAAGAAGACCAAATGCTTGGAAATCCTCTGCTTTTTAGAAAACCCTTAGGTATGGGAATTCGGGTGATTATGGCTCATTGTGCAAGCCTGGGAAAATGTATAGATATTGATGGTGAATCCAATAAAATGGTGAATTGCTTTGATCTTTTTTTGCGTTTAATGGATGAAAAAAAATACAATGGACTGTTGTTTGGTGATATTTCCGCTCAGGTTCAATTCAATCGCTTGCCTGTTCCAATCGCAACAATACTCGAAAGAATTGACTTACACCCAAGACTTGTAAATGGGAGCGATTATCCCTTGCCGGCTATTAATGCCATTTTACGAACCAAAGATTTGGTTAAAGATGGTTTTATTACAGAGGATGAACGAGAATTCCTAAATGAAATTTATAATTACAATCCGTTACTTTTTGATTTTGTATTAAAAAGAACCCTAAAACACCCTACCACAAAACAAAAACTATCACCCTCTGTTTTTATGAAAAACCCAGGATTAGAATAAAATGTTTTTAGTAGACGTTATATTAACCATCCATATTTTGTATTTTAGGAGACCAAAACTTTATGAAATATTGTTCTAATTTTAAGATAATTCCATTATTATTTCTTCTTTCCTTGACTACGACCTATTGCCAAAAAGCAAAAAACTACGTAGAAATCAACGGAAAAAAATACACTGAAGAAGATATTCAGAGGGAAATGCCACAAGTTTATAATAAATACAAAGCACGCCAACTAAACGAGTTAAAAAAAGTGTTTTCCCAATTCGCTGATAAAAAAATTATTGAAGAAGCAGCCAAAAAGCAAAACATAAAACCGGAGGAAGTTTTAACCAAGGGTATGCCTAAAGAAGAGCCATCTAAAGAAGACATTCAAGAATTTTATGACAGGTATAAAGGGCAACTAAAAGATAAAACATTTGAAGAGCTTCAACCGGAAATTAGAAAATACCTTTCTTTGGAAAGAGAGGAAAGTTTTAAAGAGACTGCAAAAAACAAGCTAAGAGAAGACTTCAAAGTTTCTTTCCAGATGGAAGAGATAAAAAAAGAAAGGATAAATGTTGCTGAAAACGGAAATCCAAGCACCGGTCCAAAAGACGCAAAAATTACGATTATTGAATTTTCCGATTTTGATTGTCCCTTTTGCAAAAGAAGTCAAGGTGTAAATCAAAAATTAAGGGAAAAGTATAAAGATAAAATTCGGTGGGTATTTAGAGATTATCCTCTTCCTTTTCACCCCAATGCTATGTTTGCTCATGTTGCTGCCAACTGTGCTATTCCTCAAAATAAATACTGGGAATATTTCAAGATAATTTTTGAACATTCCGGTAGTTTAGAAAAAGAAAATGTGATTGAGCTTGCGGGAAAAGCCGGTTTGGATATGGAAAAATTCAATAAATGTATAGAAAATGATGCTCCTATTCAGGCTGAAATTCAAAAAGACATAGCTGACGGGCAAAGTGTTGGAGTGAATGGAACACCTATGTTTTTTATAAATGGGATAACGGTTGAAGGTGCTCAACCTATTGAAGCCTTTGAAAGTATTATTGAAGAAGAATTAAAAAAGTAAGGAGAATATATGCATAAATCTGTTAAGGTAGCCGTAACCGGAGCCGCAGGGCAAATTGGTTACGCATTATTATTTAGAATAGCATCAGGTCAGATGTTTGGTCCTGATACAGCAGTGGAGCTACAACTATTGGAATTAGAACCAGCCCTACCGGCTCTAAAAGGTGTGGTTATGGAGTTGGATGACTGCGCGTTTCCTTTATTGCAAAAGGTAACAACAACTTCTAGTTTGGATGCTGCTTTTAAGGATGTAAATTGGGCTTTATTGGTAGGCTCTGTTCCCAGAAAAGCTGGTATGGAAAGAGGGGATTTATTAAAGATCAACGGTGGTATTTTCACAAAGCAAGGGAAAGCTCTTGAAGTAAATGCAGCAAGTGACGTTAGAACCTTAGTTGTGGGAAATCCGTGTAATACAAATTGCTTGATAGCCATGAACAATGCAAAAGGCATCCCTTCCAATCGCTGGTTTGCTCTCACAAAGTTAGATGAAAATCGGGCAAAAGCTCAGCTTGCTGAAAAATCTGGTGTTCCCGTATACAGAGTTTCCAACGTAGCTATATGGGGAAACCATTCTGCAACTCAATACCCTGATTTTTATAATGCAAAAATTGACGGTATTTCAGCAAACGAAGTTATAAAAGACGAAGCATGGCTAAAAGGTGATTTTATCTCAACCGTTCAAAAGCGGGGAGCTGCCATCATCCAAGCAAGAGGTGCTTCTAGTGCAGCAAGTGCTGCCAACGCTGTAGTTGATACCGTTAGGAATTTAACAACTTCTACTCCGGCAGGTGACTGGTTTAGTGTTGCTGTTTGTTCAGACGGAAGTTATGGTGCAGAAAAAGGTTTGATTTTTGGTTATCCGATTCGTTCTAACGGAACTGACTGGGAAATCGTTAAAAACCTACCCTTAAACGACTTTGGAAAAGAAAAATTCAAAGTAACCCACGATGAATTGGTTTCAGAAAGGAACGAAGTGAAAGATTTAATATAAACTTTTTCTGTAGGGGGGGTGTAAAAAACCTCCTCTTTTTCCCTTGCACTTCAATCATTTACTACCAATTGTTTGGAATCTTTTACGGATATTTCCGGTTGTAGAGTGGTGTGATTGATGTTAAACTTGTCCTTTAGTATCTTATGAATTTGATCGATTGTTACATTAATTACGCTCAAGGGCAAATCTTGCATCATATCAACGTGGGCTTCAAAATGAATATCAGTATCATTTAACTGCCAAACATGAACATGATGAAGATTTTTAATTTCCGGAATGCCGGATAACTCCTTAACGATTGCATCCAAGTCAAAGTTGGTTGGAGGAAACTGCATAAGTACTCTAAGAGTTTGCATCAATAATCCCCAAGATGAATAAATTAAATAAATGGATATGGCTACGGATAAAATGCTATCTATCCAATAAATCTCCCAATAATACATCACCACTCCCCCCAATAGAACTGCAACAGATGTCATCATATCAGACATTAGGTGAAGATAGGCTGATTTCATATTCATATTTTTGGATGCGTCACCCCTTATTAAAAGGGCGCTTGTGGCATTTACAAAAATACTAAAAATGGCAAGAGTTATGATCCATAAGGAGTTAATTGTGATTGGTTTGTTAAACCTTGAACCTACTTCAAATATAAATAAAACAGCAATAACCAAAAGAGTAGCAGAATTTATCATTGCAGCTATGATTTCAGCTCTCTTATATCCAAAAGTTTTTTGTGAATCGTATTTTTTGTGAGAAAGTTTGGCTGCGATATAACTTATGAGCAAAGAAATTACATCGCTAAAATTATGCAAAGCATCCGATAAGAGAGATAAACTTCCCGAAAAAATCCCTCCAATCACTTGTGCAATTGTCACCAAAACGTTTAGTAGAATAGAAATCCATAACTTTCTACCTTTAAGGTCTCCATGATTATGATCATGTCCAATATGATTATCATTCATAATAAATTCTCTTACATGGAGAATGTAGTATATTAAAGATTACGTCAATGGAAAAAAGTAGTTCGGACAAAAAGCCCGAACTTTTTTATCTTATTCAAATGTACTTTGCAAAAAAACAAACTTTTCTTCTTGAATATCATTTCTTAGTTTCACTGATAGTACATCAAATAATTTGCTGAGCTGCTTTATAATTTGCTCTATTTTCTGATCGTTTTCTACCAATAAAAATATTTTACTATGGTTTTTTGGAACTGTTCGATAACATACAATTCCCAAAAGATTAAAATATCTTCGAGAAAACAACCCGGTAACATGGGACATCACTCCAGGATGATCATTCACAAGTAATTCGATTGTAGTTGTATTCATTTTTTTCCTCCTATCATATCTCTATTGGCAAAACCCGGTGGAACCATTGGAAATACGTTTTCATTTGACAGAATGGATATATCGATCATACAAGGACCATCATCTTGAAGGGAGCTATGCAAAGTTTTTATAGGCTCAGATACTTGTTGCAATTGAAAACTCTTAATACCAAAAGCTCTTCCAATATCTGCAAAATTAAACTTCGTTATAAACTCAGAAGCAAAATAATTTTGTTTATAAAAAAACTCTTGTTGCTGCCTTACAAGACCAAGACCATAATTATTTAAAACAACTATGGTGATGTTCAAATTCATTTCATTCAATGTAGCAAGCTCTTGTATGTTCATCATAATGGAACCATCTCCAGTGAAACAAATTACTCTTTTATCCGGATTGGCTAAAGCAACTCCAATAGAAGTTGGTAATCCGAATCCCATCGTACCTAATCCACCCGACGTAATAAAGGTTTTTGGTTTCATCAACGGATATGCTTGTGCAACCCACATTTGATGTTGTCCTACATCCGTTGTAATAATCGTATCTTCTCCAGCTAACTCTGCAATCTTTCGGATAATATTAATCGGATGAAATAAATCCCACGCGGGAGGCAAAACCCAAGGATGTTCCTTTTTCAAATGATTCACCCTACACATCCATTCACTTCTTGTGTCACTTTCTAGCAAAAGAGCCATCTCTTTTAGTGTACAATGTAAATCTCCATTGATAAAAACGTCAGATGTCTTGATTTTATTTATCTCCGATCCATCTATATCAACATGAACAATGGCAGCATTTTTACAAAACTCCTGAACTTTACCGGTTGCTCTGTCATCAAACCTTACACCAAAAGCCAATAACAAATCAACCTCATCCAAAATATAATTTGTAAAAGGTAATCCATGCATTCCTATCATCCCTAAATACAACGAATCATTATATGGAAAGCCACCTAGCCCCATTAAAGTAGAGGTAACCGGAATAGAATTCTTTCTCGCAATTTCTCTAATCAAATCGGATGAATGTGAATGAATAACTCCCCCTCCAATGTACAACAATGGTTTTTTGGCTCTATGGATCATTTCCAATATTTGAGCAATTTGATTGGTATAGTTATCAGGTTTTTCTTTCGTTTCCCTACCGTTAATCCCAAATAGAGGCTTTTTACCGTTTGTTGAATTATTCTTAACCTTTTGCAATTGAATGTCTTTTGGTACATCAATCGCTACAGGACCAGGTCTACCGGATTTTGCTATAGCGAAGGCTTCTGGTATGATACGTGTCAACTCGTCAGCATCCCGAACAAAATAGTTGTGCTTGGTGATTGGAATGGTTAACCCGTAGGTATCAATTTCTTGAAAAGCATCCGTCCCAACCATGGACAAGGGAACCTGTCCTGTAATGGCAACAATAGGTACAGAGTCCATTTTTGCGTCCGCAATCGCCGTAATTAAATTTGTTGCTCCCGGACCGGAAGAAGCCAAACATACTCCTACCTTATCAGTAGATCGTGCTATTCCATGAGCGATAAAACCGGCTCCTTGCTCATGCCTTGCTAATACGTGTTTAATGCTACTCTTATTTAGAGCATCATATAAAGGAAGATTAGCTCCACCTGGTATACCCGAAACGTATTGTACGCCCAATTTTTCCAAAGAATGTATGATGATATCAGCACCACTTAAATTTGACATTTTTTTCGTCCTTTAATAGATTTTGGAAATAAAAAAACCCTCACCTTGCTTTACGCCGGTGAGGGTTTCGTTTAACACGAGTTTTATTATTTCCCTATGACGTAAAGCTACTACAAAGGACGGAGACAACCACAGGAAAGAGGACATAGGTAACCACTAACAGAGCAGAAAAAATACCAAATATGTTAGCAGTTCCTTTCATGAATAATCCCTTAAGTGTAAGGACTATAATATATAGTAATAGCTGTCAATGAAATTTTATATTTTTTTAAAAAAGTTTAAATTTTGATTGTATCAGGTATCAGGAGGACACCTGATTAGTTGCGATCAGATAGGGTGCATATCCGTCTCTATCAGATTTTTGAATATGAACAGTGAGCCAATTACACAAAAACCGAAGAATTTCAGAAGCAACTTCCATGTCTTCTTCTAATAAACTAAGCTCGCCTTTTTCAATTTCTGCAATAAACTTTTTGTGCTCAACTTTGTGGTTTTTTAAATCAGGGAAATGTGACCGATACATCAAGGCTTCTTCTAATGTAAAATGAGTATATGTGTAGATTTTCAAATTATAAAAAATCCTTTTTAAAATTTCCCTACCTCTGTCAAAATAAATTGCTCTTTCTAGATCATTGATTATATTAAACAAAATTTTGTGTTGAGAATCAATTAGTTCAATTTTGGTACTCCAGGATTCATTCCATTTCACAAAATTTTCTCTTATTTTCGGGTAGTGCTTTTCAATCCCTTCCACAAGGAAACTTGCGGTTTTATTCAAGTAATAAGCAGCTGCTTTGTCTTTTGGATTGATGGTTAAAATATCTAAAAATACTTCCCAAGCTTTTTGATAATTTCCATTTTGGTAGGTCATCAATCCAAGATCAAAAGAATCCTTTGTAAAATTTTTTAGTTTTATTTGCTCATCATCTTCAAAATCGTATACCTCGCAAATATAAGTCAATTTTTCTTTACCTCGAATACTGGCACAATCCAAAAATCTCAGTTGATATTCCGGAGTTCCATTAGTATTTTTTATGACATCTTCGCTAATAATAATAGGTGTACCATACACTTTAGTTAAACCTTCTAACCTTGAAGCAGTGTTTACTACATCAGAAATTACAGTGGTTTGGATCAACTGATTTCCCCCTACTACTCCCAAAAGTACATTTCCATTGTGAATTCCGATACCTATTGAAATTTTTTTTTCTTTTCCTTCGATTTGAAAAACAGCATTTTTTATATAGTTTTGCATTTGAATTGCACTCTTAAGAGCATCTTCCGGTGAATTAGGAAATACGGCAAGTATCGCATCTCCTATATATTTATCTATAAATCCACTATTATTTTGAATAATTTCATTCATTTTACTGAAATATTGATTTAAAAAGGCAAATACTTCTACGCTGGATGTTTTTTCTGTAATAGATGTAAAGAATCGTATATCGGAAAAAAGAATTGTCATTTCCTGGGATACTTGATCACCTACTTGAATTTGAGAAATATTTTCTTTTTTCAAAAAATCTAAAACTTCTTGTGGAATAAACCTATTCAATGTTTCATTTGCTCGCTGAATTCTAATTTTATCATTTTGCATGGTCATTTCAATCGACTTTAGACTCTTTTTTATAGTATTGAAATAGGTCAATTAATAATCTTTTGGTATTCGAGTATATTAAGATGTCTGAGTCTATGATTCGATATAATTAGATTTCGGAATTATTTGTTTGTAATGATTGAGAAAACAGGATTTATAATAATGCATAGAAAAGCAATAAAATATAATTTTTTTAATAATGGCTTCATTTGATTATCCTTTTTAAAAAATGAGGTTGAAACAATCAAAATTTGTTTATCCAAGGTTTTTCTTGAATAACAAAAGAGTCTATTATTTTTATTCATAAATATAAAGAATAAGAACAGTGTTTTCCTTGCATGGCTCCTTACTTCTTTACCATCAAACATCCCTGTTGGGGTAAAATCAAAACAAAATGCCTTTTAGGCTTTGGAATATAATTTGGCGCAAATTGCAAATAAAAATGCTTCATCAAGACAGACAAAATTAATTTCATTTGTCTCATAACAAACGGTTTGCCTATACACGTCCTGACTCCCAAACCAAAAGGAAAATACGAATATTCATAGGTTTTTCCATCCATAAACCTTTCCGGGAAGAATTGGTACGGCTCGGTAAATACCGCAGGATTGTGATGGGCAAGGTAAGTGCAAGGAAGCACTGTGTCACCCTTCCGAATTTTATAGTGAGTTATTGTGGTATCTTTTAACGCTTTTCTAGTTAAATGAACCACTACCGGACACAGACGCATACTTTCTTTAATATAGGCTTCCAAATAAGTTAGCTCACTTCCAGCATTGTATTCTTGCTTTACGTACACCTGAAGCTTTTCAACAATTTTAGGATTTTGATAAATGTGGGCAATAACCCAAGACATAGTAGCAGCTCCCGTATCATGACCAAAAAGTAATAATGCAAAAACCTCGCCAATTATTTCTTCCTTTTGTAAGGGAATACCGTCTTCTTTTGCACCAAGCAAGTGACTCAAGATGGAGTTACATTTTTTAATTTCGTTGAGACCTATTTCTTGTAAAATATAAGAACAAAGATTCTCGCGATTTTGTAGGGCTTTCCCCCATGGGCTATATTTCCCCAAATTTACTTGGAAAGGTTTAAAAAAAAGAACAAGCGGGCTTTTAAAAGATTGTAAAAATTTTTCAACTAAGCTTTCTATATATTGAAGTTCCTCTTGCTCCTTATTTCCGAATATAGCAACCACAATGATTCGTAATGAAATTTTTTGTATAATTTGGTAGATTGAAAATGGCTTATGTCTGTCTAATTCATAAAAAATTTTTTCTGTATATTGAATTGTAGCTTCATCATATTCTGCTATGGCTTTTCCTTTAAAATTCGGAGCTACAATTATCCTCCTTTTCAAATGCTCTTTTCCGTCTTTCATTATAAGCGAATGGGAACCAAGAATTGACTTTAAAGCCCCTACTCCTTCCCCTTTGCCAAATTCGCCACTCGTAATAATTTTTTGAATTAAGGCTGGTTCTCCGGTTAAAACTACGTTTCCTAAAATCGGAAGATGCTTTCGAAAGGTTAATCCGTCCGTTTTTAACTTTTGATCCAAAAAATGGTATGGATTTTGTAGCCATTGATAGCCATTTGAAAGATATGGAAAAGGGTTTATCATAATTAAAATTTTAAATGAATCATAGTTTTGTCAAATCTTATATGACTTGACTAAGTTAATAGATTTTGAAACTTAGTATCATTTAGAAATTTAATGGAGATATTATGAAATCTAAAATTGCTTTAGCTGCTCGAATTCTTTTAGGGTTGGTTTTCACCGTATTTGGGTTAAATGGTTTTTTACAGTTTATTCCCATGCCACCACCTCCACAACCGGCGGCAGATTTTTTTACTGCCATGGTAAAAACCGGATATTTTTTCCCACTTTTAAAAGTAACGGAAATTGTAGCTGGAGTTATGGTTTTAACAGGTTTTTTTGTACCATTGGGATTGGTGCTTCTAGCTCCCATTATAGTACAAATATTTTTCTTTCACCTATTTTTAGAAGGTTTGCCTACAATGGGAATGCCGGTAGTATTGGTTATTATCGAAGCATACTTGGCATACATTTATAAAGATAGCTTCAAAGGAGTTTTAGCAGCAAAGTCAGACATTTCTTAAAAATTTAAAATCTTTCCTTGCGAGGAGGTCACTCCTCGCTTTTGTAAGAGCGAGTATTAAATCGGTTTTTTACAATTATTGTTTTCAAATAAAATATATATTTTGGATAAAATCACTTTAAAAATAGAGGATTTTTAGATGGAAAGGAAGCCATTCAATCGATACAAGTTAGAGGAAGCTTATCATCTCTTGGGCATTGAAAAGTTAAAAGAGTGGGAAATATCATGTTCACCCATTCAACCAACCGAAATTTTTCAGCAATCGCTTAGAAGAATGGAAGCATTTGACATAAAACATTCGGAAGCAGGAAAAGAAATATTAATTGACCGTATTTTAGAAGAAGCATTAAGCCGAAAAGAACAATTGAAAATCTGGAAAGAAGCTCATTTGGAAACAGAATTAGTTAGAGGTAGAGTAGAATATCTATTTGCTAAGCGAATTGATCTGTTAAAACGTCCATTCTTATGCCTGGCTGAAGCCAAAAAAGACGATTTTGAAAAAGGTTTGGCACAGTGCCTAGTAGAGATGAAAGCTTGTCAAATCCTAAATCAGAATGCAGGTTATTCTATTGATATTTATGGTATTGTAACCAATGCTGTTATTTGGCAGTTTTATAAATTATCTAAAGAAAGTGAAGTTTATCAAAGCTTACCCTACAATTTCCCGACCCAGACTAATATCTTATTTGGAATTCTTGATACCATCTTGCAAGCTTGCGAGGAAAGTTTAAGCATGAGCAGTATCATTTTATAGACTGAACTATCGTTCGTACCAGTTCTGGTATAACAGGTAACAATTCCTCTGGCTTTTTGAAATACCTTGCAAAGGTAGCTTCATTTTGAAACAACTCAAAATAGTCCTGTTTTTGTGAGTCGACATTAAAATAAATTAATTTGATTCCCGAATTTACCACTTCTCGCATGGCTATTAACGTATCATCGAGGGCTTCCTTTCCTGTGTAGTTGTCCGCATTTGGTCTTCCGTCTGTAATCATATAAAAATACTTCATCTCTGCTTTGCTCGCAGATAGTATGGAATGAATATAACGTATAAAATCACCGTCCCTATTGGAAGCGTCCGGTACAAAAGAAGAAACGGCTTCAATGGTTGCTGCCTTGTAGACATTTGTAGATGTTACGGAATTAAAAGCATAAATATTCACGTTCTTTGTAAGATAAGAGAGTGCCTCCGCAAAGATCATAGCAAATGCTTTTTCAATGTCTATAATCGTGTCATATTTTAGCTGTTCCTCATAGGTCAAATCCAATTCAACTACGTAAAGACCATCAATTGTTTGAGGAACTCCGCTTTTTTGAATGTCTTGGATAATTAACTCCGTTGATCCGCTAATGTCAAGTCCGATAACAATATCAAGTGATCGGGATGTTTCCTTAAAAATATCCAAAAATTCAAAAGAACCAATTTTGGATTTGTCACTCAATATTTCGATAAGCAATTCCAAGTTCAATTCTCCTTCAAAAGCGGAAGTATCGTGACTTTCCTGGACAGTAGGGAGAAGAACGGAAAGCTCTCTAAAAACCTGGTGTGAAATGTATTTCCACTTGGCAAATTTTTTCAGGTAGAAATGATTTACATCTTTGACGGTATACTCCCTAAGCTCTGTTAGTTTGGTTCTGGATTTTGTTTTGGGGTCTATGGAATAAATTCTTTTTTTTCGGGGAGGTTCTTTTTTCTTTTTGGAGTCATCTTTTTTTATATCTGCATCATCTTTCAGATCATCTTTTTTCTTGGGTTCTTCCTTTTTTTTCTTTTGATTTTCTCCTACCAAGTCATCTAGTTTTGTTCTATGAGAAAGATCAATTGTACCACCTTGTGAATAATGATCTGAAATTTGCTCTCTAAATATATCATCTACGTATTCTTGGATTTTTTCTTTTGTTTTATCAGATATTTCGGATTCCATTTCGTTCGTTTTTTTATCTTTTCGTATAACTTCTGGGAAAACGGGGAGATTGTTCCTTTCTAAAAAACTTTCCGGATTTTCGTTGTATTCTTTGTAGAGTGCGTCTAGCTCCTCTCTATTCAATGGACGAGGAGCAATACCAAATTCGCTTTCCGTAGTGTTGCAAGAGTGGATTCCTGTTGGAAAATATTCCGGAGATGTTATGCTGGCAAGTGCAGCATCAGGCCAAATTTTGAGGATTTCATAAAGTTCTCTTGCAATAGGATAAGCAGAAAGAGGATTTCCTATATCCATAGAAACAAGCCTGGTCACGAAATAATCCACCAATTCTTTTATGGATGAAAACCTACCCGTATACAGTTCGGACTCGAAAAGAGTATTTATTGAATCCTTATAGTCCTTCGTTTGTTTGGCTAAAGTATTGTTGCCCGCAGCCTCATCCATTAAGTAAAAAACAAGATTCATTGCCAGATTCTCTGGATTCCTTACATTCATAAAGGTAAAGAACTCATTCATGGTATGCAGGATTTCTTCTACCTGAGAATGAGCTTTGATCCGAATTAAAAACTGCTCAATTCGATAATCTTCAACAACATTCATTAATATTTTGAATAGATTCGGCTTTTCTAATTTGGAGAGGTAATACGATAAGTCGAATTTAAAGCTACCGGCTAAGATGTGAGCCGATTCATGGAGAGCAAATCCGATGTATAAAGTCAAATTCCGATTGTTTTCCAGAGGTTGGATTGAATCAGAAAAATAACTTATATACTCCGGTAAAAATATGGTTTTACCATCCGTATAGGCACCCGTATCACCTGCCCTAATGGAAACCGTCCCGACAAGAGGAAGTACCACTCCATGTGCGTGAGATGAAGCCATATCTAATGTCACCCTATACCAAAAATCCGGTAAAATAGCTTGCATGATTCTATCCGGATCTGTTTTAAATACTTCCATAAAGGATTCATAATACGGAAGAAAATGGTCTCTAGGAATAGCCTCTAAAGAAGAGCAGAGTGCGTCTTCGATTTTCAAGCTAACGGAAGCGCTTTGCAATTCATTAAGTGCGAATTCCCAATCATGAAATTTTTCAAGAAAAGGCCTGTAGACACAAAGCCGAAGTCTTTCTAGTAGAATGTGGAACAAAACTCCAAAGTCTTTGATTTTCCCTCTTCCAGCCATATAAGCATCATCCAGATAGCGACAAAGGTATTTATGATCATCATCACAAAACATAGTCATTTTCATTCCTATTTCATTTTTGACCTTGCCGATAGAAATATAGATATACTCATAAAAGGTAAATCGCATAAATTCCATTTCAATTCGAAAAGAATTTGTTTCTTTTTTTAACCAGTCAAAGAAATTGCTCCTGCGTTTGACAAAATTTCTTTCGACTTTAAGAGTTAAGAGAAGTTTTAAAACCACTTTGTAAAGTTTTGTCTCAAACTTTCTGATACTCATTTCGGCTACTGCATTGATGATGTTTTTAACCAAAAATTTTTGGGTGGCGGTGTCCTCGCCATAGTAGTTTCGGATGGATAAAAAGGGAGCTGAATTTAAGATCAAGAGAACTTGAGAAATCTTGGAAACGTCCAAAGATAGAACAGCTTCCCAAACAAAGTTTTGCAATTCGTCTTTTAGGTCTCCGTAGTTGTATAAAAATTGTTTGAATTCCTTATATTGCTCTTCTTTCAAAACTTTCATTAGTTCCCAAAGGTCACGAAGTCGATAAAACACCTTTCGCTCATAAGCTTCTCTGGCACTTATGTTTCTCTCTGGGTATCTTAAAGAAACGGTTCGCACCAATTGTAAAAAGTAGTTTGGTTTGGGGAGAGTTTCCAGAGCTGCAAAAAATTCCATATTGAAATCTTGCCAGCAATTTTCCAAATGAGCAGTAAAAATAAATCTGGAAATCGAAGCATCCAATAAGTGCTTTGTATACTCCATTACTTCGTTTGTGTTTTCACAAGTAAGAAAGTGGTTTGCCAACTTAATTGTAAGGTCTTGGAATACTTCCGGAATAGGCTTGTATTCCGAACGAAATAAAGCCCAGCGATCCGTTGAGCAATAGGTGAGATAATCAGTCAAAAGCTGAGGTTTTTGCTCTCCAATGATAAAATAGCTTCTTTCAAAAATTTCATATCCCTCCTTATCTATTGGAATGACGTAAAAAGAAGATGCCATCTTCCTATATTCGGGAATTGCCATTGCTTCTGCAATTTTTGCCAATATATAGGCTGGAATTTCAAGCATACATCTTCTTAAGATAGTATACAAGGTTGCTTCCAACCTGTCCTGACCGGAGTTTTTTCTTTTATTTAAAAATTTTTGAAAACCGGTTTCTTTTATCAAATCTTCTAAAAGAGGTAACCTGTCTTCTTCAAAAAGCTCTGCTGCCACACCATAAAATAAATCCATCGAACCCGAAAAATTCTTGATCAAAATGGATTTGCTCTCCGGAGAGAGAAGATTTTTAATAGCTTTTTTATCCATTGTTCTGTCTTAGTATTGAATCGGTAAGTATCTTTGTGTTGTATTTGGACGTTTCTGCAAAGAGTCTCATGTTCTTTGCGATCAACGTAACCAAAGAATAGGTTGTATTTTCCCTCAATCTTTTGTTTCTAAACTGCCCGTAGCAAATTTGATCTATCACAATTCTAACGGCATAAGATTGTGCCAAATACCTATTCCAACCTAAAGAAAGTAATTTCTGGTAGTGCTTAAGACATGCGACCTCTATACGAGTGGAGCTTTCATGTAGGCTAAATAATTCCAGGTCTTCTTTTTCTTTCAGATCAGAAAGACCGATTTTTTTCAAAAGTGGTGATTCACCGGTGTGTGAAAGGGAAAACAACAATTCGGTAAAGCGGGAAATCATTCTGGCAAGTTCTTGTTCTGAAAAAGCACCTTCAGCCAAAGAAGCCAAATCCTGCTTTAGGCTGCTCGCGTTGGATTGAAAAATGCTACTTTTATCATAACAATGATAGGTATAAATAGGATTTTCCTTGTAGGGAGCATTGGTAAAAAAATCAAACCAACTCACTTTTCCGTCACTAGATTCTTTCCCACGAAGCAATTTATATCCTTCGCCGATTCCACGCCATTCCAATCGTATATCAAATTCCAAATCCGATAATTGGTTTCCTGGTCGTCCGTTTTTGGCTTTATTAGATGCCACAAGTGCCTTAAAATCCGCATCCCACCTCTCATAGTGGAAATGTACAAACCTATCAGCAACAGACTCTTCCAAGTCCCTGGAAACCATGTTGTTGGTTGGGTTGTAAGAAATAGCACCCCAAAAATCATTTTGAGCTTTAATGATCTGACCATCCATTCTATCAATGGACGCTCTATCATCAAAGGCTGAGTTCATTCTTTTTTGAACGTCTTCTTTCAAAAGATTAAATTCATCCCCATAAAAGATTCCACCTTCTATCATTGCCCTCACTAACGGACCATTTTCCTGGGCAGTAACACTTACTCCTTCTCGAACTGTAAGAATAGGAAAAGAAATAATATGAGACTCTGTAGTCCTGGAAGAACAAGTTTTTGTAAAAATAGGTTTGGAAAGAATATGGGATAATTCCAGTACACTCTGGGTTTTACCTACTCCCGGAGGTCCGTCTATGGCAACGTGTAAACCAAGTTTATAGGCTAAAACTAACCTCTGCAATTCGTCCAAACCTTCGTAAGTTACCTGGTTTGCCACATAAAATTTTTTTGGGGATTCACTTGCCTTCGTTTTATGGGATTGAGAGATATGCAATTTTTCTTTGATTAGGTCAAATCGTTTTTGAAATAACTTTTCATGGTTGATTATTTTTCTGTTAGCAACTAATACTTCACCCTTTTTCCGATCCAACTTTACGGAGGCAAACTCCACTAACAGCATTTCAAGAGCGCTCTGTAAAGGAGGCTCATCCCAAAGAAGAGATGCAAACAGATAGATAAGCATGTCTTGAACTTCCTGAGTATCTCCTGGAAGTTCAAGAGATTTTGGTTGTGATTTTTTCCATGCATTGCTCCAAGAAGTTAGCAATTCGGGTGAAATATTTAATTCCTTTATACTATTTGTAAGACTTTTCTTTTCCATTAACTTTGCATTTTTGTCAGTGGTGAGAAGCGTAAAGAGGTTTTTTAAAAAAATTTCTTGGTACAATTGCTTTTCGAGAATCATAGCTTTATATTTCCTTTAACATTTTTTTGACACATACGAATTTTTTACAAGATAAAAAATAGTACCTCTTCAAAAAGTTGGGGCACCTTTTTAACCATGGTTAGGTAATAAAAGACCTATTTGAAAACAAATATATTCTTGATTGTTCTGAATTGAATTACAATCTGTAAAAAGTGTAAAAAAAAATAAGATGAATAAAAATAAACAATTACACAAAGTAATTTTAAGTATAATTTTATTTTTAGGAAACTCAATATTTGCAATAGAGCCAGTAATCTTAACGGAAAATAAGGGTGAATATCCTCTTGGATTACATCTGGAAATCTTGGAAGACAAAGAAGGAAAGCTAACAATAAACGATGTCCAAAAATCGGAAATGGAAAAGTTCTGGCTTAAAAGCAAATCTGAAGTTCCGAATTTTGGGTTTTCGGATTCTGCTTTTTGGTTACGCTTTGAAATTCAAAATTCGCTTACCAAATCAAATAGTTGGTTTTTGGAAGTAGCATTTCCACCTATAGATTATATCGATTTTTATTTAACGGATGAAAATGGCAAATATTCACTCACTCAAACTGGAGATAGACGACCTTTTCACTCAAGGCAGTACAATACAAGAAACTATTTGTTCAATATTTCTGTAGAAGCAAAAAAGTCAAAAGTGGTTTATATAAAAACGTGGTCGCATGACGGCTTGCATGAATCACTCCCGATAGTATTGTATAATAAAGGTGCTTATATCAACAAATCTTCCAATACAAATACTCTAATGGGAATACATATCGGAATTTTATCCGTTATGATGTTTTATAATTTGTTTATATATTTTAGTGTAAAAAATAATGCATATTTATATTACGTTCTCTATCTATTTGGATTTATCGGTTGGGTACTAACCTATTATGGTTATGGAACTCAAATTTTGTGGCAAGACTCTCCTTGGTGGGCAAACCAGGTTCTTATTTTATTTGTCATTTTTTTTGTGATAATGGCAAATTTATTTTCTAAAGCTTTTCTTTCCACTAGTCAATTGACTCCACGAATGGATATTATTTTAAAAATTATTCTTGTAGTGTATGGAACTTTTTTCCTATTGAGCTTTATTCTGAGTTACTCGATTATATGGAAAATTATAATTCCAATGGGATTACTCACAACTATATTTTTAATATTCACCGGAATATTGTGTTACAGGAAAGGATATCGACCAGCAAGATATTATCTCCTTGCATGGACTTGTTTACTTTCTGGAGCCTTATTATTGCTATTAAAAATCGTTAAAATTTTACCTTCCAACTTTTTAACAGAAAACCTATTTTCAATTGGTTCTGCATTAGAAGTATTTCTGCTCTCTCTCGGTCTTGCAGATAGAATTAATATTTTGAAAATAGAACTTGCCGTTATGAATTCAGAGTTAGAAAAAAGAGTAGTAGATAGAACTATACAGTTGGAACTAGCAAACAAAGAAGTAAAAGAAGCAAAAAATGAAACTGATAGATTGAACGAACTTTCCAAATTAGTAAATTCAACAAATGATTTGGATAGGATTCTAAGGTATGTATACAATTATATTGAGAGAAATTTAAGAATAGAATTATTATGGCTCACGATTGTGGACGAAAAGACAAGTGAGTTGTATACCTATGATGTAATTTTTCCACCAAATATAATGGAAAATATAGATAAGGAATTTATCTATTATTTCCGGGGTGAATTATCAGAAAAACTTGGAACTTTATACCAAACATATATCAAGCAAATTCCCTTTTATAACCAAGATAGTAGAATATTCAGGAATGTTGATAATAATACATTCCTAAAAAACCATTATAATGGAGAATTTTATTCTACCACCAAAATGGATCTCAAAATTATGTTTAAGTTTAAATTGCAAAAATTTCTTCAAATTCCTTTGGTGCTACATGGGCAAACAATTGGTATTCTCAATTTATCAAGCTACCAAGATAATATGAATATTTCAAAAGAATATATTCAAAGCATTGTAAGGCTTTGTGAAAACATTACAGGAGCTATTCAAAATTCCATACTCTTACAACAAACCGAAGAAGCAAAAAAACAGGCAGAAACTGAACGCCAAAAATCAGAAAAACTGTTACTCAATATCCTCCCTGATATAGTTGCTAAAGAACTAAAGGAAAAAGGCAAAGTCCAACCTATTCTCTATGAATCTGTGAGTGTAATTTTTACAGACTTCAAAGGATTTACCAAAGTAGCAGAGTCCATGAGTGTGGAAGACCTTGTGAAAGAGCTAGACGCATCGTTTTACTATTTTGATGACATAATTACAAAATACAATTTGGAAAAAATCAAAACCATTGGAGACTCGTATATGTGCGCCGGTGGATTACCGGACAAAAATCCTGCTCACCTCCTTGATTGTTGTTTGGCTGCTCTGGAAATTCAAAATACTATGAGCCAAGCAAAAGCAATAAAAAGTTTAGTGGGTTTGCCCTATTGGGAACTCAGAATTGGAATCCACGTAGGTCCAGTGATAGCGGGAGTTGTTGGAAAGAATAAGTTTGCCTATGATATTTGGGGAGATACGGTGAATACAGCCTCTAGAATGGAGTCAAGCGGTGAAGCCGGGATGATAAATATTTCGAGTGATGTGTATGAGCAAATTAAATACTTTTTTGATTGTGAATACCGAGGAAAGATAAAAGCTAAAAATAAAGGTGAAATTGATATGTATTTTTTACACCGACTGAAAAAGAAATATGCAATAAATGCGGAAGGTATAGTTCCCAATGACAAGTTTAAAGAAATTTATGAGAAAATTAGGGGTGGAGCAAGGATTCCGAGAAACAACAAACTGCCGTCCCTATAACCCACATTCCTTTTCTTCATCGTAACGAATCAGATACGTTTTGGTTTCAATGGAACCCAAAATTCTACATCAGATTTCAAAAACTATATTCTGCTCAAAAATTTTGTCAAATCTTATAATAAAACATTTTACAAAACGTGAGAAATAAAAAGAATACCTTATAGGCATCGGAATGGATACTAAACCATCTTTAGGAATTAAATTGGGATATGGAATCACTGATATGGGGATTTTTGCAGTAGAAATCCTTATCAGACTCCATTTATTAAAGTTTTATACGGATGTAGTTGGCTTAACACCCGAATTAGCCGGTCTGGCAAGTGCCGCTGCTATTTTTTGGGATGCAATAACCGACCCTTTAATGGGTGCCCTTTCAGATAGAGCAAAGTTTGCTTCGGGTAAAAGAAGACCGTTTATCCTTTTAGGAGGTTTTTTGTTATCCATATCCATTGTATTTTTATACAATCCACCTATTTTAAACACAGATTGGGGAAAATTCGTCTATCTTGTACTGAGTTACATGGGATTGAATACGTGTATGACAATCATTGCCGTTCCCTACTCTGCTTTTGCAGGTGAGATTACGGAAGATAGATATGAAAGAACCAAACTTTTTGGTTATCGCTTGTTTTTTGGAAATATCGGTTTATTAGTAGGGACAATACTACCGGGAGCTTTGTTGAGTATATACGCCAATTCAAGCAACCAAGCATTGAATGCCTATTCTACTACCTCTGTTTTTGTAGGACTTATGATTTTCTTGGTATCTCTAATAACTTTTTTTTCTACCAAGAATTCGGACACAATCTCCGAGATTACGGATGCTTTTAATATCAAAGATTTTATTCTTTCTTTTGGTAGTGTGCTAAAAAATCCTATTTTTTTGCCTTTATTTATAGCCTATTTGGTTTCTTATATTGGAGTGACAATCAATTCTACCTTAGCTTTGTACTATTATGAGTACAGACTAGGTTTAAAAGAAGCAGATATCAACCTAATTCTTGGAATTTTTATAGTTGTATGGAGCTTGTCTATTGTTTTTTGGATACTGATGTCTAAAAAATTCGGAAAGAAGTATCCAGCTTTTATTGGAGTATTGACACTAGGAATCTTGACTTGTTTCACCTATCCGTTTTTTCCCAAAAATCAATTCTTATTTCCTCTTTTAATGGCAATAATTGGTGGAGTACTTGTTGGCTCTATAGTACTCTTTGATGCTCTGCTTGCAGATATTGTGGATTACGACGAACTAAAAACAAAGCTCCATAGAGAAGGATTGTATTTTGGCTTTTGGAAAATGGGCATTAAATTTTCAAGATCTGTTTCTTTACTGTTGACTGGACTTTTGCTTTCCTGGACGGGCTTTGTACCAAATAGAGAACAATCGATGGAAGTTTCTAACAGAATTGCTTGGTTATTTGGTCCAGGAGTCGGGATGTGTTTTGTCGTCGGGGCTTTGTTATCCCTTTTTATGCCTTTAACAGATTCCTTGCATACAAAAATACAAAGGATACTTACAAAAAGAAAAAAAAGGATTGTATGAAGTATTTAGTTGGAGAACTAGGAGAACTTACGGGAATACGTCCTCCAACCATTCGCAAATGGCAGGAAAGGTTTGGAGTTTTCACACCAATAAAAGGTGAGAATGGTTACCATTACTATACTTCAGAAGATTATATGATTTTATTAAACATAAAACATCTTTTGGAAAATGGTAAAAAAATTAGAGACATCATGAAATTGGGTCGAGAGGAGTTGTTCCACCTCAATTTTCAGAGTCAATTTTCAGATTCTGAAAAGAAAGTCCTTAACTTGATCGAAATAGGCAGGTTTGAAAAATTAGAAGAACAACTAGATGAAGCCAATCACCAAATGACATTTTTGGATTTTATACATAAATACATTCCGAATATTCTACATTTGGTAGGCTATGCTTGGGAAAAAAGGGTTCTATCCGTAGCAGAAGAACATAGTTTTACAAAATGGCTACATTCCTATTTGTATCAAAAAAGTGTAAAAAAAATTAGGCTTGAAAAACCCATTTGGCTTGTTACGGTATTTCCAGATGATCAACATGAGATAGGTGCTTTACTTCACTTTGCAGACTTGATGTATAAGAAAATTCCAGCAAAATATGTAGGAGCATTACCTTTGGAATTTATAATGGAAGAACTAAAGGAAAATTCTTATAGAACCGTTAGTTTATCCATGACACTCAAGCAAAAAAAATCCAAGATTGAAAAAGTGAAAGAACAAATACTTAAAAATACTTCTGTGAAAAAAGTTCTATTGGGTGGTAGAGGTTACAGATTATCAAAATAAAAAAGGAGTACAAAATGGAGTTTATTGTTTATATGGTGGAACGCAAAATACTATTTTTATAAAAAACTATTTTGTAAATATTTTATAAATTCTTTCGAATCCAATGGCTTGGAATAATAATATCCTTGCATCAGATTGCATTGAATACTTTGCAAGTAATCTCTTTGCTCAATTGTTTCAACACCTTCGGCGACTACTTCAATACCAAGGCTTGTAGCCATAGCAACAATTGCGTTCACAATGGCTTGCGAGTCTTTATTGGTGGTAACTTCTGCAATAAAAGATTTGTCTATTTTTACTGAGTTAATGGGAAATTTTTTGAGAAACCCCAAAGATGTGTACCCTATGCCAAAATCATCAAGAGATATATGGACTCCGATTTGTTGCAAATTATAAAGAATTTCGAGCAGTTCATCAGCTTGTTCAATAATGGCTGTTTCGGTAAGTTCGAGTTCAATATCATTTGGCTCGAGGTTATAATTTGCCAAATCAATTAAAATCATTTCTTTAAAATTAGTTTGTTTTAATTGATTTCCGGAACAGTTTATAGCTATTCTGAAAGAACCAAGTCCCTGCTTTCTCCAGCTTTGGAGTTGCTCACAAGCAGTTTGAAACACCCATTCGCCTATTTTTTGTATTAAACCAATGTCTTCTGCAATAGGTAAAAATTTATTCGGAAATATGGTTGTATTTTCACTTTTCCATCTGATCAGAACTTCTACACAAACCATCTTTCCTGTTTCCGTTTGTATCCTTGGTTGATAAGCCAAAAAGAATTCTCCTTTTTTTATAGCTTGGTGAAGCTTGTTTTCGAGGAAAAGACGATCTTGGCTTTTTTGTAAAATTGTTTGAGAAAAAAACTCAAATCTATTTTTCCCGTTCTCCTTTGCGTGGTACATAGCCGTATCAGCATTTTTTAACAATTCTTCCATGTCTTCGCTATCCAATGGAAATACCGTAATACCGATACTAGTGCTTAAATAGATTTCCCTGTTTTCTATCATAAAAGGAGTTTTAAAAGAATTGATAATTTTTTCAGCAATTTTTGGAAGAACTTTGGTCGTTTTAATGTTACGTATGATAACGGTAAATTCATCTCCTCCTAAACGAGAAATTGTATCACTTTCTCGCAAACACTGCTTTAACCTTCCCGCAAATTCTTGGAGCAATATATCACCAGCTTTATGACCAAATGTATCATTGACGTATTTAAACCGATCCAAATCCAGAAAGAATAGAGCAAAATAACTGCTTTCTCGTTTCGATTGTATAACTGCTTGCCTGAGCCTTTCCGTAAAAAGCGTCCGATTGGGAAGTTGCGTTAGATTATCATACAATGCCAGTTTTTCCAATCGTTTTTCGTTTTGTTTGATATTCGAGATATCTGAGAAAATTCCTACAAAATGTGTAATTACTCCTTTGTCATCTACGATGGAACTCAAAGATAATAGTTTAGGATATAAAAATCCGTTCTTTCTCTTGTCCCAAACCTCTCCCTGCCATCTTCCCTTTTGGATTAGTTCATCCCACATATTTTTATAAAATTCCGGCTCGTGAATCCCCGATTTCATTACGCTTGGGTTTTTTCCAATTACTTCTGCTTTGGAATAACCTGTAATAAACTCAAAGGTAGAGTTGACATCAATTATATTTCCACTTGTGTCCGTAACTATTATAGCTTCATTGCTACTCTCAAAAACTTTTGAAGCTAAATTTAGCTTTTGAATTTTTTCTTTTTCTTTTGTCCAATCTTGGATGATAACCGTATAACTTTGGATATTAAAAATTGTATTGTCATTTATGGAGATAATTATCGGAAATCTTGTTAAATCCTTTTTTATTCCGACTAGTTCAAGTCTCTTACCGCTTATTTTTTTTAAAAATAGGCTCCTTTTTTTTGAAAACGTTTTGCTTTTTCCGCTGAAATGATTTTCTTCTAATAAAGAAAAGAAGCTATCCCCAATGATTTCCTTTGCTGTATAACCAAACATATTCTCTGCAGAACGACTAAACAATTGAATATCCCCCTTTTCATCTATGGATACAATTCCATCATAAGCAGTATGAATTATAGAGCGAATTTGCGTTTCTTTTTCTTTAAGTTTCTGAAAAATCGGTTTTGTAATTTCAATAAACAAAAACGCTCCAACAGATATAAAGAGAAGGGAAAATATACTTGTATAAATAAAGGTTTGTACAAAAGGTCTTCTGATTTCCCAAACTTCCATTTTAGCAACAAGCCCGAATTCAGAACCAAAAAATTCCACAAAATCATAAGCCGCAAGAACTTCACGTCCTTTGTAATCTAAATCAATTATTATACCTTGGGTGCCTTTTAAGGCATTTTTCATAGGAATTGCTACTTTGTTATTATCATAAAAAGGGATAGGTGGAATCTTTCTGATATTCATATCAGAGTATAAATAAAAAAAAATTTTGCGATCTTTCAAACCACCAATCAAAAACTCACCGGTTTCTCCAAATTTATTGTATTTTTTGTGAATTTTTTTAATTAATCTAAGTGTTTCTTGGTAGGGTTTTTTGGGATTTTTTTTTTTCACATAATGAGCTATAGTGGAAATATTAGCTTTTTTATTTTTTACAATTTCTATCAACCTTTCTCTTTGAATATTTAGGGTGGTTGTATAAAGCATGTAATTGGTGATAGCTAAAACTCCTACAACTATTACCGCCATAATCAAAATTAGATTATACAATTGTTTTGAAAGGTTCATTTTTACACTTAAAGGACATAATAAAAATTCTATAATTTGCAATAAAGTGTTTTATTTTTATATTCGGATTAATTTCGTTTCGTTATAAAAGTTGGGTTGACAAAAACACCGGAGATAAAATCTCCATAGCACTTAATGCTATCAGTAAATTCTCATACCAATGGACCATAATTGATTTGTCATACAAATCAAGACAGATTCGTGGCGAGAAAGAATACGATCAGAACCAGAAAGAAGGATGGATATATAAGTCGAATCGGTAATTTATGGACATCTTCAGGAAATACCTGTGCAACAAACAACAGAAAAACCGGAGCACCAATATAACTAGATAAATATTCCAGTGTTAACCCCATGCAAAAGAAAAGTTGGGGAACAACCCGTAAAAATAATCGGCGTATCACCTTACTTTTATTACATCTTCTTTTTTAGTAAATCATCAATATCAGAATCATCTTTTTGACCATATTTGGCATGGAATGCGTCAGTAGTCATTATCTGGAAAAATAAGTCTAATTTTGCCAATTTAAAAATATTTAATATCATGGATTTTAATCCAAAAAGTATCAAAACCCCTTTATTATTTTTAATCGAATTTAAGGATTTTATGAGTGCACCTATCCCAGAAGAATCTATATAGTCTAATTTTGTCATATCTATCGCGATGGCAGGAGGTTTTGACTTCAATTCTCTTTGAAAATTCTCTTCAAACTCTTCCGTAGATTCTATGTCAAATTTACCTGTTAGCCCAATAATTTTAACATTACCAAGGTTACTTAAATTCATTTCCATACTGACCAGCCATAATAACAAGGATTTTTCATCTCAAATAAATATACTAGATATAAAAATGTAGTTAATAAATGCAATTTTTTTTTTATAGTTTTTTTATAGATCAATAAACTTCCTTGGAAATAAAAGAAATGGTCCAACCAATCGAACAAGCAATAGAAGAAATCAAATCCGGAAAGATTATCATATTGGTAGACTCTGAAGACAGAGAAAATGAAGGTGATTTGGTAGTTTCCGCAGAATTTGCGGATAAAGATAAAATCAACTTTATGGCTACCTATGGTAGAGGCTTAATTTGTGTACCAATGACAATCGAGCGTTTAAAAAAGTTAGAGCTAACTCGTATGGTGTACAACAGTGGAGGCGATCATCATGGAACTGCGTTTATGGTATCCGTAGATGCAAAAGAAGATGTAACAACAGGTATATCTGCTCACGATAGAGCTAAAACAATATCGGTTTTGGTAGATGATTCGGCAACAGGTGACAAGCTCGTAAAACCGGGACACATTTTCCCTTTAGAAGCAGTTAAGGGTGGAGTGCTTAGGAGAGCAGGCCATACAGAAGCCTCAATCGATTTGTGTGAACTCGCTGGTCTAAAACCAGCAGCGGTTATATGTGAAATTATGAATCCTGACGGCTCCATGGCAAGACTACCGGATTTAAAAAAATTTGCCAAGATCCATAATTTACACATTTATACAATTGAAGATCTAATTCGGTATCGGCGAAATAAAGATAATTTAATAAAATTAGAAGTCGAAACCAGGTTACCGACAGAATACGGTGATTTAAGAGTTAGAGCCTATTCAACAATTATAGATGACAAAGTTCATCTTGCCTTGATAAAAGGCGAAATCAGGAAAGGGGACAATATTCTCGTTAGGGTCCATTCTGAATGTCTCACCGGAGATACTTTCTTAAGCACCAGGTGTGACTGTGGTCCCCAACTCAACAGATCCCTCGAAAAAATTCAACAAGAAGGCAAAGGAATTCTTTTATACATGAGACAGGAGGGTAGAGGAATAGGTTTAATAAATAAATTGAAAGCTTATTCCTACCAAGATAAGGGGTATGATACAGTTGAAGCCAATGAAAAACTAGGCTTTCCGGCAGATTTAAGGGAATATGGCATAGGTGCTCAAATTTTGCGAGATATAGGAGTGGAAAAAATGAGAATTATGACCAATAATCCCAGAAAAATTGTTGGTTTGGAAGGATACGGACTGATTATCACAGAAAGGGTTCCGCTGGAAATAGCATCCGGTGATGAAAATCACCACTACCTTCTAACCAAAAAAAATAAGTTAGGGCATCTATTGGCTCACATATAATATTTTGGGGGACCCTATGAAACTAACACTAAAAGTTTTTAGGAAATATACTTTTCTATCCGGATTAGGTATCTTGTTTGGTATTTTAATTCATATCGGACTTGTTTGGATCGATTCAACCATGGCTGAAAAGCCAATTTATTTGGATTTGGAAAAAAAGTTTTGGCAATCGGCTTTTTCTTATCCGTTTCTTCCTCTACTAATATTGGAAATATTTTTATCAACCCTAACCATTTTTTTATGGATGGCTATGAGAAAAGCGTTAAAAAAAGCTCATGACTTGGATATGAAGCGAGTAAATTACGATACAACCGTAAAAACGTTTCAAGAAATTATGTCTATTTTAGCTCAACACATAGCCTCTAATAACAATAAAATATTAGATAAAATAGAGTTTCGAAGAAACCAAGGACAACAGACATCCGAAACAATTGAAAAATCCAGCAAAAATATTTCCTTGATACTAAAGGTTCTTTCTGATATCAGTTTTGTTGAGCCTTACATTTCCAATAACAAAGACAAAAAAACTGATTTGGTAAAAGAATTAGAAAAAAGGATTAGCCAAATAGAATTGAATTAAGAGCATTTTTGTATGAGCCAGTACGATTCAAAATTATTTCAATTAGAAGAAAATATTTCACTAGGTGCTTTCGAGTTAACCAAGGACCCAAAGTATCAAGACAATCCTTTACTAAAAGATTATGAAAAACTGGCAAAACATTATTTAAAGCTTCTCAGGCAAACCAAGAAGTTGGTGAAAATGAGTGATTTTCAACAGTTAAAATTGAATCAAGCAAACCAAGAATTGCAAATTCTCTCCGAGCAATCTAGTCTGGCATACAAAGAGCTAAATCAAGTATATTCAATTCTCAAAAAAGATTTGAATTTTGCTCAACAATTACAAGAATCCATTTTAACGAAACCTAGAGGAAAAATTTTCAATAGGAGTTTTTTTGCTCATTATGAACCTATATCGGAAATTGGTGGAGACATCTATGATATTGAAGAGATTTTTGATAAAAAAATTCGAATTTTCCTTGCGGACGCAGCCGGACATGGTGTTCGAGCTGCTCTTGTTACCATGATTATAAAAGCAGAATATGAAAGTTTAAAACGAACCCACTATAACCCCAATGAACTCTTAAAAATTTTAAATAACCAATTTTTGGAATCATTTTATTCGTTAAACGTTTTCTTTACAGCCATAATAGCAGATATTGACATTACCAATAACAAACTTTTCTATTGCTCCGCTGGTCATCCACCTCAATACTTAATAACCCCTGGTGGTGTCAAACCTCTTCATTCTAATGGCAAACCTATTGGAATTTTAGCTGATATCGAGTATCCTTTAAAAGAATTACCGTTTTGCTCTGATGATAAATTGCTGTTATTTTCGGACGGATTTTTTGAGCAATTTAATATGGAAGAAGAAGAATACGGAGAAGAAAGGTTGTATAAATTAGTCTTGAAGAACCGAAACAAAAATATATCGGAAATCGTAAAGTTAGCCATGAGCGAATTAGAAATATTCTTAAACGGTTCCAAGATTCACGATGACATAACCATTTTAGGCGTTGAATAAAAGCCAAAAGGATTTTTTATGAAAAAGTATATTTTGATTAGTCTGTTTTTTGGGTATAATAATGCTTAAAATCACTAGTATAGCAAAAGAGAAATCATCTATATCCAATAGGCTGACCGTAAAGAGAGCCTTGCTTGAAAACACAGTTAAACACCTAGTGATTATTTTTATAACAACCTCTGTTTACGGGTTGATATACAACGAATTAGAAATTGTGAAATTGAGTAGTATAGGTGACTTTTTATCCCTAATCAGTATTTTGCTCGTAACCGTATGCTTTGCCAATTTTGCATCTTCTTATGAAATCACAGATATAAGCAAGCATTGGATGCGTGTGCTTTCGCAGTGTGCATCTTTTGCTTTCATTTTGCTTATTGCGATTTTATTGGAAACAATGGTAATCGGAATCAAGTTTGTTTATCCTCTTCTCCATCGCTTGTTTTTGATATTTACGCTTTTTTTATTCTCTGGAATCGTTCTGTATGATTATTGGGACTTTGTTCGTTGTTTTGCTAGGAGACCGAAATAAGGTTGTTGACAACTTCCTATTTTCCTATCAAAACTCCACTCAAGGTTTGGAAGACTCTAGGCAAGAACCTGTTAACTACGTCAATCAGTTTGGATATACCACCAGGATGTACATGCACTTCATTGTTTTTGAGCCCTTTTATCAAATCCCTAATCACATCTTCAGGTTTGGATAAAAGGTAATCCGGAACATTCATTTCTTTGGATACTCCAATTTGTTCCGACTGCAAAATAGGAGTTCGCGTAAAAAATGGGTATACATTGGTCACTCGGATGCTTGTTCCCGACACTTCTTGTTCTAGTGCTTCTCCAAATGCCTTGATTCCAAATTTGGAAACAGAATAGGTAGCCAAATTTGGAACAGCTATGAGCCCTGCTACCGAAGATACATTTACAATATGACCTGAATTTCTTTCCAAAAAAGCAGGTAGGAATTTATAGGTAAGCCTCATAGGAGCAAGAAGATTGATTTGTAGAATTTTCTCCCATTTCTCTTGGGGTATAGAAACAAAAGGTCCTATCACTGCAATTCCCGCATTGTTTACCAAAATGTCCGGACAATTCGTAAAGCTTCCTGATTCCTTAACTAAATTTTCACAACCATCTTCTGAAGAAAGGTCAGAAGAAATCGTTCCCAAAATTTTGCCGGAACCATAATCTTTGTACGCCAACTCTATTTTTTTTAAAGAATCTTCATTTAGGTCGCTTAAGATGAGTTCCCCGCCTTCATTCAGAAATGCCTTAACCATTTCAACTCCAAGACCTCCGGTTGCACCTGTAATTAGTATTTTTTTGTTTTTGATTTCACTCAATTTCTTTTGTCCTCCGTAAAATTATTTTTGTTTTAATTTGTACTGTGTGCTCTTTTGAGATTTCCAAAAGTTTACATGTGGCAAATCATCGTCTAACCAGTAGGCAGTGGAATCTGTTACAACAAGAATCTCCTCCCATTTCACTCCGATAACACCTTTCCCTATATGCGGTTCTACAGCCCAAAGCCCAAAATCCGGTTTGGAATCCGTCTTCTTACTCCAAAAGGGTGACTTATTTATAACACCATTTAGAGTCTCATCAGCTAATTGTTTAAAAAGATAGGCAAACGTTTGCAATTGAAAGCCCATGATTTTTGTAGGTGGCAACCAAGTAAATGGAATTTTTCCGACTTTATGGGCAAGGACACCCATCGGATAAACTGCATGACAATTTTTATAACCCATCTCTGTTATCATAGAATCCGTTTTTTTGTATATTTCTGCGATAGTTTTTTCTTCTAAAACCATTTTTAAGATTTCTGACCTAAACACTTCCAAATCCACTAACGCACGATCAACTTCCGAATTTTCTCCAAAAGCAAAAGCATAACCAATGTCTGCCGAGTAGCTATCAAGCACAGGAGCAACGTCTAGTATTACAGACATACCTTTTTGGAGTTTTCTGTTTGTTGGTAAGAATTCCAATCCAAAATGGGGTGGACTAAATTGTTCTATCCATTCACCGGGCAAAAGCAAAGGTCTTTGGAAACCAGTGAAGGAAGTCCTGTCTCCAAACCAAGCAAATCCATAATGAAAAAAACCATCTACCCCGTGAACTTTTAGATATTCATCGATCAAAGAAGCTGCTTCCTTTTCACTCATTCCTTCTTTAAGTATTCCTCTGACATGAACTACCGCTTTGTAAGCTAACTGTTGGACTGATTTAAACCTTTCCAAATCAGAGGCACTATAAGTTTCTTTAGACACAAAAATCTCCTTAAATAAAAGTTGACGCTTTGTTCAACTTTATCAAAGTTAACGAACTGCTCATTTCTTGCAAGGAATTTATAAAATAATTTTAAATTGCTATGGAAAATTGTAAAAAAATAAATTAAAGAGTTACCTTTAAAGAATATTGTCGGGTAAATTTTTGGATTTAAAATTTTCCATAAAATATATTCTTGGTTAATATTTTTAAAAAATAAAGGAAACCGATGCTTGAAATTCAAAGTTTGTCTGCCGGTTATGAAACCAAATCTTCCAAGTTTTTTCACAAAAACAAAATCAAAGCTGTTGAAAACGTAAATCTAACCATATCCCAAAACAAAACCATTGGTTTGGTTGGCGAATCTGGTTGTGGAAAGTCAACCTTAGGCAGAACAATTATCAAACTTCATAAAGCAGATTCTGGAAGTATAAAATTTCATGGAACAGAGCTAATAGGTTTGAAAAACAAAGAAATGCTTGGGCTCAGAAAAAAGATTCAGATGATATTCCAAGATCCCTACTCATCTCTAAATCCCAGGATGACAATCTTTGAAATAGTATCCGAAGGACTAAAAATCCACGCAAAATATTCCAAAACAGAAATAAGAGAAAAAACTGTTGATATACTGGAAAAAATGAGCCTAAAAAAGGACATACTATATAGATATCCTCATGAATTTTCAGGTGGACAAAGACAACGAATTGCCATAGCGAGAGTTTTGGTATTAAATCCCGAATTTGTAGTATGTGATGAAATCGTTTCTGCTTTGGATGTTTCCACACAAGCACAAGTCATTAATTTGGTTGCAGAATTCAAACAGAAACAAAATTTATCCTTGCTTTTTATTTCCCATGATCTTAGCGTTGTTAGCTATATTGCTGATGAAATTGCGGTTATGTATCTTGGGAAAATTGTAGAATTTGCATCCAAAGAAAATATATTAAAAAAACCGCTTCATCCTTACACTAACGCGTTATTTTTATCCGTTTTTGAACTAAAAAATAGAAAAAAGAAAAGGGCCATTTTAGAAGGAGAAATACCGGGAGTTTTTAACAAACCTACCGGATGTTACTTTCATACAAGGTGCCCTTTACGCAAAGACATTTGTAAGGTGGAAATTCCTAAATGGGAGGAAGTTGAAAAAAATCATTGGGTAGCTTGTCATTTTGCAAAATTGGAGGTTTGAATGAAATACAAAGGGATTATTTTTGATTTGGACGGAACCTTACTTGATTCTATTACGGATATTGCCAATGCCATGAATAGCGTTCTTGGATATTTCGGTTATCCGAAACATCCCGTATCCGCATACAAACTATACGTTGGGGATGGAGTAGATATACTTGTAAAACGAGCACTTCCTCAAAATAAAAATATCGAGAAACAAATTATTGAAAAATGTATCCTTGCCTACCGAGCTGATTATTCCAAGCGTTGGAAAGAAAACAGTAAATTATATCCGGGGATTCCCGAACTAATGAACATTATACAAAAAATCGGAATCAAAACTGCTATCCTTTCCAATAAGCCAAATGACTTCACAAATCAAATTGTATCCAACTTTATGCCACAGTATAAATTTGAAATGGTTGTTGGATCACAAGCGGAAGCACCCAAAAAACCGGATCCAACACAGGCTTTAAAAATTGCTACACATTTTAATCTTTCTCCTTCTGAAATTGTATTTGTTGGAGATACGGACACAGACATGATTACCGCAAGAAATGCGAAAATGTATCCAATTGGTGTGTTATGGGGGTTTCGAGACGCAAGTGAGCTAAAAGCCAGTGGAGCAAAAATTCTTCTGAAAGAACCTCGGTCTTTTCTGGAGTTTATTGCTAAGGATGGAATTTATATAAACTAATAGAGAAAGTTTATTCATCGTAAGCCTCAATATGCAAAAAAATCAAATTGAAAGGGAAGAAAAATCGTGGCTTTCCTTCTTTGGGATAGAAGAAATGCCAAATGTCAACAGTATAGAAGCTTTTACCGATACACTTTTTGATGTTATGGAAAGACCGGAATTCTTTGCCCTAAAATCCTTTGATCCAAACTACATGGCAGAATTGATGTACAATGGCTTTTTACCAATGGCTTTGGAGCTACCCACAGGTTCAATTTTTTTAACACCCAAGTTACACTACGAGCGTTGTCTTTTGTATTTTGATAAACTCCATATTCCAAAAAGTTTAAAGAAAAAATCAAAACAATTTTCTATAACCTTTGACATGGCAGTTGATAAAGTATTTGAAGGATGCTTGGAACAACACGAAGAATCTTGGTTGTACAAGCCATTGCGAGATGCTTTGCTAAAACTCTTTCAAAACACCAAGCAAAAAGTTAGCTTTCATTCTATCGAACTTTGGTTAGATAAAAAGCTTGTTGCCGGAGAAATTGGTTATACCGTAGGAAGTTGTTATACGAGTTTGAGTGGTTTTTATACGATAAATTCATCAGGAACCATCCAAATGGTTGGGGCAGCATTGTTGCTAAAAAAATTAGGTTTTTCGTTTTGGGATTTGGGAATGTATATGAGTTACAAAGAAAACCTTGGTGCAGAATTGGTTCCAGGACAAAGTTTTGTAAGATCATTAAGGAAAATCAGGGACAATAAAGCCCCTATCTTTCCCAAAAACGAAATTTTTGTTAGAGAGTTGTTAGTATAAAAAAAGCCTGAATTCCACTATTCCGGCTTGAATTTTAGAGAGACGGAATTTATGCAATACCGCAAACCGGTTGGTTTTGGACCGTCGTTAAAAATATGACCTAAGTGCCCTCCACACTTTGCACAATGAACCTCGGTTCGAACCATAAAGAATGACCTGTCTTTCTCCGTTTCAACGTTTTCCGTAGAAATAGGCTCATAATAGCTTGGCCAACCCGTTCCGGAATCAAATTTGGCATCAGATTTAAATAGAGGATTTCCACAAGCAGCACAATAATAAATCCCTTTCTCTTTATTATCATGGTATTTTCCAGTGAATGCTCTTTCGGTTCCTTTTTCTCGCAAAACGTGGTATTCTTCTTTTGTAAGTTCTTCTTTCCATTCTTTTTCTGTTTTGTTAATTTTGACCATTTTTCCCCTCGCTTCTTTGGGTATGTCTTTGCTTATTCTCTCATTGTTTGGTGAACAAACGGTAAATACAAGAATTATAAATAGTAATTTTCCAATTTTGTTAAATCGTTTATAATATAACATTTTTGCTCCTTTAAAATCAAGTGAATCTAATCATGTTAATCACTCTAATCATAGTATAATACGATCAAAGTCTTTGGCAGTTAAAAAAATTTTAAACTTTAAGAAAAAAATGATAGTTTAAAAGTGGATAAAATGAAAGTTTCTCAAGCCCAAATAGAGGAATTTAGATGAGGCTCAAACTCCTTCCAAGACTTTATGACTACATTTTATACCTAATTTTTATACTCGTTTTTCCAAGTTCGGTTTTACTATCGCTTTATTATCCCAATGTTATACTAAACCAAGGATTATCTCATAGAATATTTTACTTTCATGTTGCGGTTGCCTGGGTATCTTTATATGCTCCTATTTTAGCTTCTGTTTTTGGGTTTTTGTACTTAATCAAAAAAAATTTAAAATGGGACATTCTTAGTTTTAGTGCAAATACAATAGCCGTTTTATTTTCAATTTGTGTATTGTTTTCTGGACCTATATGGGCAAAAAGTGCTTGGGGGATACCCTGGGATTGGACTGATGCAAGGCTTCAATCATTTTTTGTTTTGGTTATAACCTTGGTAGCCTATTTTATCACCAGGGGGTTAATTCAAGGTTTAAATACCAAAGCAACGATCTCATCTTTTTTAAGCGTTTTGTGTGCTCTGACAGCACTTTTAACCTGGGGAGCAATTCGTTGGATTGAAAATCCTGGTAATCATCCGGAATCTGTTTTGGGAAAAGGTGGTATGGATTGGGACATGAAACTCGTATTTTGGCATAGTATTTTTTCGTACCACATTTTATTTTTAATTATTTTTTCCCTGATTTACAGGCAAGCACGCCTAAATTCATTGTTAGAATATCTAAAGGAAACGTCAAACGAATAGAACACTATGTCTTTACCAAGCAGGGATGAAAATTTTAATTTAGTTATATTGATTATTGATGATGACATCAATAACATTAGGCTTTTGAGGCATATTTTGACCAGGGCTGGATATACGGTACTAAGTGGATACAACACTACCGAAGCCAGAAACATTTTAAACAAAGAGCAGGTTGATATACTTTTATTGGATATTCACATGCCTTTGGAAACAGGATATAGCTTGTGCCAGGAATTAAGAGGAATTGAGAAATTCCAACTTCTTCCGATTATTTTTATTACCTCTATTGATAAAGAAACGGGATTGCAATATGCCATTTCTTACGGAGGGGATGATTTTATACACAAACCAATACAAAGACAGGAATTACTCGCAAAAGTAAGGGCTTTTAGCAGAATTAAAAAGCTACAAGATGCTCTTTTGGAACAAAAGCTTAATTATGACAGAGAGTTGTTAATGGCAAGAAAAGTCCAAGAACAAATGATTCCCAATAAGCAATTTATTTGGAAAGAAAAATACCAAGTTAGGACTTTTTTTCATCCGTTTATTCAGATTGGTGGTGATTATGTTGATGCCTGGGAAATAAACGATGAACTACATGTCGTGATTGCTGATTGCACTGGACACGGACCAGCGGCGGCTCTTTTGGGAGCAATGTTTAAAATGCAGTTATATTCTATCCCAAAAACAGGATTAAGCCTTTTAGAAAGGGTTGAAGTACTAAAAGAAAAATTGCTTCTGGTTCTTCCTACAAATTATGCCATTACTTTTTTTTATGCCATTATCCATGACAATAACATGCAATACGTAAACGGCGGACATCCTTTTCCGTTTATCTACAATGATGGTAGAGTAGAGGAATTAAAAGGTAGAAGCACAATGATCCTTGATTTGGATATTGATTTTAAAACTACGTCTGAAAAGGTTGACTTACCCAAAGATTCTATTATTTTGCTATTCACAGACGGAGCAAGTGAGGCAATTTCGACAGATATGAAAATATTGGATACGGAAGGTCTGAAAGACATATACAAACAGTCTGTTGAAAAGGGTGGAAATATCATAGAAAATATGTTAGATGATCTCCATAATTTTTGCGGAGGGATACCTCCCAGCGATGACATAGCTTTTATAACAATACAGGTAATTTCATGAAACCAACTTATAACGGGAAAGTGCGAGATGTTTATGATTTGAGAGATAAACTCATTCTCCATTCTACAGACAGAATTTCTGCTTTTGATGTTGTTTTTCGAGAAGAAATAAAGAATAAAGGTAAAATTTTAAATAATGTTTCTATTGCTTGGTTTGGGTATTTCAAAAATTATCCGAATCATATTATAGAAACAAATTTTGAAAAATTTCCGCCTCCGTATCAAGCAAACAAAGAATTCCAAGATTCTGCAGTTTTAGTAAAAAAATGCCAAAGAATAGATTTTGAGTGTATTGTGAGAGGATATTTGTATGGCTCTGCTTATAAGGAATACCTAAAAACCGGAAAAGTTTCCGGAATTACCCTTGGTAATGGCTTAAAAGAAGCGGAAATTTTGCCCGAACCTATTTTTACCCCTTCTACAAAAAATGATACAGGGCACGATGAAAATATTACTGAAGAAGAAATGAAAAACCAAGTGGGAAATGAGATTTTTGAAAAGATAAAAACATTATCTCTGGAAATATATTCTAAGGCTCAAAAAAAGCTAAAAGAAATCGGAATCCTTTTGTGCGATACAAAGTTAGAATTTGGCATTTATCAAGATGAAATTATTTTAATAGATGAATTGCTAACTCCGGATTCATCCAGATATTGGAACGAAAAAACCTACCAAAAAGGGAAAACACCGGAAAGTTTTGACAAACAAATTCTTAGAAATTATTTGGAGGAAATCAAATGGAGTAAAACTCCACCTCCTCCACCTCTACCTACCACAATCATAAATGAAATTTCAGAAAAATACCATTATTTACAGGATAAATTATTACAATGTTTATTGGAAAAGTAAAAATTACACTAAAAAGTTCTGTTTTGGATCCACAAGGCTCTACAGTCAAGAAAGTTTTGCACGATATGGGCGAGGATCTTGTAAAAGATGTTCGAATCGGTAAGTATATTGAGGTTAAAATAGATTCGGAAAATGAGGCAAAAGCAAAAGAAGATTTGGATAGACTTTGCCAAAAGCTTCTTGTGAATCAAGTAATCGAAACCTATTCAACGGAGATTGTAAAGGGATGAAAACCGGAATTATTACTTTCCCTGGCTCAAATTGTGACAAAGATGTTGGCTTTATTCTTGAAAAATATTTTTCACATAAAATAGAATATTTATGGCATAAAGACCATTTTGAGAATAATTTTGATTTAATAGTTTTGCCTGGAGGTTTTTCTTACGGAGATTACCTTAGATGTGGTGCTTTGGCTCGATTTGCCGTAGCAATGGAATCTCTAAATGCCCATATAAAATCCGGAAAGTTAGTTTTAGGAATTTGTAATGGATTTCAAATTTTAGTGGAGGCAAATTTACTACCCGGAGCTTTGACTCTGAACAAAACGTTGAAACATATATGCAAAACCGTAACTTTAGTCAAAGGATCAGAGAAAAATCCGCTAACCAATAAAATACCGATAGACTCCATTCTAGAAATTCCCGTTTCCCATAGTGAAGGTTCCTATTTTGCAGGAGAAGATACAATAAAAAAGTTACGAGATGAAAATTGTATTTTATTTCAGTATGCATTGGAAAATCCAAATGGGTCTGTTGCCAATATCGCTGGAGTATCTTCCCGAAACTTCAAAATAGCTGGCTTGATGCCTCACCCGGAAAGAGCCGTAGAAGAATTTTCCGGTTCAAGAGATGGAAAAATTATTTTTGAATCTTTTTTTGAACGAGTTTAACGCATCAATAAAAAACTTATTTCTTTGAAGTTTTTAGATAAAATTTAAAATATTAAACTTGATTTATATCTAAGTGATATTTGAGTTAGATATATATAGAAAAGATAATTTTGGATAGATTGGATGTTTACAGATGCTATTGTCAGGTATAAAGGATAAGGTAATTACATTAATACTCGGAGGTGGTAAAGGAACTAGATTACTACCTCTTACGGAAAAAAGGTCAAAGCCGGCTGTCAGTTTTGGCGGTAAATATAGGTTGATTGATATACCTATTTCAAACGCTTTAAATAGTGGTTTCAATCAAATTTATATTTTAACTCAATACAATTCCTATTCCTTAAATAGGCACATATCAAGAACCTATAACTTAAATTCAGTTCAACAAAAGCAAGGCTTTGTTGAAATCATCGCTGCAGAGCAAACGATATCAAACGTAAGATGGTTTGAAGGAACTGCTGATGCCGTTAGAAAAGTTTTACAACATATTGAGGATTACAGAGCAGAATATATTTTAATCCTTTCCGGTGATCAACTTTATAATATGGATTTGAACGAATTTTTAGATATTCATATCTCTGACCCTCCTGCTGAAATTACTTTAGCTTTAAATGTTGTACCGGCAGACATGGTTCATGGGCTAGGAATTGTAAAAATTGATGAAAACGGTTGGGTTAAAGATTTTTATGAAAAACCAAGTGATTTGGAATTTGTAGATTCTTACAAATTACCGGATTCTAGATATCTAGCTTCAATGGGGATTTATTTGTTTCGTACAGATGTACTAATCGAATTATTGCAAGACCCAACTCTTACGGATTTTGGAAAGGAAATTATTCCAGGTGCAATAAAAACTCACAAAGTTAAATCTTATATCTATGATGGGTATTGGGAGGATATTGGGACGATCAAGGCTTTTTATGAAGCCAATTTAATGCTAACCGATGATTTTCCAAGATTTAATTTGTATTTGGAAAACACTCCTTTTTTAACCAGACCAAGATTTTTACCGCCTCTGAAAGTGAATAAATCAAATATTTTTAAAGCTGTAATTTCGGAGGGTTGTATTATCAATGATTCAACTATAGTTCGCTCTGTAATCGGTGTTAGACAGTTTATAGATAGTGGTACATACATCGAAAACTCTTTGTTAATGGGTGCGGATTCTTATGGTTTACATGATACAAAATACAATATACCGGTTGGAATTGGGAAAGATTGTATGATTAAAAATGCAATTATCGATAAAGATAGCTATATCGGAAATCGTGTAAAATTGATTAACAAAGGTAGTTATATGGAATACGAAGACGAATACGTGAAAATTGTGGATGGAATTATTGTAGTTCCTCGAAGAACCGCTATTCCGGACGGATACGAAATTTAACCCACTTCTCCTACCGAGTGACTTGAGCCATTCGGTAGGTCTATAGTTTTTTTTGCCTCTCCAAAAAACCAATTTAAAGCGTTGAATAAACGCTGCAAATCCATTGTAGGAGAATAGATTCTTAAATCCAAAACCAATTGCTTCTCAATTAGTTTTCCAAATTGCCAGAAGTGTCCTCCGGTTGCTATACCGTAAATTGGTTTTTGTGTGCTTTTGTTAAATCTCTGTGCCGCGATCATTTCACAAAGAGCTTGTGTCCAGCCCTCGTCAAAGTTTTCTTTCTTAACCTCAGCTATACAAACAACCGGATTCGTAAAACTTAAACCGGTTTTAGTTGCTGGAGCAACCAAAAAGTCCGGAATCCCAGTTAAACCTTCTTCCGGGGATACATCAAACCTTACATGAGACCATAATGGCAAATCATATTTTTCTAATACGATACGTAATATAGGTGAAATCATAGTTTCACAAATAGAATTTTCACTTACATAGTTTGTCACATCTAAAAGACTTTTCTTAATATACCAGATAAAAAAATCTTCAATAATACAATTAGTTTCAGAAAGAAACTCTAATCTGTTGATTTCAATATCAAACTTATTAGCAATTTCGTCTAAGGCTTTATACGTTCCATAAGGCATGGATTGTAATTATAAAAAAAATCAAATTTTGTCAATTATTTTAATATCGTATTTTTTGCTCTACTTTATAAGAATGGTGGATTGCATGAATCACGATAATGTACAACATTTCCCGATAGCTAAGTATTCCTAAAGTAGGATGTAGCATGGAATACTTATCAAAGTCTTCCTCCGGCACATCTCTCAAAACAGACATTAACTGGTTGCAAGTATCGCTCCACTTGTCCAACATTTTCCGAATAACTTCTTCACCATTTCTGGGAACAGGAATCGTAGACGGTGCCAAAGGACCAAGAGGTATCACTTTATCACTATATATGTATTCCTTGTGAAGTGCTTGAAAATCTTTTTGTTTACTGCGTTCTCCAAAAAGCAAAAGCAAAAATCGGGGAAGTTTTAATAACAGTACAAAATAAAAGGTTATTTCTGTAATATGGGAAAGATTTTGAGCAGCCGACCATCCCCCAAAGCCATTGTGAAAAAAAACCTCCGGTTTTAAAGAGCCAAAAAAAGAACAAACTTGCTGATTTACGTCTTCAATGGAAGCAAGAATTTCCGCTTTAGAATGTGGGTTTTCAATCTTTAAAAGTATCATAATATTGTTCCTATAATCCAAAATATTTAGCTTTCCCAAAACTTTTCTCTGCTTTTTCTTTGTATTTTCATTTACATACATTAAAATAAGACTATTACGTATTATTTCAAACTAAATTTGCAAACCAAATACGGTACTTTACAAAAGCTCATGCTATATTACTTATTTTTCTGATTAGTTAAATTTTCAGCCAAGCAGAACGTCAAAGAACTATCATTTACAATCAATATATTTTAATACTTTATTTTCTAATTCGCTTTCCTGTATTGGTTTTGTAATATAATCATCAAAAATATCTTTAGAATAATTTTCACGTTCTTGTTCTAATGCATAAGCAGATTGTGCAACAATCGGTAAACTAGGACGAAGCTTCTTTATAATTTTTGCAGCCGAATATCCATCCAAAATTGGCATTTTGATATCCATTAAAATCAGATCTATCTCATTATTTTCTTTACATATATCGACAGCTTTCTGACCATCCTCAGCATATAAAATTTTTATATTGTAATTTTCAAGTACTGCCAATAAGTACTGATAGTTGACATATTCGTCTTCCACAATTAGTACGGTATTTATAGAATACTTTTTTTCCGAAATTGATATGGACGGGATTTCTCCTTTTACCGGAATAGAAATTGTAAATTTACTACCCTTTCCCATCTCTGATGTTAAAGATATAGAGCCATTCAACAATTGGGTATAAGCTTTAACCAATGACAAGCCTAAGCCATTTCCTCCGTAATGTCTACACGTTGTATTAGTTTCAACTTGTCGAAAAGGTTCAAAAATTTCTTCTTGCATATCCGCAGGAATTCCGATGCCCGTATCGGTAACGGAAACCTGAAAATTTCCTATTGTAACTTTACAATTTATTTCAATCAAACCATGATGAGTAAATTTTATAGCATTGTCGAGGACATGAGTAATAATCTTTTTTAATTTTTCTTTATCTGTTACTACATTGTACTCTTTAAAAGGAGTATTGATATTAAAAAATAAATCAATGTATTTGTTTTTTGCTTTTATGGAAAACTTATTTATGATATTTTTTATAAAAGTAATAATCTCAATTTGATTGGATACAATGTTAATTTGAGTAGAATGGATTTGAGAAATTTCTATAACATCCGTAATGATCTCAATCAATTTCTCGCTACTACTATAAATCATTTCTGAAAATGCTTGTTTTTTTTCAGATGACAGTTTTGTTTTTGTTAAAAGCTCAGAGAATCCTACTATTGCATTCAAAGGAGTTCTTACTTCATGTGACATATTTTGCAAAAAGGCTGATTTTAAACGGTTACTCTCTTCGGATTTTTCTTTTGCGATTATTAAGTCTTTTTGAATATTATGAAAATCCGTTACGTCCCAAACCGTAGAAACCATAGTATTTTGCTCAACCAAAGGAATGTTAACAGCATTGACGATTCTGTTTTTTCCATCTTTTTGAGTAATAATCATGTTTTCCCAGTGCATATTTTCTGCTATACCAGAACCAATATCTTTAAGAATTTTGTTCGTTACTTTGTTTCTATATTCTTTATCAGGATAAACTCTTTGAAAAAAATTGGAAATACTAGATATGTCTTCAAATGACCAACCGTATATTTCAATAAATTTTTTATTCATATAGGTAGCGTTCCCCCCATGGATAGTGTTCAATGCAATGCCAATAGGAAGCTTGTCGAGGACTGTCTGAATAAAAATATTTTTTTGTCTAATCTCATGCTCGTTTTTTTTTAATTTCAAGATTTGCTTTCTGATCAAATAAAATAAGAGTAGCGAAGTTATGCTAACAAAAAAACTACCTTTAAAAGTTTGCAATTTGGTTAGCGAAACATTTTCCAGCTTGAAATATTCAAGAATACTGTCAGAAAAAATAATCCATACAAAACCCATAATCATATAGGTAAAAGCAATTTTATATTCAAACCTAACTTTATCTAAAATTGATGTTATCATATTATTTCCTCCAACATTGAGTATTTTTAGAATTACTTTTCCTACAGATGTCCAAATTTTGTTGACACAGGACTACGCTATAGCTCTGTAATATAAGAAAGCATCACAAAAACCAGAAAAATATTTAGTCCTATGCAAACTACAAAATATAACAAATCAATCTTATTCCTTTTCTTATGTATACCATATCTGCTATTTAGTCTATTGTTTATCTTCAATAAACCATGGTTTTTTTTTCAAAACCAATCCATTATCTTTTCTTCATCTATTTTTGGGATTCTTTTTACATGGATGGTTACAAATTATCCAAATAAATTTGATTTCATAAATACAAAGAATCCGGTTCCTATATGCTTGAGTTCCATAATTTCTTTTCTATTCATTTTAACACTTCCCGTAAAAAATCTAAACCTTGGAGATGGAACAATACTTCTGGAAAATATAGTTTTGGAATCCGGTCTTTTTGGTTATCAACTCACCATGGACGAGCTTTTTTCTGCCCTACTACATTCTAAGCTCTACCTTAACCTACCGTCCATACAAAATGAACCGGATTTTCCCTATTATATTACAAGTACAATTTCCGGTTTTCTATTTTTAATTACCATTACATGGATATCCATAAAAAACCAAGTTACCCTTTTTAGCCATACAGCAATCTTATCTTGTGGTGGAATGATATTATTTCATGGTTATATGGAAAATTATACCATTCCTATGCTTCTTATTTTTTGGATTCTTGCTTTGGGATATAACAAAATTCCAAACAACAACCAAAACAATTTTAAAATAGTAACCTTTATAACACTTCTGGCAACCATAGCAGTTTTATTTCACTTGATAACAGCATATCTCTTATTTTCTTTAATATTTCTTTGTTACATGCTTTCACCCAAAAAAAAGTTCATTCCTTATGCCCTTTTTTGCACAGGCATTGCACTTTTTGTAATCGGAGGTATTTTTACCTACTTTCTGTTTTTTTCAGAAACAAGGATTGATCTTACACAAACACACGTAACCAATCCTCCCTTTTATCCTTTGAAAAGAATAATTTCAGCAAACCATTTTAAAGAAATTTTGAGTTGTACGGTTTTTTCTTGTTTTTTACCGTTTTATTCCTTATTCTATTTTGGCATTTTTAATAGGGGTAACCTAAAAATTTTTTACAAAGAAAAAAAGAATCAATTTATCCTTTGGATCATTTTTGGTTTTTGCCTCCACGCATTTATCTTTAATCCCCTCCTTGGGTTTCCGGCTGATTGGGATGTTATGAGTTTTTATTGGCTTCCGGTAGCTTTTCTTTCCTACATTCTATTCAACAACTCTCCAAAAGAAGCCTCTTATTTTATCCCTCTTTTGCTCTTTAGTCTGATATTCTATCTATCCAATGCAATGGTTTTAAACAAACCGGATTTAGAGAAAGAAAAAGAAAAAATGAGTTGGATTAAATTTTCCCAAGAATATATATCAGAACGGTCTTCGGTTTTAAGAGAAATCCCACCCGAATTAAAAAAATACTACGCAAAAATGGATTATTTTTTGTTCAAATCCGAAAAAATTTTAAGCATTATCCCTCACAAACAAAAAGAGATACAAAACATAATATCTGAAAATCGGAATTATCAAAAAGAGTTAAAAGAAAATATCTCCCACATAAATCCAAACTGGCAAAAAGACTTTTTAAAGAGACTAACAGATTACCATCATAGATATTTAGAATTGGTAAAGGAAAAATGAAAGATCATCTTTAAATGCACCTTCTTCTTTACCTTTTACAACAAATTGATTTATAATTTTTTTAATTTTTTCAAAGTCCTCCGGTGCTTCCGTATGACTTTTCATAATTTGACCGATCAATTCATTGTGTTTTACCCTTAAGTCACTTGAAATAGAGTTAAAAAATCCATCGCTATAGATATACAAAATATCATTTTCCTCAATCTCTATCTCTTCGAGTTCAAATATTAAGTCAGGTAAAACTCCTATTATCTGATTGCTAGAATGAGTCAATAAAAAAGATTTTTCAAAGGTGTTTTTAAATAGTACAGGTGGAGGAATGCCCCCAATGGAATAACTTAATTTACGATTTTCTTTATCAATAAAAATGCAAACCGCCGCCAATGTGTGAGTATTTAGTTTTGTATTGAGTTCCCTATTAATATTTCTAAGAATCTCTGCCGGATTATGGTTGTTCCTTGAAATGTCTTTAAATATGGAAAGAACGAGTAAAGCAACGAAACCGGAAGCAACACCAGTACCTTCAATATCTCCAAAAAATATTAATTCTTGTTCGTTTTTTAAGTGAAGGATTTCATAAAAATCACTTGAGACGTGTGCCACAGGATAAAAATCCGCGTATATGTTTTTATGATTTATCGGAGGAGAAATTATTTTTTTTTGAAGAACTGCCGTAAATTTCAAATCCCTCTCAATGGCTTCTTGGTAAATGCCTTTTTCCTTTATCAATTGATAATAATTTCTTGTTCTTGTAATAGCGGTTTTAACAGTAGAAACGGTAAATGGTTTTAATAAAAAATCGCTTGCCTTGTTTTCCAGACTCGTAATAACATTTTGAATATCTCTTTCCCCTGTCATCATAATGACTTGAGTGTCAGGGTTCATATCCTTTATCTCCTGAAGAAGTTCCAGTCCGTTTTTGCCCGGTAAATTAACGTCTAAAAAAACAATAGGATTTAACTCGGTTTTAAAATACTTCAAACCGGCTTGGTGATTTTCAAAAAACCTGCATATATAACCTAAGTGGTCTAGAATCCCTTCCAGCGCTACTCCAATTTCATAGGTATCATCTATTACTAAAACTTCAAATTTCATCTTGACTATAAAACAGTATTTTTATGGTATAATTTCAAACGTGCTACTCTCTTTAATTTTGCTAACATTGGAAAAGTATTCTTCATTAAAAATTTTATCATTTAAGTAATCATCATGAGTATAAAGCATTTCTCCGTTTTTCCATTTATAAACTTCACCAGTAACACTATTTTTTACCTTTCCTGAATGAATACACTCGCTTATAGTCCTCAAACTAACCTTTGTAAAACTTTTAATCACAGCTCGAAAATTTCCTTCTTTTTCCGGATCCACAAACCGAAAATTCTTATGAAATAGAACCGCGTCATGAAAGTATTCAGGCACATTAAAAACACCATGAGCCCCTATAATAACCATTAATTTGTAAATAAACTTCTGAATCTCTAAAAATACATTTAAACCCGGGTATTCTTGACCTACAAATAAAGCCTTTTTTCCTTTCAGCTTACCCATTTTTATATTTTGGGTCAGCAGCCAATCAATGTATACCATTTTTAAAACTTCTTTAATCTGTTTTAAATAAAAATCATTTAATTTTAATCGAATGTGGACTAAAGTTTCACCCTTTTTATCCTTGATATAAATCCTATTATCAAGCTCGGACAGTGGCATAATTTCCAAAGTAACTTTAGGATAACCGCGTTCTGTCAGCTTTTTAAACATCCCGGCTTCGTCCATCATATTATAAATTTCAGTTTCATTAAACCGACCTATAATAAACTTCTCCAAACCCAAAGAAACATGAAATTCCTGATTTAAATCTATTAAATCCAACTCAGTAGGATTAAAAAGATCAATTTGTTTATATAAATTTTTATCACTATCAGAAAAAAAACCCATGGCTAAACCAACTTTAATATTTTACCGCAAAAGCCCTTGCTGTGTTATAATGGATTGTCACAGTATCATGAAAATTCATTGCATATCCACCGGCTGTAACAATCACAACTTTACAATCATGCTCTATAGCAAACTCCTTTACCATAACATCTCTTTTGTACAACCCATTTATGCTAACCTTCAAACCCCCAATCCTATCCCCCTCATAGGGGTCGGCACCAGCCAAATAGTAAATTAGATCAGGTTGTATTTCTTTTTCAATGCTTGTTAAACTTTCTTTTAACAATCTAAGGTACTCAGAATCATTACAATAATCTTTCAAACCAATGTCAAGTGTAGATTTTTCTTTTTTTGGATACAAATTTTCCTGATGAATAGAAAAGGTAAAAACGCTTGCATTATTTTGGAATATTTTGGAAGTTCCATTACCCTGATGAACATCCAAGTCTATTATTAATACCTTTTTGTTCGGATTTGTGTTTAAATACTTTTGAGCTGCCACTGCTACATCGTTAAAATAACAAAAACCTTCCGCTTTATCTCTAAAAGCGTGGTGAAACCCTCCACCCAAATTGTAAACAAATTGATCCTTTTCTGTCTGTTTAGTGGCAAAAATTGTACCACCAACACTATATAAAAAACTTTCCAATATTTTATGGTTTAATGGCAACTCCGAATACTTATTTTTGTCAGTCCTTTTTAAAGAAAAAAGATCATCCAAATATTCCGTTGAATGAATCAATTCCAAGTCGTTTCGATTGGCTCTTTGAGGCTCGTAAATATGGTAATTCCTAAAATCCATATCGTACAACACCAATTCATATAATTTCATAAATTTACTGGCTGGTTCTACACTCTTTTCCAAAGGCAAATTATAATGTGGAGAATAAACAAAAGACATTTCGGTATGGAGCCTTTCTGCTTCTAAGGGGTGAAAGATATCAAATATTTTAAAAATATCAAATAGAGACATAAAATTAAACCTTAATATTTTCCTTTGTATTTGTATACATTTTTGCAATCCAGAAAAAAACTTAGATTATAAAATTTATTTACCAAAGTTCAATTTCAGTTTTGTTTCCAAGGTATTCTATACTAAGATCAAGAAAATAAACCAAAATAGCAGTAATAGCAGCAAGCCACCGTCAAGTGATCAATACAAAAAGAATCGTATGGGAAAAAGTAAAGGGAAAATGAAATTAGCGGAGAGTATTTCTGTAGATTGCGTTTTATTACTGTTCGAGAGCGATCAACTTACAAAAGTGGGAAAATTTAATGCTGAATTGGAAAAATTAAGTGAAAAATTAGATAAAGAGACCATATAATTAGCAATTGTAGGTTTAGAAGGTAGTGGAAAGATTACATGATTAAATTGTAAAACTTATAAAAAAAGAATATGGATAGTGTTTTTATCTAAAAAAAAATTGCAGAGAATCAAGTGATTTACCATTTTTCGCTCTATAAAAAATCATTTCTTGACTTCTCTTTCCTGCAACACCTTTTAATTCTATTAATTGTTTAAATGGTGTAACTTTTATTTTTTTAAAGAAAAAAGCCATTTTTGTAGCAGCGTGAATAATATGTAAAAATTCCGAACTTTTTTCACCGACTTTTAATTCAGGTAAGTTTCGAATATCTTTTTCACTCGCTTTATTTATAAGCCAATCCCAAATATCAAAACTTTTTTATCCTTCTCTATTAAAATAACATGTTTTTTTTCCAATTGTCATTGTGAAGAGAATAAGCTGCAGAGCCAGCAAAAGGCTCTATAATTGTATTAAAATTCGGTTTTGGATAATATTTAGCTATTTGTTTTTTCCTTCCGTAATAATAGAACATAATTATTCCTGATGTTCAATATTTAAAAATTTTGAATATTTTCTAATTATCCTATCAAAAATACCGGATTCATTCCAGAATACAAAAAAAACTTGAATATACAATCCAAAAATAAAGATTATTCATTTGAGTTATTGACCATGTTAGAATTAAATTTCAATGATAAAAAAACTGTCCAAAAAATAGCAGAAATTTTAAAGGAAAGCGAAAATATTTTGTTTATTACCGGAGCCGGTATATCAGCAGAATCCGGACTTCCAACGTATAGGGGAATCGGAGGGCTTTATACAACCGGAACTACAGAGGAAGGAATACCAATAGAAGAAGCATTGTCCGGTCAAATGTTAAAAAAACATCCGAACGTGACATGGAAGTATTTATCACAAGTAGAAAGAGCTTGTTATGGAAAGAAATTTAATACGGCTCATTTGATTATGGCAAACCTGGAAAAAGCTAAAAACCGAGTTTGGGTATTAACCCAAAACGTTGATGGCTTTCACACCCAGGCTGGCTCTAAAAATGTAATTGAAATCCATGGAAATTTTCACTACTTATTCTGTACTAAGTGTGATTTTCAAGAAAATAGAGAAAGTTATACCGACTTGGAATTTCCTCCCCAATGTCCTAAGTGTAATTCTTTTATAAGACCGGACGTAGTTTTATTTGGTGAAATGTTACCTTTTAAAAAGTTGGAAGTTTTGGAAAAAGAACTTACCAAAGGTTTTGATATAGTACTTTCCATTGGAACAACAAGTGTATTTCCTTATATATCCCAGCCTATTGTAGCAGCTTCTAGGTTAGGAGTTCCTACTGTAGAAATAAATCCTGATGAAACATACATCTCTAACATCGTCACCTATAAAATAAGTTCTCCTGCCGGAGTTGCATTGCAGGAAATTTGGAATCAACTCGGCAAATAAATTTAATCATAAGGGTTTCATTTGAAAGATATACTATTAAAGTTATTCGAAATTACCGGAAATGTTAGTGACAGTTTGGTATTTTTAAAAAATTTTAAATCAAAAAGTCCTGAAAAGTTTGCGGTGGTTAGGGTTGGAACGGACGTAATTAGCGAATACGCGGAGCACTTGTTTTATGACTTAAAACTTTTGTACCAATTAGAACTCTATCCTGTATTATTGATGGATGAAAAGTCTATCGAATATTTAAAGATTTTTTACAACAATTTGTACAAAATACTCCACGACCAAACCGGATCTTTAGGTTTAAAGATAAACATTATTCCATTTTCAAGCCATAATAGGGAAAGGATTTTGCGTTCTATCGAAGAATTTAAAATTCCAATACTAGTAGTCTCAACAAAAAACTATCTATCGGAAGCATTTCCATTGTTGCAACAAGTCATTACAGAATTGGATAGCAACAAACTCATTTTACTAGAATCCTCCGGCGGACTGAGGAAAAGCTCGGACAAAAGTATAATCAACATTATCAACCTCAGTAATGATTACGAAAATGTAATTCAAATAATCGATCCCATTTCCCAAGAATTGCTTAACTCTTCTAAAGAAATTGTATTGGCAACAAAAAACTCCTTTTTTTCCGTTGCCATAACTTCGCCTTTGTTATTGTTCAAAGAACTGTTTACTGTGAAAGGGAGTGGGACTTTAATCAAACGAGGAAGTAAAATTGAATTCATAGCAAGCATTAAAAATTTGGATAAATACAGGCTTCATAAACTACTTGAATCTTCTTTCAAAAAGAAGCTAAATCCCGATTTTTTAGAAGAAGAATTCAAATATATAATATTAGAAGCAAACTATAGAGGAGCCGCCATTATCCAAGACTTTTCTTTTGGCTATTTATTATCCAAGTTTGCAGTAGATGAAATTGCGAGAGGAGAAGGAATCGGTCGAGATATTTGGGAAGTAATGAGAGAAAAACTAAAAACAATTTTTTGGAGGGCAAAACCGTCCAATCCCATCAACAAATGGTACATGAAAGAGTGTCAAGGGTGCTTCAAATTCCAAAATTGGAATATCTATTGGATAGGTCTTGAACCAAACAAAATTTTAGAAATCACCGAATATTTGACAACCCATCCGGAAGATTTTATAGAAACTATACTATAACCTCTTATCCGACATTAGTGTAGTCTGTAAGATCTTGATACTCAATCATTACAAAAAAACTCTGAAGCCCCCAAATTAAAAAAAAATACAAAACAAAATCTGTTTTACTTAATCCTTCCATGTTCGGTATCTCCAAAATTATTTATTTATTTGCAATCGTATTGTCACATGGTTAATGAAAGAATAAATTAATTTTTCGTCTACAAAAAATAAAAATTTACAGTTTTGGGCATTGCATTTTTATACCTAAATTATTATGCGTTTAAGGGTAAGTTTTTGAAGATTGGTTTAGGGACATTATTTTTATATCCTGAAAAGTTGGGAGGTCTTGAAAATTATACCAGAGGTTTGATTTACGGTCTTTCTAAGGTTGATGAGAAGAATGAATATACGATTCTTGCGAATAGGGAAAATTATTTGACATGGAGGGATTTGCCTAAAAATTTTAAAATTTATTTATGCCCGGTTAGTGCTTCTAAAAAATTAAAACGAACCCTATACGAAAAATATCATCTAAAAAAAGTTTTGAAATCACTAGGCATTAACTTATACCATAGTCTTGCTTTTGGCTTTTTTCCTATTCTAAAGGATATTAGAATCGTCATTACGGTTGGTGATATAATTTTCAAAAGGTATCCGGAAGACCTTGGACTTGTTCAAAGACTTGCTATGGACTATTCCGTAAAGTATGCTTGTAATTATGCGCATCAAATTCTTACTTTTTCCGAATATTCCAAAAAAGATTTGTTGGAGGTATATAGAGTCTCTCAAGAAAAAGTAAACGTGTCCTTGCTTTCCAATAATACTTTTAAGAGTGATGCGAATAAAGTCGATATCTATTTTCGAGAGAACCAACTTCCAGAAAAATATATATATTCCGTAGTTTCTACATACTATCATAAAAACTTAAAGGGACTACTCGAAGCATTTTCCATTCTCAAAAGAGAAAAAAAAATTCCACATTCTCTGGTTATCAGCGGATTAAAAATGGCAGGGCATGGAAAATTTTTTGACTTAATCTCAAGCTATGGATTGGAAGATTCGGTAGTTTTTACGGGCTGGGTACCGGAAGAAGTTCTATCAGGATTGTATCAAAAAGCGAGTTGTTTTATTTATCCATCCTTTTATGAAGGGTTTGGGCTTCCTATCTTAGAAGCAATGGTAAATGGAGTCGCAGTAGTCAGTTCTAATGCAACTTCTCTGCCTGAAGTTTATGGTGAGGCTGCATTAACATTTGATCCCAGTAATACAAAGGATATGGTTCAAAAGATTTATGATTGTATATCCGATGAGTCCTTAAAAAATTCCTTGATTCAAAAAGGCTACCAACATTCAAAAACATATTCTTGGGAAGAATGTGCAAGACAAACTTTATTAACTTATCAGAAAGCTATTTCCTAATTATTTTTTTAAAAAATGAAGTCTTTAAAATTTCAGACAATATTTACATCTGTTTCCTTTTTGATCCAAAGTTTATTCGGTTTATTGTATGGTTTATTAATTTCAAAATATTTTCTTTCTACACCTGTAGCTACTGATTCTTTTTATATTTCTTATAACATCTATCTTTTTTTTAATATGTTTGCTGTTACACTTCGAGTGAGTGTCGTTCCTATACTACAAGAATTAAAAGAGAAACAAAATTATGCTATGATCACCTTAGCTGTTAGCATCATATTTGTTTCCCTTTCTTTTATTTTAGTTGCGTTGTCCGTTCCAATTGCTCACTTAATGAGCAGCACTTTACAAGGAATATCTTTGCTTAGGAATATGATACTTATATTTTCCGGTGTGGTTTTGTTTCAAGGATTTAACGGTTACTTGAGTGGTTATTTGAGCGTAGAAAGAAAGCTAAATTATATTAGCATTGTAAGTGTGATCGGTTCGGGAATCGGATTATTATCCTTTGTCCTTCTAAAAGAAATTGGTATATATGCTGCACCTGTCGGATTTTTTATAACTCATCTTATTATCGTGTTACTACTGCTGTGGGACACTAAAAACGGTCTGATCTTAAAGTTTCAATTTTCTAACTTTTCTTTTTTGTATTCAAAAAATATAACATTCACAATATTTAAAACGGCTATTCCTTATATAGGTTTCAATTTTGCTTTTCTTGTTAGTCAGAGTTCAATGAAAAATTTCGTAGAAGGAGAAATTACGGCTTTTTCTTATGCCTACTCATTGATTTCCATAATGGTGGCTGCAATTGCCGGCTCTATAGGTTATACTATTTCCATACGAATGTCAGAATTAAAAGAAACCGAATCCATTGAATATATAGAAAATTTTATTTCGAAAAATTATTTTTTAACTTTATTAACGCTTTTCTTTTTTATCGGAGCTTTTCTTTCTTGTAATAAGTCTTTGGGAATTTTTATTTTTCAATACTTACCTTCTAATTCAATTTCTGTTGATGACCTTCATTTGGTTTATGTATTTGATAGTTCTAGTGTTGTTTTGAGTATCGGAGGGATTTTTTTAGGCTTGTTTTCCATATTGGTTCCCGTAAATCTGACCTATAAGCAGATCAAAGGATTTTTTAGATATACCATATTGGTTCTATTGTTCCATATAATCGTTACCTACTCCATATCAAGTCAAAAGAACACTATTGGTGTGTCAGGTGCCTATAGTACAGCATGTTTTTTATTGTTTTTATACCAGCCAATTCAATTATTAAAAATATTTCCTTTGCGTTTTGTACTAAAATTATTTATGGTGTTAAGCAAGTTTTTTATAATTTGGGTTGTTTCTCTTGTTTTTTCGTTTTATATAAACAATAGTGTAATGCTTAGTCTATTGGAAGTATTCAAATACGCAGTTTTGAATGTAATCATTTACTCTCTTGTTTATATATCTTTGAATTTAATATTCCAGAAAGAATTTTTTCAGATTTTAAAAGCAATAGTAATTAAATAACAAAAAAAGGATTAAACAAATAAAATTGAAATTCAATCACTATTTTCATAAACTCAAAAATCAAAAAAGTTATGTTTTGAACACAACCATACTCTTCTTTTTAAGCTTGTTGTTTGTTGTTTTATTTACTTTTGTTGATTATGGTATTTCTTGGGATGAGAACATACAAAACATGTATGGAAACGCCATTATCAAATACTATCTGTCCGGATTTAAAAATGATTCCTTTTTGAATTTTCCATCTATCAATCACTATGGCGGTTTTTTTGATTCCATAGTTGCTATTTTGAATCGAATGCATCCTTTTGGAAAGATGGAAGCAAGGCATTTATTTACAGCTCTTACAGGAATACTGGGAATTGTGGGCGTTTATTATCTTACTCGAATTTTGGCTGGAAAAACTGCGGGTCTAATTTCAGCCATTATGATTACTCTAACGCCTACCTATTACGGAAATATGTTTATGAATCCGAAAGATATTCCTTTTGCGGTAGGGTATGTTATCTCTGTTTATTGTATTCTTCTTGTGATAAATTCCTTTCCTAAAGTACCATCAAAGTTAGTTTATTGGATGGGGGGCTTTATAGGTTTTGCCATTGGTATTCGCGTTGGGGGTTTTTTGCTTATTGGATATATGGGATTGGGAATTTTGATATATTCACTCCTACTTCTGTGGATAAAAAAGTATACTTTTAACTTTTTGTTCCAAAGATCATCCGTAATAGTGTTAAAATCATTACTAATTTCTTATATGGTTTTGTTGCTATTTTGGCCCTATGCACAACTGAACCCTATTGTTAACCCGTTTCATTCTTTATTTAAGATGAGTAATTTTTATAGAGATGTGTATGAAATTTTTGAAGGAAATCTCATTCATCCTTCTAATGGAGGATTTCCACGCTATTATTTGCTAAAGTATTTTAGTATCAATTTACCTGAATTGGTACTGATTTTAGGATCATTTGGATTGTTGTTTTTTGTTTATAGAATGTATATAAATTTTAAAACTCAAAAATACAAAAAAAGTATTTCCTTGTTTATTGTTACTCTTTCTTTTGGCTTACCTTTGGTATTTTTCTTTTTAAAAAATCCTCCAGTTTACAATGGGAGCAGGCATTTTGTGTTTTTGGTTCCTATATTTGTTTGTATGGGTGGAATAGTTTTATATGAAATACTACACTTTTTGTACTACAAATCCAAAATTTCATTTTTCATTTTTATATTAACAATGGCTGTGTATACAGGAAACCACTTGCGTATTCTTTGGCAAATTCATCCTTACCAGTATATTTACTATAACTATTTTGTTGGAGGGCTACCCGGAGCGTTTAAGAAGTATGAGATGGATTATTGGGTTGTTTCGTATGCGGAGTTGATAAAAAAGTTAGTTCTCTACGTGAAACAAAATGATGCTGAGTATTCACCAAACAAAAGATATAGTGTTTCTTTTTGTGCGGACCCACTCACTATCTCATATTATCTCCCTAAGAACTTTGAACTTACAATAGGGACAAAGGCAGATTTTTTGATCTATTCCGATTACCAAGACATTTTAGCTTCAAACTATAAAGATTGTAAAGTTCCCAAAGGCGGAAAGAAAATTCTTACTGTAGAAAGGTTTGGAGTTCCGTTGAGCTATATCAAAGATTTGAGATAATCCCCTAATTGTGGAATTGAATTGCTTAAACGAAACTCACGTTCTTTTGTGATTATTTATAGTGTTTTGTTTGCAATACGATTTTCGAGTTCTTGGTAATTTTTGATATCTACTATTTTAGAAGATTCTAATTTACCATCTTTAACCATTTTTAAAACTACCCTATCACCTATAACAATGGAATTTATGCTAATTTGTTTTAGATTTCCCTTTTCTTCTTTGAATATTTTTCCCTTTTCTTCTCTTAGAAAAACAAATTTTTCGCTTTTGTTTCCATCAGTTACCAGAACATCCATCCTGTTTCCAAAATCCGAATATGTAATTTGAATATTTTCATTTCCTTTTTGAAACGATTTTACATATATTCCATTTTTATTATATTCATTATAACCTAACGGATTGCTATCTGTCCAAAACTCTATGAGGTTGAGTATAACCATATCTACCCAAAGGGCAATCCCATCTAAAGGATACATTAGAATTGTTCTTATAACTTTGCTAACCCATGGTCCACCGACATTGATTCCACTTAAAATTTCGTGACCTTTTTTTGCTAGGGCAAATTTTCCAAAGCAATTTGCACTAAGACTTAAAACAAAGACTAGAATGACTATTTTTTTTATAGATTGTTTCATGGATAAACTTTTTTCTACCATAATAAAAGATCAATCTGTTTGTTATAATTTTATGAAAAAGAAACAAGCTTATTTTATTTCAAACTCTCCAACAAGTGGCAAATGGTCTGAAATTTTTTGAGTATCTTCTTGTCTGACACGATAATTAGCCAATCTAAGAGTATCACTATAAAATAAATAGTCTATAGTTTTATCCAAACGACTGATGGAAGGGTTATTGGGAACAGTCGTAAAAAACTTCTCTTTGTTCGGACCATTCAGGTCTTCTTTGGTTGCAGCAGAAGAAAAAGAATCAAACAGAATGGAAATCTCAGATTTCGGGTTGTAATAGCTTTGCTGGCTAGGATGTATATTATGGATGTCAAAATCTGCTGGTAATAGGTTGAAATCACCTCCAATCACCCATAATACTTTTTCTTGAGTTAATTTGGTGAGCAATCCATGGATCTTTTTAACCTGCATTTCCATTGTATTAGAACCTTGTGCAAAAGCATCCAAATGTGTATTTAGTACTACAAAGTCTTTTTGTTCTTTTACCGGTAACCTCGCTTCTAAAATGGCCCTTTTGAAATTAAATTGTTTTTTTAAAATATCGTCCGGTATGGTTGGAAGTGCATGTCTGCTTGCTGATTTGATTTTATACTTGCTTATGGTTGAAAGTTTCATTCCTACGCTACCCATTATATGAGGATGAGGAATAAAATCAGCTTTCCAATAGAAAGTGGAAGTATGACATTTAAAATCTTTAGGTAATAACTTTAAGAGTTTTGCTAGCTGATCTTCGTAATCAGTCTTTTTTGCTCCGTCATCAATTTCTTGAAATAAAATTATATCTGGTTTTTCATCCTGAATGACTCTTGCTACTTCGGCTGCTGTTTTTTTGATTTCTTCCGTAGATGGTCTTTCATCAGGACCGGAGCCATCAGGAAGGTCATAGTAAAAGACATAAGTTTTTCCGGCAAGATATTGAAGATTCCAGCTTATTACCTTAATTTTTGCATCTTTTTCTATTTCCGGTGTATTATCCGGACAAACAACCTGTTCTTCTTGAAATTCCGGTGGTTGAAGTGTTGTAAAGTGTGCCCAAGTTAATAATAGAAAGAATAATAATACCAACAAACCAAAAAAGGATATGATTGTTTTAAGAAATTTCGACTTCAAATGAATACTACTCCTATAAAATATTAATTTATAAAGACTTGTTTTAAGATATAATTAGTCAATAAAAAAGGTTCCTCTTTTTAAATAAATATTAATTAATGTGAGTTCGACACCTAACTTAAAATACATCAAATCCGCACACTTCGATTAGTTCTACCTCTCTCGAATGGCTCACAATCAAAGCCAAAGAACGGAGTTCACGCCCGAATTGCTTGAAGTCCCTTTTGTAGATTTCGTAGTATTCACGAGCTTGGTTTATGGCATCTTTTCTCTTTTGATTCGCTTCTTCTTCCGTGTCCTTTTTGCGAATATACTTGAACTCCACTACGAAATTGTATAGCACATACTCATAAAATGCAGGATGGGCTTCAAAGAGTAAGTCAATTCGTTTCTTTCCGGGTAGTTCCCTTTCCGATATGATATTGTAGAGTTTGCTCAGTGTAAAATAGGATACAAATATAAACTTAACGTGTTTTTCGGTGAGTCCGCTAAAATCATAACCGGACAACTTCTCTTGGAAAAAGTCAACTGCCAATTCTTTCAAGGAATCTACCTTTCCCACTTCTGCCATTTCATACAAAGCCTTGCTTAAAAGACGCATATCAAATTCGATTGTCAGACTTTCTTCCAAAAATTTCCGTAGGTATTCCCAATACAGAGTTTGAATAATCTGGTTTGGTATTTTGAACCTTTCGGATTTATTGGAAAACGTTAGTAATCCTAAGTAGAACAGCAAAGACTTTAGCTCATTATCCCCAAATCTTTGGGTAAAATTGAACCTCTTGGTTAAACTTACAATCAGAGTATCATTTAAGTTTACCTCTTCTATGATGCTCTGCAATTTGGCTTTTCCGCTAGCACCCACGATCAGTCCTCGTAGCTTTACATAGTCCGTTTTTACGTTTTCATCCAAAAGGTCTGACGGATAACCGATTCCGGAAAATTTTTCCATAAAATACAATACCATATCGGAGTTAAAAAGTCTTGTTTTGGCTCCATTGGAAAAACAGTATCCATTATAATAGTAAATCAAATCTTTAAGAACTTCTTCTTTTGTTTTTTGGGTATATCTTTCCTCCGAAACCATATCAAGCAACCACTGGACTTCCTCTATCGTAAAACCTATCATTTCATTGAATCTCGAGTCAGTTGTCATGTCACTGAGTATGTTGAATCCGCTTGCGAGTTCATCCAACATAATGGGAGAAACACCTGTGATAAAAAATCTCTCAAAAACGCCTTCTCCGCTTGCAATTTTCATCTGTTCATAAAATTCCCTCACAAAACCGGTTTTAGAGACAATGTTTTTCACAAAAGATTCTCTTCCTTCCGATGCCAGTTTGTTTGCATAGTGGTCGTATTCGTCTATAAGAACATAGACTTTTTTTTGTATTAGATTGGCTTCTTCTTTCACTCTTGAAATCAATTGACTTGTCGAGAGGTTTTCAAATTGTTTTTCTATATTTTCAAGGAAAGAATTGGAAAAATAGTTTTTATAATACCGAAAAAAGCTTATTACTTGTCTTCTAACCCTAAAGGTAAAATCATTTTTCAGACTAAATTCATTTTCCGTATTCAAACCGGAAAAGTCGAATCTCAAAACAAGATACGAATTTTTGTAATTTGTCGGATTCTTTTGAATGTATAGCCCGCCAAAGAGTTTGTCAAAAATGTTTGTTTTGTTTGTATCGTAGTAAGCGTGCAAAACACTGATCCAAAGGCTTTTCCCAAAACGCCTCGGTCTGATAAAAAAGAACTTTGTATGGTTTTCTAGCAATGGAATGAAAGATGTTTTGTCAATATACAAATCGCCTCTATTCCTCAAATTATCGAAACTGGCTTCTCCGTAAGCTATCTTAAGCATAATCTAAGTACCAATTACCCAAAAGCATTGTAAAGTAGTTTTTTGTCCAAAATCAATATCTGAAGGCAAAATGCCTAATCATTGAACAAAACGGAAAAGTATTGATAGCTGCAGGTTATAAAAAAAGAAATCCGGAAAAAAGTGCAGAACTATATGACGCTTCTATAAGTAAAGAAAAAGCCTATTTTTAAGAAGAACTTGTTGAACCATGGTGTCCTTTGAATTCGTTCATGGATGAACTAAGTCCGAGAAAGTCCGCAAACCAGTCTGTTACTTCTGTTGGCAGCAATCTCATTAAAGGAATAATCTCAACTATAGGAGGTAGCTTTAAATACGACATATCTTCTTTGATGGCTTTCAAGATTTCGAATGTCACTTTATTTTGATCCAATAAGGGAAGTAAAAAATCAAATTTAGTTTTTACACCATCAAACATTCCCGTGTTAATATAATACGGACAGACGCAGGTCGTTTTTACACCGTTTATTTTAGATTTTCTTAGTTCCATTCGAATAGATTCATCAAAACCTACAACGGCAAATTTACTGGCAGAATAGTCTGCTAAAGAAGCAATACCTATTAAACCTGCAGCTGACGCAATGCTTACCAAATGACCACTATTTGTTTTGATCATATCCGGTAAAAAAGCTTTTGTTGTCCAAAAATGTGCCAATAGATTCACGTCTATGGAACGCTCCAATTCTTCATCCGAACATTCTAAAAACGGTTTACCGGAAACTATCCCGGCGTTATTGATTAGAACGTCGATTTTTCCTACTTCTTTTTGGACTTTTTCGGCTTGTTTGTACACTTCCTCTTTTTTAGATACGTCACATGGATAGACCCAGGCTTTTTTTCCCATTTCACCAATTTCCTTGGCAACCATGCCTATGCTTTTTGGGTTTAAGTCCCACAGAACGATATTGCTTCCTTCTTTTGCCATGGCAATAGAAAGTAACTTTCCGATTCCATTACCGGCACCTGTGATAAGTACGTTTTTATTGGATAAATCTTTCATTTTAAAAACCCCGGCTATTTATTATAATTTTCGGGATTTGTGTCAATTAAAACTTTCAAAATTTCTATAGAGAATTTGAAATATTAAGAAACATCTAAAAAACTAGCCAAACAAGTGACACCTTGAAAAGTGAGTTTCGGAAATCCCAAAAATCTTTGGTTTATTTAAGATACATTTTTCCATGACTTTTTCACATCTGGTTGAGAAATGACAACCTTTAGGATATTCGTTAGGTGCAGGAACGATTCCTTCAATCACTTTTAGCTTTTGTTGTGCGTCAAAATCAGACGGAACGGATTCCAAAAGTGCCTGTGTATAAGGATGTTTGGGAGAATCTATCACTTCATCCACAGTTCCTATTTCTACAATTTGTCCGGCATACATAACTCCAATCCTATCCACAAAAGAAGCAACAAGACCAATATCATGGGAAATAAATAATATGGACATTCGACTTTCCTCTTTCAATCTTAAGAGTAAATCTATCAGTTGAGATTGGATTGTTACATCAATCGCACTTGTTGGTTCATCAGCGATTAACAAACTAGGACTACACATGAGAGCTGCTGCTATGGAAATTCGTTGCAACATACCTCCGCTCATTTGATTGGGATAAGCATTTAGCCTGTCATCAAGGTCTGTGATTCCTACTTTGTTTAATAAGAACTTTGCTCTTTCAATGGCTTCCATTTCATTTGAGGAGATATGAATTAAATAAGACTCTGTTACCTGGTCTTTTATTTTTTTTAAAGGGTTTAGAGATGTAAACGGGTCTTGGAATATGTAAGAAATAAATTTTCCGCGAATTCCTTTAAGCTCTTTATTAGAAATTTGTAACAAATTCTGGTTTTTTAAAAAAATTTTTCCAGAAACATACTCTGCAATTTTTATAGGTAGTAATTTTGTGATGGCTAAAGATGTTACTGTCTTTCCGCAGCCCGATTCTCCCACTAAAGCTAAGATTTCGCTGCTGTTAATATCAAAAGATACGTCTTGGATAACAGGAAACACTTTGTCTTCTACTCGAAAATTTATATGTAAGTCTTGGATTTGTAGTAATTTTTCCATTTTATATTTATGAAAACTGAGGTATATAGCTTATTTAGCCAAGTAAATTTTTATAAATAATAACCTTCACCGCTTTCAACATTTTGAAAATCTCAAAAATATCATCATCCGAAGCATCATAATTTTTACTAATACAATATTCACCACCATTCAAAACAATAAAATTCCAAATTAGTCCAACTATGTACAAACCATAAATTGGCTTTTGATTTTTATTTTGCTCCCTGGCAACTAGCATAGCAGCAAGAACCTGTGCGTCCGGTGTTCCTTGATTATCAACACTTCTTTTATACTCATGCATACAAAAGTAAGGAAGGTCCGGGTCTCGAAATCCTTTGGCAATCATTCCATATACAATACCGGAAAGTTCATAATCACCCACTGTACCCGATAATTGTCTTTCGAGAAAGTAACCTATAGTCCTATCATCAATTTCAGCACACATGATTACAGGACTTATAAACTTGTTTTCAAGCTCAAATTCATTCCAACTCTTCCCACCCCAAATTAATGATTTTTGTAACTTTAGCAGAGTTTGTTTATGAAAATCAGTAATTTCTACTGAATTTGATAGTGTTCGCCATTCTTGAAGTAAATGGCATTCCTCATCAATAACCTGCACCAATCCAAAATTCTTGTCAAGCTTAGTTAAAGTCCATTCTTTAAAAGTTGCAACTTTCATATAGTAAAATAAGCTTCTTCCTTATACATATATCAATAAAAAAAAAACAATTTGTATTTTTATGCTTTTACAAAAATCAACTCATCCAATGTATACTATGATTAAAATCAATTCGAAAAGCTATTCTAACCGGAAAAATTTAAATCAAGCAAAAATTATATTTTTTTTTAGTCAAATAATGGATAATGAACATGAGGTATGGGAACTTTGAGTAATATAATGGATTATATAAGCAATGTTTCTACTAAATATTTTAGAAATGGGGAGATTGTTTTTGAGCAGGGAGAATACTCAAATGGCATTATGTATTTTGTTTTTGAGGGAGAACTTTCAGTCTTAAAAACAAAACAAGGAAAAAAAAAGGCTGAAGAAATTGGTGTTTTGGAACCAGGCGCTTTTTTTGGCGAGATGGCACTGATTAAATCAACTCCCAGGATGGCAACCATAATGGTGAAGTCTCCAAAAGCAAAATTAGGTGTGATTGACAAAAATAGCTTTATAAAATTGAGTAAAACTTCTCCTGGGTTTTTATTTATTTTATTGAAATCCGTAATTGAAAGGCTGTATGCCTCAGAAGAAAGGCTTGAAGAATTACGAAATAAGATAAACTCTCCTTGAAATTAAAAAGGAATAATCATGTCAAAAATTAACATTATCGAATTAAATTCTAATAATTTTTCTCTATATAAACAACCAATTACCGAATTATATAAAAACGTATTCCATAATTGGTTGGCGGAGAACCCAGAGGATGACAAAAAAATAGAGCGGAAATTCGAAAGGTACATCTCTTACAAAGCGAGTTCCTTTTTTTTGCTATTCGAGGGAGAAACACTTATCGGGTATTGCGGCGGGTTTTCTGCAAACGCCAAATTTATAACCACCAAAAATAAGGTAGTTTGGAATGAACTGTCTGCATTTTTAGATTTAAAAAAGACTTTTTATATTGTTGGATTGGGGACTTTAGCTCCTTATCGAAGAAGGGGTTATGCCAAGCAATTATTAGAAAAAATTATATCTCAAAACAAAGAAATTTTTCCCTTTTTTTTAATCAAAACCTTTGATACGAACACGGAAGCATTGAATTTATACCAAAATCATTTCCATTTTAAAAGAAATTTTGTATCCCAAGGCAAAACATCCAAAGGCATTTTTTTGACCTTGGACAAAAGTATCAAAAAGGTAAAATTTATCGACTTACTCCCAATCGTAGTGAAAGAATCCGGTGATGATTTGGTTGAAATTTCAAAGATTGATCCAAGCATTAAAGTAGGTAAGGAAAAATTTGACACGCCCAACCTAAAAGTTCGAAAAGATGTTGCCTTAAAACTAAAAAGCATCAATAAAAAATTAATGTCAGAATCCTATAACCGTTATTGTTTGAATATAACTTCTGCCTATCAAGATGTCCATAGTCAAAAAAAGAACTTTGTTATGTATAGAGACAAACTGGCACAAAAGAGAATAGAATCAGAAAATTTGTATGATTTTATTGAGCAAATTCATCAGTATGTCAGTGTTCCCTCGGTTGCCGGATATCCTACCGGCGGGGCCATTGATCTCACAATTTTTGATAATGATACGGAAAATTTTTTGAACATGGGGTCTTGCATTTATGAATTTTCCTCGTCCAAAGCATCCTGGTTTGCAGAAAGCTTAAATAACAAACAAAGAAAAAACCGGCAATTGCTTTTTGAACTAATGGTCTCAGAGAATTTTGCTCCTTTCTGGAAATGTTGGTGGCGCTATTCTTATGGTGATAAGTCTTGGGCAAAGTATTATGATAAAGAAAACGCGATTTATGACCACATATAAAGCATTATAAAAGAAAAAAAGGATAAATGTTTATGCTTTCTTACCCAAAAAATAAAATAAATGTACTCTTGCTTGAGAATATCAGCCAAGACTCTTATGATATGTTTCACAAAGACGGATTCAATGTAAAACTAATCAAAGACGCTTACGAAGAAGAAGAAATGGCAACTGCCATTAAAGACGTTCATATACTAGGTATTCGTAGCAAAACCAATATAACTCTCAAAGTTTTGGAGAACGCTCACCGTTTATTGTCCGTTGGTTGTTTTTGTATCGGAACCAATCAAGTTGACCTTGGACTATCTCAAAAAAATGGAATTCCTGTTTTTAACGCCCCTTATAGCAACACAAGAAGCGTTGCTGAGTTGGTAATTGCTCAAATCATAAACCTAGCAAGGCAGACCGGTGATAGGTCCAAAGAATTACACCAAGGAAAGTGGAGCAAAGTTTCCAAAAATTGCTATGAAATAAGGGGGAAAACTTTAGGTATAGTTGGCTATGGGCACATTGGAACACAAGTTTCTATTTTGGCAGAAGCCCTTGGCATGAAAATTTTGTACTACGATATTATAGTACAAATGCCAATTGGAAACGCGAGGGCTGTAGGTTCTTACCAAGAGTTGCTGGAAAACTCGGATTTTGTTAGCTTTCATGTACCCGGAAATTCTGATACGGTAAATTTATTTTCCGAAAAAGAGATTCAAATCTTAAAAAAAGATTCTTACGTTATCAATTATTCTAGAGGACAAGTTGTAAATATCGAAGCATTAGCTAAGGCAATTCGTGACGATAAAATAGCCGGAGCTGCCGTTGACGTATTTCCGGAAGAACCGAGTTCCAATAGCGATCCCTTTCATTCACCATTGCAAAATCTACCCAATGTAATACTAACTCCTCATATCGGCGGAAGCACAGAAGAGGCACAGAAAAATATTGCATTGGAAGTCACAACAAAACTTATCAAATACATTAACAATGGTTCAACAACCACAGCGGTCAATTTCCCCAATGTTGAATTACCGCTATTGAAAGAAAATTACAGAATACTCAATGTTCACAAAAATTTACCCGGTTTTTTAAGAGATATAAACACAATTGTATCTGATTTGGGTGGAAACATACTTTCACAATACCTGGGAACATCTGCAGAGATTGGATATTTAATAATGGATATTGACAAAAAGCTAGGTGATAAAGTAAAAGAAAAAATAGAAGAGCATCCGAATACAATCAAAACAAGGATTTTATATTAAAGAGGGTAAAAATGAAATTAAATTTTAAACTAACTTCCGTTATACTGCTTTTGCTTTTTGCATTTTTAAATTGTAAAAAGAAAGAGGAAGCACAAGAAAAAAAGGAAGAAATTAAAACACCGGATACAATCAAGATTCAAAACCAAAGTCTTTACCCGGAAGGTGTTAGCTATGACTCCAAAGGAAAAAGATATTTTATCAGTTCTCTAAAACAGGGGATTGTTGTGGAAGTAAAAGACGATGGTACAAACACAAAATTTATAGATGATGCAACTCTTATTTCGACCATTAGTGTAAAAGTAGACGAACCTCGGGATCGAATCTTGGTTTGCAATTCTGACCCTGGTGTAAGCGTAAAGACATCACCCAAAACCCAGAAAAAGATTGCTGGAGTGGGTGTGTATGGCTTATCAGATGGAAAGAAAATAGCTTACCATGACCTTGCCAAATTGAACGCAGATGATGCTGCACAATTTTGTAACGATATGGTAATAGACAATAAGGGAAATGTCTATGTCACAAATAGTTTTGCACCTGTAATTTATAAAATACCTACCGAAGGTGAGCCAAGTATATTTTTAAAAGATGATAGATTTTTGGGAGAAGGATTTAATCTCAACGGAATAGTCTACCACCCAAACGGATACCTAATTGTAGCCAAATACAACGAAGGAATCTTATTTAAAATTCCGGTCGATGATCCAAAAAATTTCTCTGAAGTAATTTTAGATACACCATTGGTTGGAGCAGATGGACTTTTATGGGACGATTCTAACAATCTAATTGTTATTGCGAATATGGATACAAACAAAGTATTTTTATTGGCTGGCAAAGATGAATGGGATTCAGCAAGCATCATGAGTGAACTTACAACCCAAGACGCATTTCCCACAACAGGTACAAGAAGAGGAAATGACTCCTATTATATCGAATCAAAATTAAACCATCTCTTTGGTGGCAATGATAAAGACGGAGAATTTGAAATCAAAAAAATACAATTCGCAAAAAAGGCTCAACCGGCAAGTGAAGAATGAAATCTTTCTTTTTTATTTTATTTTTATTAGCAGTAGCCATCCTTCCTCTCTTTGCCAAGGGAGGAAGGTTATCCAAAAAAGAAAAGATTAGGCTAATCAAAGCGGTCAGATGGATTAGCCAATTTGATATAAAGTACGGAAGTGCCTGGACACCTCCTAAAGAAGAAGAATCCATGAGAATGGACTGTTCCAATACAGCTCGCTATCTCTATAAGATTGCTCTAGGTATACACCTTCCAAGAAGTTCTTACGACCAATACATTGAAATGAGGGATAAAAATCGTTTTTTTCCGGCTCCTGTTGCGGAAGATAGTGTCTTAATAGATACCGAAAAGCTGAAAAAAAAGCTCAAAACCGGCGATTTGCTTTTTTGGGTAAATACCTATAACGTTCCCAAAGACAGAAATCCGCCTATCAGTCACGTTATGATATATTTAGGTAGAACTAAAAAAGGAAATATAATGAAAATGGGAGGTTCCAATACTTTTGGGAAGGGTGACACAACCAAAGTAAACGGAGGACCGGATATATACAGCTTTGATCCGAACAAGTTTATGGGATGTGTGAGAGGAAAAAATAGAGAGTGTGTAATCAATAGTAGCTTTTATGGTTATGGCAGACCGTACTAATGCAATTTTTATGAAATATGTTTTTTTAACATCTTAACTATCAAGAAAATCATGTCTTCATATAAATATGGTTTGGAAATATATTCACTAAAACCAAATTCCAAACACTTATCTTTTTCATTTCCCATAACGTAGGCTGTTTGTGCAATGATTGGAATTGAATTTCCTGGTTCTCTGATTCTTTTAATAGTTTCAATCCCATCTAACTCTGTCATACTTAAGTCCATTAAAATCAGATCAAAGTGATTTTCTTTTAGTATTTCTATAACCTCCCAACCATTCTTTACTATGCTTGTTTCAATGTCCATGATATCCGGAATTTGAACCATATCTTCCAGCAATTTGGCGGAAAGGGGATCATCTCCCGCTATAAGAAATTTTTTACCGTTAAGTATACTTATATCAAAAAATTCTTCTTTTTCCGATTCATTTTTAGTTTCTCCGTAATAGGCAATTTCGGTAGGTAAAGTAATCGTAAAACATGTGCCTGTTTTTGGTTTTGATGTTACCTGGATTTCACCTTTTAGCAAGTGAACCAAACCTTTGGTAATGCTTAAGCCCAATCCCGTTCCCCCCTTATTGATGTCAACTTTTGATAGGAAATATTTTACTCATATACAACTTTAATTCTTGAAATATATCTTTGTCTATCAAAAAATGAAAGCCTATTAATACAGTTATTCGAAAAGTTTTTATGCTACTTTACTGTTTTTTTCTTTTTCTTTTGATTAACCATTATAAGTTGTTTATCATGGTTATAAAAGATATCAAAGGTATAATTTTTGATATGGATGGAACACTGGTAGATTCGGAGATTAACACCGAAAAATCAGTTTCATGGTTATTATCAAAGTATTCCATACCTGCAATAAACTTAGATTTAAAGCAATTTCATGGGATTACTTGGGAGAGTATAACTCAAATTTTACAAAACATGTTTCCCGATCTTAACAAATACGATATAAAACCGATTTTACAAAATAAATTCCATGAAATGTTTATGAGCAAAGATTTACCTTATATTCCTGGTGCTCTCGAGTTTTTTAGGAAGTCAACATCCAAATTCCCGACGGCTATTGCGACTTCTAGCGACAGAGAAAGTGTTTATTACTTAATTGAAAGAATGGATGTAAAAGATAAAATTAGTCTCTTCCTTTCTGCGGAAGATTATTCTAAATCCAAACCGGACCCCGAATGTTATCTGCTCACAGCTCAAAAATTAGGAATCAGTCCCGAGAATTGTCTTGTTTTTGAAGATAGTATCCCCGGTTTGCAAGCGGCAAAAGCAGCTGGAATGTGGGCAATTGCCATTACAAAAAATGCAACAGACTTAAACAAAGTCAAACAACATTCTGATATGTGTGTCCAAGACTATAGGGAATTGTCAATAAATTTTTGTGATTTAATAAAATAAAGAAGGCAGTATGAAAAATAACAAAACCCAAAAAGTTTGGAGAGTTCGAATCCTAAGCACTACTTGGCTTTCGTATGCTGGCTTTTATTTTTGTAGGAAAAATTTTTCTATAGTAAAATCCTCTATTCAAGATTCCATGAAAATTTCCAATTCTGACCTCGCCCATATATTTACCGCCTATTTGATAGCTTACATGCTAGGGCAGTTTTTAACCAGCTATTTAGGTAGGAGGACTACCATAAGGATTTTATTGCTAACGGGAATGGGAACTGCTATCTTGGCTAATTTCGTGTTTGGCTTTAGCTATTTAATGGGTCCCGCTGGTTATTATCCCTTTATGCTGTTTATGGTAATCAATGGTTTTGCACAAGCAACCGGTTGGCCGTGTAACATTGGAATATTAAGCAATTGGTTACAACGTCAAGAAAGGGGAAGAGTAATGGCTCTATGGGCCACAAGCTACCAATTAGGCAGTATTCTTGCCAAAATGTTTGCTGCTTTTATGTTAGGGCTTTTGGGTGCTTTGTGGTCATTCTGGGGTGCAAGCATAATATTATTTTCAGTTTGGGTTTTGTTTTACATCTTAGAACGCGACAAACCGGAAGATGTAGGATTAGAGCCTTTGGTTGAAGAAGTGGAAATTGTTACTTCCGTCTCCCCAAATGATCAAATTCGAACTACTGGTATTTTTGCAGGCTGGAGTACTAATGTAATTTTTACCATATTCTTTATGGGTTCTGTTTATTTTGTTTTCAAATTTTTACGTTATGCACTTGATAGCTGGTCACCTATGGCTATTGAGAACATATTTAACGTAGAAAAAGATTATGCAGGTTACATTTCTACACTTTTTGATTGGATAGGTTTTACCGGTGTTCTCTTTGCAGGTTGGGCAACCGATAAATTTTTTGGAGGTAAGCGACACCAAATAATTCTCTACATGACTATAGGCATGTTTGGTGCATTTACCGTTTTGTATTTATTCGGAATGAGTTCTTTATTCCTGTTTGGAATCAGTCTTTCTTTGTGTGGGTTTATGTTAATGGGACCGGATTCTCTCTTGGCAGGTGTGGGTGCAATAGATGTTGGAGGGAAAAACGGTGCTATTGTAGCTGCCGGAATTATAAACGGACTTGGCTCCATAGGACCAATTTTCCAAGAGGAAATAATAGGTTACGTTTTGGACAATTACGGATACAAATCATCTTTTCTACTCTTGATTGGTATTTGTATATTAGGGATTATAGGAACTGCCTACTTAAGCTTTCGCTCTCGAAAAGGTTTGTCTAATCTCTAAAAGTATCACAGCCATCTTGGCTGTGATTTTACAAACTGGAAGCCTGTAGTGCTTTCCAAAAACCAAAGTGATTCGTGCATAACAACAAATAAAAAAGGCGAAACATTTTTGTTTCGCCTTTGGATAAATGAAAAATAGGCTTTTATTACATCATTCCGCCCATTCCACCCATTCCGCCCATTCCACCACCAGGAGGCATTGGATGTGAGCCTTCTTTTTCCGGTAAATCAGTAATGGTTACTTCCGTTGTTAGTATCATAGCGCCGATAGACGCAGCATTTTGCAAGGCTGATCTAACTACTTTTGCAGGATCAACGATTCCTGATTTTATTAGGTCTTCCCAAACCATTGTTAAGGCATTAAAACCTTCATTTCCCTGTCTTTTTCGTGCTTCTTCTACTACTACGGAACCTTCCATACCAGCATTATTTGTTATCATTCTGATAGGCTCTTCTAATGCTCTGATAACAATTTTAGCACCTGTTTGCTCATCTCCTTCTAACTTTAGAGATTTTAGAGATTCTTGAGCTCTTAAGAGGGTTAAACCACCACCAGCTACAATCCCTTCTTCCACAGCAGAACGAGTAGCAGATAAAGCATCTTCCACTCTTGCTTTTTTCTCTTTCATTTCGACTTCTGTGGCTGCACCAACATTGATTACAGCTACTCCACCGGCAAGTTTGGCAAGCCTCTCTTGTAGTTTTTCTCTATCATATTCGGAAGTTGTGTCTTCAATTTGCTTTTTGATTTGAGCAATCCTTCCTTTGATGTCTTTCTCTGTACCTTTACCTTCGATAATTGTTGTGTTTTCTTTATCAATGGTTACTTTATTGGCTTTACCAAGAGCTTTTAGGTCAGCATTTTCCAATTTTAATCCGAGGTCCTCAGATATAACTTGTCCTCCGGTTAGAATTGCAATATCTTCTAGCATTGCTTTTCGCCTGTCTCCAAAACCCGGTGCTTTTACAGCTACACAAGAAATAGTTTTTCGAAGGGTGTTTACTACGATGGTAGCTAAAGCTTCTCCTTCTACCTCTTCTGAAATGATTAAGAGTGACTTGCCACTTTGGGCTACTTTTTCCAATACAGGAAGTAAGTCTTTCATGGAAGAAATCTTTTTATCATAGATGAGAATAAAAGGATCGTTCAAGGTAGCCGTCATTGCTTCTGCGTCAGTTACCATGTAAGGAGAAATGTATCCCCTGTCAAATTGCATACCTTCCACAACTTCCAAAGTAGTTTCGATAGACTTAGCTTCTTCAACAGTGATAACTCCGTCTTTTCCCACTTTTTCCATGGCATCAGCGATTAAATTTCCTATTTCCTTATCATTGTTTGCGGAAATAGAAGCAACGTTAGCGATGTCTTGTTTTGTATCAATTTTTACTGATTTACTTTTAATGTATTCAATTGCTTTATCTACAGCTTTGTCAATCCCATGTTTTAATGCCATTGGATTGGCACCTGAAGTAACGTTTTTGAGTCCTTCTGTAATTATTGCTTGTGCTAAGATAGTAGCAGTTGTTGTACCATCACCAGCTACGTCATTCGTTTTGGTGGATACTTCTTTTACCATCTGGGCACCCATATTTTCAATTGCATCTTCTAACTCAATTTCCTTTGCAACTGTAACACCATCTTTGGTAATGGTTGGCGCACCAAATTTTTTATCAATAACCACATTTCTACCTTTAGGTCCAAGCGTGACTTTTACAGCATTGGCTAATTTGTTCACTCCACTTAAGAGTTTTCTTCTAGCGTCCTCGTTGTATTCGATAAGTTTTGCCATATTATTTTTCTCCCTTCTTTATTATTTTATTACAGCTAAAATGTCGCTTTCTCTGATAATTAAATACTCATGTCCTGCTTGTTTAATCTCAGTTCCAGCATATTTTCCATACAATACTTTATCCCCGACTTTTACGTCTAAGGGAACTAGTTTACCATCTACGTATTTACCGTTTCCTACAGAGGCAACTGTACCTTCTTGAGGTTTTTCTTTTGCTGTGTCCGGTACGTATAGGCTACCAATCTTTTCTTCACTTTCTTGTTTTGGTTCAACTAGAACTCGATCTCCTAATGGTTGAATAGACATATTCTGTTTCTCCTTTATATAATACTATGTTATTTAGCACTCAAATACATAGAGTGCTAAATAACATTTTCTATAATAAAAATAATCTTTTTTATGTCAAGCACTTTAATACCTAGAGTGCTAATTTTTTTTATTTTTTAAATAAAATTTTTCTTTTATTTCATGGCGATCTATCAATTCATATATAGTCAAAGTTAATAAAGAATTATAAACAGGTAAAAAAATGAAAGTTCAGTACAGCATTTTATTATTTCTATTTTTTTTGGGACTCAATTGCGTTGTAGAACCAGTAAAAACCCCATGCGAAAAGGGCTGTGATACAAAATTAGCACTGTGTTATTATATGTTTTCAAAATCAACCAGTAGCAGTGATTCTACGGTTGATAAGATTGCACCAATTTTTTTGTGTGAAACATTACATTCTACTTGTAACAATGTTTGCTATTATGAATAATACTGAACCTCACCTGATTGATCATATTTTAAGCATATAGCTAAAGTTATTAGCAATTCAAAAATCATATATTGTAAAAATCATAAAAATTGCTTTTCACAACCCCAATTCGTTATTGCAACAACCACAAAATCCTTTTAAATTCTATTAGTAGCAAATATTTTTGAACATTTTCTTATGAATTTGGCATGATTTATGCTTTTTTATAACAAGAAAAGATTGAAACGAAAATCAAGGCGGGTCAAAAAATGATCGAACTAAAATATGGAACAAGAAGGGTTATTAATTTTCGTGGTGCTAAGAAAGTGGTGGGAGGACTAACGGAGCAAAACAAGATCAGTGTCCTGCTTTATATAAGCAAAGAATTTGCCAATTCCGATAAAGAGGAAGACTTGTTTAATACCGTTATCACCTTATGTAATGAAATTTTTGAATGTACAAATACTACTTTATGGCTTTGTAAAAAAGATACTTTATTACCAATCAAATCTTTAAAAGAAGTTTTGGAGTGCAGTAATTCTGCAACTAACGAAGGATATTTTAAAGAAGTTTTCACAGGTCGCAAGCCAATACTTCTTTCTGATTTAACAGGAACACCACAATATAAAAAAGAAGGTGATAACACTCATTGTGTTATGTGTGTCCCTATTATAAATAAAGAAGAAATATTGGGAGTTATTTCCGTTGAAAGTGACACTCCGCATTATTACAAAACGGCAGATTTGGAACTATTGGAAGCATTAAGTTCTCAGTTGGGATTGGCTTTAAAAAATGTAAGGTTAATTGAAGGTCTGATCTCCGCAAAAAATAGTGAATCTAGGGTTTTGACCCAATTGGAATGGGACCTAAAAATGGGTAGAAGTGTTCAAAGACAAGTGGTTCAAACGGATATTTCGCCTTGGAATGGTATATATTTTAGCTCTTTTTATGAGCCTATGGTTGAAGTTAGTGGGGACTATTTTGATGTTGTTCGGCAGGGAAATACTTCAACAATCATCATGGTAGACGTTTCAGGGCATGGTATTCCGGCAGCCCTCATAACAATGGCTATTCACCATCAATTTAGAAGATGCGTATTGTCCGGTTTGGGACTAACGGAAATTATGGCAGAGTTGGGAAGACTATTAAAGCCACAATTACCCGAATCCACTTATTTTACTGCTTTTATTTTAAGGATGTTTGGGGATTATTCTTTTGCTTACGTAAACGGAGGCCATCAACAACTGGTGCATTTCAAGAACAATGGGGAAATTGACTTTTTAGATACTTCGGGATTGCCTTTAGGAATTCTCGACATGAAGAAATTCGATTATGAAGAAAAACAAGGTAAGATAAATCCGGGAGATCATTTAATGCTATTTACAGACGGGTTTACAGAACAAAAAAACGATTCCCATGAAGAGTATGGATTACAACGCTTGGTTGATACTTTCTTAAAAGAAAATACCAAATTAAAAAAAGAAGGAGAAAAAATTAACGTTCATAAGATCATTTGCGGCATTTTAGAAGACTGGAAAACCCACAGAGGGGATAACAAAAATGGAGACGACCTTTCCATGATTCTATTGCAATGCAATCCAAACCTTAAAGAAGCAATATCTTATTATAAAAACGCCCTTACACAAATAAAGCAAGGACATCTATCGGAAGCATTAGAGAGTGCATTACAAGCGTATTCTATTGAACCTTCGTTAAAAGAAAATCTCTTGTTTTTAGGAAAAACCTATTACAACCAAGGGGAATATGAAAAAAGCATTAAATATATAAAAGAGTATATAAATTCTAGCGGAGAAGATACTGCTACCATTCACTATTTACATGGAAAAGCTTTGTTTAAAGCAGAAAAAATCTTAGAATCCAAAATGGCTCTCAAAAAATCATTGTCAATTGATCATACATTCGGAAAAGCAAGTTTACTATTGGCAAGGTGCTACCTAAAAGAAAATTCACTTCCAAAGGCAATTCGAATCCTTCAGCAAGGAGTCAAATCTACCCCTTACAATGACGCATTGAAGGTTTCATTGGTGAAACTAGAAAATCTAAGTCTGATCAAAGCTTAAAATATATTTCTAACAAGGTTGGTGAATCATGAAATACTATATTACTTTCGGTATGGTTCTACTTTTTACAGTTTCAAATATCTATGCTACACCTAGATCTCTTTCGGATGATGTGGATTTGTTATGGGTTTGTATCGCATCCTTTTTAGTGTTTTTTATGCAAGCAGGATTCGCTTTTATAGAAGCCGGTTTTACAAGAACGAAAAACACGGTAAACATTCTAATGAAAAATTTATTGGATTTATCAACGGGTTCAATTGGCTTTTGGCTGGTAGGTTTTTCCATTATGTTTGGAGTACATTTGATTGACGATTTTGGAATTGGAGAAATTAAATTCGCAGATACCTTACTAACAAACGAAGACGGAAAAGCCGATCCTTCCAAATACGGGCTTTTTTTATACCAAATGATGTTTGCAGCTACTTCCGCTACTATAGTATCCGGTGCAATGGCTGAAAGAACAAAGTTTGTCAGCTATATTTTATTCTCAGTTTTGATGACTATATTGATTTATCCCATATTTGGTAGTTTTGCATGGTCAGGGTTGTTTCAAAAAGAAAATGTAGGTTTTTTAGAAAAAATCGGATTTATAGACTTTGCCGGTTCAACAGTTGTACACTCCATTGGAGGCTGGGCTGGTTTAGCTGGAACGATTGTACTTGGAGCAAGAATGGGAAGATACCAACCCAATGGAATGATAATGCCAATTTTAGGTCATAATATGAGTATGGCAACTTTGGGTACATTCATATTGTGGTTTGGTTGGTATGGATTCAATTGCGGAAGCACCGGTAGTATTGCCGGAGGAACATTTGCCATTATTGCCGTTGTAACAACCATGTCAGCCGCAACCGGTGCGATCAGTGCTATGATTGTATCTTGGATTTTGTTTACCAAACCGGATATAGGGATAACTTTAAACGGAGCTTTGGCTGGCTTAGTTGCCATTACTGCCGGTTGCAACAACGTAGGAATTACTTCCTCTATTATTATAGGTTTTTTTGCCGGTATTTTAGCTGTATTGGGTGTTGTAGTACTCGACAAATTAAAAATTGATGATCCGGTTGGAGCAATTCCGGTTCATGCTTTAAATGGCTTATGGGGTACAATTGCAGTCGGATTATTTGCGAATTCTAACTACGGTGGCGGTCCTAACGGACTTTTTTTTGGTGGAGGGTTAGATTTACTTTTAGTCCAATTGGCAGGTTCTGCAGTTGCTTTTTTGTGGTCATTTTCCATTAGCTTTTTGTTTTTTATCATTTTGAAAAAAACGATAGGTCTTAGAGTAACCGAAGATGAAGAAATAACCGGGCTTGATCTCCTTGAGCATGGAAACGAAGCATACCCTGTTTCCAATTATTACTAAGGAATGGGTTGTTGCTCCCTTTCGACTTAGACCTGGGAGCTTTTGGAGGATATTGATTTGGAGGCTCTTTCGGACATTGAGCGTAGCCGAAATGTCCCTTTTTACGCAGCAAAGTTAGATTTCTTCTATCAAATAAGGCTTTGTATACTCTCTGATAATATCCAATACGAATTTACCCCAGGTCTTTGGTTCTTCCGTTATCTGAATTTGTTTGATCTTTGGAAAATAAGGATCTGGTTTTGAAATGCTATGGGTAATTTCTACAGTTCTCAAATAGCCATCTATTTTTTTTACTCTAACGAAATTTATTAACTCATTCTGGATTTTATCTTTTGGTATATAACCTATTATGATTAACTTAGGAAACAAAGCTCTCCTTAAATGTGTTGCAAAATCTTCAAAACTATCTACACGATCAATAAAAGCTTCATATATTCCTCCACTTAAATTGTTGATCTGTGTAATTAGATCCATGGTTAGAGCAATTCCTTCTGTTGTAGTCATATCAGAAATAACTACAATTCCTTCATCCGGCTGAAATGTTTTAAATATCCTGTCAGCCTTGAAGTTCCTTCTAAGCAACTTTGCACCGGAGATATCAATTTCCGCTGCCTTTAAAAAGATTGGTTTTCCTCTGTTATCGTGGATATCTTCGCGAGTGATGATATATCTCTTTTTTTGTGCGTTTTTGTTCATAATCCGAAACGCTTTCACTTTATCTTCTATTTCATCCAGAGTATTGATGCCAATTCTCAGTATGTTTTCTTTATTTTTTTTGTTTATGTCTGAATCGCCCATTCTAAAATGTCCCAAATATTTTAATTGAGTTTAAATTCGCATATTCTTTTATCTAGATAGAAATAGCTTGAAGCATAAAAATCGAATATTATAACCAACAATAGAATACAACCATAAACTTATTGTTGGCATTTATACACTTAATAAAAAGTTTAGCTTATGAGTAAAATAATTTTCTTTTTTTTACTACTATTTTGTTCTTGTTCTACGGTTGAATTTATACCTAATTCTAATTATAGTCCTGAATTCAAAAAATACAAAAAAAAAGATTGGTCTGAAGTAGAAGTCATTTTTGATAAACCTCAAAAACCGGTAGAAATTTTGGGAACTATAGTAATCCGCAACTTTAATGGTGACTTAAACTCAAAAAATTATCAAAACACTCTAAAAAAAGAGCTTTTTAAAAATAAAATGGATGGTGTGTGGATTCATTCCGGAAAAATAACCGAGGTAGAGCCATTTGTTTTCCAAACCCAAAACCAAGATGGTTTAACCCTTGCCTATTATAAGGCAAACAAGGAGATTGGAAAAATAATAGGAATTCCTTATAGGTATAAATAATGTACGAACCAAGAAAGTATGATAGCGGAATTATAATTGAAAAAGATAATAAATGGATATTTAGAGGTCAAGAAATTATTCAAAAAAACGTTTTGGAATTTTTTCAAAATAATTTAAGAGAAGATGAACATGGCATTTACATTGAAAATCATTACAAACAATTTTTAGAAATGGGCTACGTTCAGTGCAAAGGACACCCTCTAAAGATTATTGATTATCATATCTCAGATGAAGGGCTTTTTTTAGAAGGTAACAATGGGGTTTTAATGCCTTTGAAAGACTTTAATTTTTATACGGATGAAAATGGAGAAATTTTTGGAATTTTTAACCAAGAAAAATATATAAAATATAAGGTAAATGTAAAAACAATCTCGTATCTTTCGACCTTTATGGTGGAAAAGGAGGACAAAGTTTTTATACAATATTCTAATATCCAAAAGGACATTCAACCATTTCATGGAAATTTTGAGGTAAACCTGCCGGATTTTATATTATGATTAGAGTGGTTTTGGTGATTAACATTTTACTCCTATTATTCGTTGGCTGTTCGGATGAACAAAAAGAACCCAAGCCAGACGTGAAAGATATATTAAAACCCAAAATACCTCCTAAGATTAGCGTTCCCATAGGAGAGGCATTGTACATACAAAATGGTTGTTCGGCTTGCCATGGAACCAATGGAGATGGAAATGGAACGAAGGTTCTAAATCCGAAACCGGGGAACTTGCAGGACGTTTCTCAATATAAAATGGGGAGCTCCGTAAAAAATATTGCCAAGAGCATCGCTAAAGGAATCCCTGATTCTCAAATGGTAGGTTATCCCCAAATTTCACAAAAAGAAAGAATTGCCATAGCAAAACATATAAAAAAAATGCAAAGAAAATAGGTACAATATGACAAAAATAAAAAGAGCTCCCTTTAAGGAATTATTCGGCTGGTGTATGTTTGATTTTGCCAATTCTTCTTATACCACTGTAATCATAAGCGTAACATTTGGTGACATTTTTAGCCGCCTTATAGTTCCTTCCGTCCCAGGTTCGGAAAATCCTTACCAATACGGCAATATGCTATGGGCAATTGCATTGGCAATTTCTTATATTTTGGTTGTAATCACCGGACCGATTTTAGGAGCAATTACCGACTATTCTTCTAACAAAAAAAGGTTTTTGTTTTACAGTTATATAGGCTGTATAATTTCCACCTGTATGCTTTGGTTTGTAACCGGTAGTGAATTGGTAATTCTTGCCTTTATTTTGATTGTTATTTCTAATTTCTTTTTTGCATCCGGTGAAAACTTTGCTTCCAGCTTTTTGCCCTTTTTAGGACCAAAAGAAGACTTGGGAAAAATTTCCGGTTATGCCTGGGGAATAGGTTATTTTGGTGGAATTGCCAGTGTAATTCTGGTAAACACCCTGGGTGAAATAGTTCCGGACAATTACCAAGCTCTAAGAATGGTCGGACCGTATACAGGAGTTTTTTTCCTAATTGCCGGTATTCCAACCTTTTTGTATTTAAAAGAGCCGGTAATTTCTAGTATCAGAGTCGAAAAGTCCTTTTATATTCAAGTGGGTTTTAAAAGGGTATATGATACAATCAAAGATATTCATAATTTTAGAGATATGGCGATTTATCTGATTTCCATGTTTTTTGCGATGGCTGCTATGGGAGTAGTGATTAGCTTTGCCTTTATATATGGTGCCCAGGAAATTCATATTGAGCAAATTCATAGAACAGCAATGTTTTTACTTATACAATTGTCTGCTGCCAGTGGTGCTGTGCTTTTTGGTTTTATACAAGATAAGATAGGGGCAAAAAATACGTTTAATATAACACTGCTTGTTTGGATATTGTGTTTATTGTTTATATATTATATAAGGGAAACCACTTTCATCTTAAACAATTCCGGTTTGAATATAACGGTTCAATGGGTGTTTGTGGCTGTTACCTCTATTGCCGGAATGGGACTTGGCGCAACCCAATCGTCAAGCAGGACAATTGTGGGATTATTTTCACCCGAAAGCAAATCAGGGGAATTTTTTGGTCTATGGGGACTTTCCATGAAGCTCGCCAATGCAGGTGGTTTGTTTTTTATTGCTTTATTACAGTTCTTATTTGATTTACGAAATGCATTTTTAGCAATTGCCTTTTTTTATTTCTTGTCATTAGTAATTTGTTTGTTTATAAATGAAAAGAGAGGTATTCAAACTGCAACAGATTACAAAGAGAGATAGTAATATTTTTGAAAGTGAAGAAGAAGTAGAAGTTTATCATAACCAAAGAAACTTAGCGCTTTCGACAATTGATGAACTCACCTACTTAAAAATTGATCTAAACGACGCGGGTGTACCTGTACCTATGTTTATAAACAATGCAATCTACTACTTGAAAAAAAAGTATATCATCGAAGATCAATCTATCGGTCAATGGCTTAGAAAATAAAGTTAATCTCTTAAGCTTTTCCACCAAAAAGGTATAAAAAAAAGGCTAACTAATACAAATACTATGGAAAAAAAGACAGATTCACCTGGTATTCGAAACAAGATTCCCCCAACACCGATTAAAAGGAAATAACAGCTTGACCCGCATAAAAAGATTTGTTTTAGAGCCTTAAAGAATTTTTGGGGAGCAATTCTTTCATCCGTTCCCAATTTGTTTGCCGTTTTTTTCCAAAAACCAGGTGGTGAAACAATTTGATAAAATTCTTTTAATGATTCCCAATCTGTTACGGGACAAAAAATTGCCGTAATAACAACTACAAAAGTACTAAAAAAAGACATTAAGAGTAATTTCATCCATTCTTCTGCGAATATCGGATGAACATCCGGTAGTACAAAAAGCAGAATCGGTGCAAATAGTATGGAAAACAGTATGGCAGCAATTTCCGATGTCAAGTTTATCCTTTCCCAAATCCAGCGTAAAACCAAAACAGAACCGGTACCGGCTCCAAAAAGTAGAGAAATTTTCCATGCTTCCTGAATGGAGCCTAAGTTTGCCATTATCACAAAAGAAACGAAGAGTATTAAAATGTTAGAAAGCCTTGCAATCAATACAAGCTCTTTTGAATCCGCACTTCTTTTAAGCAATTTTTCACATACAATGGCTTTGTAAATATCATTGCTCCAATAACTTGCTCCCCAATTCAAGTGAGTATCCAGCGTAGAAGCCAGAGCTGCCAGCATCCCTGTTATCATAAGCCCTCGAATTCCAAGCGGAAGAAAATCAGTAATTCCCTGAACGAATAATAGTTCTCTGCCGGAAATAAATGCATCATTTGTTTCTATACCCGGGTCATAAGGGTAGATAATTAATAAGGACACAACAATAGGAAGCCAAAGCAAACTCCTCAAAACAACCTGTGAGAAGGTAAGAACAACACCGGCAATTTTTGCTTCGTTATCGCTTTTACAAGCCATAGTCCTTTGGGCAAGATAGCCTGTTCCATCGCTATTCATTTGAAAAATCCATTGAAAACCAATGATGATCAAAAATCCATGAATAGCTTGTATGGGTGCAAATGAGACAAACTGAGTGGCTTTCTTAGCTCCGTATATTTCCACTAATTTATCTGAAAGAGTCAAAAGTCCACCGGCTTCCCCTACCGCAAAAATGGCATAAAATAGAGTAGCGACCATAATGATAAAAAATTGCACAACATCGGTAGAAACCACACTACGCAATCCTCCGGTTGTAGAATAAAATGCTACAAAAAGGATCATACAAAAAATGCTTATACAATTGTTGGTGGAAGCTATCCCGGCACCAAGACCAGCCAATCCTCCAGAGGAAAAGCTTATCCCCAAAAAATCGACGCTATTATATAATAGATTGTAAAAACCGGCAGGTAACCATTGGTGCCATGGTAAAAATATTTCAAAAATCCTGACGGCAGCAACAAGAACCATTGCCAAAACAACACAATTTATAATCGTTCCGTAATAAATCCCCTTTAATCCTCTTAAAAATATAACCCCTACTCCACTATATCTAATCTTTGTTAATTCCGCATCCGTTAAAACACCACTTCTCCTCCAACTCCCTCCTAACAAAAAAGCCATCATTAAAAAAGCCAATCCATAAACCCACAACCTCCAAAGACTAAAAAAGCCCCCTACAGCGACCAAACCTGTCACCAAAAGAGGTGTATCAGCGGCATATTGAGTTGCAGCCATACTAATTCCGGCTTTCCATCCGGAAAGACTCCGACCAGCCAATAAGTATTCCGTTAAATTTTGGGAAGCTATATTTTTGGACTTAAAACCGGAAAAAATCGCTTGTACAATAAAAATTAAAATAATGATTACGTCTAAAAAAGCCATGCTATGCTATATTTCGAAATCAGGCTTAAAATTACCATACTTTATTTTTGCTTCCTCATCTCGATGTCTCTCGTCCTCCTCTTTATTCTCACTCTCTCTTCTTTTTAGTATATCAGATATGATACCAAATGGTAAAGTTATGGGAAGAAAAACGGTATCGAATATAAAGCTAAAAGGGAAGTCGATAATAGCAAGTGTTTTTATTCTCGGACCCCCAAAAGGACCATGTGGATGATGAGAATCACTAAATACAATAAAATAATTCATTTTTGTTCCGGTATAAACTACGTCATAACCGGGATGCCCACCATCTATCATTGTTACTGGTGTAAAAATTATTGAAGAACAACAGTTGAGCAACAAAAAACTAGCCATTATTAAAAATTTTAGTATAAGGTGTTTCATTCATCAAGAATTTTCTTGAATCAAAAACATGTCAAATATTTATCTTGGAACGACCAAACTTGGAAGCTAAATTCTAATCCTTTATCAAATCATAATTTTTTAAAGCTCTTTTTTCATTTGCAGTAGCTTTAGTCTTTACAAACATGTCTAAATAAGGGTATTAATCAGATTATTTTTTTAGGAGAATTTACAAATGACTCAAAATAAAGTTATGATAATTATTTCCACATTTTTATTTTTAGGATTTGCATCCTCAAGTTTCGCTCAATTTTCTTTTGACGATTTGAAAAAGTTAAAAGACAAAACCGGCAGTAGTGATAGTGGAAAAAAAGGTGGCAACATTTTTGATCAAGCTCAAGATTTACAAGCAGCTACACAAAAAAATGAAAAAAGTAAATCGGAATTTACAGGTGGAGAAAAGGTAAGTATTGCCCTTACAGTAAAAGAACTGGAATCGGACCCTGCTCCAGCCTCTAAAAAAGTTTTAATAATTGCCGGTGGATTAGACAACAAATATACCGTTTTTAACGGTGATAAAGAATATGCAATTTATCGGTACAAAAATATGCCACCATCAGCAGTTTCCGTTCAATTTGCCCTAAAAAAAGAACTCAAAAAAGAGTTAAGCCAAAAATATAAAAAAGGCAAGCCCTTAGAAAGTGGTTTTTATGAAATCATTGGAAAACAAAGTTTACCTCAACTCACGATGGATCAATCGCAAACGATAATCATACAAAAGGTAGAATTAAAACCTTAAATCTAATTCTATTGTTTGGATTTTTAAAAATAAATGAAAACCTTTTCTTACGGATTGATCAAATTCCACTTATTAGACAAACATATTCTGGAAAAACAAAACTACGCTGTAAGCATTCCGGTTAGTTTGAACATACTTGGGAAAACATACAATTTAAATACAAGTGTATTAACTCCCGAGTATGTTTATATAAAAATCTATATTGATGACTTCGACTTAATTCCGGAAGTTGGCTCTGATGTTTTAATATTTATTACCATGAATTTTTTTGCCATCGGCTTGATTGAGCTAAGTGGAAAAATGATTGGTTACAAAGAATTAAGCGGTAAAAGACTTGGAATCTGGATTAAATATGAGGATATCTCGGACAAAGATAAAAAAAGAATCAATAATTTTATATTTAAATACTATGCTCCAAGATACAGTGTCAGATTTGAAGTCAGCATAAGTAAACACGGTTTTCAAGGTCACTACAAAACGCAGGCAATAAACCTTTCCAAAAATGGAATATTTGTTGAGGGGGAGCCTGGTCTATTTTCCATAAACGATAAATGCAATTTAGTTTTGTACCCTCAAAATTCTCAAATTGAAGTCATGGGCGAAGTTACATGGATCAATAAAGGCAAGCTTTACGATAAACCAAATGGATACGGATTAAAGTTTATTCATAACAAATTTAGTCGAAAAAAAATCTCAAAATATACAGAATCACTAGTCAATAAATCAGAGTTAATTCGATAGATGTTTCAAAATTTTAAAGAAAAAAAAGTTTATTTCTTATCCTTCTATGTCGGTATGTTCTTATTGTTTCTTAGTGTTTTTTTAACGATTATAACACCTTTCTCTCCTTTGCATGGTAACCATTCCAATTTAAATTCAACAATTATTGCATTGGAACTATCAAGCACAGTGGAACAAATTCGATCCATTGTAGGAAACCCCGAAGATGAAAATTTTTTTGTAAATAATAATAAGTATATTCGCTCAGTATACTTTGATTTTTTATATATAGTAAGCTACAGCTCCTTTTTTATCATGTTATTCGAAATTGGTTCCAGAAAATATTCCCCTGGTCTAATTTTAAAACGCCTTTTCTACTTTTTTTTATTAATAGCGATTATTTTTGATATAGTTGAAAATATAAAGTTACTAAACGTGCTAGGTAATTTAACAAAAATTTTAACGGATGAAGACGTATATTTGCTAAAAAATATCAGCCTTACAAAATGGATTAGTATATTTGTTTTGTGCGGAATCAACGGACTTTTGTTTTGGCTTCCGAAAAAGAATTATCTGTTAAAGGCTGCAGGACTTTTTCTCTTTGTTTCTTTTATGCTTTCCTTATTAGGGATATTCAAACTAAGACTCATTGAAGTAGCAGCTCTTGTTATGACAGAAGGATTTATTATTGCCTATATCCATATTGCATTAAAGAGCTTTATGTTTTTAAAAAACAAATAATAGGCAGCCCATACATGCTTGAATGATATATTTTTATCCCGAATCATGATTTTTATTGATTTCTAATATATTACAAACGTAATGGAAATCAACACTTGAGAGTTAGTCTGAAATATATCCATGGAGTTAAAATGAGTAAAAACCGGATCCATTCTTTTATACTTTTATCCTTGTTGTTGTTTATGGGATGCGAAAGGATTAAGCAAATTGCTTCTAATATTGGGACAGGCATTATAAATTTAGGCTTTGATGACATGATCTATATCACAAGCACCAATGAAATTTCGGAAAGAACGCATCTACAACTTTCCGAAAGGCTTGGAGTGACAGGCTCAACTCTATATAGTTTTTTAACCATTCTCCAAAATAATAGAATTCCCCAAGATCATTTGGATGAAACCTTGCACCTAATTGTTGGTCATTATAAGAGTTTATTGGAAAAATTAAACAAAATAGAATCCAAAAAACCGATTATTCAAAGTATAAAATCACAAGCAAACAATGCCTTAAAGGAAGGTGAGTTCAGTCAAGCGGAAGACTTTTTAAAGCAAGGTTTGGAGATTGAAACAAAGGATAAGAATACAAATTCTGCATTGGTGGGTGCTTTGTTACAGGCTTGTTTAGGTGACTTGAAATTAGCGAGATTGAATTATAAAGAAGGAATTCTGGATTATCAAAATGCCATCAAGCTATTACCCAAAGAAGATAAAGAGTGGGAAAAATCATTCTTAGTTCAAGTAGGTGATCTCTATAATAATATAGGGAATTATAAAGATGGGCTTTCGTTTTTTAAAAAAGCTCTTTCCTTTTACAAGTCTGAAGGTGATAAAATTATGCAGGCAAATATTTATAATAAAATCGGTAAATCCTATCATGGGCTTAATGAAATTCAAAATGGTAAAGAATCTTTTCAAAATTCAATTAAACTAATGGAAGAATTGGAGAAAGAGCAAAAAACAAATGTTGAATTTGCCACTAACTATTTTTACACTGGTTCTTTTTATCATGACATTGGTGAGTGTAAAGCAGCAATACCTTTTTATGACAAAGCAATTAGCTTGCTCCAAAAAATGGGAAAAGAAGGAAAAGCAGATATCGCTAAGAATTATAGCAGCATAGGTATATGTTATTATATTTTAATAGACCCCCAAAAGGCTATTGAATCTTTTACCAAATCCCAAAAAATAAATAAAGAACTCTACGGTGAAAATCATCCCAACATTGCCATTAGCTACCACCAGATAGGGAATGTGTATTTTTTTCAAAAAGATTTCAAAAATGCAATAGAATACTACAATCGTTCGATTGAACTTTTAAAAGTTTTGTTTAATGATAGAAATTCCAATATCGCTATCAGTTACTATAGCCTTGGTCTGGCTTATTATGAATTAAAGGATTATGAAAAATCCTTGGAAAATTTCAGAAATTCTCTAAACATTAAATATAAAATACTGCCGGAAAACCACCCTGAGTTAGCACAGGGTTTAAGTAGTATCGGGCAAGTTTATAAATCTATGAAAGAGTATGATAAGTCTATTGAGTTTTATAACCTTGCTGCCGAGACTTATACGAATTCAGAGAATACAAAAAGTGATGACCTCGCAAACATTTATATGGAACTTGGAGTTTTGTATTTATCCAAAAAAGACAACAAACAAGCCATTGACTTCTATACAAAAGTTCTAAACATTAAAAAAAATCTAAAAAAAGAAAGTGAAGAAATTTCCCAGATTTATTCAACCCTTGGTGATATTTATTTAACAATAGATGATTTGAAAAATGCAAAAGTCATGTATGAAAACGGTTTAAAAATTCAAAAGAAAATTACCGATGGTGACAACAAATACCTTCAAATTCTTGAAAATAAATACAAAGAAACAATAAAAAAATTAGAACAAAAATGAACAGAATCGACTTTTCAAAAGCCATTTCCAATGCAAAAACAATAGTAATCAAAATAGGCTCCGCACGAGTATCCGGAGACACCCATGAAATCAATGACTTTTTATTTAGTCTTGTTGGAGATATTAGGAGTTTGATAGACCAAGATAAAAAAATTATTTTGGTTTCCAGTGGAGCTATAGCCCAAGGGAAAAAGGTAATCGGTTCAACCGATACAATTTCTATTACTGGTACCTTAACCCTACCTCAAAAGCAAGCACTGGCAGCTATGGGTCAAAACCAATTGATGAATTTATACCAAAGTTTTTTTTCTAAGGTAAACGTAAGAATTGCTCAGATTCTTTTTGGGATGAGGGTAATTAAAGAAAAATACGGATGCCAAAACTTGCTAAACACTTTTAATCAACTCCTTACTTGGGGAATTTTGCCAATTGTAAATGAAAATGATTCCGTTGCTACGGAGGAAATAAAGTTAGGTGACAATGATATTTTGTCTGCCATTGTTTCCATTTTGGTAAGAGCTGACCTTTTGATTATACTAACGGGAGTAGACGGATTCTTAAAAAATAATGAACTTGTATCTTTTATGGAAACAATACCCGAATCCGACTTGGAATTAGCAAAGGGTCCCGAAGGACCTGGATCTGGAGGCATGAGAACAAAATTAATGGCAGCCAATATTCTTTTGCAGGCTGGTATTCCAACAGCCATTATTAACGGAAAAGAAAAACATTGTATAAACAACTTGGTTCAATACAATAAAATAGGCACTTTAGTTGCCAACCAAAACCAAAGCAAAGCTGTAAGTGAAGACGAAATAAGAGAAATGTTTAAAAACCAGATAGTGTTTTGAGATGGTTTTAAGTAGTCAAGCAAAAGAAATCGTAAAGTATTATAGGCTTCCAGCCTGTAATATATCTTCAAAATTTTTCCTCTTCTATTCAAATTTTATTCTTGGATCGATAGCAACATACAGAAAGTCTGAGATTATATTGCCGGATAAAGTTAAAAAACTTTGTACTAAAAGGAGTCCCATCATCAGCTCGGTATCACGCTCCGTTACTGCTTGAAAACTTAGCAAACCCATACCATCAATGTTAAAAACCAGCTCAATTATCAAAGAACCTGCAAAAATCAGACTTAAGTTATTCCCAAAACCGGTTGCAATAGGAATAAGTGAGTTTCTAAATGCGTGTTTGAAAACGGCTTCTTTAAAACCCAAACCTTTAGCTACTGCCGTCCTTATATAATCTTTACTGATTTCTTCTAATAAGGAATTTTTCATAAGCAAGGTTATAACTGCAAAGGAATGAACTGCATAGCACAAAACCGGTAAAAACATGTGATGCAATCTGTCTTGAACTTTTCCCCAAAAACTAAAAGATTCGTAATGGTCTGATATTTCATGGCCTAATGGAAAATAGGAAAATATTTCTCCGGAAGAAAATATATACAACAATAACATGGCAAAAGCGAATGTTGGTATGGAATACGTGAAAAAGATAAAACCACTTGTAATTAGATCAAATTTTTCTCCTTGCTTTAGTGCTTTGATAATTCCCAAAGGAATACAGATAAAATAAGATATAAAAAAACCGGATAATCCAAACATTAAGGAAATAGGTATTTTTTCTGTTATCAATTCACTAACCTCTCTTGAATGAAGCCTGGATTCTCCTAAATTTAACAAAGCAACTTCTTTTAGCCATAAAATGTAGGCAATAGGAATAGGTTTGTCAAGGTGTAGTCTTTCTTTTAAAATTTTGATTTCTTCTTCTGTTACTTGTTTTGTACTCCCCCCTTTTAAGTTTGCGTACCCTTTTAGCTTTGCGATTTCTCTTTCTAACGGACCACCTGGTGCTAAGTGAGAAATTAAAAAAACAACGAAGGTTATACCGATCAAAGTCGGGAGCAATAAAAATAATCTTTTTAGAAAATACTTCTTCATAAATACTAATTATACTGTGATTATTGGGAATTGTGTGATTTGATATTTTTGGTTTTCAAGAATTACCTTAGATTTTATATCTAAAAACAACTTTGCTTTGATATATAAAAATAATATTTCTTATAATAATTACTTTTTTTTTTACCAATTTTTAATATGTAATGTCTAATTATTTGTAAACTACTTTTCAATCTCAATCTCTATCTCCATCGCAGGGTTCCATGCCCTGCGATACTTTTATTTATTAACATACCTGTTCAAAATGATTTCTACTTTTTTTACGTCTACCGGCTTGGTTATATATCCATAAGCGCCAAATTTCATTGCTTTTCTCGCATATTCGATTTCTCCTTCGGATGTCACCATAATAACAGGAATATCATAGCCTTCCGAATCTATTTTTTTTAAAAAACTGATGCCATCCATTTTAGGCATATTCCAATCTAAAAATATGAGTTTATAACTCCTTTTTTTAACCTTATCATAAGCTTCCAGACCGTTGGTTGCTTCATCAACCTCTTCAACTGCAATTCCGTTTGAAACAATAATTTCTTTCATTCGATATCGCTGCGAGAGAGAGTCATCAACCAATAAAACCTTCATTCATCTTTCCTCGTAATTTTGTTTAATTTATTGATTTTAGCCATTCTATGGCTAAAGCAAGCGTATGGAATTCCGCAACTTTTATCTTTTTGGAATACAAAGACCTTGTTTCTGCAAAAGTTATATCCGATACCGCTTTGGAGGGTCGTACAAAAGCGATAAACCGTATTCCGGAATTAATTCCTTCTGCTAACCATTTTTCATTCCAATACTTTTGAGCTTTTGGATTCATAAAAGTTAAATCACAAGAATCTATAATCCACTTTTTTAGTTGGTTTTGTTTGGTTATTTGCAAAATGGTTTCACCCGCCAATTGATGAAGCTCAGTATCTACCGGTTTTTTCCAAATTTCTATCCCGATATTACCTTCTTTCACCAAAAAAAAAGAAACATGCTCCAAGTCTTTGTATAAATTCATATAATGATACTTTAATTTTCTTTCTTTCTTTTTAATACAACTAAGTTTTACAAAAGTCTATAATGTCACTTAAATATTTTATGGTTTGGAAATGGTTTTGGTTTGGTTTGGTTTCTTTTAAGTATACGCTCCAACCCAATTGGAGGGGCGGATAGTAATCTAATTCCGGCTTATCACCAACGTAAATTATTTCTTTTCCGGCATAAGAAGTCAATCGGTTTCCTTCTTCAAAAATTTTTAAAGATGGTTTCTCATATCCGAATTCTGCTGAAATAATTACGTGTTCAAAATATCCAATTAGGTTTTTATTTATTAATAATTGTCTTAACCTCAAATCCCAATTTGAAATAATACCAAGACCTATACCATTTTTTAGAGTAAACTCTCTTAGTTTTTCAAAGGTAGGCTCTATGCTCCAAATATCAGGATCATCAAATTGCTTAAAAATCTCCCCATACACACCTTTTTGAATTTTTTTTGGAGTATTCATTTTATTTACAAATGTATTTATCAAATCAATCCACCACCCGTTGCATCCGTTTTTGTGACTGGCATATCTGTCTTTAAAATCAGGTGGGACTTGCTTGGACATTTCTAACCAAGATTCTGCAAAAATATTTTTTATATCCCCATATTGCAAACCATTAGGTATTATACCATTTTTTTGTAAAATGCTAAAATAGATTTGTCCAGGTGGTTTTTTTAGCTGCAACAATGTATCCCCAACATCTAAAAAAATAAACCTAGTCTTGCTTTGCATAATAACTAAGGATATTTTAGGGGCTAATTTTGGCAATAGGATTGTAAAGTTTTGAGCAACTATATCACTATCTATCCAGGGATAATTATGAGAATTCGCTTTAAAATTTTTTAGTTTTTATTAATTATAATAATAGGCAAGTTTTGTTGGTTTATAATTAATGATAAAAAATTATAACAAGAAAAAAGAGGTACAAAATTTTATGAAAAAGATGTTATTTTTAATAATTTTACTATTTGCCATAGCTTGTTCTTCTAGCAAAAAAAAGGATGCAAATACTGCTTCTGTTGCCAATGACCCTACTGATAACAGGGAGACTCTCAAAAATAATATAGACGTTGTTAAAGCACAAAATAAAGGGGATATAATCCAAGATGACCTGGACTATATAAATTACAGAAAACGAAAAATGAAAGAGAAAGATGCTGTAAATGCAAATTGCAAAAAACCATAAGCTATTTACAATCTCATCCTCACGAATATGGACTTTTCAGTTCTCATGTTCGTGAGAATAGCATCGTTATTTCTTAGCAAACCACACTTTTTATAAAATAATTTTATTGACCGTTAATTTGCATAAAGTTGGTAAGGGCAGGGTCATTCACAATATTGTAGTTTGTATCCGAACTATAAAGAGACATACTTATATAATAAGCACCAGTAGAACTAGCTTTTTGTATAATCACGAGTTGACCAATATTCCAATCGGATGGTGTAAAAAGAAATCTACCCTGAGAACATTGAGAATCTGCTCCCAAATTAGGAGATTCGGAACCAATGTAAATACTTCCTATTGAAGTATTACTGCTGAGGACGCAAACACTCACATCAGATGTTGGTTTTGAATTTAGAGTAAGTGAAAATGTAACAACCTGGGTAGCGTTTGTTATAAAACTTCCGGAAGAGCAAGTGGATGCTGAATTTAGATTGCTAAATGGAACACAATTTGGTCTTGATGGAGTAAATGTGATACCTGGACCATTACTATTTACGTTGTAAAGAGTTGCTGCCTTCGCAGTTTTTCCGTTAAACCTTTCATCGGAACTAATAAACTCTACATTAATATCATATTTGGTATGCCCATCTGCAACATAGTCATTTAAGCCCTTTAAAGTTACAACCTGATTAGTACTCCAATTACCTGAAGTATAAGTCATTACAGCAGTTGTGCAAAATCCTGTCGGAGCCAACACGTCTCCACCAATAACGATTTCACTCTTAGTAGGAGCAGTTGTGCTTAAGCAAAGGGAAACGCTACTATTGGGAGAGCCACCCAATTTCATGTTAAATGTAGACGTTCCGCCCTGGTCCGTTGTATTTCCACTAAGGTTTGATACCTCGATTAAATTAGATATAGGTAAATTATTTAAGATATAGAGATAACCGAACCCTTTTACTAATTCACTGTTGTTAGTTCCTCCGGTATCTTCTCCCTGACCTGCTGCGATCATAAGGTAACCACAGTGCATATTTAAGAGTAGAGAAACTAATAATATGCTCACTTTTTGGATTGTACTTTTCACTTTTTTGCTCCTACGGTTATACTATTTCAGTAATTAGTCTCACTTTTAAAGTATTTAGACTATATTTTTAATAAGTTTCACCTATTATTTTCTGATAAAATTTAAAAGCTTGGTCAAAAAAGAAGGTAAAAATTATTAATTTTCAGTTACTTTCATTATTTTTTAAAAGTATACCTTATGACAAATTTCTGTTTGTAAAAGTAATATTTTTTAGATTTTTTGTTTTTTTGAAAATTAATTTAATTTTTCTTTATTCCTAACCGTCTTACAATAGCAAAAGGAGAAGCAAAAATTGATTTTAATAGGTTGAAATCGGACTAAAAGATGGAAATATATATCCATAAGTTTCCTATCACTTAAAATCAAACATGCTGTAAAAGTAAAAAACGATGAAAAAGTTAATATTTCTTTTTCTCATGATAAGCGTAATATTAAATTGTGGTGGAAAAAAGAAGGGTATGATCCCCTTTCTTCCATTATCTAGCAGTGGTGATGGTGCCAGTGCCGGACAAAATGCAAACGGAGAGGCTCTTCCTCCGCCAGCCAATACTTCAACGGGTGCTATAGGCTTTACGGTAAGTATTGCACAAGATGTGATCATCGGAAGTCAGGTGCCTACATCCGGTCCTGCCACTGTTGCTGGGAATGTGGATGTTTTTTTTGGGGATACGGCAGATGCCAATTTTCCGAAATCCAGTATAACCATAGACCTTGTTGATCCGTATGGAAACATCATTGGTACTACAACAACGGACGCAAACGGAAATTATTCTATCCCTGTTTCCAATTTGGCAAACAACAATTACCAGGTCGTACTTCCACAAGGCAATGGATTAAATGGCACGTCTGCTAATTTTAGTTTTGTTTATGACCCAACGAATTCCAGCAATAATGCCGTTGTTATACCTACTCTAATGCCACAGGAAAGGGTTTTTGACAGTGGTGCTGCTATTATCAGTGGAAACGTGAAAACCAATGGACCAATTCTTCCTAGTGGACCCTTACCTGCAGGTACGCCTGTGACCCTTTATATCCAAGACCCGAATGGTTCAATAACCATTGATGGAGTAAAATACAGTCAAGTTACCAAAGGTGGTAGTCCTGTAACAGGTGTAACAGCTGCAGACGGTAGCTACTCTTTGGATTTGACCCAATCAACGGGTAGTGTAGATGGAATTGATACATACATCATGCAAAGTGGTGCTCATTACCTTGTGGGATTTTCAGGCTCAACCGTAAATTCCAGTGGTAGACCGTTTACTGATGTGTATTCCCCTTTTACATTTTACTACAACGCCAGTAAAACGGATAATTCTGTAGTTCAAAATACTGATAGTGGAACTGCTGTTTCTTCTTGGAATCCGGCTACTTCTGGACAAGATACGATATCCGGTAGTATAAAAAATGCCGTTATCTCCGGTGCAGATATGAGTGGTTTTACCGTAAAACTTTTGGATGGTAACGGAAACGTAATCACTTCTACTACCACCAATGGCAGCGGAAATTATTCCGTTAGCCCTACATTGAATAATGGTGTGTATACTGTAGAAATTTCCAAAACAGGTTATCCGACAACCACAACTTCTGTCAGTTTTACTGCTGACCCTACCGGTGCGCCTAGTTCTCAAAGTTTGGGACAAACCAGTATTATGCCTAACAATACAACCGTAACGGCAACTGTTACAAGTGGAGGAAATAATGTGTCCAATCCTCAAGTAAACTACAAACCAGATAGTACTATGTCGGTTACCGGTTTACAAGCCATTTTGGCAAATACTACTGATCCTGCTTTGGTAAGTCTGTTAAATACTTGGATAAATGAATTTAATGCTACAGGTAGCTATACAACTTACGGACAAATGCCGTATACAAATGCAAGTGGTACTCTTACAATGAGTTTTCCTCCGGGTGTTTGGGATTATAATACCTCTGCTACGGGTTACTACCCTTCAAGTGATAGCACTTTTACGGCAAATGCTACCACATGTTCCGGTATGCCCGGTTGTAGCTTTGCCAATAACATGACCTTAATTCCGGTAAATAACACAAAGGTAGCAAGGATTTATGGCAAGGTTGTCGTGGTAGATACACTTACCAGCGGAACTTCCAATACCTACGGCCAGGGAGGGAACCAACAAGCAGTTCAAGGTTTGATTACCGTATTGTTGAATAACAATAACATTGCCGGTCAACCTGTAGCTCTTGTTACACAAACCGATGTGAATGGTATTTATGAATTTTCCGGTAACCACGTTATTTTGAGTGCTTCTTTGACAACGGATACTGCAAGGGTAAACTATGCTGTAGCGGAATATCAAAAATTCTTGGGTGGAGCATCCAGTGCTGTAGTAAGCAACACAACCGATCCTTTGTATACAAACAATATAGCTGCTACATCTTCGACCTATCAGGTGAATCGAAACGGTGGTGGGCAGTATCTATACTTTCAACAAGGATCGTTTAGTGCATATATAGTAGACCCTCTAGGACATATCACAACAACCCAAGTTTCTTTGAATAACGCAAGTGCAGTTGCTACGATAGCCGACCCAATGCCAGAGGCTGCTGAAGTAATGCAACTTACAACCGTGAGCCACCTTCCAAGAAGGACGATAACAGGAACCGTAACAGATGCATTCTCTACGGGAAATCTTTCCGGTGTAACTGTTACGCTTTGTAGTGGTTTGGATGCTGGTGGAAACTGTATTCCGGTAAGAAGGGATGCTGATACCTTGCTAAATGTTCCACGCACTTCTGCGAATGCAGACATAGCAGTTGCCTCAACAACAACGGCTGCCAATGGAACTTATTCTTTTAGCAATCTTGATCCGGGAACGTATATAGTTCAACTATCAAGTAACGGTTTTATTTCTTCCTCTAGCACTATTATCGTTCCAAGTTCCAGTACCGGTCTTACAAACGGAAATACTGTAGTTGTAAGCAATACCATGATAGCAGATGGACCGAAGGGAAATCTAACAGGTCTCATTAAGCTGTCAACAGGTGCCAACTATACCGGTTCGGCAAACATTACTCTTACCAATATCAATACAGGTGCAGTATTCGGACCAACACCTAACACCGGCTCTACATACTCAGCTTTTAACTTGACTCCGGGAGAGTATAATGTTCTCTTTCAGGCAACTGGTTATGTAGATGTTACAGGTTATGTGATGATACAAGGTGGTGTAACAACTAACTACGACTTGGTAGTTTTAGTTCCAACCGGTACGGCTGCAGCGGCAATAAGCGGCACTGTTACCAATGCGGTGAACGGAGCAGCTATCAGTGGTGCTACTGTAAGAATTAGAGCAGGTATGAATATTACAACCGGAGCGTATGTGGCAGGTTTTCAGGCTATTACAAGTTCTAATGGCTCATACTCTTTAGCAAGTGTTCCTGCCGGAGATTATACTCTTGAGGTGACTGCAAGTGGATTTGTTACAACATATAGAGTTGTTACTTCTGCCGGTGCAAGTACTCCAGCCAATCAAAACGTTCAAATGAGTCCTATCTTGAATGCAACGGAAATGAGAATTGTTTTATCATGGAGTAACCTTCCAAAAGATTTGGATTCTGTTATGCAATATGGCTATACTGGTACAGATGGAAGTCTTCAAACAGATTACAATAAAAAAAGTGTGTTAAGCGGATACTTAACTCTGGATAAAGACGTTACAGGTAGTTATGGTCCGGAAACAATTACGGTTAAAGACTGGACGTATCCTGGGTTTAACGGAAAAATTTTGCAATATAGTGTACATAACTACACTTGCCTTAGCACTTGTACCGCGAACTTTTTGGGGGATACAACAAAACCTCCTGCTCAAGCAGTTGTTCGGGTATACAAGCAACAAGGATTAGTTAGGACATTTGTTCCAACAGTAGCTCAAGTTTCTGCTAATGGAACGGGAAGATGGTGGAGAGTCTTCTGTTTTGATCCATCTACCTTATCAATCTCTGACGCTGGTACAACTGCATGTCCTATCAGTAGTTTTACATCTTACTATACTACTTCTGGTAAGGATCTCTCATTTAAAATTCCAAGCCTTCCAAAGAGCTTATTGTCAATCCCTGAAATAAGTCATCTTATGGCTTTTATACAAAGAGCAAGCTTAGGAACCAAGATTGGCGTTGCTTCTCTGCTAATCTTACTCGGAATCTCCATAGGAATAGGTTTAAAAAACATAACCAGATGGAGAAGAACCGTATAAATTTTATTAATTTTAATCCTATTTAAGGACAACCTGCAAGGACTTCACTCCTCTTTGCAGGTTTTTTTATTTCTAAGCAGTGTTTAAAAGTTTTAATTGACAAACTTATAATCACCCGGTATATTAGCGTCAGTTCGACATAAGGAAAATTTCCAGAAATCATAAGGGTAAACACATAGGTTTACCCTTACACCAAAGGCTGTCGATGGCTTTGCGTAGAAGCAATCCCTGTGTGGTTACCCAAAAAATTTTTACATCGAATTGACGATATATTAATAACATGGCTTACGGAACATTTAAAACTTTAGAAGAAATTGGTGAAAAATTTCAAATTGAAAGTAAAGAAATTCAATTTGTTAAAGAAGAATTGTTTTCAGTCAATGAGGTTTTGTTTGAATTTTTGCAAAATAATTTTCAAAATAGAAGAAATTTTGTGAGCGAAAACTCAATTTGTGAAACAATTATCTCTCCTATTTTAAATATAGTCACTCAAAAACACAATTTACCTTTATGGTCCCATGTCCCATTCAATGTGTCGATTACGGAAGGGCTTACCGGAATTCCGGATTTTTTAATTGCCCCTCTTTCTAAAACGGGTTTCACTTTTAGAAATCCGATTATCTGCATTGCAGAAGTTAAAAAAGACAATTTTGATGAAGGTTGGACACAAGCATTATGCGAAATGATAGCAGCACAAAGATTTAATAACAACCCACAAAAGACGATATATGGGATTGCTACCAGTGGTGAGGTTTGGAAATTCGGTAAATTGTTAGATAAACAATTTGTAATGGACCCTATTGCCTATTCAGCTGCCATGGACTTGCAAAAGTTATTTAACATTGTCAATTGGTTAGTAAGTGAAGCCAAGAAGAATTTGCTTTCAAATTTATAAGTATTATAAATACCCTCCCATTTCAAAAATAATTGCTATAATACAAGCCTATAAAATTATAATTCTATGGAAAAAGAAATAGTTACCGTTGAAGACGCAAAAGACCATGGTATAACAGAAGAAGAATTTCAGGAAATCACTAAAATTTTAGGTAGGATTCCAAACTCAACCGAATTAGGGATTTTTTCCGGAATGTGGTCAGAGCATTGTTCTTATAAAAACTCAATCTTAAAGTTAAAAACCCTACCAACTCAATCGGATTTGATGCTTGCCCAGGCGGGAGAAGAAAATGCCGGCGCTTTGGACATTGGTGACGGACTTGCGGTTATTTTTAAAATTGAAAGCCATAACCATCCGACAGCAGTTGAGCCATACCAAGGTGCCGCGACCGGAGTTGGCGGAATTATGCGAGATATTTTCACCATGGGTGCCAGACCATTTATTTCTTTAAACTCTCTTCGATTTGGAAATCCGGATAATTCCCGAAACAAATATCTCTTAACAAGAGCTGTCAAAGGGATAGGTGATTATGGAAATTCCCTTGGTATTGGCGTTGCTGGAGGTGAGCTTTTTATTGATAACTCTTTTTCCAAAAACCCTCTTGTAAATGCTATGACCGTTGGATTTGCCAGGCATGAAAATATGGCAAGTGCGACAACCGGAGGATTAGTTGGTCATCCGGTATATATCGTAGGTGCAACAACTGGAAGAGATGGAATACATGGTGCTTCTTTTGCCTCTCAAGATTTAACCAAAGAAACAGAGGAAAAAAGGTCTGCTGTGCAAGTAGGGGACCCGTTTATGGAAAAACTCTTAATGGAAGCTAGCCTGGAAGCTATACAAAAAAAGTTGCTTGTGGGAATACAGGATATGGGAGCTGCCGGAATATCTTGTTCTACTTCGGAAATGTCAGCCAGGGGTAATTCCGGAATGGAAATAGACTTAGATTTGGTTCCTTATCGAGAAACCGACATGAACGCCTATGAAGCAATGTTGTCAGAAAGTCAAGAAAGAATGTTGGTTGTCCCCAAAATTGAAAAAGAAGAAGAATTTATAGAAGTTTTTAAAAAATGGAATTTAAATGTTATCAAGATTGGAATTGTTACCGGTGACGGTATGGTTCGAGTTAAAAAGGGTGGTAACATAAAGGCTGAAATTCCAGCTAAAGCCCTTGTTCTTGGAGGAGGAGCACCTCGTTATATAAGAGAAGAAAAAAGACCCAAATATTTGGATGAGATTCTTCACCTTTCCAAGGAAAAATTATGGGACTTAAACACAAATCCGGAAAGTAAAAGCTATGTAGAAACTATTTTATTGCAGATGATAGGTTCTTATAATATTTGTTCTCGCAAACCTCTTTATGAGCAGTATGATACTGAAGTTGGTTTGATCAAAGTCATTTCTCCTGGGGGAGATGGTGGTCTTTCCAGAATTCCTGAAACTTTTAAAGGAATAGCCGTTTCTACGGATTGTAATTCCAGGTATACATACATAAATCCTTACAAAGGTACTATATGGGCTGTTTGCGAATCTGCAAGAAACGTTGTTGTAACAGGAGCAAAACCCCTAGGCATAACCAATAACTTAAATTTTGCCAATCCTTACAAACCGGAAAATTATTATGTATTTTCGGAATGTATTCGAGGAATGGGTGATGCTTGTCGGTTTTTGAAGCTACCTGTTACCGGAGGGAATGTCTCATTTTACAATGAGTCACCGGAAGGTCCGGTTTATCCGACTCCTACTATTGGAACTATTGGCTATATAAAAGATATTAGAAATCATATCAAGAATCATTTAATCGATCCCCAATCAAAGATAGCCATGGTTGGAAACTTTCGACCAACAATCGGAGGCTCCGAATATCTGAAATTGATTCATAATCTTGTGTCCGGTGACATTCCGGATATTTCTTTGGAAGATGAATTAAACTTGCAAAAATTGATTCTTGAATTAAACAATACTAATTCAATTTTATCAGCGAAAGATATATCTTTAGGCGGTTTACTAGTTGGAATATGCAAAATTGCATTTCAAAAAAAAATTGGAGTACGTTTGGATTTATCCGGTTTTTCCAACTATAGACTAGATGAGCTGCTTTTCGGAGAAACATCTTCTTGTGTAATTATATCTTACAAACATGAAAAGGAGAAGGAGATTATCGACTTAACAAATAAAAGTAGTTTAATTTTTTACAAGCTTGGCGAAACCCAAAATAATTTTTATCTTACTCTAATGAACCTTGGTCTGGAATTTAATTTCAAAAATCTTGAAAAACGATACGAAAACGGGTTATATTCTGTTTTTCATTCATAACTTTTTTAAATTCGTCTAAGATATATAATACGTTAAAAAATAGAGGAAAATTTGTTAAAAAAACTAACAATTAACGATTTGTCTGTTTCTTTAAAAGATGAAGATTTTGAGGTAACAGCGCAAAAGCTAAAAAATTCTCATCCGGAATATTTTTTATTCCAAGATAAGGCTCTGGAACACATTAGGGTAGCCATAGACAACCCATCATTTTATAAACATTTTGTTATTGTTGGTCCGAATGGCTCTGGTAAAAAAGATGGAATTATCCAGCTATTGAATAAAGAATATAAAACTCCCGTAATTTATGAGCCTTTTCCAAATGTTACCGGTTTGATAGGTCTGCCTAACAAAAACGAATATTACCCGGGTAGAATTGTACAAGCCCGCGGTGGATTTTTAATACTACCTTTAGAGCAACTAATTAAAGACACATATTGTTATGATATACTGAAATCTTGTTTGTTGCTTGAAAAAATACAATTCGGCTATCTTCCGGAACTTTTATTTTATCAAAATTTTGATAGAACCTATCCGGATATTCCCATAGATCTTAGAGTGATTTTGGTAGGAGAAGAATACCATTTTGAGCACCTCTATCGAAAAGACATGGACTTGATAGATGTCTTTAAAATGAAAATTGAACTGGAGGATGAAGTTAATTTAAACAAAAACAATATTACCAAATTTTCTATTTTGGTGGATACTTTTCCTAAAACCGGATATCCGAAGGCTAATAAAAAAGCAAAAAAGAGGTTATTGGAAGAATCTCTGCGAATAAATGAGAGTCAGCTAAAATTTACCTCCAATATAGCGTATATCCAATCCATTTTTTCGGAAGTGGCTGTTCGCTCCAAAAACAAAAAGATTTTGAGTGAAAAGGAAGTTGAGATTGGTATACAAAGTAAAGAATATCGAAACTCCATATCCAAAAGGAAATACTACGAAGAGCTAAAAAACGGTCTCTACAATATAATCTTAACAGGAAGCAGACTTGGTAGGATTAATGCACTTTCTATTATGACTGACTACTCTAACAACCAAGAGTACGGACAACTGAGCATCATTTCATCCAGGGCTATGATGGGAACGGGAAGTTTTATCAATATAGAAAGAGAGGTCAATCTTTCCGGAGATATACATGATAAAGGGATTTTTATACTCCAATCATACTTAAAAGGTTTGTTTTCCAATTTAAATACTTTTGGATTAGATGCTTCCATTATGTTTGAGCAAAGCTATTCGCCTGTGGACGGAGATTCTGCGAGTGTTGCTGAACTTTTGGCTATTCTTTCTGCACTTTCAGGACTTGAAATTCCGAGTAATATTGCCATTACCGGTTCTATGACTCAATACGGTGAAATATTGCCAATTGGCTCTATCAACCAAAAAATTGAAGCCTGGCATTCTATTATTAAAGTATTGGGAAAACCTTCGAGTACCTACAAAATGTTTATGCCTGCTTCCAATATCAACAACCTTCTGCTGTCACACGATGTAATACAATCTGTAAAAGACGAAAAATTATTAATATATTCTTCTACCCATGTAAGCGAAATTATACCTTTGATTTTGGATATACCAATGGGAAAAATTGAAAAAGATGGCAAATATTCAAAAAATAGCCTTCTAAGAATGATAGAAGATAGAGTCGAGAGCAAAAAGGAATTGGAAAAAGAAGAATAGGCATAAATTTATGCTAAACCCTAGAATTTCAGTTATTGTTTCTTTGCTTTCCGGTGCGGGTTTTGTTGTAATCCTTGCTATCACTCCTCTCAAAAGAAGTCAAAGCAAAAAGGTTATTCAACCCGTGCATAAATTGGAAGAGCCAACTTTAAAAAATGAAAAAGATAGAAATCATAGTTTTTTAGAAAAGCCTAAAGAAGAAAAAAGAGAACTTTTCTCCATTGTGCCATTTAAAATAACAAGACAGGACTTACCTTATGAAGATTCTTTTAGTGGGCAAATGGGGATTTATAAAACATTCCAAGAACCAATAGTATTGTGGGAAGGTGAAACCGTTACCTATTATTCCAAAAACAATTTACACGTTAGTGCCGTAACAGATAAAACCTACAAAGATAGGGGGTTCAGAGATACTAAAAACCCAAATGGTTTGGAAAATTACTCTTATGCTTATCTGCAACCTAGAAAATTGAAACGATTTGAAGTAAATTATCAACTAGGATCTTCCTTTTCGGCAGTAGTAAAAACGTCTTCTTTTGATATGTATGATGAAAGATTCCAAAATCAAACTTCATTCCCTATGTTTGGATTCAATTATTCCAAAGGAGAAAAAATCACCACCAAAATAACCGCCGGAGATAACTATTCCATTTCTCAAAATAAAATAGAGGCTGATAATTTTAATTATGGAATTTATCAAAATTCATTGAATTTGCAAAATGGGGCAAGCTTATATTACAGGGTTTTTGAATGGCAAACCAATATCCAGGCAACGAAAAGTTTGGCTTTTCAGACTTCAATATATAATAGTTGGCGGAATAAAAATAATATTACGACCAACGCAACTACTCCCGAAGGTGCCAGGTTTGCGGTATCTTATGGTCTGAAATTTCTTGTTTTGAACCTGAAATACAACTACAATTCCAATTATATGTTTAGAGGATTTAAGCCACCTTCAGAAGACTCGACTGCATCAGATTATGGTGGTGTAGGCTTTACGTTATTTATTGATCCGGAAAGAAAATATGCCTTGTACATTGGAAATAATTATTACAATCTAGTCACAAATAATATCTACAACTTAAACCTTAATAATTCCTCTGTACCTCCAACTACCAGTTCTTTTGTTGCAAGCTTAAGAGGAAAAAATTCTAAATTTTTTAATACAACTTTTTTTGTGAATTTTAAAAACTATTATTATAAAAACTACCTTTATACAAATATCGGAAATTTTCGTTTGAATACATCAACTAAAGAGTATAGCGAGTATTCAACGTCTATGGGGTTAGAACTGTCTTTTTAGATTACAAAATCTTAGCTTTATTTCATAGAGATGGCTTTTAAATTTTGTTGCACAAGTTTGAATACCCATATCCCGGTATCATAGTTTAATAAAATATGCTTTTTTAATAAGTATGGATAATTTTCATGTAATTAAAGAGGGAGGATAACTATTGTACTTATTATTGCAGATTTTTTTGTTACCTTTTAGAGTATTTCAATACTTATATTACAAAATTTTTCGTATTTTTCGTAGAGGCGACCATCTATTATTTAAAATTCCGGATAGATTTTCTTCTTATAAAAAAACAACTTTAGTAGAATTACTAAGCAGAAAAGAAGAAGATGAAACCTTAATAGATTTTTTATATAGTTTGGATAAGCTCTCCAAATGCAGTGAACTAAGAAAAATCTCATTTATAATCGGAAGAGTAGAATTTGGTTTGTCTGAATTGTACAATATTGAAATGGGAATTAAACAAATAAAGAAAAACGGAATTGTCACTGCCGGTTTTTGTGAATCGGGAAATCTAAAATCACTCTATTTACTCTCTTTAATGGACGAAAAATATGGAGTAGAAAATGGAGAATTTATGGTGCTATTACCATCTGTTGAGAGTTTCTTTTTTGGAAACATGCTCAAAAATTTAGGAATTCAAATCGAAAGCTTTGCCTCCGGCTCATACAAATCATTTGCAGAACCTTTTCAAAGGACTGCTTTTTCAGAAGAAGCGAGAGAAAATATATCTCAGTTGATTGATTCGATACAATCCCAAATAACCACAACTTTTAAGGGGAATTCCTCCATAACTAATGAGATACTACAAATTCCGATTTTATCGGCAGAGTTTTTGATTTCTTGTAACTTTTTAAATTCACTACTTGATGAAGAAGATTTTATGGAGAACTATTGTAATAAAGGTTATAAAAAGATAGATGAAAAATCCGAATCAGAAGAATTGTATAAAAAAGCTAGTCTCAAGTCTGTCTATCTTTGGAATAAATTACAAGAATTTTCTTTTTTTCCAAAACGAAAACAAATTATTAAAATATTGTCTTTAAAAGGTGATATATTGACCGGAAAAAAAGATGATCCTGAAATCAAGTCCGGACAAATTTTGGCGTACCCTCTTATGAATATGCTGAGGGAAATTCAAAAGGATAAAAGGGTTAAAGGCTTAATTTTAGATTTGGATACCGGTGGAGGCTCTGCCTACGCCTCAGAACTGCTACATAGGGAAATTTTGAAATTACGAAAAACTGTCAAGATTTATTCTTATTTTCAGAATGCAACCGCGTCAGGAGGGTACTACATTGCAACGGCTTCCGAAAAGATGTTTTCCAACCCTTATTGTATTACCGGTTCTATAGGTTCTATAATGATTCGACCTGACCTGAAGAACTTTTATCAAAAAATCGGATTAACCAAAGATCGAATTGGTTTTTATAAATTTAGAGATATTTTTTCCGAATATGGTAAACTTAGCCCGAATTCCAAGAAATTTTTAAAAGACGAAATATCAAGGGTGAATGACTTGTTTTGCAAAAGGGTATGTGATGCAAAAAATATAAAAATTGCAAAGCTAAAGCCTTTAGCAGAAGGAAGGATTTTCTCCGGATTAACCTTTCATAAAAAACAAATGATCGATGAAATTTCTTCTTTGTTAGAGACCATTCAATCTTTAAAACAAGAGTTGAATTTCGAAAAGGTTAAAATAGAAGTTGAACAGCCCATTTATAGTTTAAGAACTTTTGTAAAAGATTTTCGTGTAAATATTAAAGGTATTTTATCTAATTATCTCCCAAACTATACGGAAAATGGTTTGGTTCAGTTAAAAAGTCCGTTTTTTGAAACCTTATACCGGTCGATTCACAATATAGAAACGATTTTGTAGCTAGTTTTCCGTCAGGCTAGAATCATACAACTCTAACTGACGGAAATGGTTTTTCGACAAAATAATATTTATTGTTTTGAGTCGATATTTGGTTTTTGTGGACCGCTCGGTAATTTCTCTTTGGACGATTTAAGATCAATTCTTTCTTGAGAAGCATTTTTCAGGTCTTCCACAAACCTTTTATTTGGTATTCCTCCGGCATTAGGAATCGGATATACTCTTTCATCTTGCGGACTTTGAATATAGAGTTCCGGGTCTGCAGCAAAATTATAAAAGTAGATATGATCATCATACTTTAAATAATAGTTAAAAGTTCCTCTCTCTTGAGTGAATTCTAATTTAGAAAGGGTTATATCCTTAACCTTGCTTTCTATGTCTTCTGCAAATTTTTTAGTTAAAAATTCCCTATGTAAGGAATATCTAATTGCAGTTTTAAAGTTTTTCTCCAGGGTTCTCAATCTAAATTCTTTTGCCGGAAATTTATGTTTGCTCACCCAGTATTCTTCTACCAAATAAAAATCATCTATTAAACCATGGTCTAAAGACTTGCCACTTTTTGGGGCATCAACTGAATCTGTAACTGCTTTCGCTGCTTTTACCGGTTCAGCTTTTGTTGGTTCATTTTGTGAAAATAGTTGATAGTTCAAAAGAAAACTTATAGGTAAGACAATTAATATATATTTCTTCATAATTACTAACCTGCTTTAAAAAGTTTATACCATAATTTGATTCATATTTATAATGGAAAGTACTTATTCAAACTGTATATTATTTGATATGCTTGCAAGGAAATTTTTTTTATCAAATTCATATAAAAAGTATCCATGGGATAATTTGATTAAATCTCGGATAAAGGTTTTTATGGTTGACATTATCCATTTTTAAATATTAATCTTATAAATAATAAAATATTTAAGATTAAAAACTAAAGTTTGGCTTTAGTTTAACCATAAAATATAAAATCTGGCAAGTTTTCTATGTTTCTAAAACTAAGTCTAATTTCTTTATTGCTGTTTATTGTTTCCACTTGTAAACTTGATATTACCCAGTCAAATTCCAATTTTATCCAAAGGGGAAACAACTTTCCCATAAAAATAGCGTTTCGGGACCCAATACTATTAGAAATTTTGTGCAATTCCTTCCAAGAAAGGGGATTTATAATACAATGTTTTTTAAAGAAAAAAGAAGAAAAACAAAATTATGATTTTTATATTGATTCAAAAATTGATACTGTTTCCAGTGATATACTAAAAAATATTTCCATGTCTATTTTAACGCTAACAACAGGAGCATTTGTAAGCACATCTGCCAAAAATACCTTTTCTATTAAAAATAAAAACATGAAATTACTGATTCCTTCTCAGGGAAAAATCGGTTTATGGGCATACCTTCCTCCTTATATGGGTTTTTTAGCTACAAGTTTTGGATCAGTATTAAACACAAACCGTTTGCCACACAATTTATACAAGTATTGTGTGATTGAAGAGCCTGGAAAATATCGAAAAACGCTTGAGCAATCCAGGGACGATTATTGTGAAGATTATAAAGAATTTTTGTTAGACAGTTATTACAAGGTAGATGATAAATTTTATAGTATTTTACAAATATATTTAGCAAAAGGAAACAAATGAACAAATTTCGTAAATTGTGCTTCTTTTTTATTTTTATACTTACATTACCGGTAAGTCCTGAAGGAAAATACGACGTGTTTTTTTATGGTGGGAAATATACCGAAACAGATTTGCTGCCCATTTTGTTTAGAGGGAAAACCGAGTATAAAAAGTCCTATATTTTTGTAACAGGTCTGAATTATCCCTTACATTCCAAAATCAGATTTATGAATTTTGAGGCTGAAGGACAATTGGCAAAACATTTTGGAATAATGAATCACCTCGAAGTAAATTCCTTATTAATTGCAAGAATTGAAAATCTGTTTTATTTGCCTTTGAGTTTTGCATTCGGAGAAGGAATTTCCATTGCAAGCAGAAATCCAAAACTTGAAAATAAGGAAAAGGGCATAGATTTTTTGGATTATCACTATTCGCCAATGCAGTCTTATTATCTACTATACAATGGTTTTTATCCTTTGGGAGGAAACTTACAGTTAAACAGCATAAAATCCAATCCCATTCTTAATTATTTAATGGTTGAATTTGACTATGGAATCAAGAGTATGAAGTATTATCCAAGAGTCTTTTTTCGAATTCATCACCGTTCGGGAGTATTTGGCTTCTATTGTCCACCAGACCCGGCTTGCGGTTCCAACTTTATAAGCTATGGAATCAAATTCAGAATCTAAAAAAGGAATTGTTTTGATAAATCCATACTTAAAAACACTCTTGTGTATTTCTATCTTTGTTCTGATTGGTTGTAAACAAAGTTCAGTAAACCATAAAGTTCCGGAAGCAAAAAACGGAGTGATCGATTTGCGATCTTGGGATTTTGGAAGAGACGGAACCGTGAAACTAAGTGGTGAATGGGAGTTTTATTGGCACCAATTTTTATATGGCTTTGACTTTCAAGCTCCAAACAATCCTGAAATATTAGGGATGATTGGAGTGCCCGGTTCATGGAGTGAGTTTGAATTTGATAAGAAAAAGTTAGATGGACATGGTTATGCGACCTATAAATTAAAAGTATTGATAAATCTTCGTCAAAGCGTTTTAACCATTCATTTGGGAACAATTAGTTCTGCTTATTCTTTTGAACTAAACGGAAAAGAAGTTTTACATGTGGGAAAAATCGGAAGAAACCAAAAAGATATGATGCCCTCCTTTTCTCCCAGGCTTTATTCTTTTCCAATAAAGGAAACGGAAAATACGTTAATTCTACGAGTGTCAAACTTTCACAATCAAAAAGGAGGATTTTGGTCTCCTATAACCATCGGAAATTTAAACGACCTTACGGAAGGAATTTACCAAAAAGAAAGAACGGAGTGGTTTCTGATTGGAATTTTATTAATTATAGGATTGAATCATATCGGATTATTTTCCATCAACAGATTGAATCGATCCGCTTTATGGTTTGGTCTTTTCTGCTTTATGATAGCAATTGATACGGCAACCGTTTCCAACGATTTTTTGTACCAACAACTACCAAACCACTGGTGGGTAGTGAATAAATTGGAGTTTCTTGGATATTACCTATCTATTCCATTTTTAACATTGTATGTTTATGAGTTGTTTCCAAGGAACTTTTCCAAAAAGATACTCTATTTGATTCTTGGTATTAGCTTTACCTTTTCGGCAATTGTTGTTCTATTCTCAACCAATGTTTATACTCTAACCATTGCCTATTATAGAAACTTTATTATTGTAACATTTTTTTATATGTTATTTATAGTGCTTTCCGCTTTGCGGAAAAAAACAGGCGTAAGGTATGTATTTGTGGGAGGTTTTTTAGCCCTATTTTTGGCTTTTGTAAATGACATCCTGCACAACGAAGAAATTATATATACGGGAATATACCTTCCTCACGGACAGTTCTTTTTTATATTCTCACAGTCCTATCTGTTATTTACGGAATTTTCCAATTTGTACATTGAATTGAGTAATAAAAATAAACAACTCATTCAACTTGACAAACTCAAAGATGAGTTTCTTGCCAATACATCTCATGAACTAAGAACACCATTAAACGGAATCATTGGAATAACAGAATCCCTTTTGGGAGGAGTTGCCGGTAAGGTAAGCGAAGTTATGAAAACCAATCTGTTTTTGATTTATTCCAGCAGCCGGCGACTTACAAGCTTGGTAAATGATATTTTGGATTTCCAAAAGTTAAAAAATCAAGACATAACCCTAAGAACCAAAAATGTAGATATAAAAACTTTAATAGATATAGTGATTACTCTCTCCCAACAACTTATTTCCAAAAAAGACATAAAGTTGATAAGTGAAATTCCGAATGATTTACCCGAATTGTGGGGTGATGAAAATCGTATTCAACAAATCCTCTTTAATCTTATAGATAACGCCATAAAGTTTACTCAGGAAGGCGAAGTTCGTATATCAGCTACTCTTGAAAAAGATATATCTAACTATAACACAAATGATTTTATAAAGGTTACCATATCTGATACTGGAATTGGTATTCCTGATGATAAAAAAGATGACGTTTTTAAATCTTTTGAACAACTCAACTCTTCGATAGAAAGAGAATACGGTGGAACCGGACTTGGTCTCGCTATTACAAAAAAGTTAGTCGAATTACATGGAGGGAAAATTTGGCTAGAAAGTCAACTGGGTAAAGGCACTCAATTCTTTTTTGCGATTCCGGTTACAAAGCACAACTTAAATATTGTAGAAAAGAGGGAAGATCAATTTGAGAATAAACTTAAACTGGTGGAAGCAATAGAAATCAAAGAAACTAGGTCTACAATAGACCCTAACTTAACAGCAAACCTTTATCCTGATACAAAAATATTGGTAATTGATGACGAGCCAATTAACCTTCAGGTACTACAGAACCACTTGTCATTACAATCTTATGAAGTGATAACTGCTTCTGACGGATTGGAAGGTTTGAAAAAAATGGAGGAATATAAACCTGATTTGATTTTATTGGATTTGATGATGCCCAAAATGAGTGGGTACGAGGTGGCAAAAGAAATCCGGAAAAATTATCCTGCAAACATATTGCCAATTATTATTCTGACGGCAAAAAACCAGATAGACGACTTGGTAAAAGGGTTTAATAGCGGAGCGAATGACTACTTGAACAAGCCATTTTCCAAAAAAGAGCTTTTGTCCAGAGTGAGGGTTCATATTGAATTGAAAAAAAATAATGATAAAATTATACAACTAAAAAATTCGTACAGTCGATTTGTTCCCCCCGAATACCTAACGTTCTTAAAAAAAGAAAATATCACTCAGGTTAATTTGGGAGACCAAGTTTCCAGTAAAATGGCGATTTTATTTTCCGATATTCGTTCTTTTACCACTATTTCCGAGTCTATGACTCCGGCTGAAAATTTCCGGTTTGTAAATGATTATTTCCATAATATCGGACCGGTTATTAGAAAATACAATGGGATTATTATCAAATATATGGGTGATGCCATCAATGCAATTTTTCCAGGAGGTCCGATTGATGCTATTAGAGCCGGTCTTGATCAGATTGAAATTATCAAGAATATGAACAAGGCGAGAAAACAAAATGGTCTTTTGGAGTTTTGGTCGGGAATTGGTGTAAATACGGGTTATGTGATGATGGGAATTGTGGGTGAGGAAAATCGAATGCAAGGAGACGCTTTTTCAGATAATGTGAATACTGCTTCTAGACTAGAAGGTTTAACTAAATACTACGGTTGCACTTTTATCATTAGTCAAAAAGTTTATGATGTAGTGAAAAATGAAGGTAATTATACCATTCGGTATCTTGATAGTGTTGTTATGAAAGGAAAAACTCAATCCATAAATGTCTACGAGATTGTAGACGCTGAGCCGGACCATATTCGAGATAAAAAAATACAAACACTAGATAAATATAAAAAGGCAGTTAAGTTATTCCAAAATAAGGTGTTCGAGGACGCTCTGGAAATATTTGAAGAGATTCATGAAACAAACCCCCATGACAAGTCGGCAGAACTTTATATTGAAAAAATAACGAATTTGTATTTAACAGGTATTCCGGATGACTGGAATGCCGTTCAAGTGATGGCAGAAAAATAGGGTGATTTTGATATAATATTTTGATTTCATTTAAAGGACAACCACAAAAAAAATCTTATACGAAAGCAAAAAAATCCTTCTAAAACAAAAAAATTCAACCTAGAATTCGACTGTAACTGAGCCAGAAAACTCATTTATCTCGGATTCCCATGGCTTTATGATGTGCATAATTCAATTACGCAATTTGAAAGAGTATTTTAAAATATCTTAATTCATATCGGGAATTGCTGAGTTTTACTTATAAACGGGTAAGCTAATAATTACATTTGTATATTCATTTGGTTTACTTTCAAAGGCAATGCTTCCCTTATGAATTTCGACAAGTAACTTTGTAATAGCAAGCCCCAAACCACATCCTTGTTGCTCATATATCTCTCGCTCAAATTGAATATAAGGCATAATACTAGCAATTTGTTCCTTGGTCATACCTCTACCCATATCTTGGATTTTTAAAACATAGAATCTGTCCTTGATTTCAGTAATTATATGTATTTTGGAACCTATCTCAGAAAACTTAAACGCATTTGATAAAACTTCCGAAATAATTTTCTGAAAAGCCTCCGACTTCATGGCTAAAGAAGATTCTACCAATTCCATATCCATATCGTTTTCTCTATTGTGCTGTATAGAGATTTCCATTGCATAGTTTTCAATTAAAAGCTTGCTATTGTCCATATATCCGGTTATATATGTCTGTAACTTTTCCGGATCATTTTTTTTTATAAGAAGGTTGGCGTAGTATACAAAATTTTTTAGTGTATTGTGCAAACGATTCCCCGAATCATGGATTGTTTCACACATTTTTATAATTTCTTCTTTTTCCATTCCATTATTGTAGCTACAAACAAGAGAAGAAAGTCCCAAAATTGAATTCAAAGGAGTAAAAACTTCATGAGGTAAGCTAAGAGTTATATTATTACTCAATTCATTAAGTTTTTCTTCCGAATAGCTTTGTATCTTTTTTGATTTTTCAATTCTGGTTTTAACGGCTTTTAGGAGTTGCCCTGTTTCAAATGGTTTAGTCAGATAATCGTCAGCTCCCAAATCCATTCCGTTTCTTAAGTCAGCTGATTCGGATTTGGCAGAGAGAAAAATAAATGGTATCAGGGCTGTTTTAGGATCCTTTCTTAGATGAAGTAATACTTCATACCCATCCATATTCGGCATATTAATATCGGAAAGTATTAAATCAGGATTTTCTTTCCTTGCAATTTCAATTCCTTCCTTACCGTCTTCGGCAGATAAGGTTAAGTATCCATTCGACTCTAAAACTTTTGTTGTGGTCTTTCGAATAAAAAATTCATCATCAATTACAAGAATTTTAACCATTCTGTCTGCCTTTTTGCTCTAAGGAAATCACAAAAACCAGATTAAAGCAGTATATTTTAGAATCAAACTAAATAAAAAAAATAAAATTTATTTTTTTCCACGTAATTTAAGCTTTACACAAATCCATATTCAATTTTGGTATAAAATTTGCAATCTATAATAGAATACAATTTTTGTGATTAGCGAGGAAGTATGAATAATAAAACAGCAAGACAAGATGCAATTTCATCTATTAGTGAAAAAGAAATCCAAAAGTCTGCCTACGATCATTTACAAGAGCCGGCAGCTCAGATGTTTGGAAATAAAGTTTTTAGTGATTACCTAATGAAACAAAGATTGCCAAAAGCGATCTACAAATCCCTTAAAAAAACAATAGAAGAAGGCAATCCGTTAGAGCCAGAAGTTGCTGATGTTGTAGCAAATACGATGAAAGAATGGGCAGTTGAACACGGTGCAACTCATTTTAGCCATTGGTTCCATCCTATGACCGGTCTTACAGCTGAAAAACATGATTCTTTTGTCACTCCACAAAGTGACGGAAGGGCTATGATGGAATTTCATGGAAAAGAGTTGGTTAAAGGAGAACCGGACGCGTCTTCTTTTCCATCCGGTGGAATTAGGTCCACCTTTGAAGCAAGAGGGTATACTGCCTGGGATGCAACTTCTCCGGCTTTTATAAGAGATACTACACTTTGCATTCCTACGGCTTTTTATTCTTATACTGGCGAAGTTCTGGATAAAAAAACGCCTCTATTAAAATCAATGTATGCACTTTCTGAGCAAGCAATGAGAGTTCTCAAACTGTTTGGAAATGCAACATCCAAGAGAGTTATCACAACCGTTGGACCGGAACAAGAATACTTTTTAATTGATAAACAATTTTTTTATTTAAGAGAAGATTTGGTTATGACTGGTAGAACTCTTTTTGGAGCAAAGCCTCCTAAAGGGCAAGAGTCCGAAGACCACTATTTTGGATCTATTAAAACTAGAATAATGGAATGTCTAAAAGAAATTGACGCCGAATTATGGCAATTAGGTGTTAATGTTAGAACAAGACACAATGAAGTAGCTCCAGCTCAGTATGAAATAGCTCCTATTTTTTCAACTTCCAACATAGCAATGGATCATAACCAAATTGTGATGGATACGCTAAAAAAAGTGGCAAACAGACATGGGCTTGCTTGTTTACTCCATGAAAAGCCTTTTGCAGGTGTAAATGGTTCCGGAAAGCACAACAACTGGTCTATGGCAACAGACGATGGTTTTAATCTTTTGGATCCGGGTGATGATCCTTATCAAAATGCTCAATTTATGGTCTTCCTTGTAGCAGTGATTACAGCCGTAGACAAACATGGTGATTTGTTACGAGCTGCAGTAGCAAACCCAGGAAACGACCACCGATTAGGCGCGAATGAAGCCCCTCCGGCAATTATTTCAATATTTTTGGGTGATCAATTGACTGAGATTATTGAACAATTGGAAACAACCGGTCACACAAAAGACTCCGGAAAAGGTGGAAAAAAAATGGAGATTGGTGTTACTACCCTTCCTCCTATCCCAAAAGACGCGACAGACAGAAACCGTACATCTCCTTTTGCGTTTACAGGCAATAAATTTGAATTCAGAGCTGTTCCTTCTTCTCTTTCTTTAGGTGGACCGAATATTGTTTTGAATACAATTGTAGCAGAGTCGCTTGACGAATTGGCAACTCAGCTTGAAAATAGTATCAAAGGTGGAAAGACTTTAGAAAAAGCCGTTCAAGAAATTCTTTCCGAAAAAATAAAAAAACACAAAAGAATCATCTATAACGGTGACAACTACGTTCAAGAATGGATTGATGAAGCTTCAAAACGAGGCTTACCAAATCTAAAAACCGTTCCGGATGCATTACCTATTCTTTTGGAACAAAAAAATGTGGATATTTTTGCCAAATACAAAATTTTTTCTCCTAGAGAAACAGAAAGTAGATACAATGTCTTGGTAGAAATATACAACAAAACCATTAACCAAGAAGCTTTGTGTACATTGAATATTGGAAAGAGACAAATTCTTCCAGCGTGTATCCGTTACCAAGGAGAAGTTGCAAAAAGTTTGGCAGCTGTTAAATCGGTTTCCAGTAATTCGGAAATAAAACCTCAAGAAGAATACTTAAAAGAACTGTCTTCTTTAAACAGTCAGCTTGCGACTAAACTTGTAGAATTGGATAAAATATTAGGGCATGAAGATGAAGACATCTTAAAACACGCCAAATATTTCCGAGATACGGTTCTTCCAAAAATGAGTGAAGTCAGACAGGTTGCTGATAAATTGGAAACAATGGTTGATTCACAATTTTGGCCTCTACCTTCTTATGCAGAAATGCTTTTTCTAATATAAGGCTCGAATTCAATATTTTGTAAGGGGTGCTGTGTAATAAGGGACATTTCGACACTTCGGCAAGCTCAGTGCATCGCTACGCTCAATGTCCGAAAAGCGTCCAAACGCTCCCTGAGCGTAGTCGAAGGGAGCAAACTGGCTTTTTACACAGCCCCTTTTTCATGTCTTACGTTAATTCACCTTGTACAACCGAACTGTATCAGATTTCCCACGAACACTCACTTCTGATATGACATCCATTACAAGGGTGTCTTTAAATTCATCCGGTAGAAGAGAAAACGTTGAGCCACTTATCAAAATAGAACTATTGTATTCTTTTGTTAAGCCTTCAATACGAGAAGCTAGGTTTACGGTATCTCCGATGATTGTATATTCCGTTTTATGGCTGTTTCCGATATTTCCGGCGATCACCAAACCTGAGTGCAAGCCGATTCCAATTCGGATTGGCGGAAGTCCTGTTTTTCCACGGTTTTGATTTAAGTCTGCCAATGCTTTTTTCATATCCAGAGCTGCCAAAAGTGCCTGTTGAGAATGAACATTCGAACGAACAGGGACACCAAAGGTAGCTAGAATTCCATCCCCCATAAATTTGTCGATTATTCCACCGTGTTTAACTATCACATCGATCATCCTTTCCATATAGGAATTTAAAAATCGCAAAACTTCCTCTGGAGGCATTTTTTCAGACATGGATGTAAAATCACGAATGTCAGAAAACATAATGGTCGCTTCAAAATAGTCACCTCCCAACTTAACCCTGCCATTTAAAATTTCTTCCGAGACCTCTCTTGTCAAATACTGACCAAAAAGATTTTTAAGCTTTTCCCTTTCTTCCAACCCCAACAACATCCGATTATATCCTTCAACCAAATCCCCTACTTCATCATTGTTCCTAACGATTACAAAGCTATTATAATTGCCTTGTTCCGTTTCTTTCATGTGTTTTTGCAGTTCATACAGAGGTTTTACGATATTTCCAGTAAAAAAGAACATCAAAACCATTGAGTAGCCTACAACCATTAAAATACTAACGCTTAGACCCAAAAGAAGTATGGGTGTATTGATGGCGTTTACGTATATTATTCCGGGTAATTTGTGAAGTCCTTCTTGGTGGAGCCACTTCAGTATATAACTTTTGAAACCTAATTTATCAGCTGCTTTGATATATTCTCCTAACAGCAATTCGATTTGAGAATTCTTTAGTTTTTCCGGTTTTGTGTTGATCGTAAGAGAAGTTATAATAAGAAGCACAACCATAAGAAGGGGGAGTAGAATTGTAACCAAGCTTACAATCCAAAGACGAAGCTTAAGTTTAATATCTCTTAGAGCCGGAAGTTTGTTTCTTAATTCTTCCGGGAAAAAAACATGCTCCAAAAATATGTGTTGCACACGGTACTTTTGCCAAGAAAACATGAGCACACCGGATAAAATAGCAGATATGATCTTTAAAAACAATGTAATGGTAACAATGGTCTTAAAATCTTTACCTATAAGCCCTAAAACCATAAAGCTATACTGAAAAATAACTCCCAGGATAATCGTGGCAGGTAAAATAATACCAATCAGTAAGGGAGAGCTTACAATCCTAATTTTACAAACTTTCCGTAAAGTTTCCGGTATATCTCCATGTCTCCGCTTCTTATAAAATAATTTATAAAGAGGTAGGTGGTACCAAACCATAAAACTTATCAAAGAAAGTGACAAAATAAAGTTTATAGCCATGGAAAAATTTTCTGTTGAGGACCCTAAACGGTTGTAGGGATTAAAAAGTTTATCCATTTTTTCATCTAATTCGTGTTTCAAATCTTCATTTTCGATTTTTTTTTGCTTCAATTCGCTATGTATTTCAATCAACTCTTTAATTTTTTGGGGATTTTGCTCAATGGCTAAAAGAGGAAACTCTTTGAAAATCGAAAACCCCATACTTACAAAACTTAAAAAACTATAGATAAAAAACCCTACAAGAAGAATTCGCAAAACCGAAAAATGTGGTGTATGACTATTCATTATTTCTTTTTACTTTTTTCTAATTTATGGTTTTGATTTAGAAAAGCAAGGATTTTATCATACATGAGGTATGGTAAAATAAAATGTACTTCCTTTGTCAATTTCCGAAGTTAGCCATATTTTTCCTCCAAGTAATTCAGCGTACGCTTTGGATATAGCTAATCCAAGACCTGTCCCACCATATTTCCTTGTAGTTCCCTTTTCTACCTGCCAGAAATTTTCAAAAATTTTTTCATGAAATTTTGATTCTATCCCAATTCCACTATCTCTTACGTAGAACTCAACGTATTCCTTCTTTACAAAATAACCAAATTCCACAATTCCTTTTGGAGTAAATTTAATTGCATTGTCCATTAAATTCTTAAAAATATGTAACAACTTCAAATAATCTGTATACAATACCAGTTCCTTATTGTTAGAATCTTCCCTAAAAATAATTTTAATATTCGAATTTATTATATCCGATTTATAGCTTTGTAATAACTCGGATACGATTTTAGAAATTTCTACTTTTTCCTTATAGACTTTTTCTTGCTCTACTTCAATACTCGAAATTTTAATAATATTTTCCACGATAGAGAGAAGTTGGTTACCGCTATTGATAATAATATTTGTGTACATTTTCTTTTTCTCTTCTGTCAAATTTTCTATGTTTAACATACGAGCAAAACCAATTATTCCATTCATGGGAGTACGGATTTCGTGAGACATGTTTGTCAAAAATGCCGTTTTTAATCTGTCACTCTCTTCTGCCTGCTCTTTTGCCTTTCTTAGCTCTTCTATCATCTGTTCTCTTTCCGTAACATCTCGCATAACCCCAACATTACCCAACCACTCACCTTTTTTGGAAAACAGTTTTGCCCCAAAGGTTTCACCAGGAAATATCCTACCGTCTTTGTGCTTATAAGTCGTAATATACAAATCACTGGTAGTTTTCGCGTCTTTATTAAATCGATCCTTTCCGGCATTTAAATACTTACTTTTATCAGCATAGAGAATTTCCGTTGTTTCTCCAATAATTTCTTCAGGTGTGTATCCGAACGTCTTAAACATTCCGATATTGCATATTTGAATTTTACGATCCGTATCAGTGATAACAATTCCGTCATTGAAGCAACTAAAAGTTGTTTCCAGTAATGTCTTTTGCCAAATTAAATCTTTTTCGATTTTCTTTCTTTCAGTAATATCATTAAAAATCGTAGCAAATTTATTTTTCTGAGGTGAATAGGCAATAACTTCAAAGTATTTTTGAAAATTATGAGAGTAGCTTTCAAACCTTGCCGGCTTTCCCAAAAGAGCAACTTCACCATACTTTTCTAACCAAATATCTTCCATGTCTGGGAAAAGTTCCAATACCGTTTTATTAATAATATCTTTTTTTTTAAAACCGGTCAACTTTTCAAAAGCCGGATTAACGTCTAAAAACCGGTAATCTACTGGTTTACCAAAGTCATCCAGTATGATTTCATGGTACGCAAAACCAGTATACATTGAATTGAATATATGTCGATATTGTTTTTCGTTTTCAACAATCTTTTCTTCTATAATTTCTTTTTCGGATATACGATTGGTCAGAATTACGCTCCCTACTACATTGCCTTTTTCATCATTTAAAGAGGAAAAAATCACAGAAACATTAAAAATTTTTCCTAATTTATCTTTGACGAGCAATTGTCCTGAAACATTCTGCCCCTGTTGAATTTCCTGATACCATTTGGAGCTTTTGTCTTTCCAATCATCAGAGTGCATGATATCATCTAAAGTTTTGCTTAATAATTCAACTTCAGAATAACCATACAAATCCGTTGCATACTTATTCACACATATTATTCTTTCATCAACATTTGTTATTATAACTGCCTGCTTCATCAGTCTCCTCTATAATCTTGTTAGCTTTATTCTAAAAATATATTTTTTAATATTTAACGATGCCTATTTGTGCTTTACAAAATATTATTCAACACAAAATTACAATAATAAGTAAAATATTCTGCCAAATTAGAATGGACACAAGCAATATTTTATTTTTTTATTTATTAAAGGGCCAAAAAACGAATGATAGATATACAAGAAAAAGAATTTTATGTTGTTGGGATTGGTGCTTCAGCCGGAGGGTTAGAAGCAATCGAATCTTTTTTTTCCGAAGTACCGATTGATAGCGGCCTTGCTTTTATTATAATACAACACTTGTCTCCAGATTACAAAAGTTTGATGCCTGAAATACTATCCAAAAGAACACCTTTGAATATTATAACGGCAGAAGATAGTATAATTGTAAAACCCAATCATATTTACCTAATTCCTCGAAAAAAAAATATGACCATTTTTCATGGAAAATTACAACTCACAGAAAAGCAAAATCCATCTACTCTAAATCTACCAATTGATATATTTTTAAACTCTCTAGCTGAAGATTATGGTGAAAAAGCCATAGGAGTAATACTATCTGGAACAGGAAGTGATGGAAGTAGAGGGATAAGGATGGTCAAAGAAAACGGAGGTATGATAATATCTCAAGACCCGGAAACAGCTCAGTTTAATGGAATGCCGCAAAGTGCCATATCAACGGGAGTTGTTGATTTTATTTTAAGTCCCGAAAAAATGCCAGGCAAAATTATTAGCTTTGTAAAACATCCATATATCCAAGATAAAGAAAAAAGTAGAGAGTTAATAGGTGCTTCGGAAGATTGTATCACCAAAATTATTTTACTTCTGAAAGAAAAATTTAATCTGGATTTTACATTTTATAAAAACTCAACGATCATTCGCCGATTGGAAAGACGATTAAGCATCAATCAAATTGAAAGAATAGATGATTATTTGGAATATCTATTGAATTCCAAAGAAGAACAAAAGGTTTTATACAAGGAATTGTTAATTGGAGTCACAAAATTTTTTCGTGATACTGAATCTTTCCAATACATCGAAAAAGAAATTATACCAAAAATTTTTTTTACCAAAAACTCCAAAGATGAAATTCGTGTATGGGTTGTCGCTTGCTCTACGGGAGAGGAGGCGTATTCAATAGCAATACTGTTTAAAGAATATATGCTACGAAATAATCTTAGAAATGATATTAAAGTGTTTGCTACGGATGTAGATAGAGCAGCCATAGAATATGCCGGCTTGGGAATTTATAATACAAGTATAACCGCAGACGTATCAACAGAACGCTTAGAGCAATTTTTTACCCAAAGCGGAGATAGCTATAGAGTTAAAAATGAAATTCGTGAAATGATTATTTTTGCGACTCATAATATCATAAAAGACCCTCCTTTCAAAAAGATAGATTTTTTAACGTGCCGCAATTTATTGATTTATTTTCAAGCAGCATTGCAACAAAAAGTTCTTTCTCTTTTTCATTTTGCTTTAATTAACGGTGGCATTATGTTTTTAGGTAATAGTGAAACCATTAGCGGATCAGAAGATTTGTATGAAGCTATAGACCTAAAAAGAAGGATTTTTAAAGCAAGAGATACGAATGTTAAATCCTATTTGTATGCCAATGTTTTCAAACCAAAATTAGACATAAGAATCCCGATTCCACAACCGCGACAAACAATCGTTAGCTCAAAAAATAATGATGTTTTAACCCCAATAAACAATAAATTATTAAAAGATCACGTACCATGTACTGCCATTGTGAATGAAGGCTGTGAATTGATCAATCGGTTTGGAGAAATTGGAAAATTTTTAATCTTTCCGCAAAGTGAAGGATTATCAGAAAGTCTCAGATTAATCATAACAGATATGATTCCTGCAAATTTAAAAATTTCTTTTAATATAGCTATAAATAAAGCTTTAAAAAACAAAAAAAAAGTAGTTCATAATAACATTAAATATCGCATGAGTAGTGGAGAATACATTCTATTGGATATAATCTTCTCTCCGT
>JACKPA010000004.1 GCA_024233865.1 Leptospiraceae bacterium | reverse complement strand
TTCACATAAAATCAAAAACTGATTTAAGTCCCAAAATGTTTTGGGAATTTCAGGAACGAATTCATCTAATTGCCTACAGAAAGAACTGTAGACTTTTTTGTATTCATTTGTTAGAGGTTCACCATAATTTGGTTTCAATTCTCCCTTTTTTTGCGGAAAAAGCTCTTTGAAATCTTTTGGAAAGACTTGCAAAGGTAGGTAGTGATTGTCTTTAGGCTTGTTTTCTTTTTCCTTATCTAAGTTTATCATTCCAAATAGAGATTGCAGTGGAACTTTGAGATAGGCTTTCTGCCCTTTAATGTCTTGCTCATCTGCTTCATCTTTTTCTTTTCTATCTTGCCCGGAAGAAAGCCTATCTGCTTCAGCCATTAGCTTTTGCAAAGGCGTAGAAGGGTTGTGGTGCTTAAAAGCTAAAGTCGCTATGTTGTCTTCCGGCTCTCCGCCACCCACTTTACAATAAGAAAAGTGTTTCCTTTCTTCCATAAAATCATAAGTATACAAAGCATGGAAATGGCTAGGTTTGCCTTGGTGGAAATATGGCATTAGCATTTGGTAAATGGTTTCATTATTATAGCTTTTGGCTGCTTCCCCTGTCCTTTGAGCAATTTTTCCTATGTCGTGTAAAAACGCAGCATATACCAAGTAAATCTTTGATTCAATTTCATCCATACCTACCCTACCTTTATTTGCCCCAAGCCAAAACTCGTATTTTTTCCAATGTGTAACACTTCCATCGTTTTGATAAATTTGTACAATTTTTCCTTCGGATTGAGGATGTTATAGATTCCCAAAATTCCTCCCTGTGGTACATGTTTGTTTTGTCTGTTGGAATATCTCTTCCAACTAACGTATTTTTCTCTTTGTATGGGTTGTAGGTTTATCTCCAGAGAATCTACGTCTTCTTGCACATATTCTCCATAAAACGTGTTCATCATACTATAACGGCGAACCATACTTGCCAATAACAAGTCACCATTCAAATTGGATACGGTTTTACCTTTTTCGGCAAATCTAGCAGGAGTTACAAATTCTACAGGTAATACTTCACCTAGCTGGGGAACTGTATTTGTATACAATTGCAAGCTTGTGTTGATGATTTTTTCAGGAAATAATCTTCCCTCTTCGTAAATTTCTTCTTTTGACAAATCATCGGTAACAGACAAGAGGGAAAATTTATGTCGATTTTTTCCAAAACCCAATTCACCCATTAATTGAAAGGCATACACAAAATATGGAATGTATTTTTTATACTCTCCAAACATGGTTAACTTGAATTTTAGTATATCATCTTTCATAAATACGTTTTTGGTTGAAGGAATTATGATGTACGGATGTGATTTGTAGTGAAAACCCATGCTTTTGTAGGTATCACTCATGCTTTCAAACACCTGAAAATACCCGCAGGAATTGGAAACAAGACAGCTTCCGCAATCTCTATGGTGCATCACACAAAAAGCTTTTTTAAGAGCATGACCAAATGCACCTCGCAAGAGTGAACCCGTAAATTCAGGTAACTCGCAGTCTTCTTCTGCAACCAAATGCACACAAACTCTGGAAAAATGTAACTTTGATTTTAACAAATTATCCCTCATACATTTTTGTAATAGCCTTTAACCTATCCAGAAATTTTTTTCTGATAGATTCAGGACTGATAATTTCCAAACATCCGTTCCACCGAAAGACATAGTTGATCACTTCGTCAGGGTCATAGGCATAAACCGTCCAAATACAATGATCCGCATTTATTTTCCATTCTCCTTCTTGGTTTCTCTTTTGAACCGCTTCCGAATTTTCCAAAGGTACTCTGATTTCAATTTTAAACACTTCGGAATCATTTAAGACGGCGTGACCAAAAGAATGTTTGAGATATTCTTCCATTTTGAATTCCGGAATTTTGAATCTTGGCTTTTTGAAATACACTTTTAGCTCTTTTATACTGTGGATCATGTATTGGTTCCAATTTCCCTTTGGCTGATCCCATCCGACAAGCATCCAATGTCCGTCTTTAAACCTTAGTTTAACCGGTACAAAATCATCAACTTCGTGAGTTTCCTGTTTCCGGTTGGTGTATTCAAACCGTATAGGTAATTTATTTTCAATTGCATTATGGACAATTGTTAGAAAATGAATAGGATAATCTTGCTCTAAGAGCTGCTTAAAAAAATCAATATAAACACTGTCTTTGTAGTAAAGCAAACTTAAAAATATAACCAAGAGAGCAGTATATGCTTTGTCTCGTTTGAGAATGGCAAGAGAAGAAGCCGAAATTTTTTTTTCGAATCCGACACCTTGTGCCCTTCCTTTAATAATAAAATCTTTGCTAAGGGAGTTAAAAATACTCCTAGCCGTTTTGATTCTTCTTGTATAATCGGGTGTTTTTTTCTGTTTGTCATCAAACAAAATATCTAGAAGTTTTACAATATTTGTGTATGTAAGTTTGATACCTTTTTCATTTTGAGTTAAATAAATGCCCTGACTTTCAATTATGCCAAGGATATAAAAACATTCCAATAGGTGTTTTAATTTTAGATTTTGTGGATCGGATTCTATATCAGACATTTTTAGTTTCAATTTTAACTCACCTATGATTTTTTGTTTTTTTATTGATTTTGTATCAACATCTTTTTTTGAATTTTGGAAAAAAATGAAAGTTTGGACTTTTACATTCTCCACACAAATTACTTTACACTATTGGCTTCTTCTTCATGATATTTATAACACATCAAGCCCAAAAAACCAAGACCGTAAACGTACCGGAGGAGAAAAAGTTATTTTTTTTTCAAAAAACTTAATTTTTTTTAAGAATTTGAGTACCAACTTTGTATTTTTATACCCATTATATGTATAAAGCATTATAATTACTTATGGAGTTAGAAAATGGAATACAAAACCTTAATAGGAATGATTATTTCGGTAGTTACGATCCTTATTGGGATGTACAAACTAATCAAGGATTCCGGAAAAGACATTAAAACAGAATTAAAGGCAGATATTGCAAAACTGGATTCCAAAATGGACAAGCAAAGAATCGAGTTAAAAGAAGAAATCAACGGTGTTCGGATAGAACTTAAAGAAGAAATAAACGGTGTCAGGACAGAACTTAAAGAAGAAATAAACGGTGTCAGGGTTGAGCTAAAAGAGCAAATGGACAGAAGGTTCAAAGAACAAAAAATAGAAATTAATGCTGTCCGGACAGAACTGAAAGAAGAAATAAACAATGTTCGGACAGAATTAAAAGAGGAAATAAACGGTGTCCGGATAGAACTTAAAGAAGAAATCAACAATGTCAGGGTTGAATTGAAAGAGCAAATAAACGGAGTAAGAAATCGCATGGACAACGTTTTTGATGCCATGGCTATTCGGGAATTTCAAAAGATACGGGATAAAGTGGTTGGTTAATGAAAACCCTTCCCCAATTCATCCAAAACCAAAATACCATTCTCATAATGGCAAAATATCCTTTTTGCATCTTTATCTGACCATGCGTCTATTTCGTGGGTAGATGGTGGTTTTGGATTACCCTTGAGTTCTTTAAAATCAAGCGAACTAACATTCTGTTTTGTCTGTAGATATTTGCAAAGCTGATCAACTTTTTGATTAACCAATACACAACGATCAGTTTCTAAATTTTCGACACTTTTTAAAAATTTCTGAGAAAACCGGACTTTGTTTATGGGTGATTCGTAAACGCAATCTTTATAAATTTCCTTTTTAGCAGAATGCCAAACGATTTCACCCCAGGCTGAGAGTGTTTTTTCGCCATCTATTTCCAATAAAAATGTTTCCGGAATCTTTTCCGTAGAGTCAGATTTGTCAGATAGTTCCAGGGAGAGCCTACGAAAAGCGGCTAAATTTTGACGAATGTAATCAACTTCTGCCATTTTGACCGGTAAACGAGGAATCCGGAGCAATTCATTTCCCGTTTCAAATATATAAACAGACTCATCCGCATAGAACAAAGCAAGTGTTTGCAAGAAACCTTGGACACTTTTAAAACCACCTGTCAAATTAAATATTACATAATACTGAGAATCTTTATAACCTTTAATAACCTCTTCACACCATTTAACCAAATCAGACAAAGCGACTTGGAAAGATTCAAGGTTATTTGTTTGCAGGTCTTTCTGTCTTCGCACCTCTGTGGTTAGGTTTTGTTTTTTCAACCAGCTTTCTACCAAAAGAGCTGTTTGCTCACCCAACCATGTATCAGTGCATAACAAAATATAGTAATCTTGAGAAGCCTCTTTTGGAATCAAGCCGTTGTATAAACTAATAATTCCATTTAATTCGGCAGATAATTTTTTTGCTTCTTCAAAACTGCACGACAATAATTTTTCTCGGACTGTGCGAATGCGTTCTTCTAATAGCTTCTTGTCATTTGCATCATGAATTTCGTTTGCATTTGCATGTTTGTTGACCAATTTGCGTTCAATTTCATTTGAACCATTTGTTAATAAGCTTGTTCCGCAAGGAGATAAAATCAGTTTTCTCATAAATTTGTACTCCCTTTATATAAAACTTTCTTTCATAAATAGATGTCATTATTTTTTTCTACATATTTTGCAAAAAAATATCGTTCCGGTACGTTTACGGACGTGCAATTTCTAAAATTTCCATTATAATAAGCAGTTTAAATTTTTTAAAATGAGAGCTTTATTATATGGCTGATTTATTTATTGCGGAGCACGGAACGTCTATCCATAAATACGGAGATCGTATCCAGCTTAAAAAAAACGGTGAAAATATATTTGAGATGGAAATCAAAAATGTGAATAGTGTTCAGATTTTTGGTTATATCCAGTTTTCTACTCAAGTTTTGGAAGAATTCTTAAAGCGTGGAATTGATTTTTCCTTTTATAACTTTAAGGGTGAGTTACTGGGACAGTTGGCATCACCTTTTTCCAAAAGTGTTGAATTGAGGATTTTACAGCATAAACTGTCTCTGGATGATAGGTTTAGGCTGGATTTTTCCAAAGAAATCCTAAAAGGGAAGTTCGAGAGTTCTATCCTTCTTCTCAGCGATTCTTCCAAACACAGCGTTGATTTGAAAAGCGAAATCAACGAACTTCAAAAATGGAAAGAAAAGTTAGAAAACGCGACTGAGATTTCCAGTTTAATGGGAATTGAAGGAAGTTTTGCCGTAAAATACTTTGATTGTTTGGGAAGGCTTTTCAAAAAAAACAATGTTTTTAACGGCAGGTCAAAAAGACCTCCTTTAGATATTGGAAATTCTATCCTTTCTTTTCTTTATACCCTGGCGAGCAGCCGAGTTGCTTTTTCTATCAATGGAGTTGGTTTTGATCCTTGTTTGAGTTTCTTCCATTCGATTGAAAACGGAAGGCTTAGCTTGGCGTATGACATTTTTGAGCCTCTTCGTCCTGCTTTTTGTGATAGATTGACTCTCAAAGTCTTTAACCTAAATATGCTCCAAGAAGAGGATTTTGAAAAAAGAGACAAAGGCTTTTATTTAAAACCGGAAGCCATAAAAAAGTTTCTCAAAATCTATGCGGATGAAATCAAAAAGGAAAAAAACTATGGTTTTGCCAAAGGTTCTTTTTACAATGCCCTGGGCTTTCTTCTTGGCTGGACAAGAGCTTGTCTAAAAGAAGAGAAAATCTTATCCATGGGAGAGTTTCAAAATGAATAAGCTCTATGTGATATGTTATGATTTTCCTTCTGACAAAGCCGGTGATAAAAGGCGTAATAAAGTGATAAAAATCCTTGGCGGGCATGGAGAAAGGGTTCAGTATTCCGTCTTTGAGGTGAGATTCAAAAAACCCGAAGAATTGGAAATTCTTGTAAAAAGAGTTAAAATTCAGATGGACGAAAAAGAGGATTCTCTCAGAATCTACCCGATTTCAGGTGCAGCGGAAAAAGATACCATCATTCTGGGAAAAGGAGAACTCTTTCATAGAGAGGAGGATTACTTTTTTTAGTTCCCTTCGTTCCCTTCGACTACGCTCAGGGAACGGAAGACTACGCTCAGGGAACGGAAGACTACGCTCAGGGAACGGAAGACTACGCTCAGGGAACGGAAGACTACGCTCAGGGAGCAGAAACAGGGAACGGGAGTTCTATGTTCAGAGGGCGGGAGCATAGATTTCCGTTAAATTAGATGTTGATATTTGGGAAACCTCCAAAAGTCTAAAAAAAGGGCTAGGTTTCCCAAAAGTATATGTCAATACATAATAAAAATGCTCTCCATTTGCCCCCTTCGACTACGCTCAGGGAGCAGGCAGCATAGATTTCCGTTAAATTGACGGTGATATTTGGGAAACCTCCAAAAGCTCAAAAAACGTGCTAGGTTTCCCAAATAAACAATTTTTTTTGATTTTAAGGGATTTTTTAATCATTTTTTATTGACATAAATATATTTGGTTTTTAAACTTTGTACATTGTGATTTTCGGAGTGTTAGAAAGCAGTTTTCAAGTGGTTTGTAAAACTCTTGGAAACAAAGTGCTGTCCGAAAGGATTTCCCTCGTTTGAGAGGATTGAGACTTTTATATTTCCACCGTACTTATTTTCGAGATTGGTTTTTAAGTCCGAAAGGATTTCCCTCGTTTGAGAGGATTGAGACTTTCCACGAGCAATTTTTTTTCTTTTAAAAAGTCCATATGTCCGTCCGAAAGGATTTCCCTCGTTTGAGAGGATTGAGACAATATTAAATAAAGTTTATTATCTTTACTATGAAAAATACATGTCCGAAAGGATTTCCCTCGTTTGAGAGGATTGAGACATGAAAATTGATTGATTTTGAACAATTTTGCGGGATTGTCTCCGTATTGTCCGAAAGGATTTCCCTCGTTTGAGAGGATTGAGACGTACTTTGTACCTATTCACTTCGTTGAATGCCTGTTCAAGTCCGAAAGGATTTCCCTCGTTTGAGAGGATTGAGACAATTTCCATTCACAACCAAAAAACTTTGTGTATTTCTCTTTTGTCCGAAAGGATTTCCCTCGTTTGAGAGGATTGAGACTAAAAATGATAATTGCTTTCTTTCTACCCTGGTATCCGGTTTTGTCCGAAAGGATTTCCCTCGTTTGAGAGGATTGAGACTTTATCAATATCCATGGTCGCCATTTCCGATTTCCATCTTTCGTCCGAAAGGATTTCCCTCGTTTGAGAGGATTGAGACTCTGAAAACTTTAAAACTATTTTTCATCGACTCTTACCTCTTTGTCCGAAAGGATTTCCCTCGTTTGAGAGGATTGAGACTGTTGCTAAAATAATAAAAAATTTTGCTGTTCTCATTCTTCTTAGTCCGAAAGGATTTCCCTCGTTTGAGAGGATTGAGACTAATCTTTAACCTGCTCTATTTCAAGAGCATACTTTTTGTCCGAAAGGATTTCCCTCGTTTGAGAGGATTGGTCAGCTCCATAGTTGCCCCCACAGTAGCTTTCGTTTTTGTGAAGCTCTTATGCTCCCCCTTGCAAGGGGGAGAAATTAGACTCTAATCCAATTTGAACTCATTAGGGGGGTATTCAAGAATTGAGACTTTATTTTCAAAAATCTTACCATGGGTATAAATACTTCTTTTTTTCACAAGAAAAAAGACTTGTTATTTCTTAATATATATAAATTCTTACGATAGTAGAAAATGGTTTATCGTATTTTTATATTTCTTTTTGTGTCGCTTTTTGCTCTTCCCATAAAAGCAGAAGTTATGGAAACTCTAAGTAAACCATCCATTCGAGTCGGAGATGAAGTTGTTCTTACCTTACAGTTTTCACCTGATGAAATTTCCAAATGGGAACTACCGGCTAAAGGTTTTTTAAACAAAGAGGAAAACGAAGACCTCCCTTACGCCGAAATAATCGATATTGTCAAAAATAATACACAAATTCAAATCAAAGTGGTCTATTTTGAATCAGGCGAATTTATTGTTCCCGTTTCTTGGTTCGATATGGATGATACGGAATTTAGAAGCCAGAAAATCATAACCGTAAAAAGCGTTTTACAAGGTGAAAAAGACCTTTTAGACATTACCGATCCAATCGCATTTTCCGGTCCCTATCTTATTCGCTTGATTTTTCTTATTCTTGGAATTGTTCTTGTGGTTACTGCCATTTTGTTTGCCATATCATATCTAAAAAATAAATATAAAAATCCAATGGACGCAATTATTGAACCAAATAATAGTAAAGAATTACACTATTATAGGGATAAAATTAACGGAATTCAGGATAGCCTGCACACTGAAATTCGGCACAAAGACTTTATCTATATACTTTCCGGCTATATTAAAGAAATCATAACCAATCAAACCGGAACATTTATATTCCATAAATCCCAAGAAGAAATAAACGAAATTCTAAAAAATCGTTACAATATTTCTCCGGTTCAATTGGAAAAATTGACGATCTATTTTAATTCTGTAAAATATATGCCAAATAACGAGATGATTTCTCACCAAAAAGCAGTGGAACTGGCAAAGTATTGGAGAGAGTTATTACAAACATGAATGTATTTCAAAAACCCCAGGTTTTATACCTACTCATTCCAATTTTTCTTTATGCAATTGTTTATTACATTGCCAAATTACACCTAAACAAGGCTAGCCTAAAAATTAGCAACCAAATCGAAAATCCCAATCGAAGAAACCTTGTTCGTTATTATGACTATTTTCCTTTTATTCGATTTATTCCAATCGTATTGGTTGTTTTTGCTTTAGCCGAACCGGGAAGTAAAACCTACCTAATGCCCGAAAATATGAGTGGAATTGACATGATGATCGCCATTGATGTTTCCGGCTCTATGGTAAGAAGCAATGACTTCAGACCCAAAAACAGGCTCGATATTTCCAAAGATTTGATTAAAAACTTTATCCATAAAAGGATAAATGACAGATTAGGTTTGGTTATATTTGCGGGAGCTGCCTATTTGCAATCTCCTTTGACGGGGGACAAAGCTTCTCTTACGGAAATTGTAAATGAAATCAACGAATCCTCCGTTTCCGAGCAAGGAACCGCCATTGGAGACGCGATAATTCTTTCTACCTATAGACTAAAACATTCCAAAGCAAAATCCAAAGTATTACTTGTTATAACCGATGGCGTTTCCAATACAGGGAAAATTGACGTGACAACGGCTGCCAAAACAGCCAAACAATTCGGAGTCAAGATTTATACAATTGGTATTGGGAAAGAATTGCCCGGTGCATTTCAAGTTGACTTTGAGAGTTTAAACGAAATATCAATACTATCCGGCGGATTGTTTTATCGTGCTACGGACCCAAACGAATTTGCTGAGGTTTTAAACTCCATAGATGAATTGGAAAAAGACCTTTTGGTTTCCAAACCGGAAGTTGCGGTAGAAAGCTATTTTTATTATTTTTTAAACGTAGCCATTTTGCTTTTTGCAATAGATTTACTTATTAGAACTTTTTATTTAAGATATTATTTATGATGGATAGCTTAAAAAATTTAAACTCCGTTTCGCTCGTTTTGTCTTTGCTATTATTTGCAAGCATTGTTCTATATATCTATAAAAAATATATGTTTCGGATTAATTTTGATAAGTTTATAAAAATTTATCCGGGAATAAACCAGAGAAGTAAGGTTCACCCTAAGTTCCTTTCTTATGCCAGATACGTTTTGTATTGTATGGTGACCATTTTGTTTATTTTTGCTATTCTTAATCCTTCGTTTGAAGAATCCAAACCCCTTGCTGACTATGCGAGCCAAGGAGTAGACATCCTTTTTATGGTAGACGTAAGCCTTTCCATGAATACGGTAGACACTCCACCCAATAGATTGAGCAAGTTCAAAGAAACGGTTCTCAGAATGTTGCCGGAACTCAGTAAAAATCGTTTAGGGATCCTTGCTTTTGCTGGAAGTCCATTTTTGTACTGCCCTATGACGGATGATATAGCAGCTTTTGCCGATTATATACGCGGTATGGATGTAGATATAATTCCCAATACAGGTACTGATATACGCCAAGCTTTTGATAAAGCGTCCGAACTGATGAAATCGTCCAAATTGTATCGAAACCGAATCTTGGTTTTGGTGACAGACGGAGAAGATATGAAGTCTTCCTTACCAGGAGATATTTCCGCCAATCTAATTGTATGGGCAGTCGGAACGGAAAACGGAGGTCACATACTGTTTAAAGATGAAGAAAACGGAATTTCAGGTTACGTCACAAAAAGTGGACAACTTACCAATAATTTCAACAATCCTGATCTAATTGTTTCCAAGCTAAACAGCACTCTTTTGAGACAGCTCGCAAGTGATCATTCAGCAGATTACGTGAACCTTACGGAAAATCCAGAAGAAGCGTCAAAGCTCACTACAAAAGTGAACTCTATGAATAAAAACATCGGAACTTATATGCGCAAACTAAATCAAAAAGATGGATTTCAGTATTTTCTATACCCTGCTTTGTTTTTGCTTCTTTTGGATATAACTGTTTTGGACTTTTGGTTAAAAAGGAAGTTATCATCGAATTAAATTGCGTCTTTTGGCATTATTCAAATCATATTGAATCCACTTGCTAATATCCCATGGCTCTACTTTTTCGATTCGATCAATTGCCCAATCTAGATACTCAGAAGATAAATCACAACCCAACCATTTTCTTTTCAATTGTTCAGCCGCAACTGATGTTGTTCCTGAACCAATGAACGGATCTAAAACAATATCACCAACATTAGAAGATGCTAATATTATTTTTCTAAGTAGCTCTTCCGGTTTCTGCGTTGGATGTTTTGTTTTTTCATGCATACCATTACAAGTTGTTGGGATTTCTATCACGTCTTTGGGTTTTGCTCCTTTAGGATTCGGTTTCCAAAGTTGACTTTTTCCTTTTCCATACTGGCTTGTCTCTGCTTGTGGATGTGACGGATACTTTAGAGTATGCTCCGAATACGGAATTCGAATATCATCTATATTCAATGTAAACTCTTTACTTTTTCTTAAATGCAGAAGACTTTCATGGGAACGCCCCCAATCATTTCCTAAATTTGCTTTATTTTTATAATTCCAAATAATCCATCGACAGGTTTTAAAAAATTTCATAGTAGGAGATTTTATGTCAGCGAGAATTTCCGAAAAACCACACACATACATTGACCCGTTTTTTTTTAAAACTCGTGCAGCTTGTTCTATCCACTTAAGAGACCAGTCTACATATTGTTCTTGAGATTCAAAAGTATCCCAGTAAGCTTTTTTTATGTTATAAGGTGGGTCTGCAAATATTAAGTCAATACTTTCGGATTCAATTGTTTTCAACCATTCAATTGAATCTCCAGAAAATAACTTTCCATTTGGATGTTCATAGAAACCTGTCATTATGTTAATAAATAAAATCTTTGAAAAAAAATAAACTAATTTTGAAATTAAATTGCTTATCTGAAACTCACGCTATTTGCGTTTAAATTTTATAAATAATATGAGCGAACGCTCGTTTTTTTATTGACATTTTATGAGTTTGATTTTATGGTGAATTCATGGACTTTACAGTATCAGAAAAAATGAAAACAGTATTAAGGATGATTGACACTTTTATGAGAAAGGAAGTATTTCCTTTTGAAGCGTCTTTCTTTAGGCATGAATTTAAGGAATTGCTCCCCGAATTGGAAGAAAAGAGGAACAAGGTTAGACAAATGGGTTTATGGGGTCCCAATTATCCGGAAGAACTTGGAGGAATGGGACTAAACCTCGTTGAGCATGGACTAATTTCCGAATCTCTGGGACGTTCTCCTTTGGGACATTACCTATTTGGAACACAAGCACCGGATGCCGGAAATATTGAAATCCTTCACCTGTTTGGAACGGATGAGCAAAAAGAAAAGTATTTAAAACCACTTGTAAAAGGTGAAATTAGAAGTTGCTTTGCCATGACAGAGGTGAATACTGCCGGTTCCAATCCCTTACTGATGGAAGGAACTGCGGTGAAAGATGGAGGTGACTATATTTTAAACGGACATAAGTGGTACACAACGGGTGCTGATGGTGCGTCTTTTGCTATTGCTATGATGGTGACGAATCCGAATGCAAGTCCCGCAATGCGAACAAGTATGATCATTGTTCCTTGTGATAATCCCGGTTTCAACTTGATTAGAAATATTTCCATTATGGGTGAAAAGGGAAGTGATTATAATAGTCATGGTGAAGTGATGTTTCAATCTTGTCGTGTTTCGCAGAAAAACCTTTTGGGAAAAGAAGGACATGGATTTAAGCTAGCCCAGGAACGGCTTGGACCTGGACGTATTCACCATTGTATGCGATGGCTTGGAATTTGCAATAGATCTCTTGAATTAATGTGTGAAAGGGCAAATGAAAGGGTGATCGAAGTAGACGGAAGGAAGTTAGCAGACAAGGAAGTGATTCAAAACTGGGTTGCAGAATGTGCAGCCGAAATTCAAGCAGCAAGACTGATGACCCTTTCGGCAGCTTGGTCAATAGACAATCTGGGGATGAATAAATCTCGTGATGAAGTATCCATGATTAAATTTGTCGTAGCCAATACAATGCAAAAGGTGATAGATAGGGCGTTACAAGTACATGGTGGGCTTGGAATGTCCGATGATACGATTCTTGCCTATTTTTATCGCCATGAAAGAGGAGCCAGAATTTATGACGGAGCAGATGAAGTTCACAAAGCTTCTTTGGGAAAAAGAATCCTTCGAAACTATAAAAAGAGTTCCCAAAAGTAGAACTTTCCAAAGGAATGAATAGTGAATCTTGCATTACCATTTACTTATAAGGAGTTTGTGCTTTTGCATCCTCTTTCTATAGAAGGAATTTGCAAAGAAATCTACCAAGATAACCGCAATTCCATAAAGATCAAAAAAGAAGAATTAGCAATAAAGAACCTAACAAAAATTATGAAAACGGTTATCAAAATAAGCCACAAGCAAGGCTTCCACGCCATGAGCTTGCGAGACCTAAGCAGAGAAAGCGAATTGAGTATGGGGGCACTCTACAATTACTTTTCTAGCAAAGAGGAATTCTTAAACATGATGTACATACAAGGACAAGCCTTAATCAATAAAATCATGCAAGAAAGTATTAGGGCTGGACAAAATTCGTCTGAAAGATTGTTACGAGGAATTTGCACCCATTTGTATTTGAGCGAGTCTATCAGTAAGATTTTTTACTTTTTTTATATGGAAGCAAAAAGCCTAAAACCTGAAGATCAAAAAAAAGCCATAACAATGGAGCAATTTACGGAAAACGTTTTTGAAGAACTCTTGAAAGACGGAATACAAAACGGTGAATTTGAAATTCCCTATCCTCTTCTAACAGCTAGTGCCATCAAAGCACTTTTGCAAGATTGGTATCTAAAGCGGTATAAATATTCTGAAAGAAAAATTTCAGTGGAAGAATATGCTAATTTCTTAATTCGTTTTGTTTATCAAAATATTGAAAACACAAATAGTAAGGAGCTAAAATGACATTAAAAGAAAAGTTGGAAACTTATCTTTCCAATAGACTGAAATCTCGATTGGAGATTCGAGATTTCTTTTCACTCAGTGGTGGTGGTGGTGCATGTCAAGACAATTATAGTTTTGGTTTACAAATCGACTCCGGAGAATGGCAGGGTTTTCATGAACTTGTTTTAAGAACCGATAAAGGAGGTTCTTTGTATGCCAGTATATCCAAAGAAGATGAATTTTCAGTAACCTCTCTCGCCTATTCTCACGGTGTAAAAACACCTCGCCCGTATTGGTTGGAAAAGGACTCATCTTTTACGGGTAATCCCTTTTTTATAATGCAAAAGATTACGGGAAAAGCGAACGGAAGGTATGTAGTAAAAGATGCCGGTTTAAACAAAATCAGATCATCCATGCCCATCGAACTTGCGGAAAATTTGGCAAAAATTCATTCCATTACTCCCAAAGACTGTAGCGATGAGAAATTGCAGAAAGTCTTATCCGGTGGAAAACCTTTGGATAATAACTACTCACACATTGCTGTGGAAGTTGTAAGAAAAGAAGTAGAAAGTTTGTCCAGTCCGCATCCGGCTATGGAATTAATCTTAAATTGGGCATCTAAAAACGCACCCGATTGTGACAAGATCGTATTGGTTCATGGTGACTTTCGTACGGGGAATTTTATGTTCAACCAAGAAGGACTACAAGGTATTTTGGACTGGGAATTTACGCATTGGGGTGACAGGCATGAAGATATTAGTTGGTTTTGTATGAGGGATTGGAGGTTTGGAAAATTAAACAAAGAAGCCGGAGGAATTACGACAAGAAATGAGTTTTTCGAAGCTTATGAATTTTATTCAAGGGTTCCCGTAGATTCCAAAAAAGTTTTGTTTTGGGAAGTGATTGGGAATTTAAGATGGGCTGTAGGTTCAGCAGGTCAAGCAGAAAGACACTTATCGGGGAAGGACAAAGGAATTGAATTGGCTTCCATTGGAAGACGAACAAGCGAAATGGAATATGAAGCAATGAGGTTGATAGAAAATGCAGGATAGACCAGATGCAGTAAATTTATTAGAAACAATACAAGATTTATTGATTAAAGATATAATGCCAGCCGTAAAAGAAAACGATTTTCTTTCGTATAGGGCTTTGGTAAGTTGGAATATGTTGGGAGTTGTGGCAAGAGAATTCAAGCTAGGTGAAAAGTATCTAAACCTTGAGCTGGAAAGATTGTCTAAATACCTTGGAGAAGAAAAACCCAATATCAGTCTAACCTACTTGGAGAAGATGAAGTTAGGCGAACAATTAAACAAAAATTTAGTGGAAAAAATTAGGAAAGAAAAATCAGATGATACAAACAAAGAAGTTTGGGAACTTGTCAAACAGAGCTTAAAAGAAAAGTTGGAAATTACGAATCCAAGATTTTCTTTGGATTAACAAATTATAAACAAGGGAGAATGTAATGGAATTATTTAACGTAAAAAACAAAATCGTTTTAATTACAGGTGCCACAAGAGGAATCGGAAAGTCTTTTGCAGAAGGTTTTCGAGATGCAGGTGCAATAGTGTATGGAACCGGAACCAAGCCGGAGTCCATCGAATGGATGAAATCTGCTGGAATAGAAGGAAGGGTTGCTGATTTTACAAAAGGAGAAGGTCTAAAAACCGTAATAGATGAAATTAGAGAAAAACATGTAAGACTTGATTGCTTGATTAACAACGCAGGTCTTGCCATGAACGTACCAGCTGCCTATTTCAAGGACGAAGACATCTACAAGCTCATAGATATAAATTTTGTGGGAGCTTTCAAAGCTTGCCAAGCATACTACAAAGCTCAAAAAAGGGACGGAGGTGTTATTATAAACATTTCATCTGTTCTTGGAATTGTCGGATATTCTTTATCATCTGTTTACAGTGGTATGAAAGGAGCTGTAATCCAAATGACAAAATCCTTGGCGGCAGAATGGGTTGGTAGTAACTTTCGGATTAACGCCATCTGCCCGGGGTTTATGGATACGGAAATGACTGATATGCTTAAAAGCAAACCGGAATTGATGAAAAAATTTAATGATGGGATACCTTATAAAAGAATGGGAAAACCAATTGAACTTCTGGGTCCAGCGATCTTTCTTGCCAGTGATGCTTCGAGCTACATGACGGGTCAAATCCTTGTGATAGATGGAGGGTTGACTGGTATTATTAAATAGGAAAGGTTTCTCCTAACGTAGGGTTTGAAACCCTACGTAACATCTTTTTTCCGAATTATATTTTTCAATAGCAAAAGTCCCATCGGACAGGAAATCGCAATACATCCAATAATTATCCATATAATATAAGCAGAAGATTTATCCCCTACGCTTGGACACCACAAATCAAGTAAAATACCGGACATGCCACCAGCAATAAACTTGGCTACAAAAAACGGTAAAATGGACAAACTCATATAACTAGCCGTTTTCCCTTCAGGAGCAATTTCCGCTACATATTCATAGAGTTTCGGACTCCATAGTGCCTCTCCTATGGAAAAAAGAATTACAAAAACGGTTATACCGATATAACTAGCCAAAACAATTTTGCTTGTTTCCGGAGGGAAACCTAACCATACGCTCCAAATTATTTTTCCTATAAATGTAGGAACCAAAGGTTCATACAGTGAAAAGGGAATGGCAAGTAGAAAAATAGAAAATCCGGAAAAGGAAGTTCCTATCAAGATCATCTTATAAACACTAACTTTCTGAGTCGTTGCACCTATTATGGGTACTAGTATTAAGATTAAAAGAGGATTCAAAAACCCCCAAACAGTCCCAAACTTTGCGCCTTCACCTAGAGTTCTCACAAGATAGGGTGGAAAAGTTACGTGCATGTGGTAAAACGTCAATTTCACTCCAACCAATAGAGAGATAAATAACATAAAACGCCAAAAAGACTTGTATTTTACAAGTTCCTTAAACGTGCTGTATGTTGTGGTTGTTGCTTTTTTAAATGCTTCGTAGACTCTAAGAAAGATATTATTTTTTGTCTCCACGTTTTTGCATTCTTTAATTAGTACGTTTCCAAACTCATCAACACGAATCCCCTCTCTCATAAAAAACGTAACTGCGATATAACCGGGAATTGTAAATACAAAAGAAAGAAAAAAAAGTAATTGATAGGCAGATAATTCTATGTTAAACAAAGGTAAAGGGAATTTGCCATTATCACCTACAACCTTTGGATCTCTTACATAATCAACGATCGGACCGGAGATTAAAAACCCAACATTCATAAGCCAATAAAAACCACTAAAAGCCATTGATCTTTGTTTTGGTGTTGACAATTCCCTAACAGCTGCTGTCATAACAGGGATCATCATAGCATGACCTGCAGCTAGCGGCAAAAATCCCAAAATACTCACCAAAATCGGATTGGTGACAAAACTCATGATTCCTCTTGAAAAAATACATAACAAAAATCCGATAACAAACGTCTTTTTTATACCTATAAAATCAGTTAGAGGACCAACTAAAATCGTAAACAAAGACGCTAATAGTGACCAAGTTGCAAAGTAAAAACCTGCACTTTTATCTCCAAGATTGATATCTTTTTGTAAAAAAAGGATTAATACGCTTGTCATCAAACCATAAGCAACTACTTCAAGAACTTTTTGAAAATAGACTACCCATAGTTCTTTTGGTGCTCCTCTGAGGACTGTAAATTTGTTTATAAATTCTTTTGATTTTATCATTGATTTTAATCAGGATACGATTTTATTTATATACTATTTTGAAAAGTATTTTATAACTTTCTTAATTGTAAATAGTTGTTTTTCTTGATTAAATTTATCCAGGCTATAAAAAGCAATATTCACTTGTAAAAAATTTTGTTTTTTCAGAAGAGCGAGTTTTCTCCATTCAAATTCTGAATCCGTAACATTACTTACCGTATTTCCTATCGACTGATACCACCAATAAAGTCTAAGATAGGTATCCTCTTTTTTTAGTGTTGCTTTTCTTATTGTATTAACTTGATTTACAAATATAGTCTCTTCCTGTATGATTTGGTATCCGACTCCTTCCCAACACTGTCTAGGATGATGAGCTTTCCGAAAAGGATCAAAGTTTGTTTTTAATATAAGATACATATCTTTTTGAGAATAGATGGCTATTTCTATTGGTAAATCGTTTAGGTCTTTATGAAATTCATCCACGTTTGTAGGGAAATTGTACGTGAGATTATTTTCTTGGTGCTCCGAGGGAAAGAGCAAGCTTATTAGCAAAAGTATACAAAGTATTCCAAAAGCCATAAAAGAATTGTTCTTCTCTTTAATTAGTGTAATTTCGTTAGTTTGACTTTTAGGAATAAAAACCTCACCCAAAATGTAAAGAGGATATACCAAAATAGCTATAAATAAAATTATGCCCAAAAGATAGTGTAGAGAAGAAGTTGTAGGTATGGTAAAGGTCACAAGTAGGAAGATTCTAATGAAGTTTGTAACTAGTAGAAGAAGAAAAGAAATTACCAAACATGAAATAGAGCTAATATTTAATTTGCTATTTGTTTTATACATAAAAATAAATAACAAAAGCAAAAAAGCCGTTACCATCTTCAATCCTTCGCAAGCCGGATCCACTATAAACTCCTCTCCCCTAAATACTAACGTATTACCATAGGTGATGCTATTCGGGTCTAATTTTACCAATACACTGCCAACTAATTTTGTCAAAAACAACCTAAGTGGAAAACCAAATACAAGTACATACTTTAAAGAAAAAGGCGGAACGAACAAAAATAGCAATTTTCCAAATAGGTGTATCTTCCAACCAAATCCTTTGAGCAAAGTAAAACCGATCCAAACAGTTGAAATCCAAGTAAGACTAACGTAGCTAAAATTAACCGAAATAAGAAAAAAGAGCATACAAAAAGCAATTTCGAGCTTATCTAATTGGTTAAACAGATTTGAAGCTTTTTTAATAAATAGCGGTAAAAAGAAAATCGGATAATACTGGAATATCCAAGCATATTTCCCATAGCGATGAACTTCAATTGGAAATAATACTTGGAAAGGGAGATAAAGAAGTATAAACCAAACAATTCCAAAACTGAAAGTGGAGATTCTCAAATCTGATTAAAATTTGGATATATAAAGTGCCAATGGAAATCCTTTAAATAAACTCTCATACGATATTTGCAAATTCTGATCACTGAGGATTTGCATTTCACCGGTAAATACGTTTAACCACTTTTTATGTTGATAGCCTTCGAGCATTTGTACTTTTCCAGAATGGAGGTTTTGGCTTATACTTAAGTTTGTCCAATTATCAATATGTTTCATAACAAGCCTTGGAATGGCAACCAAAGCGGCTAGATTGTTTTCAATCCTCATAAAAGAAAAAACTTCTATAGTATTTTCAGTTTCTACCTTCAAAGGTATATAATCTCCTTTTGTAAACAAGTCGGGATATTTTTTACACTCTTGCAAAGCTTTCCAGATTACATACATTTTAATCCTTCCGTCTCGAAAATTTTCCAAAATATCTCTACGTAAATTTTCCGGCTCTTTTTCTTCGCCTTCGATTATTTCATTTAACATTCTTAATCTTTTTTGATAATCTACGTATCTACGATTGTCCGGGTCTACTAGACTTAAATCCCAAATTTCATTTCCTTGGTAAATGTCTGAAATCCCAGGACAAGTTATTTTTAATAAGTTTTTTCCAATAGAATTTAATGCACCAGCCGGAGCAATCCTATTTACAAAATCTTTTAAATCTTGTAAAAATTCTGCTGACTCCTCCCAGTTTAGTAAAGATTCCACAAAAGAAATCAACTGATCTTCATAATATGGGTCGGGGTCATCCCAATCGGTTCGTAACTTAGCTTCCCTTGCCGCTTTTAGCATATAAAGCTTTATCCTTTCTCTAAAGCTATCAAATTCATCATCATTATAAGGTAATGAACCCATTATTGTTCTATAGATAAATATTTCCATAAAAGGTGCAGGAACTAAGCGGTTGTCTATTTTCTTTTTTTTAGATTCGTTCAACCCTGTCCAATATTTAATTTTTTCTCCAAGCAATTCAGGTATTTCAGAAAAGACGTGAAGTCTTGCTCGTATATCTCCACTACGCTTTGTATCATGGGTAGAAGACGTATTCATAGAAAACGGGTGCTGTCTTTGTTTTTTTTGATTGTATATGTGAAATCTTTCCGGAAAATATGAACTAATACCGGGATTTCCACCTACTTCATTTAGGGATAACAAACGGGCATAACGATAAAGAGCAGTGTCTTCATGACCTTTTGCCATTACAGGACCTGTAAATTGCTGGTACCTCTCCGCAAATTCTTCTCTTTCCTCTCGATCTCTGTCACTCAAGTCCACTCTATCTTCTTGTAACAACACATTTCTTACAAAGGTGAGGGCATTTATTTTTTCCTCCATATTCTTGTCGTTTCGAATTCTTTCCAAAGAAGCCTGAAATGCATCATCAATGTATTGCCTGTCTTGTTGGTGGAGGGCACCTTTACGTATATAGGTTCGATAAACAGAAAGGGAAGCAGTAAAAGAAATTAAAGCATCTTTTAAATCCTCCCCAGAAAAATCACAGGCTTTTGCATCCCAAGACGCTATTTTTTTTAGCCTTTTGCCAAGTCTTTCCAATTCCGCAGATAGCAGGTCTCGTATGATTTTTAAGCTGGAAACCCTTGCTATATCTTCAAAACTTCTCCTTTCTCCAGTAAAAGACCTATACAATTCGTCTAAAGGTTCCAACCCCTTAGAATCAATAAATATATGACCAACTTCATTGATAAAATCATAACCGGTAGTACCTGCAATGGACCAATCTTCCGGTAAAGCTTCATCTTGACCTAAAATTTTTTCTACTACAATAAAAGGTTCCATGTATTCTTTTACAAGCCTATTCAATTCATTTAGATAACCGGCAGGGTCAAGCAGTCCGTCTATATGATCGATCCTTAGTCCTTGGACAACACCGTTTTTCACGAGATCGAGTATAAGTTTATGAGTCTCATGAAAAACATCTCTATCTTCAACACGAACACCTATCAGATGATTAATGTTGAAAAATCTTCTGTAATTTATTTCTTTTTGTCCGCTTTTCCAATATCGCAAACGATAGTTTTGTTGAAAATGTAATTCATTTATCAATCTTCTTCTTTCTGAAGTTTCCGCTCTTTCATTCCAATACATTAATATAGAATCTATTGTTTCTTTGAATTTTAACTTTGTATTGTAAATCTCATTAAATCTGTTTTTGAGGGTTTGAGTTTTGTTATATCTATTTTTAACATCAGTTTCATTTCCTAGCGTATTTAATTCGATTTCAAATTCATAAAAGCTTCTTTGTATTTCAAACTCGTTAGTAACTTCTGGAATGTCCTTATAATGGTTTAAAATCAATGGATAGGTTGTCGGATCGACAGGAAATTTATGCTCATAGTAACGTATAATAAATCCATCTTCAGAATATTCGAGCTTTAGCTCCTCACTGTCCAAAACTGTACCATAGGTATTACCTAAAACAGGTAGAATTATCACACCCGGTGAACTTTCCGGTTCGTCCCAATTTATATCAAAAAAATGTGCAAAGGGAGACATTTTACCATTTTCTAAAATACTTCTGAAAAAAGGATTTTCATAATCGGTAGCCATATGATTTGGCACAATATCTAATAAAATTCCAATTTCATTAGACTGCAATTCTTCTGAAATCTCTATTAACTCTTCTATTGTTCCTAATTCTGGATTGATAATATTCGGATCACAAACATCGTAACCATGCTCGCTGCCACTTCTTGATTTAAAAATTGGGGACAAATACAGGTGAGATATACCAAGCTTTTTTATATAAGGGATAATTGGCAATATATCCGCAAACCTAAAACTTTTATTCATTTGCAAACGGTATGTTGCTATATAAGGTATTTTTTCTTGCATAGTATTTCCTTCTAAACTAAAATTTCTAATTTTCGACCAAGTTGTTCAAACATATCAATCCATTCCTCTGCTTCTTTATTGTCGAAATCAGCTTCGGTTTTATAGGAGTTGTAAGTCTCATTTTTTAGCATATAGTAATAATAGTATTGTATCTTCCATAAATTAACAGGTAGAGACAATTTTTCTATAATTTCTACCCCATCCAATAAGCTTTGCAGCAACACAATTTGATCTGGTTCTTCTTTAAACCTCTCAATTAAACCCACAATCGTGTTTTCCAAAGCAAGAGATATACCAGGTATATCAATATCAAGTTTGTACTCGATCGATTGTCGAATTAAGTACTGGATGGCTTCAAAGTTCGGAATGTCCTGGCTATTAATCATCCTTAATAATTCCACGTTGTTTAAAGCACCCGTTAAATTTTTGAACATCTCCGGAAGCGGATGTCCGAGTTCAATGATATAGGACATCAAAGGATGATAGGAATCCCTTACGTGTTTTAAAATGAGTTCCGTTTGACCAAGTGTATGGTCCAAAATGTGATAAGAAACTTTTCTCTGTTGATCACGAAATAGGGATCGCAAAGTAAATGTAGAATTTAAAAAGTGCCTATCCATTGCACGAATCAACTCAACTATATCACCACCTAAAAAAGCAGTCGAGCTTTCGTTGAGCATTTTTTGATAATTTTCTTCATTGCTAAAAAGTATCACTCCTGCATTAATATTATGATCCCCAAAATGTAAAACCCCAAAACTAAACAATCCTGATTCTAAGGTCACCCTAGATGTAATGCGAACCTTACCAGCAGCATACTTCCTTCTTCCAACATCATAAACATAACTGTCTTCATGCTCTGCTTCAAAAGAATAAATGCTCTCGCTTTTATAAGAAGTTTCAAAAAAAGAACTGATAACATAGTGTGCTGCCACATTCAAAAGGTCTACCATAGCCGGTTTTACAAACTTGTTATATATAACCTTAGCATTTTGATACTCTGGGATATTACCTGGAGCATGTTCTAATTTTTCTAAAAATGTTGATTCTAGATCCAAGTCAAATAAGTCATGTACCAATTGAATTACTCTGCCAGCGTACTGCAGAATTTGAATGGTTTCAATTCCCGATATATCATCAAAAAACCAACCACAACTTGTATACATTAACATGGAATGTCTTTGCAACTCCAATAGTTTTATGGCTTTTTGTTCTTCTTTTTCTGATAGGTTTTTTTGACAATGTTGGACAATAAATTTATCAATATTTTCTCTCGAACGATCCAATATAATATCAATAAACTCATCTCTCGCTTTCCAAGGTTCTTTGAAATATACCTTTCCTTTTGTTTCAAAAAGTTCTGCTGCCTTATCTCGTAGCCAATCCAGAGCTTCTCGCAGAGGTTTACGCCACTTTTGGTGCCAGCCTGGTTTCATTCCCGAATTACATCCGCAATCATCTCTCCACCTGTCTATACCATGAAAACAACTCCAAGAACTATTTTCATGAATTTCTGCTTCCAACTCCGGAGGATGTTTTTCGAGGTAATCTCCATAGTTAATAATTTTAACACTATCGCTGTCTTCAATAATTTTCAGAGCATAAGCTAAAGCCATTTCACCATACTTATGGTGATGACCATAAGTTTCACCATCCGTAGCAATATGAACAATTTGATTCCATTCGCGATCTTCTATAAATGCTCCTGTAAGCCGATTGGCAAAAGTTTCCCCACTAGATAGCATGTTTTCGAAAGCAATCCCTAAAGAAATCGGACCATCGTAAAAAAATACGTTAATACTTTTCCCATTTTTGAGTTTTATCAGGTAAGGAGTTGTCGGATCAATTTCTGTTGTATTCCAATCTTTGTCACCTATTTTTCTAAATCGTTTTGCTTGCCTTGGTGCTAAAATCGTAAAACGAATTCCATATTCTACCATTAACTCCAAGCAGTTATAGTCAACGGCAGTTTCAGCCAGCCAAAGACCTTTCGGTTTTCGCTGGAAGCGACTTTCAAAGTCTTTAATTCCCCAATAAATTTGAGTTATCCGATCTCGTTTGTTTGCCAAAGGCAAAATAATATGGTTGTAGACCTGAGCAATGGCAGAACCATGTCCGTTAAACTTTTCCATACTCAGTTGATCAGCCTCTAAAATGGCATTGTAGGTTTCGGGGTCTTCTCTTTCCATCCAAGCCAGTAAAGTCGGTCCAAAATTAAAACTGATCTTTGAGTAGTTGTTGACTAACTCAAGTAACTTCCCTTCACTGTTTAAAATACGAGCTGACGCATTGGGAGCATAACATTCCGCAGAAATTCTGGCGTTCCAATCATGGTAGGGATAGGCACTGTCCTGCAACTCAATTCCTTCCAACCAAGGATTTTCTCTTGGTGGTTGGTAAAAATGACCGTGTATACAAATATATTTTTCCATTTAATTTCCTAATTTATCTTTTAAAAGTTTGTTCACAATAGCAGGGTCTGCTTTGCCTTTAGTGTGTTTCATTACAGCTCCCACTAGGGAACCAAATGCTTTCTCTTTTCCCTTTTTATAAGAGTTGACTGCTTCTGAATTTTCTTCCAAGACCTTTTCAATAATGATTTCTAACTCTTTATCATCTCGAACAACAGAAAGTCCTTTTCTGGCTACAATTTCAGAAGGTGAATGTGTAGTATTCAACATTTCTTCAAAAACCGTTTTGGCAATCTTTCCAGAAATTTCGCCACTTGCTATCATCTTTATCATAGAGCCAAGGCGAGTTGGCTCTATTTTAAATTTGTTAATAGGTAGATTGTCTTTGTTTATAATCCCTAAAACTTCATCTTTCACCCAGTTGGAAGTTTTTTTGGGATCACCTGAAATTTGCAAACATTCTTCAAAGTAATCAGCGATCTCTCTTTCTGAAGTGAGTACTTCCGCATCATACTCTGGTAGTCCTAAACTTGCAATAAACCTTGCTTTTTTTTGAGAAGGGAGTTCGGGTAGTTTCCCTTTCATTTCATCCACATACTTTTGTTCTATAATAATAACGGGTAAATCTGGATCGGGAAAATAGCGATAGTCATGAGCCATTTCTTTGGATCTCATGGGCAATGTTTTCAAAGCGTTTGCATCCCATAATTTTGTTTGCTGTACAAACGTAAGCCCTCTGCCGTACATGTCCTTTTGCCATTCGATTTCATAATCAATAGCTGCCCTAACTGCTTTAAATGAATTCAGGTTTTTGATTTCAACTCTGGTTCTAAAATCTTTTTCTCCTTTTAATCGAATGGAAACATTAGCATCACATCGAAGAGAACCTTCTTCCATATTACAGTCCGAAACTCGAACATAACGCAAAATAGACTTTAGAGTATTTAAATAGTAATATGCCTCTTCCGAACTTCTAAGTTCCGGTTCAGAAACAATTTCTAACAAAGGAGTTCCGGCTCTATTCAAATCAACATAAGAAACATTTTTGCTGGGGTCTTGGGAATGAACTAACTTACCGGCATCTTCTTCCAAATGGATTCTTGTAAGATGAACCGTTTTCTCAAGTTTACTTTCTTTGGCAAGAAAATGAACTTGTCCGCCTCTACATATAGGTTTATCGTATTGGGATATTTGATAGCCTTTGGGTAAATCGGGATAAAAATAATTTTTTCGATCAAATTTGGTAAACAAAGAAATTTCACAATCAAAAGCAAGACCGGCAACTATCGCCTTTTCCAGAACTTCTTGGTTTAAAACGGGTAAAGTTCCCGGCAATGCATAACAAACGGTTGAAACCTGACTGTTAGGGGAACCACCAAAATCACAAGAAGAATGTGCAAAAATTTTCGACTTTGTGTTGAGTTGTGCATGAACTTCCAAACCTATAATTGCTTCGTATTCTGACATGTTTTCAGATACACCTTTTTTAAGAACTTTGTCTTTTAGGATTTATTTATTCCATGCTCTGTCAACCAAAATTCTTAAATTATAGTATTTTTTCCGGTTTCAAGGGTTTGAGGGAAGTTACATAATCTATTTTTCTCTTATTTCATACTTGCTCTACTATTCATGTGTACTTGCCACGAGGTAAACAGAAGTGCTGTCAAGCCGTAGAACCTGAGATGGTTGTGAATCTATGATTTGAGATGCACCTTTACCTTTTTCCCGAATTAGGGTCATTGTGATGGAGATCCGAGCAGTTGACCAACTGAGTCCCAAGCAATATCCCGAAGTATTTACGTGTTCTGTGCGAGAAGACGGGCTTAAAGCAGAAGGAGAATAAATCGCAACCGGATCACTGGATAAATTCAAAGAATTTTGCCCTGTGTTTGCAAGAAAGCTTTTGATAGCCGAATCACCCCATTTGATTTCTTTTGAATTTGCATAATTTGTATAATATCCTAATTTGACGGAAAAGGTTTCTCGTAAAAAGAATTCCATTCCCAGGGCATGATTCAGAGTAGCTTTTCTATACAAACTTTGATCCTTTGATCTTCACTATCCGTTAAAATCAAATAAGGTTTGGTGAGTTCCATTCGATTTCGATTGGCACTTAGTTTGTAGCCTCCAGTGTAGATGGCATCATAGCTAAACATAAAGTATTTGGATGAAAAATTTGCCACACCCATACGAATTTCGGTCAATTCAGGAATTCTATAAGTCTCTGAAGGATTTACTAAAATGAGGTTGTTTTGGATTTGGCTACCCATTCTGTTTGTATTTAAAAAATTAGTAGTCCCGGATAAATCAAGAGAACTGGAATTGGAAACGATCCCGCTACTTCCTCTATGACCAGCAGTTGTAAAGTATCTTCGAAGACTCATTCCAATCGACCACCTGCTTGTTGGCATATACTGGATACCAAAAATCGGAGTAAATCTCATAGTCAATCTTCTGTCCTGGTTGCTTGTATGGCTAAACGATCCGGACTTTCCCTCTACAAATTGGGTAGAACTTATTTTGTTTTTTTCATACAGGTAGTACAAGGTTGCACCGATGGAAACCTTACTGGAAAGAGAATAAGCAAGACTCGGACCAAACAAATACCGCACATTCTCTTCCGAATAGCCGATTTTATAACCGGAAAGCTCCGGTAAAGAAAGCGGAAGATAAATCTGATTGGATTGATCAAACTTTTCGTTGATAGGGTTTAGAACCGTTAAAGCAATTGTATATTTTCCAAACTTCTTAATGGAGCCAAAAAAGCTTGGTGAAAATGTTTGAGACTTTCGTGTATAGTTCTATCCTCGACCAAACACATCCTGGTAGGTTTACCGATCTCTCTGTATGTATTGGCAGAAATGGAAACGTAGTTGTTATAGGCAAAAGAGATTCCTGCCGGATTGTAATACGCACCTGACGGGTCATCTGAAATTGCCGTAAATGCTCCACCCATAGCGGCAGCTTTCTCACCGATAAAACTCTGAATATTGTGGTAGGAATCGGCAAATAGGGTAAATGGAAAGAAGATTAAGAATAGAATTAACCTGTTTATCATACGTGTTTTCCTATAGACTATCCGGGTCAATCCCGAGGGCTTTTAATTTTTCAGCCAAAACCATTGCCTTCTTTTCTGCTTCTTCACGCTTTTTTTGCTCTTCCCATCTTGCAAATTCCGCTTCTTGTCTTGCGAATTCTGCTTCTCTTTGCAATTTTTCTGCTTGCTTTCGTATTAGTCTTTCTTTTCCCAATTCAAAGATTTCTTCTTTCCTAAACCATAACTCTATCTTGTGTCCGGATGTCCATTTGTCACGAGGCAACTCCCGAAAACACAGATCAGGAATTATTTTACTACATATCATTCCATCACTATCCGACTCTATCTGTTGGTATTTACCATTCTCAAAATGAAACAACTGCAATACCCTACTGTCTGAGAGATCAGGAAAATACAGGCAAAACTCCGGGACTTCATTGTATTCGTTCCACCTTTTCATTCTAACCGTATCTTTTTTCTCTTTTTTTTTGTGGTGTATTGTCACGACTTCCAACACAAAGGCTAATTCCGTTGCCATCATCTTTTTCACGTCCATTGGTTGTGCGATGACAATATCTCCCGCAGCCATTTTTTGCTTATTCGTATCGGGGTCGATGTACCAAGAGGGTTGATCGGATTGGTATTTATGACCTGTTTCCAATGCAACGTATTTAAAAGCAGGTATAAGAAAAGAGACCGCGTCTTTGTGAGCTTCTCCTTGCATTAGGTCAAATTCCACGTCATAAAAGGGTATTTCCTCTTCCCCCAATTCCGCATGAAGCAGAGGCTGTAATTTGGGTTTTTGTATTCGTATAGGTGGTGAAAGTGTTGCTTCCATGGTTTTCATTTATGCTGCTATTTTAAAAACATTACCGCTAATCATAAGCTTGGCATAATTTAAACACGCAATAATGTCTTCTTTTTCTAACTCCGGATGGTCATCAAGAATATCTTTTATGGACATTTCCGATGAAAGCAAATCGAGAATTACTTCAACAGGCCATCTCATGTTTCTTATACATGGTTTCCCATGGCATATCTCTGAATTCATTGTAATACGCTCTAAATTTTGCATAAAAAACTTTTGCTCCGTTTTTGCTCTATGCTACATTTTATAGATAAAAATTGCAAGAATTTTCTTAACTTCCTAGCTCATCGTTAAAAAAAACTTGACTTTTTTGAAATAATTTCCGATAAATAGGCTATCCACTTTTAAGGATGATGCCATGAAAATTACCAATCTGTGGTAAATTATAGTCAATTTTATCATGTTTGGGATATAAATCCTTATTTTTTTGATTCTTCTTGAATTTATAATATCATCCTAATTATAGGATAGGAAAAGTGAAAATGAAAAAGACAGTAGTTATTCTATTTTTATTGGGTTTATTTTCGGGTTGCAGCTTAAAAATGCCGAAATTGAAGCGATATATTGGAGTATTTCACTATGGCCCAATAATCCTTCCAATCTAAAGTATTCCGAGTCTGATTCAGCTTATTATGTTGGAACAAAGATTACCGGTAATCTTCCTTCTTATGATGGTAGTGTGTCATCTTTTTCTGTTCTTCCGAATCTGCCTTCAGGTATTTCCATAAATTCTACGAGTGGTATCATCAGCGGAACTCCTACAATAGAGTCATCTGCCACTGTCTATACCATAACGGCAAGCAGCGAAGATGGTTCTACTTCTTCTGATGTCACTATAACAGTTGCTTTAACTAACTCTTCTTCGACACTCCCTCCTTCCGATACAGCGACTTCTCCGTCAAATTTAGTTTATACCGGGTCTCCGTTTACGTTCATTCAAGGACAGCCCATTCCTACGATTACACCAACCGTAACCGGCACCATCACAAGCTGCACATCCAGCCCTGCCATGCCTTCCGGACTAGTCCTATCACCCACGACCTGCGTGATCAGTGGAACACCAACAACCACTCTTGCACCTACGAGTTTTACGATTACCGCATCCAATCCGGGTGGAAGTACGACTGCCAATATTACAATAACAATCAATGAACTCCCTGTATTTACTTCGCGTGCAACTTCTTTGACTTGGAATTATGTTGCATTATCTGAAACAGGTGAATATCAGATTGCTGTTTATGATGATGGTGTTTATTTTTCCGATGATTATGGAACAACATGGACATCAAAAGTATACTACAATGGTAGTTATAATATAAGAGGTGCAGCGATTTCTGCAAACGGACAATATTCACTGACATCATCTTATGCTCAGCCTTCTTATAGGTCAGACGATTATGGAACTATTTGGAATATAATTTCAGGACTTGATAGTAACAAAAATTATTGTGGAATGTCGACAGATGGTAAATACCAAATGATTGTATCAGTTTCACTAGATAAAATATACATATCATCCAATTATGGTGTGAGTTGGACACAAAATTATAGTTCAACTGGTGATGTACGTGGTGCAGCTATTGCAGGAACAGGACAATATCAAATCGCTACTGATGGTGGTCTAACTTATTTCTATTCCGGCAACTATGGTGCTTCTGGAAGCTGGGCACCTTATACCCTTTCTATTACAAATGTTGGTATATTTACAGCCTCGATGTCTGATTCTGGGCAGTATGTACTACTAAATGGGTTTGGAGGAGTGCTCTTGTCTACTAGTGGTGCAAGTAATCCAAATAACTTTTCTGAAATAATGAGTGATTCAGGAATTTGGTATTGTGGAGCAGTTAGCAGTACAGGTCAGAGTATGGTCGCAGCCAAGAAAAATGGGAATATTTATATTTCTTATGATTATGGAACTTCCTGGATAACAGTTGACTCTATAGGGACAAAAGCATGGAATGCTATAAGTATATCAAGAGATGGAACTCATATAACGGTAGCGGAAAATCCTGGTTTTATTTATACAGCAGTAATAAACCCTTAGAATCTTTGAATTATTTACCAAATCCATTGTGTGCTCCTGTCTTGCAGTGTGATTACTTTAACAAGTATTGATGACCTATCCCCCCTTCCCCCTTTCCGATTCGGAAAGGGGGTGTTGGCATCACCGAGCTGGTTCTTTCAAAACAGACTCAGTGATGCGTTAGTCTTACTCCCCTTTCCTGTATGCACGCTGAAGCGAAAGCAAAGCAAGCATACGCATTAGGAAAGGGACCGGGGATAGGTCAAATAGGTCTTAAATATGAAAAACATAATAATCAACGGAAAAGTTGCAAAAGAAAAAATAGAACTCGCAAAACAGCTTAGGAAAAATATGACCCAAGCGGAAACAATTCTTTGGAAACAGCTCAAAGGAAACAAACTGAACGGACTGCACTTTCGTAGACAGCAGGTTATACTAGGCTTTATTGTAGACTTCTATTGTCACAAGCATAGTTTGATCATAGAAATTGACGGAGAAATCCACAACAAGCAAAAAGAACAAGACAGTGAAAGAGAACGTTTACTAACTGGAAACGGATTTAGAATACTAAGGTTCACTAACGAACAAGTGGAAAAGAATTTGGCTGATGTTCTGGAAGAGATTCTTAGGAATAGATGATTTATCATACCATCGGTTATTGAGCACTGAGCGTAGCCGAAGTGTCGAGATAAGGAAAGGAGCCGGGAAATAGGTCTTTTCTAAAAAAGTTACAAAAAGTTCATTCTACAACCGAATCCGGTTCAAAAGTGAAAATCTTTGGTAAAAAAAACGTTGACTAGGCAAAAACAGTGATTAAAAAAGTAAGCAAACTACAAAAGGAAGGAACAAACAATGGTAGAATGGCAAATTGCAATATTCTCAATGCTCTTAATGACCGGATACGCTTCTATGATTGCATATATGATATTCTTTTTCCATAGACAAGATCGGGAATGGCAGGTTTCACACAAAACATCCATATTAGAATTGCACAGAATGCGAGATAAAAACCACCGGGATGCAATATCTTTTTTGAAAGCAATTCACAAAACAAACCGAGATAATTCCGTCTATTTGAGAATGATCTTGGAAAAAGTAGAAACCAAAAAAGGCTATGGTAATGAAGAAGATGGGGATTATGCTTAAGAATCCAATAGAAAATGGGGTTTTTTACACTTCGAAACTCAGTGCATCGTTCAGCAACCGGAAAGGGATAGAGGATAGGTCTTCTCTAAAAAAGTTACAAAAAGTTCATTTTAAGGATCGTTCGGTGGCTGAGTGATTCCGATTTATTACAAAATCGGAATTGTACCGAAGCCAAAGCAAAAATCTATTGTAAAAAAAGTCTTGACTAATGAAAAATTAGTTCTAAGAAAGAAGGGTAAACTGTAAAGTAGAAGGATTTCCAAATGTCAGAAACAACAATTATCATATTATTTATCATAACTGGTTTGAGTCTTCAAGGAATAATACTTGGTGGTTCTATATTCTATTTCCATCGCCAAGACCGTGAATGGCAAGCAATACACCAAGCTTCTAATCTCGAATTGCATCGAAATATGCAAGAAATCCTAAAGCTGCATGAAGAAAATTACAGGGAAGCTACAGCAATTCTGAAAGACAATGCCATTTATTTAAGAATGATCTTGGAAAGAGTAGAAACCAAAAAAGACTATGGTAATGAAGAAAGTGGAGATTATGCTTAAGAATCCAATGGCAATTAGTGTACATCCTACAAACCTTCATACACATCCGGAATAAAGTTCCATAAATTTTTGTCTTTTTGCTTCTCAAAAAGTTCCAAAACGTGTTTGACAGCTCCGCTGACTACGATATTGGTAGGATTGGAAAGTTCTTCCAATGAAAAGAACCTATTATCTTGGTTGGCAAAAATTCTTTCTTTTAAAAGGTAAGACTCTTTGAGTTGCAAAATATAAAAATAAGGCTGGTATCTAACGGTTATTTTTCTACTTCGAGAAATAGTTGTAAAACTCCCAAATTTATAAGGCATTCCATTTTTTTGAGCGGTAATGGTAAAATCACTTGGATAACTCAAACGTAGTTTTTGCTCTACTATTTCGATGGCTTTTTGAAGTCCGGTTTTTGGTTCGGAAATGCCTGTTTCGATCTGACTCCCAATCCAGTTGTAGTCACCCCATTTTGGTTTAAACTGCAAAAGTAACTTAATTTCATTCTTGCGTTTGTCACTTTGTTTGATAAAAATATAAATGACGTGCTGTTCCCTGATTTCAATCAACCTATTAGCTCGAGAAAGGGTAGTTTTAAATTTATGAATATTTTGAGGGTGTTTTTTTATAATTTGCTGGATCAAAGGATGCTTAAAATGTTCCGAACCTGTGTTGAGATATTCATCCAATTTGAAAGATACTTTTCTATCCAGTCCCTCGTATTTGATTTGTTTAATCACGTTTTTCATTTGTTCATAAGCCAAAATATCAACATGGTTCTCTATGTATTGATAGTTGGCTAAAAAAATAATCCAATGATTCATTACCTTTTCCGTATTTATACTTTTATTTTTTAGCCAATGATAAAAGTAACCCGCAATCTGGTTAAACAACTCTTTATCGTTTACTTTTCGATTTGCAATCAACTCAAGACATTTCTCTTTGTACACCTTAGAATAACCGCTTCGGTTTAGGTTGATAATATGAAACAAAGCTTTGTAAATTTCCTGCTGGTAGCTTTCGGACTCTTGCTTTGGATTGGAATTGATCAAAAGTACATATTCAGCCAGTTGAACTATATGTTTTTCATTTTTTTCAATAACAATTGGATTTGCATTGAGAGTTTGCAAAAAGGGTGTTAGGTAATTTCTGATAAAGTTCGAACTTCTACGAGTATCTCCTTTTAGGAAATTATAAAAATTATTCCATTGAAAACTAGAGCTTTTAAACAATCCGACAATCAAGTCTAAATTGTTCGGACGTTCAAACTTAGAGGTATAGTACTGGGCTTCCCTACTAAAGTCCGCATACTCATCTATTCTGGAAAAGCAATAATTGTATTCTCTTTGCAAAACTCTATCATTGGTGGTTTCCAACATAGATACCGTTTTCCCTTCCAACATTTGGATTCTTTTCATGATATGAGTATTGATCTTAGGTAGTGTATATATGCTCTTCGAAAATATCCGCAAGACTCCATAAGGAGAATATTCAAAAAGACTAATAATACAATCTAGTGCCTTCAAAAAGAATTCCAGTTTATCACCTTCTTTTTTATAAATCAGAGAAAAAACGTAATAAATCAAAATCTCATAAAAAGGTTTTCGTCTAAGATGTTTGATACAATTTTCCAACCAATTACCAAAGTCGCTTTCAATTGCCTGGATATCCTTCCATCCTTGTACAATTTCATTTGCCAGCAAATAAGCTGGAATTTCCAAAAATTTATAATGAAAGTGTGTTTTGGATTCGACAATATATCCCGTTTGAATAAACAAATTATGCAGTAGTGTCGGTTGGATATCGTTAGTTGAATATCTATGGTTAAGTTGCCTAATAGTATTTTGGAGCAATTCCTTAGACAATAAAAACTGATTCTGCTCTTCGATTTCTTTGGAAATGGATATGCTTAGTTTTTCAATATTTTCAACGGGTACTTCAACTGATTGAGATATCTGATTATGAATTTTGTGAACAAATCTTTCTATCAACTCTATAAAAAATATATGATCTGGTCTGCCAATGTGTGTACCTTGCTTTGTTTCACAAAACAATTTTAATATTCCCGGAAGCTTAGAGATACTTCTTGCCTTTCCGATAGGCTCTCCTGTTATACTATATTCTTTGAAATACTTTTTTAAAAGCTCCTCGCTTTGCTTATTGTCCGGTCTTTCTATAAAAATATAGTTGATAAACTCATCAATACTACCTTCTTCTTTTGGAACAGGAAAAGAAGCAATTTCGATAAGACGATTGCTATCCAAATATTCATTCCAAAAAGCAGGAGTACACGCAATCAAAATTTTAATTTTGGAATTGAGGGTTTTTCCAATCAAATTTAACAAAGCCGATGCTGCCAAATAAGGATTGGGGTTATAATAAATATTTTCGATTATGATGATAAAGAGGTTATCATTCCCTACTGCAAAGTCAATCGAATCAATCCAATCTGCTGTCTCATAACCCAACTTAGTTTTTACATCATCTATCAGAGAATTTTCATTTTGCAGAGCTTGACTACCGGAGATAAAAAGTACGGGATATAAAAACTCATCCGAAGAATAGTAGTCAAAAAAAACTGATTTTCCGCTGCCACTTTCTCCCATCAAAAAAAAGCAGTTTTTCTTTTTTTGGTTCAAAAATGATTTTAGATATTTTTGGACACCCAAATAAAAATTCACAAACAAAGAAGGTGGTAAATTTCTGGTTCCCAGTTCTTCTTTGGTTAATTCATTAAAATATTTACACTTTTCTTGTAACTTTCGTAGAGGAGTATCATCTCCTTTTTCCGAGTCGCTGGCAACGTCTATGTTTAAAACCCCTGAGTCGATCAAAGAGTAAAAAGTTTCAAACCTATAAAACTGCCTCATAGCCCAAATCAATGCTATATGTTTACTGCGTGGAGATTCTAATTTAAACTTCGTAAATCCTAAAGAAAAAATAGCCGTACAGAGAATATAGTTTTTGTACCATTCATAAGAATTGTATTCTGTTTTGAATTGCGTTCCGATGATTTCTTTCAATATATTCCTAAGCTCGAAAATGATAAAATCTCCGTTAAAAGATTGGCTTTTATGATTGAATTCAAAGAGCTTAGTTTCAAAGTCCAGTATAAATTCAATTTCCTTTGCTGAAAGTTTGGAAGAATCCTCTTTTGTTTTAAAAACCTTTTCCATTACACTTGATAGCATTTGGATCAAAATTTCCGTCTCCAAGCGAGCTACATCAAAAAATAAATTCGGGCTAAACTCCGGATTGGATTCTATGGTTTCATAAAAATCAATTAGAATCGGATGGAACCTTCCCGCAGACAAACGACAAATCAATATATTGGAAGGATTCAAATCACCGTGCAAAAAGTATGTAGAATAATTTATTCCTACCTTTTGTAAAAGTTGCTCTATATAGTAGTTTGTTTCATATATATTCTTTCTTTGATAGGGATGAAATATATTTAATAATTTATACTTACCAAATTCGTTGTTTAGATAATTTGTTTGGTAGCTCAACTCTTGGAACAAACTTTCTCTACTGAGTCCGGATAAATTTGTTTTTGGGTGAAAATACAAATGCCAATTGTTTTGCTCCAATAGGTCAATCTTGGATGACTCAATAGTACTTTTGACATCAATTCGATAGTATCTACCACTTTTTTCTGGGTTGTAGCCTACTTTAAAAACTATTTCAGCTATATGCTGATTGTCCGTTGGTTTTAAATCATAGCTAAATACCTTATTTGGGTCTATTTTGATAAAACCGTCTTTACCATTTTGAGAACCGTTAAAGTCAATTTTCCCCTTATAAATCTTTCTAGGAGGCAAAAATAAATCCAGGCTATTTTGGTAGGGTGTTTCACTTTTTTGATAAGGAAAATCTCCTTCCGTTGTATTTTTGTATATCGAATTAAAAAACCAATCCATTATACTTCTTAGAGAATCGGAAGTAAACTTTTTTAAATGAGCATCGGTGGAAAATTCATAAATCTTTTTTGTTAAAATATTCCTTAGAGAAAACATATCCGAGGCATTTGCATATTCATCTGCCGGTTTAAGCTCTAGAAATGCGTGTGTTGAATTTTCACTGCCAAAAAATCGTTTGCAATGAGGGGGGGTATAAATCCCACCGTGCAATTTTTCGTTTTGGTTAAAGTTATAGTATTCCTTATTCACTCTATAGATGTAGTCATACTTTAGAATACGGCTAATGGTATTTGTTTTGTCATACCCCAAAATTTTAAAAACAAGGGCTCCCGTTTTTCCCTCATTGTAAACTGACACTATCTGTATTGTGTGGTAGCTCTTGATGTTTCCATATTTTTTTAAATCATCGATAAGAAGTGGAAAACGATTTGCCGTATCAGGCGGAAAAACCTGCCAATTTTTAATTTTACAGTCATCCCTCCTAAACTTGAGAACAAGAGCGTCTTCAATTTGCTTGGCTTGCGATTCATTGATTCCCAACTCTTTTTGCTTTTTATTGAGATACCACCTTTCATTATCATCAATAACACCAAGAGTTTCCTCGTCTTCCAAGAGTTTTTGAACTTCTTGTTTGTAAAGCTCTTCATTGGAAATTTGAAATTCTGTTAGAGAATCCAAATTGTTTAATGGAATTTTTGGCAAAATTTCCAAAACCAAATCACTAATCGGATAATTATGGTTTTGGTAGTTGTCTATTTCTTCCATTTCAAGCCATATATTATTTTCCGATTCCAAACGAGGCTTTTGTTTCGGATTTAGCTTCATCAAAAACGGATAAAAATTGTAGTTTCGGAAACTTTCGGTTCTTTTGCTCAATTTTTCTATGGCAATAGGCTCCAGAGACAATTCCAACAAACTAAAATCCAAACCTCCAATCAAATCAAGCTCTTCCATCACTTCCCTATAAGCAGCCCGTATGGGTTCATTGCCGTCTTTGATATCAAGCTTTCCGCCAACAAAAGAAAGATCATTCCATTTCTGGTTTTTTTGGAATAATAGCTTATTCTTATCTTTTATAATTATAATAACGGATTTTTGAACGTCCATGGGTATTTCTCGCACCAATTCTAAAATTTATAGCTTATAAAGGCAAGTTGTATTTACCATGGGAGAAAATTATTTTGACCTGAATCGCATTTTTTAATTCGTTTGTGAAAACTATTCTTTACAAGAAACCTAAATTTTAAATTCTAGTAAATTAAAGTGTTCATTCTCGAGCTAAAAGAACGTTATTTCTATCAACACTTTTTAAACCAATCTTATAAAAATGAAAGGTAGCCTGATGTGGTCAAACCTATTAGTTCTACATTCTGAATCAAAAAATAGGGATAAAGAACATTTTCCAGATTTATTCCGATGGAAAACCTGTATGCGGACTTTGTTTGTTGGTGATCTAAGAACAATAGACTCTAACTTATCAATTGATGGTACTAGCTATACATGGCATGAAGGCTATGATGCCTATAAGCTACTTTTGGAAATTGTAAGCGGGATTCGCTCTAGACTGTTAGGGGAAACTGAGATTTTTGCTCAGTTTAAAGAGGCTTTTAAAAATGATAACCTGCCTAATTCCGCTTTTGGTGATTATTTGTACAAATTGCGGGACCAACTCATAGAAGATTCAAGGAAAATTCGATCCAAATACCTAAGAAATTTGGGAGATCAGTCTTATGGTGGTCTTGCTCATAGATATTTAAAAAATATCAACAAAGTAACTCTTTTGGGAACAGGACAATTGGCAATAAAACTTCTACCATGGTTATTGAAAGGTAGAGAAGTAAAGGTTGTAGGTCGGAACCAAGAAAAACTGCTTGAAATATCCAAACAATTTCCGGTATCCATAGAGCCTTTGTATTCTTATGAGATGGGAAATGAATCCTTAGCGATTGCAGCTCCCATGTCCGTAACCAGGTGGATCGATCAAGCAGATGACGGTATCATAGTAGTTGATTTTCGAGAAATTGATATGAATGACAAATTTCCTGAAGACAGACTTACCTATATATCTTTTGAGAGTATGTTAAATTCCCTAAAAGAAAATGAAAGCAAAAACAGAAGGCTAAAAGAAAAACTAAAAAGGGTCGTTGTCGATATTGTTGAAGAAAGAGAACTAGAAAGCCAGCATTTTATTTATGGTTGGGAAGACATACCATGCATGGTATACTAAGGATAGCTTCTCGAAAAAGCTCTTTGGCAAAAATTCAAGCTTATTTAGTAGGAAATGCACTACAGAAGATAGAACCAGAGCTGAAAATTGAATACCACTTGAAAGAGTCTACCGGTGATAAAGACTTATCTTCTCCCCTTTGGAAAATGAGTGGAAAAGGAGTTTTTACAAGAGATTTTAGGGAAGACCTATTATCCGAAAAAGTAGACTTAGTTGTTCACTCATGGAAAGACATTGATTTAGATCAAAATGATGAAACAAAAGTTTTATCTGTTTTGGAAAGAGTCGATCAGCGCGACATGCTTTTGTTCAAAAGGCAATTTGTATTTGATTCGGAAATTCCAAATATATCCATATATAGTTCATCTCCCAGGAGAGAATACAATTTAAAGTCGCTTTTACCGGAAATTTTACCCGCATCTTTGCAAAAAAAAGAAATTATTTTCCAACCGGTAAGAGGAAACATACAAACAAGGTTAAGAAAATGGCAGGAAGATAATGATGCTCTAGGGATTGTAGTAGCTAAAGCTGCCATAGACAGGCTTTTTTATACGGATTACATACAGTCAGAAGAAACTGAGTTCACACAACTCAGACAATACTTGAAAGTTATTCTAAAAAGTTCTGTTTTTATGCTTCTCCCTATATCCGAATGTCCGAATGCACCTGCCCAAGGTGGATTAGCGGCTGAAATTAAAAAAGAAAGAACAGAAATTATTACTTTAGTATCTCGGTTGACAATTCCGGAAGTTGAAAACTCTATCACAAGAGAAAGAATGGAGTTAAAAAAATATGGCGGTGGGTGTCATCAAAAGATTGGTGTGGGAGTTCTACCCAAAAAACATGGTATTTTTTTTTCCTTAAAAGGTATAACAGATACGGGAACCGTACTGAATCAATTACAACTTGAAAAAAAACACCATTTTCCAAAGGCTGAGTCTTTAGAGCACCTTTATCCTCTAAAGGGCAATAATCTAAAATTCAATCGCGAACCGCTAAATGTGCCGGAAAATATTCCGGATGCAAACTTAATTGTAGCAAGAGGAAATGCTTGGCCCAACTATTGGAAACAATCTAATTATGACAGAATTATATGGGCAGCCGGTATAAAAACATGGAAAGAGCTGGCAAAAAAAGGTATTTGGGTCAGTGGCTGCTCGGAAAGTTTAGGAGAAGAAGAAGAATTCGGATTAGACCTATTTTTAAAATATGGGAATGAATTCTTGAAAATTACTCACATAGAAAGCGAAAATATCGATTCTCAATTTGATAGGTATTATACTTACAAACTAGAGTTACTCAATGAGATTCCCGATTTGTCAGAAAAAACTCATTTCTTTTGGATGAGTGGTTATCAATTTGATCTTGTATTTCAAAAAAACCCTTCCATTTGCGACAAGCACCACGCTTGCGGTCCCGGAATTACGTTAAGCCACATTTCCAAGCAACTCGGAAAAGGTGCAAAAATTGACGTATTTTTGAACTATGAAGAGTGGTTTAAATATCATACGTCGTAAAATAAAAAAAATGATTAAAACCTAAAAGTATAACTCAAATCAAAACTAATAGGAATATTTTGGTTTACCAAAGGGTTATAGGAATTTAGGGAATGGAGGTAAAAATTCCAGCCACCGGTAGAGCTATATTTTTCTTTTTTTATATTTACACCGGTAATGTAGGCATGTGCAATTTGTAAAATATACAAACCGGCTCCTACGCCTATCAAGTTGTTTCCAAGCCTTTTTTCATCTCTTACATTTGCAGAATCGTGATTATAGGAATAATAAGTTTGAAACGCCAAAATACTTAAAATATCTGTTACGGTTGATGAGCTTATGAAACTATTAAACAAAATAGGGCGTATCACAACAGCATTGGTTAGTTTCTCATCCAAATACTGTTTGTTTAGCTTGGCATCATATTTTAATCCGAAACCCGTAAGCAAAAAAACTAAAATGCTGGCAGAATAACTATCACCAATCACATCTTCTCCAACATATCGATGTCCCCAACCAGGCAAGATTGCTGATCGCCAAGCTAGTTGCCAAGGACTACCAGACTTCTTAAAGTCGTCTAATCTATTCTGTTCAACTTTTAAAAGTTTTTCTAGTCTTTTATTTCGAAGCTCTAAATTGGCTATTTTTCGCTCAATGGTTCTTTTGTAATTTTCGTCTATTTCTCGTTTTGACTTTAGCTTTTCTCTTTCTTCCCTTAAATACCGCAATTCTTCCTCTAGTAAATCCATTTGTCTTTTAAAATACTCTTCTCTGAACATTTGCTCTCTGTCATGGAGCTTTAATTCTTCTTGCCGGTAGGCTAATTCGTCTGGGTTTAGAGGTGATGCTTGAGAATTGGAAACTTTCGGTTTGGAATAATTACTTTTTGCAGCGAGAACTTTTACTATTTGGTTTTTTTCATCATCTGCTACATCTCTAAAATAGATTCGAAAAATCTCTGATTTATTAAAGTTACGAGAACTGTCATTTTTTGTTTGTATGGTCACCTTGCTAGGATTGCTGGATGTTATTTTACCGTAAATCACTTCACCGTTATTCAAAAAAATTGTATCTGCTAATAAGAGTTGAGAAACAAAAAGGTTTGTAAAAATTAAAAAGACAACAAATACGGATTTTTTTTGCATTTTTTCAATTGTTCAAGTATTTAATAATTTTTAGATGTTACTTTAAATAGTAAAAAAGGAACAAGTATTTTTTATTTCATCCCCCAATGCATGGTTGCATTTCCAAAAACGAAATCCTTGTATTGAACATTTCGGAAGCCCTGGTTTTCTAAAATTTCTTTTAACACGTCCTGATCGGGATAATATAGGGATGATACTGGTAGATAATCAAACATCTTATTTTGTTTTCCGGAGATAATATAGCCCAAAATAGGAACAATCTTGAAAAAATAAAAATTGGCAAACCACTTTATGACTGGTAACCGAACTTTTCCAACATCCAAATTTACAAAAATTCCATCTTTTTTTAGTATTCTATAAATTTCGGATATAGACTTTTCCAAAGAACTTACATTACGCAATCCGAATCCAACGGTGACAACATCCACACTAGAATCACTAAAATCCTTTAAATTTGTAGCATCTCCTAGCTGAATGTGATTTAACGGATAGTTTTTTAATCTGTTTTTGGCTATTTCTAGCATGTTTTCAGAAAAATCTATCGAATAAACAGTTTCTACCAAGAGTTTTTTGTTTATCAAAAGAGAAATATCTCCGGTTCCACAGCATAAATCGACACATACCGGCTTTTTAAAACCTCTTTTTTGAATTGCGGAAATCATTTCTCCTTTCCAAAGTCTATGCATAAAAAAAGTGCTAAGATCATTGAACAAATCATATTTGGAAGCGATTTTCCCAAAGTTATCCTTCACAAAGTCTGCTTTTTGATAGCGATCTGGCATTTGAAAACTGTTCATATTTTCCCTCTTAACAAGTTTGGCACTTCGGTAAAATCAATGCATCGCTACGCTCAAGAAAACTCCGGACACCCGAGCGTAGTCGAAATGTTATTTCAAGATTCTGATTTACCGGATGGATCAATTTTTGCTAATAATTCTTTTGCAATTTCACCCGCTTTTTGATTTAAATTGTGAATTGCTTCATAAATACTTCCAATTGTTCTATCATTAAAGTCTCTAGCTTGATTCAAAGGAGCTTCCAACTGCTCAAATCTTGCAAGTACATCCAAAGGCATATTGGCAATTTGTCTATGAACTTGCTCAACCGTTTTTGCTCCTTTTTCGATAGCATCTTGAACAACCTGCTGTAATTCTTTTAAATCCATTATTTTTCTCCATTTTTGGTTTTTTTGTAAAATACAACTAACATAATTTCGGTCTATTTAAAATAAAGAATTTAATTTCTCAAAGATTATATTCATAAACAGGTTGTCTTAAGGTGAGTTCGATTTTTTTTTCTAAAATTCAAAAAAAGTTGTTGATACAAAATCTATAAAAAATCAAGAAATTATAAATACGTTAAAATTGAAACAAAAAATGCCTGATATAGAGTCCGATCCCCAAAATCTAAGAATAAAGCACTTGCTAGAGTGTTTTTATATACTTGGCATAATTGAAAGCAAAGGCACCTACTTGACTCAAAGTGAGGAAAACACCAAGTTAAGCTATACGAACATTGCAAAACTTTTAGACACTTTGATCGATGATCGACAAAAAAAAACGCTGGATTACACAAGAAGAATCAAAACCGCTCGCAGCATTTTTAACTCGATGAGTAAAGATTTTATTATAAAAGGAACTGCAAAAGGTGTGGGGTTTGAGAAGAAAATTACAGCTGCCTCCCATGGTGTTCTGAAGAAAGACAAGGCGTATACTACCCTTTTGGTCATCTTTTTGAGTTTGCTTTATTTTAAAAACACTACCCATATAGATTTTTTTACACAATTGTTGGAGCAAGATTTTCCAATCCACCTTTTAACGATTATCCATAGTGCCATAGAAAACAAACTGCCCATACAGTTTGAATATACTAATCAAAAACAGGAAACTCATGAAATAGACAATTTTGTACCTGTAAAGATACGGTTTAAAGACGGACACTGGCTACTTGCCGGATGGGACAAACAAAAGGAAGAATGGAACCAATACATGATCCAAGGCATAAAAGAGCCAAAGGTTCACTTTAATAGACGAAATTCCAGAATTCCGGAGTTTAAAATGGAAGAATATCTAAAATATTCGTTTGGTCATACCATTTTAGACAATTCCGAAGTATATAAAATTCAAATCAAAGTACCTTTGGAAAATTTGGAAGCGGTTAAAAAGAGAAACCAAGAAGGAGAATGGAAAAAAAAAGCAGACCATTGTGTTTGGACGGTTTATGCATACGACCCTGATGAGGTGATTAATTATGTCTTTAGATGGGACGGATGCTTGGAGATTATTAGCCCGGAGCCTATTAGAAAGAAATTTTTGGATAGATTAAGAAAAATCACCAAAATGTATGAGGGGTAAAATCCTACAGCAAAGAAAAATTCATCAATTTTTAATTTTAATTACTTGAAATTAGCATACCTATTTATAGTGTAATGTTGTTTATTCATAAATGATAAAAAGATGGAAAAGTCTCTGAGATATTTTATCCCTTTTGGAACCCAAGGAAGTATATGCTATTACGAGCCAATCCCTCGTGAAATTGATGCTTTGGATAAACAAATCCAAAGAATGCACTCCAAAAGCATAGGGCATGTGTTTTTACCTTCTCGAACGAACAGTAACCATTATATCCAAGGTGTAAAAAGCAAGATCGATAAAAAAGGCTTGAATTCAACAATTTTAGATTTTTCCAATGTATTCGGAAATCGCCCTCAGCAAACTTCCTTATTATCCGACACAAATATTATCGAACTCCCAAAAGAAAAGTTGGTGTATTTGGAGAACATACGTTTGGCGGATCAAATCTTAGAAAAAGTAAAAAGTTCTGATTTTTATATTCTTTTTCCGGAGAGTGATTACCAAATATTTTCTCTTTTTTTATCAAGATCCATTATGTATCTGGATCATTCCATTACACAAGAAGATATTGCATTTTATTTATCTATAAAAAAAGAAAGTAAAGTTTTTCAAAAATTACTTATTTCTTTCAAAGTTTTTTTAGAAACAGAATTTTATGTTTTAAAACAAATAGAAGGAAATTCAAAAAAATTCATCCAAGCGAGAAGAAAACAAGAAGCACTGCTTGAAAAAGCAAATGAGAAAATAGTTTATATTCAAAATGAAGCTCCTATAGCTCTGAATTTAAAATCTTTATATGAAAAAGACTCAAAACATACTGGTATTGAGAAAATTCCGATTCATTTTAACCTTGATTCTCTTACTGCTTCCGAAGCTCAGGGAAATGGCAAAGAGGAAAACAAGGTGGCACAGGACAGCAAAACAGAAGAAAATGCCTCTACCACCAATAATAATGAAAAAGCGTACATAGAAGAAGAAATTGATTCTGAGGAGTTATTCGATTTGGATGAGGATATACCAGATTTACTAGATTCAAATGTATTACCCATTGCCAACATTGATGCCTTGATTGATAAAGAATTAATCAATATACAGGAAACAAACAATGAAAGCCAAACCCAAAAAAACGGTAATCTGGATTTAAGCGAAAACGGAAATAATTACCAACAAGAGCTATACATTAATGGTAGGACTAATAGTGGGAATTCTCCTTTGGATAGCCTCGAACCTGAAATTATTCTGACAGATGAAAATGGAGTACCCTTTCCTGCCGTAGTTGATTTGGATGCATTGATTATAGATGAATTGGATTCGGAAGTAATTGACAATACTGAAGAAGACAGGGCATCTGAAAATCCCAACACAAATGAAGCAATTTCTCACCACAACCGAGAGGTTGATCTATCTATAGATGATCCTACCATCTATTCTGCAGCCATAAATCTCGACAACTTGATTTCGGATGAATTAGAGCCGGAAGCCATTAATTTGGATGAAACAAACTTTTTAGAAAACTCACTCCCCAACATTGAAACCCTCATCAATGAGGAAGTTGAAATGAGGCTAAAAAAATCAATTGAAGAGTTGGATAAATCAAGCTCGATGCTTGAACCAATACCAGAAAATGAGCCCAAAGAAGAAGATGATACAAAAATATAGCTTTGTTTTTTCTGTGAATACGTAGAAAAAACGTATTGTTTAAGGTTTAGCAAATTCGGTTGACAGTAAGCCTATGCTAACAAGTCTTGTAAAAGAAGAATAACATATTTGATGGCAGGTGTGAATGGCTACTCTTAGCATTACGGAAGTTAAAAAAGGCATGGTCCTTAAGGTAGAAAATGAAATATACTCGGTAGTAAAATCCGAGTTTGTGAATCCTGGTAAAGGAAGTGCGTTTATTAGAACAAAGCTAAAAAACATAATTAAGAGTAGTACAATAGAAAGAACTTTTAAAGCATCGGAAAAGCTTGAAAGCGTTGAATTAGAAAAACGCAATATGACCTATTGCTACAAAGAAGAGAACGACATTGTTTTTATGGATGTAAATGATTACGAGCAAATCCACATCCCTAAAGAACACATAGATGATATTTTACCCTTTTTAAAAGAAGAAACCCAAGTTGAGGTAACATTTTATGAAGGAAACCCTATAGGTGTAATTCCTCCAAACTTCAGTATTTTGCAAGTTTCTTATGCAGAAGAAGGCTTAAAAGGGGACACTTCCGGAACAGCTCTCAAAAAAGTGCAGTTGGAAACCGGTGGTGAGATCAATGTTCCCATATTTGTAAAGCAAGGTGATGTAGTTAAAATTGACCTTAGAGACCTTTCTTATGTGGAAAGAGTGAATAAGTAATTTTAAAATTCTTGTTTTTTTGCAATTCTCTAGTTTTGAACTAACAATTGCTGATAAGAAACCTTTAGTTCATCTAAAAGTTCCTTATCAAACTGCAATCTATTGTTAAAAAAAACCGGTAGCAAAAGCAAAACAAGATCATCCTCTTGAAATCCCGTTAAAATCCATTCCAGAAGCTCAAAAGCTACGTCAATCGCTGGCTTTTGAGCCAAATCACGTCCTTTTAAGAGATTCGTGAATTCTTTTGCGATTTTGTTAAAATTCTTTTCTTCGATATACTTTCGTATCCGATTGGGTAGCAAATTCATAATAATCTGCTTCTCCCCTTTAGGAGTTCCTTTAAAATCACCCCCTTCTGATAGGTGTGAATAAATCGCTTGTTTTAGCTCTTCTGTGTCCCGGCCTTTCCCCTTCCACACGCTACAAATAAGCTCTCCAAGCAAAGAATCTCCTAAAGGATTGTAAGAATAGTCATTCCCCATCCTTATGAACCGTTTATTCTACTTTTTTTTAGGAGGTGGAACAATTGCTTCTTTACATGCTTTAAATAGCGAAGCTTTGACTACGGTTTTTGCCGGAATATCAATTTCAGCACCGGTAGCTGGATTACGCCCTTTCCGCTTTTTAGTCTTTTTAAGTGTCAATTTTCCAATTCCGGGAATTGCAAAGGACCCATTTTTTTTAGTTTCTTTATATGTTAAACTTACTAAAGCATCCAGAAAATCACTAACTTCTTTTTTGGTTTTATTTAGCGTTGTTGCTAACTCAGTAATAATCTGAGACTTTTTCATTGGTGTTGGTTTTGCCACTGCCATACTATATACTCATCCTTTTTATACAAAATACAATATTCCATGTAAGAATTTCAAGCGTTTAATTTCTTTAAGAATCGGTAAAGAAACTAAAAAGTTGCATATTTTTTTTAAAACCTTTTTTTTTCATGACGGAAGATACCCTTTTCCTATATTGTACTTTCTAGTGCTATTATTTCACAATTTTCAAAATGATACAAGAACCAAACAAAATTCAAAAAGTCTTAGTTGTTTATAAAAAAACCAAGTATGAAATAGATTTGGAAAAACACAAGGATATAAATCACTACAAGCAGATATGTAAAATCCAAAACAACTGTTTTGAAAGGGTTTATCATTCCCATCTGAGACAATTGGAAAGCAGAAAAATCATACAAGAGGTTTTTACAAGTGGAACCTTTATTTTTCGAGAAGGCTTAGACTTGGGAAACATCCAAGAATATGATCTTATTGTCTCCCTTGGTGGTGATAATCATTTTACATACACAGCTCATTTTGCAGCTGAGAGCCTCATTATGGGATGCAATTCCGACCCACAAACATCGGCTGGTGCTTTGTTATCGTTCTCTATGGAAAACTTGCAAGAAACTCTAAAAAACAATTGGTCTGATACACAAATTGAAAAATGGTCGCTTATATCGGGTGAAATCGAATACCCAGATGGACAAAAAATCAATACAATTAGTGCTGTTAGTGAAATTTCCATACGAAACAATATTCCCGATTTGACAAGCAGATACATCATTTCTTACAATGGTATAAGTGAAGAGCAAAAAAGTTCCGGCATTTTATTATCAACCGGTGCCGGTTCCACCGGTTGGTATGACTCTTGCCAGATTGGTGAGCCGGAAGATGTAACATTCCCAAAAGATTCAACCTATTTTAAAGTATATACAAGGGAATTAAACACCAAAACGAGAAAAAATTTTTTGTTAACTGATTTTTCCGTCAAAGGGGAACTAAAAATAATTTCGGAGATGAATGGTGGGATTGCCATAGACTCACTTTCCGAAAGGATTTATAACTTTCCGCCAGGAGCGATAGCTCATTTTAGGCTTTCTCCTAAAAAGCTTCATGTAATCATAAAAACAAAATAGAGTTTGTTATGATAGATCAACTTAGAAGTGTTTTTTTGCAGGGATTTACGAGCTTCTATCTTAAAATTCTTTTTAATGAAATAAAGATTTATAACGAAGAAAGTTCGATTCATCCGATTTCCGTAAACTCATCGTATATCACCTTTGTCAATTATTCTTTAAAAGAAGACTTGTTATTGTACCCTTTTATCTGCAAACAATCTAAGCAAATTTATGAGCATTTTATATACCAAGACACCTTACAAGATAGAGGGCTATTCACCTTTTTTTCTCCCAATGATATGGGGAAAAAAATTTTTGAAATGTATCTGCAGACGCTTCAACCAAAAACGACTCAAATTGTGCAAGACCTGTCCTATTTAAAAAACAAGCAAAATAGTACAAACATCATTTTATTTTACAATATGGATTCCAAAAACACAAGCACAATGCATTTCTTAACAAATCTAAAAAATGTACTACCAAATTTGTATTGTAATTACACTACCATTACCTATAATAACGTTTCTTTTCCAAAACCAACTCTTCATTTGCAGTTTTCTTACTCCAATGAAACAATCACTCAATTGTTAGATCATAAGCAACCCAACAAAAATATCATAGATAGTCACCGAGCTAAGATAGTTATCACTACAGCTCATTTGCTTTCTTATGCTTTATTCACAAATGATATAAAAGAAGGAGTGTCTCGAAGATTTTTGTTTTATAAAATGAATCGTCTCGCCAATAGCATTTACAGAGATAAAGTTTATACTATCGAAAGAGAATGTTTGGAGCAGTCTTATGATGAGCTTTTTGCGGATATGTTGCAAAAAACGATAGATGAAGGCTATTTAACCTACAATCCAACCAAAAAATACAAGGCAACGGATAAGTTATTTACATCCATGTTCCAAAATTCCAATTTTATCTACTGTTTTTATTACAATCAACTTCAATTTAAAATAAACCTTCTAAACCAAATCTGGAAAGACATAGAGGTGTATGACTAACTCACTTTGTAAAAGGAACTTCCATAATGAATTTAGCCCCCCTGCCCTTGCCCTCACTTTCTGCCCACACTTTTCCTCCTATCATATCGGTTAGTTTTTTTACTATCGATAATCCCAAACCTGTTGAATGTTCCTTACCGGTAGGTTTTGCACTCAAACGAGTAAATTTCTGAAACAGTTGTGCCGTATCTGCTTCCGTAAGTCCTTGTCCTTCATCTTGTACTTCAAATCGCACTGTGTCGGGAGTCGATTTTAATTCTATATAAATATTTTGGTTGGGATGTGAAAACTTGAGAGCATTGGAGATTAGGTTTTCCAGGATGTTTGTCAAAATGCTTTCATCTGTTTCCACTATAATTGGCAATTCCGAAGGTGTGTAGTGAATGTTAATACTTTTTGATTCGGCTTGGTTTGAAAAAGAAGAAACGGCTTTAGTTATTGTTTTAGATACGTCAATATCTTTTGAATAATAAAGAATTTGTCCGCTCTCTATTTGATGAATATCTAAAAATTTATTGATAATATCCAGCATATGATAGCTCGAATGTAGAATTTCTTTCAGTTTTTCGTCTACCTTCTCGTCTCCTAAGTTTTTACGGTGTTTTATCAGCATAGATGTCAGCAAAAAAAGTACATTCAAAGGATTTTTCAGGTCGTGAGAAGCAATTCCAAGAAATTCATTTTTTTCTTTATTGAGATTGCTTAATTCTATATTTTGTTTTTCCAGTTCTTTTTGTTGAATGCTAATTGTGAGGTGAGTTTTTACACGAGCCAAAACTTCCACTTGCTGTAAAGGTTTTGTTATATAGTCTACCGCACCTAATTCAAAGCCTTTAACCTTATTTTCAATCTCATCTAAAGCAGTTAAAAAAATTACCGGTATATCTTTGGTTTTATTATCTTCTTTTAATAGCTTACAAGCTTCAAATCCATTTAAGATTGGCATCTTTATATCTAATAAAATAATATCCGGTTTTGTGTGCTCAATCCTCTGTAAAGCTTCTTGTCCGTTCCTGGCTGTTAATACTTTGTATTCCGCACTTTTTAGAGCATCAAAAAGAACGTTTAAATTTGTCGTATTATCATCTACAATTAGTACTATGCTTGATTTCATTTTGCCTCTTTTGTTTTTTGAATAAGTTCAATAATTTTATCAGTCTCAAAATTTTCTGCAAACTTTTGAATCTCGTTTGCCAATTCCTTAAAACCACCATCTATTTTTATAAACCTTTCTGTTAATTGATAAATTTCTTCTATATCCCCAGCCAAAGAAAAGTTGTACAATTCTTCTTGCATACTTATAGGAATTAACATCATTTTCTGAATTTGTGTATTTTGAATAGAAGGTGCCGAAATTTCTTTACTCATAGACTCGTATATCCATTCTAGTTTCAGGTGTTTTTGAATGGTTTCTAGTATTTTTTGAATTACAAAAGGTTTGGCTATATAGTCGTCACAACCGATTTCTAAACTTTTTTGACGATATACATCGTTTGCACTAGCGGATATAATAACAATTTTTAGATTTTTCAGTTTCTCGATTTGTCTCAACTGAGTTGCTGTTCCGAAACCATTCAAAACAGGCATTCGTAAATCTAAAAATACCAAATCGGGTTTATAGGCATTGGCTTTCCTGATACATTCTAATCCGTCTTGAGCTTCCAAAACGTCAAAATTCAATAGTTTTAAGATCATTGTCAGAACTTTTCTGTTTTCCCATTTGTCATCTACAACCAGAATTTTTTTCGTTTCTCCTTCATAACCAATAATTTCTTTTGCTTCCTGCTCCAGGTGAGTCTTAGTGGGTCTTACCTTCATAATTTCTATTTCAAACCAAAAGGTAGAACCCTGCCCTACTTCACTTTCTACATTAAGTTTCCCGCCCATCATTTCCACAAGTTTTTTGCTAATGGCTAGACCTAAACCCGTTCCTTCCGTTTCTTGAGAATTATCTACAATTTGATGAAAAGGCAAAAATATCTGTTCTAACTTACTTTGATGAATTCCAACTCCCGTATCTTTTACCTCAAACCGGATTTTAGCCAAAGAGCCTATCGGATTTTCTTGAGCTTTGGCATATTCTATTGCAAGAGTAATAGAACCAATTTTTGTAAATTTGATGGCATTGCCAAGTAAGTTTATTAGAACCTGTCTAATGGACTTTTCATCTGAATAAACGGCTTCGGGAAGATGCGTATCTCGTTTAAAATGAAATGTAAGACCTTTTTCTTTTGTTCTGATTTGAATGATATCAACAATACGGTCCAAAAAAGTTGTAAAATCAAATTCATTTTTAATAGACTCCATTCTACCGGCTTCTATTTTAGATAAATTTAAAATATCATTGATTAGATTTAAAAGATGCTCTCCGCTATTTTGAATGATGCCTAGGCTTTTTTTATATTGTTCGGATAGGTTTTTATCTCTTTTTAGTATCTGAGTATAACCTAATATACCATTTAAAGGAGTTCGAAGTTCGTGGCTTATGTTTGTTAGAAATTCCGTTTTGGCTTGATTAGCTCGCTCTGCAGTTTCTTTTGCTTTTTGTAATTGGGTTTCTTCGCTTTTTAGCAATTCATAAGCTTCTGAAAGTTCAATTGTTCTTTGTTTAACCCTATGTTCTAGTTCTTCATTCAAGTCTTTCAATTTTTGTTCTGCTTGTCTGCGTTGCATATCTTTCCGGTTTGCTTTGATAGTTGTTGCACAAGTCAACAAAAAAGGTTGTAGGTATTGGATTAAATTTTCATCATAACCTTCTTTTCTGTTTGCGGTACCTACCATTCCTACCAATTGTCCTTCACTAAAAAAAGGAAGTCCAAGAAAAGAATACAATGGTGGAGTAAAACCCGGTAATTCTTGCTCTATATAGTTAGAATATTGATTTGATATAATCGGTTTCCAATTGCTTAACACATACGCTAGGATGTTAGTTAAATTATGAAACTCTATGTTTTGTGAAATATGTTTCTCATAACGTATACCCCTCGAATTATGAACAACATTTATGATGGCATGAATTTTAAGATAAGGTTGCTCATTTTTGTACATAATCTCACCGATAAAACCATATTTACTTTCGGTCAAAGTAAGCAGAGATTCTAGCAAATTTTCAAATATAGCCTCCGTATCAATTTGAGAGATATATTTTAACTGGGCATTTGTCATGGCATTCAAAAGCATATTGTTTTTTCGAAGAGATGCTTCTGCTTCTATCCGAGAAGTAACGTCTCGCTGTACTCCAGCGTAACTAATAAGTTTACCTTTCGAATCCTTAACAGGGTAAATAGTTAATTCATTCCAAAACATCTCTCCATTTTTACGATAGTTTCGAAACAGTGTACGACATTCCCTCCCGGCATTTAAAGCTTGTTTGATTTCATTTCGACCCTTTTGCTTATGATCATTACCCCTTAAAAATCTACAATTTTTTCCTAATGATTCCTCTGCCGTATAACCGGTTAAAGTTTCAAATCCTTTGTTTACATAAATTAGCGGTAGATCACGTTTGGTTGCGTCTGCAATTATCAATCCGTCAATACTTGCCGAAATAGCAGCCTCTAACAAACGAAGGGACGCTTCAGCTTTTTTGCGTTCCGTAACATCCCGAATAATTGTTATAACTTCGTCTTCACCACTCTTAACAATGCGAGCTTCAAAATCTTTTTGATTGTTGTTTGCAACAAGGGAGTATTCATAGCTCTGTAGCTCATTGGTTTGAATTGCTTTGTGAACAAAATAAGTCACTTCTTGGCTGATTTCTTGAGAAAAGGCATTGTAGATTGCGTTCCCGATAATGAACTTGGGACTTACTGACAATAAATCTTGGTTGGATGATTTATAATCCAAAAAAACTCCATCCGAACGAATTCTAAACATTAAATCCGGAATAGCATCTAACAATGCCCGATTTCTTGCTTCGCTCTTTCGAAGCGCTAGTTCACTTCTTTTTCGATCATGCACATTTATAGCGCTCAAGCAAACCCCGGTAATTTGTTTATCTTCGTATACGGGATTGTATATAAATTCATACCATGAATTGTTCAAGCACTTTTCCAACCAAATAGACTCCCCTTGCATGGTAAGTTCAAAATCTTTGTAAAAATCTTCCAAGTCCTTTTCAAAAAAAAACTTTTCAATAGAATCGCCTTCCGCAATAGAATTTCCATATATGGCTTGAGCCATTTCTTGAGCTGCTTTATTGTAAGCTCTAATTTTTCGATCCGGATCAATCAAAATAAAGTTAATCTGTATACTAGATAAAATAGCCTGTAAATCGGATTGTGATTTCTTAAGCGCTCTTTCGGTTTTTTCCTGCTTGGTTATATCGTGGATCATTCCCATCGAATTTTTCTGAATTTGTTTGATGGCATTGCAAAAAACAGGAAAACGCAAATTGAGCATTTTTAAATTTATAGGTTTTTCTAAAAAATCATCTGCCCCAGATTCAAGAAGAATGGAAATCTTTTCCGGTGTAACATTCTCGAAAACAACTACAACATAGCTACTTTCACTTAAAGATTTGATCTCTGCTAATAAAATCTCAAAACTATAAAAATCCGTATCAATAATAACAAGAGGGCAATTTTTCTTTTTTTGCTCCTGGTAATTAACAAGCTTGATTCCATGATTTTGAGAGTATTCTTTGAGGATTTGTAGCAAATCTTCACAACCACTTATGACCAAAGCTTCCATTGTCCCCTCTTCTCCTAAAAGCCATGTAAACTGGAAAACATTTATTGTCTTGGAATTTTTTATGTATTACGTTAAATTTGTCAAAAAAAAGAATTGTAAAGCCATGGTGTAATGTTATATATAGTATATAAACCCAAAATTAAAGAAGATCATTATGGATAAAAATAAAATCAAAAGAAAATTTAAAAAAGGTTTGTTATTATCAGGATTCGGAATTGTTTTAATTTTTGTTTTGACAGCCTTATTTTTGCAATACGGAAGTTATAGCGAAGGTTACAGAGCCGGTATTGTTATGAAATTAAGCAAAAAAGGTTATATTTATAAAACTTATGAAGGTGAATTGAATGTTGAAGGTATCAACTCCAGTGGTGGAAGCGGAATATCCTCCGTATGGGAGTTTTCGGTCAATTCCAGCCAACAAGATGTTATCAATATCCTTAACGAAGTGGCACTCAATAAAGAAAGAGTAAAACTATACTATGAAGAAAAATTTATCAAATTTTTTTGGAATGGGGACACAAAATATATAGTAACCAAGGTGGAAAGAATTGCACCCTAAAAGTGTTTCTATTCTGTCTATCGTTTTTTTAAGGTTAGCATGAAAAATAAAAAGTTCCTATTCATTCCTGTAGTGTTATTTCTATTTTTGTTTTTGCTTGATAAGATTTTTTTACTTGATGCAGTGAAACCCTACATCAAGTCAGACTTCACCTATATTTACTACGAAGCAAAAACGGATTTACTCAAACAACTGATTCAAAGAGCCAAAGCTGGAAAACAACAAAAAAAGCTCATGATCTTGCTTGGCTCTTCGAGATTGCTTTATTTTGACGCAAAAGAATTGGAGGAGTTTTATCCAGATTGGGACATCTACAACTTTTCATCTGCAGTAACAACTCCAGCTTATTACGCTTACTTTTTGGAAAGGCTTATAGAAGGCGGTGTTAGACCAGACCTAATTGTTATGGAGTCGGACCCTAACCAATTCAATGAAAGTACACCCGTTTTTAAAAATTCCAATCTGACCTATAGTTTCGATCTGCCTTTTATTATGAAATACTCTTTTGTATTCGGAAAAGAATATGTAAGTTTTTATCTGGGTAAGTTTCTGTTTGCGAGTAGCAAAAACAAGCCCTACCTTGACATTGCTTACAAACGTTTGAAAGATCCGAATCATAAAATTATCTATGACATGCGAAAAAAAGTTCGAGATCACCTTTTAACCAATAAAGGGCATGCCATGTCTCCGGTAGAAGGCTTTATCGAAAAAGACTTTGCCAGATTGCAAGCAACCAGCGAAAGAACCGTTGCTTGGCTTTTTTCCAATTACATTGAATCGGAAATGCAGTATACTTTTTTTGAAAATATATTACAGAAGATTAAAAACGCCAAAATTCCTTTAATTGTTGTGTGGCCCCAAAGTTCCCTACCTATGCAAGAACTTTTGAAATCAGCCAAGTCTACCGATAGATGGTGGACAAAAACGAAGGGTTTGGTTGAAAGGTACGGATTTAAATTACATGATTTGGACAATACGGATGAATTTTATTGTAACAGTTTTGCAGATGGAGGTCACATGGCGCGAGACTGCTACCACCCTTTAATGCGATTCGTTATGCTACAGTATTACAAAGAGGGTCAATGAATAAATACATCGAAAACTTTTTTAAAAAGCTCGACAAACCAAGTATTTATTGGTTTGTATTCGTATTGGCTTACCTTCTAACAACTTTTGTTATTTGGAAAAAGTACGATTTCAATCCGACTTGTATGGTCAATTTTGGGCAGGAATTTGCAAAACAAAACCCCCAAGATATGCCAAAAGGGGCTGTAGTTATAACGGGTTACGAAGGTGATTTGGGCAATGGTTATGATGGGCAGATTTTCTACTTCTATTCTCGAACAATCAGTAACCTAACCACAAGCTGGCCAAAAGGTTTTGATGAGAGTTATAGAGCTCCCCGGATTGGTTATCCGTTTTTGGTAGCCATTTTTGGTTTGTTTGGAAAGTACGCCGCTATTTTTGGAATGTATTTTCTAAACATTGCTTTGTTTGGATTTTCCTTTTGGGTTTTGCGAAAAATGCTAGGAGAATACCAATATCTGTCTTGGTTTTATTTGCTGTCCCCCTTTTCACTTGGTAGCTATACCGTTTTGGTTAGTGATTCAGTAATGGTTTCCTTGGTTATCATTTCGTATTATTTTTATACCAAAGACAAGTTTTGGGCATTTATTCCGATAGCCAGCATTGCGGTTTTGACTAAAGAGCCGGCTTTGTTTTTTTATTTTCCACTGGGATTAAAAAACCTGTTGAACAAAGACTTCCGTAAATCATTGGTTGTCGTTTTCATTTTAGTAATTCCTGCCTTTTGGTATCTCTACTTGAAACTCACCTTTCCTCATTGGCGACCAACAAGACTAACGGATTTTATACTTCCCCTAGAAGGAATTACAACCTATTTACAAACCTTGTACAATTCTTTGGATGGAAGCAATTGGAAAGACCTTGCCAGAGCCGGTTCGAGGATTCCCTTATTGTTATTATTTGTGGTTGGAATTATAACCACGTTAACCGGAAAAATACAAGTGGGTTACGTTTATCGAGTCGGATTGCTTTTCACTTTTTTTATGGTTGGAGTTGCGAGTTACTACCATTTCTGGTCGGTTTACGAAAACGTGTCCAGAATGTTTACCATATCCATACCTTTGCTTATTTTATTAAAAAAAGAAGACACTACGGTAAAAACCTCAGTTTATTTTATTCTTTGCCTTTTGATCTTTGCTCTGTTTCTTGTGAAAGTTGTCTTGATTCAAAAAGTCCAGGGTTTTACTATTTGGGGATAAAAAGAGTGTGATATTTTACTTTTAAAAAAAGCCTAACAAATAAAATAGGAACAAATGACAGATAATTCAAGACACTTTACTCTAATCGCTTTGGAATTAGGTATTTCCGTGAAACAAGTAGAAGCTACGGTTTCGCTTCTAGAAGATGATGCAACCGTTCCTTTTATCGCTCGCTATAGAAAAGAAGCAACAGGCTTACTAGACGAAGTAGCAATCACAAAAATTCGCGATAGGCTCACACAGCTAAGAGAACTAGACAAACGTAGGGAATTCATCCTAAAATCCATTGAAGAGCAAGGTAAACTAACGGATGATCTAAAAGCAAAAATCGAAGAAGCCGAAACAATGTCCGTTTTAGAAGACTTGTATCTGCCTTACAAACCCAAGCGTCGTACAAAAGCCACCATTGCAAGAGAAAAAGGTCTTGAACCCCTGGGAGAGTTCATTTTTATGCAGGGAAATTTTGATATTTTCCAAGAAGCTGAAAAATACATTAATCCGGAAAAAGGTGTGGAAACAGTCGATGATGCCATTGCCGGAGCAAGAGATATTATTGCTGAAAAGGTGAATGAGGACCCACCGGCAAGAGCTAAAATGCGGGATTTATTTTGGAGAGAAGGTGTTTATCAATGCAAAGTTGTAGAAGGGAAAGAAGAGGAAGGAGTGAAATACAAAGACTATTTTGAATGGAAAGAACCTTTAAAAGATGCCCCTTCTCATCGAATCTTGGCAATGAGAAGAGGTGAAAAAGAAATGATCCTATCTTTGGATATTTCTCCCGATGATGAAAATGCTTTGGCGATTCTCGAAAAACAATTTGTCAAAGGAAACGACTTAGCAAGCGAACAAGTGTCTATTGCGGTTAAAGACGCTTACAAACGTTTGCTCAAACCCTCAATGGAAACGGAAATCCGCTTGAAGTCCAAACAAAATGCGGATACAGAAGCTATTCGAGTTTTTGCTGATAATTTGCGTCAGCTACTTTTAGCCGCTCCAATGGGAGAGAAAAACATATTGGCAATTGATCCGGGTTTTCGCACAGGTTGCAAAGTAGTCTGTCTCAATCCACAAGGTAAGCTATTACACCACACCGTAATTTTTCCGGATAGACACAAAGAAACATCAACAGAGATAATTCAAAAGCTCTGTGAAGAATACAAGGTTGATGCCATTGCAATAGGTAATGGAACCGCCAGCCGTGAAACAGACGCATTTGTTCGTGGAATTGGTTTGGACAAAAGCATACAAATTGTGATGGTTAATGAAAGCGGAGCTTCTGTCTATTCCGCTTCCGACGTGGCAAGAGAAGAAATGCCGGATTATGACATCACGGTTAGGGGGGCTGTATCCATTGGTCGAAGGCTTATGGATCCTCTGGCGGAATTGGTAAAAATTGATCCGAAATCCATTGGCGTAGGACAATACCAACACGATGTTGATCAAACCCAACTAAAGAGCACACTAGATGATGTAGTTATGTCCTCTGTAAATGCAGTGGGTGTGGAGGTGAATACAGCAAGTAAACAACTTCTAACCTACATTTCTGGCTTGGGTCCACAATTGGCTCAAAATATTATTGAGTATAGAAATCAAAACGGAGCTTTTCGCTCCAGAGCAGAACTAAAAAAAGTAAAACGATTGGGTGAGAAAGCTTTTGAACAAGCAGCCGGTTTTTTGCGTATTCGAGGAGCAGAAAATCCCTTAGACGCGAGTGCCGTCCATCCGGAAACCTATCCGATTGTAGAGCAAATGGCTAAAGACTTGGGATGCACAATTGGAGATTTAATAAAAAACGAAAGCTTTCGAAAAAAAATAGACCTTAAGAAATACGTAACGGATGCCGTTGGCATCCCAACCCTAAACGACATTTTGGGAGAATTGGCAAAACCGGGACGTGATCCTCGTGATACGTTTGAAGTAATTGAATTTGCAGAAGGTATTCACAAAATGGAAGACTTAAAAGTAGGTATGCAACTCAATGGTATTGTCACCAATATCACCAAATTTGGTGCTTTTGTGGATATAGGTGTACACCAAGACGGATTGATTCATATCAGCCAGATGTCTACGAATTTTATAAAAGACCCAACCGAAGTGGTTAAAGTTCATCAAAAGGTAACAGTAACAGTAACAGAGGTTGATATACCTCGCAAACGTATTGCTCTATCTATGATAAGTGATCTAAAGCAAAAAAAAGAAACCCAAGAAACTCAAACCACCCCTAAAAACGTCCAAGCTCAAAAAACAGAAAAGAAAAAACAGACACAAAAAAAAGTAACCGGAAATGATTTTCAATCCAAGTTAAATGCTTTAAAAAACAAATTTGGTCACTATTCATGATTCTTCGGGTAGACCTTTCAGAATCGCTTTTGGCTGTTTTTTGAGGATTCGTTATTATCTTTTTAATAGCTTAAATGCTATGTGTCTGCCTAAGCCTTGCATCATGGCAAGATTAATCCAAATTGCACAAAGTTGCTCCAAAAGAACTACTTTGTCATCTCCTCCAAAGTCATAACATTCCGGAAATCCGGCATCTTTGGAAAGCTGCACGGCGATTTCTTTTCCTTTTTTACTATTTCCCGCTACAAACATGTCGGCTCTTACACCGTTATAATCTGAATTGTTCATGTTTTCCACGCCTGTACTATTAAAGCATTTTACGACATCTGCTTCGGTGATTTGTTGGAATGCATCAAAGGCAGTTGGATATGGATCGGGTTTTTGGAAGACGGAATTTGTTGTATCAATTAAAACTCTGCCCCTTAAATTTCCCAATTGTTTTGCCAAATCCGCAGTTAGATGAGCAGGTATAGCAATCACAATTACGTCTGTATTTTGAATACTTTCTACAATTGAAGTAACAGAAATCTTTGAATCAAATTGGTTTAATTCTTTGGCACTTTGATCTTCAGGATTTCTTGCTCCAATGACAATTTGATGCCCTGATTTTGCCCATTTACGAATCAAAGCTCCACCTACATTTCCATGTCCTATGACAGTTATTTTCATATTTCAATCTCCTTTATCTACTATCTGTAAATTTTTTATTGTTTACTTTAAACTTAATACAAGATTTAGTAATAATTCAATATTTTAAAAGTTCAAGACTAAAACTCCTAAAGTCTTGAGCTGCCACGCTCTGGGGTGCATAGTGATTAATCGGCTGAAAAAAAGAAGGACACTCCGTTAGTTTTTCATCTTCACGAATTACCGTATCAAATACCTTGTTTTTAAACTTTCTAAAAATAGCACTTAACACTTCTCTGTCATGCTTTTTATTGCCATTGTATTGAGAACAAAGTATACCGGTAAATAAGATATTAGGATTGTAGTTCAAGTGTACGGCTTTAAAAACTTTGAATACTTCCGCCAAAACACTAATTCCCATATAATTTGTTGGAACCGGAACGATCAGTTCTGTTGCTGCAAGTAAAGCTGCAAGAGTAAGCTTCCCCAAATCCGGCGGACAATCTATCACAATAAAATCAAATTTGCCCTCATCCAATAAAGATAATTGTTTTTTCAAAAATATACTCTGAACATTTTTGGGTGCATTGGTAGGATTTTTGGTTGCTGTTTTTATTCGAATGGAAGAAGGAATCATACTTAGGTTGGCAAATTTCGTTGGAAACAAAATATTTCCAACAGGATCTTGATTTATATATGTTGTAATTACACTTTCTTGAATAGAAGAAGAAGATAAATTTAACCATTTGGAAGAAGAGCATTGCGGGTCCAAATCAACCAATAAAACCTTCTTTTCTAGTTCTGCAAGGGAAGATGCTAGATTAACCGAGGTAGTAGTCTTTCCGCATCCTCCTTTCTGGTTAAATATGGCAAGAATTCTCATTATAGCTTTTTCATAATCTGTTTCGCTTGTTCTTTGTATCTCTCGTCTTCTTTTTTGTGCTTTGGAGATAAAGGAGAGTTTAATATCCAATCCAAATGCTCTCTAGCTCTCTTTTTTTCTCTAAGTGCTATCAAAACTTCGGAAATATAGATATGATTTAAATAAAAGCTTGGTCCTATTTCCAGTGCTTTTTCGAGATGTTTTAAGCCTTTCTTACTATCACCGTTCGCAATCGGCCAAGGCGGAACCATGTGGTAAAACCATCCAATTGCTCTATGAGGTCCTCCATAGAAATACTTTTCATCAATTTCCATCGATTTTTTTAAAGAATTTTCTATAGGGGTAATGAGAAACAAGCTGCTAATGATACCTTTTTCGTGTCCCAAAAGCCCATAATTCACACCTAACCAAAAATTTGATTCTATATTATTTGGATCTTTTTCAACACCTTTTTTGCCAAATTCAACACCTTTTTCATAAATAGCAAGCTTATCTTTGGTTGCTATTTCACCCCTCCAATACTCAACTTCACTCAGCAAACCATAAGCCCAAGAACAATCAGGTTGTTCTTTTAGAATTTCGGTTAATAAAAAATCGTGAACTTTGTCCAAATTTCCATCATCAAATTCCCTTTCATTAATCAATATTCTTGCTTTTTCAAAATTCTGATCCATCGTATTCTCCCTGAAGATGATATTTCCAACTAATAATTTTTAAGTCAATGTTTTAATCAAATTGTATAATATTTTATCACTAAAACAAACTATTTTTGATCCAATTTCTGCTTTAATTCTGTTTCAACTTTCTCTATAATCAATGGAAATGTAGATAAAATTTGTCCCGCTTTTTTGCTATTAAATTTTTGAAGAGCTTTAGATAAACTATTTTTGTATTCTAATAATTGAGAAATCGGATATTCTTTACAAAATTTCTCCAGTTCTTTGTTAAAATCATTGATATCTTCTATAATTACCGAAGATTGAACCTGCCTCCATGACTCTAATAGATTATTTTTTAATTCATTAATTATATTGAGAGCATTAACAACGATATTTTGATTCATAAGAGTAGAGATAACTTCTGTACTTTCGTTGTTTATTTCCCTCTTTTTGTCTTTTCTATAAGGTAAAAATTTCATCATTTCTTTGAATAATTCTTCTTGCGTTACCGGTTTTCCCAGAAAACTATTACACAGATTTTTTATTCTATTAATGGTTTCTTCCATAACAGAAGCTGTCAGCGTGATAACCGGCAAGTTTTTATACTCTTCATCTTTTCTTAATATTTCTAATACTTCAAATCCACTTACGGTTGGCATCATCATATCTAATAAAACCAGATTCGGTTTATGTTTATAAATTAAATCAAGAGCTTCTTTACCATTGGCAGCTTCTAAAAATTTTAGATTTCTTTCAAATAGATACTCTTTTATAAGTTGCCTGGTAATATACACATCATCTACAATCAATATGGTTGCATCCTCAAATACAATGTCCTCCAAATCATAATAGCTTTTTGGGTCATTAATGTGATGAATAATCTTGACATTAGGTAATCGAATACGAAATCTGGTCCCTTCTCCTAATTGGCTTTCCACATAGATTGAACCTTGCATCATTTCAACCAGTCTTTTTGTAATGGCAAGACCCAAACCTGTGCCTTCCTGCCTGGCTTTATTGTGGATTTTTGATTGGTAAAAGGGATCAAAAATCAGCTCTAACTGTTCTTGCGGAATTCCTATTCCACTATCTTCTACTTCGATCATAAGTTCTATTTGATCTTCATTGATTCTAGGTTGTTCCACATAAAAAATATTCAATGCTACAAAACCTGTATTGGTAAATTTAATTGCATTTCCTAAAATATTAAATAAAACCTGCCTTAATCTCACTTCGTCTAATATAATAAATTCTGGAAGATTTTGATCTATATTGATTCTAAACTCTATACCTTTTTCATCTAATTTGTGAATGAATATGTTTTTTAATTCATTAAAAAAAGTTTCGATTTGAATTGGCTCATACTGTATATTGAGTTTTCCCGCTTCAATCTTAGAAAGGTCCAATATATCGTTTATCAAAGATAAAAGATTTTTTCCACTAATTGCGATAGAATTGAGGTAATTTTTGCCTTTTCCTTCCTGAAGAATACCTCTCAATAACTCAGAAAAACCTAAAATCGCATTTAAGGGCGTTCGGATTTCATGACTCATATTGGCAAGGAACTCGCTTTTTGCTCGATTCGCTGCATCAGCCATCTCTTTGGCTCGAATCAGGTCTTCTTCTGCTTGCTTCTGCTTTGTAATGTCTTCTGCAATACCTACAATCCTGACAATTTTTCCATGCTCATCATAAACTGGATATGTACGCCCCCATATCCATCGCATATCTCCATTGTTACCATGAATTCTATATCTTTCATTGAACATCCCTTTTTTAACGTATTCTTCCCTCGATAAAGCCTCTTCAACTTTAGAAACGTCTTCCGAAATAACGGCTCTCAAGAAAGCTTTAGGGTCTTGGTACAATTCCTCTTTTTTCCTACTGTATATCTCTTCATATCTTGGGCTGACATACAAAGTTTGATTGTCCGAAAACAACCAAAATACTTCCTGTACGGTCTCGGCAATTTGCCTAAGGCTATTTTCATTATCTTTTAGAAGTTGTTCGGATTCCTTTCTTTTGGATATATCCGTATGAATACCCATCTTTACTATATGCCCATCTATCCAAGGTATAGCTCTTTCTCTGGATTCAATCCATATACTTTCATCTATTTTGTATTCCCTAACAATTGCTGTGTTTTGGTTGGCAGAATAATTTAATAACTTGCTATTGTTGCAATGGAAACAAGGGGTATCTCTATCCGAAACAAGAGTTTTATAACATATCTCTCCTTTATAATCATTTCCATAAGATGACTGGGCAGGTTTATTCATAAAAAGAATCTCATGGCTATTCATATCGATCACATATACTTTAGAGTCCAAACCATCCATTACAGTTCTGAAAATCTCAAAAGATTTTTTCATAGACTCTTCAGCAGTTTTCCTTGTGGTAATATCCCTGTATACGCTAAGGAAAAATTTTCGATTGTTATAATGAATAATTGTTGTTGATACAAGTAAAGTTTTTGCAGTACCTTGTTTCGTAGTAATGGTTGTTTCGATGTCATAAGCTTTTTCTGAGTTTGTGTTTAAAAACTTTTCCAAACTAGATACAACTTCACGCCTATAACTTTCGTTCGGGTAAATTTGCCTCAAAAAATCTGCCGAAAAGTTGGCTTCACTAATTGAATAACCCGTAATTTCTTCCATCCGTTTATTAAAAATTACAAAGAGCCCTTCGCTATCACTTAAAGTAACACCTTCCCCTACTGCTTCAATGATTTTGTGAAGTCGATAATTCTCGTTATAAAATTCATTAGAAACTTCTAATTTCTCCAAAACAGAAAGTTGATTGGAAAACAGAGAGCTAGTCACCTCCAACAGCTTTATCAAAAAAAATGGAATATGCTTAGGAGAATAGCTATAACAAGTAATGTAACCCCAAAGTTCTTTGTTATTTTCAATGGGAAATTCCAATGCTGCCCTAATTCCCAAACCTTTTAAATAGCTTAACCTATTCAAAGAAGGAGCCTTTAAAATGGTGGCATTTCCGTCAAAATTACAAGATTCTCTGCATAAGACATGGGAAAAAGTAGCTTGAATATTCGGAACAATTTGAGAATAATAAAGAAGGTTAAAATCAATTTCTTTTATATCATTTAAAAATGCTACTTGGTTAATTTCGAAATAATTAGATAATTTATCCGATTTGGTTTCATAAATTTTCGTACGCTCTCCTTTGATGTTGCTTTTGAACAAAATAATTCTATCAAAACCCGTAATTTGTTGAATAAATCTTGTAGTTTCGGTGTACAAATCCAAAACATTTCCAGCGTTTTGTATTGTGTGTGCTACATAATCAACCTGGAAAAGGCAATCATTTCTAGAATCAATTCCTTCAGGCTCACATTCTATTACCAAATGATTTTTTGAAATATGAGTAAGGCAATTGAATTTGATAATTTGTTTTAGCTCTACAACTGTTTTAACTCTAGATTCAAAAGACAACAACTGTAATTGTTGAAGAATCGAATTATAAAAATCTCTACTTAAAATACAAGTATACTGTTCACCAAGGTATATAGTCGGATCAAGCCCCAAAAATTCTTGAATATTTTGGCTAACTGCCTCTATACAATGAGTTTCCATGTTGATGGCAAACAAGAAACCAAAAGATTGTATTTCTTCTTTTTTAATATCCATTCTCGTGTCTCATCATTATAAAACCAATATTTTCCCTGAATTTGTTTCATGGTATTTTTCGAAAGATAGTATATTAATCGGCTTGCTAAAATAAAAACCTTGGATTTCATCACAATCATGTTCTAATAAAAAATCCAATTGCTCCTTTGTTTCAACACCTTCCGCTGTCACCAACAAACCAAGGTTATGGGCAAGTGAGATCGTCGCTTGAATGATTTGCCTATTCCCCTGATCAACTTCTATATCATTTATAAAAGACTTATCTATTTTTAGCTTCACCAACGGAAATTTTTTTAAATAACTTAAAGATGAGTGTCCCGTACCAAAATCATCTAATGCAAACTGTACCCCTATATCATTTAAACTCTTCATGGCTTTAATTGTTTTATAAATATCAGTCATCACAATACTTTCTGTGAGTTCTAACACCAGTGATTTGGGAGACAATCCGCTTTTTAGCAATACTGTTTCTACCAGGTTACAAAAATCTTGATTTATAAACTGTTTGGCAGAAACGTTAACATATACTTTTAAATTTTTTATTCCCTTTTTTTGCAAATTGTATGTTTCGTAACATGCTCTTGTTAATACCCATTCACCAAGCTCTAAAATTAAAGATGATTCTTCTGCGATGGGAATAAACTCCAAAGGTGGTACTTCACCCAAATTTCTGCTATTCCACCTTAATAAAGATTCCATTCCAACTATTTTTTGTTTTTTAACCGATATAATAGGCTGATAAAGGATTAAAAGTTCATTTTTCTGAATTGCTTTTTTAAGCTCGTTTTCGATATAAACCCTCTTATAAGCGGCTTCTTTCATCTCTTTTGTAAAAAGTTGATAGGCATTTTTTCCAAGTTCTTTTGCTTTGTACATGGCTATATCTGCATTCTTTACCAGAGTTTCCACATCTTGTCCATCATCGGGAAAAAATGTAACACCCATGCTCGCTCCCACTTTTAATTCATGATTCTGTATTGTATACGGCTTTTGTATATTATCTATGATACGGTTCGCAACAATTAACGCATTGTCTTTAGTATCCAAATCGTCAACCAAGATGATAAACTCATCACCACTGAGCCTTGCTACTGTATCCATTTCTCTTACGCTATCACGTAACCTTTCAGCAACCGTTTTGATCAAATTGTCTCCGGCATTATGACCTAGTGTATCATTCACATTTTTGAAATTGTCCAAATCAACAAACAATATGGCAACTTTTACCTTGTACCTTTTGGCATGGAGAAGAGCATTTTGCAATCTATCATAAAATAAGGTTCTGTTTGGTAGTCCTGTCAAAGCATCATGATATGCTTGGTAACGAACTTGCTCTTCACTTTTTTTCATCTCCGTTATGTCAAAATACACACCTGCATACTGCATGATTTCACCGTCCGAATCTGGAATAGAAGTAATAGATAATAGTTCCGGGAAAATTTCTCCGTTTTTACGTCTATTCCAAATTTCTCCATGCCACTTGCCTTTTGTATGGATGGCATACCACATTTGTTTATAAAAGTCTTCATTGTAATGGTTTGACTTCAAAATACTAGGTGTCTTCCCTATTACCTCGTTTGGCATATAACCGGTTGTTGTTGTAAAAGCAGGATTTACGTATTGGATAACTCCTTTTGCGTCGGTAACCAACACCCCCTCGATTGCATTTTCAAAAACGGCATTGGCTAAAATAACTTCTTCATCTAACCTTACTTTCCCGACGATATTGCCAAGCAGATTTCCGACTGTATTTAGAAAGTTCTGAGCCTCCTTACTTTTGTTATTCATTTGAGACTCGGATAAATATTTAATTTCTAAATAACTCAAATCATCATTTCCGATTCCTATAGGCACTTGAATAGAATTTATTGTTTTTATAGTACCTGTTTCAAATATTTGATCATTAATATGTAAACAAACGTCTACTTTCGTCGAATAAGGCCATGTATTTTTTATAACTTCTACTATATTCTGGTACATTTTGGATTTTGCCTTAGAACCTGAAAAGCTTTGGGATATGTTAAAAAGGCAAAAGAGTTCTTTTGTTTTTTGTTCGCTTCTGTTTAATAGTTCTTCTTTTTCATTGTTTAAGCGAACATAACGTTCAGCCAATAAAACCGCTATTCCCACAATAAATAGAAAAAATACGAAATTTGCAAGGTGTAGATTTAGGTGAAAAAAAACAGAATCGGTTATGTCTACAATGTAAGAGACTAGCAAAACTACAGTTCCTCCAAAAAGGATTTTAGCTTCTTTGCTTTTATTCTTCATTCCTTTGTACAATATATAAAAAGAGTAAAATGTTATAAAGATTGCAGAAAATTGCCATGTTCTCAGTACATAAGTTCTTAAATGTCCCGGTAAAAGAACAGCAACTATCGAAAAGAACAAAATAAAACCTCCATAAATTTTTAATGAGCGACTTATTTTGAAAAAAAACAAAGATTCAAAAAACGCAACGATCAACCAGGGAATGTTGTAGAGAGATAAATGTTCTATCCTGGCAATGATTGAGGTACTAATGGGTAACTCAAAAATAGAATTGGAGCGAGTAAAAAAATATACAAAAACCAAAACCGAAAATAAGCCGTAATAAATGTTATAATTATCCTGTGGTCTTCTATAAAATAAAAATACATGGTACAATCCAACAAATAAATAAAGAGAATACAGCACCATACCAAGTTTATCTTCTCTTTGGTTTAGTAATTGGCTAAACTCTCCAATCACGTAATCTCCTTTATAATAAAAACCGGAAAGAACATACCTGGGATCACCACTTAAGCGAATAACGAAGATATTATCTTTTTCATTTAAAAATTCTTCTTTAATGGGATAAACTACATTTCTAAGAAGGCGCTCGTATGTTATTTTATTGTTTTTTGATTTTCCTTCGGATACTATTAAATTTTGGTTAAGATATATCGAAAACTTGGGACCAATACTATAAAAAAGCATTCCAGGATGTACAATCTTTTTTTTAAGCTCATTTGGATAATCAAACTTTGTAAAAAATATACACTCTAAAAAATCCTTATCCGAATTTTCCAAGTTTTTTAAGTTGCTGGGGAATTTAAATTTTTTCCAGTTTACGTTAGAATTGTATACATGAGAAACTTCAACTTTTGGGTCACAAGTATAAAACCAATCCCTTGTCTTACATTCATTATTCATTGTACAGCTGTTGGTAAGGTCAATTTTAGACCCAGGGATAATACTGATAGATAGGGAAAAAGACACTATAATAGCAGTAAAATTTTTGATTTTTGAAAAAAATCTCTTTCTCATAATGAATATCTATTCCAAGTATAATAATAGCATACTTATATTCAACTAAGAATAATAGATAGAATCATTCTAAATTAAAATATTGATTTTTACTTTATTTTACTGTAATACCAGGGTTAGGGATTAAATTTCCTAAAACCTTGTCAATCTCATTTAGCTCTTTATAAAGATGCTCTCTGATTTTCAACCGAAGATTTCCTAATTTCAAGCTGGAAACTTCCTTTGTGTCCCAATGGCTCAAAAAATCCGTTGTCTTTTGGATGCAAGATTCTCCTAAATCTGATAGAGTTTTGTAAATCTTTGTTGTAGGGTTGAACTGTGGTAAAGGAACCTGGAGAATAGTTTTACTAACATGCCTCGGACCAAAGAGTCCTCTTGCTTGAAAGTCCTTAATTTGCTTATTGGCAAAATTACTGTTTAAAAAAGCACAAAGATAGATGGCTTCGTCTTTATCATCAGTGGCATACCAATAGGCTGCACTCTCTACGATAAACGGAAAGTCAAACTTCCTTCTTTCTAACACAACGGCATTGGCATCTTTGGCAGAAGCATTGTACAACACGAGATATTTGGAATTTATGTCTTGTCCTGTTAGTTTGTTTTGCCAATTCAGATAATCTGAAATAGAAATGTTTTCGTTTTTCTCCGTTTTATACTTGTCCCAAAGATTCTCAGCCTTTTGGAAATATTTGGATGAATAGTAGTCTCCGATTGCCAGAACCTTGTCCGCATCGAGTAGCCGGATTTCTTTTCTCTTGCCAACCCTTTCTATAACGATTGGTAAGGCTACCAAAACGGGATTGATTAGAGCAAACGGCAAGATGCTCTTGGACATGGCAGTTGTAAAGATGAAGTTTGTATTGAGTCGGTCTTTTAAGATAAATTCTTTCCAAGGTGGCTTTGCGTCTGCAAGTACATGCTCTGCCGTCTTTACAATCACAACTCTGCCGTCTCTGCCTGCTTTCTTTTTGGGTAGAACTTCCGCTACGTCTATAAAGTAGAAATTGCGTGGAACGATGTTTGCTCCTTGTTTGAAGTATGGTTCGTAGAAGTTTTTACCTTCTGTCAAATCACCTTTTTTATCAGACAATGCTGTTCTCTCGCCTAGTGTAGAATAATACCAGGTTACTTCGGATTTATGTATAACACCATTACCACTAAACTTAATACCCGATATTCCCGATTTAGGAAATTTGCATTTTTCCTTTTTGCTCTCTTTTTCTGCAAAGGCAACCATAGCGGGAACGTTAAACAGAGGCTTTACATTATTCAAGTCCCAAATACTTGTTAGATTGAAGCCTACTGACGTACCTGTTCGAAAATTTTTGTGTTGATCAGCAGATAAAAAGCTTCGAGGGAGTACAAAGGCAATTTTCCCGTTTGGCTTTAAAAACTTTTCACTTGCATGAGACAAAAAGATAGACGCAATTTCCAAGTGAGGCATATTGGCGGCAGATGGAATCAGCTCGTAAATTCCTGCTAATTTGCTCAAAATCTCTTGGTATTCCTTATTGGAAAACATGGAATACGTCAGCCAAGGCGGATTCCCACCAATGAAATCAAAGGAAGGGTTTTCTTTTTCCGGAAGTGACAACGCATTTTTCAGATACAATTTCATTTCAATGGGCTTTTTAGTTTTCTTTATCAAGTCATAGATTTCTAGCAGCACGTTTGTTTTGGCAATTTGCAAAGATAATGGATGAATATCGATTCCACTCACTTGTGCCAAGATTTCCTCTGCTGTTATTTTCGGGTATAGCTTTTTTAATTTATGGATAAACGCTCTGATAAACGAACCGCTTCCACAAGCCGGGTCAAGAAACTTGCTATCTCGCTTTATTTCAAAAGAATCTATAATTTCGTTGCAGAGCCAATCGGGAGTGTAGTATTCTCCTAATTTATGTCTTGTTTCTATATCGATGAGTTCCTGGTAAACACCTTTTAAAATATCTTCTTGGATGTTGGAAAAGTCAAAGTTCTCTAGCGTTTGGAGGATTTTTCGAAATACGGGGTGTAAGGCTTTGTAGTTTGCCTCAGTTGCTATCCAATGGTAAAAATCGTTCGCAACGAAATTTTCTATTCTGTAATCATCAAATATATGTCCGTTTAGGATTGTTTCCAATTCTTGGTCTTCGATAAATTCCTTGTCTTTGGACAAAATAGAGAAAGCGAGTATTTTGGAAAATACGCTCAGGTATGTGTGAACCAAGAAGACCTTTGTGTTTCCAATAAACTTTCCATACGCTAAACTAAGAAATTTTTCCCATTGCTTGTAGGAGGTTTGGATAACACATTCTCCGCTAATCTTAGAATAGTACTGTGTCATTAGGTCCATAGATGCAATAAATGTTTCAGAACTTTCTCCGAATTCGTTTTTGATGTTATCTGAGGTTGCTATAAGTTTTAATTTCATTAGATTTAACCTGCAATAGTTAATATTTATTTAAGGCTTTAATCTATTTTAAAAGTCTTAATTGTATTTATTTTGTCATTTTATAATATAGCTTTGTAACCTTCTTTTTGTATAATGTCTTTTATTTTGTCCAAAGACAAGGTAGATTCATCAAATTCAATGGTGACGGATTTATCCTCTAAGCTTGCTGTTGCCTGTTTTGCTTGATTTTCTTTTAAAGCTCCTTCAACAGCTTTTACACAGTGGTTACAAGACATTCCTTCGACATTTAGTGTTATGGTTTTCATATTATTTTCTCCTATTTCCCTTCGACTACTCCCTTCGACTACGCTCAGGGATCGGTTACGCTTTGGTTTAAGGGATACCCTCCAATGAATTTTGTAATTAACAAAATTCAAGGATATTTTTTACTTTTCAAATACCCCATAAAAAAACAATTTGACAGTTAAAATCTTATCCTTAGGATAATTCTTATTACATATTTTTTAAAATATCATGCAAAATGAATCAAAAACAAGTCTTTTTTCAATACTTATCATAGATGATAACCATCAAAACATTAAATTACTAGAATGTATACTAGAATCGGAAGGATACAAAGTTTATATCCAATATTCTGGGGAAGAAGCCATAAAGTTTATCAATGAAACTCCACCTGACTTAATTTTATTAGATATACTCATGCCAAAAATGGATGGATACGAAACTTGCAAAATCATAAAAGACAATCCAATAACTCGTGACATTCCGATAATTTTTTTGAGTGCTTTGACAGAACCAATCAATAAGATCAAGGGTTTTGAAATGGGTGCTATTGATTATATCGCCAAGCCTTTTGATTCAATGGAAATTTTGGCAAGAGTAAAGACCCACTTAACGATACGGCATCAAAAGCAGAAACTTGAAGTTCTTAATGCAGCTAAAGACAAACTTTTTTCGATTATAGCTCATGATTTGCGAAATCCCTTCCAAGGAATTTTGGGTCTTGGAGAAGTGATTATTCATAATATTGCCGAATTGGATAAAGCTCAAATACACAAGTATGTTTCCAGCATGTATCGATCCACAAAAGAAGGTTATAACCTATTAGAAAACCTTTTGGAATGGTCAAGAACACAAACAGACAAAATACAATATTTCCCAGAAAAATTGAACATCAACCACGTAGTTCAAGCCAATATTCGTATGTCCAGCAGCACGGCACAAAACAAAAGTATACAATTAAAATCCTTAGTCAAAGACGATATTTATGTTCTGGCTGACAAAAACACTATAGACACTATATTCAGAAACCTGATTTCCAACGCCATCAAATTCACACCTAAAAACGGTGAAGTGACAATTGACTCGAAACTCACAGATAGGTTTGTAGAAATTATTATTTCTGATACCGGAGTTGGTATTCCCAAAGAAGATATAGACAAACTCTTTCAAATCAGTGTAAAATATTCGACTAATGGAACCGAAAATGAGAAAGGAACCGGTTTGGGCTTGATTTTATGCAAAGAATTTATTGAAAAAAACGGCGGAACCATCTCAGTAGAAAGCATTGAAGGAAAAGGCAGCAGTTTCAAGTTCACCCTACCAATATATTTAAATTAAAATTTTTCAGTTGATTTATAGCAATAAATAATAATATACTAAACATAGAGTGGTTTTTGGATTACTTTTTTTAAGAAAATCCTTTAAAATCAAGTAAGCTAATCATGTAAATCACTCCAATCATGGTATATATTTTAGGAGCTGGAATGATATGTCAAAAAATTTATATATAACCACCACCGAAGCCAGAAGTGGAAAATCTGCCATTGCCTTAGGTGTAATGGAAATGCTACTCCGTGACTCGGAAAATGTGGCTTTTTTTCGCCCTATTATCAATGCCGAGCCATTTAGCAACAAATCGGACAACGATATCCAACTAATCAACGGATACTACCATTTAAAAACAGACTATCAAGATTGTTATGCCTATACGGTACAGGAAGCTCAAGAGTTAATTACTTCCGGAAAAGAAGAAGAATTATTGGATGGCATTTTAGCAAAATACAAAGCTTTGGAAAATAAATTTGACTTTGTATTGTGCGAAGGGAGTGATTTCGAAAGTGGGACTTCCGCCTTTGAATTTGACATTAACACGAGGATAGCCAACAATTTAGGAACTCCCCTCCTTGTTGTAACAAATGCTTTCCACAAAAATGTAGAAGAAATTATCAGCTCGGTAGAGTTGGCAATAGAATCCCTTGATGATAAAGGATGTGAAATAGTTGCACTCATTGTCAACAGAGTTCCGGATAATCAAACCGATGAACTGAATTCTGTCTTTAAATACCATACTCTGTTCAAAGATAGACTTGTGTATACAATACCTGATGAAGCAAGCTTAGGAAGACCTACAATGTCAGACATAGCCAATCGGTTGGAAGCTGAAATTGTATACGGAAAAGATAATCTCATCAAGCCTACAACAGGCTCATCCATTGCAGCCATGCAGGTTGGAAACTATATGGAAAGGTTAAAGCATGGAACAATCGTTATTACGCCCGGTGATCGAGCTGACATCATAATTGCTTGTATCTTATCACTATTTTCTATTGCAATGCCAAAAGTTGCCGGAATCGTGCTTACCGGGGGTATGAAACCGGAAGGTAAAATAAGGGAACTCATTGATGGTTTAATCGATTTTCCGATAAGTATTCTTAGTGTAAAGGATAATACCTTTGAAACTGCTTTGAAAATAAACTCGATTCATGCTACAATATCTCTCCACACTCCCAGAAAAATTGTCTCTGCTCTCGGTCTATTTGAATCTCACGTAAACGTGGAAGAACTTCAACAAAAAATTTCCATCACACGTTCCACAATGGTGACACCAAAAATGTTCGAGTATGGATTGTTACAAAAAGCAAAATCCAACAAACAACACATCGTTTTACCCGAAGGAGCGGAAGATCGTATTCTGAAGGCAAGCGAAATACTTCTCAGGCGGAATATAGTAGATATTACCCTTCTGGGAGATGAGATGAAAATCCGAGAGAAAATAGACAACCTGGGCTTAAAAATGAATGGGATTAATATTATCAATCCCGTTCAATCAACTTATTATGATGATTATGTCGCAACCTTTTGTGAATTGCGGAAAAATAAAGGTGCTACGGTAGACGTAGTGAAAGACATTATGGCTGATGTGAATTACTTTGGAACCATGATGATTTATAAAGGACACGCTGACGGAATGGTTTCCGGTTCTATTCACACAACCGCCCAAACCATCCGTCCCGCTTTCCAAATTGTAAAAACAAAACCAAATTCCACCATCGTTTCCAGCGTATTTTTTATGTGTTTGGAAGATAGAGTATTGGTTTATGGTGATTGTGCGGTTAATCCGAATCCGACATCCGCAGAATTGGCAGAAATTGCCATAGGTTCAGCTGATACAGCCAGAGCATTTGGAATTGAACCAATTGTTGCCATGCTTTCGTATTCTACGGGAAGTTCCGGTCAAGGATCGGAAGTGGAAAGGGTCAGGGAAGCAACCAAATTAGCAAAAGAAAAGAGACCTGATCTTAAGTTAGAAGGTCCAATGCAATATGACGCTGCCGTTGACATGGAAGTAGCCAAAACAAAAATGCCTAATAGCCAAGTAGCCGGTCGAGCTACCGTTTTTATATTCCCAGACCTCAACACCGGAAACAACACCTACAAAGCAGTCCAACGCTCTGCAAAAGCAGTTGCGATAGGTCCGGTTTTGCAAGGCTTGAACAAACCGGTAAATGACCTAAGCCGGGGTTGTCTAATTCCGGACATTGTAAATACGGTTGCCATTACCGCTATACAAGCACAAGCTGAAAAGGGGTTAATATGAAAATACTAGTTATCAACACTGGTAGTTCTTCTCTGAAATACCAATTATTTTTTATGGATACATCTGAAGTCTTGGCTGCCGGTTTAATTGAAAAGATCGGAGAAAGTTCCAGTGTGATTACCCATAGAAAGCATCCATATAGAACAGACGGAAGTAAAGTAAGCAAGGAGCAAGCTATCACCGGGCACAAAGCAGCCATTTCCATTATGATAGATTTGCTTACTGACAAAAATACAGGAGTCATAGAAACCAAAAAGGATATTACAGCCATCGGACACCGAGTTGTTCATGGAGGTGAAGCTTTCCATGAGCCGGTCGTAATAGACCAAGACGTGATTCGAGCAATCCAAGAACACGCTCCTTTGGCACCTTTGCACAATCCGGCGAATTTGATCGGAATCGAAGCTTGCCAAGAATCTTTTCCTGGTATTCCACAGGTAGCAGTTTTTGATACGGCTTTCCACCAAACCATTCCTCCGCGTGCCTTCCACTATGCCATAGAGCATGAGTTGTATGAAAAATATAAGGTTCGTAGATATGGATTTCATGGTACGTCCCACAAATACGTTGCATTTCAAACAGCCAAGTTTTTAAATACAACCCTAGATACATTGAATTTGATTACCATCCACTTGGGAAATGGATCCAGTATGGCAGCGATACAAAATGGTAAATGTATCGACACTTCTATGGGAATGACACCTTTGGAAGGAATTGTGATGGGAACAAGGTCTGGTGATATAGATCCCGGTATTCTCTTTTTCCTTGCCAATGAGCTCAAAATGAATATAGCGGAACTGGATACTCTATTAAACAAAAAAAGCGGACTCAAAGGGCTTTGTGGTACCAACGATATGAGGGACGTATTAGAAAAGAGAAAGGCAAAAGACCCAAAAGCAAGCTTAGCCTTTGATCTCTACGCTTATCGAATCAAAAAATATATAGGTGCTTACTTTGCTGCTCTTGGTAAGTTAGATGCCATTGTATTTACCGGTGGAATTGGCGAAAATAGTTCTGACATTCGTAAGGGAGCCTGTGAAAATTTAGAAGCCCTTGGAATTTCTATCTCTGATGGATTGAACCAAATCAACAATGGGCAGTCTCGTTCTATTCATTCGGATGATGGCAAAGTGAAAATTCTTGTAATTCCCACAAACGAAGAATTGCAAATTGCCAAAGGAACAATGGAAGTGATTGGATAGATATGTAGTCATGTAAAAGAAATAGTAAAATGGCATATGAAAAAGCTTTGGCACAGGATAGATGATTTCATTATCAAATTATTGGTAACAAATGACAAGAGCCTGTTTGTATTTTGCAATAAGCGAAGAAACCAAATCAAAATACTCTACTGGGATAGGAACGGTTTTTGTTTATGGCAGAAGCGTTTGGAGAAAGACAAGTATATGTGGTTGAAATCGGATAATAATTCAATGGAAATCAGCATGAAAGAATTGGAGTGGTTGCTTGATGGTTTGGACTATCGGAAGGCATACAAAACACTTAGCTATGACTTACATACTACTGTAACGTGAGTTCGGGATAATCAAATTTCAACCAAAATACCGCCTGTTTTTAAGTCGATACTAGGTTTTTTAGGAAAAAATGAATATGCAATTAATCCCGAAGTTATATTTACCATCCAATTAATAACACTACGATGTCTAGTGTGTTGTATCTGACATATATTTTTGAGTTCCTCATTTACGGATTCAATGACTGCTCTTTTTCTAAGTAAGAGTTTTTCTGTCATGTCCATAAGTATGTTTTTCATATTTCTTCTAATTTTTGTTATCATTTTAATTCCTCTTTCAAGAAGTTTTTAAATAATTTTGGCTAATATAACCTCTATCCCCAAAAAGTTTTCCTTTAAGATTTTTTGTAAGAAAGAAAATTACTTCTTCATTTCTATCATCTACATTGCCCTTTGTAATGTAAAAAGATATTATTTCTCCTTTTCATTGATAATTAGATGTAGTTTGAATCCATAAAACCAACCTACACTTGTCTTGCCACGCTCCGCTAAACCAGCAAAAACCTTGTGATTATGGATTCTTTTATTTTCACATACTTTCAAAGCTGTGGAATCAATGATAAATGTCCGGATTTACTTCCGAGTCTCTGTATACTTAGGTAAGCAAAAGTGGAAGTAATACTTGTGAATTAGTTCAACGAAACGGTTGTAGCTAACAAGTTTTGGAAATTCTTGGGAATAATGTTTCCTTTACATAATCACAATAGAACCACTTGAATGTTCTATATCCCTTTAGATGAAATAATACAAGAATTGTCATAATCTCACTCGTGCATAATTCAGTTTCTCTAGTAAAACGATTTCTTTTACCTGGAACTGGAAGGCGATTTATTTTTAATTCTTTACAAAAGTCATCTATATCACAAAATATATATGTCAAACTCATTCTGTTGTTGTTCATAAATCCAGAATTGAGTTTGGCTACCTAGGAGAAAATCATTTTTTTATATTTTAATTTAATTTTAATCCCGAACTCACGTTAACATAATTTGTTTCAGATCCGGACGATGATCTTTTGAATAACCATAAGTTATTTTAACTCCCTCACCACTTCCATTATATTCACCTTCCACTTTAAAACTAGTTCCGTCTCCATGTGATACTTTTCCCAATAGTTGTTTTTCCATCACAATCTCTAGTGCTATTTCACTAAACAGTTTCGTCGCACCGTATTCATATATGTCATCCAAACAATCTCCTATAGCGTCATCATTCAAGTGTTCCGCTTTTATTCCAGAACCAATAAGTTTTTCTACCGGTTTATTCCGAAAAAATTCTGATACCAAATAAACTCTATGGTTTGAAAATCCTAATCCATTCAATATCAAAGCAGATACTATTTGACCAGGGGTGACAATTTGGGATGGATGATTTTGGTTCAACCTCGCGTCTACTCGTTCTGTTAACTTTAAATTTTGGCATATACTTGATATTATACCTAGGTGCTCTATAACTTCTATTTGAATATTCTGATTTATGTTTTGCATAAATTTGAAAATATGATTTTTTACTTATATTTGTAAAATTTATTCTGTAATAATCTCTCGTTTTTTATTTGAACACTAGCGGAATATGGGATATAATGCACAAATAGCATTTAATATTTTAGTAAAAGAAACAACTAATATTAAATTAAAATTTATACTTGGGGTTTTAAATTCTACACTGATAACCTTTTATCATAGGAATAAATATTTAGACTCAGAAAAAAATGTTTTTCAAAAAATACTTATTCAAGATTGCAAAAATTTACCTATCCCAAAGCTCGATTTATCAAATAAAATTCAAAAAATTGAGCATGATAAACTCGTTTCTCTTGTTGAGCAAATGCTTTATAGTCATGAAGAACTTCATTCCACTACGACAGAAGCAGACAAAAAGCTACTTCAACAGAAGTGTGATTTATTGGATAAACAGATTGATAAATTGGTTTATGAGTTGTATGGATTAACAGAAGAAGAAATAAAAATAGTAGAAGGAAAGAAAATATAATAAATTTTATTGAACCTATGGATGAGAAATTATGATAATGTCTGATATTTTACATCAAGAAATAAAAGCATTTAAAGAAAAGTTAGATTTAGTTAATTCGGAAAATTTGATTATACGAAATGACAAAATATGCACTTATAGAAAGGTAAAAACTAAAAAGAATCCATGAAGAAGCAAAAGATTATTTCTATGAAAATAATTGAAAAGAGAAGGGCTTTAAATTTTCCCCATGAAAACGGTTGCATAACTGAGCATACCCACTGCGGAAGCGAGCTAGATTGGAAATTGTTCACTTCCTTGCACCGAGAGAGGCTTGGTTCTTCAAGCAAGTGCAGTGCCTTCGTATGATTGGAAGTTACTCAGTCACAGCACTTGCAATGGCAAAAGCTCCATGGCTCAGTGACATGCCGAAGCGCACGTCGGTATGCTCTAACGTTAATGCCATTGCTGGCTTAGTTTTGTGAATAAGGCTTGAAAAAGAATTATATAGAAATTAGTTATTAGTCCCGCTTCCTAAAAATTGGAACAAATTGTTTACAAATATATAAATTTGTTTATGCGAAGTAAAACAGGATAACCACATTCTAAGAATAAAAGCAGTTTTAAGAAATGTGAATTGTTGAATGCTGGTGAAAAAATAACGATATAGTGAATATATGTGAGCTTTGATGAGTAAAGGAGCCAAGCTCAGAAAGGAATTAACTTTGATAAACGAGCTTTGTTATGTGAAGAGTAGAAGACGCGAGTGAAAAGATAACGAAATAGTGAATGTATGAGAGCTTTGGTTAGCAAAAGAGCCAAGCTCAGGGGGTATGACTTATATTTAATGTTAAACTTATACATGAGTATAAGTTCCATATTGGTTGATTTTGCTCCAGAACTGTTCCCACCTATCTGGAGTATAAATCATAGTTCTTAAATCCAAAACGACTCTAACCCCATTTCGTTTCCATTTCATTCCGGATTTACAAAGTCTTTCTTTCACAATCATTTTGCAAGCGGCCTCTGTTATCATACTACTGTACGGTTAAAAGAGACATAAATATATGATTATGTCTAATACTCCTGGTAAAAAATAGAAAATATTTGAGAAACAACGATATAGTGAGACTTTTAAATTTGATATTAAGCATATAAAATCAAAAATGGGAAGTAACTATGCAAACGGTATACAAAAATTTTGATATTTTACATGAATATTTTCCTTATCACAGTCTTTGGATATTGAAAAACTTTTTAATTTTAGTAGAATGCATTATACAAACTCGTAGTGTAAGTTTATATAAATGCCGAGATAAAATGCCAGAAATTACCGGAAATAAAAATGTGAAAGCAGACTCACATTATGCAAAACTACTCCGATTTTTCAAAATGAAATATTTGATGATTCAAAAATTGAAGTTATGATCGCTGTAGTTTCGTTTGCTTATATTCTCTGTGTAAATGAAGGTATAATCGAAGCTGAAAAAAATCCAATACCTATTAAAAAGTATAAGAATGGCAACAAGTCTTTAAGCATTTCTTACTTTCGAAATGGGTATACTATGCTCCAAAAAAAATGATACATTTTATTAATATTGTAAAATATTTATTTAGATTGATAATAGCAGTTAAAAGTCCTTTACCCAAAATCCCAGATTGGTTAATTATGAAATATATTGATAAAAAAAGTGTACAGTAGTATGGACGGAAATAGAACGACATGTATACCAGACCAGCGAAGGAGGGAAAACATATTGTCCCTTAGAATATCAAGCCAGAATAATAAACAGTACCACTACTCCAAAGTTTGCACAAATAGTATCGGATAAATATGCAGAGCTTGATGGAAGAGCAGTAGCAAGAGATTTGGAAAAAAATCATGGACGAAAAGTTCCCTTATTATACATCCAGAATGTAGCAGAAAGTGTTCAAGCCATAGCAGAAGCAAAAGAAGAAAAATGGGGATATAAAGTTCCTCATTTAGACGTTCCGGTAGCAACTGTAAGTATAGGGATGGATGGAGCAGAGAATGTCCCAATTTCCGTTAGGGTTTGAAAAGAACGGAATAAAAACATCCTATAAATTCACTTCCTTTTTGTCAAGTGTTTTATCCTTTTTCAAATACTTAAAAAGAAAATTATTTATTTCTTTTTTCCCTCTCACTGAACGAAACTTACTTTCCATGTGGACTAAGTTTACCGCAACCCATCTCGGAATCATGTCAGTCTTGCTATCCCATATTTTTATCCTTTTCATAAGAGACTTAGGACTACTAAAGGCAGATTCTATTAAATTCGTTGTATGAAATGATATCCTCAATTCCGCTGGCATCTCTATTTTGTGCAGTGTTAGTATCTCACTACTACACTCTCTCAAACTTTCTGCGGCAGAGAAACTCACAGAATCAAGCCACTTCTCAAGTGAATCCAATCCCTCCTTTGCATCCTCATAGCTATTACATCCCAATGCTTTTCGGTATCTTCTAACTCCGAATGATACTTATCTGCCAACTTTGCATATATATTCCATGCTTTATGGTTTGTACATCTTTGAAAATCTGCTTTATCTCCAAAACGACCGGTTAGGGCTTTTCTTAATGCCTTAGAACCATCCGTTATGCATAATACTCTATCCGTAAATTTAATACCACGTCCCTCTAATGAAGATAATACATCCTTAACTGTCTCCGTATTCTCACTTGAACCCGTTGAAAAACCAAGAAAATGCTTGCTACCACTAACATCAATACCCATTGCAACTACCACCATTTCCTCTCCAATGGATGTCCCATCCACAATTATACTGAAAAATTCTTTCCCACTGAAATCGCGATTCTTGAATTTCTCCAGTATTTCTCTTGATTCATTCACGAATTGTCTTGAAACGGAACTCTTTGATAATCCGGACTCCTCACTGATTTTCAACAATAGTTCATCATATTCTGGACGCTTACTCCCTCGACAGCAATCGTAAAACATAATCGTTTATGCTATTTGGATTCCTTAGTTTTCATAGCTCACTAATGAGACTTCTTCTTTCCCTTTCCTTACCCTAGGCCTAATAAATGGAACTCTTTGACCATTCATATAGATTGACCCTTTTCGCTTCCACCTCTATGACAAAATCCTCTTTTATGAGAGAATATCTCTCCACATAATACTTCAACTTCCAATCTCATTATATTTGTAATTATTTGAAGTGATGCTTCTCTTGCCATAGAAACTATGTCATTGTAAGCCAATTCTCGAAAGGTCTCTATACCAAATTTTTGTTCTTGACAGTTTTTTACTGCTCTCTTATGTTTCTTCATACGGAACTCTCCTTATTTTTTTGCCAAAATCAATATTCTGGCGAGTTCCGTTCTTGTAAACTCTAACGATTTTTGGGACTATCTCATGGAGCAAATGTGTATATTTTAGGTGAAAAGTTTAAACAAGTAATGGTTGGTACAATAGGGTTACATGACAAAGACGGAAATAGGTTGTATACGAGTTATATAGCAAGTCATCCGGAGCATGGAAAAGAGTTGTTTAAGAAAAAAATGGATGCGGAGATAATACAGATAAAAATCAGTATCCGAATGTGAATTATATAGGTCTTGTGGATGGATAAAGGATAATTGACTTTTTGGAAAAGTACGTAGATATTTTAACATTGGATTTTACCATGTAACGGAATATCTTTCTATAGCATCTAAGATAATATATGAGACCAAAAGTGAACAAGAAATGAAGCTAAGTGAATGGTGTCATCAGTTGAAGCATGAAGAAGGTGGGGCAAAAATCATTTTGGAATCAATTAAAACCCATTTTGAAAATGGAAAGTATTCAAAGAAAGACCGTGAGGACTTACAAAAGGTAATTACGTATTTTACAAATAACCATGATAAAATGAATTATCCGAATAATCTTGATGAAAAATTGCCAATAGGCTCCGGTATAACAGAGGCCGCTTGCAAAATGATTGTGAAAGAAAGACTTTGTAAATCCGGAATGAAATGGAAACGAAATGGGGTTAGAGTCGTTTTGGATTTAAGAACTATGATTTATACTCAGATAGGTGGGAACAGTTCTGGAGCAAAATCAACCAATATGGAACTTATACTCATGTATAAGTTTAACATTAAATATAAGTCATACCACGCTATCTTTAAACCAGAAATGTCGCACAACGTTATAGCATACCCGTAGTTGCCGATAGGCAATTACACCGAGCAATGGAGCTTAATGTTTAAAGACTAATGCCTCTCTCGGTGCAAGGAAGCAAGCAACTTCCCAATCTGGCTTGCTGACGCTGCGGGCCATGCTCCTGTTGTGCGACGTTTTATTTCCTTCATTATTTCTTATCGACATAGTTTAGCCAACTTTTTATAAATAATTAATTTTATTCTCGCACTTCTTGCAATATTTATTTTTGCCTTAAGCTTACTTACTATTCCAAATATATCCCCACTCCCCTTTCCATTCCTTATTATCAATTTTTTACCTACTGTTCAATTATAGATTCCTTAATTTATCCGGTAGCTTAATTCTATGATTGCCTACCAATTAGGTCCATAATTTTGCTTTTCATTACTTTCTAATCCGGATGTACCAGTTCAAGCTCACTCTTTACATTCTATAATTTCAGTTTTTTGCCTTTTGCCTATTATTGTTCTATTCCGGATTCCTTAACTTTTTCCGGTGACTTATCTATATAACTGGCTACCAATAATGCCCATAATATTACCTTTCTTTACTTTCAACTCCAGATGTACCAGTTCAAGTCACTTTTTTAGCTTAATTCTATAACACCATGCCTAATCTCAAAGTCTGTACATCATTTAGGCTTTAGCTTATTTTCCACTCCTTTCGTAACAATTCAAAATTCAACAAAACAAATCTGATTATCGCAATCATTAAGCCATAAATGTCGCACAACGTTATAGCATACCCGACGTGCCGCTTCGGCATGTCACCGAGCCAAAGAGCTTTTACCAATGCAAGTGCTGTGACTGAGCGTTCTCCAATCTTGCGAAGGCACTTCACTTGCTTGGAGAACCAAGGCTAATCTCGGTGCAAGGAAGCAAGCAACTTCCTATTCTGGCTTGCTTCCGCAGTGGGTATGCTCAGTTAAGTGGCGTTTTGGTTTAAGATTTTCTCTTTATTTTTTATGCCATGGATTAATTTTTTGTATATTATATGTAGTAGTTCTAAAAATATACTTGTAAACTATGTCTCATTTATTAAAGTAAAATTTTGGGTAAATCTATGTACACAAAAGAAGAATCTAGAGAAAAAATTAAAAATTTGACTGAATCTTTTGAAGTTAAACTTGATTTTATCAAAACATCAAAAGAATATAAAGAAGCACAAATTGAAGATGAGTTTATCAAACCACTATTCAAATACCTAAATTGGAATATTTCTAATGAAGGAATTATACATCCTCATGAAAGAGAGTTTATTGTTCAAGCCCAGGGTAGAAATCGAAAAGAACCAGATTATCTTTTACAATTGGAAAACAAAAGAAGATTTTATATAGAAGCTAAACATACAAAATATGATTTACGCATTAGAACTGATTATATCTGGCAGGCTTATTCCTATGCCTACTCCACGCAAACTAGACCTAAATATGAAAAAGTAGATTTTGCTCTATTAACTGATTTTGAAGAATTTAGATTTTTTGATTGTACATTTCCTGTAAAAAACCACGAAACTTTGAATAATTACTGCGTACTCGATTGGACTTATATTGATTATATTAAAAATTTTGATAAACTTTGGGAATATTTTGAAAGAGAAAATGTTCGTAATGGCTCTCTCGATAATTTGTATATAAGCGAAAAAAAGATTAAAGAGAATCGTATACCTCCGGATAAAGCATTTTTAATAGACTTAGATGATGAAAAAAACGGTTGGAGAATCAAACTTGCTAAGAACGTTAAGAAATATCATCCTGAATTTTCAGCAGAGTTTATTACGCAGACAGTTCAACTTATTTTAGATAGATTTATATTTATTAAGGTATTAGTCGATAGGGAAATAGAAGAAGACTATATCGAAAAAATTGTAAACAAAATAAAAAGTATTAAAGATAAAGAAGAAGGTATTATATACGATGAATGTAAAGATATCTTTGAACAATTAGATAAAACCTATAATGGAAGTATATTTACAAAAAGAACAGAATTAGATGTTGTTCGTGTTAGTAATAAGGTTTTGTTGGATGTTTTAAAGGATTTCCTTCCTCAAAATTCAAGATACAACTTTAAAGTAATTCCTATTGAAATTTTAGGAACGATCTATGAACAATTTTTAGGTAAGATTGTTATAACAACAGCAAAACAAGCTAAGATTGATTATAAACCAGAAGTGAGAAAAGCTGGTGGAGTATATTATACACCAGATTATATAGTGAATTATATTGTTGAAAAAACAGTTGGAGCAAAATTAAAAGAATGTAAAAAATTTAGTGATCTATTAGAGATTAAAATTTGTGATCCAGCATGTGGCTCTGGTTCATTTTTAATTTCTGCATATAATGCTTTGATTCAATGGACAGTTAAATACTATGAAAGTAAACTTAAAACAGAAAATGGGACTTCTCAGTTAGAAAAGCTTAGTAAAGAAGAAAAGGCATTAGTTTATTTAGATGGAGAAGGTAATATTCGTCTAACCTCAAAGATAAAAAGAGACATTTTAAAGTCTTGTATTTATGGTGTCGATATAGATCCACAAGCTGTAGAAGTTACAAAAATGAGCTTATCTTTAAAGGCTTTAGAAAATACAAATCACTATGAAGTTTACAATGAAAGGACATTATTTCATACAACAATACTGCCACCTTTAGAAGGAAATATAAAATGCGGGAATAGTTTAATTGGGGCTAATTTTTATAGTGAACAAGATTTTTCTTTGTTTGATGAAAAAGAAATTCGAAGAATAAATACATTTGATTGGGAGAGAGAATTTATTGAGATTTTTAATAAAGATAAACAAGGTTTTACTATTGTTATTGGAAACCCCCCATACAGAATGTATCAACCAAATAATACTTCTGATTTGGAATTAAATTATTATAAAAAATATTTTAGCATAACTAATTATAAAATTGATGCGTTTCATCTTTTTATACAAAGATCAATTCAAATTAATAGAGAGAAAGGATACTTTGGTTATATCATTCCCTCAACTCTTTTAAACAATGTAAATGTTGAAGGACTAAGAAAATGGATATTGGATAATTCATCAATATTTTATTTGAATATTTGTAATGAGAAAGTTTTTCCTGATGCAGATGTTCATTCATTAATCATCATTACTCAAAAGCAATTGGTACATCAAAATAATTTAATTTTAACTACGACCGAAATGAACAAAAACAATATTACAAATCTAAATTATTCAAAAGTAGATCAAAGGATTTACCAAAATACAAATGGTTTTTGTTTTAATTTACTTTTAAATGAAAGAAATCTTTCATTAATAAACAAGATAAAAGAAAAGTCAAAAAGCTTAGGCGAAATCTCTCAAATCAATAGAGGAATCGTTACCGGTTCTAAAGAAAAATATTATTCTGATACTAAAAAATCGGATATATATAAAGAAATTTTAACGGGAGGAGATATTAATAGATATTTTATAAAATCACCTTCTAAATATATTTTATTTAAAAAGCCAAAAGGCGGTGGAGGATGTTGGGATGAAAATGTCCATTTTGCTCCGCATAAAATTTTGATTAGACAAATTGGAGACAGACCCATAGCTAGTTTTTTAGAAAAACCATTTGCAGTAAATGTTAATATATTTACTATTATTAATGGTGACAAAAACGTAGAGTTATTTATTTTAGCTATACTAAATTCTAAATTAATAAAATATTTTTGGAAAATTATGTTTTCTGATTTCAAAACTTCTTTTCCACAAATAACAATAAATAGTTTAAAACAAATCCCAATATCATTAGAAGTTAAAAATTTTGATGTAATAAAAAATACTCTTTTATCAAAAACGATAAATGTACTTTCCTTGAAAGAAAAATTAGCATCGGCAAAAACAGAGATGGAAAGAATTTCTATGCAAAGACAATTTGATTTTATTGATTCTGAAATTGACTTGCTTGTCTACCAACTCTATGAATTGACTTCTGACGAGATAAAAGTTGTGGAAGAAGAAATTAAGAAATAATTTTTGCTTGCTTTGTAAAATAGCTAGACTGATAAAATGCCACTTAACGTTAGAGCATACCCGACGTGCCGCTTCGGCATGTCACCGAGCCAAAGGGCTTTTTCCATTGCAAGTGCTGTGACTGAGTGGCTTCCAAATCTTACGAAGGCAAAGCACTTGCTTGGAAATCCAAGGCTCTCTCGGTGCAAGGAATCGAACAACTTCCAATCTAGTTCGATTCCGCAGTGGGTATGCTCAGTTATGTGCCGAAATTTTGTTAAAGTATTTCTTTTATGTCCTTTTTGTATTTAAATATTGAAAAATTTTAATCTATCTTTTTTTAATTCTTGTATCCCATATTCCGCTAGTGTTCAAATAAAAAACGAGAGATTATTACAGAATAAATTTTACAAATATAAGTAAAAAATCATATTTTCAAATTTATGCAAAACATAAATCAGAATATTCAAATAGAAGTTATAGAGCACCTAGGTATAATATCAAGTATATGCCAAAATTTAAAGTTAACAGAACGAGTAGACGCGAGGTTGAACCAAAATCATCCATCCCAAATTGTCACCCCTGGTCAAATAGTATCTGCTTTGATATTGAATGGATTAGGATTTTCAAACCATAGAGTTTATTTGGTATCAGAATTTTTTCGGAATAAACCGGTAGAAAAACTTATTGGTTCTGGAATAAAAGCGGAACACTTGAATGATGACGCTATAGGAGATTGTTTGGATGACATATATGAATACGGTGCGACGAAACTGTTTAGTGAAATAGCACTAGAGATTGTGATGGAAAAACAACTATTGGGAAAAGTATCACATGGAGACGGAACTAGTTTTAAAGTGGAAGGTGAATATAATGGAAGTGGTGAGGGAGTTAAAATAACTTATGGTTATTCAAAAGATCATCGTCCGGATCTGAAACAAATTATGTTATCATTAGTGATGACTTCTCGAGGCAATATCCCTTATTGGGTAGAAGCACATGATGGGAACAGTAGCGAGAAGAAAACGTTTACGGAAATGATTAAAGAAATAGAACAATACAAAAATCAATTCAAGAGTGTTGATGAAATGACGTATGTGTTTGATTCTGCCTTATATAGTGCTTCAAATCTTTTGTCAATAAAGAATGTTAATTGGATAAGTCGTGTTCCGGAAACAATAAATTCAGCGAGAGAACTTTTAGAATTATCAGATAATCTGATTTCATGGAGTAAAGAACAAGAAGGATATAAAATATGCGAATATGGTAGTAAATATGCTGGAATTAATCAAAGATGGGTATTGGTTTATTCACAAGAAGCTTATGAAAAAGAAGAAGCGACGTTATTCAAGAAAGTTCAAAAAGATTTAGAGGTAGCAGAAAAGTGTGTTAGCAAACTCGAGAAGAGAAATTATGAATCTGTTTCTGAAGTGGAGAACATACTAAAAGACAAAAATCAAGTGTTGAAATATCATAATATCAAAATTGGTTCAAGTGAACTGAAAGGAAAGAACAAGTATAATGTTTGTTTAAAAATAGAAGAAAATAATTTAAGCATTCAAAGAGAGTTGAACAAGAAAGGTAGATTTATAGTAGCAAGTAACGTATTAAACGATTTTTCCGATTGGGATTTGTTGTATGAATACAAAGAGCAGCAGAAACCCGAAATGGGATTTCGTTTTCTAAAAGACCCTTGGTATTTGAACAAAAGAATATTTTTGAAAAAGGACACTCGTATTGTAGCATTAAGTATGATAATGGCAACGCTGTTATTGGTCTATAACTATGGTCAACATTTTATGAGAGAAAGATTGAAACAAAATAACGAAACCCTACCTAATCAGGTTAAGAAGGAAATTAAAAATCCTACACTTAGGTGGATATGCCAAGCGATGAGCGATACGATACTTGTTAAGCAAGACTTGGGAAATGGTAACGTTGCTTTTAGCAATACTCTTAATCCTTTTAAGATTCGAATAATTAAAATCTTTGGTGAATTCGCATTGAAAATATATGGCATTTCTGAGATTATTGACACAGATTTTGATCTGCATACTAGCGGAACATAGGCATTAAATAAAGATTCTCCCACGTGCTCAAGGCTACAATTATTTGTTCTTAATAGAACATGAAGTCAGTTTGTTGCTCGGGGATAAAACCACCATTGTCTAACGACCTTTATAATTCTATGTTTTTTAAATGAACATAAATTGTAAATCATTTTCATTGTTATTTGTGACCAAATGGTCATGTTGGTTTGTTGAATGTTGAAAAATTTGTAACTCAGTTATTACCCTAGGATAAAAAAGCCATGGTTTAATAGGGCTACTATAATGAAATTTATTTACTTGTTCAACAAGTTTATTATAAGAATCCAATCAAGGCGTCGCTGTAAAAAGGTCAAATCTTTGATTTTGTTAAATGGAATTCCACTGCACAAAACTAAACAAAAGGACTTTCAAATGCTTTTTACAGTGACGCCAATCAAAAATTGTCAAAACTCCACAACCTCCATCCAACAGTTAAAGGCTTTAAAAATCCCAAAGTAGTATAACCAAGATGAAATCGGGTATGACTTATATTTAATGTTAAACTTATACATGAGTATAAGTTCCATATTGGTTGATTTTGCTCCAGAACTGTTCCCACCTATCTGGAGTATAAATCATAGTTCTTAAATCCAAAACGACTCTAACCCATTTCGTTTCCATTTCATTCCGGATTTACAAAGTCTTTCTTTCACAATCATTTTGCAAGCGGCCTCTGTTATACCGGAGCCTATTGGCAATTTTTTATCAAGATTATTCGGATAATTCATTTTATCATGGTTATTTGTAAAATACGTAATTACCTTTTGTAAGTCCTCACGGTCTTTCTTTGAATACTTTCCATTTTCAAAATGGGTTTTAATTGATTCCAAAATGATTTTTGCCCCACCTTCTTCATGCTTCAACTGATGACACCATTCACTTAGCTTCATTTCTTGTTCACTTTTGGTCTCATATATTATCTTAGATGCTATAGAAAGATATTCCGTTACATGGTAAAAATCCAATGTTAAAATATCTACGTATTTTTCCAAAAAAGTCCAATTATCCTTTGCTCCATCCGCAAGACCTATATAATTCACATTCGGATACTGATTTTTTATCTGTATTATCTCCGCATCCATTTTTTTCTTAAACAACTCTTTTCCATGCTCCGGATGACTTGCTATATAACTCGTATACAACCTATTTCCGTCTTTGTCATGTAACCCTATTGTACCAACCATTACTTGTTTAAACTTTTCACCTAAAATATACACATTTGCTCCATCCATCCCTATACTTACAGTTGCTACCGGAACGTCTAAATGAGGAACTTTATATCCCCATTTTTCTTCTTTTGCTTCTGCTATGGCTTGAACACTTTCTGCTACATTCTGGATGTATAATAAGGGAACTTTTCGTCCATGATTTTTTTCCAAATCTCTTGCTACTGCTCTTCCATCAAGCTCTGCATATTTATCCGATACTATTTGTGCAAACTTTGGAGTAGTGGTACTGTTTATTATTCTGGCTTGATATTCTAAGGGACAATATGTTTTCCCTCCTTCGCTGGTCTGGTATACATGTCGTTCTATTTCCGTCTTTCCATAAGGTGTTTGGTAACTCTTTGGCTCTTTACCTTTACTTGTGAATTTTACATTTCCCAGTAGCATCGGACTTCCATCCGTATCAAATCTTTCCAATGCTTTGCCTGTTGCTAAGCATCCAGCTTCATTCAAGGATGATTGAATTATATTCTCTGTCTCTAACATCGAATTTGTTAATTTTATTTCTATCTCTATATAAACTTTATCTTTATCACACTTTAGTATTTTTGCTGCCATACCATTATTTTTGGCATCTTTACCTATTTACTTTAACATTATTTCTTAGTCATACCCATGAAATCTATCTATACCAAAAAATAACGATAATAACAAAATAATTATAAAACTACGAATTTTTATTGCTTTTCTTGATTCTGGTTCCATGAAAAATGATCACCCCAAAACCGAGAAAAACTGTGGATGATTTTCGTATTATACTTCTCCTTTACCAAGGCATCTTGGACATTGGACTTGCATAGTTCCTCTACAATTTTTACATGGTTTTCCTGTTCTAAGATCATCTCCTTGATCATTGCAATTGGTACATCTTACGACACCAGCTCCATTACAAAAACCACATTTTTTTAATGTCATAAAAAAACTCCTAAGTTTAAATAATTTTTCATTTAGAATAATAGCCATTATAAAGATTATTGTCAATCTTCATCGCTATCATTCAGAAAATATTTTCTCATTTGATCAGTTATGCAACTAAGGCTTTTTAGCATATCGCACAACGTTAGGCATACCCGACGTGCCGCTTCGGCATGTCACCGAGCCATGGGCTTTTGCCACTGCAAGTGCTGTGACTGAGTAACTTCCAATCAAGCAAAGGCACAACACTTGCTTGGAGAACCAAGGCTCTTCTCGGTGCAAGGAAGCGAACAACTTCCAATCAAGTTCGCTTCCGCAGTGGGTATGCTCAGTTAGATGCCGTTTGCTTTTTGGTTCTTTTGCTTGTACTCCAACTTTTTCAACTCCACATCTTAAGGGTTACGAATACTACAGGGTACAAGTCTAAGTAACTATTCTTCACTAGTCCTCCCCCAATCATTTTCTCCAATTATAGGCTTTGTATTGGATTTATTTCTACAACTATATTTGACCGAGTAGTCTAACAAACAAGTGAGTATTATTAAGTCTTGAATGTCTTGTCGTTTTAGTGAACTAGGAGCAAAGGCAACAGAAAAAATAATTTGTTTGCAACTAGTAAAAAGAGTTTTATTTTCTAAATCTAATCTTTTTTGATAAAGACATTCTGACTTTTCATTTGTCAAGCAAAAATCGAATGAGAATAGAAATACTAGTATAATAATAAAGTCTATGATTTTATAAAACATGATAGGTGTGAGGCTATAAAGGAATGTGATAAAAATCCGATAATAAAAGTATGAATACAAGAATAATAGAAGAAAATAGCCAAGGCATAAAGTTAGAAATATACATTCCCTATAGTAACTCAATGTTACAAAATGAAGAAACAATCCAAAGGGAGCTAAATAATGCTGGAAACATAGCTACGGAGAAATCGTTGAAACAATTCGACACAGACGGAAGTAGCCTAAAAATAGGTTCTGTAAAATATACAAGTAAAGGGCAAGTGGAATCTATATACCAAACACCGTATGGTGAAATAAGGATAAAAAGACACGTTTATCAAACGAAGGAAGGAGGATCAACCTATTGTCCTCTGGAAAGCAATGCGAGAATCATACACAGTACGACACCAAAATTTGCCAAAATTGTGGGTTCCAAATACGGCAGAATGGATGGTCCTGGTGTAGTTAAAGACCTAAAAGAACACGGCAGAGATATAACAAAGGGCTATATACAAAATCTAACGGAAATAGTATCAACGATAGCCTATGCAAAAGAGGGGAAATGGGAGTATGAAGTCCCAGAATATAAATCCGGTGTAAGTTGCATATCAATAGGAATGGATGGGAGTATGGTATTGGTATCCGGTGAAGGTTATAGAGAAGTGATGACAGGGACAATAGCCTTTTTTGACAAGGATTGCAATCGTTTATATACAAAATACATAGCAGCAACCCCTGAATACCAAAAAGAGACATTCAAGAGTAGGATGGAAAAAGAGATATCACAAGTAAAGTCTGTATACCCAAATGCTGTGTATGTTGGTTTGGCAGACGGAGGCAACGGTAACTGGGAATTTTTAAGTAAGCATACAGATATACAAACGATTGACTTTTATCATGTTACGGAATATTTATCTAACTTTTCGGATATTATTTTTGAAAATGAATTGGATAAAAAAAAGTGGTTAAAAGAAAAATGCCACCAATTAAAACATGAGGATGGTGCCGCTGATAGTATACTGTCCGAGTTGAAAAAGTTATCAAAAGGCAAGAAAGGTAAGACAATGCAAAATTTACAAAAGACCATTACATACTTTGAAAATCAAAAAGATAAAATGATATATTCTTATAATATCAAAAATAATTTACCAATAGGTTCCGGTATAACCGAAGCTGGTTGCAAGGTAATTGTAAAAGAAAGGTTTTGTCGTTCTGGCATGAGGTGGGGAAAACAAGGAATAGCTATTGTATTGAAATTAAGAACCATGCTCTACACAACTAATCAATGGGAGGAGTTTTGGCATAAAATTGATAGGTTTGGAGTTTCCTTAAATTGACATTTAGATATAGCCTCACACGAAAGTCTGGAAGATTTGAAAGAAGAGACAGGTTTGGAGACGATGATAACGGACGGAGGGTATCCATCCGAAGGGGTAAGAGAAACAGCTAATAAATTCGATGTAAATATTGTATCCACAAATGTTCGTGGAAAGAGCCCAGAAGAAGGGAATTTGAATAGCAATGATTTTGAATATGATGAATCAGGTCTAATAGAATCTTGTCCAATGGGCGAGCGACCAACAAGTCAAAAATTGAAAGATGGTGATTTGGTAGCAAACTTCGATTTTAAAATTTGTGCGAATTGTCCCTTGGGTAAAGATTGTATAGCATTATCAAAAAATCAATCACGTTTAGTAGTAGATGAAAACCGAAGATGGTTGGATAATAGAGAGGATAATTATTACACCCCGGAATATCAAGAATTGTGTAATCTCCGTCCAGCAGTGGAAGGTCTGATGGAGAAGTTAAAACCTATGTGGAAAAATGGGCGAACACGTTTTCGAGGATTAAAAAAGGTGCGAAATAGGATGGTTTTAAGGGGAATTGGGTTGAATTTTAGACGATATAGCAGTTGGAAACTGATCCAACTATATAAAAATCTGTCAAAATCTTTCTCGAAATTTATTTTTGAAATATCTTGCCATTTCAGGGTCGAAAATTACTTTGCCTTTTTGCGGTGACGTCATGGAAAGTTAGCTTTTTTTCAATGATTTCAATTATGTTTCACTCTCCCATAATGCAAAGATAAGGCTTTATATTTTGTCGCTTAACGTTAGAGCATACCCGACGTGCCGCTTCGGCATGTCACCGAGCAAGTGAGCTTGTGCCACTGCAAGTGCTGTGACTGAGTAACTTCCAACCTTACGAAGGCACTGCACTTGCTTGGAGAACAAAGGCTCTCTCGGTGCAAGGAAGTGAACAACTTCCAATTTAGTTCACTTCCGCAGTGGGTATGCTCAGTTATGCAACGTTTCTTTTTAAGTTTTCCTTTTTTATTGATATTTATATCCATATTTCACAATTAATGTTCCATTATGACAATATTACATTCTTAAAACATGAAAGTTTCAAATATTTTTAGTTTTATTCCATGGATAAGTTCTTAAGATAATTCTAAAATTAATATCTGAAATTTTAATAATATTTATCAAGAAATTTTCTATAAAAAAACAATTTTAATGTTGATAAAATATACTTGAGAATTATGTCCCATCTATTTATTATTATATCTTGAGAAAAAAAATGTATACAAAAGAAGAATCTAGAGAAAAAATTAGAGAATTAACTCTCTCTTTTGAAGCAAAACTTGATTTTATAAAAACATCCAAAGAATATAAAGAAGCTCAAATTGAAGATGAGTTTATTAAACCACTTTTTAAATATTTGAATTGGAATACAACGAACGAAGGAATTTTAAATCCAAATGAGAGAGAGTTTATTGTTCAAGCCAAGGGAAGAAACAGAAAAGAACCAGATTATCTTTTACAATTAGAAAGCAAAAGAAGATTCTATATTGAAGCTAAACATACAAAATATGATTTACAGAAAAGAACTGATTATATCTGGCAAGCTTATTCTTACGCATATTCTACACAAACTAGACCTCAATATGAAAAAGTAGATTTTGCTCTTTTAACTGATTTTGAAGAGTTTAGGTTTTTTGACTGTACATTTCCAGTAAAAAATCACGAAACTCTAAATAATTACTGTGTGCTTGATTGGACTTATAAAGATTATATTAAAAATTTTGATAAACTTTGGGAATATTTTGAAAGAGAAAATATTCGAAATGGTTCTCTTGAAAAATTATATATTAGTGAAAAAAAGATCAAAGAAAATCGTATATCACCAGATAAGGCTTTTTTAAAAGATCTAGATGATGAAAAAAATGGATGGAGAATAAAACTTGCTAAGGATGTAAAGAAATACCATCCTGAGTTTTCAGCAGAGTTTATAACACAAACAGTTCAGCTAATTTTAGACAGGTTTATATTTATTAAGGTATTGGTTGATAGAGAAATTGAAGAAGACTATATCGAAAAAATTGTAAACAAATTAAAAAGTATTAAAGATAAAGAAGAAGGAATTATTTACGAAGAATGTAAGGATATTTTTGAACAGTTAGATAAAACCTATAATGGAAGTGTTTTTACAAAAAGAACAGAATTAGATGCAGTTCTGGTTAGTAATAAAATTTTGTTAGATGTTTTAAAAGATTTCCTTCCACAAAATTCAAGATACAATTTCAAAGTTATTCCTATTGAAATCTTAGGAACGATCTATGAACAATTCTTAGGTAAGATTGTTGTAACAACTGCAAAACAAGCTAAGATAGATTATAAACCAGAAGTAAGAAAAGCTGGTGGAGTCTATTATACACCAGATTATATTGTAGATTATATTGTAGAAAAAACAGTTGGGGAGAAATTAAAGGAATGCAAAAAGTTTGGTGATTTACTAGAAATTAAAATTTGCGATCCAGCTTGCGGAAGTGGTTCTTTCCTAATTTCTGCTTATAATATTTTAATACAATGGACTATTAAATATTATGAAAGTAAAGTTAAAACAGAAAATGGAACTACTCAGTTAGAAAAACTTAATAAAGAAGAAAAGACATTAGTATATTTAGACGGAGACGGAAATGTTAGATTGACTTCAAAAATTAAAAGGGACATTTTAAAATCTTGTATATTTGGAGTAGATATAGATCCACAAGCTGTAGAAGTTACAAAAATGAGCTTATCTCTAAAAACTTTAGAAAATACGAATCATTATGAAGTTTACAACGAAAGAACATTATTTCACACAACAATCCTTCCTCCATTGGAAGGAAATATTAAGTGTGGAAATAGTTTAGTGGGAACAGATTATACTTTAATGAAAGAATCTTTATCAAAAGTGAATCCTTTCGATTGGGATTTAGAATTTAAAGAAATTTTTTCTAAATATGGTGGTTTTTGCATAGTTATAGGAAATCCTCCTTATGTTTTTGGTCGAGATTGGAAGGAGTTAAAAATATCTCAAAATATGAAAGAATACTTAGGTGAAAAATTCAAGTATTCACCTTATCAAATGGACATGTTTTCTATTTTTATGGAACTGTCTAGCAAAATAGTAAAAGTTGGAGGTTATGTGGGTCAAATTGTTCCTAATGTTTGGCTTACAAATTCTTTTTCTTCAATTACTAGAACATATATACTTGAAAATTCTGAATTTCTTTCTTTAATAAATCCTGGAAAACATGTGTTTCAAAGTTTGACTGTTGATACAATAATTTATATATTGAAGAAAGGAGTTTACAATAAAGAAAAATATTTTAATACTAAAATTTTGAAATATTTAAATAATGAAAATAAACCTAATGAGTTAGAGATTTCAAATTTTCTTTACAGTGATTTTATTGATGGTCAAAAACCTATTTCTACTTCACTAAATTATAATAAATATAATTTGCTACTGAAAATTAAGAATACAGGAAAAGAGTTAAAAGAAATTTCTTATATTACTCGAGGTGTTCACCCGTATCGAATTGGTGGGTATGGAAAATCTGCATTCACAAAAGGTTATCAAACCAAAAAAGATGTTAGTGAAAGACCGTATAATTCAAAAACAAAAATTAAAAATTATCGCTCATTTATTTACGGAAAAGATTTAAAAAGATTTACTACACCTAAAGAAAATAATTATATTTTATACGGTGAATGGTTGGCTGAGCCAAGAGAATCTAAATTTTTTGAAGGAAAAAGAATATATTCAAGAAAAATATTAGGTGAAAGATTAATTGTTACAATTGAAGAATCTGATTCAGTTGCAGATCAACAAGTTTATATTACCAAACCTAAAGATCAAAACGAAAATCTTCATAAATATATTGCTGGAGTTTTGGCTAGCAAGCTAATTTCTTTTTATATTAAAAATTTATATGATGAAGGAAAAGATGCTTTTCCTCAGATTAAAGTAGGGCAATTGCAATCTATCCCTCTTCCAGAAGTTACTCCCGATAATACAAAAACATACAACTCTATTGTTGATACCGTTAATAAGTTACTGATGTATAACAATAATTTATCAAGAAAAATGGTGACTACAGCGTCAATTGAAAGTGAATTAAGAATGATTAATTCATTAGAAATAAAACTAGATAAACTTATATATTCTATTTACAAATTAACTCCTGATGATATCAAACTTATAGAAGATGATGGATAACAATGTTACTTGTTTCATAGAAAATCTTCCTCTGTTTTGTATAAAATAAGGCTTTTGGAAATGTTGCATAACGTAGAGCGTAGCCGACGTGCCGCTTCGGCATGTCACCGGGCCATGGAACTTTTGCCAATGCAAGTGCTGTGACTGAGTAACTTCCAATCAAACGAAGGCAAAGCACTTGCTTGGAAGTTCTAAGCCTTTTCTCGGTGCAAGGAAGGGGTATGACTAAGAAATAATGTTAAAGTAAATAGGTAAAGATGCCAAAAATAATGGTATGGCAGCAAAAATACTAAAGTGTGATAAAGATAAAGTTTATATAGAGATAGAAATAAAATTAACAAATTCGATGTTAGAGACAGAGAATATAATTCAATCATCCTTGAATGAAGCTGGATGCTTAGCAACAGGCAAAGCATTGGAAAGATTTGATACGGATGGAAGTCCGATGCTACTGGGAAATGTAAAATTCACAAGTAAAGGTAAAGAGCCAAAGAGTTACCAAACACCTTATGGAAAGACGGAAATAGAACGACATGTATACCAGACCAGCGAAGGAGGGAAAACATATTGTCCCTTAGAATATCAAGCCAGAATAATAAACAGTACCACTACTCCAAAGTTTGCACAAATAGTATCGGATAAATATGCAGAGCTTGATGGAAGAGCAGTAGCAAGAGATTTGGAAAAAAATCATGGACGAAAAGTTCCCTTATTATACATCCAGAATGTAGCAGAAAGTGTTCAAGCCATAGCAGAAGCAAAAGAAGAAAAATGGGGATATAAAGTTCCTCATTTAGACGTTCCGGTAGCAACTGTAAGTATAGGGATGGATGGAGCAAATGTGTATATTTTAGGTGAAAAGTTTAAACAAGTAATGGTTGGTACAATAGGGTTACATGACAAAGACGGAAATAGGTTGTATACGAGTTATATAGCAAGTCATCCGGAGCATGGAAAAGAGTTGTTTAAGAAAAAAATGGATGCGGAGATAATACAGATAAAAAATCAGTATCCGAATGTGAATTATATAGGTCTTGCGGATGGAGCAAAGGATAATTGGACTTTTTTGGAAAAATACGTAGATATTTTAACATTGGATTTTTACCATGTAACGGAATATCTTTCTATAGCATCTAAGATAATATATGAGACCAAAAGTGAACAAGAAATGAAGCTAAGTGAATGGTGTCATCAGTTGAAGCATGAAGAAGGTGGGGCAAAAATCATTTTGGAATCAATTAAAACCCATTTTGAAAATGGAAAGTATTCAAAGAAAGACCGTGAGGACTTACAAAAGGTAATTACGTATTTTACAAATAACCATGATAAAATGAATTATCCGAATAATCTTGATAAAAAATTGCCAATAGGCTCCGGTATAACAGAGGCCGCTTGCAAAATGATTGTGAAAGAAAGACTTTGTAAATCCGGAATGAAATGGAAACGAAATGGGGTTAGAGTCGTTTTGGATTTAAGAACTATGATTTATACTCCAGATAGGTGGGAACAGTTCTGGAGCAAAATCAACCAATATGGAACTTATACTCATGTATAAGTTTAACATTAAATATAAGTCATACCCCAAGGAAGTGAGAACTTCAAATTCGACTCACTTCCGCAGTGGGTATGCTCAGTTAGACGGCGTTTAAGAGAGGGTTTTCGAGTGGACTATCTACACCTTTAATTCCTAGTAAAAATCCTTTTACGCTTAAATCCTCATCTAATTCTTCCCAATGTATTCCAGAACCTCTACCAATTATTCTAAATTTATTCAACTGTTCCTTATTTGCTCTAGATAGCCTAGGATACCAAGTTATAGGAACTGTGATTTCCCTTCCATCTTCTAATAATGTCCAAATAGCATGGTTTTCGATAATTTTTACTTCTTTTGCTTTTGGTTCAATTACTAAAATAGATTTCATATTTTTTATTCCATTAACTTATATTAAAATGCTGTTTCCATTTTATAATAATTTCATCTTTTTTATTTTCAATAATTTTTTCAATTTCTAGTAATTCTTTACTACGAAAACCTTCATTAGAGGCTAAAGAAATTTCTGGTTCAAGCCAATATTTTGCATCATTTTCACCACTTTCTATGTGAATATGTATAGGTTCTAATAAATTAGTTGCTTGAAATTCATTTGAATAAAAAAAGAAACGATATTTTTTACAATAAAATACAGTTGGCATGGTTAATTCCGTAGCTATTTTTCATCAGAATTTTAATATAACTAACAATAATTTTCAAGCAATAAAACTCTAACACGTTCGATTTTGGTTACTACCGTGTTAGAGAATAAAAAATTATAATTTTTTTTTAAAGTTTTTACTTTTTTTAATTATTTCCAGGGTTATTATTCTATCAGTTCATAATTCTCTCGAATTATGTCTAATACTTCTTGAGGCATGTTACTAAAAAATTTTGGACCCCATTCATGCTTTGCAAGGTTAGCAGCAGTATTCACTTTTCGTAATAATCCTGCTTGTTCTCCATTTATCAGTCTTTCTTTTTTTGCCTTTTCAATAGCTGCAATAAAATTTGATTCTGTTGAAAATCCATTTTCACTAAGATACTTATTCATTGCCCATGTTGTGTGAGGCTATATCTAAATGTCAATTTAAGGAAACTCCAAACCTATCAATTTTATGCCAAAACTCCTCCCATTGATTAGTTGTGTAGAGCATGGTTCTTAATTTCAATACAATAGCTATTCCTTGTTTTCCCCACCTCATGCCAGAACGACAAAACCTTTCTTTTACAATTACCTTGCAACCAGCTTCGGTTATACCGGAACCTATTGGTAAATTATTTTTGATATTATAAGAATATATCATTTTATCTTTTTGATTTTCAAAGTATGTAATGGTCTTTTGTAAATTTTGCATTGTCTTACCTTTCTTGCCTTTTGATAACTTTTTCAACTCGGACAGTATACTATCAGCGGCACCATCCTCATGTTTTAATTGGTGGCATTTTTCTTTTAACCACTTTTTTTTATCCAATTCATTTTCAAAAATAATATCCGAAAAGTTAGATAAATATTCCGTAACATGATAAAAGTCAATCGTTTGTATATCTGTATGCTTACTTAAAAATTCCCAGTTACCGTTGCCTCCGTCTGCCAAACCAACATACACAGCATTTGGGTATACAGACTTTACTTGTGATATCTCTTTTTCCATCCTACTCTTGAATGTCTCTTTTTGGTATTCAGGGGTTGCTGCTATGTATTTTGTATATAAACGATTGCAATCCTTGTCAAAAAAGGCTATTGTCCCTGTCATCACTTCTCTATAACCTTCACCGGATACCAATACCATACTCCCATCCATTCCTATTGATATGCAACTTACACCGGATTTATATTCTGGGACTTCATACTCCCATTTCCCCTCTTTTGCATAGGCTATCGTTGATACTATTTCCGTTAGATTTTGTATATAGCCCTTTGTTATATCTCTGCCGTGTTCTTTTAGGTCTTTAACTACACCAGGACCATCCATTCTGCCGTATTTGGAACCCACAATTTTGGCAAATTTTGGTGTCGTACTGTGTATGATTCTCGCATTGCTTTCCAGAGGACAATAGGTTGATCCTCCTTCCTTCGTTTGATAAACGTGTCTTTTTATCCTTATTTCACCATACGGTGTTTGGTATATAGATTCCACTTGCCCTTTACTTGTATATTTTACAGAACCTATTTTTAGGCTACTTCCGTCTGTGTCGAATTGTTTCAACGATTTCTCCGTAGCTATGTTTCCAGCATTATTTAGCTCCCTTTGGATTGTTTCTTCATTTTGTAACATTGAGTTACTATAGGGAATGTATATTTCTAACTTTATGCCTTGGCTATTTTCTTCTATTATTCTTGTATTCATACTTTTATTATCGGATTTTTATCACATTCCTTTATAGCCTCACACCCCATGTTAATTCTGTTTGTAATGTAGCTAAATCTACTCTAGTTTTTAGTGTATAACCTGACCAAGCCATTTTATTCTCCTTCATCACTATTAGTTGTGGTAAATTATTTTATTATCTATTATATTTGGTCTATATTATAGTTAAAGCTTTTGAAATGCCGTCTAACGTTAGAGCATACCCGACGTGCCGCTTCGGCATGTCACCGGGCCATGGAACTTTTGCCAATGCAAGTGCTGTGACTGAGTAACTTCCAATCAAACGAAGGCAAAGCACTTGCTTGGAAGTTCTAAGCCTTTTCTCGGTGCAAGGAAGTGAGAACTTCAAATTCGACTCACTTCCGCAGTGGGTATGCTTTGTTAGGCGACGTTTTATTTCCATTATTACTTCCTATTGTCATAAATAAGCCTAAGTAGAAAAAAGCATAAGTTTTAGTGAAAACACGGATTTAGTTTAGGGTTATAACACAAACCAAATTAACAGTTTTTTTCACTATTTTTTCCCATGGCTACTTATTCTTCATAAATAATTAATTTAATCCTAATACTTCCTTACACTTCTTTTGGGCTTTTCTTACTTTCTATTCCAAATGTATCAACTAAAGTATTCACTTTTTCCATTCCATAATATCAGACTCTTGCCTATTGTTATACTCCGGATTCCTTAAATTATCCGATACCTTACTTTTAAGAATAGTTACCAATTATGTCCATCATATTGCTTAATATTACTTTCTATTCCAAATCTACCAGTTCAAGCCCACTTTCTATCCCATAATATCAGCTATCAGTTTCTATGTATAGGACTGGCTACCAATAATGCCCATAATATTGCTTTTCTTTACTTTCTACTCCAGATGTACCAGTTCAAGTCACCACTTTTATAACCTAATTCTCTAACACTATGCCTAATGTCCAAAGTCTGGTTTACATCTTTTAGGCTTTAGCTTACTTTCCACTCCTTTCATACCAGTTCAAAATCCAACAAAACTAATCTGTTTATCGCAATCATTAAGCCAGAAATGTCGCCTAACGTTAGAGCATACCCGACGTGCCGCTTCGGCATGTCACCGAGCCAGAAAGCTCATTCCACTGCAAGTGCTGTGACTGAGTAAGCTTCCAATCTAACGAAGGCACTGCACTTGCTTGGAGTTCTTAAGCCTTTCTCGGTGCAAGGAAGCAAGCAACTAATTCTACCTTTTTCTGTGCGAGCTATCTAAACCCTCCAAGTGAAGAAGCAACGAGCATATTATGCAACCAATTTTCATGGTAAATAAAACCATTCAAATCAGCAAAAGGAGAAATTCTATTTCCTTTATATTTCAATCTTGATGAATAAGGATGAAAATTCCATAACAAAGCCATAGCTCTTGAATACAATTTTGCACTTTCAATTGTTCGATGAAAATATTTCATTCCATAAAGTATTCTATCTTGATAATTCATAAGTCTATCCAAGGCATTACTAGTTCTATGGCAACCCTTGAATTTATATGCTATCTTAAAAAGATTACCTTTGTCACAAAGTTCAAGTAATTTTTCTTTTGCTGCTTCTACCGGAACATTATCTTGTGCCCATTTTTTTAGATGCCTTAATCTTTGTGAAAATTGAGCAGTTGTTTCTGCATGATATAAATCCCATACTTTCTCTCGAATAATTGATAAAACATCTTTTGCACTTTTACAACGGTCACGAATCTTTATAAAGGAATGTAAAAAACATTGTATTAAGGTTGTATCTGGAAACAAAGACTTCAATGCTTTCTTTGTTCCTCCCCAACCATCAGTGTTGAATGTTGTTGGTTCGTAATCCGGTTTTAGATTTTGTGCTTCTTCTTTGAAGATAGAATCAATAAAGTTGCACTTTTTTATCAATAAATGATTTCTTAAGCTACTCTTTGAATATTATACTGTAGAAATATTTCTGATAACTTATATTTTGTCTCCTCGATACATTCTTTTTTAAAAAGAATAATCAATCCTTTGCTTCGAGATTTTTTGATTTTTGCTTTTTCTTTTTGTGAGTATACAATTTTCAAATGCTCCTTTCTATTCCATTCCAAGAATAAGTATGTTAATAAACATACATCTATAAACCTTTCTTGAGCTATGAAACTTTTCCCAGCATAATCACAAAGACCTAATTCACTTTTCAATTCCCGAAAATATATTTCTATCTGCCAACGTAGTGCATAGAGTTCTATTATTTTCCGAGCCGATACTTCTTTCCCGTTACAAAGAAGGATTTTGTAAGATTCAGACTTCTTTTTTCCTTTGCTCATCTTCCATGAATAAACTATTTGAAGTTCACCAAGTTTGGGGAATTTCAGTTTTTCACTCTCATATTTGTAAACATCCGTTTTCTTCTTCCCTGACTGCGAAGCATAACGATTATGTTCTCGTGTATATTTCTCTTCGCCTTTCTTTATTATCAGTGTCTTGGCGTCCTCTTTCTTTTCTAATCCTCTTTCATACAGTTTCTTTTTCGGTTCGTATACTCGACCACTATCTGCACAAGTCACATATATTGCATTCTTTCTTTTGCATGTATCAAAAATAATCTTGGAATCATAAAATCCATCTGCTATTACATAAAACTCCGCTGTCTCCGGAACAAGACTCCTTACATACTCTATCATCATGCACGCAATTTCATGCTGGGTATAATAACACGTCTTTGTCTCACGACAATATTTTCGACTATAATATGAATAACGTGGAATTGGAATCCTTGTACCATTTGGTAGAAGTAAAAGACCCATGGTAAAACTATGTGCTTTCGTACTTCGTTTCCCTTTTTTTCTTTGTTTCTTCGCCCGATATTTTATTGCATTCTTCACTAGAGTATCTCCGCCTCGCTGAATACAAGTACCATCAAACAAGAATACATATAATCCGGATGGCTCACACAATCTTGCAGTCTCTATTATAACAGAACGAATTGCATCTTTTAATATATCCCTGGATCGAAAATTCTCCGTTTCAAAGAAGCTCCTTACCGATGTTTTGTTTTTCTGATTATCTAAAAGTACTTTACTCAATGCCTCAAAGGTTCTTTTCCCATGGCATAGTAAAATTCCGGTTATGAGTTCTGTTAATATTCGAGTTTTATGGATACCAGCCTTGATGTGTTTTTCTGAAAATTGGTTGACTTTTTGTGAATTTGTGAATATCATTATTATCGGGTCTTTTGGTTATTTGGTTTGGTCATTAAATTATCTAAAGACCCTTAAATTTTTCAAGTATTACTTTTATAATAATTTATTTCTTGTTTCTACAACTTTATTAGATAGAATAACCTTCAGTCAAATCAATTTCACTAGCACTCTTTACTACTTCTGCTCCCAATATACAGCCTTTTCCAACAATTGTAGCAATAAATACTTTAGTCTTTTTAAGCCAAGTATGCTTTTCATCTGCTAAAGTATGCACTGGTAACTTTTCCGGACTTTTTACCGTAGTTCCTACTATTGGGTTTCGACCAAATGAATTATGGATTCTGTACCAATACATATCATTATGACCAAAAACATAAGTTAAAGCATAAAATGGAACACCAAAACGCATCAGGTATACAGCTTTTTCAATATCATTTGTGTAAGCTACCATGTATGGCATCATAAACGATGGACGGATTTGATAAACTTCTTCACTTGCTTTCAATTCTATTCGTCTCATTTGAAAACTATTCTGCTTTTTTGAACATTCTGTTGAACCTCTAAAAATAAAACCTCTTTCAAAATCCTTTGGAAATAATTCCGGATGTAAATTGTAAAGATTATTTATAAATGTTCTCAATTTTTCATTATCAAAAAAAATAGATTTATAATTTGATTTATCAGAAAATGGTAGACAAATAGATTTTGCACCTTTTTTATTCTTTTCCATGTGTCCCTCTTTATTTTTAATATTTTGTGGTTAAAATAATAATTTATTATTGAGGGGCGCATTTTCAACATTTTTTTTATATAAATGGGTTACGCACAGAATCCGTTAGAATTAGGCAAGCAACTTCCAAATTTGGCTTGCTGACGCGCAGTGGGTATGCTCTAACGTTAAGCGGTATCGTGCTGGGTTTTAAAAAAATGTTGGTGAATGAGGGTTTTTAAAGAAATTGGAATAAATTTTAGCCAAGTATACACATTTTGTATATGTGAATAGAAATAGAGAAAAAGCTTAATTTACATCAAGATTACTAGGAATTTAGGAATTATTTTTTAAAACTCAAGAGCCATATGAAATGTGAATAGGTGAAGGCTGAGTGAAAGGAATAACGATATAGTGAATATATGAGAGCTTGGGTAGTTAAGAAGAAAATCAAACATTTGGAATAAGTTTTCGTAAGTAAGAGTTGAGAAATAAGTAGCAAAGCATAAGTTTTGGCAAAACTACAGTCATATAGGCCGTAAATTTGCAGGCTATTATATTTTACTTAAGAATATGTGAAGGCAGATTGAAAAGAATAACGATATGGTGAATATATGAGGAGAATGTCCCAATTTCCGTTAGGGTTTGAAAAGAACGGAATAAAAACATCCTATAAATTCACTTCCTTTTTGTCAAGTGTTTTATCCTTTTTCAAATACTTAAAAAGAAAATTATTTATTTCTTTTTTCCCTCTCACTGAACGAAACTTACTTTCCATGTGGACTAAGTTTACCGCAACCCATCTCGGAATCATGTCAGTCTTGCTATCCCATATTTTTATCCTTTTCATAAGAGACTTAGGACTACTAAAGGCAGATTCTATTAAATTCGTTGTATGAAATGATATCCTCAATTCCGCTGGCATCTCTATTTTGTGCAGTGTTAGTATCTCACTACTACACTCTCTCAAACTTTCTGCGGCAGAGAAACTCACAGAATCAAGCCACTTCTCAAGTGAATCCAATCCCTCCTTTGCATCCTCATAGCTATTACATCCCAATGCTTTTCGGTATCTTCTTGTAAACTCCGAATGATACTTATCTGCCAACTTTGCATATATATTCCATGCTTTATGGTTTGTACATCTTTGAAAATCTGCTTTATCTCCAAAACGACCGGTTAGGGCTTTTCTTAATGCCTTAGAACCATCCGTTATGCATAATACTCTATCCGTAAATTTAATACCACGTCCCTCTAATGAAGATAATACATCCTTAACTGTCTCCGTATTCTCACTTGAACCCGTTGAAAAACCAAGAAAATGCTTGCTACCACTAACATCAATACCCATTGCAACTACCACCATTTCCTCTCCAATGGATGTCCCATCCACAATTATACTGAAAAATTCTTTCCCACTGAAATCGCGATTCTTGAATTTCTCCAGTATTTCTCTTGATTCATTCACGAATTGTCTTGAAACGGAACTCTTTGATAATCCGGACTCCTCACTGATTTTCAACAATAGTTCATCATATTTCCGGACGCTTACTCCCCTCGACAGCAATCGTAAAACATAATCGTTTATGCTATTTGGATTCCTTAGTTTTTCATAGCTCACTAATGAGACTTCTTCTTTCCCTTTCCTTACCCTAGGTCTAATAAATGGAACTCTTTGACCATTCATATAGATTGACCCTTTTTCGCTTCCACCTCTATGACAAAAATCCCCTCTTTTATGAGAGAATATCTCTCCACATAATACTTCAACTTCCAATCTCATTATATTTGTAATTATTTGAAGTGATGCTTCTCTTGCCATAGAAACTATGTCATTGTAAGCCAATTCTCGAAAGGTCTCTATACCAAATTTTTGTTCTTGACAGTTTTTTACTGCTCTCTTATGTTTCTTCATACGGAACTCTCCTTATTTTTTTGCCAAAATCAATATTCTGGCGAGTTCCGTTCTTGTAAACTCTAACGATTTTTGGGACTATCTCATAGAAGAATTATAGTCAAAATGTTTTTCAAAAATTATTACCTTTGTTTAATTTTCTTTGGAATTTGGCAGGGTATGAAAAAACTAGTAGTTTTGACAATGAAGGAAATTTCATAAAAAAAATTTAAAACATAGAGAAAAATAATGCATAGAGAAATTGAAGATATTTTTGGAAGAAAGGTCAGATTCACAGACGAAAGAAAAAAACATCTTGAAGAAGATCATCCAGAAATGAAGGATTCTGAAGACTTGATTATTAATACCTTACAAGAACCAGAAGAAGTTAAATTTTCAAGGTCTGATAAAACCGTAGAATTGTTTTATAAATTTTTTCAAACCTCAATAGTTGGAGCAAAATATTTATGTGTCGCTGTCAAAAATTTAATAACCGACTATTTTATAATTACAGCATATTACACAGATAAAAAGAAAAAAGGAGATTCAAAATGGATAAAAGTAGAAAAGTAAAAGTCTACTTTGATAAAGAAGCTGATTATATAGAAATTCTCTTTGAAATAAAAGAAGGTTTTTTTATGGAAACAGATAATGACTTTATAATGAAAAAAGTAGATAAGGATGGGAATGTAATTGGTTTTTCCATACAAAATTTAAGCAATCTAGAAACAAATCCGTTGAGTTTATTTTTGCAACCAGCAGCTTAAAAATATGAAATTGGATAAAACTAGTATTTTTCCCCATGAAAACGATTGCATAACTAAGCATACACGCTGCGGAAACAAGCCAAATTAGGAAGTTGCTTGTTTCCTTGCACCGAGAGAACCTTGGTTCTCCCAAGCAAGTGTTGTGCCTTCAGTTGCGTTTGAAGTTCTTCAGTCACAGCACTTGCAGTGGTAAAAGCTCTTTGGCTCGGTGACATGCCGAAGCGGTACGTCGGGTATGCTCTAACGTTGTGCGACATTTCTGGCTTAATGATTTCGAGAATCAGATTTGTTTTGTTGAATTTTTAATTGTTGCGAAAGGAGTGGAAAGTAAGCTAAAGCCTAAATGATGTACAGACTTTGAGATTAGGCATGGCGTTATAGAATTAGGCTAAAAAAGTGACTTGAACTGGTACATCTGGAGTAGAAAGTAATATTAAGCAATACTATGAACATAATTTGGTAGCGAGTCTTAGCGGTAAAGCCACCGAATAGTTTTAGAATAAAGTAATAGAGATAGAAGTTGATAGCTGATATTTTGGAGTGGAAAAAGTGGTACTTGAGTTGGTACATCCGGAGTAGAAAGTAACGAAAAGCAAAGTTATGGGCATAAGTAATACAGCATAAGTTTTTGTAAAAAATTAAAATTATTTGGCTATAATTTTGTAGCCTATAAACCCTTATTTACAATTTCTTTTTTTTAACTACTTAGGCATAGAAGCTAGTAGCTGAAATTATGGAAGGAATGGAATTATGCTTGAACTGGTAAATCCGGAGTAGAAAGTAATGAAAAGCAAAGTTATGGACCTTATTGGTAGCAAGTCCTAGTGGTAAACTGCCTGATAAATTAAGGGTTCTAGAATAGAAGGCAAAAAGTTGATAATAACAGGAAAGGGGATGGCTTTAACTGATAAATTAGGAGTAGAAAGTAAGCTAAAGCCCAAAAGAATTATTGCAAAAAGTGCGAGAATAAAATTATTTATGAAAGAAATGGCTAAGTTATGACGATAGGAAATAATGAAGGAAATAAAACGTCGCACAACAAAGCATACCCACTGCGGAAGTGAGTTGAATTGTAAGTTCTCACTTCCTTGCACCGAGATAGGCTTGGAACTCCAAGCAAGTGCAGTGCCTTCGTTCGATCGGAAGTCACTCAGTCACAGCACTTGCAGTGGAATGGGCTTATTTGCTCGGTGAAACTCACTTCGTTCGCTTCGGGTATGCCTAACGTTAGACGGCAAAATGCAAAGCTTAAATATAGTTACTGGTTTAAGTAAGACATATCGCTTTGTGGTATTGCTTTTGAAATTATTTAATAAAAAATAGTAGGAGATTAATATATGATAGAATGGGTAAAAAGTGTAGAAATTAATTCTAACCCATATTCCGCTAGTGTTCAAATAAAAAACGAGAGATTATTACAGAATAAATTTTACAAATATAAGTAAAAAATCATATTTTCAAATTTATGCAAAACATAAATCAGAATATTCAAATAGAAGTTATAGAGCACCTAGGTATAATATCAAGTATATGCCAAAATTTAAAGTTAACAGAACGAGTAGACGCGAGGTTGAACCAAAATCATCCATCCCAAATTGTCACCCCTGGTCAAATAGTATCTGCTTTGATATTGAATGGATTAGGATTTTCAAACCATAGAGTTTATTTGGTATCAGAATTTTTTCGGAATAAACCGGTAGAAAAACTTATTGGTTCTGGAATAAAAGCGGAACACTTGAATGATGACGCTATAGGAGATTGTTTGGATGACATATATGAATACGGTGCGACGAAACTGTTTAGTGAAATAGCACTAGAGATTGTGATGGAAAAACAACTATTGGGAAAAGTATCACATGGAGACGGAACTAGTTTTAAAGTGGAAGGTGAATATAATGGAAGTGGTGAGGGAGTTAAAATAACTTATGGTTATTCAAAAGATCATCGTCCGGATCTGAAACAAATTATGTTATCATTAGTGATGACTTCTCGAGGCAATATCCCTTATTGGGTAGAAGCACATGATGGGAACAGTAGCGAGAAGAAAACGTTTACGGAAATGATTAAAGAAATAGAACAATACAAAAATCAATTCAAGAGTGTTGATGAAATGACGTATGTGTTTGATTCTGCCTTATATAGTGCTTCAAATCTTTTGTCAATAAAGAATGTTAATTGGATAAGTCGTGTTCCGGAAACAATAAATTCAGCGAGAGAACTTTTAGAATTATCAGATAATCTGATTTCATGGAGTAAAGAACAAGAAGGATATAAAATATGCGAATATGGTAGTAAATATGCTGGAATTAATCAAAGATGGGTATTGGTTTATTCACAAGAAGCTTATGAAAAAGAAGAAGCGACGTTATTCAAGAAAGTTCAAAAAGATTTAGAGGTAGCAGAAAAGTGTGTTAGCAAACTCGAGAAGAGAAATTATGAATCTGTTTCTGAAGTGGAGAACATACTAAAAGACAAAAATCAAGTGTTGAAATATCATAATATCAAAATTGGTTCAAGTGAACTGAAAGGAAAGAACAAGTATAATGTTTGTTTAAAAATAGAAGAAAATAATTTAAGCATTCAAAGAGAGTTGAACAAGAAAGGTAGATTTATAGTAGCAAGTAACGTATTAAACGATTTTTCCGATTGGGATTTGTTGTATGAATACAAAGAGCAGCAGAAACCCGAAATGGGATTTCGTTTTCTAAAAGACCCTTGGTATTTGAACAAAAGAATATTTTTGAAAAAGGACACTCGTATTGTAGCATTAAGTATGATAATGGCAACGCTGTTATTGGTCTATAACTATGGTCAACATTTTATGAGAGAAAGATTGAAACAAAATAACGAAACCCTACCTAATCAGGTTAAGAAGGAAATTAAAAATCCTACACTTAGGTGGATATGCCAAGCGATGAGCGATACGATACTTGTTAAGCAAGACTTGGGAAATGGTAACGTTGCTTTTAGCAATACTCTTAATCCTTTTAAGATTCGAATAATTAAAATCTTTGGTGAATTCGCATTGAAAATATATGGCATTTCTGAGATTATTGACACAGATTTTGATCTGCATACTAGCGGAACATAGGATATAGTAAAAATAAATATTTATTTTTATAGACGACGTCACCGCAAAAAGGCAAAGTGATTTTCGACCCTGAAATGGCAAGATATTTCAAAAATAAATTTCGAGAAAGATTTTGACAGATTTTTATATAGTTGGATCAGTTTCCAACTGCTATATCGTCTAAAATTCAACCCAATTCCCCTTAAAACCATCCTATTTCGCACCTTTTTTAATCCTCGAAAACGTGTTCGCCCATTTTTCCACATAGGTTTTAACTTCTCCATCAGACCTTCCACTGCTGGACGGAGATTACACAATTCTTGATATTCCGGGGTGTAATAATTCTAATTCTACCTTTTTCTGTGCGAGCTATCTAAACCCTCCAAGTGAAGAAGCAACGAGCATATTATGCAACCAATTTTCATGGTAAATAAAACCATTCAAATCAGCAAAAGGAGAAATTCTATTTCCTTTATATTTCAATCTTGATGAATAAGGATGAAAATTCCATAACAAAGCCATAGCTCTTGAATACAATTTTGCACTTTCAATTGTTCGATGAAAATATTTCATTCCATAAAGTATTCTATCTTGATAATTCATAAGTCTATCCAAGGCATTACTAGTTCTATGGCAACCCTTGAATTTATATGCTATCTTAAAAAGATTACCTTTGTCACAAAGTTCAAGTAATTTTTCTTTTGCTGCTTCTACCGGAACATTATCTTGTGCCCATTTTTTTAGATGCCTTAATCTTTGTGAAAATTGAGCAGTTGTTTCTGCATGATATAAATCCCATACTTTCTCTCGAATAATTGATAAAACATCTTTTGCACTTTTACAACGGTCACGAATCTTTATAAAGGAATGTAAAAAACATTGTATTAAGGTTGTATCTGGAAACAAAGACTTCAATGCTTTCTTTGTTCCTCCCCAACCATCAGTGTTGAATGTTGTTGGTTCGTAATCCGGTTTTAGATTTTGTGCTTCTTCTTTGAAGATAGAATAACCTTCAGTCAAATCAATTTCACTAGCACTCTTTACTACTTCTGCTCCCAATATACAGCCTTTTCCAACAATTGTAGCAATAAATACTTTAGTCTTTTTAAGCCAAGTATGCTTTTCATCTGCTAAAGTATGCACTGGTAACTTTTCCGGACTTTTTACCGTAGTTCCTACTATTGGGTTTCGACCAAATGAATTATGGATTCTGTACCAATACATATCATTATGACCAAAAACATAAGTTAAAGCATAAAATGGAACACCAAAACGCATCAGGTATACAGCTTTTTCAATATCATTTGTGTAAGCTACCATGTATGGCATCATAAACGATGGACGGATTTGATAAACTTCTTCACTTGCTTTCAATTCTATTCGTCTCATTTGAAAACTATTCTGCTTTTTTGAACATTCTGTTGAACCTCTAAAAATAAAACCTCTTTCAAAATCCTTTGGAAATAATTCCGGATGTAAATTGTAAAGATTATTTATAAATGTTCTCAATTTTTCATTATCAAAAAAAATAGATTTATAATTTGATTTATCAGAAAATGGTAGACAAATAGATTTTGCACCTTTTTTATTCTTTTCCATGTGTCCCTCTTTATTTTTAATATTTTGTGGTTAAAATAATAATTTATTATTGAGGGGCGCATTTTCAACATTTTTTTTATATAAATGGGTTACGCACAGAATCCGTTAGAATTAGTAATAATTATCCTCTCTATTATCCAACCATCTTCGGTTTTCATCTACTACTAAACGTGATTGATTTTTTGATAATGCTATACAATCTTTACCCAAGGGACAATTCGCACAAATTTTAAAATCGAAGTTTGCTACCAAATCACCATCTTTCAATTTTTGACTTGTTGGTCGCTCGCCCATTGGACAAGATTCTATTAGACCTGATTCATCATATTCAAAATCATTGCTATTCAAATTCCCTTCTTCTGGGCTCTTTCCACGAACATTTGTGGATACAATATTTACATCGAATTTATTAGCTGTTTCTCTTACCCCTTCGGATGGATACCCTCCGTCCGTTATCATCGTCTCCAAACCTGTCTCTTCTTTCAAATCTTCCAGACTTTCTTCCAATAAATCACTATCATCTACTATATTCTTTTCTACTACAACGTCCGTTATTACTTGAAATGCGTTCTTTTCAGAGCAGGTCTCTGAACTGTGACATACATAACCAAAATGTTTTTCTTCATTCTTGGTTCGGTAAGTCGCGTCTGGGTCTGATGGATTCTGCATTGAACCAGATTTGATTTCATTTGGAGTTAATATCTCTACCTTTTCTTGTTTTACAATGCACTGTTCTGCTAATAATCTTTTCGCATTTTTGTAGGATGAAGTAGCATTAATTCTTTTATCATCTTTCCATCTTGTAACATGAATGTATAACTGCTCTGATAAATATTTTAACTTCTCTTCTATCTCATGCTTTCTTAAACGATGGTATTCACCATCTTCATTGGTTTCTATTAAGGAATGCAATTCTTTGGAAATACAATTTGGTTCATACTTCTTTATTTCTATCAATAAATTACTTAAGGTCTTATGGAACAATGTAAAACGACTCATCCTTTTGATGTTTGCCCTTATTTGAGTAGAGTCACATCTCTGTAAATCTGTGTGAATTCCCATTTCCTTAATAATAATATCACGATGGTCTTTGAACACTGTTTCAAAGAAGTCTACATTGTTTTCATATTCATATTTTGCTACTGTAGCACGAAAGTTATAAAGTGTTCTTATGCAAAAGGTATATTCGTTTATATCTTGGATTCCAAACGCTCTTTGATATGCATAATTCAATAAATAGTTCTCATATAGTTGAAGGTCTGTTAGATTGTGCATTTCTTTTAATATTTCTAAGGAGAATAGTATGTTTACTGGAACATTGGGACGACTCATATTGTTACTGTACAGGGGAGCAAATACTTCTTCATCTATATTGAGAAATATGTTTTCGTAAAAATATGCTGACCAATGCTTTTTTAGAAAGCCTCGAAGTGTTGAGTTCATGTTACTTTCTGGATTGAAAAATTTCTGTTGTAGGTGTTTCTGGTTTTTTCGAAACATAGCTATCCCCTTATGTCACATTTACAGGATTGAAGATTTATTTCAACTTTTTCTTGTTATTTCTTGTTATACCTTTTTGCAGTGACGCCATAGACTTGTTCGCATAGCTAAGCCAGCAATGGCACTTAACGTTAGAGCATACCCGACGTGCCGCTTCGGCATGTCACCGAGCCATGGAACTTTTGCCAATGCAAGTGCTGTGACTGAGTGAACTTCCATAACAACACGAAGGCACTGCACTTGCTTGGAGTTCCAAGCCTTTCTCGGTGCAAGGAAGCAAGCAGCTTCATAATCTAGCTTGCTTCCGCAGTGGGTATGCTTTTGTTAAGTGCCGTTGCATTTGTGCAACAACAACTCCCCTACTATTCTATTTTACACATTGCTTGCCTTATTTCAATTTTGTCAAATATTTTATTATTGCTTTTCAAAAATAATTTCTATTTCTTAACAATTTTTTCAAACTCGTTTCAATATTTAATCCATTTAGCCAAGGCTTATTTCTCTATACTTTCCCTTTTCTTAATTTTGCTTCTTGATAACTAAAACTCACATGGATTTATTTTTTATCCTCTTTACCCAAATATCGCCAATTTAATTAGTTAAGCAAAAGAAATTGTAAAATTTTACGGGTTTATAGGTTATAAAATTTGAGCCTTATGGTTTTAATTTTTTACAGAAAATTATTGCTTTAGGACTTACATTTCTAAAGCCTAAGTTCTCTATACTTTTTCCTAATGATTCAACTGGGTATGACTAAGAAATAATGTTAAAGTAAATAGGTAAAGATGCCAAAAATAATGGTATGGCAGCAAAAATACTAAAGTGTGATAAAGATAAAGTTTATATAGAGATAGAAATAAAATTAACAAATTCGATGTTAGAGACAGAGAATATAATTCAATCATCCTTGAATGAAGCTGGATGCTTAGCAACAGGCAAAGCATTGGAAAGATTTGATACGGATGGAAGTCCGATGCTACTGGGAAATGTAAAATTCACAAGTAAAGGTAAAGAGCCAAAGAGTTACCAAACACCTTATGGAAAGACGGAAATAGAACGACATGTATACCAGACCAGCGAAGGAGGGAAAACATATTGTCCCTTAGAATATCAAGCCAGAATAATAAACAGTACCACTACTCCAAAGTTTGCACAAATAGTATCGGATAAATATGCAGAGCTTGATGGAAGAGCAGTAGCAAGAGATTTGGAAAAAAATCATGGACGAAAAGTTCCCTTATTATACATCCAGAATGTAGCAGAAAGTGTTCAAGCCATAGCAGAAGCAAAAGAAGAAAAATGGGGATATAAAGTTCCTCATTTAGACGTTCCGGTAGCAACTGTAAGTATAGGGATGGATGGAGCAAATGTGTATATTTTAGGTGAAAAGTTTAAACAAGTAATGGTTGGTACAATAGGGTTACATGACAAAGACGGAAATAGGTTGTATACGAGTTATATAGCAAGTCATCCGGAGCATGGAAAAGAGTTGTTTAAGAAAAAAATGGATGCGGAGATAATACAGATAAAAAATCAGTATCCGAATGTGAATTATATAGGTCTTGCGGATGGAGCAAAGGATAATTGGACTTTTTTGGAAAAATACGTAGATATTTTAACATTGGATTTTTACCATGTAACGGAATATCTTTCTATAGCATCTAAGATAATATATGAGACCAAAAGTGAACAAGAAATGAAGCTAAGTGAATGGTGTCATCAGTTGAAGCATGAAGAAGGTGGGGCAAAAATCATTTTGGAATCAATTAAAACCCATTTTGAAAATGGAAAGTATTCAAAGAAAGACCGTGAGGACTTACAAAAGGTAATTACGTATTTTACAAATAACCATGATAAAATGAATTATCCGAATAATCTTGATAAAAAATTGCCAATAGGCTCCGGTATAACAGAGGCCGCTTGCAAAATGATTGTGAAAGAAAGACTTTGTAAATCCGGAATGAAATGGAAACGAAATGGGTTAGAGTCGTTTTGGATTTAAGAACTATGATTTATACTCCAGATAGGTGGGAACAGTTCTGGAGCAAAATCAACCAATATGGAACTTATACTCATGTATAAGTTTAACATTAAATATAAGTCATACCCATTCAACTTCCACATTACAAACCAAAACTCTCACGAAGTCACTATTTCGTTATTCACTTCACTCACTTACACTATTCCACATTTTCAAAGCCTATTGCTTCTAATAACTAAGCCTAATATTATTAAATTCTGCCTACTATCCAACTTAAGCTATCATGAATTTACTATTTCTTGATGCTTTTTATTCTCAAGCCTGAGTTCTCAAAGTTTATTCCCAATGTCTATGCTTAGCTCTTACCAGTCAAAACTGAGTAGCCAAAAAAAAGAAATTGTAAACAAGGGTTTATAGGCTACAAAATTATAGCCAAATGATTTCAATTTTTTATAAAAACCTATGCTATATTATACTGCTTTTCTTTACTTTCCACTCCAGATGTACCAGTTCAAAATCCAACAAATCTGATCTGATTCTCGCAATAATTAAGCCAGCAATGGCACTTAACGTTAGAGCATACCCGACGTGCCGCTTCGGCATGTCACCGAGCCAATGAGCTTTTGCCACTGCAAGTGCTGTGACTGAGCGACTTCCAATCATGCGAAGGCACTACACTTGCTTGGAGAACCAAGCCTTTTCTCGGTGCAAGGATGTGAGCAACTTCAAATCTGGCTCACTTCCGCAGCGGGTATGCTTTGTTATGTGGCGTGCGATAGTCATTTTCCTTTTATTCTTATGATAATACTTAAGTTTAAAAATTCTATTGTTAAAGAAAAAAATATATTCCAACAATATGAACTTTATTAAGACACAATGGCTAAATTGTTGTATTAACTTTTTTTAATTTAAAATTTACACTTTTTGAACTTCCAATTTGACTTTCTCTTCCATTTCTAATTTTCCTAGTTCAAGTTTTAATTCAATAAATTTTTCCATTTTATCTTTTGGAAATACATCAATTACCCACTTTTTGATTAAATCGAAAGCAATTCTTTCTGTAGAAGGATTAAGTTGGATTGAAATAACTAATTCTATTGTTTTATTTAAGTCAGTCTCAAATTCATCAATCCATGCTACAACTTTCAGATCATCTGGATTTGGTTCTTCTTGAATTATTCGTATTCCCCTTCCCAATTTATTTATACGATAATTTACAATTGGATTTCCATTAAAAAAATCCGTTCCATCACCAAATTTTGTATTTAAATAAGGATTATATTCTTCTATTTTATTTAGAGAAAATAATTCTTCTAACTTTATTTCCCAGTAGATTTTACATACTTGGTACACCTTTTTATCCTTTAAAAAACCTTCAAATAAATACTTTTTCATTCTGTGTCTTCTTCTTCTTCTTGATCCTGTTTTTTGATAAAAGCTCTTCCTTTTTTTACTTCTATGTCTATACGTTCTTTTATATAACCTTCAGCTCTAAAAGTTACACTTGACGGTGCATCAATACCATTTGTTTCAGAAGCATTTTGGATAAATTTTTTGGCTTTTTCAAATGATTTTTCTCTGATTTTTGCTTCTTTTTTTGGAATTTTCTCTTTTAATCTCTTTAACATTTCAAAACCATCTTCACATGTCGGTGGAAATTCTTGAGACCATGATTCTGATTCCTCAAGATTTTTTCCTTGTGCCTGTATTCGTCCTCTATGTTCCATATTTGTTATATATAAAAATATTTAATGTTAAAAGTTTAATGTCTACCAAAAAAACTATTGTCTAAGAAAAACGGTACTTTCCAGAATATTGATAAATTTCCTTATTATACCATAGGTAAGTTATTCAGGGTGTTGATTTTCTAAAATAAAGCCTTTTGTTTAGTATTTTGTATAGTAAAATTCTACTTAACAAAGCACTAAACAAAACAGTATTTTTGACTAAATTCGTTGAAAATCAACAGTCCGATTGCAAAGATTTAAATTTTCAAAAATAGAAAATGAATTAAGGCGTCACTGCAAAAAGGTATAACAAGAAATAACAAGAAAAAGTTGAAATAAATCTTCAATCCTGTAAATGTGACATAAGGGGATAGCTATGTTTCGAAAAAACCAGAAACACCTACAACAGAAATTTTTCAATCCAGAAAGTAACATGAACTCAACACTTCGAGGCTTTCTAAAAAAGCATTGGTCAGCATATTTTTACGAAAACATATTTCTCAATATAGATGAAGAAGTATTTGCTCCCCTGTACAGTAACAATATGAGTCGTCCCAATGTTCCAGTAAACATACTATTCTCCTTAGAAATATTAAAAGAAATGCACAATCTAACAGACCTTCAACTATATGAGAACTATTTATTGAATTATGCATATCAAAGGGGTATGACTAAGAAATAATGTTAAAGTAAATAGGTAAAGATGCCAAAAATAATGGTATGGCAGCAAAAATACTAAAGTGTGATAAAGATAAAGTTTATATAGAGATAGAAATAAAATTAACAAATTCGATGTTAGAGACAGAGAATATAATTCAATCATCCTTGAATGAAGCTGGATGCTTAGCAACAGGCAAAGCATTGGAAAGATTTGATACGGATGGAAGTCCGATGCTACTGGGAAATGTAAAATTCACAAGTAAAGGTAAAGAGCCAAAGAGTTACCAAACACCTTATGGAAAGACGGAAATAGAACGACATGTATACCAGACCAGCGAAGGAGGGAAAACATATTGTCCCTTAGAATATCAAGCCAGAATAATAAACAGTACCACTACTCCAAAGTTTGCACAAATAGTATCGGATAAATATGCAGAGCTTGATGGAAGAGCAGTAGCAAGAGATTTGGAAAAAAATCATGGACGAAAAGTTCCTTATTATACATCCAGAATGTAGCAGAAAGTGTTCAAGCCATAGCAGAAGCAAAAAAGAAGAAAAATGGGGATATAAAGTTCCTCATTTAGACGTTCCGGTAGCAACTGTAAGTATAGGGATGGATGGAGCAAATGTGTATATTTTAGGTGAAAAGTTTAAACAAGTAATGGTTGGTACAATAGGGTTACATGACAAAGACGGAAATAGGTTGTATACGAGTTATATAGCAAGTCATCCGGAGCATGGAAAAGAGTTGTTTAAAAAAAAAATGGATGAGGAGATAATACAGATAAAAAATCAGTATCCGAATGTGAATTATATAGGTCTTGCGGATGGAGCAAAGGATAATTGGACTTTTTTGGAAAATAAATAGATATTTTAACATTGGATTTTTACCATGTAACGGAATATCTTTCTATAGCATCTAAGATAATATATGAGACCAAAAGTGAACAAGAAATGAAGCTAAGTGAATGGTGTCATCAGTTGAAGCATGAAGAAGGTGGGGCAAAAAATCATTTTGGAATCAATTAAAACCCATTTTGAAAATGGAAAGTATTCAAAGAAAGACCGTGAGGACTTACAAAAGGTAATTGCATATTTTACAAATAACCATGATAAAATGAATTATCCGAATAATCTTGATAAAAAATTGCCAATAGGCTCCGGTATAACAGAGGCCGCTTGCAAAATGATTGTGAAAGAAAGACTTTGTAAATCCGGAATGAAATGGAAACGAAATGGGGTTAGAGTCGTTTTGGTTTTAAGAACTATGATTTATACTCCAGATAGGTGGGAACAGTTCTGGAGCAAAATCAACCAATATGGAACTTATACTCATGTATAAGTTTAACATTAAATATAAGTCATACCCTATCAAAGAGCGTTTGGAATCCAAGATATAAACGAATATACCTTTTGCATAAGAACACTTTATAACTTTCGTGCTACAGTAGCAAAATATGAATATGAAAACAATGTAGACTTCTTTGAAACAGTGTTCAAAGACCATCGTGATATTATTATTAAGGAAATGGGAATTCACACAGATTTACAGAGATGTGACTCTACTCAAATAAGGGCAAACATCAAAAGGATGAGTCGTTTTACATTGTTCCATAAGACCTTAAGTAATTTATTGATAGAAATAAAGAAGTATGAACCAAATTGTATTTCCAAAGAATTGCATTCCTTAATAGAAACCAATGAAGATGGTGAATACCATCGTTTAAGAAAGCATGAGATAGAAGAGAAGTTAAAATATTTATCAGAGCAGTTATACATTCATGTTACAAGATGGAAAGATGATAAAAGAATTAATGCTACTTCATCCTACAAAAATGCGAAAAGATTATTAGCAAGAACAATTGCATTGTAAAAACAAGAAAAGGTAGAGATATTAACTCCAAATGAAATCAAATCTGGTTCAATGCAGAATCCATCAGACCCCCAGGCGCGACTTACCGAACCAAGAATGAAGAAAAACATTTTGGTTATGTATGTCACAGTTCAGAGACCTGCTCTGAAAAGAACGCATTTCAAGTAATAACGGACGTTGTAGTAGAAAAGAATATAGTAGATGATAGTGATTTATTGGAAGAAAGTCTGGAAGATTTGAAAGAAGAGACAGGTTTGGAGACGATGATAACGGACGGAGGGTATCCATCCGAAAGGGTAAGAGAAACAGCTAATAAATTCGATGTAAATATTGTATCCACAAATGTTCGTGGAAAGAGCCCAGAAGAAGGGAATTTGAATAGCAATGATTTTGAATATGATGAATCAGGTCTAATAGAATCTTGTCCAATGGGCGAGCGACCAACAAGTCAAAAATTGAAAGATGGTGATTTGGTAGCAAACTTCGATTTTAAAATTTGTGCGAATTGTCCCTTGGGTAAAGATTGTATAGCATTATCAAAAAATCAATCACGTTTAGTAGTAGATGAAAACCGAAGATGGTTGGATAATAGAGAGGATAATTATTACACCCCGGAATATCAAGAATTGTGTAATCTCCGTCCAGCAGTGGAAGGTCTGATGGAGAAGTTAAAACCTATGTGGAAAAATGGGCGAACACGTTTTCGAGGATTAAAAAAGGTGCGAAATAGGATGGTTTTAAGGGGAATTGGGTTGAATTTTAGACGATATAGCAGTTGGAAACTAATCCAACTATATAAAAATCTGTCAAAATCTTTCTCGAAATTTATTTTTGAAATATCTTGCCATTTCAGGGTCGAAAATCACTTTGCCTTTTTGCGGTGACGTCATATAACAAAAAGAATATTTAGATAGATGTTAAATGTTTTAATGTATAACAAAAAGAAATTAAAAAATTTCATTTAAATCTTCTTTATCAAACTATATTGTAATAATTTCGCTACTTTATAAATTGTTTTTTTAAACTAAAAAATTACCATTTACCATCTAACTTATTTTACCATCCATACACTTAACGCTTTTTACAACTCTTGATCTATTTCCTTTTTCACCGACTAGTCCACCAATACATTGTACAAATATATCTCTACCGACGGGATAAGATTGTGTGCTTTTAACTCTTTCATCTGGTAAATTTTTGTATACTAATAATGCAGTAACATCACTAACTCTTTTTTCAGACACATTCTTCCAATTCGTATCATCTATATAACCAAGCCATATAGAACACTTATTAATTTTATGTCTTTCTTTCTCTTGTTTAATAGCTGAAAATACATTCATTTGATAAGCTCTACCTATCCAAAGCAATGTTGATCTATGAGTTAAGGCATAAAAATAAGCATCATCAAATTGTTTTTTATTTTTTGTCGTAATTTTTTCCCATCTTATTTTTACTATCTCAATATCTTCAGGGTCATGATATTGCTCTATTTTCTCAAATTCCTTATATGTGTCTTCTAATTCTTTTTTATCTTTAAAGCCACAATTTTCTATAAATTCGTTCTCTTCATCATCTTGAATATCAAATTCTTCCAAAAAACTCATAACGACTTGAGAATTTAGTATCCTCTCAGTTTTATCATCAATTTCAAATTCATCTAATGTTTGAGCTGGCATATTACATCCTCTTATCTTTTCTTTTATATAGTTTATCAATAAATATTATAAATCTTCTTAACATTTTTTGTTCAATTTTTTTTCTAGGTTTCAAATTCAACTCTCCTGCCCACCCGTCAAATCTATTTTCTTTTAAATAAGGAGCCTCTTCTAGCATCTGTTTTCCATTTTTAAGAACATAAATATAAGACATCGGAAAAGGGAAAGGAGTATTTGTCTTCAATAAACGAGTTTTTTCATCACAAAATTTTTCATAAGTTTTTTTCTGTATTAAACCATTACCCAAGCCATAATTTAGTACCGTTTCAACATTTTCTCTCTTACGGGCCATAAAACCTAATCTAGCCCATAAAGTTTTTCCAGAAGGCTTTTTACCTATCAGCTCACCTGCCCATAAATAAATTTTGTTTGCTTTAACTTGCTGCTTGTATACAGGATATAAAACTTGTAAAACAGTTCTAAGAAGACCACCACCTTCACTCGTAATATGTGGAATATATATATTTGTAATTACTTTCCCTGCAACTTCTTCCCTAACAAAATATTGTTTAAAATCTCCTATTGTTAGTTTAACAATTTGTATAGAATTATCCATTATTTCTTCTGTTTCTTCATCATCAAAATAACATTCTTTAAGGTCATCAGAAAAAATATGATCTCCTTTATCAATATTTTCAAATTCCACTTCTAAGTCAGTCAATCCTACCGCAGATAATTTCTCTTCTAATTCATCCCTAACCTCAATATGATCAAGTCCCGGAAAATCAATTTCTTCAGACTCATCTGATTCTTCAGAAGTTAAATCCGTTTCATCAAAAACTTCATCTGCATCATCTTTTGGTAATGATTTTTTAGGTTGTGTAACTTTTACTTCTTCATCTCTGTCATATTTTTCAGATTTAACCTTAACTGGATTTTCTTCTGGCTCACCAACTGATTTTATAAATGGATCAATAAAAGCTCCAACCGAAAAAAATCCCTAATTCTAACGGATTCTGTGCGTAACCCATTTATATAAAAAAAATGTTGAAAATGCGCCCCTCAATAATAAATTATTATTTTAACCACAAAATATTAAAAATAAAGAGGGACACATGGAAAAGAATAAAAAAGGTGCAAAATCTATTTGTCTACCATTTTCTGATAAATCAAATTATAAATCTATTTTTTTTGATAATGAAAAATTGAGAACATTTATAAATAATCTTTACAATTTACATCCGGAATTATTTCCAAAGGATTTTGAAAGAGGTTTTATTTTTAGAGGTTCAACAGAATGTTCAAAAAAGCAGAATAGTTTTCAAATGAGACGAATAGAATTGAAAGCAAGTGAAGAAGTTTATCAAATCCGTCCATCGTTTATGATGCCATACATGGTAGCTTACACAAATGATATTGAAAAAGCTGTATACCTGATGCGTTTTGGTGTTCCATTTTATGCTTTAACTTATGTTTTTGGTCATAATGATATGTATTGGTACAGAATCCATAATTCATTTGGTCGAAACCCAATAGTAGGAACTACGGTAAAAAGTCCGGAAAAGTTACCAGTGCATACTTTAGCAGATGAAAAGCATACTTGGCTTAAAAAGACTAAAGTATTTATTGCTACAATTGTTGGAAAAGGCTGTATATTGGGAGCAGAAGTAGTAAAGAGTGCTAGTGAAATTGATTTGACTGAAGGTTATTCTATCTTCAAAGAAGAAGCACAAAATCTAAAACCGGATTACGAACCAACAACATTCAACACTGATGGTTGGGGAGGAACAAAGAAAGCATTGAAGTCTTTGTTTCCAGATACAACCTTAATACAATGTTTTTTACATTCCTTTATAAAGATTCGTGACCGTTGTAAAAGTGCAAAAGATGTTTTATCAATTATTCGAGAGAAAGTATGGGATTTATATCATGCAGAAACAACTGCTCAATTTTCACAAAGATTAAGGCATCTAAAAAAATGGGCACAAGATAATGTTCCGGTAGAAGCAGCAAAAGAAAAATTACTTGAACTTTGTGACAAAGGTAATCTTTTTAAGATAGCATATAAATTCAAGGGTTGCCATAGAACTAGTAATGCCTTGGATAGACTTATGAATTATCAAGATAGAATACTTTATGGAATGAAATATTTTCATCGAACAATTGAAAGTGCAAAATTGTATTCAAGAGCTATGGCTTTGTTATGGAATTTTCATCCTTATTCATCAAGATTGAAATATAAAGGAAATAGAATTTCTCCTTTTGCTGATTTGAATGGTTTTATTTACCATGAAAATTGGTTGCATAATATGCTCGTTGCTTCTTCACTTGGAGGGTTTAGATAGCTCGCACAGAAAAAGGTAGAATTAGAAAAATCCATATTGATTTCTGTATATATTAATATTTGGTTGATCATGTTGAGGAACATCTTCTCGTAAAAACATTCTGGAAAAATCACAAATTTCATTAGTTCCTTATTATATTTTACTTCAAACCCACTACTAGTACCTAATAATGTTCCTGCCATCCTTTTCTGCCATTCTATTTTTCGTTCTATTGTCTTTTTATCATCATTCGGATTAGTCGGAAGAGTGATTAAGTTATATTCTCCACCTATCAGCATACTATTAGGGCTGACTTGGCGAAACCCAATAATCTCGCTTCCAGTTACATCGACAACAGCATATTGATTACCTCGTACTATCACAGCATGACCATCAATGAAATTATAAACATAATCAAACTTAAAATCCAAAATTACCTGATAATCTTGATCAATATAACCAAATAAACCATTTTTATCTTTTTTGGCTCTTGCTATTTTTGAAATATTCTTTGTATCTATTTTCGTTTTCTTATCTAATATTGATGGCATGATGCTCCTCTTTTTGTGGCCTCAAATCTATTTCTTTTTAGTTCTTATTATTGTAAACACAATTTCCCTGTATTTAATTGGTTTCCTTTACTCAAATTTTTTAACCAAAGTAAATTCAAAAAATCAAGTCTGTTATTTTGTTGTTTAACGGTTTAACGCTTAAGCGCATAAACCTATTTTTGTTCCTTTTTGGAGAACATTTCCCTTGTCATCAACTATTTCGCCGTAAACTCTTTGTCCAGCGATTGTTTGTCCGATATTAATAGAATCACCTTGCTTCACAAGAGGAATGAATTCTCTTTCAAACTCTAATAAATTGTATTCAACGATTTGCTTTTCATCATCCTCTATAGTAATCTTTTCTTCTTCAATGCTTTGTATTACTCCTTCAGTTATAGAAGTCAAAACTTTCACTAAAGGTTTTTGTTTAAAAAGATAATGCCTTTCATCTTTTTCATTCACATACAAAATGTGAACTGACTCTGCATCTACTTTCGTCACAACTCCATTTAGCTTGGCAAATTCCGTAATCATAAGCAAATCAAATTCTTCATTATTATTAGAATATGTAGTAGACATTTTACTTTTTCAACTCCTTAAAATATTTCAAGAAAAATGCTAATCTTTTTAAGCAAAAATCCATTTTTTCTCCATACTTAGATATTCGCAAAATAAGGCTCTGTATTTTGCCGTCTAACGTCAGAGCGTGTCCGAAGTTGGCGATAGCCAATTTCACTGAGCAATAAAGTTTATTCCACTGCAAGTGTTGTGACTGAGTAACTTCCAATCGAACGAAGGCACAACACTTGCTTGGAGTTATAAGGTTCTCTCAGTGCAAGGAAGGGAACAACTTCCAATATACTTCACTTCCGCTGCGGGCACGCTCAGTTAGATGAAGTTTTCAGGGAGGGCAAAATATTTTATCTCTTTTTTGATTAGTGTGAGGCTATATCTAAATGTCAATTTAAGGAAACTCCAAACCTATCAATTTTATGCCAAAACTCCTCCCATTGATTAGTTGTGTAGAGCATGGTTCTTAATTTCAATACAATAGCTATTCCTTGTTTTCCCCACCTCATGCCAGAACGACAAAACCTTTCTTTTACAATTACCTTGCAACCAGCTTCGGTTATACCGGAACCTATTGGTAAATTATTTTTGATATTATAAGAATATATCATTTTATCTTTTTGATTTTCAAAGTATGTAATGGTCTTTTGTAAATTTTGCATTGTCTTACCTTTCTTGCCTTTTGATAACTTTTTCAACTCGGACAGTATACTATCAGCGGCACCATCCTCATGTTTTAATTGGTGGCATTTTTCTTTTAACCACTTTTTTTTATCCAATTCATTTTCAAAAATAATATCCGAAAAGTTAGATAAATATTCCGTAACATGATAAAAGTCAATCGTTTGTATATCTGTATGCTTACTTAAAAATTCCCAGTTACCGTTGCCTCCGTCTGCCAAACCAACATACACAGCATTTGGGTATACAGACTTTACTTGTGATATCTCTTTTTCCATCCTACTCTTGAATGTCTCTTTTTGGTATTCAGGGGTTGCTGCTATGTATTTTGTATATAAACGATTGCAATCCTTGTCAAAAAAGGCTATTGTCCCTGTCATCACTTCTCTATAACCTTCACCGGATACCAATACCATACTCCCATCCATTCCTATTGATATGCAACTTACACCGGATTTATATTCTGGGACTTCATACTCCCATTTCCCCTCTTTTGCATAGGCTATCGTTGATACTATTTCCGTTAGATTTTGTATATAGCCCTTTGTTATATCTCTGCCGTGTTCTTTTAGGTCTTTAACTACACCAGGACCATCCATTCTGCCGTATTTGGAACCCACAATTTTGGCAAATTTTGGTGTCGTACTGTGTATGATTCTCGCATTGCTTTCCAGAGGACAATAGGTTGATCCTCCTTCCTTCGTTTGATAAACGTGTCTTTTTATCCTTATTTCACCATACGGTGTTTGGTATATAGATTCCACTTGCCCTTTACTTGTATATTTTACAGAACCTATTTTTAGGCTACTTCCGTCTGTGTCGAATTGTTTCAACGATTTCTCCGTAGCTATGTTTCCAGCATTATTTAGCTCCCTTTGGATTGTTTCTTCATTTTGTAACATTGAGTTACTATAGGGAATGTATATTTCTAACTTTATGCCTTGGCTATTTTCTTCTATTATTCTTGTATTCATACTTTTATTATCGGATTTTTATCACATTCCTTTATAGCCTCACACCATCTTTATAATAATCTTCCACATCCTTTTTACTTTTCACTGTGGAAGTCTATATTTGGCAGTTTCTGGTGAAGGCGAAGAAGGAAAAAATAATCTGCTTTCTCTACTGGTTCCCGTAGCTTTGAAAGGAGGTGAGAGCATAGAAGAGGAATCAAACTCACAATCGAGCGGAGGAGATGTTACTATCTCTACACCAATAGAGCCAACTAATCTTGCTGTCAAAACAGAAATTTCACCTACAACTCAAGTTTATGTAGATGCTATAAAAGCTGGAAAATATGAATTGGATTCATATTCTTATGTAAGTTTGTATTTTAAAACAAATACTGAAGATTCTGCTATGCAAATCGAAGAAAATGATAAGGTTTTCTTGAAAATGAAGGAAATCCAATTTATATCTACTTCCGGTGAAAAAATCCAGGTAGAGGCATATATAAATGATATTAATCTACTTAGGGGTAGAAATGGAAATGCAGTATTAATAAAGAAAGCTTCCATTCCTCAGGGTACTTATTCAAAAGCAATAATAGTTTTAGAAGAACCGAATGGTTTTGTAAACCATGAAAATAATCTACTAAATATGGATTTGTTTAGTAGTAATGAAATTGTGATTGACTTTTCTCATCCAGTAGAGCTTGTAAACGGACTAACAACGGAAATCAATGTTGACTTTCATATAGAATCCATAAAAAAAGAATCAGGAGATGCATTTTCTATAGAACTTAGTTCTGCTAAATACATAAATTCAAGTATAGATTTACCTTTTCAACCTGGAGTTTTACTTGTTTCACTTACAAGTCGTGCTACTATTACTAAAGATAAAGATGGACTTTCAAAAACAGGTCTTGATTCTTTGGATGAAATTTTATTTAAACATAAGTGCGTTTTTATCAAAAGAATCATTGATGATTTTCCTGATTTAGATATGGACGTAGCTGAGGAGGTTGGTTTAGACAGAACATATATTTTTTTATTCGAATATTCTCACGATGTAATAGAAACAATGATTGAACTGAAAAATAATCAAGATGTTGAAAGCATTACAGTTGATGCCAAGTTGGAAGTTGCATCAGAAAAAATTCCTACTGATACATTGGCACAAAAATTACCTAGTTGGAAAGAGCAAGCTTTACAACTAGATAATATTAATGCTTATAAAGGCTGGGGTTGGTTTACAGATAATTCTCGTGAAATAGGAGACCCTAACCTCAAGATTGCGGTAGTTGATTCGGGAATAGATGATAGCCATGAAGATATGGATGCTGATAAGATAATACAAGCTTCTTCTTTTCATTATGGTAAATTAGATTATTGTCAAGTTACTCTTCCTGTTTATCAATCTTCACCTATGCGTTATCCATGTATGGAAATAGGTACAAATTCAAAACCTTATGATAGTAATGACCCTAAGCTTAAACTTAGACATTATCATGGTACGCGTGTAGCAAGTATAATAGGTGCTAAAACAGATAACGGACAAGGAATAGCTGGAATTAATTGGAAGAGTAAAATTATATCTATAAATGTTTTCAATAACGTTCATCCTATTGATCCATCTATTTATTCTATTGGTTTAGGAATATTTGAAGCTGTTAAAAAGGGAGCAAAGGTTATAAATATAAGTTTGGGTAGTAACAATGGTTCTCCTGGGTGTGGAAGAGAACTACTTAAACCAAATCCATCTACTACTCCATATAGACCATGGATCCAATGTGTAATTTATGATTATATTAATTTTGGATTTGAACACAAGATAGTTCAATATGCTTATAAAAAAGGAGTTGTAATAGTTGCTGCGGCTGGAAATGATGGTAAAAAGCTTGGAGACCTTGGAAATGGTTTAATTTTTGGTGATTATCCTGGTAGCTTTCCGGAAGTAATTTCTGTTTCGGCTGTTGCTGTTGATATAACAGGTGATAAGAGATGGAAGTATTCTAATTATGGACAGGTAGATATCTCAGCACCAGGAGAGGTAATATATACTGCAATGCCGGGAAATGCCTATGATCATGATGATGGAACATCCTTTGCGGCACCAATGGTTTCCGGTCTTGCCAGTTTAATCTTATCCATTCAACCGGATATGCACCCAAAATTAGTTCTGGAAACAATGTGCAAAGCTGCAACTAAGCTTGCAACTGAGGAACAAGTTGGTTGCGGGAAGATCGATATGGAAAAAGTATTTACAGACTCTACAACAGACCCTTCTCAATCTTTTCCAAAAATATCCGTTCATCCGAATTACACTGATACTTGCGAGATTGGTTTACCCACCATTTGTTATAAAACTCGCCACTCATTTCTTTATGGAGAGACAGGAAGAGAAAATACAATATCTTTTTATGATCAACCGCTTATCGTAGAAGGTGGTCAACCACCCTATACTTGGAGTGTTCACAATCTGGTGAACAAAGACGGAATAGCAATTCATAGTATTTTCGATCTTTCTTGTATAGTACCTATCCATACCTATTCTCCTTTTATGACTTCCGTAACTTTTTTGGGAAATGAGAAAAAAGTTATAGAGTATTTGGATAAACTCATAAATCCCGAACCGTCATTGAATCAACCTAAGAAATCAAGTGTTCTTCCACTTACGACTATGGGTGATAGCGAATTCATTTTCGGTCCTACCTTTAGCTGCTTTCAGGATGAATTGTACTGGATGGTGGATATAAAGGTTACTGATAGTCTAGGTAGATCAGATATGAAAAGGTTTGAGTTTTTCAAAGACTATACCCAATACATGATATATAAGCAAGAGTTGGAAAGACAAAATTCACCTTTGTCGTGGATGCCATTACCACTATTTCCACCATGGTAGAGTAAAGCGTAATTTCTGACAGGAAATTTTTAGACTCCAAATGAAGCAAAGAACGCTTTGTTTGGAGCGAACGATTGGATTAATTTATACCAAAAGGAGCCAAACGATGAAGCTTAAAACTATACAAATCTTTGTAGTCGTTTTATACATTTTAGTTTTTGGAACATTAAAAGGTGAAGAGAAAAAGACGGAATCAAAGGAAGTCTATCAATTCGGAAACAAACAATTTACGGATAAAGAAGTTTTGGAAATAGCATATTCCGATTATAAAGTTCCTAAAGATTTTTTCCAAGATAAACTTGAAAGAACGAAAGGAATTTCTGATAGTATTTATTATTTATACGAAGGGAAGTACTACTGTACAGATGCTTACGAGGAAGCTAAGGAAATTTTTGAAAAACGTATTTCTCAATCTAATCCTAAAAGAACATTAATTGGTGAGACTGAAAATGAAAAGTTTTTTGAATTTAAAACACTAGAAGAAAGAACTACATATCTCAGAGGGTATGAGTTATTTATAAAGTTAGTTAAAGATGAAACCGAAAGGCAAAGTGAAATCAAGAAATTCAAAGAACAATTTTTTTCAATAGGTAACATAAATAAGGCACTCATAATAAAACTTCAAGGTAATTGGTTTATCTATACTTTTGATAAGAACGGTTCATTTCAAGAGCAGAATTTGGGACAGATTTACGAATTAGAAAATGAGTTAGTAAAAGGAGAACCAAAGGATAGGAATGAATTTGTTAAAAAATTAACATCAAAATTAGGTTATCCACTTGATAAATACTACTGGAGAGCCAGAGTACATAAGTGTAGTTATTTACCTAAATATTATACATTTGGTCAAAGACCAATAACCAAAGAAAACGTAAAAGAACTTGTTGAATATTTATGGTATTCCGTATTTAATCATTATATATTAGGTTCAGCAAAAGTCCTTGCTTCTTATATTGAAGAAGATGATAATTCGGTGAAATATATAATGCTTGAATTCGATATGAGTCATGGGGATTTCGGTGTATATGACAGAATTAGAGTATTTACATCGACTTGGGTTGTATACAAAAATTCCGGAAACTTTGGAATATATTATGGAAACAGAAAAACTATAAGAGGTCAATATAATCCAGGTCTTAGTGATTGGAATAAAGAACTTAAATGGTTTGAAAAAGAAATTATAAAGGAAGAGAATAAGTAAATTACCTAACTATAGATATAGAAAGAAATTATCAAAATAAAAAGCATAAACTTCGGTCCTGTAAAATGGAAATTATCATTATATAAAAGAATTTAAAGAAAGGGCTTAAAACAATTTCGTCGCACAACTGAGCATACCCGCTGCGGAAGTGAGTCGAATTGGAAGTTCTCACTTCCTTGCACCGAGATAGGCTTGGAACTCCAAGCAAGTGCAGTGCCTTCGTTCGATCGGAAGTCACTCAGTCACAGCACTTGCATTGGCAAAAGTTCCATGGCTCGGTGACATGCCGAAGCGGCACGTCGGGTATGCTCTAACGTTAAGTGCCATTGCTGGCTTAGCTATGCGAACAAGTCTATGGCGTCACTGCAAAAAGGTATAACAAGAAATAACAAGAAAAAGTTGAAATAAATCTTCAATCCTGTAAATGTGACATAAGGGGATAGCTATGTTTCGAAAAAACCAGAAACACCTACAACAGAAATTTTTCAATCCAGAAAGTAACATGAACTCAACACTTCGAGGCTTTCTAAAAAAGCATTGGTCAGCATATTTTTACGAAAACATATTTCTCAATATAGATGAAGAAGTATTTGCTCCCCTGTACAGTAACAATATGAGTCGTCCCAATGTTCCAGTAAACATACTATTCTCCTTAGAAATATTAAAAGAAATGCACAATCTAACAGACCTTCAACTATATGAGAACTATTTATTGAATTATGCATATCAAAGAGCGTTTGGAATCCAAGATATAAACGAATATACCTTTTGCATAAGAACACTTTATAACTTTCGTGCTACAGTAGCAAAATATGAATATGAAAACAATGTAGACTTCTTTGAAACAGTGTTCAAAGACCATCGTGATATTATTATTAAGGAAATGGGAATTCACACAGATTTACAGAGATGTGACTCTACTCAAATAAGGGCAAACATCAAAAGGATGAGTCGTTTTACATTGTTCCATAAGACCTTAAGTAATTTATTGATAGAAATAAAGAAGTATGAACCAAATTGTATTTCCAAAGAATTGCATTCCTTAATAGAAACCAATGAAGATGGTGAATACCATCGTTTAAGAAAGCATGAGATAGAAGAGAAGTTAAAATATTTATCAGAGCAGTTATACATTCATGTTACAAGATGGAAAGATGATAAAAGAATTAATGCTACTTCATCCTACAAAAATGCGAAAAGATTATTAGCAGAACAGTGCATTGTAAAACAAGAAAAGGTAGAGATATTAACTCCAAATGAAATCAAATCTGGTTCAATGCAGAATCCATCAGACCCAGACGCGACTTACCGAACCAAGAATGAAGAAAAACATTTTGGTTATGTATGTCACAGTTCAGAGACCTGCTCTGAAAAGAACGCATTTCAAGTAATAACGGACGTTGTAGTAGAAAAGAATATAGTAGATGATAGTGATTTATTGGAAGAAAGTCTGGAAGATTTGAAAGAAGAGACAGGTTTGGAGACGATGATAACGGACGGAGGGTATCCATCCGAAGGGGTAAGAGAAACAGCTAATAAATTCGATGTAAATATTGTATCCACAAATGTTCGTGGAAAGAGCCCAGAAGAAGGGAATTTGAATAGCAATGATTTTGAATATGATGAATCAGGTCTAATAGAATCTTGTCCAATGGGCGAGCGACCAACAAGTCAAAAATTGAAAGATGGTGATTTGGTAGCAAACTTCGATTTTAAAATTTGTGCGAATTGTCCCTTGGGTAAAGATTGTATAGCATTATCAAAAAATCAATCACGTTTAGTAGTAGATGAAAACCGAAGATGGTTGGATAATAGAGAGGATAATTATTACACCCCGGAATATCAAGAATTGTGTAATCTCCGTCCAGCAGTGGAAGGTCTGATGGAGAAGTTAAAACCTATGTGGAAAAATGGGCGAACACGTTTTCGAGGATTAAAAAAGGTGCGAAATAGGATGGTTTTAAGGGGAATTGGGTTGAATTTTAGACGATATAGCAGTTGGAAACTGATCCAACTATATAAAAATCTGTCAAAATCTTTCTCGAAATTTATTTTTGAAATATCTTGCCATTTCAGGGTCGAAAATCACTTTGCCTTTTTGCGGTGACGTCATAAAACTATTTTCATATAATACGCATTTATTTATAATTATCATAAATATACTTTATAATAACAATACTTCCCCATATCCGTGTTAATCAGTGTGTATCTGTGGTTAAAATCATTCCATGCTTATGGGTAAAGCTATGCCCCGCGACTCCGCGTGAGATCAACCTTCTTATGTTGCTAAATTCCATAATCTTTTGAATTCTTCCACCATTTTATATGGTTCATAAATCACGATTCTAGTGTCTGCAAATACATCCAAAAAGCCGGCTTCATTAGGAAATCTAGGAAGCAAATGTTGGTGAATATGAGGGATAGAACCACCGCTATTTTTCCCAATATTATAACCTAAATTAAAACCTTCTGTCCGCCACTCATTTGTTAATATTGTTATAGCTTTAACAGAAAGTCTATGAATATCCATCATTTCTTCATCTGTAGCTTCTTGAAGTCTTAAAATGTGTCTTTTAGGAAAAATAATCAAATGCCCTGGATTGTAAGGGAATAAATTTACGGATACTATGGATAAATCCGTTTCAGCTATCGAAAGATTTGGAACATCCGGATTTTTTTCTGCCACTCCACAAAGTATGCATCTCACTTTTGGCCTGTCTCCCCTAGCATAACCAAGCTTATCAATAGAAAATAAATTTTTCCTTGGAAGCTCATTCCCACCCTCGAACTCTTCCAGATTTATCATAAATTTAATCCTTATGCACAAATAATTTTTAGTATAATTTAACGCCAGTTCGATATAACTCAATCCTGAAAAAGTAAACCATTTTTGTCAAGATTCAACGATGGCTTTTTTGGAAAAAAAGTATATGCAAAAACCTCCTAACAAATTGCAACACCAATTCGTTACACTTCGGTGTCGAGTGTGCTGGATCTGACAGATTTCTTTGAGTTCTTCATTCACTGATTCTATCAATGCACGTTTTCTTAATAATATTTTATCAGAATAATCCATTAGCTTGTTTTTCATATTTACTCTGATTTTGGTTATGAGTTTTATACCTCTTTTCAATAGTTTTTCAAAACCACTTAAAGGTTCGATACCCAGAAAGGTGAAAAAGTATGATAATAGTCATAATTTCACTTGGTTCTAGGTTTGATTTCCGTATTCTTTTTTTATTTGAAAGTAATATTTTATTATATACAGGAATAAATATTTTACAAAAATCATCTACATCACAAAATATATTGTCGCAATTACGACCCTCTTCACTTTCCAAAAAATCTGTTTTTGCATCACTTGTTCTTGCTTCTATTTTCTGTTTATGATAATGGACTGTACTTTTTGGAATATTTGTTTCTGCAGATATACTCAACGCGGAGTGGTTTTCGGATATGGTTTTTAAGATAAATCTTTAAAATCAAGTGGATCTAATCATATTAATCCCGTAAACCACTCTAATCATAGTATATTTCTCTAACTGTTTTCTGCCTACCATTAAAGATTGATAATATTTTTGTTCCTAATTTCATGATTTATTGTTACCATAACTACCTAGGTATTATCTTTTGTCCAACTTTATGTGGGTAGCCAGAAATGCAACAGTAAAAGAACATGCTGAATTTACAAAATCCAGAATTATGACTCTTTTTGAAATCGAGCTACCAGTTGTAGATTTATTTTAATATCAAAAAATTTTACTTTCCTTAGAAAAATATTTAGACAATAATACACACAATTTTATCTCTGTTAAGTTTGGAAGAAGTAATTTTTAGGATATTGTAATGGGTGAAATCGAGAATAAAGAAATTAAATACTATATGGATTTTAAACTAAATCGCTATTTAACAGAGCAATTCATAAGTGTTGTAAATCACAGTTATTTTAGAACAGAACTCATCCATACAGAGAAAGTTCCCCCCAAAAAACATGGAAAACCAAGGATATTTTTTTCTAACCATTCAGGGATGTCATTCCCATGGGATGCAATCGTTTTTAGTAGCCATTACTGGGAACACAACAATTTTCAAGCAGATAAATTTATCAGACCCTTAGCTGCTCCCATGCTTTCCGAAAGCAAATGGATGTCCCCTTACATGATCGATAACTTTTGGAGGAGAGGTGGGGCTCTAGATGCAACCATGGAAAATTTTGAATATCTTATGGAGAAAGGTGAAGATGTATTGATCTATCCGGAAGGAGTGCCAGGGATAGGTAAGGGGTTTGATAGAAAATATCAAATTCAGAACTTTTCTACTTCTTTTCTTAGAATGGCAGTTCATTATGATGCGGATTTAATTCCTATTTATACGATCAATGCGGAATATTGTCATCCGTATTCTTACAAAAATGATAGACTAAATAGGTTTGTGCAAAGATTAGGTGTCCCCTTTTTGCCACTTTCACCTATAACGGCTTTGGTTGGAGTTTTACCATGGGCATTTTATTTTTCTCTACCTGCGAAAATTCATTTTGTATTTGGTGATCCGATTGCTCCTCAAAACTTTGTTGGCGGGAAAGAAGAGCATAGAATCAGACGTAAGGATTATATTCACTATAGAGACGAAATTCACTGGGACTTTCAAAAGAATATTACAAAATATGTGGAAGAATTCGGCGAAGATCCATATCAATTTGAAGAGTTAAAAGAAATTTTATTTAACAATATCGAAAAGTCCCTATATATTTTACCATTTGGCTGGCCTGTTGTTCTTACATCTTTGGTAAAGGAGTATGATATGGGACTAATGCCTGAGCTCCAGTATACAATAGAGGAATTCATTCGATTGTCTTTTAAACATCCGGAAGGGTTTTCTTTTACGTTGCCTTTTGGCTGGTCTATGGTTTGGTCACAGAAGAAACTGGCAACAGATGTGTTAAAAACGTTTATTCATTTTATAGAAGAAGAATTGCATTTACACAAAAATACAAAAACACAAGGTTTAAGTAGAAGGAGAAAATGAACAAGCTGAACTTTTACCACTCAAATTCTTATAAACCCGGTTTTTTTCTGCTTCCGATTTGGTAAAACGCTTTTTCCGTATAACGAGAATCTAATTTGTTATAAAAGTTTATCATTATGCTGAGTTTGTTCCTCACTCTAGGGTGTTTACCTGCTATATTAAAAATGTTATTGTCCGTAAATAGTTCTTGGGCATAAACATTAAAATCTTCTTCTATGGATGCCATAGAGTATTCACAAAGTAAGCCCATCTTAAAATATTTTTCCTCTAGTTTGAGTCCTGATTTTCCATTTTTTAGGGCAGCAGCTCCACCCTCTCCATAGTGAAAATCGGGTGGATTGGACAGATGCCAATAACGACTATTCAATAGATTTTCATTTTCTCGAAGCAAGATACTAGACAGTTCGTGGTGAAATGCACCTTCCAGATATTTATCGGTATAGCCTTCTTTGGCACCATTGTTCGTAAGGTAGAGAGTATCCGTACTATTGGTACCGCCATAACGCAATCCATAAAAATGAATGGAATCCAAGAGATAAATCTTTCGCAGGTGTTTCCGGAGAAGTTCTCTGGGGTATTTGTTCATAGCTACTTTGATAATTTTTAAGTGGTGTTTGACCCGATTTTTTTTAAGCGGCTTGGCTGATGCGTGAATAGGGTGCTGATTCCAAGAGTCCGGAAACATATAAGAATCTGGTGCCCACTTGATCGGGATTCCGGTTCTTTTGTCTACAATGCTATCAACTGATCTTTCTATACATCCCAAACTATAATAGGTTAGGATGCACAAAATTAGTATAATATTTTTAAAAAAAGAGAAAGAATATATACTTTTCATAACTCAAACTAAAATACCTTAATCTCCTAAACTAATTCCAATACTTTTTGCACTTTCGATCCAAGAGTGATCCAGAGGTATAAGTTTTTTTTGTCCTACAACCTTTTCCAATGGGACAGCCTCCACTCCATCGCCTCGAACAGCAACCATGATTTTATACTTGTCTTTATGAATAAAATTCGCACAAGCAGTGCCCAACTTTGTTGCCAAAAGGCGGTCAGCAGCGGAAGGAGCGCCACCTCTTTGTAAATAACCAAGAATTGTAACTCTTGTTTCCAACCTGGTTAGTTCTTCTAGTTTTTTTGAAAGGCGTAGAGTATTGCCTTCGTGTTTTGCTAAAAAATGGTCTAACTTGGCTTTAACCTTTTCTTTGTCTTCTTTATTTTTGGCACTATCTTTTAGTTTTTCGTATTCATTCAGCTCTTTAGCGTCTTCTTGGGACACGGCACCTTCAGCAACGGCAACAATACTAAAGTTTTTTCCTGCTCTACTTCGTCTTAGTACCGATTCGGCTACGCTTTTGACATCATAAGGAATCTCAGGTATAAGTATAACGTCCGCTCCTCCGGCAATTCCTGCACCCAAAGCTAGCCATCCGGCATTGTGTCCCATGATTTCCACAACTATAATTCTGTGATGACTATGGGCTGTGCTGTGCAATCTATCGATGGCTTCCGTCGCAATTCCAAGAGCCGTATCAAACCCGAATGTTACGTCTGTCATCGCAACATCGTTGTCTATGGTTTTGGGTAGGGTGATGATATTTAGTCCTTTTTCAGCGAGACGAAAGGCATTTTTTTGAGTACCACCTCCTCCCAAACACACCAAAGCATCCAAATGGTGTTTGTTGTATACATCTACCATGGCATCGGTCATATCCAATAACTTTCCACCAACTGGCATTTTGTGAGGTTTGTCTCTACTCGTACCCAATAAAGTGCCACCTATCGTCAATATTCCGGACAAAGCATTACCGTCCAAACGAACGATCCTATTTTCCATGAGTCCTCTGAAACCGTCTTTGAAGCCTATAACTTGCATATTGTAGGAGTATTGAGCTGCTTTGCCTATCCCTCGTATGGCAGCGTTTAGTCCGGGACTATCGCCTCCAGCGGTTAGTATTCCGATAGATTTTGACATCTTGTTTGCCTCACTTAAATTTTATCTTTTTATAGGTTAAAAAGCAATTTCTTCATTTTCAATCTGTAATTTGTTTAAGGAAGAAATCTTTTGCAATTGTCCTGTTTGGTTTTGTATGCTCACTTTCCCTATTAGGTTCACATATACGTCAAATTCAACTTGTCCTACGATTGTTAGGGATTCGCAGAATACCATAGAAGGATATTCTTTGAATAAGCTTTCAAAATCACCTACCTTTTTGTAGTAGGCATCATCCAAATTTACTACACATTCGCCCAAGCCCGCTTTTTTACGAATAGGATTCATGGTTAGGGAATAATCTTCATTCAAAACGTAAGAATCCGACATTCTAACAAGTAAGTCTTCGCATTTTTTAACGGGTGCAAATCTATCTCTAGGTATAATCACGCATTTTACGTTTTTGAAGTTGCTTATGGCGGAACCCATAGCGGTTTCTAGTTGGATCACTTCTTTTCCTTCTATGACTTTTGGGTTCACAATCAAGGATAAATCTAGCGGCTTTTCTGCCATAAGAGCACTCAGGGTTTTTAGGCTTATCCAGAGGTTGTTTATAGAAAAGCTAGGAAAACGAGTATCACCCGTAAACTCGTCCATATATTCCGGGGGAACTTGGGCAGTTTCCAATAAGTTAATACCGGTCAATTGCTTATTTACTATTTTGCGGTACATTACACCGCCCTTTTTGTCAGCGAGGGTTTTTGCCGTCATTTCCATTGCAAAATCAATTTTCTTGTCTATCATATATTCTAGTATATGAGGCTCAATGGTAGCTCCCAAATTGTCGCCATTGGATAAAAAAGCATATTCATAGCCTTTGTCCAAAAGATTTTGCAAAAGTCCTCTCTCTTTGAGAGAAAGGTAAATATCCCCATGACCGGGAGGGCACCATTCCGCGTTTTTATCTTCCAAGGTAACTGGCAGAAGCGTATCTTTAAGTAGCCGTGGTACCTTATTTTGCAAAAAAGTGGTTGGCAAACTCTGCGAGAAGTGCATCTGATTCAACTCGTTTTGACAGTCTTTTTGTGTATTAAAACTATCCATGAGTATAAGAGGAATTTCTATTGAGTATTTATTTCGCATATATTCGATTTGCTTGGCAATAATATGCAAAAAAGACAAACCTTTTTTCACACGGATTAAGGACTTTGCCTTTGACAAACCCATAGAAGTGCCCATTCCACCATTCAGTTTGATTACAGCGAGTTTGGAAAGGCTACCTTTTTGAGGTGTATATGTTTTTTGCAGGTTTCCTAAGATTACTTCGTCTTCCTCATGGATTAGGTCGCCAATCTCATTCCAGTTTACAAGCCCTGTACTCCCTTGTTTGACCTTCTCAACTTTGGCTAAAAAATCCTGGACTAAGGCATCTGACATACCCTCTGTTTTCATCTTTTCGGTAATGGCTTGATCGGTATTGTCCATATTTTCTCTTCTATTGTGTGTGGTATTTAAAACAAATTATATTTTAAAATAATCTTTTAAAATCAAGTAAATCATAGTATATTTTCTAATATTTTGCTTAAATCTTGGATTTGTGAAATAGAGTCTTTTATTTTCTCAATTTTTTCTTTATAATCGGTGGAGATAATTCGTAAAATTTGTTTTAGCTTGTGAATTTCTTCATAAATGGATAACATTAAATCAAATTCTTTTGTAGAATTACTTCTATATACTGTCCTTGCAAGAGAAAGCATTCTTGAGGGGATATCCAGATAATAAAGCTCTGTGAGACTTATATCTTCGATATTTTTGAGTATCCAAATTTGAATGTTTAGGGATAAAATCCTTTCAATTCTGGTAATATCCTCTTTGTTCCCTCTTGGTGATAGGCTTTTGTAAAATTTATACCTGTTTTCTAAGAAGCTAATAAGGGAATCAATTTGTAAAGGTCTCTTTTTTACCTCTTGCCACTCTTGACATATTTTGATAAACTCCCCATCCCCATAAAATAGCTTACCAAGTTCACAAACATGAATAACCGTTGGGTCAAACAGCTTTATCCGCATCTGGAAGGAATCTACATCACCTGCGACTAAACTAACCGCAGATTCGGATTCCAAATATTCCAAGGCATGGGCGATTTCATTCACAAAGCCGGAATTGAGTTGATCGGTAGGGTGGGCTAAAAGGTAAAAATTATAGTCTGAAAATTCCGTAAAATCTCCTCGAGCTCTCGAGCCATAAAAAATGATTTCAAATGGCTTATAAGATTTGATCCTATAGAGCTTATCATAGGCGAGAGTAAATATTCCTTCTTGTAAAGTTTGCATTGCTTTATTCAAAAATTTGCTTTAATTTAGATAGATTTTCTATAATTGTTGTAAAAGCTTTATCCCTTTCTTCAATATCACCAAATTGAATAGATTTGACATTATTGAGATCGTGGTATATTATCTCGATAGAGGGATTTTTTGAATTTCGCTTGATGGTTGAAACGTAATGTAAGTTTATAATTTCAGAATCGCCGAGCTTTAACCACATAGAATTGCAAGTCTCCTTTTGTTACAAGAGTTTTTTAGTATATTTTATTTGGATAGTAAAAAAACCTTATACCAAACAATTAGATAAATGATTTTAAGAGTCAAGAATTATACTGAGAATTAATTAAATTAACGTGAATTTCGCTTAAGCAATTTAAATTGATGGAAGACATGAGAAAACGGATTTATCTGGCTGGAGTGGAGTCGGGATAGGAGTATCGGTGATTATGTGGTTGAGGAATATTCAATAAGCGGTTTTTTGGGATAAAAAGGATACTGAGAGGAACTTATGGATTATAAGATACGAAAATTTTGGACTATATTATTATTTTTGCCTTTGCTTGCTTGTACCGGTTTTACTGTGCGAGCTGCTTACTATCCATTGAGCAAAACGAATCCGACCGAGTATGATAATTCTACCGCATTTTACAAAGGTGGTGGAGTATATCATAAAAACACTACTTCCGGACAACTTGGGTTTAATGCCGGTTCTGAAAGAATAGGAAAAGCTTGTGCTTCTTCTGTTTTATGGTTGATTGCTTCCGGTGACGCAAGTATTTATGAAGCAATGTCGGATGGAAAAATCAGCAAAATTAGCTCTATAGAATATGAGCAATTTGCAATACTTGGTTTTGTATATCACAGATTTTGTACCATTATAAGAGGTAGTTAAATGAAATATTTACTATTTTTATTCCTATTTATAACAAATTGTGCCATTGCTCCGGTTCATGGGTTTATTTATACTCATGTAAAATTTCCGGGAGAATTCAACCCATATAATGATGTAAAACCTCAGAAGCATGCTGAAGGTTGTTCAAGAGTTATTCTTGGTCTTTTTGGTTGGGGGGTTAGTGGAGTAGGAGATGTCGCGTTTGAAAATGGTATTCGAAAAATTGCCATAGTAGACCATTCAAGTGTGAGCATTTTGCAGTTTGGATACTTACCAGCCATTTATTTAAACTATTGTACGATTGTTTATGGAGAATAATATGAAAAAGTTATTGATAACGTTCTTTACGTTCTATTTTTGGGGCTGCATGAGTTCACCAACTTCCGGCTTGTTTTATACAAATACAACCCACCATGTATATGGCACAAGGGGTAACATGATTACATCTGCTAATATTGTAAAAAGAAGCGAGTCCTGCTCGTATAGCCTTGCTTATATAAATTATATATTTTATGGAGATGGTGGAAGCCCAAGCGAAGCAATGTTCAAATCAGATATAAAAAAAATTGCGGTAATAGACAGGTCTTCTTTAAGCGTATTAGGAATTATGGCTAGAGAATGTGTTGTTATATGGGGCGAATGAAACTAAATGGCGACATTGCAAAAAGGTATCTCAAAAAATTTCTAATTCTAACGGATTCTGTGCGTAACCCATTTATATAAAAAAAATGTTGAAAATGCGCCCCTCAATAATAAATTATTATTTTAACCACAAAATATTAAAAATAAAGAGGGACACATGGAAAAGAATAAAAAAGGTGCAAAATCTATTTGTCTACCATTTTCTGATAAATCAAATTATAAATCTATTTTTTTTGATAATGAAAAATTGAGAACATTTATAAATAATCTTTACAATTTACATCCGGAATTATTTCCAAAGGATTTTGAAAGAGGTTTTATTTTTAGAGGTTCAACAGAATGTTCAAAAAAGCAGAATAGTTTTCAAATGAGACGAATAGAATTGAAAGCAAGTGAAGAAGTTTATCAAATCCGTCCATCGTTTATGATGCCATACATGGTAGCTTACACAAATGATATTGAAAAAGCTGTATACCTGATGCGTTTTGGTGTTCCATTTTATGCTTTAACTTATGTTTTTGGTCATAATGATATGTATTGGTACAGAATCCATAATTCATTTGGTCGAAACCCAATAGTAGGAACTACGGTAAAAAGTCCGAAAAGTTACCAGTGCATACTTTAGCAGATGAAAAGCATACTTGGCTTAAAAAGACTAAAGTATTTATTGCTACTAATTGTTGGAAAAGGCTGTATATTGGGAGCAGAAGTAGTAAAAGTGCTAAAGTGAAATTGATTTGACTGAAGGTTATTCTATCTTCAAAGAAGAAGCACAAAATCTAAAACCGGATTACGAACCAACAACATTCAACACTGATGGTTGGGGAGGAACAAAGAAAGCATTGAAGTCTTTGTTTCCAGATACAACCTTAATACAATGTTTTTACATTCCTTTATAAAGATTCGTGACCGTTGTAAAAGTGCAAAAGATGTTTTATCAATTATTCGAGAGAAAGTATGGGATTTATATCATGCAGAAACAACTGCTCAATTTTCACAAAGATTAAGGCATCTAAAAAATGGGCACAAGATAATGTTCCGGTAGAAGCAGCAAAAGAAAAATTACTTGAACTTTGTGACAAAGGTAATCTTTTTAAGATAGCATATAAATTCAAGGGTTGCCATAGAACCAGTAATGCCTTGGATAGACTTATGAATTATCAAGATAGAATACTTTATGGAATGAAATATTTTCATCGAACAATTGAAAGTGCAAAATTGTATTCAAGAGCTATGGCTTTGTTATGGAATTTTCATCCTTATTCATCAAGATTGAAATATAAAGGAAATAGAATTTCTCCTTTTGCTGATTTGAATGGTTTTATTTACCATGAAAATTGGTTGCATAATATGCTCGTTGCTTCTTCACTTGGAGGGTTTAGATAGCTCGCACAGAAAAAGGTAGAATTAGTTATTACTAATTCTAACGGATTCTGTGCGTAACCCATTTATATAAAAAAAATGTTGAAAATGCGCCCCTCAATAATAAATTATTATTTTAACCACAAAATATTAAAAATAAAGAGGGACACATGGAAAAGAATAAAAAAGGTGCAAAATCTATTTGTCTACCATTTTCTGATAAATCAAATTATAAATCTATTTTTTTTGATAATGAAAAATTGAGAACATTTATAAATAATCTTTACAATTTACATCCGGAATTATTTCCAAAGGATTTTGAAAGAGGTTTTATTTTTAGAGGTTCAACAGAATGTTCAAAAAAGCAGAATAGTTTTCAAATGAGACGAATAGAATTGAAAGCAAGTGAAGAAGTTTATCAAATCCGTCCATCGTTTATGATGCCATACATGGTAGCTTACACAAATGATATTGAAAAAGCTGTATACCTGATGCGTTTTGGTGTTCCATTTTATGCTTTAACTTATGTTTTTGGTCATAATGATATGTATTGGTACAGAATCCATAATTCATTTGGTCGAAACCCAATAGTAGGAACTACGGTAAAAAGTCCGAAAAGTTACCAGTGCATACTTTAGCAGATGAAAAGCATACTTGGCTTAAAAAGACTAAAGTATTTATTGCTACAATTGTTGGAAAAGGCTGTATATTGGGAGCAGAAGTAGTAAAGAGTGCAAAGTGAAATTGATTTGACTGAAGGTTATTCTATCTTCAAAGAAGAAGCACAAAATCTAAAACCGGATTACGAACCAACAACATTCAACACTGATGGTTGGGGAGGAACAAAGAAAGCATTGAAGTCTTTGTTTCCAGATACAACCTTAATACAATGTTTTTTACATTCCTTTATAAAGATTCGTGACCGTTGTAAAAGTGCAAAAGATGTTTTATCAATTATTCGAGAGAAAGTATGGGATTTATATCATGCAGAAACAACTGCTCAATTTTCACAAAGATTAAGGCATCTAAAAAATGGGCACAAGATAATGTTCCGGTAGAAGCAGCAAAAGAAAAATTACTTGAACTTTGTGACAAAGGTAATCTTTTTAAGATAGCATATAAATTCAAGGGTTGCCATAGAACTAGTAATGCCTTGGATAGACTTATGAATTATCAAGATAGAATACTTTATGGAATGAAATATTTTCATCGAACAATTGAAAGTGCAAAATTGTATTCAAGAGCTATGGCTTTGTTATGGAATTTTCATCCTTATTCATCAAGATTGAAATATAAAGGAAATAGAATTTCTCCTTTTGCTGATTTGAATGGTTTTATTTACCATGAAAATTGGTTGCATAATATGCTCGTTGCTTCTTCACTTGGAGGGTTTAGATAGCTCGCACAGAAAAAGGTAGAATTAGAAAAATTTTACTCCGGCAACTTGTCCGGATTCATGCTCAAAATAATGTATCTCATAATGTCGATCTCTGTGTCTGTCCTGTCAATTACATATTAGAGATGTATTATATTGCTACTTTATACGTAATACCTATGGGAATCAGTTGTTTACTGTCCTTACTCTTTAGTTCTTTTTTGATTCTTTCAAAATAGCGTACTGTCTCAGGTTCATAATATCTTTCCCCGCAATGATCACATACTTCTGCATTAATATTCACCAAAACAGTGTTATTATTAAATGATAAAATTTTTTCTACGTTTTTAATAGTAGTTTTTCCAATTCCACAATGAATACATCTATACAATTTTTTTTTCATTTTAACCTCCTGGTTTTATTATCTTCTAACCACTCTTCCTGACTGGGTCTGTATACCGTAACCAAAACAGAAAACAGCTTTTTCTTAAAATATCCCCAAACACTATGAACTGGTTTGGTTTCATAATCGTTACCAAAAATTAAACATGAAGGAGCAATTCTACTTTCAGGATATTCTTCAATAATTTCTCCATTTTCTACAGAATGTAATACATTATTAAGATCAAGATCATCCTCTTGCATTTCGTCAACAGCGTGATCACTAACCCTAAAAGAACCATCTTTTATTGAATTTCTAACGTTTTGTATATCCAAATTTTCCTCACTCTTCAGCTATCTCATACCCATCATACTCATGTTTACTTATTTCAAACTCCGAGTCAATGATTTTCACTTCTTCAAAAGTCAGCTCATACAACTTATATACCATAATGTCGATCTCTGCGTCTGTCCTGTCTATCACTCTCTTGATCTCCAGAGCTTCTTCTTTCTTTCGCTTGAAGCGGTCAAACCATTCGTCTTTCAACTTTCCCGAAAGTTCGAGCTTCTTCTTTTTTAGCTCTGCTACAAAGTCTTTCCAATCTAAGAGATACCACTTTTCCAACTTCGTTGGGATGTTTTCCAACATTACATCTGTCCTAAAAAGTTCCCAAAAATTATTGTTTAACTCTTGGAGTTCTTTATTTTTGGCAAGCATAATGTCAGCTCGGTTTATGAATGGGGTTTGTTGGTTGCCATCGACTTTAGGAATTGGAAACATTGATATATTATCTAAGCTAATTTTTGCGAATACTTTACCTTTGATGTCATGAAGCATCCTATAAAAAAGTGTAGATGGTTTGGAATTTAAAATACATAATAAAAATTTTAAGCTATACTTAGATTCACTTTCATATATTCCATGAATTAAAGTATCAAAGTAGTAATTATTTTGATCATACGATGCTATTAATGAATCATCAGTTTTTCTTAACATTATTTTATTGACTTCGAATATAGATGGGTCTCTTAAAGCATAGTCGATTCGGTTTTGTTTATTCATTCCAGATTTGCTTTTTACTTCATCCAAACTTAGGGATTTATGAATGTTATTATCGTAATTAATATACTCACCAGACCATTCTAGCTTATAACGAGATATATCTTTTCCCCAAACAATTTTTTTGTAATTTGAATTTTGTTCTGAAGTTGAAATAAGGATATGTTTTATATTTCCTGGATTAAGACCGTTTTTTAAAGAAAAGTATTTATTAATAGGATTGTTTTTTTTTATTTTATTCAAAATGTCATTTATTTTATTTGAAATAATAGATATCTCATAATTATAATTTTCTAAAAATACTGATTGCTTTATTTCATTAATTTGATGTTTTCCTGACAAATATTCTTTAAACGTATTTGCATAAACCATTTTTATTAAGTTTTCACTACTTTTCCTATTAGATAAGTTTATTTTTAAAATAAGACTGTCACCTACTTCGGCTTGCTCAAACACCTTTTCTGATAATGTAAATAATTCTAATATCCTATAATTCATTAATAAGTATCTACGTAAATTATCAAAAAATTTATTAAATAAAATAGATTTTGGAATAATAAACGAAAGTAATCCCCTCGAATTTGCTCTTAATATTTTTTCGATAAAGAGAATATATAAGTTAATTTTATAATCTGCAAATTCAAAATATTTTGAATAATACTTTTCCAAATTTTTATTAATTAATATTCCATACGGTGGGTTGCCAATCACTGCGTCGAAGCCGCCTTTGTCTATGGAGACATTGGGAAAGTCAAGCTCCCAGTGTATGGGAGTGTATTCATTCTGAATCTTTTTTGCATGAGCATAGAGCATTTTTTCCCAGTTAGTTGTGTCTTTTCCTTTTGCAAGCTTTGGCAGGTATTCATTTTTTGCGTCCATGCGGATGGTTTGAAGGAGTTCATTTTTGCGGTGTAAATAAACAAGGTGAATCTTATCATCTTTGCTTGCGAAGTCGATGGCAAGCTCGACATCAGCAAGGAATTTCAATTTCTGTTGACTTGGAAGTATGACACTTTCGTAGTATTTGATACGATCTTCTACACTCTCAAACTCAAAGTATTTTTTAAACTCATTTTTGAAGTCATTGATCACGTTTTGATAAAGCTCTTCATCACTAGCAAAGAGCATCCTTTCTTTGCTTTTGCTTTCTACATGGGCAGAAAACGTCTTCTCCTGACTTCCAATCAGAGAATCACCGCAACGCAAGTTGTAATCAAAAAACTCCAATTTTCGTCCTTTTTGCAGAGTAAAAATCCAAATCGAGAGTTTGGCGAGTTCTACAGCCATTGGATTTTTGTCCACACATCCGCATAAAGCAAAAACAGAACTCGAAAAAGATAAACCAAAGATTCCGAATAGATGATATCCAAAACGATTCTTTCTATGGCAGGATTCTCTAGGTCAATTCTCTCCAGTTCGTTTTCATCAAAATATCTTTTTAATGTCGGATACTTTAAAAATTCTTCCCAATCTCTCTTTTTCCCTAAATTGTAAACTCGGAAAATTCCCGTTGCAATGAATTCCAAACTCAAGTAAACCTGTTTTCGGAGTTCTCCGGAAACTTCCGCTTGGAGTTTTTTAGAACCGCTTTCCACGATACTTAAATATGATTTTCCTCTGAACGATTCCCCGGAAAAGAAAAACCAAAACATTTTAAAAGCAGGAAAGTCATTGTGAACAATTATATATTCTAAGTTGATTTCTAAAAATTTATCAGTTTCTGCTCTATAGGAATAAATTCGCCATGATTTTCCATCGGTCAAGATTCCAAAGGGAACGGTTGCTTTCTGCTCTTTGGGATTGATGCTATCCAAATAGGACATTTTCAGCTGCCAGATTGGGCAGGTGTTGTCATGCTTTCTTACGGTATCGTACCCATCCAGAATTCCCCATTTTTTGGTTTCGCAAATCGTGGAGCAAGAGGAATACTTTACTGCATTTTTTTGACCGTCGTTTGTTTGGAATGTAGCTTTGTCTTCTCCGGAATAAAAAAAAGCATAGTCTATACTTTTGGTTCCTTCGTCTTCTTCTTCGCTTTTTTTGGAAGTCTGAACTTCAAAAGTGTGACCTAAAATCCGAAAAATTGGTTGCAAGAAGTTGTTTTCCAATTGGGATTCTTTTAAATCCTTGAGAGTATCACTGTAATAAGAACAAACTTCTTTGAACTTCTCTTTGAGAAAATTGGTATCCAAACTTTGGAATTCTTCCAAATCAGACAAATGATTAAACAAGAATTCTTTGGAAAATAGGTTCGGTCTCATAAATCGCTTATAATGGTTGTCTTCGACTCTAATCATGCTTTTATCTTTATTCTTTTTCAAGATACCTTGATTAATTTTTGAGGTTTGTATGATTTGATCAACTTGATTTTTGCTTCAAACCCGGTTTTTATGTGTCTTTTGCTATAGCATTATGCCTATTTTCTGAACAAGTCAAATTATTAGAAAAGCTTAAATAAATTCCTTGCAAAATAATTCTTCTAAAAGTGTATACTACAAATAAACGGTATTTTGAATTTAAGAATCAGAAAATGAACTATAAAGTAACACATACATTTAACTTTCCACTATCGGAATTATTAAGAGCAAGGGAAGATCGATATAAGAATCTAGACAAATTTCCGGACTTAAGAAATGTTACGCTTGTAGAGGAGCGTAAAGAAGGTAAAAATATCTTTCAAAAAAGAAAAATCGGGATGAGTGCTAACCTGCCACCTGTTTTGTCTGCTATGTTAGAAGAAGCAGTTCTTATAGAAGAGTCTGTTTTCGATACGGAAACAAATACACATTCCTTTAAACTATTTCCGCCTGGGAATGAAAAAATAGTTATGATAAAAGGAAATAGTGTATACAAAGCGATTTCAGATACATCTTCCGAAAGGGTATATGACGTAAACATCAAATCAGAGGTTTTTTTGGTAAGCGGAGTTATTGAAACTACAATAGAAAGTTTTCATAAGCTTAGCTTAGAAAAGGATAAAAACTCGATTCTTAAATTCCTTTCGGAAAATAGTAGTTCATAATTCAAAATGGCACAAGTAAACATTGGAGTGATTGCCGCTGCCGGAAAAGGAACCAGAGCTTACCCGAAGACCACCTTTATACCGAAACCTTTATTTAAAATAGAAAATAAGTCCATTTTGTCACACAATATTGACTTACTCTCCAAAACTCTAAAAGTACAAAAAATTTATGTTATTGTTGGTCATCTTAAAGAACAAATCATACAAGAAGTTGAAACTATAAAAAATCGAGGATTGGATATCTCCATAGAAACAGTTCCATGGACAACAAAAGGATTGGCGGCAGATATTGCCAGTTTGGAACCAAAAATCAACGAACATTTTTTTACTATTTTGGGAGATGAGTTTTATTACAAAACAGATCATGAAGTGTTTTTAAAGACGTTTCAAAAGTATCCTGATTTGGAATGTGCAATTGGAATCGTAAAAACTCCCCTTATATCAAGAATTAGGAAAAACTATTCCGTCGAGTTACAAGATGAACTCGTTTTGAATCTGGTAGAAAAACCTATTGATCCTCCCAATATGCTTCTGGGGCTTGGTTCTTACCTACTCTCGTCGAATTACTTTAGCTTTTTCAAAAATACTCCTCCCTCGCAAAGAACGGGAGTGATAGAGTTGACTGATGTCATTGATAAAATGACAAAAGATACCAAAAAAGTATACGCAACAACGGTAGATTGTAACTATTTCAACATCAACTCCATGCAAGACTATCATCACGCCATCTATGAAATCAGGAATGATCAATTTGATAGATACAAGGTATCTTTAATTATACCTACTCACAATAATGAGCGATCTATTGCTGACTTTTTGGAAGATTTCAAAAACAAATCCCATGAAATCATTTTGGTAGATTTCTTGTCCACAGACAAAACCATCGAAATTGCTGAAAAGTATTCGGTTCGAGTGGAACGCTTTGGAGGTAATAACAAACAATCCTTAGGTTCTCAGATCCGACAAGGTCTGGAAAAAGCAACGGGTGATATTTTGTTTGTAATCTCGCCAGACGGTTCATTTCGCTCAAAAGATTTCCCTAAGTATTTGGAATATATGAAAGACAGTGATATGGTTATCGGGACAAGAACTACACGCCAAATGATTGAGCAAGGCTCAAATCTCAGTCCCCTTTCCCGATTTATAAACCTTTTTATGGGAAAATTGGTGGAACTGGCTTGGTGGAGCCAAGAACCAAGATTTACGGACGTGGACTGCCAATACGTAGCTATATGGAAAGAAGCATATTCCAAAATTCGCCCGATGTTACTGGAAAAGGGTAAGCTCTATATTGCAGAAATGATGATAGAAATTGTGAGATCTCACATGCGTTGCATAGAAATCCCAATTTCGTATTACAAACCAGCCGAACAAGAAAAATTTACCCTTAAATTAGCTCTCCGGAATGCTTGGAAAATTTTAAAAATGATTCATAGGAAAAAACGAGAAAAGATTTAATAAAAACTCACTTCTTTTTGCTTGATAGGAAATGTAGTTGTAGGATTTGTTTATTATTCCTTTTGTTACCTTGGTTAAATCTTGAAATTAATAGCATTTTTTTTATATCTTTCTACCATGGGTTTGTTATATGCAAATCCGGAAGTTCAAAAAATTGAAGATGTTACCAATGAAATTAGTTTAGATACAACCCCAAATCATTCTTGGTATATTACTTTTGAGTCAGTCAATATCGAAGACGCAACAAAAGGGTCTTTAGAAAATCAAGCAGACAGAATGTCTTGGACAAAAATTCAAGTACCTTCAAACGCCTATAATTATTTACCGGAACATATAAAAAAAGAAAAGGGATTACATCTCTCTCATGGAAACTATTTAAAAGCAATTTTTACTTTCAGTGAGCCAGAAGCGAAAGCGATTTACTTATATTACAAAAAAGAAATTTATCTCCCAAAAAATATTCCTAAAAATCTCGCAGTAAGACTAGGAAGAATCACTGATAGAGACGAAGCCTATTTCAACGGACACTTAATCGGACAAACGGGAATTTTTAACCACCCTAAACCCCAGGCTTATGATAAATTTCGCATTTATGAAATCAAATCTAACATTTTAAAGCCTAATCAAAAAAATGTGATTATCATAAAAGCTCAAAATTATATCACTTATGAAATGGGGATTTTGGGAGATTATACGTCTATAGGCGGACAATCACAGGTTATTTCAAACTATTATCAAACGGAAATTCTAAAGCTGATTTTCCTTGTTATTTATCTCACTTCCGGGACTTATTTTTTATTTCTATTTTTACGCAAGGTAAAAGACTATTCTTATTTATCGTTTGGCATTTTCTCTCTAATTTTAATTACCTATCTATTTTTTCGCACTCAAATCAAGTATGAAATATTTGAAGATTTTTATATCATCAAAAAAACAGAATACCTGGTATTGGTTTGCCTCTTTCCAAGCATAACTCATTTTACAAGAATTTTTTTTAATTATGCCTATAGTCTTTTCCTAAAAACCTTAGATTCTATTCTATTTTTTACATTTCTTATATTCCTACTTCACCCTTCTTTGCGTATTCACAACTATATCAATTATTACTTTCTTCAGTATGTTATGCTTATTTACATTTCTATGGCGGGGTACTATCTAATACAAAAAATTATCCAAAAAGATAAAGATGCTATGTCTGTTTCCTTTGGTGGTAGCGTTATTATCATTTTTGGTATTATAGACATTATATCCACTGCATGGGTGTTAAATCTACCAAAAGTATCTACCTTTGGCTTTATCATTTTACAATTCAATCTAATTGGAATATTAGCAAATCGCTATGTTAAGCTAAACAGGGACAACGAAGAATTGTTTATTATAAGCGATGAAGAAGCCAAAAAACTCTCATGCCTCTACAACATTTCCCTTATCTTTTCTGGGAAACAAAAGCCCAAAGCCCAAATTTACCACGAAGTAACTGAAGTGATAGGATACTTCTGGCCTTATTATACGGAACAAATTGAAGTAAAGCTCGAATTGGACGGATTAATTTATAAAAATAGAGCCATATTGTTCAAAGGAGAATCATTACACACAACTATTCAGCACAATGAGAAAACACTTGGGTACTTGGGAGTCAAATACAGTATCCGTTTGGAAAAAAAAGATAAATACCATTATATACAAAAATCAATGGAGTTTTTGTCTGCCATTTCCGGATTATTGGGAAACCTTATAAGCAAAATTAAAGCGGATGAAGGCATTATTGTAGCCAACACAATCTTTGAAAACGCTATCGAAGGAGTAATGATAACAGACATAAACGGTACAATCCAATACGTCAACCAAGCTTTTACTACCACTACAGGTTATCTACCGGGAGAAGTATTGGGACAGAAACCAAATATACTAAAGTCAGGACACCATGAACCGGAATTTTTCAAAAATTTATGGGATAGCATTTTAACCAAAGGGAAATGGTACGGGGAAATATGGAATAGACGCAAGAACGGAGAAGCTTTTCCGGAACTACTATCTATCAGTTCTATATCCAATCCCAATGGAGAAATCGTTCAGTTTGCAGCCGTTTATTTTGATATTAGCGATATTAAAAGGAGTGAAGAAAAAATTCGTTACCAAGCCTACCACGATGCTTTAACAGGCTTAGCAAATCGAACTCTTTTTTACGATAGATTAAACAACTCCATCTTACAGGCAAAGATGCAGAATTATATTATCGGAATACTATTTATTGATTTGGACAATTTCAAGCAAGTAAATGATACACTTGGGCATAATGCAGGTGATCAGTTTATAAAATCCGTTGCCAAACAAATTAAACAAAGTGTGAAAGAGGCAGATACGGTTGCAAGACTGAGTGGAGATGAATTTATTGTTCTTGTAAACGGCTGTAATAGTAAAGAGGAAGTAATCCAGCTAGCCAACCAAATACTAAGTCGCCTGCAATATCCTACAACAATCCAAGATCACGATTTTCAAATCAGCGCCAGTATAGGAATTTCTTTTTTCCCGGATGATGGAACGGATATGGAAAGTTTGATCAAACACGCTGACCTTGCCATGTACCAAGCAAAAGAAAAAGGTAAAAACACCTATCAAATATTTACCTATCAAATGAAAGAAACAGCTTATCGAAAGTTTTATATCGAAAACGAATTACGCAAATCAATTTCTCACGACGAACTCTCACTTGTTTTTCAACCTATTGTTTCTATCCCAGAAAAGCAAATTGTAGCCATAGAAACCCTTTTGCGTTGGGATAACGGGAATTTAGGGAAGGTTCCACCTTCCGAATTCATACCAATTGCCGAAAATTCAGAAATTATAATTAAGCTAGGAGAATGGGTTTTGGCAAACGCTTGTTTGGATACCATTGGTTTTCACAAAAAAGGTCTAGACAACCTCTTTGTTTCGGTAAACGTATCAGCCAAACAATTTACAAATAAAAAGTTCATCTCCACAGTAGAAGAAATTTTAGAAAAAACCCTTCTTCCACCTAGTATGTTGATTTTAGAAGTAACGGAAAGCATTGTGATGACCAACATCGAGCAAGCCATACAAACAATGAAAACTCTTACAGACATTGGCATATCTTTTTCTATTGATGATTTTGGAACCGGTTATTCTTCTTTGAGTTATCTGAAGAAGTTTCCTATCTCTAAGCTAAAAATTGACAGATCATTCATTATAGATATAACAAAAGACAAAGAAGATAGGCAGATCGTCAAGGCGACCATTGACTTGGGGCACAATCTTGGCTTGAAGGTGATCGCAGAAGGTGTGGAAACCAAAGAACAACTTCAATTTTTGATAGACGAAGGTTGTGACGAGATACAAGGCTATTTTTTTAGTCCTCCTTTGGCAAAATCGTCTTTCTTAAATTTTTACAAAGACTTTGGAAAATTAAAATTATAGTAGTTATCATTCTTTCTAAGTGTTCTACCGTAGACAGTAGATTCAAAACACTAAAAAGTAAAAAAAATGATTTGTTCCCTCACTTACCTTAAAAATTATGGTAAAAAAGGGTTAGAAGAGGAGTTGTGATATTGGAATTTCCAGAGTTAGAATCATATTTCCAGAGACTCACAGATATAACGGATAATATCGCTATTATAAATACTCATTACGAATCGGATCACGATAGAGATTTTAAGGATTTGGAAGACTTTCACCAAGATTTAGTGAGTTTTTCTTGGGAAATAGCTGATAATAATTATTATAGGTTATTTACCAGCTATTATACCTTCCATGTAAAAATTGTAGAAGAGATTATCAAAGAAGCCAGAGAGATTCTCAATCCGGAAAAGAGAGAATATCTTAAAAAGTTAGTTGCCTATAAAAAACGAGCTGATGAGTGGTTTGGTGATCTGAAGAAGAAAAGAAAAGCTTATGTAATGGTCGCATGATCTCGAATATTGCTGGAAATAATTGAGGAATTTTGAAACAATGGAAATTCCTCAATTATGATATTTAACTCGATTGATTTTCTATTATTTTTTCCAACTATTTATGCAATCTATCTCTTTTCTAATCGAAAAGCACAAAACATTTTTCTGCTTGTAGCGAGCTATTTTTTTTATGGCTACTGGGATTATAGGTATCTCTCTCTCCTTTTTATCTCTACTGTAGTGGATTATATTGCTTCCCTTGGTATAGAAAGGAATAGCGAAAATGTTTTTAAAAAGAAATTGTACTTAACCCTTAGTATTTTATGTAATTTGGGTATTCTTGGCTTTTTTAAGTACTATAACTTTTTTATAAGCAGTGCGGCAGATGCTTTATCTGTTTTGGGATTGCATACAAATCCGGTATTGTTGAAATTTGCTTTACCCCTGGGTATATCTTTTTATACATTTCAAACAATGTCTTATTCCATAGACGTTTATAGGGGACAGCTAAAACCAACCAAAAACTTTTTGGATTTTGCTTTGTTTGTTTCATTTTTTCCTCAACTTGTTGCAGGACCTATCGAAAGAGCTACCAGATTATTACCCCAGGTTTTAGAAGATCGAAAGATAACCATGGCTATGCTAAAGCAAGGTGGTTTTTTGGTTCTTTTGGGCTTTTTTAAAAAGATATACGTTGCGGATAACCTATCCTATATTATAGACCCGGTTTTTGTTGCCGAATCTCCTAGCGGTTTTCAGATCCTTACGGCAACTTATGCTTTTATGTTCCAGATCTATTGCGACTTTTCGGGGTATTCGGACATAGCAAGAGGAATATCAAAGTTTATGGGTTTTGAGCTAATGCTAAACTTTCGACAGCCTATTCTTTCCGTAAACATCATTGAGGTGTGGAAAAGCTGGCATATTTCTTTGACCTCTTGGTTGCGGGATTATCTTTATATACCCCTTGGTGGAAATAAAGTCAGCGAATTTCGACAACATATAAACAACATCATTATATTTTTTGCATCGGGTCTTTGGCATGGTGCAGCTTGGACATACATATTTTGGGGTGTTTACAACGGTATCTTAACCAGTTTGCATAAAATTATCCACCCTTACATTCCCGTATTGCCAGGGGATAATATAAAGGTCGTTTATGTATTCAAAACTACCGTAAAAATAGTTTTTACCGCTTCTTTATTTGGGTTTTCGGGAATGTTTTTCAGGTGCCAGAACTTGGAGCAGATATTTCATTTTTTGAGTAATATTGTTTTTGCCTTTGGAAGTTTTGATGGTGACATGATGGTAAAATTTGTTCGATTGGTGCTTGTATTACTTCTGATCGAAATTCACCAATACGCCAATAAAGATGAATTTTCCATTTTCAAGCTCCATACTTCTCTGAGAGTAGCTATTTACTTTGTAGTATTCTACTCCATAATTATTTTAGGTAATTTTAACAAAAACGAATTTATCTATTTTGTTTTTTAGTAGGGACAGGTCTTAGACCTGTCCCTACTTAACAATTCTGACGTTATATTTATTTTTTTGCCATTAAAAACTTATGTACCACAGAAGCGCATTTTCTTCCTTCGGAAATTGCCCACACGATCAACGATTGTCCACGACGCACGTCACCGCAAGCAAAAACGTTTGGAAGGCTAGTGGTAAAAGAACCTGGTTTCAAGCCAAAAGGAGCTTTCACATTGCCCATTTTGTCCAGTTCCATACCCATTTCAACCAATTGATCAATGAGTCCAACTCTCGTTGGACTAACAAAACCAAGGGCTAATAAAACCAAGTCAGCGGGCAATTCAAAATCCGTACCGGGTATGGGTTCAAATTTTCCGTTTTTGAATTCCACTTGGTTTCCGTAAATAGCGGTTACTGCTGAATGTTCGTTTCCTTTAAAGCCTAAAGTGTTGATAGACCATCTGCGAGTCACTCCTTCCTCTTGGCTGGAAGACGTTCTAAGCATTTTGGGATATAAAGGCCAAGGTGTTGAAGGGTCCCTTTGTCTGGGTGGTTCGGGAAATATTTCTACTTGAACAATAGAATGTGCTCCATGCCGATTAGACGTACCTACACAATCCGAACCGGTATCTCCTCCACCGATAACAATCACATTTTTACCGGCAGCAGAAATGATTTCCACGTTATCACCGGCAACCTTTTTATTATTTAAGGTCAGGAATTCCATCGCATAATGAATTCCTTTCAAATCCCGACCTGGAACGTTCAAGTTTCTTGGTGCTTCAGAACCCATAGCAAGGATCATAGCGTCATATTGTTCCAATAGTTCGGCAGCACCAACGTCTACACCTGCGTGAACATTGGTTTTGAATACAACTCCCTCTTCTTCCATTTGTTGAATTCTTCTGTCAATTGTCCATTTTTCCATTTTGAAATCCGGGATTCCGTATCTAAGAAGACCACCAAGCCTGTCAGCTTTTTCCAAAACCGTTACTTCGTGTCCGATGCGTGCAAGCTGTTGGGCAGATGCAAGTCCGGCAGGACCCGAACCTATTACAACAACTTTCTTCCCTGATTTGGAAGATGAAATTTTCGGCTTTACCCAATTTTCGGCAAAACCTCGGTCTATGATCGTTCTTTCGATAGCCTTTATGGAAACCGGTGAAGCAATAAGCCCCAAAGTACAAGCTCCTTCACAAGGTGCCGGACACAGTTTTCCCGTAAATTCTGGGAAATTATTGGTCGAATGGAGGTTTTCCAAAGCATCTTCCCATCTTCCGCGATAAACCATATCATTGAACTCAGGGATCAAATTATCTACAGGGCAACCGGTATCTCCATGACAAAACGCAACTCCACAATCCATACAGCGAGAGCCTTGTTCTTTTGCCGTATTTTCATCAAAAGATGTCTCGAATTCTTTAAAATTTTTAACCCTAACTTCTATAGGATCGGCTTTGAGGTATTTCCTCTGATATTCCATAAAACCAGTTGGTTTACCCATGGGCAGTTACTCCTTTTGCTACTTCTGAATTTGCTTGATTTTGTTCCTCTTCTTTTAACCTTTGAAGAGCCTTTTTGTATTCGGTTGGCATTATTTTTGTAAACCTCTTGACTTCTCTGCTCCAATTGTTCAAAATTTCTTCTGCCCTTTTGGAATTTGTATATTCATGGTGCAGACGGATAAAATGAAACACTTCGCCAATTTCTTCCGGATTACTTAGTTGTTCCAATTCCACCATTTGAGGATTCACGTTTTTATGAAAGTCGGAATCAGCATCCCAAACATAGGCAACTCCTCCCGACATTCCCGCACCAAAATTTCGTCCTGTTTTTCCTAAAATAATTGCCAAACCACCAGTCATGTATTCACATCCATGGTCACCGATTCCTTCTACAACTACCTTTGCACCGGAATTACGAACACAGAATCTTTCACCGGCAACACCATTGATAAAAGCACTTCCTCTGGTTGCTCCATAAAAACAAGTATTACCGATAATAATGTTTTCCGTAGGTTCAAAGGTTGCCTTTTCCGGAACTTTGACGATCAATGTTCCACCGCACAATCCTTTCCCTACGTAATCATTGGTATCACCAATCAAACGCAGAGTGATACCGGTCGTCAAAAAGGCACCGAAACTTTGACCGGCAGTTCCTCTCATGGTAATGTCAATTGTATCATCGGGAAGTCCAAGTTCACCGTATTTTTTGGCAACTTCACCGGATAACATAGCTCCGATTGTTCGGTTGAGATTAGTCACTCGAATTTCAAATTTGACTTGCTGTTTGTAGTCAATGGCAGCTCTCGAACGACGAATCAACTCATTGTCTAATTGTTTTTCCAAGTCGTGGTTTTGACCTTTGGTTCTGTACATATCCGTTGGAAAATGGGCCGGAGTCGGTTTTGCAAGAACTTTAGCAAAATCTAGTCCTCTAGCTTTCCAGTGGTGGTGCGGTCTGTCGAATTTGATCCTTTCTACTTGACCTATCATTTCTTTAAAAGTTCTGAATCCAAGTAGAGCCATATATTCACGCACTTCTTCTGCAACAAAGTGAACGTAGTTGATCAAATATTCCGGTTTACCCATAAATTTCTTTCTTAAGAATGGGTCCTGTGTTGCCACACCAACCGGACAGGTATTTAGGTGGCATTTCCTCATCATAATACATCCGAGACTGATAAGAGCAGAAGTGGAAAATCCGAACTCTTCCGCACCAAGCAAAGCACCTATCACGATGTCTTTTCCTGTGATAACCTTACCGTCAACCGCGAGATAAACTCTATCACGTAAACCGTTGATTACGAGGGTTTGGTGGGTTTCGGCAAGTCCGATTTCCCAAGGTGTACCGGCATAGTGTATGGAAGATATCGGGCTTGCACCCGTTCCTCCGTCATGACCGCTAATCAAAATGTGGTCTGCGTGTGCTTTGGCAACTCCCGCAGCAACAGTACCAACACCTACTTCCGAAACCAATTTTACGCTGATCCGAGCCAGAGGATTCACATTTTTTAGGTCAAAAATGAGCTGTTTCAAGTCTTCAATGGAATAAATATCATGGTGAGGTGGGGGAGAAATCAAGCTAACACCAGGCGTACTGAATCTCAACCTACCAATATTCTTGTCCACTTTATGACCGGGTAACTGTCCGCCTTCTCCAGGCTTTGCTCCTTGAGCCATCTTGATTTGGATATCATCCGCATTGACCAGATAATTGGTTGTTACACCAAATCTACCGGATGCTACTTGCTTGATGGCAGACCTCATACTGTCTCCATTCATCAAACTTTTGTAACGAATGTCGTCCTCTCCACCTTCACCGGTATTGGATTTTGCACCGATTCGATTCATGGCAATAGCCATGGAAGTGTGAGCTTCCCAAGAAATAGAGCCAAAACTCATGGCTCCGGTCTGGAATCGCCTCATAATTTCGCCAATAGGCTCTACGTCATCTATCGGAATAGGGATTGCTTTGGTATTATCGAGTTTAAAAAGGCTTCTAAGAGTAACCAGCTTATCGTTTTCCTGATCTATTAGTTTGGCAAACTCTTTATAGACCTGGTAGTCGTTGTCCTGAGTTGCCCTTTGCAACTTATGGATTGTAATAGGATTAAAAAGGTGAGGATCACCGTTTTTCCTGTAGTAATGTATACCACCAGTATCCAATGCTTCTGTAGAAAGGGAGGGATCGTAAGCATTTTTGTGTCTACGGACGCTTTCTTCCTCTAACATTTTGAGACTCAAACCTTCGATTCTTGTTGCAGTTCCCGTAAAATAGGTATTCACTAATTCCGAATCTAATCCAACGGCTTCATAGATTTGAGCACCACAATAGGATTGGAGAGTAGAAATCCCCATTTTACTAAATATTTTAAAAAGCCCTTTTCCACTTGCTTTGATAAAGTTTTTTTCAGCTGCTTTGTAATCTGCTACCTCCGGAAGTAACCCTTCACTCACAAGGTCAGACAACGTTTCAAATGCCAAGTAAGGATTGATGGCGTTTGCTCCATAGCCACAAAGTAGGGCAAAATGTGCAATTTCTCTAGGCTCACCGGATTCCAAAACGATTCCCGTCTTTGTTCTAAGACCGGCTCGAATGAGATAATGGTGAAGTCCTGCTACAGCCAATAAAGCTGGAATCGGAGCCTTCTCTTTGCACACTCCTCTGTCAGTAAGAATAATCAGGTTGTAACCGTTCCGGATGGCATCTTCTGCTTTGTGGCAAACCCGATCCAGAGAGTTTCTCATATCGTGTTTAACACTTGGATCAAAAAGGATTTCAAAGGTCATTGCGTTAAAGTGACCGTGGCTAATTTGTTTTATCTTTTCAAATTGTTTGTTTGTTAGGATTGGATGCTCCAATTCTATCCTGTGGCAATGATCCGGAGATTCTTCCAGAAGATTTCCTTCGGGTCCGATATAGGTTGTAAGTTCCATTACAAGTTCTTCTCGTATTGGGTCTATCGGAGGATTGGTCACCTGGGCAAAATTTTGTTTAAAATAGCGGTAAAGCGGTTGTGGTTTGTAGGAAAGAATAGGTAAACTCACATCCTCACCCATAGAGCCTATAGCTTCTTCACCTTTGGTTGCCATCGGAGTCATAGTGACTGAAATGTCTTCTGAAGTATAACCAAAGATTCGCATTCTCTCTACAACAGTACTATGATCCGGTTGTTTTACATCAACAGGGTCTGGTAGCTGATTGAGACGTATTAGCTTTTCTTCAATCCATTCTCGGTAAGGTTTTTGAGTACTGATTTCTTTTTTGATCTCAGCATTGTCTATGATTTGCCCTTTTTCCAGATCAACCAGCAACATTCTTCCTGGTTTTAACCTGTCTAATTTTACGATTTTCTCCGGTTCTAAGTTCAATACGCCGGCTTCGGAACTCATAATAATCTCATCGTCTTTTGTAATAACATAGCGTGCCGGTCTAAGTCCGTTTCTATCCAAGGTTGCACCGATCACTTTTCCATTGCAAAACGCTATGGCAGCCGGACCATCCCAGGGTTCCATCAAGTTGGCATGGTATTCATAAAATGCTCTTACATCAGGATCCATATCAGATTTTTTTGACCAGGCTTCGGGAATCATCATCATAACTGCATGAGGTACGCTACGTCCACCCAAGAACAGCAATTCCAAAACCGTATCAAAGGTTGCGGTATCACTTTGACCTTCCATAATAATGGGTAACATTCTTTTGAGTTCTGCACCGTAAAGAGGCGATTCCATTACCATCTGTCTGGCAGCCATCCAGTTCATATTTCCGCGTAAAGTATTGATCTCGCCATTGTGAGCAATCATTCTATAAGGATGAGCTAAATCCCAGGTTGGAAAGGTGTTTGTTGAGAATCGAGTATGAGTCAAACAAAACGCACTTTCTATATCCGGAGATTGTAGGTCTTTATAAAATAGTTTGATTTGTTGTCCAAGTAACATCCCTTTGTAAACAATGGTACGGGAAGAAAAGCTGGGAACATAGTATTTGCTTCTGTCTAACTTGTATTCTGACCGAATTCTTCTATCAATCACACGACGAATTAAAAATAGCTTTCTTTCAAAGGCATCTCCAGCCTCAACTTGATTTCTGCCAACGAAAACGTGTTTGAATACAGGTATGGTTTTTTTGGCTACAAGACCGGCTACGTCAATATTAACCGGAACATCTCTGAAACCAAGGCAGCTTTCACCTTCGTCTACTATCGTTTTTTCAATTATATTTTCAATACCTTCTCGTATCACCTGATCCTGCGGTAAAAATAACACTCCTACGGCGTAATCCCCCATTGCAGGAAGCGGAAAATTCAGGTTTTTTCTAAAGAAAGTATCGGGAATTTGTATCATAATTCCAGCACCATCTCCGGTTTTAGGGTCAGCTCCTTCTGCACCTCTATGTTCAAGGTTACACATCAAACGAAGTCCCTTATCAACTATGTCCCTGGATCTTTTCGCCTTGATATGTGCTATAAAACCTACACCACAGGAATCTTTATCATAAGCCGGGTCATAAAGACCCTGAGCTTTGGGAATCGCTGAATTCATTTCCTCAAATTGCATACTATTACTCATCCTTTAGAAAACTGCTCTATTTTTCCATGTTTAGAGATTAGCCAAAAGATTAAATGATTTTTTCTATCTGTTGTTTTGTATCCAACATGGAAATTTGTTTTGAATATTCAGAATTTTTCTAATGAATTTATAAGCAAAAAACATGCCAAGAGGATGTATTATCATAATAATTTGAAATCTTTAGATTAGTTTCAATAAAATCTATTACATTTTCTTTCCTTCTACTATTTTTATTTCTTCTTCTGTTAATCCATACAACTCATAAACCGATTTATCAATCTGTTTATCCAATAAATCACACTTCTGTTGAAATAACTTTTTGTCTGCTTCTGTCGTAGCGGAATGAAGTTCTTCATGACTATAAAGCATTTGCCCAACAAGAGAAACGAGTTTATCATGCTCAATTTTTTGAATTTTATTTGATAAATCGAGCTTTGGGATAGGTAAATTTTTGCAATCTTGAATAAGTATTTTTTGAAAAACATTTTTTTCTGAGTCTAAATATTTATTCCTATGATAAAAAGTTATTAATGTAGAATTTAAAACCCCAAGTATAAATTTTATTTTAATATTGGTTGTTTCTTTTACTAAAATATTAAATGCTATTTGTGCATTATATAATTCCGTCTCAGTGTAACCGCTAAATATTCTACCAGGTTTTCCACTTATAATTTGTCGAACAAGAATTCTTGGTTCTATAAAAAACCTATTTTCACGAGGAGCACCAAGCCATGGACCATAGTTTATATATTCGGATGTGTTACCATCAATATAGTATCTTTGTATATTTGAGCCTTCTAATATAGGTTTATAATTTTTGCCTTTTTTCTTATTAGAATGAAATTTATGATCTTCAATATCTTTTTGAGAATGACCTTTATACTTATCGTATGGAGTTATTCCTAATGAAAAATCACATAAGTCCACTGTCCATAAAAATTTCTGGAAATTCTTTTTCCCACTCAAAGACATTGATTTTTCTAATCTCTTCTTTTCCGAAAAGAGACAAGTTTTTGTCTTCGTAAAAATCAGATCCGATAAGCGAATTTCCGCATTTAATATTGTTATATAAATCTGGTAGTAATTTTAAATCAGAATGTTTAAACAACAATTCCGCACTTTCTGTATTCTCATCTTCCATGAGTTTAAGAAGTAAAGACAACTTTGTGACTTCAACGGCTTGATGGTCAATTCGCCAATCGTATTTTTCACAATGTAGTCTACAATACCCCAGAGTATAATAAACTCCACCTGCTTTACGAACTTCTTCTTTTTCTTCTACTTTTGCTTGATGTGAAGATGTTAAACGAATTGTCTTTCCAAGAAACTGCTCATAAATGTTGCCCAAAATCTCTATGGGTAAAACGGAAAATTCATAAGGGCTATCTGGATAGTATAAATGTTTAATGATATTGTGTAATATTTTATCATCAATTTTTAAGTTACTTACCCAGTTTTCAGGCTTGAATAATCCTGAATTATATTTGCTATTTGCTTTTAGAAAAATTTGATTGATATTTTGGTATACATTTTCACCTTTTATCGAATCCAAAAGATCACTATAAGTTTCCATATTGCGATCTTCTGCTATTCTTAGGAAAATAATTCTATCAATTACAGTTTGAACTGCTGTATTCAAAGAATTACATCCCAATCCAACAATTCAAAGAATTTGTCGATAAAATCAGTTCTGGTATTTGTCGCATCATAGCTTAAACTTTTATATTGTTTAATATTTGCTTTAAAAAGCTCGCATAGAATTTTTAGTTTTTCCAGTTGTTCTTTTACTTTCCCAGTATTAAAATTCTTTATAGTTTTTCTTCTCCTACCAATTCTTTTACCATATTCAGCAAATACTTTTTGCGTTTTCCATCCAATTGTTTGTAGATGGACACCAAAGAAGCGTTTTGATAGTGCGATTTAATATCCACCAATTCGTTGACTCTATATCTATTCCAACCTTTTTCTAAAAAGTAGTTCTTTAGTAGAGTGCCTTTTTTGTTTCCAATAATTCGGTCTATGTATTCTAATTCAGAAGGAGATTGTGCTATAAAAGAATTGGTTTGCTCGAGGACATAATCAACTAGCATTTGGATTTTATGTCTGAATACAAAAATGATTAATACCCCAAAAAGAAAAAGGGCACCAAACGTAGCATATTTGGTATATTGTGTTATATCGGGAATTATGTTTTTTGGGTCTTCCTTTTTTTCCTTGGGTGAAACATTTATTACCGGAACCTGCTTTGTTTTTGTTTCGTAGACCTGAGTGTTTGGGTTGAAGTAGGTAACTTTAATGTCGGGTAAGTGCAATTTCCCTGTTTTTTTAGGGTATAAGCTATAATAAAAAGTAGACTCGGATGTAAAACCATAGTCTCCGTTTTTCAGTTTGGCAAACTTTTTGGTTTTATGCTCATTGATTAGAGTAATAGAAATATTGCAATCCGTTCCATTCTGACAGTAGTTTCCTAAAGGGTTTTTGAATAAAGCACCTGTCCCTTCTCCGGAAATTGTAACCGTTAAAGAAATCGAGTCATTTTGCTTTGTTTCTGTATTGTCTATAGAAATGCTTATATCATAATCTCCGACTTCTTTGGAAAAATTCTGTGGCTTGGGATTAGGAAGTTCTAATACTTCTATCGTTTTTGTGCCGGAATCCAATGGCATAGGTGGAAAATAAGACGCAATATTCCCTTCTGCTTCAAACTTGGCTTCTCCGATTTTATAAATACCTTTTTTTAGAGCTGTTAGAGCATATACTTCTTTATTATAAGGGTCAAGGAAATAGGTTGAACCTTTCCAATCGGTTTTGGCAGGCAGAGTAATGTTTACATCATGCAATAATTCGCTCACAAAATAGGGGAAATCCAAATTAACAACCTGGTTTCTTCCAAAAAATGGTTTGTTCATATTCCGATAGTGTAAAATGAAATATCCAACAATTGTTTCCCCAACATAAATTGTAGATTTACTTGTTTCAAAACGGATGAGTAGGTCATCTTCTTCAGGGGTAACGTATCCCCTTTCCATAAAAGGAGATTGAAATGCAAATGCATCCTCTGAAAAAAACTGATCAAAAATCGAATCAAACCCTCTCTTGTTTGCTTGCGGCGGATTGTATCTTTGGTTGGTGACTTCAAAACTCTGATCTTGTGATTGGACTTGCTTTCCATCAACCATTATTTGTATGTTGGGAATTTGATGTGTTCCTGGCTTTGTGGATAGAATCCTGAATTTGATAATTTTTTTGCGAGAAACTTCAAAATTTTTGGCTGTGATATTGTCTTCTTGCCCGATATACTCTGCTGTTACACCATTTTGTGTAACAACCTTTCGACTAATTTCTATTTCCGGAGAGCCGTCAATCTCAAAATAGGCATATAAAGGTTCACCCTTGTCAATAACCGTTTTGGAAAGAGAAAATTTAATCTCTCCGAAAATTGAAATGGGAATTAGTAATAAAATAAATAAAAATAGATTACCAAAATACTTCATTCCTTGAGTTTTTTCCTTTGTGCAGTTTTCTTTTTACATCTCTTTGTCTTGCCGATTCTAAAATTCTTTCAGCTTCTTCTTTTGTTAGTTCTTTCTGCTTTTGTGGTTGATTTTCGGATTCACTTTGTTGCTTATCATCTTCATTTTCGGAAGGTTTTCCTTGCATACCTTTTTGTTTGTTTTGGTCTGAATCCTCCTGAGAATCAGAATTGTCCTGGTTATTGAGACTTTGAGAATTTTCTCCTTCCTCTTCTTGCTGTTTCGCATTTTTTTGGTTTTGCTGTTCAATCTTTTGCATAAGTTCCAGATTTTTGCGAGCCGGTTCAAATTCAGGATCGATTTTTATGGCTTGGAGAAAGGACTTGATTGCATTTCTTTTATCACCCATTTGGTAAAAACTATTGCCTTTATTAAAAAGAGATTTTACCTTTAGTTCTTTATTGTCCGATAAAGAAGATTTCTCAAATTGTTTGAGCGCAAGGTCATAATTTTTTAGCTTATAATAAGATGTCCCTTTGTTATAGGCGAGTTTCTCGTCTTCTTTTTCTAATTTTTGCTCTGCGGCTTTAAAATTATCCAGAGATTCTTTGTATTTTTGGCTTTTGTATTTTGAGATTCCTTCTTCAACTTGATTGCCAACAGGATCAATATCAAAAGCCGAAATTGGTTGAATTACGAAATAAAACAAAAATGAAGTTAGTAGCATTTTTAGATACATATTGTAAACCTCAAGTCTGCTGAATTTTTGATTTTGTATATAATTACTACTTGTTACCATGGTTTTAGTTATGATTTTTATTCTAAATGAACAAGTTTTTATAAATTTGTCAAGCCATATTTTTGATAGGATAGCAATAGATTATTGCAACAAACAATCAGTGTATCCGAAACCGGAAAATCCGGATCAAGTGACTTTGCTGGTTCTGTGAAAATTCTTTCTGTGTTATTCCCTAAAGGCACCTGAAAATTAAAGTTTTTAGCAAAAAGTCATTTTTCTATTTGATTAAATTCTTAAGCCAACTGAAATTGGATATAAATTTTTATAAGTTTGTTGAGAAAATATGAACTCAGAGAAGCAAAAGTTATTTTCAGAATTTCCACCCATAACAACAGAAGAATGGGAAAATCAAATCATAAAAGACCTAAAAGGCAAAGATTATGATAAAGCTCTAAAATGGAACACGGGAGAAGGTTTTGTTGTAAAACCTTACTATCGGGAAGAAGACCTAAAACCTTTGGGTCATCTTAAAAGTTTTCCCGGAGTTTTTCCTTATATCAGGGGAGGAAATCCGGTTTCCTTTGATTGGAAGGTTTGTGAAGACATAACACATGCAAACATAGAATCTGCAAATCACATAGCTCTTCACGCCTTGCAAGGTGGAGCTGATTCTTTAGGCTTTCATACCAAGGTATCAAAAAACCAAATCAGGGGTGTTGCCATTCAAACTCAGTCGGATATGAAAACACTTTTGAAAGATATTCAAATCCAAATGATTTCTACAAACTGGGAATCCGGAGAAGCTAGTCCCTATATTTTTTGTTTGTTTTTGAATGAAGCTAAAGAAAGAGGTCTAAAAACTTCCGAACTTCAAGGTAGCCTTGGTTACAACCCTCTTGGGAGTTTGATGGTAAACGGTGAACTTGGTATGAGTTCGCAGAATCTTTGGAAAAAAGCGGCTGAAATCATAAAATTTGCGAAAGGAGAAACTCCTTTATTCAAAGCAGTTACCGTAAATGCTTCTCAGGCTCATAATTCCGGTGCGTCTATTGTGCAAGAGCTTGCTTTTTGTTTGGCAATGGGAAATGAATATCTCGCAAAACTAACCGATTTAGGCTTGGGTGTAGACGAAATTGCATCTAGCTTGAGATTTCACTTTTCGATAGGTTCAAACTACTTTTTTGAAATGGCGAAGTTTCGTGCTTTTAGGCTTCTTTGGTCAAATATTCTATCTGCTTATGGTTCCAAATCACTACCGGCATCTTTTATTCATGGATCAATTTCTCAATGGAACAAAACGGTTTATGATCCTTATGTAAATATGCTAAGGGGTACAACGGAAGCAATGTCCGGAGCATTGGGTGGATGCAACGAAATTTCAGTTACTCCTTTTGACTTTGCCTATTCCGATGGAGATGATTTTTCCCACAGGATTGCAAGAAATACCCAACATATTTTGAAAGCCGAATCTTATCTGGCTCAGGTAGTAGACCCTGGTGCCGGCTCATACTACATTGAAAGCTTAACGGATGAAATAGCCAATCAATCCTGGGCAATTTTTCAAACAATTGAAGGAAAGGGAGGTTTTGTTTCTTCGTTAAAAGAAGGTTATATTCAATCCGAAATCCAAAAAACAAAAACTAGACGAGATTCCGATATTGCCACAAGGAAAGAAGTTCTCCTGGGTACAAATCAATATCCTAACAAAGACGAAATGCTACCCAAGGTAAAGCAAAAACCACAACCCGTTGCACTGGTTTTCACACAAAAAAAATGCGATCCAAGTAATTTACAAACAGTGGCAAAAGATTTGGCTTCCGGAGCTGCTATTGGGGACATGCTTAGTGCAGTCCAAGAAGCTTCCGATTTCAAGGTAACGCCTCTTGAAATCTATAGGGCGAGCGAAGCTTTTGAAGAATTGCGGCTAAAAGTAGAAGGGTATAAAGAAAAGAGCGGAAAGGCTCTCTCTGTTTTTCTTTTGCCTATTGGAAACCTTGGAATGAGGATAGCGAGAAGTTCGTTTACAAGCAACTTTTTTGGGTGTGCCGGATTTACAATTTTGGATAATCCGGCTTTTCAAACAATTGAAGAAGGTGTTTCCACATTTTTTGCAAAAGGAGGAGCTGAAATTCTTGTTCTTTGTAGTTCTGATGAGGAATATGCAACCTTAGCTCCCGAATTGTGCAGACTTGTTAAACAAAAGAAACCGGATCAGATTATTATTGTAGCCGGTTTTCCCAAAGAAATTATGGAACAGTTAAAAACCCAGGGTATAGATGATTTTATCCATGTTCGTTCTAATGTTTTGGAAACTCTACGCACATATATAAAAAAGCTGGGAGTGTAACAAATGTCAGAAGAAACGATTTTTGACAAACTGATAAAAAAGGAAATATCTGCTGATATAGTGTATGAAGATGACATTGCTATAGCTTTTAGAGATATTAACCCGCAAGCTCCGGTTCATGTTTTGGTTATACCTAAGAGGAAAGTAACCGGTTTTGATAAATTGGGTGAGTTGGAAGAAGAAGAAGCAGGGAAATACTTCCAAACAATCTCCAAGGTTGCTGAAAGCTTGGGTCTAAACCAAGATGGGTATCGGATTGTTTTTAATTCCGGAAGGAACGGACAGCAAACCGTAAATTATATACATGCTCACATTATAGGTGGTCGTCAGATGAAGTGGCCACCAGGGTAAGTATTATTTGAATGCTCTTTGGACACCTAAGCGTAGTTGAAATGTCCCTTATACGGTTATGGTACTTTAATAAAATGGAGGATTATGGGAAAATAAGTTTGCTCGTTTGTTAAAAAGAATACCTATGAAAGCAATTTTTAAAAATATTAGTTTGTCCATGGTAGCATTTTTGTTTGTGATGTTAAATTGTACAAACAATAAAAACGCTACTCTCTTAGGTTTTTTTAGCAATAATACAAATTCCACACAAGAAGCAGCCGGTATAACCATTACAGAATCCGGTAGTTCTACAGATGTTACTGAGGGTAGCGCAGTTTCCGATTCGTATACAATTGTGCTAACCAGTCAGCCTTCCTCAGATGTGACAATCAGTTTGACTAATGATTCTCAGATAACTTTAGATATAACTAGTTTGACTTTTACTTCTTCCAATTGGGACACAGCTCAAACTATCAATGTGACTTCTGTGGATAATTCTGATACGGATGGAAATAGAACTTCCACTATTTCGCATGCGGCTACAAGTTCTGATGGCAATTACAATGGTATAACCATAAGCGATGTAAGCGTAAATATTACGGATGACGACATTCCGAATGTTTCTATTATGGAAACAAGTAGCTCAACAAGTGTAAGCGAAGCAAGCGGAAATGACACTTACGACATTCAATTGACAATAGCCCCAACCAATACCGTTACCGTTAGCCTGACTTTTGATGATTCTCAAATACAGGTGAATGGCTCCAATTCTCCTGTGGATTTAACATTCAGTGACACAACTGCCCAAACGTTGACCATAACGGCAGTAAACGATTCGATAGCAGAAGGCTCTCATAGTGCAACAATTACCCATAGTGCAACAAGCTCGGATTCTAACTACAATGGAATTTCCATTAGCTCTTTAACCGTTAGTATTGCGGATGACGATACTGCCGGAATAACGCTTACGGAATCCGGTGGCTCTACTGACGTGGAAGAGGGGTATAATTCGGATTCTTATACTATTGTTCTCACTTCCGAACCAACATCAGATGTTGCCATTGATATTGCTTTTGATACAAGCCAGCTAAAAGTCAAAAACTCAACTACAAGCCCTGTACAAATAACGTTTACAAGTGCGAATTGGTCATCTGCCCAAACCATATCGGTGAAAGCTTTATATGATAGTGTAACCGAAGGATCACATACAAGCACCATTTCTCATACGGTTTCAAGTAGTGATTCCAATTATAATAGTTTTTCGCTTTCCAGTGTTACAGCAAACATTACGGATAACGAGGGAACTCTTTTAAGCGGTAGTATTCAATCGGGAACAGCTAGTAGTACCGGAAGTATATCTATCACCTCAGTAGACACATCCAAATCGTTTGTACATTGTGGCTTTCGCATATCCGGTTCTGCTGCCAATAACTTTTCTACTTGTCAGTTGAATTCAACCGGAGATACCGTGCTATTCCAATCCGGTGGAGGAAGCAGTGTGTCTGTAAATTGGTATGTGGCAGAGTTTTCTAAAGGTGTATCCGTACAAAGGGGTAGTGAGACTATGGACTCTTCTACTTCTTCGCTAGATGTCACGCTGAGCAGTAGTGTTGATTTAAGCCGAACTTTTGTAATTGTATCCAGTCGAATGAGCACATCTGATACGGATAAAGACGAAAGACGAACCGTTATGGCACAACTCACAACTTCTACTAATCTACAGATTTCTCGGAATGAAACGGGAATTGCAATCGACGTGGAATGGCAGGTTGTCCAGATGGACGGAGCCAAAGTGCAATCCGGAACAACTACGCTTTCTGGAACAAGTGCTACTGCCAGTCTTACGTCCGTTGACGAATCTACTACGTTTCTTATCTTTAATTCCAAAGCGAGTTCTGACGTGGACGGAGTAGAAAACAGGTTTTATACAAGAGGAACAATCACCGATTCAACAACCATTACTTTCAACAGAGAAACAAGCTCTACTGGTAGTGTAGATATTTCATGGTATGCAATTGAGATGATAGACGGAACGGTTGTTCAGAAAGGTAGCGGTAGTGTATCTGATGGAAGTACAACCATTGACGCTGCCATTCCAAGTTCGGTAGCAGACACAACCAAAACCATGGTTGCTTATTCCAACACAGTTTTACAAACAGATAACTTAACTAGTACTAGCGATCAGGATTCGGGAAATTATTCTTATCAATTTATAGACTCTTCCAATATACAATTTACAAGAGGTTCTAGTGAAACGAGGTCAGCTACTTTAGACTGGTTTACGGTTGAATTTCAGTAAAGGAAAAAAAGGAGCACAGTTTATGATGAAATTTTGCGTCCTGCCAGTTCGATTTGAGGCAAAAGATTAAGGACAAGACAAACAGGCTGTCGCCTTTAGAAATTGGAAATCACCCTTATTTTTTTCTTGGGATATTTTTTCTTTCTGGGAGTTAATTTTGAAAAAAAACGTAGTAAATGTTTTGAATTTCAAATTATGTTTGATATGCCCGGTAGGGCATTCAGCAGAATGAGCACGCATTTTGTATACCTCTTTATACTCTTCCTGCAGTAGATTGTTTCGCATCTGTTCTTTCAATTCTTCATTGAAATCCCTTGAAATACTTTTCGTATCACCATTGCTGCAATTGTAGAAATGAGGACATCTTGAACATTCATACACATTCTCATATCAAAAACGCAATCGACCATTTTTATCATGAAAACTTGAGGTATATTCCAAAGTTTTACTCATGGGACAAATATAGCAATTCTTCTCTTTATCATACTTAAAATTCACACGAGCAAACTCTCCCGCATTCATATCTGCCTCGAATCTCTTGTCTGGCATTAAAGCGAATTGATTCAAAAAATGTAATTTCTCCAAATTACGAATGGAATAAAAACCGGAATCATGTGTTGTAACATCGTGTGCTCTACCAGTATTTTCTCTACTCCCTTGTATTGCTGGTATCAGAGCGGCTTCGTCATTATCCTTCTCATTTACTTGAAAGCTTGTTATTATATCATTTCTTGTATCTACTGCTATTGTGGTCGAATAACTTGGATTTATTTCCCCGTTTCTCTGTTGCATTTTGTGGGCATCATTATCGGTTATATTTATTTCCGATTCTTTCATTAGTTTCTTCTTCTCTGATTCCGTTTTACCATTTGATTCTTCGTTGATTCTTTCCGTTAGAACCCGCAATGATTTTTCTAACTTGAGTTTCCTTTTCTAATGTATATACAGCGTATACCTTTATAGGTTTCAGTTTCGGAAGTGTTTTTGGAAGCATAATAGTTACTTCACAATATCTAACAATTAACGTTGTTTCTCTTGCTTTCTTACCTTCTCTACGTGGGACTTGTATTTTTACTTCACCCGCTTCCGGTTGCACTGTAACGTAGTCCCATAGATGCTTGTTTTCTTCTTCAATGTTCATGTTTTGGCAAGCTCTAACAAGCAAATCAGACGTATATTTGTACTTGCTATTAGCATATTCGTTAAACAATTTAAACATATCACCTTCTCTATCACATACATTAACAAAGTGTATTTCACCTTCCAACTGATTTTCAAACTCGCATGTACTATTATAGCTTTTTATCCACTTAATACTTTCTTTTTCTTCTATTGTTCTTGTTTTTGCTTCTTTCTTTTTGATATAGACTTCTTCCGATTCTTCCGCTTCCTCCCTTGTCCAAATTTGCATATCAAGGATTCCTAACGGTGTCCCTTCCGTTCCAACTGCTAATGTCGGATGCAGCATAAAGCCAAGAGACTTATCATTTCCTTGTTTTCCCATTCCTTCCACTTTCTTGTGTGAGGTGTAATTAGTTGAGGATGTGTCCTGTATTGCTAATACTATTTTTTTCCATTACAATCTTCCTAACGTAGATTCCGTATGAGGCTTTAGTATCTTTTCCACATTTACTTTGGCATTATTACAAAATCTATATATTGCTTTTACTCCTGCCCATGTCTTGGTTATGATGGGAATGCTCGCACCCGGATTTTCCCAAAATGATGACATGCCGAAGCGGCACGTCGGGTATGCCCTAACGTTGTGCAATATGCTCAAAAATCTTTTCTAATAGCCAATAAAATATATTAAAAAATTATTTCTTAGATAATGTGAGTAAAATTATATTTTTAGCAGAATTATTAATATAAGGTATATTTGTTTTATAAATGGAATAAAATGCATCTTTTATGAAAAAATAAATAATAAAGTTTTTAATGGACAAAAATGGATTTCTTAAAAAAATGATTATTATGAATTATAAACACTATTTTAATATAAATAATAGGCTATGAAATCCAAACTCGAAGAATTACAAAAATATTTTTATAACATACAGAGAGCTAATACAGAACTTGCAAAAAAAGAGCTATTAAAAAATCTATTAGTTCGACTTTTTGATGCAGATAAAAAGGCAAGCAAAATTATTGACCAAATGAGTCTTGGCTCAGAAAAGACCATATTCAAAATTCCTTTAAAAGATAGACTAAAAACCGGTGCTGCAGATACTCAGTATGGAAATATAATCATAGAATTTGAAAAATCTATCCAAAGTTCAGGCAAACTTGGGCACGCTGTCGAGCAACTTAGAGAATACTTAGCAGGTAATTGGAAATCCAACCAAGTTTATAATTTTACATTAGTTGCTACTGATTGTATATCTTGGAAAATATATACAGTAGATTCAGAAAAATGGATTTACGATACCAACTCTATCTTCACTGCTTCAGATATAATCTTAAAACAAAAAGACTCCTTTATTTTAACAGACAAAAATTTAGAAGAGTTTCCTTTCTTCCTTGATAGGTATCTTTTTAAGTTCACAAAATTTCCAGCAACTTTAGAAAACATCAAAAATGAGTTTGGGGAGAGTTCAGAAACTTTTCTTACAGCTCTTAATTTAATGACAAAACACTATTCTAATATACAAAATGAATTGGAAATTCAAACTGCCTATAATCAATGGGAGAGATTTTTAAGTATTGCTTATGGAAGGTTTGTTGGAAATACCAAGGTTTTTCTTGTTCATACATACTTGAGTGTATTTTCAAAAATTCTTGCTTTTTCTATTTTATCAAAAGACAAGGAATTTATCGAAGACAATGAACTAAGGGAAATCTTAAGTGGTAAAATATTTGATAACTTTCATATTGAAAATTTTGTCGTAAATGATTTTTATTATTGGATAGCAAATGAAAAAAACTATAAAATTCTTAGACCTGTTTTTCAGAAAATTTTGCAAACCTTAGAAAATTTTGATTTCTCTAAAATCCAAGAAGATATTTTAAAAGGTGTTTATCAAGAACTTATTGATATAGAAACTCGACATAAATTGGGTGAATACTACACTCCCGACTGGCTCTGTAACGAAATCATTGACACTTTTGAAATCCAAAGAGGTAGTACATTTTTTGATCCAGCTTGCGGAAGTGGTTCGTTTATTCGCTCATTTATTGGAAAAATCAAGAAACTAATTCCTAAGATTACAGCGGAAGAAATATTGTCACAAGTTAGTGGAATCGACATTCATCCTTTATCTTTACAAATAGCAAAAACGAATATACTTTTAGAAATATCTGACTTAATAAAAACAGTAAAAAAACCAATGGAAATGAAGTTATATTTGGCAAATTCTTTACTTGTTCCGGAAGGAGTAGAGCTTTTTCAGAATCAACTTTCCGTCAAAATGGCTGATAAAGAATATATTTTAGATAAATCTATTTTAGAAAAACCTGACGTATTTGATGAAGCTATTAAATTTTGTGATAGAATAGCAGATTCATATTTGCATCGAAAAGAAGTTATGGATGAAAAAGAATTTACTAAACAATTAACAATTACTATAAAGAATATTAAAAAGGAAATTTTGATTCACAATTTAGAAAAATATCCATTCTATAAGATTTTTAAAGATTTAAAAGAAAAGAAAGAAAAATACCAAGATGGGATATGGAAATTTATATTAATCAACCTTTATAAACCTTTTTTCATAACAAATTCATTTGATTTTATAGCAGGAAATCCTCCTTGGTTGACATACGCTATGTTTTCAAATAAGGAATATCAAACTATTTTAAATAAATTGGCTAACGAATATGAATTGGTGCCAAGCATTGCCAACATGCCACACTTGGAAATTGCATCCATTTTCTTATCTCATGCGAGTGAGAAGTTTTTAAAACCAGGAGGAAAATTAGCATTTGTTCTTCCAAGAAGCTTTTTATCTGCTGATCAACACAAAAATTTTCGTTCTGGTACATCTATTGGATTCAGATTGACAAGCATTTGGGATTTAGGAGATGTAAAACCATTATTCAATGTTCCAGCTATGGTTGCTTTTACAGAAAAAGAAAATAAAAAAGAGAAACGAATGATTCCAAAATCTGGAATACCTGGTCATATTTTGAGTGGCAAAATGAAACAAGATGACACTCAAATTGGACTTTGGGGAGATATGTCTGGTAAAATAAACAAATCCAAAGTGACTTGGTACTATACCACATTAGGAGATAGAACAGCTTTTTCTGACAAAAAAAATGAAACAATGGAAGGTGCAAATTATTATGCACCATACTTCAAACAAGGTGCAACTATTGTTCCACGTAATTTCTACTTTGTGGATGTATTAGAAGAAATACCTAAAAAGAAAGCAGACAGGGAAGACAGAATAGTCGTTGTAAAGACAGCAGAACACATTTTAAAAGACGCAAAACCACCTTGGAATGAATTTATTTTGAAAGATCAAGTAAATACAAACTTTTTATTTACAACTGCCATATCTAAAAGCATTTTGCCATTTGCTCTGATCAATCCTGTTTTTGTAGCTCTGCCAATAACAATAGAAAGAATCGGTAAACAAAAAGAAATTCAACTTTTAGATGCAGATAAAATTTTAGGAATTGGAGATTATTACTCATCCAAGTATTTTCGAGAAGCAGAAAAACTTTGGAATAAACATAGGACAGAAAGGTCAGAAAGTATGTCAACAGGACAAAGGTTAAATTACCAAAAGGGATTGGCAGGGCAAGATATGAATTCCAAATATCTCGTGTTGTACAATGCTTCAGCTAAAGATGCTAATGCAGTTGTAATAGAAAGAAGAAAGTTTATTTTTCCTTTTATTGTAGAAAGTACTACATATTGGTATGCAACTAATGATATAGAAGAAGCAGTTTATATTTGTAGTTTTTTGAATAGTAATTTTGCGAATAAACAAATTAAATCTTTTCAAGCTAAAGGATTATTTGGAGAAAGACATGTTCATAAGACAATTTTGCAAGTTCCTCTTCTTCAATACAAATCTTCAAAAAAAGATCATAAGAAACTTGCAAATATAGGAGAATTATGTATTCAAAAAACTAAAGATTTTATTACTAAAAGGGATACATCTGAAGTTTCTGGCTTAAAATTAGGAAATCTTCGACTAAAAATTAGAGAGCATTTATATAAAGAATTAAATGAAATTGATAAGGTATTAGAAAGTTTAAATATATAGGCAATAATTATATTATAATATCATAAAAGAAATGAATATAACGTACATCGCACAACTGAGCATACCCACTGCGGAATCGAACCAGATTGGAAGTTGTTCGATTCCTTGCACCGAGAGAGCTTTTGAACTCCCAAGCAAGTGAAGTGCCTTCGCTCGATTGGAAGCTTACTCAGTCACAGCACTTGCATTGACAAAAGCTCACTTGCTCGGTGACATGCCGAAGCGGCACGTCGGGTATGCCCTAACGTTAAGTGCCATTGCTAGCTTGGCTTTATAAACAAGGCTGGTAAAAAAAATATGAAAATAGTGGAAATTATGAATTCTGATAGTAGCAGGCTAAGATGTCAAATTTATATATTTTTTGATTTTAAAGATTTCAAAAATCCTTTGCATATTTTTATGGTTTTCCGATTCAATCCTTTTGTCTTTACTTCTTTTTGTAGATTCTTTACAGCCTGCTCGATTTCATATATTTCCACAATCAAAGACTCGTAATCTTTTATAAAACCAAGCTTCTCCTCCACTAACTTTTTTTCCTCAACATCATGTTCCAAAGCAAGATACCGGAGGATCCTTCGTCCCCAAAGAATTATTCCATACAAATTCATATATTGTGATTTGCTCCTTCTACCAGGGGGTATTGAAACCAAGGTGAATTGTATATTCTTCAATGTCGAATATATGGCTGTGATACTTTCGCAATTATTTACGCTATATTGCTTACTTTTTTAGATTTAAATAAATGACTTGTGGCTCGCGAGACGTTAAGGCTTTATACAATATGTAACGTGCATAATACCCCTTTTTAGAAATCTTCAAATGGTATTCTTTTCTCTCTTTTACCAACCAATAAAACAAACCATTTTTAGGATTGCTTCTTGGTTTTTCCTTTTCAAAAAACTGTATTTCGTCTATTTTCACTCTGGCTGAGACCGCTTTTTTTGTATTCACATCCATAATCTTTAAAAATATTTTTTTTCCTATTATACTTTCTCTAATCAACCTTTCCCATAGTGGTTTGAATCCGCTTAAAATCGTCCGGGTGTATCTATAATCTACATTGTGGTGAGTTGATTCGATTATATAAGCCAAGGTACCATATTTGTTATAAAAGTAATCTTGATCCACTCCATCCACCGCATAGATATTTTTCAACGCGATAAACTTTTTGTTTTCTCTATAGACGGTGACAAGGTTTGCGAGTCGAATGGCTAAATCTTTGGCATAGTCCGGCTCAGGATTTTTAGTGTCCGGAATTGTATAAGGGTACAAAATACAAGAAGCATACTGATGAAAGCTAACAGAAGCAACAAACCTTTCTATTTTTGCCAATTTCATCATTGCCTTTGTTTCCGGTTCGGACGAGGGCTGGAGTCCTCTAAAATAAGCACTATTAGCATCTGCAGAAGATGCCTTTGGAATCCCGGAATTCCACCTAAAAGGATAGTTTCTATTCAAGTCTACTCCGTCGTAATAGATATTATTTTGCACGGAAGAGTTCGTATATCCGTTTTTACGTCCCGTCCCAATCGATTTGTGCCAAAAGGAATTACTTCCGTCAGGATTCACTATGGGAACAATCCAAATCACCACATACCTTAAATATTTTCTGTATTTCTCATAATCACTAAGCAAGTTATAAAGTATGTCATAACAATGCTCAGTTGACAATAACTCATTGGCATGGTGTGCACCATCAAAAAGAATTGACACTTTTTCATCCATCTTTCCTGTAGGAGCCGTAATTCTCAAAGCTGGAATAGGTCTATCGTTTCGAGTGCGTCCGATATGATAGTATCGAACGACCTTCGGATACATACGGGCTACGGCTCTTAAGTACTTCTGATTCAGTTTATCATCTTTGTATCCGGAAATGAGATCATCTAGCTTAAAGATTTTCTTTTGTAGCTTTTTATTATAGTCAGGAACATACTTTACAAAAGGACTGCTCGTGTCCGATCCATACAAAGGAAGATTGGGGATAGGAGTAATATTACTCCCTCGAGTCTTGATTGAGTTCGAATTACAAGATATAGAATACAAGTAAAAAACGACAATAAATAGCTTTGCGAATCGCATAAAAATTAGGTTATAGCAAGAAATAACTTCCCGAGTTGAAATGATAGCTCACTTTTGTCATTGCGAAGCCGTAAGACTGAAGCAATTTCTTACGAGGAATTCCTTCACTCAATCAAAGTTCCAATTCCTTGATCTGTGAATAATTCAATTAAAATGGAATGTGGAACTCTTCCATCTATTATGTGCGTCTTTTTTACGCCGGCAGCAATTGCCTCAAGACAACATTCTACCTTAGGAATCATTCCACCGGAAATATCTCCGGCTTGGATTAGGTTCTGAACCTCAGACCTACCAATTTTGTCCCTTAGCTTGTCTTGGATAAGAACACCTTTTGTATCGGTTAACAAAATCAGTTTTTCAGCGTTTAAGGCTCCGGCAATACTTCCCGCCATTGTATCAGCATTAATATTCAAAGGCTCACCTTCTTCGGATTCTGCTACCGGTGAAATGACTGGAATAAAATCATTATCGATTAGTGCTAATACAATCTTTGGATTAATTTTTTTGATCTCTCCTACCAAACCAAGATCAAGGTATTCAAGCTGTCCCTTCTCATCTTTCACTTCCATTTTGTGGATTTCGGCTGTCGCTAGTTTCCCATCTCTTCCGGATATTCCGATAGAGCCTCCTCCTTTGGAATGAATCAAGCTAACAATTTGCTTATTAATTTTACCCGTTAACACCATCTCCACTACTTCCATGGTTTTTTTATCCGTTTTTCGTCTTCCACGAACAAACTCAGATTGTATATTCAAACTATCCAGCAAAGCGTTGATTTCCGGTCCCCCTCCATGAACGATAACAGGTTTGATACCCACGTACTTCAACATAACAATATCAATGGCAAAAGAATCTTTTAGTTCTTCTTCCACCATAGCTGCCCCTCCATATTTGATCACAACCGTTTTGCCGGCAAAATACTTTATGTAAGGTAGCGTTTCTAAAAGACTTGTAATTTTATCAATAATTTTAAGCATAAAATAGCCCTATCCACTTATTCGTTCATATATTGAACGTCTTCCATATATCCGGGAAAGTCACCCACTCTTCTGTAAAAAGTAAACTTAAACGGATAAACAACCAATCTATGTCCACTTTCCTTTAATGCTTCTTTTGGATTGTCTGATAACACAGAAAAGAAAGCAGTAGGTATATATAAAACCGACCCCAGTACCACACTGGCAAATCCCAGTGGTCTGACTAAAATTATATCCGTGACCATTTCTCCGGCACTGGGAACTTCTTTGGGAAACAACGGAAAAGTAGATAAAAATCCCAATAGTAGAACAACCAACACATTTTTCATAACAAATCTCCCTGGATTTATGTTATCTATTTGTTACATATAGGATTGGCAAGGCAAGCTTATTCTATTTTTATCTGCTTTTTTAGGCTAAAAAACATCACTGCTCATTCAAATCCCAATTATAATCCGTATATTCTATAGAAGCATTTTCCGGTGTTTTTTCAATATCGTCCCCGCTTCCTTGCATAGTTTTCTTTAAATAGGCAATTAAATCTTTATCCTTCTTTGTGCCTTTTGTAAAGTCTTCTTTAAACCACTTAAAAATTGGTGAAATATACAACTCATTCTTCCGGGCATCAAACCTATTTTTGGCTTTGTCTTTTAAAAACTTTACCATCTGGTTTTGCATTTGGTTGTAGACTTGGTTTTCCACAAAAGCTCGATTTAATAAAATCGGACAGCCAATAGAAGCACAAACAATAGCAGCATGAATTCTTGGTTCTCCAAATTTTCGAAGCATTTGATGCTCAATCCAGTCCAGATGTCTCTTTTTTCCCAGCAATTTAAAAAATTCAATTTTCCAAGGACTACCAAACAATCCACCTATCTTTTTGATACTCTTTGTCCATTTTCCGTTTTTTGCTTCATCGTCCAGAATAAGTTTGATGGTGTACCCGTTATAGGCATTGATCAAAAAAGCAAGTTTTTGCTTTCCGTCAAACTTATCATACTCGCCTTGGGAAACTGTGGATAGAGATGATAAATAGGTCTCCAGTTTCTTTTTGTCTTTCTTAAATCCGTTGTAGCTTACACGACCATTAGAAGCAACATATTGCTTTAATAAATCATCAAACTCCCTGTGACCATGATCCAATGCCGTCAAACCATGCATTACAAAACAAAATAACACAATACTTATCACTTTTTTCATTCTATTCTCCTTTATGTTTGGTAATCGTTTTTTATTTATACTCTCACATGAATACTTTTTTGCCTACAAACACAATTGGCACTTCTAAAACATTTTATTTCACATACCCATGGATAGAAAATCATTTCGACAAGCTCAGGTGAGCGATACCAGATACAAAACTAAGTTTTAATTTATAATTCTTATTATAAAAATTGATCAAAAAACCTATTACTAAAAAATAATATATTGAAGTAATACTTAAAAAGTTTTTTTATAAAAATATAGGTAAATAGTTGATATTATGAAAAGCACTAAAATAGATACGCTCGGCGAATGTACTTTCCCAAGTCCGGCTCGATATAGAAATTATATTAAAGAAAAAACTGTAGTTTTGTACAAAGCAGAATTTTCATCTCCGGAAGAATTTTTGGAATACCACAACATGGAACCCGTTTATTTCGAAAAGTCAGGTCCTTCTGAAAAGATTTACTTTGATCCTATGTGGATTTCTTGTGGTATCGTTACCTGTGGCGGATTGTGTCCGGGAATTAACGATGTGATTCGTTCTATTGTTATGGAATTGACATATCGGTATGGAGTTCGAAGGATACTTGGATTTCCGTTTGGCTACCAAGGTCTTGTGAAAAAATATGGTCACAAGCCAATCGAACTGACTCCTAATGTGGTTTCTCATATCCACAGAGATGGCGGTTCTTTTTTATCTTCTTCTAGAGGTAGCCAGGATATTAGCGAAATGGTTGATTATTTGGTGGAACAGGGGATCAAGATTCTATTTTGTATCGGAGGTGACGGAACACTAAAGGGAGCAAATGCGATTTATGAGGAAATCACACGTCGAGATAAAAAAATTGCTGTTATAGGAATCCCAAAGACAATTGATAACGATATAAATATGATTAGCAAAACATTTGGATTTTCTACGGCATTTTCCAAATCAATAGATGCCATTTATGCTGCGGACGTAGAGGCAAACGGGGCTCCTAATGGTATAGGGCTTGTAAAACTTATGGGGCGACATTCCGGTTACATAGCGGTAAACTCAGCTCTTGCTTCCAAAGATGCAAACTTTGTTTTGATTCCGGAAGTTGATTTTGACTTGGAGGGTGAAGGAGCTTTTTTGCCTACTCTAAAGCAGAGGATTTTAAGTAGAGGACACGCAGTAATTGTCATTGCAGAAGGAGCCGGGCAGAAGTTTTTGCAAACAGATGGAAATGATCCCTCCGGAAATAAAAAATTAGGCGATATAGGCAAATTTATGAGGGACAAAATCATAGAATATTTTCATGAGAAAAATATTCCTGTGAATCTCAAGTATATTGACCCAAGTTATATCATCAGGAGTATGCCTGCCAATCCGGAGGATTCCGTTTACTGTGGTTTTTTGGCTCAAAATGCGGTTCATGCAGGGATGGCGGGTAAGACCGGAATGGTAGTTGGAATGTGGAATAATATTTACACAAATCTTCCTATCAGCCTTGCCGTTTCTGAAAGGAAGGTTCTGCGACCTGAAACAAGTGATCTTTGGAGAACAGTTCTTGCTTCTACGGGTCAACCTGATTCAATGCTGTCTAGAGCTAGTTTGTAGGATATTGGGCAATCCTTTGGTTGCCCATACTTTTCCTCTTCTCTTCCCTGTGGAAAAATTTGTTAGATAGAGATATTTACCCTGGGTAACCAAAACCGGATAAATCCTATTACAAAAATCTAATAAATCAAGATCAAAATACCTAAAGAAATTGCAATTCCTAAGATACTTTCTATAATGGAATAACCGTAATCAAACAAGATTTCTTGAGATTTTTTATGTCGGTCGCAAAAATACAACTACCAAGAAAACCAAATTATATAAAAATAGAAATCGAACAAAATTTTTTTGAATTGTTTAAAAAAATTGAACTCCATTCGGATTCTTGTTTTTTATTAGAATCATTAGGACACGAGAGTTATGATTCCAGATACTCCATTATAGGTTTTGATCCGGAATTCATGGTTAGAGCCAATGGCAATCATTTGTATATAAATGAGACTTCTTATGAATATTCAAATCCTTATTATGCTTTACGAGAATTGATTCCTACGGATATTATTTCCAGAAACTATGCTGGTGGCTTGGTTGGATATATAGCATACGAAGGAATGAATTATTTTGAACCTTCTTTAAAGTTACCTACCCTATCAACATTTGATCAATTTCGATTCGGGCTATTTTTGGATGGTTTAATTTTAGATAAAATGACCGGTGAAGTTTTGTATTTTTATTACAACAACAACAGAATTACTGAAATTCAAAAAATTATTTCCGATAACAAGAAAAAAGACTATTCTTTTGATATTTCTTTTTTAGGGTATACTTTTACAGAAGAAGATCATAAAAAGGCTGTTTTGGAAGTGATAGAAGAAATTAAATCCGGAAATACATTTCAATGCCAGATAGGTTTCAAAACCGAATATTCCATAACAGGCGATTTAATTCCGATTTATGAAAAATTAAGAAAGGTAAATCCGTCACCTCACATGTTTTATTTAAAACTAAAAGATCAAAAAATCATTGGTGCAAGTCCGGAATTACTTTTTCGATTAAGAAGCGGTGAAATGGAAACTTTTCCCTTGGCAGGCTCAATACGAAGAGGTGGCAATGAAGAAGAAGATACCAATTTTGCAAAAATCCTATTAAATGATCCAAAAGAAATTGCTGAGCATAATATGTTGGTAGATTTACATCGAAATGATATGGGTCGAGTTGCCAAATTTGGAACCGTCAAGGTTAGAAGGTTAATGGATATAAAGAAATTCAGCCATATACAACACATTTCAAGCGAAGTAACCGGAATTATCAAAAAAGAAGATGATATGTTTTCCGGTTTTGCAAGCTCTTTTCCGGCTGGTACGTTATCCGGGGCTCCAAAAATCGAATCAATGAAAATCATAAGCCGAATCGAAAAATTACCAAGAGGACCTTATGGTGGTGCATTGGGGCATTTCGGATTAAATGGAAACTGTACTTTTGCCATTCCTATTCGGACGTTGTTTGTTTCCGGAAATTATGGATACACCCAAGCTTCTGGAGGCATCGTATACGACTCAATTCCCTCCAATGAATATGATGAAATAACCAGAAAATCGGCAGCTCTACAAAACATCTTATTTCATTATAAAAACGTGAGAGATAAAAATGAAAGTTCTTATACTAGATAACTACGATTCCTTCACCTACAACCTTTACCAATACGTAGGAGAAATTCTAGAAAACAAATACGCTAATTTTCAATTAGATGTTATAAGAAACGATGTTATTACTATAGATGAAATAAAAAAAACTCATTACAACAAAATAATAATCTCTCCCGGACCAGGAGAACCCTCTGATCCGCACTACTTTGGAGTTTGCTCACAGGTTATTCTGGAATTAGGGCAGAAAATTCCTGTTTTAGGAGTGTGTTTGGGAATGCAAGGAATCGCACACTGTTTTGGAGGAAAGATCATCAGAGCAAAAGTTCCGAAACATGGCAAAACCGATACCATTGTCCATAATGAAAAGGGACTTTTTTTTAACCTACCACAAAACCTTATGATAATGCGTTATCATTCCTTGGTAGCAGACCCGGCGACAATTCCAGATTGCCTCGAAATCACAGCCAAAGTAGTATCAAGTAACAATTACTTTGAAATTATGGGTTTAAAACACAAAGATTATCCTATAGAGGGAATTCAATTCCATCCGGAGTCTTTTGCTACGGAAGGCGGTTTTAAGATTTTGGAAAACTTTATTTTTAATTCTAAAAAGGAGTAACAAAAATGCCAGAGACATATGTTAATCCTGCAATGTGGGACGAGAAATTTGATTCATTTTCAAACAAAGAAAGATATGACTTTGTAATGGAGACTCTTCAGCAACCTCTGACTCCCAAATTTGTAGAGGAACTAGACTTAGGTTTTTGCATTGGAGAAGTGCTAGACGAGCTAAATACCAACAATCTGGTAGAAAACGCTCTAGAACTCATTCAAAAATTTAAATATCACCAGTCAGAGCTTTATAAAGAAGAATATCCGTTTTTTGACTATTTTTTGGTGGAGTACTACCTCTTTCAAAAAGAGCCTGAAAAGTTGGAAGAAGCTTTGAGTCGGTTTAAGATAGACCCGGAAAAAGGAATCGAACCACTACTTTCCATTATGGATATGCTGATTTATTATGGTTATATAGATACATTGCAAAATTTAATAGACCAAACCTATCTCGTTGTGAGGGACTCCGAAGAAATTATCGGAGGAGCACAATACGATTTTGCCCAAATTATTTTTCATAACCTCGTGAATAAGATTTATAATCAAACAAATAATGGTTCTCATGTAGATTGGAATTTTATTAATTCGGAAATTTCAAAATATGGTTACGATCATAAAAAAATGCGAGATATTTCAGACAAACACTTAATGTCCACAATCCAAGGCGGAGAAGAGTTTGAAAAAAATTTCCGAAACAATCGAATAGAAATATTTGAATCCTTGATGTGGTCTTTCTGTATCTACATGTATACCGAGAAAAATATGAATTTTATATGTAGTGCAAACCTATGGAATGGAATTATAACTTTTTTAGAAGGTCCAAAATCAAAACACAATAAAAAGCAACCGGCAGAAATTTATTTTGACATATCCAAACATTCTTTAGAACATTATATAAGTGGGCTTTACGGTGGAATAATGTCGTTGCGTCAAGCCAAAGCAATCGCCATTTTATGGGGATTAACCTACTTTTATGATTTTCTTATTTCTAAAAAATTAATCTCAAATTCAATTTTCAACAAAGCAAAACGAAGCATTGAATATGTAAAAAATGCTTATATTCAAACATACCAACGAAGTTTATGGAAATATAATTTTGTACATAGATGGAAAATTCCGGATAGCATATCTTATGAGGAATTCGAATCCGAAGCCAAGATATTTGCAGAAAGCATAAAAATCCAAATTCCCCTGAACTGCGAACCGGAAAATGACTTTGGAGAGTTATAAAGATATTTTTTTTCAAATATAAATGCTTTAATAAATAATTCTTTTAATAAGAGGGAAAACATGAATCAGATTATTAAATTTGTACATTTCTATATTTTTTTATTTCTTTTTCCATTTTTGCTATTTGCAATAGACTTGGAAAACTCAACTTGCGCTAGTGGAGATTGTAAAAATGGAATAGGAACTTTGGTGTTTGAAAACGGTGATAAATATGAAGGTAGTTTTAAAGAGGGGAAACTGGATGGATATGGAGTTTTCACCTTTGAAAACGGGGATGTTTATAACGGAGAAGTAAAAGAAAATCTTTTTGTCGGAAACGGAACATATACCTACTACAATGGTGATCAGTTTACTGGAGAATTTGCAGAGGGCTTTTTTAAATATGGAACTCTCACTACCAGCAAAGGCAATCGGTTTGTAGGAACATTTTATAACAATCGGATGCAGGGACAAGGGGTTTTATATGATTCCAAAGGTAAAAACATCTACACCGGAACTTGGGTAGAAGGTTGCCCTAGCGTCTTGGTTGGCGAAGGAATATGTGAAAAGTATTTCTTGGAAGCAGAACTGATAGAAAAAATAAGAGGTCTCGGTCGAAATATGGACAAAGTCAAGATAAGTCCGTATTTACAAGCATTAAAAAATCTGCCTACCATCCAAACAATTGATCCTGCAAAAGAAAACAACGTTATCGGTGGAAAAGGTGTTAAACTAATTATCCCTCCTGACGCATTTACATACGAAAACGGTGAACCAGTGAAAGGGAAAGTAAAAATTCAACTTACTGAGGTAATTGATGCTTTTGACTTTATGACTGCCGGCGTTGGGTTAGAGTATTTTGATGAAAATGGAAAAGAATACCTATTTGAATCAGGTGGAATGTTTAAAATAGAAGCAATTGAAAATGATAAACCTCTGAAGATAGCAGATGGGAAAAAAATCCAAGTTATGTTTCCGGATGTATACCCAAAAACAGAGTTCAACGTATACAAAATGAATGAAAGAGGAAAATGGGTACTAAACGACGAGAAGTTAAAAAGGCTTTCTTTTAGCAATCGCTCTATGTTTGAAGAATTTGCAGCCCAAGCTGCACCTGCAAGCGAAGGTATAAATAATGAATCACCAGCCCAACAATCATCTGCTCCACCGACAGCCAAAAGAGCTTCTGTTCCGGTTGCGGTCACAAAAACATTTGGTGTAATTGTGACAAGCATCAACAATCTTGGTTGGTTGAATATAGACTATCCAAACTTGGTTTTCGGATGTATCAAGGGAGATGTAGAAGTTATCCTTGCAGACGGCTCGGATAAGCCAAAAAGTGTAAGCGTTATGGCAATAGGCTTAGACCATAGCTACATTCGTACAAGATGGACAACATCCGGAAAATATGAGTTAGATGTTCTAAAAAACAAAAAGGTAAAACTTCTCGCCATAGACGAAGACGGAAATGTTGGAATTTCTGATACTATCAAAACTCCCGATAAAACGGGTTATAGTCGTGGAGCCGAAGGAGAAGAAAACTTTAAAATGCCAGTTAGCAAAATTACCTTAAAAAAATTAGAAGGTGAGGCTCTAAAAGACAAAGCGTCATTCAAAAACTTTTTAGGTATTCAGGACAAAGACTACAAGGTCGAATATCCAAAAGAAGAAAAACCTAATCCGTAAATCTTCCCTTCGACTACGCTCAGGGAGAACGGTTCTTGAGCGTAGTTTTTTCTTCGGACATTGAGCGTAGTCGAAATGTCCCTACTTAACATATTCAGGTAGAGGGATAAAATGAGAATAGAGCAAAACAATTACGTTCGAATCGGTTACTTTACGGGACAGCCTTCGTCTTTGGATCCATTTCACGGTTTTGACCCTGATTCATACACCTTAATCACAGCATGCCATGACGGTTTAATGTATATTGGTAAAGATGGTGAAATAAAGCCACTGCTTGCCAAATCGTGGCAGAGAATTAGCCCGACTTGTTTTGAATTCGAATTAAGAGAAAATGTCCAATTTCACAACTCGGAACCGTTTGATGCGGACGCAGTTGTCACCACTCTAATGGCTCAAATAAATCCTGCAAACAACTCCCCTACAGGACTTGGAATCTTGTCTTCGATAAAAGAAGTTGAAAAAGTGTCGGAATACCTCGTTAAAATTCACACTCATTTTCCGGATAGTATGCTTCCTTGGAGAATGGCAATGTTTTCTGCTATTGTTCCGCCCCAATTATTACGAGAAAAAGGCGTTGATTACTTTAAAGAATACCCGATTGGAGCCGGACCTTTTATTTTTGAGTCAATGAACAAAGGTAGGGAAATATCTTTTAGAATCAATGAGAATTATTGGGGTGATAAACCCAAAGTTAAAGGCATTAAGTTTATTTGCTTGCCAGCTCAATATTGGGTAGAAGCAATTAAAGATAAAAAACTCGACCTGATATATGGTGTCCATGAAATTCAATTATCCTTGCTAAAAGAAAGTCAAGACATACAAATAAAAAGTAAACTTGCAACTCTTTCTCACTGGTTTTTGTTGGCATCCAAAGGTCCTTTATTAGACAAAAGAGTTCGACTTGCCATGAACTTGGCAATTGACAATAACATGATTGCCAGAATTCATAGTCGTGGGACTTCCATACCTCAGAAATGTGTAGGAACGGAAGGACAGTTTGGCTATAATCCTAACTTAAATCCCTATCCTTATGACCCCGAAAAAGCATTGGAACTCCTAATAGAAGCGGGTTATCCGCAAGGTTTTACGCTAAAAGGCTTAGTTGCAGACCATTCGGCAAGTTTGGTACAAATGATTGCTGCCTATTTGGAAGACATTAATATATTTTTACAATATGAAATTATTCCGAGAACCGTCTGGATGGATAGAGTTCCAAATGCAAGAATGAAGGGACAAGGAATTTATTCAGGTGATTTTGCTGTAGCACCTGTAGATAATCCTATTATGTACACAGGCTTTCACCATTACATTTTCTTAGCTTCAGACGGACCATTTTCTCTAAATAATAACCCCGAATACCAAAAACTTTTTATAGAGGCAATGACTGCGTCCGACTACCAAGAAAACGAACAAAAGCTAATAGACTTGGACAAATACGTTCATGAGGAAGCAATGCTTTTATTTACCATTCAGTCTTGTGTTCATGTTGCTAGCAGGCAAGACATTCACATTGAAATTTCCAACAATGGGCATTTTAGTACATATTCTTGGCTTTCTCTTCAAGATAATCGCAAAGAAATCCACTATCCAGAATGGGATTTTGATTATCTGAATACAACTACCTCCATAAATTATTTGGAATTTCAAAAGGTTTTTAGCGCAGCTGAACATGCCAATATGTTTTGGTTCACAGGAGACGATTTATCAGATAAAAGGCTACAAAAGTTAGTTAGCAACTTGCAATATCTGGAGCAAGTAAAACAATCCCAAGAAAAGTTTCGCTTTATACAACTTGTTCACTTTTTGCAAAAGGTAAGGGAAATGGAAGGATTAATGGAAGCATCCCGTTTTTCCGGAATTGCTACCTATAACCTGAAAGGTGAGATCATTTTACACAACCAAACGTTCTCTCTTCTGTTAGGTGAAAACGCTAAAAGTCGTCCTATAGATCAGCTTTTTTTGAAATCCGAACACTGGCAAAACTTCAAAACAAATTTGGAAACTGATGGTGGTTTTCTTGGTTCCATTGATTTTCTCAAAGATGATTCAAGTATCTTACCTGTACAAGTAGCTTGTTCTTTACGTTTGGATGAAACCAATCGAACAATTGGCTATTTGCTTATCATTCGAGACGAAAGCCAAGAAAGACGGTTGCAAAAAGAGCTTGAGTTAAGTTATTTAGAACTTGAAAAGAAGGTAATCGAAAGAACGGCAAAACTAAAACAAACTCTGGATGAAGTAGAAGCTTTAAAAAGACAACAGGATGGAGACTATTTTTTAACAACCATACTTACTAATCCTTTAGGACAAAATACCGTAGATAGCACAACCGTTTTTGTAGATTTCTATACAAAACAAAAAAAAGACTTCTCTTTTAAAAATAAACATTATGAATTGGGAGGTGATATAAATATAGCTCACCAAATAACCTTGAGAGACAAACACTATGTTCTCTTTTTAAACGCTGATGCTATGGGAAAGTCCATACAAGGAGCAGGTGGAATCCTTGTTTTAGGCTCGGTTTTCCAGTCTATTATAGAAAGAACCAAAATGAATCCGTCAGAATTAAACAACTATCCGGAAAGGTGGCTCAAAATTGTTATAAAAGAAATGAACCAAGTGTTCCTTAGCTTTAACGGCTCAATGTTGATTTCTTTAGTGATTGGTTTGGTAGATGAAGATTGTGGGTTTATGTATTTTGTAAATATCGAGCATCCAGATATAATTTTATACCGGGATAAAAAGGCTAGCTTTATCAGAAACAAAGAATTTCTAAGAAAACTAGGAACCTATCCTTTGGATGATCCAATATATGTCAATACGTTTCAACTGCACGATGGTGATATGATATTTACAGGTTCTGACGGAAAGGATGATATACAGATTGGTGTTGATAAAGACGACAATCGTATTATCAATGAAGATGATGAAGAATTTATAAAAAGAGTTGAAGAGAATAACGGAGATTTGGAAAACATTTATCATTCGATAACCAAACACGGTGAGCTTACCGATGACCTTTCTCTTTTGAAGCTTACCTATTTAGACAAGCAAAAAGAAATCAACGAAAACATGGAAAATATTCAGAGTTTACTAACCGAAATACATAATTTATTGGAGCAAAAGGAATATGAAAAAGCAATTTTGGAATTAGAAAATGCCTATAAAAATACCAATAACGACAAAGTTTTTAGGCGATTTATCAAGCTGCTTGTTGCCACAAAGAATTATTCTAAAGCCATTCCTTCTTTGGAAGATTATACTTTCATCCATCCGGAAAATGAGGAAGCCATTTTTGCGGCTTCTTACTGTTATCGAAAAATAAAGGAATATAAAAAAGCCATCGACTTGGGAGAAAGACTTCGACTAAGAAGAGTACAAATGCTTAAAAATATGATAAATTTAATTGAGTTGAATATTTTGATAGGAGACAAAGATCGCGCCAAAAAAATTGCAGATGAAGTTGTTGTTGTTACCGAGCCGGGTTATGCAAGAATTGAAAAATTAAGAAAATATTTGACTTTAGATGATGTTCAGCAGGAAACTAACTTCCTACCAACGGCTGAATCGTTAGCATGACAACATGGGTAAAAAGGTGAGCTACAAAAGCCGATTCAAGACCTTTTTTCCAATACAACCAACCAAAAACGAAACCTCCCAAAGAATTGCCCAATAAAACGTAAACCAGCAATCCCAAAGAAGGTGTTCCAACTGCTTGGAAAACAACAGGAAAGTGTCCTACTGCAAAAAAGAGAGTTGCCAAAACAATTCCAATCCAATAAACGCTTGGACTTAGTTTTTTATGAATTTTAAATACTACCCAAACTACGAAGGTCATTAGTCCAAATCGCAAAAGGATTTCTTCCGTAAATCCTCCATAAAACAATCTAGTAAACAAACTAGGTTTTAATTTTTCTCCTAGTTCAAGGAATTCTTTGGGTAGATTTGCCGTAAAAATCATGCTTATTGCCAATATACCTAATCCTGCTATGACTCCTCCGGTAAGCCCGAATTTTAATTGTACAAACAAAATATCTTTCCAATTCTCTCTTTTCAGAATAGAGCTGATAAGAGGAACCGCTAGTTCTACCTTTTCATAAAGAACTGTTCCAATCAAAACTGAAATAGCTAAAAGAATGGTTGGATTTATAAGAGACAAAAGCACAAGGGTTTGCTCCGAGTATTTTTCCAAAACTTCTTTTGGAACTTGATCCATTGGAAACTCAGAACTTAATAAACTCAAGACACCAATAAAACCTAAAATAAACAAAATCAAACCTATTTTAATTTTATGACTTTTGGATTTATCTTGCATAACCTTTTCCATTATTTATATTTATTCTATATCAACCAAAACCTGCTCATAGTTTGTATAGACATTACCATCAACAATACATTTTCTCTCCACCCATTTTAGCAATTGTTTTTTCCCTGCTTTAGCTGTGGAAGCAGTACTTTGACTTGGCTTGATTTTGCTATTCCCACATTCATATATTTTGATTGAATTTGTGGAAATAGAAGAAAAAAGACCTAGCACTATTGAAAGAGCAATGTCCCCCCCTGTAACGGTTTCTTCAATATAGTATGCTTTACTTGGATTTAAGTCTTCAAACATTTCCGAAGGTTCAGGGTTGGATAGATTCACTGTACCATAAAGGAATTTCCATTGCTTTAATTCTTTCACTTCTTGACAGGATTCGGAATTTCCAGCCAAAGCATAGTTTTTGGTATTAGGAGAGTGTATTGCAAAAGAATAACATCCTGTTATAAAAACGAGAAAAACGAAAATTATAATATTTTTTAGCATAAATTTTTATGTCCTTTTTGTCAAAACAACATTTCGCATTTATTTCAATCTATTTTATAAATCGTAATTTGTAAATACTATTTTTCATGTTTCAAGAAACCAAAGCTGTAAGAGTCTTCAACAGTTGCTTAGCTCGAATCGGTTTGGGCAAACAAGTATTTACTCCTAGTGCGTAAAATTCCTTTTCTCTATCTATATCACTTTTTTGAGTTAGGAGTATTATCTTAGGTGGATTGTTTCGAGAAAGATTTCTAATTTGTTTGACAATATCCAAACTATCCACATTAGAAATATGAGCATCGATCAAAACAACATTGGGGAGAAACAGGGAATATTTTTGTATGGCTTCTCCCACATTTTTAGCCAGCAATACATCAAACTGATTTCGGGAAAGAAACATTTCCATAAACTGCAAGATGCTAGTATTGTCGTCTACAACCATAGCCAACGGATTGTCAGATATAGTACTTTCAATAGAGAAAATGCCGGAATTGCTAACATCTTTACGAGCGATATACTCATTGCATCGATTTATATAAATGGCAGGTATTGGATCTTCCGGACAAATCTTTTGGCAGGAAATAAAAAGTTCTTTTGCTTTTAGAATATTTTCAGATCGAAATTCAACTAAGCCTTCGCTAAAAAACTCCAAACTTTTTATTTTTTTTTCGATCAGTTCAGGAGGGTCAGCATTGAAACATTCATAAAGCGTTGTGGAAGTTTCTTTCCCTTTCACCTTTACCTTATCGATCTCCCGTAGCAAAAAATCATTTGCATTTTGCAACCGCGTTATCACATTTTCTGAAACAATGAGAGAAACATGAAAAGTTTTGGTTAGTGTTTCAACTCGAGATGCCAAATTCACAGCATCGCTAATAACCGTCCCGTCCATCCTCCCCTTTCCGCCAACCGTTCCAAGCATCAAATTTCCCGTATTTAAGCCAATTCCTATTTGTATAGGAACGTAGCCTACTTTTTGCCTATCTAAGTTATATTGTTTCAACTCTTGCAAAATATCAATGGAAGCCTTTAACGCGTCATCAGCAGTACCAGCAAAAAGTGCCATAATGGCATCACCAATATACTTATCAATAAATCCATTGTGCTGAGAAATAATAGGCTCCATCCTACTTAAATAGGAATTTATAAACTTAAAGTTTTCCTCTGGAGTCATGTTTTCCGATAGAGTTGTAAACCCCCGAATATCGGAAAATAGGATCGTCATTTCTTTTTGTGTTTGATCTCCTATTTCAATATCAACTATACTCTTTTTATCCAAAAGGCTAAGAAATTCATTAGGAACAAAACGGCTATAAGCTTGGTTGGTCTTCATCAATTCAAGCGATAAATTTTCTATCGTAAAAAAAGCCTTGGAGAACTTACGAGAAAGCATAAATGATTGTGTAAAAATCATAAACAACATTCCAACGGGAGCAATAAAACCCGTTTTCACTATTTCATGAGTAAACAAAATATCGTTGACAGACGTTCCAAGCATAATCAGAAATCCTACAAGCACAATAACCGAGCCTTCCTCTTTGTGGATTATCGCTCGAACGAGCATTCCCAAACCCACAATGCAGCCCACTAAAAAAATAGGTTGGTAAATCGGAATCAAATAGCTAAAAACCCTAACCGGTGTAAACAGTGTAAAAATACAAAAAGCAATAGCAATGAAAAGAAAAGTATAATTGATCCAAACGGAACCATTACGTGGAAACGTATAGTACAAAAAGATTATGGCAATTGGCAGTGCCATAAAAAATGTAAAATACTCAACCTTTATAACAAATTCATACGGAAGAGAAAGTTGTAACGCCAAGATTCTATCACCGGTACTTATGATTCTAAAAAAAATATCTATACAAAAAAGGGAAAACAACAGAGAAGTTAAATCGTTTTTTCGGATTAAATACAATCCCAAATGGTGCAAAAACATTATAAACAGAGTACCAGCTAAAAATATATCAATTCCCCTTATATTGCTTGCTTGCTTTTCGATCATACCATGACTCCCCATAAAAATTTGCATCCAAATCCCTCCTTTTCTATGGTGATAATTAGACACATGCATAATTAACTCGATAGAATCGGAAATGGGTGGCAAGTAGGCGACTTTAACCATACTTTCGGGAACCGCTTCCGTCTCACTTTTCCCAACTTTTCCGGAATGAATGACCTCTCTCCCGTTAATAAAAATAGCAAAGTTCGTTGCCTGGGCTTGTGACCGAATGGCAAGAGATTGTTTCCGTTTGTTTAATTTGATGTTGATTCTATAGGTTGCATATCCATATCCCGACAACTCTTTATCTTTGATTTTCAGACCATTCCAAGTGGAAGGGAATTTAACATAAACATCCGGATCTATGTCAAGCTCTTGAAAGTCTTGGTGGGTGTACAATTTATTCCAATAGAATTCCCATTCACCATCCAATTTTACAATTCCGTCTTCTTTGAAATTCCAATCGGATAAGTCAATGGTACCTTTTTGAACAACGGGTTGCCTCTTGCTGTCTGAACAAAAGCAGATAAAAAATAAGAAAAAAATAAAGATCAGAGACTGTGAAAAAAACTTTTTTACCACCGATAAACACCGATTAATCTTAATTTGAAAAATCATGCGAATCCCAAAATCAAGCAAATCATAGTCTATCTGGGATTATCTTCGGGGTTTTTAGAAATTCTAACTCGAACTTCATTTCCCAAAAAATTCCACTTCAATTCAAAAAACCTTTTTAAAATATAAATTCCCCTACCACTGGGAAACCCCTTTCTTTCTGGAGAAGCCGGATTCGGAACCAATTCCGGATCAAAACCTTTTCCTCGATCTATTACATACAAATACAAATATTTGTCCGTTTCAAAAACTTGAACGGTTACCTCATCTTCGATTCTCTTGCCACCATGTTCGACGGCATTATCAAGGGTTTCATCCACAATAATGTTAAACCAGAAGTCTTGGATAAATTTTTCCCAATTTTCCAACTCATACAGTCGCCATAATTCATTTTTTAAAAATTTAGACCCATCAATATTGGAAGGCGCACTTTTTTGAGCAACAAGGCGCGGCCACTGCCCATAAACAAAATATGAAAGCACCCCTGGATAAAAATCAATAAATCTAAACTGATACAAAGAATGAATAAAAGCTGCAAGAAAAATAATATCTATAAAAATGACGTGTAAGTTAGTTGAATAAACCGTATATCCGGGAATAATAGAATAGACATAGACAAGTATGCTTAGTGTCAAAAAAATCATAAATAAAAGGGCTTTAAATAAAAACTTTTTTAGTTTTACAATGGAATTAGATAGCTTAAAAATAATTACCACTGCAAAAGAAAGCATACAAATTATAGAAAAAGATCTCGTCAAAAAATGATTGATGTTCTGAAAAAATAATTTCTCCAATGGAAAATAGGTGTCAATCAAAGGTATACAAAGAGTTTGCAATAAACCTATATACCCCATCCCTCCTATAAATGAAGCATAAATAGTAAGTTTTACTTCTCTCCTTCGATAGAAAGGGAAATGCAAACCAAAAACTACCAATGAATAAAGCGTAATATTAGAAAATATACTATGAATTTGCTCTTGATAGATAAGATTTTCCGGAAACAAATTAATGACGATTTGTGCTAAATTCCATAGTATTAAAAAAAGAGCAAAAACTCCGAACGTCACTTTAGTAGACGTTAGAGGTGATCTAAAAATATTTATAAAAAATATTAACAATAAAACAATGATAGTAAAGGCCGATATAAATAATTCTATGCTTGTACTCATGATTTTTACCCTTTCTATAAAAAGGGGTTTTCAAAATTTATAGAAAATAGATGTATGTAAAGTAAATTTTATAATATACAATCTATAAAAGTATTGTCTATTATTCCAGCATTTATTCAATATTTTAAAAGGATACAAATAGAAAAATATGCGTAAATTGTTTATTTTAATTCTTCTATATTTACTCATTTTTACCGGTGGTATAAACGCCGGTCGTTTAGGTTTTGACAATATTCTGAAAAGTGTGGTTCAAATCAAAGTCTTTTCCCAAAAAGACGATTTTTATTCACCTTGGTTATCAAAAAGGTTAAAGTCCAGTTCGGGAACCGGTTTTTTGATAGATAAGGAAAGGATTTTGACCAATGCCCACGTTATATCAAACGCCAGATACATCCAAGTTCAAAGAAATAACCATACAAAATGGTATGAAGTGGAAGTTTTATTTGTTGCCCATGATTGTGATTTGGCAATTCTAAAAGCAAAACATCCAGATTTTTATAAAGACGCTCACTACTTAAGTTTGGGAGATATACCGGAATTAAACTCTCCTGTTACGGTTGTTGGTTATCCGATAGGTGGTGATAGGGTTTCGGTTACAACCGGCATTGTTTCCCGAAAAGAGCAATCAACCTATGCCCATTCGGAAATGGATAGCCATTTGGTTATTCAGGTAGATGCTGCCATTAATCCAGGAAATTCGGGTGGTCCAGCTATTCAAAAAAACAAAGTGGTAGGGGTTGCCTTTCAAGTTGCTTCGAGAGCAGAAAACATAGGCTACCTAATCCCCACAACCGTTATAAAACACTTTTTAAGCGATATTAAAGACGGGAAATACGATGGGTATGTAGAATTGGGAATACGAACCATTAATTCGTTTAATCCTGCTCTCCGAAGATTTCACAAAATTCCGGAAAATATGGATGGAATTTTTGTAACCAAAGTTTATAACAATTCCAGTGCGGAAGGCTTTTTGCAGAAAGATGACCTAATTATAGAAATCGACAATCTGCCAATTGGCAGAAATGGAACCATTGTTTTGGACAAAGAGACTCGAATTGACTTCGTGGAAGTAGTGGATAACAAACATCCAAAAGAAAATATTTCTTTAAAAATTTTTCGGAAAGGGGAAACCAAAACCCTAAACTTTCCCGCAAAAATCATGAAAGGAATTGAGTTTATGCGTTACCAGTACGATACGGATATTAATTATTTTGTTTTGGCTGGGCTTGTATTTCAACCGGTTTCCAGAGATTTGCTAACGGCTTGGAACAAAGAAAAAGAAACCCAGGGTGGTAGCCAATTTTTATATAGATTCTTCTACTTTATTGATGATGAATTGGATAAACAAGTGGATCAAGATATAATTTTGTATAGAAAACTCCCTCACCCTATCAATTCCGCAGCGGACTACTACATCAATACAATACTAGATTCCGTAAATGACGTTAAAATTAAAAATATGGATCAATTCAAATCCATCTGCAACTCCAACAAATCTAAGTTTTTAAAGCTAAAATTTAAAGATGCCAACAATCCTTTGATCCTAAAAGCAGAGGATGTAAAAAAAGCAGATAAAGAAATTAAAACAATATACAACTTGGAAGCAAACAATGAATAAATTACTGTTCCACTTTTTATTACTCATTCTCTTTTTATTCCAAACACATGTTTATTCGGAAGGTTTGGAAGACAAACTCAAAAAAAGTATTGTGCAAGTTCGAATTACAAAACAACCACCCAACCACCTTTTCCCTTGGCTCAACAAAACACCTTATTCCTTTGGAGCTGTGGGAGTAGTTGTTCCGGGTGATAAAATTTTAGTCCTAACTTCAAGAATTGACTATGCCACATCCATTGAGTTGAAAAAATATTCCTCGTACATATCGGTACCTGCTAAACTAACCAAAGTAGACTACGAATCAAACCTATCTTTACTTGAAGTAAAAGATAAGGAGTTTTTTAGAGATTTGGTTCCTCTTAGTTTTTCAAAACATTCTATCCAAATGCCCAAAACAGTTGAAATCGTTCAATTGGACAATTCGGGTACAATCCAAACAGCAAGAGGTAGAATGACCGGATTGTACATGGATACATACAATATGTCCCATACTGAATTGCCTTATTTGAATATCAGTTCCAACGAAAAATTGAATGGAAACGGAGAAGTTATTATTTCCCAAAACAAGCCTATTGGTTTGCTCTACAATCATTCAAAACAAAAAAATACCGGATATGCCATTCCCGGATTTATCATAGATATTTTTCTGAACAATAAAATAAAAGACAAAACATCGGTATTTCCTTACAAAGGATTTCGATACGCTGGAATCCTCGATCACGCCACAAGGGAATTTTATGGAATGGAGAAGAATCAGGACGGAGTTATTGTTTCTGAGGTCATTCCACATTCAACGGCTTATGGACTCCTAAAGGTGAACGACATAATCTTAGAATTTGGCAAAGTAAAAATTGACTCCAAAGGGTTTTTTGTTCATCCTAAATATGGAAAACAACCACTTTCCTATATAGCTCATTGCGGATATGAAAACGGCTATGGACATGGAGACAAAATTCCGGTTCAAATTTTAAGAAATAAAAAGGTTCAAAAACTTGAATTACCGCTGAAGCCTTTTCCTTACAAAGCCATTCAAATTCCTTATAAAAATAATCAGGGAGAAGTTCCTCATTATTTGATAAAGGGTGGATTTGTGTTCGTTGAGCTTTCTCAATTTCTATTACAAGAATGGGGGCAACGATGGAGAGAAAGGGTAAACAAAAAACTCCTTTACTTGAATGATTATTATAGTCTCAACACAGATTGGAAAGCCAATAAAATCGTTTTAGTAGCTCAGGTCCTACCGGATGAATCCAATGAAGGTTACCATGACATAAGTATCCGAATTGTTGAAACCATAAATGATAGAAAAGTGAGATCGGTTAAACACTTAGATAGGCTTATTCGAAATGCAAAAAGTGAATTTACCAAGATTAGTCTTGATGGTGGAGTTGACATCATTTTAGAAAATGATAAAACGGATGGAATCGATTCCAAAATTCAAAAAAAGTTTAAGATTGGTAAACTAAAGAATTTTTAGAAATTTTCACTTTAGAAATAAATCCCGAAAGCGAAACTTCACTGTTTCGCTTTCACAACTGTTCATATCGTGTACTGAAATTTCTTGCATTTTTAGCCTTATGTTTTAACATACAAAAAAGTCTTAAGAAAAGATGAACCCATGGAAACAGCATCATCACCCATACAAACAAACAAACCTAAATTACAACCATGGTTACATGAAGACCTTGGAGAAGAACAGAAAAAACGAGAAGAGGCGGAAAATAAAGCCAAAGCCCTGGCTGAGAAACTCAAAGCTCTCGGAATTGATCCGGAGTTTGAGCTACAAAAGGATTCAAAATGAAAAGCCAAAATATTACAAGACTAATGACAAGACTCAACCTTATTTTGAAGGTAGAAGACGAAAATGTATCCAAACTATACTATCTATTTATCAAATCATCCAAAATTTGGGAGGACATGAACTTTATAAGCGTCCGGGTTGACACTTTGGATGACCTTAGTACCCCGATAAAAAACCACCACAATGGAATCTATACCTTGGAAGACACTCATAAGGAAGACCTATCCAAAAAGTGCCAGAGTATTGATGAATTACTATCAAAGGAAAAATGCATAAAACTTGCAGAAAAAGAACTAGACAAAGTTTTTGGGATTAAAAATTTTGACGGAGTACTATTAAAAGATTTTATAGACTATATAGAAGAGTCAAAAACCGTAAACGCCATCACCTACTACCACCATCGCTTTTTTGCTTTAACTAAACTTGACGGGCTAAACCGACTCATAAGACTCAAAACCATTGAACTTGTCCCTTTGGAATTATTTATCAAACTAGGAAGAGATACCGGAAATCTTCATGAAAAATACAATCCAAGCCAGGTGATACGTCGTTTTTTTTCCGAAGAAACATGGAAAAAAGACACTCTTCCAGCTCTAAAAATAGGTCATACCAATACAAAAAAGAAAATCGGAGTACTCTTTAGCGACCTAAAAGGTTTCGGGTATATAGTGAAAAAATTTGCTGCAACCAAAGAGTCTGAGCTAACAAGGCTTATGATAAAAAAATACCAATACCTTTCTTCTATAGAAATAAAAGCTTCCGGAGGGTATGTCGTACAAACCGCCGGAGACGCATTTATGGCAATATTTACCCTAACGGAAAACGTCTTGGATGACATACACAGAATTTTACAGGCAGCCATAGGAATGTTATCTATCAATAGCGTAGAAATTGAGGGTAAACCAATGGAGTTGATAACAAGAATTGGAATTAATATAGCAGAAGTGGAAGAAGGCTTTTTGGGAGCTCTTGACCTTCGAGAGTATACAGTTTTTGGGAAAGGTGTGAATATCGCCTCTCGATTGGAAAAAAAGGTGGACGAGCTTTCCGAATCCATAGATCATTTTTCGGGTGGAATTCTCTTCAATCTTACAAATTGTGAAATCGATACCCATGCCAATGAGCAAAAAATAAAAGAACTTGCCGGGCATATCAACCAAATAGCCCATGATATTAAAAACCTTTCTTTTAAAAGTAGGTTGAAAAGTTTTGCCTCAGAATTAGAACATACATATAAAATTGATTTATTGTTTGACAAAGTAAATAAAAATATCAAACCACTATTAGCAGAAACTTTTATGCAATTTGTTATAGAGCCGGAACTCAAGCGAATTCAGGTAAAAGAAGGTAATACAAATTGCTTATTTATTTATAAAAAAGGAAGTACAACACAGTGAGTTCTCTTTTTAATATAGCTCAGTTTCCAACAGGCTCCTACATAATTTTAGAAGGGGAAAAAAAGGCTACAAACTTCTATATCATTAAAGAAGGAAAGGTCAGGTTAAAAAGGGACCGTCCCGTTGCCAATGAAAAGTTTAGCGAAACTTTAGGACCTGGGGATTTTTTTGGAGTTATTGGAGCAATGAGCCGTTATCCTCAGATAGAGTCAGCTGTTGCCATGACAAATGTTAGCTTAATATCCGTAAGCAATAATCATTTTGGTGAGCTTATTCAGAAAAACGCTCCCATAGCCATGAAAATCATTCGTTATTTTATTATCAAATTACGCCAATTCGGTCATTCGACAAAAGCTCCTCAGAGAATTATTACGGCGGAAGCCGCTCAGGAAGAAGACATAGAGCGGCTTTTTGAAATGGGGGAATACTATTTTGGTGAAGGACATACCGAATCAGCAGCCTATTGTTATCAAAGTTATTTAAAATATTTACCCAAGGGTCCATTAAGCTCGAAATCAAGAGAAAGACTTATGTCCCTGGATAAACCTTTTGAATTGCCTATGGTTGACTCATCCAACAGAATTTATAACAATGGGGAAATTGTATTTTTAGAGAGTGAACCCGGAAGCGAGCTGTTTATTGTACAAGGTGGCAGGGTAAAAATTGTTAAAATGGTTGGTGGTCAGGAAGTTTTATTAAACATTATGAAGGTGGGAGATATTTTTGGTGAAATGGCACTTATAGACGACCAACCTCGTTCCGCGTCCGCCATAGCCATTGATCAGGTAGACCTATTGGCAATTAGCAAAAAGAACTTTGAAAGCATGTCCAAGACGCAGCCACAACTTATGAGCAGAATTATAACACTCCTTTCGGAAAGGATTTGGAACGCTTACAAACTGCTAGCCAACGCCATGATTTCTGACATGAACGACAGAATTGCTGATATGCTTCTAACACTGGTAGAAAAAAATAGGGTAAAAATCAAACCGAGGGAAACTTATAATTACAACCTAACAATTGAAGATTTTTTGAAAATGCTTGGACTTGGCATTCGTGATTATCCCGTAATGAAAAAATACCTTGCCATGACAAAATATGTTAAATTAAACGGAGATGTTCTTGTATGTACAGATTTAGGTTTATTGGAAAAAACGGTTCTTCTTCATAGGGATTCTCAGAAAGCAGGAAAATCCGGAGAACATTCAAAGTAACAACATGAATTTCTCATATCTTTAGAAGTGAAACAATTTCTGCTGCCGTTTCTTCTGTGCTTATATCGTTTGTATCAATATAGTATTCTGAGGAAGATCGGTAGTAGGGAAGCCTACGGTCCAGTAAGTTTTCATAAGATTCAATAGAACTTAAGGTTGGTCGGGAAGGGTCACTCTTAATCTTATTAATTAAATAATTTTTACTTTTTGACAGTCCGATAATCCGCGAAAATGACTTTAACAAAGTAAACTTTTCTAAGCTAAAAAATTCATTTCCTTTTTCATCCACATCAAAAAGGATTCCACCGCCACAATCTACAATTATATTTTGTGCTTTGGATATTTTTAACAAAACAGCAGATTCTAATTTACGAAAATTTTTCCAATTTCCACCATCTTTTTTTATAATTTCGGAAATAGGAATACAACCGGATTCATAAATAGCAATCATATCCGTAGATACAATAGGCATTCCTGTTAATTTGGAAAGTTTGCGTGATACTTTAGATTTACCAACGCCTCGTGGACCAATCAAAGCAATATTAATCATATAACTAACCTTATATGGATTGCAATTCGCTTATACTTTTTTCAAGCTCGGGAATGGTCAGGTAATATTCTTCAATATCTTTGTCAGTAACACCCGTTATGTTCAAGGCAAACTCTGATAAATCGTGTGAAATACCACCTATATCAATCCCTACACCGGAAATAATCGCAATTGTGTTGGCAATATGGACTATAGATGTGAGTAAAGGAAAATTTTTAGCATTTTCCGGGTCATGGTGATGCCCTACTACCTCAGTTAGTTCATCAGGGAAGTTCCACATTTTCAGGGTTTTCATGCCCACTTCTTGATGATCATAGCCAAAGTACTTTTTTTCGACAACAGTAAAACTTTCCTTACTCGTTTTAAGCTCAGTTTTAATTTTAAATAACACCTGTGGAAAAAACTGAGCGAGTATTACCTTGCCCAAATCATGAAGTAATCCGGCTGTAAAAACAAGGTCTTTACTTACATTTAGCTTTTTGGAATGAGCGATTTTTGCGGAAAGCTCTGCCACAACAAGAGAATGTAACCACATAGCTTCAGCGTCTAATTGATAACCTCTTAAATCTTTATTTAGTATCACTTTAGAAGCGGTTAGAATGATAATTTCTTTAACTACTTTGATACCAAGAGTCATAAGAGCTTCTTGAACTGTTCGAATCGGTTTACTTGCCCTATAATATGCAGAATTGGATAGTTTTAATATAGAAGCCGTAATCGCAGGGTCTCTAGATATCTCCATTGCAAGGTCGTGAATTGATACTGCCGGATCCTGTACCATTGTCATGACCTTAATCACAACATTGGACATAGGAGGTAGTTTATTTATATCGTTTAGAACTATGTCAACTTGATCTTTCATTTGGAGCATTCATTTTACCCTGTATAGGTATTTTTCAATTCCTGCCTTTTTCAGGAGTATCCTTCCATCATCTAAAAATACGCTAATTGTGCGCCCTTCATGCCCACCAACATCTTCGACAATGATAGGAATCCTTCTTTCACTCAAGAATTCTCTTACTATGCTTATGTTGTTTTCACCTATGTTTTGCAGGAAGTTTGATGTAATATTTTTAAACATAGATGCACCACCAAATATTCTTGCAGAATAGCCAGATTTGCAACCTTCTTTTTCAAGCATTTCAATTAAGTTGGGTAAAGCAGTTTCACCGTACTTGCCCGGATTTTTTAATTTATCTTTGCCAATTGGGTCTTTTGCTAACATTATATGAGAAATCGCTCCAATCTTTTGTTCAGGATGATATAGCACCACCCCGATACAAGAGCCTAGCGTAGTTCTTAAGATAGAAGGGGACTTTCCTATCTTTATATCAGCTATCCCAACATTAATTATCTTGGCATCTTTATTCATGATATATTTTTAATAATTAAACTATTCAAAAGGTTGTATCTTTGCAAGAAAAAAAACATATTCATTTAAATATTTTAGGTAGGGGCACAATGCTTTGTGCCCCTATAACTTAAGCTGACGTTAAATCCTCCAATAATTCATTGGATCGTCTCATAAAAGAACCTAGATTCGCTTCATTAAAAACCTTTGCGGAAATAAGGGCTAAGTCATAGACATATTGTGCTATCAACTTTCCTTTTTCCGGGTTTACACCAGAGTTCATTCTCAGTGCGTTTTTGATTAATTTGGATGATGTATTGACAACCAGGGTATGATTTTGTAAAAACATGGATTTATCTTGAGTCATTCCAAGATTCATTTCACTAAGTCGTCTCATGTGTTCTGGTAGAAGGATAACTGCCGGAACATCTCCCGATTTTAGAGCTTCTGCTTTTATTTCCAGTCCGTCTTTGCCAATGGCTGTCTTGAACAAATCCATGATTTTGTCTGATTCCGTTTTGTTGTCTTGGTCCACTATTTCCGATTTAGCTTCTTTATCAACTACTTGGTCTGCAATATCAGAATCAAAGCGATTGAACTTCATATCCGGATTCTTTGTTTCTAAGAAATGAATAAAGTGTGAATCAATTTTGGAATCAACAAGAAGTGCCTCCAACCCCTGGGATTTAAACATGTCCATATAAACGGAACTTGTTTCACTTTCCGGAGCATAATACACTTTATTAGAGTTCTTTTCTTTATTTTTTTCCCAGTATTCTTCCAAGGTTTTATAACTGCCATCAGAAGACTTGAATAATAAGACTTTACTTACTCCTTCGTAAAATTTATCATCGTTCATCATACCAAATTTTACAAAAAGGGATATATCGTCCCAGTATTTTTCAAAAGCAGTTCTGTCTTTTTTGAAATCATCTGACAATCTATCACTGATCTTTTTGATGATATGAGATGATATCTTTTTTATTAGAGGGTCTTGCTGCAAATAAGACCTAGAAACGTTCAGTGGAAGATCGGGAATGTCAATTGTCCCTTTCAAGACCGTTAGGAATTGAGGAACTAGGTCGTTCGCTTCCTCGCTTACAAAAACTTGGTTGCAAAAGAGTTTGATACCATTTTTGGAAGCGTCTAACTCGTGTTTTAACTTTGGAAAATATAGAATTCCCTGCAATCTAAAGGGATAATCCACGTTCAAATGAACCCAAAAAACAGGGTCCCCCGAAAATGGAAATATATAGCTATAAAATTCTTTATAGTCTTCTTCTTTTACTGCCGAAGGTTGATCCGCCCATAATGGTTTTTGTTTATTGGCAGCCTCCCCGTCTACAAAAATGGGAATTGGCAAGAAGTCACAGTATTTCTTTACGAGCTCTTTCAATTTCCATTTATCAAGGTATTCGCCGGAATCGCTATTCATGGTAAGTGTGATTTTAGTTCCTCTATCAGCCCTATCACATTCGGTGATGTTATAGTCCATTCCTGTTTCACTTTCCCATTTGATTGCGGTGGAACCTTTTTGATAAGATTTTGTTTCAATTACCACTTTGGTTGAAACCATAAAAGATGAATAAAAGCCAAGTCCAAAGTGACCAATAATTCCAGCGTGAGCTGTGTCTTTTTCATATTTTTGGATGAAGTCGGACGCACTGCTAAAAGCTATTTGGTTGATGTACTTTTTGACTTCATCTACGGTCATTCCCACACCGTTATCTTCGATAGAGAGAGTTCTGTTGTCTTTATCAAACGTTACCTTGACTTGGTAATCTGTCCCACCTTCAAACTCCTCTGAAAGAGAAATCTTTTTTAGTTTGGAAATTGCATCCACACCGTTAGAGACGAGTTCCCGTAGAAATATATCCTTCTCTGAATATAGCCATTTTTTTATGATTGGGAATATATTTTCCGTTTGGACAGAAATTTTACCTGTTTCATGGCTCATAATTTTTCCTCCTTAACAATTTTTTTAAATATACATGCACAACAAATTCAAGTCTTTAGATTTCGTTTTCTAACCATGGTCTAATTATAATTGAATCTAATCTAAAAAAACAAAGATTTAGAAACTTGTCAACTCATTTTTTGTAATCGTAAGGCGTTTAAAACCACTTTCGATTCGGGGTTTACGGACATTGAACGTAGCCGAAATGTCCGTAAAATGTTACGCTGCGGTTGCTTCACTACCTATCAATATTTCCAAAATCTGAATGGCAGCTTTGGCAATAACCGTTCCAGGTCCAAAAATTCCGGCGACTCCCTGCTGGTATAAAAATTCGTAGTCTTGAGGTGGAATTACACCGCCTACAATTACCAATATGTCTTCTCTTCCTAGTGCTTTTAACTCCTGGATCACTTGGGGAACAAGAGTTTTGTGACCGGCAGCCAAACTGGATACTCCCAGAATATGAACGTCATTTTCAACGGCTTGTCTTGCTGCTTCTTTGGGTGTTTGGAATAATGGTCCGACATCCACATCAAAACCCATATCCGCAAAACTCGTTGAGATTACTTTGGCTCCTCTATCGTGTCCGTCCTGCCCCATTTTGGCAACCATGATTCTAGGTCTTCTTCCTTCTTGAAACGCAAAGGTATCTGCCAACTCTCGTGCTTTATGAAATGATTCATTGGTTGATATTTCAGAGGAATAAATTCCGGATATGGAACGAATGGTTGCTTTGTATCTCCCGAATACCTTTTCACAAGCATCCGAAATTTCTCCTAAAGATGCTCTTTTTCGAGCAGCATCCACAGCCAATTCCAATAAGTTGCCTTCACCGGTTTCTGCACACTTAGTAATGGCACTTAAAATCGCCTGAACTTCCTCGTTGTTTCGCTCGGATTTTAATTTCTTTAATCTTTCTATCTGAGACAATCGAACCGCTGTGTTGTCAATATCCAAAATATCAATTGGGTCTTCTTTTTCCAACCTGTATTTGTTTACGCCAACAATAACATCCTTTCCCGAATCAATGCGTGCTTGCTTGCGAGCTGCCGCTTCCTCGATCCTCATTTTGGGAACTCCGGTTTCTATGGCACGAGCCATACCACCTAACTTTTCGATTTCCTGTATCAAATCCCAGGCTCTATGAACCAAATCATTTGTCAGTGCTTCTACATAGTATGAACCAGCCCAAGGATCAACGACCTTACAAATATTGGTTTCTTCTTGGATGTAAATTTGCGTATTTCGGGCAATTCGTGCAGAAAAGTCTGTTGGCAAGGCAATGGCTTCATCTAGGGCATTGGTATGCAAAGACTGTGTATGTCCAAGAGCTGCCGTTAGCGCCTCAATACAAGTTCTGGCTACATTGTTAAACGGATCTTGCTCGGTGAGACTCCAACCGGAAGTTTGAGAATGAGTTCTTAAGGCAAGGGATTTTGAATTTTTGGGTTTGAATTGGTTTACAATTTTTGCCCACAAAAGCCTTGCTGCCCGCATCTTGGCAATTTCCATAAAGTGGTTCATACCAATTGACCAAAAAAAGGAAAGTCTTGGAGCAAAAGAATCTATATCCATACCAGCACCAACACCAGTTCTTAAATATTCCAAACCGTCTGCCAATGTATAGGCAAGCTCAATATCTGCGGTTGCTCCGGCTTCCTGCATGTGATAACCGGAAATACTGATCGAATTGAATTTGGGCATGTTTTTGGATGTATAGGCAAAAATATCTGCGATTATTTTCATGGAAGGAATAGGAGGATAGATATAGGTATTCCTAACCATAAATTCTTTTAAAATATCATTTTGAATGGTTCCGGCAAGTTTCTCCTTGGCTACACCTTGCTCTTCTGCTGCTACAATGTAAAAAGCCATTACCGGAAGAACTGCTCCGTTCATAGTCATGGAAACAGACATTTGATCCAAGGGAATCTGATCAAACAAAACCTTCATATCAAGAATAGAGTCGATGGCAACTCCCGCTTTTCCGACATCTCCCACCACTCTTTCATGATCGGAATCATAACCTCTATGAGTGGCAAGGTCAAAAGCTACTGACAAACCTTTTTGACCGGCAGCCAAGTTTCTTCGATAAAAAGCATTGGATTCTTCTGCTGTAGAAAAACCGGCATATTGTCGAATCGTCCATGGTCTCATAACATACATGGTGGAGTAAGGACCTCTGAAAAAAGGCGGAAGTCCTGCAGCATAATTCAAATGCTCAAGATTTTCAAGGTCAGTTTCCGTATAAACCGGTTTGACCGGGATATGCTCCGGTGTATTCCAATCCAAATCATGTATATTGGAAACTCCATGTTTAGAAAGCGTTTCTTTTTCCCAATCTTTTTGGCTAGTTTGTTGTTTTTGTTTTTTATAATCTATTTTTGTAAAGTCTGGTCTCATGACTTATATTTCCTATTTGTTTCTGGTTGAACAACTTAAATTCCAATAGAAATTAAATAAAAATTAAAGTAAATAAAAAAAATTTCAAAAACTTCAGAAAATACTGGTACAAAAGTAGGAAAGAATAAACGTTATATCCATGAAAATAAAGAGGCAAGGTTGATTGTTTACAACATTTATATCTCTTATATTCTCGGATAGACAAACGCTGAAAGAAAAAAACTTTACAAATATTATGCTGTTGAAGAAGTGATTAACGAATTTAAAATTAATGTGAGTTTCGTTTAAGCAATTTTATTCCAAAATTAGAGGGTAAACATAGTGGATTACTCCTGCAGCCCTGAAAACATGGCTTTAGTAGAGGCAATCCGGTCTGTCTCTAATAGTAAAAATCATATAAATCATAGTACGATAAAGGAGAAAGGATGTCAGGAATTCTTGAGGGCTTGAGAATCGTAGAAGGTTCGGCTTTTGTTGCCGCGCCTTTGGCGGGCATGACCCTAGCACAGTTAGGGGCGGATGTAATCCGTTTTGATAGAGTTGGTGGAGGTCTTGATTACCATAGGTGGCCTGTCACAAAAGATAATAAAAGCCTATTCTGGGCTGGCTTAAACAAAGGAAAACGCTCCATTGCCGTAAACGTAAATACACCGGAGGGACAAGAGATTGTCACTCGTTTGGTATGTGCACCAGGAGATAATGCTGGTATATTTTTAACCAATCTTAGAGTAAGGGGCTGGATGAGTTACGAAAACCTCAAAAAACATCGCAAAGATTTGATAATGGTCGAGGTATTGGGACATCGTGACGGCAAACCGGCTGTAGATTATACGGTCAATCCTTCTGTGGGATTTCCTTTTGTAACAGGAAATGAAACAAGCAAAGAGCCTGTTTCCCATGTTCTACCGGCTTGGGATTGCATAACCGGTCAAATGCTGGCTTTGGGTATATTGGCAGCAGAACGTAACCGAAGGCTAAAAGGAGAAGGACAGCATATCAAAATATCTCTCACTGATGTCGCTCTTGCCATGCTCGGAAATCTTGGAAATATCTCTGAAGTTATGGTAAACAAAGTGGAACGTCCCAAATACGGTAATTATTTGTACGGAGCTTATGGGAAAGATTTTGTGACAAAAGACGGGAAAAGGATTATGCTCGTAGGTCTTACCAGAAGGCAATGGGATGGAATTGCTGAAATAACCGGCCTAACAGACGAATTCAATGCTCTAGCTAATAGATTAGGTTTGAACTTCAAAAATGAAGGAGATCGTTTTCAAGCCAGAGAAGAAATTACTGCCATTCTGGAAAAGTGGTTTTTGAGTAAAAATGTAAGTGATTTTAAAGACGTGTTTGATAAAAATAATATCACTTGGTCTGTATTTAGAACCTTTAAAGAGGTTGTGGAAGAAGATCAAGAATGTTCTCCTTACAATCCTATGTTTAGTATGTTAGAGCAACCTGGTATAGGTTCTTATCTTACTCCCGGCACCCCTTTTGAATTTAGCTCTTATCCGAGAGCAGAGCCTATAAGGGCTGCCGTTTTGGGTGAGCATACGGATGAAATTTTATCGGGTGTGTTAGGAATGAGTGAGGGAGAAATTGCCAAATTGCATGACGCAAAAATCATAGGTGGTCCACATCATTAAGTAACGTCAGTTCGACGTAAGGAAAAATATTATCAAAATAAGAAGGGTAAACACAGTGGTTTACCCCTACGCCCAAAAATACCATAGGTTTTGTAGGGGCAATCCCTCTGTGGTTGCCCTTTAAATGAAATCAAAATGTTATATCGAACTCACGTTAAGTAGAACAGGCATCTTGCCTGTTACTCTAGCAAAATTATGAGAACATAAAAGTCTGAAACGCTTTCTTGTATATACAAAAAAACGCTTCAGACAAAATAGCTCTATTTCCCTATTCGAGAGAAGTTGGAGTTAAAGGTTCCAATAATTTTGATGGAAGTTTGTCAAACACTGAGTAATAAACTCTGTCTGACACAACATAGTTGTACCAATCTTGGAATAATCCTCCTAAGCTTTCTGCCCAAGGTTTGAAATTTTCATAACCAGTAACAGATTTTTTGTAACAGCCTCCGTCTAATTTTGAGACATCGGTAATTCGAATATCACATCTTTCGTAAGGCCATGCCCATACTCCCGGAACCATAATGGCAAACGGAAACTTGTTTTTATCAACAAATTTATCACTACCGTCTTCTTTGGTATATCTTCCTGGAAAATGGATATTTTGTTTTGTGTTTTTCACATAGATAAATAGGTCATAAGGGCGTTTGCCAAGAACTTGTTTATCTATTGGATTGCTAAACAGTAATCTGATTTTGGAGATGTAACCCGGTTTAAACTCTTCTCCTTTTACATTGGACGAAGGAATTGTCTTGTCACTATCTTCTAAAATGAGTAAACCATCACTTAATTCATTTGTGGTAATATTCCTCATTGTACTCTTTTGCAAAAGAGTACCACTGGCATCCGTTACCAATCTACCAAATTTTACTGTTCCTGTAGAAATATTTGAATTAGATGGAAGTTTCAATTTGAAGTTGTGTACATAACCGGCACCATGAGCGACGTGTTGGTAATAACCCCTGATTTCCACTATTTTCCCTTGTGAGTTTAAATCCTCTTCATACCAGAGCTGGACCGTATAATCGTTTAAGTCAGCATCTCCAGCATTGGGATAAAGGTCTTCAAAAGAAATTGTGTGAACAGCAGTTTTAGGATCCAAAACACCTGTCACAGGATCAACTGAACCTTCCGGAAAACGAATGGTTGCTGATTTAGAACTATCGTCAGGATATGCGTCATCAACATCATTCACTCCATCTCCATCTCTATCCGTAATCTGAGTCTCTATTTGCGAATCACTAAATATAACAAAAGTTATTATAATTTTGGAAATTGTTATGGTTCCTTTGGATTCGTCTATAATTGGCTCAGGTATACTCGCTTCTTTTTGGGTGGAAACGGAATCTCCTATCGAAACAACTGCATAGATTTTTTTTTGGGTTGCATCAACGGTTAGAGTATCGTTGACAATTCCGTTTTCGTCTGTCAGTTTGCTTGTTAGTGGATTACCAGAAATTTCCTTGTTAATCGTTACATAGGCATTTGGAATTGGTGTGCCGTTATCGTACAATACATTAACTTCCACCGGTAATTCCAAAGTTGATTGATAAGTGAAGTCTTCTGTTGTACCGTTTCCTAAATCTGTTTGGACTACTACCTGTGTGTCCGAAACTGCCGGAGAATCACTCTCGTCCCCGTTTGAGGAGGTTAATTCCTCTCCGGATGTGCATCCCGCACTGGCTCCGTCTCCTGTTAGGGCAAGTACGCCCATTATAGGAATGAAGCCTTTCTTTTTGCCGCTACAAGCGACTAAAATTAATATCATTACTACCACTGATATTAAATTTTTCATTTTTTCCCTCTTTAAAGCTATAGCTTACTATGTAATTAGACAGAATTAACCTTAAAAAGTATACATCTTTTTTAAAAAAATTACTAAAAATGCTAATTATGTCAATAACAATCCAAATGCATCCATTTTTGTGGTTATGGACGCAGTAAAGTCCTTTTAGGTGAATGAAAATTCTTTAAAATTAAGACAATCCAATCATACAAATCATGGTGTAAACTTATATTTGGTAATAAAAATATCAATGGTTCCGGTTTTGGTTTCCTTTTCAAGATCCCCATAAGTCCAGCCTGTTCCGTAAATGTTATTGCTACTATCGGTGGTAATTCCAGCTCCTATGGTATCTATTCCTTCATTTCCCAGAAGTTTTGTCCATTGTTTGTTTCCATTTGTATCGTATTTCACAACAAAAGCATCTCTTGTTCCGATAGATGTCTGTCCATCAAGATCGCCTAATGTCCACCCGGTAACGTATATATTGCTACCGCTATCTAAGGTAAGATCAGAAGCTTGGGTTTTCGATCCACTTGCTCCTAAGAGTCTCGTCCATTGTTTGTTACCGCTGCCATCGTATTTGACAAGAAATAAGTCATTTTCACCCGTCAGGGTTTGTCCATCCAAACTCCCTGTTGTCCACCCTGTTATATAGATGTTTCCGTTACTATCTACCTTAATGGCATTGGCAGCAGTGGTACATCCAGCTATTCCTAGAAGTTTTACTCCCTTTAGATTTCCGCTACCATCGTATTTTGCAATCGCCATATCTTGAGTACCTGTCAAAGTTTCGTTGTTCAAATTTCCTTGTGTATACCCTGCAATATATACATTGCCAGAACTATCTAATGCTATACCTCTGGCGTTTGTATTGACACCACTTACCCCTAATAGTTGAGTCCATAGAGTATTTCCACTGCTATCATATTTGATGAGAAATAAATCCGTATTTGTGAGACCACTTACGGTAGTTTGTCCGTTTAAATTTCCTGTAGTATCACCAGTAACATAGATTTCGTCGTTTGAATTAACCGTTACATCGGTTCCACCGGTAAATGTTAAAGTGTTACCTACAAGTTTTAACCAGGTTTGGTTTCCATTGCCATCATATTTCGCAATAAACATATCCAAAAGTCCTGTTTTGGTTTGACCATCCAAATCATTATATGTTAAACCAGTTGCATAAACATTATCGCTGCTATCCGAAGTAACACCTATACCGGAAGCATCTTTACCATTTGCCCCTAAGAGTCTTGTCCATTGTTTATTTCCGTTTATGTCATACTTTGTAATAACAACATCTGTGCTTTCTTCGTCACCCGTATAGGTTTGTCCGTCCAAATCGCCAGTAGTTGCACCTACTGCATATAGGTTGTTAGAATTATTTACAGCTATCCCATAACTGATACTTCCACTTCCCTCTACACCTATAAGTCGCATCCAGTCTATAAAAGTAACAGGATCATCATACCATTGTAATAAGAGAGCTGCCAAGTAAGGGGTTGTATCCGGAACTTTTGCAGCACAATTCCAAAAACACGTAAAAATAAGGCATAAAATAAAAAGACAATTTTTCATATCCTATGCAATTTTTTTAAGCTTTATTCTATTTTTAGTCAATACTTTTTTCTACCACCACTCGGTTGTGCCTTTCATACGACAACACTCTTACGAATAAAAAAACTACTTCTTTTGAAGTTTAATTGTCACTTTAGTATCTTTTTCATAGATAAGAAAAACAGATCCACGTGGTTGCAAATTCAGTAACGCAGGTTTTCCATCAATAAAAATCTGAATTTCCAGGGTGGAAGTTTTTGCTGTATAAAGTTGTAACAATCCACCAACATCAAATGTTGTTACTAAATTTCCGTCTTTGATAGTAAATTTAGCTCCTTTTAATCCTTTACTGCTAAGCTCAAAATTTTCACCGCTTTTTTGCATCTCTAAAATGGCTTTAGTAGGTTCGAGCTTATGACTGCTTAGGGTATAGGCAGCGATTACCATAAAAATAGTTGAGAATATCAATAGTTTAGTTGTTTTCATTTTAGAACCCTTATGTTATCTTTTATTTGCTGTTTGGAGCATGTTCTCAATAGGTAGATTTAATGCCAACTTTAAAAATTCGCTATTATTTTTAGGAAAATGGAACTAAACCAAGAACAACTTTCAGCTGATAAACATGTAAATGACCACTCCTTGCTTTTTTACAAGAAAAAAGACTTGTTATTTCTAATTGTTTATTATTTCTTACGATAATAGAATTTGAAAAACGTCTCTACAATTGATAAAACTATATGAGCTTTAACAAAATACATCTGATTATTAACCCAAAATCTGCGGGTGGTAGTGCCGGGCGTAGGTGGCACGAAATTGAATCCCTACTGAAAGAAAATAACATCAAAGATTATTCCTTCCAAATTACCGGAAAACAAGGCGATGCAACCGAATTTGCCAAAAAAGCCCTACAAGAGAAGGTCGAAACCATTGTTGTAGTAGGTGGTGACGGCACGGTTTCGGAAGTCATCAATGGGTATTGTGCCATCGAAAATTCGAATCAAATTGCCAATATCGTCATACTCAATATGGGTACCGGAGGGGATTTTTGCCGGACATTAGGTGTTCCCAGTGACCCAAGCCTAAGTATCCGGAAAATCCACAATGGAAAAGAAATCTTAGTTGATGTGGGAAAAATTCGGTATACGGCATTGGGTGGGACTACCAAGGAAAGGTTTTTTAATAACATCGCAGGCTGTGGAATGGCGGGTGCGGTTGTGTATGACGTAAACCGATCTTCCAAAAAATTTGGTGCTTTTTCTTATTATTTGGGTGCTCTTAGCAATTTGTTTGGTTACAAAAATAAGGAAATCAAAGTTAAATTTGACGATTATTTGGAACAGACCATGACCATTGTTACACTTGCTGTGTGTAACGGGCAGTTTTTTGGTGGAGGAATGCAAATTAATCCGGAAGCTCATATAACAGACGGATTATTTAATATCACCGTAATAGAAGACTGGAATTTAGCGGAAAAAGTACTCTATTCTTCCAAGCTATATAACGGGACGATTTTAAGCTGCAAAAACGTTAAAAATTATCAAGCCAAAAAGGTGATTGTAGAGCCTACTAATCCGAATGATCGAATTTTTATCGACAGTGATGGGGATGATATTGGAATGATTCCCCTAACAGCAGAAATTATACCAGCAAGAGTAAAGTTTAAAATTTAGGTACCATGGAAGAAAGAATATCAGAAACAGAAATTCAAGAAACTAGATCCAAATTAAACAAGGTTCTTATTGAATTAAAAAAGGAAATTACGGGACAAGAGGAAGTTATCCACAATGTGGTTGTTAGCTTGATTTCCCAGGGGCACGTTCTTTTGGAAGGAATGCCGGGATTGGCAAAAACTTTATTGGCAAAATCTATTGCCAAATGTATTGACCTTTCTTTCAAAAGGATACAGTTTACGCCGGACTTATTACCTGCGGATTTGATAGGAACGGTTGTTTTTAATCCGAAAGATGCCGTTTTTGAGACCAGAAAAGGACCTATTTTTACCGGTATGCTTCTTGCAGACGAAATCAATCGATCTCCCGCCAAGGTCCAGTCTGCTTTGTTGCAGTGTATGGAAGAAAAAATTGTCACAATTGGCGACAATACCTTTGCGCTTCCTCTTCCTTTTATGGTGATGGCAACCGAAAATCCGATTGATCATGAAGGAACCTATCAACTTCCGGAAGCTCAGATGGATAGGTTCTTTATGAAAATCAACGTAAACTACCCTTCTTTTGCAGAAGAAGTTGCCGTATTGGACCAGCATGGTGGGACAACCGACCATAGACAGGAAATCAAGTGCGTCTTATCCAGGGAAGCAATTCTGTCAATATGCCAAATGTCTGATGCGATTTATGTTGACCCCAAGCTTAAAGAATATATTGTCCGGATTATTCGAAATTCCAGACCGGAAACAACCGAAATTTCAGATATAAAGCCATACATCAAGCATGGTGCTTCTCCCAGGGCATCCTTGTCTATTTTAAGAGCTGCCAGAGCAAACTCTTTGCTTATGGGAAGGAACTTTGTTGTTCCGGAAGATATTCGAAAGTCGATGTTTGAGATTTTGAGACACCGGATTATTTTAACATTTGAGGCGATAGCCGAGGAAATATCCGTTGATTCGCTTATCAAAACCATAATGGAAAGCACTGAATTACCATAATGCTACTCAAAGAATTAGAACGATTAATCCAACAAATAGAAATAAAACACAAGAAGAAATTATTTACAAATCGTTCCGGCTCTCTTTATACCAATAAAACCGGAAGAGGATTGGATTTTAAAGAAGTTCGATCTTATGTTTATGGGGATGATACGCGTTTAATTGATTGGAATGTGAGTTCTAGACTGGCAGAGTTGTATGTAAAAGAATACTACGAAGAAAACGATAGGCTTGTGAACCTATTTTTTGACGTTTCTACTTCTATGGACGAACGAGGAGCAAATGCCTATTCCAAATTTTTTGTCGGATTTCAGTTTCTGGCTTTTTTAACATTGCTTTCTGTCTTTGTGGGGGATCGGGTAAAAATTATTTTGTATTCTGACAAACTTGAAAGAGTTACCGAAGAGATCAAAACAAGAAACTCAGCCTATAAAATCCTTAAAGTGATAAATGAAATGAGCCTTGAGAATAAAATGACCAATCATTTGCTCCCTTTTATGTTTTTAAAAAATAAATTTGTTCGGAAATCTGCTTCTTATATTATCAGTGATTTTGCAAACCTCCCGAAGCTCGAAAAATTCAGACCTATTATGGAAATGCACGAATTATATGCCATTCGGGTTTATGATATTACGGAGACTTTAGGAGATGAAGCTATTTTTAAGTCCTTTTTTGTTCAAAATTCGGAAAGCGGAATTGGGGATAACCGCTACAATTCTTCTTTCAGGGAAGACTCGGAACTTTTGCACCGATTTTTTCACTACAATTTGCTCGATCTCAGAACCGACAGTGAACTGGGGAAAAGTATTTTAGAATTTTTAAACACTTAAATCACCTAAAATCCAATGAAACCAAACAATAAACTTAAACCAAGAGTAGGAATCGACGCAAGACCCTTGTCTTATGGAATGACAGGAAATTCAAGGTACCTGTTTGAAGTACTAAAAGTTTTGTCTCGTCCTGATTCCAAATTCGATTACTATCTCTACTCAAACAAAAAGATTCACCCCATGTTTTGGGATGCTTTACAGACAGAATCTGTCACAATTCGGATAGACAATAAAATGCCGGGAATTTTTTGGTTAAATGTTACCTTACCCCACAGAGTTAGAAAAGATTATATAGACATTCTTTGGGGGACACTACAACTCCTTCCTTACCGTAAGCTAAAAATTCCATCGGTTGTAAACTACCACGATTTGAATTTTGTTACCGTTCCGGATACCATGACCAAATTCAACTATCATCAGCATAAGTTCCTTTCTGGAAGAACAATGGCAAATGCAGACAAGATATTTTGTTTGTCTCAAAATACCTATAACGAAATCCATAATTACAATCCTTCTGTAAAAGAAAAACTGAAAGTAGTTTATCCCGGTGTTAGCCTTCCTATTGTAGAAGAGGATGATGAATTTGAATATGACAACTATATTTTAACCGTTTCTACGGTAGAACCACGCAAAAACCTATCCACTCTCATTAGTGCCTATATTGAGGCAAAAGAGGAGGAATTGAACTTTCCGTATAAATTGCTTATTGCCGGAAGAGTTGGTTGGGGAGAAAACGAACTGATTAACAATCTCAAAAGCGGATTTTACAAACCGCATGGGATCGTTTTTGTGGAAAATCCAAATGAAACAATCATTTCAAGACTTTATAAAAATTGCAAATTGTTTTTATTTCCAACTTTGCATGAAGGGTTTGGACTTCCTGTTTTGGAGGCATTGTACAACCAAAAGGTATGCATCGTTTCTGATATTCCCGTTTTGAGAGAAATGCTCGACCCGGAAGTGGATATGTTTGTTCCACCCAAAAACGTATCGGATTGGAAAGAAGCCATTCTCAAAGTTTATAAAGAAAATCTTTGGGAAAGAGGAAAAGCCTGGGATACAAGCTTATGGACTTGGGAAAAAACGGCAAAAGAAATCGAAGATGAAATTACATTTGAATGGAAAAAGAGCGTTATCCTAAACGCTCTTTTATTAAATAAGTAATTAACGTGAGTTCGATGTAAAAATTTTTGGGCAACCACGGGGGGATTGCCCTTACAAAAAGCCTTTGATAGCCTTTGGTGTAGGGGTAAACCACTGTGTTTACCCTAATAATTGTTAGGAATTTTTCTTATGTCGAACTGACGTTAATTAATTATTCTTATATTGTTATTCCGAGCGTCTTGAATGGATAGACAAGAAGAGCTTCCGTTCTTCTATTATTCTTGTATTCATACTTTTATTATCGGATTTTTATCACATTCCTTTATAGCCTCACACTTTTGCTTCTATTAGCGAGTGACTTAAGTCACTCCTTAGGAGAAATTTCAACTAATTATTTTTTCACTATAGACATCCTAAAATCAACATCTCCGATTCGAACCCTATCATTGTGCTGCAAAAACTGTGTTTTGTTTGCTTTTACCTTGCTTCCATTTACAAAAGTACCATTGGTTGAGCTTTCATCTGTTATGGAATATCCCTTATTTACGCGTTTTATGGTGGCGTGTTTACGGCTTACTTTATCTGAATCCAATTTGATGCTGTATTTATTTTTTTGTATTCTTCCTACAACATGAGAACTACCACTCAGAGTAAAAGTCTTTCCTTCCAATTCGCCATTTTCCAATATGAGTTGAAAAATGTATTTTGTATGGTTAAAATCTTTTGTTTTATAGTGGTAGAAAAGCGCAATAAGACCAAATCCCATGATAAATAGTAACAAAAAAACAAACCAGTACGATTTTTGTTCTACCGGTAAATCAACCAGAATCGGATCAAGCGAAACTCCATTTGACCAAACAGATACTGTTAGTTCTAATTTTTCATTTTGTTTGAATGTTTTTAGGGCTTCTGCATAAACGACAAAATCAAAAGGTTTGTTGGTTTTAAATCGAATGTATTCGGAACCATATTTGTCTATTTTTTCAATATTTTGAATTCTTTTAATATCGGTAATAACTATATCCGGACGAACAATCCCTGTTTTTGGCTCCTTAAAAATAGGCCTAAGAGTGATTTTTCCTGTGTCATTTTCTATTTTAAAGAGTCCGCTTAGACGAATCTTGAACCTAAGATTGTTTTGAATTTTTCCTTCCAGACTCGCTCCTTCCAAAAACACTCGGAAATTTTCCACTCGAACTTTCTTGTATTCGGGAATCATGATCGTTTTGATTTGCAAGCCACTTAAGGGAGTTCCATTAACTTCTTCTACTATGTCGTCAGCTGTTTTTTCTTCTTCTTTGTTTAGCTCTGCAATTTGTTGAGGAGCGAGTATTTGTCCTCTAAGACGCTTAAAGTCATAAGAAGTTACCATACTTAGCTTTCCTTTTAAGCTCCTAAAATAAGCTCTTCCCAAATAAACATAACCCCCGTTGAAGCTTCCATCGTCTAATTGGACTTTCCGCAATTTTTGAATTATCTTTGTTTGGTAAGGAAAAAAGAGAGACGCTTTTTTTTCCGCAATGTAGAATGTAAGTTTGTAGTCAAAAACGCCAAAAAACAAATCATTGGAAATCTTTTTCCAACCATTTTGGATGGAAAGTGTAGCCGAATAACCTGGTTGAGTTAAAATACCATATTCCAAATTTTCTTCTACTGTTTCTTTTATGCCTAATCGAATTTGCCTGGATATGTGAGATTCGTATTTGGATTCTCCGAATACGCTTAAAGAGCAAAAGCACAATAATAAAAGGTAAAACCACTTTTTTAACACATAAAAACTCATAGGAAACAATAAAAATTTAGTTATCTTTATTTTGTTTTATCGGGTGCGAATCTTCTTCGTCAAAAAGCATGCGATATTTGGGTGCTTCAATATCTTCAAATTGTCCGGACTTCAATGCGTATAGAAATACGACCAAAGCAAAACCGGCAATTGCCATCGCCATAGGAATCATAATGTACAAAGCATTCATATATAAACTCAAAGCCAATTATTTTAAATGGACTCGACTATAGGATGTTTTATGCCATACTATATTGTCAACAACAATAGTTTAGGTTGTGACCTATAATAGGGAAGATAGTTACGGATTTGTTTGCTGGAAAATCGAATTTTTAAAAAAAAGTTTAAAGCTTTTAATTCCGGTTTTTTATTTATCTTGACAATATTCTCTTTTATATGTAATTTAATGAAACATAATGTTCTTTGATTAGTATATCTGGATATTTTTTTCTAGTTGTCTCACTTTAGCAATAACTCCCCAATGCTTATAGAGTGTATGAGCTTTTGTTAAGTGTATTACAACATTAAATTGTATCCGGTATTTTTTCCCAGAGCTGTGAAAACGGTCCGATGGTATTTTTCACAGCTGCACCAATATTTGTATTGCCTGGTTGCTTCAAATCACTTAATGGAAAAAATTTATTGTTATTATTGGAAAGTATTTTTTCAATAAGGTAGGGGTATTTTAGCTTCAAAATATAAAACGTTGGTTTGTAAATTACGTCTCGATTTCTTGATTTGGAATAATTTTTAAATTCAGGTAATATCAATTTATTTTCCAAAATCTCAAAATCACGAGGATGCTGAATATTTAGCTTAGTCGATACAATTTTCATTGCGTCTTCCCTTTCGTTATTGTTACTTTGGGAAGGTTCTATTTGGCTTCCAATCCAGCTATAATCTTTCCATTTGGGTTTATACTGCAAAAGAATTTCATCTCCATGTTTTATAATGATATACAATACTTTTTGCTCGTCAATAATCAGTTTCTTCCTAACTTGATTGATAAAAGGCCTCAACTTTTCTTCTAACTCCGGACTTACCTTAATCAACTTTTCCACAGCAGAGTACGTTCTAGGAAGACCTCGAATCAGATAACCTTGCACCTTTTTTTTCAACTCTATGTTCAAGGAGTCTATGCCATAATGGTCCAACACTTTACTCAACTGCTCATAACAATTATAGTCCAAAGAATTTTCCAGGTAGTTGTATTGAAGTAAAAAGGTGATATAATATCTATAGGTAGAATCATTAGGAACAAGTTCATCTACTTTTTGGACATACAACCAATTTGTAAAGTAATTAATGAGCTGTGCAACGCTTTCTTCGTTTTCCACCTTTTTGTAGACTAACAATCCTAAAGCTTTGTTTTTTATTCTAGGTTCTTTTATGTAAATGTCCGAAATTTTTGCAAGTGTTGTATACACAAAGTCACCAAATTCTAATTCCGTATCTTTCATATTCAAAAATCTATAACACAAATCAAAAATCAAAGGTTCATGATTTTTAGGATTTTCTATGAGCAAGGGTAGTATAGGCTTAATAAAATTTCGCACAAAATGAGACCCATTTTTAAAATCTTTTTCGATAAAAACAAGCAAAGAAGTTAATCCTCCCTGTGATTTCAGATTTTCTAATTCAATCATTATTTTAGAAGGTGTTTTTAGGACTTCAAACATCTTTGTCCACTTTTGGGCATCTTCTCCATACTCAAGATTAATTCTATAGTGATAAGATGAATACTCTCGCTGAAATGTTCTGTCTTTTTTTCTCTTTTCGAGAGTTAGCTCAATTTTCTCATTAAAATAGAACAATTCCCGCAACATACTAGAAAAGAGCCTTGGTATTGTAGAAACTGTTCTGGAAATAGTTCTTAAAACTCCATAAGGAATCACATCAAATAGAGTAATGATTTTCTCTATAGAGGTATTAAACAATAACGTATTATTTTTATAAAGAATTGCCAACACATAATAGATTAAACTCTCATTCATAAACCTTCTATGAAGATTTTTAATGTGTTCTTCAAACCAAACCCGCAAATTGTCTTTGTAAGACTTTTTACTATTCCATTCGGCTGTAATTTGGTTGGCTAAAAGGTAAGCTGGAACTTCTTGGTATGAAAAACTTAAATCTTCTTTTGCTTTGTTCATATATCCCAATTGCACTACAGTAGTAAGAAACTGCTGAAAGTCATATTCCATAGCCATATCTTGGTTAAACATTCCAGCCAAAAGGTTTATGGGAAGAGAGTTTATGTTTGTTGATTTCATTTTTTCCGCAATACCAACAAACATAGTATTCACTCTCCCCAAGCTAATACCTGAAACTTCCGAAACCTTTGTAAGCATAGAATTTACATAACTTTCCATTAGTTCCAACAAAAATACTTGATCCAGTTTGCCAATATTAGAGCCCTTTTTGATTTCACAAAACAACTTCAAGATACCGGGGTTATTGGATATGTTTAAAGCGTTTCCAAAAAGCTCACCCTCAATAGAATAGTTTTGAAAGTAAGTTTGTAAGAGTAACTCCCTGTCCGAAAATGACGTATTCCTTAAATTAATTTCTATAAAACTATTGAGTCTTATTTTATCATCCGGATCCTTTATTTTATAGGCGGTTTCTACTATGATTTCATCCAACTCCAAATATTCATTCCAAAAGTCCTGGATACCAAAAACAATTACCTTTATTTTAGTTCCTTTGGTTTTATGTATTAAGTTTTTAAGAGCTTGTACTGCTTGTTCCGGTTCGGGGTTCAAATATATATTGTCAACCACAATACAAAAAGAATGGTCGCTCTCACCCAAATAATACTCTATTGTTTGAATCCAGTCCGCAGAAAGTTCTAACTTATCTTTGATACTTTGGATAAAACTGTTTTCATTTTGGACTGGTTTGTTTCCAGCCAAGTACAACACAGGATATAAAAATTCTTCTGACGAAAAATAGTCATCTATAAAAGTTGTCTTTCCAACTCCCCTGTCTCCATTCACAAAAAAAGATGTTTTTGTATTTTGCTTGAGGTATTGGTTTAAATTCTCTTTGACCAAGCCATAAAAATCAACAAACAAAGATGGATTCACTTTTTCAAAACCTATCTCAGTTCTTGTCCAATTGTTTTGCTTTCGACATTTTTCTTTAAACTTTTGAATAGGAGTCAATTGAGTAAGCTCTGCAAAACTATCTTGCATGAAATTTTTTAAAAACCCCTTGTCTAAATAGGTTTCAAATGCATTAAAGCGATAAAAATATCTCATTGCAAGTATGGTTGCTATAAGTTTATTCAAACTTGATTCGTTTTTAAATTTTGTAAAGTTGATGCAAAACACACCTAAAGATAAGATATAATTTTTTAACCACTGAAAACTTTCATATTCTTTGTCCAATTGAGATAATGCCAATTCCTTCAAAATATTCCGAATTTCATACAAAACAAAATCACCCTTAAAAAACTCCTGTGAATATTTGAATTGGAAAAGATTTTCCTCAAACTTCAGAAGAAAATTCATTTCCTCTGTTGAAAGCTTGGAAACATTAGTAGAAGTATGGAAAACGCTTTGAAGAGTCATAGACATTAATTCTATAAAAATTTCCGTTTCCAACCTTGCTACGTCATAGTAGACGTTACCGGTTACTCCCGTATCATAAAAATCAATCAAAATCGGATGAAACTTGCCTGAACTTAATTTACAAATCAATACGTTGGACGGATTGAGATCACCATGCAAACAATTTGTTATATAGTTGACTCCTGTCTTTTGAAATATTTCATCAAAGAAAAAACCGGTATCAAAAGAATGAAACTTATTGCTCGACATAAAAATGGGTAATAAATTATATTCTTTTAAATTTTCATCCAGGTTTTGAGTTTGTTTGGACAATTCTCGAAACAATTTCTCTCTTGTAGCTTCTCCGCGAGCACTTCTTTCTAATAATAAATTCCATCCACTACCTCCTTCCAAAATCAAGTCCAGCAATGCAAGTTTGTCTTCTTCAATGTCCGAAAAAATATCAACCCTATACAAATTTTCTTTCACACGAAACCAAACCTTAAAAACTATCACAAACAATGAATGATCTTGATTTGGTTTGATATCATAGCTTATAATTTGGTTGTGTTTGATTGCCATTAAGTTTGGTTCTTTGTTTTCGCCTTGTATTAAAAATCCTTTTATACTACGTCTAGGTGGGAGAAACTGATCCAAGCTATTTTGAAAAGGCATCACTCTTTTGATATAAGGTTTGGTTTGATTTTCCTGTTTATAAACCCTGCGAAAAAGCCAATCAATAATATTCTTTATAGAATCGCTCAAATAGCTCTTTAGGTGAAAGTCCTCCGTATATTTGTTAATTTCGGAAAGTATAATTTTTTTCAAAGATACCATCTGAGTTGCATTTGCATACTCATCTGCCGGTTGGAGCTCCAAAAATGAATATTTGTATTTTTCATTTCCAACGTAGTATTCGCACTTTGGAGATGCGTATACTCCTTGTAGTTTTTCATTTCCTTTAAATATTTTGTATTCTTTTATAATACGCGGTCGATAGTCGTATTTTAGGATTCGACTATAATAGTTTTCTTCCTTTTTTTCATAAACCTGGAAAACCAAAGCACCGGTTTTTCCTTCGTTATAGATGTTGGAAATTTGGATCGTTTTCAATCCTTTGATTTTCCCATAAATCTTTAGGTCTTCTACAATTCCGGAAAAGGTAGATGTCAAGTCGCCAAAAATTTCCAGATTTTCGATATTACATTCTACTTTTTTATAGCTAGAGATAACGGAATCTTCAATCTGCTTGGCAATCAGTTCATTGATTCCAAGTTCCCTTTTTTTTCGATTGAGTAACCTTCTTTCAATATCATCAATAACTCCATGAGACTCCTCATCGCTCAGAGATTTTAGCACTTCCTCCTTATAGATAAGTAAGACATCTTCTTTATTTTTTTCAAAGGTGTCTTTATCTGCCAAGTTCAATTTGGGAAGAGTTTCTTTTACTATTTCACTAATTTGCAAAGAACTATTATTTAAGGTAGAAAGGGAAATCCAAAAATTATTTTTTAAATTGATCCTATTCTTAAAAGTCTTATCCATTTTCATAAAAAAGAGATAAAATATATACTTCCTATTGGTTTCGGTTCTTTTACTAAATTTTTCAACTTCAATTAAATTAGGCTCCAGCTCTTCCAAAATAAAGTGTCTTCCGCCCCATAAATTCAACTCTTCTTGCACTTCTCGATAGGCAGTGATCATTGGATCATCATCTTTAGCGTCTACTTTTCCGCCTACAAAAGATATATCATTCCACTTTTCATTTTTCTGTAACAAAATTTTGTCTTGATCTTTAATAATAACTATAACAGATTTTTGAATATCCATAAATATTACTCTAGGATATAAAAACTAAATAACATAATATTACTCAATCAAAAAAAATTGAAAAATTTATTTTTGTATTGCAAATTACTTTTAAAAAAACCTTTATGTTTTATAGGAAAAATCGAAAATGGTAATATGTCCGTCTTGTCAAAAAAATAATTTACCAACCGCAAAATTTTGTGTCCAATGTGGAACTCGTATAAATCAACTCCAAAAAGAAACGGAATTAAAGCTTTTGCGACAAGGCTTGGCTTCTAAAAACGTTAAAGTTGAAAAAAAAATAGGAGAAATCGGAAGTGCCTCTATATATATCGGCGAAGATATTAAATTAAACAAAACAGTAGTTATAAGAATTTTATTAGAAAATTATACCAATAATGCTGAGATCAAAAACTTGTTTCTACATGGAATCACAATTGCTCAGGAAATCAAAAGTCAGAATATAGTAGAGATTTATGATGTAGGTGAAATTGAAGACCGACCTTATGTTATTATGCAGTATGCAGAACTTGGTCCACTTTCCTTATTTCTACAAAACAATTACGGACACTTTGGAATGCCTATAGAAGAAGCTTTTTCTTACACAATTAAAATCTTAAAAGGTCTCCAAGTTATCCATGACAATGGAATTCTACATCTCAACATTAAACCTAGTGGTATTCTACTTTTATCTAATGGCGAACCGGTTATAAGCAATTTCGGAATAGCAACTTCCATAAAAGATTCCAATGACAATAGTTCCTCCAAGTCCATTACGAATGAAGAAAGAGCAAAAAGATTGGTTGGAACGGTTCACTATATGAGTCCCGAAAGATGCAGACTATCTTCTAAAATAGATCACAGGAGTGACATTTATTCGACTGGCATCTTACTGTATGAATTACTTACAGGTAGATTACCTTTTGAAGGTGACACGTATTCTATTATTTATAAACATTTAAATGAAGAACTACCGGATATCACGGATAGTTTACTTGCCCAAGGACTCAATTCTCTAAGGACAGGGAAAGAGAGTTTGTATGAAATATCCAAAGAAATTCAAGCAATTTTAGACAAAGCCTGTTCTAAAGGTAAAACCAAAAGATACAAAACGGCTAAAGAATTTTCTGATGACCTTGAAAAGTTTTTAGTAAAATCCAGAGAAATTCATCAAAAAAAGCATAAAACAAAAAAAATAGTACCTTTAGGCTACAATGCGGATAAAGCAGAGGATATTGAAGATAGGTTAGGAATAACGTCTTCCGTACTATCTTTTGCCAGGTTGCTTGCTTCGAGAACTTTGCAACCTCCTCTATCCATAGGGCTTTTTGGGAACTGGGGTTCGGGAAAGAGTTTCTTTATCCATAAATTAAGAAGAGAAATAGATCGACTGAGTGATCTTGCCAAAGCAGAAACTAAAAAAGAAGACACCCCCTACTACTCTCGAATTGTACAGATCGAATTCAATGCCTGGCATTATGTGGAAAGCAATCTTTGGGCAAGTTTGGTAGAGCACATTTTCAGCCATCTAAAAATAAAAGGAGAAAAAGTAGACGAAGTTAAAAATAGGCGTGACTTTTTGTTAAAACAAATTGAAGCCGAAAAATCCGGCTTATTGGAACTCGAAAGCAATTACAAAACCTTTGAGCAAGAAGCAGAAAAAATCGGTAAAGAAATTGATAATGAAAAATTAAAGCAAAAAGAAGTTCTTATTTCTTTGATAAAAAACAAGCTAGACAAAATCACCGATTCCGAGATTAAAAAATACATACAGCAAAAAAGCATAAAAAAATGGTTTAACCAAGCCGGAGTCGAATACAATGAAAATGAACCTTTGCCTTCTCAATTGTACAAATTGTACAAAGAAACAAACGAATTCAAAAACCTCCCAATCTTTGAAAAGATAAAAAAGAGATTTGGTATTTATACCTATTTTGGTATTTTGGTAATTGTTTCTGGGATAGTTCTTGCCTTATTTTCTTTGACATACAAGCTATACATACCATTTCTATATGGTTGGTTAGAAGGAATTTATCAAAAATTAATGGGTTGGCTTACTTCTTTTTTAACCATAACAACCTCCGTTTATGCAATATGGCACAAAATCCAAGCATGGTCTAAGAACTACTTAAACTGGGCACCCGATTATCTCAAAAAAGTTAAAGAAACTATTCCCGAATTAGAAGACGAACTCAAAAACTATGAAACAGAAAATCAAGTAAAATTGGATGACCTCGAAAAAAAGAGAAACGATTATCATGAAAAATGCGATTCCCTCCAAAACAAAATAAATTCTCTCAACAACGAACTGGAATCTACTACGCATGGTGACAGCTTGGCTAATTTTATACAAGAGCGAATCGGAACAAATGACTATAAACAACATTTAGGTATTTTGTCTTTAGTACGTCGAGACTTTGAAAAGCTATCAGAACTTATATCGAAATACAACCAAGAATTGGAAAAAGATGATGGGATTTATAAAGACAATCCATATATGATAAACAGGATCATAATCTACATAGATGATTTGGATAGATGTTCACCGGAAAAGGTTGTACAGGTTTTGCAAGCGGTTCATTTGCTTTTGTCTTTTGAAGCTTTTGTTGTGATTGTGGCGGTAGATTCCCGGTGGGTTTCCCAAGCTTTGCGAATAGGTTATAAGGAGCTATTTGGAGAAGATATTTCCGTTGACATCGACGGTGATGGTTTCCCTGACATATTCAGACCAACTCCACATGATTATTTGGAAAAGATTTTTCAAATTCCTTTTTGGTTGTACCCTATGAATATAGAAGGACGCAGGAATTTATTAGGTAGTTTGTTAAAAGTCAGTTTAGAGCAAAAAAATGAGAAAAACTCCCAAAAACATATAGAACAAAAAATAGATTCTTCAAAAGATAAAACTCCAACTACACAAAAAAATGCAGGTCAACCTTCTAACGAATCGGCTTATCCATTGGATAACGATCCATATTACGAACAATTCATAATCAAAAAAGCAGAAAATGAGTTTTCTTTAAAGGTCGCACCCATACTTGGGCAGTCTCCTAGATCTTTGAAAAGATTTGTAAACTCCTATCGGCTTATCAAGGTAGGATTGACAGAACTACAATGGAGTGTTTACTTTACAGACATACATCCCAAAACAGGTAGACGAGGATTACAGGGAACTGTCCAGAACTACCAAGCAGTAATGTTTTTACTTGCATTGATTACGGGCATGCCTTCTGCTTCTAGATTATTTTTTAGAACATTGAGAACACAAACGGTTGGAAGCATGATAGAGCTATTAAATAAAATAGATGTTACAAAAGAAGATAATGACTGGAAAATATTTGGAATACCAGCTAAGCAACTTACTCAAAAAAAACAAGTAGATAAAAAAGCGAGTCCATTAAATGAAAATTCAACAACCAATGTAGATTCAGAAATCCAGCTTTACAATATGCAGTTGGAATTGAGGCAATTTATAAATTGGTTGGACGAACTAGGTAGCGTAATATGGATGGATGTTGATTTGGAACAATTGCGGTACTGGGATCCTTATGTGTCGCGCTACTCTTTTAGAATCGAGCCAATAGACATCGAATACGGATAACTTTTTAAGGAGAAAAAAATGAGTTTTGTAATGGTAGATATTGAGGCGGATGGTCCAATTCCCGGTGACTACTCTATGGTAAGCTTTGGAGCAGTTATAGTAAATCAAAATTTAACTCCCACATTTTATGGAAAGTTAAAACCTATATCAGAAAACTATTTGAAATTAGCACTGTCCATATCCGGATTTAGCAGAGAGGAAACAATGCAATTTGATGACCCAAAAGATGTTATGTTCAAATTTAGTATATGGTTGCAACAAAATTCCGAAGGTCAACCTATTTTTATTTCAGACAACAATGGATTTGATTGGATGTTTATTTGCTGGTATTTTCATCATTTTTTGGGAGAAAACCCCTTTGGACATAGCTCGGTAAATTTGGGTTCTATTTACAAAGGAGTTGTGAAAGATATGTTTCGGAACTTTAAGCACCTCCGAAAAACAAAGCATACACACAACCCGATAGATGATGCCAAAGGAAATGCAGAAGCATTTTTAGAAATTATTAAACAATATGATTTGAAGATCCAACTATAAAATAGAGAGAATGATTTTTCTCTATAATAAAGAATTCATAGACACAAATACATTATTCAAAAAAAATAGCATTACAAAATAAAACTTGATGGAATTATATATGCCTCAAAGAAAAGCGTTAGTAGTCGGAGCATCGGGATTAATTGGAAACTATTGTTTGGAACTATTATTAGAGGACCCTACATACAACAAAATTAGCCTAGTGCTAAGGAAATATGTAGATAAAACAAATTCCAAATTAGTTCAACATATCATTAATTTTGACAAATTAGAAGATTTTGAGCCATTGGATATTACAGATGTATACTGCTGCTTAGGTACAACAATTGATAAAGCAGGCTCTAAAGAGAATTTTCATAAAGTCGATTATGAATATGTGGTAAAAACGGCACAAGTTGCCAAAAAAGTCCAAGCCAAAAATTTTATTGTAATATCTGCCATGGGTGCAAGCCAAAAATCAATGTTTTTTTATAGTCAGGTAAAAGGAGAAATGGAAGAAGCCATTAAAAATATGGGTTTGAATTGTGTTCATATTTTGCGTCCATCCTTGCTTGACGGTGATAGAAAAGAATTTAGAGTAGGAGAACAAATAGCGCTGCAAATTTCTCGTCTTTTTTCTCCTTTGTTTATAGGTTTCCTGTCCAATTACAAACCAATTCACGCCCAAAAGGTAGCTTCCGCAATGATAAAATATGCCAAGCAAAATGCCAAAGGTACTTATATTCACGAATCTAACGAAATCAGTGAAATAACGAATTCAGTATAATCATCTTAGGGGCACATATAAGATGCCCCTAACTGCAAACCTACATTATTATCGCTTATAGCGTTCAATCATCATTGCACCGGCGATTCCACCGTGAGCACAAGCGGTTGTAAGAACTCGATTCACGCTTGGATCATGCTCCATATCCATAACGGCATTGGCAATCAAACGAATTCCCGTTGCTCCGAACGGATGTCCAATCGCAATCGAACCACCGTAAGTATTGATCTTTTTGTCTTCAAACTTCTTTAACCAATCAAGACCAGTTTGGTTTTTAATTTCTTCCAAGGCACCAACAGCAGTTGCCGCAAAAGCTTCATGGATTTCAATAGTATCAACATCGTCAATTTTCAAACCCATATCTTTCAAAAGACCCAGTGAAGCAGCAGCCTGACCCAATCCCATTAAATTCGGATGTACGCCTTTCATTTTCCAACCTGTTAATAAAGCATCAATTTTCAAGCCTAACTTTTTAGCATTTTCTACAGTTGTAACAATAACTCCGGAAGCTCCGTCAGAACGAGGACTTGCATTAAAAATGCTTACCGTAGGACCATGAGACTTTTTCAGATCCTTACCGTACTTGGTTTTGAATTGGTCAAACTTCATTTGCGGGTTATCAAACAACAACATAGCACGTCCCATTCGATCAGGATTTTCGACCAGACCCTTTCGGAGTAAAACTGCTTCATCCGCAACCATATCTTTACCTTCGTCGTCTTTAACAGGAATAATGTATGGATTGTAAAGACCTTTTTCGGTTGCTTCTAATGACCTTTTAAAACTTTCATAAGCCACCTTATCCGTTACTTCTCTGGAAAGCCCGTAATTTTGGGCTACAATTTCCGCAGTCACCTGCATTCCATAACTGGTTTCTCCGTCACCCAAACCATCTTCCAGAGTATCTCTTAACTCAACTCCTTCCGGAAGGTTGTCGGGAAGAGCTTTTTTCAATTTATCCAAAGACGCGGTCTTTTTGTTAAGTCTTGCATTTTTAACAATAAACGGCATAGACGTTTGAGACTCTTCACCCAAAGTCAAAAACAGTTCACCTTCACCAAGTAATATCCTACGAGCTGACTCCACCACTGCCTCCATACTGGAAACACAATTGTTTGCGACGGTTATACATGGAATTTCATCCGGTAAACCCATTAGATTGGCAATCACCCTTGCAGAATTAGGGGCGTTGGCAAAACCTTCTCCCACCACTACTCCATCAATATCTTCCGGCTTTAATCCGTTTTTTCTCATAATATCTTCGGCAACGATCTTGCCAAGATGATGCCCCGGATAATTGGCAAGAGCCTTCCCGATTTGTGCAAATGGTGTTCTTCTAGGAGAACAAAGAGCAATTTGTTTTTCAACTTTCATGTTTAACTCCATAATTTATATTTTTTATGATTGATCGTTGGTATGCTTACCAGCCACTTTAACAAGTAGACTTAAACTCCTAATTAGGTCTTTCCACTGTTCCTCACCTAACTCATGGACTATGGATTCTTGGGCAGTTTCCCACAAAGGAAAAGCATTTTGAATTTTATCAATGCCTTTGTGTGTGATCTTTACCTTTCGGGTATTCCCTTTTTGCTCCAGAAGGAATTCAACCAGTTCGTCCCGTTCCAAGACTTCCACATTTCGTATCAAGGTAGTTCGGTCTATAACAAGTAAATTGGCTAACCTGGTCAAATTGATAGAGCCTTTATAATAGATTGTTGCCAAAATGCTAAATTGTGTACTCCGAATCCCGGCAGGACGCAAAATTTCATCATAAAGAGCTGTGACAACCCTCATTGCTTTCCGGATATTGTGGTTGATACAGTATATGCCAACTTTTTTTAGCTCTTTTCTACTAATAAGTTCCATCTTTTGACCTTTGTGTATATGCACACTGTGTATATACACAAAAAAAAGCAAGTAATTTTTAGAAATTTTTGTATTTTTAATTAATGATTTTTGCAAGCTTATTCGTATTTCTTTTCGACTTCTTCTTCAAATCTGATATTATCTGTTATGCGACCGGATTGTAGTTTTTCCATGGTAAGCCAATGCGGGTAGTGTAACGCATACTCCTTCATAATTGTCTCATAGGGTAAATCCTGAAAAGAACCATGGTCAACCAAATACTCCATGTATTTATCGCCTTTTCTATTGTAGGCATGGAACAAAGAATCGGATTTACCATCAAAGTCCAGAGGAAAAAGTCCAGCCCTTTCACAGAGTTCGATATTGAAAGCCGGTGTAGCTTTAACCCATTTTCCCAAAAGGTAGAACTCGGTATAACCATGATAAATAAAAATGTCTGTCTTCATCAACGTTTGCAATCGAGGAGAATTGAGATGATTTTTTACATTGGCAAAACCGGGACGAGCTGGAATACCAACAGAACGGGCAACAGCAGCGAGAGCTATCGCTTTGGTGACACAAAAACCATGACTACGTTGGATCGTACTGGATGCAGCCATGTCTTTTTTCTCCAGGCTAATTCGATAAGGATCATAACGTATCTTATCACGAACCGCAAAAAAAAGAGCAACTGCTTTTTCAATTGGGTCTTTTGTTTCTCCGATAGCATCTGATGCGAAATCTGAAACGATTTCGGAATCCGAATCAATGAAATACGTCGGTATTAGATAGGGCTGATTCGATGCGATAGTTGTTTTTTCATTTTCCATCATAGTAATTATTCTCCTAATATCATGGTAAATCTAACATAAGTGGTATTCTGGAAAGTGCCTCTTTCTTTGGCAAGAGATTTTAAGCTGGACATTAATTTTTAACTGAGAGTAATTTTTCTTTATTGTTTTTCCATTATATGTATAGTGAAATGGATTTCTTAGGAGCCCAGCATGTCCATCTTTTACAGTATCATGATTACAATATTTATTATCATTCTATTTATTTTTTACAAAAAACTAAAACAAATAAGTGCATTTGTATCAGAATTAGAAAAAAAAACATATAGAGTTGAAGAACAAATGAAAAATAGAGGGATACGATTGACCGATCCCAATAGAATAGGCGACGGAATGCGAGTAGCCATTGAGATAAAGGACCCAATTTCTCTTGCCAAACGTGAATCCTTTATGGGAAAAGCGATTGGAGATATAGCACCGGCTATTGTGAAAAAAAAGGTATACGAAGAAATTCAAAAAGGAGCGATTTTAGAGCTAAAACAGCAAAACATTGAAGCAAAGGTAGATATTATCAATATTTAACGTAAGTTAAGGATAAGCCTTTTGGCTTCTATTAACTCTCATTAGGAGAAATCTGGGGTTTAAAGAGTTTTTAAATCCTTAATAATATTTTGAAACTCATCCAAAATATGTGGTAACTCAACAACTTCAAAGTTTCTAGCTTTCTGCTGTAAACGTTCCGCATACCTTGTTAAAGAATTATATTGATACTTACTACCTAGCATAATCAAATCTTTTGCAAAACTTTCAATCTCGTCAAAGATTAATCTATCTTTGATGTATTGACAGTAATCAAGGTAACCACTACCTAGTATTTCCTGTAATGCATTTATCATATTTTCATTGTATGTTTCTTCAATATTTTGAATTTCTTCTTTCTCCGGAAACTCAAGTTCCTCTTTTGAAATTGGTAGGTACTTATTTAAAATCTTTTCCAACTTGTTTATATCAATAGGCTTAAGCAGATAATCCGTAATACCTGAGTTTTTAGCTTGAGTTTGTTGCTCTCTGAATGCTTCTGCCGAAAAGGCTATGATAGGAGTATCCTTAAATTTGGGATTTTGGCGAATTTTTCGTGTAGCATCCATCCCATTGATAATGGGCAGATTAATGTCCATTAAAATCAGGTCCGGTTCTAATTCAAACGCCTTTTCAATCCCCATTTGACCGTTATCTGCAAAACTAATATTAATTCTAATATCCTCAAAAAATACTTTAAGCAAAGTTTGGCTCATTAGATTGTCTTCTACTACAAGAACCAATGCGTCTTTATTTATGCGAAGTAACTGCTCTTTTTTTTCTTCATTAGTATTGATGCTAATCACATTTTTATATGGAATAACCAATTGAAAGGTAGAACCCTGACCTAATTCACTTTCTACTGAAATCCTACCGCCCATGAGTTCCGCCAAACCTTTTGATATGGCGAGTCCAAGTCCTGTCCCTCCAAAACTACGAGAAATAGAACTTTCAGCTTGCTCAAAGGTTTCAAATATTGCTTTTTGGCGATTTTTGGAAATGCCAATTCCTTGATCTTGGATGATAAATAAGATTTCCGATTGATGCTTTTTTATAGTAATTGTGACTTTTTTGTTTGGGTTGGTAAATTTAATTGCATTCCCTAATAAATTCATTAGTATCTGATTAAGTTTAATTTTATCCACATGAATATACAAAGGTAGTTCCGGATCAATTTCATGAGAAAAAATCACGCCTTTTTGAGATGCAGTAAATTCGTAAGTAGTTAGCAGAGTATCAATTACTTCCCTAAGAGGAAAATCCTCTTCAATCAATTCTGTTTTTCCGGCTTCAATTCTAGAAATTTCCAAAATATCATTGATGAGTTCGTTCAATATTTGTCCGCTGCCTACGATGTGAGACAGATATTTTTGACAATCTTTAGATAAATAGGATTCCTGATGAATTTTGGTACTATGTTTCAATAAAATCTGGCTAAATCCGATAATAGAATTAAGTGGAGTACGAATTTCGTGACTCATGTTAGCCAAAAACTGGGATTTTGCTTGGTTAGCAGTATCTGCGAGTTGTTTGGCTTTTTTAAGTTCCTCCATATCCTGATTTCGCTTTGTTACATCACGCAAAAAAGAAAAAAACCGTCCTCCAAAAGAATCAAGATAGGTGACATTAGCAGCAATATCAATAATTTGCCCATCTTTCCGCTTGTGTTTGGTTTCAAACTGGTCTGAACCGGTTTTTATTATTTGTTCAATGTGTTTAACAGTTTCTGTCGGACTTTCATTGACCTCTACATCCGAAATTGATAGACCTAGTATTTCTTCACGACTGTAAGCAAGCATATCACAATATGCTTGATTTACTTCTAGTATCTTACCTTTTGTATCAACAATCCAAAATCCTTCTAAGGTTGTACTAAGTAGCGTTTTCATCTCTTCATCTGCCTGATTACGTTCGCGAATCGTCTTTTCAAGATTTTTTTGCGTACGGCTTAACAATATATGAGTTCGTACTCTAGCAAGTATCTCTTGAGACTGAAATGGCTTGGTAATATAATCAACTCCACCGATTTCAAATCCTTTTACCTTGCTTTCTTCTTCCTTGAGAGCACTAATAAAAATAACTGGTATACTAGCCGTTAAAGGGTCAGATTTTAGTCGTCGGCACACTTCATAACCGTCAATTTCAGGCATTTTGATATCCAAAAGAATAAGATCAGGCAAAGTATTATTTATAATTTTGAGTGCATATCTACCACTATCAGAAGCTTTGACTTGGAATCCATTTTCGATTAAAATTGCTGATAACAATTTTAGATTGTCAGAGTTGTCATCAACAAGCAAGATACATCCTTTAACGGTATTTAATTCAACTGCCATCTCTTAATTTTCCACTTGTTATTTTTCAAGAGAACTCTTCTTATTGAGAATATCATCAAGCTCTTCGAATTGGTAGTTATCAACCAGCATACGTAAGGCGGAAGCAACTCCCGGATTAGCTACATGAATGCGTTCAATAATTTTTAAACATCCTTCTTGATCTAGTGTTGTGACAGTATTAAGCAATTCATCTTTTAGTTCCTTTTCTATTTTAGTAAGGTTATCTGGTGTAAGAATAGCTTCTAAATTCTTTGGCACATTCAAAAGAGACAAGTCTTGATCTTCGTAAACAAACTGTATTCCTAAATGTTTTTCCATTATCATAAAAATCTCTTCTTCAACATAGGGCTTACTAACAAAATCATTACAGCCGGTATTGAGTATCTCTTGCCGTTCTTCTTCAAAGGCATGAGCTGTTAAAGCAATAATGACAGTTTTCTGTCCAAGCTCTGTTTTTTTAATTTGTTTGGTTGCTTCGTAACCATCCATCACCGGCATACGCATGTCCATCCAGATAAGGTGGGGATGCCAAGATTCAAAGACTTCTACTCCCTGTTTTCCATTGGAAGCTTCATTTACTTCGAATCCGACATTCTTGAGTAATTTAACCAAAAGTTTTTTACTTTCCAGAACGTCATCGACAACAAGAATACGAAATGTTGGCTGGTCTGGAACAATGCCAACAACTTTTCTTGAATGTTGCGAGACTTCAATTTCGGAAGCTTCTGCTCTACCGACTAGGACCTCAAATTGAAATAGCGATCCCTTGCCTATTTTACTTACAACTTCAATATTTCCCCCCATGAGTCGAATATATTTTTTGCTGATAGAAAGTCCCAAACCGGTTCCTGCGGTTTTGTCAACACTTTCCGAAACTTGGACAAACGGTTCAAAAATCTTTTCCAAGTAATCGGAACTAATACCTATGCCTGTATCTTCAACCTCAAAACGAAGTTCATGGGAATTTTCGGTCACATTACCAAGTTTTACTCGAAGACTTATCCTACCGGATTCTGTAAATTTTAGTGCATTACCTAGCAAATTGATAAGAACCTGTCTCAACTTACCTTCATCACTCTTGATATAACGAGGAACTTTTTCATCTTTCTCCATGGTAAATAAAAGTCCTTTTTCAACCGTTCGACTATGAAATAGTTCGGATACTTCTCTCAAAAATGAATATAGATCAAAAGTCTTTTCATGCAGAGTCATCTTACCGGTTTCGATTTTGGTCAAATCCAATACATCGTTAATTAGATTTAAAAGATGTTTTCCACTTCGATAGATAATTCCGAGTTCTTCTTTTTGCTCCTTACCAATTGATACATCACGTATCAGAATCTGAGTAAATCCCAATATGGAATTTAAAGGAGTTCTTAATTCATGACTCATCGAAGTTAGAAATGTTGATTTAGCTTCATTGGCAATTCTCAATTTTCTATTGGCTTCCTGCAAAGACTGAGCACTTTGATAGATTTTATTTTCCAAATGATTTACATGAACTTTCAAAGATTCGTGAGTTTCATTTGATTCCGGTTTTGTTTGTATAAAATCAGTCACATCCTGAGCATTGTGAATAATAAGCACAACTTCACCGCCATCCCCCAAAACCGGAGAGTTTACCGAGCACCAAAAACGCTCCTCAAAACCACCTCCACCGTCCCGTTTAGGTATATCATACTTTTGCACAGCCATTGTGTCAGCTTTACGATATTTTAATACATCATTCATTGATGCCTGAAGATTACTAACACCATTTGCCTCCAGTTCTTCCGGATTAGCGGGAAAAACATCAAACAAGTACCGTCCAAGTAACATATCCCTTTTAGTCATAGTCGCGTTAAGATAGGCTTGATTAACCTCTACTATATTTAGGGATGAATCAAGAATCAAATAGGGATTAGGTGCATTGTTAAACAAGGCTTTATAATCGATCATTTCATTTTCCTTTTTTAAAGTATCGGCGTATACCTATACTGAGTATTTACTTGATTCAAAAATATGTCAAATATTTAAATTTTCATCATTCACTTTACTTGACGAATAACATAATATAATCCGAGATTTCCGTCTTTCCAGAGTAGATCGCTTTCTCCTTCATCTATATCATTACTCCCATAATTATCAAAATTAAATTCTGACTCATGGTATAATTTCTTTAATTCGTGGGTGAACATAGTGTTCACCCTACTTATTTTTGGTATACTCTTTTTAAAAGATCAAGCTTTTAGATTAAAAACTTCCTTCGTATTTTCGATCCATCGAATTAATTTTTCCACTCCTTCACGAGGTTTCACTTTTGGTACAAAGCCAAATCGCTTTGCGTTAGTGACGTCACAAACAAAGTACCTCATATCTCCGGGCCTTTCTTCTTCAAAAATAATTTCCGGTTTTTTACCAAGAATCTCTCCGATCAAAGTAATACACTCCAACAAAGAAATCTTGTTATCCATACCACCACCAATGTTGTAAACTCCAGGAATCGGATTTTTAAAAAATTGAAAATAGCTTTGGGCACCATCTCCGGCATAAAGGATATCACGAGCTTGCTTGCCAGTTCCAAAGATTTTCAAAGGAAGTCCGAATACGGAACGAATAGCAAAATTGGCGACCCACCCGTGATCTTCTCCTCCAAACTGTCTTTCTCCATAAATTCCCGTAAATCGGAAAGTAGCCGCTTTGATCCCATACATATCAACGTAGGTTCTAACGTAATGCTCGGCACTCATCTTGGAAGCATGGAGAGGTGAAATTGTTCCTTCCATTGTTTTCTCATTTTCGGAAATTTCGGGAGGATTTCTGTTATAAGACGTTGCGGATTCCGATAGTGTATGGTTGATATGATTGCCATACACATGGATGGAACTTGTATTTACAACCGGAATCTTTCTTTTCCTTGCCACTTCCAGAACGTTAAACGTCCCATATACATTGGTTGTAAAATCCAGCTCTGGGTCTTCCCAAGAAATCGTCATTGCCGGTTGGGCAGCTGTATGAACAATATAATCGCAACCTTCCGTTCTATCCAATAGATGTTCGAGGTTACGAATATCTCCTTTCACCATTATAGCGCCTTGACTCTTTAGGTAGTCCCAGTTATACTCACGTGTAGCGTCCGTTCCATAACCGGTTCTTTTTAATTCATATTTTGTCATACTATCATAACTGACAACTTCCCATCCGTTTTTTAAAAACAACTCACATACGTGAGAACCTAAAAAACCACATCCTCCAGTAACTAATACTCTCATATTTACTCCTTTAACTAAAATTTATTTACTTGGTATTAAAGTCAATTTTTCTTTATCTAATCCTCACACTCACCATCTACCTGCATATAGTATTTTTTATCTTTTGCCAAATCAGGGTGATCTAACTTTTCTTCCAGCTCTACAGCTTTTTCCAGCCAATGAACAGCTTCACAAGGTTTTTTATAGTTTTGGTAAAACAATTTTCCCACGTTAAAAAGGGTTGTTGCATAATCGGATGTTTTTTGTAAGCCAATACTGTCCATCACAGCCATTGACCTAGTGTAGTGTTCCAAAGCAAGGTCATTCTCTCCCATGCGAGAGTATACCATTCCTATATTGTGGAGAGTAGTTGCATATCCGTTTGTTCCTATCATTCCCTTTTTTTCTTGCTCTTCTTTGTGTTTCACGTAATAACGCAAAGAACTTTTATAGTCTTTTTTGGAGAAATACTTCATCCCGGCACTGTTGTAATCTTTAACGTCCTGTATTTTATCCTCTTTGATTACGATTTCCACCGTTTCAGCTTTAGCTCTTTTTTCCGTTTCTACTTTTTTCTCTGGCTCTTCCTTTTTGGGAGGTGGTACGGAAGTATTGTTCTCAGGAGTTTCAACCTTTTTTGTGTCGATTTCTGTTTCTGTTTTCTCAGGACTTGAACTACAATACAAAACAAATACGATCAGAATAAGTATTTTATAATATTTCATTTTAGAGACCCTTTAGTTAGTTTTTTTCAATCTCTTCCGAGTGTAAAATCAGCATAAGACATAGTTTATTACCAATGATTATTATTCCTTGTTATGATGTAATGGTCAACTATTTTATTTTGATTCATTTTTAATCTCCTGGTTATAAAAAGGGAATTCTTTTCGATTTGTGTTCCTTATCTCAGGTCTACCCAAATATGAAACAATCTAAAATCTTTGGGTTTGATTTCAATTCGACTAAGTTTTTCGAGATAAAAGTAAATATCACTCGTTTGTTTCTTGCTATTATTTATTAATTCACCTATAGAATTCTTTTTGCAATTCTGATTTACATTTTTTAAAATTTCTTTTTCGTTCAAACTTTGAATATAGCCAACCATTACCCCTGATTTTGCACCTGCTCCATAAGACCATTCTTCCTTGACAAATCTTACAATTCCTTGTGTTACATAAGCCGAGCATAAATCACGACCATTTACTTTACTTCCAAGTCGTTTACATTCAACTGTAAATACAACGCTATAAGAAGTTGATCCATAATCAGCGTTATCATCATATAGTTGCCACTGAAAATCAGGTCGTTTTCCCATTCTTTTTATTCTGGTTAAATCATCTTCATAACTTATTCTTTCTGCTTCGTAGATTGGTTTTCTATCTTTCCCAAAATATCCGTATTGCGTTAGTTTCTTTTTTCTGCTCATTTCTAAAAAGCATTTATTCAAAACATAATTTATGGAGTTTTCTTCTCTTTGATTTTCTAATTTACTTTTTAAAAGAATTAAAGAATCTTTAACCATCTCAATCATATCTGATTCTAGTTGTTCCCAATAATCAATTTCAAAAAAAGAAAAGCCAGGTGTCATCTTTTGATTTCCTTTTGTTTGTGTATAGCTTGAACTAGTATAGCTTCAGCATCTTCCAAAGCGGTATTTTTTGTCCAGAGTCTTCTTTCATTTCTCTTTAGTATAAGTATATACTGATCTGAAATAATTCTAAGACTTCCATCTGTATATATATGTGCAGTATTTTGGATTAAAAATTTCTCTGATAACTCTTGGAGAATCTGTTTCCATTCTTTTTGACTTGTATCTAATTTAAGGATAGGTTTGTTTTTCTCGTGAGGATAAAAAAGGAAACCTATCAATGGTGAGTTTTCTGGAAAAAGGATTTGCCACATAATCTCACCTTTAGTGGAAAGTTTTTGATTCCAAACACCTAAAAAATTTAGTAAATAATCTTTTATTTCGCTCTTTTCTTTGATAAATTCCAAATCTTTTTGCAGACCATATACTGTATCACAATCCCACTTTAGTTTTTTTATAGCTTTGCTTTTGAGATTATTATAGAGCAGGTCTAGTTTTATATCACAGGTTTCTTTGATTAAATCAATTTCATTTTGATTCAGATTGTACAATTCAAATACTGCTTCATCAAGTTCTGCTTCTAACTTGGTTATTGTATTCGAATTGGAACTTTCGTTAAAAAAAGAATCCTCTTCTATGTTTCGTAGTTGGTCTACAATTTGAATGATTCTTTGTTTGAGTTTTTTATCTTCTGGAAATTGAATAGGTAAATCAATAATTTCTTCTATATGCAAAGCATGGTGCCATTGTCCCCATTGAGAAGCAATTTGAAACCAATAATACATTGCTAATGATGACCAAATAATTCCTAGTAGAACCTTATAATTAGATTCAGATGGATTTACTAATTTCAATGAATTAATCGAATGTCGAAAACAAAAACTAAAGTCTTCATATCTTGCTGTTATAATTCCTTTATTTGCTCTCTGTTGTTTAATTCCTCTGCTTAACAATATTCTTTCACCATAATACATTTCAACCATTCCCAATTGGCATACTAATGCCGGTGGATCAACCAAATCGCGTTTTTGTATAAGCTTTCCATATCTTGTAAAATTTTTGGACTCTAATATTTTTAATCCTAATTCAAAATTTTTATGCCCTAATTGTTTATCATTCTCTTTTAACCCTTGCCCGATATCATCTATATAACTTTCCAACTTTTCAAAACTATCCAAATACTCAATCAAATCTCTATCTCTATGTCCGCCCCACCAATATATTTTCCATAGTTTATGATTTCGAATAAAATCATCTTGTTTCACTAATTTTAAATCGGTTTTATGTAAAATAATTATTTTAGTTGAATTCAAAGAACTTACTTTTTTGGCAGTCCAGTATTCAAAAACATGTGTGTTATCTAATTTGGATTTTACAAAGATAACAGAGGCAAACGGGGAAATAGAATCTTTTTTCCTTCCACCACTAAAAAATACGTCTCTGACATGATCAAAGTTGACTACTTTTTTTAATTGAGTTTGAGAGAGCCAATTATCTCTAAATTGCTTGCTGATTCCATGCTTAAAAAATACTCCAGATGATACAAGAAATCCTGCAATTCCATTTTCTTTTAAAAAAGAAATGGAAACTCCTATAAACGCTTGAGAAGGTTCTTTATCTCCTATTGGAAAGTTGTGGTCATCGCACCATTTTTGCATGATTGATTTCGAGTTTGTATCTAGTTTGCTTCCCCAAGGCGGATTTCCGATTACTACATCAATGTTTCCTTGTGAAAAATTACTTTTTATTTCTTGAAATGTATATAAATCATTAATTTTAAACGTATTACAATGAACTAGTATATTATAGCTATCATCTCCTCTTTCTTTTTCAGAAAATAGCAAACGTGGAAGTTTTCTATTTTGGGATATGTTTTCTAAAATATCTTTAGGCTCTAAATGATTTAGCAAAGCAAGATATAAACTAAATGAAGTGATTCTTAGAGCTGCTTCATTAATTTCTATTCCAAATATCTGATTTTTTAAAATAGAAATTAGTTCTTTATAAGAAAGTCTTCTTTTCTTGGTCAGTCTTTGAAATCTGATGATTCTTTTATATGATTCTACTAAAAAAATTCCAGAACCACAGGCCGGATCAAGTATTTTAGGATTTTTCCTTAGAATATCTTCTGTTAAAGTATCCGAAACTAAAAATTCAACTAAAGTTGTAGGAGTATAATTTGTTCCTTTTGTATCTAAAGAATTCTTTTTTCCATGTGACGTTTTCTCAGAATTTATTTTATGATAAAATTCTTCATAAATAGAACTGATAATTTCAATAGGTATAAATTTAAAATTATAAGCCCAAAAAAATAGATTCTCTTCTTTAGAATCCCCTAATAAAAAACCGGAAAGAAGATTCAGATGTTCTTGTTTTATATATTCCTTTTCCAATTCATCAGAAGAAAACATATCTCCATTAAAATCTTCTTTTAATTGGTTAAAAAGGCTATAGGTATATTCTTTGTTACGTAAAACCTTCGCATAATAAAAATTAGTATTTCCGGAAACATCTGATTTCTCTAAAGAAGTAGATAACAAACTTCTCCACTCTTCCTTTTTACCTGCTACTTTTAGAAAATAATCTTTTGTTAGGATTTCTCTATCTTCTAAATATTTAATAAATATTGACCTACCAATCAAAGCATGAGCATACTTTAATTTTTCATCTTTTAATCCTTTTTGAATCAAACGATTTCTGATAAAATTCAAATCTTGGGTAAACCTATATTCAGCACCACCAGAAAATTTATTAATTTCAAGATCATAACTTTCTATTTTTTCCCTTGAGTATGATTTTAACTTTTCTAATATCTCAACTATAGATTTAATTTCCCTTAAGACCCTTTCGTTTAATTCTTCAAAAGTTTTTACTGGTTCTTTTGATAAATCGTACAGTGTTATTTCACCAGACGATGCAACGTATAAAAGTTTAGGTCGCATCATACACCAAGAATTATTAAATATATTTATAATTTCTTCAGGTTTCTCAGTCGAAGCAAATAATATAAACGGACTATTCTTAATAAAAAATATACGGGAGATGCCATGGATGTTTTTTGCCGTTTCAATCCAATCTCCAACTTCCAGCCAATTTTTTGTTTCGGAATGAATATCGACTAGAGTTCCTGACGTATAATCTAATTGAGTATACACTTGCTCCAAAACTTTTGAATTAGAATTTTTTACTGTTTTCATAGTCTTTTCCCACCATCCACAATCCTTGTAGAGGGCTTTTTTGTTTCCAAGAAAAACCTTCTGGTTCCACCTATTCTGAAACTATAATCCAGAGCTTTGATTTTCGATCTATCTAAACAAGACTTGCATCTCTTGATTGATCTCTTTAACCTTCTGGAGTGCTTTTTCTGCAAAATCATCTTGGTTGGAATGATAGATAATCGACCTGGATGAATTGACAACAGAATTCAAGCCACTGATACTGATGGTGTCCAAAAGTTCTCCTCCTTGTGCACCAAAACCAGGAATCAAAAATACCATATCAGGGAACTTCTTTCTAAGCAATTTTAATTCTCCAGGATAGGTCGCTCCAACAACAATACCAACTCTATCAGGATAGTCCTTGTTTAAACGATACACCGCACTGGCAACTTCATCATAGACTCTAATATTCCCTTCTTTTACAACCAACTTTTGAAAGTCTTCCGCTCCCTTATTAGACGTGAGGCAAAGAGCAAACAAAAAGCTATTTTCATACTCCAAAAATGGCTCTAGACTGTCACAGCCCATATAAGGAGAAACCGTTATGGAATCAACACACAACGATCCAAAATAATATTTAGCGTATTCTTTTGCTGTATTTGCGAGGTCACCTCTTTTTACATCTGCAATAATCGGAACTCCCGGATAGTTCTTTTTTAGATATTCAAGCAACAACTCAAATTCTTTAATCCCCGAACTTCCGTACCTTTCAAAAAAGGCAATATTCGGTTTGTAGGCAGCAACATCGGTATGTGTTGCGTCCACAATATGTTTGCAAAATTCAAAAAGAGGGTTCTGCTCCTTTTGAATTACCAAAGGAATTTTTTCTATCTCCGGATCAAGCCCAACGCACAACAGGCTCTTAACTTTATTGCTTCTGGAATGTAGTTTATCATAAAATTTCATCATTTTATTTCCTTTAAAATCAAGTGAATCTAATCATGTAAATTCCGAAAATCATTCTAATCATAGTATATTTTAGCTTATCTTATAAAGCCTTTTTTTCAAGAATAAATTTCTTTAAAATAATACTTTGCCTTAGCAAAAGCTTTTTCCCACTGTTGATCCGGATTTGGACTAGTATATTTGTGTTTTTCCTTCAATTTTTTTTTATAATTAGGATCAAGCTTACTCGAATATCGGATCACCTCAGTTAGAAGTGTTTCCCTGCTGCTTTTTTATTAGAGGAAAAATATATTTTATAACATCTTTCTGATTCTGTTATAGAAACGGAGGTGCTCCGGATTTACGTTTACCCTTCCCTCGCTTATCTCAGTGGATAAAAACTCCTTTAGTTCGTCCGAATTTTTCTTGGCTATATATTTTAAAATACGATCATCAATAGCAATATGAGAAACAATCCATTCTTTGAAATCAGCAACAAGATTTGAAATAGCAGCATATAATCCTTGTTTGTTTTGTTCATTTCGAAGGCTTATGAATTCCAAAAACTGCCTGTGTTGGAAAGAATGGGTTTTCAGGATATTAGGCATGAATTTCTCGAAAATCATTTCTTCCAAAATAAAATGCTCTTTTGAATAATTGATAGCTGTTTTGATGCTATGCATGAATGCCTGTTCTCTATCACTTGCCGAACCTATTTTTTTCTTTTGTTCAAGTTCAACTATCATTTTCACAAGCCAAAGATGCTGCATATCTATAATAGGTATGTTCACATTCAACCGATAAATTTTCCAGATTTTCAGCACCTCAAGCAACGCATTTTCACTGGAAATTTCATGTAGATCAGTAAAACCAGTAATGGCACTATAAAGTTCTACCTGCTTCTGACTGATGGAAATTATCTTCGTTTTCTCAAGAATATCTTTAAAATAGATTTCAGAATTTTTTTTTCTACGCGTAATATACTGACCGTATTTCCGATCTTCAGTCAAGATATGGTTATACAGCCACTTTCTAAGAAAATTTACAAGAAACGAACTCGCTTTAACATCTCCGGACTTTCTTTCATTAATTCGATGCTCAACAACTCTTATAAAATGCTTATGTTGTGATTTATGCTCCCTTTGTTCCGGAAAGTCGAATTTCTTCAAGAGGTCTTCTTCCAGAGAAAAATGATTAATTGTATAATCAATCAATTCGGGGGAAATTGTTTGAAATTTACTGTCTATTTCTTCCGGTTGCCCTCTGCTTACAACTTCATCAAGCTCCAATAAAAGCCAGATCAACCATAAGTGTTGTAGATCAATAACTGGTATACTTAATTGAAACTCTTGTTTTTCCCAGAGTTCTTTAATGGTAGTTATATGGTGCTGATCCGAATTTTTCATAATTTAGCTTAAAGAATTTATAATGATATGTCCATTTTTTTAGCTACAACCATTAGAACATTCATTTTTTAGTTATTTTGTAAATTTCGTTTATTAGAAGGATAATAATGTTATTTTCAAGATTACCTGTTTTGTAAATCTGGAGAATAGGCATATTTTATAAATTTAAAATAACAAAAGAGAACGGAGGCTTGAATGTCTACTCAACACATTAGTGGACCATATTTTGAAGATTTTTCTGTGGGGCAGGTTTTTGATTTCGCTCCCTCTATAACGATAACATCCGGCTATGCTGCCATTCACCAAGCAATTTTTGCAGACGGATTGCGACTCCCCTTAGACATAAACCTTTCGAGAGGCGTAACGGGAACAGGTAAACTTTTAGCAAATCCAAGTTTAATATGCAACATCGCCATCGGGCAGACAACTTACGCATCCCAAAGGGTGAAAGGAAATCTGTTTTATCGCGGTTTGATGTTTTACAAACCGGTTTTTATCGGAGATACATTACGCACAACCACAAAAGTAGTCGCTTTAAAACAAAATGCCATTAAACCGGGACGACCGGCTTCCGGTATGGTTGTGTTGGAAATGCAGGTAAAAAACCAAGCAAATGAAACCGTTATGCACTTTTGGCGATGTCCAATGATTCCATGCAAAGATGAAAATGCAAATACGGGACATTCCGATTCTTTTGATACAATTCCTTCCACCATAGATGTAAATAAAGTAATCGAATTGGTTCCTAAGTCTTGGAATTTGAACTTTTTTAAAATGAAAAACCCGGGAACTCATTTTAAAGAAGTTTCCGAAGGAACAACGTTTGTTGTAGAAAACAGAGACACCATAACAAGTGCACCGGAATTGGTCAGAATGACTTTAAATGCTGCGACCACTCATACGGATGCCGTTTCCAGTGTTTATAAAAAGCGATTGGTTTATGGTGGTCATACGATATCCATGGCGGCTTCTCATATTGTCAGAGCAATTCCCAATTTTGTTACAATTCTTGCCTGGAGGAGTTGCGATCATACTGCTCCCGTATTTGAGGAAGATATTTTAAGAACGGAAGTAACCGTAGACGCAAAACATTCTTTAGGGAGTGACAGCGAAAGCGGATTAGTAGAGCTTCACGTTGTAGTGTATGCCGAAAGAGGTGGTGAAGCACCGGAACAAGGTAAAGACATTAAAGTATTAGACTGGCATTTGATCGGACTAATGGCATAGTAATTGAATACAAAAAAGCGGTAGAAAAAATAATTCGGTAATTAACCTAGGGTGGAAAAATACAAAAAAGAGAAAAGGAACCCTGAACCAAATAAATTTCTCAAAATTCCCATAAAAATTCCGATAGGTAAATTGTATTATGAAATATTTAATAATCCTCTGTTTATTGATTGCTTCTACAGTAGGAGCACAAGATGCAGCTCCAGCTGCAAATAAGGATACCAAGGTAGAAACAGCCAAAAGTACCCCTAATGATACAAATGTTTCTCCTCATAAAGATAAACAAGAAGCCAAAATTAAAGAAACTAGCGTTGAAATTGATTTGGATAAAGAATATTGGAGCTATTTTTACATTCCGGATTTCAATGAAAAGCTGAAAGAAGAAAAAGAAGCCGAAAAAAGGTTAAACCAAAATATTCTGAGAATATTTAAAGCTGAAATCGAAAAATTAGACACTCCAAACTGTCTGCCAGAATTACCAAACATTACGGACACAAGCGTTCGGATTAAAGAAATTCAACCAAATAATCAATGGATACAAGAAGTTCAAAAGAAACTAAAGCATTTGAAATTTACCGAATATATGTATTTGGTGAAATACAAAAACTATCTTTCTTATATTTCTTTTGAAGTTGACCCCAAATTACACCTGCAAAGCCCTTTTCAAGTAGAAATGGTTATTAAAAATGTACCATGATATTACTTTCCGGTTAGCTTATAAAAAATAGCAATCAAGCCAATTACAAGGGAATACAAAATACCAAAAGCTGATAGTTTGTATAAAAAATCATCTATGGTTCTTTTTTCTAGATTTCCTACGATTTTGGAAATAAGTACACTCCTTCCAAACAATTGTATGGTCATACTTTGAGTAAGAACAGTATCTCCTACCCTCAATTTTTTGTTAATCTGCTGGTCTACAATCTCTACAACTTCATTCATTCTACCATAATTGTCCGGAACAAGATACGTATATATAAAACGCTTTTTTTTTCCATCTTTGATAGAATGTTGATCAACTAATACGGAAAAAGTCGTACGACCTTCTTTCTCTAATAATTTATAGCTATTTAATAAGGTTTCATTTTTATTCTTTACAAGGCTAAACAAAATTAAAAATACAAAAAGCAATATAAAGCTAATAATAAAGAATATTTTATACAAAGGAGTATAATACTGATTTTCTTGTTCCAATTCTTTATTCTACTTTTTATTAGTATGGTTTAGGTACAAATAATTTACCAATAAACCGCTTGTATTTTTAATCAAATCAAAACTTTCTTCAAAGCTACAAATATAAGTAGTAATATACTCATGCTCGGTAGTATCACCCATTTTTTGATTTTTGAATGATTCGATTTCCTTTGTAGTTAAACTGATTTCACAAGCAAAAAAATACCCCCCCTCGTCCAAAAGACCAGGTGAGCTATAAAGCAATTTATCATTAAGCAATACTAAAGATTCTCTTGAAATTTGTAGTCCGGTTTCTTCCCACACTTCTTTTAACGCAACCTTGTATGGGTCGGATTCACTGTCACACATACCAGCAGGATGCTCATAAAACATACTACCATCGGCTATACGCCTTTGCTTAACCAATAAACAATATTTCCGGAAAGTTTCTTTTTCAATCAGACAAACCAAAACAATAACAAAGTGTCCCCTTAATAAAACGATTGGCAATATCTTTTTCCCTTCTTCGTCTACGGCATCAACATCGATCAACCCAAATAACACTTCTCCATTTGGCTTATGGATTGTATTCAAAACATCTATATCCTCAATATGAACACCATTTTTCAGAAGAGATTGTGTCCATTCTTTAAATTTTAGAGAGTCTTCAAGCTTTTTCATTGAATCAGTCCTTATAATATCCCACAATTCAATTATAGACCAATAAAATAAAGTTTAATATGCTTGACTAAGTTTAATTTTACAGAAAACTCTTTTTTAGGGATAAAATGACGGAAAATAAAATTGTAAAAATATTAATTGTAGATGATACACCTACCAATATAGAAGTATTAAGCACTATTTTAACCAAAAACAAATACGATGTTTTAGCTGCTTTAGACGGATTCCAGGCAATAGAAACAGCTGTACAGTTTAATCCGGATTTGATACTGCTAGATGTTATGATGCCTCATATAAATGGTTTTAATACTTGCCTCAAACTCAAGGAAAACCCTGTTACCAAAAATATTCCTGTCATTTTTTTAACTGCAAGAAATGAACCGGAAGATATAATCAAAGGGTTTGAGGTAGGAGCTGTAGACTATGTTACAAAGCCGTTTAATTCAACCGAGCTGTTGGCAAGAGTCAAAACTCATATAGAATTAACGGAAAGCAGAAAAAAAATAGAGCAAATTAGCGGTGAGCGAGAAGGTCTACTCCACGTTTTGTGTCACGATCTTGCCAATCCGGCTGGTGCCATTCTAAGTATGATCAAGATGGTTGAAGCAGATACTGTCTCAATGGACAAAGCCAAATGGTTAATACGGGCTTCTTCGGAAAACATCTTGCAAGTTATCAAATTAGTTCGAAAAATAAGCGCCCTTGTTGAAAACAAATACGAATTAAAGTTAGAACCCATAAACCTTAAAGAAACACTCCAAACATCAATCTCCATGCTAAAAAACCTAATTGAAAAAAAAGAAATTCAAATTAGCCTACAAATAGATGATTCAATCAAAATTTTAGCAGAAAGAGTCTCCCTGGTTAATTCTGTAGTTAATAATCTTTTAACAAATGCCATCAAATTTTCTTATCCAAAGGGTAGAATCGAAATAAGTGCAGAAACTCTACCCAATCAAAAAGTACAACTAATCTTTCAAGATCATGGAATTGGGATGCCACAGGAACTGTTGGAAATAATATTTGATCCTACTAAAAAAACAAACCGACCTGGAACAAACCAAGAAAAAGGAACCGGTTTTGGAATGCCCTTGGTAGCAAAATTTGTGCAGTCTTACAACGGACGAATTAGCGTAGAATCTATCCCAGAAGACGCAGACAAAATAAATAGCGGAACAAAGTTTTTAATATTATTCAATACTCCTTGAGAAGTTTATTGAAATTTTTTCATACTACAGACTCCTCATCTTTGAATTGTAAAAGCAAAATATACAAAGCCAAAGAAACATACAAATAAACAGAATACATCATGGCGGTGTCTTCCATTCCGGAGCCTATAAATTGTCTTCCTAGCAAAATAAACATTAACCCTACTACTCCCAAAATGATTCTGTAGCGTTTCAGTTCTTGCCTTTCATATAAGAAATTTACAGCATAAACAAAAGAAAACAATAAAACAGAAAAAGAATGAATCCAACTGACTCCGCTCAAAACAACAGACAGAATAAACAAGCAAGCAAGTAGTAAATTGTCTTCTATGCCTTTTTTCATTCTCCAAAAGAGAGGTGCCAATATCGTCACTGTAAGTGCATAAAACATCCCTTTGACCGTAGTAGCAGACGAAGAAACAAATGGCATAGAATAACGAGGCTGATTGAGAAGGTCAGCTCCATTGAGAAAATACTTTGCCAACGTAGCAAGCAAGCTCTGGTTGTTTTTCCAAGCTCGAAAGATCGGATTTTTCATGGCATTGTCTAATACAAGTAAATACCAGTTTTTTAACTGCAACATATTGTATTCATGCCCAGCCAAAGAAGGCAGCAATAGCCAAAAAGCCAAAAAAACCACCGTTAAAATAAGGATTAAATACCTTCGCTTGTAGAGAAAATACAAAATAAATATTCCGGGAGTAATCTTTATCACAATTCCAAGAGAAAGCAAAATAGCAGCCAGCCAACTCGATTTCGTGTAAACCGATAAGAGTATTAGAAATATAAGAATAAAGGCGACTTGGTTGTTGATGATATGATTTTCCAAAAAACGATATGAAAACAAGAGAGAAATTATATAAACTAAAATGATGTTTGGCGAAGGTATCATTTTATGAATTAAAAATAGTGATAAAAGCAAACATAAAAAATTGATAAGAAAAAAGAATAAAGAAGCCAAAGGATAATCAAGCTGAGCCATGGGCATAAGCAAAAAAGCAAAGGTCGGAGGGTAAATATAAGAGCCAAGATTGCCTTTCAGTGCTTCTAATTTTTTCAGATTTTCCGGTTGAAAAAGATTTTGTAGCGTAATTGATTGGCTTAAATTCTTAATCAATTCTACGTGGTAGATGTCTTTTTTATTTGAAAAGGAAATAGAAGCTCTGTAATAATCATTAAAATCACTCTGATTTTTTGACTTAGAAACTCCACCGACGAATAATAATACCAAAATAGAAATAAAAAGAAACCATAAAAAAATGTTAAAATGTTTGGACATATTTATAAATCACCTTAGTATTTAATACCAGCAGACAAAAGAATGGTCTGATTCCGATACTTCATTGGAGCAGCAAAACCTACTTGCAATAACTGTGGCATTCCGGTTCGGCTTCCGGATGTCTGAAAAATGTTTTCCTTTTGCAAAACATAGGTCAAACTGGTAGAATTTTTTGCCGTTTCGTATCCCACTGCAAGGGAGATACCTTCCAGATCAATTTTTTCATTTCTAGCGGGCGTTGACAATTCCGGATTGGCATAGATCAAGTATCCCCCACCCCCGGTAGAAGCAGAAAGAGTATCCAAACTTTGCAATTCTTGGTATAAATAGACCATTGCTCTTAGCGTTCGGTTGATAGGTTTTGTATTGGACTTGTTTGTGAAATAGCCTCCTCGAATAACCAAGGATTCCGTAAGATAGTATTCCATTCCAATTGCAAAGTTCCTTGTTGATAAAAGTTCCAACTGCCTATATCTATCATCGTTATAATATACAATAGGATTGTTGATATCTACCATGTAAAGATTTTTCTTTACGGAATAACCATCGGTATAAATAAAGTCAAACGATAACAAAAACTTGGGAGTGGGATAGTAGGCAAAACCCATCCGCAGTTGAGGTACCTCTGGTATTCTTGCCGTTGAAAGCGATTTCCCTACCAGTATACTATCGTTCAAACCTGTTTTATTACTTACCGGAATAGATTCCACAGGAACAAACCAAGACATAATATCTCCTGTACTCTCGTCAATGAGATAATCACTTGCGAGAAGCGGACTATAAGTAGTTGTGGCAGGTGTTCCGGGAGGTCCGGTTTGTGTAGTCACCACATTGTAGTTGTAAGGATCCATATATTGGGGAGTGCTAATGTATGAAGTCCTTCTATGTTTGGAATTAAGAAACTTTCTTCGCACGGAAAGTCCAAGTGAAAGAGTTTTGCTCACAATATACTGCCAACCAAAAACCGGTTCCAAACCGTCTGTTGTTCGGGCATCATTGGTTGTAAGTGTAGTAAATCCGTCCGTTGTAAAAACACCCCTTGAATCAATTCTAGTTCGCATCCTATCATTAAAATAATACAAAGACACTCCAAAACCTAGACGATTGGACAATCTGTAGGACAAGCTAGGACCAATCAAAAATTGAGTTGCATTGTTTGTGTAGTCAGAGGTAATTTGATTGAGTTGGGAGAAAAAATGGGGGTAATAAAATTGATCCGCTTGGTTAAAGTCTTCCAATCGTGTGTTCACAACCGTAAAAGCCACAGCAAATTTCCCAAATACGTTTAAAGAACCAATCAAATTGGGAGCATACGCAGAAGACTTTCTTTCATAACTCTGCCCGAATCCTAACAAATTTTCAAAAGATTTGCTTGTTTTGTTATATCCGCTTGCCGAAAGCGAAACTCTATTGGCAACGGCAAAAATAAGACCACCTGGGTTATAATAAGCTCCTGATGGGTCATCCGAAAGTGCAGAATAAGCTCCCGCCAAACCGGACGCTCTTTCTCCGTACAATCCGTCTATACTATGAAATTCATCTCCGTGAATATCTGCCAAAAAACAAAAAATTAGTATAACAAACAAAGCAACCCTATTCCGCATGTTAACACCCCTATAAAATGTACCCATATCAAAGGATAACTTATGAATGGCAATGATTTTTTAATCTTTCTAGTGCGGCGAGTTAAATACAGTTTTTTTCTTTAAAAATCGTATGAAGTTACTGAAAAAATTTCTACTTTTAATAGAGAACTTGACAATAGGCTATATGGATTCTTTGACTCTAAGTAATCAAGCGTAAGTTTTTGTGAATTTCCCCCCAACCCCCGTGAAGCGGGGGAGCTAAAGAAATTGTACAAACCCCGTTTACGGGACAGGGGAAAACTAACAATTTCTTTTGCTTTACTAATTATTTGCTAAAGGTGACACCGGTATTTTCTACCAGTGTCACCTTCTCGTGCAAGAACTCTTATGCTCCTATAATGAACTTTGTATACTCTCCCAATTTGGTCTGGATTTTGATATGACCACCTGCGTTTTCGATTTCGCTCTTCACTATATCCATTCCTACTCCCCTACCAGATGTTCCAGTGATTTTTTCTGCTGTACTAAACCCAGAACGAAAGATTAGCATATAGCTCTCCTCGTCACTCATATTTTCTGATTCTGCAGGAGTTATCACTTTCTTCTCCACTGCCTTTGCTTTTAGCTTAGACGCATCCAAGCCTCTTCCATCATCCCTACACTCAGCTATGATTTTTCCACCTTCTTCTCGCAACATGATAGACACTTTACCAATTTCTGGCTTGCCGGCTTGTTTCCTCCCGTCTGCTTCTTCCAAACCATGACCTATCGAATTACGAACTATTTGCAACAGTGGATTTTTAAAAACCTTCAATCTTTCCTCTGTCACTTTTTCATCCAACTCTGATTTGAAAGAAAAGTCCAACTTCTTACCAGAATCCTCACTTTCCTTCTTCACTATGTTTCGTAACAAACTCTCAAGGGCGGATACAGCTGAGTCTTGTTTGGTCTGCAAGGCACTCTTCATTCCTAATATCTTATCAAATAAGCTATTACCGTCCTTCAACTCAAATTCCACACGATCAATTCCTTCTTGAACCAACTTATACAGCTTATCGTCTACACCTTCCACATTGTTACGAACCTTATCCAACTCGTCTTCTAACTTGTGGCATACTTCACCTATTCCATCCAAGTTTAATGCCCTGGCATTTCCCTTTAGTGTATGTACGGCACGATAAGACTCTTCTATGTTTTTTATATCCTTCAACTTCTCTAATCCACCACTTAGCTTGTCCCTCACTACAGCTATCACTTCTCCACCTTCTTTCAAGAAACCTGTAAACACCGATGGCTGTAAATTGAGTATCTGATACAACTTCTCTACCTTGCCTGCTTGCTCTTTGGCTTTCGCTTCTAATTGCTGTTGCAACTCATGCTCTGCTGTCTTATCGTCTATCACCACCATGAGCTTTTGGATATTCTCTGTCAATTTCCCGTCACGGTCTTCCTCGTAAATCCGAGAAAAATGGAACGATAATATTTTGGTATTGTCTTCATCTAGTTGCAAGTGATATTCTTTTAGTGGATTTAATGCTTGAAACATCCTTTCTGCCATGAACTTGTTCTTGAATAATTGCAAAAGAAACTTCTCTAACTTCTTTTGTATTTCCTCTGGATATATTGATATAAAGTTCTTGTTCCCTAAATCGTCTCTGTTAAATATATCGATCACTTTTTTGGAATAGTCTGGGTTTATGCTATAATCTGGATTTAAGGTCAATATGCCTTGTTCCACATTATTCATAATATCACCTATTTCTTTAGTTCGAGCTTTTACCCTTCCTTCCAAATTATCGTAAAGTTCCGCGTTGTCTATAGAGATGGCAAGCTGTGACGCAAGTATCTTCATGATCTCCAATCTATCCACTGTAAATACATTCGTTGTCAAATTGTTTTCCAGATATACCATTGCTACCAATTTACCTTGGCTTATTACTGGATAACACAATACTGATTTGGGCTTTTCTGTCTGGATATATGGGTCCCTTGTATAGGCACCACTCTTACTCGCATCATCCAGAACAATTTCCTTTTTTGCCCTTGATACATAGTTAATGATAGTTTGAGGCAACTTTACTTGATTGATTTTTTTGTGTTGCAATACACTGATTTCGTTTTTATTGGCATCTCCCTCGGCTTCGACGCTTAGTTCCATCTCTTGTTTCTTGCTACTTTTATCAACAAGGATTAGGACACCTTTTTCTGCTCCTGCGTTCTCAAACAAGATTCGCATCATCTTTTCCAAGAGTTTGTCAAACTCAACTTCTCCCGATAGGGTTTGGGAGGCTTTGAGCACGCTCTGTATGTCCAAAGCACCGGCATTTGTCGTTCCCGATGACCCAGCAGAAATCGTTCCTGATGTTGTTGCTGACATGGTGACAGTCCCGGACAAGCCTATACCTTCTCTGCTTGTTGGCAGCCTTGTAAAGGCAGGATACTTTGCTTCCAGTTGTTTTACTTTTGGTTTGCATCCCCATCTTTCGTAAGCATACCTTGCGTCTGTCAAACAAATTCTGGCAAATCTTTCGTTTTTTTGCTTCAGCCAGAACTTACCAGCGAGTTCGTTGGCAATTGCTTCTTCCAGGATGTATTCATGCTTAATGGCGAGTTTGATTGCTGTGTCGTAGTGGTTTATTGCTTCTGCGATGTTGCCGTTTAGTCTATTGATCTCTGCTTCTACTATGTGGTACTTATGTCCATAGTTTGCTTCGCAGTTCTCTGCCCAGACTTTCATTCTTTCCTGATTTTTCTTGACCTGGTCGAGGTAGGTTTGTTTATCTTTTTCCTCTTTCAGAAGGGAAAGGTTAGTTAATGATTGAAAGAAATTATATTCTGGAACATACATCATTCCAAATGCAGCACTTTCATAAGGTTTAGCTTTAATGAATAGTTCATTTGATAAAATAAATTCATTTGCCAAATATGCTAAAATACCCTTATTGTAATAATAACACGTTAAAGAACCAGCATCTTTTGCATCAAGCCAAATAGGCACTGTTATATCTTCATCAAAAGCAGAACCTTTTAAATACAAAAAATCTTCAGAATCTCCTCGTAGGTTAATTACAAATTGGTGAAAAACCTGAAATACTGCAATAGAATCTTTCAATTTAAATTTTAACATAACAGTATTATAATATTTTTCAAAATGCTCCATTAAGTTTATTAGATTATTTCTCATTAAAAAAGATTGAATTGCTAAATAATTTGAGCTATAAGAACCATATTGAAAGTCACCAAATTCAAAACCTGCTTGAATGGAATCTATAAAATAATTAGTATTTTTTTTCGCATGGTGTTTCCAGTGATTTATCATCGCTGCAAATACGAAATATATACTACTTTTCATAAAATTGACAGATAAACTCTCAACTAATTTAATAGCAAGTTCTCCAAATTTAATTCCAGCTTCTACATTTCCCAAAGCATTACATAATAATACACCATAAAACGCATAGCTGATAGGTGATGTTATATAATTTCCAAATTCTAAAGACAGATTTACTTTCTTTAATACAATGATCGGCATTAAACTGGGTTGTGCAATATATGCAGGTACAATACAGGCAGAAAGTATTTTCATAGCAGCAGTTATTTTCTCATCTTCCATACGAGGTAAACCAAGAATATCTTCAATTTTTCTATTTTCTAAGAATTGATTCACTTTTAGTATTTCTGGAGTTGGATCATGAATATCAGGAATTTCAACCCCTAATAAACTTAAAGCCTGTTTTCCTTCCTGGATAGCTTCAATAGGTTTATTTTGACTGAGATAAAGAAGAATTTTTATTTCAGATACATTAACTTTATGGATATCTATTTTACAGTTTTTTAAGATTAATGCGAAATAATTCTCAGCATTTGTTGTCATCCCATTCATAAAATTTAATTTTGCTAATTTTGTATATACATCAAATGTTTTCTCATAGATTAAATCCCAGGAGTTTTCAGGAAGTAATTTTTCTGCCATTTGTATCAGGTTAAGTGCAGGCTCATAGGCTGATGAGGCAAGTGCTTTGTTTGCTCCCAAAATATCAAGATCCAATAACATTTCTCTTTCTTCGGAAGAAAGCATATTTACAGCATTATTCAATTGGTTCACGATTGTAAACGCATGTTCATCCAAAGAGTCTCGTTTCTTTGCCAATTCCAGATACGTTTTCCCTATTTTGTAGTGGTAGTTTTCCTTTTCTTCCTCACTTGTGATTCCATACAATGCCTCCTTCACTCTGTCATGAACAAATTTACCTTTGTTCTCCCCAATGGATATAAATCCACTGTTTGCAAGACTTGTAAGTAATTCTTTTGTTTCCGATTCTTCTTTCCCTAACATGCTATAAAACACATCCACATAAAACCAACTCCCTATACACGAAATGAGTTTTAAAGTGTCTTGCTCTGTTTTGGATAACTTCTCAACCTTTTCTACAAGTAAGTCTATCACATTGCCGGATATGTTTGCTTCCCCTATCTTGCTTAAGTCCCACTGCCATTTCCCTTTACGAAAATAAATCATATCTTTTTGATAGATATTTGTTAGCAATTCGTTTACAAAAAAAGGATTTCCCGCAGTTTTGGAATGAACTATCTCAGACAAAGGTTCTGTTTGGGATGTTTCATATTGCAAAGTATCAGCAATGAGTTGGTTTACATCTTCTTTCTTTAATGCTCCTAAAGAGATTTCTTCTATTTGGTATTCTTGTTTTTTCAACTCTTGTAGCATCAACATAAATGGATGAACTGCATCTACTTCATTTACCCTATACGATAGAATAAACAGCATGTGCGAAATGTCGGTAGCGGTGTACAATGTTTGGAGCAGGTTGATACTTGGGATATCAGTCCATTGGAGGTCATCCAAAAATATCACGAGTGGATGTTCTTTTGTTGCAAACACCTTTACAAAGTTCTGGAATACCAAATTAAACCTATTTTGGGCTTCTGTGGGAGTTAGTTCCACCACAGGAGGTTGTTCCCCTATGATTAACTCCAATTCGGGTATCACTTCTGTTATAACTTTTCCATTACTTCCCAGTGCGTCCAAGAGACTTGTTTTCCACTTGGAAATAGCTTCCCCACTTTCGGTCAGAATCATCTTTACCAAGTCTTGGAAGGCATAAATAAACGCCCGATACGGCATGTTTCGTTTCATAGGGTCAAACTTACCCGATATGAAATACCCTCTCGAATTCACAATTGGTTTGTGGATTTCATTCACCAAAGCAGTTTTTCCGATTCCCGAAAGACCATTCACAAGAATAATTTGAGTCGGACCGCTACATGCTTGCTCGTATACTTCAAACAGTTTATTTAACTCAGGCTCCCTTCCATACAATTTCTCAGGGATACGGAAACTTAAAGACACATCTTTTTGTCCCGGTGTAAACTTAAGTTGATTTAGATTTTCAATATGTTGTAAACACCACTCCAAGTCTTGCAACAGACCATAAGCACTCTGGTATCTGTCTTCCGCATTTTTTGACATCAGTTTCAGGATAATGTTCGAAATGGGTTTGGGAACTCCAAGTTCTTCTGGTGATGCCGGACTCACCGCTATATGGGAATGGATGAGTTCCATAGGGTCAACTGATTCAAAAGGTAGTTTCCCCGTTACCATCTGGTAAAAGGCAACTCCCAGAGAGTAAAAGTCTGTCCTATAGTCCACCATCCGGTTCATTCTTCCTGTTTGTTCCGGAGAAATGTAAGCAAGAGTCCCTTCCAAGGCATTTGCCATGCTGATGCTTGGTGTTTCTTTGCTTAACAAACTCGCACTTCCAAAGTCTATGATTTCCAGTTTATTCGTTTTTTTATCGTATATGATGTTTTGTGGTTTTATATCTTTGTGGATGACGTTTGCTCTGTGGATTTCGCCCAAAGCCTTTACTGTCTCTATCGCTAAGTTCAAAAATTCTTTTATATCGAACTTTTCTTTCTCACCTATTAGGTGGAACAGTGAATCTCCTGCAATATCTTCAAACACCAAAAGGAGGGTATTGTTATACTTTTCGAGAGCTATCGCTTTTGTGATGCTTGGTGTTACGGCAAATTTTTGCAGCAACTCAAACTCCGTTTGGATTCTTTTTAGCTCTTCCAGAGTTGGGTATTCGTTACAAGGCTGTTTGATAACAACTTTTTTGTTGTCTTTTTCACCTCTGTAGATGATGTGTTTTTCACCTTCGTGAATTGTGTCTGTAATTTTGTAATCTAATAATATAGTCATAAATCAACTCTCTTACTAATAAATTTATACAAATAATAAAAAATTCCCTCATATTATAAGAAGATAAACATAGAAAATTCTAGCTAAACTAATTATATAACTATATATTCCAATAGGTAAAATAGAATCAAATTTATTTTTCAAGACTATAAAAAAAAGATTTACAAAATTATTAGATTCCAAATATTTTTTAATAAACTTCGTATTTAGTTTATTAAATCTAAAATGGTAAATATACAATGGAAAATTACAACAGAAAATTAAGTAGTCTTGAAAAGACATTTTATCTTATGAACAAGGATCAACCTTTTATTATTATTATGTGTGCTCACTTGGAAGGATTGTTAGACATAAAGTTTTTAGAACAAGCACTGGAAATCATGAAAAATAGACATGGTTATTATTTGTCTTATTATATAAATAAGTCAAGTAATGGTTTAGAATGGGGCTATGACGATAAGGCCAAAATTCCAATTGAAATAATAGAAGAATCTAAGAAAGAACAATGGATAGACATATGCAATTATGAAATGAATATTTCTGTTCCTTTGAATAAAGCACCTTTAATGAAAGTTATTTATTTAAAAAAGTTAGATGGAATAGATATTATATTCAAATTTTCACATATAATTTCCGATGGTATATCAGTTTATAATTTTATCCGAGAAACTCTTATAGTAATAGATAAGTTATATAATAAAAATAAAATTGAATTTCCTTATTCGCTGGAAGAAAAGTTTCCTGATGTGGATTTTTTTCCAGAACACCTTACAAATTCAAATAATATTGAAAATCACCTTCATTTATCTAATGATATAATAAAGAAAAACCACCAGTATAAAATGCAAGATCGTTTAACTCACATTATTCCATTTCATGTAGAGGCTGAAAAAACGAAAGTTATTATAGAAGCGAGTAAAAATAAAGGATTTTCTGTGAACTCTATATTAGCTGCAGCCTTAGTAGTGAATATGAAAAATTATATAATAAATAAATTAAGTCCCGATGATGATTTTACCATTAAGTCCAGTGCCGGTATGAATATTAGGGATAGATACTTGTTAGATTTAAAAAATGAGCAATTGGGTTCATGGGCAGGATTTGGTTATGTATTTTTAAAAAATACAGAAATAAATTCTTTTTGGGAATGTGCAAAAACTTTTCAAAATAGATTAAAAGAATTTATAGATCAAAATCAAACCTTTTTACATTTAAAAAATTTTGTTAAAGTTTATTCAGAAAATTCTATAAATAACATAGGAACTGTTAATTCCCTTCCTTATGTTTTATTAACGAATGTAGGAAAATTAGATATGAATGAATGGTATTGTGAAAGTATAAAATTATTAAAACTAAGTTTTATGACTCCTATGCATAGACATTGGTCAAATGATCTGGGATTTGGAATTTGTGCTACAACATTTAACGGAAGATTAAATATTGTATTTACATATATGAATCCAGCTAGAAATTTAGAACAAGCGAAAGAATTTTCAAATCAAATAATTCACACAATATATTCATCTTGTAAATAATTTAAATTTTTCAATATTTGTTTTTACGAATTCAGCAAATGTGGTTGGTTTTTGTTTGGTTACTTCTTCATATGTATTTGTTAAAATAGCATTACTCCCTTTTTTAAAATACTCAAACAACTCCATTATTGCATTTATTTCCCAATCAGATTTTACTAAAGATTTTAGCTGGTTTTTAGCATTTTCTAGAGATATATCTTCATAAATTATTCTTTTCCCAATAATTGAAGAAAATATTTCTGCAATTTCATATAGATTTAATGATTCGGATGAGGTGATTGTGTAAATTTTTTTTGAGTGTTCATTTCGTGATATTGAACTTTTTGTATTTAGTATATTAAAAATAAAATTTGCAATATCTTTAGAATTTATAAAAGAGACTTTAGAATTAGACCATGGTAATGCGATTTTATTATTTGTTATAGAATACATATTGATAAAATTTTGCATTAGAGCTGTGGAACGAATGATTGTATAATCAAGCCCCGAACAGAAAATATATCGTTCTACAATTCTATGCAATCTACCCACCAGGGTTCCAATTTCTTTTGCTGCCCCTGTTGACGATAATTTTATTATATATTCAACACCCGCATCTTTAGCATAATCAATTATAGTAGTAGCTATTTCCACTTGCTCAGGAATATTTGGAGTGATTAATATAATTGTTTGTATATTTTTAACTGAATTTACAATTGTAGGAATATTGAAATAGTCTAATTCAATAATTTCAATTTTCTGCTCATTTATATTATTTAGTTTGTTTAAAGAATGTATTCCAGCACGAATTGAAATATTTTTAAATGAAAATAACTTGGCGATCTCTTTCCCAATTGTACCAGATGCTCCTGTAAGCAAGATTTTTCCATTAGTGTTTGCCATAGATTTAGAGTATTGTGTATCCACCATCAACAACCAATGTATGACCAACTACAAAAGAAGATTTGTCTGAAAGTAGCCAAAGCGCAGATTCAGCTACTTCTTCCGGCTCGGCTACTCTTCCTATAGGGTGTGCATCTTCATACTCTTTTATTTTGTTTGTTTTTCCTCCATCAGTACTGGTCTGAAACAGATCAGTTTTTACAACACCTGGAGCAAGGCAATTAATTCTGATTCCATTTTTAATATATTCGATTGCCGCTGTTCTTGTTAAAGCTATAATACCACTTCTACTCGAGTTATAAGGTGAGCGACCTGGTCTCCCCAATAATCCAGCTACTGATGTAATATTTACAATACTACCTTTACTTTTTTGTTTTAACATTTGTTGAACCTGGTATTTTACTAATAAAAAAGTACCAAATAAATTTGTTCGGATCACTTCATCAAATTCTTTTGAGTTTAGTTCAATTATTGATTTTCGTATTCCAACAATTCCTGCATTATTAAAAGCTCCATCCAATCTGCCATATTTTTTAATGGTTTTATCAATTAAATTTTTAACATTTTCTTCATTAGAAACATCACATTGTATAAAAAATGCTTCTCCTCCAGCGTCTTTAACCAACTCTACTGTTTCATTCCCTTTCTCTTCTCTTCGGTTAGCAACAATAATCTTTGCACCTTCCTTCGCAAAAAGCAAAGATGATGCTCTTCCTATACCCGAACCAGCACCAGTAATTATTATAACTTTATCCATTAAGTCAGGTTTCATTATAACCGCCTTTATATTTAGTTAATTTGATAATAGATTTGAAAAAATAGTTTGAATCTCAGAAAATGAGCTAACGGAATAATCAATATATTCTTTATAAATCAAATATTCACTCACTCCAAACAAACTATTATACATCATAATAGTATTCATACCACTTAATTTACCTGTTCTTAGCCCTAATGGGCTATCATCTATATATGATACATTTTCAACATTAAGATTCTTTTTCACTTTTAAAAAAGTTTTTACATTTGCTTTTGACATATCTTCAAGATTATAAAAATCATTAGGTTCGAGCTTTATTAAAGAAAGACGACTATCCACAGCAAGGGAAAAAACTTTATACTTAATATTATTATTTTTACAAAATTCAATGAAGCAATAAAAGTCTTTATTAATATGAAATAGATTTAAATTATTTGACACCTTATTTTTATAATTTTCTGTAACGGTTTTTTTTTCATCTTGCGATAAACCTAAAGACTTGAATAAAAATTCTAAAGAATCTTTTACAGAAAAACTCATTGCAAGTCGAAAAAAATCAATTATAAATTCAACTTTTATAGGAGTTATTTCGTTTAAGGCCTGATGAAATAAATGTACCGCAAAATCAGGTGAATTCTTAGCTATCACCCCGTCAAAATCTATCAGAATTAAATCTGGTTTTTGAAAAGTAATGTTTGTATTCATTTTCATATTAATGTTTCTTGCCTCTAATAGAGCAATATGATCTTTATTTACAAAATCTCCCTATCTTCTCTCACAAAGAAATACCTCTTAATGGCTTCATTTAAATTCTTTCTATCCAATTCGGATATTTGCGTAATCTCAAATCCAGCCATATAGCTATCAATATCTTTCTTTACCCATCTAATTTTACATTTACCGTTGATAAAACCGGATACCTCAAAATACATCAAGAATTTGAAATCTTCCAACCCCTCCAGATTGGCATCTTCCGAATCCAGCATAAAAGAATCTTCGCTAAACCGAAGCAAAAATCCCTTTAAAGAAAGGTCCACAAGGCTACACAAGTAGCGATTTTCATCGTTATTATCTCTAATAGTAATACTGTTAGTAGGCGTTTTCCTCAAGGGCCAGAATCTTGGAAGTTGACCCGATATTTCTTTTTCCTCTCTAAGTTTATCAAAAACACTTTTAGCAACAACACTCGCTTCAAAAAGCATTTTGCTAACTTCCATGTGTTTCTGATAGAAAGTAACGGTTGCCATAAAATAAGACCAAGCTCCGGTCAATTTGCTTTTGTTGAGTTTATTCATCTCCACGTGAATTCGCACAGGAAAGTTCAACTCCACGTATCTTTGAAATTTCAAATCCATGTGTAGTAGCATAAAGTTTGAATTTATAGGGACATTTCCGTAAACATGACCACAGGCAACAAGTAATTGCCTTGCAGTTTCTACCATCATCATCCCGGGAACGTGCTCGTTTGGATGTTCAAAAAAGTAAGAATGTTTCTGCTCAATATACATATTGGCGTTGTATGTATCTCGCTTTTCTTTTTCCAAGCCTTTCGCTTTTTCCAAAATGTCTGACAATGCCCTTCTTGTTCCGTCGGAAATCTGCAAATTCCTTTTGTTCAAAGCCTTTTGGATATGAATAACTTCTTCTTCCGTGATATCATCAATAAGATTATACAATCCGAAAGTTTCGTCATATTTATAAAAATCCAGAATAGCCTTTTTATCTTCATCACTTATTCCGGCATCATCTAAGGCTAACTCCGCTTTTTCTTTATCTATACTATAAGGAATGTCTCGAAGGACATAAAAGCCTGTGCCTGCTTGTGGGTCGTAGTGTAACCTTGATACTTTGTAATATTTTGTTAGAAATTTCCGTTCCTCATCCGAAATAGAAGGAAGAACTGCTTGTTCAAATGTGGAATATTCGATATTTCTGGGTAATTCACGCCTCAAATTATAAATGTGAACATTTTCTTGGTTTGTTTTGTGAACTAATTCTTTATCTATAAACTTTATTTCTTCAAACTCCATTTGCCATCCCTGAAAAAGTAATATTTATTCTCTTTTTACAATTTTAATCTATCTATCTAAAAATTATTAGTTTACTCATTTTTTTTTTTTTATAAATTGAGCAAGTGGATTTTTAAAAAAAATATCGTCTAATGGGAAAAAAAATTATTTGTAGGAGGGCTGTGTAATAAGGGACATTTCGGCTACGCTTTAGTGTCCGAAAAGCCTAAATGCTCCCTTAAGCGTAGTCGAAGGGCATATCCTTAACCATATCTTTTTGTTATTCACCACAGATTTACAGTAGAGTAGAAAAGGAGCAAGGTAATTTAGATTTCAGTTTAATCTGTTTCAAAGTTTCCCTATATGTGTCTAAATAGCTGCATATCATGTTGTCTTGCTTCCTTTCCCCTCTGTCAAACCGTACTTGCAGATTTCCCGCATACGGCTTTTATGGGAACTATCATTTAAAATTGAGACTTTCCCCTATAGATAGATAAGGTCATACATATCAAAGAGTTCATAGTAGCTCTGTCCTTTCTTAGGTTGAAATGGTCTTTGGCTTTTCCTTTGAAGGAATTTCGTGAGCCTAATTCTTACAAAAGAGTTCATCTTACGAAACGTTTTTCTTGGATAACCAAACCCAAAATAATTCTTCCAGCCTATGAGATGTCGATTGACTTGAACTATTATTGTTGGTAAGGGAACAAAGCTAACTTTGGAATTTATCATACCACGTAGCTTTTCTTTCTCTCTTTCTTCTGCTTTCTTTGACGGAAATACGTTCAAATATTTCTTTTTATTATTGTACAAGTCTTTGTCATACCTGAATGTATATCCAAGAAAATCCAAACTTTCTCTATCCTTTCTCAAATCTACCACTTTTGTTTTCTCCCGATTGATTTCAAGGTTTAGCTTCTCCTCAATTACCTATTCGATGTATTTACTTAATCTTTTGGTCTGATAGCGTGCCATTACTACGAAATCGTCTGCGTATCTTACAAGTTTTGCATTCGCCCATGTTCCCGCCCCCTTTTCGCTATGAAAGTGTCTGTCGAAACAATGAAGATATATATTGGCTAATAGAGGCGAAATTACTCCGCCTTGTGGCGTACCTTTATCAGAACGCTTCATTTCCTTCTTTCCATCTTTTCTTGTTTCTATGACCGGTATTCTTAACCACATCCTTATCAGTTTCAATACCGTTCTGTCTGCTATTCGCTTTTCTACACATTTCATCAGATTTTCATGGGGTATTGAATCAAAATATCCCTTTAAATCTGCGTCATACACTGCGTTATAGCCGGCTGATACATTCTTTTGTATCTCCTTCAGCGCATCATGTGCTGACCTGTTTGGTCTGAATCCATACGAACAATCTTTAAAATCAGCCTCAAAAATTGGCTCGATTATCAGCATTGTAGCCATTTGCACTACCCTATCTTTAATTGTCGGGATTCCAAGCGGACGTAACTTCCCATTCGCTTTGGGTATGTATACCCTTTTTACTGGTTTGGGTTTATATTTCTTTGCTTTAAGCTCATCTTGTATACTTTTCAGAGAATAGTTTATATAGTGAATCTCGCACTTATCCCTTACAAATTTTTATAAAACTATTTTCATATAATACGCATTTATTTATAATTATCATAAATATACTTTACAATAACAATACTTCCCCATATCCGTGTTCCCTTCGATAAACTCAGGACAAGAATCAGTGTGTATGCTTCGACTTTGCTCAGCACAAGTCTGTGGTTAAAATCATTCCATACTTATGGGTAAAGCTATGGTCGAAGAGAGCAAAAAAGGAAAACTAATCACTCGCCACTAATGTATCAGGATCAAATCCCAATTCTCGCAGTTTTTTAGCCAATTTTTCTTTCTCAGCCCGTTCTCGTTCTTTCTCGGCTCGTTCTCGTTCTTTCTCCGCCCGTTCTTTTTTTGCTATTTTTTGTTCTTTTTCTTTCTCCAAACGTTCCCTTTCGGCTCTTTTCTGTTCTCTTTTTACTTTTTCTTGTTCATTTTCCATCATGTCCCATAATTCATCATACTTCACCAATACTTTTCCCTTATACAAAACTTCCACTTTTTCACCGTCTTTCCAGTCATCCCTTGGTATCTCCCGTATACTCAAATCCGCTATTGCATGACTGGAATACTCGCCACCTTGCGGTGATATAGGTACATAATAAAAACCGTTATAACGATAGTACTCGATGGCACGATTGTCCGACGCTTTGGGATAGATCAGGACAAATTCCGACACTCTGTTGTATTCGTTTAGTCCTTTCATTATCACAGTGTCTTTTACCTCTTTTCGCCTTCTCTCTGTACTCACTACCTCCAAACAAAACACCAAATCATCTGCTATCACTCCTTCAGTGTCTAGATTTTTTGAAACACAAAGGTCGGGATAAAGTCCTTTTTGAGTCTTGCCATTTTTGGGTTTGGGGAGAAGATACCAGACCGGATGGTCAGAAAGACAAGCTAATCCCAAATTTTTGGCTATAAACCTAAAACAATAAAACAAGTAACTAATAGCGATTGCATGTTCTTCCGATTGTGCCATTTTCAACTCATCATCATAATAGGGTATTCCGGAACCAAAGTTTGTATGTTTTATTCGCTCTATACGAGGTAGAAGTTCGTTTTGCTTTGAAACAGTTTCTATTTGTGACATACTCTCTCTCCATGACTTAATCCTATACTATACTCACTATTTTTCATAAATCGAGCAAGTATATTTTATTAAAAAAATATCGCCTAACGGGAAAAATTATTAGTTTTTAGCTGTTGGAAACTATTCTTCTTCATAAAAGGACAGTAAAAACTCTTCTCCCAAACCATCTTTTTGAGTATTGTACCAATCTACTATTTCTTCTATTTCAAACTGAGCTGGTAGGGATACAATTACCTTATAAATTATATCCATATTTTAAATTCAACTTATTCTTATAGTCTTGCAAACTCAAAGCCTTGTCTCTATTGGCTTTATGGTATGCCAGTTTTTTATCTAACATCTGTTTCCCTCTGTTCATTTCAACATGAATACAAACGGGAAAATTCAACTCCACATACCTTTGAAACTTCAAATCCATGTGAAGCAACATAAAACTTGATTCGTTATTCGATTCTTTCATTGGAACTCTATCTAAAAATTATTAGTTTACTCATTTTTTTCTTATAAATTGAGCAGGTGGATTTTAAAAAAAATATCGTCTAATGGGAAAAAAAATTATTTGTAGGAGGGCTGTGTAATAAGGGACATTTCGACTACGCTTTAGTGTCCAAAAAGCGTCTAAATGCTCCCTTAAGCGTAGTCGAAGGGAGCAAAAAAGGAAAAACTAATCACTCGCCACTAATTTATCAGGATCAAATCCCAATTCTCGCAATTTTTTAGCTAATTTTTCTTTCTCGGCTCGTTCTCGTTCTTTCTCGGCTCGTTCTCGTTCTTTCTCGGCTCGTTCTCGTTCTTTCTCCGCCCGTTCTTTTTTTGCTATTTTTTGTTCTTTTTCTTTCTCCAAACGTTCCCTTTCGGCTCTTTTCTGTTCTCTTTTTACTTTTTCTTGTTCATTTTCCATCATGTCCCATAATTCATCATACTTCACCAATACTTTTCCCTTATACAAAACTTCCACTTTTTCACCGTCTTTCCAGTCATCCCTTGGTATCTCCCGTATACTCAAATCCGCTATTGCATGACTGGAATACTCGCCACCTTGCGGTGATATAGGTACATAATAAAAACCGTTATAACGATAGTACTCGATGGCACGATTGTCCGACGCTTTGGGATAGATCAGGACAAATTCCGACACTCTGTTGTATTCGTTTAGTCCTTTCATTATCACAGTGTCTTTTACCTCTTTTCGCCTTCTCTCTGTACTCACTACCTCCAAACAAAACACCAAATCATCTGCTATCACTCCTTCAGTGTCTAGATTTTTTGAAACACAAAGGTCGGGATAAAGTCCTTTTTGAGTCTTGCCATTTTTGGGTTTGGGGAGAAGATACCAGACCGGATGGTCAGAAAGACAAGCTAATCCCAAATTTTTGGCTATAAACCTAAAACAATAAAACAAGTAACTAATAGCGATTGCATGTTCTTCCGATTGTGCCATTTTCAACTCATCATCATAATAGGGTATTCCGGAACCAAAGTTTGTATGTTTTATTCGCTCTATACGAGGTAGAAGTTCGTTTTGCTTTGAAACAGTTTCTATTTGTGACATACTCTCTCTCCATGACTTAATCCTATACTATACTCACTATTTTTCATAAATCGAGCAAGTATATTTTATTAAAAAAATATCGCCTAACGGGAAAAATTATTAGTTTTTAGCTGTTGGAAACTATTCTTCTTCATAAAAGGACAGTAAAAACTCTTCTCCCAAACCATCTTTTTGAGTATTGTACCAATCTACTATTTCTTCTATTTCAAACTGAGCTGGTAGGGATACAATTACCTTATAAATTATATCCATATTTTAAATTCAACTTATTCTTATAGTCTTGCAAACTCAAAGCCTTGTCTCTATTGGCTTTATGGTATGCCAGTTTTTTATCTAACATCTGTTTCCCTCTGTTCATTTCAACATGAATACAAACGGGAAAATTCAACTCCACATACCTTTGAAACTTCAAATCCATGTGAAGCAACATAAAACTTGATTCGTTATTCGATTCTTTCATTGGAACTCTATCTAAAAATTATTAGTTTACTCATTTTTTTCTTATAAATTGAGCAGGTGGATTTTAAAAAAAATATCGTCTAATGGGAAAAAAAATTATTTGTAGGAGGGCTGTGTAATAAGGGACATTTCGACTACGCTTTAGTGTCCAAAAAGCGTCTAAATGCTCCCTTAAGCGTAGTCGAAGGGAGCAAAAAAGGAAAAACTAATCACTCGCCACTAATTTATCAGGATCAAATCCCAATTCTCGCAATTTTTTAGCTAATTTTTCTTTCTCGGCTCGTTCTCGTTCTTTCTCCGCCCGTTCTTTTTTTGCTATTTTTTGTTCTTTTTCTTTCTCCAAACGTTCCCTTTCGGCTCTTTTCTGTTCTCTTTTTACTTTTTCTTGTTCATTTTCCATCATGTCCCATAATTCATCATACTTCACCAATACTTTTCCCTTATACAAAACTTCCACTTTTTCACCGTCTTTCCAGTCATCCCTTGGTATCTCCCGTATACTCAAATCCGCTATTGCATGACTGGAATACTCGCCACCTTGCGGTGATATAGGTACATAATAAAAACCGTTATAACGATAGTACTCGACGGCACGATTGTCCGACGCTTTGGGATAGATCAGGACAAATTCCGACACTCTGTTGTATTCGTTTAGTCCTTTCATTATCACGGTGTCTTTTACCTCTTTTCGCCTTCTCTCTGTACTCACTACCTCCAAACAAAACACCAAATCATCTGCTATCACTCCTTCAGTGTCTAGATTTTTTGAAACACAAAGGTCGGGATAAAGTCCTTTTTGAGTCTTGCCATTTTTGGGTTTGGGGAGAAGATACCAGACCGGATGGTCAGAAAGACAAGCTAATCCCAAATTTTTGGCTATAAACCTAAAACAATAAAACAAGTAACTAATAGCGATTGCATGTTCTTCCGATTGTGCCATTTTCAACTCATCATCATAATAGGGTATTCCGGAACCAAAGTTTGTATGTTTTATTCGCTCTATACGAGGTAGAAGTTCGTTTTGCTTTGAAACAGTTTCTATTTGTGACATACTTTTTCTCCATGGCTTAATCCTATGATAGACTCATTGTTTTTCATAAATCGAGCAAGTATATTTTATTAAAAAAATATCGTCTAACGGGAAAAATTATTAGTTTTTAGTGGTCAGACACAGAATAATTTTTTACCATAGATGCACACCGATTAACACGGATAAGTGAAGTAAAATAAATGGTTCGAAATACTTTTATCCGGTCTGCTACTCAAGATTCTTTTTTGTAAAAAACATTTATTTAATTTATAACTTATTTCTTTAATACTTCATTTAACATCGTAAATACTTGTTCAAATCCCCGAAATTCATTTTTTGAACAATTTTCACAAATCCAATCACACAAATTTTTCTTTTCATCTTTATTTACTTCCCATTTTTCTTTAATATTAACTATTTCACCCCTAATCGTTTTATCATAAGATGGAGTTTCATCAATGAATTCCGATTTACAATCAATTGCTTTTTTTATTGTATCTTTGCTAAAAAGATTTTCAATTCCTGTTTTAATTGGATTGACTTCATTTGTAGGAATCAATTGCTTATAAATATTGCCTTTATTAGTATTGTTTTTGTTTGTATCACAATCATAGAGCAAAATGATTTTTTGCGGTGTTATTTCTGAAAGTTTTGAATCAAAGTGTTTCCATACCTTATCAATATTGCCATAACCTACAGAGTCCTTTAGTTCGATACTATCAAGTAGTTCCTTTTTATCTAGAAACTCAGCAGCCTTTTGCAAATATTTAATGTCATAATCACCTTCAACAAATACAATTGGTTTTTTTGAGTTAGAAATCGCAATGCTTATTTCTTTTGCGTATTTTTCAGACTCTCTTAAAATATTATAGGTTGATTCAAATTCAGAAAAGTACTCTGTTGAAATAATTTTCCCAGAAGGTAAATTAATTATATCGAAACCTTCTTCCGTATATTCTTTTTTCAGACCCAAAAGAAACAAAGGGGAATGTGTTGTAATTATAAATTGTATGTTGGGAAATTGTTTAACGAACTTAGGTAATAAATTATATTGAAGCTTTGTATGTAAATGCAGATCAATTTCATCAATAATAACAATACCTTTTATGTCAGAAATGTTATCAATAGGCATACCGGTTTTATCATAATCTCTGAGGATGCTACAAAACATTGAGAAAATTAAAGCTTCACCAGTTGATAAATAGAAAAGGTCTTGGATGAATTTCTTTTCATTTTTTATTATTGAAATTTTCCTATCATTTTTGTGACCAATACCAATCCTATAGTTTGAATTGTCTTGAAACAGAACTTTTAGAAAATCATTTATTATCTGAATAATTTTAGAATTTCTTCCTTCAAAAATTCCACCACCAATCAGATGCTGTAGTATTTTAACTTGTTTAGCGGAGTTTGGTTTTTGTTGGTTTAACTCTTCGGGTGAAAAAGATTGCCTTTCGAATACCATACGATCAAATAAAACATCTAGCAACCAATTCTTGGTTTTGGATAATGTTGTATTACGAATTATCTGTCTGTTCGATAGATTATAAAATTTTGGCTCATCAGCAAATTTTGCAGTATGATTTAAATTATATATGTTTAGCCACGCTGGTTCTTCAAAACGATTGGGAGGAAAATACAATAATGAATTTTGATTAAAAAAATCTCGAAGTTTATTGGTATCCGAATTATAGTTTACTGAAAAGAGAGAAAAATCAAAATTCTTCATCGAACTCCACTCTTTGTGGTTTGGAGTATGCTTAAAAAATTCTTCGTATTCTTTTTTTGTCATATCCAATTGAATTTCAACACAATGAATATCGTTTGAAAATTCGATTTTACTATAATAAAAATGTTGATCATTTTTTATATAACCAGGAGAACGAAGTTTGTATACTTTCCCTTTTTCTACTTCAGTATCATCAAAAATGTTTTGTTTTGCAGATATTAATGAATTAACAATAAAAGATAGTGCTATACTTTTTCCTGAACCATTTTCTCCTACCAGGATTAGCGGTTTATTTTCTCCGTTGAATTGAGAAAATTTGTAATTTAGTAGTTCAATTGGTCCTGTGTTTTCGAGTATAATTTTTTTTATCATAATCTTTTAATTTGCTATTGTATAGGCAGTATTTTTATGTTGTTAGTTTTTTTTCAACTTCTTGTAATTCCTGTTCTAATTCTTTTATCTCCTGTTTCATCTCGTATTTTTTAGCACCATCTGCAAACTTAATTTCCTTCTGATACATATAACCAAGTTTTTCTAATATTGAAGACTTTTTCATTTTTAGGGTATTCAAATAATCTACTCTTTGATTAAAAGATTCATCTTTAGCTAATTTTACTTGGTTTAACTCTTGAATAATATTACTTACATCTTGCAAAAGAATAATATTGAAGATATGTCCAAATGTAAATTCAGCCTTAATAAAACCTTTGTCTTTTAAATTTATTAAAAGACTATGAACTTGACTAGAGTTAATCTCAATATTTTTTTCTTGTTGTAGATATTCGGCAACTTTAGAATATTCAAAACCAACTTTACCTTCGATATTTCCTTCGTCGTGAACTAATGCGTAAATAACTTCTAATATCATCTTTTCATATTTTGTTAAATTCATCATGATACCTATAGAGTTTTCTTTTTTAATATTCTCTTGAAAAAGATTGTTTTTTACTTCTGTTGAATTGAAATAAAATACATTTCGTAGTATACCTTCTATCCATGGTATTTGTTTTCCTTGTGTTTCTTCTTCTACTTTAGTAGTTACTGATATTACAAGGTCTTCAAATCTTTGATTTTCTTTTTTAATTTGTGTTAATAAGGTTTTAGTATAAATGCTGTGTTTTTTATTATCGTTACCATCAATTGCAACTTTTCCCGGGGATGTTGCGTAAAATATAATAGTTCCAAATGGAGGTGTTGTTTTACTTTCTCCTAGTCCTCTTTCTAAAGATTTAAAGTTTTTAGAAAAGGGGTTATCTCTGCATGCGTCTATGAGTAGTATATTAGATGTTGATTTGGCATGATTCATTGCTTCTAAAATCATATTTATTTTAATAGATTCATCTTCTATGAAATATTCTTTCTCTAGCGTAACATCAACTGGTAAAAGATAATTTGTGCCTTCATACTGCATTCCATGACCAGAGTAATAAAATAGAGCAGTTCCATTTTTATCTATCTCATTTTCAAAGTTATATATGGCTTGTTTAAAGTCCATTTTGCTAAGATTTTCTTTCAAGATAACAGAAAAACCTAAATCCTTCAAACTATTTGCCATATCGTTTGCATCGTTCAAAGGACTTGATAGTTGTCCAATGCAATAATCTTTATTTCCAATAACAAGAGCGACTTTTTTCATAATTATAACAAGGTAATTTTAGGGTTTTTCATTCTTTCCAATATTTGAACATATCTATTAAGTTCGTCTTCGGAAGTATTTACCGGAATTTCTATTGTTCCAAATTCTCCTTTTAATATAATTTTTCCCTTTTCTCTCTCTTTAAGTATATCTAATAGTCCTTTAATTATGAAACCAACTGCTGTTCCAGTGATAGGTAATAATACATTTAAAAAATTTGGATCAATTCCTTTTGTTGCTTTTTCTTTAGTTAATAAAAAAATAATTGCACCTTCTTTAAATTGGTATTTAGAATGTAAATAATTTTCTAATTTTCTCTTTAATTCATGATTGGGTAAATCTTTAGTTTCTATAAGTATTTCCATTGTAACACCTACTCCTAAGTCTATGTCACTAATTTGCTTTCAACTGCTTGCAATTCTTGTTCTAATTCTTTTATCTCCTGTTTCATCTCGTATTTTTTAGCACCATCTGCAAACATAATTTCCTTCTGATACATATAACCAAGTTTTTCTAATATCGAAGACTTTTTCATTTTTAAGGTATTCATGTGGTCAAATTCATCTGATGATAATTTTTTGTTTGAATACTCATAATCAGGTAATTCCCGAATATAGTCTAAAATTCTAAGTATTGCTTGGCTTATTTTGTTGTATTCTATTCTTTTTGTTTCCGTACTTATTGTTCCAGAAATTTCTTGTTCTCTGAGGTGGCTTAGACGTGAAGCTTGTATAATAGTCATGTGATACAATTTTTTATCTTTATCTCTTATAAAATCTAAAAGTAAATTAATTGCCTCCGAAAGGTTATTTTTAATAATAAAACTTTCTATTTTTTCTATGAAGTCTTTATTTCTCATAACAATGCTCCTCTTAAGTTCGACCCTGTAATGCTCCATTTTCATTGCCCATTCGATGAAACCTTCTGGAGCTGATGTAATTAAAGTAAAATTTAAAATAAAATTATTATCAAGTGACTTCTTTATAAAAATAATTGCCAGATTAAACGCAATATTTATTTTTCAGCAAAAAGTACTTTACATTTTGAAATATGCTATTTTTGGTATGATACCAGTAGTAAAAATAACTTATATTTATATGAAAGAATATTATATAGCATTTATCGCATTAATTGGTGTTCTCCTAGGTGCTCTTATTTCTTCAATAACTCCTGTTATTGTCAATCAATTAATAAACAATCGTGACAAAAAAAAGGAATTATTTCTAAAATGCAAATACAATGTGAATAATGTTATTTTACTCTACTCCAAACAAATACAGCTTTTTTTGTATACTTCTAATGCTATCAAAGGAAAAGAAATATATGGCAATGAGCACGTTCAGCTTTGGCACCTAATGAAATTGAAGAAAAAATTTTAAATGAGAAGCATGAATTAGTTACAAATATCAATAATCTTTTTAAAAATAAAAAAAGTCAATTAATTCTTAACTCTTTAGAATCAATTGAGAATAATACATATCTCTTTTTTGAGTCTCTTTTTTTTGAAAAAACACAAAGCGGAATAGTAACTTGGAAAACGAAACCTTTGAATAACAGTATTATTATTGCTATTTTTAATAAAAAAATAAAAGAACAATTTGAGAAATTAAATGCAGATATATCAAAAACTTATTATGAATAGAAGAATTTTATTTTATTTCTTTTTTATGATAGCTATACTCTCAAATAGTGTATTAGGAGAAACCAAAATGCGTACTTATTTAACGGGAGCAGAGGGAGAATATTATAATACTAAAGCTAATGAAACCCTTATATGCAATTTTAATACATTTTTTCTAAATCCAGGGACTAATAAAATAAGTTTATCATTAACTGTTATAAAGAGTTATAAAGATTCAGAAGTACAAAATGTTAATCATCAAGTGCTAGAATTCGAGTTGCCATTTGTAAAAAATGATAACGTTTCTATATATGATTTAAATGCTGCTATTGAAAATTCATATGAGAATTTGGAGATACATTATATTGGTAAAGAAAATTTTATTGTTTTACTAATGGTAAAAGAAATGAAAAAGGGATTGTATGAATTGCTATATTAACAATTATGATATTTAACACTGATGCCAATCCATCAGAAACTATAGACGTATTTACCCAATTTAAAAAAGGGTTGCTGAATAAGCACTCTCCTGAATTCGAATACAAAAGCTTTAAATCTATATGGGGACAAACACCTATTGATATTATTAGGGAAATTTACCGTTTAATAAGCTTTGAAGATTATGCAAAAAAAATAAGTTCCATAAAAGAGTATGATTTAAAAATAATATTAGTTAATAATAAAATTGACAAACAAAATTATATCCAAAAGTTTCAGGATTATTGGAAAATTAAAGTAAATAAATATGGATTGTTAATTATAAAATATAAAAACAATTGGGATATTTATGGTTATGATAATAAAAATAAATTTAAAGAAGTAAAGTTGGAATCAAGTGATGATCTAGTTAGTGAATTAGATAGGTCAAAACCAAGAAACATTACGAAAATAATTAAAGAATCTATAATAAAATTAAGTTGTTGCCCCCAATTAAGTTTCACCTACAAGGTACAACCCTCAAACCAGAAATAAACGCCTATTCAGAACCTTCTTGGGAAAAGGTGTATGACCTTAAAATAAAGTTAGCTAAAGATGAAATCGAAAAACAAAAATATATTAAGGTGTTAAAAGAGGAATTTACACTTACAAGTAATAAACGCACACTACTAATCATTAAACTTGATAATGATTGGATTATTTATGGTTATGATAATAAAAATGAATTGAAGGAAGTAAAATTAGAATCAGGTGACGAGTTGGAGAATGAATTGAATAAATTTTCTCCAAAAAATAAGGATAAAATTACAGAAAAAGCTGCTTTAAAAATTGGCCATACTATGGAATATTCTTTAGTTTTCTATGGAGGTATCATTGTACTATCACATTTAATTGCAAATGTAACTGCATTTAACCGTTATAATATAAGTGTAAACGATAAATATAATATGAAAACTACTGATTCGCTTGTTCAAATCGGAAATCTTTTAAAAAACAATTGGCAATCACTACCAAATTCAGAAAGCCATAAATTCCTTCACTTTTTAGTCAATAACTATTCCAAGGTAAGAAGAGAATCTGAAATACTCGTAAAGAATAAAGAACTTAAGTTTACATTGGAGGACTATCATGTTACAGATTATATGACTCTTCTTTTATTTATTTATGCACATGAATTTTCTCATATTTTATTTTCTCATGCTGAAAAGAAAGAACTTTCTATTCAGGACGAACTTGACGCAGATTCGGCTGCTACGCGTTTTATGTTTACTCGAATTAAAGGTGGTTGGGAAATAACTACTGACAATGGAAAAATTAAGTCAAGTATTGACCCCATTGTAAATTATTTTAGAGTAATGTATTATGCCGCTAAAAATGACGAAGAAAAATTTTTTTGGGATAGCAGATTAAAAAATTTTCTTTTAGATTATGTATATTTTGGTTCGTATTTTAATGAAATTGAAATGAAAAAAGTAGAAGCTATAAAATAATTTATTTTCTTATAATTTTTACTAAATCACCCACTTCTAGGTTTTCAAAAGGTACCATTACTTTGCTCGGAATTTCTTCTATTTCTTCAATTACTCTATAGGGTTGTAGCATTTCTACCATCTGGAAAAGAGCAGATTCATTATGCTTTTTTTTAGTTACAAGTTTTCGAGATGTATCTAATTTCATATTTGATTCAACTGTTGCAATACGATTTTGTAAATGCGTAATCGTACCTGTGCCTTTAACAATTTCGAGTATACCCAAACTTTCGTTTGTAAGTGGGTCAAAAATTTCATTTCCTTTTGCATAAACAAGAACTTCCATACCTTTTTTTAACCCGTCTTTTTCACCTGCATTTATTACAATTTTATTGTCATTGATAATTTCAGCAACTACAGCTTCTTTCATAGTTTATGCTCCAACACCTGGCTTAATGATAATATTTTTTATTAGCGTTTTATCATTTGCGATTATTTTTTTCACTATTTCCTCTTTTTCCTGGAATAATTTAACACCAACCAAAAGCTTTTTATCTTGTTGAACGTTTAGTATTTGACCAATACCAATATATTCTTCCACACCGTCTGAATCACGAAAAACTGACAGGATTGTCTTAAATGTAAAGAGTTCAAAAGGCTCAAGTAAAATAAGAAAAGAAAATTCATCATAGGGCTTAATTGTATCAAGACCTTTTACCATTTTTGGCAATTTTTGTTGACTAACAGATATTAAAAGAGCCTTAAAAATAACAGTAAAGATAAAAAATAGAATAGTAAAAATCGGAAAAAGAACTTTAAGGCTAATAGATTCTTTTTCAAAATTAAAATATATAGGTATACCACTAACCGCAATGCCTATTAACGCAAAAATATGCCCATTAACTTTTTCGTATGCTTCCAGCAAAAGTTTTATCATACAATTACTTTTTTAATTTCTCTAAGAATAATAATATCTCCCTAACGTGTTTTTCTAAAGAGCTTTCAGAAAAAACATGATTTCCTTTGGCTGTTTCAGACTTTATAAAGGCTAATTTTTCTAATTCTTTTTCATTAAGTGAGTCAGGATTTTTTTCAAATTTTTCTTCTAACATTGCATATTGCTCCTGCTCCTGCTTTTTTCCTTTAGTCTGAATATATTGATTTTTCATATATTGGAATGAAGATAAAAATTTACTAATGTCTTTTTTAAGAGATTCGAATTGATGAGGTTTATCTTTTTTAATTTCATAAATGAAATCTTCCCAATTTAGATGAGTAATGGTTTTATAGGCTAATGGTGTTATGTATTCAATTAATTTTTCTTGTCTTATGTGAATTGGTTTGTCCCATAATGGTTTAATATCTGGAGATACGACTATTTCTAGTTCTTTGCTTTTTATTTCAAAAGGTTTTTTAGACCCAGATTTGAAATCATAAACCTCAGCGACAATCTGAACTTTAGAAACGTAAGTACCATATAATTGAACTCCAAAATGATCAGAATCTCTACCATTGTATTCAAATGCATGAATTTCGTTGTCTAAAGTAAGGGGTATAAGGTCATATTCTGAAAATAAATTTGATAAGACAATTTCATAGTTCGTTCTGAATGAAAGAGCCTCCTGTTTTGTAATAATTGGTTCCCAATCATATTCAGACAAATATTTTAAATATAGACGATTTACAACCCAGTGTGTATTTTCATTGCTCACTAATGAAAACTTAAACCTTGAACGATAGTGTTCTGTTATGTGAATTTCTACATTAGGTTGTTGATCGCTAAATCGAGTTGGAGTGATTTCAAGGACTTTTTTATTACCACTTTCCTTTTCCCCATTCGTAGAATTTATGCTTAAAAATACCCAAGCTGCCATACCTAGTATTGCAACAGACCAAACTACAAAAATAATAAGACGAATAATTTTGTATCCTTGCTCCTTGGTTAAGTTCGGAAAGATATTTTTACTTAAAATATCACGATACAACAGCAATAAAACTCCTATAGCCAAACCACCAATCCCCGCTATTTTGCCAAATATAATTAAAATTTCTTCCATTTTTAAATCCTCTATTTATATAAATTAATTAATTCTTTACTTAATATGCCAATAATCATCGCCTTTTTCTCTGAATTCTTTACTTCTCATAAATTGTACAGAGTCAACTTCGATTATAGATTCAGAATTCTTAAATGCCTTTAATGATTCTTTATAATTTTTTTGTTCCAATAATAATACACCAAGATTGTACCATGCTTTTTTGCTATTTTCATGAACAGATATAACTCTTTTCAAAGTATTTATGGCTTCATTTTTTTTCCCTAGTTTTATTTCAATGACCGCTTTGTTGTATAATGTGGCAGGATTATTTGGAAGGATTTGTATTGAATTATTTATACTTTCAAGAGCTTTTTCGTATTGACCTCTATAAAAAAACACATTTGCAAGTCTTCCATAAGCCATTGAAACGATTGCATCATTTGGAATAGTCAGCATATAAAAGTCATATCGCTTACGCTCTTCCTTTTTCTCTTTGCAATTTGCAATAATTACAAAAAGCAATAAAATGAAAATAAATTTCAAACTTTTAGATATTAAAAACATATCATATAACTCCTTTTAATTATTCAAGTCGTATTCTTACATTTTTGTTCAAACTTCTTCATCAATTCCCTTTTTAAACTTTTAATAGTTTTAAAAGGATTCTTACTTACAGCTTTTGACAACTCAACCTTTTGCAAATGCCTTTGTTTCAATTTTACAAATTTTGAATCAGGAATTGGAATCGTTTGTTCCATCACCTTTCTGTACTTTTCATTTAGTGTATTCAATTTTAGTTGAGCCTCTTCAACTGTTAATTTTGGTAGTTCAGTATTTCCAAAATTTTGAGCCTCTCGAACCCAATCACCCCATAATCTTAGGGATAGTTCTCTTTCTTGGATTTGCTTATTCCATTCCAAAGTACTTGGAAGCAAACTTACAATAAACACAACAGCAGAAAGAAAGCCAGGTAATAATTCCCACTCATTAGGAAGTTTACTAAAAATCAACATAGCAGAAATTGCAGAACCAATAGTAATGAAAATCAATACAAAACGCTGTTTTGAGCTTAAATTTTCTGCTATCATTCCGTGCATGGACCTTGTCTGGTCTGCTTTTCTGGACAAATTCCATAGTTCTTTTTCTATACTTTCTTTTTCGTTATTCATAACTAATCCTATCTATTCCAATATCGTTACTTGTGTATTTTTTATCCATGCTACCTCGTAAATGTGGAAAATCCGTATCTATATCTGATGGAGACCAATTCAATTTTAAGCCTTTTTGAAATTCATTTTTCTGATTTTCACTTAGTGAATTCCAAGTCTCATTGTGTGAAATTATTGGATAAAGACTTTCCGCTTCAATGTCATCCCAATCGTTATCACCTGGTCTGTCGTTCGTGGAACGGTTTACAAAGTTGATTATATATTTCTTTACTCGTAAGGGTTTTCCATATCTGTCGTCAACAACAAAGAAAACCTGTGATAAAAAATCATTACAAAGAAATAAATTTATGTCATGTAATATTTTATCACATTCGGATTCGGTTTTGAGACCTGTTCTCATTGCTATCATTTTGAAATCTGCTGCAATGCACTTAAATAGTTGTTTAAAATCTGTTGAATTCATAATTATACCGAAAATTCTCCTCCAAAAACTTCTTTCCATAAATTCAAAGTTTCATTTTGATAATCTCGCTCCTTTGCATATACAATAGTTTCAAATGCAAATCTTGCTTTTTTTTGAATTTTGTCCCAATCTGTTTGAGTCAAATACTTCGTTGTATTATTTCCATTATTTGTAGGGTCAGAAATGATTAGACTATTTGGATTGTAGTCAGGAATCATACCATAAGGAGCATTAAAGTGGATAGTGGGAATTATTTTTCTACTGATAAACTCAAAAAATCTTACAAGAGATTCTTGAATATTATTTTCAACACCTTTCTTTATGTCCAAATATGCCACTACCAATTCAATGGAAAAAGAAGATAATTCTAAGTCGTTTACATTTCTCCATTTTTTCAAAATCCTGACAATGGATGTGAAATTAGGATTTTCTTCTTTTCTTCTTCTAATAAATTTTAACTGACCTTCCGGAGATGTAATAAATCTTTTATAATTTTTGTCAGGTTGCTCAACATAATCTTTAAGCCCCACTTCTGGAGCTTCTCGAACAGGAACAATGTCCACATTTAAGCCAGAAACTCTAAACTCAACCCCTGATGTTTTTGGATTCTCCCAAAAGTCATCTTCTTTTTTGTTTGGATAAATTTTTTTTAAAAAAGAAACAATCAAAATATTTATTTTCTGGAAAGTAGAATAGTTATTAAAGTCTATATCCAAGAAAAATACTAAATCTATATCTACTGGATTATCATCTTTGGGTTTTAAAATCGTTCCTTTTTTCCAAGAGCCAGATTGTAATATTTTTAACACTTTTGTGTCGGTGTTTTCTTGGATATTTTGAGACAAGTTAGAAACAAGATAATCAATTTGACTTTGATATTTTGCTTTGTCCTCTCTTTTAAATTTTATCTTCTCAACGAAATTCAATAAATCTTGGTTGGAGTAATTCATAGTTCATCCTTTTAAGATGGTTAATTTTTTTATCTATTACCTCAAATTCTTATTAATAATGAGCAACTTCACCTTTAATCTCCGGGTACCATTCTTTTATAGTTTTTTGTAGTTCGATGTAAAGTCCTTGTTCATTTGTCCTCCTGCGGAGTTCATCAATCCAAGGTTTTGCTTTTTCGTATGCTCGTTTAAATTTATAGCTATATATATTTTTTGCGGTCTCAGAGATAATAACTCCAGACGAAATGGCAGCACAATAAGATTCAATTTGATTCATATACAATTTTAATTTTCTTCCTGCTTCGGAAAGTTCGTTTTTTATATCATCAATTCCATCTTTTTTAATGGTTGAATCAAACGCTTTCCCAAGCAGGTGCAACTCATCGTCTCTTAATTCGCTCTTACCAAGAAGAGCTTTTACTTCAGTTTCCGTTAGAGGTGAGTCACGTTTCCAAAAAGAAATTCTTTTATCAAGGAAGACTTCAATACTCTCAAAAGCTAAAGCATCCGGAAAGAAAGTATATGTAAAATGTATTTTATTCCATACCCTTGTATCACGAATTTGTTTGACAATTAAAATAAGAGAAATTAAACTTAGAAAAGATAAAATAGTACTGATCCATTGCCACATAATCTATACTCCAATTAGATTTGTATTTTTTTATAAGGAGTAATTGTAAATACTTATTAATTTGTCAAATAGGTTTTTTCACTTTTAATTATTTCTATAAAATTTTTTTTAAATTTACCTTATAGAATAAATTTCGGCATTTTTTTTTTTACAAATAAGAAGTAAACTCATTTTTATCCAACTCACAAAAAGAGTATGTAAAATCTTTCAGCGAAAGCAAACAAAGTGCAGAAGTAAATTCGGGATAAATGCCAAGAATACGAAGTGAAGCCTTTTCTGGTGTCGCTTCCACATTATCTCTTTGTAAGCGTATTTCTGCTGTATTATCCGATAAAAAACTTAAATCCAATTGAGTAAAATCCTCTCCCAAACCTCTTCCCGTAGCTTTTGCGTAAGCTTCTTTGCAAGCCCAAGCCAGAAAAAAATAGTCACTTTTTTCTTTTTTGAATAATTTTTCGTTAAAATATCTTTCTTCTGTAGGGTTGCCTGTTGCTACAATTACTCCGTTAACGGAATTCAAAAATGATTCTTCTAAACAATCTTTTAAATACTTTTTTGTTGTTTTCTTTACTTGTAAATATGGGTACTGAGTTTGTAATTCAAGTTCTAATGAATATACTTTTTTTATGCCAATATACTCAGGTCTCAAAAAATGGCGGTAAATATTTTCTATTTCTAAAGAATCATAATCTACTAGAACTAATTGATTAATTCCTGTGCTTGCTAATTGACGAGCAACTTCACCACCTATTGAGCCACAACCAACAATAGAAATTGTTTTATCACTTAATTTTTTGATAGCTCCGCCTCTTGGCAGGATATATTCTTGTTAGGCTTCAGATGAAACCGTACTTTTAGGGGTGTCAAAATAAGGTGAGTTTTTGAGAGTAAAAATAAAGGAGAACTCACATGACAACTACACAAGGAAGTAGTAAAAAGAGACGAAATTGGAGTGTTGAAGATAAACTCAATATAATTCGTAAACATTTTAACAAATCAAAATTAATAGAGACTTGTGATGAATTCAGAGTACATCCCAATATGATAAGCCATTGGTGGAAAATGATTCTGGAAGCAGGAAAAGAAGCTCTATCCGGTCAAACAAAACGAGAACAATCAAGTAAAGAAAAATTGCTCAAAAATTACGAGAAAGAACTTGCGAAAAAAAATGAAATCATTGCCGAGTTATCTCAAGAATTGTTAGAGCTTAAAAAAAAACAGAATGGTCGAGCATAGAAAAAGGTCAAGCAAGTCCGGAAATTAGAGACAAAATTGTGGATGAAATACTTCGATTGAAAAAATTAACAGGTCTAAGTGAGAGTAAGTTATTGTTTTTTATTGGAGTTAATAAACAAAGATTTATCGAATGGAAGGACTGCTATGGGAATCCTCCTGTAAAAAGGAATGTTCCTAAAAGCCATTGGGCAACAGAGACAGAAATTATGGCTGTAATAGAGTTTAAGAAAGCAAACATAGAAGAAGGATATAAGCGGCTAACTTGGATGATGGTAGACACAAATATTGTGTATCTTTCACCCTCTACAGTTTATCGGATTCTTGTTAGAGCATCTTTAAACAACAGGTGGACAAAACCTACTTGTGAGCCTAAAAAAAGGGGTTTTGAGCAACCTGTAAGGCTTCATGAACATTGGCATACTGATATATCCTATATCAACTTTAAAGGAACATTTCTATACCTTATTTGCGTTTTGGATGGTTTTTCGAGAGCTATATTAAAATGGGATATTCGAGAAAGTATGGAGTCTTTTGATGTGATAATAGTTCTTTGGGGTGCATGTTGCGATTGGGTTTTTGAAACGGAAAACAAACCAAGAATCATTTCTGACAATGGAAGTCAATTTATCTCTTATGAGTTTAAAGAAGCTCTTCGAGATAGTGGTTTAACACATTCCAGAACCTCGGTTAATCATCCTCAATCTAATGGAAAAATCGAAAGGTTTCATGGAACGGCAAAGCAAGAATCTTTACGAAATATGCCTAAGTTTTCTATTGAACAGGTGAAAAAAGAATTTGGCGAATGGATAGATTTTTACAATACGAAAAGACTGCATTCTGCGATCAATTATGTTGCTCCCTTTGATGTAATCAACGGAAACAGAGAACTTATCTTAGCTGAAAGAAAACGAAAACTTGAAATTGGTAAAGAAAATAGGAGGTTATTTTTTCAAGACTTGCTCTGAATAAATCAGAGTCTTTTCTTACTCAAATTCCAGATTATGGGTTTTTTTGGGTAATTTTATTGTTTAGCTTGCATTTCTAATGACAAGCAAAAAAATTGGTTTTCATTACAATTTATGCGAAAATTGATTATTTAATAATTTATTTATCACCTTATTTTGAGGGGGTAAAAAGTCCGCTTTTCGCTGAACCAAGACATTCTCTATTATGCAAAATTACATTATGAGCAAATACATTCCAACCGTTTCGCATACTATTTATTGTTAATGGAAAATAGTCTCTCGTTTGATTTACAAATTTTATACAAAACCAACTATATTTATTTTCCTCAAACTGTATGGAAGATAATAACCAAAATATTTTTGATTTTTGATTGTGTAATTTTTCTTTCAACTCCAATACTGAATCATCATTCAATTGTTTTAATAATTCCATCCACCATTCTTTAATATCAAGACTTGGGCTTGGGGGTAAAATTGGTTTAATTATTGGTAAGTATATACCTTTGCCTTTTACAGTTCCGTTTTTCTTCAATCTCTTTATAAAAGAATATTCAGGGTTTATATACGAATCATTAACAAAAAACGTTACGTTATTATATATGAGGTCAACACTAACCACCGGTTTTATTTCGAAAATATGTTCGGATGGTTCGAGAAAATTTATAACTCTGTGGTTTTCATCTTTTATTAAAAATCTCCAATGAGCAGAAAATTCCTTTACTACTTCTTCGTTATTTTTTTCTTTATTCAATAAAAGTTCTTTTATAGTTTGGACTGCCTTATTTAAAGATAGTAAATAAACTTCTTCAGGCTTATCATAATCAACATGGCGGTTTTCTGAGACTCCTTCACAGATCAAACCCTCATCACTTTGTTTTTTATCAATATCCCATCCAACATGAGCCAACAAACCATATTTTCGCCTATCAAGTAAAAATAATTTAGGTAAAGAAAAAGGAAAATTGTTACAATCTAGTTCCCCGGAAATTTGAATTTTAAAATTTTCGAAATGATGTTCCGTAACAATTCGTGAATTTACTAATTTTACATTATAGCCCTTTTCCTCTAAAAATTTTTTAATCTTTTCCTGCATTTAAGCACCTTGGGGAGAAGAAACATATCCTGGTTCTTTAAATTTTTTATTGTCATTTTCTGTAATAGGAAAATCACTGCCAAACACATCATTTGCCAAAATTTCACATTGCTCTTTTAAACTTGATTTTGCAACTACAACTTCAAGTTTATTTTTTAAATCGTCTAGTCTTTTGTGAATTATTGTACCAACCGTTTTCCCATGTTTTGTGAAAATATCTCGATATGGTTGTCTAGGTAAGTCTACTTTAATTTTATATTGTGGATTACCTTGAGAATCAGAAGCTATCAAGGTAAAATAAGTCGATAACATTTTGTCGATAGTTTTAATCAAACAATCAATATCTGATACGTCACCATCATAAGATATACTTTTGCTAAATGATTGTCCAACCATTACCGCTATGCCAATAGAGTAGACTTTTTTTCTTTCTATTTCAGGAAACTTAAAATCACGCCATCTTTTTAAATACTTTATAACCCTTTTATATTGTTCAACTTCTTTTACATCCAAATTCATTGGATTTTTTAACCATTCAAGTAAATCTTTGGGGTCAGATTCCTCCCATTTTTTTTGCTCCTTGCTTGAATGTTCTTTTCCCACTGCAAGAAAATAATTATCGTTTTGATTTTTATAAATGGTATAATCTAGATGGAAATGTTTTTCACCTGATTTGAAGTATTGAGCTGTTACACATGGTAATTTAATCCAATAAAGTTGCATTTTTAGATAATAAATAATTGCAAAAGAAAAAGGTCTCATCTTACGATAATAAATTGCAACTAAAATCAATAAGAGAGACCCAATGAAATGATACTAAGTGTTCCTCAAAAAATCAAGGAATTTATAATTCAATACGTAAAAACATCTCAAAAGAAAAAACTAGAATTACTACCAGCGTATATAAGTAGCTTCATATTTTGTAGCAATAAATGTACATTTACAACCATGGGAAAAACAATTGCAGATGAAATTCGTAATAAAACTACTGTAAGGAAATTTTTTGAATCGAAATCATTTTATTCGAGAGAAATTTTACGAAATGTAATGACAGCCATGGTATTAGAGACGATAAAATTATGTGGAACAAAAGGTTTGTATGTATTGCTTGTTGACGGTACATGTATCCAAAGGGGTGGAGATACCTTAGTTGAAAATGCAACAAAATACAGGGACAAAAAGCAAAAGAAGAAGGGGAAACGAAGTACAAAAGCTCATGGATTTTTAATGTGCCTACTAATAATGCCTGATGGAAAACGAGTATGTTACGAGTATAGTTATAACACCAAAAAATATTGTAAAAAGCATAAACTTAAATTTAAAACTCAACATGAATTAATGTGTGATATAATCAAAGATATGAGGTTGATAGTGCCATTTGAAGCTAAGTTTGTAGTAGTTGCAGATTCATTTTTTGATTCAAAAGAAGTTTTTAAATGTTGTATGCAAAATAAAGCGATATATATAGTTCCTGCAGATACTAACAGAGTACATAAAATACATAAGAAAAGTGAGAAATTGCATATAAGCGGCGAAACAAAGAAAAAAGATTCTATTAGACTGTCCATCGAAAAAGGTAATGAAAAGTATACCTGTAAGCATATTCGATATGCAAGTGATGGTTCTGGAAAGAAAAGAAAAGATGAGTATTTGATTTATAGTGAATCACTTATGGTTTCAGGAATGAAGTTGCAAGTAGTGTATTCATGGAAAAAGAAGAAAGGAAAATCAGAAGGAGAATCTTATAAAGTCTTATTATGTAGTGATAAATCAATTTCTCAAGAAGAAATTATTGAACTTTATGCTTTAAGATGGCAGATAGAGATATTCTTTAGAGAGTTAAAATCAGAACTCGGATTATGTGATTATTCTGGAAAGAACTTTAAAGCATATAATAGATTTGTTGATGTATGCTTACTTTCCTATCTCTTTTTAGAATATGATAGAGAACAAAGATTAATGGATGTAAAATCTAATAAAGAGAAATCAAAAATTAAAGTTATGCGAACTAGAGGTTTGGTCGAATTGTTGAGATGGGATTGTATGCAAGATATAATAGCAATGCGAAATTTGAATAACAGCAAGTTAAAAATAGCTGCGTAATGATATAATTTATTGTGTATTTATACAACTTTATTGATTTAATCTTTGGTTCTTTGAAATTTCTAGCGGCAAGTACATCCCTAAGAACTTTTTTAACTTCTACTGGGTCACCAGGAGCGTTGTCACTATCTATCACAACACCTACATCAATATCGTAGTCATCATTGAGAGGTTCAATAGTTGTTTTGATCGCATAAGAACCTTGTTGAAAAAATTTTGGCTCTCCGTATCCTTTGTTTCTTAGTGTGGCACTAATATCAGTACGAATACTATCATCTTTTTCCCGAATGTTTTTCAACTTTACGTCGCTCCATGTTAATCTTATATTTTCTTCAAATTTATTAAATTGTTGTTGTAGTCCCATATAATATCTCTCTTTTTTGGTTAACTCAATAGGTAGCTACTTTATATAAATTTGTCAATAAAATAAAAATCATTTCTTTAGTATCTTCTTAAATGTTATGGAGATTTAAAACGAATAATCATATTATCTAAAGTTAAAAAATATTTTTCCAACAAGAGTTAGTGATTTCTTTGCTTCATTGAATTGCAAAAATTCGTAATTTAATAAGTCAATCGGAAGAGTGTTAAACTTATTCTATTTTGATTTCTGTTATACTCATAACAAGATCAAGCGACGCAAAAACAACTTGAAATTTATTTATATAGCCTGTTTTTTTTAACCACTTTGGGATTGGAAATTCATAAATGCGTATTCTGGATTTGCAATATACATAAAAACATCCCAAGATTTCTCAATTCCACAGTCAGTGTTTTTCCAAAAGAGATCAAGTGTATTTCTTTTTAAAAATTGGCTATTATGCCAATTCAGGCAGCCATCCATAAATAATTTTATGCTCTGTTTTCCATTCTTGAAAAGCTATCGAATTGGTAAATTCCACTTCAATTACGGATTGATTAATTTTTATAATGTTCCCACAATTTAATTTTCCAATAGATTTTATAACGCAGTGTTTTTTTTCTTCATCTTTAAAAAACATTCTAATTATCATAATGTTTCTCCTTAAATCCAAATAATTTCTCCAATAATCGGATAAGATTCAATAGAAAGTTTATAAATTCTTTTAATTTTTGCACCATGTAAATTCGTTTCTGAAAATCTGGTATCACTAAAGTTTGCTCCAGCTAGGTCAGCTTTACTTAAATTTGTTTTCCAAAGCAAAGCTCTAGAAAATTCCACATTTTTAAAAGATGCTCTACTCAAATTAGCACTACTCAAATCAACGTTATCCAACAAAACTTCTTGAAGGATTGCATTACTTAAGTTAACGCCAGTAAGGTTAGAATTTTTTAGATCAACAAAGTGCAATTCCGCATTGCTAAGATTAGCACCTTTCAAATCTACGCCTTTTAAGTCTACATGACAGATTTTTTCCCCTTTACGAACCTTATCCTCTAATTCCTCTCTAGTCATATCATTCCTACTTTATTTTTTTAGATCTTCTAATATTTTTTGTACATATTTAATGGTATAATCCAAATCGTCTTTAGTTGTATATCGTCCAAAGCTAAAGCGGATCGTTGCATATTCTTCTGTATTTAGTCCTATCGCTTTAATTACATGGGAAACTTCTGTTCCACCGGAATTACAAGCAGACCCGGTTGAGGCATAAATTCCGGTTTGATTCAAACTTAGCAAAAGTGCATTACCATCAACACCTTTGAAACCTATATTTAAATTATTAGGGAGACGTTTATCAAGGCAACCGTTCACTACTATATCTGGAGTATAGATTTTAAGTTTTTCCAAAAAATAATTTTTTAAGTTTTCAAGTCGTTTTGTTTCCGTTGGCATCTCACTTATAGCTAATCCAGCAGCTTTTGCAAGAGCGATAATAGAAACAACATTTTCTGTTCCGGCTCGTAACCCGTATTCTTGAGCACCACCGTCTATCAGAGGTGTTAAATTCAATTCTTCATCTACGAAAAGACATCCTATCCCTTTGGGAGCATAAATTTTATGCCCAGAAAGGGATAGAAGAGAAATGTTAAATTCTTTAGGTTTCAGGGGGATTTTAGTAAAAGCTTGAATAGCGTCACTCATAAAAGGGATATTAGATTCCTTGCATATTCGTCCAAATTCAGCAACTGGTTGAATTGTTCCAATTTCATTATTCGCAGTCATCATAGATACGAAGATTGTATTTTTGCGAATATTTTTCTTTAAATCATCAGGATTGACTAATCCTTGACTATCTACAGGTAAATAAGTTATTTCAAAACCATACTCTTCCAAATTTTGTATTGTTTTTAATACAGATTTGTGTTCTATACATGAAGTAATAATGTGTCCGTTAAAACCTTTTCTTGAATATTCAAATGCAAGTCCTTTAATAGCAAGATTATTTGCTTCACTTCCTGAACCCGTAAAAATAATTTCAGAAGGCTTTACATCAAGACAGTTTGCAATTTTTTTTCTAGCACTTTCCATAATATTGTATGCTAGTTTTCCGGAACTCGTACCACTAGACGGATTGCCTTGTACTGTAATATTAGAATAATAGTCTAAAATAGAATCAAGTACTTCTTTGCGAACAGGCGTTGTTGAATTGTAATCCAAATATATTTCTCTATAGTCGTCTACTCTGATAGTAGAAACCGGCTTACAAATTTTCTCAATAGAATGTATTGGAATACCAGTCCAATTGTATACGGATGCAAGTCCGTTTGGAAACAAACTTTCAATATCTTTTTTAGACAAACCAGTGTGTTTCCGTATGTTTTGAAAAAGTGGACCTACATGGTATTTTTGATAATATTGATATACAAACTCCAATAAATTCATTCGACTTTCGGTCAGTGGCGTATTTGTTGTCTTAGCCTGCCAAGCAATTAGAGTTTTGATTAAATTATCCATTTCTAAGAAGTAGCACCCGGATAATTAGGAAACGGGTATCCTTTACGAGATAATTCCATATATTCTACTATATCTTTAAATAAATTATAAGGGAAAGCAATTCCAAGTCGGTCTGCTTCGTATTGAGCGATTAGCCTTGCTCCAACACAATAAGTGGATACGTTGATCTCATTTGTTAAATAAGGTCTCACAATTAAGTCAGAGTTTACAACACGAACAGCCCCCATAGAAGAATTAATTCTCTTACCTGTATACCAAGAATATGCCTGTACCAGTCTAGCCAATTCCACAGGTCTCACTGAAAGTATAACAACGTCTGGTACCAAATTTATATTTTCCAAAGTCGGTGAAAAGAAGAACACACCTTGCATAATAGCCGGTTGAATGGCAATCATATCAGAAACAGCATTTTTGGCAATCTCAACGCTCCTAAAACGACCAACGTCTTCTTTCCCAAACAATGCGTATTCTGAATGACCGGAGTTTTGGCAACTATAAACTATTCCTTCTGTAAATTCGTGTGGTGATGGCGGCTTAAACTTATGTTTATCCAATATACTTTGTTCTTTCATAATATTTGTGTAAACGCGTGGTCCTTCTAAAGGTTCCTTTTGATTTTGATCAACTAAACCTAAAGAAATAGCAGCGGCTATACAACCAATATTATGGATAGTTAAATAAACAGCATCTTCCAAAGATGCACTCCTTGTTGCTTGACAACTTGTCAATGTGACTTCAGAAGAAGCATTTTCTAACACCTCTTCTGGAACAGTGTCTCCTTTTTTAAAAAACTTAACTCCAGAAGTAGGTATTGTTATTTCCTTAACTTCAAAAGCTGATAATAACTGATTATATAGTTGATTAAACTCTCCCATCTTTATTCTCCGGTAATAATTAGGTTGCTCCAGCGTTCAAAGCGAATTGGTGGTTGACAAATTTTTCCAGATTTATTTGACCGAACATTCCTTTTGACATTTTGTCTGTCATATACTTTTGGATTTTTTCTAGATCTTCAATAACAGGAAAAAGATTATTAGTTGTAATTCTATCCATGGGTTGGGTTAACACCTTGTATACAACATCTTCTCTTTGATTAAGAAACTTGGCTCCAATTTTTGCAGCCTCTACAGGATTAGATTCTATAAATTTTCCAGCTTTCACTAAGGCACCAATCAGTTCCTGAAGGGCATTAGCATGATCATCAATTAACCTTTGTTTTACCACAAATACACAACATGGATGTCCTGGCCAAATATCTTTGGATAGCATGAGTTCCTCGCCCAAACCTTCTGTAATTACTTGAGAACCAAATGGCTCTGCGACTATAAAACCGGCTAGCGAAGGATATTTCCTTATCATTTCCGGAATTTCCGAAGGAGCAATCACTTCCAAAAGGACATCACCGCCAGGGTCAGCATTATAACCTTTTTCAGCTAGTAACTGATGAAATAACATATTGTGAATGGATAGTTGATGGGGAATAATAACTTCTTTTCCTTTAAAGTCACTTATGGAATTTATTCCGGCTTTTTTGTTCTTCACAAGAATGCTGCCATTTCTATGACCAAAAAGCACCAATTGTATATCACGCTGAGTGCGAAATATATCCATAGCAAAAGGTGAAAGGATAAATGCACCGTTTACCTGATTTTTTTGTAGCAAATTTTTTACATCATTCCATTCTACAACAGAGGTCGTCTTTAGTGAAAATTCTTTAAAATCAATTTCACCGGAATCAAGCCAATGTTTACATACACCTAGCACCAAATGATCGGTAATTTGTAGATGTGCAATTTCAATAATGGGTTTCATTTTATTTAACCTCGCATATTTTTAAAAACTATTTATTTCGATCACATTACTAAATGTCAAATGAAAAATAATAAAAATAAACTGCCTATGTATGGAATGAAATTATATTTTCTTTTTAGTTTTTTTATTTATTTACTTGATAAATTATAAATAAATATTTAAAGAGGTTCTAGTGATATAAAAAGGAAAGATTTAATATGAATATTTTGGTAGTAGATGATTCTGAAATGATGAGAGGGATTATAAAACAATCAATAGAAGACAATGTTTCGGGCATAAAATTAGAATTTTATGAAGCAGAAAATGGCCAAATTGCTCTTGATACCTTAAATAGTAAAAAAATTGACCTTGTTTTTCTTGATTGGAATATGCCTGTTTTAGACGGACTAAGTTTTGTCAACGATGTAAGGGGGAGAGGAATTAAGACTCCTATTATTATGATTACTTCTGTGACCGATGAAGATAAAATATTAGAAGCAGGAATGGCTGGAGTAAATACTTACATAGAAAAACCTGTAAAGGGAAACAAGCTTTGGGAGCAAATAAAGGATTTTGTAAAATGATGTCTCTGGAAATTACTCCATTTATAGACGCTTTGAATCAAACTTTTGAAGATATGGTGGAGATAAAATTAAATAATGAGCCAGTTGAAATATTACAAAGTGATACAATCTACTCAGATGTATCCTCTAGTATTGGGATATTTAATGAAAAACAAAACATGTCTTTAGTAATCTCGGTTTCTTTTGAAACCGCTATTTTTATGACACAAAGAGTTACAGGAAAAAAAAATGTTAATATAAACGATAAAATTATAATGGATACAATAGGAGAAATTCTCAATATGATTGTTGGTTCTGCTCAAAAAAGGAGTGAAATCAAATTTGATTTTTCCATTCCGATTTCTATCAAAGGTAAAGACCATGAAGTTTGTACTCCAATGGGACATTATAAATGTGTAACTTCAAAATTTTACAACAATGCAGAAAAGTTAGTAATAGGCTTGTATCTTGTCAAAATCGCTAACTAAGTTAGTTCATTTTTTTGAGAAGTAACAATAAAAACATATTACTATTTGTAAATAGTGCGTTTTGGGAATTTATGTAAATATGATAAAGAGAGTTAAATATGAGAATTAAAACAAAATCGTTTGTAGAAGCAATGCGATCAACATTTTTTGAAATGGCTGACATTAACCTAGAGATTGAAGAACCAAGAGATTTTTTAAGGGAGGAAGAGATATATACGGATATTTCCTCTACGATAGGTATATTTGGTAATGAAAGGCTGTCTGTAATTTTTACCTCACGAGAATCATCTCTGATTCGTATAATTGAGAAAATTACAGGTAAGAAAGTTACGTGGAAAGATAGGTTGCTGACCGATACAACAGGTGAATTACTAAATATTTTAGTAGGAAGAGCACAAAAAATTAGTGTAGAAAGATTTAATTTTTCAGTTCCAATAACCGTAAAAGGAAAAGATCACGAAGTAAGGACACCTTACGGTAGCTACAATTATGTTAATTCTTATTTTCTTTCCCAAGGAGAGAAAAATAATACAGGCTTATATATAGTAAGGACTTTTCGTTAATTTTAAAAAGGGGATGAAAAATTTTCGAAATTTAAATATCATAGGTATAGCATTTTCTCTAGTTATATCTGTATTTATTTTGCTATTTTTTCATGAAAATTTTTATGTTTTCTGTTGTTTTATTTTAATTCTTTTTGTATTATGGAGTTTGTTAGTTATTGAGACAATAAAAATTATAAAAAAAGATATTAAAAAATGTATCCATAGTATAGAGAATAGTGTAGAAAACGCTTCTTATAGTACTCCGATTTTAATCCCCCTATTAAAGGGAATTGAGGAAATCGTTCTTCAAGAAAAAAACAAAAATCAGCAATTATCATTAGAAGCAAAAAAATATCAAACTACAATTGACGAACAACAAGAGATAATAAAAGAAATTAACGAAAATAAGGCATCCTTAAATAAAGAGTTTAGAGAATATGTAGATGATATTGGTTCATATTCGATAGAATTAAAAATTTCTAACAAATTAGCTGGGCACCTATGGAATAGTGTAGAACATATATATGGACTCTGTTCTCAATTAAAGAAGTCTAGTCAAAATATTGAAGACCACATACAACGACTGGGAAACGCAATTGAAGAAACAGGTGATAAAATTTCAAAAGGTGAATCAATTTTAACCAACTCATTAAATAACATACAATCTATTCAGACCAATTCAAACAACATTGTAGAATTGTTATCACAAATAAAAGAAATTGCAGATAACACGAATTTATTAGCTTTAAACGCAAGTATAGAAGCTGCTCGCGCTGGTAATACAGGAAGGGGCTTTGCCGTTGTTGCAAGTGAGGTGTCTAAACTAGCTGATAGGACAGCTGAGAGTGTTAAAATGATAAATAAAAGTGTAATAATTACAAATAACGCTATTAAAAACGGTGTAGAATCTTCTAACCAAGTAGGGAAAATCTTTAAACAAATAACACAAAATATAAGCTTTATAAACAAATCCTTTATGGACATATATTCCGTAATAGAGCAAGAAAACGTTGCTATCAAGGAAATTTTTGATGATATTAATAATTTAACGGACTTATCATCAGACCTCACACATTCCACAAAGGAGAATGTAAAATTATTTAAGAAAAAAGTTGACAATATGCTCGCTGTTATCGAAAATAAAAACTAGCAATTAATAGCTTAAAAAAAATGAGTTCTGAAGAAAACGGTATCGAATCCTATAAAGAGCAATTAGACCTTTTTACTGCTCAAATATCCAAGCTGAGTAAAATTACAGAATTAATTGCATCGGGTAAATTTTTTTTCTATCATCCAAAAATAAATGTTGAGGACGATCATCCTATTTTATTGCTCGTGAAAAACTTTAATCAGATGGTAGCCAATATTAAGGAATACCAAGAAAACTTGGAAGAGAAAGTCCAAGAACGAACCAAAGAATTAGAGGAAAAAAATAAAGAACTTTCTGAGTTATTCGAAAAAGTAAACGATCTAAAAAAGCAACAAGATGGTGATTACTTTTTAACATCATTGCTTTTAGAACCTTTAGGGCAAAATAAGTCAGAACAAAATAATGTTAAAATCGAATTTTTAATACAACAAAAAAAGAGATTCACTTTCAAAAATAAAGAACATTCCATTGGTGGAGATATTTGTGGAGCCAATACTATTAAGCTACGTGGAAAAAAACATACGGTATTTTTTGCCGCAGACGCTATGGGCAAATCAATTCAAGGTGCCGGAGGAGCGCTGGTTTTGGGAGCTCTGTTTGAAGCAATTATAAATAGGACTCAACAATCGGAAAAGATTCAAAATTCATATCCGGAAATTTGGATCAGAGATTCTATAACAGAAATCCAGACAGTATTTGAAAGTTTTGATGGTTTGATGTTGATGTCTTTACTTGTAGGACTAATAGATAATCAAACAGGACTAGTTTATACTGTAAGTTTTGATTATCCTACACCTGTTTTGTACAGAGGTAGAGAAGCTTCTTATATTATGCAGTATAGCTATTTCTCTAAAATCGGAATAGCATCTGATTTTTTCTTATTTGATGGAAATGAAACCAACGAAGGTTTGCCGTTATACATAAATCTTTTTAACCTTCAAGACGGAGATTCTTTGTTTGCAGGTTCAGACGGTAAAGATGATTTGTTTTTAGGTCAGGATGGATTGAATAATCGAATTATTAACTCTGATGATAATTTATTCTTGCGTGTAATAAAGAATTCTCATGGAGAGTTAAAAGAAATATACAATACATTAAAGAAAAATGGAGAATTCATAGATGATGTCTCTTTAATGAAAGTATCGTACAAAAGACCTTTTGAAAAGAAAACAATAGTTATGAATGCCCATACCAAAAAAGCATTGGCAGTTTTTAAAAACTTTTTTTTAGAAAGGGCATACAAAAAAGCAGAAAAAGAAATAGTTAAAGCTTATAAGTTAGGCTATACCAACCCGAAAGTATTTAAATATTTAGCAAAGGTCTACTATGAATTAAAATTGTATAAAAGAGCTGCCTATTTTGCAAAATATTATTATAAACTAAAACCTATAGATAGTGATAATATCAAAATACTTGCTGATTCATACAAAAAACTAGGAAAAATAGAAGAAGCTGTAGAGCTTTCTGCAGTACTAATATTTAGGCTAAGAAATGTTCCCTAATGTCCGTTTTTGACGGTCTCTTGATAGGAATAATCGCTTTGTATTCAAAGAGCATCTACGGTGGCATTATAGCTTACATAGGGATCGCTTGGATGATGAATTTAGCCGGATATTATCAATTACGAACTTTACCCTAATTTTTGCCTCTGATGTGCTTTCTTATCAAAGAGGAAGGTCTATAAAAAATGTAGTTCCTTCTCCCATTGTCGTTTGATATTTAAGTTCGCCCTTATGTGCTTCTATGATCCATTTACACATAAACAGACCAAGTCCTGTTCCTCGTGCTTTGCCCTCAGTAGCAAATGCTTCAAAGATTTTTTCCTCCATAGATTTAGGAATACCAGGACCATTATCTACTACGGATATAGTCAATTTGTTGTCTCGCCTTTCAGTATGAATTTTTAAATAGTATCCGTCTTTCCCATCGTTCATGGCTTCTATGGCGTTTCTTGCCAAGTTTATTATAACTCTTCTCATTCTATTTGTATCAAAAGAAACAATTCCTTCATACTGCAAATCCGTTAATAGATTGATTCCAACGTATTCAAAGTCAATTTTTAAAAATTTACAAATCCCATCAAGAAACTCTCTCAAATTTACTTCACAAAGTTCAAGAGACAATTCCCCTTTGGAAAAATCAAGAATCTCATAAGCCATATCATTCAACCTGTCTGCTTCTCTGCCTATTAATTTCAAATTTCCTATTCTTGTTTCTCTACCTATTTCCTCTGTATTTGCCATTTCAGTAAGAGCTTTGATGGAGGCAATTGGATTTTTTATATCATGGACAATTCCGGCTGCCATCTGTCCGATAAGTGATAATTTTTTTCGAGATTCTGCTAAGGATTCAATTTCCTTTCTTTTGTTTTCACTATCGACATAGAGTGTACTTATTCTATCGAGCATTTCATTTATTTGTGCTGTTCTTTCGATCACTTTTTGTTCCATGTTTTCATATAAAATCGAATTGTGAATAGAAATTCCTGCTTGCGAGGACAATAACTGAATAGTTTCTACTCTATCTTGGGTAAAAACGTTGGGTGATAAATTGTTCTCCATATAAAGAATACCGAGTAATTGATTTTGATTTAATATCGGAACACAAGCAATTGATAAAATTTGGTTTTGGGATATGTATTTATCGTTGGCAAATCTTTTTTCTTTTTTTGCCTGGTGCAAAATAATATTCTCATTGGTATGAAAAACGTATTGGATAACAGATACAGGGAGAATCGAATTATCTTGTTTTCTCTTTTCCGAATTATATTCTCCGGACACTTTGGCTTCTGCAAATATAAGGAACTCTCCTTGCTCTTCTAATAGCAAAATTCCTCGTTCTGCTCCGGCATTTTCAATGATGATATTCAATAAATTCTTGGATAAAGAATCTAATTTTACTTCTCCGGATATGGCACGAGATGCTTTCATTAAAGAATTCAAATCAATACTTGTATAAGTCATAGTTGATAGATCCATTTTTTGATTTTGTGGTATCAAATCCGGGTATTGTTCCTCGAGCTGTTTAACTTTTGCTTCTGCCCCCCAATGTCTATAATAATAGTGTGCCTCTCTTAGAAACACAGCAGCCACTTGATCCATGCCTTGTACCAAAAAGAACTTGGCTGCCAGTTCGTTGGTGAATGCTACGTCATTTGTGTATTCGTATTTTTTAGCAAGTTGTACTGCCTCACTGTAGAACTGCATTGCTTTAGAATCATTCCCTTCGATTCGGGTTTTTTCCGCTTTGATGAGTAGGTATTTGTGCTTAAAGTTATCTTCACAGTGTTCCGACCAGAGTTCAAATAGGTCATAACTTTCTTTGAACTTTGGCCCATACTTCGCTTTTTCTTCTTCGTTAAATTTTGACATGAGAGCAATCAGACTTAGAGCGTAACAAAACCGCACTTCCACATAAGCGATGTGTTGCGGTATTGCGGGATAGAATTTTTCCATGTCTGGATAAACTTCCAGACATTTTTTGTATTCTCCATAGTAGATATAGAGTTGGTATTTTCTTAAATAAAAATACGCCATCGGTTGTCCAAAAGCTAAATTCTCCTGAATATACCTTTCTTCGTTGAATGCCTCGTTATTAAAACTGAGTGGATTTTCCGTTTTGCCCTGCAAAGCAAGTGCCAGCATTATGGTAGGAAGAGCCATTGCAGTAACAAAAGCAACTTTGTATTTGGTTGCAAAAGAAAGATTTCTTTCTCCATAACCTATCACTTCATCCAGATGAATTCCTGCACAAAAAGACACCTTTAAAAACATTAAGATAAAATAACCGGCATACACCAAATCACTGTTTGCCATTGTTGTATCATAACCTTTTTGGGCAATATTCAAGTCCTCTCTTAAATGATGAATATAGTGATTAATGTTCCAGCCATAAAAAGCATAGACTTTACCTAAGATGAGGTCACTCGGAAACTTCTCTTGGCTGATACGAATAGCCAGTTGCCCGAGCTCATAACCCTTTTTGTAGTCTTTGAACACCAAGTTTGTAATCACCCCCATCATTACATACGAAATGGGAGAAACTTCCACGTTTCCGTACTTGAGAGAGAGGTTTACTCCCATGATTGACATCAAAGGCAACATCTCTCCTTTCATGGCTATGGCGATATCTCCCAAGTTTGTCACTAAGGATATTGCTTCCAACATATTCTCGTTTGTCATATCCTGCATGTTATACAGGCTTGGGATTGGTTTTGTGCCAAGTAATTCTTGGTATTCACCCAGTTGCTGCATAAATGCGGCTTGGATAGATCCGGAATCCGTTGGTGTCTCTATTCCCAGTTGATTCAGGGCAGCGAACCCAACTTGAAAGGCTTCATCCGGTTTAAATTCACTTGCTTTTTGTCGTAGTTGGATGTTGTAAATTTTAACCTTGTCCATAAGTGAAGTAGCATTTTGTAAAATGGTTTCATACAGTTTATCTGCATTCTCAAAATTGGTAGCAAGATACTCACATTCCGAAAGTTCATGATAGATTTCAAATGTCAGGTTATACCGTGTTTTCCATTTATCTTCCGAAAGGAGTTCCGCACCCACATTCAAAAACGTCAAAGCCCCGTCATAAGCGGTTGATTCTTTTGCCTTTTTTCCCGCTAGGAGGTTGAGTTTTGCCAAGTGTAACTTCTCTTCCTCCATTTGTATGAGCTTTTTCCCGGAATTGAGTTGTCCCACAATGACAAAAATCTGATCTTCCAGTTTGTCCTCCGGTGTGTTTTCGAGTAAGATTTTCCCTATTTGATAGTGGTTAGTTGTCTTTTCGTCTTCACTCAAGAGGGAATAAGTTGCTTCCCTGACACGGTCGTGGATGAACCTCGCGTACTCTTTTGACATCAAGATCATTCCTTCTTTAACCACTTCTTTCAAACTATCAAACAATTCTTCTCCGGATTTGTTGGTGATAAGAGAAAGAATATCCAGATAAAATTTGCTCCCAATACAAGATGCGTATTTCATAACTTCTCTGCTAGCTTCCGACAGATTGGAAATTTTGTCTGCCATCAGTTCGACCACATTGTCTGTGATTTTTACTTCTTGGATCTTTTTCTCGTCCCACTTCCAGCCGTTCTCGTAGTAGATCAGAGATTCTTTGTGCAAGGTTTTGAGAAACTCGTTTACAAAAAACGGATTCCCGCCTGTTTTGTTTGTGAGAATTTTGGCGAGTCCTTCGGTATGTTTGTAGTCAGAGTGTAAAGCATCTGCCACAAGGGAGTTGACGTATTCTACCGCTAAAGGTTTCAGGTAAATCTCTTTGTAGGTAAATCCTTGCTTTTTCAAGTCTTCTAACATTAGATAAAACGGATGGGTGGAATCCACTTCGTTGTCCCGATAGGCAAAAATCAAGAACAGGTGGTGAATGTCTTTGCTGATGTAAATTTCCTTTAGCAAATGGATACTCGGAGTGTCTGCCCACTGTAAATCGTCCAGAAATAAAACCAAAGGATGTTCTTTTGTTGCAAGCAGTTTGATAAAATTCCGGAATACGATATTAAAACGGTTCTGATGTTCCGTAGGTGCAAGAGTCGGAACGGCAGGTTGTTTGCCTATGATTAGTTCTACTCCTGGAATCACGTCCACAATCACCTGTCCGTTAGTTCCAAGTGTTTTTGACAGTTTGGTCTTCCACTGTGCAATGGTTTCTTTGGTTTCTGTAAGGATTTGGTTTGTTAATTCCTGGAAAGCCTGGATGATCGCACTATAAGGCGTGTTTCGTCTGTATTGGTCATACTTCCCCGATACAAAGTAACCATTGTATTCTACAATGGGTTTGTTGATTTCGTTGATAAGGGTTGACTTTCCGACCCCGGGATGACCAGCAACAAGCATGAGTTGAAGGTTTCGTTTTCCTTCTTCTGCGTCTATAATTGTTTGGAATGTAACAATAAGATTTTGTATTTCATCCTCTCTTCCATAAAGTTTCTCTGGAATTTGAAACTGTAAAGACACATCTTTCAAACCTGGTGTAAAAGGAATTGCACCAAGAGATTTCACATTTTTCAAACACCATTCCAAATCATACAGGATTCCGACTGCACTCTGATACCTGTCTTCTGCATTTTTTGACATGAGCTTCAGGATAATTTCAGAGATTGCCTTTGGTATCCCAAGATTTTCTGGAGATTCGGGAACGATGGCAATATGAGAATGGATCAGTTCTAAAGTATCATTGGATTCAAATGGGAGTTTACCGGTTATCAATTGATACAAAGTGACTCCTAACGAATAATAATCCGTTCTATAATCCAGTAGTCTGTTCATTCGTCCGGTTTGCTCAGGAGAGATGTAGGCAAGTGTCCCCTCTATAAAATTTGCCATAATTATACTTGGCGTTTCCTTGCTTAACAAACTCGCACTTCCGAAGTCTATGATCTCCAACTTACTCGATTCCGCATTGTATACGATATTGTGCGGTTTTATATCTTTATGGATGACATGAGTTTCGTGAACACCAGCTATAGCTTTTGTGATTTGTATAGCGATGAATAAAAAATCTTTGACAATAAGCACTCCCTTTGTTTTGAGTAAGCTATCCAAAGATTCACCTTGGATATCTTCAAAGATTAAAAGTAGCGTATTTTTATATTTTTCTATGGCAATTGCTTTGGTTATACCAGGCACATTAAACTTTTGGAGTATTGCATATTCTGTTCGGATTCTTTTTAACTCTTCCAAAGTCGGATATTCATTAGTTGGCTGTTTGATAATAACTTTTTTACCATCTTTCTTGGCTCGATGGATAATATGCTTTTCACCTCTGTGAATTGTTTGTATTACCCTATATCCAGCTATAGTTTGCATTTTTAAAATCCTTTTTTGTTATGTGTATTTTAATAAAAATAGTTGACAAGCTTTTTGTTTGTGAAAATCCTTAATTCTGCATTGCAATATTGCATTATCTTTTAAAAAGCATAATTAGGCACCTGATCAAATTTAAGTGAACATAATTTCAGAATTTCATACAATAGCTACAGACCTTGATGGAACTTTATTAAACCAAGATGCAATTCTAACGGATTTTACAAAAAAAGTTTTACAAAAAGCCATTGACTCTAAAATTCAGCTGATTATTGCTACCGGCAGACGCTTTGCAAGTGTCTTAAATTATTCCAAGCAATTTCAAGGAACGGTCCAAGTTGCTTCTAGTAACGGACAAATACTAAGGCTATCTCCTTGTGAAAAAAGGGTTAGGGAACATTACCTTCCAGAATTTTTGGTAAGAACAGTTGTTCAAAAAGGGAAAAACTTTGGATTATCTCCTTTATTGCATGTCGACGAATACGAAGAAGGCATTGATATGGTGACTGAGATACCATTGAAGCATCCTAATTTTATGAATTATGCCAATGGAAAAAAAGATCGTTCCATTCAACTAGATAACTGCTTGGATTATAACCTAAACAAAGTCACGATAGTGTGTTGGCTAAATCATGACAAACAAAGATTGAAAGAATTTGATAAATTATTAAAAGCCGAAATCGGAACAAAATGTTCCCAAAATGTAATAACAACTATACCAAGGGTAGGACCATGTATGGATGTTATCCAAAAAGATATTTCAAAATGGAGTGCTATCCAAGAATTTTTAAAAATCAATGGAAAAAGTGAAAAAGGAGTAATTGCCTTTGGAGACGAAGCCAATGATATGGAAATGATAAAAAACGCCGGGTTTGGAGTTGCCCTAAAAAACGCTACTGATGAGCTCAAATCAGTTGCCAAATGTGTCAGTAACTACTCCAACCAAGAAGACGGAGTTGCCAAAACCTTGGTTGAATTAGGAATCGTGACTTGCACTTGAAAACTATATTATATTTCTCCCTCAAAGAAGTTCTTTCTAAATTTTAGAGTTTCTTCATCAATATCTTTCATAAACTGTAGTTTCTTTTTCATAAACGTAGTTTCACTCTTAATGGTTCTTTGTATGATAATCCCTCGTCTGGCAAGTAGCAACTGAACATCCACGTTTGGTTTGATTTGTTTTTTAACACTTTCCAAATTTTGTGCATTTATCCGATAACCATCAATAGCGATCAGTTCATCATTCAAATTGATGTCTACTAATCCGGCGTTTTTATGCTCGTATATTTTGCAAATAACCTCTTTCCCGCTAACCGTTTTGGTAGAAAAAGAAAGGTCTGATGCAATTTCCGATTCTATGATTTGAACACCGATTATTTGTAAATAATCCATTAACGGAATCGTTTTTCTTTTTGTTAAGTAGATATCAAATTCCTTTGCCAAATCAACATTGGTTGCTTCGGTAGACGTTTGAAAAAACTCCTCTTTGGTAAATCCCCTATTCAAAGATATATAGTATTTTTTGTAAAGCAACCTCATTATATCTATGAAGCTTTTTTTACAATCTGTTCGCTTCCGAATAAACAAATCCATACACAAAGTTAAGATCGCACCTTTAGTGTAATAAGAGATACCCGTGTTGTGCGAATTGGAATTCTGTTTATAAAATTTGTTCCAAGCCGTAAAAGAAGATTCCTCCATACTCATCCAATCCTCTCCACAAACCCTTTCCAATTTGCTCCAATCGTTTTTAATCTCTTCCAAATACTCTTCCGGAGTATAGACCTTTGTTTTTAGAAGGGTATAATTATCATAAAAACTTGTTATCCCTTCTGCCATCCAAAGGTCCCTTGTCAGATTAGGTGAAGTATAATCAAAAGGACCAAGTGCTATTGGTCTGATTCGTTTTATATTCCATAAGTGAAAATACTCATGTGCCAAAAGACCCATAAGCTTTGTATACTCCTCTTTTAATGTTAATTTCATGGGATCAAAAGAGTTAACGCTACAAGCCGAATGTTCCAAACCTCCGTAAATGTTTTCCGTTAAATTTAGTATAAATAGATAATACTTATTGGGCATGTCGCCCATTAGTTTGGTTTCAAAGCTAATAATTTTTTTCAAATCAGAAATCAGATTTTCTTCAATATCAGGATATTTCCGTCCTTCTATAATGATTTCATGGCTACAACCCTGGGATTCAAAAACCATAGATTTTTGATTTGAAATTTGAAAAGGAGAATCATACAATTCATCAAAATCTTTGGCTACAAAATTTCCTTTTTTGTTTTTAGGCAAAGGCGAATAGACGTATTTAAAAAAAGGACTAGTTTCCAGCTCTATTTCCACGTTTGCCCGAAATATATCGTCTTGCGGATACAAAAAAAGAGCCGGTGGGTTTATAAACCCATATTCGGTATCCAAAAAATTAGAACGGACGGAATGCTCAAATGAATAAACCAAATAAGAAATTTTAATCGTTTTACCCTTGGATAATATTTCCCATTGTTCCAAATTTAACTCTTTCCAAGGAACAGCTTTTCCATTTTCCAAGCAAGCTTCAAACTTGTGTAATAAACCGGAATAATTCCGGATAACATACGATCCAGGTGACCAAGAAGGCATGGTAAGAACGATTTTTTCTGCTTTTACCTTCATTTTTAGCTCTACGTGATAGTAATGGAGATGGGGCTGCTGGATTTTTATTTTATAATGGATTGATTCTTTTGGTTTTTTTGAAATTACAGATTTTTTCTTTTTTATAGTCATAATAAGTTAATAAAAGCTTCCTAGTTGAAATTTTAGTTCGGGGAAAAATGCAGGAAGCAAAATATCATTTTTAGGAATGATAACGCTTTCCGTATAATAACCATTGTATGGGTTTTTATAAACTTCTGTGGTTTGGTTGTTCAGATTGATAATCCAATACTCAGTAATTCCACCTTTTGCGTATATACTTGCTTTCTCTCTATCAAGTTCTATCGAAGTATTGGCTACTTCTATGATAAGATAGGCAGTAGACGGATGAAAAAACATATACTCGTCTTCTATATAATCAACAATGGCAATATCCGGTTCCGGTTCCGAACTCAAAAAAGAAATAGGGTCTCCTTTGCGAATGTAGTATTTTTGAGGTAGATGATTTTTGAAAAAGTTTGTGATTTTGCTTACCATACCGGAATGAATCGGATTTTTTGACATCTTTTTTATAACAGCTCCTTCCAAAAGTTCTGTTTTTTCAGGAATAATCCCATTCTCACTAAGGGTATGATAGGCTTGAACACTCAAAGGATACAACTGCTGTCGAATCGTTTCTTTTTCTAAAATTCGAATTGTCATAAAAAAATGTATATTTCAAAATACCAAAATGTCAAGATTTTTAATACACCAAAAACAATTATAATTTGTTTCACTTCCTACAGACTGTCGGGATCAATTCCAAGAGCTTTGAGTTTCTCAGCTAAGGCTTTTACTTTCTTCTCTGCTTCCAATCTTGCGATTTCCGCCTTTTTTTGCTCTTGCTGGGCTTCCCACCTTTCTATTTCAGCATCGTATAGTTTATTTTCTACCACTTCCCGTTTCTTCTGCTCTTCTAATTTGGCAATTTCCGCTTTCTTTCGCATATCCATCTCTCTACGCAAATCAAGAAGCTTCTCATTCTCAAACCATATTCGTATCTTTTCACCATCCCGCCACTCATCCTCTGACAACCTCTCTATACACAATCCTTCTACCGTCTTGCTACACCATTTCCCGTATCCGTCCTCCGGTACTGAATAATATTTGCCATTCACTAACCTATAAAACTCAAAAATACGCCTATCTTTTATATCAGGAAAATACAAACCAAATTCAGGCACTCCATTGTATTCACATAAAGGCTTTTTTTCTAAGGTATCTCTGCTTTCTCTTCGAGGGTCGTCTATGCTGACTACTTCCATATAAAACAAAATAGCTTCTGCTGTGATTTTGGATACATCCGTGTGTTTTGCCAATACCAAGTCACCGGCAATTGCTTCTTGTTTTCTCTTTTGCGGATTAAAAAACCAAATAGGTTGGTCTGAAAGGTATTTGTATCCTATTGTTTCTTCAATCCATTCAAAACAAGGACCATACTTTGTAATGGCTTTTTTGTGAGCTTCCCCTTGCATTAACTCAAATTCCTCGTCATAGTAAGGAATGCCGGAACCAAAATCCGTATGCAGTAAAGGCTGTAATTCGGTTTGTATGGGTGGTAAGATCATCTTCTCTTAATACTTTTTTATATGCTAACGTATTCCTATAAAAATGCAAGAAATTTAAAACCAATTCTCACAATTAGCCATGAGTTAATTGACATAACACCATTATAAAACAACCATTATACCAATTTACACACTAAAGTTTTAGGGAGGAAAACCAATGGATCCTAGTTTTTTAGCTCAGGCGATTTTAAAAGATATTTCCGAGAAACCCATTATAAAAAAAATGCATAAAAAAAACAAAGCAAAGACTTTAGCAAAATGGATGATAGAATCCAAAAGAAAGCCGTATACCGGAGGTTTTCCGGCTTATCGTTTGCAAGAACAATCTTTGGAAATCTTTAGAAACAATATTTTGAATTACAAATCAAAATCCACTGAAAGAAACGTTTCCATAGCCTTTGGAGATTCTTTGATTGCTTTTATTGCAAAAAATCTAACCCAAGTTGACTACAGGCTCAATTTTGCACAGCCCGGAAGCGGTAGTCCGAATTTTTTAAAAACGGCAAAAGACTTATCTGCGGAATTGCAAGATTTTAATATAAAAAATGTTGTTGTAGGCTGTTTCGGAGGTAATCCCCTTTTGAGCTACCAAGATTTTGAAGAAATAAAACAAGAAGCGAGCTTGGCATTTCACGGATTAAGAGCCATGTTTCCAGATGCAAAAATCATAGTTTATGGTCTTCCACCCGTATATGATGTTTATGCCAATATTTTTGCAATAGAATTTGAAAAGTTTATGATACAAGAAGTGAAAGAGGATAAAAATGCAGTATTTTTGCTTCTCAGGCTAAAGTTCTCGGATAAATCGGGTTTACTTCCTACTATAAAATACAGTAGTGACGGAGTTCACCTCCGAGGAAATGCAATTCCTATTTTAGACAAGATGATTTCCGAAGCCAAAACACTACCACCTGGAACGGTTTTGTACTGATAGACTTGTTGTGCAACATTTTTGGCTTTAATGCTCTCAATAGCCGTGCCTAAGTAGACAATTTTGAAATTGACAGGATTAACGCGGATGGTTTAATATATCAAAAATATTTTTACTATAATAGAATATTATCATTATAATGAATATATTATCTTTTATAACATCAGAAATAAAACAACTTTTACACAATCTCTCCACGACTTCGCGTGATCTTTTTCTTATCCGAAACTCACGTTAAAAAATAAAATAGCTTAGTCAAAAAATTACTTGAACATCGAGTTTTAAGATATTTATAAATATTATGTCTCTAAAATATCCATTTTTCAAACCTTTTCCCCTAAATCCAAATTTTATTTTATTATAAAATTACTTGACACTCTTTAAAGTTTGTTAAATCAATAACTATATTTACCAGCAACAGAGCGTTAAAATAGTGAATCACACTGAAAGAGATATTTCAAAAGCAGTTTCTACAGCAGTAGAAAGTAAGAAGCCAGTTTCCATTATGGTAAACCTTCTTAGTTCTCAGGGGGAAAACCTATTGAACCTGGTTGTGAAATCTATGTTAAAAAAGATAAACCGCTCGGATATTGAAGATACCTGTTATGCGGCAGCTAAAGGATTGGTTTTTTTAGCAACCAAAGCCATCGTAAAACGGGCGCTGTTTAAAGAATGTGAACTCAATATGAACAATCCTACGGATTATAATATTGGAATGAAAAGATTTGCCGAATACCTTTCCGTTGAAAGTATAGCCAAATTTAGCAATAGTTTTAAAAAGTTTAACCCTCTGGTTAAAACGATATTTTATGTAACACCAGAATATTTTTCCGTTCGTGTAAAAAACGAGTTTACCTTAATTCCAACAGAAGAGGTAATTTTAAAAAGCAAGTTTCAAAATGCTACCAGCCTATCGGAACTGATCAAATTTTTTATTGAATCCAGTGATGATTCAAGTGCTGAAACGGCTGAAAAGTTAAAATCCAAAGGTGAGTTTATAGACGAATATAAAATAGACAGGTATTCTTTGAAATATTATTCAAGTGAAAAAAACAACGAAACAATTATAAAAATTGATATCCCTCTAACAGACAGATTCACCTTAAAAAAGGAAGCATTTCAAACCGAAATGGAAAAACTATTTCTTCAATACAAAGCACAACTAGATGAAGCAATTCATACAAGTATAGAAACCATACAACAAAAAACCGAATTTCTTTATAAAGATATCAAAACCGAATTTATCAACACTAAAGAAGACGCAGAGCTTATTTTAGGAAAGATTCAAGATGCTAGTATACATTTGTTGGAACAACAAGAAAATATTTTAAGTGATTTTGGTGAAAAAATAGTAAATGACGCTCAAAATCGGTTGATTGATATTCAATTAGAATCCGAAAAGGTTTTAGACAATATAAAAAATGTGGGTAACGATTTACTTTCAAAAGAAAAACAAAAAGTGGAAGATTTTGCCAAAGAGCTAGATGAAAAAATTTCCAGGCAATCCAACAAAATAATAGAAAAAGAAAAAAAGAAAATTGAAGATTTTAATAAATATCTGGATGAAAGGGTTTCCAGGCAATCAAAAATTTTACTACACCAAGTTCAAGCTCACCTTGATCAGCTCGAAAATGCCAATGTAGATTTTATAAAAATCAGTAAACAAGAACTCGCAAAATCCAAAGAAGAATATCTAACCATAAAATCGGATTTGGATAAAGACGTAAATAGTGCCAAAAAATTAAAGTTAGAATTATTGCAAGACATTGGAGAAGAGACAAAACAACTAAAAGAAAGCATAAATTCAATTGATGAAAAAATTCAATCTTTGGAAAGCGGTAGCGTCTTAAAATCTACGGAAAATTCATTACAAGAGCTACAAGAAACTTTTAACCGTATTACATCCACTATTAAAACTCTAAAAGACGAAGAAAATAACCTAAGCGAATATATAAAAAATACGGAAATGATAAAATCTATTAATCAAACTGCCGGTGAAAGTCTTCAATACATTGACGAACAAAATCAAAAAATCAAAAATCTTCAAGAAGATTTGGAAAAAACCAATAACTACTGTGATATAATCCAGGAAAGAAGCAAAGAACTTTCTGATTCCGTTGACGTGATAAAAGTACTCGATTCTAAATTTGAAGAAGTGCGAGACTTACAAAAAATTATCGAAAACATGATCAATGAAGTTTATGGAATGAGCAAAAAAATCGGACAGGTCACCAATACCGTAAGCAGCCAAGACAAGAAGGCTCAAGGACTTAAAGAAAGAATCGCGGAAGTAGTGGAACAATTAGAATACCTTGAGGTAAAGGAGGAAGAAATGCAAAAAACTTTTACCGAATTGGATAAGCAATTTTCAACCTTAAATTTAAGAAGCACTGATATTAAATTTATTGAGTCCAAATTTGAGAAAATTGAAAATCTTATGTCTGACCTTTCTTTACGTCATAAACAAGTTGTTACTATGGAAAAAAGATTGGAGGAAATCCGTGGTGGCTTTAAAGAGTTGATAAATGATGTAGAAACAAAATACGAAGAAATGAATAACTATGTAAATCTTATCGAGGCTCCTCCAAATAAAAATAAAAAATCAAGACCAAGAAAAACCAATAACGGAATAAACGGAAATATCGGAAAAGGTCCCAAAATTGGAAAACGGGATAAAGACGGTGACCTTGTAAAACTGAAAAAAGCAAAAGTTTTGAGTTTATATGAAAACTACAATTGGTCTCCGGAAGTGATTGCTGAAAAACTAAATTTGGAACAATCGCTTGTGGATACAATAATTAACTTATCTCCAAAATCTTAAACCGAAAATCGGGGTGTTCCACAATTAGCAAAAATAAAGGGTATTCTATGTATTCAAAATAGATAAATGTAAAGTTTTCTTTTCTTGTAAATCAATACATTCAGGAAAAGAGGATTTTAAAATAAAGTTAAGTTTTTCGGTAAACTTTTTTTGAGCTGTATTATAGAAATTTCGCAAGATAAAATCAATAAACATGGCGGATTATTTAATTTTTAAAGCCTATTCTTTGTAATACAGGTTTTGTGCTGTTTCTCGAATATGAGTTGGAATATCTTCCAAAGGAAAATTTCCATTGATGATCCTTTTGGCTTGGTAGGGCCATTCCATATCTTCCGTAATTGTATAAACCTTTTCTATATAAGGAGCAATATAAAACAAATTTCTGATATATTCTTCATGAACTTTATCAATGTAAATATCGTGTGTTTCAGCAACAAAATCTATAACTTCATATATATCATCCAACTCTAAAGCCGGTTTTTTTTGCTTTAAGCAGTGAATTCTCTCAATATATTCCTTTATCATATCCATGCGAACTATAAATTTTAAAGAAATGAAATTTGATACAAATTTTCACTCGACTTGAGTGATTTAAAAGTAAACCTTTGTAACAGAGGAAAGGGTACTTATATGAACATTTTTATAGTCCATGCACATGAAAATCCGGAATCTTTTTGCAGTGCATTAAAAAATAAGGCAGTTGAAATCTTTGAAACTCAGGGTGATCATGTTGAAATTAGCGATTTGTACAAAATGAACTTCAATCCGATAGCTTCCCAAAAAGACTTTAAAAGTTTAAGCAGTGCCCCTTATTACAAATTCCAAATGGAGCAAAAACACGCCGCAGAAAACGGACTTTTTGCGGACGATCTAAAAGCAGAAATGCAAAAATTGGAAAACGCTGATCTACTGATTTTTAACTTTCCTCTTTGGTGGTTTTCTATACCGGCAATTTTGAAAGGTTGGGTTGATAGGGTCTTTGCCTTTGGGTATTCTTACGGAGGTGACATAGGAGTTTACAGCAATGCTATAACATTTAAAGACAAAAAAGCTCTACTATGCTTCACAACCGGAGGATCGGAAAAATCTTATCAAAAAGATAGTATGCATGCAATCGATGTGGAAACAATGCTTCAACCCATACAGTACAACATTTTTCGATTCAATGGTATGGTGCCACTAGAACCATTTATTGTTTTTGGACCTGCCAGGTTGTCCGAAGACGCTCTCAAGCTAAAACTGCTGGAATATGAAAAATATCTTTTAAAGGTTAGAAATATTCTGAAAAAATAAGAGAAAGCAATGAACATCGTTCAAAAAGAAATCGTATTACAAGCAAGAAAACGTGGTTTTCATCTCATAACTTCAGAAATACTGGAAAATATTCCGGAAATCGAATCTATTCAAACCGGGATTCTTTTCCTTCTGATAAAGCATACAAGTGCCAGTTTGTCCATCAATGAAAATGCTGACAGTTCCGTTCGAAAAGACTTTGAAAATTTTTTTTCTGATATAGTGGAAAACAAATCTTATTTCTACCACACCTATGAAGGCGAAGACGATATGCCAGCTCATATTAAGAGTTCGATTTTTGGTGTGTCTCTGCATATTCCTATCACAAACGGCAAGCTAAATCTTGGGACTTGGCAGGGAATCTATCTATGTGAGCATAGAAATCACGGCGGAAGTAGAAATCTTGTTGCGACAATCCTTTACTGAAATTCAACCGTAAATTGTACCGTCTGTTTTTACGTCAGAACTGGCTTTGTTTTGTTACGAAATAATCTCATTAAAACCCTAGCGTCGATTACTACAGCAAAAGATAGACATCCACTCATCTCGATTACCACCTATGCATTTTATATACTCTCCGTATTGAACAGGACTTGTTACACCTTCGGGTACTTCGCTGAATAAGATAACGTGAGTTCGACATAAGGTTTAACCTTCTTTTTTCGAGCGGTTTAAACCGCTCGTTACTATAATTTCACTACAAAAACCAATTGACAACAACCAAGTAGAACGTGATCACAGAATGATGAAAACACATCGAAAAGTTTCAGGATGTTTTAGAAGCAAGAAGGGGACGGATTATTTCGCCTGTTGTAGAGGTTATATTTCTACTTTGAAGAAAAACAAACGGAATGTCCTTGAAGGAATCAGTCTAGTTTTCAGAGGTAAGCCTTTTATACCAAATCAGGCTTAATTAGACCTGAATAATCACAAGGTTATTGCAAAGAAATGCTTTCAAACAAAGAAATGGTTTTGTCGGAATGAACAAAAAAACGCGTTTTGCACTTGGGACAAGCGTGGTTTCCTTCTGCATAAGCCCTGAGTTTAACGCTACAATTGGGGCAATTGATATAAAAAAGTTCTTTAGCAGGTGATTGGCTTGGGAGTTCTCGCGTTTTATCAATAGGTACCTCGATTTGGTTTGGTAGAGGTTTATTTTCGGCTTTTACGCTTGCATTGTACTGCTTTTCTAAAAATTCTTTTGCAACAGACTTGTCATTAAACACTCTAACTTCAGGTGGGAGTTTTAGATTTTCCAACTCTTCTTTAATTTTATCATTTTTGGAGGCGATGGCAATAAAATTTGTATTGTTTTGGTTTTTAATTAATTCTCCGAATTGCTGCAAACAAGAAATTCCGTCTAAATCAATGGATTCCAAAGCAGAAAGATCAACTAAAATAACCGGACTTAAATGTACAATTTCATCTATTTGCTCTATCAATTCTTCACCTAGGTACTTGTCTAGCTTTCCTGAAATATTGATAACTGTATATTTTTTAGTAAAAAAGTTTGAACTCATAATAATGGTAGATACTATTTAAGTATCTTGGACTCTATCAAATTAAATTTAATCAAAACTAAGGTCAAGTTTTTATTCTAAAAAATAGGATTGATCCTATTTTAATAAAAGATAAAATGAATCAAAATGAGCTAAAATAGTTTTAATATATGAAGAAACGTAAAAAATTAAATTTATTCAATACTTTTTTTTTAACTACTTTGCTTTTTGTTGTACCCACATTTTCGGATGAAAATAACCAAAAAGTTTATAAAAATAGTGCGGACGCTCATTATAACCTCGGTATGGCTTACTTTAACGGGGGAGACTTGGGGCGAGCAGTAGACCACCTTAAACAAGCAATACTATACAATCCTGAATTGGTTGTTGCTCACAATAGCCTTGGAATGGTTTATTATGAGCGGGGTATGATAGTAGATGCGATAAAGCACTATCGAATTGCCATACAATTTGATCCGAATTTTGTAGACGCGCACAACAATCTTGGAGTAGTTTATGTCAACAACGGGTTAGTAGATGAAGCCATCGAAGAGTGGAAGATTGCCATAAGTTTAAAACCTGATGATGGGAATTTTCACTATAATCTGGGAGTCTGTTACACCAAAAAAGAAACTATAGATGCCGCCCTGAATGCATTCCAAAGCGCTATTCAGTATAAATTTGACTTCGCGGAAGCCCATAATAATTTGGGGAACATTTATATTCAAAAAAATCTTCCCGAAAAGGCAATAGAAGAATACGAACTAGCCATTAAATACAATCCTGAGTTTATAGAAGCCCGAAATAACCTGGGAGTCGTTTATAATAAACAAGGTAGAATTGAAGACGCACTAAGGGAATGGGAAAAGATAGTTGATTATAGCTTTGATTTTGCAGAAGCCCACTACAATTTAGGGATTACATATTATAACCAAGGCAGGATAGATGAAGCAATTGTAAAATATCAACTTGCTTTGGAGTATGCTCCGGATAATGCGGAAGCTCATAATCATTTGGGTTTGGCGTATTTCAAACAAGGTCGCGTACAAGAAGCGGTCAAGCATTACAAGCTTGCTTTAAGATTTGAGCCTAGTTATGCAGAAGCCCATAATAATTTGGGGAAAGCATGGCATGAGCTAGATAGAATTGATGATTCCATACAAGAATACCTGCTTGCCATTCGCAATAAATTTGATTATTCGGAAGCTCATTATAACCTAGGTCTTGTGTATGAAGACAAAGGAAAAATAGATACAGCCATGCACGAATACAGAATTGCCATTGAATATTATCCCAAATACGCAGAAGCTTACTATAGCCTTGGTTCTGTGCATGAAAAAGAAAAACAATTTGAAGAAGCCATTAAAAATTATAAACTCGCCATCAAAAACAAATCCAAGTATTTTGATGCTTATTTTAGTCTCGGTAAGCTGTATTTGAAGCTTGAAAAGTTAGAGGAAGCACTGTGGAATTTCAAAAGTGCAATCAAGTTTAACCCTGACATAATGGGTATCCACTATAGTCTTGGTCAAATTTATGTAAAGCAAAACAACTTTGAAAAAGCCGTAGAAGAGTTTAAAAAAGCGGTAAAAAATAATCCTTCTTATCCTGAAACTTACTATCATTTGGGTATAACCTATAAAAAACTTGGCAAATGGGAAGATGCAATTAAACATTTTAAACTTGCCATCAAATCAAAACCGGATTATATCGAAGCTTATAACGCTTTGGGTTTGCTGTACTTTGAGCAGGGAAAAATTGAAGACTCTATTAATGAGTATAAATTTGCCATATTGTACAAACCGGATTACGTTGTAGCGTTGGATAATCTGGAAAAAGCAATCAAAACACAACAAAAAGGAAATTAGCTTATATGTCTTTAGTATCACTTATCAAACCAAAAGGTCCAAATGGCTTTGGAAACGGTTCCACTGCAGAAGAAGTTACTTCTGGAATATCCTTGGCTAACAAAACAATTTTAATTACCGGATGTAACTCTGGATTGGGAAAAGAATCCATGAGAGTTCTTGCCATGCGGGGAGCAAAAGTAGTCGGAACTGCCAGAACCTTAGAAAAAGCAAATGAAGCCTGTAAGGAAGTAGGTGGGGCTAACTCAAAAGGTTATGCCTGTGAATTATCAGACCCATCAAGTGTTCGTGCTTGTGTGGAATCAATCAAAAAAGATAAAATCAAATTAGACGTAATTATCTGCAATGCGGGGATTATGGCATTGCCTAAGTTAGAAAAAGCTTATGGGTATGAATTGCAATTTTTTACAAATCACATAGGTCATTTTATTTTAGTTACCGGTTTATTGAGTGAATTAACGGAAGAAGGTAGAGTTGTAATGCTAAGCAGTTCAGCTCATAACATGGCTCCTAAGGGAGGAATTCAATTTGACAATTTAAATGGTGAGAAAGGATATAGTGCTTGGCCCTTTTACGGACAGTCCAAATTTGCAAATCTTTTGTTTGCCAAAGAACTTGCTCGTAAGTTCGCGGGAACTAAAAAGACAGCCTATGCCGTTCATCCGGGAGTAATTCAAACCAATTTGAGTCGTCACATGAATTCTATTGCCAATATCTTGTTTGGAATGATTAAGCCGCTTTTTTTAAAAACGATCACACAGGGTGCAGCAACTGAATGTTATGTTGCAACCAATCCGAATGTTGCTTCACTTTCGGGGAGCTACTTTGCAGATTGTAATGTTGCAAAAGCAAGGAAAGACTCTGAAGATAAGGAGTTATCCAAGAAGCTATGGGAAATTTCTGAGAAAATCGTAGCAGAGGTTTAGAGTTGAAAATAACTTTTTTTATACTGGGGGAATTATCACCATAGTTTTATCTTTTCTGCATTGGGTTTGACACTCTTAAAAATTATTCCTTTGGTATCCCATACCCAATTCACTCATCCCAAAAACCGGGTAGGTAACTTTCGTTTCTTACCCAGCAATTCCCAAAATATTTATTCATACATTGCTTAGGTAAGTCTAATAATCAGATATTTTTATTTTTTAGCAAAGAGGATTAAATTGATAAATTTTAGTAGAATTATTGTTATTACAAGCTTTATTTTTATATTTTGTGCTATTGATAGCCTAACTGCACAGGAAAAAGCCAAAACTTCAAAAGTTGATGATACGCCTAAAAAGGAAGCACAAGAAAAAGAAAAGCCTAAACAAGAGGTAAAAAATAAGCCAGAAAAACGACTTGAACTCATTCTCCGAAGACAGTCTACAACTCTTTATCCCTATGAGCAAAGTAGGTTTCATGAATTTTATCCCTGGTATATCAATAGGGTCAACAATAAGTCAAAAAATCTGTATTTTGGATTCAATTACTCATTTCCAAAAATAGATTCTTACATGGATTACAGCTTCATGGAAATAAAAAAGGCTAATTTAAGTATGAATAAAACTTATTGTAACGGAGGATACTATGCCTATTGTAGAGAGACACCTTTTTCGGTAGGTGATTACTATCGAATGGAATCGGATTTGAATTTTATGAGATATATATATAGCGATAAAATTAGCCTTGGTGGTGGTTTAAGGCATATTCAATCAAATTTAAGCTTGGTTTATCCAAATAGCTACAACTTGTATATGGGTTCAAAATCCATTGGTCCCCAAATTTCATTGAAATTCAAAACATCTAAATTGGTTGGAATTTACCTTTCCGGAAAATTAAATGCTTTTTATTTGTTCGGCAAATTATTGTTAGAAAGTAGTTATGTCGATGACAATTATCCATTAGGCTATAATTATAATTACATAGATAATAGAGTTAATTCAAAATATTCAGGTACTGAATTTGAACTTGCTCTCAATTTTTCCATAACAGATTCGCTGACTTTTTCCATAGGTGCGAATAGGATTCACGCAAAAATTAAACCTAAGTCCAAAAACATCGTATCGTGGGATTCAATCGATGACCTTGATTACAACGTAAGGGCAAATAATCTTGGTAACATATACTATGATGGTTTGTCTTCAAGTTTTTTTCAGCTTTCGCTTAAATTTTAAAGTGTGAGTTATGCTTTTTCGTGCAATCGTACTATTTTCCTTTTTGATTTTTACAAATCTCTGGAGTCAAGATTTGAGCCAGTACAATGGAAATATAGTCATTCCGGAAAGAACAGAAAGGATTTTAAAAGAACCACCAGATTCATCTAAAAAACCCAAAAAATCAAAATACAAACACCAAGGGGTATTTAGAGAAAGGGAGAAATACCAAATTTCCTTTTCACAATTTTTTATATCTTTATCTCTTCAATACAATTGGAGTTCCAAAGTTTCAATGGCTACTTCTATTTTTTATAAAGACGGGTTTCAGGAACACAAAGAATATGAAAATTATGGGGAATTCATTGAAGTTTACAATCTAAAAAGAAGGTATAGTTTAAGAATGTTGCAAGCAAATATAAAAGTATTTCCTTTTGCGAAGTTTCCAATATACTTAACCGGTGGTATAGGAAGGAATTTTGTGGGACAATTTCGCAAACAAGGTAAATTGGGGAGTTTCGAACCAAGTACGAATATCTATACTCAGGACTATAGCCCTATTGTTGTAGAAGATATCAATGCTTTAACTTTTTTGGATTCCGGAATAGGATTTCAGTGGATTTTTGGAAACGGATTATTTTTGGGGGTGGAATGGCACAAGTACCACCCATACAAGATAAAGCATAATATCCATTTTTATATGGTAGACGATAACAGTTCCCTTACTAATTACTTTTTACAAAAAGAGTTTAATCAATATATAACGGTTTTAGATTCTCCCAAACTTCCGGAAATTCTTTTATGGATTGGCTACGCTTTTTAACAAAAATTACATTTTTACCAAGAACTCTATTAAGCTTTTTTAAAAAAAAAATTAAAGATACCAAGTATCTCAGCAAGCTCTATTTATAAAAATCATAGACTTTTTGGATAGCTCCCAAAAGTTGAGGCAAGTTAGCCGTTCCGTAACGCTGTGAATCAATGGATAAAGTTTGGTCTTCTAATTTCAAAAATTGCCAAGTAAAACCATTGGTAACTGCCCCATGAATAATTTTAATGTTGTTTCCTTCCCTTTCGTTAAAAATACGGGAAGCAAGCATTTCCGCTCCGCATTGTCCATACCAATTTTCAATGTTATCGTCTTTTGCCTCAAAGATACAAACAACTGGAGATTCTAAGTCGGCAGTATCTGGTTTAGATGAAATCAAAAAATCACAAACGCCTTTTAAACCCTTACTACTTTCTACGTTAAAAGTTAGCCCAGAAAGAGGTTTGAAGTTTTGGTTAGTTTCCCATACTTCAGTCAAGATAGGTGCTACTAGAAATTCAGATTTGGCTTTTTCATTTTTCATAGGAATTTGTAAATTTCTTTTGAGCAATTTTTGTAATAAATCAGACGGTTCAACATTTTGAAAAGGTAACAGCATGTCTTGCGAGAACCTTTGTCCTATTTGAAAAATAGCTTTTAAATCTGATAATTTGTAATATCTATATGATTTTGGAATTTTCATAAATATATTCTAAAACTGAAAGTAAACAAACTGTTTACCAGACTTTGTATAGAGTCCAATCAAAACAAGAAGTACTATATAAGACAAAGGAATCAGTGCATATCGTAACTTTATTACGATTTGCGGAATCTTTTTGAAGTATTCTAGTAGCTGCAGAAAAAAGCCAAACAAACAAAGATAAACCAAAGGTTCCATGTCAGAGATTCCGGATCCACTTCCTAGTGTAAAGAATTTTAAAAGCACAATACTTGTATCACTGATATTGTTTGCCCTAAAAAGAGATACCGAAAGTGAAAATAAGTTGTAGGTGACAAAAATCCGAATCAGTTTTCCAAATACGTTGTTTGGTGTGAGGCGAATATTCAGGTTTTCTAAGAATCTTTCTATAGACAAAGCCAATCCATGATAGCAACCCCATATTACAAAAGTCCAGTTTGCTCCATGCCACAACCCACCAATGGTAAAGGTGACTATCATATTAAAATAGCCTTTTGCCTCGGAAACTTTGTTTCCTCCCATCGGAATGTATATATAATCTCGCAACCACGTTGTTAAGGTAATATGCCATCTCCTCCAAAGCTCCCGAAAAGAATCCCCCAAATAAGGAGCATTGAAATTGTTCGGAATGGTAAAGCCAAGCAAATAGGCAGTACCAATGGCAAGATCAGTATAACCGCTAAAATCACAATAAACCTGCCAGGTGAATCCGTAAGAAGCCATCACAAGACTTGACCAGGAATAAGCACCAGGATTGTTCCAAATCGGATCAATTATCAGAGCAATGTTGTCTGCGATAAGCACTTTTTTTAAAATACCCATTGCAATGGTAGACAAACCTAAAGTGATATACTCATCTTTGAGCTTAATGGCTTTCAGTTGAGGCAAAAATTCATTAGACCTCATAATCGGTCCTGCAATCAACTGCGGAAAAAACATAATAAAGATCATATAATCCATGAGGCTGACTGATTCGGTTGCTTTTCTTTTGTACACATCTACGGTATAGGCTGTAATCTGAAACGTATAAAAGCTAATGGCAAGAGGAAGTATAATCTTAAACGATGATTTTTGCAAATAGTCAAAAAACGGGATACCCGTAATATAAGAAAACGAGTCCGTAAAAAAGTAGAAATATTTAAAAAACGCTAAATTTAAAAAATTAATTACTAGAATAGAAACAAATAGCTTTTTAGATGGATTTTTCAAAAGGGATTCCACTACATAGTAATTCAAAATTACAATTCCCATAAAATGTAGCAAAAACGGAAAGCTCCATGAACCGTAAAAAATGATAGAAGCAATCAAAAGAATGACTTCTTTTCCCTTTTGCCAAGGGACCAGCCAGTAAACGGTATAAACGATTAGAAAAAACAGTAAAAATAGTAAGGAAGTAAAAAGCATAGTTCTTTATTTTTTAACCCAAGTATCGACATTTTCTAAAAGCACATTGTTCAATTCATTGGAAAAGAGTTCTTTTCCGTGTTTATTCAAGTGGATAAGATCGTAGTAATAGTCTCCGTTGTTTTTGCCATGTGTGATAAACTGTAGGTTTACCAGAGGAATATTCATTTCTTCCAATTTCTTTGCCCAAAACGCAAGCCTTTCTTTTCCACCCAAATGAGACAAAAGCGAACTGTAAGGAGCCATCACAACAACGGTTTTGATTCCATGTTTTTGAATTTCGTCATAGAGTAGCTTTAATCTTTTGAAATACAATTGCGTTCTATAAGTCTCGTTCGCTTCAACCGTTGTCACAAGAGCCAAAGAACAAGTATCAAAAAGAGCTTTTTTGTGCTCCGGGCTAGAATCCGGTGGAATGGGATCGGTATTTGCGGGACCGGTTTTTACCTTGCAGTCATCCAAGTCTTGAATGGGAAAATACGAGCTGATTTTTTCCGTATACTCGTTTTCATAATCGGGAATATCAAGATTTGGTTCTGTGTAATAGTGCTTGAACATATAACGAAACCTCGGTCCCGGTGAAATGATAAATTCTCTCATGTCCCTTCGATAGGCAATACTCCTAATCAATATGTAGGATATATCCTCCACTTTAAGGGAAAAGCTATCCATAAACTTTTTCCAGTTATCTTTAAAGTTGTAGATATTCATGGATGTCGGATATTCGATTAAGTCGTAATCTTGTTGGTAAATTTTTCTAATCGCATCCACTCTGTCAAATTCGGCTATCATTGCCAGAGTAGGTAGCATAAGATTTTCCTGTGCTACCCATGGCATTGTTACTTCGACAACGTGCAAAAGTAGCTTTGGTTTTTTGAAATGAGGAATGACCTCTTCAAAAACTTGTTGTTGGGTGATAAGCTCCGAGCCAGGCACGGCTATGGATTGTAATTTTAAGCCTTTGGTTTTGAGCTTGTCATTTAACATGGTGACGGAAAGCCCTTGGTAGGCAACCGATGTTCCCAAAACGAGTATATCCGGGTCATGAACCTTACTCATTTTGATAACATGATTTGCAATACGGTTTACATTTGCAGCATACGAGTTCTTTTTTAGGAAAGGTTTATAAAACCCTAATTGCAATAGTATTTCAAAAATGATTAGAACAAGAACAGGAACATAAAACCTTTTGTCTTTGTAAAATTTATGAAAATCATTCATAAACGCTTAAAGGAGAGGAGCCTTTGTTAGTGTCCTTTGAATTCACAGATTGCGTAAGTATCTATTTTGAATTTCTTTTTGATGAGTTTTGCACCACCAAGGTCTGGGAGGTCAACAATAACGGCAGCTTCGTAGACTTTACCACCTAAACGCTGTACAAGCTGAATCGCTGCTCCTAAAGTGCCACCGGTAGCAACCAAGTCGTCCATTATCAGAACGTTATCACCGGAAACAATCGAATCATTGTGTATTTCTACTTTGTCCGTACCGTATTCCAAATCATATTCCTGCTCTATGGTTTCTCCGGGGAGCTTACCTTTTTTCCGAATAGGAACAAAACCGATTCCCAATTGAAAAGCAAGGGCAGCGCCGGTGATAAAACCTCGAGCTTCAATGGCAGCAATTTTTGTGATCTCAGCGTCTTGGTATCTTGCGACAAAAGTTCCTATGGTTAATTTGAAACCTTCCGGGTCGATGAGTAGGGAAGTTATATCCCTGAACATAATCCCTGGTTTAGGCCAATCCTTAATGGTTCGTATCTTTGATTTGATTAATGACATATTTTGCAAGCCAACTTTCCTGTTATTTTAGTTTTTTATACTTTTAAATGTAAAGACCTTTTTAGTGTTGCATCTGTTTTTTTATTAAATTTAATGCACTACCAGCATGGAACCACTCAATTTGCGACTGATTATATGTGTGAAAGACATCAAATTGTTCCGAAGTTCCGTCTTTATGATGGAGTACTATTTTTAAAGGTACGTTAGGAGTAAAGTTAGTCAGACCCAATATATCAATTGTGTCATCTTCTTTTATTTTGTTATAGTCGTCTTTATTGGCGAAGGTAAGACCAAGCATCCCTTGCTTTTTCAAGTTTGTTTCGTGGATTCGAGCAAATGACTTCACAAGAATGGCACGAACACCAAGGTGACGAGGCTCCATAGCTGCGTGCTCCCTGGAAGAACCTTCACCGTAGTTTTCATCTCCCACTACAATGGAGCCTATCTTTTGTGCTTTGTAAGCACGAGCCGTATCCGGAACGGGGGCGTATTCATTGGTAAGGGTATTTTTAACGGAATTCGTTTTTCCGTTAAAGAAGTTTACAGCTCCAATAAGTAAGTTATTGGAAATATTGTCCAAGTGACCTCGGTATTTTAGCCATTTTCCAGCCATGGAAATATGATCGGTTGTACACTTTCCTTGTGCTTTGATAAGTAGCTTTAAGCCTATTAGGTCTTTGCCATCCCAGGGTTGGAAGCTTTCCAAAAGCTGCAACCTGTCAGAGGTAGGATTCACAATCACTTCCACCTTGCTACCATCTGCAACCGGCTCTATGTAACCGGCATCTTCCACTGCAAAACCTTTGGGAGGTAGTTCTTCACCTGAAGGAGGGTCAAGTTTTACTTTCTCACCCCTTGCATTTTCCAAAGTGTCCGTATTCGGATTAAAGGTCAAATCACCACTAATTGCAAAAGCCGTTACGATTTCCGGAGACGCAACAAAGGCGTGGGTTCCTTCGTGACCGTCATTTCTTTTGGCAAAGTTTCGGTTAAAAGACGTGATAATGGAGTTTTTTCGAGTGGGATCGTCGATTTTTCGACTCCATTGCCCAATACAAGGACCGCAAGCGTTTGCCAACACAACACCACCAATGGATTTGAATACGTCTATCAATCCATCTCTTTCCATGGTATATCTGACCAATTCAGAACCTGGAGTAATTGTAAAACCAGCTTTTGCCTTTAGATTCTTTTCTTTTGCTTGCTTGGCAATGGATGCAGCTCTGGTAATGTCTTCATAAGAGGAGTTTGTGCAAGAGCCGATCAAACCAACTTCGAGCTTTGGAGGATAGCCTTTTTCTTTTACTACTTTGGCAAATTGAGAAAGAGGCCAAGCCAAATCCGGAGTAAAAGGTCCATTGATATGAGGCTCTAATTCGGATAGGTTGATTTCAATCAGTTCGTCAAAATATTCTTTAGGATTGGCATACACTTCTGCATCTCCGGTGAGATGTTCGGCTATTTTGTCTGCCATTTCTGCAACATCTGCACGACCGGTTGATTTCAGATAGGCTGCCATTTTTTCATCATAACCAAAAAGGGAAGTAGTTGCTCCCACTTCCGCACCCATATTGCAAATAGTACCTTTTCCTGTGCAGGATAAAGATTTTGCTCCTTCTCCGAAATATTCAATTATGGCACCTGTTCCGCCTTTTACGGTCAAAATTCCGGCAACTTTTAAAATGATATCTTTGGAAGAAGTCCAATTATTCAGTTTACCGGTGAGCTTGATTCCAATCAATTTGGGAAATTTGAGTTCCCAAGCCATTCCAGCCATAACATCTACGGCATCAGCTCCCCCAACACCAATGGCAACCATCCCCAAACCACCGGCATTCACCGTATGGGAATCCGTTCCGATCATCATTCCACCAGGGAAAGCATAGTTTTCCAAGATTACTTGGTGGATAATTCCGGCTCCCGGTTTCCAGAATCCGATTCCGTATTTGTTGGAAACGGAGGATAAAAAGTCATAAACTTCTTTATTGGTATCAATGGCGATTTCAAGGTCTTCTTTTGCACCTTCTTTGGCTTGGATTAAATGATCACAATGTACGGTTGAAGGGACTGCTGCCTTTTTTCTTCCGGCTTGCATAAATTGGAGCAGAGCCATTTGAGCCGTAGCGTCTTGCATGGCAACCCTATCCGGAGCAAATTCAACATAAGATTTCCCTCTTTCAAAGATTTCAGAGGTATTTCCATTCCACAAATGAGAATAGAGAATTTTTTCAGTTAATGTCAGGGGACGCTTTAGGAGTTTTCTGGTTTTGTTTATCCTTTCTGCCATTTTTGAATACGTAGATTGAATCATTTCTATATCAAACGCCATAATACCTATCCTGTGTTTGGTTTATAATAACACTAATTTTTATTATAAAAAAGAAGAAAAGAATTATTCTTGACGATGCTTAAGAATTATTCCATTTTCCTAAGAAGGAAATACAACTTTGCGATAAGAAGTTAAAAAATAATTTCACTGTATATGTAAATAAGACCGAATTGAAGGGAAAAATATACAAAGATGTGGCTGTTTTAGAAACCAAATTAGTGGGGAATATTTTTGCAGATTACGTAGTTTTATTGAATCTTGCAAAAAACATAATCAAAATTTGTTCCATGCAATTCTTTCGGTTATGAAATTTGAAACTTTTTCTTTTAAAACTTAGATTTTATCCCGCTGAATAGTTACAATTATTCTAAAGCCAATTTCCCTTATTTACAAAAATCAAAACAATTAGAAAATAGTTTTCAGGAAAAAGCGTATGAAACCCCATATTTTGCTTGTTGATGATGATGAAGTTGTGTTGATGGCAGTTTCTGCCATGATTGAAAGTTTGGGATTATCCTGTGATACTGCTCCAAGCCCCAAAATAGCTAAAGAAAAGTTAGAGATAAGTAAATTTCAGATAGGTATAATCGACTTAAATATGAAGGGAGAAACTGGTGAAGGTTTGGTTGATTATATCCTTGATAAATATCCGGATATTATTTGTGTAATTTTAAGTGCTACGGAAGACGTGGATAGGATTATAGCGGTTTTGTCACACCACAGAGCCTACGAATTCTTAAAAAAACCAATAAGTATCGAAACCTTAAAATCTACTATTGAAAGAGCACACTACGCCTACCATCAAAAGAAAATGCGAGAAACTATTCCGGATAACGAGATGCTTTTGTATAAAAAAGCCATCGAAATTTTTGATTGGAAAGCGGATATCTCAACCAAGGACTTCAAAGCACTTGGACCCAATATTATCCACCAAATGAATATCAATTTCTTCCAAGGGGAAGGATTAGGAGCACTTATAAGCACCATTCAGATGATAACCATGTATGCTAAAAAAGATGATACAAAAGGTATATATGAAATTCCGACAGAAATGTTTGATTTGATGCGGGAGGGGTTGGAAAGCACCAATAAATTTGTCAAAACCTTATCCCTGGCTCAAACCATGCTTATGAGACAAAAGGAATATGATCAAACTATTGAAATAGTTGAAATAAAACAAATAATAGAAGGTTATGCTGATGAATTACAGTCATTTTTGTCTATAAAACAACAATCAATTACGATTGGAAATATTTCTGACTATACTGCGATTCGATATAAAAAGAAAACTAATTTTGATAAGGAAGCAATGGGAATAGTTATTAGAGAATTGCTTACCAATGCTATGAAATATTCCCAAAAAAATGATATTATTTTGGTTTTGTTCTTTTTTACCGAAAATTTTTTTGAAATCAAAATCATGAATCCGATTTATACCGGAAAACCAGAGCATGAGTTAAATGAAAAAAACTTACAACTCATTTTTGAACCGTTTTATCGATTAAACAATGAAGTTGATGAGAGATTTTTAGAAGAAGGAGTTGGATATGGTCTTGGTCTTACCGTTGCCAAGAGAATTATCGAACTTCATGATGGAAGTTTGTACGTTAACAAAATGAAAAACCACGTAATTGTTGGTAGAGATGTTGACCTTGCTGTAACAATTCGTCTAAAGATTATTCCTTAACTGCAAGAAAAACACTGCAAAAAAGTCTCTGTGCTAGCTCACACTCTTAACAGAAACCCAGTTTTCAATTTTGAGTTCGGGGATTCTTTCAAACTCTTTTGTATTGTTTGTAACTAGAATTAAGTTATTTTTTAAGGCGCAGGAAGCAATCATCAAGTCCATAGAGCCAATAACCTGCCCTTTATTTTCCAGTATTTTTCGCAGGCTTCCATAGTAGGTTGAACACACTTCGTCAAAAGGAAAAATTGTAAAAGGAGATAAAAAATCATCCAAGGCGGAATGATTTTTTTCCGGAAAACTGCTTTTTTCAGCTCCATACCTTAGTTCAGCTACGGTTATGGAGGAAATGGATATGTCTAAAATAGATTTTGAGTGGAAAATGTCTAGAACGTCAGAAGGCTTATTTTTAATGATGTATATACAAATATTTGTATCTAAAAGATAAATCAATCAAAAACTCCCTGCCTTATAGGGAGAGGCAGTTGGATTCTTTCATCCATAAAATCTGTTGTAAAGTTCCTTAAACTATAATAAAACAACTCAAAAGCCTCATTTTTGGGCATTAAAAGCAAAGATTTCCCCTGCTTTTTTATATATATTTCGTCACCCTCAAACCGATAGTGTATAGGCAGCCTTACTGCTTGGTCTTTACCACTCCAAAATAATCTGGCTACGGCAATCATACTCAAACCTCCTATTAAAAGTGGTATATTTATTAGACGCTTCCACAAAGCAAAATGGAAGTCAATCAAAATATACTATTAATTAGAATGATTTTCAGGATTTATATGATTAGAGTTTATATACTTACAATGTAAAGAATAAAAATAAATCAAAAACCATTTACTTTTTTTTGTTTTTCACTCCTTTATAGAAAAATAAAAGGATTTGGTTGTTATTAGAAATGAGGAAAGAGAATGAAGAAATTTAAGATTTATCTTAAATTTCAATTTTTAAAATTTTTTTGTGAATGGAAGATAAAAATCAATGGTTTGAGATCATTTATAAAAGAAATCATAAAAGAATATATGATTTTATATACAAATACTCTAATAATGAAGAGGTAGCTCTTGATTTGATGCAAGAAACATTTCTTAATTTTTACAAAAGTTATAACGAGGTTGGGTTTCCGGAAGATAAAGCTATGATGCTTTTATACACAATTGCAAGGAATAATTCCATAAATTACCATAAAAAATTCTCTACTCAAAAAGAAAATCAATACGATGTGGATCTATACAAAAGTAATAAAACATCATTTGAAAAAGAAGAAGAGTTAAAAGACATGGAGTTAAAGTTGCAACAATGTCTCTTGGAATTACCGGAAGATCAAAGAACAGCGATTATATTAAAAAATATGGAAAATATGACCTTAAGTCAAATCGCTGAAATCATGGGTTCATCCATTTCCACAATTTCAAGACTTGTAGTAAAAGCAACCGCTCGTTTACTAGAATTAGCTGAAAAAAATGCAATAATGCCTTATTAAAGAGATAAAGAAAATGAAAGAAGAAGTTTACAGTTCTCTTGAACAAAAAATTTATGAAGTAATTTTTGTGGAAAAACACAACGAGTTATCGAACAAGGTTATGTTTATTCAACAGGCAGTTGGTCGAACCAAACCAACTAAAGTTGAATTCCCGTCAGTAAAAGACTTGCTTAAAAAGTCAGAACGGACAGACAAAAGAAATGCGCCCAGAAAAGTATTATTCCTTAAACCAGCAAATGTAGTATATGCTCTCTCAGCAGTTGCCATGCTTTTTTTGGTTTTCTTTTTAGTCAGATTTCCCACAAGAGGGAAACCTTATGCAACGGCAGTATCCGTACAAGGAAATGTTCACTATATATCTATGGAAAATTCAGGTTTATATTCTCAATTGAGAAATGGAATAAAACTTTCCGAAAAAGATATGATCATTTCTGAAAAAGATGGAATAGTTGAATTAAAATTGTCTTCCGGCTCAATATTAAAGGTAATGCCGGACTCAAAATTAATTTTGCGAAAACTAGCTTTGCAAAAAGAAGGAGATAGCGAAATTTTATTAAATGGAGGTAAACTACTTGCCAGTGTAACCAAACAAGGTAATAACCATTCCTTTCGTGTTATAACTCCTACGATGGTTACGCAAGTAAGAGGTACCAAATTTTCAGTGAATGTTTTAGAAGATAAATTTCTCAGAACAAAGGTAGGTGTGTTAGAAGGGGTTGTTTCTGTCTCCCAAATCAGAGACGGTAAAATTGTCCAAGATGAAACATTAATTAAAAGCGACGAGCAAGTGGAAGAATCCATAGAAGGTGGTTATTTGAAAAAAGAATTACCTAAGGAAGACTCTAAAGAATTAGAAGAGTTTCACCTTAAAGGATTAAACTCTACACAAGAACCAACTCCAACTACTAAAAAAGTCGAACTAGAAAATTCTGATACAAATAAAAATCAATTAATCCCTCAAAAACAGCTAACAGAAAGAGATTTGCTCAAAAAATACAATAAATCAATTATAGAATCGATTGTATTAAAAGATCAAACAGTCATAAAAGGAGTTGTAACAAAGTTAAATGAAAACACTATTGAGATAGAAACTCCTTATGGAATCAGAAACATAGATAGAGATCAAATTCAAAATATTGAGATTGGGAAATAATATTTTTATTCTACTGTGCAGCCCACGTCCGGTGATGTTGTGCTGCACTCGTATTTCATAAGATGCAACTGTGATAATTCTTCTTGAGACATTTTCGTTACTTGAAAATCTCGAAAAACAATCTTTTCTCCTTCTTTAAGCATTATAGTATCTTCACAAAGCAAAAAGCCAATAAAACAATCTCCTTTTTTATAAACTTCCGCTTCTCCTTTTTCCAAATATATTCCTGGCGCAAGACGTAAATCGGTAGACTTAGACTCGGAATAGGTATTTTCTTTAAATTTAAAAAAGAATTCTCCCCTTTTGATTCGAACCAAAATTGGTTTGCTATTGAGGGTAAAAAAAGAATCTCCTAAATAGCTTTTATTCATTTTAAAAAACCCCTGAAAGAAACCATTCTCTATAGTAACTTCATCAGGATCAATTTCGATTTCCCCATTGATTTGTTTGATAGTATTTCCATTTCTAAACACTATGTTTGCTTTACCTTTTTGCATTACAAAAATTTTATCACCCTCATGCAAAGATTTTCCTGAATGAACAATCAGCTTTTGAGCATCATCATAACGATAACAATCCGAGTTTCCACGATGATTGGAACAATAAACTTGTCCAATTACATTAGTAATTTCAGCTATGGATTGGTAAGCAAACAGAACATAAAACGGTAAAATCAATAATAAAATTATGTATTTACTGCAGGATATTTTCACTTTTCTCTTTCTCTTTTAATATGGCTTTGCTTCAATTGCTCTCTGATAAATTTTTTAAATCCTCTAATATTGTTTCAAATCCTTTTATCGTTTCAGGTAAAGCAGAAACATCAAAAGACTTTGCTTGCGCTTTTAGCTTATTTCCATAATTAATGAGATTGAAACAATCATTTTTTTCACCAAGCTGCACAATATCGTCTGCAAAAATTTGAATTTTGGAAAAATATAACCCTTTTTTGATCTCTTCCCAGGGTTTTAAAAAATCCCTTTCTAAAGTTTCCAAAACTAACTTTGAATTTTGTTTGCTTATTTCTACAACTTGTTTATCTTGCTCACTTATTTCTTTATTTTGCGAACTATTTAAAACATGGTACGGTATATATTTTTTCAAAGAATCAATAATATCCTCTTCTTTATAAGGTTTGGAAATAAAACCATCAAATTGCTCTTTAATTGCAACCTCATCACTTTGCATAAAAGAAGCTGTAACGGCAATAACCGGTATTTTCGCAGTATCCGGATTCATTTTAATAATTTTTGTTGCTTCATACCCATCCAAATAAGGCATTCTTAAATCCATAAAAATAATATCCGGCTTTTGTTCCTCCATTACAGCAAGAACTTCATTGCCATTTTTGGCTTCAAATATTTCCAAAGAAAAGTGATACAGCAAAATAGTTTTCAACAGAAATCTATTATGATTTACATCATCAGCAACCAAAACTTTTGCTGTTCTAAACTTCACCTCTTCCGTTAATTTTTGCTTTACCGAAGCATTTTTTTCTTGTTTATAAATAATTTTTATATCTTTTAGAGTTACATAAAAACTACTACCTTCATTCATAATACTGTGGACAGTAATGTCTCCATTCATAAGCCTCGCTAATTTTCTGGAAATTGCCAAGCCCAAACCTGTTCCCTCGTTTTTTACATTCTGAGACATCTCTTGATTAAAAGCACCAAATATATACTCTTGCACGTCAGCCGGAATTCCAACTCCCGTATCTTGCAATAAAAAAGTTAAATATTCCAATTCGTTTTGATTTTTATGCTTACACTTTATAGATATTTTTATATATCCTTTTTTCGTAAATTTGATCGCATTGTTTACTAAATTTATCAATATTTGTCTAAGCCTAATTTCATCCAAATAAATACATTCGGGAACATCTAGCTCACGATGTATGAAAAATTGTAAATTTTTATTTTTTAACTTTTGTTCAAAAATATTTTGTATGTCACTCAAAAGATTTTCGACATCAATTTCATTATAGTTTATGTTTAATTTTCCTGCTTCAATCTTAGATAAATCTAATATATCATTGATCAAAGTTAGCAAAGTTTTTCCACTCGTTTTGATTAACGAAACATATCTTTTATTGTGTTCATTTTTTAGCTCTTTTTCTAAAATTTCAGAAAAACCTAATATGGAATTCATAGGTGTTCTAATTTCATGGCTTACATTTGCTAAAAAATCACTTTTTGCTCGATTAGCAGCTTCCGCTCTTTCTTTTGCTTTTTGCAGTTCTTCTTCTGTATGTTTCAATTCACTTATATCAATGCAACTACCAATAAAACCGACAAACTCTCTTTGGTTATCAGAGATAGGAACTCCATGATTAATTATCCACCTATACTGCTTGTCTTTTCGCAACATACGATAGCTAATTTTAAAAGATTGCCTGTTATCAAATGATTTTGTGTACAACTGGATAAACCCACCATAATCTTCAGGATGGATACTTTTCATCCAGTCAGTTCCGAATTCATCTATTAGCTCTTTCCCTGTAAAATTTAACCATTGTTTGTTTACAAAATAACATAGTTTATCAGTATCAGCGATCCAAATCATGACCGGAGCAGCATCTGCCATCAAGTGAAAACGTTTTTCACTTTCTCTTATTGCAGTTTCTAATTCTTTTTGTTTTATAAGTATAATCTGTATTTCTTCGGAAGAAAAGTGCTTTTTACCTCTGTAAGAATCAATCTGAGTTTCATTTTCAAGCAATGCTGAAAATTCATTAGATGCCGAAAACTCTATAAATCTTAAGAGAGCTAATTCAATTTCCTTATAATAGTTTTCTTTATCTATAAATTCCTTTTGCTTAAAAATGCTTTTAGCTTTCTTTTGTAACTCTTTTAGAGCGTTAAAATCTATCATGGTTGTTTGTAAATATAATTCATACAAACTATAGAACAATAACTATATAATTCTATATAAGGTTTTTGAAGAGTTTTTTTCCAACTTCAAAACCAGTCCCTCCTAAAAGAACAACAGGCAAAGCGTGATAAATAAGTATATGAGCAGATGCAACTATGTCACAGTTTACTTGTACAATAAGCGCTGCCAAAGACATAGAAGACAACATAATCATAACACCAGCCCATTTAAAATCCAAAGGAGCCATTTGCTTAATGAAAAAATACAAAAAGAAAATTGGTAAAAAAGACGTAATAATTATATTGCCAACACAAAAAAAGCCGATCAAGTCAATATCTTGGTATGCAAAACTTTTTTGTAGTATTATCTTTACCCCCAAATAAAATACCCAAAATACCGCTAGACATAAAACTATAAATCTAGTTTGTAAAATCCAGTAACTTCCAGGCATACCATGCAACAAAGAAGTAAAACCAGCTAAGATAAATATGCTACCCAACAAAGTTAAGTCTATTAAAGAAGAGTAGTTATGAAAATATAATAAATAGTTTGTTTTAATAAAAAACAAAGTAAAAATATAAACAAGTGATAAAAATAACCATTTTAGAATAACATAAGTCAATGAAATCTTCTTTACCGGTTTCAAGTTGGATACTAAATTGGAAATAAGCTCTTCAGTTTTCATGCTCATCGCCCCAAAAAAGTTTTTTAAGCCTTTTATAGACTCTATGTGCTGTTACCTTAACATTGGATTCACTATAACCTGTTTTTAAAGACACTTCTTTTATGGATAATCCATCTATTTTAAGCATTTTAAAAATAACTCTCTGTTTTTCCGGTAATTCCCCTACTGCTTTTAGCAAATTGGCATAATATTCCTCACTTATATCTTGTGGAACAAAATGCCTATTATCTTCAATATCGGGAATCTCTACAAAATCCGTAATTGAATGTCGCTTCTGCAATCTGTAGTAATCAATCACCTTATTTCTGATAATTGCTCCCAACCAAGGTGAAAATGGTTTTTTCGGAATATAGGTGTGTCTTGCTTTATGAACTGCCATTAAAATATTCTGGATGACATCCTCTCTGTCTTGAACATTCTGTATTTTAGAATACAGCAAACTCCTTAACATTTCTAAAATTCCAGACAGTAGAATATGATAGGATTTATCATCACCCCCCTGTGCTTTTCTCATAAATTCGGAAAAGTCTTGTTGCTTATGTTTCATAACCGAACTCAATACTTTCCCCAAAGTAATTCTTTGACAAGTGAAAAAAGTTACAATTTACTTTATCCAATTTTTAGTATAAAGTAGAAAGTGCTACCTCTCCCCTTTTCACTTTTCACCCAAATTTTACCACCATTTTTTTCCACAAATTCTTTACACAATATTAAACCAAGTCCGGTACCTCTTTCATTTTTTATTCCCTTTGTGGAAAAGCTATGTTCAATCTTAAACAATTTTTTTTGATTTTCTTCGGAAATCCCAATACCCGTATCGCTTACGCTACAAATAACTTCATTTTCGTTGTAGGACTCACAAGCAATCTTTATAATCCCACCCTCTGGAGTAAACTTAATTGCATTGGATACTAAATTTCTAAAAATAGTTTGCAACATATCTTTATCAGACAAAACTTGCAAATCTTCCGGTACAATTTTTCCGGATATTTTTATTGCCTTTGTATTGTAATTATTACGGCTAAATAACATTATAATATCATTCACCAAAAATTTAAGTTCTATTTTTTCCGGTTCAAAAGAGATTCTATTTGTTTGTGTTCGTGACCAAGTCAAAAGACTTTCCAAAAGAGAATAAGTTTGTTTTGTCGTATCATAAATTATTTGAGTACATTCTACTATTTTTTCAGGGCTAAGCTTATTTTGGTATCGAAGCATAAATTCCGAAAGCCCCATCAAACCGCTAAAAGGACTTTTTAAGTCATGAGCTATGATTGAAAAAAATTTATCTTTTGTGTTATTCAGTTCTTTTAACTGTTCTTCTTTATTTTTACGATCAGTAACGTCCTGAGCAACTCCAAATAGGCGTAAAGGCTGTCCTTCTTTATCATATACTACTTCTCCGATAGCATGAATAATTCTTAACTCTCCATTGTTTTTTTTAAAAATACGATATTCAACGTCATACTTTTGAATACCTTTTAAAGCATTTTCTATATTTTGTACCAAATACTCTCTATCATCGGGATGAATCGTATTAGTCCAATCGTCTATATGAGGAACACCATCTTCTTTTCTTCTACCATAGATTTCATACAATTGATCTGACCAATAGGTTTCATTTGTTTGAATATTCCAATCCCAACTTCCAAGGTTAGCAATTTTTTGGGAATGTAGTAACAATCTTTCACTTTGGAGGAGTGACAACTCGATCTGCTTTCGTTGTGTTATATCAACCATTGTCATCAAACACAAATCCTGGTTTTTATCGCCATCAAAATAGGAAACAAAATTCGTTTTTGCTATTATTTTTTCCCTTTTGTGGTTGATGAAAACCAATTCCAGTTCTTGTTTTTCCCGCAACTCAAAAGCTTGTTTAAACAAAAGACGAAATTGAGATTCTGATTCTTTTGTTAAAATTTGAAAAATAGAGGCTGATCCAACTGGTTTATGAGATATTCCAAACGTATAAGCTGCAGCGTTATTAAATTGTAAAATATTACCAAGATGACCTACTACCATATAAGGAATAGGACATAATTCAAAAATATCTTTATATTTTTTGTTAAATTTTTCAGAAGAAAATTGCTGAATTTCATTATTTTCCATTTAACCAACCCTTTTAGCAGGTAAATTGTTTGCATAAAAATCAGACCGATTGATAAAATATATGTTACGAAATAGACAAATTATGTTTATTGAATAATTACAATAAATTAAATAACTTTTTAATTAAAAAATCACAGCAATTATCGGCAACAATTTATTAATTAAAAATATAGTTTTTTCAATACAATTACCTATCCATCCAAGGCAGACGCACTTATATTCATGTATATCTCTCAAGATAGGATTAGTAGCACTTTGCCAACTCCCCCAGGCAGTTGATGGACTAGCACTCGCAGCTTTATTCCAAATAATTTCACCTCTCATCTTAAAACCAATATCTATCATAATTTTCGAAATATAGTCTGATAATGGAATGTAAGGTTTTCTACCTAAGTTTGCTACATTAATGCAAGCTCTCCCACCATTAACTAATACCCTATAAGTTTCAAGAAAAACATTGTTTAGTAAGTTCAAATACTCATTTAAAGATAAATCTTCATCGTAATCTTTTGAAACATTATAA
>JACKPA010000003.1 GCA_024233865.1 Leptospiraceae bacterium | reverse complement strand
GTATATCCAAAAAACGAGTGAACAAATTGTGATTCGAGGTGAAGGACAGTTTACCAGCTTAGAAGACATAGAAAGAACGGCAATTCGTACATCCAAAGACGGGATTCCTCTCTTGCTAACTCATGTTGGAACTGTTCAAACAGGACCCGCTTTACGATTTGGCGTTATAACCAAAAATGGCAAAGGCGAGGTTGTTGGTGGTACGGTTGCCATGCTCCTGGGAGAAAATTCCAGAGTTGTTTTAAAATCAATTAAAGAGAAAATGAAAGAATTGGAAAAAAAACTCCCCGAAGGCATGAAAATTGAGAATTTTTATGACAGGGGAGACTTTATTAACGAAACCCTGGGGACGGTTTTTACAAACTTGGCTGAAGGTGCCTTTTTAGTTTTTATTTGTTTGATTGTTACGCTAGGAACGGTAAAAGGCGGGATTCTTGTTGCTTCGGCTATCCCCATTTCCATGTTATTTGCCGTAATTTTTATGCGAATTTTTGGTGTAGTTGGAAACCTAATGAGCTTGGGGGCAATTGACTTTGGCTTGCTTGTGGACGGCTCCATAGTGATGCTCGAAGCTTTGATGTCCGGATTTATCCTAAAGAAACACCTTTTTGAAAACCTGACTACCAAAAGCGAAGTGAGACAGTTGTCTCAGGAAATTATCAAAGAAAGCTGTATTCGAGTCGCTCGTGCAGCTGCTTTCTCGGTTGCCATTATCATGCTGGTTTATTTACCTTTAATGGCTTTGGAAGGAGTGGAAGGACGGATGTTCAGACCTATGGCTATAACGGTTGCCCTTGCTCTGGCTGGTGCGTTGCTATTTTCCATCACAACATTTCCGGCTGGTTTGTCCTATCTTTATGACATACCGGAATTTCATCATAGCCATTATTGGGATGTTGTCACAAACAAATACAACGAATTCATACACAAAGCTTTTGCAGGTCCAAGAAAAATGTACATCCTTTCCGGATTTGGTTTTTTTGTATTTGCCATTTTTTTGGCTTCTTTTTTGGGATCGGAATTTATTCCCAGAATCTATGAAGGTGAGCTAAATATTGATATGAAAAGGTTGCCTTCAACGGCTTTGGATCATTCCAGAGACTTGAACTTGGAAGTTGAAAGAGTTCTTCTTGCCATACCGGAAGTGACATCCGTTGTTTCCAAAATGGGTCGAGGTGAGTCGGCAGCGGAACCGATAGGAACGGAAGAAGGAGAGTTGATGCTCAAACTTATTCCGCGGACAAAGTCTTGGGGAAATAAGTTTAAGTCGCTTTTTATGGATGAATCAAAATTACCAAAAGAAGGTTGGACTTCATCTGATCCTTATGACCTGGATGGTATGATGAATTTTGTTAAGGATGAGATTACAAACAAAGTACCTTCTAGTTATGTGAGTATTTCTCAACCAATCGAAAACAGAGTAAACGCTTTGCTATCCGGCTCTAAGGCTGATGTTGTGATTAAGATTTATGGTGAAAACCTCGGTACACTAAAGGAATTGGCAACTCAGCTTGCTACCATAATTAAAACGGTTCCGGGAAATGCAGACCTTCGAGTTCAAAGAGTTCTCGGACTTCCGATGTTAGAAATTAAAGTGAACCGAGAAAAAATGGCAAGGTATGGAGTGAAAGCTCATGAAATCCTTTCCACCATTGAAACAATGAGAGTCGGAGCCAATGTTGGTAAAGTATTTGAAGGAATCAAACGATTTGACCTTGTTGTCCGTTTGGATGTAGACTTGTCGGGAAATAATTTTGATTTTGTTCATGATATTCCTGTAATGACTTCTTCCGGTACGACAGTTCCTCTTGGGTTGGTAGCTGATATACGACAAATCGAAGGTCCTGCCGCCATTTACCGTGAAGCTTTGAGTCGTAGGATTTTTGTGGAAGTGAATGTTCGTGGTAGAGACCTTGTTGGCTTTGTGAGCGAAGCTCAAGCAAAAACGGAAGAACTGATTGATAAGTTTCCGGAAGGCTATAGCGTTAAATGGGGAGGGCAATTTGAAAATTTTACTCGTGCTAAAAATAGGTTGGTTATGGTTGTTCCTATTGCATTGTTGATTATTTTCTCTATGTTGATTGGTGCTTTTGGAAACGTGTTTTACGCCGTTGGAGTCTATTCGGTTGTTCCTTTTGCCATAACCGGTGGAGTCATTAGCTTATTTCTTAGAAGTTTGCCGTTTAGTATTCCGGCCGGAGTCGGGTTCATAGCCGTTTGTGGAATTTCGGTTTTAAATGGTGTTGTCTACGCTTCTACCCTTAAAGCAGTTCGGCAGGAAAATCCAAGCGAAGATTTGATGAAAGACGTTATTAATTCTGCCCTAATCTCTGTAAGACCTGTTATAACAACTGCATTGGTTGCTGCCATCGGGTTCATTCCAATGGCAATTGCCAAAGGTGCAGGAGCTGAAGTGCAGAGACCATTGGCTTCTGTAGTCATCGGTGGTATAATAACTTCCACTCTTTTGTCCGGTGTTCTTTTGCCAATGATTATGTACGGACTTCTTGGAAAGGCAAATTCTTTGGAAAGAAAAAGGAAACTCGCTATGGAAGAAAGTGATAAATATGAAATAGACAAACACTAATATGATTAGGAAATAAAAACCGTAATTCGGGATACCCTAAATAGATTTTTTTGCTTAAAAAAGTTTTAATATTTAATTTTAATTAAATATTATTCCTATTGTAATATTAGCATTTTTTAGGGTATCATATTGATGAAGAATTTTGAGTTTTTTGAAATAGTAGAGGAAGGTAACATTGCAATTGTCTATTTTAATAAGCCGGAAAAACGAAACGCAATGGAATGGAGTTTTTGGAGGGATCTTCCGGCAGTTGTAGAGGAAATAAACAATACCAAACGTATTAGAGCGTTTATTTTTGCCGGAAAAGGTAAAACTTTCTCTACCGGTTTGGACATATTGGATTTTTCAAATCGATTTGGAGGAACATTTTCCAGCGAAACGGCAGATAAAAGAAAGGATTTGTACAAATTAATTTTGGATATGCAAAAAGGAATTAATGCTATTTATGAATCCAACAAACCGTCTATCGCTGTTGTTCAAAGACATTGTATTGGAGGAGCATTGGACTTGATTTCTGCCTGTGATATTCGGTATTGCTCCCAAGATGCCCTATTTTCTCTTAGAGAAGCTAAAGTAGCAATTGTAGCGGATATGGGTAGCATCAATCGTCTTCCGGCAATTATTGGTGATGGGAACACAAGAGAATTGGCATTAACGGGAAAAGATATAACTGCCGAAGAAGCTTACCATATCGGTTTGGTAAATAAAGTTCTTCCAACAATAGAAGGAGCTATGGATTATGGTAAAAAAGTGGCAAACGAAATCGCTTCGAACTCTACGTTTGTTATAAACGGTGTAAAGGAAGTAATGAGACATTCCGAAGGAAAGCCTTTAGATGACGGGTTAAATTATGTAGCCGTTTGGAATTCGAGTTTTTTAAATTCCAAAGATTTTGAAGAAGCTTTGAAATCATTCCAAAATAGAACAAGACCAGAATACAATAAAGAGAACTAAATTGTTTTTTATTGAAATTGTCAAACAAGCAATTATAGAAGAAGAAAACAGAAATTTCACAAAAGCGTTAAATTTATTTAACCATGCTCTAACTTTTGCCAAGTCTGAAAGTACAATAACCAAGCTTCAAGCAAGAAAAGCTTGGTGCTTGCACTATGTAGGAAATCATTCTGAAGCTTACAAATTGTTTCAAAAGCTGTTAAAAGAACACAAGAATCATCCAACTAGTTATTTGCTAACCGGATTTTATCTGATAAAAACGGGAAAGCTAAAAGAAGCAAAAAAAGTTTTAACAGAGGGGAAATCCAAGTTTCCAAATTATCTAGAACTATATTTAACTTTGGCATCTCTACTTACAGACACACAACGATCCAATGAAGCTATTGATATTTTAAAAGAAGCTCTAGCAAGAGAAAAACTGGTGCGTGCTAAAGGAATTGAGAAAAAAGATATTTGGGCGTATTTAGGGACTCTATATTTTGAAAGAAGCAATTACAATTCCAGTATTGTGAGTTTAAAAAAGTCTCTTAATTTATACCACGAGGAATATTTTCCGCTTTTTGACCTTTTGGCGAAGTGTTACTTAAAGATAAATGATCCAACCAATGCAATCAAGTATATTGATTTACGGTTAGCCTACTATAGTGAAGACCCGGAAGATTATATAATCAAAGCTCGAGCACACTCCAGATTAGGAGAACATCATCTTGCCAGTTCTAGCCTTTTGCAAGCTTATAGTCTTGAAAATTACTTAAAGCTCAATGCCGAAGATATGGTGGATTTTTCTTACCTTTTGCAGAGCGGATTTTTTAATGCTTTGGAGGACGTTGAATTCGAGGAGTCTTAAGAAAGATGCACATCCAAATCTTGTTGTAATTTTTTGTCCACCCAAAGATTTATTGCATCAAATATCATTCGGAGAATGGTATGATTAGCAACTCGTTTTTGTAAATCCAGCATCCATCCCCTATCACCAAAATGAAATTCTGACATCGTTTTATAAAACAATACGGAATTTAAAGAAACCTTGTTTTGCATAAGTTCAAAATCCAATCGTCTTAGGTGATTTGTTGCTTCCAAGCAAAACATGGTTGAATGTTTCCAATAAGGAGCCATAGAATATTGGTTTTCATTAACTTTTAGAGAGAATCTTTTTTTATTCTCCGGATTTAAAATCGGGACATTGGGTATTCTTGTGCTAAACAAAGCCAAAAAGTAAAAATCTGGAGGCGTTTTTTCAAGAAAATTATAAGTATTTTGGATGGTTTGATTGGTTTCACCCGGATAACCAATTATCAGACTGGCAGCTGTTGTGAGTTTATGCTTTCGACAGTTTATTAGTGCTTGGTGATTTGTCTCTATATTGCAAGCTTTGTTCATGTTTTTTAAAATGGTGGCATCACCGGATTCTATTCCGATTTGAACTTGGGAAGCACCGGACTCTTTCATAAGTGAGACAATCTCTTCTTTCGCTAAGTCATCAGCTCTTGCGTAACACGTCCATTTTATTGGAAGTTTTTTTTGGATCAGGATTTTACAGAATTCAAGCAAGCGTTCTCTAGGGATTGTAAACAAGGAGTCAAGACAGATTATATTGGTAATGCCAAGCTCCTTAGAATAGTATTCCCAATCATCTGCAATTCTTTTTGCACTTTTAAATCGAAACGTCTTATCATTAAATAAATAAGGATAATTGCAAAAGCTACAACGATAGGGACAGCCACGAACGCTTTCATAGTATATAGTATTAAAATTTTGCTCGAATAAACTCCAGTTTGGTGTTTCCAAAAAATCAAGATTTCTTGATTCCGGTGTTTGACTAATTAAAAACATACTATGTTGTCTGTGGATAAGGTTAGTATATGGTAGCGTTTGTAAGCTTGTAAAATTGCTTTTGATCCAATTGGCGATACTTGGCAATAGCAATTCTCCGTATCCAACAGCAACCAAATCCACTTCCGCCATACCTTTCCAAGTTTTGTACAAAATACTTGTTAAAGCACCACCCAATACAATTTTATTGTGTTTTTGCTTGAATCTTTTTACAATAGGCTCCAATTCACTAAGATCATGTAAATAGGTTGTGGATAAAAAAACACAACCTGTATTTTGAATTAGATAGTTTGCTTTTTTAGGATTAGAAAAGAGTAAACCAATCTCCATACTTTCAAATTCTATTCCTTCTTTCTGTAATAGAGTAGCGAGTATAACTTCCGTTAAAGAAGGAGGATGCCAGTTTTGTTTTTTTAATAAGCCTGGAATTTTTTTAGAGCTAAAAAACGAATAAAATTGTTCCAGGTAAAAAGCAAACAAAGGCTCCGCCATAGTAATTTTGACTTTTCTATCCAGCCAAGCAGCTTTTGAGTTCTTCCATTGGAAGAAAATCTTTTTCCCAACTTCCCTAATCGAATTTTCTTGAGAGGTGATAAGACCTCCGGTGACAATTAACACTTTTTCTCTCATAAGATTGCTTTCAGAAACAAGAATATGCTTGCTACTTTTTGGTAAAACTTAAAATTTACGTCAGAGGAAATTATGGAAGAAGAAGTTTATAATTGTTTTGTCTTTTTGGACAAAAATCAATTTATCAAAAAAGCTGGGATCAAAGCTCATTCTATAGATGGAGATGATAAGGAAAAGTTTGACTTTTTAGAAAACAATGTTGAAAAAGATGTTAAAAATTGTTATATTTTTGATTTATCCTTACCGGAGCCTTATGAATCTGCCATTCGAAACGGACATCATTGTATTCATATCTTTGAGGAATATTTTCAAAAGTCAAATGTAACAAATGACAATCCACTTGTAGTAACAACTCCTGTTGATATGGCAACCGGCAAATTATACGACTGATATACTTTTACAGTGACTAAATTGCTTGATTTTTGAACAAAAAGTCTGGTATAACCTTTCAACTCCCAAATCCGCACACTTCGATGAGCTCTACCTCTCTCGAATGAGCCACAATCAAAGCCAGAGAACGGAGTTTACGCCCAAATTGCTTGAAGTCTCTTTTGTAGACTTCGTAGTATTCACGAGCTTGGCTTATGGCATCTTTTCTCTTTTGATTCGCTTCTTCTTCCGTGTCCTTTTTGCGAATATACTTGAACTCCACTATGAAATTGTATAGCACATACTCATAAAATGCAGGATGGGCTTCAAAGAGTAAGTCAATTCGTTTCTTTCCGGGTAGTTCCCTTTCCGATATGATATTGTAGAGCTTGCTCAGTGTAAAATAGGATACAAATAGAAACTTAACGTGTTTTTCGGTGAGTCCGCTAAAATCATAACCGGACAACTTCTCTTGGAAAAAGTCAACTGCCAATTCTTTCAAAGAATCCGCTTTCCCCACTTCTGCCATTTCATACAAGGCTTTGCTTAAGAGACGCATATCGAATTCGATTGTCAGACTTTCTTCCAAAAACTTCCGTAGGTATTCCCAATACAAAGTTCGAATAACCTGGTTTGGTATTTGGAACCTTTCGGATTTATCGGAAAACGTGAGTAATCCCAAGTAGAATAGCAAAGACTTTAGCTCATTGTCTCCGAATCTTTGGGTGAAATTGAACCTCTTGGTTAAACTTACAATCAGAGTATCATTTAAGTTTACCTCTTCTATGATGCTCTGCAATTTGGCTTTCCCACTTGCACCCACGATCAATCCCCGTAGCTTTACATAGTCCGTTTTTACGTTTTCATCCAATAGGTCTGACGGATAACCAATTCTGGAAAATTTTTCCATAAAATACAATACCATATCGGAATTAAAAAGTCTTGTTTTAGCTTCATTGGAAAAACAGTATCCGTTATAATAATAAATCAAATCTTTAAGAACTTCTTCTTTTGTTTTGTGGATGTATCTTTCTTCCGAAACCTTATCAAGTAACCACTGGACATCATTTATCGTAAAACCAATCATTTCATTAAAACCAGGATCAACTGTCATGTCGCTGAGTATATTGAATCCACTTGCAAGCTCATCCAACATAATGGGTGAAACACCCGTGATAAAAAACCTTTCAAAAACACCTTCTCCGCTTGCAATTTTCATCTGTTCATAAAATTCTCTCACAAAACCGGTTTGGGATACAATGTTTTTTACAAAAGATTCTCTTCCTTCCGATGCCAGTTTGTTTGCATAGTGGTCGTATTCATCTATCAGAACATAGACTTTATACTTTGTATTTTGAACCTCTTCTTTAAGGGAATTAACCATCTGAGCCGCTGATAAGGAAACAGATTCATTCTCAAAATCTTTATAAAACGCATCTCCAAAAATGCTTTTGTATTCGCGATAAAAACGCTTTATTTCCTTTTTTATCCTAAAGGTAAAGTCACTTTTCAGACTATTTTCATCTTCCGTATTCAAACCGGAAAAGTCGAACCTCAAAATGAGATAGGAATTTTTGTAATTTGTCGGACTCTTTTGAATGTATAGCCCGTCAAAGAGTTTGTCAAAAATGTCTTTTTTGTTTGTGTCGTAGTAAGCGTGCAAAACACTGAGCCAAAGGCTTTTTCCAAAACGCCTCGGTCGGATAAAAAAGAACTTTGTATGGTTTTCCATCAACGAAATGAAATGTGTTTTGTCGATATACAAATCACCTCTGTTCCTTAAATTATCAAAACTAGCTTCTCCGTAAGCTATCTTAAGCATAATCTAAGTGTCCTTGATTCTAATCCGTTGTAAAGACTTTTTTCCGAAAGTGCTTGTTTTTTAAGCAAATTTTCATTTGGTATTTTTTCCCAAAAATACCATAACTTATGGAAGTGGAGCAAGTAGCGTTTGTCAGCTTGCAATGGTTCAAGTCTAGCTGGAAGGTCATGGAGAGTTCCAACACTAGATGAGTTAAGGTTGTTAATAAATTGTAACAATACATGAGAATTCCCAAATGGTGCTTTTGTTCAATGTAGTAGTTTTTCAACCCCATCAATCAATAACTTATTCTCAAATACAATATCGACTGTGTATTGGTCTTCTTCCTCATTGAGCTCGAGTGCTGCCAGATATGTAAATTTCGGTGCAGCTGCTTATGGTAACAATCAAACAAAGATCGACGCTACTTTCTATGTTTATTGTGTATCTGACGGTCCTTAGTTAGTGTAACAATAACAGTTGTAATTTTGGCTTCTTACTGAAATATTTTCTCAACAGAAAATAAATAACCAATATCCGGTGTTGTCGAATAAGTAATAATATTTTCAATGGCTGCTAAAGTCACCTTATGACCTTTGATATTACGTTGGAATGAAAATCCGACTTGATGAGTTGGGCTGGAAAGCTTACCAAAATGAACCACTGGTGAATTGTAATATACATACTCGGTTGTAAAAATCCATTTTCCCAATAAAACATCTACGGAAGGACGAAATGTCCAGACATGTCCTCTCAGCTCCAAAATTCTGTATTGTGTAATTTGAAACTTTGTATAAGATATTCCAAACCTTAAGTTCACTTTTTTTTGTAAGAAACACTTCTGGAAAACAAAAAATAATGAAGAATCCCAACCCGGAGTTGCTACAAGATTCATACTTTTCGCCGGTACTTTGTGTTGGGTTCCCATGCTAATTTGATCTACAAATCGGGACTTTCCTCTCCAAAGGGTATATTGCCAAAAAATTCTAGGATTGGAAACGGCAGTCGTATCGTATCCGGCAATAGGAATATCTTCCGTTCTTTTATCGTTAATGTAGGGAAAATAGTTTGATAAATACAGTTCGGTAAACTTGGACTTTAAACCAGAAATATCAATGGGAGGACTGTTGGGAGAACGTGGATACATCCGATTGTCATACCTTCTCAAGTAGGTTGTGAGAGGGTCGTTGTCTAAAATGTAATAGTAAGGACCCAAAGGTTCATAGCTAACATTAAGTCTATTTCTGGGATAATTGTCTCTGTTTGCATTCCCTACTCCGGTGACTTGGTGGAATTTCTCAACATACTGATCCATAAATCCTCCACCTCTGCTTAAAACCGGAACACTTATTCCGGCTTGCAATCGGGCATTGATGGCATAACGAAAAGAAGTATCGAGTTGTGCTTCTTCACCGTCTATCATAAATCGATTGGTCTGAAATGACCAAACATTTATCCACCGTAAGCTCGTTCGAACTGCAAAATTGGATTTACCTGGGTTGGAATCGTCCAAAGGCATCAAAGGAGTACGGATAATCTGGAAATTCACACCGTAAGGATAGTCCATAAATGCTTGCAAAGGAAGAGTAAATAACAAAACCAAGGTATACTTGTTAAAATGTTTAAACATGATTTCTCTCCTTTTTTTCAAAAATTATCTTTACCTATACATGATAAAAATAAAAAAATATATTCATATTGTTACAAATACTTTTTTAGCGACTCCTTTTCGTTTTTTCCAATCTCCTTCACCGTATTTTATATTTAATCTTCTTACTTCTCTAATTGCATTGCCTATCGCAATATTTTGTATATATTTAATTTCTGATAAAAATTTAAAATTCAATTTCAGAACCTGTTAATTTTCAACTCACCTGTTTTATCTTTACCTAGGCACGATAAAAATATATAAAAACCTTTAATTCCGGTTAAAAAATCTTGTAATCATTATAGTTGTATACTATTAAAAAAAATATGGTCTAATTTAGATATTGACTTATTATACAGTTTTATAAATCCTATAAAGTAGAAAATTAAAAAAAGTATTATTAACTTAAAGAAAACATTGGTGTTTGGCTAATGAATAGAGTCTAAAAATGTAACCTAGAAAAACAATAAATGGTAGGTGTAAAAGTTTTATGAGAAAGTTATTCATTTTTCTATTTTTTTTATTATTTTTCGGATGCTTAAATGCAGACGAAACTCCGGTGGAAATAAAGCTAATCAAAGAAGAAGTGAAAAAAAAATCTAGCGTAAAAACCGAATATTATATAAAAGTTTCAGTTCCGGAAGGCTATGGAATACAAAGAGAAGCTCCCAATCGTATACTGCTAAGTGGAGAAGACGGATTAAAAATCAAAAAAGTGGACACAGCATTTAAGGGGAAGGTGAATCTTAAAAAACCTGAGTATTTTGATTATGTAGACAAGATGCCTCTAAAAATATCCGGTAAAGGCAATTTACTTATCAATGCAAAGATATTTTATTGTGACTTTGAGAAAAATATATGTGTCCCGGCAAAAATCAATAAAAAGGAAATGATTAATTGATAACGTATCAATACAGCCAATTTCAGCCGGAGGACGAGCCTTATAATACGGACGTACTTATGTCTATACTTTCTGATCTTATTATGAAATATGATATTTCTTTAGACGAGGCTCTGAAATATATCATTGAAAAAGGTGTACCGGTAAACCTTTTTTTGAAAGACGGAGGTATGGACGATCTTGTCTTAAATTTTCAACAAAAACTACAGAGTACGGTGGAAAGTGTCTTAAAGTATTATGACTTGCAAACTGTAAAAGAAAAACTTTCACAAAGTTTAAAAGAAGATAAAAAAAAGCTAAAAAAAAACCTGAGAAATTCACCCAATTGGAATGCCCAAATTCAAAAGGCTATAGAAGAAGAAAATCAAGATTTATTGCGTCGATTACTTTGGAAACTTTCCTCTGCTGTATCTTCCAACTCTGCTCTTGAAAAAAACTTGGAACAAATCCAGCAAAAGATGCAAGATCATGACATCATTCAAAACGGACTAAAAAAATACAATTTTACCGGAAGTCATATCCCTACAGTCCAAGAAGCGGTTCAAATCATAAAAAATCTGGACCAAATAGCAGCTCTTATGAGAGGTTTGCAAGACGCAATTAATTCCGGGGATTTGTACAATATCAATTTAAAAAATCTTGCCAAATATCTTGGTCCGGAAAGCTACCAAGAATTTATGGAAAAAAGGGAATCTATTTTTGAAAAGCTGAAAGAACTTCTCAAACAAAGGAGAGTGATCGTAGAAAACGAAGAAGGTGGAATTGAATTATCTCCTAGTTCCATCCGAAAAATTGGTAAGGTTGCCTTGTCCGAAATTTTTTCCAACTTAAAACCGGACACTTCTTCTGGCTATCACAACACAAAGCACTATGGTGAATCAGAAAACGTTGTTTCTGCTACAAAAAAATTTGAGTTTGGAGACTCGATTTCCCATATTGATTATTTAGGTAGCATACAAAATAGTTTGGCTGGAGGACGGGGGAAACGACCTTCTCTTTTTGATCTGGAAGTAAATCTTTCTAGAGGAAGTGCAAAATCGTATACGGTCGTTTTATTGGATATGTCTGGTTCTATGGATAGAGCTTTGCGGTTCTATAACGCAAAGAAAGTAACACTTGCCATAGACAATTTGATCAAAAATGAGTACAAAGACGATAAACTAACAATTATTGGTTTTGGAAGTACTGCCAAAATTATCCCGGTCTCTAAAATTCCGACTTTACAGCCATATCCTGTTACAATTTTTAATCCTTACATAAAGTTGAGGTATGACTTTTCTAAAATTTCCAAGCATGATATTGATAACAATGTACCTATGTATTTTACCAATCTTCAAAAAGGACTAAACCTTGCGCGGCAAACTTTATCATCCAAACAGTACAAAAACAAACAAATTATTCTGATAACAGACGGAGCGCCCACAGCTCATTTTCAAGGTAGTACTTTACATATCAATTACCCTCCGGCTCCTTCTGATTTTGATGAAGCTCTTTCGGAAGTGAAAAAGTGTAAAGAAGATGGAATTGAGGTAAATACGTTCCTATTAACCAATGAATGGGATATGAACTACTTTGGAGAAAAGAGCTTTATACAACAGTTTGCCAAAATTTCCGTAGGAAAAGTTTTTTACCCACATCCCACTGAATTAAATCAGATGATTATTTTTGATTTTATCCAAAATAAAAAGAAAAAATTCGCTTTTTAATCACAATGACCCTCAAAGAACTCGAAGAAAGTGTAAAAAAAGGTGATTATCTAGGTGCTTTAGAGCTACAGGGAAAAGACCTTAGAAAAAGTGACCTGCGTGGCGGAGAGTTTGCAGGAAGCGATTTTAATACAACCAACCTAAGTGAAGCCGACCTAAGGGGGGCAAATTTAAGAGGTGCTAGTTTCTTGTTTGGAGCCAGTTTGCAAAAAGCTCGATTAGAAAGAGCCAACTTAAAAAATGCAAAGTTAAGCTGGGCAGACTTGAGGGAATCCAGATTGGAAATGACAAATCTCTCGAAAGCTGACCTACGAGGTGCTGATATGAATGATTGTGGTTTGGAAGAAGCAATTTTAGAGCAAGCTTTTTTGGAAGAAGCTGATTTACGAGGTGCAAACTTGGATAGAGCTAATTTTTACCAGGCAAATCTTACCAATGCGAAAATAGACAAAGATTGGAAAGAATACATTTCAAAACAAAATGTGAATGGATTTGATGGCATTAGATGGATTTAAGTAAAGGTATAAATTTGTCATATAGGAATCTTCATGCGGTGAGTCTATCGAACCGTAAGCCGAAGGCTGTACCGAAGTGCTTCCGATAATAGGTTTTGAATTTGACTTGGTGTAAATCCATAACCGATTTTAGCCCTATCGAGAATCTGACAAACCTTTCCATACTGAATTTGGATAGTATACATTCCCTAACCAATTTAAACCACATTGGAAAACTAACCAATCTGGAAGAACTACACTTGAATAGTTGTCAATCTTTAGAAAATATCGAATCCTTTAAAACCTCACAAAGCTGAACTTGAATTCTTGTGAATCTCTGGAAGATATAAAACCTATCGGAAGTTTAACTTCACTTACCTATTTGAATTTAGGCGAGTGCAGAAAGTTAAGAGATATACAAGCTAATGAAAAGTCAGAATAAAAATTCATTGAAGGCATTTCGGAAACAAATGATAGCTCTTTTTAATGGTCAAACAGAATTTAGCAATGAAATTGAAATCTTGAACCTCAAAGGTGAAAAGAAAAGTACAATTCTAAATCTTTCTGTTGTTAGCTCTGACTGAAAGTGAAGAAAAATTCCGTTTGATTGCAGAAAATTTAAAAGTGGAAGAACATGCTTCTTAACTCGTGAGTATTTTTTTTTATCTTGATAAAATAGCTTTGTCCATCTGTTATATACTTATGAGGTTCCTGTTATTATGCCAATTTAGGAGAAACAAAGATGAAAATTAAACAAATCTCATTAATAATAAGTCTCACTGTGATATCATCTATAACCTGTACAAAATCAAAATCTAACAACAATAATACGATACTAGGTATTGCATATCTTCTAGCCAATCAATCGACAACGGAAGAAGCAAATATAGAAGTCAAAGGTATCTTAAAAGATTCTAACGAAGACTTGATAACCGATGCTACTCTAATCGTAACAGAAGAGGTTTCTACTTCTGTAAGGGCTTCAACAACTACCCAAGTTACAACAACAAGCACAACCGATAGCAACGGAGAATTTACCATTTACATTAGGGTTGGAAAATATAAGGTTACTGTTACCAAAAATGGCTCAGAAGTTGGAAGTTTTGTTCTACAGCCTAAAGATTTGTTAAATAAAAACCTTGAACCAAGTGAAATGACTGATTTATATGTATTTATAACACAAGCCTTAGTCATCAATGGTGGCACGAATATACTTTTTAATTTCTTTGAATTTGGTTTGTTTACAAAACTTACTGGTGGTGCTTCCGGTACTTATACTCAAGCATCTGGCGTATCAACGGATAGCTCGGGAAACGTTTATGTAACTGGTTATACAGAGGATGGTCTTGATGGAAATACGATTACTACATCTGGTTTCTCTGATATGTTTGTTATCAAATACGATTCTATTGGAAATAAAAAGTGGACAAAACAATTTGGCACTTCTAATGGAATTAACATTGGTACTTATGGAGAGGGGATTACAACCGATGGTTTTGGAAATATATATATTACAGGTATAACAGATGGTGATTTGGATGGAAATACACTCACTGGAAATACGGATGGTTATATTATGAAGTTTGATTCAGGTGGAAACAAACAATGGACAAAACAATTCGGTATATCTTCTTTGGATTTGGACTCAAGTTCTATAAGTACCGATACTTCTAATAACATATATATAACAGGCTATACTGAAAGTGAATTAAGTGCACCATCACTCCTCTTGATGAAATTTGATTATCAAGGTAACCAACAATGGATACAACAAGTTTCATTGTCTGGTAGTGATATTTTTGGAAATTTTCTAGCACTAGATAGTTCTAACAATGTCTATGTTACAGGAGATACTGATACTAATTTGGAAGATGGAAGTCCTTTAAGCCTAAATTATGCTTATCTAATTAAATACGATTCTGATGGAAATAAGCAGTGGATAAAATATCTAGGAGAAGATGGAGACTCTACATATGGAAATGGAATTTCGATAGATAGTTCTGATAACATATTTGTGACGGGTTATACTGATGCTGGTTTAGCTGGAAATACGCTAACTGGATCTATAGACGCTTTTGTTGCTAAATACAATACAGATGGTACACAAGTTTGGGTAAAGCAAATTGGTTCAGGAACAGATTCATTCGGAACAATTGCATATCGTGCAACAACAGATATCTTTGGAAATGTATATATTGCAGGAGATACAGATGGAGACCTACCAGGAAGCACACTAATTGGTTATACTGATGCTTTTGTAGTCAAATATAACTCGAGTGGAGAATTGGTAAGTGTTAAGCAAAAGGGGGTCTCGTCCTTTGATACCTATGGAATAGATATTAGTCTAGATAGCTTAGGCAATCCTGCAGTTGTAGGATACACAGATGGAGATTTAGATGGAGAATCAAATAGCAGTAATTATGGTGACGCATTTATTACAACTAGTTGGTAGGCTTTTAGGAAATTGCAGTTCTACCGTATTCATTTCTCTCAAAATCAGGCTATTTGAGAAATGCCAACGGTTTTCTGCTAATATAAAAATTTCCTGAAAGAATTTTAAACCTAAGACACAAAACTATCCGACATGACTTGGGGTTTGCCGTAGTGGTAGCAGAATTAGAAAACTTGCAGAAGGTAGCAAACAAGCCGCAAAGGAAATTCGAAAACTTACCAATAGTAGTCTAAAGGTAGCTGAAAATGCGGGTAAACTATTGGACGACTGTCTTCGGTGAGTGAAAATCTAAAATCACGATATAATAAGAGAATTTTTTAGTGTTCAATCATGAACGCAAACAAAGTTTTTTGGAAATATACACTTAAATTAGAAGTCTTGGCTTTATGCCGGAAAAACGCACTTTCCTATATACAAAAATTATTTATCATTTTTTATAATATTGGTAAAAAAAATTCTATACAAAAAACAAAAAATTTAGATGATTTAAAAAAATGATAAAACTACTCTTTCTATTTTTTACACTTATATTTAGTTTGTTTCCAAAAGAAGATACAAAAGATTCTAAAATAATTTATTTAAAATCCTTTAAGCCTTATAAAACAGACAAACAGTCTGAAATTGAAAAAAATATTTATAACAAAATAAAAGAAGACCTAGAATCTAAAGAATATATCGTCATCGACGGTGGGCAGGGAGACGTTGGTAAAATGAGCAAACATGATAATGCTCATTTGGTTGTGGATGGTTATTATAAAAAAGAAAAATCTGGCAGTATTTCCATCTATTCTCAAATTTATCACCCAGAAAAAGGAAATGTAATCGATGCCATAAACGTTAAAAACGAAATACCAGAATTAGAGGGGGTAGAACTTCCAAAAGATGAACTCTATATCGAGCCAAAAAAAACTATAGATGATTTTAGTAAAAAACTAACAATTCGTATCCGTTCCAACAGTAGCAGAAAAGAAAAGCGGGAAAATATAAACGAACATATTATATCAGACCAGATTGGTAGAGACAAAAATTTTCCAATTTCAAAAGAAAATGCTGCCGCAGCCTCAGAAGATGTGTTCAAAATTTTGGCAGAAAAATCAGAGCAGGTTACCGTTGCTTCAAACGTTGTCACAAGTGCTGAAAAACAACCCGCGTCTGTCTCCGTAATCAGTAGGCAACAAATACGAATGAGTGGAGCAAGGACACTCAACGAACTTTTAACAATTTATGTCCCAGGTTTTTTTACTGTAGAAGATCAAGACGATACAATCGCAGGATTTAGAGGGTTTGCTCCAGACAACAACGCCAAAGTTTTAACTCTAATTAACGGTCACAATATGAACACCGAATGGTTTTGGGGACCACCTGATTCCATCATCAATGGTTTGAATATGGATTATATTGAGAGGATAGAAGTAATCCGAGGTCCTGGTTCGGTCACTTTAGGGCAGGGAGCTTTATTAGGAGTTGTAAACATCATTACAAGGGATGCCAATTCTGATAGAGGGGTTTCTCTTTCTGGAATGGGCGGAAAGGATAGCTACGCACTCGCAACTCTCCAAGGAGGATTTGCAGGAAAGGAGCTAAAAGATTTAAAGACCTATTTCCAGATGAGTACGGCAAAATACAGAGGGCAGGAAATCAGAAATAGAGGCTGGGCAAAAGCTCAAGAGTACGAATCAGTAGAAGGGCACTACGATTTTCAAAAAGGATTAACAGAAGTTGTAGCAGATGCAGATGTAGGAAATACTGACCTTGTAATATGGCCTGTTGAAGGAGGAAACAGTCTGGTTACAAAAAGAAATGTTGCGACCAGTGGAAGTCGATTAAAGAGGTCAAGACATGATGTTGTTTTAGGTCGCTTAGAATACAAAAATTTTGATTTTACTGGATTTTATACTAATCAAAGTCGAAATTTATACAATTTTTATCGAGATAGGAACGTCCTTCAAAATACGGTTAAATCGGCAAACTTATCGTATCTGTACGACATTAGCAGTAAACTCTCTTTGAAATTCAAAACATTTTATACAGAAGACGATTTGTTTTTACGTTCAAATGGTGGCTTTACTATGGGGGGAACAAGGGAAAATCGGTATGGTGGCTCCATCATTCTCAATGTAAAAGAAATGTTTAAAAACAATAATCTTGCCATTGGTATAGAATATAGAAAGTATGATATGGGAAATAAAAATTCAGAAAATAATAATTTTATAGTAAATAATGCTGATTCCACTTTATTGGATAGTGTTAATACAACCCATAGATACGTTTATCCTGATACGATTCCTGTATATAGTGCTTTTGCTGAAGATTTTTATAGCCTAAGCGATAAAGTCGATATTTTTGCTGCTTTCCGATACGATAAACACCCACATTGGGGAAACAATGTTTCTCCCAGACTTGGGACTTTATACGCTTACAATAACCGGTTGCGATTTAGACTCTCTTACCAAGAAGGCTTTCGTGGCGTTGTTGGTGTTTCTTATGCTGGTGGTTTCCAAAAAGATGGACACTTACGGATCCAAAACTTTCAAAATATCGAGATAAGTAGAATACCCACAACCGATGCTAACGGTAATGCGACCTATTACCAAAACATTCCTGAAACAAATCCAGAAAAAATGAAGAGCTTTGAGTTTGCTACCAATTATAAATTTGCAAACAGTTGGTCAATTGAAGGGATTTTGTTTTATAATAAGCTAAAAAACATTATAGATGTGGGTGTACTATACGCCGATCCAACTCAATTTACAATGCCGAACCTTGGCACAGACGAGCCAGGAGATTGGAACGGTTATTGGTTTTACAAAAACGCTGCAGGTGAAATTCGACAAGGTGGTATCGAGTTCTCTATCCAATATAAAAGCAAAAGGTTTCATTCTACTTTTAGCCATTCTTTAGTTCGATTGATCACAGCTTCACCTACTCAATTTGATAGTGTTTATCTAACGAGTGATATAAACAACCAAAGGTTCAAAGGTTATCCAGAGAATGTGACAAGGTGGAACAATTTGGTTTATATTACAGAGAAGTGGTTATTTTCTTTAAATTATCTATTTTATCCTTCCTGGTACTCACCCCGTGGAAATAGAATTGTTGGTAATCATTTAATAAATTCTGGTATTACCTACAATATTTTGAAAAATATGGAACTCTATTTGATGGTAAAAAATGTCCTCAATCATAAAAATTTATATCCTATGATAAGCAATTCTGGTGGAGAAACCTTATCCGATGGAACTCCAGCAGTAGAACTAAGGACTTACTGGTTAGGTTTCAATTATACTTTTTAAAAGCCTCCTTGGAATAAACCTCCACCTCCAAAAAAGTCCTTAGGTGAAACGCTACAAGGTATCAAAAATGTATCACAAGTCCCAAAATAGATGTGGTTGACGCAACTATTTATATCTTTCTCTGAATAATATGCTCCATCCAAGACCTTCCTTGGATTGCTAACTATATTTGTATAAAGATATGTCAGGTTGGTCTCATCAGCTCCACAAATTGCAATTTTTGCCATCAAAGCATTATTGATTTTTGAAACAGCCTCTTTTCTTGATATAACATCTGGTCCGTCTATTCCATAATATGTTCCAGTACATTTTGAAAAAAAGAGTAAAAGGATACAAAAAAAGAACTTATACACAAATTTCATTAAATTAAGATAATAAGAAATTGGCAATGAAATATTTTATAAAAAATAAATATCATATTTGAATAAATTCAAGTCCAATATTTTTATGTTTTTATTTGTCATATAGGAATCTTCATTTCTCCGGCATTAAAGTCAATCCCCAAAAATCCCCTACTTATGAACTGATCGCTTCCGATATACCCCAAATTTTTTAGAGGGTAAGAACACTAGCTCTTTTTTTTGGAAGACTTAGTAGGTTTTTTATTAATTTTTTCTTCTGCCTCTACATCTATCTCATCTGCATCTGCAAATTCACTCTGGATTTCTTCCGTTGATGCTACGATGGAATGGGTTTTTCTTTCATCTTGTTCTTGTTCAATTATTTGGATTGCTTTGGGTAGAACAAGTGTATTTCCATTCGGAGGTGCCAAAATCATTTCCTTGTCACCAATTTCATCAAATTCGGGGATAATAAAAGCAATAGATGTAGGGTTTAAATACTCTGTTTTAATAGTGTCGTAACCTTCAAATATTACCTTTGTTTCGGCTACAAAACCGCTTCCCACTAAAACTACTCTAGGTGTTTTTCCAAAAACTATTTTTTCAGGAGTAATTTGATTAATGGAAATTTTTCCACCCATTACTTTGCCCCCAAGGTAACCACCCTGACTTACTCCTAACAATCCAAGCAAAGTAGGTGGAAGGTCTGGTAAACCATCTAAAACATTTGTTGTATAAAGGGTATATAAATAAATTAAAATGGAAATAATGGTAAAGCAAAACAATTGCAATCGAGACAGGTCTATCATCCCACCATCACAAATTAAATTGCTCAATTCCGGCTCGGTATCAATCCTTTCATTTTTAGTTTTACCCAATGCATTGGCACCAAGAAGTCCACCATAGCTAACACCCATCAAAACCAATAAAGAAGGATTAAAATCAGGAATAATTCCATTTCTCAAAAAAAGTGCATGGCAAATAGCCACATAAAAATAACTTCCCACCAGAACAATTGTCCATGAAAATGCTTGGAATTTGGAGAGGCTATAGGTTTGAGTTGTTTTATCCATTAATATTAAATTCACGTAATTGTATTTTTTAACAATTACACCAATCAAAAATAAAAACAATAAAACCACAAATACACTCAAAGAACCAGCTCTTAATTTGTAAGAATGAGGAATAATACTAAGTGCTATGTAGTCAGAAGGTCTACCATTTACAACGACTCTCATAGGTAAAGAGACTCGAAAAATGCCAATCAAATTATCTATTGTTTGGCTTAGTGGAATGGTAAATTTGAGAATTTGATTTTTGGTTTGAGGATCAGGGGTAGAAATATAAAATGGACGAATTTCAATATCCTTGCTATCGGAATGTCCTTTTCCTTCGTGGTCTTTTTTATATATAAATTCTATATATACTTGATCGATATCAGCTCCAAAATTTCTACCATGAACGGTTACGCTTCCCCCCATAACTCCACCCTTTGGCTCGATTTTTTCGATCAAAGGTTGCGCATCTGGCTGACGGTGTCTATCTAAGTTAAGAGATTTAATTATATAGGTTGATTCCAATTTTTCGTGACCGTTTTCAACAGAAAAAAGCCTTAACTCTTTATCCTTTTCGGAAATCATTTCGTAAGCCATAATTTTAAAATTTACGATGTTAGAGTTGTTGATATCGGTTTCGGCACTTTCTTTGATAATATCTGCTCTGACTTCACCAATCTGCAACCTTAGATGTTTGGGAGCTTTTTGGTTTAATTCATCAATCAAGGTTTTTGTGTCACCTCTCTTTTTGGCAATAGACACTTCGTATATATCTTTGGAAAAGTCTTTAATACCAAAATAGGTCAAATTATAATCCGGCTCGGTATGAGGAACATCCGGATTATCAAAGCTTTCGATGTCTTCCTGTGCCCATATTCCAGAGCCAAAAGAAACTACTAAAATAATAAGTAATATTTTAAAACGTGTGAACATTTAACTAACCACATAATGCCAAGCTTTTCTAAAAGTATCATAAAAAATGTTTGGTTTGTTTAGCAATATTTTTATGATTTTGGAAGATGTTCTTTTAGAAAATTATTAAAGGATTTGGAAACCACTGCTCCGCAATATTATTTATTTGCAAAAATTTGTGTAAATCGCCTAATTTTTTCATAAAAAAAGTGGCAATTTTCACCGGGAATGGGTGGACGTTTTGTCCGGAATACCCACATTGAGCCAATCCTCAATTTTTGCTAGGAAAAAAAGAGAACAAAGAGGAAGTTTAATTTTAATATATGAAGGGTTATCTAAAGTTGACATTGCGTTATTAAGGAGTGCAAAGGAGTACAAATGAGAAAGTATAAAATATTGGTATGTATTGGAATTTTACTGTTTATATTACCGACTCTTGATTCAAAAGATTATATTGCCAAAAGGGTAAACGCTAAAAGTGGTTTGGTTATGAGAGAGCGTCCGGGACAAAATTACAAAAAAATAGCCATTATACCTTATGATTCCAAAGTTATGATCTTAGACCATACAGGTCCCAATGATGAATTTGAGGGGATAAAAGGAAGTTGGGTGAAGGTTGATTACAATGGAAAACAAGGGTGGGTCTTCTCCGGCTTTTTAAAAACGGATACATTAACTGCTGATAATGCAATGGCTATTGTTTCGGCTGCCTGGTTTCATCTTGAAAAATCCAAAACAATGTGTTCGGAGTTTGATTATTTTCCCGGTGGAGGCATAAGAAGTTTTTATTGTCATATCCTTTCGTTTATTTCATATGCTGATTTTCAAAATTTAGCTGGTATTCCGATATTCAAGCAAGGTCCACACACAATTGATAGTCTTGTTTTGGACTCAACCGATTCTTTTGGATATTATAACAAAGACTTTGCGGTAAAGATACGAAACCTTCTGATTCCCGATAATAACATATTTCGATCTGCTACCCAAGAAATTTATAACAAATACGTTCAGTCTTTGGCAAGGATTCATTATGTTACCTATCAGAAACTAAACAATAACAAAAATTATTTAAACCAAGAAAAACGACTTTATTTAAAATTGATTCACGAAAAGAAACTAGTAGCCTACTATTATGAGAAATATTATTCTTTTATGGATGAAGGATTTTTTACAAATCAAAACAAAAACGGATACTATGCGAACGGTGGTTATGATGGAAATGTTGTAAAAACCGCTACAGCGTTTTGGATTCGTAGGCATATCGACGGAACGGCTGAAGAGTTTTATAAAGGCTTATTTAAGCTGCTAAATCTTTACGATGCTGATTTTATTAGTAAATGAGTTAGGACAAAAAATTGAAAAAGTAGTGAGTGTCGGTAAGATATCTTGAAGATACCGCATGACGCAAGCAAGAATGGAGTTGCTTCAAATGGAAAAAAAAATTTTACTAAAAGACTTTCTTTTTAATCAAGAAAAAGTAACAAAAATCGCAGCAGAAATAAAGGAATCATATTCTGATTTTAATTCAAAAAGATTTATTAAAAAAACAGTAGATGAGTTTCCAAAATTAGAACTTAAAGAACGTATAAATTGGATTAGTGAAAACTTAAAAACTTTCTTACCCCAAGATTTTACCAATGCAACAAATATCCTTTTAAAATCCTTACCCCCACCAAACAATCCTAACCTAAACGATAATGACTTTGGAGATTTTATCTACGCTCCTTATTCTGATTTTGTTTCAAAAAATGGTTGTAATGAAAAATATTTAGAATTTTCTCTTAATGCGCTTAAAGAAATTACTAAAAGGTTTTCTGCAGAGGATGCTATTAGATATTTTATCAATACATTCCCAGACAAAACCTTAGAAACCTTAGAAAATTGGACAAATGATCCTCATTACCATGTTAGAAGACTAGCGAGTGAAGGGACTAGACCAAAACTTCCTTGGTCTCAAAAAATCAAAATTTCAGTGAAACAATCTTTGCCTATTTTAGATAAACTGTATTATGATAGAACTAGATTTGTCACAAGGTCTGTCGCAAACCACATAAATGATATTTCGAAAATAGATTCAAATTTGACTATAAAAACTCTAACGAGGTGGAGGAACTCTAAAAAACAAAGCTCAAAAGAAATGAATTATATTATTAACCATTCTCTTCGATCTTTAGTAAAACTAGGGAATAAAGATGCTTTAGAATTCTTGGGTTTTTCCCCCACTCCCAAAATAAAAATTTCTAAATTAGAAATACAAACCCGAAAAGTTAAAATTGGTACAACATTAGAATTTGATTTGGAATTAATCTCAGAAAAAGATGAAAAATTAATAATTGATTATTTAATTTATTTCCAAAATAGATTTGGTGAGATGAAAAATAAAAAAGTATTCAAAATCACACAAATTTTAATGAAAAAAAATCAAAAATTTTGTATATCTAAAAAACATCCGCTTCGAAAAATGACAACTAGAAAGTTATTTCCAGGAAAACATAAGTTAGAAATCCAAATTAATGGGGCTAAACTAGGAAATGAATATTTTGATTTAGCAATATAATCGAAGATACTTGTGTATTCGAAAAATCGGTTGACCAAGATGAAAAACAAACTTTTGAAAGTAACAATCCGTATTTTGATAAGTTTTGAAAGTGGTCCCTTCTGATAGGCTCAGTGATCGGATAGTCAAGTTTTAGGAGAGTTTCTAAAACTTAGCCGCTACAAATTAGCTAAAGCACCAAGTAACTTAAAACTTGACACAAATACATATTTTTCCTAAACTACAACCATCATGTTATCCACCGAAGAAAAAGTAATCAATTTAGAAGCCTTGTTTGCGGATTTTATGGAAGCATCCAAAAAGCAATTCCAAAATTTTGACAAGTACATCCTACGAACCGACATTAGAATAAGTCAAATGGAAAAAAGAATGAATAAATTTGACGAAGATATGAAAGAATTAAAAAAAAAGTCCGATGAAAAGTGGGAAAAATTAAAAAAAGAGTCCGATGAAAGGTGGGAAAAATTAAAAAAAGAATCTGATAGAAAGTGGGAAGAGTCAAAGAAAGAATCTGATAGAAAATGGGAGGAATCTGATAGAAAGTGGGAAGAGTCAAAGAAAGAATCTGATAGAAAATGGGAGGAATCTGATAAAAGATGGGAAGAGTTAAAAAGACAATCCGAATTAAACAGAAAAGAAAGCGATAAAAAATACCAGGAACTGGTTCGTAAACTTGGAATTTTTTTAGAAGATATTGTTGCTCCCAATATGCCTACAATTGCAAAAGAAGTCTTTCAAATGGGAGAAGCGAATTTCTTTGCCATTCGGGCAAAAGTGAAAAATTCGCAAGGTGAAACAAGGGAGTTTGACGCTGTTTATATAGATGACACAGCGTTTCTCCTAAACGAGTCCAAAACCAATCCCAAGATTGAATACATCAATGATTTTATTGAGGCATTGGAAAACGTATACGATTACTTTCCTCAATACAAAAGCTTAAAGCTGATTCCCGTTTTTTCTTCCTTTCATATCCCAGATAACGTAAAAAAATATTTAACAAAAAATAAAATTTATGCGATGCAGATGAAAGACAGAACTATGGAAGTCATCAATTTTGACGAACTGAAAAGCTAAGAATATAAACTTTTTTTATAATTTTCAAAAAATTTTTCTTGCTAAGTTATCCAAATTTTTGTATAATCGGACAAATCTTCGGATACAGAAATAACACTTGATACTCGTATACATTAGCAACACTCTTCCATTGCTTCCTGCAAAAGTGCATCAAAATCTAAAATCAACTCTGGAAGTAGTTTGTGTGTAAATGGCTTAGAAAAAGAAAGCGTTTTGTAATCTTTTTGCCCGCTTTCAAAAATATAGTATTTTTTACGATGTGGACACACTACCAGCTATTAGACTCCATTAAAATTCAGTATTTTGATTTACCTAAGCTTTCTGCAAATGTAACAAAAAAGGATAATTTATTTCCGGAATACTATTATACAATTGCTTATGCAATGAATTTTTGAATTATAGAAAATATTGTAGGTTGGATATTATGCTTTTCAATTCCATTGATTTTATTCTTTTTTTCTCAATATTTTTTCTCGTATATTTAAAATTGGGATACAAAAATCAAAACATTTTATTATTTTTAGCCGGTATCGTCTTTTATTCATTTTGGAACTTTAAGATGGTTTTTTTACTTTTGTTTTGTATCCTATTCAATTTTTACACCGGTATAAACTTAAACAAAATTTCCAATGGATCCACAAGAAGAATATTTTTTAAGCTAACTATTTTAGTAAACCTTTTCATTTTAGTAGTTTTTAAATATGCAGTTTTTTCAGTCCGTTCTTTAAATGATATTTTGAATGTTTTATCCGTTAAAAAAGAAATTCCGGTTTTTGAAATTCTTCTTCCTGTAGGTATTTCTTTTTATACATTTCACAATATCAGTTATATCTATGACGTTTACAAAAAAAAGATACAACCAACCTTTAACTTGATAACCTACTCTGTTTACGATTTATTTTTCCCTTTGTTATTAGCCGGACCTATTGAGAGAGCTGACAAACTGATCCCCCAAATCGAACAAAAACGAGTTCTTAGCTGGAATAAGTTCAAAGGTGGGTTATTACTATTTGCATGGGGAATATTTAAAAAAGTTGTTATAGCTGATAATCTTGCTCCATTTGTAAATAAAAGTTTAGACCCTTCCCTGGATATGCCAAACGGTCTAGTGTATTTCGTAGCAATTGCCTTTGCCTTCCAGATATATGCTGATTTTAGTGGCTACACTGACGCTGCCAGAGGAATGGCAAAAATGATAGGTTTTGAACTTTCTTTGAATTTTAATATTCCATTTATGGCAAGGAATCCTATTGACTTCTGGAGGCGCTGGCATATATCTCTGTCTACATGGTTGCGAGATTACGTGTATATTCCTCTTGGTGGAAATAGGTATGGTTTTTTTAGGCAAAACGTAAACCTTATGCTAGTGTGGATTTTGGGAGGATTATGGCACGGAGCAACTTATGGTTATATGCTGTGGGGTGCTTACTGTGGATTTCAAATCGTGATTTACAATGTTTTGAATCGATTTTTATTCCGCAAATATAAGGACTTTTTTGAGTCCATAGATAGTTTTTTGAAACCTATTGGTATATTGTTTACATTCTTTTTGTTTGCTTACGGCATTTTACTTTTTAGAGTTGAGAACTATTTCCATTTACTAAGATTAATAAAAAATTTAGATGGTTTTTATTATGAGCCGATTCTTTTTATAAAATTGATTTATTTCCTTCTGCCCATTCTAATTGTAGAATCAGTACAAATTTATCATCGTTATACGGACGGGTTAGTTTTACAAAAAGTAAATAGATTTGCTTTTAGTTTTATTGTAGTATTCTTTTTTGTGCAGTTTGGTTTATCTGCTGTTTTTGAGAAGTATGAATTTTTTTACTTCCAATTTTAACTAATTGTGTTCTTTTTTATATCTCTCAACTTCCATATCTGCAATTCTTGTTGGCTCAGGTATTCTGTATTTTGTTACGCACTGCATAACAATTTCCACCGATTCGTCAAAGCCTACCAAGTGACCCGGTGAAACAAAAATAGGCTTTACGTTGTTCCGAGTTCTCAAAACGCTACCGATTTGTTCTCCGGATCGATCTACCAGAATTTCACTCGAACCTTTTTCAATTCCTGGTTCTTTATATTCTCCATAGAGCCTTGATTTTGCACAACCAATGGAAGGGATGTTCAAAAGTAAACCTATGTGAGAGGCTATTCCGAATTTTCTCGGGTGGGCAACTCCCTGTCCGTCAAACAAGATTACATTTGGGCGGTTTTGCAATTTTTCAAATGCTTTCAAAACAATAGGTCCTTCCCTGAATGATAGCAAGCCTGGGACATAAGGAAAAGTAACCTCCATTGTCAAAAAAACCATTTCAACTACCTCTAATTCCGGAAATCGGAAATTCACAATAACACAAAAACCAAGGTTTTCTTCTTTTTTATAAGACAAATCAGATCCAGCAACCAAACGAATGTTATCTGGTTTACCTTTACAAATCAATTTAGGAGCAAGCTCTTTTTGTATTTGAATAGCGTCTTTTACCGATAAATTCCAACTGTGCATTGCTTCTTAATTCGCAAAAATTAGCATATTTGCTAATTATAATTCGCAAATCACAAATGTCAAATAATTTATTTTATATTTAATTTCCCACTGCAAATGTATAAACAAAACCGTCTTTGATCTGCCAACAGCCTTTTAAAGATTTTTGTTTTAGGTGATTTTCAATTTTCGAATAAATCTTATCATCCAATTTGATCCCAAATTCATACATAACTTCTTCTCTGGGATTTTTTTCTTTAGGAATGCAAGTGACGTATCTAGTGTCTACCGTAAGCCCAAGATGAAAAACCTTTAAAATTGATTCCTTTGCACTCCATATCAAATTTGTCAATACATGTTTTAAAGAAGTATCAACACCACTGATAAAACGCAATTCTTCTTCTGAAAAAAAATCACGAATAAAAGCATCTGATCGGACTTCTACAAATTCTATATCAATTCCAATGGCAGAATCACTAATGGCACATAAAGCAGTTTCATGACTATGACTAATCGAAATATATAAATCTTGAAACTCCTTAACACCTATTATTCTATAAAAAGGAGCCCCATCATCATAATTATCAATTTCAATATTTCGCATAGGAACTTTTTGACCATAGCTATCGGAAAGATAATCTTGTATCAGACTTTTAGTTGTATATCTACCAAGTAACCAATCTCTTCTTCGCTTTTCTAATTTCAGATTCTTTAGCCTATCCATTTCCTTTTGGCTCAGGAAATTATAATCGGATAGTATTTTAAAACCTAACTCAGCAAAGGATTTGGAAAGGTAAAAAATAAAAAGGGACGCATTGGTTTGCGTCCCTTCATGTAAGGAAATTCTTTCCACTTAAGTTAGATGCTCACACTTCCGGGAAGTTGAACTGTCCTATAGCCAATAAGATCAACATAGAGGTTTCCAGCTTCATCTATCACCTGAGCATTGAAACTCTCACCGTTATTTACAGCAGTTACCACTGCAAAAATCTTATTGCCAGATGCTTCACTAGGATCCCTATAGGTAGTAACAGAACCAATTCCCAAAGGCAGTGCCATTACACCTTTAGAAGACATTTCCCATATTCCAGCAGTCTGGAAGCAAAGCTCAATCAGTCTTGGAGACATGATAAACTCTACATTCTCAGGATTTGTATCCGATGGTAAACTACTTGGCATCCAACCAATTGCCTTATCACCAACCAACTGCACTTTTTCCAAAATTTGGTAAGCAGGTCCATGAAAATAGATTTTGTAAATGGCTTCCTTTTCTACCAATTTGTCCTGAGAAGTCGGAATTTCAAAACTGATACTTGGTTTTCCAAGTTCTGCTCTTGTTAATACTACTTCTGCCGTAAAATGCAGTTTCTCTTGTTCAAGTAACCCTTCCCTTGCCGGTGGGGTAATTGATTTCAAAGAAGTTCTGGAAATCAAAGTATTTTCATCTTTGTAAAGAACGTTTCCTTTTAAGTATAGGGTTTTCGCTTGATCCCTATAAAACTTAAACGGACTTACATATTCTACATTCCTTACTGCAGACACGTTAAAACCTTGCGAAAGTATTGTAGAAATTTCTGCAAAACTTTCCACTCCCATTACACCTGGCAATACCGGAATATTGTCTATTTTGTGATCAAACAAGAATCCTTGCTTATTCGGATCGATAAGTGTCTCAGCCTCGACACCACTATACAAATTGGTATTTTTAATTTCACCAATCATAAATAGTTTTTGTGTATCTTGGTTAAGTTTACCTACATCCGCTCCACCTTTTTCATCCCATTCTTTCACAAGAATACCAAGTCTCTGACCGACTACGATTTCCCCTTTGAATCCACCGGAAACGAGTTCCCTTCTTACGGTTGGTATACCGGATTCCGGAGGAAGCATGTCAATCCCAGCCATTTCCATAATTTTTGGAATAGACCCTCTCGTAGCCATTCCGATTCCACCCCAAGCAGTCCAATCAATGGCGATTCCTTTAGTTTCGGGTCTCCAGTTTTTAAAGCTGCTTGTAATCTTACAGAGTAAGTCATTGGCAGAACTATAGTCTGTTTGACCACTGTTTCCAAATCGACCGGCAACAGAGCTAAAAGCAACAGAAGCATAAATAGGCATTCCCTTAGCCGCTTTCAGGATGTTAAAAAACCCGTCAGCTTTGATGTCGAAAACTTTGAAAAATTCATTTTCTGTTTTGCTTGACAATGCGCGACTGATTTCAATCCCTCCCGCATGAAGAAGAACGTCAATTTTTCCATGATTGTTTCTGATGTCTCCAACCACTGCTGCAATTCCGTCCTCGTCCGTTAGATTGACACTGTAGTAGTGAACCGTTCCACCTGCTGCTTCAACAGACTCTATAGCCCTTAAAGCCGCTTCTTCCCTCTCAACAGACATAATTGATTTCTCGATCTCAACCGGTTTAAGTTTCTCACCTCTTGCTTTTGCATCAGCAATGAATTTGTTTTTGAGTTGGTCTTTACTCTGTCTGAACAACTGAAGGTCCGGATTGTTTTTATCCGGTTTTGGAGTTAAGTCCATAAGATAGAATATCCCTTGGCTACTTTGAGCAAGGTCAGTAACGATTGCACTAGTGATCCCACCGGCAGCTCCCGTCACAAGAAATACTGTATCTCTGTTTAGAGTCATTCCCGGGCTGCCATCCACTGCTGGCTCTTCCACCAATGTAACCCCATAACGCAATCCGCCATTGTAACCAACTTCCACAACTCCACGATCAAAAATTGCTTCGTTGTATAGTTTGTTTGCAATTTCTTCTTGGCTTAAATGAGATTCAAAGTCTACAGCTTTAATGACTGCTTTCTCCTGTTCTCTTTTGTAAGCTTTTGTAAAACCTACTACACCACCACCTAAAGGAGAAGTCGCACCGCTATCAGAATATCCATGCAATCCACCCATTCTGGTTGCAGAAACAAGGAATGTATTAGAATCGGATATAGAGTCATAAAGTGCTCTCATGGTTGTGTACAGACATTTTACTCTTTGTCGATTAAGTTCTTGCCAAGTTGCCAAATCCATGTCTTCGATAGAAGGCTCTGCATCCAAAGCGTTCAACCAATAAATTCCATGAATTGCACCTTCTGAAATCCATCCTTTTACGGTTTGGTCTAATTTCTTGTTAGAAACTCCTTCCGCTAAGTTTAGTTCCAATACATTTACACCGGAATTCTTTAGCTGCTCAATGAGTTTCTGCCCGACTCCACCCTGATCCATAGACACAATTACTCTTGAACTTGCACCCAATTTCACTTCTGTCGGAGTACAAACATCCAAAGTAGGTCTTAAAGCTGCACGAGCAACCCTTCTCGGAACTTTATTGGCATCTTCAATCGTTCCGCTAGACGTAAGGGTTGACCCCTGTGTCAACCCTGCGGACGCTGGTGCTGCCGTAACAGACGGCGACGGTGCGACTCCAGCTTGGATGTTACTTCTAACAAACCCAATTACGTGTCCAAGAGTCGGATAATCTCTCAATTGCAAATCTTCTTGTCTTGGAATACTAAAAGCCTCTCTCACCGATGCAAAAGTCTCTGCTTGTTTCACGGTATCCACGCCTAAGTCAGCTTCCAAGTCCAAATCAAGTTCCAGCATATCTTTAGGATAACCGGTCTTTTCTGCTACGATGTCCAACACTTTATCAGTAATGGCATCCGTTTCACCCGATCGTACTGTAGGGGTTGATGGGGTTGTTGACGCATGCGTCGACCCTGCGGATGCTGCTAAATCAGGTCTGTTTTCTTTCACAAAGCCAATTACATGACCAAGAGTAGGATAATTCCTTAATTGCAAATCATCTTGCCTTGGAATGTCAAATGCTTCTCTTACAGATGCAAAAGTCTCTGCTTGCTTCACGGTATCCACACCTAAATCTGCTTCCAAATCCAAATCAAGTTCCAACATGTCTTTCGGATAACCGGTCTTTTCTGCTACAATCTGCAATACTTTATCAGCAACGTTGTCAAGACCACCCGATGGTGCTGATGATGTTGGTGCTACTGTAGGGGTTGACCCCTGTGTCAACCCTACGGACGGTGCCGATGCGGCAATGGCTGCTGCCAAATCAGGACGATTTTGTTTCACGTATCCAATTACATGACCAAGAGTCGGATAATCCCGTAACTGCAAATCCTCTTGTCTTGGAATATCAAATGCTTCTCTTACGGCCGCAAAAGTCTCTGCTTGTTTCACCGTATCCACACCCAAATCCGCTTCTAGATCCAAATCCAAATCCAGCATATCTTTTGGATAACCCGTTTTTTCTGCTACCAAATCCAACACTTTTTCCGAAATGGTATCACGACCAACCAATGGTGCTGCTTGTTGCGTCGGCATTGCCGATGTAACTGACGGGGTTGACACATGTGTCGATCCTACGGATGCTGCCAAATCAGGGCGATTTTGTTTCACGTATCCAATTACGTGACCCAATGTTGGATAATCCCTAAGTTGCAAATCTTCTTGTCTTGGAATGTCAAATGCTTCTCTTACGGCTGCAAAGGTCTCTGCTTGTTTAACCGTATCTACACCCAAATCTGCTTCCAAATCCAAGTCCAAATCCAGCATGTCTTTTGGGTAACCCGTTTTTTCTGCTACCAAATCCAACACTTTTTCCGAAATGGTATCACGACCACCACCCGCTACTGTAGGGGTTGACCCCTGTGTCAACCCTACGGAAGGTGCTGACGAAACGGATGCTGCCAAATCAGGACGATTTTCCTTCACAAAGCCAATCACATGACTCAAAGTAGGATAATCTCTGAGTTGCATATCATCTTTTCTTGGGATATCAAATGCTTCTCTTACAGCGGCAAAAGTCTCTGCTTGTTTAACCGTATCCACACCCAAATCTGCTTCCATATCCAAATCCAAATCCAACATATCTCTCGGATATCCGGTCTTTTCGGATACAATTTGCAATACTTTATCAGCAACGGTATCAACTTTCGGTTGAGCTGCAGGAGTTGCTACAGGTTTTGGTACAGTCGGAGCAGGTTTTGGTGCTTCGGAAACCGGTGCTGCTGCAATTGTTTGCGGCTGAGGTGCTGCCGGTTTTTGCGTAGGGGTTGACCCCTGTGTCAACCCTGCGGATGGTGTCAAGCCTACGGAAGGTGTTGGTGTTGACTCAACCACAATCGGAGCTGGTCGATAATCTGTGAGTCCGCCAGTCATTCCATAAGGAGTCCTTACTTGTGGTCCGGTTCCATACTTCCATGAATTGCCTGCAGGCTGACGACCAGGATTTCCTTGTGCTTTGATACGCAAAGTTTTTTTGGTAACTTCCAATTCTACCTTATCATATCCACTCACTTGAGACAACCAATGGTCATACTGACCTTTATTATCCACTCTGTCAACTGATCCCGGAATTCGTCTAACCAAGCTCATTGCCAACTGTGAACCAAATCCGGCAGCAAGGTGAATACCATACTGAACAGGATATCTTCCACCACGACTGAGGGTTAATTTTCCTAACTCTGGGTCTTCTTCTTTGTAATTAGCCACTGGCGGTACAATACCATGTTCCAGAATCTTAACTGCAATAACATCTTCTACTCCAGCACCCATCGCATGACCTGTGAATCCTTTTGTATTGGAAATTACAATGTCACTTGCGGAATCTCCGAATGTATGACGAAGAGCCTTGATTTCTCCTGAAGCACTTCCTCCCCTAGCTGGTGTATAGGTTTCATGGGAAACAAAAACAGTCTGCGGAGCCATTAGGTGTCGATTCAAGCCAAAACGATGCTCAGCAGTTGTCACCAGATCATTCATCACCATAGAAATATGTTCCGGATTCAAACGGGTTCCATGAAAGGCACTGTTTCGAGTTTCGGTGCTAAGTATTTCCACAATACCTCTCATACCTCTTTCACGAACAGAATCTTCACTTTCTACCAAAAGAGCACACGCACCCATACCGAGAATCGTACCATGTCTTCTTTTGTCAAATGGAAGTGCAGCTTCTTCTACTTTATCATCCGTTGCAGCTGCACCGGTTGCCAAGAATCCGGCTCCAATCCATTCCATTAAGTTATCACTTGTTACATTATCTGCTCCAAGCACGAGTACACGTCTACAACGTCCAAGACGAACCCAGTCTTCTGCCAAAGCTACGGCTTGGGTTGTACTGGCACAAGCAGCGTTTACTTGTGTATTTGGACCTCTGGCACCAATAAATTCAGCAAATTGGCTATGACCCATAGAGAGGATTTGGAAAATAAACCTTCTGTCAAACTCATTTGGCTTTTGTGCCAATTCATCTTTGATTTGAGAGATTTTCCTTAAGATTTCTCTTAGAGTTTCATCGTCTCTTGTATACCTTCGCAAGTCTTCCAAAACTTCTATCTGCTCTTCCAAAGCGGTATATTTGTAATAATCACCTAAAATTTGAGCAAAGTTGTCACAACCAGGAAAAGCACTTGCAAATATGACCCCCGTATCGTCTCTCATAGACTCAGGTAACAACCATTTTTCGGGTAAATACTTTCCGGTTGTTGTTTTTTTATAGGTTTGAACAAGCGGAATCCCTGCTTCTTTCAGAGCTTCAATACCGGCAGCAATTGCCAACTCAGTTGTAGTATCTAATGCTTCTACTAACTTAGCCGGAACGCCATACTCTTCCGTTACATCAAATTTTCCAGGTCTACCAGCAAGTTTGATCACATCTGCTGTGTCCGAAATGGTTTCAAAACTACCACTTCCTTCAGCCGATTTCACAACTCTCGTAACTCTCTTACTGGTCATTAGCTTTCTAAAACGCTCCGGAATCAGATCAATCATCTGCTCACCGCGTAGAATTTTCGTAACGTTATTTGGATCCATTACTTCTTTCTCTGCCCCAGGTAAGCCAAGTCCGGTACCACTAATAACAACAGAGCCAAAAGGAACGTCGTTTCTGTCATACGCTTTGGATTGATTGATATAAACCGGTTGTGTAACAGGCATTTCATAAGAGCTAACATAAGGAGCTTGAGGATTTTGTCCTGCACCTTGACTTCCACCGGATTTGTTTTCGGAAGTTGGTTGAGCTACCCTTGCGTGTCCGTTTCCTTCAGAAAAGTTCTTCACTTGAACTGGCTTTTCTTCTGTCATTCCATAACCGGCAGCATAAAGAGCACAGACAGCATAGTTAAAAGAGATAAGTTCACCTACTCGCGGGTTATTGGATGCGATGGAAATAATATCGTGATCTCCGCCGTAAACATCGTCCACAAAGCCTTTGAGAACTGCCTTTGGTCCTACCTCTACAAATGTACGAACACCGTTTTTGTACAATGTATCCATACCTTTCACCCATTGAACGGAAGAAGCAATCTGTTTTTCGAGATAGTCTTTCACTTCTTCTATGGAAGTTGTAGGATATAAATCTCCGGTCAAATTGGCAACAACTGGAATTTTGGGAACAGAAAGATTTAATTTATCCAAAAAGCTCCTTAGCGGTTTGCTTGCAGGTGCCACAATTTCCGTATGAAATGCGTGACTTACCGGAATCCGAACAGCTCGAAAACCATTTTTTGAAAATAGTTTAATAGCTGCTTCCACAGCTTTAGATTCACCACCGATTACACTTTGGTTTAGACAATTGTAGTTGGCAACCTTAACATAGCCTTGGACTTCTTTAATAAGTTTTTCAACCTCTCCGATAGGAGCAAACACAGCTGCCATCCAGCCATTATCTCCCATATTGGAGCTTACGTTAGTCATCTCTCTACCTCTGGCAGCAGCAGCTTCCAAAGCGTTAGAAAATGGCATTACACCGGCAGCAACTAAAGCAGCGTATTCACCCAAAGAATGTCCCATAACCATATCCGGTTTGAATCCGTATTCAGACAAAAACCTTAAAATGGAAACATCCATTGTGAGCATTGCCGGTTGAGTGATTGCAGTTTGTTTTAAATTTTCTTCTGCCTGCTTGATGGTAGATTCATCGTTAGCATCAATAAAAATGTAAGAAGTTAACGGACGACCCAAAATAGGTGTCATAACTGCATCAGCTTCACCAACAACTTTATCAACAATTGTATCTACGGTTCTTAGTTCGGATGTCATATTGACGTATTGACTTCCCTGTCCCGGAAATAAGAAAGCTATTTTCCCTTGTGCTTTTCCACTTCCGCGATAGATACCTTTGACCCTTAAAACCTTCCACGCTTGCGTGTTATCATGTCCGATGGCTTTTTGAGCTCGTAGTAATCTGTCAACCAGAGTGTCATGCTCATTTGTATCTTCCATCTTACCATAGTCAATAAACAACCTTTCCTGAGCGTTGATATCTTGAATCTCTGGAGCTTTTCTCGGAGGTGTCCAGCCTTCTTGGGCATGTTTTAGAGTAGCATCTAACTTCTCTTTTAATTCAGCGGTTGTGTTTGCACCCAAAGCGAGGATACCGCGAACTGGCATTTTCAAAGCAGCCGGTTGAGCCACTTGCATACTAACGTTGCTTACCATTGCCCCACCGTTTCCGCTTGCCGGAATGGCAGCACTGGCAACCATTTTTTTCCTACTGGTTAGAGATCCAGGAATATGCTCTTCCAAAACCAAATGAAAGTTTGTTCCACCAAAACCATAAGCACTCACGGCAGCTCTTCTAGGAAAATTTGCCGGTTTTTTCCACTCTTGCAATTCATGGTTTACAAAAAACGGAGTTTTACTGAAATCAATGTTTGGATTTGGTTTAACGGCATTTAGAGTTGGAGGAAGGACTTTTTCATAAATTGCCATAGTTGCCTTTAATAATCCGGCAGCTCCGGCTCCGGCTTTTAGGTGTCCGATATTACTTTTGGCAGAACCTAAAGCGATGCTGTTTTTTGCAGTACCTTGTCCGAATATACCGGATAAGCTTTCTACTTCAACAACGTCACCAACCTTTGTACTTGTTCCATGAGCTTCCACTAACGTACAAGTTGCCGGATCAATACCAGCATTTTTCCACGCTCTTTCGATTGCATACTTTTGTCCCAATGGATTGGGAGCTGTGATTCCCTTGCCTTTTCCATCGCTGGATTCCCCTACTCCACGAATCACTGCATATACCTTATCTCCGTTTCTCTCCGCATCTGCCAGCCTTTTTAACAAAAATACTGCCGATCCTTCTCCCATCACAAAACCGTCAGCTCCTTCTCCAAAAGGTCGAGAACCCGTAGAACTTAAAGCTCCGATTTTGCAAAACTTAATAAAACTTGACGCACCCATATTTCTATCAACACCACCTGCAATTACTGCATCACAATGGTGCTCAGATAACATCTCTACAGCCGAATCTACCGCAGCCAAAGCAGAAGCACAGGCAGCATCGGTTATAAAATTGGGTCCCCTACAATTCAAAACATTGGCAATCCTACCCGACACGATATTGGCGAGTTCCCCAGGCATGGTGTCTTCTGATATGTGAGGATAAATACTATCCATTCTTTGGTGCCACTTTTCCAGTATGGAATGGCGTACATCAACAGGCAGTTGCTGAAAATCATCCACTCCTTGCAATAACTCAGCATATTCAGGAAAAGAAATTCGCAAATGAGTGATATAATGAAGTTCTCCACCCATTGCAGTCCCGATAATTACACCCGTTCTATCCAAATCAATTGGTCTTTGTGGATAACCAAAGTCAGACAGAGCCTCGGAAGCAATTGTTACAGCCCATTGCTGACCAATATCCATAGCCGCAGCTACCTTAGGTGGAACTTTATACTTTTTCCAATCAAAATCAAAACCTTCCACCCAACTACCTAAAGTTGTATAGGATTTATCCGGAACAGCTGGATCGGGATCATAATAATTGCTAGGATTCCATCTTCCCGATGGAATATTTTTAATACAATATTTTTTATTTTTAACATTTTGCCAAAATGCCGGAGCACTAAGAGCTTCTGGTAAGATTGCTCCCACACCAACAATGGCAATACATCTATCTACATCAAAATTTTCTTCCATAAAACTATGGTTCTCCTTATTGTTGTTGGGCACTAATATTGGCAGAAAATACTTCGTTCAATTTTTTGGCAACAAAGTCCATATCTGCAATTTGACCGGCTTGGGCTTGGTAAATAGCCGGAAGGTTTAAAGAATTTGCCAAATTCGGATCGGTTTGACCTGCTCCTATAGACCATTGAAGTCCGTCAGTTGCAACCAATAGAGCAGCGTCTCTACCATGAATTCTAGACATTGCCTGTCTTGTTTCCACGTCCAAAGGTATGGCAACAGTTGGATTTTTTACAACTCTTTCTGCAAAAATAGCCGCCGTTTCTGCGTAAGCAATCATCTTTCCTAAACGAAATAGTACGTGCTGGTTTCTGGTGAGACGATCTATCCTACACCTTTCTAAAATAATACAAAGTGCTCTCATTGCCAAAGCAGCGCAGTTTGCACCGTTTTTTGGCTCAGCACGATGTATTTCATCACACCTTTTTGCCCAGTCTTGGTAGTAAGCACCTTGGGTTTTCAAGTGAAGTTGCCATCTGTCACGAGCGATAGTCCACTCCATGATTTCGGAAGTACCTTCATAGATCTGTGTAATTCTCACATCCCGTTTGATTTTTTCGACAATGTATTCTTTTGTATATCCGTAACCGCCCATACCCTGAATGGCATCATCTGCGGCTTTGTTTCCGGACTCAGTAGCCATATATTTGGCAACGGCACCTTCCGTAGACAAGCCGTGTCCTCCACCTTTGTCAAGTCCTTCTGCGACCCATTCGATATACGATCTGGCTGATTCCAAACGAACAGCATTAGGAACGATAAGTTTATGAGTATATGCTTGTTTTTGACTTAAGGTAGCTCCCCCTTGGTATCGCGCTTGAGAATAAGGAATCACCCTTCTCACGGCTTCCCAACCGGCACCCAAACCAAAAGCTCCAATCATCAAACGAGTGTAACCAAAAACGGCTTGGGCTTGTGCAAGTCCTTTTCCTTCCACACCACCAACCAAGTTTTCAATAGGAACGTATACATCATCCAAAAACAGGGCAACCGTATTGCTTAAACGAATACCATGTTTGTCTTCCGGTTTTGCTTTTGTGAAACCGGGAACGGGCTCGTCAAATTCCTCGACAACAAACCAGCTAGGTCCGCCTGGCGTATTTGCTAAAATTGTCCATAGTTTAGCCTTTCCTCCATTGCTAATCCATTGCTTTCTACCGGTTATTTTGTAACCAACAACCTTACCGTCTTCTTCCACAGGAACAGCCTTAGTGCTAAGGAGCGCCAAATCACTACCAGCTTGAGGCTCTGTTGCACCATAAGCGCACAAAATCGAATCATTAGCAATTCGCTTCATCCATTTTGCCTTTTGCTCTTCCGTACCACCCACAACAATAGGGTCAGCTCCTAAAAACGTGGCAAATACACCGGTAGCGATACCAACGTCAATACTTGCCAGTACTTCTGAAATACGATATATATCATAGGCACTACCGCCAATTCCATCATAAGCTTCCGGAATAAATACGGAATGAACCGCCAAACCATTTGGATCGTAGAAGGATTGTAGCACCCTATCCGGAAATTCATCATTGTGATCTTTTTCGAGTAAAAATTCCGGAGTAAGAAATCGCTCTGCGTAATCTTGCAGCGCTGATATAATCATATCCAGAGTTTCTTTATCTAAACCTGCCATAAAACGTTTGTTCCTCCAAACTTTATATTAAATTAATTTGTTAAAAATATAAAAGGATTTTATTTGAGTTATTATTCTTACAAAAAATTTGACAATTTTTGTTGTTATAAGAACGTGTCCAGTAACCAATCTTATTTTTACTAGATACATAGTACTAATTGTTTTAAGTTATCAATTTATTGTCAAGTAGCTATTTGAGAAAAAATTATTTTTCCTTTCGTTTGATAGGTTTTCTTAGATTTTTTTCTAAATTAAGCCATGGGTATCTTTATCATGAAAACATCACTTTTACCATATTGCTACATGTTCTTCGAGCAAGCCGATTCCTTTGATTTTTACAGGCTTTCCATTATTTGCATATATACCCTCAAAACGACCAAAAGGTTGAACAAACTCGCTTTTAAGAAAACCAACATCTATTGTTTCCTCACGAAACCCTTCCGGAAAAAATTGTATTTGCAGAATTCCATCTGTTGTTTCGATTTTTATATTACTCCCCCTAATAGAGCCGGAATATTTAAAAATCGACTGAGATAGAAATAAAATGTTATCCCCAAACCATAACGCATTTTCCAATCCGTTGTTGAATTCTGCGACTAAATTGATTCGAATAGGAGTCCCATCTTCTGCATTGCCCATAAGAGAAGCCCAGTTCCAAGTAGTTGTTCGAGGAGGATAACCGAAAGAAAAATCAATCACAGCATTGTTTCCAACTTCTTGGTATTGCTTTTTATTTACTTGTATGGAAACGCTGGCGCTAAGTCCCATGTTTTTATAAGTATAATGAAAAGGGCGACCTATTGAATGGGTAATAACGTTTAGTCCCGGCTTGTTTATCTTGAAGTTGATTTCTCCTATTATTTTTCTACCGGAATAAGAAAAACAATAGGAATCATTTTGTGGCAGTAGTTTCCAAGCTTGCGAAATTCCTGTTAGTTTCCAATCGGTTTTTAAAGAAGGGTGAAAGTTTATATCAAAGGCAAGCGGCATGGTCACTTTTTCTTCGTAGAGTTGATTGCTTTCCCTATCGTATAAGTAAACAAATCCATTTCCCAAGTAACCGACATCTACAATAGCCACACTGCAAATAAAGTCTTCTGTCATATAACTAACAAAAACCCAACCCTTCCTCTGCAAAAACCGGTTTTGATAAAAATTCAGTTTATCCCATCTTTGGGTATCAATTTGAATAGGATCGCCAATATACCTTCCGAAATAATCCGAAATATCTACACTTTCGTCCAACTTGTTTGGTAATTTCATAATATTTTATTTTCTTTTCAAAAGCATAAGGATTGCAAGCTTTTTACGGAATGTTTAATCGGATTTTTTATTCAAAAATTTTTTATGGACAAAATATTCCATCAAAAATATGCATGAAAAGGTAAAGGATCGTAAGATATGGAAAATCTGTTTATAGAAGCGACACAGTATTCACCAAAAATTAATTTTAATTATAAGCAAAATATTCTTGAAATAATGGGTGCTTCTTATCCGGAAAGTACGGCAGAATTTTACTACCAGGTCTTATCATGGTTAGAAGACTATTTTTATGATTTAAAAGGACAAGTTATAACCGTTAATATAGGTTTGATATATCTGAATACTAGTTCCATAAAGATTTTGATGGATATATTTGACATGTTGGAACAAGCGTCTAAAAATAACAAGCTAATAGTGAATTGGTTTTATGATAAAGAAAATAGCACTGCTTTTGAAGCAGGAAAAATGTTACAAGAAGGAGTTGAATCGTTTTTCATTAATATGATTGAAAAATAATTTTTACATGGCTACTTAGCTCGTAATCTTTAACATTCCTCTTAAATAATCTAAAAACTCATCCTCTTTTTTTAAGCAAAGGGAAATTTTTAAGTAATAAATCTTTTTTGCCAAGTTCGATTCTATTTTATAATCCTTTATTTTTACGTAGTCTTTTTCCGTGCATACCACCAAATCATACTCGGAAGCTGTTTTTAAAATTTTCAGAATATCATTTTCCGAATACGAATAGTGATCCTTAAATCTTTGGAAACCCAGTAAAGCCGGATTCATTTTTTTGATAGAATTTACAAAGGTTTCCGGACTGGCAATTCCGGAGAATGTAAAAACCTTTTGCCCGCTTACCTGGATTATATCCAAAGAATCACCCAAGAGATTAAGCAAACTTCTTGTTTCGTAATAAGAATGGTAAATCTGTAAACTCGGATTTACGGCAAGGAATTTTGCCGTTATCTTTTCTATTTCATTAGGGTTTGCCTGTTCACTTTTTGTAAAAACGACTATCCTCGCTCTTTTTAAAGCAGTATGTTTCTCTCTTAATGTCCCTAAGGGAATGGTGAATCCGTTTCCTAACAAACGAATAGAATCTACTAAAACTATGTCCAAATTCCTCTCAATGGCAAAATGTTGAAAACCATCATCTAACAAAATAACGTTTTTACCAGTATTGGTGTTTGCATACTTTTGGTAAGAAGCAAGCCGATTCACCCCAATAATAACATTCGCATTTTCCAAACTTTTTTTTATAAGCAGAGGTTCATCTCCTGAGAAGATTGGGTTAGAATCATTTTCGACCTTCATGCCTTGTTTGGAATTTTTTCCGCCATATCCGCGACTTAAAATCGTAATTTGAATCGTATTATCCAATTGAGCGATTAGATTCGATAGATAGATCACAAAAGGAGTTTTTCCGGTTCCACCAACACTTAAATTTCCAACACTTATCACCAGAGAATTAGGAATTTTTTGGGGTGAAGTGTTCTTCTTTTTTAAAAAAAACAAAAATTGATACAACCAGGAAAGAGGATAAAAAATATAAAGGATACATTTTAGAAATATTTTGTAAAATATAGGGATTTCAATCATACTAACAAGAAAATCAATCTAGTCATAGTATAAAATGCTATTCAAAATTATCTGCCAAGGAAATTTTGCTTATGAATTGGTTGGGTATTTTGTTTATTGCAATTTCAGCAATAGGTTTTTCTTCCAAAGCTATCCTTGTGAAACTATCTTATCGAGATTTGTCAGACCCAATAACCATACTCTTTCTAAGGATGTTATTTGCTTTTCCGTTTTTTCTTTTTATGGTTTTGAAAGAAAGGCATAAATTTAAGAAGCTTAAGCTTAACACAAAAGATTTATGGCACATCTTTACTCTTGGTTTTATCGGGTACTACCTATCTAGCCTCTTTGATTTTATGGGTTTAAAATATATCACCGCTAGTTTGGAAAGGCTAATCCTTTATATTTACCCTACCATTGTTTTTATTATCCATTTTTTGCTATTCAAAAAAGAAATTCACAAAAACGAGCTAATCTCTCTTTTTCTCACCTATGGAGGTGTTGCCTTTGTTTTTATGAATGATTCAAACAGCAAACATGAAAATAAGCTCCTGGGTGGAATCTATATATTCCTCTGTGCATTGACCTATGCCTGGTATATTTCCGGAAGTGAAAAATATATAACCAAAATGGGTTCTACTTTTTTTGCTTCCAATATACTGTGTATTTCCTCTTTGATCGTATTTTTACACTTCTTTGTGACCAAGGATACAAAAGTCTTATTCGCATTACCACTTAATGTTTGGTTAACCGGTTTGGGTATGGGAATTTTCTCAACGGTAATTCCCGTTTATCTTGTCGCAGCAGGTATCCGAATGATTGGTTCCAAAAAGGCTGCAATTGCCGGAACCATTGGTCCGGTTTCAACAATTCTGCTTTCTTATTATATTTTGGACGAACCAATTAGCTCTATGGAACTTATTGGGAGCGTATTTATTATCTCAGGTGTTCTTCTTATTGGGAAAAAATAGATTCTCCCTAAGAATTTTTATGGATCACAAGTTGATTTATCATAAAATGGTGGGCAACTAACCAAAGAGAGGATACATTTGAATTCTAAAATCAGAAATAGCTTACTTATTCTATTCGTTTTATTATTGGCTTTTGATTGCAGTAAAAAGAAAATTAAACCGGAAGAAAAAAAATCCGATTCCTATCAAAACGAGGCTAGTCGTTCAATTGGGTTGGCATTGGTAATTGCATCCGAATTGTCTATAAGAAAGTTTGCTTCAAAAACTGCTGAAAGGGTTAAGTTAGTTCCTTTTGATTCAATTGTTGAAATCCTGGAAGAATCGCCAAATTCAGAGACCATTGACGGAATAAAGTCTAAATGGCTGAAGGTAAAGTATGAAGAGGAAGAAGGCTGGGTCTTTGGGGGTTATGTAATCGAAATAAAGGAAGAAAATATGGAAAAAATTGATTCTATTCGATGGGATAAAATTGAGAAAAAACTTCTTCTTCCATCTCTCAAGCCTACAAAGATCACCATCAATTTGAATCATACAACATGGACGGGGAGTGAAAGTTTTTTGAAATGCGGATCAGAAGGTGTTATAATCACAAAGGCGATTACTTTTCTTCCTAATAACAAGTTTAAGTCAGAATTTGATCATGATAATTATGGGAGTCATGATATAGATGAAGGTTCGGGAACTTATTCATTTACGGATTTCGGACTCATTTTAAATTATAATACAAGAGCACTAAAAACGTATCAATACGCTACAACTGAAAATGATCGAGAACTAATTTCCCAAGAAGATATTCCTGATAAACAATTAATTTTAAATTATTATTCGGATTTAAACGGGTTTATAGAAAAGAATAATGATATTTTAAAAGAAAAATCTTTATATTATGAGGAGGCTACTAAACTTCTCGCTACAAAAAATGATATGATCGAATATGCTCCCTGTATGGAAGGAAAAATCGAGCTACTCTGGAAAAGCGAAAGTCTATGGCTATATTATGTGATTCGTCAAAAGCATTGAATTTGCTATAAGTTAAAGTCGGAATATATTATTAACTGTGAGTTGGAAATCCGGCACTATAGAACCTAGATAACAGGAATCTTCTTTTTCACAGACTGTAATATCTTTATCAGATGAATATATACGTACCTGCTCTAAATTAGGGAAAATTTGCCATACAAGCTCAACTCCAGCTTGAAAATATTCTTTGGTTTTCTTTTCCATACTTTCGCTTGAGTTGCTTGGTGAAAGTATTTCCATTGCAACAAGAGGAGTAAAATCATCCAAATCTTTAGCAGTTTTGATTTGCTCACTAGAAAATAGAGATATATCCGGAATTCTCACTTTTTGTATTATTTTTAAATAACAGGAAACTTCAGGGATCAGCTCCATTCCTTCTTTGTATCTTTGAGTTTTGACAAAAGCTCTGCTAATATTTTGATATATTCTAGTTTCTTCTTTTTTCATTACAAAATCAGCTTCTAGAATTCCATTGTCCCACTCATATTTAAACTCAGTTTCATCTGATTCCCAATTTAGGTATTGCTCTAAGCTAAGTGAAATTCCCTCGTATTTTGGGATATGTATTTTTTGTTTAGTTTCGGATTGTTCTATAACAGGAACAAAAACTATCATATCTTTTTTTAACCCTTCGCATTTTTATAAGAAATTTCGAGCATCCTCATAACAGATTTTTTTGCCTTTTCGATAATTTCATTTGGTAAAGTTACCTCGAATTGCTCATTTTTTAAAGCATCCCGAATTTTTTTCAAAGAAATCTTTTTCATGTGGGGGCAAGTGTGACAAGTCGAAATAAACGTTTTTTCCGGAAAAACCGACCTTAAATTGTCTCCCATGGAACATTCTGTGATTAAAAATATATTTTCAGATTTGGAATCACGGATGAATTTTTCCATTTGAGAGGTTGAACCGGAAAAATCAGAAAGTTCAACAACCTTTGTGCTACATTCAGGGTGCGAAATCACACTCACGTCTTTAAATTGTTTACGTATGGCTCGAATATCTTCATCCGTATACAATTCATGAACCATGCACTTACCGGAATATGTAATTATTTTTTTGTTTGTATTCCGTTGAACGTTTCCAGCAAGATATTCATCCGGTAAAAAAATCACGCTATCACTATCCAATGAATTTACTATTGCTACTGCATTGGCAGAAGTACAACAAATATCTGTTTCTGCCTTTACCTCTGCCGAGCTGTTTACATAGGTAACAACCGGAACACCAGGGTGTTTAGCTTTAAGTTCTATTACATCTTTTCGAGTGATGCTGTCAGCAAGAGAACAGCCGGCTTCTTTGTCAGCAATTAAAACCTTCTTGTTTGGTGATAAAACTTTAGCTGTTTCAGCCATAAAGTATACACCATTGAATAAAATGATGTCTGCGTCAGTTTCACCCGCCATTTTGCTCAAATACAAGGAATCGCCTACTATATCAGATACGCCGTAAAAAATCTCCGGAGTCATGTAGTTATGACCGAGTAAAACGGCGTTTTTATCTTTTTTAAGTTGGTTTATCTCCTCTATGAGAGGCATAAACTGTTTCATTTCAGCGGGATGGTAGGTTGCGGATAGATGTTTTTCTAATTCTTGTTGTTTCATAAGTTTTTATATACCTGTGTTGTATAGGTTACATTTGCATCTTTTAGGCTTGGTTCTTGACTCTCTCCCTGGTTACACTTTTCAATGCATACTCCCCAAGAAATGGAAGCTTGGGACTCACCTGATTTTTGACTTTCTCTATAATACTTAGACGTTTGAAATTTTTGATTGGAACATATTGTTTCTTGGTTATTGTAAACAATGTTACATTTCGACCAGCAGTCATAAAAACCAGACAGAACGTCGTCCGTTCTTTTGTCTGAAGGCTCAATCCCATGTCGAATACGTTCAATTTCCTCATTGGAGCAGGTTAAGGTAATGGAGTCTGGCTCCTTTACACAGTTTTTTTCAAGGCTTGCGAATTCATTGCAACTTTTTTGAACAGGGTTTGATGTTTGTGTATTTAATAAATATACCAATAATTCCCCATCTTCTTGATTTGTGTTTTTGGAGCGACAGCTAAAAACTGCAACTATAACCAGGAATATTAATGCTTTTCTGCTTACCATAAATTCTTAAGTTAGTTTGATAATGACAACTCATTTCCAGTCGGTGTAAATCGAGAAAAAAAAGCAAGAGGATTTTTCAAAAAAATTTTGGCAGTGCCACGGGGAATTGAACCCCGGTTACAAGGATGAAAACCTTGTGTCCTAACCACTAGACGATGGCACCGTATAAGAGAGTTCCTGAGTCGTCCGGGGCTCGAACCCGAGACCCTCTCCTTAAAAGGGAGATGCTCTACCAACTGAGCTAACGACTCATTCACTTAAAAACCATAATATTAGTGAGGTATCTTCAGTCAATTAGAATTTACTTAAGATTCTCTTATAATATAAGATTTTTTATTAAAAAAGTTCACTTTATGTATCCTTTCAGATTTTATAGGCAGCGTTATGCTGCTTTATAGTTTGAATAATATCGGCTACTTATCTCGTAGAAATGATTTATGAAATCAATTGCCAAATCCAAATTTTCTTTTTGGATATTTGCGTCTTTTTGAACTCCATCCAATGTAAGGATGAAAAAATCATCTAACAATTCCAAGCGAAAAGGGACTGTTTTAAGCAATCTTTCAACAACAGTTGTTTCTTTCAACATTAAATGAGCCAATCTTTCCGGATTACTTTTAATGGTAAATCGCTTTTCAATTTTTGGATTGCCACTTACTCCATGTATGGAAGATGCAAAAAAGCTAAACATAGAGTCAAGCATTTCTTTGTCCCTAATAAAAATACGGAGTTTACCTGGGTTTTGAATAGGAATCTTAATCATGGTAAATTGCCGCATTAATTTGGTATTTCCAAGTCTTTCCAAATAGGGCAGCATGGATATTTTGCATCCTCGGTATTCTCCTGTTACGGCTGGTAAAAAAGGTTCGTTTTCCGGCATAGAATAAGATAAACCAGTTAATTCTGTCAAATTGGACCAACCTTGGTATTTTTGAACTGCTTTTAATTTTTGTCTTTTTCTCTTAAAAGGTAGGTAAACATAAGGAGTAGCACTTAAAATTAAAAAAAAGCCTCCTGTATAAACAAGCGAGTTTGCATCAAAACCTATACCGGAAGCGATACAACCCATACTAAAAAACAATGGAATGATATAAAATATTTTCCTTTTTATCATTGATTTATCCTATTTATTTCCTTTTTTAAGAATGTTTTCTTGGATTTGGCTATTAAAAAATTTTAGTAATATGTAATTCAACCATCTACCATCCGGTATTTCGTCAGATTTATCTGTTAAAAAGCCTACATGACCACCACCCCGAGTTAAAACATGGGTGATATGAGGTACTTTTTCCCAATCTACCTTGTGAAAAACCTGAACGGGAATCAAGGGATCATCATCAGCGTGGACTACGATTCCTTTTTGTGGAATAGAATATAAAAAATTTATACTAGAACACTTTTTGTAATAATCGAGGGCACTTTTGTAGCCAGCCAATGGACCGGAAACAACATCATCAAAATCAAACAACGTTTTAGCCTCATAGGCAAGTTCTTTATTGATTGTTTCCGGAAGGTGAATTATTCCGTCACTTAACCTTTTTTTAAATGACCTTAAAAATCTGTTTCGATAAAATGTGGCTTGGGGTGAATCTATGTGTTCGCAACAATCTTTCAAATCCAAAGGAGGAGAAACAGCCGAAAAAAATTTAACTTTTGTTCTTTTCTTCTCACCAAGGTATTTTAAAACTATGTTTGCTGAAAGAGAAAAACCGCTTAAAATAATTTTTTTTGAGAAATTTTTATAAACATAAGAAACAACCGCATCCAGATCATCGGTTTTTCCGGCATTATAAATTCCTTTTGCCATTCCTTCACCTCTTCCACAACCTCTCATATTCATACGAACAACTCCGTATCCATTTTCAAGAGCATCTTCTCCAATGCTTATCATGTAATGACTATCTGAATCACCTTCCATCCCGTGTACTAAGATCAGGTAATAGCCATTGTATTGAGTTTTGGCATCCTGATAGTTGGATACAGGTGGATTATGTTCCAGAAGTAACATATCTCCACTAGCATCGGGAGTTGGAAGAGGAATTTCTTCGTATTGAAAGTCGGTATTTAATATATTTTTAGGTGGAAAAAGGACACTTACAACAGTTTGCAAATGTTTATCCGTTAAAAATTTTCTGGGTTTAAAAAACGTTATATTATCTACTTTATTCATCTATGCAGATTTTTGATCAGAAATAACCTATTATACTACGGTTGATATTTTGTCTACAATTCCATATTTTATTGCTTCTTCTGCCGTCATATAATAGTCTCTATCTGTGTCTTTTTCTAAAGTTGCAACATCTTTTCCACAAGCGTCTGCAAGTATCTTGTTTAACATTTTTTTTGTCTTTTGGATTTCGTCTGCATGAATTTTTATGTCAGAAGCAGGAGCAACAATTTGTCCGCCTATGCTTGGCTGATGTATCATCACTTTACCATGGGGCCAGATATGTCTTTTGCCTTTTTCACCGGCAGCAAGCAACACAGAACCCATTGACGCAGCAAGTCCCATACATACGGTGATCACAGGGGAAGTAATCATATTCATTGTATCAAAAATCGTCATTCCGGATGTAATCACACCACCCGGGCTGTTTATATAAAACGTAATTTCTTTACCTGGAGCAATCATTTCAAGATACAATAGTTTATTCACGATCTCTTTTGCTGATTCGTCCATTACAGCTCCCCAAAGGAAAATTTTCCTCTGCTCTAAAAATTTTCTGCTAATGGCATTATAGTTCTTTAATTCCTCTAATATATCGGGAAGTTCTTCTTCATGCTCTGGCATACTTAACAATTCCTTGTTTAAATTTATAATAACAATTTCTTAGTAATTTTCCTTAAATCAAGCTTTTAATTATGTATCTTTAAAAATTATATACATAGGATTCTTTCTAATGGCGTTTGGATGGATTTGTCTGCTTTGGTTAGCTGAAAAACATTCTTCTTTTTTTTATTTATCCATATCTACTTTATCATATACTTCTTCTATAGATAGCTTACAATTTATCATCGGTAAATCTATTTCCGGAACTTCTACAGTAGTTTCAGTTAATTCCCATTTACCGGCAGAATTACGAGAAAATTTTTCTATTTTCTTACTATTTTGAGAAACCAACACATATTCTTGCAAAGAGCTAAGTTGTCTATAGTGAGCAAACTTTTCTCCCCTATCATATCTTTCCGTTGAGTCTGAAAGAACTTCAACAATCACAACAGGATTTAGTAAAGTATTGGTTTTATCTCCGGTAAGTTTTCTATCTTCACAAGCAATACTAATATCCGGATAGGTATATAAACCAGTATCACTAATTTTAACACGCATATCACTTCCAAAAACAACACAATTCTTTTTTCGTAATTGAAATCCGAGAGACATTATTAAATTTGAGGCAATTGTTATATGCTTTACAGAAGCACCTGCCATAGCATAGATCTGTCCATTAAAATATTCATTTTTGGTTTCTGAGTTTTCTTCCAAATCTAAATATTCTGTCTCGGTGTAATAGAGTGCTTTTTCTTCCATTAACGATCTACTTATTGTGCCAGTTTAGAATTAGAAAATAAGATCGCAAGAATATTTAAATACTTTTTTTTCTTCAACTCGTGGAATGCAGGGTTTATTCCCTCTCGAATCATTAATTCCGGTTCTTTAAACAGCCCACTTTAGTTTTTTATTTCTTTAATAAATAGGTTCTCCAACTTTTCAGTTAGTTTTTCCTTAGAAACTCCTTTTTCAATAGCCTCTTCTTCGATATACTCATAAAATTTATCATCCAAATCGTCATCGTTTTGGATCAATACTTCAGGAACTCTTTTTTGATAAAACAATGGAACGGTAGCTCCATCATCTATGGATTGAGAAAAATTGTATTCACTAACATAGTCTCCAAACCAGGAACTCGTATTTCTCTTTTTTCCCAAAAGAGGAGTTCCCGTAAACGCAAAAAACTGTGCGTTTTCTAATCCCTCTCTCATATTCTTGGCAAGTTCTTCGTATTGAGTTCTATGGGCTTCGCCAATGATAACAATTATATCTTTCCTATCCGATAGTATTGGATATTTTTTCCCTTTGTCCCACCTAAATTTTTGAATCAGAGTAAAAACGAATGGTTTATTTTGAGATAAGTATTCTCTCATGGCTTGCGAGTTACCAGGTTGAACTTTGTCAAACTTGCCTATCGTTTCCGTATGTAAGAAGTTTTTATAAATCTGACCATCCAAATCTTCTCTATCCGTAACGATTACAAACGTAAAGTTTCCTTGGAACTTCCTCTTTATCTTCCTTGTCAGAAATATCATAGAAAAACTCTTTCCTGACCCTTGCGTATGCCAGAATACCCCCAATTTCCCTTCTTTTGTTTCTCGTTGTTTAAAAGATTCAATAGCCTTATTTACTCCAAGAAACCGGTCTTCTATAATACAATGAACCTTTGATCCACATCTGTCTTACAACGAGAAAGTGGTTGTTGTCCGGGTGTTCATAGTCCAGAACACGAACATAACCATGCTCTTTTTTTCCATTTTGATCCTCATACTCTACGAGAATTCCATCTTTTAGAAGGTGATAGACTTCTTTGTTTGCCATTAAAGGGCTTTTTTGGTTACGTTTGTCTGTCAGTTTGGCTATTGCGGAATCTATTACGGGTGGAGGTATTTTGGGATTAATTTTTATCAATTGTTTTTTTAGTATTTCATGGAATACGACTTCTGCTTTGTCTGTTCGGTTAGTTTTATCATTCGGATTGTCTTCCCTGACGGTGTACGCGTTCAGTAATTCATAGCCTAGTTCGTCTTGGAATACTTTGCAGATCGCTTTTTCGATTTCATCTTCCGTTATATAATTTGGCATCTATTTCTCCTCTTACTCTTCACCTATATCAACCTTAATTCCCAATAGTTTTTCCGAATCTGAATCATCTGTAAGAGTTAAGATAATGTTTTTGTTTATTATCTTGTTGTATTCTTCATTTGTTAAATGCTTTTTTATTTCTTCAAGCTGGTTTTGATTGATTGTTGCTATATATTGTTTATTAGAACTTTTTACCCTCTCATTAACTATTTTAAAGATACTTGTTTTTTGTCTTTCATCAGTTCCATCAAATAGCCTGCTATCGTGAAATATAAAATTAATCCTATGATTTTTTCCCTTAAATAACATAGTTAAATCATAACAAAATATCTTTATATTATTAATGCCATCTGAAGCATCTGATTCTATCTTGGCATCAATATTAAAACGCGACTGATTATCACCATCATCATTTTCAATTGTCAAGCCAGCCACACTGTTTGGATAAAATATTTTTGCTAAATTTCTAAAGTAATCTCTTAATTCCGATATGTGAGATTCTAACTTTGATAAATATGATTCTGTATATTCCGACAACTCAATAAATTCTTTATCCGATTGTCTTTCTTTTGTTTTATATTCTAATTGAAGTTCTTGGTACTTGTGGAGGTTATCTCGTTTTGATTTTAGTTCGGCACTCTTATAGGTTAATTTCAAAAAAAGATCAAGTGCTTGGTGTTCACCTAGATACTCCATTAGTTTATCAAGATTTAATTGTAATTCCTTTGAAGTTTTTTTCTTAATTTGTAATTCTAATTTTAATTTGTTTTGCTGCTCAAGTAACCTTTTCTTCCTATTCAAAATTAATTTTTCATAAAAATTCTCAAGTTCATCTAGTGTTTTGGTTACATTAGAAGAGAAATGAATATTTACTTCGTTATAAATCAATTCAATACTTTTTTTATTCAGATCAGGTGAAAAAACCAAACTTTTATCTATGTTTTCAATAGAATTTTCTAATAATAATATATTGTTATTTAGTTCATATAGTTCTTTTTCAACTTTATCTGCTTCTTTTTGAACATCATAATAATCTTCAGCTACTTTATAATTCTTTAACTGGTCGTCCAATTGATTGATTTTTTCATCCAAATCAATCAAAGTTAAAGATATATCCTTGTTTCCTGTAAAAAAATCTCTCAATAAAGAATCATTTTTAAAATTTTTTTCTAATGTTTTAATGCGTTCTTTTTCTTTTCTGATTTCAAACTTTTTTTGAGCAAGACTTGTGTCCAGTCCAAGCAAAAAAGCATTGTACAATAATATTTGGTAATCGCTGTGAGTTTTTCCTGGTTTTTTATAGCTTACATAAGATTCTTTGCTTGGACGTATAAAAAAAGGTAGCAAGGAACGAAAAGTAATAAAGGGAGTATTATCTGGTATCTCAAAGCATAATCCTTCTAGCTTATTATTAAATTTATCTATGGATAGATTTTCGTGATTTAAAAATATTGTTTGTGGTTTATCTATAGACCGTTTAGCAGTGTATGTTTTATTTCCCACTTCAAATTCTAGATAAAATTCCCAACCTTTTAGTTTTTCACAAAATGATTTATAACTTTTAATATTAGCTCCTAAACAAAAGTGAATAATTCTAACCAATAAAGACTTTCCAACTCCATTGTACGTTTTTCCGGAATCATCAGTTTTGGGGTTTTTCTGTTTTGCAATTATGAAGCTTAGTCCTGTTGGATTAAACTTTACTTCTCGAAAACTTTTTTGGTTTGAATATACTTTGATTAGGTACATTTTGCAATTACTCCATCTTTTTCATATACAATACCTATAGAATACAAGAAAATTATTGTAAGAAAAAGATTATCCAAACTTTGTTTAGCATAGTAAATTTTATTCTCATAGTCTTTGTGGTATTGTTCCCACAATTCATCTATAGATTTTGGTTGCTTTAGATTTGATAAAATATAACTACCAAAACCAAGTAAAGATTCAGAAAAATTTGTATGTTTTGTTGGTAGTATCAATTTGAATTTCCTTCTTTTGGTTCTTCGAAAACGTCACAAGTCTCAAAATATTTAGACATAATCACAATAACAGATGTTTGGTACATTTTTTCAGTTCTTGGGCTTGCTTTATTCACAATTTCCCAAAATAAATCGTCCCCTTCTCTGTTTTTTTTCGTCTCTAAATAAATTTCGTTCATTTTATCTCTTAAAGAATCAGCCAAAAAATCACTGTTATTTTTCAAATATTTTTCTAAATCATGCAATTGGTAATAACCGTTATTGAGCCAACTGGCTATAGGTTTAGATAACTGATTAAATTGTATTTTTTTATCCCAGTCCGGTAATACAATTTCAGAGGCAGTGCTTTTTCCTATTGGTAATTGCATTATATGTTTTATTACTTCATTTAATATATTATAATCTAGTTGTTTTATCTTTGCAGGATCGGGAAAAAAACCTATAATACTAAAAATTTGATCGTCATTTAAAGAAAATAGTCTATTTTCCATATCTTTAGCTGTTAAAAAACCTGCGTTTTTTAATTTATAATTATTTTTTATTTCTTGAATAGCATTTTCACAATCGGCATTTAAACCTTGATATTCATCATTTACAACAAAATAGAATTCATAAATAGGGTTCCATTGAGCGTATAAACCATTAAAATCTTTTTTTAGTTTGTTTACTGCATCCGTATAAGATTTTTGTAAATCCTCCGGCGCGTACACCTGGAAAAATATTCCTTTGCTTTTGATATATCCGTCATTTTTTCTATCACCAATATTTCCCCAGGGTTTTATGGCTTGGAAATCTGGTTCCAGATAATTCATAATAGAGGTAAATAAGTCTTCAAATGCCTGTCCTTTAGACCTATGAATTTTATTTTGAAATATAATTCTAGCTAAGGCTTTTTCTTGAGGATTCAATTTCTTCTCCGCTAATTTTCAAATTAAAATGGTTTTGGCTAAGATTTTTTTGTTATATTATATTTTTATATGATTAAAGAGCAAATAGAAAAATTGTGTCTATAAAATTTCTGCAACAGCTTGTTGCAAAATTAGATTAATTTATTTATGTTTTCTTGCTCTTTCAAGAATCAATTTCCAAATCCTCCACATTGAGCTTTCCGCTTATTAATCTTGGTAATAAAAGATCACGTGTTTTTGTAAGATTTTGGTTTTTTATAAGCAGTTTTTCTTTTAAATCTAAATTATTTTTTATTTCATTTGAAAATTTCTTTTGGAATTCTACTTGTGGTAACAAAATTTTCTTATTACAAAACTCAGTCCAATGTCTTTTATATTCTTGAGTTTCAATAATTTTGTAAATCGTAAAAAACAAGAAATATAAGTTGACTTTATTCAATGATTTAAATGGAATTACATTTTCAGCTAATGAAAAAGGCTTAATCATTATTTGCATTTTACAACTATGATCACCAAATATTATAATCGGTTCTTCTAATGTTGCCACATGTTCTGGTTTTCCATTATAAAATCCTAAATAGTTTTTTGTAGATTGATCAATAACTACAACACTTCCCTCGTGTTGTAATTCACTTTCTCTGTATATTCTGCCAAAGTTTAAACGATCTACTATCTCCCCCAGTTTCTTCTCTTCCCATCCATCTGGTATGCCTTTATGGAACTTTGTATTTTCATATCCAGGAAATCTCATTCTAACAAACCATTCTCGGTAAATTTCCTCTGCCATTTTTTCGAGAATCTCAATCTTGCGGTTGTTTTTTTCTATCAGCTCGTCGTAAGCCGATAAAACGGCAGCAATTTTCTTTTGAGTAGCAAGCGGTGGGAGTGAGACTTTTATAAATTTTAAATCTTTTATAGGTATTTGTGGTTGTGCCGATCCTGATGAAAAAGACTTAATTAACGTGAGTTCGGGATAATCAAATTTCAACCAAAATACCGCCTGTTTTTAAGTCGATACTAGGTTTTTTAGGAAAAAATGAATATGCAATTAATCCCGAAGTTATATTTACCATCCAATTAATAACACTACGATGTCTAGTGTGTTGTATCTGACATATATTTTTGAGTTCCTCATTTACGGATTCAATGACTGCTCTTTTTCTAAGTAAGAGTTTTTCTGTCATGTCCATAAGTATGTTTTTCATATTTCTTCTAATTTTTGTTATCATTTTAATTCCTCTTTCAAGAAGTTTTTTAAATAATTTTTGGCTAATATAACCTCTATCCCCAAAAAGTTTTCCTTTAAGATTTTTTGTAAGAAAGAAAATTACTTCTTCATTTCTATCATCTACATTGCCCTTTGTAATGTAAAAAGATATTATTTCTCCTTTTTCATTGATAATTAGATGTAGTTTGAATCCATAAAACCAACCTACACTTGTCTTGCCACGCTCCGCTAAACCAGCAAAAACCTTGTGATTATGGATTCTTTTATTTTCACATACTTTCAAAGCTGTGGAATCAATGATAAATGTTCCGGATTTACTTCCGAGTCTCTGTATACTTAGGTAAGCAAAAAGTGGAAGTAATACTCTAGGAATTAGTTCAACGAAACGGTTGTAGCTAACAAGTTTTGGAAATTCTTGGGAATAATGTTTCCTTACATAATCACAATAGAACCACTTGAACGTTCTATATCCCTTTAGATGAAATAATACAAGAATTGTCATAATCTCACTCGTGCATAATTCAGTTTCTCTAGTAAAACGATTTCTTTTACCTGGAACTGGAAGGCGATTTATTTTTAATTCTTTACAAAAGTCATCTATATCACAAAATATATATGTCAAACTCATTCTGTTGTTGTTCATAAATCCAGAATTGAGTTTGGCTACCTAGGAGAAAATCATTTTTTTATATTTTAATTTAATTTTAATCCCGAACTCACGTTAATTAAATTTTTTGTAGAATCCAAAGTAATGTAGTAATATAAAAATTGAGGACAAATTATATTATTTTTATTTCTTAAAATTAACATTTGTGCATTGATAATTCCTTTCTCTTCTATATCCACAAACGCACAATCCCCAATTCCATTACCTCTGGTAGTTAATAAAATATCTTCCTTTTGAATCCTTCCTTTTTTGATTTGATCATATTTTTCATTGGCAATATGATTAACCGCTTTGAGATTAATTCTTCCACTTTTAATTGATTCAGCATTTAGGAACATAACTCCACTATCAACAAATTCCTCCCTCGATGGATACCTTAAAGATGATCGATCTCCATCAACAAAAAAAATACCAGAGTCAATCAATCCCACTTCTTTCCATGGTTGTTTATCTTTCATATCTTTTTATCTCCTTTGCTTGGGTTCGACTACGCTCACCCAGCGCGACCAGCCGTTCCTGAGCGTAGTTCTTCCGTTCCCTGAGCTAGTTTGTTCGTTCCCTGAGCTAGTTTGTTCGTTCCCTGAGCTAGTTTGTTCGTTCCCTGAGTTAGTTAGTCCGTTCCCTGAGTTAGTTAGTCCGTTCCCTGAGCGTAGTCGAAGGGAAATTGCCAAAAGGAATGAATCAAAATTTCATATTTATAAAACCAATAGTGCGTTCTATTTGCACATTCTGACAATTCATGCAATTTCTTAAATTTACCTTCCATTAATGCTTCTTTCTTTTTGCGAGTCCATCTTTGAATTTGTTTCTCTCTTTTATAAGCATCCTCTATCCTTTTAAAATACTCATAGTATACGAGTTCTACAGGTCGTCGTTTTTCCGTATAGTTTGCTCCTTCACCATTTTGATGCTCCTGCAAACGTTTCTTCAAATTCCAAGTACTACCAGTGTAATAACTATCATCACAGCATTTCAGTATATACATATATGGCATAAATTTCTCCTTACTGGTTTGGTTCGACTACGCTCACCCAACGATCACCCTCGGTTTGGGTTCGACTACGCTCACCCAGCGACTAGCCGTTCCTGAGCGTAGTTCTTCCGTTCCCTGAGCGTAGTCGAAGGGAACTTCCCCCAATCGCACTTCTTTCCATGGTTGTTTATCTTTCATTTTATCTCCTTACCAGCTCATTTCGGCTACGCTCAATGAGCAGACAGGCTACCGCTTGGTGAGCGTAGCCGAACCAAGCACTCCCACATTCTTCACAATCACCTTCTCCAACTTTGCCGTTTCTGTATTCAATTGTTTGAACTCTTCGTTCAAACTAAAAATCTCTTCCATAAATTCTTCTTCTGTTTTGCCGTCTTCTTCGATCACAACACCAACGTATCTGCCTGGGTTTAGAGAAAATTCTTGTTCTTCGATTTCTGCTGGAGTTGCGGACTTACAAAGTCCTGTTACGTCTTCATATTTGGCTTGCGGAAAACGGTCTTGAAGCCATCGAATATGGCTAAAGAAGTATTCCATATCCTTTACTTCTTTGTGAATCTTTTCCTGCTCGGTCTTGATCTCTCGGTTCTTTTTGTTCCATTCCTTTTTCTTGTCTTTGTTGGTTTCGGTTTCAATGCCCTTTTCTAGCTCTCTGATTTTTTGATCCAATTTCTTCAAAAGGGAATGTAATGACACAAAAAACGGTTCTATCTTTGTATAAAAATCCCTTTGCTCCTTATTCGCCTTGTCGATTTCCGAATCTTTGGATTTGACCTGAAACGAAATAAAAGACTTATCCAATTTGGAAATTTCTTTAAGAACAGGTTGAAAATCTATACCTTCTTTCTCTCCAAGAAGTGAAAAATAGTCCATCATAGACAGGGAAATGGATTCAAGCCTTTCTCTATGATCGCTTAACATCTTGAAACTTAGATCATTTTCCACCATCTCATTTTCATACTTTTTGTACTTGTTATCAGCAAATTTTAGGAAAATAATTCCCAAAATAGGAGTAGAGTATTCCGAAGACTTTAAATCCGAATTTGCCCGTAAATCGTCTGCCGTATTCCACAAATCATTTTCTAATTTCTTTAACTCTTCTGTTGTCATATAACCCTTTAAATTTCGAACCACCATTTACTCACAGAGCAGGACTGGCTATCGTAAATTCAGCTTGTGTGTTTTGCAGCGAGAGTTTATCCAGAAAAGATTGTACAGTTTGCAGAACGGATTTATTTGGTACAGCGGTTTTGCTGGAAGAATTTGGAAAGGTCATTAAAGAAGGGGGATCGGGAATCACCATTTCAATAGAAAATTATAACAATTCTTTTCACCATTTTTCTGAATGCCGCCTTGGCTAAACGCTTGATCGCCCCTTGCAATAGCTTAATCCTTGTTTCATCCTAATGATTCCTAAATCTTAGAAATACACCTATGCAAATGAATGCGGAAACAATTGCATAAAAAGCTCTAAGGGTTTTGATGTCCGGAATGCGATAGACATTCAGTTGGCTTTTGCTTTGTGGGAGATGATTTATAAGCCTGGAAGCCAAAAGCAGGTCATCATTTTCTGGTTCTTCAGCCTTTTCATCTTTAAATTTAATCACCCTGGCGTTTTCATTAAGAAAATAATATTTTCTAGATTCTATCGCCAAGGCTACATCATCATTTTTCAGTTTGATCTTTTTTGCCTGTAAATAGGTGTTTTCATTCTCAAACCGTTCTACTTCCAACTTTATTTTACTAAGCTTTTTTTCTAGTTTGCGTCTCTCCATATACCCTGAATCACTAAGCAGGGCAAAATAGATGCATCCTAAAAAAAAAGCAATGGTTAAAGTAAAAGTAAATTGTAAATTCTTAAGCATTCAAGTTATAAAAAGTATTGATCCCGCTATAAATAGCTTGACTACCTAATTCTTCCTCTATCCGAATTAATTCATTGTATTTGGCAATTCGGTCTGTGCGACTGAGCGATCCTGTTTTAATTTGTCCGGCGTTAGTGGCTACTGCAATATGAGAAATTGTAGTATCTTCAGTCTCTCCACTCCTATGGCTAACTACAGCGGTATAACCGGCTTTTTTTGCCATTTCTATGGCAGATAGAGTTTCTGTTAAAGATCCAATTTGGTTCACTTTGATCAGGATAGAATTACAAATCTTGCGTTCAATCCCTTTTTTGAGCAATTCGACATTGGTAACAAAAAGATCATCTCCAACTAACTGAACTTTATTTCTGAATTTAACGCTTAAAGACTTCCAGCCTTCCCAATCGTTTTCATCTAGTCCGTCCTCAATTGTTTGAATTGGATATTTTTCGATCATAACGCCATACATTGCCGAAAGCTCTTCACTGCTTAGCTCTTTGATATCACCAGGGTTTTTTGACTTTTTGCCTAAAATGTATTTCTTTTTGTCTTTGTCATAGAATTCGCTTGAAGCAGCGTCCAAACCGATCTTAATATCATCCCCCGGTTTGTAACCAGCTTTTTGAATGGCTTCCATAATGACTTCGATCCCTTCTTCATTGCTTTTTAGATCCGGAGCAAAACCACCCTCATCACCTACGGCAGTATTTAAACCTTTTGCCTTCAAAACGCCTTTTAGTGAGTGAAAAACCTCAGCTCCCATCCTCACAGCTTCTTTTAAAGAAGTAGCACTAACGGGTAAAATCATAAATTCTTGGAAATCTATGTTATTATCTGCGTGAGAACCCCCATTTAAAATATTCATCATTGGCACAGGCAATTCTCTTGCGTAACTTCCACCAATGTATCTATAAAGCGGTAAATGGCAATACTTTGCGGCAGCTTTGGCAACAGCCAAAGAAACACCTAAAATGGCATTTGCTCCCAAATTCTTTTTGTTTGGAGTTCCGTCTTCCTTGATCATAAGGTTGTCGATCAAGATTTGATCCAAAGCATCTTGTCCGATTACAACTTTTGATAGCTTTTTGTTTACGTTTTCAATGGCTTTTAAAACACCTTTACCTACATACCTTTTTTTATCTCCGTCTCTCAACTCCACCGCTTCGTGCTCTCCGGTAGAAGCTCCGGAAGGAACGGCAGCTCTCCCCATATCGCCATTTTCTAATGTAACATCTACTTCAACGGTTGGATTTCCCCGAGAGTCTATGATTTCTCTTGCATGGATATTTTTTATTTTTGATCCCATATATTATTATTCCCTAACTGTATTTCTACATCCTTTTGTTACTTTTTAGTACCTTAGGTTCTTTACTATGTCTCTTTATAAACCTTTTAGTTCTTGTTTAAAGTAAAAAAACTCTTTTATAATTAATCAATGATTTTTTTATTTTAACTTAAAGATACACTTAGATGTTTTCCAGTTAATAATTTCCGGAAAATCATTTCATACCATGTGACATAAAATATTAAAAATTGCAAACCATTTTGTATATCTTAATTTTTTTATTTTTGATTAAAAAATCTTGAATGTAACCTATCACCAAGTTATATATAAAACCTCAATAACCGTTGGTAAAAATTTTAGCTAAATTTGGTAGGAACCAAAATTACTGGTAGTTTTTATAAAAGGATTCTGCTACAAACTTATAGAATTCATCCCCTTTTTTTGTACCTTTCATAATAACTTGGAAAGGCTCCAATCTTGCTATTTCGCTTTGGAGTTCTCTTGCCGCTTTTTGGCTACAACCCAAAATATCTTGGACTGACGCATAAGAAACTCCTTCACACTGGAAAACGAATGCAAACTCCAACAATTCTTGAAAGTTAAAATAGTTTTGTTGGTAGTCATTGGGAGATTGAGATGCAAAAAAAACTACAACCCCTTTGGAACGTCCTTCCCGGATAATCCTTTGTAAAAATATATTTTTCTGAGGCAGGTAATTGTGGGCTTCATCTATAACCAGAATCGTTCGAATTAACCTTCTTCCGTCTCTGATTTCACTATCGGGAAGAGCCGCCATTTCTTTGTAAAGCCTTTCAATGACCAGATAAGCAACCAACTCTTTTAAAACCGGCATGTGGTGTACGTCCACGATCATAGTTTTATTGGAAAGGTTTTCCAAAGGAGGAGCAGCATTTCCATGTTCCCAAAACAAATTAAATTGAGATAAGTCCCGCAAAACCTCAATTAAGCTATCGTCTTTTCTATTTTGAGATTGGTAAATTTCCAAAACAGTTTCTCCCACATCGTGAAAATCGGGACAGGGTGGATTGGATACTTGTCTTCTTTCGTAAGCGATTTGGATCGCATCGGATAGAGTTCCTTTTTGCACAACTCCTAATTTTGAGTTAATGGAAGCAAATGACTCCGCTTTTTCTCTAGCCGAAACCAAAACGGATTGTGAATCATAACTTGGCAAAATAAACGGATTGATGGGGATGCCTTCGTTATCTTTTAGTAATCTATAGGTTCTTGCTCTGGTTAGCTCTACGAATTTGTTATTGTCTACAACGTCTCCTTTGTAATCAAAAAAGATGAAATTTACTTGGTAGTTGGATTGGGTTCTAATATCTGTCAGAATTTTTAGAAGAAACTGAGTTTTTCCAACACCTGGCTTTCCCATAATTGCCAAATGAGAATTGGCGTGCTTAGTTGTATTGTTTAGCTCTAGTATAATTTCTTCCTTTCGTAAGAGTTTTCGTCCGATAAAAATGTCTAGGGTCTCATTTTTATTTTTGAAAGAAGTCAAATCCAAATACTCTAATAGTTTGGAAAAAAACAGACTCGACTGGTTAGAATCATACAGTTCTTTTAGAATGTTTGCTCCATTATCAATATGATATTTGATAAAAGACTTATTGGAATAAAACTCTTCTTCGGAAAATTCACTTCTTTTATAAACCAAAGAAAGCAAAGCCCGAATAAAGAGTTCATCGGCTCCTAAAAAGAGAGAACGCTTGATTTCTTTTCCGGAAAAGTCTTGGACGCTTGTCACCTCATCATTGGATTGGGATACGGATAAAAAAAACGCCATTTTAGCCAGAACATTAAATTCCAATTTTGTATCGTATCGCAAAGCGCGAAAAATTTCATCGGTCTTTTGCGATGTATAGAGTCTCTCTGCCATATTACTGCAAATTGCTTTCTGATTTTTCTAACAGTGATTTCATTTTCAAATAGCCTTCGTTTTTGCTGTCTATTGTTTCAATCTCATCCAAAATCATTTTGGCTCTTGCATAATTTCTGACCAAGCGATAAATATCCGCCAGATTGACTAGGTTTTTTACGTCATTCGGATAGTATAGACGGTATCTCTCCCCATGGTCAATTGCCGTTTCAAACCTTTTTAACCTTTTGTACAACTCAGAGGCATGCAAAGAAAACTCAATAACATGAGGAAAGGAATTGTAAGCTTCTCTCACAGCACTTTCTTGTTTTTCATAGTCGTTAATTTTTCTATAACAATACAACAAATCCTTATAAACATCCGGCTCTCTGAAGATTTTGATTGCTCTTTCCAGTTTTTGTGCTGCTTCGATGTATTTTCTCTTTCGAATAAACTCTTTTGCTCTTTGCACAAATTGAGAATAGGCAGGATTTCTTTTCTGAGCTTCTTCCAAGTCAACATCGGTATGATAGGAAACACTTAAAAGGGTTATATCATCGGATAATTCCCCATGGTCTTCTATGGAATTTAAGATTTTCCCCACATCTCCCTCTCCCTTTTCTACGCACTTCAAAAAGAAAGTTTCATCTTCGTTTAGGGTCCGTTCTTGATTCTTGTTTTTGTCTTTTAGAGTGATCGTATCACGCCCGTCCGAACCAAAAAGCAAAACGTCCTCATTTTGCATTTGGAATGTTCTCAAATTGAATACGTCTCCTAAACCTTCCACACCTATTTTGTAAAGAGAAAGACCGTCTTCCAAAAACTGGGCTTTTCCGTTTCGATACAAAACGCTACTAGGATGGCGTGCATTAAAATAATACACAAAACCGTTTTTTTCATCCACAAGACCTATTACGGCAGAAATCATAAGCTCAAAATTAAAGGTGACAAAAGCACTTTGCATGGCTCTATAACATTCTCTGAGCCATTTTTCGGGAAAACGATTCTGCTGATTTACGCTAACCCTGGTTCGAGTTATAAACTCGTTAAAAATAATTCCGGCAATCAAAGCCCCCTGGGCACCTTGTAAGGACTTTCCAATGGCATCTCCGTTGATAAAAACAACGTAATTTTTATTTTTCAAAATAATATTGTGGGCAATGGAAATATCTCCGCCTATTTCACCGCCTATTTTTTCAAATTGGAACTTTTTTTGCTGACTGACTAAAAAATTTACTCTAATGGTATCACTTTTTACGTGATTTATAATAAGAGGTTTTAACAAACGAGAGACCAAAAAATATTCTCCATTGGTTCGTTTTTCCAAAGAATAGATTTGTTCCAAAGCCGCTTTTAGCTCTTTTTGCGTATTTTCCAGTAGGTTTTCATTTTTATTGCTTTGTTCCAACTTGGAATTTACATTTCTGACAATCTCTGAAAATTCGCCATTTCCCTGTATTTCCAAACGAGAAGCAGAACCTAGTCTCAAATCCTCGGCTGTTTTTTTAAGGGATTTGATAGGTTTTACCAATAAACCAGACAAGTAAATGGACAAAATAACGCTAAAACAAAATAAAACCAATACGATTATAGTCTGCAGACCGGAATTGGAAGCAGATTGCCAAAGTAAATAGGCAGCAAATAAGTAGCCCGGAACAAGGAGCAACAGGAAGTTTAAAATTATTTTTTGTCTGATTTTCATAGTATACTACCAACTAATTTCTTTTTTTATAACTATTACGAATAAGACTCATTCGTTTAAAAGACAAAAATTATCTAACCTTTAAATAATTTCCAATAGAAGTATCTAAAATCAATTTCCAAATTTTCTATTAGAAACAATTCTCTTTTGATTTTTGAAAATGTGATTCAAAAAAAGAAGGATAATATTAATTATTCAGAACACCTAATAAACCGATAATAATTACATGTTTTCAAAAGAAGTAAATCATCTGATAACTTGGGATAATTGGTCAGATGAAGATATTATAAAAATAATAGATTTGGCAGTTTACGTCAAAGAAAATCGAGCTTTTTTTTCCGGGCACATGAGAGGACGTTCCATGGCAATGCTATTTCAGAAGACATCCACAAGAACCAGGGTTTCTTTTGAGGCTGGAATGACTGAAATGGGCGGACACGCAATTTATATGGATTGGATGACTTCCAATTTTCAGCTTTCGGATATCGATCTGGAGGCTAAATATTTGTCCCGAAATGTATCCATAATTATGGCAAGATTAAAAAAACACGAAGACTTGCTTACTTTAAAATCCGGTTGTAGCGTCCCTTTGATCAACGGATGTTGCAATTTATTCCATCCTTGCCAAGCTTTGGCAGATATGCTAACAATTAAGTTGCATGCCGGAAAATTAAAAGGCATGCGTTTGTGTTATATCGGAGTGCACAATAATGTGGTAAATTCTTTAATCGCCGTTACAGCTGCTTGTGGGGTGCATTTGACTTTAGTCACTCCCCTCTTGTCAAATCCTAATATAAAAATCCAATCTATCATAGATAAAGCTATGGAGAAAAAGACTTTAACCTGGGAAAATGATTTACACAAAGCCATTAAAGACGCTGATTACATCTACACCGATACATGGGTAGATATGGAATTTTTTAACGATCCGGCTTCTCAAAAAATGAAAGAAGAAAGAATCAAGACCATGATACCCTATCAAATCAATTCTGAAGTTTTAAAGCACACAAGAGCTTTTGTTATGCATGATATGCCTATTCACTCCGGTTACGAAATCACCAGAGATGTAGTTTTAAGTGATAGATCCATTGTATTTCCACAGGCAGAAAATCGTTTGGACGCTCAAAAAGCGATCATTTTAACCTTATTGAACATTACATAAAAATTTAGATTTACCTATAAAGCGTTTTTAATGGTTATGTAGTTAAGGCAATTTTAAATATAAGAAGGAAAATTGAATGGCAAATTTAAAACATCCAAAAGAAGCGCTTTTCAGTGGAGAAAAACCAACACCAATTATACCAGCTTGTGAGCACTTTGCTGGTTCGGAAAAAATGATCACAAAAGCACTCGAAAACCAAAACAAAATGGGTGGATTGTTCGATATTACAATGGATTGTGAAGATGGTGCCCAGACAGGTCAGGAAAAAGCACATATCGAAATGATTGTCCGAGTTTTAAATTCTGAGCTAAATAAACATAAAATGAGTGGAGTTCGGATCCATGATTATTCAAATCAATATTGGAAGCAGGATGTTGATATTCTCATACCAGGTGCCGGAAATATAGTTAGCTATATAACGATTCCTAAATCAACAAGAGCAACCCAAGTAGAAGAGATGATCCAGTATATCCAAAACGCTTGTAAAAAGGCTGGAATTACCAGAGAAATTCCTATTCACGTTTTGATTGAAACTCATGGAGCTCTTTTTGATGTAGAAGTAATTGCAAGATTACCATGGCTACAAGTATTGGATTTTGGTCTTATGGACTTTATATCTGGACACCATGGTGCAATACCTAAAACCAATATGAAAAGCCCAGGTCAGTTTGATCACGTTTTAATACGAAGTGCAAAAGCGACTGTTGTAGCAGCAGCTTTGGGAAATGGTATTATTCCGGCTCATAATGTTACTTTAGATTTAAAAAATCCATACCAAACTTACCAAGATGCTAAGAGGGCAAGAGATGAATTTGGATTTTTAAGAATGTGGTCGATTTATCCGACTCAAATTCAAGCAATTTTAGATGCAATGACTCCGGATTATAGCGTTGGTTTGGAAAAATCATACAAAGTATTGATGGCGGCTCAAGATGCTGATTGGGGTCCAATTCAGTTTGACGGTGAATTGCACGACAGAGCAACTTACAGAGAATTTTGGGAGCATTTACAAAAAGGAAAAATTACTGGTCAGAAATTACCTGATGAAGTGATAAAAAGATTTTTCAGTTAATCGAATTCCTATTGTTAAAGTAGGGGTGCGATGCATCGTGGCCCCTACATAAAAATTACATTATATCGAACTGACGTTAAAAAAATATCAAATTAATTTGATGATACACATCTTAGGCAAATATATGTATTTTGGCTGTAATCATAAAGTTTCTTACAGGTGAAAAAGCCTGTTTTACTTCATGATAAACCAGCCATAATATAAGCTTTAAATACATCATCTTCGGTTAGATTCAAGACAAAAGAAAAATCATCTAGTATATGACTTGCTCTATCATTGGGAGTTGTGCTAAAAATTTGTAGTGCAATTGCAAACATACCTATTTTGTCTTCCTCTGTTTTGGCTAAACTCGACAAATAATCCAAATTAGGAGGGTTTTCTAACATTTTCAAAATTTCTTGGCGAGCCGTTTCGGATAGCGAAAAACCTTCTTCAATCTGATTAAGCACATTACTCTCTTTTTTGCCAGTGGATGCCATGGTAATCATCGTTCCAAACCACATTTTTTGCTCATCTGTTAAATCGTGAATCATGTTTTACCTTTTTATGTGTATGATATATAATAACAATTTAGAAAATATAAAATTTTCAAAGATAATTATTTTTTTGCGTTTAATTCTCAAATTAGTGCTGTAGTTTTATGAAAATTTGGTAAAAATAATTTGACAGTTGAATACAAAATCATTTTATATTGTCTTAATAACCACGAGGATAGGGGTGCTATCCGGGGTATAATCATGAATATTAATAAAATTAGAATTCAAAATTATAAAAGTATTAAGGATATTGAGTTTGATCTCAAAGATGTAAACCTTCTTGTTGGTCCAAATAATTCTGGAAAAACAAACATACTAGAAGCAATTAACTTTTTTGGAGAAGTTTTATCTGGTCAGTCTAGTTCTGAGAATTTCAAAAAAAATAAGGATTTAGAGAATAAAGATTGTCCTATAGCTTTAACCTTATACTCTGATAAAGAATCTATCTATATTTTCCGAATAGAAATTTATGATTTTGATACAATCCCTCATTTTCTGAAATTAGTTGGAAATACGCTAACTCCCACAGATTACTATAAGTTAAAACATAATATTAAAGAAACAAACTACCTATTTGGCGAAGTTAAAAACAGGCTTAATTTTCATAAAATTTATTTTTCTTCCATTAATGATTATCTGGGCGAAGCATACCTAAAAATTATGAATTCGGTTTATTACAAGCATGGTCATGTTGGTTCGGAATATTGCTATTATCATTCTTACTATAAAGACAATTTTGATGAAAAAAACCTTTTTGAATTTGAAAATTTTATATCTTCTTTATCTCCGATAATTTATAAAATAGACCCCGATTCCATTCGCACTCCGTATCCTTTGACAGGTGATAAAGTTATATTTTCGGACGCTTCGAATTTAACTTCTTATTTGGATATTATTAGGGATAGTTATCCAAAAATTTTTGAAAAGATTAAATCGGATTTATACCAGTTTACAAATGAATTTATAGACATACGGTTTGAATATGAGGAAGTAGACAAAGGAAGCCCTTTGAAAAGGGAATATCCGAACTATACATTCAAAAAAATCGGGCTTGCTGATGTTCATGGTCATACGTATTGGGCTTCCGAACTTTCCGAAGGCTGTCTTTATATATTGGCTCTTCTTTCCATTATTTATCAGCCGGAACCTCCGAAATTGATTTTGTTAGAAGAACCGGAAAAAGGAATTCATCCGTTAAAAATCAAGAGTTTTATGGACATGATTTTGGAAATGGCAAATTTAAGAGGTATTCAGGTTATTATTACAACTCACTCCACTCATGTCATAGATAGTTTTGCAGAAATTCCAGAGTCGATTTTTTTACTTAGCAAAGAAAACGGAGAAACCAAGGTTAAAAATCTAAAAAAAGATATTCTGAATTCAACCGGTAAAAGATCAAAAAAAGCAGCTCAAATTGAAATCAACAATCATCCTGATTCTTTAAGTGAACACTGGACAGTCAAGCTCTTAGACGGAGTTGCAAAGTAGAGGGGACATGATAGTATTTGCACCAACTTCAGAAAGCGGGTTAAAAGAAAGGCGTTTTTGATTAAACCAAGTTCCAGTTATTAAGCTGCTCAAATCGTATAGAGTTGGGTCGTGTGGGAAGAAGGTTTGGTTCCGAATTTGGTGATAGAATTTTTATCCGAAACAACCAAGAAAGAGGACAAAACGACCAAAAAGCGGGTCTACGAAAAGCAGTTAGTATTTTAGTTGAAAAGGGGCGACTATCTGCAAAAACAGCGAGATACAAGTGGGCGTTATTTTCGGAATTTCTAAAACAGAGTCCATGGGTTATTTGGATGACCATCCTCCGTCTACCGGGATAACGGCTCCGTTTATAAAGGAGGCTTCCGGACTACAAAGCCAAATGCAAGTATCTGCAACTTCTTCCGGAGTAGATAACCTATTTATGGGATGGTGTTTGATAACGTTGTTTTTAGCCAGTTCAGGTTGTCCTGTTGATACAAACAATTCCTCAAGCATCTCAGTTAGGATTGCTCCGGGGCATATCGAATTAATTCGAATATTTTTATCTCCAAATTCTAAAGCGGCAGATTTTGTTAAGCCATTTACTCCGTGTTTTGTAGCTGCATAAGGTGAATTATAGGGATAGCCATTGATTCCGGAAATGGAAGAAATATTCAAAATAACTCCTCCCTTAGGAATCATTTTTTCAATTTCATACTTCATACATAAGAATGTGCCCTTTAAGTTAATGTTTGCAATTTTATCCCAGTCTTCTTCCGGACAATCAACAATTTTGCAACTTTTCCCTAAAATTCCTGCATTGTTGATGGCAACATCCAACCTTCCATACTTTTTTATAACTTCATCTAAAACCTGCTTAACATTTACGGCATTGGAAACATCGCATTTTATGAAATGAATCGGATTACCAGGTAATAAAGGGGTAGAAGAAATTTGTTTCCCCTCATTTTCTCGCCTTCCGGTAATTATAACCTTGCTATCTAAAGAGTGAAACTTCAAAGCCATTATTTTTCCAAGACCAGCGGTTCCACCCATAATCAGTACGACTTTATCTTTCATGTATTCACCTATTGTGCTGTGTATCCACCGTCTACCGTTATCGCAGAGCCGGTAATAAAAGAAGAATATGAACTGCACAACCATAAAACGGCATTGGCTACTTCTTCCGGTAAGGCTACTCTTTTGGTTGGATGAAGCTTTTCGAGCTCTCCCTGAGCTTTTGCATCAAACATTTTTTCATAAGACTCGGTTTTGATTACTCCCGGACATACCGCATTGATTCGTAGTCCCTTGGAACCGTATTCGATTGCGACACTTTTTGTGAGTCCGATTATCCCATGTTTTGTTGCGGAATAAGGTGCCATTAAAAAGGGAGTTCCTACTAAGCCCATAACGGAAGAAATGTTCACAATGGCACTATTTTTTTGTTTCAAGAGGTGGGGAATTTGATATTTCATACACAAAAATGTGCCTTTTAGATTTGTATTCACCACTTTGTCCCAGATTTCCTCGGAATAATTGTCTAAAGTTTTTGCCTCTCCTACAATTCCGGCGTTATTCACTGCATAATTAATCTGTCCGAATCTGCTTGCTCCGAGGTTTATCACTTTTTCTACTTGATCGCTTTTAGAGACATCACAAGACTCGATCAGCACTTCTGTCCCTAATTCCTTTTGAATATAATCTACAAGTTCTTTTGCCCTTTCGACCCTTCGACACGTTAGAATCAACTTTGCTTTTTGTTTTGCAAAGGCTATCGCCACTGCTTTGCCTAAACCCGTACTTCCTCCGCTTATAAATACTACTTTATCTTTAAATTCTTCCATAAAAAACCTCTATTTTTTTGATAATTCAATAAATTCTTTTGGAACAGCACACGCTTTTTTTGTTTTATAGTCAAAAAATAATATAGTGATCCTCACCTTGGCAACCGGTTTCTTTGAGTCTTTTTGCGAAATTTTAAAAAAATATTCACATGACTTTTCCGTAAAATTGTCCAAAGCAATTTCGTATAACAATGTATCTCCGGCAGAAACCTCGGATTGGTAAACAATTAGTCCATTTGTAAAAACTAGCCCTGTTCCGTTGATGTCTGTTAAGGTAAAACCGACATCAACAAGAAAATTATGATGAGCTTCTCTGACCAAATTCCACATGGTATCAAACGCAACGTGAATTCCTTCGGTAACATCATTTTTGCGAATATAAACGGATGTGGAATAAATAAATTTTTCTGGTAGTTCAATATCAATTCTAGCCATAGTATCCCCTCTAGGTAATTAAAAATTTACATTATAATATTTAAAAGCTTTTTTTCATTATTTCATAATTATGGAATTAAATTGCTTGAACAAAATTCATGTTATTTATGAATATAGCCCCAACTCTTTAAGATATTTTTGATTTCATTTCCAAGCCTTACTTTGTCTTGGGATGGAATTGTTTGGTAGAATTTGGAGTCATTGTACACCCAGGGGTATTGGGACGTTTCCCAGGCAAAAGGTTGAAAGTTGGATGCAATAAGTCTTGGATCTTCTACTTTAGTAAACTGATTTCCGATCAACCCCAATCTCCCAATTTTATACTTTTGCAATTGTCTGTCTCGATAAATTGAGATTTGAATTTCATAGCTTGGACGAATTGTTTCCACAACCACTTCGCTAAAAGCAGGACTAGGAGAAAAAGTAAAGCTCACACTATTTTTTTTTAGGTTAGAAATAGACAATCCTTCACCTCTTACTTGGTATATACCTCCTAAAGTCGTAAGATCAATTGAATATTCGGTTTCTTTCTCATTCGGAGGAAATTTTATATGAAAGCTATTTTTGTTCAAAGAATGTTTTTTTAATAACTTCCTAGCTTTGCTTAGAAGTTCTTCGGAATCTACAAGATTTTCATTTTCTTCAGGGTCATTCCTCATGTCATAGAGTTCCTCCAATTCATTTGGCTCCAATGCCCTTTCTATATGATAATTGGAATACCCGGGAAAACGTCTGATATACTTGAATTGGGGAGTTCGAATGGATTCGGATTGCCTACCTTCCGAATAAACTACCTTTTCAACAGGGCACTTGATTTCCGCATTGAGAATACAATTTGAATAATCTACACCTTTGTAATCTTTTGGGTTATAGGGAATCGACAAAAAGCCAAGCATTGTAGGAAGAAGTGAAACAAGAGAAGACTGGTATGGAATCTTGTTTCTTTGTATATGTTTGGATAAGAATTTAGGTGGTTTTATGATCAAAGGAATCATCAGTTCTTCATCATAATGAGTTTCACCATGTCCGTACTTTGCTCCCGTAATTCCATTGGATTCATAGGTATGGTGGTCACCAAACAATTCTCCGTGATCAGACGTAATGATGATAAAAGAATCGTCGTACAAATCCAGCTGTTTTATCGCATCCAAAACCAAACCGATTTCTTGGTCTGTATACCGGATTTCACCATAGTATTGGAATAAAAATGGTTCCAAATGAGTGTGATTTTTAGATTCTTTCCGTAGTTGTTTGAGAATGGCTAAGGGTGGAGAATAAGAGCCATGAGGAGTATTATAGTTTATATGCAGAAAAAATTGTTTATTCCGGTTATTGTGGAGAAAGGAAATCGAATCCTCTGTAATCTGAGGAGTATCGTCTATATCTTTTCCTATTTGCACAAGTTCTTGGAATCCCAAATCAACTCCAACACCCGTATATTCCAACAAAAACACGTTGTTCATAATACTCGCCGTAAAGTATCCCTTATCTTGTAAAATTCGGATGATATTCGGAGTTTTGACCGAATAGTAGAGTTGCTTTTCCGAATCATAAACTTCAAAACTCGTATTAGTAATCCCTAAATTGGCGGCATAATCCCCATGAAACATAGAAATCATGGAAGGCTTTGTCCAATTGGCATTGGCAAATGCTTTCTCAAATACTATGGATTCTTTTGCGAGCTTGTCCAAATTAGGAGAAGTTGGAATTTTGCAACCATACAAACCAAGAGCGTCTCTTCTAACCGCATCAATTACGATCAAAATTACGTTTGGTTTTTTATAAGAATTTTCAAGGTATAAGATCGGATTTCCCAAAAAGAGATACGACGATTTCGATTCCCAAAATATGCCGAGTTTTTTCCCTTTTTTCAGAGGGAATCTGTCTTTTGTCCAATTTTCCAAATTTTCATCAGAATACTGCTTACTAAACACTAGGGATTCATCTACATAGATTTCCAATTTCCCTTCTGCCTGTGAGTAAGGCGTTGCACTCAAAATTCCAGAACCGGTTTCCATTATGTAGGAGTTAGAAACATTTAAATCAAAGATCAAATTTGAATTTGGTGCTAGAGCTATCGAGTTTTGAGAATGGTTTATATAAAGATTTTCGTCCGTATTAAACGTTATTTGAACGTTTTGCCACCTCCGTTCAACTGGTAATTTGGAATATCTGTTAGGGTTTTTCTTCCAATGATTGGGTAAGTAGTCCCGCTCCCTTCGACTACGCTCAATGCCTGATGAAAAAGGCAAAATATCAATCAATCGAATCAAAGAATTATCTTTAGGTCTTGGCTTTGGCGTGTTTTTACAGGATAAAAGAACAAAAAAAAGTAAAGCAACCAACTTGGCTGCTCGAAAAAACGTCTTACTCAAAAAATCTCTTTGACTTCTTCCAGATTTAAAAGAGAAGATAGGTCATTGGTTTCAAACTCATCTACAAATTCTTCGTAATAACCCGTATTCGGATTATAAGTATCCAGCTCTTTTTTACCATCTACGATGTAGTTATACAAATACTTTCCTTCTCGAAGTTTTTTGGTTAGAGTAAAAATGCCGGTATTGTAGTCTTTTACCAAATAGTCATGCTCCGGATTCCATTGATTGAAGTCTCCAACCAAAGATATGGTAGTAGCCTCTGGTTTATAAATCCTAAACTCAACTGTTTTTAAACCTAAATCAAGATTTTCTTCATTTTCAACGATTCGATAAGTTATCTGTTTGCTTACATCTACCTTTTCCAAAGCATATTCGGAATAAAACGAGCCTTTTCCATCATCAATCACGTTGTAGTTTTCCGGATCATAGTCAAACAAGCCGTCTATATTAAACTTGTATTGGTAAGATAGTATTGGCTCATTGTTTCTATCTTTATAATTAGCCGGAATTACTATATAGTAAACTCCATAGAGGTTTCGAATCATTGGTTTACACTTCCATGCTGTGAAATTTCCACAAATAGAAACCTGGGTGTTTTTTAAGCCATTATAGGTAAACAAAATCCCTTTGTTCATAAAACTACCCGATGCTTTGTAGTGATTTACGTCTACCAAACGGATATATCGTGGAGAAACAGCTTTTTTTAAACTATTTATCTGCCAGTAGTAATAAACCTTGTGGTTTTTTTGAATATTTTCGGGATTTCCCAAAGTTTCTGATGAGTATCCCCCTATCCATTCCAACATATCTTCACCGGAAATACCAAGTGAAACAATAATAAATGAAATAATAACAAATCGTTTATACTTTTTTAGTGCCATTTAATCCGTTTTCCGCAAGTCCTTATACTACATTTTTCGATAGATATTCAAAAAAAAAAAGTGTTTTTAGGATTTAAATCAAAAAATATTCATAAAAAAATTCCTTACCAGAATTATATTTGATATTTATAGCTTGTCCAAAATTGCTTGGAAAATTCCAAGTTTTTCCATCATTAACAATGCAAACCAGGACCCAAAAAATGCAAAGAACGCAATGGCAGTCAGCAACAAATAGTATTTACAAGTCCATTCAAAAGCAACCAAAAGCCTGCGAAAAAAAGAAATATTAGCTTTTTTTATACCAGTTTCAGAAAGTGTATATTTAATTGTACAAAACTCATTCTCCGCATCAAACTCTCCTAATTTCACTCCTAAATTTTGAATATTCTGCTCTATTTCCAAAATTTTATTTTCGAGATTAATCAGTTCATCGATTTTTCCTCCGGTAGTTTTCTTTAATTCGATAAGAGCTGTATATGACTTTTCCAAAGAAAGTTTTTTGGCTGATAAATCTTTATATTCATTTGTTTTGTCTGATTTGTTGATCTGAAGGGATGTAATTTCACCAATTTGCTTTACTACTTCGGTCATTTCGTCAAATTTATCGGGATACACACCTATTGCCAAATTCAAATTTCTATATCCTTTCAAGCCTGTACTTTCTTCGTATTGAATCAGAGCATTGAATTTTTTTATAGAATCTCGGAGAGAAGTTTCCGATTTTTCAAATTCATCCGTTTTAGAACTAATAGAGGCAACTTTTTCGTATTTTTGATCCACCATAACGGATGTCTGTTTAAGTTTCGTACTCGCGTAATTCTTTCTGAGAAGATGGGCATCATCCGAATTTTGGGATTGTTGAATATAATTGGTTGTATTATCCCTCCGTGTAGCTTCCGGAGCTAAATAACCATAAAGCAATCTGAACCCAAAAAGCAAAATAAAACCAATTGCATATAGAATTATTCCAATAAATAATCTTTTTTTAAAAATACCCTTTTCCATAAACACAATTCTTGGTTTTAATCAAAAATAGAAAAGCAAAAATTTATCCTGATGGCTGACGTTTGCGTTTGCGAATAGATTTAAAACGGCTTCTATTTGCTTCAATTAATCCTGGTTGAAAACCGTTTATAAGTTTTTCAGATTCCTTGTTAATACGCTCAATCATTCTATCTGGCAATAAATACCAACGACCTGAAGAACTTACTAGTACTTCTCCTTCTTTATTTTTCATCGTTGCTCTAGTGTACAATCTTCTTTTTCGAACCGTTGTTATCCAAGCATGAATTTCTACTGATTCCTCAATAGGGGTTGCTTTATGATAACGTAAGTGAAGTTGATCTGTCATAACAATATGTCCGATATGATGAGCCAGAACACCTTGTGCCTCGTCTAATAAAGCTGCAATGGCACCACCATGAACAAGACGCTTTCTGCCAGGAGCCCCTAATTCATGTCCTTGAAAACTATGAGTAAATTTAACTTCTCCATTTTCCTCATCAAATTGAATTGTAGCTTTTAAACTTTTATCGTTTTCCAAACCACAAACAAAACAATCTTCCGGATGAAGGTCTTGTGAAACTTTGCTCGCTTGAAAAAACCCATCATCTGGCTTTTTTTTTGAATTCATGAATCTTTCCTAAAAAAATCTCTTGCCCTTATAGCCTGTAACTCTATTACCCCATCTTAAAGATATTCCTATTTTTCCTATATAAAAATTAAAAGTTTTGAATTTTTATTGTCATTTTCACGTATTATACTAAAATTTTCCTAGGATGAAAATAAATTCCTAGTTTTTCCAATTGACAGGATATGCTTATTTATGCAAAAAATACATATATACAAGATGTTACTTTAACAAAAGAGGAAGTATGAATTTCAAAAAACTTTTTATGATTTGTTTTCTATGCCTAATTATCTGGCGTTGCAGCTCGGTAGCAGTGACCCCTGAGCCTACCATTGACCAGATTTCGATTCAATCCGAACCAATTTGTATCGTATTCAGTTTGAATCCGTTTTGTTACAGAGGAAAGTCAAACAGTCTTTATGTAACCGGAATTATGGAAAATAAGTCTTTAAAAAAGTTCATTTATCTGGAATATTTTTTGGATTCTTACGACGTCGGGCTACCTGTAGGGGTTTCTTTGAAGTTAGACAATGATTATTATAAGCTTAAAAAAGTTGCAACGGATTATACCAGTACTCTAAAAATAACATCCGAAATGTCACAGCAGGTTGTTGATAAAATCTTATCAGCCAATGTCATTATGGTCAGCTACTCCAACAATTCCGAAACAAAAAATATAGAATTATCAAGTGGTGAAAGAAAAGACTTAGCCAAACAAATAAAGGAAGTTCAGGAAAAGTTAAACGCCCAAGTGAAAATGAGAATTATCAAACCGTAAAAGCTAATGAACTTAAAATACAATTATTCACCTTTTTTTTACCAAAGACTAAAAACTAGAGTTGTTAGGGTTGGTAGTGTTAGGATTGGAGGAGAGAATCCGATTCGCATTCAATCCATGACAACTTCTGATACACAGGATACAAAAGAAACCGTTAGGCAGGTCATAGAGCTTTCGGAAGCCGGTTGTGAAATTGTAAGGATTACCGTGCCATCATCTCCAGATGCGGAAAACCTGCCTAATATACGAAAAGAGCTTAAAAAAGCGAATTGCAAAGTTCCAATCGTGGCTGATATTCATTTTACTCCAAGTGTAGCCATGCAAGCCGTGGAACATGTCGAAAAAATTAGAATTAATCCAGGAAATTTCACTGATAAAAAGAAATTCACGGTGAAAGAATACTCCGAAAAAGAATATGATCTTGAAATCGAAAAAATGGCTGATAAATTTCTTCCATTGGTGAAACGGTGCAAAGAACTTGGAGTTGCCATGCGAATTGGAACCAACCATGGCTCTTTATCAGATAGAATTATGAATCGTTTTGGCGATACTCCTCTTGGAATGGTTGAGTCCGCTTTAGAGTTTATTCGAATCGCAGAATCAGAATCTTTCTATGACATTGTGGTTTCTATGAAATCATCCAACCCGGTAGTTATGGTTCAAGCTTATAGATTGCTTGTTTCTAAATTTTTAGATTATAAAATGGATTATCCTTTGCATTTGGGGGTTACAGAAGCTGGAAGCGGAAGAGAAGGTCGAATTAAATCCATCATAGGAATTGGGACTCTCTTGGAAGATGGAATTGGAGATACCATACGAGTGTCACTCACGGAAGATGCCGTTTATGAAATTCCCGTTGCCAGGAAAGTTGCAGAAAAGTTTATTTCTAAAGCATCCTTTCAAGCATCCAAGCAAAGTTACCAAGAATTTAGAAACCCTTTTGAGTATTCCAGGTTTTATAGTTCTGAAGTAAAAATCGGAAATGTAGCCTGTGGAGAGAACAATCCCATTCGAGTTGAAACGCACATTCAAACAGACGGCTTGACAGAATCCCAAATTACCGGGAAAATACAAAGTGTATTATTGTGCAATTCGGAAGAAACACCGGTTGAAATACTGTCTTTTAACGTTTTTAACTTGCAAACATTGAATGAACTTCTTATAATAAAAAAGAAACTTGGAACAGAACTCCCTTTTGGGATTTTATTAGAAAAATGGAAAGAAAATGAAAACCCTTTAAATTTTGCAGAACAATTGTTGATTTTTGATAAAATTGTTTTGGAACCTTTTGGATTTATCAAAAACAACAAACTTAGCTTTATAAACTTTCTACTCAAAGCCAAAGAAAAAAATCGAATCATTGAATTTCAAATTCAACCGGAATACTTGGAGTATCTTTCAAGCTTATTGGATATTATTAAAGAAAGCGAAAATAAAAATATATTTTTTTCACTTACTTCTAATGAAATTCTTTTGGATTATAGAAAACTGGCTTTTTATCTAAAAGAAAATGATTTTCCAATGTTACTAAGCGGACAATTTTCAGATGTGGAAGAAGCAATATACAATTGTTCTAGTGGAATGGGAGGTTTATTGTTGGATGGAATCGGAGATGTTATTCGAATCCAAACTGAAGATGATAAATTCAAAGATATACTCTCAATTTCTTATGATATTTTGCAGTCTGTGAGGCTACGGATTTTAAAAACGGAATTTATATCTTGTCCCTCATGCGGAAGAACAAACTTTAACATACAAGACGTAAGCAGAAGGATCAAAGAGCAGACATCTCATCTAAAAGAAGTTAAAATTGCCATTATGGGTTGTATTGTGAATGGTCCCGGAGAAATGGCAGACGCAGATTTTGGCTATGTAGGAGCCGGATTTGGCAAAATTCATCTATACAAAGGTCATGAAATTGTTGCAAGGTCTATTCCCAGTGAAATTGCTGATCGGAAGTTAATAGAGCTAATCAAAGAGAGTGGAAAGTGGAGAGATAGGTGATTCCATTGTTTATTATAATCGTAATACTTGGAATTACCGGTATTATCACATATAAAACCAAATTTTTGCATATATATAGAATTCCAGTTTCTTTAACTTCTTCTATTGTTGTTTTACTATTTTTTAGCATCTTTCAAAATTACAAATCCAATGAAATATTTATAGCTTGGAAAGAATATCCTTCCCTTTTTATTGCCCTTGTGTTTGCAGCTCTTTTTTTGGAAACAACTGACGAAAAAAACAAACAAAAATCTAAAATTATAGAAGTCCTTTCGCAAGGCGTTTTTGTTTGGATTGCAATTTTGGGACAAATTATAATAGGTATTATTTTAACGCTATTTTTATTTAAACCTCTGTTTGGTTTACCAATTGTATTTTACGCAATCTTGGAAGCCGGATTCGCAGGAGGTCATGGAACAGCAGTCGCCATTCGTAATTCTTTGGAAAGTAATGGCATGCCAAACGGAAGTGAATATGCTCTTTTTAGTGCTACCATTGGTCTGATATTTTCTATTATTATTGGAATCTATTTAATCAAGGATAATAAAACAACCTATTTGGGAATCCAAGAACACAAACGAATTCATGGTGATCCTATTCAATTTATTGTTTCTTTAACTCTTATTTTATCAGCCTTTTTAGTTGGAGTTTTCATAAAACAAAGTATAGATAAGATAATACCTGTAGAATTACCTACCCTACCCCTTTTTATTTTCACATTATTTGGAAGTATTTTAATTAAACTATCTTTGAGACTTACAAAACACGAATACCTAATTCAAAATGACATTATCACTTTGTTTTCAAATGTATTCATGGAACTGCTTATATTTACAGCTATCTCTACTCTTGATTTACAAATTATATCGGATGCCTTACTACCGTTATTCATTTTGTTTACCATAGGTTTTGCTTGGAATATTTTTAGTATAAAAAGACTCTCCGAGGAACTAATTCAAAAAGAATATCGAACAGAATTGGGAATATTAAATTTTGGAATGTTGGGTGGTACAACTGTGATTGGTTTGATGCTTTTAAAAATGCTAGATCCTGAATTCAAATCAAAAGCGGTAAAAATTTACGCGGAAGCAGCTCCACTTTCTTCTCCTTTTGTTGGTGGGGGAGTTTTAACATTAACCTTGCCATACTTAATTTATAGGTACAATCCTTATGCTATATTATTCTTGCTTTTGTGTTTTTGGATTTTATTATATGCATTTGGAAGATGGCTTTACAAATTTAGTAATAAAGGAAAATTGGTGTAATTATGTCAGTTAGTGTATTAGTTCCGGTTTACAACGAAGAAAAAACGGTAGGCATAATTCTATCCAAATTGGTTTCACTACCCTTTGTAACAGAGATTATTGTAATTGATGACTGCTCAAAAGATAATAGCTTTTATGAAATCACGTCTGTTTCTTCACCTAAAATTAGAGTTTTTAAGCTAGAAAAAAATTCGGGAAAAACGAATGCTATAAAAAAAGCCATTAAGGAAGCAACCGGAGAAATTTTGATTATACAAGATGCAGACTTAGAATATGATCCCATGGAAATTGAATCTGTTATCGAACCGATTTTGAATAATCACGCGGATGTAGTATACGGAAGTCGATTTATTGTAAAAAAAACGATGCGAGTTCTTTATTTTTATCATTATTTAGCGAATAAATCACTTACTTTTTTATCAAACATGCTTACAAATTTGAATATGACCGATATTGAAACTTGTTATAAAGCGTTCCGAAGTCCTATTTTGAAGTACATGAATTTAAGCAGTAAAGGCTTTGGAATGGAGGTTGAAATCACAGCCATGATTTCCAAACTTCCAATCCGTATCTATGAAGTGCCAATTTCTTACTATGGTCGTACTTATGAAGAAGGGAAAAAGATCGGGCTAAAAGACGGGCTCATGGCTATTTGGTATATATTCTATTTTAATATAATTGCCCCTTTTAAAAAGAGTAATAAAGACTACTTTGATAAGGTAAGGGAAAAATTGAAAAATTCTACAAGATAGTAAAGGATTTGACTTGGACGAGTATACTTTAGGAATTAATATATCCGGATATATTAATAGTGAATTTGGATTGGGAGAGGCAGTGAGGTCGAGTATTCGTTCTATTGAAGTTGCCGGGATTCCTTACGTTCTTAACAATTTCGATCTAAACCAACATCGCAAAGAAGACAAAACGCATTCTAACTTTACGGATAAAAATCCTTATCCGGTCAACCTAATTCTTATAAATCCGGATATGCTTGGTGAATTTGTGAAGTTTAGACAGTCTTCTTACTTTCAAGGTAAATACAATATAGGTTATTGGTTTTGGGAATTAAATAATTTCCCAAAAGAATGGATTAAATTTTTTGATCTATTTGATGAAATCTGGACCGGTAGTAAGTATTCAATGGATGCAATATCAAAGAGTTCTACAATACCGACTCTAACGGTTCCTTGTTCCATTAAACTTGATTTAGCAAGTAAAGAGCCGGAATTTATACAAAATTTTGAAAACAAATATGTATTTTTGTATGTCTTTGATTTTGCAAGCTCCTTTCAAAGAAAAAATCCGGATAAAGTGATTCGAGCTTTCCTAAATACTTTTCAAGGAAACAATGACGCTGTATTAGTTGTCAAGTTCTCCAATTCCAAACAATCTTCGGAGAAAAAAGTTCTTCTTAATAACTTAATTAATTCCCATACAAACATATATGTGATAGATGATTATTTGCATCGACCTGATTTACTTTCTTTATTTCAACGTGCTGATTGTTATGTTTCCTTACATGCTGCGGAAGGCTTTGGGCTCACAATGGCAGAATCAATGTTTTTGGAAAAACCGGTTATAGCCACTGCGTACTCTGCCAATATGGACTTTATGAATGTGAACAATAGCTTTTTGGTCAAATATAATTTGGTTGAAATCAAAGAAACGGATGGTCTTTATGTAAAAGGAGAATTATGGGCAGAACCGGATGAAAAACATTGTAGTGAACTAATGCGTTATGTTTATGAGAATCAAGAAAAAGCAAAAGAAGCAGGTAAACAAGCGAAGTTAGACATTATAAGAAATTTTAGCGATCATACAGTTGGTAATCTCATTAAAAAAAGATTAAAAAGAATAGAAGAAATGACAGATAATTTTACAGCAATCTCTAAAGAAGACAGGTCTAAATATAAAATAGTAAATGCTTATGGGATGCTTCACGATCTTCATGTGAAAAATGGTGCTCTTATGGAACAGAGGGATGTTTTTCACATAGAACTTCAAACTATTCGTCTTAGCGTTGTTTGGAGAATCAGAAATTTATTTATTACAATTTTAAACAAACTAAAACTTACCCAGAAGACTAGCTTATGAATCATATAAGCATATATCAAATATATTACAAACAAGATCAAGAGTCATTTTTAGAAGAAGCTTTTAAACCGTACAATAATATTTCAAACGAAAATCCCGAATGGCATGAATATTGGATATTTTACCAAAACTATAAAAAATATCCCATACAAGAATCCGAATACAGAGGCTATCTTTCTTGGAAGTTCAGACAAAAAACACAAGTTCATGGAGAAAATTTCAAAAACTTCATTCTACAAAATCCTGGTTATGACGTTTATTTCATTAACCCTTTTTATATGAATGCTTTTCTCTTTCAAAACGTATGGTACCAAGCAGAATATTATCACCCTGGAATTATGAAGTTTGTTCAAAACCTATTTTATAAGCTAAACTACGAGGTTGATATTTATAAAATAGTTAATACAGAAGACAATACTTTGTTTTGTAATTATTGGATAGGAAACCAAAGGTTTTGGAAATCCTTTATGGATTTTACAGTTCCAATATACAATTACATCAATAACTCTCTTACTAAAGAAGAAGGTGAGTTTATTCATTCGAGAGCTGACAAACAAATAAATGCTTCTTATATCGCATTTATTATGGAAAGAATGTTTTCAACGTTAATGGTGTTCAATAAAGATATATCTTCTTTAAGTTATCATAAAATTAATAGAGTGATAAGCCCAAAGGATAAAGCAGCCTATTTTGTGTTTAAGAATTTAGAAATAGTAAAAGCATTAGAGATAAAAAATTTAAATGATGATAAATCTATTCAAAACCTTTCTATAGCCTTCCGGGAAACAGTAAGAGAATACTTCTTTAAAATAAATGAGAAAATTCAGTTTATCAGTAAATTTATTTACAAACTAAGAATTTTATTATTGGGATTTCGATTGAGACTAAAATCCAAAAAATATTTAAAAATAAAAGGGAATTAAACTGTATGCGATTTTTAAAAAGTATTGTATCTCGATATAAATTGCATAGGTTTATACCCTTCAAAAAAGTTATTATAAAAGTGGTTGCATTGGCTTTTATTCAAAAGCAATCAAAAGTCTACACTGTAATTGAATGCTCCAAAAACACTAGCTCTAAAAAATTATGCCTTTTTGCAAACTATGATGGTTTGAATAAGATTCATGATTATGTAATTTACAATTTGCAAAAAATTAAAGAACTAAATTTTGAAATTCTACTTATTGTTACCTCCAAAGAACTTCCGGATTCGGAAATTCGCAAAGTATCAAACATAGTTGATAAAATAATCTTTCGAGAAAATATAGGTTATGACTTTGGCTCATGGAAAAAAGGTTTGGAAATTGTTGGAGATTATGATAAATACGAACAGATATTTATCACTAATGATAGCGTATACGGACCTATTTACGATTTAGGGGAAGTTTTTGAAACAATGGAAAAAAGAGGTCTTGATATGTGGGGATTAACAGACAGCTTTGAAAATAGATACCACGCTCAAAGTTATTTTTTGGTATTCAGTCAAAAGATCATCCAGAGTGAATTTTTTAAAAATTTTTGGAATAGTGTTAAGTATTATCCCAACGCACTCAAAAGTAGAATAATCCAACAGTATGAGATTGGTTTAAGCCGTGGTGCGTTAAAAAATAACTTCCAAATAGGAGCGTATATTGGATATTATGATATTTTGGAAAAAATTCTTGAATTAGGCAAAGAAAAAAAAGCTCCTAAAAAAGCTTTCAAGAAACTCCTGAATCCTACTCTTCTTTTATGGAAAGAATTATTGATGTATTCCAAAAGTCCCTATTTAAAGGTAGACTTGATTAAATCTAATCCTCTAAAGTTTAACAATGTACATGAATGGTATTACTTAATTAAAGATAGTACTTATGATCGAGAAAACATTATTAACCACTTAAAACATGTGCTCATTAATCCCCCAAAGAAATAATCATGCCTACTTTCTTAACTATAGTATTCATTTTTTTCTTATCTTTTATGACCATCCATTCAGAATCATCAAAAGAACCTTTTGGACCTTTGGAAATTCATAACATGTACACTCCGCTTTCAAGCTTCTTGAGTATGACTCCAACGGCTTCAAACACCACACCTTACAAAAAAATCAATTATAACATTAACACGGCATGGACTAGCAACATGCAAACAAATAACACCATGACTCAAAATATTGAAGTGGATATGGAAGTGATTAGCTTAAATGTTGCTGCCGAATACGGCTTAACAGAAAATTCGGATATTCGATTCGATTTCTGGGCAATGCATAATTTTTCAGGAATTATGGATGGTGCAGTTAGAGACTTTCACCGCACTTTTGGTTTCCCAAACGGAGATAGGGTAAATCATCCTGACTTTAAATACAATTATAAATTCAACGACTGTGGAAAAGACGTTTTAGACTATCATACTTTAGAATCTCTTTACAGTTTGAAAAGTAGTTATCTACAAACTAAACACACGAATTTCTTACCTATATTCTATAAAAATGATCCTCTATTCCCTTTCAAAAACAATTTGTACGATTGTGGAAACAAAGTTCTTGATGTACCTTCCGGAACAGGATTAGGAGATTCTAATATTCGTTATAAAAGAAAATTAAAATCAGAATCAAATTCATTACCAGCCTTTTCCACAATTATTGCACTCCGAATACCTATTGGAGAATCCAACTTTGGTTACAGAAGTGGTACTGAAATTGGTTGGGGAATTGTTCTGCAAAAATCGTTTAACCCTTTAAACATCTATTTTAATTTAAGCTACATATATCCTTCTAAGCGTAGCTTTTTTAACAGTACGAGTGTAAAGATACAACCCTATTTTGACGGCTCTTTGTCTTTTGAATATCTATGGAAAAACGAATTGTCATTTATTTTACAATTTATTTATTTAACCTCACCTTTTCAAACAAAGCTAAAAGAATTAGGTGCCAATTCAACTCAGGTGTCTTTTGGAATTACCAAAAAAGTGGATGAAAATCTAAAGTTTTACGGTGCTTTTACGGAAGACCTTAGTTATTATACAACACCTGACTTTAGTTTTCATTTTGGAATCAGATATTTTCTTTCTCCATTAATCAAGTAAGAAACTATCAAATAGCTAGTTGACTGAAAAGCATACTTTATTTTATGTGGAACTATTAAAATTATTCTAAACGAGGATTAGAAAAATGGCTACAAAAATTGCTTATGTAGAAAAAGATGATTGTACATCATGTAATATGTGTGCAGATAACTTACCAAAATATTTCCAAATGGATGATGATGATCTTTCTGAAACTCATGTAAACGGTGAGCAAATCAATAATGCTGAAATTCCGGATGAGGATGTGAAAGCAGTTCAGGATGTTATGGATGAATGTCCTGGTGAATGTATCCTTTGGAAAAAATAATCTTTTTGTAAACTGAAGGTTTACAACCTGCCTGAAAACTGCCCGTAAGTGCTTTAATACGGTCTTGCGGGCAAAAGAGTGTGGTTAAGTGATTTTTTGGGAAGGTGCTACAAGTGTAAAAATTCAACACAGCCAGGATGGCTGTGGTACTTCTTAGTATTCTTGTTCTGATCTTGTAGAACCAAGCAATTCGTCAGGTATTTCTTCTATGATTTCTCCTATCTGGACAACTACTCTGTTTCCCACCTTACCTGGAGAGCATTTAAATTTTCTTCGATCTCCAACTTTGATTATCATATCAGATTTAACGGGAGTATTCTCTAGTTTCACTACGTCGCCAACGGAAAGATTCAAGAGGTCCATCATGCTAATATCAACTTGACCTACCTCAGTGATAAGAGGAACCGTAACACCATCTAACCTTTCTTGGATGACTGATTTGTTTTCATCCGTTTCACCACGCCGAATAGACGAATACCAATACTGGGCAGATAGTTTGTTAATAATAGGCTCTATGGTAATATAAGGAATACACAAATTAGTCATACCCTCTACTTCACCCACCTTTGTTTCTAAGGTAATAAGTACAACCATATCATTAGGAGGAACTACCTGAGCAAATTGAGGATTTGTTTCAATATTCCCTAATCTCGGTCTAAGGTCAATTACTGTTGACCAGGATTCTCTTAAATTACCAAGAATTCTTACAATAATTCCCTCCATTACAGACATTTCTATATCAGATAGTTCTCTATTGATTTTGGAAGATTCACCCTTTCCTCCAAACAACCTATCAATAATAGTAAAGGAAATGGAAGGATCCATTTCTAATATGGATGATCCTTTCAAAGGGTCCATATTAATCACAGCTAAGGTAGTTGGGTTGGGAATAGAGCGAATAAATTCTTCATAGGTTAATTGATCAACAGAAGCTACGTGAACACCAACCAATGCTCTCAATTGAGCCGATAGACCGGTAGTTGCTAGACGAGCAAAAGTTTCGTGCATCATTTGAAGAGTACGAATTTGATCTTTAGAAAATTTATCCGGTCTTTTAAAATCATAGATTTTGACCTTTTTTTGCTCACCAACGGATTGATACTCATCTTCATTTACCTCACCGCTTGATATTGCATTTAATAATGCATCTATTTCGTCTTGAGATAGTATTTCTGTCATCTTTTTACCCTAACTACTAGATTGGATATTTTCCACAAACTGTCTTCTGGATTATCCTTTTTTAATATATATTGGTATTCATATCTAGAAGGCATTTTGTTTAATTGTCTTTCTACATTCACTTTTACTTTAGCAAGAGTTGGACTTATTGTCTCCGCTGCAATTATTTTATAATATATAAGCTTTCCTGCTCTTGATTCCGCTAGATAGTGCTTAAATTCTTCTATTATCATTTCTTTTATATGAGGAGATGATTTACTATACTCTACGGCATATTGATCGTATCCGAGAATATATTCCGGAAAATTTATATATTTATTATAATTCCCCCAATTTTTTTGAATTTCCGCACTTAAAAATAAGTGAACAACTTCTTCCGGTTGAATTCCTTTGAAAGCAACGGAATTGATTTTTTTTGCCTGTTGTAGCTTGCGTTCATCCTTTCTTTCCTTAATAGAAAAAACTAACCTATTTTCCGTTTTGATAAATACTGATTTATTTTCCACAAAGTTCGGATAAAAATAACCTATAATATAGTATTTATTATTTGGCTTTAACTCGTATGTATCTTTGAGATTCAGTCTTCGAATAAATGATTCTCCTTGGTGTATAATAAGCTCTTTTACGTAATCACCCACCATATTTTCAGTCATTCTTTTTAGTTTAACTTTTTTCTTGTTCTTTTTTTTCTTATTGCTGGGGTATGTGTTGTATCTAACCGAATGAAGAAAGTTTTCTACTTTATCAATTTTTACTTTTTCTTTTAGAGGAATTACATTGTCATCTTCATCGGTTATAACCAATTGATAGGTTTCATTTTTTCCAAGAGTTGGAAAAACACGAATAACTTCCTCACCATAATTTCTGATTGTAAAATCTAGAAATACATTTTCATCAGCCTCATAACTCACACCATTTAATTTGATATTTGCTTTGCATTGCAAATGAACAAAGTTTTGAGTTTTGTTTCCTCGAACATCAATATGTTGATATTCCTTGTTATAGGCAGTTCTGCTTTCACTTTCCGGAAAAGCAATAATAGAAATTAACGAAAATAAAAATATAATTAAACTACTGTACCACATAAGCTTTCTTTTTATTAAAACTTCTAAGATGCCTTTTTTTGTGCATCTTCTATTATATAATTAGAGATTTTGATTAATCTTTTCATAATCCCTTTGTTTTTTTTATACTGGAAGTAAGTATCAAGAAGTGTTACTAAATGAGGTTGGATTTGACTAATAGAGCGATTTGCGAGCTTTATTTCCAAAAAACTCTTCTCAGAACCTTCCTTAAGCTTATTTTCCACCATAAATTTATTCATTTCCCTAAGCGTACCTTCATCAGCCTTATCGTGAGTTTCATAAAAAGACTCTATTTTTAATATAAAATCTGTAAGTGTTTTTTTGATTTTGGCTTCATCTTCAGTTGGCTTGCTTTTTGTTGTTAGACGATTGATGGTATCATACCTTTCCATCGCATCTTCATACAATTGGTTAATTTGATCTCGCTCGTCTACTAAAAATATCATCATTGTAATAATGGTCATTAGGGAGTCCGGAAAAACTCTGGTTCTTTCCATTTCCGTTAAAATCGCATCTTTATCTTCTAGATCTTCCGGAATCTCCGAAATTTGTTTCAATATACTAGAAACGGTTTCACTCTGAGTTAATTTTAAAATCGAATTTAAACAATTTAAATACGCCTGGTTTTTTTCATCAAGTTCTGACATCCCGCTCCCTTTATCTTTTTGTAATTTATTTTTATCTTTTATCTATTATCGTAACTTTATCTATTTTTGTTTTAAAATTTCCTGCAAGAACTATTTGTTCTAACACACTAAATTTTGAAACCAAATGACCAAATACGGTATGAAGACCATTTAAATGGGGAGTATCCACTTGATTGATAAAAAATTGCGATCCATTGGTATTGGGAATTCCTTTGTTTGCCATGGCAAGCGAACCTTTAACGGCTTTTTTACTGTTTAAAACTTCATTGTAGCGATAACCGTTTCGATATAAAATTTCCAAAACCGATAATTCCGTGGCTGCCTTTAAATTGTTTTCAACCTCTTCCTTTCTTTCATTTACTTCTGCTTGGGTTTTTAAACCCATACCAATCACAACAGCTTGCTGAAGATAGCGGTTGTAATAAGGAGCATCTTTCATCTTAATTTTATCCAAGCCAAGGGCTATGGCATTGATTTCATCTTCTATATTATAACCAGGTCCTCCGGTTCCATCACCTTTAGGACAACCGGTTTGTACCATAAAATTCGGAACAACTCTATGAAAGGTTAAACCATCATAGAACCTTTTTTTAACTTTTTTTCCTTCAATTTCCACCTCTTTTTGACCCTGGGCAAGATCAATAAAGTTTTGAACTGTGTTGGGAGCTTCTTCATAAAATAACTGTAGAACCAAATCACCAACATTTGTTTCTATAACGGCATAAATCCCTTTTTCATCAGGTACAGAGACATCCGTTTCTTCTTTTACTTTTACAACAACTGCTTTAGGTTTGTAACTCACCGGTTTATAAGCCTTTTTGTCAAATTCATTTGGTTCACAAGATGTAATACCAAGAAATATAAAAATAAAAAACAAAACAATAGAAATTTTTTTCATTTTTTCACCAATTTTAAAAGTAACACAGTGTTCCAACCTGTAAAAATCAAATTAAATCTAATATCATTTTCGCTTTTTCCAGCTGTTCCAGCTGCCTTTCTTTGGAAGTTGAACCGTAAGTTAATTTTTTATCGGTAGATTTTAACAAAGAAATCGCTTCAAAATATTTATCTCCCACAAAAAATTCGGATATTTTTTTTCTATCTTCTACATCTATGCTGTACAAAGTTTTATTTTTTGAATTACAAACAGAAACTAATTTTCCAACCAATTCATGTGCTTCTCGAAAAGGAATTTTAATGATATTTACGAGATAATCAGCTAAATCAGTAGCGGTTGCGAATCCGATTTCCAAGGATGATTGCATGTTTTCAGGATGAAATTTCATTTCCTGAACCATGGCAGTCAAGCCTTCCAAAGCGATTTTAACTTGATCTACTGAATCAAACAAAGAAATTTTGTCTTCTTGCAAATCTCGATTATAAGCAAGCGGAATCCCTTTTAAAAGTATCATAAGATTGTTCAAATTAGCAATCACTCTGCCCGTTTTCCCCCTGATTAACTCGGCTATATCCGGATTCTTTTTTTGAGGCATAATAGAAGAACCCGTAGATAAAGAATCCGGTAGAGATATAAACCTAAATTCTTGGGAAGAAAAAATAATGATTTCTTCGCATATTCTAGAAGCGTGAAGCATAAGCTGAGAACAAGCAAACAAAAAATTTAAAACATGATCTCTTTGAGAGACGGAATCAATGGAATTTTCGCTAATACTACTAAAATCAAGTTCTTTTGCAATAAGCTCTCGGTCTGTTGGGTAATTCACTCCAGCCAATGCTCCCGATCCCAAGACCAATTCATCATTTACACCAAGGGTAAATTCAAATTGCTTCTTATCTCGTAAAAAAGCCCAAAAATAAGACATCAAATAATGAGAAACTCTGACAGGTTGAGCGACCTGCAAATGAGTGTATCCAGGCATAACGGTGTCTATATTTTCTTTTGCCCTATTATAAAACGTTTCCAGCAGATTTATGATCAATTGCAAAATGATGGAAATTTCATCTCGGATATAAAGCCGAACATCTAAGGCAATTTGATCATTTCGGGAGCGTCCAGTGTGCAGTTTTTTTCCTGTTTCACCTATCAATTCGATTAATCGAGACTCAACGTGCATGTGTATATCTTCAAGTTCTTGCCTAAAAGGGAGTTGATTTTTCTCAATTTCCTCTTTTACTTGCTGAAGACCTTTAATAACAGAATCTAATTCTTCTCGGGTAATAACCCCAATTTTGTGTAAATTTTTAGCATGAACAACGCTTCCCCGAATATCTTGGGAATATAATCTTTTATCAAAACTGATGGATTCGCCAATTCGCTCCATAATAGGGGCAGTTGGTTTTTCAAATCTTCCACCCCATAATTTCTTGCCAGTCTCAACACTCATATTTTAGCAACCTAAAATACATGGTTTGGGATTACAATTTGTTTTCTATTGCCGAATAACAATATCTCCATTTTTCCAAAGTCCTTTAAAAACCGTTTTGCCTTCGGGATTGTAAAATACTCCATAGCCTTCTTTTTGATTATTTTTATACTCGCCAACATATTTGGAGCCATCTTTTTGTGTATAGGTTCCTTTTCCGTCTTTCATATTATTTTTAAATTCACCGATATATATATCGCCATCACTGTAAGTATAAGTTCCTCTACCGTTAAACATATCATCGCTAAAAGAACCTTCGTATTTATCACCGGTAGTAAAATAATAAATACCTTTTCCATAAAATTTATCATGCTGAAACTCACCTACATATTTATCACCCGAAGCGTAGGTATATTTTCCATTACCATGTCTTAACCCGTTATAAAATTCACCCGTATACTGGTCACCGTTTGCGTAGCTAATCGAGCCATCCCCGTTGTATCTGTCGTTTTTAAATTCACCAATATACTTATTCCCTTGGTTGTTTATAAAAGTGCCCTTTCCATCGTATTTGTTTTGCTCAAATTTGCCAATATATTTATTACCATTGGCAAAGGTATATGTCCCGCGTCCGTCAAAATTATCGTCTTTAAATTCACCTTCGTATTTATCACCATCCGAAAAAGCATAGATTCCATATCCGTTAAATTTGTCATCTCCAAAAGAACCTTGGTATTTTGAACCATCTTCAAAAGTATAAACTCCATATCCTTCTCGAAGACCATTTACGTAAGTTCCTTCAAACTTTTCACCTTTTGCCATGAAAAAAGTACCTTTTCCATGTAATTTATCGTTTTTAAAACTACCTTTATAGCTATCACCATCAGAAAAGTAATATTCTCCTTCACCGTTAAACATCTCATTTGCAAATTCACCGATATATTTATCGCCCCGCTTATATTTAAAAATTCCTTTCCCATGACGTTTTCCTTCTTTAAACTGTCCTTCATAATAATCTCCGTTATGAAAATAATACCGTCCGTAGCCATCAAACTTTTGGTTTTTAAATTCACCGGAATATTTATCTTTATTGGGGAATATATAGATTCCTTTGCCAGAATAGTCTCCGTCTTTCCATTCTCCTTTATATTTTCCACCGTCACGAGAAATGTATATACCCTTGCCATGCTTTCTGCCGTTTTTCCAATAGCCTTCGTATTTATTACCATCAGAATAAACCATGGTACCATACCCTTCTGAACAATTTCCGCGAATACATTCACCCGCATAATTGCTATCCCAAAAGGAAAAGAAAAGAAGCAGAAAAATTATATAGCCAAAATAACTTATGTAAGGCATTCAATTTTCAGTTTAATATGTTTGGTGAGTAGTCCAAAATGGAATTTGAGAATTTTCTTTAAATGCTGTTGGTCTTGATTTTTTTGGTTTTTTTGGTTTTTTTGGTTCGGATTGATAATTGACATAAGTAAAAACTCCTCTCCCTTCTCTTTTACCATATCTCCATTCACCGGAATATTTATTGCCAGAATTGTACATCATCGTACCATAACCATGTTTTAAACCATTGTGCCAAGCTCCCGTGTAGATGCTACCGCTGCTGTAGGTCATAGTGCCTTCCCCTTCAGGATAATTGTCCCTAAATTGCCCCACGTATTCGCTTCCGTCAGCAAGAGTGGCTGTACCGGAACCATTTGGTTTATCATTTTTAAATTCACCTACGTATTTATCACCATTTGAATAAAAATATGTACCTATACCTTCTTTGAATTCAGACCTAAATTCCCCTATATACCTATCTCCATTTTTATATAACATCATCCCTTTTCCATTTTTACAATTACCTTTGGTGCAATTTCCAGCATGTAAATTGGTAACCATGAAACCATAAACGATAAACCACAAAACAAACAATTTAACTAAATTCATCCTACTTTCTCCTTTTTACATATCTAAATCTTAGCATCTCTGATTAGACGTTTTTCCATTTAATATTACAACCTATGCTCGGTTTTTGCTCTTGAGTAACCATTTTACCTTGTAGCACTAAATCCAAAGCGTTTCGTATATCTCGACCGGTAACCGGTATTCCGTTGGAAGGTCTTGAATCGTCTAGCTGACCTCTATAAATACATTTTAATTCTTTATCAAAAATATAAAAGTCTGGAGTACAAGCCGCTTTGTATTCCTTGGCTACCCCTTGAGTTTCATCGTACAAATAAGGGAACGGATAGTTCATTTCTTTGGCAATTTGTTTCATTTTTTCGGGAGAATCTTCCGGATAATTGTCTACATCATTGGAACTAATCGCAACAAATGAAATTCCTTTTGGGATGTAATCATTGGAAAGTTTTACAATCTCTTTTTGAATGTGTTTCACAAAAGGACAATGATTACATATAAACATAATAACCGTAGCATAATTTGACTTTATATCTTGTAAAGAAATTGGTTTTCCGGAGATTGTATCCAAAAGTGTAAAGTTCGGAGCAATCTCTCCAATTTTCATGCTCATTGTAGAAGGTGTTTGTGCCATAAAAGGTATAGTACACAAAAAAAGAGAAATGTCAAGTAGAGAAGGAATAAATTTAACTAAAAAAATGACAAAAAGTGATTATAACCCATTCTCAATAAGAAAATAAAGAATCCCCAAACGTAAAAATCATGAATTAGAAAGAATATCCTTCAATCGTAGTAAATATGTCCCACCAATTTCTCCAATTATTTGCACAAACTCCAAATCTTCTGGAGTATAATCTTTAGTATTCATTGGTTTTCCTAACAGCATAACCCCAAGCAATTCATCATACGTTCTAATAGATGCAACAATAGAAGTATTAACTCGCTCTAAAATTTCAACTTCTCTTTCCGAAAGATTTTTATTTAATAAATTTCTTGCCGGAATAATGTAATTTTCAGAGTCTAATAGGTTAATTAACTTATCCGTTGGTTCAAGAAACCAATTCTCTTCAATATCAACTCCATCATAATCTACTACTTTCCAGAAACCTTGATTAGCATTGCTATAATTAGAAAAAACAACAGCAGACTCTACTCCAATTTGACCGATAACAGAATAAACTATGTTTTCAAAAAATTCTTCAAAAGTCCTTGAAGCAATAATATCTTTTGTTACTTCAAAAAGGGAAAGATAATTTTCTATTTTTTTTCTGTAGACATCTTCTAAGGAATTCGTCTCTTGATCATAATTCTCTATTGTTTCTATATAAGTGGAATCTTCAGTAAAAGAATTGTCCGAATGCTGAAAAGATGTTTTTAAAAACTCCTCTTGGGCATCAGTTTCCCAATCATTAAAAGCTTTATCTAGCTTTTCATCACTTAAATTTGTAAAAGGATATTTTGGCTTGAACTCAGAAACTTCGCTTTTTGGATCATCTTGTTTTAAATCTTCTATTTTAGTTTTGGTTTCAATTTTTCCTATAGATTCGTTTTTTGGCTGCAATAATTCTAAAGCTTTTTTTAAAAATGATACCTTAGGTTTTTCTGTTGAAATTACTACTTGAGACTCCACCTCAAGCAAAGAACCCACTGTTTCATAAATTTGAATAGCTTTCTGTTTCAAGCCCATGTTTATAATCCAAGATCGCTCATAATTTTTTTATACAATTCAAAATACTCGGATTGCACAAATTCACGAATGATATCATCCGGAAGTTTTCCAAGCAATTCATCTATGTAACTCATCATTTTTTTGAGTTCTTCTTGATTGGTACCTTCTACGCTTGGCAATTTAGAATTGTTTATTTCAGAAGAGGGCTCCTTTTCGGCTATAGTTTTTTTAGTTTCCTCAGTTTTCTCTTTTTCTTGAACTTGTGGTTCTTTTCTGTTTTCATCTTGAGATAAATATTCATCTAAATCGATTACGACACCATCATCGCTACCAAACTGAATCTCGTCTTCATCCTCAAAGTTTCCAATTTCTTCATCAACTAATTCATTTTTAGCAATCAAAGTTTCTTCCGGTGGAACATCACCTATAATACTAGCTAATTCTTCTGAACTTAGATCATTGTCAACATCTTCTTGAATTTCTTCTGAATCAGCTTCAGAAATTTCCTCTTCAAAATCGCCAGACTCAAGAATATTATCCAACTCATCACCGGATAGCGTTATATCTTCATCTTCTGAATCCTCATCAAAAACGGACTTAACTTCTTCGGTTTCAAAATCGCCAGACTCAAGAATATTATCCAACTCATCACCGGATAGCGTTATATCTTCATCTTCTGAATCCTCATCAAAAACGGACTTAACTTCTTCGGTTTCAAAATCGCCAGACTCAAGAATATTATCCAACTCATCGCCGGATAGCGTTATATCTTCATCTTCTGAATCCTCATCAAAAACGGACTTAACTTCTTCGGTTTCAAAATCGCCAGACTCAAGAATATTATCCAACTCATCGCCGGATAGCGTTATATCTTCATCTTCATTTTCTTCATCAAAAACGGATTTGCCCTCTTCGTCTTCCGTCTCAAAATCACCCGATTCTAATATATTATCTAACTCTCCACCGGATAACGTTATATCTTCATCTTCATTTTCCTCATCAAAAACGGATTTGCCCTCTTCGTCTTCCGTCTCAAAATCACCCGATTCTAATATATTATCTAACTCTCCACCGGATAACGTTATATCTTCATCTTCATTTTCCTCATCAAAAACGGATTTGCCCTCTTCGTCTTCCGTCTCAAAATCACCCGATTCTAATATATTATCTAACTCTCCACCGGATAACGTTATATCTTCATCTTCATTTTCCTCATCAAAAACGGATTTGCCCTCTTCGTCTTCCGTCTCAAAATCACCCGATTCTAATATATTATCTAACTCTCCACCGGATAACGTTATATCTTCATCTTCATTTTCCTCATCAAAAACGGATTTGCCCTCTTCGTCTTCCGTCTCAAAATCACCCGATTCTAATATATTATCTAACTCTCCACCGGATAACGTTATATCTTCATCTTCATTTTCCTCATCAAAAACGGATTTGCCCTCTTCGTCTTCCGTCTCAAAATCACCCGATTCTAATATATTATCTAACTCTCCACCGGATAACGTTATATCTTCATCTTCATTTTCCTCATCAAAAACGGATTTGCCCTCTTCGTCTTCCGTCTCAAAATCACCCGATTCTAATATATTATCTAACTCTCCACCGGATAACGTTATATCTTCATCTTCATTTTCCTCATCAAAAACGGATTTGCCCTCTTCGTCTTCCGTCTCAAAATCACCCGATTCTAATATATTATCTAACTCTCCACCGGATAACGTTATATCTTCATCTTCATTTTCCTCATCAAAAACGGATTTGCCCTCTTCGTCTTCCGTCTCAAAATCACCCGATTCTAATATATTATCTAACTCTCCACCGGATAACGTTATATCTTCATCTTCATTTTCCTCATCAAAAACGGATTTGCCCTCTTCGTCTTCCGTCTCAAAATCACCCGATTCTAATATATTATCTAACTCTCCACCGGATAACGTTATATCTTCATCTTCATTTTCCTCATCAAAAACGGATTTGCCCTCTTCGTCTTCCGTCTCAAAATCACCCGATTCTAATATATTATCTAACTCATTATCATTGTCTTCCTTTAAGGTACCAATTTCAGTAATATCAGTAGGCAATTCTTCCCCTGCATCAGGATCGTAAAAATCATATTGGTTATCTATACTACCATTTTCCTCTGAGTTTTCAGATTTTAATTGCCCATTTTCCAAGTTTATGTCATCTTCAATTGGTGTAGTTTTATCAGAGGAAAATTCTTCCATATCATCTTTGATAGATGTTTCGTTTTCTTCCGTAAAAGACAAAGGAAGCAAATCACTTGATTCTAATGGAATTTCTTGTCCGTCTTCCTCAAAGTTTTTTCTGGAAACATCTTCTTCGAAATCATCATCTTCTTTTAACAAAGAAGCAAAATCATCAATTCTCTTATCCAAATCATCTGAAGAATCATCATGCTCATGCATAGCCCTTAAGTCAATTTCTTGTTCGACTTCTCTATCACTACCATGGATTTCTCCATGATTAGAAGTAGAAAAAGGGTGAACATCATCTTCTTTTTCCAATTCTAAGACATCTCCCAAAGACAACTCAGAATCGACTTCATTTTCAAGATCAACACTCTCTTCTTCAGAAAAATCTAATTCTCTGCCTCTTGTCGGAATGAAATCTATCTTATCAAGGGGATTACCAATTTTATTGTTTTCTTGTTCCAAAGCTCCCATTCTCTCTTACCTGAAATTGATATATATTACCTGACCATCCTGTAAAACAGAATCCAAGTCAAGACCTAAATTATCTTTATTATTTATAAATCCACCTGCTTTATCAATTAATTTTTTTAATATTTCCCCCTCTTTTAGCTCATAAATTCCGGGATTTTTAATATTTCCATAAATTTTCACGTAGATTCGTTCTGATCGGTGGATTTTTTGTAAGATATTACGATGGGAGACAAGATAATCTCCCATTAAAATAAAGAAAAGCAAAATTAATATAGATAAAATTATTTTTATATTAGAAAAAATATACTGTTACCTATTATAGTTCGTAAGCTAAAATTCTTGCCTGAGCCTTTTTAATTTGTAAATCTCTATTTTTAATACTAACATCATTTATGAGATTTTCTAAATCTTTTTTGGCTTTTTCCAAGTCAATTTTATCCTTTACATCTCCCCCATTTGTTAAAACACTGACTTTATTTGCTTTCACCTCAATAAAACCGCCTTCAACAACTATTCGAATTGTATTACCACTATTTTTCAGTTCTAAAACACCAATGTCAACTACAGCAACCAGCGGAGCATGGTTTACCATGATTCCAAAATACCCATCACTCCCTGGGACTTTAATATAGTCAACTTGACCCGAATAAATAATTTTTTCCGGAGATATAACCGTTATATTTAAATCTTTTTCTGACATATTATGCTATGCTCTTAATTGTTTTGCTCTTTCTACAGCTTCTTCTATAGAGCCTACCATATAGAAAGCCTGCTCTGGTAAATCATCATATTTTCCGCTCAAAAGCTCTTTAAAAGAACGAACAGTATCTTGTAATTTTACGTATTTACCAGGAGTACCAGTAAAAGCCTCTGCAACAAAGAAAGGTTGCGATAAAAACTTTTCCATTTTCCTAGCTCTAGCCACAAGAATTTTATCTTCCTCTGATAACTCATCCATCCCCAAAATGGCAATAATGTCCTGAAGGTCTTTGTATCTTTGTAAAATAGTCTGCACTTCCCTTGCAACTAAATAATGCTCTTCACCAACTACATCCGGCGTTAATGCTCTTGAAGTTGAATCCAAAGGGTCAACCGCAGGGTAGATAGCTTTTTCTGATATAGCTCTCGACAATACAGTAGTAGCATCCAAGTGAGTAAAAGCCGTAGCAGGTGCAGGATCAGTCAAATCGTCAGCAGGAACATAAATAGCTTGAACTGATGTAATAGAACCACGTTTTGTTGATGTAATCCTCTCTTGTAATGCACCCATTTCTGTAGCTAAAGTAGGTTGATAACCTACAGCACTAGGCATCCTTCCCAAAAGAGCAGAAACTTCCGATCCGGCTTGTGAAAAACGGAAAATATTATCCACAAATAATAAAATATCAGTTCCGGAAGAATCTCTAAAATATTCTGCCATTGTTAAAGCAGATAATGCAACTCTTAAGCGTGCTCCAGGAGGCTCATTCATTTGACCGTATACTAAAACCGTTTTATCTATAACTCCAGATTCTTTCATCTCACGCCAAAGGTCATTTCCCTCTCTTGTACGCTCACCCACTCCAGCAAAAACAGAATACCCACCATGTTGCTTTGCAATGTTGTTAATCAACTCCATAATAACAACAGTCTTTCCCACTCCAGCTCCCCCAAATAACCCCGTCTTTCCACCTTTAATATAAGGAGCCAAAAGATCGATAACCTTAATGCCAGTTTCAAAAATCTCGGCTTTGGGTTGCAAGTCATCAAAATTGGGAGAAAGGCTATGTATTGGTCTTCTTTCTTTAACTTTTACCTCTTCCCCTTCATCTACAACATTTCCAAGAACATTAAATATTCTTCCCAAAGTCTCATTACCAACTGGCACCGAAATCGGTGCACCTGTGTCGTTTACAATCTGTCCTCTTGTTAAGCCTTCTGCCGGAGACAGGGCAACAGCTCTAACGGTATTATTACCTAAATGCTGTTGTACTTCCGCAACCATCTTTTCTTTATGGTCACCTTTATCGACCTCAATTTCTAATGCGTTATATATCTCTGGTAAATGGCCATTCTCAAAACCTACGTCAAGAACCGAACCAATAACTTGTTTAATCTTTCCTGTATTCATTCAATGCTCCCTAATAATATCGTTATTTCTTAAGCGAATCTGCGCCGGCTACAATTTCCGAAATTTCCTGTGTAATCTTCGCCTGACGAACCCTGTTATAGCCTCTTGTGAGGATTTTTATCATTTCTCCAGCAGCATCTGTAGCTGATTTCATTGCAATCCTTCGAGCAATCTGCTCCGAACAAAGAGCTTCTAACAAAATCCGATATAAAGAAGTTTTAATTGTAAATGGCAATAAAGACTCTAAAATTTCTTTCGGATTAGGTTCATAAATCACATTTTCCATACTTTTCGAAGTATTTTCCTTTGTTTCTATAGGAAATATTTTAATAATCTCTGGCTTTTGGTGTGATGATGATTGGTATACCGTAGAAATAACTTCCAATCCGTCTATTGCTTGATTAGCATACAAATCCATAAATAAGTCAGCAAAATACTCTGCTTCTTTATAACCAGCCGCCTCGTTTATGTTTGTGAAACCCTGGACAATCTTCTGCTTTGTGAATTTAAAAAAAGATATACCTTTTTTTCCAACAGCATAAACATCACACTCAACACCTTTAGCTTGATATTCGATTATCCGACTTCTAGCTAAACGTAGAATGTTGCTATTATATCCCCCACAAAGGCCTCTATTTGCTGTAACCACCAACATGGCAATTTTATGAACTACCTCTGGTTTCCGCAAATACGGACTACTAATTTGGGAAGATAGATCAGAAAGAGAAGATGTCAACTCTTGAATTTTTTCAGAAAATGGCTTCGATGCATTTACCCTATCGCTCAATTTCTTAGATTTAGCAGTTGAAACCATTTCCATCGTACGAGTAATCTTTCTCGTATTTTTTACCGAATTAATCCTCTTTTTTATTTCTCTAGGTGTAGCCAATTTTAAACCGTTCTTTTTTTAATTTTTCGATAAAAACTCATTAACTATTTCCTGCAATTTATCAGATAATAGTTTTTCGTCCTTTATATCCTTATCTGTTTTAATACTATTTAAAACCTCAGGATATTTCGTCCTCATAGATTCAAGGATGTGTGATTCAACTCCACGAATTTTATGAATAGGAACCTTGTCCAAAAACCCTTTTGTTACGGCAAAAATCACAACGACTTGCTCCTCAACAGGCATAGGTTTCGCTTGTGGTTGTTTTAATATTTCAACAATACGATATCCCCTATCCAACTGAGCTTGTGTTGCTGCGTCTAATTCCGTACCAAGTTGCGCGAATGCTTCCAAATCTCTAAATTGAGCCAAATCTAATTTTAAACGACCGGCTACTTTTCTCATCGCTTTTATTTGAGCTGCTCCACCTACCCTTGAAACCGATATACCAACGTCAACCGCCGGTCTAACACCAGAAGCAAATAGATTAGATTGCAAATAAATCTGCCCGTCTGTAATCGAAATCACATTTGTTGGAATATAAGCAGATACCTCACCATCCTGAGTTTCAATAATAGGTAAAGCAGTTAAAGAACCACCACCATATTTATCATCTAGTTTGGCTGCTCTTTCTAATAATCTTGAATGCAAATAAAACACGTCTCCAGGATAAGCTTCTCTACCTGGTGGTCTCCTAAGTAACAAACTCATCTGCCTATAGGCAACGGCTTGTTTACTCAAATCATCATATATCACCAAGGTGTGCTTATTTTCGTTGTACATAAAGTATTCAGCTATAGTACAACCGGAATAAGGAGCAACATATTGAAGTGGAGCAGGCTCTGAAGCAGCAGACGCAACTACAATTGTATAAGGCATAGCCCCAGCTTCTTCCAACTTTTGCACAACACCAGCTATTGTAGAAGCTTTTTGACCTATTGCCACGTATACACAAATAACTCCCGTCTCTTTTTGGTTGATTATTGTATCAAGTGCAATAGCCGTTTTTCCGGTTCCTCTATCCCCAATAATAAGTTCCCTTTGTCCTCTACCTATAGGTATCATAGAGTCAACTGACTTAATACCTGTTTGCAAAGATTCTTTCACTGGTTGTCTTTTTGAAATACCCGGAGCAATGATTTCAACCGCTCTATGCAAAGACGTATTAATTGGTCCCTTACCATCCATTGGCTCACCCAAAGGATTCACAACCCTTCCTAACATAGCGCTTCCAACAGGTACTTCAAAAATTTTATTTGTTCTTTTAACGGTGAAACCTTCTTCTATATGTTGGTAATCACCCAAAATAACAACACCAACGGAGTTCTCTTCTAAGTTGAAGGCTTGTCCCTTAACTCCATTTTGAAATTCAATCAACTCACCCGCCATTACATTACTTAATCCGAAGATTCTAGCAATACCATCTCCAACCTCGATAACAGTTCCAACTTCTTTAACATCAAGGTCTTGTTTAAAATTTTGTATCTCTTTTTTTATAATAGATGTAATTTCATCTGTTTTAATTCTCATAAAAGGCTCCACTTTGCTGCTTAGTCTCTAGTAAGCGTTGTCGAATTGTATATAAGTAGTTTTGCATTGAACCATCAATTATTTCATCACCAATTCTAATAACCAACCCTCCAATCACATCCGGCTTAACCACAACATCTATAAAACATTCACCATTGTATTTTTGTGATAGAATTGCTTTTAATTTTTCTACTTCCGAAGAAGGCAATGGTGAGGCAACATAAACGCTTGCCCGGATCCTACCTTTGAGTTGGTCAATTCCCAAATAGAACTGCTTGTAAATTTCCGGTAAACATAACATCCTATCATTTTTAATCAAAACACGTAAAAAAGATGACAAGGTTTCAGAAACCCGACCTTTTGTTGCTTGTTCAATGATACTTGCTTTTATTTGCCTGTCTATCCTTGGAGAAATCAAAAAATTCCATATTTCATCATCTTTAACAAATAAATCTACGGTATCTTTTAGTTCAGACTCAAGAGAATCAATAGCATTAGATTCGACGGCAATCTCAAGAATTGCTCTGGAATACATCTTTGCAATTTGTACATCGCTCATATTTAAACTTTAAGATCCTTTAGCTTTTCTATTTCGTTATTTACAAACGCTACATGATCTTCCGTTTTGAGTTTTTTCTCAAGGATTTGACCGGCAATGCTTACTGATAGTTCGATAACTTGCTCTTGTATCTCTTGAACCGCTTTTTGCTTAGATAATTCAATATCCCTTAAGGACTGCTCTTTCAAGGTTCTTATTTCTTGTTGAGTTTCCTCTAACATTTTGTTTCGCAGGTTGTTCGCGTCATTTTTTGCCTCTTCCAAAATTGCATTACCTTCTTTATTGGCATTGGCAATCTTTTCGCGGTAAGATTCCAGAGCTTCTTCAGCTTCCTTACGCAATTTATCTGCTCTATCTATATCACCATGAATCTTATCTGCTCGCTCATCCAAAGCATGAATAATCGGATTCCAAGCAAACATTTTCAGGATAATAACAACGATCAAGAACGTAACCAGGGTCCAAAATAATAACCCTGGATTAACACTAAGTAAGTCTAAACCTTCTGCAGCTAAGTAAATCAAGATTTAATATCCTTTTTGTTATTTTATTGTGGATTCCCGCCACCGCTTGCTGGAGCAGTTACATGCTTAGCACTAGCATTTTGTACGCTTTTTGGAAGCTCTTTGTTTAAAAGGTCTCCAGCTAAAAACGCGATTACAAGTGCAAAAAGAGCAACACCTTCAATTAACGCAGCAGAAATAATCATTGCCGCTTGAATCTTTCCTGACGCTTCAGGTTGCCTGCTAATTCCTTCTGCAGCAGAACCACCAATCTTTCCAATACCCAAACCCGCACCAATGATTGCCAGACCTGCACCAATTCCAACTCCTATGTAACCTAAACCAAAGTCCATAATATCTCCTAAAAAATTAATAATATGTTTTAAATATAAATTAATGCTTATGCATAGACGATCCTACAAAAATAGCCGTCAATAAAGTAAAAATATAAGCCTGCAAAAAAGCGACAAATATTTCCAACAGATAAATCGCAGCCGAACTCAATATGGAAACAGGAACAACTTTATAACTTTGAAATTGAAAAACAAATCCCATTAAAGCAAGAATTATAACGTGCCCAGCAGTCATATTTGCCAAAAGCCGCACAGTGAGAGAAAACGACTTGGCAAGAGGCGAAACAATAAACTCCAAAGGCCAGAGTAAAGGATACATCGCTAAAGGAACACCAGTAGGCACAACATTTATAATGAACTTAATGCCCTGATAAACAAAACCAGTAGCATAAATAAGGATAAAAGTTAAGATTGCAAGCGCAACGGTAACAGATACGTCTCCTGTTGCCGTTATACCACTCCAAATTTGAACAGGAAGCGAGTGGTGCGCATCCATGCCCCCCACCCAAGCTATAACTTCCCCCACAGGTGGAATAATCCCAAACAAATTACAGAATAAAATAAAGAAAAACAGCGAAAATAGGTAATGGTAATAAGGATGCCCATGCCCATGCATATTTGGGTCTATAACATCATTTTTCAAAAACTGGATAAATGATTCAACTAATCCTGCAAAACGCGATTGAACCCTATAAGGATTTTTGGCAATGATCCTTGCAGCGGATATGAAAGTAAGCATTAAGAAAAAGCTAACAATCCACATCATCGTCACCCTTTTGGTTATATGAAGGTCATAGCCACCCACAAAGTGATATTTTTTATGAGTATGGTGATCTTCAAATATACTTTTTACTTGCGGATCAAAATCTTTGTCCCCTTCAAAAACTTTCCTACCACCAACGTTAATAGGAAATTCCGCTTTGTCTTTTAAGTGATGAATAACAACACTAGACAGATCAAAACTTGCATCTTTATGCTCTTCAGCATAGGAAGGTAAAACCGATAAAATTAAAAAAGAAACTAAAACAATTATTCTGAGTATCATTGAGTCTTTTGCTTACTAAGAAAATATGATATAAAAACAATGTTTATAAGACCTATATTAAAGGCAATCAAAAATCCAAGTAATATAGTGTTTTTATTAAAATATTTTATAAAAAAAATTAAAATTAAAATGTTTAAAAAGAAGGACAGGAAGGATATACTCATTTGAAGCATTGAGGCGTTTTGCCTTGACAAAACAGCGTTCAATCTTAATTCCATAATTAGAAATTGAATAACAAAACAGCTTACCATACCATAGGTAAACAAATGACTTGTATTAAAAAACCAATTCTCCATCCAGAAAGAGAACAGCAAGTAAACACTAATAGATAAAAAATAGTAAAAATTAAATTTCTTTTTTTCAATTTTTGTAAAATCAATAGCATTCATATTATCTATAATGGCAATTGGATAAGAAAAGAGTATTTTCCCATTTTTCTTAGAATTGTATAAAAAGCCACTTTTTACACAACCCCCCCTTCGCTATATCAAATTATATGCAATTATTATTTGCAACTAAAAAAAATCTTGAATGGATTCTCAAAGGTATTTATGAAGGTTTAAAATGATAACAGAAGAAATGAAACAAGTAGTTAACTTTTACAACCAAGGATTGGAATTGTACAAAGATAGGGAATTTCAAAAAGCTTTAAAATTATTTCAAGAAGCTCTAAAAATCAAACCAAACGACACACCCTCCAAATTATACGAAACCAGATGTCTTGAGTTTATCAAAAACCCACCTCCGATGGACTGGGACGGTGTTTACGTCATGAAGACAAAGTAGGAGCAGGAAAGGAATATATGACAAAGAAAAACAATCAATTAATGATTACGGAACATGGTGCTATTTCTACCATACTGGGCAAAGAAACATACTTTAACGGAATACTAACCTTTAAAAAACCGCTTCAGATATCGGGTCAATTTGAGGGCGAAATCATTTCGGACGGCTATCTTTACATTAGTGAAGAAGCTGTTATTAAAGCAAACATCAAAGCTCACACCGTTATTGTAGGCGGACATGTAACAGGTAATGTTGTTGCTTTGGAACGTATCGAAATGCTATCTACCGGTAAAGTCAATGGAAATATAAAAACTGCTAAATTGCAAATAGCAAATGGAGTAGTTTTTGATGGAAATTGCGAAATGATTCCACCAAAATAATTATTAGTTGCGTTATAGCCCTTAGTGAAATCTATTGGTTTTATTAATTAAAAACACCATGAAATTATCTATTGTAAATAGAGTATGGGTGTTTTTTTTAGGATTATTGATTGGGTCGGTTTTGGGTAGTTTGTTGGATAAGTTGCTTGAGATACATCTGTTTTCTTATGCGCTGTTTACAAAACCCGTCGCACTCGATTTTTATATCATAAATATAATTCAAGGCGAGATACGATTAACCCCTGCTAGCCTTTTAGGGCTGGTGGTAACCTTGTATCTCGTATACAAAAAAGGGGATTAAATGTCAGTAATATCAATGAAAAACCTACTGGAAGCTGGAGTTCATTTTGGTCATCAAACCAGAAAATGGAATCCAAAAATGGCTCCTTATGTTTTTACGGCAAGAAATGGAATTCACATCATTGACCTTCAAAAAACCGTTCAAAAAACAAAAGAAGCTTATGATGCTCTCAAAAAACTTACCTCACAAGGAAAAAAAGTTCTGTTTGTAGGCACAAAAAAACAAGCAAGAGGTGCAGTAGAAGACGAAGCTCAAAGATGCAGTATGTATTATATATCCAACAGGTGGCTAGGCGGTCTTTTAACCAATTGGAATACTGTTAAAAAAAGCATTGCTCGTTTAAAAAAATTAGAACAAATGGTGGAAAGTAATACTCTTGATACCATGGTAAAAACAAAAAGAGAGCAACTGGGTCTACAAAGAGAACTGGAAAAACTCAGAAAAACTTTGGGTGGTATCAAAGATATGAATACCATTCCGGAAATCCTATTCGTAATAGACCCTAAAAAAGAAGAAATCGCTGTAAAAGAGGCTAAAAAATTAGGTCTTACTGTTTTTGCGGTTATTGATACAAATTGTGACCCCGAATTAATAGACTTTGCTATTCCTGGAAATGATGATGCTATTCGAGCAATTCGTTTATTTTTGGAAACAATGGCAAATGCTGTAATAGAAGGGACAGGCGGGGAAGTTGAAAAACCTAAGTTTAGCGATGATTTTGACGTAGATGAAGATGAAATGATTAAAATCAACTACCAGGGTGAATACGACGAAGAAGGAAAATTTATCAAAGACGATGATGATTCTTATGAAAAGGAGTTTGCTCAAGCCAGAGAAATTAGTCCGGCAGACAAAGAAGCCGGTACAAAAGAAAAACCTGTTGTCTCTACCCCGTCAGAGGAAGTTGGGTCTACACCGCCGCAAACCGAATCAGTCGTAACAGTAAAGGAAGAAGAGCCAGTTGCTACTGTAGAAACAAAAGAAGAAGAGCCAAAAAATGAGAATACTACAGGAGGAGTCTAAATTTGTCTACACCTACAGAACAAATTAAAGAATTAAGAGAAAGAACCGGAGCTGGAATGTTAGATTGCAAGAAAGCCCTTGCAGAATGTAACAATAGCATCGAAAAAGCAGTTGATTTTCTTAGAGAAAAAGGTCTTGCCAAAGCAGCTAAAAAAGCCAGCAGGGAAACAAAAGAAGGAACCATTGTTAGTTACGTTCACAATGGTAAAATAGGTGTTTTATTAGAATTGAACTGTGAAACAGACTTTGTAGCAAAAAATGAAGAATTCCAAGCACTTGGTAATGAAATTTGCTTACAAATCACGGGAATGAATCCGTCTTATGTAAAAATAGAAGATGTTCCAAGCGAGATAATCGAAAAAGAATCCAAAATTATTCGAGCAAATCTCTTAGAACAAGGAAAAAAAGAAGAGATTTTAGATAAAATAGTTCCTGGTAAGCTACAAAGTCTATATTCTGAAATTTGTCTTTTAGAACAAAAGTTTTTTAAAGACGGGAATAAAACGATAAACGATTTGATCCAAGATGCAATCATGAAATTTGGTGAAAATATAACTATCGGTCGGTTCACCCGATATCAAATTGGCGGGTAACTTTTGGGACATCCCAAAAACTATAAAAGAATTTTGATCAAGCTCTCCGGTGAAGCCCTTGCGGGCGAAGGAGAGTATGGAATTAGTTCTCAAAAACTCCACTCACTCGGAAAAGAAATAGCGGAAATCCATCACCAGGGTATTGAAATCGCTATGGTTGTGGGTGGAGGGAACATTTTTAGAGGGATTAAAGGTGTTGAAAAGGGAATTGATAGAGTAACTGCTGATTATATGGGAATGATGGCAACCATTATGAATGCTCTTGCTCTTCAGGACGCATGTGAAAAAATGGGGCTATTTACTCGAGTTCTTTCGGCAATTGAAATCAATTCAATTGCTGAGCCTTACATTCGAAGAAGAGCTGTAAGACACTTGGAAAAAAAACGTATCGTTATTTTTGCAGGTGGAACCGGAAATCCCTATTTTACAACCGATACTACAGCTAGTTTGAGAGCGGTTGAGATAGGAGCACAAATAATACTAAAAGCAACTAAAGTTGATGGTGTATACTCTGCTGATCCTAAAATTGACACAAATGCTAAAAGATTTGCAAAGATATCGTTTACGGAATCGATCCAAAGGCGACTAAGAGTAATGGACCAAACCGCACTCAGTCTTTGTATGGAAAATGAAATGCCAATAATAGTGTTTGACATTTTTAAAAATGGCAATTTAAGGGATATAATATCAGGCAAAGATGTAGGTACGTTAATCTCAAATTCAGAGGAGGTAATTTTTGATGGTTGATCCTGATTATACTGATTACATAGAAAGAACTAAAATTAAAATGGAAAAAACGATAGATGCTCTAAAAAAGGATTTCCAGCAAATACGTTCCGGTAGAGCAAATCCGGCAATGTTAGAGGAAATAAAGGTTGAATATTATGGTGCACTAACCGCACTAAACCAATTGGCAACAATTTCAACTCCGGAGCCAAGGTTATTTGTTATCAATCCTTACGACAAAGCTTCTATAAAAAACATTGAGAAAGCCATTCAAAATTCGGGTTTAGGTTTAACGCCCAACAATGATGGTGTAGTAATTAGAGTTAATTTACCGGAATTAACAGGAGAGCGTAGGAAGGAACTGGTTAAATTGGTAAAGCAAAAGTCGGAGGATAAAAAAATAGCTATCCGAAATATTCGTCGTGATATAAATGATGATATTAAAAAAGAAGTACAAAACGCTTCCCAAGATGAGGTAAAATCTTTGATGGATCAAATTCAAAAAATCACTGACTCCTATATCGGACAGATTAGCGAAGTCACCAGCACAAAAGAAAAAGAAATTACAACGGTATAAGTAATTTTAATAAAGTGCAAATTTTATCAAAAAGTTTACCAAAACACGTTGCCATTATAATGGATGGCAATGGAAGATGGGCATCAGGCAGGGGTCTACCTAGAGTAGAAGGACATAGAGAAGGTTCTAATGCAATCAAACGTTTATTAGATACATCCCTGGAAATTGGCTTAAAAGTTATTTCTTTGTATGCCTTTTCTACGGAAAATTGGAAAAGACCACCTTCTGAAATTCATTCCATTTACTCCCTTTTAGAGGAATTTATTGATAAAGAATTGGATGATATACACAGGAAAGGTGTAAAAATAATACATTCGGGTTCAAGAGATAAAATACCTAAAAACAGTCTTAAAAAAGTTGATTTAGCTATCGAGCAAACCCAAAAGAATAAAAGTATAATCGTAAATTTTTGTTTGAATTACGGTTCTCATGCAGAAATCGTTCATTCGGTTAATGAAGTTTTAAAAGAAAGGTCCAACAAAGAGAAGCCTTTGGATACAAAAATTAAGGAAAAAGATATAGAAAACCATTTGTATACCTATCATTTGCCGGATGTAGATTTGTTAATTCGAACCGGGGGAGAAAAGCGATTATCCAATTTTTTACTTTGGCAAAGTGCTTATGCTGAACTATATTTTACGGATGTTTTGTGGCCTGATTTTGATAAAGATTCTCTACATACTGCTTTGGATTGGTTTAAAAGCAGAGTACGCAAATTTGGAGATGTGAAACAAAAATGAAGAATGAAACACTTACAAGAGTAATATCTGCTCTTTTTTTACTGGCATATTTTATATTTGCCGTTCAGTACACCGGCTTATATTTTTTACCGTTGTACTTATTTGGTTATCTATTTTTATACTTAGGAATCAAAGAATTTTATACTATTTCAAAAACAGAAGAAGGGCGAGCCTTTAGTGGTTTCGGTCAATTGATTGCTTTTATAATCTATAACATGTTTTATGTTAAATTTCTTTTGATCCAAACCAAAACACCTAAACCGGATATATTAAGCAGTTTTGTTGGCTTGGAATTGGATGTCTTTTTCTTTGCTTTGATTATGCTAACCGTTTTAGGCTCTTTACTACTGCAAATTATCAAAAGACCGGCAGATGGAGCAATTTTTTCCGTTTCAACAACCTTGTTTGGGATTCTTTATATCGCTTTACCACTTGGACACTTTCTTTTACTTATGGGGTACACAAACTCGTTATATTATATTTGGTTGGTATGTGGGATTACCATGTGGACCGATACGGGTGGTTATTTCGGAGGAAGATTTTTTGGAAGGCATCCGACCGGACTTAAAATTTCTCCTAAAAAGACTTATGAAGGATATGTTACCGGTGTAATATGTGCTATTCTATACGTTTTTGCTCTCAATTTTGTTTGGGAACAGTTTTTTCATGAAAAGACACCGGTTGTCGGAATAGAAGGAGTTTTGTTTTCCATCTTTATTTCATTGGTTACCGTAGTTGGAGATTTAGCTGAATCTGCCGTCAAAAGGGATGCCAAGGTAAAAGATTCTGCTTCCGTTATTCCCGGTCATGGTGGGGTTTTGGACAGAATAGATTCTCTTGTATTTACTATTCCTGTTTCTTATTACTATATAAAATTCAAATCATTGTTAGGGTTTTTTATTTGAAATCATGAAAAATATATCCCTACTTGGTGCTTCTGGTTCGGTTGGAACTTCTACGCTAAAAGTCATTCGAACATTTCCGGACAAATTTAAGCTGGTTTCTTTTGGCGTGAATAGCAATATCCAAGTAGCAAAGTCTATAATTGAAGAGTTTAAGCCTGAATATGCAACCATTTCTTCTCCAAACATTGACAGGTACTTCCTAAAAGACAATTATCAAGGAACACCTATCATTTATGGAGAAGAGGGGATGGTGGAAATCGTAAAAAAGTCAAACGTAGACATTGTGGTGACTGCCGTTGTGGGCGCAGTGGGAATTAAACCTACCGTTGAAGCCATCCAAAACGAAAAAAAAATAGCTTTGGCAAACAAAGAAACAATGGTAACCTTTGGCCCTTATATAAGCAAACTATTGGAAAAATACAAAAAAGCCCAAATTGTTCCGGTAGACTCGGAACACAATGCTCTATTTCAATTGATTGAATCCCATGGCAAAGAAAACATCCGAAGTCTAACCTTAACCGCTTCTGGAGGACCGTTTCGTACAATGCCTTTGGAAGAGATTCAAAATGTGGGGGTTGAAGATGCCCTAAACCACCCTACGTGGAAGATGGGACCTAAAATAACTGTTGATTCTGCCGGAATGATCAATAAAGCTTTGGAAGTTATTGAAGCTCACTTTTTATTCCATACACCTTACCAGGATATAAAGGTTGTGATTCACCCGGAGAGTATAGTGCATGGACTGGTAGAATTAAAAGACGGGGCATTCATACTGTATGCGTCTCATCCGGACATGATTTATCCGATTTCTCATTCTCTATTCTATCCGGAAGTAAACGCAAAATTATTGATACAAAGAGAACCGACATCTTGGAAAAATTTGACGTTTGAAGAAGTCGAAAACAAAAGATATCCTGCTTTCCAGCTTGCTTACCAAGCCGGAATACAAGGTGGAACGGCTCCAGCCATTTTTAATGCCGCTAATGAAGAAGCCGTTTCACAATTTTTAAACAAAAAAATTAGGTTTGTCGACATTCCAGCCTTAATCAATCACGCCTTACAAACAGTTCCCGTCAAAAGCCCTTCCAATTTGGATGAATATTTAGAAGCCGATACAATGGCAAGAATCACCGTCCAAGAAAAAACTAAAAAAGGAAATATATAATCATGTTGATACTCATTTTAGGAGCAATTTTAATGCTCGGAGTTTGTATTTTTGTTCATGAACTTGGACACTTACTCTGCGGGTTGATTGTTGGTGTCAAAGCAAGAATCTTCTCCATTGGCTACGGAAGGGGAATATGGAAAAAGAGAATCGGAGGAGTGATTTTCCAAGTTACCAATATCCCCATTGGTGGATATGTATTATTTCGTGGAGATGAATATGGAAAGAACCTAAGAGGGAAGCCAGGTGAACTTTTGTCTACTCCTCCCATAAAAAGAATGATACCCGTACTGGGAGGTCCCCTATTCAATTTGATTATGGGTTTTTTGATTTTTGCTCTTTTGGCTTATGTTGGAGATGAACAGCCGGGAAATAAGATATTTATTGATAAGTCTATTCAAGATTATTCTGCTGCTTATGAAGTCGGTTTGAGAAGTGGCGATAAGATTACTTCCATAAATGGAAAACCTACGGAAAGCTTTGAGGACATTTTTACTCAGGTGATTCTATCCGGTGGCGAAAAATTAGAAGTAGAATACAAGCGAGAAGAAAAAGTAAGCAAGGTGGCAATTATTCCCAATGTATATACCTCCGGTGGAAGACCCAGCATTGGCATTGAGCCTTCCGGAAAAAGGAATATAGAGGTTACATTCACTTATGGAGAACAATTCAGAGCTTGGCTAGCCAACTTGATTGGTGATCTAAACAAACAGTCTATTCCCAAAGAAAAAACCACAACCGACATTCCGGCACAAAAGTTCGAAGGCAAAGCCATTAGGTATCTGAAAGACGGAGACGTGATTTTAAAAGTACAGGATACTCCAGTCTCAACGGTTCCGGAGCTTCAAGAAATACTTGGTAAATACCAAGGGAAAACTGTAGAAATCGAAGTAGTTCGAAAATTATATTCCTTGCTAACACCCTGGATAACTAAAAAAACCGTAGTTCAAGTTCCGGTTATGGAAGCCAATATTTTGGAATTTTACAATATGGAAGACAGTTCTTTCAAAGAATTCAATGTGAAACATTATTCTTTTGCTAGCTATGACCCTAACCTTGCTTTGAAGGTTTCCAATATTAGAATAAACGAACAAGGCTTTTCGGATTTCAGGGAGATGCTTGAAGAATTGCAAAAATCTCAAGGAAAGCAAATTGATTTAACCATTGGAAATTTAAAATATAAGTCTTATTTCCGCATAAAGCCCATTGGATTGTTAGGGTTTAGACCAGCCATGAAATTTCAAGCGGACAAACTGGATAAAAATGTAGGTTTTTTTGAATCTTTTGTGATTGCCGGTAAAAAAGTTTATGAGAATGTCACTACTACTATCAAAGGTTTGGGTATGATTTTCTCAGGTTTAATTTCTCCAAGAGATTCCTTGTCTGGTCCTGTTGGAATTATTCAGTTTGCGGGTTTGAGTTTGGAATATGGCTGGCTTACCTACTTGGACTTTGTAGCAAGAATATCCATTGCCCTTATGATTATGAACTTGCTTCCCATCCCTATAGCGGACGGGTTTTATATACTGCTTTATTTTTACGAAGCAATAGCCGGAAAACCTCTTCCAAGCAATATTATCAACTTCGTTCTTCGAGTGGGTTTTGTATTTCTTATTGTGTTGGGGCTTCTTGTAACATTTAACGATTTTTCAAGATTTTTCCGATAAATTTTTTGGATGTTGCAGGGCATCCAATGTTACGTTCGTTGGTACAGTCTATTTATAGTGAAAAAAGAAAAAATGAGAAGATTTACCTGTTATCACCTTATCATTTTGATCTAAACGATAGTAGTACATACAACTTGGTAAACAACATCAATTTGTCTTTAAGTAATGCGATCAGCAATGATATTTCTTCGAATGGTAATTCTAGATCGGAAAGTTTGGACAAAGAGCAGAAAAAGACGGGGTTTCGTCTAATAAATTAGAAATTCGTCTGAATCCTAAAGAGAAGAAAACTAGCTTTGAGATTCAGAAAGACAAACCTTTGAGAGCTGGTATAAAAACGTCAAAGTTCAAATCTGGTTTTAATACTTTACCAAAACTTTTAGGAAAAGAAATCATTCTGCTTTGCTGGGCAATTGAAGACGCTGACCCTGCTTTGATTCCGATTGCCATCAAAAATTGGCAAGGCTTAAAACCGGAGAAAAGGTGGTGGCTTTTTACGGCATGACCAATGCAGCATCCGGTCATGCCGTAAAAGGTAGAGGAGTTGGGTGGAGAAAAGCGGTACGCTACGCTTTGACGAGAACCCATTAGAAATAGGAGTTTATTATGATTCAATCTATTAAAATTGAAGGTTTGTTTAATAAATTTAATTACGATATAAAATTAAAAGAAGAAGGTCTTACCATTTTAACAGGTCCAAATGGTTATGGTAAAACCACTATTTTAAAGGTTTTATATTCAATTGCATCTCGTCAGTTATATTCAATTCAAAACGGAAGATGGCAAAATACTTACACTGGAAAGCTTATCATCCGGTGAACAACAAGAAATCATATTGATCTATGACTTATTATTCAAAGTAAATTCTAACACTCTTGTTTTGATAGATGAGCCTGAAATATCTCTTCATGTTGCATGGCAGAAAGAATTCTTAAACGATTTACTTAGGATTATTAGACTTCAAAAAATAACCGTAATTGTAGCAACTCATTCTCCTCAAATCATTGATGAACACTGGGATTTGGTAGTCGATTTGGAGGATATTTCCAGGTGAGTTTACAAAAGTATGTAAACAAAAACTCCGTTATCAATTCGATTCGTTTGCAATACCATCATCCTTCCACAAAACATAAAATATGGGTTATTGTAGAAGGTGAAACGGATCAAAAGCCTTTCTGTCTCTGATTACCCAAATCTCTGCAACGGACACGACTTTTTGCAGGTGTTAGCTTTTGTTTTTCGAGAAAATGGTAACAAGTCGATTAGCGAGGATATTGTAGGAAGTTCCTTCCGAATTGCCTATGATAGAAAATGTTTTATGAAAACGAATCTCTATAATAATTTGGATTCATTTGCAAAAAGAAAATCATGGAAATTATTTAAGGAAGAAAAAGTATGACATCCTCTATTGAAACACAATTCCCTGTTTCCAAGGTTTCCAAAGAGTCATACAAAGAACGAATGGTAAACTATAGCCAGACTTTGACCGAACTCGGAAAATGGTGGGGCGCAAACCGCTCATACTTGTACGAGCAACTCTTCTAGGACTTTTGATGCCTTCTTCCCTTGATGCAAAAAAGGACAGAGACATTTTCTTGAAAATCTTGACGATGGATGAAGACGGTCTTTGGAAACGAAAGACAAAACCTTTTTCTGTAAAGGATGTCCATATTCCAAAAGGAATCGAAAAAACACAATGGAACGAATTAAATCCGGAAGAAAGGTTTTACCTCAAAGGTTTGGATTTGGAATCACAAGGAGAAACTCGAAGCGGGTCCTACCAAGAATTGGCAAGGGGTTACGGGGGTTGAAAAATTTTACATAAAGGATATAATTTTCAGAAAAAGTTTGACTTTTTTTGTTGAGAATATAAGAAATATACTGCGATTAGATTCTATTTTTTTAAACCCTTTACAAAATAATCTTACAAACGAAAAAGGCGGATTTTGTGGAACTCTCTATTGTAAATAACAGGTGTAAGGTATGTAACCGAACAAATTTTTCCCAAGATCTTTTTGATATTTCAACTCAAACGTGCCTAGAATGCAAACCTAAAGAAAGACTATTTTTTGAACTTTTAGAGATTGGAGATAAAAAGCAAGAATCCAAAGATTTTTACGGAGCAATTGACGATTATTCAAAAGCACTTGGGCAAAGTCCTACCAATATTGAAGCTTTGAATAGCCGAGGCAATGCAAAGTTCCAAATGAGCGATTTTCAAGGAGCTATTGAAGATTTCACCAAAGTAGTTGAATTGGAACCTAAAACCGCTTCTGCTTACTATAATCGTGCTTTTTCTTATTTTAATATCAATGAATATCGGCAAGCTGTTCAAGATTTTTCTAAATGCTTAGAATTGGACTCTGCCAATGACCAAGCTTACAGCAACAGGGGAATCGCCAAATTATTTTCAGGTGATAATAATTCAGCTATAGAAGATTTTCTTCAGGCAATAAGTTTAAATCCCAAAAATACGATTGCTTATTACAATCTTGCAGACCTATATTTCCGAATGCAAGACTTTCCCAAAGCACTTGAGAGCTTAGATAAAATACTGAATATTGATCCCAAATTTCTTTTGGCTCTGGAATTAAGAGGAAAGCTAAGGCATCAACTACAGGATTATCAAGGAGCGTTGGAGGATTATGATACAATTTTAGAATTAACTCCTAGTAATTACGAAGTCTTAAACAATAGAGGAAACATTCGATTTTTAATGAAAGATTATGCTAAAGCAATTATTGATTTTACGAAAGTGATCGAATTAGAGCCTAGAGCTGCCATTGCATATTATAATAGAGGTTTTGCAAGGTAGCGTAGACCTTACAGGTGCAAACTTATCTGGTGCAAACTTGGGGAAAACCAATCTCACAAATGCAAGGTGTTGTAGAGTTGATTTTAGCAACGTAGTCTTTCAAGAAACGAATTTGGATAAATCCAAAATTGATACTAAATACAAGAACTATATTTCCAGCACTAATGTAAAATATAAAGAAAGAATCCAATGGAGCTAAAAGAGTTCTTACCAGAACATATTTCTGATTTTACCGAAATTCTTTTGTATAGAATTACGGAAGTGATTGTATCTTTGAAAAAGATGTAAGGAAAAATGATATGAATAACAAGACATGATTCTGTAATAACAGAAGTAAATTAGATATTGATAAGGAACAGGTTGTAAAGGGCAAACAGTATGGAAGAAAATAACATTTTCACTTGACGAAATGACTATTGTAGTTATTATTTAATTATGAAAAGTGTAGGAATCAGAGAATTAAAATCTAATTTGAGTCAATACATAAGCATGGTTAAAGATGGTGAAACCCTTCTGATAACTGAACATAACCGAGTTGTTGCTGAAATTCGTAAAGCAAAAACCCAAGACAGTAAGCTTTCTATAGAAAAAGTGATGAGAACTCTAGAAAAAAAGGGAAAATTAGTTCGAGCTAAAGATACAAAATATATTCCCAAAAAAAGAGGTAAATCCAAGCAGATAGATTGGTGGGAAATTTATCAAGAATCTAAAGAGGATGGTATATAGTGCTTAATTATATTGAAACAAGCATTTTTCTATCTATTATATTAGAGGATTCTAATTTTTAAGAAGCCTCTAATATTTGGATTTCATCTGAAAATAAAATAACTTCTATCTTGTCTGAAATCGAAATAATAACTGTTTTACGTCGTGTATATTCAAAGGGTCATAATTTAGGTTCAAATTGGATAGTTCCGAAAGAACTACTTTCCAAAGAATTATTAAAAGAATGTAATATTTTAATGATTGATCAAGATATTCGGAAGATAATAGAAGAGAAAAAAGAAATATCTGATTGTAGAACTTTGGATGCAATTCATGTAGCTTCAGTTTATTTTATGGCAAACCATTTGGGTTTAAAAAATGTTAGGTTGTATAGCTTAGATAAAAGGGTAACTGAAGTTGCTTCTAGGATAAACATCAAAATAGATATTTGAACGAGGGGAAGCATTTCAAAAGCCATTGAACTAATTACAAAATTTAGATAAAGGAGCACTTCCATGAAAGACAACGAAGGAAGCATAGTAGTTTTTTTCAGATATTCTATTCAGGATACCACTCAAAAATAAAAAATTTTGTAAAGTATACATTCTGTTGGAGCATAAGTCCCATCCGGACTATAATATTTTAAAACAATTGCTAAGATACCAAACTGAAATTTATTGTGAATCAGAAGAATGGGAGCCTGTTTTGAGTTTGGTATTCTATCATGGCTTGAAATCTTGGAAGATTCCAAATAGGTTTCAGGAAAAGTTCGAGTTAGACAAAAATGACTTGATTGATTTGGAAAAATACGTCTTGGATTTTAAATACATATTGGTAAACTTGGAAGATGAAGACATTAATAGATGGAAGCTATCGGTCGAATTAAAAATAGTAATGTTACTACTAAAAGAAATACATGAACCTGATTTCAACGAAGAACGGTTTGGAGAATTATTGGAATTAGGGAAAGAGGTTTTTTTATCGCAAGATGGAATGGACTTATTGAGAAAGTTGCTGGTATACACATTTAGTGTGAAGGATATGGATTCTCAAAAAATAAAGGTAATTTTACAAAGAACAGTATCAGAAGAAAGGAGCGAAGAAGTTATGACAACAGCACAGAGACTTAGAACCGAAGGAAAGATCGAAGGAAAGATTGAGGGAAAGATTGAGGGAAAGATTGAGGGTTTCAAAGATGGGAAATTAGAAAGTGCGTTTAACCTTTTGAATATGGGCATATCAGAGGACATAGTTCTGAAAGCAACCGGTCTGAAAAAAGCAGATTTACGGAAATATGGCATCCAGATCGGACCAAAATATGGTTTGATTCAGGTTAAACGAGCAAGACGTAAATCCATCTTGAACACTGTTTTAAAAATGAGAAAGCATGGAATGGAAACCTCTTCTATCGCAGAAGTCAGTGAATTGAATGTAAAATGGTTGGAGAGGTTTTTCAAGAAGGTGAAAGCGTGAATGGTGTGAGGCTATAAAGGAATGTGATAAAAATCCGATAATAAAAGTATGAATACAAGAATAATAGAAGAAAATAGCCAAGGCATAAAGTTAGAAATATACATTCCCTATAGTAACTCAATGTTACAAAATGAAGAAACAATCCAAAGGGAGCTAAATAATGCTGGAAACATAGCTACGGAGAAATCGTTGAAACAATTCGACACAGACGGAAGTAGCCTAAAAATAGGTTCTGTAAAATATACAAGTAAAGGGCAAGTGGAATCTATATACCAAACACCGTATGGTGAAATAAGGATAAAAAGACACGTTTATCAAACGAAGGAAGGAGGATCAACCTATTGTCCTCTGGAAAGCAATGCGAGAATCATACACAGTACGACACCAAAATTTGCCAAAATTGTGGGTTCCAAATACGGCAGAATGGATGGTCCTGGTGTAGTTAAAGACCTAAAAGAACACGGCAGAGATATAACAAAGGGCTATATACAAAATCTAACGGAAATAGTATCAACGATAGCCTATGCAAAAGAGGGGAAATGGGAGTATGAAGTCCCAGAATATAAATCCGGTGTAAGTTGCATATCAATAGGAATGGATGGGAGTATGGTATTGGTATCCGGTGAAGGTTATAGAGAAGTGATGACAGGGACAATAGCCTTTTTTGACAAGGATTGCAATCGTTTATATACAAAATACATAGCAGCAACCCCTGAATACCAAAAAGAGACATTCAAGAGTAGGATGGAAAAAGAGATATCACAAGTAAAGTCTGTATACCCAAATGCTGTGTATGTTGGTTTGGCAGACGGAGGCAACGGTAACTGGGAATTTTTAAGTAAGCATACAGATATACAAACGATTGACTTTTATCATGTTACGGAATATTTATCTAACTTTTCGGATATTATTTTTGAAAATGAATTGGATAAAAAAAAGTGGTTAAAAGAAAAATGCCACCAATTAAAACATGAGGATGGTGCCGCTGATAGTATACTGTCCGAGTTGAAAAAGTTATCAAAAGGCAAGAAAGGTAAGACAATGCAAAATTTACAAAAGACCATTACATACTTTGAAAATCAAAAAGATAAAATGATATATTCTTATAATATCAAAAATAATTTACCAATAGGTTCCGGTATAACCGAAGCTGGTTGCAAGGTAATTGTAAAAGAAAGGTTTTGTCGTTCTGGCATGAGGTGGGGAAAACAAGGAATAGCTATTGTATTGAAATTAAGAACCATGCTCTACACAACTAATCAATGGGAGGAGTTTTGGCATAAAATTGATAGGTTTGGAGTTTCCTTAAATTTACATTTAGATATAGCCTCACACGCTTGACTTTCGTATAACGGAAACTACTCACCAAGAATCAAACAAGCAATTCGAGCAGATTTCTAAATTAGATTTCAAAAATATGGTTTGGAAATTGATTCTAAAAGGTAGAGAATTTCAGTATATTGATTTTCATTCTAATGTTTTGGAAGAAATTTTAAGGGAAGTTTTTTGAATACAAGGGAAAAAAGATGATTACAAAGGAAAGAGAGCAAACATATTACGCAAAAAATTTTTCTATACCTAATAAAATAGAAAATAAAAAGAAAACTAGATATTTATTTTCAATTTTTTTTGTTATCATTTTAAGCATTACTCTATACGTATTTTTGAATATGGAAACTAATTCTGATGCAATTCAATTACAGAATTTTGAAGCGAGAATTGAATCAGGAGAAACATTAAAAGATTATGAAAAAGAAGCGTTTTGTGAATTGCTATGGAAAGTGAAAAAAATTCGTCTTTGTGCCTGTAAGGAAAATTATAACAAAAAACTGGGTAGCATAACGGGATATGTTATGGCTCCAAATGATCTGGATTGGCGTGGAAGTAATAAAACATTTGTAGAAACATTGCAAGAAGCCTTTAGGCTAACTGGTGTGCCAAAAGAAGAGTTCGTAGCGAAAAAGTGGGCTAAAGATGTAAATGGAAAGTCTGGTGTTGTTTTGTGGGAAGCACCTGGCGGTGCAAAAGTAAGTATTGATGCTCCTCATACAACAAATGGACCGGATGTTTTTCATATCGGCTACCAAGGTTTGGGAAGAAAGAACCGTATAAGAGGACATATATTTTTGGATTGTGTGCCATATTTCAGGGAATCAAAATGAGAAATTTTCGATTAGAAGATATTGAAAAAGCAAAGCTACAGTTTGGATTTGATATCCGGCAACTGTCTGAGAATGAATCTTTAAACTTTCATTCAAAGATTTATTCAAAATATTTTCCTTCGGGTGGAGAAATTTATCCGTTGTGGGAGAAAGTATCTCCTTATTTTTCCATAAGGGAACCGGATGCATGGCAATGGTTGGATGAGTTTATTGATGCACAAAATACGTTTCTTTTTTTTGACAAAGAAGATGAACTTTCTGTGTTTTCTTTTCATTGTAAGAAGCGGATTTCATCCTTTTTGGAAATTTTTCCTTGGGATTTTTATTTTACAAACAAAGATTTGGAGTATCTTGTTACCCATAATGATAGTGATTATTTGATTACTTCAGGAACTGCAATGGATTGGCTAAAAGGAAAAGTAGATATTCTTACTCACCAAGGTTGGATGGATTACAATAAGCGTTTAATGTTTTGAACATTTTGAATTATTGGATAAGCAAAAAGAATTAGAATTCTAAAAGTTTTTTTAAATTTTTAATTTTAAAATTACGTACAATAGATTTTTTTCTCTGTAGATAGACTTTCGCATCATTTCATCCTTTAAAATTTGTTATCCTGCTGCTAAATATCCCCCCAACATTTAAGAGCTGCGAATCTGCCAAATCAAATTTCGTGCCAATTTTGGTATTTTAGCATTTTTTGTTAAGTATGCCAGTAAGCTTGTTTTGTTTTGAATTATGTGCGATGATTGAATTGTGATTTAAGGTAATCATGATAAGTTGGCTTTTATAAAATTATCGACAATATTTTAAAACATAAGAAAAGATGGATTTTAAAGTTTGTAAAATGGTTTATAAAATTAGTAATATGGCTACTTATGATTTAAAGGGTTGAAAAATTTTACATAAAGCATATAATTTTCAGAAAAAGTTTGACTTTTTTTGTTGAGAATATAAGAAATAAATATTCGTTTATTCTGTATGGTTAGAACCAATCTTGAAACTTTTGGAGCTTTTAGGCTATGAATGAGCATGAAACTATTAGTCTTTGTGTGCGGGGTGTGCCTTTTTGACCATGATTGGATTGATTTTTGTGATTAACATGATTAAAACCTTTTTGCGGAATGATGAAATTGTACAGCTCGGTTTGACACCGGAGCAAGTTCAAGGTGTTTACAATCGGATTGTGGAAGTGAAAGGGAATTTTTATGCGGTGTAACATAAAAATAAATTTTTATAATGCAAACTGATTTTGAACTAATAGAAGAAGCACTTTACCCACCTGAGTATGCAAATCAAGATTTATGGAATAGTATAGAATATCAATACTTGAAAGGAGTTGAACAATCTATTGAGGACGGAGCTGATGTAAACTTTGAAAAAGATGGTTTTACTCCTCTATACAAAGCTGTCGTGAATCAAAACATACCATTGGTAGAATTACTTCTTCGATATAAACCAGATTTAAACAAGGGAAATCCATTACTCAAAGCAATTGAGAAAAACAAAAATGAAATTGCTAGAATGTTACTTGATAATGGTGCGAATGCCAATCAAGAAATTCTTATGAATTTTGCTATAAATAATGAAAATATAGAACTTGCCAAATTGCTAGTAGAACATGGTTTTGATGTAAACCGAGGTAATCCTTTAAATATAGCAGTAGAAAATAATAACGAAGAACTAGTTCAGTTGCTCCTTGAAAATGGTGCAAATCCACACATTCGTTATCCTAATGGGTATTCTTGTTTGGTTATAGCTATACAAAATAAAAATGAAAAAATTGTAAAATTATTATTGGAGCATGGAGCTAAACCTTATGGCTGGATCGATGGAATGACTCCATTACACTTTGCAGTAGAAGTAAATAATCTCGAAATAGTAAAAATGCTTTTAGAAAATGGGGCTGATGCAAATGTAATCGGGAAATGGAATTATCAGGAAGCTTTTACAAGTGATCCATCGAAATATTATACTATCTTAAAAAATGAGACACCTTTGCAAATGGCAAAAGCAAAAGGAAATACAAACATTATTCATATTTTAGAAAAACATGATAACCATAATTAATTTGATAGTATACAAGTTTTAATATTACCTATCATGGAGCTTACACAATGCAAACAGACTTTGAACTTATCGAAGAAGCAGTTTATCCTTATGCAAATGACGACTTACGAGATAGCATTGAATTAAATTATTTTAAAGGAATTGAACGAGCATTGGAGGATGGTGCTGATCCAAATTTTGAAGATGATTATTCCAATGAAGGACCTTTATTGTTGCTAGCTGTAAGAAAAAGAAATATAAAATTTACTGAATTGCTTTTAAAATATAAAGCAGACCCAAATAAAAATGGATATAACTCACCAACTCCACTAACTGTAGCAATTGAAAACAATGATATAAAAATTGCAAAATTGCTTATAGAGAACGGTGCAACTATACATAGTGAAGAATTGATAAAAGCAGTTGAAAATAATAATATAGAAATAGCAAGACTACTTTTAAAAAACCAACAAGTCTAATAATAATGAAGAGCAAATATTAATTTCACAAAAACAATATATTATCTAAACCAAATACAGAGAAAAGTAGGATAAAACATGAAAAAACTTGGAATCGGCATACAATCATTTCCCAAATTGCTTAACGAAAACTGTGTTTATGTGGATAAAACTGAACATATCTATGAACTAATAACTCAAGGATCGAATTACTTTTTTTCACGTCCTAGAAGGTTTGGAAAGTCTTTATTAGTTTCAACTCTATCAGAAATATTTAGCGGAAATAAAGAGCTTTTCCAAGAATTTTGGATATATGATAAAATAGACTGGAAAGCCTATCCTTTAATACATATTGATTTTAGCGCTTTAGACTACAAAGAACAAACCCTTGAAGATACCTTACATAAAAGGTTAAAGAAAATTGCTAATAATTTTAAGATAGAATTTAAGACAAAAAGTTATTCTGAAAAATTTGAAGAACTTATTGAAATCTTATCTCAAAAAGAACAAGTTGTTATTCTAATAGATGAATACGACAAACCAATCATTGATTATCTTGACTATATTGAACAAGCAGAAAAAAACCGTGGTATTTTAAAAAACTTTTATTCTATATTAAAAAGTCAGGATAAAAATATTAAATTCTTATTTATAACTGGTGTTTCCAAATTTAGTAAAGTTTCTATTTTTAGTGATCTGAATCATTTACAAGATATTACCACATCAAAAATATTTTCCAATATGCTTGGCTATACGGAAAAAGAACTTATCATTTACTTTTCTAATCATATAGATAGACTTGCTAAGGAATTTGAATTAAATAAGAATGAACTACTGGAAAAAATCAAACATTATTACAACGGTTATTCATGGGACGGGAAGAATTTCGTATATAATCCATTCTCTATTTTAAATCTTTTTGCTGAAAGAGAATTTAAAAATTATTGGTTTGCAACAGGGACTCCAACTTTTCTTGTAGAGTATCTTAGGAAACTTCACACCTTTCCTAAAGACTTAGAAACAATCAATGTAAATGATTCATTTTTTAATAAGTTCACATTATCTAATATGGATGTATACTCTCTTCTTTTTCAAACTGGATATTTTACAATTAAAAAGAAAGATGAATATAATGATTATCATCTTGGTTACCCAAACGAAGAAGTAAGAGTATCTTTTTTATACAATTTATTAGAAGCATACTCGTACAACCAACTAGGTCCTTTAAGTAATAGTTTAATTAATTTACGAAAATCAGTTTTAAAGAAAAATCTAGAATCTTTTGTTAGTAATATTAAATCCATTTTTGCTTCCATTCCCTACGACATTTTCATTCCCGATTTAGAAGCTTATTATCATTCGATACTCTATATTGTTTTTCGATTACTAGGGGTCTATATCAATTGTGAAGTTCACACCAATCATGGTAGGGTAGATGCTGTTATCGAGATAGATAGTCATATTTATATAATAGAATTTAAAATGGAAAGTGCGGAAGATGCAATGAAGCAGATTCATGAGAAAAAATACTATGAAAAGTATGTTGGAATAAATAAAGAGGTTGTTTTAATTGGGATAGCTTTTGGAGAAAAAGAAAGGAACCTAAAGGATTGGAAAGTAGAATTAATGAATGATAAAAAAGATAGTTAAAGGAAACTAAAATGCAAACAGACTTTGAACTTATAGAAGAAGCAATTTATCCTTATGCAAATGATGACTTATGGGATAGCATTGAAATGGGTTATTTAGAAGGAGTTGATCAGGCAATCCAAGACGGAGCTGATGTAAATTGCCAGAAAGATGGAATGAATCCATTGCCTACAGCAGTTTTAAATAACGACATCAAACTTGCAACTTTGTTATTAAAACATGGAGCTGATCCGAATATAGGTCTTCCATTACTTACAGCAGTTCAAAAAAATAATCTCCAGCTTGTTACTCTGTTTGTCGAACATGGTGCTGATGTAAACCAAGGCAATCCATTGCTTATCGCGGTTCAAAATAACAGAATTGATCTTGCAACTGTACTTGTCGAACATAGTGCTGATGTAAACCAAGGCAATCCATTGTTTATAGCAGTTCTAAATAACAATATTAAGCTTGCAACTCTACTTGTAGAACATGGGGCAGATGTAAACCAAGGTAATCCTTTATTAAGAGCAATTCAAAAGGATAACATCGAAATAGTAAAGTTGCTTCTTGAAAATGGAGCAAACCCACATATTCGAGATAATGATAGTAAAAGGTCTATTTTAATGCAGGCGATTGATTCTTCCATATCAAACTCAACAAAAATAGTTAAACTTCTTTTAGAATATGGAGCCAAACCCTATGGTTGGGATAAAGAAAGATGGACTCCCTTACAAATAGCTGTAAAAAAAATTGAATTAGTTATCGTTCAATTATTATTAGAACATGGAGTTGATCCAAAGGTTAAGGGATATTCAGGTTATACAGCGATTTCTTATGCCCAACAAAGGCGGCATATAAATGAAAAAATGTCAAAAATTATTAACTATCTTGAAAATCACAAAAAAGTAAATTAATTATATAGAATAGTTTACTATAAATAAAACTAAGGGGAACAAACAAAGTCATGAGCATTGAGATTGAAAAAACAAGAACGGAAATCAAACGAATCATAAACAACAAATTTGGAGAGTTTGAGAAACTCGTACTCTTTTTTCCATTCCTTTTTGAAGTACTTGATAAGGAAAAACAATTATTAGAACAATTTGGAAATTATGAATATAAAGATAGAGAAACATTTCTTGATCAACTCTCTAAAATTTTAGACCTTATAAGAAAGCTATATCTTATAATCCTTAAAGACAAAAGAAGACTTAAAGAAGAGCAAAAGTTAAAATTGCTAAATACTTTCACTGATTTTATAAATCATAGCATTCCAGAATTACAAAAAAATACAAACTTTTCTAAGGAAGAGAGTGAAAAGCTTTTAGAAGATATGGAAAATTCCAAGATAAAAATTGAAAGAGAAATATCAGAAACTCAGGAAGAAATTAAAAAGAAGGAGGAGGAAGAAATAAAACTATCCGCAAAGATTAAATTATTAAATGAGAAAAAAGGAAAAGTAGAAAATGATGTAGAAGAAAAGCAAAAAGAAAAAGATAAGTTGGAAAAAGAAGTTGGAGAGTGGGAGGAATTGATTAAAAACTTGAATATGGAAATACAAACACTCGAAGAAAGAAAGGCAGATTTACAGGATGAAATTGATATTGAAGACCCAGTGGCATTAGGTTTAAATGATAGTGAATGGAATAGACGTGCAAAAGAATTTAATTTGAAACTAGCTGAAATCCATAATGATTTAAATGAAATACAAAAAAAAATAAATGAAGCAAAAGAATTAAGAAATAATTTATAAAAACAAAAGGAGAAATATAAAATGAGTGGAACGAATTATGCCAGACTAGAGTTAGAGCGTAAAAGAAAAGAAGAACTTCAGAGAAAAATGGAAGAGGAACGTAGAAAACGTGAAGAAGAATTAAGGCGAAAACTAGAAAAATGCAACAATGAAAGAGATCGACTCATTGCAAGAGTTGAGACTCTAGTTGAGCAGGGGACTTTCCGTTGGATAAGTCCAGAATCAGAAGAAGAGGTTAAAGATCAACTTATCAAGATTAAAAATCTAATTGAGCAAAAAAATGTCCAAAGAGCAGAAGAATTATTAACAACTTTAAATCAAAGGTTAGAAAAAGATGTTCCAATTGCAGAAGATAGGAGAAACCAAGAAACTGAGAGAAAAGCCAAAACTATACCTTTGATAGAAGAGTTAAAAAAGATGGGATATGGAACTTCGGAAGAGTCTATAAAAGGAAACTTTGAAGAACCTGGAAAACCATTTAGTAGGTATAAGATCACTGCTGTTAAAAAAAATAATAGCGGAGAAATAGAAATAGTTATTCCATTGGAATCGGATGATGACCTAATATTTAAAATTGAGGATTCCGAACAAACGGGAAAACAAGGTAACTGCTTGGTTGATATTCTAAATTTAATAAATGATTTAAGAGAAAAAGGTTTATATCTTAAATTTAATGATGATTCTTGGACTCGTTTTTCTGCAGAACGCTTAGCGGAATACAAAGATAAGCTTCCAAAAGACATTCCTCAAGACCTGATGGAACAAATAGAAAAATTCAAAACAAATGAATCAACGGGTACAGGAAGGTATAAATGAGTAGTTTTGGTAATCATCGAATTTTTCGAGAAGTATGTTTCCATATTCCTGGTAATAGACAATTTCTATTATATGGAAATTTTGATGATGTTTGCCATCATCCCAAAACAACAAAAGATTCAGAAGAAATTATTGAAATCCAAGAATCCATTAAACGTTATTTGAAATATCAATTAGAATGCGAGCTCATACTTACCTATAAACTAACAACTAGATTACAAGGAGATGTAGGGATAAAGAAATTTGCACAAGTAAATTTTGAAGGTGATATATTTGATAGTTGGAAGGAGGAAGAGAGGTTAAAAGGTGGAGAAGATGCCGTAAATGAATTAATAGATCAGGTCAATGATACAAATACAGATTATACTTCCAACGCAGTAATAGGAAAAATAAATGAGTTTATCACTTCAAAAGAGGGAAAAGAAAAAAAATGGGGGATTATAATTCCTGATTTTGATCAGTTTATTCAATCTATTTCAGTAAGTGATAAAAATGTTTCAGTTCAATATATAACCGAGTGGAGACTATTAGACAATGTGTATTGTTTTTTCTTATCTAGAGATGAAGATTTAAAAAAGTTGCCTATTGCTTTCCAAAAAAATTCTGTTGGTTATGCTATACAAAAAATTCCAGAAGTATTGTTACCAGAAATAAAATTTTTATTTAGAGAATCAGAAAAACTTCAACCAAAACCAGTTGAAAATGTGTTAAGTTATCTAATTAATACTCTAAAAATTGCAAATAATTATTATCTTTTTAGTATAAGGAGCATTATCCAAGAATTTAAATTAAAAAATCATGGGAAAACTAAAATTACATTCCAAGAAATTAGGGAATTAATATGCCCACCTTCAAATAATCCATGGGAGCAGGTTGTTAATCTTAAACTTAATTCACTTTTTCAAGATTTAAATAAAGAAATCATTGGTCAAGACTTTGCAAAAGAACGTTGGAAACACAGAATTAACAATATAAAAACCCGACTTGAAGAAAGGAAATCTAAAGTAGAAAAAGATAAGGAACCATTGGCAAAGATGTTTTTTGCTGGTCCACCTGGAGTTGGAAAAACTGAATTCTTTCGTTTTATGCAACGAAAGTTTGCATTGTATAACATTGGTTTTATTCACTTTGGTATGGAAAGGTATTCAACTGATGTTGATGTAGAACGTTTCTGGGGAGCTCACGAGAGTTTTCGAGGAAATCCGAATGGAGAATTGGGAAGTGCTATTTTAGAAAATCCTTATACAGTCGTATTGTTTGATGAGTTTGATAGGGCTCATACATCCATATTACAAAGGTTTTTGGGATTATTAGAAGGGGAAATCACTACTGGTAGCGGAATTAAGTTAGACTTAAGCAATTGTGTTTTAATCTTTACGAGTAACATAGGTCATGAAAAATTTAAAGAAGTTGGAGAAGAAAAAGAAGAAGCAAAAAAGATAATTCATGAAAATATTGAAATTGTTGCAGAAGAACTGTCTAAGAAATCGGATTGTGGTCCTTTAATTAGTCGTTTAAAAAGTCACATAATACCTTTTTCCTACCTCACTAAAAAAGAAGCAAAAAATCTAATCAAAATAAAGTTAGAGAGTATTGTAGACTGGTTTGAAAGTAAAAAAGAGAAAAAACGTGAATTAAAGTTTGATCCAAATGTTCAGTCCTATTTTGAAAAACAATACGAACTACAAGATAAATCACTTGGTGCTAGACACATAGTTGCCCAAATACAGGATAAGGTAAAAGAAAAATTGGAAGTCTTAATCCAAGAAGGGAGAGAAGGCGAAAGAGTCTATATAGCGAAGGATGGAGAAATCGAACTTAGTAAAACTGTCGATAATCAAAATAAGCTTGATCCCGAAGATCCATCTGCATTTGATTTTATAAATCCATGGAAAAATTTCATAGAAAAGCATTTGGACGAAATCATCAACTCTTTAGAAGAAAAGCTTGCTGGACAAAAAAATGCAATTTTAGAAATTCGAGACCATTTACGAGGTATCTTGTATCGCTTACAAAAAAACAAAAATAAATCTCCATTAGGTTATATCTTCCTTGCCGGACCAACTGGTGTAGGAAAGACAGAAACATTTAGAATCTTGAAATCTCACCTGCCTCCGGAGATTAAAACTCGTGTTTTTGATATGACACAATATTCTGATGATGCAACTTATTCTAGGTTTATAGGTCCTCCACCTGGCTTTGTTGGGTATGACAAAAATCCCAAAGGTGAACTTGGATCATTTATTGATACAAACAAAGCTTGTGTAATCTTGTTTGATGAGTTTGAAAAAGCTAACATTACAATTTGGACTACATTTTTAAGCCTTTTGGAAGGAAGTTTAACAGTATCGGACGGGACAAAAATTGATTTGAGTCAAACATTCTTTATCTTTACCAGCAATGCTGGAACAAATCCATTTTACCTGAATGATGAGAAATATGAAATGAAATATCTCGCGGAAGATGACGTTGATAAACAAGAAGCAATTCTTAAATACAATAAAAATGTCATTGCTATGAGTTTGCAATACATTAGCGGAAGACTGGAATTTGTGGGACGGATAAAGAATAGGATTATATTTTACTTTCACATATCCAAAAATCAAATGGAAAAAATCGTAAGAGAAAGAGTTAAATTCTTAGAAAAGGAAGATGAATACAACTGTGAAATAGATGATTCTGTGGTTGATATGATAGTTTCTGAGATTTTGGAAGATAAGGAATATGGAATGAGAATGTTAGTAGACAAGCTCGAGACGTTTACTGTAAAATTAGAGAGTTTATTAGTGGGTGTTAAAGAAAAAGTTACTATTATAACAGACGGGAAAAATCTTAAAATAAAAGGGCAATCCTAAAATGCAAACTCTGTATATGGAATACTACCAAGAGGAAGTGAATGTTCTTGGACCTGGTAAGCGTTTTGGACTTTGGGTTCAGGGTTGTAAATTTTCCTGTCCAAAATGTATTGCACCACATACACACGATTTTGAAAAATACAAAATACAAATGAATGTGGAAGAAGTCTATCAGCTAATATTGAAAACAAAAGGGATTGAAGGAGTCACTTTTTCCGGAGGTGAACCTATGGAACAGGCTTCAGCACTTTCTGAATTGTCTAATAAGCTTAAAACAACAACAGACCTTTCCATTATGTGTTATACTGGCTATACTTTAGAGGAAATAAAACAACAAAATCATTCGGAACAGATCGAATTTTTAAAATATATAGATATCCTTGTGGATGGTAGACATGTAGATCACCTTAACCAAGGACAGCTTTGGAAAGGTTCTGCAAATCAGAAAATTCACTTTCTAACTGATAGATATAAGTATTTAGAAAAAAAATTAGATACAAAACAACCTGGTCTGGAATTTTTAATCCAAGAAGATCAACTTAAAGTAATAGGGATTCCAGGAAGACAAGAATTGCAAACACTAACCGAAAGAATGGCAACAAGAGGAGTGAAATTGGAGTTTTAGTATATTCGGTCACTTAACAATTGATATACTGCGTATCGAAATAACCAATAGAAAGGAAATAATTATGCAAACAGATTTAAAACTAAAAACAGGAGTTAACTTTTGAGTGCAAAAGACATTTATCATAACGTTGTAAAAACTGCTTTGGAAAAGGATGGTTGGAACATCACAGCTGATCCGCTTATTATGAAATTCGGAGAAGTTGACTTGTTTATTGATTTGGGAGCTGAAAAAGTAATCAGTGCAGAAAAAAATGGAGAAAAAATTGCTGTAGAAATTAAGAGTTTTGTGGGAACTTCGTTGGTATCTGAATATCATTCAGCATTAGGGCAATTTATAAATTATAAAATTGTTTTACAGGAGATGGAACCTGATAGAACTCTATACGTAGCTATAACAAAAAAAGTATACCAAAGATTTTTGAATTATTCTTTTTTTTCATTTTCCATTAAGAAAAATAATCTTTATATTATAGTTTTTGACCCTACTAAGGAGGAAATAATCCAATGGATAAAATAGAAAAATATCGTAACGCAATTATGGAATTGATTCAAAAATATGGAAACTTCAAACCTTCCAACGCGGAAGTAGACGTTCAGTTAATCTTTGATACGGAACGAGACCATTATCTTTTGTATACTGTTGGTTGGCAAAAGGACGATAGAGCTCATGGTTGCGTATTTCATTTCGATATCATAGGTGGTAAAGTTTGGATACAACACAACGGAACTGACGTAGAGGTAGGAGAGGAATTGATGGAAAGAGGAGTCGCTAGAGAAGATATAGTTGTAGCTTTCCATCCACCAGAAATGTGGAAATTCACAGATTATGCAAAGTCAGCATGATAAATGAAAGACAGAATTTTTAAAAGGAGACAATAATATGTTATCAATAAATATAAACGTTCCGGAAACCTTACTCTTGAAATGGGACTGCTCAAAAGAAAAGCTTAGAGAAGAAACTCAAAAACTTATAGCAATCAAATTTTTTGAATTGGGATTTTTAACAACAGGACAAGCCGCCGAAATGTGTGGAATGAATCGTATTGATTTTATGATAGAACTTAGTAGTTTGGGGATACCGATTGTTAGAATGGAAAAAGAAGAAATTCAAAAAGAAATAGAAAAGGCTAAAAGTTTATGAAAGTAATTTCTAATACTGGTCCAATTATTGGTTTATATAAAATAGGAATTTTAGATATTTTAAATAAGCTCTTTAATAATATTTATATTTCAGAAGCTGTTTTCAACGAGATTATGAATACAAAATATTTAAATACTATCCAAATACAAGATTATTCATGGATAAAGGTTGAAGCGAATAAAAGTGTAGACCCTCTTTTACTAAATGAATTAGATTATGGAGAAGCAACTGCTATATCACTTGCTATGTTTTTCAAAGCAGATTTACTTATTATTGATGAGAGAAAAGGAAGAAGAATTGCTGAACAAGTCTATGGAATAGAAATCATTGGAATAGCTGGCATATTGTTAAAGGCAAAACTTTCTGGATATATTTCAGAAGTAACCAAATTTTTTAATCAGTTACTCCAAGAAAAGTATTATATATCTAATGATATTATTCAAGATATTTGTAGTGCAGCAGGAGAGTAAACTTATGCAAACAGATTTTGAATTGATTGAAGAACCACCTTATGAATACGCAAATCAAGATTTATGGGATAGTATTCGCTATAACTCTTTAAGAGGCTTAGAACTTGCAATAGCCGATGGAGCTGACGTAAACTTTCAACAAGTTGGTCTTACACCTTTGCAAAAGGTTATTGAACTGAATAAAATGGAATTTATCAGAGTTATCGTAGAACATGGAGCGAATGTAAATCAAGGAAACCCTTTGCTTACGGCAATAGAAAAGAATAATATCGAACTGATTAAATTACTAGTTGAACATGGAGCGAATTATAATGCAAGAGATCAGGATGGAAATTCTTGCTTAATGAAAGCCATTGATGTTAATGAAGAAATTGCTATTTTTTTACTAGATGCTGGATCTAAACCTTATGGTTGAAATAAAGAGGGAAAAAATCCATTACAAAAAGCATATGACAAAGGATATGAAAAACTTTATAAATTTTTCTTGGAAAAAGATGCACCTTATGAAAATATCAGAATCGGTGAACATACAATTCTAACTAAAGCTATATGGGATAGTTTGACAGAGATTGCTACATTTCTTATTGAACGGGGAATTGGCTTAAATGAAAGGCACACAATTTGGAAAGAAACACCTCTAATGATTGCTGCTGAAAAAGGCAATTTGGAAATTACAAAATTACTTTTGCAGCACAAAGATAAGATAGACTTGCATGCAAAGGATAAAGATGGAAAAACAGCCTTAGATTGGGCAAAAGGAAAGCCTGAAATTGAAACTTTGATTCGAGAAGCTATGAAATAAGCCTTGAAAGGGCGGTATAACTTCTATAGAAATAGCCTGTAAGGGGCCATGAACAAAAAAAGGAGACAAATATGGGAATTAAATTAGGAATAGACTTAGGAACAAGCTACACAGTAGTTAGCACTATAAATGAAAAGGACGAACTAGAACCTTTAAACTTTTTCCAAGGAGTTATGGGAAATAAAAGTGCAAGGTTTCCAACATTTCAACTTTCTGAAAATGGATCGAGAACATTTGGTAAAACCGCTATGGTTGATTTTGAAAACATTTACAAAGAAGATAAAGGAAAATTAGGAAATTCTGTAAATGTTTACTATGAGTATAAGAGAAATCTTGGAAGTGATCCACAAGCTATAGATTTAACAGCAGAGATACTCAAATACATAATCCATACAGTCCAGACAGAAAAAAGTGCTCAGGTTGATGAAGTAGTTGTCACTGTACCTCTAGAAGAAGCAGACCTTAAACAAAAAGCTACAAAAGAAGCAGTTAAAAAAAGTGGTACTCAATTAAACCGTATAATTAGAGAACCAGTCGCAGCAGCTGCTTATTATGCTTATATTAGAAATGATAAAAAGCAAGAAAATATATTAATTTGCGATTTAGGTGGTGGGACACAAGACTATTTATTATGTAAAATTGACTCCAAAAATAATATTGAATTTCTAGATAGTTCGTATTCCGATAAGTCTGGAGGAGGTTATATTGACGATGAGATCGCCAAAAAGCTTGCAAACCAAGCAGGAAAAGATTTTGAGAGTTTATATGAGTATGATAAAACCTATCTTAAAATTCGTTCTGAAATACTAAAAATTAAAGCCAATGACGAAGTGAGATTGAAAAATGATGACTTAAAAAATGCAAGTGAATTAAAAAAGAACTTTTTGAGCAGGCTTAAAGACACACTTAAGGAAACTAAGGACACGGTTAAACAAAAGCTCTCTAAATATGTGGGTGGATTTTTTAAGGGTATAAAAGAAGAGTTTGTATTCTTTTTTAATAAAGATGTATCATTTTTTCCTCAAGAAATTCCTGATATCACTAATAGATTCGGTGAAGTTGTTGAAAATAAAATTAAAGATTTATTGAATAAAAACATAAATATTAAGATTGATAGAGTTGTTCTTGTTGGAGGAAGTTCAAATAATATTTTATTGTATTCTCACATTTCAGAAAATATAAATTCGGATTTTTATGAATTTGCTAATGAAGATGATAAGACAATGGCAATCTCTTACGGAGCAAGTTTGATTGCATATAATAAAATTCATATCAAAGAAAAGATTTCTTTAAATTTTGGACTCTGGGTTGTCGCCAAAAAAGGTGTTGAAAAGGTATTTCCTCTACTTTCAAAAAATAATTTTGTTGGAGAGAAAGTTGTATCATCTAAAGCATTAAAAGCAAAGAATAACGGTGCAAATAGGATAAGTGTAGTATCTTGGAATGAAAATGTTGAAGAACCAAAAGAGATTGGAACAGTAGAATTTTCCATAAGTTCTGAAGTCAAAAAGGTGTATTTTTCATTAACCGTTTTAAACGAAAATAAATTGATGATAGAATGTTTAGACCAAAAAAAGCAATTAATTGGAAACTATGAATTGGTTTATTCTGAATGAGCTAAGAAAATAGGATAATAATATGCAAACAGATTAGGAAACACACAAGACGAAATCAAAGAATTTGAAATTATGAGACAATTTGCAAGGGAAATTGGAGCAAGAAACGGTAAACAATGATTAAAATAGATAAAACTTCTAACATACCCAAAAAATTATTAACCGAGGGAAGGAATGAAACTACAGTTGCTTCAATTAATTTATAGAGTAATAGAAAGATTAAAAGTGCTTGTGAAACTTTTGGCTTTCCTCCAAATAAGTTAAAAAAATTGGTGATTGAAGCCAAAAAACTTTATGACTTAGCCGGAAAAAAGAATTCTAAATTTACAAACATGGTGCGATGTAATTTTTCATATCTACCAAAAGTTTAAAAAATAAAATGAAAATCAACCAACTATACATCCAAAACTTCAAATGTTTTAAATCACAACAATTTAACCTCAATCCACAGTTTACAGCTCTGTTTGGAGACAATACAAAAGAAAAAGTGTCTTGTCTTAAATAAAGTTGACAAACTACAAATGAGAAGAAAAACAGAAATAAAGGAAGAGAAACATGGAATTAAATCTCAAAATACCTGCTGATATACTAATGGCAATCAGGTTTCCTGAAAAAGAACTCGAAACAGTATTGTTATTAGAGTTAGCCATATCTTTGTATCAACGTAGAATGTTGTCCTTTGGTAAAGCAAGAGAACTAGCTAAGATAACCAAATGGGAATTTCACAATGAACTTGGAACGAGAAAGATTGACAGGCACTATGATATGGAAAGCTTTCAAGAAGATTTGATATATGCAATCGGCTAAGATTATAAGCAATTCTTCACCTTTGATTAATTTGTCGAAGATAGAAAAATTAGACCTTATCGAAAAATTATATTCAAAGGTTTTTATTCCTCATGCTGTTTTTGAAGAACTCATTTTGCAAGGAAAAGCAAAATCTGAGATAGAAGGTATAATGGAGTTAATAGAGAAAAATATACTTGAAGTTAGAGAAGTAAAAAATATAAATTTTGGTAGAATGAGAGTTTGGTTTTTTGGGGTTTTTCCGATGGAGCATTTTAACCTGTTTCTTTGTATAGCTCATTAAAAATTTTTAGCCTCTCTTTGAATTGCTTGATCACAGGGTCAGGACTAAGTATTTTGATATGTCCCGACCATTTAAACACAAAATCAATCACCTCATTTGGTGCACAGGTTGTAACTTCCCAAGTTTCATCGTCTATCCAGTTTCCAATATCATTGTGCCTTTTGGAAATCGCATCTCTGTAACCTTTGGGGATCTGTAAAGTAATGGTAACAGAGTCTGTGTAATTCAGCATGGCAGAACCAAATGTAAATTCATAAAACTTTTTGAGAACAAATTTTGGTAAGTTTGGATATTTTTCATAGTTGCCATTTTTATCCAAAACGGGAACTACATTTTTGATTCCATAAACAAGGTATTGAATCCATTTTTCTTCCTTTGGTTCCGGATCCAACTTTCTTCCAATAAGAAACCAATACTTATCCTGAAAGCTAAACATTGCAGGAACAAACCTTTCGATTTTGCTAAACGCTTGCTTTCTATCACTGAAATAATCAAATTGAATAACAATTTTATCTTGGATGGCTATGTCAATAAAGGTAAGGAATGCAATGGGAAATTCCAATTCTTCCCATGCTCGGAGCATATTCATGTGTATGCTACCCTTATCTGATAAGATAGAAAGATAAGACATTAGAAATGTTTTATAAACAGGGTCCTTTTTCAGATTTTCAGGGTCTTCTTTAGTGCTTTTTCTGTTTATGAATATACAACCCTTTGCTCTTTCTTTTCCATATATCATGAAATTGTCACTTGCTTTTTTGTAAAAACGAATAGCACTTTTAATCCTACCCTTCAAAAGGTATTATTGTATAATAATTATTTACGATAAAATCAATTTCCGCTCCATCTTTTGTGCTTTGTGCGATAGTACTGAATTGTGTTAGGCTTTTGCAATACTTTAAGCAGTTCAAGAAAAACGAAATTTTCAAAAATACTTCCATTATCAACTCTTATATCTATATCGTTAAAACTATTATAGATCATATTTCTCAAACCAATATCCAGAAAATACAGTTTCTTCATTTTTGTAATTTCTCTTCTCTTATTTGTAGTAAATGGTGTAATTAATTTAATGATATACATCTGTTCCATTAGATAGATATACTCTTCGCATTTTGTATAACTGAGTTGAGTTGTATTTGATAATTCATTGGAATTAACCATGTTTCCGATTTGACTAGATAAAATTTTTAGTAAGTTGTTGAATTGAACCGTATCTTGATTCTTAATAAAATTCCTGACATCTTGTAGGAGGTAAGTTTTATAAATATCATCTATCAGTTCAATTTTTTCCTGATGTTTTTTTGCTAATGCAACTCTTGGAAGACCTCCAAAAGCAAGGTATTCTTTTAGCAAAAGGTGAATTTGCTTATTTATAACATTGTATATATCTTTTTGTTATTCACCACAGATTTACACAGATGGACACCGATTTTTTAATTCCTGTTTGATTTTTTTGATTAATAAAAAATTGAATAGTTTATATAGTGAATCTCGCACTTATCCCTTACGGATTTTTATAAAACTATTTTCATATAATACGCATTTATTTATAATTATCATAAATATACTTTATAATAACAAGACTTCCCCATATCCGTGTTAATCAGTGTGTATCTGTGGTTAAAATCATTCCATACTTATGGGTAAAGCTATGCATGCCACCCGGAACAAAGCGGTACATTGAGTTTACTTCGATGTTATTTTGCAAGTCGAAAGGGAACAAAAGCAATAAAGGAGTATCAAAATGAAACAAAAAATAAGTATTATCATCATAGCAATTCTATCAACACTATTCCCGAAATGTAAATACATCGGTGGATACGACGGATACGACATCGTAAAAGGAAGCAAAGCCATCAAAGAAATCAAAGAAAAAATTACGAGTTATTCTTTGATAGGGACTTTGTACACCCTTTCGGCAGCGACTACGAGTTCTACATGTCCGTCTAGTTCTTCCGCAACAATTGTAAAAGAAGCCGAACCGAACAATACCTATAAATATGCCAATAAGTTTGATTTTTTATCTCCAACTCAGTCTACGAGACTACAAGGAACCATAACTACAGGAAACTCAGACTATGACATATTCTATATGGCTGTGCCGTCAGATACTACTTACACAAAGTTTTATTATAAGGGAGTTAAATCAAGTGGAGCATGTGGAATTAATATAAATTCAGACGGCTCGGAACTCAGCAATGATACCACAACATACAATAACAAAGTAACAAGATACATTGGTGATGTAAGAACTGATAAAGTATTCAGGCAAGAAATCAAATCGTCCGAATACATCTTTTTTAGATAGGGGATTTGGGGATACTGCCGTGATTCCCAGGCAAGTTGTCAATTTTAGATTTTGGAGGATTAAAACCCCTCGAAAATAAAATAAGGACAAACCTTCCTCTCTCCAAGATTTTCTTGGAAAGAAAAAAAGTTTATGATTTAGTTGAAATACGTCTCAATGCTATAAAAAATACTTATTTTGATCTTAAAATTTTAACTTTTGATCAGCACTACTGACAGTCTAAGTTAATAGATGAAAATATTTATAATATGTTTCTTAACAACTATATTGTCTTTTGATATTGTGAACGCAAATGGCTTTTTTGATTTTTTTTCCGATAGCCAGTCTTCCGGTTGGCTGGACGAAAACACCTATTCTGCAGTTGCCCAAGGTAAAGCTTCGAAATATTCCATTTATAAAAACAGTATTTCCATGAAAAGAACAACCTGTATTGATGCGACAAAGCTAAATGCTCTTTCCATAATGATTGCTGGTGTAGTAGGAAATAAAGCACTTCATTACAGAATAACATCTCTTCCAAGTCAGATTAGTTCTTGCTGGTCAATAAAAAATGACTACGAAGAATGTGCCTGTGAAATAATTTTCCAAAAACAAAACCTAAAGCAAATCATAGAATCAAAAATAAAATAAAAAACTTAAATGATTTCTCCATTTTTATTAGTCTAATAGATAGAAGCAAGGCTGTATAAATGTATAGTGAATTTTTTTTATAATATATTTTTGTATACATTATAAAATTCATATTTGTATACAGCACGCCATTTAAAAACATAGTAATATATAAAGGAGAAAAATGATGGGAAATAATAAGTTTCTTGGAATTCCAGTTGGTAAGGAAGCGAATTTAGATGCTTTGATACAAGATTTTTGGAATCCTACAACCGATGAAATATTTACGCGTAAAAAATTCATTGGAATAGGATGGGGAATTAATTTTTGTGCAATTGGAAAAAAAATTGGGTTAATTAGATAAAGATTTCTTTTTATAAAGTTAGTATTAGATACTGGGTGAGTCGAAGAGTGGATTCCCTAATTTTCACCCTTCGATAAATTCAAGACAAGGAAATATTTAAGTTACACATGACAGAAAAAAAGAATACCACAATTATCTATCAAAATATACAAACAGGTAATATTTACGACTTAAAGGTAATCAACTCAAATCCTAAAACCCTCTGTAATTCCTACAATACTATTTTAGTTGATTGTGATATGGATTCGGTTGTTGTTCGGGAAATTGTTTCTCAATCTTTAGAATATCAAAAGTTTGATACAAATATCCTGTTGAATAAGGAAACCCTTTATCCTGTTATCGCAATGGATTCTAACAATACCATTTTAATGCAAGCTTTTGCAAATTTAGAATCCATTTATTTGACACTTGATACGAATTTTGCTCATTACTACAGCAGAAGTAGGAAAAAAATCTGGAAAAAAGGAGAAGATAGCGGACACACTCAAAAAATCATTGAAATGCTTTATAATTCCGATCTTAATTTTTTCATTTATAAAGTTTATCAAAATATTGCTGCATGTCACGTAGGTTATTACAGTTGCTTTTACAGACAGTTACTAGAAAATGACGGTTTTGAGCACGTTTATGATAAAAGAGTATTTAATCCGGATAAAGTTTATTCTAAGTAAATTAATAACCCACTTCGAACATTTACCTAAAAAGCAAAAGTGGATTGCTTCTATTTCTTCTGTCTTTCTAATTTTGATGCTCATACTGTTTATTTTTTGGAGTATCATAGGAAGTTCTGTCGGTGATGGAAAGCAAAAATACCAATTTTCCATTGAAGCCGGAGACGGAAGCATCAAGGTAACCAGGGAATTAAAGAAGCTAAATCTTATTAAATCACCATCCTATTTCCACTTTTTACTTTATATCCATGGAAACACAAAAAAAATCAAGCAAGGCATTTATAGCCTTGATAATGGAATGAATGCTAAAAAAATAATGGATATAATTGTAAGCGGAAAGGTGGCAACAGTTAGCGTTACAATTCCTGAAGGCTATCATAACAGACAAATTGCAGATATTTTATTAGAAAAAAAATTCGTTTCTTCCAAAGAAGAATTTTTAGAAGTAGCAAATTCTCCCGAAATTATAGAAAAATTTAAAATCCCTGCCAAAACAACAGAAGGTTACCTATTTCCGGAAACTTACATGTTTCCTTTGAACTATAAACCGGAAAAAATAGTGGAAACAATGATTGAAAGATTTTTTATCAACCTACAGCAGGTAGAAAAGGCTAAAAACAATACACCCGATGAAATCCATCAAAAAGTAATTTTGGCATCTATAATTGAAAGAGAAGCCAAAAAAGACGAAGACAGACCCAAAATGGCTGGAGTATTTTTAAAAAGACTCGAATCCAAAATGCCTTTAGAGAGTTGTGCTACGGTTCAATACCTTTTTGATAAACCCAAAAAAAGGCTTTTTAAAAGAGATTTGGAGACAGAGTCTCCTTACAATACCTATTTACACCAAGGACTACCCCCTGGAGCTATTTCCAATCCTGGTTTGGCTTCTCTAAAAGCAGCCTATAATCCGGAAAAATCGGATTATTTATTTTTTTTGGTAAAACCGGATGGTTTTCATCACTTTTCTACTTCCTTGGAAGATCACATAAATGCAAAAAGAAAATATATAGATAAAAAATATAAAAAAAAGAAATCAATAGCCAAATAGCTTATCAATATCTTTTGGAATTTTTACCAGTCTTTTATTGTAAGTTTTATGGTATGGCTTCTTATATTTTTTATGGCAGCCTTTACAGGAATGCCCATATTTTCCGCTTTTTAAAGCACTATTTACAATAATCGTCCACTCTTCTTTTTGCTCTGGAAGGGATAAATCTGGAATTAGTTTTAATACTCCAATAACTTGATCGTCAAAACCCCTTTGGGATTGCTTTGCCGCAGGCTTTACATAGTCCTCCATAAAATCTTCAAGAATCATTTCTCGGTAATTTGGTTTGGGTTTATCCACGGCATAAGCTTTTTTGCAATTTAATACTGTGATTCCGGTTAAGAATATGAAAACTATTGTAATTTTTGCATTCATGCTTTTTTAGCACCGAAAGATTACTTTTCGATGGTAAGATATCCGTCTTGGTATTGAAATAAATTTGTTTGGAACTCATCGTCCAAATGAACCTGATTATAAAAAAGCCAAGGACGATTTTCAATTTCATCTTTTTTAACAGTCTTTGATTCGGAAAGATAGATATCCACATACAAATATATTTCTTTAATAACTGGATCTATAATCGTATAAGACGGGTTTTTCTCGTAAATACCTTTTTTATGCCTTTGAATTATCTCCAGTTCGATAAACATTGGAAGAAGTGCATAAATCCCGAGCTCTAATGCTCGATTGTTGCCGTATATTGAAGACATATTTTGCTTTATGAGTTTTGCATTTACAAGTGGCTGTTCTTTAAAAGCACTTGTGATGGACACAAGAAGTTGGTATGCCATGGGATACAAAAAGGCAATTAAAGACAGAATAATTACATTTCGTTCTCTTTTCTCCAACTGTAAATATTTCTCAGCACTAAAAGATTTTTGAATCTCAGCGATTATTGGCTTGGGTTTGCTGAGAATATTGACTGAATGCATAACCGCTTTCTGAAGACGGTTTTTGCCGGCTATGGATTCGGATAAACCTTTTTGAAGCTCATCTCTGTCAATTTTACCGTTTAACAAAAACTTATGTAATCCCATATCTAATACTGAAACAGGAATTTTTTGATTAATGCCAATGTAATTTGATGATTTTATTTTCATATTTCTATAAATGGAACCAATACTTCCAGTATATAGCCCCCTCCGTGAATTATAATTTTTGTGTTTTTATCAATAAATATAAGATTATCTTTTATGTAAATAGAAAGCACTTTCTTTAAATTTAACGATTTCATCCAACTACATTTAAAAGCAATAATAATTTAATATCCGGTAAGATTTGTTTAAAAATGGTCTTGATTTTTTTAACTGTTTATTTAAGTTTTAGACATGGTGCAAAAGATTTTGGTAGGAGGCGGAACAGGCTATCTTGGTCAACATATTTTGAGAGAGTTAAAAAACCAAGGATACTATACCATTGCTCTTACTCGTAATTCTCAAAAACTAACCGAGTTAGGTATTAATTCTTACATAGATAAAATTGTCGAAGCAGAAGTTACAAAATCCGATTCTATCCTAGGTGTTTGCGAGGGAGTAGACTGTGTAATTTCCTCTATAGGCATCACTCGCCAAAAAGACAACTTAACCTATATGGATGTAGATTACCAAGCCAATTTAAACCTACTAGCAGAAGCGCAAAAAAGTAAAATACAAAAGTTTATTTATATATCCGTTCTAAATGCTCACTTACTCAAAGAGCTAAAAATCGTACAAGCCAAAGAAGCTTTTGTAGAAAAGATAAAATTATCCGGTTTAAATTATACCATTATTCGACCCAATGGTTTTTTTTCAGATATGACAGAAATCCTTGAAATGGCAAAAAAAGGAACTGTTTACCTTTTTGGAAAAGGAGAATTTAAAGGAAACCCAATCCATGGAAAAGACCTTGCAAAAGTATGCTTAGACCATATCGGCAAAGAAGTACAAGAAGTCGATGTTGGAGGTCCGGAAATTCTTACACAAACTCAAATAGCACATTTAGCCTTTGATGCCCTTCACAAAAAACCAAATATCAAGTCAGTTCCGGTTTGGGTAATCCAAATTTTATTGTTTTTTGTAAGAGCTTTTACTAAATCTACGTTTTACGGATCAATTGAATTTTTTCTAACGGTTCTAACAATGGATTTAATCGCTCCTAAATATGGGGAGATTAAATTAGCAGATTACTATAAAGAGAAAATTAAAGAAGGGAAAAATGTATGATAGTTATGTTGGGTGATTCGATTACCGAATGGGCTGGAAATTGGTCAAAATTGCTTGATTCCTCCAAGGAAATTATCAACCAAGGTATTTCCGGGAATACAGGAGTTGATATTTTAGCAAGAATGGACGAAATTTATTTTTGCAATCCGGATTTTGTATTTATTATGTTTGGGATCAATGATATTTTCCAGGGGTACGATATTGGTACAATTTTCTCAAACTATCAAAAAATTCTCCAAAAATTAGAAGAAAAAACCAAAGCTCAAATTATAATTCAATCTACTTTGTATATTTTTGGTAGCAGTCCTGAATTTAAAGAAGTGAACAAAAGCGTAACTCGTTTAGATGAAAAACTTCAATCCTATTCGCAAGAAAATGCCATATCATTTTTAAACCTAAATGAGTTTCTTTCTAAAGACGAAATGCTACGAGCTGATTGCAGTGTAGATGGTGTCCATTTGAGCCAGTTTGCCTATAGCCTTTGGGCAAAAACTTTAAAAGATACTTTTAGCGAGATTTTTAAATAAATATCAAGCACACATACATGAACAAAAAAGAGAGTACAGAAATTACCGGCTATTCTCATGAAGAGTGTATGAGAATGAATATGCGTTTTTTGCAATCGGGTAAACACTCAAACAGCAAAAACAGATAATCTTTTTAACTCTTATCTCTTCAAGCCTCTTCAAAAAAGAGAGTTGCTTTCAGAATTGAAAAAGTATCTACCTTGCGAGATATATTCTGATTGACTTGATTTTTCTAGCCCTTGTTTTTAAAACAGATTTTAAATTAAATGAAACTCAGGTTGAACATATTTGATTTCAACATTTAGGTTTGATACCGATATAAATCAAAATATTTGCCATTATACAGAATCCGGTTAGCGAAAAAATCAAAAGATTGATTCCTACTAACCCATTCAAAATTAACCAATACGGATTGTGAAAAAAGGCAAGGGCAGCACCAATTAAACTAAAAGTACCTGCCATTAAATAAATTGTTCTTTCTAGATACCAATTTTTTGAATCTGCTAAATACATATTTTCTCCTTCATATAGGATACCCTGTATGGTATATGAATTTTTGTCAATTTTCTTTTAATAGCTTATAAAAATTTTCTTTAAACCATTTTTATACAATAATGCAGAAATTGCTCCATGGTAGAATGTCATAGATGTTTATTATCTATTGAGGGAATTTTAACCCCTCGTATTTTCAAGAAGAAAGGCAGCTCTGTGATTTGAGAAATCAATATTTATCTTTTCAATTAGTATCCTGAATAAAAAATATGTCACTATTCATCTTATAAAATATAAAAAATTAGCGAATATCCAATGAAAGCCAAATCCGTCATCTTGCGATCAAGCAATTTTATCCAATTCCAGCAGAACTTGCAACTTCTAACCGACAAAGAAAAAGGCACTGCCTTTGAGCTGCTTACCAAGCTCTATCTTATGATAGACCCAAAGTATGCTATAAAACTAAAAGATGTCTACCTTTACCAAGAAATCCCTTCTGCTCTTTTGAAAAAACTGAATCTGCCGACTCAAGACAAGGGAATCGACCTCATTGCTGAAACCGTTGATGGCGAATACTGGTCTGTCCAGTGCAAATATCGAACAGATGAAAATAGTTCTCTAACTCATACCGAACTCTCCACTTTTGGAAGCCTCAGTTTTGTGATGGCAAAGGGCATTTCCTTTGGTCTTGCTTGCACAACTACCAATTCCTATTCCAAAGAATACAAACACCAAGGCAAAATCGGATTTTGCACATCCGTTGTCTGGCATGGCTTGGACAAAGACTTTTTTGAAAAAGCCCATGCAATTCTTTCTAAGTCCAAAGTTGCAGTTGAAAAGCCCAGACAACCACGCAATCACCAGCAAAGAGCAATTGAGGAGGCAAAGCGACACTTCTTGAAAGAAGGCAACAATCGAGGCAAGCTCATCATGCCTTGTGGGACAGGAAAGAGTCTGGCTGCCTTCTGGATTGCAGAAGCCTTACAAGTCCAAAGTGTTTTGATCGCCGTTCCTTCTCTCTTTTTGGTTCAACAAGCTCTAAAGGATTGGTTGACTGAACTCTCCCGCCAAAAACGAGTTGTCCGTTATCTCTGCGTTTGCAGTGACAAATCCATCAAAGAGCCCGATTCTATTATCCACAATACGCAAGACCTTGGTATACCTGTTTCCACTGATGTGGAGTATATTACCAATTGGTTCAAAAAACACAAAAAAAGAGATGACATCAAGCTCATTTTTACCACTTACCAAAGTGGTAAAGTGCTTTCCGAATCTGTCCGAGCTGCCAAATACAGTGTCACGGAAGGTATTGACGTTCCGAATATCGACTGTATTTTGTTTGCTGACCCCAAACGGAGTACGGTGGATATTGTCCAAGCGGTTGGTCGTGTGCTGCGTACTTCTCCTGGGAAAGAACGTGGTTATATCATCATCCCCGTTCTGGTGGATGATGCGAACCCGAATTCCCTTTTGGAAGATACTGCTTTCCAAGATCCCTATCTACAACTTTCTTTAATCACTTCTAAAATTTCATCTAATTTTGATTCTACTTGTCCATTTGTGAACCTCAATATCCTAAACCCATTATATTGGAGAATACGTTCCCTTTCCTCGTCTTGTTCTTTTTGGATCTTGTGGATTTCACCGTCTATTTCTATGATCAAGCTGTACTTATGACAGTAAAAGTCTACAATGAAACCAAGTATAACTTGTTGTCTTCGAAAATGAAGTCCGTTTAGTTTATTCCCTTTTAGTTGTTTCCACAAAATCGTTTCAGCGTAAGTCATATTTTTGCGAAGAGATTTCGCAAGCTCAACTTTTTCTTCAGAAACTTTTCCGTTGATAATTACGTTTTTCATTTTACCTATTTTACCTATCCCCGGCCCTTTCCTAAAAGGAAAGGGAGTAGACTAACGTGAGAATTGGGTCTCTTTTTTTTATAAAACCTTTGAGCCATCTTTCACAAAGAAAGAATTAATGCTCAGAGCACCCCCTTTCCGTATCGGAAAGGGGGCAGGGGGATAGGTCACCAAACCCCTTCAATCACAGCCTTGATCTTACCTTCCATCTTGGACTTCAACCTCTTTACACCATCCAGAACTTGCATGTCCTCATCTATTTCCGTAACGATTTTCTTCTGAACATCCAACGGCGGAAGCGGGATTTCAATTGATTCTAACTCCTCATTGCTAATATTAGCTTGTCTAATTCCTTTAGCTTGTTTAAAAATATTTTCTTGATATAAATCAGATTGCATAACTAAAGACAGGAACATAGGTATAAGAACGTCTTGTTTAAATATTTCTACTTTACCAACCCTTTGATTTAATAGAAAAGTATTATTATTTTTAATAAAACAAACTCTACCATAATCTCTTTTTTCAGCAGTTCCTGTCAATGTAATTAATATATCACCATCTTTAATTATATACTTATTAAACTCATTTAAACGAGTTTCGTCTATGAAAGATGGTTGTTTGGTTATATCTATAAATCCCATTCCTACATTACCAATTCTGATTATCTGTATACCTTTCTTTTTAAATTCTTGGCTTTTAAAAGCGTAACCTCCTAATATTCTTGCCACTTCCCCCAGTTTCACCCTTTCCCAGCTTGGGTCAATCTTGAAGTTCGGCTTGTAGTTGTCGATGATGAGATTACATCCATCAATCACCTTTTGGTATTGCTCAATCTCGGCAACGAGCTGCTTCTGAACTTCCAACGGCGGAAGCGGGATTTTTACGTTGTAAGCATCATTTCTATTTAAACCAGGGACACCAGCTTGAGTATTAAGATTTTTTAATCTACCGTCCGTCATCAAAAGATAATATAGAAATTTTATTAATACTTTATTTTCATCTTGTAATTTTATAAAAAAAGTAGTATCTATAGGAAAGCCATTTAACTTCGAGTAATGAACTTCTCCTGCTGAACCTTTTCTACCTATGACTAAAAATGGAGCTTCTACCAAATATTCATTATGATAGCCAACTATTCCATTAGAACCGAATACTGGATATTCTCCTTTAATTCTATTTTCTTCCTTCAAAGATTTACCATATTCAAAAGAACACACTTCTCCCAATTTCACCATCGGGTATTTCTCATTCAAAGTTGATTTTGGCTTGCCGTAGCGGTCGATACTGAGGTTGTATTCACGTTCACCGTCAAGGATTTCAACCAACTTGGGAGAAAGCTTCTCTTTATCTGTGAGTTCCACACCGTAGGTGATGGCGTGTTGTTTTATGTTTGTGTCAAACCAGGATATAAGTTCTTCTTCCGTTTGTGGGAGACAAGAAGAATTTTTGTAACCCGTAATTTGGCAAAATTCTACAACTTGCTTATCGTATTTCTCTTGCAAACGATTTAGTTCCCAATCCTCTTTGGAAGGATTGCCTTTGATAAGAGTCGGCTGCTTCTTTTTGTTTTTGGATTGTTTCTCTTCTAATTCTTTTTTCTTTGCCTCCAGATCTTCTTTTGCCTTGACGACTTTGGCATAACTCTTTTTACAAAAATCTCTTGCCGTTGTCACTGCCCGGTAAGAATCCAATCGTTTGAACTCGATCTTATCCAGAATCAAATATTTGATCGCATTATTCTGTTCCCCAAGCGTATCATTTCGTTCCCTGAGCGTAGTCGAAGGGAACTCCCTTAGCAAATCCAAAGCAGTTGGCAAGTCATTCGCAGAAGTCGCGTTGCGGTTGGTGTTTAGGGAAAAGCCATCGTTTTCCACTTTCACAAGGACAATTTTATCCGTCTTGCGTGCAAACTCTCGGTCGATAAATAGAATGGAAGTCTTCACACCGGAATAAGGTTGGAACACATTTGCCGGAAGGGAAACAACAGCCCAGAGTCCTCCGTCCTGCTCGATCATCCACTTTCGTAAGTCCACATAATCCGTACTGGTCTGGAAGATAATCCCTTCCGGAACGATAAACCCCGCTTTTCCGTTAGGAGTCAGGTGTTCCAAGATGTAATCGGAAAATAAAACCTCTGCCCTCTTGGATTCCTGGAGTTTGAAATCTTTATGAGTTTCTACTCCGCCTTTGGAAGTCATAAAGGGAGGATTGGCAAGGATGCAGTCGTATTTTTCGTGCCACCTGTCTTTGGATGAAATCGTATCATAATCATGGATACTGGGAACTTTGTAGTCGTGCAGATAGAGGTTTACTTGTGCCAAACGCACCATCATGGGAGTAATATCATAACCAACAATACTTTTGCCAAGAATCTCTTTTTGCTTCACACTGAGTTTGTCACCCCAGCGAACGGCTGTATCTTCTTCCTTTTCATTGTTGTTTAGCGTAATACGATAGTTCTCATAACCTTTTGTATGCTTTCTTAGAATATGCCGAAAGGCAGAAACCAAAAAACCAGCTGTTCCGCAAGCCGGATCGAGAATGGAATCACCTACGTCAGGGTCTACGACTTCTACGATAAAATCAATGATATTCCTCGGAGTACGGAACTGACCGTTTGCTCCTTGTGCACCCATTGTCATAAGCAGGTATTCAAAGGCATTTCCGAGTTCTTCGGAATGAGTGTATTCAAACCCACTGATCGCCGTCAAAAAACGCTGTAGAGTATTCCCATCTTTGAACTTGAGAAACATGTTCTTAAAAATCTCACGAAACAACTGGGGCAGATGATCCGCTTTCTGGATTTGCTCGATAGCTTTGGAAAAAAGCTCAACCCTTTTCCCAGCATCCAGTGTGTTACTCGTTAGCTTGTCCCAAGAATAAGGCTTTAGTTTTCCGACAAAATAACTTCGTTTACCGAATTCTTCCATCTGTTTGTCCATATCATTCATAAACTTGAAGATCAAGGTGATCGTGATCAATTCAATTTGATCCGATGGAAGAGGGAGTTGACCGACAAGAATATCTCTTGCGTCATCTATACGCTTTTTTGTTTCTTTGTTTAACATTAGGTTTCCATTAGTAGTGGGTTTTTATTGTGCTTGATATATTGGATGGTCTTTTGAATCCATTCTTTACCAAGAATTTTCAAGTCTTCCAAAGAGATTCTAGGGTCTGATCCTAGTGCTCCGAACTTGCTTTCTTCAAAGACCAGTCGTATGTCTTCATACATCAAGTAGGAGTGGAACAGGGTTTTAAACTCGTAATACATGGAAGCATCTACCTTTTCAATCGCCAAGAATCTCTCAAAATCTTCCTCAATCAGCTCGGATTTGGACTTGAACTGATGAATTTTTCCAAAAACCTTTTTCACAACTTCGAGAATGTCCAACCTGCGATCCACGTCATAGGCATTACGCAGTCTATCCAGATTCCAAAATTCTTTCGGTTTGTCAAAGATGTTTGCCATGATATAAGCAGCGAGTGTATTCCAATCTTCCTCCTCTAATGCTTCCTGTAAATCGGGATTTTGATTCACGTCTTCTTTTGCTTTTTCTTCAAAATTCTTAGAAAATGCTTCCTTGTCCACTCGCATAATATGTTCTCCATCAAAAATCTCTTCTTCGATGGTTTGGATAGAATCATCACCCGTATAAGCAAACGTTTCGATTCCGTCTCCGTCACCAATTTTTCCCGTTCCTTCCTTTGGGAGTTCCAAACGCTCTTTGTAGTTGAATTCTTCTTCAAAATATTGGTGATTGGCAAAAAAGTCGAACAGATAAAATTTATCTTTTGGCAACACTGAGTCATTGTATCGGAAGGTAAAAAGCCTTGTCCCTCTTCCTTTGATCTGTATGTAATCCGTAGGAGAAAAGATAGGACGAGCAAGGACAACATTCAAAATATCTTCGCAATCATAACCGGTTGTCATCATACCGACAGTGACACAAACCCTTGTTTTGGAACTATTGTAGTCGATCAGCTCCGGTTTGAAACGGGTTTTTCCATTGAGGTTGTTGTTGGCAAATTGTATCGTCATTTTCTGAGCTGACGGAATATTGGAGGTAATCTGAACGGCAAAGTCCGAATTGTATTTGTGAGAAAACATTTTTTCTGCTTATAGTCTGCTAGGATTGGGATTCCACTTTTTGGCTTCTCCCAGTTCTTCCAAACTTAAAAATTTGGTGATTACTTGCGGATTTCCTTCTTCCAAGTCCCAATAGTAGTGAACGTTTCCATTGGAAAGGAAGATATGCCGAACGTTCAAGCTCTGAGCGTAAGTCCTTGCCTGTTCTTTAGCTTCCAAAGGGTTCACACTTTCCCTTTTTGCTTCCAAAACTCCAATGGGTTTGTTGGAATTGTCAAAGAAAACGTAATCAACAAAACCGTTTTTTGCTTTTTCAAAATCATCTCCCATAGAGTCTGTTGAATATCTTTTCTTTGTAATCCTATGCTCACAAATAACGTTTGGCTTTTTACCGCGTTCTTCTACCAAACGCCAATTCGCTTCCAGAAGAAGTTTGTCGATTTTTACCCTTGCTTGTGCTTCTTTTCCACTCATTTTCGGTATCCGCTGATTCCTATTTCATATTGTCATGGTATATATCTCTTCAAATCTACTAACCTTTTTTAGCTTAGAAGCAATGTTGTCATTCATTTTCATAGTTTTACCCTTTTAATATCCAAATATCATTTAAAAAACAGTACCTTTGAAAAGCCATTCAAAATTGAAAAAGAAAATAATCCCATTTTCGCTTTTTAATTGCAAATCGCTTTTACCTAACAATAGCTACCTTACTTTTAATTAAATAGTACCTAATTTGCGTCAAAAAGAACCAAACTAGAGTCAGAGAGAGACTAATTTGCATCAAATAGATCCAACGTTGAGTCTAATTACCTCTTGCTTGGAGCAAATAATAGGGACGTTGGAGTAAAAAGATCCAAGCACGGAGATAGACAATCCCAAGCTTGATACAAAAAGCTCTGAGTTTGAGATAAATATATCCATCGATGCTAAAAATAGCAGCTCGAATGGATTACTATAACACCGCCATTGGAGTAAAATATAGGAACGTTGGACTACAGTGTAGAAACTTTGGTGTAAAACATACCGTGAATGGACTAAAAAGCTCAGCTCATTCTGAAAATACAAGAAACACTGGTGGAAAGAGAGCCGAGCACAGATGGAAAAATTCCGCAATCGGAATGAAGGAGCAGGGAATCGGAGTTGACAATGGCAAGAAAGGAGAAAAATGCATCTCGATTGTTTCCAAGAGCATAAGTGTAGATGCTTGCGTCAAGCACCATTCTTTGAATTTGCTTTCTCGATCCTTTCAAAGAACCTCTTAAGCCAAGGAATAGGCAACTCTGTTATCTGAGATATGAGCTCAAGACTCATGCCGGAACTTCTCAGTTTGATTGCTGTATTACGGATAGTTCTTTTATGTTCTCGTTTTTGACCTTTTCGAATTCCTCTTTTTTCTCCCTTCTTCTCTCCCTTTTCAAAAGCGGATTGGATATTTGTATTGTAGTCGTGCAAACCGATTTCACGCATTTCATATAACTCACGAGTCTTCTCATCCATGGATATTCTTTCCAACCCACTAAACGTCTTTTCCATTATCGGATTTTTCTCTACTATTGCTTCCATATCTGCCTCTTTTAGCCTTCTACTTTTCTTTATATAGGGCTTAGTTTCAGGAAGGTCTAAAAATTCCTCTAAAGTTAATTCGGTTTTTTTGATAAACCGTAACCATTTGCTAACTCCTTTTCATAAATCCGTCCGTGTCCAATTAGCATAACAGATATTGAAAATAACCTGCTATGCTATGGTAAGACTATTGTAAATTTATAGAAATAAATTTACAACTTTTCTGCTGCTTTTTCATAAACTTCAGCATCCTTTTCAAATTTTTGAGAAAGGCTTTGCATATCTTTCCTATGCTTTTGGTCGTATTTATGCTTACCACCTTTTTTAGTGTTAGCCATTTCCTTATATTTCTGAGCCATTTGCCTATGGTCTTCGGCAATTTTTAGTAAATATGCCTTTACAGCTTTCTTTTGCTCAGGTAATACGGCTTTTTCAATAAGCAATTTTTCTATTGGCTCTAAGGCGAGAATAGAAGAAAATGAAATTAAACCAATAAAATAAAGAATTCTTTTTAACATTTTAAACCTCTGAGATTTTATTTTTTTAACAGTTTTATCTGAACGTTTATTTTTAAAAGTAAAAAAATAAATAATATGCAAAAAAATACATGAATTTTAATTCATGTATAAAAATACTATTTACAACGTTCCCTATCAATTTAGATTAGTCAAAATATATGGCTAAGGTAAAGTCACAGACGATTTTGAATAAGAATTCAACCAAACATGAATGGACATTTTTAAGCAACCATTCCCTTGTCCTTCTCCATCTTTATAGGAAACCTGACGCAAGACTACGGGATCTAGCTCTAGAAGTCGGGATTACCGAACGTGCAATTGTGAAAATTGTAGAAGATTTAGAATTAGCAGGAGTTTTAATAAAGATCAAAGAAGGAAGAAGAAATAAATACAAAATTAATAAAAATGTCAGGTTACGGCATCAGTTGAAAGCTCACAAAACTGTTGGTGATTTACTAGACCTATTAAAATAAGTAAAAAAGGAGTGTATATGAATCACCCATTAAAAGGATTAACATTTTTAGTTACAGGTATAATTGATTCCGGTTCGCTTGCACTTTCGATTGCAAAGCAAATCCAGGCTGAAGGTGGAAATATTGTTTGTACCGGTCTGGGAAAAACACCTTTTCACCAAAACCTATCTGAAAAAGCGATATCATACTTAGAAAATACATACCAAAGTTTTACCAAAACGATTCAAACTGAGTTAGGAAGCGATGTAATCACTTTGCCATTGGATGTTACTTTGGATCAGAGTATTGAAGAAATAGCCAATAATCTTAAACAAAAAGGGATTTACCTCAATGGATTTCTACATTCTATTGCAATGGACAAATCCATAAAAGCCGGAGTGGTTGTTAAACCTCTTTTGGAAATTAGCAAAGAAGAATTTTTCCAAGCGATGGAAGTGTCTGCTTATTCCATAATTCCATTAACACGGGTCTTGTTAGAAAACAATGTCTTGGTAAAAAAATCTTCGATTCTTGCACTAAGCTATATCGGAGCAGAAAAAGTAGTCCAACATCCATATAAAAATATTGGGATTGCCAAAGCCGCTTTGGAAAGAATTGTTAAAGAATTAGCCTTTGAACTTGGTAAATCACACCAGATCAAGGTGAATGCAATCCGTTTTTCTCCTTATACAGGTAGCAAAGCAGGCAGTGCGATACAAGGACTACAAGAAGCAGTTGAATATTGTGATATTCATAGCCCTCTAGGAAATGCTTTGCCAGAAGATATTGCTTATGAATCTGCCTATTTGCTCCGACCTTATGTAAGAGTTACAGGTGAAATACGTAATGTTGATGGTGGTTACAATATCAGGGGTTAAAATATATATAAAGAGGATAGAATAATGAGAAAGAATTTAGAAGAAACTAGTCTTGATAAAATTCAGGCTGACTTAAATTACTTGATGAACTGTTTTTATGAAATGCTTAAGAGCATAAAAGAAGATTCTGTTGCCAGCATGTTACCGTGGATAAATCAGGAAAATCCGGAGGCAAACAACGAAATACCGGATGAAAAGCTAATCCAAGCCTACTCCATATCCTTTCAACTCTTAAATATGGTTGAGGAGAATGCCGCAAACCAATTTCGACGAAAATTGGAATCCGAAATGGGAACGGAAAAAATAAGAGGCTCATGGGAAGAAACTTTTGCTTTTTGGAAAGAGAGAGGATTATCTCAGGATGAAATAAAGGAAATTCTTCCAAACATAGAGGCGACTCCCGTTCTTACAGCTCACCCTACGGAGGCAAAAAGGATAACCGTATTGGAACTACACAGACAATTGTATCTCCTTCTTGTGAAAAAGGAAAATCCTATCTGGACACCTACCGAAAAAAGATTCATTCAAAACGAAGTTAAGTCGATTCTGGAAAGACTTTGGAGAACAGGTGAAATCTACTTGGAAAGACCGGATATTTCCTCTGAAAGAAACAATATATTACATTATTTTAAAAATGTATTTCCGGATGCAATCCCACTCTTGGACAAAAAGCTCATTTCTGCTTGGGAAAACGCCGGTTTTGATCCTAAATTTTTAAAAGAACCTGAAAATTTTCCTATGCTTTCTTTTGGAAGTTGGGTCGGAGGAGATAGGGACGGACATCCTTATGTAACGCCTGAGGTAACAAAAGAGACACTTCTGGAGCATAGGCACGCTGCTTTAGAACTTCTTCAAGCTAAAATTACCAACCTGGCAAAAAGTCTTAGTTTTTCTAGCTTCACCAATAACATTCCTTTTGAACTAGAAGAGAAACTAAAAAAGTTCCAGAATGAATTGGGCGAAGATGGTAAAAAAGCCATGGAAAGGAATCCTAACGAACCATGGAGACAATTTACCAATCTACTACTTCTCAAATTGAAAAATACTTTTAAAGCAGACAACACAAAACAAGGCTATTATTATACAAACTCTCAAGAATTAAAAGATGATTTGAAATTTTTACGTAAGACCTTACTCGCCATTCAAGCGGATAGAGTAGTAGAAACAGAGTTGTTTCCTATTGAAAGGTTACTTGCATCTTTTGGATTTTTTATGGCAAGACTGGATATACGCCAAAATAGTAAATACCATGATATGGCTTTCAACCAGATTTTAAAAGCCTCTGGCAAAAAAGAATGGAACTTTTCCGAATGGTCAGAAGAAAAAAGAATATCGTTTTTAAACGAAGAGTTAGAATCTTCTAGACCGTTTTTAATACCTGGAACAAGTTGTGGTCCGGAAGCAGATAACGTCTTAGGATACTATAGGGTAATAAAAGGGCATATAGATAAATTCGGAATGGAAGGGATTGGCTCGTTTATTGTCAGCATGACAAGAGGACTTTCGGATTTGTTAGTGGTTTATATCTTTATGAGGGAAGTCGGAATCCTAAAAACAAGCCTGCAAGTAGTGCCTCTTTTTGAGACAATAGAAGACCTAAAAAATAGTGAAATGATACTGGATTTGTTTTTGAAACATCCTCTTACTATAATGCGTTATTCTAATGAAAATAAAAGAACAATACAAGAAGTAATGCTGGGTTATAGTGATAGCAATAAAGACGGTGGAATCTTAGCCAGCAGGTGGAATCTCTACGAGACAGAGGAGAAACTTACAAAATTGGGCAAAAGGCAAGGCTTAGAGTTAAAGTTCTTTCACGGTCGAGGTGGAACAATAAGCAGAGGTGGCGGAAAAATTCATCGCTTTTTGGAGTCTATGCCTTTTGCTTCTGTCTCAGGAAAACTGAAACTTACCGTGCAAGGTGAAACCATATCGCAACAGTATGCTAATTTATTAAATGCAGTTTATAACTTAGAAATTTTGGTTTCAGGCATAGCCAAGCAGATGACGTTTTATAAATATCCCAAAGCGGAAGCAGATTTTCCTACTTCTATTTTGGCTGAGGTTGCAGGGGCGAGTTTTCGGAAATATAGGGAACTCGTAGAAAAACAAGGTTTCATTGATTTTTATAGTCAGGCTACTCCAATTGATGTATTGGAAAATAGCAAGATAGGTTCCCGACCACCCAGAAGAACCGGAAAACGTTCTTTAGAAGATTTACGAGCAATTCCCTGGGTATTTAGCTGGAATCAATCGAGGTTTAATCTGACCGGTTGGTACGGTTTGGGATATGCTCTGGAAAATCTAAAAAAGAAGCATCCGTCAGACTTTGATGTTTTGAAAAACTCAATTCATGATTGGAATTTTCTTAGGTATACCCTGATTCACGCAGAAACTAACCTACTAAATTCTGACAAGGAAGTAATGAAGGAATATGCTGACCTCGTAAACAGCAAGGAAATACGAGATAATTTTTTAGATGATATTTTAGAAGAGTATGAAAGGGGAATTTCTCTAATGCAAGAAATTTTCCAAGAATCTGCTTTCAAAAGAAGACAATCATTAAAGTTTTATCTTTCGCTCCGAACTCCCGTTTTAAAAATTTTGCATAAAAAACAATTTGAACACATCAAGAAATGGAGGGCTGGTTCGGAACAGGATGCAACGGAAAGCCAGAAGCAAATTCAGATACTTTTAATGTTGGTCAACTCCATTTCGAGTGGCTTAAAAAATACAGGTTAATTATAAAAAATAAAGGATTAAAACTATGAAAAATCACAGACAAATTACAAGAGATCAACTTACAGTAAAGCAAGCTTTAGACTTCTTAAAAGAAGGGAATCACCGCTTTGTAAATAGCCTGTCAAAAGACCATGATCATCTACAGCAAATCAACGAGACCGTGGACGGACAGTGGCCTTTTGCAGCAGTTTTGAGTTGCATTGACTCAAGGACTTCAGCGGAATTAATTTTTGACCAGGGGCTTGGAGATATTTTTAGCATTCGCATTGCCGGTAATATCTTAAACGAAGATATTCTGGGAAGCATTGAATTCTCTGGGAAAATTGCCGGTTCAAAATTAATTGTTGTTTTGGGACATAGCCGTTGTGGAGCAGTAAACGGTGCTATCAACAATATTGAACTTGGACATTTAACATCCCTTTTAAGTAAAATAAATCAAGCGGTACGTAAAGTCGAGCATACTCATAATAAACATACATTGCAGGGACATGCTTTTGCGGATGTTGTTGCTGAAGAAAACGTTCGCATCGTAACTAAGTCCATTTTAGAACGAAGTCATATTCTTAGCACTATGGTTGATAAGAATGAAATTGGAATTATTGGAGCAATGTATTCCGTTGAAACGGGAAAAGTTAATTTTTTGGAAGATACGGCGAGTTTTACTCTATAAAATTCCTTGAATACTATGTTATACAAGTTAATAGAAAAAAATCTATTTTAAAGGAAAATTCCTATTTAAAGACTAAAGCTTTTGGCAATTTATTCGATGATTGCATATAAGGACAGTTTATGATAATATCTAATGGTTTGGAAAATCATTTACCGGAAACATTTTCACAAAATACTTTGATACAAAATAAGGTAGAATATCCTGATACAACCACCGAGAGTGGATTTCTTGCAATTTTGAAAAATTTGCAAAAAACTACGGAAACTGGTTTTGAACCTGGTAAACTAGAAAAGCATTTGTTTTCAGGGTTTTTTGCCGAGCCGGAAAATAAAGTTCGGGAAGCCGAAAACAAGGGTATTCAGCAAGGAAACCCTAAAAAAGAGTTGGAAAGTAAGATTGAAAAGCCGGAAGAAGGCAATAAAATTGTCAAGCAAGAAAACAAACCCGAAGAAAAAATTGAAAAGTCAAAAAATACTGACTCCAAAGAAAAAACCCTAAAAGAGATAGAAGAAGAAAATAAAGAGAAAAGTAAAAAAAGTGATAATTTTAAAAAAGTCTCCAAAGAAACCAGATTGGAATTTCCGGAAATCAAAAATGAAACGGATAAAAAAGTTTTCACTTCAAACGATAAGCAAAATTCGGAAGTGAATATTGCTGCCAATGTAAAGGGTGAACAGCAAGGAAAACAAAAATCAGAGACCAAAGAGGAGACTGTTTCGGAAACAAAACAAAATCCTTCCGTTTCCAATAAATATTCTGAGAATATCCGCCAAAAATTTATCAATATTAAGCTTAACAATGATAGCATTACCATAAAAAACGAAAAGCCGATAGAAAATCCTAAGTTCCAAACAGAAAATGATAAACAAATTGAATTGGTAGCTAAAAAGCAATTAATCGAGAATGTAGAAAATGACCCAAAACAAAAAGATTCAAAAGTTACCGAAAAGGCAGCACCTGAAGAAAAAGTTGTCCATATTCCCAAAGAAGAACCTTTAGGGAATAACAAAGAGACTTTGCCTAACAATTCTCCAAAAGAGACCATAAAAAGTACGGAAGGCAAGCTGACTAAAGATGTTCCCGAAGAAAAAGATGTGACCGAACCGAGATCAAAACCAGACAATGAGCCAAAAATCGACTTGGCAAAAATTGACAAAGACAATAAATGGGAAATTGTACGAGAAAAACATGAATCAGTAGTTACTCAATCTATGGCTGCCAAAGAAAGTATACAACCAACCAAACAAAATAATGCTCAAACGGGGATTTTTGAAAATATAAACAACTCTACAATAAACAAAATTCAGGACGATTTTCAAGGAAACAATTTGGATTTTTCCGAATTCTCCAATTCTTCTCAGAAAGAAACATTTTTTGATAAGTTTAAAAATGTTTTGTCATCCAGATTTTGGAATAGAGATGATGTAGAGAAGTCTTTTCAAGAATTGGTGAAACAAGCAAGAATTCATATTATAGAAAGAGGGAAAAATACAGCTCAAATTTTATTACACCCAAAAGAATTGGGAAAAATGACCTTAAAAATTGAAGTTTTGAATAACCGTCTAGATGGCAAAATATTAGTTGAGTCTGAAATGGTTAGAAATTTAATCCTTTCAGATATGAATCAATTAAAAACTGAGTTAAGAATTGCTGGGATAGAGTTAGAAAGCATGGACATCGGTTTGCAAGACGAAAACCAAGAAGAGTTTGCGAATTTTCAAGAGAGTTTAAAAGATAAAAACGAGTTTGCAAATGACCAAAATAGCCAAGTTATTACAATTGATGAAGAAAATTTGGTGGAATCAGATTTAGTTGATGACAAAAGTCTCATTTCCTCTGATAAATTGATCGATATAAAAGTATAGAGAAATTATAATATGCCTAATGTTAATATGCCATCTAAGTCAATAGAGTCAAACTCCGAATCCATTAAACAGCAATATCTTCGTTCTGATAAAAAGTTTAATGTTCAAAAGCACTTGGAAAATTTGGAAAAAGAAGAAAAGAGCGGATTGAAAGGGATTGAGATTCGAAATTCTTCCCAGCAATTAGGAAAAGATGATTTTTTAAAGATTTTGATTACGCAGTTATCTTCACAAGACCCAACAAGCCCTTTAAAGGATCAGGATTTTATTGCTCAAATGGCTCAGTTTTCCAGTTTGGAACAGATGAAAAATATTTCATCTGGTATTTCTCGAATGGAAGCAAAACAAAATTACACCTTGGTTGGAAAATACGTTTCCGGACCGGATTTTGTTACTGGAGAACCAGTGAATGGAATAGCCGGAGCTTTATTTGTCGATGGGGATGGAAAAGCTTTTTTAAGAGTAAACGGGCGCACAATAGAAGCAGACAAAATTAATTTTGTCAGTGATCCTAGTGCATTGAGTGGAAGTTTACCGGTTGAAGATGATCAAGGTGTAAAAACCAATCCGAATTCAGTAGAAAATGATACAAAAAAAGAATGGGATTATCCCGGGAAAAAAAATTCGGGAAAAAACAATCCTTATTCGCAATAAAAATTATAAAAAAACATAAGTCGAGGAATTGCGTTATGATGAGATCGCTTTACTCTGGGGTTTCTGGATTAAAGAACCACCAGGTGAGAATGGATGTAATAGGAAACAATATATCAAATGTAAATACACATGGTTTTAAAGCAGAAAGAGTTACATTTCAGGATATGATTTCCCAGGAGCTTTCAGCTGCTTCTGAGCCTAAAGATAATATTGGTGGAATTAACCCTAAGCAAGTTGGTCTTGGAGCACTCATATCAGCCATAGACAAAATGATGACTCAAGGGTCATTACAATCAACAGGAAAAAATACTGATATTTCTATGACCGGAGAAGGGTTTTTTATCGTAAAAAATGGCGATAAAGAATTTTATACTCGTGCTGGTGCCTTTAACGTTGATAAAGATGGTACTTATGTAAATCCGGCGAATGGTGTAAAAGTTCAAGGTTGGAATTCTCGTTTGGATGAAAATGGAAACCGGTATATTAATTCTTCTGCCTCCGTTGAGGATATTGTTATTCCCTTATATTCCAAAGAACCGGCAAAGGCTACAAAGGAAGTTATCTATCAGTGTAACTTAAATTCTTCTGCAAAGCCAATTCCTCCTGATGCTACTCCGGAAGATATTCGTAGAGCAATCAATGACCCCGATCCTAAAAACAGAAGCGGACACGTTTCAACCATTAATGTTTTTGATGATCAGGGTATAAAGAGGGAATTTAGGATAGAATTCTTAAAAGTTCGTGAAAATACATGGAGCGCTAGCGTTTCTTTGAATGAAGCGACTCAAGTTTCTGTTGATGTTCAAGGGCCTAATCAGCAAAATACTTTGCAACCGGAAAACAACCAATTGGAACTTGGCTTTTCTCCTGATGGAAGATTGGTTTCCGTGTCTGACGGAGTAGATAGCCAAACTACCGATCAACTTACTGCCAATGTCACCTATCGAATTCCGGGAAATCCTACTCCCCAAACATTTGCACTTAATTTAGGGAAAGCTGGTTTGGTAGAAGGGATTACGCAATTTTCTGCTGATTTTACCACAAAAGCGGTTAAGCAAGATGGTTACTCAATGGGTTATATGGAAGCTTTTTCTATAGACAATTCGGGAACAATTACCGGAACTTACTCTAATGGAGTTCAGCAACCTTTGGCAAGAATTGCCGTTGCTATTTTTACGAACCCTGCCGGATTAAATAAATCTGGAGATACTATGTATTCTTATTCTATCAATTCCGGAGAAGCAAATATCGGAGAAGCTGGAATTGCCGGTAGAGGAAAAATCAATGCTGGCTTATTGGAGATGTCAAATGTTGATTTAACCGATCAATTTACAGACATGATTGTGACACAAAGAGGATTCCAAGCAAATTCAAGAACCGTAGTGACTTCTGATCAAATGATTCAAGAAGTGCTTGGTTTAAAACGTTAATTTTTTTTCGGTTGCGCAAAAAACAACAGGCAAAGATGCCTGTTGTGCTTTTTTGGACTACTTACCATCTTTTTCTTCTTATTTTATTTTTTTATAGTATTTTATGTTTTATAGTTTTTAATAGATATTTTTATATATTGTAAAGTTTTATAAGTCTAAATAGTAAAAACGGAATTAATTTTGTTTCACGATCAAATTATTATAACGGACAATCTGGAATTTAATGTCATACTAAGAAACTATAATAAAAACTTACAAGCGGAAATTGGACTTTTAAACGATTTTGAAAGTTTATTGCTGAAACAAGAGAAATCTTTGAATTCTGGAGATGATGAAAAATTATTTAAAGTAGTTTTTTTTCTCAAAAAATCTACAATACTTGTTGAACATTTAAAAATAAGAAGCATATTAAAAAAACACAGCGTTCTTGTTATGCCCCTTTTTATTGTCAATGCACCATTGGAAGAAGACGTTCTTTCTATGACAGACATTGAAAATGATTTGTATTTTACTAACATAATAGATTCTGCACCTACAATTTTTATTATCAAAACAATTACAAATGCGTTTACTCGTTTAAAATTTGAAGCAGAAAGTTTTGAGTTAAAAAGAAAGTCAAACATAAACAAGCGACATATTAAAAAATTAACTCAAATAGGTATGAGCCTTGCTTATGAAAAAGACTTTGCAAAACTCTTGAAAGATATATTGTATAGTGCACGAGAAATATCAGGAGCTGATTCCGGTTCATTGTATCTTGTAGAAAGGGATGATGATGGAAATTTATTTCTAAGGTTTAAAATTTCTTCTATGGATCTGGAAGGGAATGAGTTTATTCTTCCAATTAATAAAAAAAGTATAGCCGGTTATGTAGCAGATACAAAAAAGCCATTAAATCTACCGGATGCTTACAATTTGGATGATAATACTGAATATAAGTTTAATGGGGAATACGATAAAGCCAAAAATTATCATACAAAAAGTATGTTGACTGTTCCAATGAAAAACCATCGAGACGAAATTATTGGAGTTTTGCAACTAATCAATCGAAAAAAAAATTTTGAGCAAAAAATTACAAAAGAAGAAATTTTTACCGATAAAGTTTTTTCTTTTGATCAGTATACAGAAGACTTGGTAATGAGCGTCGCCGGACAAGCTGCTGTAGCCATTCAAAATAATAACCTTATCCAAGAAATTGAAACCTTATTTGAAAGTTTTGTAAAAGCGTCTGTTAGTGCAATAGAAGCAAGGGACCCAACAACAAGTGGGCACTCTTTTCGAGTTGCAGAACTAACTGTAGGGTTGGCAGAAGTTGTGGATAAGATCAACGAAGGAATTTATGCTAACATAAAGTTTTCCAAGGAACAAATTAAAGAAATACGTTATGCTTCTCTTTTGCACGATTTTGGAAAAGTTGGAGTTCGAGAAAAGGTTTTAGTCAAAGCTAAAAAATTAGAAACCTATGAAATGGAACTTATTAAATGGAGAATCTATTATATTCAAAAGGATATACAACACCGAATAGCGAATAAAAAAATTGAATATTTAAAAAAATACGGAGCAAAAGGTTTCGCTGAATATGAACTAAACTTAGAAAATAAGTATCAAAAAGAAGTTGAAAAACTACAAAAAATGGAACAAACCATCTCTATGGCAAATGAACCTACAATATTGGAAGAATCTAATTCAACTTTTTTAGAACAAATCTCAAAGGTTCGTTATACATTTTTAGACGGTACATCGAACACAATCATTACTCCCAATGAACATCGCTTATTATCTATAAAAAGGGGGTCTCTTGACGAAGAAGAGCGTAAAGAAATAGAATCCCATGTAATTCATACGTATCAATTTTTGAAACAAATACCATGGACGCAAAACTTAAAGATGATTCCAAACATCGCACATGCCCACCACGAGAAGTTAGACGGTTCAGGTTATCCTTTAAAATTAAAATCGGAAGAAATTCCTGTTCAATCGAAAATGATGACCATCGCTGATATCTTTGACGCGCTTACAGATAAAGACAGACCATATAAAAAAGCTGTTCCATTGGAGAGAGCTTTGGACATTCTCAAAATGGAAGTGAGAGATAACCATATAGATCCAATTCTATTAGAATTCTTTGTACAGGCTAAAGTGTACGAATTAGTTCTTAATAAGAAAAATGCTTAAGTCTTTTTCCTCGGTTGTTATCAAGACGACTTTTCCGATAGTTTATATAAAGAAACTTTTTTAGACAAATTAGAAGTCTTTTCGTTTAAAGAATCCGATACAACCGTTAAACTCTCGGCTGACTCGGAATTTGTTTGTGTAACATTGCTAAGTTGACTCATGGCAGCGTTAATCTGTTCCATTCCTGATTTTTGCTCCTCGGAAGCCATCGAGATTTCTTGAACAAGATCAGCTGTCTTTTTAATTTGGGGAATGATTTCCGTTATGAGATTACTGGCATTTTCTGCTACGTGCAGGCTTTTGGCAGCCAATTCTCGAATGTCTTTTGCCGCGAATTTGCTACCTTCCGCCAATTTCCGAACTTCCGTTGCAACAATGGAAAAGCCCAAACCATTATCTCCAGCTCTGGCAGCCTCTATGGAAGCGTTTACCGCTAGTAAGTTTGTTTGAGATGCAATCTCTTCAATGATATTGATTTTTTGAACAATATCTTTCATGGCAATCAGAGTGTCTCGAACAGCTTTCTCACCTTCATCTGCTTTAGCTGCGGCACTTCGAGCGATGTCTTCTGTTGTTTTGGCATTGTCGTTGTTGTGGGAAATAGTTGCCGTTATTTCCTCAATGGAAGCAGACGACTCCTCTACGCTTGCAGCTTGTTCACTTGCACCGGAACTTAGGCTATGAGATGCTCTTGTTATTCTATTTGATCCTTCTTCGATATGTTCAATCATACTTTTTATATCGGTGACAATTTCACTCAATGTGTCTATGGTGTTGTTGATACCTTGGACAATGATTTTGTAATCCCCGGAATGATGATTCGGATCGGCTTTTTGGTACAAATTACCTTCCCGAATTGCTTTGGAAACCATTTTTGTATCATCAATTAAAAGCTGAATATTTTCTATGCACTGGTTTAGGTTGTTTTTTAGTGTATTGAAATCTCCGTTGTAGACATCCGTTATTTTATTTGGAATCTCACCTTTGGCGATCTTATCTATGTAGTTTGCTGCTATATTAAGAGGAAAAACTACTGCATCAAGGGTTTGGTTGATTCCCTTTATGATATTTTGGTAGTCACCCGAATGATTGTTTATATCAGCTCGGTGCGAGAGATTTCCGGCTATTGCTTCTTTGGATAAAGTGTCAATATCTTTTGTCAAGACTTGAATGTTGTTTTTCATGGAATTAAAAGATTTGCTTAGGAGTCCGATCTCATTGTTTTGTTGCATATCTATATGAAAATCTAATTTTCCCTTAGCAATAAAATTGGCAAACTCCGTAATTTTTTGTATGGGATTTATCAATCGCTTGGATAGATAAACTCCAATAAACGTTATTAACAAAAGAAGCAAAACAATCAGAGTAGAAGTTGTAATATAGGTCTCATGTAAGGCAGCTTCCAAAGGCTCTTTGGTGGAAATATAGGCATTGATTGAACCTAAAAATATTTTTTCTCCAACAGTTACTCCATGGCAATTGGCACAACCCGGATTGGCACTTCCATACAAAGGAACGGACAAACGAACATAATCATCCTGATTTTCTATATATTTTGTTAAATTTGAATCTGCCTTAAATTTTTTTAAAGCTTTTTCTTCAAAAGGGATTTCGATCTCAGTCATCTTTCCGCCCATAGGTTTGCTTCCGGTAATACTTTCACTGCCTATCAAACGAATTCTGACCTTATTTTCGCCATAATTTTGGACAATGGCATCATCTATTGCTTTTACAATATCTGTCCATTTTCTTTTTACTTCTACTTTTGATAATTCGTCTGCACTGGTAAAAGCATTTTGGAACTTGATACTTGAAAACATAACCATCTGAATGGTTCTCTCAATTTGTGATTCGGCTTCGCCATGTAAGTTGTTATGAGCTTTGTTTTTTAGAAATTGATAATTTGCAAAACCAAATATAAGGGAGCCTATAATCCCAACAAGAGCTAAAATAGAGAGAATCTGTTTTTTGATGCTAATTAATCTTTGTTTTCTCACAACTACCCCTTTGAAAAAATCATTTATTTCATATTTGATTAATAGAAAAAATTATCAAGTGAAATTGATTAAGAAGTTTATTTTTTACTAAAATCAATGGTATAAAAACTAATTTTTAGATAGACAAATAATATATATTATAGTGTAATAAATGTCTATATGAAAAAAATAGAAATATACAAAAAAATTATGAGTTTTGAGAAGAATATGAGGGGAGTTTTCCTTTATTCAGACCTTAGGACAATACTTAATTGTACACATCTAAACACCTTTTACAGAATTATAAACGAGCTAGTTAGTTCAAAAATATTATTTAAATTTACAAGAAATGTATATCTAACCGAAAATTTTGATAAGAATGCTCTAAGCCAAAAGTTGTATTCAAAATCCTACATAAGTTTTGAATCTATTTTGGCAGAAAACCTGATCATTGGCTCTGTTCCAGTTTATAGAACTAGGGCAGTCAAGGTAGGGAAGAAACGATCTTATAACTCGGATTTGGTTCGAATTGAGCACTATGGAATTTCAAATGAATTGTTCTTTGGCTATCAAAATATAAATGGAATAAAAAAAGCAACTAAAGAAAAAGCTGTGTTAGACACACTATATTTTTATTGTAAAGGTCTTTCTTTTTATTTTGATGTTTATAGTGATATGAATTTGAAATATTTAGATATGAAAATTATATATGAATATTTGGAAAATTATAGGAATCCTAAATTTGTGAAATTTGCAAAAGGTTTTTTTAAAGAGAGGGAATTATGAAATCAAATTTTCCAGAAAAAGTAACTACCGAATCATTATTTATTTGGATAATACATAGGATGGTTGAAGAATTTAAAGACCATGCTATTTTAAAAGGAGGGATGGCTTTAAATTTAGTAGACTGTCCAAGAAGTACTAATGATTTGGATTATGTAATGATTCCATATAAATCCAAAAAAGAAGTTGTTGATAAAATCAATAAAATATTGCTTGACATTCCTAATGTCAAAATAGATCAGCAATTAAATTCTAAAGCATATATAGCCACAATATCTTGTGAAGGGGTCAACATTCAAGTTGAATCAAGTGTAGCCATGGAATGTAAATCTATTCCTATTTCAACAGATTCTTTGGCAAAAAAGTCTAATCAACTTGGAAAAATAATTAGAGTAATGAGTTTTGATGTTGCTCTTGCAAACAAGCTTGCGGCTTGGAATGAAAGAAGACTTTTAAGAGACTTGTATGACGTATATTTTTTAACTCAGATGCTGGGAGAAAAACCGGATATGGATGTTTTGTTGAAAAGACTATCTAAAATTGAATCACGTATTCCGAAACTTAAATCTAAGAAAAAAATGAGCTTAACTGAATTCATAGATGAACTTAGGAGTGAATTAATTACAATTACGATGGATAGAGTAAATGACGAAATTGCTCCTTTGCTAGATAAAAACGCAATTGAGGGTTTGGATATAAAGATTAAGCATTCAATAAATCATCTAATTAACACTATATAAAAGATTTTGATGGCATATACGTTGCAGCTATTCCCGATGAAAAATGGTTCATTTTTTTTTGTAAATAATACTTTCGTTCCAAAAAATTTTGAATTTTTCATCTGTGTAAATGATTTCATAATTTAATGATTCAAGCTCTTTGTCGTTTTTTCTGAATCCTATAAGGTAAGACGGATTAAGTTCGTTAATAACAGCTAAATTGTCTTTTTTATTTTTCTCTCTATAAATTTTGACTACCCTAGAGCTACATAAGCCGGATAAATCAATAACGTTTCCATTTGTATAATAAAATCCAAAAAATCCAACTTCGTGCATGGCAACAGTTCCTTGAGATTGTTTATTTAGATATATCGCTGCGTTTTTATACGCATTGAATCTATTGTATTCAATTTTATCCCAATGTGCCGGAGCATAGAACTTTCCAAAACCTTTTTGCCACTCGTATTTATAGTCATTGTAAAAATATAAATTTTTCCCTAAAAAAAGCAATATAACGGTAAAACTCAATATATAAACGCCTGGTTTTTTAATATATTTTATGAGTAAGGTTGCCAATAAATAAAATCCGGTATTCAACAATAACAAGCAACTAATTATCCAAATCGGTATATACCATGGAGACAAAGCTTTGGAATAGCCAAGAAAAATGATAAAAAATGGGACGTAAGTGTAATAAACTGTTGAGAAGAATTTCCTTTTACGATATAAATAGATTGGAACAAAAAAGAGCATAAAAATAATTGTAAGCAGAAGTTCATTTCCGCTACGTAGAAAAAAGTTACCTAGTCTATCATTTATTATATATAGAAATTTTACACCAGGTTCAGCGTTATAAAGAATAACCGGTTTAAGTATTATATTCCAGATTTCTTTTATATAATCAAAGGTAAGCTTGAGATTATCTATCAGATTTGTGTTTTTCCCATATATTTCATACATTGGATCATATTTTTGCAAATAGTATTTGGCAACTATGGATTGTGGCACAATACTTGAGTATAAAAATAAAGAAAATAAAATCCATAAAAAAGGAATTGCACTATAGATTAAAATTAGTTTAAAATTTAATTTTCTCCTGAAAAGTAGATATGGTAGTACTATAATAGATAATATTATCCCTTCCGGTCTTACAAAAGGGATTAAGCTTGTAATGATCATGATACTTTTATATTTTTCTCTTTGTAACAATAATAAACCAAGAAAAAAAAACGTGATAAACAAGCATGATTCAAAACCCTGGCTATAAATTCGAATACTGTAAGAATTTACAGACAATAAAAATGTAATGGCAACGGATATTGCATAATTTTCTGTTATTTCAAGGACAATATAAAAAAATAGGAAAGCATTCAATAAGATCAAAAACGCATTTACATACAAGGATATCAATGGAATGTTTTGAGAACTAAAAATGAACCCAAATATTCCAAGCAAAAAAGCAAAAAACGGTGTAGTGGACCCAAAATCGTATTTTCCTGTGATATTCCATGAAAAAATAAAATGATCACTAAAGTTTCGCGCATGTCTGAATGTAATATACGCATCATCACACGGAGTATGACCCATGATCAATAATAAAGATGCTCCAACGAGTCCGGAAATTAAGATTGGTAAATAATATATAATTCTATGATTCATAAAAAAAACTATTTGATCCCACAATGTCAAGTCTTAAAAAGAGTTAATTTATTATAAAGTTATAAAATCAATGATAAAAAAATATATAAACATTAGTTACATCTTATATTTTTGTATATTTTCAACATCTTTATTTTTTATTTATCCATCAATTTATGAATTTGTATCTGTCATCACCTCACGAATAAGTTTACCCTATGACATAGAATGGGAAGAAGGGATGATGCTCACGTCAGCTTACGTCTTAAAAACGACTGGAAACTTATATCCTCCTCCGTCTTTTGATTTTATCCCTTCTTTATATGCTCCGATATATTTTTATATATTAAAATTTAGTTTCTTGTTTGAAAATTATTATTTGGTAGCAAGACTTTTATCATTGTTTTCCTATATAATGGCTGGATTTTTTTTCTCATTAGTAATAAGAAGCAGATTTTCTAATTTTTTAGCTCTTCTTTCTTTTTCTATGATATTTTCCTTTTTTGGTCTAAGTGGTTATTGGTTTGATTTGATTCGTGTAGACGGCTTTCATATATTTTTTATCTCAAGTTTACTTTATACTCAAACTAAATTCAATCCTAGTATCTTTCAAGTAGTAACCGTTACAATTATATTCCTTATATCTGTTTTTACAAAACAATCAGCCATTATACTTTTTCCTATAATAGTATTTTATTATATTCTATTCCAGAAATATAAATTAGCTTTTATACAGTTATTATCGTTTTTGGTTGCTATATTTTTTATTATAACATATTTACAATTCAAAACGGATGGCTATTTTTTTAAATATACATGGATATTGGGCAATACACACTCCTATATTGCTGAAACCATAACTCAATCTATAAAACTATTTTACGGCATTACAAAAATCCAGATTAAATATATAAACATAAGTCTTTTAGGAATTACAATAGTTTACCTATTGCTTTTAAAGGTATTTTTAGTGAATATAATTAAGGGTAAAAGATGTTCAAGAAAAAAGATCATAGATTTTTATTTAATCTCATTTTCATTCTCCTTGATCCTTATATCAACCTTATTGTCTATTCACAAAGGTTCTTCTTATAACAATAGTATTCCACTTTTATTTTCATTGTTTATAATTATACCTTATAATATTCATTATTTTTTTCTCATTCTAAAAAGATTCAAAAAAATCCAATATCTCAAAATCTATTATAAAGTACTTTCTGTAATTATTTTCTCTTATTGTATTCATGCAAATTATCATTCTAGTTTAAAAAAAATCTTACCAAATCCGATTTTATCTTCAATAAAGAGAATAGAAGTAAACAAGTTTCTAAAACTTCTTGGTAATTGCCAAGGCAATCAGTTCTCGGATATTATTTCAATTTCTGCTTTAACGGGTTGGAAACAAAAGTATAACTATCACAGCATGAGTTTATCGGATTTAAGAAATTACCCTTTTTTAAAAGATATATACGAGAAATCCAAACCGGAAACGAGATTAAAACAATATCAAATTTTATACAAGGCTAAACCCGAAAAGGTAGAAGGGTATACTTCTTTCAATTTAAACACTTTTGGAATAAACCCTTTTTACTTAGCTCCATTAACCGGTGCAATGATCTATCCTCAATTTATCTATATAAAAAATGAATTTGTTGATTCTTACAAAAAATCGGGTTTTAAAAATACTAGATGAATAAATTTACATGTTTGGTTTTAAGATATGAATACCAGGATTTAGTTCTTTAAACTGTTTTTCATAAATATTCAATTCATCATCTTTTTTAAGAGTATAGTATTTTTGAGTAAGTTTTTGGAGTTCTAGTGCTTTTTGAAAAATGATATAGAAATGAATATCCTTTTTATTTTGATTTAAATCTATTAAACTTTGTGTGTATTTCAAAGCTGCATTAATTTGTGATTCCGGATAGTATTTATGCTCTAATATGGTCTTGTAATCCCGATTTTCAATGGCTTTTTTATACGAATTAAAGAATAAAGAAAACTGCTCACCATGACCCATTGTATCCTGAACTGCTTGTGCAAGATAGGACGAGCGTGTTCCGCAATACATATTTGTTAAATAAGGATTGGTAGGAAACAAAACGGGTTGTTCTAGTTTACACAATAAATCGGTATATTCGGCATTCTTTTTGTGATTTTGTGTTATTTCATTAATTTTTTCAAATGAATCATACCTTAAAGTAAAATATTGTCCCAGTATTAAAAGTATCAATACAATTTGTAAAACTTTATTTTTAAATAGTTTGCTTTCTTTGATTGGTAATGAAAACAGAATACTTGTTCCAATATACGAACTAAATAAACTTACAACAAAATAATAATATAACCAAGAGTTTGCGACAGCTCCTAATTTTAAACGACCTGCAAAAGATATTAAAAAGTTTACTATTATGAAATATATAAAGATTATCACGACATCATAATCCAACAATTCATAATAAAGTTCTTTAATAGATGATATTTTTCTTTTTAAGTAATGTATTAAAAATAGAACAAGTAATAGAACCAAAGCAAACAAACTAGGAGTGAAACTCGAAAAAAATTCTTTTTTCATATCAGGCTGAATTTTTAAAGGGTGTGTGGATGGTAATTCAATATTATATAAAAAGTATTTGCTTGCTGTATCAGAAAAATTAAAAAAAAGCATAAACCCGCTAGTCAATAGTAAAAAAGTAATAGAGAAAATAATCGCTGATTTCTTTTTTTGAAAAAACCATAAAACAAATGGCGTTGATAAACCAATAAAAATCCCGGTTTGTTTGGTGAAAAATAATAAAGAGGAAAATATAGCAAATAGGATTGCCAATACAACGGTCTCACTTTCCTTTTTAATTATATAAATGAAAAAATACAAAGAAGTTGCAATAAAAAATAAAAATAATGAATCAACTTTTGCGAGATCCAACCAAAATAAAGTAGCTTTGTAACACGCTAAAAATAAACCTATAGATAAAATAAGAGCAAATATTTTAACCGGCTCGGAAAAACTATAAAAAATGATTCTATATAATTTATATACTACAATAATTAATAAAAAAATTGATGCGATTGAGATCAACCTTACCGCAAATAAACTTTTCCCAAAAATCAGGATATTTAGAGCTGATAAATAAAAAAAGGAAGGAGCATAAAGAAGAGGGGTATATTCTACGGAAGCATCCGTATAGACCGGCTTATCAAGAATAATCTGATATGCCTGTTGAACCATTGCATCTTCAAAAGGTCCATTGTTTATTTTGTTATTTATTTGATAAAATGAGATAAGAAAAAATGAAAAAATAAAATAGATTGAGATAACAACTAATATGGATTTAATGAAATACGAATAATACTTGTTCATTTGTCATTAGAGGATTAAAATTACACAAATTAATTGTAAAGAGAAATTTTAAATTCTTCGACATTTGTAACTTACGATATAAGGATTAGAGGAAAATAGAAAATGAAAAAACAGACAATTTATGAGATTGTTACATGGATAATTATATTTATATTTATGCTATATTTTTTAAATTATGTTTACAGTGCTTACGCTTTTGTTTCCGATTCTCTTTTAAAAGTTATCCAGGGATATTCTTTAATACGGAATCATTTTGCTTCCGAAATTCTCTTTAATCCGGCTCGCTCTTTAGACCCTCAATTCCAATACTATCTATTTCAACCACCGATGCTTGTAAAATTGAGTGATAAATATCTAGGTCAATATCCGGTTTTCTTTTCGTTTATCATAACACCATTTATTTATTTATCACTTACAAAATACCTCTCTTATGTAACTTCTGCCATATTTTTACTTTTTTTATATATTTTAAAAAAAGCATGGAATCTTTCTATTTGGTTTTTACTCTTTAGCTTCTTAGGAACTTATTATGTTTTGATGAGTCTTGATGTCTCCGAACATTCTACACTAATTTTTTTAAATATTGTCGGAACAACTTTGATATTAAAAGGCATTGAACCAAAAAAATCTTTACAAATTTTTGGAGGTTCTCTAATCATTGGTATCTCGACTTGGCTTAGGTTAGAACCCATTTTATTTATGTTTTCTTTTTTTATTGGAATTCTTTTAGCTTACGGATGGAATTCTAAAGAAACCCAAAAGATTATTTTTATAATTCTACTTGGTTGTAGTCTTGGGGTTTTGGCTTTGTTTTTGTTTAATTTTGTGGACTATGGGCACCCACTTGGACCAAGGTTTTTTCAAAACTATAGTTCCGAAATGACTCCAATATCAGAGAGGTTTAGAAGATTCTTTGTCTTGTCATTTTGGGGGTATTATAAAATTGGTTTTTTTACCTACCTTCCCATTTTTTTAGTTGTTATTTTATATTTTACCAAACCAAGTCGTTATAAAATTCTCTCTCCTCACCTAAAGTCTTTGTTTATTTCATCTTTAATTTTTATTCCCATAGTAGGTTTATTGGCACCCAATGACGGTGTTACAAACATTGGACCAAGGTATTTAAGCCTAGCAATCTTTCCTATGATTTTACTAACCCAAGAGTTTTGGAAAAATGCATTTTCTAAAACTGACAACCTTAAATCAAAGTCATTAAAATATTTTTCCGTATTTACTATGGTTATATCCTTATTTTTTACTTTTTTGGGTATAAACTTGTACAGGATCGCCACTAAACAATTAAAAAATTATCAAACCTCTTTTCGTTCTTCCAAAGCTGATATATGGATATTTTCTAATAAATCTCTATGTGGTGCGGTTGGTTTGGAATATTTTGAGCATAAGATACTGTGTGTTTCAACGGCTAAAGATATGGAATCTCTTCTTCCTTTATTAAGAAAACAAGAAAAGAATAAAAAAGTAGCTTTTTTTAATATGTCAGCCGAAGCACTTAAGCTTTTACACTCCAATCAACAAAATAGCTCAATACAAGGTGAAATGAGTAATTTTGCCATGTCAAAAGAAGGAGATTCGGAAGAGATTAAAAATATTTTATCCTCCAATTTCTCTTACATAGGTAATGGGGAAAAAAATAGCATTAGATATGATATTTATTTAATCTCGAATTGAAATAATAAAGGGATTTTAAAAACTAACCAATCGTAACTATGCCCGATATAATTGTTCAAAAATATGGTGGTACCTCCGTTGGAGATACCGAAAAAATTAAAAATGTAGCCAGAAGAATCAAGAAATACCATGATTCGGGTCAAAGGGTAGTGGTTGTTGTCTCTGCAATGGGTCATACTACAGATGAATTGGTTGAACTGGCTAACAAGGTAAATCCAAAACCTAGTAGAAGGGAGATGGATATGTTGCTATCTACCGGAGAACAAGTATCTATTTCTTTATTGGCAATGGCTCTGGAGGCTCTGGAAATTCCGGCTCACTCTTTTACCGGAGCACAAATCAAGCTCCTAACCGATGGAAAATTTTCTAACGCAAAAATAGAGATGATAGATCGCACAAATATTGATAGTGCTCTTTCCAAAGGAAAAGTTGTTATTGTTGCAGGATTCCAGGGAATTGATAGAGATGGGAATATCACTACCCTAGGTAGAGGTGGAAGTGACACTTCAGCAGTAGCTATTGCTGCTGTCTTGGGTGCAAAAGAATGTGAGATATTTACGGACGTGGATGGGGTATATACCGCCGACCCAAATAAAGTAAAATCTGCCAAAAAGCACAAGATGATAACTTATGAGGAAATGCTAGAGCTGGCAAGCTTGGGAGCCGGCGTTTTACATGGTAGAAGCGTTGAATTGGCAAAAAAATATGATGTCGTTCTTCATGTTCGTTCGAGTTTTCATGAAAATACGGGAACATTAGTTGTAAGCGAGGATAAAGTTTTGGAAAAAGTTATTGTAAGCGGTGTGACAGTGAAAAGTGATCAGGCAAGGGTGACAATTTTGGACGTTCCGGATAAACCTGGAATTGCGGCAGAATTGTTTAGTATTTTAGCAGGATCAGACGTATTTGTTGATGTGATTGTTCAATCTTCTCCTTATAAGGGGAGAAATACTATTTCTTTTACCACACCCAGGGAAAACGTAGCAGATGCCAAAACGATTTTGGAAAAATTTGCGGGTGTGCACAATATCACAAGTGTAGAAGTTGATGAAAAAATTTCCATACTTTCTGTTGTAGGAGTCGGGATGAAATCTCATGTTGGAATTGCAGCTGATATGTTCAAAGCTCTGGCACAAAACCAAATCAATATTGAAATGATTTCAACATCCGAAATAAAAATATCTTGCGTAATTAAAGATGAGCACGCACAAGCAGCTTTACATGCGGTTCATTCAGCTTTTAATTTGTAGTCAAAAAGGTTGCTGTTCCCTTCAACTGCTAAGGAATCGTAGGAGTACAGACATTGAGCATAGAAGTTCGGAAATTGAGCATTAGAGTTCGGACATTGAGTGTAGTTGAAATGCCCCCTACATAAGATTATGCGAAAAATTCTGCTTACATTTTTTCTTTTTGTAAATTGTTCTTCTTTCCAATTTTCCAGGCATAATGACTTTTGGGATTGGTTTAAGGGGAAGCCGGGCATTCGAAATACAACATTTATTTCACGAGAAAACCAAAGAGCTTGCAATTGTGGTCCTGATTATACGGGTGAAAGACATCCCTATTATCTTTGGTTTCGATTACCGGAAATACTTTTTAACCCACAAGGTAGTTTTTATATACCAGAGCATATCGGACCGGATTATTCACAAGTGATAGGAAAAAGAAGAGTAAAAAGAGTTGATAAACATGGTGTCTCTTATACATATTATAAAAATATATATGCGTGTAAGCAGTACAAAGAAGGAGAGCGAAAGAGTTTTCAATTTATGATACAAGATGCCGGATTAGTTGAATATATTTTTCCCTATCGAATCTTAACGAAAACTACGAAAAAAGGTCAATTTCCTAAAATTGCTGCTTTTTATCTTGCTCTACCTGTAAAATTGGCATTTGATTCGTTTAGGGCTGTTACATACATTCTAAATGATATTATCAAAATCCCCCTTATGCCAATTGCTGTTTTGTACTACTATGATAAAGAATCTAATGAAAGCATAGAGGATGAATAAAATGTCTTCCTTGTTTTATCAAACCAGTTCTGAAAAAGAGATGACAGACAAAGAATTAATAAAGTCCAAAAGCAAATTCTTTTCTTTGATCAACCATAAAATCAAAACACCTATGAATGGGATTATTGGTATGGTGGATTTGTTGCTAAATACGGAGTTGCAGGACAAACAAAAAAATTATGCGGAAGTGATCAGGGAAAGTGGTGAAGACTTAATCCGTATAATCAACAATGTTATGGATTTGTCTAAAATTGAATTGAATGCATTGGAATTAAACCAACAAATCTTTGATATTAAAAGTTGCCTCGAAGATGTTTTTAGAACTTACAAAGCCAAAGCAACTTTTAAAAATGTAAAGCTATCTTATGAATTAGAAGAAGGTTTACCAGAACAAGCAGTAGGGGATTATCATCGGTTGCGTCAAATTCTTTTGAATATGGTAAACAACGCTATTCAACATACCAACCAAGGAAATGTAAAAATTTTTATAAAAAAAATTAAAGAAGATTCAGACAGTTTTGTTTTGGAGTTCCAAGTTCAGGACGAGGGGATTGGAATGTCTCCTGATCATCTTCGAGATCTGTTTCAATTTGATTTGCAATCAAGTCATCACGCTAATTTAGGTCTTGTTATATGTAAAAAGTTGATTCATAAAATGAATGGTACAATCTGGGTCGAAAGTACTATTGACAAAGGTTCTACTTTTTATTTTACCATACAGTTGAAGCATACCTTTGGTATAAGTTCAATCGAGAAAAAAAAGCACAAGGAACTTGAAGAAACTATACCTTCTCAAGAGTCAAAGATCAATATTTTAGTTGCTGAGGATAATGTTATTGGTCAAAAAGCAATGCAAAACATTTTAAGTGAGTTTGGTTATGAAGCCATTTTTGTTTCCAATGGTTTTCAAGTATTGGATAAATTAAAAGAAAGGAAGTTTGATATGGTTTTTTTAGATATAAAAATGCCTTTGCTAGACGGATTTCAAACGATGCAGAAAATTAAAACGGAGTCTTTAATTCACAATGCTCCGATCATTGTTGCTATGTCAACAAATTCTTTATTATATACTAGAGAAAAATGTATCAAAGCCGGGATGCAAGACCTTTTATCAAAACCATTTCAAAAAAGAGAATTGAAAAAATTGATAGATAGGTGGAATTATCTTAAGTGAAATGTGAGATGTAATTTTTATTCTTTTGAAAACTCTACGCTTAGCATCGTTAGGTCATCCGTAATGCCTACAGAACCGGTAAACTCATAGAGTTCTTTCATTACATAACTCATAATAAGCATATAAGGTTCATCTATATATTTTTCGATGATTTCTTTCAATTTCTCTTCGCCAAAAATTTCATCTTCATCGTTAAACTCTTCAAAAATTCCATCCGTAAAAAGGAATAATTTATCTCCAGGTTTAAAATCAAGAATTGTTGTTCTATAGGTGCAATCTTCCAATAAGCCAATGATTCGCCCTGTGCGTTGCAATTCATAAATTTGTTTATTCTGAATAAATAATTGATCAGGATGTCCGCCTGAAACAAAATAAAGTTTTTCCTTTTTTAAATCAATATCCAATAATACAAAGGAAAACATAACGGTTAATTGTTGGAATTTTATAAAAAACTCTTTATTAAGGGATTTGGCTAACTCATCCACACGGCTTGCAGTTTCTTTTAGCCTGTTGTACACTCCAAGAATCAACATTGTTACCAGAGCTGCCTGTATTCCGTGACCGGTTGCATCTGCTAAAAAAATGCGTATTGAGGATTCATCTTTTATATAAATATCATAAATATCTCCACCTATGTAGGCAGTGGGTAAAAAAACTATATCAAAGAGAAGATTGTTAAAACGTTTATTAATTCTCGGCAAAATACTGGTTTGAATTTTTCTTGCCATTTTTAAATCAACTTCAATTTCTTTATAAAGCTTCTCAATTCGGTTATAGCTATTTTGCAATTCTTGAGTACGTTTTTTTACCTCTTTTTCCAAGTTTTTGTAAAGATACATATTCTCGATGGCTATGGCAGCTTGGACACAAAAGATTTCAATCGCCTCTAAATCCCGAAATTTAAAAATTTTCATTTCAGAGTGAATATTTAAATAAATAATACCTAGTAGCTTCTTTCCAATCAACGGTGCACATATAAACGATTTCTTATGTCTACTTCCTTCCTCTTTATATTTATGATGGATTATTTTAGAAGTTCTAATACATTCTTTTATGATTTTTTTATTATGCTTAAATTCTACCGAATGTAAATATTCACGCTTGAGATTTAATAAAATTTTTGGCTTTAGCTTATTGCCGTCTTCCATAAAAAAAAGAGCACCGTGCTCAGCCGAAACTAAGAGTAAAACTTCATTTAATATTTTGCTAAGTAAATCTTCCCTTTGTGGTATTTGTGTTATTTCTTTGGTTATATCTAATATTTTTTGAAGAGTATTATTCTTTTGTAATATCTCTTTACGAGCTAGTTCTTGGGTTTCAACCATTGCATTGAGGGTTTCTTGGGTCTCACTTTTTTCCTGTAGGATGAATTCAAGAATTTTATCTTTAGCCGTTATATAGCTTTTTGTTTCTATCATTTCGTTGCGAGCATAGGACTCGAAATTTTCAAACATTTCCACTATAGATTTAAGGCTTACATTTTCTTCTCTTAGCTTTGAATTTTCATTCAGCAGTTCATCGATTTTTATCTCGGTCAAATTCTCCATAATGTTCCTCAATTACAATACAATGGATTATACTTATAAACAAAACATTTTGTTCGTCCTTGTTTTTAGCATAGATTTTTATTACATTGTTCTTACGGGTTTTTAGGATCAAGCTTAATGTTTTTTTATTTAATTCTTGACTATAACCAAGACAAAATTGTAAATCATAAAAATTATGATTACCTTAAAATTTAGTACCAACATATTTTATACGCTGCAAACCATTTTACTTGGTTTATTTTTAGTTATAAACCCTGTATTCTCTCAAGAAAATACTCAACTTGAACCGGAGAAAAAAGAAGAAAGCGTAGATTGGATGTATTGGAAGTATGAATACAAGCAATTATTAGATAATTATAAAGAGGATATCCAATCTTTAACCAAAAAAAACTTAAACCTTGTAAATCAGATCAAATTAATGGAGAAAAAGCTGAATAATCTCCAAAATGAAGTTGCAGAACAGCAAAAAGAATCAAATCGTAGAGTTGGCGATTTGGAAAAAGAGCTAGAAGACATCCATCAACAAAAAAGAAAGCTAAATGAAAGGTTGAATCGCCTGGAATACCTGAAAGAGCGAGAAGATTTGGTTTCGGATAAAAAAATCCATAACCTTTCGGATAAAATTGCTTTTTTGCAAAAAGAAATTGAAAAATCAAATAAAGCCCTAAAGGAAAAGGAGAAAGAGATATCATCTGTAAAAGCTAAAAATCAACAAAGTATGGATAATCTCCAAGGTAAAATCAAGCAATTAACGGAAGAAAAAACGAAAACAGAAACTGATTTACAAGAGCAAAATAAGCTTTTAGCTTATGAAAGAAATATCTTTAATGCTAAAATCAAACAACTAGACAATAAACTCGAAGAAGCCAAAAAAAATGCACCATCAAACCAAAAAGAAAATGAAGATTTTACGAAAGAAAGAGCAGAATTTCAAAAAAAGATAAACGATCTCGAAAACCAAATTGCAACTTTAGAAAAAGCCAAAAACCAAGAGATAGAAAAATCAAGGGAAGAAGTTAATTTACTCAAAAAGCAGTTAGCCCGGTTAGAAGAAAAAAATGCAGTTGCCGTAGCAACTCCTCCCGATCGCAGTATGCAGATAAAAGTAGAAGACCTTAAAAAACAGGTTGATGATCTGAAACAAAAAAATGAGAAAATAGAAAGCGAATTGCAGGAAAAAAATAAAGCAATAGATAAGGAAAAGTCAGAATCCAAAACCAAGATTACCCAATTAGAAGAAAACGCTGCTGATTTACAGAGAAAAAATACCATATCCGAAAGTAGAATTAAAGAACTTGAAGAAAAGTTGGCTTCTTTGGAAGAGAAAACCGACAAAAAAGTTTTGGCTCTAAATGAAAACTTATTAAAAGAAAAAGAAAAAAATACCAACGAAATTCAAACCTTACAATCAGAGCTCGGAAAGCTAAAGGGCGAAAAAACCGAATTGGAAAAGAAACTGTTTTCTGCTAATTTGTCTATCCAGGAAGAAAAGGAAAAAAGCAAAGAAATTATTCAAAACTTACAAACCGAAATAAAAAAACTAAACCATGATAAAACACAGAATGAAAAGACGATTGCAGATTTAAATAAAGCTTACGAAGAAGAAAAAGACACAAATAAGAAAAAAATCAAACAAATTCAAGAGAAAATTACTAGGTTGCGACAAGAAAAAGAAGCTTCATCCAAAAATATTAAAAAATTCCAAGAGGAAATTGATCAACTAAAAGATCAATTAAATTCTTACACTACTCAATATTCTGAAATTGAAAAGGATATCAACAAACTGTCTTTAGAACTAAACAGCGTTCAAAAAGAAAAAGAATCCATATCAAAAGAAAATGAATTGTTGAATAGTGATCTTGCCGCTATAAAAGATGAATACAATATTCTGAGTGAGAATAATGAAGAACTTAAGGAAAAAGTAAAAAGTCTCGAATCACAAATGGCAAATCAAACTACCAAGTTCCAAAAAGAATTAAATAAAGAGATTGACAGCGGACAGATGAATGTGGAAAAAAAAGGGGACAAAATTGTTATTAACCTCAATGAGTCTGTGTCATTTGATTCGGGTGGATCGGAATTAAAAAGTAGTGGTAAACGCATAATTAACAAAATTATCGGAATTTTGAAACAATATCCAAATAGCAAGATATATATCGAAGGACATACTGATGATGTTCCCATACAAACCACTAAATACAAAGACAATTGGAGGCTTTCAACTGGAAGAGCCTTAGCTGTTTTGGACTATATTTTATCCAAAAAGGAAGTCGAGCCGGAGAGATTTGCCATTTCCGGATACGGACAATATGAGCCAATAAAGGACAATAATATACCGGAAAATCGACCTTACAATAGAAGGGTTGATTTTGTTATTGTCCCTTATAAATAAAACTCATTTTTTTGATAAGGAAAAGTATAGCATTTTTAGATGAAAACTATTGACTAATTTAGCCATTCATATAATGTTTGACGAAAGTTATCAAATAAAATATTATTTATTAAGCAATGAAAACTATGAAAAGTAAACACAAAACTATTACAGTAATCATCTTTGCTTTATTGGCTTTTGCCAATATTTCAATTAATGCAGAGAATCGGGAAAGGAAGGAAGACGACGAGGCAATGTTGTTTTATTGGAAAGGTGAGTATAAAACCTTAAAAGAAAAACATGTTGCACTCGAAGACGAGTATGAAGAGTTCCGCAATAAATACCGTCGAGACACAAACGCCTTAATGAAAAAGAATGATGAATTATCATGCAGAGTTAAAGATTTGGAAAAAAATCTTCATGACTTTTGGGCTGAAAAGAGCAAAATTCGTAAAGAATACGAATCCAGAATGTATTCTTTACAAGAAGAAGTGAATAGTTTACACTCACAGCTCATTAAAATGGAAAATGATAATCGAGACCAGTTGGCAGAAGCGGGTGAATCCATAAGTAAATATAAAATGATTTTGGATCGTTTAAATCAAGTTAGTCAAGAAAAAGCAGATTTGGAAAATAAACTTAGGGAAAAAGACCTTTTGGTAGCCCTTAACGAAAAAAGCTATCAAGAAGGATTACGAGACCTAAACCGCAAAAATAGCGATCTTCTAAAGTCAAAACAAGAAGAAGTACGTTCGAAAGAAGAAGAGGCGAGGTTAAAAGAAGAGGAAGCGAGAAGTCGATCTGCTGCAAATATGCAATTAGAGAGTGATATTAGCAAGCTAAAAAAGGAAATTAGCGATTTAAAGCAAGAAAGGCAAAGGAATCTTGAAAAGATTGAAGAATTATCTCGTAATTATAATGATAAAGTTCCTTATTACGAATCTGAGATTAAAAGATTAAAAGTTCTTTTGGCAGAAAAAGAAAATACCGTTAGTTTACAAAATCAAAAGCTTCAACAACAAAGTCAGGAACTCCAACAGAAAAATCAAGAAGTTCAAAATCTTAGATCTGTTGCAGATCAACAAAAAGAAGAACTGGAAAAATCAAAAGATAAAATTAGTGAGCTAAACAAAAATTTTGAGAAAGAGATTTCCGGTGGTGAGGTAGGTGTTACAACATCGGGAGGGCGAATTGTAATTAGTTTATTTGATGCAGTTACTTTTGATTCCGGCTCTGATGTAATCAAGCCTAGAGGGAAAGTAATCTTGAATAAAATTATCAACGCTCTAAAAGATTATCCAGGTAGCAAAATCTTCATAGAAGGCCATACCGATAATGTTCCTATCCGAAAAAGTAAAAAATTTCGAGACAATTGGGAACTTTCTACTCATCGCGCTTTGTCGGTCTTATACTACATTTTATCTAGAAATGAGTTAGAACCTGGCGTTTTTTCTGTGGCTGGTTTTGGGGAGTTTGAACCTGCGAAGGATAATGATACTCCAGAAAATAGAGCACTTAACAGACGGGTGAATATAGCCATAACACCTAAGAAAAAACCAACTTCAGACGAATATAAATAATAATTGAATTCCTTTACTACTGTTATAGTAACTCTAATTTTTTTTAATTTCACTCTTGCTTGTCAAAGTAAGAGTGAAATTATCCCTTTACCTCCAAATATTCCGTCTAATGCTAAATACAACAAAAAAACTAATAGTTTTGAATTAATGCAAGACAATCGCATGAAAGTTTGGTTTCAAGACGGAAGTTTGTATTCGGATTGCGAAGTTAATTCTCTAGGATTAAAGAATGGACATTGTATCGTTTATTCTAAAGAACAAAAAATTCTTAGCCAAGGGCAATACAAAGATGCTCAGAAAGACGGCTTGTGGTTTTGGTATTTTCCTAATGGAAATGTCTATGTAAAGCAAAACTATAAGTATGGAAAAAAACGATCTTACTGGATTGAAGCAGACGAATTTGGAAATGAGGACGGAGAGTATTATAGGTACTATCCGAATGAGCAGTTGGAAGAAGAAGGTTTTTTTGACGGTGGCTACAAAACCAAAAATTGGAAAAAATACTATAAAAATGGTAAAACAGAATATACCGGCTATTATGATAAGGATAAAAAAATCCTTAAGTGGTTGTATTACTATCCAAATGGTTTGCTTGAAGCAGAAGAGAAATATGACCCAGCTGGTATTTTGATTTCTCGAATTACTTATTCCCCACAGGGAAAAGTTTTATGTCAAATTAATATGAAAAGTATTAATTGTAACTGAAATATATGCCCAAAGAAAATGATAACAAACTTTCCTACGGTTTAGGACTTGGAGGGGGAGCAGTTCGGGGAATTGCTCACCTTGGAGTTTTAAAAGCTTTAGAAGAATACAATTTAAAGCCAAACTATCTAGCAGGAACTAGTATAGGGGCGTTTGTTGCTGCACTGTATGCTTTCGGAAAAAGACCGGAAGAAATTCGTGAATTTGTAAAAGAAATGAATTGGCTAGATGTTTCAAGGTTGACTCTGTCAAAATTGGGCTTACTCTCCAATGAAGAAATTGGCAAAACCATAGAAAAACACATAGGTGCAGTTTTTCTCGAAGAGTCTCCTATTCCTTTGGCTTTTGTTGCAACAGATATTAGTACCGGTGAAAGAGTTATTTTAAAAGAAGGTAAGGTATCAACGGCGGTTATGGCTTCAACTTGTGTTCCGGGAATATTTGTTCCTACAATCATAAATGAAAGAATGTTGGTTGATGGAGGGCTAGTTGAGAATGTTCCTTTTAGCCCTTTAAAAGAAATGGGAGCAGAAATAGTTGTAGGTGTAAATTTAAATGGCTCCAGAAAGTATGAAAAACCGAATGGATTGGTAGATATTTTATTGAATGCATTTGATATTGCCATAGACAATACAACACAAATCCAATGTGAGCAAGCAAACTACGTCATTCATCTCGAATTAGCTAAGTATAGTCGAACTAATCCGAACAACGTATTAGAACTCTATGCGGAAGGTTATAGGAGCGGAATGTTATCCGCAAAAGAGATTCTTGTTGAAATAGAAAAGCGTAATCCTTCTGCTCTTGCAATACTGGAGCAAAAAATCAAAATGGGCATTTCTTCTAAGTAGCTAAACATCTGGGGAACCCTGTGTTCACCCTTCTTATTTTTATAAAATTGATGTTAAAAGAATGTAAGAATGACTTAGAAATAGATTCTATTGTTATTCAAGGATAGTGCTTATCGTGTTAGAAAACTGCCAATTTAACAAATTGCTAAAAAGAACCAAAGAAGCATTCCGGTTTATCGATCTTTCAAAACAAAAGTCAGTAAAAAGAAAACCAAAAATTAAATTGGTTGATTTTATTAATATTTCAAAAATCTAAGAAGATTAGAATGAATACTATCCAATTAAAAGAACTCGAACAATATGTTGACAGGGAAGTTCAGGTAAATGGTTGGCTCCATGGAAAAAGAGGAAACAATAAAATCCAATTTTTACAAGTCAGGAATTCCGGAAAAATTATCCAAGTAGTTGCCGAAAAAGAGCTAATTGGGGAAGAAATTTTTACCATGGCTAAATCTCTCAGCCAAGAAACTTCTATTATAGTTTGTGGAAAATTAGTAAAATCAGAAAAGTCTGACCTGGGCTATGAAATTCTTTTACAGTCTTTCACAGTAACCGGTGAGTCAAAAGATTACCCTATTACCCCCAAAGAGCATGGAGTCGATTTTTTACACGACCATAGACACCTTTGGTTACGTTCCAAAAAACAACTCGCAATTCTTGGTGTTCGAAATGAATTATCCTTTCAAATTCGGAAGTATTTTTATGAAAAAGGCTACCTTTTGTTAGATACTCCTATTTTAACGGGCTCAATTGGAGAATCTGCCGGGAATTTGTTTGCTACAGAATACTTTGAGGAAGGAACCGCTTACCTCGCTCAAACAGGGCAGCTCTATTTGGAAGCCGGAATTTTTGCCCACAATCAGGTTTACTGTTTTGGCCCCACTTTTCGAGCAGAAAAGAGCAAAACAAGGAGGCATCTGACTGAATTTTGGATGTGCGAAGCAGAAACTGCCTATTTGGGTAATGACGGAAATCTTGAATTACAAGAAGACTTTGTTCGTAAAATTGGGATAAACACTATTCACAACTCAGGCGTTCACCTAAAAACACTGGAGAGAGATACAAGGAAAGTTTTGTATTACTTGGAGAAGCCTTTTGCCAAAATAGAATACAAAGAAGCTATTGAATTATTGACTTCCAATGGCTTTTCTACAGAGTGGGGAGAGGATATTAATGCAGAAAAAGAAGATTTTTTAACAAAGCACTTTGACGGTTTTGTTTTTATTAAAAATTATCCGGAATCTATCAAAGCATTTTATATGAAACAAAATCGAGAAGATACAAGGACTGTTTTGTGTGCGGATTTGATTGCACCCGAAGGAGTGGGAGAAATTATCGGTGGGTCCGAAAGGGAGGAAAATTATGAAATACTCATTTCAAAATTAAAAAAAGAAGGATTACCAATTGATTCATATCAATGGTACTTGGATTTGAGAAAATACGGTTCTGTTCCGCATTCCGGCTTTGGTTTGGGTATGGAGAGATTTATTGCCTATGTTTGTGGTATCCCCCATGTTCGAGAGTGTATACCTTTTCCTAGACTTATGGAAAGATTACATCCTTAAAAAGTGTTTTTGCATTAGGAGAAAGCTAAATGGCAGAACAAAGTTTTGGAATAAATAATATTGAAAAAGAGGCATGGGAACTTTTTGAGGTAGGCTCTTATGACGAAGTTATTAGCCTTGCTTCTAAAAATCCCGGTAACTTATCACTTTCCCATTTGGGTTTGGTTGCAAGGTACGAAAGAGGAGATGGAAACTCCGTTGATTATGTGGATGCCGTAAAAAAGGGAAAGTCTCTTTTTTCTTCTTTGGTTTCTTCTTATATTTCCAATTATCTAAACAATAAAAACGAGGCTTTCACCCACTTAATAGATTATTATAAGCAAAAAAACAAATTGTTATGCTATACGATTATTAATTATTCGGTTAAACTTGCCTACGAAATAAGAGCTTACAAAGAATGTCTTGCCATTATGAATCTATTAAAAAACAAAGCGGATCAAGCATCTTTTGTTTTGGAACGGATGGATTGTTACTATTATCTCAAAATGTACCAGGAGCTAATTGGCACTTTCCGAGCAAATTTTAAACTTGTAGATACAAACTATGACATGCATGTAAAAGCAGGTTTGGCTTTGTTCGAACTTGGAATGTACAAAGAGTCAGAAACTCTATTAAAAAAGGTTCCAGGAAGCCGAAAAATGGAAACTTTTGAGGAAAAATATGAACTTTATAGAAACATGATTACCAAAATTCCTCAAATTGAAAAGCAAAAAGACCAACTTAGTGAAAAAGAATTGAAAGAGTTAGGTTTTGCTTATTTATTCAATGCTGATTATCAAAAAGCAGAAGAAACATTTAAGAAAGTTATTGCTTTAACAAAATAATCACCTTGCATTTTTTTAGGTTTTTTCTTGTTTGCTCCGTAGCCAAAATTTTTATAGCGTCGTCCGTAGGAATAGTAAAAACCGTATTATTTTTGCCCGTAGAATTTAAGGCTACCACATAGTACGGGTTTATTCCAACCTTATTGGAGTCTTTCATTGCAAGTTTTGGTTCTTTTTGAAAAGAAGCCATACCATGGGCAATGGCAAAATTTTTATCAACAAGGAAAGATGAATAGATTTCCAAGCCATGGTCTGTAATAATTTTGGGTAATAGAGCAGGTTTTGCGTCTAAATGCCTTGCGTCTAGAATCAAACCAGTATAGGAACTGGGTTTTGGAATTTTCATAAATTCCGGAAATTCTTCTACTCCATAGTCTACGCTCAAGTAGTTTAGCAACCCCTCCTTACCGGTAAACGTAATTTTTGACTCTACAATTACTTGGTTGTTTACGTATTTGCTTTTTAAATTTTGAGGTTCATCCAATAAAAATTGGTTGAATCTTTCTCGAAAACTTTCATCCTCATGGACTTTTTTTAAAATAGTATAATCTTCATCCAAATATAAATTTTCAATGGTTCGGACAATATGAATCAAAGTCCTTTCTTTTGCTTTACGCAAACTTTTATTCCTTGCTTCCGTTACATTAAAATTGGTGTGTTCTTTTCCGTAATCAGGGTCTTCTACATCAACAACAACCCTTGGAAGAGTTTCATTCACCTTTATATAAATATAATGTCCCGACCAATTAATAATGGTATTAAAAAAATCTTGGACAATTAAGTCATTTTTTAAGGATAAAATTGGAAGAGATATACTGATTAAAATAAAAAATAAGACTTTTTTAAGCATATTACCCACCACGAGTTACCCACAGTTTAGAGTTACCCACAGTTTAAACTGTGGGTAACTCTAAGTCAAGTTATTTTTGAGTATAAGGAAGAAATTTCATCATTGCTTCTATTAGTTGATTTTTTGTAAAAGGTTTGAGTAGAATAGCATCCACTTTGGCAAAAAAGTCTCCTTGTTTTTCTGTTTTAGTGGTAGAAGCAGTCAGAACAATAATCGGTATGTCTTTCAAGTTCTTATCTGCTTTAATAATTTCAATCGCTTGGTCCCCATCCATTATAGGCATTCTTAAATCCATAAGAATTAAATCGGGGAGAATTTCTTTCATTTTGTCAATGGCTTCTTCTCCGTTTTCTGCTTCAACAATAGTTATGTTCTGACCTTCCAAATATTCTTTCACAAGACTACGATTGGATTCAATATCCTCCACGACAAGAATTTTAGATTCTATAAATCTGATTTGAGTTGGTTTTACTAAATTATGCAAAAGGTAATTTTGTACCTTTTGATCTACCTCTATATTCTCAAGTTTAACTATAAACATTGAACCTTGGTTTACTTTGCTTTCCAGAGTAATTGTCCCACCCATCAATTCGACTAATTTTTTGGAAATGGTTAGTCCTAATCCGGTACCACCATATTGAGCAAGGTCTTGTCCGTCTCGCTGTCTAAATGGTTCAAAAATAAGCTTTTGTTGATTTTCGGGGATTCCAATTCCGGTATCTTTAATTTTAAGAAGGAGAGAGACATTTTTTGACTCTACATTTTCTCTCCTAACAGATATGGTTATTTTTCCGGAATGTGTAAATTTAATTGCATTACTCAATAAATTGTAAACAACCTGTCTCAGTCTAAGTTCATCGAGCATTAAATTGCTGGGTATATCTTCATCAATTTGACTTTCTAAAACAAGACCTTTTCTTTCTGCCTTTTCGGAAAATATTTTGATTGTTACAAGTATAAAAGATTTGATATTGACCGCATCTTTCCGAATTTCCAATTGCCCTGCCTCAATCTTAGAAAGGTCTAAAATATCATTGATCAAACGAAGAAGGTTTTCACCACCTGTGTATATATTATCTAGATAGTAATGGTAGGGGCTTTCCTTTTCCAATTTGCTTCTAAGAATTTCCGTAAACCCAAGTACAGCATTTAAAGGTGTTCGAATTTCATGGCTCACATTTGCTAAAAATTCACTTTTAAGTCTGCTTGCAGTTTCTGCTTCTTGCTTGGAAGTCAACAAATCTTCTTCCGTTTTTCGATGCTGTGTAATGTCAACAATAGATACTAAATAGGAATCTTCATTAAATAGTATAGTATGAAGTTCTACGTAGATAATTTTGTTTCTACTAATATTCAGAAGTTGCAATTCGCAATTTTGTTTTGCTTTGGTTTCTCTTACGTTTTCTAGATGCTCATAAAAAGCGGAAATGCTACTTCTATTCAAATAAGAAACAAAAGGCGTTTTTACAACTCTTTCTCTGGGTTTATCTATGATCTCACAACCTTTTAAATTGATATTTTTTATAACACCTTTTACACTCATTACTATATAACCGACAGGTGCAAGATCAAACAAATTAAAGTATTGCTGTTTGGATACTTCTAGAGATTTCCGGCTTTCTAATAGTTCTTGGTTTTGCAATTCTAGTTCTATTTGGTGAATTTGTAGTTCTTGGATTAGTTTTTTTAACTCAAAATTATTGTCAGTTTGTATATTAATTGTCTTGGTTTTTAATAGCTCTTCCGCTTTTTTTCTAATTTCATCCATAGTTTGTTCCTCAAATTTCATTCATTAATAGTACGAAAGAGAGTTGCAAATACCCCCTTTTTGGGAGAAAAAGCATACACTTCAAAATACATATTTAACAATTCTGAAAAATTTCTAAAAACCTTCGACTGACCTGATTCTGCAACTTCTCCATAGGTTTTTATCCAAAAAGGCTCTATTTCTGGTAAAACTTCCTTAACCGTCTTTCCTAAAGTCTCTTCCCTTTTTAGGTTTGTGTATTTTTCAAAAGCATCATTAACTTCCAAAAACCTATAATCAATCGGAATACCACTATCATCATAAATAATTTCGTGTAGAGCAAATCCATTGACTGATGTATTTTTGAATAATAGATTGTATACATCTTCATGCTTTTTTTTGTCGGTGATGTCTCTAGATATTACAACTGTTCTAAAAATTCCTGTATTTTTTTCATAAGTACTACTCGCACATTCAAACCATCTCCATTCTCTGTTTTTATGCTTAAACCTCCATATATCCAAAGACTGACCAGGATTTTTAATCAGCTCAGAATATTTTTTAGTAGCTTGTTCCCAATCTTGCGGATGGATTAAATCTTTTGCCGGGGTTCCTAAAAGTTCTTCCTGTTTGTAACCGAGAACATCTTCATATTTTTGATTTATATACACATACAAACCTTCCATATCAATTTCACATACCAAGTCTTGGATGTTTTCTATAAGTTGCTTGTATTTTTCTTCACTTTCTTTGATTTTTTGTTCACTATTTTTATGTTCGGTAACATCCACTAAAGTGATGATAACTCCGTCTACACTATTGTCTTTAGCTCTATAGGGTAAAAATTTCAGTTGAAACCATTCGTTACCGGCTTTCACAACTTCGCTGATGGATTGATTGGTTTCAATAACAGTTCTCCCGTTTACTGTAAGGTCTATATCTTTTAAAATATGTGTTAAATCTGAGATAGGTCTTCCCTCATCAGTTTCTTTTATATTGATAATTCTGGTTACTTTTTGAGTAAACTTTCTTATTTTAAGATTGCTATCTAAAAAAATAATTTGCATTTCAGAATTGGATAACAAGTTTTCCACATCATTGTTTATAACCGTTAAGTCATGGTTTTTTGTTTGGAATTCTGAATTGACCGTATACAACTCTTCGTTGACGGATTGCAATTCTTCATTGGTCGATTGCAATTCTTCGTTGGCAGATATTAATTCTTCATTAGTCGATTGCAATTCTTCATTGGTTGTTTCTAACTCCTCAATGGTAGCATTCAAACTTTCTTTGGTTTGTTTTAACTCGTTTTCCAAATCTTGGATTCTTTGTTGTGCTAGCAGGTCAATACTTTCAATTTCCTTTTTTACTGCTGTAACCTTGATTTCACGAGATTTTTCTATGAAATAGATGATGACATAGTGGTCTCTTCTATCCGGATTGTAAAGAGGTGAAAAAATTAAATCCATCAAGATTACTTCATTATCTGTTTTATGATATTGGATATTATGGTATACCATTTCTTCATTTTGCTTTAGCACCTTACTAATGGCAATGTTAAACGTTAGTTTTAAGTTACTTGGTACCATTTCTGATACGTTTAATTTAATATTACTTTGGATTTCCATTATCCTGGGAAAATCTATATACTTTTTTATATCTCCAAAAGAATTAACAATTTCAAAATCTTCATTTACAATTAGTGTTTCCGGAACATTGTCTTCTAATAGTTTTCGATTGAGTATACTTGTAAATTCTACTTTAGGTAATTTTCCTTGCAAATGAATAATCTTTTTACTGGGAATGGGAGGGAGTTTAATGTCTAGGTTGGACTTCTGAGAAAAATCATAGTAGGCGAGCTTGCGTCCACGTTTGCATAAAAACAATTTCCACTTTTGATCATAAACTTCAAAGTATGGAATCATGTCCCCTACCGTTTCACTATTTCCAAGAAACAAAAAGCCATCAGCATTTAGGGAAAAATGAAACAAAGAAAGAACTTTTTGCTGCAATTCAACCTGAAAATAAATCAAAAGGTTTCTACAAGTTAGAAGGTCAATTTTATTAAAAGGTGGATCCTTTATAAGGTTATGGGTAGCAAAAACAATTATTTCTCTTATCGCATCATTGATTTTATAACTATCTCCGTATTGGGTGAAAAATTTTTCCAACCTTTCGGGTGAAACGTCTGCTGTGATGCTGGCGCTATAAAATCCGTTGCTTGCATATTCAATGGCAGTTTTATCAACATCGGTAGCAAAAATTTTTACATCTCTTTGAATATGATTCTTTAACATATATTCTTTTAAAAGAATAGCCAAAGAATAAGCTTCTTCTCCGGTAGATGAACCGGCTACCCAAACTCGAATATCATCTCTTTCTCCCTTTCTCTGGAAAATAGAAGGAATAACCTTGTTTTCTATTATAGCAAAAGCTTCTCCATCTCTAAAAAATTTTGTAACACCTATCAGTAATTCTTTATAAAGAATTTTTTGTTCATTTTTGGATGTATACAAATAGCTCAAGTAATCATTTAGATTATCAATTTGATTAATACTAAGCCTACGTTCTAACCTACGTACAATGGTTGAGGTTTTATAAAAAGTAAAATCCAAACCAAATCCTTCTTTTAAAAAAAGGATAATCCTTGATAGATAATCATCACTATCCAAAAATAGTTCTTTTCCCTTTTCTTTGTTTTGGACATAAGGATGCCGGACAAAATTTACCAGTTTTTCTGCTATACTTTGTGCATTCAAAACAAAATCAACAACTCCGGTCGATATGGCACTTCGTGGCATTCCGTCAAATTTGGAAGAGTCGGGGTCTTGAACGAGAATCATTCCTCCGGCTTCTTTAATAGCTCGAATTCCTCTGCTACCATCACTTCCTGTCCCGGATAGAATAACCCCTACAGACCTTTCACCAAAATCTTCTGACAGAGAATGAAAAAATATATCTATTGGCAGATTTAAAACATTCGCGCTCTCTTTTTCTGTTAAGTAGAGTTTGGAATGAAAAATTTTCATGTTCTTTTTTTTAGGGAGCAAATAGATATTGTTCGCCCGAACCAACATTCCGTCTTCAACTGTTTGAATTTTTAACATGGTTCTTTTGGATAAGATTTCAGGCATAAGGCTTTCATAATCCGGTGAAAGATGCTGAATGATAACAAATGCCAATCCGCTTTCCGGAGGTATTTTTGAAAAAAAAGCTTCTATTGCCTCCAACCCACCGGCAGAAGCACCAATACCTACAAGATAAAAATTCTTACTTTCAACCATAATTTGTTTACCAGGGTTGTAAAAAACAATCCTATTTAACTATTTTAATTAAGATTTGATAAATGCTATAAAAAAATATTCTATGTTTTATTGAATTACTTTTTTAAAGAAAACATTCAATGGAACATGTATTTTTATATGACCAACAACAAACCTTCTAAAAGAGAAGAGCTAAAAAAAGCAAACCGAGAACAGATACTAAAAGCCGCACTTCAAGTGTTTGGAGAAAGCGGGCTAGACGGTGCTAATGTTCGGGATATTATTCGAGTTAGTGAATTATCTCCCGGCACATTCTACAACTATTTTCAGAGTAAAGAAGAAATCTTTGATGTATTGTTGGATGAAATAATATTAGATATTCATAACAAATCAAGAAAATCTTGGCTAAAAGCATGGAGAAGCGGACATAACGGAAATGCCATGAAAGATGCTTTTGAAGATTTTTTTAATATTTTTCAAAACAACCAGGATTATTTATATTTTTTTTCCAAAAATCAGCATTATGTAAGAGACCTTCGATACAATGGAAAGATCAATGGAATTGTAGAAGACCTGGAAAGAGATATTGAAGAAGCAATTAAGCTAGGAAATTTGCCGTCTTTTCCAGTAAAATTTATTTCGGTAGCTTTGTTTGGAACTGTCTTTGAAATTTTAGCTGATATGCTCATTCATCCGGGACAAATTTCCATCCAGGATGTTTCAGAAAACTTGGCTAGTTTTTTCAGAGGTGGCATCCTTTCGCTGAGTTTAAGCACCGGAGCAAAAGGAGGCTTTTTACACAAGCCCCCACCAACATAAAATTACAACAATGCCAAAAATGAATCCGATTTTTGGCTCGCTCCTCCGACCAAACCCCCGTCAATATCTTTCATTGACATCAGAGACTGGACGTTATCCGGTTTCACGGACCCTCCATAAAGAATGGACATGTTTTCGGCTATTTCTGCGTTAAAAATAGATTTTATTTTATCTCGAACAAAAGCATGAGCTTCCTGTGCTTGTTCCGGAGTAGCAACTTTTCCCGTTCCGATAGCCCAAACCGGCTCGTAAGCAATGGAAAGCACTTTTACATCTTCCTTGGATATATTTTGAAGCCCTACGGTAAGCTGCTTGCCCAAAACGTCAAATGTTTTGTTATCTTCCCTTTCTTCCAAAGTTTCTCCTATGCAATACATAGGAATCATTCCTTCTTTTAGAGTATAGATTATTTTTTGATTCAAAAATTCGTTTGATTCACCTAAAAATTGCCTTCTTTCCGAGTGACCGATTAAAACATATTTTAGGTTTAAGTCTTTTAATTGATCGGTAGAAGTTTCACCCGTAAATGCTGCCAGTTTGGAAGGATAAATATTTTGACATCCTATTGCAACATCTGTTCCATTTAATATATCATAAACGGCTTGGATGTGTATGGTAGAAGGATATACAAGAACTTTGTGTTTTGTTTGCTTATTTTTTAAGCCACTTTTGATGCCTTCTGCCAAGTCTTTAGCTTGTTTTAGATTTAGATTCATTTTCCAGTTTCCGGCGATAATTGTTTGCCTCATAAGGCTCTCCCTTTTTGTATGCTTTTTACTTTTATGTTTCCAAACCTTGTTTGATGGTAAACACAAATAATTATTTTTTGGATAATTTCATTGTAATGATTTATTAAAAAGGTTATAATGTCCGGATAGGTCTTAGACCTGTCCTTACGGGAAAATCAACAGCTCGACTGGTACGTTATTTCAAGGATTCACTTTAAGATAAAGAACAATAGACAAAGTTCTTTTCACTTCCCACTTCTTAAAAAAACTTGTAATATTGGCAAAAAAAAACAAAAATAGTTTTAAAATCCCATGATTCAAGTAACAAACCATCATGTTATATTTTGAAGAAATTCGCCTAAATACATGGCAGGAAACCAAACAGTTTTTTGATAATTTGCTAACTGACAACCAAAAATGGGTTTTCAGAGGTCACTATAAAGCAAGTTGGAAACTACAACCTTCTTTGGAAAGAATTGTCAGTCGGCAACCTTTGGTAATTGAAACGGAAGCTAAAATTATTACCGAATTCCAGAGAAGAGCTCACCAATATTTGCAATCATCGGAAATTCCTTCGAGTTTGCTTGAATGGATATCTTTGATGCAACACCATGGCGCACCAACCCGTCTACTTGATTGGACAAGATCTCCGTATGTGGCATCTTTTATTGCTTTTGAAAATGCCTATAAAGAGAGGGGTGAAATTGCGATTTGGGTTTTGGATGCCTATTGGTTGATCAACGCATCCTTGGATAAAATCAAAAAAACAAATATAGAATTGAATATCAAACAAATTCAAAATGATTCCGAATTTATACGATTTATTTATTCCGATTCGAGAGTGGTGATTCCCATTGAGCCCAAATTAATGAACGAAAGGCTTACCATTCAGCAGGGTATTTTTTTAATTGCCAGTGGGAAAAAACTCTCTTTTGAAAAAAATATAATGGAATATGTGGAATATGAGTCTCATAGCCATATAAAAAAAATTATTGTGCCAAAATCAGAAGGTGTTCCCTGTTTAACAGAACTAAATCGGATGAATATCAATGCGGCTACTCTTTTTCCTGGCTTGGATGGTTTTGCTCGTTCTTTACGCACAATCCCCGATATAACCTATGCAAATTTTTGCGGTGAAAATGATATTTTTTGAATCCAATAAAATTTTTTTTCTTTTTGAAAGAAAATGGAGAATGATTTGTTAATCTTAGAGACGGAGAAAGAGACAATGAATTTCAAATCAATGCTAAAGTTACTTTTTGTTATTATAGGGATTATATTTATTAACGTTCAATGTAGGAGCGGTTATGATGGTTTGGACCAAAATACGGAATTAGCTCTGTTATTAGCTCTCAAACCTGATGTCTTTCAGGTCGAAGCAAATCTGACGGATAGCAGTGGAACTGCTTTAAGTGATGCAATGGTATATTCAAGCGCCAGCACCACTACAAGTGGCACGAGCGCTAGCGTAAGGGCAACCAATACTTCAACAACCTCTACGGGATCAACATCTACGGAAACCACATCAACCTTTGATACTTCTTCTCAAACCGACAGTAGCGGAAAATTTACAATTACCCTTAATGTTGGTGATATAGAACTTATTATCACGACAAAAGCCGGTAAAAGCTATAAAATTAAAATTAAAGTGAAAGCGGATGAAGGCTTTTCCTATACGGGAACGGTTACGACTACTTCATCTGATAGTGGTATAAAATTGATTATCCTAAAAGTAACACCGCTATCTAAAGGAACTTCGTTATCCAAAGCAAAACCGTTTGTTTGCGGCTATAATGCTAGTGGCGATACAGCAGCTCCTAAAATTACAAAAATCGAACTTACGCCAGAAACAGTTTCTAGCGGTGGTGCAGACAGCACTGTAACAATCAAAGTAACAGCGGAAGACGAAAGTGAAGGGGATGACGAAAATAAAACACCAACAGGCGTAAAATCCATTACGGCAAGGCTTTATAGCCCAAGCAAAACTTCTGATAGTGGTGGCACATCTACAGGAGCTGTTTTGAGCTTAAATAGCGAATCCGGAAAATATGAAGGAACAGCTACGATTAAGAGTTATATGGAAAACGGAGTGTGGGCTCTCGGAAGTATTACTACTTCGGATAAAGTGAATTCCAGAACATACCAATACGTCAGTAGCGTTAGCAAGACCAATTACGCTTTTTATGGCTGCGGAACGTATATAGATAGTAAGCTTCCTATTCCAAGTGTTACAATAGAAGGAAACAATCCAGACACAACCCCACCTTCGATTGATTCCATAACCAGTGTAACATACACTTTGGCAAATCCTTCTTCCTCTGGAACTATAACTACTGATACGGCTATTGATATAAGCACTCAAACTACAAGTCCTAAAGCAGTGACAATTACAATAACCGCTGTAATTAAAGACAATGGCGGTGGAAGTGGTATGAGATACGCTGATGCAAGATTGTATAGCCTTTCTCGATGGAACGGAAACTCTTATAAAGGAAATTCCGTTTACATAAGACTATCTAACACAAGTGGTGACACTTACTCCGGAAGCGGAACAATCAAAGACTACGCTGAAGACGGTAAATGGATTGTTGGCGGATTTTGGATTAGTGATAAAGCCGGAAATGGAAAATGGTACGGAAGAGACTCTAATTCAAACCCAACAAACTACAAATCTTATGTATCCGGTGGTAGCACAACCGAAAGTTTAACAATTAACAGTTTTGTATTGTCAGGAGCACAAACTACGGCAAATGCTGACTTTTACTCTCCGGTATTAAAAGGTTTGAAGATCGAAAAGGATTCGGAAGATTCTTTAAACTTTACGGCTACTCTAACCGCTGAGGACACAGGATCGGACGAAATTACAGACGGTTCAACGCCAGACACAAGCAAAATTGCAGGAATTACCTACATAGGAGTAAGCCTATATAGTCCTCTTAGACTCATTGACGGAATTTCCGGAAACGATCCGATTACGTTATCTAGTTGGACTGTAAAAAGCGGAGATAAAAAAACAGAAACTGTCTTTACCGCAACAAGTTCTTTTAATGCCGGAAATGAAGGCGGTACATGGAAAGCTGCCATTGTAGATTTATCTGACGATGCAGGTAACTACCGAAGGTACAGTATCGAAGATGGTTCGGCAACATATATGTATCCTTATACGACGGAAAGTGGTAGTTCGGTAATAACCGAATACAAAGATTCAAAAGTTCAAGTCGGAACTGTCGAGAAAAACTAAAGCCCCTTCGACACTGCGGCAAGTTCAGTGCATCGCTACGCTCAATTCGGACATTGAGCGTAGTCGAAATGTCCTGTTTTATTTCTTTTTATTCCTCTTTTCAGCTTCTTCAAAAATTTTATCAATTTTATCTTCTTCAACCGGAACTTTTACCACCTTGCCACCTTTTTCTCGAACTTTGTCTATATCCACAACAGAACCTGTTAATAGGTATTTTGCTTTTTGGCTTGTATCTTTAACCGCATACACAACCCATTTTCCTCCTTCCAAAGAAAGCACAAGATACGAAAAATCTGCTACACTCAAGATAGTTTGGGCACTCAGTTGAGATGCCATTTCATAACTCATAATCACACCACTACCAAGTACTACACCGGAAGGAATCCCTACGGCTTTTGTGAGTTGGTAGACACCGTATCCAATACCCGTAGCGGCACTTGCTGCTAATCCTGTTGTGTATGCTGTACCGGCAGCCACCTTTCCACTCCCATACGTCAGGACGGATGTTCCACCACCGGCTGCCGTAAGGGCAAGCCCGGCTGTATTTCCACCCAGAAGGATACCACCTCCAACCAAGCCGTCCTCTGCAATAACCCCCGCCATAGAAAGAGGTGCTATGAGGTATTCTCCGGATTTTTCGGTGACAAAACCTGCTCCGTACAGAGTTTTGGAAGTTGTTTTGTTAATTATTTTTTTAATAGTCCCTTTTCCGCTGTGGACTTTTGATTTGGAAAGATTACTCAGGTATTTGGCGCTTCCAATCACGGAGGCTAAAGCATACTTTGTACTCGGAGCAACAACATAAATGGTTCCTTTGGCACCGGCAACGACTACTTCCGATACGACTCGTATGGAAGCAACACCTGCGTCCGTTACTATTGCTACCGGAAATACAATTGTATTCAAACCAACATACCCAATAGAATTGATTGTTAGTTGTCCGAATGGTTTTATGGCTCCGTCATAAAAAATACCTTTTGTGATATAAACCAAAGACTTTAAAGTAGCCAGTGTCAACCCTGTCCCGGATGAAACTTGCTTGAACTCATTTTTAGCATTTTGAAATTCGGCTTTTGTACCTGCTCCATAGTTAAAAAAAACTTCTTTTAGATCGAAAGCAAGGCTTTCAGACCCTTTTTCTCTGGTTTGATTTGATTTTTTCATGTTCTCAATCATAGAAATATCTTGGATGCCTTGGGAAAAAGATGATCCTGTGCTTTTCAGGTTGCTTCCTAATTCCACGTATCCCGTAACAATTTCTTTGTTGTTTTCTCGAAAACCCTCCATTATTTCTTCTTTTTCTTTTTTGTATTTTTCTGATAGACCGGGTCGATTCGTTTTTTGTTTTTCCAAGTCTTCTGCCATAGCAAAAAGCGTTTCTTTCATTTTTTTGGAATCTTCGATTACCCTACTATGTTCTTCCACTCCGTGCCTGAAAGAATTTCCCCATATTCCAATAGAATTAGCTGTACTTTTGTACATGATGTATTTACCGGGAAGTGTTAAACTTTGGTTGATTTTAGAAGAAATATCACCGGATTTGTCAGAGATTTTTTTGGATACTTTGTATGAAAGTTTTTCACCTTCTTTGATAACTATCACCGACTCGGCGGCTTTTTTTACGGAAGAAGAAAAGGCTGATAAGGCAAATTCTTTTCGCTTCCAGAAATTTTTTCGACCAAAGGAAATCTCTCCGTCTTTAAAAGGTGGAATAAACTTAATGGAAGTTCCTTTAACCTGCAATGCTCCGTTGTTGTAAAGAGATACGTGACCACGTTTCATCAGAGCTTTTGTATTTTTCAAAGGATCATCTTTTTGAGAAGTTCCGCTACAAGAGAGAAACAAGAATATAAAAAAGACTATTTTATATTTATGGTTTGGAATTATTTTCATCTTTACTTTCCTTTAAATCGTCTTTTTGTTTTTGCAAAACTTTTTGAATTACTTCCTTTTCATCCGTAATTACTTCCACATCAATTCCTTCTTTTTTTAATTCCTTTATATCAATTACAGTTCCAGGTGGCAACTCTTCTAATTCTTTTATGTTTCCTTTTGCCTTTGCAATGGCAAGACGAGGACCATCATAAACAAGGAAGATCACACCGTCGGACGCTCCAACCAATAGATGGACAGGTAAAGCCGTTAAAGCGGTATACCCCAAAACAACACCTGTTTGCAAACTGTAAAAAACCGTTTTCCCTAAACCTGTCACAGTATCATAAACCATACCGGCAACGGTTTCTCCTGTGTCAAGTGCAGCGCCACCCGCCTTTCCCGTTGTTCGGGCGGCAGCATATCCTCCTACAACAGTTAATTGGTTCACTGCGGCGAGGCTTGTTCCGCCAATTATGGTTGGTACGGTAGAGCCGGCTGATAGAATTCCCATTGCCGTTAAAAATCCGGATTCCAAAGTAGGACTAATAACTTGATAACCTAGTTTGACGGGATAAAAAAAAGCAAGACCGGTAGCCGCAAGAGTTCTACCGGAAAATACGGCTACACTTGATAATAAGAAAGCACTATTTGCCATTATGATCTTTCCGCCTCCTGCTACCGTTTGTCCGGGTGGTAACAAAGCAACCTCCTTAAAAAAACCGGCATAACCTCGGAATATTTGTCCCAAAGCCGTCAAAGAGTTGCTTGAGGTTCCGGACTTTTCGTATCGTGTTAAAAACTCACTTTTCCCTCTGCTAAAACTATCCGACCAAGCAGCCTTGATCTTGCTTTCATTCTCTTTTGTGTAATTGTCTGTTAGGGTGTATAGATTAGAAAAATCGCCTTTTAAATTCTGGTAGTACTTTTTGGGAACTGCTGCCAATTTTTTTCTATCATCTTCTGTTCTTTGGCGTAAGCTTAGATTTCCCAATACAAACTTTTGATAAGCTTTTTGGAAGAGTTCTTTGGACATTTTTGCTTCTTCTTTGGAAAGTTCTAGAGTTTTGTAATAAATAATTTTTGTATTCCCTTTTTGCCTTTCTTCACTTTCCTTATTCCATGAATCTACCTTTTTCATGGTTTCACCTAATTTTCCAGGATAATTGCGAGCTCGTTCACCGGAATTTATGAGAGCCATTGCCAAAGAAGTTCTGGCGTTGGTTGTTATGCTTTTTTTGCTAAATTCCAAAGCCTTTTTAGAAGAAGGGATTATATACCACCCTTCATTGTATAGAGATTTTTGGGAATCAATACTTCCATACGATAAGGGGGCGATTTCTTTGGTTGTGGCAGGCTTGGCTTTTTTACCCGTAACGTCCACGCCAACTATTTTATTGGTTTGGGACGAACTGCAACCACCAATAAATATATAAAATAAAAACAAACTAATCACTAACAAATTTTTGGACTTCATAATAAAAGATATATATACCTAAATTCATTTTTTTACAACTAAATATAAAGCTGTTTTTCAGATAAACTTCATTCTATTTTCCATGGATATCAAAACTGAAACGTTCCCCATCCCAATGTTATTGGGTCTAACCAGCCTACCAATTGACCAAGTGATGACTTGGCATACGAATTGGATTTTCTTAGCATTTTCAAAACCTTTCCTCCTCTATTATGGATGTTGTTCTGGTGTAAACCAGATTGTTGGCATTATACCGGATTCTTTTTTACATTTTAATTCTTTCCGAACTTCTCTTAAACACTCAAGCAACGTCACGTTAATTAAAGAGTTTACATCACTTATGGTTTGGCTATCTAAGTTTCCGATATTATTTCCAAGCCAAGATTGATAAACATACACTGATGAACAAAAATAACTTCTGTCCGTTTCTATTTCCAAATCATTGTAACACGCTTCTTTTTGTGACATTGGGATGGGTAAAGAGCAACAGTTAAATAAAATGGAAAATAGAAATATTAGTAACTTATTGATTATTTTGAACATTTTTATTCTCCATGTTTAACATCGATCTTCCAGCACCAATATTTTTTATACAATCACGATAACGTTCGTTATTAGTCAGTATAAACATAGCATCACCTTCAACATAATAATTACTTATTCCTTGAAGCAATAAAAATGTAACTGATAGAATTCGAATACATTCTTGTCTTGTAGTAGTAGGTGGTGGAGTAAAACAATTAAACAGTAAAAATAAGAAAATTATTAATATTTTTTTCACAGTAAACCTCTCTTTATCTCAAGAAAAGTATTTCAATAAGGTATATAACCTAAAGAATCTAATAGAAGGAGGTAATTGAAAGAATCATTATTTTTCTGTATCAGGTAATCATTTTTTGAATTACCATCATATAAATTATTTCTATTTTCTTGGGATATGAAAAGATACAATAAATTTAATGCATCTGCACTCACCCCTAAATTATTTTGTTCCCTATCATAAGCAAAGGTTCCAGCTCGTAAGTCGGCATCGTATTCCGCAGCCAGAGTTCTATTACTAGTTGGCCCATGCCATACACTCTGACCTAGTAGTCCGTAGTATTTCAAATCGCCCCATTGGCTGTATTGTTCTATGTGTGCTCTTTCGTGTCGGATGGTTGCCGGGTCATCGTCGGAAACTAAAGCAAACCTTCCATAGGTGACAGCAGTTCCTTTTTTTACAAACGGGTTGTATGTAGCCACAAATCCTCCTTCTTTTACCCAGTAAATTTTAGCTGGATTACCTTGCAATCTACTGATGATTGTTCCTGTTACGGCAGCTATGGCACCAGTAAATCCGTATGTTCCCCATCCCAATGTTATTGGGTCTAACCAGCCTACCAATTGACCAAGTGACGATTTGGCATACGAATTGGATTTTCTTTTATGCATAAATTTATTCATGTATTTGTTGAGTAATAGTCCGCCTAATGGATTGTCAGCAGGACTACCTAAAAAGCTTGTGATAAACTCATTTGTTTTAAGTTTTACAAACTGATCCAATCCCCATCGTAATGCATTTTTTGTTTTGCCATGTCCTGTTGGGTCATTGTAGATAACCGGATTTCCGTCCACGTACATATACGGATTCATTCCAAACAGAGCTGACATATCGACTTCCGTATCTGGTTCGAGGAAACGACCTATTTTTGGGTCATAGTAGCGTGCTTTGTAATAGTAGAGTCCGGTTTCCCTGTCCTCTTCCTGACCAGTGTATTTATAGCGGAATATATCCGGACCTCCTGAGTTGGTTCTGTCGATTTCACCGTAAGGACGGTAGGATATAACGCTTTTTCCTGAGTCTATGTCTACACCAGCTACCATTTCACCTTTTGCACTTGTGATCATGCTCACCGAGTCCAGGTGGTCGGTGTGGAAGAAGTAAAAACCTTCTACCGGTGTTCCCGGATAACTGGAATAACCTGTATAACCGTTTTGACTTCCAGCGTCTTCACTATTAACGGAAGGTGTATCTATTCCTATTCCGCTTACGGATGCAAGGGCATAAAAAGGAAGTCCTTCGTCCTTTTTTGCACAAGTTATAATGACAAGCAAAGCACAAGAAAGTACCAATACTCTCGAATACCAAGAATATGTTGTAGCGTATTTAAAAAATGCAAGACCAAATAAAAGGGTTGATAAAAAGATTAGTGTTAGCTTGATTACAGTCGAAGGGTGAATAACACTATCCTGTAAAATAAAAGAAGTTGCATCTGCCCTTTCCAGTGCTGCGTCTGTTCGTGTCCACTGACACACCATCTCATCTCCGTTTTTTACATACAAGGTGTAGTAGCTCGCCTTCCCAGGATTGATTTGAATTTCATACAACCCGTCGTCAAAATAGTAGGTTGTGATACCTTTTAGTCTGTTCACTTTTTTTACTCTCCTGTTTTCAAAGTTATAAAAATAGTTAAATTCTTCACCGTAACTAGTTTTTACGGAAGTCAGTCTTCCCAAAGTGTCGTGTTCATAAGAATCACCACTTATATTTGTGACATAACCCGCATTGTCGTACTCATAATCCCAACTTGTGACGGGTGAAATTACCTTGCTCACAGCGTTTGGATGGTTCGTATTTTCATACATTAGAGTCAAGTCTCCTTTTTGAGTTAGATTTCCATTAGATGTATAGGTATATTCTTTTTCCCCATAAGCTCCTTTTGCCTTTACAAGCCTGTTTAACTCATCATAGTCAAATTTCTGGCTTTTGCCGGAGTTTACCCAATTAAGAATATCGGTGATATTTCCAAAAGAATCGTATTTATATTCTTTGTTTTCCTCTATGGCTTTACGGATTGCCGTTGTGGTTTTGTAGCTTTTTAACCTTTTTTGAATAGGGTCAATTGCCATCTCTGTTACAACTCCGTTGCCATATACTTTCTTAAGTTTGTTCTCAGAGGTTAGGTGCTGATATTCCAAAATTTTTTGGTTCTTTAGTTTCCCGTCTTTTGTGCTCATTTTGATTTCTTTTAGATTGAAATCATCATAAAAATAAGAAACTATCGTACCATCGGGATAAATTCTGTGAACAATTCTACCCAATGAATCATATTTGTATTCAAACTTGAGCTTGAAATCGTCAAAGGTTCTGATTCTTTGTTTTACGTTTCCCGAACTATCGTATACGAATTCCGTTTTTCCCGTTCCGTCTTCTACTAAAGTTACTTTCCCTTTTGCATTTGCAGCATCTCCATCATAAACGTAAGAAATGCTTTCTTCCTCCGTTTGAACTTTTGTGAGCCTGCCTAACAAATCCCTGGAATAAGAAATCGTTTTACCACGAGAGTCTTTTAGAGAAGTCAATTCTCCTGCCAAATTGTATCCGAGAGTAGTTGTTCCGGAATCTTCGGAAGAATAAGACAGAACTTTACCCATTCGGTTGTATTTCAAGTTAGTGACTCCTCCGATAGGGTCTGTAAACTTTTTCATGGTGTTATTCGAATTGTATTCAAATTCGGTATAGACAGGAGTTTCTTCGTCGGGAATGAACGGGTCTGATTTTCGAGAAAGGAATCCATTGGAGTTGTATTCAAAAGTTTGTTTGTAAGTTTTTCCGTCTTGGGTAGAGCCTTCTTGCACGGTTTGATTGCCTTCTGGGTCATAACAACTTTTTGTCCAAGTATACTTGTCTTGACTACCGATAAGAGAAATCGGAAACAGACTAAGACCACTTGTATCTTCTTTGATTCGATTTCGTTTTTCTATACACCTGTTCTGAAGATCAGAGTCGTAGTAGACGTACTTTTCACTCCAATCAGCCTCACCTGGATATTTCACCAAGCTAACTCTTTCATACGGGTCATATTCCGTCTCTGTAACATTACCATTTATATCCGTTTTTTTGATAACTTTTCCGCTTGGAGAATATTCCAACTCAATTTTTTGTCCGACAGGGTTTTCCAATGAGATCGGTTGAGAATTTCCATTGTAAGCAATTGAGTATGTTCTGGAAAGCGGGTCTGTTACGGAGGTAATTTCGCCTTTGGTGTTGGTTTGGAATTTGTAGGTTGCCCATTTTCCTGACTCTACTTCTTCGGAAACAGACTCAATTTTGTAGCCGTTATAGCTTAGTGTCCTATTCGCAACAGTTTCACCATTCACCTTTTGTGTGAATGAGCTTATAGAATTATTGGAAGTATACGATTTGTCAACTTCTACTACGTTATCACCAATGGTGGTTTTTTGCTTAGTAATGTTTCCATTGGTATCGTATACAAATTCCCTCTTTTTGTCAAAAGAATGATTTCCGTTTTCATAAACAGATTCGGTTTCTTGTTGCAAGCGATGTATTTTTGTATTGTAGGGTGTCGAAGCCGTTTCGTATTGACTGGTTGTTACCGAAATGATTTTTCCTTCGGAATCTTTTTCCGTTATTTTAACAGGTTCTCCAAAACCAATAATAGAACTTTGATCAAACTCCATTGTCTCGATGGAAATAACTTTTTCACCTGATTGGGTGACAAGAGAATCTATTTTGTTGATCGTCTTGAATCCCAAACTTCCCATTTCATCGTTATTTCCAATATGAACTTTGGAATCACTGTATTGGTAGGTCTCTTTTGTACTTGGCAGACCGTCACCCGGATTTGTCTCTACACTTGTCACCAAGTAATCACCGGATAAATTCGGTAAGTTCGGATAAGTTCCCGAATCCGTTTGCACTGCTCCCGCTACGTCTCGGTTGAATTCATAGTTAATCTTGGTTTCTTTCCCGTCATTCGTGGTGACTCTTTCTACCAAGTCTTCCGTTTCTTTGTCACTAAATAAGATTTCTAAGCTCGCTACAGGCTCATATTCGTTTATGTCCATTGACTCCACAAAGAATCCATCTAAGGTGAACAAAAAAGGTGTTTTCTTCACAACTTCTTTGAGTCCAAGAGCTACTATGTCAACTTTACCGTCAGAGTTAATGTCTGCCAGTTGAAAAAGTCCCTTTGCCTCTTTGCTCATGTCATACTGAGGGAAACCGTTTCCGCTGGAATAGCTAACATAGATATTGGAGCCATTGAAAGTAATAAGGTCAGCCTTCCTGTCACCGTTGATGTCAGCAAAAACTTTTGTGTTTTGTTCTTCGACAAAGGTGTTGCTGTTATCAGCCTTTAAAAACTGTGGCTTGGGATTCAAAGATGAGGTATTCGCCCCGGTAAAACCGTCTCCCGTAAACAGACAAACACTCACATCTCCACTTTCCAAAACTGCCAATAAGTCAACCTTCCCGTCTCCGTTCACGTCAGCGAAAGAGACGTTTTTATAATTTGTAGAGCCAAGAGCAAAGGGATACTCGGAAGATGAACTTGTAGAGGTGGTTATGTCAATTCGATGCACAACCATTTTATCAAGACTGTTTTTGTTTATGGTTACCCATTCGGGTTTTCGGTCGGAGTCTATGTCAGACAAAAATCGTAAACTATTTTCGCTATCCGCATAACTCACCTCTATTTGAATGGGATTCGAGCCAAAACCCGTACCGTTGGAAAGATAGATTTTGAAACGAGTTTTGTTTTCCGAAGGAGAGTCATAGACCATTACGAAGTCTGTCCTACCATCAGCGTTCATGTCAATGGCGAAGTTGTTGGAAGTCAACTTCATGTTGTTAGGATCGTATCCGATATTGTCAATTACAAGTCCGGTGTCCGAAACTTGGTTGAATACGTAGTTAGAAGGCTTTACAATTTTTAAGGTCTTGCCATTCTCTTCTGCAATCCATAGTTCCTTTTTACCATCACCGTCAATGTCAGCAGTAGATACAAAGGAATTGATTCGTAGTTGCCATCCCGGAGAAGCCGGGAATTCTTGGTATTCGCTTTCCGTAATCTTGGCTACATATATGTGATTGTCATTCTTGCCACCTGCAATTTTGATGAGGTCTGTTTTTCCATCCTTGTCTACGTCATCCATAAAGATCATAGGACCTATCTGCATCCCCAAAATGCAATAGTCTCCCATAAGTGCAACACCTTCCGCACATTCTTCCTGAACGTCTTTACCTTGTTTGGCTGCGGCTGTCCTACAAGCAGAAGAGGCACTGCAATCACAATAAGACTTTATCTCATCACATTTTGCTTGGTTATAAAAAGGAACCCTGTAGTCCAATTGGATAGAGGAGGAAACGTTACCTAATTTTGTTAAGGTTTTGACCGTTTCGGTATAGCTCAAAGATAAGTCTTTGTAACCTGCTAGTGTTACTTTGGAAAGTTTACTTCTTTTGGAACTGCCAGTTTCATAGTGAAGGGTATAGTCTCGAAACGTTTCACTGGCGGATGTCACTTTGATACCGGTTATGATTTTATTCATTCCTAAGTTTATGTTCTCTGCGTATTCAATATTAGTATCGGTACGTGTTGAAAGCGTAAATTCAATGGTTTTGTCGCTATAACTAATTGTTTTCGGATAATAAAAACCGGAAGCGTCTTTGGTGTAAGATATGGTGTAATAATTTCCGTTAGCGTCTTCCACTTTGTTCAAAACCCAAATCTTAACAGAACCCGATTTTCCGGTTGGCAAATTAAGTGTCTCAATCCGAGAATCTGCGGTATGACCAAAGTAATATTTAGTTCCGTTTTTGTCTGTTACGGTCCACTGGCAAGGACCAACTCCGCATGTTCCCGAAGGAACAAAAAGGTTGTACGATTCACTTTCGACTTGGTTGCGGTAGTTGCCGGTGGTGAGCTTTTGCATCTTTCCGCCAAGTGAGCTGACAAAACGATCATCAGAGTCATAATGAACACCGGCAGATTCGTCTCTGGAAATAAAGTGTAAACCTGGCATCTGCCAACCAACTCCAAAAAATCCGTTTTGTGTGCTGGAGTTGTAAACCAATTGAACATTCGGTTGAAAAGCGTTCGATGTGGGTAGTTCAATGTCGATTGTCATGTTCGCTTTTCCGTTTGCGTCTACGGTAATTTCCGGAAGGGATTGGGGTAATTCCACTTGGCTTATAGTATCGCTAAGGAAAAAAACAGACAAAAGCGTAACAAAAAGAGTTTTTAATGTCTTTTTTATGTAAATATTTCGGGGGGGGGGGCAAATATTTGAAATTTCCATAACCTTCTTTCTTGAAATAACTTCTTGAACAACCAAATAAGGAAAACAAAATTAAATTTGCAAGTAGGTTTTTAAATTTTTTGAATTTGTTTAGAAAAAAGTTGTCAACTTGTGTTTTATTGTCGTATAGATAATATTTACCAACAACTATATTTACTAATTGCAATCTAGTTGCATTATGAAAATTTGGCATTGTTATAAAAAATTACAATGTTCGAGAGTGAAACTTGCTAACCCTTTTGATTATATCTCTTCTAAGCTTTTTAGTTGGTCCTATATTCCAGTCTTTTATAAAAAAAAATGAAAAATGGGTTTTGTTTTTAGATGGTTATATTTTAACCACTTTGGTTGGTTTACTTTTTGCTTTTTTATTGCCTGAATTGTTTATCCAAACCGGGTGGAAAGTTTTTCCTTTGGCTTTTTTAGGTTTATTTCTTCCACAATTTTTAAAAACTCATGAAAACCACCAAAACAAAAATCAATTCTATTTAAACAAATTATCTTTATTTTTTATCGTTTTAGGGCTTTCTTTACATGATTTATTGGAAGGAATGGCATTGGCAAGTTCGCATCTAGAAGGAAATGGATTTCAGTATTTTTTTGGTTTTGCAGTTGTTTTGCATAGATTGCCTATTGGTTTATTTGTTTGGCTTCTTGTTCGTTCCAATTTGGGAGCTACATTTGCAATTCTTAGTATATTCTCTTTGATGTTAGCTACAACCTTGGGATTTTTTTTAACAAATTACCTGTCACAATGGAGTAACAACAGTTTATGGAGTTATTTTCAGGCGTTTATTGTGGGAACACTTGCACATATCGTTTATGAACACCCTTTTACTGGCGTTAAATTCCACAACGGTAATATTCAGCAAATAGCGTCCAACTGGTTTTCCGGATTAGGTGGATTGCTCGGAATTGTAAGTATTTTTGTTTTATTGAATATGGATGGTTTTGTTCATATTGAAATTGCTGAAACCTATAAAATCATTTTAAGTTCTGTTTTACAAACAGCACTTGTTAGTGCTCCTTTTCTACTTATTGGCTATATATTTATCGGATTATTGGAGGTGTTTTTACCATCTTCATCTATATCATTGCGATATGTATTGCAACGCACTGCTCCCTGGTTTTTAGTGGGGATTTTTACATTTTCTTTGATAAAGCTATTTTTATCGGAGAAATCGAATATTCAAGTATTCAAAAATTTTATCAACTATATCAGTTTATTTGCTTTAAGTTTTGTATATCTTTACTTTTTTACGTCCAATGGTCCCAGAAAATTTTTTAGAGAAATGTTTCCTAAATAAAGAAAGGTTTTATTTTAACATAATCTGTATTTTTTATCAAAAATAATTTGACAAATATTCTATCTTTGCGATCTTTTAATTTTCTTATTCGTGTCCTCTCATTTTTATATGGTTTCGTTTGTCGAGCTTGTCGAGACAAACCCTATTTTACAAGCTCATTTCGGCAAGCTCAATGAGCGATACCCATGATTTTTGAGAGGATACTCTTATTCAGTATAGATGAATTGCATGTATCAAAAACTTTCATATAATTTAATTTTAGGTTTTTTGGATTTTTTACCAAATCTTGTAATTGTTAAAAATGAAGATTTAAACTACGTTTATGCAAACGTAAAATTTTTGACCTTATTTAATCTATCACCAAAAGAAATTCTTGGCAAAACGGATTTTGATTTTTTTTCCCAATATTCGGAAGAAAGTTCTAAAAATGATAAATTCGTGTTGGAATCAGGAATTCCGTTTGAATCTGAAATAAATATTCCCAATCTAAATCGAGATATGCTTATATTTCATTCTCAGAAGTCCTTGCACATTGATGAAAATAACCACAAATATGTCTTGGAAATTTTGACAGACCTCACCGAAAAAAGAATGTCACAAAAAACGATTTTGGAAATGGAAACTGACTTGTTACAACGAATGAGGATGGAAGAACTTGTTCAAGAAATATCAAATCAATTTATCAATATATCTCTGGAAAAAATTGACATAGCCATTCAAGAGATGCTTAGTTCGTGCAGTCAATTTATTAATGTGGACGAAAGTTATCTTGCTTTGGTTTCTTCGGATTATAAATTTATTACAAATTGGTACCATTGGCCCAAACAAGAAAATTTTGGAGAAAGTCAAGACAGACCTTTAGGCCCGTTTCATTGGAGCGTATCCAAATTCTTAAATTCTGAATTGATTGAATTCACAAGCTTAGACGAAATTCCAATAGAAGGAAAAATAGAAAAAAAGATGTGGGAATCTATGGGTATTCAATCCCTCCTAGCCATTCCATTGCATATCGAAAACCAATTGATAGGTTTTTGGGGTTTCAGTTCCAAATCAAAACAACGACAATGGTTGGAAAATGACATATTTCTGCTTCGTCTGATTGGTGAATTGCTCATTAATGTTATCTCCCGACAAAGGGCAGAAGTTCAACGTAAGCGTGCAGAATATGAGTTACTAGAGAGAAATAGGTTTATCCAAGCAATCACTGAAACGGTTCCGGACATCATTTTTGTATATAATTTAAACAGCCGAAAAAATGTGTACCTGAATCGTTCGTTTACAAACATATTAGGTTATTCCATGGAAGACATAGAGTGGGTAAGTGACGAGTTTATCAAGGCAATCTCAGGAGAAAAAGAAAATAATAGGTGTTACGAAGTCATAAAAAACAATATTAAAGACCTGAGACATGGAGAGCATATCTATTTTGAAACCAGGTTTTATCACAAAATGGGTGAGTTAAGGTGGCTTAGCGGAAACTATTTATTGTTTAGTTTAAACTCGGACAACTCACCTAAAGAAATATTGGGAACTGCTTCTGATATTACGAAACAAAAAAATGTGGAATTGGACTTGCTTTTTGCCAAATCAAAAGCGGAAGAAGCCAATCGAACAAAATCACAATTTCTCTCTAGTATTAGTCATGAGTTGCGAACTCCTCTAAACGGCATACTTGGTTATGCTCAAATACTAAAAAATGACACTACCTTAAACCAGGACCAGAAAAGAGGTCTTCAAATTATTAAAAAAAGCGGAACTCACCTTTTACACTTGATTAATGACATTCTGGACATTTCCAAGATAGAATCCGGAAAAATGGAAATTACTTGTGAGCCATTTTCTCTAAAAAGCTCATTGCAAGACATTATTCCAGTGAGTGAACTAAAAGCCCAAAACAAAGAGCTGGACTTTATCTATGAGATTCCAGAAAACCTACCTGATTTTATAAATGGGGATGAAAGAAGGATCATACAGGTTGTTATGAATTTGCTTGATAACGCAATCAAGTTTACGGATAGCGGACAGGTTTGTTTTAGGCTTTTAAGGGAGAATGATGTTTATCATTTTTTTATTGAAGATACCGGTATAGGAATTGAGGAAAGCAAAATCAAGGAGATATTTGAGCCTTTTAAACAACTCAGTAGCCCTCTTAAAAAAGTGGAAGGAACAGGTTTGGGATTGGCAATCAGCCAAAAGTTAGTTGAATTGATGGGAGGTGAATTAAAAGTTCAAAGCAAATTAGGAAAAGGCACAAATTTTGTATTTAGTCTGAATCTGCCAAAAGAAGACAATCCTAAGTATGACATGGATAAAAATGAATTTGCAATTGATGGTTATTTAGGTGACAGAGTTCAGCTATTAGTTGTGGACGACTCTGATGTGAATCGATTTGTTTTAAGGGATTTTTTAAAAGGCTTGGGTTTTGATATTTTGGAGGCAACTAATGGAAAGGAAGCTTATGATAAAGTTTTGGAGAATGATCCCAAACTGATTTTAATGGATTTAGTTATGCCTGAAATGAACGGATTTGAAGCAGTAGAGCTAATTAGAAATATTCCAGGTAAGAAAGGGATAAAAATCATAGCAGTTTCTGCAAATCTTTCCGGTGGAACATTAAAGAATCCAGGAAAATATGGTTTTGACGATTTTATACCAAAGCCCATCTTCCAAAATGGTCTTTTTCAAAAGTTGAGAAAACATTTGGATTTGCACTGGACTTTTAAAAATGTTCTTTTTATGGAAAAAAGAAAACCTACGAACTTGCTTCACTACACCTTACCACCCCAAGAAATTTTGAATGAAATTTGCCGGTTTATATCCCTTGGTGATATAGATAGCCTAAAGCACAAATTGAATTGTTTGCGAAACAAAAATCCGGATTATGAACCTCTGTTAAACAAACTAAATAAATTAGCAGAAGAGTTTAAATTAAAAGAGCTGCATGACTTTGCAATTAAGTATCTAAAAAATTAGAGATGTCCTCAAGAGAATCATTCTATTCTATGGAATCAAAATCTATGGTAATAAGTTTTTTAGGATCAGCTACTTTGAAGGAAACTACGTTTGCTCCTTTAGGATGGGCATAAGCATCCAAAATAACTTTGGGCACCTTAAAAAGAGCTTTTCTACGTCCTTTTAAAACTTTTTCATCCGACTTAAGATTAATAAAACTTTTGAATCCATTGGTTAGTTTTTTAAATTCAGTTGGTGTAGCATGTACGAATGTTGTAATCTCATCTTTTTGATAATTAAAGTCTTTGGGAACTATGGGAAAATAAAAAGCTTTTGCTTTTTCTTCTGTTGGCGTAGATGAACTAAACTTTTTCTTTTTATATGTATAAGAATATATGTCTGTTAAGGGAATTCCTTTTACGGCAAGATACAATTTTTTAACTTCAACCTTGCCACTTGCAAAATCACTTACGTGAAAAGAAAGGGGATTTTCCTTTGTTTCACCGGGAACATTTGGGTCTCCACCCTTGCAAAAAAGTAGAATCAATGAAAATAAAACAAAGGAAATTAGCATTTTAAATCTGTTTTTCATAAAAACTCCGTTTTTGCGTATAAGAATTAAAAATAATCCTTTAAAAATCAAGTTGATTCTTCAAAAAAATTGAAAATTAATTCGAGCGTATTTGCTTTTTTAATTTTTTGGCTGCTAGAGCATAACCACCGTCCGCAGCATCTATAAAATGGACTTCTCTTTCACTGTCTTGGTGCAACAAACACGTCATAAGAGCTCTGTTTGTTACGTGCAAGCCATAAAAAATTAAGCCTTTTTGAAATTCTTCTTCTAGTAAATTTTCCAATTTTTGCCTGTTTTCTTTAGAAATCGAGAGGATCATTTTTAGAGTTCCATCGTATTTTCGATAATCGGAAGATATAACGTTATAATTTCGCAAATTTTTTATGTCGTAATAACCATATTTTATGGATAATTTAAATTTCATAACAAGTCTGGTCAAAAGCATTTCAAACGCTATTCTAGAAATCCCTAAAAAGTTGGAAAAAAATCCCACCCTTTTAGAATTTGCCATTGCCTCATTTTTCACATATTTCAAGGGAGCCATTTCTAAAATTTCTTCTTTAACAGGATTGTAATCTTCTTCTCTCCCAATAATACTTTCTATTTTAAAAATAGTTTCTTCATAATATTTGGCGATATTTTTAACTTTATTTTCTCTAACCTTAAGAATGAGAGCAATGGTTTCTCCATTAGAAGACCGAATGTCTCGCCAACGACAAGTAAAACCGGTAAAATCAGCTTCTGTTTCCGTGTCTTTTTTTTCTATAACCAGGTATTTATTGTTGGGTGTTTTGACCCACTCTTCCGCTTTATCTACGCCGGACCCGTGCAGAATTGCCTGATCGTAATACTTGGAAACTTTCAGCTTTCCGTATCGGATAGATTCTCCGACTTCGTATAGGTCTTTGATGGGAACAATACCAACTCGCAAATCAAATCCGTAAAATGATTTTATTTTTTCTTTTGTATCATAAAGTATATCTTTTACTTTAGAGGCAATCTCGGGTGGAATTAAAATGGTTACTCCGTCTCCGCCAAACACAAAAGGAAATTCCATATCTCGAAAAGCATTGGTAACTGCCATAACTGCCAATCCGCCGGAGATATTGACTTCTTTGTATTTGCCTGTTTCAATGGCTTTGGTAGAGCCTATTATATCCGTAACAATAATGTACCATGACTCCGGAACCGGAATTAGGGATTCGTCTTTGAATACTTTGTTAAATACTTGAATTGGTTTTAGGTTTTTAAAATTATTCACAACTTTAAAAACTTATTTTATATACCGAACAATGTCAACAATATATACTTACGATTTCTCAAGACTTAAAACCATCATGTCGCCTTGGTCTAACACCTTTACAAATCCATCCATAAAACGTTTAGCAGTTTTGTAGAGTTTGGAGGCGTTTTTTTTAGCGGTAAATCCACTTCCATAGGTAATATAAGATATATTTTTAAAACCAATTTCTTGGCATTGCTCAATTAGCAGGTCCAGAGAATAAAAATACAGATGTTCCGGAACGTTCATATACCGCCAGCGTTTACGTAATACTTTGGCAAGCGAACCATACCTACAGGTGGATAGTATTAGCCTTCCATTTGGTTTTAGGTGTCTATAGATCTTTTCTAAAGTCTCCTTTGGCTTATGCAAATGCTCCAAAGAAGCCCAAAGGGTAATAAGCTCATATTTATTTTTAATTTCTTTATCCCATGTTAAGAAATCTCCACAGACGGCTATCACTCCTAATGTATTTTTTGCAAAGTGAATTGGTTCTTTGGCAATATCAATACCTACTGCCATCCAACCCCTTTTATCCATAAAATCCACAAAGTACCCCGCAGCACAACCAATATCAAGGGTTGATTTTGAGTCCGGAAGAGTAGCTTCCCATGGAAAAAATTCTAAGTCTTCTAAATTTAAAGTAAAAACTCTCGTTATTTCCTTTTTTATAGAATCCGAATAATAGTTATCGTATCCTCGATCTGTTCTTTGGGTAAAATAGCTGCTTTCATAACATTTGGCAACTTCCTCTGCTGATGGCTGAGGATTTACCTGAACCAATTTGCAATTGGAACATCTGGCAAGAGTATAATCGATTCCATCCGATCCTTGTTTGGAATATAAACGAGCGAAGAGCCTACCTTCACAATGATTGCATCGAATTAATTCCATTGGAAAGACTCACGATTAATTAAAGAGTAGGGTAATAATTCGAATAATTTAATTAAATTATCTTCATTGGTTGCAAAAAAATAAATAGAATTTAGAAGAGTTCCTTCTTTTGCTTTTTGCCAAAAGGAACGAACTCTGTATCCAGAATCTATGGTAGAAACTTCAATTTCAATGGAAATTAAAAAATCGGAAATATGGCGCTTTTTTTCGCTATTTAGTTCACCTATTTTAAATTCATCATTGGTTGCAAATAGTCGATTGGTGGAAGATATTTTACTTGATAAAACCAAACCTACTTTATCTTTTAGGGTCGATTCAACATCTCCCGATACCTTTATTAAAATGACAGGTTTATATTCTTTTTTATTTTGAGTTAGCAAAGCATTCACATTGATTTCTTGGTTTGATTTGGAGATTTTTGTATTTCCGTTTTTATAAAATTGGTTCAATGCCTTTTCATTCAAGTATTCTTTTGTAAAATGATAGTATGTTTGAACGAAATTATAATTCCGATAAAATTGCACTAATAAATTAGGAGACATTTGGTAAAATACATAATTGCTTATGGAATGTTTTTGATAGGCTGAAACGGGTCTGGCAACAAAACCCAAAGAATAGAGGAAAATTAAAAACAAAATCCTTTTTACCAATGCAAGCCTTTTATACACACTAAACCTGAGTATTGTAGCAATTACAAAAAAAACAATAGATAAAACTTTCAGGGTTTCACCGTATTTAAACTCATTTAAAAAGCCAGCTAAAAAGCTAAAAATAGCCAATAGTAAAAAAGAGACAAAATAGAATACTTTAGCCATTTCCTTATAATTTAAAAGGCTCCCTCCCTTCCCGATTTAGCGCGTCTATTTGCTCATTCAAAGTCCAATAGTCGTATACAATTCCAATCCCAATCAAACCACCTGTACACAAATATATTATTCCGGTAATCCACTTTCCCATATACATTCTATGAACCCCAAACAAACCCAAAAATGTAAGTAGCACCCAACCAATTGTATAATCCAATTTTCCCTGGGAATAGTCAAAATTAGCGCTTTCATTCATTCCGGGAATTAAAAAGAGGTCAATCAACCAGCCAATCCCCAAAAGTCCTAAAGTAAAAAACCAAATTGTTCCGGAAACAGCTTTTCCATAATAAAAGCGATGTGCTCCCAAAAAACCAAAAATCCACAAAATATAACCTGCAACAATATTATGAGTTGAATTCATTTTTATTCCTTGATATGAGCATTTTGACTACGCTCAATGTTCGAAACGTTCCCTGAGCGTAGTCGAAGGGAAAAGAACTACGGTCTTTCTATTACGATTGCGCCAGCAACTCCACCACCAGCACATATACAACCGGCAGCATATTTGGAATTGGGGAATTGATCAAAATCCATGATCATATTTAGCATGACTCTTAAACCAGTAGCTCCTAATGGATGACCTAAAGCAAGAGTTCCACCGTGCGGGTTAACTTTTCCTTCCTTGTTGGCTGCCTCCATATCAAAACCGTAAGATTTTTTGATTTCTCTCATTGTCCCCAAAGCAGTAGCGGCAAAAGCTTCATGAACTTCGAAGAAATTCACATCTTGAAACTTCAATCCTGATTCTACGATTGCTTTGTTCATGGCAAAAGCCATCCCGACACCCATAACAGAAGGATCAACTCCATACATACCCCAGCCTTTCAAAACCGCTTGGATAGGTAATCCCAATCTTTTAGCTTCACTTTCAGTTGTGACAAACATTGCTCCTGCTCCGTCTGACCTTGGACAAGCGTTAAAAAGGGTAACAGCAGCTTTTGATTCTCCTTCCTTGTATTCTCTTCCGATCCACTCACCATACTTTTCATAAAACTCTTTGATGGTACCCATAAATTTGGAATCATAGATAGGTCCGGCTTTATCAAACCTTCCCGGGTTTTGCACCATACCTTCTTTTGTCATAATGTATTCATCGTCTTCTAATAAACTACCATCTGTCAATTTAACGGGTACTTGGTAGGGTTTGTATTTTCCGGCTTTAATGGCATCATGGGCTTTTTTATAAGAAGCATGAGCGTAATCGTCCAGTTCTTTTTTGGTAAGTCCGTATTTTTGAGCTACAACCTCTCCCGTTGCTGCCATGTTCAATTTTCGAATAGGGTCATTCAAACCTTCGTCTATGGAATCAATCACATCCACTCCCATTTCCAGAGCATTTGCCCAATTGGCTTTTAGTTTCTCTACGGTAGCAGTTTTAGAATTTCCTTTGGCTCCTTCTATGACAAATGGCCCTTGAGACATAGATTCCATACCCATTGCAAGGTAAAACTTACCTTCTCCAATCATCACTCTTCTGGATGCATCTAACAAAGCTTCAAAACCAGAAACACAGTTATTGGCAACTGTAATAGCCGAAGCCGGTAGAGGCAGATTAGCTCTAACGGAAACAACTCTTGCTACGTTAGGAGCTCTCATACTCTGGCTGATTTCGCCTGCAACAACACCATCAATGATTTCTTTGGAAACTTTTGTTCGCTTAAAAATCTCTTCTGTAACCCGGTAACCAAGTTCTGCCGAAGGAATGTCCGATAAAGACTTTCCTGCCTGACCTATTGGAGTCCTTACTCCTCCAGCAAAAACTATTCTTTCACCATCTAATGTCGTAAATTTCATCGCTTATACCTCATTTGAATATATATAAAAATAACATGCTCTAAAAATTATCCTGGAAAAAGGTGTTATAATTACAATTAATAATAATTTAAAGTTCTAGCTTTTTTTCTTTAGATAATCTGGAATAGAGACCGCGACGGAAATAAAAAGAACGATAACAATAATGGAAAGTGAAACGTTTATGGAAATATGAATTTTCTCAGTTTGGGTAAGTTCCCCATACAAAGGAAGGAGCATTTTAGCACCTACAAAGGCTAAAATCAATGAAACTCCCGTTTTAAGATGAACAAAAAGTGTCATGATCCCATTGATCAAAAAAAATAACGACCTCAAACCCAAAATGGCAAATATATTGGAAGTATAAACAATAAACGGATCTTGAGTAATAGAAAAGACTGCCGGAATAGAATCAAAAGCAAACATAATGTCGCTGGTTTCAATCAAAACCAATACAATAAATAAAGTAGTAGCTACCCACCTTCCGTTCTCTACAATAAAAAACCTTTTGGGGTTCTCTTTGCTCGAAAGGGGAACGAACTTTTTTAACTGCCGAAATATAAAATTTTTCTCCGGTTCGAATTTATCCTCTTCATTGTGCAAAAACATTTTGGTTGCTGTATAAAGCAAAAAAATCCCAAAAAGATAGAGTATCCAATTAAACTTGGCAATCAAGGTAGCACCGGCTAAAATCATTATCGCCCTTAAAACAAGAGCCCCGATAATCCCCCACTTCAAAACAAGAACTTGGTTTTCTTGGCTTATCCTAAATTTTTGAAAAATCATAATAAACACAAAAAGATTATCTACGGATAAAGATTTTTCCATCAAATAACCGGCAATGTATTCAAGAGATTTTGTTTTATTTTGGTTTAGAGCTATACCATCATAATCATACAAATAGATAAAACCGGCAAATATGAGAGACAAGGTAATCCAAACGAAAGTCCATATTGTAGCAGCCCGTATGGACATGGATTTGTGTTTTTTGCTTAAAAAACCCAAATCAAGAACAAGCATAAAAATAATAATAATATTAAATACAATAAATAAAAAAATTTCTTGATGTGTAACACCAGCTATCATAATACTTAGGCAGGAAAACGTCGTAGGCGAGAAAACGTTTTTTCGCCTACGAATTGCAATGTTTTAAACAAAATCTTCAAATCTTAACTCAGGATAAATCGGATTTTCTTCTTCGATTTCCTTGAGTCTTACTTCATTAACAGATTCTTCAGTCAACATAGATTTTAATTCAAGGAAAAGATTTACATGGACTTTAACCCTTTTAACAGCATAATCAACCATGGTACCGGCTTTCATAATAAAAGGCCAATCCGAACTTTGCACTAACAAAAGTTCTCTACCCATTTGATTGAGTATTCTTCTGTAGTTTTCATTATCCGTATGAGCGTATTTGTTTGCCATTTCTTCCATGGATATAGAACATTCCATAATGTGTCTATAAATCCAGTCATTGGAAGAATTCAGCCAAACATCAGAATATCCACTTTCACCCCAGCTTGACATTTCCATTTCAACGCTTTGGATTCTTGGAAGTAAACCAATCACCTGCATTGGGTGTATGGAAGAAATTTTATCTTGGTCAAAGTGCATCTTCTTAAACAAGAATTCAATGAATTTCGGACCTTCAAACCACCAGTGACCAAATAGTTCTGCGTCGTAAGGAGAAACTACAATAGGAGGTTGAGATTCTTCTCTTACAACTTTTTCGGCTTGGGCAACACGACTCCGAAGGAAGTCTTCTGCGTGGTTGGCAACAGCCTCCAAAGCCCAATCAGGGTGATAATAGTCTTTGTAATCTGTTTTACCTGTGATTCTGTGATACTTAATCCCCGTATTCCTGCGAATACCACTGGAATGGATATAAGGATGAATGTAGGCAAAATCAAGATCGTAACCAATATCTCGGTAATACTCTCTATATCTGTAATCCCCCGGATATCCTTCCGACGGACTCCATATTTGAGCAGAACTTTCAGGTTCTCTACCAAAAGCAAAAACTCCAGAACCAACTTCTACCGGAGCATAAATACCAAATTTAGGTCTTGGCAATGAGTGAAGGATGGCGTGAGAATCTACAAAAAAATATCTGAAACCTTCATCAGAAACAAGAGATTCTAATCCAGGATAGTAACCACATTCAGGTAGCCATATTCCTCTTGGCTCGTATCCCCAAAATTCTTTATGGGCTTTTCTACCTATTTTGATCTGAGCCTTTACCGTTCCCGGTTCGCTTTCCAATAATGGTAAATACGCGTGGCTAGCAGAAGATGCCAATATTTCCAAATAGCCTTCTTTTTGAAATTCTAAAAATCCGGAGATAATGTCTTGATTCAAATCCATATACAAAGACTTATTTTCTTCAAAAAATTTCAGGTAGTACCTGGAAAGATAATTGAGGTGCAAATCATAGGTGGTTCTTTTTACTTCTTTGTTTGCCAGGTCAATTAAAGAATCCAAATATTTTAGAAACTTTCCCTTCAAATAATCATCTCGTAGCATAGAGAGTAGAGTAGGAGAAAAAGACATGGTAATCTTAAAGTTTACTCCTTCGCTTCGCAAAGTACGAAACGCCTTTAGCAAAGGGAGGTATGTTTCGCTGATCGCTTCATTTAACCAATTCTCCTCTAAAAACTCCGGAACATAATCTTTATGTCTCACGTAGGGCAAATGCGCATGTAACAAAAATATATGATAACCAATTTTACTGCTGTGCATTTTTTCTCACCTAATTTCCTTTTATATTGTTGTTAGAAGAACCTAACAAAGTACTCGACGAGCCAATATGCTCTGAAGCTCCCACAAGACCACCCTCAACTCCAGCTCCAATAGCTGCCAATAAAGACGAACCAAAAAACTTATGATAAAATTCTTCTTCCGAAGCTTCAAATTTCCAATAACTTTTAACTTTCCATTCACCTTCTTGTTCTTCCAATAGACCTTCATTGAGCCACCTTTCGCTAATCCAATCTTTATGAAACTCCATTGATGGTCTACTACTAGGCATATTGATTAATGCAGATTGCAATAACACATAATATTGCCCATATTTATTGTAAGCCGCTATTTCTGCTTTTAAGTTTTTAATCGGCTCGTCAAACTTTATAAGAAAGTTGTTTGTAAAAGGAGGCAGATCGATAACCTTATCTATATGATGTTTTTCTGTATTTGTATAATATAATATCAATTTTAGATAAACATCATTTAAATCCGTATTTAATGCTTTTTTAATACTTTCAAAACTTCCCGAACTAATTCCCCAAAAAGCAAATGCTTCCTTAGGATTTTTGATTAATATTTTTAGGATATCCCTGTTGTAATAATCCGGTAGATAGTTAAACACTAAATCTTGATAAATTCTAGACCTTTTGTTAGTAGCTTTTTGTTCCATTTCAATCTTCTTTGTAACACTTGATGTTTTTTTCCTTGGTTTTATGGGTTTTGATGCTTCTATTTTCACATCTTGCCCATTTGAACCTGGTGCTTCTAGTTGGACAGAATTCTTATCATTGGCTTTTTTGTCGACAGTTTTACGACTATATGTAGCTTTTTTTTTGGTTGTAGCTCCGGTAGTTTTTTTCTTACTTACACGTTTTTTTGAAGAGTTCTCACTATCTTGCTCTGTGGTATCGGGCATTTTTTCCTCCAACTGAAGTTTTAGGATAGAAAAAACTATGTGTCTTATATTACAATTATAAATTGTAATTTCCTTATAAGGAAATTGCCTATCTGATTTAGCCCAGGATAAATCAACGCCCGTTCGATATAATGCCATTTTTATGTAGGGGCAACGACGCGTCGTGCCCCTACTTTTTACAAGCGGCAATAAATTTTATACAATACGAAATAAAACTATAGACTTTATTTTCTTTTTTTTTAAACAAGACAATAAACCAAAAAAGTCTTGGTACTTACCTGAAATATTAAAGGGAAAGTCTATGAAAAAAATAACTAAATTCATTTTGTTTATATTTTTACTGCTTATTTTGTCCTTACTCCCTTTTTGTATTCAAATATGGGAGCGCTTCAACGGTGTAACAATCGAAGACATTAAAAAAGAAGGAAAGCTAAAGGTAATTACCGCCTATAACGCCAATAGTTATTTTATCTTAAAAGGGACTACAATGGGTTATGAGTATGAACTCCTCAAGTTACTTGCAGACAAACTTGGCGTAAAACTAGAATTACAAGTCACTTCCGACATGGACAACATTCTTTATATGCTTAACAGTTCAAACTCTCATTTAGTTGCGGCTAATTTAGCAGTCTCTCGGAGGAGAGCAACGGAAGTTGATTTTACAGATTCACTTTTAGAAACAAGGCAAGTTCTTGTTCAAAGACAAAAAAAGATAAAACTGAAAAATGGAGATGTTAAATATGTAAAAACGATTGAAAGTCCGGTAGATTTAATCGGCAAAACGATTCATGTTAGAAAAAATTCTAGATTTTATACGCGGCTAAAGAGCCTACAAGATGAAATCGGCGGAGATATTAATATTCAAATTGTTCCAGGGAATAATATAACAGAATCTTTGATTCAAAAAGTCCACAAAGGAGAGATTGATTATACGGTTGCAGACGAACCCACAGCTCTGATAAACAAGGCTTATTATTCCAATATAGATGTTAGTGTAGGAATTAGCCTGCCTCAAAAAATAGCTTGGGTTGTAAAAAGCAAATCTCCAGAATTATCTAAGTTCATAAACAAATGGATTGAAGAAATTCAAAAAGACGGAACTCTTGCCCGAATCTATAAAAAGTACTACCAAGACCCAAGATCATACAAGGACAGAATTGCCAGTGATTTTTTTTCCGGAAAAGGGAGCAAAATTTCGGAATATGATGAAATGATCAAAAAATATTCGGCTCAAATCGGTTGGGATTGGATGCTGCTTGCTTCTTTAATTTACCAAGAATCGCGATTCAATCCTGGTGCACGCTCTTGGGCTGGAGCAGAAGGTTTGATGCAGATAATGCCTGACACTGCAAGAAAATTAGGATTAAAAAATTCTTATCATCCGGAAAACAATATTCAAGCCGGAACCAGGCACTTAGGTTGGCTAACAGGTTATTGGAAAAAAATTACAAATACTAAAGAAAAGCTCAAATTTGTTTTGGCTTCTTATAATGCCGGTCATGGACACATTCAAGATGCCAGGCGATTGGCGAGAAAATTTGGAAAAAATCCGAATATTTGGGACGGAAACGTGGCTCCTTATGTTCTAAACCTATCTGATCCGGAATATTATAATATGAAGGAAGTCAAGTTTGGGTATCTTAGGGGAAGTGAGCCTTTTGAATATGTAAAGGTTATTTTGGACAATTACGAAAAATACAAGGAATTTTATCAAAAGGAAAAAAAAGGTAAAATAACGGTTAGATAAAATCGCTTTTACGGAATATCGGAAACATTTTAATTCCTTTTTCGAACAAAGCTTCGTATCCTCCTTCTTCCCTATCTAGTATACATATACCTTGCTCTACTTTAATACCGGCTTCCCGTAAAGATTCTACGGCTTGTATCGTCGAACCACCGGTGGTAATTACGTCATCCACTACTAAGCAGGACTTTTGATTCCCAACACCTTCAATTTTTTTTCCAGTACCATGACCTTTAGCTTCTTTGCGAATCACCAAAGGGTATACGATTTTCTCATTTTGATAGTAAGCTAGAGATATTGCATAACTAATAGGATCAGCCCCTAAGGTCAAGCCGCCAACGGATTTAGGGGTAGTCAGAAGAAAGCTGGGAATATGCTCTTTGACCAAATAGCTTGCCAAAATAGAAAGTCTATCGGGATGTAAAGTTATCTCTTTACAATTGAAGTAGTGGTTTGACTGTTTTCCGGAAGCTAATATAAACGGCTCTGACGAATACCTATAAACATATTTTCTCATTAGTTCAAAAAGTTTTAAATATGCTTCGGATTTTACCATTTTTTACTTCCTTACTTTTTTGCCATTTTTTGTTGCTTTGAAGTAAAATCAATACTATAAATTATACCACTTTACAAAATAAATTGGTATGTTATACTTAACACCGGAGGGAGAGATGATAATAACAGAAGAGTTTAAATCTGAGATAATAGAAGCCATTTACAAAGATGCCGGATTTGGGATAAAGCTTTTCGAGGCTTTGATAAGTGCAAATGGAGGAAAAACGATTTCCCCAACCTATCTTGATGAAGCTTTAGCCAAGCAATCCAAGGAATTTGATGAAAAACTCTTTCGTTTGGGAGAAAAATTATCCAAGGAATTTGATGAAAAACTCTTTCGTTTGGGAGAAAAATTATCCAAAGAATTTGATGAAAAGCTTGCCAAATTATCCAAAGAATTTGACGAAAAGCTTGTCAAGTTATCCAAAGAATTTGATGAAAAGCTTGCCAAGTTATCCAAAGAATTTGATGAAAAGCTTGTCAAGTTATCCAAAGAATTTGATGAAAAGCTTGTCAAGTTATCCAAAGAATTTGATGAAAAGCTAAAACCTATAAAAAAACAGCTTGGTGGGCTATCCATGGTAGTTGGTTATGGATTAGAAGATAAAATCATACCTCTAATGAAAGGTTTTGTAAGAGATAATTACAAACTCTATGCCAATAAAGTAGAAAGAACAGAAATTGTTTATGCTAATGGCAATTATGATGAAGTAAACATTCTTGTCGAAGGGGTTAATTCCACCGGCGATATAGAATATGTTATCGGAGAATGTAAAGCTCAGCCAAGCAAAAAAGATATAGATCGATTTGCTAAAATGCTTGGTCGACTAAAAATGCACTTTCAAAAGAAAGTATATTCCTTTATGGTGGGGTACAGCTACAACCATGAAGTATTGCAATATATTTACCAACAGTATCCGGAAATCAGCATATATAAAAGTTATGAATTTGATGAAAAGTATAGCAAGGATTTTTTAAACACAGTTAATAATCAGAAATAAAAAAATGGATTCAACTTATACCAAACATGGCATTTTATACATAGACAAAGATACACTCAATTTTGAACTTTTTGAGGGTATTTTTAAAAAAAATTATCACGTATTTTCAGCAAATTTTGGTAAAGAAACCATCGAGTTGTTAGAAAAAAATCCTTTCATTTATGCTATAGTTATAAATCACCAAGATTCTAGCTCGGAAATAAAAAAGTTCATAGAATCTCTTAAAATCAAACACTCTCATTTATCAATAATTTACTTAACGGTAGACGATAACCTGGAAACACAAGATGATTTTTTGTTTGTAGGAGATATGCCCCAATTTTTATCCGTGCCATCCAACCAAAAACAACTTGAATTCGCGATTAAACGTGAAATTGAGCTAACAAAGCTAAAACTTGAAAATAAAAAATTACGAGAATACACTATAGAACTGTCAAAAAATATAAAAGAAGCAGAAATAAACACAAAAAGTTTGGAAAAAGCTCAAAAAATAGCAGAAATTGGGAACTGGGAGTGGGACATCTTAAACGAAAAACTAACATGCTCACCGGAAATGTTTAGGCTATTAAACTTTAAAAAGGAAAAATTCACAGGATGTTTTGGAGATTTATTTCCGGATTCTATCTTTCCTGATGATAGAGGAAAGCTGAAAAATCTAATCTATACGGCTCTTAGCCAAGGCAAATCATCGAAAATTGAGTATAGAGTAGCGCATTATAACTCAGTCGTTTATACAATAGAAGCAACTACTGAAATTGAATACAATTCGGAAGCATTACCTATTCGCCTGCATGGAACAATTCAAAATATTAGTGAACGAAAGGTAATAGAAGAAGAGCTAAACAAAACCAAAGAACAAATGAAACTTATCATTGATACCGTACCTCATATCATTCTTGCCAGGGATTCAGATGGTAACGTTTTATTTGCAAACAAGGCTATTGCTTCTTTATACAATTTGACTACAGATCAAATACGTGGTAAAAATATAAGAGATTTACACAAAAATAGCGAGGAGCTAAATTCTATTTTAGAGGATGATAAAGAAGTTAGAGATTTATGGAAAGAAAAATTTATTGCAGAAGAGTCATTTGAAAACTTGACAAATAATATTCTGTATCTGCAAACCCATAAAATTCCTTTTGAATATTTTGAACGTAAAGCAGTGCTAATTGTTTCTGTTGATATTTCTGAAAGGAAAAAAATGGAAAAGGCGTTGCAAGAAAGTGAAATTCGATTTAGAGCAATGTTTGAACAAGCAGCCGTAGGCATTGTGTATGCTTTTCCGAATGGTAAATTTCAAAAGGTTAATCAAAAATTTTGCGAGATTGTTGGTTACTCGCAAGAAGAATTATCTCAACTGTCATTTAAAGACATAACCTATTCTGATGATCTCGAAATGAATGTGAATAAATTAGACGAATTCCTTTCGGGCAAAACAACGGGATACTCTATGGAAAAACGTTATGTTCGTAAAAACGGTGAAACTGTATGGGTGCATCTTACGGTATCTGGCTTAAAATACACCCAGAGTGGATTGATGTATTTATTGGCATTTGTAGAAAACATAACCAAACGGAAACAAGCAGAGGAAGATTTGGATAAATACAAGCAACACCTAGAAATTCTTGTAAAATCAAGAAGCGAAGAAATTGTTCAGATGAATAAAGAGCTCATAAACTTTAATAAAGAATTAACCAGAAGTGAGAAAACCTTTCGGCAACTCAATCAAAAATTTTTATTCCATTTTCAAAAAACTCCTCTTGCTTACATCGAATTAACTCCGAACTTTACCATTGTCAACTGGAATCCGGCTGCTGAAAAGATTTTCGGATATTCGGATAAAGAAGTCATAGAAAAAAATGTATTCGAACTTTTGGTTCCTGAAGACATAAAAACCAAACTCAACAAAGAACTCAAGCAACTGATCATACATGAAGGAGAAGTTATCAGTCCCACATACAACAAAACAAAAGATGGCAGGCTGATTTATTGTGATTGGTACAACACAAGCCTTTACAATGAATATGGTCAAAATATTGGTATAGCTTGCTTAGTACATGACATTACAGATCGTAAAAAATCAGAAGAAGATATAAAACAAGCAAACGAAGACCTAAAAAAAGCCAAAGAAGAAGCCGAAAATGCAAATAAGATTAAAAGCGAATTTTTAGCAAATATGAGTCATGAAATCCGTACTCCCATGAATTCCATTCTCGGATTTACAGAACTGCTAAATGATTTACTATACGAAGAAAGACAAAAACAATATCTATCATCCATTCAATCCAGTGGAAGAGTTCTGTTGAATATCATCAACGATATTTTGGACTTGTCTAAAATTGAAGCCGGAAAGTATCAACTTCAATATTCTAGTGTTAATTTATATTCTTTAATATGGGAAATCCAGAATTTTTTTTCCATAATTGTTGAGCAAAAAAAACTTGAATTTATTATAGAAATGGAGCAAAACATAGTATCATTTTACTTAGACGAACTAAGAATTAAACAGGTATTTATTAATTTAATAGGGAATGCTATTAAATTTACAGATGCAGGGTATATTAAAATTTCTCTAAAAATGATTCCACTAAGTAATTCGGACGATATGGTAGAACTTTTTATATCCGTTCAAGACAGCGGTATTGGTATACCTGGTAAAGAGCAAGAAATGATATTTGATGCTTTTAACCAAAGAGTCGGTCAAGACCACGCTAAATATGGTGGAACCGGCTTAGGATTAACTATATGCAACCGCTTGGTTAAGATGATGGGAGGGGAAATTTTACTAGATAGCACACAAGAAAAAGGAAGTACATTTACTGTCCATTTAAAAGAAGTGGCAATTTCATCTCAAATCACAAATAAAACAAAAGAAAAACCCGAGAGCGATGTTATCTTTCGAGAAGCTACAATCTTGGTTGTAGATGATATAAAGGATAATCGTGAACTGGTAAAAGCTTTCTTAGAAAAATATTCTTTTAAATTGATAGAGGCATCTGATGGTAAAGTGGCCCTTGAAATTATTAAGGAACACATACCAAATCTTGTTTTGTTGGATATTCGCATGCCGGTTATGGACGGATATGAGTTTATAAAGATTCTTAAAACCGTTCCGGAATGGAATTCTATCCCGGTAATAGCCTTAACCGCTTCTAGCGTTTATGACGATTCACAAAAAGACTTATTTAGCAGTTACATTAGAAAACCAATTCGCAAAAAAGTTTTGCTTAAGGAAATAAAAAAATATATACCTTACTCGGCAAAAAACATACCTATCCAAAAAAATCCTTCAAATTTAGAAAAAAAGCCAATCAACATACAAGAACTCAAAAGCCTACTCAATATTCTTGAATTAAATTATATGAATTCATTTGAGCAATTAAAAGATAGGTTAATTTTTGAAGAAATAGAAACCTTCTCCAAAGAATTAATTAAGTTTGGAAAACAATACCAATACGATTTACTCGAGCAATACGGAAAACAATTATTAATTGAAACAGAAAGCTTTGATATAGTAGGCATTCCTAATACTCTGGACAAATTTTATGATATTATAAATGGAATAAAAATCACCTTAGGGAAGTAAGATGATTTTTTATAGGCAAAACTCTATTTCACCTCAGTTTCTGTTTTAAAAGCCGGATAAGTGTCCACCATATAATAAGCTCTGACTTTTCCTTTTACCAAGCCTGACTCATACTCCAAAAATACTTTGGTTACGTTTCCGTCTTTATCTGCGTCTACCTTGATTTTTCTTGCGTAGTTTGTAGGAATTGGTTTTCCTGTTTCTGCATTGACTAAGAGTGTCGCAAAAACGTGTTCATCTTTTTTGAGAGTTCCGTTTTGGATATTTACGCTTGTGGAATTTTTTGTCACATCTATTTGAACTTCACCAATTCCGTCAGGTGAACCCATCACACCTTCATTCCAAAGATTAAAGTTCAAACCTCCATAAAGCTGCATCAAACCGGTAGAAAAATCAGAAAGTCCCATAAGTTTTAGAAACTTACCATAAAGCCGGATTTCATCTCCTCTTGCAACAGAGCTAAGAGCGGCAGTTCGAATCATTTTTCCCGTTTTGGGGTCTGCTTTGGTTGCTATCCGGTACATTCCCACCGGCATGTCCCAAGTTCCCACAAAGCTAATCGTAAATCCTTCATAGTTATAAAGGGTAAGAAGTCCGTTATCATAGTCCATATTCAAAGGAAATACATCAGCCAAAGAAGGGTCTACCACCGTTTTTCCGGTTTGTTCATCCAATTTTCCCGGAACAACCCAGACAATTGTATTATCACCTTGTCTCTCTACCGTTCCCAAAAGATAATGTAGAGAGTCAAATCCGATCTGATTCCAAGATGGCATCATGGTTGGATTGGGTATTGCCAGACGGCTAATCTCAAAAACGGAAGAAAGGTCACCCGTTTTTTCCGGAATTTTGTAAGGGTTCTCACTTGTTTGTCTTTCCGCTACACGAAACTTAAATGTCTGATCGTATTCTCCACCCTTTTCACCACCATAAAATTTCAAGCCAAAACGAGACAGATTTGTTTTATAGCTGCCCTTAAAGTTAATAGTGAGTTCACCACCTTCCTTTCCCATCCATTTTTCTTGGGGTATAAGAGTCACAAAACGCCTGTCGGCAGAAACGTTCACCTGTGCTTTGAGATTTTTAGAAAACTCTACTTTCAAGCTTTCTTTGTCAATAGCAGACAAGACCGTATCACCTTTTTTACGAACATACAGCGTAAAGGTCAAAGGTTCGTTGGCATCAATTTCTTTCGGTGGAGAAGTCGATAGAGCACCGAATCTTGTTGTATAAAACAGATAGTTGCCTTCTTTCGGAAGCATCTCACTGGGTCCAAGAGTTGTTCGTGTATCCTTTTTTCCAGCATCTGTGAGTGGGTAATCAAATGGTATAAAAAAGATTCCTCCGTTTTCTCCACCAATATAAACACCTTCTTTTCCCAGAGCCGGTGAAGAATTCATATCATTTCGATCATCCAAAATACACTGGTATGCCCACCTAAGACTTCCATTGGGATTAATGGCAAACAGTTTTCCTTCTCCGGAGCCGATATAAACAATTCCATTGGTATCAATGGCTGGAGAAGATCGAATTGACTCGAGCGTGTCAAAAGCCCAAATAGCACTACCGTTTTTGGGATTGATGGCGTAGACCGTTCCGTCAGCTGATGCCTGAATGATGGTTCCGTCAGCTTGCTGAGACGGGCTACCGTAGATGTGATCTCTTGCTCCGAATTTCCAGAGTTGCTTTCCAGTATCTTGCGTATAAGCTCGTAAGAACCCATCAAATCCACCCACAACCAAAGCACCTTTAGGGTCTTTGGAAGTTAACATAATGGTTGCAGCAACAGAACCAAGACCACCTGTTGTCCACAATTCTTTTCCTGTTACCGTATCGTAGGCAAAAACATTTTTCATGGCAATAAATGTTGAGCCAAAATAGGCAATTCCTGTATCAGGATTCAATGCTGGTAAAGACCAAATCATCTCATTTCCGAAATACTGAGATTTTTGTTTTCCTGTGTCTCGGTCAAGGGTATAAACCAAATAATTGTCATTGGGTGCCAGGATGGTTCCGTCTTTTAGCATGGCGATATTCCCTTCAAACCAGTTGACGTTGTAGGTTTTTATACCAAACTTTTCTTCCACTTCTTTGGGTGTGTGGGACTTGAATTTCCAAACCAACTCGCCCGTTTCTCTTTCCAAACAATAAACAAAACCGTCACCGGAACCAAAATATACACGTCCTTTATCATCCAGAAGAGCAGAAGAATCTATGATCTCATCCGTTGCAAACTTCCACTTCAAGCTACCGTCTATATTAATGGCATAAAAATAGTGATCAGCAGAGCCTATATAAACTGTTCCTTTTGAATCAACTACCGGAGAGCTAAAAATACCTTTGCCCGTTTTGAATTCATAAGGACGAGATTTTGATTGATAAGAAATCACGTTAGAACGACCGTTTTGCAGTACGTTTGCTCTGAATTTTGGCCAAGGACTCTGCGGATCAAGAGGAACTTCATAATCATACCTTCCACTCGGATTACTCACTTCTTTACCGGGTAGTAAATTGTAACTTCCAAACGGTGTTGTGCTAATGAAGTAATAAACTAAAGCAAATAAAATAATTCCTATAACCGTATAAAGAGCGTATATTTTTTTGAATGAATGTCGCATATATTCTCCTATATTTAGTTTATGGTTCGACAAGCTCACCATAACAAAAAAAATTCACCATGACAACAGAATTTACTCACCGCGCATGGCAGGTTTGTTGTAAGAATACAATCCATACACGGATCCTTGGGCTTGAGCTGCTTCGCTCCTTTTTTCAAACCTAAGCTGCTGAGAATAGAGTGATTCATGTAGCTCATTAATATTTTTATATCCCATATCTTGGAAGGAGTGTTTTAGTCCTTGGCTTAAATAAGGGATTAAATTCTGAACACCACCTTTTGCAGCTACAGCTCCGGAGACGCCTTGGGCAACTAAAATTCTTTGACTTTCACTGTAGTATCTTTTGTCACCGCCAGCTTTCATTGCTTCCACGCTTGCCATTCCCCTGTATTTTTTCAATCGAACTCCATTTTCATAAAAATAGTCTCCCGGAGCTTCATCAGTTCCGGCAAACATAGAACCCATCATACAAGTTGAAGCACCTATTGCCAAAGCATTTGCCATATCTCCAATACTGGTGATTCCACCATCAGCCATAATAGGAATTTTGTATTTGGAAGCAAAGCTCGCAGTTTTGTAAACAGCAGTAGCTTGTGCCCTACCTACAGCCATAGTCTCTTGGGTGATACATATAGAACCGGGTCCCATTCCAACTCGTAAACCGTCTGCCCCGGCTTCTATCAAATTTTTACACTGGGCTTTTGTGACAACATTTCCGGCAATGACATCCAAACCTGGAAAATTCGTTTTTAAAAATTGAATCATTTCAATTTGGTAAATAGAATTACCTTGGGCAGAATCAATTACAATAACGTCTACACCAGCTTCATACAAAGCGGCAACCCTGTCACGCCCTTCCACCAAAGTCGAAACGGCAGCTCCTACTCGTAACCTTTTTTGCTCATCTTTGGATGAATCCGGAAATTCTCTCCTTTTTTTAAGATCAGAACGGCTAACCAAAGAAACTAGTTTTCCTTCCGCATCAATAATGGGGATTTTTCCTTTTTTGCTTGTTTTGAGGATATTATTTGCTTCTTTGAGAGTCATGCCAACATAACCCGTAATTAACTTTTTCGTCATTACTTGACTCAAGGGGATTGATCTGTCTTTTTCAAAATCTACGTCTCTATTTGTAACAATTCCTATTAGTTTTGTATTTTGAGTCCCGTCTTCTGTTATAGGAATTCCGGAAAATCCGTATTTTTCCTTAATTTTATCCAAATCATGTATCGTATGTTCCGGACTCAATACTACAGGATCGGAAATAAATCCGTTTTCATACCTTTTGACTTTTTTAACGATGCTTACTTGCTCGTCTATGGTATTGTTATAGTGCACAACCCCTATCCCACCTTGGAGAGCTAAAGCAATAGCCATGGCTGCTTCGGTTACAGTATCCATGGGAGAACTTACAAAAGGTCTTTTGATTTTTATGTTTTTTGTAAGATTTGTCTCTAATTCTACATCCGACGGATTAAAATTTATAAAACCAGGCAATACTAAAAAATCTTTATAGGTGAGTCCGATGGAAGTAGAAAAAATATCTTCTCCCGACAGACCATCAATAATTTCTTTAGTGTTAAATGAATTAGTCATTGACCTACCCTGTGTATTTTAATATAATAAATTAATGTTTTCAAGTTACGCTAAACTTTAACCTGGGGCTAATTTTTAGGAATGTTATGGTTCGAAAACAAAAAGATATGAATTTCATTACAGATAAAAAAAATCTCATTATCTCTAAGTATTTAAATAAGAAAGAAATGCAAATAAAAATTTAAAGTTTTGAATAGAGTTACTTCTTTTTCTCAAGCAATGGGTTCATCAGCTTTTTTTAACGTTAGTTTTGTTTAAGACAAAGACATCCTATGTTAATGTAACCCAGGGAAAATCATGAGAAATCACCTTGGTCAAGTTGTATGGAATAAAGCTTTGCCCAATAAAAAACCGGCTTTTTTGAGAATGGTTTTAAGGTTGACATAAAGTCAAAAAACGTAATTTGTTGTATAAAATGAAAAACCAAATTTATGAACCTTGTGATTTTTTACAACCTTATGTAAAATATTTATACATTCAAGAATCTTTACGTGAATCCTCTTTCAAGGTATTCCCAGATACAAATTTTGTACTTGGTTTTCAATACCAAGGAAGTATTTCTTATTCACACGAAAATAAAATTGTTCCTTTGTCAAACTATGGTGTTACTGGAATTACCGATACCTATAGAATATTTAACACTTCTAAAAATACAAGTTCGGTTTTGGTAAAGTTCAATGAATTAGGCGCTTCCTCTTTTTTCCCATTTCCTTTAAACGAGCTTTTTTCTGTGAGTACGACATTGGAAAATTTTTTCAAACTATCCGAACTGATATACATAAAAGAAAAACTTTTTTTTGCAAAAACAGATCAGGAAAGAATTGATGTCATACAAAATTTTTTGATTTCAAAATTTATACCAGAAAGGGAAGATCATTTGGTCGCGATGGCGATTTCTCACATTCAAAAAACAAATGGCAATATAAGAATTTCTGAAATCCAGAAAAAATTATATGTCAGTCCAAGTAGTTTAGAAAAAAGGTTTAAAAAATCGGTTGGAACAAGTCCTAAAAAATATGCATCCCTAGTTAAATTTCAAAATTTTTTGAAAAATTATAAAAATTCAAGTTCTTTGACTGATATGGCTCATACCATGGGATATTATGATCAGTCTCATTTCATTCATAAATTCAAATCTTTTACTGGTGAAAATCCTGAACATTTTTTTTTGAGATTTCATTCATAAATACGGATTTTTACAATTCAACCCTTTGCAAGTATGCTAAATTCATTTTAACAAAATGCAAAAGGACGAACTATGTTTACAGAAAAACAAATTTTAGACGCTCAATCGAAGGTAAAATCCGGTGCTGATTTTCCTGAACTGATTCTAACCTTTAAAAAATTGGGTATTGAAAGATATGAACATTTTGTAGAGGATGGCTCGAATGTATACCATGGTAAAAATAACTATTCGGTTAGAGTAGAACACAATCAAAACCATATTTTGGTTTCGGAATTTTCCTCTACGGAAGCCTTAAAGAAGGCTCTCACAATTCATCAGCAGGGTAACAGTGATTATCCTACATTTTGTAAGGATGCCGGAGAAGCAGGTGTTGATAAATGGGTTACTGATTTGATTTCCATGACAGTGACATATATAGACAAGAAAGGAAAAATATTATTGGTAGAGAATATTCCTGTTAAAAAATAGAAATTTTGGTTCAAAAAAGTGAGTCACAACTTTGATGCAAGAAAATGGATTCTTAGCGAGGGTGTTTTAACCCCTCGCACTTTCAAAAAGATAGACAGCTAGAACACCTCCATTGGAAGAGCTCGAATGGAGTGCAACAACTTGAGCTCGGCGTAAAACTGTTAGCTTCTCCTAGTGAGTGACCTTAATCACTTATTAAAAGTACCATGATCCAAACCTTTTAAATAACAAATTTTTAAGTATTCATTACTCAAAACCAAGTTTTTTAAAAAGTGATTCCAAATCGCTCACCTTAATTGGCTTTAATATATGATCATAAATATTTAAACTATTGTAATCCTGGGTTTTAAACACGTCAGCCGACATAATCACAATAGGTGGAAGGTTTTGATTCTGCTTTTGAATAATTTTAATAGCTTCAAATCCACTCATTTTAGGCATGTGAATATCCATAAAAATCAAATCATATTTTTTTTCTGAATTCATCCGTACTGCTATTTCACCATTATTCGCTATATCTGTCTCAATTTGCATTTTATTCAATATTCGTTTTACTAGATTTTGATTAACTGGGTTGTCTTCAACAATTAAGATAACATATTTATTTCTTAGATTTAAAGTGAGTTTTTTTGGAATTTTCGAGATCGAATTATTTTCTGTAAATGTATTACATAAAGTTTCAAATAAAACCTTATGTCTGATAGGTTTTGTAAGAATATGATTAAATAAAGATTTATTATTTCTTAATTCATCTGAATCGTATGAAGTACATAGAAAAATAATTATTTCTTTTTTATGAAACTTCCTAATTTCTTTAGCAATATCAACACCTGATTTTTTGGGCATATTATAGTCCAAAAGTACAAAGTCTGGTTTTGTAGTTAGAATGTCTTGAAGTCCTTCCTCGGGATTGAGAAAATCCTTTGAGTTAATTTTCCAGTTATGCAGTATATTTTTAAACACTTTTAGATTTGTTGGATTGTCATCAATAAGAACACATTGTTTGCCTTCTAAAAATTCATGATTAGATCGAAGATAAACCGGATTTTGATTTTTTGATTGGATTAAAGGAATGTTAAAATAAAATGTACTTCCTATATTCTCTTCACTTTCAAACCAAATACTCCCTTTCATTAGTTCTATAATATTTTTGGAAATTGCCAGCCCAAGTCCAGTACCCTCATAATTTTTAGTAGTAGAAGAATCAACCTGAGTAAAAGGTTTAAATAGCTCATTCTGCTTGTTCTTGGGAACCCCAATTCCAGTGTCTTTTATTGAAAAACAAAGATAAGGATCGCCATTTGGTTCAATAACATTTAGCTCCAGATGTATTTCTCCTTTTTCTGGAGTGTATTTGATAGCATTTCCAAGAATATTTATTATGATTTGCTTTAATCGTTTTTCATCAGTAATGATAAACCCTGGAACTTTATTGGAAATCAACTGAGTTAATTCTTGCCTTTTGTCTGCAGTCTTGAATTGAAACATTTTTGAACATTCTGATAGGCAATTCCTTATATCAATATCTTCATTTATCAGTTCAATTTTTCCTGCTTCTAACTTAGAAAAATCCAGGATATCATTGATTATATTCAACAATAAATCAGAACTCGATAAAAGACTATCCACATATTCTTGTTGCTCATCAGAAAGGTTTGTATAAGAAAGAAGTTCAGCCATCCCAATTACACCGTTCATTGGAGTTCTGATTTCATGACTCATGGCAGCTAGAAAATCTGATTTTACTTTGAGAGCAGCCTCGGCTCTACTCTTTTGCTTTTCTAACTCAACTGTTCTTTCTTGTATCTTTTTTTCGAGACGAATCTTTGATTCTTCTAATAATATTTTTCCTAATTTACTATCAGTAATGTCATTCGAAAAAATAATTACTCCTTGCGGAATATATTGTAAATTGAGTTCATAATATGTTGTTTTTCCATTGGGTAAAGTAAATTCGTTCGTAATTTTTTGAGCCTCCCCATTTGAGAGACATTCTTGAATTGCATGGTATATTTGAGAATTCTCTATTCCAGGAAAGACATCCTGCATTTTTCGTCCAACAATTTGATCAGATTTCATTTTTATTTCAGAGAGCAGTATTTTATTTAAGTAGATATACTTAAATTCATCATTAATTACTTGTACTCCAAAAGTAAAATTATCCATGAAATCAAAAGAATGCATAAAACCTATCTTAATAATGTTTAATTAATCTCATTAAAAAAATCAATAAATTTTCATTTTTATTCAATCTAATCTAATATTTGATTTTTATTCCCATCCGTTTTTTAAAATATCCGTTTTTTCTAATTCATTTAGAACATTAGAACATTGTTAAGAGTAAACTCCATCATACTTTGTTTCTGGAAAGTTTACAAGCTTACTGGCATACTTAACAAAATCTGCTAAAACATTAATTTTGGCACATTTTTTGCTCAATTAAAATTCATACCAATTTTTCATTTTTCATAAGTTTTATCAAGCTTACCAACGTACCTAAAAGCGGATTAAATTTTCTGTAAAATCTATTGCCTTCTAAAATATTTGGTAGCGTACAAACGGTTTCTCTCACCTGTCGTTGGAAATAGTTGTAGGTTTTATACATTTAAGGTGAAAACGTATAGACAAAACCCTAGCTTTTTTTATCATTTGGTACGTCATGAAGAAGAAAAAATTACCCTTGGGTGTCAGTGATTTTAAAGAAATAATTGAAACGGACTATTATTATATAGATAAGTCCCTTTTGATTCAAGAACTTTTAGACTCTGGTTCTAAGGTTAGTCTCATCACCCGTCCAAGAAGATTTGGAAAGACACTCAATTTGTCTATGCTGAAATATTTTTTTGAAGCATATCATAGGGAACAGACATATCTATCCCCTACTACTACGGAAAACCTCCGTTTGTTCCAACACCTCAAAATCTGGCAGCAAGGAGAAGAATATACAGGGCATTGCGGAAAATATCCTGTGATTTATCTCACCTTCAAAGACGTGAAAGAAGACAGTTGGGAAAAAGCACATAATAAAATTCAAAATCTAATCACAGATGAATATAAAAGGCATAGTTATCTTATTGATTCAGATACTCTACTAGAATACGATAAAGAAATCATTAAATCCATTCTTAACAGAAAAACGAATGATACGGATTATTCAAATTCCCTCAAAAATCTTTCCAAATACCTCTGCGATTATTACAAACAAAAAGCCATTATACTAATTGATGAATACGATACTCCTATTCATGAAGCTTATGATAAAGGATACTATCAAAATGCCATTGATTTCTTTCGCACGTTTTTGGGTGCAGGCTTGAAAGACAATACTAGTCTGGAAAAGGGCATTATCACTGGTATCTTGCGAGTTGCGAAAGAAAATATTTTCTCTGATCTGAATAACCTTGAGATATTAAGCATTCTTGACTATGAATGTGCAGATAAATTTGGTTTTACCGAAACAGAAGTAATTCGGTTTTTAAAAGATTACAATTTAGAAGAACATTTTGAAAGCGTAAAAACCTGGTACAATGGCTATATATTTGGTGATGCTCATGATATTTACAATCCTTGGTCAATTATCAATTATGTAAAAAAGTATAGAGCCGGATTGCAACCCTATTGGATCAATACATCAAGCAATACAATCATAAACACACTTCTGAGTCAAGGAGACAGGCAAGTCAAAAATGAATTGGAGCAGTTACTAAACCATCAACCAATATCCAAAGTTATCAATACAAATACGATATTTTCTGACATTGAGAAAGATAGTGCAAATATTTGGAGTTTTCTTTTGTTTGCCGGTTACTTGAAGGTTGTAGACAAGAACTATAATTATGATGATGAACTAGAATGTAAACTGCTCATTCCTAACAAGGAAGTTTATACAACCTATAGAATTTTTGTAAAAAGTTGGTTCAAAGAAAATCTACTTAGCAGCGAAGTTGAATTGTTGCTAAAGAGTGTATTAAATGGAGACTCTGCAACCTTTGGAAAAATCCTACAAAAGTTTGCACTGAATTCTATGAGTTTTTTTGACCCTAGCGGTCGTGAGCCGGAAAAGGTCTACCACGCTTTTGTTCTTGGACTTCTAATTACTATAAACCAAACTCATGTTGTGAAATCCAATCGAGAAAGTGGCTTTGGTCGTTATGATATTATGCTGATTCCTCACAAAAAGTCAGATAACGGAGTAATCATCGAGTTAAAAAAAGTGGATAAAGACGAAAATGAAACACTTAAAGAAGCATGTGAGTCAGCACTTCAACAGATAGAAGATAAGCAGTATGAAACCGAATTGCAGGAAATGGGAATTGTTACCATTTATAAATATGGTATCGCTTTTGAGGGAAAAAAGGTTCTTGTCCTAAAGTCTTAGGGTCTACCCGCTATTTGTAGGAAAAGTTAAAAAGTCTATAACTTATCAAAAAAATACTACGTCTATCGTATAGATGCTACTTATCTTTAATTTCTACCGTTTCTTTCCAAATAGAAGCATATTTTGTACTAAACATAAAGTTCACTTCTAATAGTTGCATAATTTTTTTGTTTAGGGCTTCTTCTACAATTAACTTTGTGAATGGAAAATCAACTTTTTGAGAAATGATTTCTTGAATGATCACATCCGTTTTTTGAAGGCTTTCCTCACAATCTTGTTTGTATCTTTTTCCAGTATAATTTGTACATAAAATAGAAACTTGCACGTAATCATTATCACGAATTGCAGAATCAATTTTATATTCTAATTTATTTCTACAATTATAGGTTACAAAGAATACTATACTTAAAAATAAATAATAAAGTTTTTTCATTAGCTATTTATAATAACATAAAGTATAGAAGCAACAATCAACACAATTACAACAATCCCAAGAAAATAAAACTTACCTGTAGAAGATTCCTCTTCTGTGCTTTTTTCTATTTTTGTGCCTTTGGGAACTGCAAGTCTTACTGGACGTTCTTCAAAAGCCCTAAGCAATACACCTTTTGGTCCTTTTGCAAAAATATGGTATTCGTTTTTATGACCTGGTACAAGTTTTAAAAATTCTCCCACAATCGGTCTCACAACACCGTCTTTCACTTCAGCTCCCAATTTTCTGGCAATTGTCTTTTCTTCAGGAGTTTGAAATGGCAATTGGAATAAAATCTTTTGGCTGAATTGTAGTTTTTCAAACTCAACTCCAGAGACAGGAGATAAGATTGTTTTACTTGTAACAACTGCCGGGAATTGTGAAATAATCTCGTCTATTTCCTTGTCAACTTCTGACTTTTCAAGTTCCTGAAAAGTAACTTTTTCGGACTTTGCTTCTTCTACTTCTTCCGTTTTTATTTCCGGCTTTACAATAGGAGGAGTTTTTTCTACTAAAGCGCTGTTCAAGCGAAAGCGAACACTATTAATCCTCTCCATGTCTGCTTCAACTCGAGTAGAATTTATTTTGTAGGTAGTATTTATCGCTTCTATGATAATATTGCTAAAATCATTAAAATCTTTTTTTTCAATGGTGGGTCTTAAGTTTTTAATTGTTTCAGAATCAAGCCTTGTATACAAAATCCTTCCAATAGTATTGGAAAAGTTTTGATCGATACCACCAGCATTTAAAGCAGCCAATATATCATCGGAAAACTGCTTTGGGTCTTCAAATGTTCCGATTTTTCGTATTACCGTAGAGTTACCAAATACAGAGTACATCATAAGAATTTCACTTTTTAAAACAGAAACCAAAAGTAGCATTGCTCCCGCTTTATTTTCTACGTTTACCTTTAGTTTCAATAGATACGCATCTTTGAATTGGTTGTTAATAACTTCAACGGCTTGTTCCTCAGTTAGAACGGATTCCATTGCAAGTTCCATCTGATTTATTTTTTCTTTAAGTGCTTCATTTTCTATCATTGAATTAACTCTGCTTATTTAAGCTTTTTAATCATTTTTTCAATTTTTTATAACCAAACATATTCAACAAATTCATTTTTATATACTCTCTACTAAAAATTTCTTTCAAAGATATTATAAATGCTTATTTATAATATCCATTACTTCGCTTAAATTCGGTTTGGAACGATATATTGAATTTATATATGTTGAGTTTATATTTTCAATTTCATTTTGATGATATTTTACCTTAAACTCGGTAAATTTTAAACCACTTGCAGTGGATATTATCACTACAGTGTGATTTTTCTCAATAATATTTTTATTTATCAATTTTTGCATTGCTGCAATGGCTACTCCCGTATGCGGGTCGTTGTACAAACCAAATTTATCCCCTAAAGCAGCAGCGTCGGACAATTCGGATTCACTTGCATCTTCTACAATTCCTTGAAATCTTTTTAAAACTTTGATTGCCTTTTTAACCGAAACAGGGTCACCAATTTGAATTGCTGAAGCTAAAGTTTGCTTGGCTTCTACCGGAGAAAAATCCTTGAACTCATTTAAATACGATCTATACAAAGGATTTGCATTTCTTGATTGAGCAAGCAAAATTCGAGGAGCTTTTTGGATTAACCCTATTTCGAGCATCATTTCAAATCCATTACCTAAAGCGGACACATTCCCTAAATTTCCACCTGGGATAACAATCCAGTCCGGAACATTCCAGTTGAGCTGCTGCATAATTTCAATGGAAATCGTTTTTTGACCTTCAACTCTCAGTGAATTCATGGAATTGGCAAGGTATATGCCCACTTCCTGGGAAACTTGTTTTACAATCTTCATACACCCATCAAAATCCGTATCTAAAGAAATTACCCTGGCTCCATTGGAAACCGGTTGTATGAGTTGAGCCGTTGATACTTTGTTCTCCGGTAAAAATACAATAGAAGGGATTCCAGCTTTCGCTGCATAAGAAGCAAGGCTTGCAGAAGTATCTCCGGTGGATGCACAAGCTACGGCTCGGATTTTTTTACCTCTTCGGATCATTTGGTTGACTTGACTAACCAAAACAGTCATACCTAAGTCTTTAAAAGAGCCTGTATGCGAAATACCACATTGTTTTACATACAAAGCCTTTACACCCAGGTTGTTTGCAAAAAGCCTTGCATCAAATAAATGAGTTGCTCCTTCTCCGGTTGTGATGATATTTTGTTCTTCTATTTCAGGGAGAACCCACTCTCGTTTTCCCCAAACTCCAGAAACATAAGGAAAGATTGTGCTTCGATATCTTTCTGAAAAAAGCTGCTTCCACTCATCCGGTGTTCTTTTTTTTAATTCGTTTGTCTCGTGTTTTACTTCTAAAAGGTCCCCACATTTCTTGCATTGGTATACAATTTCATCAACATTGTAGGTTGAGCGACAATCTTCATTTATACACTGAAAATAAGCTCTAAAATTAAGATTTTGATTCACTGTTTTTTTCCTGCCGGACTTTTTATAAATTAATATGACTATTTGATAAATCTATTTTCTTGCAAGAATTTGCAATCTACTTTTGTATACTGTTTATCACTTTATCAACAAATTCTATGGAGACACCAAAGTCTTCTGAAATTTCTTCAATCGTTAACTTACCTCGCAAAATTGCTTTTTTGATAGAAACCTCTAACTGTTTTTCTGCTTTTTCGGCTCGTTCTCGTTCTCGTTCCGCCCGTTCCCTTTCTCTTTCCTTCTCCAAATGTTCTCTTTCAGCCCTTTTTCTTTCCAAAACACTCGCTTCTTTTCCGGTAGGTATCACTTCACCATAACTGTCGCACCACCTCAGCCATGAGTTGTATTCCCCTTCATAAAAACCGACCCATAACCGAACTCCCAAGCTCACTTCCCGAAACCACGTCTCTTCCAGTTGCTCCACTATTTTCCCTTTATATTCATAACAACGCAAAACAGCATCTTCCAATATCAACATACCAGGGTCATATACTACATAATATTTTACACCTATTTTCCCGTAATCTATGAGCTTATTCTCTAATTCACCGCCTACCTTATTTGATACGATTTCTATCACTATTTCCGGTGGCTTTCCGATTTTGTCCAAATAGTAGCACAAGTCTTCTTTTTTCTTCCTCTCTTTTGGTTTGTCCACGTCTAAACTGAACAGTACGTCCGGAACGATTGCCATACCCAATAGTTTTGTGAATATCCCCACGTTTGCAGAGACAAAAAAGCTAGAGTGACCTTGTGGTGTCCAAGAAGAATAGAGAGTTTCAGTGAGAAGCCTCATTTGTTTTTCAGAAAGGATATTGTCCACAGGCTCACCATCCTCGATTTCAATTTCTTCGATGTTAAAAGGTGTTTTTTCTTCGATGGCAATCATAGTATTTACATAAACAAACAGGTAGGATTTTGCAAGAAGATTTTTCGGTTAGTTACTGAAACCACACTCTTCAAAAACTATTTTGTCTCAAAATAAAATTTTTATCTTGAAAAATATAACTATTTTTATTACTCAAAAACAAAAGGTTCTGACGATGAGAAAATTTATTGCATTTATGTTTTTTATTCATATATTTTTCCACCCAATTTGGGGAGATGTTTCCATCCACTATCCCAATTATTTTGAAAAAAATCAAAAAGTTTACGCTTTTGGAGGAAAAATTAATGTTCGGGACGGCGCTTCTGTAAAAGCAAAAAAAGTTTTCCAATTAATTGAAGGCGAAGAAGTTACCATACAAGAACAAAAACAAGAAGAAACAATTGGAAAATTAAAAGGTAACTGGTATAAAATCCAAAATAATGAAAAAAAAACCGGTTATGCTTTTGGATTTTTCTTAACTTCCAACAAAAAAGATTTGGGAGATGGAAAAATCGTATTATTTAGCGTATCGGAAACAAAACCGGAATCTTTTGAGTTCAGAATTGTCAAAAATGGGAAATTAATTGCTCAGCATACTTTAGAAAAAATTCCTACAGCATCAGCATCTTTTGAATTTCATGAAGATTTTTATGGAAAAGATAACCATGCAGTTTTTTTAAGCATTGGCTCTGGAGAGTCTTGTCCTTCAGCTCATTACTACTACAACTACTCACTCGAAAAAAATATATTTTCTTTGCTTCTAAAACAATCAGGCGGAAGTGACCCTCCGGCATTTCATGGATTTAGCTATACTTTTAAAAAAGGAAAAAAATACAATGTGCTTATCGAATTGGAAGAAGCAGCCGAAGATGAAAATGAAAAAGGTCCTATTTATAGCTTGCAAATAAGGCGTTTGTACAAATACGCTAACAATAAGTTACAACTTATAAAAGAGAAAAAATTAAAATGATGGTTTGATAAAGTGCCATAACAACGGATAAATTATTATGTTAAAAGATATTTTTGTAAAACCGGATTGGAAACATGATTTACCTTCGGGTATAGCCGTTTTTTTAGTAGCGGTTCCCATGTGTTTGGGCGTTGCACACGCTTCGGGAGCACCTTTAATGGCTGGGCTGATTGCAGGTATCATTGGTGGAATTCTTGTGGGAACGATAAGTGGCTCCAGTTTGAGTATAAGCGGACCGGCTGCCGGTCTTACCGCCGTTATATTAGCTGGATTACACGAGTTGAACAGCTTTGAAGTTTTTTTGCTTGCACTCCTTTTTGCTGGAATAATACAAATTATTTTGGGCTTTTTTCGTGCTGGTATTATCGGTGACTTTATTCCTTTGGACGTAATCAAAGGGCTTCTTGCAGCTATCGGTATAATCCTCATTCTTAAGCAGTTTCCACACGTAGTGGGTTATGACGTGGAGCAGTTTGGGGTACAAGAATTTACCCTCACTCCCGAAGACCTTGGTAATACAAAAACACCAGAAAAAAATACGTTAACTTTATTGTACCATTCTTTTTTGTCTATTAATTTTGGAGTCTTGATTATCGGTATGCTTTCCCTTGCCATATTGTATTTATGGGAAAAGTATATAATTAAATATGCATCTTTAGTGCCGAGTTCTTTAATTCTTGTTATTATAGGTATAGGCATCAACTCCATTTACAAATCATTTTTTGGTGAACTGGAGTTAACCTCTGAACACCTTGTTCAAATACCACACATCAACAACGTTTCAAAATTTTTTACGGTAACACCTCTTCCGGATTTTTCATCTTATGATAACATACGAGTTTATAAAGTAGCCGTAACCATTGCATTGGTCGCAAGCATTGAAACTCTTCTTTCCATTGAAGCCATTGACAAGCTAAATCCTAAAAAAAGAGCTACGCCAACTAGCCGAGAATTAATTGCCCAAGGAATCGGAAATGTAGTAAATGCAATTCTTGGTGGAATTCCTGTTACCTCAGTGATTATCCGAAGTACAATCAATACAAATGCAGGTGCAAAAACAAAAAACTCTAGCATATTTCATGGGTTCCTAATTTTATTTTCCATTATATTAATCCCAAACCTCTTGAACCAAATTCCTTTAGCAACCCTTGCAGCCATTCTTTGTTATACCGGATTTAAGCTTACAAGTCCGCTAATTTACAAAAACGTATATGAAAAAGGCTGGAATCATTTTATTATTTTTATTGCAACGGTAATAGGAATTGTTCTGACAGATATTCTTATTGGAACACTTATTGGTGGTTTTGTTTCCATATTTTTTATTATTAAAGAAATTTTTTATTCATCGGTAATTAAAACGATGAAAACAAGATCAACCACTAAATTGTTTTTAGGTGAGTATATTACATTTTTTCATAAAGCTAGAATATTGGATACATTAAAAGCGATCCCGGATAATACGGAAGTTGTTATAGATGGAAGAAAGTGCGATTACATCCATATAGACGTTATTGAAATGATACAAGACTTTCAGAACCATTCTCAAAGTAGACAAATAAATGTAAACATCGTAGGATTAGAAAAGTTTTTTCCTTCGGTAGAAAGAAGAGAGTTAAACGTTGGATATAAAAAGTTCTTAGAAGACAACAAAGATTGGGTGTGGGAAAAGATACAAGATGATGCCGAATATTTTAAAAAACTTGGAATGGGTCAAAGTCCTCAATTTATAATGATTGGATGTTCGGACAGCAGAGTGCCTTTTGAATTAATTACAAAAGCAGAGCCTGGAAAAATCTTTGTCCACAGAAATATCGCTAATTTGGTAAAAATAAACGATCCTAACCTTCTTTCTATTATTGAATATGGGATTACTGTTCTTAAAATTCCGGAAATAATTGTATGCGGTCATTATGGCTGTGGTGGTGTACAAGCTTCTATGGGTGATGTAGCTGGGGAAGTTGGAAAGTGGATACAACCTATTAAAAATACTTATCAAAAGCATAAAGCAGTACTAGATGCCATTGTAGAAAAATCCGAGAGAGAAAGAAAACTGGTTGAATTTAATGTGTTAGAGCAAGTAGAAAATTTAAAAAACCTTCCTGTAGTCCAAACTTCCATTCAAAAGAATAAATTACCTTTGATTCATGCTTGGGTTTATGACGTTCATACTGGTTTGATCAATGATCTTGATTTGGAGAAATGACGGCTTTATTTGAAAAATGTAGGAGCAATCCGGACAACCCTCTGATTGCTCCATCGAATCTACTTCAAAAGCTCATCTAATGGGACTTTATCCTTTGGCAATTTAGATAAAGCCCCGTATTCATAGCCTTTTTCATAGTGCGTTTTGTCCTTAGGACCATAAAAATATTCATAGCCTTTTTTTCTTTGGTTTTGTTTGAAGATGGAAGTTACCGGATTTTGTCCGACTACCAAAAACTGAGGTGACATATAACCTTCTGCTTTGTCAGTTTTTACCTTGATAAATTTTCTTACACCCCATTTATGGTTACGAAATTCACAAACACTTACAATAGTGCCTTTGGCAACATCCGCAACCTTGGTTTTTAGCTCCGGCTCAGCATACAATACCGCACCTTCCACACTGATCTCAGCAGAATTGTTGGAACAGTTCACTAAACTTAAGAAGATCAGCAAACCCAAAATTGTTACAATCGTTTTACTCTTTTTCATTTTCTTCTCCCTTACTGATGATGGTGCAAACAGTCTTCTAATCTTGGATCACCCACCGGAATGAGTTTGCCTGATTCCAAAGATTTTAACACGGTAAAAATGAACATTCCAAGTCCTCCAATCACTACTCCAAGAGTAACAAGAAAACCCACTACGTTAAACGTATCAAAATTACTTGGAAAAACGATCCAATACAACTCTACAACTTCAGTGAATACTACCCACATCGCAACTTTGGATAAAAATCCCAGATCCCTTTTGGAAGGTCTGTTTAGAAGTAGCAAAAACGGTATAATAAACTTGATAAACGGCAACATTGCTGTTATCCAACCCCAGCCTCCAACCATCCTTTGCTCATACCAAAACGTTTCTTCCGGCATATTAGCATACCAAATCAACATAAATTGGCTAAATCCGATATAGGCATAAAATACACAAAATCCAAATAGATATTTACCCAAGTCATGGATGTGGTTTTCATTCACTAAATTCCCCAAATATCCGTTCTTTTTAAAATAACGAATGAATATAATAAAAGTTCCAACACCAGCTTGTGCCAAACCTGCAAAACAATAGACTCCAAACATGGTAGAGAACCAGTGGGGAGTTAAAGACATAAGCAAGTCAAAAGAAGCAACTGAAAGCGAAGCGGCAAAAAATACCAGAAACCCACCGCCCAGTTTAGCGTTGAATTTTGTGTGTTCAGGGTTTTTGTCAGTGTCTTGTTTCAATGAATTTTTGTGGAATATATAGCCAAATATAGACCATATCACTCCGATAATAATCAAGCGAATCACAAAAAAGTTTGCATTCAAATACGCGCCTTTATGGTGAATTAGATGATCTTTTGCTGCTACATCTGAGTGCGACCATTCATACAAATCATGAATTCCAAAAAAAGTAGCTACCAATAAAATAAGCCCAATGGGTAAAAACTTCCCGTAAGCTTCTGTTAGCCTTCTGAAAGAAACCGACCAAGCAGCTCCAGTGACATGGCTAATGGCGGTATAAAAAACGCCTATCAGAGCAATACCAAGCACGAAATAAGTGGAAACAAGTAACGCTGACCATGCCGGATTGCTATGACCATGTATAGAGGTTTCATGGCTTAGCATAAAAAAACCGCCTACAAAGCTCAAGATTCCCAAAACAATCATTCCAAACAAGGTTGTTTTGGTTGAACCACTCATTTTGAATGTTATCAATTTTTCTTCAATTTCTGTTTTCATAAACACCCCTATTTCGTAGATACTTTGGAATCATGTTCCTGTAATTTCCTGATGTACAAAATCAGTTTCCATCTATCCTCCGGTTCGATTTGGTAAGCATAACTTCCCATCAAACCTCGACCTATGCTAACAATATGATAGATTTGTCCATCAGTCCAGCCTTTGATTTTTTCCGAAATCAATGCGGGAGGTGGTTGAACAAACCTTGGATAAGGTCCTACTACGTTTCCGTTTCCGGCACCTCGAACTCCATGACAAGGCGAGCAATAGATTTGGTATCTCTCTTCTCCCCTTGCATAAGCTTCCTTGCTTGGTTCGACAGGATTTTTAAGCCCTTTATCCGCACCGGGAAGCTCTTCGGAAGTTAACACCCCGATATAAGGGTAAGGTTTATACCCTAAAGGGACCGTTCCTTCCGGAGGCATTCTCGAAGCCGAGTTGTTAGGAGCAAAGTAATCTGCTTCCTGAGATTCTCTCGCAGGAGAATCGAACATATTCGGAAACCACTCCAAAGGAGGTGATGTATACTTGCACCCCACAAGGAATGAACTTAACATTAAAAAAAACAATATTGTATACTTAGTTTTCATTTTACAACCGTTACCTCTTTAGCACCCAAACCATTCATAAAGTTTATGACTTCTTCTTCTTTGTAACCAGGTGCAGAAGAAGGAATCCACAAAGCAAACCTATGATTCGTAATATCCGGATGTAAAATTTTGCGATTTGGCTTTGTCAGCTTTGCCAAAAAGATAAGTGAAAAAACCGAAAGCACACCCGCAAAAAAGATCGTCCCTTCAAATGTGATAGGGATAAACGCAGGCCACGCATTCCACGCTTTTCCGGCAATGTTGAGTTGCCAATCGTGTGCGTGTGTGAGGTATTGGTAGCCAAACGCCATTGTACATCCGAATAATCCCATAATAAATGATATCCATGGAATACCGGAACGCGCCAACCCCATTGCCTCATCTATTCCATGTATTGGATAGGGAGTGAGGCAATCAAAGCCTTCATAGTTTTTTGCTTTGGTCTTACGAGCAGCTTCCAAAATTTGGCTCGGTTCATCAAAGAGTCCAAAGACTCCCGAATCCGTTTCCTGATACATAAAAAACTGTTTTTTAGTAGGTAATTTCCAGACTCCCATTAGTGATGACCTCCATCTTTTTCTGGTAGAACCGTTTTTATTTCTGAGATCGCTATCACAGGTAATACCCTACAGAATAGCAAAAAGAGAGTAAAAAACAGACCAAAAGAACCAATCAATATTCCATAATCAAAGAATGTTGGCACATACAAATCCCAGCTGGATGGCAAAAAGTCTCTATGAGTTGTCACCACAATTACAAACCTTTCAAACCACATCCCGATGTTCACAAAAATTGAAATTACAAACATAACCGGAATACTGGTTCGGAGTTTCTTGAACCAAAAGAGCTGTGGAGAGATAACGTTACAAGAAACCATTATCCAATAAGCCCATCCATAAGGTCCTAATGCCCTGTTCACAAAAGCAAATCCTTCGTATTCACTCCCAGAATACCAAGCAATAAAAAACTCTGTGCTGTAGGCAAGACCAACGAGCATACCCGTAAGCAGTATAACTTTGTTCATGTTTTCCAAGTGCCTTATGGTAATATATTCTTTCAGATTAAAACCTTCTCTGGCAATTACCATAAGAGTCACAACCATTGCAAAACCGGAAAAAATAGCCCCTGCAACAAAGTATGGTGGAAAAATCGTAGTGTGCCATCCGGGAAGGATGGAAGTTGCAAAGTCAAAACTTACGATAGTGTGCACAGACAATACCAAAGGAGCGGAAAGAGACGCAAGTATCATTGCCACCATCTCGTAGTGTGACCAAGCTCTTGCCGAACCTACCCAACCACAAGCAAAAACAGTATAAATCTGCTTTTTTATCCTTTCGGCAGGTGTTGAAGTCCCTGTTCTATCTCGAATGGAAGCTATATCCGGAATCAATCCTTTGTACCAAAACACAAGAGAAATGGTAAAATAGGTGGATACCGCAAATACGTCCCATAATAAGGGAGAACGGAAATTCACCCATAACGGTCCTCTTTCGTTTGGATATGGAAAAAGCCAATAAGCTAACCATGGACGTCCGACGTGGATCAACGGAAACAAAGCGGCTGTCATCACGGCAAAAATTGTCATGGCTTCTGCTGCCCTATTGATACTGGTTCTCCACTGCTGTCTGAACAAATACAAAATGGCAGAAATCAGAGTTCCAGCGTGACCAATCCCGATCCAAAACACAAAGTTGACAATAAAAAATCCCCATCCGACAGGATTGTTTATTCCAACTACATACATACCATCATAAAACATATAGCCGATAAGAGATATCCCCATTGCAAAACAAACGATAGCAATGGATAGGGCTATCCACCATTTGACTGACGGAAACGTCTCAATTGGTTTGATTATATCTACGTTGACCTGGCTATAGTTTTTGTCACCCTCTACTAGAGGGACAATCCCGAGTTTTTCTTTAACTGCGGTTGACATCGACATTTTATTACCCCTAACCTTTAACTATTATTTCTTACTCTGGTCATGTAAGCGACCTGAGGTTTAACATTGAGGACTTCAAGAATCCTATACGAACGTTTGTTGGCAAAATCTTTCGACACCTGGCTATTTTTATCATTTGAATTTCCAAATGTTATCGCATCCGTTGGACACGTTTGCTGACAAGCTGTCTTGATTTCTCCGTCTTTTAACTCTCTTCCTTCATTTTTTGCCTTGATTTTTTTCTCAGCAACTCTGGCGCTACAGAAGGAACATTTTTCCATTACCCCTCTGGAACGAACCGTTACCTCAGGGTTGAGTCCCAAGTACCTTGGAGCCGAAGTAGCATCGGTATTTTTCCAGTGTTCCATCCAGTTAAATCTTCTAACCTTGTAAGGACAGTTGTTCAAACAATACCTTGTTCCCACACACCTATTGTAAACCATGTCATTGGTTCCTTCCGAACCATGAACAGTAGCAGCAACAGGACAAACGGTTTCGCAAGGAGCGTCTTCGCAGTGTTGGCACATAACAGGCTGGTGAGCAATTTCCAGTGTTTCCGGTTTCTCCGGATCACCAATATAGTAACGGTCAATTCGTATCCAGTGCATTTCACGCCCTCTGCGAACTTCGCTGATACCCACAACCGGAATATTGTTTTCTACCTGACAAGCAAGAACACAAGCCGAGCAACCGGTGCACAAGGTTAAATCAACGGACATTCCCCATCTATTACCAGGATATTCCACACCGGGATTAAGACCTTTTGCCGGAATTTTCTTTCCGTTTTCCGAAAATTTAGGAATTTCAGGTTCAGGAATACCAGCAGATGGTTCCTTGGCATATTTATCAACCGTAGTGGAAACAATTAATGTCCTTTCATGATCATAAGGCTTCATTAATCCGCCGGGTGTTTTTTGGCCGGGAACGGCAGCTGGATTCATCATGTGGTGTGTTTGTGTTGTAGCAAGTTTATAGGTTTTTCCCGTTTTTGTTAGGGAAACTCCAATTCCACCGTATTGTAGAGGAATGTCGCTTTCTTTGGCATAAACGGCGAGTTCGTAAGAATTTTTCCCTACTCCATTTCCAACCTTTCCAACACTTGTTCTACCATAGCCCAGTGCGATCCCCACTGCTTCCGAATGCATAGCCGGTTGAACCAAAACCGGTAATTCCATACCTTTTTGTGCGGAAGCGGTTTTCACAACAACCACATCGTCGGTTTTAACAGACAACTTTTTCGCCAAAGCAGGTGCAACGGCAACATAATTGTCCCAAGTTACTTTAGAGATTGGATCCGGTAACTCTTGTCTAAGAGAATTGTTTGCGCCTTTTCCATCTCCAATGGCTACATTTGTATACAAAGCAAGCGAGAGACCTTCGATTGGATTGGATAATTTCTTTACTTCTCCGTTGGCAAAAGCACGTCCGCCGGATTCTCCATCTGCATTTTCAGAGATAAACCCTTTTTGAAGCAATTTTTCCCATTCAAACTGTCCGCCTACCTTTGCCATATACCTTTCTTTTAGATATTCATAAAAATTTGCTTTCCCTCCGAGAGTTCCACCAGCAAACTGAATTAGCATATCTTCTAAAGATCGTGTACCAAACAAGGGTCGAATGGTTGGTTGCAATATATTCAAAAGACCTTTTATTGGTTCTCTGTCGCCCCATGATTCGAGATAATGATTTACCGGCGCAAGCCAATGAGAGGCAAGAGCAGTCTCGTCCAATCTATCCGAAACAGAAACAACTAATTTTACTTTAGATAACAATTCCTTCCAATTCATTGCAGTGAGTTGATAAACTAAATTTACATCATGGACAATCAAAACGCCAACTTCACCGGCATTTATATCTTTTTCCAATTGTTTTAGATTATCCGAATTACTACCCGCCCTATCACTTCGAAATGCTTTATGGTCAACGGTAACACCATCATTGCCTAATAGGCTGTTTAATAGATTTACCGCTATTTGAACATCAATAGCGTCCGAATTTTGGGCTTGTGTTCCACCGGCTACAACCAGAGATTCACCTTTGGCAGCTAAAAGAGAACCAGCTATTTTGTTAATTGCAGAAGCATCTACACCAAGTTGTTTGGCATATTCATCAACGCTTTGGCTGCTTACTGCGTCCGGAACGTTTCCTGCACCTAAATCTTGTAATGCTCTGGCAACTGCAAATAAAAATCTTCTTTGCTCTCCCGGCTTGATTGCCACTCTCAGGTCAGCATTTGAACCGGTAACGGTTGGAAGAGATTCGGCTGCATAAAATTTATTTATATCTGTAGAGCCTTCTTTTAGTTTACGATTTTTGGAAAACTTCTTGGCAAATTCTACGGGAGAAATCCAAGTCCCCAAAAAATCAGCGTCTACAGAAAGTATAACTTTTGCTTTATCAAACTTGTAGTTGGGAACAATTGCTTTACCGTAGCTTTTTTCTGAAGCTTTGGCAATCGCCTCCTCTACGGAAGTTGGGTTAAATTCATATAACTTTCCATCAACGGAGCCTAAAAATTCATTCACAATGGACATAGTGGATGGCGAATTAATAGGCGAAGTCAGCATAGCCACTTTACCACCTGTAAGACCTTCTTTGACAACTTTGTCTAGGCTAGCCCAATCTTTTTTTACGGCTTTCCCGTTTTTGATCTCCATTGGTTGTCTAGCTCTATCCGGGTCATAAAGGTCAAAAATACTCGCTTGACCAAATCCACACACAGCTCCGTCATTTATAGGATGATTATTCCGACCTTCAATTTTTAGAGGTCTTCCATCCTTTGTTTTGACTAAAATTCCACACGCCGCAGAACATCCACCACAGGTGGAAGCGTAATAGTTCGGGTGTCCTGGTTTGATGTAATCAGGAGACTCCACATACGGTACGATTTTTTCTACGGGTTTTCTCAGACAGTTTAGGGAGAACATGGAAACAGAAGCTCCCATTAACTTTAAAAAAGTCTTTCTATTATAGCCTTCTGTCCTTATCTTATCAAGCACAGATAAAGGAGGAGAATAAAATTCTCTATCTTGCAACTCCTTTAAGTCATCACTGTCTTTTAATTCATAAGATTGCCAGTGAGCCTTCTTTTCAGCTTGAAAATCCTGTTTATCAGACATTTACTCTCTACTCCTCAAATTAGCGGTGACAGGTCGAACAATCGTTTGGCGCGTTATTTTCCCTGTGACAATTTACACAAAATCCCATATTAAGGGATTCTACCTGTTCTACTTTTACCATTTCTGTAACATTTCCATGACATCTGGAGCAATCCACCCCTCTAGCTATGTGCCGCGAATGGTTAAAGAATACAAAATCAGGTTCGTCATGAACCTTGATCCATTCAACAGGCTTTTTGTTGTTATAGTGGTCTAATAAGCGTTTGACATCGTCTTTTTTGGTGGCTACCAATTTGTGGCAGTTCATACAAACAGCAGTTGGCGGAACGCTCGCATGCGCGGAAGTTTCAACGGTAACATGGCAATACCTACAATCAATATTGTTATCACCTGCGTGAATTTTATGATTAAAAGGTATAGGTTGATCAGGCGCATAACCTACATATCTAGAAGGAGACAATATTAGATAAGCAATTGCAGCTACCAGTATCAGTGGAACTGACATCTTTATAGCTTTTGTGTTCATGGGAAAAAATCCTTTCCTCTAGGTTTCCAATAATTGGATATAACCAGAATTTTATTTAAGGGTTAAAAAAACAGTTTTTTTATTTGGTTTTGATTATTTTTTTTATCATGGAAAGTCGGTACGTGATTTTTCAAATTTTTTTTAAAAAATTTCATTCAAGTCAAAATTTTTGTTGTAAAGCGAAAACGAGAGATATTTAAAATCGAATCATGGCATACAGTAAGTACACTTTAGAAGAAGTAGAGCAAGTTTTTTCATTGGGAGAGAAGACAGAAAGCTTATTTGACAACGTACAAGGCATTTCACCAACAGGTTGGCTATTGGAAACGCTTCAAAAAGCACAGTTTATGCCTACTAAAAGTGAAAAAGCTAGGTCTGAGCTTATAATAACACCAATACTTCTGACAATCGCTGAAATGAATAAAGAAACCATTACTATTTTTTCGGGTGAAAACTTAGAAGCTGATATTGAGAAAGGATTGAATGGCGAATGTGATTATATTTTAAGCAGAAACCCAAAAAGCTTTAGCCTAAAAGCACCTATTTTCGGATTGGTGGAAGCCAAACAAAATATCGTGGAAAATAGTATGGGACAGTGTGCTGCTCAAATGCTGGGTGCACAAATATTCAACCAAAAAAGAGGAAATAATATTACAAAAATTTATGGCTGCGTGAGTAATGGTGATGTATGGCAGTTTCTGAAGTTGGTACAAAACGAACTGAGTATAGATACTAAAAAATGTTATATTGATAACCTGTCGGAACTATTAGGTGTATTACAATATATCATAAACGACAAATAAGGCGATTTCTTTAAAAGATGCAGGTAGGGGCAGGTCTTAGACCTGTCCCTACAGGAAAATTGGTACGTTCATTTCAAGAATTCACCTAAGTAAGTATTATATGATAACCATCTAAGATTTTAAAAAAATTTAACTCTGAATTCCAAAAATCAAACTAATCTACAATGTAAAAGTGTTGCTAAATAACTCCTAATTCAAATCATAATAATATCAAAACGATATTATTATGTATTATAAAACCTATTCAGAAATCAAATCCGGCTTGAATGACGGGAGCTTAAATTCTTTTGAATTGTGTAATTCGTACATTCAAAGAATTGAAGCGATAGACCCTGTTATAAACGCCTTCCTTAGACTTAACAAAGCAAAAATTTCAGAAGAAGCAAACGAATCCGACAAAAGACGAAAAAATGGAAAGCCTCTTTCCGATATGGATGGAATTCCAATTGGACTCAAAGACAATATTTGTATCCAGGGTGAGAAAACGACCTGTGGTTCTAAAATATTGGAAAACTTTGTTTCTCCTTACAATGCTACGGTTATTGAAAAACTAAAATCCAAAGGATTTATCCTCTTTCCAGGGTTAAATATGGATGAATTTGCCATGGGTTCATCAACAGAGAATTCCGCCTATCAAACAACAAAAAATCCTTTTGATACAAGCCGAATCCCAGGAGGCTCAAGCGGAGGCTCAGCTGCGGCTGTTGCTTCTTCTATGCTTCCCTTAGCTTTAGGTTCGGACACAGGAGGATCGATCCGGCAACCTGCGTCTTTGTGTGGAATCTGGGGACTCAAACCAACCTACGGAAGGGTTTCTCGCTATGGGCTTGTTGCCTATGCTTCTAGCTTAGACCAGATTGGTCCTTTTTCTAACGACCCCCAGGGTGTTATTGATGTGTTATCCGTAATTTCCGGAAAAGACCTCTATGACAGCACTTCCGCAAATACACCGGCTTTTTCTTCTATAGACGCTGGCAAAATAGATATATCCAAAATAAGAATTGGGATTATGAAACCAAATCCTAGCGAATGGGAACAAGACATTGTAGATAGATACAAGCAAGTTGTGGAAAAATTGGCAAAAAGTGGAGCTGCTATTATCGAATTGGATTTTAGCCTTCATTCTTATTCCATCCCAATTTATTATATAATTGCAACCGCAGAATGTTCTTCCAATTTGGCTCGCTTTGACGGAATTCGATACGGCTTAAGAGTGGACAATGGCGGAAAGTTAGAAGATTTGTATATAAATTCCAAAACAAGTGGTTTTGGAGACGAGGTCAAGAGGAGAATCCTTCTTGGAACGTTTACCTTATCGTCCGGCTATTATGATGCCTATTATGGTAAAGCACAAAAAGCAAGAATTCTTATCAAAAAAAGTTATGACGAATTTTTCAAACAAGTAGATTTTATTCTCCAACCAACTTCACCCACCACAGCCTTTAAAACTGGAGAACGGACAAAAGACCCAATCCAAATGTATATGGCAGATGTATTAACAACAAGTGTAAACTTGGCTGGAATTCCTTCCATAAGCATTCCGGCAGGTTTGGATTCCAAAGGTCTTCCTATTGGTTTACAGATTACTTCTCCGGCATTTCAAGAAGGAAAGTTACTTTCGCTTGTGAACGAACTTGCCAGATACCCGGAACTAAAGATTCAATTACCAAAGGAAATAAAGTGAGCAATTTAACCAAAAGAGTGATTCCATGCTTGGATATAAAAGATGGGCGAGTTGTTAAGGGAATCCGTTTTCTCAATCTTGTGGATGCAGGTAATCCTGTAGAATGTGCCAAAGTTTATGAAGCAAACAAAGCTGATGAACTCTGTTTTTTGGATATAACTGCTTCTCACGATAAAAGAGACATCTTGATCCATTTGGTTGAAGAAGTGGCAACCCACATATTTATACCGTTTACAGTTGGAGGTGGAATCAAAACCGTTGAGGATGTAAAAACCGTATTAACAAAAGGGGCAGACAAAGTTTCTATAAATACGGCTGCCTTTCAAAATTCCAAACTTTTAAAAGATGCAAGTGAAGTTTTTGGTTCTCAATGTATTGTTTGTGCGATTGATGCCAAATACAACCAAGAAAGAGATAGACACGAAGTCTATTTGCATGGTGGCAGAACAGAGACCGGTAGAGATGCTTTGGATTGGGCGATAGAAACGGAAGAAATGGGAGCCGGTGAAATTTTGCTAACTTCAATGGATAGAGACGGAACAAAAGACGGTTTTGACATCAACCTCTTAAAACTGATAAGCAGCCATCTTACAATCCCTGTAATTGCCAGCGGAGGAGCCGGAAACGCTGAGCATCTTGTGGAAGCAATCCTCAGAGGAGGAGCTGATGCTGTACTTGCTGCTTCTATTTTTCACTTTAACGAGCACTCCATTACAGACGTTAAAAAAAGCATGCAAGAAATGGGTATACCAGTTCGAATATGATAGGAATTTCTTTACTCGACCTCCTTATTATCTTTGTTTCATTACTCGTTACCGTATCGATCCCACTGTATTTTAAAAATAAAGAAAATTCTTTACGCGAATATTTCCAGTCTAGCGGTCGCCTTTCCTGGTTTGTTTCCGGAACGGCAATGGTCGCAACCACATTTTCTGCTGATACACCTTTAGCAGTTACGGAGTTGGTCGCAACAAATGGAATATCCGGCAACTGGTTGTGGTGGTATGGTTCCATTGGCTCGATTATTACGGTTTATTTTTTTGCTCCTCTTTGGAAAAAGTCGGGTGCGATGACGGACGTTGAATTGGTAAAGCTACGCTATAGCGGAAAGGGAGTTCAGTATTTGCGGATATTTAAGTCTGTTTATTTAGGCTTTTTTATCAACATTCTCATCCTTTCTTGGGTAAACCTTGCCATGTACAAAATATCCAGAGTACTCTTACCAAGCGTCCCACCGGAAATTGTTGTTAGTATACTGTTTTTGTTGGCGTTTGCCTATACGTCTTTAATGGGACTTTCGGGAATATCCTATGCAGATACGTTTCAGTTCTTTTTTGCAATGGCGAGCTGTGTAGCACTGGCATTTTTTGTTTTAAACCTACCGGAGATAGGTGGAATAAGCGGATTAAAAAAGCAATTAAATCCGGAAGTTTTCAACTTTATGCCCGACTTTTCCAATCCAAAAAGCAATAATCTATCCATCCCATCTTTTTTGACCTTTGTATTGATTGTTTGGTGGACGAGCTGGTACCCCGGTTCTGAGCCGGGAGGTGGTGGGTACATTGCTCAAAGAATTATGGCATCCAAAGACGTAAAATCCTCTATTTTATCAACACTTTGGTTTACCATTGCCCATTACTTTGTGCGTCCTTGGCCTTGGATTATAGTCGGATTGTGTAGTCTTGTCTTGTTTCCGGATTTGGTAGCAGACAGGAAAGGAGAAGGCTACATTATGGTGATGCACCAGAGCCTGCCTTCGGGACTTCTGGGTCTTATGATTGCGAGTTTTATGGCTGCCTACCTCTCTACGGTTGCAACCCATTTGAATTGGGGGACTTCGTATCTAATAAACGACTTCTACAAACCTTATGTAGTAGAAAACAAGCCGGACAACTACTATCTATTTGTTTCTATCTTTTTTCAATTGGTTGTGATGCTTGTTTCTTTGATTATCACTTTTTATTTTATCAAAACGATTTCGGGAGTCTGGTTATTTCTTCTGGAATGTGGAGCCGGAACGGGATTTGTTTTGATATTCAGGTGGTTTTGGTGGCGTTTGAACGTTTGGTCTGAATTTGCTGCCTACATCAGTCCAATTGTTTTTTATAGCATAAGCAAGTTTTATTTGGGTTTACTTTTTCCTTATAGCCTTTTGTTTACTGCTTTTTGCACAATAGCGGTTACGTTAGTTGTAACCATGATTACACCGGAAACCAATATCGAAGTGCTCATTCGGTTTTATAAAACTGTTCTTCCGCCAGGCAAACTTTGGAGAAACTGGGCAATCCGAAATGAAATTAATCCGGTTAGCGGAGAAGGAAGTATTGGAAGGCTTGTACTGCTAACATTTGCCGGAGTGTTTATGGTGTTTAGCGGGCTGTTTTCAGTGGGTCATCTGATATTTCAAAACTACCAATTGATGGGAGTGTTTATGGTTTTGTTTATCCTTTCTATGGGAATAACCATTTACTACTTTCCGGAAGTTCATTTTGAACATATAGTAGAAAAAAACCAGGAAAAGTAGGTACCATGGTGTCCCTCATTGATCATGTCGAAATGAGTATACCTAAAGTTTTTTTACATAATCGGTAGGAACGCCAAAAATATCAGCAATTTCTTCTACTGTCAGTTTTCCACCTTGAACCGCTTTTTTAATAAATAGTTCTTTTTCCTTTTCTGCTCGTTCGGCTCTTTCCTTCTCCTTTTCAGCTTTTTCTTTTTCTTTTTCGGCTTTTTTCCGTTCTTTTTCGGCTTTTTTCCGTTCTTTTTCGGCTTTTTTCCGTTCTTTTTCTTCAGGTAGAAGGACAAGATTACCAAATTCATCAAAAAATCTTAACCATTTTCCATCTTCTTCAAATACCTTTCCACTCCATAATCCAAGGTACAGATTCAGTTCTTTGGAATATATCCAACCTCTTGCATCTTTTTCCTGTTCTTTGTATATTCCCAACTTTTTATTCCAATACCAACCCTGAAAACTATTTTCCCGAAATGGATAGTATACGTAGTACTCTGGTGTTTGGAACTCATTTCCGTAAATTTTGAGGTTACCTTCTTTGTCTTTCTTTCGGCTTGCTGGTGAGATGAATTCTACGATAAAATTGGGATACCGAAATCCTTCCTTTCTTACCACCCATTTCTTCCTCTTTATTGCTCCGTCAACATCTTTCACTAAAAAAAAGTCTGGTCCTACTGACTTTGCCGGTGGTTCTAAGTGATAGTAAATAAACATGTTTCCGGCAGCAAAAAAGTCATTCTTGTTTTTCCAATGTTCTCGAATAGAATACAATAAAATAGCAATAGAATCAAGGTGTTCCGGGTTTTCCAATGGTACATCGTCCGTATCTGGTAGTAAATCATCATAATCAGGGGGATATATTTTTATAGATTTTGTTAGAATTGGTAGTGTTTCTATCATTTATTTCACCCTGGTAAATGTTTGATACTTTCATTTTATACAAAGAAAAAATAATGACAACCAAAAAATATCCCAACTTTCCATCGAACTCAGGACTCGATTTGCAAACGAATCCTTTCCTCGATTCGTTTCTTTGTATTTTTCAAAGTATAAAAAATTGTCTTAATTTCCTGATCTGCTGCATTTAATCCGGTATGCACTTCGTATTCATTTTCATCCAAAATAACAAAGTGCCAATATCGTCCCATTATATACACTCCGTATATGCATTGTTTATCGTTATTAAGTTGCTGAGCTGCTATCATAGCAATCATTAGTTGTCCTAATGGATCATTGGAAGAATCGTGTTCTTTTTTGTATTCATGAATAAAAAAGAAAGGACGCTTGGGGGATCTTTTTCCACCGGCTATCAAAAAATCTACTTTTCCGGTTATTTTTTCTTCCTTATAATCCATGGACAATTCCCGATCCAAAAAAGGTTTATAGTATGGATGTTCAAAATCAACCAAACTCACCAAAGGTATAATAAAATAAACTTTCAATTCCTCTTCGTTCCAGTCCCAAACATGATCTAATAGCTTTTCCTGCAATTTTGCCAGTTCGGTTTCTTCTTGGGATGGTAAAATACCGCTTGCTTCAATCCAGTCTTTTAATAATTTGTGATTTTTCTGCAATTCTATATGAAATGTTTCTTCAACTTCTTCAATTGTCCATTTTGCAAATGGCTTCATGTGCTTTTCCTTATACAACTTTCTATTCGATAGGCATCAATTACAAAATTTCTGCTGTTGTAATTTTACTTGCAATATTTTAAAAGTATTTATCAATCATGGTCAGTTTAGATAATATAATAAATAATAAATAAGTTTATCCCAAGAGACTCAAGAACATTTTTCACCTATTAAGGTATCTTTCAATAATTACAAAGGAAAAGGGCATGAGCGAAGAGATTGAACTAAAATTATTAAAAGAGATTGAAGAACTAAAGCAGGAAATAAAAGCCTTAAAAGGTGAACAAACCGAAAGTTTGCCAATCTATAATTATTCCAAAATGGATTTTAAAGACTTGGAAAGACTGTTTTCCGTTAAGAAAAACTTTTCTGATGAACCTTTTCAGGATTGGTTTAACTACGATATTGAAATTAGTGATAATGATATTGAATTCTTAAAAATTTTATTATCCAAATATGGAAAATTTATCAAATCTTACAAAAAAGAGACTCTAAAAGCGAATTTTATCATTCCAATTATCAAGAAAGTCGATTTTTTATCTATTGAGCATGAAATTTCAAATTTTTATGAAGAAGTAATAACATATCAAACAGGAAGGTTTATCCTTTCCGGAGTTACTGACTTTGTAGTTTCCAAAGGACTTGAATTCAGCAAAAAACCTTACTTTTTTATCCAAGAATTCAAAAAATCAAAAGAAAACTCTGACCCCGAACCTCAATTGGTTGCTGAATTGATAACAGGAATCACATTGAATAATTTTAAAACGATAACCAACATTGATAAAGGGAAAAATTAGGTAGTTTTGCTATGACAAACGACAATGTAAAACTTTACGTAGAACCTAGAAAGGTGAGTACCTGGACAGCATTCAAGAAAGAGAAAGGTCCTTATTCTATAGCCTTAGATGGAAGAGTTCACTCACCTACAAAAAGAGACCCAACAGGACCTTATGCTAATTTTGATCATCATTCAGGAGTTGATAGGCTTGCAACAAGATCTACCTCCGGACAGGTTCATTTAGAGTTAAATATGGGATTAATGAATACGTTTAGACAAAATGGTATTCCAAGAGCAGATGTGTACGTGAATGATGCCGACGAAGATACTTGCCTTGCGTATTGGTTACTAAAACATTCGGATGAAGTAGCACCTCACAAAAATCCTTTGGTTAATAGGCTAACAAATGTTGAAGACTTACTGGATTGTACAGCTGGAGCGTACCCCCTTGGAAACACTTCTATGAGAAGAAAAATGGCTTGGATTTTTAAACCCTACAATGATGCAAGATTTGCAGGAAAAATAGCAGAAATGGGCGAAAGAGAAATGAGAAATATTATAGAAGCAGTTGAAGTAAGAATCACAAAACATATATATAATGAAGGCGAGGAATTAGCCCTCGAAGGGCATTTTGAAAGACTTGGGGGAGGAACTATATGGGCTTTTACCAATGAAACAGGACCAGCATCTAGAATGGCAATGTACGAAGCAGGAGTTAATGCCTTCGCATCGGTTGTTGCGGAAAAAGAAGATGGATCAAGAGTCTACACACTTGGAAGAGCATCGGTATGGGTACCTTTTGATCTACCTAGATTATTCAAGGCATTAAATAAAGAGGAAGCAAAATATGTAGAAATTGGACCTATGAATAAATGGGCAGGAAGTGACACTATTGGTGGAAGTCCTCGTCAGACAGGTAGTAAAATCGAACCTAAAAAATTGCAAGAAATTATCGAAACTACCTTATACTCTAAAAAATAACTTTTAAGAAATTTAATAAAGTGATAAAAATATATTTTATAATAGTAACCCGAAACTTCTGGATCATTTATTTATTGACTAATAAACAGCTTTGCTACTATATATAAATACGAGTATATTAAAAAAATAAGGTTCAAAAAATGGGACAACTAAGAAAAAATATGCGAAAAGTAAACTTTAGCGGTGCAAATTTATTTAAAGCTACTTTAAATGATGTAGACTTAACGGAAGCAAACTTATTTGAAGCGGATTTAAACAGAATTGATCTAAGCGGTGCAAATCTATGCAAAGCAATCTTGTCTAAGGCAAATCTATTTGAAGCAAACCTAAGTAGAGCCAATTTACGAGAAGCAGATCTGACGGGAGTAAATCTACGCCGAGCCAATTTGAACAAAGCTGTTTTGGATGGTGTAAAACTAGAAAACGCATTTATAGAAGAAACAACACTACCCATTCAGTATAAGGAATATATTAGAAGCTTAAAGGTAAATGGGTTTGATGAAGTAAATTGGATTAAATAAATCAGGGTTTAGGTTTTTTAAGCTTTTTTTCTTTTTTGAACAATCCGGCAGTGTATTTTTCATAAAGCTCAAACAAAAACTCCATACGTTTGGACTCACTACTAAATGCTTGAGGACGATAAGCCAAGTCTACCGCTTTATCAAGCTCTTGGTGAGCTTTTACAAGTTTAGGTGGCATGGTGAGTGGGTCATATAATTCGGCTAAACTGGAATCGGGGAATTCCTTTCTTGCTTCCAAAACATTTTGTGCTGCCTGTTCTATAGCCTGTTTTTGTTTTTCAGTTGGATTTAACGGCCAAGGGAAGTTGTTGTAAACAATTTCATTAGAATACCTATAACGACCTTCAAGTTTACCACAAACATATCTTACCCAAGACATGTGCATGAGAGATGTCAAGACTCCAAAATGAAAAAGTTTGGCTTCCTGTATTGACATACAACTATCACTTACAATTGAGTTTTTATCAAAAAAACCTATAGGAATATATTTTCTATTCTCAGATGAAACTCTTGGAATGAGAATATAATTTGAATCAGGTTGCCGAATTTCACCAAATAGTTGTGGAAACTCTGCAAGTTTTTTTGTTGCTTCTCTATTGCTTTCACCCCGTAGTTTTTTTACTGCTTCTATCCTTTTTAAAACTTCTTTTAACTCTTTAATTTCTTTTGGGTCTGCATCTTTCAACCATAAACACCAGCGTTTTTCGCCATTGATGAATTCATAGGCACTTAATAAAGGCTTCATATATTTCTTTGATTTAGGTTCTTTTGTTACAAATTCCTTTTTTTCATCATCTGTAAAAAGAAAATTACCTCCGTCATTTGGCATACTACCAAATGAAATTTCTGGTACATTACAAATTGATGTTCTCCTTTTTAATACTACCAAATCTCTTCCTTCCACTAAATAAGGATTAATATTTGTAACTTGAATTTCATGCGGTTCACCTTTTATATCTTCATATTCAAACAGGTTTTTATTATTTATATCATAATTTGCAAATCCAATTACTACACAATAAACAGCAGCTTTTCCTTTGGCTTCATTTGTCCATTTAAATGTTTTATGAGCAAAATGGATTTTGACTTTATACTGATTGAAGAGTTCATTCCACAGTATCCCTACTTGTTCTCCTTGTGAAATCGAATTGGTTGAAACGAAGGCAACTTTGATCTCTGTTTTTTGGATATGGTTAGCAGCTTTAATATACCAGCCACATACATAATCTAATATTCCTGCTCCTTTTATTTCTTGAAAATTTAAAACTAAATCCTTTTTTTGATACTCAGTCTGGTATTGTTTCCCAACAAAAGGTGGGTTTCCGAATATATAAGAGTAATCCAAACCGCTTTCTTCTATCTTTCCGGCAGTTTCTTTTTTCCCCATATCGTAAAAATAGGTTTCTATAATTCTGGGTTTGAGTAAACCCCTCCAATCTATTCGCAAAGCATTTGCATTAACTATATTCGCACTGTTTGTGAGAGGTAGCCTTAAATAGTACATACCAAACTCTTCACTTAGCTTTCTATTCATTTGATGATCAATGAGCCACATTGCAACCTCTGCGATTCTTGCAGGAAACTCTTCTATTTCAATTCCATACATTTGATCTACATTGATCAATACAACAGTCTTTACATCCGAAAATCGCTCTCCCTTGCTTAAGATTTTTAAGATTTCAATCTCTAATTTTCGAATTTCTCGATAGGTAATAACCAAGAAATTGCCACATCCACAGGCAGGGTCAAGAAATCTTAGACTCGCCAACTTTTTATGGAAATCTATCAGTTTGTTTCGATTTCCTTTTACAGATTCTAACTCTTCATAAAGATCGTCCAAAAATAAAGATTTTATTACTTTGAGTATATTTTTTTCACTGGTATAGTGTGCACCCAGATTTCGTCTAAGTTCCGGGTTCATAACACTTTGAAACATTGATCCAAATATGGCAGGTGAAATTCCACTCCAATCAAAATGGCAACAATCCAATAACGCCTTTCTCATTTTAGAATCAAAACTGGCTGTAGGTAGCAATTCTTCAAATAGTTTTCCATTTACAAACGGAAAAGAGTTTAGCTGTTCATCTAAATTTTTGAAGCGTTTATTTGGATGTGTATTTAGAGTCTGAAACAATTCCTGTAGCTTTGCTGCCAAGTCACTTCCGTCAACATTTGTTCTTTGCAATATATAGTCTTGGAATTGGTCTTTCTCAAAAATACCAGTATCTTCGGCAAATAAACAGAATAGTACTCTGACCAAATATACTTCCAAAGGGTGCCCTTCATAACCAATGTCTTTTAGCCTATCATAGAGTTTTCCCATCAATTCTGCGGCTTGAATATTTACAGGGTCATCGTGATAGATTTTCTTTTCGTATCCGGCTACAAATCCGAAATGTTGAACATTATCAACCAATTCGTTGAGAGAAAATTCGATATGACTATTTTCATCCAGATCAAACAATCGAAAGCGTGCAAAATCGGAAACCAAGATATATTTGGGAAGTTCTTCTTCTTTTAAACCAGGGAAATAGTCAATGGCTTGTTGGTAGGCTCTATCCAAGTCTTTTCCACGAGATTTGTGTTCGATGAGCAGAACGCCCTTCCATAAGAGATCGATAAATCCTTGTTGTTCTTCGCTCATTCTGACACGCTTTTCAAAGCTTGCGACTCTCCTGCGGGATATTCCAAAAACATTAAAAAAGCCATCCCAAAAGGATTTTGCTTCAGCATCTTCACTGCTTTCTTTTTCCCATTCTTTGGAGAAAATGGATGCCCTTTCTTTGATTTCATTCCAGTTTAAAGCCATAAAATGCAGATTGGTATGATAAAATAGTATGTCAAGATTATAAAGTAATTAGCGACTTTACTTTTGAATAAAGATATTTTCCCTTTACTTTTCTGAAAACTACTCTACTTATGGGTATATAATGAAAGAACAAGACTATAAAAATGCCAAAAACGGTATAAAAAATTTAAGCAATACAGACTTGAGTAGGTCGGATTTGATTTCCATAGACTTGAGTAGAGCAAACTTGGCTGGCTCAAATCTGAAAGAAGCACACTTAATTGGAACTAATTTTAGCGGTTCTAACCTAAAAGACGCAAATCTAAGCAGAGCGAAATTAAATGGAGCTGATTTAAGCAAAGCGGATTTGATGGGAGCAAACTTGACGGGAGCGAATTTAAGCGGAGCAGACTTAAGGGAATCGAATTTAATCGGAGTTGATTTTAGTGAGGCAAATTTGAGCGGAGCAAATTTGAGTAGAGCAAACCTCAGCGGAGCAAATTTGGCAAGGGTTGATTTAAGCAAAACTGAGCTAAAAGAAGTTGATTTCACCAAAGCCAATCTACAAGAAGCTATTATTTCCAATGTAAAACATTAATTGGGCAATAGCGTTTGACAGCAATTGATTACTATTAGGGACACGGACGCACCGTGTCCCTACGGGCATAAATTCTACGTACACTATTTTAGTTTCTTCTTTAAGGTAAAATAGATAAAGCCCAACATAAAAACCATTATTACTACTCCACCAATACTCATTATAAAAATCAAATCGTTTACTACCATTTTTTTCCCTCTTATGTTTGATTATTAAATTTCAAAGAAATGATTTTTGAAGTCATTCCATCCGATAGAATTTTCAATTCCAATAATTGTTATATCGTCTTGTTTGGGCTTTCCTTCCAAGAAGTTTTCTAGTGATTCCAAAATATTTTCTACGAGTTGGTTAACGTTTTTATCTTTATTTTGGGTTAAAACTTCATAAAGTCCGTTTTGCCCGAATTCTACTTTTTCCCGATTGAATTCTTCATAGACCCCGTCAGAAAATAGTATCAAAGTGTCTCCCTTAGAGAAGTCAAATTCCACTAAATTGTACCTGTTGCTTTTACTCAAACCTATCAAAGGTCCTTTGGTTGCTAAAAACTTTATCTCACCTGTTTGTTTGATTAAAACTTGTCTCGGGTGAGCAGCCATGGAAAAAAAAACTTTGTTTTTGTTCAAATGTATATCTACCAAAAAACACGTAAAAAAAGTAGATAAAGACTCAAATTTTTTCATAAAATTTGCATTGAGGTGATTCAATAGTTCAGAAGGTTCCTTTACCCTTAGCTTCAAGCTTTCATATTCACTTTTAATAGCCATGGTAATAAGGGCTGCTTGAATTCCATGTCCTGTTGCATCGGCTAAAAATACTCGAACAATTCCAGGTCGAATTTCGGAAATGTCATAAAAATCCCCTCCTACTTCGGACATAGGAAGATACTGTGTTGCTAATTTTAAGTTTTTTAGACTGTCTAAATTTTTGGGTAAAATATTATGCTGGATATTTTGGGCTATATCCAAATCTCTTTGAATACTTTTGAGTGTAGACTGCAATTGAATTTTGGAATTTCTTAATTCCAGATGTGTGGAAATTCTTGCTAATAATTCTTCTGCTTGAAAAGGTTTGGCAATGTAGTCAGCGGCTCCCATCTCAAAACCCTTCACTATATCTTCAGTGTCTACCCTTGCCGTCAGGAATATAATAGGGATATCTTTGTATTTCGGATTTTCTTTAATTTTTTGACAGGCTTCAAATCCGTCCATTTCCGGCATCATTACATCCAAAAGTATGAGGTCCGGATTGATTTTGGAAATTAAATTGAGGGCTTGTACACCATTTTGGGCAACATTAATGGTGTATCCTTCTTCTTTTAGAATTGTGCCTATTAATTGTATGTTCTTTTGTGTATCATCAACAATTAAAATTCTGTATTGGTTTTCATCCATTAAAACTCTTCCATATATCTTCCGTCAAACATCAAAACCATTTCCTTCTGTAATTGTGTTGGCATGGCATCCGGATCGATAGGACCATTCCAAAATAATTCCGTCACTCTAACATCTCCTTTGGCATTTGGTGGTGGCATAACCGGAGACATACTTTCAATTAGCTCTAAAGTTAATCTGTCTTGGTCAGGATAGTCGGAAGTCTCAACCATTTGGACATCCGTAATATCACCTTCGGGAGTAATTGTATAAGCAACTACGCAAGAATAGGGATAAGGGGCACGTCTCCAATATTCCATAAAGGTTTCCGGTCCTCGCATCCTTGCTGAAATATAATTGGAGTAGGTTTTGGGTAACTTTTTCCCACGAATCCTTTTGACATAACCTTTCACTTTGCCTTCGTCAGAAGGCTTTTCATCCGGAATTTTGATTCCTTCTTTTTCGTTGGGCGTTTCTGTTCCTGATATAACACCTCCGTTAAGGTCTTTCACTTCATCCGGAATTTCAGGGTCTATAAAATAAAATTCCATCTTTTTAGGCTGAAAGTGTGTTTTGGATAGGTCTTGCTTTTTATTTTTGGATGATGATCGGCTTAAAATAATTGGAATGATAAAAATGATAGAAATAAGAATCAAATGAACAAGCAAGCTTAAAGGGATATTGTTAAAAAAACCGCTTTGTAAACCCCTTTTTTCAAAAGGTTCTCCATCATTTTTAAGTGATTTTTTGATTTCCAAATTGGAAAATATATAAACGAACAAAAGGCACACAGCAAAAATGACAATGAAAATCGGATTGTCAGCGTGACTTAGGAAATCTTTATCCGGTATACCAGGCTTTAATCCGAGGGAACTCATAAAACGTATTCCGGATGCCAATTCCAAATAAAAATAGATACTTGTTACAAAAAACAGCAGAAGGAGCAAAAATATAAACAACAAAGGAAAGCCTTTCCAGTACCTTTGCAAATAGATATGTCCCCATCCCGGTAAAATAAATTCTCTAATTCGGGTATATTTATACTTTTTTTTATAGTTATGATCTGCCGGTGATTTTGTTTTGTAACTTAGCCTAAGGTGAACATCCAAGCTGCAATACATTTTCCGAAAAATGGAAAAAACCTTATTCTGCCCAAAGAGGGAAGCGGCAGCCAAAAAGCCAAACCAAAACAAGACCGTAAATTCACGAATGGCTATCACCGGATAGTTAAATTTATAATTTTCAGCAGACCAAAGGAAATAGATTGTTACAATTATCGTGCCAAGTAGTGTAAAAGCAATGCGAGGTAAGCTAATAGACCTGTTTCTTTCGTAAACGAGATACTTAGAATAAAAATAGTCTTTGGTAAACTTTTTTACCCAAAATCTGCGATTTAAATAGAGTATTAAAAATGCGGTACTCGAGTATAAAAAAATCAAACCTAAAAAAAATATCTTAACAAAACCAGCCCCGGGGAACATAGAGTCAAATGTAATCTCAGGTGAACCAAAAGAGTTATCTATTCCGTCTGATAGAATATCGATAGTTCCAAAAATCGGTCTGATTACGCTAATAAGTATAAGTAAGGCAGTTTTAACTATAAAATTACTCACCATAGCATCAGTTGCATCACTAATATAGGTAAAAAGCTCTAAGGGATAAAAGATAACATATATCACTAGCTGGAATATAAAGGAGTGAAAAGCTGCTATTCGGATTTTTTGGTTATTTCGGTAAAGTATAAGCGCTCCAATAGGGAAAAACATTCCCATACCTACCATTGGGCTTAACCAGCACAAAAAAGAGACCCCTGATGCTATCAAGCGATCGTATTTGCTTCCCTCTTTTGAGTAATTTGGACTTTCAATTGGTTTTAGAATTATTTCATTCATGTTTAATAAATTTGACTATACTAAAAGTTTAGGATAATTCCAAAAGAAAAAAATCAAATTCTATTTAAAATAAAATGACAAGCCAATCCTAAATTCCCGCTAAATAATACCTGACACACAAACACAATAATTTACCATAGTACATATTATGACAATTTATGGGAAAAATGTGTTATGTTTAAGGTGAAAGGTATACAGAAACAAATTTTTGTGATCCTAACTTTTACGGGTTTATTAGGGTCCGGAATATTCGGGGCATTTATCCATCAAACGATCAAAACCAGAACTCTAAAAGAAATAAACGAAAGAGCAGATACGCAAATGGAGCGAACCGTCCAAATGCTTATGGTATCTACCATTCGATTTCAAACAGAATTTGCAGGGAGCGATGAATTTAAAAAAACGATCATTTTAGAGGACTGGAAAAGGACTATCCGGGCGATAGATAACGCCATCATACACGATTTTGGAGTGGATAAAGACAGGGTTCGGTTGATCGGAGATAAAGAAATTACCGGAGTTCCTACCCATGGAGGAAATATGACTGCCGTTGAAGCTCCTTATGAAAGAGATTTTTTATTGGCTTTTAAAACACAAAAGTTAAGCGAAGTGCGAAAAGAAGACGAAGGACATTTAAGACTATCGAAGCCTTTGTATAGCAGCACTCACCCTGGGTGTGCCAATTGTCATGGAATCAATCCCTCGGAGAATGTTTTTATGGGTTCTTTAAACGTGTACATTCCCTTAAAATCCCCCTTAGAAAAAGCCCAAAACGAAACCATCGTAACAGTTGGGTTTTTAATTCTTATGTTGTGTGTACTGATTGGAATTATTGGCTTTTATATATCCAAAAATCTCGTAAAACCAATTAAAGAATTGGATGTCATAGCAACAAAAGTGTCTACCGGCAATACAAATGTTAAATTCGGCTACTATGCAAATAATGAGTTGGGAAGCCTTGCGGAGTCTTTTAAAACATTAACTGAAAATTTTAGGGAAAAATCACTTATAGCGGACAAAATTGCAGAAGGTAATCTATCTGTAAAAATTCAGCCACTCTCTCCCGAAGACTTGCTTGCCCATAGTATGGAAAAGGTAAGCAAAAACTTGCAATCCTTAATTTCCGACATAAACTTTTTATCGGATTCTGCCGTAAAAGGACAACTCTCTGTACGAGCTGACCAGCAAAAGCACAAAGGAGAATATAAAAAAATTGTAGAAGGGATTAACAGTACTTTGGACGCTGTTGTAGGTCCAGTCAAAGTTGTTGCCGAAAATATAGAAAAAATAGCCAAAGGCGAGTTCCCTTCCCAAGTTACCAACAACTACAACGGAGAATTCCATTCACTTGTAGAAAACTTGAATCTATGTATTGAAAGTGTCAGTTCTGTTGTAAAGGATATTGATAACATTGCCAATTCCGTTAGCAAAGGGATACTCAATCAAAAAGTGGATTCTGGGAAACATAGAGGAGACTATAAAAAAATCGTAGAAGGTGTGAACCAAACGGTCAATACAATATCTTCACTAGTTGACGAGCTAAGCCAAACGATTAGTCAAGTCAACGAAGGAATTACCAATATAACACAAGCCTCCCACCAAGTGACATCCGGAGCAAACGAGCAAGCGGCAAGTGTGGAAGAGTCTTTAGCATCTATAGAAGAAATTTCTGCAAACTTATCAACAAGCAGTGATAACGCCCAAACAACAAGGAACATAGCCAAAGAAACTTCTGCAAAAGTGGAAAAAGGCGGTCAGTCTGTCATTGATACTCTCAAGGCAATGCAATTGATTGTGGAGAAAATTTATATCATCGAAGAGATTGCTTCTCAAACCAACTTATTAGCGGTGAATGCATCCATTGAAGCAGCCAGGGCTGGGGAAAATGGTTTTGGATTTTCCATCGTAGCAACGGAAGTGAGAAAACTTGCCGAAGGTAGCAAATCAGCTGCCAAAGAAATTCGAGAACTTGCCTCCAAGAGTTTATCTGTTGCAGAAAATGCGAGCAATATGATCAGAGAAATCATTCCGGAAATCAAAAAGACGGCTGATTTGGTGGAAGAGATTTCTTCGGCAACCGAAGAGCAAAATTTAGGTATGAGCCAGATAAATACAGCTCTTGGACAACTAAGCGAAGTGGCACAATCTAATTCGGAAGCAGCAGAAAAATTAACTGCTATTACAGAAGCTCTCAAAGATCAAGCAAACAATTTAGGTAAAAAGGTTTCTTATTTTGAAACAAAATAGTTGACACGTTTATCTACTCAAGATAATTTTTAAGCTCTATTAATTATTCCAAATAGGGGGTAAAAATGAAAGCTTTTTCTGTCTCCACACATGCAGTGGACCCATATAGAGCCGGTTTAGAAATGGGTGAAAAACTCAAAAATCAAAATGTGGAAGTAATTTTCCTTTTTTCATCAATTCATTATGGAGATAAAGAAGATCTATTGGATGGTATTTATGAAGGGCTTGAAAATGAGGAAGTAGTAATTATTGGAAATTCAGGTGATGGGTTTTATGAAAGCAGCGAAGTTGGCAATATGGGAGCAGCAGCTCTAGGATTAAATTCAGAAGGAGTTGTTAGTTGGCATATTACCCATGTAGAGGATGTAGAAAAAAAGCCGGCAGAAAAAACAAAAGAATTGTTTTCCAACATGCAAGAATTATTAGGTAACAGAAAAGCCACTTTTATGTTTTTGGCTTCTGATTTTCGTGTGGATGCAAGTGAAATTGAAAAAATTATTTCAATGGAAATTGATGTACCAATTATTGGAGGTTTAGCTGCTGATGATAACCAAATGTTGAATTGTGCCCTTTTTAAGAACCAATCTCTCCTTAAAAACTCTATTGTACTTTTAGCAGCCGTGGGTCCTATAAATTTTGAAATATCAGTAGGAAATTCTCTCACAAATATCGGAAATGTTGGTACTATTAGCGAAGCCAAAGGGAAAAATATAATTGAAATCGATGGAACTTCCGCAATGGATTTTATAGAGCGAGAAACAGGAAAAGTGGTTCTACGAAGCGATAGAGGTGTTACCTCATTGTCAATTATAGATTCGGACGAACCACAGATAAAGCGATTGCGTTCAATTGTTCCAGATTTTTCGATGGCAGATGGAAGCCTCGGACTCTATGGGGGAATTGAGACAGGCAAAAAAGTTCAAGTTTGCAATGCCGAACCCGATAAAATTATCCAAGAAGTTTATGCAATAGCAGAAAAACAAAAAGAGAAAGGAATAGAACCGATAGCAGCCTTAATTGTGAGTTGTGCAGGGAGAAAATGGATCTTAGGAGATAAAATTGAGCATGAGGTAAAAGCTTTGACTAAAGAATTTGGCTTTAGCCTTCCGCTAGCAGGTTTCCCTTCATTTGGAGAGATCGGACCTCTTTGGCAAGAGCATGGGTATTCTAGGAACTTATTTCATAATATGACTTATGTTCTTATGCTTATTGGAAAATGAAATTCTCCTTCTTTAGTTTGTTTGAACCGTTCCCACAAGGTTTTGAAAAAAAGGATATTAAAAAACGTGATCTACTACAAGATCCGACTGTGATTTTATCTAATAGTAGAGAAGACTTCTTTACTATTTTCCCGAATTTAGAGGATAGAGTGATTGGAGTCATTGCCATACCAAACAAGGATTTTCAATTAAAAAAGTTAGGAACTCTCTTTTGGGAAATGCACTTTCCTGGCTTTTTAATTGAACATTTAAAAGATATAACCGTTCCCATTTTATGTTTGTTGGAAAATACAAATATCTTGTTGGACACCTTAAAGCAAACGGAAATAGAACTTTCCAGAACTTCTCGTGATTTTTTGGAAACAACCCAAGATTATCAGCGTGTTGTACAATCTTTGCAAAAAAAGGTTCAAGATCTTACAAAAGCACAATCAGAAATATTAGCACTAAATCAAGTGTTGGAAAAAAGAGTTGAACTAAGAACTTTAGAATTATCTCAAACAAACCAAGCTCTCAATGAAAGAAACCAAGAACTAAGCTTCTCTTTAGAATCAATCAATCTTTTAAAATCCCAACAAGATGCAGATTATGCTTTAACATCTCTGCTTTTAGAGCCACTCAGCACAAATAATTCGGTTAGTAAAAATATTGATTTAGAGTTTTTTACCAAACAAAAAAAGTCTTTTCCATATAAGAATAAATTTATAAACATTGGCGGTGATATTATCGTTGCAGATAATATTGTATTAAATAAAGAGAATTGTACATTATTTTTAAATGCGGATGCGATGGGAAAATCCCTTCAGGGTGCTTGTGGTTCTCTTGTTTTGGGTGTTATTTTTAAATCTATTGTTACCTACACTCAATTACAAGCTACCAACCAAAAACCTGAAAAGTGGTTAATCAATACGGTATCCGAAATTCATCGAATATTTGATTCCTTTGAAGGTAGGATGCAAGCGACACTTGTGATGGGAATCATAGAAGAAAAAACCGATACTCTCTACTATGTCAATGCAGAGCATCCGAATATAGTTTTATTCCGAGATGGAAGTGCCCAATTTTTAAAAGAAAGAAAAAAAAGTAGAAAAATCGGATCAATTGGCATTAAGCCTTATGTACATGTTGAGAGATTTCAGTTAAAATCAGGTGACAGTATTTTTATTGGTTCGGATGGAAAAGATGATATTATCCTTAAAAAATCAGATTCAAAAAAAAGAGAAATCAATTTTAATGAAAAATTATTCTTAAATATTGTTGTACAAAAAAAAGGGAATCTCAAACAGATTGTAAAAGAAATTGAAAAACGAGGTGAGCTTATGGATGATTTGAGTATTCTTAAAATTTCTTATGGGTTGGATAAGTTTAAGCCTATTCTCGGTATTTAGTTGTGAGTGGATAAACAGTTGACAACTCTTTTTAATTCAAGACAATTTTGGGAGAGAAGATTTTTTGAGGAATTGGTTTGAAACCTGATAAATGGACTTCCTATATATCAAATTTAAATCCGTGTAATAATTTAACTATGAGACAAAAGATTATTTTATTTGTTATTTTACTCCTTTTAAGTAACATTTCATGCTATGAAAACAATTCTATTAAGGAGGTGAACTCAATAGCAAACTATAAACTAGAAGAATTAAAAAATGATTCTATTATAGAAAGTTGTGAGGAGATTTATAAATGGAGAGAATCTACGAAATGGAAAAAAGTCAAAAGAGAATCTACTGTTCGATTGGATGGTTCCCATAAGGATAAATGGTTTCGCTTCCACTTTAAAAATTTAAGTAAACAAGAAAAAGAATGGTACCTTATTCTAAAGTGGACTACCTTGGATTTTGTTGAGTTTTGTTCTCCTTTATACGAAAAAAGTTTTGAGACTCAGTTTTCCGGTATCCAAACGCCTTATGAAAAATGGGCTATTCATACCTATTTTCCTACATTTCGTTTTTGGTTAGAGCCTATGCAAGAAAACGTATATTATCTTAGAGTACAATCTGCAATTCCTTTGGCTGTTCCAATCAGGATATTACATCTAAACGATTTTCTTAGACAATTAAGAAAAATAACCGCCATCAATTTTCTATTTTTTGGATTTGGAGTATTGTATATATTTTATAATTTTTTTCATTATTTTGAATCAAGAGATAATATCTATCTCTATAACAACATCTTTGTAATTTTTATGAATTTAACAATACTTAGTAGGTTTGGAATAGCTTATGAATTTTTTTGGAAAGAATCTCCTGTCTGGCAGAGCAAAGCGGTGGATATATTCCTTGGAATTGCTGTATTTGGTGCTTTAGAATTCACAAGACGGTTTTTACATGTTAATAAGTTTTACAATAAAATGGATTTAGGTTTTGAAGTTTTAAGTGTTATTAGCATACTTTATTCTATTTTTGCTTTTTCTCCCGTATCAAAGGTGTATTTATCTCGCTTTTTTGCTGGCTTTTTTGTTTTAATTATAATTTATGTAGTTGCTTCCGTAATCAGAGTTATTATCCAAAAAAATTACAAACCTGCAAAACTGTTCCTCGCCGCTCTCATATTCTTTTTGGTGACAGCTATGTTGAATTTTATCTTTCATCTAAATTTATGGGATTACAATCGCTATTGGATTTATACATTTATGTTTTTTATACCTATAAGTTTTGTCTTTGTTTCTTTTAGTCTTGGAGAAAGGGTGAAAGAGATAAAGAAAGAAAATGCGAAACACAAGTCCGAAATCCAAATTATTCTAGAAAAGCTAAAAGAAGCTACGGAAGATAAACCGAAGTACGCAAAGACTCAGCTCGCAGGAATTGACCTGAACAAAGTGACCATTAAGCTCATTCACCTAATGGAGAATGAGAAAATATATTATAACGAAAACCTCAATTTACAAACTTTAGCAGAAATGCTTGATCTATCAAGACATCAACTTTCCGAAATTTTAAATCGAGTTCTTAGTATAAATTTCAATGAATTTGTCCAAAACTACCGAATCCAAGAGGCAAAGGAGCTTATCAAAAATAGAACGGAACTGAATATCTTAAATATCGCGTTTGAAGTAGGATTCCAATCAAAATCTACATTCAATTCTGCGTTTAAAAAGAAAACAGGATATACTCCAATTGAATATAAAAACTTGGTAGAAAGAAACTCCCAAAATTAATTGGAAATTGTTTTGATTAAATTTTTTTCAAACTATTAGTCCAGTTTTATCAGATAGGACGACAAGACCCTCTGAAACGCTACCATTTAATAGAATTTAGTAAAAATGGAGGTAAGCAAAATGAAATATTTTATGTATTTTTTGCTTATATTAGCTGTAAATTCATGTTCTACCTTACTACCAAAAGAACAAAGAGTTTATGATAAGCCAATTCTTTTAGAAAATGGTAATAACTTTAGTGATTGGCTAAACAATAAAAAACGAAGAACGGGTAAATTTTTGTTTATAGATAAGATTTCAGATCATGATGTAATTGTTAAATATTATAGCAAGCATAAGTATTTTGCAAATTCGTATATAGTTTGCTCGTTTCGGGCATATACTGACGATGAGAAGGAAATTAAGATAGAGAACATGTCCTATGATATTGATAATGGATGTGATTCTGAAAAATTGGCAATTGCCAGCAATAGAGGTTCATGCAATCAAACTAGAGGTATAATTGGACCAACTTCTGTTAAAGAAAAAAACAAGTATCTTCTTCCATGTGTAAATGAATTTTTAAACAAAAATTAACGTGAGTTCGATATAACATTTTTATTTCACCTAAAGGGTAATGGAATATGCATTGAATCCATACAACTAACCAACAGAAGTGTATTGAAGGATAGAGCTAAGAGGTTCTCTAGCTGAAAATTAATCTAATATTTCATATCTGTTTTTACCATTTTTTTTAGCTTGGTACATAGCCAAATCTGCTTTTTTTATCAATTCTTCTGCGGTTTCTCCATCTTTTGGAAAAAAAGATATTCCGATACTACACCCTATTTGAATATTTTTCTCTTTTATGGTAAATTCTTTGGACATTGCTGAAACTATTTTTTCTGTTGTTTGGATACATGATTCTTGATTTTCTATATTGGGCATAAAAACGGTAAACTCATCCCCACCGAATCTACCAGCTAAGTCAGTACTTTTTAAAATCGAATTTAATCGAGACGTTACCTCACAAAGCAATACATCACCTGCATCATGTCCCAATGAGTCATTTACAGACTTAAAACCGTCCAAATCCATAAAAAGAATAGCCAACAATGATTTTTCTTTTTGGGATTGAATTAAAATTTCATTTAACTTCTTCATAAATGAAACTCTGTTGACTAGTCCTGTAAGATTGTCGTGGGTAGCCATGTAAAGAATCTTTTCTTCGGTTTTTTTTCGTTCCGTAATATCTTGTTTTATAGAAAGGTAGTGGGTGATCTTTTCTTCTTCATCGAATATCGGAGATATTACAGAAGATACCCAGAAAAGTTCTCCGTTTTTCTTTTTATTCAGCAACTCACCTTTCCAAGTTTTTCCGCTTGTAAGAATGTTCCAGATTTCCTTATAAAAATCGGTATTGTGTTTTCCAGATTTTAAAATTCTGGGATTACTCCCTATCACTTCAACCTCTTCATATCCCGTGATACTACAAAATGCCTGATTTACAAATTCAATTTCACCTTTTTTATTGGTAATAAAAATAGCACTAGGGCTTTGCTCTACAGCTCTGTGTAACTTCCTCAACTCTTCGTTTTGGTTTGCTAGGATTGATTTCTGTCTAATGATTGTATAATGAGCATTCATCCTCGCTAGCACTTCTTCTTTCTGGAAAGGCTTTGTAATATAGTCAACCGCACCACTTTCAAAACCTTTAACCTTTTGACTGACATCCGTATAAGAAGTCATAAATATTACCGGAATGTCTTTTGTATTCTCATTATTTTTTAGCTTGGTGCAAACTTGGAATCCGTCAATATCGGGGAGTTTAATATCCAGAAGTATTATATCCGGAAGAAATTTCTGTGCAAACTCATAAGCTTGAATTCCATTTTGTGCGATTCGTATGGAAAAGCCATGACCTTTTAGATATGCAATTAGTACCTTTAAATTATCCGGCTCATCGTCAACCGCTAGTATTGAACAATTAAAATTTGATTTCATTTTATTATTTTCAAATAGGTAGACTTATAAAAAATTTACTACCCTTTCCTACTTCGCTTTCTACCACAATGCTTCCGCCATGTTTTTCAATAAATTCTTTGCATAACATCAAACCCAAACCGGTACCTTTTTCTTTTGATGTACCGAGGGTGCTATGCTTAATATCTATTCTGAATAATCTAGGAATGTCTTCTTTCTCCATACCTACTCCCGTATCCGAAACGCAAATTTGAATAAAATCATTGTCTTGCCTAGCGTTAATATCTATCTTTCCATTAGGGTAGGTGAATTTAATGGAGTTAGATAAAAGGTTTCGTATAATTGTATCCAACATATTTTTATCAGCACGAACGTTGAGAGATTCTGATACATCAGAGCTCATTTGAATATTTTTACCTTTTGCATTTAGTTCTGCCAGTTGCAAATTTCTGTCCACAACTTCTTTCAGATTAAAAGTTTGAAGTTCAGGTTCGTTTGAGCCGAGTTGAGAGCCGGACCATTCCAAAAGATTTTTGAGGAGGTTGTAGGCTTGCTTGGAAGTATCGTGAACTTCTTTAATCAGTTCTTGTTTAACTTCTTGTTTCATTATATCTCCATAGAGAAGTTCGGAAAGGTTTAACAAGGCATTAAATGGCGATTTTAAATCGTGAGCAATAATTGAAAAAAATTTATTTTTTATTTTCAAAGCAATGGCAAGCTCTTCATTTTGTATTCGCAATTTTTCTTTTTGAGTACGGATTGTTAAGTGTGCATTCACTCTTGCCAGGACTTCTTCTTTTTGGAGAGGTTTGGTTATGTAATCCACACCTCCAACGTGAAATCCCTTGACTTTATCGGTTGTATCACTCAAAGCAGTCATAAAAATAATTGGAATATCTTTGGTTTCCTGTTTCTCTTTTAAGCTAAGACACGTTTCATATCCATCTATGCCAGGTGGCATAAGCACGTCCAAAAGTATAATGCTTGGATGGTATTCTTCTGCGTATTCTATTGCTTTTTCACCATTTTTTGCTACTCGAATAGAATATCCGGTTTCTTTTAAAAAATTTATTAACACTTTTAGATTGTCCGGTTTGTCATCCACAATCAAAATCGAATTTTCTTCTTTTATTTCCAAAGTTATTCTCCAATGAATAGAGAGGTAAGGAATTCAATTATTTCATCAAATTCAAAATTCTCCATTTTTGCTTCTACATATAGTATGAATTCGGAATACTTATTGTCAAGAGTTTTGATAATTTCCAATTGGTTTTGAATGCCAGTGAAATCACCGGATTTGGCAAGGTTGAGCAAAAGTTCCAAATTTTCTTTAGATGGTATATCGAATACTAAAGCTGTTTCTTTGTCCCAAGTTTTTTCTTTGTAAATCAATTCAATAGGTAGGTATTGCAACAAACAATCAAGTAAATCCTGTTTCACAATTGGCTTGGAAAGAAAAGCATTACAACCGGCATCTAATGAATCTTTTATAGTTTCCTTAAACGCACTTGCTGATACTGCTATTATGGGTATTCTTATTTGCATATCTCGGATATGTTTGGCAACTTCAAATCCGTCCATATCAGGCATGACCAAATCCAATAAAATCAAATCCGGATTGTAATGTGTTATCCCTTTCAATGCTTCTTTTCCACTAAGATATTCCATAATTTTAAATCCTAAGGGAAGTAGCAATCCTTTGATAACATTGATATTATCTTGCTTGTCATCTATAACCAAAATCTTATGCCTTTTGCCTCTGAAACCTATCACTTCCGCTTTGTCTTCCACTTCTTCGATTTCGCCCACTATGGGCAATTCCAATTCAAACCAGAATAAACTTCCTTTTCCCAACACACTTTTTACCTGTAAATCGCTTCCCATTTGTCTGGCAAGACTTTGGCTGATTGGTAATCCGAGACCTGTTCCTTCTACCTTATTGGAAATACCTTCTACTTGTTGAAAAGGTTGAAAGATTTCATCTAGTTTGTTATTCGGAATACCTAAACCCGTATCTTCTACCTCAAAACGAATAAATAATTTTTGGTCTTGTAGTTTTATAACTTTTGCACGGAAAATAACACTACCGGCTTTTGTAAACTTGGCTGCGTTGCCTAACAAGTTGATCAAAATTTGACGTATTCGTTTTTCGTCTCCCTTCACAATCATTGGAATATTTTTATCTGATTCATACACAAAATCAATTTCTTTGGTTTCTGCACGAATCCTAACCATCTCAACGATATTGTCAAGAGCTTTCAGTATATTAAAATCTTGTAATTGGACTTCTAACTTTCCTGCTTCGATTTTTGACAAATCCAAAACATCATTGATCAGTGTTAGTAAATGTTCACCGCTTTTTTGAATTACATTGAGTCCTTTTAATTGTTTTGTAGTGATATTTAATTCATCTTTTAGTATTTGTGTATAGCCCAAGATAGCGTTTAGAGGTGTACGTAGTTCATGGCTCATATTGGCAAGAAAAGCACTCTTGGATTGATTAGCCATCTCTGCATTTTGTTTTGCTTTTTCTAGTTCTAATGTACGCTCTTGAATTTTTAATTCCATTTGGTTGTACATTGTAGCATTTTCTAGAGAGATAGCCATCTGAGTAGAAAGCAATTTCAATACTTCCAAATGCTTTGGAGTAAATGCACCTTCCGTTAGGTTGTTTTCAAGGTAAATAATGATTTTAATTTCTCCTTTAATCAATGCAGGGAAACAAAAAATTGATTTGGGTTGATTTTTTTGAATGTATGGATCGTAAGAATACATCTCATCTTTTGAAATATTATCCGATACTACTTCTTTTTTTGTTCGCATTACATAATTCACAATAGAAATTACTAATTCGTCTGAATTTTCTAGGGGTGTTTCATTAAAAATTTTTATCTTTTCATCTTTATTGCCTTGTGCTAAGATTATCAGTTTTCCCTCATTTACACCAATAAGATATCCTTTCTCACTACCAGCGTTTTCCAAAACAATGGATAGCATTTTTTCAAGTAAATGGCTTAATACAATTTCTTTAGAGAGAGATTGAGAGGCTTTTATTATACTTTGTAAGTCTAAGATAGACGCACTTGTCGAACTCGTGCTAGTACGAGATACAATTGTATCACCTTTAACCGAAGGGATAACAAGATGCGGATATTTATTTTCTATATGTTTTACTTTCGCCATAGCTCCCCATATTGAATATAAGAATTGGGCTTCTTTAAAATACATTTGAGAAATTTTTTCAGCTCCCTCCTCTTGCCAAAACATGGCATATAATTCATTTGCCAAAGCTTCCTCTTGCAAAAACATTCTCTCTTTTGCTAATTGGATGGCTTGGTGGTAGTATGTTTGAGCTTGTTTTGATTTATTTTTAACTCGAAAAATTTCTGCTTCTACTAAAAGATATTTGTGTTCTAAATTGTTAGAAAATTTTTTAGTCCATTTTTTAATTTTTTTTTGATTGGAATATACTTTTTGTAAAATCATGTATTTTTTTATACTGGAAATTTCTTTACAGATCAGTTTTAGTTTAATCAATGAGTCGTAAAAATAAAATATGGGATAGTATACTCCTCCCTGGTTTCCAATAATATTTGTTTTTGCAAGCTTGGATTTTTTTTCTGCTTCCCTGTATTCTCCAAACAAAAAACATAACATCATACTTATAATTCCATAAAATGAAAGTCCGGTTTGATCTTTCTGTTTTTGGTATAGTTGAATCATTTTTGTTTCGTCGTAGAACTTACCATTCAGAATGTGATTGTCTCCTGATTCTTCCAAAAGGTTGTGAACCGCTTGGACAAAAATTAAGTGATAACTATGAATGTTTTCTGTACCATTTTTTTCGATTGTTTTATGATAACCGAGCAAAACTTCTTTTAATTTGAATAAGTTAGAGCCTGCTGCGAACTCCATATACCCGTGTACAAATAAAGAAATAGCTACATACAAATGGTCGTTGACCTCTCGTCCGTATTTGGCAACGTCTCCCATGATTTTTAAATTTTCTTGAATAGGTTTTAGCCAATGGGCTATTCCACCGTAAAAAAGAAAATAAGAGCGACAAAGATAGGGATTAGACGGATATTTCTTTAATAGCTCAGTTCCCATATTCCCAAATTCATAACCACTTTTTATGATTCCTAAACTACAGTAGATGTATCCGAAAAGAATATAAGAAAAAGCAGAAAAATAGGAATTACCGTATTTAATAGAAAGCTGAAACATTTTGAGTCCAATAATAATAAACAATTTGGGTGAAGCAATAAAGCTACTCACAATCATATTACCCATAGTTTGTAAAGTTGAGATCGCCACTTGATCCTTTGCATCCTCTAATTGAAAAACTTCTTCGATAGTTTTCTTCCCCAGCACAAAACGAGTTTTGAGTAATTCTTTTAAAACGTGAAGATCGTTTGGGTCGGCAGGTATATGAATGCCTAATTCTTTAAGAAGTATTAAGCTAATATTCAAAGATTCTTGGTATTTTTTTTGGACGGTAAATGCCAAAACTTGAATTTCAAGGATTTTTAGTTTTTTTATAAGGTTTGTAGTATACTTAGAACAGATATCTAAGAACCTTTGGCACTCATCAAAATCCGAATTTAGATACGTTGCTGTTGCTGCGTTTATATATAGCTGAAATGACAATTCATAATTTAGTTCCCAACAATTCTCTGGTAATAATTGAATTCCATATATAGAATAGTTATAAGCAGCTTGATAGGCTATATTTTTGAGTGCTTTATCACTAGCCCAAAGATTCAAGGTTGCTACACCCAATTTATCTCCTTCTTCTTGCAAGAAAGAAAAACCATGATTGATATGATCAACTATAGTAAATATTTCTTTTCCGATTGTATCAAAAACTTCTCCCTTGGAAAGGGTTTCTAACATAAAGTAAGGTTCTTGCAAATTTTTACAATTTATTTTTTCTAGTAACAATTGACCAATTCTAAAATGTGTTTTTTGCTTCTCATTTTCCGTAAAAAAAGAGTAAGCGGCTTGTTGAACTCGATCATGTACAAAACAATAATTTCGAATAATTAGTGAAGGGTTGTCTTTGATCGATTGGTCTATTTCTAATCGAGAAATCGGGGTAATAAATCCTTCTTGAATGGCAGGAAACAATTCTTTGTATATTTCACTCATTTCTTCCTTTGTTATCAAGGCTAAGGAATTCAAATCAAATTGATTCCCTATAAAAGATGCAAAACACACTATTTCTTGCGTTTTCGTATTTAGTTTTTTTAATTTTTTAACCATCAATTCAACTACATTATTTGTTATACCTTTTGCTTTGATTTCGTTAATATCCCAAGTCCAAATTTGTTTTTGATTTTCTTTTGATGTTACTATGTATATTAATTTTTCTTCGTATAGGGTTTTTAAAAATTGCTTTACAAAAAACGGATTTCCAAACGTTTTTTGAAGAACTAATTGAGTAAGAATCTTTACTTCTGACTTATCTTTGTGCAAACAATCAGACAAAAACCGTATTAACGCTGCCTCGGATAAAGGCTCTAATTCAATGGTATCAACGGGTATACCTTGCCTTTGAATGTATTGTACCGCGTTTAATAGTGGATGATTTGCAACTACTTCATTGGAACGATAAGCCCCTATAAACAATATATAATTTTTTATATCGGAAGTCATAAGAAACTTTAATAAATCCAAAGATGCCAAATCAATCCATTGCAGATCATCGAGAAATATTATAAAAGGTTCATCAGGTTGTTTGAGGGACTTTATAAAATTTATGATACTGGTTTGAAACCTCCCTTGTTCCTCCCTACTAGAAAGTTCTAATAGAGGCGGTTGCCTTCCGATAACAAATTCTAAATTCGGAATTATGTTTGTTAAAATTTTACCATTTAGTCCGATAGCGTTTTGAATTCTATCCCTCCACGATTTTAGCTCTTTTTCATTTTTTGTTAAAATTTGTTGAACAAAATTATCAAAGCCACTAATCCAGGCGGAGTAAGGAACATCACGTTGATATTGATCAAACTTTCCTTCTAAGTAGAATACATTTCCTGGTATAAACTTGAATAATTCTTTAATCAAAACAGACTTTCCTACGCCTGAATATCCGGATAATAAAACTATTTCTGTTCCTCCGTTTTGTACTCGCTGCAAAGATGAAAGTAAACGATGTATTTCCCGTTCTCTTCCATACAGCTTTTGGGGGATTTGCAATGTTTTTGAAAAGTCATGTTGTCCTATAACGAAAATGGAATTACTATCTCTATTCTCTTGATTTTTTTCTAATAGATGTTGAACGTGCTCCAAATCTTTTTGTAATCCATAGGTTGTTTGATAACGATCTTCCGCATTTTTTTCCATCAGTTTTAATATAATTTGAGACAGAATCTCCGGAATCTTAGGGTTTATTTTGTGAGGAGGTTCTACCGAACTAGCGATATGAGCATAAACCAATTCTAGCGGATCAATGCTCGGAAATGGAAGTCTATCGGTAGTAAGCTTATAAAAAACAACACCAAGAGAATAAAAATCCGTTCGATAGTCGATAGACCGATTCATTCGCCCTGTCTGCTCCGGAGAAATGTAAGACAGTGTACCTTCTAAAATATTCGAACTTTGCAAGTCAATACTTTCTTGGGAAAATTTGGTAGAAATACCAAAATCAATAAATTTTATCTGGTTTGTAGTTTGATTCCAGATTATATTAGAAGGATTAATATCTTTATGAATAATATTCCGTTGATGGATTTCTCCCAGAATTTCACTCATACGAATGGCTATATTTACAAAAGTAGCTATGTTTAAATTTTGCCTTGAAATTATATCGGCAAGGGAAATTGCTCCAATATCTTCCATTACGATCATAAGTTCATTTTGATACTTTTCCAAACCGAATACTTGAATCACGCCATTACAATTGGAAAGACATTTGGTTATTTCGTATTCTTGCTGGAAATGGGCAATTTTTTCCGGTGATGGGAAATTTCCTTGCAAAATTTTCAAGACGACAGGTAAATTATCTGATAAACGTTTTCCGGTATATACTAATGTTTGATTGCTTTCGTAAAGTTTTTCTTTTAGTTGGTAGTTATTATTAGTCATTTTACAGCCTACATCCAATTTTTCCCATAAAAGTAAAAAGTAATATATAGTTTTTCAATTGCAATGTTTTACCTTTAAAAAATACCATTGATCTTGGTAAAAAAATCTTCAAACCCAAAAAGCTAGTTATGAATAAATTACACGAGATTATACTCAAAATATTTTTTGAAGCCATAGGAGTTTTGAGGCATAGAGCCGGTAGGGATAAAGATTTTAGTCTAAAAATGGAAGTTTTTAGTGCGGTTGAAGACATGGGCTTGTCTAGTATTGAAACTATGCTGGTGGAAAATGATGCTATTGTTGACGAATTTATTTCCCTTGCCTGTAAATATTCTCTCCCAGATCAAAATCTTACATTAGAAATACCGGGAAACATAAGACTTAAAACCATTTTTTCTCAAATATCCATGGATAATTCTTTTGAGAGCAACTTAGTTTACCCTTTAAATGAATTGAATCCCGAAATTTTACCGTTAAAAATAGAGTCAATCAAAGAAGAAGATGGTTATGAAGGTTTATATAAAAAAATTATAAAAAGCTCGGATAAAATAACGGATAAAGATTTCTCTGATTTTAACAATACAATTCTTGCTTTCTCGTCTTTTTTAGAAAAATACCTATTCACAGTCCCTTTTTCTCCTGAATTCGATTCGGTTTCCCTATTTGACTACGCTTTGTCTTCAGTAGCTATTGCTACGGCTCTTTATCGTTACCATGAAGAAAAACAAGACTTTTCTGGTATAGAAAAGGATGATAAAAAATTTTGTTTAATACAAGGGTATTTTTCCGGTATACATCCTTTTATTCTGGCAAATATACAAAAAACAAATAAATATGCCGGTAAAATTCTAAGGGCTCGTTCTTTTTTTATTTCCATATCATCGGAAATCATAGCTCACAGAATATGCAATCTGTTTCAAATTCCGCCTACCTCCATAATGATGAATGCCGGAGGAAAATTCACAATTTTAGCACCTAATCTAAAAGATACTCAAAAAAAACTTTTACATTTGGCAGAAAAGGTAAACAAAGAACTTTATAAAATCAATTACGGACAAACAAAATTTGTATTTGCTTCTCATTCTTTTTCCAACAGTGAGTTCAAAGGGAAGTCTTTGCATTACGTTTTCAAAGAGTTATGTCAAAATTTTGAGCATAAAAAAAGCTTGAATGTTCCGGATAAATCCAAAATCCAAAAGGAAATAGAGAAAATAAGTACTAACGAACTGTGTCATATATGTAGCCAACATTCGGGAAAACAAGATTCCAACGATGAAAACTTGATAATCTGTTCTATATGCGATTATATGAAGAGTTTAGGGACAAAAATTGCCCAGGAAGATTCCGTTTCCATATTTGAAGGTCAAAAACTCTCTCTGGAAGACTCCATTTTCTATAAAGAAAAGGAACAAAAAATAGTATTTGATATAAGTTACAATAAACCATTTTCAGGTGATATCCAAAAAAGATTGGTAAACTACATTCCTCATTATACAAATTCTCCTATAGAAAATAAGAAGTTTACTTTATACGAGAAAACGTTCAAAAAAGAAGAAAATAGTAGAATACCCGGGACTCCTATGATGTTCGAGTACATTGCTGCCAGTTCTTTGGAAGCAAATGTTAGCAAAGAGTTTTTAATCGGAAGAACATTTTTAGGTGTATTAGAAGCAGACATTGACAATCTAAGCCAATTATTTACCATTGGTTTTGGAAAGTTTTGCTTGTTTACCAATTTGCTTAACTTATCAAGGACTGTTGATTATTTTTTTACCGGATGGCTAAACAAACAACTCCAAGCAAAGTTTAAGAGTATTTATGCGATTTTTGCGGGTGGAGACGACTTACTTCTGATCGGAAACTATTTGGAAATATATGAATTGGCTTATGAACTCATACGTCGCTTTAAGTTTTATAGCGGAAGCCATAATGATGTTCATCTGTCTCTTGGGATATACCTTTCTGAAAGCGATAATTATATTGAACAGATAACTAAAAAAGTCAGGTTAGAAATAAAAAAATCCAAATTATCGGAAGATAAAAATGCAATAACTATTTTGGGAATAAGTATGGCTAATGATACTTACATAAAGCTATATCCTGTATGGCAGAATTTTGATAGTCTGATTGAAGGGGAAAATTCGGTTCGATTTTTATTAAAAATATTGGTTTGGATTAGAATGAGCCAAAGTTCTAAAAAAGCAAATTTAGACTGGCAAGAATTGTACAAAAAGCATGTTACCAGAAAGTTTGGAGATTACCAAAATCATGTCATACTATCCAAACTACCTCAAGAAATAGAAGAATATGGTAATGAGCTTAGTGTTCCTGTTAGCATTGCGTTGCATAAAAATTTAAAGTTATATTAGGAGCACTTTGAACAGCTTTGAAAATAATAAAGTTTTGCGTACCTCTATGGGAAGTATTAATTTAACTATTGAAGACGTTTTAAAAATCATCTCTCAAATCAACTCTACGGAAGACGTACAAGTTTTGTTAGATACAATAATCGAAACGGCAAGGCGGGTGATTGGCACAGAAGGTTCGTCACTTTTATTGTACGACAAAGAAGAAAAATGTTTAGTGTTTCGTAATTCTAAAGGAGAAAAGAGTGAGTTTTTATATTCCCTAAAAGTCCCTAAAGGATTAGGTATTGCTGGACTGGTACTGCAAAATTTGGAGCCAATCATTGTAAATGATGCTCTTTCGGATAGTCGCATATACCGTAAAATTGATGAGAGTACTGGTTTTACAACTCGAAACATTATGGCTGTGCCTATGGTAGCACAGGGAGAAGTTCAAGGTGTTTTGGAGGTAGTGAATTCTATCGAAAGAGATGAATTTGATGCAAATGACCTTTATGTGTTGAAGAGTTTTTGTGACATGGCAGCCATTGCTTTAAAAAATCGTTTGGTTATCGATGACCTTCAAATACGTCTGGAATACATTAGTGGGCTATTAGAAATCAGCAATAGGCTTTCAACGATTACATGGTTGCGAGAATTTATAAGGTTTGCCATTCATTCTATCGTGAATCTTGTTGGGGTAGAAAGAGCCTCTTTTGTATGTAAAAGTAAGTCTGAAAAATGGCGTTTGTTAAGTTCGGTTGGCTTTTCTCTCCCTTACCAAAAAAGAAAAATAGAAGTGTCGGGTATTCTCAAACATATTATACAAACAGGCAAACCCATTCTGATCGAAAATATCGAACATAGTGAGTTTAGACCTATTTTGATTCGGAATTATCATACAAAATCATTTTTGTGTGCCCCCATTATTATGAATTCGGAAGTTGTAGCTATCTTAAGCCTAACTGATAGAAAAGACAAAAAACATTTTAATAAAGTTGATCTAGGCTTGGTTACTCTTATTGTGAACCAAATCCAAGAAGCTTATAAATCCTTTTTGGCACGGGAAGAAAAAGAAAAATACGAAGGAATGAAGAGGGATTTGCAAATAGCTTCATCAATCCAAAAATTTTCCCTCCCCCAAATTCCTAAATTTTTAAACGGATTGGAGATCGAGACTTTATATGTACCTTCTCACGAAGTTGGAGGAGACTTTTATGATATGGTTTATCATAGTCCAGACGAAATTTCTGTTTTGATTGCTGATGTAACCGGAAAAGGAATATCAGCTGCCTTATTTATGGAATTTTCCAAAACTACCATTGCGAGTGAAATCTATAGGAGTATATCCCCCAAATACGGCTTGAACAAAAGTAATGAAATTATAGCAAATAAATACAATTGTAACATGTTTGTTGAATTGATGTTACTTAGAATCAACGCTTTGGAAAAAAAAATCACTTATTCTAGTGCCGGGCACAATAGACAATTCTTTTATAGACAGGAAACCGGGAAAGTTGAGTTACTCAAAGGCAAAGGACTTCCTCTTGGAGTTACTCTTAAAAACGCCTATATATCAGAAGAAACCATTTATTACTCCCCTGGAGACATGATTGTTTTGTATACGGACGGAGTTACCGAAACTAAAAATTCCCAAAATGAATTTTTTGGAGAAGATAGACTTAAAGATTTAATTGAAACCAACGGTAACAAGCCTATTGAAGAAATTAAAAGATTAATCAAAAGTAAAACGGATTCATATAGAGGAAAAAAAACTTTAGAAGACGACTTCACATTGGTTTTAGTCCGATTATTATAACATCATTTTGTATATTCTAAAAGCATTTGCTTATTTATTCTACAGTAAAATAGAGACTACCGGGGAGTTAAATAAGAGAAGGACATTTCGACTACGCTCAATGTCCGAAACGCTCCCTGAGCGTAGTCGAAGGGAGCATAAAAGGTTTTTTACATTATTACTGGCTCATTTCTCATATTTAATCTTTTTTATTAAAATTTTTAGTTTGGCATACAAGTTGCTAAAGGTTGAATAGGAGGAGTTAAAAATGAGGAGTAGAGTAAAACTATTTTCTATTTTGACTTTTATGGTAAGTACGTTGGGAGTTTTTGCTGAAGAAGCAGCGGCTCCTGCTGAAAAAAAATGGTATGATAAAGTAGAAGTATCTGGGTTTGTTGATGTTTATTACCAATACATAACCAACAACAAACAAGGCGGGGGAGTGGATTCTTCCAGGACATTTGAAACCTACAATAAACAATTTGCGGTCAACTCAGTTGAGTTAGACTTAGAAAAGGTCGCAACCGCTGACAGTAGGTGGGGATTCAGGATTGATTTTATGAATGGTCAAAACGCTATGTTTCAAGAACGACCTTTTTATACAACGAATCAAGCTTTTAATATGAATTTATTACAACAAGCTTATGTTTCAATGTATTTTCCAATCATGAAAGGTTTAACCATAGACGTTGGAAAAATGGCAACTCACATTGGTTACGAAGTTCTTGAGTCAAAAGACAACTTAAACTATACCATTGGTTATATCTTTTTTAATACAGTTCCATTTATCCACACGGGAGCAAGAGCCAGTTTGAGCATGACAGATAAATGGTCTCTAGGTCTGTATTTATACAATAGTGCACAGGGAACAGGATACACAGGAAACAATGCACAGTTTGCGACTTTACAATCAAGTCAATTAACAGATATAAGCAATCATGTGTACGTTGACGGTCCCAATAAAGCAAGGGCAGTCGGAACACAGCTAAAAGGACATATTATTCCTGATAAATTTGATCTTGTCTGGAACACGGTTTATGGAAATGATAACGTAACAAGCAGACAATCGAATATGGAAAATTTTATAGCGACTAATGTTCCGGCATTAACCCCCAATCCTGGTCCGTCTAGCTTTAAAACGGACTATTGGTTTGTAAATAACGTAATTCTAGCATTTTCTCCAAATGAAAAAATGTCTATTTCATTGGATTGGACACATGGGATTCGATCTGGTCAAACGATTACAAATGCTGCAGGGTACATTAATGACGGTTTTTCTGATCCAATCGGAGGAACAGGTTTAAATGGTCTTGGAAGAGACGGCAAATACACTAAAAAGATTTACAATACTTACGGTGTATGGTTCAAATACATTATAAACCCAAAATTGGCGCTAGGTCTTAGGTATGAAAACATTGATGATAGCCGGTATGGTGGTGCTTTGGCTGTAAATCCACCGGGTGCATTTACAACTCCTGCCTACAGATACGATTTGCAATACCAAGAAAGTAATTTTGGAAGACCTGCGACATCTAAAGGGCAAGCTAAAACTTTTACCATAACACCTATTTATAATTTTTCCGAAAATCTGGTTATTAAACTGGATTTAAGAAGAGACTGGGCATTGGGTAATCAATTTGTAGATGAAAAGGGAAGACCAGCACACTACCAAAACGGCGCAACCCTTGGATTAGTCGCAAAATTTTAAGAAGAATGGAGTAAAATATGAAACCAAACAAACATTTTATAAAAATAGTTTTGGGAATTTTAAGTGTGATAGCATTTTTATATGGATGTAGTAGAGATTATGCGGAGAAAGATTTTGCAAAAAATCAATATCTACTCTATGCTTTGGCAGAAAGCGGTGGCACAACGGCAGCCCAAACGGCTTGCTTGCAAGCGTTATACAAGCTAAATGAATGTGTTTCCTCGGCTTACGGATATAATCCTACTGATTCCTGTGGAACGGCAAATATAGCCGGAACAGAAACAGATTATAACACTTTACTGGAATGTGCCGCAACTCAAATTTTATCAACGAGTTGTAATTTGGATCAAAACAAATACCAGTATGCTTCTCAAGCTTCAAGCGGAGCTTTTGCCAGCTGTAGCAGTACAACAACTACAGACGGTAGTATATCAGGTACGGATTCCACCGGAGCTACCATTACACTTGCCAAGTAAAAATAAACAGTATAACCGAGCGGTTAAAACCGCTCGCTAAAACAACCTATACAAATACCATTTACCATCTATTAGTATAAAATAAGGATTATTTAAATCGTAAGCCAATTTTTTGTTTTTTAAAAACTTGATTTTCACTTCACAAGACTTGGAATCTTCGTAAAATAAATCCAATTTTAAACCTTCTGATGCAATTAGAAGTTCTCTAACGGTTAAAACATTTGGGCTTTTTTTTTGTTTTACCAATTTGTTATGGTCAAAAAAATAAATCTCAAAAATAGAATCCTCTTTTTTTAGTTCTGTCTGTAATTCCTCAAAACTCCATAAACCTTTTACGTCTAGGTAGATACCTCTATTTCGATTTACAAAATTAGGCAATTGGGAGAGATTTTTGTTCAAAACTCCTGTTACAAGTGTACTAACCATATTAACAATTTCTTCATTGGAACCTTTTTGTGGCTTATCACTTGTGACATAAACTTGATCAATGGAAACACTTACCTGTGTTGCAGAACAATTTCCGGCAAGCAAATAACAGAGTAGTAGAACAGGCATCTTGCCTGCTCTCTTTTTTTGGGAAAAACTCATCATTTCGGACTGATCATATTTTCCGGTTTTACCCACTGTTTAAATTGTTCTTCTGTCAAAATTCCAAGCTTAACTCCGGCTTCTTTTAAGGTTGTACCTTCTTTGTGTGCTGTTTTAGCAATTTTTGCTGCGTTGTCATATCCGATATGAGGATTGAGAGCTGTCACCAACATCAAAGAATCATTTAAGTTGTGGGTAATTCTTTCTTTGTTAGGCTCAATTCCTCTTGCACAATGTTCTTCAAAGCAAACACAGGTATCTGCTATCAACCGAATCGAATTCAATACATTAAATACTATTACGGGTTTGAATACGTTCAATTCAAAATTCCCGGAAGATCCTCCTATGTTTACCGCAACATCATTCCCCATCACTTGAGCAGCAACCATTGTCATTGCTTCGGATTGGGTCGGATTTACTTTTCCGGGCATAATAGATGAACCAGGCTCGTTTTCGGGTATAACCAGCTCACCTATTCCACACCTTGGTCCGGAGGCAAGCCATCGAATATCATTGGCAATTTTCATTAGGGATGCCGCAATTGTTTTGAGTATTCCACTAACCTCAACCATAGAATCGTGGGCAGCCAAAGACTCAAATTTGTTTTCGGCAGATACAAAAGGAAGTCCCGTCTCTTTAGCTATTTGAGCCGCACCTTTGACTGCAAATTCAGGGTGTGTGTTTAATCCTGTTCCTACAGCAGTTCCTCCCAAAGCCAATCGGTAAACGGCTGGCAGCACTTTTTGAACCCTTTCAATATCATAGGTTAAAGCTTGGACATAACCGGAAAATTCCTGCCCTAGTGTAAGAGGAGTTGCGTCTTGCAAGTGAGTCCTTCCGATTTTGATTATATCTTTAAATTCTTCTGACTTCTTTTTGAGCGTGTCTCTTAGCAATGTGATAGAAGGAATCAATTTATTAGCGAGTTGCTCTGCTGTTGCGATGTGCATGGCGGTTGGAAATGTATCATTTGATGACTGAGCTTTGTTTACGTCGTCGTTTGGATGGACAGGCTTTTTTGACCCCATAACACCACCAGCCATTTCAATGGCTCGATTGGAAATCACCTCGTTCACATTCATATTGGTTTGAGTACCGGAACCTGTTTGCCATACAACCAGGGGAAAATGGTCATCTAATTTACCGGAAATCACTTCGTCCGCAGCTTTGATAATTAAATCACTTTTATCCTTGGATAAAATTCCTAATTCCGTATTTACAATGGCAGCTGATTTTTTTAAAATTCCAAAAGCTCTTATCATTTCTCGTGGAAATCTGTCTCCACCGATTTTAAAATGGTGCAATGACCTCTGAGTTTGAGCACCCCAATATTTTGTGCTCTCAACTTCTATTTGCCCCATAGAATCTGTTTCAATTCTTGTTCCCATAATTATTCCTCTAAAATGTTATAATAAAAAATTATTCTTTCTTAAAGTTTATTTTTATTGATTTTAAAAAACACCCTATTTTTATCAATTAAGAATAAATTCTATTTTTGCTTTTAAGCAGCATAACTTTTAGGTTGTTATCCAAAATATTTGATTTACACCTATACTTAGAAATCACAAATATACACCAATATGTCCGAAACATTTATCAAAATACGTGGTGCGAGAGAGCACAATCTAAAAAATATAGACGTAGATATACCCAGGGATAAGTTGGTAGTTATTACCGGTCTATCTGGCTCAGGAAAATCTTCGCTTGCTTTTGACACAATTTACGCTGAAGGTCAGAGGCGATACGTAGAAAGTCTATCTAGCTACGCAAGGCAATTCCTTGGACAAATGGAAAAGCCGGATTTGGATTTAATCGAAGGTTTAAGCCCAGCCATTTCCATTGAGCAAAAAACGACCCACCGAAACCCCAGATCCACGGTGGGAACCGTTACCGAAATTTATGATTATTTGAGACTACTTTATGCAAGGGTAGGAAAACCTCACTGTCCCGTATGCGGAACTCCCGTTGCGAGTATGTCCGTTGACCAGATTGTCGAAAGGATAGAACTTTTTCCCGAAGGAACAAAAATTATTGTACTATCACCCGTAGTGCGAGCACAAAAAGGGGAACACAAAGAAGTTTTTCAAAAAGCTCAAAAAGAAGGCTTTAATCGTGTTCGGGTCAATGGGGAAATCAAAACCCTAGAAGAAGAAATTACGCTAAAAAAGAACATAAAGTCCAGTATAGACCTGGTTGTAGACAGGCTTGTTATGAAAAAGGGAATTACGTCTAGAATCGCGGATTCGGTTGAGACTTCTTTGAATGAATCCGAAGGATTGGTTGTGATCCATGACGGACAGGAAGACCACATATTTTCTCAAAAACTCTCTTGTCCTAAGTGCGAAAACGTTTCTCTCCCTGAACTTTCTCCCAGACTATTTTCGTTTAACTCGCCTCAAGGTGCCTGTTCGAGTTGTGATGGAATCGGCTCTTTGCTGGAATTTGATGAAAATCTAATTGTCAATGAGCCGGAAAGCTCTCTGATGGAAGGCTGTTTGGAAGTATGGGGAAAGACTGGAAGCTATTGGTACATTGCAACAATCCATGCTCTTGCCAAGTCTCTAAAATTTGACTACAACACCCCTTGGAAAGACCTACCGGAGAAAATTCAAAACATCGTTTTGTATGGTGATAAGTCTATTAAAATTGATTATGATTTCAGAAAAGAAGATTCTCACTATGAGTTTTCTCGTGAATTTGAAGGAGTGATTCCCAATTTAAAAAGAAGATACAAAGAAACAAAGTCGGATTCCATGCGTCAATGGATGGAAGGGTTTATGATGAACCATACCTGTCCGGCGTGCAAAGGTAAACGTCTGAAACCGGAAAGTTTAGCCGTAAAAATCCAAGACGTTCCTATTGACGTATTCACTTCTTTTAACGTCGCAAAAGCAATTAATTTTGTCAATTCGCTGCATCTCACCGGTTCGGATGAAATTATTGCCAAACCGATTTTAAAAGAAATCAAACAACGTCTCACTTTTTTGAACGATGTGGGAGTCGGATACCTATCTCTGGAAAGAAGTGCAGGAACGCTTTCGGGTGGAGAAGCCCAAAGGATACGCTTGGCAACCCAAATTGGTTCCAAGCTCATGGGAGTCTTGTATATATTGGATGAGCCTTCCATCGGACTACACCAAAGAGACAATACCAAACTGATACACACTCTGCAAGAGTTGCGAGACTTGGGGAATACGGTTATTGTTATAGAGCACGACCAGGAAACAATGGAGGAATCCGATCATATCATAGACTTAGGACCTGGAGCCGGAATACATGGTGGAAACATTGTAGCACAAGGGACTCCTAATAGTATAAAAAAAGATAAAAATTCACTTACGGGAAAATATTTGAGCGGAAAGCTAAAAATTGAAATGCCAAAAGAAAGAAGGCAAAGCAACAGTAAAGAGCTAAAGGTCATAGGAGCAAAAGAAAACAATCTAAAAAACATTGATGTGGCAATTCCTCTGGGGGTGATGGTGGTTGTAGCTGGTGTTTCCGGATCGGGAAAGTCAACACTGGTAAATGAAATTTTATACAAAGCTATGGCTCACAAAATCATGCGTAGCAAAACGGTTGCTGGAAAGCACAAAAGAATCGAAGGTGTAGAGCATATTGATAAAGTAATCGACATAGACCAATCCCCTATTGGCAGAACTCCTCGTTCCAATCCTGCAACCTACACCGGTCTTTTTACTCCGATTCGGGAGTTGTTTTCCGGTTTGGAAGATGCCAAAATGAGAGGCTATAATCCCGGAAGGTTTAGTTTCAACGTTTCCGGTGGTAGGTGCGAAACCTGTCAAGGAGACGGGATTTTAAAAATTGAGATGCACTTTTTACCTGATATATACGTTACTTGTGAAGTTTGTAAGGGAAAACGCTACAACAAAGAAACCTTGGAAGTCCGATACAAAGGAAAAAATATACACGAAGTCCTGGAAATGACCATAGAAGACGCTTTGGAGTTTTTTGAAAACATTCCTTCGGTAAAAAGAAAGTTGGCAACACTTTCGGAAGTTGGTTTGGGATATATCAAGCTCGGACAAGCGGCTACAACTTTTTCCGGTGGAGAAGCCCAACGTATCAAATTGGCTACGGAATTATCCAAGCGTTCTACGGGAAAGACACTTTATATCCTGGACGAGCCAACTACCGGGCTACATTTTGATGACATTCGCAAGTTGATGAATGTATTGCAGTCTTTAGTAGATAGAGGTAATTCTATGATTATTATCGAGCATAATTTGGATGTAATCAAGTGTGCGGATTATATCATTGACATGGGACCGGAAGGGGGAGACGGTGGAGGTGAAGTGATCGGAAAGGGAACTCCCGAAGAAATTGTTAAAATCCAAAATTCGTTTACGGGACAGTATTTGAAAAAAATGTTGCCATCTTAGGTATTAAAAGACAAAAAACGATAGCAGAACTGTCAAAAGAGTATAAACCCAAGTTGAATTTTTCCAAAGTATGTGTTCGATTTGTTGCAGATGAAGACTGTAGATTACCGGAATTGGACAAAATCCAAACAAGTGAAGGACACACGCTAACTCCAGAACAAAAACAAGAAGCCGCAAAATACTCCAATACAATCGTTGACTTCAAGGACGATGAACCGTCTCTATTAAGAAAGCTGTATTTAAGTTTGTTAAGTTTATAGAAATTTAATTCAATTCTTTCTCTTTACAAAAAGACATAATAGGTCTAATCTGTCTTTATAGAGAAAGAAAGATGATGAGAGAATTAATACTCACCCTAAAGGATGAATTAAAAGAAAAACTGTATAGAGATATTTGGAGAAGAAATATAGTATTACCTAGGGTGGAAGATAAAATTCATGTAATAACCGGAATGAGAAGAACCGGAAAAAGTTTTTTTCTTATCGGGTTAATAAAGGATTTATTACAAGATGGCTTAGAAGAAACAAAGGTTTTGTATGTAAATTTTGAAGATGATAGACTTCTTCCAATGAAACAACTTGAGTTTGCAAGACTTATAGAAACTTTCTATGAACTCTATCCGGAAAACCACCAAAAGGAGTGTTATTTCTTTTTTGATGAAATTCAAAATATCGAAGGTTGGCAAACCGTTATTCGCAGAATATTTGATTCAAAAAAAGTGAAAATCTTTATTACCGGTTCTTCTGCCAAAATGTTAAGCCGAGAAATTGCCACCTCATTGAGAGGAAGGAGCATTAATACGGAAATGTGGCCTCTTGACTTTTTTGAATATCCTAACCGAAAAATTTATCCGGCAGAAATGTCAAAAATGGTTTCGGATCAGTTTCAAAAAGACTTTCATGAATACATGCTCAAAGGTGGCTTTCCTGAAGTTATATTTTATGAACCTTCGGCTAGAGTCAGGGTACTTCAGGATTATGTTGAAATAGTTGTTTTCAGAGATATTATTGAGAGGTATAATGTTTCGAATATTACACTCATAAAATATTTGATAAAAACGATCTTACATTCTGCAAGTAGACAAATTTCTATCCATAAATTATACAACGATTTAAAAAGCCAGGGTATTAAAGTCGGAAAAAATACGTTATACGAATACATTGGATACATCGAAGATTGTTATCTTGCCTTTATGGTGCCGATTTACAGTGAATCCATTCGAACTGTGCAGTCTAATCCGAAAAAAGTGTATGCTATCGATACGGGATTAATAAAAGCATTTACTCTTAAGAAAGAGGACTATGGAAACCTTTTTGAAAATATTGTCTACATAGGGTTGAGAAGGCTTGGTTACGAAATTTCTTTTTATCTAACTAAGGAGCGTTATGAAGTTGACTTCCTCGTAAAAGATATTTTTGGGAATAGAAAACTCTTTCAGGTGTGTTATGATATAAAAGATAAAAACACTTTCCATAGAGAACAAAGGGCACTTGATGTTGCTAAAAAAGAACTTAGCCTTGAAGGTGAAATTGTTACACCGTTTAATTATGTGAAAGTTATGGAATCATTGAAGAAAATGTAATAAACCGTTTGGCTCCCTTCGACGCTTCGACTTAGCTCAGTGCATCGTTACGCTCAGGGAGCGGAGAGTGTTTTACCTCCAACCTTTTGCTTTTAGATTTCCTTTTTTTAAGTGTTTCAGAATTGCATAAGGAAGGTGGCTATTTTCAATCATATAGTTTATTGTTTTTTGCATAAACCAATCATCAGTTACAACACAAACTTTATAGTTTCCATATTATAATATACCTTGAGTTGCTGTCTGGAACATTTATCCTTTTCCGGGTTTTCCAAAAAGTTTTTGATTTTTTTTCCCTTATCCTTCAAAACTTCTCTTATGAGGTAGGAAATCCCTTCACCGCTTCCGATATCCGCTGTTGAGACTCCGTCAGCTATAGCTTTCTTTTTTCCGTTAAGGCGATGGAATCTTCTGTCAAGACAAATACGCTCTTATTTTGCCCGCTTGAGTTCTTCCAGTGTTTGAGACAGTGCATCCAAAACACTGTACAATTTGGAATTTGGCTCCACGATTGATAGGGTTGCATTGGATTCTTTTGCTAAAATTTCCCGTAGAGTCTCAAACTTGATTTCCTTTTCCAGCAGTTCTTCAAAGCCTGTTGCTTTGGTTAGACTTCCCGTTCCGGCTTAATTTTTTTATTTCCGTACAACTAACCATTTTTTGTTTATTTGTGGATTTTGTATCAACAACTTTTTTTGAAATTTAGAAAAAAATGACCTTATTTTCGACTCTGTTTTGAGTATAACACAGTAAATTCAAAAAACCAAGACTGTAAACGTACTTGCTAGTAAAAAGTAGCAAGAAATGAGGAACAAGGAAGAATATCTATCCATGGATCGAATGATTTATCATTTTATGAATTGCCCTAGGTTTTCTTTTATATCATTATACTATATATATGATTATATTTTATCACTACTATTTTTCAATAACAAATATTTTTTCAAACCTCACTATAGAGAAGGCAAAAAACGTAAAAATCTTCTTGCAAAAACCTACCTATTTGTTTATGTAAATACCATGATTGCCATCGAAGAAAAAACACTAAACATCGAAGAAATTGAAATTGAGGACGGTGAGCCTGTGGACAATATCCTTTCCGAAAAGCAAATGAGACTTCTCACTGAAACTCTCTATTCTTCTTGGACAGCACAAGGTCACTCTAGTTTTTTTGTCTCTGCAAACGTGGGGATATTCACGAAACTATTGGATACATCAATCGTTCCAGACGTATTGCTCAGCTTGGACGTGGATAAACCAAAAGAGAGGAAGAAAAAAGAAGACTTGTGTTACTATTTGGACAAAATCGGAAAGCCACCGGAAGTAGTGATAGAAATCGTATCGAATAAGGTAGGAGGTGAATTGGAGAATAAGCTCATAGATTATGGGAAGATAGGTGTAAAATACTATGTAGTATATGACCCTGGTATGTTGATATTGGAAGACAGTGTTTTGCATTGCTATGAGTATAAAGGGAGAATAGTGGAGCGGCGGGAAGAGACATGGTTTCGAGAAGTGAGTTTGGGAATTCGATTGTGGGTGGGTTTTTATGAAGGTGAATACAACTCATGGCTGAGATGGTGTGACAGCTATGGTGAAGTGATACCTACCGGGAAAGAAGCGAGTGTTTTGGAAAGGAAACGGGCTGAAAAAGCAGAAAAACAGTTAGAGATTTCTATCAAAAAAGCAATATCGCGAGGTAAGTTAACGATTGAAGAAATTTCCGAAGATTTTGGTGTCTCCATAGAATTTGTTGATAAAGTAATGAACAGTGGTGCTAATTGCTGAAAAAAGGGAAGAATATCTATCCATGGATCGAATGATTTATCATTTTATGAATTGCCCTAGATTTTCTTTTATATCATTATACTATATATATGATTACATTTTATTACTACTATTTTTCAATAACAAATATTTTTTCAAACCTCACTATAGAGAAGGCAAAAAACGTAAAAATCGGAGGAGGTTACGGAAAAATACGTTAGTTTATTCCTATAAAAACACTGATTCCTGCCTATTTTTCAAGCAAAATCCCGCTAGGTTACACAAAAATAACGTATTTAGCTCTTGATAGTATTGATTCTATTAGTTATTATGGATCACATTGAGGGCAGGAGTTTTTGGGATTTTCCTCGGTTGAGGGGATTGATTCTATCACTTACCCCCACAGTAGTTTTCGTTAAGCCCTTATGCTCCCCCATGAGGCATAGCTTTACCCATAAGTATGGAATGATTTTAACCACAGATACACACTGATTAACACGGATATGGGGAAGTATTGTTATTATAAAGTATATTTATGATAATTATAAATAAATGCGTATTATATGAAAATAGTTTTATAAAAATCCGTAAGGGATAAGTGCGAGATTCACTATATAAACTATTCAATTTTTTATTAATCAAAAAAATCAAACAGGAATTAAAAAATCGGTGTCCATCTGTGTAAATCTGTGGTGAATAACAAAAAGATATGGGTAAGGATATGCCCATGAGGGGGAGAATTGAGATTCAAATTCAATTACAACTCATTAGGGGGTTTTTCGGTTGAGAGGATTGCGACTATGAGCTTACCTTTTTCATATAGAATTTTCCAGAAATTACTGGTCTGATATCTACCATAGGTTTTCCCATAACTTTTAAAAAAAGCCTTGTTATCTTGACAAACCTGTATGAAAATACCTTCAATGGAGTACAAGTATGCTAACAGTCCCAAAATACCCTATCGACATCGAAACCGTTGTCATCGAAGACGGTGAACCGGTGGACAGTATCCTTTGCGAAAAACTCATGCGTTTCCTTACGCACACTCTCTATGCTTCTTGGCAACCCGAAAGTGATGACAAACGGTTTATGGTCAATGCAAATGTGGGAATTTTTTCCGACTTACTGGAACATCCGGTTGTTCCGGATGTGATGCTAAGCTTGAAAGTAGAAACACCCCGTGACTGGGAAGACAAAAGAAATCGCTCTTATTTTTTGGATACATTCGGAAAGCCACCGGAGGTAGTCATTGAAATCGTATCAAACAAAGTGGGAGATGAAAAAGAAGGGAAACTGCGAGATTATGCCCTACTGGGAGTGAAATACTACGTGGTATATGACCCTTTAAAACTATACAAAGGGTTGGAATTGGAATGTTACAAGCTGGGAAGCATGGGATACGAACTTCAAGACCGGTGTATGTTTAGGGATGTAGGACTAGGACTTCGGATATGGGAAGGAGAATTCGAGAAAACCGAAGGAAAGTGGCTAAGGTGGTGTGACAAAAACGGAAGATTGGTTCCAACCGGAGAAGAGTTAGCTGATGTTGAAAAACGGCAAGTCGAAAGGGAAAAGCTAAAATTAAAAATAGAACAAAAGCAGAGAATAGAAGCTCAGAAACAGACAGAAATAGAACAAAAAGAGAGAATAGAAGCTCAGAAAAGAGAGAAAGAAGCTCAGAAAAGAGAGAAAGAAGCTCAAAAAAAAGTGGAGCTTATGGCTCGAAAGTTAAGAGAATTAGGTTTTGATCCGGAGCAATTGGCACCTGAGAGTGGAACTTAGTACCGAGCTAAAAATAGCCCTTTGATTATGGATCGCATTGAGGGCGGGGTTTTTGGAATTTGCCTCGGTTGAGAGGATTGCGACTATGAGCTTACCTTTTTCATATAGAATTTTCCAGAAATTACTGGTCCGATATCTACCATAGATTTTCCCATAACTTTTAAAAAAAGCCTTGTTATCTTGACAAACCTGTATGAAAATACCTTCAATGGAGTACAAGTATGCTAACAGTCCCAAAATACCCTATCGACATCGAAACCGTTGTCATCGAAGACGGTGAACCGGTGGACAGTATCCTTTGCGAAAAACTCATGCGTTTCCTTACGCACACTCTCTATGCTTCTTGGCAACCCGAAAGTGATGACAAACGGTTTATGGTCAATGCAAATGTGGGAATTTTTTCCGACTTACTGGAACATCCGGTTGTTCCGGATGTGATGCTAAGCTTGAAAGTAGAAACACCCCGTGACTGGGAAGACAAAAGAAATCGCTCTTATTTTTTGGATACATTCGGAAAGCCACCGGAGGTAGTCATTGAAATCGTATCAAACAAAGTGGGAGATGAAAAAGAAGGGAAACTGCGAGATTATGCCCTACTGGGAGTGAAATACTACGTGGTATATGACCCTTTAAAACTATACAAAGGGTTGGAATTGGAATGTTACAAGCTGGGAAGCATGGGATACGAACTTCAAGACCGGTGTATGTTTAGGGATGTAGGACTAGGACTTCGGATATGGGAAGGAGAATTCGAGAAAACCGAAGGAAAGTGGCTAAGGTGGTGTGACAAAAACGGAAGATTGGTTCCAACCGGAGAAGAGTTAGCTGATGTTGAAAAACGGCAAGTCGAAAGGGAAAAGCTAAAATTAAAAATAGAACAAAAGCAGAGAATAGAAGCTCAAAAAAAAGTGGAGCTTATGGCTCGGAAGTTAAGAGAATTAGGTTTTGATCCGGAGCAATTGACACCTGAGAGTGGAACTTAGTACCGAGCTAAAAATAGCCCTTTGATTATGGATCGCATTGAGGGCGGGGTTTTTGGAATTTTCCTCGGTTGAGAGGATTGGTTCTATCACTTACCCCACAGTAGAAAATGGCACACAACTTTCTAGCAGGTGTATATTTTGTACTAGCGAAAAACATTGACTATTTAGGCTTAAAACTTAGATTGAACTAAGGAGAGAAAGTTTATTGTGTTAAAATATGTTATTCCGGCTTTTATCGTCGTTTTTTTTCTTACCTACTTTTTTATAGGGGAAGACTTTCAAAGCGTAGAATATTTCCAACAAAATTGGCATTGGAGTAAGGTGGAACACTATGGAATCCAAGAAGACGAGAGGTTTAAATTTTCTCCCCAAAGGGCTTTGAATGCCTACAAAACAAAAAGTGGTTTGTATTTGTTCGGAATTAACAAGGAAGTTTCTATTTCATCCGATTATTTGATAGAAGTTCCACTAAAAGGAAACGGTTTTTATTTATACAAAAAGGTGGGAGATACGGTTTCTTATTTTTCGGAAGCCGGTGAAATTTTATGGGAAAAACCTTACCAAAGCTATCCTCGTGCGTCTTATTCAGGCAAGCTAGTCCTTTTTTTGTCCGGGGATCAAAATCGGGTATTATTGTCAGATATAAATGGAAATGGCATTGGCGTAAAAGAAGTAAATGGTCGATTTTTGGTTGATTATAGCTTTTCTATAGATTCCCAAGATGCTTTGCTTGTTTTTGCTGGAGGAGAAATTTATTATATCAATTCCCAGGGTGAAATCGTATATTCTACAACTGAGACAAATACAAGTTCGAAATTTTTTCAAAAAAGCTCTTGTCTATCTCCTAATGGCAAGCGGGCTGCTGTCCATTACACAAAAAAAGATACGGATTTTATAAAAATCCTGGATGAACAAGGGAAACGAATTGCAACGGTTAAACTAAAAAAAATATATCCGCATAAGATTTACATGACTATTAGTGATGATGGTTTATTGTTAATTAACACTCCGGATGATATTTATTTGTACAATAAAGATGAAAAAATAACTGAATTCAATAAAGCACAACACGAACAGATATACCAAGTTGCCTACTATTCCGGTTCTTATTTTTTAGCCAGCTATAAAAATATTTTAGTCTTTTTTGATAGAGAAGGGAATTTGGTTAAAAAAAAGGAGCTGCACTCCTATCCTTTTCGGATTATTCCCACAGAAACGAAAAATGTATTGTTTGTAGAAACATTGAGAAATATTGTATCTTTTCAATTGATACAATAGAGGAGTTTTCTAAGTTTCGAAAATTCGTTATAACTATTTTGTTTTACAGGCTGGAAGCCTGTTGTACGATCCAAAATGGCTTGTGTATAGGTCACATAAAACTCCGGTCTGTATCAATAAATTCCAATCCCGTTAAAAAACTTTGTATACTTTCTGTCTTCAAATAAGATATGATCAAGTATCCATTCTTTTAAAAAATCTAAAAATTCAAAACCCATTTTTATATCCCCTAGATCCATTTTACTATGATACTCAGAAACTTTTTCTATTAATTTATTATGTTTTTTCTTGTGGGCTTGGAATTGAGGGTATTTATGCTTTGTCATGAGACTTTCTTCTTCTTCAAAATGGTATTCTGTATACTCGATTAAAAAATCCAGAACTTCTTTTATTACGTCTTTTTCCTTATTGATATTTAGAGCTTCATGTAAAAGGTTTGCTTTTTCAAATAACTGGTTGTGGTGGTTATCAAAAATTTCCACATTAACACTATACTCTTTTCGCCAATAAAATATAGGAAGACTACTTAAATTGGAGTCAAGTACCATACCCATCCTTTTTTCAAAGATTTCAAATAGTTTCCAGCGAACAACTGGTATATCCAAAAGTAGTTTGCCAGAGATTTGATAGATTTCAGCCTGCTCGATTACTTCTACCTTGAACAAACTTGGAATTTTAAAAAGCACTCCGTCTTCTCCAAAAAAATCTCCTTTGGATAGAGTTTCAAAAATGTCTTTTCCTATAAACCTTTGTAGTTTTCCTGATTTGATAACAAAAATGGATGCTGTTTCGCCCGAAAAAACCGTTCCGCTATCGTAAAATCTGGAAACTATGGATTGAACAATCTGGTTTTGAACAGGATAAGATATTGCTTCTCCCATAAGCCAGGTTTCCTGCAAAAATTGTCGTGCTTCCCTTAGAACTTTAACGTCTTCCGTTAGTTCGAATTGCTCAATAAATTGTTTGTAGTACCCGCACGATAATTCCAGAGCTTGGACAAAATTAACAGTGCGAAATGTGTAAGGGGAGGGATTTCCTTGCAAACCCGAGAATTCTCCAATGATTGCACCGGCAGAAAGCGTAATAGGTAGTTTGGCATTTTCTTGTATCAATTCAATATTTCCGGTAATCAAAAGGTAGATGTTGTTATGGTTTTGTCCGTGCTTGATAATAATTGTTTTCGGATTAAAGGTTTTGATAGGATTGTTGAGTAGCATATTGATTTGATAGGTTGGTGCACTTGGAAAATACGTAGTAATAAATTGGTGTGCTTGTCTGCGGATGTAATTTTGGTAAGAAGGAATCAGTACATCTACCGACCCAAAAGGTGATCCGGAGCCAATGTTTCGTTCTTCTTGTGAAGGTTCGTTAGACATGTGGGATAGGAGTATTTTTCCGGAAGGATCATTCCTAAAATTATCTGCTTTTCCATGAATCATTCCACCTCCAATGTCAATTTTTTTTATATCAGCATATTTCAGGTAATCTTTTGCAACTTTATCAAAAAAATTTTGATTTACACCGTATTTGTTTACATCATCGGTTACCATATTCTTTAGCTTATCAAGATCAACAACATCAATGAGATGAGCATACGAATGATACCCGTCATTCCAAAAAGTGCGAAAATAAAATACGGTGGTTTCTACGGGATGTGGGGATAGTAGGGGCAATACTTCCAATCCATCAATGTTGTTCCAAACATCTGGTTTCAAATCCTGTACGTTAAAAAATTCATTAAATCGATCTTCATCCATGGATATGAGAGCAGACAGTTTTTTGATTACAGACTCTCTTACCAATGGAGTTGTGAAATACTTGATTCTATGGTCTGCTTGCATGATTGTGGGGAGATCGGCAAAGTGATCGTCATGGGTATGTGTATGGAAAATTCCTTCAATTTCATTGATGCTGATCCCGAGAGCTTGCAGAGAATGAATGAGGTTTGGACCTGTATCAATGAGATATATTTTCCCTTGGTAAATAATGATACTAGAACTGCAAGGATAGTTTTCATTCCAGCCATCACCATCGCCTGTGTGGATTACACCGAAATATTCCCGATTGATTAGGTGATAACCCAAAGGATAGGGAACGCCATACCTTTCGCCCGGTTGCAGGTTTAAATTGATTAGAACAGTTTCGTCTTTGTATCTAAACTCAAAAACATTTAGCTCGATCCTTTTCAAGAAAACACCGTCTTTAATTTCTACGGCTCTATCTTCCAAAACAATAGAATCTACCAGTTCGTATGTTGGTTTGATTTGCCCAAAAGAAAAGTATAGCTTCATCCGTAAGAGTTCTTTAGCTTCTGCTTGGGTTATTCCGGCTTTTAGCATTTCCACTTCCGAAACCAAACCATAATTACCTCGAAAAATATATTGGCTTTGAGATTCGATTTGAGCTTGTGAGCCTATTAAGAGAGGTTTCACTCCGTTATTATTGGGATGTCCTGGAATAATGAGTCCTTGTTTGTAGAGCATCTGCAAAATTGGGAATTCTGCAAGGTTCGAGAAGCTTCCGTTTTGCACCAATAGGTCGGAAAATAGGATTGCATTGGGTCCTGTTTCAAAAATTGTACCATTTACTTCTTTTGCAGAAATAAATCCTCGTTTTGTAAGATATTTTACACTATCTGCAGGGCATCCACACAAAACTGACAAATTTACATCAGCTATTTCTATCCAGTAGACTCCTGTCGTGACTTGTATTTTTTGAATATTTTTCATATTATACTAGGATTGATCTGGTTTTTTTGGATTTGTTTTGAGTATATATAATTTTTTAATTAGAACTTGTCAATAGATTCCTTTTTCAAATTATTAGGTAAGCATTTTATTTAAGGCAGATGGCAACAATTGTATCAGGTCTTGCTTCTGCTATTTCGTCCAAATACAATTGACACAGATCAAGTTTTTTGAAAAACATTTACTTAAGGAGATTTTATGCAAATAAAAGCAGATACACCAGAACAATATATTGCACAACTTACCACAGATAGGCAAGAAGTTATTCAAAAATTGAGAAAAGTAATTTTAGACAACCTACCCAAGGGGTTTGCTGAAACTATAAGTTATGGGATGATAGGTTATGTAGTACCGCATTCAATTTATCCGAGTGGTTATCATTGCAATCCAAAAGAACCGCTTCCCTTTATAAGTCTTGCTTCACAAAAAAACTTTGTCGCAGTTTATCACATGGGGCTTTATTCACACCAAGAATTAATGGACTGGTTTGTGGCTGAGTATCCTAAGCATTGCAAAACGAAATTGGATATGGGAAAAAGCTGTATTCGTTTTAAAAAATTAGATGATATACCATATACATTAATAGGTAAACTGTCAAAAAAAATAAAACCAAAAGATTGGATTGCATTTTATGAAAGTTCGATACAAAGAAAGTCAGGAAATTAAAATTATCTCACTTGGTTTTGCAATACGTTTATAAAATAGTCAGCGACTTTATCATTCGGAGACTTTGACTTCACTTGGTTAAACAGTTCATAGGCATCCTTATGTCTATTCTCGACATAGGAAACCACCGCTTGGGAAAATAGACCATTGGTTGCCACCTTTTGGTATTTGATTTCTTCTTCATCCGAATTAAATACTTCGTAAACCCATACGGCTGATGTTTTTCCTTTTACTATTACTTTGTCAATGGCTCGAATATTATATTTTTGAATATCCTGGATGCTGTGAAAACTCTCTTCCGAAATCAACATTTTAGCACCATATTTTTTTGTCATGCTTTCCACCCTCGAAGCCAAGTTTACAGCATCACTAATAACAGTACCTTCCATTCGATTCAGACCACCAATGGTTCCCAACATTAAATTACCCGTATTAATTCCTATTCCTATTTCGATAGGTTGATAACCGGAGTTTTTTCTGTGCTTATTGTATTCTTTTAGATTGTTTAGCATGGCAATTCCTGCGGTTATGGCATCATCCGTTTTTTCAGGAAACAACGCCATAATGGCATCACCAATATACTTATCTATAAATCCAATGTGTTCCTGGATAATAGGAGACATCCTTTTTAAGTAAGAGTTGATAAAGTTAAAATTGTCTTTGGGACTCATGCTTTCGGAAAGAGTTGTAAAAGAGCGTATATCAGAAAACAATACGGACATATACTTTTCCGCGTGGTCACCGAGCTGAACATCTATGATACTGTCTTTGTTGATGAGTTTGATAAATTCTTGAGGAACAAACTTTTCATAAGCACCGGAAGTTTTGGAAAGGTTTAAGTGGTTTTTGATCCTTGTAAGAAGTTCGTCTTTGCTAAATGGTTTGGTAAGGTAGTCATTGGCACCATGAATAAAGCCTTGTACAAGGTCATTGGTTTGGTTTTTTGCCGTAAGCAAGACGATAGGAAGTATATTGGCGTTGTATTTTTCACGGATTTTTGTACATACTTCAAAACCCGTCATTTTTGGCATCATTACATCTAGTAGAATCAAATCTGGAATGGTTGGAGATTTATCCAGTATTTCCAACGCTTCCATACCATTTGAAGCCTGTAAAACAGAATATTTTTGGAGCGAAAGATGGTTGGATAAAACCTGTAAGTTGATCGGTTCATCATCAACGATCATAATTTTGTAATTGTTGTTGATTTCTACCGGAATTGTATTCTCTTTTTCTTCAGGCGTATTTGGACCGTCTTCTATTTTTCGAATAATTTCGACTTCTTCTTTATTTGCTTTTTCTTCTGATATAGGTAGGGTAAAGGTAAAAATCGATCCTTTTCCAAGTTCGGATTCCAAAGAAATAGTCCCACCGTGAAGTTCAACTAGTTTTTTGGTAACGGTAAGTCCAAGCCCTGTTCCCCCGTACATTCTATCCGAAGAAGAATCCACCTGCTCAAAAGATTGGAAAATAGATTCAAACTTATCTTCCGGGATACCGATACCCGTATCCGAAACCGATATGTGCATAAATTCACCATTCAAGTGTCCGGTAATCTCTACCTTTCCTTGTTCCGTAAATTTGATGGCATTTCCTATCAAGTTATAAAGGATTTGTTGTATCCTGTTTTCATCCCCCAAAGAAGAAGGGAAGTCTATAGGAATGGAATTTTTTAGCTCAATTTTTTTGTTGTTTAGTAAAGCATGTGAAAGAGTCAAAACAAGATTCACAATCGAATAGATGTCAACCGGTTTTTTGGCAACTTTTATCTCGTCGCTTTTCATTTTAGCAAAATCCAAAATGTCATTCACCAAATTCGCTAATCGCTTTCCACTGGCGATGATCAAGGAAAGATTGTAGGATACTCTTTCGGGTAGCTTACCAGCTGCACCGTCCAAAAGAGATTCGGACAAACCAATAATACCATTCAGAGGTGTTTTTAATTCATGAGAAGTATTGGCAAGAAAATCATCTTTTAATTTGTCTAACTTTGTCAGTGCTTCGTTTTTTTCTTTTAATTCGGAAGTCAACCTTTCTGATGTTGTGAATGCCATTGCAAAGTTTTTTGATAAAAGATAGCTTTGTAAAAAAATGAAGGAAACAAATCCATAAGATGCCAGATGAGTAGTATTGATGATTTGGTTACTATAAAGTATGTCATGAATAATGGTGGCTGAAAAAATTACCAAACTTAGCAAGAAGATTTTTGCTCCCATGATTTTTTTGCGTAAAGCTATAACAAGGATTGTAATTAAATACGGTATACAGAGAAAGGTAATCCCTTGGTAAAATTGGACGGAATATGTATAGACATAAGAACCGGTTGATAAGACAAAAAGAGAAAAAAGTCCGGCAATTACATTGGTCGTAAGGATGAACTTTTTATGGGTAACTTCTTTGAACAAAAAGTAAAAATAATTCATAAAGAGTGGAAGACAAATATAAAAACTCAAATACTCAATTTTCATCATTACTTCCCAGGGCATGCCGGGTAATAGTACCGGTAGCATTTTTTCTCCAAGCACAAGCGTCCTAAAAGCAAAAAAGATGCAAAACATTCCAAAAAAGAGAGCTTCAAGTGTTTTCTTCCGGTTTATATAAATGCCAATGTGATAAAGCCCCATAATAAACATGCTTCCAAAAAGAAAAATTTCAAGAAACATGGAATATTGTATTTTTCTGGTAACAATTTCCGGTTTTCCGATTTCGAGCGGATACCAAGCACCAGACATTCTGTAGTGGTAATTGGAAATGTGCATTAGTATTTCCAATTGTTTTTGCTGCGGAAAATAGGTAAAACTAACGGGAACGGTTCTTGGGTAAGACTCGCTTTCTCTTTCGGAGGGTATGCCGGTTTCAGCAACCTTTTCTCCGTTTATAAAAATTCTTACATTGGTTCCAAATCCTTTGGAGTAAAAACTAATAGGTTTCTTGCTGTTTAGAACGAGGTGCAAGCGATAAGTAGCAAACCCTTTAGCCGGTAGTTTTTGATTATTTATAGAATATTTTTCCCAAGTAGAGGGTACTTTAATAAAAAAATCAGGGGCAGGAGGTTTTTCCTGTAAGAAATCATAAAAATAATAAAATTTTTTCCAATAAAACTCCCATTCTCCATCCAATGCTACGGTTTTTTTGTCGTAATGAATATCAATTACTGATAAATTAATTTTTCCCTTTTTCGCTTCTGGATAAGAAAATAAAAAAGACCCCAAAAATAGATTTATGATTGTATAGCACAATAAGAATTTTAGCAAGTTTTTCATTTTTTTTATAATTTATTTCTGAAAATTTGGTTGTCTACCAAAAAAGGTATACAACGGAAGATAGGATTTAATTTTTTTTGTTCTTATAGTTCCGGTTGGTTAAGAAAATTCTCATTCAATTTTGAGTGAGAATTCTATATAGGGAACTCCATAACTACTATTCTTTCTCCTTGTGGTGACGGTATCCTCAAAGAGATTGTTTGTTACCCTAGGGTAAAGTCTCCCGTTGCGGAAGGAACATACCGAATTTTGAACGCTTTACTTAGAAATTGGTTTTGTTAAATTGTTGTGAACCGAATTGTCTTCAGCATTTACATTGGTATGCCCAGCCGGTTTTGGTTTTCCAAGTTTGCGATATTGAAAAATATCCATCGGTTGTATTTCATCGTCTACAGGTAGTTGATTACGATTCCATCCACCACCTAAAGCTCGAATTAGAGCAGTTGTAGCTCTAAGCAAGTCTGTTTTTACCGTAATTGCATTTATGCGAGCTGCTAGAGTAGTTTCCTGTGCATAAAGGATATCCAAGCTATTACCTAAACCACCTTTGTAAAGTTCCATTGTCATGTCTTGAGTCTTTAAAGCTGCGTCAACAGCAATATCTTGCTGTTTGGCTTGTTTGGACAGGAAGTTGGTTTGGGTCAAAGCATTTTCAACTTCACGAAAGGCATTTAGTACGGTAGAACGATATAGGTCCTCTGTTTCTCTATAGGCTGACCAGGACTTCTGTAGTTGTGCCCTACGATATCCACCTTGAAAAAAAGGAAGAGAAACAAGAGAACCGTATGACCAAAAGCTATGGGAAGCAGAAAAGAGATGAGAGATTGCTTCGTATCCTCCATTTGCACCAAAAGACACATTGGGAAAGAAAGCTGCTTTAGCTATACCTATACTCCTATTTGCTTGTGCCATCTGCCTCTCCATTGCTGCAATATCCGGTCTTCTCTCTAGCAAAGTAGCAGGTAGTTTTGTTGGAATCTTAAAATTTGCTACCAATAATTTGTCTTTGGGTTTTATACTAAAAGTAGAAGGAGAGCGATTTACTAAAATCGCAATTGCGTGCAAGGTAACTTGGCGTTTGTTTTGTATATCTAACCTCTTGGCTTTTGTATTGGCAAGCATGTAGTTTGCACGCAAAACATCTAATTTTGGTACAATACCAGTTGAAAACCTTTTTTTTACTATGTCTTGAGTCTTTTTATAATATTTTATAGATAAACTATACATAGCATCTTGAGCGTCTAATCCACGTAGAGTAAAATAGTCGCTAGCAAGTTCAGCTTGTAAGCTTAGTCTGACAAGACTGTATTCTGCAGCAAGTTGTTCGGCGTTGTAAATTTGCATTTTTGTTCTGTTCCTAATCTTTGACCAAAAATCCGGTTCCCAAGACGCAAGCCCAGCAACAGAAACGGTTGATTCACGATTTGGCTCACCTATTCCACGAAATAGGCTATCAGAGGATTGTTTATTGTTTGAACCACCAATACCAAGTCCAATGTTTGGAATCAACTGGGAGCGAACTTTTAACATTTCATAGCGAGCCTGGTTAAAACGTTCTGCAGCCGCCTCAAGTTTAGGGTTAACTTTCATTGCTTCTTTTTCTAGCTTATTTAATACAGGGTCTTTATATAGTTTCCACCAATCAGGACGTAACTTACCCTCCGAAGGCTTAGCTTTCACAAAAGGACCAGAGCCATGCCATGAGTCAGGCACAACATATTTAGGTGTCTTGTATTCGGGTGCTAAATCTATGGCAGGTCCGCTCAAACAAGAAGTTAGAATTGTTACGAATATTGGAAAAATAACAGCTTTCACCAAACTATTATAAAGACTAACTAATACATCTGAATTAATTGTGGATGTTTTTTTGTGTTTCATTAGTCCTCCTCATGTGTTTCTTTCACATTTTCCTTTAAAGATTTTATCTCTAGACCATAGCCAGTTCTGGGTTGAACGACGCGAACTTGATCGCCTTCTAGTAATGCAGCACTAGGATTGTTTACTATCCTATCATCCTGAGAAATTCCTTCGGTCAACTCAATTATATCATCGAGGATTTTGGTGACTTTAATTGGCTTGAAGTGAATCTTATTGTCTTTTGTAACTGTCGCCACTTGCGTTCCACTCTCATCAAACACAAGAGAACTAGAAGGGATGATAATAATGTCTCTTTTTGCTGGTGCTGTGATATTCACAGTAGCATAGGAACCAGGCCACAATGCATGGTCTTTGTTTTTTATAACAAAGACTGCTATTACCGTCCTGGTGTTTGGATCAAATCCTTTGGCAATCGTAAGAAAGTCAGCAGTAAAGTGACGCGTTGCAAATTGAGGAACGATTACATCAGTTGTCAAACTAGGTTTAAGCAAATAAGCAAAAGTCCCAGGTACTGAAACAAATAAACGCATTTTCTCTATATCAGCTACAGTAAACAGATTAGAGATTGATTTTGTATCACTGAGATTTCCTTCTTTGTTTACATAGTCTCCAACATTGATATTCCTTTGTGTCACAAATCCATCAAAGGGAGCTACAATAGTTTTAAAGTTCACTCTGGCATTAAATTTACTAACATTTTTTTCAGCAGCTCTAAGTTTGGCTTTTTCTGCATCCCTGTTAGCAACAGCTACTGAAACCGACTGTTTTGAAACTGCGTTTGATTTATCTAAGTCAAGATAACGCTTAGCTGTAATTCTAGCTAGATTGTACTTAGCTCTTTGAGATTCCAAATCTGCTTTTGCTTGTTCATACTCTGCGTCCAAAGTGGGAACGTTAATTTTAGCCAAAACATCTCCTTTTTTTACCTCTGCACCATAGTCTTTATACCAGTCCGTTACATATCCGGATACTTGAGCATAAATTGGAGCTTCATACCATGCTCTGACTGTACCAGGAAGGGTAATCGTTTCAAATGGATTGGGTGCTGATGGGTGAGTAATTTCCACCGTTGGAATGGATGATTCCAAAGCTTCCTTTTGAAGCTCTCTATATTTGCTAAGACGCCCATATCCAAAAAATAAGATACATACCAAAGCCAATAAGATGATAACCAAACGTTTGATGATTTTTATAGTCATTGTGAATTCTCCTTTAAGTTTTTGTTACGTTTGCTATATATGATAGCGTAAATACAAGGAACAAAGAAAAGAGTTGCAAATGTAGCAACGGTCAAACCTCCGATAACTGCACGCCCTAAGGGAGCGTTTTGTGTGTTACTCATGGACATAGGTATCATACCAACGATCATAGCTGATGCAGTCATAATAACGGGTCGAATCCTTGCATAACCAGCTTCCACAGCAGCTAAAAGTGCATCTCCATGAACATTCAATCTTTCTCGAGCATGAGAAACAACAAGTATAGAGTTTGCAGTTGCTGTACCCATACACATAATAGCTCCTGTTAACGCTGGGACTGATATGTTGGTATGTGTAAGAAACAGTAACCATGCAATTCCTGCCAAAGCACCCGGTAGAGCTGTAATAATAATGAAGGGGTCTGTCCAAGATTGGAAATTAACAACAATCAGTAGATATATAAGAACTATGGCTAAGAGAAGTCCAGCTAAAAGTTCTACATAAGCACTTCGCATTGTTTCTGCTTGCCCCTTGATTTCTATGTTAGCACTAGATGGAAGTTTTTTTTCCATAGAGTGGACAACTTTTTCAACTTCTTTCAGTACACCTCCAAGATCTCTTCCCTCAGCAGAAACATATACATCAATTAAGGGTAAAAGGTTTTGGTGGGTAATCAGACCTGGAGTTCCTGTTGGAGTTAAACTCACTATATTTCCGAGCAATTGCAATTCATTTTCATCTGACTCATCCAAGTTACCTTTATCAACGGGTACTGTTAAAAGGTCTATTGTTCTTGTCATCTGCGGTTGAGGAATATAAATATTGATCTGGTAGGATAATTCGGTTTTATGATCAAGCCAGTATTCTTGGTTGATTTGTTGACTACCCGATGTAGAAAGTAGCATATTTTCTGCAATTGCTTTTAAAGGAAGGTCTACATTTTTTCCAAAACTTCTGTTTGCATTTATCATAATGGTAGGAGTTTGCATTGTTTGTTGGATTACCACGTCGCTGGTTCCCGGAATTTTCTTAAGCCGCCCCTGTAATTCCCTTGCAAATTTAAAGTTTTTATTCAAATCCGTACCATCGATTTGTATATCAATAGGTGATGGTGAACCAAAATTTAGAATTTTTGCAGTTAAATCTGCTGGTTGAAACGTAAATGTTGTTCCCGGATAGAGCTTTTTTAACTCGGAACGAAGAATCTTACGATATTCCCAAACGGGTGATTTTTCATCTTTTAAGGAGATCGTTATATCACAATCTTGAGAACCGATAGTTGGAGTTGGAATAAATGCCAGGTTGTGTGGACCAACCGGTAACCCACAGTTACTCAAGATATTTTCTACTTTTCCAGGTAACAACTTACTTTCTATATCTTTTGAAACTAGGCTGGCAATACGTCCCGTTGTCTCAATTCTGGTACCAAGAGGTGCTCGCATGTGCATTTGGATTGTTCCGGATTTTATTTCCGGAAAAAAGTCACGTCCATTGAAATAAAACAGAGTGAGAGAACAAACAGCAACCGCAAGAAAAATAAGAACAAAAGTTTTACGATTGGCAATCACTCGTTCTAAAAGTCCTTTATAGTTTTCACGCATATTGTTGAAGCCATTTTCAAAACTTTTCTGAATCTTTCCCAAAAAGCCTTTTGGTTCCTGATGCTCCTTATGAGCAACTAGGATATACTTTGCCATTGTTGGAACTAAGGTACGTGATAAAATAAAAGATGCTATCATAGCAAACATTACTGCTTCTGCCATAGGCATAAATAACCACCCGGATACTCCACTCAATTCAAAAAGAGGAAACCAAACGATCACAATCGCAAGAGTTGCCACAAATGTGGGTATTACAATCTCATTGGCAGCATCAATGATGGCTGTTTCTAGAGGTTTACCCATTTCGAGATGAGTATCTATATTTTCAATCATTACGGTTGCATCGTCCACTAATATACCTACCGCTAAGGCAAGCCCTCCGAGAGTCATTATGTTAATGGATTCTCCTAATAGATGCAAACAAATAAGAGAAGTTAAAAGAGAGAGAGGAATTGACGTTGCAATAATTGTTGTGGCACGCCAAGAGCCTAAAAACAAAAGCACAACTAGACCAGTCAGTCCCGCTGCAATTATCATTTCGTGAACTACATTCTCTATGGAATCTTTTACAAAGATAGAAGCATCATTAAGAATTTTAACCCCTACTCCCTTTGGAGTTATTTTTTTGATACGAGGCATGATTTCCCTGATTCCATCAACGACTTCTAGAGTAGAAGCATCACCGCTCTTCATTACTACAATCATTACCGCTTGTTTCCCGTCTACAAGAACGGAGTTTTGTTGGGGAGGTCCGGCCAGAGATACATCTGCAATATCTCGCATATAGATTGTACTATTTCCGACCCTTTTAACGGGGATATTGTTAAAATCCTCTACCTCCATTGGAATAGCATTTGTCATCACCATCCAATCCGTTTTTCCAATCTTCTGGTCACCCGCAGGAAGTACAATACTTTGTTCGTTAAATGCTTTAAAAACATCCATAGGGGAAAGGTGACGGGAAAGCATTTTTTGTTTATCTAGTGATACAAGCAATTGCATGGGTTTGCCACCATACGGATGCGGAATGATTGCGCCAGGAATCGTGACCAGTAAAGGTCGTATTCGCATATACGCCAGGTTATAAAGCTCTGCTGGTGTCATTGAATCCGAAGTAACCTGGAGCATTGCTACAGGAACAGAAGATGCTTCCAAGCGCATAATCATAGGAGGAGAAATATCTGGTGGAAGTTGGTTGACAATAGTCTGAGATATAGCAGTAACCTCAGCTTCTGCTCCAGGAAGATCTGTTTCCGGTTGTAATTCAATATTTACGATACTACTTCCAAAATAGGAATGGCTGTTTATACTTTTTATACCTTCAACAGTTGAGGTTAAGGCTCTTTCAAAAAAAGAAGTAATCCTTCCTGACACATCTGATGGAAGCATTCCTTGGTAAGCCCAGACTACAGATATTACGGGAATTTTTATGTTTGGGAATACATCTGTTGGAGTATTAAAAATGGATTGAATTCCAAACAATAAAATTAAGATTGAAAATACCACAAAAGTATAAGGTCTTTTTAGGGCAATACGAACTATTTCATTCATATTTTCCTCCTTATCACTGTTTTATTTTTATTCATTTCTATCCTCACTTTGAGTGAATTTAATCAAAGTTTAGCATTTTTGAAAAGTATGGTCGACCGAACTGATAAATCTGGACTATAAAATGGATAAAAAATGAAAAATTACGAAAAGTGATTTATACGGGATCTTATTAGCAGGATAAACAAACGTGAGTTCGACGTAATGGAAAACATTAAAGTTGTGGCTTCTCCTAACGAGAGATTTAAGTCACTCCCTAAGAGAAGTCAAAGGTTTACATAGAACTCACGTTATTTTAAATTTCAGATAAGAAAATAGATAGGTAACTGAAAAAAGGTATTGAAATTTTCCATCCTTCTTGTAGACCTTCCAAAGGATTGATTTATAATCCTTATCTATTAAAAATATTATGGGTGTGTTTTCACCTACTTACAAAGGAAAATTTATGAGCAAAGAACCAAAAATGATTGAGTTTGATCTGACCTATTACAGTGCTATAACGGTCAAACCTAAACAACCATTTTGGGATTGGGACGCCCAAATATCCCCCGATGAGCAAATGGATGAGCAAGAAAAGGAAGAATTTATTGATGTTTTTCTCTTACCTGACTTTGAAGCCAAAGAAGAGATGGAAGACTTTTTGAAGAAAAACTTTGACTCTTATTTCACACAGCTTCTCAATAGTATGTATACCGAACCAAAGATATGGCCTGAAAAAAGAACCTACCAAATGTTTTTGGAATGGTTTGAGATAACATTCTCACCTATGGTTTGGATAGATGAAGAAGAACTTATTAAGGAAAATGATTCAGAAAAAGGTTTGTAAAACACCCCCAACCAATAATTGCTAACGAGGGGTTAAAATCCTTCGCTAGTAGAATCTTTTCATAAAACTTCAACTCATTTTGGTTTCCACCCATAATAGTACTTATTCTGTCTTTACTCCTCTCCAGTCCGGTGGAACACCGTATTTCAAAAAATGGTGAGAACTTTGATGATAAAGAATAGCCGCTTTGTCTTTTGGGTCTTTTTCCAAAACTTTTTCAAAAAACTTTATGGCTTCAGAAAATTGTTTTTCTTGGTATAGGCTAATTCCTAACTCAAAATTTTGTTTGGTACTCAATTTTAAGTCTATAATCCTTTGAGAATTTCCATTTAATATTTCATATACAACTACTGGTTCTTTTTTTCCTTTTACTATAACTTTATCCAAATTTCGATACAAATACTTTTGAGGTGATTGAATATTTTTAAATGAATTCTCCAATCACCAATCCGATTATAAATAACATTAAGGATTTTTAATCCAAATAATTCATCTGATTTTTTTATTAAGATTTTTAATCTGTATGTTCCAAAACCATCGCTGGGAATTTTGATAGCATTAATCATTTGATTGTTCCATAAGCTAGGAACATTAATGAAGTTTTCATCGCTACATTCATTATTGATTCCGCAAAACTCTTGCCAAAAAAAAAGTCCATTCTCCATCAAGTTTCACCGTACCATTTTTTTTAAAATCCCAATCTTCAAGGTGAATAATGCCTTTTAATGCCTTTGGTTGCTTTTGATTATTATATCTTTGGCAGTTCCAAGCAAAGAAAAAAATTAGTAAGAATCATTTCCTAGTCATCATCCCAATCATCATTTGGTGATGGATTGAATTTTTGTTTGATATTTTTTATAATATTACTATTAAAATGCTTAAATTTACACCATTTCCAGTACCATATCAATTGGTGTGGAATGTCATCGAAGGCAATCAAGGCTCCGGAAAAAACTCCTCCGTCTCCTTCTTCTTCATTAGGCTCTCTCGAATTCTGCCATATCACCTTCCCTGATATTTTGGAAAATTGTTTTTTGGCAAGCATAAACTCAAAATTAATTTTCCCTGTAAAATTTTCCGGTTGTAAAAAAGGAGCATAGAAGCCGGCACGAGTGATATAATACGTAACCGCATCTTCCAAATAAGAAGCAGTGCGAGCAAACACAAACGTAACCATCGGAATTTTAATTACCTTTCTGTCTAAATATTCTGGATTTAAAACTCCACCCAATATGATGTTTAAAGAAATAAAAAGAGGGTAAAATACAAATATACTTACAAACTCCGATGTTTGTATGCCAGACAAATAAAGCTCAATTACAACTGGAAACTTGAAGTAAATTAAAGTAAAAATTAAATATATGGTTAAAAAAATACCCGTTGCGACTAACTTTTTGGTTTGAACCTTTTGGAATAAGGTAACCTTTTTTAATGCTTCGCTATCCTGCTCATATCTAAGCCATTGGTCATGACGAATATACTTTCGAATCAACTCATAATCGTCCAGATGTAAATTTAAACTTTCATAAACGATTTGCGGGAAAAAGGCAGCTGATCTGGCAATTACAAATTCCAAAAAGAAAAAGATAAAAACCAAAATGGCCGGAATAATAATCAATACATTTCCACCGGAAAAGACAAAATAGTTGTACAAGCCGTGCAAAAAATAGCACAAAAACCAACCCTGCAGTATTTTAATTACGGGGAGGTTTTGGGGATTGCTTAAAACGTAGATCATTAAGAAGTAACCTATGATCCCACCGTTTAATAGATGCAAAGGCATAGCTGTAATTGTCCTAAGCATCAAGGGCCAAAAAGGAAGATCAAAAGAATACAAAGAAGATTCTATAAACCCAAAAGAGCCGCCCAACACAATTCCATAATATATGCCGTCATAAACGGAAGTCTCCAATTTGATATATTTTATAAATATGAATATAAATATTAACCTTGCCAATTCTTCCGTAAAAGAAGAATAAAAGAAAGCAAGAAAAAATTTATTTTCGGTTTGCAAATAGGTATTTAGCACAATCTGTATAAACAAAGCAAGTCCGGCAGAAGCCAAACCAAAAAAGAAAGCAATTGTGCTATACCTATAATCTTTTTGAGGGTGTAATAAATTCTGGTAAAATGCAAAATACCCTAGTAAAATAACCAGACTGATTACAGTCACTACCAATGAAAAATAATAATCCATTAATCTATTTCGCTTATTTCAAATTTTTCAAATATCAATTTATAGCCGACTTGCACCTTTCACATAAATCTCCTTCTTTTTGAATATCTCTGGTATGCCGCCAGCACCTTGGACATTCCGTTTCGTTTGGTTTTGCGACATATATTTTTACGGAATCTTCTTCTACCATGGAAAAAACTTCTCCTTCCGGTTGTCCAAATTCCACTTGAGATACAACAAACCAAAATTCCAAATCTTCATTTGAAAAGTTTTTCTGCAAATCATTGTTGTTAGAATTAAGATAAAGTTTTGCTTCCAGCGACTTTCCTATTTTATTGCCTTGGCGTGCAATTTCAAGTGCTTTTTGTGCTAATTCTTTTGTTTTAAACAATTGATTGTATTTTGCTTCCAAAGACTCATTTTTATATTCGCTCAAATCCGGAAAGGTATTCATAAAAACGGAGGTCTTTTTTCCGTAATTTTCCCATACTTCCTCTGACGTAAAACTCAAAATAGGAGACAAATAAATACACAAAGCTTCCAAAATTATGGAAAGAGCAGTGCAGGATGACCTTCTGGAAACAGAGTCTTTTCTATCACAATACATTCGATCTCGAATAATTTCAAAATAGTCTTGGGAAAGGTTTACGATACAAAAATTCAAAACTTTTTGGTAGATAAAGTGAAACTGATAGTTTTCATAGCTACTTTTAATCTCATCTGTCAGCTGGCTGAGCAAGGACAAATAGTACAAGTCTATCTCGCGCATGTCCTGCTTAGGTACATTTTGAGATTTATCATGACCGGCTAAATTACCAAGTAAATAACGGAATGTATTTCTAATTTTTCGATACTGCTCCCCAATAACCTTTATACTATCCTTACCAACCTTTACGTCTTCTTTAAAATCTTGGGAGCTGACCCACAACCTTAAAATATCAGCTCCATAGACGTTGATTATGTCGGTTGTAGGATTGATCACATTTCCCAAAGATTTTGACATGGCTCTTCCTTTCTCATCCAGAACATAACCATGGGTTAAAACCGTTTTGTAGGGTGGAATGTTGCGAAGTGCAACAGAGGGCCAAAGAGAAGATTGAAACCAACCTCTGTGTTGGTCACTTCCTTCCAGATACAAATCAGCCGGAGGAGTTCCTTGTTTATCATAATCCAGTACTACAAAGTTTGAAACTCCGGAATCAAACCATACATCCAATATATCGTTTTCTTGGACAAGGTTGCCAGAGCCACAATGATTACACTTGGTACCGGAAGGCAACAATTGGCTTGCGTTATGGGTATACCAGACTTCAATCCCTTCTTTCTTCACTATCTCAACAAAGTGGTTGATCGTATCTTTTGAAATAAGAGCTTCTCCACAATCACTACATTTAAAAGAAGGAATCGGAACTCCCCAATTTCTTTGGCGTGATAAGCACCAATCCGGACGATTGCTTAGCATCGAATAAATCCGAGCCATACCCCATTCAGGGAGCCAATTCACATTTTTGACTGATTCTAAGGCTTTATTCCTGAGATTGTTGGCATCAATGCTAAAAAACCATTGAGGAGTCGCCCTAAAAATCAAAGGTTTTTTGCTCCTCCAACTGTGAGGATAGGAGTGTTCAATTTCGCTGACATAAAGTAAGGCATTTTTTTCTTTTAAAAGTTCCACAATTTTGGGATTTGCTTCAAAAACTTGAACACCTTCCATAAGAGGAAATTCGTCCGTAAATCTTCCCCTATCATCTACCGGACTAAGCAAAGGGAGATTTGCTTCCAAACCTATTTTGTAGTCATCTTGTCCATGACCGGGAGCCGTATGGACACAACCTGTTCCAGCGTCTAGCGTAACATGGTTTCCAAAAAGAGGAATGGAAAGCCTATCTATAAACGGGTGTTGAAATTTTAATTGTGAGATTTCGTCTGTGGAGATCGAAGAAATTTTGTTTAATATGATTCCGGCATCTTTTTCAACTGCCTCTTTTAATCCGTCTGCCAGAATTAAATTTTCATGACCTTCCGTTTGATATATGGAATATTCAAAATCTTTATTAAAACTAATTGCCAAATTGGCAGGCAGCGTCCAGGGAGTAGTTGTCCAAATCAAACAAGAAAGATTATCACGACCTTGTACTTTAAATTTCACGTATATGGAGGGTGAAACGTGGTTTGCATACTCGATTTCGGCTTCTGCATGGGCTGTTCCCAAATAAATACACCAATAAACAGGACGTTTTCCTTTGTAAACATAGCCTTCTTTGTACAATTCACCAAAAGTTTCCACTATTTTGGCTTCATATTCTTTGCTCATGGTGAGGTATTTACGATTGTGATCCCATACACATAAGAAACGATCCAGGTCTTCGCCTTGCTTTTCCACATAAGTTGAAGCATATTCTCGGCACTGCTGCCTCATATCGGAAGAACTCGTTTTTTGAGCATCTTTTCCTAGCTTTTTTAGTATTTGGACTTCAATAGGCAATCCATGACAATCCCAACCCGGAACCATGTCGATCCAATATCCGACTAAATGCTTGGATTTTACGATTATGTCTTTTAGTATTTTGTTTAGGGCGTGACCAACATGAAAATTTCCATTGGCATAGGGTGGACCGTCATGCAATAAAAACGGCTTGGCATCATGCCTAAAATCTTGCATTTTTTTTAAAAGATTCATTTCTTGCCATTTCTGAATTTGCCCTTTTTCCCTTTTTGCTAGGTCTGCTTTCATCGAAAATTGGGTTTTAGGCAAAATAACCGTATTTGAATACGGATTCTCTCTTTGTTCTTTTTTCATGAATTAACTAATCTACTCCCTCTAATTATAGAATTTTAACATTTGCTAAAATTGAAAGTAAAAAATTCGTGCTTTTTAAAAACTGTATCTGCCGGAGATAACTTTAGCTTGTAAAAGGTATATAAAAATTCAGATAAATCAAAGATACTAAAAGCAGAGTAATAATAGTACGGTTTTATTTAATTGACGATTTTTTAAATAATCTAAATTTCTATAATCATGTTAGCTTTAGAAGAAATAAATACTCAAGAAGGTGAGAAAGTGGGTTCGTTGAACCATAGTTATATTCAGGCAAATCTAGCCTGGACTACTAAAAAATTCCTAGTTTACACCAAATTGAGCTTGGATATTAGCAATTCGGATTTAGAGGGAATTGAAAAATTAAAAGGTACATAAAATACACTGTATAAAAATGCTTGCTCTCTAAAACTACAAAAATAATTTGGTTCAAAGAGTATAGAAAACTGGAGGATTCAAAAATGATTTGGATGATATTTCTATCTATACTATGGTTTATTGTGTGAGTGGTTTCTGAAGTTTCTAAAGCGAAACAAAATTGTTTCGCTTTTCTTTTTTATTTAATGGTTTTTTTCTTTTTAATTTTTTCTTGAGCTTTCAAGCCTCTATCTTGGAAAGGATTGATTAAAAACTTACCAACATCTGGAACAAAATTGTTCATCTTTGCGAGTATTCCCCTCCACCCTGGTAGCAAAATTTCAAGAGTATCTTTCCCTATCAAATCAACTACTTCGGAAGCTACGTAATAAGGAGATAAAGGTGGACCTCCGGAAAATGTTATGGCAGCTTCTTTATAATCCAATTGTAAATCCAACATTCCGGTATCTACGGCATCCGGACATACGCAACTAACCTTTACATTAAAAGATCGCAATTCTTCGGCAAGTGCAAGCGTAAATCCCCTAACAGCAAACTTAGAAGCCGAATACAAACCAATACCGGGAATAGGCGATACACCGGCAAGAGAAGCTATATTTATAATATGACCATTTTCCCGTTTTTTTAAGTATTTGGCAAATAAGGAACTCCCATACATAACTCCTTTGGCGTTAATGTCCAAATGATTTACAATATCTTCCGGTTTTGCATCGGAAATATATACCGGCTTTAAATAACCAGCAGAATTGATAAGTCCATATATGGAAATAGACTGGGATGTAGCTACGGACAGCACTTCTCTCCATGAATTGTAATCGGTTACATCATGCTTTGCAATAATAAGATTATGAGAATATTTTCGAAGGTCATTTTGCAAATTTTTTAGCGATTCTAGATTCAAATCCGTAGCAACAACTAAGGCAGATTGCTCTAACAAAATTCTTACAATCTTTTGCCCGATTCCTCCACCAGCTCCCGTAACTACAAAAGTTCGATCCTTTACGTAAGGGTTTGGATTCATACTTTCTGTCTCCCAATCTTCTACCATTTTTTCAAAAAATGATAGATAATGCTGTTTGTCGTTTAAAAATTATATTTTTCGAGTAAATTCAACCATTTTTTATTTTTTATCAGATTAATTTGATTTTCAAGGTTGACAGCATACTCGATAAAATTCATTTTTTGCTTATTAAGTGTATCGAAAGCGGGAATTTATGAAATAAATAGAATGGATAATGATTATTTTGAAGAAACTTGATGAAATTTAAAATCCGGAATTTAGGAATTATAGGCAAAGCAGAAATAGATTTAAGCAAAGATTTAATTTTGCTTTGTGGACAAAATAATACAGGTAAAACCTTTATTACTTATGCAATCTACGGCTTGCTAAAAAGCTTTAAAATTGAAATTATGAGTTGTCATCCTTGATGGAACGTGTCTATGAAAATATTTTCACAGGTGAAGAAACATTCATAAAGAATTTTATAAAAGGTAGCAATAGCTTCGACTTGAAAATTGAAATATCTAAAGACATTTGGCAAGGCTTTGAAAAGACAGAAGATAAAGTAGATATTTTGAATGAAACTATGGATGTTTACTTAGATGCTTTTATCCTATTTTCTATTTTTCAAAAAAAAGTTATTCTTTTTACTGCGGAAAGAAAAGCTATTAATTTATTTAGTAGGGAACTCTCTATTATCAAAAGTAAAGTCTTAGAAGCCATTCTAAAATCCAATACCGTTCGGGAATTTGTGCGTGAACGTATGTACCGCTACCAAAAACCAATATCGGACGCTTTGGCAATGTCTGAGGACCTTTTAAATTTGTCCAAAAACAAAAGTTACTTTGCTTTTCTTGCTGAAGAATTAGAAGAAATTATCGGTGGAAAAATAACCGTTTCCGAATATGGCGATTTACGCTATCGACCTGATAATGCAGAAAATAAAAACTTGGAAATGTACTTATCTAGCTCATTGGTTAAATCTTTATCAAATTTAGCTTTTTATTTGAAACATGTAGCACAAAAAAACGACGTGATTATAATAGATGAACCGGAATTAAATCTTCATCCGGATAATCAAAGAAAGATTGCTCGATTTTTCGGAAGGTTAGTAAATGAAGGTTTCAAAGTTGTAATTAGCACACACAGTGACTATATAATTAAAGAAATCAACAACTTAATCATGCTGAAAAAAGATAATAAACACACAAAAAGCCTGCTAAAAAAATTCAATTATTTGGAGAATGAGCTTATTCATTTTTCCCAAGTAGAAGCTTTACTTTTTAAACAAAATACTGGTACAGATTATCTTGTTATTCCAGAACAAATTGAAGTTACGGAAACAGGCTTGAATGTCAAAACAATTGATGATGTAATTGATAACTTAGAATACACTGCGGAAACCATATATTATAAACTGTTTGAGTCAGAGTAAGAATGAAGAATATTATCGAAGAAATCGAATCTCTTATTCATCCTCAATTTCATTATTACAACAATAATCATAAAATTATCCGGCTTATCGAAAAAAATGAAAATAGTATAAAAAAACATAGCACAAAAATTAAAATGCAAGATTATGAAACTGAAAAAAAATTTTGCTTTAAATATATTCGGAAGCCTTGCAATAGAGACTATGAATTGGAAATGTTTTTAAAATGATAGAAGTTCGATTGACAGAATAGGGAATAACAATAATCTGATTCAAACTATAACCCAAACATTTAAAATGCCCGATTTATTATCTGTTCTAAAAAAAATTGAATTTAACTATCTTTTGTATGCCCTTTTATCTATATTTCCCTGGGGCTTGGTTTTATATCTTCTCCATCCGGTATTCAAGAATAGAAAAAGAATTATTGTAATAGCTGCCTTAATTGCCGGAATTATCAGTACCCAGGTTATTATCTATATTAGTGGTTGGCTTTGGCCTGATGTAGATTTTCAGCCTCGAAGAATTAGTATTTTATCTCAAACAGTTCATCTCGCATTTATCCAAGCCGGAATGATGGAAGAGACTTTTAAAATCTTATTTATAATGATTTTGTCCCTTGTTTTTGCCTTTGATTTCAAATTACGACAATGGAAAATAGAGTGTATTCTGATTGCAGGTTTTGTAGCTTTAGGGTTTTCATTGGTAGAAAACTATATATATATAGCCAAGCAAACTGAGGAAGCAAGATTTTCAACTTTTTTGGGTAGAGCGGTTTATTCATCCAATATTCATCTACTTATTAATCTGTGTTTTGCTCTTTTTATGATAAAATCCAATTTTCAGTTTAATCGAGAGAAAATTGTTTATCTTTTTTATGGCTATGTGCTTGCCATTATTCAGCATGGAGTTGTAGACTTCTTTTTATTGCCAGTCTCCCGGTTTGGAAATTGGGTTGCAACAGCTTTATTTGTTGGAATTTGGGTTTGGGTTGTCCAAGATATGAGAAAATTTATATACAAAACAAACCTATTCTATCGAGACGGTTAAATTTGCTTCTCCCATCTTTTCCGCCACTGTTTCGCAAGCTTCCATACTTCCGGTGTAACATACCGCTTTCCCATTGTTATGGGCTTCTAAGGCAATTCTTTTTGATTCGGCTTTGCTTTTGCAACAAATTTTCACCAAACACTTTTCAACATGATAAAAACTATTAAAATCATCATTGTATAAGATGACCTTGTTTGCATATATGTTGCTAATATCTTGCCTATACTCTATATCTGGAGTAGATTCAATTACAGCGCTTCCCATAGATAAAATTGTAAAAAACTTAGATTTCAATTCAAGTGTTTTCTATATTTCCATCATTAATTTGTACGTTTTTTAGAAGTGCACAAACAGCCTTTTTTCGTATTCTAAGAGGGAATAAAATTTTAAAAAATAAGACCTTGCATTTTGACTAAAATTCTTCCTTAAAGTTTTATCAAAAAGGGTTTTATCCATAAAATTAAAAAACTCCTCCTCGTTCCAATAATAAAAGCCGGCACAAGAGTTTTGTATGTGTTCCCTTAAGACCTGAGAATGACCATTTACAATTGCCGGAGTACCTACCATAAAAGATTCCAAAAGAACGATTCCAAGACTTTCGTAAGCGGAAGGGTGAAGGAAAGCAACTGCTCCTTCCATTAGATCGTATTTCTGTTTTTCGCTAACAAACCCTTGGTATATAATGTGTTCGGATTTATAGTCCTGTAATTCACCCTGTCCGATACAATACAAATAAACGTCTTTGTGTATTTTGCAATACTTTTCAAACATACAAAATAATTCCAAAACTCCTTTTCCTTTTTCAAGACGACCGGCATAAAGAAAATAGGTCTCCCTCCTAGCGAGGGGTTTAAACCCCTCGCTAGGAGGGAGACCAAAACCCAGTATTTTTGAGCTTGTCTGACTTTTGTAAATTTCCTTTTCTGCAAATTCTTGCTCGGCATGAGTTAAAAAAAGATGAAGCAATTTATCATATTTTTGAAAGGCAGGCAGATAGGCAACAGGCTCATTGTGGTAAGTCGGGAGTATAAAAATTTTATGGGGGTTCCTAATTTTTTCTATTCCAAAATAAGTAGTTGCATAAAGATAGGTTACAAATACAAAAATATCATAATCATCCTGATTCTCTTCCAAATAATTATATAAGCCCTTTGAGGAAGGTCCCTGCAAACGAATCCATTTTTCACATATTGGAATTGCAGTGCCTTGGATGGAGTATATTAGTTTTTTTTTAAGTTTTTGTGAAAGACTATGGTATTTTTCTAGGGAAGTATTTTTTTGTATAATTCCGTTGAGTTGCCAAAATTCATCGGGTCTTTCCATATCAACAAGAAATCGTTTGATGATTAGATTTTGGTGAACTTTCTCCTGCCCTACTTCATAATAATTCTTCCATGTAAGTGAATCTTTAGCAGTTGTTGTTAAGATATTCACAATATGATTTTTGGACAAACTCTCTGCCATTGCAATAGAATAGCTTTCGGCTCCTCCTGTTAAATCTTTGCTTGCTCTTGGTATTATTATGGCTATTTTTTTAGACACTATGTATCCATATGGTTTCGTTTGTCGAGCTTGTCGAGACACTTGTATTGAGCTTAGTCGAAATAAACCTTATAGGGTGAGTTTAATTGTCTTACAAAAAAATGTAATTGAAAAAACTGAAATTTTCTATATGATCACAAATAAAATACAAAACGAATCGAGGAAGTATTATGGAATCAGCAAACTTAAATTTTGAAAAAATCTGGTTATTGTTCCAAGAAACAAGCAAACAAATTCAAGAATCAGATAAAAAGTTTCAAAGACAACTAGAAGAATCAGATAAAAAGTTACAGAAACATCTTAAGGAAACAGATAAAAAGATACGAAGTTTGGAAAAATTATTTACGGGACAATGGGGGAAGCTCATGGAGTCCCTGGTAGAAGGTGATTTGATTCCTCTTTTGAATGCCAGAGGTATTTTTGTGAATCAAACCAGCCAAAGACTGAAAAAGATATTTAATAACCAAGATTTTGAAATTGATATTGTGGCAAAAAACGGAAAAGAAGTTGTATTTGTGGAGGTAAAAACTACCTTAACTCCAGACGACGTAAAGGATTTTCTTAATAAATTGCAAATCATCAAAACTGTATTTCCGGAATATGCAGATAATATTGTTTACGGAGCAATCGCCTACTTGAGGTCCGAATCTGATGCTCACTTAAGAGCGATAAGAAAAGGTTTGTTTGTGATACGGGCTACCGGAAAAAGTGCTTCTATTATCAATTCAGAAGACTTTCGACCAACTCACTTTTAGACTTTTTTAAAATCAAGGAAAACCTATATCTGAAATAATCTGTATTTCTTAGATTCATTTTTCATTCTCAAAAGAATACAAAATTTTATTTATACAACTTTCCGATAATTGTACTACTAGGTAGGTATATAATGAAGTATGTTGAACTTGACGATTCGGTAGGGCATAGAATTGGGACGAATCTTTTTTATGATTTTGAGAATTCGGAAGCAAGGATAAAAATTGGAGCAAAAATTACCCCTGGTCGTCTTGAGAAATTACGAAACTTTTTACGAAAAAAAGCAATTAGTCATATCGTTGTTTTGGATGAAAATGATAACTATGAGATTATTATAAGCAACCTACCAATTGAAGAAAATTTACTTTTTGAACTACACAATCTAAATTATAGAATAACAAACCTACTTCAAAATGAAGGTGATTTAGGATCAATTTTGGAATCCAAGGAAACCATAGAAATTATGAACCGAGTGATTCAAAATTTAAAAGATTCATCCTTTATGTACAACCTCTTCCCCCACCGATTTTTTGGAACAGAACTTTTTAATCATTGTGTGCATACTTGCTTGATCTGCCTCGCTATTGGTATAAAACTGAATTACAATGAAAAAGATTTGGTATCTCTGGGTTATGCCGGTTTATTACATGATATAGGTATGACCCATGAAGATATATATTTTTACATTTCCGAGCCAGAGTACGCAAACACGTTTTTACATCCTAATTCGGATGCTATGCACCAAATAAGGAGTCACGTCTATAAAGGAAAGAATATGTTTCAGCTAGGATTGCGAAAAAGCATGAAAAATTCTTCTTTATGGCGTTACTTTGATCCAAAAATAATTTTTGAAGCCATAGAGTTTCACCATTGGGATTGGCAAAATTATCCTATGCTAGCTCGCGGAAAACCTTCGGATATGGCAAGAATTGTAGGGATGGCTGACTTTTATGACTCCAAAACAACAGAAAAAAATTATCGAATTGAGAAAGAAAATTGTCTAAGATATTCTTCCAAAAAAGTTTTGGATTGTATACTTCGCTCCAATCTAAGACCTTATATCAAAGAAGTTGCTCGTGAAGTAATATGTCCTTTCCCACCTAATGAAAGGGTTTATTTAAGCGGAATGGTTCGAGCGAGAATTTACCGAATCAATAAAGCAGATGTGGCTCGTCCGATTGTGATCTTAGAAGAAGACAATTGCGAAAAGAAGAACTCCATTTTCAAAGGAAAAAAAAGAGGAGATGTCGTAAATTTATTGGATAAACAATATACTTCCATAGAAATATACGATATGGATTCTGTCAGGGACCTTCTTGGTACAGCCAGAATTGAAGATGATATACTATATTAAGGCTAAAAGATATGTCCAAAATTATTGTTTTTAGCGATTATGAACTTGAAATTATTGATAACCTTAAGGTGACATTGAACCAAAAGGACTCAACTCGTGAATTATCTGCCATTTTTACTCAAGAATTAGCATTAAAAGATTTAGCTCGTGCAATTTCTTTATATCCGTCCATACTAAGGGAGCAACACCTTAGCAACAGGGCTCGCTCTTTTGAAACTTTGATAGAAAATTTGTGCGTAAAAGAAATCCACGATCTTGTATTCCACATACCAACCAAAGCGATACTCGGACAAGGTTTTTCAATAGCCAAAATTAACTTTTTTTTTCAAATATACTATTTATATAAAGCTTTGGATAAACCGGAAACCGAAAAAAATACAATATTGGAGCTGATTTCTCACGTTGTTTTTACCATTCTTGTGGAAGAAATTTTTTTAGGAATCATTTCGGATAAAACCATTCCCATTCACATACGAACCAATGCAGGGTATTTTTTAGTAAATATATGGGAATACCGTATAGACTATGGAGTAAAAGAATTTGCACCTATTTTGAGCAATGTATGGCGAGCAAAAAAAGATCAAACTCCCAGCTTTGGTACTATGATGGGAATTTCGGAACTGTTCAGAATATGTGGGAGTACAAATCCTATATTTTTTGAATTTTTGGAAAGACCAGAGTTAAACCAAGAAGAAATTGATGCTCTATACGAATTTCTTATGGGTCTAAGCTATGAAGAAATGTTTAAATTGAGGGAAGTTATGAAGTCCATAAAAAAGTATAGCCTTTCCATGGAAGAGGTTGAGAAATACATTGGTAAACCAATATACCCGGAATACGAAGCTCAAGACCCAAGAGAGCTTTTTCGTTCTTTTCGAGATCGAAAAAATAATGCTCTTTTTCGAGAACGTAGCAAATCATCGGGACCCAAAAAAACTATGGAAGAATACATTATGTGTTATCTGCTTACAAGGCCGGAACAATGGCTAAATATTTAAAAAATAGTGCTACACCCATCTTGGCTGAAATCGCAAAAGGTTGGAAACCTGTTTTACTTTTGATTTTGTGGATGCTTATCCCTTTGAGTATTTTTTCAGAGGAACATAAAAACTACTATCGTTACGGATATGAAGATGATGAAGGTGAAGAAGATCGTTCAACCAAAAGCAGAGCAAGCGATTTTCAAATTCTTGTAGGACAAGGTTGGGGCGGCGGAGAATTTGCTGATTTATACAGCGAAGAATATTCACAATTTTTTCACTATGCAAACCTCTTTACAACAAGATATGACCAAGTTCGATATGCTGAATATTACAATTTATTTTTAGATCAAGGACCTTATGTAAAAAAGACAAACAATATTAAAATATCTTTTAAAGGTACAGATGTCGGAAATTACTTTTCGATGGGAATATCTTTCAACTACTCTAGATTGGTTGTAACAAATGTAAAAAAGAACAATCTGTATCCCCTTTATTTTTGGGGATTTTTAAATAGCTACCAACAGCAACAATCCAATACAGCTGACCCAATTTTTCAAGATAATTCTACTATTGGCTTGTTGGATCGGTTTCTAACTGACCCTTTAATGCAGTATAATTTCTTAACTATGAATTACGCCAGACAAAACAAGATTGTTCATGCCGGTAGTATATCTTGGGATTTGTATTTTCATACCGACATGGATACCATCAATTTTTATACTCGAGTTTCCCTTCCTGTTGTAGCCATAGCCAGAGCTTTTTTGTATGTTGTAGGTTTCGATTCCGGTGGAAGCAGTAGTGGTGGAAGCGGTGGTGGTGGTGGTGGTGGTAGTGGCGGAAGCGGAGGCGGAGGAGGCGGTAGAATAATTTTAGCCAATAAATCTAGAAATGATAGCTTTTTAGATAGTGTTGGATTTGCAGTAGGTACAAAATTTCAAGTCTATAATACAATTTCATTACTAGCCGAAGGATATGCAGACTATTATCCTAACAGTTCTATTGGTCGAGCTGTATTGGATGCTGGTGGTCGAGTTGGGATTTCTATCGATACAGGATATGAATAAAAGCCGGGACAAAAAAGCCTATCGCTCCCTTTGACTTTGTTCAAGGGAGCATTTGGTAAAAAGTGATAAGTATACTCAAAACAGAGTGGTATTCGAATATAAAACTAAAGAAAGCCCTTGAAAATCAAAAGAGTTAAATCATGGTAATCCCGAAAATCATTCTAATCATGGTATATTATCGAAGACACTAGGTGTATGTTTTAACTAATTTATCTGGTTTTAACTGATTTTCGTTCTTCTTCCATACTTTTTTGGTAGCTAGTTTCTGCTTCTTTCGCTCTTTTTTCAGCCAGAATTCTTCTTTGTTTAATGTATTTTAATTGTGTTTGCATGTTTAAAAGGTCGCTTTTAGGGTCTATCATTTTTATATCATGCCTAATTATATCCGGATCGGATAAATCCAGTTTACTGCTGCTACTGCTATCTTCGCTAGGAGGGTTGTTTTGTTTCACCGGTTCTTGGCTAGTTCGTTCTTGTTTTACCGGTTCTTGTTTTACAGGCTCACTTTTATTATCACCTTCTTTTTGCTCTTTTTTATCAAAAAGGGAACAACTTAAAATACTGCCTATTAAAATTAAATAGATTATTTTTTTCATAGTTTTTAATTTCCTATTACCTCAATCAAAAGCATTTTTTAGTTTTAGAGAAAAAATTAAAAGAAAAAATTTAATTCTGTATAAAATATCTTCTCAAAAATTAAATATAGATAGACCATATATTTAACGATGCTAAATATATGGTTTAAAGCACATCATTGGTATTTTGGTTTGGCTCCCAGCAATGCCTTATTCAATATGACTTGAACTTTGGTAACCTCACCTTCACGGACTTGAATTTTGGAATTGTGTAACTTTAAATTTTCAGCAAAAGATGCCTTTAATTCATAATCCCCAGGTATTAAATTTGTAAACCAAAAATTTCCATCTTTATCCGTTTTAACCTTTTGAAGGTTATCTACGCTCTTGATAGTCGGCATATAAATCGTTTGTTTGTGAATCGGATTATCCAAATATTTGTAAAACACGATTCCTTGAATTGCTCCAAAACCGGACATAGAAGCAAAAATTTCCAATTCATTTTCTTTTCCGGGTAAAATGGCAAAGTTTTTTTGAATTTCCGGGTAATCATCTGCTTTAATCACAATGGAGTGAACTCCAGCCGGAAGCTCTTTAACACGAATATTGTAAACTTTGCCTTGAACCAAACGACCTCCCCTTCTATAAGCACCCCATTGTTCAGAAGGAACGATTATCAACTCTATAGGATATTCATTTCCATCAATATACACTTTGATGTTTCTGTCACCTTTTCGAGATTTTTTGTTTTTCATCATCTCTACGGGAGAAAGGTTTTTGATTCCATAGCTTCTGTCTTGAACAATGGTTGTTTTGATTAAAAGACTCCCTATTTTGGAGGGATTAACAGCCGGTGGCTCTTCAATCGTAACAGGTGGAGTAATTGGATCAATTTTTGCCGGTTTGCTTTCCGGTTCCGGTTTTTGCTCAACTTCTTTTGGTGGATCGACTGGCTTTGGTGGCGGTGTAGGTTCTTTATTTCCGGATAAATAGATACCCGAAGCATTTCCGGAAATTTGGGGAGTTTGTCTGTGATTGTGTCGTAAAGCCATTTGTTCCACAGATTCTCTACTTTGAAAAAAAGCTTCCAAAGCTGTAATAACCCTGTCTCCGTTCAAATCGCCATTTTCTAAAGCTTTTCCGAAATTGTAGGTAAAGATACCGTGATTGATGTTTCCTCCCACTTCAATGGCGGTTTGATCATCGTCTGCAGAAGAAATTATGGCTTTGTTTTGGAAATAAAAGTCATCCGAGCCTTGTTTGACAGTTCCGTCACTTCCTTCCGGCATAGGAATTTCACCATCCCCTCTGGTTTTTGCTCCTTTTTTTGCAATTCCGCCGGAAAAGCAGCAATCAAAAACAAAAACTGTCTTGGGAGATTTAATTTGTTTTAAAAACTCATTCAATTCGTCGTCAGAAAGGTGAGGTCTGTCATAACAAACAAGATAATTTCTCATCCCATTTTTTGCAGAAGCATCTCTTTGGAAAAACCCATGTCCTGCAAAATATAAAAACACCGTGTCATCCTGTTTTGCCATTTTTCCTAGACGGTAAATTTCTTTTTTGATATTTTCTTTGGTAACTTGCTGTCCTAGAAGGGCTTTAACTTCGTTGAAATTCCCTACTTTTTTGATTTGACTTTCTATATATTGGGCATCTTTTTCACAAAGTTTTAACTCTGGAATACCAGCTTTATTATTTTTATAATTGGAACCAAAAATCAGACCATATCGTTTGCTTGCCAATAGCGGCGAAAACAATAAAGATATAAATAAAGTAAGTATTAAAATAAAATGTTTCAAATTCATTTCCTCCAAAAATAGGTAAATCTATTTATTTAGTCTGTTTAAAAATAAATAGTCTTTAATTTTTTTTGTTTTCTTCCTATGTTCAATAACAAAACACCTTTTTTTCCGAATTATACAACGTTTTTCCTTGAATAAACTCTTCAAAAACCTTTATATCCAAGAGAGGCAAATTCTTTCTTCTTGCACTGTCCAAATGTAAAAAGTAGCCGTCTCCGCCTCTAACCATAAAATCATTTACCGTTACGGAATATGTGAAATCCGGTAAAATAGGAATAGAGCCGTGGTTTTTATCTATTAATTCAAGTTTCAAGACTCTTTTTCCTTTGGATTTTTTTGGATCAATAAACAAATTGATACCGGAAGCATATACAAAAGGTTGTTCACAAGTTTTTCCGTATTTCTTGATTTGAAAGTTGATGCCTCTCTCCAAATAATCTATCAAATTTTTTCCTGTCATTTCTAATACCACCAAACTATTTTGGTATGGCAAAACGCGATATAGAGAATCGACGGTGACCTTACCTTTACTCAAGTCTGCTCGAATAGCCCCTGGATTTATCAGTGCGATTTGAGTATTTGTTTTCCATCTCATGCTGTCAGCAATAATAATACCTGGTCCTTGGTTGAACCCTCTATTAAGTTCCTCTCCGGCTGTAGCAATTAATTTATCTTTGATGGTACTGATATAATTTATGTATGGTGACAAGCTTCGATTGGTTTGTAAGTCTTCATCTACCAGCAAGACCTTTTTATTTTTAGATAGTCTCTGGTTTGTTAAAAATGATTTATATACAACGAGTTTCGGATAAGCGTTGTATTTTTCAATAAGCCCTTCTTTGGTAAATACAACATCAATTGCTCCCAAAACTTTCCCCCACTCCCAAGCATGAACGATCAAAACTTTATTTCCAAGCTTGTCTTTAACAATGGTTGGATACTCACCCCAAAACTCTAATCCCAAATCTGTGAAGTCTCCAAGTCTTGTATGACTATGACCACCAACAATTATGTCAACATCTGAAATTTGTTTCGCCAATTCTATGTCTTCTCCCAAACCGATATGAGTCAAAAGAATGATTTTGTTCACCTTGCATTTTGTAAGTTCTTCTACTGATTTTTCTACTTCTTTAACCAACGGCAAAAATTTAATTTTGTTTCCAGGATTGGATATGTTAGGAGTATCAATGGTTGTAAGACCTATCACGCCAATGCGTTCCTTCCCAACCTTTACGATTTGGTATTTTTTAAGGTTTTGTTTATAGGTTATTTTAAGTTCAAAATCAAAATTTATGTTGGCGGAAAGAATAGGAAACCTAGCCAATTTAAACAAATTTGTATTGAGTAAATCAGCTCCTCTGTCAAATTCATGGTTTCCCAAAGTTGCAGCGTCAAGTCCAATCAGATTAAAAAAGCTAACGTCTGCAATTCCTTGAAATTTAGAAAAATACAAAGTTCCTTGGAAAAAGTCACCGGAATGAAGAAAAATTGAGTTTGGTTTTTGCTTTTTGCTTTGTTTTAAAGCAGATGCAAGGGCTGAATATCCACCTACTTTAATGGTTAAAGGCTTATCTACATATAAATTCAATAAGGTTGGTTCAAGACTAGAATGTGTATCACCTACATGAAAAATGGTAATTGGTTCGTTTGCGAATAGGCTTGTGAAAAGGAAAAATAGGAACAGAATAAAAACAGAGGGCTTCATGTCAGGATTATACCCCGAAGGGTGAACACAGGGGTTCACCCCTACATCGTCCTCTGTAGGGGCAGACCTCTGTGTCTGCCCTCAATTTATTTGGGGGTCATTATTTTACTTCGCTGTAATTCCTTTTTCTTTCAAGGCAACTTGTGCAGCAGCCAATCTTGCAATAGGCACTCTAAACGGTGAACAACTTACGTAGTTCAAACCGATTTTGTGACAGAAAGCAACGGATTTTGGGTCTCCACCATGCTCTCCGCAAATACCGATTTCAATATCCGGTCTTACTTTTTTTGCTTGATCCACTGCAATTTTCATAATTTTCCCAACACCATCTTCGTCAATGGATGCAAACGGATTTTCTTTCAAAATACCTTTTTCCATGTATTCAATCAAGAATCCTTTTTCAGCATCGTCTCTAGAAATACCAAAAGTGGTTTGTGTTAGGTCATTTGTTCCGAATGAGAAGAATTGAGCAATTTCTGCCATTTGGTCAGAAGTCAAAGCTGCTCTTGGAATTTCAATCATCGTTCCAAATTTGTAATTAACTTTGATGCGAGTCTCTTCCATCACTTTTTTTGCTTCTTCTTCCAAAGCCGCTTGCTGAACTTTCAACTCATTGATGTGGCTAGTAAGAGGAATCATAATCTCAGGGAAAACTCGAACTCCTTCTTTTGTCACTTGACAAGCCGCTTCAATAATCGCTCTCACTTGCATTCTGGTTAAAGATGAAAAGTGAATTCCAAGCCTTACCCCTCTTAGACCGAGCATTGGGTTTTGTTCGTGCATTCCCTCTACTCTTTCTTTTAGTTTACGTTTTTCTTCCAACTCAGATAGCAAATTATGAACTTCTTCCAAATTCTTAGCATCTCTCAAAAGACGGATTTTTAGGTCGGTCATCTGTTGCATCAAATCTATATGAGATGGTAAAAACTCGTGCATTGGTGGGTCGATCAAACGAATGATTACAGGAAGACCATTCATGGCTCTGAAAAGACCAGCAAAATCTTCTCTTTGGAATGGAAGAAGAACATTAAGAGCTTCTTGTCTTGTTGTATCATCATCAGCAAGAATCATTTTTTGAACCGTAGGTAATCTCTCTGGTTCAAAGAACATGTGTTCAGTCCTACAAAGACCAATCCCTTGTGCTCCATTGGCTCTAGCTCTTGTTGCGTCTTTTGGATAGTCAGCGTTTGCCCATACTTGAAGTCTTCTGTTTTCATCAGCCCAAGAAAGCAATTTGATTAGGTAAGGATCCTTTAAATCGGGAACTACCGTTTCGATCTTAGCACTAAACACGTCACCGGTATTTCCATCAATAGAAATCCAATCACCTTCTTTAATTACGTGGTCTCCAACATTCATTCTACGGTGAACGAGGTCGATTTCCAATTCTTGGACACCAACAACAGCCGGTCTACCAAATTGACGAGCAACAAGTGCAGCATGGCTTGTTCTCCCCCCCCGGCTTGTTAAGATACCTTGAGCAGCGAGCATACCATGAACATCATCAGGTTTGGTTTCAGGACGAACCATTACAACTTCTTTCCCTTCTCCAGCCCATTTTACTGCCAAGTCAGCGTCAAACGCTATAATACCCACAGCAGCTCCAGGAGATACGTTAAGTCCTGTTGCAATTTTTGCATTTTCGCTAATTGCTTTTTTCTTTGCTTCTTCTTTGAATTGAGGATGAAGGAAAAAGTCAATTTGCTCTGGAGTTACTCTTAAAACTGCTTGCTCTTTTGTAATCAAACCTTCTTCCACTAGAGCGATGGCAATTTTTACAGCAGCACTAGCTGTTCTTTTGGCATCTCTTGTTTGCAACATCCAAAGAGTACCCATTTCAACGGTAAACTCAATATCTTGAACGTCTTTGTAATGTTTCTCTAACTTTTGGCATATCGCATCAAGTTGTTCGTAAGCTTTTGGCATTTCTTTTTTCATATCAGAAATGTCTTTGGTATCTCTTGTTCCGGATACTACGTCTTCTCCCTGGGCATTGGTTAGGTAATCACCGGATAATCCTTTATCACCGGTAGATACATCCCGAGTAGTTATAACTCCTGTTCCGGAAGAATCCCCCATGTTTCCAAAAACCATGGTTACAATATTTACGGCTGTTCCCAAATCATGCGGAATTTTTTCTGCATTACGATAATCAATGGCTCTTTTACCATTCCAGCTTTTGAACACTGCCTCCGTAGCCAATTCAATTTGCTTATAGGCATCTTGTGGAAAATCCATTCCGGCACTATTTTGTTGTTTAAAAATCTGTTTGAACTTTTCCACAACGGATTTTAGAATAGATGCGTTAAGTTCGGAATCTGTTTTAACACCGGCTTCTTTCCTTGCTTCTGCCAATACTTCTTCAAAAGGCTCGTCATCAATCCCTAATACAACGCTTCCATACATTTGAATCAAACGTCGATACGAATCATAGGCAAATCTCTCATTATTGGTAAGCTTTGCCATTCCTTCCGCCACAATGTCATTCATACCGATGTTTAAAACGGTATCCATCATACCAGGCATGGAAAATTTTGCACCGGAACGACAAGATACCAATAACGGATTGGTTGGATCTCCGAATTTTTTACCGGATTGTTTTTCGATTTCTTTTAATGCTTTTAATTCTTGATCCCACATTCCATCCGGAAATTTTCCACCGTTTTGGGAGTAAGCATTACAAGCTTCTGTTGTTACGGTGAATCCCGGAGGAACCGGAATGCCATTGGATTTCATATCACATAAATTTGCTCCCTTTCCACCAAGCAAACCTCTGGTTTTGTCCCAATCGCCACCTACATATTTCTTTGCTTCTTCTAATTCGTCAAAAATGTAAACCCATTTTTTACTCATACTTTAATTATTTAACTCCTTTTACTAATTTTATAGATTTTTAAACATTGATTTGAACTTCATTTATAAGATATTGTATTTTATTACCGAAATTCATAAGAATTTATAACAAGGGATCACTTTTGGGAAACCGATAAAGGTTTTTAAAAGTTTAAGGAAAGTATCAAAAATATTAAAAATCATATTACTTAGTAATACCTAAGAAGAAAAAAATAACTTTCCTGATAGAATGCAAGAATATTTTTTTTATTTTAAAATAAAAAATTTTTCTTTTTTTACCCATGGTGAGTTATCAAGCTACTGCATATCGAACCACCGGAATCTACACTTCAATTGTGGAAAAATCCTAAATTTCGAATTACATATAACATGATAAAAATATATATTTTGTTTTATATAGTTAGTTTTAACAATATTATTCAACATTACAAAAAATATTATACTTTTATCCATATTATTCAAACCTATTATGTGTTATAGCCCTTGATTTTTCTTCAATAATCCTTATTTTAAAAAATTTTCTTAAAAAATTTTTATTTTTAGTTACAAAAAAATAAATATCTAGTAATGATTTTCCGTCACATAGTATCAGATGAAATGGAAATTGAAAAAGCAAATTTTTAGGAGTGAAAAAATGGAAACACGAAAATGGTATGTATCAATTCTTTTTTTAGGGTTGATTGCACTTTTTAGTTTTTTTGGATGTAGCGGGAAGAAAAAGGGGTTTTTGCCTTTATTATCTCTTGTTGCATTAAACAGTGACGGTAGCAGTTCCGGTCAAACCAGTGGTAGCGATGAAGACCTACTTTCAGCATCTACCAGTCAAGTTGGCACAGCGGAAAGCGGCTCATCCTCACAAGCAATCGGTCCTTACACTGCAAATGTTCCCGGTGGTTTAAACATTACCGGAAGTTCTGCCGGTGATTTTACAGGGATTACCTATTATGCCGGTGATGGTCATGAAGCAACCGGTTTTTTAAGTACCGTTCCGGATGGTGGTGCAACAAATTCTACAATTTTAAGTACGAATTTGATTACCCAAATGGTATCTGACGCAAGTATAGTTTCAGCTGATGTTGTGTCTGCCAATACAATCAACAATGCTGACGGAAATACTTCCATCTACAATATCGCCATAAAAACCACAACTGCGATGACGGTTTCTGATTTGGGAAACATCCTTGCAAAACAATTGGGTCTTAGTTCAGAAAACATCCTTGTAACGCAACCGAATGAGAGTTCTTCCACAGATTTCCGAGTAGTAATGCAAGTAACATTTAGCAATACTACCGACGAAGTCATAGGTGTCGGCATAAGCACTGAGTCCAATTATACAAGCAATGAGGCTATACTAACGGGATTTTTGGATGGAACAAACATCATAGGAAGCGGTTCTGACAACTTAACCAAAAATGATTCTTTTATTGCCAAAGGCAATCCAAAAGTTGACATCGTATGGGTGATTGATAACTCCGGTTCTATGAAAGAAGAACAAGGTGCGGTGATTGCCAATGCGGGAGCATTTTTTACCCAATTGAGCAACAAAAACCTTGATTTCAGATTGGCAGCCATCACAACTGACAACCACGCTATTGTGAAGACCACCAATCCCAAAAGAACAGGTTGGACAACAGCTTCTGACGGTTCAACTGCTTTTGTAAATAACGTAAACGCCGGTCTTAAGGGTAGTGGTAAAGAAAGTGGTATATGGTTTGCTGAAAAATCTATCACTTCCGGTACGGTAGTCCCTCGAAGCGGTGCAAGCCTGGTTTTCGTAATGCTAAGCGACGAAGGTGACCAATACGAATGTTACAAAAACAACAAAAGCGATAATGGCACGGCTACTCCTTGCGGCGCAGCGGATTTTGACAACAAAAATTTTAAAGACAATAACTACAAAGTGTACGCTATTATTGGTTTAAACTCTGCCGGTCAACCAGCAAAATGTAGCGGAAGTGGAACAAGTGCCGGAACAAAAAACAATGAATGGCCCGGATATTACAACCTATCTCAAGCGACAGGTGGTATGGCTGGAACAATTTGTAGCAATGACTATAGCCAACTTCTAAATAGCATTGTAAGTCAAGCGGCAGCTGCTGCGAGTAGCTATGTATTAACTTACATTCCAATGTCAAGTACTATGGTTGTGAAAAAAAATGGGGTAACGGTTCCAAAAGATTCTACCAATGGTTGGATGTACAACGCATCTAATAACTCCATTGTGTTCTCCGGTACTGCTTTCCCTGCGGTTAATGATGTTGTAGTAGTAGCTTACGAATATTCTCCTTCAGCTCAAGCAAAGGCAAACAACAAAGGTAGTTTGTATGCTTACCTTTCAGGCAACAAAGGATTTGGAGTTATGTTTGCTCTATTTATCCTTGTAGCCGGTATATCTGCAGGATACCTTATCAAAAAAAGATACGTTTCTTCTAACTAAACAACTACAAACAAAAACAGGTCGGGCGGGTGCGTCCGACCTTACTCCCCCAATTTTCTCTGACCTATCATTCTTCCAAACGATAGAACTGTACGGTTTTATTAAGTTTTTTTGCTTCTTCTTTTAATAAAAGAGAAACGGAAGTCAGATTTTCTGCTGATTCGGAATTGGAGTTGGTTACCTGACTAAGTTGGCTCATGGCTGCATTAATCTGATTCATACCCGTTTTTTGCTCCTCAGATGCATGAGCAATCTCTTGAATGAGTTCCGATGTCTTTTTCACATTAGGTGTAATTTCATTGATCAAGATACTGGCATTTTCTGCTACATCCAAGCTCTTTCTCGCCAACTCGCGAATATCTCTTGCGGCTGTTTTGCTACCTTCTGCAAGTTTTCGCACTTCGGTAGCCACAATGGAAAATCCAAGACCATTCTCACCAGCTCTTGCTGCTTCTATGGATGCGTTTACAGCCAATAAATTGGTTTGCGATGCAATCTCTTCGATGATATTGATTTTTTCGACAATCATTTTCATGGCTGCTAAAGTATCCGTAACTGCTTGACCACCTACTTCCGCTTTGCTAGCGGTAGACTGAGCTAACTGTTCGGTCACTTTGGCGTGGTCACTATTTTGAATAATGGTAGACGTAATTTCTTCAATGGATGCACCGGATTCTTCCGCACTCGCAGCTTGCTCGCTTGCACCCGAGCTTAAAGTTTCGGATGCTTTGCTAATTTTTTCAGAACTCTCGTTTATGTTTTCAACGATTTTTTGCAGTTCCAAAACGATTTTGTATATCGTAGCTATGGTTTCGTTTACACCATTGATGATCTTTCCATAGTCCCCAGAATGTTTGTCAGCTTTAGCTCTTTCATAGAGTCTCCCCTGTTTGATTGCAGAAGAAACCATATTTGTATCATCAATCAGAAGCCTGATATTATCAATACACTGGTTCAGGTTGTTTTTAATGGTGTTAAACTCACCATGGTAAACTTCTTCAATTTTAGGTGGGATATTTCCTTTGGCTATGCTTTCGATATAGGTTGCCGCTACGTTCAAAGGAGAAACAATTGTATCTAATAACCTATTGATTCCATCGATCATTTCCCGAAAAGAGTACTCAAACTTTTCCGAATTTCCCCTCTCGGTTAGCTTTCCTTTAATTGAAGCACTTATCAATCGGGATATTTCAGTATTTACAGCCAACATATTGGCTTTTACGAGGTCTAATTTTTCATTGATAAACGCCTTTTTTCCCGGTAACTTCGGCATATCTACGGACAAGTTTCCTTTGCCATATTCACCAACTATGTCTATAATCTTCTTTTTCACATTGATGTGAGTCGCTACTTGCTGATTCACTCCTTCTACAACAGTTCTGTAAACGCCTTCGAGTTTTCCAACCGGCATATAATAGTCAATGTCTCCAGCCTCCTGCTCTTTTGCCATTTTTACCATCTCTTCTATCAAGGTTTGGATGGCAGTTTTAACAAGTTGGAAAGAGCTAAGCAAATTTCCAATTTCGTCTTTTCGATTATTTAGAATCTCGAATTGTAAATTCCCTTTGGATAGCTTATCCGCATACTCGGATACAATTTGAATCGGGTCGGTTATGCTCTTTTTTAACAGTAAAAGGAGAAGAATGCTAAAAACCACCAAAACGATCATACCGGTAACAGAAAAAACAATAGCAGAAACATACAAACTTTCATTGGATTCATTTTTTTCTTTTGCCTTTTTTACCTTGCTTTCCTGAAGATCCTCTATCTTGGCTAAAATTTGATTGAAAAGTTCGAAATACTTTCCGCGTAATGCAACTTTTGCTTCGTCGTTTAAATTTTTCTGGGAGAAAGCAAGAAATTTTTCATGACCTTCCATATAGAGTTTGAACATCCCAACCAGGTCGTTGTATGTGTTCCTTTCGTATTCGTCTTTCAGATATTCCCTATATTTGTTCAGGTTTTCTGTGAAGCCTTGGTTGTCTTCTTCCATGTCTTTTTCAACGCTTTTTTGTTCGTTTGCATCAATTGCCAGCACATGTCTGAACTGCCTTACCCTAAAGGAGGACAGGTGTTTTGTCAACTTTCCGGTTATTAAAGTAGCAGGCATAAATTCGGTGGATACGATCTTACCGGATTCCTTAACTCTAGATAACTGAAAGAGGCTAAAAAGCCCCAAACCTAAAAATATCAACACCAGAATCAAAAATGACAATAATATTTTTTTAGAAATCTGTAAATTATTTAGCCAATTCATACTATCCTTTCCTAGCCAAAACGATTGTTTTTAAACATTAAATATGTTATATAATTTGTCAACTCGACAAAAATAAACGATAAAAATTACTTGCGTTACTTTCGGTCTAAAGCATATCTAGTAATTAATATTTTTTAATTAAGGATTCTATGTGAGCAGTCCAAAAAAATTCGGAACATTCTCGGGAGTATTTACACCGTCTATTTTAACCATACTCGGTGTAATTATGTATATGCGTTTGCCTTGGATCGTAGGGCAGGCAGGGCTATGGATGACCATTGGTATCATTTTGGTAGCTCATATCATTGCAGTAACTACCGGTCTTTCTGTTTCCTCCATTGCGACAGACAAAAAGGTCAAAGCCGGCGGCTCTTATTATATGATTTCCAGAAGTTTAGGACTGCCTATCGGAGGAACACTTGGAATTGCCCTTTTTGTGGGGATGTCTTTTAGCATAAGTTTGTATTTAATCGGCTTTTCGGAAAGTTTCCTAAACTACTGGGCAATAGAGCCTTCTCTAAACAATATTCGATTAACCGGAAGCATTGCTCTTGTTTTGGTTGCCATTCTCACGATCATAAGCACTTCTCTTGCCATGAAAACTCAGTTTATCATTATGGGGGCAATTATTGTTTCTTTGTTTTCCATCTTTTTTGGAAAAACAATTTACACTCCGGAGTCATTGCATACTTCACCTATTCCTAACGTAGTTCCTTTTGCCGTTTTGTTTAGCATCTTTTTCCCTGCTGTAACCGGGTTTGAAGCCGGTGTGTCCATGTCCGGAGACTTGAAAGACCCCAAAAAATCTATTCCGTTAGGTACACTAATGGCTATTGTCGTTGGTCTCCTTGTCTATATTGGGTTGGCAGCATTTTTTGCCTACAGGGTAAACGCAAAACAGCTTGTAGAAAACTCGGGAGTTTTGATTGACATCTCTTTTTATGCACCTGCACTAGTGGCTGGTATATGGGGTGCAACCATATCTTCTGCAATAGGTAGCATTTTGGGAGCTCCCAGGATTTTACAGGCTACTTCTTCTGACAGAATCACTCCCAAAATATTTGAAAAAGGATATGGAAAAACAAACGAACCTAGAAACGCACTTGTTCTAACGTTTTTGATCGCAGAAGCCGGTATATTGATAGGAGAATTGGATGTTATTGCCAGAATCGTTTCCATGTTTTATATTACCGCTTATGGATTCTTGAATCTAAGCTGCACTTTTGAAAGTTGGGTCAGCCCCGATTTTCGTCCTGAATTTAAGATACCTTGGTGGATAGGTATATCCGGTGCAGTCACCTGCTTGATTATCATGATACAGCTTGACCTTGTTGCCATGATTGGTTCTACGATTCTTATGAGCTTCTTGTTTTTGTACATCAAGAAAAAGGAATTAAGGCTAGAAGGTGGTGACGTTTGGGAAGGATTCTGGTCTTCTATTGTGGTGAGGGGACTCCATAAACTCAGCAAAAGCCCTATTCATGAACGAAACTGGAAACCAAACTTGCTACTGTTTAGCGATATCGAAGAAGCACCTCAACTTCTGGAAGTAGCACGTTCGCTTGCAGATCAAAACGGAGTGATTACCAATTTTGAATTGGAGGAAAACTTAAAATCCCACTTCAGCTTTAAACGGTCTTTCCATGTTATGTCAAGAGAGATGATGGAGGTAGAAGGTGTTTTTACAAGGAACTTAGAATGTAGAGATTTATACGAAGCGATGAATCAAGTAGCTTGCTACTATGGATTTTCTGGAATGGAACCAAATACGGTTTTATTAGGGAGAGCTAAAAACATCAAAAACGCTGAGAAATTTGCTAATCTTGTTCAAAACTTAGAAAAGATGGATTACAACCTCTTGATGCTTGACTACAACCATACAAAAGGGTTTGGAGGTTATGAAACAGTTGATATATGGTGGTCAGGGTACGGAAAGAACATGTCGCTTGCTCTTGCTTTGGTCAGGTTTCTGCAAACTTCCGAAAATTGGAGAGATGCAAACTATAGATTCTTGATGATAACGGAAGATGCCTCCATTGTACAACTAATACGCAGGCAAATCAATTTGGCAATTTCTAACTATCGGATTCACGGAGAAGTTAAGGTCATTTACAATGGAATCGACAAAAAGCCTTTTTATGAAATCATTCGCCAAGAGTCAACCTTATCAGACCTCACATTTTTAGGTATGCCCGATTATAAAAGAGAAGAGCCTCTTAGTGTAGCCCGCAAAATCAATCACTTTTCGGAAAATTTAGGCTCTATACTTTGGATAAAAGCTTCTTCCTATTTTCAAGAACTTTCTCCCATTGTAAATGAATCAAAAATAAAGCCATTGGAAAGAATCAATCGATCAGGCATTGTAGAATTGAAACTTCCGGATAACGTTTTTATATCCAAGCCACTGGAAGAAATTTACCAAAAATTAGAATCAGCCGCACTTCCTTTTTATGAAAATTATGTACAATCTTTTTTCCAAAGTCAATTAAAGCTCATGGAAAGCTTTTATAGTCTGGCTGAAAAAAGCTATTTTACAATAGAAAAAGAAAGTAAAGATTCACAAAATTACACAAATCAAAAAATTATTTCAAGGGTTTATGGAGACTTTTTGTTTCACGGACAGAGACTGCTTGCAGAGTACAAAGAAAAGTCTGCTCATAGAGACGTTGATATTATACGAGAGGGGATTCAAGAAATTTCTAAAGAAATCAAAGAATTAGTTCAAAACACGCCTGTTTCCTTACGAATAACAAAAGAGAAAACTTTATTTAAAAAATCAAAAAACGATAACAAACATATTAGAAGAATCAAGTTTTGGAGACGCGTTACAAACTTATTTTCCAAAGATTACATTTCTTATGAAGTTCCTTATCGCAAGCTGGCGCAATACTACTTGAGAAATCAACTGCCTATGGAATTGTATAAATTGATTAAAATGATTACCGGCACAGGACACAGCTTTATGTTAGAAACGCATAAGCTATATAGTGCACTAAGTTCTAGCTTTTTACTTTTAAGCAGTTCTTCTGATAGAAGTCAGTTTAACAAAGAGCTTATCGAAAAGGAAAAAGCAAATGTTTTAGCCCTTATTCAATTTCGATTGGAATCGATCAAAGGAATTGATGAATTGAATCGGTTCGAAATCCAGAAATACAATCGGGAAACGGTAAATCAATTGGGAGAGGACCTGGATAGAATAGATGCAAATAAATTTATACACAAGAATCGAAAGTTTAAAAAGTCCAAAGAAAATATATATTCCGAAATGGATTCAACCATCCAAAGCTTTTCCAATAATTATTTCTGCTTTTTGAACATTATGCAATCGGGAGTATTGCTGCTTTCCATCAAAAATCGTTTCCGAACCATTGTTACAAAAACGATTGATGATTTAAAGATAGATATTCGAAATGGTATTATTCACGAGTTAAAAGTCTTAGTGGAACTTCTCACTTCTTTTAAAAACAATTCACTATCATTTGAAAAGCTAAAAGACAAATTAGACATAACGTTTGAAACAAACTTCCACGATAGGAAGTTTGTAATGGATTTGTTTCAAGAATTGAAACCAGCTATAGAAAGTATTCCGGAAAACTTGGATATTATCAGTGATGAGTCTCTGCAAAAGTTTGAAAACGGCGAGTTCCATGAAGCAGAAGTTATAACCGTTACTTTAAGAAGGTACATTGAGTATTCCATAGAGAATGACTTTTTGTCAACCATGCTTTTGGAGTTTTCTTCCTTTCCTCATATCTTGTACGAAGCCAATGTAAATGCAAGAGGCGTTGTAGGTTCCGTTCAATTTGGATTGGAAAATCAGGAAGAAAATTTGGAACAACAATTTTTTAAAAGTATAGATCATGATCTGAAAAATTTAGAAAACAGCCTTTTATCTTTAGAAAACTACTTGGAAAAAATTGGTAAAAATGTAACAGAATCTCTAAATCTTATTTTAGAGAAGTTTGATGTTTTTTATTTTGTCAGAATATCAGATAATCTCGGTAGGTATGTAAAAACTATCGAAAGGAAGAAGTATTTTACCAATATCGGAAAGAAATTAGAGTCTACCAAAAGTTTTCTGTATGATATTGTTGTTCGGTTGATATACGGAAAAAGTGAAGCAGTACTGCTTGCTCGTAATCTACAAAATGTTTCTTTTTTGGAAAGTCACAAAATCGAATCAATCCTAAATACAGTGGAATTGGTAACACCTAAAAAAGAAGTTTTGGATGCTCTTCCTTTTTATTATAAAAATCTTTTTCTTGGGAAAACTCCCTTTTCCAAAGAATTGTGGGTAGGACGGAAAGAAGAATTAGAAAAAGCTGCCAGTAGCATCAACCACTATTTTCATGGTTATACGGGAGCATTGTTCATTAGTGGTGAAAGAGAATGTGGAAAATCTTGGTTGTCTAGGTATATTGCCGAAAAGCACTTTGATTTAAACAAGATTTATCAAATCTTTCCGCCAAACAGTGGCTGCCATTCCATCCAAAATTTCGAGGAGTTACTTTTAAAAGAATTGAAACAAGTCGGACATTTGGAAGAAGCCATGCAAACAATTCCGAACCATTCTGTTTTGGTTCTACATGACTTGGAACTTTTTTGGAATCGGAAAGTAAATGGAACAGAAATAATAGATAAAATTTTGTATTTAATTGAAACTTACGGTGAAAAGGTTTTATTTATTATCAATCTAAACAAATACGCCTACAATTTATTAGGCAAGCTAAAAAGTCTTGAAAACTATTCCATTGGATACATAGAGTGTTTGCCTTTTGACGCAGAAGAGCTTAAAGATATGCTGCTTATTCGTCACAATTCAACCGGCTTTCATTTGGAAATAAACGGAGCACCAGAAGGAAATATCTCGAAACTAAGTTATGCTTCGTTTTTCAATAAATTTTTTAACTATTCCGATGGAATGCCAGGAACGGCTTTGCGAGGTTGGGTTCGTTGCATTGACAAAATTTCCAAAAATAATATATCAATCAAACAACCACCAAGTCTAAACATCAGCAGTTTGGATGAAATTCCGATAGAGTGGATACCATACCTGATTCAATTTGTTCTACATAAAAAACTTACATTGGAAAGGTTGTTGGATATTTCACTCAAGTCCAAAGAAGAGTTAAAAAAACTCATTCGAGTATTCAAAAGGGCAGGTCTTTTGATAGAAGATGAACTAGGAATACTGGAAATCAACGGGTTTTTATACCACCATCTGATCTATAAATTGAACCAAAGAGGTTTTTTATGAGCAATTTTGAATTTGACATAACTCATTTGAGTTTGTGGGAATATGGGCTAACCGGCTTTATCCTTTTAATTGTATTATTCTTGTCTGGTTTGTTTTTAGCAAAATTAGGGCATAAAAATCCTCTAATCAATAGGTTTAAACGACTTTTTCCTAGTTTTCAAATAGGGTTTGTTTTGGCTTATGCTCTATGGACGATTTCCCGCGTTTTTGTATTGAACCCACTCTACTACTTTTTGTTATCCTTATCCGTTATAATCCTTTGTACCATTTTAGGCTGGAATTTCTTGAAAGATGTGTTGTGGGGATCCATATTTAAGGCAGAAAATTCGTTTTCGCACGGAAGTGAAATAAGAATAGAAGGCTTTGAAGGGGTCATCAAAAAACTTGGATTTCGGTCCATCCAAATTATGGGAGAAGACGGAAATGTAGTCAGAATTCCATATAGCAAAATTTCAAACCAACCGATACAAGAAGTCAATTTGGATTCGGGAAAAGTCGGACATACCTTTACAATTGTAACCGAACTTGGAAGTCCTGAAGAAATGATTCACAAAATAACAAATGTTATTTTGAATCACCCTTATTCTTCTATCAACCAAAAACCAATTATAAAAATGATTAAGAGCGATAACGACCAAATTCTATTAGAAGTAACCGTTTTTTCTTTGGGAGGAAATTATCATAACGACATTGAGGCGAGTATTAAAAAAGAAAAACTGTCATTTTAAATTTTTCTTGACTTATTTTATAAGTAGTTTCAAATTAGCTTATGGAAACAAGTACAGAGCAAATTTCCGTCGTCCATCAATACGAACATCAAAATTTTTATGACGAGATGTTAGATGAAAATGGGCAGATTCGTCCCCAGTATCAAAAACTTGTAGATAGGTTAAACCAATTTGGCTTAAAAGATATTTTCCAAAGACAAGTAGCTGCCGAAAGGTCTCTTTTGCTAACCGGAATTACCTTTAATGTTTATAGTTCCGAAGAAGGAACAGAAAAAATATTTCCTTTCGATATTGTTCCCAGAATCATCGCTGCAGAAGATTGGGTGAAAATTGATGAAGGACTGAAGCAAAGGATTTATGCCTTAAACCTTTTTTTAGAAGACATATACAACGAACAAAGAATTCTCAAAGACAAAGTTATTGATGAAGAGATTGTAAAATCAAGCAAAGGTTATTTATCTCAGTGTATTGGCTTGACTCCTCCGGCATCTATTTGGGCACATATAACAGGGACTGACCTGATTCGTCATAGTGACGGAAATTATTATGTGTTGGAAGATAATATGCGTTCTCCCTCTGGCGTATCTTACGTGCTCGCCAATAGGGCAACTATAAAGCAAACCTTTCCTCAGTTATTTGCTCAACTTGGTGTAGAGCCTGTTTATGACTACCCCCTCAGACTCTTGGAACTTTTTGAATCCCTTTCACATCGCCACAATCCGAGTATAGGACTTTATACGCCAGGAGTTTATAATTCTGCCTATTTTGAACATTCTTATCTTGCCCAACAGATGGGAATCCAACTAATAGAGGGAAGGGATATGGTTGTTCGAAATGACGAAGTCCTTGTTAGAACAACAAGAGGTTTTGAACGTGTGGATGTTCTCTATCGCAGAATTGATGATACCTTTATCGACCCGTTACACTTCAATCCCGATTCTCTTCTTGGAGTGCCGGGGATCTTTGATGTTTACAAAAAAGGAAATGTTGTACTTGCCAATGCACCAGGAACAGGAGTCGCTGATGATAAAGTCATCTATGCTTTTGTACCGGAGATGATCAAATATTACACAAACGAAGACCCAATTCTTCCCAATGTCCCAACATTTGTTTGTTGGAAAGAGAATGAAAGAGAACACGTTATTCAAAATATTGAGAACATGGTTGTGAAAGCTGCCAATGAGTCTGGTGGTTATGGTATGCTTGTTGGTCCTGCTTCGACAGAGAAAGAAAGGGAAGAGTTTAAAACGAAAATACGAGCTTTCCCTAGAGAATACATAGCCCAACCTGTAATGTCTCTATCAAGGGTTCCAACCATTATAGGTGATCATTTGGAAGGTAGACATGTTGATCTAAGACCTTACATTCTTTATGGCAAAGAGAACACTTATGTTATGCCAGGAGGACTCACCAGAGTTGCCTTAAAAAAGGGTTCTTTAGTCGTAAATTCATCTCAGGGTGGTGGAAGCAAAGACACATGGGTACTAAGAAATAAAAATTCTTAAGACAGGAAATAATATGTTAAGTAGAGTAGCAGAATCAATTTATTGGATGTGTAGGTATGTAGAGCGAGCAGAAAACATTGCAAGGTTTATCGACGTAAACCACAATCTAAGTATCGATCTTCCAGCTGAACTAGGTGGACAGTGGGAACCTCTTCTCCTTACAACAAGCGGTCTTTTAGCTTTTCAAGAGGACTATGAAGCAATCAATCAGGAAAATGTAATCTCGTTTCTTGCCCTTGACAAAAAGAATCCCAATTCCATTCTAAGTTCTTTGCACCAAGCAAGAGAAAACGCACGCTCCGTAAGGGAAATTATCTCTAGCGAAATGTGGCGGCATATAAACGAGATGTATCTTACTGTAAAAGAAAACTCGACCAATGCCAATATTACAACCGGAGATTCCAATCCGTTTTTTAGAAAGCTGATTACGGATAGCAGTACTTTTATTGGTCTTATGGATACGACATTTTCTCACGGAGAAGCTTGGCACTTTGGAATTCTTGGCAGATATATGGAGCGATCTGACAAAACAGCGCGTATTATTGATATGAAATACTATTATCTGCTTCCTTCCATAAATCACGTAGGAACAACCATTGATATCCTTCAATGGTTGGCTCTTCTTAAATCCGCAAGTGCCTTTGAAATGTATCGAAAATCTTTTGGAAAATTGGACATCAAAAATATTATTCGCTTTCTTGCCTTAGATAGAAACTTTCCACGTTCCATCCGCTACAGTCTTGTATCAGCCGAAAGATCATTACATGAAATTAGCGGAAGTAAAAAATATGATTTTGCCAATCTTCCGGAAAAGCGAATGGGTATGTTTCGCTCGGAATTAGATTATACGGATGTGGATGAAATTGTAACAAAAGGACTTCATGAATACTTGACCGAACTTCTTGAACGTCTGAATTCCGTAGGGGAAAGTATTGATGAAACGTTTTTTCAAATGCGAGAATAATTGCTTCAAAATTATTCTAACAATCAAGCTCTTTTAAATTATAAGTGACTATTTGCAACACCTAAAAAAAATTGAATTATGAAAATTGTTAGTATAAATGAAAAGACCTATCAATTTACTGCCAAAGGTTCTGTTGGTTCTTATGAAAAAATGGAGCTCAAAGACGCAATCAATAGCCTTTTACCAGCCTATAAAAAGTTAGGTCTCAATTATAAAAAATCTATGGAAAATGGTGGTAGATTAACAGGTCAGGAAAAAATCAGACTTATCATGATTATTAAAAATATATGTCGCAGCATAATTCAGATAAGGAAAATCCTAATGTCCGAGTACTTAGAAGAAGTTGATTGGGACTTGCAAAAAAATGACACCTTTCTACTGAACGTTAAAATAAACGGAATACTTTTTACAATTCAAGGCTCACTTTCTTTAAACGAAGTCAGCCAAATAAATTCTTTTTATTCGTGGTCAGAATCCTTCAAAGTTAAAATAAAAGAAATGCTACTGTTTTTAAAAAAGTCGTTCGAAGACAATGTAATTACCAAAAAAGAAGCGATCAAGATCGTCTGTCATTTGGATGTTTTGCTATGTGCTTGTGTCTTGATAATTTACAAACTACGATTCCAAGACATTAAATCTTGAAGTATTTGGCTTCGTTTTTCGGTGGAAATGCAAAGAAAGTATAAACTATTTATCCACCAAAAACTTCCACAATGGATGAATACTGAATTCTAATGCTCTTTTTTTGATTCACTAAAAACTCCCTTATCCAAGAGGGTTAATTTTGCCTTCTAATGGCGATCCAAATTTCTTCTAAAGTTGCAACTTTTTCATTTTTTTCATCGGTTGCAACGGTTGATAAAATCAATTTTCGTTTTATTTTTTCTTTTAATGTTGTACGCATAAAAATTTCTCCTTTTGTTAAAGGTTTTAAATACTTAATGGTAGCCGTTCCCGTTACTGCGTATTGGTAAATGTCTTCTAACGTATAGTGCATAAATGCTCCTTGGCAGCTGTCCATAACAGAAAATAACGCTCCACCGTGCAAAGTCCCATTCGGATTAAAATGCTTTGGGGAAACTTCAAACTTAAAAATACATTCTTCTTTTGTTAAAGAAACTATATCATAGTCAAATAATGATCCAAGAAGATCATTGTTTTTAAAATGCTTTTTGTACATCTCAACATCTGTGTCTTTCATTTTTTCACCCTTTTATACAATATTTTTATACACAATTATTTTGTATACAATATAATTATGTACATATTAATTTCATAATAATAAAATAAAAATTGACAGGTCATAAAGAGGGTGATAGTTTGTGTACAATTTATTTGTATTAGAAGTAAAGCATGAACCCTGAAGATTGTATATTTTTTCAAATTGCCAAAGCAAACCAAGTAGCATCCAAATTTTATAAAAGATGGTCCCAACAATATAAACTTACAGCTACTCAATCGCTTGTTTTGAGCTTCCTTTTTGTAAAAGATGGAGTTACATCCAATGAATTGGGACAACAAGCTGTGCTCGATAGTGCAACTCTTACCGGTATAATAGACAGATTAGAATTAATAGGTTATCTAAAAAGGGAACAAAACAAAAATGACAGAAGAGCGATTACAATCTTTTTAACAGATGAGGGTAGAAAAATTGCACAAGCTATTAATACTCATATCCAAGAAGTAAATAATGATTTTCTTTCTGATTTTACAAAAGAAGAAGACCAAACATTTAGGGTTTTATTGCAAAAAATTGCCAAACGACTTTGAAAATTGAAATTTCTAACAGCTCAAGCCAGTTGGCACTTGTTTGGCTGGTTCTTCTGAAATAACTTTTCCATCTTCTAAGATCATTCGAATCAAACGAGTCATTTCTACGGAATATTCCACATTCAATTCCTTTGTAACGCTTTCACAAAAACCGGCTACCATTAATAATTTTGCGTCATCCTCGCTTACACCCCTGGATTGGAGATAAAACAATTGATCTTCGTTTAGCTTGGATACCGTTGCTTCATAGTTTAACGCACCGTGCTCACCTACAATGTCGTTGTATGGATAGGCGTGAGAAGAGGAATGGTCATCCATCATAAGTCCATCACATTTTACGTGGCTTATAGCACCTACGGAAGTCGGTTCGAACTTGACTAGACCACGATAGGAATTTATGCCTCCATCCAAAGAAACACCTTTTGCCAAAACATTGCTTTTTGTGTTTTTGCCGATGTGAATAATTCTCGCCCCAGTATCTTGAACTTGTCCTTGTCCAGCAAAAGCAAGAGACAAAACACTTCCGGTTGAGTTATCACCTAACAAAACTATACCAGGGTATTTGATTGTGTTTGCCCCAATATTACAATCTGTCCATTTTATATAAGCGTTTTCGTGGCAGAGTCCTCGTTTCACCGTCCAATTGTACATGTTTTTTTTCCAATTTTGGATAGTTGTGTAGTGAATTTTTGCGTTTTTATGAGCAATTAGCTCTACTACGGCAGTGTGAAAATTGGTTCCACTGTCTTGGACAGAACTACATCCTTCGCTGTATTCGATATCTGCTCCTTCTTCGGCAATTAGCAAAGTCCTTTCGTATTGTCCCGATGCCATAGCTGTAACTTTAAAATAGGCTTGCAATGGCATAGGAGTTTTGACTCCTTTGGGACAATAAGCAAACGAACCACCACTAAACACACAGCTATTCAAAGCAGAAAATTTATTGTCTCCAATAGTGACAACCGTGCCTATGTATTTTTTGACAATTTCGGGGTACTCTTTTATGGCAGTGTCAATGTCACAAAAAATGATTCCAACGTCTTCCAATTCTTTTTTTACGTTGGCATAAACGGTTTCGGAATCGTTCATTGCCTCAATTCCGGCAAGGTATTTTCTTTCGTGCTCTGGGATCCCTAATTTTTCAAAACTACGCATAACTTCAGGATCAACTTCATCCCAAGACTTCTTTTTTTTCTGGTTTGCCCCAACATAATGGACATAGCTATTGATATCCACCTTAAATTGCGGAAAGAAACCCCAGGTAGGCATAGGTTTACTTTCGTATATTTCAAAAGCTTTTAATCGAAATTCCGTTACCCATCCCGGTTCGTTTTTAATATGTGATATGGATTCTACAACTTTTTTTGATAATCCACTAGGGAAATTATCTGCCTGGTAGTACTTATTTTCTTCTTTAAACATAGTTTCTCTCCTTTATGTTCGAAATCCGCTCCCCTGGCAGCCCTTGAGCGTTGCCGAAGGGAGCGTTCTTATCAAACAGTTGAAAAATAATCTTGCGATTTTTTGGGATCAGGAACCATCGTTTTTGCTCCCTCATCCCAGTTTGCAGGACATACTTCTCCGTGCTTATCGGTATATTGGAATGCTCTGATTAACCTCAGCGCTTCATTGATGTTTCTTCCTACCGGAAGGTCATTTACGGTTGCTTGTCTAATAATTCCTTTTGGATCAATAAGAAATGTGCCTCTCAAAGCTACTCCGTCGTCTAAAAGCACACCATAATCGCCGGCAATCTTTTTAGTAATATCAGAAATAAGCGGGTACTTGATGTCACCAATCCCACCTTTTTTTCGATCTGTTTGTTTCCATGCAAGGTGTGAAAATTTACTGTCCACAGAAACGCCTAAAACTTCTGCTCCTAGCTTCTTAAATTCGTCTAGTTTTGCATCGTATTCAATTATTTCCGTAGGACATACAAAGGTAAAGTCAAGCGGATAAAAGAAAAGAACTACCCATTTTCCTTTATAGCTAGATAACTTGATTGTTTTAAACTCAGAACCAACAACTGCATCTGCGGTAAAATCAGGTGCTTGTGAAGTTACTTGTGGCATATTTTTTACTCCTAAAATCTTTATAATACCATCCTATTAGACATTTGATTTTATGGAAAGTAAGATTTTTATAATCATTCTAATTTTTTTAATGTTATCTCTACTAACCATGGAAAGAACAATATTCCATAATTTAGAAAGACAAACCCAAACAAGAAAAAAAATAGTTTTGAGTCTGTTTTGTACTATAAAAGATCTATATATAAGAGAACTTTGTTTAATGTCTCAGTTTTTAGGACCCGACTTTAATACTCCCATTGCTTGGCTTGCTGATCTTATTGCTCCTGCTTTTATACGATCTTCTCATAATATAGAGGATATAATCATACCAGAAGAAGATAAGGAAATGCTTCGGAGTCTTGCGAGAGAACGTTTGCTCTTTTTTACCAATCATCCTAGTACAGCAGAGCCTATGATCGCTTACTATATTGCCAATGTAATGGGCAGTAGATTTCATTATATGACAACAAGAAGGGCATTTGATTTTCTTTTTGGAGCCGCAAGTGTACTTTTACGCGGGCTCGGCTGCTTTTCTGTCATACCGGGAATTGCAGACAAAGAATCTATGAAAATGGCTCGAAACATCTTAATGGAACCCAAAGGAAAGCTTGTATTGTTTCCTGAGGGAGAACCGATGTGCGGTGAAAATGACGTGCTTATGCCCTTTCAACCTGGAATTGTCAGACTCAGTATGTCAGCTTATGATGACTTGCAAAAAATTGACTCAAAAGCAGACATCTCCATTCTTTCCGGCTTTATCAAGTATAAAATCAAGGCAACAACCGACCACATTTTGGGAGACCTTATCCACTCCATACAAAATATAGAAAATCACCTCGGCCTTGAATCAGGAAATCGAAACCTATTAAGAAGATTTCTAATGGTTGGTAGGGTACTCCTCGAAAACGGAGAACGAGAATATGGAATTTCCTTTTCCCGAGATGAAGATTATAACTTTCGGATAGAAAGACTTCGACATAGAATTCTAGACAAGGCAGCTCAGAAGCTTCGACTGGAAAGTTACAATATCGAGGCTGATGCAATCCGGAAATTAAGGCATCTGACATCTGTTATCGAACTAATTGAATTGAAATACCCAATCCAAAAGCTCCCGGTTTTAAATTCACAAGAATTAAAGGAAATCAAAAGAGATTGCGTTCGAGCTTATGACTTTATAACAATCAAAAAAGACTACCTTGTTTCCAAACCAAGTCCGGAAAGATTTTATGAATGGCTTCAACGTTTTGAGTCCCTTGTTTTGCACAAAAATCCTCAAGCAATGGGTGGAGTCCCCTCCCGCCTTCCTAGAAAAGCCTATATCTATTTTTCAAAACCTTTTTGGGTTGGTGAATACTATAAGGAATACAAGAAAGATAAAAAGAATGGTTTAAACCTTTTATTGTTTCGAATTGAGCATGACATGAAAGCTCTGCTAAATCATAGCCAAGAACTAACAACTCCTATTGTAACTCCTTTTGACGTTAGTGAATATTTTTAAACTTTGAGGTTTGTTTCTAATAGATTTAAAAAACTATCGGTATGAACTTTGAAAAATATATCAATACAATTATACACGCTGACAGCATAAAAAAGCTAAAATCCTTTCCAAATGATAGTATCCACCTGATTTTAAGTGACATTCCCTATGGGATTGGAGTTGACGAATGGGATGTTTTACACAAAAATACAAATTCAGCTTATCTTGGCACGAGTCCGGCTCAAGAAAAAGCGGGCGCGCTCTTCAAAAAAAGAGGAAAGCCGCTTAACGGCTGGTCAGAGGCAGACAGGCTAATTCCACTGCAATACTACGAATGGTGCTTGCAATGGACAAATGATTGGTACAGGATACTAAAACCGGGTGGAAGTGCCATTGTTTTTGCCGGAAGAAGACTTGCCCACAGGTGCATTTCTGCTTTTGAAGACGCCGGTTTTACCTACAAAGACATGATTGCATGGTACAAAGAAAAAGCACCCCATAGAGCACAGCGAATCAGTGTTGTTTATGAAAAACGAGGCGATGATATAAACGCAAAAAAATGGGACGGTTGGAGAGTGGGAAATTTAAGACCAATCTTTGAACCTATTTTATGGTTTACAAAGCCTTACAAACTTGGCGGAACAATTGCTGACAATATGCTATATCATGAATTAGGTGCTTATAATGAAACCGGTTTTTTAAAATATACCGATTCTCCGGATAATTGTATATCAATCTCTTCCTCGAAAAATGATATAGGTTTGCATCCGACACAGAAGCCTTTAAATTTAATGAATGCTTTGATCGAACTAACAACTTTGGAAAATCAGATAGTACTTGATCCTTTTTGTGGAAGCGGTTCTACAATCATTTCAGCATTTTGTCTCAAAAGGAGGTTTATTGGTATCGAATTAGAGCTGAATTATTACAAAAATGCTTTAAAAAGGCTAAATTCACTTCAGGAGAAATTTGCTAACTCACCTTGCACACCATGATAATTCTTGCATTTATAGCCATAAATTCTATTATAGATTAGGCAACCATTCAGGTACCATAGAAAATCAAAAGGTGCAATTAAAAATGATAGATCAAAAGCTTAATCTTGAAATGAGGGGCGAAAGAGCTTCCATATATCTTCGAATGTTTTTAACAATGGTATTTTGTTTGGGTACTGGAATTGGTATCTATCTCAAAAATGAAGTTTATATGATATATGGAAATTTTATTTTTGGAATATCGGTTTTTTGCATTTCTATCATTTACTCCTATATCGTCTTACAAAAGAATCAATACACATCTATTGTAAAATATCATTCTCTTGCCATTGTGTATTTGAGCTATTCGATTGTTGTTTTTGGTTATCTAAGATTAGATGATATAAACAAAGTAGTAATGGGGGTAAACAGCATCGTGATTTATTCCGTGTTTTTTCTACTCATTGTTGAATCGTCTTTTCGATTTTCACCAACCTTTACTCTATCTGCCTCCATTTTAAGCGTTTTCATCTATACAATCCTATCCGTTATTATTTTTTTAAAAGGTGGTGATAAAGCAACTTCTCCTGTAAACATTCCTTCTATCATTACCAATATCTTATTTTTAATAGCAATGGGGTGTTCAAGTACAGTCATGAGCTATTTTGTTCGTCGAGTAATTGTTGATTTTCAAGACTCGATAGAAATATCCAAAATTCAATCCAAAAATCTAAATAATGCCGTAAAAGAAATTCAAAATACGGTTGAAGAGCTAAGCGGAATCCTAAAATTTACGGAAGATATAGTACATTCTAACGAGCAAATTTCCCAAGAACAGTTTGTTACAATGGAATCCTCCAAACAAGTGGTCGAAAATCTTGCTCGATCTAGTGCTCATACGGCAGAAATGGCAGAAAAACAAGAAAAAAGCTGCAATCAAAACTCCGATTCCATGAATCATCTTTTTGGCATTGTTAAAGAAATGGAAGTCCTTGGCAATAGAATTTCCGAAAATGGAAACAAAACCTTAATTCAAGCAGAAAAAGGTGAAAAAGAGCTCGGAAACACAATAGAAGAAATTGAACAGATCAAAGAATCCGGGAAAAAAGTTGCAAAAATTATAACCGTTATTTATGGCATTTCAAGCCAAACAAATTTGCTTGCTCTAAACGCAGCTATAGAAGCTGCCAGAGCTGGAGAAGAAGGTAAAGGTTTTGAAGTAGTTGCCAACGAAGTAGGAAAATTGGCTGAATCTTCCGCTCGGAATGCCAGGCTGATCGAACAATTAATTCGGGAAATGGATTTGGTTATTTTAAATGGTGCAAAAAGAATACGAGAGTCGGCAACTTCCATCCAAGCCATTATAACCGGAATTAAGTCGATTATTAAAGAATTGGAAGTTGCCAATAATAAAATCAAAGCAGAAACCCAGATTGTTGCGAACACCCAACTCCAAACAAACTCCATACAAAAGTCTTCCTTAGAAATGAAAACAATTACAAAAGAACAAAACATAGATGCTCAAAAGATATTTCAAGACATTCAAGAAATATACGGATACTCTGACGAAATGGTAAAAAAAGCCAACACACTACGAGAAACAATGGCGAGACTTGATGTCATCAACCAAAGATTAAGCAATACTGTTTTGTCAACTAAAGGATAACACAGGAAAGGAATTCGGAATATGAGCGAAGAAATTGAACTTAAATTATTAAAAGAAATCGAAGAGCTAAAAAAGGAAGTTGCCAAGTTAAAAGGCGAAGCGGTCCCCGTAATTCCAACTTTCCAATATAGTAAAATTCGAGATATTGATTTAAGGAACTTAATTGATATAGAAAAAAAATTAAATAAAAGCGCGTTTGATACTTGGTTCTCTTTTGATATAACAATTGACAAATCTATTTTGGATTTTTTAACCAATTTAATCGAAAAAAATGAAGGATTGATGTTTGACTATAATGAAGAAGATTTGAAAATGTATTTTTTGTCTCCCTTACTCAATCACATTGATTTTAAATTAATAGATAAAAATATTAGAGGATTTTTTGAAGAAAAAATGACCTATAAAACAGATAAATTTATTTTTAGTGGTGAAATAGATTTTATCATTTCAAAAGGCTTACTTTATAGTCAAAAACCCTATTTTTTCATCCAAGAATTTAAAAGAAGTGAAGAATATGGGAACCCTCGTCCTCAACTACTCGCTGAACTTATTAGCGCAGTTGAATTAAACAATTATATTTCAATAAAAGGTGCATATGTAGTTGGAGCTATATGGAACTTTGTGATTTTAGAACGATTGGATAGGCATAAGTATCTCTATTATGTAAGTCAAAATTTTGACAGTACAAAGATAGAAGATTTGAAAGGAATTTATAAAAATTTACTTTTTGTAAAAGAAGAAATTATAAAAATAGTTGAGAGTGAAGTCTTTACGTAAATATTGTTTGTAATTTAATTTAAGAATTTTCGTCTCTTAGGCATAAAGCCAAATCTAAAAAATCCATACTTATCCCTTATATCGAACTCACGTTAATTTAACGTGAGTTCGATATAACATTTTGATTTCATTTAAAGGGCAACCACAGAGGGATTGCCCCTACAAAACCTATGGTATTTTTGGGCGTAGGGGTAAACCCCTGTGTTTACCCTTCTTATTTTGATAATATTTTTCCCTACGTCGAACTCACGTTAAATTAAGAAATTTTTATTGATATTTTTTTGCTATAAAGAATAAATCAACTGTACGGAGATCGGGTTATGAAATTTAAATTATTAGGAATTGCTTTTATTGGATTAATGCCTTTTTTAACGGTATATGCAAATGATCCGGTGGCTATAATTACCCATTTAAAGGGAGATGCAAAGTGTTCTAGCAGTAAAGACTATTCTCCGTGTCTTCGCTATAAAGGAGAACCCTACATCAATGTCATAGACGAACAATCCTTGTACGAAGGAGACTTAATTGGCATAACCAAGGGTAGTTGGATGAATATCAGGTTTAATTCCGGAAACACGATTACTCATGCCGAAGGAGAATTTTTTATCAAATCAGACGATATTGGAATAAAATTAACAGGTTTTAAAGCTTTTTTTCATATTACAATGGAATATTTTGATAATTTGTTCACAATTAAGATGCCTTTTTCAACCGTAGAGGCAAGAGGAACAGACTTTTTTCTCAAAGCTAGAGGTGAAGGAAAAATATCTCCCTGTTGCGACTTGACAGAAGACAATCTTGAACCGGGTGCTTATGTACAAAAAGGAAAAGTTGAAGTTAAAAGACCGGAAAATTGTGTTTTGGGGTTTTTGTTTTGCGAAGAATACAAGCCTATTACTGTAAATGAAGGAGAACAAATTACCTTCAAAGACTATAAAGTCAGCAAAATCAACACAGAAACAATGAACAATTTGTTAAACATAAAAAGCAAAAGCGACGATCACAACCAAACATTGGACAAAATCTATCCTTTACCTTTTTATTTAAACATTTCTCCATGGAATAATTATAGCTTATTAAAACAGATTAATTATTTTTGACCCTGTTAAAATTTTATGAAAAAAATTGATTTCAAAGTTTACAACCAAAAGATAAAAGCCATTCTAAAAAACAGGGGTTTTAAGAAAATTCCTAGCTTCATTGAACTCTTGGAAAAGGGTATTGAAAAAGAGTTGATTCCCAACTATAAAAAAAATAAAAAGCCGATTCCTATTGAAGACCTGCCTGTTGATCTATCCCTTCGACCTTTAGGGACGGTTAGAAGTGTCTATGAGAGGATATTTCCGGTTTCTCATGTTTTTGAGTTATCTTACAAATACGATAGGGATTTTTTGGATAATTTTATGCCTATTTCGTTAGATGATTATTTGGGGCGTGGTTCGTATAAGTTTGTTTATAAACTCCCATGGAACCAAGTTGTCAAAGTTGGAATAAAGAAATTCCCATCTGATCCTCTTTTTGGTTCTTTGTACAAAGAGGTAAATAGAAACCTGGAAATTTACCTTAAACCGGAAGAATTGCAATTAAAACAATTTCTCGAAAAAAAAATGCTAAGAAAAACCAGTAGAGAAGTGATGGATTTTAAGTTCAAAAGGCTGGCGTTAGAAAGGCTTCACTACTGGAAAATAAAAAATTTATTGCCTGATTTGGTATGGCCTACCAGATATTTTATGGGTATGCGATTTCGGAATGCTCCTTTTCGTCTGCCAATGATGACGATTACACCTTGTGATAACCAAAACCTAATTCCAGGCAAACACTTAAAAGAGTTTGTTAAGCTAAAAGAAAAAATCAAACAAAATCCTCTCAATGATAAATTTTTTCCAAAGTGGAAACTCAATTTTGACACTCACAAATTCGGAATGATTCATAAAAATAAGCTAAAAAAAATTGCTTATAATTTTCATAGAGTGGTAGAGGCTTCTAAGTATTTGGCATCAAAAGAAAAGCTAATTATAGACTTACATTCTGAAAATATCATTATTACGATTCCTGAATTTGAACTGAAAATTTTTGATTTCCACGTTTTTGATGAACATCTTTATGAGCCTAGCGAGTCCGGACTTCCACCGGGAGAAGACCACATCCAAGCAATCAATGAGTTTATTGATTCTTTTGAACTTTCCAAATATTCCGATGATTCATCAGGGTAGAGAAAATATTCTAAGCGAAAAGATTTATGAAAAAAATTATTTTTATCATTTCAATGCTATGGACTTCTGTTTTATTTGCAAGTGATAAAATAGATTTGGTAAAAAATTGTGAAACCTCAGATTCTTGCAAATCGCATATTTGGAGCATTACCAATCACTTTAAAGAAAAATACGTTGATTTAGGCGAATTTCCGCAAGACTGGAAAAAAATAGAAAGTTTTCCCGTTTATCCTAATACATATTTTCCAACAGATTCAAACTTTGGTGAGTATACGCTTTATACAAATTTTATTTTGCCAGAAGAATTTTTGGATAAAAATAAAGGCATAGGATTACAACTTGCCGGAATTGGTGAAGCATATTCCGTCTACATCAATGGTGATCTTCTCTTTAAAGAGGGGAGAGTTGAGGATAATAAAGTTGTCTTCAACAGATATTCGTACCAATCTGTTTGGGAAATCAAAGACAGGTTTCTAAAACCCGGACTTAACCATTTGGTAATTCGTATTCAAGGAAATCCGCACTTTTCTACAAGCCTTTTTGATAGTGATGGATATGCCATTGGGTACTATGACGATTTAGTCTACGAAGAACGTGATAGAATGGGAGAAATGCTAACGTTCCTTTATTTCTTTGTTGGGCTTTACCATTTACTTTTATATTTCAAGAGAAAAAAGGAAAAGTACAATCTCTATTTTGCACTGTTCACAGTTTTTCTATTTTTTTATTATATACCGCGTCATGGTTATCTATACGAATATGGCTTTGATTCGGTTTTAGGTTTTCGTTTTGAGTTGATTTCTTTATTTTTATCAATGTGCAATTTTCCTCTATTTTTGGGTTCTTTGTTAATCAATAAAACATCCCAAATGTCCAAAGTGTATTTGGTTTTTTCATATTTTTTAGTTTTTACGTGCATGTTTATATCTGAAGCGTTTATAATGTACATCCTTTATAGTTGGCAGATTGCTACGATAGTTTTTGTGACTCCTTATTCCGGGTACATCTTTTACAAATCAATCAAAGAGAAAAATAAAGATGCCTATAGATTATTAATTGGAACGATACTTTTAGTTTGTGCCAGTTTTTTTGATATTGCAAACTCAGTATATCCGATGATAAACATAATGTTTGTGCAGTACGCACTGTTTGGGTTCATTATTGGTATTGCCGGTATTTTGGCGAGTCGATTTTTGAATTTATACCAAACAGTGGAAACTTTAAACCAGGACTTAAATGAATTTAACGCAAAATTAGAAGAAAAAGTAAAAATCAGGACTAAAGAGTTGCAAAAGTCCTTAAACGAAATTAAACTTTTAAAAGAAAAACAAGACGGAGATTACTTTCTAACCACACTCATTTTTAAGCCCCTAGCTCTCAATCTGGTAGAAAGCGAAAATATAAAAGTTGACTTTTTGATTCATCAAAAAAAGAAATTTGAGTTCAGAAAAAAAATTCACGAGATAGGCGGAGACATCTGTATTGCCAATAGTATTCAACTCAAAAGTAAAAATTATACCGTCTTTATCAATGGCGATGCTATGGGAAAGTCCATACAAGGAGCAGGTGGTGCAATCGTTTTAGGGGTTGTGTTCAATTCGGTAATAGCAAGGACAAAACTTATTAAAGAAAACATTGATTCAACTCCGGAAGAATGGTTAAAAATTTCGTTTATTGAGTTGCAGAATATATTTGAGTCTTTTGACGGTTCTATGATGATTTCGGTTGTACTTGGATTAGTTGAAAATGATACGGGAATGATGTATTTTATCAATGCTGAACACCCTTGGACAACTTTGTACAGAGATAAAAAGGCTTCTTTTATAGAAGACGAGTTAATGCTGCATAAGATTGGAATGATAGGATTGACAGGTTCACTTGCCATTAGAACTTTTCAATTACAGGATAATGACGTAATTTTTATTGGCTCTGACGGACGTGATGATATAGACCTTAGTAAAGAAGAATCCGAAACAAGAAAAATTAACGAAGACGAAACTTTGTTTTTGAAACATGTAGAAAAAGGTCAAGGAGATTTAATTCAAGTATTTGAGAGTATCGAGGAATCTGGTGAGCTAACAGATGATTGCAGTTTATTAAGAATTGAATACAAAGATTTACGAAAGAAAAAAGAAGTTCCTAAAGAATTTACCAAAAATTATATTCAAGGAAAACAGCTTTACAAAAAAGAAAAGTATAAGGAAGCACTTATCCATTTCCAAGAATGTTATTCTCTCTATCCCTACCATGAAAATCTTATTAAATTTTTAGGGAATGCCTTTTTTAGAAATGGTGACTACCAAGAAGCAGCTCATTATTATCAAATTTACACAGACCAATTCCCATGGGACGAGAAAGGGTTATTACAGGCATCCGTTTGCTACAAATTCATAAAAGAATATAATAAAGCAGCCCAGATAGGTGAAAAGCTAAAATTAAGAGAACCGAAAAATAGTAAATATCTTATCAATTTAATTGAAATATACATTTCATTAGAAAATTTTACGAGAGCAAATAAATTATTTCAAGATGCAATGGAAATCGACCCAAAAAACCCTGAGTTAATTGCCATTCAAAATGAGTTGAACTTTTCTTCTTCTGCATAGATAATGTGAGTTTGCTCGAAACGTTTTTTTCTTCCTTCTCTAATTCCAAAATTATAGCATTAACAATTCCTGCGTTCTACTACGGACAAGACCCTCAAGAATCTTCAGCCTCTTATTCGGAAGATTGTATCTTGGATTCTTTTTAAACCTAAAACTAAGCAACTTTCTTAACTTGTCCTTTTGTGCTTCACCCATAACTTCGCATGCAGACTGAATAAAATCATTAGCCAGCGCCGGTCGTAAAGTCTTTATATACTTATCAAGGTTAGCCAAATCATCATCCATGGCGTAACAAAGCAAACTCAAACCGTTATCAAAAATCGGTGCAAACTTGATTTGCTTATTCGTCTTTACATCAATTAAAAGTCCATAATTCCCTAAATGCCGATCTGTATTGCAAATGATTGCGTCGAATACTACCATATCTGCGTAAGCTTGGTAGTATTCATCACCAAGGTTTTTAAGATACCGAACAACTCCTTTATTTTCAGTTTTCTTCACAAGACGACCAATGGGTAGATAAGCAATCTCTTTGGAAGTAAATAGTTCACAGGTTGAACAAAGATACCCCTTCCACTTAGAAAGACCATACTCAATTGCATCAAGCCCCATTGCTTTTGCCACCTGATACGCATAATATTCGGAATACGGCTCATTACCTGTATTAGCTGCCCCTGTTGTTCCGGACTTAAAGAGCTTGATTTTCCCATCTACTCTACGCCAACACTTTGCTAACATTCCATTCGTGGTAAATTCGGGTGAAGAACGAAATGTCGTTTTTGTATAGCTTCCATATCCGGTGAAAGCCATCCAAGATAGCACATTGCTAAAATTGTTATCGTATAGATTGTATTCAGAGAAAGTACCAGAGAAATTTGCATCCACCACCCAATAGCAATCATTCAGTGATAAACCTTTGCAAATATCAATGATCCCTTTAATATCTTTTTCCGATAACCCTAACTTCGCTAAGAAATTCTGGACATAAGCACGATTGGAGGGGATAATACGTTGCTTGAGCCATGAAGCCAATCCGGTCGTAGTTGGTTCAAGGTCAAGCGGATACATACTCTCGCAATTATCGCAAAGATTTACGTTACTTATGTTGAGTTTTCCATCTAACATTCGCATATCGAACATAAGCAAAGGTGTATCAAACTGTTTTAGATTATAATTCATAGTCTTATTGTAGTATAATATTTATCCATATAGTATACAAATTATTTATGAAAAGATTTTAAAACTTTTAAACATCCAATTTGTTTTCCACGTCAGAAAAGCTTTTCAACAGATAAACGGAATTACCCTTCTTATTATATTCTATTTTATCAAAAAAGCCCTTTGCCATCATAATTCCCCGCCCATGTCCAAGAACCATTGTGCTAGGATCATATTTTGACCTTGTTAGTATGTTTTTATGGTTAAAACCTTCACCCTCATCAGTAATAGAAATCTCAATTTTTTCCGGAATTAAAGAATATTCTATTGTTATTCGTTTTTTTATATTTTCCGGTTTTAGTTGACGATAGATAAGGAGCTGAAAGTAAGTATCTTCCATTAGAGCCTCTGATTTTTCATCAAAGTTTATACCAAGATTCCCGTGTTCCATCGAATTCACCAACAATTCTCTCAAACAAAGTTTCAAATCAAGAGCAGTTTCCGTGCCTGCATACTTGATAGCTGCGTTGGATAATCTCTGACAAATCATATCAACTTGTGTTAGGTAATTTTCTATCTTATAGACTTGATTTTCTGATTCGCACATTTTTAATAATATATCTTCTTCAATATACGAAGCTGTTCCCAAAACATGAAAATCGTTATCTATTGGTAGATATTGCAATCTTATATTCATTTCTCTTGGTTCACCAATTTCTGTCACTAGTTCACAGGTAAAAAACACCGTTTCTTTTGACTGAGCCAATTCTTGAAATTTTTCTTGGAAAATTCTTTCATTTATATTGATATGATTTATGATGTTTAGTTTATAAACTAAGTCTATAAAATGTTTATTGACAATATCTTTTTTATTGTACTTTAAGATTTTTGTAACTGACCGATTTATGGCAATGATTCTTCCCTCTGAATCTAAGGAAAAAATCAAATCCAAAGAGTTTTCAACTAATTCCTTGTATTTTTTTTCTGACTTTTCTAGTTCCTTATTTGTTTTTTCGAGTTTTTTTACCAAGAATTCGTTTTTATTGATCTGTTTATAATAATCTACAGCGCTGTCAATGGTATCTAGTAGTGTTTTTGCTTCGCCACCTTTGAGAATGTAACCAAAAGGGCGATAATCATTAATTATTTCAAAAGGACTTTTCAAGTCTTGGAAGCCGGAATAAAAGATAATGGGTACATAAGGAAATCTGCTTTTGATTTCTTTAAATGTTTCAAAACCACTTTTTCCTTCCATTTTTATATCCAAAACGACTGTAAAAACCTTGAAACTAACGTTTTTGATTCCTTCGTCTCCATTTGCACAAACGATAGTATCATATTTTTTTTGCAAAGCAAGGTGCAAAGCTTCCCTGACATTGGAATCATCATCAACAATTAAAATAACAGGCTTTATAATCTCTTTATTTTCTTCAAAATCATCCCCAAATTGTTTCAATTCTTCAATTTTATTATTTTCCATTATCGCTATCTTTATAAATATCACGTTATTTTAAATTCAATCAATATCAAACATTTTAGTAAATTATTTTTGATAAAAGTATAAAAACAATCCCTACGTAATGGGAATGTAAATATCAAAATTAGCACCTAAACCTAAAGTAGATTCGATTTTTATTTTTCCGTTCATGTCCTCTACTCGTCTTCTGATATTTACTAAACCAAAACCTTTGGATTTTAACTTTACATCTTTTTCCGAAAATCCTTTTCCGTTGTCTTGGATGTGAAGATTTATCCTATTTTTACTTTGGGTTAATTTTAGGTCAACATTGGATGCCTTAGAATGTTTTACGATATTGGTAATTATTTCTTGTGTAATTCTAAAGAGGTTTACTTCCAAAGAATAAGAAAGTTTATTTTTTATTTTAATGCTTAAGGTTGTTTTACAATTGCTTGGTTCAAGCAGATTTTTTACAAGAGACCGAATGGCGGCTTCTAAGCCTAGTTCTTTTAATACGGAAGGATGCAGAGCTGTATAAATTTCCCTAAGTTCTTGGCTTGTTCTATCTATAAGGGATAATCCTACATTAAATCTATCTCGAAATTTTACAGGATCTTTTTCATAAGAATTGAAATTCAACTTAGCGGCGAGAATAGTTTGCCCGACGCTATCATGCAACTCTCTGGCAAGATTTTCTCTTTCTTTTTCTTGTAATTTTAGTAATTGGGAATGTAAATTGGCTACTTTTTTTTGAAGTTTTTTGTTTTCCGTTATGTCTTTTAAAATAATACCAATGCTATTTCCAAAACGAAAAATGGAATATCCGTATATTTTGCTTTTTATTTTAAATTCACAATTTTGGACTTTTTTTGATTTGGACAGGAGGATATTGTCTTTAAATTCTTTTGTGTCAATCGTTTTTAGTTTTAAGATTTGGAAAAGGTTCTCTCCCGTTTTAAGTTTATTTTTGATGTTAAATTCTTTTTTAAAAGACTCGTTTACAAATTGTATACAATGATCATCATCCAAAGCAACCAAAGGTGAAATGCTGTCTAAAAGCTTAACAAAATCCAAATTCTCTTTCATGTATTTTACTAATTCCCGTTCACTTCGACTACGCTCAGTGAACGGGTTTTGGAGAAATTCAAACACATATCTGATAATCTAATTAATCGGAAATACCTTTCCTGTCACTGGAAAATTATACCAATCATTGTGTTCATTTCCCTCTGAGGTATACCAAGCCCTAAAGTCCAAATATGCTTCGTGTATATTCCCTCTCTCATAGGGCCATTGCCAGTCACCTGGTATCATTAAAGCCCAAGGAAATCCTGTTGGGTCTATGTAGATATCAGTTCCATCTTCTTTGAAATACTTACCAGCAAAATGGATCTCTTTTTTTGTATTTATTACATAAAGATACGGGTCATAAGGAACTGGACCTAGGTCTAATTTACTAATCGGATTTGCCAAAACAATTTCGATCTCACCTTTTTTACCAAGAACTAACGTTTGGTTTGTGTTTGAGTTGCTAGATGATAGCGTTGTAGAGCTATTTGGCATTACCTCCACACCCATAAAGGATTCTACTGTTTTTGTTGTTTCAAATTCCAAGCTTCCATCCGGTTTGTACCTTTTTAGGGTATAGGTGGCTCCTGTAACATTTGGCAAGTTCAAATGAAAAGTATGGTTGTATCCTGCCCCTTTTGCAATATGCAAAAAATTTCCTCTAATTCTTACAACCTTACCTTCTGTGTTTAAATCTTCCTCGAATTTTGCTCTTACTACATAATCATTAAAATCCGCATCACCTTGCTTGGGAAATAAGTCCTCAAATGCTATTGTGTAGTATCCTCCATCACTGGGATAATTAATTTTAGTTGCTCTACTAGGATCGTTCGGGTAAAAGTCTTCTTCGTCCGCTACTCCGTCGTTATCCGAATCTATGATGGTAACGGGTGTTGTTTGGGAAAGAAAGGTTAAAGTCCTATTAATCTGCTTAACGCTACCAATGTTAATATCTCTGATAATAGTCTCTCCAAAAACGTCAACAACCAACCGAACTTGGTTCGTTGTGGAATTGACGGTAAAGCTACCTTTGACGTTTCCACTTCCGTCTGTTACTGCTTTAAAAATCACTCTGCTGGTAACCGGGTCTACGACATCCAAAAATCGAACCATACATCCACTAACAGGAGCGATTGGGTCAACAACGGTAATTTGGATCGTAATAGTTTTGGTTGTATCAAATATAAAATCCGTAGTTCCCGTTATATCACTTACTTGAAGTTCGAATTCTTGTTCACCTACCGGTGCTACTACTGTGCTTGATCCAGGGTCAACCGCAGCTTCTCCTACTACTTGCGCGTTTTCATTCTCCCCAGGTGGTTGGGTCAGGCTCATAAGCCACTTATAATTGGGGTCTAAAGCCGTTTCACACTTGATCAATGATAACGCAATAAAAGCCATAATGACAATCAGTTTTGCTTGTGTTTTCATTCTCCTATTCTCCTTATAATACTGTTTCAGTATATTTGACGGCATCTGTAATGGAGTTCTATATACACCAAAAGGACTATATTTAAGGGACTAATAGGCTATTTTGAATTATATTCGAGGATTTGCAAAAAAAAACTAATGGAGAGACAGATAAAAATAAGAGAATTCTTTGAAACCAGATCAATCCGGTGAATTATTTTTCCAAATAAAAACCTCAATTTTCTCCTCGAATTCTTGGACTTTGTAGCAAAAACCACGAGTTGCAAGAATCGGAAAAAGAGGATGTGGAACTCTTAAGTTTATCATTTTAATTGTTTCGCCTCCTTTTAGTGTTTCCATTGCCCTTAAAACTCTTTCCATTGGCTCGCAAGGAATCAATTCTCTACAGTCTAATTCAATTACTTTTTCTTCCATTTTTTTTTAAACTGCAAGTTGTAATTGCTTTAAAAGTTCTTCATGCATATCCAAAGTATGATTGGTAATCATGGGGTAGAGAATTCCTTCTTCTTTTACATTGTGTTGCTGCATAAGTATAAGAAGCATTTCTCCGACTGCTCCTGCTCGCTTAAAATCTTTTTTTTGTAAAGAAGTTTCCATGTCTGTTACAGCGTTTTTCATTTGTTCATGCTCCATACGCATAGCCATTGTTGGTCCTTGTCTCATCCCGGTCAAATCTTCAAAAACGGGAAATAAAATTTCTTCTTCCATAACAAAATGCCGCAAAATCGATGTTTTAAAGGCTCTAAACATTTCCTGAATTACAATTGTATCACCTGAACTCAAGGCATTTTCACATTCCGCGTAAAGTTCATCACAACGAAAATGATCAGCTCCCATAAATAGCATGATCGAATCATTGCTTAAACTTCCTTTTTGAATCTTTTTTAGCTCTCCTCCCCAAACCTCTATCCCATTGGCTAAAGGATTCCATGAAAAATTGTCCCAATATTTATCTTGGAATTTTTTCAAAACGGGAAAAAAGTTGTGTTTAGCGTTCAAAAAGATGATTCCATCTTGGGGTAATTTTTGAAATTCTTTTTCCAGTATGGATAAAATCTCTTCTTCGTTTGTTGTTTCGAATACGATTGTTTGGGACATTTTTTATTCCTTTTTATGAAATAGTCTATAATTGAAATTCCTTTTGTAATTGATCCAAATCAACTTTGAATTGAAAATTTTGAATTTTAGTGTTTCCCTAAAATGTTAATTCCACCTCAAGCTTTTCTTATTCGTTTATTAATATAAGTTTTTTAATTATACTATATGCTCTTTTAATATCACTGTTTTGATCAGGATTTGCTTTTTTCTCGATTTTTGCCAAGTAAATTTTATTAGAATACTCCGAGAAATATACTCTTAAGGCGAGAGGAGAGTATATTCGCAATTCATATAGTTTGAATTGTTTAGAACCACTTGGACTTACATCTTTAATCAAATCCTGATTAGTTTTAATTGGGTTTTTTTGTATAGCTGCTCTAAAAGTATTTATTACAGAACCTTGCTGATTTGTTTCTAATGCACGATAGCTTTTTTCAAACTCACTAGAATATATTGGTTCTTTTAATATATATAAGTTGTTCGAATAAATTTAAACTCTTAACCTGCAAGCCAGAAATAAGTTCTTGAATAAAATTTGTATTACTGCATTGTAATTTTCCCTTTAGTTTTGAATTTGATAATTCAAATATTTTTTTAACATCTCTTTCACCTTCTTGTTTTTCTAATTCGTTAAAAAGAGGATCATGATTTTGAATTTCTTCTTCTATTATTTCTTTGTTGTTATTATAGCTGATAATAGTCCAATTGCTATTATAATTAATAAATAAAATATAACAATGATTTTGATTCGACTTTATTTCATCCTTAAACTCGTTTATTTGATTTTTTCTTTCAGAATCCGTTATTGGTTTTTTGATTTTATAACATACTTCGCCCCACAAATTTTCTAATTTAAGATCTTCTGAATCATCAGTTGTAACAGATATTTCATTAATTTTTAATTCAGTATAATAAGCTAATGTAAATGCAATCCCCTTTGCATAAAAAATATAGGGCAGATAAAAAATTTCTTTCTTGCTATTGTTTAATTCTATAGAATATTTCTTTTCCAGTATCTCCTCATTATTAGATGAGATAAAATTCTCAATAGGATATTTATTAAAATAACTGTATGCTGAAGTTTTTAAATCTTTATCATTCAATTTTTCAAATGCTTCTAATAAAGAAAAGTTTTTAAAAATAACTTCGGATGGTTGTTTTTCTGTAATGATACCCGGTGATAATTGTAATTGAGGTAAAGATAAAAGCTTTTGATATTCAACTAACGTAAATTTAAAGAGTTGATGAAATACTTTAATATTTATATCCTGTGGAATACATTCACTATTAAAATAAAAATCAGTCATTTCTTAGAAGTTCCCTTGAATTGATTTCAAATTGATCAAACATTCCTTTTGGCCATTCTTCCACTCTTCCGTTTTTATCAATTCTAACAAATTCAGGCTCCGTGTTTTTTTCTTTATTCAATTCAAACCAATGTACAATGACTTTTTCATGAAAATTAGTTTTATTTTTTTTGGTATATACCCTTACTCCGTCAAAAATATAATCACTATGCGTTTCCACAATTACCTGTGATCCTGACTCAGCACACAAGGAAATCAATCTGGCCATCTCTGTTTGTCCTCTCGGATGTAGATGAGCTTCTGGATTTTCTAATATAACAAGAGAGTTTTCTGTTATACTTCCAACTAACAATGCTACAATGATTGGAAGCGAATAACTTAAACCAAAACCAACATTTTTAGCTCTATAACCGTTAAAAGTTGAAAACGATGTATCTGCTTGTTTTAACATTTGGTATTGAAATTTTGTATTGGGAGAAATAATTCCCAGCCATGCTTCAAGATTGTACCCGAAAGTTTCTCCCTGAGAGTCTTCATGTACCATAATAGAAGGTAATTTTTTTTCATCATAATTTTCACTATAATAATCTATTACTTTAAATACATTTTCACCTTTCTTTCCCAAACTATAATTATTTCCACCATAGATTTGATTTGAGGTTTCCGGTCCAAGTCTATCTGCAGCAATATGAATAATTTTTGGGAAAGATAGTTTACCTTTTTTTTTAACCTTTGATTTAGTAATACTCATACTTGCATCATCAGTGAAATCGTATTCCAACAAAGTTTCTTTGGAATAACTATTTTTTAATTCACCCCAGTCTCCATGACCATCCAATAATATTTCTTTGTTAGATGCTGCGTTATTTCCCATAAGCAAAGATTGAATTACACTACTTTTCCCACTACTATTTAGACCGGTAAGTAACGTAAGATTTCTTAATTCTATGTAGTCAGAAACAAATGACTTAAACCCGGTTAATGTGATTGCTTTTATCATATATACTTACCTAATAGTTCTTCTAACTTTCCAAAACGTTCCTTTACTGCATAATTTTTCATGCTATCTCTAGAAATATAATTTTGAAACTTACTATTATCCAATAGTTTATAATATTCTCCTAAAAAAGTTTCTTTCTTTGATTCAATTTTTATAAATTCTTGTTCAGTGATTGAAGTTAACAATATACTCCACATTTCGAATAATGATTTATTTATCGGTGCTTTTTTACGCTTTTCCGGATAACTTTTTCGAAAGCAATGTTCTTCAAATAATTTAAAAGATCGACTCATAGCCAATTTAAAAATAGATTCTATTTTATCGATTTGTTCAAATCGGATTTCTTCTTTATTCAATTTTCCATTTTCGACCATTTTGTTAAATTCTTTATTTTTGAAATCTGGGTAAGAATTAATTATAATCATTGTCTCACTTAAAAAACTATCTATATTGAGAGTTTTGGTATAGGTTTTATAATCTCGTAGAAAAAAGGATATAAACCTTAGAATCAACTCTTTGTCCCCCATACGGATGTCTTTCACAGAATCCCCTGTCGCATTTTTAAATTCTCTCATCTTAGCCAGTTTATTCAAAAGTTCTGTAGATTTTCCTATATATAAAGCGTTGCGAATTTCCTGACTACTGAGAGGTAGTCCTCCAGTATTTATTCTCTTAAATATATTTCTTTTTACCTCCTCGGGAGTTCCTGGATTTATTACTGTAAAATTAAAGACCGTTTCCAAAATTCTATTTTGGAGATTAATTGGTAGTTCATTGAATATATAACCATTATACTTTGTCCAAAACTCCAAATCTTGTAACTTAAAACCTTCCCCTTTAAGACTCAGATTTTGTGTTTTAATAAATTCTTTCCCTAACACAAAATCACGGATTGTACTTAATCTCTGCAAACCGTCAACGACAGTCCAATTTCCTTTTTCATCTGCAGAAACGTAAAACATAGGTAAAGGGATTTTTAACATCAAAGATTCAATCAATTGTGATTTTTTATCATCCGTCCAAACATAATTTCTCTGAAAATCTGGGTTCAAGTTGATCGTTTTTTGAGTCAATCTTCTCAAGCATGATTCCATAGGAACAGCCTTTGGATCAATAGAAATTTCGTCTGGATTAAATGGTTCGGTTAATTCCTCGTTTTCAAATTCATCTTCTATTCCTGAGTCATAAATGTCTTTTTCTTCATTCTCATTCATTCTTTATTTCCCGAATTTTTATCATTACATGTTTAAGATTCTTTGTCTATCCTTTTTTCATCTCATACCCTACCTGTTTATTTTGCAATTTCCAGTATAGATTGTACAAAGGTGCAAATGTTCTTTTGATTGGTTTAGATTCCGCTTCTTGCAACCATTTTTCCAAAATAGAAACCGACTTCTGCAAAGAGAGTTCCGAAAATTCGTTTAGCTTATTTATATCCGGTTTTTCTAACAACTTTTGTTCTTCTTGGAGGAACTCTTCTTCCAATTCATTCCTTTGCGAGAGGAATACTTTAGATATTTCAGCATAATTATTTAGAGCATGTCTATGTAATCTTTCGTGTTTCCACCACAAAGAATCATCCGGTTTTTCACCAGGAGTGAGAAATTCTCCTTGTTTGATGTTGTTACCTGGTATAAAAAATGGCTTGAATAAAGACAAACAAGGGGCCGCAGTTCCGGTGAACCAAAAGGTAGAAGGCTTGTTTTTTCTAAGCTCAGCAACCATCGAGCCGGTTGTTTGGCTTGGCGTTGTGATTCCGGTAGCGTGTAAACACAAAGAAGACATATCCGACTGGGAAGGTTTGAAATCAAGGTTATCCGTATTATGAGTTCTTAATATCCCAAAAGCTGCTTTTGCATCCATTTTAGGTTTGGCTTCTTCACCTTTTTGACTACTAAGACTACGCCTCATTTTGCACTTGCTAAAAAATGTAAAAAACGAATCGGAATAAGCTTTTCTAAAGTTAAAATCTTCTCCTTTGGATAAGAAACCTTGTTTGTGGGCAAAGTCAACTAAGTCTTTGCTTGAATATTCATACTCCGATTCAATGGTAAGTCCGTTGGAGATGGAGCGAAATCCTTTTACTTTCAAGCCAGCCCATTGTTTTCCGACTGTTTCCAAAAGGTAGGCTTCATTCGGATCCGCGATCAAAAAGCTATTATGATAAAAGAAGTTTCTGTCTTTGTAACCACCACAGGCGTCTTGCCCATATTCTTCTAAGAGTTCGGTGATTATTTCAAAGGCTCTCTTGGCTGTATTTGCTCTTTCCAAAGCTAATCGTAGCATATCCATGCCAGTCAAACCGTCGTTTTTCTTTGCCAGTTTGACCTTTGTAAAAACGGCTTCGTTTCCAATGGTAACACCGTATTCATTTGCACCCATTTCTGCACCCCACATAAAAAAGGGTTTGGAGAGTATTACTTCGTTTGTTTCTTTAACCTGTGGTATGGTTATAAACGTTGTTTGAAGGTGCTTTTCATCCCATAAAGTTCTGGGGATTCTCACTATAGCTTGAGCCTCGTTCGGTTCTCTGTCAGAGTTTTTTCCAAATACTAAATTATTTCCGCTAAATTCTGAAGTTGCAACAAATGTATCACACATATTTTATCTCTCAATGTTTCCTGGTAAAATCAAATCATACGACTTTCCGCGTTTTAAACGTATCCAACGTTCCACCTTCCTGAATGCCAAAAATAGTCGCCAGATCATGGCATCTTCCTTGTAGTAATCCGTAATTTCCTTGTTTTGAATGGGTTTTATTCCTGTCCATTTCTCTTGCAAATACTCGTTGGCAACTTCTATAAATGGTTGAATTAAGTCTTCCTTTTTCTCTTTGAACAAATTTGCAATCAAATCAATAATCACCAATCGGAGGTCATAATAACGATTTAAAACATCTTTTAAAAAAAAGAGTTTTATAATCCAAACAAGTGAAGACGGACAAATTCTTAAAAAAAGTTCCGGGTCGAGCTGCTCTACCCCATTTTTACGCATAAGAGGCGTAGAGGTATCAATATAAGCCAGTTCAAATTTCTCTTGTAAACGCTCCATACTTTTATCACAATTTACAATTGCCCAATTGGACATCTGACCATCAAAACCAACTTCGGTTAAATGTCGGTCTTCCTTAACCTTTTGGTTGTGCCTAAAAACAACATCAAACTTTTCCAAAATAGCTTGGAAAAGCCTAATAGAATCCTCTTTTTGCAAGCGATGGATTACCTTATTGCCTATACAATCGGTATTCAAGATTCTTTGTGTAAGATACAATACAACTTTCGTTGACTTTCCGCTGATTGTAAACGAACCATGTTCAGGTACTTTCAAGCCAAGACCATTTAACAATTCATTGTATTCCAAATAATTACATTCGTACCTGTCAATTTCAGTTAAATTTTGAAATATGGGCATTCGTTTGAAGGCAAAGTCTTTGAGTTCCGGGTCATCAAAGGTAAATACCGTTGACATTTCACCGTATCCGATAATCCGAACACCGCAGTATCCGTTTTCAGGACTTTGAGGGTTTAGTTGGTGTTCAAATTTCTGTAATGTTTCAATTGCAGTCTGGGTTAAATTCATTTTTGTTATTCTTTTATTACAAAAGTTGAAATAACTTTTTTTAGTAACCTGTTTTTAAACTTCTTTAAGTCTGTCAAAGTTGTTTTGATAATAGACATAACTTCTTCTGCTTCTTTTCCTGTTATAATAAGGGGGGGGAGAAACTGCATAACTCTTTTATCGTTGTTGGCATACACTGCATAAACACCGTTTGCCATAAGTGTTTTGATAAAAGTTAGGCAAGTTGCACTATCTTGGAAAACCACAGCCATAAAAAGACCTAATTGCCTGAACTCTACAATTTCCTCATTTTCCCGAATCAAAGTATTGAATTGCTCTGAAAAATATTGGGCTTGGGTGGTAACATTCTCCAAAAAAGCTGGCTCAGAGATTAACTCCAAAGTTTTTAGAGCGGCAAAGCATCCAAGTTCCGCACCACCAAAAGTAGAAATATGAATAAAAGGGTCTTTCTGAAAGAGCTTTTCGTATTTTTTGGAGAAACAAACCGCAGCGATAGGGTATATGCCACCGGATAATCCTTTTCCAGCAACTACAATGTCTGGAAGTATATCATAGTGCTGGAAAGCCCATGTCTTCCCTGTTCTTCCTAAGCCTGTTTGAATTTCATCCAAGATCATGGCTACGTTATTTTTAGTGCACTGCTTTCGTAGTCTCAGCATTACCTCATTAGGAAATATTGGCATTCCGAGAGTTGCAGGACAGGTTTCCAAAATAAGAGCTGCCGTATCTTGGCTGAGAGATGCTTCCATTGCATCCCAACTTCCAAAAGGAATTTGATGGAAATCCGGAAGTTGTATGGCAAATGGCTTTTTATACTTTTGATCTCCGGCAGCCAAAGCAAGACCAGTGTGTCCGTGGTAGCCACCCAAGAGTGATATGACCTTTTGCTTTTTTGTGTAGCCTCGAGCCATTTTGATGGCGAGGTCAATGGCTTCGCCTCCGGAGACGGCAAAGATTGTATTACTGATGCCAATCAAGAGTTAAAGACCTAAAACTAAAATGAGCATAGCAGCAGCCAAACGTCCAAAAACATGAATAAAAATTCCTTTCGTTGATCTGACCTTGGAAGCGAATTGAATATGAGTTTTTTCCTGTATCCAATTAAAGAGAGACTCTATTGGTTGTCTCATTCGACTAACCGCTTCTGAAAATAATTTGTCTGCAGAATTCAATCTCTCTTGACCTTTTTCTTTCTTAATAGGGGTGTATAAACTAACATTTTGCTTTTCCTTTAATTCTCTCACCAACACTTCTTTAAAATAGGCTTTGTCGGCGTAAATATCCATGTTTACACATAGTGGAAGAATGCTCATTTCCACTGCTTTCAAGTCACTTTCTCCACCAGGGGTTAAACCAATATACTTTGGAATAGGCAGAGTTTCTTGAGCTTTCGTCGCGAAAATATGGATTTTGACACCATGGTAATAAATGTCCTTAGAAGAGCAATATCCTTTATTTGCGACTCCTTCTTCACGTCCTACTTTTGCTTTGTCGCAACGAGGTGATTTTGCAAGCATTATTGGGAATGAATCCAATAATCCAATATGTTGACGAATATCAGGATTACTACTTATTTCCTTTAAAATACTCTCAAGTAATTTTGGAAATACATCTTCAAGTCTGTTTAAACGATTGTTAAATGCCTGGTAAGATGGAAGGAATGGAAACCATTCCAGCCAATAGTCTTTTATGTAATTATAAATTCCTTTTATTTCAAGACGTCACCGCAAAAAGGCAAAGTGATTTTCGACCCTGAAATGGCAAGATATTTCAAAAATAAATTTCGAGAAAGATTTTGACAGATTTTTATATAGTTGGATCAGTTTCCAACTGCTATATCGTCTAAAATTCAACCCAATTCCCCTTAAAACCATCCTATTTCGCACCTTTTTTAATCCTCGAAAACGTGTTCGCCCATTTTTCCACATAGGTTTTAACTTCTCCATCAGACCTTCCACTGCTGGACGGAGATTACACAATTCTTGATATTCCGGGGTGTAATAATTATCCTCTCTATTATCCAACCATCTTCGGTTTTCATCTACTACTAAACGTGATTGATTTTTTGATAATGCTATACAATCTTTACCCAAGGGACAATTCGCACAAATTTTAAAATCGAAGTTTGCTACCAAATCACCATCTTTCAATTTTTGACTTGTTGGTCGCTCGCCCATTGGACAAGATTCTATTAGACCTGATTCATCATATTCAAAATCATTGCTATTCAAATTCCCTTCTTCTGGGCTCTTTCCACGAACATTTGTGGATACAATATTTACATCGAATTTATTAGCTGTTTCTCTTACCCCTTCGGATGGATACCCTCCGTCCGTTATCATCGTCTCCAAACCTGTCTCTTCTTTCAAATCTTCCAGACTTTCTTCCAATAAATCACTATCATCTACTATATTCTTTTCTACTACAACGTCCGTTATTACTTGAAATGCGTTCTTTTCAGAGCAGGTCTCTGAACTGTGACATACATAACCAAAATGTTTTTCTTCATTCTTGGTTCGGTAAGTCGCGTCTGGGTCTGATGGATTCTGCATTGAACCAGATTTGATTTCATTTGGAGTTAATATCTCTACCTTTTCTTGTTTTACAATGCACTGTTCTGCTAATAATCTTTTCGCATTTTTGTAGGATGAAGTAGCATTAATTCTTTTATCATCTTTCCATCTTGTAACATGAATGTATAACTGCTCTGATAAATATTTTAACTTCTCTTCTATCTCATGCTTTCTTAAACGATGGTATTCACCATCTTCATTGGTTTCTATTAAGGAATGCAATTCTTTGGAAATACAATTTGGTTCATACTTCTTTATTTCTATCAATAAATTACTTAAGGTCTTATGGAACAATGTAAAACGACTCATCCTTTTGATGTTTGCCCTTATTTGAGTAGAGTCACATCTCTGTAAATCTGTGTGAATTCCCATTTCCTTAATAATAATATCACGATGGTCTTTGAACACTGTTTCAAAGAAGTCTACATTGTTTTCATATTCATATTTTGCTACTGTAGCACGAAAGTTATAAAGTGTTCTTATGCAAAAGGTATATTCGTTTATATCTTGGATTCCAAACGCTCTTTGATATGCATAATTCAATAAATAGTTCTCATATAGTTGAAGGTCTGTTAGATTGTGCATTTCTTTTAATATTTCTAAGGAGAATAGTATGTTTACTGGAACATTGGGACGACTCATATTGTTACTGTACAGGGGAGCAAATACTTCTTCATCTATATTGAGAAATATGTTTTCGTAAAAATATGCTGACCAATGCTTTTTTAGAAAGCCTCGAAGTGTTGAGTTCATGTTACTTTCTGGATTGAAAAATTTCTGTTGTAGGTGTTTCTGGTTTTTTCGAAACATAGCTATCCCCTTATGTCACATTTACAGGATTGAAGATTTATTTCAACTTTTTCTTGTTATTTCTTGTTATACCTTTTTGCAGTGACGCCATAACAATACTTCCCCATATCCGTGTTAATCAGTGTGTATCTGTGGTTAAAATCATTCCATACTTATGGGTAAAGCTATGCCTTGCACCGAGAAAGGCTTGGAACTCCTAAGCAAGTGTTGTGCCTACGCTTGTTTTGGAAGCTCACTCAGTCACAGCACTTGCAGTGGAATGGGCTTTCTTGCTCGGTGAAACTCACTTCGTTCGCTTCGGGTATGCCTAACGTTAGATGCCATTTGAAAAGCTTTAATTTTACGACAAGAAATTATAAGAAGCAAAAAATGAATTATTACACAATGGAAGCTAAATTAAGAACTTATTGATCGAGGTTAAACTATGACTATTTATCCAAAAATAATAAATATTGATATTAAAAAATATTCTTATCATTATTTTATCAATCTTTTTCCTAAGTAATACCGGAAATCAAGTTGACTTGTCTCAATCCCTCCCTGAAGTTACCGTAGACGCAAACGGAAAAGCGAATATGTCGATTTCCATTGAACTACCAGTTTCCAACGGATTGAAACTCGACCTAAGCTTAGTTTATAATTCCAATACGGAAAACGGATTTTTTGGAATCGGTTGGCAGATGCCAAGTTTGGCTACCATTACTAGAGACGAATCTTTGGGAGCTCATTACGAAGCAAATGACGGGTTTATTGCTTCCTTTGGTCGAAAGTTGGTCAAAATAGCAGATGGCACGTATCGAACTCAGGTCGAAACCAATTCCAAGTTCGAACCTTCCGGAACTTGCGATTCTGGTCCTTGTCAGTGTAAAGTAACAGATAAAAGCGGCATAAATTACTACTTTGGATATACAACAGACTCCAAGATTGAAGCTCCGAACCTTCCGACAGGAAAATCAGGCTCTGCCAAAATATGGACTTTGAACAAGGTAGAGGACGAGAACGGTAACTTTTACACTATTTCTTATACGGAAGATATCACTTCCGGTTTTTATTATTGATTGCAATGAAATGCAAGCACAATTGATGAATTATCTCAAAGGAAGCAATATAAAAATCGGACGCTTCACCCAAGCGGACAGCGTGATAGATGCCATCTCGCCAATGGGAACAAACAAACTCCATTCAAAAACCTTCCCTGATACTGCTTTGTCAACAAAGGGATAATGTTTTATTTCAAAAACAACGACCTGATATTTTCAATTCGCTTTCTGTTCACGCCAAAATCTTTCCTGCCTATTCTAGACGCAGATCGTATATGAATTTGTTTATTCGAGTCATCAAACCGAAATTCAACATCATCTACAAATCTCATGATTTTGGAAGTAAATTCAGAATAAATATAGTCACTTTCTTCTTTTATGATCTTTGTTCTTTCCAGAGATTCAATTATACTTTTTAATTTTACCCTAGCTGTTTCTAATTCGGAGCTATATACTATCGGTTGTATGTAATGTTCTGCATCATTTTGGTCATATTCGCTACATACACAATTGGGGGTTTTGGGACATTGAGTGAGTTTTCCTTCTTTGATTCCTATATTCATTGGTTTTGTACCTGTGCATCCATTAAATAAAATAATTACTAGTAAGATAAATGGTTTCATATTCCTCTCCTTTTTATATTTAGAGTTTTATCATACTCAAATCAAGCAATAAACTATTAAGAATAATAACAACATTTTTTTGATATTTTGGCATAATAATTGCTTTATATTTCGACAGTTTTTATCAAAAGAAGTTATGGTGAATACCAGTATGAGATTAAAAATCAAATACTTAAACCAAATATCAAGGTTGTTCGGAATTGTTTTGTGTGGTGGAAGTTCTAGTCGGATGGGTTCGGATAAAGGACTTATCCAAAAAAATGGAAAGACATGGGGAGAATATTGTGCTACTTTATTGGAAAATTATGCTAAAAAAGTAATTATTTCTATCAATGAGAAGCAATATTTTAAATATCATTTTTTATTGCAAAAATATGAATTTGTCGCTGATTCAATCAAATTAAGAGGACCTCTTGCCGGGCTTTTAAGCGTTCATCTGGTATATCCGGGAAGTTCGTTTTTGGTTTTAGCGTGTGATATGATCGACATGGATTCTGTTATTCTAAACAAGTTGATCGATGCTTATAAAAAAAATAAGGGCTATGATTTTTATGTTTTTCGAAACCTAAATCACATCGAACCTTTGTGCGGAATCTACAAACCGGAAGGTCTTCGAAAAGCTTTAAATTCCCTTTTTACGGGTGAAATGAAAGATAATAGTATTCAGTATATGCTAAGCAACGGCAATACCTTGTTTCTTGATTTGGATGAAGAGGATATAAAATACTTTCATAGCTATAATTCACAATTAGACTTAGCTTGACACTGACAACTACTTTGAGTTTTTGTGGGAAGTATGATTCAATTAAGTGTAAATGTAAATAAAATAGCTACCATGAGAAATTCAAGAGGTGGTGATATACCTAATCTCGTAGAATATAGTGAAATTATTTTAAATTCCGGTGTAGGCGGTTTGACAGTACATCCAAGAGAAGATGAAAGACATATAAAAAGGCAAGATGTAACAGACTTAAACAATTTGATTAAGTCATTTAACAAAAAACATTCCAAAGAAATGGAATACAATATTGAAGGTGAACCTTCGGAAAGAATTTTGGAAATCGTCTTGCATGAAAAACCAAGTCAAGCCACTCTTGTACCGGTTCAGCCTGGAGAAATCACTTCTCATAAGGGTTTTCACCTAAAAGAAGATTACAAAGTTTTAGAACCTCTTGTAAAAAAGATCAAAGCCCAAGGGGTAAGAGTTGCCATATTTGTAGAATCCAATATAGCAGATTTGGAATATGCAAAAGATATGGGTGTGGATAGGATTGAACTTTATACAGGACCTTTTGCCTTTGAATTTTCCAAAGGCTTTAAAGAAGGTGAAAAGAGTTTTCAAGAATACTGCAAAACTGCCGAGAAAGCCCTTTCTTTAGGGATTGAAATCAATGCTGGTCATGATTTGGATCATGAAAATTTGAAATTAATGAGAAATTTACCTGGTTTAAAAGAAGTTTCCATTGGTCATCGCCTCATATCGTACGCTTTGCTTGTAGGGTTACCAAATTGCCTAAAAACTTACCTTGAAACTTTGTCTGGCGAAAATATTCCGGTGGGCTAAAGCTCTGGAGCGTATTATTTTAGATACATCATATCAAATTAGGAGAAACCATCCATATAATCTGCCCTCTGGAAAAGTTTTCCTTTGGAACATTAATGACAAGTGTGGTTCCTGGTAAAAAAATGAGATTGTAATACAAGGACTCGTCCCGGATTAGTTTGGCTCCCAAAAAGCTAATATTGGGATTATGACCAATAATAAGAATTGTCTCGGAGTTGGTATATTGTTTCAATTCGGGAAGGATGTCCATATAATCCGAGTCTGGTAACAATGCATTTGTTGGAATAGAAAGAACATTTTTGGATATGCTTTCTTGAATTATATTACACGTTTGCGTTGTTCTGACGTACGGACTATAGTAGATATAATTTACGGTAAGGGGAGACTTGCTTATAAATTTTCCGATTTTTTGTATATCTTCGAGTCCTTTACTACTAAGTTGCCTATCTTTATCACGACCGGTTTCAGAAAAGTCCTGGGCTTCACCATGGCGACATAAAATTAATTTCATTTTTAATCTATTCTCTTTTAATGCTTGTTAAAAAATCAATCCCATTTTTTAAAATAGTTGGATAAAATAATACTTCGCCTCTTTTTAAAGGTTTCTTAGGAATCATCCAGCCTATCCCAGCATAATAAGCTAAGATAAATCTACTCACAAACATAACTCCAGGAGCATCAAAACCGGTGGTTGCTATAATTAGGTTTCCTTTATAGCCCGTTTTGTATATTTTTCTAGCGAGAAATAATCCGGAAACTTGGGTTTCCATTGTAATATCAGTAATGATTGTATGAAAATCCATTTTTTGGTATATTTCAAAACCTTCTTTTGCATCTACTGCTCTGACAATATCCAAATTCCTTCCCTTGAAAAAGTTAGTTAGAGCGTTTGCATATCTATCATTATCATCTACAATTAAAATTTTCAATTTGTTCCTTCTATATTACGATTAGAATGATTTTCGTGATTTACATGATTAGATTTATCTTTTTTCTTAAAAGCACTAATTTTTTCTATAAATTATAAGATTTATTGTAGTGTAAAATTTGTTTATGGTTTCCAAAGTAGAAAAGTATTGTAGAGGGGATCGTTGATGAGCGAAGAGATAGAGCTAAAACTATTAAAAAAAATAGAAGAGCTAGAAAGAGAAATTAAGAGTTTAAAAGGTGAAGAGATTTCTCTAGTTCCTACTTATCAGTTTAGCAAAATTAGAGATGTTGATTTGGAAAATTTATTTGATATTTATCAAAAGATAGATAGAAAAAGATTCAATGACTGGTTTGAAAATAATATTAACATTACGACCAAGGACGAGTTGTATCTATCTGACTTATTAGAGCAAGAAGGCGATTATATTTCATTTTATAGTGAAGAAGATTTAAAAATGAGGTTTTTGAGTCTTTTATTCAGAAAGGTGGATTTTAAAACGGAAAAATTTCGAGATTTTTATAACGAAAAGTTGGTATACAAAACGGAAAAATTTATACTAAGCGGTGAAGTAGATTTTGTTGTATCAACAGGATTAAGAATAGCCAAAAAGCCATACTTTTTTATCCAAGAATTTAAAAGAAGTGAAGAATATTCAAATCCTCGCCCGCAACTTTTAGCTGAGTTAGTTAGTGCCATTGAATTAAACAATTTTACATCTATCAGAGGAGCTTATATTACAGGAGCTATTTGGAACTTTGTAATTTTAGAAAAATTACAAAAAGATAAGTACCAATACTTTGTGAGTACAAATTTCGATAGCACAAAATTGGAAGACTTAAAGCAAATTTATAAAAATCTGTTTTTTGTAAAAGAAGAAATTATCAAAATGATAAAAGAAGAATTATGAAGGAAATAGTATTTAACAATCCGAATGTATTAGGTCGGTCTTGGTATTTGCTTGCTTCTTCAATTGAAGTGCCAAAAGGAAAAGTAATTAAAACTCAGCTCCACGATAGAGAATTAGTGGTTTTTCGAGGGGACAACTCCAAGACTAGTGTTCTAAGCGGATTTTGCTCTCATTTTGGTGCACACCTTGGCAATGGAAAGGTAATTGGAAATACCATTCAATGCTCATTTCATCATTGGATATACGATCAAAACGGACAATGTGTTGATATCCCATTCCAAAGTAAAGAAATTTCCAAACAAGTAAAAATCTTTTCTTACCCTGTTCAAGAAAAATACGGTTTTATTTGGGTATTTAATGGTGAAAAACCTTTATTTCCCTTACCGGACTTTCAAAATAAAGGAAAACCTATTCTATTAAAAAACAAAATTCTAAAGTGTCATCCGCACCTATTAACCATGAATGGGTTGGATATACAGCACTTCAAAACCGTTCATCACTTGGATTTTATAGCCGAACCTCAAATTACTCAAACAAATAACTTCTCCATTCGATTAAATTTGGAAATCAAAATTAGCCGGAAAAACATTTTTGAAAAACTTATATATTTACTTTCCCAGTCCCAAACCCTCAAGGCTTCATTTACAACCTGGGGTAGTAATATGGCAAGCATAGAAACAAACATTGGAAAATTACCCGTATGTGTATTGTTTACCCACCGACTTACTTTGGAGGGAGGTAGCTATAGCCAAACTTTTTTGTTTTTACCAACCATAAAGAAATTACGTTGGATTTTTAGACTAGATTTGGTTATAAGGTTTATAGTCAAATTCTTACTGGGTTGTCTTTTAGTTGGGGACATAAAGATTCTGGAAAATCTTAAGTTTGAAAATCCTAAGTTTTTAAAGGTAGACTCTCCTTTAAAAATGTTTATATCTTTGGTTGAAGAGCTTGGATATTTTTCGCCTGGGTTATAAATATAAAGAAAAAATTCTATAGTATTTTTCAAAATTACGTGTGTGTAATCGTCTAATATGTTTAGTAAATGAAAATTGAACAAATTAAAAATTGAATAAATTGGAGAAAAAAATGAAAAATGAAACTTCAAAAAAAAGTGGTCTTAAAAAGCTACTCGCTATGTTCTTATTAATTGCAGCCTTTGCAACCTTTTTGCCTGCCTGTAATGACAAAAAGCAATGTGAACTGTATGCTTTGAAATTCCCTTATGTAACCAGAATTGGACAACGGACTGACCAGGATTGTGTTAATATGAATATCTTATTGTTTTTTGTATTAAACTGGGATGTTCTGTATGGTTCTAGCTCTAGTTCTTCCTCCAGTTCCAGCTCTAGTTCTAGTGTAAAACAAGCAGAGTTAGAAAAAATGGCACAGGAAGCTTTGGATTCTCAAAAAACAGAAAAAGAAGTCCAATCAAATTAGTCCTTTTAAAAGTTATTGCTCCCTTCGGCTACGATCAGGGAGCGTTTAGGACATTAGGCATAATCTAAATGTCCTTTTTGCATAGACTCGCTGCAAAAAAAACAACATGGAAAATGAAAGACTAAAAAGGTGGAGGCTAATTTTAGGGAATCACGCGGAGGAAGCCATTGGATATTCGCTTCAAGGAGATTACTTACAAATAGACAAAACGCTTTCTGCCTTATATGATTCTTCCGGTGATAAAAAGGGTGGTTTAGGTGCGTCCTCACCGAACGTAGCAAGATGGTTGGGAGACATCCGAACCTATTTTCCTACCTCGGTTGTAAAAGTAATGCAACAAGACGCTCTAAAAAAGCTAAACCTTACAAGTATGTTGTTACAGCCGGAAATGCTATCTTCTGTGGAACCGGATATTCACCTTGTAGCCAATCTAATGACTTTAAGTAGAGTTATTCCGGAAAAAACGAAAGATACAGCTCGCCAAGTTGTAAAAAAAGTTGTAGATGAATTGATGGGAAAACTAACTCAGCCAATGCAACAAGCCGTTTCCGGTAGTCTAAACCGTTCTATCAAAAATAAAAGACCAAAACACAATGAAATTGATTGGAACAGAACCATAAAAAAAAACCTGAAACACTACCAAAAAGAATTCAAAACAATCATTCCCGAAACAAAAATCGGTTACGGAAGGAAGCGAACCTCTCTAAAAGACATCATTTTGTGTATCGATCAAAGTGGTTCCATGGGGACATCTGTTGTGTATTCCGGTATTTTTGGAACTGTTATGGCATCTTTACCGGCAGTAAATACAAAAATGGTTGTCTTTGATACCTCCGTAGTTGATCTAACAGACGAACTCCATGATCCGGTTGAATTATTGTTTGGAGTTCAATTAGGAGGTGGAACTGACATCAATCGTGCTTTGGGTTATTGCCAACAGTTGATAACAAAACCAACGGAAACAATTTTAGTTTTAATTACAGATCTCTATGAAGGTGGGAGCAGTCAAGAAATGAAAAAAAAGATGGCATCTCTTGCTTCTAGTGGGATACAATTTATTGTGCTTCTGGCTTTAAACGATGAAGGAGCACCTTATTACGACAAAGGGAATGCTCAATTTTTAGCCAGTTTAGGAATACCGGTTTTTGCTTGCACTCCGGATAAATTTCCTGATTTAATGGCAAATGCCATCCAAAAAAAGGACCTGTCTCTTTGGATGGCAGCCAACAATATTCCGGATTCTATTTAAAGAATGATATTTTTGGCATCTTCCAGAAATTTATCCAAACCAATGTCCGTTAAAGGGTGCTTGAAAATCATTTTTAAAGTTGAGTAGGGAACCGTTACAGCGTTAGCACCCAATAAGGATGCTTCTTTAAAATGTAGAGGATGTCGGATAGAAGCAGCCAAAATTTGAGTTGGAAAATTGTAATTATCATAAATACTTCGAATTTCGGAAATTAGCTCCATACCATTGTAGCCCAAATCATCTATACGACCAATGAAAGGTGAAATATAGGTAGCACCAACTTTAGCGGCGAGCAATGCTTGAGGGGCAGAAAAACACAAGGTAACATTGGTTTGAATTCCTAAATTAGTCAGTTCGTTTACACAACGAATTCCTTCCGGAATAAGAGGAATTTTAATTACAATATTTTCCGCTATCTTAGAATATTCTTTTGCTTCTTTTAACATTTCATCAAAATTAGTGGAAAGAACCTCCATACTTACCGGACCATCAACAATTTTACAAATCTCCCCTACAACTTCCTTAAACTTCCGTTTGCTCTTGGCGATCAAACTCGGATTCGTTGTAACACCATCCAAAATACCGAGACGATTGATTTCTTCGATTTCTTTAACTTCTGCTGTGTCTATAAATATTTTCATCCGATAATCCGTTATTTTGTTTTCTTTTTATCTGCAATTTCTTTAGCTTTTTCCCAGCCATTCACAATTCCCAGGTCATAAAGGGTGTTTAGCTCTTTGATGGAAAAGAAGTCTTTGTAATCTTCTTCTATTATACCTACGATTTCCGCACTATAATAATCAACTCTTCTCGAAAAAGCTCCTTTATTGTAAGGCTCAACCCATTGCAAAATAAATCCACCGGTTAGCATTTTTTTAGGATCTTCAACCTTTTTTGTATCTTTTGGGCTTGTAGGTTTTTCCTCTTTCTTAGGTGTTTTTGCTGTTTTTTGGGTTAAATCCCAATAAATAAAACCGGATGTTCCTTTTTCATCCAGGCTTCTTTTGATAGGCTCACCCCAGCTGGCAGCCATTTTTTCTTCCAAATCATCTTTTGTTACATAGTTAAAAATTACTCCAATAGAATAAAGCCCGTTAACTCTCACCTTTGTTCCGTCTGGAGATTTGGGGTGTTTTTCCCCATTGGGAGTTTCTTTAGGCTGCTTTGTGCCTTCTTTAGTTTTTCCGACACTGGCACCCAGAATACCCTTATCAACCTTTTTACCGGTTCTATCTCTGTATTCTTCTACTACTTCCGGTGTAGAATAAAACCTATAAAAATAGTTAATTCCGTTTCTGCTTATGTGCAAAAGTTTGTCTTGGATTTCATTTTTAATCTCAATTTTTTCTTCCGTTTTCGGATTGGTTGCTAAGCTCACCATTTGGTCTCGAACAGACTCAAAAGATTGCCCCCATGAAGTATCTGCAAAACCGCTATCTAGATTTTTGAATTTTGCTGCTTCTTTGGCTGTCTTGTCCTGGGAAAATACTACAAAAGGAAATATAAAAAGTATGGATATTATGATATAGTTCTTCATAAATCTATTTTCGGAAAAACACCTATAAAAAGCAATTTTTTTTATTTTAAAAAATATGAATAAAAATTCGCGATGTTATCCATGGTTTATTTCGTAATCTGGTATGAGTTTCCATAAAAAATACTTGTTTCTTATTTTATTCTATAAGGTTGTATATGGCTATGAAAGAAATAGCTATTATTACGGGAGCTTCTAGCGGTTTGGGAAGTGATTTTGCGACTTTTATAGACAAAACGGAACATTTGGATGAAATATGGTTGGTCGCAAGAAGAGAGGACAGGCTTTTAGAGTTATCTAAGAAGCTAAAAACAAAAGCGGTTATTTTGGCATTAGACCTTACTCAAATAGGTAGTATAGGCAAAATCCAAGAGAAGCTAAAAAATGAAAATCCCAATCTAAGGTTTTTGATCAACAACGCCGGTTACGGTTTGGTTGGTAGATTTGATGAATTGGACAAGGAAAAACAATTGAGAATGATAGACTTAAATACAAGGGCATTAACGGAGTTAACTCTGGTTTCACTGCCTTTTATTCAAAAAGATGGGAAAATTATTCAAGTAGCAAGCTCTGCCGGTTATGCTCCCTTGGGAAACTTTGCCGTGTATGCGGCAACAAAATCCTATGTGCTTCATTTTTCATTAGCTATTTCCGGAGAGTTAAAACAAAAAGGAATATATGTTCTTGCTGTTTGCCCAGGACCGGTGAAAACGGAATTTTTTGAAATAGCTGGCGGGAAACCCCCTAAATTAGCAGCCAATTCACAAGATGTTGTTCGATTAGCACTTAAAGATTCCAAAAAAAGGAAAACGGTATCCGTTTATGGATTTGCGATCAAGGCTTTTGTTGTGCTGACTTGCTTCTTGCCTAAGAGGTTGATCGTATGGCTGTCTTACAAAGTCAAAGCTTGAAGTGGACTTTGAATGTGTTCTCTCAAATTTTATAGGTAACACCCTTATACCTTTCCCAAAACTTTTCACCCGGTATTCTTCCGTCTCCCTTTTTGGAGTATTCCAGTTTTAGACCATTCAAGTAATACATTTCTACTTCGCCTTTGTTCTTTGCTTTTACCTTACCTCGATACTCACAATCAAACAAGTCCTTTATCAACTCATAGGTCTCTCCGCTTATGTTTATCTTGCCAGGTGTTCCACTGGATTCCATTCGAGATGCCGTATTTACCGTATCTCCCCATACGTCATAAGCAAACTTCTTCTCTCCTATCACACCGGCGACCAAGGGACCACTATGGATTCCAAGACGTAATTCCCAATATGGCTTACCCGCCATTTCTTTTAATTCTTTCGTTTGCTTCATGATCGATTGAATTTCCATTGCTGCCAATGCACAGTCTATAGCATGGGTCTTGTTCTTTCGAGGAATTCCACCTGCACACATATAACTATCTCCTATAGTTTTTAGTTTTTCGAGATTGTACCTTTCCATTAAAGAATCAAAATAAGAGAAACAACTGTCTAGCTCTTCTACGAGTTCTTTGGGAGTCATGCTCTCAGCAATTTGAGTGAATCCTTTGAAGTCTGTAAACAAAACAGATACCGATTCAAACAAGATTGGCTCTGCAAATCCTTTTTCTTTGAGTTCTTCTGCTACGTCTTTCGGGAGGATATTGAGAAGGAGTTTCTCAGACTTCTGGCGTTCGAGTTCAGCTTGTTCTTGTGCTTTTTCGGTTTCCCTTAGCAACTGTGCGTTTTGAATTGCCCCAGCGATTTGTTCGCTTACTCTTTCGAGCTGTACTCTTTCGTCTATAGAGAACTCGTCTTTCCTGTGTAAAAACAATATGCCAACTACTTCTTCGTAGATCACTAAGGGGAGATAGTAGAGGAAGTTCCATTTCTCTTTTTCAATAAATTTCCTTTCCAAATCACTGAGCTCGTAGGTCTCTGATACTTTGGAATAGTAGTGTGTCTGATTTTTGTAAACTTGGTAAATGATTCCAGACTCTTCGGTTATGGGAATGGAAAGGCTTTTAAAATAATCAATAGTGTCATTGTCTAATCTTGGTGGATTGTACGAGAATGTTGTGAATTTTCCATTTTCCTTGTCCGTTGTAAGAAGCCAGGTAGTCATCCAACCGTACCTTTCTTCGAGGTGGTAGATCACAAAAGTCATGATGTCTGTCAAAGTGGAAACGGAATTGATGCTTTTTGTGATCTCATTGAGGAATTCAGTTTCCTTTTTTGCCATTTCGGTCTCTTTGAGCAGTTGTGCGTTGTAGATCACACCAGCAATCTGGTCTGAAAATCGCATGAGTTTTTGGATGTCTTCTTTGCTGACTTCCTTGATTTTGTTAAAAGCAGAAATACATAAAATTCCAATCACTTCATTTTGAAGAATAAGAGGGAAATGAAAAACAGATTTTAGTTTTCCCTTTGAATTGATTTTTAAATCAGTCTTATTTCCAATATATACTTCACCATTGAATTGATTGATAATATGAGTTCTTGTGCCTTCTACTGTTTGGGATGTATCGGGAATACATAGAGGTACTTTCTTTGTATAAGTTTGGTAGAGTGTGCCAAGGCTTTCATCTAATTTCATCCTAAAATTCAAGAAAAAGTCTACATCAAAGAAAAGTATCTTTTCTAAAAGAGTCATGTTTTTATCAGTATAGAGTTCGTTTTTATTTTTATCCACCAGTAGTGGCCAACACTGATCGAATCCCATAGTTTGGTTTAGGTAGTTGTATATCTCTTTAAAGATAGCTGAAATGTCTGTTGTAGAATTGAGCAATTGTGTTAATTCGTTTAATTTATCAATCTCTTCTTTTGCTTCTGCCGTTATTTGTAGCAATTGTGCATTCTGTATTGCCCCGGATATTTGTTCACCAAGCCTTTGCAGTTCAATTCTTTCTTTAAGGGAAAATTCCCCTCCATCTTTATGAAGGAATAAGATACCTACCACTTCTTCATAGACTACCAATGGTATATAAAACAGATAATCCCAGTTTCCTTGTGAAATCAAATCTTTATCTAGTTCACTTAAATACTCAATCTCTGAAATTTTGGAATAATACGGGACTTGATTCTTATAGGCTTGAATGATTGTTCCAGTCTCTTTAGCGAGTGGTATAGTAAGATTTTTGAAATATTTTGTAATTTCGTCGTTTAATACCGGAGGGTTATAAGAAAATGTAGATAATTTGGTATTTTCTCTATCTGTTATGAGTAGCCAAAAAGTCATTTTACCATATTTCATTTCTACATGGTAGATTACAAAAGTCATTATGTCTGTCAGAGTAGAGACCGAATTGACATTTTGGATAATATCGTTTAGGAATTCTACTTCGCTTTTTGTCTGTTCTACCTGATACAACAAATGAGTTGTTTTGATCACACCAGCAATTTGGGAACAAAGGTTTTCTATGCTACTAATTTCATTCCTCTTCAAATGCAACTCTGAGCCAAGGTTTGAAAAAGCAAAGATTCCGACACATTCGTCTTTACTCACGAGAGGAACATGGAGAAAGGAAGTCAATGCAAGAGCTTCGGCAATTTCTCTATCAAATTCAAATTCAAACTTTCTAATTTTGGGAAGATAAAATGGTTTTTTCCTTTTAAAAGAAAGAAACATCATTCCGCCCTTTTCATTCAAAGGAACTTTCAAATTCATCATATAATCATACTGCTCTTGAGGAAGCTTATCATAGCTGTACGCTTTATAAGCATACAAATATTCCCTTTTTTCATCTAGCAAAAAGAGCCAAGCCGCTTTGATAGAATATTTTGCATACATGAACATAGAAATTTCTACAAAGATGTCTTTAAGGTTAGATTTGGAATTGATAAGATATGTAAAATGATTGAGCATCTCGATTTCCAGTTTTGCTTGTTCTGAGATTTGTTTTTCTCTCTTTAAGGCTTGGAAATTGTCATCTAGTTTTTCTGATATGGGGCGGATAAGTATGAAAGTGAAAGAATAAAAAGCTAAGAACATAGGAGTCATTGCAAGAGTGATATGCATAATCTTTGGAAATGGTGCAATATCGTTTGGGATTAACAAGTAATACCCCAACATAATCACTGGGATTCCAAGAAAAGTTAGGATAGAAATCCTATTTCCAATAGCCTCTGCGTCTCCTTTCACTCGAACCGCACCAAACTTTAAAACAGAATACGCTATCATACAAGCCGGAATCCATTGCATCGTTCCCAGAGGATAGAACTTAATTCCTTGGGTAGATGGTAGATTGAGTAAATTTAAAAAGCCACCCAGTCCGAAAGCCCAAACAATTAGTCGAGTGGCTCCAGTGCTTTCACTTTTTCGATTTGTCCAGTAGTGATAGAATACTAAAAAAACAGATATAAAGCCCAACAATCCAAATAGGAAAAGTCCTGGACCGCTTTGTGCTATGTAACCGTAAGAATAGGAATAGTATCCTTCTCCAAAGAAATAAGGAGTTTGTGACCAAATCAGCATAGTGACAGAGGCAATGTCGATAAAACGCATATATTTGGGAGCAGGCAGACGCATAACTAAAAATACCAAACGAAGTTGAATACTAGGGGCTAAAGTAAAGAGTAGGTAAGAAAGTTGCTGTATTCTGTGACACACAATTTGTGGAAGTTCTAGAGCCAGAGT
>JACKPA010000002.1 GCA_024233865.1 Leptospiraceae bacterium | reverse complement strand
TTGGCTTTTAAATCGGCCTTTCCTGAAATAGAAAAAAAATATGATTTTAAAGTTTTACAATCTGATTCGCATCCTGCCAGGAGTTGCGATACCAATGGAAATGATATTTTGAATGCTATGGAGAGGGGACTTGGCTTGGATGCCAATGGAAATATTATAGATGAAAAGGATGCCCATTTTCCGGGAGATGTTTTTATAATATCTAATAATAAAGGTACACCTGATTTGTTACATTTATTGGTAAAACGACCTGATTTAAAGGATAATATTAGGTGCATTTTTAATTATGGGGGAATGCCGGGAGGAACCTATTTGGCTAATGATATTTACAAATCCATTAAAGATATTAATTTGTCTCTTACCGATGGTTTGCAAAAATTATTAAAAGTAATATCTCCGGCTATTCAATTACCGGAGAAACTTCGGAGGATTCAGGAATATGATATTAAAAATTCCATATATGATCTAACAACTAATAGAAGAATGGAATTCTTAAACAGATACTTACCGGAGATTGATTCTTTGAATATTCCAATTTTTAACCTTTCCGGATCAACATCACCTATGGAAGTCCCATATTTTCAAATACAAGGAGTCTTAGAACTAAATAAGTATGATTCTAATAATGATATGCAGGTCACTCAAAAACAAGCAAAAATAAGTTCCCCTATGGCTACAGATTTAGCTATGCTTCACGCTCACCATTGGGATTTAGCTTATGAGGCTTTTCCGAAAAATATGCGGTTAGGCTCGCCTAATTTAGAACACCCATTTCCTAAATTGGCAATATTAACTACAATATTTAAATTTGCTTCTGAACTTGGTTTGGTTGATTAAAAAATTAGTTTTGAATTATTATGTATTTCCTGAAATGTGATTTTAATAAATCTTAATAAAAGTAAATAGGATTTTGGTGTGCAAAATATAGATTATTCGAGAAGGTTAAAGAAAAAATCTAAGAATCAACCGGCAAATGAGTATTTAAAAGCCGGTAGTAATGATTTTAAAAACAGTTATTTAGGGAATATTCTAAATGTTTCAAATAATCCTTCCGGTTCTTTTTTATATTTGTTTGTAGGGGCATTATTGTTTTTCACATCCGGTTTGGTTATTGGATTGAAAATAAATCAAAATGAAAAATTATTTACTAGTAATGAAATAAACACAAATACATTAAATAATTTAGGAAATATACCTTCTAATACAGTAACTCAATCAAACCAAAACTTGCAAATTAAAGGATTAGAAAATTCACAAGGAAAAAATGAGTATTTTAAAAAGCCATCTTTTCCGAATGACTTGATGTTTCCTCCTAAACAAGATCAGGTAAATTATATTGTACAAATTGGTAGTTTTTCACAAGAAGAAGCAAATAAATGGGGAAAAGAATTAATTAAAGATTGGCAAGAATTACAAGGAAGATTATTTAGAACTTCTACTGGAAAATTATACTTGGGTTATTTTTATTCTTATAAAGAAGCTAAAGAAACCTTAAAAAAAATTAAGAGCTTTCAAAATGGAGTCTTTGAAGACGCTGCTGTAAAAAAAATTAGCTTTTAAATCTTTAGAAAATAAATAAATTTAATTATATCTTTTGTTTGATTTTGTATTTTTTGTTGACAAATTAAAACTATAAAATATCTAATAGTACTCGAGTTTATACGGTAATTATTTATAAAATATCCTAAAAGGACTTAATTATTAGCACATCAGATTTAGAATTTAGAGTTGGTGATTATGTTGTTTACCCTATGCATGGTGTAGGTGAAGTTAAGGAAATTACAAAAAAGTTAATCCTTGGGGAAGATAGAGAATGTTATTGTCTTGAAATCCAAAACACTAGAATGAAAGTTATGATACCAGTTGAAAAAGTTAGAGATGTTGGTATCAGAGGTATAATTTCGAAGGACGAAATTAATAGAGTACTTGAATTGCTACAAAAAGATGAAATTGACCCTGAGGAAGATTGGAAGATTCGATATCAAAATAATATGAATAAAATAAAATCAGGCTCAATCTTTGAAGTGGCTGATGTTTGTAGGAATTTGTTTAGAAGGGCTAATGGCAAAGAACTGTCCATTATGGAGAGGAAACTATATGAAAATGCTTATAATTTGGTTAAAACTGAAATAGCTTTAAGCAATGGTATATCACCAGAAGAATCTGGAAATTTGGTTTCTGATGTGCTTGCTAATTCTCTACAAGGGGTTACAAAAGAAAGTGCTTTAGATGACAAACAAGATATGGATGAATAACAACCTAGTAAGCTCAATTTAATAAAAAAGAAGTTGAGTATGACTCATTTGTTTAAATTTATTTTTGCGTTTGTAGTATGTTTGATTACCTACGCTCTCTTAAGTATAGGGACTAATTCTAACCTTGAAAAAATATTATTCTCCACGATTATGTTTTTTATATCTATTTTATATTTCTATGGAGAAGGGAAAATTTATCCTAAATTTGATGGCGAATTAGTTTTTAGTACTGGCATAGGCATTATGGTAAGCTTATTTATTGCTTACTTTATTTCTAACAGTATTCAATATGTCAAAAGTCCCGGTTTTGTTTTATTTGTTTATTTAACAATGCTTATGATTGGTGTAAAAGCCGGTCTGGCTTTTCATGAAAAACCGGGTTTGGCAATTTTTGGAGCTGGGGTTGCACCATTTGCCTTATTGGATAAGGGAACTGAGGTTAGGGGGAAAATCCTTGATACATCTGTTGTTATTGATGGTCGGATACTTGATATAGCTGATACTCATTTTATAGATGGACCTTTAATTCTACCTAATTTTGTTCTGCGAGAGATTCAGTTGATTAGTGATTCTTCTGATCCTATTAAGCGAGCTAGAGGTAGGAGAGGGTTGGATATGTTAAACAAACTCCAAAGGAAAGGATCTATTGAGGTAAAAATTACCTATACAGATTATGCTGATACTAGGGAAGTGGATGCTAAATTAATAAAGCTTGCCAGGGATACAGGAGCCAAACTGGTAACAAATGATTTTAATTTGAATAAAGTCGCAGAACTCCAGGGTGTTAAGGTACTAAACTTAAATAATCTTGCTAATGCTTTAAAACCGGTAGTATTACCAGGGGAAGAATTGCAAATTCAGGTAATTAAAGAAGGAAAAGATGAAAATCAAGGTATTGGATATCTGGAAGATGGTACTATGGTTGTTATTGAAAACGGTGGTCATTTGGTAAACAAGGAAGTTAAGGTAACCGTTACTTCCATAATTCAAACCGCTGCCGGCAAAATGATTTTTACAAAAGCGACAAGGTAACCCTTTGTTAAATAAGCTATGTTGCTTCCTTTACGAGGGGTTAAAACCCCTCGCTAGGAGAAAAATCTTTTTCTTTGTGAGTAACTTTAGTATAAATGAATTGGTTTATTTATCTTATCAAGTTTTGTTTGTTGCTTATTTTGGTTTTCTTTTCTTCTTGCCAAACCATAGAATCTTTTTTATCACCCATTTTTATAACTGCTGGGATTGAGAATTTAGAATTAAAATTTGTGACAAAAAATTCGGATAGATTTGGGGTGAAAAAAACCGATCTAACTAGTAATAACAAATTTGATATATCAAAAGGGGAAGATGTTCATGCTAAAGATACTTCCACAACTCGTGGATACTATACTATAGATTCATCCATCAGTCAGATTTCCAAAACAAACCCATTTTTAAGATATTTTGCCTATTCTTTTACACTTGATTCTCCTCGAATTTTTAGGGGAACTTTGAAGGATTATCCAAGTACAGGACTTATGGATTCGGATCCTATCAAGGCTTATTTTCTGAATATTTCAAATAATAACGTATTTTATGGGAGGAGAATCAATTACACCTATGAGGATACGAGGTTATTTGCTACTTTATATCTTGGATATTTTGATTCGCTAAAATGGTATGTTGGATATGGTGTCGATGCCGGACAAATTAAATACAATTTCCAATTGATCGAAAATAAAGTTTTGGTTACGGATGTAGTTTCTAAATATCGTCCATTGTTGGGACAAACTCTTTTAATAGGTTACAATATTGGGCAATTCTTTCCTAATAGTATACTTGAAAATACTTTTTTATACATTAAAGTTGTTGGCAGTTCATTTTATCGTCACCCATTAACGAATAGCGTGCAAAGAGAAGACGGCTTGCCTACCGAACCACTTTACCTTCATACAAATTTTATACGCTTAGGCATTCGAAAAGAAATTGAGCTCATATCCAAAAAAAAGAATTGAATCAAATTTCATAAATAGATATTTTACATAATAAATAAGCGTTAAACAAACAAAAAGAGCGAAAAAAAATGGATGCATTGAAAAGTATTTTAATTGAACAAGAAGAAGAATTGGACCGAAGAGAAAATGAAATGGTAGAAGTTTATGCGGACTCTCTTTCGGAATGCTTGAAAATGGCTGCCAAACATTTAGGAAAAAATATAGATCAAATCGGTTATGACGTTTTAAAAAGAGGGAAGAGAAAGTTAATTTCGTCCGAACCTTTTCATATAAAGGCTTTTTCTCTACCGGATGAGGAGGTATATGCTGTTTTTGATGAAGTTATAAAAAAAGTTACAAAAGATCCGGAAAAATCCTCAAAGGATTTTATCCTTCTTAAAGATAAGCACGGTTGGGCTTGTATTAAAAACTATCGTTCTGGTGTTTACCTTGCCGTTTTTCCACCTATTGGGAATGGAAAAAGTTATACTTTGGAACAAGTTGAAAAAAAGTTTAAGGTCAAAGGACTCCAAATTAAAGATCAGGACAAAATACAAAGAATTGTAGAAGAAGCCAAAGGTGAATACATTCGATTGTGGAATTCTGGTATTAAAGCAATGGCTGAAGGGCAAGTTCGAGTAGAAATCAGCAAAGACAATATGAAAGCTTATGTTACCATGATTCCACCAAAACTAGGGGGAAGAGATTTGGAAGTATCTGATGTAGTTCATGAATTGACCCAGGCTCAAGTATTGTATGGTATAAAAGAAAAAGATATTAAAAAAATGATAGACGAAGATCAATACAATGTTCCATTTCAAGGGGCAGTTGGAGATAGTCCAATAAATGGTAGAAATGCTCAAATTGTATACCATGTAAGAACAGAAAGGTCGATTCGGCTAAAAGAAGATATTTCCGGTAAAATTGATTTTAAAAATTTGGATATTATAGAAAATGTTGTAGCAGGACAGTTGTTAGCTGAAAAAATACCAGCAGAAAAGGGAAAACATGGGAGAAATCTATTTAACGAAATTTTAGATGCAAAAGACGGAACAGATATTGAATTGATTCAGGGTAAAGGAACTATACTTTCTGAAGACAAAAAGAGATTGGTTGCGGAAATTAATGGGCAACTTTTATTTGTACATAATACTATTAACGTTGAAAATGTTTTAAAAGTTGCAGATGTTGGTATAAAAACGGGTAATATTACCTTTTTAGGCTCTGTTATTGTGACTGGAAATGTAGAAGATAATTATATGATAAAAGCATCTGGTAATATTGAAATTTGGGGTACTGTTCAAAAGGCACAGGTGGAAGCTGATGGAGATATTATTATTAAACAAGGCGTATCAGGTAAAGATGAAGCTAGAATAGAATCTATGTCTGGAAGTATCATTTCTAAATTTTTGGAGAACACAACTGCTGTAGCAGAAAAGGATGTTATGGTTCAGGAAGGAATTATGCATTCTAACGTGAGTGCTGGAGAGAAGATTGTTTGCAATGGAAAAAGAGCATATATTGTTGGTGGGGATTTGAGAGCAACGGAAAAAGTTTCATCCAAAATTTTGGGTTCACCATCTAGTCCGGTTACAAAAGTTACGGTTGGGGTTAATCCAAAAGTTTTAAAACAATTAGAAGATATCAATGCAAAAAAGAAGGAATCCGGTCAAAAATTGGAAGCATTAACCAAAACTCAAAAGACTTTGCAAGCAAGACAGGAAGAAGATCCAGCAATGTTTTCCGAAGAAAACAAGGAATACCTAAAAAAACTAGATGCTGGAATTTTAAAAATGGAAGCAAGAATGCAAGAGTTTGATAAAGAAATAGAAAAATTAAATGTGTACATGCAAGAAACTTCTGGATATGGAAAAATATATGTAGAAAAAACCATTTATAGAGGTGTGCACATTCAAATCAAAAACGCTGACTACGAAGTAAAAAAAGATATTGAAGCAAAAGTATTTTATCTGGAAAATGATAAAATAAAACAGACTAATTTTCAAAAAACTGATAAAGAAGACAGACTATAATCCAATATGAGTGAGCAGTATGGACGCACTAAAAACCATGTTACTAGAACAAGAAGAGGAACTAGAAAGAAGAGAAAAGGAGATGGTAGAGGTCTATGCTGATTCTATTTCAGAATGCCTAAAACTTGCTTCTCATCATTTAGGAAAAGAAATATATCAACTTGATTATGATATTCTCAAAAGAGGAAAGAGGGGATTCATTTTTTCAGAGCCTTTTCATATAAAGGTTTTCCCTTTACCGGAAGAAGATTCTCTTGCAGATCTTCAACAATTGGATCAAAAGCTTACCGGGGGTAGTGGAAAACTAACCTCAACGGAATTGAAAAAATACGTAATTCCAAAAGATAAAGATGGTTGGGCTTGTATTAAAAATTTTCGTTCGGGTGTTTATCTTGCCATTTTTCCACCTATTGGCAATGGAAAGAAGCTTACAGTCGATCAAGCTCTAAAAAAATTCAAATCCAAAGGGATCCAAATAGTAAAAGAGGATAAAGTCAGACAATTGGTTGAAGAAGCTAAGGGCGAATATACAAGGATGTGGAACTCTAGCATCAAAGCCATGGCTGAAGGATCGGTTAGAGTAGATATAAACAAAGATAGCATGAGAGCTGTTGTTACCATGATACCTCCTAAACTGGGCGGTCGAGATTTGGAAGTTTCCGATGTTACTCATGAGCTAAAGAAAAACAATGTCCTTTATGGAATCAAAGAAGATGAAATCAAAAAGATGATTGATGATGATCAATACAATATTCCATTTACAGCGGCTATAGGCGACTCCCCGGTGAATGGAAAAAATGCTCAGATTGTTTACCATGTTAGAACCGAAAGGGCACTTAGATTAAAAGAAGATGCCGCCGGAAAAATTGATTTTAAAAATTTGGATATTATCGAAAATGTTGTCGCCGGACAACTTTTGGCTGAAAAGATACCGGCAGAAAAAGGTAAGTATGGTAGAAATTTATTTAATGAAATTTTGGATGCTAAGGATGGTATAGACGTTGAGCTTCACCAGGGTAGAGGAACTATTCTTTCTGATGATAAAAAACAATTAAAGGCTGAATACAATGGTCAGGTTATTTTTGCTGAAAATAGGATTAACGTAGAAGATATTTTGAAAGTTGGTGATGTGGGGATTAAAACCGGAAATATTACTTTCCTTGGCTCAGTAGTTGTAACCGGAAACGTAGAAGATAATTATATGATAAAAGCTTCTGGTACCGTTGAAATTTACGGAACCGTTGAAAAAGCCCAAATCGAAGCTGATAGTGATATTATTATCAGGCAAGGTATTTCCGGGAAAGATGAAGCAAGAGTTGAATCTATTTCGGGGAATGTAATTTCCAAATTTATAGAGCGTGCTACGGTTATAACAGATAAAGACGTTCTTGTCCAGGAAGGAATTATGCATTCCAACGTGAGTGCAGGTGGCAAGATCGTTTGTAATGGAAAAAGGGCTCAAATTGTTGGGGGAGACTTGAGAGCAACTCAAAAAGTTTCTGCTAGAATACTGGGTTCTCCGTCTAACCCGGCAACAAAAGTAACTGTAGGTGTAAATCCCAAAATCTTGAAGCAAATTGAAGATATTATGACTAAAAGACTAGAATCTGTCAAAAAATTAGAGTCTTTAATCAAAACTCAAAAAACTCTGAAAGCCAGACAAGAGGAAGACCCAACAATGTTTTCCGAAGAAAACAAAGAGTATTTAAAAAAACTGGAAGTAGGGATTGGTAAATTGGAAGGCAGAATCAAGGATATTGATAAGGAGTTGGAAAAATTAAATGCCTATATGGAAGAAACTTCCGAGCAAGGTAGGGTTTATATTGAAAAAACGATCTTTCGTGGCGTATATGTTAGAATCAAAAATGCAGATTATGAAGTAAAAAAAGATACCCAATCAAAAATCTTTTATTTGGAAAACGATAAAATTAAACAAACAAATTTTGTAGACCCGGATAAAGAAAAGGAAAAAAAATAGGATGGATGGGTTATGGAATTACTTGCTTTAGTAATATTTAATATCGTTTTTGGTGTTTTTTTATATTTTGTTATTTCTATCAAAGTGACAAATAGCGTTAGAGATTATCAAATTTCCAAGTTAAAAAAAGAAATATACAATCATACGCTAACCTTTTATAAAGAGTCTGAAAACTACCTAACACTTATGGATTCTAAAATTACTGTTTTAAAAAATCTCATTCAAAAAGCGGAAAAAGTTGCTTCTCTATTGGAAGATGAAAAGTTAAATAAATTTAATCACATATTGGAATCCCAAAACGCTACTCCTACTACTAATCTTGAGAAAAAAGTTATGCAACCGGAACTTGTTACCATGGAAACAAAACCAAGTAATGAGATTTCTAATAAACTTCAGGAATTGAAAGAATATTTGGCAACAAGAAATCAAAAAACCAAAGAACCTGCTAATAAGGAAGAAGTTCAAGCAAAAACTGAAAATATTATCAAACCTGCAACTCCAATTACAAAAGTAAAATCTCCGGATAAAATTAAGGTTACAATCATGAAAAAAGATGATGGAGACAATCCGATTTTTATGAATATCTTTGGTGGTGTAGGAAAGGCATTTAAGTCTATGTTTGGTTTACAAGAGTTATATCTACCCCAAGAAGACGAGGATGATTCTTTTGTTTCTACCCCAAGCATAGTGGTTAAGAAACAAGTGAACAAAAAGACAGTAGATTTGTCCATAGGAGGGGACCCATTTTCTGTTGTAGAGAAACAGACTGCCGTTACAAATAATTTGCAAATGAAACCAAAAGACAATCAGTTTCAAGTTCTATTAAATGATAAGTATAGTGTTAAAAAAGAAAGTGATGAAATCAAAATTTCTCCTACTTTAGCTTTGTCAGAACTACCAGCAGACGCAAGCAAAGTTGAAAAGGTTATTCACTTGCTAAGAAAGGGGTTTAATCATTATGAAATTTCAGAGGAACTTGGATATTCAATTCCTGAAATAGCATTAATTGAAACAATTCGCATGGAGAGAAGCCGAAGGTAGTTACCTTTTTTTCCATTTTGTATGTCGGTTTGCATTGATAAATTTTAAGGGGCTTAAATAGCCCTTTAGTACCTTGGAATATCCACCTACAAGTGGCATAAGTATTTTGAATCTTACTTCCATATGAAGGTGAGCATAGTACAAACCATTTGCATTCCCTATTGTACCAATTTTTTCCCCTCTTTTTACGAATTCACCTTTTTTTACCTTTATGTCTTTTAGGTGAGCATATAGTGATTCTACATACCAATATTTGGACTTTTTCTTTATTTTGTGGATGATTCTGATAACATTTCCCCACCCCTTCCCACAATCATCTGCAAATACTACCAGACCTCGCCCAATGGAATAAACCGTATCACCATAGTCTGTATTTCCACCACCGATTCCATTCCAATCTTCTCCTAAATGATACAAATTTCCGTAATTTTTATTAATAGTACCAAATTTCTGAGCTATATAGTAGTATTTACCCTTTGGCTTTCCTACCGGATAGTTAAAACCTCTAGCAATATACTTAGGATTTTTTTCAAACATACGATCAATTTCTTGAACTTTTATTATACTTTCATCCGTTTTTGTATAAATATTTTTATTGTTTAAAAATATTAAGCCCATCGCCAATAACAATATATGTCTTAAAATTTTGGTTGAAAAACAAATTCTTATCACTACTAAAGATATTCTCTCCTTTCGGGCTACTGCATTTTATTCAACTCGACTTCTACTTTTCCAACATAAGGAACGGAAGAAGTTATTTTTAAGGGTATCCTTTTCCTGTCGTCACTGATCCACAAAAACATATCACCTTTAGCTCTAAAAATTCCAGTAGTTTTAATAAATGGTTGAACAATAATCGCATGGAACTTAGTTTTTTTTTCATTTACCTCTAAAACAACAGATTCTCTTTTTAAAATAACCATTTTTAGTTTGGTAATCTTTAAATCATCGTATAAATTTATATAAAATACTTTTCCAGGTTCACCTTTTGTGGAATTCGCTCGATTGAAATAAATGGCAGACAAGATGTCTTGAAAATCATCGGGAAGATTTTTTGTAATTCCGTTTTTAAACACCCATTTTGCGTCTTTTCGCAATTCACCCTTTTTATTGGTATTCCCAGAGAATTTTTTTTGTTTGTAGTTGGCGATTTTTTTAATGGGATCATAATAAATCTTATGATGCCTATGGTAGTTTCCTTCATTTAAGTTTTTTTCACTATAATATGGTTTCATTTGAATTGGCTCCCAATGGCTAATAATTTCATCGTTTACTGGAAAAAAGGAATTAATCCAAGGAGAACCTATAGCCTTTGTTTGTAAGATTAAGCATTTGGTGCGTCCATAATTTTTTGTTCCAATAATTGACATACTGGAACGTCCTAGAGTGACAAAACCCCATCTTATCTTATATTCAAATTTTTCTCCTATTACAAACGGATCAGAAAAAATAGGCAGGATAAACCAAAAAAAAATGAATAGAATCCATTTGGTAACTACAGTAAGATCAAAACAAACTAAAAGCAATGCGAAATCCTACTGCATGAAATTTTTGGTAAGGATTTCCTTTGACTCGTATGGATACTCTCATATTCCATGGGTCATTACCCCAACCACCACCGCGAAATACTCTAAATTCACTATATTCCAAATTTACAGGGTCTTCTATAGGGCTTTTTTTATAAAACTCCCCATCAAAAAAATCTTCACACCATTCCCAGACATTTCCAATCATATCAAAAAGCCCCCATGGGTTAGGAGGGTGTTTCCCAACCGGATTGGTGACAGCTTCCGAATTTCCATCATACCAACATTCCCCACTGAAAATATTTCCCCAATAGTATTTGGTAGTTGTACCAGCTCTTGCAACATACTCCCATTCGGCTTCCGTAGGTAAATGATATTGGCTTGTAATTTTAATACCAGAGCTTATTTCATTGTATTGATTAATATTTTTTGTTAAATCATCTAACTTATTTAATTTGGTTATAAATTCTTGAATTTCGTTCCAGCTAACATTTTCTATTGGCAAACTAACTTCACCCTTAAAGTGAGACGGATTATTTTTCATAACATCCATCCAGTTTTTTTGCGTAACGAGATACTTTGAAATATAAAATGGTTTGGTTATTTTTACCGTATGAACAGGCAACTCATCTTTGTTTCCATCTCCGATATTATCTCCCATCAAATATTCTCCCGGGTAAATTAAAACAAATTCCATACCAATGGTATTAATAAATTCCTCTTTTAAACTTATCTCTTTCCCTTTAACCCATATTTTTTGAGTTTTTGGCTGAATCTCTTCCTTCTTTTTGTCTAAATTTATTATTTTATTTTTTAATATTTTTAAGCTTTTTAAAAATTCTTGGATTTCTTCGTGTATATCTTTTAGTTTGAGAAAAATAGTTTCTTGGTTTTTGGGATTTGCGAATAAATTGTTTACGGTTTGTTTTTCATAATTCCTAATTTTTTCTATGCATTTTTTGGAAACATCAAACAACTCGGAAATTTCCAATTCCCAAGATTTTACTTTTTTTTGCTGGGAATCTTGGGATAAACTTTTTGATGCAATAGGGTTTTTAAACTCATTTTCAAATTCGGATTTGATTCTCCGATATTTATTTTTATATCGAGTATCTAATGTAATTGGAACTCCATGCTCCATTATTATTTCAGAAATATTCTTTTCAATTTCAAAGCTTTCTGATTTTTCGAGTCTATTATTGATGCAACTTTTAACTAGAAAAAAATCCATTAGGTCAATTTCATCTCTATCATTAAAAAAAGCAGATGCTTTCAATATACGAATTATTTTTTTCCATCTCCTATCAGAAATAGACGAATTAATTTTATCCTCTTTGTCCCTTAATCTTTCTTTCAGTTTATGAATTAAATCTAAAATTAATACGGGAATTTTAACATATTTTAATTGCTGCTGCCATTTTTCATACTCTGTATTTGTGATTTTTAACTCTATTGGAACGTTATCGAAATAAGGGTCTTCTTCTTCTAATAACATTTGCTTAAAAGAATCTTCATCTTCCAAAGGTGTAACCATTTCTCGAATTAAAAATTTATCCCAGAGGTTTATTAAAAAAAATTCTGCTTTTGGTAAATTGCTGGAAGCAAATAAAAACGCATGAATTATTACTTTAGCTTTGTTTTTCTCTCTTTGATAAGACTTCTCGTCTAACAATGTAAGAAGCTTATTTTGAATAGAGTAGTTAGCATTTCCAATTTCATCTAAAAAGATAATATTTGATTTAGAGGAGCTATTATTTTCTTCCATATAACTATCGTTATAAAACGAATCAAATATTTCTTCTGAGGAAGTTTCTGGTCTTACCAAATATTCAAAGAGCCGAGCTTCCTTAAATGCATATTTAAGTTTTCTACCTATTAAATTTTTTTCAACACTAGAAGGTCCTAATAAAAAAATACTCTCACCAGCTAATGAGGATAGTAAAGCAAGTTTTAGTACATTTTCTCTACTTTGGATTCCTTTGGATAATTCTTTAATTAAATTGTGAATTTTATTTTGTAGCATAACTATCCATTTCTTCGGAAAGTGTTAAAAAAGACTTCTAGCTACGCTTAAATATCCGAGCGCCTCTAAACGCTCCCTTTAGCGTAGCGATGCACTGAGATTAAGTATCGAAGGGAGCAAAGAAGGACTTTTAAACTCTGGGGTATTTTTTTAAAGATACCTTATATTCTACCTAATAATATTTATATAGGCTGATTGTGGTCTTAAACAATGCGGACATTCAGTAGCCGGAACAACAGTTAAATTCTTATCAGGTCCCACCATAATAATATTATAATCTGCTTCATGCTTTGGATACTTCGGAACTGCCAGTAATTGACCGTTAGAGCCTACAACTATATGTTGGTATTCTGATTTATTTTCTGTTGATGCGGGTTCTTTTTTCTCATTAGATGCTTTCTTCTTGCCGCCTCCACAAGCTACAAAAAACGCTAAAATTATCAAAAATATAATCCAAACTTTTGATTTCATATAATCACTCCATGGTAAAAAACTAATTTTATTTAGTGCCATGTTCAATATAAACATGGCTTTTTAATAAAAATAAAACTTTACTTTAATATCTATATGCTGGTTGTAAAACGTCAGTATAAGGACCGGGTTGGTGTTGTCTATTTTGCTCTATTTCTGAAGCTGGGACAGCTATTATATTTTTATCAGGTCCAACCATAATATAATCATAATCGTTGGGGTGTTTTGGATTTTGTGGAACAGATATCAATTGTCCGTTTGGATTAACCATAATCCTTTGGTATTCTTTTTTCTGCTCCTCACCGGTTGTTTTAGGGGCATCTGATTTTTGCTTTTTTTTACCTCCTCCACAAGCAGCTAAAAATGCTGATAATACTATTGTTCCTACTATGAAAATTAATTTCAACTTCATATTGATTACTCCATTGGTTGCTAATCTAAATTCTTAATTATTCGATATTATATAATTTTGCCATTCTTTTAATCAAGAAAAAAAAGAACATTTCAAGGCTTCTATGGTAAAAACTTGAAGGAATGAATGTAGATTGTGTTGTAGGTTACAGATGCCTGTAACCTACACTACACAATTGGTTTTTTATTCTACCTCTACCAATACTTGGTTCAGAAAAACGTTTTTGCCTACTTCTACCTGAATTTCCTTTACTTTTCCAGCTCTAGGGCTACGAATAATATTTTCCATTTTCATCGCCTCCAAAATAAGCAAAGGGGTTCCAACATCAACAGTATCATTTATGGAAACAAGTATCTTTGCTATTTTTCCAGGAACAGGAGCTTTTACCCTTCCGTCTCGACTAGAAGGGCGACTTACCGTAGATTCTAGGTCCCTAGCTTCAATGTTATGAATTCCATACTTAGACTTAAACCATTTTAAATCACTACCCATAGAAACTTCATACAATCGGTTATTTATTGAAATCCATTCCAAAGCTTTACTGTTAGATTCCGGTAAATTTACTTCTACTAATTCTCCGTTTACTTTTGCTGTAAATTGAGGATCATTTACCTGATGAAGCTCCAATTCGACTTTGTATTCTTTGCCGTCTATTGTAACACCAATCTGACTCATTATTCATATACTCCTTTTTAAACTTTATTAGGTTTTTATTCTGGCAATCGCCGGCTGCTCTTGTGCCATCCAGCTTGGAATCTGTTGGGTAATTCCGGCTCTTGGGAACCTTTTTTCTTTAAAAAAGCGATGGCAGTTGCAACAGCCATATCTTTTAAATATTCATCAGTTTCCTTGACATTTTTTATTTTTCTTGGAGCAAAATCAATATTGTATTTGCCATTGATAAAGCCTGGCTCATTTAAGATCGATTGTAGTAGAGGTAAATTCGTTTGTATTCCAGCGATTACAAAGTCTTCCAGAGCCCGACGCATTCTGCTCATGCACTCTTCCCGATTCTCTCCCCATACAATTAATTTTGCAAAAGTGGGATCAAATTTTACTGGAATATAACAACCAGGATAGCCATAAGTATCCACTCTGACGTTTGGACCTCCCGGTAGTCTCATTGTTGTCAATTTTCCCGGACTTGGCAAATAATTATTTAAAACGTCTTGTGCATTGATCCTACACATCATAGACCAACCGCGAAAATGAACATCTTCTTGAGAATAAGATAATTTTTCTCCATTGGATATTTTTAGTTGTTCTCTTACGATATCAATCATCGTAATTTTCTCAGACAAAGGATGCTCTACCTGAATACGCTGTTTGATTTCCGTAAAGAAAAAATTACCATTATTATCCATTAAAAACTCAATTGTTCCCGCATTGCGATAGCCAAAGAGTTTGGCAATTTCTATTGCTGTATCCCAAATTGCCTTTCTTTTCCCGTCATTTAAAAAAGGAGAAGGGCTTTCTTCTAATATCTTTTGATTTCCGACCAAAAACGAACCTTCCCTCTCTCCCAAATGAATGATATTCCCATGTTCATCAGCTAATATTTGAATACCTAATTGGTGAACGGGTAAAATAGGTTTTTCAATATATAGTTTTTTGCCAACATATACGGTTTTTGCTTCTACTCTTGATTTGCGAATGGCTTCATCTAATTCATCTTTTGTTCGAACATAATAAGTACCTCTTCCTCTACCGCCGGCACATGATTTGATAATCAAAGGAAAACCAATCTTTTCACCCGTTTTTTTGAGTAAATCGTCTTCATTTTCTGAAAAAGATTGATCCGAATGAGTAATTGTAGGAAAACCAGCCTCTTTTACCTTGTTCAGAACGTCTAGCTTATTTTGTAACTTCTCAATTATGCTTGAATCCGGACCGATAAACTTTATACCATTGGACTCGCAAGCTTTGGCAAACTCATAGTTTTCAGCCAAAAAACCATATCCCGGATGAATTGCTTCTGCACCTGTTTTTTTGGCAATTTCTATAATCTCATTCTGGTCAGAATACCCTAATTCTGACTTTAATCGTACACACTCACTTGTTATCCGAACGTGCAAAGAATCCACATCCGAACTATCATAAACACCCACAGTCTTAATTCCTAAATCTCTACAGGCTCTAATAATTCGAACTGCGATTTCTCCACGATTTGCTATTAATACTTTTTTAAACATACTTTCCTCTCTTCCTTACATTGGGGATATTCCATGCTTCTTAGGCACATGTTTTTCTCGTTTGGAAAGTGTTACTTCCAAACTTTTTATGAGTATCCTTCTTGTATCTTTTGGTTCGATTACATTATCTATCAAACCTCTAGAAGCGGCTACATAAGGATTGTTAAACTTTCTTTGATAGTCATCTACAAGTTCTTTTCTTCTCGCTGCCGGGTCTTCTGCTTTGGCAACATCGTTTCTAAACAGAATATTGACAGCTCCTTCGGCTCCCATAACGGCAATTTCCGCATTTGGCCACGCATAAAGCAAATCACCTCTCAAACCCTTACTGCTCATTACGCAGTAAGCACCCCCGTAACTCTTTCTTAAAATGATCATCATTTTGGGAATAGTTGCTTCACTGTAAGCATAGATCAATCTCGCACCGTTTCGGATAATTGCTCCCCATTCTTGGTCTTTGCCTGGCAAAAATCCCGGAACGTCTTGGAGTGTAATCAGTGGAATGTTATAAGCGTCACATATACGAATAAAGTGGGTTGCTTTGATTGATGCTTTGATGTCAAGCGTACCTGCTAAAACCATAGGTTGATTTGCCAAAATTCCTACAACATAGCCATTTAATCTTCCATATCCTACCACTAAGTTTTGTGCCCAAAGCTGGTGGATCTCCAAAAATTGTCCGTCGTCTAAAATAGAAGTGATAACTTTACGGACATCATAAGGTTTCATTGGATCTACTGGAACAATTTCATCTAATTCAGGGCACCTTCTCTCCGGGTCATCAGTTGGCTTTACATAAGGAGGGTCATCTTGGTTATTAGAAGGCAAATAGCTCAACAATTCTCTCGTTTTCATTAAACATTCTTTGTCATCTTTTGACAAGAAATGACTTACGCCACTTTCCGAACTGTGAGTAGAACCACCACCAAGGTCTTCAAAACTAACTTCCTCTTGCATTACAGCTTTTACAACTTCTGGACCGGTTATAAACATATAACTATTTTCAGTCATAAATATAAAGTCTGTTAGTCCGGGAGAATAAACCGCTCCACCGGCACAAGGTCCTAAAATCAGAGATAACTGGGGGATTACTCCGGAAGCTTCACAATTTGCGTCAAAAATACTCGCATATCCTCCTAAACTATCAACTCCTTCTTGAATTCTTGCACCTCCTGAGTCATTAATGGCAATAAAAGGGCAACCATACTGCAAAGCCATTCTCATTACTTTTACGATTTTTTTGGCATGCATTTCACCCAAAGAGCCACCCATTACCGTTGCATCTTGGGCTGCTACAAAAACGTATCTTCCATTCACCAAACCAAATCCAGTGATAACTCCATCCCCGTATCTTGAGGATTTTCCACCCATATATTCTTCATACCTCGGCATAACGAGGGTATCCAGTTCATTAAAAGTACCTGGGTCAAATAATAAATCTATTCTTTCTTGAGCTGTTAATCTTTTCTTCTTATGCTGTGTATCAATATCCTTTTGGCTACCGGCAGCTATTGCTTTTCGCTTCCTTAAATCTTCTATAAAAGGTTCATTGCTCATAAAAAACTCCTTTTCCATTTTGTTATGGCTATTTGTTACAATTTTTTTTGATAAATTATATTCAAATTATTGCATTTAGGTAAATATCTATATCTAAGTTTATTATGTAAAGTTTTAACAGAAAGGTTTTATAAAAATTTGAAATAATTTTATTCTAAAGCGAAGAATTATGTGGGGAATATCCTTCTGAAATCTAATTGATTTTACTGGGAGTGTTTGGAACCATGGTAGAGATTTTTAGTGTTTAGCTTTGGATTTTATTGAATTATATTTGTTTATTTAAAACCTGACCAACAAGGGGTTAGCATTTCTGTGGATACAACATTAGAACATATAATTAAAAGGATTACTTCCATTGATAAAGATGTCTCTGAGCTAAATCGCTTAAAAGGGAACGTTCCGGCAAGCAAAGCATATTCTTCTGCAATACAACTTTCTTTTGATAAGCATATCAATGAGCTCCTAAACGAAAGAATGTCCCTTATTGCAGCCATTGAAAACAATGCAATTCAAATGCAATATCCGTTGTTACGAATTGGAAACCAACAAAATTTGGAAAAATTATTTTCCAACTTTAACCATGGTGACTTATCAGTTCGAGATTTAAATGAGCAGGATGTTTTAAATTTTATTCGCAATATTCCAAAAACGGAAATTCATTTGCACTTAGAAGCTTGCGTAAACAAAAACATATTAAGGAATTTGATCAAAAAAAACAAAATACGCATTTCTAACGAAGCTTTTGAGGAAAAATTCAACTTTAATGATTTAAACGGTTTTATTGATCTATTTTTGTTTATACAAAGCGTTATGAAATCTCCGGAAGACTTGGGATTTATGATAGATAGTCTGGCGCACTACCTCCGTTCTAATAATATTATTTATTCGGAAGTATTTTTTGCTCCTTCCAAGTTTATAAAAAACGGGATGAACTTTTTTGCTATGATCGACGTTCTTGTTGAAAAAATACAGGAAATCAAAAACGAAGATGGGACGGAAATTCGATTGTTAGTGGATGTTTCACGCTCTTTTGGTCCTGAAAATGCTATGGAAAACCTAAAAAATGTAATGAAAGTAAAGCAAAAAGAAGTTATAGGCATTGGTTTGGGAGGAGCCGAATTAATAGGACCGGCTAAAGATTATGAAAAGGTTTTTTTAAAGGCAAAAGATGCCGGAATGCGAACGGTAGCTCACGCCGGAGAAGACGATGGTCCTTGGTCCATTTGGGATTCTCTTCTTTTATTGCACGCTGAGAGAATCGGACACGGGACGTCTGCCATACAAGATCAGCGTTTGGTAGGGTATCTAAAGGAACATCAAATACCTGTTGAAATTTGTCTGACAAGCAATGTTTTTACAGGAAAATACGTGGTTAGAGAGCAAGATCATCCTGTTCGTTACTATTATGACTATGGACTGATGACAACCATCAATACGGATGATCCGGAAATTTTTAACGTAAACTTGAATTACGAATATTTTAAGCTATATCGTTTCCTAAATTTCTCCATAGATGAACTGATTGATTTGGTAAGAATTGGGGTTTATTCCACTTTTTATGAAAACAAAGACGCTCTTTGGAAAAAAATCGAAGATAAAATTGATGATATAAAACCTTCTTTTAAGTTGATTAAGTAGTTGCGATATGGCTCAAAGTGAAAAAAGGTTTCAATTGCTTTTAAAGGAAGAGGAACTGGTTCTTTTGAAAAAAGAGGCAGAGAAGAGAGGTGTTTCTGCCAGTGAACTCTTGCGTTTAAGCTTAAAAAACGAGCTTAGTGGAAAGTCTTCTTACTCAAAAGTTAAAGCTTTACACAAACTGGCAAATGATTTTGCGGACGATTGACTGTGCAGAAGCTTATAAGTAGTCTGTTGTTCCTATTAATTTTGGGTTGTCAAATGTATAATGCCAAACAAAGCAAAGTGGATAACTTGGAAGTTGTAGAATTAGAAGATAACCGGAACTCCATCAAGGCAAAAATAGCCTTGAACTTAGGAAATACACTTTATGAATTATCGGTAAATCAAGAAAACATCTTGTACTTTCCGGCTTCTTTACATGAATATTCTTCATCCAAATCCTTGCATGGCAATCCTTTTTTGTATCCTTGGGCGAACCGTTTGGAAGGAGACTATTTTTATTTCCAAAATAAGCTGTACGATTTTCAAAAGAATCCTTTGATTTTTAGAGATAAAAACGGGTTTCCTTTGCACGGACTTCTTTTAAAAAGTCCCTATTGGAAAACATCCAAACTCTATCACTCTAATTCGGAAGGAGCGATTCACGTTGCAAGCTTGGATTTTGCAGTACATCCGGAATTGATGGAAGTATTTCCTTTTAAGCATACCATTGAAATGATTCATACACTGAAAGACGGAAAAATCACAATACAAGTTGTTGTTAAAAATACGGGAACAACGGATATGCCTGTTTCCTTTGGGTTTCATCCCTATTTTTCAATCTCAAGCTCGGAGCGCAAAGATAGTTTTGTCACACTACCTGTTCAAACGGAATGGGAATTGAATAGCAACTTACTCCCTACCGGTAAGCAAAAAGGTTTTTGGAATAAAGGAAATAAATTTAGATTGGGTGATTTGTTTCTCGACTTTTGTTACGGAGATTTTTGGGAACAAGAGGACGGATATTCACACTTTTTGATCGAGACAAAAAATAGGGTAGTGGAAATAAATTTTGGTGGGAGTTACAAAACGGCGGTTGTTTTTGCTCCTTTGGAGAAACCTTTTGTCTGCATAGAACCGATGACTTCTCCTACAAATGGAATCAATTTGTATCATAAAGGTTTGTGGAAAAGACTCCCTATAATCAAACCGGGAGAGTTCTTCCAAGCAGAGTTTAGCATAAAAATTAAATAAACGTGAGTTCGGGATAATCAAATTTCAACCAAAATACCGCCTGTTTTTAAGTCGATACTAGGTTTTTTAGGAAAAAATGAATATGCAATTAATCCCGAAGTTATATTTACCATCCAATTAATAACACTACGATGTCTAGTGTGTTGTATCTGACATATATTTTTGAGTTCCTCATTTACGGATTCAATGACTGCTCTTTTTCTAAGTAAGAGTTTTTCTGTCATGTCCATAAGTATGTTTTTCATATTTCTTCTAATTTTTGTTATCATTTTAATTCCTCTTTCAAGAAGTTTTTTAAATAATTTTTGGCTAATATAACCTCTATCCCCAAAAAGTTTTCCTTTAAGATTTTTTGTAAGAAAGAAAATTACTTCTTCATTTCTATCATCTACATTGCCCTTTGTAATGTAAAAAGATATTATTTCTCCTTTTTCATTGATAATTAGATGTAGTTTGAATCCATAAAACCAACCTACACTTGTCTTGCCACGCTCCGCTAAACCAGCAAAAACCTTGTGATTATGGATTCTTTTATTTTCACATACTTTCAAAGCTGTGGAATCAATGATAAATGTTCCGGATTTACTTCCGAGTCTCTGTATACTTAGGTAAGCAAAAAGTGGAAGTAATACTCTAGGAATTAGTTCAACGAAACGGTTGTAGCTAACAAGTTTTGGAAATTCTTGGGAATAATGTTTCCTTACATAATCACAATAGAACCACTTGAACGTTCTATATCCCTTTAGATGAAATAATACAAGAATTGTCATAATCTCACTCGTGCATAATTCAGTTTCTCTAGTAAAACGATTTCTTTTACCTGGAACTGGAAGGCGATTTATTTTTAATTCTTTACAAAAGTCATCTATATCACAAAATATATATGTCAAACTCATTCTGTTGTTGTTCATAAATCCAGAATTGAGTTTGGCTACCTAGGAGAAAATCATTTTTTTATATTTTAATTTAATTTTAATCCCGAACTCACGTTAAATAAACTTTAGTTACCCTTAGGCAGGGTAAAAATAAAAGATGTTCCTTTTCCCAATTCACTTTCGACCCAAATTTTTCCATTGTTTTTTTGAATAAATTCATATGATAAAATTAGGCCAATACCGGTACCTTGCTCGCCCGCAGTTCCTAAGGTAGAAAATGTAGATTTAATCTTAAACAATTGATCGATTTTTTCAGGCTTTATCCCAACGCCGCTATCAATAATCCGAAATTCTATAGCATCGCTTTGTTCTATCACTTGTATGGCGATACTTCCTTTTTGGGGTGTAAATTTAATGGCATTGGATATCAAATTTCTAAAAACTGTAATAATCATATTTTTATCTGCAAATACAAATATATTATTATCAATTTCGATTTTGATTCTTAATTCTTTTTTTTGAGTAGCTAAATGAAACAAACTAAGAGTTTCCGACAAAATAGCAGAGACATCTAATTTTTCGGGATCAAAGTTGATTGCTCCTGTTTGTGACCTTGACCATTGTAACAAATTTTGCAGCAGGCTAAAACCGGTTTCGGCTGTCTGAGTTAATAAGCCCAAATATTCCTCGTTTTCTTCTTTTGTATGCTCGGAAAAATAGTTTTTTAACATTCGTCCTAATCCGATAATACCGGAAAAAGCTCCCTTTAGGTCATGTCCGATGATTGTAAATATTTTTTCCTTGGTAGCCGTAAGTTCTTCTAGCTGTTGATTCTTTTTAATTAATTCTTCTTTTTGCTCTTGAACGGTTATATGAGTTTTTATTCTGGCTACGAGTTCGCTTGCATTAAAAGGCTTGGTTATATAATCTACGCCTCCCAAATTAAAACCTTTTGTAATGCTTTCGATATCACTTCTTGCCGTTAAAAAAATGATAGGAATATCCTTGGTTTTAGGATTTTCTTTCAATTTTTTGCAAACATCATACCCATTCATTTCCGGCATCATTATGTCTAGAAGTATGAGATCAAAATGATTGGTTTGGATGTTTTCAAAAACAGTTTGTCCTTTTGTTGCAACATTGATCTTATACCCTTCATTTTTGAGGATATTTGCAACTACTTGGATGTTTTTTGGTACATCATCTACGACTAAAATTTTCCTTTCCATGATTCCCCTTTCTTAAAATTGAGCATATTTATACGGTTTTTTACGTATCTCTTGATATAAATATTTTCCGGTTTCCTTAGGTTTCAATATTACTAAAATCCTTTTTATATTGCTTTTTAAAAGTTAAAATTCAATCTTGTAGACATAAACAGTTTTATTTCGCGATAAAGCATTAAAATTGATTGGATCACCCAATTCAGGTTAAACCTTACTTTGGTTATATTATGAGTAAAACAATTTTTGTAGTTGATGATAATATTGGAAACATTCAGGTTGTTGCCAATTTTTTGAAGGGAGAGGGTTATAAAGTAATAGTAGCTACAAATGGAAAAATTGCTTTGGACAGCGTCAAAGAACGTTCTTATGACCTCATTTTATTAGATATAATGATGCCTGATATCAGTGGTTTTGATGTTTGTCAAGAAATAAAGTCAAATCCCATGACTGCCAATATTCCGGTTATATTTCTTACGTCAAAAACTGACGTGGAGGAAATTACAAAAGCATTTGAGCTGGGTGCGGTAGACTATATTACAAAACCGTTTAACTATAAGGAATTACTCGCAAGGGTTAGGACTCATATTGAGCTTGGCGAATCGAGAGAATCTAGAAGAAGAGAACTAGAAGTTGCCAAAAGAATCCAAGATAGCATATTGCCTACGAACCTTGATTCGATTAAAGGATTGCGGTTTTGCATTAAATATTTGGCAAATAGCGAGTTATCCGGTGATATTTATGATGTCTTTGAAGTTCTACCCGGTTATGTTAGGATTTTTTTGGCTGATGCGACCGGACATGGTATCAATGCTGCGTTAGTCACTATGCTTATAAAAAGCGAATATGAGAAGCTAAAAGAAATCATCAAAGATCCGGCAGAAATTTTAAGCTTTTTGAATAACGAATTTATACGATCTTACAACCAATTGAAAGAAATATTTCCCGCTTTTATTCTCGATATTGATTTAAACAGAAAAAATATTTCATATGCTTCTGCTGGCAATTGTACCCAAATATTTCTTTCAAACAGCAAAATTATTGATTTGGAAAAGACAGGAAGAATTTTGGGTATTGTGGAAGATTGCCATTACAAGCAAAAATACTATTCGATTTCTTCAGGAGACAAATTTTTAATTTTTACGGATGGGTTGTATGAGCAGTTCAATGAAAAGGATGAAGAATTTGGTTTAAAAAAAATAGCCGAAAGCATTGAAAAAATGATTCATGAGCCTATAGATGTTATAATTAATAATTTATTTAAGATTCTTAGAGATTACATTGGACCCAAGCAGTCTTTTACCCATAATGATGATGTTACCGTTATTGGCATAGAAATTGATTGAGATACACCCCTTCGGCCATAGCTTTACCCATAAGTATGGAATGATTTTAACCACAGATACACACTGATTAACACGGATATGGGGAAGTATTGTTATTATAAAGTATATTTATGATAATTATAAATAAATGCGTATTATATGAAAATAGTTTTATAAAAATCCGTAAGGGATAAGTGCGAGATTCACTATATAAACTATTCAATTTTTTATTAATCAAAAAAATCAAACAGGAATTAAAAAATCGGTGTCCATCTGTGTAAATCTGTGGTGAATAACAAAAAGATATGGGTAAGGATATGCCCTTCGGCTACGTCTCAGGGGACTATCAGCATTAAATTATTTCTACCTATCCCCAATAAGCTATTCTTTTGCATCAAACTCAATCCGCCCCTTTCCTGACAGGAAAGAAACCATAATAACTATTTTTTAATATTCGAATGTTTATACTTTAGGGTGTCGAGTTACCGGTACTGATGATAATACTTCATCTGCAATATTTGAAAATATTATTGTAAAACACGATTCGGACGGAAATCAGCAGTGGATAAAGGCGATATTATGTTGACCAAATAAGCCAGGGGTTGGCTTATCCTACATTTTTTTCAGTTCTTTTTTATTCGAGCGGATTTTTTGGAGGCGGGGATTTTTCAAAAAATACTTTTGCAGTGAATACGGTTGATTTCGGATTCAACTACCATTTTTTGGGGGACGGTTTTTTGGATCCTTATGTAGGATTTGGTTTTTCCAAAGGTAAATGCTCAGATAGCATAGACTGCTCTAAAGCAAGGGAGGTTACAAAAACTTCTCTCAAGGCAGGTTTACAGTTTAATTTTTCCAATTATTTTGCTATGTTGCAGATTGAATTTGAATCTATTGATTTTGGAAATGACATATATTTTGATAATGACTTGTACATGATGGGACTGGGAATGAGGTTTTAGCTACTTGTTTCGAGAGACATAGAGGATATGCCTTTCGACTCCTTAAGGAAGCAATGAACCTACTTTTTTCTTTTTAAGGATTCTCGACATTCGGAAGAAATATCTTTAAGATTTCTTTTTAAACATAGAATAATACTTCCATAATTAATATTGCTGCAAAACTTTTCTTTGTCATTTTTGCAATTTTTACGAATATTTTCTCCTCTTTCTTTTTGATAGTCCTCATTTTTTTTAGGATCACTTTTTACTGAAGATTCTTTGCCCATTAAAATGGACTTACAATTAGGGGAAATTTCATCTTTGTGACTTTTTAAACATTTGATTATGCTCCCGTATTTCACATTTTTACAAAATTCTTCCCTATCATTTTGGCAATATTTGCGAATTAGCTCTCCCTTTTTTTTTCTGTCAGTTTGAGCGCTTAAAGAAATCACCATGATCACTAAAATGATTAGGAATCTTATAAAACAGAACATTCTTATCCTCACTTACTTCTTTTTTCAATTGATAGTTTAAATATAATAATAGATAAATCTACAAAAGTATATAGGAAAGCAAATTTTATAATTTTACAAAATAAAAAGAAATATTTTTCATCTTAAAAAAGCTAGTTATAAGGAAATATTATGCAGATCGACCGTAAGGATTGCGGAAAAAATATTCCCGCGGATAATATAAATCTAAATACAATGCTTGCTAAGTGTTCAGCTTGCAATTCAATATTTAATTTACAGAAAGATTACGAAATGGGTATCTTTTCAAAAAAGAAAATCTTTTCTGAGCCTTTGCCTTTACCAAGAGGGATTAGCATACAAAAAGATGGATTACAATTGCTTATCAAAAGACGTTGGTTTTCTTTATCCAATTTATTTTTGACTGTATTTGTAATAATTTGGGATACTTTTGTGGTTTTTTGGATGACGGGTGTTATCTCCTCGAGTTCTTGGCTGATTGCTTTGTTTGGTTCTTTTACACGCTGGAGTTGGTGTTTGGCACTTACAAAGTACTTGCCAATTACTTAAACACGACTGAAATCATTGTTGATAGGGAAAAGATTTCAGTCAGACATTATCCATTACCGTGGACTGGTAATAAGGTTGTTCTATCTAATGATATTAAGCAACTATACAGCAAGCCTGTTAGACATCAAAATAGAAATTCTGTAAGTTTTACTTACGAGGTACATGCTGTTCTTTCAAATAGAACTCATATTGAGCTTGTTAGTAATTTTGAAACGTCAGACCAAGCTTTATACGTTGAACAGGAAATTGAGAATTTTTTAAAAATAGAAAACTATCCTGTAAGAGGGGAAATTGGAAGAGATTAAATGCATAGATTTATTATATAGGAAGATACTCAAAGTTAAAAAATTAATGTCTACCTAAGAATCCCTTGAACTATTGTTTCTTTTTCTTTCTTTTTTAGGTAGTTTTATATTCTTATTTATGGCTCTTTATTTTACTTTGTCAATAAAAAAAACTATACCTTTACTTCAAAAATCTTTTTACCTTCTATCTCTTTCCATTCGTTTGTAAACTTTTTCTTTTGATTAAAATTGAATACAACCAAATAAGCCATATTCTGATTGCGGCTATCCAAATAGTACAACCAATTGTTTAAGCCCTTTTTGGTGGTATTCATCCCCATACCATATTTTTAGCATATTTGTTGCAAAGAAATAGGTCAGACTCATTTCGTTTTGCTTGTCAACTCTCTCAATCGGTGATTTATTGCAAGCTAAAACTAATAATAGGATTATGCATATTAGGCTTGAAATCAGTTCCCTTCGGCTACGCTCAGGGAACGTTCGACTATGTTTAGGAAACGCTTTTAGACTCAGTGTACTATTTAGGCACATAGATATTTGCCGTTGACAAGGTGGATTGCCCGCCATTTACGGATGTTATCCCACCGGTAATTAAGACATTTCCATTGGGTAAAAGGATTGCTTTATGTAGATAGCGGGAACTACTCATTGTTCCGTCTTCTTCAAAGACTCCCGTATTAGGATTGTATACTTCCATGCTGTTTGTGAACGTAGCATTTCCTTGTTTTTCCGTATATCCTCCTGTTACTAAAACATTTCCGGTTTGTAATAAGAATATTTAATTGCTCGACACGTTTTACCCTAAAAATAAATGAAATGAGTATAAGTTTTTTACCAACAAAATAGGTATCGTCTAAATATGTCAATTATTAAAATAGTAAAATATCTTTTTTTTCAAAAATGGTAAGTGATTTAATTTTTTGCGAACAAAATGAGAATAGCGATAGTCTAAGTTTGGTTGTCCTCAAAAGATGCCAAATAGGTTTACCACAGACTTGTGCTGAGCAAAGTCGAAGCATAAACACAAATAAACACGAATTTTTATTCGATTCCCTATCTGTGGTTAATATTAAAAAGGAGAAGATAATGAAAGTAATCAAAACAACTTTACTAATTCTGCTAGTAAGCTTTACATTTATGAACTTTATGTTCTACAAAGCGGACAAGGCACTAGTCTTGCCAACAGAATTTCCTTACATCAAATTCAAAATAAACACAACCCTTGCACCTTTGAACTCAGGAATGTCCGTCCTCGCAGTCAAAAGAGCAGCAGAAAACTGGTTTCGGATGAGCAAGGCAAAGATATTGTTTTATCTGGATGGGAGTTCTTCCCGAAGGTCACCGTATTCTCCCTCAAACTATGAATGTAGTGATGCGGCACAGGAAGAACTCTTCAAACAGGAAAAGACGGTTTATGCGGTAAGTGGAAATGACCCTGACTGTACGGGACCCGCTTGCACATTTGTCTGGAGTTGTGGCGATAAGATACTGCACTTTGACGTGCAGATAAACTCGCAAGACTATGCTTGGGGAGTTCTGTCCCCACCAGCAGAAGAATCTGAAAGCATTCCTGTCTGGTCATTGAGCTTAATACCGACTAACTCTAGTACCTCGGCAGCAGTTTCCAATGTGTATGACTTGGAAAGCGTTCTGACTCATGCGTTTGGTCATGCTGCTGGTCTTGACCATTGTATTCCCGGAGACACAGAGGCAGAGTGCCTGGCAAAGACGGGAAGCGGTCATTCCAACCCCTTGATAAGTGAAGTGATGCACAAGTTTGTGAATCCGGGAGTAGTGAAAACGAACTTGAGTAATGATGACATAGCGGGCATCCGCACACTCTACGGAGAGTTAAAAACAACCTTACCCGTAACTGGTGACTATGCCTTGGATAAAGATGAAATCCTTGCCATAGGAATTGAAATGCGAATGCAAATTCGAGATGGTCATGATACTGTTGACGCAAGACAAGCTCAAGCAAGATCAATCCAAGAAATGTATAACTTTGTAAATTCCGGTGATATAGATGAAGCGTTGAAGTGGGAGAAGATACCAGGTTATAGTTCGGGAATGAAGTTTGAAGAATACATGGATTCTTCTTACCGGATAATTCAAGATAACCTATATTCCCGAACAGACGAAGAATTAAAGATTATTCGTCAATCGTCTTCGGTAGGGATAGTTGAGATGGATGATATGATAAACAAACACACACCTGCAAACGGAGTTGCAAGCAAGAACTTGCTGGAACAGATTAATCAAAAGAATATGGAGTTGCGGAAAGCAGTTATAGACGAACAAAGGAGAAGACAATGAAAGTAATTAAGAATCTCTTGTTTATTTTATTACTTACTTCTTGTGGTGAGGATGGAGGGTACAAGGAATCCCTAAAAAATGAACTAAAATTTGGATGGATAATGTATTTTATTCTTTATGGAACTCGACCTATTATGGTTGAAGACATGATGAATGGTAGTGTCATAGCAAAATCAAAATCAACTGAAGGTGATATTGTTGTATATTATTACAAGAAGTGTCTTCAAGGACAAGTATATCGACAAGCAGAGAATGATTGTCAGGGTACAGGAAGTGAGTCTGATAACTATGGTGCAGTCCAATTACAATATTGTGATAAAGCGGATAATTCTTGTAATGGTGGTAAAGACTATGTTACCTTGAATGGTAGTGGAAGTAGTGAGGCTTATGATAGTTGCAATTCAGATACTCTCCTTAATAGAAAATGGAAAGTATCAAATAGTTTTGGAGAAATTTTTGATTCACCATATAAAAACACTATATATAGTCACATAGTATATAAAGGTTTAAAAATTTGGTCAAGCTATAGTGGCGCTAGTAAAGTTGCTAAATATGTTGAACCTCAAATATATAGTGACTATGCGAATAAAACTAATCGTTTATATGTTCTTTGCAGTTCAGATGAATAATTACAAAAGGGGTAAAAACAATGAAAAAACATTTAATTTTAATCATTATATTATTGATTTTAATATTTCCTGTTAGGAATGCAAGAGGAAGTGAACTTAGTAAAATCATAGATCAAGTTACAGGTTTCACACTCTGTAATATTCCACTTATTACAACTATACCAGGTATGTCGGATAACTGTGCACAAACCAACCCTGAACACTTAGACCTAGTAACCGTTGCCACTGGAAGATTGCTTATTCGTACAGGATTTGGATGCGGTAACAATTTCTATGAAAGAAATGAAAATAAAGAAACAGGTGATATTACCGGTAAAAATTTAGATAAACGTGTTGTTCTGCTCGGAGATAGTTTAACTATGTTTGGAGGCTTTGACGAAGTATGGAATGCTTACCTAGGTGGTGGAATATATAAAGTTATGAATAAAGGTGCTGCCGGTGCAACATCTTCTGCTTGGAAAGAACACTTTGAAATATGTATTAATGCAAAAGAACCTAAAGATGACCCATGGGCTTCACCTCCTTGGAATTTAGGAGTGCCAGCAGGTGGATATGGAAGACCACAGTTGCCACCGAGAACTATTATGATGATAGGTGGAAATGACTTTCATGTATACAAAGGAATGTTACAAGCAATGTGGTGGGCAGTTCCTTTACGCAGGTTAAACGTTGTACATAATATCGAAAAACTCATAACTTATCATCATCAAGGAAATAACGGATGTGGTGATTATAGAAGGGTAAAAAATGATGCTGGTGAAGTTACTGGTATAGACCCAGTTAGTCCGGATAACGAAGGAAAGTGTCCGGATAACTATAAAGATGATAAGATAGATTATAAAGACTGGGGGTTAGGAAGACTATTTGTACTTTTAGGTAATATTCCTGCTATTTCCTTAGATACAACACTAGTTCCAGGTTTTGATAATTTGTTAAGGAGTCTTGGTTTATACAATAGACCTAATGATGATATTGCTTCCAATGATAACATAAAACAAGCAGACTTACACGGAGATGCTTTAACTGCTAGTTTATTTGAAGGTTATTACGAAGCCTATATAGAAGGTTTATTGGCTATGTATACTTTAAATATGATAGCAGAACAGCAAAATTGCGGCAACCTATTTGGGAACTGTAAAGATCACACTTGGGCTAGTCGACAAATGTATAAATTGCAGTTTACATCAGGTGCAATGTCTATAGTAAGAGGTGGAGTTCCTTATATCCACATGTATTCATTTTTTCGAGACAACCCTGCAAATAATAGAGGGTGTTGGTGGTGTGCGGATAGAGGACTATGGATGGGAGATAAAGAAAACTATAATCATATTTTTTGGAGTTCAAACGATGGAATACACGTAAACCATATAAACGGATACCTTAGATGGGGAAGTATTGTAACACCTTTTATGAGTAAATATAAAATGGATGAAGAAGATAGAAGAAATGACGGGGTAGACGCACCAGGTGGAGAAGTAACTATACCTCAAGGTTGCGATGATTTATGTTTGTATGTCTTGTGTGTGATGACAGGATATTGTAAGAATTAGAAAAATAATTTCGAGTATTTAACCTAGCAAAAACATCTTTCCCTTACGCTAAAAAACCAATAATTGAAAACTTCCCAAAACAACAATAACTCAAAAAGAGGTAGTTTTATGACATTCAAGAAGTCAATAATAATTTTCATATTATTTCTGATTCAATGTAATCTAATAATGAAAAGCAAAACTGGAGACAGTTTCCCAAAAACGGCAACATTCTTTGTCGCTTCTACGTTCGTAGCAGACGGAGTAAGTGACGTGGAAAGGGTTCAAGGCACAACCGAAAGCGGTGGTAGTGGCAAACCAAGTTCAAATCCACCAAGCAAACCACCGGGAACACCTATCATTCCCCAAGAGAAAACGTATCTAAGAGTAAAAGTCCAACAAGACCAGCCGGCAGTTACAACCCAAACGGAAGGAATCCTACACTTTATCCTCGATTGTGCAGATATGGACAGATACATCTATTCTTCTTTGACGGGAAAAAAGGAAGAAGGAAAGAGACTGGACTATTTCACACTCACCATCAAAGAAATCGAACTAAAGCCTCTCGGAAAAGAAAAGATGATACTTCCACCTACTTGGAGCAAGGTGAAAATGGGAGAAATGAATAAAAGATATACAACCATATTCAACAATTTGAAAATTCCAACCGGAGAATATGAATACATCAAGGTATACCTCTACCAAGCAACACCGGAAGACCCAAAGAATTTGCACACCTTGAGCATAAACGAGAATGTTTCTGTTTTAAAGGTAACAAACGAGACCGTTTTGGAATACCAATCGTCTTTTCGAGTGGAACAAGGGAAACTGACAACCCTGTTTTCCAAACCATCTCAGAGTAAGATAACAAACAGGCAGACAGGATACGAACTGGACATGGATAGTGCGTTCATAAGCTACAGTATAAACAAACCGATAGACAAGATGATAGTGGGTGTAAAGTCAATCAGTATAACAAAGGATACGGGAGAAGTGGTAGTATTGAATGATACTCCGAATAGTTTTGATTTGTTGGCATTGCATGGAACATCTGTATTATTGATGGCAAATCAACTGATACCTGCGGGTAGTTAAGTGATGGTAATTCGATTGAGATAGAGAATGGAGATAAGAACTTGCAGGTAGTGAACAACTACGAGAAAGTATTGTATGCAAAAGGTCCTTTTGATTTGGATGAAAAGCGAGTGACGGAAATAATCTTGGACTTGAATCCTAACCAGTTTATCTTCCAGACATTAGAGAGTGGCTACTTTGTGAATCCGACTGTAAGTTCCGGTTCTGTGGTGAACTTAAGCGATGTGCAGGATATACGAGTGATGACATCTCTGGAAGGGTATTCCAATGTATTGCTAAGAGAATCGGATGTAATTCTGGAAGGGATAGCGGAATCCGTCACTTACGAAGTATCGAATAACATACATGGGAAACCCATGATTTACAGCAATGTAAAAATCAAGATAACAGACAAGATACGGGGTGAAGTATTGAAAGACCTTGACTACTTTGATTTGAAAGTGATCGGAGGTAAGATAGGTGAAAAGACATTGGAAGTCAAGGGAATGCCTTCGTTTGTCAAGGATGAAAAGTTTGTTCTGTTTCTGAGACAGAGAGAGGGAAGATATGAAATCGTTCATGGAGAAATGGGAAAGATAAGCATAACGGGAAGCGTAGAACCTGTAACGGAAAGGACAAAGTGGGAAGGACTAAATCCTATCTTGAAGTATTCCGTCAATCCGAATCTGTTTACAATCAAAAAAGAAGACCTGATAAAAATAGTCAAGGCAGCAAGTTTGGAATGGTTTCAGAGGGGTCAGTCCAATTTCGGGTTCTACTACAACGGACTAACAACGAGCCAAACTGTAGAGGATGAAAGTGTCATCAATTGCAGTACGAATAACCTGAGTTCGGGCGAAGTAATAAATATATTTGCATCCAATGCCTTTAACCCGGATTGTACAAGCGGTTCTTGTGCGTTTGTGTGGAAGTGTGGAAATCGAATAGTGAATGCTGGAATCCAGTTGAATGCAGCAGACTATAGCTGGGTATTGTATTCGTCCGACTATGCCAAAGAGTTGAATTTGAAAAATGAAATTCTACACAATCTGGGACACGTAGCGGGACTGGAACACTGTGTAGTGGGAGACACAGCGGGTATGTGCATATCTAAGCTGGGAAGTGACTGGACAGAGCTTGAGAAAGAAGACGTGATGTACAAGTTTCCGATATTTCCAATCGGTCTGGTAGGTTGCGGAGAGTGTGAGCCGGAAGAAAACGAAGTAAGCGAGATAAAAAGCCCAACATCCAAGGATGTTGGCAAACTCCAGTCTTTGTATGGTAAGTTGGAATTACCGTTTCCGACGGACGGCAAGTATGCTCTGGACGAAGGAGATATGGAGGATATAATATCGTATATGCACTTTGAAAATATAACGGGTGTATTCATGGAAGGCGGTAGACAGAGGTATTCTAATGGTTTAAAATCTGCGATAGCCTACAGTCAAAAACGAAGTAAGAAAAACATACAAGAACAGTATGATAAATTCTATGGGAAGGTGAAGCGACAGACTTCAATGTTTGACTTGGATAATTTAAAAGTACAAAGATCATTCTTGACAGTAGGAATCTATAACGGAGTGAGAATTAAGCAAGATAAAATCAATGGTTACCATGACATAGACTTGGGGTTTATTGATGACAGTATTCAAAAGCATATTGAGTTGAGAAATGTAACGATAGATGCAATAGGAGCAAAACAATGAGAGTAAATATTTATTGTTTTATCATGACTATAGCATTTATGACAAATTGCTTTTCAGATAACAATCCGTTTGAGAAAGATGACAAACTAACTAGTGAAGAAAAGGCATTACAGTGGTGTATGATGGGTTTTGGAAGTTCTTCAAAAACATCTTATGAAGTTGTAGATAGAAATGACGGAACATTGGAAGTTATGATGGTATATGAATCAACCTTTTGCTACTTATTCACAAGTCGCTATACACATAGTGAATATTTCATCAAGAAGTGTATTCAAGGACAAGTATACCGTTCCGAGCAGAACGACTGTAAAGGCACAGGTTCGGCATTCGACTACTACGGTGCACAAAAATACCAATGGTGTCCTACAAATGATACTAGTTGTGACGATGACCAAACAAAAAGTCCAGCTTATACAGCATGTTCAGAGGATACGACTTCTAGCAAAAGTTGGATATTGACATATCTTCCTAAAAAGGACCCTGCTTATATCGCTTATTATGATTATCTTAAAACTATATCAGATGAAATGCCTTCAGGAACTTCAGATTATTATTGGTCGGCATCATATTTTCCCAGAGATGATACAACAAAAACGGACGCACAATTACTTATAGCAAATAGTAACGATGCTATGTATTCAAAAGATACTTATTTGTATGTTTTATGTATAGAAAAAAAGGAGAATTAAACAATGAAAACAAATTTATTAAAAACAATTTTTACCATCTTTATATTGAGTTTTACGCAAAGTATCAATTCTTTTCCAGGTGACCATAATAGTTTGAGTTGTGTAGACAGACTATATGTTGCAAGCGATACTGAATATGCAAGTGCAGATAAACTAAAAGATGCCTTGGCAAGCAGTGATTCAGCTACAGTTCAAAAAGCAAGAGAGTATGTAAAGAGAAACACAAATGCAATTAAGCAAAAAATCCGCGACCATCACGATTTTGGGACAGACATCACAAAGTGGGGAGATAGCTTAAGTGATTGGGTTGATTGGTATGGTTCTGTTCCTGCTGATCATTTTGGATTCCCTGTTTTACAAGACTATGGAAACGAACCAGCAATAATAGACTCATGGGGGGATTATTTTACCATATTTGGTAAAGCATTTGATGATCCATTTATCGTAAGAAACTACGCAACTGCAGGGGAGCAAACAAAAGGTTTATTAGATAGAGTAAGTACAACTCCAGCTTTGATTGACGGAATCTGGGATGTATTACCAGACCAAAGCCATTGTATAAAAGAAATACCTGCAGGTGTAGGCAGAGGCGAAATGATGGTAGACCCATCTTCTCCGAGGTCTGTTTTGATGATAGGTGGAAATGATGTAATGCAAAATTTTGCTTTGTTTCCGTTTTTGAATGCATACAAAGTAGATGAAATATTAGAAAATATAATGTTAATTACAGACTGGAATATAGAAAATGGAAAGAAAATTCTATTAGAAGGAACGCTACCAGCGAGTTCGTATCCGGTTGTTTCTCCATATAACTATTTTATAGTAAACAGAAAGTCTATTTGCCGTCCAATGGAAGATTCTATGATAGATTATGATGAAATCCCTTGGTATTTATGTGCTTTTTTTCCAGGCGGATGCGTAGCAATGGCACAAGCAGTAGCAACTGCTAACTTGGAAATATTCAAAGCGTTTAATGAATTTCGCATTGCAATTTTTTCTGGTTCTTACATAAAATATAATGAAGTAAAAAAGGCGGAATTAGGAGATGTTTTAATGAACACCTCGAGTATCAACCAAGCATGTATCAATGATAGGATTGCAGAAAATATAGGTCCGGCATATAAAAACGCTTATCCGAATAATGTAGATTATCTACCTTTGTATAGTAGTTTTGTTCAAACTGGAGAAGCAGTAAGTGTTCCAAATTTTTGGGTACCTAATTCAAATATATTTCCCAAATATCCGGATTATAATGATGAGTTCATAGATACAATACACGTAGGTCCAAATGGATATAGGATATGGGGAGCATTAATAGGTGATAAATTAGTAAAACTTGGTTGGAACAAAGCTACAAATGCGAGTGAGATGCCGGAACCAGTGATAGAACTGGAAAAAGGCGGACCATTAACAAAAATAAGGAAAAAAGCACAAGAAGTCCGACTATTTGGAAAAGAGTCTGGTGGAGTTGAGTCGGTAGGTATAGAGAATGCACCACCAAATTCTGCTAGAAGGTATGGCGGAATGTATCAAAAGTATACAAATGATGATAGGATATACATCCAACAAATCCAAAACGATTTACCTGAAATATCCATAAAGGAAAAATGGGGTGAAGCTTACCATCTTCATGGGTTATTGTTGACAAAGTATTTGGAAATAGACGGAATGAAAGAACTTGGCTTTCCGATGAGTGACGTTCTGAATGTAGGACCAGCTGGAACATTGAAGAGAATTTATTTTGAATGTGGGTATATGACACACAATACGTTAGATTTATCTAATACAGAAAATTACTCAATTCAAGGAAACGAAGCCTGCCCTGTTCTCAATGATAATAACACAAGCTTTACAAATTGTCTTACGGAAGGAGAATGTGTAGGAAGATGGTTTGAAGACTATGTATTTCAACTAAGACCAACAGGAGGACATTCTCCTTTTAAGTGGGAGATGATAGAAAATAATGGTGGATTTCCGGGTATTTTGGACAGGGCTGGTCGCTTGCGTGGTGGTCCAACCAATGATCCACAAGGACATTGGACAATAAAAATAAGAATGACAGATGCAGCAGGTAATCCGGTTACAAAGGATGTGCATGTAAGCACTGGATGGTAGATATATGTTTTATAGGTAAATAAAAAAGAATAAAAAGGAAAAAATTCTATGAATAGAATACAAAAAATATTATATATGCTTTTAGTAACGAGTATGTTAATGACATTCTCTGGTTGTCAAAAGGAAAAGGACAAAGATAAAGAAAATCTTACCCTATTTGCGTTGTTTTATTTATTAACACAATCGTCATCATCATCGTATTGTGATGCTTCCACAACTAGTGGAATTTGTATAAAAGGAACAATTACGGTTTCTAGTTCCAGTTCAAAGTATGAAGATTCAAGTAACTGCACTAGCGTATATAGTGGAACAGTAGTATCTTCATGTCCGACAAGCAATGCTCTTGGAACTTGTACAATAAATAGTTATAGTTCCGGTTCATTTAGTTTAACGAATTACAGTGCTACCTACTATTCGGGAGCATCTAGTACTACGTATACAGCCAGTTCAGCCGAGGCGACTTGTACTAGTTTTTTTAGCGGAACATGGACGGCTGCATCAATAAGAGAATAGGTATCGAATGTAAAACAAAATCAAAATAATTGAAAAATTATCATCCTTTACTAGCGCTTGTAATAGAGCTTGTCAAAGTAAAGGGTGACGAAACCAAAAAAGGATAACAAAAACAATGAAATATTTAATAATTCTATTTATTTTGATGAGCATTATTAACTGCAAAACGAACGAAAACAAAAACAAAGAAAACGCACTACTTCTCTTAGCTCTACATCAATCACAACAAGAATCGCAAACGAGTTCTAAGTCAAATAGTTCTGCTTGTGTTTATCGAATAACACAATACTATGGCTGTCTTGAAAATTTTACCGGATACGCTGCTTCGACCTTTAATGCTGAATACTTTTGTGATTCTTATAAACAATTAGGAGCAGAAACCAAACTGACAAGCACAAGTTGTAGTTCACTTGGTTTTACGAATAGCATGAAAACACCTGCTGGAAACTTTTATGACACGTATAGTTGTCGGTTTGCTGGTAGTGTTAGTTCTTATGAAGTTGCTTGTAATACTAGGGTGTACAACATTTTCCCTGCAGATACAACTCCACCTAGTGTAGCGTCCACTGACCCTACCAATGGAGCAACCGGAGTTTCTGTAAATCCTACCATCGTAATCAATTTTTCCGAAGGAATGGATTTTGATACAATCACAACTTCTACCATAAAATTATATCAGGGTTCAACCCAGATAACAGGCGTTACCGTTTATAGAAACTATGTGGAAACAAACAAGGTTTATTTATTACCATCTTCTTCCGGTTTAAGTTCCGGAACGGAATATACGATTACCATTTCTACGGGAGTAAAGGATTTTTATGAAAACAGCATGGAAAACGACTATAGTTTTAGTTTTACAACACAGTAATGAATTACCACAGACTTGTGCTGAGCAAAGTCGAAGCATGGACACGGATAAACACAGATATTTCATTTTTTTCCCTATCAGTGTAAATCAGTGTTTATCTGTGGTTAATACAAAACCTGACCATTGTATGCCCGGAGACACAGAATTAGAGTGCCTGGCAAAGGTTGGAAGCGGTCATTCCAACCCTTTGGTAAGTGAAGTGATGCACAAGTTTGTGAATCCGGGAGTAGTGAAAACGAACTTGAGTAATGATGACATAGCGGGCATCCGCACACTCTACGGAGAGTTAAAAACAACCTTACCGGTGAATGGTGATTATGCTTTGAGTAAAGATGAAATCCTTGCCATAGGAATTGAAATGAGAATGCAAATTCGAGATGGTCATGATACTGTTGAAGCAAGACAAGAGCAAGCGAGGTCAAATCCAAGAAATGTATAACTTTGTCAACTCTGGTAATATAGACGAGGCGTTGAAGTGGGAGAAGATACCAGGTTATAGTTCGGGAATGAAGTTTGAAGAATACATGGATTCTTCTTACCGGATAATTCAAGATAACCTATATTCCCGAACAGACGAAGAATTAAAGATTATTCGTCTGTCGTCTTCGGTAGGGATAGTTGAGATGGATGATATGATAAACAAACACACACCTGCAAACGGAGTTGCAAGCAAGAACTTGTTTGAGCAGATCAACCAAAAGAATATGGAGTTGCGGAAAGCAGTTATAGACGAACAAGGAGGAGAAGACAATGAAAGTAGTTAAATATATTATGATTCCTTTTATGTTTGTTTCCTGTAATGGTGGTAAAGATTATCAGAAATCTCTAGATAACGAAGTCAAATACGGTCTGATAATGCATTTTATTATGAATTATAAACCAAACTCAATCAGTTGTAGACATGATGGATGGTAGTGTAAAGGCTATTACTTAAGAAGGTGACAAATTATTTATTACAAAAAATGTCTTCAAGGACAGGTGTATCGACAAGCAGAGAATGATTGTCAAGGAACAGGAAGTGAGTCTGATAATTATGGTGCAGTTCAATTGCAGTATTGTGACACGGATAACTCTTGTAATGGCAATGAGAACTACAACTCTAAAAACGGAAAGGAATTTAGACGGGAATGGAAATAGCGAAGCATACAAAAGTTGTTATACTGATACAACACTTGGTAGAGATTGGAAAGTTCCCAACTTATTATAGAGATATTTTCAGAACACCCTATAGAGAAACAATATATAGTCATATAGTAAGTAAGGATTTGAAACTTTGGACTAGTTATAGTAGTAGTTATAATAGTGAACTTGCTGAATATGTAAACTGTGGTGAATCTAATCTTAATTGGTCGCACTTACGAGAATAAAACAAATCGAAACTATGTTCTCTGTAGTTCGTATGAATAATTTTTATAAAGGAGTAAAAACAATGAAAAATATTTGATATTGATTCTTATACTATTGGTCTCAATCTTTCCAATAAGAAATATAAAGGAAGTGACTTAAGTTGTTCTGATTGATAAACTTAAAGGGTTTACGATTTGTCAGCTTAAATTTTACCAAGCCATACCGGGTATGGCAGATAATTGTGCCAAGGACAACGGAACTTTATGACTTTGACCCTACACCCATTGTTACGGGGAGGGTTCTTATTCGTAGTAATTTTGGGTGTGGTGCAATTATTTTTATAAAATAAGAAAGAATAATAAAAGATATAAATGCGGGGGATACTGGTCAAAACCATGACAAGCATGTTGCTTTGATAGGAGATAGCTTAACCATGTTTGGCGGTCCGAGCGAAATTTGGGATAGTTACTTAGGTGACGGTGCCATACCATGTTCTCAACATGGGTGCTGCTGGTTCGACATCGTCTGCTTGGAAAGAACATTTTGAGACGTGTATATTCGGAGGCGAAAAGATCCTTGGATTGGTTTAGGACAAGCAAAACCTCCAAATGGGATAAACGAAGGAGGCGGTTACGGAAGACCACAGATGCCACCGAGAAGTATAATGATGATAGCGGAAACGATTTTCATAGCTATAAAGGAATGTTACAAGCGATGTGGTGGGCTGTTCCTTTTAGGAGATTAAACACCGTGTATAATATTGAAAAACTCATTACCTACCATCACCAAGTAAATGACGGATGTGGAGACTATTTTAGAGTAACGGAAAATGGAAAGAAGCGATTGGATCCGGATAACCCAAGAAGAAAAAATCCTGATGGAAGTTGTATAGATAAAGATGGAGATGGAAATGATTATAAAGACTGGGGCATAGGAAGATTGTTTGTTCTTCTTGGAAACATACCGGCAGTATGGGTATGACTAAGAAATAATGTTAAAGTAAATAGGTAAAGATGCCAAAAATAATGGTATGGCAGCAAAAATACTAAAGTGTGATAAAGATAAAGTTTATATAGAGATAGAAATAAAATTAACAAATTCGATGTTAGAGACAGAGAATATAATTCAATCATCCTTGAATGAAGCTGGATGCTTAGCAACAGGCAAAGCATTGGAAAGATTTGATACGGATGGAAGTCCGATGCTACTGGGAAATGTAAAATTCACAAGTAAAGGTAAAGAGCCAAAGAGTTACCAAACACCTTATGGAAAGACGGAAATAGAACGACATGTATACCAGACCAGCGAAGGAGGGAAAACATATTGTCCCTTAGAATATCAAGCCAGAAAAGAAGAAAAATGGGGATATAAAGTTCCTCATTTAGACGTTCCGGTAGCAACTGTAAGTATAGGGATGGATGGAGCAAATGTGTATATTTTAGGTGAAAAGTTTAAACAAGTAATGGTTGGTACAATAGGGTTACATGACAAAGACGGAAATAGGTTGTATACGAGTTATATAGCAAGTCATCCGGAGCATGGAAAAGAGTTGTTTAAGAAAAAAATGGATGCGGAGATAATACAGATAAAAAATCAGTATCCGAATGTGAATTATATAGGTCTTGCGGATGGAGCAAAGGATAATTGGACTTTTTTGGAAAAATACGTAGATATTTTAACATTGGATTTTTACCATGTAACGGAATATCTTTCTATAGCATCTAAGATAATATATGAGACCAAAAGTGAACAAGAAATGAAGCTAAGTGAATGGTGTCATCAGTTGAAGCATGAAGAAGGTGGGGCAAAAATCATTTTGGAATCAATTAAAACCCATTTTGAAAATGGAAAGTATTCAAAGAAAGACCGTGAGGACTTACAAAAGGTAATTACGTATTTTACAAATAACCATGATAAAATGAATTATCCGAATAATCTTGATAAAAAATTGCCAATAGGCTCCGGTATAACAGAGGCCGCTTGCAAAATGATTGTGAAAGAAAGACTTTGTAAATCCGGAATGAAATGGAAACGAAATGGGGTTAGAGTCGTTTTGGATTTAAGAACTATGATTTATAATCCAGATAGGTGGGAACAGTTCTGGAGCAAAATCAATTCAATATGGAACTTATACTCATGTATAAGTTTAACATTAAATATAAGTCATACCCTTACCATCTTCATGGGTTATTGTTGACAAAGTATTTGGAAATAGACGGAATGAAAGAACTTGGCTTTCCGATGAGTGACGTTCTGAATGTAGGACCAGCTGGAACATTGAAGAGAATTTATTTTGAATGTGGGTATATGACACACAATACGTTAGATTTATCTAATACAGAAAATTACTCAATTCAAGGAAACGAAGCCTGCCCTGTTCTCAATGATAATAACACAAGCTTTACAAATTGTCTTACGGAAGGAGAATGTGTAGGAAGATGGTTTGAAGACTATGTATTTCAACTAAGACCAACAGGAGGACATTCTCCTTTTAAGTGGGAGATGATAGAAAATAATGGTGGATTTCCGGGTATTTTGGACAGGGCTGGTTGTTTGCGAGGCGGTCCAACCAACGATCCACAAGGACATTGGACAATAAAAATAAGAATGACAGATGCAGCAGGTAATCCGGTTGCAAAGGATGTGCATGTAAGCACTGGATGGTAGATGTATGTTTATTTACCAAAGTGTATAGGTAAATAAAAAAAGAATAAAAAGGAAAAAATTCTATGAATAGAATAAAAAAAATATTACATTTGTTTTTAGTTACGGGTATGTTAATTACATTGGGAAGGTTTAAGAGACAAATATATTCGAGATCGTTTAAGTAAAGGAGATAATAATTGGATTGTTAGTGATTACAAAAAAAGATTTACAAAACGAAGAAATATTATTACAAAGAATAAAAGGAGAATAAAAGGGCTAAAATTCATCTTGTTATTATTGGCAAAAATTAAATTTGAATGCTATATTATAAAAACTTGAGATGGCAAGGGTAAAATAATTCGTTTTTCTTTGAGTCCAAAAGAGAACAAATGGCTTATAATATAATCTTTACAATTTTCACTCTATTTTCATTTTGACCTTATGGAATTAAAAGAAAGCGAACCAAATTCTTTAAAGGTCTACATTGAAACCTATGGCTGCCAAATGAACGAATACGATTCCGGTTTGGTTACTTCAATTATGAAAAAAGAGAAGTATCAAAAAGCCGAGAATCCGGAAAATTCGGACATAATTTTTCTAAATACCTGTGCTGTTAGAGAAAATGCTCATGCGAAAGTTTACGCAAGGGTTCAGAATCTGAATTATTTAAAAAAGAAAAACCCAAATCTCGTGATAGGAATTTTGGGTTGTATGGCACAAAACTTGAAAGACGATTTGTTTCATTTGGAACTGCCTGTTGATTTGGTCGCAGGACCGGATAATTACCGCAATTTGGGAGAATTGGTTCAAAGGGCAAGAAATGGAGAGGAGAAAGTTCAGCTAACTACTCTATCGAGAACGGAAACATATCAAGAAATCCAACCGGAAGTTTCTGAAGGTGACATTTCTGCCTTTGTCACTATTATGAGAGGTTGCAATAACTTTTGTACTTTCTGTGTTGTTCCTTACACGAGGGGTAGAGAGCGTAGTAGGGGAGTCGATTCGATTTTAGAAGAGATAAATCAATTGACAGACAAAGGTATCAAACAAGTGACTCTCCTTGGGCAAAATGTGAATTCTTATAAACTAGAGGATACGGACTTTGCCAAGTTGGTGGAAGAAATACTCCAAAAAACCAAAATTGAAAGGATTCGCTTTACATCACCTCACCCTAAAGATTTTCCAATGCATCTTTTGAATTTAATGGCGGGTGAAAAGAGGTTTTGTTCCAACATTCACCTTCCTCTACAATCCGGTAATGATGAAGTGCTTTCCAATATGAGAAGAAACTATACGTCTGCCGAATATTTGTATTTGGTTGATACCATTCGAAAAATAATTCCCAGTGTTGGATTGACAACAGACGTTATTGTGGGGTTTCCCGGAGAAACAGAAACTGCTTTTCAAGATACTCTGAAAGTAGTGGAAAGAGCAGGCTACGATATGGCATTTATGTTTAAGTATTCGGAAAGAGAGGGGACAACGGCAAAAAAGATATACAAAGATAACGTTCCGGAGAATATAAAAACAGAGCGATTGAATCAATTAATAGAATTACAAACCAACATTTCCTCAAAATTGAATAAAGAAAAGATTGGAAACACCTACGAAATTCTAGTCGAAAACACTTCCAAAAAATCAAATAGAGATATGAGTGGTCGGACGGAATGTGGTCGAATGGTAGTTTGTCCCATACCGGAGGAAGCTTCGATAGAGGATTTTAGAGGCAAAATAGTGCCGGTGATCATTCGTTCGGCAAGTAGTGCAACTCTCAAAGGTGAATACAAACCTTAAAGGAAACCATCTTGGAAAAATTGTTTAAAAAATTAGAATCTCTAACGTTAGATTCGGAAGAATACTATCCGGCAATACTTCCCGAAATGGCAGAAGAAGGTCTGTTTTTGCCATTAAACAGTGGTGGTTTTGTCGAATTTCATGAAAAATTGATTCAATTGGCTTCTCATGAACATGGTGTTGGGCTTGGTGTTGGGATAATGGCTCAGATCAATATCGCCGGAGAGCTTTTAAAAAAAAGTTCAAAAAGTGGTCATAAAATGTCCCAACAAGTTTTGGATGAGATACAAGCGGGAAGGCACGTTGTTAGCATGGGCGTTTCCGAACCCGGTTGGAAAGGACGATTGAGTAATATCAAAAGTGTTTTAAAGAATGTTGATGGAAAGAATATTATAGACGTTGAAAAATCTTTTTTAACCAACGGGATACATGCTAAGACTTTTTTGGTTGTAGTAAAATCAGAAGAAGCGGGTGAATATAAATTAGTTTTATTACCCAAAGATCATCCGAATTTGATTGTTACCAAATTTAGTCTTCCTTTTGCTAAAGAAGCGACTCATTGCAAAATTAGCTGTAAAAATTTGGAAATAGAACAGGAATATATTCTGGATGTTCCTTACAAAAAATATGCAGAAAACCTCCGTCTTTCGGAAATGCTATCTTTGGCTGCCATATTTACGGGATTTGGAATCTATCTTTTGGAAAAAATTCGTGGAAATGACGAGCTTATGGGACATATAAAAAAGGAAAAAGACAGACCCAAAAGATATTTGGACAGTAAAATTCTACTCGATTTATTAAGAGCGAGAGTGCTGGAATTGTCTGCCATAAAAGATCACAATCCGGATATTGAATTGAAAAAGTATTTTCCTTACGGTACGGAAACCGTTTCTGAGTTATTTTTGAATAATATAATCAACATATTTTCCATAGATTTGGTCAGATCGTTATCGGAAGATATTGGTTTGTTTTTAATGCGGGACCCATTAAATGAGTTTTACATCCACCAAGCCATAAAAAGAGAATTAGGAGTCAAAACATCTTGAAAAAAATTCTTGTTAACGGAAAATTTGGGAGTCTAAATAAAAGAGGAAGATAAAATGAAAAAAACGGCAATTATTTTGGCTTTATTGTTTTGTGTATCTTGTACATATTCCGTAGCAGAAGATCATGACGATGACTATAACTATCCTAGTCGCCGTCCTTATCGTACATACCATTATTATCATTATTATCCTGGTTATTACCCACGGGGACATTATAGGGCAAGACCGGTCAAAGTGAGACCGATGAAGGTTAAAGTGAGACCTGTTAGGGTTCGATTACCAAAAATAAAGTTTTAGTATTTTTTGGTTTTGATTGGCGATTTTCTGCTTTTCCTGTTACAAATCGAAAAAAGATAAAATTTCTTAAAAGAAATATTCTTTACAAGATAACTTCAATTTTTACAATTAATTTTAACAAGTAGAATGGGTTAGCTGTTGGTAAGGATTTTTATCAAACATGAAGACGTTAAATTTTGTCTTATTTTTTTTCCGATTTAAAAAAAAGACTATAATAGCAATATCTATTTTTTGCTTTTTGGGAAGTTGTATAACCCAAAAGCCATTTTATAAGCCTCAAAATATTGCCATCTTAAAACATTCGGATAAACCAACGATAGAAGCCCTAAACCAACAATCCATGTTGTACTGCGTTTTACCGTGTATACTATTGCCATTTTTTGGGAAAAAGAGAATCTATAAATTTTTAGGAATAAAGGGTAAAGAGCCTTCTCCAGAAGCAACAAAAGACAAAGATGCAAAAACTTTTGACAAAATCCTACCAAACAAAGAGGAGGTAGTCCTAAAAAGTATTTTATTTCCAACCGGAAGTGATACCCTACACCCTTCTTCGTTTAAAGAATTGGATCGACTTTCTACAATGTTAGCGAAAAATCCAAAAATCAAGCTCGAAATACAAGGACATACCGACAACACAGGTGACGAGGATAAAAATACAGTTCTTAGCCAAAAGCGAGCATTGGCAGTTGCTAATTATCTGAAATCCAAAGGCGTAGATACCAAGAGATTAACAGCTGTTGGTTATGGCAGCAAAAAACCAATTGCAGATAATAAAACTCCGGAAGGACAAAAGAAAAACCGTAGGGTATCGTTTATTGTAGTTGATAAATAACCAAAAATGTGAGCACTAAAATAATCCGAAACAATTTCTTTTTTTCTTGATTATTATTTTCTTTGGAAAGACGATACTATTTTAGGGGAGTTACTATGTTAAGAGGAATATACACTGGTGCAAATGGAATGACCATTCAGCAAACTAGAATGGACGTAATTGCCAATAATTTAGCAAATGTAGATAAAACAGCGTTTAAAAGAGACACTACCTTATTCAAAGCTTTTCCTGAATTACTGATTCATAGGTATGATGAAGACGGTGTTGGGAAAGTTCCTATGGGTTCTTTTGATACTTCTCCGGTAGTTGGAAAACTTGGACTTGGTGGTGAAGTAAATGAAATATATACAAGATTTGAGCAAGGAGCTGTTAAAAAAACGGACAATGCTTTTGATTTGATGCTCCAAGACAAACCAGGGGAAGAAAAACCGGCTTTTTTTATGGTAATGACAAATCGAGGCGAAAGACTCACTCGAAACGGTGCTTTTACATTAGATAGAAAAGGGAATTTGGTAACGCCCCAGGGATTTGTGCTGATGGGTGAAAATGGTCCAATCCAAGTTGCGAGGAACAACTTTTTAGTTCGGGAAAATGGTGAAATTTATATCAATGCAGAAATCGGAAACGATCCGGTAAATGCGACCACCACAGAGCAAAATCGGTATGAAAATCCCGTATTTTTGGACAAAATTAAAATCAGAACGGTTGAAAACCCGAGACATCTAGATAAAGAAGGTGATTCTTTTTATGTAGATACTCCTGAATCCGGTGAACCGACTCCTTTTCCCAATGATATCCGAGGACCGGAAGTTTACCAGGGCTTTTTAGAAGCCTCCAATGTACAAGTTGTAACGGAAATGGTTGAAATGATTGAAGTCAATAGAGCCTACGAAGCAAATCAAAAGTCGATACAAACACACGATTATCTCTTGGGTAGGTTGATCAACGAAGTTTCCCGGTAATTCAATTTAAGGAAAAGGTACTCCTTTTTATTCAAAAGCGAAAAAAATGATAAATGTATTAACAAAGTCAAATGAAACTATCAAAAGTCAATTTTCGAGAAGGAATAGCATAGCAGAAGCTATAAACCTCTTAGGACATGCAGATATTCAAATTAATACAATCCGTAATATTCTGCTTGAGCTAACTTTAGAAGAGTTTGACATCATTCTAAATTCAAAATTAGATGACCTGAATTTTACGGGGAAAATCGTTTATTATTTATGGATTTTTAAAGAAGACGATCACATCAAAGTGTTTTACAACCACAAATCTTTTGATAATCAACTCTTGTTGAAGTTTGTTTATTACGGATATGGTCAATGGGTTATGTCAGACAGTGACCCCGATCAATATTTTAACAATGTAATGCTTTACATAACGCCAGAAAAGGCACTTGATTTGTTGCTACATTCTCCCGTTATCCAATCAGATCCAACCTTGACAATATATTTGATCGCAAACTTAGACATTGATCTACTAGAAACTTTTCTAATTGAATCAGACAGAAAAGACCACGCTGCTGAGTTTTTTATAGAAATTTTCAACCAATTAGAAGAAAAGCATATCAAGCAATACTTTTTTAAAAACCCTGATCTCTACAGCTATATCATATTCTTATTCAAAAACAATGAAAGAGCATCTGAAAAATATAAGAAGTTTTTTCAAAGGTACAAAGAAGATATAGACTTGATCGACAAAGTCACCTACATTGTAGACAAGATCAATAAAAATTTTGACTTGGCAAAAGAAAAAACTCTTCTGAGTCAAGATCGAAATAAAAAGCGTATTGCAGCTATTATCGAAGAGATTAGAGACTATTCAAATATAAGAGAAATTGTTTCCATTCTGCATAGTCGTGGAATTTTTCTGGATGAAAATGAGAAAGACATCGTGTACAACATTCTCACAAATGACTTCCTGAAAGAAAAGATTTTAAAACCAAAAATCAAAACTTAGATGATTTGTTAATGGAGCTTTCCAAAATCTCTTGATAGTATTTGTATGTTTTATCTAATTTCTCCTTTTCGTTTTCCAAATAATCATATTCGTCATTCAACCTGCTTACTTTTAGATCATCAATATTTCGTTCCGTATGAATTTTAGCAGATACTTCATTTAGCCAATATATAATGGAAATTAAAAGTATCATAATAAAAGATGTGAAGTAATTAAAGTAACTATTTAAAATTGGAAACAGGTCTATTAAGTAATTTCCCAATTCGTCAAACGATATTATTATTGTTAAGATAGATAAAAAAGCTACAAATTTAAAAAATTGCATTACCCTATTATTTCTTGTATTGTGTGTCAACGCTATATTTGTTAGCTTGAGTGTATCTTCTTTAATTTTTTTTTGTTTTTTATCAATATCATTCCAATTTTTTTCATATTCTGTGCGTAGTTTTTTTAACTCTTTTTTTTTGTTTCTTAGTTCTCTTTTTCTATAGTATCTTATAGTAATTTTGCTGTTGCTCTTTTTTAATTTTTCCAATTCATCTTTATAACCTTGGTTTTCTTCTTTCAATCGAATGAAGGTTATTTCGGTTTCCTTTTGTATGTTAAAAAGTTCCTGCTTGAATTTAGCATACCACTGTTTGAATTCCATTTCTTTTTCTGAGAAATAATTTTCTGATCGCTGTAAAAAAATATCACTTTCCCTTTTAGTAGAATCTAATACGTCTTTGGATTCATTTACCAAATCTAAGAGCTCTTTTTCTTTTTTCCGAATCAAAGTTCCTAACTTATCTTCCAGGTTTTCCTGCAATAGAGAAAATTTATTTTTGATATAAGTTTCGTACAATTCTCCTTTTTTTAAGCTATCACTGATAAGGATTTTGGACAAGGATTCTGCTGAGTTTGTAAAATGCTCCTCCAATGCAAGAATCGATTTCACAATTTGCAAAGACAATGCAAAATGGGTTTCTACCAAATATTGAAACTCCTTAGAATCAAAATACTCTTGGTTGATCTCACTAGTTTTAGGAGTATCAGTAAGATAAAAAGATAATTCAGATAGTATGTATTGTTGTATGAAACGATTTCCATAGTTGTCAAAACGAAGCAAAGATTCAATAATTTCGTATATTTTATCTTTTAGATTAGAATGTTTAAATATGAGTTTTTTAAATTCCTCGGATAACTTTTGAGATGTTTCCGCTTTTTCTAAAATCTGATATTCTTGTTTGTATATGGCAAATAGTATCCTGCGAATAATCGGAGTAAAAATGTGTTCTAAAAAGCCATCTATAAAAGAATTACCAACATCAAATGAAATTTTACTTCCTAATTGGTCCTTGATTTTCTTTATATTAAAGATAGGTTCTTCCAACTTTTGTTTCTCCATTCAAGCAACCAACATTTTATGGTGCCGAAGGCGCTAAAACATGATAGTCTCGATTTCTAGGTGCCGGACTCGGACAAAAATAACGAAAATCGCAAGCTACACAAGTTTCCTCATCACCGCCCGGATTCCAGTGGTTAATGATAGTACCGGCATTCCTTTCGGCTGAAACGCATTTTTCAATTTCCAAAACAACTTTGTCAAATTCCTTTGTTGCATTTATCTGGCTCTCCCGACTTACAGGAATTACGCGAATTGCTCGTTTGAACAAAAAATCAACGGAAAAATCAGGAACTGCATTTCCCTTTCTCCATGCGTTGAGTTTATAAAAATCCAAGCTGCCATTTTCTGGTATAACATCGGTTTTATTTTCTTGTCTTTCTTTTTGCATTTTTTGAATATCACTATCCCCGGGAGCTAGTTCGTTGATATAGATCAATACCCCCGCAATGATATTTTTGGAACCGGGCTGTCTTGTTCGTAACCAAGAGTAGGTTTGTACCTGCCATTCGCCTTGTTGCCAATAGGGATCATTTATTGCCGGTCGTCTTGTTCCTTTATAATCTACAATCACTTCATAATCTCCCGTTGTAGAGCATACATCTTGTACGGCTTTCCGAATTACATTGGAAGATTCCACTCCGGTAAGTTGTACATTGGTTAAAACATCAATGATACCATGTAATTCATAAAACCTGGATCGGCTTGTAAGCTTTCCATTATGGGGGATATCGCGAGTTCCAATCACACGTTCTTCGGCTGACTCAATCAGTGGAAAAAGGTGTTTTCCCAGTTCGTTGACGGCTTTGTCGGCTCTTTTGTATGCTGAATTTCTTAAAGCAGCACTCCTCGGGTTTTTCCCTTGTGCACTAAGTGTTGCTTCTACAATTTCACCAATGGTTCCAATATCATGAGGTAGCCTATCTGGAGGTGGGGCGGCTCTATATTGGGTAGGAGTAACAGGCCAAGGGAATGGAATTGGGTTGTGTCGCCATATACGATAAGCACTTTCCATCACTCCATGAATGAACTCTCCAAACCAAAGCTGTACCGGTCTTGAGGGAGGTAGAGAGCTTCCATTATGGTACCTGTATTGCAAGCCGCATCGCAAAAAGGAAATTAAATCGCCGGTTAGGCTGTATTTGGGAATGATCTCGTTTTCTCTTTTTATTCCAAGTGCCATAGCTATATCAATTTTAATGGGATATTATTTGCCAAAGCCGGAGGTCTATCTCCTTGGTAGGGTGATTGCCATGCCCAATTACCATTGGCTTTCCAAAAAGTTGCAATATGTTTGATTGTAGTAGAATACTGCAAACATGGGTCCAAACCAACCAGCAACAAAACAGATTGAGGTCGACTATAGGCGACATAGTATAATCGAATCAAGTCTTCATAAGTTCTATCTAGAGCAGGGCGAAGTTGTCGCAGGTTTCCAACGGCAGAGAAAGGAGCCAGATCATCTTCTAAAATCTGTGTATTGGATGGAGAGTCCGGAAATCGAGAAAACCTGTTTTTGGGATGATCGTTTTTGTAATCGGAACTCACGTCTACAATTACCAATGGAAATTCCAAACCTTTGGACTGGTGTATGGTCATAAACTGCATTCGATCTCTGGGAACATGAGGCATTATTTCTTCATCTATTTCCACGTTTCCTTCGGCAATTTGGGAAAAAATATCCAAAAAAGCCCTGTGGATACTTTTGGTGCCGTATTCTCCCATGACTATAGTGGAACGGTAAGGAGAAAAAGTCGCAGCCTGGGATATACACCTTGTGATAGCTTCAAGATAAACTTGTCCTTCCGGGTCATCTCTTAACTCAGGTATCCAGCAGATAACCTTAAAACAAAGTTCGAGCAAGGGCCATTCTTCGGGCCATTTGGTTCCTTTGGTTTGAGGCTTTCTTCTTTGCCAAGACTCTATAAACTTCTTTAGAGTATGCGGTTTGTTGGGAATCGGATTAGACTCCACAAACTTTCTGGCGACTTCTCTCCATGTTGCAAAATATTTTCGAGAATCACTGTACAAAAAGTTTTGATTGGTAAGGTAGGTTTGCTGGATTCCATAAGGGTTATCCGTATCAGGTGGATCAATACATTCCAAAATGATTCCAAGTAACTTTTGAATAACATAAGTATCCCGAAGCGCTCGCCCTCTTGGATTAAAAACCAGAACATTTTGGTTGGCAAGTCCTTTTCGTAATAAAAACGGTAGTCTTGGGCTCGGAGGCTGGTTACCAAAACTCCCTTTAAACTCATTCACGGTTCTGGATAAAAAAACACAGTCCCCGAAATTTCCACCGCCCGAACTCGCAATCAGGTTTAATCTTTGTCCGTTTATCTCGATTTCCCTGCCCTTTCCACGAAAAACGTCCATTAGAAATCGAACCAAATCCTCTTGAAGCTGCTCTACATTCGGTCGAAATAAGCCTAAAATCGGAAAGCCATTTGATCTTAGCTGAGGAACTATGGAAGGTTTTGGCGGTTGCACACGAGCAGGTAGAAAACTCGGATCATTAGTGATAAAAGTATTAAAAAACCGGACAACTTCCGGTGTAGACCTGTAGTTATTCACCAAATATTCTACGTGGGGCTTTTGATTACCTGGAATAGAAGATAAAAATCTCTTGGAAAAATCTCGAAAGAGTTCTACCGTTGCACCCCGAAAGCGATACAGAGATTGGTCATCATCGCCAACGATTGTAAAGGCTGCTTCTGTTTGTTTTATAATTTCAAAATAAATGCTTTCTTGAAGAGGATTTGTGTCCTGGTATTCATCAACCAAAATTGCTTTCACATCAGTTGTAAATCTGGATAACCGTCCTTGTTTCAACCTTTCGTAAAAAGTATTTTCCAACTGTGCAAAGTCCATTCTATTGCTGGATTCCATAAATTTCCAATACAATTTGGCAGCTCCCACCAAAGTGTTTCTTGCCTCTTGGAAATCATTGTGGGAAGCATAAGCTTCTAAATCTACGTGATCATGGATAAAGCGGTCCATAATGGTTCGGGAAATTTTAAGTCTTTCCGCAAAATTTCCCGGAGGTCTTCCGTCAAAGGTAAATTTTGCAAGATATTTTGCCACTTCTTGATTTTTGTGTATTCCTTTGGCAAATAATCCTTTCCGCATTAAAAATGCGTTACCTACAAAACCTTCTACCAAAACAGTAGCAGGATCACCAGGGTCTCTGTAGGTTGTTAAAATGTCTTCACAAATACTATCCAAAGTTCCGGTAACAAACCGATTGATATCTATGGATTCCAGATGTTTTTCAAAATCGGGGTTCTTTTTTAAGTAATCTTGAATAGTAATGCCCCACTCGATCAGTCTTGCCCTTATTTCCTCGGCTGCCTTTTTTGTAAAAGTGGTTAGTATAATCTGTTCGGGCAAAATACCGTTAACAAAAACCAGTTTCAATGCCTTCAAAACCAAAACGGTAGTCTTTCCTGTTCCCGGACCAGCCACAATCATAAGTGGATTGTGGGTAGGATATAAAATACATTTTGTTTGTTGTTCATTGGGAGGAAATTGCTTGAATTTTGAAATTGACTCAACAACCAAAGAAATATACCGGTCTAAACTTATCAATAGGCTCTCCTTGGTTTAAATTATAATCTTTTAAAAAATTGTAAATTCGTTTATTTTTAGGTTTAAAACATTTTTGTATTTTATATTATTTTTTATCTTTAAAATAAAACTCATAATCCTTGTCTGATTTGGCTTTTTCCAGCCAAGAACTTTCCGATTGATATGCCATATCCAAATATTTACCTGATAGCTCCCTGTTTTTGATTCCAGAATAGTAAGCTCCTATTATGTACATTAATCTTGGTTTGGGATTTGTTATTTTGGAGATCGCTCCATCAATATCTACTGTGTTATTTAGTTTGGAAACAACCCCTTCTGTTTCCTTAGAATCTGTAGTCTTGTACAATAACCACAAGATTGTATAAACATAGATTTTATCCTCTACACGCTCTAAAAGCTGATGGAAAAAGTAGGGAGTTACTTGGGATAATATTATTTTTTCTTTTTTATCTTCTACAGCAATTGCCAAATTTAAAGCATTCATAGAAAAACTTAAAAACGATTCATGATCATTTTTTAAGAGTAAAATCATCGATGATAAAAATGTTTCAAAAGGATGTGAGTGTTCTCTGGTTTTCAATTCTTCAAATTTTTTCTCATCTATCATTTCGGAACCAGCCATAATGATAAAAAAAGTAATGTCAAGCATGAGTTTTTGTTTTTCATTGAGTGTAACTCCATCCGGCTCTTCTATACCTTTCATTGCATTAGTGGAATCTATGCCAAGTTTTGCTACTTTTCTGTAATCCTTTTCTTCCCAAGCTTTCTTTTGGGCATTGTGGATCGCTTTTAGTTTATCAAGTGTAATGAAACTTGATTCTTGCTTAGTTTTTTCCGACTTTTTTTCTAACTCTTCTTTTCCCAAATTCTCACTAGCAGGTGCAACCTGAGATTCGTTCAAAATGAGGTCGGCTTGTTTATCAGTGCCAATTCGTATGGTAATATCAATGGTCTTGAATCTTGACTTATCATCTTCTCTCTGCTTAGGAAAAAAGTCTCTTATCGTTCGTTTAAAAGAAAAACCACGTCCTATAAAATCCAAACTCGCTTCAAGGTTTGTTTTAATAAGACGATAAGCTTTATTTTTACCGGAAGAATTATCTACCCTCAAGATAGGCTTGTTATCAAGTAGAACCTCTACGTCCACAGGTGAAATTACCTTCAACCAAATTCTAACAGGTTTGGTATCAGCTCCCAAAGACATAACGAACAAAAGCAAAGTTAACAAAAGAAGATGACTAAATATTTTCATATCATCATTAAAAGAATTCTACCTATCCATATCAAGCTATTCTTTTGTACCAAGATCAATTTGTCGGTTTGCTTATCTCGTTAACAGGTAAATATTTAAGAAATTTTTGTAGTTAAATTTAGTCAACCGGTAATAGTTTTTTTGTATAAGCTTTAAAACTTAATTCTATGCTATTTTTCTCTTGTTCCAATTTGTTTCTTAGTCTATGTAATTCTTTTTTGTATTTATTCATAATTTCTCTCTGAACTACAATTGGTAACAATCTCTCCGGATCATTTAACTTGTAGGTTAACTTTGGAGTTGTATTTAAAATTGCCGGCTCATCAGACCAAACAGCATTTTCATCATGGCTTGTATAATATTCAATCGAGATGTCATTATTATCATCAGCATCAATTCCTGCATCTACCACAGAGTCTTCTTGGACTTTTCTCAAACCATCGACCTTTTCGCCTTCCAATTTCGGCGGACCTGGAAAATTCGGAGAAGGATTAATTATCCTTCGAACTTCTTTTACATAAATACCATTTATATCATTTGCTCTCTTGTATTGTAAGATTATCTTTTTTAGGGCTTGTCCGTCATCTGAGGTATAAATAAAGGCTTTTACTTTGTACAACGAACTATTAGGATAATCTGCAAAAGTAGTCCCAAAACCAAGATCAATTTCTAAATATGTTCCATCTTTATCCGTAAAAAAATACTTTTTTTCATCTTCCGGCTCATAGTAGTAATATCTTGCAGTTTCAAAAATATACTTTTTATCATTATAACTTTTGATTTCTTTAACTTCACGAGCAATCATTGCATGCAGCCTGTCAATCTCCCTATCTCGAAAGCCTACCGAACGAATCAATTTGGTTCTTTCGATAAAATTTCGCTCCTCTGTAGTGACAGTGGTTGGATTCGCCAATATTCCAAAAAATACAGCCAAAAAAGAAAATATAATAATTAAATATGCCATGATATTTATGCTTCCTATTTTTTTGATTCTTATTAGTATATCGGTTTAATCGGGGATTTTCAAAAGTAATGTATTGATATGTGATTAAATTTGTAATCCGTTCCTATAACCAAGTTTAAGCCCCTTTTTCTAATATATCTTCTTCAACTATTGTCGTTAATATTCCTAAAAGATTTTCAAGGGGGTTAATGTAAATTTCAGTTAAATCAATTGTAGTGGTTTGTCCTTCTAAACATAAAAACCTCCACACGCTTCCTGTTGTCACAACTCCATAGATTTTTTTAATTTTATTATCCTGGTTTTGATTAAATATCTGAGCAGCTATCATTTCTGCTATGCACTGGGGCGTTGCTAAATTCAAATTTTCCTTTTTCGCTTCTACCAACAAAACTACAGGAGCTTCAATACTTAATTGCTCTCTAGATTGGCTAACTAAAAAATCACAAACTCCATTTAACCCTTGAATGGGATCGACATTAAATTCTGTCCCTGAAAATAGACTAATATAAGGGCAAATTTCTTTTAATTCTGATAAAATGGGAGCAATTAAAAATTCAGACCTGGCTTTTTCCGTATTAATTGCACTAGCTAGAGGAGAATTGCGTCTTAAAGTTTCTTTCAACCAATCACTGGGTACAACCGGTTTACTTGTAATCAAGTTACTTTTTTCAATAATCTTAATTTTAAATCTTATTTTAATCTCTTCTATTTTAAAATCACTATATGCCATAATGAACCTTCAAAACAGTTAAAATCATGTTGAACGAAACTCCGTCATGGTGAGAGAAGTCGAACCATGACGTTTTTTGTTGGTGGATTATTTTTTTCCTGCGTATTTATTGGATACCAATCGAAATCCATTGTTAATAAATCGTAAATGCGGATAGTCCCATAATCGAGCGGAAGGTCTCAAAACTTCCGGTTTATCAAACCAAGAACCACCGCGTAATACTTTGTATCTGCTTTTTTCTGTATTTATTGGATCTTCAACAGGGCTTTTTAAATAGTAGTCTTGGTCATACCAATCTTCTACCCATTCCCAAACGTTTCCAGCCATATCATAAAGACCATATGAATTTGGTTTAAAAGAACCAACTGGAGCTGTTTCTCTGTTATCCCATTGACTTCCACAACCATCGCAATTCGCGTTATTCACACCAACTGTATCACCCCAATAGTATACAAAATTTGTTCCAGACGTTGCAGCATATTCCCATTCTGCTTCAGTTGGAAGTCGATAATTATTTCCACCTTCCAATTGGTTCAGACGGTTAATATAATCTTGCACATCATTCCAACTTACGTTTTCTACAGGTAGATTGTCACCTTTATGGTTACTTGGATTGTTGTTTACACCCATAACCTTTTTCCATTGCTCTTGTGTGACTTCATATTTTCCCATGTAAAAAGGTTTGGTAATTTTAACAGTATGTTTAGGGGTTTCATCTCTACTAAATTTTAGGTCAGTTCTTTTTCCCATTAGAAATTCCCCAGCAGGTATTTTTACAAACTGCATACATATACTATTTTCAAAAGCAGAATCATCTATAGGTACTTCTGTTTCCACTTTGGCTTCCGGTTTTTCAGTTTCTACTTTTGGTTTTTTGGTAGTATCCGGTGATTCTTTAGTTTCATTGGACGTACAACCTAAAATCCATAAAAATATAAAAATGATACACACATTAAGTTTAATAAAATTCATTATACCTGTAGAAAAATCTCCCGAGTTATATTTCATAAATATCTCCTAGTAAAAACTCACCTCGAATAAAAATTATTTTGATTATCATTTTGCTTAAAACTTTTTAAAATATAATATTACTTAATAAAAAAATGCTTTTTTTATTATCCAAAAAGAAAAATAAATATATAATCCAATAAGTCAAGAAAAAAAGTGCTTTTATACACTATAAATCAATCAAATCAATAAGGCAATAATAATCTTTTTTAGACAATTCTTCAGGCCTATAACTTGGATTTAATCCACATTTTTCCATAGATAGCAATACCTTCTTTTGCAAATCCGGAAATTTGAACTTGATTTCCGATTCATTCCAAAAAGGAGCCTCTCTTACAGATTTAAAAATTGATTTTCTTTTCCCCCAAAAGATAGATTTTAAAATTATTTCCATAATATCAATCCTATTTTTTTCTATTTTTTTACCTCGGTTAGGAAAATATTGAATTATGGAAGATTCTGTTGACGGAGATGGGAAAAAACATTTTCGACTTACATTCTTTTTTAAATGAAACTCTCCAAAATAATTCGCAAAAACAGAAAAAGATGAAATTTCATTACAAAGCCTATAGGCAAATTCCTTTTGAACCATAAAAATAGCCCCTTTTAAATACTTAATTTCTTTTAAAGTTTTGGTAATAATCGGGCTTGTTATGTAATAGGGTAAATTTCCCAGGATATAAACACTTTTTTCCGATATGAACTCGATATTTTTAAGAACATCGCCCTCAATAATTTTAATTTTGTGGCTATCTTGGTAAACTCTTTGTAAATTTTTCACTAAAATAGGATCAATCTCAAATAAATAACACTCTTTGTTTAAAGATTCCAAATAATGAGTAAGCGCTCCCAAGCCACTCCCAAATTCAGAAACAATTTCTATCGAATTTAGTTCTTCTTTTGGGAGTAAGCCCATAATCAACTCCAAAATATTCGGATCAATTAAAAAGTTTTGTCCCCACTTTTTCCTTGGATTTCCTTCATTTTCTTGCATAAACCTTTTAATTTCGGAAATTTTAAAATAAGGATAAATATTATAGCTCATTCTGGTAAATCCATGGTAATAAAAAACGATATTTTTCCCATTACAATTCCTTTTTTATTACATAATCTTCGATGTTTTTGTCTATATTCAAGCACCATAGACCGGATAATTCAATAAGTCTTCAAGCCTTTAACCTTTAAGCAATAAGTTTTGTGTGTTATTCTTAAAGTATTATAATTTATTGAATAAAAAAATCATAAAAAAAAATAAAATATGTCTTTACATTATATCAAAAAATAATATTCTTTTATTATGAAAATTAATATATCTATTTTAGTTAAAATTACCTTTTTTATATTTATATTACAAATAAATGCAGAAAAATTAAATAAAGACTTGTCTTCAACCCAAGTCGGCAATAAAACCAATAAGATAATTCCCCCTTCCTTGAGTAAATTAGAGAAATTTACGGTTTATGGAGTTGTTCAAAATACGGAGGGCCGTCCTCTCCAAGCTGATATCTATTGGGCAAAAATGGGAGATGATAAGTCTTTGGGTGTAGAAAAAAGTAATCTTTTTACTGGAGATTATTCTTTAAAGCTTCCGATTGGGGATGAATACACACTCATCGTCAGGAAAAAGGGATACAAAGATTACACGTTTGCTATTAATACGCTTGAAAGTGAAGAGCAAAATGTTGCCATGGATATAAAGTTGCTTGAAGGTGAAGAGAAAACATCTTATGGAAGTGTGCCTTCTGAATCAGAATTACCGTCAAAAGAGATCGTTCATTTCTGTTTTGATAGAGCCGATTTGAAAGAATGTTCTATAGATCAATTAGATGCATTAATTGACAAATTAAGGGAAAACCCTGGGTTAGAAGTAAACATCACTGGCTATACTGATAGCATTGGTTCTTACGAATACAATATGGATTTGAGCGAAAGGAGAACATGTACAGTCTATAGGTATCTTTTAGAAAATGGTATCGATGAAGAGAAAATATCTTGTGGTTGGAATGGAGAAGAAAATCCTATTTCACCGAATGATTCTTCTATTGGAAGAGCTGACAATCGTCGAACAGAAATAGAAATAATGTTACCGGAGTAGGGACAGGTCGGACTAAAACCGTCAACTTCATAATTCATTCGGATAAATAAACGTCCATCCCTTGCGGATTCCCAACTGTATTTTTACGCTATTCCATTCTTCCGGTTTGTGAATTGACCAGGGGGGAATCATAAGAACAATTTTTCCTTGTTTTTCTTTTAGAGTTTGTATCATTTTATAAATTGGGTCAAATCCTGGGTAATAAAAAACGATATTTTTTCCATTTTCCAATTGAAATTTTCTCTTTTTTGTTAAGTAAACAAACCGAATTTTCGGATAAAAACTTTTCCATTGGATAGTATCTTTATCGGTATAATACAAGGAGTTTGTATCCGCTTTTCTGATACAGTCCAGAGCAAAAGAAAAACAGCCATCTTTTTCTGTTTGAACAGATTGAACTGCTTCATCACAAACTTGATCTACAATTTGATTTAGTTTATACCTACTAAATGAACAGTCTCCTCCAATATAAATTTCATTTTTTGATTTTACAAAATAATAATCCGAAGCGGCATAAACGGAGGAAGGTTGAGATTGGTTTTCAATTCCGATTTGGTAACAAAGACAAAAAAAACCTATCAGCAAAAACAAAAGGATAAAACCCAGTAGTTGCCTTTTCCCGTCTTTATCTTTCTCTTCTTTTTGGTTTATCCACAAACAAAGCGTAATTAAGATAAATACAAGAATCAAGAGAAAAACGTAACATGACAATAACAATTCGTATTTCTCATTAGCTTCCTTATAAAATCCCAAACGCTCACCCAACCAAATCGAAAGAAATGCTTGGATTCTTAAAAGCAAATCCGTAAAAACCCAAAGCAAATCTTTGATATATACAAATCCAATAAATTCGAAAAATACGGAAACATACAAAAATGGCAATAAAAGAGACGTTAAAGGAACAAGAACCAAGTTGATTAAAATGGAACCATAACTATAGGCATGAAAGTAGAACATCAAAACAGGAAAAGTTCCCAAACTCGCAGAGAAAGAGAGTGTTAAATTTTCCGTTAAGAGGTTTTTCCATCTGGGAAAGATTGTTTTATCCAAATACGATTTCAAAAACAAAATACCACAAACAGCACTAAAAGAAAGGTTAAAAGACAGGGTTAGGTAGTTTTCCCTATCAAAAATGCAGATAAACATTGATGTTATCACAACCAGGTCTATGGCTTTTACCTTGCGAAAAAATAACGATGCCATAACAAATAAAAAAGCAAAAAGATAAGCACGAGTTAAAGAAACAGGAAAGCTCAGAATATAAATATAAAAAAAAGCAATGCTTAAGGGAAATACTTTGGAGGCATAATAATTAAAAAAGGGAATTTTCTCGGAAATATAACTCAAGAAAAATAAGATAATTCCCAAGTGCAAACCGGATGCAGCAAAAAGGTGTAAGATTCCTGCTTCCCTTGCCTTTGTTTTGAATTCACTAGTAAGATAGCCTGAATCACCAAAAATCAAACCCATTGCAATGTCTTTTGGTGTACCTTCCAAACCACCATTTTCCAGAAGTTTTTCAACTTGGAAACGCAAAAAACGTCGTTTATCTTGAATGCTTGCGGGAGTCAGGCATTTGGGAAAATGAACGGTTATATAATAATTTTCATATTCTTGCAAAAAACCAAAAAAACCTCCCAAATCGTTTCTAATTGTTTTAATTTTCAGGTCTTTGGCGCGACATTTCAAGACAGGAAAGGTATACTTTTTTTTATGATAATCCTTTAAAATAAGATGATGAGTTATTCCATCCGTTTCTACTTTGTATAAGATGTAACCTTTTTTAATCTCGTTTTGCGGTGTAAGGATAATTGTTAGATTTTTTTCTTGGTATTCGTTCAAGTTTTTTTGAGATAATGCGGTAACATGTATTGTCGGATAGGCTCTTCCATACCAAAACAAAAAAGAAAAAGCTAAAAATCCCAAAAGAATCCAAAATACTTTTTTATTCTTCCATTGGAAAACTACAATCATTATTACAAAAACAACATCCAACCATAAACTAGGAGTAACAAGACTAAAATATCTTTCACCTACTAATACACCAATGGCAAAATAAGAAAAATACCCTATTGGAAGAAATTGTAAATAAAATCCTCTCATATAAGTAATAGGTAAGAAAATGAAAAAATGGTAAGGCACAAAAGAAAAAAAGTTTAAAAAAGTTCATCTTAATTCGAAAAACTGCCCAAAGACGAAATTAGTTTGATTATTGTAATTTACATATACATGCTTACTACCTTTGACAAAACGGTAGATAAAAATTTCCAAAATTGGATATTCATAAGCGTCAATAAAACCTATCATTTTTTCTTTTTCTAACAAGAATTTTTTAAAAAAAACTTGCTCTAAATTTTTATTTCCTCGTACCTTGTTTTTAGGACGATCCAAACGAGAGGTAATTAAATGAAATTTGTTTCAAATGTGACATATTTTACTTATATATATATGACACAAGAAAAATTATCAATGCTATAGTTATGATGATATTATGCTTTTTTATAGCTGGTCCAAGTAGTAATTTGACAGGCTTGTTTCCTCAGAGTTTACCGCAGGTGGTCATAGACACCAGCGGAAAAGCAAATGTTTCTATTTCCATTGATATTCCACCAGGCACAAAAGGTCTTCAACCTAAACTTGGCATAGCTTATCATTCCGATGCCGGTAATGGAATTTTGGGCAGGGGATGGCAACTCACCGGTTTCCAATCTATTTCCAGAGATTCTTTGTTAGGGATAAACTACAATGAAAATGACCACTATACTTCCTCCACGAGTGGCAGGCTTGTGAACAGTACAGGTCAAAATTTCTATGCAAAAATCGACCCTTTCACTTCTTATGTAGCCAAAACAACGGGCTGTGGAAATATACCCGCTTATTGTTCTTGGGAAGCCACTACAAAAGACGGGACAAAGTTTTATTTTGGAGAAACTGCTGATTCCAGAATCGAAGCGATTGGTTCAGGAAATGACTCTAACGTCAGAGTTTGGGTTTTGAACAGAGTAGAAGACCTGAACGGAAACGGATATAGTATAAGCTATGAAAAGGATACAACTACCGGAGCTTACTATCCCAAAACTATCACTTACAACAATCGAACCATCACATTTGATTACGAAAATAAGTCTCATTCCTATCCTACTTATGCCGATGGTGGAAAGGAGCAAGTTTCCAAGAGGCTTACAACCTATAAACCTTATGGAGAAGTCAATCGAACTAATTCAAGTGGTCCCGATATTTTCCGCTACAAGTACACCTCCCAAGAATCGGACTCAGAAACGGGATTGTATTATTACAAGTCTCGCTACTACGACCCAATTATTGGTCACTTCACCCAAGCAGATACCATTGTAAACGGGGATGATGTAATGGGGTTAAACCAATACATGTATACAAACGGAAATCCTGTCAACTATGTTGATCCTAGCGGGCAGAATATAGGTATTCCTATCTACTTTGATGTCATAGGTACAATGACATTAGGCTTAAACGGACTTGCAGACGGGATAGACAAAGCAACCGAATGGATCAACAATAAAATAGAAGACATAAAAAATAGCATAAACGCTCTTTCCAAATTTGATTTAGGGGATTTTATGATCACCTATTTGGTAACCATAGCTGCTTTTGCTGCTACGGTAGCACTCGTGGCTGGAATAGGATTGGTTGCGTCCGGAATTGCAACCTGTGGCATACTTGGTCCGGCACTGATTCCCGGTACAATTCCTCTTTTAACCGGAATAATATCCGGTGGTTTGGGGTATTTTGCAGGTAAATTTGTAGCAACTATGGGACGAGAAATCGGTAGGATGTTAGGAAGTATACGAGGTTCTCGGTTGAATAGGTTATCTATGGATATGGAAGGAGAAGGGGCTCAAAGGGGGGCCCAAATAGGAGAAGAAACAGGGAAAGCAACCTACGGTATAACTAGTATTGCGACCGATCTTTTTTCTCCTTGGCACCCTGATTTTTGCACCAACTGTAGTTTGCAAGCACAGTTGGGAGGACCAAATTCTTCACCTTATTATATGCTTAGTAGTAAGTTTGGCGGTCCTCAGTACTATGGACCAAAAGACGGATATTTAAAATTCTTTGGTAAAAATATTATTGGGAATTTTGGATTAGATGCCTGGAAATCCGTAAATCATGGATACTGGATAAGTGATCGGGATAAATTTAATAAGGACGTAGTTGGCTCAAGAGATTCCATATACAATCTAATCAACCCTTATATTAATAGTATGATGTCACCCTAATACAGTCATGCCACCCGGAACAAAGCGGTACATTGAGTTTACTTCGATGTTATTTTGCAAGTCGAAAGGGAACAAAAGCAATAAAGGAGTATCAAAATGAAACAAAAAATAAGTATTATCATCATAGCAATTCTATCAACACTATTCCCGAAATGTAAATACATCGGTGGATACGACATCGTAAAAGGAAGCAAAGCCATCAAAGAAATCAAAGAAAAAATTACGAGTTATTCTTCGATAGGGACTTTGTACACCCTTTCTGCAGCGACTACGAGTTTTACATGTCCGTCTAGTTCTTCCGCAACAATTGTAAAAGAAGCCGAACCGAACAATACCTATAAATATGCCAATAAGTTTGATTTTTTATCTCCAACTCAGTCTACGAGACTACAAGGAACCATAACTACAGGAAACTCAGACTATGACATATTCTATATGGCTGTGCCGTCAGATACTACTTACACAAAGTTTTATTATAAGGGAGTTAAATCAAGTGGAGCATGTGGAATTAATATAAATTCAGACGGCTCGGAACTCAGCAATGATACCACAACATACAATAACAAAGTAACAAGATACATTGGTGATGTAAGAACTGATAAAGTATTCAGTCAAGAAATCAAACCATCCGAATACATCTTTTTTTTTTGTAACACTGCCGGAGATGGTATATCCTATGACATAGAACTATCTCTGACAGATATAGGATCATCCTCTTCGTCTACCGATTTGAGTAGTCTTTCCAGCGTAGAATCCACCTTGTCTTCTTTTACATTTGGTCCTACGGTGTTTGAGATTTCTTCCGGAATTGACAAAAATAGATACTACACCCAGGCATCTCTGGATGAATGTTTGAAAAAAATAAAAACAGCAGTGCCGGCAGCGAGCTTGCTTGATTCTTATAATTATTTACTCTATTTGAAATGCGGAGCAGCAAGTTACACACCCGTCAACCCATATTTCGTAGCAGGTTATGAATGCAAACTTCAAGAAGCGGATTGGATTCAGATAGGAGATTTTGGGGTGCTGCCGTGATTCCCAGGCAATTGGATGCTAATTCTTATTTGGTAAGAGTGAACCAACCTGCAACCGAAGGAAAAGCAAACAAAGCTGTAGTAGACGCAATTTCAGAATATTTTCATGTTCCCAAAAGTAAAATCACCATTTTAAAAGTAAGCGTCAAACAAAATGCCATCAAATCAAGAGGATTTTTAGATTGACACCAGAAGAGAAGTCAATCTAATTATTGAAAATCCATAATCCTACTTTTTGTTACTAAAATAAGCCTTGATAAATTCCGGCTTAACGATCCAGGGTAAAAGGGTATCCAATTCTTCATTTGTCCTGATATATGGTAACCGTTCCAATACATATCTCCAATACCAACAAGGTTCATGCCCATTAGCTTTGGCTGATTCCGTAATACTTGTAAAAAGAAGCAGTCGCATCCGCACCACGCGGACTTCCTCCGAATAACCAATTTTTCCTACCCACAACAAAGGGCGTTCGTATTCATGGTAGCCATCAGTCATCACATAGCCTTGATAGTCTTGAAAAATATCTTTCAAGAAATCACCGTTTCTTGTCCTGTGATACTCGAAAATCACAGCGGGATGTTCCTTTGTGCCTCCACGAAATGACCACAGATAGGACTTTGTCGTATTCTTTCTATCCGGTTCTCGCAACACTTGGAATGTTGTCTCGTCAATATTTACCATTTCACCGGATAAAAGATGCGTCCAAAACCTATACACAAATCTTTGAAGATAATTTTCATCCAAATAGTTTATGAAGTAGTATACTAACTTGTTCTTTCAAGAGCTTTTCACTTGTTTCTAATTTCGTAATATAATCTTTTAACTCCCTTACTATTTTGTTATGTTCTTCTATGGGAATGGATGTAGAAAGTGAGCACTGCATACGTTATTTGACTATTATATACTGCCTTATAACGTATGCAATTATTTTTTATTTTTTTATGCTACTAAGTCATAGCTAAGTGTTTTGTATGCCTTACGATAGTCCAAACCATCAAGCAACCACTCCAATTCTTTCATGCTGATTTCCATTGAATTATTATCCGATTTCAACCACATATACTTGTCTTTCTCCAAACGCTTCTGCCATAAACAAAAACCGTTCCTATCCCAGTAGAGTATTTTGATTTGGTTTCTTCGCTTATTGCAAAATACAAACAGGCTCTTGTCAAATGGGTTCTGCTTCAAAAATGTTTGAACTTCCACTGCCAAACCGTTTATAGACTTCCTCATGTCTGTCCTTCCCATTTTTAAAAACACTCGATACTTTTCATTTTTATCTAACATTGGAACCTCCGCATATAAACTTGAATATACCCAAATTAATATTCAGGGTAAAACTCCATTTCCATTTCGAGTCTATGCTAGGCTTGATTATATTTTCCTGAGTGGCAATTTCCTTGATAGGGACTTCAATGAAATTCGTTTGAATTTCCGAGACTTTTTTGGTCTCAAACTTCTTTTTCCACTTGTGAAATGTACTGTTAGCCAGATTATTATCCTTACAGTATTTTTCGATGGGAGAATCACTTGTCTCCCATGTTTTAATATGATGCTTCCAGAAATCTGGGGTGTGGTATTTTCTCATTTTTGCCTCCGTTTTTTATGGATAGCATTATCATATTTTTCGAGATTTGTAAAGAGGCTGTTTCTTTGACGCTTACTGATAAAGTAGAAGCGGAGCTAAAAGAAGCTTTGCAAAAAGCCGATGCTCTCCGGCAGAGCATTTTAAAAAAAGCCTTTGAAGGTAGGCTGCTAACCGAGAAAGAGTTGGAAGCCACTCGCAGAGAGGAAGACTGGGAGCCAGCCGGGAAGTTGCTGGAAAAAATTCGACTGGAAAAGGGAAAATGAAACCCAAAACGTAAGAATGGACAAGCTCAATGAGCGATGCCCATTATTTTTGAGAGGATACAATTATTAACTCTTTAAATGAATTACATAATCCACAGAAATACCAAAAACGTCTGCAATCTCTTCTATTGTCAGCTTTCCAGCTTGGATGGTTTTTATAATGGATAATTCCTTTTCTTTCTCTGCTTTTTCTGCTCTTTCTTTCTCTTTTTCTGCTCTTTCTTTCTCTTTTTCTGCTCTTTCTTTCTCTTTTTCTGCTCTTTCTTTCTCTTTTTCTGCTTTTTCTTTCTCTTTTTCCGTATTTTGCCTTTCTTCTTCCCGTCCTTTTTCCTCACCCTCTTTCCGAGCTGTTTCTACCATATCTTCTTCGACAGCTACATTTAACAAATATTTATCATATCTACGTCTTTCTTCTTCACTCATATTCATAACTCGTAGCTTCTCCCTTGCTTTGTCTATGTTCTTCGATTGGAAATCATCCCTCACTTCGCTATTCTTTATCATGTATATCCATTCATCTATCGGTGAACATATAACATTTTCAAATTCTCCCACACGTATCAAATAATACTCCGGAAATACATTCTTCTCTCGAAACTCATACTTTGGCTCAAATAGTTTCGTATCTTGGTGTCTTTCTTTTACTATCAACGGTTTCTTATTGTGAACTCCTATGAATTGCGTACTCCCGTAGTAGATATAATCATCACCTCTACCTAGGTTAAAATACAATATGCTTACCGATAAAACTTTTACCACATCTTTGTAGTCAGAACCGGCATTTATGTTTTCTACTATTACCTTGGATGTTCCGTATAACAGTCTTTCTAGGTAATGCGTTTCACGATTGTTTTGGATTTCGATAATAATCTTTCTTTTCTGTGAATCTTCTACAAGCAAGTCAACTCTATTAAATTTATCCGTTTCGTCTTCTTGGTTGCTCTCACTTTCCAAAATGGCAAGGATGGTGATTGTTTCTTCCAAAAGAGCGGATAAAAATCCTTCCAAGATGTCAAAGTTTGCCTTATTTCGAAGGATATACTTCATTGCCCAGTCAAATCGAACTACAGCATTTTTTCCGTTTTTCATAATAGGATAAAACTATAAGATTCTTGCCAACTTGCAAGAAAGTTTTTTTGGTTATTTCTTGTTTCTTAAGTTGACAGCATTGGAAGAAGGCACAAGGTAATACATATTAAAAAAACGTGAGTTCGGGATAATCAAATTTCAACCAAAATACCGCCTGTTTTTAAGTCGATACTAGGTTTTTTAGGAAAAAATGAATATGCAATTAATCCCGAAGTTATATTTACCATCCAATTAATAACACTACGATGTCTAGTGTGTTGTATCTGACATATATTTTTGAGTTCCTCATTTACGGATTCAATGACTGCTCTTTTTCTAAGTAAGAGTTTTTCTGTCATGTCCATAAGTATGTTTTTCATATTTCTTCTAATTTTTGTTATCATTTTAATTCCTCTTTCAAGAAGTTTTTTAAATAATTTTTGGCTAATATAACCTCTATCCCCAAAAAGTTTTCCTTTAAGATTTTTTGTAAGAAAGAAAATTACTTCTTCATTTCTATCATCTACATTGCCCTTTGTAATGTAAAAAGATATTATTTCTCCTTTTTCATTGATAATTAGATGTAGTTTGAATCCATAAAACCAACCTACACTTGTCTTGCCACGCTCCGCTAAACCAGCAAAAACCTTGTGATTATGGATTCTTTTATTTTCACATACTTTCAAAGCTGTGGAATCAATGATAAATGTTCCGGATTTACTTCCGAGTCTCTGTATACTTAGGTAAGCAAAAAGTGGAAGTAATACTCTAGGAATTAGTTCAACGAAACGGTTGTAGCTAACAAGTTTTGGAAATTCTTGGGAATAATGTTTCCTTACATAATCACAATAGAACCACTTGAACGTTCTATATCCCTTTAGATGAAATAATACAAGAATTGTCATAATCTCACTCGTGCATAATTCAGTTTCTCTAGTAAAACGATTTCTTTTACCTGGAACTGGAAGGCGATTTATTTTTAATTCTTTACAAAAGTCATCTATATCACAAAATATATATGTCAAACTCATTCTGTTGTTGTTCATAAATCCAGAATTGAGTTTGGCTACCTAGGAGAAAATCATTTTTTTATATTTTAATTTAATTTTAATCCCGAACTCACGTTAAAAAAACCATGAGTTCCATGTTAGATTTAACTATCAAAGAATTAGGCTTTCCCACAATTGAGGATTTTGCAAGGTATTATACATTCGAGATATTAGAACATAAATTAGTGTCTTATAAACATAAAATTCGAGAATTTGAACAAAAACACTCTTTAGTAGACCAATATGGTATCTTAGAAAAAGAAGATGATCATTTTGAGTGGGAAAGCTTAGAACATAGCCTTCCAGCGCATAAATCCGGAATAGCCTATAATTATGACAATAAAAATAAATAAAGACATCCTTAGTGAATACATCAACACAGAAAAAAAAGAGAAAAAACATAAAGTATTAATTGTAGATGATGAGGAGCCAAATCTAAGAGTATTACGGAAAATGCTGGAAAAAGATTATGAGATATTGGAGGCAACTAACGGAAAAGAGGCACTGGACTTAATTCATGGTATACCTACGCCAAATATCCATCTAATTATTTGCGATCAAAGAATGCCAGTGTTAACTGGAGTAGAATTTTTGGAGAAAAGCATTGCAATTATTCCCAATGCAATTCGTATCATATTAACGGGTTATACCGATATAGACTCTATCCTCCAAGCCATCAATAATGCACAGATTTATAAATTTATTGCCAAACCATTCAATCCGGATGACCTTAAACTAACGGTTCGAAGAGCAATAGAAAACTATGAGTTGCAAGCCCAGAATATCCGGTTAATTGAAGAGTTAAAAACAAGCATTGCTGATTTACGAGAAGAGATAACCAAACGAGAAAGGTTAGAAATTGAGAAAAAATTACAAGAAGAAATATTAAATCAACAAACAAAAATAGCCAACCAAGCAAAAGAGCTAGAAAACCTCAATCTCGTTTTGCAAGCAAACAATCAGAAACTTAATGAAACGCTACGTTTGATAAAACTTGACTTAAATTTTGCCAAAAAAATACAAGTAAAACTACTACCGGAAAGTTTATTAGAAATAGACGGGCTAAATATTTGTTCCGTATATGTTCCAATGGAAGAGGTTGGAGGTGATATTTTTGATATAGTCAGATTAGACAATGGCATTGTACGGATTATGATAGCAGATGCAATCGGTCATGGAGTACAAGCTGCTTTGATTACCATGTTAATTAAAAGTGAGTTTGAAACAATCAAACATTCCGAGTGGTCCACATCCGTTTTAATGTATAATTTAAACAATATATTTTTTGATAAATATGCTTCCTTAAAAACATTTTTTACCTGTTGTATTGTTGAAATAGACATTCAGAAGGAAACCATAACGTATTCTTCGGCAGGTCATTTGGCTCAATTGCTGATAAAAGATACCACTGAATCTTTATCAAAAACTGGTAAAGTTCTCGGACTGAAAAAAGATGCTAAATACAAAGAAATCACAAAGCCATTTCAAAAAGGTGATAAACTCCTGCTTTTTACGGACGGATTATTGGAAGAGTTTAGTGACAGTGGGGAATTGTTTGGAGAGGACAGATTGCTGGAGACTATTTCCGTAGCCAAAAACGAAAGCATTCAATCGCTATGTGATTTTTTGCTAAAGTCTTTGGATGAATTCCTTGCCGGTTATCCTATACGAGATGACATTGCTTTAATTGGAGTAGAATACAAACAAGAAATTGGATAATTCCACGCCTAAAAATAAGTATCAAAAAGTAGCCTATTAATTTATTATTCAGGTTTTGGTTTTAAATTTTCAAGGCTTTTTTGAAAATCGTCATCAACTCTTGAGCCTGGCAAACCACTCATTGTTGAACATGCCTCTCTACTTTTTATAGAATAAACAAGACATGCTTTCATCATATCATTTTCACATTCTGTACTACCTTTACATTGACCCAAATTGCAGTAAAAATAATATAACGCAGCATCCATTTTTATCCGAAAGTCATAACATCTGGCTCTATCAGAGTCACTACAATAAAAACTAGCAATTAACAAGAGATAAATCCATACTTTTTTTAACATAAATTATTGTCCATCCTTCTTATTTTTTGGTATATTATACATCTTAAGAGCTAAATTCCACATACATACTTCTACTCAAAGGTAGTTGTACTTTATTTTTTAATTGGAGTTGAAAGGTATTATTCTTTCCATGAAGTATTCTCAAAACCTCAAATTTATTTACGATACATGATTTATGTGCCCTAATAAATTGAGGTGGGAGAATTTCCATATACTTATCTAAAGTCCGTCGAACCCTTTCTTTCTCTCCGCTTTTTAGGTGAATGATTGTATAATTCTTGTCAGATTCAAAATACAAAATGTCCTCAAAAGAAATCATTTCCACAGAAATATCTTTTTTCACCGGGATAAAGCGAATCGTTTTTGATCGAACACCCCATACGTTTTTCATTTTTTGAATGGCTGCTTCAAACCTTGTTTTGGTAAATGGTTTAGGTAAAAAGTCAAGCACACTATGTTCGAAAGCTTGCACGGCATATTCTGTATGAGAGCTTGTGACTATTGTATAAAAGGACTGCTTTTCTATATTTTTTAGCAAATCAAAACCATTTTCTCCGTTTAATTCAACGTCGAGGAACAAAAGGTCTATCGGATTTTCTTCCAAATAGTAAATAGCCGGAAACAACGAATCAAACATTTTCAAACTTTCCAAGTCATTTCCAATAACTTCTTTACAATACCTTTCGATTCCTCTTGCTGAGGGAGGCTCATCATCTACAATAAGGACTCTCATTGCTTTTACCTAAACTTACCCCAAATCAGCTTTGATCTTACTCCATGTGTCTTTTAAAGAGACTGCTCGATTGAATACGATATAGTCAGTCTTTGAGTCCGAATCAACCGTAAAGTACCCTTGTCTTTGAAACTGAAAAGAATCTCCTATTTTGGCATTGGCAAGGTTGGATTCCATTTTACAATTTGTTAAAACTTCCAAAGACTTTGGATTTAAATAATCTTTATAGTCTTTTCCTTCTTCACCGTTGTCCGGATTCGGAACCGTAAAAAGATTATCATATAGTCGAACCTCTGCTTCCAAACAGTGCTTGACACTGACCCAGTGAGAAGTTCCTTTTACTTTTCTACCGTCTTTTGACCAACCACCTCTTGTTTCCGGGTCATAGGTACAATGAACTTCCATCACCTTCCCGGAATCATCTTTCACAACGTCTACACATTTTATATAGTAGGCGTGTAACAATCGAATTTCTTTTCCGGGAGACAATCTATGATATTTTTTGGGTGGGTTTTCCATAAAATCATCTTGCTCTATATAAATTTCTTTACTAAATGGAATTTTTCGACTTCCCATTGTTTCGTCTTCCGGATTATTGGTAGCTTCCAATTCTTCTACTTGGTTATCCGGGTAATTATCTATAACAACCTTCAAAGGATTCAAAACAACCATAGCCCTCTGAGCCTTTTTGTTCAAATCTTCTCGCAAGCAATATTCCAAAAATGCCATATCAACTGTACTGTTGGCTTTGGCAACTCCTATCTTTTCGGCAAAGTCTTGTATGGCTGTCGGTGTATAACCTCGTCTTCTCAATCCTGATATAGTAAGAAGTCTAGGGTCATCCCAACCGTTTACGTACTTATTTTTTACGAGTTCCAATAACTTCCTTTTACTCATAACGGTATAATTTAGGTTTAATCTCGCAAATTCTATCTGTTGTGGGTGAAAGATTTCCAATTCATCTAAAAACCAATCGTACAAAGGTCTGTGGTCTTCAAATTCAAGAGTACATATTGAATGAGTGATCTTTTCAATCGAATCTTCTAATCCATGTGCCCAATCATACATTGGATAAATGCACCAGGCATCTCCGGTCCGATGGTGGTCAGCGTGCAATATCCTATACATCACAGGATCACGCATGTTTAAATTGGGTGAGTTCATATCAATTTTTGCTCGCAATACTTTTTCACCGTCTTTGAATTCTCCCTTTTTCATTCGTTCGAACAAGTCAAGGTTTTCTTCAACTCTTCGATTTCTATATGGACTTTCCGTTCCCGGTTTTATCAATGTCCCCCTAGACTCTCTGATTTGTTCTGCATTCAAGTCACAAACATAAGCTTTCCCTTTTTTTATGAGCTGCACTGCCCATTCATACATCTGTCCGAAATAGTCAGAAGCATAGTATTCCCTATCTTCCCAATCAAAACCAAGCCATTCTATATCTTGTTTGATTGAGTTTATATATTCTATTTCTTCTTTAACGGGGTTTGTATCATCAAATCGGAGGTTACACAATCCTTTGTAGTCCCTTGCAAGACCAAAATTCAAACATATTGACTTTGCGTGTCCGATGTGTAAATAACCATTGGGTTCAGGTGGAAACCTGGTATGAACTCTTCCCTGGTTTTTGTGATTTTTTAGGTCTTCATCTATAATATTACGAATAAAATTAGAAGGACTTTTTGTTTCCTTTTCTAAATCTGACATTTTTTCTCCTGAATTTAATCAAAAATAAATTTTACTTCTTTTTCTATAATAAGTGCAAAAAGAGATAAAGGCTCACCAAACTCCTCAGCTCTCTTTTTTAAAACTCGGACAAAGCTATTGTAGTACCAGCTTTGTTCTTCACGACCGGCATTAAACCTTTTCCATAATTCTTCGCCAATTCGATCCAAATCATGTCGCATTGATCTAAGGTTGTCCAATTTGTCTGCTGTAGCAACCAAAAGAATAGGTAGGTCTGCTTCCATTTCCAGGTAATAAATTGTATGCTCTTTTCTCTCTTTCCAAGGAGCAACGTTTAGCCCGTCATTTTTAATTTTGCTACTTTCGGAACAACCTTCTACAATTCTCGCAACTTCCGTACCAAATAACAACTTAATATCTTCTAAGGTTGTGTATGTATCTTCTATTGTATCATGCAAAACACCGGCAGTTTGTATGGTTTCATCACAATTGTATTCGGCAAGTATTCTACATACATCCATCAAATGCGATATATACGGGACTCTCGTTGCCTTTCGATACTGCCCAGCATGTACTTTCGCAGCAAACTCTATGGCTCGAAATATCATCTTTAGCTCCTTTTAAACGCTTTTACGTCTTCTCCTACGCTCCAAAAAACCGTATCTTCACCTAACATATCGGTAAGTTTGACAAGTAATTCTTTGCTTGGCTCTATGGAATAGTGAGGATGCGCTCTTATTACTTTTTTGTTCACTGAACTTTCGTATATTAAATGAAAAAAGACTGCCGAACTTCCTTTATAAGACGTTAAAATCGAATATAACTTGTTTATTAAATCACTATCGGAAAATAAGGTTGTATTAATTTTTATGTGCAAAGCTCGCTCCATTTTTCGTTCTAGGTTATCTTCATTTAGAATTTCCAATGAATTAATTAGAATTTGTCCTCTAAGCTCCGCTTCTCCAATTTCTACTTTATCGAGTATACCTTTTACAAATACAGCTTGGTCTTCTTTGATAATATCTTTAAATTTTTGATAGGTTTTGGGAAATGCCGTACAGTCAATTTCTCCCGTATAATCTTCTAGTTTAAAATTTACAAATTCATCATTCTTTTTTGTGTATTTAATTTCCGGATTTGTAATAAGTCCACAAACTTCAATTACCGCACCGGAAGACATAGTATCTAATTTTTCTACCGTGAGTTTGGAAAGAGTGTTTAACATGGTTTTGAATTTATCCAAAGGATGACCGGATAAAAATAATCCTGCTACTGCCTTTTCCCTTTTTAATCGTTCATCATCATCCCACTCTTCTCCGTTTTTGGTGATATTAAGAACGTCAACCTTTGCTTTACCTCCGCCAAATAAAGATTGCTGCCCGTTTACACGTTGTTGTTTTTCCCTGTCAGCAAAAGAAAGCAAATAATCAACTGACTCAAACAAAATCTTTCTACTATAACCCAGAGAATCAAAAGCACCGGCTTGAATAAGAGCTTCCATTACCTTTTTGTTGGTGCTTTGGGTATTTATATGCATCAAAAAATCTTCTAAAGTTTTAAAACCTTCTGCCTTTTCTCTTGCATCTATAATTTTGTTGGCTGCTAAAATTCCGACACCTCTCAGAGCAGACAAACCGAATCGAATTGTATTGTCACTTGGGATGTTAAAAGATGCAGCTGACTCAATAACGTCCGGATTTAAAATTTTAATCCCCATTTCACGAGCGTTATTTACAAACTTTACGTTTCTAGACGTATCATTGTCTTCTGACGCAAGGAGTGCCGTCATAAATTCGGTTGGATAGTTTGCCTTTAGATATGCTGTTTGATAGGTAACCATAGCATAAGCCACGGAATGAGATTTATTAAATCCGTATCCACCGAATTTTTCCAATTGATCAAAAAGCTCGGATGCAAACTTTTCCGAAAATCCTTTTCCCATCGCTCCCTGAATGAATTTAACCTTTAGCTCAACCATTAGCTCCTTTTTTTTCTTTGCCATAGCTTTTCGCAACAAGTCAGATTCACCCATTGTAAAGCCGCCAATTACCCTAGAGATACTCATCACCTGTTCTTGGTAAACAGGAACACCATACGTTTCTTTTAGAATGGATTCACAACTTTGATCCGGATAGGTAACCTTTTTTTTTCCCGCTTTTCGGCTCAAATAATCATCCAACATCCCGGAATCCATTGGACCCGGTCTATACAAGGCAATCAATGCTACAATTTCTTCAAATGAACCAACCTGGGACCTGGCAACTAAGTCAGTGATGCCACTGGATTCAAGCTGGAACACTCCTAAGGTATCAGCCTTTTTTAAAAGAGTAAAGGTTTTAGCATCATCTAACGGAAGTCTATCTAAATCGAGCTTAAGATTATGCCTTTCTTCAATCAGTTTTAGAGCATGGTCTATAATGGTTAAATTTTTCAAGCCCAGTATATCCATTTTGATAAGCCCGACACTTTCTAACATGTCTTTGTCGTACTGAGTGACTATCGATCTGCCTTGTTTGCCCTTTTCTGCTACCGTCGAAAGCGGAACAACTGATTCCAACGGATAAGGAGATATTACAACGCCGGCAGCGTGTCGACCCGGTTGTCTGTAGTTGCCTTCTAATTTCTCGGCAATTCGGAATAGCTTTTGGTTGGTTTCATTTTTTTCACTTAAGATTTTTAGCTCCGATGATAATTCCAAAGCTTCGCGAATCTCTAAACCTAATTTAGCAGGAAATGCTTTTGTAATTTCATTGGATTCGGTAAAACTGATATTCAAAACACGAGCAACATCTTTTAATGCCGCTTTGGCAGCCAAACTATTAAAGGTAATAATCTGACCGACCTTATCTTCTCCATACTTCATTTTGATGTAATTGATTACTTCTTCTCTTCGTTTTACACAAAAATCCGTATCCACATCTGGCATGTCTTTTCTATCCGGATTTAAAAATCTTTCAAAAAGGAGATTATACCGCAAAGGTTCAATGTTGGTAATTCCAACTGCATACGCTACAATAGAGCCGGCTGCCGAACCACGACCCGGACCAACCGGTATGCCATTATTTCTTGCGAAGTTTATATAATCCTGGACTATCAAAAAATACCCAGAGAAATTCATTTTATGAATTGTATCCAATTCAAAATTAACCCGATCCCTAACCTCTTTTGTAATTTCCGGATATTTTTGTTTAATCCCGTCCTCCACCAATTTTGCCAGCCAAGAGTCGGAATCATATCCTTCAGGAACAACAAATTCGGGTAAAAGGTGGTTTCCAAAAGTGAAATTAAAATCACATTTGTCCCTAACTTCCAAAGTATTATGGAAGGCTTGCGGAATTTCCGGAAATAATTTCCACATTTCTTCCGGTGATTTTACATAGAATTCCTCATTAAACCCAAATGTCATTACATCATCTATCTTTTTTTGAGTTCCAATACGAAGAAGAATATCCTGAGCTGCTTGGTCTTCTTTTTTTAAAAAATGAGAATCATTTGTTAAAATAAGGGGAATACCGGTTTTTTTAGCAATGGAATATAAAGATTTGGCAACTAATTCCTGCTCTTTGATTCTATGGTTTTGTATTTCGAGATAAAAGTCTTCTTTTCTAAATATTTCATTTAATTTACCCGCAAGCTTAATTGCAGCCGCGGAATTTCCTTCCAAAATCTTCCTGGGAACTTCACCTGCCAAGCAAGCAGTTAAACAAACCAAACCCTCACTATGGTTAGAAAGCAGATCATAATCTATTCGAGCTTTTTTATAAAAACCTTCTGTATAGGAACGACTTGCCAGTTTTATGAGGTTTTTATAACCCGTTTCATTTTTAGCTAAAATTATCAGATGATAGGCGCTGCCATCTGCAATAGCCTCTAACTCTTTTTCCTCCGATCTATTGGAAGAAACGTAGAATTCACAGCCTATAATAGGTTTTATCCCGTTTGCCTTGGCTTGTTTATAGAATTCAACCGCTCCAAACATGTTACCATGGTCAGTCATGGCTACGGAAGTCATCCCTTTTTCTTTAATATACTTCATTAATTCAGGGATCCGTATAGCCCCATCTAGCATGGAGTAGGTTGTATGAAGATGTAAATGAGTGAAATCATTCATAATGGGACATAATCCTACATATTTTTAAAAAGGTCAAGTTAGATTAAGAAAAAATATCAAAGAAAATAAATTAAAAAAAGTAGTTCAGACATCCTTGCCTGAACCCTTTTTTTTGACTGTTAAAAATCCATACAAAGACAAAAAAATCTATTTTTTGTCTTTGTACAATACTGTTATAGTTAAAACCTGCTCTCCTTCACTTTGAGCAATTGTAATAGGATCAACAGTTTTTAAAAAATCATTTACTTCTTTTTCCAAATCTTCTTGATATGTTCTATACTTAAAAAAGATTTTGATCTTGGTATCCATTGTTAATTTCCTTTCAAAAATACAATTTTCCATTAGCCATCATTTGATAAATCATTAAAATCTATTTTTATAAAAAACTATTAATTAATAAATTATTTCATTGTTGTATTTTTGCTACACTGTTGTAAAAATGAGACAGCTATACTTTTTAAATTCGATTTTTAACCAAAAACCATGAAAAATTTGCTCTTAAACCCGCTCCAAAGCCCAAAAACCATGAAAAATTTAGGCACACTACTTGCATAACACTTCTTATAAGGGAGTTTACTTATGAATAAAGAGATGACAAGAAAAACTATTAAAAATGATATAGTAGTTAAAGGAATAGGGTTACATTCGGGGAAACAAGTTCATCTAAGATTAATCCCAGCCGGTGAAAATACGGGCATTGTCTTCATACCAAATAATAAAAAGAAAAATTTTTCCATCCAATCCAGTTTAGAAAATGTTGTTGATACAAGTAATGCAGTTACTTTAGGGGATGGTGTTAACACAATACAGACTGTTGAACATCTTATGGCAGCCATTGCTACAACAGGAATTACCGATTTACTGGTAGAAATTGATTCCATTGAAATCCCTATTATGGACGGCTCTGCTTTACCTTTTGTTCAAGCCATTGAACAAACAGGAACTATCGATTTAAATGGAATTGTCGAACCAATAACCATTCAAAACCCGCTTTGGGTGGTAGATGGAGATAAATACCTTGTTGCACTGCCTGCAAACGAATTTAAGGCAACTTATAGTATTCATTTTGATCATCCGCTTTTAAGAGGGCAATCTATAACTCTTTCTCTTTCGAAAGAGAATATTCTAAAAGAAGTAATTTCCGCTCGGACTTTTGGATTTTTAAAAGACGTTGAGGCTCTTCAAGCTAGAGGGCTTGCTTTGGGCGGTTCTCCGGATAATGCCGTTGTGCTAACGGACACCGGTTATGTCAATCAAGACCTAAGATTTGAAGATGAATGTGTAAGACACAAGGTGTTGGATTTAATCGGAGATTTGGCTATTATGGGTAGACCTGTCAAAGGGCACATTATAGCTTCTAAAGCCGGTCACACAATGGATATATCCCTGGGAAAATTAATTATGAGTACTGTTACCGGAAATGAAATTAGTAAATTTAAAAGCAGAAGGTTTCCGTTTTTTCAAAAAAGGGAACTATCCAGAAACATTAATTAGTTTTTTTTTAAGTTAAAACCATTATAATTAGACTGTGTGAGGTTGTGTAAAAACCATCTATAACCATTTTTTTTTAATATCCCTTTTAATAAAAATTTATTGATTACACAACCTCATTTTTATTTACTAAAAATCAGTAGATTAAAATTATTCGTAATTTTTTTATTTATAGTTTTTCTCAAAATTCCGATTTCTTGAAATAGTATTGATCTAACATTTTTTTATAATCGTATTTTCTCAAAAACCGTGGGTAGGTATTTATTTAAAATGTTACAGTAATGTTATGAGCATAAAAGTAAAACAATTTAAAGGTATTCCAGCATCTTCTGGGAAATTTTATGGGAAAACCGTAAAAATAATAGCAAAAAACCATATAATCATACAAAATTATATTGGGTTGGAAGAAGTTGAACCGGAAATAAATAAATTCATAAATAGCGTTAAATCTACCAAAGAAGATTTGGAATCTATTATTAACAAGAAGGTACATGAATTAAATCACGATCTAATTGCAATCTTAGAAGCTCAACTTACCATGCTTGTAGATGAAGAATTTAATAATCAGGTTATAAAGAGGATTAAAAAGTTTAGAGAAAACGCACCTTTGGCGCTCATGAACGTTATTAACTTTATTACAAACCAATTGAGCACTTTGGAAGATGAATACCTTAGAGAAAGGGCTGTTGATATCCAAGATATAGGGAAGAGGCTTGAAAACAATTTACTTGGAGAAACTGGCGATGGTAAAATTTTTTCTAATCTGAATGAGCAAGTTATTATAATAGCTCATCAATTAACTCCATCCCAAATAATAAATATGGACAAGTCCAACATTGGTGGAATAGCAACAGAAATGGGGGGAAGGACTGGACACATGGCAATTTTAGCAAAATACTATGAAATTCCTACTGTGGTTGGTCTGAAAAATATATGTGATAATATTAAAGAAGATGAGTATATCCTCTTGGACGCTGATGATGGAATAATCATAAAAAAGCCCAAACTTCATCAAATCAAATACTATGGAGCAGCCAAACCTATAAAAGATTTTTTGTATGATACAAGAAGTGCCATTACAAAAGATGGTTTTCGAATTAAACTGTTTGCCAATATAGAATCGCAAAATGATTGCCAATCACTTTTGAGGTTGGGTGTAGATGGAATCGGACTTTTTAGAAGTGAAAGCATTATAACCAATCTTAACAATACAAATCCTTCGGAAGAGGAACAGTTTGAAATCTACAAACAAATACTTTCCGAAATGAATAACTTACCGGTAATTATTAGAACTTTTGATTTGGGAGCTGATAAGCTAAATCCAAATCTTCATGAAGATAATCCATTTTTGGGAAATAGGGGTATTCGGTATTGTTTACAAAACGTTGATTGGTTTAAAGTTCAAATAAAGGCACTTTTGAGGGCATCTTATTTTGGAAATCTTTACATTATGATTCCTATGGTAACTCAAAAACATGAAATTATGGAAACTAAAAAAATTATAGAAGAATGTAAAATGGAGCTAAAATCAAAAGGAGAATATTATGATTTAAATCTTCGATTTGGTTCCATGATCGAAACTCCTTCTTCTGTCATATGTTTAGATCAACTTGCAAAGGAATCGGATTTTTTTTCAATTGGCACAAATGATTTATTGCAATATACAATGGTTGTTGACAGAAATAACCCGTACATTCCGGATTTGTACAATCCTTTGCACCTATCTTTTTTAAGATCTTTATCTACAATTGTAAAGCAATCGGAAGAGCATAGAATTCCCGTTAGTATTTGTGGAGAACTAGCATCGGATATCAATTTTACAATTCTTTTAATCGGTTTAGGCTTTAGAGAACTTTCCGTAGCGAAACCTCTGGTTCGAAAAATTAAAACCATAATTCGAGCGATAGATATAAACCAAGCTCAAAAATTGGTAAAGCACGTTTTCAAACTATCCGAAGCTGAGAAATACCAACAAATAATGTCTTACCTATTTAATAAACACTTGGTTTGAGGAGTAATAATATGAAATCTATACTAATAAAAGGTGCCAGCAAAGTACAAGACTCTGGATCGTTTATGCTAAAAGAGCAGCCAATACCTGAGCCTGGAGCACATGATATCCTTGTTCGAGTAATTGCTATTGGGATGAACCCCGTAGATACAAAAGTTCGCAAACGGTCAGAAACAGACAAGGTATTGGGCTGGGATGCTTATGGGATTGTTGAAAAAATCGGTGAAAAAGTGACTGAATTCCGGACAGGAGATAAAGTGTTTTATGCCGGTGATATAACCCGCCCAGGATGTAATAGTGAATACCATTTAGTTGACAGACGGATTGCAGCTATAGCACCCAAAAATCTATCACCGGAAGATGCTGTGGCAATGCCTTTGACTTCAATTACTGCCTGGGAGGGGTTGTTTGATCGACTTGGTTTTGCACCAAAAGTAAATGCTAATTCTGGAAAAAGTATTCTGATAATCGGTGGAGCCGGTGGGGTTGGCTCTGTTGCTATTCAATTAGCTCATTGGGCTGGTTTGAAAGTATATGCAACAGCATCTAGAGGTGAAACTATTGATTGGTGTAAAAAGTTAGGTGCCGATTTTGTCCTAAACCACAAAAAAAGTCTTTTTGAGGAACTAAAAGCAGCTGGAATCAATTCCGTTGATACAATCTTTTGTACCACACAAATGGAAAAACACTGGACGGAGATGGCTGATTGTATCCGCCCTCAAGGTAAAATTGTATTTATTGATGATCCCTCTAAACCCATAGACATCACAGTGTTTAAATTCAAGAGTGTCACTCTCTCCTGGGAATTTATGTATACCCGTTCGATGTTTCAGACTGAAGATATGTCCGAACAAAGGAATCTACTTTCAACTGTGGCTAGGCTATTGGATGAAGGTTTCCTTGTAACAACCCGACAAAAGACATATAACGGACTCACACCTGAAAATATCCAGGATATGCACATCAAACAAGAGAGTGGAACGATGATGGGAAAGCAAGTTCTTGTTCTTTAGATGAGACTTCCATATCTTTGTGGAGACACACTTAATTTCTATCGTCTCCACAAAATTCAATTTAATAATCCATACTTTTCCAATAGGTTACATTTCCATTTTTGTTAATACTTCCCCAACTATTATTCATTTTCACTAAAGCTTCTCCTTTAGAGAAACTAGATGCGTATTCAAATTTAGGAGGTATCACAAAATGTCCCCTTACATCAATGTAACCGATTTTATCGTTAATTTTTACTCCGGCAAGTCCTTCTGAAAAAATATCTGCCCAGTCATATTTAGGTTGAATGACTACATTTCCGTTTCTATCAATATATCCGTATTTATCATTTATTTTAACACTTGCCATTCCTTCCGAAAAAATACCAGCCATATCAAACTTAGGCTGAATCATAATTTTCCCCTCTTTATTGATATAACCGTATTTTCTATTGATTTTAACAAATGCTAAACCCTCAAAAAAGAGTTGCAAATAAGGTTTAACGATCATTCTTCCAGATCTGTCAATATAACCATAATTAATATCATTAACCTTTACTCTTGCCAAGCCGTCCACAAATGGTTCTGCAGCCGCAAACTGGGGCGGGATTATCATATTGTTATATTTGTCTTTGTAACCCCATTTCCCGTTTATACTAGTGGGATAAATTAAATTTCCGCCGGCAGCAAGAAATTGAACGTCATCAATAGGAACAAAATAAAAGTCACCTTCCAAAGACGTTGTTTCCCAGGGAGTTTGACGGCCATTACTTAATTTTTTTACACTTATACGAACATCTTTAAACACATCTTCAATCTTTTTCCCAGGTACCCTCATGTATTTTAATAATTCTTGGGTGTAAAGACCATTTTTTCCATATCCGTCATTGGCAACATTATTTGGTGATGTGGAATAAGCAATAATGGTACCCGAAGGATTTCCGCTAATTGGTGCCAAACCTCTTGCTTCACCGTCTCGAAAAAATCTTGAATAAGGATTCGACCTACATGCGTCCAAAATGATAATATTCAAACGATTGTCTGCGTGCTCCATTTCAGAAAGAAGACGAGCGAGGTTGACTCCCTCATATTCGATGTCATATTCCTTTTCAATTTTTGCATCTACCGGTATCAAAAAATTTTTACCGTTGTATTGAACACCATGACCGGAATAATAAAAAAGCCCAACACCTTTTGTTTTTACTAGTTTCCGCCCAAAATCCCTAATTGCTACCTCAAATTGCTTTTTGGTAACATTTTTCATCATTTTAACCTTAAAGCCAAGTTTTCTTAAGGTATCCGTCATGTCTTTAGAATCATGTAAAGGATTTCTTAAAGGAGCAAAAGGGTAATCCTTAATCCCTATAACAAGAGCATACTTTTTTTTATACACTTCATCTATAGAGAGAATTGGAAAGCTAATAAAAAAGAACAATAATCCAGAAACTATAAAACCAATCCATTTTTCCAATTTAAGTCTTTTCATATCTGAAAGAGTTATCAAAAACACTATTAAAGTCAATTAATTTTTCATACCACATTGTGAATAGTTTCGATTCCTGAGGTATACATTTTTATAATAGGAATATACTAAAAATATTTTAGAATCATAATAAAAATTTTTAAAATTGAATGGATTACTATTGAATATTTTTTTTAATATTCTTATGGAAAGAAAACCTATAGATGTTAAAGAAGATTATGTAGTATCTAAAGAATTAGAAGAGGCTGTAATGATTGCAGAAATAACTCAAAGACCGCTTCTAATCAAAGGAGAGCCTGGAACCGGAAAAACACTGCTTGCACAGCATATTGCTCAAAAGAAAAATATGCCTCTTTTTCAATGGCATATCAAGTCAATCAGCCAAGCCAAAGATGGTTTGTATTTTTATGATGCTGTTTCCAGGCTAAATGATTCCCGATTCGGAGAAGGAGAACGTTTAAAAGACGTTCACAACATCGAAAATTATATTCGTATGGGGGCTTTGGGTCTAGCCTTTGAATCTGATGTGAAAGCGGTTGTTTTGATCGATGAAATTGATAAAGCGGATATTGAATTTCCCAATGATTTACTACTAGAATTGGATCAAATGGAATTTGTGATCGTAGAAACACTAAGGGTAGTAAAAGCAAAGCATCGACCTCTAATGATAATCACGTCTAACAATGAAAAGGAACTACCTGATGCTTTCCTTAGGAGGTGTATTTTTCATTTTATCGAGTTTCCTTCCAAAGAAATGATGCTAAAAATCATAGATTCCCATTTTCCCGGAATTGATTCGGGATTAGTAAACACCGCACTAAAAACCTTTTATCGAATCCGGCAGATCGATGATTTGCGAAAAAAACCTTCCACAAGCGAGTTGATAGATTGGCTCCACATACTTTTGTACCAGGGAGCAAACTTACATGCCATGGAGCGAATTCCCTATATCGGAACACTAATCAAAAATGAGGAAGACCTATTCAACTTTTCAAGTTTGTTTCATGTGCCTGCAAACGAAAGGAACTAAAAATGTTTATTGATTTTTTCTACCGTTTAAAACAAAAAAAGATTCCGGTGACAACCGGCGAACTTTTGGATTTGTTAAAATCGTTACAAAGTTTTACCGAAGAAAGGGCTGTTCTTTCCCTTAACGAATTTTATAACATTGCCAGGAGTTGCCTTGTAAAAGACGTGAAATACTATGATGATTACGATTTGGTTTTTGCCAGTGTTTTTAGCAATATCGGTCTGCAAGATTCGGAATTTAAAAAAATGTTGGAAGACTGGTTAAAACAAGCCATTCAAAAAAAATTATCGGAAGAACAAAAGTTAAAAGCTCCTAATCTCTCGTATGAAGATTTGCTAAAAGAGTTGGAAAAAAGACTCAAAGAACAGAAGGAAAGGCACGATGGTGGGAATTATTGGGTAGGCACTAGAGGGACATCGCCTTTTGGAAACAGCGGTTATAATCCCAAAGGAATTCGGATAGGCGGAGAAGGTGGAGGAAAAAGTGCCATTGAAGTGGCGAGTGAGAGGCATTTTGTCGAATATCGAACGGACGAAACCCTAAACGTTAGGCATATCAAAATTGCCTTAAAAAGATTACGCCTTTTAAGGAAAGAAGGAAGAGAAACCCTATCCGTACCCAAAACAATCAAAAAGACTTGTGACAACGCCGGGGATTTGGAATTCATATTTGAAAAAAATCGAAAAAATAACCTCAAACTTCTCCTTTTGATGGATGTGGGCGGTAGCATGACACCTTATGCCAAAAGAGTGAATAAACTATTTTCAGCCGGTCACCAGCTCAATCATTTCAAAGAGTTCCACTATTATTATTTCCATAATGTTATTTATGATTATGTTTACCAGGATGCATCTTTTTATGTTCGAGTTCCGATCGATAGGTTATTGAAAAAACTAAAACCCGATACAAGAGTTATTTTTGTAGGAGATGCTTATATGAACCCCTATGAGCTTTTTCAACAAGCTGAATATTCTTCCGCTTACAACTACTTTTTTAATTCTCGTTACAACGAAGAAGATGAAGAAGACCACTTGCCACCCAAAACAGGTATCCAAAGGTTGCAGGAGTTCAGTGATTATTTTGAAAAATCCGTTTGGTTGAATCCTGAAGATAAAAGGCTATGGAGAGCACCTACCATTGATGCCATATCGGGAATTGTACCCATGTATTTTTTAAGCATTGAAGGCATACAAGAGGGAATGAAACATTTATTATAAACCATGAATCCAAAACAAAAAGCAAAATTTTTAGAAATTCAAGAAGAAGAAATCGAGTACTACTATGATATATTAAATGAAAATATAGTTGACTTTGACTGTGGAACTCTCTGCAAACCCGATAACAATGGTGTTCCCTTTTGTTGTAGCGTCCGAAACGCTGTTCCCTACTTATATAAAAAAGAATTTGAACTACTAAAAAAACGAACTAACCTCTGGAAAGAGTGGATTCCAAGTAACAAGCAAGAAATAAAAATGAAAATGGAACAGGAATCAGATGATGGCATTTTTTGCGAATGTAAAGGTCACCAATTTTGTGAAAGGGAGAACCGCTCTATAAGTTGCAGAACGTTTCCTTTAGAGCCATATTTGGACAAAAGGGGAGTACTCGTTGGATTAATCTATATCAAATCATTTGTACATGGTTGTCCGTTATCAAAACACCCCGAAAAAATTAGACAAGAATTTATTGATACACATTTCCTTTTTTGGGAGAAACTGCTTTTACGAAAAAAAGACGAATACGATATGTATCTGGCTGCTTCCCGAACCGAGAGAAGACTGCGAACCAAAAACAAACAAGAGTTTAAGATATTTTTTCCGTCTCATTTAAAAGAGAGAGAATATCTTTTGAAATATATATAAATTTTCATTCTTTGAGTTTATCAAAAAAATATTTCTTAGCTTTTTCTAGCTTTGGCTGAATAACTACTTGACAATATGATTGTCTTGGATTTAAAGCATAGTAATTTTGATGGTAGTCTTCTGCAGGATAAAAATTGATTAAGGGACTAATTTCTGTTACTATCGAATTTTTCCAAGTATCGGAAGCATCTAAATCCTTTTTCATGTTTTGTGCTATTTTTTGTTGATTCTCATTGTGGTAGAAAATAACAGAACGATATTGAGTACCAACATCCGCTCCTTGGCGGTTGAGAGTTGTTGGATCGTGGGTTTTCCAAAAGATATTCAAAATTTCTCTGTAAGAAATTATATTTGGATTGAATGTAATTTGGCAAACTTCCGCGTGACCGGTTTGTCCTCTGCATACTTCCTCGTAGGTAGGGTTTGGAGCCTCCCCACCAGAGTAACCGGAAACAACCTTTTCAACCCCTTTTATTTTTAAAAACACTGCTTCCACACACCAAAAGCATCCGCCACCAATTGTTGCTAATTCCATATTGTTTTGTGATTCCATGAATTAAGTATTTATCTTTTCCCTTATTTGAGTCAAGTTGTTTTATATTTTAACCCATTAATCGTTATCAATATTTGTGACACTTAGGGAAGGGATAGTTGTTGTAAAGTTGGCATCACCGGTCATAGCTCCAAAATCAATACTATACACAATATCTCCATCCGTTACCAAATCATCTACACCTGTTACTGTAACAACTTGCAATGTGTTCCAATTTCCACTTGTAAACGTGAGATTTGCCGGGGAGACAGTTCCTTCTGTTGTATCGGAACTTGATATGGGTATTATTACGTTTGAATTTGGTTTTGCCCTTAGTGCAATGGCAAAATAACTTTTTCCACCAGCTTCCGTAGTAGTATACGTTCCGGCAACAGTTCCGCCAGTTCCATTTACTGCCGAACAAGTTCCTACCGCAGGTCCTGTACAAGGTACAAGGTCATACAATAAGTATCTATTGGTAGCATTCTGAGTACTGGTAAGAGCATTATAAATTCCCGAATTAGCAGCACCGGTGCTGATTTCTGTGGTTGTAGCAGTTGCTGTAATTGTATAATTATCATCTGTTACAGAACCGGAAACTCCCGTTACGGTTAGAGTCTGAGCAGTGGAATAATTAGATGGAGTAAACGTCATTGTAGCAGTTGAAAGGGTTGCTAAATTTGGAGAAACTGAAAACGTTAAGGTGACATTATCCATAGGTTTACTAGCTAACTTATATTGCAATGTTGCACTTGCTCCGGAGCTACTCGTAATCAGTTTTCCCGAAATTAAGGGAGATTGATTTGATCTTGTAATACTTACAGCATCGTCATCCGTAGTAGTAATACTGGGTTCATTATAATCGGAACTAGTTAACCCGGTATAATAAGGATCGGAACTTGTGACAGAAGTTACCTTTAATAAGCAAGAAATATCTCCATCATCCACTGCATCATTGTACCCGGTGACTGTTACCGTATTTGTGGTTGTGATTTGATCCCAATTGCTGGAATCAAGAATTATAAAAGCAGGGTTTACCGTAAACTGAGGAGAACTTCCTACCGTTGCAGGGAGAGTGCACGAAGCAGCAGAATCAATTCCAAAATTGATAGTAACAGGATTGGTAGGAGCCTGATTCAGAAAAATCCAAAAAGGTGCTGTACCAGCATTTTCCGCTATAGTAGTAATCGTTCCGGCTAATCGAATTTTCTTTCCTGTTCCAACATGATAGTTTGTAATGGTTTTAGTGGCAGTTGCACTATTATAATTATTATATGTCAAAGCAGTATAACCTGCAGGTGGTAGAGTTCCTGCTTCGGTAGCTGTTAACGTAAGCATAAAGGTAGCACTAGTTGTAGCAGGGTTTGTGTCACCAGTCAATCCCTTTACACGAAACGTTTGTACAGTAGACCAATCTGTATCTGTGAAAGTAAAAACTCTAGAGTTTAATTGAGTTACATTATTTGTGTCCAAAATTTTCCCTTCTTGGGGAGAAGCGATAGGTACAGACGCTATAACCGTAACGGTATTTCCTATAGCCGGTCTGGATGTCAAACTCAAATTATATTCCGTAAATCCTCCTGAATTAGATGTTACATCGCTATAACCCGTAGCTAAAGCTAAGCTGATTCCTATTGTATCGTTGTCTGCAACCGTTACAGTGACATCTGACGGGTCTAATCCGTCGTAATCCGTTGAAGACCCACTTATGGCATTTAACAGAAGCGTAAAACTCATATTATTTTCATCAAAATCATCATTCACTGCTGTTACGGTAATTGTTTGATTCGTGTTCCAAGAACCGGCAGTAAATGTCAAACTGGAAGGACTTATTGTATATTGACTTGTATTGTTATTGGTCAAATTTAAAGTAATAGGAGCTGATGTACAATTCGCTGGAATTCCAGGTGTACTACAAGGATCGGAATTTAGCTTAACGTTAAATGTTTGGTTTCCACCTCCTTCCGTTACCGTAACAGAAGTGGGAGAGATCGTGAATCCTCGAGCATCATTGTCAACATTTATAAGGGTCAGCTGACCATTTGCCTGGTTGTAAGAACCGTTGGCTGACTGCGGAAATAGACCATTATATTCAGTAGCTCCCGTAGCGGATGGAATCGTAACTATAAACGTAATATCACCATCATCAAAGCTATCGTCTACGCTTTGTATTGTAACAGTCTGCGGCATATTCCAGCCACCGGTTGTTGTGTTTGTTCCTGTTGGTGCAAGATTGGTCGTAGCATTAAACACAAGTGTTCGATTGGTTATTGCCGCCCCTCCTCCATTGGGTAAAACAACACCTTCTGTAGTGTCAGAAGATACAATGTTGGAAATGGTGACAGTGCTTGTTGGCAAAGTTGCTAAGACCACTTGGAATGTAATGGTAGAGCCGCCTTCACTTAGGTTTGTTGATGAAATGGATTGCAATATAATTTGAGGAGTACCGCTATCTACGTTGGTAGCAGGAACATCAGGTGTGGGAGTTGCTACAGCGCTTGCATACAAGGTATCCGTTGTACTTCTGGAACTAAACCGAATAGCTCTTGTTTGATTTCCATCAAAGCTCCCGTCCACAACAGCTCGTACTCGTATTGTTTGGGGAACATTCCAACCCCCCGTAGAAGTGTCATTAATTGCATCACTGTTACTATCTGAATTAACAATTGCTTGTCCCGCAGTTGGAGTGAACACTAATGTTCGATTGGTGATAGGTGTATTTCCGCCACCAATGGTCGGTGCCACCGTGATTTCCAGTGTATCGGTGCTAATTACTGGACCAAGTGTCACATTTCCTGTGGGTTCTGAGTTCAAAACAACCGTTATGGTTGCTTCTAAGCCAGGCCCACCCACTACGTCGTTTTCATTTACAGAGACTCCACCTGCAGGACTTATGGTAAAACCTGCGGTATCATTGTCTGTTACCGTAATGGCAATGTCTGCTGGGTCCATTCCATTGTAGTCTGTTGTACCGACAACTGGTAATACTAAAGTTGTATTTAAATCACCGTCATCAATAGAGTTATCCGTTGCGGTCACTGTTACATTTTGGTATATATTCCAGTTACTAGAATCAAAGGTTAGAGAAGCCGGACTAACCGTATAACGGCTAGGATTGTTATTTGTAAAGGTTATCGTAAAAGAACCGGCTACATGAGGAGCAGTGTAGGGAATAGACGTAAGTCGCATTTGGAAGACTTGAGATGCTCCTCCTTCCGTAACAGATAGAGACGCGGGTGTTATATCAAAACCTTTGGTATCGTTGTCTTGGTTTGTAAAAGAACCGGCAGAAGAAAGAGTTAAGCCATTGTAAGAACTGTCTGACGGATTCACCGCAGTAGAGTTAGGAAACACTACCGTATAGTTCACATCTCCGTCTGCCATAGAATCATCCACACCGGTAAGTGTTAAAACTTGTGGGGTATTCCAATCACTTGGAGTAAAGGTTATATTTGCAGGTGAAATTGTTCCTTCCGTTGCATCACTCGTTGTAATTCCGCTTATGGAAATATTTCCGTAGGGGTTAGTATTCATTACAATAGAAAATTGTGCCTGTCCTCCCCCTTCGGTTGTTATTGCCGTTGTTATTGGTATAAAGGTAAACCCAGCTGTATCATTATCCACATTCACAACCGTCACAGGTGGGATTGTTTTGTTTACATAAACTTGGTCTTCACTTGTAGATGCCGAACTGGTGATGATACAATTTTTGGATCCATCAATAAACATATCATCTACTCCCGTTACCGTAACGGCTTGAGGTGTATCCCAATTGCTACTCGTAAAGGTTAGAGAGCCACTCACACTACACTCCGAAGGAGTGTCTGAGGAAAATCCGGATATAACAACATCTGCCCCCGGTTGAGTGGATAAGACAACATTAAAAGTGGCAGTTGTTCCACTTTCGTTTGTAGAAAGACCTAAGGTTGGAGAAGCAGAGATACTAGCAGTTTCTTTATCCGTATTAATAACACTTACCTCAGGAATAGTTATCAGGGAGTAATTATAATCACTTGTGTTCACACTTCCAAAATTGATTCTATATTCCTGGTTTCCATCTGGAATTCCATCGCCTATGCCCTGAACCGTTATTGTTTGAGGGCTATCATAATTTTCTGCCGTAAACGTAATTGTGGAATCGGAAATAACAGTCCCTTCGGTAGTGTCAAGAGAAGAAATTGGTCCGATGGTGACTCCGTTACTTGGCGGAGCGCTTAATTTAATTGTAAAAGACGCTGTTCTTCCATATTCATTGGTAAACAAGCCTGTACTGTTTTCTAAAATAATTTTTTTTGAAGAATTTTCAGAAGGAAAAATTGCAAATAACTTAGGAAGTTTTTTTTTGAATTTACAATCTAAGAAGATGATTGGAAATAGAAAAAGTAACAATAAACTGATATTTTTTAAGAATGATTTCTTCATTTTAGTATTGCCATTTTCTGTTTTTCACACAGCCCTTCTTATATAACAAGGGGCAAAGGTTTGGTTTTCATTCGAGAATTTTTTTTAACAAATCAAACCTTTTTATTTTTGTCAATTTATTCCTAATTATTTGTTTCATTTCCGGTTTGTACCAGAAGAAAAAGCTATTTTGTTCCAATTTTTCTTCTTTGGTTTTAGGAGTGTATACTTTTTCCATAGTATACGGGTTTATTCCGGTATAATAGATTGTTGTAGCCAAAGTCATGGGAGTAGGGGTGAAATCTTGTACTTGTTCCAGTTTATAATTTAGCTCTTTTGTGTGAGCCGCCAAGTTTGCCATATCAGTAATTTCCGAACCGGGATGACTGGATATAAAATAAGGGATCAATTGCTGCTGTTTACCGGCACGATTGCTAATTGCATCAAAATCTTTTTTAAAAACTTTAAACATTTCAAAAGAAGGTTTTCTCATTAGTTTTAATAAATTGTCTGAAGTATGTTCCGGGGCAACCTTCAAACGTCCTGAGACGTATTTAGAAACCAAAGCCTTCAAATATTCTTTTCCCTTTTGAAGAAATTCCTTTTTGCTTCCATAGATCAAATCGTAGCGCAAACCACTACCCACAAATAAGTGTTTAACCCCCTTTATACTTTCTACTTTTTTGTACAAATTTATAAGGGGACTGTGATCTGCTTTTAGGTTAGGGCATACTTTAGGGAATATACAAGAGGGTTTTTTGCATTTTTCACAAACTTTTTCATCAATTCCTTTCATTTTATACATATTGGCTGATGGTCCGCCTAAATCCGTAATTGTCCCTTTGAAACCGGGAGTATTTATAAGTTGGTTTACTTCCTTTAAGACAGATTCTTCAGAACGACTTTGAACAAATTTTCCTTGGTGTGCCGAAATTGTGCAAAAGCTACAACCGCCAAAACATCCGCGATGGATATTGATAGAATTTTTGATCATTTCATAAGCCGGAATATTTCCCTTTTTTTCATACCTTGGATGTGGAAGGCGGGTATAAGGAAGATCAAAAGACATGTCAATTTCCAACTGAGAGTAAGAACCAAACTGCGGATTTACAACTACCAAGTTTTCACCGCTTGCCTCTACAAGCCTTGCCGCTTTCATTCTGTTGGATTCTACTTCAAAAATTTTAAAATTTTTTGCATAGAGAATTTTGTCTTTCAAACACTCTTCGTATGAATGTAGAGGAATGGTTTCCCAGCCTCTGACAATTTCAAGGATTTCCGTTTTTGGTTGCAAGTAGGCTGTTTGGTTTAAGTCTTTGATCTCGGATATTAGGAGACCTTGTTTTAACTTCTTAGCAAGTTCTAGTAGAGGTTTTTCTCCCATTCCATAGATCAAAAAATCAGCTTGGCTTTCTACTAAAACAGAGGGCTTTAAAGAATTCGACCAATAGTCATAATGGCATAATCTTCTAAGTGATGCTTCAATTCCACCAATGACAACTGGAACGTCCGGATGCATTTTTTTCAAGATGGAAGTGTATACACTACAAGCGTAGTCCGGTCGGAATCCTGCTTTACCATCGGGAGTATAGGCATCATCAGAGCGTTTCCGGAGATTAGCCGTATAATGGTTTACCATAGAATCCATGTTTCCGGCGCTTACACCAAAAAATAAATTAGGTTTTCCAAGTTTTTTGAAATCTCGAAGGTCGTCTCTCCAATTTGGTTGGGGTACAATGGCAACTTTTAAGCCTATTTTTTGCAATAAACGACCAATTACGGCAATTCCAAAAGAAGGGTGATCGATATAAGCATCACCGCTGAAAAGTATAACGTCCAAACTATTCCATTGTAGGGCTTCTACTTCTTTAACTGAGGTTGGTAGCCAATCCGTATTTTGGTATCTATAAGCCATAGCGTTTAAGGAATTTGACTGTTAGCAAGTTATTAAAATTACTTGCTAACAAAAATTTTATAAGTTACTTATTGTTCAGAGCGGCAATTCCCGGAAGAACCTTCCCTTCCACCAATTCCATGGAAGCACCTCCACCGGTAGAAATGTGAGACATTTTTTCTGCGACTCCAGCTTTATTAACAGCAGAAACAGAGTCTCCTCCACCAATAACGGTAATTGCTCCTTGCAATTCTGCCAAATTTTTTGCGATTGCCATAGTGCCAACTGAAAATTTTTCCATCTCAAACACACCCACAGGACCATTCCAAAAAATTGTTTTTGCATCTTGCAAGGCTTTTTTGAACAACTCAATAGATTTTGGTCCGATATCCATTCCCATCATGTCAGAAGGAATATGGTCTACGTCTACCGTTTTGCTTTCCGAATCAGGACTAAATTCTTTGGAAACAACGGCATCTACCTGTAATAAGAATTCCACACCTTTTTCTTTAGCCTTTTTCATAGTATGTTTGGCAGTTTCAAGCTGATCATCTTCACAAAGAGATTTTCCAATTTCCTTACCCATTGCTTTAAAAAATGTAAAAGCCATTCCTCCTCCAATGATAAGTTTATCAACTTTGGATAGGAGTGTTTCAATTACAGGGATTTTGGAAGAAACTTTTGCGCCACCTACAATGGCTACAAAAGGTTTATGTGGGCTTTTTACAACTTTTTCTTCTAAAAATTCAAGCTCTTTCTCCATTAAAAAACCAGCCACCGATGTTTGAACAAACTTTGTGATGGTTTCCGTAGAAGCATGTGCGCGGTGAGCTGTTCCGAAAGCGTCATTTACATATATTTCACCATATTTTGCCAATTCTTTTGCCAATTCTTCTCTTTCGGAAGCCGTTTTGGAAGTTTCCCCTTTTTCAAAGCGTGTGTTTTCCAACAGAAGGATTCCGCCACTTGGTAAGGAATTTACCATTGACAATGTATCTTCTCCTATACATGACTTTGACATTTTTACTTCTTTTGAAAGAAGTTTACCAAGCCTTTCAGCAATTGGTCCTAATTTATGCTGACCGTTGATATATTCTTCTTCATTAAAAGGTTTTCCGGCTTTTTCTGCTTTGTCTTTATTTTTTTGCAAATCTTTTTTAGGATCCCCCAAATGTGACATCAGTACAAGTGATTTCGCTTTGTGTTCTAGTATGTAATTAATGGTTGGAAGTGCAGCTTTTATCCTTGTATCGTCTTGGATAACTCCTCCCTTGATTGGAACATTAAAATCAACCCTCATTATAATTCTTTTACCTTCAATATTAACATCTCGAATAGTTTTTTTTGTAATTCCCATAGAATTCTCCTCTTATGTTTACGAATCTATACTAAAATATCGGTTTATAAAAATCCAGTATTTTCCATTTATGATTTGAAAGAATATTATAAAGATTTTTTCTAGTAGCTATGAAAATATATGAAATTTTTTTCTTGAAAATTTTTTTTATAAATGTATAAAATCAGTTTTAGGCATTAATTGGTATGTTCGAATATTTTTTTCAACCGCAAGAGGTAGCATTGCAAATTTCCGGACCTTTTAAATTGGATAAAAGGGAGTTTTTCGATTTGGCTAGTGAGATTAGTCTACAGATTAAAATTAAACCGGAAGATGTAGGAAAATACATCCTTAGATTTTGGAGCAAACCTGAACCCGAAGAACATTTAAGGGCTTGTATATTTTTTATGAAAAAATCAAAAAATGATGATTATGATGGTGTAAATTATTTATTAGTGTTAGGAGAAGAATCGGAAAAATACCATGACATAATGCAAAAAATTCATTTTTACCAATTTCCGGAAGATTCCGAAGATAGTATGGATATGGAAATTCCCGAACGTTTTTTTATTCAAAAACTTTCAGAGCTATTAGAATATGCGGAATATTGTATAGAAGAAGACGATGTACCTATTGGAAAAATCATTTTATGGAGTAAAATCCATAACCAATATTTTTTATAATTATAAAAATTTTGTGAAATATATAAAAAAGGAGGTTTGAAGTCTAATGATTAGATTTCAAGCTCTAAAATGGAAATAGTTGGAAACATAAATATCTTTAAAGTGATAAGCACGGTTTTTTTAAAATTACCCATTACAATGAAAAGCGAATATGGTTCGACTCCTGTTAAAATAGTTGATATTGAACCGGAGCAAATTATATGTAGTTTCCCTAATTTTGATTTTACAAACCCGAAGGTGAATATAATTGCCAATTCGGGAGATAAGATTTTTGTATGCGAGTTAGAATACGTCAAACGTAAAGACAATGAAACTCATATTTTAAAGCCTCTAAAAATTTTTGTGAAAGATGAAAAAAGATCGGGAAAGAGGTATCACGTAAACAACGTTTTTATTACCAACATTATCAATCAAAATGATATAACCAAATTTTTAAGCGATGATAGAATACAAAATATCATAAAAGAACATTCTCCAAGACTGAAGCATATTTTTAACGTATTTCAAATTCACTTAAACGAACGTCACGACGAAAGAATGCGTTTGATGCATAGTTTTGAAAAACCAATTTTCATTCCGAACCGCTTCGACCCAACGGAAATACCTCCTGGTTTTGTTTCTTACCCTGACTATGCCAAAATTATTAAAAAAGGCGATGAGTATAATAAATATGCTGCTGAAATATGTATACCAATCAAGTATAGGGAGTATTCTACCATTGGTTACGTTCAAGTTTTGCACGAAGAAAGACTCGACCTTAATTCTTTTAATCTGTTAAACTTGATTGCCTCTGCCATAAAAAAAGAAATTTCCGATTATAGAAATTACGAAGAATCAAGGGAAAAATGCAAGGTAAGCGATATCGGGCAATCCGATTTTAGTTTTTTACATCCTCCCAATAGGCATTTTACAAAAATATTTTATGTTGGAGATATTATCATTTTTGATATGTTTTTTAATACGTTAAAACATACATTTCGAGCCTCTGTGCGAAATATAAGAACATTGGAAAAAGAATATAGGATTGGTTGTCAGTTTAACAATCTCAATCTTGACCAATTGGAAATGATAGAAAACCAATTGGAAAAATATAAAATCCATGAAGATGAATAACAAGCTTTTGCAATCAAAAGCTAAAATTAAATTTGATATAGGTTTCCGTATTGTATAAATTAGTCTGACTAATAGGTGTCTGGGAAATTCCAACTTCCGTTGCTTCCGTATTAAAACCTAACCAAAAAAAAGCAACCATACTGATAGCCATTGCAATTCCACCTGCCTGAAAAATTTGCTGTTTGTGTCTGTACCTGGTTACTCTATTTTCATGTTGTTTAATGATAGTATCCCCATAAAGATATTGAAGCTTAAATACATCGGTAGGATTGGTTACGTCCTGGGAATAAGACAAAAATGATAAAGCAAGAGGTGAAATCGGGGTATCTCGAATTTGATTGATCTTAATTTGGTTGTACAAAAAACCGGCATAAAAAGGTATAATACCATACATGGAATACATAGAAAAATCAAAATAAGTGTAATCCAAAAAGACATTCATTCTGTGCTTGTAATATTCTTTTGTATTCCCTTCTTTAAGTGTTATATGAATAGGAGGATTGTCACCTTCCTTTAGCTCTATGTCTCCAAAATAGTCTATATAATTTTCTTTGGAGACTTTTATTTGATCAAGTCCCTTGTGTACCTTTGCGTTTTTTAGAGGAGTCAGACCAATCAGTTTCCCACCCATATAAACCGAGCTGCCTTCCGGTTTGGCTGTAACGGTTAGCAATGCCGTTTTTTCTCTGGGATTCAGAGGTATATTGTAGGTCGATTTTTTATTTTTTTTGGGAAATATGACTTTCTTTTTTGAGAAATATCCTTCTTTCATAAGCTTTAAGTTGTGTTTTCCGACGGGAACATCCTGTAGAGAAAGAGGTGTTTTCCCTTGGTATGCACCATCTATATAAATAAGAACGTCTTTTGTATTACCAGACTTTATCAGCACAAAGGCAAGGTCTTGATTGATTAAATGTCTTTTTATTTTCCCAGAGGTGCTAGGCAATTCTTGGTAGGCTCTTTTTAGGGAAGTTGTTACTTCAAAATTTTTAACTTTTTTGTCTTTTCGGGAGCTTAACTCCATAACAATTTTTAGAGTATCTTCTCCCGTCTGTTTGTATTCCCCTGTAATGGCATAAAAACAACCTAACCTCTTTCCTGCATCAAAAACCTGCTCCAGAAAAATGTCCGATTCTTTTTCTAAAAATTCGGATTTCAAGGGTATGTATCTAGGGTCTTTTTCAGGCACCATATTCAACTTCTCTTGTTCGATCTCTTCGGACGTTTTTTGATTGAGGTTATGGTACTTTTCAAAAAACTCTTTATCTATTTGTTTGGAATCTCCATAAGGGTGATAGATCACTTCCGGTAATACGTCTTTATCAAATACGTAGGATAGTTTATCAATGTCCGTAAAGACTACGGAAGGGATTCCTTTGGACAGGTAGTCTAACTTTTCATCTTTTGACTCATTCCGGAAAGGGAATATACATAACTTTCTTTTTTTTTCATAATCCACAACTTTGGGGAGAGAAATTTCGGGAAACCGAAACATAGAATCTATCGAAAAAATCACTGTCGGATAAACAAGAATAAGCAAAACAAATAGTTTTTGTATCATATCAAATTTTACTTTTACCAAACAAAAATACGGATAAAAATATTCCTAGTGTAGGAGTGATCAAAGAAAGAGGTGATTTTTCAAAATAGTCTTTGGAAAAAGATATCTGTTCTCCTAAGCCAGGTCCTAAAAATTCAGCACCAAAATCTATACCTAAATAATTAAAGATAGAGACCGTCATAACTACGGACGGAATTCCGGTTAAAAAAAGTATGTAAATGATAGACAGTGCTTCCGTTAGAATATGCTCTTTAAAAACATGGAACCTACTTCCTCCAAAACAGATTGATGCAATGACATTTCCACGATTCCGAATTTCTCTGATTTTTCCTTGGACGGACTCATAAACCATAGCCCAATCGGACAATACAATGGCATACAATTGTGTAAAAAATCCAAAACCCAGAGTATAAACCGAAACTAATGCAATGAGCAGAGAAGGAATGGATATAAAAACCGATGACAAAATTTCAATAAAATAAAGGACTTGCCTACCCATCCAATACGAGAAAAAAACTAGTAGGGTCGAAAAAACGATAGTTACAAACCTGGCTGGAATCGAAAAGATAAACGTACTAACCACTCCATAAGAATACATTGCATATATATCTCGCCCAAGTCTGTCACTCCCTAAGGGATGGCTAAAAGAAGTAAAAGCCGGAAGGTGCGACTCTTCCAGCTTGATTTCCGTAGGTGGTTTGAATACAAGTATACCTAGCAAAACGGAAGTGATAAATAGAATTTTAACAAATAAGGAAAATTTCCTCAAGAGCAGTCCACCACTATTTTTTGTTATAACGCTTCTTTTGCATCTGTTCAAATTCATCTCTGAGCAGGTCATCTGCTGGCTTTCCACTTGGCATATTCGTGTTACCGGAATTAAACAAATTGATGTTGAGGTTTTTATCAAATTCAAGCTTATAAGAATATTCAATCACTTGAGACTTTTTCCCTGAAGTATTTCCCGGAATCTCCAATTCCCATCGTAAGATTCCTTTTGGCTTTTCTTCTTGGACATAAAGCTCATCCGTACTAAGCGGACTTGTATTGGAAACTAAAGTTACCCGCAACTCACCGTCTTTCAGACTGATAGGAATTCTATCTGCAACTCGTAACAAAGACTTTTTATCATAAAAATTTTCAACATAAATTCGTATATGAAAATCAAGTTCTTTATTCCCACCTAGAATCTTTTCTTTCCTTTCCACCAAGGCTCTTCTTGTTTTGATTTGAGAGTCAATTCCAAAACCGGTAACAAAAGACTGCCCCTTTGCCACATTCGGAATTTCGGCATTCCCTACAAAACTGTCATCCAAATAAACATTCACCGATCCTGCCAATAATTCTTCTACTTGGTTGTTCTCAATTTCTGCTTCTCGATAAACAAAGTTGGTCAAAATCGGAGTGGCAACATTGTACAATTTTCCGTTTAGTTTTACGTTTTCTACCGTGACCAATTGAGGATCCTTTTGGCTTGCAAGAGAAACTTTACCCTTTAGAGAATAGCTAACGCTGGGTGTTGAATGAGAGGATTCCGATTCTTTGTTCAAAATGGATATGTCTTCGTCGTCAGCAACCAATTCCAAGTTTTGGTATTCATTGGCAGCTCTATTCATCTCCCAGTTATAGCCTTGTGTTTCTTGCCAATTACGAGCTTCTTGTTGCTTTTCTCTTGCTACTTCGAGTTTTTGGTTGATACTTCGAGAAACGGCACTCAAGTCTTGGATTTGTTGCTGAGGCACATTCCTGGAAAGATTGATCCGAAAAGGAGAAATCCCAGGACCAACGGCACTTAAAGAAGGAGAGGCATTGGATAGGGTTAATTCAATATTATCCCAGTCTTCACCACTTATCTGGTGGATACGAGCGTTGAATTCCAATTCAAAAGAGTTGCTTTCTTTTTTGGCTCGTATATTATAAAGAGGAGACCAACCCGAATCACGCACAAGATAATTTAGGAAAACGCTACTTTTTCCGGATGTCTTTTTTTCTACAAATACAATTGCTTCCCTTTTTTTGGTTGTGCCTTTGTTCATTTCCATTCTTTGCTTTTGTAACAGAGTTAGTTCTTTTTGGAGTGCTTTTATATCCAGGGAATACTTAAATTCGTCCAAAGCTAGCTTTTCTCTTTGTTCAAAATTAAAAAGTGTCATGGATTTCATTGTATTTGTGTTAAGGATGCCTCTAGAAAGCTCGATTTTTTCCGTTGTTGTGATAAACTTTTCTTGTTTTGTGAGATAGTTTATCTTTTTTTTGAGAGCTGATTGTAAGATTTTAATTTTTTGAATATTATTACGAACGTTTTCTATTTTGTTATCCAAATCGTTTATCTTTTTTTCGGGATTTTTTCCAACTTCTATGGATTCGATCTTTACAGCTCGTATATCCAAGCCTTCTCCTTCCGCATACAGGCTGCTCTCGACAATTTGAGCCGGTAAATCTTGAATGGTCAAAGTATGCTCACCGGTAGGCAGGTCAACTTCGATATTTCTTGTTACCATGGCTTGATTTCTGTAGAGGGTAACTTTTTGTATTTTTCCTTTGTAGGGTTCTGTTTTTGCATTCACAACCTGGGGTAATATTAGAAACAAAAATAAGCATAAAATTAACCGACGCATAATAACTCCTTGGTGAAAAAATAGACTTTTTTCTTTTTTAGTGGTTAGTAAATAATAGTCAAACCATTAATCATTTTCTGGTTTTCTTCCTTTTCGGAAAGCAAGGTCTTTTGGTTTTTACCTTCTTTTATGGTGGTTCCCAGCTTGGAAGCGTCCATCAAAACGATTTCACCCTTTTTATTTGCTTTGTCGATAAAAAGAATGGAAACATTTGTTCCGGCAGTTGCAAAGATATTACTTGGCATAGAGACTACTCCTCGAAGCACTTTGTCATCTACTAATTTGACTCGAATCTTTTTTTCGATCCCACTCTGAGCTGATGAATTGATTTTATTGTTGAAGTTTATAATATAATTATTCTAATCACACAAAAGAGGCTATTATGGGAAAAACGGTTTTTGCCAAGGATATCACATTAAACGAATTGGAAAGTGAATTTAATCTTAAATTGAATCGGGACGCTCAGTTCTTCACCGAATGGTCTGTAAACTTACCGGAAATCAACGATCAGGAAAAGCAATTCTTGGATTTGGTACAAGAAAGTTAGATGCCATTTGCCAAAAACCTTTACTACTTAGCATAACAATAGGATTAATATTTTTTCTAAACACTTGAATGGAATTGATTTTTTGGTAATATTTGACAATTTTTTAATTCAAGAATTATTTGGTACGAGAGAAATTTTTCGGTGAAAATTTAAATATTTACAATAACCCATCCATGGTATAGATGACTCTATTGATTCGACTGCTAAATCTCTTTTCTTCTGTAATTTCTTCAGGTTTTACTTTCTTTCATGGATAAACCTCTTCCTATTTCTACTATTCAAACAAAAAAACTAATGAATCAGTTTTTTATCATAGGTGTAGCTATACTTTTTTCACTCCCCTTCGTACAAAAAAATGCTACCTTGTCAAGTAGCATATTTCTTTCACAATTTTTTATTGCTTTCAGTTGTGTAAGAAAGGAAAAAGTATTGATTCGGGAAGCCTATAATTTTAAATAATTATCAGTGAAAATTTTTCTAATTATATTGAAGCTGATGACGAGAGCATTGATTACGCTTCCCTTAAAGATAACGTTATTACTCCTGAAATTAAAGACGATGCAGTGAAGACAAAGGGTTATTTCATCTACCCAAGTCAGCTCTTTGAAAATGTCCAGAAAAATGCGAACACCAATCCCAACCTCAATACCGATTTAGCAACAATCTTTTCTGCTATAGAAAGTTCTGCAACCGGGTATCCATCTGAAGATGACATCAAAGGACTTTTTGCAGATTTCGACACAACAAGCAACAGACTTGGTAATACAGTAAAAGATAAAAATACTCGGTTGGCAGCAGTGCTGAAAGGTGTAGCAGGGCTGAACTTTGGAGATTTTCAAGAGAATCAAATCGATCTCTTCGGTGATGCTTATGAATTTCTCATATCAAACTATGCTGCCAATGCAGGAAAATCCGGTGGTAAATTTTTCACTCCTCAGCATGTCTCCAAACTCATTGCTCAGCTCGCTATGCACAAGCAGGACAAGGTCAATAAAATCTATGACCCTGCATGTGGTTCTGGTTCCTTACTCCTACAGGCGAAAAAACACTTTGACAATCACATCATAGAAGATGGGTTCTTTGGGCAGGAAATAAACCACACTACTTACAACCTTGCCCGTATGAATATGTTTCTTCATAATATCAATTACGATAAATTTAAAATCGCTCTGGGCAATACACTTTTAGAACCCCATTTCAGAGATGAAAAACCATTTGATGCTATAGTCTCCAATCCCCCTTATTCAGTCAATTGGATTGGAAGCGATGACCCCACTCTTATCAATGATGAAAGATTTGCCCCCGCCGGCATACTGGCTCCAAAGTCCAAAGCGGACTTTGCTTTTGTGCTACATGCTTTGAGTTATCTTTCCAGTAAAGGTCGTGCAGCGATTGTATGTTTTCCCGGGATATTTTATCGAGGAGGGGCAGAACAAAAAATTCGCCAATATTTAATTGATAACAACTTCATCGAAACTATTATTTCCTTAGCTCCAAATCTTTTCTATGGGACAACGATTGCGGTAAATATTTTAGTTTTCTCCAAACATAAGACAGACACAAAAACCCAGTTCATAGATGCTAGTGGTCTGTTTAAAAAAGAGACAAATAACAATATTCTCACAAAACACATTGCTCAGGTTATGGAAGTTTTCAACACAAAAGTAGATGTAGACCATTTTGCAAAATCAATTGATTTAGATATCATCTCTCAAAATGATTATAACCTTTCTGTAAGCTCTTATGTAGAAACGAAAGATACTCGTGAAGTGATTGACATTACGAAACTAAATGAAGAGATCAAAACAACCGTTAGCAAGATTGATCGGCTCCGTAAGGATATAGATGCCATCATAGCGGAGATTGAAGCATGAAAGATAGGGAAATTTTGCAAGACGCTGGTAAAGTAACGGCAGAAATCGCCAAAGCTCATGCCGAAAGTGAATTTGAAAAATACCGCATTGTTCAGGATCGTCTGTATGAATCCGATTTTGATAGGGTGATTAAAGAACTGGAAAGAAATGAAACCACAGATGAATAAAATGATGGAACCACTGAACACACCGAATACACGGAAAAAAGCAAGAAAGAATTCGTCTGTGTTCCATGGTTAATAACCTTGACAGAAATTCAGATTGGTTTAGGATAGAATTATGATTAAACAAAATGCCCTAGAAAACTTGTTAAAACCAATGATTCTAAATGGATTATACAAAGATGAAATCTCTGCATTAAAAGATATAACTATCTTTTATGTTCAATCTAAAGTTAAACAATACTCCAATCAAATCCAGGAATTTCAAAAAAAATACAATTTAACATTTGACGAATTTACTAAAAGTATAAAAAATAATGCAAGTATGGCAATGGAAGATGATTGGTTAGATTGGAAAATATCTGTTGAAATGAAAAATGCTTGGACACTCACACTGAATGAAATTTTATGAATAATTTTGATTTAGAGTCCTATATAAATCAATTACTTCAGAATGAAATTGTTTCAAGTATTGATAGCAAATCAATAGAGGAGATTAAAAATAAAATAACAATTCGAATTAGATTCCTTCCCACACCATTTTCACAAATCAGATACAGAAGTTATAGGCTCAGATTTAACAGCAAATATATTGCAGGATACAGAAATTGTATTGCATCGAGTAAAAAAATATATAAAAGAACAGGTTTCTAATCAATAAAGCCATGAAACGAAAGAACTTTTTGGAAAAACTGCTGAATGGTGCTGGAGTGGAATGGAAGACTTTGGGGGCGGTAGGAAGCTTCATTCGTGGTTCGGGCATTTCCAAAGGTGGAGAAATAATGGAACCACAAATTAACCCTTCGACAGACTCAGGGCATCGCACAAATAAACACGAATTAAAAACAAAATCCATTGGTGTGCATTCGTGGTTAAAAAAGAAGGAGGTTTTCTGTGTTTGAAGAAATTGACAGGCTAAAACAGCGTCTGGACAAATTGCGTCCTTTGGATCCGCTTGTAGTAAAAAATCAATTGGACGATTTGATTTTACGTTGGACGTACCACTCGAATGCAATCGAAGGAAATACTCTTACCCTGCTGGAAACCAAGGTTGTACTGGAAAACGGGATTACAATTGGCGGGAAAACATTACGCGAACATTTTGAGGCAATTAACCATCGAGAAGCGATTCTTTACCTATTGGACATTATCCAAAAAAAGGAACCTTTTTCAGAATGGCAAATTCGAAGTATTCACCAGTTGATTTTAAAAAATATTGATGATGGACAGGCTGGACGATATAGAAACATAAATGTAACCATATCAGGAGCAAGTCATATTCCACCGGATCACACTTTACTTGTAGACAAAATGTCTCAATTGGTGGACTGGTATCATACTAAAGCTAACGATTTACATCCTATAGAAAGAGCTGCAAAAATTCACGCTGACTTTGTAGGAATCCATCCATTTATTGATGGAAACGGTCGAACCTCTCGTTTACTCATGAATCTGGAGTTGATGAAAGCGGGATACCTGCCTTGTATCATTACCGTAGAAAGTAGACTGGGTTATTACCAAGCATTGGATGACTGGATGACCAAAAAGGAAACCACAGCCTTTGTGCAACTGATAGCAAATGCAGAATTGGAAGCATTAAAGCAGTATCAACGACTGTTGGGATTTTGAAAAATGGAAACCACTGAACACACCGAATACACGGAAAAAAATAAAAAAGATTTCTTATATAAAAACGAAAGCTACTTGATTCGTGGTGCAATTTTTGAAGTATACCGCGAAATGGGCTGTGGTTTTCTTGAAGCAGTATATCAAGAGTGCCTTGAAAAAGAATTTCTAAAGCAAAACATTCCTTTTGTTTCACAACCGGCGCTTGAATTGTATTACAAACAGGAAAAGTTACAACAAGTTTACAAACCAGATTTAATCTGCTATGATAAAATCATTATTGAGTTGAAAGCAGTTAATGAAATTAAAAATGAACATCGTGCACAGTTGCACAACTATCTGAAAGCAACAGGGCTTCAACTTGGCTTTTTAGTAAACTTTGGTCATTACCCAAAAGCGACTATTGAAAGAATTGTAAAATGAAAAAAATGAAAACCCTTTCTGTGTTTTCTGTCTATTCTGTGGTTAAAAAAAGGATAAAAAAAAATGACTGACTTAAAACCCATAGCAGAGACAGACAACTTTATTATTCTGGATAAATACACTAAGATTGAACAAAAGGGTGGAGGTTATCAAACCGAAGCAGATTTAGAGCGTGAATTGATTCAGGATTTAATCCATCAAGGATATGAATTTTTACCCGATTTAAAGAATCCAGAAGCCTTACTTAAAAATGTTCGTATTCAATTACAAGAGCTTAATAAAGTCCAATTTTTAGATTCAGAATGGCTTCGATTTGTAGAGGAATATTTAGACAAGCCTAATAATAATAATATTGATAAAACCCGTAAAATTCACAACGACTACATTTACGATTTTGTATTTGATGATGGTCATATTCAAAATATCTATCTTTTGGATAAGAAAAATATTGTCCGCAATAAGGTGCAGGTGATTCAACAATTTGAGCAAACCGGAACACAAGCCAAATGGAAAATTGAAAATACAAACCTAACTAAAAAATGGTGTACTACCAATGGTGGTGGATATATCTGGCACACTACAGGATCGGGAAAAACTCTTACCAGTTTTAAGGCCGCTCGAATGGCTACAGAACTTGATTTCATTGATAAAGTCTTTTTTGTAGTGGATAGGAAAGACCTTGACTTTCAAACTATAATGCTTTATTTAAAATTAATTTCAGTGTTGAAAGTAATAAGTTTCAGAATTATTATCGCGACCTTTCCAACCGGGTTAAGAAACAAGAAATTGATTTGATTATTGTTGTTGGTATGTTTCTAACCGGTTTTGATGCCCCAACTCTGAATACGCTTTTTGTAGATAAAAACTTGCGTTATCATGGACTAATACAAGCTTATTCACGAACCAATCGTATTTACGATTCTACAAAAACTTTTGGCAATATCGTAACTTTCCGGAATTTGGAACAACCGACCATTAATGCCATAACACTTTTTGGAGATAAAAATACAAAAAATGTGGTTCTGGAAAAAAGCTACAAAGAATACATGGAAGGCTTTACCGATCTAGTAACCGGTGACGCACATCGGGGCTATTTAGAAATAGTGAAAGAACTCCAAGAGAAGTTCCCAAATCCTGATGAAATCATAAAAGAAAAAGATAAAAAAGATTTTGCGAAACTATTCGGAGAGTATCTCCATGTTGAAAATATTTTGCAAAACTATGATGAATATGTGGGATTGCAGGCATTACAAAACATAGATACATCAGACCCAATAGCAGTAGAAGAATTCAAAGAAAAACACTTTTTGAATGATGAGCAGTTCAATGCAATTCAGGATATTCCGGTTATAGAAGTGCGAACAGTACAAGACTACCGTTCTACATATAACGATATACGCGATTGGCTTCATCGTGAAAAATTCGGCAAAGAAAAAGATTCTACTACTTTGGATTGGGATGATTTGGTTTTTGAAGTGGAACTTCTAAAATCTCAAGAAATCAACCTCGACTACATCTTGGAATTGATTTTTGAGCACAATAAAAAGAATAAAGATAAGTCTGCTTTAGTAGAAGAAGTACGTCGTTTAATCCGATCCAGTATTGGCAATCGAGCTAAAGAGAGTTTGCTTGTTGATTTTATTAATCAATCCGACTTGGATAAAATCAAAGATAAAGCAAGTATTATTGAAGCCTTCTTCGCCTATGCAAGAGAAGAACAAAAACGTGAAGCATCAGAGTTAATTACTGAAGAGAAACTGAATGAGGAAGCGGCAAAACGTTATTTAGAGACATCGCTCAAAAGGGAATATGCTAGTGAAAATGGGATGGAGTTAAATTCAATTCTTCCCAAAATGAGTCCCTTAAATCCACAATATTTAACTAAAAAACAGACTGTCTTTAAAAAGATTGTTGATTATGTTGAGAAGTTTAAAGGTGTTGGAGGTAACATTTGAACAAAAACCTAAATACATTTTTACCATTAACTATTATCCATGATAATAATCTTGAAACTCTTTTCACCTGTATTCCTAATAACAAATCAGAATATAGACTAGCAATAGAACAAGGAGAGTAAATATTAAATGCAAACGGCATCTAACTAAGCGTGCCCGCTGCGGAAGCGAACTAAATTGGAAGTTGTTCCCTTCCTTGCACTGAGAGAGCCTTAATCCTCCAAGCAAGTGTCGTGCCAATTTCTGAGTGCATACAGTGGAGTATCTTCCTGCTTTGGAAAAAAAGGACGAGTATGTTTTTGAGACGATTTCTCCGATTTGAGAACTTGGTTTTTCAGCCGGTTTTGGGATCAAAAACAGCCTTGGGTTTGGTTGTGTCCGAGAGGTGATCTCTTAGCTCCCTTCGGCTATGCTCAGGGAGCGGGATTAAGACCGGAAGAGTGTGAAGAAATAGAATGATTTTTGCACTATCGGAGAAATGCAAGAAAAAGGAGTTTTTCCCAAAAATTTTCCCTAAAAACACTTTACAAACTTATAGCTTTCTGTTTACGTTTCCTATTATGCCTATTGTTGAAGAAAGAGTAGACCGTTTGGAAGAAGCTTTGGCTGAATTCACCAGAACCGTAAACGCAAGTTTACTGAAAAACAGTCAAAATATTGCCAATTTATCTCGAAGCATGGACATCCATATTTTGGAAATGCGGGAAAATGGAATCAAAATGCAAAGCCAAATGGATAAAATGCAAAGCCAGATTGATAGGGCACAAAGCCAGATTGATAGGGCACAAAGCCAGATTGATAAATCTCAAGAGCGAATTGATAAAATGGATGATGAGATTTTAGAGATAAGAGAAGAAACAAAACAATTGAAGCTAGAATCAAAAAGAAATAATCAGAAAATGGCAGAAATTTCCAGGCAATACGGCAGACTAGTAGAAGACTTTGTGATTCCAAGTGTTCCCAACGTTTTGGAAGAACAACTTGGTCTTGAGATAATTTCCATTACCGGTCGTGTTAAACGAAAACATCCTGTTACCGGGAAAACACAAGAATTTGACACAATAGTTGAGACAATGGATAGAGTTTTTCTCAACTCTACTAAAAACAATTTAACCTCCCAAGACATAAACGACCTGATAGAAGACTTCAAAGTATTTCGTGAATACTTTCCCGAACTTCAGCACAAAAAGGTATGTGGAATTGTCTCTACCTTCAATCCTCACGAGAGCCAGCTAAAATTTGCTAACAAAAGAGGTATTATCGTAATGGGTTTGGGTGAATATCTGATGGAATTAAAGAATCCGGAAGGTTTTCAAATCCAAGACTACTGATGACGCTTAATTCTTCACGGTTAATTCATGGTTTAACCACATCCGAACTCAAATTGATGGAAGAGGGAAAAGAAATTTCGGGCTTGAGTGCGTATGAAAAATAAGTCAGATTCAAAGAGTAAGGATAAAGATAAAAAATTTACCCGAAGGATTTTTAAATGAAAACCATAGCCGGTTACAAAATAACACAAATGGTTCACGAAGGTGAAAAACACATCATCTATCGAGCAAGTAAAGACGGTAAGAAAGTTATCATCAAGCAGTCTTGCAATGAATACCCATCTTGGGAAGAATTGAAAAGAATCCAAACCGAATACGAAATACTCCAAAAGTTTAACCTATCTGGTATTACAAAAGTCATTGCCATTGAAAAATATAAAAATACCCTACTTTTGATCTTTGAAGATATACAAGGCACTTCTCTGGATAAACTGTTAAAAATAAAAAACCTATTTTCCATAGAAGAATTTTTATCCATTGCCATACAAACCACAAAAGCCTTAGGTGAAATTCACAAAGCTCGTGTTATTCATAAAGATATAAAACCACACAATATTGTATACAATACAGAATCAGGTAAACTGGAAATCATAGATTTCGGAAGTGCGAGTTTGCTAAGTAGGGAAACAGCAAATATAAATATGGCAAATTCTATGGAAGGAACACTTGCCTTCATTTCACCCGAACAAACCGGACGAATGAATCGAATGGTAGATTATCGAACGGACTTTTATTCACTGGGAGTTACTTTTTATCGGTTAGTGACAGGCAAACTTCCGTTTGAATTCCATGATGCTCTGGAGCTCATTCATTCCCACATTGCCATTCTTCCCGAATCTCCGGAGAAGTTTTGGATACCAAAAGCTATTTCTGAAATCATCCTAAAGCTCATGTCAAAAAATGCGGAAGACAGATACATGAGTGCAGTTGGATTATTGTATGATTTGGAATGGTGTTCGGAGCATAAGCAAACTCTTGATACTTTATATTTTCGACCTGGTTTGAAAGACGTGTCTTTGCAGTTTCAGATTCCGGAAAAGGTCTACGGAAGAGAAGAAGAGTTAAAACAACTGTTAGATTCTTACAAGCAAGTAACAACCGGTTCAACACAAATCTTGCTTGTGAACGGCATGTCCGGAATCGGAAAAACGGTTTTGGTGAATGAAATTCAAAAGCCGATAGTAAGTTCCAAAGGCTACTATATAACGGGAAAGTTTGATCCCATGAAGCGAAACATGCCTTTCCGAGCAATTATTTACGCACTCCAGGATTTGGTAAAACTGGTACTAACCGAAAAGAAAGAATCCGTCAATGTATGGAAAGAGAAACTCCAAACTGCACTTGGACCTAACGGAAGGGTTGTGACAGAAGTAGTCCCAGAATTGGAACTTATAATAGGTGAACAACCGGAGTTGGTGGAACTATCTCCCAATGAATCGCAAAACCGATTCAATTTGGTATTCCAAGACTTTGTAAGGGTTTTTGCCAGTAGGGAACATCCCCTTGTGATATTTTTGGACGATTTGCAGTGGGCGGATTCTCCGAGTATCCACCTTATTCAAACGATATACGCAGCTACGGATATAACTCATTTAATGTTTATTCTTGCGTATCGAATAAACGAAGTAGATGCAACTCACCCCTTTGTTTTGATGGTGGATGAGTTAAGAAAACAAGAATTTACGATCCACGAAGTAGCCTTAAAACCCCTAAAACTAGAGTCTATCAATCAGCTCGTAGCTGATACGCTCAAGCAAAAACCGGAAGTGACCAAACCTTTTGCAGAAATTGTCATGTCCAAAACTGCGGGGAATCCGTTTTTCGTAAACGAGTTGCTGACAAACCTTTACCACAAAGACCTAATCCGTCTCAAAGAGGAACAATGGCATTGGGATTTAAGTAAAATACAAGATGCCAATATTTCCGAGAATGTGATAGACCTTTTGGCTGAAAAGGCAAAAAGTTTACCTGAAGAAGAACTAAATACACTGAAACAGATTTCTTGTATAGGCAGTTGGTTTTATTTGGATCTGTTTTATCAAATTGTCGAAAAGGAAGAATCGGATGTAGGGAATTTACTAACAAGGCTTTCCAACTATGGATTCATAACCATAGGTGAAAACAAAGGGAAACTTGTCCATGATAAAGTCAAGGAAGCAGTGTATGGAATCATAGATGATGACAAAAAGGTAGTACACCACTACAAAGCTGGAAAAACGTATTTACAGGTAGCCAAAAAAAGAAATACTGTAGAAGAATTTGTTTTTACGATTGTAAACCAATTGAACAATGCTATCCGACTTCTTAGTATTGATGAACAAAATGAACTGTTAGATTTGAATTTAATGGCAGCGGACAAAGCTTTTGCTTCTTCTGCTTATGAGCCTGCTCTCAATCTGCTCAAGATGGCAACAGAGTTGCTGCCATCTGATTCTTGGGAAACATCGTATGAAAAGGCACTAGAGATTTATGAAAAACGAGCACGAGCAGAGTATTTGAACACAAATATCAAAGAAGCAGAGGAATACTTTGATCTGATACTATCTAAAGCAACAGACCTTCTTGATAAAACAAGAGTATATGAAATTCGATTGAATCTCTATGCAACCATTGATTTCAAGATGCTGGAAGCTATCTTTATTTCCGTAGATACACTAAAAATGCTGGGAGTTTCCTTTCCGGATTTAAATTCTGATATAGACCCAACTCCTGAGTTTGAGAGAGTTTTTAAGAGTTTAGGAAATCGAAATCCAAAAGAACTAGCTGAGCTCCCGAAGATGCAAGACCCAAAAATGTTGGCTGCCGTTAGAATATTGAGTTCAACCATAGCTCCGGCTTATATTGTTAAGCCTCAACTTTTTCCTATTATTGTCTTGAATATGGTAGATATATCATTGAACTATGGACTATCTCCAATTTCTCCCTTTGGGTTTGTTCTATTTGCTGTTGTATTAGGTTCCGGAGCTGGAAACTACGAATTAGGAGAAGCATTTGGTCGCCTTGCTATGGAATTGGTTGAGAAAATGAATTACTTGGAAATAAAATCTAAAGTCTACTTCTTCTATGGATCGATGGTAGCTCATTGGAGAAATCACGGAAAAGAAGGCTTTAATATACTAAACAAAGGAATTCAACACGGATATGAAGGTGGCGACCTTGCGTATATGTCTTTTTGTATTGTTCATTACAATATAAGAACTTTTTTAACAAGAGAAAATCTGGATTCTGCATTTGAGAAATATGAAAATTATCAAAACCTTATTATAAGCACAAAGAGTTTTGATGCTGTAAGAGCATTTTTTATGTGGAAATTATTTATTACTAAACTTAAGGGTGACCATTTTGATAGTTCAAAACTCTTAAATGAGGAATTTAATGAAGAAGAATTGGAAAAGCTTTGGATAGATACGAAAAATGCAAGTTGTTTACACTGGTTATATTTAGTTAAATCTATATTCCTGTATTTGATGGGAGATTACGAACTTGCCTATAATTATGGGGAAAGGACAACCCCTAACGAAGGGGGATCTTTTGGACAGATGGTAATACCTGAACACAACTTCTTTGACTCTCTCACCTGCCTTGCTCTTACCTCTCCCCCTCTCCTATTAGGAGAGGGGTGTCCGCCAGGACGGGGTGAGGTCTACCTATCACAAGTCAAAAAAAACCAGGAACGGATGAAAGTCTGGGCAGAGAACTGTGAGGCAAACTACGGGCACAAATACTTGATCATCGGAGCTGAACTTGCTAGGATAGAAGGAAACATAGTAGATGCGATAAGCAAGTATGATGAAGCCATTCGGCTAGCCATGCAGTATGAATACACATTAGAAGAGGCAATCGCCAATGAACTCGCAGCCAAGTTTTGGCTAAGCCAAAAGAACGAAAAGATCGCAAGAGTCTATATGATAGACGCAAGGTATGCCTACGAAAGATGGGGTTGCAAACCAAAGGTCAAACAACTCGAAGAGACTTTTCCTGATTTGCTAGGTTTCAACCAAAACAGAAGGACTACCAATAGGCGAAATGTCTCGACTACAACAACTAGTGGAACAACGGGTTCTAGTTCATCGTCTAATTCCATCGACATCCAAAGCGTTTTGAAAGCATCACAAACCCTGTCTGCTGAAATTGAACTCGACAAACTCTTGGAAAACATGATGAAAATACTTTTCCAAAATTCGGGAGCAGAAACGGGAAAACTCATCCTTGTGGAAAAAGTGAGAAACAACCACGAAGTAAAAATGACCATAGAAGCAGAAGGTGATGCCAATAAAAACCAAATCAGCGTAATGCAGCATAAAACGTTGGAACAGGTAAAACTACCGCATACTATCCTAAACTACGTAGCACGGGCAAAAAGAGAAGTTGTACTGGACGATGCGAGTCAAACCGGAATCTATACAAACGATCCCTACATAAAAGAAAATAGGACAAAATCGGTAATGTGTTATCCCGTTATCAGCCAAGGGAAACTACTCGCAATCGTATATCTGGAAAACAATCTTGCAACCAACGTATTTACAGTAGAAAGATTGGAAATCATGAAAATGCTTTCCTCTCAGTTGGCTATCTCGATAGAAAATTCAAATTTAGTAAATGCGATAGTATCCGTCACAAAAAAGAAAACCAAAATCGAAACAGAGATGGATATTGCCTGCCAAATCCAAACGAGTTTGCTTCCCAAAGAGCCAAGATTGCCTGGATTTGAAGTGACTGCCTATATGGAAACAGCAGACGAAGTTGGTGGTGATTATTATGACGTATTCCAAGATGCTTATGGAAGGGATTGGATGATAATCGGAGATGTGAGCGGTCATGGGGTTCCAGCGGGACTTGTGATGATGATGGCTCAAACTTCTGTTCATTCGGTGATTCATGCAGCAAAAGATTTACCACTAACCGAGGTTATGAAGTCCGTAAACCGAATCTTGTCTAATAATATCCGACTTATGGGAATAACTAAGTATATGACGATTACCGTATTTTGCCGTACTACAGAAGAAAGTTTCATGTATGCAGGTCTACACCTGCCTTTGATCGTGTACCGAGCTACTACTAAAAATGTGGAAGAAATTGATACTTCCGGTTCATGGTTGGGTGTAGAAGACATGCTCAATGATTTTGATATTCAAGAAGTGAAATTTAACCAAGGTGATACGATGCTATTGTATACTGATGGAATTACCGAAGCAAGAGACAAAAACGATGAAATGCTAGCCGATACAGGTTTGTTAGGCTTCATGCGGAAAAACGGAAACAAGCCACCACTGGAAATCAAAGAGGAGTTGTTAAAACTTTTAAAGAACTTCCAGAATAATGACGATATTACCTTTATGGTGATAAAAAGGCTTTAAATGGATTCGGATAGTCCTTGGAAAGAGATGATAGAAAAATTTTTTCCGCAATTTATGGAGTTTTTCTTCTCAAGCTCTTTCAAACAAATAGAATGGAAAAAGGGTTATGTGTTTCTTGATAAAGAGTTGCAAAAAATACTAAAGACTTCGGAAACAGGTAAGAAAGCCGTTGACAAGTTAGTAAAAATTTGGCTAAAAAATGGTGAAGAAACTTGGGTATTAGTGCACATAGAAATTCAAGGCAGTTATGAGAAAGAATTTGCGGAAAGAATGTATGTCTACAACTATCGCCTTTTTGATAAATATGGAAAGAAAGTAGCAAGCTATGCAGTGCTTCTAGATGAAAATAAAAAGTGGCATCCTACTGGCTATCACTACAGATTGCTGGAAACGGAAGTAAATTTAAAATTTAGTAGCATAAAATTGATAAATTATAAAACAGAATGGAAGAGACTGGAATCTTTCAAGAACGTGTTTTCTTTGGTAGTAATGAGTTATCTAAAATCCAAAGAAACTAAAAATAATCCGGAAGAACGGACAATATGGAAATTTAATCTTATTCGAAGGATGTACGAAAGGAATTATGATAAAAACACTATTATAGGCTTGTTTCGTTTTATGGATTGGGTGTTAGAGCTGCCGGAAAAATATGAAATAGAATTCGAAGCAAAAGTTGAAAAATACGAGGAGGAGAAAATGCCTTATATAACAAGTATTGAAAGAAATGGTATAAAAAAGGGATTACAACAAGGATTACAACAAGGATTACAACAAGGATTACGATTAAAGTTTGGTTCTGTAGGTGCCAAAATTTATCCTCATTTAAAAAAGGTACAAGATATAAAAACTCTTCAAAAAATGCTGAAAAGTTTGGATAAGATAAAGACATTAGAAGAATTTCAAGTTCGATATCTAAATGAAGAGAATTTGGATAAACAGAAACAAAAAAAATTCGATAAAAAACATGTAGTCGTTCCCTGATCGCAGCCGAAGGGAATACAATAAAAAGGCTTTATGATGGAATCATTACTTATAGATAAACTAGAAATTCGAGTGAAAAAAGAAGGTAGCCATATTTACATGAAATGGCTAGGAAGAAGCGATTCCCGAAACCCGGCATCTTATTTGAATCCGTATTTTACCACTTTAATACCGGAGATAAAAAACTATAGTTTAGAGGTAGATTTTAATAAATTGAAGTTTATGAACTCGTCTACCGTTATATCCATTATGCTATTGATGAAATTACTAAATCAAGATAAAATCAAAACAGAGATAAGCTATGATAAAAACATACATTGGCAAAAAACATCCTTTGCAGCTTTAAAAAAAGCTTGTGAAAAATTAGACTACGTCAAAATGAAGAGTGATTGAAATGGAAGATGAATATTCGATACATTTCACAACACAACCTACATGGAGTTTTGTAACAACCATCCAAGAAAGGGTGAAAGTGGAGCTAAAAGCTTATGAGCAATCTATTATTGAATCCAGTGAAATTGCAGCTTCCGAACTCATCGAAAACGCGATAAAATATGGAATTGCTACAGAAGATGCACCGGCTGTGGAATTTAAGTTTAAGTGCAATTCCAAACATATAGAAATTTGTGTGACAAATGGAATCGAATCGATTGGTAGTATCAATGAATTGATTTTGTGTATGGAAAAAATAAAAACTTCAACCAATAAACAAGAGCTTTATATACAAAGACTACAAGAGATACTCGAACAACCCAATCCTTCAGGAAGTAAGTTGGGTTTGTATCGAATCCTATCCGAAACAGAATTTGACCTAAGTTATAAAATTGAAGGACAGAAACTGATCGTATGGGCAATTCGGAATATCGGATAAAAGCATGGATACACACTCAAAAGAATTATTATACGATTCTATCAAGCTTATATTAGAGAATACCAAAACTCAGAAAGCTGTCCTTATTGATTTTAAAGATACGAACCTTACAATAGAACTTGAATGTAATTTGAAAAACTACCGATCTCTGCAATCCAAGCAATTGAGTGATGTACAAATATTTACAGACCTACCAACTACGATAGTTAGCCATGTGGTAACAAAACAAAAGAGCGTTTATATATCCGATTTTTCTAGGGAAAATCCATTTTCAAAAGATATATACTTTCGTGATTATCCTGTAATTTCTATTTTATGCTTACCGTTAATTTACAACAAACAATTGACAGGCATCCTGTATTTGGAAAATAAATCAACACAGGTTTTTTATACCTACAATCAAGTAAAAAATTTCAAAAAACTAATAAACCATCTAACATCTTTATTCAATTTTATAAAAAATCATAAAGATAACTCTATCGAAAAAAGAGACCGTTTTAAAGAGGACTACAATTATACCCTAGAAGAAATCAATCGTATAAAATCAAGTCAGTACGGTGACTATTTTCTAATTTCTCTGCTTCTTGACCCATTGCAATCCAATAAAAATACGAGCAAAAATGTATTAACCGAATTTATAATCGAGCAAAATAAGAAGTTCTCCTTTAAAAAATGGTCATCTCAAATAGGTGGTGATATTTGCAAGACGGACACAATTGTGTTAAGCGATAATCATACATACACGGTATTTGTCAATGCAGACGCGATGGGAAAGTCCATACAAGGAGCAAGCGGAGCTTTGATTTTGGGTGTTATATTTGATGCCGTAATCATGCGTTCCAAAGTAAAAAAAAATACCAATCTATATCCGGAAATTTGGTTAAAAGAATTGTATCTAGATCTTCATAACGTATTTTTATCTTTTGATGGTTCGATGTACATTTCTTTGTGTATGGGTTTAGTGGATAACCACAATGGAATGATGTACTATGTTAATATTGAGCATCCTCCTACAATACTCTACCGTGATAGCAAGGCAAGCTTTATAAATGAGGGAAAAAAACTTTGGAAAATCGGAACTCCGGAACAAGAACATTTTTTTGGAGTGAATCTGTTTCAATTAAAAGAAAACGATGTTATTATTATTGGCTCAGACGGACGAGATGATATTGTTTTAGAGCAGAAAGACGGAGTAAAGAAATACCAGGAAAATGAGGCTGCCATACTGCAAAGGGTCGAAGAAGGCGGAGGAAAATTGCCCTTAATTCTTGCGAGTATAAAACTTACAGGAAAACTGGTGGATGACATTTCCCTTTTAAGAGTTGAATACCACACAAAGAAGGGAAAAAGTCTTACTGAAAAGCTTCCGGAACAAATTGAAAAAATACTTAAAGAAGCAAGAGAACTTTTTAATAAGGGAAATTACAAAGAAGCCATCGAAAAAATCCAAGAAACGGATAAAGAAAAAGAAAATCATCCTGAGATATACAAATTTTTAGGAAGATTGTTATATAACAAAGGAGAGTTTTTTAAATCCATTGAATATTTTCAAGCATACCTCACCATCAACTCGGAAGATGATTTGTATACGACTTCTATTGTCTACCAACAGTTAATAAAGTTTCTTTCGGATGTATACTTTTTAACGGGTGAGTTCCTGAATGCCATCGAATGTTACGAGGATTACCTGAATATTACACCATCAGATAATGAATACCTTTACAATATGTCGGTAGCCTATAGAAAACTTGGAGATTTGGATAAAGCAGTTGACTTTGGAGAAAGATTGTATTTAAGAAACCGAAAACATTTTTACAATTTGATAAACCTTTTTCATATCTACAACTCCTTAAACATCAAAGAAAGATCTTTGGAAATGGCAGTTCAAGCAGCTGAGTTAAAGCCAACCGATGAAATTGCAAAAAATCTATCCAGAGAAATAAATATTCCTCATTTTAGTATTCATGAACATCATCGATCCTCAAAATTCCCCTAAATTCCCCTTCGTCAACTACTGGCTCTTCATCGTAGTGGTACAAATAACATTTTTTCTTGATCTCCGGATCGGATATCCTGATTTCATTGATATGAGAATGAACTCCAGATTTTGGTCCTGTTTCACAATCTTGGTAGATAATGTCAGCCCGCTTATAAAAACCTAACATGTTAGGGGGCATCATCCAAAGCGTGTCTGTAGGAAACAGGATATTCTTTCCGTCCGAACTACGAAACCGCAATCCATAAGAAGGCATTAGAGTTGTTCCGGCTAAAACATGAGTGCTGATAATTGTGTCAACTACCCATTTCTTTTTTCCGTCATTAAAGGCGTAATTGATGTTACTTTTCATAACATTTACGTCAAAATATGTATCCAAGCCAACTTCCTGTACACCCTGGAGTGTTTTGAGACCTGGGGCTGCAGCACTCCATAATTCATCCAAAACAGTTTTTTGTCCCCATAGTGAAGGTTTACATTCACGAGGAATTTTGTAACCGTCAAATAGTCTATCAACCACCGGGTCAATTTTTTTATCTTTGTTTGTAAGCCAATCAGTTTTTGCTTTGTTCCAAAAGGGATTAAAAATTGTTGAAAGAGCAATTCCTTCTATACCACCAATATGATCAGAATGGGGATGACTACAGTACCAAGCATCAATATCGCTTAACTTTAATCCTTTATAGGCAAGAGAGTGTCTAATATCACCACCAAAATCAATTACAAATCTAAAAACATCTTCTCTTACCTTTCCCTTAGACTTAAACTCTATTAAAAAATTAGATTGCCATCTAGGCTTATAAGAACCATCTTTTTCATAGGTTCCGATAGCAAATGCGCTATTAACACCAAGGGGAATTACTTTCATTCGTCAGTCCTCTTTTCAATATGATTAACTAGCCTTAAAGTTCAAAACAATTTTTTTTAAAAAAAACTATAAAAATAGATAAAATAATAACTACTATAAAATTGGAAAATAGATTTACATATAAATAAAATATACATATAAAAAATTCATTTATGAACAAAAAATCATTTCGAAATATCGACTATTTAGAATCTGAAGATGCAAGAGACTTACGTATTCTTTCCGAATACAACTACCCACATAGTGAATTTATCAAAAAAAATGTAAAAGACACCATTGTTATGTTTGGCTCAGCACGGATTAAAGAAGCAAGCAATATAAAACAAATGATACTGGATTTGGAATCAAAAGAGCCTCAATCTAAAGAACTAAAATTGCTAAAAAACTTAGCCAGTTTAAGTAACTTCTATGATGATGCGAGAGAGCTATCTAAAATGATTACGGAATGGGGAATAAAGATTTCCAACCATAAAGAGGAAAAAAGACTATTAGTTTGTACTGGAGGTGGTCCAGGGATTATGGAAGCTGGAAATAGAGGGGCAAAAGAGGCTGGCGGCACTTCGGTTGCCCTAAATATATCTCTACCTCTAGAGAGAACCAATCCTTATACCGATCCTGAATTGTCTTTTGATTTTCACTATTTTTTTATGAGAAAGCTCTGGTTTTTATATTTATCTAAAGGAGTTGTGGTTTTTCCGGGAGGTTTTGGTACTATTGACGAATTATTTGAAACATTAACACTGATTCAAACAAACAAAAATGAAAAAAATATACCAATATTACTCTATGGTAAAAAGTTTTGGGAAGGTGTTATAAATTTCTCTGCTTTAGTAGAGTATATGCTGATTTCCGAAAACGATATGAAGTTAATTCACTTTGTTGATTCTCCTATTGACGCATTTAACCTTTTAAAAGAGAATGTTATTTTGTAATTGACTAATAGGAAAGATCGAAAATCCTTACTTTTTAAGGAGAAAAATATGGCTAGAAGGTGTGTTGTAACAGGTAAAGGAACCAGATCAGGAAATGCGGTTTCCCATTCTCATTTAAAAACCAAAAGACTATGGAAAGTGAACGTTGTTGAAAAAAAGATATTTTTAGAAGATGAAAACAGATGGGTTAGGGTAAAAATATCTACAAGAGCACTTAGGACTTTGAAAAAGAAGGGCTTAAAAAGAGCTATTCAAGACAATGGAGGCTCTTTGGATGTAATTTCTCCTCCTAAAAAGACACAGGCACAAAAAAAACCCTAATTGAATCAATATTATGAGTGATAGATCTTCGGATATAGAGTATTCAGAAATAATTTTTAAAAGACTAAGGAACTATTTTGGAAAAATTGAGTGTCCTTTGTATTTTACAAAAGATTATGAATTGGCTGTTGCTGCCATTTTGAGTGATCAATGTACGGATGAAAGAGTTAATTCCGTAACAAAAGAATTATTTGAAAAGTACCCTACTTTGGATTCTTTTGCAAAAGCCAATCTTGGAGATCTGGAAGAATTGATATTTCCCACAGGTTTTTTTAGAGACAAAGCAAAACTAATAAAAAGTATTGCACAGAAAATTTTATCAGATTATAATGGCAAACTACCTGATACCCTCATTGAATTAACATCTTTGCCTGGGATAGATAGGAAAACAGCCAATATGCTACTTAATGAGGTCTTTAATCGTTCGGAAGGTATTTCAGTAGATGCTCATGTCAAGCGAATTAGCAATAAACTGGGACTAACTACTGAAAATCTACCCGAAAATATTGAATACGATCTAATGGAAAAGGTTGATAAAAAATATTGGTTAAGGTTTTCTTTGTATTTAACCTACCTGGGTAGAAAACATTGTAAAGCCAATAGAACGGAGTGTGAGAATTGTCCTTTAAATGATATTTGTCCTTCTTCCAATTTAATCAAATAACCTGTTGTCTAGTTTAAACTTTCCAGTTTCTCCTGAAAAACAAAACTTATTAAAAGAAAGAATGGAGAAACTGTCCATAAAGGAGTCTGATTTGCTTGAATCTTTTACGAGAAGTGGTGGAAAGGGAGGACAAAACGTAAATAAAGTTTCAACAACCGTTTATTTAAAACATATTCCGTCCGGTGAGGAAGTGAAATGTTCAATTTATAGAACCCAAGGATTAAATAGATACAAAGCTCGTTCTATCTTATGTGACAAACTAGAAAATAAATCAAATGATTCCTTACAAAACGAAAAAAGAAGAAAAATAAAAAAGCAAAAAACTAAAAAACAAAAAAGAAGTATAAAAAAATATTTTGAGGAGTAATATTACACTATGGCAATCCATGCAACCGCTATTATTGATGCGAGTGCTGAAATTCATCAAACAGCAGATATTGGTCCTTTTTGCATTGTTGGAAAAAATGTAAAAATAGGTGAAGGTTCGGTATTAGAGAGTTCCGTTAGAGTTTATGATAATGTTACAATTGGAAAATTTAACATAATTAAGCACTGTGCTGCAATAGGAAACGTTCCGCAAGATCTACATTTTGATCCGAAAATCCCTTCCGGGGTTGAAATCGGAGATCATAATCGACTCTGCGAATATTTTACTGTTCATCGCTCCAAATTTGAGGGAAGTACAACAAAAATTGGAAACCATTGCTTTTTAATGGAAAATACTCACATAGCCCATGATTCAGTAGTTGAAGACCACGTTATTATGGTACATTGTGCTGCTACCGCGGGACATGTGCATATTTCAAATTATGCTTTTATTTCCGGTCTTACTGCTATTCACCAATATAGCAATGTCGGCACTTATGCAATGATAGCCGGATGTTCAAAAATCGTAAAAGACGTTCCACCCTATAGTACTGTAGATGGAAATCCGGCTACGGTAATTGGTTTGAACTCTATTGGTTTGAAAAGAGCCGGTTTGCCATCGGATGTTCGAAATAAAATCAAACAAGTGTACAAAACGCTATACCATTCAGGTATTAACATAACCCAGGCTTTAGTGGAATTGAAAAAGATTGAAAATCCTATCCTTGAGGAAAAGACAATTATAGATTTTTTTGCAAACAGCGAAAGAGGCGTAACCGATCATAGATAAAGAAGAGAACTTCATAAGTATCTTCTCAAAAGCCGTGGGTGTCGCTCATTGCGTCTCAGTAAGCTCAATAAACGCTACCTGAAAGATTTGAGAGGATACAATCATAAGCAATAAATGATATGAAAATTTTAAAATACATCGTATATATATTCTTAGTTTTGGTGATTTTATACTCATCTTGGGTTTCTTATCCTAGTATGCAACAGGACAAGAAGGAACCAAAAGATAAAAAATTGTCAACTCCGGTTATCATAAATGCGGGACAAAATTCCGGAAATGGAAATTTAGTTGGAATGCAAGTGTCTATTTCCGGAATAGACTATTCTACTGAGCATAGATTTTATGACAAATTAGAAACATTAATGCAACATGCGAAATACAATGGTTTCTTAAATCATCAAACTACGGTTCTGTTTCCGGAACACATAGGCACGTTCTTAGTATTAAACGGTGAAAAACCTTCTGCTTACTTAGCCGATGATTACAAGAAAGCAATTTCTTCGATGAAATTATCTAACATCATTAATTATTATTTAAATTATTTTAATTCTTCTTCTGGCACCAAAGATATAGAAACCTTGCTTAAAATTAAAGCAGAAGCAGTACGAGATACATACTATAAAGTATTTTCAAAACTCGCTAAAATATACGGTGTTTATATAGTTGCAGGCACAATTGTTTTACCTTCTCCTATTGTTAGAGATGGGAAAATATACATTAGGGAAGGCAAATTGGAAAACGTGTCTTTTGTTTTTTCTCCCAAAGGAGATGTTATGGAATTACATTCAGCTAAAAAAACCTTATCCAAAGTAGAATCTTACCTATTAAACTCGGATAAAAGCAAAACAACACCCTTAATTCAGTCTAACCTGCTTCCCTATACTTCTGCCATTATAATTTCTCATGATACTCTTGGAAATTCGTCTTATCTTTTAAACACAGAAAAAATTCCGGATGCGATTCTATCACCTTCCAGTATCTTAAAAGAAGAAGATTTGGCATGGTATTTTTCTAAAAATTTGAGTAAGTTCAATCCTAATATTAAAGAAGTTCTAAAAGAAAAGAACTCTCCTACGGATTTATGGTTGACCTACTCTTTACCACAATGGATTTTTTTCTCCGGAGCTAGGATTGGACTACAAGTATTCCTAAATGGTCACATTATTGGATTAAATTTATCCGGATATAGCTACTACATTATGGGTACGGAAATAGATGTTGTACCTTCCAGAGAAGACTCTGCCATAATAAATGTTTGGAATTAATCTTTACAAAAAACTCATCTAATATTAAAAGGTTTTTATGAGTAAAAAAGAAAATCCTGAGAATGAGTACACTCCATATTGTACTTTTTATTCAAAATACCTACATGAATGTCCAGCTTCCAAAAGCATCTTAGATGAATCGGGCTTAAAAAGATTGATGACAAATTGTTTAACAAAGAAATACGTTTCTTGTGAAATCTACACTGCTTTGCAAGAAAGAGCAGCCTAAGTTTTATTTTTCTTTTTCCATTTTGACCAGTTGTTTATAGATATTCAACAATTTCCAATCTTCATCCCCATACATTCCATCAGAGAGAGCAAGTTCACCGGTTTTGCTTTCGTATAGTATTTGATCACGGGCAACTCCCCAAAAGCGTTCACAAATTAGGGGTAAAGCTCTTACTGGAAGGTCAACTCCCCACTTTACAATAATGCCTTTTTCACCGGATGAAATAAACTCATGCACCTTGAGTGACTGCCAAGAATATAATTTCCTTTTGTTAATCTTAAAACCATCACTTATTAAAAATTTTCCTTTAGGATTTATTTTAATTTCGCGAAGAAGAAATTTTCCAATAGTTCCACCTATAACATGAGCTTTATCTATGCCTCCGAAAAAGACTTTAGGTATCAGAATGTTTTTAGCAAACAACGTCATCAGCTTTTTTTTTGGATTAAACCAATACATATTGTAGGAACCTGCATTGCCGTAAAATATAAAAAAAGTGTCTCTTATAGGGTAAATTATTGCTTTATTTTCTATTTTTTTGTAAGGAGATTGAAATTTTTCATTTTTAATTATCAATTTTATATCGCTATTTTTTGTAACAGATTCTTTGTATAAGTTGTTGTCAATAAAGTAATACAAAAATTTTCCGTCACTTGAAATTGATGGTCTGTTTTTACAATCGACTGAAGCATTCGATATATATTCGGACTTTTCAGCTAAAGGTGAAACTATGATTAGCTTGCATCCGTTGCTACTTGCACCTCTAAACATAACAATTATGTGTTCAGCGTTGGAAGACGGGCTAATGGCATCAAAATAATCTGGAAATTCCCGAACCTTTACGGTAGGATTTGCCAAATCTCTAAAAATGACCTTTTTATCTTCTGTCCAAACAATTCTGTTACGATCATTGGAGAGTTCTAGTTGCCTTTTTTGAAGAGGACTGTTAAAAGACAGTATTTCGTCGGTTTTTCGAGGTGTTTCAAATCTTTTTTGAATTTTTTCTTTTGCTATTTCAAATTTTTCGCTTTCTATTAGGTTGTCTATGTCGTCATTTTTAGCCTGAGAATCTTCTTCGCAGCCCAAAACAAACAAGCCCACAAAAAGTAGTAGAAAAACTTTATTTACAGTATTCATTCAAACCTAAATTGCACTTCCATCTTGTTCCAAACCAATGCTTTGGGTTTGGGAGTTTTTTATTTCATTTTCTAAAATAATCTCTCTGGAAAAAATATCTTTTGCCGTTTTCCCAACTTTTTTTGTGCTTTTATATGCCAAGCTCCCTACAATCCCAATGGCTAAAACCGGAAATATTCTTGCCATGGAATTTCGAATAATTTTTTTAGAAATTAAGATGCCTTGCTTGTTAAGTATTTTTTCTATAATAGTAAGATCCAGCGCTCTAACAATTAATCTTTCCCCCATATCTTCCACAATTTTATGTATGATTTTTAAATTGTTGTGTTTAAAAAGGCAGTAAATGAGAACCTCTTTATCCAAGGTATTTTCCTTTCCGTACAAATAGGCAATATCCTTGATCATTCTGCCTTGCAAAGAATAAATTGCAAATAATTCCGGTAAAATACCCCCGTATTTATAAGGAAGTGCGGAAGATAAGCTACTTAAAGCTGCAATTTTAAGGGCAGTTTTGTGAATTAATGGATCCACAATTTCTTCCGGATTGCCTATTGTTTTAGAATATGGACTTTGATAGGTCTCCAATCCGGCTAAAAAAGATATAAAATTTCGATAAAAATTTTTTAAAATTTTTCTTATTTTCATCTTTTTAAATTCCCCCCATCATCCTTTTGAAAAATAAAACTTTAGGATCATTTTGTAGTTTACCTTCTTCTTTTCCAGAACTGATAGGTCCAATAAAGTTGTAGTACAATACCAATGGGTCTGTTTTTAACAATAATGTTTCTGGTGTACCTGTAATGAGACCCTTTTGTGGTAGTATTTTAAAAGGTTTTTTCATTATAATTACATCTAATAAAATATTATGTTTTGATACTTCTTCTTCCATTGTTTTTCTTGCCAATGAATATGCGTCATGGAAAGGTAAGTTTTTATCTTCATCAACAATAGAATAGGGATCAACAACCATATACAATTTTCCTAATTTTTCTGTTTGGATTAGCTTATTTATATAATTCAATGCCGGAATTTCCTCTACACAGGGTGTGCAGCTAGGAGAATATACATTTAGAGCGATTCTGTTTGCATCTTTTATTTCAGCAAATTTAATTACCTTCCCATTTAAATCCAAACCTTCAAATAACCCTACTTGAAAATTAGATTGCTTTTTGGTAGTACAGGATAGTAAACAAACAAAAAATATTAAAAATCTAAAAATTAAACTCATAACTAGTATATAAGCTTAGAAGAAAATGAAATCTGTCAACCTAAACTTTTTTCTATAAAAAACCGGGCAAATTAAATTAAAAAATTAGCCTAGATAAGATAAAAAGAAAAATTTCTCTTGACAAAAACCCTAAGATCAAAAAGATTGAAAACTCGACTTTTTGTGTCACCATGGTATTAAAGCATATATATCTACATTTCATCACTACCAAGTTGATACTTTCAAATCTGTATAAAACACTATTTACTAAAATCTTTTTAAACACTACTAGGGGTAGAGGTATAAATGAATCAGCAAGAATTTGATATTCAAAAGCTAATTGGACTAGTAAGAAAAAATAAGTTCGAAGTGACCGTTGCGGGATTTGCCGTACTAGATAAATTAGACAAGATAGACGTTTCTAAAAAAATAAAAAGCAGAAAATCTGCTGTCCAAACCTTGTATGTTTTGTCCGAAAATCAGGTTAAATATGACTATATCTCTAGAGAGCAAAGGAAGAAACTCCAAGAAGAAGCCCAAGAAAATGGAAAAGCTAGAGAAGGTTTTGACGGGCTGTTTGCTCCTCCAATTGAAGAGGATTCGGAAGAAGAGTTTATTCCGGAAGAAGAGAAAAAAAGTGAACGAACACGAAGTTCCTCTGCTTCGGACTTTGGAGATGAAGACTCTAATGATTTTGAAGATGAAGAGGATGATTTTGAAGATGAAGAGAACGATTTTGAAGATGAAGAGAACGATTTTGATGAAGGCGAGAATGAATGTGATATTTTAACAAAGGAAGTTAAGTCAGAATTAAAAATTACAAATGCAAATGTTATACATGTAGGCAATAACTATATCATGGAAATAGGTAAAGTTGAAGTTGTAAAAGTTGAAGATAAAAAAGACTTTAAAGCATGTATAGGTATATTAGAATCTGCTCTTAATAATAAATATATAAAAAAAGAGCAATTAACTAATGCAGATATATCTATCTTTAGTAATAAAGGATATATCTCTATTAAATTCAAAAATTATGGGGAAAAATACTCTGATGCTCAGTCTGGATTATTTATCGGAAAAAAAGGTGGGATAATTGAAGAACTTGCCGAGCATCATATTGAGGCATCTTTCTTAACAGAGATATTGAACGAAAATGATTCTGATTCTGTTATTACATATGATGAAGATAAAAATGGTAATCGTTTTGAACTTTATATTGACGGTGGTGAAATTACAGGGAGTTATGTTGCCGAAGATTTTTTTGAAATGAAAGAGGAAGTCGAAAAATATATTAAAGACGTTTTTAAACCAAAAAAAAGATTGGAAAATTATATTCAAGAAAAAACAGGATTAAATATAAAACTAGAAGTTTCTCACCATCCAAATGTAGATGATGATTCATTATGGTATGCACCATCTTACTTACCTGATGAAGAATATAATGGAAAATCTTTAGATAATATCGGAGAAGAATTCTATTTACCGGTATATGAAGAGTATGAATCCAATACTAAAGAACTTGATAATATATTAACCCAAAAAGGATTGATATAACTTTTTGAATATTGGTATGCCTATCCATGGTTTGGATTAGATGTTAATATCCGTTAGAGTAGTGACAGTTCGTCAGCGAATTTGGTGGGCTGTCGCCAATAGTTTTTATATCAAAAAAGAAGGTTAAACTGATGCATATAAACCGCTTTTTAATCTAAAAGCATAATACCAATAAAAAAATGCTTCCAGGTTTGTTTTTTCAATTCATTAGATTACTGATTTTTAGTTTTTCATCAAACTCTTCAAGTAATTTTTGTAACTCATTCACATTAAAAGATTCCTGATCTTTGAACTTATCTTTAATTATTGGTATGTAATCTTTGATTTTTATCATAATGTTAGAAACTAATATTTGGCAATTAACATATTATTTTGCCGAATATTAGTAAACAAAAAGCATTTACCACTTAAAAAATTTTAAAATAGTTAAGTCTAATCTTGAGAAAATTTCTTACCATGGTATTTTATAAATTAAAGTATTTTTAATAAAATTGATTGACTCCCAGATTTAATTTGTTTAGCATTAATTCTAAAGAAGTTTAAAGTAATGGAATTTAATAAGGGAAAATCTACTCAAATTATTGAAAAGTTACATCGCCAATACGAAAAATTGGATGACGTGGTTAAGATCTTTAGAATTGGTTCTAAGTAGAGGGATATAAATTAAGGTTTAATGATGCTATTAATATTGAGTATTTTCTTATAATAACCTAATTCAATTATGATAGAAGATAACAACCCTTATGTTGATAGAAAAGATTTACTTTTAAAAATCGAGAATCGTTTGAAGCAAAATTCTGTGCAATTGTTAGATGAGCCAGCACATTTCGAAATACCTTTGAATTTGAGTTTGGAATCTATCAAGGCAAGGCTAAATGAAATCGCGGAGTGGATAAGAATATCCGAATACAAGCTCGAAGATCAAGAAGGTGGTATTGCAAGTTCTATCAAAAGCTTTATTTATAAGCTTGTCATAAAAGCAAGTAGACCTCTCTGGGTTTCTCAAGAAAGATTTAATGCAAATCTCCATACGGTTGTAAAGAGTTTGATTGACTATATTGAACTTAACCAGAATCGAACTAAATCGGATTAACAGATGACAAAACCGGTTGCCATTGTGACACCCTGGTTTGGAGAACAGGAAAAAGGCGGAGCTGAAAAGCTTGCTTGGGAACTTGCGAACAGGCTGTCGGACAAAATTCCTGTTGTGGTCTTAACAACTTGCTCTTCGGAATCAGGCAAGGCTTTTGAATGGAGTGCCAACAAATACACTTCCGGCTCAACCAAGGTAAATGGATTTTTAGTTAAAAGGTTCGAGGCTGATAAAACAAATTACTCTGATTTTGAATCCATAGTGTTTCATAAGCTCTTAACCAGAAAATGTTCCGAGTTACTAAAAGGAGTATCCCCGATATCTCAACAAGAAGAAGAGATATACTTAAAAAACAATATCAATTCAAAACGCTTGGAAAACCACATCAGATTTTTTCATTGGCGTTATAGTGCGTTTATCTTTTTGCCTTATCTCTATGGCACAACCATACGAATCATAAAGAACCTGTATTCGATTTTAAAAAATAGAATTATAATACAACCTTGTTTACATGCTGAACCTTACGCCTATTTGGATATTGTGTCAGATATATTTATGCTTAGTGATAAAATTTTGTACAATTCCGAAGGTGAACAGGAATTGTCAAATACTTTGTATGGCTTTCCCGTCTTCCGGAAAGGTATACTTGTTGGGAGTGGTATAGAGCAGATGAGTTTTTATGAGAAATCTCTAACAGAATCCCAAGATAAAGTGATTTTATCACTATTGTCTCAAAAGTATATTCTATATTTAGGAAAAAAAAGTCCCGAAAAAAACCTTCCTCTACTGCTTGAGTCTTTCATCCGCTACAAAACACAGTTCTCATCCGAATTGAATTTGGTTTTGGCTGGAGTCGGAGAAAAAATTGAAGATCGTTCCGAGCATGGTATTTTTGATATGGGAATTGTTTCGGAAAGTGATAAAGTATTGCTTTTAAAAAATGCAATAGCCCTTGCAAATCCTTCTTTGAATGAAAGTTTTTCAAGGGTTATGATGGAAGCCTGGTTATTACAAAAGCCCGTAATGGTTCATTCCAAATGCTTGGCAACTTCCCTACCGGTTATAAAAACCAAAGGTGGTCTTACCGCCAATACAACAGACGAGTGGGTGAATGTTATACATTCTATGGAGACTGGCAAAGAAAAAGAGCTCGAAGAAATGGGTAGACGAGGTTTTGTTTATGCAAGCCAGAATACGAATTGGAATACCATAATTACCAAATATTTGGAAGTAATAAAAAGTCTTGCTCCTAAATCCAAAACAAAATTCCCAAAAAACAAAAGAAAATTTTTTCAATTAACCATTGGGTATAAATCTGGAGATGCCATTACCGAACATGCAAGAACTATTTACCAATATCTCAAAAGTCATGGTGTGGATATTGTTACACGAAGTTATTACATTGATCCAAAAATAGAAAAAACCAAAGAAATCAAAAAGTTTCATCCGAAAGAAATCAAGGTCAAGGATGCAATCATATTCCATTTTTCGATGAGTTCCAAACTAACAACATTTATCCAAAGCCATAAAGGAATTAAAATATTAATCTATCACAACATTACACCTTCTCACTTTTTTGAAAAATTTGATTCTAAGTTTGTGGAACTTTGCAAGCGTGGTAGAGAGGAGCTATCTCGTTTGAAAAATAGTTGCGACTTTGTTTTTTGTGACTCTGATTACAATGCTCATGAATTGCAAGAGATCGGGTTTAAAAATGTGGAAACAATACCCATTGTTTTTCCAGAAAAGATTTGGAAAATTCCACCGGATAAATATACTTTACAAAAGTTTCAAGATGGTAGAAAAAACATTTTATTTGTAGGCAGGATGGCACCAAACAAAAAACAAGATGACCTTATTTATCTTTTGAAAGAAATTTTAGAAATGGATAAAAATGTTAGACTCATTTTGGTTGGTCATTATGAGACGCGAGAGATTTACTTTTTGTATTTAAAAAAAATTATTCAAAAGTTGAACTTGGAAGATAGTGTTGTGCTTGCCGGTTCTATATCTCAAAGTGAATTGATAGCCATTTATCGAGCAGCGGACCTTTACTGCTCTATGAGTGAGCATGAAGGTTTTGGTGTACCAATAGTTGAGGCAATGTGGCATGATGTTCCTGTTATGGCATACAATGCAGCGGCAGTTCCAGAAACTTTGGGAAATTCCGGAATTTTGTTTAATAATAAAAAAGAACTAAAGCGACTAGCAGCTTTATCTCTTTTAATGATGAATGATAGGGATTTACGGCAGAAAATTATTTATTCCCAAAGGGAAAGAAGGGAGTATTTTTTGCTCGACAATCAAGAAGCAAATTATAATAAATTTATTATTTAGAAAGTAGCCTCTTCTATATAAAAATGTTAATGTTATCTATTCATATAAGGAGCTTAATATGAAATACTGCCCGATATGTGAAACACAATATGATGAATCAGAAGATTTTTGTGACATTCATATGAATATTCGTTTGATAGAAGCAATATCGCAACTGAAACCACCAACTTGTATTACATTGCAGCATAGTTCTGATGGTTCCAAGCTTATAATCAAAAAATCATGCACCCTTGGTAGAGAAATTACGGACGAATTGGAAAAATACAATGACATATCTCGAAAACATTGTGAACTCCTTTTAAAAGAGGATGGTATATACGTCCGCGACCTGGGATCTAAAAACAAAACTTATGTAAATGATAACGAACTATTGGAAGGAGATGAGGTTAAACTCTTCCCAATGGATAAGTTGAGACTTGGTATGCAACCATTTAGGGTAATTAAGATAGACCAATAAAAGTCAAAAAATTCAGAAATAATTGCAAAACTATTTTAAAAAAGTTTATCTGTTACATTTGCCTGAACTCCCGTATGGACTTTTAAACCAAACTCAAAAAGGAATTTTCCAGGATTTCATAAGGGACTTTTAGTGAGACTTCTCCCATACCTCCGCTAATAACGTTTTTTGGTTGATTCTTGAAAAAGATTTCTGTTACTTCGAATGTATTCGTAAATTCTTTCCCCGGAGAATAAACTTCCAATACATCTCCTTTTTGAATTTTGTTTTTTATTTCAATTCTTATCAAACTTTCGGTGGGTTCGAATTTGTTTACTCTACCTACATATACCTGGGATTGAATACGGCTTAAGCCTTCTTTATAATTCTGAAATTCTCTTTCTTCTACAGAAACACGATCTTCCATTCCTCGAGTTAAAAATCCTGAAAAATACCCTCTAGAAGCAACTTTGTCCAATTCTTTTAGAAGGTTTCTATCAAATTCTTTATTTTCCCGTAGGTTATCCAAAGCTTTTCTGTAGGTACGAGCAACCAAAGCAACATAATAATCATTTTTGGTTCGACCCTCTACTTTGATGGAATCAACTCCTGCCTCCGTAATTTCTTCCAAAAATTCAATGGCTCTCAAATCTTTGGAATTCATTAAAAATGTTCCATCTTCATCCTCTTCCATTGGCATCAACTCGTCGTTTTGGCGAGGATTCGTGACGAATACTTGCAGTTTATCCCTACAAGCATTGTTGCAAGCTCCTTGGTTTGCATCTCTATTTTTAAAATAATTGCTCATAAGGCAACGACCACTATGAGCAATACAGATAGCACCATGGACAAATACTTCTAACTCAATTTCAGGCACTTCTTCTCGAATCTTTTTTATTTCGTCAATGCTAACTTCTCTGGATAAAATGACCCTTGTTGCTCCGATTTTTTGCCAAAATTTTACGGTTGCATAATTCATGGTATTTGCTTGGACAGATATATGCACATTGATTTCAGGAGCTTCCTCCCTGGTTATCATAATTAAGCCAGGGTCAGCCATAATGAATCCGTCCGGTTTAAAAGAAGCCATTTCTTTTAAATATTTAGAATAGCTCGGAACTTTGGAATTGCGTGGTATACCATTGACAGTGAAATAGATTTTTTTTTCCCATTCTCTGGCTGTTTGTACAGACTGGGCCAAGGTTTCCATTGTGAACTCATTTTCTCTAGCTCTCAAAGAAAACCTGGGAACCCCACAATACACAGCATCAGCTCCATACATATAGGCTATTTTTAGTTTATCAAAGCTTCCTGCTGGCATTAATAGTTCGGGGACTTTTTTCATCTTTTTCTTCTTCTTTTTGATTTTCGCTCGGAAGAACCACCTGCGCTATGAGAAGTATTCGGATCAACCTTTCTTTTATTTGTATTCAAAGAAGAATGAGTTGCTGCAGAATTTGGTCCCATCGCACCACCAAAAATATCAATATCCACATTCTCTTCACCGATTCTTTGATATTCGGCAACCTCATCGGAAATTTCATACTTCTCTTTGACTTCCACTTTTAACAGAAACTCAATCACTTCCTGCTTCATATTTTCAACAAGTTGATCGAATAATCGAAAGCCTTGTAGCTTGTATTCGATCAAAGGATTTTTGTCTCCATAACCAACCGTCCAGATTCCTTCTCTAAGATGATCCATAGTATATAGGTGTTCTTTCCATCTATGATCAATAATATCCAGAAGAACGTTTCTTTCCAAATAAGACCAAGTATCCAATCCGACAGATTCGGCTTTTTTTTGGTAGATTGCACTGACTTCTTCCATAACCCAGTCGAACAAAGCGAGTTGAGCTTTTGGATTTTCTGAAAATTTTTCCGGATTCACCATCAAACGAGGATTTAAACTTTTTAACCAATCATTTAAGCCATCTTTGTTCCAAGCACCCGTATTATTCGTTTCGCAATAGAGTAAGATGTTGGCTTCAATTACTTCTTCTAGCCATTTTTTGGTAATTTCACCCGTTTTTTGTCTTTCGTATAAAATGTCATTTCGAAGGTTATAAACAAAAATCCTTTGGCGGTTCATCACATCATCATATTCCAAAAGGTGTTTTCTTATATCAAAGTTGTGGCCTTCCACTCTTTTTTGGGACCTGGCTATTGCATTGCTGACCATTTTATGCTCAATTTCCTGCCCTTCTTCCATCCCTAATCTTTGCATAATACTCGAAATTCTGTCCGAGCCAAAGATTCGCATCAAATCGTCTTCCAAAGAGAGATAAAACCGACTCGAGCCGGGATCACCTTGGCGACCGGAACGACCTCTTAGCTGATTGTCAATCCTTCTTGCTTCGTGCCTTTCTGTCCCTAAAATATGCAATCCGCCACTTTCCAAAACTTCATTGTGGTTGATTTGCCATTTAGCTGCTTCGTCTAAAATTTCTTTTGCTTTTTTCTTTTTGTTTTGAGAGTTCAAATTTTCATAAACGAGCTTGGCTTGATCAAAATCGAACTTCTTTATTGCATTTCGAAATTTATTAATGGTCTCGTCTTCGTCCGTCCAGGCATCCATCAATTCTTTGTAAACCGGAGAACCACCCAAAACAATATCAGTACCACGACCAGCCATATTAGTTGCAATAGTGACACCACCGGGCTTCCCAGCATTAGATACAATTTCAGCTTCCTTTTCGTGGTATTTGGCGTTTAGCACACTGTGAGGAATTCCGATTCCCTTTAATTTATTGGATAAAAATTCCGATTTTTCGATGGAAATGGTTCCGACAAGAACAGGTTGCTTTTTTTGGTAACATTCCTTTATCTCTCTTGCGATGGCATCAAACTTTTCTCTTTCCGTTCTATAGACTCTATCCGGATGGTCGATCCGTATCAAAGGCATATTGGAAGGAACGACTACAACGTCCAAACTGTAGATTTTAGCAAACTCTTCTGCTTCCGTATCAGCAGTTCCGGTCATACCTGCCAACTTTTCATACAGTCTAAAAAAGTTTTGAAAGGTAATGGACGCAAGGGTTTGGGATTCCTGTGCAATTGTCACCCTTTCTTTTGCTTCCAATGCTTGGTGAAGTCCGTCAGAATACCTTCGTCCGGGCATCAATCTTCCCGTAAATTCATCTACTATGATTACTTCGCCGTCTTGGACAACATAATCAACGTCTATTTGGAATATTTTATGAGCCTTTAAAGCCTGGTGAACGTGGTGAACCATATCAATGTGCTCTGGAGCATACAGGTTATCAATCCCCAAGAGTTTTTCTACGTTACTTACACCCGTTTCCGTTAAAAGAACGTTTTTGGCTTTTTCATCAATGTCATAATCCCAAATCTTTTCAGATTCTTCATACTTTTGTCCCTCAGGCTTTTCTTCAACATCAAACTGTTCTTTTCCTTTTAGCTTGGGGATAATGACATCTATTTTAACGTATTTATCTGTAGTATCGTCTGTCGGACCGGATATGATCAAAGGCGTACGAGCCTCGTCTATCAATATCGAGTCAACCTCATCCACTATCGCATAATAAAACTCTTTTTGTACTTTATGCTCTTTATGGGAAACCATATTATCCCGTAAATAATCAAAACCAAACTCATTGTTTGTCCCATAGGTAATATCACATTGGTAAGCCTCTTGTCTGTCTTTGTAGTCCATATCGTGTTGTATAAATCCCACACTTACACCCAAAAATTCATATATGGGTTTCATCCAATTCGCATCCCTTCGAGCCAAATAATCGTTTACCGTTACAACGTGTACACCTTTTTCGGTCAGGGCATTCAAATAAATTGTTAGGGTAGACGTAAGGGTTTTTCCTTCCCCCGTCTTCATCTCCGCAATTTTTCCTTTGTGAAGGACGATCCCACCCATCATTTGCACATCAAAATGTCGCATTCCTAAAGTCCTGTAAGACGCTTCTCTTACCGTTGCAAAAGCTTCTGGTAAAATGTCATCTAGGGTTTCACCAGACTTTATCCTTTCTTTGAATTTTATTGTTTGTGATTTTAATTCAGCGTCAGTTAGTTTGCTAATTTCTTCTTCTAAAGAATTAATCTTTATAACAATTGGCTTTAGCCATTTTAAATCTCTTTCGTATTTGCTTCCAAAAACAAATTGTAAAACTTTATTAAACATACTCGTTCCATTTTTTATAATTTTTATTAAAGTTGAATTATGTTGTTAAAAATAATCTTTGCATCTTTTTCCATTTGAACTTGTTTTTCTCTCATAAAATCGAGAGAATAACCTAGGGGTTCCATGTATTTTTTATGGACACGTTGCCAAACTTGTAACATAGGAAAAGTCAACTCTAAATGACATTGTAGGGCAAACGCTCTATTTTGGTAAGAAAACATTTGATTTTCATACATTGAACTTGATAATAAATGCTCTGTACCCTTGGGTAAAGTAAAAGTATCTTCATGTAAATGAAAAGCTAGCATTTCGTTTGACTCGATTCCGGCAAAAATCGGATGTGTTTTGTTTATCCCTTGAACTTTTGAAAAGCCTACTTCCACACCTTTTTCACCTTTTTTAACTTCTCCACCTAAAACTTTTGCGAGGATTTGTGAGCCTAAACAGACTCCGATCACCTTATTGTTAGGAATTTCTAAGGAATCTTCCACCAACTCGAAATAAGGAGCAAAAAAAGAATATTGTCCCGGATCATATACAGTCTGTGGTCCTCCCATCAATACAATTATATCAAATATTTGGTGTGATTCCGGTATAAGATGTAAGCCTTTTTTATAAGCATCGTGATAGGTGACGGAATATCCTTTTTCTTTTAAAATATCCTCAATTACCCCTGGTCCTTCACAATCTAAAAATCGAATTATCAAACTTCTCATATTATATAAATAACGTGGAAGAAATTAAATCTGTCAAGTAAATATGTGTTGTACCCAGTGAATAACGAAAAGAGGTCGTAATTCATCAGCAATTCTCGGCAAGAAGTTATTTCACCTATCCCCGTCAACCTGTTCTTTTGCACCAAGCTCAATCTATCCCTCTCCTAACAGGAAAGGGAACATAATAGCTATTTTTTTAACAAAAAAGACTAAGTTATTAAGAATTTTTTATAGATTTAGGTGAATATAATAAAATCTATTGTCAAGGAAAAATTTCTGGGTGTTTGGCTTTACACCGGAAAAACGGACTTTCTATATGAAAAATCATGGAAAATGGAAAGTATAGATTGACAAAAGCAAACACTCAAGAAAGCCTAAAAAACGTATTATCTGTAATTGCTTTAACACAATGTCAAAAAATAATGAATATATATTAGAAAAGATAGATAAACAAACTTCTCATAGTGTGCACCTATCAAGGACTATGATGTATAAGGAAATTGACTTGCTAATTTCTTACATGAATGATAGTGAATTTGATCCACCAAAAATTAAAAAAGCCATAATTGAAGAGAATTGTCTTTCTAAAAAGACTTTGAATAATCGGAAAATATCTTTCGAAAGATTAAGGTCTCTATACATTTTGGACAAAGAATCCTATATTTTTCAGAGTTTTTTGTATTATTGGAATTGTGATACTGATGGAAGAAGACTTTTAGCATTTCTTTTGGCTTATTTTAGAGATTTTTATGTTAGAATTTCAATTCCTTTTATTTTAGATATACCTTACGGGGAAATTCTTAGCGTTGAATACCTAATAGAAAAATTAAGGTATAAAACATACGAAAATATTACGGAAAAAACCCTCCAATCTCTAGTCAGAAATCTAAGGTCTACATTTAGTCAATCAGGTCACTTAACTGGTAAAGTTAAAAAGACAAGAATAAATCCAAGCCTATCCTCTGGAGCTATTTCTTTTGCTCTATTATTGGGATATTTAGAGGGAATGCGAGGGGAACTTTTATTCCAATCCGAATATATGAAAAGCATTGAATGTTCACCTGAAAGAGGGTATAATTTTGCTTATGATGCCTCTTCAAGGGGTTGGTTAGATTTTAAAAAAGCAGGAAATATTGTTGAAGTTAGTTTTTCAAATTTTACAAAACAAAAAAGGAACAAATCTTGAATCGAATTAAAAAATTGATAGAATCATATAGTAATTTTATATCTGTTCCTTGGAGAGAAGGTGTAGCAGCTGAACAAAGAGTTATATTTTGCATCTACAATATGAATGACGAATTAAAATTGAGGTCTCATTTAGGGGAATTTCAACTTGCAACTTCCAAAGCAAATCATTCTTGGTTCCAGTTTGATTTAACTGATACGTTTGCAGAATGGATGTCACAAGAACGATACGCTAAAAGCTTTTTTAAAAAACCGGAAACTTTTCCAGACCCACCAGAATATTATTTGAAATATCTTATCAAAAAATTTGAAACCTATCTTAAAACCCAAGAAGTTGATGATAATTCTGTAGTTTGTATTTACGGTGTTGCTTCTTTATTTGGTTTTCTCTCAGTCAGCAATTTAGTTAAAGAATTTTCAAGATTATTGGAGGGCAGGTTAGTTGTTATGTTTCCTGGAAGTTATGAAAACAATATATATAGACATTTGGACGCTTATGATGGTTGGAATTATCATGCAATCCCCATTACATCAAACAAAGATTTTTAAATAAGGAAGTAATATGTTAAACCGAGAAATCTATTCTATTGATCCAACAGATAGAAAATTATTAAACGATGGTGTTTCTAACGTCAATGATGGTACTGAAGATTCATATCTAGAAGTTCTGAGGTACGAACTGGAAACATTTGTTTGTGAGGGTCAATATGAGAAGGGTTTGGAATTGATTCTAGAGACTTTCTTAAAAAATCTAAACCAGGCTAGCCAACCAGCAGTTTGGGTGAGTGGCTTTTTTGGTTCCGGTAAATCTCATTTAGTAAAGATGCTTAGGGCTCTTTGGGTAGATACAAAATTTCCTGATGGTTCTACCTCTCGTTCCATCGTCCAATTACCAAATTCCATAAAAGACCTTTTAAAGGAATTATCTACTGCCGGATCTCGTATGGGTGGGTTACACGCGGCTTCCGGAACTTTAGGTTCTGCAGCTAGAGGAAGTGTTAGGTTGGCAGTTTTAAGAATATTGTTTAAATCTTTGGGACTACCTGGTAATTATCACGTAGCAAAATTTGCACTTTGGCTAAAAAAAGAAAATATCTATGAAATTCTGAAAGAGCGAGTACAGCCAAAAGATCAAGAGGACTGGATTTATATCTTAGATATGTTCTATTCTGATGAAAACCTCCACAAAACCTTGGTAGATTTAAAACCAAAACTATTTCCTAACCAGGAAGATTGTTCCTCTTTGCTCACAAAAATTTATCCAACTGTAACCGATATTTCCAATGATGATTTTATAAGAGCGATTAAAGAGTCCTTAACTACAGAAGACGGAAAGTTTCCGCTTACCCTTTTTGTTTTTGACGAGGTTCAGCAATACATAGGTGAAGACGTGCAGAAGTCGATCTATATCCAAGAAGTTGTAGAAACATGTAGCAAATCTTTTTCCGGAAAGCTCATGTTTATCGGAACTGGACAAACTGCAATTACAGGTACTGCATTTATAAAAAAGTTGGAAGGAAGATTTACTGTTAGGGTTGAATTGTCTGACGCTGATGTGGATTCTGTTATCAGAAAGGTGATACTCGCCAAAAAGCCGAATGTCATGAAACCTTTGGAAGAACTGCTCTTTAAACACCAAGGGGAAATTTCACGTCACTTAGGAAATACTAGCCTCTCTCACAAACCGGAAGAAAACGCCGTATTTCCTTTAGATTATCCAATCCTACCCATCAGAAGAAAATTTTGGGAAAAATCTTTACGAAACTTAGATGCAACTGGAACAGACAGTCAATTGCGGAATCAATTGAGTATGGTTCATAGAGCGATAAAGACTAATTTAGAAAAACCTCTTGGTAGTATAATCCCTACCGATTATTTGTTTTTTGAAGCTGCCGAAAAGATGGTACAATCAAGAAACCTTCCTCGTAAAGTTTACGAGAAATCTGTAAAATTGAAAAATGGGAACGAAGACGAAAAACTTTTAGGAAGGGCTATTGGAGTTATCTTTTTAATAGGAAAAATTTCTGCAAAAAACAAAGATATTGGACTTAGGTCAAGCGTTGATACCATAGCTGACTTATTACTAGACGATTTAAATGAAGGTTCTACTATTCTTAGGAGTAAATTACCCCTAATTTTAGATAACGCAAAAGATATTATTATGCGCGTGGGTGATGAATATCGAATTCAGACAGAAGAATCTACAGCTTGGAATGATGAGTTTTATAACCAAAGGTCTCTTTTAGCCAATGAACCACACCGAATCGAAGACGAGCGAAATGATAGGATCAAGAAAAAGTTTGCACAACAGGTAAAACTTACCGGTATTCATCAGGGTAAATCAAAAGAATCCAGAGATATTTTTCCATATTTTGAAAGTACTCTTCCCAAAGACCATACCGAGAAATTGACTATTTGGGTACGTAACGGTTGGACGATTGATGAAAATTCCGTTTTAGCTGATGCTCGCCAGCTTGATAGCAACTCTTCTACGATTCTTGTTTATATTCCCAAGAGGTCTGCAGACGATTTAAGACACCAGTTGATCGATTTTAAAGCAGCAACAGCAACGCTTGATAAAAAAGGAAGCCCAAATTCAGCTGAGGGTCAAGAAGCAAAAGCAGCTATGGAAACAACTAAAAGGAATGCCGAAGCCAAGATAGATGAACTTTTATTGGAGTGTTTGTCAGGTACTCGTGTATTTCAATCCGGTGGAGTTGAAATAATTGGAGATTCTTTGCAAGATGCTATACATGAAGGGATAGAAAAATCTTTGTTAAGACTTTTTCCACATTTCGATTTGTGTGATCATGTAGGTTGGGGTTACGTTTATGAAAATGCAAGAAAGGGAGCTGCTGACGCACTCAAAGCAATACACTATGACGGAGAAGCAAAAAACCAAGACGTATGTAAGAGAATTTTGAGTTTTATAGGATCAGGAAAATCTGGTGGAGATATTCGTTCCAACTTTAAGCAACCTCCCTTTGGCTGGACAAATGATAGTATCGATGGTGCTCTATTTGTGTTATTAGTTTCCAATTTGATCCGAGCGACCGATGAAAATCAAAAAAATGTCGATTTCAAAAAATTAGAACGAAAGACGATTAGTAAAACGATCTTTAAAGTGGAGAACAATCCTCCCTCTACACAACAGAGGATACAAATCAGACAATTATTTTCAAAATTAGGTATTAGCTCAAAATCGAATGAAGAATCTCAAAAAGTTCCTGAATTTTTAGAGAGCCTTATAAACTTGGCAAAGCGATCCGGAGGTGAGCCGCCGAAGCCAGAAATACCTAACCCAAGCATTCTAGAAGAAATTCGTTTGAGTGGCGGGAATGAACAACTTCATATCCTCTACAATGCAAGAGAAGAAATTTCTCATTTGATAGAGGAATGGAAATCAGTTTCTACAACCATAGACAAAAGATGGGATGAATGGACATTATTAAAGAGGCTTAGTTTCTGTTCTGAGGGATTAGAAGACAGAGACGAAATTATTTCTCAGGTAGATACTATTGAAAAGGATAGGTTATTACTCCAAAATCCGAACCCAATCCCTAACTTAATCCAAGAACTCACACAAAAGTTAAGAACACAATTAAACCATTTGAAAGATAGGTTTGAATTGACATGGAATCAAGGAGAAGAAAAGCTAGAAAATGATTCACACTGGATGGGGTTGTCTCCGGAACAAAGACATCAATTACGTCTTCCACATGGGTTCATCGAATCAGGAAAGCCCGTAATAGACCTTAGCTCAAACGAGTCTATTTTAAATTTCTTGGAATATACAAGTCTCAATTCATTTGAAAACCTAATTATGGCAATGCCTTCTCGTTACGATCAGATGTTGCTTGAAGCAGCCCAGTTGCTAGAGCCAAAGGCAAGAAAAGGTAATCTTCCACAAGCCACTTTAAAGACTGATGAAGACGTGGACACTTATGTTGAGAAAGTTTCTGTGTATCTAAAAGAAGAAATCAAGAAAGGTCCAATCATTATTCAATAACTCAAAACTTTCTTGCAAGTTTGTTAGAACATTATAGTTTTATTGTATTATGAAAAACGGAAAAAATACTTTAGTTCGATTTGACTGGGCAATGAAGTACTTCCTTAGAAATAAGGCAAACTTTGACATCTTGGAAGGATTTTTGACTGCTCTTTTGGAAGAGGCAATTACGATTCTTACTATTTTGGAAAGCGAAAGTAATCAGGAAGATGAAACAGACAAGTTTAATAGAGTTGATCTGCTAGTAGAAGATTCCCAAAAAAGGAAAATTATCATAGAAATTCAAAATAATCGGGAAACACACTACCTGGAAAGATTGTTGTATGGCACTTCTAAGGTCATTGTAGATAACATAAATTCCGGTTCCGAATACAAAGATGTAGTGAAAGTTTTATCCATAAGTATACTGTATTTTAACCTTGGTAGAGGTGATGATTATATTTACCATGGAAGGACGGAATTCATCGGAGTTCACAATAAGAAACCATTGATAGTGAAAGAAAGACATCAAGATACCAAGGTATTTGAGCCGAAGTATGAGTTTCGAGAGAAAAATGTGTTTCCCGAATATTATTTGATACGTGTCGGAGAATTTGAGAATATAATTCGTTCTCCAATAGATGAATGGATATACATGATCAAGAATAGCGAAGTAAGGGAAGATTTCAAATCTAAGTACATTGACAAGGCAAGAGAGAAGCTACGAATTATGAACATGAGCGAAGAAGAAAGACGTAAATATGACAAATATTTAGTAAATGTGGCTTCTGAAGAAGATATGGTAGAAACAGCAAGGCAGGAGGGTGAGGAAAAAGGTAGGGAAGAAGAAAGAAAAAATACCGAAAGAGAGAAGGAAAGAGCGGAAAAAGCAGAAAAAGAAAAGGAATTATCAATCAGGAAAACTATCCAAGGCGGAAAGCTAACTATAGAAGAGATTGCAGATGTTTTTGGTGTTTCAGTGGATTATATAAATCAGTTAAAATGAACTTTTTTTGGCGAGTAGTTTCAGGATAGTTATTTTAAAAATACATAGAGGAAATTTTTGCATGTATCCATTATCAAAATCAATGAGAAATGAATTGGAAAGGGCTATCGAAAATGCTCGTGTTATCTCAGAAGAAGCAGTCTTAGCGAGTTTGTTGCAATTAGGAGTTGGGCAAGATCAGAAAGATTTTGAACATCTAACCGATGAGGAAAAAGCATTACGTGATAAACTAATCATTCATGGAAAGCAACTAGGTGATTCTTCCAAATCAAACGATTTGCTCATAGAAGAAATTGCTTATGAACACTGGCATAGGATGTTGTTTGCTAGGTTCTTGGCAGAAAATGACCTCTTGATGTACCCTGACCCAAATGAATCAGTTTCTGTGACGATTGAAGATTGTGAAGAGCTAGCAGGGGAGCAAGGTGCAAGGAACGGTTGGGAGTTGGCAGCTCGTTTTGCGTCCCAAATGTTACCGCAGATTTTTCGAGTAAGTTCGCCAGTCTTTGAGATTCAGTTTACCTATGAATACCAGACAAAATTGGAAAAAATTTTAACAAACTTGAATCCTGATATTTTCCAAGCATCGGATTCTTTGGGTTGGGTTTACCAATTTTGGCAGTCCAAACGAAAAGATGAGGTGAACAAGAGCGAAGTAAAAATAGGTGCTCGTGAACTTCCCGCAGTTACGCAGCTCTTTACGGAAGCGTATATGGTTTCTTTTTTGTTGGATAATTCTTTGGGTGCTTGGTGGGCAAATAAAAGATTGAAGCAAACCGACTACCAAACTGCAAGCTCAGAGCTTGAGCTTAGGAAAAAAGCTTCTATTGAAGGTGTTCCATTGGAATTTTTGCGTTTTGTGAAAGAAGACGAAGGTTTTGCTTTGGCATCTGGGGGTTTTGAAAAACTCCCTGCTGACTTGGGTGAATGGAAGGTTTTAGACCCTTGCTGCGGTTCGGGTCATTTTTTAGTGGCTGTTTTTTTAATGTTAGTTCCTATTCGGATGGAATTGGAGAGTTTGTCTGCTAAGGATGCCGTTGATAAGGTGTTGTCGGAGAATCTTCACGGGCTTGATGTTGATAAACGGGTAACAGAGATTGCGGCTTTTGCCTTGGCTTTGACTGCCTGGAAGTATCCCAATACAGGTGGGTATCGTCCCCTGCCAGAGCTACACATTGCATGTTCGGGGCTGGCTGTAGGTGTGGAAAAAGAAAATTGGAAAAAGTTAGGCGGGAATGATACGAATCTCAAAACGGCTTTGGGTTGGCTCTATGATGAGTTTCAAAATGCTCCTGTTTTGGGTAGTTTGTTAGACCCTTCTAAGTCGGATGCTGCAAAACTTGTTAAGTGGGATGATTTGAGTGTTGCACTTGGGAATGCTTTGGATTCCCCGGATTCCCCCAACCCCGTGAACGGGGAGAAGACCCCCGACCCCGTGAACGGGGAGAAGACCCCCGCACGCGGGGGCTGGGGGGAATTAGAAACTGCGGTGGTGGCACATGGGCTTGCCAAAGCAGGGAAGCTCCTCACATCCCATTACCATTGGGTGGTTACGAATGTTCCGTATTTAGCTCGTGGGAAACAATCGGATGTTTTGAAGAATTTTTGTGAAAAGAATTACTCGGAGGCTAGAAACGACCTTGCAACGGTGTTTCTAGATAGAATATTAGATTATTGCCATATTCATGGAACTGCTTCGGTCGTACTTCCCCAAAATTGGTTGTTTTTGACCTCTTATAAAAAGTTTAGAATAAAACTCTTGTTGCAAGAAGAATGGAACTTCATCGCCCGCCTCGGACCGGCAGCATTTGAAACAATATCTGGTGAGGTAGTAAAAGCAATACTTTTAACAATCACGAAACGTGGATTTCAGCCTAGCAACTCTCAGCTCTTCCAAAACGACAGAATTCATTACATCAGAGGAATTGATGTTTCTTCTGCCAATAATCCTTTTGAAAAATCTAGACTTCTCATTTCAAATGAAATCAAAAGTGTAGAACAACATAAACAGTTAAATAATCCTGATGCAAGAGTTGCATTAGATGAAAGTGATGATAGTATAATTTTATCAAAGTACGCAATTTCAATGCGTGGTATTGTATCTGGAGATAATGATAAATGGGAAAGAGTTTTTTGTGAAATCCCTTCTGAATTTAAATATTGGAAATTTTTACAAACTACTCCTCGAAAATCCCAGTATTATACTGGTAAAGAATTAATTATAAATTGGATTGAAAAAGGTAAGGAAATGCTTCGTCCTGGTACCACAAATGAAGCATATGGTAAGTATGGTGTAGCTATTGGACAAATGACAGGTTTACCAGCAACTCTTTATTATGGAAGTCTATATGACAATAATACTGGTGTTATTGTCCCATCAAATAAAATGCACCTTCTCGCTATTTGGTGTTATTGTTCATCTCCTGAATACAACGAAGCAGTTCGGCGAATTGATCAAAAACTAAATGTTACAAATGCTACACTTGTTAAAGTTCCGTTTGACTTGGAATACTGGACGAAAGTTGCTGAAGCTATGTATCCTAACGGCTTACCAGAGCCGTATTCTGATGATCCCACACAGTGGATTTATCACGGGCATCCATGCGGATCGGTCGTTTGGAACGAAGAAACCAAGCGATTGGAAGTCGCAGAGAAGATGCGAATAGACGAGACTGTCTTGCAAGTAGCGGTAGCTAGGTTACTAGGTTATCGGTGGCCTGCGGAGACAGATGAAGGAATGGAGCTCGCAAAAGAGCAAAGGGAATGGATCACCAAGTGTGAGTCTCTTTCGGAATATGTTGACGAAGACGGAATCGTCTGCATCCCACCCGTTCGCGGAGAAGAAAGAGCAAGTGACCGCCTAATGAGAATACTCGCAACGTCTTACGGAAGCGAGTGGACAACCGACGTTTTGTCAAAACTCTTGGAAACCGTAGGTTACACAGGAAAGACTCTTGAAGCTTGGCTAAGAGACGGATTCTTTATGCACCACTGTAAAATATTCCACCACAGACCATTTCTCTGGCAAATTTGGGACGGACTGCCTGACGGATTTTCTGCCATAGTAAACTACCATAAGTTTGATTACAAAACCCTCGAAACATTGCTATACACCTACCTCGGAGATTGGGTAAGCCGACAAAAACAAGACTTGGAAAACAAAGTTGACGGAGCGGACGAAAAGATCGCAGCAGCCGAAAGACTAAGGAAACAATTGGAACTCATCCTCATAGGAGAAAAGCCCTATGACATATTCATACGCTGGAAGACCTTAAAAGAACAACCCATTGGTTGGAATCCCGACCTAAACGACGGAGTCAGAATGAATATACGACCGTTTATGAGTGGGGTGGATATCAAAAAGAAAGGTGCGGGAGTCTTGCGTGATAAGCCAAATATAAAATGGAGCAAAGATAGGGGAAAAGACGTTCAATCTGCACCATGGTTTTCCGTATTCAAGGGAGACCGCATAAACGATCACCACACAACAATAAAAGAAAAGAAAAAGGAAAGAGGAGAATTATGATAGTTCTCGATGCAATCATACAATCCATACGAACTTGTGCTGAGTATAACAAAAACGTAGAATCAAGACCTCATGTAATCCTCTGGACAGACGAAGACAAACAATGGGAAGGAATCCTCCCCGTAATACAGGAAAAACTACCAGAATTGTATACTTTGGGAGAGTATTCACCCGAAAACAAGAAAGGACCAGCTATATGGTTGCGTTGTGTGATAGCTGAAAAAATCGAAGAAGCTCCTATTCCGGAATCTAAAATTCCAATTCTGTATTTACCTGGTGTCAGCAGGCAGATGCTAAGGGCAGTGGAAACTTGCGAACAAAGGCTAAAACCCTTGGCTGAATTGCAGTACAGGGGACGAATTTGGTCAGGGGTCAATGGGCGAGATTGGACAATCCTTGCATTCCTCGTTAGCAAAAAAGGTTTGGGTTTGGATGTGTCCAAAGACGAGGAGACAAAAAGAACTCTACTCTTAAGCCTGCCAAAACTGATAAGCGAAAATGTTGAAAACTTCAAAGGAAAGCAAATCCAAAAATCGTATCTCATGAGCTTGCTGTCTGGAGACGATCCAATCCGAGAGATGCTGAATTGGTTGAACGACTCGGAAACCTTCCAAAGACAAAAGAATAGTGCGGAATGGGAAATCTTTGCCGATATAAGCAAAACAAAGTTTGCAATAGACCCAGAAAAAGATGGAATTTTCACGGGAGCGACAAGACTCTTGGAACAAAAAGGAATTTGGAAGGGTGTATGGGAACGATTCTACGAAAACCCAAAACTATTTCAAGGGCTTATAGAATTGATAAAAAAGTTACCTACACCTGTTTTTGATCTCTTCCCTGATATAGAAAAGGCTGGATGCTTGCCCCATTGGAATTCCGAGCAAGAAGAAAAATTGAGAATTGATCTGCTCTCTCTCCGAGATTGTCCTTGGCACGAGGTGGACAACAAAATATTAGAAATGGAAAAAAGACACGGTGAAAGGAGAAGACAAATTTGGGCAAAGATAGGAGAGTCTAAACTAGCTGAGGCTTTAGAGTATTTAGTGGGACTCTCCGAAAACGCAAAACTTCCCATCAATGTCGGGACTATAGAAGATATAAGCAGAATATACCAAGCCAATGGTTGGAAGGTCGATTACGCCCTGTTAAAATGTTTGAGCTTAATAGATAGTCAAAAAAACGAAGAAGCAATACATATAGCCATTCGCTCGATATATCTACCTTGGGCAGAAGAATCAGCAAATCATTTACAAAAACAGATACAAATGAGCGGGTATCCCCTATCGAAAGAAAAAGGGAGACAAGAGGGATTTTCTGAAGGCGAAGCCGTGCTTTTTGTAGACGGGTTAAGGTTTGATACGGCAAAAATGTTGTCAGAAATCTTAGAAAAAAAAGGGCTGAAAATTGACGAGAAAGTTAGATGGTCAGCTCTACCAACGGTAACGGCAACAGGAAAAGCCGCTGTTTCACCAATCCAGGAAAAAATCAGTGGAGAAATTGGAAATATTGAGTTTGAACCTTCCATAGAAGAAACAGGGCAAACACTCAAAGGCGGATACCATTTCAAAAAGGTATTAGAAGAAAACGGATGGCTTATACTATCTTCACACGATAACGGAAACGGTGTGGGGAATGCATGGTGTGAGTTTGGTGAAATTGACAAGGAAGGACATGGCAAAGGCTGGAAAATTGCTAAAAACATAGAGTCCATACTATTGGAAATAACAGAAAAAATTCAAAATTTACTTTTGGCAGGCTGGAAAACGATTCGAGTCGTAACGGATCATGGTTGGTTGTTGCTACCTGGTGGTTTGCCAAAGGTCGAGTTACCAAGCGTACTAGTTGATACAAGGTGGGCAAGGTGTGCTGCCATCAAGGAAAATTCTCAAACTGATGAAACTCTCTACCAATGGTATTGGAATACAAACCAATATTTTGCTCTTGCTTCGGGGATTAGTTGCTACAAAAAAAATGAAGAGTATGCTCACGGAGGAATTAGTCTACAAGAGTGCATCACCTTAGAGTTAAACATAAAAAATACAAAGATTTCCAATTCTAGTGGAAAGAGTTTTATCAGTGTAAGCTGGAAAGGTATGAGGTGTGAAGTCAAAATGGATCCATCTTATGCTAATTATCTTTTGGACATACGCTTGGAAGCATTCAATGCAGAATCTTCTATTGTGAATAAAATGAAAAAAGTATCAGCTGACGGTGAGGCATTTTTAATCGTAAACGACGATTCTTTGGAGGAACAAAAAGCCTTTGTCGTTGTTTTAGACTCGAATACGGTTCTTTCACAAATGGAAACAATAATAGGAGGAGGTTTGTCTTGACAAACGAAACCATATAAAAATGAGAGAGTAATTAAAAAAAATTGAAAACAGTTGACTATTTCTGTTTTATTACAATTATTAGATTTGATTCTTAAAAGTGATAATCACAATTATGCTAGTTTATAGGTGGATCTTTAGAATTGATTATTTATGTTATGAAATTTTGGATAAATTAGGTGAATATTCTCAATTTTTCCATGATATTTCAATAAATAACAAAATGAAAAATAATATTAATATTAATACTCAGAATCATATTATCAATCTATCCTCAGAACTTGGAAATCAAAACTATAATTTAAATTTTTCAATAAAATCCCTAAATGGAGATTCAAATTATAAAGATGGAATATTGATAGAAGAAGTGTCATCAGAATCTATAATTAAAATTTCAGATCAAATTTTGAATCATTTAGAATTCGGCAGTTTAAAAACTTTTAGTAGAATTGGGTTTAGATGTTTGATATTAGTAGAAGAAGAAAAATTCAATTATGAAGGAATAAAAAATATCTTATTAAATCAAAACAAAACAATGAGTGATATAATTCAAAATACATTTTCTAAGCCAAATGATATAGCAATTGTTTTTGAAGCATTGGATGATAATACTTTTTTAAACATTCAATTTGGACCATACAGAGAAAGAGAAAGAGAAAAATATTTTTATTATCAACCCAAAGCTAAAGAGGCTTTAATTTTGGATATAGATTTATTTCAACGTGATATTGAAATCCCGCAATTTAAACTATTAAACTTTATAAAATACCAAAGTATAAAAATGAAAGATATAACTATGGGAATTAGAAATGGATTAAAAGAGAGTCTGTGATGAAAAATACAATTACTGAAATTAAATTTAATAATGATTTTAGAACAAACGTAGAGTCATTTCCTGATATGTATACAAATGGAAATGTAATCATTCATAATCGCCCAATTTTTCAAACAGAATCAGATATCGATAATAGAATTTTACCTTTTGATATTCAAAATGAGTTCGTTAAAGAAAATATTATTGTTTCTATTGATGGAACTGTTCTTGGTTGGGCATCGAATTTAGAAGATTTTGTTCGAATATCAATAAATAATCAAATTATTCAATTCCCAAAAGAATTGTTTACAGATATTTCTTTAATAAAATTTGGACAACCTATATCTTATGTAATAAAAGAAAAAGTTAACGGAATTCGTTACCAAACAATTGAAAAAAGAGAGGTAAAAAAGAATATTGACTCTGAATGTGAAGAGTTATTAACATTGTTAGATAATATTTAATGTTCAAAACAACATGGAAATTCACATTCACATTTTTAATGTTCTGCATGGGGACTCAATTGTAATCGAATTTATAGAAGATAATTACAGCCAATATATTGTTATTGATTCTCACATACTGAAAGTAGGAAATCAAACAATTCATCCTGTGAGTTTATTTCTAAAAAAGAGAAAAGCTAAGAAAATTGCTCTCTTAGTAGTAACCCATCTGCACATTGATCATATACGAGGAATTGAAGAAATTTTAAATACTGAAAACTTTGAAATTCTTAGTATGCTAATTCCACCCGTCTTTAGTATGAATTCTAAAGTACATGAAGAAATTATTAATAAATATAAAGAAAAAATAAAAGAAGTTCTTACCTTATCAGATAATAACATGGAAGTTCGCTCTCCAATGAAAAGTTTAATATCTTTACTTTCCTTTATAACAAAAAATAGGGATATAGTTAGAGAGGCAAAAGGACTAGAAGATATTTTACGCATAAAAGAAATTCCAAAAGTTAATGCTAAGATATATATGCCTCTTTCTAAAATCAAAGGGATAATCCATGGATTTATTTTAAAAAAGAATTTTGACTTGAATCATTTCCCGGAAATGAATGACTCATCTATTGTTTTAGAATTTGATTTTTTAGGAAATAAATTTATTTTTGCTGGTGATACTACAGAAAATCAAATTTTAGAGCATAAAAGAATGATGAATCGTAGTGGAGTATATGATCTAAATGCAGATTTATTGAAAATACCTCACCATGGTTCAAGAGAAAATAATAATTTAGAAACCTTTGAATATTGGTTTGGAAAAAAGTTAAAGGGAAAAAAAGTATTTATCTCTGCAAATGGAAGAACACATCCTCATGAAGAAGTTTTAAAATTGATTAATAAGCATAATATTTATCCTTGGTGTACTTGCCTTTCAAAACATTGTATAAATAAAGAACCAATCGATTTTGAAAAATTTAAAACCTTTCCAAAAGAATTCAGACCCTTTTTAATCCATTATCAAAGTGAATCAAATCCTATTCAATGTCAAGGTGATATTCATATAAAAATAGGCTCATATGGAATCAAAGTTAGTAACAGTACAAATAATTCTTGTATTTATCATAATTAACTAACTCGAACTAGGTTCTTTCACAAATGGAGACAATAATAGGAGGAGGCATATAGTAGATGGAATTAGACGAATTAGATAGGATCGCTATTGGTTGTTTGGATGGTTACCTTGTGAGAAAAGACTTGGTGAGAATATTTAATAAGCAGTTTCCTGTCCCAACCTATGTTGTAGAATTTCTATTGGGGAAATACTGTGCATCCGTAAACCAAGAAGAGATTGAGGAAGGTTTGGAAGTAGTTCAACGTCAGTTGAAAGATAAAACCGTTCGTGCCGGAGAGGAGGAGTTATTCAAATCAAGAGCAAAGGAAAAAGGACCCATCAAAGTCATTGATATTATAACCGCAAGGTTAGACGAGAAAACGAATTCCTATCTGGCAAATATACCTTCTCTACAGCTAAAAGACGCAAGGATTAACAGCGAACTGGTATCTCAACACGAGAGGATGTTAACCGGTGGATTTTATGCTGAAATTACAATTAGTTATGATGAAATAATCACAGAGGAAGGAAGAGGTAGACCTTTTGGTGTTGATTCTATACGTGAAATACAGTTGTCCAAAAGAGATGTTCTAAATGATTTAGCAAAAGCGAGAAAGAATTTTACAACTGAAGAATGGAAAAATCTCCTTTTACGATCTATTGGTTTTGACCCAGACACATTCTCAGAAAGACAGAAAAATGCGTTAATTCTAAGGATGGTACCATTTGTAGAAAGAAATTACAATTTAGTAGAACTAGGTCCAAGGGGAACTGGAAAGAGCCATCTGTTTCAACAAGTTTCCCCTTATGCCCACCTAATATCAGGTGGAAAGGCAACCGTAGCAAAAATGTTTGTGAACAATTCCAACGGTCGCAGAGGACTTGTTTGTCAGTACGATGTTGTTTGTTTTGATGAGGTTTCGGGAATCTCTTTTGATCAAAAAGATGGCGTAAACATCATGAAAGGTTATATGGAATCCGGTGAGTTTAGTCGTGGAAAAGAGAGTATACGTGCGTCCGGAAGTATGGTGTTAGTAGGAAATTTTGATGTAGATGTTGAACACCAACAAAGAATAGGACATTTATTCGGACCAATGCCGGCTGAAATGAGAGACGATACGGCTTTTATGGATAGAATACATTGCTTTTTACCAGGATGGGATGTTCCCAAGATTAGCAAAGAATCATTAACTTCACACTTTGGTTTGGTGAGTGATTTCCTTTCTGAATGTTGGACACAATTGAGGAATCAAAATAGGTTAAACCATCTACAAAATAGGATCAACTTTGGTGGTGCCTTGTCCGGAAGGGATACAAATGCTGTAAATAAAACAATAAGCGGTTTATTAAAATTACTCTATCCTGACGGAGAAGTGGAAATACCCGATGAAGATCTAGAATGGGCTGCCAGAATTGCCTTGGAAACTAGAAGGCGGGTAAAGGAACAACAAAAAAGAATCGGTTCAGCCGAATTTCGAAATACACATTTTAGTTATGTAATGGGGATGGATGGTATTGAAAAGTTTGTAAGTACACCTGAATTACGGAGTGATAATCAGATAGGAGGTGATCCTCTAGAACCAGGGCAAATTTGGTGCTTTAGTCCTGGTGGAATAGATGAAAATTCGGGTCTATATAGGATCGAAATTAACGAAGGACCTGGTAATGGAATTAAGATTTTAAATAAACCAGTGCCACCTGGATTTAAAGAGAGTATTGGATTTGCCGAACAAAATTTATATGTAAAAGCAAATCAACTAGTTGGTGATAAAGACCCTAGGCAACACGAGTTTTCGGTACAACTAAGGGCATTTGACGCAAGTAAGTCTGGTTCAAAACTAGGGGTGCCTGCACTGATTGCTCTATGCACTTCTTTGCTTAAAAAAAATGTCAAAGGAGGGATAGTTGTCATTGGTGAAGTGAATTTAGGAGGTTCTATAGAACCGATTCATAATGCTGTTTCTTTAGCAGAGGCAGCTGTAGAGAAGGGAGCGTCTACATTATTAATGCCTGTTTCATGTAGAAAGCAATTGTTTGACTTATCTGATGATATGGCAACAAAGATAGACATTCAATTTTATTCTGATATAAAGGATGCACTGCTAAAAGCCTTGGTGGATTAAATGAAAGAAAGCATTTGATTACTAAAGATGAAAATTTTTTATACTTTTCTCAAAAGCCACCCAACTTTACTATCTCCACATCCTGTGTATGAGATACGATCAAAGCAATAGAACGCAACTCTCTACCAAACTGCTTAAAGTCCCTCTTGTAGATTTCATAGTATTCTTGTGCCTGCTCGATTGCTTGATCCCTTTTTTCTTTTGCCTTTTTTTCACTGTCTGTTTTGCGAATGTATTTGAACTCTACGATAAAGTTATACAACACATAGTTGTAATACGCAGGATTGGCTTCAAACAATAAATCAATTCTTTTCCTTTGACTTAGTTCTCGTTCTGATATTACATTGTAAAGCTTGCTTAAGGTAAAATAAGATATAAACAATACCTTGATATGTTTTTCGGATAAATTCGAATAATCATAAGAAGATAACTTTGTAAAAAAAAATTCTTCCGCTAGGTCTTTTAAATAATCCGGATTCCCTTCTTTTGCCATTGCGTTTAGAGCTTTCTTGAGGGGTTCCATATAGAACTCTATTTTCTTTTCTTCCTTTAGAAAGTTTCGCAGGTATTCCCAGAACAATGTCTTGATCACATAGTTTGGTATCACCATCTCTTCTATACCTTTATAGGTAAGCAAACCAAAAAAATACAATAAGGACTTGATTTCATTATCATCAAACCTGTTTTCAAAATTAAACCTCTGAACCAAATCGACTTCTATTACACTTTTTTCATTGATTTCTTCTATTATTTGTTGTAGTTTATCTTTTCCACTTGTGCCTACTATCAAGCCTCGAAGTTTATTGTAGTCTGTTTTTACGTTTAAGTCTAATATTTCATCAGGGTAGCCATGTCTGCTAAAATGTTGAAAAAAATACATTACCATATCCGAATTAAATACGGATTTATTTGCATTATGATTAAATTTATATCCGTTATAATATTGTACTAAATCTTGAAAAACTTCTTCTTTGTTCTTTAATTCAATCTTATCAATTGATACCTTGTCTAAGATTCCTCTAACTTCCTCTTCCGTAAAACCCAACATCTCATTGTATTCATAATCGGTTGTCATGTTACTCATGATATTAAAACCACTTGCCAATTCATCTAGCATAATTGGCGATACTCCTGTGATGAAAAATCTTTCAAACGCTCCTTCACCGCTTCCTACTTTCATTTGTTCATAAAATTCTCGTACAAAACCGGTTTTGGAAATGATGTCTCTTACAAATGTTTCTCTTCCTTCTGAGGCAAGTTTATTGGCAAAGTGATCATACTCATCTATGAATGTGTAGACTTTATTTCGCGTATTTAATACTTCTTTTTTCAGAAAATCAATCATTACAGATGCAGACATGTCTTTGGATTTTTCCAAAAACAAGGTATAAAACTCGTTTCCAAAAATAGAATCATTGGAACGAAACAACTGTTCTATGGAAGATCTAATTCGATTATTAAAATCTCTTCTTAATGATTCTAAATTAACCGTATTCAATCCAGAAAAATCAAACTTTAACACAAGGTAGGAGTTTTTATACTCTGTAGGATTTTCCTTTATGTACAGTCCATCAAACAATTCATCAAACTTTTTTTCACCATTAATGTCATAGTAAGAAATTAACACACTTATCCAAAGACTCTTTCCAAACCTACGAGGTCGAATAAAAAAAAACTTTTTAATTCTCTCCACCAAGGGAATAAAATGTGTTTTATCTACAAAAAAAGATTTGTCTTTTCTTAAATTTTCAAAATTGGCTTCACCGTAAGCTATTTGTAACATAGGTTTACTCTTATCAAAAAAAGAAATTTGTAAAGGATAAATTTATTTAAATTTGGATTGGAATTCAATGGAATTCAATAACTTTCATCTATTACTTCATAAATTGCAACCGGGTTACTTTTACCTTTGACTCTAACTTTATCCAAATAGCGAATATTGTATTTTTCTCTTTGCGTCAGCACATTGTATAGACTTTCACTAATTATGATAGAGGTTCCATAGTGTTTGGTTAAGCCTTCCAAACGTGAAGTTAGATTCACGTTATCCGAAAATGCATCGCCTTGCATCCTAGTGGGTTCTCCTACAAGTCCCATCATGATACGACCATAATGAAATCCCATTCCGACTTTTATGGGTAATCTATTTTTTTCCTTTCGTTTGACATTATAAGAGTGTATAGCATTTTGAATGGCAATTCCACAATCAATAGAATCATTTGACCTTTCAGGAAATATAGACATGATTCCATCACCAAGATATTTAATTATGATCCCTTTGTATTTATGGATCAAAGGACTGACTCGACCAAGATAAGAATTTATAAAATCAAAATTTTCTTGGGGTGTCATTGTTTCGGAAAGTGCTGTAAAAGAGCGTATATCCGAAAACATTATGCTCATCTCTTTACTAATGTGGTCTCCGAGGTTTACGTCAATAATACTTTCGCGTGATAAAAATTTTAAATATTCATCGGGAAAAAAACGGCTTGTAGCTTTATTAATTTTTGAGAGGTGCAAATGAGTTTTGATTCGAGAAATTAGCTCTTCTTTATCAAAAGGTTTGGTTAAATAATCATTTGCTCCAATATTAAATCCCTGTACTTTATCCATAATGAGGTCTTTTGCAGTTAGCATAATGATAGGTAATTTTGAAGGCTCGTAAATTTCTCTTAGAGTTCTACAAACTTCATATCCGGACATTCTGGGCATCATAATATCAAGTAAAATCAAATCCGGCTGAATTTTTTGAGTCATTTCTAAAGCTTCAAAACCATTAGCTGCTTTGAAAACCTGAAAGTTTTGTAAGCTAAGGTGGTTTTCCAAAACACGAAGGTTAATTGGTTCATCATCTACAATCAATATTTTAAGATTATCACTACTATATCTCCTTTCAATTTTTGGTTCATTGTTACTTATTCTAATAACTTTGGATGATTCGGTGGAAGCAGTGAAGTTTTCTTGGAATGAAGTAACAGGGAGAGTAAAGAAAAATGTAGAGCCTTTTCCAATCTCAGATTCGAACCATACCTTTCCTCCGTGAAGTTCAATAAGTTGTTTGGTAATAGAAAGTCCGATTCCAGTTCCTCCGTATTCTCTGGAGATAGAAGAATCCGCTTGCTCAAAAGATTCGAATATGATATCGTATTTTTCTTTTGGTATTCCAATTCCTGTATCAGAAATTGATATAGTAATCATATTTTGTAGAGAAGTGACTTGTCTATTTACAAAGGCATGAATTGTAATTTTACCCCGGTGTGTAAATTTAACCGAATTTCCAATGAGATTGTAAAGAATTTGTTGAATACGATTTTCATCACCCAAAACATAAGGAATAGTATCTGGAATTTCATTTTCAATTTGAACATCTTTCTCATTTAAAAGTGTTTTGCAAAGGACAACAACTACATCGGTCAAAGCTTTGATTCCTACTGGCTTTTTTTGGATATGCAAGTCTTTGTTTTTAAGCTTTGAAAAATCCAAAATATCATCAACCAATGTTGCAAGCCTTTTTGTACTATATACAATTATTGAGAGATTGTCATTTGCTTTTTGTGATAACTTTCCTGCCACTCCGTCTAGTAATGATTCTGCTATTCCTATAATACCATTTAGGGGTGTGCGAAGTTCATGAGATGTATTCGCCAAAAATTCATCCTTGATTTTATCTGCTTTATGTAAATTTTCGATGGCTTGGTTTTGTGCTGACAAAGCCTCTTGTTGTGCATATTGTTTGGCATTCCGCTCTTGATTAATTTTATCAGCCAAGCCAAAAGAAAATAACAATACTTCCAAGACAGAACCAATGAATACACTGTTTTCCGTAACAAACGAACTTGAGAAAACACCTAGAGCTTTTAACATTCTAACACTTGCTCCTATAAGTAAAGCTACCCAAGCAAGCAAATAGTACTGGGCTGCCGGAACCTTTCTTCTCCAACTTAGAATTCCAACAAAAATAGCTATGATTGTAGCCGGTATTATGGATGCATAGAGCACTACCATTGTTGGATACTTCACAAAAGTAGATATTACTCCTAATAACAAAACAATCCAAATAAAAAGTACTATAATTTTGTCATATTTAGGTAGATTTTTTTTAATACTAAGATAGCTTCTTGCGAACAATCCTGCAAAGCATATACTAACGGCAACAAAAATGTTTGTAGCTCTGTCTCCCCACAAAGGTGACTCAGACCATAAATATTCATTGGCTAGTCCGGTAGCAGAAAGGTTAAAAAATAACATGGAACACAGAAATAGTACATAATAAAAGTAAGCTGATTCTCGAATAGAATAGTAAAGAAAAATGTTATAAAGAAGCAAACTGAATAAGATACCAAAGTATAAAAAATACCCTGTGTATTCATTTTTTGTATTTTCCAAAAAAGCTTTGTTACTTAAAAGTACTATTGGTAAATCCATTACTCCATTGGTTTGAATTTTTAAAAAAATTGTTTTGGACTGATAAGCATTTTGACTTAGGAGAAAAACAAAATGGTGATTGGGTATCTCTCTATCTTTAAAGGGTAACAACTCCCCACTCTTGACAACTTTTTGCAGTTTGTTTTCTGTAAAAACGTAGAGGTTGATATAATCTAAAAATGGATTTGCTATTTTAAGAAAAACTTGATTTGGTAAAGGAAGCGAATTTTCAATTTGAATTCTAACCCAAAAAACAGATTTAGTGACTCCATAGTTAGGAGCGTGCCTTTTGTTTGGAATCCATTTATCCTCAAACTTAGTAGACCTAACATCTTCAACTGTCCAGTTTCCTATCTCGTCTTCCAAAATATCTAAGTGTTTGTCTAAAAGATAAAATTCGACACCATCTTTCAGAATTACTGACGGTGCTGCCCATAAAGATACAAGATCAAAAAAAAGACATCCAATAAACAAAATCCTCCTTTTTATGAAGACTTTGTTTATGTTGTATGGAATAAAAAATACTCCATCTTTTAAATATTTCCCTATCTAAAAATTAAGCTTTAGGAAGAACCGAAATTTTTTGTTTGGTTTTGTTAATATATTGAAAAACCATCACACCATCTTGTAAAGCAAAAAGAGTGTGATCTTTTCCAATACCAACATTTGTGCCTGGACGAAAAACCGTACCCCTTTGTCTAACTAAAATGTTGCCAGCTTTTACCGCTTGCCCGCCTGATCTTTTAAGACCAAGCCTTTTTGAAGCCGAGTCTCTTCCGTTTTTAGATGAACCGCCACCTTTTTTATGAGCCATTTTTGTCCTCTTTTTGTATTAATCTTCTATTACTAACTTTATATCATTGGGATATTGTTTTAAAAGATTGTTTATTCCTTCCAAAACCATTCCTACCGCTAAATTGATTTCATAAGAACTTTGTTTGTTAAAAACCATTTCTAAAAATCCATCATGGGCAACCTTTTCAAAGGTCAACCAAGATTTCTTTTTTGCGTAAATGTACAAAGTTTGAGATAAAACAGAAATAGCAGCACATAAAATGTTATTTCCTTTTCCACCATGAACGCTTGTAGCATGACCCTGGGCAAGAAAAGAATGATAATTTTTATCGCTGTCTATTGTTATTTTTATCTCTATCAACCGGCACTAATACTAATAACTTGAAATTTTTGTAGGTCTTGGCGATGTCCCCAGCTTTTGTGATAATTTTTTCTTTTTTTATATTTAAAACCGTGAATTTTTTCACCGCGTAATTCTTCCAAAACACGAAGAACCACTTTGGAATTATTCAAAACCGGAGTTCCAATATGAACTTTATTATCTTCGCTAATTAGCAAAGCATGGGTGTCAAAATCAATCCCGATTTCATTGGGTGTTTTTTGTGCCAAAAAAACTTGATCTTTTTCTACTTTAAATTGTTGATTACCTAGTGAAATTACTGCAAACATCTAAACTGCAAACCTCTCAAAAATGAATTACCATGATTTTATTTATTCATTCCCTGTCAATATAAAATAAATAATTGGACAAAAATGAGTGCTAAAAAACTCATGCTTAAATTATGGAAATTAGGAATTTGGGTATTATTGCTCACGTTGATCATGGAAAGACAACGTTATTGGACGGGATTTTAAAAGAAACGGGTGCCATAACCTCTAAAGAAACCAGAGAGAGGATGATGGACTCTAATGATTTGGAGCAAGAAAGGGGAATTACCATTCTTGCAAAAAATACGGCAGTTTTTTATAAAAACACAAAAATTAATATTATAGATACTCCGGGGCACGCTGACTTTAGCGGTGAAGTGGAGCGAGTATTGAATATGGCAGATTCGTCTTTAATATTGGTAGATGCCTTTGAGGGACCTATGCCACAAACCAGGTTTGTTTTGAATCGCTCCCTTCTACTAGGGCATAAGCCCATTTTGGTGGTAAATAAGGTAGATAGAGAGGGTTCACGTCCGGACAAGGTTGTAGACATGGTTTTTGACCTATTCCACGATTTGGATGCTACGGATGAACAAATGGATTTTCCGATAATTTATACATCTGCAAAACAAGGCTGGGCGGTTCGAGATATAAAATCAGCTCCCGGAAAAGACTTAAAGCCTCTTTTGGATTTGGTAATAGAACACGTAAAGCCTTCTATGGGAGACAAAAACAAACCTCTACAATTTCAAACTACTACTTTGGATTACAATGACTATGTAGGCAGAATAGCCATCGGTAAAATTCACGAAGGACAAATCAAAAGGGGTCAAGACGTTACCCTGGTGCGAATGAAAACTTTGGATGCAAGCAATCATAAGATCGCAAAACTATATGAGTTTGAAGGCTTGCAAAGGCGTGAAATTGAAATTGCCGAAGCCGGTGATATAGTCGCGTTGGCTGGTATTCCGAATATTTTTATTGGGGATACGGTGTGTAATTTTGGGCAATCTATGCCTTTACCTCCTATTGCAGTGGACGAACCAACGGTTTCTATGTTTTTTTCCATCAACAATTCTCCTTTTTCGGGAAAAGATGGAAAATATGTTACAACAAGAAATCTAAAAGAAAGACTAGAAAAAGAGTTACAAACCAATGTTGCCATGCGTTTGGAAGAAACGGAAGATAAAGACAAATTCAAGATACTAGGACGTGGAGAACTTCACCTTTCCGTTCTGATTGAAACCATCAGAAGAGAAGGTTTTGAATTACAAGTCTCCAAACCGGAAGTAATTATGAAAAAAGACCAAGACGGAGCCAAATTAGAGCCTATCGAAACAATGGTTATGGATTTACCGGAAGAATATACGGGAACAATCATTTCCGAGTTGAATAGGCGAAAAGGCGAAATGACGCTTTTGGAAAAACATCCGTCCGGAATGACAAGAGTAGAGTACACCGTACCAACAAGGGGAATCATCGGTTTCCGAGGGTATTTTGTATCCGAAACCAGGGGGGAAGGTGTTTTGACCAGTAGGTTTCTAAAATATGATTCTTATAAAGGTGAAATCCCAGGTAGGAAAAACGGTGCTTTAATCTCGATGGAATTAGGAGATACAACTGCTTATTCTTTGTGGAACATCCAAGAAAGAGGAACTCTGTTTATCGAGCCAGGGGTTTCGGTTTATCCCGGAATGATTATTGGAGAAAGTTCTCGTGAAAATGACATCGAAGTAAATCCTTGCAAAGGAAAAAAGCTAACCAATGTTAGAGCTTCCGGTTCGGATGAGAATATTAAGCTAACACCTCCTAGAAGACTATCTTTGGAACAAGCAATTGAATTTTTGGATGATGACGAATTGTTAGAAATAACTCCAAAAAAATTAAGGCTTAGAAAAAAAATATTAGACGCTAATATGCGAAAACGTAGCGTAAAATCTTAAATGTAAAACAGGCATCTTGCCTGTTTAAAAAAGGAGTTTTTGATGGGGTTCTCTTTAGAATATGAAAATCGAAAAAATGGAAAAGTTGCCATTATTACCATAGATTGTATCAAGCCTAATAATACATTAGATAGGCAATTGCTTTTGGAATTTACCAAAACTTTACAAACCGCAAGCCAGGAAGCAGATGCTATGCTTGTGACATCTGCCAATGATAAATTTTTTAGCAATGGCTTGGATGGTGCAACTCTCTTGAAAGTGGACAAAGAAGAGAGAGTGGAAACCATAAGAGAGATGATTCAAGTTTTTGGAAAGTTGATACAAATTCAAAAACCCTGGGTTGTCGAAATCGCCGGTCATGCTATGGCTGGAGGTGCTGTTATTTCAGCAGCTGCTGACAACAGGTTTATGATAAAAACGGGTGCTAGGATCGGATTTTCAGAAATGTTAGTTGGCATGGTACTACCTACAAACTATATCATGGGATTCCAACGTTTTGTTCATCCAAGGGTAGTTCGAGAAATGATGTATGGAGCTGCTTATAAAGCGGAAGAAGCCCTTGAAATCGGTTTGGTAGATGGAGTTGCAGAAGATAAAGAAATCCTTAGAAAAATGTGTATGAAGCAAATTGATGGGTTCTTTCGCTTTCACAAATCATCTTTTTTACTGACCAGAAACCTCTATCGAGAAGAAATCCTTAGAGATATTTTTAGGGTTTTACCAAATGACTTTGAAAGGTGTCTACCTCAAGCAGCAACGGATGATTTTGTTAAGGCATTGGAAAACATTGCCAAACGCAACCAGTAAGCAATCTATACCGATATTTATTTAAATTCAATTTTTATCGGTGTCCATCTGTGTTAATCAGTGGTAAAAATATAAAATATATTAGGTAGAAAAGACATGAAAACGGTATTTATAGATGGGCAATCAGGCACAACGGGATTGGAGATTTTTGACAGATTAAAAGATAGAAAGGATATATCTTTGGTTGAAATTGATCCGAATCATAGAAAAGATTTGGATGCAAAAACAAAGATTATCAATTCTGTAGACTTGGTTATTTTATGCTTACCGGATGCTGCTGCCATTGAAACAACTTCTTTGGTTTCTAACAAAAACGTGAAAGTATTGGATGCAAGTACTGCACATCGTGTTCACAAAGATTGGATTTATGGAATGCCGGAATTAAACAAGGTGCAAAGAAATCAAATTGCAAAGTCCGGCAGAGTTTCTAATCCGGGTTGTTATCCAACCGGATTTTTATTGGCATTAAATCCTTTGGTTGAAAATGGGATTGTTCCCAACGATTATCCGGTTGCCGTTCATGCCATATCCGGTTATTCGGGAGGCGGAAAAAATTTAATCGAAAAGTTCAAACAAAGACAAAAGGATAAGCCTAATGACCCTTGGACGTATCGTCCTTATTCTCTTGGATTGGAACACAAACACCTTCCGGAAATGAAGAAGTATGCAAAATTAAACCAATCTCCTATTTTTACTCCTTCTGTTGGAGATTTTGAAAGAGGGATGTTGGTTCAAATTCCTCTGTTTACAAACCGTTTAAAAAAGAAGGTAAATAAAGAAGGGATTCATCAAATCTGGTCTGAATTTTATGCCAATGAAACCTATGTTCGTGTAATGGACTTAGAAACAAACTCTTATTTGGAAGATGGTTATTTGTCAGCACTTGCCTGCAATCATACAAATTATGTTGATTTGTTTGTTTTTGGGAATGAGGAAAGATTGTTACTTTTGGCAAGATTAGATAATCTTGGGAAAGGTGCTTCCGGTGCAGCCGTTCAAAATATGAATATCATGTTAGGTTTTTTTGAAAAGGAAGGATTATGAATAAGCAATATAGCATAAGTTTTTGTAAAGTACCGTAGCCATCTTTCCTAATGTATCATAATTAAACCCTACATAAACCTTTTTATTCTATAACCAATTTCTATTATTTTGAAAACAAAAAGCTAAACAAAAGTGACTGAAAAAATGATCAAAAAAGGTATCCTTCGAAAAATTTTGCTTCTTACTACTATTTTTCTTTTGTTTGTTTTTGCTCCAATGGCAATATTTTCTCAGAATACTTCAGAAGAATTAAAAAGACAAAGAAAAAATTTTGAAAAAGAAAAAGAAGATTTTCAAAAACAAAAGGCAAAATTTGAGAAAGAAAAATTAGAATGGGAAAAAAAGAAATCAATATCTGATGAAAAAGAAATACAGGAGACTCCCTCACAAAAAATTAGTCAGCATTCTGACGAAAGTTTTTTTAAATTAGAAGAAAATATCGTTATCACAGCAACCAAAAGAAAACAAAAAATTTCTAATGTTCCTGCACCAGTTTATGTTATTACTGCAAAACAAATTAGAGAAAGAGGATATAGAACTCTAGTAGATGCACTGGCGGATGTTCCTGGTTTTGATTTTCAACATAATTATGGTATCTATCCTGAACTTATTCACCAAAGAGGATTGGTAGGAAATAATCAACGTTCTCTGGTTTATGTCGATGGAATTCCGGATAATAATCTTACAGAAAGTGCTTTTCTAGGTGGTACTATTCGTTTTCCCTTACAAAATGTTGAGAGGATTGAAATTGTTGCAGGACCATCTTCCGCACTATATGGGGCGAATGCGTTTAATGGAATTATTAATCTTATCACTAAAGACGGGAAATCCACACCCGGACATCATGTCGAGACTTTTGGGGGATTTTGGAAGGACGAAAGCAAAAATCCCGGAGCAGGTTTTAGTTTTTCTTCTCGCGGAAAAGGATTGGAGCTTTTAGATTTTCATTATAGTGTTGCGGGTTATTATTTTAAAACTGCAGGTCCTTATTTTGGAAATGTTCAGATACTCGATAAGAAAAATTACTCTCCAAATGATGTAAATTATTATTTGGAAAAAAAAGCTTGCTCTGGAACCTGTACACCTGACCAGAACTCTATAGGAGCCTACTGGTCCAATGGCTATAACGACTCTCGTTCCGAATCCTACAATTTTAGCGGAAAATTTTCTTATGGAAACTTCCGATTTGAATCAATTAACTGGCAATATTTGCAAGGAAGAGGAACTTTTTCCAATGGAACCCAAAGAATTGATACCAGTCAAAGAGGACTAGAAACCAATAAATATGATTTTCGCAACAATGCAAGGAGAATTGGAATATTAAACGGTATTGCGAGTCCACAGGGATTTACAGGAGGAGCGTGGGATTTTAGAAATAATTCGGTTACTGCAGGTTATCTTCATAAATTTTCGAGCAACCTAAGCCTTGATAGTGAGCTTTTATCAAGGCACACGGAAGTTTTAAGCTCTAGTCACGAAGAAGTTCCTAAACAATTCGGTCCTGCAGCTTATTATTATCCTGGCTATGTTACCCGGAATTTCAATAATGCCCGTCCGGATCAATCTTATGAATTAAAGGAGAGAATAGAATATCAACCTTTCAAAAACTTTCAAGTTACTACTGGAATAGATCTCCAAAACACCTCTGTTCCTCAAGGTTATGGAAGTGATAGAAGGATTCGGTATAACATTTACGGCAGTTATGTTCAGGCTGTCTATACACCTATTGAGAGAGTGAGTGTTACTGCTGGGTTGCGTTATGACAAAAGTACAATTTGGGGAGACTATAAAACTCCCAGACTCAGTCTCGTAATGAATCCAATTCAAAATCTATATTTAAAATTTTTATATGGACATGGATTTAGAGCACCGACTGCTTGGGAAATGTTTAATGCGACTCCTACAAGAAAAACAAATCCGGGTTTAACTCCCGAAAGAATGCGGACATTTGAAGCAGGATTTGGATACAGGCTAAATCGATTATATATGTCTATAACGCAATACTATAATTCCATATCTAATTTAATTCTGGAAGTTTCTACTAATGAACCCAATCCGAATACTGCTGGAACAAATTGGACACAGAACCAAAATGTTGGTCAAGCATTTATCCAAGGAACGGAAGTTTCCTTGGATTATCAAATTTTAAATAATCTCAATTTATTTATTTCTTATACTCATAACAAGGGAGAATATAAAAATTTAAAAGGAAGCCTCACTAATTCTCCGTCTACAAAAGGAAGACCAGGAGATGATTACTTCCTCGATGCGTTTAACTTGGCAACGAATTCAAAATTCGTACCGAGTAATGGGCAAATCCCTAATATTGCTCCAAACAAAATGGCAGTTGGTTTTACGTTTTATTTACTCGAAAAACTTTCCATTTACATGGGTTTAAACTACGTCGATGTCCGAAGAACAATTGCCACCAACCCGGAAAAAACCGTTCCCGGTTACAAATTCTTAAAATTAAATATTCGCTGGGAGGATTTCCTAAAAGAAGGAGTTTACATTCAATTTGAGGTATTGAATCTCGGAAACCAGCAATTTTTTGATCCTGGAATTCGCACAGCTACGGGAACCTTTCAACCAACTATGCATCCTTTGGAAACAAGAAATGTCTGGTTCACTTTGGGTTATAAATTTTAGATAATTCCTTAGTATTTTTGGAAAAACAACTTATTCAAAGCTCTTGTCTACTAATCCATAGTTTGCATTCAAACCTAATTTTCTCAAGGTAGTTTTGTTAACAGTCAAAAATGTACCTATAATAGGAGAGACTCCGATTTGAGCCGGTTGAATAGAATCTTCAAGAATTTGCTGGGTCATAATAGCCAATTGCGAACCTATAGTAGAATAATTGGGAGATACGCTAAAAAGTCCTCCAGCCTTTACAAAATTTTCGGAATATACGATAAAACTTAGTTTATCTTCTACGGTCTTTTCGGCTAGATACAAAAAATTTTCTTCATTTGTGATTTCCGGATCGGGAAACATCCAAATTGCTTGGATAGAATCTTTAACGGATTCATAAGACCGAACTACATTTTGAGGAGTATTACATTTCTTTACAACAAGGTTAATATCTTGTTTTTGTAGGTTTTGTTTGATTTGTAGGAGTTTTGTATAATATCTTTCTCCGGAAATAACTCCTACTTTAGAAATATCCCCTATAATAGATTTAAAATTATAAAATATCATTTCAGGTGGAATCTCAAGTGAAACACCAGCTATATTATTGTATTTTTGAATGTGGAATTTTTGATAGTCTAAAACCATCGAAAATAAAATCGGTTTATCTACAATCCTTCCAGCTACACTGCTCAAAGATACTGCTCCAATACAAAGAATTAAATCAGGATTAAGCCTCTGTATAAAATTTGATATTTGTCCTAACTCTTCGTGACTACCTTCTAAATTTAAAGATAAAAATTCATACCCTTCCTCGATTTCTTGTTCGTATTTATTTTTTACTTCTAAAAAATTAGTTATATCTTCTGAAATTAAAATAAGAACTTTTTTACGGGAATCCTTGGAAAATTGCATATTTTTTAATTTTTGTAAAGGAGAAGCACAGGAAAAAAATATAAAAAGGACTATAAGAATTTTAAATAAATTATTCCAAAAATTATTTGTTTCAAATAGAGAAAAACACATACAATTAACCTTTACCGAATTTTTTGTAAAATACTTTGATCATCCGTTATACCATTAAAGTTCAGCATTTCCAAAAAAGATTTCCCTTCTTTACTTTGTTTGATGTTTTTTATTGATAAAAAGATTTTAGAAATATCTTTATCATTTTTACTAAATTTTGTAACAACACCAATTGGTAAATAAATTTCTTTAGTAGTATACAATGTGCGAATATTTTTTGTGTCTACAGGGTCAATTTTAGAAAATGCGGCAAGACTGTTATTGGAAACAATTGCTGCATCAGCTTGTTTGAATTTTAATCCCATAATGGCATCCAAATCTTTTGGTACAGTTAGTAATCTCCAATTTTGATTCACATTCCCCAATAGTTTTTTAAATCCACTTTTACTCAAAGAACTAGCAACAATTTTTTTATCCAGAGATTTTAAAGATTGGATGTCCTGATTCATCGTAATCACTTTTTTAGTATATGTTATGCTTCCTTCTGACAAAAAAACAAAATGAGGTTTTAAATGGAGTGAAGACTTATTATCCAAATAATAAAAAAACTGTACGAGCATAATCGGAGGTTGTAAATTTTCTATTTCCTTTTTTATTACCTGTCGATTGCCGATAACTAAAAAATTGAGTTCTGAAGAAATGGATTGGAAATATTTATTCCCTTCTGCTTGTATTCCGGCAATATTTCTCAGGTTTCCATCAGGATCAAAATATACGATATTCTGTTTATCCGAAAACAAAGAACTCAAAGGAAAAAACAAACACAAAAAACAGAAATATAATATGAATTTAATATTAGCCAACTGATTATTTTTTTGTTTTGAAGGATAACTTAACAATAGATAAATCGTCCATCAAATTTCCTTTTTCTAACATCAATTTTTTTATTTTCTCCAAATCTCCTTTTGCTTCTCGAATAATGGATAAAAATAAATTCTCATCTCTGTTGATAACCCTTGAATTATTTTCCTTGGATTCAGTTATTACTATATCATCTTTACCGTCGGAGCCAACAATAATAATGTCTCCTTTTTTTAAAGAAAATCTGTTAAGCTTTACCGCATCGACATCTATTGGTGTTCCTAACTTTAGCATATTTTTTTGAGGAAGTATTTGAACTTGCTGGTCTCTGTACAAAATAGCACCAGGATGTTCTGCATTTATAAACAACATTTTTCCATTCTTGTTGTTTATCAGAGCTACCACTGCAGAAACTAACATAGCGCCGTCTAAAGGAAGCAAAACATTGTGTAGATCCCAAAAACATTCCGTAAGCCATTGGTTTGAATCAAGCTCTTGAAATGAGAGCATGTTGTGTGTTCTTGTTAGAAAAGCTCGGAATACACTTCCTATAATTAAAGAACCGCCAGCACCTTGGATTGATTTCCCCATAGCATCAGCATTCAAAAAAACCGTATATTCGTCTCCCTTTAGAACAATAGAATCTACTATACAAATATCACCTCCAATCTGAACTTTGTATTTATGAAATACAAATTGTACATACTGTTCTAACAAAATTTCTACTACTATGTCTTTTGTTATTTTAACCGTTTTAATCTCTGCTACGGAAATGAATTCTCGAGTCTCATCTGGGTTTCCCATTAGAGGTTTTATTAGATTGGCAGTTAAAAAATAATCTGCTTTTTTTTGTTCATGCAAATGATTTACTTCATCCAAGGATTTTTGGAGTTCTTTTGTTCTTTCAATTACTTTACTTTCTAATTCTTGGTTTAATTTTTCCAGAGAGTTTTGGTACATTTGTATGCTTTGCCGCATGATGCCGAAAGATTTGGCAAGCATTCCAATTTCGTCCTGCGTATTGATATCAATAACAAAATTAAAATTTTTATTTGCAATTTCAATAGACGCGTCTTTCAGCTTTAATATAGGTTGTGAAAATACATTTGCAAATCGAATACTACTAACAAGTCCGATTGTTATAAAGATAATCACCAATAATAAAGAGAAAAGAAAATTCTTAAACTGAAGTTCTTTAATGTATTCCGTGCTTAACCCAAACCGAATGAAGCCATAATTAATCCCACCTACAAGAATTGGGGTTTTCACTTCAATACATTCTTCTCCACCATGGTATAATTTTTTAATTTTGATATGCTCATCCGTAAAATCAAAATCTAAAGGATTCATACTTAAGATTTCCTTGTCTAATTTCTTATATTCCTGTTTAATTTTTGAAATATCACTTATAACTTTATCCTGAAAAACAATTGGAGAACCATTTGCGTTTTCTAAGTAACCATAAAGAATTTCTTTATCCTTATTTACAACTTCAGATATAGCATTTTCTACGTCCGAAAATTGAAATCCAGCTATTAAGTTTGCAGATACCAAAGACAAGCTTTTAGTTAAGAGAAAGCCTCTTTTTATTAGAGCAGTTTCAATCTGATTGGAAGTACGAATTGTAAAAAAAGCACTAGCAACTATGAGCAAAATCACAATCAAAAAAGATATCGTTAAGATTAATTTGGATCGAATACTTAAATTAGAAAAAAAAAATTTTTTTATTTTAATCATGGTTTACAATAAAATATTAAGCAGGGCTATTACTTACATTAATATTTTGTTTAAATACTCATTCAGTGGATACATTAACTTAAAAGCGTTTGCGCAAATATCTTTAAAATCTTGTGCAACTACCACTTTATTGGAAATATTTTTTAAAACCAAATAGCTCTTGAATTGTAAAAGTCCGATTTCAGGATGATCTTTTGCGAAACCTTTAGGAGCAGTTTTTACCTTATCTCCAGTTAATTCTCCGAATTCGTTTTTGAAGTTAGGATGTTCTATGATTTTTTTTAAAGGTTTTGGATCTTTGTCTATTGCCTCACGAATTTTTGCCAACTCTCTGGAAGGCGGACAATAACATCCTCCACCAATAAAAGAATCTCCATTCTCAACGTGAATATAATATCCGGCACCTGGATTTTTCTTTCCACCTTTTTTTATATAGGCACCGAAATTTGTTTTGTAGGGTGATTTGTCTTTTGCAAACCGAACGTCTTTATAAATTCTAAAGATACAATCTTTGGCACGAACTCCTTTTACGGATTTATCAAACTTTTCGATTTCTGCAATCATGTATTCCGTAAACAGACTGAAGCTTTCACTCGCTTTTTCGAAAGTTGATTTGTTCCTTTGAAACCAATCTTTGGTATTGTTTTCTTTTAAATCTCTTAAAAAGTCTAAAGTAGTTTTTTGAATCATTATAGCCCCTAATTCCCTATTTATATGTGAAATTAAATATTTTCGAGAGTTCGACGAATATAATCCGTATAGTCTTTGGTTTTAAAATCATAATCCTTTTCAAACAAGGGGGATGATATTAAAAAATCAGCAGATGCTCTATTGGACGCAGTTGGCAAATTATAAAGAACCGCGATACGAAGAAGTGCTTTTACGTCTACGTCATGAGGTTGCGGCTGCATAGGATCCCAAAAAAATATCAGTATATCTATTTTGCCTTCAGCAATCATAGCTCCCAATTGCTGGTCGCCTCCTAAAGGACCGGACTTTAGCCGTACTACTTCAAAATCTTTGTAGGTTAAGGAGTTTTTTTCTTGAATAAGAACATCTTGTATCAAACGACCTGTTGTTCCTGTACACACCAGTTTGTGTTGGGATAGAACTGCTTTATTCCAACTTACCCATTCGACCATATCTTTTTTCATTTTGTCATGCGCAACCAATGCAACATGTTTTTGCTTTATCATAAATCCACACACTTTTTATTTAAAGTCTTTTGTAAAGTTCCCAAAAATTTGAATTTGGTTTTCCATCAACATCACATAAATTCTTTTGAATGTTGTTTACAATATACATATCAATTTCTCCTTTGTTTTTAGCAAGGATTTTACCCCGATAAGTACATTCAAAAAATTCTTTTACGAGCTCGTAAGTTTGGTTTGAAATATTTACCTTTCCTATTATTCCAGAAGACTCCATGCGGCTTGCCGTATTTACCGTATCACCCCAAATATCATAAGCAAACTTGTCCTTTCCTACTACACCAGCTACAACGCTTCCAGTATGAATTCCGATTCTAAGCTCAAAAAACAATTTATTTTCTTTGCGTTTTTGTAGTTGCAAACTATCCATGAATCTTAAAAAATCTAAAGAACACAAAACGCTATCAATGGCATGAGTAGTGTTGACCATAGGTAAACCGGCAGCTGCCATGTAAGCATCTCCTATGGTTTTGATTTTTTCCATTTTATGCTTTTTTATAATTTCATCAAAACAGCTAAAGACTTCATCGAGTTCTTGAATTAACTCTGTGGGAGTCATTTGTTCTGCGATTTTGGTAAATCCTGCCATATCGGTAAACAGAACAGTCGCACTTTGATAGCTGAAAGGTATTACCATATCATTTTTTTTCAGCTCATCTGCAATTTGTTCCGGTAAAATATTGAGTAAAAGACTCTCTGATTTTTTCCTTTCCAATTCAAGATTTCTGGATAGAATAAAAATAAGGATACCCGTTAATATTTGAATAAAAATATAATTCAAGCCCGCATCCAAATATCTATCCTGCGTAGATTCAAACTGGGTTATAAGGTTGGGATATTTAAACTCGATCCCGAACAACAAACCGGACACCAGCATATACACAAAATACACAAAAACAATATTATTTTTTTTCAGGAGTATGGTAGCAATAACCAATGCTGGAATCAAATAATAGTGTGAACCGCCCAAAGAACCTCCATTGTAAAACCAGATAAAAGATAAATACAATAAAATGGTTCCGTTTAAGGGCCAATACAAAATGTAATATATCCCTTTATACCTTGAAATATAATACATGGTCAGAAAAATAACTCCGGTGCCGAAATTAAAACCAAACAAAATCCAAAAATTTGGCAGATAAAAAGAAAAAAAAGAGCCAAGCAAATTAATCATTCCGTTTACAAGCGTAACGGAATTAAATAACCGATGTTCTAGGGAATTCAATTTCGGATCGCCAATAAATTGAATGGCTAAACGAACCAATACTATTTTCATATCATAAAAATATTTGTTTGGTTCAGGTTTTTTTAGTCGCGAAATTTTTTACAGATTCCCATAATGTTTCTAAATTATTTTTCCATTTTTCTTGGCTTTCCAGAAGTTTTTCATTTAAATTCGGTTGAAAAAACGTTTTTGTAATTTGGTTGTATTGTTGTTCTAATTGAATAATCCTTTGTTCGATTTCATCCAGTACTTTTTTGTTTTTCTTTTTTTCCTCTTCGTTGAAATTTCCAAATTCATATTCAATAATATCATCGCGTATACTCCCTTTTGTTAATAGATGCATTTCCACATGGAAGTATTTTTCAATCAAAGCAAATCGACCTTCTTTTTCCAAGCGTCGTATACTGACCGTTAAATAGGGTGAGCTTAAAAATCGAAGTGGTCTGAATTTGGAAGCTCTGTCAACCAAGTCATGGTCTTCGGCTATTTTCACGCTTTCATCAAAACCGCCGATTCTATTAAAAAGTCTTTTGGTCATAAATATACAAAAACCAGCAGCTCTCGGATTGATTGTCTGATTAAGTTTAACGGTTAAATTGGCAAGTTTAAAAAGCAATTTATCCAGTTGTAAATCGGACTGGGGTTTGAACTCACAAGTAGCCAGGTCAAGAAACCTCTCTTCCATTTCGTTATACGTTTTTTCTAAAAAATCTTCAGGAAGGATCACATCCGCATCCAAAAAAAATAGAAATTCACCGGAAGCAACTTCCGCACCTCGGTTTCTTCCTGCTCCAGGCATTCCCCCAGGAATTACCTTGGCTCCATTTTGTTCGGCAACCTCAGTCGTTTTATCTTTGGAACCAGCATCTGCAACAATCACTTCATAATCTTGGAAAGATTGCTTTTTGATAGATTCAAATAGTTTTGGTAAAAACTCTTCTTCATTTAAAGTCGGAATAACAATACTTATTTTAGGCATAGTTTTATAAGATAAGAAATTAGGTTAAAAAAAATCAATCAAAAAGATTTTTCTTATAAAAATATCCCCCATAATCGCTTTGCTCACAATGACCTTGGTAAAAATAATTTTCCTACCAATATGGGTGATTATCCTTTGCCTTCAACAATTTTTATTTCTTCAGGGGTCAGTTCATAGAGCTGGTAGACAATTGAGTTTAAATTATCGTCAAAATATTTTATTTTTCTTAATAATTGTGCTTTCTCTGGTTCAGATATATTATTTGTAAGTTTTCGTTTTAATTCTATAGTATTATCAACTATGTTTGAAACTTTTTTTAACGTATCATCAGCAATTCTTAATAAATCGGGAATTTCAATAGATAACAAGGTTTTCATGTTGATTTTTGGATAAATACTTCTTTGCAAGTTAATATTGTTGTTATAAAGAAGGTAACCAAAATATTTTGAAGATACTATCGCTGCTAAAAACAAAACAAACTTTTCATACTCTTTTTTAATAGGTTTTATTGTAATTAGATCGGAATTTACAACAGCTTTATCAGTAAAAATATTAGTTTTTAATCTTGGTGGATTTAAGGCAATAATTCTCTGTATAACAATGCGTTGATCACTAAAAACATTTAAATTTCTTGGTTCTGCAAGATTATTACCATATTTTATAAACTCTTTATTTCTTTTTATTTCAAAAAATCCAATATCTGAAGCTGTATAATATGGTAAGTAATGGTTATTTTCTTTTTTTGAAGAATTATAAGACTTCTCTTGTATCAATTTTTTTGTTTGTTTTGGTATACCATAACCGATTCTATAGGGTACGATACCCATATAAGTTTTAAAAAAATCTCCAATTGTTTTAAATTTTTTTGTAATTTGTCCAAAACTTAACTTATAATCATTATTCTCTAATGGAATAAATTTCTTTTCATCAGTAATATTATTTAATAATGCAGGTAAAAATGTTTTCCTTTCAAAGTAAGAAATAAAATTTGAAGGTTTCCCTTTTTGCATTACGAAAATTACACAAAATACAGTCGCTTGCTCAAATACGTTTTTAACGTCAAGTATACTAATTACTTTATTTTTAGTAAAAAGTAATTCTCTAAATTTTTTATCAAAATCTGTCGAAAGAAAATAGTTTGGAATAATAAAAGAAAAATAACCATTTTCATTTAACAAAGTAAGAGATTTTTCTACGAAGAGAGTATAAGTATTTTGACGAAAATTAGAAGATATAAATTTACCCTTTAGGTATTCAATTATAATTTCATTAATCATATTATCTCTTTGATGTATGTAGGGAGGATTACCTATTACTACATCAAACCCTTGCTTTTCCTTAAAAACCAAAAATTCACTATTCCAATCAAAAGGTTTTAGTATTTTTTCTACACTGTCATTCAATTGTAATTTACCATCATAAATATCCATACCGATCAAACTATTCCCACACTTAATATTGCCTTCCAATGGTGGAGGAATTGTCGTATGAAATAATGTCCTTTCATTATAAACTTCATAATGATTCGTATTTTCTAAAGCTTTCAAAGATAAACTCATTTTGGTAACTTCAACAGCTTGTGGATCAATATCTACACCATAGATACAAGACTTTAAAATATCTCTTTTAATTTTCGAGGTTAAACGAATATTTCCATCATTGTCTAGGTAAACTAGCGTCTTTTCTTCCTTTGTAAGGACAGGTTTCAAACCTGTCCTTACGTTTGCGCTTTCTATCTTTTTCCTAAAATATTCAAGTGTCCACTGAATCAAAGCACTGTAAGCAGAAATTAAAAAAGAACCGGACCCACAAGCAGGATCACAAATTTTAATTTCTAAAATATCTTGGATTTTTACCTCGCCTTTTAAAGCGAGGTTACGTAATTTTTCTTCAACTGTTTTTTTAACAATATAATCTACTATATAGGCTGGTGTATAATAAACCCCACCTGCTTTTCGGACTTCTGGTTTATAATCAATTTTAGCTTGTTTAGCAGTCGTTATAACAACCTTACCTAAAAATTGTTCATAGATTGTTCCCAAAATTTCAATTGGAATTACTTTGAAATTATATCTTGAATTTTGAGAAAGGAAATCTTTTAAAACATCCAACAGAACTTTATTGCTAACACGTACTGCATCTAATTCTGTTCTTCTTGTGAAAATACTTCCATTATAAGTTTTATCCAATTGTTCAAAAACATCTTTACATTCTTCATAAACAATTCCTTCTTCTTTATCTTTAATACTTTTTAATTTATTTACAATTTTTTCGATATAGTCTTCTTCAATTTCCCTATCAACCAAAACCTTAATAAATATAAACCTATCTAAAATAAGTTGAACTGTTTGTGTTATAAACTCTGCTTCCGCTTCCTCCCCTCTCCTTTTAGGAGAGGGGTCAGGGGAGAGGTATTTCTTTACATCCTTAGCAAGTTTGATTCTCCATCCGTTTTTTTCATCGTCTAAATCTTTTAAGAATGCTCTATCTGGAGGTATACGATTTTCTTTGATCTTTTTTTCACTAATGTATAATTTATCAAGAGAACCATTTCGTACATTTTCCTTTTCAAAATATTCCCAAAGTTTATCAAAGTTTTTAATATAATCTTTAAAAGTCCAATCGAGTACGCAGTAATTATTTAAGGTTTCATGGTTTTTCACTGGAAATGTACAGTCAAAAAATCTAAATTCCTCAAAGTCCGTGAGTAGTGCAAAGTCTACTTTTTCATATTGAGGTCTGACTTGAGTGGAGTAAGAATAGGAATAAGCTTGCCAGATATAATCAGTTCTGATATGCAAATCATATTTCGTATGTTTAGCTTCAATATAGAATCTTCTTTTGTTTTCTAATTGCAAAAGATAATCTGGTTCTTTCCTATTTCTACCCTGGGCTTGAACGATAAACTCTCTCTCAGTTGGATTGATAATTCCTTCGTTTGTTATATTCCAATTTAGGTATTTAAAAAGAGGCTTAATAAATTCATCTTCAATTTGTGCTTCTTTGTATTCTTTGGATGTTTTTATAAAATCAAGTTTAGCTTCAAAAGACTTAGTTAATTCTTTAATTTTTTTTCGAGATTCTTCTTTTGTGTACATTATTTTACTCAAAATATAATAATATATAGATGCGACATGATTCTCAAGTATATTTTATCAACAATTAAAACATAAAATATATTTTACCTAGGTTAATATCAGAAAACCGCTCCTGGCTTGAATGTATTAAATAGCTTGCCTAACAAACCACTGGAAAATAGCATAGAATTAGATTTTGATTTTTTGAGGTGATGGTTTTTGATATGCGTTTTGTATTTATCTTTTTTCTTTGTTGTAGTTTGCTCCATGCAGAAAATCGAAATAACCAAGACAGAGTAAAAATCTTAGTTGCTGGAGATGTGATGTTTGATTGGGGATTGAATAAATCGAGAAAAAACTTTGGTGAATTCGCTCCGATTAAAGAGCTAATCCCTTTGATGGAGGAGGTTGATTTTCGAATGGTTAATTTGGAAACTCCCATCTGTTCATCCAAGAACGAAATGAATGAAAATAAATCTTATGTTTTTAGAGGAGAACCAAAAGATTTATATTTGCTGAAAAAACTAAACATCGATCTCGTTTTTTTAGGGAATAATCATGCCATGGATTATGGAGCAAAAGGTCTGGAAGAAACGATAGAGAATGTAGAAATAAATAAGCTATTGTATTCAGGAGCCGGTTTGAATTTAAGCAAGTCTTTGGAACCTATTCGATTTTCCATAAAGGATTCGGATTTTAAATTGGTTTCGGTGAGTAGCATTGGATTACCAAAACAATATGCAACATCTAATACACCAGGAGTTGCTCCTTATAAATTAGATAGTTTGGTAGGTATTGCACGGAAAAATAAAAAAGATGCTCTAATGCTTTCTGTCCATTGGGGAATCGAATATAACTTAGAACCGGAAGGATACCAAAGGCAGCAGGCAAAAAGGTTAATTCAGTCCGGTTTCAAAGTGATTATTGGTCATCATCCCCATATTCCGCAGGGTGTGGAAAAATACAAAAACGGTATTATTCTTTATTCTCTGGGCAATTTTATTTTTGGATCCATGAACCAGAATTTAAACCATAACATGGCAGCCATACTCCATTTTGAAAAAAATGAATTGGTATTGTGCGAGTTAGTCCCCATATACGGAAAGTTTCAAAAAATCGGTTCTCACATATTTCGTCCACTAACGGAGAGTGAATCCGAAATGTTTTTGTATGAAATCTTAATTTTAAGTGAAAAACTAAATACTAAAGTTGAAATAAAAAACGGTAGAGGATATGTTTACTTTTAAACAAAAAAATTTGAGGTATCCAGACTATTATGAGTGAAGAAGAATTTATTACACCAGAAAATGAAACCGAACATGCAAGTAACAACGATTTGGTTGTGGTGTCTGAGGTTTTACCGGATAATTTAATTGTGTTGCCTATTTTGGACAGACCAATTTTCCCCGGAATCGTAATGCCTCTCATATTTTCCGGAGAAAAATCTATAAATGCCATCAAATCGGCTGTGGAATCTCAAACCAATATCTTTGGAGTTGTGTTGGTAAGGGACTTGAATGAGCAAGATATATTTAGTTCTAGCTTTTATACGGTGGGAACTGCCCTTAAAATTTATAAAGTCATTCCTATCTCGGAAGATACTATTCAGGTGGTAGCCCAGGGTACTCACCGATTTCAATTTATCAGAACTCACAGTTTAACTCCAATTTTAAAATGGGAAGTAAAGTACCATTATGAGCCAAACACTAAACCGGATGAGGAACTAAGAGCTTATGCTATGGCGGTTATGTCCTCTGCTAAAAGCCTTCTGAAGCTGAACCCTCTTTTTCAAGAGCAGCTAAAAATGCTCCTGGCAAACATCAATTTTGAAAAGCCAGGTTATATTATGGATTTGATAGCTTCCGTTTTGACTTCCGAATCAGCTAAATTGCAGTCCATTATAGAAGCTTTTGACCTCTATGAAAGAGGGAAAACCTTACTTCTGTATTTAAAAGAGGAAATTGAAGTTCATAAGCTACAGGAAAAGATCACAAAACAAATTGATGAAAAAATGGCTAAGCAGCAGAAAGACTTTTTCCTAAGAGAGCAGTTAAAAATCATAAAAAAAGAGCTGGGAATCGAAAAAGATGATAAATCAAGTGAAATAGAGAAGCTTGAAGGAAGATTAAAAAATTTGGTTCTTCCGAATGAAGCGGAAAAGGTTATACAATCCGAGTTGGATAAACTAAAAATGTTAGAACCGGTATCGCCTGAATACAACGTTGTTAGAACGTATTTGGATGTGCTTACACAGTTACCATGGGGAGTGTATTCTGAAGATGTAAAAGATATTTCTCATGCAAGGCAGGTTCTAAATGACGATCACTATGGTTTGGATGATGTAAAATCCAGGATTTTAGAGTTTATTAGTACGATTATCAAACGCGGAAAGCTCACCGGGTCGAATATCTTGCTTGTAGGACCTCCAGGCGTAGGGAAAACATCCGTAGGGAAATCAATTGCCTCTGCTTTGGGGAGGAAATTTTATCGGTTTTCTTTAGGCGGAATGCGAGACGAAGCCGAAATTAAAGGGCATAGACGAACGTATATAGGTGCAATGCCGGGAAAACTAATCGAAAGCATCAAACGTGCCGGAACTTCCAATCCGGTTATAATGCTCGATGAAATTGACAAAATCGGAAAGAGTTTCCAAGGTGACCCTGCTTCGGCTATGCTTGAGGTTTTGGATCCTGAACAAAATCAAAACTTTTTGGATCACTATTTGGATGTACGCTTTGATTTGTCCAATGTTTTGTTTGTAGCTACGGCTAACCAATTGGATACAATCCCGCTGCCTTTGTTAGATCGGATGGAGATAATTCGTTTATCCGGATATATTTTGGAAGAGAAAACACAAATAGCCAAAAAGTATCTGCTCCCACGTCAATTGGAAAATCATGGCTTAACGGTTGATGAATTGGATATAACGGATGGTGCCCTTGTTAAAATTATAGATCGGTATGCAAGAGAAGCCGGTGTTAGAAATCTCGAAAATCAGATCAAAAAAATTATGAGAAAAGCTACTTTAAAGTCTGTGGAAGGAGAAAATGGAAAAATTGTTATTACTTCAGCAAATGTAGAGGAATTTTTAGGAAAAGAAATTTTTTCCACAGAGGAATTGTACAATAAAGGTGTTCCTGGTGTTACCCTCGGACTTGCTTATACAGCTTTAGGTGGAACAACACTATACATTGAGGCAAATGCAATTCATGGAAAAAGTTCCGGGTTTAAGCAAACAGGACAATTAGGGGATGTGATGAGGGAATCCTCCGAAATTGCCTATTCTTATATTCGTTCCATAATAGGGAAGGACGAAAGCCTAAAAAACTTTTTTGATGAAAACTTTATTCATTTACACGTTCCAGCCGGAGCAACACCAAAGGATGGACCTTCTGCCGGAATTACTATGGCTCTTGCCTTACATTCACTTGCAACACAAAGAATTGTTCGTAGTGATATTGCCATGACAGGTGAGTTAACTCTCACAGGTAAGGTTTTGCCTATAGGAGGAGTAAGAGAAAAAACGATTGCTGCCAGAAGAGTAGGGATTTTTGAACTCATCTTGCCTAAGGAAAATCAAAAGGATTTTGATGAGCTACCAAGCTACATTAGGGATGGTATCAAAATCCATTTTGTGGATTATTTTAGAGACGTATTGGATATTGCCTATGTGACCTAGAACCGAACCGGACTAAAATCACTTAGCTGTTTATCCAAAACTTTTGTATTTGGCAGAATGGAAATCAAGTGCTTCCAAAACTTTTGGCTATGATTTTTGTGAATTGTGTGGGTCAACTCGTGCAAAATTACATAGTCAACCAATTCATTGGGAAGCCTGAGTAGATGTAAATTCAAATTTATATTATTTACGCTAGAGCAACTACCCCAACGGGAACGCATATTTTTAATAAATACCCTTTTGTATGTAAAACCAAACATGGAAGCAAGGCTTTCTACCCTGGTTGGTAAAAATACTTTTGCTTCTTGTCTATAAATTTCGGTTAGATAGTGTAGAATTGCCTTTTGTAAACGAGCATCTTTCGGGTCAAAATGGCTTGGATAATAAATTGTATATTCGTTTTTAACTTTTTTTAGAACTACATCTTGGATATTTTCAGGTTTTATATAAACCGTATGGTTTCTTGTCGAAAATACGTCTGAGTCCAAAAAGGAATTCTGAGTTTGCTTGATTTGCTTGGTATTGGTATAGTGTTTTTTTATCCAATCTAATTTGGAAAATACAGCTTCTTCCGCACTTTTAAAACTCTCTGACAATGGCAATGTAACCTTGATTCCTTCGGGACTAACACGGATATTGATATTTTTAACTTTTCTTTTTTCCAAAAGAATTGTTCCTAAGTTGCTTATTTCTATTTTTTTTGTAGACATAATATTGATATATTGTAAACAGAGTGATTTTCAGATTTATTTTTTAAGATAAACTTTTAAAATCAAGCGAAACTAATCTCATAAATCAAAATATTCATAGTATGTTTTTATAAAGGCTTTTTTTGATGAACTTCAAATTCGGCAATCTACACAGGTGAAAAGTTCGGGTGTAGTTTGGAATAATAATACAAACATAAAGGAAGTTTGAATGGGTGGTGGACTTTTTAAAGACAAAACAGAAATTTTGAGAATGGATTGGAATCAATTTCAGAAAGTAGAAGAAGACGTGCTTTCTATTTCAAGACGTGAAATCGGTCGGGCAGAAACCGTTAGGTTTTATGAATCCAAAAAGAGAAAGTCGTTTGGTGACATTGACATCTTGTTAGAACTCCCGAGTAGTTATAGCGGTACAAAAGAATTCTATCCTAAGTTTTTGCAGAATTTTATATACAAAACGTTCCAAACTCACTTGATTCATAAAAACGATGATGTTGTTTCTTTTGTTTATGGCAAACACTACCAAGTTGATTTGATTTTGACTCGCTTGGAAGACTTTGAGTTGTATCATTTTTATTTTGACTACAATGACTTGGGAAACCTGATGGGTAGAATCGCTTGGGACAAAAAAGCAGTTCAGTTAGGACACAAAAAGGGATTGAGCATCAACTATGAAGATAGAGAAGATAATATCATTGGAAATATTGTATTATCCAAAAGTCCAAAAGAAATACTGGAATACCTTGGTTTTGATTACAAAGTTTATTCCAAGGGCTTTGCTTCTTTTAAAGAAGTTGTTGATTTTGTTGTGAATAATCCGAATTTCAATGGTCGGATTTATGATTGGAAGTATCTAAACAACGAAAATAGAACCAGAAACGTGAAAAGGAAATCTTACAATACGTTTGTTCGTTACCTCTATCGAACAGGTCTTATTCGGTTGAATCGAAATCCGATGCCATCCGTTGCGGATTATTGGAAAAATAGGTATATTTATAACAATGAAAACAAAGACATAACATGGGAGATAAAACACCAATTGCAACTCCAAACCATTCGAGACTTTCACAAAGAACACGATCTCGAAGTTATGTTAAACGAATACCGAACTCAAAAAACCGTTGCAGATAAATACAGACATGTTATTAAAGAAAAAATACTAAATAACCTCTCAAACAAAGAAAAAAAGGAAATAGGGCAAAAACTAGGTAGATTTTTGGATAGTTTTTCAAACAAGGATGCTTATACTGAGTATGTTCTCAATCATACCGAAGAAGAAATTGAAAAATATATTAAAGGTTTTATTCTTCTGTAGGTCATATTGTAGAAGATAAAAAAATTGGAAATTGGTTAAAAAGTCAAAAATAATATTGGTATATTAGACTTAAGATAAAGAGATATTAAACTACCTCATTCCCACCAAACTCGGAGGGAATGAGGAAAACCATATTAAAAAATTCCTTTCTGGTTAAAATAGGGACCAAATTTTTGATCCGAACCTAAGGTATGATCGATCAACCAATTACGAAGAAAGTCCAAAACTTCAAAAGAAATAGTTGCACTTCCTTCCTTAAATTGTTCTTGTAATTCTATTACAGCTCTAGTCAAATCATTGTGCTCTTTTCTATGAGATTCGGCATGAGGATACTGAAAAGTTTCAAACAAATCTTCTTCTGTTTGAAAATGCTCTACTGTATATTGAATTAGATCATCCAAAGTTTCACCTAAGACTGTTCGTTCTGCTCCAGAGACAACAGAATCGTATAATTTGTTCAAGAGATCCATCAGATGTTGGTGTTGGTCATCCACCTCTTTAATATTCAAATTGTATTTTTCTTCCCATTCTATAAACGCCATTTTATATTCCTTATTTATTGTTAATAAAAAAAATTATAAAGTGCTCACACCAGACCAGTTTGCACCGGGAGGAATGCGAATCATTGTACTACACCTCGTTATATAAATTTGTGGAACGGTGTCATCCGGACATAGGCTTTTGCACGTTTTAAATAACTCCAAAGATTCCTTAAAGTTTCCGGCTTTATAATGAAAAATTCCTTCTTTAAACTTGTATAGTGTTTTCACTTTTTGTTCGATAACATACTCCGGGTCAGACCCAAATGCCTCGTAAAGCACTACAGGTGTTTGTTTACCTTTTACTCGGACCGTATCGATCTCTCGTATATGAAATTTACTCGGATTGGAAATATTTTGGTAGACATCACTGGAAAAAAGTATATCTATTTTAAAAGTTTTGGTTAAAGATTCAATTCTAGATGTTAAGTTTACTGCGTCTCCAATAACGGTTGTATCCATTCTAATATTTGTGCCAACCGTTCCTAATGTTACCATTCCGTAATGGAGTCCAAATCCGGATTTTATCGGTACCTCTCCTTCTGCCATCCTCTTTTTGTTAAAAGAGGATAGGTTTTTATTCATAATTAAAGCGGCTGACAATGCATCTTCCGAAGAAATTGGAAAAAGCGCCATTATAGCATCACCAATATATTTATCAATAAACCCATTATTATCTTTCACCGCATACGCTACGTTTTCAAAATACCCATTTAAAAAACGAAATATCTGCTCTGGCGTCAAAGCTTCGGATATTTGCGTATAAGAACGAATATCCGAAAACAGAATCGTCATGTTTTCCTGAACGCAATCAGACAGATCAAGGTCTACAATATTACCTTTTTTTAATATTTTTAAAAATTCTTCCGGGACAAAACGAATATGAGCGACTTGCTGTTTTTGTAAGTTTTCTTCTACCGTTTTCACTTTATATGTGGAAAGAGAAAGAAGAATAGAACCAATCCCTAATAAAATAATTAAAGGAATATAGAAAATGATTAGAGTTTGTAAAAATTTCTTAGGTTTTGAGTCGTATACTTCCGGAGAAACGTGAATCAGTAATTTCCAATAAAAATTATTGGAATGAGAAGGGTAGCCATTAAAAATGTTCGGATAAATTGTTCGAAAAGTAAACAAGCCATTTTTAGTCAGGAACGTGCCAAACTCTTCTTTTGTGATTCTATCCCATTCAGTCGGAAATTTGACCTGAATTTTTTTATTTTTGCGATCTTCAAGCATAAACCCCCATTCATCTTCCGGGTCCCGGCTTTTTAAGTAATAGCCATCCTTATTTAGAAGCATCGGTGAGTATTCATTTGTAGGGTTATTTTCATTTTTAGAGACAAAATTAAAATTTTGGAGAATTTTTTCTGCAAAATAATTTAAAACGAGTAGTCCTTTTTTATTTCCGGACTTGCTTAAAAGTGGAGTAACAAACCGAATTATTGGTTTTTCCGTTTCTCCATATTCCACATTCAAGTCAAGAGGAGAGATATAAATACTACCGGGAGTTAGCTTAATTGTTTCTTGAAAGTAATAACAATCTTTTTTATTTTGAAGTTTTTCTTTGGTAACGAGGTAGATTTCTCCTCTATCATAATTGATTCGTCCCATTTCCATTCCGGTGCTATCCAAAAGGCTAATTTGATCATAATTTTTTCTTTGTTTGGAAAAAGATTTTAAATCGTCCAAACTGTCTTGTGCCAAACCATCATCCAAAGCCCTTTTAATTTCATGAAGTTCGGAAAGAAACAACAAATCGGAAACGGCAAAACTGATATCCCTACTTATCAGCTTGTCTATTGTGGAAACATAATTTAGAGTTTGATTTCGTATAAGAATTTTGTTTTTATCCGATTCATTCAAATAGAGTAAAATTATAATACCGGAAAAAATAAAAAACAGTGGAAGGAAGATAATTAACGTAGTTTTGATTTCGATCCACTTTGTTATCTTAAATTTTTTAACTTTGTTTTTTATTTTTAATACCATCGTTCGTTTTTTATAACTAAGGTTTGACGGTTTTCTTTATCTTGGAATTCTAAAATAGCATCAACGTTTGATTTACCACCAGCAAACATTTTTCGATACCCTTTGATTCCTTCTTCACGAATCAATATTTTTTGGCATTTATCTGGAAGTAGGGATAGTTCGGATGAGGAAATATTAAAAGCGTAAAACTCTGTGGAATCTTTTACGATAGTTTTAGGATTAAACTTTATTTCTTTCGTATAGCAGTTGATTCCTGTGGTAGTTTTTAAAAAAAACTTTATGATAACTTCAGGCTTAGGAAAGGTATACGTTTCCATGTTCATATTTTTCACAAAAAGAAAATAGGTAATATTCTCTTTATTGGAATCACTGGATTTGATAAAATACAACTCCAATCCTTCCGTTCGAGCTTTTGTAGATGAACGGATTGGACCCAAATCGGAATTCATGGTTTTGGTTGTCATAAAAAAAATGAATACAAGAATTACTATATCCACAAGAATCAAAATTTGAATCCAATTTTTTTTTCTTCTTCCTTTGTTGAAGCTTTCAGCATACTCTCTAAACTCTTCCGGAGAACGGGAATAATACTTATGCATAAGCAATCAACTCCTTTATATAATTTTTTATATCATTCACAGTGGGGTACAGAGCCTCCATATTTTCAGTTTGTTTTAAAACGGATAAGGAGTAGTTTACTGATGTAATCCAATCCTTTGTTCTTGAGATAAAAAAAGCCAATATTCCAACGAGTAAATCTCCACTCCCCATAACAGCTAAACGAGGATTCGGATAAGCCCAATAATAAACTTTACCGGTTGTATCACCAAAAATCGAAATATGGCTTTTTAATAATACGTTGACTTGATTTTGTATGCAATAATTTTTTAGATATGGAATGTAATCGAATATATGTTTGTGTTTTGCATCTATTAACTTTGTAAACTCTCCGATATGAGGTGTCAGAAGAAAGTTTTGATTCAATTTTTTATTTTTTACACTTTCTAAGCTACCAGCATCTATAATTACAAATTGCTCTTTCCTATAAGAAAGAGGGAAATTTAAATCGATAGGATTCAAACCAGGACCGATAACTATTACGTCCGATTTTCTTAAAAAACTGTCTGCTACGGTGTCTTTGTTAAGGTCTGTCGCCATCATGGAAGGATCGGTTTTTAAGAGTATTTCCAATGTAGTGCGACTAGGCGTAAAAACCTTTGAAATACCACCTCCTAAAACATGAAAAGCGTTTTGGGAAATCATAATGGCACCGGACATACCGTTGGAGCCACCAATGAAGGTTGCGGACCCGTTTGTATATTTGTGTGAATCCGATTCTCGCTTGGTGATTTTTTGAATCTCTCCCCAAGATGAAGGAACAAAACAACTGTGACCACCAATCTCCGAATTCAGGTTTTCAAACTCCTTTACTGGAAATCCGATAGGGTGAAAAGAATAATGACTTAGCTCATATCTATAATAGATGGAATTTGTTTTTACAACTCCTACTTCAGCCAAAAAGTCGGGTTTTATATAATGGATATTCGAACATGGAAAAAAACCGGAAGCACAGTCAATGGATAGTATTCTGCTGTTTGGATTCATTTTCCGAAAAGTATTGATTGTGTTTACCAAATTGGTATAATAATCATTCAAAGGTGGTTTGAAACCGATTCCAAGCATAGCATCAACAATAAGAAATGTTCCATATTTACAGGATAGAATATAATCGGATGCTTCGTCCAAATTGGAGATCTCACAATTCGACTTTTGGAGCAAACGGAGATAAAAAGTATATTCTTCTGAGTGCTGTCCTGATTTCCTAAAAATTTTGATTTCAAAACCGGATTGGAACAAAAAATAACCTAATGCAAGACCGTCACCTCCGTTATTTCCGCTTCCGCAAAGAATAATTATTTCATAGTCTTTCCAAAGCGAGCTATATTCTTGGAAGATAGAGACAGAAGCAAGCCCCATTAGAGTTTTACCTTCTATTCCAAATTGATGAATCGTATATTCATCTAGCTTTTTACTTTCCGAATCACTATAGGTCTTAATTATTTCCATTTTACTTCCATGATTTTTAAGTATTAGGAATTAGATATTTTAGTCAATTAGAATTTTAACCACAACTTGATCTCAGGTCTTAAAAGACAAAATTCATATTTAATTTTTTCTTCGCTCATATTGGGAATCTAAACCCTGTGAAACGCTTGACAATATAATTTTCATATATCAATGATGATTTTTAATAATTTTGCTAAAGGTGGAATTAATGATCATTTTTTCAACAGTCGAATTGATGGATGAAAATTCCATGAACAGAAATGTTACGATTATCTTTTTCAAACTTTTGCATCCTAAAGGTTTATCTTGTCCAGATTGATAATTCTCCTGTTGAGCAATCAAAGGTTCAGAAGAGACAACCCTTGAATTTATTATATATTTTCACTGCTCATGTAATCGAATCTTAACGCATTTTCTAAGACAATATGGAACAAGTGCATATTTTATAACTGCTAATGATGTGAAGTACATATTTTAAAAGGCTTTTCCCAGGGATATCAACTCTGCATCTTTCTCTCGAAACTTGATATAGACTATTGCACTTTTACTTAATCTTTATAAAGGAATGTAAAAAAATAAGGTTGTTTTCAAAGACACTAAGGCTTGTGTTCCTCCCCAACCATCAGTGTTGAATGTTGTTGGCCTTGTAACAGACGACGTTGTGGAAGTAGATGAGATGTATCAAAATGCAGGTCAAAAAATTTCACTTTACACCCAAAACCAGACGACCCACCATATACAGCCGTGCTAATAAACACGAGGTCATGGCACTTGGGATACAGATCGTCCTCCCGTGTTGGGAATCGTTGGGCGGAAAGTGGTCAGATTCAATTAATTCGACCAAAAAAATAGTGGAAGAAAGGATCTTGAATCTCTGTTTTAGATGCAACCATGGATAATACAACTATCAATACTGATGAATGGGGTACAGCCTATAATTATTTGTCTGAATCTACAGCGTATACATTTAACTGTTTGATAAACTTCTTCACTTGGTAAACGTGAGTGGGCACGAAATGATGATGGTGATGGAATACTGTGAGGTTAAAAATTCCAACACCATAGAAATAATATGGACAGGTTTAAAGATTATTTATAAATGTTCCTTTTCGTGGTGTAAACAAGAAATATCTTCAACAGTATCTTGCTATGCATGAATGTGTCCTCTTTAAATTTTGTAAAAAATAAAAATTTATTATTGAGGGGAGTTTCAACATTTTTTTTTATATGTGGTTACATACACAAAATCCGTTACATGAGCGAATTTTTTTTATTTTTTTTCTTGACAAACATTTTGTTAAAACCTTAAAATTAATACAAAATATTTTAATAATATGTTAGAGAGTATAATGCAAGATATAAAAGTTAGACCAATTATAGAGCAAGTTACACCGGAAATAAATTGTGGACGTTATCCAATTAAACGAGTCGTAGGAGATAAAGTCAACCTAAGAGTGATAATTATCTCTGACGGACACGATGAACTTTCCGCGAGGGTGTTGTTTAAAAAAAAGAGTGAAACAAACTGGAGTGAAAAACCTCTAAAACTCTTGTGGAATGATATATGGCTTGGGGATTTTTCTGTGGATTCACTGGAAGATTATTATTATACCATCGAAGCTTGGGTCGATTCCTTTAAAACATGGAAACATAATTTTACCAAAAAGTTTGAAGACAACCAAGACGTTCGAGTTGAACTTCAAATCGGAATAAGCCTAGTTCAATCGGCAACAAAAAGAGCAGATGCGGCCACGTCTAATTCGCTGCAAAAAATTTTAAAAGCATTGGAAACAGATACTAACAAACCTGTGTCGAAGGATGTGGCAGAACTTGCCATAGGTGATGAATTGGCGAGTCTTATGGAGGTTTGTCCCGACAGACATCTTTCTACCCGATATCATAAAGAACTAAAGGTAGAAGTTGATAGAGAAAGAGCCGCATTCAGTTCGTGGTATGAAGTTTTTCCACGTTCTTGTTCTTCTGCGGAAGGAAAGCATGGAACGTTTCAGGACTTGGAAGGCTTTTTGCCATACATTTCGTCTATGGGTTTTGATGTAGTGTATCTCCCGCCCATTCACCCGATTGGTCATACTTTCCGAAAAGGAAAAAATAATACCTTAAATCCCGAAAAAAGTGATCCAGGAGTTCCCTGGGCGATAGGTTCTATAGACGGAGGGCACAAATCCGTTCATCAAGAACTGGGAACCTTAGAAGATTTCGTTAAGGTTGTAAACAAAGCCAAAGAAATGGGAATGGAAATAGCTTTGGATATTGCTTTTCAGTGCTCACCGGACCATCCTTATGTTTTAGAGCATCCGGAATGGTTTAGAAAACGACCTGACGGCACAATTCAGTATGCTGAAAATCCACCCAAAAAATACCAAGATATATATCCTTTTGACTTTGAATCGGAAAAGGCAAAAGAATTATGGGAGGAGCTAAAAAGCGTTTTTTTCTTTTGGATCGAAAGGGGAGTGAAGATATTTCGTGTGGATAACCCTCATACGAAGTCTTTGTATTTTTGGAAATGGGTAATTTCGGAAATTCGAGCTGTTCATCCAGATGTCCTATTCTTAGCAGAAGCTTTTACCCGTCCTAATATAATGTACCATTTGGCTAAAATCGGATACACTCAATCCTATACCTATTTTACATGGAGAAATACAAAAGAAGAACTAACCGAATATCTAACAGAGCTAACTTCTACGGAAGTTGCTGAATTTTACAGACCGAATTTTTGGCCCAATACCCCTGACATTTTACATGCCTTTTTGCAAAATGGTGGTAGAGCCGCTTGTATGTCGAGAGTGATTCTTGCGGCAACGATGTCATCTAACTTTGGGATTTATGGTCCTGTGTATGAGCTTTGTGTAAATGTTCCAAGAGAACCAAACAGTGAAGAGTATTTGAATTCGGAAAAATACGAAGTAAGGCATTGGGATTTAAACAACTCCGTATCAATAAGACCTCTTATTACTAAAATCAATGAAATTCGGAAAAATAACAAAGCTCTGCAAAGAAATTTTAATGTACAATTTTATGAAACCAATAATGACCATTTGATTGCTTATAGCAAACACACCGATGATTTTGGGAATATCATTCTTGTAATTGTGAACTTAGACCCGTATTTTACTCAATCCGGTTTTGTGAAATTTGACTGCTCCCAAGTTGGTTTGGACGTAAACAAACCGTTTTATTTGAAAGATTTATTAACTGAAAAGGAATATAAATGGCATGGAAACTGGAACTTTATTGAGTTAAACCCTCAAAACTTTCCGGCTCACATTTTTTGCATAAATCAAGTGTCAGCATCTTCGGAGGAATAGATGAAAGCTACAAAAAAAGGAATAGAGAAAAAAGTTAGTATTTTAGAAGACAATCCGTTATGGTACAAAGATGCCATCATATACGAACTGCACGTAAGAGCTTTTCGTGATAGCAACGGAGATGGAATTGGTGATTTTAAAGGTTTAAAAGAAAGTATCGGCTATCTACAAGACTTAGGAGTTACTGCTATATGGTTATTGCCTTTCTATCCTTCACCATTGAGAGACGATGGATATGATATTGCAGATTACAAATCTGTTAATCCTATTTATGGTACTTTAAAAGATTTTAAGGATTTCTTAACGGAAGCTCATTCACGCAATATTCGAGTCATAACAGAATTAGTTGTGAACCATACATCCGATCAGCATCCTTGGTTCCAAAGGGCAAGAAAGGCTCCTGCAGGTCATCCTCATAGAGATTTTTATGTATGGAACGACACACCCGAAAAATATACCGATACACGAATCATTTTTAAGGATTTTGAGACATCTAACTGGACATGGGACCCTGTTGCCAAAGCTTATTATTGGCATCGATTCTATTCTCATCAACCCGATCTTAACTTTGATAATCCGGAAGTTAAGAAAGCCATAGAAGGTGTTATGGATTTTTGGATGGATATGGGTGTGGATGGAATGAGATTGGATGCCGTTCCGTATATTTTTGAAAGGGAAGGGACTAATTGTGAAAATCTTCCCGAAACGCATGAATATTTAAAAGAGCTACGAACGTATGTAGATAAAAATTACAAAAATAAAATGTTGCTTGCAGAAGCAAATCAATGGCCAGAAGACTCGGTTGCCTATTTTGGCGGTGGTGATGAATGTAATATGGCTTTTCATTTTCCTCTTATGCCGAGAATGTTTATGTCGATTCGTATGGAAGACAATTATCCGATTATTGATATTTTAGAACAAACTCCTGCTATTCCGGATTCTTGCCAATGGGCAATATTCTTAAGAAACCATGACGAATTAACACTAGAAATGGTGACGGACGAAGAACGTGATTATATGTACCGAACCTATGCCAACGAGCCGAGAACAAGAATTAACTTAGGGATTCGTCGTAGGCTTGCTCCTCTGCTTGACAATGATAGAAAAAAAATTGAATTGATGAACGCTTTATTATTTTCTCTTCCCGGCACTCCCGTTATCTACTACGGAGACGAAATCGGAATGGGAGACAATATCTATCTTGGAGATAGAGACGGTGTTAGAACTCCAATTCAGTGGAGTGGTGATAAAAATGCAGGATTTTCCAAAGCAAATCCACAAAAACTCTATATGCCTATAAGCATTGATCCCGAATACCACTATGAAGCGATCAATATAGAAGCACAGCAAAATAATCCTAGCTCTCTTTTGTGGTGGATGAAGCAAGTGATTCGACTGAGAAAACAATTCCCTGCGTTTAACAGGGGTAACATTCGCTTTTTATATCCGGAAAACCGTAGAATATTAGCTTTTATTCGTAAGTATGAAGACGAACAGATATTGGTTGTTGCTAATTTGGCAAGAAAGGTTGAGTTTGTGGAATTGGATTTGGAAGAATACGCTGGAATGGTGCCTATTGAGCTATTTGGTCAAACCGAGTTTCCGGTAATTCAAAAGAATCCGTACTTTTTGACCCTTTCTTCCTATACATTTTATTGGTTTTTATTAAAACCAAAAGAAGTTTTAGCTCCAAGTCAACCTTCCAATATGGAAATTCCTGTATTAGATGGTGTAAATACTATTGAGCAACTTTTTCAAACCAAAATAAAATTATATTTTGAAACTAAAGTTCTCCCTAACTATATGAGGAGGTGCAGGTGGTTTGCGGGGAAAGCTCGAAAAATTAAGTCTGTTTCGGTTGCCGATTTCCTGAAATTAGATAATAAAGAATTTTATCTATTGTTTCTAAACGTAAATTACGTTGAAGGAGAAGACGAAGTTTATTCTTTGCCCTTATCAATTGCAAGCAGAGAAAAATCCAAACAATTAAGAGAGGAATATCAACATCTCATCATTGCGTATCTAGGAAAAAAAGAAGATGCCAATGATTTGATTCTTTATGATGGTTTGGGTAACGAAAATTTACAAAAACTATTTTTGAACAGCATAATCACCAAGAAAGGATTTAGGGGTGAAGCCGGTGAAATAAACGCCAGAACCGAAAGAGGATTTATTAAAAATCCAAATACAAATTCTTTAACACCAAAACTCTTAAAAGCGGAGCAAAGTAACTCTTCCATAATTTTTGATGATGTTTATATGCTAAAATTATTTAGAAGATTGGACAAAGGAATCAATCCCGATTTGGAAATTGGCAAATTTTTAGCAGAGAAAGCGAACTTCCAACACGTTCCACCACTTTGTGGTTCTTTGGATTATACGGATAAATCCGGGAGTAATTTTACAATTGGAATTTTGACGGGTTTTGTTCCCAACTTTGGAGATGCTTGGAAATACACTTTAGAAGCAGTAAGCCGATTTTATGAAAATGTGCAATTACTTTCTAATGAAAGAGAAAAGTTGGTAGAGTTGTCAGAAAAACACCTTGTTTACATGACAGACGCTGAGTTATCGGACGAACTAAAAGATACAATAGGACCCTACCTAAGTTCGGCAGAGCTTCTTGGCGTTCGAACTGCTGAAATGCACATAGCACTTTCTTCTGACCCGGAAGACCCTAGTTTTTCTCACGATCCATTTTCAACACTTTATGTAAGGTCACTTTACCAGTCTATGAGAAGTATGGCGGATCAATCCATATCTCTTTTGAAGAAGTCTTTAAAAAATTTAAGTAATTTTTCACTTCCCTCTGCCGAAAGAGTGATCAAAAATGAGTCTCAAATCAAGTCAAAGTTTCAATCCATAGTTGGTAAAAAAATGGATTCTGTTAGGATACGGATACATGGCGATTATCACTTAGGGCAGGTTCTTTTTACAGGCAAGGATTTTGTTATACTAGATTTTGAAGGAGAGCCATTACGGTCTATTAGCGAGCGTAAGCTAAAAAGGTCCGTTCTCAGAGATGTTGCTGGAATGTTACGATCGTTTCACTATGCGTCAGTAGCAGTACTTTTTGAAAAAGCACATTTGGGTGAAACATTTTTAGAAGACTTAAAGTGGGCGAGGCTATGGTATCGGTCTGTATCTATCTATTTTTTAAAAGGCTATTTATCTACGGCAAACAAAGTCCCTTTCCTTCCGTCCACAAAAGAAGGAATTGCTAATCTGCTTGATATATACCTTTTGGAAAAAGCTATGTATGAACTAAAATACGAATTGGCACAACGTCCCGATTGGGTAAGAATTCCAATACAAGGAATTTTAGATTTGATTGATGATTAAAATTTAGTGTCATGGTGAGCTTAAGCTGCCATGATAGCTACCCTTCAATTTGACTAGAAGGTGACAGTTATATTATAAGAAGAGGTTATTATGAAAACACAAAAACAAGATACGTTAGGTATAGGGGTATGGACATCTTTTGATCTCCATCTATTTAATGAAGGAAACCATTTTGGTCTTTATGAGAAATTAGGCTCCAGACTCATGAAATACAATGGTAAAGAGGGTGTTTATTTCTCGGTATGGGCACCAAATGCAGAATCAGTTACCGTTATGGGTGGCTTCAATGATTGGAATAAAACAAGCCATTACATGAATAAACTGACAGAGGATTCTGGTATTTGGGAATTATTTATACCGGAGGCTAAGCTCGGTTTTTCTTACAAATACCATATTGTTTCCAAGCACAATAATTATTCCATAGATAAAGCAGACCCTTTTTCGTTTCAATCCGAGACACCACCTCATACCGGTTCGGTAATCTGGAGTAAAGCTTACAAATGGAAAGATGAAGAATGGTTAAAAAATAGAAAAGAGAAAAATTCTTTAAAATCTCCCATGTCTATTTACGAAGTACATCTGGATTCTTGGGCAAAAAAACCGGAAGAAAATAATAGGTCATTAACTTATAAGGAGATGGCAAAAGACCTTGTGGCTTATGTAAAAAAGATGGAATTCACACACGTTGAATTTATGCCTATTATGGAATATCCTTTTGACCCGTCATGGGGTTATCAAATTACAGCATATTATGCTCCTACTTGCAGGTTTGGTTCTCCCGAAGACCTGATGTATCTGATAGATGAATTTCACCAAAACGGGATTGGTGTAATTGTTGACTGGGTTCCATCTCATTTTCCTATGGACGGACATGGACTGTCTTATTTTGACGGAACTCACCTCTATGAACACGCGGATCAACGCAAAGGATTTCATCCCGATTGGAAGAGTGCTATTTTTAATTACGGTAGGCATGAGGTTAAAAGTTTTTTGATTTCCAATGCCATTTTTTGGTTAGATAAATACCATTTTGACGGTTTGCGAGTAGATGCTGTTGCGTCGATGCTTTACCTTGACTATTCACGCAAAGAAGGTGAATGGATACCTAATGAGTATGGTGGAAATGAAAATATAGAAGCCATTACCTTTTTAAAAAGGTTAAACGAAGTAGTTTATGAGAAATTTCCTGATGTCCAAACTATTGCTGAAGAATCAACTTCTTGGCCAATGGTTTCAAGACCAAACTATATAGGTGGTTTGGGTTTTGGTTTAAAATGGGATATGGGTTGGATGCACGACACATTACACTATATGAGTCTTGACCCAGTTCACAGAAAATTCCACCACAACGAGTTGACTTTCAGGATGATGTATGCTTTTCATGAGAATTTTGTTATGTCCCTCTCTCACGACGAAGTGGTACATGGAAAAGGATCATTAATCAGAAAAATGCCGGGAGATGATTGGCAAAAATTTGCAAACTTGAGATTACTTTATTCATACATGTATTCTCAACCAGGAAAGAAACTGCTTTTTATGGGAGATGAATTTGGTCAATGGAATGAGTGGTACTTTCGAGCAAGTTTGGACTGGCATTTGTTGGAAAACTACTTACATGAAGGACTAAGGCAAACTGTCCAGGACTTAAATCACCTATACAAAACTGAAAATGCACTACACGAGTTGGATGTTCATCCGGACGGTTTTGAGTGGATCGATTGCAATGATTCCGAGCAAAGCGTTGTTTCTTTTTTGAGAAAGGGAAAGAAAGACACTACTCATATTATGGCAGCTTTTAACTTTACACCAATTCCCAGACACAATTATAGAATTGGAGTTCCCTTTGAAGGAGCTTGGAAAGTAATTTTTAATAGTGATGCTCCAAAATACGGTGGAAGTGGAGTGGAAAGTAGGGAATTTATCCAAACACTAGGAGAGGATTTTCATGGAAAGCCTTGTTCGGTTGAAATTTCGATTCCTCCGTTGGGAGCTCTGTTTTTAAAAATAACTCCACCTATAGTAGTAGAAGAGGAAAAAGAAGTGAAAGCTGAATTATAGGGGTTAGGCTAATTGCCAGAACAACCTACTTTCTATCATCTCTTGTCCTAAATATTTCCCTTTTTTGTCAACTTTATTTAGGGCAAGACAAATTGCATAAGCCTTTAAAAATCCGGGATTACTTTTATGATAGAAAAAAAAGTATTTCCTCATTTATAGATAAAATTAACTCTTTTTAAAAGCTACCTTATTCTATGAGGAGATGTAAATAGAGCTTGTTTTTAAGCTTTTGAATGATCTTTGATATAGCACAAAATATCACCGACTTTTTGGATCTTTGCTGCGTCTTCGTCAGAAATTTCGATACCGAATTCTTCTTCCAAAGCCATAATCAATTCAACAGTGTCCAAAGAGTCTGCACCAAGATCATCAATAAAATGTGCTTCTGGTGTAACTTCATTTTCGTCTACACCTAGCTGCTCTACTATAATTTGCTTAATTTTTTCCATTTGTACATTTGCACCAGTTATATCCCTCAAACAACTTTTCACAGGTTGCACTATGCCGGATTGAACTGTATTACCGGTTCCCTGTCCTGTATAAAGTCCTTTTACTTTTATGATGTAATTTACAGAAATATTAGCTGGTCTTGTTTCATCTCCTTCTCTTGGTTCACCGTTTCCATTGTCGTATTTTTTAAAGTAATCATACCAACCATGATCTACAAAAAGAGCAGTTGTATAACCTTCCAAACCGGATTCGTGTATATAATAAAACAATCCTGCATTATTTACACCGCCATTATTGGTGTTAATTTTCATACCAAATCCTTGAAATTGGTCATTTGTATATGTTCCTACGTTTCCACCGTCATAGACTTGGTTATCCGCTTTTTTTAAAAACTCATGTTTACCTGCTCCTCTAAGAAATAGACCTCGTGTATCCGGAAGGTTAAAAGTTGTATTTCCATCTCCTTCTCCAAAAGTTGTTCCGATAATCGCAAATAACTCTTTAAATTGCATTCTAGAAAGTTCCCTTCCATCACACAAAACCCAACTAGAAGGAATATTATAAGTATAACCTCCAAAAGCAACAATTGTGCCTACAGGAACAATATTAGTATTAGATGAATTTATCTCTTTAACAATAGCATTTACAGTTGTATACAAATCATCAAAATTCTTATTGACGTGAGACGGTTCAATTAGAGTTTCAGGCAAAAAATTATAAGGTTTCACAATTGTAGAGATAGCCCCTATCCCCAGAATCGAAAATAAAAAGAATAAAATTCCACCAATAACCATACTTTTTTTATTCAATAAAGGAGTTTCTTGTTTCAACTCCTTTATTTTTGCTTCCAATTTTAAAAGTTCATTTTGCAATTCATCAAATTTATTGTTATCCATTTTTTTTACCTCACATTTATTCTGACCATTTTGCATTTCCCCACTGTGACATACCCCATGTTCCAATTGGTACATCTTCATTCGCTTCTGCTTTTTCTTCTTCTTGATTTGTTCCAACTAATGCCAAAGGAAGTAAAAGAAAAAGATTCTTTTTGCTAGATGATTCCGGTAAACAACTTTTACATTGGGTAGCTAACCAAGCACATCTATTTAAGAGTATAATTAATAAGGCTATGATAAAAAAATTTCTCATTTTTTCCGCTATCTCCAAATTATTATGTTAAAAACAATAGTTATTTCAATCTAAAAAATTTAATGGAAATCTATAAAACCCTATTCGTTTCGTTTCATCATTTTTTGTAACAACCAATACTTTGGAATTCACATCATCAAAAACCATTGATGGGTACCAGCCGGATTTATCACCTTTTCCTGCTGATATATCATAGTATTTACAGTTAGTTCCATCCAATTCACATCGGAATAGACCCAATCTTTTTCCATTCTCAAAATTAGTTGTCACTACATATATTTTTGAATTGATGGGATCGGTCAGCATACTAGAGTATTGTCCGCTATCGACTCCTTGTCCTGCTGAAATATCGGTATACTTACAACCTAGTCCATCCAAACTACAACGAAACAAACCTAGCTTACCTGAATTAGCATCATTTTGCGTAGCAACAAGTATTTTTGAACTAACTTTATCAATTGCTATAGATGGGTAATAACCGGAATTGCTTCCTTGACCATCCGATATATCGTAATAATTACAGTTAGTAGCGTCTGAATTACATATATAGAGTGCTGGTTTTTTATTATTGGAATCATTAGTTGTAGCAATATATAATTTTGAATTAATACTATCTAGTAAGATTTTGGAATACAGTCCGGAACCTATCCCCTGTGACGGTGTAGCAGTAGATGATACATCCGTGTGAGAGCAATTGCTGCCATCCAAATCACATCGAAACAAACTCAACTGCTTGTTGTTCGCATAATTAGTGGTCGAAATTAACAGTTTGGAACTTGTAACATCAACCGTTAATGAGGGTCTTTCACCTGATCGTGTACTCTGAATAGGTACAACAGAAGAAGATATATCTGTATGGGTACAGTTACTACCATCCAAATCGCACCGAAACAAGCTCAATTTTTTATTATTTGAGTAATTGGTTGTAGCAACTAGTATTTTAGGATTAGATGAATTTGGATCAATGGCTATTGAGGTATACCAGCCAGAACCTGAACCAACTATTACAGGGTCTAAACCGGCAGATATATCAGTGTGGATACAATTTGTTCCATCCAAATTACATCGAAACAGACTTAGTTTGCTATCGTTATCCTGATTCGTGGTAGCAATTAACAATTTTGAATTTATCGTATCAATTGCTGTAGATGGATACCATCCTGTATGCGAAGTTCCGATACCACCAACCGTTATATCTAAAAATTCCAAATTATTATTTTTTAGTGTAAAGTCTTGATTAACAGATTCTATTCCATTAGAATGAAAACCAACTTTTCCTATTTGGTCAAAAATATACAATTCATGATTTAAAGCACTGATTGTAATTGGCTTAGGTGTGTAATAATCTTTTGAGTTAAAAACCATCTGACTTATGTTGGAATTTAACAATTGTGAATTACTGGAAGAAATTGTAACGTTTATATCTTCGGAGGGTTCTTGAGCTAGATTTATTTTTACTTGAGTATCATCTCCTTCGGATAAGGTAGAAACATCGCGAGTTACAAAAATGGATTGAATATCATTATCGATGCTAATTATTTCAAATTGAATACTGGGTTGCCAGTCGGATTCTATGGTTATATGGGATGTCTCTGAAATTAAATTTTCATCCTCTTCTGCTTTTATGGTAATGGTTTGCTCTGTTGTTGAGTTAGTTGTATCAAAATTCAAAGTTATAGAGGATTGTCCGTTAATTGTAACGGAAGAAGTGTCGCTGCTAACTTTTAACTGCTTTGTTTCCTTTGTTCCATTAGATAATCTGATCCCTAATAAAACAGAACTACCTTCTCTAACATAAGATGGAGTTTCGGAAACTATAATCTGAGGTTCTCCGCTTTCTCCCAAAATTGAACTTAGATTAACCGAATAGAGTAATCCTGCAATTGAGCTTGGATCACCAATATTTTGAAAATTATTCTGGCAACCCATAAACAAACCAATAGAATAACAGACAATCATTATATTTGATGCTCTCATAAAATTCCTCATAAATTACTTTCCAGATTTAAAAAAAATCGAAATAATGCTGGTTTAAACGAATTTACTCCAACTGTAGAAACAACCAGAATTCTATAATTGATTGCATCTATAATAGCATCATGCGAAATTTCGGAACCATTTCCGCTTCCAATGTATATCTCAGAATGAATACAATTCAATCCGTTTAAATCACATTGAAATACGCTTGGCCTATTAGAATTTGGTTCATTTTTTGTAACAACAAGAATCTTGGAGTTTTTTTGATCAATTAACAATTTCGGATCACGACCGGAATAACTTCCCTGCCCAGCAGATATATCAGCATAATGGCAATTAGAACCATCCAAATCACAATAAAACAAAGCAGGTCTATAAGAATTATTTCCATTATTTGTAGCAATATAGACCTTTGAATCATAAACTAGAATAGATGGACTATTTCCAGAATTATTCCCTTGTCCTACCACTGAGGATATATTGGTTTGTGAGCAATTTGTTATATCCGAATTACAAAGAAACAATGATAGTTTGCTATCGTTAGAGTCATTCTTGGTCGCTATCAAAATGTTCGAGCTACTATCAACAGAAATTGATGGTGTGTAAAAGGTATTTTCCCATGGTCCACCACTTAACAGAGAAGATATATCGATATAAGAACAGTTTTCGCCATTTAAATCACAGGTAAATAATCCTGGTTTTTTAGAATTAGACAAATTATGAGTTACAATAAGCAACCGTTGTTTATCTATAACTATTTTTGGATACCACCCGGAATCGCTTCCTTGTCCTGTTGATATACCTTTGTAAAAACATCCCGACAAATCCAAATTACATATATACAAACCAGGTTTATTGGAATTAGAAGTATCCATAAACGTAATGTATATTTTTGCATCAATTGCAATAGAAGGATTTTTCCCATAATAGTTTATTTCAATGTAGCTGCAAGATGTACCGTCCAAATTGCACCTAGTAATTCCAGGCTTACCAGAACTGCTCTGAGTCACCATAAACAAGTTAGTATTTGTGCAAGCAATGGATGGTAAATTTCCGTCGCCACCCCCCTGTCCTGCGGATATATCCTTATATTCCAAATTCGGCTTAATGGTAAGAGCTTGCACTAAGGTGGGAATCCCACTTGCTCCAAATTGTAGATCAACCGACCTACTCAAATATTCCAACTTATTCCAAACATGAAAATCCAGACTCTGATTTACGCTGTAATTATCCGGTGTAAAAGTCAAAGTTGTAGTGCTAAGGCTTACAAGACCACTAGCAGTAGATATTTTTATATCCACGTTATTTTCCGGCTTCTTAGCCAGTCTAACTTGCAAAGTAGGTGATGAGCCACGATCTAGTACCGTATCACCTGTCAACAAAACGCTTTGGGTATCTTTCTCTTTGTTAATCACTTTTAGCACGATTTCGGAATACCAATCGGAAGTGATATGAATACCCGCTTCCTCGGAGACAAGATTGTCATCATTTTCTGCCTTTACGGTAAAAACCTGATCTTCTGTCGAGTTTGTTGGAGTAAAGGTTATAGTTGTGGAAGAAGTTCCATTGATGGTAACAGCCGAATTGTCGCTTGAAATCGTGATTTGCCTATTTTGAAGAGACTTTTTGGAAAGTTTTACCTTAAAATCAACACTTTCACCTTCTACAATAGAAGTTTGTTGATTGGGAATCTCAATTTCAGGAACTCCACCAAGAATTTCGCTAAAATCATACCCATAAAGCAAACCAAGAGCAGAATCCGGATCACCTTTGTTGAAAAAAGTCGGATAACATTGCAAAAAAGAAACGAAAAAAAATAAAATTACGATAAAATTGAGTTTTTTGACCATGGCTTAAATCCCACAATCCTTCTATATACATAACAAAAAGTTATAGTTAAATTTGCAATTAATAATTTTTTTTTGAACAGGCATCCTGTTGTTTTATTTTTCCAAAAATTCGCATCCTATAGGTCGATAGTACTTATCTAATTTTAAGTGAACGATACCATCCTTTTTCCCTTTGTAAGGATTAGAAAAATATTTATGATATTCCGAATGTATTAAAACCTTGTTTGAGTTGTAAAGCTCTTCCATAATTTTTCTTCCCATATTGTCATATTGGTTATTATAGATTGCAACACCAAAATCATCGTTTTGCAATCTGCCAACTGAATTTCTTTTTTCAATTATTAAGGGTATATCTCTTACTCCATAGCTAAAAATTTGCTTGGCTATACCTAAACCGTTTTCTTTTGAATTGCCTAATAAATCAAAATAGCTCTCCTCTATTTTTCTACCTTTAGCATCATACAAATATTTTGTATAAGCAACACCACTTGTATCACCTTTTAGTTGTCCGTTATTACCAATATTGTTAACTTGTTTAATTTTTCCGTTTTTATCATACTCATAAATTTTTTGGGCAATTCCAAACACATTTTCTTTTAGCTTATTATTGGAATCGTAATAGGTTTCTTTGATTTTCTGCCCTGTGTTGTTGTATGTGTAAACAATTTCCGCCATTCCATAATATACGTCTTCTACCAAATTTTTATCCGAATTGTAGTATTGCTCGTTTAAAATATCCCCATTATTATTGTATGTATACACTTTCTTGGCTATGCCTATGCGAACAGGTTTATCATCTTCTCCAAAGTATTCTTCTATTTTTTTTCCTTCTATATAGGTATAACGAATTTTCGCCAGACCACTTCCGTTGTCTTTTAATTCTAGTTTATTGTCCAAATACTCTTCTTGGATAAGATTTCCTTTTGTATCATATTGATAAATAATTTTTGCTATACCAGATTTACCATACAACATCCCTCTTGAGTTGTAGTATTCTTCCCAATCAAGTTTTCCCATATTATTGTACTGGTATACATATTTAGCAATCCCATACTTATCTTCTTTTAAACTACCTTTTGAATCTCGAAACTCTTCCAAAATAAGATTACCTTTTTTATCATACTTGTTTATGTATTTAGCAACTCCTGTTCTATCATTTGCTGGTTTACCATCCATTCCAAGATATTCAGTTCTTAATACTTTACCATCCGGACGATACAAATACACTACCTTAGCAAATCCTAATTCATTTGCTTTGGGTTCTCCCTTTTGATTTTTATACTCTTCTGTTTGAATTAGATTCTTTCCTCTTTTCTTATAAGAAACTTCTTTTAGAATCAAACTTTTTCTGCCGTTTTTATCGGTTTTTGTAATCGTAAATTTATTTTTTATATAAGATATAACTTTATATACACCATCTTCCAAAAAAGAAATAATAACTCCTGTTCCCTTTTTAAATTGAAAACCGTAGTTAAAAACAGGTTCTCCTTGTAAATTGTATTCTTTGGCAATAAACTCATTTGTTCCATATTCAAAATTCATCTTGGAAATACCATCCAAATCAGATGGTATATACTTCTTCCCATCTCCATAAATAAAAAAATTCTGACTTATTCTTCTATTTTTCGTGTCATACAAGATTCTGGAATACACATCGTTTTTATTAAAATTTTTATATGTTACCAAATCACTTCTGATCTTTCCTTTTGGTCTCCCAACGGCAATTAAAAAATTTCCACTGTAATCACCGGCGGTAAAGGGTATCTGCTCTTCTTTATTATGAAGAGTCACGTATTCTTGGATTTTCTCTTCTACATAACTTTTTAAGGATCGAAAAGTAACGTATTCCGGACCTTCGTTTTGCACACCTCCGCTAATGCCTTCCACAAGAAAATGAGTAAACAAGCCACTTCCAAGTTCTTTATTTTCATAAGAGTATCCTCCTGGTTTTGTGCCCATCATAATTCCAATTCCTCTTGCATGAATGACTTCTTCCGGTAGATTACCAAATTGCTCACCCTGCAAAGCTTTCCTTCCCTCTTTTAACTCTTCCCGGCAGGCATCCAAAAAAAATATGGATTGCGGTAATTTTTTAGACTTCTTGACTAGCGTGGATATTTTGATTGTATTTCTTATTTCGTTTTTACTTTTATAGACTATATCAATAGGTGCAATGATATTTTCACCGTCTTGATTCATAAACCCGTGTCCGGAATAATAAAATAAAAACATATTCGGGTGACCACCAACAAGGCGATTGAACTCTCTTTCGATATTTTTTTTGGTAGGATAGTATTTAAGATTGTCTTTTCCCACTTGATCATTTAATAGAACGATTTCGTCAAATTTTCCGACTTGCTCCAACACAAGTTTCATTTTTAAGGAATCACCCGTAGCGAAAGTTAATCTAGACAAAGATTCATATCCATTGATACCTACAATCAAAGCTACTCGTTTGGAAGACTTCCAAACCTTTATCTCCTCTTCCGAAACAAGGTCTATACCTTTTTTGGTTTGAGTGTTACTCCTTTTACTTTTAGGTACAGCATACACATCAAACAAAATGGTAAAAAACAAAAAAAATGAAAAAAGTTTATAAAATAAATTTACTTTCCCCATATTCAAACCCCCAAATTTACCTTAAAAAAATTTTAAAAATGAAAAATTAAAAGAATAAGATGAAGCGTGTAATTTTGAATTAAAACCAGGAACCAAATCAATTTTCATGGAAACCTCGTTTCCGGTATATTCAAAAAAAGATACATCAATAATATTCCAAATCCAAAATCCCATAAGAAGATAGGTTGAGTTTCTGAAATAATTTTCTGATTTTATAAGAGCGTTCTTTTTGGGTTTAAGCAATAAATAGTTAATCAGCAAGGCATTTCATTTAGAGTATAGGGAATAGTTGGAGTGGATTCATAAGCCTTGCCAGTGGATTCATATTGATTGTATGAGTATATGAAATTTACAAGAAGTACCCCTCCTGTACCCATAAAGAGAAAACCCTTTTTTTGATTGCCTTCGTACCATTGCCCCCAACCGGAAAACAGACTTGACCTCCAAATAAATGGTAACCGAGACTTTTCTCTTTTCCAAGGTAAGCCCATTGTATGAGCTTGGAGATTTTTGGCAAACAACTCAAAATTTTCATCAGATTCTCTAATACTTTTTAAAACTACAGTATCTGAAAATTCTATACGTTTTCTATCTACATCAATAATGTATACTTTTACGATGTATTCATCATTTTGTTTGGTAATTGTACCATCTATCACCTTATCAACATTCAAGTATTTTCCGATTTTTAAGGCACATTCTGTTGCCATACAACCTCTTATTTCAGAGGCTTTCTCTTTGTATGCATTATTTACTGATTTAGTGGTAGCTAAACTATATAGATTTAAATTGATTATTTTTTTTTCTATTAGCTTGTTAATTTGATTGGCTTCCTCCTTTTTTATCACAGAATCAACTTTAAAATTTGTAATAGCTATCTTATTAATTTTTGTATTGGATTGTGAGATAAGAATAGCTATCGGAAAAAGAAAAAGAGAAATAAGCAATAATTTTAATATCATAAATATTTATTATAATAAACCCTTTTTTATCAATAAATTTCCAAACAGATTAAATTCTTTTGATTGACATTTTTTTACAATAGCATTTTAAGCAATTATGATTTTAAAAAATATTATTTTATTTTTTTTCTTATTTCCCATATTATCCCTTTACCCGGAAAATGATTACAATTATGACCTTGAATTGTGGCAGCACATTCAAAGAATCGGAGAATCCAGCTTTCAAGTTTACACGAAAAACAACGGAGGTACGATTACCGATTATAATAATTGGGATGTCATTATTCAAAAAACATTTCAGAAACTAACAGAATCTTCAGGGAAAGAGGCTTTTCCAATTAGGTATGCCATCGTAAACAATGATGATTTTAACGCATTTTCATTCCCTGGAGGGCAGTTTATCGTTTACAAGGGTACATTAGTTGAAATTGACAACTATATTCAAAAAATGGCAAATGATAAAAGTAAAAATTGTTGGTTTTGCTCTTACAATCTGTTTTCCAAAGATACAAAAATCAATAAAGGCGAATATAGAGAAGGTATGATGGCAGCCATATTAGCTCATGAGTTATCCCATTATTATAACCAGCATTCCTTTAAATCCATAAAAAAGCTAATTAGCTTGCAAAAGGATAAAGGTGATCAAATTAAAACGGAATTAAAAAAAATATCTTATGATAGAGAAGATGAACTTGATGCGGACCGAAGCGGAATTCTTCTATTACAAAAAGCAAGGTACAAAACGGATTGGATGATCGTTGTTTTAAAAATTTTAAATGAAATCAGGCAAAGTAGTCTTGCCGAGGATTCCAATCAAATTCCATTTTTTGAGTCTCATCCCACCCCCCACAAAAGGCTAGCAGAATTGGAAGGCAAGGGATCGGATTTTCACAAATGGGCAGCTCAGATGGAAATAGCTTATGCCAATATTCAATACGGCAGAAATTTGGAAGAGTCGAGAAATATTATAAAAAATTCGATTATTAAATATAAAAATAATCCCGAATTTTTAAAGGCTTATGCAATTTGTATGCACAAAATTTGGGAAGCAACCGCTTCTTTGAATGACCTAAAGCTAAAATCAATAATCAATATCCCCACGTTTAGAGATGAAATGCTCTATAATGCGGGTAAAAAAGGCTCGAAAAAAACTCCTGGAAAAATTGGTGACTATAACAAAGCCTTGCGAGCTTACAAGAATGCCCTAATGTACAATACCGATCCATCATTTTTATCTAACTATTCTGTTCTCTTGGCTTATTCTGAAAAAAAAGTAAATGTTGATAAAGCAATTCAATTGGCAGAAAAGGTTCACAAAGAAACCGAAAAAGCCAAGGAACTCACCATTCAACTTGAAAATAATCTTGGTGTAGTTTATTATATTTCCGGTTATGACCCTTATACAAAAAAAGCCTATTTACACTTTCAAAGGATTGCTTCCAATTTGGATGAAAATTTAATTTCTTTATACAATAGTGATGAAAGAGATACTAGGGAATATGCAAAGGGACTTATGAGTTCCATTTTAAAAAAACAAGCCCTTGATCCAACCTATGTAAATGAAGATTTTACACCCATTTTGAACCTGGCATTGATTGAAAATGGTATGAGGAATTCAAAAAAAGCCAAAAAAATTTCAGAGCATTATTTGTTTGATTACGATTCCCAGTCCGAATGGGCGGTTCACCTCAGCCATATTTCAAACGTCAAACCTCCAAATAAATTAAAATCAAACAACAACCTTTTTGCAAATGGAGTCAAAATCGGAGATCCAATCCAAAAACTATTACAAAATTGGGGAAAGGCAAATCAAATCGAAATTGTAGGAACTACGGAGGTTTGGTACTATGGAAAACTCAACTCTGAGATATTGATCAAAGACGGACTTATTGCCGAAATTTTCTTGAATGGAGAAAAAAGCCCTAAAGTTAACGAAGTGTTTGGAGTTGGAGAAAATAGAGATATTATAGAAGCAGTTCTTGGAAAAAAATTCAAACGAGAAACGAGATATTTTAACTATTACCAAAATGGAAATGCTTCCATTATATACAACAAAAACAAAGCCAAGCAAATTATATTGTATAAATGAATTTCGAACTCACATTACACTTCAGACTTAACAAACCTACAAAATAAATTCAACTTCCCATTATTGTATTGAAAGGTTTTCTTGTGAAAAGGAAAATATGGAAGCTAATCCCATCTGGGTATATTGTATGAAAGAAAATACTATTTTTTTTCTTGTTTAGGTTTGTTATTTTTCTTTTCAGAATCCAAACCCCTTGCAGCAGCCGTTTCTGAGTATTTGGATGCTTGTTTTTTTACGTTTATTTCCGTATCTTTAGAAATTTTAGAAAAATCGGTAGTTTCTTTGTTTTTAGTTACTTTTAAAGAATGTATCCAGCCCAATCTATTTTGGTACTTTACCTTAATAAACATTCCCTTCTTTCCGATTTGTTCCAAAGGTGTATTTTTCTTTAGTATGCTTATTTCTTTGCTTGTATTTGTCGGTTGTTCTAACAATTTAGTGTTATCAGATTTAACATACAGTTCCGAATCTGCAAATAAGCCCATTGGTAATAATATCAATATTATTTGTAAATATTTCATGTTTCTCTCCAGCTAGATATTAATTTAACTATAAAATTAATTGGTAGTTTTTTTGACTTCTATTTTCTATTTGTAAATAAAAATCCATTTTTTTTATTTATATAGTGTATTCATAGTGATGCACCAAAAACGAAGGAAATAGTTTCTACCATGGGTGCTTTATTCTATTTACGAAGGAAACTTTCTCTCCCTCAAGGTTTTTCTTGAAAAAAAGAGTCAACCATGGTTAAGATCATTGGGTTATTATGAGTAATGATTTACCCGTTAGAAACTATTTGTGACTATAAAAAAAATTATCTTCCTTGACAATTTTAATAAAATTCTTGAGTTTTACAATATGAAAAATGTAATATACACCTCATCAAAATTTAAAACTATTGTTACAATATCAATATTCTTTTTCATAAGTGGCTACACTAGTGCGCAAGAAAAAAGTAGCTCTAGCAAATATGAAAAAGTGGAACGTGTTAGAAGTATAAAATCTTCCTCTAGTTCTTCTAGCAAGGAATATATCGGTACAAGCGGTACTTCTAATGTAAGAAGTGTGGTTTCAGGCGAAGAAACACAAAACAAAAAGCCTTTGGAAGAGATCAAAATTTCCGAATTGGATAAAATTATCCAAACTTTATCTCCGGAAAAAAAATCGCAAGACATGGCTCAGGAATACCAAAACAAACAACCTGCAAAACAATTGGAATTGCCGCATATAACGGATCAATTCGATGGTTCCGAGCCAAAAAGGACGAAAGTATTGCCGGATGATCTTTCTCCCAAAAGGACAAAAGGTCAAACAGACGATTGTGAAGCAAATAATAGCAGATGTGAGAAAAAGCTAAAAAGTCTAAGCCAAGAATTAGAAGACATGGCTGAAGAAAATAAGAAGCTAAAAACTCAAAACAAAAGTATTGCTGCTGATTGCGAAGAAAAAAATAGTGCTTGTGAGAAGAAAGTTAAGAATTTAAGTTCCGAAATATCAGACTTAAACGATGAAATTGCTAAAATTAAGAAAAAAACGTCCGAAACAGAGCAAGCATTAGAAGAATGTAAAAAAGGTAATAAAGCATGCCATGCTGAGGTCACTCAACTTTCCAGCCAACTGGATAAGGTCAACAAAGAACTTGCAAAGTTAACCGAAGAAGCAAGAAATACTTCGGATGAGCTAAAAAATTGTAAAACTCAAAGTTTGTCTTGTGAAGAAAAAATAAAAGGCTTAAACGACACAATTTCCTCTTTGAATAATGAAATTAACAAATTAAAAAAAGATAATTTGGAAATTGCAGAAAAAGCAGAGAAACAAAAATTAGAGGAAATCGAGAAAGGAAAGTCTTTACTTGGAGAATGTGAGAACAAGGTTCGAGATTTGGAAAATGATTTATCTTCTGCCAATGAAGAAATAAATCGTTTGAAATCTGATAATGAAAACATTGTTCGGGATTTGGAAGAAAGAAACAATGCTTGTGAAAGCAGATTAAAAGAGCTTAATGATGAAATTGCTTCTTTAAGAGAAGAAATTGAGACAATCAAACGAGAAAACGAAGAGCTTACAAAAGAGCAAGAAGAAAAACTCAAAGGTTTGAATGACGAAATAGCCTCTTTAAATGATGAAATCGAGCGATTAAAAAAAGAAAAAGAAGATATTATTCGTGAAGAAGAAGAAAAAAGAGCTGAATTAGAAGCAAAAAACAAAGACTTGATTTCCGAATTAGAAGAAAAAAACAAAGCTTGCGACGAGCGCGTTAAGGATTTAACCAAAGAAAATGAAACCCTGAGTAATGAATTGTCTTCTTTAAACGAACAGTACAACTCTCTTTTGGAAGAAAATAAGGTTTTAAAGCTTAAAATGGATCACATGACCAAGGTTGCAAAATCGAGATCGATAAAACCACCCAAGAAAAGCCTAAAATCATCTAAAAAGAAAAAATCGAGTAAAAAAGCTAAAAAGAAAAGAAGAACAAAAAGATGCAGGTGTGATTAATTACTAAGTTTTTATTAGTTTCATTTAGAAAAACACGGATTTCTATTCCGTGTTTAGCTTTTTTTGGGAAGCTTATAATTTGAAATTAAAAAAGTATTATTGTAACCAAATAAAAAGGAAAATTACAATAATTTATTATAAGGAAAAGGTAATTACTCCTTGACAAAAACAAAAAAAAAATCATATTTCTAAAATTATGAATAATACACAAACATTAAATAGAAAAAAAATCACATCTGTTATACTAGTTTTTCTTTTAATTTCTTGGAATAGCATTTACGCTAAGGAAGAAATAAAGACAGAGGGAATCAATGATCAGGACATGACACAATACAGTGAAACCTCCCAATCATCTTCATCCTCAAAAACCATTGAATCTTCATCAACTTCTACTTCAGGTGGTAGTAGTGGGCAAAATGAAGTTCAGCATTATACCAATAAAAAACCTCTCGATCGAATAAATATTGAGAGTTTGGACACTAAATTAAAGTCTATAACAGAGAGTATAAAATCATCAAGTTCTGTTGGAACTTCAATTTCAAGTAGTTCTTCCGAAAGTTTGTCTACTACTAGCAGTTCTAGTTCCATAGGTTCTTCTTCTGGCAGTTCAAACGTTTCAGAAACTGTCATTACAAGAGACATAAACAGAACGGTGAGTAGTGAGGAGAGTGGAATTTATTCCAATAAATCCCCTATTCCAAGTCTAAAATTACCTGATTTGAACCTAGGTAGCACTCCTACTAAAAAGGGCTGTGATGACGAGATTGCCAAGCTTCAGGAGCAGTTAAATTCTGCACAAGCAGCTATAGCAAAGTTAAAAGATGAAAATGAGAAAGTTGCCATTGAAAATGAGAGTTTAAAGAATGACAATGACTCTTTAAACAATGAAATAGTTTCTTGCAAAGATCAAAATAATGCTTTAATGGAAGAAAACAAAATTCATCAACAAAAAATAGCTAAATTATCTAAAAAAACCAGAGCACAGCGTTCTTTAAAAGCGACTACAAAGAAGAAATCTATTAAAAAGCATAGAAAGACTTCCAAAAAGAAGCGTAAAAAGGCTAAAAGAAAAAGTTGTCGCTGCCAATAGGTGAGTGGTAATTTGACATTCCGGGGTAGTTGAAAAAATTTTACAACCCCGGATAATTTCCAGAGGAGGGAATATGAAAGGACATCAAGAAGTAATAGATATATTGGCGGAGGTTTTGGCTGCAGAGCTAACGGCAGTAAACCAGTATTTTATCCACTATAAGTTAAACCAAGATTGGGGTTATCTAAAACTTGCTGATTATATGAGGATAGAATCAATAAGTGAAATGAGGCATGCAGAGAGTGTTATTGACAGAATCTTGTATTTGAAAGGTACACCGGATTTACAGAGATATATGAAAATAAACACTGGAAGTAATGTTGAAGAGATTTTTAAGCATGATTTAAATCTTGAATATGATGCGGTCGAAAGGTTAAATAAAGGAATTCCTGTTGCATACAATAAAAGCGACAATGGGACAGTAGAGCTTCTAAAACAAATTTTAATCAGTGAAGAAGAACACATTAGTTGGATAGAATCTCAATTGCAAATTATAAAAGATATTGGATTGGCAAATTACTTGTCGCAACAGTTGGAAAATGATAAAAAAGCGTAAAAATTGAAATTGATTTACTTAAAAGTAAGAAAATGTGAAAATATTGTTTGCTAATTGCTTTTGCATACAAAGTTAATTTTTGCCATTTGATTAGTGTACTTTGTGTATAGCTTTTGGGAGAACCCAAAAGATTTTAGATAGGAGTATTTTCTCCCAAACAAAAATAAATTAGGAAGTTGCTCATCTATGGCTTTTTTTGAAAATGTTTATTTTACGGATTTTACGGTAGGTTCTTTAATACCAGCTTGTTTTTTATTTCTCAGTTCATTTTTTCTTCTAACAATTAAGGGAAAATCTAAAGCAAGTTTTCACCTAGGTGTTGCTTGGGGGACTTTTGGAATTGTACCAGCTAGTTACCTTTTTACTTCCAGCATATACCACCCAAGTATGTCATACTTGAGGTGGGTGAATGCAGTAATTGCAATGGTAAGTGCCATTCATGTTTTACAGTTTTTTTTCCATTTTCCGGATTCTAAGAAAGAAAAACTAGCAAAATATTTTCTGTATATCGGTTACTCTGCTTTTTTTATTGTATGGATTTCTTTTATTCTTCTGACTTTAAATGCTGGAAAAGTCTATAAATTTTCCGGTCATTTTTGGGATTTGGATGCTGAAAATCTCCAAGAAAAAATTGCTATCTTCATTTTAGCTTATGTACTTTTCTATATTATTGCGGGTATATGGCGAGTTATAATAACCAAGGGCGAAGATAAAAAATTCGTAATAGGTGTTTTTATAAGCTATTTGTTTGGCACGATTCCGGTTGCTGTTGCCAATATACTAAGCAGAGAAGGAATTATAAGCAGAGGAACGTTTATATTTGTTTATGATTTGTTTATAGTTGTGTCATTCTTTTTTGTTTTTGTCCTTTATATAAACCATACAAAAGATAAAACATCTTTTCTCGCTAAAATTATTGGGATTAGCCTTGTTACATTTTTACTTGTATTGCAAGTCATTAGTAATTTTTCCCTAAATAATAAAGAATTGGCTTACGATGAAATTAAAAAAAGAGATACGATATTGACAATTAATCAGGGAAAATTTTTTCCCGATCAAAGGTACATTATAGAATATTCCATAGATCAAAATAGGATTCAAGACTATCACTTAGTTCATGGAATTGATATGGATTTTCTATCTTACCAGAATCAGTACGTTAACTCATTTTTATTATCCAGAATAAGCAATTTGGATAATTCTAACTTTAAGACATCTTTAAACATTATTTTAAACGAAACAGGTAGGAGTTTTACGGGTTATAGAGAATCGATTCGTAAATTTTTAAAGACATTACCGGATGATCACGCTGATAACAAAACTAAAGTAATACAATATATTAAGCAATTAAATCTAAATATAGTTCCCTTTAGGAAAAAAATCGAATCAGCTAGCAATAACAATACAAAAGACGTTTTGTTAAAAATTTGCAAAACAAATAAGGATTATCTAATTCCTTTTGCAAGAACTATCGAAAAATTTTTGAATACTACAAATCTTGAGGGAAATGAATTAAAAAAAGAAACCCTTGGCTATGTAGCAGAAATAGTTTCCAATGACTATAGGTTTTACCGTGAAGATGTCACAAATAATAGTCATTATGTTTCTTATTTTTATGTTGATTTAAATAGAAATGTTGTTTATGAAGTTGGTTTCGATTATTTAACTTATCGTAAGTATGTCCATGCGACTGCTTATAGGTTTATTGTAATACTATTTGCCGTTGTTTTGTTTGTTTTATTTGGCTTTAGGCTCTTTTTCTATGGTGCTCTTGTAAAACCTTTGAATTTATTGTTAGACGGATTAAAAGCCGTTAATAAAGGAACGCTTGATATTAAATTACATGTATTTGTAGAGGACGAAATCGGCTATCTCACCAAATCATTTAATCGAATGGTTCGTTCTATTAAAGGAGCTAAAACTCGCTTGCAAAAATACGCAAGTGAACTTGAATTAAAGGTTGAAGAAAGAACAAAAGAACTAAAGGAAACTCTAGAACAGGTTCAAAAATTAAAAGTTCAACAAGATGGCGACTACTATCTTACATCCTTGTTAATTAAACCACTCGGAAAAAATCAAAACAAGAGTGAAAGAGTGGATATTAAATTTCTGGTAACTCAAAAAAAGAAATTTCAATTCCGAACATACCAGGAAGAAATCGGTGGAGATATTTGTGTTTCTTATTCTATAACTCTACGAGGAAAACCCTATACCGTCTTTTTAAATGGTGATGCGATGGGAAAATCAATTCAAGGAGCGGGAGGTGCTTTAGTAATAGGTTCAGTTTTTCGTTCGATTGTGGAAAGGACAAATATAAATATCTCTAACCAAAACCTATATCCCGAAAAATGGCTAAAAAATTGTTTTATAGAATTGCACAAAGTCTTTGAAAGCTTTGATGGTTCTATGTTAATATCTACGGTAGTCGGTTTGATAGAGGATGAAACAGGTTTTATGTATTACATCAATGCCGAGCACCCTTTGACGATGTTGTACAGAGACGGATTGGCAAACTTTATAGAAGATGATATTATGTTTCATAAACTCGGAACTTTGGATGCTAGTGGTACCATATACGTTAGGACTTTTCAATTTGAAGAAGGAGATGTTATTATAGCAGGCTCGGACGGTAGAGATGATATTCTTTTAAAAACCGAAAGTAACGGTGCTCGGGTAATCAATGAAGATCAAACCATTATTTTGAAACGAGTGGAAGAAGGGAAAGGAGATTTAGAGCAAATATATCAAAAAATTATTGAACACGGGGAGCTAACAGACGATTTATCCCTTTTACGAATTGAATATAAAAAACAAAATATCACAAAAGTAAAATACAGTACGAATAAAACTCAAAATTTACTCAAACAATCCAAAATTGCTTATCAAAAAGGGGACTTTCAAAACGTAGTACAATTTTTAGAAGAAGCATACTCACTGGAACCGAATAATAACCAAATAATTCGTTACTTGATTAACATCTACCATAAGCTTAAAAATTACTCCAAAGCTGAATTCTATGCGGAAAAATATTCAAGCATGAGACCTTGGGAGATAGAGTATTTATATTCCTTGTCCTATTTTAATAAGAAAATCGGAAATTTAGAAAAAGCAGCTGAATTTGGAGAACGTCTGAGGATTCGCAACCCGGAATTGGACAAAAACATAGCTAATTTGGTTGAAGTCTATTACTTGATGAAAAATTTCGAGAGAGCATTAATGTTGATGAAAGACGCAATTAAAATAGATCCGGAAAATAAAAATTTGATAAATCTAAAGAAAAAAATAGAAAGTGCTCAAAATATAGCAGTATCTTCCTCTTTTTAAGGTTAGGAAAACCTTGAATGAACAAATGAAAGATGTTTGAAATTATTTATTTTACTGATTTTACTGTAGGTTCACTGATACCTGCTTGTTTTTTTTCCATTATGGCGCTTTTTTTATTAAATATAAAAGGAAAATCAAAAGCAACTTTCCATTTAGGTCTTGGATGGGCATTTTTTGGAACCATACCACTCAGTTATCTCTTTGCTTCTAGTATATACCATCCTAACATGGCTTATTTAAGATGGATCAACGCAGTAGTATCTATTCCAAGCGCGATCCATATTTTACAGTTTTTTTTTCATTTTCCATCTACAAAAAAACCAAAGTTGGCAAAGTTTATACTATTTTTTTCGTGGATAGTTTTTTTGCTAACGTGGACTTATTTTATTATCCATACATTCCAAGCAGAAAAAATTTATAAATTTTCAGGGCATTTTTGGGATTTAAACGCTGAATTGCTTCAGGAAAAGATCGCCCTTATTATCTTATTTTTTGTTTTGTTGTATCTGGTAGCCGGTTTCTGGAAGATTATAATAACAAAAAGAAAAGAGAAGAAAATTGTAATCGGAATTGTGCTTAGCTTTATTTTAGGAACGATTCCTGTTGCTATTGCCAATGTACTGAGCAGGCATGGCATGATAGAAAGAGGGACTTTTATTTTTATTTATAATTTATTTGTGGTTTTAGGTTTTTTTCTCGTTTTTATTTTATATATCAATATAACAAAAGATAAAACTTCTTTTCTCGCCAAAATTATTGGTATTAGCTTGGTAACATTTTTTTTGGTTCTCCAAATCATCAGTAGCTATTCCTTACAAGACAAAGAAACTTCTTTTGATGAGATAAAAAAGTGGCAAATTCCTTATGTGATAAATCAAGTAAATATAAAAAAAGACATTGATTTTTATGGCTTAAGATTAAAAAATAAACCGAAATATATTATTGAATACTCAATAAAGCAAAAACGGTTTACAAACTTCCAAGCATCTTCTGGAATATTTTTATATTACTACAATACTAAGAATAAGTTTATAAATGCCTTTAAAGTTCAAAAAGCCATTGAGCAGGGCAAGAGAAATTTTAATAGCTCTATTAAAGGGAATTGGGGATTTAGATTTTACAGAGAAGACCCTATAACGCAAAAGCATTATATCTGTTATCTTTATTCCGATACAAAGAAACAATTGGTATACGAAGTGGGTTTTGATTATTTGAGTTACCGCAGCTTTATCCATCCTACCGCATCTAGATTTATTCTACTACTTATATCTGTAGTCATTTTTATCCTTTTTGGATTTAGGATATTCTTTTTAGGAGCTCTTATTAGACCTTTAAATTCTGTTTTACAAGGTTTAAAAGCAGTGAATACCGGCAAGTTGAACATTAGATTACCTATATTCGTGGAAGATGAAATTGGTTATTTGGCTAAATCGTTTAATCAAATGGTTCGCTCCATACGAGTTTCTAAAATGAAATTGCAAAGATACGCTGATGATTTGGAGCTAAAGGTAAGCGAAAGAACAAAAGAGCTTCAAGTTTCACTAGACGAGATTCAAAAACTAAAAATTCAACAAGACGGAGATTATTACTTAACGTCTCTACTCATCAGACCCTTAGGAAAAAATCAAAATAAAAGCAAATATGTTGATATAGATTTTTTAGTTGCTCAAAAAAAGAGATTCCAATTCCGAACCTATAAAGAGGAAATTGGAGGCGATATTTGTGTTTCTTACTCGATCACGCTAAAAGGCAAACCTTACACGGTTTTTTTAAACGGTGATGCAATGGGAAAGTCTATGCAGGGTGCCGGTGGAGCTTTGATTTTAGGTTCCGTATTTAGAGCAATTATTGACAGAACAAATTTGGAAGAAGCTAGTCAGAATGTTTACCCGGAAAAATGGTTAAAAAATTCTTTTATAGAACTTCATAAAGTATTTGAAAGTTTTGATGGTTCTATGTTAATATCCATGATACTCGGAATTGTAGAAGATGAAACGGGTTTTATGTGTTATATTAACGCCGAGCATCCGTTTGCCATTTTGTATCGGGATAGCAAAGCAACGTTTTTAGAAGATGAACTCATGTTTCGAAAACTTGGAACACTAGAAGTGAATGAAACAATTTATGTTCGTACTTTTCAGTTTGAAGAAGGCGATGTAATTATTGTAGGTTCTGATGGAAAGGATGATATCGAAATAGAGCATTCCATTCATGGGGGTAGAGTCATAAATGAAGATGAGACTGTTATTTTAAAAATGATCGAAATTAACCATGGAGACCTTAACGCCATATATAATATGATTACGGAAATGGGAGATTTAAAAGACGACTTATCACTCCTTAGAATAAAATATAAAAAGAAAATCAATACTGTTCCAAATACCTCTGAAACAGTTATAAGTCTTTTAAAAGAATCAAAAAAACTCTACCACGAAGAAGATTATAAAACCGCACTTAGCTATTTGGAAGAGGCTTACCAAATCGAGCCATATAATTATGAAATTCTCCGGTATTTGATGAACACCTACCAAAAATTAAAAAATTATTCCAAAGCAGAGCAGTTTGCGGAAAAATATTTTAGTATTCGACCTTATGAAAGTGAATATTTGTACGCTCTGTCTTATTTTAACAAAATGATTGGAAATTTTGAAAAAGCAGCCGAAATCGGAGAAAGGCTCAGAATCAGAAATCCCAAGATTTTGAAAAATCTAATAAATTTAGTTGAAACTTATTATATTATGAAAAATTATAAACGTGCTAAAATTTTATTACAAGAGGGATTGGATTTGGACCCCAAAAATGAGAAATTAAATAAAATAAAAAAAGATTTGGAAAGTATAAGATCCGAATCCCAATAAATCAAAAAATTGTTGTCTTATTTGGTATAGTATAAGATATTTTATAAAAGGCGAAAAGCATGATTCCGATAGGAGTAATATACACTACATTTTTTACCGTAGCTTCTTTGATTCCGGCATTATTTTTGATTTTGCAAGGACTCTTTTTGATTAGTATAAAAGATAAATCAAAAGCTTCTTTGCACTTGGGTATAGTTTTTTTAATGTATTGTTCTATACCAATTTCTTATTTAGTGCAATCAAGCTGGTATGACCCCCTTGCGGCTTATAACAGATGGATTGCTGCTTATGTTTCTTTACCTTCTACCTTACACGTCATTTTGTTTTTTATGTGTTATCCGGAGATCAGACGTCCTAAATTAATAAAATATTTATTTGTGGTTGGTTGGATAATTTTAGTAATCGGTTGGTTTACCTTCATTTTTTCTACTATTAATAGCGGAGAAATTTATGATTTTTCCAGTCATGCTTGGACTTTAGACGCTTTTAAACCACAGGAATTGGTTGCCAAGTTTATAGTTTTGGGTGTTTTGTTTATTGCTATTGTTGGGATATGGGATACGGTTATTACAAAAACATTTGAAAGATGGGTAGCCTTGGGGATTCTAATCGGATTCTTAATTTGCACGATAATTCCTTCCATAGCCAATGTACTAAGCAGGGACGGCAAAATGGAACGGGGAATATTTATGACAATTTATGACATTTTTACCGTTTCGGGGATGTTTATAATATTTATTTTGTTTATCAATAACACCAGGGATAAGACATCTTTTATGGCAAAAATTGTCGGTGTTAGTCTCGTGACCTTTTTTCTGGTTTTACAGGTTATAAGCAATTATTCCCTCAGTGATAAAGAAGAGGCTTTTGATATTATCAACCAAAGGGAAGCCGAGCTAATAGCGGAAGGAGGTTACAAAAACCCTGAATTAAAATACGAGGTAACTTATTCAATCCAAGAGGATAAGTTAGAACAGGTTATAGAAGATAAATCCGATGAAATAAATTTTGAACACTACAAAATGAGGGCATACAATTTCTACATTATATCTGAAATTCTCAACTTGAATGAATATGACACGATAAAAAATCAAATGTTCTATATACTAAAGGATACTAAACCGGAGTTTATTGGTTACAAAGAGTCTCTTTTAAATTTTATCAATTCGTATTCCGGCTCAAATTTAAAACAAGATGTTATTGAATATATAGGTAAGTTACAATCGGATTTGCTGCCTTTGAGAATCGTGTTGCAAAGAACTCCGGAAGATCAAATAGGTAATACTATAGCTAAAAGCTTGGAAAAGTCTCCAGAAAGACTAAAGCCTTTTTTAGAAGCCATTCGTAAGTTTTCTCAAACAAACTTTGGAAAACCCAATTTTAAAGAAAACATTATACAATACATAGCAGAAATGAAACCTCCGGAAACTCGGTACTATCTCGCTGATGTTACAGGCAAAAAACATTATGTTTCTTATTTTTGCGTAAACTTTTCGGAAAAGAAAGTGTATGAAGTCGGTTTTGATTATTTATACTATAGAAAATACATTCACAAAACAGCTCTTAAATTCGTTTTGATTATACTGGCGGTTGTTGCTTTTGTTATATTCGGGTTTAGAGTCTTTTTTTACAAGGCTTTAGTTTTGCCATTAAATGAGTTGTTAAAAGGGTTAATGGAAGTAAACAAAGGAGACCTGGATATTAAGCTTCCCGTTTTTGTAGAAGACGAAATAGGTTATTTGGCTAAGTCATTTAATCGAATGGTAAGGTCTATACGTGCTGCTAAAATGCGTTTACAGCAATACGCAGATCAACTCGAACTAAAAGTGCAAGAAAGAACAAAAGAGCTAAATACAACTTTGGAAGAAGTTCAAAAATTAAAGGTTCAACAAGACGGGGATTACTTTTTAACGTCCTTGCTTATACGCCCTCTTGGTAAAAATCTAAACAGGAGTGATAAAGTAAGTGTAAAGTATTTTGTCGCACAAAAGAAAAAGTTTGAATTTCGAAAGTGGAATGAAGAATTGGGGGGGGATATCTGTATCGCTGATACAATTCATTTGAGGGGAAAAAGATTTACAGTTTTTTTAAATGCTGACGCGATGGGAAAGTCAATACAGGGAGCCGGAGGAGCACTGGTTTTAGGTTCTGTTTTTCGATCCATAATAGACAGAACAAGTATAGAACGTCCGGTTCAGAATCTATATCCGGAAAAATGGTTAAAAAATTCCTTTATAGAATTACAAAAAATATTTGAAAGTTTTGAAGGTTCGATGCTTATCTCAATGGTAATGGGGGTAGTGGAAGAAGATAATGGTTTTATGTATTATATAAATGCTGAGCATCCGTATACAATATTGTACAGAGATAATAAAGCCGAGTTTTTAGAAAATGAAATCATGTTCTGGAAATTAGGAGTTATCGAAGGAACGGATCGAAGTTTGTATGTAAAAACATTTTCTTTAAAAAACGGAGATGTGCTTATAGCCGGCTCGGATGGTAGAGATGATATTTTGATCGGAATGGAAACAAATGGAGGAAGGATTCTGAATGAAGATGAAACATCAATTTTAAAACGAGTGGAAGAAGGAGAAGGAGACCTTGAGAGAATTTATAATCGAATTATGGAAACAGGCGAGCTAACGGACGATTTGTCCTTATTAAGGATAGAATACAAAAATGAAAATTTAAATGGCAACAAAGTTGTAACGGAAAAGGAAATACAACTACTTAAAGAAGCCAAAATAGTCTATGATAAAAATAATACTCAAGAAGCGATACGCTTGTTAGAATCTGTGTATACCATAAACCCGATTAATGATAAAGTTCTAAAATCCTTAACAAAAATCTATTTTAAACAAAAAAATTATTCCAAAGCAATTTTCTACGCGGAACAATATATAAATTTAGATCCAGGTGAAAATAAACTCCTTTTTATGATTTCATACAGCTATCGAAAACTAGGTAAATTGCAAGAATCCGTAGAAGTGGGAGAGAGAATTAGAATCAGGAATCCTGATTTTACAAAAAACTTGGTAAATCTAGTTGAAGTTTATGTCCAAATGGAAAATTTTGAAAGAGCAAGGTTGTTGACAGAAGATGCTATAAAAGTTGAACCTTCTAATGATAAATTACTCAAGTTGAAAAAAGATATTAGTTATCACTACAATTAAAGGAAGTTTCGGAGTGAAAGTCAGAGACAGCAAAAAAGAACTTACAATTTATATTAATGGGCATGATGAATACAAAGGTAGACCTTTGCACAAGGCATTGATTGATAGGTTTTTAGAAATTGGAATTACTGGTTGTACAATTTTAAAGTCTAATTCCGGATATGGCTCCAATCTGCAGGTAAAATACTCCGATGATTTAATTTCTACTTTGCTCCAAAAAGAATCTTCTATGGTAATAACGGTAGTTGAGTCCGAATCAAAAATTGAACAAATCATACAAATTTTGGATATTTGCATGCCACAAGGAATTGTTACGATTAAAGATGTAGAATTCATAAGATACACTAAAACAACTGTAACACCAGAAGATATTCGCTTGGCAGATAAGAATTAAAAACTTATGAATTCTATTTTGAACGAAGCCACCCTAAAAAGAATTTTTCTATATGATATAGCAACTTATCATAAATTAGGAGAAACGGGTGTTCTTCCAAGAAATACGGAATTGATTCGTGGAGTATTAGTTTCCAAAATGACCATCTCACCTATTCATTCAAAAATTGTTACAAAGTTAGGATACGTTCTTTCTCGCTATTTTGCTAATAATTATGTTGTCCGACAAGAAAAACCTATCACAATAAAAAATTCCGAACCGGAACCGGATATTTCAGTAGTTCAAGGAAATTATGATGATTTTGGCGAAGAACACCCCAAAACAGCTGCTTTTGTAATTGAAGTATCTTATAGTTCTTTGGACGAAGACATTGATAAAGCCAGCATTTATGCTTCCGCGAATATTTCTTATTATTGGATCGTTGATATACAAAATAAACAAATACATATATATGAAAACCCTATTGGGCAAGAATACCAAACTAAAAAGACTTGCGGATTGAATGAACAACTACCCATTCCACTAACAAACCATAACATTAGCCTTGCAGAAATTCTTTGAAAAGGACGGCAGGGCATATTGTCTGTAAAAATAATATTAGGAGAAAATATGATTGCAATTGAATCTATGACAACAGTTTTGCTTTTATCCATGGTTTTGCTTATTTCTTGTTCGAGTTTTGGGAATGACCCAGAAGGTGAACATTTGGAAAGTATAAGCAAGTCACCACAGTTTAACAAGGAAAAAGGAAAATTTGTGAATCGGCAGCAAGACTCTGTTGACAAAATGCGGAAGAGAATGAGTTTATGGAGTTCTAGCAAGGAATACTTTTTTGGCTCAGGAGATAGAGTTCCTAAATCCAAACTTCCGGAGATCAAGCCGCCAGACATAGAGGAGTTTTTGAAACCTACTGAGAGTATCAAGTTTATATGGTTTGGTCATTCGACAATTTTGGTAAATTTTGAGAATACCATAATTCTTCTTGACCCGGTTTTATCCGGTTCTGCTTCTCCTTTTAGTTTTATGGTAAAAAGATTTCAAGCCCCTGTTCTTAAGGTGAATGAACTACCACAAATAGACTATGTTGTTATCTCTCACGACCACTACGACCACTTGGACATGGAAACGATCAAGTATTTTCAAAATAAAAAAACAAAATTCATTACTCCATTGGGTGTGACTTCCCATATAAAAAGTTGGGGAGTCACTGAAAATCGTTTGCATGAATTGGATTGGTGGCAAGGGGTTACAATGGGAAACTTGGAATTTATTTGTGCACCGGCACAACATTTTTCGGGTAGAAGTGGTATGGAAGGTGGTAAGACTTTATGGGGTTCTTGGATAATCAAAAGCAAAAACAATCGGCTCTATTTTAGTGGAGACTCGGGTTATGATACACATTTTAAAGAAATTGGTGATAAATACGGACCTTTTGATGTTGCCTTTGTTGAAAATGGTCAGTACAATGAAATGTGGCATGAGGTTCATTTGCTTCCCAAAGAGACGGCTCAGGCTTTTTTAGAGCTAAAAGGTAAAAAATTGGTACCGATCCACTGGGCTATGTTTGAGTTAGCTCTTCATGATTGGTACGAGCCTGTGGAGGAATCCGAAAAGTATGCCAAACAATACAATATCGATTTACTTACACCAAAGTTTGGACAGTTGGTTTCATTGGAAAAGGAAAACATCTTTGAAAAATGGTGGAAAGAGTTTGTTCATAAGAAGTAAGTAGCCATGCAAAAGAAATTGTAAAGTAGTACAAACTTCCAGTCACAGCCAAGATGGCTATGGTACTTTCACAATCACAAATACATCTAATTACCTCATTTAACAATACGTACTTTTGTTCCACTAAATGCAGCGTTGTGGCACAAAAAATCCGTTCTGGTTTCATTTGTTAGGTCATTTATACTGACCCCCGGTCTTTTGGTCGCGATCTCTAGTTGTATGCCACTACGATTGTGTCCATAACCATGTGGAATACTAACGACTCCGGGAGCGATTCCGTCCGTTACTTCCACTACAATGGAAATTTCTCCATGCTCTGACTGGACTTTGACGATTTGACCTGCTTCTATTTGGAGATTTTTGGCATCATTTGTGTGAATTAGTAAAGTACATCTGTCTTTGTTTCCAGCTAACCTCTCGCTATTATGCATCCATGAATTGTTGCTTCGAAGGTGCCGTCTTCCAATCAAAAGATAATCGTGTTCATTTTGTTGAGTGAATTCTTGAAATGCCTTCATTAAAAGAACTTGTCCCTTCGCAAAAGGTTCAGGTATAACAACAATTTTTTTATTCTCTGTAGCAAGTCTATCCGGTAAACAAGACTGCAACTCACCCAAGTCAATGCCATGAGGATGTTTTTTTAATTCCTCTATGCTTAGTTTATAAGGTCCTGTTTTAAATAAACTGTCCGCCATTGCTTCTGGAGTCAACTTTTCACTAAGCTTTTTAACCGGTTTTCCGGTTCGAGTTGCTTCCAAATGATTTGTAAGTTCTCCAAAAATCTGCCAATCGTGTTTTAGTCCTGGATCGGCTTCAAAAACTGCAGGTGAAAATTTTGCATAATTTCGCACTGCAAGTAGGGGAAATACCATATCGATATTTTCATGTTCTATAGATGATGTCGGGGGTAGAATTATATTGGCATGACAAGTTGTTTCATTTATATAATAATCAATACTAACCATAAATTCAAGTGTGCCAATTGCTTTTTCCAACTTTGTTCCATTAGGCGTTGATAGTATTGGATTCCCACAAGATGTAACAAGTGCTTTGATTCCACCTTCTCCTGTATAAAGCATTTCGTCTGCGAGCGCAGCAACAGGAAATTCACCATAAAACTCAGGTAGGTTTCTTGCTTTGCTAAAGTATCTGGCAAATCCTCCCTCGTTTTTGGACATAGATATAAGATCAATAGCCGGTTTTGTAAACATAGAGCCACCCTGACTATCAAGATTCCCCGTAAATAAATTTACCAAAACAATAAGCCACTGGCAAAATGCTCCAAATGATTGAGTGGACAAACCCATTCGACCATAACAAACCGCACCAGACGCTTCCATAAAATCAATGGCAATTTTTTGAGTTACTTCTGTTGCTATTCCTGTAATGCTTGCTGTTTTTTCCGGAGAGTACGATGAAACTAAGGCGGCAACTTCTTCAACTCCTACAAGGCTTTCTGACAAATGCTTTGGAATTTTTATACCTTTTTGAAAAACTATATTCAAGATGGATAACAAAAAAAATACATCTGTGTCCGGCTTGATAAAATGGTGTTCATTCGCTAACTCTGCTGTTTCTGTACGACGTGGGTCTACTACAACAAGTTTTCCTTTACGTTCTTGGATGGCTTTAAGTCTTTTGGTTATATGTGGAGAAGTCATCATACTACCATTGGAAGCAATAGGATTAGCACCAAGAACAAGGAAATAATTGGTTCGGTCTATATCTGGAACAGGTATCAAAAAATGGCTACCAAACATAAAATGCCCTACAAAATGGTGGGGAAGTTGATCTACGGAAGTTGCTGAAAATAAATTTTTGGTTTTTAACTTTTTCACAAAACGAGAGCCAAAAAGCATAGAACCATAATTGTGAACAGTTGGATTGCCTTGGTAGACTGCTACGGAATCATTCCCATATTTACTTTGTATGGAATGAATACTTTGAGTAACTTCTACAAAGGCTTCTTCGTAACTAATTTCTTGCCATCCGGTATTTGTTCTTTTTAGAGGTTTGCGAAGTCTATCTTTATCCAAATAGATATTTTTTAATTCTGGTCCTTTTGGACAAATATGACCCATGCTCAAAGGGTCGTTCTTGTCACCACGAATAGATAAAATTTCCGTATCTGAAACCTCAAAACTAAGCCCACATATCGCTTCACATAAATTACAAGATCGAAAAACGTATTTTGAACCCTGGCTATTTGTATTCATCTGTTACTTCCTTGTGTTTGTTATACTTTTTTAAATAAAGATCCGATTCAAATCTCTTATTCAAAGACAAATAAATGATTGAAATATTAAAATAAGCTTCCCGCAAACCCGAATCCATTTGGACGGAGATTTCAAATAAAGAAATCGCCTTTTCCCGATTTTCCGAAAACCATTCTGCGAGTGCCCATAAAAAATACCAAGTTCCTAAATTTTTATCATTAGGAGTAACATTCTCCAAAAAGGTTATATTTTTTTGGAATAATTTGGAAGCTCTGATATAATTTTTTTTAATACTTTCGAACTTAATATTTCTTGTATTTAGGTCGTCCGTATCTTTTGGGAATTCAAAATCCTGTCGAAACAAAAGAGCTTTGGCAAGTAAAAGTTGGTAATATGGTTCTTGTTTCTTTATGGAAACGTACTTTTCCAAATAAGGTAGACTTTCCGTATCTTTTTGCTCTTTTTGAAGAGAAAGAATTTTTTTTTTATTTCTCCGATTTTGTCTCTTTTATAATCACTTGAGAGCGAGAAACATAAAAAAAGGAAACTATAAATAAAAATATAAATTTTTGCCATCTTCAAAATAACTCATACTTACTACATCATAAACAAAACCGTTTTTACAGTTTTCATCCAAAATTTTTGAGATTTCTTCTTTTTTATCAACTTGAGAAATAAATAGAATTTCATTGTGAATATAGTCTACTAATCTATCTGTCTCTTCTAAAATCTTCTTTAGTTCATCGATTACTTTTAATTTTAAAAATATCCGTCCAATCACCACAAAATAATTCTCAATTTTTATGTGTATTATATTACAGTGACCAAAAGAAGTAATATAGTGGTGGATATATTGGTATACTTTTCCTATCAAATCATTCTCATAATTTTTTACTCCAAATTCGGTGTGAAGCTCTTTCTGAAACAAAGGGAGTAATGGCTTGGTTTTTCTTTCTAATTCTTGAGTAAGCAATTGAAATGTTTCCGATTTGGGTTCTATCTGGGTGTCACTAAACAGGCACAATAGTGCTTTGGTGTGTTCCAAAGGAACAGGCACAATTAAAAATCCTGTATATTTTCCAAGTGAAATCTCTGAAAATTTTTTTCTATAAAAAGGATTTTTGATAAATTTTTTATTAAAGTGAACAAAACAATACTTATCTTTCAATTTCGATAAAATCGGATCATCTTGAGCAATTATCAGGTTTGTAGACGTTTCTCTATCCAAATTATAAGTTATTAAAGGGAAATAAACACCCGATTCAACAAAAAACAGATTAAAGGAAAAACTTTTTAGATCAAAATATTTCTGTATGATATTGAGAATATATATGCTTGCTTTCTTTCTTGGATTACTTGAAGCATAAATATTGCTTATAAATTCGTCATCTGTTAAACTTTCTTGGGGAAATATGTTAGAAAAATCTGGTTTGGTTGTAGTCTCAGTAGAAATCGGCTTGGATGATTCTACAGGGGATTCGGTTTTACTTTTTGTAATTTTATTAACAAGACCACTTAATTCGGAATTAAAAATTCGCTCTCTTTTTTTTTGAAGAATTTTGAGTTTTTCTTCTCGTTCTATCAACACTTTAATATATTTGTTTCGAATAAATCCTGGTGAAATTGTTTGAACATCGGACTTATCTACTCTTAACTCAGGTGGTAAAATCAAAATTTTTTTGGGAGGTTCTTCTTTTTTTAATTTTGATTCGTCCTTTTGCATTGAGTTTTTTATTTTTTCGTCTGAATTGTCTGAACGCATAATTTTAATTTTACTAGAGAGATTTGATTTTTGCAACTTCTTTTATTTTGGCGTTTAATATTTCTTTATTTTTTCCACTTTAGCTCTTCGCTCCCTTCTAGTCCATCTGTCCATTCTTCATTATTTTTGTTATCCAAGTAATCCTCTTCATCATCAAAAACTATTTCTATCGGTGGGTCTACTTTTCTGTAATAAAAAGCTAAAAAAATACCGGTAACTGCACCGGAAAGATGGCCTTCCCAAGAGATTGTTGGTTGAACCGGCAATACTCCCCAAACCATTCCTCCGTACAATAATGTGACAATTAAAGCCAAAGCTATAGACCTTTTGTCTTTTCGAAAAACACCGCTAAAGAATATAAAACTTACAAAACCATATACTAAAGTGCTTGCTCCTATGTGGTAAGAAGGTCTGGCAAAGATCCAAACCCCAATTCCGCTTAAAAAATAAATTGAAAAAAACACTTTCCAAGAAACTTTTTTATAAAGATACAAAATTCCGGACATAGAAACGAATAGGGGGGGAGTATTAGAAAAAAGATGCTCAAAATCCGTGTGTATCAAAGGAGCTGTAAAGATTCCTAGTAGTCCTTTTATTTCCCCTGGTCTGACACCCAAAAAAACGAAATTTAAATTAAAAAGTCTTTCTGTAAATTTAATAAGCCAAAGGAAGCTAATAAAGATTATTGAGATTAATACTGGACGCATAACACAAATTATACATCCATAATCCATGGGTCTATTTTTTTCATCAATAACAAAAGCCACTTCTCTATTTTTTATAGTATTTTTTAATAGATTTTTGGTGTCTTTGAACAAAAATAGCTTAGATTGAGGTGTAAATTGTGAATGAAAGATCAAATTTCTATTTTTTACGTGTTTATGAACCGCATTTTTTCCTTCTTGCAGTGACTTCTGAGAAAAATTTCCAAGAAGACCCAAATGCTTGTGTTGTAAAATGCCGTCAGTTAGCCGAAGCTATAGCAAGGGAAATTTTGAATCTGAACGGTCGTTTTGTTGATGCTCATTCTAATTTTGCAGACAATATTTTTGCCTTACAGCAGAATAAAATTATTTATGGAGATATTTTAAACCTTTTTAAGATTCTTCAAAAAGAGGGAAATGAAGCCGTTCACAATTTCTCTTCTGACCATGGTGTAGCCATGAAATGTTTAAAATCTGTCTGGAGATTGTCTATATGGTTTCATCAATCGGTAAAAGGTGATTCCAAGTTTAATCCGGGTGCTTTTCAAACTCCCGAATCCTCGGATATTTCTATTCGTAAAAAAGAAGAAGAAATCCAAAGAATTCAAGACAAACTATCAGTTCTTTCCTCTCAAGTTGAAACCGAAACTCATACCAGGCAAAAAATAGAAGTTGATCTCCAAGCCTTACAAGAAGAATTGAATATATGGAAAGAACTCGCGGAAGAAAATGAAAATAAGATTATTCAAATCGTCCAAGAGTATGAAAAAAAGATTCAGTCTCTAGAACAAGAGTATGCAATCATAAGCGAAGAAGAAAAAAAGAAATTCAAGGAAAAGCTTCGTTTTGCAAACTCGAACTTTCATCTTACTGAGGATGAAACGAGATTTGTTATAGATGATAAACTAAAGAAAGCCGGATGGATTGCTGATTCTCAAAATTTAACGTATTCAAAAGGTACAAGACCGGAAGAAGGTAAAAATATTGCTATTGCAGAATGGCCCGTTACAAACGGAATAGCGGATTATGTTTTGTTTATTGGTTTGGTGCCTATCGCTACATTGGAAGCAAAAAAGTTTGATACTGATGTCTACTCCAAATTAAACCAATCCGAACGGTATAGCCTTGATTATGAATTCCAAAGAAATGAAATCCCCTCTGCCTCTCTTATAGAGAAAAATCTACTTGGTTGGAAAATCGAAAAATCAGATAAAATCTATAAAATTCCCTTTGTTTTTTGCTCAAACGGAAGGGAGTTTAACAGGCAAATTTCTACCAAGAGTGGAATTTGGTTTCGAGATGTTAGAAAACCTACCAATCCCAAGATTTCACTTATGGAATTGCATACTCCGGAAGGTTTGTTAAATCTACTCAAAGCAAACTTGGATGAAGCCCATAAAGTTTTGGAAGCAGAATCTTTTGATTATTCGGGTTTATATCCCTTCCAAGTGGAAGCAGTTCGTGCCATTGAAAAAGCCCTTTCCAATCCAAGCAGAAGAGAAGTTCTGTTGGAAATGGCAACCGGAACCGGCAAAACAAAAACTATCATCGGACTATTGTATCGTTTCTTGAAAGCGAATCGTTTCAAAAGGATTCTCTTTCTTGTCGATAGAAGGGAATTAGGATTGCAAGCTCAAAAAGCCTTTGCTGAAATGCGTTTGGAAGCTTTGAAAACTTTCTCAGAGATCTACGAAGTGAAAGAATTAGCTGATTTGAAACCTGATCCTTCTACAAAAGTTCATGTTGCAACCGTTCAATCCATGATTAGGAGAGTTTTTGGAAGCAAAGACAAACCAAATCCCGAACCTATTCCTATTGATTCCTACAATTGCATTATCATAGACGAAGCTCATAGAGGTTACATCTTGGACAGGGGAATGGGAGAAGGTGAACTCGAATTTCGTGATCAGGATGATTATATTTCTCTTTACCGCAAGGTTTCGGACTATTTTGATGCCGTAAAAATAGGGTTAACGGCAACACCGGCTCAACATACAACTGATATTTTTGGAAAACCCGTTTTTTCTTACAGTTACAGACAAGCTGTGAGAGATGGCTTTTTAATCGATCACATCCCGCCAATTCGCTTGATAACAAAACTTTCTAAATATGGAATCCATTTTGAAAAAGAAGATAAGATTCAGGTTATGCGTCAAGACGGTAGTATTGATTTGGCAACCCTTCCGGATGAACTCGATTTCCAGGTAGACCAGTTTAACAAGAGGGTGATTACCGAAAACTTCAATCGAGTGATCTGTGAAGAGCTTGCCAAAGAGCTTGAACCTCCTTTTGATAAGAAGAAGACTCTCATTTTTTGTGTAAATGACAACCATGCTGATTTGGTTGAACTCTTGCTTAAAAATGAATTGCGGCATGTCTATGGTGAGATTCACGAAAACGCAGTCAAAAAGATTACCGGGAGCATAGACAAACCGGATGAATGGATTCGATTTTTCAAAATGGAACAGTATCCGTCCATAGCCATTACGGTTGACCTCCTAACAACAGGCATTGATGTAGAGAGAATTTGTAATTTGGTTTTTATTCGAAGGGTAAAAAGCAGGATTCTGTATGAGCAAATGCTTGGAAGAGCAACAAGACTTTGTGATGACATTGGTAAAGAATACTTTCGTGTTTTTGATGCCGTTGATATTTATTCAACATTAGAAAGTTTTTCTAATATGAAACCTGTTGTACGTCAGGTGGATATTCCCATTTCTCAATTGATGGTGGAAGCCTGTTCGTCCAAAGCAGATGAAATACCAGGCAGTAAAGAAGGTAAAACCTACTCCGAAGAGGTAAAGGATGAGCTAACTGCAAGACTAAATCGAATTATCAAAAAAGCAGAAAAGAAAAGTGACCATGAACCGGTTTTTCACCTTATCAAAAGAATTGAAAAGCACATAGAAAGAAATCTTTCTGATATTCCTTCTACTATAAAATCCAAAAATCCTAAAGAGTTTGCTGAGTTGATTGGGAAGTATCCTCTTTTACCTTCTATGATTGAAGAGCTTAGAGACACCATCCAAAAAGTTCAAATTCCAACTGCCTATATTTCCACTCATGAGGACGAATTGATCGCCAAGGAATACGGATTTCCGGAAGGAAAAAAACCAGAAGACTACATTGAGTCGTTTAACCAATTTATCAAAGAAAACGTCAACAGGTCTATTGCCATTAAAGCCATTGTAACAAGACCAAGAGAATTAACAAGACAAGCTTTAAAAGACCTCCAATTGGAATTGGAAACAAACGGTTTCATTGAAATAAACCTCCGAGCTGCCTATAAAGAAGTTACAAATGTGGATATGGCAGCAAGCATCTGGGTATATCCGTAAGGCAACTTTAAGCTCTGAAATTATTCCTTTTGAAGAAAGGGTAGACAAAGCATTGAGAAAAATCTTACAACTAAAAAAATGGTCAAAGTCCAAGAAAATTGGCTTACCATCTTTGCCAAGCAACTTTGACGGACAAATTATCAGAGTTCTGGCGGATTTTCAAGATGCTATTTGGGAAGAAGCGAGCTAAAAAAGGAATCTATGGTAACACAAGACATTGTACAAAAACTATGGTCGCTTTGCGATATTTTGCGAGATGATGGTATTACCTACCATGAATACGTTACGGAATTAACCTTGCTTTTGTTCCTCAAAATGGCAAAAGAAACAGGACATGAAGAGAAAAGAATTCCTGAAAAACTGAGGTGGGACTCACTTGTAAAATTAAATGGTATGAATCTTTATAACCATTACAAACAAGCCCTTTTGGATTTGAGTCAAGTGAAAGACAAGCTCATTTCTTCTATTTACCAAGATGCCACTACCAACATCAAACAACCCAGGAATTTGGAGCAACTCATTTCACAAATTGACAAACTCGAATGGCATGATGCAAAAGACGACGGTTTGGGTAACCTTTATGAAGGACTACTGGAAAAAAACGCCAACGAAACCAAAAGCGGTGCCGGTCAATACTTTACTCCTAAACCGCTGATCGATGCCATTGTAGCGGTTGTCCAACCTCAACCGGGAGAATTGATCATCGATCCCGCTGCAGGAACAGGTGGGTTCTTGATTGCGGCAGATTCGTATATTAAAACGAAAACATCCAACCTGTTTGATCTGGAAATCGACAAACAAGAATTCCAAAAGAAAAGAGCTTTTTTGGGAATGGAATTGGTGGCGGATACTCATCGCTTGAGTCTTATGAATTGTATGCTACATGACATTGAAGGTGGTAAAGAAGGTCCGATATTGAGAACCAATATGCCATCATTTGGAAAACGAACCGAATTTTCCCTTGAATATCTCAAACCTTTTATCAAAGTTTATGGTAGTGACTTTTACGGAAAATCCAAGCGGAAAAACGAAGGTGAAAACGGTCGGTTTCGAGTTTTTTCGAGAAAGTATATTTTGGATGATAGGAAAGATAATCTTGACATTAGTTGGTTAAAAGACGAGTCTGCTGAGGATGGTGAAAATCTTCCGGAACCGACGGAACTCACAAAAGAAATTGGGAATATTTTTCAGTTTTCGGTTGGAAAGCTGAAAGAGTTGGAAAAGGAGTTGAGAGGTGGGAAATAGATCACGAGCTGATGAGAATGGAATAGTTGGAAATAGAAATCATGAAAAAGAAACGAACAGGATACGATGAAGTTTTTAAAGATACCATAAGATATTATTTTGAGGGCTTTGCAATAGTCAAACCGGAATACGAGATTCATCGGTTACCAAGAAAGATTGATATTTTAATTATTGAAGCGGAACATTCCATCAAAGATTATGTAGTTCTTTTTACCTATTTCAAAAAATATAATATAATCGAATTTAAATCGGAAGCAGACAATTTTGAACTTGAAGATTTGTACAAAACAGGTTACTATATTTATGCCCTATTGACGCGGGAATACAAGGAAATCTATCATAAAAATTTAACCTATACCTTAGTATGTACGGAAAAACCAAACCTTTTGTTTGAAGAGCTTAAACCTAAAAAACTGAAAAAAGGTTTGTACGTTCTAAAAGAACTTAGTATAATAGAAATAAAAATTGTGGTAATAGATGAATTGGAAGAGAAATTAGAAAAAGAAGTCAAATACTTAAAGATGTTCTCCGGAAAAGAAAAACGTAGGGCGTTTTTAGAGTGGTTAATAGAAAAGGAATCCGAAGAATACATGCTCATGCAAACAATGATTTTATATGGAGAAGAAATGATGAAAATAGCAAAAGAGAAAGGATACTATCTCAGTGGAACGGAAGAACGAGTAGAAGAATTGACCGAAATATTCGGTGTAAAAGAAAGGTTGATTAAAATCGGTATCGAGAAAGGAACGCAAATCGGTATCGAGAAAGGAACTCAAATCGGTATCGAGAAAGGAACTCAAATCGGTATCGAGAAAGGAACTCAAATCGGATTCCGAAAAAGCCAGCGTTTAGTAAAAAAGGAAAAGCTAAAAACAACGATTCGGCTTAAGAAGTCTGGAATGACCATTGAGTTTATCTCAAATGTTATGGAAATTAAGCAGGATTGGTTAGAACGCTTTTTTAATAAGGTAAAACTATGAATGACATTTGGATACCCCCCAATAGGCTTCAAGTAGGATTGAGTCTTTTTTTCCCTCCCTTGCAAGCATATCTTTACCCATAAATAATAGAGATTATGTCACTTATATAAATAAAATAAAAATGTGCGAGAAACTTGCTTACCATGGAATGGCATCATTGGCTAGAAATTTAGGTAAGATAGGATTAAGTTGAACAGGCTCAGCGATACCAAAAGCAACTCGGGGGGATACTATGAGTGATGTTCTACCGAATGGGTGGGTTTGGTGTAAAGCAGAAGATATTGCAAGTATCATGCATGGTGGTACTCCCGATACATCGATTCCAGAGTATTTTTCTGAAAATGATGGAATACCATGGATTACACCATCTGATTTGACTAATTATGAAAAACAATACATTTCAAGAGGGCGAAGATTTTTAACTGAAAGTGGTTTAAAAAATTCGAGTGCAAAAATATTGCCTAAAGATAGTATTTTACTATCATTGAGAGTTCCAATAGGTTATTGCGTAATCTCTTCCAATGAACTTTGCACTAATCAAGGTTTTAAAAATTTTATATTATTTAATGATGTTGAGCCTAAATATATTCGTTTTTATTTAATTAATTCTAAAGATTAGAATTAATTCTGGAATGTTAATATTAAGAATAATTATTCCTACTTTAGATAGTTATTTTTTAATGAGGTTTATTACATCTCCATTTTTTAATATTCAATTGAAAGATAAACAAACTGGAACTGCACAACCACAAATTCCAGCCAATATTTTACAGAAATTAAAAATCCCGATTCCACCTCTTGAAGAGCAAAAAGAAATCGTCTCTCGGTTGACGCATCATTTAGGCATCATTGATGAATTAGAAGAAAATCACAAAGCATTAAAAGCTAGAATAAAGAGACTTAGGCAGGCTATTTTGTCTAAAGCGTTCAAAGGGCATCTTGTTCCGCAAGATGAAAACGATGAGCCGGCTAGTGTATTGTTGGAGAGATCAGAGAAGAGGGATCACGCGTGTGAATCAAGGAGAAACAGTTATGAAATGGATTGAGAGCAAGGAATCTCAGGCTTGAACGGTAAGTAAAAAAGGATTGAAGTCATATCATTCTCCTCTTTATGGCTTACCACTGGATTTGGAAAAAAATAAAGACATAGGACGTGAAATTGAACTATGAATTATGAATTATTTACTTGATACTTGTGTTATTTCGAAATTGATCAAAACAAAACCAAATGAAAATGTAATTCATTGGATTCAAAATAATGATGAAGACAGACTGTTTATTAGCGTTCTAACATCAGGTGAAATAGAAAAAGGAATAGCAAAGCTCAAAGATTCTATCCGCAAAGCTACCTTAAAAAAATGGATGGAGCATGATATAATAAGTCGGTTTCAAGGAAAGATTTTAGATGTTACACCTTCCATATCAAGATACTGGGGAAGATTACCTTGAACCAAGGAAATCATGATTAAAGATTATCCATCAATCGTTTTAAATCTTCCACATAAGACGTAGAACCTAAAATGGCTACCGCGTAAAGGGCATTTTGGTTTTTGATAAATCCTGCGAAACACTGTCCCGCTTTTTTGATATTTCCCGTTTTTCCACCTATCTGAAAGTTTTTGTAGGTAGCGAGCTTGTTTCGATTGGTTAAATAAATCTGCCTTCCAGTTTGACTTACAATGGTTGCATTTGCAAGGAATACAGTTTCATAAAAATCAGAAAGTTTAGAGATTTCTGCTAATAATTGCCCAAGGTCAGAAGCAGAAGTTATGGTTTGGGGAGAAATTCCGGTTGAGTCAAAAGCTCTTGAGTTTAGAAATTTCTTTTTGTGCATCCAATGTGTCATACTGTTTGCAAAGGTTGACTCTTTTCCATTAGCAAAAATGGCAATGGCAATGGAAGCATCGTTTGCAGAAGCAATGAGCATGGCATAAAAAAGGTCAATGTAGGTATAATATTCTCCTTTTTGCAGACCGGCTTTGGATGCAAGTGGGTGTAAAATGGTTGCTTCTTTTGGAATAAGAATCCATTGCTTGTTTTGAAATAGTTCTTTGGAATAAAAAGCGGTAAAGAGCTTAATCGTACTCGCTGCGGAGAATTGGGTATTAGCATTTTTTTCAAAAAGAACTTTATGAGTTTGCAAATCCAATATATAATGTGCTTTTGCTGTAAGCTCTATCTGTTTTGTTGGCTTAGCAACTTTTTCTTGATAGCAGAAATAAGGTAAAAACACTATAAAGAAAATTTTGAATAAAGTTACACGTTTTCGTTTCCCGTATTTATATGGTGGTAGCTTTTTCATATGATTCATTTTCCACCTTAAATTTATAACTTTACAAGGAGTTTTTTATTTCCTTGACCTTTTTTTATACATTAAATATGGTAAGATTAGAAAAATTCTATGCTATCTCCAATAATACTTTGTGTTGACGATGAAATAGGTGTCCTTAGACGCTTAGATTTTGAGATCAAAAGAGGGTTAGAAGATGAATATACTATACTTGTATTCCAAGATGCAGCCACTGCATTGAAAAAAGTAAAAGAACTCATAGATGAAAATAGAGATATAACTACAGTAATCTCCGACTATATGATGCCAGGGATGTTAGGAGATGAATTCCTTGGCGAGATAGAAAAATTATCGCCAAAAACCTTAAAAATAATGTTAACTGCCCAGGGGGATATCAGTGTAGTTACAAATATTGTCAATCATGCCAAACTGTATCGATACCTTTCTAAGCCATGGGATAAAGAAGACCTAATACTAACGGTTAAAGAAGCCAATCGAAAATACAACCAGGACAAACAACTCGAAGAGCAAAAAAAACAATTAGAGATACAAAATCTGCAATTAAAAGACCTTAATAGCTCTTTGGAAGAAAAAATACACCAAAGAACCAAAGAGCTCCAAAAAACAAATCAGGATTTGGAAGAAAAGCAGAAAGAAATTATAACCCAGGCTGAAGTTTTGCAAATCGCTTTGGAAGAAATCAATCGACAAAAAGTAGAAATTTCAGCTCAAAAGGAAAAGGTAGAAGAGGCTTATGCCAGATTGCAAAAAACCAATGAAGAACTGCAAAAAGCTAAAGAAATTGCTGATTCTTCCAATAAGGCAAAAAGCGAATTCCTTGCCAATATGAGTCATGAAATTAGGACTCCTTTGAATGTGATACTGGGATTTACGGAAATTCTAAACAATAAGGTAGAGAGTCTCGAATACAAAAACTACTTAAACAACATCAAAACAAGCGCTAAAATCTTGCTTAGCATAATCAATGATATTCTAGACCTATCTAAGGTAGAGGCTGGAAAGTTAGAATTGGAATATAGAACTTTTAACATACGCCTTTTATTTTTGGAAATTCACAATATTTTTTCTCAAAGTTTAGATGAAAAGAAATTGGATTTCACCGTTGATGTTGACCCTGGTATACCAAACGGTGTTTTTTTGGATGAGATTCGACTTAGGCAAATTCTCATAAACTTAATTAGCAATGCAATAAAATTTACGCACCAAGGTTCGATTACCGTACTCGTAGAAAAACGACCCCATCTATTGGAAAAAAGGGTTATGGATTTGGTGATTTCCATTAAAGATACCGGTATTGGCATTCCACCGGAGCAGCAAAAATTAATTTTTGAAGCTTTTACCCAACAAAAAAACCAAAGCAATGCAAAATACGGAGGAACCGGTTTGGGCTTGACCATTAGTCACAGACTCATAAAAATGATGAATGGGGATATATTTGTTGAAAGTGAACCCAAAAAAGGTAGTACATTTAGAGTTTACTTGAGGGAAGTAAAAATGGATGAGTCCATAAAGTCCGTTCCTCTACCCAATATGGAAAAAAAACAAAATTCAAATATGATATCTGATGATCTCCCTCTAATAACCCTTGGTTTAATTGAATTAAAGTCTTTGTTACAAGAATTGGAACAAGAAGAAAATACCTGGCTTCATTTATGCGAAACTTTAACGATCAATGAGATTGAAACTTTTGCAAAAAAGTTGCAAACCGTAGAAAAATTAATTTCCTATAGACCACTTACTTCCTTTATAGAAAAGTTGCTAGAAGGTGTTTCTTTTTTTGATATAGAACTTTTGGAAAAAACTTTAAAAGAATATCCAAAATTACTAGATGGCATTAAAGTTATGATTGAAAAATCAAGTGAAATACCCAAAAGATAAAAAAGGTATGTTGTTGTGCAAAAATTCAGACGAGGCTTAAATTTAGTTGAAATTGCAGTCGTAATTATGATTCTAGGAGTCGTTTTTACCGGAATTTTTGGGGCGTATTTCACTGCTTTAAAAATAACTAAAGAATCCGACCCAAGAAACGGAACTACAAGGAATGATATTTTATTTGCCATAGAAAATATTCGTTCTGCTTTTTCTCAAACCTTTTTTATGACAGGACCAGCTCATAAAAGGCTTATTTTCAAAGGAAAAACAGATCATGATTCTGATTGTAGAACGGATAGAGTTGTTTTTGCAGCAAATCATTCAAATGGAGAGGAAACAGGGCAACCTGCAATTAGAGAAGTGGCTTTTTATTTAAGAAAAATGAATTCAGACTCAAATTATTATAAACTGATTAGGCGAGAAGACGAAATGGTTGATGTAAATCCTCTTTCAGGGGGGACGGAACACATAATGTTGGATCACGTAAGGTGTTTTGAATTAAAATATTCAAGAATAGGCAATGACTGGTCTGATGATTGGGATTCTACCAAAACCAAAAAAGTGCCCACTTTGGTTCGGATCAAGCTGGTGGCTCTAGTGGGAAATACAGAGGTGAAATATGAATCGCTTGCGTTTATCGGTCTTTACACTAAATAGATACAAATATCGTAAGGGGCAGATGGTTATTATGCTTGTTATGTCAATAGGTGTTGCCTCTTTTTACACTGCCAACCAATATATGAAAGATCGATTGGCTGATTACAAAATTGCCAGGTCCAGAGCTATGGGTTTTAAGGCTTTTTTGCTTGCCCAGGCTGGTATGCACGGGGCTTTAGGGGCTTTGAAAAAAATTCCCGAAGAACAGCTATACCAAAGCGGTATAGCCTTTAATCCTCCTCCGATCCCCGTTGGAGAAGGAATGGTTTATTATAGAATCATACCGGAAGATGGAAAGTTCAATTTAAACAATCTCGTACGAACTTATGACGGTTCCCCCAATCCAAGGTCTATTGAAATGCTTGCCAGACTCTTGGAACAGTTCAACTTAAAACCGGCTTTGATCAACCCAATCATTGACTTCATAGATGAAAATAATAATATGATTGGAGGGGGAGCAGAAGAATTTTATTATGCAAATTTAAAACCTCCACGAAAGATTAAAAATGGTCCTCTCTATACGCTTTCCGAGCTTACATCTGTGAAAGATTTTAACGTGAAACTTATCTATGGATCTCTAAAACCAGACAATTTTGAAGAAAAGAAATCCCAGGACTTTTCTACGGAAGAAGAAAAGGCTCTTATAACGGATAGTGACTATGTTCTGGCAAATAATCTCACCGCATACATTACGGTAGGGGACAAAGTAGAAGATCAAATTAATATAAATGCTGCACCCTATCATGTTCTTATGTCTTTGTCTGAATTTATGACAAGGCAAGCTGTGATGAAGATACTAAAACTAAAGATTAAAAAAGGCGGGTACATCAAGGAACTAAAAGACCTTGAAAAAGAGCCGGAATTTCAGATTAAAACCACACCTACCATGAGCCAAAACCCTATTCAAGACCCCAACAATCCCCAAAACAACCAACAACTCCCTCCCCCACCTGACCCTAATCAAAACCAGAACGAGAACGAGAACGATTTTACTCTCTATAAGGAATTGGTTGGTGACGGTAGTGAGTTGAACAAAGGAAGGGTGAAAACCAAAGGTGATATATACAGAATCATTGGTGTTGGAATGATAGGTCACGTAACAAGGAAAGTTAGTTGCATCTACGACTTACAAAATAAACAAATGTTGTTTTATTCAGAGGATTAAAAGTGTTTCAAAGATATCTTACAATTGATTATGGTACAACCTATATAAAAGGAATACTTTACAAACAAGCGTTTGGAAGCGTTGCTATACTCAGATATGAATACTTGAATATTGTTCCGGTTTCGGAAAGTAGTTTTGATGAATACGAATACAATATTACAAGGTTTATACAAAGCTTTTTTCCGGAGGAAAAAAATTTCACAATCAATCTCCCGGCAGATAAATTTTTTATACGAAAAATTACAATCCCATTGACCGCAGAGAAAGCCGTGATGGAAATTCTTCCTTTTGAAGCGGAAAACTACATACCTTATCCCGTTGAGTCAATGGTTGTTAAGGGAAATATCTATAATACAAAAGAAGATAGTTCTGAGCTTGTTTCCTTTAGTGTATTGAAGTCCGAGATAGAGGATTCCATGGCACCATTTAATCGAAATGACACGAGTTTGAAGTCTATATCTTCTGATTCTGTCACCTTAGGTTCTATTGTAGGCTATCACCATGGAAAAACTCTGCAAGAAACCAATATAGGACAATTGGATATTGGTGGAAAAATTTGTATTTTAAATGCTCATAAAGACGGGCTTTTATTTCATTCCAGATTTTTTCACTCAGGTGGAGATTTTATTACGCAAAAAATTGCGGAAGGCTTGAAAATTAAGTATGCTATAGCGGAAGAAATAAAAACTCAAGTTAATTTTAGCATTTTTGAGGAAGATCTTGATTCCAAGTATAAATTTTTAGAAAAAAATCATCTAAAACCGGAAGATATGGATATTATTCTGAATTCCATAAAGGATTCTTTAGAGGATATCGTTACGGAAGTCGAACGAAGTTTAAATTCAATTGATGAAGAATTTTTTCCTAGTGTAATCTATCTTTCCGGGGGAGGGAGTTTATTCAAAGACTTGGATAAATTCTTTACCGAGCGAATTGGTATCCAATTCAAGATGTACGATTTTTTGGAATTGAATTCGGAAATTTTTATAAATTGTTTGGGAAGCGGTTATCACTATCGAGCACCTAAAAAACAAAAGTTGGAATTTCTTAGTAGTGATCTCGGATTCAAATTTGATATTGGGAAGTTAAACCTTTGGCAGTTTAAAATACATTTATCTTTGCTTTCCATCTCTATTTTGATTTTAATAATCGGATTTACAATCGGATTTTATTTGGATGAAAAACGGATCAAAGCAGACAAAGAATTACTACGTGAACGGTATGAAAAAGGATTCAAAAAGAAAATTTCTGAAGATACTGACGTAATCGCAGAAGCTAGTAAAGACGTAAACCAAGCCAAAAAAAAGTCTGAGATCGTAAGATTGTTTTTGGATAAAGAAGGTATTTTGGATATAATTTTAGAACTTTCCAATAACTTTCCACCTGAAGAAGAGTTTGACTATGTTTTGGATAATTTTGCTTATGATAAAGATAGCATTGCTTTGTACGGTAGGGTAAACGAGTTAAGTGAGGTTGGGAAAATTGAAGACAGTATTGAAAAATCCAATAAATTTACGAATATTAAGGTTGTAAATAAACGTTTAATGAAAGGAGTGAATCGTCATAAAGTTAGCTTTAAGATTCAATTCGATTTGGTTATTCCAAGTGATAAAAAGTGAGGTTTAAAAATAATGTTTGGTGAATGGCTGAGTAAGTTAAATGAAAGAGAGAGGGTTGTCGTTTTTGGCGGTGGGACTTTTCTTATTGTCTTTTTTTTGTTTTCTGTTGTGTATAAAGTTTCCAACATTCGGAGTAATTTGACTGATGAAGTGATGGAAACAAGAGAACAGTTTTCCCAATTGGATAGGCTTTTAAAGGATTATAACTATTATAAATCTATCAAATCCGGTGAAGAAGAAGAGATTAGCAATTTGTATAAAAAATTAGACATCATTTTAATTCGACATGAACTAAAAGATAAGGTTGCAAACATTAAAGATTCAACAAATGCGATCCAAAAGGAATACAATAAACTCACCATTGAGGTTACCTTAAACTCCGTTCCTTTGCCCAGTGTTATGAAAATGATCTATGATATTGAAGTTGGAAAACAAATGAACGGAAGGGTTGAACATTTTTCATTTAAAAGGCCTTTGGCTGGAAAAGAACTTTTTGACGTAACCATTAGACTATCATCTTATAGTAGGATAAAAAAAGATGCCTGATACACAACTAGAAGAATACCTGGAGGAAGATCTTGGTGCTGAAGACTTAGAAGCAGCTGGTTTGGACGTAGAGCAAGATGCGACAACCTATACTTTTATACAAAAGTTAGTTTTATGGATTGGTGGATTCCTATTTTTCATTTTATTTGTGATCCTTCTTTTTCCCTATGAGGAGATGACGAGATTATTTATAGTGCAAGCTTTAGATAAATCCGGCACTGTGGTTGATTTTAGAAAGGTAAATCTCTCTATGTTCCGACCTATTAAAGTAGACCATTTTAGCGTTGATACTGACTCGGATATTCACCTGAAGTCCGAGGAAGCGTCAGTTGATGTTAGTTTTTTAGGACTTTATAAAAAGAAAGTTATAGGTGACATGGAAACGCTCTCCCTTAACTTTCAATGGAAAAATGTCGAGTTAAAATTTGGAAGTGTTGTAATCTCTTACGCCTTGAACGATATAAATAAAGACTGGATTTCCGGTATTCATGGCACTATTAATATAGAGGCTCTAAAAGGAGTTGTTGTTAATACTCCAGAAGTTCCTTTGATTGGTGATATAAAAGGAGTAACCATAAAGAGCTTGATTATCTCAACAAAAAAGACGGGGACAACTTTAGTGGTTGAAAAAGCAAACCTAAAAACTTCCATTGCCAGTATTGACATAAAAGGAAAACTAATATTTCGTCCTAGATTTGAAAATACCGGTCTGAATATTGCCGTGTGCCTGGAATTTACAAATGAATTTTTAAGCAGAAGGCCGGATATTCGAGGTTGGATGGAAGCTATTCCGAAACAAGATGGTAAACCATGTGTGCCCCTCAGTGGGACTATTGCAAGCCCAAAGGCTGATTTACCAAATTTAGGACTCTAAGAGGATAAACAAATGGGAACAGAAAACGAAAAAATTAATATACTCAATCAACTTACAAAAATTATAGATTCGCAAGCTACAAGATTTCGTTCGGAAAGGAAAATGATGCCACAGAGCCGTTTTGTCGCTGAAAAAAAGCTACTATTAGAAAACATAAATAATGGGATTGAGCTTGCAAGTCAGATTAAATCTTCCACCAGTGCAAAAGAAATAGAGGCAGATTTTAGAAGACTGCATAAAGAAATTTCCGGTTTAAAGTTTTCGTAAGGACATAAGTTTTTAAAAGAAAAAGATTGGTTATGAGTTGGGTGAAAAAATAATTTTAAAAAGATTTTTTGTTTATACAAAAATAAGGTTATAATTATGCTATAGATATTCCATAAAGATTTATAGTAGAAATTGTAATAATTAGTATGATTATTGCATGTATAAGTTTTGCTAAAAACGTCAGAAAAAGAAAAAAGGAATAGTTTACAATGAATGAGAAAGCGATTCTTAAAGTTAACGGTCAAGAGTTTGAACTTCCGATTATAGTTGGAACAGAAAACGAAACGGCTATAGATATTTCCAAACTTAGGGCTATGTCGGGTTATATAACCTTAGACAATGGCTATTTAAACACAGGAGCTTGTACAAGTGCAATTACATTTCTGGATGGAGAAAATGGTATTTTAAGATACAGAGGAATTCCTATCGAGCAATTGGCAGAAAAATCTACCTTTACGGAAGTTGCCTACCTGCTTATTTATGGAAAACTCCCAAATGAGTCCGAGCTGAAAGAATGGAACAGTGCTATTACAAAACATACTCTAATCCATGAAGATTTAAAACGACTCTACGTTGGATTTCCAAAAGACGGACATCCCATGGCGATTATGTCTTGTATGATTGCTTCATTATCAACCTATTATCAAGATTCTTATGATCCGACAAATCCGGAACATCGTGAAATTTCCATTATACGATTGCTTGCCAAATTTCCGACAATTGCAGCTTTTGCCTTTAAAAAATCAATAGGTCAACCTTCTATTCACCCAATAAATGCTTTAAATTACTGTCAAAATTTTTTAAACATGATGTTTGCCGTACCAACGGAAGAATACGAAATCGACCCTATAGCAGAAGAAGCGTTGGATTTGCTTTTAATTTTACACGCAGATCATGAGCAAAACTGCTCAGCTTCAACCGTGAGGCTAGTTGGTTCTAGTCTGGCAAATATTTATGCAGCCATTTCTTCCGGTATTTGTGCATTGTGGGGTCCAAGGCATGGAGGTGCCAACCAAGAAGTGCTGGAAATGCTAAATGAAATTCATGATAGCGGTCTAACAGTAAAACAAGTTATAGAAAAATCAAAACAAAAATTTTCAAATTTTCGATTGAGTGGTTTTGGACACAGAGTGTATAAAAACTATGATCCAAGAGCAAAAATTATCAAAAAAGCAACCTATAAAGTTTTGAATAAACTGGGTGTGAAAGACCATCTTTTGGATATTGCCATTGAATTGGAAGAAGCCGCATTAACTGATGACTTTTTTGTAGAAAGAAAATTGTATCCGAATGTTGACTTTTATAGTGGAATAATATATAGAGCTTTAGGTATACCTGTTAATATGTTTACGGTAATGTTTGGAATGGGTAGGTTACCTGGGTGGATTGCTCAATGGAAAGAAATGATAGAATCACCGGATATGAAAATTGGCAGACCAAGGCAGGTTTATGTAGGTCCAAAAGAAATTTCTTACGATGATGCCAAAAAAGGTGGTTGATATTTCGACTACGCTCAATACGAGTATTTCGATTACGCTCAATACGAGTATTTCGGCTACGCTCAATACGAGTATTTCGACTACGCTCAATGACCGGGGGTACTATCCTTGAGTATACGCAACCGACCCTTGAGTATACGCAACCGACCCTTGAGTATACGCAACCGACCCTTGAGTATACGCAACCGACCCTTGAGCGTAAACAACCGTTCCCTGAGCGTAGTCGAAGGGAGCGAGGTTGGGAATGTCATAAAAAACCAGCATCCTTGGATATTCAGAAATAATTTTAATAATGCGCCCAATTTACCAAAACTAAAAAACGGAAATTGGGTGTACTTTTTGGATGAAACTGGCAAACATTTAGGAATCGGAATCTATTCTCATATTGGATTGATAGCCGTAAGAATGATTTATTTTGGAGATAACTTTTCTTTGGGATTTTTTAAAAATTTAATTAAGAAAAAGCTATCTTCAAGACTTCCATTACTAAGAGAAACAAATAGTTTGCGTCTAATTCATGGGGAAAATGATAGTATTCCGGGCATCACAATCGACTTTCATAATGATGTTTTGGTTTTTTCCATTTATTCCAAATCTCTTTATCCCATGGCTAGATATATTGGTTTTGTTGTATACAATTTTTTAACTCTTCACTGGAATTTGGATGTTTCTTGCATTTTATTAAAAAAACCAAACCGAACGGAAGACCAATTTTTAGAAAATTCGGATTATAGGGTGATAAGAGGCAAAATACACACACAAGTTGAGATTAATTTTAAGAAAATTACATATACCATAAATACTTTATCCCAAAAAGGTGGAATATACAATGATATTCGAAATTTAAGAAGATACATTCTTGAAAATTCGGAAGTGTTTAAAAATCGGAATGTGTTAAATTTATTTTCCAATAACGGTTTGCTTTCCAAGTGTTTGGAGGTAGCTGGTGCAAAATCTATTGTGTCCGTCGAAGATAGCGTCTCAGCTTTAAACATTCATAAATTGAATACTCCCAATTCCGAAAAACAAAAAATCATAAAAGGAAATATTTTTAAAAATATTGAGGCTCTCTTGGAGGAAATCAATCAAGTTTTTGATGTAGTGATTATTGATCCTCCTAGTTTGACTTCTTCCTCAAAAGATAAGAGAAAGGCAAAACTGATTTATCAAAAATTAATGGAAAGCTGCTTAAATGTCATGTCAAACCCGGGAATTCTGGTTATGTGCTCATGCTCCAACCGAATTCACTCGAATCAATTTGAAAATATAGCACAAGAAGTTTTCAAATTCAAAAAAGTCGAATACAAAAAACCAATCAAGCTGTTAAATGAAATCGATCACCCTGTTATAGATACTTTTCCGGAAGGGGATTACTTCAAAGTTCACATATACACTACTGGGCAGTAAGCCAATCTGCCAAACCTAAGGAGGAATGATGAGCTTAGAGGAATTTTTAGAAAATAGTATTTGTTTATCAGAGGATGAAGAGGATTTTTTAAGTGATCTATTGCGTGAAGAGAAGAATTTTATCGAAATATACAAGGAAGAAGATTTAAAAGTTAAATTTATTGCTCCGATTCTAAATAAGATTCACTTTCGAGATGAAGAAAGAGAAATAAGAGAGTTTTATGAGGAAAAACTAAGATGTTATCAATATTTTGTTAGTGAAAACTATGATTCTACAAAAATTGAGGATTTAAAAGGTATCTATAAAAACTTACCTTTTGTCAAAGAAGAGATAAAAGGCTTAGTTTAAAATAATGATAGAGCAAGTATTTTATAACATTTCTGTAGGTTGGCTGTTTATATTCTTTTTTATGAGTTTACTTTGGCTTTTGCATTTTCCCCTAAAAAATGCTGCTTTGGTAGATGCCGGATGGGGATTATCCCTTTTTATGCTGGCTTGCTTCTACACATTTTTCAATTCAAAAGAAATGCTCACCAGTAGGAGCACCCTATTACTATCCATGGTAGGAATTTGGTCAGTACGCTTGAGTGCTTACCTATTTTTTACCAGAATTTGGAAAGCAAAAGAAGAAGGTCGATACATAACACTTAGAGAATTGTGGAAACCAAACGTTGGATTTAAATTTTTTCTATTTTATCAATCTCAAGGGTTACTAAACGTTTTTTTAAGTCTTCCTTTTTTGTTTATATCCTTAAATGCAAACAATCAATTACAAATTTGGGAAATCATTTTTAGCATTCTATTTTTAATGGCTTGGATAGGAGAAACACTGTCTGACTACCAACTCTACTCGTTTAAAAAGAATGAGGCAAACAAAGGTAAGGTTTGCGACAAAGGTCTTTGGTATTACTCACGTCATCCGAATTACTTTTTTGAATCTTTGGTATGGCTTTCGTGGGGAGGATTTGCCTTATACGCCCCTTATGGTTTTGTAGGTCTAATTGCTCCCATATTGATTATTACTTCCATATTTAAGGTAACTGGAATCCCAGCTACTGAGGAACAAAATAAAAAGAGCAAAGGTGCCGCTTGGGAAAATTATGTTAAATCTACGAGTGTCTTTTTTCCATGGTTTAAAAAAAGTAGGAAGTAGTTACTCAGTAAAAAACCTCTATCGTTTTGTAGATAAATTATGAAAAACAAAATTATCAACTATTTAAAAAAAATTTTTTTCTCTTATAATTTCAAATTTTTTGGGACTTTATTTTTACTTTGTATTCCTATATTTACATTGTATAGAATTATTTTTTTCTTAAAGTATGCCTATAGAATTGATTTTCGAGAAATACATTATTCCAAAATTCTTATGGCATTTGTAGAAGGATTGCGTTTTGATATTTCTTCTATTTGCATCGTTTTTGGTTTTTTGTTTATTCTCTCCTGCATTGATTTCTTAAATCGAAAAAAATTGTACGTATTCTTTTGGTCATTCACCCCAATTCTATTAGTCGTTTTTATCGTAGCTATTCTGATCGCGGATATTCTCTATTTTGAACACGCAAATAAACATATTGGTTATGAAGCTTATGTTTTTTTGGGTAAAGACCTAATTTTAATAGTGAACTCCTTACTCGAAGAAAATAAGTTTGTTTTTTTTGGAGGAGTTCTTGTATTAGCCGTGCTAACTTTTACTTCTTTTCGAGTTTACCAAAGATACCATAACTATTCTCATTTGGAAACGAGTTTCTTTAGCTCATTAATTAAGGTGCTTATTGCTTTTTCGTTTGTTGCCGTAGGGGTCAGAGGTGGATTGCAAAACAATCCGATTCGTACAAGTAACGCAATTATTTCTAATAATACAATGGTTAATAACCTGGCGTTAAACGGAGTATACACTGCTATTGTTGATTTAAAGAGTCATTCTGTCTCAAGAAGTGATAAAATGGATTTCAAGGAAGCCATTGCCATTGTTAGAAAAGAAATTTCCTATAAAGGTGCAACTTTTGTAAGCGAAGAATACCCTCTTCTCAGAAAAACAATTCCCAAAAATAAAGATGCCAAAAACCCTAATATCGTTTTAGTTATGTTGGAAAATTGGACAGGAAAATTTATCAATCCGATTACGGATGGAAAAGTAAATGGAAAAGAAGTAGCACCTTATTTCAATAAGCTGCTAAAGGAAGGAATCTTCTTTAAACGCTTTTTTGCCTCTGGTGGAAGAACTCCAAATGGAATGATGTCACTTCTCACTGGAATTCCAGATAGACCAGGACTTACTGTCGTTCGAACTCCTCAGGCAATGGTTTTTTTTTCCGGGATTGGCAGTATTATGCGTCAAGCCAATTACAGAACTTTTTTTGTCACTGGTGGGGATTTGAGCTTTGATAATAAACACAAAATGATGCCACATTGGGGATTTGATGAGAGCATCGGTAAACAAGACCTAGACAGGATGAATCGTTATTCTTTAGGAGCTTGGGGATATGATGATGCAGATGTATTTGACGTTTTGCATAATAAACTAAAAAGCCTGGAAGGAGACAGACCTTTTTTTGCAACAGTCTTAACACTGACGACTCATTATCCTTATAGAACACCGAAAGAAGAATTTAATATTTTCGGAAAAGAATCTGCTGATAATGAATTTCTAAATGTTTATCATTATGCGGATTGGGCATTGCAAAGCTTCTTAGAAAAAGCAAGACAAGCTCCTTATTTCGACAATACAATTTTCATTTTTGTCGCTGATCATACACACCATCGATTTTTAGACTACTACGAAGATAGAAATATTCCTTTTTTGATCTATTCACCGTCTCGTTTCAAGCCTGAGATTCGAAACGATATAGCTTCTCAGTTAGATGTCATTCCTACAATTATCGGAAATGTAAACAAAGAAATATACTTTTCTGCAATGGGGAGAGACCTATTGAATACAAAAACAAACTCGGCTTACTTTGCTTATGGAACAGTATTTGGTTGGGTGGAAGACCAATTGTTTTTATTTAGAACCTCTGACGGAGCCGGAGGGGTTAACTTCACCGTCGATCCCCCTCATATTCAATTTGATATATGCAAAAAAGCACCCCTATTTTGCAAATCACATCACAAAAAAGCAAAAGCATATTTGAACACTAGTATTGAGCTTATGAATCAAAATTTGGTTTTTCCTGCTTCCCTCAAAGAATTTTTAGATAAAAGACAAGGAGTTCAATAATATTTAAAGGACACTAATAATGAATTTTTTTGCCTATGGAACTTTAATGAACCCAAAAGTTTGGGAAAATGTAGTTAGAAACCGATACAAATACGAAAAGGCATTTTTAAAAGGGTTTTCAAGGAAATATTTAAAAGGTGAAGAATATCCAGGTATAATTACGGACAAAAATTCTATTATCGAAGGGCTTTTGTATTATGAGCTTACTCATAAGGACGAAAAAAAATTAGACCTTTTTGAGGGAGAATACTATCAAAGGTGTAACGCAGAAGTTTTAACTATGGATGATAGAGTTGTTTCTTGTTATGTCTACTTTCTCAAACCGGAACATCTTAACTTGTTATCAGATACAAATTGGACCTACAACCAGTTTGTAAAAAAAGGTTTAGAAACTTTTATGGATAAGAATAGTTTTCCCGTGTAATATTCATTTAAAAATTAGTCAAAAAAATATTCAATAAATATTTTTGTTTTTTGCTTGTTGTATTCAGAGTTTGTTATATTTCCATCCTTATGGCAATTAGCACTTTGACAAAACCACTAACAGAGACTGAATTTCCAACTCTACCCAGGGGAGACGAATTACCTTATGACGACGATACACCTTTGGAATCCGAAAGGCACCTTTTTCAAATTATTCTTCTTTTAGAAACCATTCAACCATGGTTACAAGAATCCGGTAAAGGCTATGTTGGTGGAAATATGTTTATATACTTCTCACCGAACCAAATCAAAACGGAACAAGTAAGGGGACCTGATTTCTTTATTGTGGTAAATGCAGATTCTCACGAGAGAAAAAGCTGGGTAGTGTGGGAAGAGGGTTTGAGTCCTGACGTGGTGATAGAATTGTTATCGGAGACAACAAAGAAAGAGGACAAAACGACAAAGAAACGGATTTATGAAAAGCAGTTATGCGTAAGTGAGTATTTTTGGTATGATCCGTTTGATCCGGCTGATTGGGTAGGTCACGAGCTGAAGCGAGGTAGCTACTCAGAAAAGCGTTTGGATAGACTGGGTCGTTATATAAGCAAGAAATTGGGTTTGGCATTGGTAAAGTGGAATGGAGTGTTTATGGGCAGGGAGACAACTTGGCTCCGTTTTGAAACTTTAGACGGACATTTGCTCCCAACAAAAGAAGAGCGAGAAAAACAAAGAGCAGAACGAGAAAAACAAAGGGCAGAACGAGAAAAACAAAGGGCGGAGCGAGAAAAACAAAGAGCGGAGAAAGAGTGTTTAGAGAAAGAAAAAGAAAGAGCCGAAAAAGAAAAGCTAGCTGAGAAATTGCGAGAGTTAGGTTATGATCCTGATAAAATTATACTATAAAGGATTGCTTCAGTCGCTGTGCTTCCTCGCAATGGCAAAAATATAAATTTTCCTACGAAATAAAACTACACCTAAATCGACTTTTTTTATCTTAAAAAAAAATTAGGGTTGACAAAAAATACAACATAGATAAACTTTCTTAATAAATTAGCACTCTAATTATATGAGTGCTAAAGAGGATACGAAAATGGAACTTACACCTAGGCATGAGTTAATCTTAAAAACATTAATAGAAGAGTTTCTTTCTGATAAGAAACCGGTTGGTTCAAAATTTTTGTGCGAAAAATACGATATTGGTTTATCTCCAGCAACAATTAGGAACGTTTTTAGAGACTTAGAGGAAAACGGATATATCGCAAGTCCTCATCATTCTGCCGGACGTATTCCTACGGAAAAGGGATATAAATTTTATGTAGATAGACTAATTACTCTTTATGAATTATCACTCAATGACAAACAAAAAATCCAAGAAGAATTTTTGAAAAATGATTGTAAGCTTGACAAAATATTAAATGTTACTTGTAAAATTTTGTCTAATTTGTCAAGAACAGCTTCGGTAGTTTTACCCCCTCTAAAAGAACTCGAATTGGTCAAACGAATAGAGTTGATTCACATAGGAGGGGATGAGATTTTGTTAATTGTAATCACCAGATCCGGTGTAATCCTCAATAGAAGACTATTCTTGGATGATCATGTTCCTCAGGAATCTTTATACCAAATATCAAAGTTTTTAAATCATCATTTGGTTGGGTTTGAGTTGGAAGAAGTAAAAAAAGATATTATGTTAACCTTAAAAGAGGATAGAGAAGGACCGGAGGATTTTTTAAGAGTGGCTGACACCTTAATTGCAACCATATCCAATGACCCTACGGATGAAGATATATACATTGACGGATTGCAAAATTTATACAACTATTATAAACATTCAGATATGGATAAATTAGAACCCATTTTAACCCTTTTGGACAATAAAGAACTTCTAAGAGAGATATTTTCTCAATACATACAATACGATGGAGTTTCCACCTTTATTGGAGAACTCAAAGGAGACTGTTTAAGTGGGGTATCCATTATTGTATCCAATTATAAAAACGGTGACAAAAGTATAGGCTCAATGGGAGTTATAGGACCACAGAGGTTGAATTATCCCAAGGCTCTGTCTGTAGTAGATTTTACATCCAAATTAGTTTCTGAAATGATTACCAAAATGAGCCGCTAAGATTAGGATTTATTTAATTTTCGTGATTTACATGATTGATAAAAAGGAGGATAGATGTCTGAGCAAGAACACATAGAACAAGAAAAGGTTGAGCCTCAAACTGAAGGTGAGCCAAATCAACCAAATAGTGAGGAGGGAAGTGGAAACGAGAATACAATTGATGAAAAAGATGCAAAGATTCAACAATTAGAAAATGAACTCCAAAAGTCCAAAGAAGAAGTTCAGTCTTTAAAAGACTCTTGGTTAAGAGAAAGAGCTGATTTTCAGAATTACAAAAAAAGAACTGCATCCGAGTTTATAGCAATTAAAAGGAATGTCGTTACGGATTTTGTGACAAAGCTAATGAACAGCTTAGATAACTTGGATAGAGTTGGAATAGGAGTTGAGGTGACAGAGGGATTAAAACCATTTATGGATGGTATCGAAATGATACGGAAAGAATTCTATTCTGTTTTGGAAAGAGAAAATATCAAAAAGTATTCTCCTACAGGAGAAGCATTTGATCATAAATCAATGGAAGCAATTATGTCAGAAGAATCTGATGAATATTCAGAAGAAAAGGTAATCGAAGTATACCAAGCTGGCTATATTTTCCAAGAAAATGAGGAAATGCAAGTATTAAGACCAGCTAGAGTAAAAGTCGGAAAACCAAAATCATAAACTTTAAGGGGGATATTATGGCAAAAGAAAAAATTATAGGAATCGATTTAGGAACAACAAATTCTTGTGTTGCAGTTATGGAAGGAGGTGACTCCGTAGTCATCCAAAATTCCGAAGGAAACAGAACAACTCCATCCATAGTTGCCTTTACGCAAAAAGGCGAAGAATTAGTTGGGCAATTTGCAAAAAACCAAGCAATTACGAACGCAGTAAACACGGTTCGTTCTGCCAAACGTTTTATTGGTAGAAGGTTTAACGAAATTACGGAAGAAACCAGAATGGTGCCTTATAAGGTGACAAGAGCCGGAAACGATGGCGTAAAGTTTGAAACAAGCAAGGGTGAGTTCACACCACAAGAAATTTCTGCGAGAGTTTTGATGAAAATGAAAAAAACTGCAGAAGACTATCTAGGGCAAGAAGTAAAAAAAGCTGTAATTACCGTTCCGGCTTATTTTAATGATGAGCAGAGACAGGCGACTAAAGATGCCGGAAGAATTGCAGGACTAGAAGTTGAACGTATTATCAATGAGCCTACGGCTGCTGCTCTTGCTTATGGCTTTGATAAAAAGAAAAGCAACCTAAAAATAGCCGTATATGACCTTGGTGGTGGAACATTTGATGTTAGTATCTTAGAATTAGGAGACGGTGTTTTTGAAGTCAAGTCCACAAATGGTGATACTCACCTTGGTGGAGATGATTTTGACCAAGTAATTATGGAGTGGTTGATCACCGAATTCAGAAATCAAACCGGAATCGACATAAGCAACGATAAAAACACAGTACAACGTTTAAAAGAAGCTGCTGAAAAAGCAAAAATCGAATTATCCGGAACAACTACTACTCAAGTAAACCTTCCCTTTATCACAGCAGATGCAAGTGGTCCAAAACACTTGGATATGACTCTTACAAGAGCAAAATTTGATCAACTCACAAAGCACCTTGTTGAAAAAACAAGAATTCCTTGTGTAAACGCTCTAAAAGATGCAGGTCTTTCTGCAAATGAAGTGGATGAAGTGATTCTTGTGGGTGGGTCAACAAGAATTCCAGCAGTTCAAGAGCTGGTAAAAAGCATTTTCCAAAGAGAACCAAATAAATCGGTAAATCCAGACGAAGTAGTGGCAATGGGTGCAGCCATACAAGCGGGAGTTTTGGCTGGTGATGTAACGGATGTATTGTTATTGGATGTTACTCCACTCTCTCTTGGAATTGAGACATTAGGTGGTGTTTTTACAAGACTCATCGAAAGGAATACCACAATTCCTACACGAAAGTCTCAGGTGTTCTCAACTGCTGCTGACAACCAAACCGCTGTAAGCATTCATGTTCTGCAGGGTGAAAGGGAAATGGCAAAAGACAATAGAACACTAGGTCGTTTTGATTTGGTAGGAATTCCGCCAGCTCCAAGGGGAGTCCCTCAAGTTGAGGTTACATTTGACATAGATGCCAATGGTATTGTCCATGTATCCGCTAAAGACATGGGAACAGGGAAAGAGCAAAAAATCCGTATTGAATCTTCTTCCGGACTGAGCGAAGACGAAATCAAGAGAATGGTGAAAGAAGCCGAATCTCATGCGGAAGAAGACAAAAAGATAAGAGAACTTGCTGAAGTAAAAAATGAGACAGAAAATCTTACCTATGCCTTAGAAAAAACTCTATCAGAAGCCGGAGACAAAGTGAGTGCCAGTGATAAGCAATTGGCTGAAGATGAAATCAAAAGAGCAAGAGAGGCACTAGGAAGCGACAATCTCGAAAGAATTAAAGCGGCAAGAGATTCCGTTCAAAAAATAGCAACTCAAATAGGTACTCAAATTTATTCTCAGGGCAGTCCTGAAGGTGCCCCTGGTGGTCAAGGTGCGAATGCAAATCCTGGGGGAAATGCGGGAAGTTCTTCATCAGATGAAAAAGTAGTAGATGCAGATTACACTGTAGTAGATGATGAGAAAAAATAATTATGAGCGAACGAAGTTATTACGAAATATTAGGCGTATCCAAAAGCGCAAGCGAAGATGAGATAAAAAAAGCCTATCGTAAATTGGCGATTCAATATCACCCTGATAAAAATAAGGGTGATAAAGCCGCCGAGGAAAAATTTAAGGAAGCAACAGAAGCCTACGAAGTGCTTCGAGAACCCAAAAAACGACAAGCCTACGATCAGTTTGGAAAAGCTGGCGTAAGCGGAATGGGCGGACAAGGATTTGGAAGTGGCGCTTATACCGATTTCTCCGATATTTTTGGAGATTTCGGTGATATTTTTAGTGATTTCTTTGGCGGAGGAGGAGGTGGAGGAAGGTCTCAAAGAAGGTCAGGACCTAGGAGAGGTAGTGACCTCCGCTATAACTTGGAAATCAATCTGGAAGATGCCGCTTTGGGTAAGGAATATAAAATTGACATTCCTAGGTTAGAAACCTGTCCGGATTGTAGAGGAACAGGAGCTTCCAAAGGATCTTCTCCATCAACATGTCCGGACTGCGGTGGTTCAGGTCAAATTAGAAGAACCCAAGGGTTTTTTTCTGTTGCAACAACCTGTAGCAAGTGTGGAGGGCGTGGTAGTGTTATAACAAATCCATGCCGTACTTGTAGAGGTGAAGGTCTTGTGGAAAAAAGACGTACCATCAATATTAAAGTACCGCCAGGGGTTGAATCAGGAAGTCGTCTAAAAGTTTCCGGGGAAGGAGAATCCGGACCAAACGGAGGACCAAATGGAGACCTTTATGTTGTCATGCACATACGCAAACACCCTGTCTTTGAAAGGGAAGGAAATGATTTAATCATAAATAAAAAGATTCCTTTGTATATGGCTTGTTTAGGGGGAGAAATAGAAGTTCCTACCATTGATGGAAAGGCTGTAAAAATGAAAATTAATGAAGGAACCGAGTCAGGACAAATTTTTCGTTTAAAAGGAAACGGTATTCCTTACCTTGGCTCTTATGGAAAAGGAGATCAACTTGTAGTTGTCACCATTGAAATCCCTAAAAAGCTAACAAAAAAACAAAGGGAATTAATGGAAGAATTTGCAAAAGAATCAGATGCTTCTTCTTCTACTTCAAAATTTAAAATATTTGGGTAATAGGTTTTTGTATGGAAAATATCTTAAAAATAGGAATTATTGGTGTAGGACACATGGGACAATACCATGTGAATGTGGCTCGAATGTTAAGCGGTGTGGAGCTTGTTGGTTTGTATGATACGGATGATACAAGATTGCAGCAAATTTCCGAGAAATATGCTACCAAATCTTTTTCAAAATTAGAAGATCTATTAGGCAAGTGCGATGCTCTTATTATCGCTACCCCCACTTACCTTCACTATGAAGTATCCAAAAAAGCTCTTTTAGCCGGTAAACACGTACTGGTAGAAAAGCCGATTACCGAATCCGTAGAAGAAGCAAGAGAACTGGTTTCCATTGCCAAAGATAAGGGGTTAATACTGCAAGTTGGACACGTAGAAAGGTTCAATGGTGCAGTATTAGAATTGGGAAAAATTGTTGATTCTCCTATTTTGATTGAATCAAGAAGATTGGCTCCTTACAATGCAAGAATTCGAGATGTTGGTGTTGTTTTGGATATGATGATCCATGATGTTGATATCGTTTTAAATTTAGTGAAGTCTGATGTTACTTTTTTAAGTGCCATTGGTTCAAAGGTTATTTCTGACCATGAAGACGCTGTAAGCGTGCAATTAGCGTTTCAGAATGGTTCCATAGCCATTATCACAGCATCAAGGTGCACTCAATCCAAAATCAGAACACTAAATATTACCCAAAGAGATGCCTATATCAAACTTGATTTCACGGATCAAGAAATTGAATTGCACAGACACGCAACATCCAATATACAGCTAGGAGCTACCGAAATCAAATATAGACAAGAATCTATAGTAGAAAAGATTTTTGTCCATAAAGATAATCCTTTGAAATTGGAGCAAGAACATTTTGTGAATTGTATACTTGGAAAATCGATGCCGCAGGTATCAGGAGAAAAAGATATACAAACTCTCGAAATAGCTCATAAAATACTAAAAGAAATACATAAACATTGAGAAAATTTTATGGCAGAAAAAAACGTATCTTATCGAAGTAAACTCTTAATATCAAATTCTAGCATTGTAGCAGATGATTTTAATCGCTCTGTAGTTTTAATGATCGAACATGATCCGTCAGGGTCTTTTGGATTGGTTATCAATAAACAATCTAGATTTTTGCTGAGAGAGGTTGTAATGGGAGTTCCTATAGATGGGTCCACCGATATCAATATGTTTTGGGGTGGACCTGTAGACCATAGCTTTATTACAATTTTACACGATAACGATAGGTTTTCCGATCCTGGAATACCAATTCTTCCGGGAGTTTTTTTAAGTCGAAGCTATGATGTGCTTATGAGATTGTTAAAAAGCAATGACTCTAATTACAATGTATACCATGGATATTCAGGCTGGGGAGCATTGCAATTAGAGTCAGAATTTCAAAGAAAATCATGGGCTGTATTGGAAGCAAAACCGGAATTTATTTTTAATGAAAACCCTGAGAGTATATGGAGAGAAGCACTAAGAAGCAAAGGTGGTATCTACCAGTATTTTGCTGAAAAAACAAAGGATCCAATGCTTAACTGAACTGGGTACTGTCCATATCCTTACCCATATCTTTTTGTTATTCACCACAGATTTACACAGATGGACACCGATTTTTTAATTCCTGTTTGATTTTTTTGATTAATAAAAAATTGAATAGTTTATATAGTGAATCTCGCACTTATCCCTTACGGATTTTTATAAAACTATTTTCATATAATACGCATTTATTTATAATTATCATAAATATACTTTATAATAACAATACTTCCCCATATCCGTGTTAATCAGTGTGTATCTGTGGTTAAAATCATTCCATACTTATGGGTAAAGCTATGGGTACTGTCTGGGATTTAGGGAAAAACATCCAAAATCGTTTTGGTACTTTCGTTTCCCGAACGGTTGACTGCTGAAACGGCAATTTGTTTTAAAGGCTCATTTTTGGCATCGACATTATTTCCAAATTTCGGAAGTTTACACTTGAGTTCATCCTGATTATAGACAGTATAATCCCAAGTTTCTCCGTATTTTGTGTATACAACCCACCGGAAAACTTCTTTTGGGGACTCGTTTGACCACTCTAACAGGAAATCCCAACCTTGATTAACCAAATTTAATTTGGGAGGTTTGGGAACTTCTGTGTTCAACCAAAGGCTAGCTGGTACAATAGCTTGGTTTTTGTAAGGATGTTTTTTGAGCTGCTCCATTAAACCCTTGTTTTCAACTAAAGAGCCTATACTCCAATGAATATTGCCTGCATCATTGGGGAGCATCAGTTGAGTGATTAGAACCTGACTAATTGTTTCCTCAGAACCTTTTTCACCTTTGAATCTGGACACGTTGATTCCGGGCCAAAAATGACGATTTTTGTGATTCTCCAATGCCCACCATCCAAGCAAAACAGGATAACTCTGAGGCATCTGTTCAATTGGCCAATACAATTGCGGAACCCAATAATCAAGCCAACCTTCGTTCAACCAAAGTCTTGCATCAGCATACAATTTTTCGTATTGATCAAATCCTTCTATGGATTCGGGGTATTTGGGTCTCCAGATTCCAAATGGACTGATGCCAAATTTTACAAAAGGTTTTTCCTTTTTTATACTCTTATAAAGCCTTTCTAAAAACACATTTACGTTGTTCCGCCTCCAATCGCTTCTTGCTAATGTCCCACCTCTTTTTTTGTATAGCTTCCAGCTTTTGGTATCGGGAAAATCTTTGTTGTCGTTATAAGACGGATAAGGATAAAAATAATCATCGAGATGAATTCCATCTACATCGTATCTTCGTAAAACATCCACTATCACGGAATGTGTATAGTCCTGTGTTTCTTTCAAGCCTGGATCAAGCCAAAAATGTCCGTCTTTTAAACCAACAACCAAAGTTGGATTTTTTTTCACAATGGAAGTATTTTGAATCCTACCCCCACTTGTATGGTGTGCCCGATATGGATTAAACCAAGCGTGAAGTTCTAACCCTCGTTTGTGAGCTTCTTCGACCCAAAATTGTAGAGGATCATAAAAAGGATCCGGAGGTTTTCCTTGTATACCTGTTAGAAAATAGGACCAAGGTTCTATGGTGCTTTGGTATAAGGCATCACATTGAGGACGTATTTGAAAAATAACGGCATTAAAATTGTGTTCTTTCAAAAAATCCAAAAGAAAAATAGCTTCTCTTTTTTGCTCTTGCGCAGAAAGCCCCGGGCGACTTGGCCAATTGATATTGGAAACGGTCGCAACCCAAGCAGCCCGAAACTCCCTTTGGACGGACGGAATCTCTAAATCTATAATTTCCTTTGGCTGTTCCTCTATAGTTGGAACACTCGAACAGCTCATGTATAAGAATATAGAAAGAATGATACTCCCTTTGACTATGCTTAAGGGACGACCTTCGACTACGCTTAAGGAGCGGGCGAGGCGAACACTAAGCAGAACCAAAGTGTTAAATATGATTGATAATAACCGTATCATTTCGAGATGGATTTCTGTCTTCCTTGTAGTCTGTTGAATAATGTAAACCTCTGCTTTCCTTTCTTGACATGGCGGAGCGTATAATAAGCTCTGCTACTTGAACCAAATTTCTTAGTTCCAACAAAGGATTTGTAATAACCGTTCGATTGTAGTAGTCAATAACTTCATCATAGATTAATTGTATACGTCGATAAGCCCTTTCCAAACGTAGATTGCTTCTAACAATTCCAACATAATTGCTCATGATCGTCTTGATCTCATTCAAATCATGGGAAATCAAAACCCATTCTTCCGTATTGATCATTCCTTCTTTATCCCACTGGGGGACAAGTTCGTGTTCTGGAAGAAAGCCACACTTTTGCTCGGAAATATCTTTTGCAGTCCTATCTGCAAAAACCAAGCCTTCCAAAAGACTATTGGAAGCCAATCGGTTACCTCCATGTACTCCTGTGGAAGCGGTTTCACCGCAAGCATACAAATTGATAATATTGGTTCTACCAAACAAGTCGGTGGCGACTCCTCCACACATATAATGGGCTGCCGGAACTACCGGAATGGCGGATTCCGTTATATCAATTCCTAAAGATTTGCACTTTTCAAATATATATGGGAAGTTCGCCATTATATCGGGCTTGATTAGGTGAGTTACGTCTAGAAGGACATGAGGCTCACCGCTTTTTTTTAATTCGTTGTCGATTGCCCTTGCAACTATATCTCTTGGTGCAAGGTCACCCATTGGATGGTATTCTTTCATAAAAGGCTCACCGTCCAATCGCTTTAGAATTCCACCCTTGCCCCGAACCGCTTCCGAAATAAGGAAAGAATCTCCTTTCTCGTGGTAAAGGGTCGTCGGATGGAATTGGTAAAACTCCATATTTTTAATAATTGCCCCAGCTCTGTAAGCACAGGCTACTCCATCACCGGTAGAGATGTCCGGATTTGTAGTATGGAGGTAAACTTGCCCTGCTCCTCCGGTTGATAGTATGATCTTTTTTGCTAAAATAGGGAATATGTCTGACTTTTTATTATCTAATACATAAGCTCCGTAACAGGTTATTTCGGAATGTTCAAGGCTTTTAGTTAAATGGTGTTGTGTAATCAAATCTATCAAAGAATGGTTTTCGAGAATTTTGATATTGGAAATGGATTTAACCTTAGATAATAAGGCTAGCTCGATTTCTTTACCAGTTCGGTCTTTTGCGTGTAAAATCCTTTTTTCTCTGTGTCCACCCTCCAAAACCAAGTCAATTTCACCGGCTTTGTTTCGACTAAATTCAACTCCAATACTTAATAGTTCTCTAACATGTTTAGGTCCTTCTGTCACAAGAACCCTTGTCGCTTCTATATCACATAAACCTGCTCCGGCTTCCAAAGTATCTTTAAGGTGTTTTTCCGGGTCATCTTTTTCTGAAAATACGGAAGCAATACCTCCCTGAGCATAGAAGGTATTGGATTCATAGTCATATTTTTTTGTGACTACAATAACTTCACCGTAACTCGAAAGCTTATAGGCACTATACAAGCCTGCTACTCCGCTTCCGATAATTAAAAAGTCAGTTTTAAGAAAATTCATTTTAGTGACGCAATCATTGCCTCTACATAATCTACAGCTCGAATCAGTTGATAATCCGGTTTTATAGGATCATCTTTGTGTTTGTTTAGAAATGCTTCCGCTTTACCGTTACCTTGAACCCAGGAATTTAGTTTTTCAATATCATACTTAGGACGATAATTGTTTACCTCTGCCGGAATTTTCGGTAGGTGGTGCCACATATTTTCTTCTCGAAATTGAAATGGAAAACTTCCATCATCTTCCGCAGAAATTTCTATATCTGGCTCCACTCCTACAACTTGAATAGTTTGACCGGAAGGAGAGTAATAGCGAGCTTGGGTAATTTTTAAAACGTATTGACTATTTCCAGGGAGGTCCATTAGTTTTTGAACTGTTGCTTTCCCAAATGTTCTTTCTCCTAATAATAAGCCTCTTCCATGGTATTTTATGGCACTGGCAACAATTTCACTGGCGGATGCTGATTTTGCGTTGATAAGGACCGCCAAGGGTAAATCCGTAAGATCGGGATTTTTTGCCCATGCTTCTTCCGGACTCCTGTTTGGTCCTCTTGTGCTGACAATCAAGCCTCTTTTGATAAACATATCACTGATGTCTATCGCAAGATCCAAATACCCACCGGCATTATTTCTCAAGTCTAAGATTAGAGCTTTTAACGGTGTTTTGTTCTTTTTTGCTGCTTCTTCCAATTTGTAAAACGCTTTTTGGATTTCCCTGTCAGATGATTCTTGGTAAGATTTTACAAAACCGGTCAGCTTAATATAGCCAATGTGTTTATGATCTTTGATCAAACGATGCGTAACATTTTTTATAACAATGGTAGCTCTTGTCACATTTATGTCAAAAGTTCCGGATGTGCCCTTTCTGCTGATAGTAAGGCGAACGATAGTTCCTTTTTTCCCTTTAATCCTTTTAACAACTTTTTCCAAAGACATGCCTTTTGTGGGTTTTCCGTCTACTGCTTCAATAATGTCTCCGGCTCGAATTCCGGCTTTAACTGCGGGTCTGTCTTCCAAGGGATTTTCTACCAAGACATCGCGGTTTCCTCCACCACTAAGAATAGCACCAATCCCTTCAAAACTACCGTCCTGAATTTTTGCCATGGATTCTTCCCAAACTTCTTTCAAAAAAACGTTTGAGTGTGGATCTAAAGAGTTTAGATATCCATTGGCGGCAGCAAGATATATGTCTTTGATGGAAAAGTCTTCTTTAGGATCATCCTCATCCTCAACAATCTTTTCGTCAATGGGAGGTTCTTTGTATTTATTTAAGTTTTTCTCTATAAATGCTATAATCCTCTCAAATTCTTTTTTCCCGAAGTTGATTTGTTTCCAACGAGAATATAGAATTTCTTTTCGGATCTTTTCTCTTTCCACCATTTTTTTGATCTTTTCATTGTTTGCCTTCTTGTCAAAATCCTCTGGTTTGGCTTTTTTCTTTTTTTCTTCCTCAATTTTTTTATAATCGGGATCGAAAATTAAAAACCTATCATCAGTGGAAAGTTTGAATGTCTTTCCAGGTTTTACATCCTCTTCTTCTTCAAATTTATCCCTTTCCAGAAAATAGCTTTCCGGATAGATATAAAGGCTATGGGGAAGAGACATTAGTGCAAACGCAGCTGCATCAGTATATGCCATATTAACGTCTATATGCTTGTCTATATAATATCGTTTTACTGATACAACTACACTTTCAAAGTCTTTTGCAGTAAAATCTGCAGTATTTTTGGATGCCTTTTTTGTGGAAGGCTCACAATAAGCTACGGTTGTAAAAACAAAAATCGTGCAAATTGTAAATAATAATATGGAGATTTTTTTCAAAATTTATGCCTCTAAATAAATTTTTTTAGTACTTAAAACTATTTATAAATGTATAGAATAATACAAATAATTTTATATTTTTTCTTAGGCTTGATTTGAAAAAAAAATACTGTATTAGGATTTAGTCTTACCCATGGGTATTATGCATGAGAGTTGCTCTCTTTTTATTTAAAAAGTGGATTAGTAGATTATGTCTATAAGGAAAAATATTGATTGTATTTTGAAAATTGTACTAATGTAAAGTAATTATAAAACATTTTTTTCAAATATTTAAAATATTGATGATTCAACTTTTTTCTTTTTGTTAGTCCCAAGTCGATATTTAGAGTTCTCCTTTTTTCGTGGTTTAACTTCCCAATTCCCTAACCACTGCTTGAAGCAAATCAACTGCTTGTTCTATTTTTTCAATGGCGATTTCTGTACTTTCGATAGGGTCTGGAAGGTTTTCATAAGACGTGAGACTATTATCGGCGATTAATCCAATATCTAGACTGTCCCCGTTTTTTTGAATTTCTATTCTTGAAAAGGCATTCCAACGTTCGTCTTTAACCTTTTTCCGGTCTTTGGCTTTGTATGCCTTTATAAATTTCTCAAAATGTTCTTCTTTCAAAGGATTAGTTTTTCCCAAAGATGGCATGTTTGTTCGTAGATCGTAAAACCAAACTTCTTTTGTATTTCCCTTGTCTGTCTTTCCGCGATAGAAAAACAATACGTTTGTTTTCACACCTTGTGCATAAAAAATCCCAGTCGGTAGACGCAAAATCGTATGTAAGTTGCACTTGTCCATTAAGTCGGCTCTGATCTTCTGTCCGTCGCTGTCTTGAAAAAGTACATTATCCGGGACAACGATACCGGCTCTGGCAGTCCCTTTTGTATGCAAAGAACGGTAGACGTGTTGTAAAAAATTTAGTTGTTTGTTGGAAGTAGGGAAGGTAAAGTCATCTCTGGAAGGACGTCCTCCACCTTTTTTTGTGCCAAAGGGCGGATTGGTTAAAACTACGTCAAAGTCTCGTAAAGCTTTTCTTTTGTCTGAAAGAGTGTCACCAAGAAGAATTTCACCTTCGATGTCGTGCAGCACTGCGTTCATCAAAGCAAGCCTGTGAGCGTCATGAACTAGTTCACAGCCGGTAAAAGCCTGGGTTCTCTGGAATTTAGATTCTTTCTCGCTAAGATCGTGGTCATCGTCCGTTTTTGCTCTTACATGGGCATCAGCAGCAATCATAAAACCAAAAGTACCGGCAGCAGGGTCGTTACACCTTTCACCAGGTTCAGGATCGATTAACTTTACCATGGTATTAACCAAAGGTCTTGGCGTAAAATATTGTCCTGCACCGGATTTCTTTTCATTGGCGTTTTTTTCCAATAGACCTTCGTAGAGGTTTCCGAACCCTTCTTCTTTAGCGGAGTACCAATCTAGCTTGTCAATGGACTTGATGATTTTTTCCAAGTTCTTTGGTTCTTTGATGTTAGAGCTTGCATTGGCATAAATTTGCTTGATTCTGCTTGTGGCTTTTTGACTTAATTCCAAAAGCAATTTTTGATAAAATCGTCTTAGGGTTGCTCCTTCTTTCTCAACAAGTTTATCCCATCTGTATTCAGGAGGAATATTCTTTTCGGCTCCCGTTTCTTTTGCCATTTTTAAAAAGAGGATGTAGGTCAACTCCGTTACATATTGGTGGTAGGTAATTCCATCGTCCCGCAAAACATTGCAAAGATTCCATAGTTTTTGGACAATTTCTTGCGTGTTCATTTATTCCTTTTTTAATATTTTAACAGCGAAAGGCACGAAAGTTTTCTGGTTCATAATTCCCCTCGGAAAGCCTTTGCGAGAATCGACTTTTCCAATAAGTCTAAGTGCTCCTCAAGGTCTAGCAACTCCTTTGCATCGTCCTCCTTTACAAGCAAACTCTCGAGTTGTTTGATGATTTCTTTTTGTTCTTCGAGTGGTGGAAGAGGAATCACAATATTTTCTCTAATTCTACTTAATGCTAATTTTCCTTGTGTTGCTGACAATATATTTTCTTGAATAATATCTTGCCCAGTTTTTGATTGCAACCAAATACTTACAAAATAATTATTTGTTCCTTTGAAGTTTGTAAGTTTTGCTGCATTTTCAGTCAAATTAGCACCGTTAAATTCTTCTGGAATTAAACCAGCATCACCTATTTTAGCACCAACTATCGTAATGTATGCATCATTGGAGCTTACGGTGTAATTTTTAATTTTTTCTTGTGTAAACTTATCTAAATACATAATTTCATCAGGAATAACTGTTCCTTTTTTTAAATCTCTTGCTCGTATATAAGGAAAACCAGTATTATATTCAACTAGATTTTCTCCGTGTGGTAATCTTTTGCCACCTTTTACTTCACATATTTCACCTAATTGAAACCATTTCCATGTCTTTGGTAGTTTGTATCTAACACGATCCTTTTTCTCTTTTTCTCTTTCCACATCAATTGTATTCAACAGTTTATTCGTAATTGTAACATCTGGATTTTCTTCGCGCCATTTGGTTGTTAGATCGCCATGAAAAGCTTTTGCTAAAATAGCAGCTTTTCGATCTTTGAAGGTGTTCCTTGCGTCTTCGAGGAGATTTCTTGCTTTTTTGATTTTCTCTAATAAGGAATCGAGTTTTGCAACTATGCGTTTTTGTTCTTCAAGAGGAGGGAGTGGGATTGGAAAATATTGAACTTCTTTAGGTCTTGATCTTGTTAGTGAACCGCCAACACCAGATACATTAGAAGTAATTAAATCTCTAAAATAAGGAGACGAGCAAGCTAAAGCTAAAAATCTGCTTCGAATATTACTTTTAGGTCTTACTACAATCCATTCGGAAGAGCCAATCTTTTTGTACTTTGTATTATTATCCACCACCCAAACTCTATTGATTCTTGGATTTATTTTACAAATTAATACTTCATCTACAAACAGTCTTTGTTTAGTAGATTTTATTTCTTTTCCAAATTGAATAGCAGGATGTTTATTATCAAAACTAGGGACACTATAGTGCTCAAATTTGGTGTTCTTATACTTGTTTGGGTTTATGCTTACAGATTGCCTTTCATTTAAATCCATCAATCTTACCCATTTCCAATGGCTTGGTATTTTATAAGGAGGACGTAGCATAACTCCATCGGCTTTACAAATAGCCATAAGTTTTGCATTTTTCTTGGAATAGATAGAATCCATCCAAATCTTGCCTGGAAACTTTATAGTGTAATTCTTGGGTTAGATATTTACGCACAAGCGAATTTTGGAGGCTATCATGGTTGTTTATGATTTCGTCAATATGCTCGAGTCCATATTCCAAGCTCTTTAAAAACAAATCATCTGCAAAAACTTGGTTTTTTGAAAATGCCCAAAAAGCAAAACAAAAAGATAAATGAGAAATTCGGTTCCACCAAGTAGCTAGATCAATTGCTTCTATTTTGTTTTTGTCCCAGGTTGCATGTAAAGCATTGTCCCCAAATAATAAATGGCTACCTTGGTTTTGGGAAATTTTATTAACAATTTCATTAGGATTAGTCGCGATTGTTTCGACATCTTTTCCTGTTTCCATTTTTAAAATTACCTTTAACAAAGCAACACTTGATCTAGAACCGGAATCCACAAAAACTTTATCAGGTGGATAGCTTTCCGTTTTATTTTTAAAGAATAATATGGATCTGACTTTATCTTTTGCGCAAACACCAACAACATTGGAAAAAGCCAATACATCAGAATTACGAATACATTCAATGGATGAAATAAGTGCTATATCCAATTTTTTTTCCAATAACAAATCTTTTAAAACGGAAGGATTTTCATATAGAATTTCGTGTTTTTTATCCGTTTCAAAACCATAGGTTAAAGGACGAGCATTTAAATGTTTTACAACTCCTATTTTCATAAGTACTTAATTTTTGTAAATTTTAGATCAAAAATATATTGTAAAAGTAATCTAATGAATTTATAAGGTTTATGAGTAATAGCATTACTCTTTTTACAATTTATTATTTTAAGGTACGGAGTTTTCGTACCTTTTTTCTTATCTTCCATAACTTGAAAAATAAGATAATAAATTTGGAAGCAGAGATGGCTCATATACTACCGTCAAAGCAAATCCTGTTAAAGCACCCCATAAATGGGCATCATGATTAATATTGTCGTATTGATAGTTTGCAGAATAATAGCTATACAATAAAAACAATATACCAAAAACCGTAGCCGGAATTCCAAAAGGTATAAACAAAATACCTATTTCGATCCCAGGAAAAAATAAAATAAAACTAAAAATCACCCCTGAAACAGCACCGGAAGCTCCCAAACTTCTGTACATAGCGTTGTCTCTATTTTTTAAAATGGTAGTTATATCGCTTGTTACCAGACAAACTAAATACAAAAGTAAAAATGGAATGGAACCAAGTTGTCTTTCCAAATAAAAAGCAAATGATTGAAAAGAAAGCATATTAAATGCCAAATGCCATAGATCGGCATGAATGAGCCCACTTGTGATAATTCTATAATATTCACGTTTTCTGACTACGCTATAAGGGTGAAGAATGAGCTTATCAATCAATGTTTCGTCTTTAAACAACGAGTATAGACTAATTCCAATTGTAATAACTAGAATTAAAGCAGAAATTGGTGTTTCTAAAAAAGCTATAAACATGGATATTATAAGGACACTTCGGCTACGCTCAGTGTCCGCGTAGTCGGTGTTCCCTGAACGTAGCCGAAGGGCTATTCTAAAAGAATTGCAAGACTAGCGTTTTTCCTACGCTCTTCTATCTCTTGAAGAGATTCTTCTACAATAGGCTCATCAGGCTCTACTTTAAACAAAGTTTGCCCTTTGGCTATCACTTTTCCATCGGAATCTTCCATAAAATTTTTAACAATCGTTCCATCAAAAGGAGCTGAAATTTTGTTAAACATTTTCATGACTTCAATAATAAATAGAGGTTGACCGGCTTTGAAGTGTTCTCCCGTTTTAATAAGCTGTGGAGAATCAGGTGATTCTTTAGAGTAATACACTCCGCCCATAGGAGCAACAATTTCGTCTGACTTTGCTTTAGGTGGAGGAGATAAAAACTTGATTAAAGGAGCAGAATCTTTAAAAACATCCGGTACAACTTCGTTCAAAGAGCCATCAATATCCAACTTTATAAAACTCGATATGCTACCAACTCTTGGTATAACTTTCAGAATATCCATACCCAGCTGATGCCCTTCATGAGCGCCTCGGCATTTTTGCCACAGATCATTATTGATTTTATCCGGAACCGGATTTTGATCTTTTTTAAACTTGTCATCCCAAAACCCAAAGCTCTCTTTTAAACCGGAAATTCTTTCCAAGTCGTTATAAAAGTCAAGACCATTGTTTAAAATCGTAAGGTCATGATCCCAAATTTGGTGACAAGCATCTTTAGAATCATCTGACTCCAAATTGAGATAGGCATATAAATCATTTAGTATCAATACCGGGTTTTTTATAAATTTCACCTTATAATCAATAATTTCCCAGGCTTTGTTGTGGTGAAAACCGAGAAAGCCGCCCAATAGATGTGGAGAAGATAGTATTAATCTTATAGGGCGTGTTATCAGAGTTAATTTTTTACTCAAAACCTTCGCATGTTCTGGATTGTGTTTTTTTACATTTTTGAAAACTTCTTCCCAAATAACTTCAATATCAATATCCTTGATCTTGGATTCCAAGGAACCTATTCCAGCCAAATATGCCAACATAAACCGAGTGGAAGGCTTGAACATAACGTCTTTTCCGATAATCCAATTGATGAGTCCGTAGTGAACCGGCATATTGGTTTGCAAATCGTTTCCACGAAGAACCGTTCTTTTTAATATGTCCCGGAGCCTATCGAGATTTTCAAACCTTGATTTTCCATAACTTACGATTAGGGCTATATTGGAATCATAAGCACCAGCAAGCCTATACCTGATAAATAAGCCTGTATCATGATTTCGAATACCAATGCCTTGGTCATCCCTAATTTCATAGGGTAGGGGAGGCGACCAGTTGAGTATAATTCCTCCGGCGTGAGGTTGTAAACTTTGGTTTGTAGCATTGATTCGGGCTTCTGCTCCGGATAAATTTCTTTGTATCCTTTCCGGTTTTGGTAATCTTTGACCATGAAGTGATAACAATGCCATTGCTTCTACAAGACTTTCTACAATAAAGTACTCACTGGGATTTTCCGGATTGGTGAACTTCAGTTTGTAAACCATTTCGGTTACTCTATGCTCAACTTGAATCCTGGTATTCACTTCCATAAAAAAGTGATTTGTTCCTTCCACAATTGACTCAAAAGTAGAGACGCTATTTAAGTGAACCGCTGCTCCTAATCTTTCTGCTTCTTCTTCCATTTCAGTCAGAGCTTGCAAATCTGCCTTTAAAACTTCGGCTCTATGTCCGGAAATACCTTCTAATTCTTGGTGAAGTAACTCTTGTGTAAGAGAAATTTCTAACAATTTTTGTTCGTGCATTTGGAGGGAACAATCACGTCCTCCTAACGATAAACACCAATCACCGTTTCCAATGATTTGAATCTCGTTGTGTCTTGTATTCTCGATATTTAATTCGATGAGAAAGTTTCGATTTGAACCAATACCTGTTACCTTTGATTCGGCAAGGATTTCCATTACAGCTCCTCGAATCTCATTTTTCTCTTTGATGACCCTTTGTCCCTTTCCACCCCCTCCGCCAATGTATTTAAATCGAATTCTTTTTGCCGGAAAGTCTTTCCATATTTCCAAACATTGTAATTCGGCTTCCGTTTGGAGGTCGTTGATGCTTACGATGTCTATCTTCTTTTCGTAAGACAACTGTAGCAAGTCTTCAGCATTGTCTATAATTTCTTTGGAGGGATCGTATTGAAAGTTTATACCATTGTCGCCCGCGATTTTTACCAGACCGTCTTGATTTTTTGCTTTTCTGACCAAAGCATTGGCAGAAACCATATCCACACCCGGAGTTACGGATAAACCTAATTTTCTGGCTAGTTTTTTGGCTTCATCCTTTGCTCCGACGTGCATGGCAACACTGGAAGAAGGACCCATAAAGGTTAAACCTGAATCTTCTATTGCTTTGATAAATTCAAAATCCTCAGCCATAAACCCGTATCCCGCAAAAATATGCGTATATCCGTTATTTTTTGCAATGGCTATAATTTCTCCTATTCTTTGGGTTTTTTCTTCTTTTCCGGAACCCATATAGTCTGGAACTCTATGGATATTATTCTGAAATCGAAACCCTCGTAATTCCGGAGCTAATGCATAAGAATACACAATACTATCTTTTTCAGACAGAAGAATGCCATATTCTTTGATTCCAATACTATCAAATACGTCCATAGCCTCTTTTCGAACAGGACCTCTACAGACAATAAGGCATTTGATACTATCTAAACGATACGAACGAATCCAACCAAAATCGGATTCATGAAATTTTACAATCTGGTTATTGTTATCTAACATAATTTATTCAAACTCCCTTTGTATGCCACCCATTGCAGACGGCTTGTAACGACTCATCAAATAGTTCAAAGTTTTTAGTAGGTATTTCCTGCTTTGTCCGGGCATTACAACGCTTGATACCGAACCTAGAGACAATGCTTCTTTTGGATTCATAAGCTCTTTTTCATATTGGGTTGAAAGTTTTTGCAATTCTGCATTTTTAGCCTTTAATGCTTCTGATTCGCTCATACCATTTTTTATGTTTTCCGTATAAGTGGAGTTAATTTTTATTAATTGATCTTTATAAACATAATCTTTTCCCGCAGGACCCATCACAGCAATCCTTGCCGTTGGGAGAGTATAAACTACGTCAGCTCCTGTGAAATAGGAATTGAATGTTGCATAAGCACCTCCGAATGCGTTTCGTATAATCAAGGTAATTCGGGGAGTTCTTAAATCGATAATAGAATCCAACAACCTCCTACCTTCTTCTACAATACCACCGGATTCTTGTTCTTTTCCGGGCAAAAATCCCGTTGTATCTTCCAGGAAGATCATAGGAATGTTGTAAAGGTTACAAAATCTAACAAACCGTGTGCCTTTTCTTGCTGCTCCTATGTCTATTTGTCCGGAGCTATAGGCTGAATTATTGGCAATAAATCCTACGACGTGCCCCCCTAATCGACCAAATGCCGTAATGAGGTTCCGAGCTCTTTGAGGTTGGATTTCAAAAAAGTCACCGTGATCACACATCAATTGGATAAAAATGGTTATATCAAAAGCCGTATTCATTCCTGTCATTGAATTGAAAGTTCTTTTGAACAGTATATCCTCATCCGGAGTAAATCTGTCGGCCGGATCAGATGTTGGTCTGAAAGGAGCAAATACGTGGTTGTTATCAGGTAAGTAAGACATAAGCCGCAAAGCCGTTTTTAAGGAACCGTACTCATCCGGTGTCACAAGATCAACAACCCCACTCTGACCGTGAACTTTAGGTCCACCCAAGTCATCTGCCGTTATATCTTCTCCTAAAACTGATTTAACCACACCAGGACCGGTCAATCCGAAAAATGTATTTTCGCACTGGATCATAAAAGAGCCTTGTCGTGGAAGATAAGAGCCACCTCCGGCGTTAAAGCCAAACATCAGCATAACACTCGGAACCAAACCACTGATTTTCCTAAGAGCGGTGAATGCTTCGCTATATCCATCCAAACCGCCTACTCCAGCGGGAACGTAAGCACCGGCAGAGTCGTTCATACCTATCAAGGGAATCCCATGCTCTCCAGCCATGTAGATAATTCTTGCTAGTTTATTCCCGTTTGTAGCGTCCATCGAGCCGGCACGTAAGGTAAAGTCATGACCATATATGGCGATATCTCTACCGTCTACATTTAAAATACCGGTTACAATGGATGCTCCATCCAAGCCAGGACCCCAGTTCTGATAGTAGATATTGGGCTCTTCGTCCGTTAGAACTTTGATTTTTTCCCATACGGTCATTCTATCTTTAGAATGTTGTACCATGATTCGGCTTACTCCACCGCCTTGGTAAGGTTTATTTATTAATTCTTCTCCCATTTCAAGAGCTTCTTCATAAATGCCTTTTTTAGTTGGTGTTTCTTCAGTTGAAATAACCTTTTTTTCTGCCAGCGGATTCTCTAATGTAATATTACTTCCCATTTTATATTCTCTCTTTTTATTTAAGACAACTTTTGCTTGTTTACCAAATTAAATTAACATTGCAGTTTTTAATGATTCTGAAATTTCAAACATAGAATTCATTTCTACCAGTTCAAATATCTTTTTTACAGGGTTTCTAACACCGGTCAGTATCAAACGAATTTTTCTTTCTTTGCAATATTTTAGAGTTGTTACAAAAATTCGTAGAGCAGATGACGAGATAAAATCAACTTTTTCCAAATTAATGATCAAGTTTGAAGTTCCTACGTTATTAATTAAAGAAAGATATTCTTCTTCGATGTTTTGCACGTAATGAACATCCATTCTTCCTTCCAAGTGAATAATTGTGAATTTATTTTGAATTTCAGATTTTAGATTCATTCATAATCCTTTAAATTCTTGATTTATTTAATTTTTTTCTCAATTAGAATGTGGTTAATTCCACTATCAGAATAATAAGTTACTTTATCCATTAATTTTTCTATCAAATAAATCCCAAATCCGCCTTTTCGCTCTCCCTTTAAATTAGCGTGAATGGAGGGTTCGAGAACTTTATTTCGATCAAACGGTTTACCTCTATTTTTTATAAGTATACTCATAGTGTCATCTACAAATTTCATATAACATTCAAAAGTTGGATTTTTATCCATGTTGTCGTAAGCATGCATCACTACGTTAGTGGCTGCTTCGTCAGCACAAAGCAGAATATCATCGTTTAATGTAGCATCCAAATTTCTAATTTTTATTGTATCGTACACAAAATCCCTAAATTTGGGAATGGAAGCATTATTGGCTGGAAATACCCTCTTAAATTGGTAATCGTCATTAAATTTCAGGATTAAAAGTGTGAAATCATCAAATTGTTCGGAGCCATCGGCGTATTCCATGATCAAATCATAGATTTCTTCGGCTATTGTTTGAGAGGGTTTTTCTCTTCTTTTGATAATTTCCTCCACAAGTCTATCCAAGCCGAATTCAACTTTAGATTTGTCTTCTTGTTCAATGGCTCCATCTGTGTACAGCACAATCAAATCACCGGAAGAAGGTTTCATCTTTCCACCGATATAGTCTACTGAAGGTACTACACCTAGAGGAGGACCTTTTCCTTTGATTATCTCGTAGTGACCATCATTTTTTATCCAAATTTGATCATTGTGTCCTGCTGAAGCAAATTCAACTTCGGATATGGAAGGATTATAATGAATAAAAAAAAGCGTAACAAACATTCCAGATTCGGAATCTTCATATATGAGAGCATTTGCTCTTTTTAGAAGCTCGTCCGGTCTGTATTCATGGTTTCGCCCAAGAGTTCTCATAACAGAGGAACTCATTGCCATAAAAATTGCTGCCGGTAGACTTTTGCCGGATACATCGGCGATCAGAAAGGAATATTGGCCATCTTCATATTTATAAAAGTCGTAAAAATCTCCTGAAACCTCTTTAGCTGGTACGGATTTTACACCAATTTCAAAATTAGAACCGGAAGGAAGTTTAGAAGGGAGAATGTTTTTCTGTATATTTCTGGTAATTTCTATTTCTTTTTCTATAGCTTTCTTTGCAATAATATCCTGATTAAGTTTTATGTTTTCATAACCTTTGATTAGTTGTGCAGAAATAGTTTGTAAAAGTCTTAGGTGACCTTGCTCATACTGTATAAAATCTTTCCTATCCGAAACACAGATGGCACCAAAGGGTTTTTTGTCTCTATCATTTAAAGGTAATATTATAAAGGAGCCAACCAAAATTTTTTCATCTAAGGCATCAAAATCCTGAATTGAACTTTTTTCATTTTTTAAAACAATTTTGTTTCCAATAATCGAATGTAGTATGATTGAATCTCTTAGAAAGCTTAGTTTTTCTTGGTATTCTTCATTTCCTATGATATACAAAATATTTAATAGTTCGGTTTTTGCGTTCAAGATTACAACAGCGGCTCGTTTGGCATTCATCTCCCTTGTAACAATTCGCAAGGATTTGAATATTAATTCTTCTTCGCCTCTAGATTCTAATACCGCTTGACCAAGGTCAAACAAGCTTTCTAATTCACTCAAACGCTTTTGTAATTCTGTGTTTGTTTTCTCTAAGTTTTCCAAAAGCCTTGTTCTTTGTATGGCAACAGCTGCTGCATCAGAGAAGCTTAAAAAAAGGTCAATATCTGCTTCGTTAAAATTATTTCTATCAATTGTATTGATAGCTTCCATTATACCAATTACTTCATCATCAACGACCAAAGCAGCAGCTAAGATGTTTCTTGTTACAAAAGCAGAGGCTTTATCAACCGCTTTGTAAACTCTATCATCGTTTTGAGCGTCATTAATGATCATTGGTTTTCGTGTAATGGCAACCGTTCCCGCTATACCAACACCCAAAGGAACTCGAATTTTGGAAATTTCAGCTTCTTTTTCACCGGCAACAATGTGAAAATATAAATCCTTCTTTTCTTTATCAACTAGCATAATGGAACAAGATTCCGTTTGAAATACGGATTTTACAGATTCCATGACCTCTTTCAAAAGTGTGGTTAGATTTCGGGATGAATTGATAAGTCCAGTGACACGAATTACTTCTTTTAATAAAAATTCCAATCTACTGTTTTTTTGCTGGTTAGAAGAAGCGTGGTTTAATAATACTAGTGAGGTTGTGAATTTTAAATAAAATTCACTAAATTCTTTGGAATAATGGGCGTTGTATAAAAGAGTTACTAAATTCTCGCAAAAAAGTCTGAAAAGCTTAAAATCATTATCCGAAAAATTTTCAAAATTTTTTAAGCCTTCAACCAAAAAAGCTCCTAAAGTTCCTTCCTCCGACTTATCCCCTAGGTAACAAACCATATAGGTTTCTTTTGTAACATGATCAAAGTCAGCTATGTATTGGTTTTTGGCTATATGCTGGTCTTTTTTCTCTTGGATAACTTTTTGAGAGATTTTAAAAGAAAAATCTTCATCTTCTAGATTATGATCTTTAATTCCAACTATAAGCTTATCTTTGTTTAAATAATATAAATTACCCTTTTCGGCTCCAATAGTATAAAGAGCTTCCCTGATAATAAAGCTAAATATACTTTCTAACTCTTTTTTTTCTTCTTCAGAGATATAACTTTCTCTAATTTGTTTTAGAAAAGGATTCAGTGATGCTTCTAACAATTTATTTATTCTATGTAATTTTTAAGTGATTATTTAAAATTTACTTTTTCATATTCTTCTCTTAGCTTACGGTTGGCAGCTTCTAATTCTTTTATTCTATCTAGTGCGCTCATAAGCTCTTCTCTGGAAATGTTGGATACTATATTATTAGCATTAACCGTTTCTTGATAATTTTTTAATTCAGTGCTTGAATAATTGATAATGGATTCATACATTTTGTTAATTTCCTCAGCATTTGATAACTCCCTTTGAGTAATTTTTAATACTTTTTCATATCCATTAATTATATCATTCTGAAATTTAATCTTTTTTTGTAAACTTTCTATTGTATCAGTCATAATTCAAATCACCTTAAAAAAAAATCTTGTATTGACAAGTTCACCCGTTATAAAAATAACAGTAAATCATCGGGGGTGTAGCTCAGTTGGGAGAGCGTTTGAATGGCATTCAAAAGGTCGGGGGTTCGATTCCCCTCGTCTCCATTTTCGGCTAACCTGATTCATAGATATTAAGCATCAAAGAAATGTCAATAATCTTTTTGGAAAACTGATTACATTCTTAGAAATTAGGTATAGAATCTGAGTGCACCACTGCTATTCCGAAACTGTCAGATAATACATTTCAGCAATTTCAATAATAGCATTTTTCACTTCAGAATTTCTCTCTTTATCTGCTGTCAAAAATAATGATTCTGCAATTTCCAGCCTTTCAGATGCAAGATGTATAATTTGTGCAGGTCCTTTATCAGATTCAAATTTTAAGATTTTTAAAATGAAATATTTGTTTTTGGAGTCCGTATTGCTTTGCTTGATGGCTTGAATTAAAGTAATTAATGCCGGTTTTCCCATTTTTTTTACGATCAATTCTGTTTCGGGATTGAAAGAGGTTTCCAAAAACTCCGGTTTCATTTGAGATACAGCTAAATAATCATCAGTGACAATTGCTTCCCTAAGTGAAATGGTATACCTTTCTTTTAGTTGCTCAATTAAATGTTTGGAGTCCACATCTGTTTCTGAAACATTATCTAATAATTGCCTTAATAAAAATAAATAAGGCTTTAAATATTCATTTCTTTCTATAATATCGCTTAATAATTGTTCTTTTTTATACAATTCCTTAAATAATAAAGTTTTATAAATTGTTTTTCGAACTTGTAAATTTTTATTTTTAAATCCACCTAATAGAGAAGGTATGCTTTCTAATCCAAAATGAGACACTACGGTTTCCAAATCTTTTTGATTTTCAGTCTTTAGCTGATTGGGTTCTGCTTTTTCAAAAAATTCAGGGTCTTTATTTTTAATGGCAGATTGCAAAGTGTTTTCCATGGTTTGCGGGAAAACCGAAAAAAGCCACAATAAATAAACCAAACAACTCATCCAAAAAAATATTTTTTTTCTCATAAATTTTCTATTCATTGTATTAAACGAATTTAAAAAAGGTTGAATTAATACAAAGCTATTTTTCAGGAAAAAATACTCATTTAGGTTGTAAGGATTTAAAAATATTTCTTTACTAATTATAAGGTTGAAAGGATAATTCATAGAAGATTCTCAAATGTAGAAGGAGTTTTATTATGAAGACTGTCGGACAATTATTGCAAATTAAAGGAAGTAAAATCTTTTCAATTACACCGGACTCATCTGTTTATAAAGCTTTAGAAGTAATGGCTGAAAAAGATGTTGGAGCATTATTAGTGGTTGAAAACGAGAAATTAGTTGGGGTGTTTTCCGAAAGGGACTACGCTCGAAAAATAATACTAAAAGGAAAATCGTCTAAAGACACAAGTGTTGGAGAAATGATGACAAAAACAGTTTTTTATACTCAGTCGGACAAAACTATGGAAGATTGTATGGCTGTTATGACTAATAAAAAAATACGGCACTTACCGGTATTGGAAAATGAAAAGCTGATTGGTATTATCACTATTGGAGATGTTGTAAACCAATTGCTAACCGAGCACAAAAGTAAAATTAGTTTGTTAGAAGATTATATTACGAGTAGATGAAGTTAAAGTTTAGATTAATTGTATACGTTTTGGCAATAATTGCGTTATGTTTATTGCGTTTGGAATTGGATAAGGGCGATGTTTTTATAACAAGTGACGGTCAAATTAAATTTTACCAAGCTATTCAATACAAGCATAACGGTTTATTGTCAACCGAATGTTATTATCCGGCAAAAGATATTGATAAAACCTATCAATTTTTTCCTTTCGAATATCCTTGGACTAGACTCAAGAATAGCACTTGTATATTCCAGTATTCGCCATTCTTTTCTTATTTAGGGACTCTTATTTCGGTTTTATTTAATGATTTCTTTGTGATGTATATTTCCATACTTTTTTGCTTTTTTTGTATGATAGTATTTGACAGAATTCTGTCGTTATTAGATGTCAAAGAGCCTATTATAGCAATATCTACAATCTTAACTTTTATTCTTTCTTTTCCCATACTAACGATTATAGATTTTTCAGAGATGAGTTTATTCCATTTTTTGGTTCTTGGAGGCTTATACATATCTATAAAGATTTACTTGGCAGCTGAGCAAAAACCATTGGACGGTACAATATTTCGTTTGTTGCTCTTTCAAAGTTTTTTGTTTGGTTTATCGTTTCTTCTACGCGGTGAAATTGTTTTATTAGGCTGGATTTTTTATGCCGTAAATCTCATTTTTTTTGGCTTTATTTTTCTAAAAATTCGTTCTATAGCTTTTCTTGCCATCGGATTATCAATGCCAATTATTTTTTATGGGATTTTTCATAAACTTCAGATGGGTAATCCATTAGGTTACCGCTTGCTGTCCATACTTGATAATTCCAAACATTCCATGAGTGTTCAAGAGCATATAACGATTGGAATAGGGTACTTATACGGGAATAAAATTATGATTGGTATTTTCAAAGCTTTTCCCGGTTTAGCGCTATCTGCTTTTATTTTTGTTCCTAAGATTTATCGTGAAATTCCAAGGTATATAAAAGTATTGTTTGCAATTGGTTTTTCTTACATTATGATAGCTTCTTTTTCCATAACAGTCTACGGTGGTGTTGGCTACTTTGGTTTAAGGTATTTGGAACCAGGCTACATCATTTTGCTTATAGTTATAACCTATATCACATCGCATTCAATTCATTTTTCTAAAAACTGGAAAAGCGTTTTATTGCTGTTTGTAATGGTATTATTTATGATTCGCTCCATACAATTTATCAAAAGAGGGATTACCCACCTTCATGGAGCTTCAGTGTTTTACCATGGATTGCAATCCAAATTTGCGAAAGTTGGTAACAGTGGATATATTCTTCACACAAGTTATAACACATCGTATTTGATTGGATATTCTTTTTTAAAACAAAAACACCTGATACCGTACACTCTTTCAGACTTTGAGAACATTGAAAAGCAAATTTATGAAAAAGGTGAAGAAATCTTTATCGTGGTAGATACTCCTAAAGATCATTACGTATCAGCAGATATACCAAAAGAAAAATATCCAAAGTTTAAAAATCGTTATAAAATTGAACCGAAGTATTTTGAAGTAGTTGGTAAAGAAAATTTTTTAGAATACGAGTTGTATACATTAAAAAGAAAAAAATAGCGTGAGTGAATCCATGCTAAAATGTTCTCTGAGAACAATTCTCATAACAGATATATCCTCTGCATTTTTGGGCATAGAATAGGCAGGCACAATCCAACCAAATTCACGTAATTTATCAGACAACTCAAAAGATGTAAAACCGGCTTTATCTTTGATTGTCCATGCAACTAGAGGTAACGATTGTTTGTTGCTAACGACTTGAAAAATCTTTTTCTTTTAAGCTTTCTAAGGCATTGTTGATTTCTTCAATAATTTGTTTTACCATTACCACCAGTTTAACACCATTTGATGGCTTTGTCGTCCTATTTGATAAAACTGGACTTTTATTGAAAGAACTTTGCTTAGAAAGAAAATATTTAAATTTAATTAGAAAAGCTTTTCGTAAATTTTTTCTACGAATAGCGGGTAGATACAATTTATTTTTAAAAATGCTTGCATGATATAAGCCATAATATACCATTTTTGTATAAAAAAGGGAGTTTTTTTATGGAGAGAGTCGTTTTACCGGAATGGAACGGATTTGAAACAGGGAAATGGAATACGGAAATCAATGTTCGTGATTTTATCCAAAAAAATTATACACCCTACCAGGGTGATGATTCATTTTTAACTGCTCCAACGGATTGTACCAAAAAATTATGGTTAAGTGTTTTGGAATTGATGGCAAAAGAGCGAGAAAAAGGTGTTTTGGATGCAGAAACAAAAATTATTTCTGAAGTAAACTCGCACCCACCCGGTTATATTAATAAAGATTTGGAAAAAATTGTTGGCTTACAGACAGACAAACCTCTCAAAAGAGGAATTATGCCTTACGGAGGCTTCCGCCTTGTTAAAAAGGCTCTTGAATCTTACAACTTTTCCATAGACCCCGAAACTGAGAAAATTTTCTCTTATAGAAAAACTCATAACGAAGGTGTGTTTGATGCCTACACTGCTGAAATGAGAAATGTGAGAAGCTCGGGGATTATTACCGGATTGCCTGATTCTTACGGAAGAGGGCGGATCATAGGTGACTATCGTAGGGTTGCTTTATATGGCATCAACCGTTTGGTAGAAAATAAAAAAGAAGAGCAAAAATCTTTAGCCCGACTTCTAGATATGACTTCTCCCGTTATACGGATGAGAGAAGAATTGTCAGAACAAATCCGAGTATTAGAAGCTCTAAAAGAAATGGCAAAAAGATATGGCTTTGACATAGGAAAACCTGCAGGAAATGCCAAGGAAGCTGTTCAATGGACCTATTTTGCCTATCTAGCGGCAACAAAGGAACAAGACGGAGCTGCCATGTCTCTTGGAAGAGTGTCAACGTTTTTGGATATATATATACAAAGAGATTTTAATTTGGGAAAATTAAAAGAAGAAGAAGCCCAAGAACTTATTGATCATTTTGTCATGAAACTTCGTATGATACGCTTTTTAAGACCTCCCGAATACAACGAACTTTTTTCTGGAGATCCTACATGGGTGACAGAGGCAATTGGTGGGGTTGGACAAGACGGAAGACCATTGGTGACAAAAAACAGTTTTCGGTTCATGCATACTCTATCTAATTTAGGTCCTGCTCCCGAACCAAATATGACCGTTCTTTGGTCGGTTCGCTTGCCACGTAGTTTTAAAGATTTTTGTGCTAAAGTGTCTATTAGCACAAGTTCCATACAATACGAAAATGATGATTTAATGCGACCTGATTACGGGGATGATTATGGAATTGCCTGTTGTGTATCCGCCATGAAAATTGGAAAACAAATGCAATTTTTTGGAGCTCGTGCTAATCTAGCCAAAGCCCTACTTTACTCTATCAACGGTGGAAAAGATGAAATAACCGGTGAACAGATTGGTCCTGAGTTTGCTCCTATCCTATCGGAATATTTGGACTATGAAGAAGTTATAGAGCATTTTGATTTGTTTATGGATTGGCTTTCCCACCTGTACATCAACACCCTCAACATTATCCATTTTATGCATGACAAATATTCTTATGAACACCTTCAAATGGCACTACACGACAAAGACGTTTATAGAACTATGGCTTGTGGAATTGCCGGTCTATCAGTTGTAGCAGACAGTCTTTCTGCCATTAAATACGCGAAAGTAAAAGCCATTCGGAACGAATCGGGAATAGCCGTTGACTTCGCCATTGAAGGAGATTTTCCAAAATTCGGTAACAATGATGATCGTGTGGATGACTTGGCTATAATGGTAGTAAAGAAGTTTATGAATAAACTTCGACGCAATGCTACCTATCGTTCTTCTGTTCCGACTCAATCCATCTTAACCATTACATCTAACGTTGTTTATGGGAAAAAAACAGGTAATACTCCCGATGGTAGGAAAAAAGGAGAACCATTTGCTCCGGGTGCAAACCCTATGCACGGACGAGATACAAACGGAGCGTTAGCCGTTTTAGGTTCTATTGCCAAACTTCCTTATGAGCACGCTCAAGACGGAATATCTTATACATTTTCCATAGTTCCGAGAGCACTCGGGAAAACCGAAGAAGATAAAATCCATAACCTAACTTCTCTTCTCGATGGATTCTTTTTTGAAGAAGGACACCACATCAATGTAAACGTTTTGGACATTGAAACTCTAAAAGAGGCAATGGAGCATCCGGAAAAATACCCTCAGTTAACCATCCGAGTATCCGGCTATGCTGTGAACTTTATCAAGCTAACAAGAGAACAGCAGATGGACGTAATAAATAGGACGTTTATACAAAGTATATGAAAGGGTTAATACATTCTTTTGAAAGCGCCGGAACCGTAGATGGTCCAGGAATACGATTTGTTATCTTTGTCCAAGGGTGTCACCTTCGCTGTCTTTATTGCCACAATCCGGATTCTTGGCACCTAAAACATGGACATGAGTATTCTGTTGATCAGGTCATTGAAGAAGCCAAAAAGTATCGTACTTATATGCGTTTTTCCAATGGAGGTGTAACTATTACCGGTGGTGAGCCATTCTTTCAGCACGAATTTACGGGAGAGATTTTGCGGAGGTTAAAAGAATTAAGTATACACACTGCTGTGGATACATCCGGGTTTTGCAATTTGAACATCGCCAGACCGATCTTAGAAAATGTCGATATGGTACTTTTGGATATCAAATCTTTTCTTCCGGATGTTTATATGCGCGTTGCCTACAGGCCGATAGAGCCAACCATAAAATTTGCTCGCTACTTGCAGGAAATAAATAAGCGAACCTGGGTTCGGTTTGTACTTGTACCAGGTTTAACCGATGACCCTAAAAATATCAAAGGTGTGGCTTCTTTTATTACAGGAATGCAAAATGTGGAAAAAGTAGAAGTGCTTCCTTTCCATAAATTGGGAGAATACAAATGGGAGGAATTAGGTTATAAATATAGGCTAAAAAACACTCAACTCCCAAAACCGGAAGATGTTCACAAAGCAAAACAAATTTTTATCAATCATGGATTACAATTACACTAGGAAATTATTATGGAAAACCAGCTACAAAATACTGAATTAAATCCTGAAAATCAAGAACAGATAAATCCGGATACCATTTTTTTTAAAGGAAAAATGGTATCCACAGCTACTTTGTTACAAGATTATGATAACTTGCTTTCACAAGCAAATAAGAAACAAAAAGAAAGAGATAGGGCAGTTATAAAAAGAAAACAAGAACAAGCCTTAAAGCCTTACCAAGCAGAATTAATCAAAATGCAGGACTATCTTGAAGAAACAAAGCAACGTATGATAATCCTCTTTGACGGAAGAGATGCAGCGGGAAAAGGTGGAACCATTCGGAGAGTTGTCCGATATATGAATGAAAAAAGGTATAGAATTGTTGCGTTAGGTAAACCAACCGAAGCACAACAAACCCAATGGTACTACCAAAAATACGTATCCCATTTCCCGAAAGGTGGAGAAGTTGTTTTGTTTGATAGAAGTTGGTACAACCGAGCGATGGTGGAAAAAGTATTTGGCTTTTGTACAGAACAAGAATACCAAACCTTTATGGAGGGAGTGAATGACTTTGAAAAAGACTTGATTCGACAAGGAACGTTTCTTATAAAACTTTATTTCAGTGTACATAAAGACGAGCAAGCAAGAAGATTTGAGCGTAGAAAAGCAGACCCGCTTCGCCAATGGAAACTGAGTGAAATAGATTTACAAGCCCAAGACCACTGGGATGATTTTACGGATGTGAAGTATGATATGTTGAGGCTGACCAATACAAACACTGCTCCCTGGTTTATCATTCGCTCCAATGATAAATTCAAGGCAAGACTAAACTGTATGAAGGTAATTTTAAACGCAGTTCCGTACAAAAGGTTGAATGAAAGTTTGGATTTTGTGCCTGATCCTAAATTTGTCATTTCAGGAGCGAGAGAACTGGAAATCATGAAAGCAGAGTATATAAAAAATGGCAAAGCAATCCACAGATAATTCATGACTTCTCCTAAAATAATAGGAATATTTATTTGGCTCTTGCCATTTTTAATGGCTAGTATTTTACAAATAAGCGGAAATCTAAACGAATTAGAAAAAAGTTTGGTTTCACTTCGTTACAAATATGCAAACCCTGATCTTAAAATGTCGGATCAAATTATTATAATTTCTATTGATAATGATTCTTTGACTAAGTTTGCACAACATCCGGATTTTGGAAGATGGCCATGGGAAAGGAAGGTTTATTTACCTGTTTTAAGATTTATAGCACAACAAAAGCCTAAAATAATACTGTTTGATATTTTGTTTACCGAACCATCATCAGATGATTCTGCTTTGGTTAAGTTTAATGGTGAATTTGCAAACGTTTCTCACACCTTGTTTTTTCAAGGTATGAAAGAGTCTCTTACTGAAATAAAAATTGTCCCTGATAATATAAAAAAGAAAGCTATTGGTAAAGTAGAAAATGAAGATTGTGCTATTGAATTTCAAGAAATGATTCCACCTGCCAATAAAATCGGAGAAACTTCGCCTCTTTTTCATGCTCTTGGTGAGAGTGAGTTTGGTAGTCGGTTAAATACGGAAGACCTTTTGCTGTATAAACATAAGAACTGGTACTACCCTTCTCTACCCATAGTTGCTCTGAATTCTGTAATCCCCATACAGAGTATAAAATTCAATCATAAGAGCTTTACCATTATAACAAATAAAAAAATAGTTACATTACCCTTAAGCAATTGTTATTATAATTACCATTACTATCCAAAAAATAAACTTACTGAAAATGATAATATTGTTCCGTTTTATAAATTTAAAAATCTATATTTTAAAAATGATACACAAGACAATAAAATGAAACAAATCAATTTTCAAGATAAAATAGTACTAATTGGAGTAACTGCTACGTCTATTTTTGATGAAAAAATTACTCCTTACGGAAACCTTCCTAGTGTTTTTTTGAATGCTAATGCTATTTCAAATTTGCTCCAAAAACATTTTCTTAACAGAGTCCCGGATGAAATTAATTTATACGTTGAATTCATTTTGTCCATCTTGGGCATATTTTTAATGTTTTTTTCAAAAGGAGTTATCAACCGTTCTCTGTTGCCTTTTATTATCCTAATCCTCTATGTTCTTGCTTGTGGGATTCTATTTTATTTCAGTATATCATTGAATATTGCCATGTTTTTAGTTTCTTATTGTATTTCTTTTATCGTTTCTTTTGCCTACATAAGTTTTCATGAAGGTAGAGAAAACATGAGACTTTTGGATGATACCATAATTCTAAACCAAAAACTTCTTACATTTAATGAAAGCTTGGAAGAAAAGGTAAAAGAAAGAACTTATAAACTTGAGCAAAAAACTATCGAACTTGGAATTGAGAAAGAAAAATCCGAAGAAATCTTTAATAAGTTAAAAGAGCGTAATGAGATAATTGAAAATGATCTTGATAAAGCAAGAAAAATTCATAAAAACCTCTTGCCACAAACCATTCCCATAAATGAACAGTTCAGTTTCCATGATTATTACGAGCCTATGGATAAAGTAGGAGGTGACCTGTATGGTTTTATTCCTTTTTCATCTGGAGATATAGGTGTTTTTATACTGGATGTAACCGGACATGGAATTTCAGCAGCTTTTGTCGCCTCTATGTTCAAATACCAATTAGAAATTACCGTTTCAAAATTTTCCTCTCCTTCTGAGGCTTTGTTCCAGTTAAATGATATACTCTATAATACAGTTCAAAACTACTTTTTAACTATTTTTTACATGATTTTAAAAAAAAATGGAGAAGTACTGTGCTCAAATGGTGGTCACACATATCCGATATTGTACAAAAAGAAAACTAACGAATTGATAGAACTTACCTATAAAGGAAGGCTTTTAGGTGCGTTGCCTGGAGGAAGTTGGAATGACAACAAGTTTTTTATGGAGGTGGGAGATCGATTGTATTTATATACAGACGGTATAACCGAAGCGTGCAAAAATGGTACTAATGAGAATAAAGAATTAATGTTTGGAGAAAAAATGCTGATGGATGTGATTGCAGATAATCACAATTTGCACCCTGATGAAATTATTAAAAAAATAATTTCATCAGTAAAAGAATTTACTGATTCTCAGGACATTGAAGATGATATAACTCTGCTAATAATAGAAAAAAAAGGGTAAAACTTTTATAAAATGCAAAACAATGTTTTTTTCAAAACTCGTTAAGATGTGTTTCGGTAAATTCTTAATTCTTATACTATTTAGTGTATTGGTTTCTTGTAAGTATTCCACGAATGTAGAACCTCCAAGGGTAGTTCGAGGAATATTAGATTTGCGTCCTTCGGAAAAATGGAAAAATGAAGTTTTAAGTTTGGACGGAAATTGGGAGTTCTATTGGAAGGAATTTTTACGGGTAGACGCGTCTGGTTTTGATAAAATTCGTTATATTGCAGTTCCTGCTTCCTGGCACAAACAGGGTTTTCCTTCTCATGGTTATGCTACCTATAAATTGACCATCCTGCAAGATCAAGCTGAAGGTTCTAATAAAAGTACAAGTCTCGGAATCACCATGCCGGATGCAGGAATGGCTTATTCTCTATATATAAACGGTGAGCTCTATTCGGAGAATGGAAAGGTAGAGAGAACTAAAGAAAAAATGGTTCCCTATTTACGGTTTAAGACTTTTTCTATTCCTCAATTACCAAAAACGGAAATCGTTATTTATGTTTCCAATTATCACAATTTGCAAGGAGGTTTGTGGAAGAAAATCCTATTAGGAGACTATAACCTACTATTAAAAAAGCAAAAGCACGATCAGGCAACCCTTCATATATTATTCGGAAGCTTCTGCATTATGAGCTTATACCTTATTGGGATGTTTTTTTACAGAAGAAAAGATAAAACGCCTCTCTATTTCGGATTGTTCTGTGTTCTGATTGCAATGCGTACAATATGTGTACAGGAAAGACCTATATTGGAGTATTTTCCTTATCTACCTTTTCTTTTGGTTTATAAACTAGAATATGTAGCTTTTTATTTGGGTGTTCCGCTGTTTTCTCTTTATTTACAATCAATTTTTCCACGTGAGTTCTCCAAGCAATTTCAAAATTGGATTCAGGTAACAGCGGGAGGAATTTGCATAGCAGTAATAATCTCTTCTCTAGAGATTTATACTTTGCTTCTAAATGTCATTCATTTATTTACTTTTCTCGTTTCTGCGTATTTATCTTATGTAGTTTTATTTGCTTTATTGCACAAGAGAAGAGGTGCGTTGCTTTTCTTAATAGGAGGAACTCCTTTTTTCTGGTCTATTATTAATGATATATTATACAATATGAACATTCTCCACACCTTTATAATGGGAGGATATGGATTTTTGATTTTTATTATATTTCAAACAATGGGTTTATCCAAAAGATTTTCTCAAAATCTCAATAAGATTGAAAATACTACATTTGACTTAATTTCCAAAACTCGTTCATTGGAATATACAAATAAAGAATTATATGAATTGAAAGAAAATTTAGAGAAGAAGGTTTACTTACGAACGGAAGAACTGGAAAAAGAAAAGGAAAACACTCTACAATCCATGCGAAAGATTGAAATATTAAACGAATTTACCAAATTGATAAATTCTACGGAAAGTCTGGATGTTATCTTAAGTCATATTTATGACTATATAACGAAAAATTTAGGACTCGATACTTTTTGGCTACTCCTTGTAGATAAAGATAAAAACAATTTTTATACACATAAGCTGATTTTACCCAAAAACCACAATTGGACTGAAGAGCAAAAACACTACCTACAAAATTTTAAAGCTCCCTTAAATTCCAATACGGGAACCCTTTACCAAACATACATATCAAAGGATATATTCTATTTGCCTGATATTCACAAGATGGTTATCGGGAAAAAAAATTATTTTGTCAACCAATTCAATGGAAAGGAATATTATTCCAAGAGGTTAGATATAAAAATTCTAATAATAGGCAAGTTTTCTTCTTTGGTGCAAATTCCTCTTATTGTAAAAAACAATACAATAGGTATTTTAAATCTCGCACCATATAACAATTCAGCTATATTATCAAGGAATGAATTGTTAAGCCTAATCCAGTTTGGAGAGCAGATCGCCGGAGTTATTAGAAACATGAAATTATTGGAAGAAACTGAGAAAGCAAAGGTAGAAGTTCAAAAACAAAAAATTTTGGCAGAAAAAACAAAGCAAGAAATAGAAGTATTGAACACGTTTAATCGAATGATTAACGAGCTTACAGACTTGGAAAGTATATTTGTGGAAGTTTCAAAATATATATTCCATACCTATCACATAGAAGAAGTTTGGTTGCTTTTCGCTGATGAGAAGAGGAATGAATTGGTTCCCATAAAAAGTTATATGAGTTCTGACATTTCGGAGAAAAAGATCATTTTTAAAAATCAATTTAGGATTCCTCTAAACAATACCGGAGGGTTTAATTATTTAATCTATAAAAGACAAAAACCATTTTATGTACCAAGATTGAAAAAAATTGCATTCGAGATTGATAAAAATATCCTCGACACCCTAGAAGTAAAATCTTTTCTGAGCGTTCCAATGTTAATCCAGGAAAAAACTGTGGGAATCGTTTATTTTAGCAATTCATCTAAAGAATTTCGATTGTCCATGTCTGAAATTAATAGTATCAATGGGTTTTGCCAGCAGATTGCAGGTGTGATACATAATTCTCATTTGCTAAAAGAGACAGAAGAAGCAAAAAAAGAAGTGGAAGTGGAAAAAGAAAAATCTGAAAAATTATTATTGAACATATTACCCAAAGAAGTAGCTGAAGAATTAAAGCAAAAAGGTACAGCAGAACCGGTTATCTATGAATCCGTTACGGTAGTTTTTACTGATTTCAAAGGCTTTACTAAGGTTGCCGAAGGAATGAACCCGAAACAATTGATAGCAGAATTGGACAATTGTTTTTCTTATTTTGATTCTCTTATGGATCGATTTAATCTAGAAAAATTAAAAACAATTGGTGATAGCTATATGTTTGCAGGCGGGATTCCTAAAAAAAATAATACTAATTTTATTGATGCTATATTAGCATCTTTGGAAATCCAAGCTTTTATGAATAAAGTAAAGTTTTTGCGGGAGGAATTAGGTTATCCTTATTGGGAATTACGCTTAGGTATTCATTCCGGACCTTTAATTGCCGGAGTGATTGGTGAAAAAAAGTTTGCTTATGACGTTTGGGGTGATACCGTGAATACAGCATCTAGAATGGAATCTAGTGGAACACCAGGTATGGTTAATATTTCGAATGCTACCTACCAATTGGCAAAAGGCTTTTTTAATTGTGAATATAGAGGAAAAATACAGGCAAAAAATAAAGGGGAGATAGATATGTACTACGTTCATTCCATCAAAGAAGAACTTTCTTTGAATGAAGACGGAGTTTCTGCCAATGAAAAATTTTTGGGAATGTATAAGGAGCTTTTTCTAAAATCGCCTAATCAATACCAAATTCCGTCCGGGCTTCTTCGCTCGCCATAATGGCATATAAAAAAATAAAACCATAAAAAACACATAATTTCCCGATATAGAATATATAGGAATCTCGTTTTGTTTTGGTTTTTAAAAAATATTGCTTTACTGAATAAAGATATAAAAGATATTTAGGTATAAAAAATTTACATTTTAGTAACCTTGTTAGTTATAGGAGCGTTGAAACCAATGAAATTAAAATTATTCCTATCATTTTTCATTTTATTACTATCATATAGTATATCAGCCCAAGAAAATTCCCAAAACAAAAAACCTGCGGAAAAGGTTGACATTAAAAAAGTGATTAAAACTTCTATGGATGGACTTGATTCGGAAGAAGGAAGCCCCACAAGAAATAAAGCTTTATCTAATGTCGGGGGCAAAGACCTAAAAAGTTTGGAAAAAAAGATTTCCGATAATAAATTTAAAATTGATGAGCATGATAAAGAAATTGCCAATCTAAAAAGCAAATTAAATCTGCCAACCACCCAAAAAGGAATTAGTCCGGATACCAAAGATAAGGCAGAAGATGAGAAAAAAGATAAAGAATTAGAAGCTTTAAAGAAAGAAAATGAGCAACTTAAATCTGCTGCAAATACCTGCAAAGACGATATAAGTAAAAAAAATCAAGAATTATCAGAATTAAATAACAAATTAACTCCTTTAAACCAAGATAATTCCAAATTAAGCGGTGAGCTAAATTCTTGCAAAATGATGTTAAATCAAAATACACAGGAAATCAGTTCTCTCAATAACAACTTTGAAACTCTACGTAAAACAAACCAACAATTAACAAATGACATGGATGAATTCAAAGAAAGATTGAGTAAAAAAAATCGAGAAATGGAAGCTTTGAATGAAAAAGTGGAAACACTGGAAAAAGAGAACGTTAAACTAAATTCTGAAGTAGATGATTTTAAAGACGATTTAGATCAAAAAGATAAACAAATAGCAAAATTAAAAAAGCAAATTGAAGAATTAAACCAAGATTTGGCTAAATCAAAGGATAGTTTGGATGCTTGTTATAAAGTTGAGCCTTCCAATATTTCCCAAGAAGCTGTTAAAGAATTACAATCCAATGTTTCTGAGCTCTCAAAAGTTATAAAAAGCAAAAACAAAAAGAAGACAGAAGAAAAAACAGAAAAACCAGTTGAGTAATGAATAAAAATAATTCCCTTGGTCTTGATCGGTCAAGGGAGTGTTATCTCCTACCGAAGTATTCGAATTGATCTTCTTCAGACCAAACGTAAATAAACCTCTTACCGTTATCATCCATTACAAAATCTTTGATAAAAAGCCCTAAAAACCATTGCACAAAAATAATTCCACAAAGAATATAAATATATATCATACCGATTTTGATTACTTTATCAGCCATTGGACATTTCCTTAGATTTGAAAAGTAGCTGTGGTTGGTTTTTGCTCATTGGATATAAAGTCATGGTATTTGCTTAGTACTATTTGAGTTTTATCATCTGCAACAATTTTTCCTTTGTGCAGCAGAATCACTCTATCACAAATTTCCTTGATGATTTTAAGGTTATGACTTACAAAAAGAAGGGTCAAGCCTTTTTCCTTCATTTCATGAATTCTTTTGAAGCATTTGTTTTGAAAATACGGATCACCTAAAAAGAAGGTTTCATCTACCAACAATATATCCGGGTCAGCATTAATGGCAATAGAAAAAGCAAGTCTAAGACGCATACCGGGGGAATAGGTGTTTACCGGTTGGTCGATGTATTCGCCAATGTCAGTAAATTCTACGATATTTTTTAGTTTTCCTCGCATCATCTCTTGCTCAAAACCCCATATTGATGCTGTTGACATAATATTTTGTCTTCCGGTTAATTCGTAATTAAAATTTACACCTAATTCCAATAGGGCTGCAATTCTACCGTCGATATAGTTTCTACCGCTTGAAGGAGTGATTATTCCGGCTATGATTTTTAACAAAGTAGATTTTCCGCTTCCATTTCTACCAACAATTGCTAAAGATTCGCCTTTATTTATGGACAAATTGATTTTTTTTAAAGCCCATTTCAACCTATAGTTTGGTTTTACAAAAGGTAACAAACCCACTAAAATAGCCTTTCGATTTGGATAGAGTCTATATCCTTTATAAATTCCTTTTAATTGTATGATATTTTTTGATTTCATTCTATCTTTAAAAATTGTTTGTTTGTAAAATTCTTTTGTAATAAAAAATGGAAGTAATAAAATAGTAAAGAATATTCACAATACAGAGTAGTTTTTGTATAACATCACTGCTGTTTTGGCTTCTAAAGAGATTCTTATGTGACAGATTCAAGTTGCTGTTTAATTCCTGCTAAAATTTCTTTAAACATTTTGGCAGAGGCTGACTTTGTTCCTCTTTGTATAGCCGGACTTGTATTTTCCGGCATATCAAAATCAGAAGTCCAAAATACCTTGGTACCTAAATCCGTTTTTTCAAGAGTGACACTTCCTCCATAGTGTTTCAGTGGAAGACTGGATTCAAAGATCAAATAGTCAAATCGTGAGTATTTATCAAATTTTGTAATTTTTTCCAAAAAATAAAGAGAATCATTGGGAATGATTTTGCGTATCGCTCCGAGTCCGTTTTTTTCCTCAATTCCAAATTTTGTTAGTATGGAATCTTTAATTGGTGCATAATTTTTATAACTTTCATGGTCAATTATTTTTTCCCAAACACTTTCAATCGAGGAATTGTATTCTTCATTAACTTCAATTTTTATCATTTTATTTCCATCCCTTAATTCTGAACCAATTTAAATTTTTTATTTTGGGTTGAAAGAAAAAAATCTTAAATTTAGGAGTTGTCTTAGTGTTGCAAGAATTAAGGGCAATTGAATATTGTAATCATGGCAAATTTTAATGTTGAAAAAAGAAATATTAAGGGTGGTGCCGTTGCTTATATCGGCATTGCAACTAACGATCAAAACTCAGTTACCAGAACCCAATTGCTGGAGTTTAAAGATGTATTAACTCAATTAAATTCGGATCCTTCCATACGGGGTTTCGTAATTCATTCTAAAAATGAAAAATTTTTTTGTAATGGTGTCGATGCTCAAAATATTGCCAATACTCCAAGAGAACAACTGGCAGAAGAAATGGGTGAAATTGTTAAATTTTTTGTGTTTTTGACAAAAATTCACAAACCCATGATAGCAGAAATTGGAGGGTATGCAATGGGAGGAGGGGCGGTTATCGCATTAGCTTGTGATTACAGGTTTATGCTGACAGGAAAAGCCAGAGTGTCCTTTACGGAAGTCTTTTTTGGTCTTCCGCTTCCTGGGGTGTTTATTGATAAAATCAAGGAGACTGTCCTTTCCCAACATGTTACGGATATGATTTATGGGGGAGCATATAAGGCTGAAGAAGCTAAAATGATTGGATTTATAGATGAAATTGCAGAAGACCGGGATAGTCTATCCGATATGGTTCAAAAGAAGATGGAAAATATTTTGCGAATTCCTACATCCGCATTTGAAAAAACAAAAGAATCTAGGAATATTCTTTTGTCCAAAAATGAACTTGAACACATGGAAGCGTTAAAAACTAATTTTGCAAATCCGGTTATTCAAACTAATCTCTATGAAGCTATGAAGGCATTTAATGAAAAGAGAAAACCGGAGTTTATTTGATTATTTTTCAAGATTTGAATACACCTAAACTCACGTTAAATAAAGGAAAGTGAAAAAAAGTTCAAAACTGGGAATATAAAAACTAAAAAAAATAGATTGGAACTTATAAAAAGAGTAGTGGCAAGTTGTCTATCCAGTTCAAAAAGGGTGCATATAACTATAGAGTAGATGGCGGATGGAGTTATTGCCTCTATAAAAATTACATTTTTAATAATACTTTCTAAAGATAGAAATTTTATTAAAGCAAGGGCAGAAAAAGGTGTAACAACAAATTTTACAAAAAACAGTTTGTAAACGATGCTATTTTTAAATATTTTTATAGAGAATTTCATTTGAAGACCGATTGCAAATAAAACAATAAAACTTGCCGGTGGTATCATAAACCGAATAAACTGCTCTGACCAAATCGGATGCTCTACATTCATAACATTCAAAACTAGTCCGGTTATCATCATATAAACGGGTAAAAACCTGATGTCTTTTAAGTTGTTTAGAATTTGTTTTGGAATCGAAATTTTTTTGCTATTGCTCCAATAGTTGGCAATAGGATACCCGATCAAATAAACAAATAGATGAAAATAGGTTATATAAATAACCGAAAGACCATAACCATATTCTCCGTGCAACAAATAGCAAATAAATCCTCCCATGGTATAACCTTGATTGGATAAGGAAGAAGATAAGGTAAATGCTCCCAGGCTTAATTGATTTTTCAGGCTATTTTTGGATATTAAATATCCGGCTACTCCGCTAAGAATTGCTAAAAGCAAACCTAAAACAGGTAGGATAACCAAACTGGGTTTAATGGAAAATTTCCAAAGAACAATTAAAACAATGGGTGATTCAAAAAATAGCACTCCTGTTAATACTATTAATCTACTTTTTTCTTCATTTATCAACCCTTTTTCTCGTGCGATATATCCGGAAGCCAACGAAAATAGTGTGACAAAAGTGAATAGAAAGAATGTTTGCATGGTTAAATTCCGGTGGTTCGATACGCAGCGCTTGATAGTTTTGCTATGGTTCGATGTTACTCACCACGTCGCTCACCAACCGGAATCGTATAAAAAATTATAAGGCTGTTTTTAAATCCAAATCCAAATTAATTTCATTTGATATTAGGTCGTCAGCTTTTCCTTTATAGATGATATTCCACAATTGTCTGTCTATGTTAAAATTTGCTGTAGCAGACACAGGTTGTTTTGTTTCGTTTTTGTTAATGTTTGCAGTGAAAGAAATGCCTTTTGTGATGTCTTTCATGGTTAGGTTTCCGGTAATTTTGTATTGATTCGCTTCTGCTTGAGGCTCAACGGAGGTAATCACAAATTTTGCTTCCGGAAATTTGCTTACTTCAAAAAAATCCGTGTCTTTAAGATGAGTTTCTAATTTTTGTTTTAGTTCACCCTCAAGGCTTTGATCTTGGATTGTTGTCATATCCAAAACAAAACTTCCACCGGTAATTTTATCACCATCAACGATAACTTCACCTTCTTTTATTTTCACAATCCCATTATGGCGACCGGTTACTTTTGTTCCTATCCATTTAATTACGCTTTTTGTTGTGTCCAACTTCAATGGTTGACCTGCAGGTTTTGCCATTTCTGTTGATTCTTTTTCAGGTGATACTTCAGCTTTTTCAGCATCCGGAGCTTTTTTGCAATTGTATGTAGCCACCATTAATAATATTAGTGCTATGCTAAGATTCTTTCTCATCTATAGATTTCTCCAAGTTTTTAATTAGTAGACATTTTTTTGTGTATTGTATTCTTGTAAAATATAAAATTCTCTCTTGTATAGAATCGTTTATACTGCGTTATAATCAGATAAAATATAATAAGAAAATGGATTGCTTTAAACTATAATTATGAAACTAGTGGATGGGGGATTGTAATTATTAATACACCTATGGTTATTAATTTTTAGAATGGATAATAAAAATAATTGATGATTTATAGTAATAATATGAAAATATTATAAAATTAATTAAATTTTGTAGAGAAAGCTATAATTTTAAAATGTTGAAATCAGAATTAAAATTTTCTAAAATTATTATTTCCTTAGTTGCTACTTCGGAATGTATTTTTAATGGATATACCGATTTATTTATACAGAATTATTTTCCACACGTATTAAAAGAAACTTCTTGTTTAAAAAGTGACAATTTATGTGATATATGTAGTATTCCAACATGTCCCTATTACCAAATCATACATGATAAAAACGATAAAATAGAAGCTGGATATTTGGAATATAGACCATATCCCTACATAATAAATGCATCTGATAAATATCTTTTTTTTAGGGGTGAACTACTAGATATAAATATTACGATTTTTGGAGATTATGCTAAATATTTAAAGAATTTTATTAGTGCATTCCAGAAAATGGGAGAAATTGGTTTTGGGGATTATAAAAATAAGTTTCAAGTGTCTTCCGTACGAGACGCATTAACCGGTGATTTACTATTTGGTAATAATGAAATAGCGCAAAAACAACCTAAACAAATGACCATTTTGGAATACATTGGTTATAAATTTGGGACAACACACATAAACCATGGTACTAATACGGAAAACAATCAAAATGTATTTGCAAGACAAATTTTAAAAAACATACAAATTACTTTTTTAACTCCAACGAAACTGAGTAACAAAATAGAAAATATAGATGCAGTCAAATGTGACACACTATTTGAAGAAGCCATAGAAAGATATACTTCCTTGCATTTGCTATACGGTGATTTTAGAGATGAAGATACGCTTGGAAAAAACCAAGTATTTACTTCCAATGGTGATATTGAGGCAAAAGAAAAATGTAGATACATTAGACCATCTCAACAGAATTCCGATTTATTAGGCATACTTGGTACATGTAGAATTTCAAATATAGATGAAAAAATGTTTCAGCTATTAAAGACTTTGGAAATATTGCATATTGGTAAAAACGCAAGTTATGGTATGGGTAAGGTAAAGATTGATAATTGGATATTGGTTAAATAACAGAAAAGATATTCCGGTAAAAAAGTAATATATGAAAGTTTGGAAAGAGAAATTTGTGTTAGGTATTACCGGAATAATCGGGAGTGGAAAATCTACTGTTTCAAGGATTTTTGAAGAGTTTGGAGCTATTAGGATATCTACGGATGAGTTAGCAAAAGTTTATACTACCAAAGAATCACCTGTTTTGGAAAAAATCAAGGAATTGGTAGATGAAAACATATTTACGGGTGACGGAGAAGTTGATAGGAAAAAAATAGCATCCATTGTTTTTAAAGATAAAGGGAAATTAGATAAACTAAACTCTTTAATCCATCCTTTGGTTTTTCAAAAATCAAAGGAAATGTTTGAAAATATCCAAGGGGGAATCGTGATTGCATGGGAAGTTCCTCTTTTATTTGAGAGTGGGTCCGACAAAATGTGTGATGCAACTCTGACAGTTTCTTTGGATCCGAGTTTGTGTTTTGATAGGGTTCAGCGTAGAGAAGATATGAGCCTGGAAGAATATAATGATAGGTTAAACAATCAAATGAGTCTGGAAACAAAGCTAAGTTTATCTAATTTTTTTATTATTAACGATAAAAATATTCCTGCACTAAAAGATAGTTGCAGAGATGTACTAAAACAAATACACCAATACAAAGGTCAGTAAAAATGAAGGAAAGGACGTTTTACACTATTAATTTGGATATCAAAAGAATCATAATCTTATTATGTTTGTTGATTTTAATAGCCGCTTTAATATTTTACGGTGGAATGTCTATTGGGAAAAAGCAATCTGTTGTTCAAGAAGTAAAAACGAGCATGGATAGTTCATTGGAAGGAAATAAAGCCAATCCGAACGAAAAAGCTCCTATTAAAATGGAGGATGAGATTGTTAAGCATGTTACTAAAAGCTCTCCTAAAGATAATTCGGAAATTATAGATTTAACAAATAAAAATTCCTCTAATGAGGACGATATTACAGTTTTGGATGACAAAGAAGTATTAAATGATGATGTGGTCCCTCCCAATAAGAAAAAAGTTTCCAAACACTATAGTAGACATTCCTCAAAAAGTAAATATACGATTCAGTTTGGTGCTTTTAGCTCGAAAGCAAAAGCAAATTTCTTAAAAGAGAAAATTGCTCAAATCGATCCCAAAATAAATCCTTACATTCAAAGGAATGGGCGATTGTATACCGTTAGAGCTGGAATGACAAACAATAAAAGTGAATTAAAAAGAATGATTCAAGTTTTAGAACCGGAATTGAAGGAAAAAGCTATCATTGTTAGGGTTCCAAAATCGAGTACATATCAAAAATAATAAAAATAGTAATGAATATTAAAAATGAATCAGCAGGTAGAATCCCTTCGAAATAAAGTCGCACAATCTGAAATTGATAGATTTTCAACTGTTTTTAAACAAGAATTGAAGGCAAAGGGATATAACCAACTTCCAATTTTTTTTAAGGATTATATCTACAGCCCAAATATCAAAGAAGAACTACAAAATTCTCTAAGTAAATTGTATGGTCGGATCAAAACGATGACTGGTTCCGCCATGTCCGAAAACATCAAGAAGTTAATTGAATTAAATGAAATTTCAGATTCTCTTAACAAAGAAATCGCTCTTTTTATCTACCAAAATAACTTATATAATAATTCCGGCATTTCTCAGGAAAATTTGGAAAAAGCAAAAATCAATATTGGGAAGTTTGAAGATAGAAAAAAACAAGTACAACTTATAGGGGATTTACTTGGGTTCTTTTTTTCTTTATCCAAATTGCCAATGATACCTTTTATTATGACTCCTATAAAAGTAGCTGCAACCATGTCCGGTGCAAAGTATTTGGTGAAAATTATGGATGCGGGTTATAACTTGTCAAAAAATATTGATGATATATACCCGTTTATTGATTCTTTTATCAATAAAGAAATTCAGTATTTGGATTTATTGGAAAAACAAAGTATGTATGCTTCAGTGAAATAAAATTTTTATATAAAATTATGATTAAAGTAAGCAATTTAGTTTTTGACTATCCGAACCATAGAGCTTTGGATACTGTTTCTTTTGAAATTACCAAAGGTTCGATTACTGCTCTTGTTGGACCGAATGGCTCTGGAAAAACCACTCTACTTATGTGCTTATCGGCTTTGGTAAAACCATTTTCCGGAACAATTGCTGTCAATGGAATTGATGTTATAGAGCACCCCACATCATGTAAAAAGATGATAGGTTTTTTGCACGATTTTTTTGGGTTGTATGAGAATTTGAGCATTAGGCAGGTTTTTACTTATTTTGCTCATGCTCATAAAGTTGAAAAAAACAAAATAGATTCGTTGGTTTTGGAAACTACAGAAAAATTAAACCTATCTAATAAAATTGACGAGAGAGTCGGAAATCTATCGAGAGGAATGAAACAGAGAGTTGCCATCGGACAATCGATTATTCATAAACCACTCGTTTTGTTGCTTGACGAGCCGGCTTCCGGTCTTGATCCGGAAGCAAGACATTCCTTATCGGAATTGTTTAAAGAATTAAATAACCAAGGAATGACTTTAATCGTTTCTTCCCATATCCTTGCCGAATTAAACGATTATGCAAAAGATATTATTGTTCTGAAAGAAGGACAAATTATTGAAAAGAAAATGGAAATGGTATTAAAACCAAAAAAACAAATTTTAATTTCCGTTTTAAATTCGGATAACGGATTGCTAAAATTTTTAGAAAATTCTACAAATGTTGAAAGTTTTAACCAAAAGGGAAATAGTATTCATCTAGAGTTTATTGGTAGTGAAGAAGAACAATCCGAATTATTAAAAAACATAATCCATCAAAATTATAATATTTCCGAATTTTTTGTGAAGCAAGAAAGTATTCAAGACAAATACTTGAATATGGTAAAAGGATGAAAATGAAAAATCGTATCTATTTTAATAATCCTGAATTTAGCAAAAACGTTTGGCTTGAACTCAGTCTGAATCGTTTGGTTCTTATGCCAATTATTTTACTAATGATTCTTCTCATTGTGTTTATATCCAATGATAATTTAACGGAACGCATGAAACTCATCCAAATCTGGTGTGTTGTAATCTTTCTTTTTTTGATTTGTGTGTGGGGTACAAAATTATCTTCCGAATCCGTTATAAATGAAATTAATGAAAGGACGTGGGATGATCAAAAATTAACCCTACTGACTCCGGAAACTATATCTTGGGGGAAATTGTTCGGAAGCACCATTTACCAATGGTACGGAGGGGGGATATGCTTGGTAATATTTTTGATTGTAACATTTTTTACTCAAAATTTTGTAAAAGATTTAAAATTGCTATCTTTGCTGATTCTTGTTGGAGTATTTACTCACTCTAGCGTAATCAGCGCTAGTTTGGTAAGTATCAAAAGAAATAGTAGTCAAATTAAACTTAAAAGTACTCCTATATTTATGGGGGGGCTTTTATTAGGATTTTTTTTAACATCCTATTCGTGGGGACTTATGGAAGCCAATGCGGGAAAATTTACTTGGTATGGAATAGACTTTAAACTCAGTAATTTTTTGCTAATAAGCTTATTATTTTTTTTATTTTGGAATATTGTTGGTTTGTACCAAAACATGAAATACGAATTTCGGTTTTCTACCGGTATTATTGTTTGGATTACTTTTTTGGCATCTTTAATTATTTATTTAAATGGATTTTTGTCCAATTTGGGAAAAATTACCTCATCCGAGGGGCTTACTTTGGGTTCCGGTATCTCTTTTATAGTTTGTGTAGTATTTACCTATTTGCTAATTTTATTAGAACCAAAGTATATTGTAGATTTCAGATTACTCATAGACAAATTTCAAAAACAAGATTGGTATAAATTTCAGATTAATTTACCACTTTGGCTTGTTTCCTTATTTTTTAGTATAATTTTCGGTTTTATTTTGTTTATGCTTTCAGTTTCATTAAACTCTTATAACTTACAAAATGAAGGTTATTCCATAGTTTTTCCTATTAATCTTATCTTTTTTGTTTTAAGGGACACTATGATTTTCCTTTTTTTTAATTTATCGCCTAATTCCAAGCGGGCTGATTTAACTGCTGTTTTTTATCTATTGGTTTTGTACGGACTAATTCCCTCTTTTCTCTATGTGGCAGAATTAAAGATACTCTATCCCATATTTTTTCCGACTTTTGAATCTAATTTTATGTTGGGGACAATTCCTATTTTTATTCAATTCATAATTATGCTTTTTTTCACTGTTAGGAGATTTAAAAAAGAAGGAATTGTTTTGCAAAAAACCAGAAGTTCCGTCATTTCTTAATACCTAAAATAAACTATCTACTTATGGAAAAAGAAATCTACTATTTTAAAGAAGAGATAAAAAAAGAACTTACGGAATCCCGGTTGGAACATTCGTTCCTTGTGGCAGAAATAGCCAAATCAATTGCAATTAAGCAAAATTATCATTCACCGGATAAAGCGTACTTAGCTGGGATTTTGCATGATATTACCAAACAAAAACCAAAACAATTTCATACCCAATTATTTGAAAAGTGGGATTTTAATCAATTTTCGGAACTTCCCGAACCAGCTTACCATGCTTATTCTGCGAGGTTTTACCTGAGAGAAAAATACAATTTTACGGATACGGAAGTTTTAACAGCTATTCAAAACCATACCTTAGGATCGAATTCAATGAGTTTGTTGGATAAAATTTTATATGCTTCGGACTTTTTAGGTTCGGAATACGCAAAAAGTCAGGAAGGATACGATTCGTGGCTTAGTTCCTCTTTGGAAAGTTTGAATTTTGGAATTTATTTAAAATCATCCAAAACCATATCGGATTTACTTTCTAAAAAACAAACCATTCATACATTCACAATCACCATTTATAACAGCTCGGTGGAAAAACATGATTAGTGTTTGAGAATTAATTATACTCAAAACAGAGTGGTTTTCGGATATAAAACTAAAGAAAGTCCTTGAAAATCAAAAGAGTTAAATCATGGTAATCCCGAAAATCATTCTAATCATGGTATAAAATACTTTTATAAATTATTCGGATCGATTCCCATTTCTCGTAATTTTCTTGCAAGAGCGTCCGCTCTCTGCTTTTCCTGTTCTGCTTTTTGTCTTTCCTGTTCTGCTTTTTGTCTTTCTTCCTGAGCAAGCTCTTGTTTTGTAGGAAGCAAAAAACCATCTATTGTTTCAAAACGCAACCAAGTTGCCTCTCTTTCCAAAAATACTCCATGCCACCTCACCAAAGCCAAATCTAATTCCTTGCTTATGTAGCGACCTCGTATGTCAGTTTGTTTTATATGGTAGTTATCCATGATTAGTTCGTGACCAGCCCAGTCATTCGGATTGTGCGGATCATACCAATAATACTCATTCACACATACTTCTTTCTCGTAGATTCGTTTTTTGTTTGTTTTGTCCTCGTGTTTGGTTGTATCCGATAGTAATTCGATTACTACATTTGGAGACAAGCCCTCTTCCCATACCACCCAACTTTTCCGCTCTCGAAAATCAGCTTTCGATACAACAAAAAAATCAGGTCCTCTTACCATCTCGGTTTTAACTTGCTTGGGAGAAAAATATAAAAACATATTGCCACCAAGATAACCTTTGCCCAATTTTTGTAACCAGGGCTGTAGAGTTTCTAAGAGTAAAAAAATTTGAAAGAGATGTCGTTCTGATTCCAAAGGTTCACCATCATCATAAGGTAGTTCTTCTCCCCTGGGTAAATTTTGAGATTCAAAGTTAGTATATGGTTTGGACAAAATACCGGTTGACATAGAAAGATCGTTTAAGAAATAAAAAGGAAAAACAAGCATTTTTTTTTGCTTGATGGTTTTATCTTCTATATTTGCAAAATAGCAAAAAGGTAGTATAATAAAACAAAAAGTATTGTTCTTTAAAACCCATTTTTTGAGAGTACACATAAATAGCTTTACTGGAGTGTTGTTTGATAAAGTCAAAGTTTATATTTATAAGTGGTGGGGTTTGTTCATCCCTGGGAAAAGGTGTAACCGTAGCCGGGCTTGGATGTCTACTAGAGTCTAGGGGTTATACGGTATCTCTACAAAAGATGGATCCTTATATTAATATTGATCCAGGAACGATGAGTCCGTACCAGCATGGAGAAGTTTTTGTCACAGAAGACGGAGCAGAAACGGATTTAGACCTTGGATATTACGAAAGATTTACTAGCTCAATGTTTTCAAAAAAGAATTCAGTAACAACCGGTCAGATTTATCATGCAGTTATAGAAAGGGAGCGTCGCGGGGATTATCTAGGTCGAACCGTACAAGTTGTTCCTCATATAACAAATGAAATAAGAAGTCGAATTTATGAACTTTGTAAAAACGATGAGCCGGACTTTATTATTGTGGAAATAGGTGGAACAGTAGGCGATATAGAATCTCTTCCTTTTTTGGAGGCAATTCGACAAATGAGGTATGAGCATGGCTCTAGTCAAGTTTTGTTTATTCACCTTACACTAGTGCCAACAATTACGGTTGCCGGAGAAGCCAAAACCAAACCAACCCAACACTCCGTAAAAGAATTATTAACTTTTGGAATTCAACCTGATATATTGATTTGTCGAGTTGCCAAGCATCTAAGTAAAGAAATGAAATCGAAGATTTCACTCTTTTGCAATGTAAAAGAGGAAAACGTAATTTCGGCGGTTGATGTCGCATCTTCTATTTATGAAATCCCTAAAATGTACAAAGAAGAAAAATTAGATGAGGTAGTGCTCAAATCTCTCCAAATGGAACTTAAAAAGATAAATTTTACTTCATGGGACAATATAATTAAGATTATAGCAAGCTCTAAAAAGGTGATTTCCATAGGAGTTGTGGGTAAGTATATATCTCTACCAGATGCTTATCGTTCCTTGTTTGAGTCTTTAAGCCATGGTGGAATTGCTAATCAGGTTAAAGTCGAAATAATTAAAATTAATCCCGAAGAAATTGATAAATCAAATTATAAAGAGTTATTAAAAAATCTTCATGGAATTTTAGTACCTGGAGGATTCGGAGAAAGGGGTATAGAAGGAAAAATATTAGCCATTCATTACGCAAGAACAAAAAATATTCCGTTTTTTGGAATTTGTTTGGGAATGCAGTGTGCTGTCATCGAATTTGCTAGATATATACTTGGTTGGAAAGATGCACATTCTACTGAATTCAATCCCAAAACTCCTTTTCCGGTTATATCGCTAATTGAAGAACAAATGGAAATAAAACAACTCGGTGGTACCATGAGATTAGGTGCCTACCCTTGTGTGATAAAGAAAAATTCTGTGGCTTTTAACGAATATAAAATTGATAAAACCAAAGAAAGACATAGACACCGTTTTGAGTTTACACTTCGTTTTAAAGAGGATTTTGAAAAAGCAGGAATGGAATTTTCAGGTATGTCACCGGATGAAAGATTGGTTGAGATTATTGAATTACCTGCACATCCATGGTTCATAGGTGTTCAATACCATCCGGAATTTAAGTCAAAACCAATTAGCCCTCACCCATTGTTTGTTGGATTTATTAGGGCAAGTTCTAAGCTTGTGAAGTAAAAATAAAAAAAAGAATGGACATATACATTCTATTCCTATATTATTACTACGAAGACTATAAAAAAGGTTTACAATGAATGTTTCCAATGTAAATTTTACGAAACAAAATTGGGCTACCAATAATACAAATCTTATTGGTAAAGAACAAATGAGACAACTTATTACTCTGGGTATGCTAATGCAGCAAGGAGTTAATAATACGAAAATCGCGAATCAAGTGAACAAAGCTTATGATTCTACACGATTGGATATTTATGCGTAGTATAATTCCATTTAAAAAGTATCTTCTCCTTCAAAAATATTTTATTCAATTTTTTACTACCAATGCTTAAACATCATATTTAGCATTGGTAGATATATTTTTAACACAGATACGCCAGTTAGATTTTTGGGGCATTTTTATGACTAAGAAAAGATTTTTTGTATTTGGAATCATTTTTATCTTCCTGGTTGTTTTATTTTTATTAGGACCTACAGAAAAAGCAAACACTACCCTCCAACCTGTAAACTTATCAGAAGATTTGGATGCTTATTTACAAGAATCAGAAGGCAAATACGAGGACATCATTCCGAAAACGGAAAAGAAGATATTTTGGACTGAACCCACAAAAAAAAACAAAACCCGCTATTCCATTGTTTATATTCATGGCTTTTCTGCTAGTAGGCAAGAATATACTCCTATTTTTGAAAATTTTGCGAAAGAAATTGGAGCTAACATTTTTTTTACGCGTCTTCGAGGGCACGGAAGAAGTGGAGACGCATTAAGCAATGTGAGTGAAAACGATTGGCTGAATGACGGAGCCGAGGCTCTTGAAATCGGAAATCGCATTGGAGACAAAACAATTATTATATGCTCCTCAACGGGATGCACAATAGGCGTTTGGCTTGCCATGCAAGAAAAGTGGAAAAACATTCATACAATTATTATGCTCTCTCCAAATTTTATGCCTGCTAGTTTTTTTTCCAAAATGGTACTTCTACCATGGGGAAAGTATGCTATCAAACTAGCATTAGGAGATACATACGAATGGACACCTAAAAACGAGCTACAAGGAAAGTATTGGACAACCCGACACAAATCGGAAGTTCTTTACACAATGATGAAATTGGTCAAACTTGTAGATCAATTAGATTTATCAAAATTTACCTTACCGGTTTTGATCATCTATAACGAAGAAGATCCGGTCGTTAGCTCTTCAGCGATCAAAAGGAAATATGCTCAAATGGGTTCTACTATTAAGAAAAAGATCGCTTTTCCGGTAAAAGGTATCGCTAAGCACGTTGTAGCCGGAGATATTTTGTCTCCCCAATCAAACGAAACAATGTTAAACTATGTTAGAGACTTTTTTACATCTCTTGAAAAAAACACTCCAAAAAACTAATTAAAAAAGATACTTTAGCTATTTTGCATATAAAAGTCATTTCTTAAAGAGTCGATTCCTTGTAAAATAACTTCTTCTAAAATTTCCCTTTGTTTTTCATTTTTCACTCTTGAAAGAAGTTGTTTGATACTCTCCTCTATTAGTTCGTAATTAGGAGCTTCTTCAAAAATATTTAAAACATGGGGCCAAGCAGATCTGGACAAAGAAACTACTTCTTGAGGTTTGCTTTTTAGTTCTTTAACCATGGAATCGAGTACGCTTTTTATCGTGTTAAAGTGCTGAATTTTGGTTTTTAATTTGGAGAGAACAACTTCGGAAAGACTTGTTTTCAGAGCAATTGTTCTGAAAAGATGATCCCAGTCAACATCAGCACCTTGGCTTTCTTTTTGAAGGTTATTGTTTATGGAGATGTAGCTTTTTTCTATATCATTTGCAGAGCTTAGCCAAGCATTATAGCCATTTTTATCATTGCTTGTTTTGAATGAATGAATTGTATTTTTTATCTCATTAAAATCTTTATAAAAAAACTTGTCGGCTTCATCTTCTTCGGTTTCTACATTACCTAAAATATCTTCCAAATCGATTTCTTCATTGGATTCCGAGTAATTTTCATCATCTGCCTCTCCTTCTTGGTAGCCATTATCATCTTCAAAATCTATATCAGTTTCTAGTTGAATATCTTCAACACCATCGAGTAAACCTTTTGGTCGAACATCCGATTCATCAATTACCTTTTCTACCTTGAAATCCTTAATATTGTGTTGTTTGGGCTCTAATTTTTCCCCTTTTAAATCATCACCCAATTGTTCAAGAATTTGTAGCAGTATAGACTTTTCATAAACAATTTCTTGCTGTTTTCTATCCTTTCTAGTTGCTCTTTCTTCTTGTTCCCTTTCTTGTTTTATTTTTTCTTCGTGCATTTGCTTGAGTATTCCAACAGGTTTGGACACCGTTCCGGATGGCAAATCTTGGATAACCAAAAGACCATCTCGCACAAGAAATTTTGCATTTTTAGGAAATATGTCTCCAATCATATAGATAATCTCATCCGTAATACGATTGAAATCATTGCTGCTAAAAGATTTATTTATTTTTTCGAGTTCTTGTTCTTTTAAAAGATTTTGAACTTTATTCAAAAATTCCAAAAAGTTTTCATTTAAGTAGGTAGATAGTTTATTTGAATCCATGGATAGAAAACTGGCAAAATCATCTATCCTTTCAAAAAAATGGTCTGTCTTTTTCACATTTGAAACCATGTACCCTTTTACTCTATTGTAGAGTTCATCTTTTTCTACAGATGATATGTTCTTTTGTCCAATAATCTGGTTAAACAATTGAAGATGGGCATGGTAATAGCTTAAAAATTCACCGTAAGGAGTAAATTCATAATCTCCGGTTGGACTTCTTTTAATAATTTCTTTTTCAGTAGACATAATTCTAGGCAAACCTATTAAAACTCGGTTATTCCACATTTCATAATCTTTTTAAATTTTTCAAGGAAGAAATATAAAGGTAGCGTATAGATTTGCTTGTTTTTTGAATTCAAAACCACTAAAATCAAAATTTAATAAAATAATTTGTTTACACTTTTTTATAGCCTATTATCATAAAATATCTTTTATCGGAATTTGAAAAAATAGGAACCGGAATGGATCTAAAGCTTAATTTACTTTCTCTTTTTGGAGTTTACGGACTTTGTTTTATCGCTTGGCTCACTTCCGAAAGAAGAGATAAAATACCCTGGGAATTAATAAAATATGGTCTTGGTATCCAATTTGTTTTGGGATTACTTATTTTTGTAGTTCCGGTGACAAGAGATGTTATTGTGTTTTTGAATAATTTTATGAATGCGTTTTTAGACGCTTCGGAAGCCGGAGCACGTTTTTTGTTTGGAAATGTGTTTGTTCCTGATCCATCGAAACCAAATCCTACAGCTCCTAATATTGGGTTTGTTTTTGCCTTTCGAGCATTACCCCAGGTTATTTTTTTTTCCGGAGTAATCAGTCTTGCTTATCGTCTGAATATGATCCAACCTATTGTAAAAGTTTTTGCCAAGTTTTTTTATAAAACGATGAAAATCAGTGGAGCTGAGTCACTTTCGGGAGCTGCCAATATCTTTGTTGGTATTGAATCGGTTGTTGCCATAAGACCTTATTTGGAAAAAATGACTCGAAGTGAAATTTGTGCCGTACTAAGTAGTTGTTTTGGTTCCATATCTTCTACCGTTTTGGGTTTGTATGCTACTCTCCTTCGCCCTTCCATACCAACCATTACCGGACATTTAATGGCTGCCTCTGTATTAACAATTCCAGCTTGTTTTGTTTTGGCAAAAATTATTGTACCGGAAACCGAAATTCCTTTAACCATGGGAGGAATACCGGAAGAGGAGGATTCGAAAGAAGAAAAAAAAGGATTAATGGACACTCTAATCAAGGGAACTATTGATGGAGTTCAAATGGCAGTTGGAATTGCAGCTGTTATAATTGGAATTTTAGGAATTTTTGCCATTGTAAATACAATTTTTAGTGGACTTGCCGGTTTGGAAAAAAGTGATAACGTATTTTTGATTTTAATGGGTATGGTTTTTAAATGGGTTAGCCTTGACAATATTTTTGCTCTACTTTTTTTTCCTCTGACTTTTTTAACTGGAGTTTCTTGGGATATGGGAGAGGTATGGAAAGCTTCTACACTAATTGGTAACAGATTAGTACAAACATCAATTCCTTCTTTTATTGCATTACAACAGTATGCAGCTGACGGTGCTATTTCTCAAAGGACATTGCTTATTGTAAGCTACGTACTATGTGGGTTCGCACACATTCCATCTATGGGAATTTTTATTGGCGGAATGACAAGCTTGGTCCCTTCTCGAGCCAATGACATTAGTAGTGTTGCTTTAAAAGCTCTATGGGCGGCAACTTTGGCAACTTTAATGACAGGTTGTATCGCAGGAATTTATGAATTTGGCAGTTCGGCAGTTTTTGGAAAATAAATATGATTCATTTTGATTTAAAAAAGATTGATGCTTATTATATCGTCACAGTTAAAACAGATATAACGGAAATCGGAACCTTTCATAGGATGGCAGCTATTATTTATTCTTTAGGCTGGGATGTTATATCCGGGGACCTAAATACAGTTATAGAAAGTGGCATTCCTTATTCTTTAGATACCTTAAAGTTGAGACCAACGCAATCTAACAATTCAAAGGAAATTATGGAAATAGGGATTTTAATGGATAGTATATTTTCCAAAAAAATAGATTATGATGATTTGGTCCGGAAATACAAAATTACACCTCCTTCCGCAAATACGTTTTTTTCCAGCCGGGCAGAGCTAATTTTTGCCAATGATTTTGAAAAAAACACTACTTGTTTTTATATGGAGGCGGATTCCAGAGAAGGATTACTCTATCACGTTACAAAGGTTTTTTTGGGCTTCAGAATTAATATTATTAGCGCTACTATTGAGACGGATATGGAATCACAACGAGCAAAAGATACGTTTTTTTTGGTTGATGAGGAAGGTTCGATGTTTGGTGAAAAACCAATTGCCAACCAAATTAGGGATAAAATATTAGGGATTTTATAATTATCCTTGATTTTCTTCAGGTTAAGGAAAAATTACTTTTATTATATTCTAATACCTTGCTTTGTTTTAACAATCCATAAGAGTTTATATTCAAGTGATTTGGAATTTCCTTTGGATATCCGAAATGAGTATTTACCTGTGCTTCTATTTTTGCAACCAAGAGCAACAACTCCCAATACGATACATAAGGAAGAACTGAGATTTTATTCGAATCTGAGTCTCACAAACGATAGTCTTGTTTCAAAAAACTATCCTGCCAATGGGTCTTATTACTCTGAAAAAATTATAATCTACAAGTTTTTAGAACGTTATGATTTAAAACCTACAGAGAGAATTATTACTGCCGAATTATTGCAATACGGACATTTGGAAAAACAGTACAGAACAGTTATTGATTTGGAATACTTACACTTCGTAAATCGTTGGAGTTATGGGCTTACAGACTTGTTGGAATTAGGTGTTCAGGTGAGTGGATTTTCTTTTAATTCCGGTATTTTTGACCACACTATCAATGTCTATCACTCCATGGTTGGAATATACACTGGGAAAGAAGAACTTCCGAATAATAAGTTTAAGTATTCATTATCCGATGATAGAAAAGTTTTTTTATCATCCAAACCAAGAACAAATTTAGGAGATTCCGTCATTTCCACAAAGTGGAAGTTATTTAATAACAAAAATTCAGGCTTGCAATTTGCACTTCTCTCTTCTCTAAAAATTCCTACCGGAAACAAGTCTCTTTCTATGAGCAGCGGAAAACCTGATTTTTCTTTTGGCTTTGCTTTCGGTTATAATAAAGGGAATTGGACTCAATTTTTGAATTGTTCGGCAATTTATGTTAGTGACCCTTTTAAAAACTCAAAAGTCAAAACAAACCATTACGGAATCGTTTCTTACACTCTCCTTTATAAATGGAATTATAGATTTTCTATACTCTCCCAACTAGACGTTCACAATTCTCCATATAATTCTTTTACTCCTTATCTTAATGAACCCTCCCTTATGTTTTCGATGGGAATCAATTGGAAAGCTTTTGAAAACTCAATTTTGCAATCAGGTTTTTCGGAAGACTTAACAACATATCCCGTTCCGGACATAACGATTTTTTTGAATTGGAAAATGAAAATTAGTATATCAAGCAATTATTTTTCTCCGGATAAAATTTAATAACTTTCTTGAACTTGGCAGTCAAAGCCATAGTCAAAAACATTAAATCATAAACATTAGGAATTATAATGAAAAAATTCACAGGACTGGTTTTGCTACTTGTTTTTGAACTTGGAAATTGTATGTATTTTGCTCATCCCCAGGGAGTAAAAGGAAAAGATGCTCTCAAAACTTTTGATAGCGCAGCGTCAGTGGGTTCTTCCATTGCAATTGCAGCTTTGGTATCTTCTATTGATACAATAACCAAATCAGGCTGTGCTAATTCAAGTACGAGTTCGGCTTCAACCACAGACTATTTTTTAAACAGTATATTCTATTCTGGATTAAATAACATAATCCCAAAACTAAAAGAAGACAGGTATTATACCAAAAAGAGTGTAGATGAATGTAAGGAAAAAATTATAATGTATACTTCTTTTCATGGGATTGCCATATTAGAAGCATTCAAAAACTGTCAAATTGAAGTTGGTTTATCCAATACTATACTTCCGGCAGAATCCGTTGCAAGGTATCAGTGTGATGTTAAAGAAGCAGATTTTATCCAAATCGGAGATGTAGGAATTCCATAATTTACCCTAAAAGATGTTGCTGAAAAATTAAATATGCATGAATCTACAATACCTCGTATAACAACCAATAAATATGAGCAGGCAACATACCTGTTCTTCTATTTTACCTAACGTCAGTTCGACGTAACAAAAGTTTCAGACAAATATAAGGGTAAACACATAGGTTTACCCTTACGAAACAAGTCTAACGAAGATTGTTCTGTAAGGGCAGTCCCTGTGTGGTTGCCCTATAATTTTACATCGAACTCACATTACCTAGGATAAATTAATGAAACAAAAATAAAATAGAAAGATTTACAGACAAAAGAATTATATAACTTTGGATTTATAGTGCATAGAGTTATACTCCTATTATTATTATTTTATCATTGCCAAAATTCGGATGATTTATATTATTCTGTCTCAGAGGCAAATGCGCTTTTGTACAAAACATTCACTGCAAAAGATTTGGGCTGTTCTTATGCTCATGAAATTCCCATTCTCATGGTAGTGGGTGATTCTCGAAAAGACGAAGTGGATAAGTGTGTAGATGCCATCACAATCAAAGATTGTGCGTCATGGAAGGTGAATGATCCTACTCCTTCGGAATGTAAATCGATATCTTATAGGTTAAATTTTTAAATAAAATGCCAGAATGGAATTTACAAGCATCGGAAATCATATTGTACATTTCGCTTGCTGTTGCGGTAATTGCGCTAATGTTACTTTTTTATAATTTGATAAATTTATCTGACAACAAAAAAAAAGAACTCCCCCCCCCAAAAACTCTTCCCACCAAAAAAAAAACTGAGAAAAAAAAAGATAAGAAAGACTCCAATATCGTAGAAGTTTTTGACTATTTAGGTACAAAAATTGTACATGACAATGGTCATTATATGGTGAACCACCAGGGCTTGGTACAAAATTATAGTTCTTGGTTGGAAATGCCGGAACAATTTAAAAAAATGATAAAAGAAATAGACAACCGTTCTTTGAACAATAAACCGGATAATGATTATTTCTTGGAAATTATCAATGGTGTTTATTTTGTTACAACTCCGGATGGTAAAAAACGTAAATACAAACGAATGAGCGAAATACCTGAACATATTAGAAAAGTTGTTGGAAAAATATAACAAGCGAGTTTCAAAGCTATATTCTTAGGGCAATCACAGGGGATTGCCCGGATTGCCCCTACTGTTTCGTATTTTTGAGCTTTTTACTTTATTTTACGAATAGTGTGGTTTTGTGAATCTGAGACATAAATGATTGAATTGTATATGGTTATACCAGCAGGACCATTAAACCTTGCAGCTGTTCCTGTACCATCCGTAGTACCACTTTCTCCAGCCGTTCCAGCTAAAGTTGTTACTGTTTTAGAGGATATAACAATTTGGCGAATGGTATTGTTCGAATAATCGGAAACATAAAGGTTGGTATTGTCGGTAACGATTCCAACAGGACCATTAAATCGTGCTGATGTTCCGGATGAATCCGTTGAGCCTGTAGCCCCAGCAGAGCCGGCTAAAGTCGTAACTGCTCCTGTCGAGATTTCAATTTTTCGAATTGTGTGATTTTTGGAATCAGCAACATAAAGTTGAGTGCTATCTGCGGTGATCCCAGCGGGTCCGCTAAACCTGGCGCTTGTTCCCGTATCGTCTGTAGAGCCACTACTTCCTGCAGAACCAGCTAAGGTTGTTACCACTCCGGTTGATATAACTACTTTACGAATTGTGTTGTTTCCATAATCCGAAACATAAAGGTTAGTGTTGTCGGAGTCTATGGTTATACCGTTAGGACTATTGAATGTAGCAGAAGTTCCGGTTGCGTCGTTTGAGCCTGTCGTTCCTGCTGTACCTGCCAGAGTTGTTACCACTCCGGTGGATATAACTATTTTGCGAATTGTATGATTGGTATCCGTAACATAAAGGTTAGTTTTGTCCGTAGCAATTCCGATTGGCTTATTAAACCTTGCTGCAGTTCCCGTACCATCTGCCGATCCACTATTTCCAGCCGAACCGGCAAGAGTTGTCACAGTTCCAGAAGTAATCTCTATCTTACGAATTGTATGGTTATTCGAGTCAGCAACATACAAATTCGTACCATCAGTAGCTATACCGTCAGGTTGATTAAAAAGAGCCTCTGTTCCCGTTGCGTCCGTTGAGCCACTATTTCCAGCTGATCCGGCAAACGTTGAAATTGTCTTGGTTGAAGTTGTATCTTGTTGAGATAACAAAAAAGCTGCTGCATATGTAGCTTGCTCATAGCTATTGTTTTTATCTTTGCCACACCCTACAACAAACATGCTTACGGACGCAATGCAAATAATACTCTGGAAAATCTTTTTTTTTACAAATAGATTCATAATTTTTTTCCTTTTATTTTCTCTCTCTTAAAACAATATAAATTTGTCAAAGGAATAAAAAATCAAGCTGACAAATTTATATTAAAAAAGCGTGTTAAATGATAATTTATCTCATTTACCACTTAAAGAAAATACTATCTTTACCTATTTTAAATAATCTTTATTTTAGACATTCGATTGAGAAGGAAATAATAATATTTTTTCTTAAATGAATACGCTTTCCGATTTTTTTATCTTTTTAAGTGTTGGTTTGGTGTTTCTTTATTCCGTATTAGCCTTTTTTTCGAAATATTGTAGGTCTATAAAGATGGCAGCACTTATAATTAGTTTTTTATCATCCTCTTTTAATGAAGATTCAAAAGTCGCCTTAAAGTTGTCCGCGTCTGTGAATAGTTCGGTTAAAGCACCGGACCATTTTTTTTCGATCTTCGCAACTTCTGTTCCGTCTTTTTTAATTGGGAAAGTCCAAATTCTCCAAATAGGAGATGAAACCGAATAAAGAATTGAACCGGTGGAAGATTCAAAATCAAATTTTTTAGAAAAAAAGGAAAATCTTTGCTGCAAAGAGCCTAACAAATTTCCGTCTTTATCAAAAATTTCGAGCCTTTGAAAAAAAATTCGAAACGGATGTACTGCTTTAAATTCCAGTTCTCGGTTATTGTTAAAAACATGAATTTCAAACCTTCTCCAATGTCCCAAAAAAGACCTTAATAGAAATCCAAAAACTCCTTTCCCTTGCTCAGCAGCAAATCCGATAACATCTCCTCTCTCAGAACGTATTTCGTATTTATTTCTTGTTTCAAAGCCAAAAAGTTCAGCTAGCTCTTTTTTTTGTTTGATATAAACCATATTGTATTGCTTTAAATTCATATAAAAACCTTTAGTAAATTATTTATGATAAATTGACTGTTAAAAAAATAAATATTTTTAGGGAGAATTTTGCATTTTTTTCTCGTTTTTGATTTCATAAACAACGGCAACGCTATGGCATGGCTGAATTGACCTGATTTGGTAATCGACGGAAACAAGTTCAAAGTTTTCATTTTCTTCAAAAAAATCATTTACCTTTGCTTCAATTTCAATCAATCCATATTCTTCAAAAAATTTTACTCTTTTCATTCTGTAGCCTTTCTAAATCTTTTACTATATATCGGTTTTTATCTTGGATAATGGAAGAAAAATTAAGATGTTTATGAGAAAAAAGTAACTACTTTTTTGAATCAAAAGAAGTTGACAAAATTCAAAAAGCATTGTTATTATTGGAACAGAAAACAGAAGAATTAACTGCTTCAAAAAGATAGATAAAAATCATGGCAAAAAAGGCTTACAAAGGCTCTCTCACTTTAGAATGAAAAAGTAAGAATAAATCCATTATCTTGCAAGATGAAAACAATTTTATTATAGGAATAAATTCACAAAGAGATAAACAATATGAAAGCTTATGAAGTAATGGGAACTTTAAACGATCAAAAGCAACTGCTTTTGGATGAACAACTTTTAGTAGAAACTCCTACAAGAGTAAAAGTCATTATTTTACTCCAAGATGAATCGAATTTTGAGTTTGACGATGATAATGAAGAAATCAAGAAGAGTATAAAAATAGCTTTGGAGGAAGCAAGAGAAGGAAAACGTATGCCAATTGAACAGTTGTGGGAGGGAGTTGATGCCAGATAGACCTCTTACTCTTAAAGTTGAATTTACTCCTGAATTTAAAAAAAATATACAAAGACTTGCGAAGAAATATCGCAATATTCGCTTAGATATTGAATCAGCAATTGTTGAACTTCAAAAAGGAAATATCTTAGGTGACAGATTATCTGGTTTTGATTCAAAAACTTACATCTATAAATTGAGAATAAAAAATAGTAACATCCAAAAAGGAAAGAATGCAGGTTATAGATTGGTATATTTATTGGAGTCTAACACAATTATTTTATTGCTTACAGTTTATTCTAAATCCGAAAAAGAAGATATTTCTGTTAATGAGATCGAAGAAATTATTAAAAATTTTGATACAATTCATTAAGTAAAATATATGGCAAAGAAAACTTACAAAGGATCACTCACTTTAGAATGGAAAAATAAGAACAAGTCTATCATCTTGCAAGATGAGGACAATTTCACAAGAGATACTGATGAAGGAGTTGATGCACTAGGCAATTATCCACTTGATAGCCTTCTAATTCGAACTGAAATAAGAACAGTATTTGAAATTATTCGAAGGATCGATCAATCAAGGCCAGGAATGCCAAAATTTATATTAGATCCGAGCTTTCAAAGAGACCGTGTTTGGAATATTGCTGACCAAAGCAAGTTAATTGAGTCTTGTTTAATGCGTTTACCATTGCCAGTATTTTATTTTGCGGAACAAGAAAATGGTGATATTGTCGTTGTAGATGGAAAACAACGCTTACAAGCTTTTAAAGATTATTTTGAAAATAAATTTATACTTAGTGGATTGTCAAGTAACAGTCCGATTTCTGGAAAAAAATTCAATGATTTACCTCCAAAACTACAAAATCGTTTAGAAGACACTCAATTAATACTATATTTAATAGATTATAAAGTACCGGAACAAGCAAAACTAGATATATTCGAACGTGTTAATAGTGGAAAACCTCTTACAAAACAACAGATGCGTAATGCATTACACAATGGTCCATTTATAGGAGATAAAGACAAGATAGCAAAGGAAAAATATTTAGAAGATGAATTTAAAAATTTTGTTAGTAGAAATTCCATCGGTTTAGCAGCGTGGCAAACTTCAATAGGAAACATTATTCATACTTTTAGTTTTGATCCTTCAAGATACAATAAATCTCCTTTAAGTATAACTTGGTACAAAAATAATAATGAGACAGAAAAGTTAAGTATAAATAATTTTTGGAAATTACAATCTCTTAAAGAATTTTTAAATAACCATACTGAAGCACCAAAAAGTTGGAAAACATTTATAGAACAATGTAAGGATAAATACACAAATCTAAATTTTTCCGATGAAATCATTATGATTTTAGAACCACATCCTTTTATTGAAAGTATTGCAAATCGTATTATGGAACTTCTTAAAATTTTGTCTGATATCTCTAATTCATTTGATGAAAACAATAAGCTTAATAGTCATGGAAATGAATTGATAAAAATTTACTTTCATGGTGATAAGGCACTCTTTTCTGATGAGTCTGATACTAACAAAAGAGTTTTTAAAAAAGAATTAACTTTCATTTATAAAAAAAATAATGAAAAAAAAAGTATTTTCTGTCCTTATCACGGAAAAGTGAAACAACTACAGTATAGAATACATTTTAGTTGGCCCAAGGAAAAATACGAGCCAATTTATATAGCATATATTGGTCCTAAAATTACTAAAAACTAACCATGGTAGGATTTATGGCAAAAAAGACTTACAAAGGCTCACTCACTTTAGAATGGAAAAATAAGAATAAATCTATCATCTTGCAAGATGAGGACTCTAATACCAGGGATACCGATGTGCCGGCTCGGTTGCATTGGATCAATGAGGAAGAGTCTCTCTACTACGAGATCGATGAAGAGAAAGGCAAAGGTGTCAAAGCTTTTTGGGTGAGTCAAAACGACATTCGGGTGAAAGAAGTCCGACCTTTGATTTTTCAAAAATCTTTTCCTGCCAAGTGTTCAGTTCCCTATGACGGGATGCTCATTAAAGGTGATAATCTTTTAGCTCTTAATTCCTTGGTGAAAATGTTCGAGAACAAGCCGGAAGAAGAGAAAGTCAAGTGTATCTATATCGATCCGCCGTACAATACTGGCTCCGCTTTTGAGCACTACGATGACAACCTCGCCCATTCCGAATGGCTCACCATGATGCGTGACCGCCTCGTTCTTATGCGAAAGCTTCTTCGAGAAGACGGAAGTATATTTGTACAGATAGATGATAAAGAACAAGCATATTTAAAGGTACTTTTAGACGAAGTATTTGGAAGACAGAATTTTATATGTACATTTATATGGGAAGCACGAAGTGGACAAGGAAATACGGTAGGACATATAGCTGAATCTCATGAATATATCATAGCATTTGCAAGAAACAAAAGTTTTTTAAACTATAATAAAATTCAAAAGATTAGTGAGGAAGGAAATTATAGTGATGAAAAAGGTACGTATAAAAGAGAACAATTACGTCAATGGGGACAAGGAGATAAAAGAGAAGATAGACCCTCAATGTTTTTTGAATTAATTGCTCCTGATGGAAAGAAAGTCTTTCCAAAGAGAAAAGATGGAACTGAAGGTCGATGGAGGGTAGGAAAAGAAAAAATACAAGAATTAGTAAAAAACAATGATATTGAATTTGTAAAAGATGAAAATAATCAATGGCAGGTTTATAAAAAAATAAGATCTGGTAAAATTTCCTACTCCGCTTACACCACTCTATTATTAGGTATTGGAACAGCAAGCAATGCAACTATCGATTTGAAAAAGATATTTACTGAAAAAGTATTTGCCACACCAAAACCGGAAGCACTAATACAACATTTGATAACTATTTCAACTGAAGAAGAGGAAATAATATTAGATTGTTTTGCAGGAAGTGGTGCAACACTAGCTACTGCACATAAATTAAATAGAAAATGGATAGGGATTGAAATTGGTAATCATGCTGATAATATTATAATACCACGTCTTAAAAAGGTAGTAAATGGGGATGATGATTCAGGAATATCAAAAGCTGTAGATTGGAAAGGTGGAGGAAACTTTGCTTACTATCATTTGGGTCCGTCCATTATTACTATCAACAAAAAAGGAGAAGCAGACTTCAACTGGAAACTCAGTAAGGAAGACCTTGAGAAGAATCTGCTCTTGACCTATGATTTTCAGATAGAAGAAACCAAACAAACAAAGAAACTCCAGGTAACCATCGGATACAAAGAAGTCAACCAAAAGATCGTGGTTGGAGTTTGCATGCTCTCTATGCCGGATGATGAAAGGGATTTTCTCAATTATATGGAATTCCAAAGTATCTTGCAGACAGCAAAGGACAAAAATCCCGCTTTTATCTCGGTGTACACAAACAAAGGAATCGAAATTTCTGAAAATGAAATTCCGGAAAATATGGAAATTATCAAAGTACCGAGCTCCATTTTTCAGGAGTTGGAAGAATGAGGAAAACACTATGGTTGTAGAAAACAAAAGAAAATTATATGATTTCAACTATCTTAAAGAAGAAGCCATCAAAAGAATCATTTCAACATTCGAACCGGAAAGAATATTTATATTTGGCTCTTATGCTAAAGGTACGGCAAATGAAGATAGTGATTTGGATATTCTAATAGAATTTAAAGAAGTTGAGCATAAGAGGAAATTGGCTATTCAGATTCGGAAATTATTTTATGATTTTCCAATTGCAAAAGACATTTTGGTTATAAGTCAAGATGAAGAATCCAAATACAAGCAAAAAAAATGGTCTATCTATTACCATGCATTAAAGGAGGGTAAATTAGTATATGAACGAGAATCAACCGGAATGGAAAACATGGCTTAAATATGCTGAGGAAGACTTAAATAGTGCCATTGCACTTTCTAAAACAATGGAGCAATTTCCAAGAAACGTATGCTATCTCTGTCAGCAATCAACGGAGAAAGCGATTAAATCAATTTTCGTTTTTTTTAATATTCCATTTCCTCGTAAACATGATTTAGAACTTTTGTATGATAATTTACCAGAAGAATGTAAAAGAAAAATTTATTTAGAAGGTTTATCGGATTTAACAGAATGGGCTATTGAAATAAGGTATCCAGGTGAAACTCCATTACCAGAAGAAACTGAAATGAACGAAGCAATTCAATTTGCAAAAAAAAATTATTCGACAATTATCTCTTACTTGGAAACTGAATAGTTTATGGCAATATCTTATTACAAAACACACGAAAAGACAATAACCAAGATTTTACAAGACTATCGAAATCGGTTTGATAGTGAAAGTCTGAGTTATCAGGGAACGGATGCAGGATTATTCCAAAAAATTCGTTCTGATGTATTCAAGTATGAACTCCGATACTACCAGATGGAAGCCATCTATATCTTGGATTATCTTTTGCAACGATTTCCAACAATGGAAAAGCAACCTGTATATTCCAAAAAGCTCTTAGAAGAACTGATGGAAAAACATGGCAAAGAACAACCAAAACAGATTCCGTTTTTGGGATTTGAGATGGCAACCGGTTCGGGTAAGACAGCTCTAATGGGAGCTTGTATGTACTACCTGAATGAAAAGTTTAACATCAAGAACTTTTTGGTTATCACTCCTTCTTCTTTGGACATATACCAAAAAACGATTCGTAACTTTACCATAAGCAATCGGGACTCAATATGGGCAAAAGATACCATTGCAAAGTTTAATTTGATTACGGGAGATGACTACAACCACCTGTTTTTTGACGGGACCAAGTCATTTCATGTATTCGTTTTTAACATCAATAAGTTTGGAGCGAATGCAAAAAATACATCTAAAGCATGGGAAAGTTCTCACTTCAAAGATGAACACGGAAACACAATTAGCGTAAAAGACTAAATAAAGAAAATCGGGAATACGATGATGATCGGAATATCTTACAAACTCAATCAGAAGTTTTACACATTATCTGTGACAGAGGAAAAAACTTTGAAATAGTGATAAACGAGATCAAAGAAGAGTTTAACCTAAACGAAAAGCTCTTTTCTTACAATACAAAAAAACAACCCTTTACAAACAAGGTGAAATCCGATTTGATAGAAGAACAAAAACTTCCCAAGATCAAAGCTTGGGACAAGGTAAGAAAAAACATCAAACTCCAGGACTTGATGAATGATACGGAAGCAGTGATCCACTCCTACATCCAACACAATTGCTCGGTTGATAAAGAAGATGGAGAAAGGATTTATCTAAAATACGTTCCGATTCCTTTTTTTACCATTGTAGACATTTTTGGTGATGACTTCAAGTTTTTGCAAGAGATGAAAAAACTTGGGATTTCGGATACTACATTTCAATTAGATGAAAGTGACACTAAAGAACTCTATTATCGCTGTGTAAAAATGATACCACATATTCCCGATAATCCTAAATACCACCAATACTTTGAGAATTATATTAGTAACATTTTAGAAAAAGGATTTTACTACTTTTACGCTGATGAAACAGATAAAGTCCTGGCACAAAAGAGGTTTAAGGATTCTTTTTGCTACTTTTTTAGTAACTATATCCAAAAGTACTACTATGCTATGGACTACAACAAAATAACGGATGATGAATGGTACTATCTGGACAATGAATACAAAGACAAAGAAATTGTTATTGCAGAAGACTGGTTAGACAAAAATCAAAAAAAGAAATTAGAAAAACTAATACACGATAGACCAAAAGTAACCGAACTTATCAAAAACGGTTTTTACTTTTCCGGTTATAAACATTCCATCTATGACTATAATAAGTTTGATTCTTATACGGAAAAACAGCTTGCCGATTATCTGGATTGGTTGATTGACCAGCATGGAAAACCAGGAAAAGATTTTTGGGTAAGAAACGAAAGGGAAATTTACTTTCAATACGGAAATCATAAATACTATCCGGACTTTCTGTTTCATCACTCCGAGATTACCAATGCCATCGAAACCAAAGCAGAGCCATATTCAAATCAAAAGAAAAACAATCTTTTGCACGCTTTGGATAAAATAGAAGGGTATAGAGGACTTCTCATCTTTTCCAACCAGATGGATGCGATGGAAAAAAATCCGGAACCTCTGGAATCTCTTTTAGGATATTCCGAACAGGCTTTTCACTACCATAAATATAAGGATTACCTCTCGCATTCAGTTGCTGAAGAAGAGAAATTTAGCAAATATTTACCCGTTTATTCTATCAAGGCTGCTGCGGGTGTATTCAGTGGAACTCAAGAAGCGAATCCCGAAGGCTGGATTAAGGCAGGAAAAAAATATGCAGAATCCTGCTTTGTAGTCCAAGTAAAGGGTTTATCCATGCACCCCAGAATTTCAGATGGAGACCTTTGCATTTTTGATCACTTTTTCACAGGTTCAAAAAACGGTCAAATCGTCTTAGTCCAACATAGGGACATAGATGATTCGGAAAATGGAGGAAAGTATACCGTAAAACTCTACTACAGTGAAAAAAGGAAAACAGAAGGTGAACTCTTGGAAAATTATCAAATAACACTAAAACCACTCAATAAAATGTATTCGACAATGGTATTTGAAAACATTTATTCAGAAGGAGAGTTTCAATTAATTGGAGTGTTTAAGGAAAAATTGAATCTTCAAGAAACGGAAAATTAGTTTATGCAATACACGAAATCGCAACTCAAAGCAATTCAAACCATTGATAAAAATCTTTTAATCGTAGCTTGTGCGGGTTCTGGGAAGACACAAGTCATATCCAAAAGAATCATCACGATACTAAAAACTCAAAATATTAAACCGGAAAATATAATCGCTTTTACTTACACCGAAAAGGCAGCTGTTGAACTAAAAAACCGTATACTAAGAATTGCAAGTGAAGAACAACTTTCGACAATTGGAATGGCAGAACTTTTTGTTGGAACAATTCATGCTTGGTGTTTAAAGGTACTCCAAGAAAACATTTTGGAATACCAAAAATTTAGTGTTTTAGATGACATCAAACTTAAGCTCTTCATTGATAGATACTATGAAAAATCAGGTATGAGAGAATTGGGTTTAAAAATTTATCAGGAAACAGGTATCTTTATACAGTTGATGTCGATTTTGAGAGAATCGGAAATCATAAACCCAACCCAAATTCCCAAAGAATTTTTGGATGCTCTTGAAAAGTATGAAACATTGCTAAAAAAATACTGTTACTTTGATTATACTATGATTATGAGCCAGACACTTGGACACCTTCAAGAGAATCAAGAATTTAGCGAAAAACTGAGAGCTCGAATCAAGTACCTAGTAGTGGATGAATACCAGGATATAAATCCTGTTCAGGAAAACCTTATCAGAAATATTTATGAATTTGGTGTCAATCTTTGTGTTGTTGGTGACGATGACCAAACCATTTACCAATGGAGAGGAAGTGACCTCAACAATATTCTGAAGTTTGAAGAACGTTATCAAAACGTAGAAGTTGTCAAATTGGAAGAGAACCATCGAAGCAGCAAAGCGATTGTAGAAACAGCCTTGCGTTCTATCAAACACAACAAAGAGAGAAAATCCAAGCAAATGCAAGCTGCTGGTAAGTTGCAGTACGAAAGGGGAGACGTTTTGTATAACAACTATAGTGAACCAAATGAGGAATATGACTTTATTATTCATCAAATCCAAGTTCTACGAGGAGTTGCTTTCCAAGATAAAGAGAAAGAAAGAGGTCTTGATTATGCTGACTTTTGTATTTTGGTAAGAACTTGGAACAAAGCAAAAGAAATCAAGGAGAAACTGCAGGAAACTGAGATTCCTTTTATTGTAAGTGGTGTTAGCCAATTGTTTGAAACGGAAGAAGTAAAGGCAGCCAAAGGAATTTTTGACTACATGGCTGGCAAAATTGATTCCGATTTGTTTTTAGAACTTTGGGAAATGGCTAGTATGGCAATCGATCCCCAAAAAGCAAAACAAGCAATTGATTACCTCGAAGAAATGAAACCGGAAAAAATTAAGTTTTTTGATGACTTTTGCCTTCAAGACGTATACCAAACCTTTTTACAAAAGGCAGAGATTAATGAAGATTCCGTCCATAATCCTTCCATAGCAAAAGCATACTTTAATCGAGCCGAGATTGTGTTTTACAATCTTGGTCAGTTTAGTCAAGTAATTGATGATTTTGAAACAGTTCATTACAATACAAAACCAACCAATAAATTAAAGAATTTTTTAAATTTTCTCCACTATGCGGCGAAAGACTACTATCCGGAAGGTTGGTTGAGCAATTCTTTCAAAACTCCCAATGCCGTTATCATCATGACAGTTCATCAATCCAAAGGCTTGGAGTATCCTGTAATTTTTATTCCCGGACTAAATAAAAACTATTTTCCCTTAAAAGGACAGGGTGGTGTATCGGTTTGGTCAAAGTACAAAAATGAAATACCTTTGATAGTTAAAAATTATGAACGCTATAAAGGGGGAATCGAAGACGAGAGAAGACTCTTTTATGTAGCGGTTACAAGAGCACAAAAATTTTTGTTCCTATCAAGAGCACCAATTTTAGGTAACAAGTTGTACCAAAAGGAATCTGACTTTTGTGTAGAAATCAGCCATTCGGACTATGTATTCAGTGATAGAACTCGCTCTTACCAAGATCGAAAAAAAGCTCCATCAGAACTAAAACAAGACGTTACCAATATTTTTTTGAATTTTAGCCTCTTAAAAGACTACTTTGAATGTCCGTATCGTTTCAAGTTGGTAAGTATGTATGGATTTTGTGCTCCTTTGAGTATGAGAATTGGATATGGAAAAGCGATTCACAACGCACTCATGGATATGCACAAAAGATTTCTGGATGGAAAAGACGTTAAAAATTCGGATATCGAACCGTTATTAAATATTCATTTTTATTTACCTTACGCTTCAGAAGAAGGGTCTGTTTATGCAGATATGAGAAAAACGGCTCAGGAATCTTTGAATATCTATTATGACGAGAATTATGACTCTTTTCCAGATATCCAATTTGCAGAAAAGATAATTGAACTTAATTTAGGAGATGGAATTATTGTAAACGGGAGAATGGACTTGGTAAAAAAGAAAAATTTGGACGGAAGTTACGAAGCAACCATCATTGATTTCAAATCAGCAAAAGATTCGCAGACATATTCCATTTCCATGGAACAACTTATGCTGTATGCTATGGGTTACAAAGAGTTAACCGGAGAAAAAGCAGATTTTTTAGCAGTTTACAATTTGGATGAAAACCGCCCTCACAAACAAGAGTTAAAAGAAGAACACTTAAGTGTTACGAAAACTAATATCATAAACGCAGCAAATTCCATACGTTCCAATTGGTTTTCTAAAACGAAAAATTCCAACATTTGTGGTGGATGCAGACCAAATAAAATTTGTTCGAGGTGTTAGATAGTTTCACCCACGTCAATCCCTATATTCCTTTTACCAAATTATTTACTCCTCATGTTTTAGAAGGTACTTATTGGACAGAGATTTAAAGGAGATTTGGGTTTCATCCAAAGCCCTAAAAACCAAACCTTCTCTTTTGGTATTTTTATTTACCAGGCTTTCTCCGTCTGCCATTGCAATAATATCGTCCATACTGCCTTGGAAAGCCCAAGATTTATTAACAATAGGAACAGTTTGTAACTTGTTTGTCTCACAAAATTCTATGAATTCTTTGAAATTATATCTTTGATATGTATCAATATCAAAAATGGTGAATACCATTAGGGTTACATTGGATAGTTTAAGTCTGTTTTTCTGAATCCCAGGTCCAACTACTTCTCCTTGTATGGCAAGGTTTTTACCCGTTTTTGTAAGAACTTCTTCAAGGTGAAAATATCGTGCCATTTTCCAAAAGGTGTTTGTCTCCTCTTCAAGAAGTTCCAAATTTCGGGAACAAACTCCGAATTTTCCGTTTTTTATATAATAAGTTCCGGAACTTCCATCTACCTTTTCGGTTATATAAAAAAGCCTTCCCTGCATGGTTTCAAAATATTCCGGAAGGTTTTGGATTCTTTCTTCCTCAGTTTTTTGTAAAAAACCGGGAAACCTACCTTTTACTTTTCCCGAAAGATAGGCTGGAACCGGCTCTTCATATTTGACAACTTGGAGTTTTTCGGTAACATCTTCACCTAAGGGCAAGTCTTCTTCAAAAAAATCTTTTAAGGGGAGGCATAGCCCTTGGCTGATTTGACCTCTTAGCTTGATTGTTTTCAGCCTGTATCCTTCGATATCCTTCCCATCAAAGATCATTTTTTTTCTTCCGCGAGGTTCAAGAAATTTAAAATGATCATTTATGGGTAAAAGGGAATCTACCTCAAAATACACAGCTTTATCACCGGTTTTAAAATTACCTTTTCCACTGACACACCACCAGCCTTTTACCTTGATCTTTTCGATGGAATCAGCTCCTTCAATTGGTTGCACATCTAATATTTCCTGGATTGTAGCTAACTTTCTCTCGCTCATTTTTAGTTCCTCTTTTGTGGATTGTAGGATTTTATTACTATTTAGTCAACCCCTTTAACTCGAATATGAATACTAAACAAGTTAGAAGAATCAGTTCACACCATTTTAAGGTCCAATAGTATGAAGAATTACTACTGAGTGAGGAGTTTTGTTTAGCTCTAAAAACTGTATTCGGATGAAATAAACGCTTCTATTACTTTCTTTCCATAGATTGTATCAAATAAAGCTTTTAATCCGTCTCCGGCGGTAAAATAACCTGAACGAAAAACGATTTGGAAATCCTTTTGTATATTCCATCTAAGGTTAAAATTATATTCTTGACCAAAATACGTTCTGGTTTTTTTGTAGTTATCCAAATTAAATTCAACATTATTTCCAATATGGGGAGATTTGTTGGCATAAAGTAAGTAGTATCCCAAGGTTATTTGCATAGGTCCAAAGGCAATAAAGTTAGTATAAACTCCATATTCACCAAGGCCACTCATGTTTTGAGCACTGAATATACTGTAACCTCCGGTAAAGTCTACTGCTATATTTGAAATCGTATATCTCGGAAATAATGTTCGATAGCCATTCCCACGATAACTTGATTGTACCCCATCATTTTCATAGCCGGGTCTCCCTGTTGTTCCTACAGCAAGTAAATTAACGTTCGCTTTGTTGTTAAACAAATTGAAGATATAAGAAAATTCTAAATCGTATAACCCTCCCTTGATGGTATGAGGATCATATTTTTCATATATTTTATTACCACTGCTATCTCTATAGGGATTAAAAGTTTTAACTCTTCCATGGTTATATACACCATGCACAATAACACTAAAGTTAGAACTATTATATTCATTGTAAAAACCGTGCCAATACAAACTACCTGTTTCACTAGATACGTCAGTAGGATCATTATCACGGGAGTAGTAGGTATATATCTCACTTTTCACTTTCTTTAGAAGGAGCTTTACCTTTCCGAATACAACATCAATATTTACATTGCTTTTATCGTTGTATCCATTATTGTCTTTATCAATAAAAGTTCGATCTCTTGGGCGAATCCACCCTCCCTCAAGGTTCATGTTTAAAAACCGAATGTCTTTATTGGCAAGTATTCCCAAGCCGGTATTAAACATTACCATTCCTCTTGCGGAAGAAAATAATTGTAACCCACCCCTGGAATAAAAGTTTTTCTCTTTAAGATGATAATCCAAGTATATAAAGTTTGTCAGTAAATTTGTTCCAGAGGCATATCCCATTTCTCCACCGCTTCCAGCACCAACCAAATAAGGAGAGTTTCTATCTTCTTTTGATAAGCCCATTCCACCAAAACGAACGTCTCCAGCCATAACTCCCCAAACACCGCTTAAATTTTTAGAGCCCTTAAATTCTAAATTCAGTAAAGCTCTTGTATCAAAATAGTTCAAAGATTCTTTTTTTTTGGTTATGTTTGTTTTCTTACCTGCAAGTCTTGCGTCAATTTCTTCTTGGATCAAGGTTTCACCGTAGTATGTTTCTTTTTCTTGCTTGTAAACTTTCGCATCATAAGGGTCCGTAGGAGTTTCTCGTTTTAATAGTATATCGCGACCAAGTTGGAATCCTCTAACCCGTATCGAACCACTGAAATTGAGTCTATTGGACAAACTGTCTTCTTGGGGATATATTTCGGAAACAAGTAGTAATAGAAGTAATACTTGAAAAAAATATAAAAAATACCTAAATTTCAAAATGACCACCAATTTTTATTTATTTTGCTCTTTTACCCATGCATTGCTGTTAAAATATTTTTTCTTGAGTCTGTCAATTTCACCTGTACGAATGATTTCTCTTACAAAAAAGTTCAAATCATTTAGCATAATCAAATCGTATTTTCTTGTAGCAAAAGACAATTGTTTTTCGACTACCGTATTGAGCAACGGTTTATACGAGGCTTTTAATGCCGGATCTTTTTGCAATAATCCTTCTATATACAAATTATCACTAACAAAGCAGTTTACCTCGTTATTTAAAAGTGCATCCAAAGTTCGTTGATCTGATAAGTAAGTTTTAATTAGATTGTTATTAAAAGTCTCTTTTAAAAATTGATAATTAGATGTATTTGCTTTTACAGCAAAACTCATTCTTGGTACATATTTTAGATCAAATAGGTTTGTGTATGGATTATTTTCTACAATCTGACCTTCTGGCTCTGGTGGGATTGCTTGTTTGTTTACCAAGGCACCTATGGAACTTTTAATGTAAGGGTCACTAAAACTAACCGATTTTCCCCTTTCCAAAGAGGACGAATTGCCAAGTGCGGCATCTACAAAACCTTTATTTATTGCGCGGGCATGGTCGTGAAAAGTATCTAATGGAATAACCTTTAATTGTACTCCGATAAAATCAGCATATTTTTCTGCTATTTCAACTTCAAAACCTGGATAACCTTTTTTAGGCTCTTCAATATAAAACGGTTCGTAGTTTTTTCCAACAGAAACAATTATAATTTTTTTTTTAATACTTTGTACAAAGTGGACACATTTTTTTTTGTTTGGGAAAATGCGCTGTGTGAAAAAGCGATAACCAGTAAAATAATAAATATATTTTTTTTCATAATCTACATCTCCTTTAAAAAATTAACCTATACTACCGCATAAATTAAATACTTTTTATTGTCATTAGGAAAAATAAGAAATAATTTACGAATGTCCTTGACTTTTAGAACTTTACCATGGTTTCCAATTTTTATATTTATCGTAGTTGTATAAAAAGTCTCTTCTACAAGGAGTTAATTCTGCGGATTTTAGAAACTGAATTGCTTCTTCTTCGGTTTTAAGACCAAAAGATCGGAGAACGTTTTCTTCTATCACAACGGAAGATATGTCATCAGCTCCGCTAAACAAAGCAAGCTGTCCTACACCCTTTCCCAAAACCATTACGGAAGTTTCAATGTGAGAAATATTATCCAAAAAAATTCTGGAAATTCCAAGAACCTTTAGATATTCATGGGTAGGAATTTTTCTTACCTTAAACTTTTTTGTCTGTGGTTGAAATGTCCATGGAATAAAAGAAAGAAAACCTTTGGTTTTATCTTGAAGTTCTCTTATGGTAAACAAATGCTCTATCACTTCTTCTTTTGTTTCTTCGCTTCCAAAAACGATGTTAGCACTACCTAGCAATCCTTCTTCATGGCAGGTTTCCATAACACTAACCCAGTCCTCTACGCTTGCCTTTTTGGGTGAAATGATATTTCTCATTCTATCAGTCAAAATTTCTGCTCCTGCGCCAGGAACAGAATCCAAACCGGCTTGTTTTAGGTTTTTTAGAACTTCTTTGAGAGCCAAACCGGTTATTTTTACCATATTTAAAAGCTCAACGGGTGAAAATCCCCGTATATGCATCCATGGAAATTTTTGTTTGACGGTGGTTAAAACGTCTAAGTAATAATCAAAACTCAAATCTGGGAAAACACCTCCCTGAAGAAACATCTGGTCTGCTCCTAAATCCTTAGCCTTTTCCATTTTGGCTAAAATTTCATCTTTAGACAAAACGTATCCCTTTCCGGAACCAATTTCGTCCATAAAGGAGCAAAACGAACATTCAACATTGCAAAAATTCGTATAATTCACAACACGAAAAACGGTATAAGAAGCAAAATTTTGTGGAGTAATTTTATGGCGCAGTTCTCTTGCAACGTATTGAATTTTTAAAAAATCACCTTCCAAATAGAGTCTTGTAGCGTCCTCTTTGGATATTCTTTCTCCAGACAATGCTTTTTGAAGAATGGAGTCCACACTACTTTCTCTGAAAAAATTTAAAGTTGTAAAATCAGACATTGTGCCTATTTTAATTTTATATCATAAACGATAAAGCCGGAATTTTCTGCCAAGCTAATTGTGTTTAAATCGGTAGACATTTCAGTCCATTCGCCTTTATCAACATAAGGAACAGCTTTTTTATATATTCCTTTTACAACAACATCTTTGTCTAAAAAATCTTTTAGTGTTAAATAATGAACGTTTTCCGAAGGACGAAGGATTATACAACCCTTGGATAAAGGAATTTTGTGGGGATTTTTGTCAACTTTTAGAACGTAGTAATCCATTCCCAAAGAATCCCATTTTAGGTTCTTCACCCATGGTTTGGGAATTACCCTACCCGTTAAAATAAGTTCTTCCGGTAAATTAGTTGGTAGGTATTGGTGGTATAATATTTTTGTTTCAACCTCAGTTGCTGGCTCTTTTTCAGAAAAAACTGAATTTGAAAACAAGAAAAATGATAAAAACATAGGTAAGAAAGCTATTATTCTCATGGTTATTCCTTTAAGACAAATTAGTATTCTATAATTATTATAATTAGTAAAGCTTAAAAATTTTAAAAAAGAGATTCGACTAAGAAAAATTATAAAGAAAATTCGTTGACAATATACCTAAAAAAAATATTTTGGATTCCAGAAGGAGTTGTAGCTCAGCTGGTTAGAGTGCCTGCCTGTCACGCAGGATGTCGCGGGTTCGAGTCCCGTCAACTCCGGATTAGATAAATTCTTCTTTTTTCTTCTTTAAAATTAACAAACCATCCTCTTCTAGGGATCTGGCAGTTCTTACGATTTCATTTCTGGCTATGTTTATCTCCCGTAAAGTGACTTTTCCGCGATTTTCCATTTCTTCTACAATATCAGATGCTCTATTTTGTGACATACTGTTAAAAAAGTGCCTTTTCATTTCTTCCCCGGCACCTCTTAATGCGACAACCAATAAATCGTTACTTCCCAATCGATTTATAAGGATTCTCATTTCTTTTAAATCCAAGTTTAAGATGTCTTCAAAAGTATAAAGTTTATCTTTTACTTGGTAGGCAAGCTCCGGTGATTTATCATTTAATTCTTTCAGGATGGTATCTTCCAAATTTTTATCCATGTGATTCAATATATCCGCAAGGGATTGAGTTCCACCGGCTTCTCGCAAAACGGACTTGTCCCTTTCTTCATACTTCTTTTTTAAGACTTTTGCAATTTGTATTATGGCATCAGGATGAGTTTTGGAGGTAGTTGCCAATTTTAAAGCTACTTTCCCTTGGAGGTCAGTAGGAAGGTGTTTCAATACTTCTGCAGCCTTGTTTGGTTTGATATATCCTAAAGTTACTGCTATTGTTTGAGGAGCTTCTGTTAGCAAAAGTGAGCTTAAAATTTGAGAATCAATTTCATTTATAAAATCAAAATCTTGAATTTCATCTTTTCGAACTACTTTCCTCATAATTTCCTCAGCTCTACTTTCCCCTAATGAACTAGAAAGTATATCTTTGGCAAAGTGCTTTCCACCTCTTGTTTCGGACGATAAATCCCCCACTTTTTCTCTAAATTCACTTAGTACGATTTCTTTTTCTGCTTTTGTAATTACGGTTATTTTTGACATTTCCCCAATGATTTTTTCAATCATTTTGTCATCCATATGAGACAAGATTTTAGCTGCTTCTTCTTTCCCTAAGCTCAATAATAATAAGGCAGCTTTCCTTGCTCCTTTGCCGTGAACTTTTTTATCGTTCATTGTATTGCATTTTCCCTTTTCTACCGTAAAATTAATAATTAAGATAAGACAAAAATATTTTGTGAATGTTCGAGTTTTTGTAAACCATATTTATTTTTTTCTTTTGCCGGAAAATCGATTCTGTGAATTAATTAGAATTTTGGCAACTTCTTCTTTCTCTAAGCTCAACAATAACAATCCAGCAACTTTCTACAGTCATATGGTAATTTATCTTTACAGAGACAAGCGTCAGAAACAATGCTTAGCACTTGCGCATCCAGGAACAATTCATACAACAGAAAAATGGAAAATAATGGGCATTGATCCTTCACCTGAAATGATAAAACAAGCTATTCAAAAATTTAAAAATTTCGAAAATGTGAAATCTATATGGGATGGATAACAAGAAAAAAATGAGTTGAAAATTCATCATTTTACCTTCCAAACTTTTTTTGAGACATTCAAGTATTTCTATTTACAAAGGTAAATGAATGATAATGATTCAGGCTATATCAAACTTACCTTTTAATACATAGGGTTGCCGCTTTTTGTTTCACTCGGTATTTTCTGAATGGCATCCCAATGTTCAATGATTTTGCCGTTTTCATCGAATCGAAAGAAATCCATCGTTACATATTCCTCATTTCCTGGCCAGATTTGATGAGTATGTAGTGCAACCAAATCACCTTCTGCAATAACTCGTACAAACTCGATCTCCTTATTAGGATATTCTCTCGCCATTCTTTCAAAATATTCAATAAAACCTTCTGTACCATTAAGTACGTCTGGATTGTGTTGAATATACTTCGAACCTACAAACTTTCTAACTGCCTCGGCTGGCTTACCCATATATGCGGTACGGTAAAATTCAATTGCATTTTTCTTGTTAGCTTCCAAATTATGATTCATCTTTGTTTTCCTTTGATTAGCTATTATTGCTTTCCCTAATATATCCCTATTCTACATAAAGTGAAATATTAAGTATTAAGAGTTCAAAATTTCCTGTTTGACTGATTTCATGAAATCCATATTGCCGCTTTTTAAGAGACCTTGCAAAGTAGTTTTTTCTGATATGGTTAAATAGGTTCTTTCCATAAGTTTGTTTAATACTTCTACCACTAATTCATACTCCAATCCATACAACTCAGAATAAATCCATTGAATGGATAGCTTCTGTCCTGTTTTTGTGTGGTAGGATATAAATGAATTGGTGATTTCATCCACTTTAGCTCTTCTTTTTACAAGTTCTTCCATTGTTTGAAGGATAAAAAAGATTTCCATATCATCTTTAAAAAGGATTGTCATGTGTTCATAAATTTTAGGAGAAATTAAGGGTATTGTATAAATATTATCTTCTAGGGAACGGTACAAAGCTCTTTCTTGTTCTTCATCAAGATCAACGTGTTTTCCGAATTCCGATATAATATCCGGAGATAAAATTAGTAAAAATTGAGATGCTAGTGTAAATTCCTTTTTTTCCTTGGCTAAATAGGCAATCATTTCGCAGATTTTTTTTTCAGAAACAACCGTCCAAAACTTACTGCTTTTTAAAGCAAAATAGTTGTTTGCTTGCGGAGATTTCTTGGATTTGAGCATATCTCTAATTTTTAAATAATTATCATAATCAATAATAAGCAACTTATAAAGAACTTCGATACTTAGGTTTTCTACGGTTTCTTTGATGTCATTTGGCTCACATATACTAAAAAAATATCTAACCAAATCCAATGTTGCAAGAGATTCATTGGCAAATTCTTCTACAATCAATGGCTGAGCTTGCAAAAAAGCTGTTACCGCAACCGTAAATGTATTTTCTCCATTTATAAAAGAGATCATTTTTTCTTTTGCAATACACAGCGTCGCTATTTTCCCTAACCATGGGTTGGCTATTAGATTTGATTTACAATTATCCGGACATGCTTGGAATATATGAGTATCTAAGAAGCATTTATTGGGTTTATTATTTTTTTGTTTTTCTTTTTCCACAGGGTTTAACCTAAGACATAAAAATCATCTTGTAGAATAGATATAATGATTCTATCCTTATTTGTTTATGTCAAAGAGATTTCTTTTAGTTTTTCACCTTCTTATATTCTCGTAAAAATAATAAATTTCTTAAGGTGTTTTTACTTCTCAAGACTATTTTGTGAGATTTAATGATTTGAATTTAGGAAATTGCAAATTCTAAAAAGAAGCCGGTAGATTTATGAACATCTACCGGAAAAAGTTTTTGGGGATTTTTTAAATTTTAAGCTGCGATTTTTCGGTTATCAATAACTTTTTTTTCAAAAACACTGGAATCAAAGCGAATTTCTTGGGCAATAATTTTCACTTTTTGTCGACTGGTACCATCTTCTGCCTTCCACCTTTCCTGTTTGAGTTTCCCAACAATCACAGCTTTGCTTCCTTTTTTTAGTAGGTCGTTACAGGTTTCTGCAAATTTATCCCAAACATCCACATCAAAGTAGGAAACATCATCCGAATTAGATTGATTGTTCACTATCCCATTATGAACGGCAATAGAAAATTTACATAAACTCTTCCCATTTACTGTTTTTAGTAACTCAGGATCGTTTGTAAGGTTTCCGTCTACGATTGTTATATTGATATTTTTCATGTTTTTACTCCTAATTCTTCGATTAAAAAAATTTAATCTTCTGCTTTTAATGGGTAAGAAAATGAAAAGTTGGTAAGGGATTTTTTTAATTTTTTTTCATTTTTTTCGCTTTTGGGCAAATTTTTCACCAAGAACGAACTTTTGGAAAAAAAATCAGGACCATTTCTTCGATTTCTTACCCATTATATATAAAGAATCGAGGATGCTATGAAATATAGTGACGAACAATTAAAGATATTAGAGAATAATTCAAACTACCAACAGGTAATCGCGGCAGCAGGTTCCGGTAAAACAAGTACAATGATAGGCTTACTACAAAAAATCATAAAAGATGGAAAAGAAAAACAAGAAGAAATTTTGGTGATTACTTTTTCCAAGAAAGCAGTTCAAGAAATTAGTGAAAGATTGGAAAGAGTAACTGGAAAAAAAAACAAGGTAATGATTAAAACGTTTCATGCTTATTGCTTGTATATTCTGAAAAAATACCATCCGTCTTACATGGGCAAGGAAACTTCTATTGTAGAACCCAAAGAAAAAGAACAATTTTTTAGAGACTTTTTCCGAAAAGAAAGGTTTAAAATTGGAGGAATCCCTTACGATTTGCTTTTGGAAGATGCATCGGTTTATTTGAACAAAAACTTTCCGGATTTATTTAGCAATTTGATTCTTGAATACAATAAATATAAAACAGACAATAAAAAACTGGACTTTGACGACCTGATACACTTATATTTAATCGGTTTGGAAAACCAAGAAGATTGGACATTCAAAGCAAAAAAAGAAGTGAAACGAGTTATAGTAGATGAGTTTCAGGACACAGACCTAACTCAATTGAAGTGGCTAAAATTGTTAAATCCCGAAAAACTTACCGTTGTCGGAGACGATTGGCAGGCTATTTATGGTTTCAGAGGAGCGTCTACTATTCCGTTTTTAAAATTTCAAGAATATTTTTCTCCTTGTAATGTGCAATTTTTAACAACCAACTATCGGTCTCTTCCAGGTATTGTCGACCTTTCTTCTATACCAATCTCAAAAAATAAAAATAATATTTCAAAAAAAGTAAAAGCCAAAAGGGAAGGTAAGGCTAATATTTGGAAAATTAAATTATTAGATGATAGTTCCAATGAAGAGTTTAAAGAATTATTCATAAATTATCTAAAAATATTTTCAGATTCGTTTATTTTATGCAGATCTAATTATAGAATAGATCATTTTATCAAATTAGGAATATCAAAAGATAATATTATAACAATCCATGCATCGAAAGGTTTGGAATTTCATTCTGTTTTTGTTGATTTGGCTGGTGGCTGGAATTTAATGGGCGGTGGTTCTTTGGAAATAATAGAAGAGGAAAGAAGAATTTTATATGTTGCAATAAGCCGTGCAAAAGATAATTTGTTTTTGCTAGGAAAAGAGAGCCTAATGAAAAAAAAATTAGAAGATCAGTTTTTTTCTTACTTTCAATTCAGGGTTAGAGAAATTAAGATAAATAATTTGTATAAACTTATGGAAATCAAATAAATTTAGGAAAAAGTATATTATGAAAGAGAGAAATTTGGATTTAATCAATTCATGCCTTTACGGGCTTAGTATTGGAGACGCTTTGGGAGTTCCGGTAGAATTTAAGCCTAGAATATATTTAAAGCAAAATTCGGTAACTGATTTTATTGGAAATGGTTCGCATAACCAACCTCCCGGAACTTGGTCGGATGATAGCTCTTTAAGTTTTTGTTTGGCAGAAAGTTTAACAAAAGGATTTAATTTAAAAGACATTGCAAATAGTTTTCTAAAATGGTATGAATCCGGCTACATGACTCCTCATGGAAAGGCGTTCGGCATCGGAAAAACAACGTCTTATGCTTTAAACAGAATTAAAAGTGGCACAGATCCTTTGGAAGCAGGTGGTAAAAATGTTAAGGATAATGGAAATGGATCACTAATGAGGATTTTACCTTTGCTATTTTATTTAGATTCTAACTCTTTTCGTGAAGATGAAAAGTTCGAAATAATTAAAAAAGTATCATCCATCACACACGGACACAGTATTTCGATAATTTCTTGTTATATATATATTGATTTTGCATTGTATATATTAGATGAATACTCGCTCATGGAGGCTTATGAAAAAATTCAAAAGGAAAAAGAGAAATACATAGAACACTTATCAAAAAGTGAATCAACAATTTTTAATCGAATTCTAAGTGAAAATATAAAAAACATTTCGGAAGATAAAATTAAATCTGACGGATATGTAGTAGATACCCTAGAGGCTTCTCTTTGGTGCTTGCTCTCAACAAAATCTTACAGTGAAGCAGTTTTAAAAGCCGTAAATTTAGGTCTTGATACCGATACTACGGCAACAGTAACCGGTGGAATAGCAGGACTTTACTATGGCTTATCTAACATTCCAGAGAAATGGATTTCAGGTATCGTGGAAAGTGACTTTATTTTCGGATTAGGAAATAAACTTTATACAACTTATTACAAAAAGGGATTATTTTAAAAAATATTTTCGATGAGGTTTATTTGTTTGTCATGATTCTCATGCCAGTCCAATCATCTGGTACGCCTTCTAACAAATACCTTGCCGAACGCTCTAAGTAGAGTTTTGTTGTTGAATCATGGGGAAGAATTTCTAAAATACTTATAAATTTTTTAGCCGCTTCTGCAAATTGCCTGTTAAAATAAAATTCTTGAGCTATTTCAAATTCATGTAAAGTTTGTAACTTTTTCTCTTTTATGAGAATAGGATCGGAATCAAAAACCTCATAGATAGGTATAGGAAAACTTCGACCTTTTACTACTACATTATCAAGGAAGCGAATGTTGTAGCTTTTGGAATCGATTAGTTTATACGCATCTTCACTAATTATCAAAGATACTTGGTAGTATTTTGTCAATCCTTCTAAACGAGAGGTCAAATTCACAGTATCCGAAAGAGCATCACCTTGCATCCTGTTTTCTTCTCCAATCATTCCTACCATCATATAACCAACATGAATTCCAAATCCTATCTCAATAGGATAAGAATTATTTTTTCCTTTTTCCTGGTTGTAGACACTTACTTCTTGGAGCATATTGATTGCTGCATTGATACCATCGTTCACATTAAGTGGAAATATCGCCATGATTCCGTCTCCAACGTATTTTATAATTATACCTTTATGATTGCGAACGATCGGACTGACTCGTTTCAAAAAAGAATTGATAAAGTTAAAGTTTTCTTGAGGATTCATGTTTTCCGAAATTTTGGTAAAGGATCGCAAATCACAAAACATAACGGTCATGTTTTTACTGACATGGTCTCCTAATTGAACTTCTGTTATAGATTCTTTTTGTAAGAATTCTAGGTATTCCAAAGGCACAAAGCGACTGTAGGCATTAGTTAGCTGTTTCTGCTCCTTTAAAGCTTTTTGTAGTATACTTAATTGTTGAGTATCCCCTAACTTTATTAGTCTTTGGATTCGTTGATAAATTTTTTTATAACCCTTTAGTAATATCGCATAATCATTTAATAACGGATTATTATGGTTGGAAGAATTTTGGAGAACTCTTTCAGCTTCTTTTATGATTTGTTCTTCTGTTTTGTATATAAAACTATTCTCTAACATGGAAGATGTCTACCCCAAATACTTTTGTAAATAGCTATACCCCGACTCTAAAACCAATCATTGTGATATCATCTAAACGTTCAAATTCTTTTTGATATTTTTGTAATGCCTCAAGTATTTCTTCCTTTTGCTCTAGTAAAGGTCTGTTGAAATTCCTTTTAATAATTTCATATAATTTTTTTTCTCCAAAAGGCATGTTCCTCTCTCCACCCAATTGGTCTACGATTCCATCGCTATATAAATAAAACGTCATTCCGTCTTCAATGGAAAGCAGGTGTGTTGGAAAATAATATTCCATCTGGGAACGTTTGTAGCCAAGACTTTTCCTTTCTCCCTTAATCTTTGTAATCTCTCCGTCTTGTGCTATGTTCAAAGAGAATTTCGCACCGGAAAAATACAGTTTCTTTTCTTTTGGTTGAATATAACATACAGCTGATTCTAAACCGTCATCCGATTTACCTCTTTCTTGGTCTTGCTGCAGAGATGTTTTGATGATCTTATTCAAATCCATTAAAATGCTTCCGGGAGTTGTTATTCTATCCCCCTCTATAATTCTGTGTAATACCGATATGCTTAACATAGTCATAAATCCACCAGGAACTCCATGACCGGTACAATCAGCCACAATTAAAATGAATCCATCTTCTACCGGATAAAATTGATAAAAGTCTCCACCAACCATATCTTTTGGCTCCCATATAACAAAAGATTCGGGAAGATACATTTCCAATATTTCCAAGTTTGGTAGCATAGATGTTTGTATTCTATGCGCGTAGTGGATGCTATCCATAATTTTTTTATTAGAGGCGGACAACAGTTTGTTTGTTTGTTCAAATTGAAAAAGCAGTTTATTTAATTCTTCATTTTTTTTAGCGAGTTGTTTTGTTCTTTCTTTTACCTTTTCTTCCAGGCTTTCTTTTGCTTCTGCCAATTCCTTTATTAGTAATTCATTGTGCAATGTACTTTTGTAAAATTCAACAGCACTGGCAACCGTATCTAAAAGTACGGTTGCCACAGTTCCTTTTTTTATATATCCGAATGGTCTATAGCGGTTCATTACATAAAAAGGGTCTTTTAATTCCTGGTAAGCAGAATAGAATATAATAGGAACGTTAGGTGATTTTTCCTTTATTTTTAAAAAAGTTTCAAACCCATCCATCCCGTGCATTTTTATATCTAAAATGACGGCATAAACGTCTTTAGTAATTTTTTTTATACCTTCATTCCCATCTATACAAAGTACTACCCTGTATTGAGGGAGCAAAATAGCTTCCAAAGAACAAATTGTAACATAATTATCGTCTACAACCATTACTAAAGGTTTTTCCATGGTCGTAAAATCATCATTCGTGGCACTATTTAATAAACTGTTAAAATCTTCAAAGGACATAAACACATTCCAGATTAGATAGTTATTTTTTATTACAAATTTTGTAAATATAGTTTTTAAATACAAACAATGGTCGATTTTTTGTAACTCAAGCCGATAATAACATGAAAAGGAAAGACCTGAAAAAGTGGTATAGAACAATTCTTTGCTCACTATTGAGAACTGATAAAGGAAAAAATTAAGCGCGTAAATTAGGTATTTTTACGCGCCAACATCTTAATAAAATGAAAAAATTCCTCTACTTCTTAGTTTCTTCTAGAGGGATCTTTCTTCCCGTATCTAATTTTTGTTTTTTGAATGCAAGGATAGCAGCGGCATCGTCTTCCATCAATATTTGCTTTATTTCCTCTTTAATTTCTTCTTCCTTTTTTAGATTTGGTGCTTCCATTTTTGTTCTCCTTTGGGTTAAATAAAGGTTTTAAAAGTATTTCTTATCTACTTTTTAACTTTAATATTTATCGCTTTTTTAATTTTTTTCAATTCATAACCAAAGTTATTTACTTTTAGAATCCAAAAGAGAATTTAACAAGTCTGGTTTGTCCGTCATTATTCCGTTTACCCCTAACTTTATCAAGCTCAACATTTCATTTCCTTCATTGATCGTCCAAACATGAATTTTAATATTTTGTTTTTTAGCATTCTCTACCAATAACTGGTCTAGATCAAAAATTCCAAGCTTTGTTGGTATGGCTAAGGTATCAGAAGAAAATGGGTAAACCCCCCCTATGCCCAACTTTTGGAAAAGAACCCAAAAAGAAATTTCCTTTCTACTTGCAAAAAAAGCTACTTCTGGCATTAATTGTTGCAATTCTTTTAAAACAGCATGATTAAACGAGCCTACAACTACTTTTTTTTCCATGTCGAATTTACGAATGACAGAATTTAACTTAGCTGCCGCTTTTAAATCATCCGGTTTGATTTCAATGTAATATTTACTGTTTGGTAATTCTTTAAAAAATTCATCTAACTCCAAAATTTGTATGCCTTTACTACGAAAAGGAAATTCGTTTCCATTTATTGTAAATTTATAACCTGCATCTAATTTCAATACTTCTTCGTAAGTTTTTTCTTTTACAAATCCTGTTCCATTGGTTGTTCTATCCAAGGTAGCATCGTGCAAAACAACCAGGTGATCATCTTTTGTTAAATGAACGTCCATTTCTAAAAAATCAGCAAGATTTCTCTCTACAATTTTTTTACATGCAAACAGAGTATTTTCGGGAAACATGTCTTTTCCACACCTATGGGCAATTCTGAAGGCATTGCTTGAAAATACTTCTTTTTGTTCTTTGATTTTAAATGGAACAAGGGTTAATAAAAAATAAATTCCTATTAAAAATAGTATAAAAATTATAAAATATTTTAAGAATTTCATTGTTCCATCCCAATTTTCTTATTAGTTCATTTTTTAAGAATTGCTAAAATATTGTCAAGAGGATTATTTTTTATATGAGAAGTTTCTACAGTTCGTCTTAAAATCGCAAAGGGGAATCTTTTGGCACTTTGATTCTATACTTTAAAAAAATTCTTTTTTTTGTATAACTTTTAATGGGAATCTTCCACTTATAAATACCGGAATTTTTTACTTTTTCGGTATATCCTACTGTTGTTTTTTGGTCTATTTCTACTTCAATGTCTGAAATATCTGTAGCCGGAACGTTGCTAATTAAAGTGATGCTATTATCATTTTTGCTAAAGTTCTCAATACTAATATGCTCTGTTTTTTCAAATACATTTTGCTTGGAGACAATTCCGCTCTTGTATACATTGTTTTCCATCCTATAAAAAACCCTAAAATCAATTTGACTTCCCAAAGATACATCGTATTCACCATAAGCAGGTACATAAGGAATTCCGGATTCGCCAATATATCCGGATTCTCTAAAAATGTTTAAAGCTCCTGCTAGCATAGGAAACCGAATGTTATTTTTCAGTTTAGCCATTAAATAGACTGCTTTTTTTATTTTAGGAATAGTTACGTATTCAAATTTTACACCCGATTGGTATTTGGCGATGAGTATTCTATGGTATTTTTTTTCGGAAGGTATGCTTGAAGTTTCCGGAGAATGAAAGATCAAACTGCCAGCTGCTTTTACCACTCCACCTTCGATCTCGGTAGAAGTTGTTCCGTCTGTCGGTTTATCTTCTGTTCTATCTTCTTCTTCTTTGGATTGTTTGGAATATTCGAAAAATTCTTTTTGTGTAGCGCCTCCTTCTTTTAGTATTTCCACTGCTCTTACTTTTGGTCGTGCTTGTATTTTTCTTGGCTCTGCTGTTGATAAAGATATTTTTACATTATTCCAGTCTTCGCCCGTTTCTTGTAGTATATCAGCCATATATTCTATTTCAGCATTTTTAGTACTGTGTATCGTGACGTTGTATACCGGTTTCCATGATGATCCGAGTATGATATAAGAAACGTTTAGCTCAGTTTGGATTGGTTCTTTATCCACATTCACAATTTTTATTTCCGTAATTCGCTTTGACTTATTGACCTTGGAAATGATTTCATCTAGCTTTTTCTTTTGGATATCCAAAACTTGTTCCAAGTCTTTTAATTGAACGTCTATCTGATGAAGTTCTCTTTCAATTATTAAACGTTTACTTCTGAAACTCAAAATTGTTTCTTTCCAATTTTTCATTTCCTCTTCACTTTTAATATAAGCAACTTTTTTGGAAATAGATTCTATGGTGAGATTTTCAAAACCGGTTAGTATTGTCTTTTCTTGATTATAGTTTTGAATTTTGACTTGTAATTTTTTTTTCTCAGTTTCTTTCTTATCTATATCATCACTTAAAACTCTGACTTCTTCTTCGCTATAGTACAAGTGTGGTTCGATATAAGAACTTATAGAAGAAACACTTACTTTATTATTAGAACCTTCCGTATAGGCACGAAGATTTTCGTCAAGCAAACCTACGGGAAGTCCTATTATTTTAAAAATGGATTCTCCAGTTTGGAAATTTATTTTTATCTTTCTGGTAACTTGCGCTCTATCATTGTATACAAGAACCTCTTTCACAGGGATATGCAAATCATCTGCGAATAAATCACCAAGATAAAACAATACTAGGTAAATAGTCAGAATTTTATTCATCTTTTTCAAACTCTCGCAATTCTTCTTTTAGATAGGAATTTTCCGGATAACTTATTACGTATTCTAATATAATTTTTTCCGATTCTCCAGGAGGAATTATATATTTTTGTTTGAAAATTCCTTGATCTTTGATGCTTACACCTTTTGGGATTTTTTTGATCTCTATGTCAATTTCTTTATCATTGGTATAAGGTACTCTATCTACAAAATACATAAGAATTTTTTCTCTTTTTTTGTTTTTGATGATAACTTGAATATTAACTTGGATTGTATTTTTTTTAATAAATATTCCAGATTTGTCTCTAAATTTTGTTTCTCTTCTTTCGATTTCTACGTCATCATCGGGACCAAGCTCAAATCTTAATTCTTCACCACTTGCTGTTTTGGAGATATTGGTTGTTCCGTTATAATCTTCTTGCACAAAGATGTCCAAAGGTCCGGCAAGCAAGGGTTCTTTGTTTTTTGAAACCGATGTGGAAACCAAGAACGCCGATTTTTTTGTAATGGGTGAAGTTTCATAACTTATGTTAGAGGGAAGTTTTTGTATTCCAATTAAAACTTTATTAAACGAATTATCCGATAGGATCGTGTTTCTGCTTTTGGCATTGTATCTATAGTCAAACCCTTCCGAAGAAATTTTGGGAGAAATAAGACCACTTGTTATTTTTGCATTTGCCTGCATAATGGAAGCACGCTTGGACAACTCTTCAATTTCTCTGATTCTTGGGGATAGTTCTCTTTGATATTTCATGTCAAGAAGCCCGATATTTTCTTTTGCTTTTTGACCGTAATCTAACACTGCTCTATAGTTTTGTTCTTGGAGGTTTTTTTGCTGTTCCAAGATATTTGCTCTTAAGGAACTGAGATTATCTTCCGTAGTAATTGATTTGGATTGAACTCGGTTTTGAGTTAAGACATTTTTGGAAGTCTGCTGCACTTCTTGGTATTGCTCTTCGGAATCCCTTACGACTAACTTTTTCCTTTCATCAAAACTCTCTAATTTTATTGGTTCCGGTTTTTTTGGTGCAGAGTTATCCCTTTTTAAAGCATCCAAGTTTTGTATTCTGCTATCATAATTTTTTTCCATTTCACCGCCAATCACCGTCGATTCTGCTTGTTGCTGAATTGGTGCAGGAGCTTTGGCTAATTCCTTTTCTTTATAGTCTAATTTTTTTTGATGATATACTGTGGTAGAACCAGCCGCGTTTACTTGTTCGGATGTTCGCCTCTGCCTTTCTCCTTTCATTTTTTCCTTGTATCCAATTCTCCATTCGTAAATGGTAGGTATATCCAAACTTTGCGTATGGTCTGCTGCTGAAAAGGACACATTGACATTATTCCAGTCTTCACCCGTATTATTTCTTACGAGAGCAAACATATAGAGTATATTGGTTTTTGTATTTGCATCTACTTTCACTTCATACCTGGGAAACCATTCCGCATTACCGATCAAGTAATTTAGAAAAAGCTTTGCTTTGCCCACCGGATTTTTACTAAAAAAGTCAACTTGGATTGTTTTAGTTTCTATGTGTTCTGCATTTTGGTAATAGTCCAATTTGGCTTTGGCAACAACCAACTCTTCTCTCATTTCATCAAGTTCTTTTAGTAAAGAAAGTTCTAATTTGGAATTTTCTTCCAGCATTATTCTTACAATTTTATGAAAAGAACCCCAGGCATCGGAATTGATGTTTATTTCATTTGTCAATCCGTAGGATTGATCTCTTTTGCTTGGCAAAAGCCTGGTTAAAACATTCTTATGGTGATAAACACTCAAATACTCTTTATTTTTAATATCAACTTTATTTAATATATTATCATAGTGTTTTTTTGCAGCTTTTGCGACTTCGTTTTGGTATTTTAACTCTATTTCACTTTTTACTTCAATCTTTTTGATTTTTATATCCGTATTTTTAGGAAAACCAAGGGATATGGATTTGTCGATGGTTCCTTGGGGTAAACCACGAATAACAACCTGGTTTTTCTGCTTATCTAAATTCACATATCCAAATCGAGTTACATACACAGAGTCGGGATACATTCGAACCTTGAAAATTTTGGTAGAGATTTCTTTTGGCTCTTTTGAAAAAACCGAAAACGAAATACAAAATAGAAATATGGTAAATTTTTTAAGCATATTAGCTTCCCCTTATATATCATTTGTATTCCATTTGCAACTGATATTGAGTTTAAAATTATTGTAAATTTATTGCAACTATTTTTTTTAAGGTAAATATAATTAAGAATTTACAAATACTTATTCAATATTTATCCATGGATAAATATTGAATATAAGAAACTTAGCCATGTTGAATTTTTTATTCCGAAAATTGTATTTCCAAAAATGCATGACGATGTGAATTTGGAAAAAGAATAGAAAATAACTTCAATCATTTTTAGACGAAGAAATCTAAAAATCAAATTTTAAGATTGATTTAAGCAAGGTTTTTGAAAAATAAGTGCTTTAAACGAGCTAAAAAGGAAAAAATATTTCACTAAAAATAGTACATACTAGGAGCGGTTTACCAAATTTACAAAGTAAAGAAAACGGACAATTTGTTCATTCTTCTTTTGATCCTAAAAAGGAAGCAAATCGGTTTGTCTCCTCTCTATTACCTAAAATAACTTGTATAGAGGAAACCCAAATCTTATGTTTGGGATTTGGTGCCGGTTACCACATAGAAGAATTCATAATTTTAACGAACTCAAAAATCAAATTGGTATGTATCGAGCCGGATGCCTCCATTTTTCAATTTTCCGAAATCCAAAACCAAAAAGATAAAATAACCAAAAGATTCAAAGAAAGAAATTCCGAACTATTAATTGTAGAAAGTTTGGAGCAATTCCAAGAGTTTTTGCAAAATACTTCTTCGAAAAATTTCTACTTTTTTTCTCAACCATTTTATGGTAAAAACCATAAAAAGTGGATCGAGGAAATCTACAAAATTCTTAATTCACAAAAAACAAGTATTCACCAAAATACAGTTGTTCATTTTTCCAAGTTGTGGATTCGGAATTATTTCAAAAATCTACACAAGATAAAAAGTAAGAATTCCTGTACCTTGGTTACATCAGAAATGTTTGAGTTTTTAAAAGGTCAAACGGTTGTTTTTTGCGGAGCTTCTCCTATATTGGAAAACCAAGTGGAATGGATTCGGAAGAACCGGGAGCATTTTTTTTTGATTTCATCTGATACTGCATCTTACTTTTTACAGAATAATGGTATTAAAATCGACTTAATTTTTTCTGTGGACTCAGGTCGTGGGACGATCTATCATTTCAGAGAAGACTTATATTCGGATATCCCGATTTTTACTTGGTTAGGGGCAAGTCCGCATTTATTTGAAATTCCAAATCCTATTTTGATTTATATGTCAACTTTTCCTTTGGACCAGATATTGCAAAATAGGTTGGAAAACCTGAGTTTGATTTCTAATCCCTCAATGAATGTGGCAGGTCTCGCCAAATCTTTTTGCCTAACCTATAATGTAAAAAAATTGATTTATTGCGGTTTGGATTTTAAATCTTATTTTGGGAAAACGCACTGCAGAGGAACAGGTTATGAAAACTACTCTTTGGGATTTCAGAATAGAATCAAAACTCTGGATTCTTATATTCCGGTTACATATAAACAAACTTTAAGCTACAAAAATCAAATCGCTTATGATTATATAAAGACACCTGATAAATTGGAAATTTTATTTTTCCAAGAAAGTGATAATAGTTCCATAATCCTAGATTCAAATACACTCACAAACGAACTTCCGTTTTCTTCGTCTAAACTTAATGTAGAAGAAATTATGAAAATTTTACGATCTTCGGTTTATACACAAAAAGTTATGAAAATGTTAAACTTAGAGCAAAAAAAGATTAAACGCATATTTAGACTTTTAAATAATTTATAATTGAAAACAAGCAGAATGTATAAATCATCTAACGATGCAAAAAATTTACAAGGAAGCGTAATAGAGTTGATTCCTATTGCATTACCAATCTTTTTTTCTCAAGCTATTGACGTTGCCATGGTTTTTGTAGATAGGTATTTTCTTGCACAACTTGGAAAAGAAGAGCTTGCTGCGACCTTATCCGGTGGCTTGTTAACATATCTCATCACAACCTTAATGTTTGGAATTTTAGGTCAAATCATTTCTCTTGTTGGGCAGTATATCGGAGCGAAACAACCAAAAGAAGCAATTAAAACCGTACACCAAGGGTTACTATTAACGGTTTTAGTCACTCCTTGCATTTTTCTACTTTCCTATTTCTTTTCTCCTAAATTATTTTTATTGTTTGGGCATGAGAATGACTTATATCAAAATGAATTGAAGTATTTTCACATTTTGAGTCTAACGGTAATCACTACACCATTAAGATTGGTTTTTGCCAATTTTTTTATAGGAATTGGTAAAACATCCATTGTAACAATTGCTTCCCTTTTGGGTGTTCTTTTAAATATTCCTATTTCTTATATTTTGGTTTTTGGAAAGCATGGGTTTCCAAAGTTAGGTATTGAGGGAGCTGCAACAGGTACTATCCTCTCAAGTGTACTGCCAATTATTATCTTAACTATACAATTTTATTCCAAAAGATACAGAACTGATTACAATACGGCAACTAAATTTCGGTTTCAATGTGCAATCCTAACAAAATTGATTCGATACGGCTTACCTTCAGGTATTGAAATGTTAGTCAATCTTTCTGGGTTTTTATTTTTTACAATGACAATGTATTCTTATTCTAGCGATGTAGCTGCCTCTACAACGATCGTACTGAATTGGGATATGGTTTGTTTTATACCTTTACTGGGAATTAGCCAGGCAGTAAGCGGACAAGTCGGTAAATATCTTGGGGAAAGAAATAAGGATTTGGCACTAAAATCATCTTGGTCCGCTCTAAAAATAGGTTGGATATATTCCTTTTTTATAACCATAGTATATTTTACTTTTACAAACTCCCTAGTAAATCTTTTTATATCCGGTGAAGAATTTTCTTCTTATAAAAAAGTCGTGTATTACGGAACAATAATGCTAAAAATTTCCTGTGCTTATTTTATTTTCGATTCTACCTACAGCATTTTGGGAGGGATTTTGAAAGGATCCGGAGATACGATATGGACTATGATCATGTCAAGCTCCATAATGTGGACTTTTGCCATTTTAATCTTTTTTTTGAAAAACCAATTTTCCATATCACCGATTTTAAGCTGGATTGTCCTTACTTGTATGGTATTGACATTGGGAATCGTATACATGGTTCGATTTTTAAGGAAAAAGTGGTTATTACGCTTAATGATAAAAGATTAATAATTTATCCAATTCAACTAACAAATTTTCTAAATTTATTTCTTTTTCAGCGGAAATTGGTATTATTTTTTTGTTTTGTAAACCAAAACTTGAGATCAACTCATGAATAAAGCTTTCGTCTTCGATCATATCAATTTTATTTAATACAATTAGGGAAGGTTTTTGAGATAAACTTTCGTGGTAACTATTTAATTCACTGATTAAACATTGATAGTTTTCAACTATATCCATAGAATTGGCATCAATCAAATATACTACAACCTTAACTCTCTCTATGTGTCTCAAAAAAGACAAACCCAAGCCAATTCCTCTGCTCGCGCCTTCTATAATTCCCGGAATATCCGCAATTGTATATTTTCTTTTATGATCTCTTATTACAACTCCCAGGTTAGGAATTAGAGTTGTGAATGCATAACTTGCGATTTTGGGGTGAGCATCGGTTATCTTGCTTAAAAGAGTCGATTTTCCGGCATTTGGCAAACCAACCAAACCTACGTCTGCCAGAAGTTTTAAGCTTAACTTAATCTGCTTTTCTTCCCCTGGTTCTCCGGGCTGTGAAAATCGTGGTGTCTGGTTTGTAGAGGTTTTGAAAAAAGCATTTCCCTTTCCACCGATTCCACCTTTGGCTACAACAAATAAGTCTTCATCGGTTAAAAAGTCATACAGAAGGTCATCTGTTTCTGCATCATAAACTTGAGTTCCTATTGGAACTTTTAAGATAAGATCATTCCCCTTGGATCCGGCTTTGTTTTTACCGCTACCAGGTGTTCCAACTTCAGCCGAATAAACCTTTAAAGGAATATATTTATCAAGTGTTTCTATGGATATTTTTGAAATGATGCATACATTTCCACCATGGCCACCTTCACCCCCATCCGGTCCTCCGAATTCCCTGTATTTTTCTCGGTAAAAAGAAACAGCTCCACCTCCACCATGGCCCGCTTTAACATTAATTATAACTTCATCAATAAACTTAGACATTCTTTAGTCTGAATTGGAAAACCATTTTTGTATAATCTTTTTTAATTCTTCTGTATGAAAAGGCTTGGTTAAATAATCATTTATTCCGGCGTTGGTAAACGCATTATTATCTTCTTCGTATATATTTCCGGCAGACATCGAGATGATAATTACATTATCATCATTCAAATCATTTCTAATTCTGTGAGAAGTTTCAATGCCACTTAATCCAGGCATTAAAATATCCATTAAAATTAAATTATAATGGTTTTGAACGTGTTTTTTTAATGCTTCTTCTCCGTCGGAAGCTAAATCAGCTTGGAAACCTAACATAGAAAGCATCTCTAAAGATACAATTTGGTTGACTTCATTGTCATCTACAACAAGGACTTTTATTGTTTGCTTCTTTTGAATATTATTCATGTTTATTAAACTATTTTATTTTATAAGTTATAATTTTAACAACCAAAAAATAAGAAAATACTACAATCAAATATTTTACAAAAAAATAGTATCAATAGACAATTGTTAATATTCTCCTTGTTATTTATAAGATCTACAAGCATAGTGGAGGTTGCAATGGAAGAAATTTCAAATATTATGGATTATGAAAAATACAAAGAATTTCAAGTAATAAGCAAAGGAACAGATGATTTGCTTATAAAACTTTTGGATAAGTATGAAGAAACCTCAATGGTTTATATACAATCCATAAAAGGTGCTTTATTAAAAAGAGATATTAATGGTTTATTAGGTGAAATTCATTCTCTAAAGGGAGCAACTGCTACACTTGCATTAAATGAAATATACAAAATGATATTCAAACTTGAAGAAGAAGTAAAAGGAAATCGTACTGATAATGTTGAAAAAGTGATGGATATTGTAGAAAAAAAGCTCGTAGAGGTTAATCTTTTTAAAGAATTCTTAAAAAATAAGTGATTTCATGGATAACTCTAACGATTTAAAAGATAAATTATGGAATATTGTTTGTTCTTTTCCTATCCAATCAAAATACATTTTTGTTCCAAAACAGTTTGAAGTTGTTAAACCGATGGAATTGTTTGAAGCACATTATGAAAGATATTTTTTGGAGTTAGGTTCCGGTTGGGGAGAGGTTGCCATAGAATTGGGACAAAAAAATGAAGATGCCGGTTTTATACTAATGGAAAAAAAAATTAGCCGGGTTGATTTTACAATAAGGAAAATTCAAGAATTTAATTTAAAAAATATCAAAATCATTCCCTTAAACTTTAATTGGTTTTTAACCGAATTGTTTATATCAGAACAATTTGATCAAATCCTACTAAATTTTCCTGATCCATGGCCAAAAAATAAGCATCATAAACATAGAACTTTTACAGTGGAATTCCTTGATAAACTGGCATATTTATTAAAAACAGGTGGTTCTTTTAAATTTGCAACCGATCATTCTCCTTACGCTTTATCAGTTGTAGAACTATTTAAACATGACCCAAGGTTTTATTATTTAGGTAAGGAATACGATCATTCAAGGGAATCATTTCCAATTTCCAGATTCGAAAACGATAGCATAAAGATAGGAAAAAAAGTCTACTATATTGAAAGAATAAAATCAAGAATTTTGAAGTAAAAATTAAATAAGGATAAAAAATTGTTTAGTTTAACCGATAAAAAAATTACAATAGAACAATTAAAACCAGGGGATCATATTTTAGTTAGAAGGCATGGCATTCTTTATTCTCACCATGGTATTTATATTGCTGAAAATCAAGTTATTGATTTTAGCGAAGGTGATATTTTTGATAAAGAAATCAAACAAATCAGTTTACAAAATTTTATAAAAGGTGGGACTTTAAGAATTAGAAGATATGGTGTTTATTCTGATCCGATAGAAACTATTAAAAGGGCAAAAAAGGCATTAAACGAAAAATGGAAATATAGCGTTTTTCAAAATAATTGCGAACATTTTGCAACCTGGTGTGTTACTGGAAATAAAGAAAGTTTTCAATCCCAAAGAACATATTTTGGATTGGGTGCTTTGGCAGCCGGGATAGCTACCTTAGGTAAAATGATGTATGATAATTATAAAAAAAGTAAAGTTTAATTCCGATACATTTTTATTGTAGACTATAAATCCATAGCTTTATAAAATTATCTTTCCGATTGTATGAAAAAAGAAAAAATTAAAACTTTATTGCTGGGTTTAGGACGGATAGCTTCAACCCTTGAAAAGGATAAACTGCGATATCATCCATGTACTCATGCCGGTGTTATTTTAGGTTCTGCTTTAAAAAATCGTTTTGATTTAAAAGGAATTTATGATACCAACTCTAAAAAGATTTATCAATTTTTATATCAATGGAATATTCCAAAAGAAGGTTTGGTAACAAATCTAAGTGATATAATTAAGTCTAAATTCGATTTATGTGTTATCGCAACCAATTCGGAATCCCATTATGAAAATATAATTTTTGCCATCGAAGCAAAGATTCCAAACCTTTTGGTAGAAAAGCCGGCTTGCTTAAACTTAACAGAAATAAAGCAACTCCTAGAAAAGAAAAAACAGGCAAAAACAAGGATATGGGTGAATCACGAAAGAAGATACCATCCGTTGTATGGATATGTGAAAAAAATAATATCAGAAAAAAAATATGGTAAGCTGAAAACGGTAAAAATGAACGTGTTTACTTCGACCAAAGGAAAAAAAAAGACTCTTTTGCATGATGGAACTCATGCACTTGATTATATACAATGGGTTCTTGGTAAGCCATTTAATTACTATAATCGAGCGAGTTCAAACCCAAAAGAAGATCGGTTTTTAAGTTTAATGGAGTATCCGAATGATGTTTTTGCGTTTTTAGAAGTTGGTGATAGTCGAAACTACTTTCAATTTGAAATCGAGTTTCAAACTACCCAGGCAAGGTTTGTATTGAGTAACGATGGTTCCAAAATCTTTATTTCTCAAAAATCAGATTTGTACGAAGGGTTTTTTAGCCTTAAAGAAATAAACTTACCCGTTTTTTCAAAATCCAATCTAAATCCATGGATAAATCTTTATCGAGAAATAACGGATGTGATAGATGAAAAATCAAAGATAATTACAGGACCGATTGAAGATAGTCATGATATTTTTGAAATGATTGAAACCATAAACTTATGTTAAGAATTTCTTGCAAATTCAGTTTGATTTTGTGTATTGGTAAAAATAATTTTACATGAAAAAAGAATCCTCAGAGTCTCATCCGATAATTTTTACGTATCGTAATAAAAGTTATCTTAGTCGATTTTTTATCGTTTACATTTTCTTTTTAAAGAAATTGGTAATCCTTCTTTGGCATTATAAAGTCTTAAAGTTATTCCTCTCGCCTGAAAAAATTTCTTTAAGAGAAGAAAGAATTTTTAAAGATTTGGGAGATGATTGTAAAAAGATTTTTTTGAAGTTAGGCGGAGTTTACATAAAAGTAGGACAGTTTTTATCAAATCTTACTCATATACTTCCTTTAAGCTTCATTGATGCTTTAAAAGACCTCCAAGATAGAATTCCACCACACTCTTTTAATGAAATTAAAGAACGTTTCCATAACGAAATACACCAAGATATAACAGATGTTTTTCCGGATATAGACAGAGTTCCTTTGGCAGCAGCTTCAACTGCTCAAGTTCACACGGCAACTCTATACAATGAAAAAGTTGTAATCAAAATTCTTTATCCGGATATCGAAAATTTAATAAATAAAGACCTTAAAACTTTAAAGTTTGTGATGAAAAGGTTGAATAGATACCTTTTTCGTTATGAGTACAAAAAAATTCACAAAGAAATCGAAGTAACCATAAAGAGTGAAATGGATCTACTAAAAGAGTCCCGATCTATCACAAGAATGACAGAGCTTTTTGCTAAAGAACCAAATATCATTTTTCCGGATGTTTATCCTGAGTTTGCCTCCATGGGTGTATTAGTTACTAGGTTTGTAGAAGGAGTAAAAATAACGGAGTATCCTCCAACCATGGGTAAAAATGATAAAAAATCCAATATCGTAGACTTACTTATGAGAGCTTATATTTTAATGATATTCAAGTATAAGTTTTTTCACGCAGATCCACATCCAGGAAATTTAATCATAACACCGGATGAAAAACTGTGTTTTGTTGATTTCGGAGCTGTGTGTGAAGTCAACGAATCCACAACCACATCTCTTCGAAAAATTATTATGAGCGCAATGACCAAAGATTATTTTGGAGTCATTGAAGGCATGGAGGAAATGGGATTTTTTTCTTCCGATGCCAATAAAGATAAACTGGAAAAAATTGCCAGGTATGCCATTGAGAATTTAAAGAGGTTTATTACCAATACCGAATTTTTTAGAAACGTTTCTTTGGAAGATTTAAACGCAGAAGATGCCTACCTCTTTTTAAAGGGAATCAATTCTAGCTTATCCGAATTATTAAAAATAGCCCATGTTCCTCAAAATTATGTGATGCTAGAAAGGGTCCTTGGACTTTTGGTAGGAAATATAGCTTATTTGGACCCTTACAGAACAATCTTTGATTATGCGGAAGTTCATTTTGAATCGATTGTAGTTGGTGGAACCACCCTGGAAAGAACTTGGGAAGAAGAAGGCGGTGGAGAAGCGCTTGCCAACATGATTTCTATACCAGGTGATTTTCATAGGGCTTTACTTGCCATTAATCGTGGACGTTTGAGTATCAAAAATGCTGATGTTGAGAAGCAAACAGAGAAAACATACATTCTCGGGCATCAATTCATTTATACGGCGATTCTCATTGCCAGTATTCAATTTGGGAATAACTTTTTGGATAAGGGAATTATCTGGTTATCTTATTTATTTTATTTTCTGGGGTTTTCGTTTTCCCTAATTCTGATTGTATCATTTATAAAAAACAGACTAAGTAAAATGTAGGAATTTATGAAATATTTTGACAAAAGATTTTTAGAGGTTTTGAAACCTCCTTATATAGCTTTTATTTTATTAGGCGTATTGATTGACCTATTTACAAAGTACCTTGTGATTCAAAATTATAGCGTTCACGATAGCCAGTGTTACATGGATGGCTTGTTTTGTATGACCCTTACCTTTAATACGGGATTTGTTTTTGGTATGTTTCAAAATAATGCCATACTGTCTCTTGTTACTACCGGAATCGCCATACTATTTTTAATATTGTATAGATGGAAAAACTATGATATAGGACATGATTGGGGTTGGAATTTGGTGATGGTGGGAGCGTTTGGGAATTTTTTTGACAAATTTTTTGTAAAAATGCCACCCGGTGGAGGTGTTAAATTCGGTTTCTCACCTACTAGCCAAAATGAATTTATAGGAGTTGTTGACTTTCTTGACTTTGATTGGCCTGACTTTTTAGTTTTTCATAGATGGCCTGCCTTTAATTTTGCTGATTCTTGCATTTCAGTAGGTCTTGTTATACTGATTATTACAATGAATTTTAAAGAAAAAGAGAGTGAAGTATGAAAACAAGTTTTGTAAATGCGTCCGATGTAACACTTTATTTGGTATCAGACAAACCAAAAGACAAACCGGACGCGGAAACAGTATTATTTTTGCATGGATACCCGGATAACTCCAAAACCTGGTCATACCAAATGCATTCATTGGGTATGGAATACCAAGTTGCTGCCTATGATATAAGGGGAGCCGGAAAATCGACGCAACCAATCAATCAGTATGATTTTCATATCGAAAAGCTACAAGAAGATGTATTAGCTGTTATCGACCATTTGGTTGGAAAAGAAGGAAAAGTGCATCTAGTTGGTCATGATTGGGGGGCTATTATTTTTTGGGCTTTTGTATCAAATCGATCTTATCAAAAAAGGGTTCATAGTTACACTGCCGTCAGCGGACCTCATGTTACTCTTACCTTAAAAAACATGTTTGAGAAATTTACCTCTTTTAACCCTATGGCTATAGGAGAGCAATTTTTCCAGATTTTTAAGTCATGGTACATTATGTTCTTTCAGGTTCCAAAATTACCGGAATTTATGTGGTATACGTTTCCGCTTTTTTTATGGGAAAGGATTCTAAAAGAAGGTGGAGTTCCGTCCAACGACGAAATGTACAAATATGATAAAAAAGAAATCTTTTCCTGTGCAGTAGGTACCTTAAATCTCTATCGTGAACTTATGATGGGGGGACTACCAAGACTCCCAGAGCCTCCAATTGAAGTTCCGGTTTCGGTTATTATTCCGGAAGATGATTTGGCAATACTTCCTTCCAGCTATGATAAAATGGAAGAGATTGCCAGTAATTTAAAAATTCATAAATTAAAAGCCAATCACTGGGTTCATAGAGAAAAGCCTCGGGAAGTGAACAATATAATTAGAGAGACTATAGCAAGAGCGCGAATTTAGTTTTTTACTTCAATTTCTTCCCAATGAAAATTTAATTTTAAAAAATCTGGATTGCGAGTGGGATACTGAAAGTCATTTTTTTCTAAGATATCCCAGTGTTTTTTTAACACTTCAATATCTGCTTCAGAGTTATATGGATCATTATTCCTATTTTTCATTCTTGTTGATAGAGTTTCAAAACTTCCAATAAATTGGTAAAAAAACACTTCCGATCCGGTTCTATCTGCAATTTCTTTTAGTCTTTCCCAACCGGGTGGAAAAAAGAATATACCATCCAAAACAACTCCATTTTTATAGGTAAGTTCTAATTCTGCCTTTAGGTATATTACATCAAATACCATTGCAGAAATATATTTTGAATATTTAATGTTAGGCTCAAAGTTACTATTGTATAAGTAAAAACTCCTGATGTCGTCAGAAGAAATTCGAGAAAGCCCCTTATGGATCGCAATTTGATTTGCCAGTGTGCTCTTTCCACTCGCCGGCAAACCTGTTACAACAATCAATTCTTTTCCATTCATCCTCTTTTTAAGGCTTTATAGTCTATATTCCTAAAGGATGCTTGTAAAGATTTATCAAGGTGCTCTCGATACTTTTTTTGAAAATCAGGCTCAAACAGTCCAATAAATTCATCAAATTCTCTTTGGCTAGGTCTTCCATAATAAAAATATTTGTGAACTCTTTCCGCAAAACCATTCAAATCGTCTCTAACCGGTTTAAATTTTGGGTCACTTAATATATGAAAAGAATGATTCCTTGCGTGGGAAGCTAGACCTTCTTTCACACCTTTAATATGAGAATGTATGTATTTTTGCATTTCAAATTTCACATCTGGAATAGTAGTCCCAGATAACTTTTCTGCATGTTTACTAACCAAATAGTCTATAAAAAGATTTTCAATATTCTTTTGCTGCTTTTCGGGGTCTTCAAAAGACATTTTTTCAAATTCTCCTTTTTCTTTTAACTTATATATATTATCGGTAAATACAATCAAGTATTTTACTTATTTCTTTAAAAACTACGTTTCGCAACGTATTTTTCAAAGAAAAATGGGAAGAGTATTTGCTTGTTAAATTTGTTCTCCATGGGATAACTTAGAGGTTCCATTACACCAACACTTGACACCTCTTTATTTTTGGGGTAGTAAAAAGTTCTAAATAATATATCAAAAAGGGTAAAAGTTGTTCCGAAGTTTAAGGCTTCTGAAGTGATTTTACTATGATGGTAACGATGTAAGTCCGGACCTAACAAAATGTAGTTTAAAAAGCCCAATTTTATATTGATATTTGCATGACCTAAAAATCCATGCATGGTTGAAAGTAAACCAACACAAAATAATACTTCCTGGTTTGCACCCAAGAGCATTATTGGAAATAATGTCCCTAATGTATTGAAACAAACATCAATCGGATGCAACCTAAAATTATTCAACCAATATACTTTTTGGGGTATATGGTGTATACTATGAACACGCCAAAAAAACATGCTTACTTTTGAATTTTGGTTTCCTTTATGGCAATAACGATGGTATAAATAAGGAAAAAACTCACCTATTAGTACACCAGTCGAAATTGCAAAAATAAATGGAATTTCAGATAAAACGGATAATTTAGGTAAATCCAAAGAAGCGATGTATGCTATAAAAACGAACATAAGACTCCTTGTTATATTGTTGATAAATGTATCGGAAAGTATATACAAAACATCAACATAAGTATCGTGTTTGGATACATACCAATCTTTTCTGTAAACAAAAATCTTTTCCAATAAAATTGCAAAAACGGATATCGTGGATGTGATACACGCAAATCCAATATCCAAATCAAGATTGAAAACTATACACAGTGTTGCAGATACCAGTATAAAAATAAGAAATAAAGGATATATTATATAACTCATACTATTCTAAACCTCTTTCTCATTGCCATCCATCTTACTTTTTCATGTTATAACATATATCATATTATTATTTTCTTAAAAGCTTTTATTTGTCTTTACAATTTTTTATAGAAACTTTTGCTTGACTACTATTGTGCATAAAGTATGGATTTACTGATAGATATATTACTTTCGCCCATAAATTTATTTTTCAATCCAAACAGTCGAATTTATTGGCTGTATCTATTGCTTTCCATACTTTTTGCTATTTTAGTTATAACATTCGATTTAAAAAGTAAAGGACGTTTAAATTTTCATAAGCTGTTTATTTATTTGTTCTATAAAAGACCATGGACCCATCCTTCGTCCTTTGTTGATTATAAATATTATCTAATCAATACACTTCTTTTTAGTATTGTGTTGGGGTATATGGTTATTACTAGTACTACAACTGCAAAAATTATAAATAACCAATTGATTTATCAGTTTGGTATTCCGGAGAGAATCCTTTCTTTTGGAATATGGGAAAATATATTGTATACAATCTTTGTATGGGGTTTTGCTGATTTTGGAAGGTTTATGGTTCACTATTTGCTGCACAATGTCACCTTTTTGTGGGAGTTCCATAAATTTCATCATTCCGCAGAGGTGTTAAATCCGTTGACTGATTTTCGAGTACATCCTGTGGAGGGAATACTCTTAAATTCGGCTAGTGGTTTGTTTGCGGGGATTATCACAGGTCTTGCGATCTATGTCTTTCCAGGTGGATTACAGGAAATTACTGTTTGGAATTTGAATGTAGGAATATTTCTTTTTAATTTTTATGCCAATCTACGTCATACACACGTCTGGTTGAATTTTCCTAAGTGGGTAAGTCACATATTGATAAGCCCGGCACAACACCAAATCCATCATAGCATAAATCCCAATCATTATCAAAAAAACATGGGTGTTACTTTTGCCTTCTGGGATTTACTTTTTGGAACTTTGTATATACCAACACATAAAGAAAAACTGAAGTTTGGACTTCCCAGTAGCGAATACACTCGTACCACTTCCATCTTAAGGATTTATTGTGGGCCTTTTGGTATAGCTTTCAAGGTTTGGAATGAACTCCTAAAAATCTTTAAAAATTATATAAAAAAGGCTTTATAAAAAAGAAAGTTAAAGAGGAAATACCTTATAGAGGCAAAAGGGTTAATGTAAAAAAAATGCATCCATTCCTAAAAAGAACAAAAGACTTTTTATTTCAAACTAGAGCTTTCAGTTTGACTGTTTTACTTATCATTTTTATAGAAGTTTTACTTTATGGTGTTCGGAATTTGCATTATATTGATGGTGGAGGAGCTTTTTTAACAACCTATAAAAAGCTAGTTGCAGAAGATAAGAATCAAGAATATGACATTCTCATGTATGGGGATAGTAGGTCACTTTCCATTAAAGGAAATCCAAGAGACGAAAAACATCCTTTATCTTTTTATAACTTCAGTCTTCCGGCTGCCGGTCCTAGGTATTTCAAATACTATTTAAAAAAATACCTCTTACATCATCAAAACAGACCCAAAGTTGTGGTATGGGCAGCAGACCCCGAACAGTTTATGTTTAGTAAAAGCCAAACTTTTGATTCCGATCCGGAATTATGGTCAAATTACAAACACAGGTTACTCAACCTATTTTCTCTATCCGAAAGCTATGAGCAATACGATGGAAAAGAGAGTTTTTTTATTCTAAAAGAGTACATGCCCTATACGCTAAAAAGCATCAAGCACCGCCAAGGTTTTGAATCAATAATAATGGGCTTTAAGTTTAAATACCTTTTGGGAAAAGACTTACCGAATATTAGTAGAAACGTGTTAATTCAAACTATAATAGAAAGTACCTACGGGCAAATTAATTTGGGAAACTATTTTTTTGCTCCGGAAATACTTGGAAAAGAAGAACTCAAAAATAAATTAGAACAACTGCAGACCGCAAGGTTTTCTTTGGAACCCTTGGTTGAATTTAGTGAGTATTGCGAAAAAGAAAGACTAAAATTAGTTGTTTTGAATTTACCTAGGGCAGAAGGTTTAAACGAAACACCTTATTTTAAAGAAATCACACCAGTTATCAAAAAGGTAACTAAAAAGTTTGCAAATTCTATTTATTTGGAATTTCCCGAAATGGATTATTCAAATTCTTTATTTGCCGAATCGATACATTATAATTCCAAGGGAGAAATTAGGGTTAATAGGGATTTTACGGAAGGGATTTATCCCAAAATTTTGGAATTTTCTAAAAAATAACTACGGATAAAATGATAATTTCAGAAGCTACTGAGGAAGATTTGGATGAAATCTACGAGTTTTTACCTTATGTCTGGAGCCACACCTACCAATCGTTTTTGCCGGAACCTACAATAAAAAAAACGATAAATGATTGGTTACGTTCAGGTTTGCTTTTGCACCAAATTTTAGATAAAGAAGTAGTTTTTTTAAAAGCCACAGACAACAATAAAATTATAGGTTTGTCTACTCTTGCGCTGCTTAATCCAAAAACTGCTTATCTATGTAGGTTGTACATATCACCATGGTATCAGAATAGAGGAATAGGAAGTCATCTTTTGAATATTAATTACTCTTACTTAGAAACACAAAAATATTTAGTCCTGGAAGTTGAAAAGAAAAATCAAAAAGCAGTACAATTTTATAAAAAGCAGAATTTTTATTTTGTTAAAACGGAAAAGGGAACTTTGGGTTTTCATGACCTTGTAGTGTATACTATGAAAAAGGAAGTCTCAACTTAATTATAACATAAAAATCGTTGCCTATTTTTGATACACAACACAGAGTAGTCTTTGGATGAACTCAACGAAAATCCTTAAAAATCAAATAAATCTATCATGTTAATCATAAAAATCGCTCTAATCACAGTATATACTAAATGGAATTGGTGGGAGAATGAGTATCAGATTAGCCTATTTATCTAACGGTAAACTCTTTTTTGCGGAAGATGGCATCAATTTTCGTAGCATTGACAGTAAATTTGCTATGGATGCTAAAACAAAAGCCCTTGAAATTCAACAAAGGAATGAATGGAAAACAAAAGGAAGAGGGGCTCAGTTTAGGGGTTTGTCTCCATGGGGAGCAGGAGAGCTTGAGCCTGCAAATCTAATGGTGAATTTTACCGGTGTAATACCAGCCAACTCCAAAGGTGAAAAGATTATTTATGCTATTGAAACAGATACTATTGGCGGATTGTTTCAGTATGATTATAAAAACGATTCGGAAAAAAGGCTCATTCACAAAGAAAAATTTAATATTAGAGATATCAATAAACAACCCAAAACAAACAAAATTGTCTGTTCTCTCATCTATTCCAATGGAATTTCCAATATAGCCTTGATTGAAAATGCATTCAAAGACGTTCGCCAGATAACCGAGGGAGATTCATTGGATGAACTTCCCTCTTGGGCAACGACTTCCAAAGAGAGCATAGTTTTTCAATCTTCCGGAATTGCCAGAAACCAAGACGGTTATTTTGTAGGAATAGGTCCTTATGCGATTCAATATCTAAATGTGGAAACACTAGAAATGAGAACCATTTTAGAGGATATGAAGCATGACTTTTTACAACCCAAATACAATTCAAAAGGTGAACTTTTTTGTATCAAAAGACCTTATGAAAATAACTGGAATAAAAGTGTATCACCTTTTAAAGTTTTAAAAGACCTACTGTTTTTTCCGTTTCGATTGCTTAGAGCCGTATTCCATTACCTTAACTTTTTTTCTTTGATGTATTCCCAAAAACCCCTTACAACTGCCGGAAATCCAAAAGTAGAAGGTCCTAGTCCTAAAAATATAGTACTTCATGGGAAAATGATCGATATTCAAAAAGCAATGTCAAAGGCAAGTAAAAATGAGGAAGCAGTATCCTTGGTACCTAAAAGTTGGGAATTAGTCAAGATAACGGACGGAGGTTTTGAAACACTCGCAAAAAGCGTTGTGTCTTTTGATATTGGTTCAGATGATACTATCGTTTATACAAACGGAACTTCGATATATACAATAGATGCAGATAAACAAATCAAATTCTTAACAAAAGGAAGCTTGATTCAGCAAATTATTGTTATTCCATAAAAAAATATTTGTTTTGGTATGCTTTTATTTTTCCATCTTTGTAAAAATTATCTACTTTTCATATTTCCCTATTTTTAAACAATAAGCTTATTACGTTTTAAAAAGAATTTTATAAAATATGGATATTGAAAGATTAAGATTTTTAAATAGTTTTCAGGTTATCGAGATAGCAAAGAAATTTGGGACACCGGTTTTTGTATATTCCCAAAAAGAGATTGAGAAACGTTGTGAAGAAGCCCTTGCCTTTCCGAATGAGTTTGGTTTAAAAGTTCATTATGCCATGAAAGCGAATTCAAATTATAACGTCTTAAAAATCATAAAAAACAAAGGGATAGGTGTTGATGCAAGTTCAGAGTATGAATTAAATAGAGCTTATCTTGCGGGATTTTTACCAAACCAAATTATGGTTACATCTCAAGAGTTAGTTAAAAATTTGGATGATTTTATTAATAGGGGTGGTTGTTTTAATGCTTGTTCTCTACACCAATTGGAAATCTTTGGACAAAATTTTCCAGGTAAAGAACTATCCATAAGAATCAATCCTGGTTTGGGTTCAGGCTGGACCACTAAAACGGATGTCGGTGGAACAACTTCCGCCTTTGGAATTTGGTATGAATCTTTGCAAGATGCCAAACAAATTATAAACAAATACAACTTGAAAATAAGCAAAGTTCATACACACATTGGTTCGGGGAGCGATCCGGAAGTTTGGAAAGCCGTCGCTAAATACACTTTGGAATACGCAGAAATGTTTCCCAATTGCACTGCGGTTAATTTAGGCGGAGGTTTTAAAATTGGTAGAATGTCTTATGAATTATCAACAAATTTGCAAGAAATAGGCAAACCGGTAAAAGAGCTATTCAAAGAGTTTTACAGTAAGCACAACCGAAAGTTAAAGTTAGAAATCGAACCAGGTACATATCTTATGGCAAATACAGGAGCTTTAATTACGACCGTAGATGATATTGTAGATACGGGGAGTAAAGGTTTTGAATTTATAAAATTAAATACAGGCATGGATGCCAATACAAGACCGTCTTTGTACGGTGCAGAACATCCTTTGATTTCTGTATCCGCAAGCAATGAAGACAAAATAAATCTAAAAGACTACGTTGTAGTCGGTCATTGTTGCGAATCGGGTGACGTATTTACACAAGAAATGGGGGGCAAAGCCAAAACAAGAAAAATGGGTGAAGTCGAAATCGGAGACTACGTTGTAATGGAAGGTACGGGTGCTTACTGCTCATCTATGTCTACAAAAAATTACAATTCATTCCCGGAAACTCCTGAAGTTTTGATGGATAATAATGGAAATGTCCACCAAATCCGCAAAAAGCAGAGCTTGGAGCAGATAATCCAAAATGAGGTAAAGTTAGATTTCCTATGAATATGGTGAAAGATTCTGTTTTTACAAGACACGAGAGAACATTTGAAAACTACGAATACACATATCCTGTTATTTCGAGAAGGGCAAAAGGCTTATCGATAGGAATTAATTTATCAAGGATCAAAGAATGTAATTTTGCCTGTGTTTATTGCCAAGTGGATAGGACAATTAAAACTCCGCAAACTCGAAAAATTAATCTAGAAAAGCTAAAATCAGAAATACTCTTTTTATTGGAATCTGCCTTATCAGGAGAACTATTCTCTCATCCCAGGTTTGCAGGGGCTACAAAAGAATACCAAGTAGTAAAGGACATTTCTTTTAGCGGAGACGGTGAACCAACTATGAGCTCGTATTTTGAAAAGGCAGCTGAAATGGTTATCGGCATTGTAGAAGAATGCCAAAGCAGAAATATTTTTATCAAACCAACCGTAATAACCAATGGTTACAACCTCCAAAATCCCCAAGTGTCCGAGATTTTAAAAAAAATGGATGTTCTGGGAGGTGGTCCATGGGTGAAATTAGATGCCGGGACAGAAGAAGAGTATCAGAAAGTAGCCTGTACTAACTTAAAATACAAAATGATTTTGGATAATATAATAACCTTTTCTTCCACAACTCCCATTCTTATGCAAACTATTTTGTTTCATTGGTCAGATGGCAAACCTTCTTTTGAATTGGAGCCAATGATAGAACAACTTCTATCTTTAAAAGACAAGGGAGCAAACATCAAACAAATTCAACTCTATACAATAGCCAGAAAAACACCTACCGATGATATACATGCAGCTACTGAATCTACACTGGAAAATTATAGAAATGTCATTCAAAAAAAAACAAACATTCCTGTAAATATCTATGTATAGTTTTTATCTACGTTTTGCGTTTTTCATTTTGTTAGTTTCCTGCAAGTCCGCAGAAGTTAGAATTTCTGAGACCATCAAACTTAGTTCACCTGGTTTTGTTAAAACCTTAGAGGGTATTGCCTCTCAAACATTTACTAAAAACAATTCCGTTCAAATCATTCCAGATGGAAAAGAGACGTTTCAAGTTCTTTTTGACATGATCACAAAAGCCAAACGTAGCATACATATAGAAAGCTTTTTTTACGGTAGCGATAGCACAGGTACCGCATTAACAAATCTTTTGATTGATAAAGCTCGTGAAGGAGTGGAGATTCGTATTATTATAGATAGCTGGGGTTCTGCCAGGATAAGTTCTTATATCACAGCTCTAAAAAAAATAGGAGTTCAGGTTTATTTTTACAATCCCATGAAATTCTATAATCCCGTTTCGTATCATATTCGTAACCATCGCAGACTTATTATCGTAGACGGTCATAAAGCTATCACAGGTGGATTCGGGCTTACTGCTTGGTGGTATAGTGTTCGCTTGGATAGAACACACGTCAACGATACGCAAATATATGTGGAAGGTGAAAGTGCTGCCTACGTTCAAAGGATATTCGCAGAGTCTTGGTATCGAATATCCGGAGAATTGTTAGCAGGTAAGAAAATATTTCCAACAAAATTCGAGAAAAAAAATACGTTGGTTGCACCAATCGGAAGCGAGCCGAATTTAGGGTATGATAAGTTTTATAGAATATTTTTACTTGCCATACGTTCTAGCGAAAAGGAGATATTAATTACAACACCTTATTTTCTTCCAGATGTTGCCATTGTAAATGAGTTAAAAAAAGCCCTTAGAAGAGGAGTTCAGGTTTCTTTGTTACTTCCTGATCCGAAGTTTGTGGAGGAATTCCCTGTGGTTTATGCTTCCAAACGGCATTATCCTAAACTTGTACAATTAGGCATGAAGCTCTACCATTACAAAAAGAGGATGCTTCATTCCAAAAGAGCTGTTTTTGATGGAAAGTTTTCAATAGTTGGGTCTTCCAACTTGGATTATAGAAGCCTGTTCATCAATGAAGAAGCCGATATAATGGTATATGATACAAATATCGGAAAAAAGTTGATAGACCTGTTTAACAAAGAAATCAAAAACTCCCGAAGTATATCACTCGAAGAAACAAAGGACAGAAACTGCCTAAAAAAAACGTTTGAAGGATTGTGGATTTTGCTAGAATTTATCCTTTAACAAACGTTCTTTGGATACATCATCTATGTTCCCCTTTGCATGCAGATATTCTACAATTCCATAAAAATGAGCGGTAGCAGCACCTTTGATTCTCTTGGAAGTTTTCATTCCATCAATTTCTTCTGTCAGGTTACTAAGGTTTTTTAATTCTTCCCTATTGTTTTGGTACAATACTTCCGTATAAGCGAGAGGAGAATGAACCAACCTTGTCAAAGATAGGTTTCTTGCCCAAATTCCATCTTGGACAAAAACACAGTGCTTTGTATAGGTTGGAATGATTTCTGTTTCCAATTTTTGTGGTAATGGTGGAACTTTAAGATATTCATTAAATTGTTTTTCTATTTTTTCCGAAAGGAGTATGGAGTCTTGGAGGTGACTTGTCAGAAATAATCTAAGAAATTGTATTCGATCCATTTTATTCCTCAATTCGTCAGCAAGGAAAGAACCGGGAACAAAGATTAAGCTATAATTTTTATCTGATGGCAATCCATTTCTGAAATCATCTACATTGAAATGGATAATTATGGTTAAGTCCGGATGAAAGGCATTGATCATCTTTGCTCTGTTTCGTATATCACAATTGGTTGCATAAAAATTTTCAAAAGAATGATTTTTGAATTCTTCATGGTAGAAAAACCGTTCTTCTAGACAATTTTTGATTTTTTCCAAGTCTTTTAACCAATCTTCATAAAACATGCCATAAGAAGATTTTCCTCTTTCTTGTCTTGTTATAAAAACTTCTGAGCCATATTTTTCCAAAAATGACTTTAGGTATTTGGCGGTAGCTAAGCTTAGGTCTGCTTCAAAAAAATTGATTTTCTCTCCATCCAACTCAACGCTCATATACCTTTCGTCTATCTTAGCACCTTCCGAATCCATTGAAAAGTGACCCGGATCGATGGCAATTTTTATACCTTCCAAAGGTTTATCCGGACTTTTGCTTGTCGTCAAATTTTTTTCGCTTTCTGTTTTGATTTTATTTAAAACATCATCAGGAAATTTGGACAGTTCTCCATGGGAATAGTTTTGAAAGATTTCTCTAGGAGAAAGAACGGAAAACATTTTTTCAAACAAAGGGATTTCTTCTTTTTTTATACGAAATTCCGGCTTGCTTTTCTTTTTTGGATTTGCATAGATTTGTATGACTTCATTTTCGATCTCGATATAGCCTGCAAGATCACTATCATGTATTAAGATTTTTAATCTTTGATCTTTCACTGAGCAAAATGAAATAAAAAATAAGAGTAAAACGATTTTTTTTCTCACTTCTATCTATCCAAAAATGGTTTGTCAGCTCCAGGATTTTTTGCTAAGAATTCATCTACCGTTTGCCTCTTTTTATCTAATCTTAAAAGATGATCGGTGATAATTCTCTCAAAATCCAATTTCTTATTCATAATTTCAAACCTTTCCGTTTCAATTGTACCTAGGTCAATCTCTTCTACAATTTGATCAGCATTTTCTGCATATTTTTTTGATTCTTTCCAATAAGGAAGAGCTGCATTGTAAAAATCATTGGCTATTTTAAATGAATTTTTCAATTCATGAGCAAAGTCGAGATTATAGAAATATAAATGGCGCTTATCATATTTAGAAGCAAGTCTCATATAAGCTCGCATTATACGTAGATTGATATGCATAAACATAAGGTTTCTATATTTATAATACGTTTTTTCATTCTTTATATGACACAAAGCATTTCGAGGATGCCTAAACTTCTTTCTTAGACCAATTTTTAAGAAATAAATATCTTTTCTAAGCTCATTTTCATTATAATGTTGGGTTAAGCCATATAGTTGATAAAAATCTTCCAGATGTTTTGGCTCCCATTTGTGTAACCGATAGGGCACCCAATCGGAAAATTTTGTATATGGTCCGCTTTTGTTGTAATGGTAGTTATAATTTATATCTACCTCACAATACAAGTAGGAAATAGAAAATACAGATAATATAAAAATAACACCTATACGATTCATAACCAATCCTTTTAAAGTAAATGAGTTATTTTTTTTCTTTTCTTAAAATGTATGTCTTTAATTTTCTTTATTTTCATCGTTCCATGATTCGATCTCATCGTCTATTGCTGGATGAGTTGCTGTATTGTCTTTTTCATAATTGATCAATTTATCAACTAAAATTTTATTTTCTTCTAACAATTTCTTGTTAGTTTCAATAAGTTCATTTTTTTCTCTCTTTAGGTTTTCTATTTGCTTTAAATATAAATCTTTTTGGTCCATCTTTTTCCTTTCCTTTTTTAATTATACTCATAGAGGATATGTAATGTATCTCACTTATGTTATTTTAATAAAGAAAAAAACTATAAGAATTAGACTTTCTCACGAAAATAACTCCTATGGGTTAAAGTAAAGTAAGTAAATTTGGCAAGTCGATTGGAAACAAACGTCTCACCGGATTAAATATTAATATATCACAAGGAAAACAGATTGATATATAAGGATAGTGTTAAATCATAGTATGGGAATTGCCAACAAAGTGAGACAGTCGGCAATATTTGATCCTTTTGTAATTTTTAGGAGAATTAAGTGACCACTGCCACAAATAATCTAATTTCGAGTTTTCGAGAATTAAACCTTCCGGAACCGCTACTAAAAGTACTTGAAGAGTTGGGATATGAAACACCCACACCCATCCAATCGGAAATCATTCCTTATGTTTTAGCTGGGAAAGATGTATTGGGCCAAGCACAAACCGGAACAGGAAAAACTGCTGCCTTTGCACTACCTTTACTGGCAAGAATCAATCTACAAAAATTGACTCCACAAGTGGTTATACTCACGCCAACTAGGGAACTTGCTATTCAAGTTTCAGAGGCATTTCAAAAATACGCTACCCATTTAAAAGGCTTTCATGTAATGCCCATTTATGGAGGTCAAAGTTATTCGATTCAGCTAAAGCAATTGAACCGAGGTGTACACGTAGTTGTGGGAACGCCAGGAAGAGTGATGGATCATATAAGAAAAAAGACTCTGTCTCTATCGTCTGTTATGAGCTTGGTTCTTGACGAAGCTGATGAAATGCTCAGGATGGGTTTTATAGAAGATGTGAAATGGATTTTAGAACAAACTCCTCCAGGAAGACAACTTGCTCTCTTTTCTGCGACTATTCCTTTAGAAATAAAGAAAATAGCCCAGAAACATCAACATGATCCCCAAGAAGTTACTATCAAGTTGAAAACAACCACAGCGGAAACGATTCGACAAAGATATTGGGTCGTGACAAATGTCAATAAATTGGACGCTCTTACACGAATTCTAGAATCGGAAGAATCGGAAGGTATTATCATTTTTGTAAGGACTAAACTTGAGACCATAGAGCTTGCAGATAAACTCAATGCTAGAGGTTATGCCTGTACTGCTATCAATGGTGATATAGCCCAAAACCAGAGAGAAAAAACCGTAGAAGATTTAAAGTCTGGCAAGTTAGACATTTTGATCGCTACGGACGTGGCTGCCAGAGGTTTGGATGTGGAGCGAATCAGCCATGTTATCAATTATGATATTCCTTATGATACTGAATCTTACATTCATAGAATTGGAAGAACCGGAAGAGCCGGTAGGAGTGGTGATGCCATTTTATTTGTATCTCCTAGAGAAAGAAGGATGCTTTCAGTCATCCAAAAAGCTACCGGTAAAACTATTGAAGAGATGGTCTTACCTTCGAGACAAGATATCAATGACCTGCGAATAGTTAAGTTAAAACAAAGGATTTTTGACACAGTAGAAATTGGTGGATTGGAAGTGTTTTCCAAAATTGTAGAAGAGATAAAAGCGGAAAAAAGTTTAAATACTTTTGATATTGCCGCAGCCCTTGCAAAAATGCTTTATGATACTGATCCTCACTCTTTCCCTCACATTCCTAAAAATAAAAAAGATTCTTTAGAAGATGACGTTTTAGTTGATGAGCAGAGTGAGCAAAAGTCGTTTCAAACTATCGAGCAATCCACCGAACCTGGAATGGTAAGGTATAGAATAGAAGTTGGAAATGTTCACGGTGTAAAGGTGAACAATATCATCCGCACAATTTCTTCCGAATCAGGTCTTGATGGTAGCGACTTTGGCAAAGTCAATGTTTATGAAGATTTTAGCACCATTGATATTCCAGAGGGAATGCCAAAAGATGTTTACAGAAACTTAAAGAAAGTTAAGATAGCAGGGCAATTGTTAAAAATTTCCAAAGTAGGGGAGGATAAAAAGCCGGAAAAGAGGAGAACTCAAAACGATTTTCCCAAAGACAAGAAATCAAAAAGGCAAAGCAGTGACAATAGAAAAAAGGACATAAACAAACAAAAGCCTAAAAGTCACAAAAAAAGATACTAAATGGAAAAGGAAAGCCTTAAAAAGTCACTAAAGCCTATTCATCTATGGGCGATTGCCGTTGGATTGGTGATTTCTGGAGACTATTTTGGATGGAGCTATGGGTATCAAGTGGCAACGCCTTGGGAGTTTCTTGTTTCCACAGTTTTAATCAGTATTTTTTATATATGTTTCGCTTTTAGTTTCACAGAACTTACTACTGCCATACCAAAAGCAGGTGGTCCTTTTGCCTATTCTCGAAAAGCTTTAGGAGATATTGGTGGTTTTATCGCCGGTTTTGCTACGCTAGTTGAATTCTTGTTTGCTCCTCCAGCAATAGCGTCTGCTTTAGGTGCTTATTTACACTTTCTCATTCCGGATATTCCTCAAATACCGGCTGCTGTAGCAGCTATTGTTCTGTTTACATTGATAAACTTATTGGGTGTATACCAAACGGCTCGTTTTGAGTTGTTTGTCACTATTATCGCCTCCTTTGGAATCTTGTTATATATACTACAAGTAGCACCTCATTTTGATTTTAAGCATATTGGATTGAGTGGAAATTTGAGGTGGTCATCCGTTTTTGCTACGATACCGTTTTCTATATGGTTTTATCTTGCTTTGGAAGGAGTAGCAATGGCAGCGGAAGAAACAGAAAATCCAACCAAAGATATTCCACTTGGTTATTCTTTAGGAATTGGAACTCTGGTTTTTTTTGCTATGGGAATAATGATTCTCACATCAGGTTTGGGTATTTCGGAAGAACTTTCTAAAACAGATAACCCTCTGCCTCGAGCACTCCTTTTTATCAAAGGAGAAAAAACTTTACTAGTGAGTATTTTTACTTTCTTTGGACTTTTTGGTATTATGGCATCTTTATTGGGGATCATTTTAGGTTATTCACGTCAGATATTTGCGTTATCTAGAGAAAATTATCTTCCTAAATTTCTTTCACACTTGAATCCGAAAACACATTCTCCGGATTTGGCATGTTTGTTGGGTGGAGTTTTAGGAATAATTTTTATTTTGCTGGGGAAAACGGACAAATTGATAACACTTTCTGTTATGGGTGCTATCGTGATGTATATTATAAGTATGGTTGGACTTTTTGTATTACGAAAAAAGTTTCCGGAAATGAAAAGACCTTATAAAACTCCCCTTTATCCTTTTTTACCAGCCATATCGTTATTACTTGGTATTGTTTGTTTGATTTCTGTTGTTTATAATAACTGGGATTTGTTTTTAATTTTTGTTTTTGGGTTTTTATTAAACCTACTCTTATTTCTTGTTAGAAAAAAATATATGAGCAGCAAAGCATAAGGTTGTCAGTAATTAACTCATCAAGTAGATTACGGAATATCTTGCTTTTAAAAAACCAACAAGTCTAATGTATTTTTCTTTTCAATAAAAGATTGACAGAGAATAGCTTTACAAGGAAGAGTTTTTTTTCAATAATTCGACAATTTCATTATGTTCATAATCTTTAGCTAGTTCTAAAGGTGTTTTTCCGTTTACGTCTTTTATATTAAGGTTTGCACCATTTTTAATTAAATATTCCACATTGTCTAAATTCCCATTTTCCACCGCATAGTGCAGGGCAGTGTTTCCAAATTTATTTATACTATTAATATTCGCTCCGTTTTCAACGAGGGTTGTTACTATATCAAAATGGTTGTGCAAACTCGCAAACATCAAAGCAGTCCTGTTAAATAAATCTACGGAATTTACAGAAACTTTTCTATCAAGAAACCATTTAACTATTTGAACATTCCCGTCTTTGGACGCTAGCATAAGTGGTGTTCGCTTGAATTTGTCTCGAATTTGTAAATTTGCATTTTTCTTTATTAGATAAGCCACAAGCTTTAGTTGGTTACTGTGTATTGCTAGCAAAAGGCAGGTGTCTTTATTTTTATCTTTTTTGTTAATTAAGCCTGGCTTTTTTTTAAGAAATAAATTAACCAAGTGAATATCACCGGATTTACAAGCTTTATAATATTCCTTTAAACTCCTTTTTTTTGTTTTAACTTTAGGATATTTTTGCGTTTTTTTACCCTTTGTTTTTATACGTTTTTTGTATTTACTTTGCTTTTTTCCCTTTTTTTTGGCTATCAGATGATGACTTTTTTTATTCCCTTTGGAATATATATAGGAAGCAGGTGAAAAAACACTAAATACAAAGAAGAATATAAAAGTAACTACTGCTAATTTTTTCAATAGGCTCCGGCTCCGCTTTCTTTTAAAAATTTTACTATTTCTTTATGTCCGTTTTCTTCTGCCATCATAAGGGCTGTTTCTCTATTTCTATTCCTTATATTTAGGCTTGCATCGTTGTAAACCAATAATTTAACTATTGGCAAATATCCATTGTATGCTGCCATCATAAGAGCCGTCCATCCATATTTGTTTCTAGAATTAATGTTGGCATCATTATAAACCAAAACCCTCACAACTTCGGTATACCCTTTATCGGTAGCTAACATTAAGGCGCTCTCTCTATTTTTATTTTTGGAATTTACGTTGCTATCATTATAAACCAAAAGTTTTACAATTTCAACGTATCCTTTATCAGAGGCAATCATCAAAGCGTTATCCCTATTTTTGTTTTTATCATTGATTGCAGCATCATTTTCGATTAGTATTTTAACAATTTCTGTGTGTCCTTGGTCACTCGCCAACATTAAAGGAGTTTCCATATCACTGTTTTTATCATTTACTTTAGCACCTTTTTTGATTAATAACTTAACAATTTCGGTGTAACCTCCACTACAAGCAAGCATAAGAGCAGTTTCATTTTCCTTACCTTTGATATTAACGTCTGCATTTTTCTCTAGTAAAAGTTTTGTAACTTCAACAAAGCCACTATCAGCCGCTATCATAGCTGCGGTAAGCCCGTCAATATTTTGAGCATTTACATCAATTTTTTTGCTTTCAAGTAGTTTTTTAAGAGAATCCAAATCATTATCTCTGACAAAAACAAAAATTTTATCTTCGTTTCTGGGAGAGTTGGATATATTTAGAGCTTTTTGGGGATTCTTTTTTCTGTATAATTTATTTTTTGCATCATAAGAGATTGCCTTTATTTCGGATTTATGGACTTTTTTAACTTTTCCTTTAATTTTTATTTTTATAAACTTTTGGGATTGTGTTAAAATTTTACCATTCACTTTCGTTCCATTTTTGAAATAAAGAGTGTCTCCATAAGTGTTTTTATAAAAAAATAATGTATAAAAAACTAAAAAGACATAAATAATTCTTTTCATGACACATTTCTCCTTTTTCAGTTAGGTTATTTTCGCTATATTTTACAGTGAGTGTTAAGTAAATTCACTTAACACAAGATAATTTTAATAATTATATTTAATCTTTCAACCTATTTTCTTTATATTTATTAAAGTATCCGAATCTGATTACAAAAAAAATCATATTATTTATAAAAAAAAAAATAAAAATGAACTTTTATTTACTTAAATAGTCTAAGTAAAGGTACGGTCAGAAAGTCAACTGACATCTTATCGTAAAACTCTCCGGCCTACCACAATTTAACTCTTTGTACAATAAGAAAAGGAGCAAGAAAATGAAATTTCTTAGGAAGATAAACTATAACTATAAAAAATTTAATGTTGGGGACTTTGGAAAGCTTTTAGTCCTTATTTTTTTAATGCTATCAATGGTGGGTTGTGGAGGTAAGAAAAAAGGAGTACTTCCTTTTTGGATGATGGGCTTGACAGGTAGTGTAGATGGAGCTTCTGCAGGTAGCACGGGAACTGATCAGAATGGTGTTTTATTACCACCCGGACAAGAAGAAGACGATACATCTGCACAAGAAGTTGATACTTCAGGTGCTGCTGTAATAGAAGGACAAATCGTACCAGTCATTGGAGATAATCCTCTCTGTTTGAATCCACCGGAAAATAATAGCCCACCGGGGTGTACACCGGAGCAAGATGCGGCTATAGATTTAACAAAAGTTACGGTAAAATTGGTAAAAAACGTGAACGGAGAAGAAGTTGTAGTTGCAACAACCAATCCTGATGCCAATGGAAACTATAATTTCACCATTCCAGACTTAGAAAATGGTAATTATCGGGTTTTAACAAACACCGGTGAAGGATTAAACTATGCTTATGAGGATATTCTGTTTACTCACGACCCGACAAATGATGTTGGAGTTACTACTGTAAACGTGAATGATCTAAAACCGGAAAGGTTATACAACCAAAGTGGTGCTGCAGTCATTTCTGGAAATGCAAGAACCCCAGGATTTATCGGGGATGTAACCATTCCTGCAGGACCATTGTCCGGTCTAACGGTTAATCTTAAAGACAAAGATGGGAATATAATTGCTTCTACAACTACTAATTCCAGTGGTGATTATAATTTCTGTTTTCACAGCACGGCTAGTTGTCCTTCTGGAGGATACGTAACGGAAGATTATTTGAATAATGGTAGCTATACCGTAGAGATCAAAGGTTCAACAGCAACACCCCAGGAAGGAAGAACTTTTGAAGATGTGAGTTTAAATACAAATTTCAAATTTTCTGGAAAGGATCAAAATGTAGCAAATGATATAAATATGTCAAATGCAAATTTAGCATGGAACGCAGCCACTTCCAGCCAAGGAACGATAAACGTAATGGTGAACAATGCAGCCAATACTGATACTTCAACTCCTTTTACAGTGGTATTAAAGGATTCGGTTGGCAATATAATTTCAACAACAACCAGAGTAGGGTCTGGACCTGTTACTCTTACCGGTTCCGACATGACAGGTGGAGTGTATTTTGTGGAAGTATCCAATCCGAATATGTTACCTACTTCTAGTTCTTTTAATTTCATTCCTCATTCTGCAGGTGGAAACAAAGAAGTTACGGCATCAACACTAAATGTGGTACCAAAGCCATCAAACGTAACCGGTTCAATTCAAGGTCCAGGTGGTAATCCGAATCCTGTTCCAGGTTCTGTTATAAATTTCAAACCTGATGGGACTCAGCCACCAACCAACTTGCTCTACCTTCTGAAAAGTGATGATGAGAGATTACGGAACTTGGCTACTCTATGGATTGCAGAAGGGTGCCCATCGTGTTATGCAAACTGTGCTGCCGGTGGATTTCAAGCTCAATGTGTTGCAACGCAACAAGCAAATTATCCTAGTGGTTGGAATTATTTAACCTATTCCAATAAAGTGTATGAAGTAAACGGGACACAGTTGACTATGACTGCGGTTGCAGGAAAATGGGACTATTACATATCAGCTCCAGGCTACGAAAACTCAAGCAATGGTACTATGACATTAAATGGTCAGGATGTTAACGTTCCACCTATCATTCTAACTCCAAGTGAGAAAAGATCACAGATTAAGGGTTCTGTAGTGGTTAGAGATACTCAAGTAAATGGTGCAACTACAAATAACGCAAATGTATCCGGTTTATTTACTGTCATGCTTGGCAATACAAATAACCTCGGACAGCCAGTCGCTCATATCACAACAACTGCCAACGGACAGTTTGCATTTGATGGCAATTCAAAAGTAATTCCATTAACAAATGTTCCTGATTTGGACGGTGATGGAGTTATTACTGATACCGATAGAGTTAAATATGCAATTGGTGCTTACGCATCAGCTCCTTTGCTAAGTTCAGGTGCAGGGGTATCTGGTGTAGGAGCTTCCAATTCAGTTGATTCAACCGGTGGTTTTTATAACTTCAAACAGAGTTCTTACCAAGTGATTGTAGCCGATCCATTAGGTCATATACTCACAACTCCAAAACAAGCAGATAATTCTAGTGTTGTAACCAATACCTATACGAACGGTAACGCAATTTTGAATTTGAATGGTATTACGGTTCCACATATTTCCAGAAGGCAAATATCCGGAACCATCACGGATGCATTCAGCACATCAGCCGTAGACGGTGCAACGGTAACACTTGGTGTTATGGACGCAAACAATCAATTTCAGGCAACAGTAAGAAGAGACTGTACAGGTGGGGCTGCAGACGCAACAACTTGTACAATGCCAACAGTAAGAACACCAGGTAGTGATCAAGTTGTTCCTTCGGTAACAACAAACGCCAATGGTCAGTACCAAATCAATAATATAGATCCTGGTGATTACGTATTGAAAATTTCCAAAAATGGAATAGATACTTATGTTCCAGTGACAGTTCCAAGTAATTCCAATACAGTTGCCAATGCTCAAGTTATCACCACGAATGGTCGTGGAAATTTAACGGGAACAGTCCGACAACTAAACCAATACGGTGAACAAGTTAATTTTACGGGAACATACAGTATCGAACTGATAAGTCCTATATTTGGCGGTACAGTGAGACCAACTTCTGGAGTTATGCCTGCTTCTTTAGCATCTGGTCCTACTACGTTTTCTAATGTTCCAACTTACAATGCATTTGGAATCAACGCTGCATCTTGGAAGGTTAGATTTATTGCAGCCGGATACAATACAGTAGAGGGTCTTGTTAATATTCAAGCAAATGCAACAACATCGTTTGACATTATCACCATGATTCCGGGGTATCAACCACCGGCTGCCATATCAGGTAGCGCAATCAATGCTATGACTAACACAAGTTTGAATATGTCTGGATTAACGGTAAGAATCCGTGAAGGTGTAAATGTCACATCAGGACCTTATGTTACAAACGTGGGTGCGGTAACAACCGGAAGTGATGGTTCTTTTGCCATAACAAATGTGCCTGCTGGAAACTATACAATGGAAGTAAGTGGACCGGGAGTTGTAACAACATACAGAACCGTCGTATCTGCAGGACCTGATACACCAAGAAGCCAGAATATAGTAGTATCTCCAACTGTAGGTGATGGTGAAGTCAGAATTGTTGTGATATGGGGAGAAAAGCCGAGAGATGTGGACTCCCACTTGGAATATGGTGATTCTTCTTGCAAAACGTCTAGTGGTAAAAAATGTCAAGTAGTTTGGAATGACAGGTGTCATTTTGGTTCAGGTACTTGCAATAATGGTGCCGGTGCGGGTAATCCAAATTATGATGCTGCTCTAGACGTAGATGATGTTACAAGCTATGGTCCTGAAACAATCACTCTAAAAGGTACTTTTTGGTCTTCACCTACTGTTAGTAGACGTGATTATAGCTTATACAATTGGACAAATGAAGTTGCTTTGTCTACTTCTGGAGCAATAGTCAAAGTTTTTAAAAGTTCGGGAATGGTAAGAAGCTACAACGTCAGTTCTGCTCAAGCCGGAAGATGGTGGCAAATCTTTTGCTTGAAATCAGACAAAAGTATAGTGGATGTAGGACAACCAAGTTGTAATGCAAACGACTTTTTTAATGCTCCAAGAAATTAAGAAAAACTCCTTTCTATAGCATATTTTTTTAGCCTCGGTGAAATACACCGAGGCTTTTATTTTGTTATTGACTGTTTTTTTATACATTCTTATACTCCTAAGAGAAATTGTTAGGGGTTGTTGTTAACATTTGAATTTATTATGAAATTTCAAAAAAAGTTTATTTTATTTTTGATTTTCTTTTGTATATCATCTTGCTCTGTTAGCTTGGGTTTTAAATTTAAAGGTGAATGTTGTAATTTCTGTAGTTTGTGGTGTTGTGATTGTGATAAAAATGAGGAAACTTCAGTAAAAACGGAAAAAGTTTATTTAAAGAATGATGATGGGTATAAACCTTATATACTTCCTAACTATAACAAAAACTGTCCTTATAATAACAATTGTAGTAGATATTAATTGATTTAATAATTATGAAGTATTATAATATAATAATATTGTTATTTTTTATTTTAAACTCTTGTTCTTTTAGTTTGGGTTTTAAATTCAAAGGGCAATGTTGTGGAGTTAGAAATTTATCTACTAAAAAAGACAAAAAACGAGAATTACAAAGCAATAAAAAAGTTTCCATTAATTATATGCCAAACCAGTCAGAAGTATCTTTCCAACAATCGATTTCTCCAAATTATAATTGGAATAATTGCAATAAAAATATACAAGTAGGCTGTTTGCAACATACCAATTTTAGTATCCACAATTGCCCTGCTGCGACTAATTATGATTTGAATTTAAATCGTTTAAAGTTTTCCGGATTTCCAAAAACTGCGTATTCGGAAGAAATTCTTAATTTGAATGGTGACCTGGCACCGCCTATAAGCAGTCCAACAGAAAAATATCATAGAAAAGTTTTTTCCAAATGAATAGTTTTTTCCTTGCCAAATTAAGCTCTAATTGTTTTAGGTCTAAGCAATATGTCTGAAAAGAAGGTCTTAACTCCATTTCTGTCCATTTCAGAAATTATGATAGCTATGAATTCAACGCTAGATCCGGATCTAGTGTTAGAATTGATCTTAGATCACTGTATTAAAATTTGTAAAGCTGAGTCCGGTTCATTGATGCTTGTTAATCCTAGAGAACCGGTTTTGGATATTGTCACCTATAGAGGTTTGACTCCAAATGTAGAAAAAGAATTTCGTTTAAAGATAGGTGAGGGTGTTACCGGCTATGTTGCAAAAACAGGAAAAGGCAGGCTTGTCAATGACGTAAGCCAAGACCCATATTATATTTCTATTAAAAATGAAATTAAATCTGAAATAGCAGTTCCGATGATCGTAGAAGATGTGGTAATTGGTGTTATTTCATTGGATTCCACACGCATAGATGCGTTTGATACCGAATATTTGGAAATAGTTTCCGTATTGGCGAATCAAGCTGCTCAAATTTTTAAAAATTTGCAAGTGTTTCGAAATTTGGAACAAAAGAATAAAATTCAACAGGTTCTTTTGGATATTTCTAAAGTGGTAACAACAACTTTGGATTTAAAGGAAATTTTCCAATCAATACTATTTATAATAGAAAAAACGCTTAAACTTGAGCAAGGAACCTTGGTTTTATATGACTCCGATACGGATAGGTTGAACATTGCTGCTGCCATAGGTGTCAGTAAAGAAGAGATGGAAAAAGGCATTTATTCTCCCGGAGAAGGCATAACCGGGACGGTTTTTGAGACCGGAGAACCGATGTTAATACCTTCCATATCAAAAGACAAATTGTTTTTAAATCGTGTAGGTTATTTAAATCCTCAAAATCATAAATTGGAAGATATTAGCTACTTATCTACTCCTATAATAGTAGAACAAAATATTATAGGAGTTTTAAGCGTTTATGTTTATAGATATAAAGATGTCGATTTACAAACCTATTTGGATTTTCTCCAAGTTGTTTCTTCTATAATTTCTCAGGCAATCAAGATTCATAATTTAATAGAAGAAGATAAAAATGAAATATCCAGAGAAAATATATTTTTAAAAAGAGAATTAAAAAACAAGTATCGCTTTGGTTCCATAATAGGTCGCTCCAAATCAATGGAAAAACTATTTGAAAAAATTAAATTGGTTTCTGAATCTAGAGCATCTGTTTTAATTACCGGTGAATCTGGAACAGGAAAAGAGATGATTGCTTCCGCTATTCACTACAATAGTAACAGAGCTGATAAACCATTTATAAAAATCAACTGTGCAGCCATTCCGGAAAATCTCTTGGAAAGTGAATTGTTCGGACACAAAAAAGGAGCATTTACCGGTGCAGTTGCTGATAAAAAAGGCAAATTTGAATTAGCTGACGGTGGAACAATTTTTCTAGATGAAATTGGTGAACTGGATATGAATCTTCAATCCAAACTGTTGCGTGTTCTACAAGAAAGAGAAATCGAAGCTTTAGGATCGATTAAAGTAAAAAAAATTGATGTCAGGGTTATTGCTGCTACAAATGCGAATTTGGAAGAATTAATTTCTGAAAAGAAATTCCGTTCGGATTTATACTACCGTTTGAATGTTGTCAATATTCACACCCCTTCTTTAAAAGAAAGAGTCGATGATATTCCGATTCTAATAGCGCATTTTATGGAAAAGTATTCAATAGAGAACTCTAAAAATATCAAAGGTATTAGCAAAGAAGCAGTAAAAATATTATCAAATTTTCATTGGCCTGGGAATGTTCGAGAATTGGAGAATGCAATTGAAAGGGCTATTGTGCTAACACCAAATGACGTTTTGAATGAAACTGATTTTCTTGAAATTTCGGAGAAATTGATTGGGAATATAGAAGTTATGGAAAACTCAGGTAAAGAAAGTGCTTTAGTTAGCTTGGAACATCAATTTCCACAAAACATAGATTCATTAGAGGGGCGAGCTTTGGAAGTTATTGTTGGAGAAGTTGAGTCCAAATTGATTCAATATGCTCTAAAAAAGTTTAAATATACAAAAACTCGTGTTGCCAAATTTTTAGGTATTAACAGGAATACTCTAGATAAACGTATTAAAGAGTTGAATATTGAATACTAAAATTTTCTATTTTACCTTTGTCAAACGGCATAAATAAGATTCCCAAAATTATTAAACCAGCACGCTTAATTTTATTTATTTTTTGTATAGTTCTTTTTTAATGGCAAATACAATAAAATAATTGTCCCTTCTCCAACAATTGATTCTACTTCTATCCTTCCGTTATGCTTTTTGATGATACTATAAGAAATCGAAAGCCCCATTCCAGTACCTTTGCCTACTTCTTTGGTGGTAAAAAACGGCTCAAACATCTTTTTCTGAACTTCTTCATTCATACCGCATCCATTATCCTGTATGCCGATTACAAAATCTCCTTTTTGAATAGACGTAGTTATATTCACAATCCCTTGGAATGACTGTTTCAATTCATCTTCCTTTTTTTTGATAGCATGACAAGAGTTGATTAACATATTTATAAAAACTTGATTGAGTTGTGCAGGCCAACATTCAATTTCAGGATCTGCATTGAAGTCAGTAACAAATTTCACATCTTTTTTGTACTGAGCCTCAACTATCCGCAGAGTAGATTTAATGTTTTCCACCAAATATATTTTCTTTTGTTCAGCTTTATCCAAATGAGAAAATGCTTTTAAATCCGTAACAATTGTTTTTAAACGTTGCATACCTTCTTTGATATCCGATACCGATTCTTGAAATCTAACAAATTTTTCTCTAAAAATTTGAACCATCTCTTTTTCGTCTTCATCTAGTAGTTCTAATAAAAAATTTTTAAAGTTATTCAATTCATTTTCTATATTGTGAGTACTAATCGATATAAAATTAATGGGATTATTAATTTCATGAGCGACACCAGCAACAAGAGTACCTAAGCTTGCCATTTTTTCCGATTGAATTAATTGTGATTGCATTGATTTTAGTTCGACTAGTGTTCGGTTTAGCTCGATATTTTGTTCTTTGATTTTTTCTTCTACCTTTTTCCTGATAGTTATGTCTACACCTGTAATGCAAATGCCCAGCAGGTTTTCCGTGTCATCATAAACAGGGATAAAATTAAATTCATACCAAAGTTTGAAATTGTTCTTCACTAAAATATTGTGTTCAATACTGATAATTTTCCCTTTTAGTGCTTGTATAAAATATTTTCGTAGAATTTTTCGATCCAAAGCAGTAACATATTCATAAATTCGATCTCCTTCTTTCATTTCTCTTGAAAAAATTATTCGACTATTGGAATTTGCCAGACTATTAAATTTAACAATTCTCAATTTGGTATTAATTAAAATCACAAATTGTAATTGATTATTAAGGAGAGCTTCCATGTCTGCTTCTGACTTTTTTCTTCTTTCAATTTCCATATTCAAGAGAGTATTATTGACTTTCAGTTGTTTGGCTTGTTCTAAGATTTCAGTTTCTCTTTGTCTTAGTACACTTTCCGTATCGCGCCAGCGTAAAATTATATTGTGTAAAATGTTTTGAGCGGCTGTAGGACTTGTTTTTAACAAATTTTCAAATTGGTCAGCTTTAATTTCGAGAACTTCGGATTTTTTACTGGCTCTCGCACTTGCCATACGAGGTGCTCCGTCTAATAGTGACATTTCACCTATTACCTCTCCTTTTTTTCGTAAAGCAAGGCGTATTTCTCTTTCACCAGACTTAGTGAATATTTCAATTTCTCCGGAAACTATAATATAAGCGTAATTTCCAAAACTTCTTTCTTCAAAAAGAATATCTCCTTTTTCCAAGCTTATACTATACGCCATGTTTAATAAATGAATTAAGTCTTTTTCTGAAAGCTCAGAGAACATAGGAGCTTTTTTTAAAAAATAAAGTAAATTAGTAGGTGTTCTCTCAATAAATAAATCCTTTTTATTCATGCAATTTTCTCTTTTTTGATAAAACCTTTTCTACTCTTTTATCGGTAGGCACACGATAATAGTTGTACCTTCTTTTTCTGATGTAGTCATATCTATACTGCCATTATGAGTTTTTACGATTAGCTTTGCACTATAAGCTCCTAGTCCGGTTGCTTTCCCTCCCTTTCCATAGGTAACATATTTTTCAAAAAATTTATCTTGAATTTCTCTTGGAATAGTTCCGACGTTATGAATTTGCACATATACAAAATCCTTATGTGTGTTATCTATATCTATTGTGATAAGATTTTGGATAGGAGAGGCTTCTATGGCATTTTTTATCAAATTTGCAAACATGGAATAACATAGTAATTCTTCTCCCATAATATATACGGTATCTGTATCTTGGATTGGAGAACTATTGTGCAATATTTTTAAAGTAAGATCTTTGGATTCTACTTTGTTGTAAAGATCCATTGTGACTTTTTGAATTACTTGTGCAATATCAAAGCTATCAGGATTAAATTCATAGACACCTCTTTCCATTTTTACCAAATCCAGTGAATTGTTGATCATGTTAAGCATTTGTATACCGGAATGTTCAATATTCCTTAGATAATCTTCTTGCTCCTCAGTTAGATTTCCCACTATTCTTATAAGAGAAGGGTAACTAATGATAGTATTCAAGGGAGTTTTGAGGTCATGTTGAGTTACATGTTCCATATCTTCTCTAAGTTGAACCACTTCCAAAAGCTCAAAATTTTGCTTTTCCAGTTGAATTTTTTGAAACTCAATCTCTTCTCTAGCTTTTTTCAACAATAAATGTGTTCTAACTCTTGCTAGTAATTCTGTTGGTTGAAACGGCTTTGTTAAATAATCTACTCCTCCGACTTCAAAACCTTTTACAATATCTTTTAATTCCGTTTTTGCCGTTAGAAAAATAACAGGGATATCTCTTAATTGTGGGTCACTTTTCAGGATTTCACAAACCTTGTATCCATCTACATCGGACATAATAACATCCAAAAGGATTAAATCAAATTTATAATTCCTAATTTGTTCAATTGCTTCCGTTCCATTGGTCGCAAAAGACATTTGATATCCTTCTGTTTTCAATAATTTAGCTACTACCTGTATATTTTTCGGAGTATCATCAACTATAAGAATATTACATTGTTCACTTTCCATATTCATAGAAATGTCCTTTTAGGATAGTTTTTTTAACTTTTCAACAAAAGTCGGATAAATATCCAAATAGTTCTGAATTTGAAGTATATCGAAATTTTGACTAAATCGTACTATTTCATTTCCGTATTTTTCTAAAACTTCAATTTGGTAGTGCTGACCTAAGTTTTTTATTTCTTTTCCAAATAATTCTATCTCTTGAAAATTTTTATGTTTGCAAACATGAACCCATGTTTCCATCTTGCTGTTTTCCAATTCATGTATTATATTCGGAAGATATTTTAGTGCTTCTTTATCGAATATTTCTATTTTGATTTCAGGGAATGAAGATAATTCCAGCGAAAATATATCTTCTTGTGGTTTCTCACGAAAAGTATGTTTTAAATACTTGGATACAACTTGTATGAATTCTTTACGTTGGATAGGTTTCACCAAATAACAATTAAAATACTCACCAAAGTTTATCCCTAATTCATCTTTCAATGCGAATGCAGTAAGAGCAATGATCGGAATGGATGGATTGGAATTTTTTATTTTTTTTGTTGCTTCGTATCCATTTAGTACCGGCATTTGAATGTCCATTATAATCAAATCCGGTTTTTGTTCAGCAAGTTTTATTGCTTCAAGCCCGTTCTCAGCTTCTAAAATTGCTATATTCATTCCATGAAAATACTTGATAAATAAGGTTCTGTTGAGAGGAATATCATCCGCAATTAGTACGGTAGCCGGATTAAAAATAATATTTCGATAGTCAAAAGAGTTTATATTTCTTGTTTCGGAAAGTGTTTCGGACGTTAGCACTTGAAAAAATACAATTTGAAATGTAGAACCTTTTCCTAACTCGCTTCTAATTGATATGCTACCATTCATCATATCAACCAAACGTTTGGTAATGGCAAGTCCAAGACCGGTTCCACCATACATTTTGCTTTCTTGGTTTTTTCTCTGCCGAAATGCGTCAAAAATACATTCTTTTTCTTCTTCCGGAATGCCGATTCCCGTATCTTCAATTTCAATATGAAGGTTTGAAGTATTTAATTGTCCTGATGTAGTATAAATTCTTAAAATTATCTTTCCCTTCTCTGTGAATTTAATGGCATTGCCTATAGTGTTAAACAAAATTTGTCTAAGCCTAACTTCGTCCAATATAAAAAAATTAGGTAATCTTGCTTGAATATCTATCTTAAATTCCAAATGTTTTTCGGAAAGCTTTAAGGAAAATATATTTCGTATTTCTTCGCATATTTTTTGAATTTCTATTGTTTCATACTGAATATCCATTTTGCCGGCTTCAATTTTTGAAAGATCTAATATATCATTTATCAAAGAAAGAAGGGTTTTTCCGCTGGAGCTAATTGCTTCTAAAGAGCTTTTCTGTTCTTCATTATCGATATGGGATGATAAAATTTCAGAAAATCCCAATATGGCGTTCATTGGTGTTCGTATCTCATGGCTCATATTGGATAGAAATTCGGTTTTCGCTTTGTTGGCGGATTCAGCGTCTTTTCGAGCTTGAACCAATGCTAGTTCGGTATTTTTTTGAATGGTTATCTCTGATATATTCAAACAAACTCCCATAATATCACCAATCTTCGACCGAACCGGATTAAAGGTACAAGCAAACCAATTTGATTTTCCATTTGTATCCGAAATTTGCTTTTCAATAAATACCGTCTGTCCTGTAAGAGTTTTCTGAAAGTTAGAATAAAATGAATCAAAATCAGATGGAACCACAAAATCAAGAATAGGTTCCCCTATCTGTATTTTTTTTTCAAACATTTTTTCCGAGATTATCCTTGCTATCTCATTAAAAGCAAGAATTTTGTAATTAAAATCGAGTAAAATAAAAGATTGCTGAGTGCTATTCAAAATTGCATTGAGGTTAACCGTAGTCTGTAAAAGTAATGATTGGCTTTCCCTAAGTTCTTTTGTTCTCTCCATAACTTTTTCTTCAAGAAGATGATTTAGCTCTTTTAGCTTTTCTTCTGCTTGTTTTCTCGCTTCAATCTCCTTTCTTGCTCGATGTATTGAATTTTTGTTTATCCTCATAACAATGGCCATTATATAGGCTAAAACCAAAACAAACATTAGAAAAAATGCCAACCTTCTTTTTAACTCAAGATCCGAAAATATAACAAAAACTTGTAAAATAATTAATATAATTAAAAACAAATTGATTAAAGAAGAGAATAACTTCTTTTCGTAATTTTTTTCAATATAATTTTCAAAATCTAAAAATAAAAATGATTTAAAAAAATTGTCTATCATACATACTCTCTTTTAATTTTTACCAAAAGAAAAACAAGCTTAAAAGATTTGAATATACTCTTTTACCTGTTGACAAATAAATTTATACCATAAATATACTATGATTAGAATGATTTTCGGGATTTACATGATTATATTCACATAATTTGAAAGGACACCTCTTTTATTTCATATCCGAAAGTCACTCCGCGTTGTGCATACATTAAGGAGAAAAAAACTTATGAATCAAAAAATTGCCCTTATTACCGGTGGTAGTAGAGGACTTGGAAAAAGTGCGGCATTTACATTGGCTAAAAAAGGTTGTAATGTTATACTTACCTATCACACAAAAGAAGCGGAAGGCAAGCAAGTAGCTTTCGAAATTCAAAAAATTGGAAGGAAAGCAATTGCCATGCAATTAGACACCGGAAATATAACATCTTTTATACCTTTTAAAGAGGCAGTAGCTTCTGTTTTACAAGATTGGAATTGTTCAAAATTTGATTTTCTAATCAATAACGCAGGAATCGGAGAGACAATTCCTTTTGAACAAGTAACAGAAGAGGATTTTGATAAATTTAATCGGATACATTTTAAGGGAGTATACTTTTTAACCCAAAAACTTCTTCCTCTTATAAACGATAACGGTAGAATTATTAACCTTTCATCAGGTACAACGAGATTCTGTGTTCCCGGCTATTCCATCTATGCTTCCATGAAAGGAGCCATTGAAGTGTTTACTAGATATCTCGCAAAAGAACTTGGTCCAAAAGGAATTACCGTTAATGTTGTGGCACCTGGACCAGTAGAAACGGATTTTAACAACGCAGCTATTCGTAACAATCCTCAAATGAAAGGATTTCTCGCATCTCAAACCGCTTTGGGTAGAGTCGGAGAAGCTGACGATATTGGCAAGGTGATTGCATTAATTTGCTCGGAAGAATCAAAGTGGATTAACGGACAAAGAATTGAAGCATCCGGTGGAATTAATCTTTAACTTTCTAAAAAGGAGAAACACATGAATGGTTTAATGATGGATTATCAATTGACGATCCCATCTATTTTGAAGAGGGTCAATCAAGTTTACCCCAATAAAAGAGTGATTAGTAAGCTAGCTAACGAGCAGATTCATGAATATACCTATAGAGACATGTACAAAAGAATAATTCGTCTGATGAACGCTCTTAAAAAACTTGGCATAAAACCGGAGGATAGAGTAGCAACATTTGCTTGGAATAGTTACAGACACCTTGAACTCTATTTTGCCATTCCTTCTCTCAAAGCAATACTGCACACTTTGAATATAAGATTGTTTCCCGAACAAATGGAATTTATTATAAATCATGCAGAAGACCAAATAATATTTATTGATAAATCTTTGGTTGATGTTATTACTCCTTTACAGGGGAAAATAGGTAAAGTTAGAAATTTTATTGTTATGGATGATGGTGGAAAAGAACCAAGTGGAAAACTTGCTAATGCAATAGACTATGAAGAGTTACTAAGTAGTTCTTTGGAGGAAGAATGTTTCTTACAGATTGACGAAAATACTGCTTCTGCACTTTGTTATACATCCGGTACAACGGGTGAACCCAAAGGTGTTCTTTATTCCCATAGGTCTACCTATTTACACTCTTTTGCCTTATGTCTTGCTGGAAGTTTGGCAATTTGTGAAAGAGATAATGTGCTTCCAGTTGTTCCCATGTTTCACGTAAATGCCTGGGCAATCCCTTATGCTTCACCTATGTCCGGTGCAAATTTGGTGTTTCCTGGACCCAATATGCTTGGTAAATCACTTGCCGAGTTGATGGAATCTTATAGGGTGACGCTTGCAGCTGGAGTGCCTACTATATGGAACTTATTGTACCACCACTTAAAAAACAATAAACATGATCTGGCTTCTTTAAGAGCGATGGTAATTGGTGGTTCTGCCGTTCCAAAATCACTCATAGACAATTTCTACAAAGACTTTGGACTAAACATTATTCATGCTTGGGGAATGACGGAAACTTCTCCTTTAGGAACAGCATCCATTCTTACAAAAGAAATGGAATCCCTTACTTACAACGAACAGCTAAATTTTAAAGCCAAACAAGGTCCGCCTGTAGCGGGAATAGAAATAAGAGCTATAGATGATGACGGAAAAGAAGTCTCTTGGGATGGAAAATCAATAGGTGAGTTAGAAGTAAGAGGTCCTTGGGTGGCAAAAGAATATTATAAAAACCCTGAACTCAAGGAGCAATTTGCTTCTGACGGGTGGTTTAAGACGGGTGACGTAGTCTGTATTGATGAAAACGGATTTATGGAAATTACAGACAGAAAAAAAGACCTTATTAAAACAAGAGGAGAATGGATATCAAGTGTTGATATGGAAAACTACGTTATGGGTTTAAAAGGGGTATTGGAAGCTTGTGCTATAGGAAGACAGGATAACGTAAAAGATGAAGCTCCTGTTTTGTATGTAATTCTTTCCAAAGATGCAGCGGAAACAATCAAAGCCAAAGATATTTATACTCACTTGTCCAATAAATTTGCTCATTGGCAGTTACCAAAACTAAGCGACATACACTTTGTAGATTCCATACCCAAAACTAGCGTAGGAAAATTTGACAAAAAAGAACTTAGAAAGAGACTAAAATAAAAAAACATGAAAGTATTTCCAAAATATAAATTTAAAATACTCCAAGAAGTTGCGTGGGGAGATATGGATGCGTTTGGTCATGTAAATAACGTGACCTACATGAAATATTTTGAAAATGCCAGAGCAAAATTCTTTACTCATTTAAGTATTTGGGAAAGCAATGGAATTTCTGTTAAAAGTGGAATGGTTTTGTCTCACATAGAAATGGATTATCGCAAGCAAGTAAGATTTCCTGAAAAGCTTGTAGTTACCATTTCTGTTCAAAATATAACAAAAAAAAGCTTTCAAGTTCATTGTTCTATGTGGAATGAATTTGACGAATGTGTTGTGTTGTCTAGGGCACACTTTCTTTGGTATGATTTTGTTGGTCATAAAGTTATGTCCCTACCAACAAGCTTTTTAGATACGGTTACTCAGTTCGAGGCGGAAAGTGTATAAAATTATATTAACAATGTTTCCTTATGTTTTTTCACGCCACTTGTTCCAACATTCGAATCATTTGTACTTTTATGAATAGTATTGTTTTCATGGATTCTTCTCATCAAAGCCTTTTACACTTATGAATTCGATCAAGAGTTTTCTTCCTTTTGCTTGGTGGCAAAATTCTTGAAATAATTCTAGAATGTCATAGTGAACATACAAATTGTTAGTTCCATCAATTATAACTCTATTACCATCTGGAATTTTTTTTAGAATTTCCCATATCTTTGCTTTATGTAAAAAAGTTAAGTTTTCTCCTAAAAGTATCTTGGTAAAATCTCCACTTTCAAGAACTTTTACGGCAGGTGAATCAAAAACATCTTTTAGAATAAAAAAAGCGACTACAACAGAACCAATAATGATTCCAATTAGAATGTCGGTTAAAACTATAGCGATGGCTGTTACGACAAAAGGAATAAACTGAGTATACCCCTTTTTGTATAAATCCATATATATCTTAGGATCAGTAAGCTTAAAACCTGTATAACAGAGTATTGCTGCCAAAGTTGCCAATGGAATCTTGTTTAGTACAAAAGGTAAAAAAAGTACAAAAAGCAACATAAACACACCATGTATAATGGCAGAAAACTTCGTTTTCCCGCCGGCACTAAGATTTACCGAACTACGAACAATCACGGACGTTATAGGCAAACCACCCAAAAAAGCACACAAACTATTACCAATCCCCTGAGCAACCAATTCCTGATCAACAGGTGTATTTCTGTTTTCAGGGTCTAACTTATCAATTGCCTCAACTGATAAAAGAGTTTCGATGCTTGCTACAATAGCTATAACAAATCCGATTTTATAAACCAAGAGATTGGAAAAACTTTTAAAATCAGGAAAACCTGTAGAACTAAAAAGCCCTGCAATCGAACCAAACTCTGGAATATGAACCAGATGAGATTTTTCAAGAGAAAGCTGAGGCATAAAAACACCATACAAGGAGTTCATCAAAGTACCAAGTAATACAACAACTAATGATCCGGGAATCATGGGAAGCTTTTTGGCAAAAGTTTTATTCCAAAATACGAGAAATGCGATCGAACCAACCCCAATACAAAAAACTCCAACATTCACAAAAAATAGAGAGTGAAAAAACAAAGTGAGCGTGTTGCTTTCCTTAACATCACTTTCCATATCTAGGGGGGTTAATGAAAATTCCTCCACTCCAAATTGCTCAATATCATATCCTAAAACATGAGGAAATTGCTTTAAGATCAATATAATTCCAATGGCAGCTAAAAGTCCTTTGATGATACTCGACGGAATATATTCACTCACGATTCCGGCTTTAAATATTCCCAAAAGTATTTGAATGATTCCGGCAATAAACAGAGCTGCTAAAAAAGCATTGTAGGGCATTATACCTTGGCTACTCAGAACCTTTAACTCTTCAAGGGAAGCAATAACAATTGCCGTCAAACCTGCTGCCGGGCCGCTAACACTTAGATGTGAGCCACTTAAAAAACCAACAATTATTCCTCCAACGATTCCAGCTATGATTCCGGATAACAAGGGTGCTCCAGAAGCGTGGGCTATTCCTAAACAAAGTGGAATGGCTACAAGGAAAACTGCTATACTCGCTCCCAAGTCTTCTTTTAGTTCGGGTTTAATGAATAAATTTTTCATTAGAATATGGAAACCGGGATAGCTCTAAGTTGCTTTTCAGCATTTAAGCATATTATATCGACTTCTGCCTCTACAATTGCTATTCCATTCAACTCCACTCTTTGCAGAAATTTCCTTCTAAATTCGCTTTTGTCATCACTTAGTTTTGTAACAACTACTAACATATCACCCAGTTTGGCAATTTTTAGATATTTAATCTTCATCTCATATACGGCAAAATTGTATCCTTGGCTATTAAGTTCATGAATAGGTTGTATTTGCGATATAAATTCACTTCTTCCTCTTTCCATGTATTTTAGATAATTGGCATAATATACCATACCAAGACAGTCTGTGTCTTCATAATATACCTTAACATCGAGTCTGTGTTCCATATTTGTAACTTCCTTTGAAAATAATTATTGTGCTTATTCACTTTCCTACAATCGGATAAGGATGATATAACATCAAAAAAATCTCTTTTTCTTTTTGAATTTTCTCATATTTGTCTACAATTCTTTTTTGTTCGGTAATCCCTTGTGATAAAACAGTACTCATAACCTTATTGGCATCATTTTTTTTATCAGAATAAATCAGTGCTTTTATATAATTCAAATAATCATCTTCATGGACTATGTTTGTAGAAAATAATTTTTGATAGGTTTGAATTGCTTTTGGATAATTTCCATCATGAAAATAGGCAGAAGCAAGGATTCTTATTTTTGCATGATTTTTTAGGTTTTTATTTCCAAGGAGGAAAATAATTTTTTGATAATCTTTTTCAGCTTCATGCAACAAATGAAGATAATCCAAATAAAGCGTGCTTTTAGCAGAAATTTTTCCCAATTGTTCAATGTATTCCAAAGCCTCTTTATACTGTTTTTCTTCTATCAAGGAATATACAAGAAGATCCTTTGCGTTTCGAAAGTTTTGTTTGTATTCAATGGCTTTTTTAGATTCATAAATGGCTTGTTTATAATCTGCCATATTGTAATTGGCAACTGCCAAATTCAATCTATAAAAAGGATCGTAATTGGATAATAAAGATGCTTTGTATAAATACTTATGGGCTGTTTCCCAGTTGTGCTCAAGTGCATAAATCATACCTAACAAAAAATAGGATAGATCATGATTCGGGTTTAATTCAAGGCTTTTTTGCAAATTTTTTATGGAGCTATTTTTGTTTTTTTGACAATATTCCAATGCACCTTGTAAATAGTAGTATTCGTGGGAATTGGAATCCAAATTATAAATTTGATTGATATGGATTTCTGCTTCTTTTAGCCTTTTATTTTTTAAAAATAGCTTGGTTTCATTGGTTAGCTTGATTAGTTCCAATTTGTTTTTTAAGTTAGATAAAACTTTTTTATCTTGGGAAAATACGGAAAAAGAAATTAAGAATATTGCCAAAGTTATAATTTTTAGTAAATTCATAAAGTACCTTAAGAAGTTAGAATTTGATTGATTTTGTTGATTAAATTATTATACCCTATATTTTTAATATGGATTGTATTTATTTGCAATTCATTAAGTGTTACCTTTTTTAGATCCGGTAGTTGTCCGATAAACGTTGTGTTGGTTTGGGATGAAAAATATTCCGACAAAATCGTATGGTAATCCGAAATAGAATACAATACCACTTTTTTTTGTAGATAAAAAGCTTCTAGCAAGCTCTGTCCGAAATAGGAACAAAAAATTTCCGAATTATGTATCTCCTCTATAAAATCATACTTATTTAACCTTGGAATCAATTGTATGGAATACTTCGTTCGGGGATACCCACCAATTCTAATTATTTTGTGTGTATTTTCACTAAGATGATAGATACAAGAATCTAGTATATCGCTTTCTCTTTCTTCCAATCCGCCAGCGTAAACTAAGATTTTTTTTGAATTGTTTGCAATACTATGGTAATTTTCCAAGATTTGTGGAAACAGGAAATTTTTTACAGTTTCTGAGAATGGTATTCTCGGATGTGGCAAAGCATCAAACCTATAAAACTTGTTTCTATCAGTTCCATAGTTGTCTATCAAAAGAACTTTGTTATTTTTTAAAACAACAGGAACTTCCAAATCTCTATGGTCAATAATATAGAGATCAAAAACAAGGTGTTTGGGAAGTTTATCATTCATATCTACAGAATAATGATAGGTTTGTAGTTTTGTAAATAACACCTTACACCTTTCCAAATGACCGCTTCCAAATTTTGTAGGATTTGCATACAGAATAAAAATCTTTTTCAAGTTTTTTTTTATAATTTGAACCGGATAGTATTTTTGTTCGACACCTGAGTTGTAATCAAATATTTCGGGCTCTTGTTTATATAGATTATATATGTCTCTAATTCCAAAAATAGGATTTTTTGGATATAAAATTTGATATACCTTATCTACCATCTCATAATCTTTTTTTTCATCTACCGTAAAACGTATGAGATGTGAGGTAGAAGTTATGGAGTCATCTAGAAGAGGTTTTAACTTTATAAACCTAAATTCTTCTGGATATTCTTTAAGATGTAAGCTTACGTGTTCTCTATGCTTTTCCAAAATCCCCGTAATTGGATTTTTTTTGACAGCAGCAGATCTAAAAATTTCCACACCCGTCCCAAGTGGAAGGTTTTCAAAGGACATTATATCTGCTTGGTTTGTGTAAAAGGCTTCAATTAATAACTCTATATGCTCAATGTCAATTGCCGGGTTATCAGCTGTCAATCGTATTATGACATCAGCTTGGTATAATTCGGCAGCTCTGATAAATCGATCTCTAACGTCTAACTCATCCCCTTCAAAACATTGTACTCCACTCTTTTTGGTAAATTCCAAAAGTTGCTCATCCTCTTTGGGGATTAACAAAACGATTTTATCAATTGGTAGAACCTTGTTTAGTCTAAAAATAATTTGAGATAGTAATACTTCTTCACTATTAGATGGTAAGGGCAGCAATACTTTTCCGGGTAGTCGGGTAGAGGTTGTTCTTGCTTGGATAAACGCATACAAGTTAAGCATTGAAGGTATACCACTCATCACATTGCAAACATGGAGCGTTTATTTTTTCATGTTCGCCACGGATAGAATTTCGAAAAGATTCCTGTCCGCTATTCCAAATAGTTTTTAAATCGGTTGCATGTAAGTTTCCGATTTGAGTTATATGGTGTTGTTTGCATATACTGACATCACCATTTGCATTTATGTAAATATCTCTGGCAAGATGCCAGCAAAACTCTCTCTTAATAGGAGTAAGGTTTGTAACTCTTTTTTCCGGCATTAAACCTGCGTAGCTATTGTATTTTTGTAAAATGATATTAAAACCTTGCTTGTGCTCAAACAAATCAAAGTATTTATCTAGCTCTTCTTCCACTTCCTGTATTTTTAAAAATTGTAAATGTACATTGGGAAGTATTTGGGTTAGTGTATGAATTTTTTCTAAAATGGAATCCAAAGGAATTTGAGAGTTGTAGATATCTTGATATTTTTTTGGATCTATTGTGGTAAGGTTTATAATAAATGAAATCTTTGATTTTTGTCCATCATCCAAAGTTTTCAAATATTCTAACAGTTTGTTTATATCCGGATACAATGATGTTTCGATAATAATTTCTTGGAGTTGCTTGTAGTTCAAAAGTTCGATTAAAATATCAGGTAAGCTCGGATGCAGTAAAGGTTCTCCCAGTCCACCCAAACAAAAAGTTGTTTCTAATCCAAAAGATGACGCAAGTTCTGCTATAATTTTTTTTATCAAATGGGTATCTAACATTCCGCCATCTTTATCTTTTGGTAGGAAACTTCTCGGGCAAAAGGTACATGAATTCTCGCATGCTCTTATTATTTCCAGTTCGATATAAGATGGACCTAAACGAAACATATCAGGTTTATCCAATAAAAAAGAAGAGACTTCAGAATATTCCATATCTTTTTTTGTCTCATACATTCGTTCGGAAAATTGTATGGAACGATGGTCGGACAAAGAAAAGTTTAATCTGTACTGTCTTAAATCCGGTGGGACGTAAAAAATTTCCGTATCAAAATGGTTGATATTTTTTAATAAAAAATCATGAACACTTCCCGCATGATTGCCAGGTACTTCTAACAAAAATTCTCTACTTAAAAAATAAGGAACAATTCCCAAAGGAAGGTTTTCACTGTAAGAATACTGGGACAAATACTTAATGTGTCTACTTTGAAGTTCTTTTGTTAGCTTACTATCCAAAAAAGGATAAATTCCAGGAATATAGGCAAAAAAAACTTCGTCTATGTCCGGATCACCGGAGGTAGACTCTGGTAATATTTGCAAAATTTCATACAAAAAACTTCTTTCGTCTGTTGCACTTATGGGTTTTAAAAAATCATAGGTGGACAAAAAGTCCTGTTCAAAATAATTTATGCAACAAGGCATTCCTCTGAAGAGCAATTGAATTTTCTCAAAAAAAACGTTAATGAGCTCGGATCGTATTAAATTGTTTTTTAAAAAATCTATTTGGTTTTGATTCAAATAGATGGCGACAAGAGAAGGTGAAAAAGTAAAATGAATCGGCATAACAGATTAAGGATTAATTTTATTGTATTTGAAAGTTTCGTCCGGTGCTTCCAATTTATTTTCTACAAGATATTGTTTATCATAGATAGATATGGAAATTTCTTTTTTTCGTTCATCAATCCAGTCCATAAAAGCCTTATCTTCTTTCTCTCTCATAAGTATATTTTGAATACCGTTTCTTACCTGTTCTAATGGTGTAAACCTTTTTCCTTCCATTCGTATAATTACATACCTCTTTTTTTCATCCCTGAATATATCTGAGATCTCACCATTTTGTAACCTAGATAAAAGGGAAGTAATAATTTTGCTATTGTTGTAAATGTCAAAAACAGGAGCGTAGTCCATTAATCCGCCTCTTAGATTGGATTTGTTTCTTGGACCACTTGCAATGAATGGAAAAGCGGATGGATTTTTTTTAATTTCTTTCATTATTTCGGATATTTCACTAAATACCCTTTTTTCTTCTTGGATGGAATTGTCTTTGGGCACGATGGCAATCTCCCTGTATCTTAGCTCAAAACCGATTTTAGCCTTATTTTGATTGTACCATTTAACAATTTCATCTTCCGTTGGCATTTTTGCACTAACTCGGATCTGTAGGAGCTGTCCTTTTTTAATTTGGTAGGGAAGCTCACTTTCCCAAAGTTTATAGGGTATTCCTGATTGAACTTCTATTGCCTTCTCAAATTCACTTTTTTCTTTTATGTTCATCATTTCCATTCTTCGTTCGATTTCCGATTCGATTCGTTTTTCATTCACTTGAATAGTTTCTTCTTCTGCAGTAATATCCACAATTGTTCTGGTAATTAACATATCAATGATTTGAGTATTCTTGGAAGGTGACTTTTTACCTTTTTTTGTATTGTTTTTTGGGAGAAATTTTTCCATTTTATCATATTTTTCCTCCATTTTCAGATAATCTAAATGTGTGATAGATGTATGCCCAACTGTAGCAATAATCCTATTGATAGATTCACCGGAGTACAGAGAAGACACAAAATAAAAAAGCGTAAAAAACGTTATAAACCTTAAAGTCATATTAATTAGTCTCACTTTTTTGTTTGGATGTTTTCTGCAAATTTAATTTTTGTTGTTAATAATAAAAATGAATCTTGGTTTATGTGCAAATTTTGAACTACCCTCTCAAGTTATTTTAACTTATCACCCGCTTGAGAATTTCTATGAGGAACCATTAAAGATAAATCAGCGTCTTTTCCCGTTGCCAAAATCATAGCTTCCGATACTCCAAACTTCATTTTTCTTGGTTCCAAGTTTGCGACAATTACTACTTTTAAGCCTATTAATTCTTCCGGTTTGTAGGCAGACTTGATACCTGCAAAAACATTTTTTATTCCAACTTCACCCAAATCTACTTCCAGGTGCAATAGCTTATCAGAATTTTCAACGTAATTTGCGTTTTTAATCAATCCAACTCTTAAGTCAACTTTTGCCAAATCATTTATAGTAATTAAATCCATACTTTTTTTGTCCTCTTTTCGTTTTTCTTTATTGGAAGTTGCTTCTTTGCTTTCTTCTACCATCATTTTAATTGCCTTATCATCCACTCGAACCGATAGAGGTTTATAAATATTTACCTTTGTATTCTCTAATAAACTATTAGTATTGCTGAAATTCAAATCTTCTTTATTTAGATTTAATAATTCAAAAATCTTTAGAGATATGTTAGGTGTTACCGGGTACATATAAACGGCAATAATCTTTGCTGCATTTAATGTTGTTGTAATAACTTCTCTTGTCTTTTCCGGTTCGGTTTTGATCAGTACCCACGGAGCTTTGTCATTTACATAGCGGTTTACAATGTCTCCTAAAGTGGTGAGTTCCTTCATTACTTTTGAATAATTTTTGGTTTCGTAGTAATTCTTTATGGAAGACTCCGCATTCAGAAATTGATCTATAATCTCCTTGCCTTCCTCTGAAACACTTCCTAGTGTCCTATCCAACTTATCCAATATGGAAGTGCTTACCCTTGAAACAATATTAACCAAATTTCCAACTAAGTCTGAATTAATCCTCGAAACAAAATCATCCAAATTCAAATCAATATCATCCAAACCGTCGTTTAGCTTGCTTGCCAAATAAAAACGGAAATGCTCCGGATTTAAGTGTTTCAAGTAAGTGCTGGCTTTGATAAATGTTCCTCTTGATTTTGACATTTTTTCACCGTTTACCGTTAAAAAACCATGAACCTGAACTCTAGAAGGAACATTAAATCCACTTCCCATTAACATGGCGGGCCAAAACAAAGCGTGAAAATACAATATATCTTTTCCAATAAAATGAACTACTTCCGTATTTTCTTTAGGCTTTTTCCAAAATTCATAAAAAGCCTCAGATTCTTTAAAATAATTTTTAGAGGATGCGATATAACCTATAGGAGCATCTAGCCAAACATAAAAATACTTATTTTCTTCACCGGGAATTTTAAAACCAAAATAGGGTCCGTCCCTTGAAATATCCCATTCTTGTAAACCCACTTCAAACCATTCCATCAGTTTGTTTTTTGCACTTTCTTGTAAATGGGAAGGATCATTCATCCAAGAATGTAATTCATTTCTGAAATCGTTTAATTTAAAAAACAAATGCTTTGATGGTTTTAGAACAGGCACACTACTGCATATTGCACATTTTGAATCTTTCAAATCTTTTGGTGAATAATTTGATCCGCAAACTTCACATCCGTCTCCATATTGGTCTGGCGTTCCGCATTTTGGACAAGTTCCTTTGATAAAGCGATCAGGCAAAAACATTTTATCATGCTCGCAATAGGATTGCTCGATTTCTCTATTCGAAATATGCCCGCTTGTTTTTAAATTATTATAAATTTCTTCAGCAAAGCCCCTATTTTCTTCCGAATCGGTAGTATAGTAATTGTCGTATTGAATTAAAAAACCAGTCAAATCTCTATAATGTTCTTCCCAAACTTTTTTTACCAGTTCTTTCGGAGATATATTTTCTTTTTTGGCAGCAAGCATAATTGGAGTACCATGGGTATCATCTGCACAAAAAAAATAACACTCATTTCCTATGGATTTTTGATAACGCACCCAAATATCTGTTTGGACTGCTTCTAACATATGTCCCAAATGAATAGGACCATTTGCATAAGGAAGTGCTGATGTTACTAAAATTTTTCTTTCCATTCAAAAAACCTTCTTTTTAATTAAATATCCGTATCTCCAAAAACTAATTCCAAACATTCATCTTCTTTTTGTTGCATACGAATTTCATCTTCTTGATTTGTTTCATGATCATATCCAAGTAAATGCAAAATACCATGAATTAATAGCCTATAAAATTCAAATCTATCACTATGCTCAAACATTTTGGCTTGTTTTTTTAATGTTTCAATCGAGATTACAATTTCACCCAAATTTTTGTAAGGAGAAAAAAACTCATTGCATTCCATGGGAAACGACAAAACATCGGTCTCTTTATCATGACCTCTTCTTTCCTTATTTATATTCTTTATGCTTTTGTCATTAACGATTAAAATTTCAATTTCATAGTTATCTTTTAAACTTAAATGATTTAATATTTTGATAACAGTATGCTCAATTTCTAGTTTATCCACCCCAACTAAATTGTCATTTACAGTAAACTCAATATAAACTGAAAACATTTAGGTCCTAACATTATGTACACTTATATAATTAACCAAAAAATTCAGACAAGAAATATTGTCATCTTTATAATAGGAAATTGCTTCTCTTGTGTAGGTGTGTAGTATAGGGGTACTTTTTTCGCTTATTTTGTGATTGATAAAAAGATAATAGATAAAATAGTGATATAAATAATAAATTTTTTAATTTATGGAGTTTAAATTTATGAAACATAGACTACTAATTGTTAGTATCACAGCATTATCTTTTTTTGTTTTTCAAGCAAATGCACAAAACAATCCTTCTAAAGCAAAAACACCTAAAATCAATACAAAAAAGGTAAACACACCTGCTCAAGCTGCAAAACCTGCTCCGGCAAAGAGTAAAGCACCTGCTAAAGCAACTTCTGTTACCAAAAAAGATGCAAAGATGGCTACTTCTCCTTGTGAAGTAAGTAAAACTCCGGCAGTAAAACGAACTACTGGATCAAACTGTACAGCAACTAAAATGGCTCCTAAACAAAGCCCATGTAGCATGAGAATGAAACCTACACAAACCAGAAATTGCTCATGTATGTAATGTTCCTATTTTTATTATATAAAAGCTAAGAAAATTTTTTAGCATTTTTAACACTTTTTACTCCGGATATTATTCCGGAGTCTTCCTTTTTTCTCACCTTTCTTTTTACCGTGTTCTAAAATTATTTTTAAAATTAATCATTTTTAATCATTTTTAGGTTGCTAAATAACTATGGTAATTTTATTTTGTTCCAAGAATTATAAAAATAATTTCTATATTCACGGAGATAAACAATATGAAATTTAACTTAGTAGTTTTGACAATAGCTCTAGCATTCTCTTTAGTAGCTTGTGGCGGCGGAAAAAAGAAAGAAGCAAAAAAAGATGCCCCAAAAACAGAAGCAAAAGCAGGAGCACAACAAAAAGTTGTAGCTAGTCCTAATGGAGATTTAAGAGTTGTTGATACTGCAGCAAGCATGAGAAAAGTTAGAGAAGTAGTTGTAGGTGCAGATGGAAAGCTAGAAGTAGTAGAAAAAGAAGTACCTGCAAACAATTGCAATACTTGTGGCGCACCACGTCGTTCAAGCTGCAGAACTAACAGATGCAGATAATCTAAAAAGCACATATACAATACATTTCGTCTATCATTAAATCGCAATTAGAATTTTATCTTCTATTTTAGAAGTGGATTGTTATTTGAGATTTGAAAAGATACAAATTTGACGCCTCCCCATAAAGGAGGCGTTTTTATTTTTTTAACATTTTTAAGTTACAACTTTAACTAAGAAAATTCTTTATAAAAAAGTTCAATTTTTTATAAAAATACCCCTTAAATTGATCCATGGTACAACAATTTTGACTTTTTTTGCTTGAATAAATTTATATATAATTTTTTCTGTCCACATAATTAAAACAAATTAATAAACTTAAATTTACGGAGATAAATTATGAAATTAAACTTAGCAGTTTTAACAATAGCTTTAGCGTTCTCTTTAGTAGCTTGTGGCGGCGGAAAAAAGAAAGAAGCAAAAAAAGATGCCCCAGCAAAAACAGAAGCAACAGCAGGAGCTCAACAAAAAGTAGTAGCTGGTCGCAATGGAGAATTAAGAGTTGTTGACACTGCAGCAAGCATGAGAAAAGTTAGAGAAGTAGTTGTAGGTGCAGACGGAAAACTAGAAGTAGTAGAAAAAGAAGTACCTGCAAACAACTGTTGTAACACCAGAAGATGCAGATAATCTAAAAGCATACATTAGTTTAAATTTATTTTAAGTTACCTTTTAACTTAAGAAATTTTTAAAAATTATTACGCCTCCCATAAAACGGAGGCGTTTTTTTTATTTTATATACCTTAATTCTTAGACACCTTTTTAACTTTGATTGTTAAAAAAAATATCCAACCAAAGAGTTAAAGAATTACCCATGGACTTCTTTTGTATATTTTTTAGTTGAAAAAATTCAAATATATTTTACCTTGTCCAAATAAATAAAAAAATAAATTTTTAAACTAAATTTATGGAGATAAAAATATGAAATTCAATTTAGTGGTTTTAACAATAGCTCTAATGTTTTCCTTAATAGCTTGTGGTGGCGGTGCCAAAAAGAAAGATTCCAAAAAGACCGCAGGTGCTCCAAAGCAAGAAACTACAGCAGCTCAAAGGGTTGTGGCAGATCGCAATGGGGAATTACGAGTTGTAGAAGCACCTAATGCTGTTAAAAAAGTTAGAGAAGTTGTAGTTGGACCGGACGGAAAACTTCAAGTAGTTGAAAGAGAAGTGAAAAGCAATGCACAATGTGTAGCTCCAATGCCTATGACAGCATGTGCACCAATAGCAAATCCATGTATGGCACCAGCGCCAAAACTAAATCCTTGTACAGCTACAGCACCGGTTGTAAACCCTTGTACAGCTACAGCAAAAAAATAGTAAGTTTAATTTCTCCTTTAACATAGAATTAAATTTATAACTTCAATTTTAGAAATTGTTTTTGATGCGATTTTGATAAGTAAACAAAGTCGCATCATTTTGTTTTTAAACAACTTTATTCTCACAAACCAAATATTTAGACATTCCAAACCAAAAAAAAGATTTATTTTTTAGGTTTTTGTAAAAAAAAATTATATACTTCATTATAATAAGAAAATCACTATGATATAAGTTAGTACCATTTCTTACCTTACAAAAAATTGGACGCAGGAGTGAAATATTATGCTCAAATTTATTAAAGTATTATTGAACCGTTTTTTCATTTTAAGTTTTCTTTTATATTTTCTTAGCTTATCTCAATTGTTTAGCCAAAATTCTTACAACCAAACACATACATTAATGGTATATATGGTAGGAAGCGATTTGGAGAGCTATGATAAAGCTGGAACCAATGACCTGGCTGAAATGAAAGAAATCGGTTCTTTAGGAAACCTCAATGTCATAGTATCTACCGGTGGTGCAAAAAAGTGGCATGAGCCAGGAATAAAAAATAATTCAGTCTCCCGCTGGCAAATCAATTATAAAGGAAAAAGGAAACTAGATGATGTTGGCGACAAAAATATGGGTGAGTATGAAACCTTAAGGGATTTTATTATTTGGACAATGAAAAAATTTCCATCTGAAAAATACTCTTTAATTCTATGGAATCATGGTGGAGGTTCAATTGTTGGTTACGGATATGATGAAAATTATCGTTCTCTGCTTAGCTTAAACGATATTCAAAGAGCATTGGAAGAATCACACAAAGAAACTTCTCAAAAATTCGAACTAATCGGTTTTGATGCTTGCTTGATGGCAACTTTAGAAACGGCAAATATCCTTTCTCCTTATGCAAATTATATGGTAGCGTCACAGGAATTGGAACCAGGACACGGCTGGGACTATACTCCAATTGCCATGGCTCTAGTAGTAAATCCCATGATCAGTGGAGCAGAACTTGGAAAAAGGATTATGGAAGGATTCAAAAGTCAAGCTAAAAAGCATAGAACAGATGAATTCATAACTCTATCAGTCATTGATCTAAGTAAAATTTCGGGAGTAATAGATGCCCTAAATCAATTCATTCAAAAAGCCGGTAATGATATTCAATATGATACCAATAGCTTTATTAACATAGCAAGAGCAAGAAGTAGAGCAGAAGATTATGGAAATAGCCAAGAAAGTTCAACAGATATGGTTGATATAGCGGATATTGCTCACAATCTGGAATATATATATCCGAGAGAATCAAAGCTTTTGATTGGTGCCTTGGAAAATGCCGTATTGGGAAAAATTTATGGAAAAGCAAAACCTAGGTCAAACGGCTTATCTATATTTTTTCCAGGAAAAAATAAAAGCAGATTTGAAGATAATACCGAAAGATACCAAGAATTGAGTTTTTCCAAAACATACCAGGATTTTGTAGATAAATACGGAAGAAAGCTCTTTCAGAAGTCTAGATCTATTCGGTTTGATAGTTCACCGTCTATAGATGGAACTTCTCGCCAAAAAATCGAAGGGAGCAAAATCCAAGTCGAAATTAACAAAGAAGATTTGAAAGATGTTTCTGAAATCTATGCGATTTTGGCTGCTCCAGGGACAGGAAAAGATACACCAATTCGTTTTTTTATGGGAATGGATGATAATGTTACTCTGAAAGACAACGTTGCCAGTTACCAATGGACGGGAAGGTGGCTAACATTAGGTGGAAAGTTTGCATCCATGTTTTTAATCAATAAAACAACAGATAGTGATGGAATTATTATAAAAAATTACTTAATTCCGATTCGCTTAAATGGCAAAAAAATGAATCTTTTTGTTCTTTACAACAGTAAATCCGGAGATTATGAGATTTTAGGAGCTGCAAGAAGTCCGGATAAAGAAACCGGTCTTGTTCCCAAAGAATTAATCACCATTGAAAATGGAGATGAAATAATTCCTTTATTTCGGTTTTACGACCCAAGAAATGATAAAATCGGAACTTATAAGGGAAATGGTTTTAAAGTAGAAGATAAATATCTATTAAATATTAGCTCTAAACCATTACCTTCAACCTCAAGCAATTACTTTTTAGGCTTTTATTCTTTAGATTATGCTAGAAATGGCTCCTATTCCAATTGGTACGAAATAAAATAAGTCAAAATGCTAAAAACAATACCAAAAGAAATTACTTTTGATGGTACCTTTTTATACATTACATGGAAGGACGGATTTCAATCCAAGTTTGAATTGCTCAAACTAAGAAAACTCTGTCCTTGTGTTACTTGTATGGGAGGGCATGGAGGCTCAATCGGAAGTGCAACTTCTCATATTCATGAGATTTCACTTATTTCTTGGAAAAAGATAGGAAGATATGCTCTAAATTTTACCTGGAATGATAACCATGATACGGGAATTTATACTTATGATAGTTTGCGAGAATACTCTGAGAAAAACTTGATTTGAAGAATACATTTTTATTTTTTTATACTTGAAATTTTTTTTCCTTTATTACAATATGGGTTACTAATTTTATATAAAAAACTTTTAATGGAGCTTAGTATATGCGATTTAAAGTTATAAGTGTACTCACAGTCTTGTTTGTTTTATCAGGAAGTTATGCTGTTTACTCCTATGGTGGCGGACAAGGGTATAATAGAGGGTGTAAGGTTTACAATCCTCGAACAACCACTTGCATAAGATACCAAAGAAGAACTCCTTCTTATACAGCAACTGCACCCCAACAGGGAAGGTGTGGAATGCAAGTAAATGCAATGTATGGTGATCCAAGAAAACAAATAAATGCTCTTTCTAACATTTATTTTGATCACAACAAAACGAATTTAACAGCAGAAGCTATGAAAACTGCCGATAAATATGTAGATATTCTAAAAAAGAATCCTATGATTAAAATATGTGTCACCGGATGGGCAGATTATACTGGTACAAAAGATATCAATACTGTAATTAGCAGTAAAAGAGCCGAAACAGTGAAAGCCTATTTTGTAAAACATGGTGTACAAGATACAAGAATTTCAGCTTCAGGACACGGTGTAATGAATGCTAATTCCCCAGCAAAAGACGAAGAAGGAAGAAAAAAAGCTAGAGCTGTTAATGTAAAAGCGAGATAATTTCTTTACTATATAGAAAGGAATGGCATATTCCTTTCTATATAGATAGATAAGTTCCAATTTTTGTAATTAATTCTCTATTTTCTTCTTCGTTTCCTACAGATATTCTTATGTAATCTTTGCAAACCTCATCACTAAAGTATCTTACTAATATTTTGTCTTTTTTTAGGAGATTGTACAAAGTTTTTGCCGGAAGATTTTCCGGAGGTTTTGTGTATAAAAAGTTTGTTTGGCTATCATAAACAATAAAACTGAATTTTTCTAATTTGCTTTTGAGCCAAATTCTAGATTGAATCACCTTATTAATATTTTTTTGGAAATAATCAATATCTTTTAAAGCTGCCAAGGCAATTTCTTGTTCTAACATTCCCAGATTATAAGAATCTTTAAGTTTATAAAGTTCGCTTATTATTTTTGTATTTCCAGCCAAATAACCAACTCGTAAACCAGCAAGCGAGTAGGATTTGGAAAAAGTTCTGGACACAACCAAATTTTCAAAATTTGTAATTTGATCGATCATACTGCTATCCCTGGGAGCAAAATCTATATAGGCTTCATCACAAAGGACAATACCAGAAAAATTTGCCACAAGATCAATTATATCTTCTTTATTTTCTAAAATGCCGGTAGGAGCGTTGGGATAGGCAAAGGTTAAAAGTTTTCCTTGCTTTTTTTTTAATTTAGGAAAATCAAAGTGCATATTCGGTCTTAAAGGAATTTTTACGGGAATGGAATCATTCATTTGGATATAAGCTAAGACAGGATACAAAGAATAAGTAGGGTAGGGGAGTATAACCCTGCTTTTTTTTTCTAACACACCTTTGAATAAAAGAGCCAATCCTTCGTCAGAGCCATTGGTGACAAGGATTTGATTTTCTTTTAGGTTGTTTTGTTTGGCAATTTCCTCAACCAATCCTTTTGAAATAGGATTGGGATATTTTCTTAAATCACCAGCATTGATAATTTCTTCTACTCTTTTCTTAATTTCTGGAGTTGGTGGATAGGGATTTTCGTTCGTATTTAGTTTAATGAAATTTTGGTTCCTATCTGGTTGTTCTCCGGGCGTATATGGTTTTAAATGGTGAATTCTATAGTTCAATAAACTCATTATAGTCTGTTCAAAGCATCTATATAAGAAATCGCTATTGCCTCCAATGTATCCGTTGAACTGCCCTTACCTACTACCGTAATTCCGTCGTGTTCAATGGTGACGGATGCCTCAGCCAAAGCGTCCGTTCCTTCGGTGACAGGAGAAATGATGAGGCGCGACAACAAAGGCTTAATGTTCGCTGCTTTTTCTATCGATCTAAAAATGGCATCAATTGGTCCGTTGCCGGTTGTAGATTCTTCCACAATTCCGCTATCCGTTTTTAGTCTAATGGTTGCGGTTGGTACGGTTTGGCTTCCGGTAGTTACTTGATAATAATCCAGTTTGTATTTGTGGATTGAATATTTTGTAGATTGGTCGGTAAACAAGGATATCAAGTCTTCATCAAAAATTTCTTTCTTTTTGTCAGCTATTTCTAAAAACCTTGTATACGCTATATCGAATTCTTCCGGTTTCGGATTATATCCTAATCGAATAACACGATCTTTAAACCCTGCTCTACCGGAATGTCTTCCTAAAACCATTTTATTTGATTTCAAGCCGATAGACTGAGGTGTCATAATTTCATAAGTTTCTCTGTTTTTGATAACACCGTCTTGGTGAATTCCGGATTCATGGGCAAAAGCATTGCTTCCTACAATGGCTTTGTTTGGTTGTACAACCATTCCGGTAATTGTTTTTACAACATAAGATGCTCTGGCTATTTGAGTTGCATCAATTCTGGTTGTGATGCCATAAAGGTCTTTTCTGGTTTGCAAAGCCATTACCACTTCTTCCATAGCTGTGTTTCCGGCTCTTTCTCCAATACCATTGATTGTACATTCAATTTGTCGAGCACCGTTTTTAACAGCTGATAAGGAGTTAGAAGTTCCCAAGCCCAAATCGTTATGACAATGAGCTGAAAAAATTATTTTGTCAGCACCTTTTACGTTCTTAATTAGGTATTCAAATAATTTTCCATAGGTTTCTGGTGTGGAATATCCAACGGTATCCGGTACATTGATTGTGGAAACTCCAGCTTCGATTACAGCTTCACAAACCTCTCGTAAAAATTCCCATTCGGATCGTGTTCCATCTTCCGGAGAAAATTCCACATCATCAACCAATTCTCTTGCAATTCTAACTGCTTCTGCAGATTGCTTTAAAACTTCTGCCGGTGTTTTTCCTAACTTATGCTTCATGTGTATAGGGGATGTTGCCAGAAATGTATGAATTCGTTTTTTGGGAGCGTGTACTAGGGCTTGGGCAGCGACTTCAATATCTCCCCTTGTGGCTCTAGCCAAGGCTGCAATGGTTGGTCCAGCGATTTCTTTTGAGACTCTTTCGACTGCTTTAAATTGAATGGGAGAAGATACCGGAAATCCAGCTTCAATCACATCAACGTTTAATTTGGCGAGCTGGTGAGCGACTTCGATTTTTTCATCTTCACTCATCGCAGCCCCTGGACACTGTTCTCCGTCTCTCAAAGTTGTATCAAAAATTCTTACATAATTTTCTTCTTGCATTTCCATTTTTCTAAACCTTTCCCCTAGTTACCTTTTTGATTTTTAGTAAATAGTTTGAAAATACAAGGTTTTTTTATGATTCTATCAAAACAAGTAATTTTAAAGTGAGCTTCGCAGTATAAAAGGAAGATTTTTTCCTTTTATACTCAAATTAAATGGAAAATTCTCCTACTCAAAACAAAATGTCCTAAATGGTTTTACAAACCAACAAATTTCGTTAAAAAGTCTTGGAGAAATTTTTTGAAATATTTACCTATATCAGATAATGAAAAAAAAATGTACCTTAACGAACTTGGGCTTTCCAGTCCGGATGATTTATTTAGGTCAATTCCTCAGGCGGTTAAGCTTTCAACAGATGTAAGTTTGCCACATCCCTATTCGGAAATAGAAATAAGAAGGTTTTTTGATACTCATGGTGATTTGAACCAATACGATACCAGGACTCTTTCGTTTTTAGGTGGGATTGCGCATCACCATTACATTCCCTCGGTAATCAATTCTTTGGTTAGCAGAGGTGAATTTTTAACAGCCTACACTCCTTACCAACCGGAAGTCAGCCAAGGCACTTTGCAGGTAATCTATGAATACCAATCAATGATGGCAGATTTGATGGGTGTGGAAGTTTCCAATGCCTCCCTTTATGACGGCTCAACGTCCCTAGTCGAAGCTATTCTTATGAGTAAAAGAATTACGGGTAAAAACAAGGTTATTATCGCAGGTGAATTGAATACACAATACTTGGATACTTTAAAAACGTATTTTCATTTATCTTTGGATGATATAAGACCTGTTTCTTCCGAAAAGGAAACCGGACAAATTGATCTAAATGAATTGGAATCAAAAATCTCTGATGATACTTGTTGCGTTGTTGTACAAAGTCCAAACGCCATTGGGATAATAGAAAGAATTTCATCCATTAAAGAGTGCATTGGAAAACGAGATGTTTTGTTAATAGTGGTTGTTACGGAAGCACAGTCTTTGGCTCTACTAAAATCTCCTGGTTCTTGTGGCGCGGATGTTGTATGTGGGGAAGCTCAATCTTTTGGAATACCCGTTTCTTTTGGAGGACCTTATTTGGGAATGTTCGGAAGCTCTATGAAATTTATTCGGAGTTTTCCCGGAAGGTTGGTTGGTGAAACAAATGATGTAAATGGCAACAGAGGATTTGTTGTCACCCTTTCTACGCGTGAGCAACATATCAGACGTGACAAAGCAACAAGCAACATCTGCACAAACCAAGGACTCATGGCTTTGCGTGCTGCCATCTATCTTTCCGTAATGGGCAAAGAAGGCTTGAGACATGCCGCTATCCGCTCTGCAAAGGCGGCGCAAATAGCAAGGGAAGAAATTAGGAAAGTTGCGGGCATAAAGGTAGTGGGAAATGGACCAATATTCAATGAATTTGTGATGGAAACCGAATTGGACGCTATGGAACTTTTTGAAAAGTGTTACCATAAATCGGACCTTTATGTGGGGAATATCGTTGGAAAAAATAGAATTTTAGCATCGTTTAATGAAACAATGACTTTTGAAATAATTGAAAAGTGGATTACAGCAGTTCAAGGAGCAATCAATGGATAATAGAATTAAAAGGATCACCAAAGGACAATATTTTAGAGAAGACTTAATTTTTGAAAAAAGTGTTCATGGAAGAAATGCTTATTCTTTACCAAATGATCTGGGCACAATTCCTCTCAAAATAGAGAGCGAATTTGTGAGAGAGAAAAATGATTTGAATTTGCCAGAGGTTTCTGAGGTTGACGTTGTTCGTCATTTTACAAGGCTTTCACAATGGAATTATGGAATCGATGTGAATATGTATCCTTTGGGTAGTTGCACAATGAAATACAATCCAAGGATAAACGAAGAAGTTGCTAATCACCCTTCTTTTGTAGACATTCATCCAGAGTTACCCCTAAACTATTCTCAAGGCTCTTTGGCAATTATTTATCATCTTCAAGAGCTTTTAAAAAGTCTGACCGATATGCCTGGAATTACCCTCCAACCGGCAGCAGGTGCTCACGGAGAGTTGACTGGTGTATTTATGATAAGGAATTATTTTTTAGATAAAAACGAATCGCGTCCCATTATTTTAACAACGGATAGTGCACATGGTACAAATCCTGCGTCTTGTAGCATGGGTGGTTTTCAAGTCCAAGTTATTCCTTCCGATAAAGACGGATTGTTAGATATGGAAAATTTCAAAAAATCTCTCAACAAAGAAGTAGCCGCTCTTATGATAACCAATCCAAGCACTTTGGGAATATTTGAAGAAAATATTGTAGAGATTGCTGACATGCTACACAAAAACGGTTCTCTTCTTTATATGGACGGAGCCAACTATAACGCCATAGTAGGAAAGGTCTCTTTGGGAAGGATGGGAATTGATATATCCCAGCTCAATTTGCACAAAACGTTTTCGACACCCCATGGGGGCGGCGGACCAGGTTCGGGAGTAATTGTTGCATCGGAAAGAATTATGGACTATTTGCCTTCTCCTATTGTCGTACAAGATTCTCAAGATTTGGAAGAGTACGCGTTAGAAACTCCCAAACGATCTATTGGTAGGATGAAGGCTGGTTACGGACACTTTGGAATGATTATTCGTGCACTTACCTATATTCTAACGTATGGGAACAAGATACACGAAGTTGCAGAAAATGCTGTGTTGAACGCTAATATTATACGCAAAGAGCTAAAAGAGAAATTCAAACTCGCATCGGAAAAAGATATGTACCACGAAGTGGTCTTTAGTGACCTTAATCAGAAGCCTACTGGATTTTCTACTTTACAGCTGGCAAAAACTCTGATAGACTATGGTTATCATCCTCCAACTACTTATTTCCCTTTAAGTGTTTCTGGTGCTTTGATGATTGAACCAACAGAAACAGAAAGTCCCGAAGAAATCAAAAATTTTTGCAAAGTGATGTTAGAGATTGCTGAAAGAATGGAAAAAGGTGATGAATCTTTGAAACAATCTCCCCAAACAACCTTTGTAGGGAAATTGGATGAGGTTACAGCCGCCAGAAATCCGAGACTAAACTATTTTTATAAAGGAAAATAAATTAACGTGAGTTCGATATAAGCCTTTTTGCTTCTATTAGCTAGGAAAAACTATTCATAGGGACTGTGTAAAAAGCCAGTTTTTGCTCCCTTCGACTACGCTCAGGGAGCGTTTGGATGCCTTTCGGACATTGAGCGTAGTCGAAATGTCCCTTATTACACAACCTTAGCTTATCATTTAAAAAATGGAATTTTTATCTCCGCTACAACTTTTCTTTCCGGTTTGCTAGAACTACTGTGATCCAAAACTTCGTAGAGGTGTATTTGAGAACCTAATTGGTTAAGGCTATTGTGGATAACGGTTAGCCCAATCCCAAAGCCTAGCTCTTCTTCAAAAAATCTTTCATCATGAATTCTGTTTAGTCGATAAAATGGCTCGAATATGGCGTTTTCATACTCCCTGGGTATTCCTTCAATCCTGCCTTTCATAACCATAATAGAATTCATAATCATGATAGATTGAAATTCGTCCGAATGAAACTTGGATATGTAGATTGTCGACTCAGTGGGAGAATATTTAAATGAATTGGTCAATAACTCGGTTAAGGTAACATCCAATAAATGTTTATTAAACTTTATAGGTCTTTTAAAATTCAGACCATCGGTAACGATTTTTTGATTTTTAATTTTTCTAAATTTCTCTGCTTTATCAATTGTTTTGTGAATAATTTCACGGATTTCCATATCCGTAATTTTCTCCGACTCATAATCTATGTCAAAAGCACCGGAAATAGTGTCTAATTTGTCCATTAATTTTCTGGCGTTATCGCCATTTTTGATTAAATCTTTAAATATGTTAGAAGGAACCGCGTAATAACCACTTTCCTCTTTGGAACCAATAGACATTAAGTCAATCAAGGTAATTAATACTCCCAGACCTAGACCCTGGAAAATGGAATGTTTTATGTTTTCAACTAGGTATTTACCGGCAGAAGTTTTGGTCGTAGATTTTCTATGTTCCTTCCATACCATCCATTCGAGTTGTTCTTTTAGCCTTTCTTCACTTTCCAGAGCAACTTCAAAGACTTTTTTTCTTTCTTCACTGAAATCAATTGCATTTTTTATGGTAGTTAATAGTTCCCCTGGGCTAGCAGGCTTAATCAGAATGTCAAAAATTCGAAACACCTTGGCATCTAATAAGTTTTTATTTTCGGGATTGTCCGTATAAACAATAATAACAGAATCATTTCTAATTTTTTGTAGGGTTCTTAAAATATTTTTAAACTGTTCAATGGGCACAAAAATTTCTAGTATTGCAATTCTAGGGTTATAAAAAAGTAATTGTTCCATTGCATTACCAATATTTACAGCTGTTAGGGTTTTATAGCCATAATCTTGGAGAATTGATTCCATTCTCTCAAGTATAAATCTGTCTTGATCTACAATAAGGATATCATATTCGGTTTTTTCTGTCATGTTTTGTTTAGAAATTTCTTTTTAATTGTAACACATAAAAAATTAATCCAATAAAGTCTATAAAAATAACTTTTACCAATCGTTATTGGTGGAATTCGGGTAGGGAAAAATTTTCAATCTAAATATACCTATCTATAAAGAACATCTTGACAATTGATAGACTTAAAATAGGCTTTTAAAAAATTATTCGGGAATTATGAATTTGTTTACTAAAAAGTATTTAAAAAGAATCCTAAGTTTATTCAGTTTTGTAGCTTTTATTTTTTATACGAATTATACTTTAAGCCAAGAAGTTATGGAGGACAAAGAGTCTCTGGATTTTATAGATGTTCAGGTTTGGGAAGGGGAAGTGGTTGGAGTATATAAAAATGAAGGAAAAATTCGAGTCACAAAGAAAAATCCGGATTGGGAAGATTTGAATTTCGAAGAAACTAAACAAGAAATATTAAAAACAGGCAGATATCTTTTGAAACAAAAAGGTTCGAATATTGAAATCGGACATTTTGAAGTAAGATTGGTTGAGTTAGAAACATACAAAAAGCAGAAAAAGAAACCTAAGTATATAATAAATATTCGAGGAAAATTTATAGTTCCCGCAAAATACAAACGTTTGGTTACTACCGATCTATACATCGGAGGCTACCAAAAAGAAAGAAAATATGTTAGTCCAAATGGGTTTCAGAATAATAGGGTAACAGAGCCTAAAAAAACCATTATCCATCCGAAAGATAAAAAAGAGATGGTTTTTGTACCCAAGGGTTACTTTTTATATGGTCAGGGAAAAGATGCTGATTTAGACAGTTTTAATCCCAATTTTGACACGCCAACTGAGAAAACTTTGATGGATTTACCATCTTTTTATATAGATAAGTATGAAGTTACCAATTTGGAATATTATAAGTTTCTAAAAGAGTCGAACAAAAAACCCCCATATTATTGGAAAGGAAAAGTGTATCCTAAAGGTAAGGAAAATCATCCTGTTCATTCTTTGACATACCGGGAAGTTGAGCAATATGCTTCGTGGTCCGGAAAAAAAATTCCAACTGAGTTTCAATGGGAAAAAGCTGCCAGGGGAAGTAGCTTGATTATCGAAAAGGATAATTCCGGCAAAAATGTTTTTATTTTGGATGAAAAAAAGTATCCTTTTGGGAACAATTTTGATCCTTTACTTTGCAACACTATTTATAGCAAAATAAATGATACGGTTTCCGTATATGAGCTTTCTCCAAAAGGAGCTAGCGTCTACGGTGCAATTGGTATGTGTGGAAATGTGGCAGAATGGACAAGGAGTTGGTACAAGCCCTATAATGGACATTTTTTGGAAAATCCTTCTTTTGGAAAACAGTTCAAGGTAATTCGAGGGGGAGCTTTTTATAATTCCCAAAAAGAGGCAACTTCCTTTTACAGAGATTATGGTGGTATTCCTAACCTTAGAAAAGACAGAAAAGCGGGATTTCGACTTGTTATGGAAAAACAGAGGTAATCTCCCCTTCGACTACGCTTAAGGGATTAGGGCGACTACGATCAAGGGATCGAGGGCGATTACGATCAAGGGAGCTCAAGAAAAATTAGATTTATTAGAAAAAAAAATGATGAATGCAACAAAAGAAATATTTGAAAAAGCGATCTTAAGACTAGAGCCTTTTAAGGAGCTAATATTTGAAAAACCGGCACTTATTGCTTATTCCGGTGGTAAAGATTCAAGCTTACTTTTGAACTTTTATTTGTATTTGTATCACCTTTATAGAATTCCTCTTCCTGGTGTATTTCATCTCAATCATCGAATAAGAGATAACCATATTCAGGAATTAGAAATTGGGAACTTTTTATCCCAAAACTATCCTTTCAAAATCTTTGTAAAAAAAAAAATATTCCCATCTTGTCCAAATACTATAAAAAAAGTATAGAAGAAACGGGACGTTTTTGTCGTTATCGGTTGTTGAACGCAATTGCAGCTCGGTATGGCTACTATATTGTGACGGGACATCATACAAAAGATTATATGGAATCCATGTTTATTAATCTTATTCGCGGAACGGGACTACAGGGACTTCAGACACTAAAAATTTTCCAAAACAAAGTTTTCAGACCACTTTTAAAGTTTTCCATAGAGGACATGAAACAAATTTTTGAAAATGAAAAATGGACAATTTTTGAGGATGAATCGAATTCTAACAATCATTACCTAAGAAATCGAATTCGGCATAAAATACTTCCCTTTTTTTTAGAGGAAGGACTCAATCCGGATAAAGTTTACAGCAATTTTCATGGTTCGGAAGATGATCTTTGGGGAGCATCAACTCAAATAAACCAAAATCCCTCCTACTTGGTGATTCATCGGAATACAATTCTACGTGTAACTATAAATTCTTTAAAAAAACTTGTGGATTTTCATCTGGAAATTTTAAAATTACATCCTATCAAGAGGCAATTTTTGCTTGAATTACAGTCTTTATTGAATTTGGGTGAGGCTTTTACACACAGAAATTCGGAAATCATTTTTTGGAAAAGTAAAAAATCAGATATTTTTCTCATACCACACTATTCTATGTCTTTACAAAAGGCGATATTCCGGTATGACAGCAACATTTTGAGAGTCTTTTGGAATGGAAATGAATACAAAACAGAGAATAAATATGAAGTGTTAGGCTTTTCTCCTGGATTAAAAATTTATAATGGAAAATTCCATAAGGAAGTTTCGGAAGTCTTTAGGGAAAATAATATTCCGGTTGTGGTCAGAAAAAACATCCCTATACTCTCTGAAAATAAAAACCCGATTTGTGTTTTGTTAAGTCTTTGGGATTCGAGATTAAGAAATTATCCTTGATTTACCAAATTTAATTAAAACAGAAAAGCCATGGTTAGGGTCTATTTTCTATGAGAGTTAAGAAAAATAATCTTTAAAGAATAAAAAAGTTGTAGTAAAAATCTTTCTTTATAGAATAATAACCAGAAATTATTCTAATGTAGCTCTTAGGAAAGTAACCATGGCAACAGCAATCGCTTTAGAAGATATTTTTTGGGAACATGAAACCGGAGCTTACCATCCTGAAACATCGAGGAGATTGACAGCGATTAGTGAAAAGCTGGAAAAAACGAGCTATTTTTCTAACCTAATTCGGCCTAAAGTATCTCCTGCAAGCATTGAACAAATAGCAACCATACATGCCAAAGAGTATGTTCTTAAATTTAAAGAGTTGGTAAAAATGGGAAGCGGTCATCTTGATCCGGATACACCTTATAGTGAGAAATCCTTTGACGCAGCATCCATTGCTGCCGGTTCCGGTATTTCTTTGGTAGACTCTATTATAAGCGGCGAATCCCAAAACGGACTGGCAATTGTTCGTCCCCCTGGTCATCATGCAGAAAAAAACCATGGTATGGGATTTTGTATGTTTAATAATATTGCCATTGCAGCAAGATATGTTCAATCCAAGGGTTTTCCAAAGGTTTTAATCGTTGATTGGGATGTTCACCATGGTAATGGAACAGAGAGTGCTTTTTACGAAGACGATACGGTTTATTTTGTATCTCTTCATCAGTATCCTTTTTATCCAGGGAGCGGAAACGTCAATGATAAAGGAAGCGGGAAAGGCTTAAACTACAATTTAAATGTTCCTATGCAATCAGGAACCGGAGATGACTTGTATTTGGAAAAATTTAAAAACCAAGTGCTAAAGGAAATCGACAAATTTGTTCCGGATTTTATCTTAATTTCAGCCGGTTTTGATGCTCATGCAAATGATCCTTTAGGAGGATTGGAGCTTTCTACGCTTATGTATGAAAAAATGAGTAACCTGTTGAAGCAGAAGGCAAAAGAATACTGTAATGGTCGCCTTTTATCTTTTTTGGAAGGCGGATATGACCTTAAAGCTCTTGCAGATAGTGTGGAAGCCCATTTATCCGTGCTTGTGTCGGAGTAATAATTTGAAAAATGATTTGACTAAGAAAGGAAAAATATGGATTTATTTAAAAGTGCAACTTTCAGGTCTATTTACGATAGACTTAGGACTAAAGTAGAAGAGTTGGATAATATCAGTAAAATAGTTTCACATGATATAACAAACAATAATCGAAAAAGACAAGAATGGTTTTCGTGGCATTCCGATTGGAAAAAGGCTTGGTTAGAGTGTGAAGTGAATAAAGATATTAGTATTGATGAGTTAAATGCTTTTCGTGAAAACACTTCCATAACAAAAAAGATGAGGTGTCTGGAAGAAGATTTTTAAATTTAAGGCACCTTAGAGGTTTTAATGTTATTACCCGGAATTATTATTCAGGACATTTTTTTAAACTTATTGTATGTTGTTTTATCCTTAGCCATAGTAGGACTAGGTTATATTATCTTTATTGAATTTGTCAGACCATACTTTGCTTTAAAAGCGGAAGGTGAAACACCACCTCCTCAAGTCGATGATAAATACGAGCTCGTGGTAAAAGAATCCGAAAGGATGTCTGTTTTTTCCGTCGGACAAATGAGTGGGGACTTGATAACCAAATGTGTAGCTATTTCCGAAGATCATCTTATATTCCAATTCAAAAAAGCCGGTCTTGGGGATGCTTTTGATATTATTATCAAACGAAATGGTCCTACACTGTTCAAACCACCCAGAATGGATTATTTTCTAAAAATGGATGGGACAGAAAGGCTAGAAGGTCATGAAATCATTGGAAAATCTGCGTTTTTTAGAATATCGGATAATATTATCAAAGATAGAATGACAAACTATATCGAAATCTCTTTGACAACAAACTATTTTATAGATCAGAGAGGCAGGGAGAAGGTAAAATTTGTTTTTACCATTACCAAAGTCCAACCAGGCATCAATTTAAAAACTAGAAATCGAAAAGGTTTATATTCTTTTAGTCGTTCTTTGACTACTCGAGAAAAAGACGAAGCAAAAATAGCTGCTGAAGCAGAAGAAGCAAACGAAAACGAAGAAGCTTATGCAGGCTAAACTTTCGAATGCATCCAACCAACTACTAAAAAGGTAGAAAATTTCTATGAAATACTTTTTTTTTATTTTCTTTTTATTAAGTCTTTTTGTTACTTCCGTTTTTTCCGAAGAAGCTAAAATTAATAGCTTCTCACCTCAGAATGAAGTAAAAAACGTAAAACAGGTTAAAGTCCTCTTTTCAAGCCAAATGGTTGAGTTTGGCGATCCGAGGGCAAATACGGATATTTTTGATATCGACTGTGCTTTTCAAGGCAAGGCAAGGTGGATTGATGAAAGAACTTACGTTTATGAATTTGAAGAAAGCATGTCAGCCGGCTATACGTGTAGCTTTGCTTTAAAACCTACGGTTAAAAATTTGAAAGGGGCTTTCATCACTGGAGAAAAGAGGTATTCTTTTACAACAGGTGGTCCTTCTATTACAAACACTCATCCTTATGAAGGGAGTTATGTTGATGAAGACCAAATATTTCTCTTAGAGTTGGATGGCAAAGCCAAAATTGATTCGGTATCTTCTAATGTATATTTTTCCATAGAAGGTATTCAAGAAAAGGTTGGAGCTCAAATTATCCCTCCATCTGAAATTGCACAAATACTAAAAAATCAATTCCACAACAATATACCAAATAATTTGGTAGCTTTAAAATCAAAACAACATTTTCCAAGTAATTCTAAAATCAGTCTGGTTTGGAGTAAGGGAATAGAGTCTGAAACCGGTATACCTACTTCCAAAGATCAAATTCTTGAATTTCGCTCTAGAGAACCTTTTACTGCTTCTTTTTCTTGTGAAAGAGAAAATAAAAAAGCCGGTTGCATTCCTCTTTTGAATATGAACTTGTATTTCTCGGCTCAAATTTCCAAAAGCTATTCAAAGCAAATTTTCATCAAGAGTGGAAAACATACTTGGAAACCAAACCTTGATTCCAATGAGTCGGAAGAATCTCAATATGTTAGTTTTCAAGGACCTTTTCCTGAGAATACGACAATGTATCTTCACATTCCCAACGGAATCAAAGATGATTCAGGCAGGAGCTTGGTGAATGCGAAGCGTTTTCCTCTTAAAATCAAAACCGACAGATATCCTCCGCTTGCTAAGTTTGCTGCAAAATTCGGAATTTTGGAATGGAAAGCCGAACCGGCACTTCCCATAACCGTAAGAAACATTGAAGTTCCAATGAAAACCAATATGACTTATTTTGAAAAGGGAAGAGAATTGGGTCTGGTTGGAAATTTCATTGGAAAACGTGCAAGAATATCCGGTGAAAATATATTACACTGGTTAAAAAAATTGTACAATTCAACAGACTCCAAATCAGTTTTTAAGGGGGAAAGTGCAACCGTACAAAGTCTTTCCATTCCTAGAAACAAAAAAGAAAGTTTTGAGGTCATTGGTATCCCTTTAAAAGAACCCGGATTTTACGTTGTGGAAGTTCAAAGTAAAATTCTAGGGAAATCTATTCTTAATAAAAATACTTCTATGTATATACCGGCAGCTGCTTTGGTAACAAATTTATCGGTTCATTTCAAATGGGGGCGTGAAAACACCTTAGTTTGGGTGACAACTCTGAGCAATGGTCAACCTGTTCGTAATGCAAACATTAAAGTTATGGACTGTAAAGGTGATATTATTGCCAAAGGAAAAACGGATAACTTTGGAATTGCTTATCCAGGAAAGATTGATAGAGATAGAGTAAAAAATTGCTCTTGGGAAACCTACAACAATGGTGTTTTGGTTATAGCAGAAAAGGATAATGATCTTTCTTTTGTCCATTCAAGCTGGGACAACGGTATTGAAAACTGGCGGTTTAATCTGACATCTTCCGGAAATTACCTTCCTTACTACTACGGACAGAAAAATGATTCATTAATAGCCCATTCCATTTTGGATAGAACTTTGTTTCGAGCCGGTGAAACCGTTTCCATGAAACATATTATCCGAAGACATACAATGAAAGGAATGAATTTTCCTAACAAAAACAAACTGCCAAACAAATTAAAAATTTCCCATAGCGGTAGCGGACAAGAATTTGTATTGCCTTTGAGCTGGGACTCTTCTGGAATATCCGAATCTACTTGGAAAATTCCCAAAGAGGCAAAACTTGGATTTTATAATTTAACGATGTACAATGGAAGTAAGAATTCAAGCACAATGTCAACGGCTAGCTTTCGAGTGGAAGAGTTCAAAGTTCCCCTTATGAAAGGGATTATAAAACCGCCTGGTAAAAAATTGGTAAACCCGACTTCCATTCCTTTGGATTTATCCGTTCGTTATCTCTCTGGAGGAGGAGCATCCAACTTACCAATCAAATTAAAATCTTGGTTTAGGGCTGGAGGACAACCTCATTTTAATGATTATTCCGAATATGTATTCGCCAATGGTAAGCTTTCTCTAGGGATAAAGAAACACTCACAAAATTATTGGGACAATGAAGATTCTTCTGCAACAAACAACGATATGAGAAGTGATGAATTTTCATTGGACGGAACAGGTTCTATTCATACTGATATAGGCAATGTTCCCAAAAAAGACACTATGCAAACTCTGGTAACGGAATTGGAATACAAAGACCCAAACGGAGAAATGCAAACTATTTCCCAAAGAACAAATATTTATTCATCGGAATTTTTTGTTGGGTTAAAAGAAGATTCATGGGTTTCCTCCAAAGATGCTCTCAAGATCAATGCTATAGTGGTTGACCTACAAGGCAAACCTGTTGCTTATCATAACGTTGAAATTGAAGTACTAGAAAGAAAATACTATTCGCATAGAAAGCGTTTGGTTGGTGGATTTTATTCTTATGAAAACTATGAAGAAGTCAAAAATGTCGGAAATTTCTGTCAGGGAAAAACTGACAGAAAGGGAATGTTGATTTGTGAAAAAAAAGCTCCCATAACAGGGAATGTAATATTGCAAGCCTTTATAACGGACAACAAAGGAAACAAGGTCTATTCCAATCGTGAAATATATGTTCCGGGAAGCGATAATGATTGGTATACTTCAACGGATAATGATAGAATGGATATTCTACCAGATAAAAAGCAGTACGAGCCAGGAGAAACTGCCAAGTTCCAAATACGAGCACCTTTTAGGACGGCGAGAGCTTTGGTGACAATTGAAAGAGAAGGAGTCATTGAAGCTTACGTTAGAGGAGTAACTGGAAGTATTCCTGTTATTCGTGTCCCTATAAAGAATAACTATGCTCCCAACGTTTATGTGTCTATTTTGGCTGTTCGTGGACGCGTAGGAAAAGTTAAACCTACGGCAATGGTAGATTTGGGAAGACCTTCTTATAGGTTGGGGTTAGCCAATATTCGTGTAGGGTGGAAAGCCCATGAATTGGATGTGAAATTAGAAGCGAATAAAAAGATTTATAAAGTTCGAGACAAAGCTGATATAACGATCCAAGTAAAAACGGTTAATGGTAAATCCCTGCCTTCCGGTTCGGAAGTGGCATTGGCAGCTGTAGATGAAGGTTTACTGGAATTGATGCCAAATTCTACTTGGAATTTGCTTGCTTCTATGATGGGTCTTAGAAGGTTGGAAGTAGATACCGCAACTGCTCAAATGCAAGTAATCGGAAAAAGACATTTTGGCTTAAAAGCCATGCCACAAGGAGGAGGCGGAGGCAATCAAACAACAAGAGAGTTATTTGATACCTTGTTGTATTGGAAAGGAAGGGTAAAGCTTGACAAATATGGAAAAGCAAAAATACAGATTCCCCTAAACGATTCTTTAACGAGCTTTAAAATTGTAGCCATCGCAAATTCCGGGCGAGGATATTTTGGAACAGGAAATACATCCATTCAAACCACTCAAGATTTGATGTTATTCTCTGGTATAGCTCCGCTTGCAAGAGAAGGAGATCAATACTTGCCGGAAGTTACTATTAGAAATTCTAGTGAAAAAGAATTGCAGACTAAGTTGTCCATAAACATTGACGGACTAAACCAAAAGTTAAGTCATCAAAACATAAAATTAAAGCCCAGTGAATCCAAAGAGGTTTTTTGGGATATAAAAATTCCTTTTGGCGTTGATAAGTTAGTTTATACGATTGAAGCAACAGGAACAAACAATGCAAAAGACAAAATTAAAATCGAACAAAAAATTATTCCTCCTCTTCCGGTGAATACTGTACAAGGAACTCTTGTACAATTGGAAAAAGAGCATAGTTTGATGGTCAAGCGTCCGGACAACTCTCAAGAAGGAAGAGGCGGAATATACTTGAATTACAGTTCTACCTTAGTAAACGGTCTGGATTCAGTAAAAGAATACATGTCAAAATATCCTTATTCCTGCCTCGAACAAAAGGTTTCCAAAGCTATTGCTTTACGAGATGCCGAACACTGGGATAGAATTGCAGCAAACATGATTACGTATTTAGACTATAACGGGCTTGCCAAATATTTTCCTACTACTCATTTGGAAGGAAGTCCTACTTTAACGTCTTACATTCTTTCTATTTCTCATGAAGCAGATTATGAAATTCCAAAAGACACTTTAAATCTTATGCTTGGAGGTTTAACCAGATTTGTTAAAGGTGAGATTGACTCTCCAGGAGCCTTGCAAACTGCTGACTTAAGTATTCGGAAGCTAAAAGCCTTAGAAGCTCTGTCAAGGTACAACCAGGCAAAAAAAGAATATTTGGATTCTTTAAATCTTTCCGAAGCTAACCTCTTTCCAACTTCCGCTTTAGTCGATTATTGGAATATTCTATACCGTGTGAAGGATATATCAAATCGAGCAAAAGAATTAGAACATGTCGAACAAATTCTTAGAAGTAGAATTAGCTTACAAGGTTCTGTGATGCGTTTTACTACTGCCAAAAAAGATAACTTATGGTGGCTTATGGTATCCGAAGATTACAACGCCATTCAATTACTCTTGTCTATTGTAAAAATGGATAAGTGGAAAGAGGATGTACCTAGAATTGTAACTGGAATTTTGGGACGTTTGAAGATTAGAGAAGGAAACTGGGACTTAACAACTGCAAATGCTTGGGGAGTTTTGGCTATAGAGAAGTTTTCTCAAAAGTTTGAAAAAGATAAAGTATCTGGAAAAACGACTTCCTCCTTTAATAAAGACAAAAAGACTCTTGAATGGGATAATTCTTCCAAGAAAGAACAATCATTTCCTTGGGGGGCTGGTCCGACAGAATTAAAACTGTCACATATCGGACAAGGTAAGCCTTGGGTAAATATCCAAAGCAGAGCTGCCATTCGTCTTACACAACCGGTAAGTAATGGTTTCACAATTCAAAAAACCATAACTCCAATAGAGCAGAAAAATCCAGGAAAATGGTCTATAGGTGACATTATGAGAATTCGCCTGAAAGTAAAGGCAGATATGGGTATGACTTGGGTTGTTATAACCGACCCTATACCAACCGGTACAAGCATTCTTGGCAGCGGACTTGGAAGAGATTCTGCCTCTGCAACAAGTGGAGAAAAAGAGACCGGTTATACGTATCCGGCTTTTGTTGAAAGAAGCTATGAGTCTTATAGAGCTTATTATAATTATGTTTCGGAAGGAGAATGGACAATGGAATACACCATTCGTTTAAACCAATCCGGGAAATTCCAACTACCGCAATCTAGAGTGGAAGCAATGTATTCTCCTGATATGTATGGAGAGTTTCCGAATGATACAATCGAAATTGTGAGATAACATTTGGCATCTGCATTTTCTCACGGTTTTTTAGCCTTCTTTTTGGGAAAGGCTTTTAATTATAGTGGTTGGAAAGTTTTGTCTTTAGGAATTTTTTGTTCCGTCTTACCTGACATAGACGTGATTGCCTTTAAATTTGGTATTCCTTATGCTCATCCTTTTGGGCATAGGGGGTTTACACATTCAATATTTTTTGCGATAGTGTTATCGGTAACCATTAAAGTTTTCTTGTTTTACAAGGAGGCATTTTTTACGAAGAAGAGTTGTTACCTAATTCTATTTTTCTTTTTGGCAACTTTGTCTCATGGAGTTTTGGATGCTGCTACTAATGGAGGTTTGGGTGTTGCATTTTTTTTCCCTATTGATAACACGAGATACTTCTTTACCTATAGACCGATTCAAGTTTCTCCCATTGGGATTAAAAATTTTTTAAGCGAATGGGGATTTAGAGTAGTCTTAAGCGAAATCAAATTTGTTGTATTTCCAACTTTGTTTTTTTTTCTGATAATTTATTTGATAAAAAAACTTTTTCGATTGGACAGAAATATTTAGAAAATAGGAAGGAATTTATTGCTTCATCAAATCTTTGAAAGAAGTGCACAAAAATTTCCGGATCATATTGCTTTGGAAATTCCTAAAGATTTGGATGGAATTGCTAGATGGTCATTGTCTTACCAAGAATTGAATTCTATGGCAAATGTACTTGCCCATCAAATATATCCTTTTTTGTCCCAAGAGTCGTCAATTTTTGCAATCTCTTGCCCACGAAACCATCCCGTATTATACATTGCTCAGTTGGCTGTATTAAAAATTGGTGCAGCTTATACGTGTTTTGACCTTAATTGTCCGGTAAATCGTATGGAAGAAATTTTACAAGATACAAATGCTTCTGCCGTTTTGTGCCATTCCGATACATACAGAGAAGCTTTTAGGTCTTATAACTGTTTTAATCTTTTGGGCTTTTTTGACGAATTTTACAAAAATAAAAAAAAATGGAAATTTCTTAAAACATCACCACCAAAAGTGGAGCTAACTCAAAGTCAATTAGCTTACTTGATTTATACATCTGGAACAACGGGTAAATCAAAAGGTGTTATGATTGAACACCAGAGCATTGTTAATTTGGTACTGAGTGACATAGATTATTTTCAACTAAACCAGTATGAGAGAGTCGCTCAAATGTCATCTGTTGCATACGATTCGTCTGTAGAGGAAATCTATCTTGCCTTTTCTGTTGGTGCAACATTGGTTGTTTTGAATGATGAAGTAGTCAGGCTTGGACCTGATTTAATAGGTTGGCTAAATCGTGAAAAGATTTCGGTATTAACTCCACCACCAACATTTTTAAGAACCTTAGCTTGTAAAGAACCTAATAAAGAGTTGCCATTCTTAAAGTTGCTATATGTGGGTGGTGAACCTTTGACAAAAGATATTGTTGATTTGTGGGCTGATGGCAGAAGATTGGAAAACGGATATGGTCCTACGGAAACAGCCGTTACGGTATGTAGAGCAACCGTCAGAAAAGGAGATACTATTTCAATTGGTAGGACTGTTCGTGGTAACGAAGCTTTGGTTTTGAATGAGAATATGGAAAGAACGGATAGTGGCGAGTTGTACATTCGGGGAGTTGGTTTAGCACGAGGATATTGGAACAACGTGGAACTTACCGATGCAAAATTTATCACACATCCGAAATGGGGGCGTATTTATAAAACGGGAGATTTAGTGAGTAAAGATAAAAATGATTATCTCTACTATTTAGGTCGTGCGGACAATCAAATAAAATTAAGGGGATATCGTATCGAATTAGAGGATATTGAAACCCATTTAATGAAGTATCCTGGTGTTAATCAAGTTCTGTGTGCTGTGCAAGGAAAAGATGAAAACATGCAATTAGTTGCTTTTTTGGTAATGGATGGATTATTAGATGAGAGGAGTATTACCCTTCATCTAAAAAAACACCTTCCCAATTATATGATTCCTTCTTTATATTCAAAAGTAGACTATTTACCTACAAATACCAGCGGCAAGTTAGATCGAAAATTATTACCTACATTAATCAAAATTCAAAGTTCACAATCTATAAAAAATAACATAACAGAAAACGATACTTTGGGCTATATTTTATCTGTTTTTACAAAACACCTAAAAACATCAATTCAAGAGGAAGAAGATTTTTTTGAAGCAGGAGGACAATCCCTTTTAGCTGCTTTGGTTGTATCTGATCTACGTCGAAATCCAAAAACTGCTTCTCTAACTGTTAGAGACATATATGAGCTTAGAAGTTGTAAAAAATTAAATCAAAAACTAGAAAACCAACTTCAAAACGATACTGAAAATAAAGAAGGAGTGCAAACACCTAAAATAAGTCGCCCTTTTTGGGTTTCTCTGGTTCAAGGATTGTGGGTGTTCTTTGGTATTTGGATAGTTTCCAATTTAGGTTATATATTTTTTTATTATATTTTTCCTTGGTTGTTATCTGCTTTAGGAACAATTCCATTTCTTTTATTTTTTCCCATTTTGTTTTATTTTTTGGGACTTACATCTTTTTTGATAAATATACCTTTGGCAATTTTATCAAAAAAAATGCTTATAGGTCGCTACCAAAAAGGTAAATATCCAATGTGGGGTAGTTTTTATTTGCGACATTGGATCGTATATAGTTTCTTGAAATTTTTACCATGGAGTTTGGTGGAGGGAACAGAAGTCTATAATATTATTTTAAGGTTACTAGGAGCAAAAATCGGAAAGCGAGTCTATATTCATCGCGGACTGCAATGTTTTAATGGAGCTTTGGATTTATTGGAAATTGGTGATGATGTTACCATTGGTCGTGATGTAGCCTTGCAGACGGTTTATTATGAAGCCCAAGAAATGATTGTAGGTTCCATACAAATCGGAAAGGGAGCGAATATTGAAATACGAGCAAGTCTTTTTCCTGATACCGTTATGGGACGTTATAGTGAGTTGAGTCCCCTTTCCGTAATTTTGTCAAAACAAAAAATACCATCTTATGAGAGGTGGGACGGTATACCAGCAGTAAAAGAAAAAACTATCGAACCAATAAATGCTGTTGCTAAACAAAATGGACTTTCAACTCACTTTTTTACACTTTTGCCTTTTATTTCTCGGTTTGGTACAATTCTTTTTAGTTATTTACCCTTTTTTCTACTTTTGGTTTTTTGCTTCTACTTCTGGAATATACAAACGAAAGAATTGGTTGATTGGTATTTTTCCAGTCTGTCCGATAAAATATTTGGAATGGTTGTTATTTGTCTGGTAGAAGTGGGTGGAATTTTAATGTCATTGTGCTGGCAAGCATTGTTGTGCAAAAATGTATTTATCATTCAACCAGGAGTTTATTCATACAGGTCGTGGACAATGATAAAAGTCTGGATAAAAGAAAGCTTGGTACACAATGCCGGACAGTGGTTGAGTGGAACTCTTTTTTGGCCTATTTGGCTTCGTATCTCAGGTATGAAAGTTGGGTCCAAATCCGAGATTAGTACAATTATGGAAGTAATCCCGGAGTTAGTGGAAGTAGAAGGCTACTGTTTTTTTGCTGATGGTATTTATTTGGGATCCCCAACTATAAAAAACGGTAGTATTTATTGTGAAAAAACTTATTTTGAAAAAGGGGTTTTTATTGGAAATCATGCAGTTATTCCTTGTGGGGTTCATCTATCGGAAGATTGTTTGATTGGAGTATGTACAGTTGCAAAACCTCAGATTCTAAAATCTAAAGCTTCCTTTTTTGGACATCCTCCTTTTGAGTTACCAAAACGAGAAATACTACAGTATGATGATAGGTTAACTTATAATCCTTCATTTATTCAATTGGTTACACGCATTTTTTGGGAGAGCTTACGATTTTTATTACCTGTTTTACCAACCGTTGTCTCATTTTATTGGATATATATTTTAAATGAAGGAACAAGAATGTATAATCCTGTTCATTTTTATAGTTGGTTTGTTCCAAGTTGTTTTATTTTTTATGGGTTTCTTTTTTGCTTTATTACTTGGTTGTGTAAATGGATTTTTTTAGGTAAGATGAAAACAGGTGAACATCCTCTATGGTCTTGCTGGTGTTCTAGATGGGATTTTCTTTATGTGCTATGGCGAGTTTATGCAACTCCATTTTTGCGATTTTTTGAAGATACGGTATTTATTCAATGGTGGCTAAGAATGATGGGAGTAGATATTGGAAAAAACGTGTCCTTGATAGGTCATTTCTCTCAAGTGGTTGATCCTGATATGCTTCATTTTGAGGATAATACAACCATAACTTGTTTGTTTCAAGCCCATAGTTTTGAAGACAGGATTTTAAAGCTTGACCATGTATATGTTCAAAAAGGTGCAACGGTCAGTTTAAGAGCTTTGTTATTTTATGGTGCAAAAATTTCAGAATATGCAAAGGTTTTACCCCATAGCGTAGTTATGAAAAACGAAACTCTAAGCAGAGGCTTGGTATACGTCGGAAGTCCTACAAAAAGGAATACTGTAAGTAATATAGCAAAAATTTTTATAAAAAATTGTAAAGAAAAATGAAGATTTTTAAGAAAATTATAATATGATATACGTTACAGCATCAAAAATTGAGATAAAAAAGATATTTAAATCCTTAGGAAAAGAACCATCTATACAACATTATCAAAGAGCACATGCGGTAAAACCCAGAAGTGGCAGACCAAGATTGATTTCAGAAGTGAAGTAATTGTCAATGTCTTCGAGAATTTTATAAATACTCTTAATCCCGAAAGAAAATCCAAAATAATTATTGACAATGCTCCAACTCATACAAGTAAATTATTCGGAACTTAATAAAATCGAAATCTTGTGGTGTTTTATTAAAAGGCAATAAGCAGTCTCCATACCAAGCTGGCTCGATTCTCAATTCTTACAGACCACTTTTTCAACATTAAAACAGTCAATGTACACTTGGCTAATTTCAATCGAAATTTCCGTTTTGGTGTAAAGAACCCAATTTTACAACTTTTTTTCTGTACACCAATACGAAACAAAGAACTTTTTCTCATATTTCAATAAACTTGACGAACTTAAAAACAGCTCTTTTTATAATGCTTCCGTCGGGTTGTCTTTCGTCTACGGACACTCTTTCTGTATGAGAAAAAACGATTCGTATTTGAAACTTTTCTCGATTTAAATGCAAAAAAAATAGAGCATTAAAAACAGGACTTCCAATGGGAAAATGGAGAACGATGTCTCCATTTAGTCTGGTGTATAGATTCTCTAAGTATTGCAAATAGTCGTTACAAAGCTGATTTAGCTCAGTTATTTCAGCCGGGCAGTTTGTTAGCCTTTCATACAATGAAGGCTCATCGTCTTTTAGGTCGATGATGGTGTCGGAATAAACAATTGCCTTCTGTTTTTGTTCAGGAGTCAAGGCATGGGCTGTACTGTTTAAAAACATTTATATTTCCTTTTTATTTAAAAGATGTATTCATTTTCAATATCAAAGATTTCACCTTTTCCAAGGATGACAATATCTTTTTCAAAATTTCTACCCATTGGATAGATTCGGATTGAATCTTCATCAGGATTTATAATACGGTTTATCTTGGCAATCATTTTGTCCAGTTCTCCTTGGGAATGGAAACGTCCTTCATATACAGAATATTGCACCCTATCACCATGGTCTTTTAGGTATCCGAAACCTTTCGTCTACGCTTTTCTCCTTCACGAGTCGCTGGTAGGTCATAGCAAACTATATACAATTTTCCTGAATCAGTCATCGTTTACTCCAGTTTAAAAACCCGTTCTTTTTGTATACACTCTTTTGCCCAAGAAGATATGGTATCCATATATTCCAATAGAGTTCCTTTGGTAATTCCGTAGTTGATTGGTAAAATTTTGCTTTTACCGGTAGGGCGTAAGTGTAGTTTGATTCTCATTGGATGATCCTTGTTAAAGGGTAAAATTGTTTTCATCAATAATAATTGCATCTTTTAAATATGTCTTTCCACGTTCACCAAGTTCTGATAATAAAACGTATTCTTGGCTTTCCTTTGCTTCGATTGTAGAAATTGGTATTATTTTATAATCGGTACTTGAGAACAGATCAATCAACAAGGGGAGCATATTAATAAACTTTTCACCTGTTTTGCAACAATGTATTTTTGATTTTAAGTCATCGGAAAATGAATATGTTACCTTCTCGGCTCTTTCAGGCGTTTTTCCTTAGATCGTGATCACAGCTAGCGACATCAATTTCAACTAGATTTTTACTTATTGTATTATGAGCTGTGTAATTGAGAAGAATTTTCATAATGCAATTGGCAGAGTTTTTAAAGTTAAAATCATAATAATATTTTGTTTTTTGAGTTTCCTCAGAAAAAGAAGGTACATAAATAGGTCTATAATTGCGTTCTTCATTTTTTTCCCATACAAACCCTTCTTTGTTTGATATCTCTCAATCTTTGGTTAGCTCTAATAAAAAGATAAAACTTATCTCTTTTAGTAGATACATCTTGTTTAATGGAAAAGTAGTTTTCTATTTTGTCCAAGAACTGAATTACGACGGAGAGTGAGATATGGATCGTTTACTTTCTCTTTTAGCCAGCGATTCATTTTCGGATAGCCACTTATTATTCCAGATATGTCTTTTTCTGATTTTCCAATCGTATTGGCTGGAACTTTCATAAACGCACGTTTGCATTGAGTTTTAAAATTATCTAAATCCGTATCATTGGCAGTAAGAAAAACAATATTCTCATCCGGGTATCCTTTTTGAATCAATTCATTGTAGATATACAAACCTGCATTTTTATCAAAATTCTCATCTTCTTTATAATTGTCTGGTCTTCGGAGTTCTTCAATATCTTCCGGTTGTTGTTATAGGTTTTTGTCTATTATGATTGCATCAAAATCTAATAAACAATTCAAGTTTTCTTGTACCCATTCTGAATAACAACGACAAACGTGCAATTTATGAATCTTTGATGTTTGCAATTCTTGGTTAAACTGTCTTTCTAAATATTCTTTAAAACTGGGAGACGCAGCGTTTGCTTTAAAATTTTTGCCATTATCAATAAAATCCTTACAAATTTCAGAAGCAGCCTTAGCTGGTTCTAAATCTTTCCCATCTTCAATCCACAGTATATTCATTTTGTATTCTCCTCAAAATAGTTCTTTAGATATTTTAATTTCTGCAAAGAAAGTATTTTCTTTTGTTACTTTTTCAAAGGACATTGTATCTTTTAAATGAGTTGTCATGCTCTCAATAAAAAATAATCCCTTTTTTGAATCGAAATTGGCTTTTTTCGTTTTGAATGAATTTTTACACAAAAAGTGGTATTTATCATCTTCCAAATACCACTTTAGTTCGATTGGTTCTTCACCACTGGAAAATTTCAAAGCATTGGTAATTATTTCTATGAGAAAAGAAAACAGTATCGTAAATTTTTTTCCAAATGGAAGTATTTTTGCCTCTGTTTTTTGAAATTCTAATTTTACCTTTAATTCTGGAAAAGAATTCTCCAACCAATTTATAATAGTTTGGGAGTTTTGAATGGAATCATTATACAAAACTTGGTTAATAAAAGTTTTTCTGATTTCATCTAGTTTTTCATCTGTTATATCAGTAATAAACTTTTGTCTACTAAGTCGGATGGTCTCAACGTCAGAAAACAAAAACCGACTGAATAGATACTTAATAATTGTTGAAAATAGGCACTCGATGTTTGTTTCACCTTTTTCTTCCTCCTGCCAGAGTTTAACAAAGTCGTTTACCTCCGTTTGGTACAATTTGAATGTGCTGAGCAGAGAATCAATAAAACTGACTGTTGTAAGCACTGCTTAAGAGTTCTAAATTTTTATGACCTATTTCTTCTAAAGATACAAGTATATGAAGAATTTCTGGTTTATTATTGTTTAAGTTTATTACATTGGATATATATTCCTGATATTTTTCTTCACAAACTAATTCTTGTAAATTACCCACACTTAAAATAATAGGAAAGCTAGGTTCAAAATATGAAAGCTTTTTATGCTCAGCTATTTTTTCAGGACTTAATCTCTTTTCCTTTTCTAAAAGATTATTGAGTTCTTCAAATTCCTGGCTCTTCAAATAACATAAAACTATCTCGCAATAAGCAAATGTATCATCTGAACTTAATTTCAATACTTTATTAAAATAAATTATTGCTGATTTATAGAAATTGCATATTCGATGAATATGACCGAGTTTATTTAAAACGTCAATGTCGTTTGGATTTTGTTTTAAAACATTTTCAAAAAATTCAATAGCCTCTTCATATTTTCCATCTTGATAATATTTATCTCCAAGACTTTTTAACCCCTCAATATCCTTCGTTAATTCTTGTTGAGATTTCTCAAAAACTATTGTATTCATTTTATTAATTCCTTTTAAACACAATCTTTATAAATTAAATTTGCAATATAACGAGGAAAATTGTTATCTAGATTTTTCTCAAATTCTGTCTTATAGCTGAAAAATATCCTGCTGATGCTAGCAATATTACCATCCTTTCCAAAAAATTTAATCTTATCTATTGCTCCTATATCTTGAAATAATCCATGAAAATAAGCATAACGAATCAGTAGAATTGAGTTCTTTATAAAATCATCCTTTTTTTGTCGTTCTTCATTGCCTTTAAAAATACTATAATCTTGAAGCAACCAAATATAAACTTTAGGCTCACTACGTTTTTCAAACAAAGATTTATAAGAACTCTGTAGTAAATTTATTATCTTTTCATTATCAATATTTTGTGTAAAATCGAAAAGTCTCTCGAAACATTTCTCATAAGGATATATTTGATACACATCTGAATCAAACAAAGCTCTCATTGCCAACATAAATAAAAAGGCAACATCTTTCTCCTTTAAGTCTTTAGACAACAAGTTATGAGCCGTATAATTACGTAGGATTTTTAGTATTAAATTGCTGTTGTTTTTAAAGTTATAATCATACCAATCATCTTTACCATCTTCACGTTTTCTCTTTGAATAATTATGCAAACCATCTTTATTGGCAATTTCCCAATCTTTTACCAATTCCAGTAAGAATGAGAAATACTTTTCTTTCCGATTCACGTTTGGTTGAGATATTGGGAAATAAAGTTCTATCTTACTTAAATATTGATTCAGTTCAGAAGAATAGTCAATGGAGTCTGGAAAGTTATCACTTTTTTCAGGGTTTATAGTCTTTCTAAACAAGATAAAATCTTCCAAATCATTTGGATTGTTTTGGAATATATTCTCAAGCTTTGACTTATAAAACCTACAACCTTCGATAATTCCCCGACGGAGGGTAAGGTATGGATCGTTTACTTTAGATGATAGCCAGTTCCTAAAGCCTTCCAAGCTGTTTTTGTTTTGTTTTTCATAGGTATTCTTCGGTGGCTCAATGACTACAGTAAATTTACAATCTTCAATAAAATCATTTAAAGTTCCTTTTTCTCCAGTCATAAAAGCAATATTATCATCAGGAATTCCAAAACGAATCAGAATATTATAAATATAAAACCCTGCTTTTTTTAAGAACGAAATTTTCGGATTACGACCTAATTTGCTTGTAGCTTTTTCAATAATTTTCTCATCATTTCGTTCTTGCTCAGATTTTGATAACTCTGTTGCTAAATCATCGGTAGAATCTAAGACTTTATCTATAAACTCACTTTTTTCATTATAACCACAAATTCTCCAGCTTTTTTCAAGTTCGATAAATAAGATTTCATCCTTACTCTTCTTTGATTCTAATTTGACTTTGAACTTGTTAATATTGTCTTTGTTTTCTGCTTCACTCATAGTTCGTTCTATCGAAAAACTATATTCTTTTTGAAATCCATCTGGAATATAAGAATCTTTTGGAGCATTGCTTAAATTTATATCTATCACGAATAGATCAAAATCATTGATTCTACTTGCAAAATTATTATACCATACATCAAAATTTGGGCACCATTCAATTTTGTGCATAGGTTCTAAATATTTTTTTGAAAGTCTTTCAATCTCTTGCTGTGGCTCTGTGTCTGGTTTAAATTTTTAAAGAATCTTTAAACAAGCTACCTTCAAATAAAGCTACCATTAACTGCTCAGGATTCGTATCCAATCCAAATCCACTACCAAAATCTTCAATCCATAGTATTTTCATATTTTTCCTCTTTTTAAAAATTTGTGATTCTGATTTTTGCTATAAATAAATTGTTCGTTTTTACTGGTTTATCAAAATGAATATCTTCAATCACTTGAGTTAAGGTTTGTATAAAGAGCAACCCCTTTTCACTTCCCGTTTCTTCCAAATTCTTGCTTTCTTCATCAAAACTATTTTGAATATTAAAATTGATTTCATCCTTTCCTCGATTCCATTCTATCTGAATAGGAGTTTCTCCACTATTATATTTCAAAGCATTATAAAACAGTTCAGCAAGAATAGAAAATAGTAAATTAAACCTTGTTTTATAAGGAGTGATCTTCGTTTTATTGTCATTAATTGTGAATGATAAACTTGGTATTTTATCTTTTACCCAATTTAATACCAAATCAGAATTTTGGTTATCTATTTCAAGACTTAATATATCTACAATAAAAGACTCTCTAATCTCAGTCATCTTTTCAGCCATGTTACTACCAAATAATCGTTTTCTAATTTTTAGATTAACCGTATCTGGAAATAAAATTCTGCTAATCGCCTGTCTAAATACTACTGCAAAAAAGAATCGAATATCGGCTTCTCCATTTGTTTCATTTTTCCAATCAATTACCAACTTGTCTTTTTCTTTGATATATTCTCGAAAAGTGGTTAATAAACTATCTATCAAAGAAAAGGTAGTTAGTTGTCCGCTAATGCGATTAAACGCTTTGATTATATCTTCATCTTCTTTGTAATAATTTTGGATAACTGGTAGTACAATTTTTAGTGTTTGTTTGAACAAGTCTTCTGCTCCTCCAAGTGCACTTCCGAGCGTATGAGTTAAGTAGGATAAAGTTGCCTTTTGGGTTTGCAGTTCAATTTCTTTTTTTTCGTTTTCAGCTTTGAGAGCTTTGAGTTCAGCTTTTTGTCTTTCATTATAAACTATCTTAACATCTTCTATCCTTCTTATTGCTGTGTTTTTTCTACTCATTATATCTAATCTACTGATCTCTTCGTCATTATTCAAGAGTCTTATGAGATTTATCGTTTCAATTTCCTTCTTATAGCATTCAATTGCTTCTTCATGTTTACTTTTATAATGAAAAAGTTCACCTTGTTCCCTATAAAGACGTGCAAGATTATTCAAAAATTCAGGATTATTTGAGTTTAAATCAAATGCTCTCTTGTAACATTCAATCGCTTCTTCATACTTATACTGTTTCTTATACAGATTTCCAAGCTCATTCCAAAAATAAGGGTTGTTTGGATTCAACTCAGTTATCTTTTTATAATACTCAAATGCTTCTTTTTCAAATGGTTCTTTTTCACTCTTATACTTGCATTTCTTCATATACAGATTTCCAAGTTCATTTCGAAAATCGACATTATCTGGATTCAGTTCAATTATTTTTTTGTAACACTCAATTACTTCTTTGTCCTTATTATTTATATAATCTGTAAAGCTATTTGGTTCGAGTTTACTTGTTTCTTTGTAGCATTCAATTGTTTTTTCATACTTACCCTGTTTAAAATAAACACTGCCAATGTTATTCAAAAATTCAGGATTATTTGAGTTCAAATCAAATGCTCTCTTGTAACATACAATCGCTTCTTCATGCTTATACTGTTTCTTATACAGATTTCCAAGCTCATTCCAAAAATAAGAGTTATTTGGATTCAGCTCAATTGCTCTATTGTAATACTCAATTGCTTTCTCATATTCACCTTGCCTGTAAAAATAGCCACCTAATTCATAACAAGAATAAGCATTATTTGGATCATACATCTTGTTATAATACTCAATTGCTTTTTCACTGCTAAACACATATATCTCATCCATATCCTTATTCCTCCTTCCTTATTACCTATTCCTTAAACTTACACATTACACGTAAAACAATCCTTATGCCTTGCGTCCACGCTTTCCCGATCTTCATAGATCGCCATAGAGCCGTTGCTCTCAAACACCAAAATCGGAACATGCCGTTGTCTTTCGGTGTATTGGTTGACAAGCACTTCCACCGCCATTGTTCCCAAGAACGTATTCAAAGTTTTGACTGCCGGTTCTTTCACATCCATGCCAGTTACGTAACCGCGCTTCACAAGTTCTGAGCTGACAAACTTATCAGGGTGTGTTTCCTGTCCAACCTTGATGTAGTTCACACGACCTAGGCAATTCAAACACAGATTATCTCCGATACGAGAAGTGATCACCTCACCACTCATGTCTTTGATGCCACCATTTTCTACCGTTATGTTCACACCCGCAGAAATCATCGGCACAAAATATTTCACCGAAAGTTCCTGACACTTGAATCGACTTGAATGGCTATCTGTTGCTACGATCAGCCAATCCGAAAGGGCAATGACTTCTTCCACCCTTTTGTCATTCACATCAAGAGCATAATTAGAAACCTGAACTCCAGGGTTTATGCTTACCAGGTGTCGTTTCACAGCATCTACTTTAAAAGCTCCTCGTTTTGCTTCCTCATAGGTTGCACCCACAATTCGATTCAGATTGGAAATCTCTAATCTATCAAAGTCGATCAAGTTTAGCTTGGGAAAACCCGTATGAACCAAATGTTCCGCAATCACAGAACCAAGACCACCAACTCCTACAACGGTAACGGTTTGATCTTTCATGATATGCCTCATGGTATCCAAACCCAAAGCCAAAATACTTCGGTTGAAAATCTCATGAAACACACTTTTGTCCTCGTTTTGTGAGTCGATCCGAGCTTAGAATCTGTTCCGAGCTAATTTGGGTCTTGATAACCGCTTTTTCAGGTAAAATTTGCCTCTTTTTTAAACTCCAAAGTATAGCAGAATACTCCCCCTGGGAAAATACAATACTCGCATAATGAATATTGTCAAACTTTTCTTTCAAAAACCGGAAAAATCTCTTTTCATCCCCATCATCAACACCCGAAAAACCAACGTGCTTTCTGCTAAAAGGATGAGTATGTACATCTATCATTGTATCCACATCAGATCGGTTTGTCAGTTCACCCAAAGCCTGGTGGACAAAACCCTTTTTGATATTCAAGGAAGCAACACTTTGTCCGTTGTAGTCTCTGTTGCCAGGAATCTTGATGTCATGGATTGTGATTATCGTTTTACCTCCAATATTACGCCTTTTGCCAAGCAAGATGGCAAAATACTCATGTGAAAGGTCTTCCAAAAGCCTTTCTCTCAACAATCGCAAATCCCCGTTTCTAAACTTGATAACACAAGATGTTTTCATAACTCTACTCCTTTATGTTTTTTTAATTTACCACCGATGTACACCGATATATAAAAAATCGGTGTCTATCTGTGTTTATCGGTGGTGAACTTATCTAAGCTCCTCGGCTTGCCAGTACTTCGCTGATCATGGTGAAGTACGTCCAGAGGTTATCGCCTTGTCTCCAGTTTCTTCGTGATGGTCTCCAACTGCCGGGTTGGATGTAGACACAGAACCACTTCCATCCTGCTTCGATAGGTTCCTTCGCTGCTTCATGGTAAGCTTGAGTATAGAGATGACCATCAGGAGCATTCTCAATCCCACCATTAACGTAGAAACCAATCGGCGGCATAGCTGGGTATTCCGTTGGGAATACGATCTGCAGATCAGTTGTCTGAGCTATGTCATGCCAAATAGGTGGCAAGACGTATTTGTTCACAACCGTCCAATCAGCGTTATCCTCATCAAAGCTTATACCCGACTTGAACAGGTGAAGAGCTACATCAAACACCTGCTCTGCGATGATCTGCTTAGAGAACGCGTCACGAGGACCGTAAAAACTGCCCTTTGTCCTCTCTGGAATCCACTGAGCCTTGATGGATTGACCCTTTTTCCCTCTTGGGGTATAGGTCTTGTAAGGGTCAATCTGCTCGAACTGCAAACCCTCTTGGATCACTGGTCTACGACCGGATTGACTTCCACCCATTTGGTTCAAGATTTCCTGCCCAGAAAGCTGACCGTTAGGAACAGGTATCCTCTTACCATTGATAATGGCATAAGGAACGTTCTGTTGTTGGGTCTGACTCACAACACCTTGTCCTTGAGAAAGTGGAACCTTTCTCCCGTTAACGATTGTAAACTGTGGTCTCATAGCTGTCCTCCTCTGCTATACTTTGCTCTTCATCGAGCCGATTGTTTTCATCAGAAACTTCTGATATTTCCTCTTCGACAGGCTCTTCTGGTAGAAACCTTTGATTGACCTGTGAAAAGTAGTGCTGGTAGTATACGCCCAGATCGATGAATCCCGATGACTTGAGAATCATCTCTCTGGCTGTGTTGTCTTGAAAAGCTGCGACCTCAACCCGAACCCCAAGTTGTCGAAGTTCGTTCACGATTGGTAAAAAGTCACCGTCTCCCGAAGCGATGACTACAACATCCGGCTTGAGTTGATAGGCAGATTTGAGCATATCCAATGCCATCTCAACGTCCAAATTGCAACGGTATGAATTACCTGAAATTACTCCTAATTTGGAACGGACAATATAACCAGATTCCCATAGTGCTTCCATGAGTCCGTCCAAACGGTGCTCATTACGAGGATCAATTGGAATGTAACAATAGGCATTTACCATTGTTCGGTATTCACCAACGTATTGGAGCAAATTGCCGTAATCCAACTGAAATGAGTGCTCGGTTGCAGCTCGGTCGATGTTTGCATAATCCAAGAAAAAAAGAACTCTCTCGGAACCTTGTTGTTGAACGGAAGGAGTAGAAAAGCTATTTCCTACGCCAAAGTCTTGTACTATCTGCATGATAGTCCTCCTATAAAGATTATAATTTGTAAACCCTTCAGGGTAACGGATAAAAAGGACATAATTCACCAATGAATACAATTCTTTGGTTTTCCTTTAACGAACGGTTGGTGAGTTATCGAACCATCGTTCGTGTTTTGTCCGTTTCTTCTTTTGAGTTCTAAAGTTTTTTAATAAATTTTAATTTTAAATAATCTTAATCTTTATAGAAAAATACTTTGGCTTTGATAGCCTTGCTTTTTACTTATCGCCTAATTTGACGATTTACCTTAATAAAAAGTTTTATTTTTTTTGCAATTAAAAAATATATTTTTTAATCATCAGAGCAAAATATTTTAATTGGTCGTTTTAAAACTACTATCTCGTTTTTTTATTTGCAATGAACTAGCACTTTTTTTCCCTCAAAGGCAATGCCATATTTATAAATGGTGCTGATTCCCATTTCCCGTAGTGCAACTTCGTATTGCTTCTCTTCGATCTGTTGTAGAGCTGACTCGCAAGCTGTTTCGAGGGTTTCACCTTTATCACTCCGTACCTTTTTAAATTCTATAATCACACCATTATCCGACTTGCTTTTTGGAATGAGCATAATGTCATAACGACCAAAACCGCTTTCACGATTGGATTTCACAGCATGAGTTTGGTTTATGTTGATTAGAAGACCAAGAACAAAAGCGTGGTAGACCTTTTCCGGTTCATTACCAGTAGGGTCAAAGAAACTCATGGAATTTAGCACAAATTTTTGTAGAATGTCCTCAAAGTCTTTTGCTTCACCATTTAATAAACTCTTTATCATAAGTTCCACTTCGCTATTTGGTAGATTTTCTTGGAACCAGCTTTTTACAAATATTCTGTATGTTGTATAAACTTCCTTATTCGGAATGAGCAGTTTACATTCCAATTCACCATCCAGGTTAGTTTCCTTCCCTACGGCCTTCAAATAGCCAGCAAACAAAAGAAAACTCCAAAGGTGGCTGCTATCTTTCTCAATATCAGAAAATACAGTGTTGGTGGTAATGACTTTGGAAATCGGTTGATTGTTTAGTAAGTGTTCTAATTCATGTTTGACTTGCCTATCACCTTGACTGAGCAATGTGTTTATGAGGGTATTGCTTGATGTATTTACCCAGTAGGCTTGTAAACCGGCTTTATACTTTTTTACATAATTGATAATTGACCAAGGATTGTATATATCATGAACATCACCAAATACATAACCATTGTACCATCTTTTGACATCTTCAAAATGTTTTTCTAAATCGTAATCTTTCAAAAAATGAATCACTTCTGATTCGGTAAAACCAAATTTGTCTGCACATTCAAAATCAAGAATGGTTGAAACCTCAAGATTATTTAAATCGGAAAATATATTTTCTTTTGCTACTCGCAAAATGCCAGTAATAACTCCCTTTTCCAAAAAGGAATTGTCCTTTAGTCCTGCACCGAGAAATGTCCGCAGGAAGTCTACGACTTTTTGGAAATATCCTTTATCGTAAGCAGAATGTATGGGAGTATCGTATTCATCAATGAGAATTATGACATTTTGGTTGTAATGCTTATGGAGGTATTTGGATAGGTTTTTGATAGAATTGGAATAATCCGTATCTAAAGCTTTTCTGTGAATAATAGAATCGACCTTTTCTTTTTCATAATCCGGAATTTTATCAGAATAAGTGAGGTAGTCATGTCTTTTGTATTCATCAATAATAGTTTCTATAATTTTATTATAACAATTTTCCCAATTTTCTTCTTTCACATCCTTGAAAGTTAGAATTATTACTGGATATTTTTCATGGTGTTCTGTGTATTCCTCTCCTTGCTGCCAGATGTTAAGGTGTTGGAATAGATTTTCTTTAGTTGAGGACAGACATGCCTCCTGCTCCCCACAAAGGAGAGGAACTTCAAAAAAGCATTTTAACATAGATAAATTGAGTGTTTTTCCAAATCTTCTCGGACGGGTGATTAGGTAAACTTCAGTACCAGAGTCAAGGATCTCTTTGATTAGCAAAGTTTTATCAACATAGTAATAATCCCTTTCTAGAATCTTCTTAAAATCGCTGACACCCAGAGGAAGTTTTTTCTTTTTCATGGTATTTTTAACTTTATGAACCTTCTGGCAAAACGTCAAGTCCTAAATTTTCTTTTAAGAACCCATCACATCATCAAACCAAAGGATGATGTCTTTTAGCATGGAAACAAGTGCTTGGACTGTTTCGAGAGATGGTTTATACAAGTTTGACTCGTAGTCTTTATGAATATTGCTACTTGTGATGTAATAAAGAGTCCTTCCAAATAAACATAGAATTGGTCCTGAATTTAGCTTATAATTTTTATAATTTGGTTTACCTTGCTCATCTTTGTCTTCCAAATAATCAATTAAGTTCTTTTGACCTGCTTTGAAATTAATCTTATTCTTTTGAATTATTTTTCTGGATATACTTTCATAAATCTTTCTGGAAAGGTCTACATTTTGTTCAATATAATCAATGCTTTTTTGATTTTTCAAGATGCTAAAAAAATCTTTTGCCAATTCATTATTTATATGATCTTTTAAGGTCTTAAGATAAATCAAGTTATCATGTCGAATCGTAAGGTTCTCAATCTCATTTACAATTTCATCCCGGAACCTTACGATATTTTCATTGTTTTTTGGTATAAAATTATTTTGGGTTAATAAATCTAAATTTACATAGTATTCCAGTAAGTCTTGTTTGCTCAAATCATCAGAGTATGCAGATAAAAAGTAAAATTTCTTGAGAACTTTTTCACCCACTTTACAAAAAAGGTAATGCAATAAGTAATCGCCTTCTCGACCACCTCCTTCTTTGCCTGCATAGAATTCCTTTTTAAAAACTGGCAGAAATATCTTAATGTCCTGGATTTCTTGTTCTGTATACTTTTCTTCCGAAAGGTTTCTATCCACTATGATTAAATCATACTGGTTGTAGTGTTGACTCAATTCCTTTAAAGTATCCGGAAACCTATATTCAACATGGATTATATCTGAATTGTTAATGACCTCCCTTAGTTCTATGCCAGAAATTCCTTTCCTCTTTTCTGATGTCTTTTCGATCAGTTTATCTATTTGATTTTTAATCTCAAGAGTTAGATATTTATCAAATAGGGTCAATACGTTATCTATGTGTTTACCAATTTCGTCTTCAACGTAAAGTATTTTCATTGTGGCTTGTCCTTTATTGGATTAAATTTGTTTTTTCCAAAAGTTTGGAATTTTCAATTCTACGGAATAAATTCCATTATCCTTAGTAATAATGGGTGGAGAATCCAGAAATTTCTCTGCATTTTCAATAATAATATGACCAACTCCCTTTGTTTCATTCAATATTTTTGAATCAAAAGTATTCTCCACCTTTAATGATACAATAGTTCTACTTTGGTTTGATAATATTTTTAATTTTCGTTTTTCATAAGGAACATAAGAAGAATATTTTATTCCATTAAAGATTGCTTCTTGTAATATCGCAAATAAATTAGTTTTGGAATTCTTTTTGTCTCCAATTGTATAAGTCGTTAAATCATCAAGTAGTTGCAATTCTGCAGTGAAAAAATGCTTATTTAGGAAGTAAATCCATTGGTTTTTATCTGGAGTTGATAAAACATCAGACCATTCTGCTTGTGCCAGTTCTAAGGATGCGTCATTGGGGAAGTAATTCTCTTGGAATTTTCCGAAATTATAGCCATTTGATAGAATATTTTCTACAGAATATCGAATGGAATGAAGAATTAATTCAGAAATGCTTTCCTCGTTTTCTTTGTGTTGAGTGTCATATTCCAAATCTTCTTTTGTTACTTTAAAAGATGAGTCAATTCCCGTTACCAATTGATTGATTGTATTTAATGTTTTGATTGTGTTTTTTAGTCTTGCTTTGTTTGCACCTTTTTGGAATTGTTCTTCGCTTTCAACTTTAAGGAGTGAGCTTTCGGAAGAGCTAACCATGTTTTTAATTTTGTGTGATAATAGGTTGATAATGTTGTTTCTTTCATCAAGACGTGCTTTAAACTCAATTTGAGATTTTTCCTTTCTCCCCATTACATTTCTATCCTTTTATAAGGTCTCTATACTTATTTCGGAAAACTTTTTCAATTCAAGATCATTAGTTAAGAAAATTTCACAATTGTTAATTACTGAGATCGCTAAGTGAATAGCATCAGGTGTTTTAAAACTGTATTTTGCTCTGATTTCTGTTGCCTTTTCCATCACATTTCTGGATAATTGTAATACATCAAAAATATTTGACTGGAAATATAAATCATAATCTTGTAATAATTCCAAATTATTAGTTTTGATTGGATGCATCCGACATTCTAATCGAGATAATTCACTTGCGAATAATTCTATTCCAGTATTAGAAAGTCTATTCTTTATCTTATCTGAATAAGGAATTATATCTTCTATCAAGTATATGATAATAGCACTATCCAAGTATATTTTCATTCCCAGCTATCCTTTTCTAAAGTTATGCTCTTATCTACTTCTTCCTTAGATCGAGAAATATAATTTCTTTCTTTTTGACGTTTTCGGATTAAATCTAAAACTTCATTCCTATTCTTTTTTTTGTCTATTATAGGTTCGATGGTAATTCTGATTTTTTGGTTCTTGATATTTACAGGTGCATCAAGAATGATAGTTTTTTGATCTAATAACTGCCCTGTTATGATTATGTTTTGCATTTTGTTTTTTCCTTCTTTTTACGAATTCACCACATCTTCAAACCAAAGGATAATGTCTTTTAGCATGGAAACAAGTGCTTGGACTGTTTCGAGGCTTGGTTGGTAGTCTTCTCTTTTAAAGTTTTTGTGTGCTTCCAATGCACTAGCCAAAGGAAACAATCCTTTTGCAAATATGCTTATGACAGGACCGGCTTTTAGTCTAGTCTTTCTTGTTGTGTTATCGTATAGATATTTGACAAATTTATCGCCATTGAATTTCTTCTGATTTCCCTGTGTATCATAAACTTCAGTGATGTTTTTCTTTTCTGCGATTTTTTGGATTATATTTTCGTATATACTACGGATATTTATTACGTTAGAAGTAATATCATCAGCTAAATACTGTCTCATAACGATTTGAAAAAAAGTCTCACTGATTTCCGAATTTATATTCAACAGCAATGCTTGTATATATCTTTGATTGTCATATCTTAATTTGACTGTTTCTAGGTTATCTATCAACTCTCTAAGACGTTTTTCATCTTTTTCATTTCCTTTTTCAATGAACTTTTCTTTACTAAATTCACCTATATCAAAGAAATATTCCAGATTTTCTCTGTTTCGTATATCAGTTGCTTCATAGGCAGATAAGAAATAGAACTTCTTTAGAATTTTTACACCTTCTCTGCAAAACAGGTAATTTAGGAAGTAGTCTCCTTCACGCTCTTTGTATTTTTCTACATCAAACTTGGGTGATGTGATTGGGGGAATCTCTTCTTTTTTGTATCCGACGGAAGCAAGGTTTCTGTCTATGACAAACAGATCATATTTCTCGTATCCTAATACAACTTTCTTTAAGGCATCCGGAAAATGGTATTCGATTTCAACAATACCGGACTTTTCGATAGTTTGTTTGATTTCCTTTGGATCAATGGCTATTCCGTCATTTATGTCAGCCTTCAATTCGCCCAATTCCTGAATAACTTCTTCACTCAAGTATTTACCAAATAGTTTCTCTATTTTTCCCAAGTGTTTAACTATTTCGTCTTCAACGTATAGTATTTTCATTCTCTTCTCCATTTTGTGTGTTTTGATGATTCCAAAAATTTTGAAATTTAATTGTTATGGAATAGATTCCATCTTGTTTTTGAATTTCCGGTTCGTGTTTTAGTAGCTTAGCGAAGTTTTCTATGATCACATGTCCTAGTCCTGAACTCTTAATTTTGTTATCTGGTAGATAGCTATTTGCCACCCTTATTTGAATGAGTTCATTGGTTTCTATAAATTCAATTTTGATAAAACGTTTTTCTTTTTCAACGAATCCGGTATATTTAACGGCATTGAGCAATATTTCTTGGAAGAGAATGAGTAACTTGAGGGTAGAGTTTTTGTCATCTCCTATCAAGTATTGCTCTGCTCGTTCTATGTTTAGATGCTCCAAATAGAAAAAATACCTGTTTGTATAATTTATTAGGTGTTCAAATTCTTCTATGCCAGATACCTTTTGCCAATCGGATTTTGCCTCTCTAACGAGTTTTCGTTCTCCTTTAAAATAGGCAAATTGGAATTGGTGAAAGTTTTTTGCGTCAAACATATTGCTGATTGCATATTGCAAAGACTTTATAAGTATATGATTTAGACTTTTTCCGTTGGAATTTTTTTCAATATCGTATTGAAAGTCTTCAATACTTCCTTGAAAGGATAAATTCATTGCGTTGACAATTTCGCGAATGAGTTTTGTTCCTCTTAAAGCGTTTTCTATATCGCTTTTGTGCTCTGTTGATGAGGAAGATCTATGGATTCGTTCCAATGGATCTATTACACTGCTTATTAGGTTTTTTATGTGATGAGATAAGTCTTGAATGACTTTGTTTCTTTCATCAAGACGGGCTTTGAGTTCAGTCTTTTGAATTTGAAAGAATATTCTTTCTTTCTCTGTTTTATTTCTTATAGCTTTTATCATTGGTTTTATAGTAAGACATTTTTTTCAATTTCTTCTCTAGTTTTTAAAGTATCAATTATTTTACGAGAGCATTCAATTGCTATTTCGTACATACCTTGTTCAAAACAAAAATCACTAATTTGAGAATAGTTTTCTTCAAGCATGTGTAAAATTTTAATGTTACTGGGATTCAGTTCAATTGTTTCTTCAAATTTACCTTGTTTAATGTAAATTTCTTTAATTTTTAAAAAGGCACTTTCAATATTGGAATATAATTTAAGAGCTTTATTAACATATTTAATTGCTTCTTCAAATTTTCCCTGCTCAAAGTAAATTCTTCCTATGTCCAATAAAATACATCCATTATTTGGATTTAATTCAATTACTTTTCGAAGAGATTCAATCTTTTTTTCTATAGATGTCTGAATACTTAAAGTTTCGATATGAAAATCACTCTGAGATACTAGTTTTAATATTTCCTCAAAACATTCTTTTGCTTTTTCTTCTTCATCATGCTCAAAATATTCCTCCCCCAGTCTTTTCAACTCCTCCACATCATCCGGTAACTCATTCCTAAACTTTTCTAACTCATCTTTTTCCATAGAATCTCTCCTAAATCACCAAGAGCAGTTGGTTTCCACCAGCCACTCTCAAACACCATCAAGTCAACATCAACCTTTTGCTTGCAATCTTCTTCCTCTCCAGAGCTGCTTTGCTCACAGAATAAAACCTCCTCTTTCATCTGTTTTTTACCTTATCATTGGCTATTTAACCTTTTAATCGGATATTTTAAGATATTATTATCATCTGTTAAAAGTATATGGTTGTATTCTATACTTTGGCAAATCATAATTCTGTCAAAAGGATCTTTATGTATCTCTGGCAAACTCTCTAAGTGAACCAATTCAATTTTATTGACTGCTAATACATCAATCTTATGTTGCTCTAATTGCTCCACAATAAATTTATAATATGGTTGAGGTATAAATAATTTACCTAGCTTTGCTTTTATAAGCATTTCCCATATAGAAACAACACTCAAATATATTTCATTAGTTTTATCTATTATAATATTTTTGAAACCTAAGTCTAATCTATTATCATTTGTAATATACCAAAGAAATATATGAGTATCTATTAAAAATTTCATATTGCTCCAAATCCCTTTAATATTTCATCTGGTAGATCTTCAAAGAATTCATCTGAAACAGAAAATACTCCTTTTGCAAGCCCATACGGTCTTTTAGATTCCGTATCTTGGTTCTCATCTATAGGAAATAATATAACCTCTATCGTTTTAGATAAAAATTCGCTTGGAATCTCAATAACTATCTTGTTGTCAATCGGTTTAATTACTTTCCTTATTCCTAGTAAATGACTATCTGTATCTAAAGTTAAATCTTTCATTTTTCCTCCATTTTATCACTTATAAATATCTGTCAGTACTCATTCCTAACTCATCTTTTTCCATAGAATCACTCCTAAAAACCAAGAGCAGCCAGCTACCACCAGCCACTCTTCATCACCATCAAGTCAACATCAACCTTTTGCTTGCAATCCTCTTCCTCTCCAGAGCTGCTTTGCTCACTGAAATCAGTTCTATTGTCCTTCCCGAAGTTCGATCTTTCTTCATACTCGCCTCATACTCATCCATAACACCAGCATCCTTCGCAGCCGAAGCCTTGATGATGTCCAAGAGGTCGGTGATCTGGTCTACACCAATTATCATTCCACCCGTTACATTGGCAAGCCAAGAAAAAAACTGTACATCTGACGGATTGGCAATTTTTTTAGAAAAATCACCGATTTCCACAGGAAAAGCCCTTTGCAAGCTATCGACTGAATATCCGGATTGACAAAATACCGAATTGATGGTCACTTGTTTCTCGTAAAGGGATTTTGTGATCCCAAAATAGCTGTATTGGTGCGGGCAGTTATTAGGCTCTTTTCCTGTTGCGTCTCCAAAGATCACAATGGAACGGTTTACTCTTGGTCGCCAGTTAATCACAAGTACATCGTGCAGAGCATCTTCCACAGCTTCGGGAGCGTCTCCTCCGGAACCAGTTGGAGTTTTTTGGATAAATTCATGGAGCTTTTTCACATCCGGAGTGATTTGGCAAACTTGAGTGGTGTAAGGATCGCCTTGCCCATGATCGAGATAAAAGACAATCCCAATCTGCAAGTCGGGAATGAACTGCTGTAATTCCCTGCTCAAGGTTGTGAATTGGTCTTTTAACAACCTATGGTAAGAAGCCATACTCCCTGTCAAATCACCAATAAGAACTAGGTCGAGTGAACCTTTTTTGATTCCAAACTGGGATGAAATATCATCCTGTTGTGACTTCTTTTTCAGAGCAGTTGCTCTACCTAAGTCCAAGACTTGGACACTGCTTGGCTTGTTTATGGTTTTTGAAAGACCGTTGTTTGGTTTTACTACTGATGGTAAGTTCATGGTTTACTCCTTGTTTGATAGTGTTTCGTAGGCTTTTTGGATACGTAGCCACCTTTCGTCCATCTTTCTGATTTCTTCCTCGGACAAGTTCTTTGGACGGCAATCCGGATGAAACTGCTTAACCAAGTTTCTATAAGCCTTTTTGATTTCCTCTTGGGATGCATCTTTGTTTACACCAAGTTCTTCGTAGTAATCAAAGTCCGGTTCTGTATTGCTGTCCGTTGACTCGTCCGTAGAGCCTGCACTAGCCCATTCGTTTAGAGCTTTTAAGAAGATTTCCAAAGCATTGCAAAGAGCAAGCCCTTCCACAGTCTGGGTGTAAGACGTTGGAAAATCCCAAAAAGTGATAGCCTTTTCTGCTTCCAAAAGTCGATTTTGAATTCCTTCCAAAAATCCATGCAAAGGCAGGTGTGTATTCTCGGCTGCATAGTTTTGCACTAGAACCAAGTTTGTTTTGAGTTGCTCGATTCGATCTGTGATGGTATCCATTGGAATAGCAAATCCTTTGAAAGTCCCTTGGCAATACTGCTCTTCCAGTTTTTCAGCTCTTTCCAGCATATCTTTGCTAAGCTTTTGCATCTGGCGGATTGCTTCTTGAACAACCAGTTTGGCAGACTTTCCTTCTTTGGATTTGTCTTTCTCAAAGAGCTTGTGGATGTCCTTTGCTTTTGCCAACTCTGCGAGCTTGCGTTCAAATTCGAGAGCCTTTTCTTCAAAAGCTTTTTTGTATTCCTCTCGCTCTTCTTTGAGTTTTTCCAGTTGTTCTACCAGATCGTCTTTGATGGATTCTGCTTCTTCGTGGAAGGTTTCGGCTTCTTCTTTAAGGGAATCGAGCCTATCTTGTTCTTCTTGGAGTTTGGTTTCCTTTTCTTCTAATGCCGTTTTCCAAAGGTTTAGAGCTTGTTCTTTTTGATTGATGTTGGTCTCGATGGCTTCGATACGGGTCGTTTCTTCACGAATAAACTTTTCTTTTTCTTCGACAACCTTGCGAGTTTCACGCACGTCTTTGAGGTCTTTTTTTACACTACTGTCTTTTGCTGTGATGAGAATCTCGTTTTGTCGGAGTTCTTTAAGTCTCTCTGCATGTGCTTCTTTTTGAACTTCGAGTTCCTTCCTGTCAGTTGCTACTCTGGCCTTTTCCAGTTCCAATTCACGAAAAAGGGCTTTGATGTCAGATAATGAGAGCTTGGTAAAAGATTCGAAATGCTCTACTTCAGACAACAGTCTTGTTTGTATATGAAACATAGATGTATGAAGGTTCTTTGCGTCCTCAAGTGTATGATTTGCATCCCTCAAGGTTTGGAGTACTTTTTCTTTGTAGTTGCTAAAAGCGTACTTCACCTTTTGAAAAAACGACTTTTTCCCGTTATTGGATGGATTGGTACCTTGAAAGGATAAACCTGGATCGACTATCATAGCTATATTCTCCTGTAAAGATTGTTATTTAAACTTTAACGAGTAACGGATAAAAAGGACATAATTCACCAATGAATCACAGTTCTCTGGTATTTATGGGTTTATCTTTTTTGTCCGTTTCTCCTTTTGAGTTCTAAAGTTTTTTAATAAATTTTAATTTTAAATAATCTTAATCTTTATAGAAAAATGCTTTGGCTTTGATAGCCTTGCTTTTTACTTATCGTCTAATTTGACGATTTACCTTAATAAAAAGTTTTATTTTTTTTGCATGTTTTTTTAAAATGTCTCCTCAATTTCTTTGGCAGCTAGTAAATCGTCTCCATGATTCCTTTCTTTTAAGAGATCAATTAGCTTTTTTCTAAATTCTACACTTTTATTCTGTCCGAATTTTTCTTTCAAGGAGAATCTTTCAATCGTCATACAGCAAACGGCAGTTTCCAAAATTGACTTTCGGTATAGAGAATCTTCGAGTCGGATAGGTTTATATCCTCCTTCGGGCTGGTATTTTTCCATAAACATTTGCAAAATAGTTGCCTTTTGCTCTTCATCAGAAAGTATTTCGATATTACCATGCAAATCCGCTGATCTGAAAAAAGTAGTTGCGGGGCAGGCATAATCTTTTGCCACCCAGTAAGACGGAATCATAGAATAAGGTCTGTTTGCATGAAAAGTAACCGGACTTAAATTTTGAATTTGCAAAAATTTTTCCCCATCCAACGCTCCATGAAAGAAAATAGAATCATTGGAATATACAAAATTCAAAGGGATTGATCTTGGAAATCCGTCTGGAGTCAAAATATTTAAATAACCAATTTTGGTTTCCTTTAAGAAAATTTCCAATTTATTTTTATCGTTGCTTTCAAATTCATTTCGTCTCATAAAAAATTTCTCTTTCCTTTTATTGGCTATTTTTTTTATATAGCAAGAAGTTTCTATAAAAAATAAGTTTGAAATAATGAAATAAATTAAATGTAGGTATTTAAGTATTACTATGCCATTTCCATTTGCCTTAAACGGTCCAGCTTTTTTGGTTTTTTATTTTTGTATGGGATTGATTCTTTTGATCTCTTTAAGAATTTTTAGAGGGATTGTAGAAGGTGGACTCATTCCTAATTTGGATTTTTCTGATCCATATTTATTTGCTTACCTTAGAGGTAGAGAATTAGAAGTAGTCCGGTTGGGAACGATTTCTTTAGTAAAAAAAAGTATGCTTCAAGTCAACGGGACAGAAATTTCCGTGAAACACAATGCAACTTCTAAAGGTTTGACTTTATTGGAATCAGATTTATTAAATGCCTATAAATCAGGCTACTCAACTTTCTCAATTTTCCAAAATGTTCAATTAAAAAATAAGATTGAAAATGACTATTACCCGAAATTGGAAAAATTGAAGTTAGTTCCCAGTAAATCAATTCAATTTTTTAGGTTGTTTATTATTTTGATTTGTTTGTCTATATTGCTTGGATTTTCTGCTATTCGCATCTACTTCAGCATTTTAAACAACCACTACAATATATTATTTTTAATCATTCTATCTATTGTCTTTACCTTTTTTACAATTTTTTGGGGATATTCCAAAAATACGCTTAGAGGAAAAAAACTCTTAAAAGAAATGAAGATGATGTTTCATACAAGTGTTAAAGACACTAAGCTTTCTCATACTGACTATTCAAAAGATATGATATTGGCTGCTTCGGTTTTAGGTCTTGCCATTTTACCGACATCTTCTTATTCCTATGTGCAAGAATTGTATCCCAAAGCATATTCTAGTGGTAGCGGAAGTTTTTCTAGTTCGTCAGGTTGTGGTTCTTCCGGCGGAAGTTGCGGCTCATCCTGTGGCAGTTCTTCCTGCGGCGGGGGTTGTGGTGGAGGATGCGGAGGTGGAGGAGATTGAAAAAAGATCGTTTTGGTATAAGTTGGAAATATGAACTTTCTTTAGGAATATTTTCCAATCTCGATAAGATCGATCTTATAGAAGTGATTTCGGATGACTATTTGGACGCGACAAAAAACAAATTAAATCTTTTAAAAACAATTTCCAATCAAGTTCCACTGAGCTTTCATTCTATTCAATTGGGTATTGCTTCTACGGTTCCTGTAAAAAAAGAAATTATGAAAAAGTTAGGTAGGTTGATGGAGAAAATACAACCTATCTATTGGTCAGAACACCTTGCCTTTGTGAGAGGTGGAAAGATAGAATTGCGTCACTTGGCGGCTCCACCTTGGAACAACAAAACACTCAATGGAACTTTACAAAATCTTGAATTGATTACCAAGACGTTAGGAAGTAGACCTTTGGTGGAGAATATTGCCACCTTGATCTATCCTCCTATGAGTGAACTTACAGAAGCAGAGTGGGTAAGAGATGTTTTACGTTATGGTAACGTGAATATGCTTCTGGATTTGCACAACCTTTATGTGAATTCGGTTAATTTTGAGTTTGATCCTTATGCTTATATTAGCCTAATTCCACCGGAGAGAATCAAAACAATACACATCGCAGGTGGGGAGTGGTTTGTTTATAGAAATAACAAGCGTTTATTGGATGATCATCTCCACTCCATTCCAGATCCGGTCTTTGAGATGTTGACGTTTTTGGGAAGCTATGTTCATAATCCTTTGGATATTATTTTAGAGAGGGATGGAAACTTTCCGGAAATGAAGATTCTTCTTGATGAATTAGAGAGAGCCAGGAGTTCTTTAAAAAAAGGAAGGATGCTAAATCATGAGTTCGCCAAAGTTTGAAGAATTTTTAGTGAGGCTGTATACGAATGGAGATTTTCGAGAACGCTTTTTAGAAAATCCTTATATATATGCCAAAAAATTCGGATTAGCAGAGGAAGAATCCAAATCTCTAGAGCAAATCGATAAGATAGGCCTTGCATTGGCAGCCCGGAGTTATGAACACAAACGAAAAAGAATAAATAAAAAGAAAAGAAATATCTGGAAAAAAATAATTTCCATTATAAAAAGAATAAAAATGAATTAATTTAGCTCATGTCCAACTATATCTTCTCAAAGATTGTGGGTTTATCTCGACAAGTTCGATAAACGTTACCACTTCCAATATCAATATATGGATCGCTTATCTCAAAAAAAGTTTATATCTTTTTTTATTAACTTTACTTCTTCTTTCAAGTTTGCATCTCTTCCAATAAATGCAAAAAGTATCCTTAGCATAAAATTATCGAGAGTGCTGGATTCGGAAATCGTTACAAGAGTTTTCCCTTCATCAGCAGGATTTAATTCGTAGACCCAAATTCCTGTCATTCCGAATGTGCTTTCTTTCATATTCAAAACCAATCTATGGGGAGGATTTTTTTCCATTACTTCAAAAAGTATATATCCACCCATATCGGTATACTCTTTCCATTTGATATATCCGGCAGTTGGATTTTGTTCAAGAAGTTCGATTTTCACAATTTCTTTTCTTCTCGAAGGTAGATTTTCTATATCATTGAGTAACTTCCATACTTGTTCTTCTGACCCATCAACTTCCGCGACCAATTCTCCTTTAAATTCCTTGGAAGAAACAAATCCTATCGAAAGAAGAGCGATTAATAAAACAAAAAAAACTCCAATAATGATCCAAACTATTTTCATAACGAATTGGCTCCTAACTTTTCAAACCTTGCACAATATAAACCGGCACCGGTTCTTTCCTACCTTTCACCATAATTTCTTTCCTTTCACCCACAATAATTTTATTACTAATAATTTGATAGGTAAAATCGGAAATCAGGCATCCGTTATGAGGTGCGTTACTTTCTAATCTTTGAGCTATATTTACATTATCACCAATCATGGTATAATCTAGCCTATGCTTTTTACTTCCGATGTTACCCAAAACAACCTCACCGGAATTAACACCGATTCTAACTTTAACAGGTTCATCAAAACCAAAACCTTCGTTGAATTTTTCCAAAGCTTTTAACATTCCTAACGCTCCTTTTACCGCATTATAGGCATCGGTTTCTTTGTTACCTGTTGCGAATCTAGCTACGATGGCATCACCTATCATTTTATCAATAATTGCGCTGTGCTCTAATAAAGCATCTATCATAGCATCAAAAAAATTATTTAACATATTTACGATCCATTTGGCATCATGCTTTTCACATTTGGTAGAAAATCCGACTATGTCGCTAAACAAAATGGAAATAAATTTGCTTTCGGATTCGGCTTCTGAGATTCCTTTCATAACGTTGTATGTATTGGTAATTGCGTCAGCCGCTACATATTTTGACAAAAGTAAACGCCTTTCTTTTTCTTTTTTTTCACGAAGAATGGTATTCACAATTTTTTGCAAATCCTCAATTTCAAAAGGTTTGGGTAGGTAATCATAAACTCCAAGTGCTCGACCTTTTTGCATATCTACCTTAGTATTTCTGGTTGTCACCATCACAACCGGCACATCTTTCATTGCCGGGAATTTTTTCAGCTCACTGCAAAATTCCCACCCGTTCATAACAGGCATATCATAGTCAGAAGTGATTATATCCGGGTTTTCTCTCAAAGCCGCAGTCAAGCCTTCGAGACCATTCACGGCAGAAGATACCTTAAAGCCCAATTGTTTAAACATTTTGGAAATGAGGTTTCTTATAATGGAGCTATCATCTACTACTAAGGCTTTGTATTTTTTACCTAAAGGAATCGGGTGGGAAAGAGACAAAATCATCCCCATGTTTTCACGAGAATCATAAGGAGGATATAAAATATCACTGACTCCATAACTAAATAATTCTTCTGCTTTTTCAGCACTTCGCCTATCCGTAAAAGCAATCATGGGAAGTTTTACAAGGTAATGGTTTTCTTTAATTTGGCGAATAAAATCAATTCCGCTGGTTGATTTTAGATTTTCATCAATTAAAATTATATCCGGAAAATACTCTTCTACCATTTCCATAGAATTTTCACTATCAGGTGACAATTCGATAACTTCAAATTTTTCTCCTGTAAGGTGTGCTATAATTCCGCTGAAACGGTTTAATTTTGAGTCCTTAATAAAAAGGAGCCTGCGAGGTTTATTAAAATAATGGCGCATAAAAGCTTGGATTTGCGGTTTGGCAAGTGACATGTCAATATACCAATCTGAGATAAACTGCTCCATTTCTGTTGTCCCTCCGTTTTTATAACCGCAAATTACAAGGAGCATATTGTTTAGAGCTTCTAAATCCCGAATCTGAGAAAGTTTTTCTTGGTTTTCTTCTATAAGGGTATTTTGGATAAACAACACATCCGGCTGGAAATCGTGAATCTCGGTTTCCAAATTATCAGTGTCTTGTAAATAGATTACCTCCATACCAAAAGAAGTACATATCGTATCCAAAAGTTTTGTTTGTGCTTTAAATGTCGATGCAATAAATGCTTTAGAACTCATTGTAAATCAATTTTTTATTAATATAGTGCAACTTTCAAGTATTTATTATTTTTTTTAATAAATAATATCGTAGTACTTGACGTACATACAATCTAAAAAGAATAATTTCTTTATCAATACTTGTATTCTTCTTACTAAGGGAGCTATCAAAAAAATGAAATGGTTTAAAAACCTAAAAATTGGAGTAAAGGTTGTATTTGCCTTTACAATCGTTTTAGTTTTAATTATTTTAATGGGAGCATTTTCGATATATCAGCTAAATGCCCTTTATCTTGTGGCTAAAGAAATCAATTCCAATTGGCTACCAAGTGTCAGAGTTATTTCCAATATGAACACTATCACCTCTGATATTCGAATATCAGAATTATCTCACATACTTTCTACCGTTGATGAAGATATGAAAAAATGGGAATCTACTAATAATTCCCTTAAGAAAGACTTAGAGAACGAAGAAAAGACTTATGTTGCCCTAATATCATCTGATGAAGAAAGGAAAATGTATGAAAAATACAAAGATGACATAAACGCCTATTACAATTTGAGCAAAGAGGCAATGGCATTATCTGCTCAAAATTTCAATGATCAAGCAAAAAATTTGGTTCAAACCAGAGGGCGAGAGATATACGATACAATGAGTTCCAAACTCATTGATTTGGTTCAACTCAATGTAAAAGGAGCTCAAACTTGGAGTAAAATTGCTGAAGATAGCTACAATGCTGCTCTTCGTTTTATTATCATTCTTGCAGTGTCTGCCATTGTTATTGGTGTTATTTTAGGCATGGTTCTCAGTTCCATTTTGAGTGCACCTATCAAAAAATTGACCATTGCAGCACAGCAACTCTCCAAAGGCGATATAGATGTACAAGTTCAAAAAGAGAGCAATGATGAAATCGGTACACTAATGGAATCCTTTTCCTTAATGGTGGAAAAAGTTCGCAAACAAGCAGAAACCTTAGAAGATGTTGCATCAGGAGACTTAACCGCTGAGGTTAGAGTAGAATCAGAAAAAGATATGCTTTTTAAACCCCTAAAAAAGATGGTTGATAATCTAAATGGTATGATTTCCGAATTAAAACGAGGCTCTTATGAGATGAATGCAAGTGCCAAGCAAGTATCTCAGTCTAGCCAAATGTTATCGGACGGTGCAAGTCAGCAAGCATCTTCCGTAGAAGAAATTACTTCTGCCTTAACAGAAATCGAAAGTCAAACCCAATCCAATGCACAAAATTCCGGTCTTGCCAATGAACTTGCCATAAAAGTTAAAACAAATGCCGTTCACGGAAACGAACAAATGAAAAGTATGCTTGGCTCTATGGAAGAAATCAGTACTTCTTCTGTCAATATTTCAAAAATTATAAAGGTAATTGATGATATTGCCTTTCAAACCAATATTTTGGCTTTAAATGCTGCTGTGGAAGCGGCAAGAGCAGGTCAACATGGGAAAGGTTTTGCTGTAGTTGCAGAAGAAGTTAGAAACCTTGCAGCACGAAGTGCAAATGCCGCTAAAGAAACAACCGTTTTGATTGAAGGTTCAGTTCAAAAAGTTGAAGTCGGGAAAAAAATTGCAAACAATACAGCTGATGCATTAAATAAAATTGTTGAAGGAGTTACAGAAGTAACAGGATTGATAGGTCAAATTGCCATTGCTTCGACCGAGCAAGCAACAGGAATTAGCGAGGTTAGTAGAGGAGTGAATCAAGTCTCTCAAGTTACTGTGACGACATCTCAAACAGCAGAAGAAACGGCTTCTGCAAGTGAATCTCTTTCCAAACAATCCATGATATTCAATGATTTGGTGTCCCGCTTTAAACTGAGAAACTTTATGGGTATGGAGGATGAACATCAAAAACCCGATAGACATAAGGTAGAGGAAGAGGATTTTGGGTATGAATATCAACATTCCAAGCCCTCCAAAGAAACAAAAAAACAAAAAATTAAAATTTCACTTGATTGAGGCATAACGGATGTCTTATAAAGATTTTTTAGACGACTTGGTAAATGAAGAAGAAGAAGATACGATGGAGGGTATGTATCTCATATTCGCTATCGAAGATAGGGAATACGGAATAGAAATTAAATATTTAATAGAGATTGTTGCCCTCCACAACATAACCGAAATTCCGGATGTACCCAATTTTGTAAAAGGTGTTATCAATCTACGAGGAAAGGTAATTCCAGTAATAGACATAAGACTCAGATTCAAATTTCCCAGTAAAGATTACCACGATAGAACTTGCGTTGTTATTGTGAATATTGGAAGTCTGGTTGTTGGCTTGATTGTTGATTCTGTGCGTGAAGTGATCAAAATTCCAAAGGAATCTATTGAGCCTGCTCCCAGAATTGGTGACAGCATATCTAGCAGATTTATCCAAGCAACAGGAAAAATTGGTGATGGTGTGAAAATTCTATTGAATTTGGAAAAGTTATTGTATGACAAAGAAGCCCAGGAACTAAGCAATTTTAATCAAATTTTATCCGGAGAATCCAATCAATGAACCAAGATGAGCTTCTGCAAGCATATTATATAGAAGTTAGAGAGTTAATAGTCACTTTAAAGCAGAATCTTGAGGAATTTAAGAAAAATGAATACGACGGAAACATCTTAAAGAAGTTGATCAAGGATTTTCAAACACTCAAATCAATTTCAAAGTTTTTTCGATTTGAATTGGTAGAGAGCTTGGTAGCAGAAGCAATTGGCTTTTTAAAGTCAATACAAGAAAAAAAATTACAACCTAATTTAGAACATATTGATCTTGGAGATAAATTACTAACCTTTCTTACGATATATTTTGGTAAATTGGAAAACAATGAATCCGTTGATGAATTGGCAAAAGAAGCGCAAGATTATCTGACGGGATTAAAATCGCTTGGAGGTGAAACGGAAGCACCACACACTTCTGTGAGGAAAGAAGATATACAATTTCCCAAAGAAGATGTAAAACCGACGGTTAAAACAACAGATAAAGACGTTGTAACGGAACTAAAAAAAGAAAAAAGAAAAATCAAAATAATCTTAGATGATTCTCCACCTACACCTACAGAAAAGTCATCGAAGGAAAACCAGACTATTAGTGAAAGTGAACCCACTAACACAACCGAAAGCGTGGGTGAAGACCTAACAAACCATTTTATCACGGGACCATTCGCTCCTAAAAAAGTTGATGACGTATTTAAAGAATTCATCACAGAATCCAAAGAAATATTAGACGAAGCTGAATCATCTTTGATTGATTTTGAAAACCATTTTTCCCAAACAGGAGAGTTAGACGCAGAATTAGTGAATTCTCTTTTCCGTGAATTTCATACTATCAAAGGAAGTTCAGGATTTTTTAACCTTGAAATGGTTGTAAAAATAGCTCATGTGGCAGAATCCATGATGGATAACCTGAGAAATGATAAGATGCAGCTTGATACGGAAGTTATTGACCTATTGATCGAAACTCGTGATATGCTTGTTTCCATTTTCCAGAATGTTGAAACCGGAGAATCGGAAGAATTACTTATTGAAAGTGCCAATGATTTGATTTCCAGGATTCTAGAAAAGAGCGGAAAAAATGTTAAAAGATATCACGCCAAGCAAAAAAGTACAGAAGACAATGAGCCTAAGTCAATACCTAATCAAAACGAAATGCCAAAAAATGGATCAACGGTAGAAACCCCCATTGTAAGTGAAACACCTAAAAAACCTACCGCATCTCCCAAGTCTACTCAAACAAGCCAAAAATCAAACCCACAAGTCTTATCTGATATTCGGATCAAAACCGAAAAACTGGATCTTCTTTTGGATATCGTTGGAGAAATGGTTATAGCAGAATCCTTAGTTGCACAGCATCCGGAATTAGAAGGTTTGCCGTTAGAAAATTTCCGAAAAACAACACGTCATCTACACAAGATGGTAAAAAATCTCCAAGAAGTTTCTTTGATGCTCCGAATGGTTCCTTTAACAGGAATATTTCACAAAATGGAAAGGTTAATACGAGACTTATCTAAAAAAGTAAACAAAAAGGTGAACTTTGTAATAAAGGGCGAAGATACGGATGTTGACAAAACGGTGGTTGAATTAATATCTGATCCGTTAGTGCATATTCTCAGAAATTCTATGGATCATGGTATGGAATCGAATGAAGAAAGAATAACAAAAGGAAAACCGGAAATTGGAACCGTAACTTTGGAAGCACGTCATACGGGTAACGAAGTTTGGATTATGGTCAGTGATGACGGAAGAGGATTAAATAGAGAAAAAATTATCAAAAAAGCCATTGAGAAAGGGTTGGTTGGTGAAAACAATGCCGCAGATATGAAAGACAAAGACGTATGGGAACTGCTCTTTAATCCCGGTTTCTCTACTGCTGATCAAGTCACCGATATTTCCGGAAGAGGCGTTGGATTGGATGTTGTAAGCAAAAATCTTGCCTCTCTAAAGGGAATTGTAGACATAGAATCTTCTTTTGGGTATGGAACAACTTTTATTTTAAAACTACCTCTAACCCTTGCCATTATCGACGGAATGGTTATACGTTATGGCGAAAAATACTTTATTATACCCACCATTGAGGTCAAAGAGTCTTTGAGTCTAAAAAATTTAAAAGTTCATGTAGTCCACGAACAGTGCCGAGTGGTTAGATATAGAGATTCGTTAATCCCAATATACACGGTAGATGCTCTATTAAATTTTCAAAATTCCGAAAAAATAAAAAGGAATGAAGAAACTCAATATGCCATAATTATAGAATCCAAGTCTCGGTCAATTGGTGTAATATTTGATGAAATATTAGGAAATCAGTCTATTGTCATCAAACCATTATCCGAGTTGTTTCAAGATTTAAAAGGTGTTTCCGGATGTACTATTTTAGGAAATGGAAATATTAGTTTGATTTTGGACGTAAAATATTTAGTAGAAAAATTTGATATAACGATGGACCATAAAAACCTATAAAAAGGAAATATTTTTAAACATTATTGTATGAAAAAAATCAGAGTTTTAATTGTAGATGATCAAAGTGCAGTAAGAAGGGTTATACGCAGAGCACTTTCCGTTGACCCTATGGTTGAAGTTATAGCAGAAGCTTCTGACCCTTATTCGGCAGTAGAAATGATAGAAGAGCATGATCCCGATGTTATGACATTGGATGTCGAAATGCCTAGAATGAATGGCATTGATTTTTTACGAAAATTAATGCCGCAACACCCCATGCCGGTTATTATGCTCAGTGCTTTAACGCAGGAAGGTGCAAAAGTCACGATGGACGCACTAGATATTGGAGCTGTTGATTATATAGCCAAGCCAAGCGGAGATCCGGAAGATTTGGAAAAAGTTTTAAGTGATTTAGTTGAAAAGGTAAAAATGGCTGCCTCTGTAAATATGACCCAATTTTTAAAATACCATTCAAATTATTCCACTGCCAAATCAATCCACAAGCCCATAACTACCATAAAAAAGAAATTCAAATACAATATTATTGCCATTGGAGCTTCTACCGGGGGCACAAACGCTATTCAACAAATAATTTCACAAATAGATTCGGAATTTCCGGGAATAGTAGTAGTCCAGCACATGCCTCCCGGTTTTACAAGAATTTTTGCAGATCGATTGAATTCAAGATTTTCTATTAACGTAAAAGAGGCAGTAGACGGAGAGATAATAGAACAAGGAAAGGTTTTAATTGCTCCCGGAGATTATCACCTTACCCTTTCAAAAGTTATCGGAGGTTATTGTGTAAAATTGAATCAAAAAGAAAAGGTAAACCTGCACAGACCTTCCGTTGATACTTTATTTCATTCTATCGCAAATGGTGGAATGGCACCGGAAACCGTAGCCATCCAATTGACAGGGATGGGGCGAGACGGTGCAGAAGGGCTTTTAAATTTAAGACAAAAAAGAGCAAGAACAATATGTCAAGATAAAGAGTCCTCAGTTGTTTACGGAATGCCGGAAACAGCTTTTAAATTAGGAGCTGCCGAATTTCAAGTCCCTCTTGACAAAATAGTGATTAAGATAAAGGAGATTTTAGGATTTACGAATGGTTGATAAATGGGAAATTGAAATAATATGGAATTATTAAATATCTTTTCAAAATACAAACAAAAAATAATTGATAGTATCATCGTTATTTCTATCGTATTTTCGGCTTTTGAAATACCAGCTAGATTGGTTTTAAACTTCCCTATTCCGGATATATTAGAATATATAATTATATTAATATCTGTCATTTTTGCGTTTCATTTTACCATCGAAATTCAAGCCTTTTATCAAAAGTTTAAAAGTAAAAAAAATATTTTATTTCTCTGGACAATGCGAAAAGATGTATTTTGGTTAGTCGTGGATTTTGTTTCCATTCTACCTTATGATTTACTCTATTATTATGAAGTGTTTCCCTTTAATCTACGTTTTCTCTTGCTTTTTCGTGTTCTAAGGATTTTAGAAATATCGCGTTATCATTTGTTATTCACAAAAACAACTCATCCTTTATTAGTTAGCGCTGGAAAAACGAGATTGATGTATCTAATTTTTTGGATTTTAGTGGTTATTCATTTTGTAACCTGCGGATGGATTTTTATTAAAAGCTTTGAAGAGCCTATTGCTAATTATGGAAGTGTTTACATTAGTGCGTTCTATTGGACGGTTACTACATTCACGACAATCGGTTACGGTGATATTACGCCTCAGTCTGACATAGAAAGAATTTACGTTACAATGGTTATGATTTTGGGTGCAGGAATTTATGGATATACAATTGGTAATGTTGCTCATTTGCTAACTAATATTGATGCTGCCAAAGTCCAGTTTGTACAAAAAATGGAAAGAATCCATGCTTTTCTTTCTTATAGAGGGATTCCCAAAGACCTTCAAGAAAAGATTTTGAAATACTATGAATATCTTTGGCAGAATAGGAGGGGTTATGATGAAAGTTCCGTTCTTTCCGAATTGCCATCTTCCATTCAAATGAAGGTAGCCTTATTCCTAAATAAAGATATATTTGAAAAAATTCCTATTTTTAGTGGGGCGAATGAAATGATCATCAATGAATTAGCCCTAAATTTAAAACCGGTTATATATACACCAGGTGACATTATCTTTAGAAAGGGAGAAGCCGGAGATGAAATGTATTTTATCAGCAGAGGTCATGTAGATATATTGGATGCAGAAGCAAAAAATGTAGTTGTTACTCTTACGGAAGGAAGTTTCTTTGGAGAAATTGCTCTTCTCATAAGTACACCAAGAACAGCAACCGTTAGAGCAAGCGATTATTGTGACCTTTATACATTAAACAAAGCTACATTTGATAGCGTTCTTGCAATGTTTCCTGAATTTGCAAAGAAGGTTCAAGAGATTGCCAATGCAAGAATAAAAGAAGTGCAAGTTGCTTCAAAAAAAAGCAAACAAAAACAAACTCCAAAACCAAGAACACCTAAAAAAAGAGTATCTTAAAAAATCAAATTTTTCTTTCATTAATCACTAACTAATTGACAAACCAAAAGACTTAATAGAATTGTTATTTTAAATTATTTTTAAGAGTTGTCTTTGTGAAAGGTAAAATATTTTGGCTATATTTTTTATTTTTGTTTATGACTACTATTGTAAGTGCGGAGGAAGTTGCCAATAAAGGTCAAACATCGTATTCATTGTATGTGGACACTTATTATACAAAAACAAACAATAAGTATCCAAGCAATCAAAGAAGCTATACAACACAAGCTGTCAATGTAGAGGCGTTTAGCCTTAACTTTGCTTTAGCCCAATTTTCTTATGATAGCAAAGACTTTAGAGCCAATCTTGGACTTCATACGGGAACTTATGTTGAATTCAATTACGCTGCCGAACCTCAACTGGCTAAAAATATTTATGAAGCTTATGGGGGTTATAGAATTACTAAAGGTTTATGGTTGGATGTTGGAATATTCGCTTCACACATTGGGATGGAAAACGCTATTTCAAGAGACAATTACAATTACACTCGTTCCTTAATGGCAGAAAATTCTCCTTATTATGAATCCGGAGCAAAACTAAGTTATAAACCAAATGAAAAGTTATCCTTAACACTCTTACTTTTAAATGGCTGGCAAGTGATCCAAGACAACAATCGTGATAAATCTTGGGGGACTCAAATCACCTATCAATTTTCAAAAAAATTCACATTGAACTGGAGTACTTATGTAGGTAATGATGCTCCGGATACGGAACGAAGACGAATGAGGTATTTCAGTCATATTTCAGCGGTTATGAAATTAACTCAAAAATTAGAAGCAATGGCTGCCTATGATATTGGGCATGAGAAAAAGCCCTACTATTCTCCTTATGATAGATGGTCTAACAATGATTATAACCTTCTTCGAAAAACTTCCGACAATGGTTATTACAATTGGTCCGGTTGGTCTTTGCTCTTACGTTACAGTCTCAATCAAAAATGGCGTTTAGGTACAAGACTCGAAAGCTATTTGGATAAAAGTCAAGTCATTGTTAAAACGGATACAACAAACGGATTTCAAATTTACGGAGGATCGGTAAACATAGACTTCCAACCTTTGGATAATCTCCTTTTCCGTTTGGAAGCGAAAGCAATGCATTCCTTGGATAGTGTATACCCTAATAAAAATCAGTACAATAGAGACGATAGACTTGTTGTAGCGTCTATGTCTTTTTGGTTTTAGAGGCATTATGAAAACGAAGATTCTACTAATTTTATTATTTACATTACTGTTTTTTCACTGTGTTGACAAACGAAATGGAGAAGTTTTTAAAGACTATTATTATGCATCCCTTCTTTTAGGTGATAATAATACTGAATTGTACCAAGCTTGTTCCGGGTTTTATGCGAGTGAAGCATCTTGTGTTGCCAAACTCTCCAATATTAGTGATGTATGCAATACAACCGAGTTTACTCGTTTAAAAGAAGGAATATCCCCTGCTGCGCTTGCTTCAGATACCGTTCTTACGGATTATTACAGATGTTGGGCAACTTGCAATACAAATTTTAATGAAGAATCAAATTGCAAAAACGAAAAATTTTTAGATTATTCTGACTATCGCTCCAAGCAAAGAAGTGAAATCAGTAATCCCTATCAAAAATGGAGATATTGTTTCGCTGCCTGCAACAATGGACAGAGTATATATGAAGGTTTAACAGGAACAACGTATCCTAACGATCCGTTTTGATTAATGTGAGTTCGATAAAATTTAAATCTTGTGTAGGAGTACAGCGCATCGTACTCCTACAAGCATGAACTTTAAAACCAAGGTAAATGGGGGAAATCTATCTCACTCATTTACAGGATAAAATCAAAATTTCCAAATCAATAGCTTAGTCATCAACTACCATGTCATGGTCTTCACAAGTATCAAATTCTGCTGCTGCAGACTCACTTCCGTCTTCAAAAGAAACTTTGAATTGCCATAAGCATTGATCTGATGCATTCTCACTCCATTTTAAATCAATATCATCACCTGGTTCTATTGTTTCGCCATTGAGAAAGGTCCCCCAACTACCTGAACCTGTTGGACGTGCCAATATCTGTACTATTGTACGGGATGAATTGTTTTTTACATTGAATACATCTTCCCAAAACCAAGCAAAGGCTGACCCTGCTGTCATTAAACCAATAATTGTTCCAATTAAAAATTTTTTCATTTTTCCCTCTTTTTGGCTAGATATTATATGGCTTGTTTGAAAGTCAACTACTTAATATTTCAATCAATAGGGTAATACTCCTCTCATCTAATAATCCATCCATTACCCAAACAGAAACAGAGTTGGAAAATTTTCTTCTTTTTCCCAAAACAATACACTCAGATAAGATAAAGGATTTTCCCGAACCTATAGATTGTAAAGAAGAGATAAATCAGTTTAGGTAGACTATCAAGCTACTTTCAAATAGAATAAAAATCTTTCAAAAAGAAGGAAAAGTTCTTTTCCTTTTTAATGGAGTTAACCAAAGATGCCATCTAACCATAGTGGAAAAGCTACTAGGGTAGATGTGTATAATTGATATTATCTTGAAAATTCTTAAAAACCTTTGAATTTCCCGAATGGCATTGCAAACAATACCCAACCTTTAAAATTTTCCTTTGCTCTTTAACATTCAATGGTCTGTTCTCTTTATGCGTGCTTAGGTTGAAATCAGGAGAATATTGGAAAAATGGTTCTATCCATCCGTCTCCCGGAATCCCTTTTGTTTTATCGTATTTATTGTAAAACTTGGTTTTTCCATCCTTTGTCCATTCTATAATTCCTCTACCATAACCTAACGCCAAAGGAGACATGTGGCATGATTTACAATCTCTCGAATTACCTATTGTATGGGGTGAAATGGGAACAAAATAGTTTTGCTCTATGATTGGAGTTGTTTTCTGATAAAATTTGGAAGTGTCAATAGTAAGTTTCATACCAGGAACAAAAGGCTTGAACTTCCCGTTTACAGAGACTCCAAGTGTAGGAAGCTCAGACATAAATTCTCCGAATTCTTCAATCCACTTACCCTGTTCTTCTTTCTCTGTTATATGATTGTAACCAATTAAATCAGGTTGATAAGATATATGGCATCCAATACACTGAGGTGCCCATTGGCTGTGGCAGCTCTGGCAATCCAGATTCTTGTGTTCTATTTCGTGGGAATAATGATTTTGTATCTCAGGAACAGAGAGTGATTTATTACCTATTTTAGTTTGTATATGGGTTGGAAGTGATAATATCTTTATCTCCTTATGGCAATCCGTACACTGAATTTTTGTTGAACCAGTTCCCATGATTTCTTTAGATGTATGGCAATCTATACAACTCATTTCGGCTTTATAGTGAATGTCAGGCTTCCCTTGGAAAACCTTTCTTCCGTCAGCTAAAACATTAGCAAGGGCTTGGTTGGTAGGGTAGGTGAGTTCCATCCAGCCACGATAATTCAAAGAAATCCGACTCGAACGAGAATGGCAGTTAAAACACTTGGAATCATCAACTAACCGTTGCAACCTTGGATGTGATTTGTTGGAGTTTGTATCATAAACAAGATGACATGCCAAGCATCCTCCGCCTTTTTCATAACCTTTCCACTCACCCACCTGTTTTTTCCTTTTCCCTAAATGGCAGGAAGCACACAATTGAGAAAAATAGGAATCAGCTCCACTATTTTGAAAGTCCAGTTTCCCAATATCAGTATATTTGTGGTGTTGCTCTTCTAAAAATGCTTTTCGATTTGTTAAAATCATTCCATGGTTTGTTGTCATGGGTGATTTTAGAATATTTTGGGTTATTTCCGAATGGCATAAGAAGCACGTTTTATTTACATTAGAAAAATCACCAGGGTTAGGGGTAAAATCTTTATGGGCTATTTCTTTTGTAGTAGATTTTGAGTTTCCGCCATGACAGACACCACAAGAAATACCGATTTTATGAATCGAATCTGATTTGTATTTATGACAATGCATGCAGCCTAATTTTGAATTGTCTGTTTTTGATTTAGAGCAATACAGCACTGCCATAAGAATGGTTAAAAATGATAACAACTTCAAGCTAAGAATCCCAATTAAAGGAAGAAACTAAGACTTTGTTTATCCTGCAATCGTAAAAATGGAAATAGATGATGCATATCAAAAAAAGGATGAAACTATAAACCCATTTCAAACCCTTGAATTTATGGCATGGTTTGACAAGTTCACCATAGCACTTTATAAAAAAGGAAATTAAATGGAAACAGCAGTAATCATAGACGGAGCAAGAACAGCGTTTGGTTCTTTTGGAGGAAGTTTAAAAGATATTAGTTCGGTTGATTTGGGTGTAGAAGTTGCCAAAGCAGCTCTGAATAGGTCTGGCATTAGCTCGGAAAGTGTTGAAGAAATCATTTATGGAAATGTCATCCCAACAGGGAAAGATGCTATTTATTTGGCAAGACACATCGGTTTGAAAGCCGGATTAAAGGTAGAAACACCGGCACTTACGGTAAATAGACTCTGTGGTTCAGGGATGGAATCCATAGTTTTGGCAGCAAGGAAAATCCTTCTTGGTGAGAATATGGTTGTTTTGGCGGGTGGTGTAGAATCCATGAGCCAAGCTCCTTATGTTGTCAGAAATGCCAGGTGGGGAGTTCGTTATGGAAGTGCAGAATTTGAAGATTCATTAAGTCAAGGTTTGACTGACATATATGTTGAAATGCCAATGGGAATTACAGCAGAAAATTTGGCAGATGAGTATAAAATTTCAAGAGGCGAACAAGACGAATGGGCTGGAATTTCCCAAGAAAGAGCGGAAAAAGCAACAACAAACGGAATTCTAAAAGAAGAAATTATACCAGTGACAATTCCCGGAAAAAAACCGGTAGTATTTGATAAAGATGAATTTATAAAAGGGGTAGCCGGAAAAGATAAATTACCTCAATTAAAACCGGTTTTCAAAAAAGACGGGACCGTCACAGCCGGAAATGCTTCCGGTATCAATGACGGTGCAAGTGCTGTTGTTGTTACATCTAAAAGCTATGCAGACAAATTAGGGAAAAAACCTCTTGTGCTTATCCGGGGCTACGGACACAGCGGATGCGAGCCATCTAAAATGGGAATTGGTCCGGCTCTTGCCATACCAAAAGCATTGCAGCACGCCGGAATTCAATTGGGCGATGTAGGTTTGATAGAGGTCAATGAGGCTTTTGCAGCTCAATTTTTAGCCGTAAAAAAGGCTCTGAACCTAAATCCGGATATCACAAACGTCAATGGTGGGGCAGTCGCACTTGGTCACCCATTAGGAGCAAGCGGCAACAGGGTTACTTTGACTTTAGCTTATGAAATGAGAAGAAGAAAAGTTAAATACGGAGTAGCTTCTCTTTGTATAGGTGGAGGACAAGGAATAGCGATTGTATTGGAAAACCCTTTGGTTTAGATACCAAATGTTTCTTTCGACTACGCTTAAGGGATCGTTTGGACGCTTTTCGGACATTGAGCGTAGTCGAAATGTTCTCACTATTTCCCAGTAGCAGTTTCTTTAATTACATAAGTTGCAATTTCGTTTTTTTGTATTTGGGTTGTCCCCTCAAAAATACAAAGAATTTTTGCATCTCTCATTAATTTCTCTACCGGATATTCTTTTGTATATCCATAACCACCAAAAATTTGAACCGCATCTAGGGAACACTTCATTGCACCTTCAGAAGTGTAAGCTTTGGCGATGGCAGAAAATTTTGCCAAATTCGGATCATTCGAATCTGACATTCTGGCTGCTTTGTATGTTATTTCTCTACCTGTTTCTACAATAATAGACATATCAGCAAGCATATGAGCTACGGCTTGAAAACTCGAAATTTTTTGTCCGAACTGCTCTCTTTCTTTTGCATATTTTGCTGCATAATCCAAAGCTGCTTGAGAAACTCCAACACCCATAGACGCTACGTAAGGTCTAGAAGCATTTAAAGTTTGAAGGGCATAAACAAAACCAAGATTTTCTCTACCAATTAAGTTTTCTTTCGGAACTTCTACGTCTTCAAAAATAATTTGCCTGGTGTCGCTTGCTCGAATACCCAGTTTGTCTTCTTTTTTTCCAACGGTTAATCCGGGAGAGTTTCGAGGGACATAAAAACAGCTTACACCTCTTGTTCCTCGATTTTTATCCGTATAGGCAAAAACCGTATAAGCATTAGCACTACCACCACCGGTAATCCATTGTTTAGCACCGTTAATTATATATTTATCACCTTTTTTCTCAGCTTTTGTTGACATACCAGGTACGTCCGAACCGGCTCCTGGCTCTGATAAACAAAAAGAAATTCCATGTTCACCGCTTACAACCGGTTCAAGCCATTTTTTCTTTTGTTCATGAGAAGCACCTTTTAGAATTGGCAACATTCCAAGACCTGTGTATCCAAAACATAAGGCAATCCCCAAACAGCCACGACTTATTTCTTCTGTAACGATACATTGTTCCAAAGAACCCAAACCCATTCCACCATATTCTTCGGGAATTACCAAACCATTGATCCCCAATTCCCGTCTCATACGATTTACCAATTCGGTTGGATGTTGATTCTTTTCGTCCCATTCAGCAGCTACAGGAACCACTTCTTTTTGTGTAAATTCTTTAATAAGTTCTTTTAATTCAATTTGTTCTTCTGTTAATCCGTAAGACATCGCTTTTTCCTTGAAAATAATACTGTTCCTATCTTATAAACCACTATTATTTTCAAGGAAAACAAGGCAAATATTATATGTTAAAATTTAACAAGAATGTTTATAAAGTGTTTTTATTGAGAAATTAATTCTTTCCTCAATTGAATTGCCAATTCAAATTCCGGGTTGATTTGCAAAGCTTTGTGGATATATTGCAAGGCTCTTTCGGGTCGATTCCAAGCTTTATATATCGTGGCTAGATTGTACATGGATATATAAGGAGCATCATTGTATTTGCTATTTACAGCTTTTTTAAGCCAGTACAAAGCGTCTCTTATCCAACCAAATTTTATTAAAATTATTCCAATTTCGTTACAAGGATTCCCATAATCATGGTTACATTCCGTAGATTTGTAAAAATACTGGAGAGCTTTGGATAACTTATTTTTTTGACTCGCAATAAGCCCTAAATAAAAATAGCTTTCGGAATTTTCTTGAATTTCAAGTGATTTTGTAAAATGGAATTCTGAACGTTCCATATCTTGCAATTTAAAGTAGTACTTACCAATATCAATTTGGGTTGTGATAAATGTGGACATAACGAAACCCCTTAAAAACGGAACTATAACTTTCTATATTTTCGGAAAAATTGAGAAAATACTTTAGTGAATCAGGGGCACGACGCGTCGTGTCCCTACCGTTTATAGCTCAAAATAGGAAATAGCATCTTTTACTTTTTTCATATTATTGTGAAGCAAAGTGGAAGTCGCTGCCAGCTCTTCCGAAGACGAAGCGTTTTGCTGAGCAACTGTACTCAATTGGTTCATTCCTTGATTCACTTGCTCCAAACCTATCTTTTGCTCATTGGAGGCAGAAGCAATTTCATTGATCAGGTCTGTTACTTTTTGGATGTCTGGCACAACTTGCTCCATTAGGTTTCCGGAATTTTGAGCTATTTGAATACTATCTGTTGCTAAGTCTAAGATTTCGCTGGATGCAATTCTACTATTATCAGATAATTTTCTAATTTCCATCGCAACAACTGCAAATCCTTGACCTTGCTCCCCGGCTTTTGCCGCTTCTATGGCTGCATTTACGGATAATAAATTTGTTTGAGAAGCGATTTCTTCAATAATTCCAATTTTTTTAGATATTTGTTTCATTGCTTGAAGAGTTTCTTTTACGGCAGTTCCGGATTTTTTAACTTGCAAAACGGACGTATTTGCCATCTGGCTTGTTATGTTGGCGTTTTCCGTATTTTGAACAACGGTGGCAGTGATTTCTTCAACGGATGTTGTTATCTGCTCTACACTTGCTGCCTGCTCACTAGCTCCATTACTCATGATCTGCGAGGCTTGATCGATTTGAACGGCAGATTCCGTTAATTCATTGATATTTTCGATAACGTGTTTCAAGATTTCGCTGAGTTTGCTTGACAATTCTTCTGTAGCTTTCAGCATTTCTCCGATTTCGTCATTTAGATTTGTTAGACCTATCTTTTTTGAAATATCTACTCTTCTTAGCTTTCCTTTGGATATGTTATAAATATAATCTTTTGCCAAGATTAAGGGTTTTAGTCTTTTGTTCATTATATAATAGATAAAACTTCCCGAGAGAATTAAAACAATTATCCCCAGTATAGACATGGTTAAGGCAAGTTTATTGGTATGGCTAGTTATGTCAGATGTATATAAGGTTATTGCTGACATAATACCATATTTATCATTTCTTTTAAATGTGAGTATTTTTTCTTTTCCTTCCCAAGTATATTTAATGATGGTAGCATCGGGTGAGGAGATCATCTTCTTTCCAAAATCATATTGGGTGAAATCCTTTAAAACGTTTGTTTTAACCGGGTGGGCAATCACAATTCCGTTTTTATCAGTGATAAAAGGGTAGCCCGTTTTTCCTATTTTTAGATTTTCTGTAATTTTTAATGAATAGCTATACAAATCCAAAGGAAGTCCAAAAATTCCAATAACCTTGTGATCTTTATCAAAAATAGGAGAAGACATCAATACTACCGGTAAACCTGATACTGGCGAAATTGCCGGACTGCTGATGTGAAGTTTTCCTTTGAGATTATTTTCAATATTTTGGGAATAGTCTGGAATTTTTCCCCACCTTATCCCGACAGACTTTTTCCCAATTCCATCAACCAAAATCATACTATCTTCTTCCGGTGTTGAAATGAATACATTTTCAAATCCGCCAACATCTTTAAAAAAATTTTCCAAGTTTTTTTGGGCAATTTCAAAATTTTTGGATTGCAAGCCGTCTATAAATTCTTTGTTTTTTGATAAAAAAGACAGCAAACTTTTGTTATTTTGGTAAATAGAATCCAATTCTCTATTGAATTCGGAATTAAAATTTTGCATTTGGTTGATATAAGATTTTTCTATAGCATCGTAAGCTGAAAAATAAGAAACAAAAGTTAAAATAAACGTTAATAATACAATAATCAAAATAACCGTGGATGTAAGAACGGTTTTTAAACTATTCAGTTTAATGGAAAACGAGAAATGCATTTATATATCCTTTTAAGTAATAAAAAAATTACATGAATTAAAACCAAAAAGAATATATAATGCAAATATGGCAATTCGTATTTACTAAGCCGCTCCAAATTGTTTTAATTTGTACTGTACTTTATCATAAAGACCCAATATTTTTGAATCATTTGGTACTAGAGTTTTAAGTTGACTCAAATAAAAATTAGAATTTTCATAATCTCCCAAATCAAAGTAAATTTTGGCTAAGAGTTTTAGAGCAAGTATGTCATTTTTCAACTCTTCGTCGGCTTGTTCCAAATATTCTAGGGCTTCCGAATTTCGGTGTAGTTTATTTAAACATAGAATTTTATAATACAAGTGCATGATGTCATTTTTATGACCGGTAGATTCAAGGTGTTGTAATGCAACCAAGTATTTTTTGTCTTTGATAAGCTGTTTGATCATAGGCTCTATCGAACCATTCGTTTGGTTAAAATTTGTTCTCACAGTTTGTATCAACTGCGGTTCGGAAAGATATTCTATTCGAACAAAAGATAGGTCATCCGATAGGTCTCCAATTTCTTGCAGTTGATGGAAGATTTTTTCTAGATCCCCTTTGGAATTTTCAACAACCTTTAGAATAAGAGTGTCGTCTTCATTGATTTTCCTATTTGTATCAAAAGTAGAATGTTCTAAAACAAGGTCATCTCTACCATCAGAGCCACATATGATTACATCGTCTTTTAATAACTGGAAAGTAGAGATACGTTTTAAATCATTTAATGGAAATCCTAATTTATGAGCATCAATTTCATCTTCAATAAAACTTGCAACATTATCCCGGAATAATATGGTAAAGGGATGCTCGGCGTTGATGTAGTGAAGCAGACCTGTTGAATCATTCACCAAACCTATTATACAAGATATAAACATCGAACCGTCAAAAGATTCCAGTACCCTCTGCATTTCATGGAAACTATCATAAAGCCATTCTTCCGGTGTATTGGTAAGAACTTTTTTATTAGCGGCTGATCTTGCCATTATCGAATTTACAACAGAACCGATTACCAAAGCTCCACCGGCACCCTGCATGGATTTTCCCATTGCATCGCCGTTAAAAAACATGGTATAAGGAACTCCTTTAAAGTTTAAATTCCCTGATATACAAATATCTCCACCAATTCTATATTTTTTGTTTTTGAATTCAAAGTCCTTTTTTTGCTCTATAAGGAAGTCTATTTTAATATTTTGGTGGGTGTTTCTGTTTTGCATCAGTGGGTTGGTGATGAGTGTTGTTAAGAAATAGTCACCGTCTTGCTGACTTTTTAGCTCTTGGACTTTGTTTAAAGTCTCACTCAATTCGGCTGTTCTTTCTACGACTTTTTGTTCCAAGGAAGAGTTTAAAACTTTTAGAGTTTCTAAGTGTGCTCTTTCTATTCTTATTTTATCTTCTTCATTTTTTTTGCGATTGATAACCATGGTGTTGAATTGATTGGATATCTGACCCAATTCATCTAAAAACAAGGGTTTTATTCTATATTCAAGATTGTCTTTATTGATTTCTGTGATGGCATCTACGATCTTTCTAAGAGGTACGTTTAGGTAATTATGGATAAAAAATACCAATAATCCCATAGCAATTAAAGTTGTTATGATAACATAAGCTGCGGAACGATACCGAATTTGCTCCATGGATTCGATGATATCTTGAGTGTAAACACCGGATGAAACAACCCAGTCCCAGGGCCAGTAGTATTTGGAATAAGTGGTCTGAGACTCAAATATATCAGGACTATATTTGGATTTCCAGATAAAACTCACAAAAGTATCACTATCCCTTTGGGAATCAATTACCATATCTTTGAAAATATCATTACCATTCGGATCCTTTTCTTCTAACATGTTTTTCCCTTGATCCTCCGGTCTAAGAGGATGCATAACCATAGTACCTTTCCCATCCAAAATAAAAAAATACTCCGTTTTGTCGTACCGCATTTCACGCAAATTTCTTATTACAATTTTCTTGGCATCTTCTATGGTTTTGGGCATAGATGGGTCTTCTTTCCATGCTTCTTTTCTCACTTGTTTTTCATAAAAATCCATCAAAGAAACTACCGAATTCACAACGGCTTTTAACTTCCCTCGCCTTTCCTCTAACTTCCCTGCTTCCAAAAGAGGTAAAATTTTCATAAATAGAATGGATGAAAACATGATTATGATAAGAACACCAATGAAATTCATTTTCCATCTTAAAGAAAGACTATTAAAGTATTGCAAGATAGAAATAGATTGTTTTTTTTCCTTTGTCATTTTTGTAAGCCTCGCGTAATTCAGTGAGTTTATTGTTTCCATTGTTTTAGTAATTCTTCGTAAGGTACTGTTTTTGGCTTTTCTTCTCTCATTTCTGCTTTTGGAGCCCCCGGTTGTGCAAACCAATATTCCCGGCTTTTTTCTTCGTTTAGCTTAGGAGAGTAAGCTTTCATTTTTAAAGATGCCATAAGTTTATCTTGTTCATTAGCTAATTTATCCATGGCTTCTTGAGGTGTTAAATCTTTTGAAATAGCTTTGCTAATATTTTTCCACCATAAAGCAGCCATTCCAGGATAATAGGGGACATTCGGACCACTATCTGTCCACTTTTTTCTTTCCGGTGAACGGTAAAATTCAATTAACCCTCCATACTGTTCCGAGTTTTGGGTTAAATATTCCGAATTTATGGTTGATTTTCGGATTGGAGTTCCACCTATAATAAATTTTTTCAAATCAACGGTTTTCGAAACCGCAAATTGCGCCCAAATCCATGCCATTGCCCTTTTGTTTCCTGTAATGTTCTTAGGTATTGTCCAACTACCGGCATCTTGGTAGCCAACCTTCATACCTTCTTCCCAGTATTTTCCGTGAGGTGTTGGTGCTACCCTCCATTTAGGTTTACCATATTTATCACAAACCGGACTATCTTCTTTATGAAACCTTAGATCAGACAACCATGTTATGTATTGAAAAACCCTTTGGGCAATATCTCCTCTAGAACCCATAGGTCCTGCATCTACCCATTCCCATTGGAGAGCTTCCGGTGGAGCATATTTTTCGAGCCATTCGATGTATTTCGTTAAGGCATAAACCGCAGCCGGACCATTTAAATCTCCCCCTCTTGTAACGGAAGAACCAACCGGTATTTTATTTTCTACACGAATTCCCCATTCATCAACCGGTAAACCATTGGGCAATCCTTTATCTCCTACTCCAGCAATGGATAGCCATGCATCTGTAAACCTCCAACCTAAAGAGGGAGAAGGCTTGCCATAATCCAAGTGTCCGTATACTTTTTTTCCATCAATTTTTGTATTGGTAAAAAACTCTGCAATGTCTTCATAAGCGGCCCAGTTGACCGGAACTCCTAATTCATAGCCATACTTATCTTTAAATTTCTTCTTTATGTCATCTCTGGAAAACCAATCATACCGGAACCAATATAGATTGGCAAATTGTTGATCCGGTAATTGCAATTGGTTTCCGTCATAATCCTGACCAAACTCCAAGTTTAAAAAGTCATCCAAGTCCAAATACGGATTTGTATATTTTTTTCCTTCTTCTTTCATGTAATCGCTTAAGATAACAACACCTTGAGTTCTTAGGTGGGTTCCTACCATATCAGCATCATTAACGTATGCATCGTAAATGATTTTGTCTTTTTTGATTTGTTCGTCAATTAGAACTACAAGGTCTCCTTCACCTATGATGTCATGCTCAACGTGAATACCAGTAAGCTCTTCAAATGCTTTTGTTAGGACCCTACTTTCCCAATAGTGTGTGTCTATATTTTCGGCTACTGTTCGAATACTTTCCCCCTTAAATTCTTTGGTTATATTCTGAAACCAACGTAATTCTTTTACCCTTTCTTCATAACTTAAAGTGGAAGGTTGGAAAATTTCAGCCCATTTTTCAAGTGCTTGCTCGTATTTATCATTTGATACGCTTTTTTTTATTTCCTTTGTTTGGGAAAAGAACTTCATGTTTATATAATAGCCAATCCCAATTAGAATAAATAACCCCAAAACTATAGTTGTTAATTTAATTTTCACAATACCCTCTACAACAGATTGGTAAAATAACCTTGTATTCTATCAATTTTTTTTGAACTTTATTTGTAAATATAAAATAAAAAATTTTTATCTAAAAATGATTAAAACTTTTTGCTGTACCCAATAGTAGCAAAAAATAGATTTTTTACAAATTTCTGTTGCTGGTAATTCTGTACTAACTTTAGCTTTAATACTTCCCTTGTATATCCTGTCGAATCTGCAATTGTTCCATTAGTTTGTAAATTATCAACTCCACTTTGGATTTGTTCTACAATAAATTGGTTTTTAATTCCATGAACTTTGGAGGGATCATCAACTCTTCCGTCGGCAACATTGCTGTTTGTATAAACGCCTTGCGTTGAATTATCATACAGTCTTGAATAAGGGCGAATTGCGTCCATAAAAGAAACATAAATAGAACCGAAATTAACCTGGATCTTAGGGCTTATGTCAGAAACTCCCATTACCTGGTTTGTAATATGCTGGTAGCCGGCAGATGAACTAATGGTAAAGTTTATAAACTTCTTTTCAAGGAAGGTTCGGCTAAACGAGATTCTATGATTGCTTCCACCGTTTCCTCCACCACCTGCTTCCGACGTAAACCTATAATATGCAGTATAAGCAATGTTGTATTTTGCCAAAAATGGAAATTTAACCCCAACAACGAGTTCTCCAAGCATAATCGGAACATTGCTTCCTGTAAAATAGTTATTATTGTTGGCAAAATAAAAACCTGTGGTAATTATTCCAATTTTGCTCTTCCAGTTATAACCTATGGATGTATCCCAAATATCCTTTAATCCGTTTTTATCTTTTCTGAATTTGATAGACGTTGGGTCTACTCCATTTTTTAGAGCCGCAGAGCAAAAGGACTGGTTTGCAGCCGCAACTCCCGGACAGAGCGGGTCTGATGTATATCCCTGTCCCATCATTGAATTTACAAATTGGCTTGTATAATCCGTAGAGTCTCCGGGAGCTGATTGCATTAAATGATCATTATCTATATTGCTTCTGTGTGCTGTCGGACTATAGACGTTCATGCTGATTGCAAGACCTTCAATAGGAGTTTCATAGGAAAATCCGGTAACGATATTCCATGATTGATAAAGAGTTTGGTAGGGTGTATTGTTTCTCATAGTCAATCTCTCTCCTAGAACGCTACTGCCCCTAAACCATATATCATTTGAAAAAGACTGGTTTAAAGTAAGATGATATTTTTTTTCTTTTTTCAATGCTTCTAAGTATTTAGCATTAGGTTCATCTAGTTCACCTTCCTGTGAAAAAAGAACTCCAGTAAAAATAAACAGATATAGAAATAAAAAAAAGTTTTTGTACATATTATATGGATTCCTGTGATTTGTTTAGTTTAGAATAAATTATTTAGGAATGTTTATAGTCAAGAAAAACTTTTTTTTTGAAAACTATTGAAAATTTTTTAACTACTTAAGTTTCGGACAAGAAAAAGCTATTATTTGTAAGGGCAACCACCGGGGGATTGCCCCTACAAAGCCTGTGGTATTTTCGGGCGTAGGGGTGAACCCCTGTGTTACCCCTTTTTTAAAAAATTTTAGATGTTTAAAAAGCTTTAAGAAATCTTTTTAAAATTGTGATAGTGTTTGGAATTTTCTACATTTTCGACTTTTAAATAGTAGTTGTCAATTATGGATTCAATTCGATAGTGAACACCATCTTCTTTGTTGTAAACAAAATCACCGGTTTTGAATCCAACTTCTTCTGCTGTAATTCCTAATTCAGAGCTAAGTTCCGAATTGATTTCGATCTCCAATTCCTTAATGGTTGAATTTTTTTTCATATTGTTTCTCCTAATATAATTTATTGATTATTAATCATTGAAATATAATATTGCAAAAGTGTACCAATAAAATTTAAATTAGATAATGCTTACATGTACATGAAATCAAATAGCCCTTTAAAATCAAGCCTTTTATCGTATTATAGCTTACTTTTCAATCACTAATCTCTATGCCGCAAAGATATCCGGCATGTGATCTGATGTTTAAAACGCCTTTTTCAAAGAGCAAGTATTGTCCTTTTATTCCAACTAAAACGTCTTCAATTGGTAAGCTTTCTTTTAGTTTGTAAGAAATTTTTTTGGATGGATATTTTTCAATTGGATAGTAGATGTTTGTTAATTTTTCATCTTTTTCTATTGTATAGGTAGTTTTAAGGTTTTTTAACTTTTCCAAAAGTTCGTATTTGTGCTTTTTTAGATCAATCGGCTCCGGCTGAGTAGAAACCATTTTTTGCCATGACGTTTTATCTGCGATGTACTTTTTTAATTCATTTTCAAGTATTCCGGCATCTAGTCTGTTTTCTGTTTTGATTACGGCAAGAGCTTCCACAGCTCCTTGATCTACCCACCTTTTTGTAATCGGATTTTCTTTTGTAATGCCTACTTTGATCCCGCTTGTATTTGCCAAATATACCGTATGTTGTCGGAAACAATTCTCTTTTCCCCATTCCGGTTCTCGACAAGTTCCTTTATGGTAATGGCAGGTTTCAGGTTTAAGTATGCACATATCATTTTTTGCCAAACGAATAAAGCAAGGATAACAGTAGCCTTGGTTATAGCTCTTTTTTGTTAGAGATGCACAGTGTAAACATCTTATACTCTTTTGAAAAGATATTGTTAATTTTTTATTAAGGAAAGTTGTAAGATCATATTCCGAAGTTTTGATAGGAACTTCAGTTTCTTTTTTTACGGGAAATTCATTTTGGTAACTTGCTAACACCAGAAAATACTTTACAGGATTGATTTCTTGGTGTTTTAACATTCTTAAATATCCATTTAGTATCATATTTTCTCTATTGGTATATGTGGAATTTCTTTAGAATCTTTTTTTGTTTTTTTTCCTCTTTTTGGAATGTTGTATGAAACTCTTTATAGGTTAGATCCGCTTCAATGGCATTTCTAAAACTCTCAGAACCCCAAAGATAATCTATAGAGTATTTATTACCTTCCGGATTCCAACGAAAGCTATCTCTATAATAGTTTTTTAGCGTTTTAATAATTTTGAAAGCCAGTTTTATGGGATCATAGTGTATATTAATTACATTCAAACGCAAACCGCGACATACTTGATTTTTATAAGGAGGATAAGATGGTCTGAAAAACACCGGTTGAAAGTAGTATTCTTTATTGGAATCTTTGTTTAAAATTTCAGCTACAACATTCGGTTTGTCAAACCAAGGAGCTCCGAAGTATATAAATGGTGCTTGTGTTCCTCTGCCAACGGAAACATTTACACCCTCCAAAAATACCAAAGAAAGATAATTTCTGGCAGATTCTATATTAGGAAGGTTAGGAGAAGGAGTATTCCATAGTAGCCCAGTTTCTTCAAAGTGCATTTTCCTTGTAAAATTTTCAACCGGTACTATTTCTAAGTTTACGCGGTTTGATAAGAATTTAGAATTGTAGTATAGAGCCGATTCTCCAATTGTTAATCCTGTAAAAAATAAGGATGGAAACTCACCCGCAAAATTTTCATAACCGGATTTTATATTTCCGCCTCTCGGACCGATATGTAAGCTAGGGTTAATGTGATCCAAAACAAGTAATTTGGTTTTGGTGTTTTTAATTCCATCCATGATTCTTTTTATTACCGAAAGATAGGTATAACACCTCATTCCCATGTCTTGCACGTCAAATACAATAACTTCCGCTTGTTCCAAAACAGACGCAAGCTTATCTTCTGTAATTCTATAAATATGGTAAACCGGAAGATTAAAATAGGGATCAACTGTCATTACTTTGGAGTTAAATTCCTCTTCAAGACCCAAAAATCCATGTTCCAAACCTATCATGGAGATAAGGTTTACTTTTTCTTTGGAAAATTCTTCTTGTATTTTTTCCGGATTATTTCCTATACCGGATGGATTGGTAACCAATATGACTTTTTTGCTTTTGAGCTTAGGAAGAATCGCCTGATAAAACTTTTCTTCCGATGGCTTTATATTGGTTGTATAAGGATGTTTTCGTATAAAAGTATCCGGGGATAAATCTAATCTACAACATACAAATACAATGAAGATTAATAACCATTGTTTCTTATTGTATTTTTTCTTAAAAGATAACCTCATAAGGTCAAAAGAAAAAATTAGTATAATTAAGCAAGACAAAAAATAAGTTGTGTAAGAGCTAATTTGTAACTAATACACAACTTGAATTGATTTTTAGATTTACTATTTTGCAAATTTTGTTCTGAATATCACATTAACTGTTAATAGGAAGTTAATTTTAAATCATAGCGTTAATTTAGCCAAATTATGCATTTGTTTAAAATCTACGATTGCGATGCTTTGGACCACCACCGCCACCCCTATTGTCTCTTCGTGAATTCTTATCTTCAGCTTTATTCACCTTGATATTTCTACCACTTACTTCTTTTCCATTTTTAACTAGAGAGGCGTTCATGGCATCTGAGGTTGCAAATGTGACAAAAGCAAATCCTTTACTTCGACCTGTTCCAGGGTCTTTTATTAATTTTATCTCAGTAATTTCTCCAAATTCGGAAAACTCATTTTCCAAGTCGTCTTCTTCAACGGAATAGGGTAAATTACCAATATAAATTTTATTTTCATTCATTTTTTTTCTCCATTTTACCTTTTATACAATATAAATTGTTTGTATAAATAGGATTTAGTGCAAATAATCCAACACCAAAAGAAAGTCATATAATAATATATTTTTATCATCGGGTGCAAAAAAAACCTTATGAAATCACAATATTCGTTTAGGGTTAAATCATTTAGTTTTATTTTGAGTAGATACATAAAGCAAAACAATAACACAGGGAATTTAGAATATCAAATCATTGAATTTATTAGATAGCAATTAAAATTTTATTAAAAAAAGAACCATCCGTGAGCACCAGCGGCAGAACCGAATATTGTAATCAAACTGATAGACAGGAGAAATATATGTAATCCGAAAACGATGGAAAAAGTTTTCTCTGGCTCAAGTTTGGCTTTTTTAATAAACCAATTATGTAAAAAGAGGGGTTCCAAAATAAATAACATTATAGTAAATACCAACCAAACAGCAGTCATGGCATGAATCCACCAATACTGCAATATCAAATATCTACCCCAGGCATTCAATGCATAAAGCATATAAAAACCTGTGGCTCCGGTTAAAACTGTTGTTAGCTTTGCTTGTATTGCAAAACTTTTTTCAATAGTTTCAAAAAAAATTACTCTTTCTTCAGGGTTTTTTAACTTTCTAATTGATGGAAGTAGAACTGTAGTTACCATGGCAACACCACCAATCCACAATACTACACCTATAATGTGCAATACCCTTGCTAAAGCAAGATCGTTTATATCCATCTTTAAAAAATCCTAAAAGGTTGTTCTCTTCCAATATTTTTATTCATATTTGTTTGTCAAATTATTATCATAATTCCAAAAATCGTATTTTGATTTTTTATACCTATCCCCTTTCCCCTTCCCTAATTCGCATGCTTAGGAAACTGCAGGGAAGGGGTAGTCTTAATATTTAGTTTTTTTTATTGAAAAATTGTCATTATGCTCCTTTCCTGTTAGGAAAGGGGCGGATTGAGAACGACGCAAAAGGATAGCTATACGGGGATAGGTAGAAATAATTTAATGTATCGAACCACCGGAATAGTCAATTTATTTATTATTTATGTCTAAAAAAGAGTTTATTTATATTGCTTGACAAAATTGAGCATCTCAAAATTCTGGTTTTTTAATTATTTGAAATATCAAATAAATCATGAAATCGTGGAGATTCCAATATGAAATTAAAATTATTGAGTATGCTTACTGCAATGTTATTAGTTCTTACTTTAGTTGCTTGTTCTTCTAGTAATGAAAAAGTAGAAAATACTGACAATACTGAAACGGAAGTAGCTAAAACTGATGAGCCTGAATCAACAGACAGAAGTATGACAGTACCTGACACTACTGCTGTGAGCAATGCAATCAAAGACTACGATAAAGTATCTTTTGCTATGGATAGCACTGCTCTAAACGCAGATTCCAAAAAAGCATTGGATATGCAAGCTGAAATTTTAAATAAATTTCCTTCCGTAAAGGTAACTTTGGAAGGCCACGCTGATAAAGTGGGTGGCGCTGAGCATAACATGAAATTAAGCGAGAGAAGAGCCAAAGCTGTTAAAGGTTATCTAGTTAAAAAAGGTGTTTCCGGAGAAAGAATTAATACTGTTGGATTGGGTGAAGACCAAGACATGAGAGCAGTCGTAACAAAAGTAGCGATGTAATTCAAAAAAGACTTGAAAAAAGACTTTTTTCATTGTAAAAGACTCTTGCAAAAGAGTCTTTTTTTTTATTTTTATAAGTGAAAAGTTATAAGGAGAAATTATGAATTCAAGATATATCCTAGGTATTATTTTAATTACGGGTTTGTTATATTGCAGTTCTACACAAGAAACGGAAGAAGAAGAAACTCCTACCAAAGAAACCCAAGCGACCGAGTCTCAAGTCCCACCTACCATGGAACCAGGTGACATAAGGACAGGAACCCAGGTAGAACAAGAAGCTGGGAAAACCCAAGAACAGAAAAAAGACCCAAATCAAGTATTTGGGGAAATGGAAAAGGTTTATTTTTCTCAAGGCTCCACTTCATTATCTTTAAAAAATATGTTCACTTTAGACGAATACGTAAAATACCTGAAAGAAAATCCTTCCGTGAACATTAAAGTAAACGGATATACCGATTATACGAGTAATCCTGAGATCAATCAAATCATAAGCCAAATGAGAGCAGAATCAGTTAGAAATTACCTGATACAAAACGGAGTAGCTCCCAAAAGGATTTTATCAAAAGGTATGGGTGTTTATAATCCTCACAACCCACCTCGGGACAGAGAAGGAATGAAAAAATCCAGAACAGTCGAATTTGTAGCCAGGTAGTACTACAGGCTTCCAGCCTGTATAGATTCAAAAAAAGAAAAAATTGGTTTTAATTCACCATTCCAAAATTGATAATTGTGTTTGCCATGGGGGACAACATTATAAATTATTTTGATATTATTTTTGTGTAGGTTTTTCAACTTTTTATAAAAAGTACTGCTTTGGATTTCGGGAACTACTTTATCTTTCAAACCATGGGCTAAATAGAGTGAAATTTTCCATTCCTGCGTTCTGTACATAGGATTATCTATATTGTGCCACCTATCCGGAAATTCGGAATACCTTCCATAAATGGCAGTAATTAGATTGTCTTTTGGATAAAGTTCCTGGGCATAGTCTCCGGAAAGGGATGCAGCAGCAGAAAATAAGCCGGGATTTTCCAAAGCAGTTAAAACTACACCTCTGCCACCAGTAGATAGACCTAAAAGAGCATTGAATTGCTTAGGAGTAAGTAAATTATGTTTTTTTTGAATATGAGGGATAAATACTTTTTTTATAAAAACACCACCAGGGATTGAATGCCATTTAAGATATGTTTCGGGAAAGTAGCTTGATTCATATAGTGTTTTGCCCATTTCAGGAAGTATTAAGGCATATCCGAATTGATTGGAAAAGTGAATGAGTTTTGTGTTTTTAATCCAGCTTTTTCTGGAGTAGTTCCATCCCGGAAAAACGAGTAAACACTTATTTTGAAAGTTGGGAGGAATATAAATGTCATAATAAACTGAGTCAACTATTTCGTTTTTAAGCCATTTATTGTTTAAAGGATTGGATAGAACACTTTGCTTGGTAAGCAAGAACAAACAAATTGCTAAAAAGTACGCTATTTTCAATTATTTAGCGGAGGAATTGATAATGGTTTCACTTTTTCGTATGATGTTGATCTTAGCTTGTGCCAACCTTCTTAACTGAACAATTTGTTCAAAATAATGGCTTAGAATCGGGTCTTCGGTAACCCTTTCTTCTAATTCTTTAAGCTTTTTTCGTATGAACAAAAAGTCTTTTAACTGTGATATTTTTTCCGTCATAATTAGCTTTCGAACAAGATCAAATTCATACCTTCTAAAGTGGATTCGAACTAAAAACTCAACACCGAATTGGTTAACGGCTCGTCCCCATTTTGAATTGCTTGGATCAAATTTACCATCCGATGAAAAATTATCATTATCAAAGTCCGAAACATCCTGGTTTTCAGAAGCGTCTTCTTCATATCTATACAATTTGAACAGCTTTTCTTTTTTCCAATTATCCGAGTACTCAAAACCATTGGCATTTACGATCTTTTGGTATTCTTCCACCATAACATTTAAAATTAATAATCTTCCCAGGGGTGTGTTATTAAATTCCTTTACCCTAGGATAAAGTTCTTTAATAATTTGAAAAGAGGACTTTCTTTTGTACATGGTTGATTCATATTGTTTAATCAATTGTTTTTCAAGCTCATGTCTCAATTCATTTAAAATACTGACTTCCGCAAAAATATAACCTTCAATGCTTTGTATAAATAATTTGGGATCGGGTCTCACCAATTCTATAATAAAAATGAAGTGGTTTTCTTGCAGCTGATTTAAGTAAAGCCGTACTTCTTCTTCTGAGATATTAAAGTTTTTGGCACATTGATGAATAAATCTTTCGGATGTGGGAACCTTGTCTTTTCCCCTAACATTTTCCTCTTTTATAAGAGTTGCTATTTCTAGAATTGTTTTAACAGTATTTGTTACCATAGCTTCTTTCAATCTGTTTTATCGTCTATTCCTTCTAAAAAATCCAATATTTCTTCAAAGGATTTTATATAATCGTCTACGGTTATTTCAAAATAATCATACAATGAATCAACACCATGGTATGGAGGAATCACCGATCTATCTTTATAAAATGTTGCAAACATGTATGTGAAAATATCTTCTCCATAGTCATTAAAAAAGTCTTTCACACTTTCTTCATCTGTAAATGACGGAACATGAAAAGATTCTACCTCCTCTAATATTTCTTCATCAGTATATTCAATGGGTACATTTTTTTCTTTCTGTATTTTTTTTACCCATTTTAAGAATTTTTTACCACTTTTAATGTTTATAATAGAAATTGAATCGTCTTGTAAAAAATTTTCTATATCATCTGATTCCAAATCGTATTCATCATTGTGATTATTACTACTTTTACCGTTGTTTCCCATAGAAATACCTTTCTTTTACCGATTACCTAAAATTAAAAAATTGTTCAAGATTATTTCTCTCACTTTATTAAATTAACTCTTGGAAAATTGCTGCAACCAAAGTCTGATATAATTTTTAATAACGTCATTATTACCGCCGGCATCTCTCCAAGCTTTTACAAGATGCCAAGCCTCTTCTTCTTTTGCATTTTTTTGCATCCAAGGAATAATAAATTCTTCAATCATTTCTTTTTTTCCACCGGCATCTAACCAGAAGATAACTGGCATAACGGACTTTTTGTCATAAGAGTGCTTAACCAACCAGGGTTTGATGTACTCTTGAACAATATCTTTATCTCCACCAAATTTAAGCCACAAGCCAATGAGGGTCCCAGACACATCTTCCAAAGAAAACTTTTCCAACCATTTTACCATATATTCTTGGATAAAAGTTAGTTCTCCTTCTGCATAAATCCATCCATGAATCATCTTACCCGTCTCTTTTATTAAAGGATAGCTTTTTATCCATTGTATAAAATATTCCTTAATTTGTGCAAGATCAGCTCCTGCATTTAACCACGCAGCAATAAGTAGACCTGCCTTTTTTTCCAAATTGTATTTTTTTGTCCAGGGAATTATGTAAACTCTCACGACATCTTTATTGCCCGTTGCGTTTAGCCAAGCTTCCAATACGGAAGATGTTTCAAAAGCAAGCGGATACTTTTCTAGCCAATCCAAGACATTTTCAACAACTTCCAATGGATCGTCCGTATGCTTTAAGTATTCTCCCAAAACAAGACCAGTTTGCAGTTCTACGAAATATTCGGACAACCAATACAAGCACTCATCTTGAAATGTTTTGGCATCTTTGGAAATCAGTAACCAATAATAAAAAACAAAACCGGTTTCAATTTCCAGAGGGTTTTCTTTTAACCACTTTTTTAAATAACCTTTAAGTAAGTCTTTTTCTTTAAACTGCGAAAGCCATGCTATAAACAGTTTATAAACTCTGTCCTCTTTTAAAAATCCTCCGAGTAGTAGGTCTACGTATTTGTAAACCAAAACATATCTTTCATAAATGGCTGATTTGAGCACTTGAAAGGAAGTGGAATCTTCCCAGAACTGTTCAAACCAAAAATTATAAAAAATTGGCAAAGGTTGAAAAAGATCACTTTCGATTATTCTTTCAAATGAAAGGAAAACATTTGCTGCAGCTTTATTTTCTTTTGCAAAAATCATAATCTCTTTAATTTCTTCGTTTAAAAAGAACATATTTTCTCTTAAAAAAAATTCCAGCACAACATCGATCAAGCTTTCGTGTACAACTTCTAATTTTTCCCCTGCTGCTAGCTTTCGTTTTTCGATCCAGTTTTCTTTTACCAAAGCTTTTAATGTATCTCGGAATTTGCCATATATATCAACGGAAGACAATGGAAAACTAACCAGAAGGTAGACAACTTTCCTATCTATCAAATCAATGGACTTTTTACCAAAGCAACTTGCGAGTCTATCAATCAACCAATCCGAGAAAGTTTTAAAATCATTTAGATTATTTTTAAAAGAGTTGATCTTTTTTAAATGCAACACATAAACTACAAAAGAAAGCTTGGATTGAAAGTAGTCCGGTTGTATCTCTTTTAGTTCCATTGTAGAAAGAACTTTTTCTATCACAAAATTCTTATATTCGTTTTCTACTTCAACGTGTTTCGATACATTCAGAGATAACATATTTTCAATATGAATTTGTCTGCTGTAAGATGTCTTGCATGTTGCAATAAACCTAAAGTTTGCTCCGGGATTGTAGTACCGTAGCCTATAAAATATTTCACTATCAAAGAACTTCAATTTTTCAACGTTATCAAAGAGTAAAACGTAGTTTACGTGGTTATCTAATTCCAATTCATAGATATCATTTAATTCATCTGTAATCCGTAGAGTAATCCAGTTTTTTTTTGTAGCTTGGTATCCCAACTCAAACAACAACCTCGTTTTTCCTGTTCCGGCATCACCGTATATCAAATATCCGCATTTATAACCATACAAGAGATTTTCTAAAATTTTTGATTCGTCATAAAAAGCTTGCACTTTGTCCGGATTTGCTTTCAAGAATTCTTCTCTACTAATATAAGGAAGATGATTTTCTAGCAAATACTTTCTGTAGCCGAACGCTTCTTCAATAGGAGGAATATGGTCGTAAATACCAGTCTTGCTAATTCCAATCCATTTATGGTAGATGTATTTATCTCGAACCAGTAAACTTTGGATTTCTTTCCACGTAAAGGGTTTGGTTTCCACTTGCTTTAAGTGTTCCAAGCCATAGATTTTTGCCAGGTTGGTATTTACTAATTTTTTTATTCGATTTTGAATGGCTTCAAAATTCTCTTTGGTAGACATCGCAATACTACTGCAATAATAGAAGTAACGAAGATTTTTGTTCTCCCAAAGTTCGTTTAAGTCTTGTATTTTGTTTTCCAATTCCAGATTGTCTTTTAATTGCTTTTCAATATCATTTAGGATTAGTCTGGCTTTTTTCTCATCCCTATCTTCTTTGCACCATACAAGAATGGAACCATCACCAAACAAACCGTACAAGGAATGGATTTTGAACTCTTGTATATAAAATTCTTCCTGAAAGTGAATATTGGGAAAGGTTTTATTTAGCTTATCTTTAAATATGTCGAAGCAAATATCTTTGAATGCGGTTAAAGTAGGGTTCGACTTTCGTTTATAAACTTTACGAACATCTTCCCTTAGTACATCTAACTTAAAAGAGGATATATCTTTCAATAGAATTTCAAACTATTATATTTTTCTTTTGGATATTAAAATAAAATTCAGGTAGTATAAAAAAGAAAAACCTAAATAGGTATAAGCCAACAGGTCTCCATACAATACATAAAAGGTTGGAGGAGATTTGATAACCTTAATTTCCGCACTGTAATAAACGCTTTCATACAATCCTGTGTATATGTTATTCAGAATTCTACCCAAATGGTCTATGTATACGGATGTCCCGGAATTGGTTGAACGCACCATCCACCTCCTATATTCGATACTTCTAAGTCTCGCAAGTTCCAGATGTTGATAACTCTCGATAGTATCACCGTACCACTTGTCATTTGTGATATTGACAATAAAATCAGGCATCTTTCCGTTATAAAATTTCCGAACAAAACTAGGAACAATTACTTCATAACAAATCAAAGGTAAAAATTGACCTGCTTCCTCAACCTCTGAAACTCTATCCATATAGTATTCTTTAATCTGGTTTAGATTTAAAAAAGATGTATCTGACCATTTCAAGTGTGGTTTCTCGAAAAGCGGAACTTCCATTTTATTTTTGTAATAGGTGATCAAATCCAGAGATGATCCTGGTATGAATCTGGCGATTTGCGGAACAATATCATACAAAAATTCAAATTTTTCTCCCATGGGTATATACTCTCCAAAAGGAACTAAAAAAGATTTTTGGTAAGAGCCTCTACGATTGCCATTTGGGTCATAAAGCGAAGAACTATTATAAAACCTGCGAGCTTCGTCACTTATCATTCCGTCTTTAAATTTCGCATCAATTTCATTAAAAAAAACGTTACTTTTAAATCTGACAGCAAGCAAATAAATCATTGATTCAAACCAATACCTATAATAGGGTCTGAAACTAGTAGTAGCTTGGTTGTTATGAGCTGAAAAAAACGGTATACCGGACTCAGGAAGAACAATCAAATCCGGTTTGCCAAGCTCTTCTCCACCCTTTATGGCGAGTTTTTCGATTCGTAGCATTAGCTTTTCCATGCTTTCGTTAAACCTACCGTCTCTGAACTCTAGGGGAGCGTCCGGTTGAATCATTAAAATTTTCTTTTTGGCAACGGGTTGCATAGTGTTCCATTTGTTGTAGAGCAAAAAACCCGCAGTCCAAAAAGTCAGAAATATAAAAAGTGGTAGAGATGCAAACTTCAAGTAAAGAATAAATCTATTTTTGTGTGATAAAATAGGATGGAATGTAATTCGGGCTAACCTAAAAATGGTATAAGAAGTAACAAACAATAAAAAGGATAAACCAATCACTCCCGTAAATTCAACTACTTGCGCGAGAATTGTGTGACCGGCTACGGCATTTCCCCAGTACCAAGGAAAAATTTGGTAGGTTAATAATTCCGAAAATAGAACACTAAATCCGGCTGACCAAATAGTATGCCTGCCTAGCTTACGATTAATAGCAGAAAATATGATTAAAAACAGAGGGATTTTTAAGTTAAAAAATATGGAATATAAAATAAAAACGAATATTGCTACCACTATCGGTAAATTTCCAAAAACGACCAACATATAGTTCATCCAATGGAAAGAAAGAGTGCAAATAATCAAAGAAATTACCACTCCATGTAAAAACAGTTTTTTGTATTGACCAGAATATTTGACTTCCAATAAAAACAAACCAATCGGAGAAATCCAAATCAGATAGGTCAAATGAAAAGGAACAAAAGCCAAACAAGAAACTACACCAGCTAAAATATAACAAAAAATATCATAAAATATAGTTTTTCTAAATTTCCTAAAATTATTCAAAATATTATTCATAGTTATTTATAAAAAAGGCTTAAAATAGATTTTAACAACTAAAAAGGATAGAGGAGTAAAAACAAGATAAATTGAAATGTTACGAAAAACAAATAAATACCCTCTTAAATTTTATAGGTAATGTTTACCAAGCTGTCGAGGAGATAACCAAAAAAGAACAGGCAAATGCCTGTTCTATCATGGAAATAAAACTATTTTGCAGCTATATCGGCTACTCTTGATTTTCTCATTCCATCAGCGTCTTTGTAAGGATGTTCTGAGTTATAAACTCCAGCGCCTACAAAAACGATCCTATCCATAGAAATAGAATTTTGAACAAGATAGTTTTTAACCGATTCGGCTCTTTTCAAGCTGATGGCTTTATTAATCGCATCATTTCCGGTATAATCAGCCCAACCAGTTATGCTTATATTGATATAAGGGTATCTTTTTAAAATGTCCAAATATTTATCCAATGTTTGCATTGATTCCAAAGTTAAATTTGACTCACCTTGAGCAAAATAAACGTCATCCAACGCATTGATTGCATCTACTGGATTCTGATAAGAGCTTCCCAAACTCATTGACCTAGGTAAACAAGGTGGAACACAGTTATTAGATACGCAAGGATTTCCTTTTTTTTCAACTTTTACCACTTGTAATGTTTTGTCCGGAGCTACAACAACTTCATAACTCGTTTTTGTTGCATTGGCAGGTGGAACTACGATTAAGTTACCGGCAGAATCAACCAAAACTCTTTCTTCGGCTTTAACGGTAGTATCCGTATCTTTAGCCGGTTTTTTGGTTGTTTTTTTATCTTCGGCACAATAAAAAGTTAAAGTTAATATTATTAATAATGCTAAACTTGCTTTTAATCTCATTTCTAATCTCCATTTGAAAATAATTTTCAATTTTCTAACCTTTCTTTTATGAAGTGTATAAAATTTCAAGCAAAAAAAATAAATCAAATTATTTGTGTTTTCCCATTTTCCCAAGAGTAGGGCATCCCAGCATCTCCTGTTGGTTGTCTCTTATTAATAATAGTTTTCATTTTATCCGGAACTAACGTTATGATTAGAATGGTTTTAAAGGATTTTTTTTTATATTTTTAGGTGACAAGTTGAATATTTAGTAATTTATTGACTACTATAAGGTTTTTAGAAATAATCCAAAAATGGTAGAAGAAATACTAACAGTTTTTTTAATATGCTGTTCAAGTTTTATTGGACCGGAGACCGGCATACACGATGGAGAACTCAATTATTGCCCACCTACACCCAATTGTGTTTCTTCTCAAAGTTGGAAATGGAATGTTATTCATCACATCAAGCCTTTCCGATACAATGGTTTAACAAGAGATGAGGCATTTCAAAAACTAAAAAACCTTTTGGATAAAAAAGAAAACGTTAAAATAATGACGGCTAAAAACTATTATATCCGAACCTATTATTTTACAAAGGTTCTTCGCCTTCCGGATAGGGTTGAATTTTTGTTTTCAGAAGATTCTCCTACCGTTCAAATCCGATCTACTTCTATGTTTGGAATATGGGATATATTTCACAATCGTATTAGAATGGAGTATATAAGGCACGAATTAAATTGGGAATAAAATAGCTAAACAATGAAAGAAAGTATTAAAATTTACCGAGATAAATCAGGAATTCCTCATATCGAAGCCCAAAACTTACCTGATCTTTATTGGGGTATGGGGCATATCCATGGAACGGATAGGGGAATGCAAATATTAATGATGCGCATTCTTGGTCAAGGACGACTTAGCGAGCAATTGGATTCAAGCGAATCGTCATTGGAAATTGATAAATTTTTTCGCAAAATGAATTGGCACAACAATATAGAGGAACACATTCACAAACTTACTGACTTTGAAAAAATGATTATGGATTCTTATTGTGAGGGAGTGAATGAAGTTTTTGAAAACAAAATTCCATGGGAACTCAAACTTTTGGGGTACAAACACGAATCATGGCAGATTCGAGACGTTTTTATTATCACTCGAATGGTTGCTTATCTAACCCTAACTCAATCGCAAGAAGAAATCGAGAGACTTTTTGTTGAAATGGTTCAAAACAATATTCCAGAAGATAAGCTAAAAGAACTTTTTCCCGGAATTTTGAACGAATTAGACATAGAACTCCTAAAAAAGGTTCATCTTCCAGAAACCATTGTTCCGGCAAATTTGTGGAATTTAGCTTTACCACGAATGTCTGCTTCAAACAATTGGGTTATATCGGGTGCAAAAACAAAATCCGGCAAACCAATTTTAGCCAATGATCCTCATTTGGAAGTAAATAGGCTTCCCAATGTTTGGTGTGAAGTTGCTGGGGTGGTACAAGATAAATTTATTATGGGTGTTTCTATGCCGGGAACTCCAGCTTTTATTATCGGTCGTAATCCTAATTTAGCCTGGGGTGTAACGTATTCTTTTGCAGATAGTGTGGATTCCTGGGTAGAAGAATGCAAAGACAGGAAATATAAGAAAGAGGGGGAATTGAAAAAATTTCGCGAAAGGAAAGAAATTATTAAGAGAAAAGCAAAGGAAAGCTATGAAATTACCTTTTATGAAAATGAACATGGTGTTCTGAATGGAAATCCGAATTTGGAAGGATACTACCTAGCTACGAAGTGGTCAGCTTGTGAATCCGGAGTAAAGAGCTTTCGATATTTTTTAAAAATGTGGGATGCATCCAGTGTGGAAGAAGGCATGGATTACCTCGGTCAGGTAGAATCTTTTTGGAACTGGGTTTTGGCTGATAACAATGGCAATATTGGTTACCAAATGTCTGGCTTAGTTCCTATAAGGCGGAAAGGAGTCAAAGGGTTTGTTCCCTTACCCGGATGGGAATCAAAAAATGATTGGCAGGGATTTGAGAGCTATACTGATTTGCCACGTATTCAAAACCCCAAAAATGGCTTTTTTGTAACGGCAAACCAAGATTTGAATAAGTATGGAAAATGTAAACCTATTACGATGCCTATGGGTTCTTACAGAGCTGATAGGATAACGAGTCTTTTGGAAAACGGAAGTAACTTTTCACACAAGGAAATATGTGAAATGCAGTATGACCTTTATTCCCTACAAGCGGAATTGTTTATGAAAGTCTTAAAACCATTGTTACCGGACACGAAACAAGGAAGAATTTTAAAAAATTGGAATTATGAATATTCCGATGATTCTGAAGGAGCTTTTCTTTTTGAAAAATTTTATTATAGTTTGTTCAAAGAAGTTTTTGGTAAAAACGCGATGGGAGAGAATGTGATCGATTACTTTGCTTCTCAAATGGGTGTGTTTATAGACTTTTACCAAAACTTTGACAGAATTCTACTTTCGGAAAAATCTTTATGGTTTAACGGAAAGACAAGAAATGAGGTTTACCAAATGGTACTAGATAAATGTCTTTCGGCTACTCCCGAGCCTTGGATAAATAGAAGAAGTCTTTTTATGACAAACGTGTTATTTAATGGAAAGTTGCCAAGATTTTTTGGGTTTGATAAAGGACCTGTACCTATACGAGGCGGACGAGCTACCATTCACCAAGGTCAAATTTATAGATCAGCCAATCGAACCACAACTTTTGCACCGTCTTATCGCATGGTAACCGATTTGTCAGAAAACGTCATTTATACAAATATTGTCGGTGGTCCTTCCGATAGACGTTTTTCAAGGTGGTACACATCGGATGTAAAAAATTGGCTTAGTGGAATATATAAAAGCATTGTACCAAAATCGGAAAAAAAGATGGATTTTTAGAGAAAATGACATGTTTAAATATCTGCTAAGTAGTCAAGCAAAAGAAATTGTAAAGTATTATAGGCTTTCAGCCTGTAAAATCAAAGCCAAGATGGCTACTTTACTTTACAAAAACTTATGCTATATTACTTAATTTTACAAGATTCATATTTTTAATTAGGTGACTTTCTTCCAAATCCACAAACTTCGATGAGTTCCACCTCTCTCGAATGAGTCACGATCAAAGCCAAAGAACGGAGTTCACGACCAAATTGCTTAAAGTCTCTTTTGTAGATTTCATAGTATTCACGAGCCTGATTTATCGCTTCTTCTCTCTTCTGCTTGGCTTCTTCCTCACTATCCTTTTTCCGAATATACTTGAACTCTAGTATGAAGTTGTAGAAGACATACTCATAATACGCCGGATGTGCTTCAAACAAT
>JACKPA010000001.1 GCA_024233865.1 Leptospiraceae bacterium | reverse complement strand
ATAAAATATTTGAGATAAATTTAATTAATTTATTATTTTCACTGGTTAAAGATTATGATTATTTTTTAATAACGTAGTTAGCAATTTCACCTAACGTTAGAGCATACCCGACGCGCGGCTTCGGCATGTCACCGAGCAAACAGGCTCATTCCACTGCAAGTGCTGTGACTGAGTAAGCTTCCAATCAAACAAAGGCACAACACTTGCTTGGGAGTTCCATAACCATAGACAATCTGAAGTCCGGTGTCATCAAAGCCGACTTGTGTGATCCGATATCGAATCGAACATTTTCCGAGATGGCAGATGATTCTTCAAGCTCCTTGTATTACACTTATGACATTTATATCAGTAACAATATGAATCAATATTATGAGAATCTAACCACGTCTGATTATATTTTTATGAAATACGAAAAAGGAGGAACGGATTACACCTATGATATAGAGTTTTCCTTGACTCTGTTTTACGAAAAAAAAGACATAATTAATGAATTTATTCCCCCCATTCGGATTAAATTCAGGTTTTGGCTTTATTTACCCCCGTGAACGGGGGTTTTTGAGACTTAAAGTGAATTTTAGCTATTCGGGGAAAAACGTAATTTTTTTCTTTCCGCTTGGGAAAAAATTCATAAAGACTTGCAAAAAATTTTTGTCTCCAAGCACTTTGCCTTTAGGACGATAACACACGAGGTGATTCACATGAAACTCTTCACAAAGTTAACACAATTACCATATATATATATAACACTAAAAAGGCACTTAATGCTATACTTATGATGGCGTTATGCTTGTTGTTGGTACATCTGGATACGAATTTCACAGGAACAATTCCGCAGGCAATGCCACAGATTGTGGTGGATGACAACGGAAAGGCAAATGCTTCTTACCCAATAGAAGTCCCACCCGGAACAAAAGACGTACAGCCAAACCTTTCTTTGGTCTATCATTCGGATGAGCCGGACGGATTGTTGGGAAGCAGTTTACCAACAATTTCCAGAGACATTACTTATAGAATAAAGGGACAGGTCTTAGACCTGTCCCTACTGGTACGTTCATTCCAAGAAGTCACCTTATCCAATTTTATTTATTCCTATAAAAAACAGGTCAAGAGAATCCAGTAATCGTGTTGACAACGATTTGGAGTTTGGCCAACTTACCGTCCATTCTTTGCATATATTCATTTGAATTGTATTGAGATTCCACGCGATTTGTTCCGCACTATACTTTTCTGAAAATATCCCTTGTTGTTGTCCTTCTAATAAAATTTCTGTGAAACATTTTAAAAGTTCCCGAAATATGGGACGCTGGCTAAAATGACGTAGGTAATTGATCCCATCTGCCTGTACTATTTCTTGCCAGAGTCTTTTTTCTTTTTTAAACTCTTTTGCTAAGTTTCTATATATATAAATAAATTTTTCAGTTGGAGTATTTTTCCATTGTGGATGAACTTTTGTATTTGTAAGCCAAACACTAAGACGCTTATTGGCAATTTGGATTAAAATCTCTTCTTTTGTTTTGATATAATTGTAAATTGTCTTTCGAGAAACAAGTGCTTGTTTGGCAATAGAGTCAATGGATACATTCTGGAAACCTTCTTTTTTGAGTAAGAATTCGGCTGCCATTAGAATGTTATCTAAGGTTTGGTCTTTTTTATATTCTCGTAAACTCATAATATATTTTTATACTATTGTGTAATTTTTTATTGTAGTGTAAACTTAATTATTCAAATTTATATAATTTTGTTTACCTAGATATTTTGAACTTCTAAGTTGGTTAAACCGGAGTATTTCATGAGTTATTTAAACCCTTATATAAATGATGAAAATTTAGAATTTTATGAAAATGTAAAGGTATTTGCCAGAAACAAAATTTTTCCTGGTGTGGAAGACAGAGATGAAAAGGCTGTTTGGAGTGATGAGCTATGGAAAAAGATGGGAGAAATGGGTCTAAATGGAATTGCCATTCCGGAAGAATTTGGCGGACAAGGTGCTAGTTGTTTGCAATGCTGCCAGGCTTCTGAGGCTTTTTCGATTGGAGCCGTTGATGGTGGATTGGGCTTGGCTTGGGGAGCTCACACGATTATCGGAACTTTGCCTATTGTGTTTTTTGGAACGGAAGAACAAAAAAAGAAGTATTTGCCCAAACTTGCAACCGGTGAGTGGATCGCTGGTCTTGGTTTGACCGAACCAAGTTCCGGTTCTGACGCTGCCGGTTTGATTACAAGATCCGTTGACAAAGGTGATCATTATGTGGTGAATGGTTCCAAAATGTTTATCACAAACGGTCCTGTTGGTGATGTGTTTATTTGTATGATTCGAACCAAAGAAGGAGAATCAAGAGGACCCTTAGGGATATCCGCTTTTATTGTAGAAAAAGGAATGAAAGGCTTTGGAGTTGGTAAAGTTTTGAAAAAACTGGGAATGCACACTTCCACAACTTCAGAATTGATTTTTGAAGATATGATTGTTCCCAAAGAAAATCTACTTGGACCATTACATTCTGGGTTTATACGAATTGGTAGAGCTACTCTCGAATGGGAAAGGACTGTTCTTGTTTCTGCAACAATGGGGATGAATGAATTCATTCTAGATAAATCTTTCCATTATGCTTACAATAGACATCAATTCGGAAAACCTATTTTGAATTTTTATGCAATCCAAGAAAAATTGGTGAAAAATTGGATTTATTTGCAAGCAAGTCGCCGTTATATCTATTATGTTGCTCGGACAAAAGATGCTGGTGAATCCTTGCCTATGCAGGCGAGCATTTTGAAGTTGATCACAACAGAGCCTGGAGAAGAAATCGCCCACGAAGGTGTGCAGATTCTAGGTGGTTATGGTTATATGAGAGAGTATCATCTAGAGAGAATCTATCGTGATGTGAAATTAGGGACAATTGGAGCTGGTAGTAGCGAAGTGATGCGTTCCATTGTTGCTTCTAGTTTTCCAGGATTTTTTAAATTCAAAGAATCCATGAACTATATGGCAGAGGCATCAGTGCAAAAAAAAGCTGAACAGAGTTACACTCAAAGCATATCAGGTGAGCTAGAGTTAATCAGTGCAATTGAAGAATTATTGATTGCAGTTGCTTCCAAAATAAAGAAGATATCCGAACAGTCTATAGAATTCGCATTTGCTGACCTTGTTATGATCTATTCTGTTTTAAAGCAATCTTTTTGGGACTGTGCTTACGATTCCAAGCACTACACAGTCGATGATAAAAAACGTGACCTCGTGCTACTCTGCTGGTTTTTGGTGACAAAGTATATTAAATCGTTTTATTATCTAAAAATCATTGCAGCGGAAGAAGGAACAAGAGTGTTTCAGGCGTATTATAATCTATCCGATATCCAAAAACGTATTGAAGACTGTATGGAATTTTTAAAAAGGGGTTTGTTATGAACTACTATTTGATTATTGGCGGAAATGCCGTATCAGGTGAACAAACTATTTTAGCCATCAAATCAGAAGACAAAAACGCATTTGTGATTTCTACTTCTTCTAAAGAAAAAGATGTCCCAAATGCAGGCGAAACGATTCGCAATATAGACTTAACATCCCCAAAAAGTATTGAGGACATTGTTTCCATTATAGGAGATAAGAGACTTAAAGCACTCATTTATATTCCAGCGAGAGGAATTGTTGGGAAACCGGTAGTATATGCGGAAAAGTCAGAGTATTTGGAAAGCATAGAATTTTCCGTAATCCCTATGTTAAAACTAACAAAAGCTCTAAAACCGGAATTAAGCCTTTGGTTTTCTGGGTTTATGTGGTTAAAACCGCTTATGCTCTTTTATGGAACCATGACCTATACAAAAATTACAATGGAACAACTTACCTTACAATTTCCAGAACAATTTAAGTGTATTCGTTATGGTATGTTTCATAGTGATTCCGTTCGAGGAATTGCAGTTCTTGTGCAGCGAACTCTGAATGCCGACTTGTATCCGGAAATGGCAGAATATAAAAAAGCATGGAAGGAATCAGGCAAGAAGTTTAAAGACTTTTTTCCTGGAATGAATTACGAACATGAGGAATCTCAATTAAAAACTGAAGGTAATTTTGAAAAGCCCTTTCGTCCCCTTGAACCAAGAGATATTCAAGTTGGAATCAAAAAGGCATTGTTTCACAAAACAAAACCTATTTTGAATGTAGTTGGGAATTGGTATTGGGAGAATGATAACTTGCCAAACTGGCCTGCGGAAATTCAAAAGCATTTGGAAATTATAGACCAAAACTTGGAAAGATATTTGTTATAAAGAGGTTTTATTTTTGTTTGATATTTTTATAAAAATGACCGATAGTATAAATATACGAAATCGGTCAAATGTTGGAAACTAATGCCGGTAGTAATAAAATTAAAATGCAGGTTTAGGAAGCACTGGAAATTGAGAATTCATGACCTTGAGGAGAGAGAGCCACCACATATTACTATTTATGGTGAAGGAGATAAGTGGAGGTGGAATTTAAGAAAAAAGTGTTTTATGGACAAAAAACCACCCTATAATGGGGTTCATAAAGAAATAGTTGATGAAATAGAGGATCGATGGATTGAACTTTCTTATGAATGGAATCAAATCCATGCGGATAATCCAGTCGAAATTAATGAAATTGATTTAAAGGAATTTTTTAAATCAAAAAAATGGGATGTTGAAGAAGAACTCCAAAAATATAATGATTTATTAAAAAAGAACAAGTAAGATATGTCAACGTTACAAAATGAAATAAAAATATTTGGAACAGAGAATCAAAAGTCAGAAGCCAAGTCTTTAAGTTGGTTTATTTCAGATAAGCATAGGTACTATACATCAAATGATGACTTTAATTCACTCTTGTATGAAGAAGATTTATCTAAGGGTTTAATTTTTGTTTCTTTGTACAAACCAACTCTACAACGGTTTATTAAGTATTTAAGTGGCAAGATTCAAGATAAGAAAATTATTGAATCTTTTCATAGATTCAAACCCGCATTGTTTAGCTATCAAGACATAAAATTTGGAGATGAAAAAGCTATTGTAGATGACCTTTTCAATGATATTATCATTTATAAACCTCACAGTTCCATTTTATTAAATAAAGATGAAATGATGTTTGTTTTAGCAAAACCGAAGCCTGATCGCCGTGATAGAGTGATAAGTGTTCAAATACTAAACGATGTAAAAATGATACGAATTTTGATGGGAGACCTTAAAGTTTTATACGTACCAACGAGTATATTACGCGCAAACTCAAAAGGTGAAAAACCAAACTTTTCAGATATTGAGATTATGGAATATGGTTATTACTTAAGATTTGGTAGATACGAAGCATCTGTTTCTGGAATATTGTACGAATGTGATAAGGAATATCGACTACGAAGAAAAAAAGAACGTATCGAAACTGAAATTTCATTTGGAAGTTGTTTGAGAAGATATAGAATCCAAAAAAAGATAAAACAAACCGATTTCAAAAACATATCAGAGAAGACAGTTCGCAGGATTGAAAGTGGCGAAGAAGTAACAGACACAGCTAAAAGGAAAATACTAAAAGAACTAAATATTTTGGAAGATGAGTTATTGACGTATTAGAAAAATCATTCTTGAAAAAATTTCTACTATGCTTTTTACACTAAAAACGGTCATTATTTCCAATTATAACAGGAGTTTTTATAAAATATGGACATTTTTTCAATTTTAGGCTGTGGCTTTGATTGGTTGATTACGCAGGTAAAGTGGATGCTCTGTTACTCACCAACCGGATGAGTCCGATTATTATGCGGTTGGTGAGTGTAGTGTAGCTAAAACGTTGGTATAGGGGAAATGATTTTATGTTAACAGAAATTAGATTAAAAAATTTTAAATGCTTTAAAGAAGAGACTATATTTCCTTTGTCTACAATCAACCTACTAACAGGAATCAATGGGAAAGGGAAATCTACTTTGCTACAATCCATGCTTTTGATGAAACAAAGTATGGAAACGAAGTATTTTAATCAGTTAAAGCTAAGAGGAAATCATCTCATTATTGGTAGTTTTTCGGATTTAACAAATAAAAATGAGCAAAAATCAAAACCTGTAGAAATAGACTTTATTTTTGGTGACAAACAGATTCGTATTACAAGCCTAAGTAAAGGTATTGAAAAGATATATCTTAAAACTCCTGAGAAAGAAATTGTTTTAAGAAACAATGGTAACTCTTTTGCTTATAAAAATGGGGTAGAATCTTCTATTATTTTTGATTGGAACAAGCCTTCCGATTCTCAAATGTTACCGGATGAAAACTTTGATTTACTAAAAGAGCATTTCCAAAAGTTTGATTTTATTAATTTTTCAAATATACATTATATTTCTGCAGACAGAGTCGGAGCAAAAGAATCTTATGACTCTCCGTCCGAACAAATCGAACAGATAGATAAGGAAGGTAAATATGCCGTTCACTTTTTAGAAAAAATGATGGTAGATAAAAATTTTAGGGAAAAGCTTAACCAAACTGTTTCGCAGATTTTTGATACTGATCTGGAAGTTGACCCTAAAAGAAATGGTCGATTTCTTCGACTTTGGTTTAAAATACAAGATAAAAAGTATACTCCAACTAACGTAGGCTTTGGTTTCTCTCACATCTTGCCAATTTTAGTTGCTATATTTATGGCAAAAACTGGAGATATATTGATTGTGGAAAATCCGGAAGCTCATTTGCACGAAAAAGCTCAGCATGAATTAATACGATTTTTAGTAAAAGTAGCTCAGGAAAACAATATACAAATACTTATCGAAACTCATAGTGAAATAATAGCTAATGTATTAAGTGTTTTGGTAGTTGAAAAAAAACTTCAAACAGATGAAGTGAATATTTTACATTTTGAAAACCAAGAGAATCCTTTCTTTGTAAAACTTTTACCGGATGGAAGACGTGATTGCAAACCAGTTCATTTTTTTGATCAAACAGGAAAGGATCTTGATCGAATTTTATTTGGATAACGATGGAAAACTGCCTTTTTGATAAGATAAACCCAAATATAAATGTAATAATCAAAGGAGATACAATGAAAGAAATAAAATTTTATAGTGAACCATTGGAAATGGAATACACTCGTTCCCCAGGAAAACTCTTGGGTGAATTTTTTGTTAAACTACGTGACGAAGGGGTTGTAGCGGGAGTGAGGTGTAGCAATTGCTCGTATGTATTTGTTCCACCTCAGCAGTTTTGTCCTGAATGCTCAAGCAAAATGATCAATTTTGTAAACATGCCTAGCGTTGGAACGGTTGCGTCGTTTACGGTTGTAAGGAAAGACTCACCCTTTGCACAGTGGAAAGCCCCTTTTGCCTTTGTTGCCGTAAAATATGATGGTGCAAATTCTCTTTTTTGGCATCGGTTAAAAGACATTGAGGGCATAAAAGTAGGTGATAAAGTCCAGCCTGTTTTCAAAAAAGAAGAAGATAGGCAAGGCTCAATTTTGGACATAGAATATTTTGAAAAAGTGTAGAGGAGAACTTTATGAGATTTGACTACAATCATATACCGGAACTAATTCATTCACAGGCAGAACTTTATGATAACAAAACCTACCTGATCTTTATGGAAAAAGAAACTTCGTATTCTCAAATGAATGAATGGTGCAAGCAACTAGGAAACGTCTTGGAAAACAAAACAAAATTTGACTACCAGCAAAAGGTGGGAATCTTTTTACCCAATTCTTTGGAATTTGTAATCTCCTTTTTTGGAATTATGTATGCAGGTGGAACTTCTTTGCCATACAATACGTTACTTAAATCAGAAGAATTAGAATACCAGATCAATCACTCCGATGTAAAAGTCTTGATTACCAATTCTGCCTCTTATAAAGTCATCAAGCCTATACGTAAAAACTTGTCTCAATTGGAAACGATCATTTTTGTGGACGATGCAAAGGGTATCAAAGATGATAGTGATCTCCAGTTTTGGGACGAAGTAAATGCTGCTGGAAAAGATTTGCCAAAAGGTTATACCAAACTAACTCAAAACGATATTGCCGGAATGTTGTATACAAGTGGAACTACCGGAAAGCCAAAGGGGTGTATGCTCACCCATGAGAACTACCTTCATGATTTAAAGATGGTAGTACCACGTATTGAGCTAACTTCTGAGGATACCAACTTGTGTATCATGCCTCTATTCCATGTCAACGGACAAGTTGCTTCTCTTTTGTCTACCATGATCACAGGAGGAACTTTGGTTTTAGAAGAAATGTTCAAACCGAGAACTTTGATTCCTACACTGAAAAAATACAAGTGTGCTAGCTTTAGTGCAGTTCCAGCCATGTACAACTACTTGAGTGAAATGGCTGAATATAAAAATGGTGAGGATTTATCCTTTTTGAAAGCTTGTATCTGTGGGGCTGCCCCCATGCCAGTAGAGGTGTTTAATAAGTTTGAATCCAAGTTCAAAGGGAAGATTATCGAAGGTTATGGGCTTTCGGAGGGAACGTGTGTTTCTTCCATTAATCCTCTTCATGGAGATAGGAAAATAGGCTCTATCGGAACAAACCTCGAAGGGCAGGAAATGGTGATCATGGATGATGCGGGTAATGTCTTGTCAGATGGAACGATTGGGGAAATCTGTGTGAAAGGTAAAAACGTCATGATTGGTTACTACAAAGACGAAGAATCAACCAAAAATACAATTGTAGACGGTTGGCTTCATACGGGTGACATGGGGTATCGTGATAGGGATGGTTACTTTTTTATCACTGGTAGAAAAAAGGAAATGATCATTCGTGGTGGTGAAAACATTTATCCTAAAGAAATTGAAGAAGCACTTTATGAGCATGATTCTGTTTTGGAATGTGCCGTGATCGGTCTACCTGATAAAAAATACGGGGAGCAAGTAGTAGCGGTGATCCGGCTAAAAGAAGGGAAAAACGAGACTGCCAATACAATCAAGCAACACCTCAGACAAAAAATTGCCAATTTTAAGATGCCCAATAAGTATGAGTTTGTTTTGGAACTACCCAAAACCAGTACGGGTAAAATCCAAAAGCTAAAACTTAGAAGTGAGTTGATAGGCGATCAAAAGCTTGTCAAAAGAATGAAAGAAACTCTGCATATTCCCTATCGCTGGGCTTATGGCAAGGCAATGTCAGAATTTTTTACGCAGATGAAAGAAAACAAAAAGATCATCGGACGCAAATGTCCTAAGTGCGGAAAAGTAAGCTGCCCGCCCAAAAGCTATTGTGGAGATTGCTTTGTGGAAACTAATGAAGTTGTGGAACTTCCTGATCATGGACATTTGGTTAGTTTCACAACCATTCACATGGTCTTTCCTGGTCAACCAAAAGAACCTCCTTATATAACGGCTTGGGTTCAGTTTGAGGGAGCTGATTCGCATCTATTCCACATTATAAATGTAGAAACAGAAGAAGGTCTGTATGTTGGGAAAAAGGTGAAAGCAAAATGGAGAGATGATGCAGATAGAACGGGGTCGATCTACGATATAGAGTACTTTGTTCCAGTAGAAGATGAGGAGGGTGTAAAATGAGAGCAAAAATTATAGGCAGTGCAGAATCAAAATTTGTTCAAAAAGAGGAAGAACTAAATCTAGAAGAAATGGTTTTTTTTACCGCAAAAAAAGCGATGGAAAGTGCGGGTTTAAGTCGAGATGAAATTGATACGGTTATTCAAGCGGGTGACGATGTGATGGACGGAATTAACATCAACCACGTTTACCAAATTGAGCCTGCGGGAGCTTATCTAAAAGAAGAAAGCAAGGTCGAAGAAGACGGAGCTTTTGCTTTGTTTTATGCACTTTGCAGATTGGCAACCGGGAAGTTTAATACCGCTTTGGTGATCGGCTATTCCAAATCGAGTGAATCGTCGGTTGAATTTATAAAAAATGTTAAGTCCCAGACAAACCCTGAATCAACAGGTGGATGGTACTATTTCACTCAAATGGATCCGTTTTACTTGAGACCTCTAGGACTTGATAATCTATCCTACCATGCCATGCAGTACAGACAGTTTTTATCAGAAACATCTCTGACAGAAGAAGATATTGCAAGGATTACCGTAAAAAATAAGGCAGCAGGAAAGGGAAATCCAAATGCGATTTTTGCGGGAGATTATAGTATTTCTGACGTTGTAAACTCAACAGAGATTGCAAGTCCCTTAAAAGAATTGCAAATTCCTTATATGACAGACGGAGTCTCAGCCATTGTTATAGCCAGAGAAGAATGGGCAAAAGAAAAGCACAAAGAAGGAGCTACCATCACAGGACTTGGTACGGCATCCGATGCCTACTATCCGGGTTATCGGGATTTTGCTTCTGTTCCTACTGCAAAAATAGCAAAAGATAAAGCTTTCCAAATGGCTGGTATTAAATCTACGGATGTTCAATTGGCAGAACTCTATGAACTTTTTCCTTACCAAGAGGCAATGCTTTATAAAGAGATTTTTGGTTGGAGTTATGAGGAAATCAAAGAGAAGCTTTCTTCAGGATATACAACTGAAACCGGTAATCTTCCTGTAAACGTATCGGGAGGTGTGAGTTGTGCTCATCCGATTATGGCAGCCGGATTGTCAAGGATTATCAATGCGGTACACCTAATGGATAAAAGAAGCTTGAAAACAACACTCGCTCATTCTCAATCCGGATTGGGAATGCAAAGCAATATTGTGTATATTTTACAATCGTGAGGGAAATATGAACAAAGCAGCAATTATAGGAACAGGACAAACACAGACAAAGTTAAAAAGAAAAGACGTAAACCTACCAGAATTAATGCGGGAAGCAGTAGACAAGGCTCTACAAGACGCTGGTATGGAACTTTCGGAAGTGGATGGAATTATTGTAGGCAATTCACCTGAGCTATTTGACGGAATCAACCATCCGGAAAAATGGTGTGTGGATAGTATTGGCGGTCGGAATCTACCAGTGATTCGAACTCATACGGGTGGAACGGTCGGAGCTTCTGCAGGGATATTTGCCTATTATACCGTTGCTTCTGGTATGTTCGATACGGTTATTGCGGTTTCTGGCAATAAGCTCACCGAGACATCCGTTCAGAAAGGTCTCTCTTATGTATATTCACCGATATGGGGGAGAGAATACGCAGGTGGAGCTGTTTCGGCTGTAGCCAATCAAGCAAGAATTTATATGTCCAAGTATCCGCAGGTAACGGAAAGGCACTTGGCAATGGTAGGTGTTCAAGAAAGAAAAAACGCCATGAACAATCCCTATGCCACTCTCAAGTTACCTAACGTTACGGAAACCATGCTTATGAATCTGGACTACCTTTCAACACCTTTGAAATTGTTGGATTCTTGTCCGACATCAGACGGAGCTTGTGCGATGGTTATCGAGAATGGTAATAAAGCCAAAAAGCGATCCGTTCCCAAAAGCTGGATACAAGCCGTAGCTACAAATGCAGACGGAGCAACCAATCCTGGTAGAGATTGGGGGATTCCTATTGCTTTAGAAAAAGCAGCCGAATCAATCTACAAAGCAGTGGGAATAACCGATCCTTTCAAACAAATTGACGTAGTGGAACTTTATGACGCTTTTAGCATTCAAATGTTGATTTGGATGGAAGGCATGAAGTTTGCGAAGTATGGCGAGGCATACAAATTATTGGAGGCTGGAGAGTTTTCGATGAAAGGCTCTCTCCCAGTAAATCCTTCGGGAGGCGTTCTCTCGTCCAATTCCATTGGAGCTTCTGCCATGATTCGTCAAGCAGAGATCGCTATTCAAATGACAGAAAAAGGAGAAGACAGGCAAATAGACGGAGCAAAAATTGGTTTGTCTCATGGATGGGGAGGAGCAATTCAGTTCCACACCTTGATGCTACAGAGTAAGAGTGAGGATTTTTCAGTATGAGATTACAACGAGGATTGTATTTTGAAGATTTTGAAATGGATAAAGTGATACAGACACAAGGACGTACAATTACGCAAGCTGATATTGTAAACTTTGCTGGTTTCACTGGCGACTATTCCGAGTTGCACGTAAACGAAGAATATTCCAAAACGACTCCTTTTGGACAGCCGATAGCCCATGGAATGTTGAGTTTGTCGGTGGCAACGGGACTTGCCATTTTGACGGGAGCATTAGAAGGCACAATTATCGCTTTTGCCGGAATCAAAGACTGGGAATTTAAACGCCCAGTCTTTATTGGTGACACCATTTTTGTAGAGATGAAGGTCATTTCTCGTGAAGAAAGAAACATGCGAGGTATGAACATTGGTCATATTTCTCTTGAGGCTTCTGTACTGAAGGGGGGAGGAAAAGGAAAACTCTGCCAGTCTGGGACTTGGAGTTTTCTGGTGAAAAGAAGAGAAAACGTATAAATCTCTTGACAAAACGACATAAAGAGAAAAAAATTGAGTCTTTAGGTTAAGTCATGATTCGACAAGTTCACCATGATACCAAACTTTAATGCTTAAGGAATGAAAGAACACAACTAAATTGTATTCTTTCAGAGAAAATCAATGACAACAAAAAAGAATTTAACCGACCAAGAGCTAGAAAAGAAACTTTTTGAAATTGAAAGATTGGAAGAAAAATGCCACCAAATCGAGCAAATGTTAAGAGAGAGTGAAGCCAAAATGCAGACTATTGTAGACATGGCTGTGGATGCAATCATTACGATCAACGAAAAAGGGATTATACAAACCTTTAATGTAGCAGCAGAAAAGATGTTTGGCTATAAAAAAGAAGAAGTGATCGGTCAAAACGTAAAAATGTTAATGCCTTCTCCTTACAAGGATGAACATGACAGATACCTTCATAACTACATCACAACCGGTAAGCGAAAGATCATTGGCATTGGCAGAGAAGTTATTGCTCACAGAAAGGATGGAAGTAATTTTCCAATGGAACTTGCTGTGAGTGAAGTGTCATTTCAAGATCAAAAGTTATTTACTGGAATTATAAGGGATATAACCACTAGAAAAGAAACAGAAAAAGCTTTATTGGAAGCAAAATTAGAAGCAGAAGAAGCAAACAAAGCAAAAAGTAATTTCTTGGCAAATATGAGTCACGAAATACGAACGCCCATGAATGCCGTAATTGGCTTTAGTGAATTGCTAAGCACAATTGTTACTGATGCCCAACAAAAAAATTACGTCGATTCAATCAGAAAAGCAGGTAAGTCACTTTTGACTTTGATCAATGATATTTTGGATTTCTCCAAAATAGAAGCTGGTCGATTGGAAATTCATAAAGAACCGGTGAATTCACGTTTAGTGTTTGAAGAACTAAAGCAATTGTTTGATATAAGGGTAAAGGATAAGGATTTACAGTTTATTTTGGAAATAGACAAAGACATTCCAGATACACTACTCATTGATGAATACAGATTGAGGCAGGTTTTGGTAAACTTAATCGGTAACGCAATCAAATTTACGGATAGAGGGTTTGTTAAATTAGCCGTTAACAGTAATATTTACGAAGACGACAAAAGCAAAGTAGACCTGATTATTTCCGTACAGGACACGGGAATCGGAATTCCGCAAGAATACCATGAATACATATTTGAGTCATTTCGTCAGCAAGACTCAAATATTACCAGAAAATACGGTGGAACAGGTCTAGGACTGGCAATCAGCAAAAAGTTAGTGGAAATGATGAATGGAAAAATTACTGTGCAGAGTAATCCTGGGGTGGGAAGTACATTTACTGTTTCTATACGTGACGTAAATATTCCTGCAACTACTATTACCTCTGTCCAAAGTGAAGAGTTTGATTTTCATTCATTATCGTTTGATAAAAGTGTTGTTTTGGTTGTGGATGATATTGAGTCCAATCGAAACTTAATTCGCGAGTGGTTAAAAAAAGTAAACCTTGATATCATAGAAGCTGAAAACGGTGAAGAGGGATTTCGTATAGCAAAAGAGTACTATCCCGATCTTATATTAATGGATATACGAATGCCCAAAATGAATGGATACGAAGCAGCGGATCTTATAAGAAAAAATGAAGATACAAAACATATTCCCATTATTGCTTTGACCGCTTCGGTGACAATAGAGGAAACAAGGCGAATTCGGGACTTCGGATTTGATACCTATTTGGCAAAACCGGTTGATGTTCAAAAACTATTTAAAGAACTTTCCAAACATCTGTCGTATTCTTACAATAAACAACCTGAAGAGATTCCAATTAAAGGAGAAACGCTTAAAAAAGATTTAAAATCGGAAATAATCAAAGACAAACCAAAATTGATGGAAAAATTGAAAAAAGAAATGATGCAAACTTGGGAGAGTATAAGCGAAATGATGGAAATGAGCAGTATTGAAGAATTTGCAAACGAGATTAAAGCGATAGGCATAGAGCACCGAGTTTCCGGTTTACAAAATTATGCCCAAAATTTATTTGAATTCATAAACGCTTTTGATGTGATTCAAATAGAAAATGAAGTTAAGAGATTTCCTAAATTAGTGGAAGAGATAGAAAATTCAGAAGGATTCAAAAAATGATTGTTGCACCCATTCCGGAAAATGAAGAACAGAGACTTCAGGATTTAAGGGCTTATGAAATTTTAGACACTCTACCCGAAAAGGAATATGATGAACTGACCAAGCTCGCAGCTTATATTTGTGGTGTGCCAACTGCGTTGATTAGTTTGGTTGATACAGACAGGCAATGGTTTAAATCTAAAGTCGGATTAGATGTTGAACAAACTCCAAGAGATATTGCATTTTGTTCTCACGTCATTTTGCAACAAGACGTTATGATTGTTCCAAATGCCTTAGAAGACAATCGCTTTTTCGATAATCCTTTGGTGACAGGTGATTTGAAACTTCGGTTTTATGCAGGAGCACCCCTAACCACTCCAAACGGTAATCGAATTGGGACCCTTTGCATTATAGATTATGAAAAGCGAGAAATTACTCCTGAGCAAAAAAATGCTCTCCAAATATTGGCAAACCAAGTTATTTCACAACTTGAATTACGAAAGGATATCTCCCTCAGAAAAGAAACAGAAAAAGCTCTTTTAGAAGCCAAATTAGAAGCAGAAGAAGCGAACAAAGCAAAAAGTAATTTCTTGGCAAATATGAGCCACGAAATACGAACACCCATGAATGTTGTAATAGGATTTAGCGAATTGCTGAATACTATTATAACGGATGTGCAGCAGAAGAATTATGTAAATTCAATCAAAACAGCTGGTAAAGCACTTTTAGCTTTAATCAATGATATTCTGGATTTATCCAAAATAGAAGCCGGTCGATTAGAGATTCATAAAGCACCGGTGAACCTAAAGTCATTGTTTACCGAACTACAGCAATTATTTGACATTAAAGTAGAAGAAAAAGATTTACAATTGATTTTGGAGATAGACATTCCGGATGTGCTACTTATCGATGAAATTCGTTTGCGACAAGTTTTGATAAACTTAATTGGTAATGCAATCAAATTTACGGAAAGCGGGTTTGTTAAATTAAGTGCAAAAGGAAATCTGCATGAAGATGATATAAGCAAAGTGGATTTAAGCATTTCCGTCCAAGATACGGGTATTGGTATTCCATTGGAATACCAGGATTATGTGTTTGAATCATTCCGCCAGCAAGATTCGAGTATCACAAGAAAATACGGTGGAACCGGACTTGGTTTGGCAATTAGCAAAAAACTAATGGAAATGATGGGTGGTACGATATCCTTACAGAGTTTCCCAAAAAAAGGAAGCACGTTTACCATTTCTATTCACAATGTTAACATACCATCTACAAGCGTTAGTTTGGTTCAAAATAAAGAGTTTGATTTTAATTCTCTGTCTTTTCATAAAGGTAGTGTTTTGGTTGTGGACGACATCGAATCTAATAGAGAATTGCTGCGCGAGTGGTTAAAAAAGGTAAACCTCGACATTATTGAAGCTAAGAATGGTGAAGAAGCAGTACAAATAGCAAAAGACTACCACCCCGATCTTATATTAATGGATATAAGAATGCCCAAAATGAATGGTTACGAGGCAACTGCCATTATAAGAAAAAATGAAGGCACAAAACACATTCCCATTATTGCTCTGACCGCTTCAGTGACAATAGAGGAAACAAGGCGAATTCGGGATTTCGGATTTGATACCTATTTGGCAAAACCGGTTGATATCCAAAAACTATTCAAAGAACTCTCCAAATACCTATCCTATAAGCAATCCAAATCGAGTGCAATAAAAGAGGAAACATCCGAAAACAATTTTAAAACGGAAAATATTAAAAACAAACCCCAATTAATGGCTAAATTAAAGAAAGAGATGATGCAATTATGGAAAAATATTAGTGAAATGATGGAAATGAGCAGTATTGAGACATTCGCAAAGGAGATTGAAACAATTGGAATTACGCATGAATCTTTTAGTTTACAAAATTATGCAAAAAATTTATTTGCTTTTATAAATGCCTTTGATGTAATTCATATAGAAAATGAAGTCAAACGATTTCCTAAGCTAGTCCAAGAGATTGAGAAGAATGAATAGCGAAAGTACAATTTTAATAGTAGATGACAACCCAGAGACCATAACTTTAATTTCCAGGTTTTTAAAGCAACCTAATTTTTATTTTTTAAAAGCTAATAACGCTGAAGAAGCCTACAAGGTAATACAAGAAAAAGTTCCGGATTTAATTTTGCTGGACGTTATTATGCCCAAAACCAATGGAATTGATATGTGTATTGAATTAAAGAAAAATGAATTGACCCAAGATATACCCGTTATTTTTGTCACCGGTTTATCTGACGGATGGAATAAAAAAATGGCTTTTGACGTAGGAGCAGCTGACTATATTGTGAAACCTATTTTAAAAGAAGAACTTATCTGTAGGGTAGATACACACCTAAAGTTGAAAAAGGCTATGGAAAAGCTGGAACAAATGGTTGTTACGGACGAACTAACAGGAGCTTACAACCGGCGGTTTGCCTATGAAGTTTTGGCAAAGCAGATGGAAACCGCACAAAGAAGCAAAGAGAGCTTTGTTGTTTGTTACTTAGACATTGATAAACTCAAACAAATGAATGATCAGTTTGGTCATGAGCAGGGAGATGAATTGATCAAAACGGTAGTAAACTTTTTAAACCATTTTATCAGAAAATCGGATTACCTGTTTCGTATGGGTGGTGATGAATTTTTATTGTTACTACCCAGAATGGAAATACAAGATGCCAAGCTCTTTTTGGAACGGTTGAGAAATGATCTCAATAAAGAGAGTATACAAAATGTTGTGGCTGATTTTAGCTTTGGCTTTTCCGAATACCGCTCTGGAGATGAGCATACCGTAAGCGAATTGATTCAAAAAGCTGATTCTGATATGTACAACGATAAAAAAAGAAAAAAGGGAATTCTATTATGAATCAATACCAAGATGCACTCATTTTAATCGTAGATGATAATCCCCAAAATATTCAAGTATTAGGTCAAACAATTAAAGAGGAAGGTTATAAATCAGCTTTTGCCAGAAATGGTATCCAAGCAATAGAATTTGTGAAAAAGAAAAAGCCGGACCTGATTTTAATGGACGTTATGATGCCCGAAATTGACGGAATCGAAACCTGCCGTCGTATAAAAACCGAATTGGGATTGGTTGAAATTCCCGTGATATTCCTAACCGGTTTAACGGATAGCTGGAACAAAACAAAAGCCTTTGAAGCCGGAGGTGTTGATTTTGTTACAAAACCTTTTGTAAAAGAAGAGCTACTCGCAAGAGTCAGTGTAAACGTAGCAAGAAAACTGGCAGAAGATGCTTTGAGAGAATCAGAAAAGAAGCTAAAGTCTGCCAACGAAGAACTGACCAAAGCATTGGCAACAAAAGATAAATTCTTTTCCATTATTGCCCATGACCTTAAAAGTCCATTTTCGCTACTTCTCAACCTATCCGAATTTCTTTCCGATGAAGATGTCACACAAACAGAAAAAAATGAGATTATCCAAGACTTACAACAAGCATCCAAACAAACGTTTAATTTGCTAAAAAATCTTTTGGAATGGTCAAGAACGCAAGGCGGTAGGATAGAGTTTGAACCGGAAAGACTAGACTTAAGCTTGCTTGTTGATAAAAATATACAGCTAATGGAAGCAAATCCCAAAAATATTTCTCTTGTTTCAAAAGTTTCCGATACAATAAACGTTCTTGCAGATAAAAATATGATAGATACAATCATTCGGAATTTACTTTCCAATGCAATAAAATTTACACCCAAAAACGGAAAGGTAGAAATTACGGCTAAAATAAAAGATAAGTTTGTGGAAATCTGCGTTTCTGATAATGGAGTTGGGATAAAACCGGAAAATATTGACAACATTTTTAGAATTGATATTAAGCATACTACTCTTGGAACAGAAAAAGAAAAGGGAACCGGCATTGGTTTGATACTATGCAAAGAGTTTGCAGAAACAAACGGTGGAACTCTGTGGGTAGAAAGTGAATTGGGAAAAGGAAGTAACTTTTTTGTAACCATTCCTGTGTCATGATAAGTTTAAATATGAAGTTTATGATTCGCCTAGCGAAAAATGTCATTTAGTGCCAATATCTTATCAGCCAAGAAATGAAGGTAGTCCTTTCAACACAACAGAAATAAGTTTGCAAGTAGTACTTAGAATTTTTTTATTTTCTTTAGAAAAAAAGTTGTTGGTTGTAGTTAAACAATACAGTTGTAATTGCAAATTAAATACGAAATAAGACTGAAGCTTGAAAGTTTTTCAAAAATTTCTATTTGTGTCATCTAATCAAAGCTGGAATTATCAACTTCTTTATATAATCTACAGCTCGTATTTTATTGTTGTAAAATTAAGGCTTTTCAAATGGCAGGTAACTATTACGTTTAATTTATAAAGAGGAAAATAATATGAAAATTACAATTCAATCAATAATTAAAGCGGATATTAAAAAAGTATGGGATTACTACACAGTTCCTGAACATATTACGAAATGGAACTTTGCTTCAGAGGATTGGTGTTGTCCGGCTGCAGAGAATGATTTAAGGATCGGAGGGAAATATAAAGCGAGAATGGAGGCTAAAGATAAAAGTTTTGGATTTGATTTTGAAGCAACATATAATGAAATTTCTATTGGTGAAAAATTTAAATATACATTAGAAGACCAAAGAGAAGTAAGTGTTTCTTTTGAAAATCTTGGTGAACAATCAAAAATTGTAGTAACTTTTGATGCGGAAACTGAAAATTCTGAAGAAATGCAAAAAAACGGCTGGCAATCAATTCTTGATAACTTCAAGAAATATGTTGAGAAAAATTAAGTCTAAAAAATAAAATTCTCCTTGCCCGTTCTTTAGGTTCCTGTTTTGCCAGATGTTATTTATAGGTAAACATGGATATTCTAAGTTGCTTAAAGCTGTCAGCGGTGGGAATGAATCAACTTATCTATGTTAGAAGCTTCCCGCTTTATGGTTTTGTAGTAGTTGTCAACTTTTGAAAGGGTATTACGCCTTACCGTTCCTGTGAAAAAAGTATTTACTACAATTTCAAGCTCATGTGCAATATTGTTTTCACGATGAAAATGACTATCTCCGAATACGGTATCAAAGATTTCAGCAGTCAGAATGTGTTGAATAAGCGTCTCACGAATATCAAAAGCCGAAATGTCGGAGTTAATACTTTCTTTACCAACTTTCCAAAATTTTTCCAGTTGAGATAAAAAGTTTTGATTTGCTTCCATTTCCTTTTCAATCATTGCTCGTAAGGCTTCCACAATGTCGGGAATATGGATTGTATTGACATATTGTACCTTTTCTTTTAGTTTTGATTTTTTAGTGTTATAGGTTCCTCTGCTTGAGAATAAAAATCTTTATTCCCAATAGTAGTCACTATGCTTTTTAAATCGGATAGCTCACTCTTACAAAGAATATTTAATTGACCATTGGTTGCAAGCCTTAACGATTGTTAAGCTTTTTGTACTCTTTTTAAATAAGGTATGATTTTTTTCTGACTTTCTAAATAAAATTGAAAAACATCATATGATTGTCTCCTCCGTATTCTCTTGGCTTTTGCTGATAAATGCTTAAGTCTCTAGAATTTCCAACAGTATCATACTCAAATTATCTCTTGCTCCATAGTACAATACTCTTTCCAAAATGGAATTCAACTTTTCTTGTTGATTTTCTTGTATCATACATTCTTCCATTTCGGCTAAGGAAAGACTTTCCCAAACTCCGTCCGTGCAAAGTAAAAATTGATCTCCTTTTTTAATAGGTATTTCCTCATAAAAAATTTCTGGCATTTTTTCTCTATAGTCACCAATTAAGGCGGAGGTAAGAATATTTTTGATAGGGTGGGTTCTCATTTCATCTTCATCAATCAAACCATTGTCCAAAAGATTCTGGACTAGGGAATGGTCTTTTGTAATTCTCTTTAAGGAATTTTCATTAAGACTGTAAAGCCTACTATCACCAATGTGAAAAATGATTCCCCTTTTTTCCTTTAGTAAAAGTGCTGTTAGAGTGCTTCCTAGTCCAATTGAGTTCGGCTCTGTATTTGCAATATCGTCGAGACATATTTTAGCATTGAATATGATATTTTTTACATTTTCTTCGTCATTGATTTCATTGCTTGAGTTTTTAACAACTTCCAAAACCGTTTGGCTGGCGAGTTCACCTTTTGCGTGTCCTCCCATGCCATCTGCTACGGCATATAAAAGTATTTTTTCATCAAATAAAAGAGTATTTTGCCAAGGATGATCTTTATAAGGAATGATTTCGGTATTCACCAAAATACTATCTTCGTTATTTTCTCTGACTTTTCCGATGTGTGTTAAATAAGAGCAAAGAACTTTCATAAATGATTTTATAGGTTTGATTTTAAAAAATTGGAGATATCAGCTGCCAATAATTCCTTGGATGCCGGACCATATTCTTGTACAATACCCCTGTTTGAAAATATCTTAATTTTGGATTCAACATCTCCGAATCCTACACTATTTTTATTTACATAATTCCCTATGATATAGTTTAAATTCTTTCTTTTTAACTTTTCCATAGCATTTTTCTCCAGATCATTTGTTTCAGCAGCAAAACCAACAAGAATTGTATTTGAAATTTGATTTTTATAGAGCGACTCATAAATGCTTTTGAGAATGTCCGGATTTGGCACTAAAAGAAGATTTAAAGTGTTGTTAGATTCTTTTTTAATTTTTTGATTTTGATTTTCGCTTGGTTTGAAATCTACCGGCGCGGCAGCCATAACGATTAGAGAAAAATCTTCTAACTCAGAAAGAATCGCATTTTTCATTTCAACCGTTGTCTCCGCAAAAATATTTTTAGCGTTTTCCAGTTTGGAATATTTTTCAGAAGTTATACCATGGATATAAACGATGGTTTCTATCCATTGAGATAGCTCCCGGGCTATACAAAAACCCATTTTTCCGGAGGATGCATTGGAAATAAATCGAACAGGGTCTATCCATTCTCTTGTTGCCCCCGCTGAAACAATTGCTTTTTTAATTTTCAAAAGTTTTCACCCCTGATTCTACCGTTTTTTCAAATTTTTTCTTGATGATTGTAAAATCACAAGATTTCATTTATCCATATAAAATAAATAAATTTATTCTAAAAAAGTAGTTTTTATTTGTTTGGAGATCTACTTAATAGCCATGGATAAATTTGAACAGAGTAACTGATTATAAAACTCTATAGCAGTTCTGTAAATTTGCTCATGTTTGTTCGTCTTGCAAGATTTTTTTAGTGCTTCCAGCCAACTCTAAGCATGTCAGAAAATAAAGCAATTCCTTCGTCCAAAGGGTCGTTATCACTGTGTTTGGTTTGCAAAACTCCTGTTAAGTCCAAAACCATAAGCCCATAAATCCATGCCCACATAGTCCTGGCAAAAGCGGGATAATTTTTTCTCTTAATATGAAATTGTCCATTATCAAAGCCTTTTTTGAGTGTTATTAAAAATATCCGATAACTCCTTGGTGCTACGTTCAGGGCTTTTCTGTGAATTGTTCCCACCGGTCCCGTATGAAACATCAATTTATGTAACTCTTTATGCTCTTGGGCAAATTGCCAATACGCTTTGGCAATTCCAGATATTTGCTCATAGCTATCGTTGGTTGTAACAACTGCTGATTTTAGCATGCCAATAAGAATATCTTCCCCTCTTATAATCAGACATTTGACAATTTCCTCATAGTTTTCAAAATGAGCATAAGGACTTGCTACGCTACAACCTAATTTGTCTGCTATTCGGCGAGTAGATAGATTCGCCACCCCCTCTGTGTTGACAATCGTCTCTGCTGCATGTAAAATTTCTTCTCGGGTTAAACTGTTTCGTGTTCTTCTTTTTCTTTTGGGAATTTTTTGTGTATCCATTGTTTTTACTGCACTTTGCTAACAATTAGTGTGTTATCTTTTACTCCTATCACTTTTACATCCGTAAAGGATTTAATATTTTCTCCGTTTTCCGAAATTGCTTTCATATTTTTCAAAGAGCCTTCAAAAGAAACTTGAACCTCTCCTGTTCCATTTTCAGGGATAGTGAGATATACTTTACCAATTTTTCCGATAGCGTTTTGGGTATTTCCAACATGAATTTCATGCAAAGACCTTAGTTTATAAAATATGTAGACCTCGATACAGGCAACAAAAATACCAAATGCTACGGATATGGATATGCCTCTTAGCAAATCCCAAGTCAAATATTCAATGGTAAAAATCCCCATCCATCCAATAGACATTACCAACATAAATAAGGTTTGAAAAGAAAAATACTGAAAATCCTCGTTATCCAATTCAATATCATCTATCGAAAATTCCCCACCAATAAATCCAATTACCAATTTTATCAAATAGGCTATTGTGCCGGAAATAGCCATAAACCAAAATACTTTTATAATCTGTAAAGTTTCTGTTGTTTCTACCATTTTGTCCATTATATTAAATTTCTTAAAAAATCCTTAATAATAGAATGTTTATAAGGAGGATACATAATTTGGGTTAAATTATACAAACCAAATTGTTTTAAAACGCTACGTTCATGGGAAAAAGTCTTGAATCCATAGATTCCATGATAATTTCCCATACCACTTTCTCCTACTCCACCAAATGGTAAATTAGGGTTTGCCAGATGCATAAGAACGTCATTGATACAAGTCCCACCCGCGCTCGTTTCGGATATGATTTTTTCTGCCGTATGGTTTGAACTGCTAAAAACGTATAGAGCAAGAGGTTTTTCTCTATTGTTTACAAAGTCTATCGCAAAATCCAAATCTTTATAAGGAATAATAGGTAAGATAGGACCAAAAATCTCTTCTTGCATGATTTTGCTGTTCTCTGGGATGTTTGATAAGATAGTTGGAGAAAGATACAATTCTTGTTTATTAAATATGCCTCCGATTTCTACCTTTGCTCCTTTTTGCTTGGAATCTTCTAATAAATCAACTAACCTATCGTGATTTTTGCCGTTAATGATTCTTGCATAATCTGAGTTTGCAATCCAATCTTCTTCTTTTGCTCCGTACAAATCACGCAAACTCTCTTTTGCATGCTGGATAAAATCAGACTGCATTTCTTCGGGAACTAAGACGTAGTCGGGAGCCACACAGGTCTGTCCGCTATTTACAAACTTTCCCCAACAGATTTTGTAGGCTGCATCTTTTAAATCTACCTTTTTGTCTACCACAACCGGAGATTTCCCTCCCAGTTCCAAAGTAACAGGAGTGAGGTATTTGGCAGCTGCCTGCATAATGATTCTACCAACAGGAGTACTTCCGGTAAAAAATACATGGTCATACCTCTTTTCTAATAAATAAGAGGCTACCGAAGCATCACCGTCTATAACTGTTACTTCTTCTTCCGGAAAAATTTCGGATAATAATTTTTGCATGATGGCAGATGTATTGGTTGTAAACTCTGATGGTTTGATAATTACAACGTTTCCGGCAGCTATGGCAGCAATCAAAGGAGAAATCGAAAGTAAAAAAGGATAGTTCCAAGGTGAAATGATAAGCACGCTACCTTTTGGTTCGCAGATAATTTTACTGCTTGCTCCAGGTAATAAAAGGAAGGGAGAATAAACGGATTTGGGTTTCATCCAAGAGTGTAAATTGGAAATCGCATCATCCAGTTCCATTAAACTGGGAATCATTTCGGTAAGGTCAGATTCCGAAGGTGCTTTTTTAAAATCATTTTGGAGAGCTGTAAAAATCATCTCCTTGTGTTCCATGATTTTCTTTTTTAGATTTTTTAATTTTTGAATTCTTGTAGAAGAATTTGTTTTTTTTATTTCCCGTTTATGTTTTTGCTGTTTTTCATAGATGCTATCTACATGAGATTTTAGTTTTTCATCCAGTTTCATTTTTATTCATCCTCATCCTCGTCATCATCATCATCATTTATTTGCCATTCTTCCACGAGGTAATCCAAAAACTCTTCTTCATCTTCGGAAAGAGAATCCGAACTGATAATTTCTTTTACATCCTGAGTGATTTTGGCAAGCATGGCTTTGCTTAAGTATTCACCTAAAAGCTCTACCGACTCTTCGAGAAGTTCTTCATTATCAGCATTTTTGCTACAGAACTTTAAAATCTTTTTGGCTGAATAGTCACTACCGAGTTTTTCTAAAGTGGCATCCAGATATTCTGACATGGCTTCGTATTCTTCTTCACTAAAATCATCATCTGACCAGGCAGCGTGTAAAATGATAAGAGCTATTCGATATTCCAGAGGATATTCACCCATATCATCAAGCATATCCGCATAATCTTCGTCACTCATATCATCCAGTTCCGTTTCATAATCACCCAAAACCGAAGAATCTTCCTCATCGTCCCAAATTTCTTCATCCACTGGAATATCATCCAGTCGGTTAATAATCCAACTATCATTAAAGTTATACTTTTCATTCATAAGATAGTCGTAGGGAATATAGCAATATCCTCCGTCACCCCAGTCTTTTCCCCATGAATTTCTAACAATAAAGACTTCTTCATTATCAGAGTATCCGACACAAAGCATAATGTGCCTACCGTGCTTGTTACGGATTGCATCTTGTTTTGTTGGCATAGGCACAAGCCCTCTTTTTCGATGCGAGCTAAACGTTTGAAAGGTTAGGGTTCCAAAAATAATAGGATTTCCTTCTGCCAAGCAGTGTTTCCAAATATCAAGATTGGTGGGAACATAAGAAAAGTCTTCTACTAAAAATTCACTGGCTTCTTCGTAAGCTTCCTCAGATGGCTCTTCGTTTACATTTTCAATGTCGTAGGGCCAGGTTGCTTCCGAACACGCACCAAATTCTTCCAAACCTTTAATGGAATCAAAAATGGACGATCCTTCGTCTTCCACATCTTCATCTTCTCCCACCCTTCGCTTTCGTGCATTGTAATAGATAAAAAGCCTGCTCACGTCAAAAGATTCTTCACCAAGATGTCTTTTTGCCAAATATTCATACGCACCAGCTACTCCATTGGCTGTACAGCTATTGGCAGCCGCTTGGTTTTCAACTTCTGTCATGTATTTTCTTAAATCTACTTTGCGAGGTAACTTTCCATCGGCAAGCTCACCTGGTTCATAAACCTCATAGTTTTCCGTAGCATAACCTGGAACATAGCCGGAGACAACAATTTCACTACCGTCTGCTCGTGTGATTACAAAACTTTCCTCTGCCATAACCTTTTCCTTTTTTGAATAATATTTTAAAATGATTCAACGTTTTTATTTTTAATCCTGTCTTGCAAGTATTCTATAGAAATTTGGTTGATTTTTTTAGCGACTTCTTCATAAAAAACCTACAGGAAAATTAAAACCTTATGAGATTTTATTACTATTCTTTGTTTTTGTTTATAATTTTGGGTTCATCTTTATACTCTAAAACGGAAATTCGGCGTAAAGTGTCCGCTGAAAAAGCTTATTTTTATCGAAAGCCATATTTGGATACAAAAAAGAGTTCATACCTTCTCAAAGGGCAGGAGTTTGCCGTCCACAAAACCAGAACTGCTTGGCTTTATACGGAATACACCAACGAAAAAGGAAAAATTACAAAAGGTTGGATTAATGAATTTGATGTTTATCTCTATGAAATTGTTTCTGTGGAGAATGTCGGAGTATATGCAGACACTTCTTTTACGTTTACCAAGCTGAAATATTACCCTAACAAAAGCATTTTAAGCCAATTGAACCAGCAATTTAGAAACCTTACCATAAGCTTGTCTAAAGAATTCATTACTGATAAAGAAGTAAAAGAGTCTCTCGAAGAGACCCAAGATTTGGAAAGAATCTCAGCACTGATAGAAAATTATGACCATGGGGTTGTCAAAGATTCCAAACCGGTTAAATTCCATTATAAAATTAACCAAGAAGTTGTTCTTTTAAAAAAGAATATTATGGTCATCAAAATGACAAAACTAATAGACCAGGGTGATGAAAATTCCAAGCTAACTACCCAATTTTATAACTACAATATGGCTACCGCCAAACAATTGGAGTTGCAAGATTTGTTTCCTCCAAATTATGAGGTTGAATTAAAAAATCACGCCATAGAGCATATTCAGAGCAATTTTCAAGATGAGTGTATCAAAAAAACTTTGTCAGAACTGAAATTTCAACTGACCAATAACTTCTTTATTGAAAACGAAGGATTAGGTTTCTATTACAATTCGCAAGAATTTTCGCCCGGATGTAAACAAGATATTTCTTTTACGATTCCTTATAAAAAAATTGCCAATCTGATTCTGTTAGGGGGACCTATTGGTTGGACTGTGCCTTTGGAAAACAATACTCAATGAAATATATACAATCGTTTTTGATGCATCCCAACATGTCAAAAAATCTTTTCTAACTCGATTGTCATTCCAGCTAGTAATGGCGATTTTGCGGTGTCTGTTTTGGTAAGCTCAACAATTAGATGAAATTTTGCATTTTGGTTTTGAAAGATTTCTACTGTCTTTTCAATTGGGTCAACTATCCAGTATTCTTTTACTCCATATTTTTCATAGATAGATTTTTTATGCTTTAAATCGTAATAGGCAGTAGAGGGTGAAAGAATTTCGACGATCAAATCAGGGGCACCTTCTATTTTGTTTTCTTTCATCTTAGAAAAACTTTCAGTTAATAGAATTAGAATATCCGGCTGGTAGGTTTCGATTTCCGTAAAATATACATCAGAAGGCGCTATGAAAACTTTTCCTATTTTATTTTTAAGAAGAAAATTTCTAAATTCACTAACTATATTGAGTAATATTTCCTGGTGGTATAGGGATGGTGATGTCATTTCAATAATCTCTCCGCCTATTAATTGAAAAATTCCTCCTTCGGGGGTTTTTAAGTAATCAGCGTAAGTTGATTGTTTTTTTTCTGAACCAAAGTCAAATACGATCATAGAACTTCTTTAGTGTGGTTTAGTTATCATAGATAATTATCTGTAATATCGTATGTAGTTTACGAATGACTTCATAAACATTTTTAGGTTTTATGAGAATGTGACCTTCCGGATTTTCAAAAGTATGCTCATGCCAACCTACGGGGTCATTACAATCGATTCCCCAAATTCTTCTGTACTGATTCAAAAGTGCATAAGAAAGAGTTCCCGTTTTTTGGTTGTAAAAAATGTAGATAGACAAAGCATCTTTAACTTTAACTTTTATTCTAGCAGTAAATACTTCCGACTCGATGCTTGTTTCTTGGATATAATTCAGTTGGCTCAACTCAGATTGAACTGCTTTTATAAATTCAGAGATGTGCACTTTTCTTTTACTCCCTCATAATGGTTTTTTAAGGTCATTGCTTCTTCCCACTCCCAAACATCCCTTTCATAGTTATAGGTATGAAAGTCTTTTTGGGTATGTACTTTTTCTTTAAATTTATGAAAATCCATATTCCACTTGTCTTGAAATTTGATAATTTTTTGCGAATATAAATGAATTTTCATGATGAGATAATCTGTGAAAATGAACTTCAAGGCTTTTTCCAAATTATCACACTGAGTTGTTTCTATAAGTAAGTTCTCTATTTCTGAGGATATTTCAACCATTCTTACTCCATTTTTAGCCTATACTAACTATTTAATGTATATTTCAAAAGAGCAAAACAATTGTCAACTCGATATTTTAAATAATTCTTCGTAAAATTACATAATGACTAACTTTCAAAAATCTTTTTTTCTATTTATTGTATGTTTCGGCAAGTATTTTATATATCAATACAGAGTTAAATTTTTCTGATTCTTCAAATATGGGAAAATGAGCCGATTTTTCAAACCATATCAGCTCTTTTTGAGTTGCCTGGATTTGGTGAAAGTATTCTTCTACTAAGCTAGAAGGAGTTTGATAATCATGTTTGCCTTGTAAAAAATAGATCGGAATGTCAAAGGTATCAATTTCATCAGATAAGTTAATACTCATTATATTTTCATACAATAGCTTGATGGATTCGCTTTTTCCCTTGAACCAGTTGAGTGCATCCATTTTGGTATATTCGGAGGAAAAAAAATAAAAGCGATAAAATTTTCTATAGCTTGTTTCTCCATACAAACTCCCACCTAATTTCAGCAACCATTCTTGGTGTAAATTGTACTTTTCCAAAAAATCCGCCCCAAAATAGGGTGGTTCTTTGATTTCCATTAGGTCGTTTAATGCGTCTTTATTTTGTTCTTGTATTGCTTTTTTTAAGGCATAACGGTAAGATTGTTTTTCATTTTCAACCATATTGGTGAATTGACCACAACCTATATAAGCATAAAACAATTCCGGATATTCGTGAGCAGTTGTAATGGCTAAGGCAGAACCAAAAGAATGTCCCATTATGTATATTTTTTCTTTGTTAAACCTTTTTCTTAAAATATTTACGAGTTCATACAAATCAGAAAGTAATTGAGGCATGGTTACGGAAGAATGAGGCTCTATGGAACCATAAGATTTACCTGCTCCTCTTTGGTCCCAATTTACGAATATAAAGCGTTCTTCAAGTTCTGAGTTATAGTATCTAACCAAAGGGATCAATGAATTACCGGGACCTCCATGGACTAAAAGCAGCACCGGATTATCTTTATTTGTTCCACGAGCTAAAATCCATTGTTTTGAATTTCCTAACTCGATTTCTTCAAGAAAAGATACGCTATTGGGGTATTCTTTTCCTTCGGGGTTTTTTAGGTTAGGTGTTGATGTACAAAATTCTACAAATACGTATACAAGCAATAATAAGCAGAATTTAAAGAAAAAATATTTTATTTTTGTACCCATATTAATAAATTGTGTACCATATCGTAACTGACAATAAAAATAATGTAGCGGCAATTATTTTTCCCTTGGCAAAAAAATGATATATCAAGACACCATGGTGATATGATTATAAAAAGGATTAAGCAACTCATTTAACTTGAAAACTCCCAACATAATTGATCTGCTTTTAAAAGCTGACATACGATTTTTTCAGATATTCGTGATGATCTTGCTCCTTCTTTTTGGCGTTTTGTGGAAAGACTTTTCCATTTATCCTGTGCAAATTCTTTTAACCTTTTTTGGAGGATTATTTGCTCAGTTTTTGGCTATAAAGCTTATTAAAATAGAGAATGTAGGCTACCATAGTGCCATAATTACCTGCTTTGGTTTGTCTCTTTTGTTTAGAAGTGATAATTTTTGGACACACCCATTTGTTGCATTTTTATGTATCTCTTCCAAATTTATCATAAGAGTTAATAATAAGCATATTTTCAATCCGGCTATGCTTGGAATTATAACCGGAATCAATTTACTTCCAGGTTCTTGGGTTTCCCCAGGTCAATGGGGCTATGAATTTATCAATGCCTTATGGCTCCTGTTGATCGGTTTTATTGTTGCGAGCAGGGCAAAGAGCTACCTAACATCTTTGAGCTTTTTGTTTTTTTATGCCTTATTTTTATTGATAAGAACGGTTTATTTTGGTTATCACTGGGATGTTTTTTTTCATCAATTCCAAAGTGGGGCTTTGCTGGTATTTACCTTTTTTATGATAAGTGACCCAAAAACGTCACCCGACCATCCAGCTGCCAAAATATTATATCCGGCTTTTGTTGCTTTTGCTGCCTTTATTTGGCAATACTACTTTTTTTATACAAACAACCTTTTTTATGCTCTCTTTTTTTGCTCTCCCTTAGTTTTTGTTTTGGATCGTTTTTTTCCCCATAAAAAGTTTGAATGGTAAGGTGAAATACGTAATGGAAGAATTATAAATGGCTTCCTAAACAAAAATGGTAATGAGAATGAAATGGAACCGGAACCAAATCATTTGTATCAAAAATTTCTTTTTGTTCGTAACCACTTATAGTCGGATGTTTATATACCTCAATTTTAAAAAAATTCAAATCGCAAATCCAATATTCCCTCACTCCAGCCTCTGCATAGATATTGGCTTTTTCTCTATCTATGTAAATCGAACTTAGAGCGACTTCCACAATAAAAATTGCTGTTTTAGGGTGTTCTATGATATAATCCTTTTTTACTCCGGAAACAATTGCTATGTCCGGTTCCGGTTCGGAATCTTGCAGCGTGATAGGTTCTGCTTTGCGTAAATGAAAACCGTCTGGAATAAGAGGTGGAAATATATCTGCAAAAATCCCTGTAATATAAGAGTGAATTGGTTTAATTGTCATTTTTTCAATGAGGATTCCTTTGATAAATTCCATATTTTCAGATATTTGTCCTGAATCTCTTAAAACATGATAGGCTTTCAAGGATAAGGGACAAACGCTTTGGCGAAATTGAGGTGTTTCCAAAAGAGAAATCATAAATTATCAATAAGTTCAATATATGGATAGTCAATTACTATTTTATGGGTAAATATCTTATCCAAGTAAAAAATCAGTCTGAAAAACTAAAAGCTTGCGTAAAAATTTATCACGTAAAAAACTAGATATTCTCCTACTGAGGAATTTGAACCCATTTGCTAAGAGACAAATAAAGGAAAAAATGTAATGGAATTGCAAGTCTATAAATTTGGAAATGAAAAGCATCTACCCATAGTTTTTATCCATGGTTTTCCATTGGAATATAAAATGTGGAGCCACCAATTTCGGTATCTTCAAAATGAAAATCATTGTATTAGTTATGATATAAGAGGATTAGGTGAAAGTTCTGCCGGTGACGGTCAATTTACTGTGGAGTTATTTGTAGATGACCTTTTTGAAATTTTAGACAAACATGAGATTCCAAATCCTATTTTATGCGGACTTTCCATGGGAGGATATATTGCTCTGCGAGCTATGGTTAGGCATCAAAATAGATTTCGAGGATTGATACTTTGTGACACACGCTCAGAAGCAGACAATAATGACGCAAAATTAAAGAGAGCTGTAGCTATCCAAAAAATCAATAAACAAGGTCTGGAAAATTATATAGATGAATTTATACCCAACTGTTTTTTTTCCAAAACAAAATCTGAAAAGTCCGGTATTATTCGAGAAACCGTCGAAAAAGCTAAAAAATTTGATCCGATTGGCGTAAAAGGATGTTTGCTCGCCATGGCGGGAAGAATGGATTGCACTCATTTTTTAGGGAATATCGTAGTTCCAACCCTGCTTTTGTGTGGAGAGCACGATACTCTAACAACACCGGATATGATGGAAAATATTGCTCATAAAATTCCAAATTCGGAATTTACTACAGTACCAAATGCCGGTCATTTGGCACCTTTGGAAAATCCGGAATACGTAAACAGGTCTATTGAAAATTTTTTAAGAAAGAACTTTTATCAATCACAAATCAATCAATAAGGGAGTCGAAATTCCGCAACCTTAATGGCAATTATAGGCATTAAATTATTTCTACCTATCAGATTCCAAAGTTTCCATGGTGGTCTATTGTAAACAAATGTATTGTTACTTTTACAATCCCTGGTAACTTGTCAAATATCCTACTGCAAAAAGGGTACTCTGTTGAAAAAATAATTTCTCTTGCAGCCAAGGTTTACAAAATTGAATTCTTTAAACAAGCCAAAATCCCCAAGGATTCAATCAAAGATTAGCATTTAGGAATCCTTTATGGTTTTCATGTTTACTTTCAACCTATCTCTAATTTAAGTCCCATTAATAATTTACCCATGGAATTTTGACATAAACAATATTATCGGAAGTGCCGTGTTGCTTTTTCAAAGGCATAAGAATTTTTGGGTAGACATTAATTTTTTTACTTTGAGTAAATTCCTAGATAGCAAAATTAATAAATTATTTCCGCTACTCCCATTCATCACTACTATAGTTGTACAAAGCTATATTTGATGTAACAATATTTCCATCTGTTTCTCCAGCAGAAACAAGAATTTTTCGATTAGACAAAAGAGTTGCTCTATGTAAATTTCGAGAAATGGTCATATCTTTGCTACTCGAAATAAATTTATTACTACTTGAATCATAAAATTCTATAGAGCTCAGAATAGAATTAGAACTACTGATTCCACCTGCGACAAGAACTTTGTTATTAAGCATTAGAGTTGCAGTATGAAGATAACGAGTTGAATTTAAGCTAGTAGCCGTATAAGTAAAAGTGTCCAGACTTTCATCGTAAAGTTCTGCAGTATTCAAAATTGAGCCATTATTATTTATTCCACCAATAATCAATATCTTCCCAGTCAATAAAAATGTAGCAGTGTGATTGGAGCGTCCTCCGGATTCATTTAGAGTAGAGTTTGTTAAAGTAAATGTTTCACTATTAACATCGTACAATTCAGCGGATTGTAATCGCGAAATTGAATCATCTATTCCTGCAACGATTAGAACCTTCCCACTTGACAACAAGCTTGCTGTATGTTTTTGACGTGAACTTTTCATACCCCCAGTAGAAGTAAAGGTATTGGTATTTGGGTCATAAATTTCAGCACTAGAAAGGACATTGCTACCATTATAACCTCCTGTTATAAGAACTTTTCCGCTATTTAAGATTGTAGCTGTATGAGACGCACGAGATTCTTTCATATTTCCAGCTAAACTAAAAGAATCATTTATTGGATCATAAAGTTCTGCGGTTGATAAATAATTATTCCCATTGTAGCCACCAGCCAAAAGAACCAGTCCATTGGTTAAGAGGGTTGCTGTATGAAATGAGCGAGATTTATTTAAGGTCTTTATAACCGTAACTAACTCTGTACTAGGATCATAGATTTCAGCATGGGCTAAATATATAGTACCATTATAACCTCCAGCAATTAATACCTTACCATTAGGTAGGGAAGTTGCTGTATGGGAATATCGACCTTGAAATAAGGCATTTTTTTGAGATGCCAATTTACTAAAATTGATAAATAGCAAACCTGTTAAGGTAAATACATCCATACCATTGTTATATTTTGTATTCGTAATTTTACAAGAGGTAATAGTAAAACAATCTAAAATTGTAATATAAATAAGTATTTTCATATATTCATCCTATAAAGTCTGTCTTCTTAATTAAAAAGTTTATCTTACATAAACACTTAGTACACTATTAGTTCCTAAACCATCAACATTCGTTTTATTGGTAAAATTATTACCGCCATCTGTTGATATACCCAATCCACCTGTTGTTCCTGCATAAATTATTCCAGAAGAGTCTACATAAATTCCATTCACAATATCATTTCCTAAGCCATTAGCAGTCGTTTTGTTACTAAAAGAACTACCTCCGTCTGTTGATATGGATAATCCTCCCCCACCTGTAGCAGCATAAATCGTTCCTGACGAATTTGTATATATTTTACGAACTTCATCATTTCCAAGACCATTAGTAGCATTATCTTTATTAGCATAGGTATTACCTCCGTCTGTTGATATAGATAATCCACCAATTGTTCCTGCATAAACAATTCCAGAAGAATCAACGTGGATGGTACGAATATAATCATTTCCTAAACCATTAGAAGTTGTTTTATTAGTAAAAGTGTTACCTCCATCTGATGATATAGAGACTCCACCTTCAGTTGCAACATAAATAGTCTCAGCACTATCAACATATACATCACGAACGTTATTACTTCCAAGTCCATCTGCAGTTGTTTTGCTTGTAAAGGAAGTTCCACCGTCTGTTGATATGGATAATCCACCTGCATTTGTGGCTACATAGATTGTTCCATCAGAAGATACATATAACCCATAAACAAAATTGTTTCCGAGCCCATCAGCAATTGTTTTATTGGCAAAAGTATTACCTCCATCCGTTGATATGGATAATCCAACTTGTGTACCGGCATAAATTGTCTCAGAAGAATCCACATATACATCCAAAACCCAATTATCACCCAATCCATTAGAAGCATTAGTTTTTGTTGTAAAAGAACTACCTCCGTCTGTTGATATGGACAAACCTCCAAGATAAGTTGCTGCATAAATATATCCAGGAGTAGTTGCTTCCTGCTTCTTTATATAAGTTGACTGGTTTCCTGCTTCATCCTTTATTAAGACATTAAAATAATAAGTAGTCGAGATGCTCAAACCGTTAACATTAATAGTATTGATATTTGTTTGCCAATCTCCAATAGTTGTTCCGGATTCAACTTCAGATATGGAATCAAAAGAACTAGTAGTTGAATAATAAGCTCTATATTGTAAATTTGTTTCTCTAGTTACATCATCAATGCCAATATTCCAAGTAAGTGTCATTCCATTAGTATAGATATTGGATGTAGTAATTGTTCCATTATTTCCTGGTGTAGGACTTTTTGTGTCTTCAGTGCTTGATGTATTTATAGAATTAAGAAAAAAAAGAGAAATGATAGATTCATTGATATTATCATCAGAAGGATTTAAAATATTGCATCCTAATAGGAAAATTAATAAATAAATGATGATTTTATTTACTATTTTTGCTTGCATGGTGGTAACTTCCCTTCTACCCTAAAATACTCTTTGATAAAAATAAGTCAATAGAGTTGTTGAAAAATATAATTTTTTATAAATCAATAATTGAAAAAGCAATAGAGCATTGTTTCCATGTCAACCCGATCAACTGCCCCGACTGCGGACATGAAATGTAATTATGGTTCGACAAGCTCACCAACCGGTATACGAATACTTTGCTTACAATGAGATAAAAAAACTCAGGACAACCCACGAATTAGTAAAGGGCTACTTTAGACCAAGGAGTAGGTCACCATAAAAAAATAGTTACGGATGAATATTTTTTTCAAAAAATGGATTAGAGTATAAAGGAACGTTCTTATGAAATAAATCACTCATAGAATTCACAAAATAAGTAGTTGATTTCTTTTTCTTTAAAGGTTGCTCTAGCCTTGATGGATGTAGAGTTAAATCAAAACCATTTTCATAGCCATTCACTCCCATAGCCCTTAGTCGGTATGCCATTATCTCGGCGTAACAGTTTTTACACCCAGGAGATACTTTATTACACCCTGTAGTAGGATTCCAAGTATCCTCAGTCCATTCTATCTTTGACTTACTCACTGTTTACTCTTTCCTTAAGGATATAATAAAATAATATTTTTTTATGCCTATAAAATTTCTTTTCACTATACTTATTTTAAGTAAAAATTATAAACTTAAATTTCTTTTTTCAAATATATCAGACATTATTTATCAAATTATAAGTAAAAGTTTTAAATTACAAGCATATACGGTTTTCTGCCCTAATTTATAAAAAAATAAATTGCATGATTTTTAGGATTTACACAATTAGATTCACATCGAAAATATAAATAACATGATTAAAGTCGAAGATAACCATTTAAGCCGATTCCTAAGATCAAACCTATTTTCAAAGGACTTTTTGGAAAACCATTTAACTGATTTGGAAGAATTCCAAAGTTTAGACAATGATTTTTTGAAAGAGAAATTCAAAGAAATTCGCTCCCTCTACAATGAAGGTTTGAAGGATTTAAAAGAATCTCAGCTAGAAAACAACTTCTTGCAACCAATTTTTCGGATTTTAGGTCACATTTTTGAGGTGCAAACTGCCAAAAAAAGTGAGGAAGAGGACGAAGGAACCAAAAGTATAGATTATGCCTTTTTTTATTCCGAGGAAGACAAGGCTATTTTTCAAAAAAACGACAGTCAAAAAAATGCGGTAAAGTATTCCTCTTGTTCAACTATATGCGAAACCAAAAAATGGGGTGTTTTGGACGGGTACGATACAGTAAGAAAGCACGACAACACCTGCCCAATCTGGCAGCTAAAAATGTCCTATTTGGATAACATCAATCCCAAAGAACAAAAAGCGACCGTTCCTTTTGGAATCTTGACCGATGGAAAATCATGGAGAATTTATTCCTACAGAGCTGAAACGGATAAATTTTTTGAAATCAACTTAGAATACATAATTGCTCACAATGACTTTCCAGCCTTTAAGATGTTTTGGTTTTTCTTTTCTGGGGAATCGTTCAGAGGGATATCTTTTTTAAACCTTATCGAAAGCGGTTCTAAAAAACTCCAAGCGGAAGTTTCCGGGGAACTCCGAAAACAAGTTTACTTGAGTCTGGAACTCATTGCTACGGGCATTTTCCGAGTTTACCAATCCGGAAAAAAGAGAGATTGGGAAGAATTTTTAAAGTATCCGACATTACAAAGGTATTTGGATGAAAACGGACTAGAGGCAATTGACCTGGAGAATTCTGCAATAGAAAGAATCGTTTTGGATATCATCTATTCGGAATCTTTGGTTTACCTTTTTCGAGTTCTGTTTTTGCTTTATGCGGATCATAGAAACCTTTTCAAACACAAAATTGTAGAAGATAAATTTTATACTCTCTTAAACCGGATCGACAACTACACTCTCGAAATCGGTAGTGTCTCAAAAGATATGGAGAATATTGTCGGGCAAAACGACGACTATCATATAAACGAAGTGTTTGAAAAAATAGATGGTGAATACAACGGAGGGCTTTTTAACAGAAAGCTACATCCGATTTTAAATAACTTTGATATTGATGATGATTTGTATGCCAATGCCATTGACTACCTCACAAGAACGTTCGATAAAAAGACAAAAAAGCCAATGCGTGTAGACTTTTCTGCTTTGGAAGTTCGTCATTTGGGAACGATTTACGAAGGGCTTTTGGAATACAGGCTCATTCGTTCCAAAGAAGAGACCTCTATTCCAACCCTTAGTGACAAAAAGAAGAAACGCCAACTCCTAGAAGACGATTTGTATCTCGTAAACGACAAGGGTGAACGCAAGGCAACGGGAAGTTATTACACTCCCGACTATATTGTGGAATACATCGTGAAAAACACCGTTGGTTCTCTGGTGGATGAAATCGAAAAAGAAGAAATCAGTGTACAGCAAAAAATTGGTAAAATATTCGGACTACGGATTTGCGACCCGGCAATGGGTAGCGGACACTTTCTCGTAGAGGTAATAAACTATCTCAATAATAGGATTTCAGACATTATCCAAAAAGAGATTGAACCTTTGCAAAAGAAACCAGGTCGCAAGAGCAAGCAACTACTTGTTTGCGAAGAACTTCTTCTTAAGGGTGAATCGGGTTATTACAAGCAGATCATCGGGAAACGCTGTATCTATGGAGTGGACAAAAATCCAATGGCTGTAGAACTCGCCAAACTCTCGATTTGGATTTTTACTCTGCAAAAAGGACGGAAATTGGAGTTTTTTGATTACAACTTGCGTTGCGGTGATTCTCTGATCGGAAGTCAGGAAAAGACGTTTTCTGCTCATGTAGAAAGCAAAAGCAAAGAAAGGATGCTCTTTGCGAGTGATGAAGAGCTATATCAAAACGTCATAAACGACTTTAAGAGTGAGTTTAAAAAATACTTTGAGTTTGAGAGTGTAGAAGAACGTATCAAATACTACGAAAGTGTCATACTTCCAAGTCAACAAAAATTAAAATTCCTTGCTGATGTCGAGCTTGCCATCGACTTCGCAAGCAAAGATGATAAGATTCACCTTGTCTATTTACACCGCAAAAACGAACTCCTCCAAACCATTCGCATGGATGCAAAAAATGAATACCTACCAAAACTTGCAAAAGGAAAAGACACAACCGACTGGGAAAAAATGCTCTATGCTCATGCAAAAAAGATTCAGAATGAATACACTCCTATACACTGGGAGCTTGACTTTCCCAATGTCTTCATAGACAAAGGCGGCTTCGACGCAGTAATTGGAAATCCACCGTATGGAAGATATAATAAATTAAAGGAAATCTTAAAAGAATTTTTTATACAACATGGTATATATGGGAAAACAAGTGATCTATCCGAATTTTTTATTAAAAAAGGAATTTCTATTTTAAACTCAAAAGCCCATTTTTCATTTATCGTTCCTAAAGGTCTGACGTATGTAAACTCTTGGGAAGATATTAGAAATCTTTTAATTAACAAATTTTTTCCCATTGAATTCGTTGATGTGAGTCAAGCATTTACTGATGTTCTATATGAAATGGTAATTTTTCATATCAAGCAGAGCCAAGAAAAAGCTGTATCTATTCAATCGGGCTATATTACTCAAAAAGAATTTAAGACATTTAAACTGTCAGTTGATTTGATTAGTCAAAATGTTATTTATACTGGTTTAAATAAGAAGAGTCTTAAAATAATTGAGAAAGTTAAGAAAGCATCAAAACCTGTCTCTTTCTATATGAATTATTGGTATGGTAAAGGAGGGATGACTCCTTTTGTTAATAAGCATGGTGAAGGAATAAAATTGCTCACAGGTAAAGAGATTGGTAGATATTATTTTAATGAAGATACTGAAGTTTGGTACTTATCTAAAAATTATATCAATGAACAAGATATAAATAGAATTTATGTGGAAAAAGTTGTTGTCCAAGATATAGTAGCTCATATAACAAAACCATATCCGCATATAAAAATTACAGCTTCAATTGATAAGAATGCCAGATATTGTTTAAATACTGTAATGTGCTATGCTCAAAAAAATGATGATATGAAAAATGAATTTCTATGTGCTTTGATAAATTCTAAATTCATTTCATTTTATTATTACCACTATGTTTACAACCAAGCAATTAGAACAATGCATTTTATGCCTGGTTACTCTGACATTTTACCAATACATGATAACTACCAACAATATCATACACTTTTATCAAACCGAGCGGACATCATGCTTGCCAAGAATAAAGAACTCCAGGAGTTAAACAACAACTTTTGGGAACTCTTTAGAGCAGATGTAATGCTGGAAAACATCCCAACGAAGCTTGAAAAGTGGTATCTCTTAGATTGGAAAGACTTTGTAGCAGAGCTAAAAAAGAAGAAACTCGAACTTTCGGGAAAGTTGAAAGACGAATGGTTTGATCGCTTCAAGCGAAAGCAAGAAGAGGCTCTGGAGATTAAGAAAGTGATCGACAGGACAGACGCAGAGATCGACATTATGGTATATAAGTTGTATGAACTGACTTTTGAAGAAGTGAAAATCGTTGACCCGGAGTTTGGAATGAATAAAAGTGAGTATGACGGGTATGAAATACCTGAAGAGTGAGGAGAAAAAAAATTATGATAGCAGAACAAAACGAATCGAAACAAACAAGTTTTAAATTCAAGATTATACAAGAAATCGAACAAATACCGGAAAATAAGTTAATGGAGCTATACAACCTTGTTCATTTCTATAGAATCGGATTAGAACAAATTGTTAGTAAGAAAACTGAATCAATAAACTATGCTGGCTGTTGGTCAGATATGTCTGAAGAAGATTTTCAAGATTTTGTAGAAACTACTTTTAGAAGGCGGAGACATTCCAATCGGAGAAAACTTTATGAAGAAGTCTTTACTTGATACGGATATTTTATCACTTTACTTTAGGAATCATCCGGTTGTTACACAAAAATGAATAATTTTTTCAAAAAATGATTGACTCTTTTTTTTTCCAAGCAAATCTCGGAAGGAGGAGAGTTTGATAGGCTCAAGGCAAGTCTCTGTTTATACCGGAAAAACACACTTTCCTATATAACAAGTCGATCTATTGAAAATTTTTTAAGAAAGAACTTTTATCAATCACACATCAATCAACGAAATAAGGGGACACAATATGGTTGTAGCAGCAAAATCAATTCAAGAAGTAAGTGAATCTATCGCAATCAATCCGGCAACTCTAAAAGAAATCGGAAGAGTGCCAAATACAGATATGGCTCTTATGCCTACAATTTTTCAAAAAGCCAGAGAAGCTCAAAAGTCATGGGCAACCAAATCATTCGGGGAACGAAAAAAATATATCTTGCGCATGCGGGATTATATAACAGAGAACGCGGAAGATATATCTTCTATTGTAAGCAAAAGCAACGGTAAGTCACGTATAGATGCCCTTGTAACGGAAGTGATTCCGTGTTCTTTAGCTGCTGACTGGTATGCCAAAAATGCTGTAAAATATCTAAAACCCAAAAAATTACCAGGTTCTTCTCTTTTGTTTTTTAACAAAAAAAATATGCTTCTTCGTATGCCTATGGGAGTGGTCGGAATAATCAGCCCATGGAACTATCCTCTTTCCATACCATTTGGTGAAATTGTAATGGGTTTGATGGCTGGAAATGCTATTCTGCTCAAAGTAGCTGCGGCAACCATTATGGTAGGAGATGCCATTAACAAAATCGTAGCCGCCGCCGAATTACCGGATGGCCTGTTTTATCACGTAGTTGGATCCGGGAGTGCCGTTTCGAAGTCCTTTTTTGAAAACGGAATCAACAAAATCTTTTTCACCGGCTCGGTTGCAACCGGTAAAACCCTTATGGCTTCTGCTGCCCCTTACTTAACACCTCTCTCCCTTGAATTGGGTGGAAAAGACCCCATGATTGTCTTGGCTGATGCTGATTTGGAAAGAGCCACCAACGGAGCTTGTTGGGCAGGCTACCAAAATGCAGGACAAACCTGTGCGGGAATCGAAAGAGTTTATGTCCATGAATCTATTTATGATACGTTTGTAGAAATTATGATCCAAAAGACAAAAAAACTTAGGCATGGAGTAGATAGGGATTTTGAGATTGATATGGGCTCCATGACAACCAAAGATCAGCTCCAAACGGTTATGAAACAGGTGGATGCTGCTTTGGACTCCGGGGCAAAGATCGTTGCTCAATCAAGTCCTACAAACAATGCAAACGGTTATTTTTATCCCGCTACTCTTATGACTAACGTAAATCATTCGATGAAAATTATGACAGAAGAAACGTTTGGTCCGGTTTTACCTGTGATGAAATTCAAAGATGTGGAAGAAGCCATTCGACTCGCCAATGATTCTAATTATGCTCTTACTTCCTCCGTCTGGACAAAAGACATAAAGTTAGGAAAAAAGATTGCTACCAGAATAGAAGCCGGTGTCACCACAATCAACGACCACCTGTACACTCATGGCCAATCGGAAACACCTTGGGGAGGCTGGAAGGCAACCGGAATCGGAAGAACACATTCGGCAATAGGCTTGGATGAAATGACGCAACCCAAAGTGATAAGCTGGGATTTGATTCACTCCAAAAGAAATCTATGGTGGTATCCGTTTAGCAAAGATACATACAACGCTTTGTTAGACACGCTACGCTTTGTATTTCCCAAATCCATTGGTGACTTTGTGAGTGGCGGACTCAAGATGACTAAATACATGGTGAAAAAAATGTTTTCTTCATGGAAGGTGTGAAAGTAAAAAATTATGCTGATCGAATTTCTCCATAAAGTTAGCCACGATGCCGTTAAGGTATCAGAAAAAATCACCAATACGGCTTTGGAATTTGCCAGAGAAGTTTCTCACGGAAGCTTAAAGGTAACCGAATTCGGATTAAAAACCCTATCTTCTACCTTTTTCTTTATTGAATCATGGCAAAATGGTCTCAAAATCGCAGCCCAAAACGTGAGGTATTCTGCTGGTGTAACAAAAAATGCCATGAACCTTTCCATAACCAATACGGAAAAGGCTTTTGATACGGCTTTTGATTCTCTTGGCATAGCAAAAAATTTTGCTCACGACATGATCTATGACAACCGAGCTGTTAGCAGTATACTTGGTAGTTCCCATGACAATAAATACGCGATGTCCAAGATACGTATGAGTTTTCGAGAAAAAGGGAAAGACATTTCCACGACAGAAGCTTATGATAAGTTTAAAGCATCTCATTTAAAAAAAGCTATTTTGTATATTCCCGGACTTTTTTGCGATGAAACTCTCTGGATGGATTGTATAAAAAAAATTGATGAAAGTGAAATTGTTTCATTGGGAATTTCGACCCGTTTTTTTAAAAAAGGATATTTTCCTTTTTATACTCGCTACAACCATGGACTGCACATTTCGGAAAACGGAAAAAAGCTGTTAGAACTTCTTGATGATCTTTTTAGCAAAGACCCGGACATTGTACTAAACGTAATTACCTATAGCCAAGGTGGTCTTATTTTCCGGAGTATGCTTTATTACGCTAAACTCCAAAAAAGAGAATGGGCTAATCGCTTTGGAAAGATAATATTTATCAGTTCACCGGACGGTGGTTCTTATCTGGAAAAAGTCGGATTTTGGTTAGGGTTTTTATTAGAGCAGTCGCCGGATTTGTTTTTTAAATTGCTTGGAATCGTTGGAAATCTAAGAAGCGATGGAATCAAAGACTTGTCCCATGGAATTTTGCGTGAAGAGGACTGGAAAGAGAATTGGCATCTATTTAGATATACCATCCAACACTACTTTGGAGAACTGGATGATATGGATGTCTATCAGTTTTATTGCTTGCTCGGAGACGAAACCAACCCATTGCAAATGTGGTTTGGAGATGGAATTGTCGAAAAGGATAGTCTTACCTACTTAACGGATAAAGTTTTTTTGAAAAAACCGGAACCTTCCACGAGAAGCCATAAAATTCTAAATGCCAACCATTTTACGATAGTCGAGTCGGAAGAACTTATGGAAAAAATGGATGAAATATTTTAACGTGAGATCTTTTTCGGAGTCTTCTTTGTAAAATTGTTTTTCTTTTATCCGCCTATCTGCCAATTCTTTACAAGAAAGCTTATAAACGAACCTGCACTTGTAACCAGAATGGCTATTACCAACCAAAGCAATTTTGTTTGAAAATCGATCCTTTTCTCAACAGCCTCAAAACGCTTATCCATGGTCTTCTCCAAAGCTAAGACATGCCTTTCCACTGCTTGAACTTGCTTTTCTACCGCTTGGATTTGTTTTTCTACTGCTTGAAATCCAATTTTCATATTTTCTGACAGAACCAATATCTCAGCTCGGATTCCTATGTTGTCTTTTTCAATAGGAAATATCTTTTCCATATAGCTAGTGCTGGACGATTCTTTTGTTTTTGCAACTATAAAAATCTCCAATTCTTTAACCACTCTGTTGCTCGAGCTTTGTAAAGATGGTGTTTGTTTGACGCTTACGTTTCTATCTTTTGCGGAGCGAAATTCATAAGGACATCTTGAGAAATTGACAAATTCAAGTCAAATCTTTTGCTAAAAAATAATCTTCACTCTTCTATGCAACTACCATGAATTCAAGCTTTTTCAATTTTTCACCTAAAATACTTTTTTTATGATTCTATTTTCCATGAAAAACTTTTCATTAATTTCTTTTGTGTTTGTAAGTAATTTGTATAGCTTAAATTGAAATTCCATTTCTTCTTCCATTAACGGACGTGCATAAACGAAAGAATCGTAATTCTTATAATTCGGATCGATATTGTTTAGTTCTATAAGTGCGAGATTCACTATATAAACTATTCAATTTTTTATTAATCAAAAAAATCAAACAGGAATTAAAAAATCGGTGTCCATCTGTGTAAATCTGTGGTGAATAACAAAAAGATATGGGTAAGGATATGGATTCCTATTGCCCTAGATTTTTTAGTAATCCGAAAACTATACAATTTTTCTCCCTTTTGGCTTTGCCTGGTGTGAATAGCTTCCCATTTTAGCCCAGTATCTTGATACAACTGATCCCAAGTCAACTGAGAAATTTTCTTCAAGGTCTTTAGAACTGCTATGGCTTCTTGCTTTGAGAGAGCAAACAAATCTTGTTGAAAAACCGGGTTGTTAAGATCAAGAAGAACTTTATTCATCTGTATCTATTTTTTGTTTTAATTCTTCTATATCAGAAATTTGAGGTGGATTATTCATATTCCACTCTAAAGCTTTGTCTAATTTTTGACTGAAATTAGGGTGATGCAACCATTCTTCATTTGGGAATGAATTTTCTTTTAAGCTATCCAAAAACTGTTTCCACAAATCACCCCATTGGTTGAGGTCGATTACACTCCCCAAATCCACAAACCTCGATCAGTTCTACCTCTCTCGAATGATTCACAATCAGTGCAATAGAACGAAGCTCCCTCCCGAATTGTTTGAAATCTCTCTTGTAGATTTCGTAGTAATCTCTAGCTTGTTCTATGGCTTCTTTTCGCTTTTGGGTAGCAACTTCTTCACTATCCTTTTTCCGAATATACTTAAACTCTAGAATAAAGTTGTAGAATACGTAGTCATAGTAGGCAGGGTGGGCTTCAAAAAGAAGGTCTATCCGTTTCATTCCCGAAAGTTCTCTTTCGGAAATGATGTTGTAGAGCTTGCTCAAGGTAAAATAAGACACAAATATAAACTTGACGTGTTTCTCGGTTAAACCGCTAAAATCATAACCCGATAGCTTATTTTGAAAAAAGTCCGTTGCCAATATTTTTAGTCCGCTTGCATCTCCACGCTTTGCCATGTCTTTGATTGCCCTTCCCAGAAGCGTTACATCAAATTCTATATTCCTTTCTTCTTCCAAATACTTGTGCAAATACTCCCAATACAAAGTTCGTATAACATAATTGGGTATTTTCATTTCTCCAGGCTCCGAAAATGTGAGTAGCCCTAAATAAAATAGCAGAGACTTTAACTCCGAATCACCAAATCTTTGTGTAAAATTAAACCTCTTGCTTAAATCTAAGATGAGAGTATCATTAAGGTTTATCTCTTCTATGATACTCTGTAGTTTATCTTTTCCACTCGTTCCTACAATCAATCCGCTCAATTTATTATAATCCGTTTTTACATTCTCATCTAATAATTCTTTCGGATAGCCAATTCTAGAAAATTTCTCCATAAAATACAAAACCATATCAGAATTAAAGAGTTTGGTATTTGCCGCATCAGAGAAACAATATCCATTGTAGTATTGAATCAAATCTTGGAGAACTTCTTCTTTTGTTTTATGGATATATCTTTCCGCTTTAACCTTCTCAAGTAAAGATTTGACTTCATCTAACGTAAAACCTATCATTTCATTGAAATGTGGATCAATGGTCATGTCGCTCAAAATGTTGAATCCACTGGAGAGTTCGTCGAGCATAATGGGTGAAACACCTGTGATAAAGAACCTTTCAAAAACGCCTTCACCACTCGCGATCTTCATCTGTTCATAAAACTCTCTTACAAAACCCGTCTTGGAAACAATGTTTCTGACAAAAGCTTCTCTTCCCTCTGATGCAAGCTTGTTTGCATAGTGGTCGTATTCGTCTATTAGAACATAGACCTTTTTTTGTATCAAATTTGCTTTTTCTTTTACCATGGAGATAAGTTGACTGGCAGAGATGCTTTCAAATTCTTTTTCTATATTTTCAAGAAAAGAGTTATCAAAAAAATTTTTATAATATTGAAAGAAGCTTATTGCTTGCCTTCTTACTCTAAAGGTAAAATCACTTTTTAGGCTTTGTTCGTTCTCCGTATTCAATCCAGAGAAGTCAAATCGCAGAATGAGATAAGAATTTTTATAATCCGTTGGACTTTTTTGTATGTAGAGTTCGTCAAACAGTTTATCAAATTTGTCAGCTTTGTTTGTGTCATAATAGGCGTGCAAAACACTGAGCCAGAGACTTTTTCCAAAACGACGAGGTCGTATAAAAAAGAACTTTGTATGATTTTCCATAAGAGGGATAAAGTGTGTTTTGTCTATATACAAGTCATTTCTATTCCTCAAATTGTCAAAGCTGGCTTCACCGTAGGCTATTTTAAGCATAAACTAAGTATCATGTATCCATTTTTGTTGTAAAGTAGATTTTTTATAGTTCTATTTTCTCACTATTTCGCTATTTCGGATCATAGCATGATATATACTACACTTACAGACTGCGTGGATGAGAGGAAAAATTTGTTAAAATTATATGTTTTTATAGTTGTCAATAGAATATATAACTAAATTTGATCTAATTATGAAGACCATATACTTGCTACGGCATGCCAAATCGGAATGGGATAAACCTTTTAAATCCGATCATGAGAGACCTTTGTCCAAAAGAGGAAGAAAAAACGCAAAAGCTCTGAGAGAATTTTTGGAAGAAAGAATAAAAGAAATAGATATGGCATACATATCCGACTCCCAAAGAACAACCGAAACTTTTGAGATTTTAACAAAAAATAATCGTATCGTTTGGAACAAAAAATTTACCGATAAAGTTTATGAAGCCAATTTAAACGAACTTATGGATTTGATAAAAAGCACGGATGATGAGTACAATTCCATTTTAATAGTTGGTCACAATCCTGGTTTGGAATCTCTTGCCAACTACCTTATTATGAGGCACAATACCTTTGCAGACTTTTCTTTTTTTGAAAAATTCTCTACTTGTGCTTTTTTGTGCTTGCGTTTTAGTATAGATCATTGGGCTGATGTTACGGATGTTCAAGGAAAATTAGGGCTTTATTGGTTACCAATCAAAGAAGAGAAAAAAGACTAAAATGAAAGATAATATTCTTATTCCCAAAAATGATATTCAAAATCGGGTTCGCTTCCTTGGAGAACAAATAGCAAAAGAATATGAAAACAAAGAACCCATATTTGTGGGAATATTAAAAGGTTCTTTTATTTTCCTGGCTGATTTGGTTAGGGGCGTTTCCATTCCGCTGATGATCGACTTTATCGAAGCCTCTTCCTATGAGGAGAAAGAATCTTCAGGTAATATTCGGATATTAAAAGACTTAAATATAAATATTGAAAATAGGCATGTTATTGTTGTAGAAGATATAATTGATACGGGAAATACTTTAAACCACATCATAGACAATTTGTTTTCGAGAAAACCAAGTTCTCTAAAAATTTGTTCTTTATTCGTAAAATCCAAAAAGCATACTCTCAACTACTCTATAGAGTATTATGGTTTTGAAATAGAAGACCATTTTGTGGTAGGATACGGAATGGATTACAAAGGAATGTACCGAAATTTGGAATATATTATGATAGTGTAAAGATTTTTGTTTTATTCCAATTCCTAAATTTACTTGCAATAATTCTATTGTTTTTTTAACCTTAAAAGTAACCCAAACAAAGAATTATTTTATGGCAATTATAAAACCGTTTAAAGGGATACGTCCCCAGAAAAAATATGTAGACAGGGTTGCCTGTAAACCCTACGATGTTCTGAATTCCGAAGAAGCAAAAATGGAAGCAAGAGACAATGCGATTTCTTTTCTACATGTAGAAAAGGCTGAAATAGATCTTCCTCCAGAAACCGATCTGTATGACAAAAGCGTTTACCAAAAGGCGAAAGAAAATTTTAATAAAATGGTATCGGATGGAATTTTTAGCCAAGATTCAAGTGATTCTTTATATGTTTATTCCCAAACATGGAAAGGGAAAACCCAATTTGGTTTGGTTGGTTGCGCTAGTGTAGAAGATTATTGGAACAATATTATTAAAAGACACGAACTCACACGACCAGACAAGGAAAATGATCGAAAAAACCACATTGAAACAACCAATATCCAATCCGGACCTATCTTTTTAACCTATCCGGATGTGGCAGAAGTAGATCAGATCATTTCTCTAATTACAAAAGACAACCCTGAATACAATTTTATAGCTTCGGACGAAGTTGAGCACACTTTCTGGTTGATCCAAAATTCTGAAATAATTCAAAAATTAGTCCATATTTTTGAAAAAATTCCCAGTATATATATTGCAGACGGACACCATAGAAGCGCGTCTGCGTCCATAGTCGGTAGAGAAAAAAAGGAAAACAATCCCAAGCATACCGGACAAGAAGAATATAATTTCTTTTTAGCGGTATATTTTCCGGCAAGCCAGCTAAGGATAATGGATTATAATCGGGTTGTTAAAGATTTGAATGGTTTGAATGAAAGCGAATTTTTGGACAAAATCAAAGCATATTTTGATATAACACAAATCAAATACGAGTTGTATAAGCCAAACAAATTACATGAAATCGGAATGTATCTTGGACAAAAATGGTATTCTCTTTTAGCAAAAGAAGGAACCTATGATGACTTCGATCCGATTGGAGTTTTGGATGTTACCATTTTATCCAAATGTATTTTGGATCCTATTTTAGGTATACAAGACCTTAGGCGAGACAAACGAATCGATTTTGTGGGCGGAATCCGAGGATCCGAAGAACTGAAAAAGAGGGTAGATAGCAACGAAATGAAAGTTGCCTTTGCAATGTACCCGGTCAGTATTGAACAACTAATCACAATTTCGGACACAGGCAATATTATGCCTCCTAAAACGACTTGGTTTGAACCAAAATTACGAAGCGGACTTGTTGTTCATAGCATTGAATAAAGGTTGATTTAAATATCAAAACCAGCCGCATAACTTATTGCTATAATATCGTCCGGTAACTCTATTTCGACATCAAATTCCACTCCGCACAAAAAAGGATTTTCTTTATATTCCGGCTTATTTTTTATCCATGCAATTTTTCCTTGTATTTTTAGATCGTTTTTAGTTGTTCTGTGGATTAGAGCTGCATTAATTTCCTGCCCCGCCAATAGTTGCATTTTTTTAGGAAACAGAATGCACATTCCCTTTTCTGATATATCACCTAAACGACCTTCTAAAAGAGCACTATTAAATTCTATATATACCTTATAGTCTTTAAATTCCTTTACGATTCTTTCATATTTTCTTTTTTCTATTGTATCTTCCATGAAGACAACCCTTTTATACTATTTTCATTTATCCTTCAACAACCAACATTTTTTTCATTTTTACATAAATCTTTTGAAAAAAGTTTAGCTTTTCCGGTTCAGGTGCAATTTGACTTCTTTGTTTTTGGGTTTCCGTATCTTCTTTACGCCTTGAAGATACCTTATTTACCATGCTAAAAATCTCCGGATGTTTTTCTAACAATGGGTCCACATCTCTTTTTGTAATCTCATAAAGCCTTGCATTGGTGGTCGAAATAATATTGGCGGTTCTTATTGCACCTGTTAAAAGAGCCATCTCTCCAAAAAAATTACCAGCTCCTAGAGACGCTACTTCTATATAATTTCCATTTTCCAGCTTTGTTTGAACGCTTACAACACCTTCTGCTATTACAAACATTGAATCGTTTGTATCACCGATATGAACAATCATTTCACCCGGAATAAAATTGTGTTCTATCATTCTATCACTTAAGTATGCCTTCTCCTCTTCCGAAAAACTCTGGAATATATCAATTTCCTTTAAGAGGGTCAATGGTTTCAGAGCTTCCTCTCCCCTAGCCTTGATTCCTTTGAACAAATGGATTTCGTTTCTTTGAATGGCTGGTTCAATACCTGCTCTGTACAAATGAGTCCAAACACTTGTCCAGACCGCTTTTCTAACTGTATTTTTTCTACCATAGTCTTTCCAGCAATAACCAATGATATAATCGGCTGACCAGTCAGTAAATTCATTCAAGCGGGTGTAAGGTGCAGGGTTTTTTAGCACTCCTTCTGCAGCGTACAAAGAGTCCAATAAAATCTTTTGCACTCTTTTGGTATTTTGAGCCGGGTCTATTTTTACAGTAAACCAAAACTCCACAATATCATCCACACCACCAAAGTTCTGAATGGGGGATTCGGATGCGATACTGTTGGGAATGCTTAAAATAAGCTGATGTCTTGTTTTGATTCTTGTAGTTCTCCATGTAATGTCAACTACCTTTCCTTCATCCATAGAACCAACTTGGATCCAATCTCCTACCCGAAAAGGACGCTCAATATTGATGGCAATACCGGAAAAAATATTGGAAATGTTCACCTGAATCGCCAAACCAATGATCATGGCTACAACCCCAGATGTTGCGAGCAAGCTGGTAATTTTTTGCTCATACACAAAAGCAACAATTCCAAAAAAGGTCAAAAGATAGATGAAACTTGCCAGAAACATCCTAACAACCGTAGGTATGTGGTGACCGGTTTTGACTTCGAGAGGTGCCCAAACAAACCTTTCTATCGCTTGGTTTAGTCTGGCTGCCGGAATGATCCACCAAAGCAAATCAAATCCGCGAGTGAGCAACTTCAAATCGTAGTTGTTTTTCATTTCCACGAGTTTATCAACTATAACAATTTCACTGGAAACAAGGACTATAAATATGTCTACGGTTATCAAAAACCATATCAGATTGGAGTAGCTATCAAAATGTTGAAACCTACCCATGACTTTCAAACCAATAAATACGATCAAACTAATAGAAAGATAGTAGATAACATTTCTGTTTGGGATAGCTCCCCGGAGTGAAAAATCATTTTTCTTGACCCGTACAGCAACGTTAAATCTGGAATATTCCGGCTTGGCATTTCTTGTGCTTATGTATTGAATGGCACCCAAAGGAGATTTTTCTAAAATATCTTGGAAAAACAATACGTTGTCAATGCTCCAACTTTCTACCGGACTCAAAATTTTTTGTGTATCAATTTTATCCATAATAGACGTTTTATGAGTGATTCCCATTCCAACCACGTCGATTACGTATATCAAATTATTTCTTGTGAGCTTTTTGTGAACAAAGTTTATGCCTAAAGAATGTTTACCCAAAACGTATTTTACGGGAAGCGTATCTGCCTTGAACTGTCCTTTTACGTGATAAACCCGATATTTCAAGTCTCCCTTTTTTTCTTCCCCTACCAGTTTCATTTCCATAGACGATTTCATTTTATCAGGAAAATTGAAATTCCAATTCTGTGGATTTTTCTTTTTATCTTCCGTCTCTTCTTCGTTATCACCTTCTTTGTCTTTTATGGGAACGGATTTTACGGTATTTAAAAAGTCAATGTTTTGCGGGTCGATATTTCCTTTATAGCGAAACCATATATAAAATTCCATGTCAAAAATTAGTTTGGACATGTCCAAATTGGAAATTTCAATCATCTCGATTCCGGTATATACAACATTGGTTTGGTATAAATACTTCCCATCTATCTCCAGAATTGTTTCATCTTGCAAAGCCTGCTTTAGGTCAGAGACTTCATTGATATCTCTCATGGCTTGTAGCTGAATAAAGGTAGATACGATATTGTTGTTACGATAAATACCAATGGAAATTGGCTTAGGAGAATCTCCTTGGTCATCAAAATAATTAAAACCGGTTACTCCTTCAATGGCATCTTCAATATTTACCAATTTCTCCAAGTGATCTCGAATTTTTTTTCTGGTTTCTTGCAATGGATCACCAGGTTTTAAGAGTTTTGATTTTTTAACGGTTTCTACCATTGTCAAAACCGAGTCATAAGCGTAAGCAGCTCGCCAATCCGGTTCTGCTTTGTAGGCAGTTTGGTAGTCGCTTTTGAATCTTTGGGCTTTGTTGTTGGCATTATCAAAAATAAGCGGAGTAGTGACGTAAATTCCATTGCTATAATGTCCGGGGTTTTTGACTTCTTCCGGATATTTGCTTAGAGCTTCGGTAAAAGCCTGGGACGCAATTGCATCCGGTGCCAAGATTATATTTTTTAGTCCGGCATCCTTGATATGCTTTACCAGTTTGGCTCCTTCTAAGGGGTGAACGGCTATAAAAACAAGCCCTGGATCATTTTTAGCTTTCAACTCATCCACAACCGTTTTGATTTCATTATCAATATTTTTACTATCCGGATGAATTTCCCATTTGTTTTGGATATAAACTCCTTGCTCACCTAGGGTTTCTTCAAATACTTTTTTTAAATAAGAGCCATACGAAAGGTCTTCGTATATGATACTAAAGGACTTGGGTTTTAATACTTTTTTGGCGTAATTTGCCAAAAATCTACCTTGGGATTTATCATTAAAAATAGTCCGGAAATACCATTCGTTACCAATGGTAACACCAACGTTGGTTGATGCTGGTGAAATAGCCGGAATTCCATACTTTTTATAAATAGGTCCTGCCCGCATAGAGCAAGAACTGGAATTATGTCCTATTACACCAATGGCTTTTCCGTCTTTTATAACTTCCTGGGATCTTGTTTCTGCCAACTCCTTTTTGTTTTGATCATCGTAGATATCAAGCACAACTTTTTCTCCATTTAGTCCACCCTGGTTATTTAATTCCGTTAAATATAGATTTATTCCCTCTTTGTATGATTTACCGTTGGCGGAATCGGGACCGGTAATGGGTCCTACCATAGCTATATGAATGCCCAAATCATCTTCTTCTAGCAGCTTTTGCGTTATCCAAACTGATAGAGAAATGAACAGAATCAAAAAAATAAAAAGCCTGTAGTACTTCGTGATAAACTTAATGATTTTAGAGTTAGCCATTATATCTTACCATGAATTTAAAATGACCATACTAAAACAAGTGGAATTTATATTTTTATTAAACTAGCTTTTCGTATTTACAAAACTTCAAAAAAGTAACGATCAAAACTCCATCCATGATCTGCTTTTCTTCTTCCCCTTCCAAATGAACTTGGTAGAACTTTTTAATCTTTGTTCTCTCTTTAAAATAAGGAATATGAGCCAAAAGTGCTTTTGCTGTGAGTTTGCACTCAACAGCAAAAAGAGACTCTTTATTTATGGATTTCGTCCAAAACAATCAAGCCTTCTTCTTTTGGTGGATATTTTTTACACTGTATCTACGTGAGCCCTTTTAAATGCCATGCTTTGGGTTGGACAAAGGCTAGGATGCCCAAGTGAGATAAAGTTGAACCAATGCCGGAATGTTTTCGACCTGTCCAAGGTAAACGAGGGCTTACTCTATCGCAGCAATTCCAATACACACTTCCCGAATTTACTTGCGATAAGATTGTTTTGGCTCTGTTTATATTTTGAGAATAAACACCCGCAGTTAAGCCATATTCCGTATCATTCATAAGTGCAATGGCTTCTTTATCATCAGATACCTTTTGGATTCCAATGATCGGTCCGAAGCTTTCTTCTTTCATCACATCCATTGTATGGTTTACACCTGTTAAAACGGTTGGCTCAAAATAGTTTTGAGAGCTTTCTATTGATAACTTTTTACCACCGGTTAAAACTTTAGCGCCTTTGGAAATAGCGTCCTTAACTTGCTCTTCAAGAAAACGAACTTGGGGTGTACGTGTAAGTGGAGCTATATAGGTATCCTGTTCATTAGGAAGCCCAATTTTAAACGATTTTACTTCCTTCACAAACCTCCCTACAAACTCATCATATATACTTTGATGAACATAAATTCTTTCTACCGAGCAACAGCTCTGACCGGTGTTATAAAAGGCACCATCCGCCAGAGAGGCTGCTGCTACCGAAATGTCAACATCTTCACATACATAAACAGGGTCTTTTCCACCTAATTCCAGTTGTAGCTTAATTTTTCCACCTGTTGCTTCTGCTATTTTCATTCCGGTTGCATAGGAACCGGTAAAAAATACTCCATTTAACTTTTGTTTTAGTAATTCACTTCCTGCGTTTCCACCTCCGATAATGGGAGCAAAAACTTCTTTAGGTACTCCGGACTTGTGTAACAAGTCAGTAATGGCGAGTCCGGTTAGGCTTGCGTATTCGGATGGCTTGTACAAAACCGCATTTCCAGTAAGAAGAGCCGGAACAAAAACGTTAGAACCTACAAAATAGGGATAATTCCAGGCTGATATATTAGCAATAACTCCTAAAGGCTCATAAGAAATCACTTCTTGCAAAGAACCTTCAGAAAGAACCATTTCATTTTGGATTACCTTAGAGGTATTTTTTAAAAAATATTCAATTCGAGCGGTTGTTGCTTTGACTTCATTTCCCGCTTGTGTGACTGGTTTTCCAGTTTCTGATGATAAAAGATTTGCCAATCTTTCTTTGTCTTGTAATAAAAATTCTGAAAACTTTAGTAAGGACTCTTCTCGTTTTTGGATATTTTTATTCATCCACTGTTTTTGAGAAACAACAGCTTGCTCAAATTTTCTGCTGATACTATCGGGAGTGTCCTCCTCTAATTCTTGAATAACTTCGTTTTTTGCGGGGTTTATTATCTTTAACATACAATCTCTTCTTAAAATAGAAAATAAATATACAATAAAAAGTCAAGAAATAAAAACGATAAATTTAGGCAACAAACAACTGAAAAAGATTTTAGGACAAGATAGGTTGACAAAATTTTAATTTACGAATATATTACTTAAAAAGGAAGATGCTTATGTCTACAATGGTGACTCAAAAACCTTCCATTGAAAAATGGGAACACACTGATTTCGGCTTGGAAATCCCTTATTATGACGAGGAGCTTGGTATGTCTCAATCCGAAGAGCATGAAATAGCCATCAACTACCTATCTTATGTATTCAAATTTATTGCTAAAAAATTAGGATTCAAAGCTATATCAGACCACCCTGTATGGTATATGGAACTTACAAATGTGCAAACAGGTGATGCGGAGCAAAAGAAGTTTTATCCTGACTTAGTTCTATCTCGAAATTTAGATGTAAGTAAGATAGGTGCGGACGAAATAATGCTAGCTCTGGAAGTAGTCAGCACTGAGCGAAAAGCCAAAGAAATTAAAGACACAGACAAGATGAAAGGACTAAATGCTTTTAACAAAATTCCTGAGTTTATATTGATATACCCCAAAGTGTCCGATAACCGAGTGATAGAATGGTTTTATTTGGAGGGTAATGAATACGTTCCCATTGAAAGAAACGAGCAAGGTGAATACCATAGCCAAGCAATACAAGGTTTAAGCATCCGAGAACTACCGAGAGAAGATTGGCGTGATGGTGCCAAAGTAGAAGTGTTGTATGATGGACAAGTCTTGGTAAGTTATGAAGAAGTGTGGGAGTTGTTAGAGGAAGAAAAGCAAAGAGCTAAAAGTGAAAAGTTTAGAGCAGACAAAGCTGAAATAGAAAAAGGATTAGAAAAGAAAAGGGCTGACCTGTATGCTCAAAAATTGAGAGAGTTGGGGATTGATCCAACGAAGTTATGAGGTTTAACCTTTAATTAGATAAAAATTCAACCGTAAACCAGTCAATGGTTCCGGCGTTACTCTCTTGCTTATATCTTCCAAACTCAATTTGTGTACTAGAATTGAATTTTGAAGAAAACGTTCCTGAATCCTGTGTAGTTGTAGAGGCATCTCCAGTGTCTATGTCGTTAGATAGAGCTATCATGGTTGTACCAGTATTTACTGATGTTACCGTATCAGTAACGGTAACATCAGTGGTAGTAACATTTTTAGTGCCTTTTTGTACTTTTGTGCCGTCTGTCATGGTTATAACAAACCAGGATACGTCTACCGAATTTGTATTAGACTTACGATTAAATGTTACTGTTGTAGAATCAGTCAACGTTCCTCTCGTATAGTATTTAATTTCATCCCCATTCACTGCTGATGCAGCTTTATAGTTAAATAATAGGAAAGATGATGCTAAGTCTACGGTTGTAATAGTGGCTGTACCAGTACTAGAATTTAAGGTCATTTGACCGGATTGAACATTTGCTCCATCTAATTGAATTACCTGCCACTCAATATCTACAACTGTTCCTGATTCATTCCTGGATAATTCGAGGTTTGTAGCGCTAGTCAATTGAGCCATAACGGTTCTTCGTTCATCAATAGTTGCACTTGAGTTATTCATTCTTGTATAGGCTATTACGAACGTCTTAGAGGTAGTTACAGCAGTTATTGATTGGTTGTGTGTTGTAGTGCCGGATGACATGTTATAACTTCCTCTTTGAACTGTAGCTCCTGTCGCAAATTCTACTACGTACCAGTTAACTGTAGTGTTTGTAGTGTTATTATTTGTTTTTAAAATTACATTACTTCCCGTTCCATCTAACTGACAAGTTGTAGCATACTCTGCACCTGAATTTCCATACATAAAATTACAATATACAAAAGATTTGGTCGGGTCTACTTGAGTAATTGATTTTGTTAAAGTAGTTGATGACATTGTATCAGTACCTGATTGAAAAGCACTTTTCAATCTACTACAACTCGTATTATCCGTAATATTTATATCCACATTAAAAGCCGAAAGACTGCTGTAGTTGGAATCCGAACTACTAACCGTATGAGTGATACTTTTTGTATGTGATCCTTCCGTAAGTCCGTCACACAGAGCATCTACCGTTATATTTTGAGTTGTGTTCCAATTCGCACTCGTAAACGTAAAGATGATGGGAGATGTAGAACTACCATTTAACTTTAATTGAGTTGTATCAAAAGCAATACTAATAGTCACATCATTAGTAGGTTGACTAGTTAAAACAAGAGTGTATGAACCAGCCGTTCCTCCTTCGGTTAAAGACAAGCTTGAGGAAGATGCTGTTACTCCCGCCGTATCATTATCGACTATGCTTATTAGTAAATCAAAAAGGCTTGCACCAGAAGATTCGTAATTCGGGTCAGAACTGGTAGTTTTGTGCTGAATTGTAGAGTTATGAGGGTTGGTCTCAGCAATGTCATCATTCACAGCTTCAACCGTTATCGTTTGTGGTGTGCCCCAATTTGTATCTGTAAATGTAATAGAAGTTACTACAGCACTTGCAACTTTTAAGACTAATTGTGCAGTGTCATAGACAAAATTAACGATCACATCTGATAGAGGTTTTGTTGTCAGTGAAATAGTATAAGTTGCCGTTGAGCCTGCCTCGGAAACAGTACCAGATAGTCCGGATATGTTGAGACCCGCTGTGTCATTATCTGTTATACTTACACTCGTTGACGCTATAGTTTTAGTCGAATAGTTTCCATCACTACTTGTTACCGTATAGGTTAGACTTGTTGTATGAGGGTCGGCTTCATCCACACTATCGTCTATGGCTGCTACTGTTACGGTACTAGCTGTCATATCACTTAAACTAACATTCACCGGACTTGTTCCAGAACCATTCACAGTTACCTGGGTTGTATCAAATGCTATAGCTATATTTACTGCACTTGTTGGGATAGTATCTAACTTGATTGTATACGTGTCACTTGTTGCTCCGGTCTCACTTACTGCCGTAGAACCACCACTTTCCGTCAAAGTAATCCCCGCTGTGTCATTATCTGTTATACTTACACTCGTTGATGCTATAGTTTTAGTCGAATAGTTTCCATCACTACTTGTTACCGTATAGGTTAGACTTGTTGTATGAGGGTCGGCTTCATCCACACTATCGTCTATGGCTGCTATCGTTACGGTACTAGCTGTCATATCACTTAAACTAACATTCACCGGACTTGTTCCAGAACCATTCACAGTTACCTGGGTTGTATCAAATGCTATAGCTATATTTACTGCACTTGTTGGGATAGTATCTAACTTGATTGTATACGTGTCACTTGTTGCTCCGGTCTCACTTACTGCCGTAGAACCACCACTTTCCGTCAAAGTAATCCCCGCTGTGTCATTATCTGTTATACTTACACTCGTTGATGCTATAGTTTTAGTCGAATAGTTTCCATCACTACTTGTTACCGTATAGGTTAGACTTGTTGTATGAGGGTCGGCTTCATCCACACTATCGTCTATGGCTGCTATCGTTACGGTACTAGCTGTCATATCACTTAAACTAACATTCACCGGACTTGTTCCAGAACCATTCACAGTTACCTGGGTTGTATCAAATGCTATAGCTATATTTACTGCACTTGTTGGGATAGTATCTAACTTGATTGTATACGTGTCACTTGTTGCTCCGGTCTCACTTACTGCCGTAGAACCACCACTTTCCGTCAAAGTAATCCCCGCTGTGTCATTATCTGTTATACTTACACTCGTTGATGCTATAGTTTTAGTCGAATAGTTTCCATCACTACTTGTTACCGTATAGGTTAGACTTGTTGTATGAGGGTCGGCTTCATCCACACTATCGTCTATGGCTGCTATCGTTACGGTACTAGCTGTCATATCACTTAAACTAACATTCACCGGACTTGTTCCAGAACCATTCACAGTTACCTGGGTTGTATCAAATGCTATAGCTATATTTACTGCACTTGTTGGGATAGTATCTAACTTGATTGTATACGTGTCACTTGTTGCTCCGGTCTCACTTACTGCCGTAGAACCACCACTTTCCGTCAAAGTAATCCCCGCTGTGTCATTATCTGTTATACTTACACTCGTTGATGCTATAGTTTTAGTCGAATAGTTTCCATCACTACTTGTTACCGTATAGGTTAGACTTGTTGTATGAGGGTCGGCTTCATCCACACTATCGTCTATGGCTGCTATCGTTACGGTACTAGCTGTCATATCACTTAAACTAACATTCACCGGACTTGTTCCAGAACCATTCACAGTTACCTGGGTTGTATCAAATGCTATAGCTATATTTACTGCACTTGTTGGGATAGTATCTAACTTGATTGTATACGTGTCACTTGTTGCTCCGGTCTCACTTACTGCCGTAGAACCACCACTTTCCGTCAAAGTAATCCCCGCTGTGTCATTATCTGTTATACTTACACTCGTTGATGCTATAGTTTTAGTCGAATAGTTTCCATCACTACTTGTTACCGTATAGGTTAGACTTGTTGTATGAGGGTCGGCTTCATCCACACTATCGTCTATGGCTGCTATCGTTACGGTACTAGCTGTCATATCACTTAAACTAACATTCACCGGACTTGTTCCAGAACCATTCACAGTTACCTGGGTTGTATCAAATGCTATAGCTATATTTACTGCACTTGTTGGGATAGTATCTAACTTGATTGTATACGTGTCACTTGTTGCTCCGGTCTCACTTACTGCCGTAGAACCACCACTTTCCGTCAAAGTAATCCCCGCTGTGTCATTATCTGTTATACTTACACTCGTTGATGCTATAGTTTTAGTCGAATAGTTTCCATCACTACTTGTTACCGTATAGGTTAGACTTGTTGTATGAGGGTCGGCTTCATCCACACTATCGTCTATGGCTGCTATCGTTACGGTACTAGCTGTCATATCACTTAAACTAACATTCACCGGACTTGTTCCAGAACCATTCACAGTTACCTGGGTTGTATCAAATGCTATAGCTATATTTACTGCACTTGTTGGGATAGTATCTAACTTGATTGTATACGTGTCACTTGTTGCTCCGGTCTCACTTACTGCCGTAGAACCACCACTTTCCGTCAAAGTAATCCCCGCTGTGTCATTATCTGTTATACTTACACTCGTTGATGCTATAGTTTTAGTCGAATAGTTTCCATCACTACTTGTTACCGTATAGGTTAGACTTGTTGTATGAGGGTCGGCTTCATCCACACTATCGTCTATGGCTGCTATCGTTACGGTACTAGCTGTCATATCACTTAAACTAACATTCACCGGACTTGTTCCAGAACCATTCACAGTTACCTGGGTTGTATCAAATGCTATAGCTATATTTACTGCACTTGTTGGGATAGTATCTAACTTGATTGTATACGTGTCACTTGTTGCTCCGGTCTCACTTACTGCAGGACTTCCGGAAACAGTAATTCCAGGAATGTCATTATCTGTTATATTAACCGCTACATTACTTCCTACCATTCCATTATAATTACCATCAACACTACTCGCAGTATGAGTAATTGTACTTGCATGATTTCCTTCTGCCACTGAATCATCTACAATACTTACCGTTACGGTTTGCGAGGTTCTCCAATCTGCGCTTGTAAACGTCAAATTCGCAGGAACTGTTGTAACTTGTCCATCCGTACCAATTGCAATGGTCACATTAGCGTTCGGTGGGCTTAACAATCGAACCGTATAAGTACTTGTTCCGCCACCTTCTGTGCCAGTCAAATTGCTTGCTGATATGGAAATTCCAGGTGTATCATTATCAATTATATTCGCAGTTACGCTCACTACACCAAGTCCGCTATAGTCAGAATCGCCACTACTTGCGGTATGTGTAATTATTCCTGTATGTGGAGTAGCTTCCGGAAGAAGATCATCAACTGCCGTTACCGTCACTGTTTGGGTTGTGTTCCAATTGGATGAATTAAAAGTTAAAGTTGACACATCCGTTGTAACTTGGGAATCAGGACTGATATTAATTGTTACGTCCGATTTAGGTTGTGTAGTCAATTGAATTGCATAACTTCCGGTAGTCCAACCCTCCTCAACAGCAACAGAATTGGAAGAAAGTGATACACCAGCCGAGTCATTGTCGGTTATATCAAAAGTCAGAGAAGGCACTTCGTAATTGTTGTATTTGGAATCCTCACTTGTCACACCAAAAGAAACCGTACCGGTATGATTTCCTTCTATCAATGAGTCATCAAAAGCATTTATTGTAATCGTTTGAGTAGTGTTCCAATTTTCCGGAGAAAACGTAGCAGAAACGGGAGTTTGAGAATTGTTTGTGATAATCTGAGAATCGGGTGTAATGGTAATGGTTACATCGGATGATGGTTTGGAGGATAAAACAACTGTAAATGATGTATCATTTCCTCCCTCTGTTAGGGCAGTTGAATTTGGGTTTACCTTAATTCCATGTTCGCTAGAAGTAGAAGGCAGTCCAAAAAATGCTAAGAATTTGGTTTTTTTTTTAAAGCTACAACTATAAGCGGAGAATATTAATAATGCGAATCAAGGGTTGAAAAATTGATTGTAAAACTAAGGGCTGATTAAATTTTTTACTAATTATGAACAAAGAAAAAAAATAATCAGCCTGTATCTATATATTTGTGAGTGCTACAAAAATCAACTTATTTTTCATGCTATGAGAATGAGCAATAACAATCAACCGAACTTTACAGACGAGGAGTTGATAACGGTGTATATTTTCGGAATTTTAAATAAACAGTTTGAAATAAAAGGAATTTATAATTACATAAAAGACTATTGGCTGGAATGGTTTCCATTCCTTCCATCTTACCAGGCATTTAACAATCGTTTAAACAGACTTGAAGATGTATTTCCAAAATTACTTGAGAGTATTTTAAAGGAAATAAGTAGTAATCCTGATATTCGTCAACATATTGGATTATTGGATTCATTCCCAATAATGCTTGCAAAATCACCTCGTTGCGACAAAGCAAAAGTAGGACGTGAAGAAGGAGTCGCAAATAAAGGATATTGCTCTTCTAAGGACATTTATTACCATGGTGTCAAAATCCATATTTTCGCGACGAAAGCTCAAGAAACTCTGCCTATTCCAAAGTATATTGGTTTAACCCCTGGTGGAGAAAGTGACTTGAAAGCAGTGGAAATGAGCATTCTTCCACTATGTGTAAACATGGATATTTACGCCGACAAAGCCTATTTTAAAGAAGTGTTGGTGAGAGAATTAAAGGAAAAGCAAAATGTTAGTTTATACACCCCTATTAAGAAAGAAAAAGGTCAAGAGAGATTGAATTCTGCAGACAAATTATTTTCAGAAGCGGTTAGTCGAATGAGACAACCAATAGAGTCTCTCTTTAATTGGATACAGGAAAAAACTCATATTCAATTCGCTTCCAAGGTCAGATCAACGAAAGGAATTTTTATTCATGTTTTTGGACGTTTGGCTGCTGCTATGCTCATTTTAGTTTTAGGTCTTTAACTCTTGATTGGCATTAATAACAGAATTGTAATTTTTCTAAGCATCGTGACCCCTCACTCCAATACAATTTTTTTATTATCTACTATAAATAAAACAAACTAAAATATATCTTTTTCTAATAATTGAGATTTAATCTTAATTAGTTAGCCTATTAGACTAAAAAAATTTAAAAAAAATACTTGCAAAATAAACCAACTGGTCGTATTAATGTATTTATGAATAAGGTTATGAAAAAGCGAGAAACGAAACGAAAGGAAATTCTAAACAAAACCTATCACTTAATTCAATTAAAAGGTTATCATGCTACTGGTATTAAAGAATTAGCTGATGAAGCCGGAATGCCCAAAGGCTCTTTTTTTAATTATTTTCAAAATAAAGAGGACTATATTTTGGCTGCAATTGAATTGTATACGATAGGAGCAGTCCAACAAAGTTCTCAAATTCTGAATAACCAAAACATAAATCCGATTGAACGCATAAAGAAGTTTTACCAGTCTCGAATTGATCAAACTCAAGAGCAAATTGAAAAAAAAATGAGTTGCCTATTAAATATTTTATCTCAAGAAGTTGGAGTTGGTAGCTCTGATTTAGGAAAATTGCTGGAGGCATCCCTGGATAAAATCAAAAAACCTTTGGAGGATTGTTTGCAAGAAGCCAAAGTTTTGAACCAGATTCTTCCGAATGCAGATCCAATTCAATTGGCAGAATTTTTAGAAAATAGCTGGCGTGGTGCTCTGATAATAGCCAAAGCTCGAAACAATCTACAACCTATTTTTGCATTCAAACATATTTTAGAAACAATTTTTATTACCCAAGGAGAACAAAAATGACTACAAACAATGAGGCAATTCATACCTGCGAAATTCCTGTTAGATGGGATGAAATGGATTCAAACGGTCATGTAAACAACAAAATTTACCAATCGTATCTTGACGAAGCGAGAATTCAAGCTATGACGAAAAAAGGCTATGATTTTCCGGAACTACGAAAATCGAATATAGGTCCTGTTATAACAAAGATCGAAATAGAATATAAAAACGAATTGAAGCATCCGGATACGGTTATTGTGGAATCAAAATTAGAATTCTTAAATAAATTTAGAGCCTGCTTTCATCAAAAACTGATCCGAAAGTCGGATAATTTATTGGTTTGTAATGGAAAAACGTTTTGGTTTATGATGGATTTATCCAGAAAAAGACCAATAGAAGTTTCTTACTTGCCAAAATCAGCCTAAAGTTAGTGTATGCGAATGAGAGAACTGTGTGGGGCTTGTCTAATAGGTCAGAAAAGCGTTCATAGCGACGCACTGAGCTAAGTTGAAGGTAGCAAAATCGGCTTTTTACACAAGTCCCCTTACTAAAAAATACCGAAAGAAGGATTATGAATATGATAAAAAAAAGATATATTTTTGCAAGTTTACTGCCTTCGATTTTGTTTTTTGCAAATTGCACATCGACTTCTTATGTAAAAAGACAGAATTTCCAAAACATACCAACACGCCAAGGCTCACCAAAACACTACCAAATTACATCAAAGGTAGGGCTTCATCTTTTTGGAATTTTTCCCCTCCTTAATGATGCTAAATTTGAGAAAACCATTGAGGAGTTTTCTAAGGCAGCTAAAAAAAATGGCGCGAAAAGAATGCAAATTATACAAAAGGAAACTTATAAATACTATTTGGTTTATTTCCCGCTTTCTTTAATTTTTACACCTGTAAGCACTGAAATTGTAGGTGAAATTTATTAATTCTTCTTTTGTAAGGAAGAGGGTAGTAAGTTGCACAAAAATTAAGTGATTGACAACATTATAAAATAGCCAAAGTTATAAACGGTGCTTCTAATGAAAATTCTATTTAAATTGTCTATTCTTTTCTTATTCACGTCTTGTGCTGTATTGTACAGAGTCCAGATGGGTGAAATTGATTCCAGCAAAGGGAAGTTAAAACGCTTTGAAATTATGAAAAGCCATCTTGGGATAACCGTATCGGAAGGTATCATTATCGCAGACAAAGGCTTAAAGGCAACCAAGAGTATTAAGTCTAATCAGTCCGATGCCTTAAAAATAATTGCCCTTATTTATGAGTTGTCTAATATGGGACCAAGAACCGGAAGGCAGACTTATTCTGATACTTATTTGGACAGCCTTGCAGGTGAAATTTTGAAAAAGTGCCCATCTGGCAATATAACCGGTTTGATGTCCATTCGAGAAGTTGCCGTTTATCCTGTAGTCAGCGGTGAAATCGGAAAAATTGTAGGCTATTGTATTGAGGATTAAATGAAAAAATCTTTGTTTGTTATATTTTTACTTGTATTTTATCAATGTGCATTTCTGCATAGTGTGTCTATTACTCCACAACCGGCAGACAGGAATAACAAAATAGAAGCAGAAGTTTCTAAAACGGTAATCTTAGCCTTCAATTTTAATAACGACTTTTTAAATGAATTGCCGGAAAAATTGATTTCTCAGTGCCCAAGTGGGAAAATTACCGGGTTGGTAACAAAGTATGAGCATTATAGCTACTTTCTTTGGTATGTCATGAAAGTAAAGTCAAGCGGATATTGTATAAAATGAATACGTGTTGCCAAATGTTCACCAAAATTAGTTCTTCTCTGAAAAGAGTGTTGTGCTTTTTGCCTGTTTGTTTAATGATTTTTTCTTGTACTCACAGTGTTCACATGTATGCTGCCGGAGATATTGAAAAGCCTATATCAGTCACAAGTATGAAACAGGTCAGTTCCGACTCAGAACAATTTACTGTTTTAGGGTTTATATTTGACACGAACTACGTAGACGAAGCAGTTGAAAAATTAAGAAGTCAGTGCGAAAAGGGCAATATCCATTTTATAAGTTCAAGGTATAGCACTAGTCATGGCTTTCTTTCTTGGAAAAACAAGCTTCATTTAGAAGGTTATTGCATAGAATAAAAAGTACTACAGGCTTCCAACCTGCAACAGTAACAAAATAACGACCAACCTTAAAAAAATAATTAAAAATCTGCTAAAATATTTTTTCAAATTTTATTAAGTAATTGACTTATTATGTGCTTAAGAATTTCTCTTCATTTCAGTATCTCCTCATAGAGGAAGATAAATTTAAACTAATAAGTTTGAGGGACAAATTATATGAATAAATTAGGAGTTTTGTTTTTAACTCTTTTTTTTGGCTTAACCGTAGCGTCTTTTGCAGGCGATAAAAAAGTTGCTCCTGTTAAAGAACAACCTAAAAAAGTTGCTCCAGCTAAAGAACAACCTAAAAAAGCTGCTCCAGCGAAGGAACAACCTAAAAAAGCTGCTCCTGTTAAGGAACAACCTAAACGATAACATCGTCATAAGTTTTTTATACCTTTGGTTACCCACAGTTTAGTCTGTGGGTAACTATCGTCTATTCTCCAACCTTCACCCGAATCCCTTCCGAATGACTGCTAAACTCTGGTGCATACATACACTGGATCGTTGTAACTCCATTGGAAAAGTCACCTTTATGAGTCACTCGTAACGGATACTCAAAAACGTAAGTGCCTTTGGGAAGATAGCTGATAAAGAAGTTGGTTGCTGCGTCTCCTGTGCTTTCATAGTAGCCTAATCCTTCTTGCCATTTGTAGCTAGAAAGAACATTGATCGGCTCAAAACCAGACGCGCGCATGTCCTTTAGATGAACATACTCCATATCTCTATCTACACGCAATTCAATTCTAACTTTTAGCAAATCTCCTGGCAAAAGTTGTTCTTCCGAAGTAACAGGAGTTAGAACTGGTCCGGTAGGAGAATTTTTTTGCAAGAACAGTTGCTTTTGTAAATTCAAAGGAGTTGCGTGAGGAGTTATTTTATCCAACTGCTCAAAATACTGCCAATACAAACCACCCCAAGACGGAGGTAAAATTTTGTTTTCTTGAATTGGTATAATGGATACCTTACCCATTGCATTTGTAACTTGATCACCAGGATAAGAAAGCTTAAAATATCCTGTTCCGGATTCTTTTTGCAGATTTTTGTCTTTAGCCGGTTCAATCAGTGTGTTACCCAATTCAATTTTAATCTGTGGTTCCGTTGCCAGCCAGTCATCACCTTTTAGAAGTAGGGCATAAATAGCTTCTGAAGTAGCTTTGGTTGTTTTCCAATCCGTTGTCTGTTTTTGTTTGAGTAGCCAAGTTCTCAGGTCATTCACGAGTTGCAAGTCACCCGTAATTTCCTGGTAGACTTCAATTAACAAACTTTGGGTTTCTACGGGTAATTGGTACCAATGAAAGCCAGGATCCGCTTTCCAGTACATACCCATTTCTTCCGAATGTAGAGCGTGTTCATTCAAAGAATCAATGACCTTTTGCGGAGTATCATGTCCTGCAAAATCAGTTAATTTGTGAGTTTTTAGCTTTTCTTGGTAGTCCGGGTCAGTTTCTTCACCTAAGCGTTTGAGGCTGAGAGCAATCATACCGGTGAGCATTTTTTGATTTAGGAATTTAGTCCAGTAGGTTTTTGCCTGCCATTTGTAGTATTCAAAAGCTTCCCTGTTTTCCTCCGCAATGGGGAAGTCTTTGGCAAAGAAACTCCTCATGTACAAATAGTGAATTTGAATATACCCGATGTATTGCTCGGATAGATTGTATTTGTCTCTTCCCTCTAATCGTAACAAATTTTCGTAGTCGTCACGTAGCTTGCTGTCAAGGTAACCCACCAATTTCTCTATCATCTGCCAAACTTTTTTGTTTTCTCGGATGGACTTTATTCCAAGATGATCTAGGTGTCCCATACCCGACGCGATGTGTTGGCTTATGTACCTATCTTCTGGCATACCCGCAAACCAAGGGAAACCTCCGTTTCCACCTTGCGTTTTGCGAAGTTTTTCCAAAGCGCGTTCCAGTTCACCAGACATTCGATTCAAATCAAAGAGAATACCAATCCTCTTTTTTCTCTCGGACTCTTCTTCTGCTTGTAAAACCCAAGGAGTTTCTTCTAACAGAAGAGACTTTAATTCTTGATTTTTTTCCAAATTGGAATAGAATGCTTCTTTATTCCCTGACTTTAGGCTTTTCCATTCATCAAACACTTTTTTGATCTTAGGGCTGGAGTTGGCAATGTGAGTAGCCAAGCTATTGGCATAATAACGGCTAAAAACTTGTTCTGCACATTCGTAGGGATATTCCATTATGTATGGCAGAGCCTGAATTGCATACCAAGCAGGGTTGGCGGTATACTCCAGAGTCAGTTTGTGGTGTTTTAGAGTGGTTGAGCTATTTTTCAATAGTTTGTCAAGGGTAAAGGTTTTAGGTTTGTTACCTCTGTGGTGTAAAGGAATTGATTCCGTTACCAACATCCTATTGGTAAGCACAGGAATTGCCATTTCTTCACCATCTGAAAACTGCCCGGCAACTGCTACCACTCTATAGGTTATGGCAGAAACACCTTCTGGTATTTTGAGTTTCCAACTTACGGAAGTACTTTGCCCTGCTTTTGCGGTAAAGTTTTGAATTGCCTTTTCGGTCAAAGGATTTTTATCCGTTTCCGTTAGGGGTTTCATACTTACCGAGTCAAATAGCTCTAACTTTGCTTGTCCGGTTTGCTCTTTGTCTGATAGGTTGGTAACTTTGGTCGAAAAGTGGATTTCATCCCCTTCTCGAAAAAAGCGTGGTACACCAGGAACCACCATCAATTCCTTCTGGGTAATCAACTCGTTGCTTGTCAGACCATACATCAAGTCCTTTGTGTGGGTGAGTCCGATCATTTTCCACTTTGTTAGTGCTTCCGGAATCGTAAATTGTATGATTATAGACCCATCAGAATCCGTTTGCAAGTGGGGATAAAAAAAGGCGGTTTCATTGAAATTGGTTCTTGCCTTGACTCCAGCCAAATCAGGTCCGGCTTCTTCCGGTGATGGCTCTGCTTTGTCGGCAGCTCTGTCTTTGCCAGCAAGTGCTGCCTGTGGTTTTGCAGCTGGAGCTTCAGCCGGTGGAGGAGGTGGGGAGGAAGGTGCGTCTTCCATTGCCATTACTTCTTCGTCAGCGTCTCCTTCTTCCCTTTCCGCTGACTTTTCTTTCATTTTTCTGGCAGATTTCATAAGTCTTCGAGTAGAACCAACACCTTGTGGATAAAAATGATGAGGGTAAAATCCTCGAAAATTAGATAGATAGACTCCAAACCAGTTTAAGGTATCATAAGAAAGACCATAACCGGATATATACACGTTCCAGTCTTTTTCCCAAGTAGAAAAACCACGGGCTGTAAAATCTCCGTTGCTGCTCCACATGGAACTTGCGTGATAACTGGGATAGATTGAAAAATAGAAATCATTGGAACGGAAGGCATCCAAAGAAGCATCATACAGGCTGGCAAGCATTTCTGCGGCAACCTTTTCACCTTTAGGTCCACGAATTTTAAGCCTCCATTCTTCTTTTTCACCAGGTTGCAATTTATTACGGAATGTTTCAAAAGAAACGTCTAACTGCTTATTGGTATAAGGAACTTCTATAGTTTGGGAATGGGTATAAACTCGGTTATGAACGATATAGGTGAAATTTACCCAAAGGTTTCCTCTATGGTCTTCTTGGATAGGAATTTCTATAGATTGTCTTTGAGACGTTAGGCTTTTCCATTCTCTTGAAATCACTTTGTTATTTTGTCCCACTTCATACAACACACGAATAGGTTCAGAACTTCCCAATTGAATGGATGCTTTTTCACCCGGTTCAAATTTGGTTTTATTGGGTTTGTACCAGAATGCTTCTGTGAAAGGTATTTCCTTGGACTTTTGACTGGTTACGGTGACATAGCTGACTTCTTTTGTCTCTCTGTCATTTTGATCCTTTGCTACTATCTCAACTATGTAACGACCTTGTTTCCAATTCCTGTCTTTTGCCAGTGCCAAGACCTTTGTTTTGGAAGTATCAAAGTTTTCCAAAAGAACCCTCTCACCTCTTTTCCAGTTGGTATATTGATGTTCCTCTCTGTAGGGATCATTGGGAAAATCTTTGTAATAGTCCTTCTGTCTAACAAGAAATACGTCCGAACTTCCCCAAAGTCTTTGTCGAAAAACCCTGCCCGGTGATTCCAAGCGATAGATGCGGATGTAGCCCTTTGCTGGTTCAAACTCGTGGTTTAGGTTCGTAGTTAGAATTTTTAGTTGGTAGTCTTTTTCTATTTCCAGAGTAGAAGGAGTTTCTAACTTGACCAATAAAGAAGCATAACCCGCATTAACGGTTAGAGTACTACTACGAGTTTCACCCGTTCCATCCGTAATATCAACCAATACCTGGTAGTGAAAAACGGGTTTGGATTCTTGTGGAACGGACAAATCGGGAATTGCCTTGAAATCAATCGTAAAGCTACCTTTTTCGTCCGTAGTCGTCTCGCCGCTTACGATCTCCATCTCCGGAGAAGAAGGATAAAATCCAAAACGACAAAACCACCAATAAGGAAACCTGGCTGTTCGTTTTACCCGGTACTGTACTTTGGCGTTGTCAATATTTGCACCAGAGTAAGCTTTTCCCTTTCCCGTAATTTTTACCATGTCTCCTAACTGCGGTGCACCTGTGAGCGGATCAAATTCCACAAAAAATTTGGGTCTTTTGTATTCCTCAACATGGATCGAATGATAGTTATCCGTAGATGCATAGAGTTGCATTTGCCCTTTAAGTGCATTGGTTGGCGCGGTAAAAGTTCCGCTAAAGCTACCGTATTCATTGGTTTTAGCGTCTATTTTTCCGACTTCTTGGTGGTTTACGTCATACAGAATGATAATGACAGGGTAATTCGTTTGAATGGCATTTTCCTTACCAGAAGATTCTACAACGATCCCTTTGAAGTAGATTTGCTGTCCGGGACGATAGATTGCCCTATCCGTAAACAAAAAGGTCGAAACCCTTTTTTCGTTTTTGGGCTTGTACTTTTGTCCTTGGTAAAGGGGAGTATTGCGGTACAAACCGGATTGAAAATAATAATCAACAGGAGCGTAGCGATCTTTGTTATGCTCCAATTCCACAAAAAAGCTTCGGTACTTTTTATCGGAAGCATGTTTGAAATATCCGTTTTTATCGGTTGAATAGGAGTTGTCTTGGATAACTTCGTAGCCTGATTTCCTGGAGTTGTATTCTTGTAAATAAACTTTTGCCTTCACATTTGGCAATGGCTCACTGGTTTGTCGGTTGATAACAAAAAACTCCATAGAATTATCTGGTAGCGTATGATGAATATAGGCAAGGTTTGTCACCAATGTAAAGGAAAAGCAAGTTCGACTCTTGTCTCCATAAAAGTTTCGATTGGTACTGGCAAGCAAGATATACTGTCCGAAAGGTAATTCGGGAATTTTCGTTTCCATTGCATGAGTTTGAAAGTCTTTTGTTCCAGATAGATATACCGAAAATTCTTTAATACCTTTTTGGTGAGCGAAGTGTTTTACAACAAATTCTTGGTAGTTGATGTTATAATTTTTTTGATACTCTTCTTCATAATCCGTTTTTATCTTTTCCATCAACTTTTGATCTACGGGTAAAATTTTGAAATAGATTAGGTCGGTGTTTTTGTAGGTAACGTAGGCTCGAAACGGTTTTCCCGGAATGTTAATTTTTTCAATCCGAATGTCCAGAGATTTGTTTTGAATGTTGGATTGTAAACTCCTGCAATCGACTGCTCCTATGGAATCAGGGAACTTTTTAAGGGCAGTCTCGCACAAGGCAAAGGCTTTTTTAAGTTCTTTTCGGTGCCCGTAGGTTTGTTTGTTGCTTGGAGCATACTGGGATCCTTGTCCGTACCAATACGAAGCGATTTGGTGTTGAATGCGAGAACTAACCGGAATGTCGCCAACCTTTTTTTGTAGGGTTTCTAACGCATTTAGGTAGAGTTTATCACTTTCCAAACCCGTATAATACTGTTTCACAAAGTTCAGTCTTTTTAATTCAACGTCTACTAATGCATCCGGCACTTTATCTGCCAAATGGAAAGCGACAAGAGACTTTAGTATTTGCAAAGCGTGGTATTTGTAAGAAAGATTGTCTTTTGTTTCGATTTTTAGCTTACTAAATTCTTCTGCCTGTGAAAAATATTCCGGCTGATTCAAAGTAAACTGTTCGGCAGGTCGGGTGATGTCCGGTTCGGAGTTCATAAAAAAGTCAACGGCTCTATGACCTACAAAATCCAGAAGCGTATAGCGAAAAATTCGACCGTTTGGCGTAATTTTAGGATCGCTATTTAGGATTTCCTCGTAATCGTCAATCGAAACGGTTTGCAAAAAATCCTTGTCTTTCACTGATTCTGTGTAATGGTAAATACATTCTTCGATGAGCTTTGTAGCACTATAGGTTCGTAGATCACTTTGTTTAAAGTTGGTCGTAGCCGTTCTTTGATTGATATAATAACGGTTGCTTTGGTAGTATTGCCAATAGATATCTCCAAGCATAGAGTGTAAAATCGGTTTGGTAAAAGAGTCTGCGTTTTGAACTTGGCTTTGGAGTTCTTCTATTGCAAGGACAAACGCTTCTTCTTCCATTTGTCCTATGTATTTGATTTTATGAATGATGGCTTTGATGATTTGAGACGGGTTTTTATCCGTTTGTGCGTTTTGGAAGACTTTGTCTACCAATTCCAAAGCAGATTTAGGAAGTCCAGCGTTTTCTTGTTTTTTGATTTCGTCCCAATTCTGCGTATAAGATTGTTTACTATTCTGTGTCATATTAGAACTCTCTGCTATAGTTTGTTCCAAAGTATTCGTAAAAAGTAACAAAATACACAAGCTAAAAAAGATTTTTTTTACCATTTTGTCTTGCTTCTCCTAATGAGTTGTGCTAAAAGGTCTTTATATAGTAATAAGATAGATTATCTTTCTTTGATTGTATAGCAAAAAAAAAAATTAGTGATTTTTACTATCAATAATTTTTAAATAATCGCTCTAATCATGGTACATTTTATGATTGTAATGGTAACATATTTATGGAATTATAGAAATTATAGTCCCATGAATAATAGAATACGCATAACTTCCCTCGATGCTCTTAGAGGAATTACCCTTGCTCTAATGATCCTTGTAAACAACCCTGGAGATTGGGGAAACATTTATTATCCGCTGCAACATGCCGATTGGAACGGCTGTAGTTTTGCTGATTTGGTGTTTCCCTTTTTTATTTTCACGATGGGTGTTTCTTTCACAATATCCACTTCTCAAAGATTGATGTCTCAAACTAGAAACAAACTTTTGCTTCACATTTTTTATCGTAGCGTTATTCTGTTTCTACTTGGTTTGTTTTTAAACGCTCTGCCGGATTTAGATTTGTCTTCTATTCGGATTCTTGGTGTACTACAAAGACTGGCGATTGTATATTTACTATCATCGGTTTTGTATCTGTATACCAAACCCAAACAACTCTTTAATCTTTTGCTTCTTTTTTTAATCGGATATTGGTTTCTTTTTACACAAGTAAATGTTCCAGATTTAGGTTTTCCTTCTTTGGAAAAAGAGAAAAATATTGCAGCATACATAGATCGTCTTGTTCTAAAAAACCACCTTTGGAAACATTCCAAAACTTGGGACCCGGAAGGAATTGTAACAACTTTCGGAGCTGTTTGCACTATGATTATCGGTATGTTTATTGGCAGTATCCTTTTGGATCAAAAAACAGACAATACTGCTCATAGCTATAGGTTGTTATTTTTAAGCATTTGGGGAATGGTTTGCATAATTTCTGGAATGTTGTGGGATTCTTACTTTCCGATTAATAAAAACTTATGGACATCCTCTTATGTTTTATTTACGGCAGGTCTTGCCATGATTTGTTTTGCCTGTTTTTATTTCCTTATGGAAGTGAAACAACTTTCATTCGTTGGCAGCCCTTTTGAAATCTACGGCACGAATTCTTTGGCTGTTTTCTTTTTTTCCGCACTTCTTGCAAAAACCTTTAACATAATTCGGGTAGGAAATCAAAGTCTAAAAGAATATCTAATGGAAATTTTGTTAACTCCCTACTTTTCGTCCTATAATGCATCTCTTGCTTGGGCAGTTCTTCACTTATTGTTTTGGTTTCTTGTTTTATTGTTTTTATACAAAAAAAAGATTTATATAAAGTTGTAATGTTCATAAGGAAAGATTATATTAAATGAAAACAAAAAAGATACAAATTGCATTGCTCTCTCCCAAAGGTCCTTTGTATAGGCACAAAACAGGTATATTCCGAAAAAGTCTAAGGGCAGCTCCTCTTACCTTGACTACGTTGGCATCTTTAGTTCCAGAAGACATAGATGCGGAAGTAAAAATCTATGATGAAGGTGTTCAGGATTTACCAGAGATACAAGCTGATTTAATAGGAATGACCGTTATTACAGGTTCTGCACCCAGATCTTATGAACTATCCAAAATCTACAGACAAAAAGGTATACCGGTTGTATTGGGTGGCCCTCATATAACTTTGATACCGGAAGAAGCACAAAACTACGCAGATTCGATAGTAGTGGGCTATGCGGAAGAAACATGGCCAGAATTATTAAGAGATTTTGTGAACAACAAATTAAAACCTCGTTACGATATGAGACCAAACTTTTCTTTCCATGATATGCGTTTTATTCCTTTCCCCAAAAGAGAATTGCTAAAAAAAGGCACTTACAAAACGATAAACACCATTGAAGCAACCAGAGGTTGTGTTCACAATTGTGAGTTTTGTGTAGTTCCTAGCGCTTGGGGAAGAAGACCTTTTCAAAAACCGGTAAGTCATGTTGTTGACGATATACGCCAACTTCGAGCTAAAACGGTTTTATTTTTTGATTTAAATTTGATTGCAGATAGAGCTTACGCTAAAGAGTTGTTTACCGCTTTGATTCCTTTGAAGATCAAATGGGTCGGTCTTTCCACCACATTACTTGGGAAAGATAATGAATTACTAGACTTAGTAGCAAAAAGTGGCTGCAAAGGCTTGCTGATTGGTTTTGAAAGCATACAACAGGAGTCTTTAAAGAGCTTTAATAAGAAGTTTAACGATCCTTCTAATTACGACGAATTGATTTATAAACTACACTCTTTAGGAATTGCGATTAATGGTACTTTTGTTTTTGGAAATGATGGTGACACAATTCATAGTTTTGATGCGGTAAAAGACTTTGCCATAACCAAGGGAATTGATCTACCCAGATTTTCGATTATGACTCCTTTTCCCGGAACGCCACTGCACCAAAGGTTAGACACGGAAAGACGTATCTTGACAAATAACTGGAGTTTGTATGATGGTCAGCACGTTGTATTCCAGCCTAAAAATATTACCGCAACCGAACTACTGGAAGGACACGAAAAGGTTTGGAAAGAAGTCTATTCCTACAAAGGTATTTTCTCTCGTCTTAAGAATAAGTATTCGATGATTCTCCCCATTCTGGTTGCAGCCAATATTTCGTATCGTTATTATGCAAATAACCTTTCCAAATTTTATAATTGTAATGTGGCTTGAGAAATTTATTGAAATATTTTGCTTTACATATAATATGTATTTAATGGATTCTTTATAACTATGCAATTTGAACACTACTTAGAACAACTCCTTTCTTGGATTTCTACGCAAGAAACCTGGATCGTTTGGTTTTTTTTCTTTTTTTCAAATATGACGGAAAATATATTCCCACCTTGGCCAGGAGATTCCGTTACGGTTTTTGGAGGATTTTTAGTAGCACAAGATGTTCACCAACATTCTGATTTTGGCTGGGTTGGATTGTTAAGCAGCACAATGGCTGGAAACCTTGTAGGTGGTTACATTATGTACATTTTGGGTGAAAAGATAATTTTATGGATGCAAAATCATACATTTCCATTGAAGGCTCAGTTGTACGACGAGGAAGGCTTACAAAAAACGATTAGCTGGTTTTCTCGAAATTCAGTGCTTGTAATTTTATTTTCAAGATTCTCGGCTGGCATTCGCTTTTTTGTTTCTATTGTAGCCGGAATGACGAATGTTCCCATTTTGACTTTTTTATCATGCTTTACTATAGCGGTAGTTTTATGGTGTGGACTTCTTATTAGCGGTGGATATTTTCTAGGAAAAAATTGGCAATATATCCTTTCCCTTTTAAGCATTTACAGCAAGGTAATTTCAATTTTTATTTTTTCTATTTTAGCGATTTTAATTTTTCACTATCAACGAAAAAAAAAGAGATAAACTTTTGCTTTATTGCTTTTTTCCGAGAATTATTTTGGCAAGAAAATCAAGAATGTTTCCGGTAACTTTTCCCATTAGAGAAATCGGGTATAGAGCAAGAACGATAAGTTTTAATTCCAAATAGGGAAAAGACCGAAGAGCAAAATTTAACTTTTGAAAAGCCAATATAATTTCGTTTTGTAAAAGATCATTTTTTATATCCCAAAGTAGTATTTTAAAGACATTTGTATATAATTTTTTTTCTGTAAAATTTAAAGGAAATTGTTTTTCTTTCGCAGTGTGATAATGTTTGGTAAGCATGGAAATTTCTTCTTTATATTTTACCAAGTTTTTTACAAGCTCTTGGGATTTTGTTTTTTTGTGAATTCTATAATTGAATAGCCTTTTATTCACTCTTAGTATCTTATTTTGATTCAGAAGAATTCTGATATAAAAATCCCAATCTTCCACTTGAAGATATTGATCATCAAAGTATCCAATACTCTCAAAAATGCTTCTTCGATACATCACAGATGGGCATATTATATAATCACCCATCATAAGCATCTTATATTCGTCCATATAGTCTAGAAAAGTGTACTCCGTTTCTTTGAAAAAAAGTTGTCTCTTTAATTCATATTTAAAATCAATAATTTTCGAACCAGCTTCATCAATGGTGAAAAAATCACAATGAGCAATCGCTGTCTCCTTGTGAGTATTCATGGCTTCTACCATTTCTTCGAGATAATTTGGTTCATAAACATCATCTTGGTGCATAATACAAAAGAGGTCTGTCTGAGAGTGTCTAACGCAATTATTAAAATTTTGTGTAATGGTAAGTTGTTCTTTATTTTGAATAATGCACAAACGACTATCCGTAATACCTTGCAAAAGGCTTAAAGAATTATCTTTAGAATGGTCATCAATAACGGTAAGAATAAATTGTGTATAGCTTTGGTTGAATATGCTATTCAGCGTCTCTGTAATGTAATTTTCACCATTGTAGCAGGGAATAATTATATGTACCTGTTCCATATTTTTTACGATTTTTCTTCGCTGGCTTCTCTTCTGAAAAATTGCCTTACCCAAGGATCCGTGCTGTAATCTCTTAGTTCACTAGGTTTACCCGTTGCTACAATTTTTTTTACCCTTTTATCTAACATAATGACTCTATCCGCTATGCTGTATACACTCTCTAATTCATGTGTAACTATTACAAACGTAATTTTCAGCGTTTTAGACAGTCGCTTGATTAAATTATCAAGTTCAGCAGATGTAATCGGATCAAGACCGGCAGAAGGCTCATCTAAAAATAGAATTTTAGGATCCAAAGCCATCGCTCTGGCAATGGCAGCTCGCTTTTTCATTCCCCCACTAATTTCTGCTGGCATGTGATGAATGAACTTTTCCAAACCAACCAGCTTTAATTTTATTTTGGCAACCAACTCGATGGCATCTTTTGGTAAATTGGTAAACTCCTTTAAAGGTAAACTTACATTTTCCAATAGATCCATAGAGCCAAACAGGGCGCTTTGTTGGTACGTAACACCGATTTTATTCAAGACTTCTGCTCGCCTAACATCATCAACCATAACCAAGTTGTCTCCATCTATATAGATTTCACCTTTGGCTGGTTCTATAAGACCAATCATGTGTTTTAACAAAGTGCTTTTTCCACATCCGGATCCACCAAGTATGACGAATATTTCTCCAGGAAATACGTCAAATGATATGTCGTCAATAATTGTAGCCCCACTTAGGATGGAAGTAAAGTGAACGACTCGAATAATTGGATTTGTTTCCAATACTATATCCCAATATAAAAAAACAATACAGACATAATTCCATCAGAAACTGCTATAAAGATAATACCATTTACAACAGACTTTGTAGTGGACTCTCCTACCGCACTTGCACCTAAGCCTGTGTTTAATCCTTGCAGGCAACCGATTCCACCAACCAAACTCCCAAAAACCATAGATTTAAAAAGCCCCATGAACAAATCTACATTATCTATAGTACGAGTTACCTGTGTGATAAAGGTGACAATCGGATAATCAAAAGAAAGTAAAACAATTGCTCCGCCTATCATGCCAAATAAATTGAAAAAAATTGTTAACAAAGGACTAATAAGAATAACTGCAATCATCCTTGGAATAACCAAAAAATGAATCGGATTCAAGCCCATAGTAGTCAAAGCGTCAATCTCTTCACCAACTTTCATGGTTCCCAATTCTGCTGCAAAGGAAGAACCTGTTCTGCCAGCCATAACAACTGCCGTCATTAGAGGTCCTAACTCTCGAAATAAAGAAATGGCTACAAGGTTTGCTACGTAGACTTCCGCACCAAACCTTTGCATAGGTATGGCTGACTGAAAAGACATGATTAAACCTAAAAGAAAACCAATCAAAGCAATAATTGGTAGTGCGTTTACTCCAGCAGATTCGGAAATTTTGATTACTTCTACCCACTTAATTTTAAAAGGGTTTTTGATGTATTTTAATAATGTAAATGAGATCTCACCTATAAAATGAATCGAAAACTTAATGTCGGACATAAATTTTACGAATTCTATACCGACTTTTTCGGTTTTACTGTAAATTTGCTGTTCTGCCTTGCTGGTTTCGACAAAGTCATCTTGGTGAATCATACCAAGCAATTCTTGAAATTGACTCTGTAGCCCTTCGATACTACATTCACCTCCCAGTTCTGCCATTTTGCTTTTGTATTGGAATAGCAAAGCAACCCCAACACTGTCGCAATATGTGATACCTTTTGCATCTACAATTAATCTATTAAATTTATCTCTCTCAAACTGCTCGAATGATTCAGCCCATATTTTAGATACAGTCAAATAATCTAACCTGCCAGCTATACGCACAAAAAGGATATCTTCTTTTAAACTAATCTGGTAGTTTAATAAACTGCGACTATTGGTTTCCATGGTTCACGCTATTTGTATTCAAACTCTGACTGGATAAGAAGCAACTTTTTTCTATATGATTCATCTTTGTCCATATTACTTTTTACTTTTTTGATTGCATTGATTACAGTAGAATGTTTTGAGTTAAAAATTCGTCCAACCGTAGTCTTATTCATACTACAAAGCTTATACAATAGATACATACTAATATGTCTTGGTACCACATATTCCGGTTTTCTACAATGCCCCAGTACATCTTTTTTCATCTGAGAAAAGTGGTGGCAAACCCTGTCGATGATCTTTTCGTGATCAAAATCCACATGCTTGATTTTTAATAGCCTATTGTCTAAGATATTTTTTACGTCTTGTTCACTTAATAATAATAAGTTATAAGTCTTTTTAAATATTAAAATATCATTTAAAGCTCCAATTAGACCACGAGTATCTGTTTGGAAATTATTTGCAATATAATAAATTGATTCCTTTGTTAAATTTAGCCCTAAGGCTTTTGTTTTTCTTTTTAAAATTTCTAACCTAATTTCTTCATTAGGTGGCTTGATTTCAACTTGAATACCGGTAACAAAGCGAGATCTAAGCAAGTCTTTAACAGGTAGCTCCTTGCTCGATCTATCAGAAGCTATGATAATCTGCTTCTTTCTATCATATAAATGATTAAACAGGGCGATGAATTCTTCCTGGGTTTTCTCTGCCCCACTATTTAAATACTGTATATCATCTATTATTAAAACACTGTAAGATTGGTACTTTAGCCTGAACGCTTCCATGGATTGACGGTTTTGTAGGGTAAAAACAAATTCAGATAAAAAGTTGGAAATAGGTAAATATTTTACTGTATTCGGTGGGAATTTACTTTGAAGTTCTCTTCCTATAGCTTGTAATAAATGTGTTTTTCCGACACTCACTCCACCATGGATGTACAAAGGATTGATCTCACCAGGTCTTTTTAATATTTCTTGGCAAGCTGAAAATGCAAGACGATTTGATTCACCAACAGCGAATTCATCAAAAGTATAATCAGAGTTAAAAGACAGATTGTTATCTTTAAATTTCTCATTTACCAAGTCACCAATGAAACTCGATTGAGAATCAATGTTTATTTCAACTTTTAGTTTGCTCCCACCTATTTTGTATATAGCTTCTTCTATATAATGTTGGTATTTTTGTTCTACATGATTTTTGATTGTTTTAGAAGGAGCTACTATCACCAATTTCTGATCATCGTAATTAAGGAGAGACAGAGGAGAAATAAATGATCCATAGTATACGGCTGGTATCTGCTTAGAAACTTCTTCTAAAATTTTATCCCAAAGTTGTTCCAATTTTCACTCCCTATAAATGAAATTAATAAATTAGATATTAACACTTTAATGTCAATAAGCTTACCATCTCTTTAATACCTTCTTTTGTCTCTAAGTTCTACCCTATTGATTATGTCACATTAGGTAACAAAATCCTTTATATAGAATGTTCATAAGGGTTAGATTTTATTTGTTTAAACAACTTAAATGTGGTATCTTAATAATTAGATAAACTATAAAGAATAAATATATTGTAAATCATTTTATAAGAGTTTTTTGATTTTTATTTTAAAAATTTTGTTTTAGCAAAAAGAATAAATTTTATAGAATAAAATCAAATTTTTTAGAGTATTGGCATTGTTTTTTTTTAATACATTAAATAAATCTAATTAACAATATGCTAAATTAGTTATTATTAATATATAACTATGTATGCGACGTTATAAAATATTCTACACAACATATAAAAGTGATTGACGTTTTTTGTCTTAATATATTTACCTGAATCGAGGGAAAGTGATATGGCTCAAAATAAATTTATACGTGTATGGACAAATTTCAATATAGAGGCACTAAAAAAAAACATCTTGCTAATAGATGATCTTTATGGAACCTGTGGAAACTGTAAACAACTTGGATTAAATTATACAAAAGATAAAAAATGTCCAAAGTGCGGTTGTGAATTTAAGTACCTTGCAACTAACTCTAAGAATCCGGTAGATATAATACAAATTTTAAATCGGATTAAATCAGAGAAGTTAGCACTAATTTTAATTGATAGGGAAGATTACAATAGGTCACTTGCTCATGATATTGCAAAAGACTTATTCAAAACCTCTTAAATCTAAGGAATTAACTTAGAGTAATTCTAACTTATTTTAAGGCGTAACCCTTATGATAAAAACTAAGTTTCTATAAAAGTGGCTGTTTATAGCAAATTTTTTCTATACTCATTTATATTTTATTCCGTTAATAGTATATATGAAGTTATCTATCCCAAAGATTAATGAAGAAAAAAATAAGTTAATGACGGCTAAAACTCCCGAAGAATACATAGAACGCTCATTAAAATCCAAACTAGGATCCGGTCAAAAAGGAAGTATTACAGTAAAATGGCTAAAAAAAACAAATTATACTTTTGCTGATTTGCAGCGCGCAAGAACCAATAACTCGAGCTGGAAAGAAATTAAAGGTAAAGGAAGTTATGCAAGAAATGCCAAGCGTTTGGAAAAGTATAATTTTAAAGGTTCCCAAAAAGGTAAAAAAGAATGGACAAAAGAAAATCTTTCCGAATTGTACGACCTGAATAAAACCAAAAAAGATTGGGAGTTGGCTGAGCATTTTCATACTAGTTTACCAGCAATCAATCATATTAGGAGAAAGTTTAAATTGGCTAAGATGATCATGGAAAAGAAAAATGAAAAAATAGCTAAAAAAAAGATACTTTTAATAATTCAAAAAAATGAAAAAGCTTTACGTGCCGAATTAAACTCTTTGTAACACTCTGCATTAAATATAATTAGAGTTTTTCACCTAATTGCATTTTTTTCATAATGACACAAGTTTTGGTTTTTTGAAGGGCGCCATTTGCAATATCTTGGCAGGTAATTCCCGCCAAGGTAGTATGGCATTTTCTAACATTGCTTTTTATCAACTCAGGGTCATAACCTTTTAACAAATATATCCTAGATTTTTTGTTTTTTTCCGCGCAGTTTTCCGGACGTAAATTAGAAAGGGTATAAGATTTTAGAGAGGGTTTTAATTTTTGTACTAATTCTTTGGAGCAATCTTGAAGTTTTCTACAAATATCAGATGCAATTTTTTGTGATTCATCTCTCCATTTTGGGTCTGAAATTCCTTTTTCTTTAGGACTACAATGCAGCACGCCACACAAAAGGATTATAAATAAAAAAATTGTTCTCAATTTCACTTCTTTTAAAATCATATCAAACCTCAAAAATCAATTTAATCCTGTTATAGTTCAGGGAAAGCTTGGTGCAAATATTCCCACTCCTTTTGTTTTACTTCTTTGTAAAAGTCTTGGAAAAGCTCAGGAGAAACAGGGAGGATTGCATGGTAGCCTTCTTCAACAGTAGCGAATAAAGGATAGACTCCTAAAATTTTTGCCATAAATCTTGCCGGCTTCATAATTACGGAATTAATAGGACGATGAGCTAAAGTATAGAATAATTCCATATTTTTCAAAACAACTTCTAATTGTTGCTTTCTTTCTTGATAATGATCTAGCTCTCTGTAAAGAGTAGTATATTCTTCGAGATTTAATTCTTTTTTATCTTTTTCCCATTCTTTTTCCAGTAATAGATAAGCCATCTGGGTGTCGAGTTTATCGGTAAGGTTATTAAGTTCTATTAACTGCTGCACGTTTTCTCTTGTTTGATCTTTAATCATGTGTTTTACTTTTTCAAATGTATTTACAGCAAGTTCTATCCATTCGTCTCTTCCGTCTAGATTATAGATTGTTTCAAAAAAGTAATTTACCATTGGTATGGTTTGTTCTCGATTAAAGTAATCACTATAAAAAATATGGAACCTTTGAACTTGTGCTCTTACTATTTCTTTTTTTGCATCGTAAATAGATTCCCTACTATAATTGATCATGATAGTTATTCCCAAAAGAAAGGTAAATCGAATTCATCTATAATAACAAATGTATTTTTATTCTTTTTATAAATATTAATATCTAAAAAATAACTTCTATTCCTATATAATATTGTTTTCTGTCCATATAATTTAGGACATAGTGGTTTTAGAACCCTTTTTTTTCTTTTTTTAATTCTATAAGCGGTTTTTCTCTTGCTTATTCGCCTTTTATTGTCACACTATTGGTTTATCATCCCTTCTTATCCAAGGATTAAAATTATGAACTATATCATTTATGTATTGGTTTTGCTTATTTTTTCGGTTGGATGCAAAAGTAACCCTGGTAATGAGATACAGGATAATACCGTAGCAGTCTCTTTGCTCTATTTGGTAAAACCAGGAGCTTGGGAAAAGTATGTTCCTCAAGCAAATTCTATTTCTATTTCCATACAAAACTCAAGCACAAAAAACTTTTCCTACGACCCCAGTTGTTCCAATGCACCTGGTACGGACTCAAAATACGCGTTTTTTGTTAAAAAAGGTTCTTCTAACAATTTACTCATTAATTTTATGGGAGGTGGTGCTTGCTGGGATGCCAAAAATTGCTTAGGAGTATCCGATACACAGACCTACATTTCTGATATAGGTTTTGTAAATTATATGGCAATGAATATCTCGTCTTCTTATATTGATGCAGGTGTTTTAGACCATAATGCAGCTAATAATCCTTTTAAAGGCTGGACTATGGTTTTTATCCCTTATTGCACCGGCGATGTTTTTTGGGGTTCTAATGACTATGAATATACAGACCCTGTTACCAGTGAAAAACATACGATACGCCATAGGGGTTTTGATAACTTTTTATCTGTTCTAAAATATCTTCAAAACAATTACCCTTCTACTCAAGTAGGAGATGTGTTTGTAACAGGTCAGAGTGCCGGTGGCTATGGTGCTATTTATAACTATCCCTATATCAAAGAAGTTTACTCATCCAACAAAGTTTATGTTTTAGGAGATGCTGCCAATGGGGTTACAACTACTACATTTGAATCGGATGTTAAGAATGTGTGGGGTGTATCCGAAACTCTTCCAGATTGGATTTCGGGTATTAGCACATCTTCTTTTGATACTTTGGATATTGGATACTTTTACCAGTATATAGGTAACCATTATACCACTACCAGACTTGCACAGTACACGGCTGCATACGATGGTACACAGGTTTATTTTTATAACGTAAATAAAACAATGGGCAACACCTACGTCGCAAATAGCTCTATGTGGGATACTGTTACGAGTGATTTGTATTGTGAATGGAATACAAAAATGCTAACCTTAAAAAGTACTGCTGAGAAAACAGCAAACTATAGGAGTTTTATAGCATATGGGAAAGTTCATACGATTTCTATGGACACTGATTTTTACACACTCTCCCAAGACGGGACTTCCCTTGTAAGTTGGTACAAAAAGATGATAGAAGATGATTCTTCATGGAATAATGTTTTATGCACCAGTTGTATTCCCACAGGTACAACATGTCAATAATAAGCAAGTTTTTACAAAAAAAGGTTGGTGATCGGTGTGATGAGTAACATCGAATCACCGTAACAGGGGTAAACACAGGGGTTTACCCCTACAAAAAAATTTGCAATTTTTCTTATCCGAACCACCGTAATATACTACACTTCAAGCGTAACAAACTCGATTCCTACCAGCTTTTTTTGCTTGGTAGAGCATCTCGTCCGATTCTTTTAAAACTTTGTCCAATTTATCATGCTTATTCAAAGTGACACCAATAGAAATTGTACACTGAATCGCTTTTCCACTACCAATGCTAATTGGAATTCGCTCCGTTCGTCTTCGAATCGACTCAAAATATTCCAGAGTCGTTTCTTTGTCATAATCCATTAAAAGAATACAAAACTCCTCGCCCCCCATTCGCCCTACAATACCGTTACCAGGTAAGTAAGCTTGTAAAACATCAGCTATGAACTGCAAGGCAATATCCCCAACGTCATGACCGTAGTTGTCGTTGACTTTTTTAAAAAAGTCTATATCTATAGTACCAAGCGAAAAGTATCTATTTTCGGAAATTGCTTGCTCAAGTAAACTCTGCGACTTCTCAAAAAAGTACCTTCGATTATAAAGTCCCGTAAGATAATCCTTATAGGCAGCATCTTTTAGTTTTTGAAAATTTTCTAAAATATCTATATTCAGGTTTATTCTACAAAAAAACTCCTCTTTGGAAAATGGTTTTTGGATGTAATCATTTGCTCCGAATTTCAAAAAATTAGACGATATTTTTTTGGATTCATTGTCTGAAATCGCAAGGATAGCCATTGAATCTTTTCCGTGCTTTTGCCGTATGATTTTTGTTAGCTGAAAACCATCCATGTACGGCATATTGTAATCCGTGAGAATTAGCTGAATGTCCGAATTTTTGTCCAAAAGAGTTAATGCTTCCTTTCCATGGTTTGCCTCGATAACTTTAAACATCTGGCTTTTTAACAAACCACTAATATACTTCCGATAAGTAATTGAATCTTCTACTACAAGAACTTTTCTCTCCGGATTCTTTAAGAGCCGATCTATCAAAGCAATGGAATAATCAATATCTAACTCATTTTCTCTGTATATATAATCTACAATATTTCTTGATAAAATTTCTCGTCTTGCTTCATCTCCAAACACAGGAGTTATTGTTATACAGGGAATACCATTTTCTAAAATATAATCAATATTTTCAAATTCATCCGTTTGAGACGGTTCAAAATCAACTAACGCAAGAAAAAGATTGGAATGATGGTTGTAGATTAGTTGTTTGGTTTCTGTATAGTCTCTTGTCACTATTGGTTCTAAATTTAAATCCTTATTCAACCTTTTTATAAAGATTTCAGGAAAAATGTTTCGCTTGTCCATTAGGAGTATCTTTTTTTTATGAAACATTATTTATCCTTATCTATAATTCTTTCCACGAAGTGGTACCATCTCCCGATATTGGATGTTTATGGTTTGCATTTATAGTAGGAGTTGTAAATCGAAAATTCATATCAAACCAGGCAAGAGTCCTTGCCAAAAATTCTCTAAGGCGATTATAGCGTTCATCTTTGTACTTTCGACGGTCTGCTTCAAAACAAGATGCATCAATACCAACTTTTAAAGCCAAATAAGCAGCTCTCGGTTGATGGAACTTTTGAGTAACTATAATAGCATCTGTTACATTATAAATATACTTCGCTCTATACATGGTATCAAAAGTCCTGTAACCTTCATAATCCACAAATATATCTTCTTTATTGACCTTATTCTCTACCATAAATTTTATCATAGGCTTAAGCTCATTATAAAATTGATTACCATTATCTCCGGATAATAGAATTTTTTTCACCTTCTTTTTGTTATAAAGCAATAACCCGCTTTTTAACCTATCCAAAAGAATGGGCGAAGGTTTTTTGCCATACACGGCAGCTCCTGGAATAATGGCAGTGGTTGCATCTTTTAGCTGTATATAATTGTTGGATGCATTCATTTGAGTATAGTCCCACTCAAAGCTAAGATTCACCCAGGTTGCAAATAAAAAAAGAGCAACAAATAAAAACAGTATTACTTTGCATAAAAATTTAATCTTGTGAGCCATTGTTATTTTTTAGTCTTTCTATGTTTTTTAAAAACGTATATAAAAAATTAATATCACCCTTGGTTAAGCGCCTTTGGTCTAAAATGGTTTTTAGTCTTTTTGCCGGCATATCTTTTGTTCCATGATAATTATTCATTTTTAAAATTTCAAAAATTTTTTTAGAATAATTATAAAAATGATTTTTTTCAACCACAGGGAAATTGTCTTTGGTTTCACTATATTGGACTGAAAAATTGTGAAGTGTACTCATAACAAAAGCTACCGAGTTTGCTAAATTCATGGAAGGCTGACGCGAGCTTAGCTTAAAATCAAGCATATAATTACAATGATTTATAACTTTTTTAGAAAGACCGGTATCTTCTCTTCCAAAAATAATTCCTATTTTTTGATTTGCATTGGAATACATTTTAGGTAAATCACTTAATAGAAAAAAAGGACCTCGATCTCGGCTATAAATCATACTAGTCCCAAATAAAACTCCAATATCCAGAGTTGCGTTTTCTATGGTGGAATGGTATTCGATTTGATCGAGTTCGCTTTGAGAGTTATGAGCCATCCATTCCATTTCATAACTTTGCTCCATTTTTTCTCCAATAATCCGCAAAGGTGGTAAATCAAAATTTGCAATGAGCCGGCAAACCATACCTACATTACCAGGATATTTTGGATTCTCTAATAAAATAACGACTCTATCCACTTGTTGCTTTTTGTTTGCTTGTTATCAGTGACAAAAGAATACTTACAAAACTTATTATAACACAAGCAGCAAAAACGTATACTTTATAGGTAAAATAGAAATCATTGGAATTTAAAAAATTAACCATTATGAACTTGGGGTTCAATAAGCCTAAAATAACAACAATTCCTAACATTCCTTCAATGGAGAGTAATAAATACTTTATCCATATCGAAATTGAAACAATAAAAAGCACAATAGCAATAAGACAACAAAAAGTTATCCATAGATTGATGTTGGTGGAAACAAAAACTTGCTCGGTTTCGTTTAAAAAATGAATTGTATAGCCTACCTGGATTTGAGAACTGCCCAATTGCACCAAAAGAGCCAAAAGTATGATTCGATCTAATGGCTCTTTTTGCACCCAGAAGCGAAAAATTCCTCTGAAAAAACGAGCATAAACCTTCCACCATCCAACTATAGTTAAGGGAATAACTTTAAAAAATAACAAGAAACAATCCACAAAACTCAATTTAGCTCGACAATCAATTCTATCTCAACCGGAGCATTCAAAGGTAGAGAGCGAACTCCAACAGCTGCCCTTGCATGATTACCATCTTTTCCAAATAATTCTACCAATAAATCACTGGCTTTGTTTGCGACCAAATGCTGTTCGTAAAAATCCGGATCAGAAGCAACAAAAACATTTAGCTTAACAATTTGTTTTATATTCTCCAGATTTTCACAAACTCCTTTGATGGCAGAAAGAGCGTTCAAACAAGCTACCTTGGCAGCTTCACCGGCTTCTTTTGTGTCAACGTCTTTGCCTACCTTACCAATACACATAAGCTTTCCGCTAACAGAAGGAAGTTGTCCTGATGTATAAACAATATTTCCCACTTTTCTAGCCGGAATATAAGAAGCAATTGCTCTAGATAATGGCGGTAAATGTAGACCTAAAGATTCTAATTTATTTTCAATTCTCATCTTGGTTTCCATAGAAACCAAAACTAAAAAATTTACAATTAAAAATTATTGTAATAACTGTTGAACAGTTTCTTCCGGTAAACCTGTAAAATCTATTATTTCACGAATCGGTTTTTTGGCATTTATCATTTTTTTTGCAACTTCAATCATTCCTTTATTAAATCCCTCTACAAATTGCATGGTTGCAGAATTTTCCTCTTGATTTTTAAAAAGTTTATCAAGTTCTAATTCGGGCAAAGCAAAATTTTACCTCACCAAAACCTTTATCTTACATTTCGGATGATAAACCCATCTTTTTTTCCACAGCTTTTGGCTGACTTTTTTAAAACTTCTTTACTACACGAACGAGGTTTGCCGTTTTTGTTATAACAAAAGAAAACCTCTTTTAAATAATTTCCCTTCTTACAATAAGGTGCAATTGAATTGTTGGAAAAACCTGGGTTAGCAGCAATAAACTCACTTTTTAACTCATCAAGTGTTGTTTTAAACGGCTTTTCCGGTAATTTGTATTTATTTGGAATGACAACACTTTCTTTCAAGCTTTTGGATAAATCCAGGTAACCTGCCGCGTTCAATCCCGAGCAAGTGCCGTGTTTCCTCCACTCATGGTAACACAATTTTTTGCTAGGAAAAATGTTGCACTTCTTTTCGATTTTGCGAGGAATTTTCTGTGTGCTGCACTCGGAAGGATAACCTTTTTCATGCTGGGGCCAAAGTCCGTGCAAAACGAAGTCGTATTTTCGCCCTATCTTGCATTGTTCTTCATTGGTTTTTTGAGAATTACTGCAAAATTCGGGCGACCACGATAAGACCAATACGTAGTAGTCAAAGTCATTGTTGGATTCTGGAACAGCATATCCGGTTTGTAAAAAAACGATTATCCCAATAAAGATGCCTATTCTTTTTAATAGTTTCATGTTTATTCTCCTTGTTATATTATATACCATGATTAGATTCACTTGATTTTAAAGATTTATCTTAAAAACCATATCCGAAAACCACTCCGCGTTGAGTATATTAAAGTTAGTAAATAAATAAAAAATTAATTTCCATTATCAGGATCAAAATTTTTCTTGAATAAAAAGTATGTCAGCTATTTTTTAAAGGAACTATGAAGTATGGTAAATTTTTTTTATGCATTTTAGTTTTTTTTTCTATCCATTGGTCTGCAACCCAAGGAAAAGAAGCAAATTCGGTTCAGGGAGTGGTTACTCTTTATGATGGCTTTAAATATATAGAAGACGGATATATAAAAGCAAAATTAAAATTTAAACAAAAAAATGGTAAAAAGAAGGAATGGGATGTACAAATTTTCAAGTCCGAAGGCGAAGCTCTTTATGTCTTTGAGGAACATAAACATTCACCGGTTTTAAAAATCTTGTACAAAAACAAAAACCGAGATATCTATTATCAAAATACTAAAAACTTTCGAGTTTACCAAATGCTTGGAGACGAAAAATATGAAAACGTTTTGCATACCTCTTTTACCTATAAAGATTTGTCATTTTATTTATTTGAGGTAAATTACGTTTCTCTTATTTTAACAAAAGAAAGTTACAAAGGACAAAACATGGTTCGACTGCCATTTAAGCCTTTGGATCCAAATGGGTATAAAAAATTGGTTTTGTATTTAAATGCGAAAAATTTTGAACCGGAAAGACTTGATTTTTATGGAGTCAAAATGGAATTTTTAAAAAGTCTAAAATATAAATTTGCTACCATAAAAAAAATTGAGAACAAACAAGCTTCAACCACAAGATTTCCAGCTATAATGGAAACAGTTGATGCCAAAACCTACAATGTTTCTACTTTTCAAATTTTGGAACTCAATAAAGACATTATCCCAAACAAAGCATTTTTTAGTCTCCAAAATTTGAAGTAACTTAGAAAATGGCTATCCTAAAGCAATTTCCAAAAATGGATGGTCTTTTATAATATCGTAATAGTCTTCTCCAAATAGGCTTTTGGTTTCATCAGAAGCTTTGTAATGATCGAAAATAGCGTTGGCAATATCATCTTCTTTTGCTATATGAGACATTCCTAATAATTTCTGGGCGATGATTTCAGACAGCCTTGTCACTCTGTCTAAATCACTCACTATGGGAATTTCCGATTGAGAGAAGTTCTGATTAGATATTACTTTCAGAACAAATTCCGGCATTTTCCATGACTCAAAAACCTTGGTAGCCATTTGTATCGAATTGAGGTTAAACTCCTCTTTTTCTATTTCATAAAGACTTTTTAGTCCAAATTCATATAGTTTCAATACATGCAAGTATTGTTCTTTATAATTTAGAGCAAAAATAAGCATTCCTACTTTTCGCAACAAAGAAGCCAAAAAAATCTCCTCTCGTAAATGAACTACATTTGCCGGATTTTTGGATAAATCAATGGAAACTATTGCCGAAAGTGTTGGGAGCTCTCTTAAATATTTTTTAAACAGGGGAGCATCCAAACCTTTGTGCAGCTTTTTATTCGCTTCGAGAAGGATAATGTTTTTCACCATTTTTACTCCTAAGAGAGTGATGGCATCTTTTAGATTGCGAATTTTTCCGGACCTTCCGTAATAAGAAGAATTTGCAATTCGAATCAGGTTTGTAGAAATTGATATGTCAGGACTTACAATTTTTTCCAGTTCCTTACCGCTTGATTCGGGATCGTTTATATCAACCATCATTATTTTATTTACAACATCCGGCAAAGCAGGAATTTCAATATCTTTGAGGTTTATTTGTGAAGTTTTGTATACTACAATTTCTTTTTCTATCAACTCTTTTCTGCCAAGCAAATGAGCAAGTTTTTCAATTACCTTGTGCTCCTCAAAAGGCTTAACTATATAGGCGTTGACTTTCAGGTTTAGAATTTCTTGTACTAAGGGTTTTTCTGCATGGCTGGTAAACATAATGATTTTTATGTTCGGATATTTTGGTCTGATTTCTTGAATGGCAGATAATCCGTCCATTTCAGGCATTTCTTGGTCTATAAAAATAATATCCGGCTTTATGTTTAATAACTCAAGTTCATCCAGTGCAATTTGTCCGTTTTGAGCTTCTGAAATTACTCTAAACTCTTTCCGAATTAGCAATCTTTTTAGCAAAATACGTATAGATATTGTATCATCCACAATCATAACGGTAAAAGGCTCGTTGGTTCTTTTGTTTATCCCTAGGGGTATTGTTGTCGGCATCTTACTCCTTCTTTATTTTAATTTGTATTGGACGCTTGAAATGTAAAATATATTTTGTACTTAGTTTTATCTTTTTAAAATTTCTTATAATTTATGGTAAAAAATGAAATACACAACCCTTAGCACAACAGACTTAAGAGTAAGCAAAATTTGTTTAGGAACAATGAGCTATGGTGCCCAAGTGTCGGAACAAGATGCCTTTGAACAAATGGATATGGCAATTGATATGGGAGTAAATTTTTTTGATACGGCAGAAATGTATGCCATTCCACCCAGTGCCACAAACTACGGCAAGACAGAAACCATTATCGGAAAATGGTTAGACAATACAGGCAATCGAGATAAGATTGTTCTTGCTACAAAAGTGATGGGTCCAAACCGCTATCCGTTTGTTCGAGATGGTAGTTGTAGATTGGATAAAAAGAATATCGAAGCAGCAATCAATGAAAGCTTAAAACGATTAAAAGCCGATTCTATTGACCTTTATCAACTTCATTGGCCCGATAGACATATCAATTGGTTTGGTCAAAGGGGTTATATTCATAATCCAAACGAACAAGTAACTCCTATTGAAGAAACACTAAACGCTCTGAAAGACATTCAAAAATCCGGAAAGGTTCGGTATTTTGGGTTATCCAATGAAACTCCTTGGGGAACAATGCAATTTTTACAAATAGCCAAAGAACATGGTTACCCACGCATGGTGAGTATTCAAAACGTGTACAACCTGTTAAACCGACACTATGAAATAAACATGACAGAAATATCGCATCGAGAAAATATAGGGCTTCTTTCTTACTCTCCTTTGGGTTTCGGGGTTTTAGGCGGAAGGTATTTTGACGGTCAGAGACCACAGGGTGGTCGTTTTACTTTGTATCCTAAGTTTGCAGACAGATACCACCAAACTCACGTAACTGAAATTGCCAAAGAATACCAAAAGCTTGCCAAAAACCACAACTTGACTCTGCCGCAGCTATCCCTTGCTTTTGTGAATAGGCAACCGTTTATCACAAGTAATATTATTGGTGCATCCAACATAGAGCAACTGAGAGAAGATATTGAAACCATTCATATCGAACTTTCCAATGAGGTATTGAAAGAGATAGATAAAATTCACGAACGGTACCCAAATCCTTGTTCTTGATTTTTAGATTGACAGTTAAGGGAAAAAATGAAACTAACTCGTTTGGACTTTTTAAAACTATTGGGAATAGCTGCTTCAAGCTTATACAATCATTCAATTTTAGGAAAGGATTTTAGGTTATCAATGACTAAAAATGAAAAAATGCCTGCTATATTTATCGGACATGGATCTCCGGAAAATGGAATTTTGCAAAACGGATACACAAAGGCTTTAAACGCTTTACCTAAAAATATTCCAACACCTAAAGCAGTTCTTGTAATCTCCGCCCATTGGCTAACAAAAGGGACTTTTGTGGCGATGACAGATAAACCGGAAATAATCTATGACTTTTATGGGTTTCCTGAAAAACTGTACCAGCTAAAATACAATGCTCTCGGATCACCATTGTTTGCTGAAAGGGTTATGGAAATCGTAAAAACGCTTCCCTTACAAAAAGATTTAGAGTGGGGATTAGATCATGGAGCTTGGATACCACTTTTGCATATCTATCCAAAAGCAAATATACCTGTTTTTCAGATGAGTATTGACATTAATCAACCTCCGGAATACCATTATAATTTAGGAAAACAATTATCCTCACTCAGAGATATGGGAGTTTTGGTTATAGGAAGCGGAAATATTGTCCACAATCTCCAGAGGATAAACTTTTCAAATATAGATGGAGCCGTTTACGACTGGTCTTATGAATTTGACTCTATTGTAAAAAAGAATTTGGATCAAAATAATCACACCGCTATTTTAAACTATTTAAATTTAGGAATGGTTGCCAGATTATCAGTTCCAATTCCTGATCACTTTTATCCTTTGCTTTATATCATTGGTATGCAAGACTCAAAAGATGGGCTTTCTTATTTTTATGAAGGGTTTCAGCACTCTTCCATTTCGATGAGGTGTTTTCAAATAGGCTAAGCTAGAGCGTAGACGACGCGCGGCTTCGGCATGTCACCGAGCCAAGGAGCTTTTGCCATTGCAAGTGATGTGACTGAGTGGCTTCCAATCAAACGAAGGCACTGCACTTGCTTGGAAGACTAAGCCTGTCTCGGTGCAAGGAAGTGAGCTACTTCCAATCTTGTTCACTTCCGCAGTGGGTATGCTCAGTTAGGTGAAGTTGCGTTGTGTTGAATAAATTATACCATTAATTATTTTTTAAAATACTATGCTTAGTTATAGACTAAAAGTTAAATTAAAATTTTTTTTCTCCTTCTCTTTTAAAAAAAACATTATATCAAAAATTTATTTATTATAAATTATTACTTATAGTTTAAATGTTTAATTCATTATTTTAATTTTAGATCAAAAATCAGAAATTATCTATATGAATATAATTTTACTAGCTAATCTCTTTTAATAAGAAAGACAAAGCACCACACACCACCATTTTTCCTAAAACAAAAAACCTATACAATCCTTGATCTGTCTTGAGGGTCATAATTTATAGTTATAGTCCGTACCATATGAAGTGACGAATTACAAAAAGATTTATTCAATAAAATCAAGGTTTTCTACTATCATTTTTAAGCATTTCATGCGGAACGGACTATATATGATTAAACTAAGTGCTTTATCTCTATATCTTCGTTCCACTTGTTTTTTAGATATTCTGCTACAAGTCTTCTATGACAAAAATGAGGTTTATCTTCGCTACACAATAAACAACCATTATTTAATAATTCTTTTGATATTTTTTTTTCAACAAAACGCTTTTCCAAAAGTTCTATAAACTTATGTTCATAGGTTATCCAATCACCTTTTTGTTTTTTGTATGCATCAAGAATCTCTTTTGTTGGTGCTAAATCTGGAATATGAATATACTCAATTTTTCCTATTTCTTTAAGAAAGTAAATAAGATCATCTTTTTTTGCAAATCCTGATAGTTGGGATACATTATTTAAACGCACATCTATAATTCGTTTTACACCTGATTTCTTAAGTTTTTCAAAGAAATATTCTGCATTCTTTTTTGTAAAACCAATTGTGGATATTCTGATATTTGTCATAAAATTAATTAACCATAACATGCTTTTCTTCTTTGGTATAAGCGATTTTTTGACCTTGTTTGTCATATGCTTCTTCTACACACTTAGACCTATCTTTAAACATATCAGGTACAATTCTAAACATGTTGAGTAGTCGATCTTCAGCTTCTTCATTTGTTTCGATATTACCATTTGATAATATATGGTTGATTTGGTCTACAACTGATCGTAGTTCTCGACTAACAAGAATCATACGATGGCATGTTATGGGATCTTTTTCTGCGCACATTAAAGCTATTGAATACTTTTCTAAACCGTTTGAAAGTCTAGCTATACCTTGTTTAAACAATAAATCATTATATTCCTTTTCATCTAACATTTTATTAAATTGAAATCCAAACTAAGTGTAAATTATAAGATGTCAATAAAAATTAAAATAGATTAAGTGCTATTTATACAAAACAGTTTTGTCGTAAATACAGAAAATATCTATTATTTGTTTAAAATATACATTTAATAATTTTAATGATATATTTTAATGATTTTGGCTAAAAATTCTGAAATTCACAAAAAAAATTAAAGAATCAATATTTTAAAAAAAAAATCAAAAAATGAAATAGTTACTAATTTTTATAAAATAATAAAAGGCGTTGCTGTAAAAAGATAACAATTGTTGTTTGTATAGTGCTTTGTTAAGTAAAATTCCACTATACAAAATACTAAACAAAAGGCTTTTTAAATGGTTTTTGCAGTGTCGCCATAAAATATTTGAGATAAATTTAATTAATTTATTATTTTCACTGGTTAAAGATTATGATTATTTTTTAATAACGTAGTTAGCAATTTCACCTAACGTTAGAGCATACCCGACGCGCGGCTTCGGCATGTCACCGAGCAAACAGGCTCATTCCACTGCAAGTGCTGTGACTGAGTAAGCTTCCAATCAAACAAAGGCACAACACTTGCTTGGGAGTTCCATAACCATAGACAATCTGAAGTCCGGTGTCATCAAAGCCGACTTGTGTGATCCGATATCGAATCGAACATTTTCCGAGATGGCAGATGATTCTTCAAGCTCCTTGTATTACACTTATGACATTTATATCAGTAACAATATGAATCAATATTATGAGAATCTAACCACGTCTGATTATATTTTTATGAAATACGAAAAAGGAGGAACGGATTACACCTATGATATAGAGTTTTCCTTGACTCTGTTTTACGAAAAAAAAGACATAATTAATGAATTTATTCCCCCCATTCGGATTAAATTCAGGTTTTGGCTTTATTTACCCCCGTGAACGGGGGTTTTTGAGACTTAAAGTGAATTTTAGCTATTCGGGGGAAAAACGTATTTTTTTCTTTCCGCTTGAGAAAAAAATTCATAAAGTACTTGCAAAAAATTTTTGTTTCCAATCACTTTGTCTTTAGGACGATAACACACGAGGTGATTATTATGAAACTCTTCACAAAATTAACACAATTGCCATATATAACACTAAAAAGGCACTAAACGCTATACTTATGATGGCACTGTGCTTGTTTTTGCTATATACGGATGGAAGTTCTACGGACAAACTTCCGCAGAGTTTACCGCAGGTAACTTATACTCCAACAACTAAACACCGGTGTTTATCTGTGGTGAACCCAAGCCTTCCAAACTCGGTCGCTTCCTGCAAGCGGACAGTGTAACGGACTCTAACAGTCCGATGGGACTCAACCACTACTTATGGATCATCATCCTTTGATGGTAATTGTCAAATTAATGGAATTTTTCCAGACTATCCTCCAAAAAAATATCATCCGGATGACCCTAATAATCCAAATAACTCAGCTGGAAATTAGTGAGAATATAAAGAAAATTGCCATCTTTGATTCAGGTGGCAATTCTTTATTAGCCTAATTAAGGAGCAGCATGAAAAGCATCTATACAAATATAACTTTCTATGTAATGATACAATTTTTCTTTCTAATAAATATGAATATTAGGAGTGAAGGGACGAATCAACATGATGCTAAAGTAATTCCGAAAAAAACAGAAAGAGTTGTAAAAGAAATTTCTACAGACATAGAAGATTTAGCAAAATCAAAATCTACAGACATAGAAGATTTAGAAAAATCAAAATCTACGAATATAGAAGAGATTAGAAAAAGAAAGAAATACCAAATTGCTCTTTCACAATCTATTTTTTCTCTATCTCTTCAATGCAATTGGAATTCTAAAATTTCAATAGCTACTACAACATTTTACAAAGATGGTTACAGAGAGAGTACAGGTTTTGTAAATCTCTACCATACAAAAGAAAATTATAGTAGACAGATTCTTCAGATAAATTTGAAATTTTTCCCTTTTGTAAAATTTCCAATGTACTTAACGAGTGGGATTGGTAGGAATTTTGTAGGACAATTTTTTCGTAAAAACAATTTTGGTAGTTTTAAATCATCTACAAACACATATAGTTCCTATTATGAAACTATCGAAGAGGATTATAATTCATTTTTCTATTTAGATACCGGAGTTGGATTTCAATGGGTTCTCGAAAATGGGTTGTTATTTTGCATAGAGGGGCATAATTATCAACCCTACAAAATAAAGCACCATACTCATTATTATGATTGGAGCGCTGGAGATAGGGAAAATCCCCTTGTTAGTTATTTTATATATAGAGAGATAAATAAATCCACCGAATCACAGTTGTATTCAAGACAAATTCCGGAAATTTTATTATGGATAGGTTATGCTTTTTGAGATAAAAAGGAATAGACTGAAAATGAAATTTTATTTCCACATTACATTTCTTATAATATGCACTACAAATTGTGCTTCTTATATGAAAAGCAGAGCCTATGATACGATGGATATTCTGACTTTAGGAGTAGATAAAAACCTATACGGAGCTTCCATTTGGCTTTCGTGTTTTGGATTTGGGTTACAACACGGAGAAAGGTCTGTAGGATATGGAATTAGAAATGGACATATAGGGAAATATAGGTCTGGTCAATCCAAAAAAACTCCATTTTTTTTGAACTATGGTAATTCCATACTCCTGTTCAACTCCATGAAAAATTATCCTATAACCAAAGGAATTTTAGAAAGACATAAAAGTAGTGAATTTACGGCTTTATCCATGCTTATAATTCCTGCTTCTTGTCGTAGAGGAACAACTTGTAAAAACTATGATTATTGTTCTATGCCATTAGCATTTGAATTTTCTATGGGATTACATTATGGATTTCGCTTTGGATTCAACTTTAAAGAGTTTGCAGACTTTTTGTTGGGAATTATTGGAATTGATTTTATGGAGGACGATGTAAAATGAAAAAACAAGCAAACATAGGCAGAAATGAATACTCAATATCATACACATATAGGTTTTAGTGAGCTGACCACTGCCCACTTTAAAAAGGAGATTCAATGAAACAAAAAACGGACTCATTAAAAAATACAAGCACAAAAAATATCGGTGTTTATCTGTGTATATCTGTGGTTTGTACACTGCTAGCACACTGCAAATACACCGGCGGCTACGACATCGTGAAAGGAAGCAAAGCGATTGATAAAATAAAGAAAGAAATTTGGTCTTATTCTTCTGTGGGTACGGCAGTATTGTTTTCCACTCCCAGTTCTAGTTATACCTGTCCTTCTACTTCTTCTACCACTTCTGCAACTGTCGTAACGGAAACCGAGCCAAACGATACATACAAATACGCACAAAAATTTGATTTTCTTTCCGATTCCAAATCCACGAGAATTCAAGGAACAATTCAAGGAAAGACAGATGACGCAGATATTGATTTTTATTATATGGTTGTACCGTCAGATACAACTTACACAAAAATATACTATAAAGCGATAAAAGGGGATGATGCATGTTCAATAGAAGTACATACTGACGGTTCGGAACTGAACAATGATTCTCATAACACTACTACTGATGCATATATAAGGGGCGATAACATTGATACTGCTTCGGACATAAATATTTCTCCTTCCAATTACGTTTTTATTTTTTGTATTGGTTTCAGTTCTCAAGCTGAGTATGAAGTAGAACTTTCTTTAACTGATTTAGGGTCTTCCTCTACAAATACATCTTCACTCCTAAACAGTTTTTCGTCTCTGGATTCTTTATTATCAAATCAATTCGGACCTCAAGTCTTGCAAATGTCAGCCGGAATTAAAAAAGACAAATACTATACAAAATCCTCTCTGGATGAGTGCTTGAAAGAACTGAAAACGACGATACCCGTAGAGAGTTTGATAAATACATACAATTTATTGAACTATCTCAACTGCGGAATAGCATACAAACCCATGAATCCGTATTTCGTAGCAGGATGGAGGTGCAATTTGCAGGAAGCAGGGTGGATACAGATAGGAGATTTGGGGTTGTAGTGATTCCCCCCCATGATAATTTTAGTCTTCTTTTGGCTAAAAACACCCCCGTTCACGGGGGTGAATCAGGCTGAAAGACAGCTTGATCTTATCGGGGGGAAAAAAGATGATTATGAAATACTTAATTTTAATGATTAGCTTATTAGCGTTGATTAGTTGCCAGACAGTTGACACTGTTGCTTTGGCAAAAGAAGGCAATATCAAGATGGTGGATAAGTCTCAAGTATGCGAGACGGTTGCCAAAGAAGTCACGATCTGGAAGATACTCTACGGCACTTCCGACTTGGGAGAGAATGACGCAGAAACCGTATTCTCCGGCTTGGACAAAAAGAAGCCTTATGCACTCCAAGAGAAGATCACGGGTGTTGACATGGTGGTGACACTCGTAGTGGGATTGTTTTCGTCTATCACAAGGAGCACGCTTATCATAACGGCTTGTCCAAGCAAAGAAAAGGTATGCTACATTGATGAATATGGCTATTGTGAAGAAGATTATTACTGTGATTAAGATATGGTTTTCCACCACAGATAAACACGGATGTACACAGATATTTTTATCGGTGTTTATCTGTGTGTATCTGTGGTAGATATTAAAACGTATGTATAAAGTATTGCTTATCGTATTATTATTACCAAGTGTGATGCTTGCTCAAAGTGGAAAAAAAACACCGCCAAGCAAAGCAAAAAAACCGGATACCAAAAAGACGGAACCAGTGAAAAAGGAAGAAGATGAAAACTTGATCGGACTACAGTTTCACTATTTTGGAAATGGCACACCAGCCGGAAAGGTAAACGGTGCTGCTGCTGGAGGAGGATTCCAGTTTGAACCGGATTTCTTGAATATATCGGATTCCATGCGATTGGGATACATCTTGGAATACACACGATCTACATCTCGACCAGGCTCGATGACCGACGCAGACTACAAAATGGTGAACAACATACTCTACCTGCAATACAGATACAAGATGAGTTCCATGCTCGACTTTTATGGCAATTTTGGAGTGGGAGTATCTTACATCAACTTCAAAAGAAGAAGAGGTGTATGGTTCGACTCCGCTCACCACGCGGAGGGTGCTGATCCTATGTTTATGACAGAAATCGGATGGCAGGGACTAAAGTTTGCAGGGTTTGTAGTCCGAGTGGGACTGAGAGGAAACGCAATTGTAGAAAAATACATCGGCTACGGAAACGGCGGTTTGCAACTGTCTGTTTTGAAGAGCTTTTGACTTCCCCCCGTTCACGGGGGGACCGAGGGGGGTTATTGAAACTATTTATACTATTCATGGCAATTTTGGTTGTAGGATGCAACAAACGACCACTGGAAAAGTCGGATGATATTAACAGAATGAAGGTAACGTATTTTGGAGCATTGAACGTCCAAAAAACGTCAGTGGAGTTGCATTGGGGATGCTCCAGTGAGACGGTTGGATACCTGATGTATGGAAAAACAGGAACGGAAAATATCCAGTATCTGTGGTTACCATCCAAACAGCACTTTTACAACGTAACAGGACTCACACTGGGAAACACCTACAAGGCAATTGCTTTTTGCGCTGCCAGCGGAGACGATGCAGTGTATCTGATGGGAGGAAGTGTTACAAATACGGTGACAGCATCTCTGCCAAACGTGATCTACCGGTTTATACCGGAAAACGGCACATCAGGACAGTGGGATGCTCTCACAACGAGTGTTTCCATACCTGCAAGGACGGACTTTGCTGGCTGTTCGACAGGCGGAACGGTCTATTTCAATAACGGAAGGGCAAATGACGGAATTGCACAACTGGTAAGTGATGCCTATATTCCTTACACCATCGGACACTGGAACAAATGTTGTTTCGGTCGGTCCAAATCTTCCCAACAGTCTCTACTATCCGGCAGCAGAGATTTCGTATGAAAAGAGAAAGATCTACGTCTTTGAAGGAGCGAACGTAGTGAACGTTCCCACAAGCAAAGTTTACTCTTTGTACTTGGCAGACCCGTCTCAAGGAACGTGGACAACGGAATCAAAGGATATGCCGGTTGCAAGGTTTGGTCATAAGGCTGTGATTATAAACCGGTAGGGGAATTAACATTCAAAGACTTCTTTGTCCGTAAAGGCTTTTTTGAAAATGGTTTCGTTATCAAGCGGAGCTAACATAATGATAAATAGTAGCAAACAATTTGATTAACGTGAGTTCGACGTAAGGAATAATGTTATAAAAATAACAAGGGTGAACACAGGGGTTCACCCCTACGCCCAAAAATACCATAGGCTTTGTAGGGGCAATCCCCGGTGGTTGCCCTTTAGGTGAAAATAAAAATATTATATCGAACTGACGTTTGATTAAAGTCAATTCATAAAAATATACTATGATTAAAATGATTTTCGGGATTTATACTCAACGCGGAGTGGTTTTCGGGATTTACAAAGAGTACCACAGCCATCTTGGCTGTGAATTTACAGGCTGGAAGCCTGTAGTACTTTCCGAAAATCGTTCTGTTTTACGCAAAAAAAGACATAGTTAACGAATTATCCCCCTCATTAAGTTCAATTTAGATTTTGGCTTAAAAAACCCCGTTCACGGGGGTTTTTGAGGCTTAAAGTGAATTTTAGCTATTCGGGGGGATTTTTTTTCTTACACTTTTTTGTTCAAGGAAAATTCTTTGTCTCCAAAAGAAAGCAAGCTCTTGTCATGTGTCACCATAATAATCGTAGTTCCTCTATCATGGATTTCTTGCAAATGTTTCATTAACCTTTGAGAATTGAGACCATCCAAGTTTCCGGTTGGCTCATCGGCTAAAATGATTTCCGGTTCATTGATCAGCGCTCTTGCCAGGGCAACCCTGTGTTTCTCACCCGCTGACAAACCTTGTACCTTTCTCGTTTTTAGCGCTTCCAAACCAAAAGCTTCAAGATAAAACATCGCTTTCTTTTTGGCTTCTGCTCTATTTCCATAATAGAGCCAGTGAGGAAATGAGACATTATCCAAAACGTTCAAATAAGGTAAGAGTCTACTGTCTTGGAACAAAAATCCGACTTTTTTCATTCGTAGCAAAGCCAACTCTTTATCTTTTATGGCAAACCTTCCATCTTGAGAAATAAGCCGATCATCCAAACAATAGCTACCCAAGTTTCCCGGATCAAGAAATCCTAAAACAAAAAGGAGAGTTGTTTTTCCCGTCCCGGAAGGTCCGGTAATCATACACCATTCTCCTCTAGAAACAACCAAATTGACGTAATCCAAAATCGGTTTGTCTCGTGTATATTCTTTTGTAAAATTTTCCAAACGTATCATTCTTCTCTAAATATCACAACAGGATTTAAATTGTATGCTCGAATTGCAGGATAAATTCCACTGATTAAAACAACTCCAAATACTATCAAAACGCTATAAACAAAGTCATAAAACGATACAACGGGAAGAATTGTAAAGGATGGTGTTTTGTAAATCGGATAGTTGAGAAAGTATTTCAACAGCCCATAACCCAATAAAACTCCCAAAGCACAACCTAAAACGGCAACTAGCAAAGCCCGAAAAAAATATATAAGAAAAATCTTATATTTATAAACACCAAGTGAAGACAAAAGAGCAATGTTTCTCCTATCTTCCAAAACTCCTATGTATAAAAGTGCCATAATCGGAATCGCTACACCCAGCATAACCATAAAGGATGAAATTATAACAAGGATTTGGTTTCCTCGAATTGCCGAACGAACAAAATCATTTGTTTCCGACCAATGCAAAGTACGCATATTTGGATCAGCCAACTTATCATTTGTTTGCTTTGGAAAATTGGAATACGATATAACTCCCAATTCAGTAATCCAATTTTTTCTTTGTATGGCTTTCTGTAAAATGTGTAACGGTAAGATCAACTGCTTTTCTGTAGAATATCCATACTCTGGTACAAAAACGGCTTTTGCTTTGAGAATAATCGGTTTCTTATTATAGATGGAAACAATTTTCAAAACCAAAGGTAAATCCTTGAAACCGGTAGCATCTTTCACTTGCTTGCCTATTAATATCTCTGGAATATGCCTTGTTTTAGGTTGAAAAAAGGGTACATTGGTTATAAGTTCCCATTCTTCTTTTTCCATACCGAGAATTTCAACGGATTGTGTTGTGCTTGTTTCATTGATTTCCGTTATGAGACCTGGTAATCGAATGCGAGCATAGATAGATTTTGTGGAAATTAAACTCCTTATTTCTTGGTATAATTTTTCATTGGTTATAAATCCTTTTCTATCTTTGTGGTATACTATAAAGTGTCCTACTCCTTTTGTAACAAACTTTTCAATTAGCTCAACCGAATAGCCAGTCAAATTTGCGATGTTAGGCCATTGAAATCCAAGTCCGAATCCTATTGCCAAAAGCATAAAGATTAGATTTGCCTTTTTGAACATTAGTTGTCGGAATGCAAGATAGACTAAAACCATTATTTTAATACCTTTGTAATGATTTTTTCGATTATATAAAAACTAATGCCCAAACCTATTGTATTGGCAGCCCAGTAAACGGGATAGTTAAAAAAATAAGGTATAAGTTCTGGGTATACATAAAAAGCTATATTTACGTTTTCCCGGTAGGGTGTAGAAAAGCGACTAACGATTTGCAAAAGGAATAAATAAAAGAAACCATAAGACCAGAGTTGATATTTTACGTCGGATTTTTTTAGAATATAAATCCCTATAATCGGGCTCACAAGATGAACCAAAAGAGAAGTGTATAAAAATTCGATTCCAATAGTCAAACCAAAAAGCCAAGGAGCAATACCTACCAAATTGGCTAACGTAAAAAACCAAACAAAACGTAGCACACCAAACGAAATTGCCAAACCCAAAAATAAGTTTGTAATGTTACAAAACCACAAAAGATCAAATAGTGCATTTCGATTGTAGCAATCTATAGCCTTAATGGAAAAAAAGAGTAGAGGGAAAATCCCTAATATTCTATATTTTAAAATCTTCATACTCTAAACGATTATGTTTTTCAAATCGATCTTTCCCTTGTTTTTTCGCATTGTAAAGGGCATCGTCTGCAAATTTTACCAATTCATCTTGGTCTTTTATTTCCTCATTAAAAGAAGCAATGCCTATACTCACCGTTATGTTCAAGTTTATATCTTTGTAAACAAAGCTATAATTCCTTATTATTTTTACTAATTTTTCAGCAAACTGAGCTGCATTTTCTAGTTCTTGCTGTACAATAATTAAAAATTCTTCACCTCCATATCTTCCGCACAAATCAGTTTTTCGAGATGATGTCAGTAAGAGTTTTCCTATATCTTTTAAAACCATATCTCCGATTTGGTGTCCGTAAGTATCATTAATAAATTTAAAATTATCAATATCAATCATAATGCAAGACAGAGGAGTTTTATATCTCTGTGATTTAAAAAAATCTCGTTTCAAAGAATCCTCTATAAACCTTCTGTTGTAAAGATTGGTTAGAGCATCTTTGGTTGATAACACTTCCAAAAGTACATTTTTTTCTTTTAACTCTTTTAATGTCTGTCTTAATTTTAGGTGCGTCTTGACACGAGCCTTCAATTCCTTTGGATGAAAAGGTTTTGTTATATAGTCAACGGCTCCCAAATCAAAAGCTCTTATGACACTTTCCGAATCCGTTACAGCCGTTAAAAATATAATCGGTATATCATTTGTTTTTTGATCTTTTTGTAGATCCATAAATACTTCATAACCATTTATTCCCGGCATCATGACATCTAGTAAAATTAAATCCACATCTATGTCTCTTATTTTGGAAACAACATTTTTACCGCTGGTTGAAACAAAGAATTTATAGTTATCCTCTTGTAAAATATTTACTGCAACTTGAATATTTTTTGGTTTGTCATCTATTATAAAAATATTAGTTTTCTTTTCTTTTTTTGTTTCCATAAGTTGCAAATTCTATGATTTATGATTCTTTTTATTTGTTATTAGAAATTATGCAAGTGAAAAAAAGTTGACTTTATAAATGTAGACAATTTATTTAGTGGATTACCTACAAACCTTATATGAAAAGCTTTACAAGTTATAAATTTAGCAAGAAAATTAATGATGAAATTCACCTTTTAGTAACAAAAGACAACTGGCATTGTTTTCTGGCACTTTTAGAAGACTATTTTTTCATTGTAATAAGTATTATTATAACATATAAAATTTCTTGGTATTTTTATCCCTTAGCCATGCTTATTATTGCTTCCAGACAGAGAGCCTTAGCGACTTTATTGCATGAATCTGCTCACAAAACACTTGCAAAAAATAAGTATTTAAACTTTATTCTAGGTACTTTTTTTTCCGGCTATTTAGTGTTTCAAATTATGAATTCCTATTACAAATCCCATGTTCAGCATCATCATGGAAATTTTGGTGATAAAGAACTTGATCCTGATTTCAAATACATGATGCAAGAAGGAATATACCAAAATAACCAAAAACCGAATCAATTTATTCAAAAAAACATTATAGCACCTATGTTTTTAACAAAAGTTCCCAGCTACTTTCGATCCATTCTCACACAAAGATTGTTTGAAAAAGACAACCGATTCGAACTCTTTGTTTTGGTATGTTGGTGGAGTTTTATTGTCTTTTGTCTTTCTTGGGTGAATCTTTTACATCTACTCGTTTTTTTCTGGCTACTCCCTTATCTTACGGTATTCCAAGTGATCGGTTGGTTTATAGAATTGTGCGAGCACTATCCGCTTATGAACAATAATGTAAATTTACACATGAGTAGAAACCGACATAGCCATTGGATAGAAGCTTTTTTCACAAGCATTCATAATGAAAATTATCATCTTGTGCACCACCTACAGCCTAAAATTCCCTTTTGGAATATTCCTAAAGCACATCAAACTTTTCTTTCTGATCCAAACTATAAAGGTTTTGATTGTAAACAAGGTGGAATTCTTATTTCATCGAACCAAGCTGAAAGCATTATAAAAAATTTAATACTTTATTACTCTGAATACCAAAAAATGGTTGATTAGGATTTTAAACGCTTACTTAAATTAGATGAACAAAAGGAAAAAAGAAGAAAAATTATGAAAAAAAGAAGACCAGGAAAAACAGGTATAGTTGTTTCTGAAATAGGTATGGGAACCATGACTTTTGGTTCTTCTTGTGATGAAACAAATAGTTTTCGAATTATGGATAAAGCTTTTGAAGCCGGAATAGACCTTTTTGATACGGCTGAAATTTATCCGGTCCCTCCTGATGAAAAATGGGTTCATAAAACGGAAGAAATCGTAGGCAAATGGCTAAAAACAAAAAAGCGGGATTCCATCATTCTCGCTACTAAAGTATGTGGACCGGGACATGGTTGGTTTACACCACCTGTTAGATCTGGAAAAACAGCTCTTGATAGACTATCCATTCTCAAAGCAATCGAAGGAAGTCTAAAAAGATTAGGAACAGATTATATCGACATTTACCAAACTCATTGGCCCGATTCGGGAATGATGTATGATGAAACACTTTACACCTTGTCAGAATTGGTGACCGCTGGTAAAGTAAGGTATGTCGGATGTAGCAATGAAAATCCATGGGGTTTGATGAAAAGTCTTTGGTCTTCTGAGAAAAACAGTTTGATTCGATACGAAACCATCCAAAACAACTTTAGCATGTTAAACCGCAGATTTGAGGATTCTCTGGCAGAAGTATGCCGCAAGGAAGAGGTGAGCCTTCTTGCTTATTCACCTTTAGCGGGAGGCGTTTTGAGTGGCAAATACAATTCATCCCAACCCCCCAACAATGCACGTTTTTCCGTATACGCCAAATCAGCTGATAGACAACAGCAAATGGCAAGCCGATTTTTAAATGAAAGGAGCTTAAAAGCAACAGAAGGGTTTATGCAAATTGCCAAAGACTACGGAATGAGTGTCACTACAATGGCGATTGCTTGGAGTAAGCAATTCGACTTTGTGGCATCTACACTTATTGGAGCAACATCCGTAGAGCAGTTGGACGATACCCTAAAAGCGGCAGATTTAGTTTTATCAAAAGAAATACTAGATAGAATTAACGAAGTTTCCAAAAACATACCTTACCCTATGGGATAGCAACCAACTTGGAAGAAGACAAATTAGTTAAAATACAAGACGTTAACCAAGCTTTAGAAGGTATTGGGGAATGGGAAGGAAACAAATATTCTTTTCGCTATGCAAACGTTGGAGATGAGATTACTTTTTTTACCATTGGAAAACGAAAGCGAAAAAAGATAATTGTCAAAGAGCATAAAGTTTTATCCAAGATAGAGATACCAATCTGTCAATATTATTATAAATGCGGAGGTTGTAGCGCCCAACACCTACCATACGCCTCACAATTTATATATAAGACTGATCCTTTGGTGAAGTTCTACTTTGAAAATCACAAACTAGAATCGAATTTGGCTCCGGCTCAAAATATTGTCTGCTATAGAAATCGAATGGACTTTGCTGTTTTTCCGGAAGCCATTGGACTTAGAAAGTTTGGCGACTTCAGGACGATAGTAGACATAGAAAGATGTGAAATTCAAAGTGACTGGGCAAATGAAGAGCTAAGGGTTTGTAGAGAACTGGTAAAAGATTATGAAGGATTACCATACCACCGCAAATTGGAAACAGGATATTTAAAATACATAACACTGCGTTATGGATTTACAACACATGATTCTTTGACAATATTTACTTTTTGTGAAGAGTTTAAAGATACGGAATGGGAAACCAGGTTCATAACGGATGTGTGCCAAAAGTCCAAGGCAAACAACATAGTATTTTGCTACAATAATAAAAAGTCAGAAGTCTCTGCCAGTGGAAATTACAAAGTCATCAGAGGGAATCATTTTTATATGGAAAATGTTATGGAACAAAGGTTTTCGGTTCCCTTTGATTCTTTTTTTCAGCCAAACCCAAAAGGCTTTTTTCCTATTCTCGACACAGTAGAAAAATTTATAGCTGACTTAGAAGTTGATACTTTGCTAGACCTTTTTTGTGGAAACGGATTTTTTAGTTTATTGTTTGGCAGGTATTTTAAAGAAATATATGGATTTGAAAACGTGGAAAGTTCCATTTTGCAAGCAGAACAGAACGTTAAAGCAAAATATGCAAGCAAAAAAGTTCTTTTTAAACGCTTTGATCTATTCCAAAACAAATTAGATTTGAATTTTTTAACAAATCCTGTTAAAACCGTAGCAATTTTGGACCCACCTAGAAGTGGAGCGGGAAAAAATCTAATATCTGTCTTAAACATTAGTAGTATACCATATATTTTGTATGTGTCTTGTAACCCTAACTTGCAAAAGGAAGAGATAGAAAAGATGTCTAACTATCGTTTAAAGTCAATTTTATTTGCGGATCCTTTTCCGCATACTCCTCATTTTGAATCCATAGCAGTATTAGAGCAAATAAAGTGAAAAAGTATTTTGTAATTCCTTTTTATTTCCTGACTTTTTTTGTGTTTGGCTGTAACTTTTTTTATATAGATAATTGGGAACCACCGAAAAAATATAAAACCATTTTAAAAAAGGAAGTACGTATAAAAATAGGAACTGCCAAAACGATTAGAGTTTTTTCTCCCGGAAACATAACTTTTTATAATTTGGATGATAACTCTCGTTTGGGTTTAACCAAAGACCATTTTAAAATGTCTTATAACCTCTTAAAAAAAAAATCAAAATAAAGTTTGAGAAATCTTCTTTTAACTACAAAGGTCTTTTGTACAGAGGTGAGCTAATCCTTGTGCCAAATGCAAAGCAAAAAATAACGATTATCAACGTTTTAGGATTAGAAGACTATTTGCTGAGCGTAGTTCCTTCGGAAGTTTTTTCCGATTGGCCAATGGATTCCTTAAAAGCACAAGCGATATGTTCCCGAACATACACCATTTCGGAAATGTTTAAAAACAATCACAAACCTTACCACCTAGTAGCCGGAACAGGATCGCAGATGTATTTGGGAATGAGTAAAGAAACACCAAAGACCACAAAAGCCGTAGAATCCACAAGAAACCTTATCTTACTCTACAAAGGTACGCCAGCCAAAACGTTTTATCATTCCCATAGCGGCGGAAAAACAGAGGATTCAGTAGAAGTATGGGGAGAAGGAATGGAATATTTAAAGCCTAAAGAGTTAAAATATTGCAAATCCGCAGAAAATCAAAAATGGGAAGCTACTTTCCTACATACGAATTTGAAAAATAAGTTCCAAAAAGTTTTAGGAATTGGAGATTTTGAGGATATAAAAATCTTGTCTTATAGTTATTCTGGACGCGTAAAGCAGTTGGAGATTACCCATAAAAACGGAGAAAAAATCAAAATAAATGCAAAAACATTCAGAAAAATGTTTGGAAATTCCGTTATTCAATCTCTGTTTTTTTCCATTACAAAAGTCACCTCTCACAATAGTTATCTGTTTCAGGGAAAAGGTTTTGGGCATGGAGTCGGACTGAGCCAATGGGGAGCCTACTGCATGGCTCGCCATAACTCGGACTATAAAGAAATTTTGGATTTTTATTTTTCCGGCACAAAGCTGGTTAGAATAAGGTTGTAACGGAAAAACACAAAAAGAAATACCTAGGTATAAAGACGAGTTTACAAAAAAACTAACTCATATAAAGGAAATTTTTTTACTATAAAATAATTTCAATTTGTAATAAAAAAAATGTTGATTGAATCGTAACTATAATTATTATTTTACTGAAAAAATTATTTATACTTTATTATTAATACAATAATTTTTTTATTCACACTAATGCAAACTAAATTAGTCCAATAAATAATTATAAATTAGGAGAATTTAATGAAAAATTTAAAAATATTTTTAACTTTACTATCTTTTATGTTTGTTTCAACCATATTTGCTGCACCTCAATCTGTAACGGGCAAATGGAAAACTATAGACGATGAAACAAAAAAAGCTAAGTCCATTGTAGAAGTATACGAACAAGGCGGAAAAGTATTTGGGAAAATTGTAGAATTATTAACCCCTGGTGACAAAGGAAAAACTTGTACTGCTTGTACAGGTGGGGATAAAAACAAGCCAATTGAAGGTTTGGTAATTATAAAAAATTTGAAACCGGATGGAGACGAATATGCCGGTGGAACAATTATGGACCCCAAAAACGGTAAAGTTTATAAATGTAAAATGAAAAGAAATGGAAATAAATTGGAAGTTAGAGGATTTATTGGATTTTCTTTAATGGGTAGAACCCAAGTATGGCAAAAAGCTGACTAATTTTTTTTTAGGGACACACGGTTGTGTGTCCCTACTACTATTATTCCGTGTGTCGAAATTTAATACGGTTTTTGACCGATATAGTTACCGGCAGGCTCATAATTGCAAATCCAAACTTGGGTTTTATCACTGCATACTTCCATTGCACAGCCTACTCCGGTAGTTGCTTTCCAGACTACTTGAGTGTAGTGTCCACAAACACTTCTACAAGAATTAGACTTGTAATTGTAGTCTTTTTCTTCATCAGCCCATGATTGAACAACTTTATCAGGTGTAACCGCCACCAACTCTTTTCTACCATCGCTCCAAGATAAAGCACCCTGCCAAAAAAGATTTTCTCCCAATGCACCATTACCCCTATCGGAATGAGAGCTGTGTTTCATTTTACAACCATTTCCTTTTAAAACCTTAGCCCATTTGATCGCAAAATTTTCTGCTTTTGTTGACCATTTTAGAGACGGGACACCGTGAGCACCTCTTACCCGATTGTGAGCATTTACCATTTCGGTTTTTTCGCCCGAACTTAATTCCTTTGCAAATAATATATAATTTCCCAAAAAATAACTAAAAATCAAAATAACGCTTATCTGTTTCATTATTTTACATATTCCTTGATAGTATTTTGTTTAGTTGAGTAGTTTTTACCAAATCTATTGTCAACAATTTTTTATTCTTTTCTCGTATTCGAATCTTTCTGAAAAAATAAATAAAAAAATAATAGATATTCAAAGCGAATTTATAAACATTAATTTTTAATGTTTAAAAAGCTTATTCATCATCCTTATTTAATTGTTTTTATTGTAGCGACCCTTTATTTTGCTTTTTACCTATTCGGATTTAAAGCAAAATATGGTATCTATGGAGATATGGTGGGGAAATGGATACAAGTTGTGGATATTCTCCAAAAACCGGTAGGCGATTTTTCCTGCAATTACAAAGAAGATTTTGACCCAAACTTCCAATTCATCCCTGGCAACCAATACTTTTATGAAATTAACAAGGGTGAGTGTAACTATATGTACCCTTATCCTTATGCCTATCTCGTTGCTCCGTTTGTATTCATAGCTAAGGATTACGGATTTATTGTGTTAAACCTTATTTTAATCGGACTTTACATACTTTTTACGATGCTTTCCTTTCAAAATCTACTTCCAAGTTCCAAAAATATAAGCGGTTTGATTGCCGGTTTGACTTCTTTTTTAATCATACCCACAGGAATTTATGTCTTAGACTTTTCCGAAATGACAGTATCTGTTACGCTGGGTATGGTAGGCTTTTTTTTGCTATCTCCCTACTTTTCCGAAGTTTCGCCAAAAATACAATGGTTAAGAGTTTTTCTTGCCGGATTTATTCCCGGTATCGTTGTAGCCTTTCGAACGGAAGCCATTTTATACCTAATGGGTTTGGTACTTGCTATTTTTATCCTTGGTTTGTGGGAAAACGGATTTGCATTCAAAGGAAAAAAATCATCTTGGCAAGTTTACCTTTCCATAAAGTTTCCCTTTGTATTAGGCTTGGGGGTTCTACTGTCCGTTGGAATCGTGTTTTTGCTACACCAAATATTTTTTGGTCACATTTTGGGAATACGGGGGAGGATGTTGTCCAACTGGATTTTGTCCGAGTACGATATACAGTTCAAAATCAAGGTTGTATGGAAGTTACTCTTCGGTGGAACACTTGGATTGTACAGTTCCATGCCCATTATTTTATTGTCTTACCTTTATCTTTTTCCAAAAGTCAGAGCAAAAGCAGGACGGACAGGCTTGTTTTTATTTCTCTTTGCCAATCTGTCTTCTTATTTGATTGTTTTTACGTCTCCTGGTCATGGAGGATATTCATGGAGTCCCAGGTACCTAGCTCTGTGTATACCGTTTTTTTTATTTTTAATCCTATTGATAGGTTTAAAAGACTTGAGCCTGACAAACAAAATATGGAAAAAGGCGATCCTTGGCATTGTAATCCTTTATTCCCTCGTGTTTACCCATACAGGAATGAAAATTGCCAAACAAGCTCCAAAACAAATCAAACTCTATAATGACATTGTTCGTTCTGCCAATCCGGATGTTATCATCCTTTCGGATACGTTTTTGTACAGTATGCTTGGTAAAGACCTTTTGGGCAAAAAAATCTATAACGTTGGAGCCCAAAAGTCAATCCAAGTTGATGGAAAAGAGTATGTTATTGGTCAAAACCAAATTCCCAGAGAACCGACAGCCAAGCTCCAACTGGAAAAAATTAAAGCCCTAGTTGAAGTCTTAAAAAAACAAAATAACGTTAAAAAAATCCTGTTAATCAGTTCGCTAATTCGAGATATAAACGATTATGATTATGGCTATAAGGATAGACCAGGTTTTAAGGATAAAGACTTTTTGATAGAGTACGTTCAAAACTCAGAAATATTCCAAGTTGAGAGCTCCAAAGACCTTTTTAATGTGTCTTTTACACTATTTACGATAAAATGAATTTTATAGGGCTTTAAATTTTTTGATAAAAACAGTTGACAGACTTCTGACTCAAGGAAATTCATAGGTATGGCATACTCAGAAGCTACATTTCCAGAATTAAAAACTAAATATGGTATCTTACAAGATTACCAAAACTTAGGTTTCGAGTTTGTACAGGAGAGTAAACTAAGTCAAAGGTTGCAAGAGGACATTGATGATGGAAAAGCCATGCCTATAGTTTCAGAAAAAGCGAAATCAGAGTTTTTACTTGCTCCTATATTTAGGGAGTTACAAAGAAAAAATCCAAACATTACACTTTTTTCAGGAATTAGTTTTAATCTCAAAAATGATAAATTTTTGCAAGGTACGCCTGATTTTATGATAAGTGCCAGACCTCGTCGAGCAAACGTAGAAGCACCCATTTTTTGCATGGTGGAAGCAAAAAATGGCAGTATAGAAGAAGGTTTTGCTCAATGTGCTGCCGAAATATACGCTGCAAGAATATTCAATCAAGAGATGAAAGAACCCTACGAAACTATTTATGGAGCAGTCACCAATGCTTATGACTGGGTGTTTTTGAAATTAGAAGGAAATACAGTTTGGATAGATAAAGAACGTTTCTTTTTGAATGAATTGCCAAAACTTATGGGAATTTTACAATATATCGTAGAGCAGTATAAGGATTGATGCATGAATATAAATTAAAACTTATGCTTAATAAAAATAAAATTTGCGGAGATCGGAAAAAATGAATTCTATAGGATATTTTGAAATCCAGGCATCTGATCCTGAAAGAGCAATTGATTTTTATTCATCCCTTTTTGGGTGGAAGTTTGAGAAAGCAGACGGAACACCCCTTCCATACTGGCGAATTTTTAATGCTGGCATAAACGGCGGACTTTTGAAACGCCCTCAAAAAACGCCACCTTTGGAATTTGGAACAAATTCTTTCGTATGCTCTATTGAAGTAGAGGATTTTGATAAGGTTTCGGATTTAATCGTTTCTTATGGTGGGAAAATTGCACTTCCAAAATTTCCGATTCCTGGTAAGTGTTGGCAGGGATATTTTATAGACCCTGAAAATAATACTTTTGGTATTTTTGAAGTAGATGAAAATCTTTAAAAACATTCTTCTACTTTTTGCATTTTCCTTGAACCTATATGCAGAACCAAAGAAAAAAGAGTCGGTAAAAATCACGCAAAGAAAGAATCCGAAACTGGCTGCTTTTTTTGGTTTAATTCCAGGAGCTGGGCACCTATATTTAGGGGATTATCTGACTGCCGGTATTCAGTTTGGTTTTTTTGGTGCTTCCCTTGTGGGATATTCACATTTCATAAACCATAAAGATTATCTTCCATCTAATGAAAGATCGGTTAATTTCGATTTCAACTATGCTGTTTTAGGGTATGCTTTCCAAAAGTCCGGTATTTTGTATTCCGATTTTCCTTTGGCTGGTGAATCTTCTTGGGAAAGAACCTATAGATTGATTCAAAATCGTAAACTGTATGAATTCAATCCGCTTGTCAAATATGGCTCTTATGACAGGTACAATATCACAAGTGCCAACGCTGATATGGCAACCAAAATGCTATTAAACATGGTGTTTTACTCCACCTATTCTGCTTATCGAGATGCTGGTGGAGTCCCTGGAAGAGAAAAAGAAACAATTAGCGACTTGATGATAGCTCCATTTCAATTTGAATATATAAAAGATCCAATGGTTTATGCCCCTTTAGTTGGGCTTTTGATTGTGGGTTATTTTAGCCAACCCTACCAAAAAACAACTCTTGTGAGTAGAACCATGGGTCAGGATTTGGGTTATCTCATGTCTTATGATTTTTACATTAGTCAATCAGCTGCTGTTACGGAAGAGGCTTTTTTCAGGGGTTATCTGAATTATGATTATGCCAAAAGGATGGGCCCATTAAAAGCCGGATTTTTGTCGGGAACTTTATTTGGCTTGGCTCATTTGGATAAAGGAATGGATGTTACCTCGGTTATTCCCCAACTGCTTGCGGGTTATTACTTTGCCTATATGCACTATAAAAACGGCTGGGACATTCGCAAAACCATAGCTCTTCATTTTTGGTGGGACATTATTGCCATAGGGTTCCAACTAGCTACTTACAAAGTAGACCCCAATGCAGATAAAAATCAAAAAGAAGTAAACTTTATGCCCGTTTTATATTCTACACAGTTCTAAACCGGAAAAAAAATTAATTACATTCTTTGATTGACTTATGATAGCTATATTTTGAAAATTAAAATATAGGCAAAAAATTAAATTATTTCAAAGGAAATTACTATTATGAAAAATATAAAGATATCCATAGTGTTGCTATTGGTTTTTTTCACGATTTTTGAATTAAATGCGCAGGCTCCACTTCAAACAGCAGGCACAACTCCAGCAATCGAACCGGCAAATTGCATTTCCGGAGATTGTGAAAATGGTCTTGGTACCATGGTTTTTGAAAATGGCAATAGATACGAAGGCAGTTTTCAAGCGGGCAAATTTGATGGAAACGGTTTATTTAAATTCATAAATGGTGATGTTTATACAGGAGAGTTCAAAGCAGGACTTTTTAGCGGAAAGGGAGCGTATACCTTTGACAATGGAGATAAATATGTTGGGGAACTAGTAGATGGATATTTTAAATACGGCTCTTTGACCACAACCAAAGGGAATGTTTATACCGGTGGATTTCTTAATAACTTAATGGAAGGCGAAGGAACTTTATACGGAAAAGCAAGTAAAGTAGTTTATCGAGGGAAATGGACTCAAGGAATGCCAGATATTTTATTGGCTAAAAAAACAACTGTAGCTACCGAATCTACAGATTCAGTATACCGAGCTATGCCAGCAGCTACAACTACTGAAGCAGTAGCAGTCAAACCAGTCACCTTACCGGAAATTGTTCTTACAATTAAAGAAAGTGGAAAAACGATAGAACTTGTAAAAGGACAATATCTTATTATTCAATTGGACACAAACATGACTACAGGTTATACTTGGAGCTCCATTTCCAACCCTGAGACCTCCGTACTTCAAACAGTATCTAACATCTATATACCTTATGAAGTACCAAGTTTAGTTGGAAAAGGTGGAATTGCTAAATGGGTATACAAAGCAAATGAAGCTGGGACTACCAATATTGAATTTAACTATACAAGAGCATGGGAACAAGTTGTAACTTCTAACTTCAAAGTAGACGTTGTTGTAAAATAACGTAAGCCGGGATATAATTCAAATCTTGAGGCATGACTTGGGCACAATACACCTTGCCCAAGTAGGGACAGGTCTGAGACCTGTCCCTACCAATACCCTCCAAAAACGGTAATATTTCATCATTAAGCCGTTTGGCAAATTTGAGAAAGTATTTCTCAAATAACTTTTCTACAATTTCAGAGACGCATCCGCTTCTTCCATCTTTTCGATAGTCTGAAATAAACTCTTTAAACCTTTGGCTAAATACTCTAATATTTCATCATCCATATCTTGAAAAACTGTGTTAAGAAATTTAACATTTTCTTCATCTATTTGGTTCCAAAAATCAGAATTCTTTTTTGTAATGGATAAACGTAAAATTCGCTTATCTTCTAAATCAGGAGTGATTTTGCAAAATCCACGTTTTTCTAACTTTAATGCTAGTTGCTTAACGTTTTGACGTGTTGTACCCATCAACCTGCTTACCTGCCCCAATGTAAGAGCAGGTTTTTGGTTTTGAATCAATACAAGTGACAAAAAGAATTGCTTGGTTGTTAAGTGATATTTTGCAAGATAGCGATCTATCAATGTTTCCAACCGATTTGCTACAAAAAATAAAGCCCCAAAGGATGTTTTAACATCTTCCAAACGATTCATTTATTTTCCAAATACTCTTTTACGTTGAATCGGATATCCTTGAGGTGAAAAATACCATAGGTAAAGTTACCTTCCGGATAATGCCAGATTGCTTTTCCATAAGTTGAAACTTTGATACCGTTGAATTCTTTGTAATCTTTTACAGGTGTTGACCACCTTGCTCTTTTAAGTGTACCATCATCTTGTAAAGCATATCTATCCTCCGAAACAAAGTTAATGAGTTCACCCATATCGTTAAAATACAAAATTGCAGAAACCGTAAATGGTCCATTTTTAAAAATTACTTTGGCTGAATGCGAATCAATTTCTTCCCATGAAATATTTTTGTGAATCAATGCTGCCGGAGCAAAAAGGCACATATCATTTAAAACTGTTACCGTTTCAGCCATTGAGAGGTCTTTTCCGGAAATATCTACTGCATTAAATAAGGAAGCAACCCTTACCCACATTGTTGCCTTTTCTTCCGAATACGCGTGCAAAACTCTAAAAGGAATAATAAACATGCTTGCCTTCATAAAAAAAAGTCGAGCCGGACGATTAAAAAAATTGTACTGTACTGATGAAGAGGGTAAAGCTGTTCCATTTGGTTTTCTGTACATTTCTTCTTCAAATGCTAAACGCAAATTTTGCAATTTGCTCTTTCCAATAAAACCGGTATATTCCAAATATTTTTTTACAGGTGCTGGAAAGTGTGCAATATCTGCTTCCTTTAGTATTTCTTCTTCCAGTATTGGTTGCGAATTAAATTCCTTTTTGACTTTGGAAATATAGGATTTTTCAACCGAATTACAGCCAAAAAGGGAAATAGAAAAAAGCAAAGCTAAACTTCCCAAAGCGAATGAATTGTTGTTTATCATAATATCCATATTTAACTCTTTATAATAAGTAATATATTACCTATTTTTTTTAAAAAAACAAAAATTGTCTACCAAATTATTTTTAACCCCTCACTTATTTTCGAAGGAATTTGTTTGTGAAAATACAAGTGTTTAATCTGATAATATAATTATGATAAAACCTCCTTCTATTTTAAAAAACCCTTTTGTTCAATCTTTTTTGGCAAGCAAAGCATTTCCTTTTTGCGAAATTGATTCTTTACCCTCCAATCTGTATATTGTAGATGGCGGAAAGAATGTTAGACTTGTTTCTTATGTATCAAAGATTGAAGAAAAAAAAGCGAAAGGTGTTTGGATCATTTTACATGGCTGGGGAGGTTCGTCTGATTCTGCCTATGTTGTACGATCTGCCCAATTCTTCTACCAGCAAGGATATGATATTGTTCGTTTGAACTTTAGAGATCATGGAAATACACATGGAATGAATCGTGATCCCTTTAATGGCACGTTGTTGGAAGAAGCCTACCAAGCTGTTTTGCAAATTTCTTTGATGTACAAAAATACTCCCGTTTATTTACTTGGTTTTTCACTTGGAGGAAATTTTGCTTTACGTATTGCAATACGTCATTCAATTTCTAAAGAAAAAATTTACAATTTACAATATTGCTTTGCTATTAGCCCTTCTATCAATCCGAAAGCAGCAACGGAAAAAATTGATAGCCACTTCTTTTTAAAAAAAAGTTTTCTATCCGATTGGATTGATTCTTTGCAAAAAAAGAGAAAACATTTCCCTAATTTGTTCGATGCAAAAATGTTGAAATCCTCTCAATCTGTTATGGAACTTACAGAGCAACTTGTTTTACAATGCACCAACTATACAAGCCTTGATGAATATTTTAGCAAGTACACACTTACGGGAAATGCTTTTCAAAAACTTTCCATTCCTAGTATTATTATAACTTCTCTCGATGACCCTGTTGTTCCAGCCAAAGATTTTGCTAAAATAAAAGCAAATAAAAATCTACATTTTTTTATTAGGGAATATGGTGGACACAATGGTTTTTTCCTATCATGGAATTTGCAGCCATGGTATAATCCATTTCTGCTTTCTATTATAACCAGTGGCAGGAATTTAAGTGATTTTTTATAAAGATTAAAAAACTGCAGAAAAGTTTATGGTTCCATTTTTCATTATGAGAATATTTTTCTGCAAAAACTTGATCTAAATCAATTACAACCTAAAGAAAACATTTTACTAATCTAATTTGTAAAGAATACAAAAACAAGGAGTATGGCATTGTTATCAAAATCACAGGCAAAATTTTTTTTTGTAGGTGGGACACTTCTTTTTACTCTTATTTTTTTAGGGTTAACAGTTGATACTATGAAAAAAATTCCAGCCCAAACTAATTCAGAAAATTTAACAGAAGAAGTCAAAGCAGGAAAAAAGTTATGGGATAAAAACAATTGTATGGGATGTCACACTTTGTTGGGTGAGGGAGCTTATTATGCTCCTGAGTTAACAAAATCTTATGAAAGACGTGGAGAAGGTTGGTTAAAAGTGTTTCTTAAAGACCCTGAAACATTCTATCCAGGTCAAAGAAAAATGGTAAAATACAATTTTACTGATACCGAAATAGATTCCCTAATTGCCTTTCTTAAATGGATCGGGGAAATAGATTTAAATGGATTTCCTCCAAATCACAAAAAAAAGGCTGAGAAGTAGGAGAAAATAAATGAAATACAAATCACAAAAAATAGCATATTGGTTTTTTGCAACATGCATGTTATTATTTAGCTTGCAAATTATTTATGGGTTCATAATGGGTTTTGCAAGAATTGGAATGGATGGCTTACACGATTGGATACCATTTAATGCAGCGAGGGCAACGCATACTAACTTATTAGTTGTTTGGCTTTTGTGTGGCTTTATGGGAGCTGCCCACTTTATTATTCCAGATGAAGCAGATAGAGAAATTTATTCTGTTAAATTAGCTTATGTACAATTGATATCTTTAATTATTGTGGGAGTTATCGCAATTATTGGGTTTCATTTTAATTGGTGGGAAGGTCGAAAATTTTTGGAAATTCCAAGACCTTTAGATTATTTAGTCGTAGTAAACGTACTGCTTTTTCTCTTTAATATTGGCATGACAGTATGGAAAGGGAACAAACATTCAACCACTGGAATTGTTTTGTACTTAGGATTATTTGCGGCAGCTTTATTGTATCTTCCTGGTATGATATATTTTGATCACCAAACATTAGATTCCTTTTTTCGCTGGTGGGTCGTGCACCTTTGGGTAGAAGGTGTTTGGGAGTTAATAATGGGATCTATTTTAGCATATTTATTGATCAAACTTACAGGTGTCGATAGGGAAGTTATTGAAAAGTGGCTATATATAATTGTCGGTTTAACGTTTCTTTCTGGCATATTGGGTACTGGACACCACTACTATTATATAGGAACTCCGAAATATTGGTTGTGGGTTGGTGGGATATTTTCCGCTTTAGAACCGATTGCTTTTTTAGGAATGGCATTGTATGCGATTGCTATGTATAGACGAAGTGGAAAAGAACACCCTAATAAAATTTCACTCTATTGGACTATGGGTTGTGCCATTTTATCTTTCGTTGGTGCTGGATTTTTAGGGTTTGCTCATACTTTACCACAAGTAAACTTGTATACACATGGAACTTTGGTAACAGCAATGCATGGTCACATGGCTTTTTGGGGGGCATACGGAATGCTCGTTTTAGCAATTATATCTTACTCCATACCTTTAATGACAGGACGAAAACTCTGGAATAATATGACAGGACTTTTATCTTTCTGGACTTCTAATATAGGAATGGTCGGTATGACTGGGGCTTTTGCTGTAGCTGGTATAGTGCAAGTGTATTTAGAAAGGAGACTAAATATGGACTTTCTTGCAGTTCAAAAAGAAATCGAAGTTCATTTTATTGGCTTATTAATGGCTGCAACACTTTTTACATTTGGTATTATCTTATACATAATCAATTTTATAAGATTTGGACTACCAAATGATGAAGCAATTCAATCTAAAGATTTTTCTGATTAATTTATTTGTATAAGGATTAAAAATTGTCAAATCAATTGCCATACTACATGCCAACAGGTAGGGAGGTGGAAGTTTTTGAGCACAGTTTTCATAAAAAACTTCCTCTCCTTTTAAAAGGTCCAACTGGTTCTGGTAAGTCAAGATTTATCGAATACATGGCGGCTAAACTAGGTGTAGAACTGATTTCCATATCTTGTCACGAAGAAACATCTGCTGTAGATTTGTTAGGTAGGTATATCATTAAAGGAAGAGAAACTGTTTGGCAGGATGGTCCAATGACAAAAGCAGTAAGGGAAGGAGCAATTTTATACTTAGATGAAATTGCAGAAGCAAGACCAGACACAATTGTGGCGATCCACTCTTTAACGGACCATAGGAGAGAATTGTATTTAGATAGGCACAACGAAAAAATAAAGGCACATGATAATTTTTTGTTAGTCGCATCTTTTAATCCAGGTTACCAGAAAGGTTGGAAGGAACTCAAACAATCGACAAGGCAGAGATTCATTAGTATGAGTTTTGACTACCCACCAGCAGAGGTAGAGCTTGAAATACTTCAAAATGAAGCTGGTATTGAAGAAAATATTGGAAAAAAATTAATTCAACTAGGAAACAAAATAAGAAATCTCGTTGAGTTAGGTCTTACAGAAACTTCGTCTACAAGACTACTTGTAGACGCTGGAAAACTTATCAAAGATGGTCTTCCACCCCGTTTATCTTGTGAAGTAGCTATCGTTCAACCTTTAACAGACGATAAAATTACCATTCAAGCACTAAAGGATTTGGTTTCTCTGGTATTTTAATAATGGAGATCGATCAATATCTTTTTAAAAAAGCATACAATCTATTTAAAAAATTTACAAAAAATAAAGATGACCCAAACATAGCTCAAAATGCTGCTGGGCTAGAATCTTTAAAAGATAGATTATTAATTTTAGCATGCTTATTAACTGGACAATCAATAAAAATACTCCCTGCAGAAAGTGTTGGAGGGTTTAGAGGAAATATTTTTTTTCTTCCTTCGACTTACTCACATTCTTCAAAACTACAGGATAATGAAAACTACTATATTTTCAGAATTTTGTATTTATCAACACAACATAAATTAGCAATTAATTGGAAAGATCATAATACTTATAGTTTTAAGGAGTCCAAACAGAAAGCCGCAGAATCATTTAATTTTATAATTCAAAAGATCCAAGAAGAATATCCAAACTCAACAAGTTTAATTGAAAATTGTATAAATATTGAAATACAATACCAAAAGTCACAAAGTAAAAATGAAAATAATCTTTCTTTTTTACATGGAATTTGGATGAATCCAAATATAGAAAACTCGATTGGACAATTAACAAACGAACAAAATAAGAATCAACAAGATTATAAAAACAAAACAGAAAAGGAAGCGCCACCTAGAGAAAATGTTAACACTTTAAAAGTCAATGAAAAAGCAAAAGAAGATTATACACTTAACCATAATTTTGAAAAAGTAGAAACGATAGAGGAATTTAAAGGAACTTGGCGTGATTTTGATGGTAGTGACGAATTAGATTTACATGAAGACGCTTTGAAAGAAGTAGACCTAAAGGATACTGTAAGGGTTGATACTCCTACACATTCCGTTTATAGAACTGAATTTTTTTTACAAAGTTTAACTCCCGAAAGTAATGAAATGGACTCTGATTCATATTACATTTTGTATGATGAATGGGATACTAAAAAGAAGAGTTATAAAAAAGACTTTTGTAAAGTTTTTCCTAAACTCTATAATTTAAAGGATAATGTCTATTATACCAACACACTTATAAAATACAATGTAACCTTAAATAAGCTTAGAAAAAGGTTTAGTCGAATTGTAAATGAACTAGAAACTGTTCGAAAGAGAAACTTTGGAGATGATTTAGATTTTGATGCTATAGTAGAATTTTACACTGATATATTTAGCGACCACACTCCATCCGAAAACTTATACTTATCAAAAAGAAAAAAAAGGCGAGAATTGTCTATTTTGATATTAATGGATTTAAGCTTATCTACAGATTCTTTTGTTTCTGGGCATAAAATTTTAGATGTGGAAAAGGAATCCTTGATTTTATTTGGTGAATTATGTGAAGAGTATGGAGATAGGTTTGAAATCGATGGTTTTTCGTCTCGGACAAGAAATCACTGTATCTATTACCAATTAAAAAAATTTAATGAAAGCTGGAATTCTAAAAAACACAAGATTGGTAGCATCCAAGCAGAAGGTTATACAAGAATTGGTCCCGCAATCCGGCATGCGTCCACTATAATTGAGCAGGAATCGAGTAAAGAAAAATGGATTTTACTCCTTTCGGATGGAAAACCAAACGATTATGATAAATATGAAGGAAATTATGGAATTAGTGATATCCAAAAAGCAATTGTCGAATGTAAACAAAAAAATATTAAATTGTATGCATTAGCTGTTGATAAACAAGCTAAGCACTATTTCCCAAAAATGTTTGGAAGTAATTATTTTCAAATTCTTCCAAACCCATTAGAGCTACCAGAAGCTATTACTAACTTTTATTCCAATGTGATTTTGAGATAAAATTTTTCATATAGGAAATGAAGTTTCCAGCTTAACCTATGCACTGAAATTTCAATAATCTTCGTCAGACCAACCCACATCCGAAAGAAAGTCATCATAAGTCCCTAAAAATACCCGTATTTCGTCTTTATCAAATACAATGAGTTTGGTAGCAACTGCCCTTAAGTGCATTTCATTATGCGTCACCATTACAACTGACCCACCAAAGCCATCAATGGCTTCAATAAGAGAATCACAGGATTGCATATCAAGATGGTTTGTAGGCTCATCCAAAAAGAGTAAATGACAAGGACTTACCAAAATTTTTCCCAGCAGAACACGACTCTTTTCACCACCGGAGAGAACCTTCACTTTTTTCAAAGCTGCTGCTTCCGGGAACATCAAACCACCGGCTATGGTTCTTGCTTTGTTATCCGTACAATCCGGATCAGCACTCTTAATTTCTTCGTATACGGTATTGTTATCATTCATTACCTTTTTATTGGTTTGACCAAAATAGCCTTCCAATAATGCGGGATGTCGGTTAATTTTCCCACTAATCGGTTGTAGCTCCCCGGCAAGCAATCGGAGAAGCGTTGACTTACCTTTCCCGTTTTTCCCTATTATACAAATTCTCTCTCTCTTTTCTATGCTGAGTGAAAAATCTTTTATAAGAAAAGGTTCTTTTCCGGAGTAAGAGAAACTGATGTTTTCCGCTGATAGCATTTGATTAGCGGCAAAAGGAGCGCTGTTAAAATACAATTCGAGGTCTTCGATTTTTTCGAGAGCTTTTTTCTCACCCATCTTTTCGAGCTTTTTCACTCTGGATTGTGCTCTACTTGCAAAGCTGGCTTTGGCTTTAAACCTTGCAATAAATTGCTCTTCTTGCTTCCGCTTCTTTTCTTCATTCAGTCTGGTTTTTTCGTAGTTTTCTTCTTCCTGGTTGATTTGCGTATACAGCTTTTCTGTATCGCCAGCCACTTTGAACGCTTTCTGCCTGTGTATGGCTACTACATGAGTGACGACGCTATCCATAAAACTCCTGTCATGTGTAACAAGAATAAATTCTCCTTCCCATGAATGTAAGAATTCTTCCAACCAACGAATCGCTACAATATCCAGATAGTTATTTGGCTCATCCAGCATCAGCATATCCGGAGTAGAAACCAGAAGTTTGGCGAGGTTCATTCTGATCTGGTATCCACCAGAAAAGTCATGAGGGCTTCGATTCATGTCTTCTTGGGAAAAACCGAGTCCGGAAAGGATTCTTTCTACCTGCCAGGTTTCATATTCTTCTCCGGGAGGAAGTCCGAGAGAACATTCTTCCAGAACGGTTGGTTTTGTAAAATTCAGATGCTGTTCGAGGTGTCCGATTTTATAGTTTTTAGGAACAACAATAGCCCCTGAATCAATTTCAACATTTCCCAAGATCATCTGAAAGAGAGTGGACTTCCCATGTCCATTTCGACCTACGAGTCCGATTTTTTCACCACGATTTACGCTTAAAGATAAATTCGTAAACAAAACCTGTCCTCCAAAGGACTTATTTAGATCATTAATTTTTATCATTACGATTTCCTAATTTTTCGTTTGGGGAATTTTTACCAAAATACATATAATAAACAAGTGCAATAAAATCATAAAACGTATGGGCTATAATTGGCGAAAGTAGGTTATCGAAATACAATGCCAACAATCCCAGATAAAGCCCATAAATAGTTGCAATAATGGCGTAACCAAATGTGATCAAATGAGCCAATCCGAATGCAATACTAACAATCAATAAAGAAGGAATTTGTCCTATAAAACCGGTAATGTGATACTGCATCAAACCGCGAAAAAGAAGTTCCTCACCCAAGCCTGCTAAAAAGGAAGCAAACAAAAGGTCAAAGAATTTTAGTTTTCCAAAAAGAAGCGGGATAATTTCCTGAATTTCAGCTACAATTCGGGTAAAGGCAGGGAGAGGTAGCTTGAAAATCAAGTAAAAAAAAACAAACATTGGAATGGTAGCCAATACGGATTGAAAAAACAAGCCAGTATTCCAAGAGAGATGTTTCCAAAAATGCCAATTGGTGAAATAACCGATGCTAACGGCAACTACACCCAAACCACCTTCGTATAAAATTATTAGACCTAAAGCCCTTCGCCTTTCCATTCCTTAGCTTAAAAAAACTCTTTTAAAAAGGTCGGATTGCAAGATTCCATTCGGATCATATTTTGCTTTAAATGTTAAAAACTTATTTACAACTTTCTCGCCGTACGCCTGCTTGGCAATCTCAGGTCGTAGGGTACTGTCTTTTGCAAAATAAAATTTTCCTTTGTTTTTTAGCACAATTTCATCCAATTGGTACGTTAAAGCCCATAACTTATCTTTATTTTTCTTTGTGACGGGAAAATCAAGAGCAAGCGAATAGCCTTCCATAATATACGACAAGAAAAAGTTGTCACCTTTGTTTCTTTTAAAAACGGCAAGATAAGAAACTAGTTTGTGTTTTTGACAGGTTGTTAGTATTTCCGAAAGAGCGTTGTGAGCATTTTCCAAAGGTAAAAAAACCTGGTATTGGATCATACTTCCCGGTTTGTAGATAAACTTCCAATTAGGAACATAATCCAATAAAAAAGAATATTCAGCATGACCTTGTAGATACGGTTTTTCAAATGGAATTCCCACAACATACTTTACAAAATTTACGAACTTCATTCCAAGATTGTTTGTAAAAGGGTATAAAAACAGCCACATCCAAGATTTGGGGATCACTCCAAAAAATCGTTTGGGTAAAATCTGATTTTTCAAAAGAATTGTTTGTGAATGATTTGGGTCTTCGCCTTGTTTCAAATTCACTGCTTTGTGTATCAAGCCTCTGCCCAAAGCTTTTCCCGAAGCAAATGCGTCAATCCATCCAACCAAATAGTCAGAGTTTTGGTAGTTCTCCTCAAAGTAGTCTAACATTTCTTGTAAATTTTTCGTAGCTTTAGGATATACACGAATCTTTCCGGAATAGATTTTTTTTAGTTTCAACTCTATTTCCAAGAAACACCCCATAACACCAATGCCTCCAATGGCGAGGTAAAACAACTCCGTATTCTCTTTTTTATTACATTTGACCTTTTCGCCTTTGGCGGTTAAAAAAGTAAACTGCGTAACATATTCTCCCAGAGTGCCTGCTGCAAAATTATTCTTACCATGAATGTTCATGCTGAGAGCTCCACCTATGGTAGGAAACATTGTTCCACTCACAACGGGGGGCCAGTAGCCTTTTTCAATGGCAAATTCCCACAACTGTTGTATGGTAACACCAGACTCTAAACGGATAGTGCCAGTTTCTTCGTTCCAATCTAGAATTTTATTGTAGTTGGACAGATCCACAACAAGTCCTTCACTATTGATGGCAGCATCTCCATAGCTATTTCCACCACCCCTCAAAACTAATTTTAAGCCATCTCGGTTTGCTATGGAGAATATCTTTTTAATTCCTTCTTCAGTAGAGGGCTTTAAAACAGGGCTGTTTGAATATTGAGTCATTCCCCAACCGTAGACTTTCTCTGCTTGAGGAACGTTTAGAGCATCGCCTTGAAAAATATTAGAATCCAATGTTGTTACCTACCAATTTAAACGGACAATTTTTTGAATATAAAAGAAGGAATAGAACAAATAATAAAAGACACCAATCTCCATCTAGCTGGAACGTATATGTCTTCTTTTCCCGACTGCGCTGCCCGAATGATAATTTTTGCAGCCTTATTGGCTGAGATCAGCCAAAGCAAACCTTCCATTCCTTTGGTCATATCTGTGTCTATAAATCCCGGTCTTACGGTTAGCACTTGGACACCTTTTTTGGATAAACGATTTCGTATAGCTTCCAAGTAAGTTGTGAATGCCGCTTTGGAAGTATTATAGACTGGATTTCCCACTCTTCCTCTATCTCCGGCAATCGAGGAAATTCCAATGATCTTGCCCTGACCTCTTTCTTGAAAATATTTGGCTGCCGGATTAAGCCAAGAAATAGCTCCTAATGTGTTCACATTGAGCATAGATAAGTCTTTCGCTGTGTTAAATTCATCTATGGCTACTTTTTCCAGTATTCCAGCTGTATAATAGATTTCATCCAGTCCGCCCATTGTGTCTACGGATTTTTGAAATAATTTGTCAATTTCATCGAAATTTGTAACGTCATGTCGTATAATATGTGCATTTTGGAACTCATTTGCAACTTTCTTTAATTCATCTTCCCTGCGGGCAACTAGAGTGACGGTATAACCGGTTTGCAAAAGTTCTTTTGCTATTTCCAAGCCAAGACCGCTAGATGCTCCAACTACTATTACTTTTTTACTCATAGAAGTTCAAAATGCAATCCTAACCTATTTTAGCAACTGCTTTTTTTGGTTTTCACCTTCCGTGAATCACATTATAAAAAACATTTCTACCCATTTTTGAATCTAAAAGAAAGAATTCTTTTTTATCCACATCCCTTCCTTCTTTTTCGTCATCTGAGAAATATTTTTTTAGATGACCAATAGGAGCGCTTATATCATTACACACAATAGAATCTCTCCAAACCGTGAGGAGATGAAAATCGACCTTGCTTTTCTTTGCTGCCAGTTCTGAAAATTGAATTGCTTTACCAAACTCTTTTGTTTCATAATAAGACTTTGCCATATAATAAAAATAGTCACCCTTTTGGTGTTGCAATTTGTCTAAGGTAATGCCATATAAAATTACGGCATCCCACTCTTCGTTTTCAAAAGAAATCTGCATCATAGAGGTCAAAGCAACTGTGTTAAACGAGTCTATTTGCAATAATTTTTCAAAATAGGATTTTGCATTTTGAAAATCACGGTTTTGCAAAAAATACAAACCCAATTGTTCCAAAGCCTTTATTTCCAAATGCTCATAACCAACGACAACGTCCAAAAATAAAACTTTTTCATCTATCCGATTCTTTTTTTCCAAATAGCTTATCATGGAAAAAACTTTTTTCTGTTCTGCTTTGGTATCGGTAAGGTATTGACCAAATGCTTTCCTCACAAGTTCAAAATCTCCAACCAGATAGTACAATCTGACTAAATTTATGGTGGAAACAAAGTGAGCCGGTTTGGTTTTGATTATTTTTTTTAGATTGGCTTCTGCTTCGTCTGCCTTTGCTTGCCTGATTTGGTAAATAGCAAGATTATTAAGGTCATACAAATCATTGGATTTTGCGAAAAACGATTCCTTTTCTTCATAACTTTTAAGTTTTTGTTTTTTTAGAAGTGTTAAAGTTTCTGTTTTAATAAGGATAAACTTTTTATCTTTCTCCAGTAAATCAACCTTATCAAAATCAACTAACACCGGTCGTATTGCACAAAATTGAAACAGCACAATAAAAAGCAAATACCGGATTTTATTAAAAATCACGTTCTTCCTGAAGTTTTTTAGCGTAAATCAAATATTTCATAGCATTTTTTGAATCTCCATCAAACAAATATAAAAATGAAATCTCAAGAGATTCTTCAAAATCAGGTATAGGAAACTCGTCTGGATATTCCTGGTAGTTTTTTACTTTTTCATGGAATTGTTGTGTTTTAGCTTTTATTTTTTTTTCCATATCTCTAAAGAAAGAATCATTTCCATATTCAAAAGAAACCTTTTTCTCAGAAATCAGGTCAGCAAAATTTGTAAAAACCGGATATTTGGATGCTAATTGAGACATAAGATAAAAAGACTTTTTATAGTAACCTAGGTTTAATAAAACATTAAACCTTAAAAGTTGCATTTTATAGTCTTCCGGGTTTAAAGAAGAATAGCTTCCTAAAACTCTCGCGCAATCTCTATACCTTTTTTTGTGATAATAAAAGTAGATTAAACCTTTTAGTACACTTATATTATTTGGTTCTATTTTTATAGCATTGGTTAAATACAATTCGGTTTTGTCATTTTTTCCGAGTTTGGAGTAAGTATTGGCAAGCAAAAGGTGAGCATCTAAAAAATTAGTTTTTACTTTTAGAGCTTTTTTGGAGAATTCGATTGCCTTTTTATACTTCCCTTGTATATAATATTCTAGAGCTATGCTGTATAATTTCTTTTCTGAAGGTTCCATGGTTATTGCTTTGTAATATCTATTTTATAAAGATTCAAATTTCTATAAATAATTTTTCCAATTTACCGCATATTTTTTTGATATTTACCGTTGGCACCGGATTTCTGTAACTTTTGCTTTCTTGCATAATAATTTCTTAAAAATATCGCTAACCAAGAAGCGTCAAGCCATTCTTTTTAATTACCTTTTAGTTGGTACATTTTGAATATTTATAGTTGCCATATCAATATATGATTGTAGTATACTCTTTTTACTCCAAACAAAAGATGTAAAAAATGGAAACACCCAATATTTTAGCAATTGATGATGATCCCATTACTCTGGCAACCATTGAAAGTATGTTAAAGAGCTTTCAATATAGGTATAAACTCGTTGATACTAGCGAAAAATGTTTCCAACTTTTAGATTCCCAAACGTTTCATATTATAATTGCGGACTTGGCTTTACCTTCTTTGGATAATGGCTTAGCTCTTATAGAAAAAGTCCATAAAGAATTTCCCTCTATTGTTATTATTGTTCATTCCGGTCACTCCGAGCATGATTTAATTATAAAAACACTTTCTAAAAAAAAAGCTTATGACTATCTTGTTAAACCAGCCAATACGGAAGCATTAAAATATTCCATTGATAGAGCCTTCGAATACTATACCTTAAATAGAAAATTGGAATCCATTAAACAACAAGAAGAGAGTTTTTTTCTGGATATGATCCAGATATTTGATTGGAAAAAAGAATTAGGAAATAAGTACATTGATTCCCTTGCAACCAGCTTGATCCGTCAAGTCAATATTAGTATGCTGCAAGGCGGAGGTTTTGGGGCAATAATAAGCATTTTAAGTATATTTCTTGAAAAAGCAGAATACCAACCGGAAAATAAGGGATATTTGGTTTCTGAAAAGATTTTTAAGATGATAAAAGATAACTACGGAATTGTGGAAGTGCTTCTTAGAAGCCTTTCGGACGCTCAAAGTTTAATGATGGAAACAGAAGCTTATGTAAATGAGATTTATGTTCATGAGATTATTCCGTTTGTTCATCAGTGTATATTTGATTTAAAAGGAATGGAAAGCATAAAAAATCAAAAAATTATTATTTCTAGTCTTCCATACTCCATAGAAAATCAAAAAATCATATTTCAAAAGAAAAAAATGGAGTTGGTTATCCAAGAGTTATTGATTAATGCAATGAAATACTCTCAAAAAGAAGATGAAATTTACGTTTTATTTTTTTATACGTCTACTCATTTTGAAATTAAAATCTTGAACAAAGCATACAAAACAATTGATGGAAGTTATGGGATTACCGGAAAGAATGAAACAAGAGTTTTTGAACCGTTTTTTAGGCTTCATTATACGGTAGACGAAAGTTACGATCTGGAAAAATTTAAATTTGGGCTTGGGTTGACCGTTGTGAAAAAAATTTTACAACTTCATGGAGCTGATATTTCCATTTATACCATAACCGACAATATTAAGGGCAATCAAAATGACGTTTGTGCTTGGATTCGTTTTCCATTTATACACCATCAGGCTGTGTAAATAATCCATACTTCACACGAGCTTTTCGACCATATAGTCTATCTTTTTTTACAAGGACTCGGCATTACATTACCTAAAGCGGTAACGTTTCGAGAGGCAACTCGTGAGTTACCTCTACTACGTAATTCCAAAATTTGTTTTACGAAGTCTTTTTCCTTAATTATTCATAAATCATTACTTTTTTAAGACACCCATCAAGTGATCCTCTTGAAAAATCTTTACTTCAAGTAAAATCAAAAAAAAGATGGTACAATATAATCGGTTTTTTTGTTTCTCCTTTATAATATCCTTCGTGTAAAATCGGAAAAGTAGTTTTCTCCCTAAGCAAGCAATAAACGTACCAAAAACAGTGTCGTGTCCAATATTGTTAGGTATGCTGGTAAGCTTGTGATCCGTTCTTGAATAGTATAGAATTGGACATCATTTAAGAAATGGAGATAACAATGAAGAGAAGTTTATTTTTGCTGATTCTTTTTGTCATGTTATTTGGATGTTTGAATCCGGTAAAAGAAACCAATTACATCCCGTCAAAAGTTATAGCAGAAATCAAGTATCCTATAAAAGCCGATTTTACTTACAAAGTTGAAGAAGGCTACTTGAAAATCAACACCAAACCAAGCAAGTATGAAAATGCTAAGATAAGCTATATGGATGAAGTCACAAGGATTTCCAAATATGACACTAACTGGTGGTTACAAGGATTTTTGGCTTTAGCTTTTGGAATAAATATTCCTTATATGGCTGGTGAATATATCTATTATAAGAAAAAGTATCCGATTACCAATCATAGAAATAAGATTAATTTATTGAAAAACCAAGGGAGTAATGGAATTTCTCTAGATGAAAAAGTAATGCCTTTCTATTTTGTTGGTAAGCTCAAAGAAAATGAGCAAACACATTTTAGAATTCCATTTCAGGATTTAAAGAATCCCTTATACAACCTTCGTAGGCACAATAATGTTGACACAACCTACTCAATTCAATATGATCTTTGCGATGATTTACGTGTTCGCAAAACTAATATAATTGGAAAAAAGAAAGTAGAAGTAAAAGAATGTAAAGTTGGTCTAGGAAGCATAAATATAAATACGATCCAAAAAGAGTTGATGGCAACAAAAATTGGAAAAGATTTTTTAGTTAATAGAATTGATAAAGAAATAAATGAGGATAGGAAGCAAGAAGCAAGAGAGACTGCTGAAAAAAGAAGGCAAGAACAAGAACTGCTAGATATCCTAGACACATATAAATATCGTCCTAAAAAATATTATTACCCTAAAAAGCGTTACTATCCTAAAAGGAGATACAGAAGATGAAAGTAAAAAGCATAATAATTGGATTATTGTTTTCATTGATAGTTTTTGCCTGTGTTCCTTACTACGTCAACAAATCTTCTTTAGATGATAAAAAATGTAGGAGTAATAAAAATAGTTTTTTAAATGCTTGCTATTTTTTAGTTTATCAAAATTCATCAAATAGCTCTTCTAATAACATAACTACTACAAATTATGATACGAATACTTACTCATCAAGCAGTAGCTTAACAACTGCTTTTCTTATATGCTTAATTGGTGCTCCTAGTTGTAGTGATGGTTCAAGTGGAAGTAGTTCTGGTGATTCTGATTCTGGTGGTTCTAGTAGTAAATAAATTATATTTGTAATTTTAATGAATGGAGCAAATTCTATGGACGAAAGTAAACATTTTTTAACAGCAGAAGAAGTTCAAAAAAAACTATTTTCTGAAAAAGAAACCTACTTTGAAATGGCAAACCTATCCGAAAGCAAAACGGGTGTTAAAGGTGTCATTTATATTAGTACGAAACAAGGTTCTCACGGACCAAGAATAAAATATTTTGAAAAACCAGGAAGTAAGCAATCTTCCATTTCAATCAGTATATCCAATGATCCCAAAGTTCTTACTGGTAACTTGGAGGTTGATACAAAAACGCTTTCTGCAATTTTTGAATTTTTAAAAAACAACCAAGAAGTCTTGTTGAACTTTTGGTATAAAGGAGATGAAATGATGGATGATGAAGTACAAGAAATGAAAAATAATTTCGTTAAGAGTTAAATGGATATTTCATTTTTAAAAGGAGCACAAACTATGGATGAAAGAAGCAATTTCATAACGTCTCTTGTAGGAGAAGAAATCATCAAAATCCATGAGATAAAAGACGAAGTTCCGGATACACCAGGAGTTTACTCTTGGTGGTGGTTGGGAACATCTATTTTACTTGAAAGAATTGAAACTACTCAGCTATCTTACCAAGATGTAAAAGTCTTATTTGCTAGGGAAGAGTTTGAAACATACCAATCGTCCATAAAATCGGCGAGAATCTTGTGGGAAGAAAGGGGATTTTTGGAGTCAAATAGAATTCCTTTGTATGTGGATAGAGGAGGAGTAGACGGAAAGGCATCACTAAAAGACAAATTATTACAAGACGTTAGTTTTATCATCCAAAACCGTTCTCGGAAGTGGTTTTTTTACCTATTAGATTATTATTTCCCAGAATTTTTAGAAGACGGATTTCTACCTTTGGAATTTTGGGAAGAGAATCTGGGTTTTTCTTTTCAAACAGCGAGTAAAAGAGATATATTATTTTACTCTTTAAAGGAGTGCACGATAGGCTATTTGCAGCCATTGTTCAATACGGAATGGGATATCAAAGAAGAATTTACTTAGGGTTTACGTTTCATTTTGTATTGCTCATTGAATACTTTTAACCTCTTTTTGAATTCTGTTATAACATTATCGGGACTAAGTATCTTGATGTGTCCTCCCCATTTGAACACAAAGTCAATTACTTCATTAGGAGCGCAAGTTGTTATTTCCCAAGTTACATCGTCTATCCATTTTCCTATACCATCGTGTCTTTTGGATATGGCATCTTTGTAACCTCTGGGAATTTGTAAAGTAATGGTAATTGGGTCGGTATAATTCAGCATAGCCGAACCAAACGTATTTTCATAAAATTTTTTTAGATCAAACTTTGGCAAATTTTTACATTTTTCAAAATTACCTTCTTTATTTAAAACAGGAACAACGTTTTTTATACCATAAACAAGGTATTGAATCCAAATATTATCATCCAATTTTCTACCAATCAAAAACCAATATTTATCTTGAAAACTTAATTTTACAGGAACGAACCTCTCAACTTTGCTAAGCTCTTGCTTTCTGTCACTAAAATATTCAAATTGGATAACCATTTTATTTTGGATAGCTATGTCCATAAAAGTAAGAAATGCAAGAGGAAATTCCTGCTCTTCCCAAGCTCGGAGCATATTCATGTTTATGCTTCCTTTGTCTGCAAGAATGGAGAGATATGACATTAGAAAGGTTTTATAAACATTGTCTTTTTTGAGATTTTTAGGGTCTTCTTTAGTACTATTTTTATTTATAAATATACAACCCTTTGGCCTTTCTTTCCCATAAATCATAAAATTTTCATTTATTTTATTAAAAAAAGGAATGGCATCTTTAATTCGTCCCTCATAAGAATCTTCTTTTCCATTATTGATAGCGATCATTATATCATTCATATTTGGCTGTGTAATTTTATGTGGATAGAATTTTCTTATGTACTTTTGAAAGTATCTCCCTTTGCTTTCGATGAGACCATAGACTTGAAGATATTCTTCAAAGGTTTCCATATTTTTATTGTGTGGCATAATTTGTAAATATTGGATTTTTAAAAACTGTTGTCAATATTATTTTTCATATTTCTTTTATAACTTTTCAACAATTTATCTAAAATATCCAATGTTAGACTTTGACAATTTTCAGCGTCTTTGTGTTTATATAATGTTCCAGGATGCGCAGCATCGTTCCTATACTTTAGAGCTATTTGCAGTTTACCTAATACGTCAGAGTATAAGAAATCCAAAGCAATTTTTTTCTCTAAGAAACTATAAAAAACCATAAGGAGTTCACTATCTTGTAATTTAGTTGCGTTATTTAATACAGTAACCATAAATCCTAAGCTTACGATACCCCCAATTTTACTACGTAAGAAATTTACAAACACTTTATTTTCTGAGTTTGTATATTTGTCTTGCTGTAAAAGTGGTTCAAGTTTAGCAGATTGATTATTGAAGTAGCTATGAAAAGAATTGAATAATTCTAGTTTTAATTCATTTTCAATCGTTCTATTATATTGAAGAATTGCTGGAGAATAATCCAGACCTTCTATTTTCCGGATTTCATCCAAAAGAAATTCCGCTGATATAAGATATGTTTGTGATTTTCTGCTTAAATGCTCAAAAAAAGATAAACGATGTCTTTCTTTAATAATTTTTTCATAATGGTTTATATCTTTTATTTTTTCATCAAACTCATCCATTTTTTCATAGAGCTTTTTTTCCCTTTCTATTTCGGACATGCCTGTATCGTTCTTAATATTATTAAAATCTCCAAAAAAGTTATAAATATTGATCTGTGTATTTTGGTTAAAATTGGTTTGTTCTCCAATGTTCGTTTGGTTTTGGATAAATATGAAGTTTTCCTTTTCACGTTTTTCTTGGCTTTCAATTCCATTTAACAATTTGGCAATATCTATCTTTTTGCCTGAACGTTGGCAATGTGTATGAAATTCTTTCTCTCTTTCTAGTCTACGCAGGAATTCATAAGGAAACCTGTAGTCACAATTTGGGCTGCAAATACAGGGAACTTTGGTTTGGATTTCCAATTTTGCATAACTATCACAAACTTTATCCAATTCATTTCGTAAAATCGTTAGAAGTTCTTGCTTTTCTCTGATGTCCTTGCCCGATACTTTCATCATAATTTTTCTCTCATACTTTTTATAAGCAATGTAACCAAACGAATCCTGTCTTTGTAGATACATACCACCCCGCCAGCACGCATAACTTTTATTCTCTAACTTCAAAATATCGTCTTTTAGTTCTACAATCAATTTTTCCATCAAATCAGGCGGTAAAAAATTGTAATGGTATTCAATTTGTAGGTTGTTTGTATTATCCCAATCGTAGTCTACCGATTCTATAGACAATAATTTCGGAACTAAGTATTTGTCTTTTTCTAGTTCAAAACATAGGTTGAATTCAAACATGATATCGAGAACCAAGTCCACTAGAAATTCATTTTTCTTTTTGTCTTCCTTAATTACGGTATAGAAGTCACTTTTATAGACAATTCCTCTCTGACTTTTGATTTTCTCCACGTCTAAAATATTGTATATGGGAGATGTAATTTGCTCTCTGTTTAAGATGATAGAATTCTTTAAATTACTATTTTCACTATTGGAAAAATACAATACATGCCCAGAGTAGTGAAGGAATTCAATCAGTTTCTTTGCTTCCGTTTCTTGCACATTATACTTCTTACATATCTCAAGAAATTCTTTTTCATAGCTAACTCTATACTCTGGAATGGAAATCAGCTCATCTTTGATCCGTAGCCAGTTTTGCTCCCACTTTGCATTTTCCCAATGAGCTCGGTTTTTGGATACGGATTCTCGAATGGCTTTTTCTAATTCAGGTATACCTTCACCCGTTTTACTGCTAACCTTGTAAAATCCGATAATCTGAGGAAAGCGTTCTTTCAGTTCTTTGTAATTTAATTCCATTACCTTTGTGTCTATCTGAGAAATAACGAATAGAATCGGACTACTTCCACCATAATTTTCAATGGTATTTAACCAGTATTCAAAGTCATTTTCCTTATCACCCTTGTTTGCATTCCACAAAAACATGTAAAGGCTGTTTTCCAAAAGGAAAAACTTATGTGTAGAATGATAGATTTCCTGCCCTCCGAAGTCCCAAAGGTTCAACCTTACGGTAGTCTTTTTATCTTCCGGTAAAGAAATCGTCCATGTTCTGGTTTCCAACCCGTCCGTTGTCGAACCTTCATGAAATTCTTTATGAACCAGCCTTTCGATCAAACGGGTCTTGCCTACCCGGCTTTCACCGAGTATCAGAATTCTATAGTCATAGACGCTTTCCTTTTGCTTGATTTTTCCAAAGTAGTATTCTAAAAGTTCCTGGACGTTTATGTTCAATTCGGAGCGATCTAGTGGTAGAAGGTTGTCTTGCAGATCAATAGATTCGAGGTTTTCTAATTTCAAGATAGACTCAGGTAGAAACAAAATTTTATTTCTGTTCAAAGTAAGACTTGCTAAATTTATTAATTCTCCTATCGAATTAGGGATAGAAGTAAGTTCATTCGTGCTTAAATCCAAGTAAGATAAATTTTGTAAATTTCCTATGGGATCTGGTACCTTTTCTATTTTATTATCCGATAGGTATAATTCTCGAAGGTTTGTTAATGCGCAAAATGTTTCTGGAAATTCCTTAATTTGATTTTCTGATAGGTTTAATTCTCTGAGATTTGTTAATGAGCAAAATGTTTCCGGAAATTCTTTAATTTGATTATCTGATAGGTTTAATTCCTCCAAATTATCAAGTTCAGCTAAAACTGTAATATCATGAATTATATTGGTTGATAGTGTTAGCTTTTTTAAATTTCTTAACTTACCAATACTACTTGGAAGACTGTCAAGCTCGTTGTAGGAAGCGTCAAGTTCCATTAAGCTAGTTAGCTTGCCTATAGAATTTGATATTTTTTTTATTTTGTTTGATTCCAAATTTAGAATGGAAAGATTTTTCATTTTCCCGATATAATTTGGAACAGAAGTTATTTCGTTACTGCTGAGGTTTAACTCTATAAGGCTATGTAAATTGCATATTGGCTCCGGTATTTCAGTTAAACCCGTCATTGACAAGTCGAGGTTAGTAAGCTTCGTTAGTTTGAATATACCTTCATGAATTTTTTCAATCTCATTAAGGGATAAATTCAACTTTTGAAGATTTGGTAAACTACCAATTGACTCTGGAACAGTTTTTAATTTACTAAATGACAAATCCAATTCAATAAGATTTTTAAGCTTTCCAATATTTTTTGGTAACTCTGATAATATAATTCCTGATAAATTCAATTTTTTAAGATTCGTTAGTTTGCAAACTGGTTCAGGTATACCTTCTAATCCATTCTCAGATAGGTCTAATTCGATCAATTTTGTAAGCCTGGAAATCGTATTAGGTAATTTAGTAATGTTAATATATTTCAAATTTAATATTTGAAGATTGGGAAAACTCCCTATAAATTCCGGTAAATGCTTTAAACTGGAATTGGAAGAAATGTTCAAATCGACTAAGTTTTTTAACTTTGTCAAAAACTCCGGCAACTTTTTTAGCTCGTTTGAAGATAAATCAAGAACTTCAAGTTTTTGGAAATTTGTTATCCATTTCGGAACTTCTTTTAGTGTAATGCTGTTTAAAAAAAGCCATTTGACATTTTTGAATTCCCAAATTTGTTTAGGTATCTTTGGTGCATCAGGATAGCTTGAAACATAAAACTTTAATCCAATGACATTTTGGGATTCGTCTAGAACATAGCGTATACCTTTGTATTTGGTATATTGCCTTTTTTCTAAAAAATCTTCATACGATACTTTTAAGCACCTATAACCAAGTTTCTTTAATTCACCAATAATTCCTAAATCATCACTCATAAAGCCCGAAACTCCACGATCTTAATTTCTTCTTCTGTTAATCCATGCAATTCGTAAACTATGTCATCAATAAGCAAGATGTTTTTGGGAATTAGCTTTAACCGGAAAAACGAGAATTCCTAAATAAAAAATAAAAACTACTTGCAAATTTAAGTCCCATTAATAATTTACCCATTATTGCTCCCAATTTTATTTTTCTGGAATTGTTCAGGCATAAAACCAAAATTAGTATTAGGCGGCGGCGAAGAAACACCCAAAAAACAGGAAGACAACAAATGAAGATCCCAGAGAAAATAGAAACGAACAGGATTACAATTAGAAAGTTCAGAGCAACGGATAAGAACAGGTTTCTCGAATTTATGCGAGATGAAGTTTCTACAAAATACCTAATGTTTACTGAAGACCAAAAAACGGAAAAGGGAGCAAGTGAACTCTTTGAGTTTATCTTGAATGCGTATGAAAGCGAAACCCCTATCTTTTCAATGGCAATCGAAACACAGGAATATGGCTATGTTGGTTCTTGTGGCGTTTCTCAGATTGAGGGCAATATTTGGGAGTGCTACTACAGTTTGAATCGTGAATTTCTTAAGAAAGGATTCGCCACAGAATCTCTCAAGGCCCTTATTGATTACGGTTTCAATGAACTGCAAATAGATGAATTACGGGCCTATATGAGTCCCGACAATCCCGACAGTTCAAGGGTGGCAGAAAGATGTGGAATGGAGCATAAGGGGATTCAGATTCATCCGATATTTAAGAATGAAGGCAAATTGTATTCAATAACAGCCTCGAAGAAATAGAAATAGGAAAAATTTTAAAGCCTGTTCCTTGAGTTAGCCCTGGGTAAGCAATTACTAATAGTGGCATAAAACCTATTTATCGGAAGAGGTCAGCTCATAAGCAGGAACTTGCACCTTGAGCCTGTCGATGGTTTTTTGGGGATTGGATTTGGTTCTGGGAGACGGAAATTCCTAAATAGATATGATTTCTACCAATTATAGCTTCACTTCCACCTCTGTCCAACCGATCTGCATGGGTGCAACCCAGCACGGTGCCCAATAGTCAGCTGTCGCCTTACAAACTTGGCACTGGATAATCGGCTTTCGCTGCTTCTCAACCTCTTTTGCAATTCGCTCCATTTCTTTACGCAAGCGTTCGGCAGATTTACGAGCAACAATATACTTTTCCAGTACATCTTTGGCTTGATCGTAAGACATTCCACCTTTGACGAGTGTGTTTATGACTTCTTCCTGTTCCTTGCCATTTTCAAGGAGTGCTTTTAGCTTTTCTTCGTCCTTGTCCCATTTGAATTTTACTAGAACATCATTGATAGAATTTAACTCTTGGGTTTCTAATGCTGCATACGGATTTTCAAATTCCTCTCCCTTTGGCGTTTCTTCTTTCCGTTCTTCCGTATTCTCTTGGTTTCTGACCTCTTCTTTCTGAGTCGTATGAAACGTTTGCCTTTCTGCTGATGCACTCTGCTCCCTTGCTTGCTCTCTATTTTCTTTCCCTTTTGATGAAGTATGCTCTTCGTTATTTGCATTCGGGCGAGATTCCAAAAATGCTTGGATAGCTTTTTGAACGTCATCTAACGTAATTACTGCTTCTTTTGAGAATGATTTCTCATTAAATACTCGAACTTCCCTCTGGCTTTCAATATCCTTGATCATACGAATAGCATCTCGAACATTCGCCCAGCCCGGTCTGATGATCAGACCTTCAAAACCTTTTTTTAAAGCACTTTTCACTTCTTCATCCGAAGGAATTAAATTATACGCTTCCGGTTTGGCTTCTTTGAGTTGTTTTATCACAAAACCTGTACAGGTCATACTGTCCCAGTCTTTAAAATCCACAAATTTCGTAAAACGAGATTTAAGCCCAGCATTCCGATTGAGCATTTCATCCATTAGATCCTTATATCCCGCCATAATAACAATTGTTTTCCCGTCTTTGTAGTCATCTTCTGTAAGCATGGATAATATTTTATTTTCGACTTCCTTTCCAAAAGAACCTTTTCCAAGTTCATAAGCTTCATCTATAAATAATACTCCACCGCGAGCCGCTTCCATTGCTTTTTGTACCTTCTCTTTTGTCTGTCCACTATACTCAGCTGTCAAATCTAAAGCTGTAGTTTCAACCATATTGTCTGTAGCCAAAACTCCAAACTGGTGCAAGATTTTTCCAAAGGTCTTTGCTACGGTAGTTTTGCCTGTTCCCGGATTTCCTTTGAAAACGAAGTTTCCAACAAGCCCGGTTGTTGTTCTGCCTTCCGATTGTCGCACTTTGATCCTCTGTCCAAGTTCTTCCAGCATCTTCTTAACATAATCCATCTCATAAAGAGACTTCAGTAGTTCTAACAGATTGCCTTCTTCTTTCTTTCCAAAATCTTCCAGCATCAAAACCCGTTCGGATTTTTTATCAGGCGATCTGCCATGCATGTCTTGGCTTCGGCTAGTCGATTTGTCACAAGTCCGGCGTTTCCAAAGTTAGGAAGGGCACGAAGTTTGGAGATTTGTCCAATGGCGTATTTTTTCACTTTGATGGGAACTTCCAGACCTTGCTTTCTGCACTCGCTTGATAGGATATAACCCAGCTCGCTATCGGTATAATCCTCAAAGCGAATAGGATTTTCCCAGTTGAACCTGCGGGCAAGACCCGGATTTTGCTCTCGGATCATCTTCATGATTTGTGCTTCGTATCCCACTAAAATCACGGCAATGTCTTCTCCCGGTTTGTTGTGCACGAGTTCTACGATTGTATCAAGTGCCTGCTTGCCATACATCTTATCATCGAGGTTATATGCCTCATCGATCACAAGGACTTTCCCTTGTGCGAGTTCGATGATTGACTTCGTTTTTGTCTGTGATACTCCCACTGCGTCTCCTACAAAATCACTTGCTGTTTTATAAACAACATCACCGTTGCTTAGTAGCCGCAAACTTTTCAGAATACGACCGTAAATTTTAGCAACTGTTGATTTTCCCGTTCCCGGATTGCCAACAAAAAGTCTATTCAAGCTTAGTTCGTCAATTCGTGCAGCCTTGATTTCGTTTTCATAATTTCTATCTGCGGTACTGACCAAACGTTCAACTTGCTCCTTAACGGCTTTTAGTCCGATCATTCTGTCGAGTTCTTCTAAGGCAGATTTTAATTCTGGGTTTCTATCTCGGCTTGGCTTCAATCCAATGACATCTTCCATAATAATCGTTGGCTTTGCATTGCTTGACGTATCTGCATAAAATCGTCTTTTGGCTTCGGTTTTGGCTTGTTCAAAGAGTCTTCTCACAGCTCTTGCGTTTCCAAAACCTTTTCGACCGATTCCGCGAGCTACCCGGCGAGAAGCAACCTTACTCACGTTATTGTCACAAATCCAATTGTATTTTTTACATAATCCGTTCCAAATTCGGTGTAACTCATCTTCGGAAAAGTCGTCAAACTGTATGGTCTCAAATCGGGAAGCCAGTCCAATATTGAAGGAAAATAGCTTGTTTTCTATATCGTCTTGGTAACCTGCCAGAATAATGGTGACTTTACTACGGTATTCCTCTGCAACTGACATGATTTCACCCAAGATCAGTTTTCCATCCTTGTTGTTTTTTGGATCAAGATCGTAGGCTTCATCTAAAAATAATACTCCACCCTCACCATCTTGTTTTTGATTTTGGTTTATCAATCTTATTCTGTCTTTCGTTAAAATTTCTTCTTCGCCTTTAGGAGGAGGATATTTCACTAGATATGTTTTCGGTTGCGAATTAACTCCAGCATATACATCTATAATTGTGGCAGGATACCACTTCCCATTGTGCTCAACTTCAACGGAAGCATTGATTCGGAGGTCAGGGGGAGGACCAGAAATTTTGTTATTTCCTATCAAAGAACTCAGTTGCTCAGAGAATTTCCTCGCTCCCATACTTAAAGCATCTTGTGCCTTCATTTTGATAAAATTATGCCCTGCTCTCGCTCCCGATGCAGAAAGCAAATCTGCAAACAATTCCCCCACAGTTGTCTTTCCAGTCCCGGGATTGCCAGCAAATACGTAATTCATCGTCTTGGAACCGATAGATTCCAAATGACCTTTTTCTTTTAGCTTTTTGTCAGCTAGAGTATCGATGTACATCTGTAAGGCATAACGTTTCACCTGAGCCAGACCTTCCAATTGAAGCAATTCTTCCATAGGTTTTTGTTGCTCTGCACTCAACTTACTTTTCAACTCATTCCATTCGGCTTGGATTGGGTCAGATGTTTTCAAATTCCGGTTTGAATCGTCAAATTCCGATTTTGAAAAATCGCTATTTATAGGATGATCGAGCTCTATGGAATTAAGCTCATCTTCTGTCAGCCACTTTTTAGATAATTCCTCTCCTGCCTTTTTTTGAAATTCCCGAAGCAATGCAGATGAACTTTTGCTATCCGACTCATTTTTTGCTATTCGTGCTTCAGCTAATATATAAAGCGGGTGTAAGTCTTTGCTTTTACGTTCGTTTAGATATTCCTCTATTGATTTTTTGACATCCTGAATATCACAGTGCATAGATTGGAGATAGGCTAGTGCACAGTAAAGATGTGCGTGATGATGGTTTTGTCCGGTTAATAATTCAAGGTATCCGCTTTCCATTACATCAAATTCATTTTTTCTAATCTTGTCCAAATCAGAATTTTTTTCTTCCGAAATATCGGATGTGATAATCCCATCCCCATCCAATGAGGGTAGTAACTTTCTTTTGCACCATTCCTGTAAAGTTTTGGCATCGCTTGCTTTTACCTTGTTGTCCAAAATGGATTTGATGGCAGTTCTTAACTCAGCCAAGAGTTTATCTCGATTTTCTCCCTGGCGTTCTTTTGCTATATCCAGGATATTCTTTCCTTTGTGAGTTACTAAAGGATTGGCTCCTTGTTTCAGTAGAATGTCAACTATCTCCAAGACGGATGAATCTTTGCCCATTTCCACAGCCAAGTGCAAGGCAGTTTTTCCATCTTCGTCCTGATCGTCTAGTAGCAGACCTTCTTTGGCAGATGCCAAAATCGAAGTGGCTTTCGTATTTCCGAGTACAACGGCTTCATGCAAGGCAGTCCTCCCACGATTCGAACGAGTCTTTAGTACACTGTCCGTGCAATACGGTTTTTGTAAAATGTTGCTTAGCAACTCCATAGCTTCCTTTTGCGGACTCGCTGCCAAGATGTGCAAAGCTGTCTGTCCGTTTCCATCCTGCGATAGCTTCAAGTCATTTCCGGAATTTACGATCATCTTGGCGATCTCGAAAGATTGCTTTTGACAAGAGATGTGGAGAGGAGTTTGATTTGTTTGATCTTTCATGTTATATGCCTTCCTTTACTTTTGCATTAATATCAGCACCTTTTTCCAAAAGGAATTTTGCACATTTGGTTGCACCATGCAGAGCTGCAATATGCAACAACGTGTTGCCATCGCTATAAACGTGATTTACGAGTTTTTCGGAGAATACTTTCCGTAAGAAATCTACATTGTCGAATTCGACAAACTTTCTGGCTTCCTTCGACTTGGAAGGTCCAGTTGCTACGTTCCACAAGCGTACAGTTCTATCTTCACTACTAGTAGCTAGCAATGCTCCATCAGTGGAAATAGCTATTGACCGAATATAATTCGTATGACCTTCAAGAGTTTTTATACATTGACATGTGTGAATATTCCAGAGTTTGGCAGTCTTGTCGCCACTGCCAGTGGCTAAAGTCTCTCCATCTGGAGAAAAGGATACTGAAATAACCCAGTCCGTATGACCTTCCAAAGTTTTTATACATTGACCTGTGTGAATATTCCAGAGTTTTATAGTCTTATCGCCACTACCAGTGGTGGCTAAAGTCTCTCCATCTGGAGAAAAGGATACTGAACTAACCCAGTCCATATGACCTTCCAAAGTTTTTATACATTGACCCGTTTGAATGTTCCAGAGTTTGGCAGTAGATTCTCTACTACCTGTTGCTAAAGTTTTTCCATCCGGAGAATAAGTTACTGACCTAACCCAGTCCGTATGACCTTTCAGAGTTTTTATACATTGACCTGTTTGAACATTCCAGAATTTGGCAGTACTATCATCACTGACTGTTGCCAAAGTTTTCCCGTCAGGGGAAAGAGCTACTGAGTAAACCCAGTCCGTATGACCTTCCAGAGTTTTTATACATTGACCTGTGTGAACATTCCAGAGTTTGGCAGTCTTGTCGCCACTGCCAGTGGCTAAAGTCTCTCCATCTAGCGAAAAGTCTACTGAACTAACCCAGCCCGTATGACCTTCCAAAGTTTTTATACATTGACCTGTTTGAATATCCCAAATTTCTATAGTTTTGCCAAAGCTGCCAATTGCCAAGGTTTTCCCGTCCGACGAAAAGGCTATGCTAGTAACAATGCTTTTATGCCCTTTCAAAACTTTTATGCATTTACCAAATTCCGAATCTGTTGTCATACGTTATCCTTTTATTCGTATACTTGAAAATCATCTATAACTTTTCTATTTCTTCAATTGTCAAACCAGTATATCGAGTAATTTTTTCAACAGGCTCATTATTCTGTTTCATCTCCTTGGCTATTTCTATTTTTTCTTCCATTTTTCCCTCTGTTTTTCCCTCCACCTTTCCCTCCATCTTTCCTTCCACCTTTCCTTCCACCTTTCCTCTATCATACGAACTATCAATCACATTGTTCATATCCCAATATTCCATCAAACTCTCCATATAGGACTCCAATTCAGCTTCGTTGAAATTGGATGTCTCCGCTACTTGAAACGCTTTCTCAAATATTGGCTCTTTTAAAATAGCTGGTATCTCTGAAAAATTTGGTAAATTCTTCAAAAAATATATCCACTTGTCAAAATGGGTTTTCAGATCTTCTTCTTCCTTTGTAAACTTTGGCATCTCCAACAACTTGTATCTCAGTTTAGGATAGAATACACGATTGTATTGGTCTTTTAGTTGAACATCATGGTAATATTCCGATTCTATCTGCTTTTTGATTTCTTCCGAAACTTCTTCCTCTTCTTCCAACAAATAGTCATCAGATTCAAATGCAAAATCCAAGATGCCTATGCAATACACCGCTTTGAGCCTGTAATTCCATTTTTTGCCTTTCAGTGCCTGTTCTCGTATCGGAAATTTTTATAGTATTATCATCACTGCCGGTTGCTAAAGTTTTTCCATCCGGAGAAAAAGTTACTGACCTAAACCAACGTCCATGATGTTCCAGAGTTTTTATACATTGACCCGTTTGAATATCCCAGAGTTTTGAAGTACTATCATCACTGCCGGTTGCTAAAGTTTTTCCATCTGAAGAAAAGGATATGGAACGAACCCAGTCCGTATGACCTTGCAGAGTTTGTATACATTGCCTGGTATGAACGTTCCAGAGTTTTGCTGTCTTATCATTACTGCATGTTGCTAAAGTCTGCCCATCTGATGAGAAGATTACTGCTCTAACAGTATTTGTATGACCTTCCAAGGTTTTTATACATTGACCTGTTTGAATATCCCAAATTTTTATAGTATTGCCAGTACTGCCAGTGGCTAAGGTTTTCCCGCCCGACGAAAAAGCTACGCTAGTGATAGAACTTTTATGCCCTTCCAATACTTTTATACATTTCCCAAATTCCGAATCTGTTGTCATACATTATCCTTTTTTAATTCCTCATAGATAGGATCAAAATTTGTTATCATAAGAATTTATAACCTCTTTTGAGTACATAGAAACATAGGCAGTTTCTTTTAGCTTTCATTCTTCTATTGGAAATAATTCATCCATATTATAGTGTTTTTCCACTAACATACCGAAAATATCTTCTTTTCTCATCTCTTGAATAAGATAGTTATCATTGCTTTGATAAATCTTGTATAATTCTTGTCTTATAAAAGCATGTACATCTTCAATCTTCATGTTTTCAACCAGTTCAATAGGTGGTTCTGGTAATTTATATCCTTCCGGAATTCTCTTATTCGTAAAATCAAACTTTGGCATGGTATAATCCTATATTCTAATCTATAACTTTTCTATTTCTTCAATTGCCAAACCAGTATATCGACCAATCTTTTCAACAGGCTCATTATTCTGTTTCATCTCCTTGGCTATTTCTATTTTTTCTTCCATTTTTCCTCTATCATACGAACTATCTATCACATTGTTCATATCCCAATATTCCATCAAACTCTCCATATAGGACTCCAATTCAGCTTCGTTGAAATTGGATGTCTCCGCTACTTGAAACGCTTTCTCAAATATTGGCTCTTTTAAAATTGCTGGTATCTCTGAAAAATTTGGTAAGTTCTTCAAAAAGTATATCCACTTGTCAAAATGGGTTTTCAGTTCTTCTTCTTCCTTTGTAAACTTGGGCATCTCCAACAACTTATATCTCAGTTTAGGATAGAATACACGATTGTATTGGTCTTTTAGTTGAACATCATGGTAGTATTCCGATTCTATCTGCTTTTTGATTTCTTCCGAAACTTCTTCCTCTTCTTCCAACAAATAGTTATCAGATTCAAATGCAAAATCCAAGATGCCTATGCAATACACCGCTTTGAGTCTGTAATTCCATTTTTTGCCTTTCAAAGCCTGCTCTCGTATCGGAAAAGTAGAATAGAATATCATCCTATCTTTGAAGAACTTCTGGTATGCTTTCTGCATTTCTATTATAAACTTTTCGCCATTTTGGTTTGTGCAGAATATGTCATAGACCGCTTTTCGGTGTTCTTTGATTTCTGCTAGTCTTTCCACATTCTTAAACGTCAAATCGACAATTTTGTGGATAGGTAAAACAAGTTCATTCAAGAAATCAATCAGCAGGTCTTTGTTTCCTTCTTCTCCAAACAAACGTTTGAATCCAAAGTCGGTAAAAGGATTTATATATTTCGATGTGTCTGTTTCCATCATAATTTCAACTCTCTCATTCTTTAATTAGTCTAAATCATACTATTTGTATAAAGTTTTTTTTACAGATTTTTTAGTTTTTAGCGGACTTAATCTGAAAACTAAAAACCGGAAACTTTATCATTTTTTCTATGCACTAACTTCAGCTAGGTCAATATATATATTTTTTATCTCCAAAATTCTACTTTTTGTTACTAAAATAAGCCTTGATAAATTCCGGTTTAGCAACCCAGGGTAAAAAGGGTATCCAATTCTACATTTGTCCTTATATAGGGCAACCTCAACTGTAGTTTTTTTTGAAACAAGCCATGATCTTGTAAGAGGTTATTTTTGACAAAAGAGCCAAAGTCCTTAATTGACAGGAATGGTATTTTGATTATAAGAATTTTTTTGGAAATAGTTGACATTTCCTTTTAATTCAAAGAATTTACTTTTTTCACTATTCATTATAAACTCATTATTAAAAGAATTCTTTTATGTTAAAAAAACTATACTATACTACGAGAAAGTTCGGTTATTATTACGGCAAGATTATCATAGGAATTTTGGGAATTACCTTGTTTTTAACTTCCGGCTTAAAGGAAGCAAATGACAGTAGCGGATTTCAGGGTACAACCGGAATAGAACTCAAAACAACTGATGAGATCAGAATGCTCTCAGAAGAATTACGGATTGGTTTGAATGAAATTCAAGTTTCTTATGTTTTCCAAAACGTTACGGATCATCCTGTTAAAACAATAGTTGTGTTTCCATTACCAAGTCTTGATCTTTCCGCTGGATTAACGGGACCAAATTGGAATTTCCCGACAGACAACCAAGATTTTCTAAATTTTAAGGTATGGGTCAACGATAAATCCATAAAACCAACTCTGGAACGTCGTGCTTTCTTTCAGGGCAAAGAAGTAACTCGTGAATTGGAAACTACTGGTGCCATTGCATTAGTACCCTGGAAACCAGGTGGATATGACGAACAAGCGAAATTGCTTTCTCCTCAAATGCTAAAACGGCTACGAAACTCCGGCTTGATTACAGAAGGAGAAGATCACAATACACCACAGTGGCAATTGCATACAAAGTATTTCTGGAACCAAACATTTCCACCTAAAACAAACGTCAAAGTTAAACATATTTACAAGCCTTTTGTTGGTACCGCGTTGATAGATAAAGCAACTCAAATCAATGGTCGCTCTGTAGTTGGTCGATTTATTGGTAACCATCCGACTGACAAAGATCGCTATTGCTTGGACGAGGCAACAAAACGTGCCTTGGTTTCAGAAGAAAAGAAGAATCCAAATTCTATGGTGTTTAGTGTGGCTGAAATTGAATACATTCTTACAACAGCACGAAATTGGCGTGGACCTATTGGTAAGTTTCATCTAATCATAGATAAAGGTTCACCTAAAAATATCATTTCTCTTTGTTGGAACGGTTTAAAGAAAACCGGTGCAACGACTTTTGAGTCTGTTATAACAAATTTTGTTCCGGGTGAGGATATTCGTCTGTTGATATTTGTTCACCATTAAACTGATGTTTTCAATGCTTCCGGAGATGCTTATATAGAAAATCATCGTTTAACAAGAGAACAAAGAAACGCAATAGAGGATATTCAGAAGTGCAGGACTTCCGAATTAGGTGGACACACTACTTACTGTCCAACATGCGGGATAATTGATATTCCTATAACTCATGTCGGAACAGAAAGTGTCCTAAGTGTTGTTTTTTGAAAAAAAGAACTACTCTCCAGATTTGGTGAAGCTAAGATTCCGGATACAGACTGCTTGAAATATCCATGATCATAAGGGATAAAACAACAGTTGCACAAAAAATAAATGTTACCCAAGGTTGATTGTGTAAAAGGAACTCCATCATACATTATCTCGCCTGATTAAAAGTGATACGAACCTTGTAAGAACCGGAATTGCCAGCGTTGTAAACAGATTCTGAAATAGCTAACTTTAGAGGTCCGGACTCAGTAGCAGTTATACTTAAGCTTTTTCCAATAAAAAATGGAGTATGATCTCCGATTTTACCGCATAATGCTCCAAAAGGAATATTCTGCCAGTTTCCCATTGAAGAATTTCCATCGGGGGTAAAAGAACCACCACTTAAACTTGCTAAATTTATCGTACCGGTTGCAACAATTGTTAACTTATCTCCTTTTTTTACTTTAATGCTTGTATCCACAAATCCGTTTATAGCAATTGCAGTAGCAGGAACTGTCACTGATTTTCGCTTTATAACGGAAACATCAGCATCATTCAAAATGTTTATTTTAAAAATATCTTTTTTATAAATTTTCAGATTTCCAAATGGTGTTTTTAAATTAAAGGTGGGATTCGTTATATCACCTGTGAAGTGCATATCCCTGGTCATGATGGTATCATTTTCCTGAATTTTTCCAATCAAGCTAGCATTCTCCTCATTGGCATAATTTTGATCTATAATGTCTTGTAGAATTGGAGCAAGATAAACGTCTTTTTCTTGTAATTCTTCCAAGTCATCCAATATATAAACTCCCATGTCTAATATTTCTTGTTCGGCTTTACTCCGTATTTTTTCATCACTAGAACGCAGATTGCGGATATGAACTGCAAATTCTTTTTTTAAATCTTTACTACTTTTTTTACCAATTATAATGGTGTTTATAGCCTTGATTGGAATTTTTAAATTACCATAATCGGATTTAATTTCTAAGGCTTCATTTCCAGCATCCCCCACAATGATACTTTTATTTTTTAAAAAAACTTTAATATCAACGGCAAATACATTCCCTATAAATAAAAAAAATAAACTAACCAAAAAATATTTTCTCATAAAAACCCTTGTTGTAATAAAATTTACTTTTAGAAATATTAATTACCTTTACATTAAATACAATTATAAATTTTCACCTATCCATAAAAAAGTTTATTTTAGATATATAAATACACATCAAAATAAAAATAATTGCTCATATCCGTGTGAATCGGTGTGTATCGGTGGTAAAAATTATCCAATACTTATGGGTAAAGATATGCCAGGCCCCAGTAATTCGAGAGTTCTTATTTACTTGCATATTCTGCTGCAATCCTACCAGAGATAAGTCCTGCTACTGTTCCTAATCCAGGCCATGTATTATCCCCTGTTAACCAGAAATTACTAACATTTATGTCATGGGGAACTGAATGAGAATTTGAGTTTGATAAGGTTTGCTTAAATCCTCCAACAGAACCAATTTTCCTCCCGGTGTATTTTTGATATGTCATCGGTGTACCAATTTCGTATACTATAGGATTTTTTCCCAGTTCGGGATATACTTTTCTGGCATAGTTTATTAATTTATCTCCAATTTTTTTCTTTTTAGATTGGTATTCTGATTCTGATAAATTTTGCCATTCGTCTAATTCACAGTGGGTGGATATCATTACTGCCCTAAAACCTGAGGGGGCTGAAAGAATATCATCTTTTTTCGAAATAGAAATAAACATATTATTCCCATTTCCGAGTCTTGAGTTATAATCGATTAAAATTTGATGGTGTGTTAGTATCTGATTAGCAACTTCAGATTCCGGTACACCTAAAAAAACCACTATTGCACCGCCTTTTAAATTCTTATTTTGTGAAATATAATTTGCTAATTTTTCTTTCAAAAATTCAGGAGATAAATCATAAATATTTTCGAGCGGGATAGAGTTGATGATTTTTTTTGCATAAAAAATTCCTTTATTAGTACTAATTTTCCAGTTACTTCCATCCTTTTCAAAAGAAATAACTCTATGAGACCTTTTAATTTCACCTCCTAGATTTTTATAGTGTTCAGATATATATTTCCAAAATTCTTTCATTCCTCCCTTGGCTCTCATTAGTCCCGCCCCGCGAATAGTTGCCCCAAGAGCAGAATTAATAAAAGGTGCATGTTCTATTGTGCTGTGGACCGTATCTTCAATTAACATAGACAAAAGACCGACAAGTGGTTTATCCTTTTCCAGATGAAAACTTTTCAATACGTCCATCATGGTTTTATTGTAATACTTAACCAGAAAAACGTTTTTTAATCCGATAGCATTTAGGGATTTTATGAAATTTTTGAAATTATTAATTGGTAATTGGATATTTTTTCTTGTAGCTTTCCAGAATACGTCTGTTACTACATCCATTAACTTCCAGAATCGGATATGGTTTTCAGTGTTCCCTAATTTTTCTAACCTTTCTCTTCCCCATTTTTGTTTATCTCTAAAAAGAACTATATGTCTATCGGGAAGCCATGCAATATAATCCAGGTATTCTCCAGGCGGAAGAGGAAGCCCAATATCGTCAAAAAAATTTCCTCCCACTCCTCCCTCTACAAAATCCACAAGTGTTGTAGCTCCTACATCAAAGGAAAATTTCTTTTTTATAAAAAAACCGGCACAGCCGCCTATTTGCGTGTGAGACTCAAAAACTATTGTATTAAAACCTCTTTTTTGTAACCTCAGCGCACCAGAAAATCCGGAAATTCCTCCCCCCAATACGGCTATATCAAAGATTTGAGTTGAATTTAAGTTCATAATTTAATAGACTTTTCCTTTAAAAAACTGCAAGTTAGTTTCTTGCAAAAATTCCCCTTTTTTTTTAAAAGTCTCAATCAAGATGAAAGCAAATAAAACATCCCCTTTTCCAGGGTTTTTTAAATCCATTTCATTGTCTATGAAACAATTTATCTCTTTTTTCATGAAGCCAGAGGACGTCCATAAATTATTATTAAATTTAGCTAATAACTCTTCTGATGATTTTGTTCCCATATTAATAAATCCATTTGATCCAATGTTACTTGTTAAAGATATAGGCTTGATTCATCCTATTTTAAAAGATGTGGAATACCAGAATAGATCCGGTTTTCCAATTATTGATTATATATATTTTCTATTTATCAAAAATCTGAACCTATTAAAAGGAATACAGCCAAAACTTTCTAAAAATATGGGAGGAATTACTTTTGCAAATGGTGAGGACTGGAAAAGGAATAGAAAAATCGGTCTTAGAGTAATGAATGATCCCCAGTTTTTAGAATATAGTGTAAAACCAATTCTTACTTCAACTGATGAAATGATAGAAGCAATGAAAAAAAGCAATGAAGAGGTATATAAAATAAATCAATACATCGGTCAATTAGGAATTGATGTAGTAGGAAAATTAGTATTCGGAACAAATCTGAATATATTTAAGGAAGATAGGGAGAATAAGGAAGAGAATATAAATTCTAAAAAGCTTTCTCATTCTGTGAGAACTATGTTAGATGCGATTCAAAAATATTTATATAGACCTTTTCCAGCAGGTTTTTATTCTTTATTCAAATCTAAACAAATTAAAGAGTTGGATAGTGCAGTCTATAACCTTGCCCTGACCGGAACAATTTTGCTGGATAAAGTTAAAAATGAAATTGACAGAAACAACATGACAGACACTCAGGAATGTCTGTCCGCAATTATTTATAAAAATTATCCCGAATTAGATGATACAGAAATACAGGCAATATTAATGGATTTACTCGGAGCAGGGCATGATACAACTGCGAACCTCGTTGTTTTCACATTGTCCCTAATCTTAGAAGCAAATTTATTGGATTCTTCTGAAGAATTGCAAAAAGAAATAAAAGCCATTTCCAATATCCTGCCTGTTTATGGTGAAACAGAAGAAAATATGAATTATAGAAATATTCTCGAAACTATAGAAAAGAATTCACCAATTCTGAGTTCTATCTTAAACGAATCCTTGCGACTTTATCCTTTGGGTGCTGTGTTTAGTAGAATTTCCTTAAATAATAAAAAAAATTATACCATCAAGGGAAAAAAAAATTACTACTTAAAACCAAAAACAAAATTACTTATTTCCCCTTATGCTACCGGTAGATCAAATAATGACTGGGGAGAAAATTCGGATTCCTTTGAGCCTTTTCGATTTTTAGAAAATGAGAAAAAACCGGAAGCATTTATTCCCTTCGGTGTAGGAAAAAGAAGCTGCATTGGCGGAAGATTTGGAATATTAGAGGCAAAGTTAATTTTATTTCGTTTATTTCAATTGTGCACAATTACTAAAGACACATCTTTTCAACCAACAGATTCCCTATTGGCGTTTACTTTAAGGACTAAACATGATATCCCTGTAAGGATCGGATATAATCAATAAGCAGTGAAAAAATTGATCATTGAGCTATATAGAGCAAAAGAGCTTGGTAGAAATCGAATTGAGTGTGATAAAGATTAGTTTGTCATATAGTATACTTAAATTCTTGTGGGGAATACGATAAAAAATAAATTATAGGAGAAACAATGCATTATAACCAAATCCTTTTCCGGGTTGCTACGGAATGGAAAAACTATAACATCAATTTTTCAGTAAAAAAGTAATACAGGCTACCAGCCTGTAAAATCTAGGAATTTTTTCAAATTATTTTTCTGTTTCATCATCTTACATCCAAACCTTTTTGTCGCAAGAATTCTGACATGAGTTCCCTTTCAAGTTCTCATTTTTCATAATCGCCTTCTCACTTCATCCTACCAAAGAACGTTTTCAACTTGTCCAGCGTCCTATTTACGTGTCGGGGTACCCAATAGGTTTCGATATGGGTGGCACCATCGAGCTTATATAATTCCTTATCTTTAGTACCGGTTGCCTTTTTGAAAGCATCCTCGGTCATGTAAAGGCTATCAGCTTTGCTGCCTGCGATCATGAGCAACGGCTTGTCTATCAGTTCGATCTGATCGGTGGCATCAAAAACCATTAGGTCCAGTAGACTGCTTGTGGTGTATTTAAAGGTTGAGTTCGGATGTGCATGAGTCTTCCAGTAATACTCATAGCCCTGCCGATACAAATCAAATGGTAGTTTGGAGATTTGTTCATCAGTCAGATTGGCATCTCCCGAATAGAGCACTTCTCCTCCGGCAACTTCCTGAGCTTGGGCATTGGAAGCCTGCTCCAAGCGTTTCTGAATCATATCGAGTTGCGAATCCATGTAACCATTACGGCGAACACGCCCGGAGTTGAACATACTCAAGGTAGCAATCATTTTAAAGCGTTTGTCGCTTTGGGCAGCTTTCAATGAGTAACCACCGCCACCACAGATGCCAAATAACCCTAAGCGTGAGCCATCAACTCCTGCATAGTGTGTGATGTAGTCAGCCATACCATGAATGTCTTCGACGCGATATGCGGGCTTATCCACGTTCCGTGGCTTACCGCTGCTGGCACCTTGATATGCCGCATCTGCGGTGATTGTGATGTATCCTTGTTCCGCCAATCTCTGTGCATATAAACCTGCAACCTGTTCTTTCACCCCTCCGTTCGGGTGTGCTATGACAATAGCGGAATATTTTTTCTTCGGATCATAACTCGCTGGAGTGTAAACATTTGCGGAAATATCCAAGCCATTAAGTTTGTAAGTGACGGGATGGATGTTGACCTTGCCCGGTTCGTTTTTCGTGATAGCTCCTTCGTAAGCCAGAGTGAATGGATTCAGTTTGTAGTCTGCTGCCACAACTCCATCTACCGATATCCATGTAACGATAGCCATGAGTAAAGTTGTTAATATTGTGCGTTTCATAAGAAAACTCCTTTTATAATTAAATTAAACTTGTTTGTTTTTTAAAAGTTACTACATAGAAACATAGGTTTTTCTCTTTATTTCTATTTTATGTGTTCCTATCTGGCTCACATCCTCAGAACTCTATTGCATACTATGATTTGTTCTTTCTCAGTTCTGACTGCTGTATTGTTCATCAGAGACCTGCTCCATCCACTCAACAGTTGATCCATTTTCTGGTTCAGCTATTGCAAGGTGTGACATCGGGCTTGCTATGGAAGCGCCATGCCAGTGACGCTTATCCGCCGGTATCCAAACAATATCACCTGGATAAATTTTTTTTGCCGGCTCGCCTTCGGTTTGAACCAGCCCCTGACCGGACATCACTATTAACGTCTGCCCTCTGGGATGGGTATGCCAGGCTGTTCTTCCTCCCTTTTCAAAATTTACAATCGCGCCTCCGTAGTTCCCAGAGTATTCTGATCGAAAAAAAGATGAAACAGTAACTTTCCCTTTAAAATGATCTGCAGGGGCAGAAACAGGCGTGTCTGCCCTGCTTACCGTTAAACTGTCAGTGCTGACATTTCTTTTATTGTCATCCTCTGAAGAAATCCCGATAAGAGCTCCGGCTCTCAAAGAACTTTCCGGAGAGACATTTTGCTTAAGCTCCAGAACAAACTCTTCAAGCTGTTGTCTGCCGAGTCCCATTCTCTGTGCAATATAAAGATGAGTTTTTAGCTGATCTTCCGTTCCGCTCATTGCTGCAAGCATACTGATTGTTACAAGTTCGCGATCCTGAAAACTGAGGACATCACGGTAGAAAATATCAGCAAAAAGATGTTCGACCAGAAACTTGTCAATGATAGGCGTAAACACAGGATATCCGCTTTTGCTGTTGGATATGTCCTTGCCAACAAGATAATTTCTCGTTTTATTACCAAATGCTTTTTTGTCAAAGCTTGGCGGCATGGGACTCGAGTCCCTGCCCTGATTATCCTTTATACCCGCATCATTCCTCGCCTTCATTATTCTCATATATGCATTAATCGCATTTAAGGCTCTTGGAAAACCAGCGTATGCATAGCTTTGGACAAGTATCTCTTTAACCTCATTTACCGACAATCCTGTGTCCATACCGTGACTGAGCGACTTTTCAAGCATAGGGATATTACCTGCTGCAGTGTGCGCAGCAATTGGTATTATCAATTTCTGTCTGGTGCTGAGACCTGTTTTTTTCTCAGCTTCTTTTTTCGATTCAGGTTTTAAATTTAAACTTTCCCCTTTAACCAGCAAAACTGAGATAACGAATACAATACATGCGAAAAACACAGCAACCGATATAATTTTGATCTTATTTTTTTTCATATCAGAGCCTTAAACTAATTCAGTCCTTTTTCTTTGAGCCATTTTGACATCTGATCAGCAATTTCCAGATTGTTCATGTCAGCAAAAAGAAAGTGAGTGTTCCCTTTAATGCCTATTTCAGGCAAATGGACTATTGTAGCATCTCCACCGCGACTATTGATAATTTTTGCCCAAATCCTTGCAGTTGCTAAATACACTCTCCATTGATCCTGACCCGGATTTGAGGTTGCCTTTTCTGGAATATTATCACCGAAATATATGACTATTGGAATTTTTGTTAACCTGTCAAAAGCATCTGGCGGTATTTTCATAAACGGAAAGCTCTTTCCGTTGTTAAACGCAACCGGTTCCGGCAGTTCAACCCCTTCAGGGAAAGGAAAATTCATGCCCGGTTCAAAAGACACGATAGCCCGTACTTTATTATTTTTAACAGCAGTTAACCATCCTGGTGTACCGCTTGCCGAATGTGTCACCAGTATACCATTGCCTATTTTTTCAAACAGTGCAGAAACTGCCGAGGTCAGCACTTCATTATCAAATGAGTCAGGACTGGGAACCGCCTGCCGAAAGAACTGGTTCAGTGATTCTTTATCGCGTGGGAATGCGACATTTTTGTAGTAGTCAGGCCATAGCCCTATTCTGAAAATCCCGAACCACAACTGCTCATCAGGTGTTAAAGGAAGAGATGAAGCAACTGTACTTTTGCCAGCCTTCCCTCTTCTCGGTTGATCAAGCAGATATACGGAATAGTTTCTGCGAAGAAATATATTCTGAAATCCCTCTCGTCCGTCTGGAGTGGATTCCCATGTTTTTGAAGACTGTCCATATCCGTGCCAGAAAACCAGAGGTAATTTACGCGCTTTTTCAGGAATCTGATAGAAGACGTAGGCATGGTCTCCATGAAGAGACTGCCCTTTAGAATCAGGTCCGGATGGATTATAAGCACCCTGTTTTATCGGGTCAAAAGTTCCAGATATTGTTATTACCTTGCCTCCGACTGCAAAACTGCCCTGTTCCACGAGAATGATTTTACTATGATCACTTTTTCTACAAGCTACAAAAGCCAGGGCAGCAATACCAAGCCAAGTTATTAGACATTTTGTAAATATGTTCATTTTATTTATCTCCCAACAAGTTTTTGTAAATGCTCTTTATTTTAAACTTCGAGCTTACGCTCACCAAGCCATTTAACCATCGCAGGATCGCGGTGATCGAAAAAACTGCTCACTTTTTTATCTAAGGTTACGATCTGGTTCATATCTTCAGAACTCAGTTCAAAATCAAATATTTGAAAGTTTTCTTTCATACGTTCTTTGTGGACAGATTTTGGAATGGCGATTACTCCTCTTTGGACAAGCCATCGCAGGATAATTTGTGCTATTGATTTTCTATATTTTTGCGCAATGGAGTTTAAAACCTCGTTCGTGAAAATGTTGTTTTTCCCTTCTGCAAAAGGTCCCCACGATTCTATCTGAACCTTATTTTCTATGAGAAACTTTTGTGTCTCCACCTGCTGATTGAAAGGATGCGTTTCAATTTGGTTTATCACAGGAATTACACTATTATGGATTATCAAATCTATAATACGGTCCGGTTGGAAATTAGCGACACCAATGGCTCGAATCTTACCTTGTTTGTGTAACTCCTCCATAGCTTGCCATTCACCATAAACGCCACCGTAAGGTTGATGTATTAGATAGAGATCAAGATAATCTAACTGCAAACGGTTCATTGACCTCTCAAAAGCCTTTTTTGTCCCTTCAATACCGTCTTTTTGTATCCAGAGTTTTGTAGTAATAAACAACTCTTTTCTTGAGATTCCACTTTTTTTAATGGCATTTCCAACTGCCGCTTCATTCATATACGAAGAAGCGGTATCAATTAGGCGGTAGCCGACATCTATGGCTTCCAATACGCAACGTTCACATTCTTCAGCGTTCGGTATTTGGAAAACGCCAAAACCTAAGACAGGCATCTCGACTCCATTATTAAGCACTATTTTTTGCATTCTAAGACCTCCGATTGTTTAAACTACTTACTATTATAGGGAATTTTAAAAAGTTTGACAATACACATTCATACGGAATTATTGCCTAATTCTCGTAATTTGTAATTTGAAGCTCATAAATAGTTGGTTTTACCTTTAGCCGATATAGATTGATGCTTGGAGGAAATATGGATTCCATTACAACCCTGACGAAAAATCAGCAAATTCAAAAACTCTACGATATTTTAGTTCCGACACCCAAAATCATTCAAACCCCTATAAATGGAGTCAGGATATACCGGACAATGGAATCAACCCCGAGAGAACCCAGGGCGTATGGTGCAATGCTGGTTTTTTTAGCGGGGGGACAAAAGCGTATCTTTCTTGGTGACAAATCTTTTGTTTTGGATTCTTCAAATTATTTACTTATTTCCGTACCACTACCTGTGGAGTGCGAAATGATGGCTAGCCCTACCGATCCCATGTTAGGTCTTTCCATCTCCGTTACTCCCGAATCAATAGCACAAATTCTTCAATTATCCGAGGAAAGTCAAACAGAGACTGACTATGTACCAGCCGGTATACATACTGCAAAAATGACCGAGCCAATAGCTGATACTTTCTTACGCCTTTTACAGGCAATAGCCTCCAATAGAGATGCTCCGGTCTTAGGTCCTATAATCTTAAAGGAGTTGCTTTATCGTGTCGCGTATGGTGAGCATGGAGAGTCATTGCGGGTAATGGCACATCGAAATCGCCGCTTTTTCATGATTGCAAGAGCACTGGATAGAATTCACGAAGAATTTAATGATTACCTGGATATCCGTACTTTGGCTTTCGATGCTGGTATGAGTGTTTCTACATTTCACGCCAGTTTTAAGGCTATAACCAATTCTTCACCTTTGCAATACATAAAAAATGTTAGATTACATAAGGCTCGTGCTTTGATGAAACACGACGGTCTCAGTGCCGTTGATGCCTCACTTCGTGTTGGTTACGAAAGTCCTTCGCAGTTTAGCAGGGAATACAAACGTTTTTTTGGAATCACACCAGCTCGAGATGCTGGCTTTGTTACAAGCTAAGGAGCAAAAGAAAAATGACGAAACAAATAACACTTTTGGTAACTATATGTGTTATGATTATTTTGATTTCGTGCGATACTCAGTCTGGGTATGAAAAAGCAAAAAAAAATTGTAATGAATGGAAGTTAGAATTTCTATTGGTTGCAAATAGTTATTCTCCTGGCTATGATTCTGAGATGATTCCTAGTTTATTTGCGGAAAAATGTGGTTTAGATAATAGCCGTTCACCTAGACTCCCATGGTAATTTTATATAAGTATCAAATATTTAAATTGACATTAATTTTCATTGTTGCAAACTTCAATTTTGAAAGGAAAATTGTATTATGGCTCTTATCCAAATTAAGTGGGTGAAAATCGGTTATGAAACAGTATATAACCAATAAAAACAAGGGAGTAATCAGATTTTATTAATAAATATAAAAGACAGTTATAATGACCAAGAAAATCAATATCTTTGTATTGTATAGAAACTAAATTCACTATGACTATGTAAATGGACTTAAAAAATATAACACAAAATAAATTGGATTTTAGATTGATACAAAAAGTCTGTAATTTTTTCCAAAAACAGTTGACTATTTTTTTATTCAAGAAAAATCTTGGAGAGAGGAAAGTTTGTCCTTCGAGAATTTTCGAGCCGAAATTTTAAAGCCTATTCCTTGAGTTAGCCCTGGGTGAGCAATTGCCAATAGCGACACAAAACCTATTATCGGAAGCACTTCGATAAACTCAGTGACCGGTGAAAGCAGGGGACTTGTCCTTGAGCCTGTCGAAGGTTTTTTGGGGATTGGCTTTATGTCGGAGAAACGCTCTTTCCTATATAAATAAAGAGGATAGGCATGATTCTGGAACCAAGCGATACTCAACGGAAGCACTTAACTCAAATTACTGGACCTGTGGCGATTGTGACGTTTTTTGCGCCCCAAAATGGCCTTGCCGTTCAGCCATACTTGTCAACATCACAGAGGGCTGTCGAACAGGCGGGCGGCGTAAGACTCCACAGCCCAACCATTGATCATGTCCTGGCGGGCCAACCTCTCCCCTTCACCTATTTTACCATTGATCAATTTCCTAATTCATCATCTGCCATCCAGGCCCATGATGCTGTGGCAACAGAGCGTTCAAACACCTTCTCTGAGTTACATGCGTTGATAGTACGTCCCAATAAACAGGCGGTAGACATAACCAAAGTTCTAAGCTATCTGCGCCCAATTTTTCGGATATTTGCCCATATTGATGAACAAAAACCGATTAATCCCGATAAAGTCCTGACTCCGCCAAATGTGCATGCCACCCCTGAACAATATAAAGTATTGCAGTCGCACAACCAATCAACCCCCTTTTACAATTTGAACCTGACCAAATGCTATGATCGTGAAGCCGTCCAAAAGCAGATGGTCAGACAGATTTATCTGCCTTCATTGGTAAAACTTTTGGGTCTGGGGGGATATCTTGAATTTTCGGGTGATGTTTTAGGAACCTGGATTGGGGATGACAGCCAATCACTGTACGATCAATGGGAGGAGTTTACCTTAGCCCATTGGCCCTCACGTAGAATTTTCCAAATCTATCTAGCTAATGTTTCCGACCAAGTGGCAGAAAGTCGAAAAACCTACTTTGCCCGTGCGGTGCAAATTGCCTGTTCAAATTCAATTTAAAAGCCATCTTAGCAATGCACGATTATATGTAGAAAATTAATGAAACAAATCGAAGGGGTACGTTAACAAATGGAAAATTCAAAAATACCTAAATTCAAAGGCTGGAAAGCATTTAAAAAATCATTACAAATCCCGAAAGATCCTTTAAATTTTTTTTTAAATGATTTAAAAACCTATGGTGACTTTATTAAATATAAAATTTTTCATTTAAATTATTATTTTATATTTGATCCTGATATTATTAGATATGTGTTACAGGAAAATAATAGTAACTATAAAAAAAGTATATTTTACAAAGAACTAGCAAGATTAACTGGTAAAGGCTTGATCGCAAGCGAAGGAAAACTCTGGAAGAAAAATAGAAGACTTGCCCAAAAAGCATTCAAAAAATCTTCCATTGAAGAATTCAGTAAAATTTTTTATGAAGAAGCGGAATTGCTTTCAGATGAATGGAATGAAAAAAAAGAAATAGATATTTCCAAAGAAATGATGAAACTAACATTTCAAATAGTTGGTAGAGCATTATTTAGTGCAAATTTGGATTCTTATATAAAAATTATGGATGAGAACTTAAGTAATGCTGTAGAGTGTATAACCAAAAGAGCCACAAGTTACCCTACCACCATCCCTTACTTCATTCCAAATAAAACTAACCGTAGCTTAAAAAAAGCAATTATTGAAATTGATAAAATCGTTAATGAAATTATTTCAAACAGGATAAGCTCTAAAATTAGAACAAATGATTTACTTGATTCTTTGATTTACTCTATAGATGAAGAGACTGGTGAAAGTATGGATCCAAAACAAATCAGGGATGAAACAATTACATTTTTATTTGCGGGCCATGAGACTACTTCCAATGCATTAACATGGACTTTTTATTTATTATCCGAACATCCTGAAATACGAAAAAAAGTTATCGAAGAAATAAAAAATAATATTCCAAAAGAAGGAAGAATAACAATAAAGGATATTGAAAAATTAGACCTTACCTCAAGAGTATTAAAAGAATCCATGCGACTTCTTCCTCCAGTCTGGATAATTGAACGAAATTCAATAGGTGAAGATGTACTAAGAGGGGAAAAAATTCCAGCTGGTTCTATTGTTACTATTTGCACATATGCTGTTCACAGAAATCCGAAGTTTTGGACTAATCCGGACGAATTTGATCCCGACAGGTTTCTACCCAAAGAAGAATCCAAAAGATACCATTTTACCTATATCCCGTTCGGAGCGGGACCCAGAGTTTGTATTGGAAATAATTTTGCATTCACAGAAGCAATGATTATACTTGCCTGTTTATATAGGAATCACGAACCTACTCTGATGACAAGTCATCCGGTAGAAATGGAACCTTTAGTTACATTGCGACCGAAGTATGGAATGAAGATGGTGTTGGGTAAAGATTAGGATTTCAATATGGTATAGCTTTCTCTTTTCTTAATATTATCCAGAGTAAAAATGAGTACAATAATAATATCCTGACAAATGAAATTCCGATGGCTACTTTGGAATTCTCTACAGGAATTGGAAGAGAAAATGCGATGTAAGCTAATATAAAAAATATTATAGATTGAATTGAATTTACTTCTGATACAAGGATTAATAATAAAAAGCTTACAGTTAAAATTACAAATGCCCCGGCAAATGGACTTCTCAATGATGCAAACATTACTAATGCGATCCATGTAGAAAGTCTAAACTGCGGACTCCCTTTTTTTCTGCCTGCGATAATTCCAATTCCCAGTAGAAAGATTGAAAATATATTTCCAAAAATTTTAGCTTCATTCCAGCTAAAATTAAAAATTCCTAGAGCGGCTAATTTAAAGGGTATTCCAAACGGGGAAAGATTAAATTCAATATTTTGATCTCCATCCACCATAAAGGATAGAGCTCTACCTGTTTGGACATGAGGTAAATGATAGAATATAAAATCATGCCATATTTTGGATCCAAAAACTATATAAGAAATTCCACAAATTGCTATTGCTGCTACTATTGTTGCCAGTATAATTCTATATTGTTTTTGTATAATGAATAAAACTCCTAGTAATCCTGGGAAAATTTTAGAGATAGTCGCGATAGCTAATAAAGTACCGGAAAGAGAAAATTTATTTTTTTCAGAATAGACCCAAATTAATAAACAGAGGGAGATTGCAATTAAATGAAAATTGCCTACTTGAATTGTTATTAGCATTGGTGGGGTTGATACCAAGAAAGGAGTGAAAATATAAATTCTTTTTTCGTGAATTCCACCTAACGTTTTTGCAATCATAAAAATGGAAAAAATTGCAAAAATTAAAGATAGTCCTCCGACAAAAGCTCTAATGGAAAAATAATTACCCGTAAATAATAAAATTAATTTAGGAAAAAGAAGAAAAGGAGGAGGGTATCCATAGGCATCTAATTTAAATGGTTTAAATTGTTTTGCAGTTTCGGGAAGAGAATCATCCGGCTTTGCGTCTACAAATTTCAAATCATAAACATTCATAGAGGGATCCTGGGATAAAATGGTACCATGAATGTAAGCCGTAAGGCATGAATGTTTAACCAAAAATTTATTTTCTGGCATTAAGGACGCATTAGTATATTTTGCATCCATTAGGTATACGGCAATGGAACCCAGTGAAAACCATGCGAATAGTACACCCGCTCCCCATAAAATCAGAATAATTTTTTGTGTGTTGTTGAACCAGATATCCAGACTTTCCGGTAAAAGACGGGAAATTTTAGGAAATAAAAAAACTATTATAGGTGCTAAAAGCACCATAAATATAATAAAAATTGGAGCAGAAATTATTTCTAAAAGATTATTCGAAATGAAAAATGGAACAGGGAATACAAGAGAAAAATAAGGAATCATTATTCCGAGCCAGGCTATTAAAATAATTTTTCTACCGGTAATGAATTTTGCCATACTAATTATACTTTTTAAAATTAACCTATTATTGTCAAACGAGAGTTTTATTTTGCTATATAGGAAAATAGTCTCACTTAAAGTTAATGTCTATCCAAAAATTCTTATGGCTTATAAATGAGTTGCTTCCGATAAGCTCTAAGTATATACTTTGCTTTTTAGGGGGCTTGTAGAAGCACCTTCTAAAATCATAACCTCAAAGAGTTAGAACAATGATAGAAAAATATAACAGAACATTTACCTTTTATGGTCTTTCAGTCATTATTCCCTGGATAATGTGGTTTATAGTAGCCTACCTCAGTTATTTGCCAGAACAGAGTGCTTCTGTTCTTATGGCTCAGCAAATATTGGGAATGGGAGGACTTGTTTCTCCTCTGATTGTGGCGCTTGTTTTGATTTTCAAGGACAAAGAGTTGATAGATGATTTTAAAAGCAGGTTCTTTAATGTGCAGCAGTACAATCATTTCTACACATTTCTGGCAATTTTTCTCATCTTTTTGGCAATGGTTTGTGGGCAACTGATTTCAGTGTTCTTCGGTCATTCTCTGGATCAGTTTTATATCTCTGGGAAGCCTTCATTTACATCATTCCTCTTTTCACCCTGGATAATCCTGGTTTCCGCACCCGTACTTGAGGAATTTGCATGGCACTGTTACGGCACGGATACATTGCGGAGAAAGTTTAGTCTCTTTGTTACATCTATGATATTTGCAGTATACTGGGTATTGTGGCATCTACCTCTTTCATTTGTGAAAGGATATTATCACAGCAATGTTATGGCGGAAGGTCCGTTGTATTCTCTTAATTTTGTATTTAGTCTATTTGTATTTGTTATTCTAATGAACTGGCTCTATTATAAAACAAAAAGGAATATTCTAATTACAATACTCTTTCACCTGTCTGCGAACATCAGCAATGAGATTTTTGCAACCCATCCAGACAGCAAGGTGATTCAAACAGTTCTGCTTCTGATTATTTCTGTTTATGTTTTGATAAAAGACAGGGGTATGTTTTTTAATAAAGAGGTACTTGACTAGGCTTGTCGTTGAAGAAAGTATTTGCGATGGGTAATGAAATTTTTGATAATAAGAGAGAAAAATAAATATCTATGAGTTTTTGAACATACTCAATGTTTATATTGATAGCATTTGGAAACCTTATAATTAATTCGTCTGAAGTGCGTTGTATTTGCATATTGATGATAAAAATTTTATCAATATCTATGGAAATAGTTGACAATATTTTAATTTAAGATTTATCTTGGAAAAATAGGAATATATTTGCTTTAAGATTTATTTAGAAATTTTCAGCGAAATTTAAGTCTTTGCAATAACTTACCCATGGGGTAATAAGAAATATGTGCCTTATAAAAAGCAACTTATTTTTAAGGCAATTTTTATGTTGGCAATAACTTTAACTTTGAGTTCCTATATAGCCAAAGTTTACACAATAGGTAATATGCTTTATTTAAGAAGATTGAAAAGATGAATACTATTAAAAAAATTTTCATTTTGTTCTTATTTAGCATTTCTATACAAAGTTGTTTTTCTCTTTTAAATTCTGATCAAAAAGATAATTACAAGAAATTTATACAATGGTATTGGATGTATATTGTTGGTAAGGATATGTATAATTATAGATATGAATATTGTGCAAAATCTTTTTTTACAACAGATTACGCGAGTTGTGAAGGTGCTGATACTATAACAAGAGGTTCTTGTATAGATAGTTCTTTAGAAAAAAGTACTCGAAAATATTACAAATTTACTTCAAGTATTGAAGGTAATGTTACTTTTTCATTACACAATCTCCCATTTCCGTCTTGTTGTGGATGGGTTTATGCTACTCCTAAGTGTGTATTTGCATATAAGGAAAACCTACGTGTTGATACCGATTCTTCTGCTTCATATATAGAAGAAGGGCAAAACGAAAAAAGTTGTGAAACGTCTGCAACAGTATCTACTAGTGAAAATTCATTTCGTTGTGTTTCAATTTTATCTGCGTGTACAGGTGACTATCTATTTCGTGTAGCGGATGGTGGACGGTCAGAACGAGATACAATTTCAGGAAGTTATGATTCTACACTTCCTACATGGTCAAGCGAGAATGGAATATATACAGAAATAGAAGGAAAAGTTCTTCCTTTGATTGGAGACGAGCAATATACACTTATTTCTATTGGTTTTCCATTTACATTTTTTGGAAGAACTTATAATGATTTGTATATTACGGCTAGTGGTTTTGTATCTTTTGAAGACCAAGGATTAACATCTAAAAGGAATTCAAAAATAAAATTTTCAGATTACTTATTTTTAGATGATTCATCCTCTCCGGTTCAAATGATTGCACCCTGGTTAAGTAGATTAAAGGTTGATTGTAGTTCGGATGTTCAATATATAACAACTACAGAAAATAATAAAAATGTATTTATTGTACAATGGAAGAATGTATACGCATATTATGGTGGAAGTTACATTTCTGATCACAATACAGGTGACCTTAGGTTAAACTTCCAAATAAAATTAGTCGAAGGCACAAACGAAATACAATTTATTTATGGCAATACTTCTGGAACAAAAACTGGCTCAAGCACTTTGGCTTCTATAGGAATTAAACACTTCGGAGGAAGTAGAGGATATATGGACGGGACTACAGGCTCTAGTTCTGGAAAACATTATTATGACCCGACAACAGAGTTTCCTACAAGTGGAACAATTTATAAATTTACACCATAGTAATAGACTAGTTGGTAATTTAACTTTTATCAATCAAACTTTAAGTCCCTCCAATAATTTATCCATGGTGTAATTAACATAAACTCTAAGCATTGTGTCAGCATGGGTGTTCAATCTTTTAATGATAAATACGTTAAATTAATGGGGAAACGCAATTTTGGTGATATTATCATTGAGTTACTCATGTTAGAGGGTTCAGATATAAAGGTCGCACAGTATTTAACCGAGCTACCCGAAAAGTCTGTTTTGAAAAAACAATTACATAAAGCAATAAAAACAGCAAAAATAAATTATAAGAAAAATCATATAAATCCTTAAAGACAGGGAAATACTATGGCAAAGAAGATTATACAGGAACATATTTAATGGCAGGAATTCCCAATGCAACAATTATTGGACTTACAGGTACACCCATTGATAAAACTGCTTACGTACGGTAAAGGAAATAAAGCCTTTTTTGGGATATTTGTTTATCTTATAGTCACACCATGATTATAATAATTTACTTTGTATAAGAATTTTCTCAACCAATGCCTTTGCGTCTTTACCTCCAAAATCTTTTCCACTAATTAAACAAGCAAAAGCATACTTTCCATTTTTACTAATTATGTGCCCCACGTACCAGCCAATATTATTTTCTAAAATGTTATTAATGTTTTTGCCAGAACCAGTTTTTCCATATATTATTCCAATATCTGTTTTTTTTGAAAACATTGCTATTTTTAAAATGCGCAGTGCTTTTTCTGAAAATGATAATTGATTGTTTATTAACTGTTTTATCAATATGGCTTGTTCCTTTGGTGAAATAAGAATTGATTTTTTATTAGGCATGGGCAACCAAAAAATATCTAGTCCTGACGATGTGTCTCTATCGCCGTAATTTAATTTGGTTATCCAAAACTGCATATTTTTAAGACCAATTTTATTGGCTAAATTTTGGTAAGCCGGAACACACGAAACTTTAAATGCTTCCTGCAATGTTAAGTTTTTATTCCAATCCGGATACGGGCGACTTATACCATCCCATATATAAAATGGATCATTTTCTGAGTTTATTAAATTATTTTCAATCCCGATTAATGTGTTCCATATTTTAAAAGTTGAACATGGGGTTGTTCTGATATTAGCCAAATTGGAATTAAAAATAATTTCTTGGTTTGAAGTTAAATCAAGAAACACTATTGTTCCTTCCAGTCCATTCATGTTTTTCTTTACAATGTCTTGAAGGTTATTTTTTTTCGAGCAACCAATCAGAAGTAGTATTGTAATTACTGAAATGGATATTTTTTTCATAGATTCCTCTTTAATAGGACTTGAAATCACATTCGATAGAAGGTTGCAACCAAAATTTTTTTTAATTATTCTTGACAAATTTTAAGTAGTAGTAGTATATCCATTTTTAGTGAGTAGGTTATTACTTACTATGGAGAGTGTATGAAACGAAATATTTTAACAATTTTAGCTATGTTGTCTATTGCATTTTTTGCTACTACCGGTGTAATCGCAAAAGATGAAAAGCCTTCTATGAAAGATAAAAAAGAGTCAAAAAAAGCAGAAAAAGAAGCAAAAACAGACAAAGTTGGTAAAAAAGAAAAAGCCGATAAAAAAGACTGCAAAAAAGAATGTGGCAGAGCTTTAAACGCTTGCAATATGGAAACCAGCAAAATAGATAAAAAGAACAAAGCAGAAAGAAAGAAAAATCATGAAAAATGCCAAAAGGAATTTTCTGATTGTAAAAAATCATGTAAAATGTAGCTTTCCCTTACTTTGAAATCTTAATTTCCTATATATTTTTTAAAACCTTAGCCTCAAAAACTAAGGTTTTTTAATGTACCGGAGAAATATATTGAAAATTGCAAGTGTTCAGGATATAGAAATATATTGGAAAAGGTATGGGGATTATGTGCATGATTCTATTCATGTAGAAGATGTTTCCGGATATAAAGAAGGAGATATTTTTCAAAGTGAAAATAAAAAGTACATCATTGCTTATGCAGTAGATAATGATGCTCACTTTATCAATCCGTTTTTTGAAAGGTCTCAATACCGAATTGTAAGAAGAATTGAATACACCTAGGACAAATTAATTTTTAGCCAAAACATAGCATAAAAATTTAATAACTTACAAAAAATTTATAGACATTCTAGTGATCAAAGATTTCAATAAACAATTGATCTTTCAAAAAACGTTGAACAAGTAAAGAATCATGGAACAAATAGAAGTAAAAATTTCTGATATAACCTTAACGAATGTAGGATTTGCGGTATTTCTTAGGCCTCTAGAACAAAATGACTCTAAAGTTGTACCAATATTTATAGGACCCTTAGAAACGCATGCTATTACAAGTGTACTAGATGGAATTTCACCACCTAGACCAATGACCCATGATTTGCTTATGATGATTTTGCCTATCTTAGGTGCAAAAATAATCAAAGTTACAATTGATGAAATTATAGATAATACTTTTTATGCTAAGATTACAATAAGAAGAGATGAAGAAATATTTGTAGTTGATGCAAGACCTTCCGATTCTATAGCTATAGCTTTGAGAGCTGGCTCACCTATTTATGTCACTCAAAATATCTTGGATGAAGCTGGAATCGTAATGAGGGAGGGAGATTTTGAATCGGAATCCAGAGAAGACCAGCAACCGCAAAAACCGAAAACTCAATTGGAAGTCTTGCAGGAATCCTTGGATCGGGCGGTTAATACGGAAGATTATGAATCTGCAGCCAGAATTCGAGATCAAATTAAGAAAATTGTAGGAAGTTCTTGATGTGAATTAAATTTTTGCTTGTCATATACAAGTGTAAATTTTTATTGGTAAAAACAGTAGTATTATAAGTTGATTCAAAAGATATTCCCTCCATGGAATTATTCTTTTGTTAATCCAAGATAGCTACAAAAAAAAAGACAGGATGTTTTTATGGAAAAATTTTTAATGGATTTAGTAAATGCAGGAATCGCCGTTTTTCGCTCAAGCGAAGAAGGATTGAAAAAAGCTATCGCTGATATGGAAAGCCTCTATAACGAGGTAAAAGACAAAGGTGCTCTTGAACAATCAGAGCAAGCAAATCAACTTCGGGATTTACTAAGTAAAACGATAAAAGATGCCAGTGAACTAATTGAGAAAGCTGATAGTAGCTACAAGGATATAATGGGTAAATTGCAAGCCAACTTTGAAGGTGTCTACACACAAGTAGAAGCGATGTTACCAGAACCGGTTAAACAATCTGCTCAATCAGCTTTAGATGAGCTGAAAAAACTGCTTGAAAAATACAAAATTATTAAAACAGAGTCCTAATAGGAATCTATCCCTCCACAGCAAACTGTGGAGGGATACCATCTTTATATAAGAGCCTTTTTTGAAAAATACCAACCCTATTCTAAATCAAAAAATTGAAAAATAAAAGCCTATTTTTTGTTCGGTTGCTCCTTTTTTTGACCGTTTTTATTGATATAATGGGTTTTTCTATTATATTTCCTATTTTTCCCGAAACCCTAAAATATTTTCTCTCCCAAGAAAAAGATATAAGTCTTGAATTAACTCTGAATTTTATAAGGTATTTGAGTCCAGATTCTGAAAATGTTCCTTTTCCGGTGTTGTTTGGTGGTGTAGTCGGAAGCATTTATTCTATTCTTCAATTTATTTTCTCTCCTATATGGGGAAAATGGTCCGATAAAATCGGAAGAAAACCAATATTGCTATTTACTTCTTTGGGAAATTTATTAGGGTACATTGTTTGGTTTTTCTCGTCCAGTTTTACGCTTTTTGTTTTATCTCGAACAATTACAGGAATAATGGGTGGAAACATTTCCGTTGCTTCTGCTTCTATGGCTGACACGACTTCAGCCGCAGATAGAGCAAAAGGTATGGGTATCATAGGAGCTGCCATTGGTTTAGGATTTGTTATGGGTCCTCCGATAGGTGGTATTTTATCTGCTTTGGATTTTGGGGCATATTTTTCCGATTTAAAGCTCACAATTTTCCCAGCAACGGCTTTGGTTGCCTCTTTGATTGCTTTTGTGAACCTAATGTTAGTTCTATTTTATTACAAAGAGACTTTAGAAAATAAAAACAATACGCACCAAAAAAGAGAAATTCACCCTATTATCGGAATCAAAAATACGAGGGTAAAAGAATTACCTTTATTATCTTTTATATTTTTTATATATATTTTTTCGTTTTCCGGGTTTGAATTTTGTATTAATTTTTATTTAAATGATTATTTAGGATTTAATCCCAAGCAAATAGGATTTACTTTTTTGTATATTGGGGTTATTATCATTTTGATACAAGGTGGAGTTATAAGAAGAATATCGGGAAAAGTTTCTGAATTCAAAATATCTTCTGTCGGTTCTTATTTTTTAGTGATAGGATTTATAGCCATAGCTATATATCCAGAGCAATACTATATTTTTTTTGCTTTAACTTTTGTCTCAATTGGCAGTGCATTTATTAATCCTGGACTTTCTTCTTTAACATCTTTGTGCTCGCCAACGGAAGAACAGGGACGCAACCTGGGAATACTTAGGAGTTTTGGCTCCCTGGCAAGAGCACTGTCTCCTATTACTTTTGCTTTTATTTATTTTACTCTTGAACCAATTACTACCTTTGTAGTTTCAACATTTCTTTGTGTTTTAGTCACTCTTTTGCTTTTTAGATTAAAAACTCTCTATTCGTAGCATACTAATGTGTTTTACTTTCCTTTATCTCTTAAAAATAAATAAATCAAAAAGAAATAATAAGGTAATTAATTTTTCAAGTCTAAACTAATTCAACGATTTACCAAGTCTTTTTTGCAAGTTAAGAAAGTATTTTTTCAATTATTGTAGCAGGTTGAACATCTTAGGGCAACCCAGTATATTGCCTCAAAACGAAATAATCTTCTTCCGTAGCTCCATTGAGGTAGATTTCAATTTTGGGAGTATACGCTTCTTGTCGGAATTGTAGATTTAGCTTATTTGCTACATGACGAGCGGTTCCCGCGTTTCCATCGTAAATTTTTATATTGGGATTTAGCCTATAAATCAGTTCTTTGATCAAAACATAGTGCGTACAACCCAAAACAACTACCTGGATATTTTGCCTGCACAAATCATCTAAGATAGGCTCTAAAAACGCCTTAATCTTCTCTCTATCTCCCAAATCAATGAGTTTAGCCAAACCATTGCAAGGCACAGGCTTGATCCGGGAATGTCCATTCAAGCGATGCTTTAAGTTTGTAAACTTATCTTCTTTTAGGGTCAGAGAAGTCGCCATAACGGCAACCATTTCCAAAGGATGGTCTAACAAAGCCGGTTTGATCGCCGGCTCCATTCCAAAAATGGGAATAGAATATCTAGCTCTGAGCTTTTCAATGGCAACGGAAGTAGCCGTATTACAAGCAATTACAATGGCATCAACTTCCTTATTTATAAGGTACTCACATGCTGAAGCAGTTAAAGCGAATACTTCTGCGGATGTTTTTTCTCCATAAGGGGCATTTTTCAAGTCACCATAATAAACAAACTCTATTTGTGAAAGCGATTGGGTGAGTTCGTTTAAAACGGAAATTCCACCAAGCCCAGAATCAAATACTCCTAGCTTAAGAACTTTTTGATTTCCCACTTTTGACCGTCTATTTTAATTAGCGTGAGTTCGATATAACATTTTTATTTCACCTAAAGGGCAACCACCGGGGATTGCCCCTACAAAGCCAGTGGTATTTTTGGGTGTAGGGGTGAACCCCTGTGTTCATCCTTCTTATTTTTATAGCATTATTCCTTACGTCGAACTCCCATTACTTAAGCGCTTTGCAAATATCCTTGGATACTATCTTTTATGGTTTGGTATATCCATTCAAATTTTTCCGTATTTTCTTCCAATAGAGTGACACGAAAGCCCTCTTTATCACAGCAAAAAGAAGACAAAGGAACAACACATATTCCTTTGGATGCCAACATATGGAGCACAAAACGACGGTCGTTAGGAGTGTTTTTTAACAGAGGAGTAATGATATTTTTGGCAGCTTGGTTCGGTATATCCAATTGCATGGTATTTTTCAAAGTCCCTGGTTTAAACATAACGGTCAAATAAAAAGCACCTTTAGGCTCGACAACTTGAACACCTTCGATGTCCTTTAAATAGGAAACGGCTTTTTTGGCTCTATCATGGAGCTTTTGATTCCTCTTTTTTAAATGAGGAATGAACTCAGGAGACGAATATATTTCCGGAATAGCCAATTGAGGAAGAGTTGTAGAGCAAACTTCGAGCATCTTGGCATCTACAAGGGACTTGATGTAACGGGCAAAAACTTGGTCATTTTTTTTATTAAATACTTCAATCCAGCCACAACGAGCGCCGGGCCAAGGAACTTCTTTGGATATGGAACGCAAAGCCATAGCGCATACGTTATCGCTTATAATCTCGGATAAGTGATAAAAACCGGAATTCTCATAGCTCACATGAGCGTAGGTTTCATCACACACTAAAAAACAATCGTATTTTTCACACAGATTGGATATTTCTCGAATAATCTCTTTTGGAAATACAGCTCCCGTAGGATTATCCGGATTAATCAAAATAATTCCGGTAATGGAATCGTTATATTTGATCTTGTTTTCAATTTCTTCCAAATTAGGCATCCAATTGTTATAGGGATTCAGTTCGTAAGTGAGGTGCTCATATCCGCTGTGAGCAGCTTCTGCGGAAGAAAATGTGGAATACGCCGGACTTGGACCTAAAATCCTCGCTTCCCTACGCAAAAAACCAAAAATTTTTGCAACGGCATCTCCCAAGCCATTAAAAAATACAATATCATTCGGAGTGATTTGGACACCGCCCCTTTCATTCACCTTAGAGGCTAAAAACTTGCGAGTTGATTCTTCGCCCTGGGTTGCTGTGTACCCCCAAGAACCGTTGCGAGTGATAATATCGGTAACAATTTTTTTTATCCATGGCGCAACTATTTCACCTTTTTGAACCGGATCACCAATATTTTCCCATGTAATTTCAACACCGGTAGACTCTAACTGTCTAGCCAGAGCTACAATATTTCTGATTTCATAAACTAGCTCATCCGCACCTATATGTACAATATTCCTTCTCATAATTCTCTCTTATTAGCCAACCTTTCCAAAAGCAATACAAAAATAAAACCAATTATTATCAATAAACAAGCAATAAAAAAAGCAGAATCATAACTTTGGGGTAAAATATTTTGTTCTCTAAGAACATAAACTTTATCTCGAATGGTAATGGTTTCCAAAGTTTCTTTCCAAGGCCAAACTTTTCTGAGCGAACCGATCATAAGCCCTATCAAAAAGGTTATGGTAAAGTTGTGATGTTTCTTGAGAAGGTAATTTAAAACCCTGGAAAATCCCAAAATTCCTATAACGCATCCAATCAAAAAAGTGACAATAATGATTATGTTATCTGTAGTAAAAGGATTTTTTAGAGCTGATGTAACGTATTGGTATTTCCCCATAATAAGCAAAATAAAAGCTCCGCTTATTCCAGGGAGAATCATAGCACAAATTGCTATCATACCGGAAAACATGACAAACCACCAAGTTTCCGGAGTTTGAGCGGGAATTAAACCTGTAATCAAATACCCCCCTAAGGTGCCAAGCAAGACTCCCGTAAATTCTACAACCGACCATTTTGGTATATTTTTACTGATGGCAATTGCAGAGGCTGCAATCAAACCCAAAAAAAACGACCATATATGGACGGGATGATTGTCCAAGAGGTAATGAATCAGGTGTGTTAAGCTAAGAATTGCCGTTGCAATGCCAAGCAAAAGAGAAAGTAAAAACCGAATGTGAACAATTTGCAGTGTATTTTTGAGGTTGAGTTTGATGGCACTAAAAATTGCTTCCGTATTAACGGATTGTATAGCATCAATGAGCTTTTCGTATATCCCTACAATCAGGGCAATGGTACCACCGGAAACTCCGGGAATGATGTCCGCGCTTCCCATACAAATACCTTTTACGAATAAAATTCCAGCTTCTCTCCAGTTTTTCGGTCCTGGGCTTTTTTGGAATGCTTCTTTCCATGTTAGATTGTTGTGTTTTTGCAACTTTTTCTGCCTATTAAGTAATAGTTGCCAGTTTTGTAAGTGGCTTGTAGGTGTCAAACGAAAGGTTTGGTGTTTTTGAATCCGAAGTACAACCAAGCTGGAATACCAAAGGAATGTGGGGATTGGACTCAGCAAAATACGGCAGATTAAGTAATCTGATTTAGCCAGTTCATAAAATTGTTCATCTCAGTTAAAAAATCAACTTTTATTACCAAGCGGAAACCTAATTTTTGTAGACAACTTATTCTTAAAATGTTATTTTTAAATTATGAATCAATCGAATACTAAAATTGATATGCAGGGAATAGACGTTTATACCTTGTCAAGTTATCATAAAGATTATTCCTATTCTGAATTTTTAAAATTGATTGATAAAAAAGAAATTGAAATAGAAATTCTTTCTGCTGAAAGCTCTAAGGTAAACGCTATTGTTAAAAATAAATCGGAGCAATTCAATGTAACTCTTCATAAAATCAACCGACACCAGTTCCAAACCGGTTGTGACTGCAAAGATGATGCAAACCTTTTGTGTTTCCACAAAGCAGTACTTTTTACCTATTTGCAGAATAAATACAATAGAGGGTATTTTACCACCATTGGAAGTTTGGAAGAGGAAAAAAGCCAACTGCTATCTGAGTATGGGTTTACTCTAGAAGATAAATGGGAAGATAAATTCAAAATAGATTTGGATTATTTTGGTGAATTGAAAGTAAGAGTTTTGGATCCATCCATTCAAAAAATTTCCCAGTACAATAACTGGAAAGAATTTTCCAAACGCATAGATCGTCTGGAATCAAGAGAAGAAAGAGTATTTATCGTATCCAAAAAAAATTTAACTCCAGATTACGTACCTTGTTTCGTATTTCAAATGGGCACTCATAATTTTCCTTATTTTCAAGTCCATATCGTAGCAGGTCTGGTAAGCAAACAAGGTGGTTTGAGTTCTTTGGAATATTGTAATTTTCAAAATGTTTATTCAAAGCTTCGAGTAAGCCAAGAAGAACGAAAACTGATAGAAAAGTTTTCCGAGTTAACCGATGAAAACATCGTAGACTATATAGCAACTGCAACGAATTCTCAAGTTATTAAACAAAGAACAAACTTTTTAAAAAAAATTTCTGACAGCCATGAAAGGCTAGCTCGAAATTATTTGATCAATCGTGCCAAAGGTTTATTTGATTTATTAAAAAACGTAGATCACGTATACGTAATAACGGGAACGAAAGTCATAAACAGCAAAAATCTGATTCCAATACAAGTATCCACAGAGCCTGCACAACTTTGTTTTCGTTGTTACTACCAAGAAAATCTACTTGTGATAGAACCTGAATTTTTAATTAGCGGGGTCAAAATTCCACTCAATGATACTCACTATTCAACAGGAACTCTTTTGCTTCATAACGACAAGTTATATGTTTACAACCACCACGAATACATTGATTTTGTAATGGCTTTGGGAAGGACCAAATGTATCAAAGTCCATAAGTCGGACATGCAGTCTTTTATCCGAGATTTTGTTTTACCTTTGCAAAAAAAGTTTGAAGTCACCCTACCGGAAGATTTTCCTGTAGAAGAAATTGAGACCATACAACCCAAAGCCTCCATTTACGTTAGTGATTCAGGAGATAACTACCTGAGAATCAAACCGGTTTATGAATACGAGACAACTCAGGTAGAATTTGATAATAACGATTCTATCATAAACGAAAAAGATGGAAAATTTTTATCGGTTGTAAGAGACAAATTTTTTGAATCGGATTTTTATAATTCCATAAAAAATTTGCACCCTGACTTTGAAGCTCAAAACGGACAACCTTACTTTTACATATCGTTTGAAGATGCCTTAAAAGATGGTTGGTTTTTTGATTTTTATAATAAAATCCACAAAATGGATATTCCCGTTTATGGTTTTAACCAATTAAAACGTTTCAAATACAGTCCTGTCAAACCAAACCTAAAACTGAATGTTAGTTCCGGTTTGGATTGGTTTGATGTCAATGTAGAGGTTACTTTTGATAAATACAAAGTTCCTCTGAATGAATTAAAAAGAGCCGTTGTCAACCAAAAAAACTATGTTCAACTTGCCGACGGAACCTATGGAATTTTGCCATCTGACTGGTTGGAAAAATATACAAGCCTTTTTAAGTATGGCTCAGCCAAGGAAGGTGAAAGTATACAAATTTCAAAATACCACTTAAACGTAATAGATGAGTTGTATGATGCTATAGACGATACGAAGTTACTAAAAGAGTTGGATGAAAAGAAAAAAAAGCTAAGCAGTTTTTCCCAGATTGAAAATGTCAAATTACCAATTAATGTAAAAGCAGATCTAAGACCTTATCAAAAGGAATCTTTTAACTGGTTTAATTTTTTGCACACGTATCATTTCGGAGGATGCTTGGCTGATGACATGGGACTAGGAAAAACCTTACAAACCCTTGTGTTTCTCCAACATCTAAAAAACAACAGTTCGAAAAAATCCCCAACCCATTTGATAGTATGCCCGACTTCTTTGATTTTTAACTGGGAATCTGAAATCCAAAAGTTTTGCCCGGAATTGAAATACTACGTGAATCATGGCAGTGAGCGTATGGCTGATTCTAAGCAATTTGCTCAATTTGATTTGGTACTTACAACTTACGGAACTCTAAGAGTTGACATAGAGGAAATGTCTAAATTCACTTTTTATTATACTATCTTGGACGAATCCCAAGCCATAAAAAATCCGACATCTAAGGTCTATAAAGCCGTTCAACTTTTGAAATCCAAACATCGTTTGGTACTAACCGGAACACCTGTTCAGAACAATACTTTTGATTTATATGCACAGATGAACTTTTTAAATCCAGGTCTTTTAGGCAGTATTGATTTTTTTAAAACGGAATTTTCCACACCGATAGATAAGAACAAAGACAAAAGAGCTGCCACTGAATTAAAGAAATTGATTCATCCATTTATTCTTAGAAGAACTAAAGAGCAAGTAGCAAAAGATTTACCCGAAAAAATTGAAAGTATCATATTCTGTGAAATGGGTGAGGCTCAAAAGAAAGTGTATGAATCTTTTAAATTAGATATTCGAGAAAAAATCATGAGCAAGATCAAAACCGAAGGAATGGGAAAAGCCGGAATTTATATATTGCAAGGACTATCCAAACTCAGACAGATCTGTGATTCTCCAGCTATTTTAAAAGAAGACGTAAAGTATGACGGTGAATCCATAAAATTAGAAGAGTTGATCCGCGAGATTGAAGAGAACGTCGGTGAACATAAAGCACTTGTTTTCTCACAATTTTTGGGAATGTTAGGTCTTATAAAAGAACGTTTGGAACAGGCAAATATTCAATACGAGTATTTGGATGGTTCGACAAAAGACAGGAAAACACACGTAAATAGGTTTCAGAGTGACCCAAACATTCGAGTATTTTTGATTAGCTTGACAGCCGGAGGAGTTGGCTTGAATCTAACCGCGGCGGATTATGTGTATTTGGTTGATCCTTGGTGGAATCCGGCAGTAGAGCAACAGGCAATTGACAGAACCCATAGAATCGGACAGTCCAAGACGGTGATTGCCTATAAAATGATCTGCAAAGACACGATTGAAGAAAAGATTCTCAAACTACAAGAAAATAAAAAATCTATTGCAAAAGAAATTATTAAAGATGAAGATGGTTTTATCAAAAAGCTTACCCAATCAGATATAGAATTTTTACTTAAATAACGTGAACTTGATTTTTCTTATAGCGAGGTTTGAGTAAAAAGCGGTCCAGTTATTAGGAGGGTAATTTTAAACTTTGTCGTTAAATATTGTTTCTAAGGGAACATTTAATAGATTTGCTATGGTCAAAAATAACTTTTCGGGAATAATTGGCTTTGTTGTACAATCATCCATTCCACTAGCTAAATATTCCTCAATTTGTGATTTCATTGAATTGGCGGTAAGAGCAACAATAGGTAAATCCTTATGAAAAGGATTCTCTCTTATTAATTTAGTTGCAGTTAAGCCGTCCATTTCTGGCATTTGTATATCCATTAAAATCAAATGAAAATATTTTTGATTCTCTTTTTCATATTCCTCTAATATTTCAATTACTTTTTTACCATTTAGAGCAAGGGTTACAATATGTTGATTTTTTTCTAAGATTTTTTTTATAAACATCTGGTTTACCTTATTATCCTCAGCCACTAAAATATTTAATTGTTTATGAATTAATTTTTTACCACTACTCTTTTTCAAATTACCCGGGTCTGAAGGAGGTGCCGGAATGATTATTTCTTTTAGTGGTATGAAAAAAGTAAAGCTTGAGCCTAAACCCAATTGACTTTCCAAAGAAATGGAACCATCCATCAAAGTTAGTAATTGTTTACAAATATACAATCCAAGACCAGAACCTTCAAATTTTTTATTCCTTGAGTTTTCCACTTGAATAAATCGATCAAAAATTTTATCTTGATCTGCCTCGGAAATACCAACTCCTGTGTCTTTTATTATAAATTTTAAATACGGTTTATCAATTATTTCTTTAGAAACAATAACAGAAATACTTCCTTCAAAAGTAAATTTAAAGGCATTGCCTATCAAATTTATCAAAATTTGTCGAAGACGATCGCCATCAACAAAAAAAGGAATATCATCTTTAGGTAATGTTACGTTTAATGATAATTTTTTCTTATCAGCTTCGATTCTAAAAAGAGAATCTATCTCATTCATAAAGCGAAAAAGTTCCAGATTGTATGGCTTTATTTCTAATTTATTTTTTTCTAATTTGGAAACATCTAAAATATCATTTATAATACCTAATAAGGATACGATAGAATGTTTTGCATTAGAAACATAATCACTTTGTTCTAAATTGAGGGGTGTTTTTTCTAACAAATAGAGCATTCCAAGAACTCCGTTCATAGGGGTTCTAATTTCATGACTCATATTAGCAAGGAATTCTGATTTTACTCGATTTGATTCTTTGAGTTGATGAGTTTTTTCTTCTACAACCTTTTGAGTGGCAATTTCTCTCCCTGTAATTATTAAAATTAATATTCCAAATAAACCTGTGATTAAACTAGAGATAAGCAGAACTATATAAGACGATTTACCAATATAAGTTCTAACATACTCTTCCGTAGGAATAATTTGTACTTCCCATTCTCTGGTTATGCCTAAAATTTTGTAGTTTTCAGTAAATTCTTTTTTTAAGTTAACAATTGAATTATTACAATTTAATTCAATCAAATTTTCTTGTGCACTAGTGTCTTGCAATTTCAAACATAATTTATCAAATGCAATCCCTTTAAGTGCTTCTTCTATTAAGGATGGAATTTGTATAACAGCTGTCGAAAACCCAAGTATTTTATTAACTGTTCTAACGGGATGGAAAATAAGAACTCCATAACTGTCATTCGTTTCTTGAACTAATTTTATTCTTTCTGTAATTTGTGTTTTATTTTCGCGCATAGCTTTTTTTAATGCTTTTTGCCTTGTAAGGTTGGACCATATATTGTACCCTACTGCAGCCTTATTAGAAGAAAAAGGAACCACATATTGTACAAAAACGTACTCTTTTTCTTCCGGAGATTTTATTAGTTCACCTTTATTATTTCGTGTGCTAATCCATTTTTGTGTAGGATAAGTCGCATTTAATTTTTTTTCATATATTTCTCGTTCCTTATTCGATATATAAGGATTCCATGATAAAGCAATAACGGATTTAGAATCACGTATTATGCCATCTGCAAACCTTTCAAACTTTAGGTGGTCAAGGTTAGGGCTTAATGATATAAAATTACTTAGTATTTTTAACGTACGAATATTTTCTTCGAGGCTGATTTCAATGGAACTACCTATATTTAGTGTATCGTTCTTGAGTTGTGTGTATAAATCGGATCTTTCCCAGTTTTTTGTGATTAAGAATATAGTTATTGTACAAATAAAAGTAATACAAAATCCTATAAAGACAATAATTGTTCTTGAGATACTTTCTTTTCGCTTAAAGCTATTCCATAAAATAAATAATATTGGAGTAAAAATTATAACTCCGATTGTATCACCAAGCCACCAGGTAAACCATGAAAATAAAAATTCATTTTTTGATATAATATTTTTTAATAAAAGCGTGATCGTCCCAATTACGGAAGCACAGAAACAAGCTATTGGACCCGCATAAAAGAAAAAAGAAAGAATTTCATTTTGTGAACATAAAGAATTGGGAAATTTAGCAAATCGTTTTAAAAAACATGCGGCAATGAGTGCTTGTATGGAATTTCCAAATGCAACTATTAGATTATGGAAATTGAAAATGATAAATTTATAAAAACCATTTTCGAAAGTCACACTATTTGTATTGCAAAAAAAAGCTCCTATAAAAAGACCAAACCAAACTTTTTTTCCAAATATTAAAATTAACGCAAGAGCAATACCTGCTGGGGGCCAAATGGGAGTACTATACCCGTCCAAAGAGGATAAATTTAAACTTAACCTTCCAGAACAATAGTAAAATAGGAAAGCTAAAATATTTAGAAAAACAAATTTTCTTACGGATTTATTCATTAACAACCTATATTATGTACAATTTTTTCCCTTATTCGAATTATCCTCTCCATCTCATAACTCATTTCTTCAAAAAATTTATTTTGCTCAATAGAGTTTTGGTCTTGTTTGGAAAGTTGGTTGAAATACTTCTTGTCCTTAATTTCTTCTGCCATACCTTTATGAATACAAACGGCAATTCCTTGTAAGTATTTTTTTTCTGGCATTTTGTTTAACATGGCTAAAAAGTAAAATATTTCCAAGCTAAATTCAAGAGACCATAAATCGGAATATTCTTCTAAAATGCTAAAAAACCATGTATCATAAGTTCCGATTTTTTCCTTGCGTAAAATGTCCAAAATGTAATTTTCTCTTCTATCAAAAGGAATACTATTGAATAATTTTGCCCTATAGTATTCGCTACTTTTTTGACAAGAAATAATATACTCAGCCCAATCTTTGTCTTGGTGAAGGATAGTAGCTTCCATAAAGGCTTCCAAATACTTTTTATTGTTTTTGCTTTTTTGGATTTCTGGTAGTAATTTTTCTGCGGTGATGTTGTATACACTTTTCCACTTGCTTGGAGGTATAAGAGCTATTAATTCAAACAAGAAATTTTCCTCTTTTGTATAACCTTTACGATTTCCAATCCTAAAGTTTAATTCTTTGATTTCTTTATCAAAGGAATCCGGTAAGTTAAATTCAATTTGGATTTTAGAACTTTGTAAAATAGACTTCTTTTGAGCTACTCTTATTATAGAGGAAAGAATTTCCCAAGATCGATTTACTAATTTTGAATCCGGTAAGCTCTTCAATAGATTAAAGGCGACTTCCCACGTTTTATTACTTTTTTCTTTCAAAACCTTTTCCAAAAAAGGCTCATCTTCCAGAGAAAGATTCTCAGACAAATAAGGAAGAAAAGTGATCTTAGTATTCAGGTCTTCTTCTGACCATGTTTTTTCAAGTAGTTCTCTCGCTTTTTTGGAATCATTTTTCCTCACGTAACGAAGCAACATTTTTCTTTCTTCTAACTTTCCGATTTCCCATAAAGATTCATCTTGAATGGGGAAAACATAGCTCCATTGTTCGTTAAAACTAGCAAGCCATTGTCCCCGATTTCCGATTACTTTTTGCAATCTGTCATGTAATTTTGGATTCGTTTTACCAAGTTCTAACAATTCGGGTAAAAATTCCGGTGAAACAACCATATCGAAGGAATTACATCTGTCTAACCATAATTCCAAAAGAGAATCCCAGTGATTGTTTAAAATAGACTGCAACGCCTTCGAGAAATCCAACGGACAAATTTTTTTGGTTTCTTTTTCACTTTGCTTTATTTCTTCTCTGAGAATAGGGAGCAACCTTCCGGCTTTTTTATAACTCATTACAACAGAGGCTGAACTCAAAAACACATTTTCTTCATCGTTACTCTTTGCTCGTATGGAACCAATAAGCTCATTTATAGATTTTGGTAACGACAAATTTTTACCCAGAGAATAACTAGCCGTTCCAATAACGGCAACTTTTATGAATTCTTCCATTTCTTTCATTTTTATAAAACCATATACAAATCATCAATCCAGACACCCAAAGGTGTTACAAAGCCACCTTCATAAACCAAAAAAAAGTCCAAAGGTTTACCTCCGCTACAAGCCACTACTGTCCAATGAGCTGTAAAACTATTAGCTATCTTAACAAAATTCTTTTTTTGATCGACCAAAATTCGATTTTCTACGTCCAAATACGGAGTTAAGTTTTGAACTAAAATCGGTAATTTGGTAATCCAAGGATAATGTGATAAAGCATCAGAATAGTGTTCTAGCATTTCCTGCCAATTCTGAAATCCGGAAACTTTCCGAAATTCAAGAGTCTCTTTTACCTCTTTTAAGACAGCTCGCATCGGATAATTAGAAGGAAAATAAACAAGTTCGGCTTTTAGTTTTGTTCCAGGCACAAGATTTAGGTCAATCGGTTGGTTTTTATAGGCAAAGTTTAACACCAAAGCATACTGTTTGGAGTTTTCCCCAAAAAGCCAATTGTATTGAACGGTTAAATCCTGCTCGATCTCTTGCTGTCTTCCTAAAACCAGCCATTCATCCGAGATACCACTTGCTGCCTTTAGGTCTTCCTGTTTTAAAGTCCAACCAATCAAAGTTTGGATATCACTTTGCAGACCTTTGGGTAGGGTTTCGATATTCTTGAAGCCTTGTACAATCAAATGGATTTTACAAAGAGATTCCAAAAGTTCCGTCTGCCAAGAATCAGAGGCATAATTGATATTTCCCAGTTTGGTTAAAAAATTAGAAAGTCCTGGTGCTTGGGCATCGATCGTCTTTTGCGAAATGGAACGCCAAAATTCATTTTGCTTTTCCGGAAGAGAGTTAAGCCCATTGCGAATCAAATCTTTGATCCATAATTCTACTTCATTTATTCCTGTTTTTACTTTAGCTTCTCTTTGCTCGACCCTTTTTGCCTGGGCTTTTTCATCTACGGATTTTTTGGAAGGCTCTGATTTTTTCTTCTCTCTGCTTTCTTTTTTGTCAATCCAATCGCTTACCCAGCTAGGTGGATTTTTTTCAGAAAAATTTTTTTCATTATTTGCATAAAGCAAGAACAGAGCAAGTCCGTGTTTACAAGGAAACTTACGGCTAGGACAGGAGCACTTAAACGAAGTTTCTTGCAAATCTATCTGGGTTAGATAGGGTTTACTCCCACTTCCTTGACATTCTCCCCAGAGTGACCTTTTGTTATAACCTAAATTTTTCCATTTGGAAAAACCAAGCAAGTTCTTTGCATTTTTAGTGGAAGATTCATCCGGAGATAAAGATAGAATATCCTTTTCTGTCCACTTTCCCATAAACTTTCTATTCCTTTAAATTTGAATCAATTGTATTACCGCTTAAAACAAAGATATTTGTCCAACTTGTTTGAGCCGCCAGTTGTCTTTTCCGACTCTTTCAGCAATATCCTCCAAAACGCTTAGTATGGTTTGATTTTCCGGAGTAATTCCGTTTTTTAGCAAGGGTAATATATAAAGCACCAACTCATCAAAATGAGGATTTTTCTTTTCCCTTTCCATCCTTCTCAAATAGCTGATCAAATAGTATCGTATCCTAAGTTTTACATCAATATGAGTCTTGAACCTTGTATCCTTTTTGATGGTGAATATCTCCGAGTCTTCGTGATAATCAAAATTTTCAAGGAGTATGGGAGTTAGATCACTGTATTCCTTTTTTAACAAGTCCAAGAAACCCAATTCCAATCCTTTGATGATCAATTCATCGTTGATCTGTTCTATGGTAGCTCCGTTAAACTTGGCTATAATCCCTTCTATCGTTTGCATCACCACTTGAGCAATGTCCATTCCCAAATTCGCTTTCATAATGGCTTTGGGATTGTGAACCTTCCGAAAGTTGAGGATCAACTGACCGGATAAGACCGTGAAGGGATTTTGCCTCTTTTTGAAACTCGTTTGACCGTTCTTTTGAGGTGATGCTCCCATGTATTCAAAACCGCAACCTTCCGCAGTTTCTACTATCAGATGCCAAAATTCGGGGTCTTTGTGGGCAAAAACAAAAGATAACCATCTGTCAAACTTCAAAACACGGTACATCTCTCGGATACTCTCGGAGATGAGCTTATTGTATTCTTCTTTGGACTTGTCCATTTTTCCGTCTTCGATGGCTTCCAAAGAATAGTCTTCTTTTGTCACCTTCAAGTCTAGCCATGAATTCCACATGACGGATAGGTCAAGGTATGGAATTTTTTTTCCATAAGGTGGATCTGTGTAAATGTAGTCTACGCTTTCTTTTGAAATTCCTTTTAAGTCAGTTGCCGATCCTTTCAAAATATTAATGTCAGAGATCTTTTTTTCATTGATATAATACTGCATCTCTCGTTTGGCTGCAAAAACCTTTTTGTATTTGGTTTCAAAAGTATTGGAAACGTTTAAGTCTATTTCCTCTTTTGCAACTCTATATCTGTAATAGGCAAATGGAGCTGCATTTCCAGCGTTTTCATCTCTACTACTTGAATTATGGTAGGTTAAGTTAATTTTTGTTATCGTGCTGGAGAAAGCCAAAAGTAGAGATTTTCGTATGTTTTTATTTTTAACCTTTAAGATAATTGACTTTAAAACTGCGAGTTGAGCAAGTTGCTTTCTGCTGAATAGCTTTTCAATCGTATCTACGTCTGAGCCTTTTGGTAGTTTAAACCCTTTCGGATAAGGATAAGTCTTTAGTGCTTCCGCTATGGCTTTTTTTGTTTTTGGCTCTTTTTTCTCATATTCTTCTTTTACCTTTAAAAACGTATCCGATAATTCACTCAAAATTACGGGAGCAACAGAAGCCTCTACAATAAACACAGCCATAGGATTTATGTCAATGTTGATAGCTTTTCGGTTGTTCATCATAGCTTCAATGGCGGTTACTCCGCTTCCACCATAAGGGTCCAACACCAAATCTCCCGGTTTTGTGAAATTTTTTATGTATTCCGCAACTACATTCCAAGTGTGTTTGGTAAAGTATCCATGCACACCAAAGTGTCGTTTGGCTTGTTGCTTTTTGACAGGAATCTCATCCAAAAGGGGTCTGTTTGCATAATCAAATTCAGTTTGTGCTCGACTACTATAGGTGTCATAAACAAAGTTTTTGCCTACCTGAAAGCTATTGGGTGAAAGATATCTTTTCAAACTTTCCCAGTGGTATTCCATTTCATTTAGATGAAATCGTAGTATCGGTTTGTTTGTGGATTCTCTTCTGTAAAGGGAAAATTCCAATCCGTTGCATAAGGCGAAATACGTGCTTCTGATTTCCGGATGTGTTGAATATGAGTAAACTTGTTCGATATGATTGAAATCGTCTATGTTTTCACTTGGTGCTTTTGCATCCAAAACCCAGGCACAATTTTTTTCTATCATCAAAAGATAGTCCGGAATTAGTTTAATGGGAATGTTTTTATTGCTACCCACTTTCAAAAAAGGATGTTGTAACGTTTTGCTCCTTACAATATTTGCTTCATTATAACCCAGCTCTTTCAAAATGGGTAGAATGATAACTTCTCGGACACTATCTTCTTTGAAATCTTTCTTTGAAAGAAGACTTTGAAAATCCAAATCGCCAAACAGCTTTTCTTTTAGTTCTTGCATTTTATACCTTGATTCGAATGATTTTCTATCCCCGAGTGCAGCAATACAGAAATTCCTAGAAAAACTTATTACCGAAATTCACGTTAATTTAAGCTAGGTGCTTTTTTATCAAAACCATGGTTATATCATCTTCTTGTTTATCGCTAAAAGCAAGAATATTTTTCATGATTTTCCCAAAACATTCTTTTAGCTCAATGGAAGTCTGGCAAGCAGCCTGAAAAATATTTATCAATCTGTCCATGTCATACATTTCTCCTTGGGAGTTTGCTAATTCGACAATTCCATCGGTATAAAGAAGCACAACGTCTCCTTCCTCTACTTCAAAGGTATCATTATAAAGAACTTTTTCCAAATTTTCAATCAAACCAATCCAAAAACCACGAGTTTTGATTCTTTCCACAATTCCGGTTTTTTTTCTAAAAATCAGGATGTCTTGGTGTTTCCCAGAAAAGACAACCGAAGATTTTTCCAATCTGAGAGCAGTTAGTGTCAGGTATCTATCATCTCCCAATCTGGAAATATTTTTCTTTAGAATATTGTTCAAATAAGTTAGCAAAACGGAAGGTTCTATGGTTGGCTCTTTATCTATAAAAGAAGAAATTGCCGTCTGGGCCATCATCATAACCAAACCAGCGGAAACGCCATGACCGGAAACATCTCCAATCAAAACCCAGCTAATGCCATCTTTTTTAGAATCAATAAACTCATAGTAGTCACCTCCAACTTCAGTGGCTGGTAGCATATTGGCTATAATTTCATAGCCGTTCATGATCGTATTTTCCGGAAGTAATACGGTTTGTATTTTTTTGGCGAGTTCCATCTCGCTCCAGAGAGCCATCCGAGATTCAAATTCGGAGCGAATTAGTTTGAATTTATGATGTCCTATGGTTGCAGCGATTATAACGGTTGCACACATAAAAAACATATTATTGATTAGAGACTTCATTTCCCAGTTTGTGTCTGTGACAAGATTTAAACCAACATAGCCGGCTATTACGATCAAACCGCTGTAACCAATATACAAAGCTCCCCATGGTAAGAAAAAATTCACTGCAATTAAAACCAGATTTAGTCCGGCATAATAGGACGACTCAAATCCCCCCAAATGAGTTGTCATGAAACTGATGAGAATCCCGACTAAAAAAGTAAAAAAATATGCATGGAGTTTTATGGTTCTTTTCCATTCAAATTTTAAAACGAGGAGCAATTGGAGTATTAAAATTCCCGAAACAAGAAATCTAAGCGATAAAAACAACCTAAGCTTTTCTTGTGGCATTATAATCAAATCCAAAAGCCCAAAAAGAGGTACAAGGGTAATTCCGAGAATCAGAATAATTTTTAGCCATTTGTGTTCTAAAGAGAGTATAAAGTCATCAAATAAGTTCTTGTTTGATTTTAGTTCCATATATCTATTTTAAAATATTCCGCATTGGTATAGAAAGACAGTCTAATATATTTACAATTTCACGTATAAAGTAGTTATCAAGAACAAATTATAATTCCATTCGTTTTTATAATATCCACAAAACATAGATACTGGTATCTGTATAAAGTATCACGGTCATCTTGACTGTGCTCGCAGGCTGGAAGTCTGTAATACTTTACAATTTCATGAGGATTGCAAATGATATACGAATTTAATGGAAAAATTCCGGAAATTGATGAAACGGCTTTTATTGCACCTAGTGCAGAAATTATTGGGGACGTTAAAATTGGAAAATCTACTTCTGTTTGGTTTCAGACTCTCATTCGGGGTGATGTGAACTATATCAGAATAGGAGATAATTGCAACATCCAAGATATGACATTGATCCATGTATCCAAGGACTTATACCCCACGATTATCGGAAACAACGTTTCCATTGGACACAAAGTGACACTCCATGCTTGTACTTTAAAGGATAACTCCTTTGTGGGGATTGGAGCTATCGTAATGGATAACGTGGAAATAGGAGAATATTCTTTTGTGGCTGCCGGTTCACTCGTAACACCCGGAAAAAAATTCCCTTCGGGAGTACTAATTATGGGAAGTCCCGCCAAAATTGTACGGGACATAACGGATAAAGACAGAGAAATGATTGAAAGAACAGCAAGAAACTACTCACAGTACAAGGATAATTATAAAAATCCACAGGTATTCAAGAAGATTTCCGATTAAAAAGCAGACAATAAAGCTCGAATGAAGCTTGTTACTGGAGCTTGTTCCCTTGTGTCTTCCAAACCTTCTCTCAATTCCCTTAGAACAATTTGAGCATCCGAGAGAGCTGTATTTACATTTTTATGAATTTCATCATTGTTTATTAATTTACCAATCGTTCCGTTTCCATTGTTAATTTTTTCCGTAATCAAAGATATATTGGAAACCGTTTTTCGTATATCAGCTCGATTTTCCGCAATTAATTCTGAAAGGGTAACAAGGGGGTCTTCTGTTGTTTTTCCCTCAATCACCATGGTACGAGATAAGGTTTGAAAATCTATAGGCTTTCTCACCTTTGCTCCGGGAAGCATTTTTCCTGTTTTTGGGTCTTGGTCATAAGCTGTACCAGGGTCAATGGCAATTACCCTTCCGGATAACAAACTCTCATTTTTGATTTTGATTGTATAATTTTCATACAGTTTGATAGGTGATGGCAAAGAAATAGTCACCTCAACCATAGTACCTACACCTTCTTTATTGCCTTCGATTATTTTTCCCGTTTCGTCAACTTGAACCAGATCAACCTTGGAAACATAACCATTGGCAACTCCCTGGACGGTAACTTTATTGCCTATTTTGATACCTTCTGCATTTTTAAAATAAATCTTTAAAGAATAAAGTTCTTTTTTAAGAGGACCGCCTTCTGTAATAATGGTAAAGTAACCAATTACAGCCAGTGCCCCAAAAAACAAAATTCCCACTAAAATATACGCTGTTGCTTTCATTTTTTCTCCTTTAGCCTGTACTTATATTATATAATCCCTTTGATAAAAAAAGTAAATAAAATTTTGTGATATGGAGTAATAAGTAAAATGAAAAATTTCCACTTTACAAAAAAATACATTATAAAAAAAGTTTTGAAGGGATACAATGGGATACAGTAAATATAAACAACTCAGAACTGTTACAAAAAAATTCGGACTTGATGCCCAAAAACTCACATTATTTGCAAATATCAAACCTGTTGAGCCAAGTCCTTGGTTGATAGAAACCTTACAAAAAACATCATTTCTTCCACTTCAGAATGAAAAAACAAAATCCGAACGCATTGTTTCTCCTATTTTGGTAGAACTTGCTGAATTTTACCAGGATAGCATAACACTATTTTCAGGTGAAAATCTAGAAGTAAGACCTGAAGAAGATTTATCCGGTGAATGTGATTTCTTTTTTATTTTGGCAGCTCGCAAACCTTATCTTGAATCACCAATAATCTCTATCACTGAAGCCAAAGATGAAGATATGGATTGGGGCATCGCTCAGTGTGCAGCTCAAATTTATGGTGCAAAACTTTTTAATGAGATGGAAGGAAAAAACTTCCCTATCCTTTATGGCTGTTCTACTGATGGAGTGGAATGGCAATTTATAAAATTTAAAGACAATATTTTTTACTTAGAAAGTAAGATATATACGGATTTGAGGGAAATTTTGGGCGTTTGGCATGCTATTCTGGATTCTTATTTATGCTAAGATTTTTTAAACTTAAGGATTTTAACTGAATTTATTAATTTTTTTAAATAAAAGATTTACTTACAAACCATTAATATTTTGTATAGAAAGCGAGGGAAGTATGGCAATAGTTATTGAAACGTTTCCTGTTTATCCCCTAGGGTGTAATTGTTCGATTGTTTCTTGTGAAGAAACAAAAGAAGCTATAATAGTTGACCCTGGTGGTGACGAAAACAAAATATTACAATACGTATCTGAAAATAATCTGAAAGTAAAGCAAATAATACATACTCATGCTCATTTCGATCATTGTCTTGGAACTTCTAATGTAGCAAAACATATTCCTGGTAGCAAAATTCGGTTGCATAAAGATGACTTGGAATTGTACGATCATTTGGATATTCAGTGCAGGGCTTTTGGAATTCATTACGATATGGATGAAGTGAAACCTATTGATGATTTTTTGGAAGATACTGAGATTTTATCTTTAGGAAAGTCGTCAAATATGGAAGTGATACATACACCTGGCCATAGCCCTGGGTCAGTTTGTTTTTCCATACAATCTTCGGAGTATAGAATTTTATTCTCTGGAGATACTCTTTTTGCTGGCAGTATTGGACGCACGGATTTATGGGGTGGAGATTATACATCTATTATTAAGTCCATAAAAACAAGGTTAATGCATTTGGATGATGATACCGTTATTATTCCGGGACATGGCGAAAAAAGTGTTATTTATAATGAAAAAAAGTATAACCCATATATCAATTGAAAAGATGTAATTTGGAAGTAGCTCGATCCAAACAAGCTTAGGAGACATTCTTGTGATTGTTAGACTCGTACTTTATCTGGTATTTTTGGTTGTTTTTTGTGAAGGCATAGCTCTTTCGGCTGTTGCTTGGTCGTTTTATGAGTCAGCAGAAAACTCTTTTAATCTATTAAAAAACACTTCTGACAAAAGGGCAATTGATTTACATACCACTTTAGCAAGAGTGGCAGAAACAAAAATGGATTTGGAAGTTTACGATGAATTAACAGAATTATTTATGAGGACTAAACAACAGTCTTTGCGCCAAGACAATGATAAACTCAATATAAAAGAAATCTTTTTATTGTCTCCTGATGCCGTCGTTTTGGCGCATAGTGATATTTCCGAAGTTTCGATTGACCTGGCGGAATTTGCTCAACCGAGTGAAAAATATAACAAAGCCTTTTATATGCGAGCTCTCCGTATGAAAAAAGGGCAAAATCCTATTCCTCAAAAAATGGATGATGGAGAACAGTTAAGCGATTATAGTAGCTTTAGCAAATTGCTTATGAAACTATTTCCGGAAATTAAGTATCAATCCGTGATTCTTTCCGGACCTATATACCATGTAGACAATTTGGAAGTGACCGGAACTTTACATTTAATTTATAATAGGGGAAATTTCTTACTTTTCATAGAGCAACAAAAGGAAATTTTGGTATGGATGACCCTAAATTATTCATTAATTGCTTTGTTATGCAGCATAATTTTATGGGTATTATTTATATTTTTTAGCTTTATAACCATAAAAGAAGGAATTCGGCAGTTGGAAGAAAGCGGAACAATTGATTCCGGTAATATTTCATTGAATGAGCAAATGACCGTAAAAAATACCATGACTTTCTTTTTGCAAAAGTTAGATAATTTTAAATCTAAAACAAAAAAAGTAGAAATAAACGATATGACATCTAATAATACAGTCGTGAATGCAAAGAAATTACACCCTGAAAATATCGAGGAAGAACTGCCAACAAAAACAAGGCAAGTGTCAGCAACAGAATCTGTAGAAAATAATAAAAACGATAAATCCAAAGAAGTGTTAGATGCTATCTATTTGGATTAATGATAAATTTGAAAGGGACTGGAAATTCATTGAAAATTTTAGTTATCAATCTTAGAGGAAGCCTAGATTCACAAAGCTCAAATGAATTTTATGAATACGTTTCTTCAAAACTTGAGGAAGGATACAAAAAGTTTATTATCAATTGTGAAGGTCTTATATCCATATCTTCGGCGGGTGTATCAACTATTATCAAATTAAAAAAAAAAATAGCCATAAATGATTCTTATATCGTTTATTCTCAATTAAATTCTGAAATTCAATCCCTTTTGCGTTTTTTTGGAATAAGTAAAAATATCATTATTGCCAAGGATAGAGAGGATGCCAAAAATATCTTAGATGATCCGGAATATCTAAAAACCGGAAATACTCTTCAAGCACTGAACACTTCTCAAAATCAGTATATTAGCATCCATGGACAAAACAAAGAGGATAAAGAAAATGAAAGTTTTGATTCATTTTCAGAAAGTGAACTGGATGATATCATAGATGAATACTATGCTTATGGTCAGGAAGAAGATAATGATGACCGCCAAGAGTCAGAAGATGAAATTCCAGAGAGCCAAATCCAAGCGGAACCAATATCCATGGTAGAGAGGTTAGATGATACTGATGATGAAATCGAACCAATTGCACAGACGCACACAAACGGATTAGATGATTCCATTGGCTTAACCTTTACTCCAGAAGAAATCAACGAAAAAATGGAAAACGCTTGGAAAACTTTGGAAGAAGAGTTACAAGAAGATAATTTCCAAAATAACAACGAATTTTCTGCGGACGAATTAGAAGATGCAATAGATGAATATTATGCTTACGGGCAGGAAGAAGAAAATTTCTGGGATCAGGAAGAAGAAGCGGTAGAAATTGAGGAAGAAGACAACTCAGACGAGTATGAGTATGAGGCAGACGGTACTTCTGCAAAAAATGAAACTTTAACAGAACCACAGTATAAATTGGGTGATATATTAAATAGCTATTACGCTTTTTTAGAAGACGTGGAAGATGAAAATTTCCAAACCTCAGGCAAGGAAGAAAGATACTCTTCTCTCTTTGATGCAAACGAACTTGACGAGCAAGAGGATTACAAAGAAGAAAACTTTCATAAAACCCATCAATTTTATGATCTAGATGGTAGACTAAACATAGGTAAAAAGGATGATGAAGAAGATAGCAAAATAGAAAAAGAACCAGACATAGGTTTTGATGAAATTATATCAGAAAATACAGAAATAAAAGAACAAAGTGTAGATTCAAAAGATGATTATTTAATTGTTGATGTAGATAATTTAGAGGTAGAATCTGTTACTAATGCACAGATAAAAACCAATAATTTGTTATTTAGCAATGAGTTTCATGAGTATGAGCAGTTTATTGATAAAGAAAATAATGAAGATCTTCAAAATGCAAAGCCAAGAGAAAAATTAGCTGAAACAGATGTATATGACAACAATGATTTGGATGTGCAAGCTTTGCTTATGAAGCCTATTACCGACGGAGATACACATCAATACGAAAATCTAAACGAAGGATTAGTTAAAGATGAGGCTTCTTCTAATGAAGAATCTCTTCTCGCTGAGGAAGAAGATCTAAACAATAATCTTTACCAAACTCCTTACGAACTAATGTATTCAGCAAATAAAAACAATGAGCCGGAAACATCTCAGTTTAAAATCATAACAGTTCCAAACGAGTCTTCTTTATCAGACGAAGACAGTATTAGTGAAATACAAAATGCTAATGAAAATATTTTAGATGCCATTGAAGAAAAAGATGAGCTGTATTCGGAATCAGCACAACATAATGTAGGTTTTGATAATTTTGATGAGATCATAACAGAATGTTTTTCTTGCGGGACAAAATTAAAGGTTCGGAATCCCGGAAATCATAGGTGTCCTGCGTGTAACCACTTCTTTAAAATGACTCAGTCTGGCACGACTTATAATATTTAAACCTTTTTGAAAAAAATAGTGAAAGAAAACAGCGCAAGTAGAAGTTTAGCACTTTCTTTTTATACCTTCCTTTCTCGAATTTTAGGATTAATCAGGGACCATTATATGGCTATTAGCTTTGGAACCGGCTGGGTTGCCTCTGCCTTTTCAGTTGCCTATAGACTTCCTAATATGTTTCGGAATCTTTTGGCGGAAGGAACACTCTCACAATCTTTTATGCCGATTTATGTTGATTCGGGAAAGGTAAGCAGAAAAGAAGCAAGCTTGATGTCTGGAGCTGTAATCTCTTTTTTGTTTTTTTTATTGTGTATCTTTGTTGGTTTGTTTATGCTTTTTGCTTCTTATTTCATTCCTGCTTTGGTGGGAGGGAGTCTTGAATACTCCAATTTGGTTATAGAATTATCGCTTATCTTATTTGTTTTGATTATGACCGCCTCAACATCCTCTATTTATATGGCGATTTCCAACTCAAAAAACAAATTTTTTGTTCCGTCTTTGTCACCCATTATACTAAACCTAAGTTATTTATTTGTATTTTGGGTTGTTTTTCACTTTATTGATTCTTCTGTGCTATCTAGAATCAAAGCTTTATGTTTTGGAATTGTAGTAGGTGGCTTTTTACAGCTATTCACTCAAGTGTTTTATGTGTATAAATTAGGTTATGCTCCCAAAATAAATTTTCATTGGAAACATCCTGCCATAAAAAAAATTTTTCAGTTAATGTTACCTGCCATTGTGGGAGGAGGTTTTTATCAAATTAGTTTGTTGGTGGATATCTTTTTAGCCAATTATGTTCAAAATCATAATCCCGGTTTGGGGGCTGTAGTTGCTTTAGATTATTCTCAAAGATTAGTACAATTTCCTACAGGAATTATTGGAGTAGCTTTGGCAACAACCACCCTACCGGCAGTTTTAAGCTCTTTAAAAAAAAATGAATTGGCAGAAATTCCTGGTGAGCTTTCCAATGTATTATCCTTTTCCCTCTATTTAACTCTTCCGGCAGCAATTGGTTTTTGGATTATGGGAAGAACAATTATCGATTCTATTTTTTATGGAGGAAAATGGGACAGCAAAGCAACAGAGACAACCGTTCAAGCGTTAAGTTTTTATGCTTTGGCAATTCCTGCTTTTAGTTTAAATAAAATACTTACCTCTTCTTATTATGCTTTTAAAGACACAACAACTCCTTTGAAAATTAATATGATCTCTTTTTCTGTTAATATTTGCATGAATTTGGTTTTGATTCATTTTATGAAGCATGTTGGTCTGGCTCTGTCTTCTGCTGTGTGCTCTTTTTTGACTTTTATTATGCTCTTTGCCAATTTAAAAAAGCACTCTCTTCGAATTCCAGTAGTACCAATGATTCGAAGCTTCCTAAGAAATACTGCTCCAATTCTGAGCTTGAGTCTATGGCTGATTTTTATTCAATATTTGGGTTATGAAATGATTTATAAGTATTTGAAAACTCTTATAGATTTCTCCCACGCCAACACCACTAGAATGATACTGGCAATAGGAATCTTTCCATCTATACTACTGTATTTTACTTTCTCTAAAATTGCTAAATCTAAAGAATTTGCTATTATTTTTAACAAAATTTTACGAAAAAAATCTGGCTAAAACTAAAACCCTTTTGGATAAAACTTACCCAGTTCTTTTTCTTTTTTACTGTCTGGGCCTTGGTTTTCTGAGTCTTTAGCTGTCTTGGAATCTTTATTGGACGCTTTTTTAGCATCATTCTCAGCGTTTTTCTTCTTTTTCTTAGATTCTTTAGCATCAGGTTTATCTTCTTTTTCATCTTTTTCCACAGGAATGGAGCTTAAAGAATCTGTATTTATATCAGTAATGGAATAAGAAAAAACAGATAATGAAAAAAATAATGTTATAAGAATCACAAAGTATCTGCTCAAATTTTTCATAAGAACCTCTTTATTTATCCTTTTTAGTGGTCTTTTTAGTTTTTTTGTCTTTTTTTACAGCTTGTAGAATTGTTGGGTGATTGTATAAGTTTCCACCGTTTCCATTCTTCATGAACTTTCTAGGAATGGTTTTTAAAATGTCAATAATATCTTTCCTTGCAACATCTGCTCCAGAAATTTTCTTTAAGCTTAGATTAAGAGCCGTGTAAAAAGAAACCTTTTCTTGTATGTTTTCTTCTTTGATCCACTTCTGAGTTTCAAGCAATTTCTCGTTTTCTGCGACTTCTTTTTCATCTACATCGGAAGTCTCTTTTTTTTCTTTTTTGGCAGTTTTCTCTTGCTTTATGACCTCTTTTGCCTTCTCGTCAATGCTTTTCAAAAGAACGGAAATCTCTTCCGCAGATTTTAGAGATTTATCCGCACTTTCAATTTTTGCAGAATCATCACTTGATGTTGCTGATGCATAGTAATACAAATTCATTAAATAGTAGCTTTTTTCAACCTGCTCTTTAATGCCAAGCTTTTCATTAGAAAAGGAACTTATTTCTTCGGCAAGAGAAACCGAATCTTTATTTACGCTTTGAGCTAAAGAAGGTTCTATCTCAGCCTCATAAAAAGCATTTCTTGTTTTAAGAAATTTTTCTGAAATAGCAGAAAAATCAGGTACAACTTTTTCAACTGCCGGTGGTGGAGGTTGTACCGTATCCTCTGCTATCGCCGGTGGAGGTGATGGTTCTTTATGAGGTAAAAAGGATTTTATCCCCCAAACCAATAAAATAAATAAAACTATTATAGCAATGCCATACATTAAATAACTTTTAGAGCTTGTTTTTTCTCTATTCACAGGAACAGGCTCTTTTTTAAATGGTTCCGGTTTTTTCTCTTCTACTTTTGGAGGAGCAACAGGTTTTTCCTCTACTTTTGGTGCTACAGGAGTAACCGGTTTTGATCCCAATTTAGGTTCTTCTTTAATGACTTCTGGCTTTTTTTCTTCCGGTTTTATCGAAGCAGCAGATGTCGTGGCTTCTTTTGGCTTAGCTTCCGGTTTTACAGGTTCAGGCTTCAACTCTAACTTAGGCTCTTCTTTAATAGGTTCCGGTTTTTTTTCTTCTACTTTTGGGGGAGCAACAGGCTTTTCCTCTACTTTTGGTGCTGCAGGAGCTGGTTTTGATTCCAATTTAGGTTCTTCTTTAGTGACTTCTGGCTTTTTTTCTTCCGGTTTTACAGGTTCAGGCTTCAACTCTAACTTAGGCTCTTCTTTAATAGGTTCCGGTTTTTTTTCTTCCATTTTAGGTGGTGGAATAGTTGGTTTTTCTTCCACTTTTGGAGGAGCAATAGGTTTTTCCTCTACCTTGGGTGATGTATCAGCCGGTTTCAACTCTAATTTAGGCTCTTCTTTAATAGGTTCCGGTTTTTTTTCTTCCATTTTAGGTGGTGGAATAGTTGGTTTTTCTTCCACTTTTGGAGGAGCAATAGGTTTTTCCTCTACCTTGGGTGATGTATCAGCCGGTTTTGATTCAATTTTTTCTTCCGGTTTTATAGAAGCAACAGGCTGAGAAGCATCTTTAGCCGTTTCTTCTGTGGTCCCTACTTTTAAAGAAGATTGAGTTTCTTCTTTTTGAACACCATCTTTAATGGTCTTATTCCTGACATTTTTGTTTTTTCTTTGCTTAGCCATTTCATTGCCAATTTAAATATTTTGAGCTATATTGTCAAGCAAAAATATAGCCGGAAATTTTGAGCAAGGATGATTTAATCGATGATCGAGCAGGTAATGAGAAAGGTTCAATATACATGGATGGTCAAAGGGTTACGATTGTTAGACCTAGGATAAGGAAGAACAAAGAAGAAATTTCGTCTTAGGACAAAATACTTGTTCCTTAAAAATCACGGTATTCCCAAATCTCCAATCTGAATCCAATCTGCTTCTTGGAGTTCACATTCATAACCTGCTACAAAGTAGGGGTTAATGGGTGTGTAACTTGATGCTCCACAATTAAGATAAAGCAAGTAATTATAACTATCCAACAGACTTGCTGCCGGTACTTTTTTCTTGAGTCTTTTTAAACACTTGCCTAGAGAAGACTGAGTGTAGTACTTACTTTTGTCTATACCAGAGGAAATCTCAAATACCGTGGGACCCAAAGTAGAAGAAGACAAAAGAGACTCTGTACTTGAAAAACTACTACTGATATTGGTTGAAGAAGAGGAAGAACCCAAACTTGTTAAAGAGATTTCTGCATCATACGATCTGTTGTCTTTAACAGTATTACAGAAAAAAAATATATATTCAGAAGGTTGAATATCTTGACTATCACCGTATTCACTTATATCTCCTACGTATCTTGTATTATCACTAACTGGGTTTGATGAATCATTATTGAGTTCAGAACCATCAGAATAAATGAGTATAGAACAAGGTGCGTCTCCCTTATGGTACAACTTTGAATACGTTGTGTCTGATGGTACTATCATATAGAATATGTCATAGTCGGAATTACCCACAGTTACAGTCCCTTGGAACCTAACGGACTGTTCTTCTGTAGGAAAATCAATCTGGTTGGCGTATTTGAATGTATTGTTTGGCTCGGTTTCTGTTATAATTTTAGCAGTGGAAGAAGAAGGGCAAGTGAAGTTAGAAGCAGAAACTACGGTGTACAGAGTACCAATGGAAGAATAGCTTAGAATCTTTTCTTTGATTTCCTTGATCGCTTTGCTTCCTTTCACGATGTCGTATCCACCAGTGTATTTACACTGGACTAAAAGTATTAGCAATAGAGTTGTTAGTATTTTCATGTTTCTTCCTTTTGTGTTTTTATCATCTCGGCAAGCCTGGTGTATTGGTTCGAGACGGGATTTTTTATCGTAGTGCACTGGACTTGCCAGACATTTTCTATCGCTTTCAACGATATATGGAATGGATTTTTTCTTGAGTAATTCACGGTTTCCGTAATACTCCATTTCTTCCGTAAAAACGGTATCGCTTAACATTCCTTCTTTGGCTTTTGTTTCTGTTTTGTAAACCCTATCCCAATTGTCTCTGTATTCTTTGTACCAAAGTCCACTAGAAGAACTATCTTTCAATATCCTCATAGCAGAATGTTCATCTTCCGTATCTACGTACACAAACTCTTCGTTATAATTGTTTGGTTCTTTTGGGTTACCAGGATACCATACCTTCAACTTCCTTCCATAAGAATCATAGTCTATATGGGTAGAAACACCGGAAGCATCTGTTTGGGAAAGAAGTTTTCCGTTTAAGGTATTGTAATCCATTTTTATCGTATATACTGTACCCTTATAAGTATTCTTAACCTCTGTAGGGAATGTGTGAACGTCTGTATCATAAACATAAGTCGTTACGTTTCCTCTAGGGTCAGTTTTGGTTTCTACATTTCCATGACCATCATAGGTATAACTCGTGATTGCATCACCTTCACTAGAAGAAACTGACAATTTCTTTTCTTTTACATTGTTTTTGGAGTTTATAATGTATTCTACCTTTTCTAAAATTTGTCCGCCTGATTTTTTTATGATATTGCGAGGCTTTCCATAAGCGTTATAGTTCGTCATCTCAAGAGTTTCCACAAAACTCTCTTGGGTTATGCCGGACTGGGTTTTTTGAGTGATAGATATTTCTCGTTTGGTCACGTTTCCATCACTATAGGTAATTGTCGTGTTTTTTGTCACCAGAGGATTTGATGTATCTTCTGTGTAATGGTACTCTGTAAAAGATTTTTTTCGCACCCAATCAGCTTTGTTGTGTGTGACTTTTTCGTACTGTATATCTTTTTGATGGGTGATTTGTTCGGTTTCCGTGCCCTCTTTCTTCTCATAGACGTAGTGCTTTTGGTTGATTAAGCTACCCGCAATATCGTAATCCTGGCTAAAAGTGTTTACGTCTTTGGATTTTTGAATACCCACTGTCACTAGTTTTGTGATTGTAGAAAAACCTAACGACTTGGTTTCTTCCGGATTAGGGGAAACATAAAACCGATTTTCTGAATACGTATACTGATTATTACCTACTACCGTATCATTGTGTTTTAATGTCACTTTACTTACCACGTAATTTGGGTAAGGGTAAGGAAGGTTTGGATAATTCCTTGTGGAAGAAACACTAGGCAAAGGTGCGAGTTTGTAAGCTATCTCAAATTTTTGTGCATAACCTCCACTTATAGAATGGAGTTTCCCGTGATACAAGTGTTCAAAAGAGAAAGTAGAGACCCTATACGTCTCACTACCGTTACTTTCGACTTTTTTGTATTCCGTATTATTCTCTTGTTCAATCGTTCCTCTTACTAAATCAACCCTGCCGTCTTTCCCATTGTTGTACCAAACAAAGTCCGTTTTCCCGTCGTTGTTCACGTCTGCAAACGTGTTCCAGACGGGAGGAATTCCAAATTTTTTCTTCGATTGGGGCATCTTTTTTATTATTTGTCGGATAGAATGTAGAACTGAATTCGCTAGCAAAACCATTTCCATCTACTTGGGAAGTGATAAACTTTTTCCCTGTATAGAGGTAAGTAAGCAATTTCTTTGTTCCGTTCAAAGCGACTATGTCTTGTTTTCCATCTCCATTGACATCTACGAGCCACATATTATTCTCTCTTTCTTCCTTGGATTTTGTGCCATCCTTATCACCGATGTCGAATGTTGTGTGTTCGTTAATGTAAGATTTTCTAAGTCGATTTTGTAGACAGAGATTGTATTTGTACCTTTTTTGATGTTTACGTAGTCTAACTTTCCGTCCGATCCGTCCATGTCGGTAATTTGGGTAAACTCGTCTGCATACTCCCATTCTCCGTCTACTTTGGCAATGGCATTGTGGTCTAGGTTGAGAAGTTTTTCCGAATCGAATCCACCACCATTGGACAGACGAACAGACAATACCCAAGACTTCTTCTCTCTGTCTTCGGTTTTATCATCCGGATTTTCTATCTTTTGGACGAAGTCCATCCGACCGTCATGGTTGATGTCTACTAACCATTGCTTGCCAATGGTTGCTTGGGACTCTAAGGATTTTTTAATACGTAGTTTGGGTATACTAGTGAGTATGGACGTTTTGGTTGGTGAATGGAAGCCGTATCCCGTTTGACTAGTGGCAGAGGAATAAGCTACGTATAAGCTGTGGAATTCCTCCCCTTCGTTCGCACTTGTATAAACAAAATCGTCTTTCCCGTCCACGTCTCCCATAGACAGAAACGAATTGTATTGGATGGTATATTTTTGGTCTACTAAAATTTTATTATCGTAATTTCCTTCACCAATCTCTTGGTAATTAAACTGAATTCCCTCTTCTGAATTAGAATTTCCTACCAAGCGGAATAGTTCTCTCTTTCCGTCTCCGTTGTTGTCCATAGGGAAAAATGCGTGGTTATTGATGGTGTCTCCATTGTTACACCTGTCTGCGTATTGGATTAGAGCCAAACAGGTTTCTTTTGCCGTTGTGAAGTCGGGACAAGCAGGATTATAAGTACAGAGGCAAGCGAACTCTCCATTTTTGCAAGTGGTTCGCATCTCACGAACAACGTTAGAGCATACCCGACGTGCCGCTTCGGCATGTCACCGAGCAAGAAGGCTCATTCCAATGCAAGTGCTGTGACTGAGTTGCTTCCGAACTAACGAAGGCAAAGCACTTGCTTGGAGAACCAAGGCTTCTCTCGGTGCAAGGAAGCAAGCAACTGCCAAATCTGGCTTGCTGACGCTGCGGGTATGCTTTGTTAGATGCCGTTTGTGTTTTAGTTCTTTTCCTTTTTTCTCTCAAAAAGGTTTATAGGGCGACTTTTTGTCGCACTTATTTTTTTCGAGAACAAGTTCCAAACAATTTAGTATTGCACTATTCAAAGATGCATTTCCAAAATTTTGATCTCCATGAGAAAGAAAGTATTTACCTCCTACTATTGGAATAATGCATCTACTTTCTATATCCTGATTTATATCTTTTTTACAAGATGCTCTCTCGCTACTACAACTTGTCATAAAAACTAAGATAAATGAAAACAGTACTACTTTCATAACTTACATCCTCTTAGTCCTTTTTTACCACACAACATTTTGTCTGGTAAAATCATGTCTCTAGCAAAAGTCTTAAGGTTCCATTTGCTCATATAACCGATTGCATTTGCAGTTTTGAACAACATTGTTCCCGTAAATGCTGTAAGATAGTCTTGTGGTGTTCTGGCTCTTGCCCACGCACTTTTTATCCACTGATCATTTGATTTTTTTGCTTTTGCTTCCCAGGGATAACTTCCATCTGAATAATCATGGGCATAAGATGCTCTATCAACCCCATTCCATGGTTGTTTGATCATATTATTTTTCGTCATCAAGCTATAAATTGCAAGTCCCTTTTCGGGATTAATTACATTATTCCAAACTAGCCATCCTAGATAACTTGTGTATTTTTTTCTATCAGTGTTTAATTTATCTAGTAATGTTTCTTTACCTGCACTTTTAGCGTCACTGAGATATTTTTTTAGAATAACATCAGCTAAATCATAATTTTCCTGAAAATAATCAGAAAATAATACTTGATAAGCATAATATCTTTCAGGTCTTCCAGTTGAGCAATTACCACCACTGCCACCACCAGTATAATTCTGATCGGGTGCAACTCCAACTGCTGCACTAACAATTGGACCTCCAACTAGCAATCCAATTGTCCCATTCGTTCTAGCTTGGCAATGTCCACTTGGATCGTTGTACATCACTGGATTGCCTTCCACGTACATATATTGGTTTGTTCCAAATGGTGAGCTCGTTTGCAAGACCGTATCGGGTTGTAAGAAACGTCCTATCTTCGGGTCATAATAACGAGCCTTATAATAGTATAAGCCTGTTTCTTTGTCTTCTTCTTGTCCTGTGTATTTGTATCGGAAGATGTCCGGTCCACCGGAGTGATCTCTGTCTATTTCACCGTAAGGTATATAAGAAATGATGCTTTTACCGGAACCGATGGAAGTTCCTGCAACAACCTCTCCGGAAGTATTAGTTAGCATAGTGACAGAATCCAAATGATCTGTGTGAAAGAAATAGAGTCCTTCGATTGGTGCGTTGGCAGAACCACCTCCTCCACCAGTTGCGTTTTCGTTACCTTGAGCATCGTTGACTGAAGGTGTGTCAGTTCCGATAAAGGACGTGAAAGCAAAGAATGGAAAATTGTCTTTAGATTTGGTGCAGGTGATTAGGATTATGCTGATTATAGAAAGAGCAAATATGTAAGGGTTCCTACCACAGATGAACACAGATAAACGCAGATTTGTTTGTGTTTGTTGTATAAGTAGTGTGGAGAAAAAAAGTAAGAATATGAAAGCAAACAAGTATTCTTGTTTTTGTAAGTTGACAAAAGGAACGAAGCTTGATTTGTCTTGAGTCAATACTGCATTCGTTCTTGTCCATTGGGCAATAAGTTCGTCTCCATTTTTGACATAGAGGGTGTAGCGTTGAGGTACGCTTGGTGCTACGTGGATTTCGTAGAGTCCTTCTTCAAAGTAATAAGTCACTTCGTCTTTGTTACGGTTGATTTTCTTCTTTCTCATGCCTTGGTAGTCATAAAAGTAGTTGAACTCCTCACCAAAGCCGGTCACGATGGATGACAGCCTTCCAAGTCCGTCGTGAGTGAATGTATCGTTGTTACGTTTTTTGATGTAACCGGATGTGTCATACTCGTAAGTGTCGGTTACGCTGGAAATTAGGTTTGGAATCCTTACTGACGTTACAGCGTTGGCGTGATCTGTGTCGGTATATTCCATTGTGATGTCCCCTTTTTGAGTTAGGTTTCCGTTTGTTGTGTAGGTATATTTTCTCTTCCCATAACTACCTGTTGAGTTGATAAGTCGGTTGTAGGTATCAAAGCTAAAGGTCTGCGATTTCCAAGGATTTGCCAAGTCATTGATCGTAGTCATATTTCCGGAAGTGTCGTAAAAATACTTTTTGTGTTCTTCTACTCTTTTGGTCATTCCCGTAGTGAGTTTGTAAGAGGTGAGTTGTCCGTTTAATTGATCAAAAACGTATTCCGTTACAACTCCGTTTCCGAATGTTTTTGTTAATTTGTTTTGGGTTTCATCAAATTGAAAACCAAGCATTTTGAGTTCTTTCGATCTCCCGTCGTTTGGTAACATCTTAATGGTTTCCAGTTCTAAAGCATTGTAGATGTAGCTGACAATCGTTCCATCCGGATAGATGATTTGTCTAGTTCGATTCATGGAATCATGTGCGTACTCAAACTTGATTTCATAATTTTCAATCAAGTAAGTTCTTTTTACAACATTGCCCCTTTTGTCGTATTCAAGTTTTACTTCTCCCGTATTGTCTTTGATCCTTGTGACTTTACCTTTGGCGTTTGCTTGTTTTTCGTCATAGAAATATTCTACTTCTTCACCATTTGCACTGTATTTGTGAAATCTTCCGTCTTGATAATAGGTGTATTCGATAGTAACTCCACGAGCATCCGTACTGGAAGTTAGATTTCCAATTAAGTTGTAAGCGTAAGTGATCTTTCCTGAATTAGAATCTATTTTAGTTAGAATATTGCCTGCTCTGTCATAATCCAAACTAATCTTGTTTCCGCTTGGTTCGGTTATGTCGGAAACCCTACCGCTTTCATTATAAGTGTAGGATGTAGTTAAAGCACCTATTGTTTGAGAAAGAACTTGTCCGAGTGCGTTACTCGTTGCTACTTCTGTCGGCTTGTCCGCAGAAGTTTTGGTGACTGTAAACCGATTGTAAGAATAAGTGACTTCGTTTCCATCTGATTTGACTACTTTTGTGAGCCTGCCTTCCGGGTCATTGTATTCTAAGTTCGTGTATTTGTGTGTCTCCACACCGGAAACGTAAGGGTCGGTTTGACTTATTAGTCTTCCCAAATAGTCATAAGTAAAGTCTTCTGTGTAAACCTCTCCATCTTTGCCGGATGTTTCTTTTTTGCGAATTTTGCCTTCTTTGTCAAAGTAACTCCTCGTCCAAGTGTAGGTATCGCTTGATCCGAGAAGGGGTAAAGGAAATATGCTTACTCCTTCTGATTCGTCTGCAACTCTTTCTCTCTCTTCCACGTAGGTATTGTTTGGAGAGTTGGAGTAGATGAACTTTTTGTTCCAATTGGATTCATCTGGATTTTTGACTAGTGTAATCCTGCCGTAATCATCGAATTCAATTTCGCTTACTCCTCCGTTTATGTCTGTTTTCTTGGTAATTCGACCCGTTTTGGAATCGTGTATGTAGCTGATTGTATGACCAAGATGGTTGGTTGCTTCCGTAGCTTGGGAATTTGAGTTGTATGTTATGGTTGTTGCTTGTCCTACTGGGTTTGTGATCGATGTTATGTTACCTTTTTCATCATGCTCAAAGTTGGTCGTTGCCCACTTACCGGGTTGGATTTCTACGGAACTACTGCTTAAATTTGCTCCCGTATAGGTGAAAACCCGATTGTCTATGACTACACCATTTGACTTTTTGGTGTAGGTAGAAACTTGGTTAAGCGGAGAGTAGGACTTTTCAACTTCCGTTATGCTACCTTCGATGTTGGTTGTCTCTTTGGTAACATTTCCTTTAGTATCGTATTCGTAAGAAATCGTGTTTTGGGAAAAGTAGTTTCCGTTTTCGTAGATCGTGTCGCTTTGCGACTTTATTCTGTGAGTTAGTGTGCCGTTTGGTGTTGTGACTTTTTCGTATTGAATTGAAACTTCATCTTGCAAATTTCCGGTTGCGTTGTATGTTCTGACTTTGCTTGGTTTGCCAAGTTCGATAGGGTCGGTTTGGTTGTATTCCGTTATTTGAGTAGAAACTTTTTTCTCCCCTTCGGGAGTTATGACAGATGTTTCTTTAGTGGTAGACTTAAATCCCAACATTCCCATTTCTTCATTATTTCCAATACGCACTTTGGAATCAATGTATTGGTAGGAAAACCGTTTCCATTGGAAAAGCTTACATAGATAGTAGAACCGTTAAAAGTAATTAGATCGGCTTTTCTATCTCCATTGATGTCAGCAAAAACTTTTGTGTTCTGCTCTTCGGCAAAGGTGTTGCTGTTATCAGACTTCAAAAACTGTGGTTTTGGGTTGAGGGAATTGGAGATATTCGCTCCAGTGAAACCGTCTCCCGTAAACAAACAAACACTCACATCACCGCTTTCCAGAACGGCAAGGATGTCAATCTTTCCGTCTCCGTTCACATCTGCAAAAGAGACGTTTTTGTAGTTTGTAGAGCCAAGAGAAAAGGCATACTCGGAAGACGAACTTGTTGCGGTGGTTATGTCGATTCGATGCACAACCATTTTATCAAGGCTGTTTTTGTTTACGGTTATCCATTCCGGCTTACGGTCGGAATCAATGTCAGACAAAAATCGTAAACTATTTTCACTGTCCGCATAACCAACTTCTATTTGAATAGGATTCGAGCTAAAACCCGTACCGTTGGAAAGATAGATTTTGAAACGAGTTTTGTTTTCATTTGGAGAACCGTAGACCATTACGAAGTCTGTCCTACCATCAGCGTTCATGTCAATAGCGAAGTTGTTGGAAGTCAACTTTATATCATTCGGATCGTATCCGATATTGTCAATTACAAGTCCGGTGTCCGAAACTTGGTTGAATACGTAGTTGGAAGGCTTTACGATCTTTAACGTCTTGCCATTCTCTTCTGCAATCCATAATTCTTTAGCTCCGTCACCGTCAATGTCAGCAGTAGATACAAAGGAATTGATTCGTAATTGCCAGCCCGGAGAAGCCGGATATTCTTGGTATTGTGTTTCCGTAATCTTGGCAACGCTTATATGATTGTCGTTTTTGCCACCTGTAATTTTGATGAGGTCTGTCTTTCCATCCTTGTCTACATCATCCATAAAGATCATAGGACCTATCTGCATCCCTAAGATGCAATAGTCTCCCATGAGTGCAACACCTTCCGCACATTCTTCCCGAACGTCTATATTGTAACTTGCAGCTGCTGCCGTACATTCTGCGGAAGCAGAACAATCACATTTTGTTTTTATCTCATCACACTTTGCTTGATTATAAAAAGGAACTCTATAGTCCAAGTGAATACTACTCGAAACGTTATCTAATTTTTTTAGGGTTTTAACAGTTTCGGTATAGCTCAAAGACAAATCTTTGTAGCCTGCCAAAGAGACTTTGGAAAGTTTACTTCTTTTGGAACTTCCAATTTCATAGTGAAGAGTATAGTCTCGGAACGTTTCACCTGCGGAAGTAATTTTAATTCCTGTGACAATTTTATCCATTCCCGATTGGATGTTTTCTGCGTATTCAATATTTGTATCGCTTCTTGTAGAAAGTGTAAATTCTATCGTTTTGTCGCTATAACTAATCGTTTTCGGATAATAAAAACCGGAAGTGTCTTTGGTGTAAGATATTGTATAAAAGTTTCCGTTAGGGTCTTCGACTTTGTTCAAAGCCCAAATCTTGACAGAACCCGATTTTCCGGTTGGCAAATTAAGTGTCTCAATCCGAGAATCTGCGGTATGACCAAAGTAATATTTAGTTCCGTTTTTATCCGTTACAGTCCACTGACAAGGACCAACTCCACATGTACCGGAAGCGACAAAAAGGTTGTAAGATTCGCTTTCAATTTGGTTACGGTAGTTGCCTGTGGTGAGTTTTTGCATTTTTCCACCAAGTGAACTGACAAAACGATCATCGGAATCATAATGAACACCGGCTAGTTCTAGGCGAGAAATAGTGTGTAAACTTGGCATTTGCCAACCGACTCCAAAAAATCCGTTTTCCGTATTGGAGTTATAAGCCAATTGAGCCTGTGGTTGAAAGGCATTTGATACAGGTAGTTCAATGTCGATTGTCATGTTTGCTTTTCCGTTTGCGTCTACGGTAACTTCAGGGAGGGATTGAGACAAGTCAACTTGATTTCCTGTATTACTAAGGAAAAAGATTGATAAAATAATGATAGGAATATTTTTCAATGCCTTTTTAATATAAAAATTTATTATTTCAAGAGTATATATAGTGTAGGGATTGGATTTGCTTTCGTATTCAAAAATGATTCTCCGATTGTTGTAGGCAATCATATCGGGACGATAAGAACCATTTTCTTTTTTATAAGTAATGCTATAACTATTTCCGTTTAGGTCCTCCACTTTTTCCAATGCCCAGATTCTGATGTTAGCATCATTTTTAGAATCAATTGCTTCGATTCTGGAATTAGCAGTGGTTCCAAAGTAGTATTTTTTGCCATCTTTGGCAGTTGCTTCCCAAGAACAAATCGCGGGTGCTTCTCCACAGCCGGATGTCTTGGCTACATACGTTGTGAAAGGATCACTTTTAGCGTAAAAACTTTTGGGCATACTCGTTTGGGAGTTGCTTTCCACCAATTTACCGCTCAAAGAGGAAACATAATCACCTCCCGAAACATTTCTTGCAACAGAGTACAAACCACTCAGGTGCCAACCTCTACCCAAAATTCCATCACCGGCAGAGTGATAAGAAATACTCAAACGCGGTTGAATGTTTTTTGTGCCGATTGGTAAATTGATTGGAATGGCTGCATTTGCTTTCCCTTTTGTATCTACCTTGACTTGTGGTAGTCCTTGCGGAAGCTTTCCCGTGGAATCACTACCCGATCCAGCGAAAAAGAAGCACAACACTAGCATAAGTGCAAAACTTCCTAACTTCTTTATGCCATATATATATATGGCATATTTGTTTAATATATGTCTTTATTCATTTTAAATACTCCGAAAAACTAATTTATCAAATAACAAAAGTTAAAAAATTCATGTAAGTCCCAAAAGACAAACTTTCCTTCCTCCAAGATTTTTCTTGGAAAAAAAACAGTCAACTATTTAACAAAAAATTTTACTACTTCGGGCTTTGTTGATATAGAGGTGGAATGCAACTACAAATTGAGCTTAGACCTGTTTGCGAGTTCGGGAAAAAATAGTCATTACCAAAAAAATAGTAGATTACTACCAATCTAAATTAAAAAAAATTTTTGACTTATATTTAGTTTTAGTTATTTTAAAATTATTACCCAAAATCTATATTGAATTGGAGGATACGGAATGACAATCAATTACTTAAAAAATATTGCTGTTAGCGATACTGGCTTTATGTTTGACCCTGCAACAGGAAATACATTTACGCTAAACGAGACAGCACTTTATATCGTCAATCTCTTAAAAGAAGATAAAACAAAAGAACAAATTATTTCTCAAATAGCAGAAGAATATGAAGTTTCTGTGGAGCAAATTGAAAGAGATATGTCAGATTTGCTTATTCAATTAAAAGAATTAGGGTTAGTCAAGTGAAAAATCCTGTGATTGCCGTAACAGGCTTAAACGCGGTGGATAGCCCTGGTCCAGGTGTTCCGGTATTAAGGTCATTGAAAGAATCATCTATAGAACCTACCTTAATTGGTTTGGCTTATGATGTCCTCGAACCCGGAAATTTTATGCCGAATTTGGTAGAGTCAACATACATTATACCCTACCCTAATTCCGGTCCCGATTCTCTCTTAGAAAGAATTAAATACATTCATGAGAAAAAAAAACTTGATGTAATACTACCTACACTCGATTCTGAATTGGATAATTATATTCAAATTCAAACTGAGTTGGAAAAAATTGGCATTAAAATGCTTCTTCCAGGTAAAGACCAACTTCACATGAGAGATAAATCTATTTTGAGGGAGTCTTTAGAAAACCAAGATATTTTGCTACCTGAGACATACACTATTCAGGAAGCAAGTGCACTTAAGCAGATTACTGAAAAATTATCCTTTCCTATATTTATTAAAGGTCTTTTGTACGAAGCTTATATTGCAAGAAACATAGAAGAAGCAGTTGGATATTTTTATCATATTTCTGCAAAATGGGGGATCCCTGTCATTGTCCAAGAATGTATCAACGGCGAAGAATGTAATGTGGCAGCTTTTTCGATAGGTGGTAACGTTATTTCTGCTGTAGTGATGAAAAAGATGTTTCTAACGGATAAAGGAAAAGCTTGGGCTGGAGTCACCATTGATAACCCGAAAACGTTACATCTTGCCCAAAAGATTCTAAATTATGTTAAGTGGGATGGTGGCTGTGAATTAGAATTTATTGTCGAACAAAAGACAAATAAAATATATTTGTTAGAAATGAATCCAAGGTTCCCGGCATGGATATACCTTGCAACTTCTGCCGGACAAAATATGCCAGAGTATCTTGTCAGAACAATTCTTGGTGAAACCATACAGCCGGTTACAAAATACGATATTGGTAAAATTTTTGTCAGGCATAGTTGGGATGATATCGTCTCAATGAAATCAATTGAATCCCTTTCCACTAAGGGTGAACTAGAGTATGCGACTGTGTGAATCGCATCGAAGTAATATATAAACAGGCAGGATGCCTGTAATACTTTTAAAATATGGAGAATTGAATGGAACCAAAAAAAACTTATGTTAGACCAGTGATTCGAAGGCAATTTATGGGAGCTGCCAATAAATTCGGTAGATTTAGCATCCCTGAACCTTTAACATCTATTGATGGTGTAGAAGTAGAGCATCTTGTTAAAGATTATGGCTCTCCTTTGTTTGTTTTTTCCGAATCCGTATTGCGTAGAAAAATGAATGAATTAAACCAAGCATTTCAAACAAGGTATTCTCAATTCCAAGCAGCGTGGTCTTACAAAACCAATTATCTAAATGCAGTTTGCAAGGTTTTTCATGATGAAGGAAGTTGGGCAGAAGTAGTGTCCGGTTTTGAATATCTCAAAGCTCGCAAAAATGGTATTCCCGGTAATAAAATTATTTTCAATGGACCTTACAAAAAATACGAAATACTCAAACAAGCAGCTTTAGACGGTGCAAGAATACATGCAGACCATTTGGATGAAATCCAAGACTTAGTTAAAATCTCAGATGAAATTGGCAAAACGGTTAATTTAGCTATTCGAATCAACTTGGATACAGGAATGTATCCTACTTGGAGCCGTTTTGGCTTTAATCTGGAATCGGGCCATGCTTTGGAAGCTGCGCGAAAAATTGCTCATAGCAATGGAAAATTAAAGCTCACGGGAATTCATTGCCATATAGGCACATTTATGATTGATAGTGCACCATACAAAAGGGCTGCCAAAAAGATGGCTGATTTTTACAAGCGTTTGAAAAATGAATTGAGACAGCCAATGCAATATATAGATTTAGGAGGAGGTTTTGTTTCTGCCAATAAATTAAAAGCTCAGTATTTATCCGGTAGTTCTGTCCTTCCGTCCTTTGATAGCTATGCCGAAGCAATTACATCTAGCTTGTATGATTCTTTTTCTCCGGAAGAGCCTCCCCCCTTGTTTCTAGAGACAGGTCGAGGATTGGTAGATGAAGCAGGTTATTTAATTGCTTCCATTGTAGGGAACAAAACCATGCCAAATGGTCATCGCAGTCTTGTTTTGGATGCTGGCGTGAATCTATTGTATACTTCTACCTGGTATGATTTTAAAGTCTCACCGACCAAGCACTATACGGGAACCTATGAAGACGTTACTTTATATGGTCCTTTGTGTATGAATATTGATGTTGTTCGAGACAGTTGCCTACTCCCAAATTTACATAGAGGAGAAAGCATAGTTCTGCACCCTGTAGGTGCTTACAATGTCACTCAATGGATGCAATTTATTGAAATGAGACCGGCGATTGTAATGATCACTCCTAATCGAGAGGTGAAACTGATTCGAAGAGCAGAAACTGTTGATGATATAAATAGTTTTGAAGTAGAGACTTAATATGAACGTATTAAAAATTTTATTCGAAGCAACTCTCAAAGCTTATAGTACAGTTCTATTTAGCAGCAGTAAATGGGTAGGTTTTTTTACCCTTCTCGCTACGTTGTTTAATCTTCCAACAGCTATTACAGGTTTTTTAGGAACGCTGTTTTCCAATTTATTGGCTTTGCTTTTGGGAGTTCATGAAGATAGAATCAAAAAAGGACTTTATGGTTTTAATGGCTTACTGGTAGGATTATCCATTAGTCTATACCATATAGTTGATTTTAATTTGATCGTTATGCTCTTTGCAGCCATAGCTTTGCTCATTTTTATTACTCTTGCGCTAGAGCATGTTCTTGGTCATTTTTTTGGTCTTCCTGTTTTATCTGTTCCCTTTGTGTTGGTGAGTATAATTACCTACCTTGCATTTTTTAACTACAACGGATTTACGGTTAAAAAACCAACTACCTTTATCTATGACTCCTATTTTCCGGAATTACCGGAGTATGCTCTCTTTTACATAAAAAGCCTCGGTGCAATTTTTTTTCAATCGAGTCCTTGGTCCGGATTGATGGTTGCCATTATCATTTTGGTTTTTAGTCGAATTGCTTTTTTACTTTCGATTATTGGCTTTACGGTTGGAGTTTTGTTTCATCTTCTTTTGGAAGGAAATACTATAGATATATCAGCTGGAATTGTGGGTTTTAATTATATTCTCACTGCAATAGCGGTAGGTGGAATTTTTTTAGTTCCCGAACTTTCTACCTTTTTGCTTGCAGCTCTCGCCACAATTATAAGTACACTTATTGCTTCTTTTACTAAGATTTTTTTAGTAAGTTTTAATATTCCTGTACTTGCTCTTCCTTTTACAACCGTATCTTTGATGTTTTTATACGTAGCCCGTTTGTTAAGAAACGAAAGATTGAAGGTAGTTGACTTTCTTCCCGGTTCTCCAGAGAATAACTTAGATTATTACAAAACCCGTATGGAACGTTTTGGTAAAACCGGTCTTTATATTCGATTACCCTTTTCCGGACGTTGGAAGGTTTCTCAAGGCTATAATGGAAAATATACCCATAAAGACCTTTGGAAAGAAAGTTTGGATTTTATGGCAATTGGTCCGAATGATGCTCTACGAAAAGGAAAATCCAATGAACTAAGTGATTACTTCACGTACCAACTTCCGGTCTTATCTCCCTGTAACGGTCGAGTTGTGAAAGTAGTGAATCACTTAAACGACAATCCGGTAGGTGAACTTGATACAAAAGAAAATTGGGGAAACCTTGTGTTACTCGAACATACGCCTTTTTTATTCTCTCAATTATCCCATTTAAAAAAAGAGTCTATTATGGTTAAAGAAGGGGATTACGTAATTGCTGGCACAAAATTGGGATTGGCTGGAAATTCGGGAAGAAGTCCCGAACCTCATATCCATTTGCACTTCCAAGTAACTCCGGAAATAGGCAGTTTTACGACTCCTGTTACTTTTACACAGTATATGCAAAATGATGGTGATGCATCAGAAATTCATTTTAACAGTATCCCTGAAGAAAACGATGTTATTACCAATGTAACGGCAGACTTTAATATGAAATCATTTTTCTCCCTTGCTCCCGGCCAAGAATATACCATAGAAATTAAAAAAGATTCGGATAAGATTGTAAAAGAAAAATGGTATGCTGGTGTTGACTTTTGGGGAAATAGATACATGGAAGATCAAAAAAACAACCGTATATATTTTTTTCTTGGTCAAGACTATTTTGCTTGCTTGGACTATAACGGAAGTAAAGGAACTGCTTTGTTTATATTTTATTTGGCTGTTTATAGGATACCTTTTTCATCTGGAAAAAGCATATGGAGTGACAGAATGTCTTACAAACATTTTTCTACTCCATCAGTCAGACTTTTTAAAGATTTAATTCAACCATTTAGTGACTGGGTAGCTTTTAAATGGAAAGCTCGTTTGGACTATGGAGAAAGCGGATTTATTTTAAAATCAGAGGTAGTAAAAAATAACGGCTCGATTTTGTATGAAGTGGAAATGGAATTGGATTCTTCTATTCCTGGAATTGTTCGAGCTAAAAACAACAAAGGGGAAAAATGGGAAATAAAAGGAATTTGATATTTGGCGTTGTAGGAACACATAATTCCGTAGGGACACGACGCGTCGTGTCCCTACTAGTAGCGATTTTTTTTGTATTGTGTTCTTTAAACATTCATGCCGAAGAAAAAAATATATTTGAACAAAAAAAACAAATTGACTCACATATAAATAAGGGAGAATATCAAAATGCAGCGACTCTTTTGCATGGATTGTTAGAGAATGAGCCTGAATATGTAGAAGGTTACAATAAATTAGGTTATTGTTATATAATGATGAATCAGCCAAACGAAGCTCTAAAATATTATGAAAAATCTGATTCCATATCACCCAACCTTGATGCAAAATCTGGTATTCAATGGGCGTTGTTATTGCAAGGAAAACCAAAAGATAGTATAGAGGCAGGAGAAAAAGCTTTAAAAATGGATCCTAATAGTTATTGGGTCAAGCTTCGAATGGAGCAAGCCAAAAAACAAGATATTTATCCGCTTTTTTATATTACACCATTATATTCTAGTTTTGATTTTCATAAGTCTAGCGTACTTGGAATTGGTAACAAGGCTGGTCTTGGAATTTCTGCTGTTTTTAGCCCAAACTGGGTTGTAAATGCAGGTTATTACAAAATCCATGTAAACAATCTCATCCCTAAAGAAGGTTATAAGCTTTATGTAATAAATCCTTATAATTTAGTTTATTACCAGTATTATAATAATATTCAGGATTTTTTATCATATTATTATACCGGAACTTATAACCTATATCAATTTTATCAAATTGCTACAGGTAAAGATTTTGAGATGAAAGATTATACGTTAGGAACAACTTATTATAAATCAGCAAGTGAATCCTACTGGTTTAGTGCTCATTACCTTAGTAGTAATGATGATTATACAAATAGTGGGAAGAGCTTGAACATAGGAGGGACATGGGGATTAAAAAATAAATTTACGGCAGCAATTGGTGCAGTATCATTTCCTAAGCATAAAGGAGGGCAACTTTCTTTTTCTTATAACTGGAATGTTTTTGGCCCTTTGTGGTCGGATACAATGATTATGGGACAAGCATTAAGCTTAGAAACAACCGATTACGTAATCTATAGCCTATCACCTATTGGTTTTTATACAACAACAGAAAAAGTCTCAAAATCTTACGCTTCTGCTCAACAGACCATATCTTTGGCATTTAAATGGTTCAGCATTGGAGGAGGAGGAAGGGGGGGAAATGGCTATACTCCGATTTTTGGAAAAAATCAAATTTATAGTCCATCCGTTATGAAAACAGGTCTACTTGGTTTTTTGAATGTTTATTACTTTCAAAGAGTTAATTTTAATATAACTTATAGCTATGATAAATGGCTTAATTCACTAAATGAAATTCCTTATTCCAGAACTTGGACATTTTCACTTACAGCGAGGTTACCGTGAAAAAAACTATTTTAATTTTAATTTTAAGTTGTGCTTCTTTATTTTCTGAGCCTATTCAAGAGTCATACGCTTTGGAATCACAAAAACAATATGTAAAAGCTTTAGAAGTTGTGGAAGGTGCATGTTCGACCAATCCGCATGATTATTTGGCTCATTTGCGAGCCGGCTGGCTAGCCTATCTATCAGGTCAAATGGCGAAGTCTTTATCCTATTATCAAAAAGCAGTTGTGATTGCTCCTGATGCCATAGAGCCACGTTTAGCCCAATTTCAACCTCTGTCTGTTTTACAAAACTACAAGCAAATCCAAGTTGTAGGAAAATCCATTCTTCGCATAGATCGAAAAAATTATACAGCTCGCAAAAATATGGCTTATGCTCTTTATATGACGGGCAATTATAAAGTAGCTTTGCAATTTTATATCGGGTTGGTTAAAGAATATCCAGCAGATATGGAACTCTTAATCGGTCTTGCTTGGACGTATTTACGAATGGGCGATAAAAAGAATGCTTATCCTACGTTTTTAGCTGCTAATAGAATATATCCAGGTGAACCAAGAATTGTAGAAGGATTGCAAGCGTGTAAGTAGTAGTGAGCCAGTGACTAAAGAACGCCCAAAAAATAAGTTTCCAACTTCATAATCGTTGTTTTTCCGAGCGAAGAGAAGGAATTTCTAACAAGAGATTTCTTCTGCCTTACGGCTTCGCAATGACTAAGGCGAATATGAATACTTATTTTTCTTGTTTATCGTTTATTTTTTGCTGATCATTTCCAACACAAACAAAGTTGATTTTTAGCTTTTCTGCGTATTGAATAAATTCTTTGGGATTCACAACAATCGTCTCGTTAGAACGAATGGCAAGCGTTTTGCACTTTACCTCATTCATTGTATTTAACGTATGAAGACCAACCGTTGGAAGATCAAACCTATCATCTTGGTCACGCTTGGAACTTTTACAAACAACCGCTCCCTTTTTTCGAGACAGAACCCCACCTCTTTTAATGGTTTCGTCTGTTCCTTCGATGGCTTCCACCGCAAGAATCATTTTATCATACACAACAACCGTTTGACCTAAATCTAGCTCCGCAAGCTTCTGAGCCATATCCATTCCAAACAGAACATCGTCTACTGTATGATTTGTGAGCTTTTTATTAGTATATCGTCCTGCTGGAAGCAAGAGGGATTTGAGATATGTTTTTTGAGATATAAATTCAATACTTTCTTTCCTAAGCTCTTCTTCTAAAATTTGAAAAAAAGAATAATCGTTTCGGTTTATCATTTTTGCAAGCAATCGAATCGCCTTTAAATCATATCGGTAGGTTTTTAACAGAATATCTTTGCTAACTTTCCCCAAAAGCAAAAGTCTGTCGATATTATTCTTTTTGCATAGCTTAAAAATTTCACCAACTTTGGTAACATAAACAGGAATACTTCGATCTTCGTAGGTTTTCGGATCAAATCCCGATTCGTTGATGGAAAAAAATACAGGGTCTTCTCCGGCAGAGAGAGCTTCTCTCATAGCTATGAGAGGAAGTTCTCCTGCACCTGCTACAATGCCAAGTCTAGACACAGTTATTCACTTTTTGTTGTAGGTGTTTTAGATGAACTGTCAGAACTCGACTTAGAAGCAGAGGACTCTGATAATGAAGCACTTTGTTCCGAAGAAGGTGGTGAACTCTTTTTATAATCAGTTACGTAAAAACCACTACCTTTAAAAATGATGCCACCTCCATGAGAAATCATTCTTGCAACACTCCCCTTTTTTTCGCAATTGCATGTTTGGAGAGGCTCTGATTTTATGGACTGAAAGTGTTCAAAAATCTGTCCACATTCGCATTTATATTCGTAAGTTGGCATATTTTCCCTCTATATTAATGAAATCTATGGATTGCTATGGTTTGTTTTTTTTCAAGCAAAATTTAAGTATATTCTTTTTAAAATAACGTAAGTTCGGGGTAAGGAATAAAAATAAGGAGGGAGGATTTCACCCTGGTAGGATATAAGACTCATTTTATGGGTAACCAGAACACTAAGATTGCAAAGAAAAGTACTACAGGCTCCCAGTCTGTGAAATTACAGCCAAGATGGCTGTGGTACTTTTAAAAAACCAGCAAGTCTAACAATATTCGAGACTCCATTAAAAGTCTATATTTTTGCTCACAAGGCTATAGGCAAAATCTTTAAAAATTTCTTTGTTATAGTGCCCTTTTTCTACTTCTTTTTTTAAAAGATTTAGTGCTTCAATAGGTTGCATGGCATTCCTATAGGGTCTTTCGTCATTTGTGACCGCTTCATAACAATCTATGATACCAAGAATTTGTCCGCATTCGGATATATCGGTAATTCCATAAGGATATCCGCTTCCATTCAGTTTTTCATGATGCTCAATCGCTCCGGGAATAGCTATGAGGAGGTCTGCTCCATAAGTTTTCAAAATTTCAACTCCTTTGGTCGTATGAGCCTGCATTTCTTTGAATTCCAATTCGGTCAATTTCCGATTGGCAGTTAGTATATCTTCAGAGACTTCCGACTTGCCTACGTCATGGAGTAATGCAGCCAGTCCGTAATTCCGAGTTAGTTCTATGGATTTATTGGTGTAATAACAATAATTTATAGCAAGAGCCATTACGTTAATTGAGTGGATGGTGGTCGAATAGTCAATATGCGACATAATGGATAGATTTTTTATTACATCAGGATTGCCAGAGAAACTTTCAACAATTGTATTAACGACTTCAGGCACAACTTTTAAACTTCCGCTTCTTGGTTGAGATAGGGTTTCTCCAACGATATTAATTAGTTCTTTTTTAACTTCGTTGATTTTCTTTTTTTGAACATTACTAGTGAGATGGTTATCAAATGCTTTCTGTAAAATTTTTAAGCTTTTTATTTTATCTTCCGCAGTAATATATATTTTTCCCTTATAAGGATGTTTTTCTTGGTATTCCCCGTCATAGACAAGTCCAGCCTGTTTGTATAGGAGAATCTCTCCAGACGGCGATCTGTAGTAAAGATCAATATCGCTATAATATTTTAAATTAGATGATCTAACCTCTATCCATTCCGTATCTTCGAATAAAACCATGTTCTTCTACTTTTCAGATATTCCGGAAAATGAATAGTTCCCGAAATTCTTACCATGGATACCAATTAATTTTTGTTATGTCCCTTGTCATCCTATAAATTCATATCAAACTAAATTTATAACAATATTTTTTGTATACTTTTTGTTATTTATGTAGATTATAGTTTGGGAGTTTTTTTCTTGAAATTAACTGATCTGATTATATAAAGGTAAACAATAGAAATTCGGATTTCTCGGTTGGTCTTATATGCAAAAATTAACTTCCGGTGACAAGCAAAATCATAAAAAAAAAGAATTCAAACTATCTCGTTGGACAATAAAGCTCAAGCTTTTAGGTATTATATCATTTATTTTTATTTTATCTGTCTCTACCATGATTTTGCTTGCTACCTATTTTTTCAGACGCGATAGCAAGGTAAGAATTGTTGAAACTAGCTTAAAAATTGCAGATACTGTCGGTTCAAAAGTAAAGTCGGATTTTTCTTATATTATCGAAAAAATTAATTTATTACTTCTAACCAATGTACAAGAATTTAAAACTCCGGAACAAAAGAAAACGTTTATTGACTTGTTTTTTAAAAATGATAAAGATTTTTTAATGGTAGGTGTTTTTACAAAAGAAGGTGATAAATTGATATCGGAGACAACACTCTACAATTTAGAGTTTTTAAAGGAATATGAACTTTTAGAATTTGATATAGACAAAACCGTTACCATGCACTCTCGCAATTTTTTGAAATCGTTTGCAGGTAAACCATCAGTTAATAACGTAAGTATAGGTGTTAAAATCCCAATTTTTGCTATTAGCTTTCCCTTGAAAGAGCAACAAGATAAAATTGTTGTTGGTATTTTTCACACAGATAAAATAAAAGATTCTTTTGTAAAAACAAAAGGCGGAATTTCCGAAACATATTTGGTAAATGACCAGGGAGATGTAATTGCTCATCCTGACGAAAAACTGTTGGTGGAAGAGAAAAATTTATTTGATTCGGAAATCGTAAAAGCAATGCTTACAAGCAAGTTTGATAACGGACAAAAAACCTATAAAGACAAATACAGTGGTATTAAATATATTGGTGCCTATAAGAAAATCGGATTTGCTGGTGTTGGAGTAATATCCGTTGTTCCGGAAGAAAAGGCTCTTGCTGAAGTATACAATATTCAGAGGCGAAATATCTTAATCATGGTCATAACTCTGTGTATGGCTTTTCTTGTTATTTATAATTTTTCGAACACTTTAACAAAACCATTGCTTATGCTAGTTGGTGCAACCAAAGAAATTGAATCTGGAAACTTTCAAATAGATATAAAACCTACTGCAAGAGACGAAGTGGGTTTACTCACAAACTCATTTGTGGATATGGGGAAGGGTTTGGAAGAGAGGGATAAGGTTAAAAATATTTTAGGAAATATGGTTGATCCTGTTGTAGTGAAAGAAGCAATGATAGACTTACAGGCATTAAAAAGAGGAAGTGAAAAACAAATTACGTCATTTTTTTCCGATGTGGCTAGTTTCTCTACCATTAGCGAAAAACTGTCCTCTGTTGAATTGGCAGCTTTATTGAATGAATACTTATCTGCAATGACAATTATATTAAAAAACCATGAAGGAGTTTTGGATAAATATATAGGTGATGCCATTGTGGGAATTTTTAATGCACCGGTAGATGTAAAAGATCACCCTTTGGCTGCTGCCAGAGCTTCCGTAGAAATGATTTCCAAACTAGGAGAGCTTAGAGAGTATTGGACTAAAAACAACCTTTATATTCCCGAAGCACAAGCGATGAATATACGGATAGGTTTGAATTCAGGACCAGCAAAAGTAGGTTTTATGGGTACGGATGCTTTGGCTTCGTATACAATGATGGGTGATACGGTGAATTTGGCAGCTCGTTTGGAAGCGGCTGGAAAAGATTATGGTGTAGATATACTCATTAGCGAATCTACCAAAAAACAAATTGAAGGAGAAATGGTGACAAAGTTTCTAGACTTGGTTCGAGTGAAAGGGAAAAACGAGCCGGTTCAGATTTATCAATTGATATGTAAAAAAACAGAAGTTTCAAAAAAAATATCGGAATCTTCTGAAATATATCAGGAAGCCTTTCAACTCTATTTGAACCGAGAATGGGAAAAGTCGATATCTAGGTTTGAAGAGTCTGTTAAGGCAGGCGGGAAAAAAGACAAATCAGCAGAACTATTAATAGATAGATGCAACTATTATAAAGAAAATCCTCCCGGTAGAGAGTGGGATGGTGTTTTCACAAGAAAACATAAATAATCGTTAGCGGAGAATTTTACTTTGTTTCAACAACTTCAATCATTAAAACAATCAGAACCTTTTAAGGTGAATCTGGGAATTGTTATAACAATTTTAATTCTTTCTATTTGGTTGTATTTTGATTTTAATGCCAATCTTCAAGGTGGCGGCAAAGTAATTGGGAAAGTTATATATAAAGTTAAGGAGGTTGATAGAAAGTTTGGTTCCCAAATAATATGGAAAGATGTAGATGTTGATTCTAACATCTACAACTACGATACGATTCGGACCGATAATTTTTCCAGAGTAAAGGTTGTGCTTAATGACAAAACAGAAATAGAGCTAGATTCGAATTCTATGGTTGTTTTTGATTTATCCAGTGAAAATTTGAATGTTGATTTTTTACAAGGCAAAATGCAACTAAACAATGTAAATACCAAAGGAGATAAAAATATCAAAATAACTTCTGGAGATTCGGAAGTCAAAGTAGATAGTAGTGAAGTTAAACTCAATAAAACCTCTGACTCTAATTTGGATGTTGATGTAGTAAAAGGAAAAGCCGAAATCAAAAAAGGGGATAGTGTTCAAAATCTGCAAAAAGATGATCAAGTAAGAATTCGAGGAGAAAAAATTCGAAAGGATAAAAAGATATTCAGGTTACTTTCTCCAATCAATTCCAAATATTTTTTGACACAAAATCAACTCGAAGAAATAAATTTTTCTTGGGAGAGTGATGACAATTCAAAAGACTATAGTATTTTAGAAATATATAATGTTTCTGATAAATACAAAAAGGTATTTAGCAAAAAGCTAAAGGGAAATAAATACCAAGTAAAACTTAAACCAGCCAAATACAAATGGAAAATTCTTGATGATGAGAATGGACATTTTGAATCGGATAGTTTTTATGTAGTTAACGAAAATCCTGTTGATTTATATACACCCGAAGATAAAAGCGTTTTTTATTATCTCACAAAACCCCCGAGAATTCTTGTAAGTTGGAGTCGAAATGAGTTTGTAAACTCTTATAAACTAGAAATCTCCAATACGTCGAATTTTGATACAATAATTCATAAATTGCTAACAGAAAATGAAACTACTGTAGTTGATAGCCTTGAAGAAGGGAAGTATTATTATAGAGTAATTACTAAAACCGGATTTCCCGACTCTGCTCAAAAAATCTCTAGTATAAAATCGTTTACGATCAATAAAAATGCTCTTCCTAATCCACCGAGTCTAATAACTCCTTCTGAAAATTATATTTTTAAGCCTCAAAACAAATTTATTTTTGCTTGGAATCCTCTATCTGACTATTCAAAATACCAACTCCAGATTGCAACAGACAAAAAGTTTAGAGCCACTGTACATAGTTCGGAGACTGTAGAACGTTCTATGTCGTTGCCAAGTTCCTTACCGGAAAATAAGTACTATTGGAAAGTGAAAGGAAAATTAGGAGAAAGTGACAAATGGATAGAATCTGCAATTCGAACATTTGAAGTGAAAAAAGAGGAAGTTCCTAAAATCCTTACAATCCATTTCCCGGAAAACAACTCATCTGTAGATGTAATTGATATGAGTAACTTTATATTTAAATGGGAAAAAATACCTAATGCTGTGTATTACAATTTTGAGCTAAAAAGATTACCGGAGGGAAAAACAGTCATAAAGCAAGCCAAAGTAACAAAAAATCAATTTGTTATTGATGATCTTAAAATCCTCAAAACGGGAAATTATCTTTGTGTTGTTCAAGCTAAAGTGAGTCAAATAAATTCCGAATCAATCACCACAAATTCAGCTGCAAATAAATTTAGAATTTATTTGTCTCGGAGAGCCAAGAAAGATGACATTGAGTTTGTTACGCCAGAAGATGTTTTTATTGAATAAGTGAAAAATTTATTATGCTAAATAAAATAAAATATATTACGATTTTGTTGTTTACGATTACTGCAAATTCCTCGTATGCAAAAGACGAAAAAAAGGTTGAATTAAAATGGAGAAAAGTTCCGGGAGCAAGTTACTACTTGTTAGAAATTAAAGATAAAGAAGAAAAGATTGTAAAGTCCATAAAGACTAGAAATAGTTCTATTGATTTGTATTTAGAGCCTGGAGAATACAAAAAAAGACTTACCATTTTTAATAAGCTTGAAGAAATTGATACTCGTTCTGATTGGGGAAGTTTGAATGTAATTAAGGTTTATGAGCCTGAATTAGAGCATCCTAAAAATGTAATTGTCAAAAAAGGACAAAAAAATGTCCCTATACTCCTGAAAGGTAAACATTTTGAAAAAGATATGGAAGTGTTTTTTCAATCAAAAGATTATCGAATTTTTGTGAAAGATACTATCGTTAAAAGCGAATCAGAAGTCGAGATTCAAAAAGACCTTTCGGAATTACCCAATGGCATATACCAACTAAAACTAAAAAACCCACATAGTAAAGAGGTTGCTTATCCAAATTTTTTAACTATAGAAAAAGCTGACATTATAGAGATAACTCCCCCACCCCCTTCTTCACCATCCCAAAACACTATTTCTAAAAGTGAGGATTGGGATATTATAATACGTTCCGCCCTTTTACCGGGATGGGGACAGTTTTATGCCGGAAGCAAATACAAAAGTAATTTTCACAAATACAGAGGAATCTTTTATGGTTCATTGTTCGCCTTAACAAGCTTGTACATGTTAAAATCGTATTCTGATTTTTCAGATAAAAAAGAAAACTTTCAAACTTCTGCTGAATCTTTCGTGCTTAGAACTTATGTAAATCCAGCGGAATTAAAAAAAGTCATAATTTTAGATGGAACTTATCAATTGCAAAAGGGCAACAATGAATTAAAAGAAGCGAAACAACAATACCAAAAGGTCTCTTATTTTCTTGCGGGAATATACATTGTTCAGCTGATTGATGCTATTGTTCTTCAAAAAAAATACAAGGCACCTTACAATCTAAGTAAGGGTTTTCATTTTGATGTTAGGTACACTCGAATACCTTTGAGTAGCAAAACGGTTTTGGAAAACCAATACAATTTGTATTATAATTTGTATTTTTGAAATTTACATAAAATGGGAAGCATTGATAAAGATATTATTTTAATCGTTGATGACGAACCAAAAAACCTTGACGTTTTATATAAATTGCTTAGGCAAGAAGAATTTAAGGTTTTAATTGCAGAAGATGGGGAAACAGCTTTGCAAAGGGTTAATTATATCATTCCCGATATAATTTTACTAGATATAAAAATGCCAAAAATGGATGGTTATGAAACATGCTTGAGGTTAAAAGAAAATCCAAAAACAAAGGATATTCCAATCATATTTGTCACGGCTCTTTCGGATGCAATTGATGAAATGAAAGGTTTCTCTGTTGGTGGTGTGGATTATATTACAAAGCCAATTCACGCAGCTACTACTTTGGCAAGAATAAAAACTCACCTTGCTTTACGACAAGCACAAAATAGTTTATACGAAATCAATCATTTTAAAGACAAATTGCTTTCCATACTCTCTCACGAACTAAGAAGTCCCCTTGATGCATTGGATGAAGTTCTACATTTGTTTACTGATAATAATTTAACAGAAACTAAAATGAAAAAATATATTTCAGAGCTTTCTGAAAACATTAAGAGAAATAGGTTATTTTTAGAAAACCTTATGCACTGGTCATATTATCAAATGCAAAAAGATAATATAAGTATGGAAAAATTCGATTTGCAAGATATTATCTATGAGACAATTGCATTTTTCGAACCACTTGCAAAAAAGAAATCCATCCAATTAAAATATATTTCTTATGATAAATGTTATGTTTGGAATAATCCAAATATTGTAAAATTAGTTTTAACCAATCTAATTGCCAATGCAATTAAATTTACAAATTCCGGCTTTGGAATAGAAATTGGTTATGAAATCAGTGATGCTGCAGCAACGGTTTATGTCAAAGATTTTGGAATCGGTATGAGCGAAAATACTCGTAAAGAAATTCTTGCCGGAGGAAATTATAAATTGTCACAAGGTACAAAAGGAGAAAAAGGAGCTGGTCTGGGTTTGAAATTAAGTAAGGAATTTATAGAGCTTACAGGTGGTATTTTTTTTATAGAAAGTGAATTGAACAAAGGAAGTACTTTTAGTTTTACGACTAAGCTATATCGTGAATGATACAGGTAGGGACAGGTCTCAGACCTGTCCCTACATGGACCTGGTTTCCTTGAGAATTGACATTTTTTTAAACACCATAAGGGTAATGTCGTCTTCGATGGTATAATCATTAAGAGACTCTATAATTTTTTGTTTTACAAATTCAGGCTGAAACTCTCCGTTTTCTTCTAATAATTTGATAAGTCGATTTTTCTCATATCGATTCTGATTTTCATCAATAGCTTCAATAATTCCATCCGTAAAAAGCAACATCATATCATCACCTTCCAATAAAAGTTCATTATTTCGAACAAGGTCTGATATATCATCTAGAATACCTAACCAACATCCATACGTTTTAATTGCTTCAACCTTTTTTGTACGGTTTCTATAAACTAAAATGTCTTGGTGGGCTCCCGAATGAATGATTTTTCCGTTCTCTTCAAAACGAAAAAGAGTTAGTGTCATATATTTATCTTCTTGCAACCGTTCTATGTTGGAAAGCAGAGTTTGATTTACTCGTATCAATATCTCAGTTAAGTCTGTAATGCCCGATTGAAGGCAACTATGTATGAGAGTTTGTGCCATTATCATAATAAGTCCGGCAGCAAGCCCATGTCCGCAAACATCCCCAATAACTGCATATTTTTTTCCTTTTTCATCTATTATATCATAATAATCTCCCCCAACATCATCTGCTGGTTTACTGTAGGCAACTATTTCATAACCAAAAACATCCAAGTCACTTGGCAAAAGAGATGTTTGTATGTTTTTGGCAATTTCCATAATAGTTTCAGTTTTTGATTTTTCGGATATATAATTTTCCAGATCATTTTTGACTTGATTTAGTGTTTGTGTTGCCAAGCTAATTTCATCCGTTGTTGCAGGTATTGTTACCTTTGAATTACCCTTGCTTACTTCTTTCATAGCATACAATAAAATATTCAATGGTTTAATAATAATTTTATAAAAGAAAAGAGGAAAGATTCCAACAATAATCAAAGTTGCATATAGTTGGATGTGGAGAAGCTTCAAAGACAAAGAATATAAAAGCACATTTCCAAGTGAACAAAGTAAAACAAAAAACCAATATCCAATTATATAATAAATTTCAATAGTATTCTTTTGTATTATCACTAGCAGGTACAAACAAAAAAATAAAGCTATTAAAAAAACTTGTACAAAATATATACAATTATAATCAAGTAAAAGTTCCAATTATAACACCTGCTGATTATAATTTTTTCAAAAGCATAAAGGTAATATCATCATCTACAACATAGTTTTCCAAGGAGTTTATAAGCTTTTGTTTAATTGTTTCCGGGTCGTTTTCGCCCTCATTTTCTAATAATTTAATTAGTTGTCCTTTACTATACATACTACCATTTGAGTCTACCGCTTCGATAATTCCATCAGTGAACAAAAGCAATGTGTCTCCTGCTTCCATCCTAAATTCTCTTTCCGTAACTACATCCGATATATCATCTATAATACCTAACCAACTACCATAGGTTTTTATTGCTTCTACTTTTTTTAACTCTTTTCTGTATACCAATAAATCTTGGTGAGAACCGGAATATATAATTCTACCATCTTCTTCTAAGGAAAAAAGAGTTAACGTCATATATTTATCATCTTTTAATTTATATATATTTTTAATAAGTGTCTTGTTTACTTTTACTAGTATTTCTGATACAGACACAACACCTGCATGAATAAAACCATGTATTAAAGTTTGCACCATCATCATAACCAAACCGGCTGAAAGTCCATGACCACAAACGTCTCCGATAACAAAAAACTTTTTGTTTTCTGTTTCTATAATATCGTAGTAGTCTCCACCAACTTCATCAGCTGTTTGCATATAGGCTGAAACTTTGTAATCCTTTAACTGAAACTCTTTGGGAATAAGAGACGTTTGGATCTTTTGAGTAATCTCCATAATGGTGTTTGTTCTGGAACGTTCTTCTATATGAGAACTTAGGTTAGAATACAAAATAGCATTTTCCAAAGCAATGGCAGCTTGAGATAACAGTATATCGGAAACCTGGAGTCTATCATCCGGAAAGGCGTTGGAAGTTATATTGTTTTCAAGGTATACAATTCCTTTTAGTTCGGTTTGATAGATGATCGGACAACATAAAATTGATTTTACATTATTTTTAACCAAATATTCGTCTTGGTTAAACCTAAAATCCAATTTTAATTCATCCAAAACTATATTTTCTTTTGTTCTTTCAACATAATATATCAAAGATACCGGAATTGTTTTGTAGTCTCCAACTAGAATAGACTTCATTTGAACATCAATTGTATTTGAAATATATCCTTCTGCTTCCACATACAATCCATCTTCTTTTCTTAGCACCAAAACAGCTCTTTGTGCTCCCGTATTTTCGATTAATATCTTTATTAGTTTCTTTAAAAGGTTTTCCAGCTCTATTTCACCGGTTATTGCATTAGAAATTTTTAAAATAGATTGAAAATCAATTACGTCTCTTGATAAAGACTTATTGTATATGGAAACATTTTTTGAATCATTTTCCTTTTTAATAAATATGTTGTGATAAACCTTCTTTAACTGTTCTATTTTTTGAACAGCTCCCCAAGTTTCATAACAACTATAAGCTTTCTCTATATAACTTTCAGCCAACTTGGGTTTGCCAACGGATATCCAAAATTTTCCAGCTAATTCATTACACAAAGCTTCTACTTGTACAAAAGCATTTTTGTGAGCTTCCTCAATTGCAGAATCATAAAATTCTAGTATTGTTTTCCAATCTTTATCTTGGATTCTAGCAAGCTCTGCTTCTACAAGTAAATACTTATGTAAATAATTTTCAGAGCAATTTTTAGCCCACTCTTTCATTTGTTTTTGGTTTTGTTTTATTTGCTTTACATAATTGTTTTTTTCTTTTTCTATAGTTTCAGAAGATAGAGCAGATAATATTAGGGAATAGTAAAAATTATATTCAGCAACAGAATTAATTCCCGTAATGTATGGTAACATTCGACGAGCGGAAAAAATTTCTTTATAAGCATTTTTTAAATCATTGTATAAATATAAAACTTGTGCTTTTAAAATTTTATAAATGCAAATAGCCATTGTACTTTGGTGCTCTTTACAACCTTTAAGAAATTCTTCTTCTCTCATGCTTTCTGTTTTGAATTCAGATAAGTTCACTTTTTTATTTAATAAGTTATTTACTATTAAATCAACTCCAATGATTGTATCTATTGCCAAAAAATTTTTAACTTTGTAGGTAAAACGAAGTAGCTCTTGATTGTTTCGCTCTATGGTAGATAAATGTTCTCCTTGTTGAAAGTAATTTACAGACATGTGAAGGTATATATAACTACCGTGTTGAAATTCTCCAGATTCCAATACTACTAGGGATTCGGATTTATTCATCTGGTTTGATATTTTAATATGGTTGACCCAGGGAATAATATGATTAGCCAAAACGTTAGCTGCTTTTACTCTTTCAGAAATATTGTTAAACTTTTCACTCATTTTAACGGCTAATTTTCCAAATTCATAACCGGAATTGTAATCGCCTAGTATTGAGCCTAAAATAATTCCATAACAAGCATAACCATAGGCTTCACCCACGTTTCCGTGTACAAGGCATATATTAACTGTTTTTAAAACAATTACACTCCATAATAAAGGACTGATAAAATAAGAAGCCGGGGTTGTTGTAGTTAAAATTTTTATGGCAATTCTTTTTTCCGGATCATTTATTTCCTTTTCATCAATCAAGGAAGAAATTTTTCTATCACCAAGGTTGATTCTGGTTTTCTTTAGTTCATCTTTGATAGCTTGCTCCAAGTTGTTTTCATCTGGAATATCAATTCCCAAGGGTTCAAGACCTTTTCTAAGGGCTATGATAGCATTCAGAAACCTACCACTTAAAGTATATTGAACAATCAGTAACTTAAAAAGCTCGGCTTTTTGAATAGGAAGATGAATATAATCTATAGACTCATAGATCAACTCTTCCGACTCATCAAAGTTGCCATTCAGGTAGTGCATTTCCGCAAGTTCTCTATAAACGACAAATGATAATTCGTATTTATCCTTCCATCTATTTTTCCCTAAAAACAACAAAGCGTAATTAAAGTATTCTAACGCTGTTTTATACGCAGCTGAAAACTTTGCTTTTCTACCAACACGTAAGTTTAATAATACGAGTTTTTCTCTCTCTTCTTCTGTCTCAACCAATTCGGATGCATAGTTGTAATGACTTACTATGTTAAATAAGTTTTCCTCTAATTCTTCCTGAGATGTATTTTGCAATAGTAAGCGACCGATTTTAATTCTGACTGCTTTTCGTCGTTCCGGATCAATCATTTCATAACAGGCTTCTTGTACCTTATCATGCCTAAAATGAAATAAAATTCCTTTGGCTTTTTTAATCATTTGGGGATTATTTAACTCTTCTTCTTTTGTGGAATTGGAAGAAATCAAAATTTTATAATCTTCGGACTCTGGAAAAACAAGCTCTTCTATAACTGCTTCTAAAATTTCCAAAGCCGTATCTTTTAAAGATTTTTGATTGATATAAGAAAGTGTAACAAGATCAAATTTATTACCAATACAAGCTGATAATTGTAACATATCTTTTGCATCGTCCGGCAAAGCTTCTATTCTTTCTATCAACAATTCAATTATATTATCCGAGACTTGGCTTTTTACTATCTTTTCATAATCCCAATCCCATCTATTCGTACTGTGATTAAAAAATATGCTTCCATCTCTCACCAATTGTTTCAACAATTCATTGATAAAAAAAGAGTTGCCACCTGTTTTATAATATATGGCTTCTGCAAGAGATTTGCATTTAGCTAAATCATCCGATTCTGCAAACTGCAATGAATCTTTGCACAATAAATGGATGTCATTCAGACTCAAAGGTCTTAACAAAATCGAACTAACAGGAATACCTTCCTTTTTTAATTCGTCTATGATGGAATAAAATGGGTGGGTCGATTCTATTTCATTGTCTCGATAAGACAACATTAGGTAAAGATAGTTAATTCTAAAGTCCAAAATTAAACTTTTAATAAAATTTAGCGACGCATTATCAGCCCATTGTATATCATCCAAAAATAAAGCAATAGGATGATCCTTATAGCAAAAAACGTTTATGAAATTTTGAAATGTAAGATAAAAGCGATTTGCATTTTCGACGGAGTCTAATTCACTAATATCCGGCTGTTTTCCAATAATGTATTCTAACTCCGGAATCACATCAACAATGACTTTTCCGTTTACGCCAATGGCATTTTGGATTTTTACCTTCCAATTTTCTACCTTATCAGGTGGCTCTGCCAGAATATACTTTATCATTTTAGAAAATGCTTGGATGATTCCATACAAAGGCAAACGTTTGAATTGCTCAAATTCTCCGTATAAAAAATATCCTTTTGCCTTTGTAATTGGTTTGTGAATTTCCTTTACTAAGGAAGATTTTTCGATTCCAGAATATCCACCAATCAATTGAACATGTGTTTGTCCGTTTTCTATTACTTTTCCAAACTCATCCAATAAGGCTTCAATATCTTTTTCACGACCATAGAGTTTTTGGGCTATTTTAAATTCGTCCGAAACATCTTTTGTTCCTAAAACAAAGTCAGAAATTTCTCCTGATTCTTTATATTCCTTATAGCACTTTTCCAAATCTTGCTTCAAACCATTAACGGTTTGGTACCTATCTTCAGCATTTTTGGACATTAACTTGGAAATAATTTCGGACAAAACTTGAGGAATATCAGGGTTGATCATACGCGCTGGATTGGCAATTCTTGCCAAATGAGAGTGAATCAATTCTAAAAAATCTTCATTTTCAAAAGGTAATCTACCAGTTAGCATTTCATAAAAAGTAATACCTAATGAATAGAAATCACTTCTGTAGTCCACTGCTCTATTCATTCTCCCAGTCTGTTCCGGTGAAATATAATGAATGCTTCCTTCCAGAGTGCGAATAAAAGAGGTGGTCCTTCTTTCCTCAATAAATCTGGTCGCAATTCCAAAGTTAATAAGTTTTGCCTGCCAATTTTTTGTTTCTACAATAACACTTGCAGGCTTAAGATTCTTGTGAATTATCTTTTTTAAATGCAATTGATATAAGTTTTCACATATTGAAATTGATAATCTGAAGAATATTTCTAAATCTAACTTATTTTTTTCAATAAGTTCTTTTAAGGAGACACTACCAGTGGTATCCTCTACAAGTAAAACAAAGCCATCAGGTAATCTTTTGAATTCAAGGAACTTTAAACCTATATCTAAGTATTTATATATCTCATACTCGTTTTTTAGGGCAATAACAGAGTCTGAAAATTCATCAGTAGTATTGGCTTTTTTTAAAAATACAGCTTGGTTTAGTTTTACGTTTTTTCCACGATATATTTCTACACCAGATTCTACTAAAAATTTTTCGCGGATATCATATCCTTCTAATTGAACCATCTCCATTTCTGTTATTAATTTTTTACTCTCTAAATATCGCCATATAAAAATTTTAGTAGCAAGAAATATTTCTATTTTTAAAAATAAGGTCTTGATAGCAAGAAAATTTATTGTTGCTAAACTTTGATTTTGTTTTATTAACGTAAAATGACATATTAATTACATAGTTTATTGCTATTTAGTGCTTGCCACAAAAATGCTATGTCTCATAATAGGACGTGTCGAATGAAACTACAGATAATAAAGAAGATCAGTATATCATTTTAAAGATACTCAACATTTTTTTGCTTTGCCTTGTACTCATTGACAAAAGTATAGAGAACAATAGCTTTTCTGATAAAAGCAACTCTAAATCTTATGAGTCAAAATTAGTCAAGCAAGCAGATTTTCAACCATCTAACGACAATGATGATTATGCAAAAAATTATGGGAGAGAAGTCCCCACTATATCCGAAAAATATACTGCAAACAAATCTAAAAAACCACCTGAAGAAAATTTGGTTAGTGTTTATTATATACGATATTCTGCTGAAAAAAATCAACCGGAGCCGGACTTAGTCAAAGTAAAGAGGAAAGCGGGTAAAAATCTTAAACAAAAAATTAAAGTAATTCTTAAAGCTTTGATCCAAGGACCAAATTTGCAAGAACAAAAATCAGGAATTAGCAATTCAATTCCGCTGGATTTAGCCTATCATAAAAAAGTTAAAATTAGCAAAGGGGTTATTCATATATCTTTTACTAAAGAGCTGGGAGCCAAGGCGAATATTAATACTTTAAAAGATAGGATTGACCAACTTACGTACAGCCTATTGAGTATAGAAGAAGTCAAAGGTATCAAACTATATATAGATTACGTGCCTGTTAGAACCATAGGAGAAGCAAAATTTCCAATTCCTTCTATTCTTACCAAGAGAACTAGGAAAGTTATTTCCCTCTAATTGACAAGATTTTCGAGTTGATTACACCGGAAAGAGTTAAAAAAGAGCTTGACTCTTTAAATAACTTTTCCCTTCTGTAAAATTGTCATGAACCCAAGGAGAGAATACAATGGAAATTCCGATTTTATTGGCATATGCTGGAAAAGACTATAACCTAAGCTTAAGTGGCGTATCTATTATGGCTACATCATTGACAATGGTAGTATTGCTAAGTCTGTTTTGTATTTATAAGCTTCTGTCAGGAAAACAAAAGGAATAGATATGAATTCTACTGTAAAGCTTTAAGGCTCTTTAAAGATATCTTGTAAGGAAATACTTTAACCATGGGTAAAAAATAAAGCTTGAAAAACAAATACTAACTTGACAGGATTGCAAGTTAAGGCTTTTTTACAAAAGCATATTATAATAGGAGAAAGTTTTTGAACGAAGAAGAAATTGATACTATTATCGGAGATGATATAGTTTTTAAAGGAAGTCTTAGATTCAGCCATTCGTTACAGATCAAGGGACAGTTTAAAGGAACCATAGAATCAAACGGAAAGCTTATGGTTTCGGAAACGGGGAATGTAGAAGCAGATATAATTGTTGGTAATTTATCCGTGGATGGATCTATAAAAGGAAACATAGAAGCCCAAGAAAAAGTCCAAATGGGTAAAGCTGCTATTGTTACCGGTGATGTAAAAACTCCGCTTTTGGAAATCCAAATAGGTGCAAAATTCTCTGGAAATTGCATTATGTAATTTTTATTTTCTATGAATATACAACACGGAATAGACTATTCCAATCTTTCATACATAGACAAACATTACAAAGACCTAACCCCTTTGCAGTTTCACCTATTGCAAACAATGGTTCAGAATAGAGCAGAATGGGATATTTTTTTGAAACCGGAGTTAAGCAGTTTATATTCCCCTTTTCTGCTTCCGGATATTGCCAAATCCATTACTTTGATCAAAGAGACCGTAAAGAGTAACAAAAAAATTATGATATTTGGAGATAGAGACACTGACGGTGTTTCGTCCACTTCTCTTTTAGGAATATTTTTTAAAGACTATTATAAATACAAAGACGACCGCTTGGTTTTGAAAACTTCTTCCCAGAACGAAGATTACGGATTGTGCAAACCGGCATTGGATTTCGTAAAACAAACAAACCCAAGTCTATTTATAACCTTAGATTTTGGAACTTCTAACCATGAAGAAATTGAAGAATTAAACAAAGAAGGGATCAAGGTAATTGTAATTGATCACCATGAGATTCCTTCTAAAATTCCAAGTTGTTTGCTAATCAATCCTAAGCGGGAAGATTCAAAATACCCGGAAACTAAAATTTGCACTTCTGTGATTGTTATGAAGCTTATATGGGCTTTGTATCTTTCCGATTTTTATGAAAAGCAGAAATTCGCTTCAAATGAGTATGACTTATTCAACCAGCCGGTTATAAATTATAACGAGATTGACATTCCACAATCCGTTCAAAAAAATCCAAAACTACTTACGGAACTAAAGCGTTTACTAGACCTATCTTCCATAGGCACAATTACAGATATGATGCCACTTAGGGGGGAGAATAGGATTATTGTTAAAAATGGAATCATGACTCTTAGTGATGTAGCAAACAACCGTAATCCTAATAGACAGGGCTTATTTTACTTAATCAACCATTTAAAGCTAAACAACAACAATATTACATCTAAAGACCTTGGATGGAGCATCGGACCTGCTCTAAATGCTGCCGGCAGAATGGGAAAAACGGAAATTGCTTTGGAATTGCTTTTGAGCGATAGTGATAGCAAGTCCCTAGAGTATACCGCTAAGCTAATGGGATTAAACGGAGAACGCAAAGAAAGAACCAAAAGAAATGTCTACCGAGCAGAAATGTATTTTCAAAGAAATCCGGAAAAAACGACTCAAAAAGTAATTTTTTGTTATGAACCGGATATGGAGCCTGGAGTTTCTGGTATCGTAGCGACAAAGTTGACGGAAAAATTTGAAAAACCAGCCATCTTTATAACTCCTGATCATGGTCATGCCAAAGGAAGTATACGTTCTTATGGAAGTGAAAACGTTCTCAATCTGTTAAATCTGCTGGAAGATTTGTTTTTGCAATACGGTGGACACCCGGAAGCTAGTGGTTTTTCTGTTGAAATCGACAAGATTCCTTTATTGGAAAAACGAATTTATGACATAGCAGATAAATGGTTAGAGACAGAAGACGTTTCTGCCCAAACAATCGCACAAACAAGTGACTTTTCAATCTATCCTAAAGAACTAACCTTAAGTTTGTACAAGGAACTTTTATTGTTTGAACCTTTCGGGCAAGAAAATCCAAGACCTTTGATTTCCATTAAAAGGGCAAGAGTTTTATCCTATCGTACCATGTCGGAAGGTCAACATGCGAGATTTTCCATTTTGGAAGCAGATTCCGGTATAAAGTGCCTGATATGGAATAGAGCTGCTGAGCTGGAAAAATATATTTCCCAAAATTCGGAAATTGATTTTTGGGGTTACTTGGAAGAAAACTATTTTAATGGAAACACTTCCATTCAGTTTGTAGTGAAGGATTTTAGATAATAGGCATTTTTACTGTTCCTAAGACTAATTCTTAGTTCTTCATCAAAAAAGCGTTTTATAACCAAGATAAAAATAATGATCCACAAACTGATATTCCTTTGTGACAATCTGTTTTGTTTCAACATCTATCATAAAGCCTTTACTTGGTGAATCCTGATAAATTGCCCAATTTTTATCAACCGTTCTTTGTATAAAATAGGCATCAATCAATTGTATAAGATAGATACCCACCATAACTTGATTCTTGGAGGACAATTCACCCGTATGGGAGATACACCAGTGGGAGGAATTGTAAGGATCAGCAAGAGCACAGGTGAAATTTCAGTTACACCTTAAAAATACCCAATCATCAATTTCAGATTTCATATCCTCAGGTTTTAACAATTCTGTTGGAATCATTCCCCTCTTTAAAGACTCCGTTGGGTTATCGCACCATAATATAAATATTATGTCCCTATTGGCAATTGCTCACCCAGGGATAGTTCAAGGAACAGGCTTAAATTTGATTTTGGAAATTCCCAAAGGACAAAACTTTCCTCTCTCTAAGAATTTTCTTGGAAAAAAAGAGTCAATTATTTTTTGAAAAAATTTTCCTCTGTAACTATTTTTTTATGGTGATTTGCTCCTTGGTCTAAAGTAGCCTTTGACTAATTCGTGGCTTGGTGAGAGGTTGTGTGGAAAGCAGTCGCTGAGTATGTAGTGTTACGAATATTCAATGGAATTGTTATGAAAATTTAATCGAAGTTGTTCTTTTTCAAGAGAAAAATCAATAAAATCTCTTGAACTATTCTTGAAAAGGATGATAATTGACTACGCAAGGTCAAGCCATGGAGAAAGTATATGCCACAAATAGATGTCATTCCGAAATCAATCGAAAACCCTACAAATCTGCCTTACGATGACGGTGTCCCCTTGGAAAGTCCTATTCACAGAGAAAACATGAACGTTTTGATTGACTCCGCAAAATCTGTCATGGGCAATCGAAAAGACTTTTTTGCAGGTGGAAATATGTTTCTCTACTACAATCTACAAAAACAAAAAAACAAGGATTTCAGAGGACCAGACTTCTTTTTCGTAAAAGATGTTGACAGAACAAAAGAGCGAAAGTCTTGGATTCTTTGGGAAGAAAATTGGAAATTTCCTGATGTGATAGTTGAATTGCTTTCCGAGTCCACTTATAAAATAGACTTGGTGCACAAGAAAGAATTGTATGAGAATACCTTTCGTACACCAGAATACTATGTATACGACCCGTACAAGCCGGAATCACTTCAAGGTTGGCGGTTAAATCAATATGGATTTTATGAAGAGTTGGCAAAGAGCACAGAAGGTTGGCTGTGGTCGAGAGAGTTAAATTGCTGGTTAGGTGTATGGAGTGGAAAGATGACAGAGGAATCCAAGACTTACTTAAGGATGTATGACAAACAAAAGAAATTAATTCTTTTGGAATTTGAAAGAGAACGTTTGGAAAAAGAAAGAGAACACGAACGTGCGGAAAGAGAACGTTTGGAAAAAGAGAAAGAACACGAACGTGCGGAAAGAGAGCGCTTAGAAAAAGAAAAGGCATTGGAAGAATTACGAGAACTGAAAGCAAAGATGGGCATTTTATAAAAATACAAAATCACTTGTAAGCATTTGAGCATTTGCTTTTGTAAAAATGTTTTTTATAAAGTACATAGTTTTAAGCAAGTTCCTAACTGAGCTTTGACTGAAATTGTCAATGCTCATGGATTTGGGTTGTTTTTGTCTTACCTTCCAAAAAAGCACTAGCCTTAAAAAATCGAACATGGCTAAAGTCGGATTGCCAACCAGGGTTGACCATTAGTAGATTTCTTCCAGATTCCATCCATAGTGTATACTTGGCTTGTTTGGTCCGGCAGTATTGAAAAACTTCATTTAAGCAAGTAGATTTATGTCACTTTTAACCATAATCTGAGTAAGTTCTTCTATTCCCGTTTTGTAAGACCAACCTAAAACTTCTTTAGCTTTGGATGCATCTCCTATCAATAAATCGACTTCTGCCGGTCTGTAAAATTTAGGATTTATCTTAACAAGAAGTTCTCTGGTTTTGGCATCATAGCCTTTTTCGTCTTCTCCGCTTCCTTCCCACACAATACCTCTATCAATTGCATGAAACGCTTTTTCTGCAAAAGTCCGAATTTTTGTTTTTTGACCGGTAGCTAAAACAAAGGTATCAGGTTTATCTGCCTGTAGCATGAGGTGCATTCCTTCCACATATTCCTTGGCATATCCCCAATCTCTTTCCGAATCTAAATTTCCCAACTCCAAAGGCTCTTTTTTCCCCATTTTCCAACCGGCGACGTTAATGGTAATTTTTCTTGTGACAAATTCCGGTCCCCGAAGCTCAGACTCATGGTTAAACAAGATTCCGCTTGTGGCAAACATATCGTAGCTTTCCCTATAATTTACCGTCATCCAATGAGCATACACTTTTGCACACCCATAAGGGCTTCTAGGGTGGAATGGAGTTGATTCTTTTTGAGGAATATCTCTAACTTTTCCATACATTTCGGAAGTGCTTGCCTGGTAAAATTTCGTTTCGGGAGCAATGGTGTGCAAAGCGTCTAAAATATAGGCAACCCCCATTCCGTCAATCATGCTTGTAGAAATTGGTTGCTTGAAACTCGTTCCCACAAAACTTTGAGCTGCCAGGTTATAAAACTCGTCCGGTCGGAGAGTTTTTATAGTATTAAACACATTGCTATAATCCAAAAGGTCAAATTCTACAAGTTCAACCTTATTTCTAATATCTAAAAAATCCAGTCTCCATAAATTTACGGTACTAGTTCGCCTCATCCCACCATAAACTTTATAGTTTTTTTGAATAAGATATTTTGCAAGCCAACTGCCATCTTGTCCGGTAATACCGGTTATAAATGCTTTTTTCATAAGATCTTCAATTTTTTATATTTTATCTATGGAGTAAATGATATTTCTTTTGAAAACACTCATATTTTTGCGGGAATAGACCAACTCATAAGTAGGGATTTTTTGGGCGTAGGGTAAACCACTGTGTTTACCCTTCTTATTTTGATAATATTTTTTCTTACGTCGAACTGACGTTAAATAGGGCTTGCTGAATAAACCGCAACTTCACTAAATATGTAAATATTAAATAGTCAAATAATGAGGAATAAAAATGATAAAAAAAATATTAATTGTTCTTGGAATTTGTATACTTATTTTTTTAGGGTACGTTACAACAAAGCCAAACTCGTATAGAGTTGAACGTAAAATTGAAATCAAGACATCTCCCGAAAAAGTTTTTGATTCTGTGAATAATTTAAAAAATTGGGCATTATGGTCTCCATGGGATAAATTGGATCCAGATATGAAAAGAATTTACAGCGGTCCGGAAAGTGGGAAAGGTGCTATCTATGAATGGAAGGGGAATAAAGACGTAGGAAGCGGGCGTATGGAAATTAGTGAATCGGATTCTCCCAAAAAAATTATATTTCAAATTCAATTTTTAGAACCTTTTGAAGATAAAAGTATCACTGAATTTTTATTCAATGAAAATGGAGAATTTATAACTGTTACCTGGGCTATGAATGGAAACTATAATTTCATGAGTAAAGTTATGTGTACATTTATCAGTATGGATAATATGATTGGCAAAGATTTTGAAACTGGTTTAAAGAATTTGAAAGCTTTGTTAGAGGCAAAATGAGAATCTTTTTCGGTATGAAATTCTTATGGGCATCCAAAGCTACATCGGTTATTTGTTTGTTCTTGAGTGTTCCATTCCATGGAAAAAAGATAAATAGGTAAAAACACTCTTGTTAGGAGTTTCATACCATGGCTTATAGTGATTTTGATTTAAAGAAGGCTAAGCAAGAATTAGGAATAAAACTCATTGAAAAACAAAACCTATTTTCTGCTATCAAAGGCGTTGAAGCTTCTCCTATCCTTGTAGAAATTTTAAAGGAGAATATTCCTCTTGCACGAGCAATCAATACAGAGAAAGCTCGGTCAGAGCTTATCATTGCTAATATTCTTGTTGAAGTGAGAAAAATCGTAAATCATAAAATCAGTTTGTTTTCGGGAATTGAATTCAATGTTGATAAAGAAAGAGGCTTAAATGGTTTCTGTGATTTTATAATAAGTGATTCCCAAGAACAATTAATTTTGAGTAGCCCGATTGTAGCCGTTGTTGAAGCCAAAAATGAAAACCTTATTTCCGGATTGGGTCAGTGTGTTGCAGAGATGGTAGCAGCAAGCATATTCAATAAATCAGAAAAAAACGAAAATATCAAAAAAATTTATGGTGCCGTAACAACAGGAACAGCTTGGAAATTTCTGAAGATAGAAGGTATTGAAGTGAGTATAGATCTTGATGAATACCCAATTGAAAATTCAAATATAATTATTGGTATACTATTGGAAATGTTAAAGCAAAATGCTTAACAGGCTTCTTTTGGAAACACTAATATTTCTAGATAGTTCTATTTTCACTTTTTTGTTCGGGGTATACAATCACAAAATTGCATCTATCGGAATATTTTAGAACCATTTTTCTCAAATTTTCATTGGAAGGCTGATAAGAAATTGCTCCCTGCCTTGCCGCTATAAAAATTACCAAATCGTTTTCCGAAACAGACTCCAAGTAAAAATTAGCAGCCAAAATGTCGGGCAGGGAATTGTAGACTGTATTTTTCAAGTTTTTTTGAATGCTACGAATGGCTTGAATAGTTTGTATATTCCCGTTGAAAACAAGGTTTGCATTGGTATTTTTTACAAGAGTAACAACCATGCTCACCCAATCGGAAAAACCAAATTCCAACTCGGCACTTTCCATGAACCATACCTGCACTTTACCAATTCTGTCCAAAGGATAACTGCATCGGGTAACAATAAGCATCTTATCCGTAAGATTTAAGAGATTTTCCAAAAGAGTGCCAAACAGAAAGTCCACCTTAGATGGTTTTTCATTCCAACCGATGATTGTTTTTGTGATGGATATTTCTTTGATTGCTCTGGATATACCATTGGCTGGATTTAAATCTACCCTTATTACAGGTTCCAGTAGCGTTTCCGTAGCGGAAGCATGGAAAATCGCCTTTTCCATAGCCGCAAATCCAGCCATTACTTTTTTCTCATACATGTCATCATCCAGAACAATCATCAAAGGATATATCGGTTGGCTTGGTTTGGAATTTTTGATAAGAAAAGAAAAGTCAAGCAATCTTTCCATTGTAGACGGATTCGACAAAGAAACAAGAATCTTCTCCTGTTTATCTGCTGTTTGCGGATGTGTTGCTTCCAATTCTTGAATGACTATTTTTTTAGAAGCTGATTGCGTTACAAAAGAGCTCACGATGCAACTCACCAAAATCAATAAAACCGTAGCGTTTAAGATCGTTTCATCCAACCATTTTAATTGATGACCAACAAGAATAACGGCTATGGTAGCAGCTGCGTGAGAATTGCTGAGTCCGAAGATCAAGTTTCTTTCGTTATTGGAATACTTGAATATCTTTTGTGTAAAATAGGCAGCCAAGAATTTGCTGGTAATGGCTACGGTAATCAATGCTACCGCAATCACTATAGCACCAATTCCGGAAAAAAATGCCTTAATGTTTATGATCATACCCACACTAATCAAAAAAAACGGAATAAACAGAGTATTTCCAATAAACAAAATTCTGTTCATCAAGGCAGATGTGTGGGGGATAAACTTGTTTAAAACAAGTCCGGATAAAAATGCACCTATCATGGGTTCCAAACCAGCCAGTTCTGCTCCAAAAGCAGAAAAAAAGAGGATAAACAAAACAAACAGATATTGAATTCCGCTATCTCCCCTGATTTTTTTAAAAAGATACTGACTTGCAATAGGCACAAGGCGAACAACTACAAACATAAAAACCAGAACAAGCCCCAAAAAACGTAACCAGAAATACGCATCCAGTTTATCTTTTGTTACTGAAGAAAGTATTGTAAGTATAAAGAGAACAAGGCTATCGGTAATAATTGTTCCACCGGTAGTTATGGTGACTACTTCCGTTTTGGACAAACCAAAGCGACTCGCTATAGGGTACGACAAAAGCGTGTGAGTGGAAAACATAATGGCAACAAACAAGGTTGAAAATATTTGTTTATCCAGAAGGATGTAAAAAACGCTACAACCGATTGTAAATGGAATACTAAAGGTAAGAAGTCCAAAAACTAGACTGCGATTTTTGTTTTTTTGGAATGATTTGATGTCAATCTCCAAACCGGCTAAAAACATAAGGTAAAGCAAACCTATAGTGCTAAAAATCGTTACTCCAATGTTTTTGGACAATAGATTTAGGCTATTTGGTCCGACAAGAATTCCGGCAAAAATCAACCCAATAATGCCTGGAATTTTTAACCTTTGGGAAAAAATAGGAGCAAATAAAATCAAAGAAAACATTAAAAAAATGATTGCGATTGGATCTGTAAAAGGAATAGAGAAATGGTTTTTCATAGATTTTATAATCAAAAGCAAGAAATCCCGAATTTTAGTCAATTACAATTATTTTTCAAAATTAATATATCTCAACACATCTGCAGCAAATATTTTGGATTGTCCACCAAGGGCAGAATGTAAATCAATAATTACAAAGGTTGTAGTAGCACGATTATAAATTAATCACCATCACGAGATTTGAATTCTTTAATCTTTGATTGCACAAAACTATCTTCACACATTCCTTGTTTTTCAAGCCAATGAATTGTATTTCCCACGATGACTATTGACCCTGAAACGACAAATGAGCTAACTGGTACAATAGATAAAACCACAAGAACACATTCAGGTTTGTCACAATCGAAAGCAGCATGAACTGATTCCTCTGCTACGTACGAGGAGTTTTCATGAATACCAAGAGTGTATTGTTTAAATCTTAACTCACACCGTTCATTTTTTATAGGTTCAACAGGTTTAGGAACAAAGCAAAAATTCAGTAACAACGAGATTAATAAGAGATAAAGTTTTAGTTTCATTTTACGTTTGTTATTATTTTACCGACATTTGGAAGAAATAAAAAAAAGTGTAAAAATAACTCTTTGGAGTTATTAAATCGCTTAGTGATCGGTTAATTACACGAATTTTGAATTTTGACCATAAGGTTTTAGAGACACACTTTGCTATAGAAAAAATAATACTTTAGCTTATTGATAGTTAGAAATTTCAGTTTCGGTTCTTTTTAAGAAATTGGCAAGCGGCATTCTTTCTTGTACGATTTTATCGTCTTCCACTTTTAGAAACAAGGTAGAAAGCAAAGACCATTTTTTAAACAGTACTTTTGCATAAACTAGTCCTCTCGAAAGTTCGATATTTATTTTATCCACATTATAACTGCTCACAAGATAGTCCGTTATAATACTTTCAGGGCTTACGATCTTAATCGCACTTTTTCCAAAATCTTTTCCTATTTGGAATACGCTAAAAAAGAGATTCAAGTTATTAATCGGATCATCAAGATTTTTGCCGGATATGTTTATATCAGCTTTGATTTTCCCATCATCTATACTTTCTCTGGATTTTTGGGGAAGCAATTCTTTCAAATCCAAATCCTTGAATTGAAGAGTTGCTGCGTATTCCATATTTTTGAGGCTACCATCTCCTACATTGAACAGTATATTTTTTCCAAATACAATTCCGTTCAACGTATGGATTTTTAGATCATTGATGGATAGTGAGTTGTCAATGTAATCAATTCTTGCAATAATTCCTGGGGTATTATTTACCTTTTTTACATAATAAATGTGTTTGCCTTTTACTGAAGGGTGTGGGTGGGGCGCAATAATCTGGTCTATGCTAAAATTATATTTTTGTTCTTGTCCGTAAGTCTTTATAAACTTTGCTTTGTCTCCTTCAATCATGGTTGTAATCGTCTGGATATTTAAATTATGCTCTATTGGTAGGTGAAAACTTATATTCTGTATGGAAATTTTTTTACATTCCTCACCGGGGCATATTCCTTGAAAAAACTCAAAATTCGTTTTCTTTGAGTTGATTTGACCTTTGATAATATAATCTTTCCAATTGAAATCTAGGTTAACAGAGCCATTAAAACGAATATTTTTCAGTATATCTATCGCTTTTTGGCTCGAATTTATATCCAATTCCAAATTCAAATTCGGCGTATAACCTCCCAAAATACCATTTTTGACTTTTTTCAAAGTCCCATTCAGCTTGGCTATAAGCTTCGAATTATAGGCATCCAATTGAAAGCTATGAACTTGTATGGTTGCACTGGAGTCTTTAAGTAAAGAGAGATTCACAAAATAATGGAAAACCCCCAATTTTAGTCCTGGTAAAACGGCATAAATATTCCCATCAATATCTCTTGAATATTCTTTGTCATGGAAATGGATGTTTCCTTTTACTTCTTGCTCGTTCCCAAGAATTCCTCTTAGGTTTGTGATGGTTTCTTTTAAGCTCAAAGGAAGGGTAGGGAGCATATTTGTAAAATTTACATTTACATAAAAAGAAGAAATGTTGGCTTCTATTCCTTTTGCAAGGGAAATAACTCCATTGGTTGTAAAGCGAGTTACGTCTTGATTGTTGCTATTTCTAATTGTTAGATTAGCCGGATTTATATTTACGGTTTGGGGTATAAAATTAGCACCAAAACCGATTTTCGAATCAATGTTTAAAATTATATGAGAGATACCGGATTTGCTTTTGTCAATGCTATAGGAAAAATTTCGAATATTTACTTTGGTATTGGCGTTTAAAGAAGCAAAATTTTGTCCTTTTACGCTGGTATTCAAACTACAGTAACCCGATAAAGTTTTTACAAATTGGTTCAAAACAATATTCTGTACAGATAAGTCCAAATCAATTTTTTCTTTGGGTTTTATCAAACCTTTTAGTTTTACTAAAATATTATTATACGAAATGTCAAACTGAGAGATATTCAAAGAAGTTAAAAATGGTAGAGGATTTTCCGGAGTTGGTTTTTCTTTAGTTGTTAAATTAAAAATAGCCTCAAAAGCGAGACGGACAAATCTGATGTTATGAATCTGGTTTTTTAGGAAAATTTGAATGTTTCGAAATTTTATCTCACCTTTAGCTTGCAGACTTTCCAGTGAACCTTTTACGTTCATGGGAGTTAATTCGATTTCACCTTTAAGTTTGATTGCTGGAACACCAGGGATATTTTGAAGAACTCTGGAGATTGGTGCCAGATTTATATAGGACCTCGTAATTTGAAAATTGATATTCCGATTGTCTTTTATCGCATTTAAAACCTTTCCATCAATTTGAAACCAAACGTCTTTTTCAAAGGTCATTTTTAGATCATTTAGCAATAGAGAGTCTTCTTTCGGATTATAAAACATGTCATAAACGATTCCAAGATCAAAAGGTGTTACTAGTTGATTGTTGATTTGGATTGGAATTTGCTCTGCACCTATATCTAATTTGGATAAAAATCGAGGTGGTCTTTTTTCAAATTCCTGGATTAAAAGCCATGTTAATCTAAAAGGAGACCTTAATTTTCGGGATTTATCTGCAAATTCAATTTTTATGCTTTTTTCCGGATTTAGCTTCACATGAAAATTTTTAACGGAAGATAAAATACCTAAATTTAATGGGATTTTGCTGAACCGATATGTATCCAAAAACACAAACAAGCTCAAGCCTTCTACGCTGCCGGAAAACTCTTTATCACCTTCTTCGGTTCGAATAGTAAAAACCAAATCTTCCAGTAAAAAATTAAGATATACCGAAATCGGAATATAAATGTTTATTTCTTCCCTGGGTGTAGAGGGTTTTTCTTCTTTTTTTTCCTTTTTTCCGGAAGACGGAAATAGGGTAGCTACATTCCAGTTACCTTTTTTTTGTAGTAAATTTACTTTGGGTTTGATAATTGCTATTTCATTAACACATAAAGAGCCAATGAATACCCTGGGTAAATTATATAAAATAGCTATTCTCTGAGCTTCTAAAATAGTAGAATTATCAAAATCCGCACCAGATTTGATTTCTACATTTGTAAACTCGATCCCATAAAAAAGTGAAAATTGCTCAACATTACCAGAAAACTTTCCTGTAGAAAATTTTTGAAAAACAAAATCGACTAAAAACTTCCCAGATATAGGATTAAAAACCAGTTTATATAAAATAATGGTTAGAAGTAAAAACCAGACTCTTTTTGACTTAAGAATTTTTAAGGTAAATTTCTTCAAGAGAGCTGGCTTCACTCTATAAAAAAAATTAGAGCATCAAAAATCAAATGATTCTAATGCTTCATCAGAAGTTTTAAAAATTTCAAACACGCTAGCTAATTTGGTGATTTCCATTAAGTTTTCTACGTCAGAATTCAAATTGGCAAAAACCATCCTCCCCTTTAAGCTATCTACGTGCTTAAAAATATTTAAAAATATTCCCAAACCTGCGGAATTGATAAATGGCACCTTTTTTAAATCAATAATGAACTTAGGTACCTGATCCTTTTTGATGTAATCTTCGATCTTTTCTCCTAGTTCAAACTCGTTTCCAGCTTTAATAGGACCTTCAATTTTAATAATGTGTACATCGCTTTTTGTATTAACTTTAATTTTCATGGAGTTACTTTTGCCTGCTAACTTGGCTGATTAATACAAACATAAAAACTGTTTTTTAAAAATGTAAAGCCATTTTTATTATTTATCGGAATTTTATTAAACAGCCAAAGGTGTTTGTGTTTCTTCGTTCCATTTGGAAAGCTCAGTTACTCTGTATTTTAGATTTTGAATGGAATCTTTGTAAATTTTATTGGCTCTTCTGCCGGATAAACTTAAAATTCGACCAATTTCTTTCAAAGAATAAATCTCATTACATTTAAAAAATCTTTTAAACAATTTTCGTTTTGATTTTCTAATGGAAAATTCAATATTTTCTTGTTTATAAAAGATTCTTCTGTTATACCTGTTAATTTTTGCTAAAATATATTCCTTTTCCTTTTTGATTTTTTCAAGTCTTCTTTTATAATCTTTTATAAATAGATCCAAGGGATAATTTGGGTTGTTTTTTAATATTTGAGCTAAAACATAAAAGTCTGATTCACTGAATTTAACATTGTGTTTTAAGCAAACAACCAACCTATTTAGAACTGCCAACTCCGAAAGCATTTCTAAAGTTATATCCAGAAGTTCAAATTCCTCTTCTGTATCCAATTTCAACCGCTTCCCTTCATCCCATAAACAAATATAATGTTCATTACGTTTTATCTTATGAGTTTTAAAAAAGTTAAATACTAAATGCTTGTTGTAAACGTTTAAAAAAGCCGGAAAGTTTGAGTAACCACCGGCTTTAAATATTTCCAAACATCTTTGTGCTCGACCATGGAATATGATAAAAAGGTCGGATACGTCATCTTCATCCAATTTATACCTCAACCTTGCATTTTCCATAATCCACATGCCACCTATTTTGATAAATTCATCAACAATGCCGCTTTCAAAATAGACCCTGGTAGACTGAACTAAAGTATTATCATCTGGTTTTCTAATCATCATATTTTTAAGCAAACAAATACTTATGATTTTGACCAATGTTTTATGCTTATGCTGTTTTCATCCAATACCTACAAATGAGCACTAAAACGAAAATAATTGAATTTTTTTTCTATATAAATTATTTATTTACTTCTGAAAGGTTTAATCCAATAATCTTGTTTCCAAAATTTCTTTGAACTTGCGAAGAATAGCTATGATTTGAAGTAAGTCTTTTTTATCCGTGCTATCAAAAGCCTGAGATGCGCAATATTTCTTGTCTTCAAAGGTGACAAAATACCAAAATCTGCCTACTACATAGCAGCCATATAACGGTTTGCCATTTTTATTTCTTTCCCAGGCTATTAAAAATGCTTCTATCAATTGTGCCATTGGGTCTCCATAGGGGTCTTTATCTCGCTTGTATTCTTGGAAGTGAAAATATGGCACTTTCACCATATCCAATATCCCCTTAGCGACCATAAAATCACACTTAATTTTTAAATAATATCCGCTTACTTCTGCTTCTATGGTTTTTTCGTAATAGGTGCGTACTCGATCTGTTGTCTTTAGATTTGCCAAACTAATCACAAAGGCAATGAAATTCATTTTAAGGTCTTCTTCATTCCAAGCTTCAATATTCACCCTTACTTCAGCAAGAATATTTGAAAAAACTTTATTTTCAAACTCATCCAAAGTAGTGGTTGTTTCAAGCCATTCTTTTAATAAAGGACTGTCAAATTTGGTCTTTGTCAAAGCAAAAGTATCGATCAGTTCCGCTTCTGACCATGTACGAATTTTTTTCTTTGCCATTATTCAAATACCTCAGCTATTGGTAAGCGAATACCGATATTTTCGTCTATCACTTCTTTGTCTTGCTCATCAAATAGCCTGTTTTTAGTAATTGAGGAATAAACATTGATTATTTTATTGGACAGATCGACCAACCAACAGGGTTGTATCCCTAATTCAAAATAGAAATACGCCAAATTAACCTGTACACTAGCGTGATTGAAAGAACCCACATCAATATCCTCTTCCAAACTTTCATCAAAGGCTACATTACTCATAGAACTATTCTCAAAATGAAACTAAAAACCTTTCAAGTTTTTTTCTTATCTCTCTATAATCTTTATCTCTTCTTCGGTTAATCCATACAATTCATAAACCATTTTGTCTATTTCTTTATCTGTTTTATCAATAACTTTTTTGATTGCCAAAGCCTTCTTTTTTTCAGACTCAAAATAATCCATCCATTGTGGTTTGCTATTTAAAGACAACTCTACTTTTTTCTTTTTCAACTCGCTTAAGAATTCATCCCAAGTGAGAAGATACCAATTTTCTAATTTGTCTGATAACTTTTCCAATTTCAAATCCGATTTCAGTAGTTTGGTAAATTTGGCAGTTACTTCCCCAAGTTCTTTGTTTTTGGTAAGCATAGTGTCCGCTTTTTGAATGAATGGCTTTTGGGGTATAATTTTTATTGGTATTTCAAAAAGATTTTGCGTTGAAATAGCATTTGTCAAAGAAGAACTATTCGTAAATTTTTTCTTATAATAGTATTCAATTGTTGACGAACATAAAATGGATAATAAATATTTTAAAGAAACATTTGCTTTTTTAGTTATTGAATATGTAGTACCTAAATTATAAAATTGTTCATTGTCATAAGTTATTACGAAATTAATATTAATCATTTGCATAATCAACTTTTCATCAGCATTAAAAATGCTTTCATCGCGAGCTCTGAGAAGTTTATCTCTATCATACAACACATATTCTTTTTCAAGAAGGCAACCGTATCTTTTAATATTTTTTCCTCTGACTATTTTTTTATAAGATTCATTTATTTTATTATCAGACAAATATAATTCATCATTTCCAGTAACAATTCCATTGTTGATATTTACAAATTCTTGTAAAGGCATAGTATTTTTTTCGATGAGTTCTAATATTTTTCTATCTGAGAAATCCGAATAAATTCCAAATATATATTCATAAGAACTTGAAAATAGACTTTGTAGGTTATGAGATTCATTAATTTTATGTGAGAGATTATAAAATTCGACTACTATTTTATCATTCACAACATTGCAATTTCTAATAATAAATGTTGCGGTTTCCGCGGTAACTTCTTTAAACTGACCTCTGCCCCAGTCAGCCAGTATTTTAATATCATAATTATCTAAAATGAACTTTCTTATGGAAGAATACCCATTTGTTTTAAAAATATTTTTGTGAAAAATATAACTTGTGAAACCTTGATAAGTAAGCAAATGATGAGTTTTTTCTATAAAAGGAGCTATTAAGTTTAGTTTTGTTGTTTTGAATTGGTCGGTCCCTGATTTCTGAAAAGAATTCGGAAAAGTCCGATATAAAAACTTTAAAATCTTTTTATTAAAACCTCTGTTATCAACATAAGGTGGATTTCCTACAACCACATCGAACCTGCCTTTTTCTATAAACACATTTGGAAAATCCAACTCCCAATGAATCGGATTGTATTCATCTCGAACTTTTTTGGCTCTCTTAAATAGCTGAATTTCCCAATCAGTAACAACGCTACCCTTGATAAGCTTTTTGATATACTCTCCGTTCATACGAATGAGGTTTAAAAGTTCTGTTTTGTGTGATTTGTATAACAAATGGATTTCATCGTCTTTGTCTGCAAAATCAATAGCAAGTTCAATGTTTGCAAGATATTTTAACTTCTGCTGATTAGGTCGGATGGTTGATTCATAGTATTTCATCCTCTCTTCCACACTTTCAAACTCAAAGTACTTTTTAAATTCCTCTTTGAAATTTTCTACTACGTCTTGATAAAGTTCCTCATTGCTTGCAAAAAGCGTTCTTTCCCTGCTCTCAGTTTCTAATCTGGATGAAAACGTCTTTCCCTTACTTCCGATCAGAGAATCTCCGCATCGAAGATTGTAATCAAAAAACTCTAACTTTCTGTTCTTTTGCAAAGTGAAAATCCAGATAGAAAGCTTCGCAAGTTCAACCGCCATAGGATTCTTATCCACACCATAGATACAACGTTTCGAAATAATACTTTTATACAAACCATCCTCGGAATTTTGCAAAAGACTTTCCAGTTCGATAAGTTTTTTGCTTTTTCTTCCCGGCTTGTTTTGAAAAGGTTCCATCTCTTTGTGGATCATGCTCTCGATTCTGTCACTTATATAACCAATCACTTCTACCAGAAAATGTCCGCTTCCCATTGCAGGATCGCAGACTTTAAGAGAAAAAATCTTGAAAATCTTTTGTTTGATGTCGATTTCTTCCAGTTCGATTTCATTGATTAGGGGACCAACGGTATTTTTTACCATGTATTCAACAATGTAGTCCGGAGTGTAATAACTACCAGAAGACTTCCTCTCTCCTTTGTCATTTACCAAATAGAGATCATCTTTTAGAAGTTTTCTGCTTCTTTTGTGGTCACTTAAGAGGGGAATGGATTTCTCTTCACTTGTTTTGCTTAGTTTGTATTCCAGAAGACCTTCATAAATAGTACCCAAATGACGAACCTCTAAAACAGAAAAATCCACACGCAAAGTTTTTTTGGTTTTTTCATCTAACGTTCTCGTGAGATAGTCAATTGCGTTGGCATAGAGAATGTTGTCAATATCAAACCTATTTAGAACCGGATGTAGTTTTTGAGAAAAAATACCTCCGTTAAACTCTTTATCAATTTCTTCAAATACACCGTCTATATCGTAATCATCGTTTTTATCCGCGATATTTTCTGCTCTATCTGAGATACCTCCAATTTTGTCTGTATACAATTCTATTTTGTTCAATAGATTGTAAAAAACGGTTTCCACTTTTCGATGTTTAAATAGATTTCTATGATCTGCATAGAGAAGAAACAAAACCCGAAATAGATAGACCAAAGACTCCTTGTAGATGATATTCAGCACAACTTGTTCTGTTTTCTCGTCTTCCACGTCAATTTCATCTATTGATTTTGTTTCTATAAAAGCTTGCATCTCAGGGTATTTTTTAAATTCATCCCATTCCCTTTTGCCTGACTTATAAACCCTAAAAAGCCCTGTTGCAATTAACTCAAGGCTTATATAAACTTGTTTTCTTAATTCTTCGGAAACTTGAGATTGTAGCTTTTTAGAGCCTGCTTCAACGGAGGAGAGATAAGACTTTCCTTTGAAAGCCTCTTTGGAAAAGAAAAACCAAAATATTTTAAAGCCATAAAAATCTTTTCGTTGAATAACTTCTTCAAGGTTTAATTCAAAAAATTTATCTGTCTCAGTTCTATAAGAATAAATACGCCAAAACTTTCCATCGGTTAGTATTCCGAATGGAACAGTTGCTTTTTGCTCTTTGGGATTAATTGGATCAAGGTATGATTTTTTAAGCTGCCATATCGGATCGGAATTATCATTTTTTCTAATCCGGTCATATCCACCTAATAAGCCCCAGGATTTGGTCTCACAAATGGTAGAGCAACTAGAATATTTGATAGAATTTCTTTGAGAATAATTTTTGTGAAAAATATCTTTATCTTCTTCCGAATAAAAAAATGCATAGTCAATTCTTTTTGTGCCTTCTTCTATATCTTCACTCCTTTTGGTCGTCTGAACTTCGTAGATATGCTCCAAAGATTTAAAAATTGGTTGTAAGAAATTACTTTCTAACTGAGCTTCCGAAATACTTTTTAGATTACCTTTATAATAGGAGCAAATTTCCTTGAATTTTTCATTTAAATAAATTTCATCCAGATTCTTAAAATCATCCAAATCTACCAGATGGTTTTCTATGAAATCTATAGAAAATAGAATTGATCTTACATATCGTCTTAGCGCAGAATCTTTTAGCTTTACCATGGTTATATTTTCTGAAATGAAATCATCATATCTTTATAACCTTCAAAACTTAAACTCCTTTCTAATATCGTCAACTACTTTATATAGAGCAGTGGTTCTAACTATCGCAAAATTGACTCTTTTCGGAAGAAGTTTATTATTTGATCGTTTGGATTTGTTGAAATATTTTTTCTGCGAGTTTCCTTCCAATTCCAGGAACTTGTATTAACTCTTCCAATGTAGCATCTTCAATTTTCTTTTTATCGGAAAAATATTTCAAAATCTTCTTTTTTCTCTCGATTCCAATTTCCGGTATACCTTGTAAAATTGTCTTAAAAGTTTCTTTGTTTCGTCTTTTTCTATGGAAGGTAATTCCAAATCTATGGGCTTCGTCTCGGATATGTCTTAGTAGCCTCATGGAAAGACTATTGGGATCAAAGCTATAAGGAGTTTTCTCTCCTGGAAAGTAGATTTCTTCTCTTTTTTTGGCAAGTCCTATCATGGGCAATTCATCCAATCCAATGGCAACGGCAGCCTCACAGGCACGACCAAGTTGCGTTTCTCCACCATCTATCACAATCAAATCCGGTAGCGATTCGTTTTCGTTTAAAAGTCTCTGCAATCTTCTGGCAATCACTTCATGTATCATTCCAGGATCATTGATGCCATCATACCCTCGCATTTTATAGTGACGGTAACCGGGTTTGTAAGGCTTGCCATCTACAAACATTACGCCACTTGCTACTGGTTCAACTCCTTGTGTATGGCTTATATCATAACACTCAATTATGTTAGGAATGTCTTTTAAGTTTAACCTTTCTTTTAGCTCTTTTAAAGCCATTGTCTGATCTTTTAGCTTGGCAGCCAGAAGCCTTTCGGAAAGATTCATCTCTGCATTTTTTTCTGCCAATTTTAAAAGAGATTTCTTGTCACCTCCAGCTGGAAACTTTAGTTTGGGAGTGAACCCTTTGGTCTTGGAAATGTAGTCTATAATCAATCTTGCTTCACCTTTGATGGTCACAGGCAAAATAATGGTTGCCGGTATAAAGCTTGCTCTCAAATAGTACAATTCAATAAAAGAAGTAATGATTTCTTCATCACTAGAATTGTTCATTCCTTTTAGGGCGAACGTTTTTTTTACCTCAAGCCTACCTGTTCTAACCTCCAGAATAACAACCTGCCCTTCGTCCTCTCTCTTAGCAAATGCGATGATGTCCTCATCACCTCCTTCCGGATTCACAACCGTTTGTCTTTGTTGGATACGGCTTATGCTTTCTATCATATCTCGATAAATAATTGCTCTCTCGTATTCCATTTTTTCCGATAAGACATTCATTCTTTCATGAAGCTCTTTTAAAAGTGTATCCTTTTTTCCTTCCAAAAAATGACTCACTTGTTCGATCACTTTGGCGTATTCTTCTACAGGAACATTGGCTTGGCAAGGAGCAAGGCATCTTTTGATATAAAAGTTCAAGCAAGGTCTACGCGGTTTGGAGAGAGGTAGTTTTTGAACTGTTTTTCGAATTGGAAATATTTTGTGTATCAAAGTAATTAGGTCTCTGGTTGATTTTACATCCGTATAGGGTCCGAAGTATTTCTTTTTTTCATCTTTTGTGTTTCTGCTTAAATACAACATAGGATATGGTTCGTCAATGGATACGCAGATATACGGATAACCTTTGTCATCTTTTAGTCTAACGTTGTATTTGGGATTGTACTTTTTAATAAGGGTTGCTTCAAGAATAAGGGCTTCTTTTTCTGTTCTTGTAAGTATCCATTCAAGGTCAAAGATTTCCTTTTGTAAAAATCGAAGTTTCATGTCTCTGGGTCTTGGACTTAGGTAATTTTTTACGCGATTGGAAAGCTTTAGTGCTTTTCCCACGTATATAACTTCATTTTTGGAGTTTTTCCATAAGTAGCAACCGGGAGACTCGGATAAATTTTTTACCTTTTCAATCAGATGATTGGGAAATATAGGATGTGTTACCCGTTCCATTTTTTCAAAGACTCTACCATGGTTTTTATGTTTGTATTAGCGATGTCTTATAATTATTCTTTTCTATGTTTGAAATCATACAAAAAAAATATGCTAGACAATTTTTTTTACTTTTTTATTATGAACACAATGTTAATTTAGGTTTAAAAGTTTATATGAGACATAACTAAACTATAAAAAGTATGAAAGTTTTATTAATCGGAAATGGTGGACGAGAACATGCCTTGTCCTATAAAATCAAGCAATCAAAATTATTAACTGAATTAAAGGTTTTTCCCGGTAATGGAGGGTTTGAAAAAAATGAAATTTTACCTCCGAATTCTATAAATCTCAAAAACAAAAAAAGTGTTCAAAAATTTGTTTTAGACAATCATTTTGAGTTTGTGGTAGTAGGTCCGGAAGAACCTCTTGTTGATGGAATTGTTGATTGGTTAGATGAAATAAGAATACCTTGTTTTGGACCATCTTTATATGCGGCTCAATTGGAGGGTTCAAAAGAATTTGCCAAAGATTTTATGAAAGAATTCAACATTCCAACGGCTAAATATGAGGCTTTTTCGGATATTGATCTGGCAAAAGACCATATCAGAAATCATTCTTTTCCCCTTGTTATCAAAGCAGACGGTTTGGCAGCCGGTAAAGGTGTTACAATAGCACATAATACGAATATTGCACTTACAGCTCTTGATGATATATTTATAAAAAATAAATTTAATCTTTCTACAAAAAAAGTTGTGGTTGAAGAGTTTTTAGAAGGCGAAGAAGCTTCTATTTTTGCTTTATGTGATGGTAATAATTTTTTAATGTTTCCCGCTGCTCAAGATCATAAGAGAGCTTATGACGGAGACCAGGGTCCAAACACCGGTGGAATGGGCGCTTATTGTCCTGCACCTATTGCAACAGATGCAGTTTACCAACAGGTGAGCGAATATGTTTTTAAGCCGGTACTAGAAGGAATGAAAAAGAGAGGGTATCTTTATAAAGGTCTTTTGTATGCAGGGCTTATGATACAAAATAATCAGGTTAAAATTTTAGAGTTTAATTGTAGGTTTGGAGATCCAGAAACACAAGCTATATTGCTATTATTAGAAGATGATTTGCTTTCTTTGATGCTTGATTGTAGCAATGGAAAATTAAATAAGGAAAAATTAATGATTAAAAACGGCTATTCAAGTGTTGTGGTTCTATCAGCCAAGGGATATCCTGGAACCTATACAAAAAATATCCCTTTAAAATTATCCATTCCCACAAACCAAGAAACTCTTATATTTCATGCCGGAACTTACAAAGCAGAAAGTAATGAATTGCTTTCCAATGGAGGACGAATTTTAGGTATTAGCTCTTACGCGGATACACTAAAAGAATCTATAGACAAATCATATAATTATTTAAGTTCACTAAATATACAAGAAGCCTTTTATCGCAAAGATATAGGAAAGAGAGCCTTATAATATGCCTTTTTTTATTTCAGGAAATATTGACAAAATAGAACCTTACTCACTACGTAAATTTTCCAAACAATTTGGGTTAATATTATCACCCAAACAATCCAGAAAAGATCAGCTTAAAATGCTACAATCAGCGGTAAAAAATTTTAATTTTAAACAAACCATTACAAAACTAAATAAAAGTGAGCTTTTATCTTTTATTTTTTTGCTTACACAATTTGGAGATGTTGCTATTGAAGAAATACCTGAAGATTATTCCGAACTTCAAAACAATCCCTATGCTCTTGAATGGGAAAAGGGTCATTTTATGATTCCTCTGGAAATTTTAGAATTTTTATCTACAGAAAAAACATTTAAAAACCAAAATTATTTATTTTCCCTACTTGCTTCCCTATCAATTAAGGAAAAAAAAGCATGGATCAAGTGGCTAGGTGTAGATTATGAAGGCGAGTCTGAAAACAAATTGGCTCATGAAATTTATTACAGATGCAGAATTCTACAGCAGAAAACCAAAGGCCGTTCTCTTATTACGGAATCAGAAATCCCTTTGGAAAATTTATGGGAAAAGGGTAGTAAAGACTTTATGGACTGGTTTTACCAAGGTTTAACGCCATTTTATTACGCTATTTATGAACTGTCATTAGTGGAAACTGATGCTTATACACTACAACTTATCGAAGAAATCAAATCCGGAAAATTCATTATAAAAAAATTGTCTGAAAAATTTGGAGAAGATGAAAAATATACCTTGGTAAAAACCGTTGAAGGTAAAACCCCACAGATAAGGAAAATTGTTTATAATTGGGAACTGGAAAGAGAAAATAAAAATAGCCTTTTTTCTACACAACAAATGGAAATCTATTTATGAATTAGAGGCTTTATAAAATAAAAACTCCTGCAACTGCCTAAGCCTTTGCAGGAGAAATATTAGGCTTAAAAATCTCCATAAAAGGAGATTTTTAAGTTTTAAATTATAATAAAAATCTGCTCAAACTAAAATTGATTAGCAACAGCTTGGAGCTGGAGCTGGACAACATTGTTGTTGTGGTTGTGGACAGCATTGTGGCTGTGGAGCTGGACAAGCTGGTTGAGCACAAGGATCTGGTTGTGGGCAACATTGTTGTTGTGGTTGTGGGCAACATTGTTGTTGTTGAGCACAAGGATCTGGTTGTGGGCAACATTGTTGTTGAGCACAAGGATCTGGTTGTGGGCAACATTGTTGTTGTGGCTGTGGACAGCATTGTTGTTGTTGAGCACAAGGATCTGGTTGTGGACAACATTGTTGTTGCGGCATTGGTTGTGGGCAACATTGTTGTTGTTGTGGCTGTGGACAGCAAGCACCTTGAGCATATACTTGTGTAATGAACAATGATGCAGCAGCAACTAGCAATATTTTAAATTTCATACTTTAAACTCCGTACTGTATAATTTTTTTTTATTTAGATTATGAAAGCAATTGTGTATTAGGAAGAAATTTGATCAAGCAAAAAAGCTTAATTTCTAAAAAAAACTTTCTTAAAATTGCATATTATTTCTATTTTAATAGAGTTCTTATTCTAAAAAATAGGTCTAAGAGCGTATTTTTTATTTTATGGTGCATTTTTCTCTTGAGAAATTGCTTACAAAAAGTTTAAAATTATAGTAATTCTCCTACTTGAAACCGGTGTTTTTTTCAGAATTAACCTATCCAAATCTTCCTTGTTTGAATAATTTATAATTAATAAATAAAAAATAGACAAAAATAAAGTCCATTCTAAAAATATGTTATGTGACATCGATTTATAAGGAGAAAATACATGAAAAAATCTATTTTATTAAGAATTTTTTTGATTTTTGCATCTACACCTTTTTATGCATACAATCAAGTTCAACTCGATCAATTAAGAATTACAAACAGTTGTCGGGGTTGTGATCTTAGCGGTGCTGCCCTCAGTCGTTTTGTGTTAAAAGGGAGCGATTTGCGGGAAGCTAACCTTCAAAATGCTGTTTTTGATAGGTCAGACCTTAGGGGTGCAAAATTAAATAATGCTAATCTGATAGGGGCTATTTTAAGTGAAGCTAACTTACGAGAGGCAAATTTTACGAAAGCAAACCTTTCCGGAGCCAATTTAAGCTATTCGGACCTAACTAGAACCAATTTTCAAGGTGCTAACTTGAGTAATGCAAATTTAACCCGTGTAATCCTAAGTGGCTCCGACCTAAAAGATGCCAATATGCAAAGTGTTGTTTTAAAAGAGGGAATTTTGAATGGGGATGAATTTTCCGGTGCAGATTTAAAAGGAGCTAACCTTCAAGATGTTGATTTTAGTTATGCAAAATTAAGTGGGGATATTTTTAAAGGCGCTGATTTAAGAGGAGCCAATTTATATGGAATAATCCTCAATGGAGCGGAAATCAACGGAGCAATGTTAAGTGGAGCTTTAAATTGCCCAAGAAAGATATATAAAATGTGTATGAAATAAGATGCTAAAATAAAATTAAAATGACCGTGAGCTTAAGCAATAAAAAAACAGATGTGGTTTTATCATGGTCATTGCGAGCGAAACGAAGCAATCTCATTAAAAAGGCTTAGAATAAGGGATTGCTTCGTTCCTATGCCCATATCCTTACCCATATCTTTTTGTTATTCACCACAGATTTACACAGATGGACACCGATTTTTTAATTCCTGTTTGATTTTTTTGGTTAATAAAAAATTGAATAGTTTATATAGTGAATCTCACACTTATCCCTTACGGATTTTTATAAAACTATTTTCATATAATACGCATTTATTTATAATTATCACAAATATACTTTACAATAACAATACTTCCCCATATTCGTGTTAATCAGTGTGTATCTGTGGTTAAAATCATTCCATACTTATGGGTAAAGCTATGCCCTATGCCCCCTCTCAATGACAAAAATATAAATTTTTCCTACGAACTAAAAGCAGACCCATGAAAACACCTAGGAAAAACTTGTTTTTTAGTACTTGACAAATTTCATATATTCATTTTAACTTCCTTTAATCAAGAAATTTGGCTCTACAAAATAGAGAAAGTTCTTATTTAAAAAAGTTTAAAAACTATAATTTCATGGAGATTGAAATGAAAACGAGATTGAATTTAGTAGCTTTAACAATAGCTATCATAGTATCTTTAGTAGCTTGTGGTGGCGGAAGCAAAAAAGCTGACAAGAAAAAACCAGCTCAAAAAACAGAAGGAGCAACAGCTTCTCAAAAAGTTATGGCAGATCGTAATGGAGAACTACGAGTTGTAGAAAGCCCAAGCGCAGCTAGAACAGTTAGAGAAGTTGTCGTTGGGCCAGATGGTAAATTGCAAGTTGTAGAGAGGGAAATTAAAAATACTCTCAATTCACAATGTATGGCTCCAATGCCTACCATGATGACTAACCAGATGTGTGCACCAACTAATCCTTGCGTAACATCACAAGCCAATGCTTGCGTTGCTCCACAGCCAATGAATGCTTGTGTTGCTCCACAACCAGCTAATCTCTGTGTAGCTCCGGTAACAAACCCGTGTGCAGCTACTCCTATTAAAAAATAAGAGTCTTGTACGATTTACCTACCTACTTACCCACAGTTTAAACTGTGGGTAAGTAGGTAAACTGTGGGTAAATTCCAAAATCACTACATTTTTAATTGTCTTACAACCCTTCTTGAAAATTCCTGTATTTAGTGCTTCTACTTGGAGAGTCAATGAACCAAAAGCAGAAATTTACAAGAAATTTTTCAATTATCGCTCATATAGATCATGGTAAATCTACTTTAGCTGACAGACTTTTAGAGTTAACCATGGTTACAAATTCTAGAACCAAAAAAGACCAAATTTTGGATTCTATGGATATTGAAAGGGAACGGGGAATTACAATTAAAGCAAATAATGCATCTTTTAATTTCAAATCAAAAGATGGAAATACATACCTTTTTAATCTTATAGACACCCCCGGACACGTAGATTTTAACTATGAGGTATCAAGATCACTAAAGGCATGTGAAGGAGTTTTGTTGATTGTAGACGCTTCTCAGGGTGTAGAAGCCCAAACATTGGCGAATCTTTATCTTGCAATGGAAGAAAATTTAAAAATAATCCCCATTATCAATAAAATCGATCTTCCAGGAGCTGATATACCAGCCTCTTTAAAACTAATTGAAAATACTTTAGGTCTCGATCCGGCAGAAGCAATTAGCATTTCAGCCAAAACCGGTCAAAATGTTATGGAAGTTTTGGAAGCAATTACAAGACTAATCCCTCCCCCTAAAGGGGACTACGATGCTCCTTTGAAAGCACTTATTTATGATTCTTATTTTGACATTTATATGGGTGTAGTTGCAAAGCTTCGAGTTTTTGACGGATGTATAAAAAAAGGTGATAGAATCTTATTGATGGGAAGTCAAAAGGATTTTTTTGTCACGGAAGTGGGAATCAATCAAATTGGTCTCATTCCCGGTGAAAAATTAGAAGCCGGTGAAGTCGGTTATATTGCTGCCGGAATCAAAAAGGTTGCAGATGCCAGAACCGGAGATACGATTACCTTGTTTGATAATCCAACTCCAAAAGCCATTCAAGGATATAAAGAAGCGAAGCCTATGGTTTTTTCCGGCCTTTTTCCAATTAATGGGGAACAATTTGATGAACTGGCAGAGGCTATAGAAAAACTGAAGTTAAATGATGCAGCATTGATTTATGAAAGAGAAAATTCTGCTGCCCTTGGCTTTGGTTTTCGAGTCGGATATCTGGGGCTGCTACACATGGAAATTGTGCAAGAAAGACTAGAAAGGGAATTTAATTTGGAGCTATTAACTACAGCTCCCTCTGTAAAATACAAAGTAATAAATACTAAAAATGAAGTTTTGGAAGTAGATAACCCATCCAAGTTTCCAGACCCCACTTCTATAGAAAGGACAGAAGAACCTTATGTAAAAGCCAGAATAATTTGTCCAAGCTCTTACTTGGGGAGTATTATGAGCTTGGTTGTCGAAAAAAGAGGAACGCACGTAGACACAATTTATCTGGATCAGGATAAAGTGGAAATGATCTATGAAATTCCATTTACTGAGTTGATTTATGAATTTTATGATAAATTAAAATCTATTTCCAGAGGTTATGCTTCTTTGGATTATGAGCAAATCGGGTATCGGGTTTCGCAACTTGTTAAACTGGATATAATGGTCAACTCAGAACCTGTTGACGCTTTATCTACAATTGTTCATAAGTCCAAAGCAGACGCTCGCGGAAGGTCTATTATTGAAAAGTTAAAAGAATTAATTCCTAAACAACAATTTGCCATTGCAATACAGGCAGGGATTGGAAGTAGAATTATTGCTAGGGAAAATATTTCTGCTTTACGAAAAAATGTAACTGCAAAGTGTTATGGTGGTGATATTTCGAGGAAACGAAAACTTTTGGAAAAGCAAAAAGAAGGAAAAAAGAGAATGAAACAGTTCGGATCAGTGGAAATTCCTCAAGAAGCTTTTCTCGCAGTATTGAAAACCTGATAAGTACAATTACGGACAGAATGGCTGTAGCGGCGCTTCTTTTTGAGGATACCCTTGTATATTATATTAATTATCATAATAGTAATTTTGATTTTATTTTTAGGGCTTGCCATTGGAGTATGGTTTTACCTACCGGCTTTATTTAACCGTGATTTTATTGTAAAGCAAATAGAAACCCATTTTAATTGTAGAGTAGACGTTGAGAAAATTTATTTAAACTTGTTTAATATCTTTTCTTCTCTTGAAATCGAAGGAATCAAGGTAGCCAAAAGAGATTATTATGCAGATTTTGGCATCGTTCTATCCCAAAGACCTTCTATTGAAAATCCTGAGTTTTACATTCAAAAAGTCGAACTGCAATTTAGTTTCTTATACTTAGTGAAAAAAAAGTTTAGAGTGCTTAGGTTTATGATCACCGAACCACTCTTGAATCTTGATTTTTTTGGAGAAGAAGGAAGTAATTTTTCTGTATTTTTGGAAACACCGGCTTTGATCGAAGGTGAAGAAAATTTGGAATTTATAAAAAACAAAGAATTAAGAAGAAATTCTTTGAACAGCCGAGAAGAGGAAGAAAACGTTGTAAAAGCTCCTTTTAATATAAAATACACATCTATTTCAGCGGAGTTGGAACAAATTGGCATAAAAAATGCATTAATTAATTTTATGCTTAAAAAAGGAAGAATGTTAAAATTTGCGAATTGTGATTTGATAATCGATCATATAAACGTGCATCCAAATAAATTGCTTGAACACAATTCGCTAAAACTGAATTTTCAGTTTAATTTGCATATTATCAATAATGAAGGAATGGAAATTTCTCAATTTTTGTTTTTGTACAATGGAAATATTATTCCCTTTGTGGCAACTACCGGATTTATCAATCCGGATACTGTTTACAACATTAAGGTGAAAAAAGGTTCTTACGTTAGTACGAGAGTTTTGCTGAACATGCTATCAGATGTATTTGCCAATTTGGCTGATATGGGAATTCGATTGGACGATACATCTAAACAAAGGTTGCAAAGAAGTTCAATATTGTACATTCAATATGAAGACGGAAGAATCATTTTACAGGATGATTTGATTTTGTATGCTACGGATTTTGATCTTGAACTAAAAAGGGGAAGTTGGGTAAGATTTCAAGATTATGAACATTTTTTTGATGGGGCGTTAATATTTTATAAAAAAGAATCATCTAATGTAGTAGAAGAGTTTGATGAAAATTTGAAAACGGTGAAAATCAGTAAAGTGGAAATTCGAAATAGAGAGAGGTTATTAAACATATTCACTAATAAAAATCGCATTAAGTTTCCATTTATTTCCAAGGGAGATATAACAGAACCTAAAGTTGACGCTGACTTCAACCTCAATATAGGTGTTCCGTCCGTAACGGATATAATTAGTGAGTTGTCCAAAGTAGACCTTATGAAAGGGGTAAAAAGATTAATCAAAACAAACTTTGGAAAGTTTTTTTAAGTAAAAAATATTTGAAAAATTTTAAAACTTACATAGCGATTTTGGTAACTGTGATGAAAGTATTTTTCATGAATAAAAAGCAATTAGAAGAATCTACTATAACAAATAGCACAACAAGCGTTCTTACCTTTACTTATGATGACGAAACCATTGAATACATACAGAATATTTTACACCATATACTTGATAAATATGGTAAAAATTATTTATATGATTCTGTTTATCAGGTTATCCATGAATCTGTTATAAATTGTTTAAAAGCAAACGCAAAAAGAATTTTTTTTAAAGAAAATTGTATGGATATTCATAATCAAGATGATTATGAAAGAGGTATCAAATTATTTAAAAAAGAAATTACAACCGGTAAATTAAGAAGTTACTGTGCCAAGGGCGAAAGAGATGGTCTTTATGTAAAAATCATTTTTTCATACAAGGTGAATGGTCTTAAAATTGAAATTATAAATAATTTGGAAATTTTGAAAATCGAAGAGGAACGTATTCGAAATAAATTTGCACAGGGTATGAAGTCGCTTGACTTACCAACCTTTTTTAGCTCTCATTCGGACAATACAGAAGGAGAAGGATTAGGAATAGTACTAAGCTTGTTTGTTCTAAAGGAAAATGGAATAGACCCTGCTGATTTTAGAATAGGTAGTAAAAATGGAGTTACAAAAACACGGGTAGAGATCCCTTTTAACGATACTTATATCAGCGAACGAAAAAAGTTTTCAAAATTTGACCACCCTTTAACGAAACATCTTCCGGATACCACCGATTCCGATAACCAGGACGGATGAACCAATTATACACCATATAATCGGATATGTTTTTCCGGCAAAAGTAATAGGCAAAAATATAGGAACATCATAATTCCTAGAAATCCATATTCCAAGAAAAGCACCCAAAAAACCAACCAAGGCAGATGTAAAAAAGCCACCTAAATCAAAGTCTGTTAAAATTTGACCAAATGCACCAATTACGGCGGACACAATAATAAGAATAATTATTTCGATAAGTTCCATATTTTTTTATAATTTAGCTCCGAGTGGAATCATATTTTTGCTACAAGGTAATAAATTGCAAGAAAAATATTTAAAACAAACTTTTAGGAGAGCAAGTAGAGTTAAAATTCTAAAATTAAAATGAGCTAAAAATCAAAAACAGGGTAATGATATTTAGTAAATTGTCTTAAAAGCCCACTTAAAGCTTTACTAAGTGATGAGTGAGTTGTTTGACATTACTTGTCCATGGGCTGCTGGTGGTAGGTGAAAAGGATTAAGTTTATTTTTAAACCGCCTTTAGGTTTAAGAAAATATGTTGGAATAGAATTCCGGGTATGCTCTGATGACGTTAGGTGAAATAAAAAAGCATCTCTTCCCACCCATCATAACGATTCATTTTTTAAATTTAGTCATTAAAAAAAAAATTAAAAAATGTATTGACTATAGTATCGTATAATTACGATATACAATATGTCTATAAATAAGAAAACTGAGTTTGATGAGGAATTTCAAGCATTAGCGGATTTTGCAAAAGCAATTTCTCATCCTGCTAGAATAGCTATACTTAAAACTATTGCAGAAAAAAAAGAATGTATTTGTGGAGAGATAGTTGAAGTTCTTCCATTAGCCCAGTCTACCGTATCGCAACATTTGAAAGAATTAAAAGGTATTGGACTAATACAAGGGGAAATTGAAGGTTTAAAATCTTGCTATTGTATCAATTGGAAAAAATTAGATGAATTTTATAATTCAATAAATCAACTTTATAAAAGCTTAAATCTTCATAAAAAAAATTCAAAATTAGAATGTTGTGAATAATGGATAACAAAGTTAATGGAAAAGTAAAATGAATTTAACCATGTTGAAAAAGGTTTTTTATGAAAAAAATATTAGTATTGTGTACAGGTAATAGCTGTAGAAGTCAGATAGCAGAAGGATGGCTACGTCATTTTGCAAATGGAAAGTTTGAAGTATTTAGTGCAGGAATTGAAACTCATGGTGTTAACCCAAATGCTATTTTTTACATGAAAGAAGCTGGAATTGACATATCTAAACATACTTCTAACCACATAAATGAATATATGAATATTCAATTTGATTTTATTATTACTGTATGTGACCATGCAAAAGAACATTGTCCATATATTCCTTCCAAAGCGATAAGAATTCACTATAATTTTTCTGATCCATCTAAAATAAAAGGAAATGAAGAAGAGATGGCTATAGCTTTCAGAAAGACTATAGTTGAAATAAAAGAATTTAGTGAAAAATTTGTTAAGGAACATTTTAATAATGAAATCTGAAAAACAACTTTCTTTTTTAGATCGCTATCTTACTCTTTGGATTTTTTTAGCTATGTTTTTAGGAGTTGGGATAGGACACTTTTATCCAAAAGCTTCTACTGTTTTAAATCAATTTCAAAGTGGTTCAACTAATATATTAATTGCAATAGGATTAATCTTAATGATGTATCCACCTTTAGCAAAAGTTAAGTATGAAGAATTAGGAAATGTTTTCAGAAACAAAAAAATATTAGGACTTTCTTTGATCCAGAATTGGATTATTGGTCCTATGTTAATGTTTATGTTGGCAGTCATTTTTTTACCCGATAAACCAGATTATATGATAGGTCTTATTATGATTGGAATTGCTAGATGTATTGCAATGGTTATAGTATGGAATGATTTAGCAAATGGAGATAATGAATATGTTGCTGGACTTGTAGCTTTTAATAGTATTTTTCAGGTTCTTTTTTATAGTATTTACGCATATGTTTTTGTAACCTATTTGCCAGGGTTATTTGGGCTAAAAGGAGTTGAAGTAAATGTTAGTATCAATCAGATTGCAAAAAGTGTTTTTGTTTATTTAGGAATTCCTTTTATTGCAGGAATTTTTACTCGATTAGTACTTGTAAAAATCAAAGGAAAGAAATGGTATCAGAATTTTATAAAAAAAATTAGCCCAATTACATTAATTGCTCTTTTATTTACTATAATGGTAATGTTTAGCTATAAAGGAAATTTGATTGTACAAATCCCTTTAGATGTATTTAGAATTGCGATACCATTACTATTTTATTTTATAATCATGTTTTTCAGTGCATTCTTTCTCGCAAAAAGAGCTGGAACAGATTACCCAAAATGTGTTTCACTTGCATTTACTGCTGCTGGTAATAATTTTGAACTAGGGATAGCAGTTGCTATAGCAGTATTTGGAATTAATTCAGGTGTTGCATTTGCTGCCGTAATTGGTCCTTTGACAGAGGTTCCAGCATTAATCCTATTAGTTAGTTTTGCATTGAAGCAAAAAAGTAAATTTAATAAGGACTTATGATCGTGAGAAAAAAGCACTTTATTATGAAAGTGGTTGGAAAAAGTGGAAACTATAAAATCAGGAGTAATATGTGAAAAGAACAAAGAAAATATTATTTCTGATTTTACTATATATTTTTGTACATAGTTGCATTATAACAACCGATCAAGGGGGATTGCTTTGATCAGTTGGAAAGAGAGGGGCATGCTATTTATTGTGGCATGTTAGCTTTGTCCTATCTTGCTTCGCAAAGTCCTTTACAAACTGTTCAGTCTAAAGCAAATCATGAAAATGAAATAAATTTATTTTTACCATTATGTGCAAAATACTATCAAGAAAATGAAAAATGTAAAAAAGAGTCTGAGTATATGTCTACCCTTAAAGGATGGTGAATAGCGGTATACACCAGAAAGTAAACTAGTAAAAACTAAAATGAAAACGGCATCTAACGTTAGGCATACCCGAAGCGAACGAAGTGAGTTTCACCGAGCAAATAAGCCCATTCCACTGCAAGTGCTGTGACTGAGTAACTTCCAATCAAGCGAAGGCACAACACTTGCTTGGGAGTTCCAAGCCTCTCTCGGTGCAAGGAAGTAAGCAACTTTCAATTTGGCTTACTTCCGCAGTGGGTATGCTCTGTTAGATGCCGTTGCGATGTTCATAATTTTTTATCTTCTTTTAATTTATTTTATTTTTTTGCAAACAACAATAAATTCACTAGTCATAGTACTTCTTCGTTGACCTACTTTATTTGTAGGAGAATTTTGAGATGGCATAGATTTGTTTCCAAGTAATCTTTCATAAGTAAATAAATGCTTAAATCCATTTTCTTCAAATTTCTCTGCTACAAACTGGTCTGTAGGAAGTTGTATGTCTTTTACCCGTCTATTACCTACTATATAAATAGATTTACCTCCTTTCTTTATGCTGGTAGCAACATCATTTATAGAATAGTGCAAATCATAATAAAATGAAGAAATTTCTAAAGCTCGTTTAATAGACTGATTTGATATTTCTTCAATAAACTTAGTAATGTAACTATTTTTGTAAAGTTCTTTTACCTTTTTTCCACCCATTAATAAATTATCTATTTGTCTTGCATTTTGAATATCAAGCCATTGGTTACTAAACATAGAAAATTGTCCATATGCAACAGTTGTTTTACTATCTCCATAAGGTGGACTAGTCAAAACAACATCAAAATAGTTTTCTTGCTTTGGAAATTTATTAAAACTAATTTCAATTTTTGCATGATTTATTTTTGGTAAATAATATTTTTCATATATATCTAATGCACGATTTAATTTATTAAAATAAATTCCATATACATCAGGATTAAAAAGCATGATTTGCTCATCTTTAATTCTGTATAATTTAAATTCATTATTTCTTGTATATGAACACTCCCTAATTGTTTCTGAAAAAGGAATTAAAAATAAATTTCTTATTTCAAAAGGAATTTTATATATAAAGTTTTTTATTATTGATAAACTCTTTAATACTTCTCTTGAAAACCAAAAATCAATATTAAGATAATCAGGAATTTGAACAGAATTAGCATTTTGTTCATTTTTAATAAACTCATATATATCATTTCTTAATTTCTCTTTTCCTTCTTTTATTTTACTAATGTCTACTTTTGTAAATTTGGCTTTTGAAATTAATACTGCAAGAGGGTTAATATCAAAACCATACATCTCATTTAAACCTCTATCTAATCCAACTGTAAAAGAAGAACCAGAACCACAGTAAGGGTCTAAAAGCTTACCTTTAAAAACATTCAATTCTTTAAACAGTTCTATACCTATTTGAGGAATCATTGTAGCTGGATATTTATGCATATTAGGGTAAGCTGTAGCATAAGACTGACCAATAAAATCATATTTTTCATTTCTAATAACTTTGTATTTCATAAATCCTTTATGTTCTGAAATAATAATGGAAGTTTATTTTCATAAGTTCTAAAGCCTGTTCCATGGTTCCTTGCCATTGTGCCTTTGTCATGTAAACGTAAATCTACAAGAATATTTTCTTCCCGAAATTGATCGGCAAGTAATTCCGGAGAAGTACCTTTCATTAATTGTGCTCTATAAAAATGAAAATATTCAATTCCTCCTCTTTCTTCAGTAAATGCAGATACAAAAAGCAAGGCAGGCATTTTTTGTAAAAACCTATCAGCTAAAGTTTGTAATTCCCATATTGCGACAACTTCTCCAGAAACATGTCTTACCGAAATTTCTGTTTTCTGAACATCCAAAAATAAACCTGCACTATTTGGTTTTAGAGACATGGTGTAATAAAGGCCCTTTCTCCCATCCTTATCATAACTACCATATTTTTTTATAGCATCTAAAGGATTCATTTTCCAAACTTTATTATTAAAAGTAAAAAGAGTTACTAAGCTATTTCCCTTGGTACGATGAGCTTTTAATTCAGCACCTTCAACATCAGGTGTTGCTTCATTGTTTTCTTGAATACCTAAATAAGTTTCTAATGTATGACCTATTCCTGTCGGACCTTTTCTAGTTGAAGGCATAAATCCTTTCTCTTTTATTTTTTTAAATTTCTGGCTAAATTCTAGTATAGTCATTTTAATTAATTATATTTTCTTCTAATTTTTACTATTCAGCTTTTTAATTTTATATTTGTGTTATTTTGCTTTAACTTCAAAATTCAATAATAATCTCACCCGATTATTTGTCAATATAACCATGGCTATTTTTTAGAAATAACCCCACTCGCTTGAAACATAAGACTTATATAGGACTTAGCAGAATAACTACTTATGTTATATTTACAATTCTGCTTCCAGTCTTGTTCACATAGCTAAGCCAGCAATGGCATCTAACAAAGCATACCCACTGCGGGAGTGAGCCGAGTTGTAAGTTCTCACTTCCTTGCACCGAGATAGCCTTTGAACTCCAAGCAACTACTTTGCCTTCGTTTAATTGGAAGTCACTCAGTCACAGTAGTTGCATTGGAAAAACCTGGTTTGCTTGGAGAAACAGGCTATCGCCTGCTTCGTGTATGTCCTAACGTTATAGGAAAATGCGTTTCTCCGGCATAAAGCCAATCTCCAAAAATCCCCTGCTATAACTCACTAAAGGCTAAATTTTTTTCTTAAAATCAAAAAAATCACTTGCAAAAGTTGAACAAAGTGTCAAGTTTGTAAAAGTTGAACAAAGTGTCAACATTACAAGGAGAAAAAAATGTCCAATAGAAACAATATTCAATATATGCCTGTGGTAAGAAAACCCCAGTTTAATTGGGAAGAGATAAGCTCTCATTGGTGTGACAATAACTTTTTTGCTACTCATTTTGTAAATAGTATGCACGTTGTTTTTCCTGAAGGAGAAAAGTTTTTTATCAGAAGCGTAAAAGCATTTGCAGATAGGATTAAAGACAAGGAACTACAAGAAAGAGTAAAACTATTTATCGGGCAAGAAACCCAGCACATGATGCAGCACAAGAATTTCTGGGAGGTTTTGCAAAAACAAAGTCCTGCTTTGGATATGTTTCATAAATTGTATACCAATATGGCTTATGGTAGAGATGAAGCGAAATGGAGCATAGACCGTAAAAAACTTGCCTTATCCACTACGGTGGCTCTGGAGCACTACACGGCAATTATGGCGGAGGTGGCTCTTGAAAAGGAAAGTAAACTCTTAGAAGGGATCCCGGAAGAAATGACGCGTATGTTACAGTGGCATGCAGCAGAAGAAATAGAACATAAGTCTGTTGCTTTTGACGTATTAAAAGAAGTGGATGACAGCTACTTGCTACGCATAAAGGGAATGATTTTGGCATCATTGGATCTTACATTTTATGTTGGAATGGGACAGATCATCTTTATGTCTCAAGATAAAACAATCAAGTTGGAAGAACTGCCCAGTCATCTTTTTCGCTTTATAAAAAAGACAACTCCGATTTTCAAAGGAATTCTTGCAAATGTTGCGGATTATTTCCGTCCGGATTTTCATCCGAATGATAACGATAACCTCTTTATGGCTGAGCAAATATTCCAAAAAATTATGACAGAAAAAGCGGTTGCGTAACCAAACCAGGAGAACTTATGGAAAATAAGATTTTAGATTCGGTGGTTGTTGGAACAGGATTTGCGGGGCTTTGCTCTGCCATAAAGCTCAAAGAAGCCAGAAGCGATTTTCTTGTTTTGGAGAAGGATACAGGCATCGGAGGAGTATGGAGAGCGAATAGCTATCCCGGTGCTCAATGTGACGTACAATCTCATTTGTATTCTTTTTCTTTCGAGCAGTATCCTTATTGGTCTCGTACTTATGCTCCTCAAAAGGAAATACTAAAATACTTAGAAAGGTGTTCCACCAAGTATGAAATCACTCCGCATATTCGTTTTAATACCAAAGTTACGGACACGAGTTGGAATGATTCTAAGCAAATATGGGAAATCCAAACAAACAAGGGAGAGCTATTTAAAGCCAAAACCCTCTTTTTGGCTTTTGGTGGTTTGAGCCAAGTTAGCTACCCTGATATAAAAGGATTACAAAGGTTCAAAGGAAGTCTATTTCATTCGGCAAGATGGGATCACTCCCTTGATCTGTCCGGAAAAAGGGTTGCCGTGATTGGATCAGCCGCTTCTGCCATTCAAATAGTGCCTGCCATTGCTCCTATTGTGGAGAGACTATCTCTATTTCAAAGGACAGCATCTTGGATTATTCCAAAAGAAGATCATCCTTATTCTTTGTTAGACCAATTGTCTTTTCAATTTATTCCGGGACTTCAGTGGGCTTCAAGGGAATCAATTTATTGGAGATTGGAATGGAGAGCGATGGCGTTTGTTTACGCTCCTTTTTTAATGAAGATTCTCCAGGAACGTGTGAAACGACATATTCGGAATAGTATTCCTGATCCGATTCTTGCCAAAAAAGTAACACCCAATTACACTATAGGATGCAAGAGGGTTCTCCTTTCCAATAACTTTTATCCGGCTATTCAAAGACCTAACGTAGACGTAATTACTGCAGGTATTCAGGAAGTGAATGAAAACGGGATTATCCTAAAAGATGGTTCCAAAATAGATTTGGATGTAATCGTAATGGCAACCGGTTTCAAGGTTTCGGAAGATGTTTTACCTTTTGAAGTAAGGGGTAAAGAAGGTATTCCGTTAAGTGAAGTCTGGAAAGAAGGACCTGAAGCATATCTTGGAACAACAGTTAAAGGATTTCCAAATCTATTTCTGATTGTGGGTCCAAATACGGGTCTTGCTCATAGCTCTTTGGTTTATATGATTGAGTCTCAGGTAAATTATGCCCTAAAAGCATTAGAATTTATGAAAAAGAAAAAAGTCCAAACCATTGAAGTAAAATCTGAAATTCATGATTCTTACAACAGGGATATTCAAAAGAAGTTGGAAAATTCTGTTTGGAATACAGGAGGTTGTACAAGCTGGTATAAAACAAAAGCAGGAAAAAACATCTCCCTTTGGCCAGGATTTACTTTTGAATTTCGAACCAAAACAGAATTCTTTAATCCAAAAGACTATGTTGTCGTTCCTTGAAAGGATATTTTTATACCATGGTGATAAAATACAATAATCATTCAAAAAATAATCATTTTAAGATTTGTTTCTTGCAATGACAATTCCTGGTAACAGTCTGTTCTTTGTTAAGGAATAACTATGACAAGACTACTATTAATCGATGGACATGCTTTTATATTTCGGGCATACTATGCCTTCCAAACGGCTAACTTAACCCACCCTCTTACCGGAGAACCAACGGGAGCTGTTTTTGGTTTTTTTAGGATGTTGTTCAAGTTAATGAGTGATTATGCTCCTACTCATATCGCTCTGACTTTTGACCCTGGAACACCATTGGAAAGAAGCAAAGTTTACGACAAATATAAATCTTCCAGAAAGCCAACGCCCGAAGACTTAAAACCACAAATCAAAAGGATTTTGGATATAAGCGAGGTTATGGAATTTAAAATATTCCAAGTGCCCGGACAAGAGGCGGATGATATAATAGGAACCTTGTGTGAAAGGTTTAAAAACGAAGTTACCGAAATTTTAATTTTTTCCTCTGATAAAGATATGTACCAACTATTGGATAAGAATGTTTTTATGCTCAAAGGAAAAAAGGGAGTCACCGAGTTTGTGAAGCTAGACGAAGACTGGGTAAAAACCGAAATCGGAATTTCACCGGCTCAAATTACGGACTACATGGGAATTGTGGGAGACAAGATCGATGATATTCCGGGAGTAAGTGGAATTGGTGAAAAGGGAGCTGCCAAGCTCCTTGCGGAATACCAAACTCTGGACGGAATATACCAGCAAATAGACGAGATTCGTAATCCTTCCCTAAAGGAAAAACTAAAAACAAACCAAGAAAATGCCTACCTATCCAAACAGCTCGCTACAATCAAAAAGGACATTGATTTAAATCTGTCACTTTCGGATGTTACCACTCCGGATTTGAACAAAAAGGAGAAATTGCTTTATTTCAAGCAAGAAGGCTTTAACCAAATTTACAAAGAACTACTAAAACACTCCGGTTCGGTGGAAACTTCGGATATGGAAGATGTTACTCCTCCTCCTAAAACATACCAAGGAAAAAAGGGAAGTTATATTAGGGTTAAGTCCATAGAGGAATTACAGAAAATTGTTACTGAATTTAAGTCCGCTCCTTACCTGTCTGTGGATACGGAAACAACGTCAACCGAACCAATGCGAGCCGAATTGATCGGGATTTCTATAACCAATAGGGAGGAGCTTGGTTATTATATACCCATAGATCATGGAAAGTCCATTTATTCCAAGTCGTGCTTGCCTCTAGATGAAACTTTAAAGGTCTTAAAACCTTTATTGGAAAGCAAGAATATTGGGAAAATTGGTCAAAACATTAAGTATGACTATATCGTTTTGGCTAAATATGGTGTAATCATAAAACCGTTTCATTTTGATACCATGCTTGCATCTTATGTACTTCAGCCTGGTGGCAGACGACACAACATGGATGATATGGCTGAAGATTATCTGGACTATAAAACAATTCATTACAGTGACTTGGTAGGCACAGGAAAGAAAAAGCAAGAACTTTATGATATAGACGTGGATAGGGTAACAGAATATGCGGGGGAAGACGCTGATATAACGTTTCGATTGTACAATACTCTAAAACTCAAATTAGAAGCCAACTTGCTTCAAAAGATTTTTGAAGAAATGGAAATGCCACTCATAGAAGTTATAGCTGAAATGGAACAAAATGGAATTTCCATTGATGTGAAATACTTTCAAAAACTATCCAAAAACTTTGATCAAAAAATTACAAAGCTCGTTTCTTCTATTCACGAATACGCAGGCAAAACGTTTAATGTAGCCTCTACAAAAGAATTGCAAAAGGTTTTGTTTGATGATTTGAAACTGCCGATGGAAAAAAAGACAAAAACAGGCTTTTCAACCGACCATAGCGTATTGGAAAATCTGCAAGGAAAACATCCGATTATAGATGCTTTGCTCGAGCATAGAAAGTATACAAAGCTAAAATCAACCTATATAGATACTCTTCCCCAATTAATCAATGCAAACACAAACCGGATTCATACAAGCTACAATCAAACCATAGCCGCTACGGGACGACTTTCATCAACTGATCCAAACCTACAGAATATACCAATCAAAGATGAAGAAGGCAAATTGCTTCGCAAGGGCTTTGTTCCAGCTAACCAGGATTATTTGCTGCTTAGCTTGGACTATTCCCAAATAGAACTTCGGATTATGGCTCATTTTTCCCAAGATAAAAGAATGATAGATGCCTATTCACAAGGGGTGGACATTCATGTTCGCACCGGTAGCGGTCTTTTTGGAATAGAGGAAGACCAAGTTACTCCAGAAATGCGAAACAAGGCAAAAATTGTAAACTTCTCTGTAATCTATGGTGTTACCCCTTTCGGGCTTGCCCAAAACTTGAAAATTTCCAGACAAGAGGCAAAAGCTTTTATTGATAAATATTTTTTACAATATCCAGGAGTCCAAAAGTATATGGATGACATTTGCAAATCTTGTGAAGAGAAAGGCTATGTAGAGACTATCACAGGTAGACGCAGATACATTCCGGAAATTCACTCCAAACGAAGGCAAGAAGTGGAAGGGGCTAAGCGAGTTGCCATCAATAGCCCTATTCAAGGGACTTCTGCTGATATGATTAAAATTGCCATGATTAAAATTCACCATAAGATGAAAAAAGAAAAGCTACAATCCAAGTTGATTATGCAAGTTCACGATGAGCTTGTCTTTGAGGTTCATAAATCGGAAAAAGATAATCTCTATAAACTAGCCAAAGAAGAAATGGAAAAGGCAATTCCTTTAGACGTGCCAATTGTTGTACAAGGGAACTTTGGAGAGAATTGGGAAGAAGCACATTAAGAGGTTTTCCCAATTGGCTCAATTTAGCAATTTCCCGCTCCGATGCACAGACTCGGACTCCAAACTCTTTGGTTTCCTATCGTACAACTCACTCATTCAACTTTCTACAAGTTGCTCTATTCTTTCTAACATCAGATTGCGATATTGACTTTTGGGAAACTGGTTTAAAAATGTCTTTAATTGGTAAGCAAAATCTTTCAATTCATTTAGAATTTCTTTTTGGGTGGAATATTTTTGAGTTAACTCGAGCGTTTTGTGTATATCTTCTTGGTTTCTAGATGGTTTTGAGATGATAAAGTCAATTTCTTTAACTTCTTTTTTGGATGCTAGCTCCTTTAGCCTAATTAAAGGATATGTATACAGACCATTTAGAAAATCTTTCATTCTCGTCTTTCCTGTCTTTTTTTCTTCTTGGAAATAGTCGATGTAATCATCTTTAACCTGGAACATCATTCCCAAAGAAACCCCGAAATTCTTTAACTCTTGGATTTTTTTTTCATCCGCTTTCGCAAGAATTCCGGCAGTTTCACTAACAGCTCCAAAAAGGGAAGCAGTTTTTCCATAGATAATTTTGTTGTATTCTACCCTGGAAATTGAGGGATTTTTTTCCCATTCCATTTGAAGCAGTTCTCCTACGGCAAGGTCTCTAATCACTTTTGTAAAAGAATCCATCAGCCTTGGATTTTGGAATTTGTTTAAATGCTCTATTCCACAAGCGAGTAAATAATCACCGGCTAAAATTGCGACTTTATTTCCATAAAGTTTTCCGATGGTTGGAGAGCCTCTACGAAGTTCGGAGTTGTCAACTACATCATCATGCAACAAACTTGCTGCGTGGATCAGTTCGGAAATAGAACCAATATCTAACCAATCTTTCCCTTTGTAGTTTAAAAGTTGCGTAATGAAATAATGGGTAAGTGGCCTGATTCTTTTTCCACCGGATTTGATAATATATCGTTTTATATCCTTTAGAATCTTAAGGTCTTCTTGAATAATTTTCCCTAAATGATTGTCAAACTTTTTTATTATAATTGGCAAGTTTATATTAGACATCTTACAAGCTGTAAATACTTTTTTTAATGAGATTTAGGGCTACTGTTTTCAAGGATCTGTAGTTGTTTGGCAAAGAGGCTTGCCTTATCTGATTGTTTAGCTTGCAAATATACGTTGATTAAATTTTTATACATTCGTTTTAAAATCGTAATGGTACTAGATTTCACAAAGTCATCCGGTGATTCTTTAAAGCCATTAATTCGTAAAAACTTAGCACAAACTTCTTTTTCAATCAAAATACCTCCATGATATGGGTCTACAAATACGGAGTAATCCTCTCTCTCATAGTAACACATAAAATGGAAAGGAAAATTAGCACCATAAATGGGTAAATTTAGTCTTTTGGCAATCAATAAGTACACAACAGAAAGCGAAATCGGAATACCTAACTTCGTTTTTAAAACTCTGGTTATAAATGAATTGCCAGGGTCATAATAGGACATTTTGTTTCCCATAAACCCTTCTTCTTGGGACAAAACCCTTGCCAAAAGATGGATTTTAACGGTATCGGTTAAGATGACTTTATTTGTCTCAAAAAGTTCTTCAATTCTATAAGCAATCCTTTCTAACTCCAATTTAAATTCAGAGTAAGTTGTTGTATTATCCTCATCCATTGTAGATAATAGATATACCCCTTGCTCTAAATCATTATAATGGTTGCGATTACCTTTTTGAGAAAGCATGGATAGATGATGCTCCACACGATAGGTAGTTAAGTCCCGTAAAAAGCTTCTTCCAAGAATTCTAAAACTAGGGTTAGAAAACTGATCTATAATTTCCGGAATAGAGCAATACCAAGGTATTCTTGACCCTATAGTTTGGATAATAGAATGTTTCTCGTTTGGATTGGAATTTTCTAATTGATAGAATAGCTCTTCCAATTCAATAAAAGAGAATGAAATTGTTTCTGAATGTTCTTCCGATAGCATACTCTATGATAGTCAATTATGATTAATTTTTTCAGTCAAGTAGAAATAATTATATTTTAATTTTCAATTGACCTATCCCTCCTTTTCCCTTCCCTGACAAGCATAATATATTTACAAAAAATGTTTTTAAAAAATTGACTGGTAAGAATTATTGTAACCATGGGAGATTTTACGATTGTTAAACATTAAAAAAATTAGAGAGAAGGGCTTGAGTTTCCCATTATTATGGGATTTATTCATGATTTTTGTTGTTTTAGCAAACTTATTATTAATATTGTTCGATTATACCTACCTTGTTGTACGACCATACTATTACTTACATAAAAACCTCAAGTGGATTACTGAAAAATATGATCCCATATTAGGCATAGAAGACCATTATGATACAAGGGATTTTGTTGTGTTTTTTGAAGAGTATCAATTTTTACTGCAAAACGAAGAAACGGACAAAAAGGAAAAAATTTTTCAAAAAATTTACCAAGAGATAAGTGAAAATATTGAAAATGTATTTAATTTACAGGATTACCAAGCACAAGAAAATTATTTGTATCAGTATTCGGAATACCAAAATCTAAAAGGCGGGCCTAATACCGAATATTCCACCCAAACCAGGGTAGATTTTTATAAGCAAATCAGCTGGTACGCCATCAAATATTATAAAAAGTTATTAATTGGTCAATACGACAAACTTGTGAAAGAAAATCCATTTGAAAAAGCGGGTCTAACCGGAAATTTGGAAGAGATGAAAGATCTGTTCAGGGAAAAGTTCCAAAAAGATACAAAATCTAATTTAAGACTAAGAGAACTTTCGTCTCGAAAATCATTTCGTTGGTTTATAGATATGACAGATGAAAATAAAAAATCCAGAATGGAGTTTTTTGAAAGCTCAATTAAACCTTTGGTTGTTGTAAATTATTATCGAAAAAATAATAGAAACGGAGAATTAAAAAGCAGTTTTTATCTTTTGGATATGCCTTTTTTGATTTTATTTGTGGTAGAATTTTTGGCAAGGTGGTATTATTCTCAAAAAAGGAAAGAATATATTGCTTGGTTTTTGTTTCCTCTTTACAATTGGTATGATATAGTAGGTCTTTTACCTTTTGCCAGAGGGTTTCGGTTGTTTAGGCTTGTGTCTATTTATATTCGCTTGCAGGAAAGTGAACTGACAACAATAGGAGACGACATTATTACAAGAACCGTCAAGCATTTTTCCAATATCATAAAAGAAGAAATCACTGATATGGTGACAATTCGGATTTTGACAGAAGTTCAACAAGAAATCAAATCCGGAGATTCCATTAATATGATTATGGATGCCATTGAAAGCAGACGAGAAGAAATCAAAGAAATGGTTATCGAAATGACAAAAAGTTCGTTACGTAATCAGAATGAAAATAATATTATCAACCAAAGGATGAGACTTTTGTTGGAAGAGACGCTTGCTCGTTCGGCAAGCCAGGCAAAAACTCTTCAGATGTTTCCACGGTTTTTAAAAGAAACAATTACGGTTGACATAGGAGTTTCCATTTATGATTCTTTTCAAGAAGTTATTGCAATGAGCTTAAAGCAGCGCAGCGGTGATAATACCGTGGAAGCTTTGATCGATTATACTATGGACGAAATGATTAAAGGGGCAAAGGTAAGCGAGGTAAACCGCTTAACTACAGAAATTATACTGGAAATCATAGAGAACATGAAAAAAGCCGTTGCCGTAAAAAAATGGGCAAAACAAGAGTAATTATTTTGTATAGACAAGGAGAATAAATGAAATATTTTATATCGGCTGAATCAGCCATTGATAACTTTATAAAATGCAAAAAGGAAGGTAAGGAAGTTTCAAAAGAGGTTATTGAATCCATAAAAAATTATAAAAAATGGAGAGAACCTTCCTTAATAGGATTGTTAAATGCTTCTGCGTATTATCCGGAAATACTTCTGGAAAAAGATATGGAAGCCGAAATCACAAAACTGTTGGAAAAGTTTCAAAAATCAATTGTAAAAAAGTAATGCAAATACACAACTATGAACCCAAGGTAATTTACCAGGAAACCAATCCTTACGGTTCTTTGACTGCTTTTTTGGAAGATGATGGCAGGACAGTTTACATGTATCTGCAATCAGAGCATAATCCTGAGTGGACAATGAAATCTGTGTGGATCAAAAATCGAATCCAAGCTCCTACCAAAATGTCTATGGACGACGCAAAAGACGGACTTGCACCGATTTTAAGCTCCGAGTATGTGGAGCAAAGTGACGAAGCACAAATTACTCCAGAAGGCATTTATTTTATTTGGACAGAGGAAGGGGACGGAGTGGCATTGTTTGTAAAAGAAGAGCTTTATGCCTTTATTCCTCCTTGGTCTGGAATAGGTGGATTTCATGGGTATTCCAAGTTTGTCCAAAAAGAAGCCTTAACTGCTTTTCCACTGGGAGATTCGAATCATGGAGTCATTAGTGATAGAGTTAATGAGGCAAGAAAATTTTGGGAGTTTAGAGCAAATAAAGATAGCTGGAAAATGATCCAGGGGAATTTGCTTCATTTTTTAGAGTCCAAGTTTGGAAGTCATACAAAGTATTGGTCTGCAGACGGTGGAAAATTCCCTTATATTGGAATTGCTAAGTTTCTACCTGTGTCTTATCCTGATGTTATAATCTATTCAACGATAGGGATTAGCGGACAGAATATGCCACAAGTAGAGCTTTACCATAGAGATCGGTATTTGGATTATGCAAGAGTTGAACTTGTGATTGCCATCCGAACAAAGGAGAACCAAGGCAATACGGAAAAATGGATTCCACACTTAATAGGAGAAATCGTTCATTTTCCATGGAAAATGCTCCAATGGTACGGAAACGGACACACCGTATCCATGAGTCGTAAGGATCCGGAAGGCTTACTGGAGTTTACAACACTCCTGTTGCTTGACAATCCACCTTCTATTACACAAGAAAATCAGCAGATGGAAATTCCGGTTCTAACAGAACTTAGGTCAAAAGAAGGTCGCCCAATCCATTTTTTGTTTGCACTGCCCATTACAGAAGAAGAAAAATTATTTATCCAAGAAAACGGTTTGCAAAAATTTACTGAGCTTTGGGTAGAAAAGGGAAATGACTGGATTCATAATTCACAAAGGACAAGCATAGTGTAAAGCGAAAAGAATATGAGGTGGATTTATAAATGAAAAAATATATCATAACGGAAACAAATACTCTCTTGAGTATTGTAGACAAGCTTTCTGGGAAAATTTTTTCATCCAATAAGGAAACCGGATATGTTATCACAAAAATCAAAACTCAAAGTGGAGAATTAAATCCTTTTGTAAGTGTTTTGCTTAAAAGACGGGGTGAAATCGAAAATGAAATTAACAAACTCTACATTGTATTAAAAGAAAATAAGATCCAATTCAAGCTAAAGAAAGTTAATCCCCAAAGAAAAGATTTGTACAACGTATACGAAGTTGTAATTGAGCCTTTAACAAGAATTTTTGATAGGGTAAAAATCGAAAATATCCATGTCCAGAATATTTACTATGCTCCTTTTGTGGATATAACAACCATTTTATCTCTTTATGGAAAAACTTCGATTATTAACCAGAAATCTCATAAATTTCAATCGTTGATTGAGTCTACTTTAAACCGATACAACTATTTTATAACAAAGGTAAATTTTGGCTTTTTTTTTGCTGTCAATTCACGTCTGATGAACTGTCTTGCTGATGAAAAAGTTCCTTATTTTTTGCAGGATGCTCATTTTAGAACATTTTACAAGGAGAGAAACTTTTTTAATCCTGATGGAAAGCTAAAAGAAAAAGTCATAGACCAAATGCTGGAGTCTTTACTATTGCAAAACGTAAAGTCAGTTTTAATCCAGCCTTTTTTTAATAAAAGAGGTACGCTACTTGGATATGTGGAAATTCAAAGCAACCTTCCAAGTTTAGGGAGTCCGAATCTGTCAGAAGAAATAGAGCCGGCTACCGGAATTGATGCTTTGATGAATTATATAGAGCAGCAGTGTGAAGATTTTAACTTTGAGTTGGAGCTTGACTACGTAAAAGATTGGACATTTATATTGGAAAAAGGAAACATACTAGATATCAGCCAGGACGGAAGAGGTTTGGGAGTCCTGTTGCCTGAAGGAGAAAATTATTCTTTTTTTGAATCGGGGTATAAGCTCAAGTTTTCCATTTTAATTAATCAAACAGAATACAGCTTTTTTGCTGGAATACGGAATATAAAAACAGGTGAAGGTGGATACCGCCTAGGTATAAGGATTTACAATTGTTATCCTGTTGATGGAATTCAATTGCTTTCGTCTTATGCAAACATGATAATTCAAAAAAATACAATTTCATGAAATTTGGCCTTATGTTTACAGAAGCAGAAAAAGAACTATTGTTTTACAATCTACAATTAATAGCAGACTCTCTAACACAAAAAGAGTCTTGTAGTTCTTATAAAATTATTTTACACTTGGTTCCCATTGTTGGAATTGTATTTGGCTCTTTACTATTATACTTCATTTTTTATTGGTGGCACAAACAAAGAATAGAACTTATTAAAGCTAATATGCACAAACCCATTCCATTTGACATACGAGTTTTTTCTTTTTTTGTTGGGCTACTTTTGACGTTTATCGGTTTGGGACTTTCTATCGTTTTCATTTTAACCTTAGGAAATTCAATGGCAATACTAGGTGGCATAATTCCTTTGTCAGTTGGTTTAGGTTTGATTACTTTTTACAAATTTTACCGAGAGTAACAAGGATATAACCATGGGTAATTTAATTAATTAAAAAGGAGACCAAGAAAGTCTTTCTTTTTTTATTTTAAGCTTATATTTTTCTTGAAATAAGAAGAAATTTATAGAAAATTATAAATCAGGTAATTTTTAGTTTTCAATTGTGGATAAGATCGGCTACAAGAGCATAAAACTTATATTAATTAATACTATAAATTATTGTTTACCAAATTAGTGTAGCTTTTAATTAGGAGTATATATGGAGATTATTATTAGAGAAAGGAATTCTATACCCGTCATAGATATAATTGGTGAGGTTGACTTATACAATGCGAAAGAAATCAAAGATACAATTGAAAATATTATAAAAAGTGGTAAGTATCAGATAATTTTAAACCTCCAAAAAGTTCCCTTTATGGATTCTTCTGGTATAGGTACCCTTGTTACTGGAATGTATAGATTAAAAAAATATCATGGTTCTTTGAAAATTATTAATACAGTTGGCTCTGTTGCTAAGGTTTTCAAAATGACTGGGATGGATTCCCATTTGGAAATTTATGATGATGAAGATAGTGCATTAAAATCGTTTCAATAAAAAATGATTTGACATTAAGAATCATTCTCAATTAGTATAAAAATAGAATATTATTTTTGGGGTGAGGTCGTCATGCAAAAATGCCACTGTGCGGGAGTTAGCTTTGAAACAATTGTAGAAATTGCCAAAGAAAAAAGATGCTCATATATACAAGTATCTAAAGAGCTTGGTGTTTCTAAAATTTGTAGAGCTTGTACCAATTATGTAAGGACTTATTGTGAGTCGGTTTTAAAATAAAATTTGTATTAATTATCTTCTTTATTTTCTAAAGATAACTGAATGATTTTGATATTGTTATTGGTGATAGTTATATAAAAGATTAATTGACCATGCTATAGTAATATTTTACACAATATCAAAATAAAAGTATACTTATGGAATTAGAAGATAAAAGTGAAAGCAAAATCATTATTTTGGGTAGTGGACCTATGGGTATTATTTTATCCTCCATACTATCCAGAAATGCTGGAAAAGTCTATCTGTGGTATCAGGATGGCAGAAAAGCAACGGAACTTAATAAATCGAGAATTGTTTATATCGCTCAAAAGCAATATAGAATTTCTGATAATGTAATTGTAACATCCGGTTATGATATTTTTCAAAATGGCAATTGTCATTTGCAGCTTGCCCTTCCTTCTAGGCAAATTGAAGATATATTGGATAACATACTTCCCCTATTAGATAGAGAAGTAGAACATTCTCTTTCCATATTTTCCAAAGGAATCTTATCTCTCCATAGTATAAAAAGATGGAAAGTTGTCACCGTTTCCGAATACATAGAAGCACTTACTCAAAAATTAGGATTTTTGTTATTTCATGTTGCTTTTGTTAGTGGACCAAGTCTTATAAGTGAGTTGACACATTCAAAATATTCATTTTTTCATATTGGATGTAAAGACCCGAAAACAATCAATAGGTTAAAAAAACTTTATACTACAGATAGAATTCATATTACATCTACGGACGATATTGTAGGGGTTGAATTGGGAGGTGTCTTAAAAAACCCAATCGCCATAGGCTCCGGGATAGTTGCAACTCTCCCTGAATGTGGATGTAATACCCAGGGGGAATTTATAGCCATTGGTTTCCAAGAAATGCTAAAACTGGGTGTAAAACTGGGTGCTCGCATGGAAACTTTAATGGGGCGAGCCGGCTTGGCAGACGTAATTACTACTTCTATGACCCCTAAAAGTAGAAACTATAGCTATGGTGTAAATTTTACAGAGAAATTGCTTTCCGGACAAAATGAATTAACATGGAAAGAAAAAATAGAATTATTTATCGATCCTTCTCAATTTATCAAAAATGAAGTTTTAGAAGATATAAACCTCGTAGAAGGTGTTTTTGCTTTAGGAACCATACTTCATATAGCCAAAGAAAAAGGAGTTGAACTTCCTTTTTATCAAACAATATTTGATGTTTTGGCAAGGAGAATTCCACCGGAAAGCCTAATCTATGAAGTAGGTAACGTTCCGGTTGAATCTGAGCTACCTTCCAATTATTTAGTAAAAAAAACGGAGGGAATGCACAACAGACCAGGGCATGAACTTTCAGGGCTTTTAGAAAAAAGAGTCCTTCGGCACGTTGTCACCAATCGAAATGTACTATCTAAGATCAAAAAACAAATTCATAATATCCAAGAACACTTAGAAGGTAGGTTGGAAGCAGCGAAGCTTAAAAATGTTAAAAAGGACATTATATTAATCCCTCAAGAACTAAAGCTTTGGAAACAGTTTGAAAAATCTTCTCCCGAAAACGAAAGCATGAATCTAGAGGCATTGATTCGTTTTTATGTAAATGAAATAGCAGATAAATACCACCCTGTTATAAGAGAAACTTTAATTCGAGTGTTGGCACCCGTACGATTTATGGTGAGTGGCTTCAAAATTGGCTCTGCTATTCCGATTATAGGTGGAAAAGTTAAAGAATTAAAAGCTCTCGCCTCCAATTATAATATTTTATATGCCCCTACTCACCGGACTCATATAGATTCTATTGAAATAGCTTTTGGGCTTACATGGCAGAATTTACCTGTTCCTAGGTATGCTTCTAACATAGGATTAATGAACGATCCTTTTTGGGATTGGCTAATAAAGTCTTTAGGAGCATACTCCGTAGATAGGGACAGAACACGTAATTTTTTGTACCTCGACTGCTTAACTCTCTATTCTACAATGATGTTAGAAGTAGGTATACCTTCACTTGTTTATCCGGAAGGAACTAGAAGTAGAAACGGAAAAATAGAGCCAATAAAAGTCGGTTTATTATCAACTGCTATCAATGCTTACAAAAATACGGGTAGTGAAATCCTAATTGTTCCTCTTACCATTTCTTATGAAAATATACCGGAAGACGAATATTTCTCTGACTACAACGCAAAAGTTAATTTTAAAGATTTTATTTCCAAAAGAACAAAAGCTTACATGGATATATGTGAACCAATTCATGTTTCTCATTATGTAAATGAAGAAAATCCAATTGAAGCCATTGCCATTCAGATCAATTCTTTGTGGAAAAAAAATTATAAGATTTTACCCAATCATATTATGTGCAAATTATTGGCGAAAAATGACTATTATATATCCATGGAAGAAGTAATTCCTCTAATTGACGTGTTCATTTCCAGCTATGCTGTGAATTACTTAACACGAAATGCACAAGAAATCAAAGAAGTCGGTATTAAGAACCTATTAAAAAGAGACTTTGCTGTTGTACAAGATAATTATTTAAAAGCTACCAAAAGGAAACTTATTGACTATTACGCCAATATGGTTCCTGATAGCAGCAGTGATATATAACTATTTTTTCTCCAAGATAGAAAGATATTCCTTTCTTTTTTTGCTTTTTTCCATTTTATTCATGGACATCCATTCTCTTTTGAGATTTTTTTCACTAAGCCCTTTTAGCTGTCCGTATTTTTTGAGTAATTTAGCTGTTTTCTGATTCATAAAATCAAAAAAATAGAAATGAATTTTAATGTCAATAGAAATTTTGGCTGATTGCCTGAAAAAGTCTTTCCTATAGGGTAAACACAGGGGTTTACCCTTACAAAGCAAGTCTAGTGAAGATTTTTCTGTAAGGGCAATCCCTGTGTGGTTGCCCTATAATTTTACATCGAACTCACGTTATAATAGACAAAATTATTAAAATGTAAAACTCTAATTAGACTTTCCGATTGTGAAAGTGAATTTTAATCATAAATTTTCTAATTTTTTCTTTAAAGCGGAATTCATCAAATTATAACCCTCTTCAATTGTATCTAGTTCTGCAAAAGGAACTGCAATTCCCTGAAATTTTTCCCTTTGTATAAATAGTACACCATCTGCGGTAGGTATTATTTCAAATACATGTTCACCTGTAAAAATACCCATTACTCCTCCTCCCCAACTGAGTAATCGATTTTTTTCAAAACTCATAATTTTGGGGTTCAATGTAATTTTATTACCGTTAGGTTTATGAATCTTTACTTGTATTTTTTCTCCAGGTTTAATCTTTCCTTTTACTTCCACGTGATATGGATTCCATGTTGAATAACCTTCGGCGTTCGTTATAACTTCCCAAACCTTTTCCGGATTGGCTTTAATAAATAATTCAGTATGAATTGATTTACAACTTAAAAATATACTCGTTAGTAATATTCCTTTTATTAGTTTTAGTAAATTCTTTTTTAGTTTATTACTTTCTATAAAATATAGCCTTATGTAGTTCACCGTTTCTTCTCCTATGAGGAATAGGTTAAGTTTGCCCTATCTTGGAGAAGTTTTCATTAACATAGGATAATAATCGAAAATAATTTTAAAAAAAGTGAATATTTTTCAGGAATGTAGCTTAGCACGAATCCTACTCAAACTAACTGGTGTTATTCCTAAAAAGGAAGCAATATAATACCAGGGAATAATTTCATTTAACCCTTTATATTCTTCTAAAAAAATTTTATACCTCTCTTCTGCACTTAAAGTTACTAACCGAATTTCCCTAATTTCTTTTTTTACCCATTCGTTTTGAATCATTATTCTTGTTGCATGTTCGAGACAGTGATGTTTTAATAATAGTTGTTCTATAACATCGTATTTTGCTGAAAGTAATTTTACTTTTGTAAGGGTTTGCAAAGCAATAGGACTTTCTTTTTTGTTTGTAAGTGTGCCTAGGGGAGCAACAAAATCGCCAACACGAAAAAAAGTTTTTGTATATTCATTTCCGTTATCTGCTATATGAAAAGCCCTCATAAAACCCGAACATATAAATCCGAGTTTTCCACCTATTTCCCCACCTCTACTAAAAAATTCATTTTTATTCAGATGCTCTTCGTGAAAACTTTCCAACCAATCTTCCCATGCTACTCGAACGGATTCCTTAGGGAAATCTTTTGTTAGTGGAATTAATACATTATACATTTTTTGTATATATATTTCCTTACTCATTTTATTTCCTCTTGAAATTAAAAATTTTCTGCTATTGTATTAATACCTAATTTTTTATGACATAATTTTGACAAAATTCTATAAAATTTTCAAGGAAGAAGATACCATTACTCCATGAGAATGGATGAAAGGATTTTCTTTAAATAGCTGTTATTAGAAGCAATTTTTTACTTTATAATACGTGGATAAAGTAGAAATTTTGTTTGACAGATTGTTATTCAAACATTTATGTTTTATAGAAACAGGGTGTCTGTTTTACTTTTACTAATTTTTATTTGAGGGAATAGTGAAATATTTTATTTTTGTAACCGGAATATTTTGGTTCATAGCCAATAGTTTATATTCTCAAGAGCCTACAAATACAAAAAAAGCTGGTCCTCAAATGGTGTTAAAAGAGCAAAATTTAAGGCAGGGCAGAATTCGTTACAAAGTAGCGGAAGAATATTTTAACGATGGTTTTTATTCTGCCTCTATAAAGAAAATTACCGAATTATTGTATTTATTTCCTAAGCATCCTATGGAATTAAAATCTTTGCAATTATTAAGCAAAGCTTTTAAGAAAAACGATCAATTAGTGGAATCCATTCATGTGGATATGGAAATCTATCGAAAATATTCTACCACAGAAGATGGTTTAAACGCCTATTTAGATGCAGGTAGAAAGACTGTAAAAATCGGTGACATAGAAAAAGCTAAAAAAATTTTAAATGAAATTAAACACCAGGTATATTCCAGTAAACTGGCGAAAGATGCTGAAATAGAATTAGAACAACTTGAAATTTTAGAAGGTAATTTTTCGATCCCTAAGCCTTCTTTAAATTAAATGTAAAATAAAAATTAACATTGAAAATTATATTTAAGAAAAAAAAATAGTTAATGAGTAAATTCTATTAAAAAGACAGTAGACAATTACTAATCCCTAAGTAAGAAAAGAACTATGACAAGCAATCCATCTTTCCAGCTAGTTCGTTATTCTCCCAATTCCTACATTGTTGTGGAAGGGAAAAAAGACGCTTATACATTCTATATCATCCGTGAAGGAAAAGTTAGAGTAGGAAGGGAAAATCCCGTTATGGGAGAAGACCCTAATCAAGTTTTAGGTCCTGGAGACTTTTTTGGTGTTGTGGCTGCAATGAGCCAGCACGCCCAAATCGAATCTGCGATTTCACTTTCCAATGCTACAATGATAGCGGTTAATTACGACCAATTTGGAACTTTGATACAGCGGAATACTCCTGTAGCTATGAAAATTATCCGCTACTTTTCCATGAAACTCAGGCAATTTGACCAAACTATCACAAGATTATCTTTTACCAATACGGTTTCGGAAGACATTAATCAGATATATAGCATTGGTGAATATTACTTTACCCAGGGCAGAGCTGAACACGCTACTTACGCCTACCAAAGCTATTTAAAATATCTACCCAGTGGTCAATATGCCATACAAGCCAAAAAAAGGTTAATGGAACTTCAACAACCCCTGGCGATGAAACCAATTGATGAAACAAAATTTAATCGAACCATAAAAGACAGTGATATGGTTTTTTGTGAGCATGAACCAGGAAAAGAGCTTTACATTATCCAAGGTGGAAGGGTTAAAATTACCAAAATTGTAAACAATAATGAGGTTATGCTTGCTGTATTAAACCCAGGTGATATTTTTGGAGAAATGGCAATTTTAGATAACAAACCTCGTTCTGCCTCTGCCATTGCTACCGGAGATGTAGATGTTCTTGCCATTAATAAAGCAAACTTTGAAAATATGGTAAAATCTCAACCTCAGCTTGCAACAAAAATCATTACCTTGCTTTCAGAAAGAATATGGATTGCCTATAAACAATTGGCAAATTTGTTATTAAAAGACCCTCAAGCCAGGCTTGCAGATACCTTGCTTACACTTGCTGAAAAGAATAAGGTTAAAATTGCGGCAAAAGCTTATTACAATTTTGAAATAGGTGTAGGGGATTTATTAAAAATGGTAGGGCTTGCAGAGCATAGAGACGAAAATTTATTGCTTGGTTTGATGGCAAAAAACAAATTTCTGAAACTTGATCAGGGAAAAATTAAATGTACTGATCTGGGTGAGCTTGAGAAATTAGTGAAATGGTATCGAAAAAAGCTTCTTATGGAAAATAAATTACAAAGTAGTAAAATTTTCTGAATAATTACTTTTTTCTATGTCTGGAAAATTACCAAGGGCAAAAAGGTTAGAATTAGCTGTCGATTGCTTGGTTTCTAAAGATAAGAATTCAAAACAACTGATAAAAACGGTTGGACAATGTAAATTTACTACAATAGGTTCTCCTTTTTATGTTCTTGTTAAGTCGGTAATTGCCCAACAACTTTCTTCTAAAGTAGCAATTGTTATAGAAAATCGTATAATACAACTTTTAGGTGGAAATCAAAAATTTTTAGAGCCTGAAACATGGATAAAAGCCCAAATAAATGATTTAAGGAATTGTGGAGTATCTTTTAGTAAAATTAACACAATTCGTTCTATAGCGAAAGCATACTGTGATAAGGAATTAAGTGATACCTTCCTCGAATCTTTATCAGAAGAAGAAGTTTTAAATGTTCTTTGTCGCTATAAAGGAATAGGACCTTGGACAGCTGAAATGACTTTAATTTTTGCTTTAGATAGATGGGATTGCTTTTCTGTTGGGGATTTAGGATTAAGGAAGGGTGTGGAGAAATGGTTTGGAATACCTAAAGAAGATAAAAAACAAATTGAAAACTTTACCCAAAAATTTTCTCCCTATAGATCAATATTGGCTTGGTATTTATGGGCTTATTTCGATTCGGAACCATGGAGTTGAACCATAATGCAAAACCAAAATTTCGCCGCCATAGATATTGGCACAAATTCTTTTCACCTTATTATAGTAAAAATTAGAGAAAATTATACTTTTGAAACCATATCCAAAGAAAAAGAAATTGTGAGGTTAGGAGAGGGTTTTAGTGGGGATAAAATATCCAATGATGCCTATGAAAGAGGACTTAATTGTTTAAAAAGATTTCAAAAATTAGCTGAAATTCACAATGCCAAAATTCGAGCTGTAGCCACCAGTGCTTTAAGAGAAGCAAGCAATAAGTGGGATTTTGTTCTACAAGTAAGAAATGAACTTGGGATAAATATTGAAATTGTTAGCGGTTCTGAAGAAGCTAGACTGATATATTATGGTATTCTCCAAGGTTTACCCGTGTTTGAAAAAAAGATTTTAATGATAGACATAGGGGGGGGAAGTACCGAATTATTGGTTGGGTGCAAAGGTGAGGTTTTGTTTGCTCAAAGCTTGAAATTAGGAGCTGTGAGATTAACAGAGCAATTTTTTTATGAAGAACCGGAAAGTAAGGCTAAAATTAACCAATGTAAGCTCTATGTAGAAAGTATGATTACTACAAATAAAAAGCAAATTCAAAAACTTCAACCGGAATTGGTTATAGGTTCATCCGGAACAATACAGGCAATTGCTCAAATTGTATTAGAAGAAAAAAATTCCGATACTCAAAAAAGTCTTAATGGTTTTAATTTTTCCTCTTCTTTATTACAAAAAACAAGAAATCTTTTGGACTCTTCCGATACTCTAAAGAAAAAATTAAAAATTCCTGGTTTGGATTCAAGAAGGGCAGAGATTATTACTGCCGGAAGCATCATTTTAGAGCAAATTGTAGATAAATTTTCGATTAACTCTATCACCGTTTCGGAATATGCCCTAAGAGAAGGAATTATATATGATACAATACGAAAGCAAGAAGGAAGAGAAACACACCACCATGACCATGACAGTATTCGGTTTCATTCCGTTGTAAATGTTTTAAATTCCTTTCCTTATGAAAAAGAGCACGTTGAAACGGTTACTGCCCATGCCCTTAAGATATTTGATGAATTGATAACATCTCACGAATGTGACGAAGATGATAGAGAATATCTAGAAGCAGCTTCCATGCTCCACGAAATTGGCTTGGGCATATCTCATAGTAGTCATCATAAACATAGTTATTATATCATTAAAAATTCCGAATCCATGTTAGGTTATAATTTTAATGAAATAGAAATAATTGCTCAAATTGCAAGGTACCATAGAAAAAGCGTACCAAAATCCAAACACCTTGAATTTCAGCAATTATCCATAAACAACCAATTGCTTGTTAAAAAATTAGCTGGAATTTTACGAATTGCAGACGGATTGGATAGAAGTCACCAAGGTAACGTAGAATCAATTTCTTGCAAGATACAAAAAAACCTTATTACTTTTTATTTAACTCCTAAACAAAATGCAGACTTGCACATAGAGGTATGGTCTGCTGAACAAAAAAAGAATTTATTAGAAGAAGTATTAAACGTAAAAGTAGAATTTATTATAAATGCATAAAAAAGCTAATCATATATTTGTTATTTTTCTAACCCTTTTGCAAATTCCATTAATAGTATATTGCTTGTATCTTTTACATTTATGGTTTCAAGGGACGTGCCCTAATAAAGATTTTCTTTCTTGGGATGGAGACCTTAGGTTTATCAAAACCATTGGAATGATGGATAGTTTACGTGATGGAAGAATTTTTGACTTTATTGTTTTGGTGTTTGATTCACCAACTTGGCCCATTCTTCGAAATCTTATTCAAGTAGTTGTTTTTTTTATTTTAGGTCATTCCCAAGAAGTAGATGTATACATTACATTTTTTACGTTTGTTTTGATTTTGTTTTTATTCGCTCATATATTATTTTATTCTATCGAAAAAAATAAGTTTTTATACCCTCTTTTGTTTTTTTTATCATGGAATTTGCTCCTAGATACAAGACCCATACTAGTTTATATGTTTACTGCTATGTTGGAAGTTCAAGGTGGGTTTTTCTTTTTGTTAACAAGTTATTATATTGTTATATTTTTTCAAAACCAATACAATGATAAATATCTACTATATAAACTCTCTTTTTCATTCATAGCGTTACTTTTTACAAAGCATCCTTATGGATATATGCAGGTATTCTCACTTGCCATATTAAGCTTATCTTTAAGTTTTAAAGAAAGTAAACTTCTCGTAATCGAATACTTTTTATATTTAAAATCAAATTTTTACAAAAACATACAAATTATTTTAGCAGTATTGCTCATTACAGCCTATATTATTTTGGGAAAAGCCTATCTTACGGGTAAGTTACCACTTTATATAAAATATTCCATTGCACTGCTGCTTACTTTGGATTTCTACATTTTCTTGTTTAAAAACAAAGATAAGTTTTTTGGTAAAGGCTTAAAACAAACTTGGAATTTAATGATATGGGTTGTTTTACCAATTGTTTTTTGGATTCTCATTCACCCTGACAGATTTGCTAGTTCTAGCGGAACTCTCGCTCACATCCAAACCGAAGGGCACCAGGTTGGTGTTTTGGTGGAAAGAGGATTAGACTATTATTTGTTATATTTTAAATCTTTGGTGTATGATTCTTTTGGCAATACGATTTTAGGAATGATTTTATTGATTGCCATGCTATTTTCTCTCTTAAGGGGAGGGTTCTTATATTTCAAATATAACATTGTTCAAGCCCATTTTATATATTCCTTTTTATGTATGGTTGGGATTATGGGTTTAACACTTTTAACTCCCAATCACCAGGTGCGACATTTGTACCATATCTATCCGACTTTGATCATTATCATAGCTTTTTTATTAGATGACTTGTTTCAATGGAATAAAATTGTTGCGGGGCTCTTAATTATATTTATTACAGCCATGTTATCTTATTTCTCTTTTCAAAATATTCAGTCTAAGTATTCGTTTAACCTGTGCTTTACGGATACCAATCGAGATGTATTTAAGCTACCTCGTTGGGTGTCGGAAAATGTAAAAAATTCTCTTACAACAAATTCCATTTTGGTAAATAGGATTGATCCGTTTCACTTAAACAAGCCTGATACGGAATTGATGATGACTATTCATGCCTATAACAACCGAGTTAAACTACTAACAGACCCAAAACGGCATATCAAAAATAAAAATGGGTTTAGCTCATTGTACGTAATAGGGAATACTTGTTCTGGAGTAGATGGTGCTGGTGATTTAATAAAAACGATCTACGCGATCAAACCTTTGCAAGCAATACAATCGGAGTTTGCTTGTATTGAAATTTATGGTTTGAATTCTAAAACAAAATGAGAAAACTATGTAATTTATAGAATTTTTACCATTCACCTTTTTTAACGTATTTTGCTTTGTTTCTATAGTGCGATACCCAAGTAATAAGTATCAAAGAAAATACAGGTAGAGAGAAAGCGATGTTCACTTGAATCAAACCGGCTATCATTCCAAGTATTCCTCCCAGGAATTGGATCACAACAAGGTTACCACCCGTATTATCCAAAATCATTTTTTCCAGTTCGTCTGTATCTAGCTTCATCACTTGCTCTTCTACTAGCTGAGTTACGTTTAATTGTCTAATTGCTTTTTCAATTCCAGCCTTTAAAAATCCTCTACCCTCTGTCGAATTGATAAAATCCAAAACCTTGATCTTTATCCATTCGACGGATTGAAAGAAATATTCTTCTACTTGTTTCCAATTATTTTCATTGTCCAAATATTCTTCTAGTTTATTTATGGTGGTAGGCAGAATATTTTGACGGGCATAATTTCCGGCTTTCGATACCCATTCTTCCACTTTGGAAGCTATAAATTCTTGTGTTTCGGAAGAACTTAAATTTGCTCTAAACTCTTCCACAAGAATGTCCAGAACACCTAGCAATTGATCACTTGTTTCAGGGTCTTCCGTAAATTTTTCCAGCAATTCTTGTATGGCATCATCATCAAAGGCTATCAATTTTTTGATTCCAATGCCTAAACCTCCAATAGTTTTTTTTTCTCTTAGGTATTCTTCAAGGGCTTCGTTTAAAACTTTGGATAATCTTGGAATTTCCTCTTTGATAACTTTTATAATTAAAGTTGCAATTTTTTCTCTGTTTTCCTGATTTTGGATATATTCAAGAATTTTGTTTCTCGCAAGTTCCCAATATTTTTTAATTTCATCAGGGTTTTTTGCTATTTTTTTCAGGGCTTCTTCTGAAAAATTAAACGTTGAGCTTAAAATTTCTGGACCTTTTTCTTTTAAAAGGGATACTAATTTTGTGGTAACAGTATTTCGAAATTTTTGATTTTTTAAAAGCCCGTCAACCCATGTTACGATCTTTTTGATTCCGATTTCTATTAAGTTTCGTTCATATATATAATCCAGTATTATGTCCGGAGCGAGCAATTGGGTTTGTATGCTCTCACCAAGGCTTGTAGCAATTTTTGCTTGGTTTTTCGGAACCAATCCTTCCCAGCCAAGTACTTTACCTTTTTTGGGTTGGAAAAGCATTTTAATGGCAAGGAAGTTAGTAAAATACCCTACTATACCTGCCATACATACTATAAAAAAACCATTTATCCATACATTGGGAGTCGGTAAAATCAAATCGATCACAGCCAATATAAGGGTAGTAGCGATTAAGCCCCAACGATACCATTGATCTATAACAGAAAGTTCAATTCTCATATAATTTGGGATAGTGTGGAATAACAAACTTCTTGTTCAAGAAATTTTTGAAAAGATAATATAAATTACTTCAACCAATATTTTTAGAAATTTGCAGGATAAAGGGAACCAAACTATCTAAAATTTCCGGTAATTCGTATTCCAGTATATCTCCAGCTTGTACAATGTCATTACTTTCCATTGCTTGAGCAACTTGGGAAAGAGATTCATTTAAGGAGGTGGTAACTTCTTTAAAGGCAACACCTTCAATTGTGATTTTGTCTATTCCCATGTTAGGGTGTTTGTTTTGCAAAGCAATAAAAGCACCTAGAAGAACGTGCAATCTGCCAATGGAATAATTGAGTAATTCATTCGCCTTTAGGTCTTTTCCGGATTGGTAGCTTTCATTCACCCGAATGAACTCCTGTTTCAGAGTTTCCATGTTTTTTCCATAAGTAGAAATCACATTTTTGATGGTATCCATATCCATGTCGAGAGCGGTAATCTTATTTATCAAGTCCATAATAAATATTTTAAGCTCTCTCAAATCATTCAAGAATTCTTCAATAGACGTAATTGTATCCAAAGAACCAACTCTATCACTTAGCCCTTCTATGATTTCTTGGACATCCTTTCCATTGCCGGTTGGAACTACTTTTTTAAGCTCTAGTTTTAGGATGGTTTCTGCTGAGTGTAAAACGGATTGAATCCAATTCATACCATCTTTTAGATCATTAGCTTCTTTGTCGGTTAGCGAGTCTCTACCTATAATGGTATTTCCAACCGTATCAACGTATTTATCCATTTCTTGAAGGGTCGATTTTAATAAATCTATCTCTTCACCTATATAGAAGTCTATTCGATTTGCTTTTTCAACTTCGATGTTCTTTAGCTCTGATTTACTGAATTCTCGTCCGTCTACTAAGCAATTTACAAGATATTTTCCTTGAGATTCTATCCATTGGGATATTCCATCAAAAACTTCACCTAAGTTTTTTTCTTTTTCTAAAACGCTTTCTACTACTTGCTCATTGATATAAATCTTCATATAGTTCCGGTCCTTATTCGTCATCTTTGGAGTTACTTCTCATTTGTCTCAAGCTATTTTTGAGAAAAGTGCTCATTGCCTTATTTTTCCCCATTTTCTTCTCCATCAAACTGAACTTGAGCTTTAGTTTGTCTTCATATTTCACAAGGTAAGACTCGTGTTTTTTAATTTTTCGATTGTTTTCCGAGATTGTGTTTTGAGATAGCTTAATTTTACTCGCAATAATTCCGGTAGAAGGTCTTGTGTAAGGTTTTAAAACCTCTATGATAGAATATCCCACACCATCATCAGTCAGACTGTCATGGTTGTTATCAGAAGCAAATAACTCTTTTACGGAATCGGGAAATTGGGTGAGAGCCAATTTTAGGTTCTCTTCATTGATAACCAAAAGACCTTTGTTTACATCTGTCCACGAAGCGCCAACTTCACCTGTAGTAATTCCTACGTCATACAAAACCTTTAGCCTTGGCTCTGTAGAAGAAGGATAAGATGCACTTGTAATGTTTCGCAAACCGCTGTACAATCGAATCAGAAATGCGTCGCTTGCTAGTATACCCGTATTGGCTTTGTTTTCCCAGTAGTCTTTTCCAATTTCTTTTTTTGTGTCTACCGTTGTGTCTTTGTTGTATTCACTGTTGTCTTGTTTGTTCACAATGGTCATTTCTCTGGAAAACTTCACCAAATCGTTATAGGCATCCACAAATTCTTTAATCATTTCAATACCCTTGGATGCATCTACTTCTACATGAAGTTCTACCGGTTCTTCTGTTGTTTTGTACAAGGTCAAAGCAACTCCTTTCAAAACATCCATGATGTTTTCATTGCTATCCCTTTCTACTTCAATTCCATCTATTTTAAAAACTGCGTTTTGAGCCGGAATAATAACACTTGTTTTAGGAACTTGTCCTCCGTCTCCGGGAGTGATCATCATTACTTTACTAAAAGGTAGCGGTTCACCCGAAGTATTGGACAAGATAATTTTGATAATCTTTTTTCCTTTAATAAAGTCGGAAACATTAAGTGTATACTTTCCGTTTTTAAATGGCAGATTTTCAAATCTCGGCTTTTCTTCGTCTCCGTCTTTAAAATAAACTCCAACTCCCAAATAATCCGGATAAGAAATCGAAGCATCTCCGCCACCTATTAAGAAATCCAAAGATGAAAATTTCTTAACTTCCACTTCATTGATAGGGAAGCTATAAGCTGTATTTGGTTTAACAATGATCGTGCTTCCATTGATTTCCGGTTTGGAATCGGGATCACTGTTTTTGGAAAATCTATCCGTTTGGAACTCTTCTCCAGACTCAGTTGCAATGTTGAGCGTGACTTCCTCAGAAGCCGGTTCCGGTATTTGGGAATCAAGAAGTCCGGCATCTTTTAAAATACCTGAAGGATCAATAAACTTTAATTCGGAATTAACGCCATATTTTTCTGCATACAAAGAGAATACGGAATTTTCCTTATCTACCTTTAAGATAAACGATCTTACAATTTGATGGGCGTATTTGTCTATACTTTCTTTGAGAGAGTCTAAACCTCCGCCGGGAAAGTCTATGTCAACCCTGGTATCACCAGAAATAATGGAAAATTTTCCAGGGTTTAATTGTTTATTATTGGCAACCTTTTCGCCTCCAACCTTGTGGCGAGTAGCTAGCTGAGAAACCTCTATTTTTTGCTTTCCAACTTCCGCTTCTCTCGTGGCTTCACCCGCTATAGCTCCTGGAGGAAAGAATTCGGTTTTTTTAGAGGAAAAAGGGGTTGTAAAGGAAACTAGAGCTTTTGTTTTATTTTGCAAATTTAGAGACAGTCGTTTCACTTCTTCCCAGGCTTTAATCTGGATGCTACTTAGATCATTCTGCTTTTCCCATCTCTTAATAGGCCTCGCTTCTAGTTCTACGAGTTGTTTGACTACCTTATCCGTATCATGTCCGGAATGCATACCTGAAATAAAAGAGGGCATAATTTTTCTCCTATAGTCCTTATATTATCGTAAAATTATACCCAATTCATTAGATTTTAAAATCTTCTACTTATTTTGACAACGCACTCATTAATTGAATAAGATCATCGTCTTTAAAAGGTTTGATAAGCCAGGCTTTTGCTCCGGCTTGTTTTGCCTGCTTTTGCATCTCATCACCAGACTCTGTTGTAAGCATTATGATTTTCATGTTTTTCCCGTTTTCCATAGATTTTACAATTGGAATCAATTCCAAACCGGTCATTCCAGGCATATTAACATCAAAAATTCCAAAATCATAGGTATTTTCTTTTACTTTTTCTATTGCTTCTTTTGGGTTATTTGCTTGATCAACTTCATAATCTTCCATACTCAAAGCAATCTCAAGTAAATTTAAAACCATAGGAGAATCATCAACAGTTAAAACTTTTTTCATGTATGTCCTCTATATTTTCATTCAATAAACGGGAAACGTATCCAAACACAAACGTCATTTTGATTTTCTTTAATATTATTAGGTATTGTATAAATGGATATGTCAGCTTTATGAAGTTGTAAAATCTTTTTTACTACCGTTAAACCAAGTCCGAATTTGAATTTTTCTAATTCGTATGTCTCATCTAATGCAGAATGGAGTCTATAAAAAGGTTCAAAAACCCTAGTTTCATTTTTTCCGGTAATTCCATAACTTCCATCAATTATTTGATATGCTTTATTTAAAATCTTAACCTCCAAATGAATAGATGTATAAAAAAATAGTACATAAATTTCATCCCCCTCACCGGAATATTTCATTGCATTGATCAAAAGTTCCTGAAAAACCAATTCCATCTTGTCTTCTACAAATATGATTTTTTGGTTTTCTACGGAATGAGGTAAATTGGAGACTATAATTTTTTGATTTTTTAATTTTTCCATTCCTTCCAGCTTTTTCACAGTTGCAGTCATAAATGGTATAATTTCACGAACAAAAATTTCATTTGTGTAAAATTTTTCTTCCATCATTAAGCTCTGTACATTCGAAAGGCTACTTAACAAAACTTTAACGATCTCATAGTTTTCCTCTATAATCTTTACAATTTTCTCCGGAACAAAATATCCCTTGTTTTCCGGTTGGTATACCATTTTTTTAAGAAATATACTTAAGATGGAAATTAATCCTCCAAACCCTCCCCCCTGCAACATGCTGATATTAATCTGACGAATTAGGCTTGGAGCAAGTGAATCAACGTATTTGTTGTTCAGTTCTTCTTTCCAATCAAAGATTTGAATTATATTCTGAAATAAATTAGATTCATCTTGTTTAATAGAATTCAGTTTCAAATTTAAGGTATAGTGTTCATAAGCCCTGTTTATGGAAAATTTTAGAGTGCTAGCGTTTATAGGTTTGACAAGATAATCATAAGCTTTTTTTTGAGAAAGTGTTTTGATGATCAATTCATGATCGGAATATCCGGAATGAACTATGATCACAACCGAGGGATATTTTTGATTCACTTCGTCTATAAGTGCCAAACCATCTTCAATTTCAGGCATAGCCAAATCGGTAATAAGAATATAAAAACTTTGGGATTCTAAAAGTTCTAAGCATTGCTCTCTATTTTCAGCTAATTGATAGTGGTATTGTTCAGCCACTAATATGGCCTCAATAGTTGATAAAGTAAGAGGGTTATCGTCTACTACTAAAATCTTTGGTGTCATCTTTGGAACATTTGTAATTTTGATTTATCATGTTTTGAAATTGAGGAATAATTTTCAACCATATATTTTATATCAAGAATAAACGCAATTTTACCATTTCCTAAAATAGTACAACCGTTATAAACTTTTATGTTTTTAAACATTTCAGGAAGAGATTTAATCACAATAGATTGATTAACTATAATGTTATCTAGAATAAGCCCAAGGTACTGTTTTTTAGATTCAACGATAATTAAATAAAGTTCCGAACCTGAATTTAAAAAAGAATCATTATAATTTTCATTAATCGAATTCTCAATTGATACAATGGGAACAACCTTTTCCCTATATCTTAAAACTTTATTGTAATCATCTATCATATCAAACTTTTGCTCTTTTAACTCAAAAGTCTCCACTATATCCACAGCTGGAATAATATAGTATTTACTCTTATTGGTTACGATCATCCCGTCTATGATGGAAAGGGTTAAAGGAAGTTTAATCGTAAAGGTTGTTCCTTTTTGATAATTGGTTAGAACCTGAATTTCTCCATTGAGGTTCATTATATTTTTCTTTACAACATCCATACCAACCCCACGTCCTGAAGTTTCTGTTAATTGCTCGGTTGTTGTAAAGCCTGGAATAAAGATTAAATCAACTATTTCTTCGTCTTTTAAGGTATCCGAATCTTTTACCAGACCTTGTCTTATTGCTTTTTGAAGGATTTTTTTCTTATCTAATCCCTTGCCGTCGTCTATAACATTAATAACTACATTACTTCCGGCATTAAAAGCCTCTAACTTTATTTCTCCACACTCCGGTTTACCTAATTTTTTGCGAGTTTCCGAATCTTCCAAACCATGGTCTATTGCGTTCCGAATCAAGTGCATTAGAGGATCGGAAATATTTTCTAATATATTTTTATCAACTTCTGTGTCTGTTCCCTGTAATTCTAGATTTACTTTTTTGCCTTTTTTTCGAGAGATGTCCCGAACCAATCTTTCCATTTTTTGGTATATACCTTCTATTGGTACCATCCTAAGACCTAGTGCTATGTCTTGTAGAGATTTTACAATTTTTTTCAGATGCTCGGATGATCTTGAGAAGTTTTCCAGGTATAAACCGTTCAAATCCGGATTTTCTGTTACCAAGGATTCTGCAATCACCAACTCTCCAATGGTATCTATCAGTACATCTAATTTTTGGGTATCAATTCGAATATCTTTTTTAGTAGTGTCTTTTTTTTCTACATATTCGATATTTCTTTGAAGCTGTTCTTCAATTGGTCCGTCTTCAAAAATACCAAACGGTGGTTTTACTTTCTCGTCCTCTGGTTCGTCTTCAAAAATGCCAAACGGTGGTTTGGTTTTCTCTGGCTCGTCTGTTTTAATTTTTCGAGACTGTCTGCTTTGCAATATTTCAAGTCTTTTTATACGAGATTTGGTTTCCGATTCAAATTCACTATCATCACCGACCCGTTCGACGTGTTCTATCATATTAAGCAAAAAATCTCTAGTTTCAATGATGGAATCAATTAATTCATAATTAATTTCTATTGTTAAGTTTCTCAAATCATTTAAGATTGTTTCTGCAGTATGAGCAAGACTTTCAATGTTATGGAAGTCAAAAAAACCGGAGTTACCTTTCAAGGTATGGAATTGTCGAAATAGGTTATTGATAGTATCAATACTTAAAGATTCTTTACGTTCATAACTCTTTTCTAATTTAATAAGTAATGACTCAATACTTTCTAAGATTTCCTTTGAGGATTGAACCAAATCTTCAAGAATTTTTTTATTATCCGTATTCATACTAGTTCTGTAGTTTGAAGTTTTTCAACTTCATTCCAATGTAAAAATTTATCCAGATTTAAAATCATCTTAATATCTTTCTCTAACTTTCCGATGTAATCTATACACCACGTCTTATTGGTTACAAGAAAAGTCGGAGTTGGCTCTTTATTTTCTTCCGGAATATGGATGAGTTCTTGTACTGCATCCACTACCATGCCAAAAAATAATTCTCCCAGTTTAACAATTAGTACACATGTAAATTCGGAATATTCTTTTGTTGGTAATTTTAGTCTTAGCCTAACATCTATGATTGGGATGATTTTCCCCCTAAGATTTATAACTCCTTTTACATATTCTGGCATATTATCAATTTCGGATAATGGTTGAATGGCAATGATCTCTATTAAATAATGAACATCCAAAGCATAATCCCTTTTGTTGACAGTAAATATCAAATAAAGGTCCTTCATGGTATCTTCATTATCTATGCGTACATCATTATCGTTCATACTTAAGAACCTCTTGTTTAGATAACCTCTATTTTTGGCTATAGTGTAACTTTTTCAACTCAAATTGGTTGGACATTTGTCTGAATGACTCCGCTTGTCCGGTTAATTCCTCACTAGAGGCTGCCATCTGCTCGGAGGCTGCAGAGTTAGACATAGTGATTTTTGCAATATGGTCGATACTATTTGATACGTTGGTTACTGCAGAATTTTGTTCATTTGCTGCGATGGCAATTTGTCCTACCAGTTCGGTAACCTGGTTAATGTTACCCATCATATCATTTAAAATATCAGCAGTATTTCCCGTAAGCTTAGAACTCGAATTGATCTTTTTAATAGTTTCTTCTATCAATTCTGAGGTTTCTTTGGCAGAAGCAGATGCCCTCATTGCCAAATTCCTCACCTCTGTTGCTACCACATTAAAGCCTTTCCCATAATGTCCAGCTCTGGCTGCTTCCACACCAGCATTTAAAGCAAGAATATTAGTTTGGAAAGCAATGGATTCAATTTCACGTATTATTTTGGATATTTTTTCAGAAGTATTATTCAAATCCTCTATGGCATTCAATAGAGCTTTCATTTCGTTGTTTCCTGCTATGGCTTTCTGCCTGGTCACAACCATAACACCATTTGTAGTATTTGCATTTTCTGCGGTTTGTTTAACTTGTGCTCCTACTTCGGCTAAGCTTGTAACGATTTCTTCCACTGAACTTGTTTGTTCATTTGCTCCGTCCGATAAGGATTGACTTGCAGTAGACAACTGATTGGCACTAGCCAAAACCTCATTAGAACCATTTGCAATCTGGTTTAAAATAAGGTTAAACGAGTCTATAATGTTATTTAGGGCTTTTTTTATATTTATAAAATCACCTTTGTAGTCTCCAGTCACTTCAATATTCAAATTTCCTTCCGCCATTTTTACAAGAATTGTAGAAATTTCACCAATGTAATTTTTTAAGGATAGTATAGTGTCATTTAAGTTTTCTTTTATAATTGCATGGTCGCCACTATAATTTCCTTTTACCATAACATTTAAATTTCCTTCCTTAAGCTGTTGTAAAACATTGGAAGCTTCTTGAATAGGTAGAACCACAGTATCCAAAGTATTATTGATGCCACTTATAATCCGTTTAAAATCTCCCTGGTATTTTGAAGTATCTGCTCTTGTTGAAAGTTGACCGGCAATCGCAGAGTTTGCGAGTTTTATAACATCCGAATTCATATCTTGGAATACCGCCATCATGGAATTGAGTGCATTTCCCACTTGTCCTACTTCGTCTTGAGATTGAATATCAATTTTTGTAGAAAAGTCTCCTTTTTGCTCGATGCTGTTTAATGTATTTAATAAACCGGATAGAGGTTTGGTGATACTACGTGTGATTAACAATGCGATGATTACTCCCACAATAATTGCGGCAAGCGTTAGTGCGGTTATAAGGATTTCCATGGATGAAATTACTGAATTTGTATCTTTCTCTCTTTTAGTCATTAATTGTATTTCAATATTGGTAAATTCGTCAAATTGCCCACGAATAGTATCCATTATTTTTTTCCCTTCTGCCTTGGAAATAATATTGATAATCTCTTGGTAATCTATTTTTTGCTGCGTGACTTCACGCCTTTTGGCAATTAGTGGTATTGCTATTATATTTTTCCATTGGTATACATTTTTCTCAATTTCTTCCAGCCTCTTTACTTGTGGAGGATTGTCCGAAACTAAATTTTTTTGAGCAGCGATGAGTTTAGCAAAATCATCCCAACCCTGGTTATAAGGTTCCAGAAATTCATCTTTACCGGTAATCATAAAACCCCTTTCACCCGTTTCCATATCAACAACTAATTTTTTGAGTCTTTCTGCATTACGTAAAACTTCGTCAGTATGAATTACCCAATGAAAATTCCCGTTAATTGTCTTTAAATTGAAAAATACTATACACCCTATAATAATTATAAGAGCTAAAACTATGATATAACCAATTAGTACTCTTCCCCCTATTTTTAATTTAATCATATTTTTAGTCTCCTCTTAGTTTTATTGATAGGTAGAACTCATGGAACCATGTTCTTTCTTCGCACCAAACACAATGTTTATACAAACATTTAAATTCCATATATTATTTACTCAAGTTAATTTATTAAAAAAAAGCATTTTTAAAAGTTCTTTTTTGGTGTGAAATTTTTATTTGTTTTTGTATGTGCTATAATTTACGAGTTACAAATGAATTACTATCCTACTGCATTAACCATTGCCGGTTCTGATTCCGGTGGAGGAGCCGGAATCCAAGCTGATTTAAAGGCATTTTCCTTTTTCTTCTATAAAAACAGGTATGTTGTTTTTATGTGTCAAACAAAGAATTTTTCAAAGACTCATTCGGGTTGATTGAATCAAAGATATTTATCAAAAATTTATTATCGGGCAACACGGATGATAATTCTCAAGTAGCATTATATTTTGTTTAGCCATTGGAAAATTTTAACTGATTCACTTTTTCTTCAAAATAATGACTTATTCTTTTATTTGCCAAATCATAATATTCTTTATTAATTTCAAATCCATGCACTTCCATCCCAAAATCAAGACCAGCTAATAACTCAGTTCCCGATCCTGCAAAAGGAACAAGTAATTTCCAACCTTTTTGAGCTGATATGAGAAGCATACGCTCAATTAATCGTAAAGGTTTTTGCGTTGGATGGTTTCCAAAAATAATTTCGCTTTTACTTTTATTGTTGGGAATATCCCAGACAGTTCTTAGTTGTTTTTCTGGCATTTTTAATTTATCCTCTATAAAATACACTTTTTTTGCAGTTTCATGATCAAAATAGTATTGTCTTTTTTTTTCTCCGGTGTGCAGCCAAAGTATAGTTTCGTGGCTAGCCGTTAGTCTTCTATTTGATAAATTCGGAAAAGCATTTCTTTTATACCACACAACTTCATTTATGATTTCCAACCCAATAATTTGGCTCAAAACATTCACTATACCGGAATTGTGATACGTGGAATGAATCCATATTGATCCGGTTGGCTTTATAAGTCTCTTCAATTCTTTTATCCATTGAAATGTAAATTCAAAAGATTCATGTCCTTTTAATAAGTCCCATGAACTGGAAGAAAGTTTCCATTCTCCTCCAAACCCTTCTAAATTATGCTTTTTATCTAAATTCCAGTTTGCCTTAGTTGAAGCTCCATATGGAGGGTCTACTATAGCCATATCAAAATATTTATCTTGGTATTTTGACATTCCTTCAATAGCATCTTTTAATTCTAATGAATATTCGCTATTTTTATGTTGCAGCTGATTTGTTAAAGACATGATTTAATACTTTTATGTGTTCTCCTAATATAACTCAACCTTTTTTTATTATTTTGCTTGTTTTTTGTTTAGTAAATATTTCTTCAAAAGTTGATTTACTCAAGTTAATTTATAATTTATTAAAAAAAAGTATTTTGAAAAGTTCTTTTTTGGTGTGAAATTTTTATTTGTTTTTGTATGTGCTATAATTTACGAGTTACAAATGAATTACTATCCTACTGCATTAACCATTGCCGGTTCTGATTCCGGTGGAGGAGCCGGAATCCAAGCTGATTTAAAGGCATTTTCCTTTCATTTTGTCCATGGAACTTCTGCCATTACTTGCATTACGGCTCAAAACCCGGATGGTGTAAGCGGAATTTTAGAAATTCCCATAGATTTGGTTGAAAAGCAAATCCAAGCGGTTTTAGACTTTTTTCCTGTTTCTTCTATAAAAACAGGGATGTTGTTTTCACTTTCCATCATAAATAAAGTGGTAGAGACGTTAAAGGACAAGAAGCTTAATTTAGTAGTTGATCCGGTTATGGTTGCAACTAGCGGAGCAAAATTACTAAAAAATGATGCGATTTCTGCAATGCTGGAAAATTTGATTCCTATCGCTTCTTTAGTGACACCGAATAAGGACGAAGGTGAAATTTTGCTTGGCAAACCAATCCAAGATTTCGATAAAATGGAAGACGTTACGGTTGAAATATATGCCAAATATAAAGTCCCCATACTATTAAAAGGTGGACATATTCCAAAAGAAAACAAGCTAAAAGACGTTTTATACGATGGGCACAAAATATCCACTTTTCATTCGGAATATTTGCCAAATGTGAGCACCCATGGAACAGGTTGCACCTACTCCGCTTCCATTGCAGCCCTCCTGGCAAAAGGACATAATCTAGAAAACTCTGTTAGGTTGGCTAAAAAATATTTGCATGAAGCGATTCAGCAATCTTATTCGGTGGGTAGAGTCTCTTCTTTAAATCATAGCCCGGGAATAGGCGATTTTTAAATTGCTATTTATAATATAATAGCAGATAATACTCTTAACAGCTAAAAAGGAGTTTACTTATGGCTTACGGAACCTACAAAACGATAGAAGAAGTTGGCAAAAAGTTTGATATAGAAAGTGAATTTGTAGAGTTTTTAAAAGAAGAAAAAGTCCAAATAGAAGTTCTCTTTTTTCAATTTTTTCTAAAGAATTTGAAAACTCCAAGAAACTATATTAGTGAAAATTCTATTTGCGAAACTATAATATCCCCTATTTTAAATATAATAACCGAAAAGCATCTTCTGCCTGTTTGGTCTCATGTTCATTTTGATGTCTCCGAAGAAGAAGGCTTAACTGGAATACCGGATTTCCTGATAGCTCCAACGTCTAAAACAGGCTTTACTTATACAAATCCTATTGTATGTATAGCCGAAGTAAAAAAAGAAAACTTTGAAGAAGGTTGGACACAAGTTTTGTGTGAGATGATTGCTGCCCAGAGGTTTAATAATAAGCCTAATGAAACAATTTACGGAATTGCAACTAGCGGTAGTATGTGGCAATTTGGAAAGTTAATAGGAAAAAAATTTATTATGGATCCCCGAATCTATTCTGCTACAGTAGACCTACAGAGGTTATTGGATGCTCTCAACTGGTTTATATGTGAAGCAAAAAAAGAACTATAATTAAAAAGTCTCTACCAAAAACTTTTTTTATAGACCAGCAATTCTTTCAATATAATCTAGAGAAACACCAAAGTCTATTTAACTCATTTTTTGTTTAGTAAATAACGCGAGTTTCGCTTAAGGTGCTTTTATTTATAATTAAGGGGTAAACACAGGGGTTTACCCCTACAATTTGTCTTTCGTAGGGGCAATTCCCCCGTGATTGCCCCTAAAAAATTTGCAATTTTTCTTATCCGAAACTCAAGTTAAACACTATTCCTTTTTTTTAAAAATTCCTTTTTTAACTTCATAGAATTCTCCGGAAAGTGTTTGGTTATAAAAAGACAAGGTTAGTTCTTGTTTTAATTTTGCTTTTTCTATATCGCTTAGTTTCTTTTTTTTGGCTTCTTTTTCTAACTTAGTAGTAACAACTCCTTCTCGTGCGGCATTTACAATATCCAACAACTGCTTGTTTTGCTCTTTCTCTTTTGATTTATCACCTTTTTTGTTTTCTACGAGAACTAATTTTCCATTTAGTCCTTCAGCAACAATCCCTCTTATTTTAAGTCTTCTGACTTTTGGGGCATAATAAGCAATTTCTTGGAGAGATAATATATATTTTTTTTCTTCTTCGGAATCGACTGACGAATAGGTTGAACTCCTTTCCCATTCTTCTGAACCGGAGGATGAAGTCTGAATGGAAGAGATCAGCCAGCCATTGCTTTCCAGCTCTTTATCTTCTCCTACGATTTGTTTTTCCGCCGCGGTTTGAGTTTGGGTAAAGGTAATAGGAGGAGGCTTCAAACTCATAAAACAATTTGTGGTGATTAGAAGGATAAAAATGACGCTACAGGTTTTTAGCCTGTACAATACAGCCAAGATTGTAGTATTATTTGTTTGCATATATTTCATACTCCTTAGAATCAGATTTTTTGTTTAATTCATACAATTTGATGTATTTCAAGAAATTGTAATAGGACCCCATAATCGCAATCACAAGCCCGGCTTTTCCGTCCAGAAAACCGAATCTCAAAAAAAACATTGAAAAAAATTTCCACATCCCTTCCAAAATTGCAAAAAGAATGCTTGATTTTTTTCCGAGTTTATGCTTTTCCATAGCGGTTAAGTCTGAGTACCGATTGATCGTTTTTACATGCTCGGAAATATTGTTGTAAGAGTAATGCAATAACGGATTTTTAAGATAGGTTATTTCTCCGGTAATTTGAACCGTTTCATGAACCAATAACCCGCTAAAATGACCTTTTTCTTTGTTAAAAAAGCGAATTTGGTAATTTGGATACCAACCGCCGTGTTTAATCCATCTATTTAAATAAAAGGATAACCTTGGTATAAAATATCCGTCATAAACAAGTTGGCTTTGAAGAATCAGTAGCAATTCTTGCTTCAACTCTAGCGATACAACTTCATCCGCATCCAAAGCAAGAACCCAGTTATTTTTTGCTTTGGAAAGGCAATAATTTTTTTGGTTTATGTAATTATCAAAATCCCTCTGGTAAATCTTGCTTGTATATTGTTCTGCGATAAATACAGTTTTGTCTGTAGAACCGGAATCTACAATAATGATTTCATCCACGAAGTCTAAATTTTTTAAACACAAAGGTAGCTTCAGCTCTTCATTAAAAGTCGTGATGCAAACTGAAACAGGAATGATAGGTTTCATTCTTTAAGAGCTAATTATATCTTTTGCTTATAAATTCTGGTGTAAACGGGACTTCTAAGCGAGCTATCGTCATCCCGTCTTTATTAGAAATCCTAAAGTATTTTGGATCGATTCCTTCACCTTTTATTAGAATAACAACTAAAGCCAAGCCTAAACCTGCACCTTCCGACTCTTCCGAATTATCCATGTAAAATTGAGCGATATCGTCATATTGCATTGCTTTTTCTAGCTTTTCTCGAATGGACTCTTCTTCTTGTTTGATAATGGGAGTATTGTTCTCTACACAAAAAGTAATACCTTCCTCATGATAGTCAATTTTTACCAAACAATAATATCCTTTTTTTCTAGACTTGATTCCATATTCTTCGGACATTTTTTCACTAAATGATTTTTTATAATCTATAATACCTTTTGAATAATCCTGCTCTTCAAAAATATTATAACCTCTTTCTTCAAAAAAAACTCTTTTTTGATTGGCTTTGCAAGCGTTTATAACCAATTCTTTCAAAATTGTATAAAAAAGAGGAACGAACTGCTCCTTGGATAAATCGGAAAGAATAGATTTTAAGGAATTTTGAAGTTGCTTTTCTGCGTCTTTAGAAATTCTATACATAATGATAGATATTGAATTATCCCCTTGGTGCATTATCTCAACTTCATTTTCAGATTTTATATTTGTATTTAGCATAGAAGTAGCACGATTTTCTTTAATTTATCTAATTCTGAATTATAAAATAACTGGAAAATATTACAATTAATTTATTAGAAAATATATTGAATTTTACAGAAAACAAAATATATTTTTTATATGTTATGATTAATTTGATTTTCAGAGTTTTCAAGATTTATTAACTTGATTGGAATATGATGATTTTTCGTTTTATTGTATTGTTGCTGTTTTTGTTCAATTCTGTTCTTTCTAAGGATTTGGTTTTAGACAGTGTTAGCTATTTAAAGCCCAATTCTATGGACTTTAGTCCTGTTTCCAAAATCACTATTCGCCAAGGAAAAATTATAGAAATAACTCCAAGTCAAAGCCCGGAAGACTCTTACAAATACGTAGTCCCATCTATGTGCGATGCCTTTGTTACCTTAGGAGCCGATTCTTTGGGCGGTGCAAACAATAGGGAGGCTGTTCATAGAGCACTTAAATCTTTTTTATACCATGGATTTACTCATATTCAATCCGTTTCAGACGGACCTTGGATTTATGACATTCAAAAACAAATCCAAAAAGGCAAAATACTTGGACCGGAAATTATAATTGCAGAGAAACCAATTATTGCTCAAAATAAAGAAACGCAAAATATTCCTAAAGAGCTTTATTTTGTAGGAAGTGATAAAAGAGCAATATTTCAAGAAGTTTCTTCTCTAGTTAAAAAGGATTCCAAAATTGTACATCTATTCCACCGTTTTTATGAAGACGGCTATTCTATGGATTCATTTTTATTCTATCGATTGAATCGCTTAGCCCAAAAGCAAAACAAAATTTTAATGGCAACAACTTTTGGAGATAGAATTTCCATTTTAGAAGTTTTGCGAGCCGGTATCCGTCATATAGGACACCCTATTCCAAGCAGCATACAAGGTGATTTTAACAAAATTTTTTCTGAAAGTATATACTGGAGTCCATCATTTTTGCCTTATTATTTTTTGGAACTGCAAGGAAAACAAAAGGAACTCCAAGATGTTTATGATTATTTCCATGAAAAAAGCAAGTTTTTTCAAAAAAATTATTCTGACTCAATGAAAAGTCAATTGGAAAACAAAACTTTGGCTGAGGAAGAAATCGAAGAAGCTCAAAAAGAGTTTGCTTCTTATTGGGAATTTTTTAAAAATAATCCTGCTCTTTGGGATAACTTAATACTCTCCGGAAATTCCGGTTCTCGCTTTTCCTTCCCCGGTATAGGTGGACTTATGGAATTGAAGCTATATTCCGGAGTAATTGGAAACGGCAAAAAGTTGCTAAAAATTCCAACACAAAACACTTGTTCCTTTTTGTCTGCTTCTCATTCAGGAACGATTCGGGAAGGAGAAGAAGCAAACCTGCTCATACTACAAGGAAATCCCTTGGAAAACTTTGAGCACCTATTCGAAATTGAATACGTAATCCTTAAAGGGAAAAAAATTGAAAGATGGAAACTTTAGACATTCAAATGCCGGATTATCTTAGGAAAAATTTTTGAGGACAAATCTCAATATATCCAAAACCTTATAAAAATGTTAAAGTTTTTTTTATTTTTTATTCTTATATTCAATACCCAATGCCAAACTGACTTAGATAAAAATTCCAAACCTCATCATACCAAAAATGGATTTAAAAACATGAACTCGTCTTTACAAAATCACGGATTCGGAGATTTTTTGAAATGGCAGTGGGACAGGATTTCAACCAAACTACCATCCAAAAATCCTTCGAATTACAAAATCGTAGCCTCTGTGAACGATGGCTTAAAGCTGCGAGAAAACAAAACTAAGTTTACCGCTACTTGGGTAGGTCATGCAACAACCTTGATTCAAATACAGGGAAAAAATATACTGACTGACCCAATCTGGTCGGATAGGTGCTCCCCGGTAAGCTTTGCAGGACCCAAAAGATACACAGAGCCTGGTATTAAAATGGAAAACCTGCCAAACATTGACATCGTTTTAATCAGCCACAACCATTATGATCATTTGGATTTACCAACTCTAAGTAGGCTAGAAAAAATGTTCCATCCTACTTTTATCACCGGTTTGAAAAATGGAGATTTGTTAAAAGGGGAAGGTTTACAAACCGTAATCGAATTGGATTGGTGGGAAGAGACGGTTTTGGAAGACCTAAAAATAGCCTTTACTCCAAGCCAGCATTTTAGTGCCAGAGGATTATTTGACAGAAATGAGACTCTTTGGGGAAGCTATGTTGTTGTGGGAAAAGATCATACCTTTTATTTTGCTGGGGATACGGGATATTTTGCCGGATTTAAGATGATTGGAAAAAAGTATCCTAATATTGATTTGGCAATTTTGCCAATTGGTGCTTACAATCCGAGATGGTTTATGAAGATAGTTCACATGGACCCGGCAGAAGCAATCCAAGCTTTGGTAGACCTAAATGCAAAATTTATGTTACCTATTCACTACAATACATTTGTCCTAACAGACGAGCCTTTGGATGAGCCACTTAAGAAAACGGTACAAATTTTTAACCAAAAAGGAATAGAAAAAGATAGGCTAAAAGACCTAAAAATCGGAGAAACCTTTTGGGTGGATTGATGAAAAAACTGGATATTGGGAATTCTGACTTCAAAAGTATTATCGAAAACAACAACTAAGTTTATAAGTACATAGTTGCAGAAAAAGTAAAAATATATTCAAAAAACGATTGTTTATTAGAAGGAAATTTACTCAAACAACATGAAAAAAATGATTTCAATAACATCGGAACGGTTTTAAGCCTTACTGGGTGAATACGAGTTCGGATGATTTGTTAAAAGAAAGAATCAAGCACAAAGATGCTACCGATTCAAGGGAGCTTATCTTGCAACTCATTAATAACGAACCCATTGTAAAAGATATTTATGAGAACTTCGTTTTTACAGGCATGGATGCAAAAAGAGAACTTATTTGGACACTTATGTTATTTAGTGGTTATTTGACAATTGTCCGATACGAATTGAGGATTCCCAATTATGAGATCAAGTTTGTGTTCCAAAGTATCATATTAGATTGGTTTGAAGTCGAAGTGAAAATCATAAAGAAACTGCTTGAAGATACTGCCAATGACTTAGTAACAAATCAATTAGAGAAGTTTGCAGAGGGATTTAAAAAGATCATAGGAGACACATTCAGCTACTATGATACGGAAAACGAACCGAAAAAGGTGTATCATTCTTACGTTTTGGGTCTGCTGGCTATTTTAAGTGATGACTATATCATACGATCCAACAGGGAAAGTGGAGAAGGTACTACTTTTTTTATACAAATAACCTTTTTTACGCTCTCTTTTTTGCTCTCTCAAAGAAAAACTTGTTATCCCTGCAATTTCTTGTTTGAGGCACATCTGGCATATTATGAGTATGTCTTATACAATTTCATACTAGACTTTAAATATATTCGCAAAAAGAACACCGGATTTGAATGATACATTCCACTAAAATCTCATTTCTACAGCTATGGTATAATAGTATTCAGGAAGCAAAGCATTTTTCTTTCTTACACTTGCAGAAAGTTTTGGCAAGTCAAAGTGCTGAATTTTGATTGCATCCAACAATTGAATGGTATAAGTAAATAAAAAAACTGATAATACTTGTTCTCCTTGGTTTGCGAGTCTACTGTCCTGGCTTTGCAAATTGTTTAATTCCTTAATTGCATATAGATTGTAAGCGTCTTGAACTTGGTAAAGACGATCTCCACTAAGTCCACTGATTAGTACACTCTTATTTGCAAACTCTTGGAATTCTTTTTCCTTCTTAGAATGGCTGTTTTGCAGATACAGATAATATACTCCCAAAATTGTGCTAAGCCCCATATAGACATAACCTCTTGGTCTATATTTGGGTTGTCTGTATTGAGAAGCAGCGTATACTTCTCCCCAACCAGGAAGAGCTGAGGAACGAATTACAATATCGTTTTTTCTCCATAGATTTTTCTTTTGAATAATTTCCAAGTTATTCCAAGCTGAGGGAGTCCACTCTCCGGTTTTATCTTGAACCAAAATTCTCTTTTGGTATTTTCCCATTGCGAGTTCTATTTCTATTTTTGTTAAAGTTGTTTTTTTTCTGGTAACAATTTTTTCATTTTGGTCTTTTAGTTCTACTATATAAGAAATCGAATTTTTTACTTTTTTCCATTCTAAAGGAATTTTTATTTTCGGTTTTTCTTCCATAGTTTTGGAGACTACTCCTAAAGAAGACCAGTATGAGGTTTGTACATCTCCTGTTTTATCTATTGTTGAAATCCGTTTTTGATAAGTTCCCGGAAAAAGTGACAGTTCTATAAATGTTTGTTTTGTTTCTTTTTCAAAAATAATTTTATCTAATTCATCTTTGATTTCAATTTTGTATAAGATGGCTCCTGGAATTTTTTCCCAAGCAACACGAACTTTATTGGCTTCCTGAGAAAAAATACCAAAGGAAATCACAAGGCAAAGAAATCCAAATTTATTCCACGTAAATTTTCTCTGGAGTTTTATACTTGATAGAATTTGGATCAATTTTTTGTAAATATATTTCAAAGGTATGTATAGTTTTTTCACTTTTATTTGTAGTTCCAACAGAGAATTTGTATTTACCACGTTTTAACTTTCTAAAGTCATGAATAGTATATTTGGTTCCGGTAACAGTTTTATTAAAAACGATAGCTCTATCTGATAACCGAGTCAACCGAATCTGATAAAAATCAATGTCTTTTTTTCTTTCCCAAACAAAATTAAACTCTTCCATATTTGCGATATCAACTTGAGAATTATTTTTTGGAAATTCGATTCTAATTAATGAAGGAACAGTCTCTGAGATTCTTGATACCTCCTTTTGTTGTGGTTTTGAAAACCTTTTTGTCAATTCCTTTTTAGAAACAAGGTATTCGTCTTTTTGTAAGGGAATGATTTTGTTATCTTTTTCAAGATTTGCTTCTCCACCTTTCAACTCTAATTCTGTCGAAGAACTCGCCATTGGTTTCAAGATACTTATATGCGTTTTGTCAAGTCTAACAACTTCGTTTCCATGAACTATATTGATTTTTTCTACATCAATTTTTTTTCTATTTATTGTATCCACACTAATTTCTCCTTGTATAAAGTTTATATCTATCTTTTCCGGGTTTCTATTAATATATATAATTGTATCCTCTTTTAAAGCTACTTTTGTCCCATCGTCCAACTCAATGGTTGTTTTAGAATTCGAATCAGTACGAATCGTATCATAATTGTATATAATGCTTTCTTGTTCTATAGACTTCCAAACAACCATTGCCCCCAATTTTCTTTCAATATCATTAACTGTTGACGTAACTTTTCCAATTGGTATCCTATCTCCAACGTATGGGTCCCTTGTACTATCCCAATAAAGGTATAATGCCAAAAGAAAGATTGTCAAAATTGTTCCCGTATTCACTCTAAATTGTTTAGAGAATAGGAAATCTGGTAGTTTAGAGGGTTGTTGGATTGATGTTTGTAAGGTTTTCATAACAATTTACAGAATTTCGTATTTGACTTCTTCTCCATCTCCCTTTTTCGTATCATCAGGTTCCGGTTTAAAATCAATTCCAACTAGCATTCTCAGTTCCTCTACATTTTTGGGAGTGTTTGGATTATTTTTTTTGCCAAGTACTGCATAAATTGTTTGTGGCTCTGTTTTTCCTTTTACTTTAATTTGACGCATTTTTTCTACATGATAAATATCTTGCACCATATCATATAAATCTTGAGTAATCAAAATATCCGTTCCAAATGGTTTGTTTAATGCCTCAACTCTTGAAGCAAGATTTACACTGTCCCCTATTACCGTATATTGTAATTTTTTTTCAGAACCAATTTGCCCTGCTACCACAGGACCATAATTTAGTCCGCACCCCATCTTAATTTCAATTTTACCTTCCTCTTTTCGCTTTTTATTCATATTTATTAAAACATGACGCATCATTATTGCTCCATCAATAGCATTTTCTGCGTCATTGCCTTTGGAAATTGGAACACCCCAAGTCGCCATAATAGCATCGCCAATAAACTTATCAACATAACCATTGGTTAAGTCTATGCAATGAACCATTTGTGTCATGTACTCATTTAATAATTCAACAACATCTTCGGGAGATAATTTTTCTGACATAGCAGTAAAACCACGTATATCAGAAAAAAAGATAACACATAACATCTTCTCTCCCCCCAACTTTATTTCTCCTTTCAATGCTCTTTCTGCAATATCTTCGTTTACAAATTTGGCTAAAGCGTCCTTTACCTTTTCCCTTTCGGCAAGACCATTCCCCATCTGCAAAAAGGATTCTTCAAGCAAACCGATTTCATCTTTTGTTTTGACTTTGACTGGAATATTAAATTCTCCTTCTTTGATTTTTTTAGTCATCTCAACTAGATACAAAACAGGCTTTGTGATCTGCTTAGCAAAATTATAAACAATAAAAAACACGACCAAAATAGAAATAATCATCAATACCAAGTTTCTTCTTTGAATATTGTAAACCTCTTCCAAAGCCTTGTCTTTAGAAATAATAGAAATAACACCCGCATTGGCAAAACCTACTTTTTTGAAAGAACCGATAAATGTCTCACCACTTTTTTTAAAGACAGTTTGCCCATTGCTAACATTAGTTGTAAACATTTGTTTTGCGATTGGAAGACCGTATAAGTTTTCTCCTTTTATAAGTAGGTTTTGTTCCGGATGGCCTATTACATTTCCAGACGAGTTTAATAAAATTGTCTTTGATATATTTCCTTTGGTTTCAAAGGACTCTCGAATTTTTTTATAGTCTATTGTAGCAACAACGAGTTTTTTTGATTCCGTTTTGTAAGGAATAGAAATGGCAAATGTCTCAAGTTTGAGACCAGGACTAAAGTTTTGTAAATTGGCTTCTCCCTCAAGTGATTTTTGAAAATGTTTAGTGTAGATTTGTATTTGGTTTTCTATATCTGCTGGAGATAATTCAGCTTTTGTAAGAATTTCATCATTGTAAGTCGTTTTTAGTGGTGCAAGTGCGTAACCAGTAGATTTATAAATTCCAATAGAAATAAAAAACTTATCATACTCTTTAAGTGGTTTCTCTGTTCCTTGTTCGAGTTCGTTTACAATAAACCTTACAACTTGTATTATCGAACCAAACTCCGTATTTAATCTTGCTCCTATAGCATCGGTTATCATAATGTTGTTCTCACGAATACGAAGTTCACTGTCTTTTTTAAAATAATAAGTGGCGATAAAGATCATTGTAGTCATGGTAAGAATCATTGCAAAAGAATTCACGAAGACAAGTTTAAAGTTTAAAGGAATAAATTTTTTTGATAGAAATGGAAAATTCATGATTAAAAAACCTGCACATTCCCTACGCTAGCTGGTTCTTCATCGTCTCCTATAATGTTTTCATTCCCATAACCAAGACGACCATAGGATCCTCTTCCCCAACACATTACGTATCCCGTAGATAACAGAACACAACTCTGTGCATCACCAGCAGAAATTTGCGTAACAGTCCCACCTACATTTACGTTTCCATAACTTGACGGTACCTCAGTTTTTCCTAAATCTGTTGAACTTCCATAGCCAAGACGACCATGATTTCCTTCACCCCAACATTTTACATTTCCGGTAGATAATAGAACACAGGTATGTTTTAGACCGGAAGATACTTGTATAACAGTCTCACCTATGTCTACGTTTCCGATACTCGCTGGTATTTCGTCGTCTCCTATATTATTTATGTTTCCATAACCAAGTTGACCGGAATCCGCTCGTCCCCAACATTTTACATCTCCGGTAGATAACAAAGCACAGGTATTTTCGTATCCGGTAGAAATTTGTGTAACAGTCCCACCTACATTAACATTTCCAACACTTGCTGGTGTTTCGTCGTCACCAATGGTTGTAGTATTTCCATATCCGAGTTGACCATAATCTGACCTTCCCCAACACCTTACATCTCCGGTAGATAACAAAGCACAGGTATGTTTTTGACCTGAAGAAATTTGTGTAACAGTCCCACCTACATTAACATTTCCAACACTTGCTGGTGTTTCGTCGTCACCAATGGTTGTAGTATTTCCATATCCGAGCTGACCATAATCTGACCTTCCCCAACACTTTACATCTCCTGTAGATAACAAAGCACAGGTATGTTCATATCCAGCAGAAATTTGCGTAGCAGTACCACCTACATTAACATATCCAACACTGTCTGGTGTTTCGTCGTCACCAATGGTTGTAGTATTTCCATATCCGAGCTGACCATAATCTGACCTTCCCCAACACTTTACATCTCCCGTAGATAGCAAAGCACAAGTATGTTCATATCCAGCAGAGATTTGAGTAACAGTACCACCACCTACATTAACATATCCAACACTATCCGGTGTTTCGTCGTTCCCTATAGGATTTGTATTTCCATACCCAAGTTGACCGGAACCCGCCCGTCCCCAACACTTTACGTCTCCCGTAGATGACAAAGCACAAGTATGTTCTCCTCCGGAAGAGATACCGGCAACCAATAAGCTAACAGTAATATTGATTGTCACCGAGTTACTTCCTGCAGAATTACCAACCGTTATTGTATGATCTGTTGCTGTTTGGGTCACTGTTGGTGTTCCACTAATTACACATGTTGTGCTATTGATGGTAAGTCCAGTTGAAAGGCTCGGACTTATGCTACAAGAAGTAGGTGTCCCTCCACCTAGAGTTGGTGTTATTGTTGCATCTGTACCTAACCCTAGGGTAAACGGTGAACCGGTTATAGAAATCGTGGGTGAAGTTATAGTTGTATTATCAGATGTGGAATTTTCTTCAATTATGATAGAAAGTTTGGTTGTTGTTCCGTAGGTTGATTTGCTTGCTTTGATTATATACTCTGTTTCAGACTGAACACTCGTTGGTGTTCCACTGATTTCACAAGTTGTGTTGTCTAAACTTAATCCGTCTGGCAAAGTTGGAGATGAGGAACAAGTTGTTATACTACCTTGGGTTGTCGGAACAACACTTGCCGAAGAATTTTTGGTTAGTGTATATGGTGAATGTTCATAAGAGATAACTATCGGAGGGTTTTTCAGTAAAGATAATAAAATAGCAGAATATGTATAAAATTCATCCTTTAGGGATGAAAAACCACAACTGATTGTACCTAGGATAAGTATGAGAAAAAAACTTGAGTATTTTAAGATTTTAATTTTCATATTACACCCTCTCTTTGTAACAGATATAAGGATTTTAATTTTCACAAAATATACTCATACCATAAAAAAGTCATTTTAATTGATTGCCGGTCTAATCATTTTTTCAACGGAATAACCTTTTTGAAAGAGAGTTTCAGGCAAAGTTCCGGGCATTGTGAAAGTATCTTATTGCTCCATGGGTAAGTTATTGGATAGACTTAAATTTGTTATATAGGAAAGCGTCCAAACGCTCCCTTAAGCGTAGCGATGCACCTGAGCTTGCCGAAGTGTCGAAGGGAGCAAAAACTGACTTTTTACACAGCTGCGATTTTATAAGCTGGAAGCCTATTACTCTTTAATAAAATCAAATTTAGCCTTTTGGTATTTTGCTTTTTGGGTTTCTTGTCTAAGATTGTTTAGTGTATTGTAGGGTTCACTTGTGATTGTAGTATTGAATAAAAAGGCAGGAACATTACCACCGGGATCAACAAATTGTTGGTAAGTAATTTCCACTTCCTTATTCTTTAAAGGCTTTAATTTGTAATAACCTTTTAATTTAGGAACTCTTATTATTCCATTTTTTTCCGGTAGAATATCTTTTATACTTTGGATTTGGATGATTAATTCCTTATCTTTTGGATTTTGAGTTATGTTTGCGTTTATCACTACATCTCTGGGAGAGGTTGGTCCTTTTGGTTGAATCTCCAAGTAAATATACTTCTGGTTTAGACTAATATCTTTCACAATTTTAGACTTTTTGCATAAGTGCATCCAATTTTTGTAGTTAGGAACATCATTAAATACAGCATAAACTGTGGAAAGGCTAGCATGCACACGAGCAATTGCTTTATATTCCTTAACGGAAGAATAAGAAACACTACGAGTATAAACAACCACATCATTCTTTTCTAATGATTTTTCCCATGAAAATAATTTATTTATAAAAAGTGTGAAATAAATAATTATAAAAAACAGAGTACTTTTTTTCATTTATAACCTCAAAATATTGGCAGACTAATAGATACGTTTAGCATTTTTTTTCCACCAAACAAGTGCACGTTTATTTTATCCAAAAAAATTTTCCCGTTGTGTTGTTGGATAATTTTTTGAACATAGGTCAATCCAAGTCCGAAATCAAGAGACTCATACCTCTCGTCTACAATTTGTTGTTCTCGGTAAAATGGAAGGAACCAATTATTCAATTGGTCACTTTTGAATTTTGCTTCCGGTGTATTACTTATGGATATCGTAATATAATCGCTTACATGATTATATGTCACCATAATGGTAGTATTTTCTACCGAATACTTTAAAGCATTTAGCAGTATTTCAAATATGGCAGATTCAATCAGCTCCTCATTGATATTTAAGTGATAATTCTTTAGTTCCGAATTTAGTCCTAAAGATATTTTATGACCTTTAACTGGAATACGAGAATTTAGTTTCTCTATAGCTTTATCCACAAGTTTGGGGATGGTGTCAGCTCGGACTTGGTAGAGTCTGATTTTATTTTTAGTTACATTGTGAAGTTTATCTATCAAATCAACGGTTTTGTATGCAAATTTGGAATGATAAATCAGCATGTCTCCAATCTCTTTGTCAACAATATAGCCATCCTCAGTAACGGTAGAGCCGTCTTCGATGTATGATATGAGTGTAATCAACATGCCAAAACCACTTCCTTGTGTGAAAACGTTTTTCAAGGTATGAAACAAAGAGTTGTCTTTAATTGTTTCCATGTTGTTTGAAATTGTTTGCTTCATTTCACGGATAATGTCCTTACCGCTTACGCTTAGATTTTTTTCTCTGTCTTTTTGTTTTGTAGCTTTTTGAGATTGCATAATTTGGTAGGCAAATTCAACTTTCTTCACCAATTTGCTTGAATCAATAGGCTTCGGGAGAAACAAAAAAATACCATGCTCTGGAAACTTCGATACGTTATGAAGTACTCCTTCATCATTCAAAAGGATATATACAACACCAACTGACGCATGATTTGTTTCTTCAAAAAATTTATCTATATTTTTAATATTAGAATCAAGATTAATAATCACAATCCAATATAAGTTTTCCCAAAAAAGTTTCAGGCTTTCGTCTACATCAGAACTATAATCAACTTTATAATTTATGTAAAATAAAGATACAACGATAGAATCGATTACCTCTTGGTCGTTATCAATTATGAGTATTTTTTTTTCTTCTTTCATTGTATTCATTTCCTACAAAACTTTCAAACAGAAAAAGAAACATCTACCATTACGTCTACTTTTGGGCTTCCATTTTCATTTACTTCCAGATGATTGAGTGTATTTCCAATACTTACCAAACCATTATGAAGTTCTACAATTTCTTTTACTAGGGTTAAACCTAGTCCAAGCTCACCGGTAACTTCTATATCAAAATAGTCATAATTTGCTTGATCCGAAATTTTATAAAAAGGGTTAAATACCAAAGATTTATAAGATTCTGGTACTCCTAATATATTGTGCTGAAATGTATAAGCCGGATTCAAAACCCGAAAGCCAAATTGATAACCCGTTTGAAACATAATGACATAAATTCTATCATTATCTTTGGAAAACTTGATCGCATTTAAAATCAATTCATACACTACCAGTTTAATCTTTTCAACATCAAACCGAATTGGCTTTGTGTTTTGTATATTTTTTAAATCAGACAGAATTATGTGCTGGTTTTTTCTTTCTGCAATGCCAAACATACCTTTTGTAATTGTGTCTACATAGTGAAAAAAATCCATTATCGTAATTTCTTCCAGAGAAAGTTTTATATTGGCTACATTCAAAAAGGAGTTCATGGAATCCAAAATCTTTTTTCCGATTTCAGAAGAAGTAAATAATTGCTCCATGATTTCTTTTTCAACAAGATAGTTATCACCTTCAATATGACTATAATCTTTGATAAGCCCAATCAAGCTTATCATTGCTCCAAATCCGTCCGCTTGGCATAGGTTGTTGTGCAATTTGCTTACCAATCTTGCAATACTTGCGATGTTAGAGCCAGAGCTTAATAGCTCCCATTTATGTTGATTTTCAAATTGCTCCCTTAGGATATCCGCTCGGTTCTGAAGGTTTAGTATTTGGATATTTTTTACAACCTTTTCTTCATAGATTTTGCTTGCCAATTTAGGAATTTTTTTCAATTCATCCGGATACAATAGTATTTGGCATACTCCCTTTTCGTAAGCAACCCTAAGCAATTCAAAATCTTGTTTTGTTATCAGCAATATGATTTCCGGTTTATAGGTTCTGCTTAGCCCTAAATAACTTAGACCGTTGATCCCTTCTTCTTCCAGTGCGGAAATAATGAGGTCTACTCGACTCGTTTGCATCACTTTGTTACTTTCTGAATCATCTTTAGATAGAAATATGGTCCATTTATCTTTTTCCAATTCGGAACGAACAGAGCTAAATTCGCTTGTACGACTGCTTACGATTAGAAGATTTTTCATTTTAGTACGGAGTTAACAATGCTCCACAATTTTTCAGGTAAAAAAGGTTTTGTGATAAAGTAAGAAATTCCAGCCTTCATTGCTTCATTCACTTTTTCTTGATCACCCTCAGATGTCACCATGACAACGGGAGTTTTGATATTTTGCTTTCTCATGCTTTTGATGCATGTAAGCCCGTCCATCTTTGGCATATTCAAGTCCATTAAAATTAGTTCGTAATCGTGTTGACTTGCTTTTTCGAGGGCATCATTTCCATCTCCTGCTTGGTGAATGTCCGCATCGGAATATCCTTTTTCCTTGAAAATCTTTTTTAAAATTATTCTTTGAGCAGTAGAATCGTCTACTATCAAAATTTTCATTTATTTATCTCCTATATTTTTTTTAATCTGTAACAAACTGATTTCCCTAAGGTTACGGGTTCAAAACCAGCGTCCAAATTGATTGTTGTTTCTGCGTTTCCCAAAAACAAATAACTTTCGGGAGCTAAGCATTGTTTTAGCTTTTCAAAAATTAATTTCTTGGTTTCTATTTCAAAATATATCAAAACGTTCCTCATAAATATCACATCAAAAGTATACCACCACGGAAAAGGTTTGTTTAAATTGATTTCTTCAAAAACTACCATTTTCCTAATTTCATCTTTCAGTTTCCACTCCGTACCGATTTGTTCAAAATACTTCAGGATGTATGCTACAGGCAAACCTCTGTTCACTTCCACTTGTTTATACACACCTCTCTTGGCATATTCCAAAATTGTAGTGGAAAGGTCGGTTGCGTTGATGACTATTCTCCAAGAGTCTACGTCTGGAATTGCATCTCTTAGTATCATGGCAATGCTATAAGGTTCCTGACCGGTAGAACAAGCTGCTGACCAGATTCGAATCGTTTTGTCACTTTTTTTTCTTTCTAACATTTCCGGTATGATGTCATTTTTTAGAGTTTCAAAAGGATAAAAGTCTCTAAAAAAGGATGTTTCATTGGTTGTCATTAGTTCAATGATTTTTTTATGAATAGAGTTAAAAGGTTTGTTTCGAATATCTGCTATAAAATCATTTAGACCCTTAAAGCCACTGTCCTTTGCTAGTTCGTACAACCTTGAATTTACGAGATATTCTTTCCCGCTTTCCAGGACTATGGACGAATGTTCCTTTACAAGTTTACTAACGTATTCAAAATTAGATGAGTTAACTTCCATCTATCTAACCTACAAGCCTTATAATTTCGGAAGCAATTTCGTTCAAAGGAACTATGAGGTGAGCTAAGCCGGCTCGTGATACACTTCCCGGCATTCCCCAAACAACGCTACTTTCTTCGTCTTGCACAAGAATTGTACCTCCTGCTTCTCTAATACTTTCACTACCGCGTAAACCGTCCTGCCCCATCCCAGTCATTACAACACCCAAAACGCTATTTCCATAGAGCTTAGCTGCAGAGCGAAATAAAACGTCTGCTGCGGGTCTTAGTGAATTTTCCACCGGTCCTTGATCCAGACCTATCACAACGATATTAGTAAACCTTTTCAAACTTGTATGATAATCTCCCGGAGCAATAAATACTTTTCCAGGAATCAGCTTGTCTCCTTCTTTGGCTTCCACTACCTTCAAACTAGATATCCTATCAAGACGTTCTGCCAATGTATTGGTAAAAATGGGAGGAAGATGCTGTACAATTACAATCGGCACCGGGAAATCTCCAGGCAGACTGGGCAGCATTGTTGCCAGTGCATTTGGTCCACCTGTTGAGATACCAATCACTACAATTTTAATTTGAGCACTTGGAACTGATGAAGAGGCTGGAACCGAATGGGTTTTTATGTGCTGTTTCGGTTTATTGGAGTATGTTTGAGTTATGGATGGTCGTTTGCTCGGATATGCTTCCGTTTTACACAACGCCCTTATCTTGGGAATTAGCTCTTTTTTAATATTTTGAAGCGCTTCTTCAGGGCTATTTGTTTGAGAAGGCTTCGTAACATAATCGTTTGCACCCGCAGCAATAGCGTCCAAAGTTTCCGTACTTGCTTTTTTTGTAAGTGAGCTGAACATAATAACCGGTAATTTAGGATAACTCTCTCGAATTCGCTTTAAAGTGGTTATCCCATCCATATCGGGCATTTCGATGTCCAAAACTATCAGATCAGGATTCACTTGTGAAATTCGATCCAATCCGATTTTACCACTAGCGGCAACTCCCGCAACTTCCATATCTTCTTCGTCACTGACTATCATACTCAAAAATTTGCGTGAAACTACAGAATCATCTACTATTAAAACTCTAGTCTTTGGCATAACTTCCTACAATTCAAGCCCTGCTAAAACTAGCTTATCTTTTAAAATTTCTTTATCAAAAGGTTTCATAACGTATTCATTTGCTCCAGCTTTCATCGCTTTTATCATGCTTTCCATATCCGAATGTGTTGTCACCATTATCAATTTTTTCTTATCATAAGAATGATCAGCTCTTACCTTCTGCAAGAATTCATAACCATCCATAACCGGCATGTTCCAGTCTACCAAAGCAAAGTCAATTGCTGGATTACTTTTTAGTATTTCCAATGCTTGCTGACCATTTCCAGCCTCTATGTATTCAATACCTAGCTCTATCAAAATTTTCCGAATAGAAATTCTAATGGCAACAGAATCATCTATAATTAACCCTATCATCTTTTTCACTTTTTATATTGATCTACTATTTTACGAAGTTGCTCTGCAACCCTAGACAAATCCATAGCCGATTTGTGCGTATCTCCCACTGCACTGGTCGTTTGTTTGGCTGCTTGGGATACTCCCAATATGTTCCTTGCAATTTCAACGCTTCCTTTGGACGCTTCTCCCGAATTTCTGGCAATTTCATTGGTTGTAGCCGTTTGCTCTTCTACCGCACTCGCAATGACGGTTTGAATATCATTGATTTGATTGATAATTTTCCCTATTTCGGTAATTGCCAATACAACTCCGTCCGTATCACCTTGGATTGCTTCTATCTTTTGACTTATATCTTCCGTTGCACTTGCCGTTTGTTTGGCTAGTTCTTTCACTTCATTGGCAACCACCGCAAAACCTTTTCCCGCTTCTCCGGCTCTGGCAGCTTCTATGGTTGCATTCAAAGCAAGTAAATTCGTTTGCTGTGCAATGGAAGTAATGACCTTAATTACCTTTCCGATTTCACCACTGCTTTCTCCCAGTTTATTGACTGTTTTCGTAGTTACCTCTGCGGTTTTAACAGCCTCCACTGCAATTTTGGCAGCTCCCGTTGCATTTTTAGCTATTTCTTTGATACTGGAACTCATTTCTTCAGCACCTGTAGCAACCGTTTGCACATTTTTCGTTACTTCTTCAGCAGCAGCAGAAACGATGTTTGCTTGAGTAGAAGTCTCCTCTGCGTTTGCTCCCATTTGCTGGCTTAGGTCTGCCAAGTTTCTTGCTGAATCATTTAAAATGGTTACTTGCTTGTCCATTTCATCCACAAGAACTTTTACGTGCTGAGTTAGAGTATTGGCAACTCCCAGTATTTCGGAATAGATTCCCATGACTTTGGATGCATCACCTCTAAAGTTTAGGTTGCCGACTTTTACGGCTTCCGACACATTTTTAATCTCTTTGGCTACAGCATTAATATTATCAATACAAGTATTTAAATTGTTTTTGATTACGTTAAAATCACCGTTATAGTTTGCGGTTATCTTTTGTGGAATATCTCCTTTGGATATTCTGTCCACATAGTCCGCAGCTACGTTTAGAGGATTAATCACAGCATCTAGAGTTTTATTCAAGCCTTCTATTAGTTTTTGCCAATCTCCCATAAACTTGGATTTATCGGCTCTGACATCCAGTTTTCCGGCTATTGCCGACTCTGCTAAACGAGTAACTTCTGCGGAGACACCCATCAAATTGTTCCGTAGAGTTGTTAGGGCAATGTTGATGAACTTTTTCTTTCCGGGTAGTTCTTCCATAATCACGCTAAAGTCGCCTTCCGCGTATTTTTGCACAATAGACATTGCCTGTCTTTTTACGTTAATGTGAGAAACTACTAACTTATTTGTTCCGTCAGCCATAGCTTTATAAACCCCTAAAAAGGATTCTATAGGTATGGCGTAGTCAATTTCTCCTTTGTCGTGTTCGCTTTGAACTTTTGCGACCGCACCAACAAACTGGTTTAGATTTTCAATCAGTTGGTTTAGGTTATTTTTGATGGTATTAAAATCACCGTTATAGTTTGCTGTTATCTTTTGTGGAATATCTCCTTTGGAGATTCTATCCACATGCTCGGCTGCTACATTTAAGGGATTAATCACAGCATCTAGAGTTTTGTTTAAACCTTCCACCAGCTTTTGCCAATCTCCCATAAACTTAGACTTATCAGCTCTGATATCCAATTTCCCTGCTACTGCCGAATCTGCCAAACGGGTAACTTCTGAGGAAATACTCATTAAATTGTTTCGTAGAGTTGTTAAAGCATTGTTGATAAACTTTTTCTTTCCGGGTAGTTCTTCCATGATTACACTAAAGTCACCTTCCGCGTATTTCTGTACAATAGACATCGCCTGTCTTTTTACAGTAATGTGGGAAGCTACTAGCTTATTGGTTCCGTCAGCCATAGCTTTGTAAACCCCGGAAAAAGATTCAACTGGTATAGCATAGTCAATATCCCCTTTGTCGTGCTCACTTTGAACTTTTGCGACCACACCGACAAATTGGTTTAGATTTTCAATCAATTGGTTTAAATTATTTTTTATTGTATTAAAATCACCGCTATAACTTTCCGTAATTTTCGGTGGAATATCTCCTCTAGAAATTCGATCCACATAATTTGCTGTAACACTAATAGGATTCAAGAGTGAATCCAACATTCCATTGATGTTTTGTAGTAAAATCTGGTTGTTACCGCTAAATTTTGTTATATCTCCCCTATGTTGCCATTTACCGTCTTTGACGTTATTAATTGTTGTATATAGTTCCGATACAAGTTTACGCATTTCAGCGTTTTCGTGTTTTAGTTTTTTATTTTCGGTTTGAAGAGACTTAACTGAGTTACCTGTAGGTGGAGGAATTACCTCATCTTCATCCTCTTCCCTATCTTCCTCTTCCGTTACATCCTCACCCAAGTAGTTTATATCTTGTAGTGGGTTTTCTTGTATTGTCTTTTTGATTTCTCCGGTCATTTCTTTCTCCTTTTGTAGTAAACAACTTCTTTTGCAAGTTTCATATAGTCCTTTGCTCCTTCACTTTCCGGTGCATATTCTAAAATAGGCATCCTAAAAGAGGGACATTCCGCTAGTTTAATATCCTGTCTGATTATAGTTCGGAATACCAAACCTTTTAGTTTCTCTTGTAGTATTTCCAAAACTTCCTTATTGTGTGTATCACTTAGATTTACTCTACAAGGAAGAATTCCGATTATAGAAGTTTCTATTTTTAGCTTTTCTTTTGCATCATTTACCAAGCCAAAAACTTTTTTTAACACATTCAGTGGTAAAAAATGGGTTTCCACTGGTATGATAATTTCTTTTGCGGATGTAAGTGAATTTACCAACAGTGTTCCTATGTTGGATGGGGTATCAAACAGGATAAAATCCCATTTGTCATTACAATTGCAACGTTCCAAATAGTCTCTTAGGAAAGTATAGCTTTGTTTTATGCTTTTGAATTTGCGTGGCAAATTGTACAATTGGTTGCACGATGGAATTACATCAATATTTTTATATTTTGTCTTTTGAATAATATCAATCAATTCTCCTTGATTCAAATATGCCTCAAACAACTTTTCCCATTGGATTGGTTCTTTGATGCCTAACCAATAGGTAGTAGATGCTTGGGAGTCGAGGTCAACCAGTAAAACTCTGTAGCCTAGTGTGCTTAACGCATAACCTAGATTTACACTCGTTGTGGTTTTTCCGGTTCCTCCTTTTTGATTGATAATTGCTATTTGTCTCATTTGCTTATTCTACGATTCTATGTATAATAACTTTCGTGTATCCAATATAACCAAAAATCTGTCTTTTAGCTTATATATACCCTTGATTAAATCTTTGGCAACGACCTGAACCGTTTCCGGAGGTTCTTCATAATCATCATTGCTCATTTCCAAAACATCCCCAATATCATCCACCAAAAAACTAACGGCAGATCCGTCCTCTGTTCTAACAATAATATTAATGGGTAATTCATTCAAAGTTGATTCTGCTAGGTTTAATCTTTGACGCAGATCAATCGCTGTGACAATCTGTCCTCTCAAATTGATCAAGCCTTTGATTACTTGAGATGCATGGGGAACTCGCGTCATTTCCTGAAAACGAATAATTTCTTGAACATCCAGAACCTCAATTCCAAACAAATGATTATCCAAATAAAATGTACAAAACTGTTTTTCACTCACTGCCACAGGCTCATTCCTCCTTTAGTTATTTGTATTTTATGCAAAAAAAAAGTCTAAGTTAGAAGCACTGATTAATTCTTCTACGTTTAGCAAATCCATTACATGATCTTGTACAATTGTGGAACCTACCAAACCGGTTTTTCCTTTATAAGGATGAACAACGAAGTTTCCTTCGATGATATCCAGAATAGAATCAACAATCAAACCAACATCGCCGTTTTGAGTGGAATATACAACAACTTGCAAGTTCTTTTTAACACTTCCTTGATCCGAAAACCCGTCAAAGTAATTGGCAACTCGTATAAGAGGTATGATTTCTCCCCTGTATTTGATAACTTCTATCCCGCTAACTCTTTCAATTTTTTCGCTGGAAAATTCTTCCAAACGAGAAACGGAAGAAAGATCAACAGCCAGATGATGATCTTTACCTGTTCTAAGTAGGAGTAGCGTTTGTATTTCATTAGAGACATTTGTTCCATTTATTTTTTGTGCCATTTTTTCCATTGCCATGTTTCGTTTTTGCTCAGAAATCACCCGACAATTTTGTGCAAGACCTAGAACATCTAAGATTAAGGAGACTTTTCCATCTCCCAGTATGGTTGCTCCAGCAAATATTTTGATTCCTCGGATTTGTTTGGATAGAGGTTTCACCACGATTTCTTCCGTATCATGGATTAAGTCAACAACCAATCCGAATTGCTGGTTGTCGGATTGCAATACAACTATGTTAATAACTTCGTCTGTATTTGCATGTTTTTCTGTGTTTGTTTGGGGGATATCCAGTTCTTGACTTAAATAGATTAGAGGTAGTAATTTCCCTCTTAGTTTGTAAATGGGAACACCTTCTACCGTTTCCAAAGACTTTTTAGATTGTTCCGATTCTAGCCGAACCAACTCTACCAAACTTATCTGAGGTATTGCGTATCTTTCACCGCCACTAGAAACCAAAAGTGCCGGAATGATAGCAAGAGTAAGCGGGATTTTTATTCTAAAACTTGTTCCTTTTCCGAGTTTACTTTGGATGTCAATATTTCCATTTATCTTTTCTACATTGGTTTTCACAACATCCATACCAACTCCCCTTCCGGAGACATTTGTAACGTGTTCTGTGGTTGATAAGCCAGGCACAAAAATCAGCTCCAAAATTTCTTTTTCACTAAGTCTGGTTGCCTGTTCTTGAGTAACAAAACCTTTGGATATGGCTGTTTGCAAAACAACGTCCGGATTGATTCCAGCACCATCATCAGAAATCTCAATTACAACTTGACCGCCTTCGTGGTAAGCTCTTAAATAGACTAGTCCATCCTCATTTTTTCCAATAGATTTCCTAACATCCGGTGGTTCAATTCCATGATCTACACTATTTCGAACCAAATGCAAAAGTGGGTCTTTGATGGCTTCTAAAATTGTTTTGTCCATTTCGGTTTCATTGCCTTCCATCTTAATCTGGACTTGCTTATTGCTATTTTTGGCAATGTCTCTTACAATTCTTGGGTATTGGCTGTACAAATTGCTAATGGGCTGCATTCTTGTTTTCATCACATTCTCTTGGAGCTTGGTTGTGATGATATCCAGCCTTTGGGAAGTTGTAGTGAAACTATTATTTTTAACGGTAGAATTAAATTGTAAAATCTGGTTTCTTGTTAAAACCAATTCTCCAACCAAATTCATCAAATTATCCAACAAATCCACATCCACTCGAATTACATTATCACTGGCGTGAAAATGAAGATTGTTGTTTGCTGGTTGATCCTCTGAGTTTGATTCAGACTTTTTTGTCTCTTCTGCTTGGTTTGTACTGTTCGAGGAAGCTTCCGGAGATAAATCATTTATTTTGTTTATTTTTTCTATCAAACCCTGATGTTGGCTTTGACTTTCTTTCCCGGTGTTCTCTATTACCGAGATCTCGTGCTTAATTGTGTCCACACATTCAAGAAGGATATCCGAAATATCTTGGTTCAATACTAGCTTTTTCGATCGGAGTGAACTGAGTAAAGCTTCACAAGTATGAGCCAAACTCCCTAAATTGGCATAGCCAAGGAAGCCACAAGTTCCTTTTATAGTATGAATCGACCTAAAAACACTCTCTATTACATCCTGGGCTGAAGGATTTTGCTCTAATATTAACAATTCATTCTGAACATTATTCAAATTTTCAACGCTTTCTATTATAAAAGCTTCTACCGCTTCGTCTATATCATTTGTATCCATACTTGTCTTTTTATCTGAAAAATAAATTATATTTATTTTAAATTGTGTATATAAAAGTTACAATTACTTTTTCAATTTGAATATATAAAAATAGAATAAGTCTTAATTAATCTGTGGAGAGATTAGTTTCTGGATTAAAAATCGGCAGACGTATACTTTTTAAAAATTCAGCAAATTTGAGAAGATTTTCGTAACCACCTGCCATTGAGTAGCTAATTAAACCGGCAGAAGCAAGTTGAGTGCAATTTTCAACTGCTGATTCTAGGGTTGGTTTCCCGGTTGTAATCATGCTGTGGGTTACAAACATAACCATACCAATCAAGCATTGAGAAACCGTTTTTGGATCAGCAACTTGAATGAGATTTGCTTCTTGAATGTCTTCGCTAATTGTTTTTTCAAGATTGGAGGTAAATGTTGTGATCAGATCGTCGATTTCTCTGGAAACTCCATACCCATGCCTATAACTCATCAAGAATATTCCTGGTCTATCCAGGTAGTATTGGAACGTAAACTCAAAAATTTGGTGAATTATTCTTAAATATTGTGCCGAATCAAAATTATTCCTGCCTTTTTTAAATTCTTTCCATCTTTCCATATATTCTTTGAAAGAATTATCCAACACTTCATAAAAAATAGCGTCTTTGTCTTTGAAATATATATAAAAAGAACCGGTAGATAAACCAGCCTCTTTGGTTATGTCGGATACTTGTATACGATGAAAGCCTTTTTGTGAGCAAAGTGTTTCAGCGGCTTTTAGCAATTTTATTTTTGTTCTTGGCTCACCCATACATGGCTAAAAATACCCAAAAGGCTTTATAATTACAAAAATCACGATCAATATCAAAAGCAATGTTGGAACTTCGTTTAAAATTCTAAACTTTTTGGAAGGATACTTTTTGCCTTTTAAAAGTTGAATTCTGTAGTATTCAGCAAGAAAATGCTGTCCCAGTACAAGCAAAACCAAAGAAATTTTCAGCCATATCCAGAAGCTTTTCCCGTAGAAGTCCCAGGTTAGATATAATAAAGTAATACCGGATGCAATTGTGATTACCATAGCAGGACGCATGATGTATTTATATAGTTTCCTTTCCATTATGGAAAGCGTTTCGGCTACCTCAGCAGAATTCGTTTCGGAATGATAGACAAACAACCTCCAAATATAAAAAATCCCGGCAAACCAAGCAACAAATCCTACGATATGCAACACTTTAAACCATAGCATCTAAGAAGAACCGGTCCTAATTAAGTCTAAAAATTCATTTCTGGTCGTAGAATTGCTCTGAAAAGTACCAAGCATACTGGAAGTGAATAGTTCGGAATTCTGCTTTTCCACTCCTCGCATCATCATACACAAATGTTTTGCCTTGATCACAACTCCCACTCCCAAAGGATTCAAAATATGTTGAATTTCTTGTGCGATTTGATCGGTTAGCCTTTCTTGAACTTGCAATCGTCTCGCATATACATCAACAACCCTAGGGATTTTGCTAATGCCAATGATTTTTCCATTGGGAATGTAGGCGACGTGGGCTTTTCCAAAAAATGGAAGCAAATGGTGTTCACACAAAGAATATATTTCTATATTTCTTACAAGAATCATACTCTGTGTGCTTTCAGTGAAAATTGCACCATTTATGAGTTTGTTTATATCTGCTTTATAACCGCTTGTGAGAAATTGGTATGATTTTGAGACTCTTTTGGGAGTGTTAAGCAAACCTTCTCTTTCCGGGTCTTCGCCAATGTAGGCTAAGATTTTTTTGATTTCATCTTCCAATTTAAAACTTACTTTCAGCGTCTAGTATGGCTGCTTTTAACAACTCGTAGTCTTCTTTTGTAACAGCGACTCCCTTTTTGGTGGGTCGTAATTCGCCGTCTTTATCAGTATACCACATTCTTAAATTCAAGTAAGAAACACCTTTATATTCGCTGACTTCTATCCTTAGAATGTCTCCATTGCTTTTTGAAATATCTTTGATAATAATTGGCTCTTTCATAATGATTCTAATTTATAACGTTTTTTTGATATACTTTCTCATTTATATTTTCATGTCAATATGCTTTTGTTTTCGAATTAACTTTATAACTCCAGTAATTTAATATACCAGATTTTGGAAATAACAAGCAATTTTGATTTTGCGTTTTGATGAATAGATATACAATGGAATAAAATGAATTTTAATACACAACTTGAAAATTACACAAAAGTCCCTTCTCTTTCCAAACAATATTGTTTTGGTTGTAGCCAAGCCAACGTCCATGGACTGAAACTAAAATTTTATACTGATCAAAAAAGTCTTTTTAGCAAATTGCAAATTCCAGACCATCTTGTTGGTTGGGGGCGATTAGCCCATGGAGGAGTTTTGGCAACTATATTGGATGAAACTATGGCATGGAGCGTTATATACTTGCTAAAGAAATTTATACTAACAAAAAATATGACCGTTGATTTTGTAAGACCCATAACTATAAAAGAAAAACTACTTGTAGTTGGAAAAATCGAAGAATTTAAGAACAAATCGGAAGTTATTGTCAAATCAAGCATTTACAATAAAGATGATAAGATATGCACAACTGCTACTGCAAATATCAAACTTTTTGATTCGACTGAAGCTAGAAAGTTTGGGTTTATAGAAAACGATGCAATCGAAGAGTTAGAAAATGTTGTTTTTGCATCGTCTCATCCTACGATAAAATAGGTTATTTACATGGAACTCAAAAAACTCATATCCCTGCAAGAGCAGTTCCGGTTAAAAGATGAACAACAAGCTCTTTTGACAACTATTTTGGACACAATAGTTGATGGGCTTGTGATTATCAATGAAAAAGGAATAATAGAAGCATTCAATTTAGGAGCTGAAAAAACATTTGGCTACAAAGAGCAAGAAGTAATTGGTAAAAATGTGAGTATGCTTATGCCACATCCTTACCAAGGTGAACACGATGGTTACATGGAGCGGTATATTCGAACGAAAGAACCTCATATAATAGGAATTGGTCGTGAAGTAACAGGATTACATAAAAGCGGACACACCTTTCCTATGGATCTTAGTGTCAATGCTATGCAGATTAATGGAAGGTTTTTGTTTGTGGGATTGACTCGAGATATAACAAATCGAAAACAAGTTGAAGAAAAGCTACTTCAAAGCGAAAAGCGTTATCGATCTATAGCAGAAGAACAAAATAAATTGATAGTAGAGCTAAAACAAGCCAAACAGCAGGCAGAAGCAGCTAATAAAGCCAAAAGTGAATTTCTTGCCAATATGAGTCATGAGATTCGAACACCTATGAATGCAGTTATAGGTTATAGTGAATTGTTACATTCTTTTATAACGGATGAAAAGCAAAAAAGCTATCTTAATGCAATTAAAATTGCCGGTAAAAGCCTAATGACCATTATAAATGATATACTTGATCTTTCTAAAATAGAAGCCGGAAAGATGAAATTACACTACGAACCTATTCATCTACAAAGCATCTTGAATGAAATTAAGCAAATTTTTTCAGCAAAAATATCAGAAAAAAAACTTGAATTCATCTTTGAAATAGAAGAAAAATTACCAACAACTCTTATATTAGATGAAACCAGACTTAGGCAAATACTAATTAACCTTATCGGAAATGCCATTAAATTTACTCCTGCCGGATATGTAAAAGTTAAGGTAAGTCAAATGGGCAATCTAAAAGCACAAGATAGAATAGATTTGAATATTTCTGTTGAGGATACCGGTATTGGAATCCCTAAAGAGCAACAAGAAATCATTTTTGAATCATTTCGACAGCAAGAGGGCCAAAGTTCTCGAAAATATGAAGGGAGCGGTTTAGGATTGTCGATAAGCAAGCGTCTTGCTGAAATCATGAATGGAGAGATGTTTGTCAAAAGCCAATTAGGAAAAGGAAGTACTTTTGGAATTCTTTTTAAGAATGTAGGTGTATCTTATAAGCAGATACCACTATCTAATCAAGATTTGGAATATTGGAAAGATATTCGTTTTGAAAAGCACACGGTTTTGGTTGTAGATGATATTCCATCTAATCGCATTATTATTAACAAATATCTATCCAATGCTAATGTTGAAGTTATCGAAGCTGTAAATGGGCAGGATGCTCTGAATTTCGCAGAAAAGTATCTTCCGAATTTGATTTTGATGGATATTCGAATGCCTGTGTTAAACGGGTTTGAAGCTGTGCAAATGCTAAAAAAAAACCCAGTGACTCAAAATATTCCGGTAATAGCGATAACAGCGTCTGTAGTTTCCATGGAAGACTATAAAAAATATGGTTTTGATGCCTATCTTTTAAAACCAGTTGAAGCCAATGTTTTGTTCCAAGAAATAAAACATTTTCTAAAAACAGTTAATCAGGAATCTAAAACGGTCATCGATGCGGAGCACAAAATTATTTCAATAGAAGGAGAAAATTTTGAAAAATTTCATGAATTTTTAGAAATTCTACAAAAGGAACTAGTTCCTTTGTGGAAAGAACTAGAGGGAATTATTGATTCAGGTGAAATTTATAAATTTTCCAAAAGGCTAAATAATATAGGAATTCAATACGATATAAAAAGTATACTAACCTACTCTGAAAAACTGACTAAATATATGGAAAGTTTTGACATAATCAAGATCAAGGATTCTTTAAAAGAATTTCCTCTGTTGGTGGAAAATCTCAGACAATTTAGCAAAATTAAAAAAGAATAATTATCGTTTCCCTTTTTCAGGAATGTTTTGTTCCTTTGGTTTTTCCACTTCTTTAGTTTCTACCGGAGAGGGAGCATCAGTTGGTTGGGAAGCATCTCCATTATTATTCTCTTTCGGCTCTGTAACCGGTTGCTGATCTTTTGCCGGATCAGGGTTAAGGATGCTTTCTTTTCCCGGTTCTTCTGGAATTATTTCCGGTTTTTTGGCATAAAGAAAAGACATGAACAAAGCCATTACCATAAAAACAATTGCAACAACCCTGGTTGTTTGTGTCATGATGTCAGCACTAGAAGAACCAAAAACACTTTGACTTGAACCGCCGCCCCCAAACATACCTCCAAGACCGCCGCCTTTGCCGGATTGAACTAAAACCAACAATATCAAAAGTAAACATGTTAAAATAAATATAACAAGTAATGCACCGTTTATAAATCCCATTTGTTGCCATTTTATTTATGCGATATTACAGGTCAATCTTAAAAATATATTAGTAATGCTAGTCAAGAATTAGGGAGTTAGATCAAGTGGGTGGTTGTTAGACAATTTTGTATTTGATAAGGCTTTCCGATATTCTGACGTTCACTTCACTTCTGGCACTTTCTACAGCTACACGAATAGCATTTTGTGCCGCGATAGAATTTGAAGCTCCGTGACCAATAATACAAACTCCGTCCACACCAAGCAGTGTTGCTCCACCATATTCTGCGTAATCCAGTCTCTTTTTAATAGTTTGTAAAGAACTTTTAAGCATAAGTGCACCCGTTTTAGCTATGGTAGAATGTTCAATCTGAGTTTGCAAAATATTAAATATAGATTTAGCAAGGCCTTCCGTTGATTTTATAACAACATTTCCTACAAATCCGTCACAAACTACAACGTCTACATCCCTGCCACCTCCATACAAATCTCTTCCTTCAATGTTTCCAACAAGATTGATCGGTAACTTTTTTAAGATGCTATAGGTTTTTGTGGTTAGAGAATTGCCTTTTTTCTCTTCTTCTCCATTAGAAAGAATTCCGATTTTTGGTTTTGGTATTCCAAATATTTCTCGAACATAATGCTCACCCATAATTGCAAACTGAGCGAGATATTCCGGTTTACAATCAACATTGGCACCTGCATCTAGCAACAATAAAGGTGTACCATTTTCTTGTGGGATAGGAGCTGCGATAGGAGGTCTGTAAACACCTGGGACTCGACCCAAAAACATCAGAGCCGCTGCCATCGTTGCTCCAGTGTTTCCAGGGGAAAAAAGCCCCACACATTCACGATCTCTAACTAATTTAACAGCTTTAACTATGGATGAATCTTGCATGGAGCGAACAGCCGTGGCAGGTGCGTCATCCATTCCAATTATTTCCGTAGAATGTAAAACTCTAATTTTATCAGAATTATACTCATAACCTAGTAATATCTCACTTATTTGTTCTTCATCACCAACAAGAACAACAGAGCACCCATACTCATTTACGGCATAAACAGAACCCTTAATTAATTCAACAGGTCCATAATCGCCGCTCATTACGTCTACGGCGACCCACATAAAAGATTATTCTTCTGATTTGCTTTCTTTTATTTTCGGGGCGAGTTCCAACTTGCCTTTGTAAAAACCACAAACAGGACATACTTTATGGGGTAGGATAAAAGACCTACAATTTGAGCATGGTACAAGATTAGGTGTACCAATTGCTTGGTGAGCTCTTTTGGTTCTCACTTTAGATTTAGATTTTCGCCTTTTAGGAACAGCCATTTTTCCCCCCGGTACTGATAATATGCTATCTTTTTTTAAAAACATATTTGATCAAGCATTTTGTAATATGATTATTATGAATTTTTTTTGTGTTGCTTTTTAACTCATAGATTGAATACTTTTTCTGGAAATCAAAAGGCTAAGTATTTCACTTATGGCAGCAGCTGCAAAAAATATTACCGAATACAAAAATTACGTAGATTTTATAGATAAATCCAAAGAAAATTTACCCGGTGTTTTTATTTATTCTTCTTTGGACTCTTTTGAATTTGATCTAATTGTAGATCATTGCAAAATTATACTTTCTCAAAAAGGGGAAAAATTAGAAGTAGTTGTATATGTTTCAGAACCCGGTGACTTTGAAAATTTTTTTTCGGAAATTTTTAATCTCTCCATTTTCTCAAGTCAGAAATTAGTGATTATAAAATCCGGAATTGACTTTTTTAAATCGGTCTTGACTGCGGGCAAGAAAGGTATTTATGATACTTTCAAAAAGAATATCCCAAGCCTATCGGAAAAGAGCTATATATTAATCCATTACAACACCAATTCAAGCCCACCCGAGAAACTGCTTAGCCTTTTTGGTAATAAATGCAGTCTATTAAAAAACAGGAATTACTACCCGAATGAAAGAAAGGCAGCTCTGGAAGGGATTTTACGAAATGAAAAGGTGACAATAGATCCATCCGGAATAGATGAATTTATCCACCGAATTCATCCAAACACCGGTTCATATATAAAAAATATAAGGAAGTTAAAAACATTTCTAAACAAAAAGCACTTTGAACACAATGATATTACGGAAATTTTGTTTAATGCTGCGGATTTTAACCCGTATCAATTAGTAGATTCTTTATTTTTAAATGATAGGGTAGAATTTTTCAAGGAATTTTCTAAGCTTAAACCTACTTATGACAATGCATTTCAGCTGCTAAAAGCATTAACCGTAATTCTTGTAAAAGTGGATGAAATTCGCAAGTTTAAATTACTTACAAAAAGATCTGTTGATAACAATAGCGACGAATTTTATTCTTTGCTGGATATGAAGTCATATTCTGATAAAAGAAAAAATTTTACCAAAGGTCGTTTGCGAAAAGAAGCAAATTATTTTGCCGATAAAGTCCTTGAAATGTTGTATGATTCTCTTATCCAAATGAATATTAAGTTTAAAACCGGAATGAGTGAAAAAAGCAAACACTATTATTTTATTCAAAAAATGGAAAATATTTTTCTTTTAATCAGCCAGCGAAGCTAAAATTAAAACATGTTTAACGTAAGACGTTTTCACCAGGGAGAGTGTGCTGATTTTAGAAAAAAATCTATCGGATAAAAATAGTACTTCTTTAAAATAAAGAATTTTATATTCTTGCCTATTTAAGTGACTTAGGAAAAAAGCGGAAACCTATGGTTACCTAGGATTAGCTTTATAAAAAAGTTGACTTTAATTTCTCATGTACATACACATTCACTATCGGAGGAAATTGAATGAAAAAATTAATTCCATACATTCTTTGTCTATTTTTATTGTTTTCGTTTTCCGGATGTCTTACAAACATTTTAAATTGTCCGGAAGACACACTCAAAACATCAAGTTGTCCTACACAAGAACAAAAAGACGAAGATCGACAGCTTTTTTTAATACTTTTAATTTTAGTTGCTCGTTAATCCCCAAAAAGTTAATGAGTTGAAAAGCGAGTGGCGAGGAACCACTCGCTAGGACAATCAAAGCCATGGAATCATTTAAACCCAAACCTATTCTAAATCGTTCTGAGCTAAAGCAAATAAAGAAGTCCAGAACTAAATTAGAAGGGAAAAAAATCATCACCGATGATGTAAAAAAGTTAAAATCTCTAAAAGTTGCACCGGACTTATCTATAGAGGAGATGGTAAACTATTATAAAGAGCCAATTTGGATTGAATACTATATTCCAAAAGAATCTAGGTTTGCTTTGGAAATTAAGTACCTATTTATCAAACTAATTGAACCGGTTCCTCGAGATACGGATAATTTATTAAAAGATGCCATGGAACAAAATGACTTTTTGGATATTTGGAAAGTTAAAGATAAAAAAAAAGAATACGAAGAACTTATCAAAAGGTCTTACATAAATACATTCCCTATGTGGGAAAATATTTCTGAGCACATAAACCAGTTTAAAAACACAAATAATGCTGAGCTACTTAGAACACCAGTGTATTTGTATGAGACACTTATGCAGTTCGAGCCGTCTTTGGCTACCCTTGAGCTATTAGGAGAACACCTAATTTACAATATGAATTGGTTGATAAAAAAGTTAAACCAAGCAAATGTTGATTTTTCTTTAGAAGATTATACAACATCCATCTTAATAAAAAGAAGAAATATCTATTGGGAAGAAAATAAATTGGAAAACGATGAGGATTTTGAGATTATGTCTACTCTCTTTTTCGAGCAAGCTTTTCCCCATAGAGGAGCAGAAGAATTAGACGAGGCAGATTTTTTGTTGGATTAGCATTATGAAAAATTGGTTTTTATTTTCCCATTATTCGGTATTGGCTTTTGTCAATTTAATTTTTTTTGCTTTCCTAAGTGGTTATTTACTGCTTAAAAAAAACAAAGGAATCGTTTCTTATTACCTGGGCTCATTTTTTTTAATTCACTTTTTGATGCTTTTTGGTTTCCTAATTCTCTTTTCTTCTATTGCTTCATGGAATTTTTACCATAGTATTTTCACCAATATGATTTTGTTTTCAGGAGTGTGCTTTAACGGATTTTTGTATCTCCATTCGGAAAAAATTTTTTCCAAAGAATCAAAATATGTATCACTTGGAATGTTCGCTTTTGCGTTTTGTGTTTATTTACACTCTGTGTTTGTTGAATTATCAGCAGAAAAGGATTATATTTTTAGCTTGCATGCCTACTGTTTTAGTTCTGGAACAGAAGTAGGGATTGCTCTCTTGATTCTATGGGCTGTGAACATGACGATTCTTTTTAGAAAGCAAATCGTAAATTATAAAAATATTTCGTTATCATATACTGCGTTTACTCTTACTTGTTCTTTTTATTTTTTTACATCTCAAGGGACTTTTGAAAGCTCCGAGTTGTATTTGGCTATTTTTTTGGGAACATTAGTCTTTGGTTTTTTGCTATTTAGTTTTTCAATCAATCACCTATCGGAGCAAACTACTTTTAAAGTAAGGATTGTTGGTCTTAGCCTTTTGGTATTGCTATGTTCTATTTGTTTCATTGCAATCCAGTCACTTAAGCAAGCAGACGATGAATACAACAAGGAAAGGATAGCCGAAATTAAGTATTTTACTCCGGATATGATAGAAGAGGAATTTACCGATGTTCCGGAAAGTATCGAATACATCGTGCAAAAACCAGCTTTTAAAAATCCTTCTTCCACTAGATACAATCTCTTATATTCTAAAAAATCCCTAGTATCGTCCAAAGATATTCGAGACGGTGAGAAAAACGAAAAAAGCACTCGCTGGCAGGGTAAACCGGCTTATGAAAGAAACTATCGAACTACAGCTAGAGGTGATCATTTTATCCATTATACTTTTATTGTTCAAAGTGACTGGTATGAAGTTGGATATGAATACCCCAAGTATAGAACTTATCTAACTCAAAAAGTTTTGTTTTATTTGTATTGTATTTTAGGTATTTCGGTTCTTCTTTTAATCATTTTTCCCTTGTTTTTGGACTTCGCTGTGGGTAAACCTCTTCACTTTCTTGATCAAGGTATTGAACAAGCTAGCTTGGAAAATTTTGACTCTCCTGTACCAATACTTATCAATGACGAAATTGGTTATGTGTCTAATTCCTTTAATGCTTTTGTCGATTTTGTAAAAAAATTCAAAAAGCAAAAAGAGAATTATATTGTCCAGTTGGAATCTAACATAAGCGAGATTTCTCACGAACTCAAAGATAGAATGGAAGAAGTGCAAAAACTTAAAGTCCAACAAGATGGAGATTACTTTTTAACTTCTTTGCTTGCGAAACCTCTTTCTATAAATAGCAACAAATCAGATTTGGTATCAACGGATTTTATTGTCAAGCAGAAAAAGGAATTTGTGTTCAGAAATCGCAAAGGGGACGTTGGAGGCGATATATGCATTACGGGAAATCTAAAACTGGGGGCGACCAAAAGTTATAAAGAATATACAGTTGTTATGAATGGAGACGCTATGGGAAAATCCATTCAAGGAGCTGGCGGCGCACTTGTGGCTGGTGTGGCGATGAACTCCATTTTAGCGAGAGCTTCCCAAAAAATACTCAATATGACTCCGGATAAATGGTTAGAAGAAGTTTATATAGAGCTAAACACTATTTTTCATTCTTTTAGTGGGTCAATGGCTCTGTCAGCCATTGTGCTTATCGTCGAGGACAACACAGGAGAGGCTTGGTATTTTAACGCCGAGCATCCTTTTTCAGTTCTCTATCGAGCTGGAGAGACCACCTTTATTGAGAGTTCCATTCAACTAAGAAAGATTGGGTTTGAATCGGAGATTCCTTTTAAGGTTCAAAGATTGAAACTGTCTCAGGGAGATATAGTTATTATAGGCTCAGACGGACGAGATGACTTGTACCTTCATTCGAATGAAAACCAAAAAACTATAAATGAAGATGAAACTTTGTTTTTGCAACACGTTAAAAAAGCTAAAGGTGATTTAAAAGAAATTGAAAAAAATATTTTAAAATCCGGTAGTTTAACGGATGATTTGTCTTTAATGCGATTAGGTTTTCAAGAAAATGCAGAGGCAAAGCCTCAAGTAAAACAAAATCCCATAGGAAATCATAATGAAGCAACGAATTTTAAAAACTTAAACGAACTCCTATTAAAAGGAAAAAAACTTTATATGGGAGGGGATATAACGAAAGCTATTTCTTTGTTTATGGAAGCCTATTCTATGGATGAAAAGAACCAAAAGTTAGGTAAGCTATTGGGTTTGTTGTGCTTTAAAGGTAAAAATTATGAAATAGCCGTAAGAATCCTCAATCAATATTTGATACAAGACCCGGATACCATTGACTTGTGGTACTATTTGTCCATAGCCCATAAAAGGCTTGGGAATTTTCTTCAATCTATTGAAGCCGCAAAAAAAATATACGAAATCCAACCTGATAACGTATACAATTTGATCAATTTGTCTGATTTGTATAGAAGGATTGGGAAATTTTCAGAGGCTAGATTTTATTCCAACAAAGCCATAGAAATTGATCCTGAAAATAAAAATGCAAGAAAATTATACAAATTATTAAATAAAGTAAATGCGGGTTCTACCGCTTCCGGATAGGCTTATGTCTATAGTACTTCTCGATTATAGAAAAAAGATATTTATAGATATAATAGATTCAACCAATACATATTTAAAAAACCCTGCGTTTGAACCAGGAAGTTGGATTGTTGCCAACTCACAAACAGAAGGAAAAGGAAGAAACAATCGTAAATGGACTGACATTGGAGATGAAAAAATTATTTTTTCAGGGAAAATACAATTTAATACTTTAGATTTACCTTTTACCCTCCTACCTATCTTCGTAGCCAAAGCAATTGTAATGGCAACTGTGAAATCTCGTCCTGAATTTGAAACCGTTCTTAAAGTTAAATGGCCCAATGACATATATTTGTATGATCGCAAAGTCTCCGGAATACTTGTGGAAAGCGAAATAATTGAAAATAAATTTATAGCCATTATAGGAATTGGTATAAATATTTTTGGATCGTACTTGCCTGGAGGTTTGGAATCAGCAGGTTATCTTTTGGAACATAGTGATCCTGTTTTAAAAAATGTATTACTTGAAAATTTGGTATTATCTATTAATGAACACATTTTGCTGATGGCAAATAAAAATACTATCCAAACAGAAATAAGCTGGCTTTATGACAGATTGTATCAAAAAGACAAGCTTATTGCTTTTGATGCTGGTACAAGTATTATGCAAGGGAAAGTTATTGGTTTAACAGAACAAGGCTTTTTGTTGGTTGAAACTAAAAGTGGCAGCAGATATGAACTAATGGACACAACTCCTAATTTTAAGGTATTGAAAGATGAATAAAGATATGCTTCTCGTAATAGATATTGGAAATACAAATACTGTTTTTGGCTTGTTTTATGACAAAGATGACGAACCTGTCTTTCATAGAAGAACCATTACTCGAACAGACAGAACTCCTGACGAACTGGGTGTCTTTTTAAAAGGCTTTTTAAAGGAAGGTGAAATCTCACCCGAGCAAATACATTCTTCCATTTATTCCAGTGTTGTTCCTGCATTCAATCCTATTGTGGAGACGATGTTAGACAACTGGTTTCATGTAAAAGCCATCAATGTGAACTATGAAATTAAATTACCATTTTCTATTAAATATCCAAGACCTTTTGAGATAGGAGCTGACAGGCTTGTCAATGCTGCTGCTGTTATAAAACACTATCCTGGGAAAAATATCATAATCGACATGGGAACGGCTACTACTTTTTGTGTTGTAAATGAAAAGTCAGAATATCTCGGTGGCATTATTGCTCCCGGACTTCAGCTATCCATTGATTCATTAATTAAAAGAACTGCACAACTTCCTCCTATCGTTTTTCAACCTCCCAAACAGGTGATAGGAAGCTCTACCGTAGAAGCTCTGCAATCAGGATTCTTTTTCGGTTGGGTTGGACTTTTGGAAGGGATTATCACCCAAATAAAAAAAGTGCATGGAGTTGACTATCGTGTAATAAGCACAGGAGGGTTGGTTACAGTTATTGACAAAGCTCATAAAGGTTTGTTTAATGTAATTGATTCTCTTCTCACTTTAAAAGGTCTTAAAGTACTTTATGAGTTAAACAAAGAATAACAAATAGAAAATTTACTAAAAATCCTCTTAGAACACGCTGGTGCACAAAAGTGTTTGATTAGTTGAAGTTTTAAAAAAATGGTCAAAATAGTTTAACTATTGAACATTAATAACTTCTATCGGATTAAGACGAAAGATACGTTTACAAGCAATCAAAGTAAACACAACGGAAGGTACAAGTAAACTTAGTACAGCTATCCATAGTTCGGTTGGGTCTACGATTGTTTTGAAAACAGGTTGAAAACCTAAATCAGCATACAACTGAGCTGACTCTCCTTCTAATACAATCGGATTTTTATCCAAATAGCATCCAATGGCAACTCCTCCCAACATACCAACCATAAGACCGGGAATCATTAAAATCAATAGCTCATAAAAAACCATTTTCAGAATGGAAAACGGTTTTGTTCCAATGGCAAGCAAAGTCCCAAATTCTCGAATCCTCTCTTGTATGGACATTTGCACATTATTTAGTACTCCAAAAGCAAGTATCAAAATCAAAAAAACAACCATCATTTCGCCTTGCATTTGATCCAGAAAGATAAACTGCATTAGCCCCATGTTTAAGTCTTCCCAGTTGTGCACTATCGGAGAAAAGTTATCCGAATCTTCTCTTGACTCTCCTTCTTCTGGTTTTGGAAGGGGAAATTTTTGTAAAAGTGTATTGTAAACTTTTTCTGCCTCTCGGTAATCTTTAACCCCCAAAGCAACAGAAGTATAACGCCTAACTCCTGTTTCCATGGAATCAGGAGCAAATAGTTTTCTACCTGCTTGTAGAGAAATACAAATCCTTGTTGTGTCCAGCTCTGTTTCGACAGCTTTGAATATGCCCGTAATAACAACTGGAATGGCACCCACTGATCCATCAAATTGAGAACCAATCAAATATACTTTTGTACCAAGTTTCACTCCCAAATTTTTTGCCAGTTTGTAGCCGATAATTCCCGTATACTCATACTCATCTGAATTTTGAGAATGATATTCTCCTTCTATCATTTTTTCGTGGAGAACTGTCACCCGTTTTTCTTTTTCAAAATCAAAAGCCATAACCGATACAAATTTGGAGCTTTCTCCATAGCTCATCAACGCATGGCTATAAATTCGAGGACTGATTTCTCTTACACCTTCTATTTGTAAAGATTTCAAAAGTTCATCAGGAACGTCCAAAGCTCTTTCCAAAGGTTTATTTTCTAACCATCCGTTTGCTGCTATTTGAACATAACCGGTAGTTAATTTCACAACGTGCCAAATCATCACTTGGTGAGAACCAAAAGACAAAAATCGAAAAAAAGAAATCAACAAAGCTCCAAAGCAGATCAAAATAAAAGTTAAAATAGATCTGTGCTTGTATCCTAAAACGTATCGGAACGCGAGTTTAAACATCTTATTTCCTCAGATTTGCTTTGGAAAATATATCATTGTCAATGGACGTATCAAACAAAATTTTATCATACTTCATTGACGTGGAAGATTTTGCTTTCCCTTTTGCATTTAGAGTAGACATTTTCATAATAGATGGAATTAACCTTCCTCCCATAACCTTATAACTCGAAAATAATTGAATTCTGACGAGTTTGTTTTTGTGGTCATAAAACTCTTCTTTCACTGGCATTAAGTCTTCTTTCCGGATTTCAAAGATTAGTTTGCTCCAAGTTACAGGTGTACCAGGTTTTGGTTTTGCTAATATTTTATGAATTTTTTCATCCTTGCTTTCTAAAAAAGAATGTTCATAATCTTTGGTCAAAGAAGACGATCTAACCAAATCATCATTTGTAAAATCAGAACCCATCCATGAATCTTGCATAAGAGAACCTTCAATCTTGATTTCTTTTCCAATAGACGGAATGTATTGCCATAAGTTTTTGTCCCATTTCAAAAAGGTAATTCCCTTGTCTTTTTTTGGTTTGAGAATTCGGATAAAAGTTTTTTTCCCTTTCCTGTCTTCCCACGAATCCACCGCAAGGGTTCTTTTGGTTCTTGGTTTTTTAATAAGGATTTGTACTCGTGATTGGGAAGAGTTTTTACCATACAATGTGTCTTCTAAGCTTTCTATCACCTGTGAGGCGGTTCTTTCCCCGTAAATATTCCCACCTACAATAAATAATGTAATTAGAATTAATTTGGATAGCCTTTGCATAATAACCAAGGTTCTAATTATTGTCATAAAATTAAAAGATATTTTTTAATAAAACTTCAAAAAACAGAACTGAGTTCTTGTAACTTGTTACCAAGTTGATTAAAAAAATCAGGATTAGAAGTGCCACCATAAACATAGGGAATGTTATAAACTACATTTTGGGAATTTTTTTCTAAAAAATCTTTTTGTTCTATGGCTGAATTGTATCTATCTTTGTAATTTTCCAACAGTTTTTTTGTTTCTTTTGGAATTTTGTTTTCATTATTCTTATACTCCTCCGAATTTATCCAAGTAATCGGATACGGGAGTTTATTCAAAAAGACAGGTCCAATCGAAACACCCAGTTTTTGTTTGGCTGTTTCAATAAATTTTAACGTTTCTTGTACCGGCATATATTCCGGTAGACAAGTCAGCAGCACACAAGATCGCTCTTTGTTATAAACGATTTCTATGATTTTTTCTGCTTCTTTTGCTACGATTCCTTTTCTAAATATTTTTTTCACTACAGATGGAATGTTGAGTATTGTTAAAGCGTGTCCTGTTGAAGGAAGATCAACTATAACGTGGTCCCATTTCCTTTGGAATAGAAAGTTTCTTTGTTTACATTCGAAATAAATTTTACCAATGATAAGCAATTCGTTTAATGCAGGTGCAGCACGCCGTAAAACTTCCAAAGCGGTAAACTTTTCAAAAAAAAGGTTGTACAATACCTCGCTTTTGAGTTTCAACATAATGTATTCTTTAAACATACTATTCGAGTTGATATTCAATTGGCTGAGATTTTTGCTCTCTACCAAATAGTCTTTTTCCCAAGATTCCTCTGTCAGACGATTTACATGGATCAAAAGAATTTTTTTATCCATGCTTGCCAAAAACTTAGCCAAAAAAATCGCCAGTGTAGTCTTTCCCGTACCACCCTTCCCGGAAATCATTATCAACTGACGCTTGAAAATGGAGTTAAAATCGATTTGCTCTACCAAAGTTGCACCATAAAAGGAAAATAAAATTTATTGGTTTTCCACTTTTACCATATTAAAAATTTCACTTTTAACAAAGAGTAAATTTTGAGTAGATATATTTTTTGGCACATCCGATATAGTGTCAATATAAAAACTTATTATTAGTCCATTAGATAAACCATCTTGATGGTAATAGTTTTTTTTCCTGAATCTAATTTAAACTCAGCTTTTTCATAATTCGGGGGACCAAAGTTTGATTTTGGGGTCAACAATTGTCTTCATCTGGTTGAAATTTTTGAATTCTTTAACTTCAAAACCAACTCTACGCATCTGTAAGGCTGTTCTAAGGCTAGCTTTGTAACTTTCTCACTCTGTTTAATAAAAATAGAACGCACACCGGTTTTAGTAACATTTGTTAAGTCTGATTTGCTTAAACCGGTTGCTTTTATTGTCTCGTTTGGTAAATCTTTAATTTTATCGTTATTTATATCCGTTGCATGGTACGCATAAAGAATTAGAAGAGTTGCGTAAAAGTTTTGGCAAACTTGAATCACAAAAATTACTGCGCCTGCTTAATCTTGTTGATAAACTCTACAAAGAAAATCAAGAATTACGAGAAGAAAATCAGGGATACCTAAAAATCAAATTGTAGTTTACAAACTTATTGTTTAAAAAATAATTCAAGCATGAGAGCAAAAATTTTTCTGTTGCTATACTTATTTCTTTTTCCGTTTATGGCAACTTATTCCGAATCTGTGCATACAGAACTTACCGATCCAAAGCATATTGAAATTTTCCATGAAGTTACATCAAAAATCAGATGTATCTGCCTCCCCTCCCTGCCTATAAAAGGGTGTTCTTACAACAATTGCGTTGTTTCTGCCTATATCAAAAAATTTATCGAAAATCAAATCCAAAAAGGAGAAAACGCCAAAAGTATTATACACAAAATGCAATACGGATTTGGAGAAGGCATCAAAATCGACCCAATTGTAGAGCATTTTATCAGTAGTGGAAATGAAAACATCGTTCGTGGTTTGGTTTTTGGTTTTGGAGAAACAATTTTAGCGGATCCGGACTCTACCGGCGTAAATGTAACAATTGTCATAGGAATTGCGGTTGCCTCTATTCTAATGGGATTTTATTTAAAAAAAAGAATCCATCAAAAAGGAGAAACCTTTGGTGTGAATTCAGCTCAACTTACTACAGATACTGAAAAATATTTAAAGGAAATCAACTAGATGGATATAACTTTACTATTTTATTACGTTTTGCTCTTGGTAATAATTGTTTTTCCTTTTGCTTATGTGCAGCAGAGACTAAAAAAGGGTTTTGAAAGCCATTCGTATCAAGAAACCGGACACTTGGAAACCAAAAGGCTCATGCTTTTGGATAATCTAAGGGATTTGAGAACGGAAATGGACATGCAAAAGCTAACATTATCTGAATTTCAGGATCTTTCTTCTGAGATCGTAGGTAATCTGCAAGAAGTAGATAAAGAAATTTCCGAACAAAAACTGTCTTTTCAAAAAACAAACCCTAATAAAAATGAATGTATGGAATGTCACTACATAGTTAAGATTGAAGGGGCAAAATTTTGTCCTATGTGTGGAACTCAATTAAGCGTTTAAGGAACCGAAGAGTTTTTATGAAAATATTTGTTTTATCTATTTTATGTATTGCTTTTATAAGTTGCGGGAACAATACGGATACTCCCGTTCTCCCGTTTATATTTTTAAATCCGGTAGGGACACCTCAGATTGTAAGAATGGTACCAGCTGTAAGTCCCATAGAAACTCCAGGAGGTGTTACGGAAACCGGCGTAAATGTTCCTGGAACAGACTTGCCCTCTCCCGAAGCAATTCCTTATAAACCGGAATTTATACTCAAGTATTACGTCACCAATCAGGAACAGCAATTTATAGGTTATAATCTCTATATAACAACTTCTACTCCTTCTTTGGCAGAAACCATGCAAGGAGCTTCAACCTATTTGGAAGATGGTGTTCCACCTTCTTTTGAACATTCTCCTGTGGAAAGTTCAACGAATATCCTTATTAAAAAAATTATTGCCAATAGAATTCCGCCTCCCGGTGTATTCCCTTTTCAAAAGTGTGAAGTCTACACATTTACACTTCGTGCTCTGTTAAGCAATGGCTTGGTTTCCAACCCTTCTGCTCCTGTTTCTATTTGTTCCAGTTTATATCCCGGGAAATGCCCTATTGGAACCAGTTGTAATCCGGCAACTTGCACCAGTACAAGTAGCTGTCCTGCCAACTGCCCCTCAGGCGCAAACTGCACTTGTCCGGTTGGAACCGCTTGCAACCCTTGCCTTTTTCCGGACTTGGAAGGAACCGGTTGTGAATGTCCAGAAGGTTCTTCTCCTCCAGGGTGCAATACTTGAAAGAATTGGGTATTTTTTACGTTGTATCAACTCCTATTGGAAATATAGAGGATATAACCTATAGAGCCATTCGAATTCTAAAAGAAGTTGATATTATATTTTGCGAAAATTTCAAACATTCCTTAAAGCTCTTGAATCAGTTAGACATTCGAACGCAATTAACAACACTACATTCCGGTGAAAAAGAAAAGGTTTTCCATCTATTGGAAAACGGGAAAAATCTGGCATTGATTTCTGATGCTGGTACTCCAGGGATTTCAGACCCAGGTTCAGCGATTGTTCGATTTTTGAGGGAGCAAAATGTTTCCATTGTTCCCATTCCGGGAGCAAGTGCTCTTAGCACAATTTTGTCTATTAGCGGCTGCCAAGCAAATCCTACGGTATTTTTGGGTTTTTTATCGGAAAAAAAAGGGAAGAGGATTTCCGAACTAAATAAATACAAAGATTTAGAAGGGAACGTCATTTTTTATGAATCGGTTCACAGATTGCGAACTACCTTAGGATTTGTGGAAGAAATATTCCCGACATCAGAGATAACCATCGGTAGAGAACTGACCAAGTCGCACGAAGAAATTATTCAAACAAAGGTAGAAAATCTAAAAGATATAAAAATTACGGAAAAAGGTGAGTTTGTGATTCTTATTAACAATCGTATAAAAAATAAATCTGATATTGTAAGTGCTCAAATTTTAACATAATTTTTGAAATAGGGAAACGGTTTTTGGAATTCATCCAGACACACGTATGTAATTTTGCAAGCGATAATCTCGCTAAGACTTTGTTTGGCAACGTCATTAGCTATCGCTTTGCTGTATATGGTAATGGAGCTATTTCCAATCTTTTCAACTTTAGCATAAATCTGCACAATATCACCTAAGCGACCTGGAGATGAAAAATTAACATCTTGCATGTTTACGGTTACGATATTGGAATACTTGATCTTCCCCATCACATACATGGCACATCCTTCATCAATCCAAGCAAGGATTGTTCCACCAAACAAATTACCATGGGCATTCAAATCTTTTGCCATTACAATATGTTGTGAAGCAAGCTCCATGTCTTGCAGTTTTGCTTTCAAATCTTGCATTATGGGTTCCTAATATGAAGTTACATTAGAAAAAATACTCTATTTCAGTCGAGAATTTTTTTGATGTTTTTTGGTTCTTACTTTTGTTCTTATATTTGAATTCAAGCTTGACAATAATGAGCTTATTATTAGCTTTATTGTATTTGCTACGTGTTCAAAACAAATTATGGATATAGAAACTAAAGTTGTTCAGGGATTACCAATCCATCATTCATCTACAGGTTCAATTAGTACGCCCATTTATCAAACTGCTACTTTTAGGCATCCGGAATTAGGCAGGTCAACAGGCTATGATTATACACGAACAAAAAATCCGACAAGAGACAATTTAGAAAGCACCTATGCTTTTTTAGAATCCGGAACGGTTGGAGTTTCGTTTTCTACCGGAATGGCTGCCATTGCTGCAATTTTTGAACTTTTTTCTCCCAAAGATCATTTTATTGTGTGTGATGATATTTACGGTGGAAGTTATCGTTTTTTTCGTGAATCTTGTGAAAAACGAGGTTTGGAATTTACCTATACCAATACTTCTTTGATTGAAAATATCAAAAAGTGTATACAGCCAAATACCAAAGCCATCTATGTGGAAACTCCCACAAACCCGATGATGAAGGTTTCCGATATTATTGAAATCTCTAAACTTGCCAAAGAGCATAATTTAGTAACAATTGTAGACAATACATTTTTGACTCCTTATTTTCAAAGACCTTTGGAGTTAGGAGCAGATATTGTTACATCTAGTGCTACCAAATATCTTGGGGGACATAATGATACTCTTACCGGCTTAGTTGCTGTAAAAGACTCTGAATTGGGAGAAAGACTCAAATTTATCCAAAACACTTTAGGCATCAATGCAGCTCCTTTTGATAGCTGGTTAATTTTACGCGGAATCAAAACCTTGGCTGTTAGGATGGAAAGACAAGAGAAAAATGCCATTACCCTTGCTAATTGGTTGCAAGAACAAAAATTGATTAAAAAAGTATTATATCCAGGGCTTAAAAATCATCCCGAGCATGAAATTTCCAAAAAACAAAGTAGCGGATTCGGGGGAATGCTTTCGTTTGAAGTAGCAAGCAAAGACCTGGTAGCCAAAATTTTAAAGAATATTAAAATTATTTCTTTTGCAGAAAGTTTGGGTGGAGTAGAAAGCTTGATTACGTATCCTATTGTGCAAACACACGCAGATGTACCGACTGAAATGTTGGAAAAATTGGGAGTGAATGAAAGGTTGCTTAGACTATCCGTAGGAATTGAGTCACCGGACGATTTGATTGCTGATTTGTGTGATGCAATGAGTTGCTAACCTTATTTTTATTTAGTTTTGAGTAAAGTAGTGTTTTTTTGGATATTTCTAATCTAATAAATATTACGAATTTTCAAGATTTAATATCCATCTATGAAAATTAGGACATTCTTCTTTGATTTTAAGTAATCCTATTTCTAAAATTGCCAATGTTCCCAATATAGGTTTTTCGTAATTTGGAATGATTTGTTCTATTCTCTTAGACGGTGCAGTGGTTGATGAATCATTTATTTCTTCTGGTGTCGAAAATTGATTCCGTATTTGTTGTAATTGAGCTTCTATTCTTGGTTTTCCAATCCCTCTCGCAAAACTCGCAGGATCACTAAATAGCAATCCTTCAAATTCGTGCATAACAACATTGGGAATAAATCTAGATGGATTAAAACCACTCCCCATCTCGGAACGAATGTCTTCTGCCAATTCATTTTGGATATATTCTGCTTTTTGAGGAAATGAGAATTTTTCTGCATCTCCTCTTCCTGGCCAATCTTTAGGTAAAGCATAATAGTCTACCATAATAGTTGAAATACAGTTTGGATCATTTCTTAAATGATTTAGAATTTCTTGTTTTACGGTTTTCCAATCTCGAATTCCACCTCTTCTGCTTCGATTCCTTGCATTACCAATCAGTCTAGCACTGACGTTTGTATAACCATAATTACGAAGATAAGGTGCTAAAATTTCATTCACAAACATTTCTTCCGTTTCCCCTTCTACATGAACAATTAATCGTCTCATTTTGTTTATTCTATTGTAGGTCTACCACCTATTTCATTTTTTTCCCAAAGCTGACCTAAGCTGTAATCTTTGAGCCATTCTTCATAGTTTTTTGGGTCTAACCGGCTAAATTGAGTACTACCATTTGCTCTATTAGTGATTAATACATCCTCAAGTTCAAAGTGATCCAATAATAACGAGGATTGTGTTGAAACGATTACTTGAGTTTTTTTTGACGCTTGTTTGATTAAAGAGGCGAGCATTGCTATTGCGAAAGGGTGCAAACCTAATTCTGGTTCATCTATAAGAATCACTGAAGGTCTGTATTCTTCTGGTTGTAAAAATAGTGTGGCTAGTGCAATAAATCTCAGAGTTCCATCCGAGAGAGAAGAAACATCAAAGTACGCGTCTGAGCCTTTGTGTCGCCATTCCATTTGTATTTTTTTAGGATTTAGCTTTAATGGCTCTAATATGAAATAATCGAAAAATGGAGCTACTCGTTGAACTGTTTTGGAAATGAGTTCATAAGAGTCTAATTCTTCTTGGCTAAGAAAATAAAGGTATGAAGCTAAGTTTGAGGCATCCGGTCGTAAATATCTATTATCATTCACATCTGCAATTTTTTTTATAGGTGAATTGGGACTGGTATCGTGAAAGTGGTAAAGTTTCCAACGACTCAAACGATCCTTCACATAATTAGCAATTTTGGAAGTATTTACTTTGCTAATTCCAGCTTCTTTTCCAAAACTGTGAATATTTTCTTCATACGGTTTTGGATGAGATTTGTTCCAATAACGTACTGCTTCCCAATGAGGAATCATTTCATCAGAAACACTTGGTTGCAACGTTATTTCATATTCATTTTTTCCATTTTGAAAGGAAATATGAATATAAATGTTTTCAGTTATTTTTGAACCAAAGTGTAGGATTTTATCTGCGCCACCATTTTTAAGAACATATTCTTGTAAATGTCCTTCGCGTATTGCATGTAAAAAGGAAAATACACTAACAAAATTGGATTTTCCCGAACCATTTGGTCCAATGACTATGTTGATTGTCCCAAGTTTTAATTTTTCAACGGAAGAAATACTCTTAAATCCTCTAATTGTGATTGTGTCTAATTCTAACATAAATCGAATTTGATATATAAAATTCTCTCTAAGAATAAAAAGTCCACCTTAAAAATCAATACAAGGTAATCAAATACTTATCCATGGCTAAATACTAAGATTGGCTTTAAGTTTTGCCTAAACTTTCGAAAAAATTTCCAGTGTGAACAAATTATCTTCTACCCAAGGATTTTCTTGAATAAAGAATATGTCAACTATTTTCATTCAAAATTTATAAAGGGATTTTGGTTGCCTAATATTTTTTGGGTTTCAAAAAATAAAATTTTCTTTACATTAATCTTTTTCTTTTCTAGGATTTAGATTAACAAACTAAAAGTAAAGGGAAACTACATTGAAGACCGTTAAAACCATTATATTTCTTGTTTTCATTTTTGCATTTTCTGTTTTTAATAAAGACATAATTATAGAAGATAACGAACTAGACAGTTTTATACACTCCAAACCTTATTCCAAAATGGACGAAGGTGAGAAAGCTAGCTTTATTAAGCAAATAAACAGTATTTTGCAAAATAAGGCAAAAAAGGGAATCATTTATAAAGATGAATTAGGCAAAATTTACACCAACAGTTACTACGAATTTGAGCTATATTCCAAAAGTGAAACTTCTCAAAGTGAACCTGGGTATGTTGAGTATTCTTTGGATGCTTCTCCTTTTACCATCTACTCCAATCCGATTTCCATTAAAGAGCAAGGAAATCATAAGTTGATTTATAGAAGCGTTGACGGTCTGAAAAATTATGAAAAAGATACCACGTTGGACATCATCGTTGATAAAACTCCTCCAGCTCTAGACGTAGATATGGATGGAAAGCAATACACTCATAAAGACATGTGCTTTTTTAAACCAGGGGCAAAACTGAATATTCGAGCTAAAGATGATATTGCCGGTTTAAAAACGATAATTGTTAATACTAACCGAGAAGGCTACAAACCGCTTTCATCCGAAAATGATACCTTTAATGAAAACGGTGAATACATAATTTATGTGAGAGCAATTGACAAGGTGTTAAATATAACTAATGAGTTTAAATACTTTTTTATCATAGATGGAATCAATCCAACTGTCAAGTTAAGAATGGGGCCGGACATGCAAGATATCAAGGGAGAGACTTATTGTATCAAAGACTCCAAAGTATATCTTGAAGCAGAAGACGAAGGGTCTGGAGTCTATAAGATTGAATACAGCCTTGATCAAGGAAAAAGTTGGTCTATCTACAAGGGTTCTTTTCAGATCAAAAACGATCCGGAATTTCAAATCAGTTACAGAGCTTTTGATAACTTAGGAAATGTTTCCGAAGTACAGGAGTTCCGTTGCAAAATAGATAGCACACCTCCTTCGTCTAAAATCAAACCTAATGTAAAATAAATTTTCACATTCTAAACGCGAATACTAGAGGAAAGTATGGAGCAAGCAAGAGCTGAAATCTTAGTGAAAGGGATCGTCCAAGGTGTTGGTTTTCGATATTTTGTACAAAACAAAGCACGAGACTTTGGTTTAAAAGGATACACTCGTAATTTACCCTCCGAAGAAGAAGTTTTTACCTGTGTGGAAGGACCAAAAGATTCCATAGAAAAGTTTTACATATACCTTCAAAAAGGTCCGGTTTCTTCCAGAGTTACCTATCATACAATTGATTGGAAAAAACCAACAAGGGAATTTGTTTCTTTTGAAATCCGAAGATAATAATATGGTAGATACTATACAAAGTTATAAAGAATGGACGTTGGCAAAACTAGACAAGACGTTTGGTTTACACCAAGTGAGAACAAGCACAGCCTTAGATTCTTGGCTTGACGGTGAGGCTGACATTACCGATTTTGAAACTCAAACATTAAATAGGTTTCTTGAAAAGCTTTGTATAGGTGTTTATGATTGGAATGAAACAGAATTGGCTTACAACTTCATTGGTCCGATTTTGGCTCTTGTTGATTACACAAGCGAACGATTCAATTTTTTTGCGGAGCGTTCATTTAGTGGTAAAGTGGATGGAATCGAAATGGGGGGAAGACCCGATGGCATGATTGCTTCCGGCTTTCGAGAGCCAGAAAAGCCATTTTTCTGTTTTCACGAATATAAAAAAGAAAAAGATCCGGAAGGTGATCCGGCAGGACAAACATTGGCAGCAATGCTAGTTGCACAAGAGATCAATCAGCATCAGTTTCCCTTATATGGATGTTATGTAAAAGGAGAAGTATGGCATTTTATGATTTTACAAGATCGCAATTATTGTATCAGCAATGGATTTTTGGCAACTCGCCAAACAGATTTGTATAACATTTTTCGTATATTAAGAGTTCTCAAAACAATTATCACCAAAATCTTAGAATAAAATACCTTGGAACAACAATACCAATACATTACTTTGCAAACTGGCTCACTACCTCTTGCTCCCAATGGAAAGTTAGATTTTTCTATTAAACATAAATGCTCTTCTTTATTATTATGGCCCGATAAAGAAGAACCTTCATCGAAAAATACAATTCTGACAGACCCATGCTTCACTCCCAAAGGTTTGGAAATAGCTCAGGAAAAGTTAGAAAGTTATCAATTTCCTCTTGATGACATTCAATATATTTTTATAACCCATGGTCACCGAGATCATCTACCAACTTTTATCTTGGATAAAGCAAAGGTAAAATTTATTAAAGACGAGCCTACTCCTTTGAGTGGAATCACAAAAGTTCCTTGCGTAGGACATGCTCCGGATCTGGAATCACTAACGTTTTACTCAAACAAAAGTGAAAGTATATGGATTGTAGGTGATGCCATACTAAATATGGAGTGGCTAAAGGCTTGGGGATATTATTGGCCAAATCGTTATTCATCCAAAGATATTATCAAAACTTGGAAAAGCGTAGCAAAAATTGTAGCAAACGCTGATATCGTCATTCCCGGACATGGAGAAGCAATCACTATAACGGCAAGATTAATTCAGGAATTGATCGATCTGTTTCCTTTCGCCAAACACGCAGATAAATGTTTTAGTGTAGTACCTATTTTAAAAAAAAGGCTCGAAGTTCTTAAAAGGCAAGAACAAGTTTAGTATCCTTTTATTTTGCCTTAACTTCTACCGGGTAATCTTTCCAATAACTACTCCAGTCGATTTCTTTTTTTTCCTTAAAAGATAAGAGAAATAATTCACCTGCAAATTTACCAATGGAAAACGGTTTCTTAAAATGGGTTTTTAATTTGATTTCTTTTTTGTTTTTTATAAATTTATCAAACTCAGTCATTGCTTGTTTTAATTTTGGATCCGCTTCTGCTTCAATGCTTTTTTGAAGTCTATAAACTATAAAACCAGTATACTGTTCCAAAGTAAGATTTTGTTTTTGAGCACTTCTTTTGTAAATATTATCTAACAAGCCATTATTTTTGATATCCAAATCAGCTGATTTTAGTGTTACTTCTAAAAACCATAACGGATTGCTTCTTAAAATTTCCGGTTGTGCTATAACATTGCCTAAAGTAAATTTGGAATCAATCGTAAATAACTGATCTTCGTTGATTTTGAGAGTTTTTAGCCTCAGTTCATTTTCTTTTACTGCCAGTAGATAATCAATTTCTATGTCTAAAACAATTCGATCATAGCCATATTCTTTTAAACCATAAACCAATGATGGTATCATCGAACTTTTTTTGTTTAGCTCTAGCTGAAACCCATTTATAGACACATGGAAAAACTTAGGAAATTCTCCTTCTTTATCATAATCATAAAAAATTACTTCATCGATCTTTAGTTCATCCTTTTGTTTTGAACTAACTAAGGTAATATTAGACAAACTAATCTTTTGAGTCAAAAGGTTTACCGAAACACTTTCATACTTGATTGTGTCACTTAAGTGTAACTCGGTAAGTTTGGAATCGATCTTTTCTTGTGTCAATCTATCTACATAAAATTTTGCACCACCCAAAAGGATTATAAAAAATAGGAAAATACCTAAAATAAAACCCGTTTTTTTATTTATCATCTTCTTTAGTATTTCAGTTTGGTAGACATTTTATGGTTTAAAAGGGTTCTGTACTGGAATGGTCAGTGCTATGTTTTCTTCTGGCTATCATAATATGGTGGTTTCCGTCATAGGTTCCATACCCATATCTAAAATTGATCTTTTTAGGTTTTTGGAGTTCATGCAACTTTGTTAATTCCGGTTGGTATCTTTCAGGCCATAAACGTATTGGTCTAGTATATTTACCAAAAACCTTTATGTCAAAGTCTTCTTTTATATCGTTTATTTGAGGACCTGTATCATCCATTACAATTAATTCCGCCCTTTTGATTAAAAAGTTTCTAATTGTAGCAAAATTTTCATAGTGCAGGAGGTAAGATGCTGCTTTGATGGGTGAAACGAATTTTTTATACTTTTCTAAAAATGGCATAATACCAGGGTTCACATTTTGGAGTCCATTGTTTGCCAGGTTGGCAGATAAGAAATATAAGGTTTTGAGGTTTTTCGTGCTTGGATCTTTGAAAAGAACTTCCAAGGAAAAATATCCTTTATTAAGCCTATCGCTTTCCTGTATTTCCAGTTCATTCAGGTAAGATATTGTCCCATTGTTTCGAATAGTGATATATCTAAATGCAACCGGTTCCAAGTTTAAAAAACTCATGTAAGCCAACAAAACAGCCGCGACACCCTTAAACTCGGAAGCTGAAATGTTTCTTATCATGTGTAGAGTCTGAAAATAATTTAAACGAGAGATCGAATCTAAGCTTTGGTGTAAATCATTTAGTCCGTTTATAACATTTGTTTTAGACATAGAATCAAAGTTTGGAATAAATCCTCCGGCTTCCAATCCGATCAAAATATAGGTATCTGCATCCGGAAACAAAGTAAAAACATTTGGTAAATCTGGACCGGAAAAGGGATAAAATACCGTAGTAGCTGTTACAGCCGGAAGGTTTAAAGTTTTCCACTTTTTAAGAGGTTCTATTACTTTTTTATCAAAAAAACTCCAATATTTGCTTATATTTGTTTGAAATTGTTTGTATTCTTTGGTTTTTGAAATTCTTTTTAATTTCTCATTTTGAGCAGTAGAAGGGTCTAGTTTCCCACTTAAAAAATTTCCTTTTTCTATCAAATACTTAGAAGATGGTACTTCATAAATATCGTTTTTTGAGTTATGGGAATTTTCGACCTTTAGACAAGCTAAAGATAAAAAAAATATTGTAATAATTAAGGCTACCTTGTTCATTTTAAAATCTACATTTCCTTAGTAGAAAAATATTATATAAATATCTATTTTAATTATATACGGAATTAAAGCGATCACTTTCTTTGGTTATGTAGGAAAGTGTGTATTTTCCAAAACGGAAAAAAGGGAGCCAAAAGTTCGGGATTCACTCACCTGAGCTTACCGAAATGTCGAAATGAGCTATAAAATTTTGATTCAATAAAGCTTGATTTTTTTTGCTAAATTATTGAATAGTGCTTATAATTCGGATTAAGGATTCCGATACTATAACCATGATATACGGTGAAGGTGTACAAAAGATTTCGCTTGTTTCTGAACCTTTAGCTTATGTGCAGCCTGTGCATAACCAAGCTCAAGCAGCAACAATTAACAAGGTCGTTGGTTTTGATAACTATTTTAACCACGAAAAGTACTATGATGTGGTTAAAAAAAGGCACAATACCTATGAAAACCCCCTATTTTCTCGAAATTCCACTAAAGGTAGAGGGCAGATTTTTGATTTACAAGCATAAGAAATCTTTCCATAAATGATGATACAAGTAAAATTTTCTCAAAGGGAACCCAAGTACATTATGGAATGATCCTTTGATTGTGAGTACGGGTCCATTTTTATCTTGGATCCCGTAAGAACCTGCTTTGTCAAAAGGTTGGTTTTTTTCTATATATTCTCTAATTTCTTTTAATTTCCATTCTTTCATATTAACTTCCGTTTTGTCATAATCAAAAACCAAGTTCTCCCCAATGAGAATGGCAATACCGGAATATACAAAATGATTTTTACCTTCCAATTCTGTTAGCATTGCAGTAGCCTCTTTAAAGTCAATTGGCTTAGGCAGCATTTTATTTTCATTTACTACAATGGTATCAGAAGAAATGTACATATTTTCTTTACTTGCTTTTTCTTTTTCTAATTTTTCAAGTGTAACTCTTTTTAAATATTCCAAATAACTCTCTCCTGGTTGAGAATTTTCATCTATATTGGCTGGAAGGACATCAAATTTAAGCCCAAGACTTTTTAAAACTTGAATTCTCCTAGGAGAAGATGATTTTAGTATAAGCATAAAAAAACCTTTGAATTTTTTGTTTATTTTTGTGAAGTTTACACGTATTTCTATAAAAAAAGAATTCACTATCTGTCGATAATAAGAATGGCATGAAAAACGGTTTATTTATATTTTTATTTATTGCAACATTTTTATATAGTGGTTTTTTATATTCTCAAGAAAAAGCCAAACCAGCGCAGTCGGCACCAAAACCTTCTCCTAATGACAACAAGGAAAAGGCGGGTGACAAAATATCTTCTTCAAAAGATAAAGACAAAAAGGAAGAAGTCAAAGCTTCTAATCCGGAAAAACAGGTTGAAGAAGATTTGGAACCTTCACGCTACGAGACTGGTACTGTTCAAATAGATTCCAAACTAGTTGCTTCTAACTATAGAACTTTAAGCCTCAAATTATTAAAAACTCTAAAAAGTTCTTTTTTAAACCTGGGTGAAGAAGAAAAATACAAACAGCTGGTAGATAGCTATACAAAAGCGAGTATCGACTATCAAAAAAGAGATTTTGTAATGGCTCGCCGAAAATATGAAAAAAACTATAAAGATATAAATTCGGTTTGTGAGCCATTGACCCAAAAATACCAGGAAGTTTATTTAAAGCTCTTTTCAGAAAATATCCAGTCTGTAATTGACTTAAAAGTAAATTCCGGCATGGCTCCAGAATATATTGCAGTTTTGGAAAAATACTTAAATACAGCAGGACAATTCCACGCTTCAGCAGAACATTCTTCGCTTAGTAAGGATTTTTCAGAAGCTATCTCTTTTTACAAAAAATCTATTTTTAATTTAGTCAAACTTTCCTATCTTTTACAAAAAGACAAAATAAAAGACCTTTCAATAAAAGAAAAATTTACCCAAGGATTTTTAATTGAAGATGACTATATTCCAAAAGAATACATAAGCTTTTATGATGATTCTATTGACCTAATCCATAAAGAGCGAGAAAAAGAAAGGGAAGAGGAAAGGCTCCAGGCTAAAAAAGTTCTTATGGAAAAGTATAATTTCAAAGAAGAAAAAGAGCCACATAAGGAAAAAGCTACAGAAAAGGATAAAGCTGTACCAGAGGAAAAAGATACTTTGAACAAAGAACCGGAAAAAACTTCCAATAAAGACACTTCCAAAATCAAAAAAGAATAGACTTGAGGGAGGTTATAATTTTCCGTTGCTTTTATGATTATTGAACTTCATCCTCAAAATCCGGAAGTGAGGAAATTAAAACAGATTTCTGATAAGTTGAAAGATGGTGGTGTTTTTATATTCCCAACAGATACGGTTTATGGCTTGATAGCCGACTCTCAATCTAAAAAAGGAGTCGAAAAACTTTATGAATTGAAGGAAATAAATAAAAACAAACCTTTATCATTGATTTGCCCTGATATTTCTACTGCATCAGAATATATAGAAAATCTATCCAATGTTGGTTTTAGAATTATGAAAAGAATTACACCTGGTCCTTATACTTTTATTTTGAAAGCAAACAAAAACCTTCCTCGTGTGTCTTTTTCAAACCATAAAAATAAGAATATAGGCATCAGGATTCCTGAACATCCCTTTATAATCGAGTTATTAAAAATTCACCAAGGAACTTTAACATCCACTTCCGTAACAACTGATGACGAATTTATTACGGATATAAACGATTTGGAGGAAATGTATGGAAAAAAGGTAGATGGGATTATAGACGGAGGGATTATTGAAGTAGAGCCTTCAACAATCATAAACCTCACTTCAGATGAAATATCTATAATCCGCCAAGGTAAAGGTTACTCCTTCGTAGAGGAAATACTTACTAATTTGTAACCTTTTTTTAATTATTTATTCTACTTTTGAATAAATTTAAAAGTAACCCTTCTATTTGATACATCTCTTTCGTCAACTCCTGCTACCGGAGAAGAAGACCCGATTCCTCTAGTGATAATTCGATCTTCAGGAATCTTCATACGAACGAGTTCTCTTTTAACGGATTTTGCCCTTTCTTCCGAATAAAAAAGATTACCTTTTTTATTTCCATCTTCTTGCTCAGGACCACTTGAATCGGCATGTCCGGTAACCTCCAAAGCATAATTTGACGGTAACATATCAAATCCTTCTTTTATTACTTTTCCTGAAGTTTTAATCCACCTAGCGAAATCATTTTTATTAGGAAGTTTCGTGTCTTTGTATTTAAAACCTTTCACCATCTTCCCGTCAGGATACCTTAAATCTTGAATTTTTTCATTAATGTTATTCAATTTTTCTTCATCTAAAGTTCCGTAAATTGTTTCGCCTTCTGTTTTCTCGCTTTTTGACATATCTTCGGTACTAGCCATCCCATCACTACTAGGTTTTCCCTCAGTAGCTTCAGTAGGCGGTTGAGATTCAAGTGTCTCTGTTTCTGCTGTAGAATCTCTTTCCGCCACTTCTTCTGTTGCCCCTGTTCCGGAATCAATGTTTTCATAAGAACTTTTTTCTTCAGTAGGAGCCTCTACTTTTTCAGTATTTTCTACGCTAGTTTTATCTTCTTCTTTCACTTTATCTGAAGATGATGAACAGTAGAAAAAATTCAAGGTTAGTAACAAAAATATAGCAATAAATTTTAGCAATTTGCTCATGGATACACTTCCCCTAACTATTTTAAATATGATAATTTCCTAACTCTATTAAAAAGAAACAATAATAATTTTAAAAACACTTAGATTTTAATATAAAAAATTAATTTAAAGAGTTTAGATCATATAGAAAAGTCAAATTAGGAAACCAAAATACTGTAATAAGTATTTGCAAACCCTGCAATTTCGTCGGCAGCATCTAATCTATTGATAATTCTTCTGGCATTTATAAAATCCTTTTTTGTTCCCTGGATATGATCAGAAAGTTTATGCTTTGTAAACCCACCGTCTCGCATTCCCTCCACCAATATTTTGGCAGCAATTTCGGTATCTGCCGCTTTATCTGGGCTGTTTAATAAGTCAATTCCTAACTTTTTGGACCATCTTTCGTAATTGTATCGACCTGTTATTTGACAAAACCCTCTACCTCTATAGTCATAACCGTCCTCCGGGCGAATATTTCCCAAATCTTTACGACTTCCATATTTGTTCATAAAATACGTTTTTTCATCTAACCCGTCGTTTTTAGACCATTTAACTTCTTTCATCCATCTACCAAAATTAGATTCTTTATGAACGGTTGCCAGAATATAGGCAATTTGCCCTTTGTCGAGGACTCCATATTTTTTACATTCCTTCATTATTATAGGAATACTCACTTTAGCGTATTTACGAAATGGTTCCGGAACAGCAGCAACCAGCCTCACTATTACATTTTCATTATTACTTGACACAGCACCGGTAGGAGTACCGGTAGACCTTCTTGCAATAGCCATTTTACCCTCCTGAATTACTAAAATATAAAATTATTACGTTTTGTGGCATCATTTTTTTTTCAAGTATAAAGTTTTTTCCAAATATGACTTGATATACCAGTATACTTTTATACTGTTCAATCACAATCATACATACTAAAAGGTTACTATTGTGCCAGATTTTGAATATAACGGAAAATTGTTTCACAATCCAGTAGAGTTTGTTTTGCATAAGATAGGAGGAGCATGGAAAATTCCTATTTTATGGAGACTCAATGATAGCAAGATGCGGTATGGAGAACTCCAACGTTCCTTATCCAAGGTGACAAATAAAATGCTAACAACCCAACTTCGTGAATTGGAAAAAGATGGTTTTATTCATCGCAAAGTCTATCCCGTAATCCCGCCACATACAGAGTACAGTATTACAGAAAAGGGAAAAAGAACTATTCCGTTGATTCAAATGATGCGCGAATACGGAAAAGAACTGATGAAAGAAGAAGGTATATTTAGTAAAGTAACATAATTATCTCAACCAAACCTGCCGGAAACATAGTCTTTGGTTAGTTTTTGAATTGGATCATTAAAAATTTTTGCTGTTTCTCCGAACTCAACCATTTCTCCCAGCATCAAAAACGCAGTATTATCAGACATTCTTGCAGCTTGTTGCATATTGTGTGTAACTATAATAATCGTTAAATTCTGTTTGAGTTCTAAAGCCAGTTCCTCAATTTTTCCGGTAGAAATAGGGTCCAAAGCCGAAGTAGGTTCGTCAAACAAAAGAATGTCTGGCTCGGCTGCCAAAGCTCTGGCAATAACGAGTCTTTGCTGTTGTCCTCCGGAGAGATCAAAAGCATTTTTGTTTAGCTTTTCTTTCACTTCATCCCAGAGAGCAGCTTGTTTTAGAGATGTCTCCACTCTTTCGGAAAGTTCGGTTTTATTTTTGATGCCTTTCAATTTTAAACCATAACTAACGTTGTCAAAGATCGACATAGGAAAAGGTGTAGGTTTTTGGAAAACCATTCCGATTTTGCTTCTGAGTTGAATAACGTCTTCTTCTTTATTCAGTATGTTTCTTTTTTCAAACATCACCTTACCCTCGTAACGATTATTGGGGTATAGATCGTGCATTCGGTTAAAACATCGAAGTAAAGTGGTTTTTCCGCACCCGGACGGGCCGATTAAAGCCGTAATTTTGTTTTTAAGGATTGAAAAATTTATATTTTTCAAAGCATGAACTTGTCCGGAATAATAAAAGTCTAAATCAATAATTTCAATTTCCATACATACCTCTGTTAATATTTATAATCTTTTTTGAACGCTAGTCTGGCTATAATTGTAATCAATAAAATAACCAGCATAATTATCAAAGATGCTGCCCATGCTTGTCTGTGCCATTCTTTGTATGGTCCCATTGCGTATTGGTAGATGGTTACTGTAAGAGAGGAAATGGGTCCATTCATATCCAAAGAAAAGAAATTATTATTAAAAGACGTAAAAAGCAAAGGAGCCGTCTCACCCGATACTCTGGCAATAGCAAGCAAAACACCCGTTAAAATTCCATTGATAGCAGCTTTGAATACTACTTGAAATGCCACTTGAAATCTGGAAGCTCCCAGTGCAAAAGCTGCTTCTCTTAAGGCGGTCGGAACGAGTTTAAGCATTTCTTCCGTAGTTCGCAATATAACAGGAATCATAATAATAGCCAAAGCTATTGAACCTGCCCAACCGTTAAAAACGCCAAAGGGTTTAACAAGCATAGCATAAGCAAATGTTCCGATTACAATGGAAGGAACGCTTACCATTATATCGGCAAGCATACTGATAAGATGAGCGTATTTGGTTCCGCGAACGTATTCTGCAAGAAAGATTCCACCAAGCAAACCCAAAGGTACACCGATAGATGTTGCGGCGACTATAATCAAGAGTTGTCCGACAAAGGCATTTCGTAAACCACCACCTTCCGCTCCCAAAGCAACAGGATCATTTAGAAATAGGTCAAGGTTGATAGCTTGCACACCATGTACAATAACATCAGATAAAATAAAGACCAACCAAAACAAACCAATTGCAGTTGTTAATGAACTAAGAGAAAGCACAAAAAGGCTTTTTAATTTTCTTACCTTGATAGGATTCAATGTAGGTGCCTCTTGGAACGAATCAGAGTTTTTGCAATAGAAAGAATGACGAAGCTCATAAAAAACAAGAGTAAAGCCAAGTAGAATAAAGAAGATAAATATATATCCCCGGTAGCCTCTGCAAATTCATTTGCCAGAGTAACAGTTATGGTAGTTGCTGCTTCTAAAAGAGAGGTTGGTATATGGTGCTTGTTTCCTAAAACAAACGCAACTGCCATTGTTTCTCCCAAAGCTCTTCCTAAAGATAGGATTACTCCACCTAAAACACCCTGTAAAGAGTGGGGAATAATAACATCTCGAACAACTTCCCATTTTGTAGAGCCTAAAGCATAAGAAGACTCTTTCATAACGGAAGGAGTCAGTGCAAAAGCATCCCGTGCGATACTTGCCGTAAAAGGTATAATCATAATACTGAGAATCACACTTGCCGTCAAAAGGTCGATTCCCAAAGGAGTACCTCTGAATAAATAACCTATTCCAGGTACCCAACCGAGGGAATTTTGTAAAAAAGGCTCTACATAGTTTGCCATTATGGGTGAAAGCGTAAACAATCCCCACATTCCATAGATTATGCTCGGTATGGCAGCAAGCAATTCAATTGCCATCCCTATCAATCCTTTCAAACGAGCGTGTGCTATTTCTGTAATAAAAATGGCTATTCCAATGGCTATGGGTGTTGCCATAAGCAAAGACAAAAAAGTAATGATCAGTGTTCCTACAATTGTTGTTGCTGCACCAAAAGTAACTTTTACAGGGTCCCAATCAGCAGAGAAAATAAAATGAAAAAAACCGAATTTTTGAATCGCTGGTAGAGATTGGAGAAAAAGGGTTATAAAAATACCTACCGTCATCAAAAGGACTACGGTGGCAGCACTCCCTGTAAAAAGTAACAAAAATAAATCTATCTTTTTATTCTTTGACATATTAGTTCAAGTTGTTTGCTTTCCAATACTCTCTAATTTTATTTTTTAGCTCATCCGGTAATGGAACATAAACCAGCTTCTTTGCTGTTTCATCTCCATTTTTGAATGTCCAATCAAAAAATTGAACAACTCTTTTGTTGATTTCCGGTTTTTCTTTTGCCAATAGGATATAAGAGGCTCCTGAAATAGGCCAAGATTTTTCTCCGGGAGAGTTGATCAACCAAAGATAAAAGTGATTTTCCGGTTTAAACTCACCGGTTGCTGCAGCATCTTGAAAAGCTTCAAAACTTGGTTCAACGGAATTTCCAGCAGGATTGATCAGGGAAATATGGTTCAAATGATTTTGGTGAGCGTAAGCAAATTCTACATACCCAATTGCACCTTTCACTCTTTGAACATAATTTGTGATTCCTTCATTCCCTTTTGCTCCCAAGCCTACAGGGAATTTTACGGAAGTATCAGCACCTACCTTTTCTTTCCATTCAGGACAGTTTTCGCTCAAATAACGAGTGAAAAGAGCAGTTGTCCCTGAACCGTCAGAACGAGTTACAACCGTAATTTTCTCATTAGGTAAGTTTATTGAGGAATTAAGGGTTTTGATAGCCTTTTCATTCCATTTTTTGATTTCACCGAGGTAAACCTTACAGAGGGTTTTCCCGTCAAGAGATAGTTTACCGGATTCAACTCCAGGTATATTGATTACAGGCACAACACCGCCAATAACAGCCGGAAATTGTAATAGCTTTTTTGTTTCCAGCTCGGAGGGTTCTAGCGGTTTATCAGACGCTCCGAAGTCAACGGTTCGATTGCTGATTTGCTGGATTCCACCACCGGAACCAATTGATTGGTAGTTTAGCTTTATTTGAGAACTTTTCTCAAAATCTTGTGCCCAAGCCGAATAAACCGGATAGGGAAACGTTGCTCCAGCTCCATTCAGAACGTTTTCTGACTTTTTTCCGCCTTTGCAAAATGATAAAGTAAAAATTAGAATTAAAAATAATAGGATAGTGTTTCTCATAATTCCTTATTCTCAAAGTACACATTAAATTTAAATCCATTTCCTGTATGGAAGTGAACTAATTACCAAAAAAGATACTATCCTATCATTACAAATCAATTACAAATTATTTAATATTCTGTGTAATAATCATACTCTTACTGTTTTTTATCCGAAATTTTAACCTCCGGTAAGGAAGAACGTAAATATCCGGACTTGATAACGGCTTGCTGCCCCTGCTCACTGGTTATAAAACTGATGAATTCATCCACTTTTCCTGTTCCTTGGTAGTAAAGGATAAACAAGGGTCTGGCTAGCTTGTATTTTCTATTATAGACATTTTCAATGCTCGGAATAATTGCTTCCGTCTCGTCAGTGCGGTGGTATTTTAAAGGTTTCACCTTTTTGGATATTTCGGAAATCGCACTTCCCATTCCGATATAAGCGATTGTGTCGGGGTTTTTGGATACAATTTCCAAGAGTTCCGAATTATCTTGGACGGTTTTGGAAGTGGACGTATATTCCAAATTTTTATTTTGGTTGTATTCGTCCTCTCCCAGATCATGTTTTTGTAAAATATGCTCTTTAAAAAAATAAGCAGTTCCCGAATTATCATTTCGAATAATGACTTGTATTCGAGAATCACTCCCTCCTATTTCTTTCCAATTCGTAATTTTACCGGAAAATATATCGGAAGCTTGGGTTAATGTAATGGATTCGATAGGATTTTGAGGATGAACAACAATAGAAGCTCCGTCATAAGCTATTGTGAGTTTTTCCAGTTTTCCATTTTTATCTAATTTTTCGGATTCTTCCGGTAATATGTCTCTGGAAGCTACGGCGATATCCGTTTGTTTTTTGATTAAACTATCGATTCCAACCTTGGAACCTCCACCCTTTATGTCTACAGTAGTTCTGGAATTTGTTTTCATGTAAGCGTTCGCCAATATAAGCATCATAGGATGCATGGTTTCGGAGCCGGTAACCAATAATGATTTTTGGCAGTTTTGAAAAAACATAGAAATCAAAATAAATACTATATAAGTCAAGCTTTTCATTCGAGGAGCCTTTTTCCCTTCATTTAATACATCCTTGTATGGAATAGAATCTATATAAAACAAATATTTTTTAACTTGGTTACAAAAAATGTTTGAATCGAATTGAGAGTGCAACTATGCTGATACTGATACACAAGCCCAAAAAAGCCAGCACCGCTTCTTTTGTAAGTTTCTGGAATGTATCCAAATAAGGTTCGTCCCTTTTGGTTATAAGGTGTAGTATGATCTCTCTTCCACTAATGAGACCTAAAAATACCCAAGTTGTAGACATAGGCATCTTGCTAATAAACCCAAAGAAGAACAAAATAGCCGTATATACCAAATCTATGAGTGTTGCCTCTTTCAAGTGGGTTGTATCGGTTTTGTGTGTCACAATTTCTTGGATTTTTCCCCCATGATTCCAAAATGTAAACAAAAGAGCAGAGCAGATAATTCCCATTGCAAAAACCAACTCGATTGTATTCAGTTGTCTTGGAATGTAAACTGCCATGTTGGCAACATCCTGGTAAAGCCAACTAACCCATAAAATGGTTGTAGAAAACCATTGTAAAACAAACCAAGCATTTTCTTTTGGAGGGTTTGGCTGTTCTAATTTATAGTATTCGTTCATATCTTTTTTACAAAGAACAAACCAAACCAAAAGTCCAATCAAAAAAGCAATCCCATACCCTAGAAAAGATTTTACCATCATCCTATCAATGTTATTGGAACCAAAGAGTGATAAAACCAAAAAAGTTGTTGAAATAGAAGCCTTTAACCTATTAAAAATGAATAAAATGATCGGAACAATCAACTGTATGAGATTGAATTGCTGCGGGTAGGGAAATCCAAAACTGCTTCCATTGGAAGACAACCGATTGAAGTGAATTTCTCCCTTGTAAAAAAACCAACCCCATACAACTACGCCAAACGTAAAAAGGCAAAATACCGTTGTTTTGGGAATCCAATGAACACTTTTTGTGCTTTCGATAAAAGTTCCCAAGGTTTGGATAGAGTCATTTCCAATTATAGAAAAGGATGCCAAACAAAAAGCAAGCCAACCCAAGTAGTAGTGAGGTAAACCCAAATAGTAGGCAGCTAAAGTAAGTATAAATGCTAAGCCAATGAAAAGTACGAAGTTTCTATTGTTTATAATTTTGAATTTTATAAGCTACTCCTCTTTCTTATATTCCTTTGTTATCATATTGCTTGTGGGTTCAAGAACTTCCTCCAAAAACTTTTTAAATGATTTTTTGTATTTTGGCAATTTCAACTTTCCGCTTAATTCCCTTTTATCTGTAAACTTGATCATAGAAGATGGTTCAAAATAAGCTACTGCGTTTTTTACGTTTAAAACAAAAGGAGGATATCCTGCTTTAACAAGGATGTAACTCACAATCAAAGAACCGGTTCTATGATTCCCTTCAAAAAAAAGTTGAGGTCTGCTTAATACTCCTACATAGATTTCAGAAGCAACTTTTAATGGTGATTCATCTTTATGCTTTTTGTACCACTTGATGATCGGTTTTACAAAATCATAGAATCTATGTTGTGTTTCATTGAGGTACTGGTTTGCTTCAATTCGTTTCCCCATATCAACTCCACAAAGAACGATATAATTAAGTTCTAACATAGATGACACATCTTTTAGGAATATATCTTTTTTTTCATACAAAATTCTATTCAAATAGCGATAGGCTGAGATCATATTGTCTTTTACCGTATCGTTAAGGTCTTCTCTACGATCTGTTAGTTGGCTATTGATTTCCGAAAAATTCTTCTGAACTTCATTCAACGATTCTTTTATGTAAAAAATATCAATGAAATGTTGTGACTTTTTACGAAATTCAGGGTTCTTTTTAGAAGATGCATCGTCCATAATTCTTCTCTATAGAGTGGTAGCATTTTTTTAAACCGAATTTGTGTCTATGAAAATTCAACGTATCAACGTTTAGTGCGTTAAAGAAAGTTTGACACTTTAGAAAATAGTAGATATATTTCAATATTTTCAAACAAAAATGATTTTTATTATATTAAATATATTTATATTTTGTCTATTAGTATATAATTTTATATCGAACTCACGTTTGATTAAAGGGATAAAAATTAAAAATATAATTAAACGAAAAATCAAAAAATAAATGAAAAAATTGTATTGTGTTTAGAGATTAGCAATAATAAATTATATGAAATTAAAATTAAGGATGTAAAAATGAGGTTACAATATATTTTTTTTACAGCAGCTATAATATTTTCAGTAGGATTGCAGGGTCAATCAAGTGATAGTAAATATCAATATTTCCGTTCCATAAAAACCAGTAGTTCTGAAACTATTGACACTACGGACTACATTAATGACGAAGCCAAATGGAAGGAAGGCAAAATTAAGCAATTAAAAGCCAAAGAAGAGTCGATCAAGGGAGAAATTAGGGCAAAAGAAGATTTAATAGAATCAATAAGCAGAAAAGAAGGTGAATTAAAAAAGCTCAAAAGCAAAGAAAATACTGCTTTGTACAATCTCAGGGAAAAAAGAAATGACTTTGACTATGCAATTTCTCAGCAAGAAATTGAGTTGTACGGCTTAGAGATGGAAAGGGCTAGGTTGGAAGATAGAAGGTCAAAAGAGCAAAATATTGAGGATTTGAAATTAGAAAAAGCCAAAACAGAAAAGGACATTATAGCTAAAGAAAAAGAAATTGAAGGTATTGGTGAGCAAGCGAGAAAGCTTCACAATGACAAGTTGCTTAATTATATTCACATCGCTGATCTAAAAAAGCAATTGGATGAGGTTCGATTTAGCCAAAGAGAAATAATTGTAAAATACTAATTTATTACGTCTCACAACCAACAGGCAATTTTGCCTGTTGAATTCAAAAAGGAACTTAAAAATATGTCTATTGATGTTCTTGGCTCTCCTTATGAAGTGAGAGAAATACAACTTCCGGACGATGAGGAAGGCAAAGTAATTGCAACTCTAGTCAAACGCCCGTCAAATAAGCAATCACAAAAAGCAGTTTTGTATGTTCATGGATATTGTGATTATTTTTTCCAAAAGGAAATGGCTGAAAAATATACGGATCAAGGCTTTCATTTTTATGCCCTTGATCTAAGGAAATACGGTAGGTCATTGTTACCACACCAAACACCAAACTTTTGTAAAAATATAGAAGAATATTATCCGGAAATGGATCGTTCTTTGGATGTAATTTTAAATGAGGATGGGAACAAACAAGTTTTGCTAAATGGTCATTCAACCGGAGGTTTGCTTGCTTCTCTGTATGCTCATGATACTCGTGATCAAAATAGAATTAGTGCTTTATTTTTAAATAGTCCTTTTTTTGAATTTAACGAAAACCTTTTGGCAAGAAAAGTTTTGCTAGAGCTTGTAAGTGCTATTGGAACAAAAAAACCTTATCGAAAAATTCCGGGAGGATTGTCGGAACTTTATGGACAATCTGTTCATAAGGATTTTAAAGGTGAATGGAGTTTTAATACGGATTGGAAACCAATACAAGGTTTTCAACTCCGTGCAGGTTGGTTAAAGGCTATCTTAGATGCTCATAAACGTTTACATGCTGGTTTGCAAATTCCCTGTCCAATTCTTGTAATGTTTTCCAACCAAAGTTCCTGGGTCAATGAATGGGATGATAACCTACTTTGCTCAGATACCATTTTAAACGTAGAACATATATCCAAATATGCAGATGTATTAGGAAACCACATCACAAAAGTTCGTATTGAAAATGGGATGCACGACCTGATTTTGTCAGCTCCTAATGTTAGAAGAGTTGTCTATGAGGAGTTATTTACATGGCTTAGAGCTTATGTTCCCTGAATGGATACAAGTGCATTGACTCTTTCCATTTGAGCTTTCATTTTGTTTTCCAGCATAAGAGCAACTTCCTCAATATCTTGGATTCCTTCCGGAACGTAAAAGGGCTCATCATAATCAATCCATTGCCTGGCTCCAAATCTTGGAAACCTATGTTTATCCCAGCTTTTGAACTCATAAAAACGGTCAAATTGGGAATAAAAATGGACAATAGGTAGTTTACACATAGAGGCAACTTGGACAACTCCAGGTTGCAATTTATAAACAGGTCCTCTGGGACCGTCTGGTGAAAAAAGAGGAACCTTATTATCTTTTACGGTTTTTAGTATCGCCTTTAGACCGGCGGCAGCTCCACGACTGGTAGAACCTCTTACGGCAACCAGTCCATATCTCAAAAAAGTTTCATAAATCAATTCACCGTCTTTGGAAAGCGAAACCAAAGGAGCCGTTTTTACCTTTCTTTTTTTTTGAACATATTTTGAAACATGACAGGTAAGAGATAGAATCTGATTGTGCCAAGCTGCTAAAATAAATCCATGTCCTTGTGCAAGCAGCTTTTCTGCGTCTTTGTGAATGTTTATCTTTTCCCGAACGCTAAAAAAATACGTTGATATGATGGCTTTGGCTATGTAGCTGAGTATTTTAGGTTTCATAAAATTCTCCAGTTTACGAAGTTGCAGATAATTGCTTTCATATAGATATGGGACTTACCCATTTTTAGTAAAGAAAAAAACACTTGATTTTAAAAGATTGTCTGAAAACCATCTGTGGAGAGAATAACATAAGAATTGTTGTGGCTTGGAAAATTAGGAAATGAGCGAAGAGATCGAATTACAACTATTAAAAGAAATAGAGGAGTTAAAAAGCAGATTAGCAAAATTTGAAAACTCTCAAGTAGATATAACACCAACCTATAATTATTCAAAAATAACATTTGAGACTCTGAATTCCATAGTAAAAATAGAAGCAATAGATGATAAAAATATATTTCAAAAATGGTTTGACGCTGATATAAAATTAGATAGCGATATACTTTTTTTTTTACAAGAGTTATTAAATAAAGAGGGGGCTTATCTAAGATATTATTATGAAGAGGATTTAAAGGCGAAATTTATTATTCCTATATTAAATAAGATAAATTTTACACTTATAGACAAAAAGATTAAAGATTTTTATGAAGCTAAATTAACATATAAATCGGATAAGTTTACGTTGACAGGAACTGTCGATTACATAGTTTCAAAAGGTTTAAGGTACAATGAAAAGCCATATTTTTTTATTCAGGAATTTAAAAAAACAATAGAAGTCTCTGACCCCGAACCACAACTCTTAGCAGAATTAATTAGTGCCGTTGAACTAAATGACTTTAAAGAAATAAAAGGAGCTTATATTATCGGCTCAATTTGGAACTTTGTAGTTTTAGAGAGATTAGAAAGGCATAAGTATATCTATTACATAAGTCAAAATTTCGATAGCACAAAACCGGAAGATTTAAAAGCAATTTATAAAAATCTATTGTTTGTTAAACTGGAGATAATAGAGAAGGTAGAAAAAGAGATTTAAATTTATTTCACTCCCTGGGTATAAAAAAAATTATAGTAGAAAGAATAAGGTTTATCTTGACAAAAGTTCTTTTCTGTTTTTCAGTAAAGTCTATAATGAAACTAACAGAATCGGATCAAAAACTTTTAAAAGAATTGTGCAGTGAGTACAACATCAATTATTTTAAAGTAATTACACTTTTAAACAAAGTGAAAGAATACGAACTCAAAGATAGACGTTCTGGAATTTATGAAGCACTAAAAAACATTATCAAAAGCGATTTCCTAATGGATACTGCGTAAACTAAATGATATTTAAAAAGATAGTTATCGAAAATTATAAATCCTTTAGGTTTCCTTTAGAAGTCCATTTTCCCCATGGTGAGAATGAAAAAAGTATTTTTTTAATCGGTGGAATGAACGGAGCTGGCAAAAGTTCTCTAATGGAATCGATCAATATCTGTTTGTATGGAGCTAGGAAAGAAGATATTTACAAGGCGATCAATCGAAGTGAACTCTCCAAAGGTAACTCTCTTGTTTCGTTTGAACTCATTTTTGAAACCGAAGAGAAAAACGAAATCATAGTCAAACGTTCATGGAAAGCAAGTGCGGGAAACCAAGGCATAAGAGCTAGAGACCTAAATGAAAAACTGATCGTTACACAAGACGGAAAGCTCATCTCTGTACAAAATAAAGAGATGTGGCAAGATTATATTAACTCTACGATTCCTAGAGGAATCACACAGTTTTTCTTTTTTGATGGGGAAAAAATCCAGGAGATAGCAGCAGATGAACATTCCGAAGTTAGATTAAAATCTTCTTTAGAAGAAGTTTTGGGAATTCGCTACATTAGTCAATTAACACAAGATATTTTGTATATCAAGCAAGAAGAGCGAAAGGGCTTTGTAGAAATAACAGACGCAGATATCGACCTGCGAGAAAAAGAGCTAACCGTTTTGCAATCCAAATTGGAAAAAAAGAAGGAAGAGAAAAAGGAAATCGAGCAAGAATTAACCGGTTTCACTAAGCTATTTGAAGAAGCAAAAAAGCGATTCCAAGCTGCTTTTCATATAGAGCCGGAATCCAAAGAAGATATGAAACTCAAAGAGAGAAAGAAGCTGCAAGCTTCTTCCAAATTGACCCAAATAGAATATGACATTAAAAATCTCTGCGAGCAATTTCTTCCCTATGCTCTGGCAGCCCCTCTGTTTCCTAAATTAAAAAAGCAAATCGAGATAGAGCAAAAACACTTGCGTTCGGAAACTTTAGCAGAATCAGCAGAAGATCTCGCCAATCGAATTGTTCAAATTGTAGACAAGCCAACTCCCATATACGAAATTCCCCTAGATGATCTTCAAAAAGAGCAATTGTTTGCAAGAATTATCGGCTTGCTAAAAAAAGAGCCAACGGAAGAGTCCGAAAAATCTTTTTTAAATCTCTCTGAAAAAGAAATAGGTAAAATACTAGTCAAGATCGAGCAAGTTGAGGGAAGTCATATTTTCAATTTACAAGAACTCTTGGCAGAAAAAGAAGAGTTAGAAAAAGAAATGGCAGAGCTAGAGTCTTATTTTCATAAAGGTTTTTCGACAGAAAGTGAGAAAGAATTGTTTTATCAGTTGCAAGCAGAAATGGAAAGTTGCTCAGCTCAAACAGGAAGACTCAGGGAGCAACTTCGGTTGTTAGATGAAGAAATTCTTAGAGATGAGAATAAAATCAAAGAGAAGGAGTTAGAAATTTCCAAGTTTTATGAAAGACACGATCTGTCTAAAGAAAAAACCAAATTTATTAAAGAATGTGACTCGCTTTATAACCTTTTGGGTAAGTTTGTTATAAAACTCAGAAAGAGCAAGATCACCCTTTTGCAAGAAAAAATTCTCGAAATGTACAAACTCTTATCAACCAAAAATCAAAACACTAAAGAACTCGTAGTAAACGAAAATACTTATGAAATTACCATCAAAGATATGAATTCACACGTTGTAAAAAAATCCACCCTATCAGCCGGTGAAAAAGAAGTCTTTGCCATTTCTTTGCTTTGGGGCTTGGCAAGAACAAGTGAGTTGGACTTACCTATTATTATAGATACACCTCTTTCTCGATTGGATAGCAAGCATAGAAATAATATCATTCACAACTACTTCCCCAATGCGGGAAAGCAAATTATAATCCTTTCTACTGACACAGAAGTTGATAAAAGTTATTACAAAGTTTTGGAACCATATTTAAGCGGAGCTGCCAAACTTTTGTTTGAACCGAGTTTAGAAACTTCTGTTATAGAAGAAGGATATTTTTGGAACTAAGTAATATGCCAAAAACGATGAAAAAAGTTTCTACCATGGGTGTCTGATTCATTTACGAAGGAAAACCAGTTTCTCCGGCATAAAGCCAACTTTCCTAAAAATATTTTTACCACAAAAAATTAATTTTTTTAATATTAATTTGTGCTAAAACCATTGGAAAGACAGTCTAATTAAAGTTGTTGGAAATTTGGTTGTTAGAATGTTGCAGCTGATCATGAAACTAATTATTTTTCCAAACAACTATTCCACTTAAAAATTAAGGTAGTAACAAATTAACAAAAAGAGGCACACATCAATGAAAACAAAATTAAACCTATTTTTAACAATGTTTTTTGTTTCAGTTTTTTCTATTTTCTCTCAATCCCAATCACAAATGTTTAGCAAACCTGGGGTTATTGGAGATTCTCTAAGTCAGGGATTTTTTGGAGCAACAGTTGAGAAAAAAACTCAAAACTGGGCTTATCCTGTATTAGTTGCAAAGCAAGCTGGCTCAAATGTCACTTACAATGAACTAAAAGGTCCTTACTTAAACTTTGAAGATTACTTAAATGGAGATTGTGGACCTATTTGTATGGGAAGTTCTATCTTAGGTGGGAATGGAGCGACTTATTCGCTACCTACTCATGCTGGGATTACAGGAGCGGACTATACAAATGTACTCAGAACTTCAGGAAAGTGTGAAGATATTACTGCTAAAAAAATGGAAAAAGAATGGTACTGGGCAAGCTGGTACTGGTACACCTATCGATGGGTAGAAGTTGCAGATTGTCAAGAACCAGATAAATTTCATCAATTTGGTCTTAGAGATTCAGGAACCCAAATGGAAATCATGGAAAAAGTTAAACCAAGCTTTTTGTTTGGTTCCGTTGGTGCAAATCACGTTCTATGTACTGCTCTGAGCACGTCATTAGATTGTTTGGACGAGGCAAGATACTATAGAGACGTGAGAGAAGTTATGAGAAGAGTTGCTGCCATAGGGACAGTTAAAGGTGGAGTAATCTTTACAGTACCTAATGTAACTGCTATAGCTTATCTTGAATCTTATAAGGATCCTAGCAACAGAGCCAACTATACTGGTTTAAAAGCTTTTTATAGAACCTCAGTTTCTAGTCCGGATCATGTTCTTGATGCCAATGAAGTAGCAACTATCTCAAGTTTCCTTACCAAAGTCAATAATGAACTCAAAGCACAAGCAACTGCACTAGGTTTTGCCCTAACAGATGCAAAAGTGCTGTTTGATGATATTCGAGACAATGGTAGGCTTATCCAAAGTTCGTCCGGTTATAGCCCTGGATCAGCTCGAGCAAATTGGCCAATGCCAAATCAACCAGGATTATTTGGCTTGGATGGAGTTCACCCAAATATGTACGGACACGCAGTCTTGGCAAATGAGTTAATCGATGCAATCAACGCAAAATATGGTTACAATATTCCTTCTATCAATGAGTACAACGCTTGGTACAATGACTCATTAAATAGACATCCAATTGATCTTAAAAAATATTTGACTGAAAGCTTGTTTGGTCAATTTATAACTTGGGTTATCGGAATATTTGCCTAATAGCTTGGTTGTTACAGGAAGATAGAAAACAGGAGTTTTCCATTTAATTCTATCTTCCTATTTTTTATTCATTTCTGCTTTACTTTTTCGTCTATGATTTCTATTTAATTCTAAAATAGATAAATATACAATGGGATTTTTTAAAAAAGAAAATACACAAAAGCAACTTAAAGAAAAACAAAAAAAGCATACGATTCTTTTAGTTGATGATGAAGAAGCCAACCTTAGATCAATCTGTAGACTGTTAGAAAACGATTATAATGTGATTTCAGCCAAAGATGGGCTTGATGGCATAAATATCATTAAAACACAAGGTAACAATATTCATCTTGTTATTTCTGATCAAAGAATGCCAAACCTTTCAGGGGTTGATTTTTTGAAGCAAAGCGTAGCTATTAATCCAAATATAGTTCGAATTATTTTAACTGGTTATACGGATATAGGTTCTATTATTGCTTCAATTAATGAAGCCCAAATTTATAAATTTATAGTAAAACCAATTGAACCGGAAGATTTTTTACTAACCATACAACGAGCCTTGGAATTTTATGAATTAGAAATGAAAAATATTGCTCTTATTCAAGAGTTAAAAACGGTAAATTCTAATTTGGAAGAAACAGTAAAAGAAAGAACTAAAGAACTGCAAAATACTTTACGAGATATAAAGCGGGATTTGGTTGTCGCAAAAGGGATTCAGCAAAGTATCCTTCCAGAAAAATTTAGAGGTTCCAAACAAATAAAATTTGTTACACGTTATTTTCCAATGCAAGAAGTGGGTGGAGATTTTTTCGACATAGAAACTGTTTCTGAAAATTATATTCGAGTGTTTATAGCGGATGCCACAGGGCATGGAGTTCAAGCTGCGCTTTTTACAATGGCAATCAAGGTAGAATACGATGCCATTAAAAAATTGTTATTCACTCCTGATAAGTTACTCTCACAATTGAATATTCAATTTATGAAAAAATTTATATCTACACATGCAATTTTTTCTTGTGCCATTCTTGACATAGATATTCAAAATAATAAAATTTTGTATTCTGCAGCTGGACATCCTGATCAAATTCTGATTAACCACACTGGTGTTACCAAACTTTCCAAAACAGGAAAAATTATCGGAATTGATATAAATGCAACCTATCGATTAATTGAGGCGCCATTTTCAAAAGGAAGGATATTTTTGTTCACAGACGGAGCATATGAGCAGTTTAACATGATTGGAGAAGAATACGAATCAGAAAGGCTCCTCCAATATTTGATAGACAATCAAGCTAAGAATTTGGAAGAATGTGTAAGTAATTTGATTCAAGATATAAATTCCTTTGTTATTAAATCTCAAATTCAGGATGATATAACCATTGTTGCAATTGAGGTATAAAGGCGGAAAAATGAATTCGGAATTGATAGATAGCATAAGTGTAAAAGAGCTAGAACAAAGCCTCAAAAATAAAAACATCCAACTGTTGGACGTAAGAGAATACCAAGAAGTTGAAATTGCCTACATAGAAGGTTTTGAAGTTTTACCTCTAAGTGAGTTTGACAATTGGAGCAGTCAAATACAAACTCTTTTTAATCAAAATTCAGAAACACTTGTTATATGCCACCATGGCATAAGGTCAGCTCAAGTATGCCATTGGTTGCAAAAACAAGGCTTTTCCAGCGTTAAAAATATATCCGGTGGAATCGATGCTTATTCTGTTTATGTAGACCCTAGTATACCTAGATATTAGGACGATGAATTCAAATATATTTTTTGATTATAGGTAAATGTCTGAACAAAAAATCCGATTCATAAGAAGGAATTAAAAGAATAGTTTCTTTAATATGCTTAGAAATAGTTGGGTTTGAGAAAACTTGCTCCAGTCGGGTTTCGTCCAAAAACAAAAGAATGTGTGTCAGTCTTATTTTATTATAATAGATTAAATACTCACTCGTAGCTGGAAATGATATTTTTTTTTGGTAAAGTTGTACAATGTTGTAAATATTGTCGTATTCAATTAACTCAAAATAACTTTTTGTTTGAGCTAACTTTTCTTGATACCATTTAACGAGCAGAGGCTGGTGCTCATTCCATAATTCTATTAGAGCATGAACGGAAAGTTGGTTTAATAGCTCAGACAATTTGTTTTTTGATCTAAGGAAGATTTCTCTATCCGTATGACCTATTACCTCATAAACTTTGTAAAAACAGTAATTTACAATGACAGCATTTTCTCTATTTGCCAACAGAAAATGAGATAATTCATTAGACTCAAAATCAGGAAACTCTGTTGTTAATCGGTTGAGTATTTCCAAATTTACATCTTTGAAAAATTGCTCTGGCTTTATTTGTGTATTCATTTTTTTATATGTTTTAGGAGTTCAAAATTATTTCTGTGAAGGTTTACCAAAGTTTCCAAGTCAATTTTAGCCATCATACTTTCGTACTCTTTTTTTTTGATTAATTCTTCGATGATAATCTCACGTTTGGATTCTGGCATATCTTTGATAAATGATAAAATATATTCCAACCGCAAATATGTAGTTTCATTTCTTTCCTTAAGAATATTTGTGTCATAAATCTGTCCGGTATTATATTTTTCTAATTCGGTTTGGTATTCATCCTGAAACCACAACAAGACTTGTTCTATTTCAGAAAAATCAGCATAACCGATATTGGTTTCATATTCCAATTCGTCATCTTTGCCTTTTGTAAGCGTAATAATTTCATATATGTGTTGGTTATAATGAACCAGAAAAATCAACTCATCTCTAGAAAATACACTTGAAAAGTCTTGTTTGAAATCTTCCATATTTAAGTCGCTTAAAAACCTTTGAATTCCTTTTTCATTTAAAAAAGGAATAACGTGATACAATTTAAATTTATAAAGGATTTCTGTCTGACTGCTTTTATTATACAAATCTGCAAAATATTCAATCAACTTATATATATTTTCTTGATCTAAAAATTTAAAATAGACATGAATTCCATGAAGTTTCCGGTAAATTTCAAATAAATAGGGTAGGTTTATGTCCACAAGTTTAGACAATATCTCCAAGTTCAATGAATTTAAAATAAAAATAAAGTTCTCTTTTGATTCGTTATAGGTGTCCGGAGAACCGTAAAGAGTTTCATAAATCTTTTGAAACGAATAGTTTATCAAAATAATATTTTCTGTTTTTTTTAGCAAAAACTCTGAAAATTTATGAGGTATAAATTTAGGAAAATGGTTTAATAATTCATTTAACCTCAAAAGTCCAATCGGGTGCTGAAAATATTGAAACGGGTCTACCATATTCTTCTAAAAATTTGTTGTTGCTATATTCTAAAACTATCTCATTTTTTGTAAAGAAAAAAATGCTTCTATAAGTTGCAAATAATAAACCTTTTTTTAAAACAAAAAAAACTTGTAGATATTGTATATTTTAATAAATATATTGATTAAGCTCTAGCTTATCAATTGTACAGTACTGCTATGAATAAAAATAACCAGAATATATTGCAAATTACAAAACTTAGAAATAGAATAGTGAATTTAGTTCTTATTGTTTTTTCGATTTTTGTCTCAATGAATTATTTATTTCTGTTTTTAAGAGCCCAAAAAGATGGTATGGACTTTGTATTTTTTATTCAAAGTTTTGATACGTTGCTCCTGATACTTGTAACACTCTTCAGAAAAAAAATTCAGTTAAATATAAAAATTTATACCTTAGTATTTATTATACTATCCGTATTAGCTACAGGTTTATTTAAATATGGTTACCTTGCTTCTGCCAAAGTATATATAGCCATTATTCCTATCTTTGTTTCATTTTTAACGTCCTACCGGAAAGCGGTAATAATGCTTTTATTGTTTACACTTATTTATGCGCTGTATGGCTTTTTATTTTGTTATGGGTATTTATCTTTTTATATTGATGTTCAAAGATATGTTACACGAGCTGAGATATGGGCGTTGGATGGTTTGGCAATTTTTTTAACATCTTTAGGCTTGCTTTACGTAGGACATATTTATGGTAAAATAATAATAAAAAACTATACGGTCATAAAAGGGAAAAACACAAAATTACAAAACTACAAAGAACATCTAGAGAAACTCGTAAAAGAGCGCACTTATGAATTGGAACTTGCGAATGAAAAACTAACTATAATAAATGAAGAACTATATCAACAAAGTGAAGAGCTCAAGAATACTTTAAACCAATTACATACAACTCAAGCAAAGCTTATTGAAACCAAGAAAATGGCATCTATTGCCATTTTAACAGCCGGTGTTTCTCATGAAATTAACAATCCTTTAAATTTTATTCAAGCAGGATTGTATAGTTTAAGAACCATCTTAGATGAAATGGAAAACTATTTTCCATCTAAAGAGATTTCAATTATGAAAAACAAAGCAATTGAAGCCGTTCAAGAAGGCATAAACAGAATCAGTAAAATTGTCAAAAGCCTTAATTTTTTTAATCGATCTGACGACCCAAAGCTTACAGAAAAAAATATTCATACAATAATTGATAATTGTTTGCAAATGTTAAACTATGAATTAAAAGATAAGATTGAAATCATTCGGAATTATTATGATAAAGAGATAATCCTTTCGGTCAATGAAGCGAAATTACACCAGGTTTTTTTGAATATACTAAATAATGCCAACCAAGCAATTGCCGAAAATGGTCAAATAACGATTACAACAGACTATACGCAAAACAATAATTACGCGAAAATTACAATAGCTGATGATGGGCGTGGAATTACTAAAGAGAACTTACACAGAATTTTTGAACCATTTTTCACAACACAAGACGTAGGCAAGGGAGCAGGTTTAGGGTTATCCGTTGCTTACCAAATTATCAAGGAACACAAAGGGGAAATCAATATTGAATCAGCTGAAAAAAATGGAACAACGGTATGTATCACATTACCGATAAACTAGAGCAAATTCCTTAAATTATAGAATTATTCCCAAATAAACAGCCACTTAACTCCTATGTAAACACCATAAAAAAACCAACCTAATGGACCCGGTGTGGAAGAATCCCGGAAGTAAACGGAAATAGAGGAATAGTCGATTTGACTTTGGTATCTTCTCATTGCCGCTTTGAGAGTTTCTATGTCTTGTGTAACCCTGGACAATTCTTTTTCTACTTCAACCGTTTCGCTCACATTTTGAGCTTTTTTCAAGAGTTCAATCAAGCGTTTTTGTAGATTCTCAGAGTTTTCCAATCGAATCTTTGTATCATAGTAACTGTCGGTTATGTCAATAATCCTTATGTTCTCTTCATCTACTTCTCCTTTTGTTTTGATGTAAGAAAAAGTTTTTCTGAAGTATTTGCTTGGTATTTTGAAGGTAAGAGAAGTTTTGTTTTGTGAAAAAATAAAGCCTTTCTGGTTTCGAACGTACTCAGCAATATTTTCAATAATTTCTTCCTTGTTTTTATTTGGAACGAGTAGGTGTATGTAGCCTTCATAACTGAGGATTCTTTTTGTTTGCTCTTGTAACTTTTTCCCGGAAAGACCGGCACTAGAGCTTTTAGAAGCAGAAGAATCTCCAGTATTACCTCGTGATACATCTCCGGCTGGATATTCTTGTGGAGGATAAGCTTCTTTTCGAGAAGCTGCACAACCAATTAGCAACGCTATCAAAAACATCATAAATAATTTTTTCATAAAACCTCACTTTCATTTTTTTCCGTAATACCAACTAATTCCTTAACTAAAAACAATGGACGGTTTTTTACTTCATCAAAAACTCTCCCTAAATATTCACCCAAAAGACCCAGTCCTATAAGTTGTACCCCCCCTAAAAATAAAACCGCAAAAAGCAAAGGGAAATAACCGGTTTTGTCCAAATCGTAAGGTGTTAGATGCCATCCAAAAACCTTGTCTAGCCCTAACAATATCAGAAGAAGTATGGAAGAAAAAGAAACAAAAAAACCAAAATAACCAAATAACTGCAACGGCTTATAAGAAAACCCAACTACTCCATCAAAAGCTAATTTGAATAACTTACCAAAAGTATATTTCACTTCTCCGGCAAGGCGAGAGCCTCTTTCAAAAGGAATTCCAATTTGTCGAAAACCTAGCCAAGAACGAAGCCCCCGAACAAACCTGTTTTTTTCCGGTAATGAGTTGAGTAACTTTACAACTTTTTTATCCATTACACAAAAATCTCCCGTATCCAAAGGAATTTGGATTTCAGCCGCCCAATATAGAATTCGGTAAAACAACCAATAGGCTAATTTTTTAAAAATATTCTCTTTTCTTCCTTGCCTAACGGCAAAAACGACTTCGTACCCTTCTTTCCATTTTTTAAGAAGTTCAACCATGAACTCAGGTGGATCTTGTAGATCAGCGTCCATTACGGCAACCACGTCGCCCGAAGCATACTGCAAACCGGCGCTTACGGCAATTTGGTGCCCAAAATTTCTTGAAAAAGAAACCGTTTTAAAACGTTTGTCTTTTGCATTTAGTTCTTTTGCTATTTCGAAAGATCGATCCCGGCTACCATCATCTACCAAAATGACTTCAAAGTCTTGTCCCCAATGAACCGAATTTTCAATCAAGCGGTTGTAAAGAGTCTCTAAAACTTCTTCTTCATTATAAACGGGAATAACTATGGAAAGCATAAAACCTTATTGTATGGGCTTCAAAGTATTGTCAATTTAAATCTCTATCAAGCTTAGGAATGTTTTTTTATATTCAACCCGCTATATTTCAGCAATTATCGGTAACAATTTTTTAACTAAAAATATAGCTTTTTTAATTCAAATACCTATCCCTCCTTCTCCCTTTCCTGGTTCGCATGCTTGGGAAACCGCAGGAAAGGGAGCGAAAGTTATAGTAGGTTTTATTTTGTTTACCTAAACCTATAAAATTTTCTTAAATATTTCGTCCTTTTTGTTAAGAAATGGATATTATGCTCCCTTTCCTGTCAGGAAAGGGATAGATCAAGCTTGGTGCAAAAGAACAGCTTGATGGGGATAGGTAGAAATAATTTAATGCCGATAATTGCTGGCTATATTTCCAAAAGGACAGGTGTGAGACTATCTGCTATAATTTGACAAAATTTGTTGACATTTTATGCTTTTTGTGGTAATTTGGTATTATGAAAAAACTCGACATTGGCAATTCAAACTTTATAGGCATCTATACGAACTTTGGATTTTCTTTTTTAACCAATGATGATCTTGTAATTGACTTTTCAGTCCATTGAAAAAAAATTAAACAAGTTGAATTTGGGAGAAAAAAATGCCATTAGCCATATTAAATTTAGGTCCATGGGAGATTGCTCTTATCGTTTTTTTAGCTTTATTGCTTTTTGGTGGAAAAAAGTTGCCAACTCTTGCAAAGGACTTAGGAACCGGAATCAAAGAATTTAGAAAATCTTTGTTTTCCAATGCAGAGGAAGAAGATATCCATACAAACCAGCAGGTAAACTATCAAACAGAAGAAAAAAAGAATACAAAACCACCAAGAAGCAAAAAGAAAAAAGTCTAAATGCCTCAAAAAAATCCAATAACTAAAACAAAAGTTAAAACTACATCTAAAACTCAGACAAAAAAGAGAGCCAAAGCTCAAATAGCTGAGGAAAAAAGTGTACAAAAAGTTTCCAGGAATGAACTTCAAGAGTCAACCGAGCCTGAAAGGGAAAAGTATATGACCTTGGGGGAACACTTAGAGGAGCTAAGACAGCGAATTATAAAAGGTCTGTTAATTGTAACCGTTTTAACCATTATTGGTTTGTTTTTTGGTGAAGAGCTACATAAACTACTGTCCGATCCATATAAAAGGGTACTGGGGGACAAAGCCACTTTTTCACAGATCAAACTAATGGCTCCCTTGATGATCTATTTGAAAACTTCTTTTATGGTAGCTCTTTTGCTTAGTTTTCCAATTCTTTTATTTTTGGTTTGGGGTTTTATTGCTCCAGCTATGGATAAAAAACTCGAAAGACATGGGAATTTCATTATACTATTTTCTACCGTATTGTTTTGGTTTGGAGTTGTGTTTTGCTGGTTTACCGTTTTTGAAAACATGTTAAAGATTTTCATGGTGGTTTTACACCCGCCCGATATAGATATGAAATTGCCCATTGATGAATATTATGATACTTTTTTTAGTATTCATTTGATCTTTGGGGTTGCTTTTCAACTGCCCGTAGTATTGATTCTTCTTGGTTATGCTGGAATTATAAGTTCCGGGTATTTAATCTCCAAATGGAGGGAAGTCACCATTATTTTGTCCATAGTCTCAGCTGTGTTGTCACCAGGACCGGATATTTTCTCAATGTTAATGCTATTTATTCCATTGTTGTTGCTATTTTTTCTTTCTATTTTTATAATCAAATTCAGCTTTAAAAAGTGATGTGCTTATACAAAAACATATAAATCAAATTAAAATCGAGTGCTTGGATGATGATAACCTTTAAAAATAAAATTTCTCTGTTTGTTTTTTCTACCGTTTTTATTTCTTTTTTAGTGTTTATATTATTGGAAAATGCTTTATGGCTGGAAAATATACTCCAAAAAGGAGAACTCACTCTTCCTGTTACCCTGGGGCGTTTTTTTATTGCAATTTCTTTTTCTATGTTGGTTGGTTTATCCACATACTTGCTTGCCAATAAGTTTCACACCTCCATTCAATATTTGTCCAACCTTATCAAGTCCAGTGTTGAAAACATTCATACAAAAGAAATCAAATCCAAAGTTCCTAAAAACGAGATCGGTGAAATCATTCAGACGTTTAAAAACAGTTATTTGCAAAATAAAGAGCAAGAAGACCTGATTGTACAAAATGTGATTACCATGAACAACCTCCAAATCATGGAAAATATCCAAGAATTGCTATTCAACATAAATCTAACAACCATTAAAAATTTGGATATTTCCGTTCTTCCTAATAAAAGTCAGAATCCTTTGTGTGATTATATAAATGTAATTGAAACTTCTAACGGGTGCATAACCCTTATGGCTGGGTTTCCGGATGCCAATATTGTTCACTCCAGCTATAAATTTAGGATTCAAGGTATCGTTAGCATGGTTGAAAATATAAGTCACTTACCGGAACCGGAAATTTTAAAATACATAGACAAATCCATTCGGAAAGTTAAAATAGAAGGGTTAAACCTTTCTGTTATTTTTACTGCCAATAATTCTGACACCATAACCTATATCAACTACCAACAAAATCCTTTTTACAAAATCACAAAGTCAAATATAGATTTGCTTATGAATCATAACAAACCTCATTTTGATTTTGAACTAAGCGAATCCAAATACTTATCAGCTCAATTGAAAACTTCTTCTTACCTAGTACTAATAAGTGATAGGATTCTAAAACCCTTACGACTTACGGAAGATACGTTATTTACAGAATTGGAAAAGGAAATTTTGTCCAAATACCAATACACCAATTCCAAAGAATTACTTGTGCAAATCGGAAAGCATATAGAAACTCTAGGAAGAAATCGAAAGCAAACCAACATTCTTGATTATATGTCCATACTTGTCCTGAATAAAAATCCGTAAACGTATTGTAATGAAGCAAATATTCGATTATTTTTCAAGGTTTATTCAATTAACGTTTTACTTTCTTGTATTTTTTACCATTTCCTTATCTCTATCAGCCCAAAAGAATATCCAACAAATTGATTCTTTGGATCATGTTGTAAACCTGAGCTCAAATCAAGATTCGACTTGGTATGTAACAAAAGACGCTATAGAACCTCAAAAATACTACCAGGAATGGAGAGAAGGTAATTTAAAAGATGTTATATGGTCAGAATATTTCGTTCCGGGCACAACTGAAAAGCAATTTTCCGATTATCCACAAGGCTTTATTATATGGGTAAAAAAGGAGTTTATTTTACCTAAAAGCTGGAATGCTCCTCATATTTCCCTCCGTTTGGGAGTGATGAGTGACAGAGACAAGGTTTATTTAAACGGGAAACTAATCGGAAAAACTGGAAAATTTGGGGATGATAATCCGCAAGCTTATGATAAAATTCGGATATATGATATTCCAACGGAATTACTAAGCAAATCCGAGATAAATCTACTCCTAATACAGATTCAATCTTATTTTACCTATGAAGTAGGGATTGTTCAAGATCAGGTTGCGATAGGTCCATCTTCCATTATTACGACTTCGTTTTATCGAGAAGAATATTTCAAGCTAATTTTGCTTATGGCTTATTTTAGTATTGGTTGTTACTTTTTATTTTTGTTTATTAGACGTAGGAAAGATTTAGAGAATTTGTACTATGGACTATTTACCCTTGAACTGGTAATTTATCAATTTCTTAAAAATCAAATTAAATACGAATTTGGCTTTAATTTTTTTGTAATGAAAAAAATTGAATACATTTCGCTTGTCACTTTAGTTCCCCTTTTTACTCATTTTATCCGTTCTTTATTTCGGTTCGGATACAACAAAATTCTTCGAGTCTTAGACTTTGTCAGTTTGGTTTTTTTAGCCTACTATTTGTTTGACTCCAATGTGGAAAATTACACTTATGCTTTGATTGTTTTACAAGTTTCTTGGATTCCTTACATTGTTATTGTTCTCTACTATATCGTAAAAAAGCTATTGGAAAAAAACAGAGATGCCATGTATATTATGATAGGAATGAGCATTATGATAACCTCTGTCATTCTGGATTCTTTAAGTATTTGGAGAATCATACAATTTCCCAATATTTTAAACTATGGATTTTTATTTTTTATTTTGAGCTTGGCTACTGTACTTGCCAACAAGTTTGTCAGATTGAATGAAGAAGTAGAGGACCTCAATATCAATCTGGAAAAAAAAGTCGAAAAACGAACGGAACAACTCCACCAATCTCTCAAAAAAGTAAATACCTTAAAGACACAACAAGACGGAGACTACTTCTTAACTGCCCTCTTGATAAAACCACTATTTTTGAATAACAATAAGAGTTCTATTGTAAAAACCGAATTTTACACAAAGCAAAAAAAGAGTTTTGAATTCAAAGGTAAGACGTATGAAATAGGGGGTGACATTAGTATATCCGGAAACATCGAATTGCGTAGAAAGCGTTATATAGCTTTTATAAACGGAGATGCTATGGGAAAATCCATACAAGGAGCCGGTGGTGCACTTGTCATAGGAGTTGTTTACAATGCTTTCTTAAATCGTTTTCATATACAGGTTCAAAAAGATTGTTCGCCTGAACACTGGCTAAAAGAACTTTTTGGGGAACTGCAAAAAGTGTTTGAATCTTTTAATGGTTCGATGTATGTTTCAGCCGTTTTAGGACTTGTGGATGAAAAGACCGGTTTTATGTATTTTGTTAATACGGAGCATCCTTGGACGGTTTTGTACAGAGATGGAAAAGCTGATTTCTTGGAAATGAACTTTAACGCCAGGAAAATCGGTTTTCCGGAGAATGAGAAATATTTTCAAATTAAAACGTTTCTTTTGAAGCCAAATGATGTTATTTATGTTGGTTCGGACGGAAGGGACGATTTGGTTGTTGACGAAAAACATGGTATGAAAGTCATCAACGAAGATGAAAACTTGTTTTTACGATCCGTTGAAAAAGGGAAGGGAGTTTTGGAAGAAGTTGCCAAAATACTTCAGAGTTTAGGAAGTCTTTCGGATGACCTCTCTTTGATTAGACTTGCTTACCAAGAAAACTTTCTTATGGAAGAAACTTTTGAATTAGAACCAACTTTCAGAGAACCTCAAACAACCATAGCTTTAGCCAAAACAAAAGAACCTAAGCAAGCCATTTTATTGCTAGAAAACGTTTTAAAAACCTATTCGGAAGATTCCGAACTACTTCATACAATAGCCAAAAAATACCATAAAATAAGAGATTATAAAAAAGCGATATTCTACTTTGAAAGATATTTGGAGCTTAAACCCGAAGATGAAAATACAATGCTTCTTGCTTCCAAGTGTTCTAAACGAAATAACGACCTGAATAAAGCCACTCAGATAAGTGAGCAATTATTTTTTAGAAATCCTTATCATATCAGAAATCTATTGAATCTTGCTGGTTTGTATTCTCAGCTCAATGCAAAAAAGAATTTAGAATCTATGATTCGGAAGCTTTATGAGGTTATAGATGAAAGCCAGGTGGGAAGGTTTAAGTTAAAGTTTTTTTCTAAAAAAAGCTAAATTTGATGTGTATACAAAAAAAATTTGATTGATTTCGATATATAAAACTTCTTGCCTTTGTGAATTAAAAATAAAGTAATGTTTCCAAAGGCTAACTTTAATAGGGGATTTAGCTAAAATGAGAAAATGGCATTTTATATTATTTTTTATTATACTAATTTCATTTTTGGGAGTTTGCAAGAAAAATGAAACTCAAAAACCGGAACAAATTTTAGGAACCAGATATTCCAGATTTGACCAATACATCTATTCGAGAGCAGGAAGCAGTAAAAAGGCTGATAAAGTGGCTCTTGTTTATGCTTTGGAAGAAGTGACCGGTTTGGAAGTTGTAGAAGAAAAAAAGACTCAATATCTGAAACTCAAAACGGTAACGGGAAAGGAAGGTTACGCTCCTTTTAAAAATTTTACCGAGGGAGTTTGGTTCGTTGTAAAAGAAGGGGCAAATGCCTTTCGTAAACCAACTCCCACTGCCGGAACTAAAGGTAAATTGAACGTAGGTTCGATATGTTTTATTGAAGAAGAGCAAGCTGATTGGGTAAATGCTCGATGTTTGAGCGCTCATATCAAAGATGGAGAATTGGAAGATTGGAATGATGTTTGGATTCAACCATCCGAAGCTTATTTTTCCAAAGATCCCTTGATTGGACAAACCGCACTTCTGATTCGAGAAGCTACAAAGCTATTACTCAAAACTGACAGTTTTGGACCTGACCATGATAGTTTAATGTCAAAAGCTAAAGAAAAATTGACTGCTGCTTATGAAAAAGATGATATCTATAAAGGTTATATCATAAAACTAGCAGAAGAAAAAAAAATATACTTTTCGAACCAAGGAGAGGCAGAAATACAACAACCTCAAAATAACCAAGGATACCCTCAAGAAAATAATCAGCCATACAACCCTAATCAGTACTAATCAAGTCACAGCCATAGTTCGATATTTCACTACAAGCCTTGGCTGTGTTCAAACAGATTTTGCTATATAGCAAATAAAATAATAGCCTATAATTAAAATATCAAAAATATTGTATTTGATATGCCTCAAAATAAAGATATTTCTTCAGTCCTTATTATCGGTTCAGGTCCTATTGTTATTGGTCAAGCTTGCGAATTTGATTATTCCGGAACGCAAGCAACAAAAGCCCTAAAAGAAAAGGGAATTAGAGTGATTTTGGTAAATTCCAATCCTGCTACAATTATGACAGACCCGCTTATGGCAGATGCTACCTATATCGAGCCTTTAACGGTTTCCGTTTTGACCAAAATTATCGAAAAAGAAAGACCGGATTGTGTTCTACCCACCGTAGGTGGTCAAACAGCTCTAAATTTAACCATGAAATTGGTTAAAGAAGGGATTTTGGATAGGTTCAATGTAAAACTCATCGGAGCCAATGAGCAAGCCATCAAAAAAGCTGAAGATAGAGAACTTTTCAAAAATGCAATGGTTTCCATTGGAATGAGAGTACCACGCTCTGGAATGGCTTCTAGTCTGGAAGATGCAAAAAAAATAAAAAACGAAATTGGGCTTCCCCTCATAATTCGACCTGCATTTACCCTTGGTGGAACGGGAGGTGGGAATAGCGATTCGGAAGAAGATTTTGAAGAAGTCGTTTTAAAAGGATTAAGCGCATCACCCATCAGCCAAGTTCTAATAGAAGAGTCGGTGATCGGATGGAAAGAATATGAATTGGAAGTCATGCGAGATACTGCTGATAATGTTGTTATTATATGCTCCATTGAAAATCTTGATCCCATGGGTATTCATACGGGTGATTCCATAACGGTAGCTCCGCAACAAACTCTATCTGACAAACAATACCAAAGCATGAGAGACATGGCTTTGAAAATTATCAGGGAAATTGGGGTAGATACCGGAGGCTCGAACATACAATTTGCCGTAAATCCAAAAAACGGAGACACAATCGTTATTGAAATGAATCCGCGTGTATCAAGGTCCTCTGCTTTAGCGTCCAAAGCGACTGGTTTTCCCATCGCTAAAATTGCAGCGCTTTTGGCAATTGGCTATACCTTGGATGAAATCAAAAATGATATTACCAAAGTAACACCGGCAAGTTTTGAGCCTTCGATAGACTATGTTGTTACTAAAATTCCACGTTTTGCCTTTGAAAAATTTGCAGGAGCAGATGATAACCTGGGTATTCAAATGAAAGCCGTTGGTGAGGCAATGGCAATTGGCAGAACTTTTAAAGAAAGCTTCCAGAAAGCTTTGCGGTCCCTGGAGACGGATCGGTTTGGTTTTGGTGGGGATGGGAATTTTAAAGAATTGATTGAATTTTCCTTAAAGCCGGAGAAAGAAAGAAAAGAATATATCTTACAATTGCTTCACAAAAAGAACGATAAGAGAATTTTTATAGTCAAATTAGCTCTAAGTGAAGGTGTTTCTGTTGAGGAAATTTACAATATCACCTACATAGATCCTTGGTTTTTACGTCAAATGGAAGACCTCGTAAAAGCCGAAAAGGAGTTTTTGCAAACTGGTTTGGAACCAAAAATGGTTTATCAGATGAAGCAACTCGGTTTTTCAAACAGGCAATTGGCATACCTTTCCATAAAAGATGAAATCCAAACGATATTAAAAAAAGAACTTGTTTTGAGTAAAATCAAATCTGAGGTAAACTCTCTTGTGATAAAAAAAGAGAAAGATATTGAGAATTATCTAAAAGATAATTCTATTAAGGTTGTTTATAAAAGAATTGATACTTGTGCCGGAGAGTTTGAAGCTCATACTCCTTATTTGTATTCGAGTTATGACGAGGAAGACGAGTCCAATGTAACGAACAAACAATCCGTAATCATACTTGGAGGCGGACCGAATAGAATCGGGCAAGGAATCGAGTTTGACTATTGTTGCTGCCATGCGTCTTTTGCCCTCCAAGACGTAGGAATTGAATCTATTATGATCAATTCCAATCCAGAAACGGTATCAACCGACTACGATACTTCTGACAGACTCTATTTTGAACCATTGTCATTAGAAGATGTGATGAACATCTACCACAATGAAAAGCCAATGGGAGCGATTGTTCAGTTTGGTGGTCAAACACCTCTTAAGCTCGCAATGGATTTACAAAAAAGAGGTGTTCCTATTCTGGGAACAAGTCCTGATTCCATTGACAGAGCAGAAGATCGAAAAAGATTTATAGAAGTTTTGGAAAAACTAAATCTGAAACAGCCAGCCAATGGAATGGCTTCTTCCAAAGAAGATGCTCGTAAAATAGCCCAAAGTATATCCTATCCTGTTTTGGTTCGTCCGAGCTATGTGCTTGGCGGAAGAGCAATGGCTATTATATACGATGAAGCTAAGCTAGACAAATACATGGACGAAGCAGATGAGATTTCGGAAGATAGACCAATCCTGATTGATTCGTTTTTGGAAGATTCCATTGAAATTGATGTTGATGCCCTCTGTGATGGCAAACGAGTTGTTGTTGCCGGGATCATGGAACACATTGAGGAAGCCGGAATTCATAGTGGAGACTCAGCCTGTATTCTCCCGCCACAGACTATCCCCCAAGCTTTGCTTCAAGAGATAAAGGAAGCCACAAAAAAAATTGCTCTTGAATTGGAAGTAAAAGGCTTGATCAATATACAATTTGCCATAAAAGGAAATAAGCTCTACATTATTGAAGTTAATCCTAGAGCATCGAGAACAGTTCCTTTTGTAGCAAAATCCGTTGGTATGCCTATTGTGAAATATGCAACTATGATAATGGTGGGGAATAAAACTTTGGATGACTTTTTTCCAAACTCGGATGAAATAACTGCCCCTCTTATCAATGTAAAAGAAGCGGTTCTCCCGTTTAATAAGTTTCCGGGAGTTGATACTATTTTAGGTCCGGAAATGCGATCCACTGGTGAAGTGATGGGTATTGCTACAACATCCGGAGAGGCTTACCTGAAGGCACAAATTATGGCTGGTGATGAAACGCCGGAAGGTGGAACCATCTTTGTTAGCATCAACGATAAAACCAAACCGTACTTGCTACCTTATATTACACATCTATCCAAACTAGGCTACAATATTATTTCAACGGGTGGAACTCATAAATTTTTATCCGAAAATGGAGTTCTTTCTTCTCGAATTTACAAACTCCATGAAGGGTTTTATCCAAACGTAATTGATTTTATCAAAGAGAAGAAAATTAATCTAATCATCAATACTCCTCAATCCAGAGTGACTAGAGACGATTCCTTTGCCATACGCCAAGCCGCTATTAAGTATAAAATACCTTATTTGACAACCGCAGAAGCGACTAAAGCTCTGGTAAATGGCTTATTGGAAATGAAAAACAAAGGATTTTCTGTTCGTCCGCTACAAGAGATCCATAAGTTAGGTTAGTTCCCTTCGACTACGCTTAAGGGAACGAGACGCTATGGGAACGATCCTTCTTGGCGAGTGCGTTTGCTGAGCGAAGTCGAACCAAGCTTTTTGTCAATTTCTATGAACACACTCCAAAGAATAAATTTCATAGAGTTGATTTTTAAATTCTTTGATGTAAGAAATCTCTCCGGATAATTGCCACATCAAAAGAGAGCCTTCGTAAAGGTTTAAAACCCTACGAGTAAAAGATAGAGGATCAAAGGCAGGCTGAAATTTTCCCAATGATTTCTGCTTTTCCAGATAGCCTATCAAAACTTTTTCCCATTGTTTTACTGCACCAGAAAAATCATCTCGATACAATCCCGTTTTGGTTGGAAACTGAGCAGAATACATGGCAACCGGACATCCCTGGTAAAAACCCTTTCCATTATGAATCTGGCTTTCTACTGACAAAGACATATTTCCTACAAATTCTTCCATCGAATGACTGGCGTGAACGATACTTCGTAGCCAGCGTAAAGTTCCAGCCTGGTAGCTTCGTAAAACTTTTTTTCCCAATTCTTCTTTGGATGAAAAGTATTCATAAAAACTTGCTTTTGCAGCTCCAGATTCTTTTATAATTTGGTTGATTCCGGTGGCGTTAAAGCCCTGCTCATAAAAAAGCCTGGTAGCCGCTTCCATGATTCTTTTTTTCGGTGAGAGTTTCATTCAAGCCAAAGTATTTAAGAAATATAGTTTTACAACAAAAAAACAGAATGGTCTGTATGTTTTCAATTTAAAAAATAGACAGAACTGTCTGTTATTTTTTAATGGTATTTAAACGCAAAATATACAATTATAAAACACCCAGAGGAGTATTTATGGCTTACGATGAATTATTTCAACCAATCAAGATCGGTAGTATCACCCTACCCAATCGAATGATTATGGGTTCTATGCACCTTGGCTTAGAAGGAATGTCCCAAACAGCAGACAGAATGATCGCTTTTTACGGTAAGCGGTTTGACGGAGGTATAGGGCTCATCACAACTGGCGGAATCGGAATCAACGAACCATCCAAAGGAAGCGATATTTTTTTCAATTTTCAAAAAGAAGAAGATTGCAAAGAATTGGAAAAAGTAGCCACCGCTTTAAAACCAAAAGGAATCTTTTGTGCCCAATTGTTCCATGCCGGACGTTATGCTTATAATAGAAATTTGGTTGCTCCTTCTGCAATTCGTGCTCCTATCAATCGTTTCAAACCAAAAGCCTTAACAGAAGAAGAAGCTTGGCAGACCATAGAAGACTTTGCTGCAGCAGCAGTTCGAGCAAGAGAAGTGGGTTTTGGTGCTGTAGAGGTTATGGGAAGCGAAGGGTATTTGATCAATCAATTTTTGTCACCGGTCACAAATCAAAGAACCGACTATTTTGGCGGAACACCGGAAAAGCGAATGAACTTTGGTATAGAAGTTATGAAAAAAATTCGTGAAAAAGACAAAACGTTTCCAGTCATTTATCGTATGTCAGGAATTGACCTTATTCCTGGAAATCCACCTTTGGAAGAAGTGCAAGAATTTGCCAGAAAAATACGAGACGCTGGAGCTGATGCTCTGAATATTGGGATTGGTTGGCACGAATCGAGAATTCCGACCATCAGTATGCTTGTGCCAAGAGGCTCTTGGGGGAAAATTTCCAAAAAGTTTAAAGAAATCATAACCGAGATTCCTATTATTGCATCCAATAGGATCAACAAGGCGGAAGTTGCCAGTGCTGTTATTAAAAGCGGAGAAGCTGATATTGTGAGTATGGCAAGACCATTGCTAGCAGACCCTTTTATCGTTCAAAAAATCAAAACAGGACAAGAAGCAAGGATCAATACTTGTATAGCCTGCAACCAAGCTTGTTTGGATCATGCCTTTAACGACAATATGGTATCTTGTCTTGTGAATCCGGAAGCAAACCGAGAGCTGGAATACGCTCAAAAGCCAAAAGGGAAAAAGTCAAAAGTTGTTATAGTAGGTGCCGGACCTGCCGGAATGGAAACAGCCAGAGTTTGTGCTACTCTTGGACACGAAACAATACTTATAGAGCAAAGCGGTGCTATAGGTGGTCAGTTGCATTATGCTTCGTCTATTCCAGGAAAATTTGAATTCAAGGAAACCATTCGTTATTTCACAAACGAGTTAAAAGCCTTGAATGTAGACATTCGTTTGAATACAAAGTGCGATATGGAAATGTTAGATTCTATCTCTCCGGATGCCGTTGTGTTTTGTACGGGAGTGGTACCAAGAGAAGTGAAACTGCCTGGTCTAGAAAAGAAATCACATGGAAACTATGTGGAATATCTTACGGGGAAATATACTCCAGGGAAAAATGTTGCCATCATAGGTGGTGGAGGAATTGCCTGTGACTCGGCTCATAAATTAGTAGAGGAACATGATCCAAGTATCCAAGACTACTTCAACAAATACAACGTTGGTTCTTTTACGGAAGTGAAAATAGTTCCCGAAAAATCGGATAGAAAGGTGAGCATACTACGAAGAGCAGGAAAGGTTGGTGCCGGGCTGGGAGCGACAACCGGTTGGGCTTTATTGCAAGAGTTGCAATCCAGAGGAGTTGAATTTTATACGGGACTTCAATACAAAGAAGTAACGGATGAAGGACTGGTGATTGAGTCCAATTCCGAAGGACAAAAAACGATTCCTTGTGATTCGGTTCTTGTTTGTGCCGGACAGGAAAAAGAAGATAGCCTTGCAATGGAATACCAAAGTAAATATCCAAACAAACAGGTTTTTATCATTGGTGGAGCAAAAGACCCATCTCGCTTGGATGCCAAACGAGCTATTTATGAAGGTGGAACGGTAGCCAGAGAAATAGGGTTATAAAGTCGCCTTGTAGGGACAGGTCTGAGACCTGTCCCTACTTCAAGTTCAACCACATAACCGATAAATCTATGTATGGAATTCTCTTTCCGCCCCAACCGGAGAAAAAAATAAGACCCAAATTTAGGCTCATTGGAGGTTATTTCCCAAAGGAATCACTTAAAACTAACCTAGGATTGAAAAATAAAAAATTAATTGTAGAAAAAATAAAAGGATTTGTTTATTTTAACCAGGGTTTTTATCTTGATTAGTAAAATAATTTATGAATGAATTTAAAATTACATCAAAAATAATTAAATTCCTTGCCATTCGGGCAGGAAAAGAAGTTTCCAGACATGAATTGGTGAAAAATTTTATTGAGCATAGTGACAAAAAAAACAGCCATAAACACCACAAAAAACACAAATCGGAAGAAAACGGTTATCTGCTTGACCTCCTTTTGAATCTCCTGGAAGGAGAAAAGCTCATTCGGAGCTTAGGAAAAAAATTACTATTTGTTGAAAAACCATTTCTGTTACATGGGCAGATATCCCTTAGCAAAAGAGGAGACGGTTTTGTTAAATTAAACTCTGGAACGGAGATATTTGTTCCGGCTAGTGCCACAGAAAGTAGTATAGATGGAGATTATGTAGACGTTATTCCTATGGGAATCGGGCGAAAAGGAAAGCTCGAAGGCGAAGTTATGAATATTGCTCGCCGCAAGCGAATACTATACCGCTTCAAAGTCCTTGATACGGAAGGAAACTTTATTGCCGGTAAATTGCTTGATATGTCCGGAGGTTTAAAAGAAGGGATTATTCCCAAAAGGACAATTTTAGGGGATATTTTAAAGTCTATCAAAGTCGATGACATTTTGGTTGTTAAGCTAAAAGAAAATGCTTTCCATGATAGCAATTTGTACGAAGTTTCCTTTATTCGATTTGAATCTGATTCCGAAATTGATCCTGATTTCAATCGAATCTTGATGAAATACAACTATGAACTTTATTATCCGGATTTACTACCTCATACAATTTCGGAAGAAGTTGCTCCAGCAACCGTAGTAGATTGGGAGCGAAGAGCTGACCTCCAGGAATTATACACCGTCACTATAGACGGAGAAACCTCCAAAGACTTTGATGATGCCATAAGCTTGGTAGAAGAGGAAAACCGAGTTCGTTTTTATGTACATATCGCAGATGTCTCTTATTATGTTAAGCAAGCTTCTGCTTTGGATGAGGAGGCTTACAGACGTTCCACATCTGTATATTTGTCAAATGGCGTTGTTCCAATGCTTCCGCCTTTGCTTTCGGAAAATTTGTGCAGTTTGGTGGAAGGAAAACCAAGACTGGCTTTTACCGTAGAAATGGAGGGCGATTGGTCGGGACAAATTTATTATGCAAAATTTTACAAAAGTATTATCAAAGTAGACAAGCGGTGTACCTACGAGTCCGTAGAAAAAGAGCTAAACATAAATGATCCAGACAACTGGTTTTCCAAGCTAATGCGTTTGGCAAACGAAATGAGAAAGCGTAGAGTGGAAAGCGGTCGAGTGGACTTGAACCTAAAAGAAAGTCACATTATCATGGACAATAACTTTAGTGTAATTCAAATCATTGATAGAGAACGATTAAACAGTCATATTCTTATTGAAGAATTTATGCTCTCTGCCAATATTAAAGTTGCCGAATTTCTTCGGAAGAGAAACGCCCCTGCCTTATACCGCGTCCACGAGCCTATGGAAAAAGACAAACTAAAAGCTCTAAATTCCTTTTTGGCTCTTTATGGTTTGAACCATTGGATCAAGGATATAGACTATCAAAGAATTAGAGAAGTATTAGAGTTGATGGAAGGTCACCCTTCCGAGAAAGTTTTTAACTACTTTTTACTCCGCAGTTTCAAACAAGCCTATTATACAGGAAAAGCAGAAGGGCACTGGGGGTTGGGCTTTCAAGACTATTGTCATTTTACGTCTCCTATTCGAAGGTATCCGGATTTGGTTTGTCATAGAGTGTTGGATTCACTTTTGAAATCAGACCCTTTGCCCTATTCAATTGAAGAGATTGAAACAATGGGGCTCTATTGTTCCGATAGAGAAAGGGCTGCCGTAGACGCAGAAAGAGACATGATGAAACTAAAGGCTTGTCGGTATGTGGAGTCAACGGGTATAAGAAAGTTTAACGGAAACATAATTGGAGTGAAGTCCCATTTCGTATTTGTAGAATTAGATGAGTTAAACGTAGAAGGTGTAGTCCGATTTTATCATTTTACTGATGAAGATGCCTTGATAATTCCTAACGAGTTTTCTTTTGTTTCCAAAAAGTATTCCAGAGCTTTTTATCTGGGACAAAAGTTAGAACTTGAAATTGAAGAAATCGATCTGGAAGAAATTAGAATATTTTTGAAACCAAAAGGGTCTGTTCTCTGATCATGCAAACAATCATTTTAACACAATCACAAATACAATCTTTGGTAACAATGGATAGAGTTATACCCGTTGTGGAAGAGGCATTTTTAACCTATGGAAACGGCGATTATCAAATGCCAGCAAAGGTATATTTGTCTTTACCGGATTATAACGGAGATTTTCGAGCAATGCCTTCTTATGCAAAACAGATTTCCGGGATAAAATGGGTAAATTCGCATCCGGATAATCCCAAAAAACATAATATCCCGTCCGTTATGGGAGTATACATTTTAAGTGATCCGGCAACTGCCAAAACCTTAGCTATTATGGATGCAACATATCTCACCGCACTCCGAACGGGAGCTGCTGCTGCGGTTGCTTCCAAATATTTAGCTCCTCATTCTCCCCAATCTCTTGGTTTAGTGGGGTGTGGTGTTCAAGCGAGAATGTTTATAATTTCCCACCAAGTGCTTTTTGGGAATAGTCTACCTCTTTATATGGCTGATAAAAATCCCAATGCTTGTGAGCAACTTGTAAGAGAGTTTGGTGGAACGGTTGTTTCCACAGAAAAGGCTGCTAGTTGTGATATAGTATGCACATCCACTCCTTCTCACCAGCCGGTGATTCAAAAAGAATGGTGTAAAAGCGGTAGTCATATCAATGCAATGGGAGCAGATGCTCCTGGAAAACAAGAGCTTGATTCCGAACTTTTAGCTACTTCTAAAGTAGTGATCGATGATTTTTCACAAGCTAGCCATTCGGGAGAAATTAACGTTCCTTTGGCAAAAGGTATTCTGAAAAAGGAGTCAATTTATGCCAATCTGGGGGAAATTGTTAGTGGAAAAAAAGCGGGCAGAAAGGGAAACGAGATAACGATCTTTGATTCAACGGGACTTGCAATTCAAGACGTGTTTGTTGCAAACTTAATCTATACGCTCGCACAAGAAAAAAAAATTGGGCTTTCCATTGATTTAAGGAGTTAATAACTTATGATTTACTTTAATGCTTGGGCTGTTGCTACTTTTATATGTTGCACATTTCACCTTCTGGTTGTTCTTTTTCTGCTTACCATAAAAAACAAGTCCTTATCCACAAAGTATCTTGGATATTTTATGTTTGGTGTTTTTTTATTGAGTTTTGGTTTTTTCTGGTCTGCCATATTCCCTTCCCCTTTGGGTGGCTATCATCGGTTCATTACGATTTTTGCGATTTTCCCTTTGTTTATCAATAAAATTCGATTTGCCTATCACTTTCTCGGTAACTTTCATCCAAAAGAATCTCGAATTATGGTTATAATACTATCAACCATAAATATTCTTGCCATCATTCAATTCTATTGGCAGGCGCTTCACTCAAAATCTGAGTTTATCTTTATTGGAGAAATTTTTGATTATTTGGAATTAGGAAAGTTTACGGCTTTGTTAATACTTTTTTATGTCTTTTGGTTTGTTATTGTAATGATTCGAAAAGCTCGCTTCTTAAAAGGACGGGAGAGAAACACCTTACTACAATCCATCTTTGCTATATTGTTATTAACTTTAGGACCTTCTATTGGGAATATGTTAATGAAACGAGAAACAATTACACCGGCTTTATTTCACCAGCTTTACGTTACTTTCCTTCTCTTAGGAGGCTTCGCCATTGTGATTGTTTTTATCAACAATGCCGTTGAGAAAACTACCTTTATGACAAAGATAGTTGGGATTTCGGTTGTCACCTTTCTTTTGATTATCCAAGGGCTTTCTTCTATGATCAACTACCTAAATAATAAGAACTTTGATCGCATTCATTCTATGCAAACTGCATCGCTACTGAATTCCAAAGACTATCAAAACGTCCCTAATTTGGCTTATCTTGTATCATTCCCTATAATGGGCAACGAGGAAGAACAGCCAAACGTTTTGTTTCAAGGCAAAAATGTAAACTTAAACCTACTGGAATTGAAGGGGAGTTTTCTAAGAGAAGAGCGAAACAAAAAGCGTTATAATAAAACCATGACTCCAAAAACCACAGAACTCTATTATGGCTATCGTGTAGTAGATAAAGAAAATCAGCTTATATTGGAAGCCGGTTATTCATATTACAATTACCGAGAATTTATGAATGAATCAGCAAGCTTTATCATTTATTATACCATAGTAACGGTTATTTTGATTATTGTGTTGTTTCCTCTTTTCTTTTCCGTTAGTTTGATTCGACCCTTAAATGCTTTGTTAGGAGGTGTTACGGAAGTCAATAATGGAAACTTGTCCATAGAAATTCCGGTAATGGTCCAAGATGAAATCGGTTATCTTTCCGAATCGTTTAACGGTATGGTTAAAAATATTAGAGACTCAAAAAACAAACTCATGGATTATGCAGAAAACTTGGAACAAAAAGTAAAAGAGCGAACCAAAGAAATTCGCCAAAAGATGGAGGAAATCCACCAGCTTAAAGTCCAGCAGGATGGAGATTATTTCCTTACCTCGCTTATTCAAAAACCTTTGATCACAAATTGGAACAAATCAACCGATGTATCAACCACAATCTATATCGAGCAAAAAAAGAAATTCTCTTTTAGGGATATGGCTTCGGAAGTCGGAGGTGATATATGTATTACCGGGAATCTTAGGTTTCGTTCTTATAGTTCGAGGCACGTATTTTTCATGAATGGAGATGCGATGGGAAAATCCATGCAAGGAGCTGGTGGTGCCATTGTTTTAGGGACAGCCATGAATAATATCCTTTCTCGTTCTGCCAGCCATGACAAAGTGTTAGACGTTTCTCCCAAAGAATGGCTTATTCAAACGTTTCATGAACTAAACAATATTTTTTATACGTTTGACGGATTGATGATGGCATCAGCAGTGGTAGGACTTATTCACCCTGATACCGGAAATATGCTTTACTTTAATGCAGAGCATCCATGGACGGTTCTTTATCGTGATGGTTCTGCAAGCTTTATAGAAGATGGAATTTTGGTTCGAAAGTTAGGATCACCTTCGGAGTTTGAATTTCAGGTGAAAGAGTTTAAGCTACACCCAGGAGATGTATTGTTTGTTGGGAGTGACGGCAGAGATGATATTAATCTGGAACCGGAAAAATCAATACGTGTTATCAATGAAGACGAAACCCTGTTTTTAAGAATTGTCGAAGAGTCCAAAGGTGAAATTGATAAAATTGTTGAGATTGTCCATAGCAAAGGAGTTGTTACGGATGATTTGTCTATTATGCGAATCGGATTTAAAGAAAAGATCACTTCAGAAAAAACCACTACCTCAAGAGAAAAAGCCATTTTGCTGTATGAATCCGGTAGACATAACATTGAACTCGGAAATTTTGATGAAGGAGTCGGTCAACTAAAAGAAGCAGTATCTCTTGAATCGGATTTTCATGAAGCAATCCAACTTCTTGCACAATTTTTCTTTGGAGAAAAGAATTATGAAGAGGCGATTATTTGGATTGAAGCTTATTTAAAACTAAAACCGGATGCCACAAACTTCTGGTTTTACCTTTCCGTATGTGCAAAACACCTAAAAGATTTCCAAAAGGCAATTGAATCAGGAGAAAAAGTTTTTAAAGTTCAACCCTACCGCATGGTGAATTTGATAAACCTTGCGGATAGCTATAGAATGATTGGAGAGTATGGAAACTCTCGTTTTTATTTGAACAAAGCTCTAAAGCAAGAGTCTTACTATGAGCCACTTCAAAAATTAGACGGACTACTGCAAGAAAGAGGTGCGTAGCGTTGTTGGGGCATTATGTCTGCCCTTTGAAAATGGGAGATTCATTCCTATGATTACACCTGTCGTATTATTCCATTCGTTCTACATTGGTAGGATAATCGTCTTTTAAAGTATTAACAAACTCTATCAATTCGGGATTTTTAGTCCTAAATACAATAGAACCATTCCATCCCTTACGCTGTATTTTATCATCTTTAGAAATTGCATTTATGGTGTTTATAATATACTCTTTATCAACTCCTTTTTTCCTTACACCATCTATATTAAACACAAAATTGAGATTTTTCTTGGATTGGTATTCAAAGTCCCAGATTGTGGAAAGATTTTTACTCAATTTTTTTAACTCACCAATTGTTAAAACTTTCATGATTGATATAACTATTTTAGACGTTTCTTTACTGTATATAATAGCATCACTTAAATTCACGTCTTCTACCGATTCTTTTTTGTTTATACTTTGATTTACGGTTTCTTCTTTTGTAATGAGAACTTCTTCTTTTTCTTCTGAGATTTCCGGTGAGATGTCAGATTCATCATAACTTTTTTTGGGTGGAATTTTTCTGATTTCTTGAGTTCTGATTGCATTCTGAAGGGAATTTTCAAATTGTTTTCCCTCCGAATGTGGTATATACGTTTTAATGCCCATCCTTTCGAGAGCTGCAATTGATTCTGGACTAACATTTTTAGATATCGGAAGCATTATATTGCTATCGAGTCCGATTCTCTCAATAATATCTTTGATAGACATCATTTCTTTGATAGATGTATTTGGTCCGACTATCATTGTATTATGTTCTTTTGTTAGTGTAGTTTTGATTTTTTCCGTAGTATCTACAATCGTGTATGAGGTTATACCTTTCCTTTCCAGAGCTTCCTTAATGTTTGCTTGCATGCTTGCGTCTTTTTCGTAACAAAACACTTTACTATCAATTTTTACGCTACTGGGATTGAATTTGTATACCTTTACTTGCTGTGATTTACCTTTTACCTTAATTTGATCTGCTTCCGTTAACAGTTCTTTAAATTCTCCAAGATTGGCAACCGTCCGACTTGATAGCCATATTTCATTTGGTGGAGTCAGGGCTTGTATTCTCGCAGCCGTATTAACAGAGTCGCCAATGACTGTAAGTTCTTTTCTTTTAATAGCACCAACCTCTCCTAAAATTACCCAGCCGGAATTGATTCCAACATGAACTTGTAGCTCAGGTATGTCTCGAGAAAAATTGTGAAGCCTAGCATTGATAATAGGAAGGTCAACTAATAAGATGTCAGTAAAACATCGGACAGCGGCTTCCGCATTAAAAAAAGTAGCAAGTACCGCGTCTCCAAGAAACTTATCAACATCCCCTTTGTATCTTGTAATTGTAGTATAAATTTTATTAAAAAAGATATTTAACATACTAACCGTTTGATGAGCATCCAATTTTTCTGCAGTGGTGGAAAAGCCCACAATATCGATAAAAGCAATTGTGGTAAACTGTTTAATAGCGGTGATTGTACTTTTTGTTTTGAGATTTGTAACTATATGGTTCCATGTATTTTCGGAAATAAAACTTTTTAAAGAAGTATAAATTTTATTTTTAACTTTTTCTGATAGCTCATTTTTACCGGTATTGACACATATATCAATTGCACCTATAACTACCTTATTTTTGTTTCGTAATGGACTGGCAAAATGGGATATGCACATTGGTTCGTCAGAGTCAAGATGTAGTTCCACCGTATCCTGAATAAATTGTCCGGCTCGCATAGCTTCTACAATCGGGTATTTTTTCTCTTCTAGATGCCTTTGACCCTCAATCCAAGGGAAAGAACTTTCTTTATAAAATTGGTTAAGAATTGTAGAATTGTCAATTCCAAACAAATTTAGAAATTCGCTGTTGGTATAACGAATTTTTTCTGATGTATCAATGATAACAACACCAACTCCTAGTTGGCTAAGAATTTCATTTGACATTTAGGAAAACCTTTCCTGTTTTGATTCCATAATTGATTTATCGCAAACTAAATAATAGGATTACAGATTTTCTAAAATTACAATAAAGGCAAGTAAATTTTTTACATTCCAACTTTTACCAATTCACCTTGAAAAGACAAATCTCCCAAAGGATAATTTTCTCTTAAAGTCGCTTCACGCCGCAAAAGCAAGTTAATAAACAAGTACGCTCGGAGCATGTAAAAATTTTTTGAATTTGTTTGGCTAAACAATCTCTTAAAAATTGAGTTAAAGCCATAAAATTTTTTCCGAGCTTTTACGCACTCTTTTTGAATAATTTCAGGGTCAAGGTTTGTACGGAATGGAACTTGTCCGTAAAAATATCTATCATCCAACCACCATTTTTTATACAATAAGCGACCTTCCTCTTCTAGTCTTTTGTAAAGGGGAGTTCCGGGAAAAGGGGTCAAATGGTTAAAAGCAACCATAAAGATTTTGTTTTGGATACAGAATTCGATTGTATCATCAAAACTTTGAAGCGTATCCTCATCATAACCAAAAACGAATGTCGCATACAATCGAATATTATATTTATTTAATTTTTGAATAGCAACTTGAATTCCACCACCAAGATTATTAAAATTTTTATTCATTGATTTCAGGTTCCGAGGGTTTAATGACTCAAACCCAATGAGTACTCCCTGGCAACCGCTTTCTTTGAGTATGGACAAAAGTTCTTCGTCATGAGTCATTGTAATGGTTGCCTGACTAACCCATTTTATCTTGAGAGGAATTAAAGATTTGTAGAATTCTTTGGCGAGTTTGGGATGTGACACGATGTTATCATCTACAAAAAAAAATAGCTTTTTACTTTTTTTTAAGCCTTCAATCTCTTTGATAATAATTTCCGTAGATCGTCTGTTCTGTGTGGATTCGAAATAGGTTTGGATCACACAAAAATCACATTTAAACGTACAGCCTCTCGCTGCTTCCACCAGACCAACAGGAAGATACTTTTTTCCATCAAAAATGCTTCTATCCGGCACCGTTTTGGTTATATCGGGACGAGAAGGTGACTTATATACTCGTTTCAATTTCCCTGCTTTAAAATCACTCACCAATTCTCCCCAACAGTTTTCAGCTTCACCAACCACAATGGCTTCTGCATATTCCAGCACTTCTTCCGGAACTAGTGTTGGATGGAATCCACCCATTACAACAGGAATATTCCTTCGTCTGTACTCTGTTGCAATTTGGTACGACCTTTTGGCGGTATATGTCTCGACACTAATGGCTACCAAATCCGTCAGTTCATCAAAAGGAATCGGTTCGATCCTGTCATCATAAAACTTTACACTCACATCTACAGGAGTTAAACCAGCAATATGGGCTGCAGGTAAAGGCTCCATCATCCAACCTTTGATATACTTTTGTCTGCCTCTTTTTTTTCCTATACTAGGGTGAACAATTGTTAGCTTCATGTTATCCTACATTGCAATAAATTTATAAAACAAACCAATGAGATTGAAAGGCTTCTAATTTGATGTATATACCGTGCTTGCTTACATCTTCCAATCTATAGGTATAATGGCGGTCGTTTACCAAATCTAAAAATTTGAGCTTTTGTTTATCCTTTTGAATTATGTTTTCTAAAATATCTCCAGTTAGAGTGAAACAACCTACGATTTCTCTTGGAAGTGTATTGAATATCAACAATTCCAATGAGCAATGTTCTTGGTTGGAATTGGTTTCTAACAAAACATAAACAATTACATCAGAAAGGTTATCATGACTGTATGGTCTTAGTTCGGACTGCCATAGCTTCAAATTATAATTTTTTCTTTCTATGATTCGTTCAAAGCAACGTTTATAAAACAAATCAATATCTTCTTTGTATTCTTCAGATTTCCTTCCCAATTGAACGGGTAATTTTTTTTCAGCCCCCGTAACTTGTGATTCGTAATACAAAATCATTCCAGGTAAGAACGTTAAAAGAGAAAAAAAATTTTTTGAATTGACTTGGAATATATGATAAGCTCTATCTTCATCATGATTTTCGATAAACCGTAAAGATTTTTCTTGGTAGCTTAGCTCTGCTTGTAAATGTCCTTTGATCTGACGAGCGTCTCTTTGTTTTAGCCTATCATATAGTTCTTTATCATAAGTAAATTGAAAACCCAATTGCTGCAAATCATACTCCATTCCCCAATAAACTTCTGCAATAAACACAAAATCCTTATTCTTCGACCTAATATTCGGAATCAATTTGTTCCAATAAGGTCGAGCGTGTTTTCCGTGAGTTTTATAAAATACGGTTTCCATGGGAAGCATCGCCATGTCACACCTAACGCCATCACAAACTTTTGCAATTTTCCTTAAGATTTCGATATGTATTTCCAATACGTCAGGATTGGAAAAGTCCCATTGAACCGTATCTGTCCAACCATCAAAATAAGGATCCCTACCATGAAAGTATATCGTCCCGTTTTTGTGCAAAAAGGAATTTTGGCATACGGAATTGCCTTCCTTTTTCAAAAAGGCATTGGGGTACTCTTTTAACAAAACTGTGTCTACTGAGACATGGTTTGGCACAAAATCAAGAATCAATTTCTTTCCTTCTGTATTTAGTTTTTCTCTAAATTCTGCGATTTCTTCAAAATTGTTGGCAATTAAAGAATTCGGTTCGTAATCATAAACAGCATAGGGAGAACCGATAATGTCTTCTTTTTTCAGATCTGGCAACGCATTTAAAAAGTCTTTTCGCAGACCTTCGTGGGTTAGGGAAATATCTATAGAAGCTTGGGACGGCTTCCAAACTCCCATCAACCATAAAAAGTCAGCTGCCTGTATTTCCGGTGCTTCCAAAAAGCCATTTGTTAAAAAATCTTTGATTTTCCAAAAGTTGGTTTTGCAAAATACTCTTGTATTTATTTCGTACATGTAAAATTGTTTTAAGGGATTGTAACGCACCTCTACACCTTTTAGCCTAAAAAATTATGGAAAATAATAAGCTATTTAATTTTTACTTTGTGAAATTATCAACACTTTTAGTTTTGTTCGTTTTTTTTATAGTTCTTGAGGGTCGTCAGACTTGCTCAGCGTGTTTGATCAGTAACTGAATAAAAAGTAATTTTTACCACAGATAAACACTTCGACAAGCTCAGTACATCGCACAGATGACACCGATTTTTTATCTGTGTTTATTAGCGTCTATCGGTGGTGGACACTAAAAAGATATGGGTGATTCACATGAAACCACTCATAAAAACAACACAATTACCATATATACGACACTAAAAGGCTTTTTTTCATTTTACATCGTCCTCCGCAAAATCAAGAAACGATGCTTCTTCCGGAACCTATGGAGGAGCCAGTTACCAGCTCGCCACCGGTTCCGGTTAGCATGGTTACGGAATCCAAGTGATCGGTATGGAAGAAGTAGAGTCCTTCTACAGGTGCGTTGGCAGTTCCCGCACCACCACCGGCTGCGTTTTCATTGCCTTGTGCATCGCTTACGGAAGGTGTTTCCGATGTGATGCCTGACATGATGGCAGCAAATGGAAATGCGTCTTTGTTTTTTGCACAGGTGATTAGAATAATGCTGATTAGTGATAGAGCAAACGCAATTTTGGATTGTGGAAGTGTGAAGTAGGATTTTGGAAGTAGGAAGTAAACGAGGAGCAATATGAAGAAGGTATAAGTAATTAGGAATGAGGAATAAGGGAAGAAAAAGCTTTTCCTTTTGCATTTTCCACTCCATCATCGTAAGAATACTCAACCTCTTCTTTACCGGTGCTATATTTTTGCAACCTTCCATAGCTGTCATAAGTGTAGTTGGTTGTTTTGCCACGAGCGTCTTTTACGGATGTTAGGTTGCCTGATAGGTTATAGTTGTAATAAATTGTTCCTGAATTTGCATCCATTTTAGACAGGATGTTTCCTGCTCGGTCATAAGACAAGGTGATAACACTTCCTCCCGGTTCGGTTATGCTTTCCACATTCCCGTTTGCGTTGTAGGAATAAGTCGTTGTTAAGTTACCCAACTTTTGTGATATTACCTGTCCTATAGCATTGCTCATTGCAACTTCCGTTGGTTTGTTTGTAGAATTCTTGGTGACCGTAAATTTGTTGTAAGAATAGGTAGTGTCATTTCCATCCGATCCTGTGATTTTAGTTAATCTACCTTCCGAATCATCGTATTCCAATATAGTAAACTTGGGAGTCTGACCTGTTATGTATGGTTCGGACTGGCTTGTGAGTCTACCCAAATAGTCATAAGCAAAGTCTTCTGTGTAAGTTTTTCCGGAACTACCAGAGCTTTCCTTTTTACGAATTTTGCCTTCGTTGTCAAAGTAACTCCTTGCCCAAGTATAGGTCTCGCTTTGACCGATTAGTGGTATGGGAATAATACTGATTCCTTCGGATTCGTCCGCTACTCTTTCTCTCTCTTCCACGTACCTGTTTGAAGGTGAATCGGAATAAACAAAACTTTTTGCTCCAATCACTATCACCAGGATTTTGAATCATTGTAATCCTTCCATAATCATCAAAATACATTATTCATCTTTACCACAATATGGATTTAGCCTTTCAGCTTTGAAAAATAACTATTCTTCACTGGTTCTCCCCCAATCATTTTCTCCAATTATAGGCTTTGTATTGGATTTATTTCTACAACTGTATTTGACCGAATAATCTAACAAACAGGTGAGTATTATGAAGTCTTGAAATACTTTATCACCTAATGCTTCTGCAACTGTTACTCCAAACAGGGCTGCCTTACAGCTAGTAAAAATAGTTTTTTTTCCAAATCCTGTCTTTTTTGGTAAAGACATTCAGATTTTTCATTTGTTAAGCAGAAATTGAATGAGAATAGAAATGCTAGTATAATTATAAAGTTTATGATTTTATAAAACATGATAGCCTCCTATTACTTATGTTTGCACACGAGGCATTTTGGAGTTTTAATCTTTAGGTAAGAACCGCTCATTTTAAAATTTTTAGAGTTTATGGTTAATTTAAACTTTGCCTGTACTCCGACTCTTTCAAACCCCCATCTCAATGACTTGATTCCACCATTTACAAGGTAGTTGCCGGTGGTAAGCTTTTGCATCTTTCCACCAAAGATACACACAGATACACACAGATAAAAATATCTGTGTACATCCGTGTTTATCTGTGGTGGAAAACCATATCTTAATCACAGTAATAATCTTCTTCACAATAGCCGTATTCGTCAATGTAGCAGACTTTCTCTTTGCTTGGGCAAGCCGTTATGATGAGTGTGCTCCTTGTGATAGACGAAAACAATCCCACTACGAGTGTCACTACCATGTCGAGTCCGGTGACTTTCTCTTGGAGTGCATAAGGCTTCTTTTTGTCCAAGCCGGAGAATACGGTTTCTGCGTCGTTTTCTCCCAAGTCGGAAGAGCCGTAGAATATCTTCCAGATCGTGACTTCTTTTGCAACCGTCTCACATACTTGAGACTTATCCACCATCTTGATATTGCCTTCTTTTGCCAAAGTAGCAGTGTCAACCGTCCGGCAGTTAATCAAGGCTAACAAGCTAATCATTAAAATTAAGTATTTCATAATCATCTTTTTTCCCCCCGATAAGATCAAGCTGTCTTTCAGCCTGATTCACCCCCGTGAACGGGGGTGTTTTTAGCCAAAAGAAGACTAAAATTATCATGGGGGAAATCACTACAACCCCAAATCTCCTATCTGTATCCACCCTGCTTCCTGCAAATTGCACTTCCATCCTGCTACGAAATACGGATTCATGGGTTTGTATGCTATTCCGCAGTTGAGATAGTTCAATAAATTGTATGTATTTATCAAACTCTCTACGGGTATCGTCGTTTTCAGTTCTTTCAAGCACTCATCCAGAGAGGATTTTGTATAGTATTTGTCTTTTTTAATTCCTGCTGACATTTGCAAGACTTGAGGTCCGAATTGATTTGATAATAAAGAATCCAGAGACGAAAAACTGTTTAGGAGTGAAGATGTATTTGTAGAGGAAGATGATCCTATTTCTGTTAAAGAAAGTTCTATATCGTAAGTTGCACCATCTGTAGTTGAACTAAAGCAATAAAAAAATATATAATCTGAATGGTTTATACCAGAACTAGAAACAGAACTATATACTTTGTCTATGTATGTTGTCACATCAAAATTAGCTGTTTGAGTATCATTATTCAATTCAGAACCATCAGAATTATTTAAAACCCAGCAGGCCGCATTTCCACTTATGCCTTTAAAATAAAATTTTGTATAGGTTGTATTTGATGGTACAACCATGTAGAATATGTCATAATCAGAATCTTTTTTACTTATCGTCCCTTGAATCCTCGTGGATTTGGAATCAGAAGGAAAATCGAATTTTTGTGCATATTTGTAGGTGTCGTTTGGCTCTGTATCTGTTACGACAGTTGCAGAAGTGGTAGAGGGACAGGTATAACTAGAACTGGGAGTGGAAAACAATACTGCCGTACCCACTGAAGAATAAGACAGCATTTTTTTCTTTATTTCATTCAGAGCCTTACTTCCCTTCACTATGTCGTATCCGCCTGTGTATTTGCACTGTGCGAACAGTGTACAAACCACAGATATACACAGATAAACACCGATATTTTTTGTGCTTGTATTTTTTAATGAGTCCGTTTTTTGTTTCATTGAATCTCCTTTTTAAAGTGGGCAGTGGTTAGCTCACTAAAACCTATATGTGTATGATATGGAATATTCATTTCTTCCAATTTTGCCTCGTTTTTTCATTTTACATCGTCCTCCATAAAATCAATTCCAATAATTCCCAACAAAAAGTCTGCAAACTCTTTAAAGTTGAACCCAAAGCGAAATCCATAATGTAATCCCATAGAAAATTCAAATGCTAATGGCATAGAACAATAATCATAGTTTTTACAAGTTGTTCCTCTACGACAAGAAGCAGGAATTATAAGCATGGATAAAGCCGTAAATTCACTACTTTTATGTCTTTCTAAAATTCCTTTGGTTATAGGATAATTTTTCATGGAGTTGAACAGAAGTATGGAATTACCATAGTTCAAAAAAAATGGAGTTTTTTTGGATTGACCAGACCTATATTTCCCTATATGTCCATTTCTAATTCCATATCCTACAGACCTTTCTCCGTGTTGTAACCCAAATCCAAAACACGAAAGCCAAATGGAAGCTCCGTATAGGTTTTTATCTACTCCTAAAGTTAGAATATCCATCGCATCATAGGCTCTGCTTTTCATATAAGAAGCACAATTTGTAGTGCATATTATAAGAAATGTAACGTGGAATAAAGTTTTTATTTTAAACATGATTCTTTTTTTGCTCAAAAAGCATAACCTATCCATAATAAAATTTCCGGAAGTTGGTTTTTTGTATGGGAATTCATTAGCAGTCCCTTATCACTATTCATCAATATTTTTATCAGATTAGCACCAATAATTTCATCATAGCCCCTTTGATCCAAGCTCGGAATACTCCTTACACCTGAATAAAGATGTTCATTTTCTTTTCGTTTGATAGGGTAGTAACTCTGTACTTCACAACCTATAAAATATCTCTTTTGAAAAATCCATTGAAATCCCAAACCTACATTACCAAAATATCCAGGCTTTAAATCGTGAGTATATGTCACCGAATAATAAGGAATTAATTGGTTTTGTGAAACAAGAAAGTTTCCCCAATATTCAAATCTATAATTCTCGCCACGAAAATCTCGATTTATTCCGGATATAAAGTACAAAGGAAACTTTTCAAAGGGAAAGAACTTTAGGTGAAACTGGGCAATTGTTTTTCTTTTGTCAAGCTTTTTGTGACGAATATTAATATTATTCTCACTCGCTATTAAATAATCATTTTCACTAAAATAGACATCACTTTGCATAGCTTCGCGTCTATCATAATAAAATAAATTACTTCCTAATGAAATTTTAGAACCTAAATGATATTGAAAGTTCAAAGAGTAGTAAGGTAAAGATAAAACTGAAAGCTGTAGTTTATGTTTTGTTCTGAGCTCTTTTTGATTGAGACTCTTATCATTAGCAATAAGAGTCCCATATATCAAGAATAGAAAGAACACAATCAAAAATTGTTTAATTGTCTTCATATCTCAATTTTCCAATTTTGTAATACTGCTATGGTAAAGGTATCTCTGGTAATGGAAAACCTCTATATACACATTTAAATTCTTTTTCACCTAACTCATCTATTTCAAAGCTACATTCCCAATCGTCTCCTTTGGCACTTCTGAGGTATCTTCTACGAGCAAAGTTATCTTCTTGTTTTTGGGAATCTTTTTTATCTAGCGCGTAAGCTAAACCACATTCTAAACTTTCTTTACCATATTGCCTGCAAATACCTTTGATCAGGACATCTTTTGTTGTTTCCCTTAACCAATCTTCTTCATACGTTCGCCAGAATGCAGTCCAACCTCTTCTAGTATAACCCCATAAACCTCTGTTACCAAACGTAGTATCCCAAAATTTTTTCAAGTCAATATTTGCATTATAAATTGCAAGTGAAGCACCAGCACCATAAAAACCTCCTCCTGTACTGTAACCTACAGCAGCTGCACCTGCTTTTTCTAATCGTGCTTGCTGTTTCCTATTCTCTTCTTTTTTATCAACTCCCTTTCCATACGCATAACCCGCCATAGCACCTTCTTCCGGAGTCAAGCCAACGCTTGGTCCTTGCAAGTAGCCTATAAGTGCCCAGCCTTGGGCTGAGGATAGTCTATGTCCGTCGGGGTCTCGATATTTGACGGGGTTTCCTTCTGTATACATGTAGTGGTTGAGTCCCATAGGACTGCTTGCATTGGTAACACTGTCCGCTTGCAGGAAGCGACCAAGTTTTAGATATATTATATAAAATTCCATATGTGTATAAGAGATATTATTCATTTAAGTTACTCAGACTTTTTTAAGTTGAGACAATTCTGATAAAAGAATAGTCCCCCAAAAATTATAGGAAAAGCATCTACATCAGGATTATTTTCTAATCTTTTTATCTCAGTTTCATTAAGTTTATAAAGATAACTATAACACATGACTTTTTCATTGTAAGTTATTTCGCTATTACTACAAAATTGAAAAAATAAAATTATCAGTATAATGAAAAAATTTCTCATTAATCATCCACCTTTCCATTTTTCAGACAAGCCTTATACAATAAATACTGAAATAAACGGAGAGTAGTTTTATCATCAGAAGATTTTTTTGCTGAATTCCAATCTACATCTACAATATATAGTTCTCCAACACAATCAACTTTTTCTTCGTAAGTCAAATTATTAGTAGAGCATGCTGAAAGAAATAAAAATGTTACCAAAATACAATATTTTTTCATCTATTTATCTATTCCTTTTATAATTTTCTACATTCCCTCTTATTTTTCATGGTAAAATCTCCTAAAACGATTAAAAACATTTTCAGAACAAGAATTACCATGAAATTTTGAGGGATGTGTACAAATCAATTTTACTATTTGTCCTGCCCTGCTTGAGGATAAGGCTTACAGTCCCCACCACCATAATAATTAAATCCGCATTCCATTAAGTCTTTATCATACTCAATTATCACCTTCCTAACGATAACAACTATGGTATGCATAATTTCATTAAGCCCATGATGTTTTCTTCTATCATATTGGTGCTGTTGCTCCCTTGTATCTAATGCATCTGCCCACTTAGCATAAAGACATTGATCACTATTCTTCCCATATTCGCTACAAACATTAGCGATTCCAACATCCTTTATAGCCTCCCTCTCCCAATCACCTTCGTAAGGCTTTGTGTGGTATTGCCACCACCTTTTAGCTCTATCCCAACCAATACTTTTTCCTAACCAACCTCCAAAACCTTTATTTCCAAGCGTTGTATCCCAAGCCTTGCCCGCATCAAGATTGTTTTTCTTTCCACCTGTATTGGAATTTCTTCCATCTTTTTTATCAACTCCCTTTCCATACGCATAACCAGCCATAGCACCTTCTTCCGGTGTCAAGCCAACGCTTGGTCCTTGCAGGTAGCCTAGCAGTGCCCATCCTTGGGCTGAGGATAGTCTATGTCCGTCAGGGTCTCTGTATTTGACGGGGTTTCCTTCTGTATACATGTAGTGGTTGAGTCCCATTGGGCTTTCTGCATTGGTAACACTGTCCGCTTGTAGGAAGCGACCGAGTTTGGAATCATAGTAGCGGGATTTGTAGTAGTATAGGTTTGTTTCTGTGTCCTCTTGTTGAGTTGTGTATTTGTAGCGGAAGATGTTTGGACCACTTGAGTTTTTACGGTCTATTTCACCATAAGGGTCATAAGATATGATACTTTTGCCGGAGTCGATGTCCATACTTGCCACCATTTCACCTTTCGGGTCTGTGATTGCTGTTACGGAACGCAAGTGGTCTGTGTGCATGAAATACATCCCTTCTACGGGTGTGCCGGGTGAACCGCTTCCTCCGCCACCGCCTCCGGCTGGTTCTCCGGTGGATTCCGAATTTACGGATGGTGTGTTTATATAGCGATTATATTCGTATTTCACTGTTTTAGTTTCCCTAATTATTGTATTTTCCTAATTCTATCGTAATCGGTGACATATAGACTTGTTCCGTCTGTTGTTAGATAAAAAGGCTTATAAAATTGAGCAGATGTTCCTGTTCCGCTTGCAATTCCGGACGTACCTGTAGTTCCTGCTAAGGTAGTAACAGCTCCAGTTGAAATCACCACTTTTCGTATCGTATAGTTAAATGTATCGGAAACATAAAGATTCGTTCCATCTGTTGTTATACCATAAGGCCGATTAAATTTAGCGGAAGTTCCGGTTCCGTCTGTTGTTCCAGACGAACCTGTAGTGCCAGCTATGGTCGTAACAACACCAGTTGATATTACCACTTTTCGTATCGTATAGTTAAACGTGTCAGCAACATACACATTCGTTCCGTCTGTTGTTATACCTGAAGGTTGATTAAATTGTGCAGAAGTCCCGGTTCCGTCCACAGTTCCGGAAGAGCTAGCAATTCCTGCTAAAGTAGTAACAACACCACTGGATATCACTATCTTTCGGATGGTAGCATTCTGAGTATCAGCAACATAAAGATTTGTTCCATCCGTTGTTATACCGGTAGGAAACCTAAATTTAGCGGAAGTTCCCGTTTCATCTGTTGTTCCATACGAACCGGCTGTTCCTGCTAAGGTCGTAACAACACCACTGGATATCACTATCTTCCTTATCGTGTGGTTACCGGAATCAGCGACATAAAGATTCGTTCCGTCTGTTGTTATAGCATTAGGAAACATAAAAAAAAATTGAGCAGAAGTACCTGTCCCGTTTGTAGTTCCGGAAGTTCCAGCAGTCCCAGCTAAGGTTGTAGCAGCACCGCTTGATATCACTACTTTATTTATTGTATGGTTCAAAGTATCAGCAATAAATAGATTTGTTCCATCTGTTGTTATACCCGAAGTTTCTTGAAATCGAGCAGTTAAACTGGTAACGGTTCCAGATAGGTTCAATGTGCAACCCGATCCCTGCATACTCCCACCCATTAGAGAACAGTTTGAGTTAGAGGCTAACAAATACAAGGCACCTACACTAAAATTTTTGTTTTTATTCTTGTTGTTATCTTCAAAGCAAAAACCAACTAAACTAACAAATAATAACATAATAAATATTTTCTGCTTGTTCATGAATAATTTCTCCATCTACTAAGGACTATATATTTCTGCGGAGGACAATGCACTTATTTCAAATATGCCAGCGTGGGCTTCTGTATCTCCTGCAATATCTTCTGTACAACCACCAGTAATTAAGATTCTTCCATCCTGCAACAACGTTGCTCGATGATTATATCTTGGAGTCATCATATTTCCCGCATCTAAAACTTTTTCAACTCCCGAATCAAATACTTCAAGTTTGGATATGGCAGCAGTATACTTTTCTGTTGATTTTCCACCGGAAAAAAGAACAAATCTATTTTGAAATTTTGTAAACTCATACGAAAAGTCTAATGTAAGGTATTGTTTGATTCTAGTAAATTTTTTGCTCTTTGGATTGAAAATAGTTATTTCAGTACCTTTATTCTGTAAACCACTACTATTTACTACAAAAACTTTCCCGTTATCGAAAGACATCGTTTTGCGTGGCTGCCATAGATTGATTTGTCCCACATTAGAAAAAGTCCCATTTTCAGAATCGTACAATTCTATTTCACTTATCAAATTCGCAGAAGTTCCTTTTTTCAAATTCTCAGCTTTACCAGAAAAACTTATTCCAGTTAATACATTTCCATCTTTTAATAAAACAGAAGAATCTCCCAAAAAAAAAACGAGTTTTCTTCAAACTTCCTGTTGTGGAAAAGATATTGATATCTGGGTTATATAGTTCTGCACTAGACAAAACTTTAAAATCCAGGTCATAACCTCCCATAAGCAAAACCTTTCCACTGTTCAGTAGAGTAGCAGAAAAATTCCTTCGTTGTTCATTCATATTCCCTGCTTGGGAAAAAGTATTGGTATCTGGGTTATACAATTCGACAGAATTGTCAAAAATTGTGAATTTAAAGTTACTAAAGCCATCACATATCAATACCTTCCCATTTTTCAAAAGTATCGCTTTGTGTAGATAACGTTTTTTTGTTCGACTATCTATACTTTCAAACTTATCCTTTTTGGGATCATACAATTCTGCCCCGTCTCCAACTATAAGAACCTTACCGTTATTCAATAGGGTTGCCGTATGACCATATTGACTATTATTCATACTGCCCGTATATGTTGTAACCGCCTGATCTTGGCTCAAAACAAACAACCCCAAAAGAAGTTGATTATTTTTGTCTTTCTTTTTATCATCATTGTTGTTGAAGCTAATTGCATTAGGGGTGCAACCCGCTACAACCGTGATGAAAACCAAGGTGTAAATCAATTGTTTAAATACTTTCATTGTTTTGGTTTCCTTTAACTACCTTGCTTTCTCAAACTGGCTCGGCATCTCTCCAAGCCAGCTAATTCTTAATCACTATGGACTATATATCTCTGCTGTGGACAATGCATTAATTTCATACATTGTTATGGTAAGATCATCAGAATAAGGAGCAACGATTCTTGGTCCCGTTTTATTAGTTCCACCCATAATTAACACTTTTCCATTTTGCAATACAGTCAGCCCAACTCCAAAACGAGGCTCTTTCATCTTCCCGATGTTCATTACCTTTAAAGTATCAGGATCAAAAATTTGCAGAGCAGAATATACTTCCTTGTTATCGGATGATAGTCCACCTACAAACAAAATTTTACCGTTATTTAATTTTGTACTACCTCCTGAATACTTAAGAAATTGATTGGTATTAGAAAATTCTCCTGTAGTAACATCGTAGACAACTAAATTTGTCCCGTCACTCGTGGAATTTCCATAACACAAAACTTTATTGCTACCTATGGAATAGGCAGGGTAATTGGACGATAATCCTATAGTAGTAAAAGTTCCAGTTTCAGGGTCATAAAGTTCCATTGTAGTAACATGATCCAAGCCGCTACTTAAATCTTTATTTCTTCCGTCTCCGCTTGCTACTAGAACTCTTCCATCTTCTAACAAAATTAGCGAAATAACATAATTACCTTGTCGGCGCGAAACATTCATGTTTCCTGTAGAAGAAAAAGTTCCCGCATCGGGGTCATATAATTCTGCACTGGAAAGAATATTTCCTGATGAATCCAGCCCCCCCACGACGAGTACTTTTCCGCTTTTTAACAAAATAGCCCCACAAGATACTCTGCTGATTATCATATCACCAGTTTTAGTTATAGTATTTGTTTCCGGATCAAACGTTCCTGGACTAATGGTATTTTCATTTATTTCTCTATTTGAAAAATATAATATCTTTCCACTAGATAGTAAAACAATGTTACTTCTATTAAAATCCGCGCTGACATTGACTGTAGAGAATTTTTCAGTATCAGGATCATACAACTCTGCATCATAGAGTGGCTTAGCAATCGAATCAAACCCTCCTGCCACTAAAGCTTTTCCATTGTTCAAACGAACCCTATACATACCGGCACGAGAAGTATTCATACTGCCAGTATACATCGTTATCGCTTGATCCTGGCTCAAAACAAGCAACCCCAGAAGGAGCAGATTATTTTTATCTTTGTCTTTCTTTTTATCATCATCGTTGTTGAAGCTAATTGCATTAGGGGTGCAGCCCGCTACAACCGTGATGAAAACCAAGGTGTAAATCAATTGTTTAAATACTTTCATTGTTTTGGTTTCCTTTAACTACCTTGCTTTCTCAAACTGGCTCGGCATTTTGCCAAGCCCGCTTAATTCTTAATCACTATGGACTATATATTTCTGCTGAAGAGAGAAACTCACTGCTAGAATACGTATTTTTGCTAACGCCACCCGTAATAAGCACTCTTCCGTCTTTAAGAACCGTAACAGTATGACCTATACGAGGCTCTTTCATTTTTCCAATATAAGAAAGCCGCTTTTTGTCTGGATCGTACATTTCTATATTTTTATGAACATCAAAGACAATATCAGAACCAAAACCAGATTGATATGTACCTCCAGGTAAAAATATTTTACCACTATTTAGCTTTACAACTCCATTAAAATAATTGGTATCAGTATACTGATTAGTACCTAAAAGAGTATCTGTGTTTGGATCGTAAATGAAAAGTTGGTATTTTGCATCTGATAATGATGCAAGCCCGTGAAGTAGTATTGTACCGTCATTGAGTAAAGCTAAAGCATAATAACGCCGCTCCACTGAAGATTTTGCAAAAGTACCCGTATCTGGGTCGTACAATTCCAAGGTACCACTCATTAAAACCTTTCCATTGTCTAACAGTATTCCTCTATCAATTGTAGTCGCTACGTTTAGGCTTCCTGTACTTGAGAATTTACCAGTATCAGGGTCATACAATTCAGCATCTAATATGAGATTGCCACCAAGAGCAGAATCTAATCCACCTGCAATCAATACTTTTCCATTGTTTAACAAAACAGATTCATGACTATGTACTGAAGAACTTATACTATACTCCTCAACTACACTAAATATACCTGTATCTGGATCATAGAGTTCTACTCCATTTCCTACTATTAAAACTTTGCCATTATTTAACAAAGTCGCAGTATGTCCCATCTGCGCATTATTCATACTCCCAGTATAAGATGTAATTACCTGATCTTGGCTCAAAACAAGCAGCCCCAAAAGGAGTTGATTGTCTTTGTTTTTCTTTTTATCATCATTGTTGTTGAAGCTAATTGCATTAGGGGTGCAGCCCGCTACAACCGTGATGAAAACCAAGGTGTAAATCAATTGTTTAAATACTTTCATTGTTTTGGTTTCCTTTAACTACCTACTATGGACTATATAATTCCGCATTTTTGCGATCAGTTCCACCCGTTATAAGTATTTTCCCGTTCTTCAACAAAGTTGCAGTGTGGGAAGATCTAGCCCTTAACATATTACCTGCATTTTTAAATTTCTCTTCTGTAGGATCATAAATTTCCAATGAAGAAAATTTAGGTGTCGTTATTCTACTATAAAGCTCAAAATTTTGACCGCCAGCCACAAGCACCTTTCCACTTTGCAATAGAGTTGCTGTGTGCGCTGATCTAGGAGAACTCATCCGCCCTTTTACATAAGAATATGAATTATAAACTTCTGTATTATCAGTTGATGCAATATTCACATTACCAATGAATCCTCCTGTTATCAATATATCACCGTTGCTTAACAATGTTGCTCGATGATAACCACGAGCAAAAGTTAAATAACGAGATTGTGAGGTGTATTCCGTAAAACTCCCTGTTGAACTATCGTATTCTTCTACTATAAAACGCGGAATATTTAGAAAACCAAATCCACCAATTATGATTACCTTTCCATCTGACTTTAAAGTTGCTGTATGCCCTATACGTGTGTAATTCATACTACCAGTAGAAGCAAAGCTTCCGCGATTAGGGTCATAAATCTCAGCACTCGAAAGTTCTGCACTACAAAGATTACTTGAACAATCACTATGTCCTCCTGTGATAAGAACTTTCCCATCTTGCATAAGAGTAGCTGCATGAAGAAATCTAGCAGAATTCATATTACCAGTACTTGTAAAAGCATTCGTAGAGGGATCATAGATTTCTGCTGTATAGTATATAGTTCCATCTGTGGTAGATATACCACCAACAATCAAAACTTTCCCATTATTCAATAAGGTTGCTGTATGTGATTCTCTATCACTAAGTTCAGTAGTTATTTGTGAAAATGTATTTGTTGTTGCATCGTACAATTCAGCACTTGTATTTCCTCTTACAAGAACATTTCCATCATTTAAAAGTGTAGCAGTATGGTTAAAATAAGCCTCTGACATTCCTATTAAGGAATTACTATTTGCAAGAACAAATAAACTAAGGAAAAGAAGTTGCTCTTGTTCCTTTTTTTTATCTTTGTCCTTACTTGAATCAATCGAACAGAAACTTATAAAGAATATCCAGAATATAAGTAAAACTGTTAAAAAATATTTTTTTATCTGAATAGTCATGTTAGTATTCCACGTCTTCACATAAAATTGGCTCTTCGTAGGGATAGTTTCCAGTATATCTTTTCTTACGGAAACATTGCTTATGAGGTAATCCAGGACTTTCTACGTATGTTGTTTCACCTATCTCTCCTTTGATTCCAATCGGACCATTCCCAGCATCTGGATTATAATTTAAGGAAATAACAGGTGTAGGACCAACAGAAGCCTGTACAACTTCAATAGAAACGGACACATTTGCTTTTCCGCCAGAATCCACAGTCACTTCAGGCAGTGGTTGTGACAATTCCACTTCACTACCGGTGGTGCTTAACAAAAAAACAGACATAATTACAATAATTAATATATTTGCAATTTTTTTGACCCAAATAATTCGTGTGGGGGGGGGGATAATTGAAACTTTCATCTGATTACTCCGTAAATAAATTACTAACAGTTCTAAAAAGAACAAGCTATAAAATAGCGTCAAGTCTTTTATGAATTATTTTTCCAAGCGGAAAGAAAAAAATACGTTTTTCCCCCGAATAGCTAAAATTCACTTTAAGTCTCAAAAACCCCCGTTCACGGGGGTAAATAAAGCCAAAACCTGAATTTAATCCGAATGGGGGGAATAAATTCGTTAATTATGTCTTTTTTTGCGTAAAACAGAACGATTTCCGGAAAGTACTACAGGCTTCCAGCCTGTAAATTCACAGCCAAGATGGCTGTGGTACTCTTTGTGAATCCCGAAAATCATTTTAATCATAGTATATTTTTATGAATTGACTACAATCAAATTGTTTGCTACTATTTTACTATCATGTTAGCTCCGCTTGACACGAAACCATTTTCAAAAAAGCCTTTACAGACAAGGAAGTCTTTGAATGTTAATTCCCCTACCGGTTTATAATCACAGCCTTATGACCGAATCTTGCAACCGGCATATCCTTTGATTCCGTTGTCCACGTTCCTTGAGACGGGTCTGCCAAGTCCAAAGAGTAAACTTTGCTTGTGGGAACGTTCACAACATTGGCACCTCCAAAGACGTAGATTTTCCTCTTTTCATACGAAATCTCTGCTGCCGGATAGTAGAGACTGTTGGGAAGATTTGGACCGACCGAAACAACATTTGTTCCAGTGTCCGATGGTGTGAGGTAGTATTCAAACCGATTCGATGCCAAGATCGCAGTCGGTGGTTGGTCTGTGTTGTCCAGTGTGCTTCCTCCCAATACAAACATTGCCGGATTATCCTGGGTGTATGGTCCTAATGGTCTTGTCCTATAACAAGCAGAAGCAGCTCCGAATGCTGCAACGCTAAAACTCGCCTCGTTTGTAGAGCTAATCGTGTTCCCGGAAGGAATATAGGCATCACTTACCAGTTGGGCAATTCCGTCATTTGCCCTTCCGCTATTGAAGTAGACCGTTCCGCCTGTCGAACAGCCAGCAAAGTCCGTCCTTGCAGGTATGGAAACACTCGTTGTGAGAGCATCCCACTGTCCTGATGTGCCGTTTTCCGGTATAAACCGGTAGATCACGTTTGGTAGAGATGCTGTCACCGTATTTGTGACACTTCCTCCCATCAGATACACTGCATCGTCTCCGCCGGTAGCGTAAACACCCTGCAATGAGGTTGGCATATTCTCCATTGTTGTCCATGTTTCCGTATACGGGTCAAACTGCTCTACGATGTTGGACGGATTCGTACTTACCAGTCCTCCGAATACGTATATCTTTTTGTTGTATGATGCAATTCCCGCATAGCTCCTAGCAGTCGGAATACTTGTGACGTTTGTATACCAGGTATCATCCACAGGATCATACAAATCCACTTGAGAAATGGCTGTGTTGCTATACCCCAATCCACCTAATATCCAGATTCCTCTACTTTTGATTTCATCCGAAATCCCGGCAGATGTGTAAAATGTTTGTAAATAAGTCGAGGTACTCAAGTCCAGACTTCCGCAAAAAGCAATTGCCTTGTAGGTGTTTCCCAGTGTGAGTCCTGTTACGTTGTAAAAGTGCTGTTTGGATGGTAACCACAGATACTGGATATTTTCCGTTCCTGTTTTTCCATACATCAGGTATCCAACCGTCTCACTGGAGCATCCCCAGTGCAACTCCACTGATGTTTTCTGGACGTTCAATGCTCCAAAATACGTTACCTTCATTCTGTTAATATCATCCGACTTTTCCAGTGGTCGTTTGTTGCATCCTACAACCAAAATTGCCATGAATAGTATAAATAGTTTCAATAACCCCCCTCGGTCCCCCCGTGAACGGGGGGAAGTCAAAAGCTCTTCAAAACAGACAGTTGCAAACCGCCGTTTCCGTAGCCGATGTATTTTTCCACAATTGCGTTTCCTCTCAGTCCCACTCGGACTACAAACCCTGCAAACTTTAGTCCCTGCCATCCGATTTCTGTCATAAACATAGGATCAGCACCCTCCGCATGGTGAGCGGAGTCGAACCATACACCTCTTCTTCTTTTGAAGTTGATGTAAGACACTCCCACTCCAAAATTGCCATAAAAGTCGAGCATGGAACTCATCTTGTATCTGTATTGCAGGTAGAGTATGTTGTTCACCATTTTGTAGTCTGCGTCGGTCATCGAGCCTGGTCGAGATGTAGATCGTGTGTATTCCAAGATGTATCCCAATCGCATGGAATCCGATATATTCAAGAAATCCGGTTCAAACTGGAATCCTCCTCCAGCAGCAGCACCGTTTACCTTTCCGGCTGGTGTGCCATTTCCAAAATAGTGAAACTGTAGTCCGATCAAGTTTTCATCTTCTTCCTTTTTCACTGGTTCCGTCTTTTTGGTATCCGGTTTTTTTGCTTTGCTTGGCGGTGTTTTTTTTCCACTTTGAGCAAGCATCACACTTGGTAATAATAATACGATAAGCAATACTTTATACATACTTTTTAATATCTACCACAGATACACACCGATAAAAATATCTGTGTACATCCGTGTTTATCTGTGGTGGAAAACCTTATCTTAATCACAGTAATAATCTTCTTCACAATAGCCGTATTCGTCAATGTAGCAGACTTTCTCTTTGCTTGGGCAAGACGTTATGATGAGTGTGCTCCTTGTGATAGACGAAAACAATCCCACTACGAGTGTCACCACCATGTCAACACCCGTGATCTTCTCTTGGAGTGCATAAGGCTTCTTTTTGTCCAAGCCGGAGAATACGGTTTCTGCGTCATTCTCTCCTAAGTCGGATGTGCCGTAGAATATCTTCCAGATCGTGACTTCTTTGGCAACTGCTCCACATACGTCAGACTTAGCTACCATTTTGATCCTGCCTTCTTTTGCCAAAGTAGCAGTGTCAACCGTCTGGCAATCAATCAACGCTAACAAACTAAATGTTAAAATCAAATATTTCATATAATCTCAATTGTATGGTTCGACTACGCTCACCATGCGAGTCCGCTCCCTGAGCGTAGTCGAAGGGAGCATTTTACGGCACTCCCAAGTCCCCTATCTGTATTGCACTGACTTCTTCCAGTTTACAAGTAAGTCCTGCTGCAAAGTATTCATTGAACGGAATATAGGTTGTTCCGCAAAGCGAAGCGGAAAGCAGACTGTTTATATTCACAATACTTGCTATGGGTACTACGGTTTCTAATTTATTCAGGCATGCGTCCAAAGAACTTTTGGTATACTTTTTACTTCCTTCGATTTTAGAATACATAAATATTTGTCCGGCTAATGTAAAAGTTGCGTAATCGGACATGGTACTGCCACTTGTGCTGGATGAAAAGTTTGAATTTGCACTAGAGCTGGAATCTACGAGTTGAGTCAAGGAAAACTCTATATCATAGGTATAATCCGTTCCTCCTTTTTCGCATTTCATAAAAATATAATTAGATGTGGTAACGTCGTTTACGTTCTCTCCTCGGTTTACGGTGCCGGTACTAACCTTATAAGTATAATACAAAGAAGTTGAAGAATCATTTGTTAATTCGTTGGATGTTGTTTGATAGACATAACAAGAAGCATACCCACTTTTTCTATTCATATAAAGAGTTCCTGCGGTTGTTACGGGCATATAGAACACATCCACGTCCGAGTCCGAACTGATTGTTCCTTTGATTCGAGTCGTTTTTTCCGATGTAGGATAAGTTGCCTGGTTTGCGGTTTTAAAGGTGTCGTTGCTTTCCGTATCGTTTGTTACATTATTGGTAGATGAGTCCGTAGGACAACTGTAGGTTGATGATGAAAATAACGTAGCTAATCCGATTCTGGAGTATTGGCTCACCTTTGCGGTGATCTTTTCTTTTGCTTTTTTCCCGCTTACGATCTCGTAACCTCCTGTATACATGCAACTTGATAGTATGAGTATGATTGTTAGAATAACTGTTTGTTTCATTTTATCTCCTTTTTTATTGAAGTGGTTAGTATCTGGTGGTTTGTGACAGGAAACTTTTTGCCACTCTCGCTTTTATCGTTGTTTTCTCCTTGAATTGCTTTGATGGTGTAATATCCGCCTGCTATTGGTACGAGTGCAGTTTTGATTATGTCGTGAATAGGAAATATTATTAATCTTAATAAGTTAGATTGGAGATTATAAACAATCATTCCATTTCCTAAACAACCGCTACAAAAAGCGGGATGGCAATCTTCCGGGTATTCCTCCATATTGATAAAAATGTTAGTGTTTGTTAATAAAATATAATCAATAATTCCTGTAGAGTAACTAAAATATTTCATTGTTATATCAAAAGTTTCTTCACAATAATTCGGTATAGTACAATAAGGTTGACTTTTTGTTTTTTTATGAAACTCGCACAGATACATGCGTTTTCCGCATTCTGAATAAGCAGGATAAACTTTAAAACTATCCGGATTAAAAATAATTTCCGGAGTTCTAAACCAAAGATAAAAGGGATGTCTTTTTTTTTGTGTCAATTCACAAGGGTCAAAAGCTGTTTTTTTTGTTTTACGTTTACTGCTTCTACTCTCAGGGCATGTAGAAGGGTCTCCTATTAACCAATCCCAAAATCCAGTATATTGATTTAACTCAAAAGTTGCACAGTTCATAAGTAAGAACTGTGCAACCAAAATTCCGAATAAATTCAATTTTGTCTTTTTCATTTACAAAATTTCTCTACAATTCGCGATTGTAATCAGTAATATTTTCCACCAAATCTGAGATTATTCATGCTAGACCTATGGGTCATCTCACTAACCTGCATTTCATGCCTAATCGTTTCACTACTAGGAAGCGGTTTGGTATAAACTTCTTTAACTTTAAAATAGTCATCACCGACAAAAAATCTATCCAAGCCCGAAAAACTTCCTAAAGCATTGTGAAAATCTTTCAAACCTCCTAAAACACTGCTTCCCCAAAAATCCTTAGATTGCCACCAATCTGCCGCTCCCCCCGCTGCAAAATTTACTGCACCTGATAAAGTATTGCCTGTTTCCCCAGCATTTGCTCCTAACTTTGCTCCTTCTTTTCCATCGAGCATTCTCCCTAGTTCTCTACCAAAAGACTTCATAAAAGGTCCCACAACTAAACTCCCTATAGCAAATGATCCTATTGTAGTAAGCACACCACCTAGAGTAGCAGTCCCCCATAATGTAGTTCCCAATAAAGCACTACCTCCAAAGAATCCAAAAGTTGCTGAAAGCGTAGCAGCTACCATTGCTTGAGCTAAAACTGCCAATGCCCACCCAACAAATATTGCTGCCACAATTATCACAATTCCAATCAAGATTTGCTTCAAGCTTAATTTGGAGAGTGGGTCTATGATCTGTCTGTCTAGCCATTGCCCGGCAGTGCTTCGTGATATTTGATGAGACAAACTGTTTTGGTTATGGTGTTTTCCATATACAAACTGCTTGTAAGAATTAGCAGCCCTATCAAAACCTTTAGATGCCCACTTCAATCCTCCCGTTGCACTCTTAACCGCCCATTGTAGTCCACCAGTCATGTTTTTTACGATGTTACTAAACATCAAATCATATCTTGCATGACCGCTTGGGTCTCGGAAGTTGACGGGGTTTCCATTGGTATACATGTAAGGATTCATTCCCATAGCAGTGTTAGGGTCGGATTGGTTATCCGCTTGGATAAATCGACCGAGCATCGGATCGTAATATCGGCTTTTGTAGTAGTACAAACCGCTTTCGGAGTCTTCTTCCTGACCGGAATACTTATGTCGGAATATGTCCGGACCGCTTGAGTTTGTACGGTTGACTTCACCGTATGGTGTATAGGTAACGTAACTCCTTCCCGAATTGATGTCAACACCAGCTACCATCCTTCCGTTTCCATCTGTCAGCATACTCACACTACCCAAGTGATCGGGATGGATAAAGTGCATCCCCACAGTAGGTGTTCCCGCATAAACCGTTGATGGCGAAGGAGTTCCCAAAGGATCTGCTACGGAAGGTGTATCGGAAGTAATTCCCCCACCCGTTACAAAACTTCCCAAAAGCCAAAACGGTGTTTGGTTGCTTTTGGTACCAATCAGAGCTTGGGGCATACAACCAAAAGAAAAAGCTACGATAACAACTTGGGCAGTTGTCATCCAAGCAACTCTGAAAATCCTTTCTCGAAATATGTTCAGGGTAACGATCATAAATATCGAATAAGCCAAGATTACAAAGCCTGTTCCATAAAGCAAATAAATTTTGATCTGGTAGGGATTGTCTCTCAAAACATTTTGAATAAGCTTGGTTAATTCAATCCTACCTTTGGAAATATAAAAGGAAACCGGTTGTAACATCGCCACTTTTTGTATTGGTTCCGTAATTAAAACCGGATTTTCACTGGTTAGTTGAGCTACCAAATCACCATCCATTCCTTTTACATACAGTGTATGGCGTTCTGGTATTCCGGGACTTCTGTAGACTTCATACAAGTCATCAATTGTATATACTTCCGTAATGGAAGTTCCTCTTTCAAGCCTCTTTTTTACCCTGATTCCTTTGTCATTGTACAGATAGTTGTCAGTTTCACCGTTTTCTTTTACAATTTGGGATAACTTACCTTCGCTATTGTAGTAGAATTTATCTTCATCCCTCTGTGTCATGTTTCCGGCTGCATCATAGTCGTATACAATCGTTCCTGTAGTGGTTGAATCCACAGAAGTTACGGCATGAGGATGATCCGTATTGTTGTACTTGTAGGTAAAGTCTCCTTTTGTTAACATATTCCCTTTTTTGTCATAACTGTAAGATAGGGTTTTAATTTGTTTGTCTACTCCATACTTCCCTTTGGAAGAAGTTAAACGACCATGAACGTCAAAGGTAAATTCTTGGGATGCGATGTTCGCCCAAGGATCAGAAGAATAGGTTGTATCATTGATTTGAGATATGTTTCCCGCAGTATCGTATTTATAGTTCCAGTGCTGGACGAGGTCTCCGCTCGCCAGATTGGTTTTGAGTGTCACAGGTTTTTGGTTCACCGCGTCAAAACTCACTATAGTTTTCACGTTGTTTCCAGTAAGTCTTTCTAGCTCTTGTCCGCTGTTTACGGAATAGGTGACAACATCGTTGTCCGTATTCTCTCCATCTGCACTGTCCATTGTCATTTTGTAAGGATGTCCGGACTCGGAATAGATTTTGTTTATGGCTACACCATTCGGATAAGTAATTTTGTTTATACGATTGAGGATGTCGTATCCATATCGAAAGATAAAATTGTAGTCATCTATACTTTTCTTTTTTGCCACCATACGACCGAATTTATCGTAATAAAACTCTGTAGTTCCGCTTCCATCAACCACTTTGGTCAATTTTCCCGTTTGATCGTTTTCATCATATTTGTATTCCGTAGCAGGCTCTCCGTTTGGTCTTGTCACCTTTGTGAGTCTGTCGAGATCGTCGTACGTGTACGTTATGGTGATTCCTCTTGAATCCGTATAGCTCGTAAGGTTTCCATTTTTATCATAGGTATACGTTGTCGTACCGGCATTCGGGTCATTTTGGGAAGTTTTGTTTCCAATCAAATCATATTTTACGGTTGTTGCATTTCCTCCAGAGTCTGTTATTTTGACAGTACCGGTAGAAGTGTATTCATACTTTGTGGTGAGTCCGTTGTCATTTCGACTTACAACCCTTCCTTTTGCGTCTTGGGTAACGGTATGAGTTCCGGTTGGATCTGTTGTTGTAGCAGAAAAACCGTCATAACTGATTGTTTTGGTCATTCCACCGTCGATTTCAATCTTTGTCGGTCGGTTGAGGTAGTCATAGGTATAGGTTGCATACTTGGGAGTTTCGTTTGTGAAATAGGGTTTGGACTTTTTGGAGAGCCTTCCTTTGGAGTCATATTCCATGTCTTCCGATATGGTAATTCCTCCGCCCGCTTTGGATATCTTCTTTGTAACGTGTCCGTAAATGTCCCGAAATTCCTTTGTCCACAATCCGTCCGTTGTTCCATCGTTTTTAATCATTTGTGTAGATCGTTCCGATGCCGTATCTACATAGATATACTTTTCATGCCATTCTGCTTCTCCCGGAAATTTCACCGTAGAAAGCCTGCCATAGTCATCATAGGTTTTTACAATAGTTCCTCCGCCTTCTTTGCTTGTTTCCGTAAGCAGATTCCCGGTCACATCATCGTAGGTAGTGGTGATTACCATTTTTCCTCTTGTTGTGGTTGTGGGAAATTTATGGACAATGGAATCATACTCTATCTTAGTTTCAATACCTTTACCGTCTTTTATGGAAGTGAGGTTTCCGTAGGTGTCATACTGCATGGTACTCGTCACCCAAACACCTGATTTTACTAAGTTTTTCATTTGGGTTAGGTTGTTGCCCGTATAGGTGTATCCCATGTTTTCTATAACGCTTCCGTTTGCTTTTTGGATTAGAGTCCCATACCTGCCTTTAGAATCAAAGTTGCTGAATTCAAAGGTAGTTATGAAATTACCCGGACTTTTTGTTTTTTCATTCTTGGTCACGTTTCCGGATGTGTCGTATGTAACGGTTTCGGTTTCCGTTAATTGAATATTACCTAAGTCATCGTAGCTTTTGCTAGTGGAAGTTGTACTTCTTGTGTAGCTTACCGAATTGACATTTGCCGTTTCATAGGAATGTTCCGTTATGGAGTTTAACTCAAAGACTTTATTGTCGTTGTAAACATACGTTTCTTTTTTTAATAAGCTGCCCGCAAGAGTAGAATCCTGACTAAAAGTTCGTATTTCTTTGTTTACTGCATCATTTCCCAAATAAAGCGATTTCTCAATGGTCTGGAAACCCAAAGACTTTTTTTCTTCCGGGCTCCCTTGCTTGAACCTTGGGTTCTGATAGGAATAATATTCCACACTCTGAGTATTACCGAGGATATAAACAACATAGTTTGGTGCTAAGCTTGGCATATCCGAATACGATTTGGGCAAATCCAATCGAAAGGAATTTGGGAAGTCACCAATAAAACGATTGGCTATTGTTGTCTTTTGGTTGTATCCACCGTTTATCGCATACAACCTATTGGGCATACGAAGATTGTAGGCTTTTAAGACCGATGAATCACCATTTTGGTTGTATTTAAGATCATTGTCCAGAGAAACGTAGTATCCGTAAAAGTCAGTCAAACCATCACCGTTTGCGTCCAATACGTTAGAAAGGGCCTTGGCTTTTATAGCCAAATGGTATTCTTTATCCGAATAGTTATAACCGTTGGAATAGGTGATATAAACTTTTCCATTGATGTAACGAACAAAGTCAGAAAGTCCGTCACCGTTTACATCTGCAAAGATTTTTTGATTTTGTAAGTTTTTGTTTGTTTCCTTTGCCTTTTCCACTCGATCAGTGGGAAGGGCATCTCCGTTTTTGTTATAGTGGGTGTAGGTAACAGTTGTTTTGTAAGAATCGGAAGTGACAAAGCTCGAACCCGTAAAAATATAGGACACAAGCTCTAAACCTTCGCTGAGGGTTAAAAAGTCGGATTTCCCGTCCCCGTTCACGTCACCAAGAAAGACGTTACCTGTCCTTTTGTCTTTGCTATCCGTTCCGGTTCCAATGGAAACGGTTTGACTGACAGCAGAGAAATCCCTTTTCAAAAAAGAGACTTCCAATGTATTCTTGTATATCCTGACATATTCCGGTATTCCGTCACCATCCATGTCTGCAAACTGCTCAAATTCATCCGAAGATTCCGGAATGGTAATGGCTATTTCCGCATCAAAACCTCCTCCGTTAGACAGGTAAACGGCAAAGGTATCCGTTGCCTTTTTCCAAACAAAGTCAGCTCTGCCATCTCCGTTCATGTCAACAAGCCATTTGTCGATTTTTATGTCTACGGGTAGACCTCTGTAATCCGGTGGAACAACTCCCGTTGGCACTCCTGTATCTATTGGTGTTTTGTATTGATACATATATTTTCCATTGGAAGATATTTCTTCCGAATACACGACCTTGAGTGTTGCGTTTTCCGAATATACAAAATCATCCCTTCCATCTCCGTTTACATCCCCCATTGCCACGTAGGAATTGTATCTGAGTGGCAGTCTTACGTCAAAATGAACGAAATCAGTTGTTTTGAAGCCTCCTCCCTCTCGATCAATTGTAGATTTGTCTACACTAATTTCATTTGTATCTTGATCACCTCTTAAAAGGATAACTTCTTTCATACCATCTCCGTCCATGTCACCTACAAAATGGTTGAAATAATTCTGATTTTCACCGTTCCAGCACTGATCTTTGATGGTGGATACATAGGAAGCACAGATGACCTGTTCTTGCACTACGTTAGGGCAGCAAGGCGGTGCTACTTTCACACCACACTGTGGTAAAGCTGTACAAACACAAGCTTCCTCCCCTCTCTGGCAATTCGCCCTTATATCTGACTTTACCGGCACGCGAACGGTATAAGTCATTCTTGAACTGCTAGTAGAATAAGCTTCATCCGTTTTCTGGAATTCAAAATCGTAGTACAAATTATCCAATACGATGTCATTGAAACCTTCTCTGGAAATTTTTTTAAGTTTATCCCTTTTGGGGTTTCCAAGTTGTTCGTAAGAAAAGGTATAAGTCCCGTTTTTAATTGTGCTTTCGTTAACTTTTATATAAATGTGTTCCAAAACTCTCTGATTCCCGTTTCCGTCTCCTTCGGAAGAAGTCGGATAGGGATTGGTTTTGTCTTTATAACTGAATTCTATTTTTCGATTGTTGTAGGTAATGGTTTTGGGATAGTAAGATTGATAGCCATTGGCAACAGATACCTTGTCATAGGTTATGTCATAACCGTTTCCATAAGCATCTTCTACCCTACTTATTGCCCATACCCGAATTTCAGAGCCTCCGGAAAATCTTTCGATTTGAGAATCGCTAGTTCCTCCAAAAGTGGATTTGCTACCGTCTCTTGCAATGACAACCCAAGAATTACCGCTTTGCTCGTAAATTGTGTAAGGGTCCTCGTCTGCTCTGTATGTTCCGTCAGCAAGTTTTTTCAAACGACCGCCCAATGAACTGATATAATGGTCGTTGGAATCATAGTTTATTCCATAAGTAATGTCTCTGGAAATTGTTGGTAAACCACCCAAATCCCAGCCGCTTCCCAACAATCCGTCCGGTTCATCCGAATGATAGACCAAAGAAAGGTTTGGCTGTACGTCTTTTGTTCCGGGTGGGACTTCTATTGGGTAAGAAGCATTTGCCTTTCCGTTGTCATCCACCACAACCTGTGGCATTGCTTGCGGAATTGTTCCTGTGGAATTCGTATCCAGATGTACCAATAACAAGCACAGTGCCATCATAAGTATAGCATTAAGTGCCTTTTTAGTGTTATATATATATATATATATATGGTAATTGTGTTAATTCTGTGAAGAGTTTCATGTGAATCACCTCGTGTGTTATCATCCTAAAGACAAAGTGATTGGAAACAAAAATTTTTTGCAAGTCTTTTATGAATTATTTTTCCAAGCGGAAAGAAAAAAATTACGTTTTTCCCCCGAATAGCTAAAATTCACTTTAAGCTTCATTTACCCCCGTTCACAGGGGTAAATAAAGCCAAAACCTGAATTTAAACCGAATGGGGGGACTAAATTCGTTAATTATGTCTTTTTTTGCGTAAAACAGAACGATTTCCGGAAAGTACTACAGGCTTCCAGCCTGTAAATTCACAGCCAAGATGGCTGTGGTACTCTTTGTGAATCCCGAAAATCATTTTAATCATAGTATATTTTTATGAATTGACTTTAATCAAATTGTTTGCTACTATTTTACTATCATGTTAGCTCCGCTTGATAACGAAACCATTTTCAAAAAAGCCTTTACGGACAAGGAAGTCTTTGAATGTTTTGTCAAAGATATATTCGGGATTGACATCCAAGTAGGAAATATAGAGACCGAAAAGCGATTTGATCCGATTATTGGTCACATAGACTTCAAAATAGACATTTACGCAGAAACAACCGACCATCGTTTTATCATCGAAATCCAGAGGATAGACTACGACTATAACTTCGACAGATTTTTGCACTACTTTTTGATGATATTGGCAGATCAACAGAAAACTTCAGCGATGTATACACCAAGTCAGCAGGTTTTGGGAGTAGTAGTGACCTTATCAGAGATGAAAAAAGTGGAGAGTATGAAAATTACGGAAAAATTGCTCAAAGATGAGGCAAGGGAAGAGGGGAAGAAGGAAGGCATAGAGGAAGGGAAGAAGGTTTGGTATCGGAAGTAGCCATTGCTGCCATCAAAAAAGGCTTACCAAATGAAATTATTTGTGAATTGACCGGACTTGATGCGGAACAAGTTGCTGAATTGCGAAAGCTTTCCGATAAATGATAGCCCAGCAATTATCGGTAACAATTTTTTAACTAAAAATATAGCTTTTTTAATTCAAATACCTATCCCTCCTTCTCCCTTTCCTGGTTCTCATGCTTGGGAAACCGCAGGAAAGGGAGCGAAAGTTACAATAGATTTTATTTTATTTACCTAAATCTATAAAATTCTCTTAATAATTTAGTATTTTATGTTAAAAAAATAACTATTATGTTCCCTTTCCTGTTAGGAAAGGGAAAGATCGAGCTTGGTGCAAAAGAACAGCTTGATGGGGATAGGTAGAAATAATTTAATGCCGATAATTACTGATGATAGCCTTGGGACATTCAATTTCCATCAGAAACACAACGAACATTATAGCCAACTGATTTAGTCGGATTGTAAATATTAGTGTCATAAAATAATACAGACCATGCTGTGGACGTATCGGGAAAGTAGGTTGTAGAAGTCCAATAGTAATATGGCTGCGTTTTGGGGAAATAGGTTTCGTTTATTGCAGGATTGGACTTGCCATAATCCACAATACTTTTTAGTTCGTTGGTATTAGGCAGTCTCCATGTTTTGCTTGCCAAAGACAGATTCGTGCAGTATTGCAAAGCATTGCTCCATGTAGCTGTTGTGGTCGTTCCGCTACAACTATCCTGATACATAGGGGGCTAAGTAAAAAATAACTTACAAATTACGATAACTACTTTTCTTTTCATTACCAACTACCAATATCTTCCAAAAATTCCTCTTCTGTCATATCTTCACTGGCTTCACATTCTTTAATATAATTAGAGAAATCTCCAACCTTGAAAGAAAACTCAGGTGTTATGAAGACTAAATTAGAATCCGGTTTACTTAAGTGTGATTCATATACGTTTAGCTCATCTTGCAATAACTGAAAAACGTCCTGTAGAATTTTTTCATTTTCTACGTGAATAAGAGTTTTAAAGATATTTATTTTTAATTGATTTATATTATTTTCTTGGGTAACGGGTTATCATTGGTAATCACCTAATTTCTATTTCTCTCGCGATAAAGTAGTTTTTTATATAGATTTTATAATAATCTTTTAAAATCAAGCTAATCTAACTAATTATATTAGTCAAAAATCAAAACATAAAATTGTAAATCAATCAATTTTAGTCAGACACTTTGTTAATTGCCATGAATACTCCTGCTGACTTATAAACTATATATTTATACACTAATCCAAATCAATAGCTTAAATTAAATGTATATTTTCTTTTGACTGTTAAGTTTTCTTTTTTAAATATACTCAACGCGGAGTGGTTTTCGGATATGGAATTAAAGAAAATCCTTTAAAATCAAATGAATCTAATCATGTTAATCACGGAAATCACTCTAATCATAGTATATTTCCCGTAGTTGTCAGTATATCCGGGAAGTAGTGGGTGCGAAAAGTCATCGTATATGTTTTGTGTAGTGCGTCCCGTTTTTCCCTTTTCAAAAACGTAGATACTTTCGGAGAAAGGACAAACTACGATTCCGACATCCACACCCATAAGCATCCAAATCTTTTCCATTTTATCCAGATCGCCTTTTAAACCATACTTTGCAGATACAATTTCCATTGCCATGTTGGGCGGAATGGGAATAAAACCGTCCCAACTGTCTTGAGTTTCTTCGGAGGCAGTTTTGTAAGATATGTAAGAGGCATCAGGTATGCGACGAATTTTTTTACCACTTCCTTTTGGGTCATTCAGTTCGTATTCTCCGTTTTCACTGTAAACTTCTCCCATTTTATTGGAGCTTGCCCAAACAAAAAAGGAACTAATAATCGCCGCTGTCAGTTTACTTATTAGTCTAAATACTCCCATTTTAATCCATACCTCTTCAGTATCATCAAATTCAAAGTTGATTTCTTCATTCAATTCGTGCATTTCTTCAAAGAGCTCAGCAGTTAATCCCGTGAGCTTGAGGTTGAGGTAACCATAATCATCAAACAAGAATTTATGCTCTACTACATTGAGGAGGTTTTCATCGCCAATACACAATTGCAAATCCGGATTACAGGACTGGAGTTCTTGTAGCTTTTCTTCCGTAAGGAAATAGTTTTTTGGCAAACGGATGGAATAACTGCGTTTTTTGTTTTTGCAGATTGATGCCATAGTTATGGGATTCCTTTTGTTGAATGGATATTCAAGGAAATTGATTTTTTGTCAAAGAACTTTTTAAATAAAGAAACCATGTTTTTCTATTTTTTGATTTATTAGTCAGACACACAGCGAACGTAAATACCGGACGTTTTAAGTAAACCATAATCATCTATTTCCCCGTATTGAAAATCAATATTCCATGCATAGGTTGTTGTTATCAGATATGTTGTTGACGACCAATATAAAGAGGGTTGTGTTGCTGGAAAATAGGTCTGGTTTATTCCAGGTTCGGATTTGTCATAGTTCATAATACTTTTGAGTTCGTTGATATTGGGTAATCTCCATGTTTTACCAGCCAAAGACAGGTCTTTACAGTAAAGCAAAGCATTACTCCAGGTTGTGGTTGTAGCAGTTCCGCTGCAAGTATCATCACTATTTTGTCCCATACTGCACTTTTGCCAAACAAGAGCTGTTGCCTTGTCTGTGATGGTATAATCGCCATTGTCCGTAAAAGATTGGATGTTATCGGTTTGCAATCCGTTTGATACACAACGAACATTTTGGTAGTCATAATTGGAGTAATTCTTAGATGTACCGGTATTAAAATCCGTAGTCCATGATGAAGAAGTAGAACCGGAAAGGGAAGTAAGAGACCAATAACGAAAAGATTTTGTTGCCGGAAAATTGGTTTGATCTATTGTCGGACTTGATTTTCCATAATCAACTAAAGTGTTTAACTCTACCAAGTAGGGTAGTCTCCAACTCTTGGTATTTGCATATCCGTTTCCTCCGTTAGAGGAATTGAGGTTGCTACAGAGTGTTTTTGCACTATCTTTTGTGTAGGTAGTTGCCGTTCCGGTACAGTCGCTTCCGGTTTGTCCTTCGGAGCAGGTTTTCCAGACAAGTCCTGTTACGTTGTCTTTTGTGGTATAATCACTGGTATAGGTTTCGTGCGGAGTTGGTCCTGTAAAACTTCGTGCCTTGGGTATATCAATATAATCTCCGTCTTGTCTCGGATAACTACCGGAAACTCCGGTACAAGTTATGGAAACAGAGTCATCATAACAAGTGGTTGATCCTGAGTCTGCAATGGCAAAACCAGACCCAGACTCAGACGATGTTGGCTCCAATAAGACAAAGGCAATGGAATCTCCAATATTATCAAAATCGGATTTGAAACTAAAATTGCAATTGCAAACCAATAAAAGTATAAACAAGCCTATATTTTTCATAACTACATCCATATTTAAAATCGATACGTTAGATTCATACCATATATAAATTCCGGAAATACATTTTTTCCCATGTTCACCGAGCCAAAATTAAATTCAGGTCGAAGTGTTAAATGAGAAGTGTATTCATTTCCTACATTCTCAAAAATAGCAGCATCTAGAATGTTGATTAACCATAAAGCACCCAAAGCTGTAATGTTTTGGATCGAACTGATTCTGGCTCTATTCACATCTTTTCGACGTTCTTTGTTTTGGTAAACGTATAGAGGTCTCTGTAAGCTTTGATCGTTGATAAATATGCTTGAAATTATAAAATCATAATTAGAATTTCTGTAGTTTAGTTTGGCTTTTTGGAATCTATTGACTGGAGGAATGCTTGTTCCAGCCAAACCTACGCTTGCGAGAAAGAAAAATGCACTTTTCAAGTCATGTCCGGTGTGTTTTTGCCCCCAGCCGGGAAGCAAAAAGGAGCGAATCGCCCTCGTGACGGGAGTGGAATGGCTATACTTCTCACCCCAAATGTTGGAAGAGGTAACCAAATCCCATACAACAACACTGCCAAGCCAAGCACCGGAAGAGTTAACCAAATGTCTTCTATAGGATTTTAGAGAACTTCTATCTCCCGTAGCTATCGTTTTTCCATCATACAATGAATGTCTAATCGTATTTGTCGGATAGCTCAGCTTTGCTGATTGGTAATACATTGTGAATAGTTGAGTATCCGTTGCTTTCAAATCCGATTTAAAAACGAATATTGATAAGCTCGCAACTTTTTCATTGGTATGGAGGCTTGTATTTCTATATTTAAAATAATTTACAAACAATCCGAGTTCTATAGTTGTGAGTCCGATCCTTCTAAGAATCCACCCATAATCATCGTCGGATTTTGCACAAATTGATTGTGGTTTTAGTAGTAAAATTATTAAAACAAAAATAAAAACAGTACTTTTAGCTTTCATTGTAATTATATCCCAAAATAGCTCATAAAGTAGAGATTTTAAAATAATCTTTTAAAATCAAGCCAATCTAATTAATTGTACTAGTCGAAAATCAAAACATAAAGTTTCAATTAATAGAATACAAACTCTTGACAAATTTAGCAATATATTTTTTATTCAAAAACTATGAAATTTAGACTGCAATATAAAAATTTTCGGTTATCTATCCTTTTTGTATTATTTTTTAGCTTCTGTGCCACTGACTATTTGAGTACGGTAAATCCTTCCAAACTTACGGGAGAAACCAAACCTTATACTATATGGATAACCATATTTGATGTGCCTCTCAATGCAACCGTAGACGCAGCAGAAGTATGCCCCGGACAAAAGATCGGTGGCATACAATTGTACTACCCGTCTACGTCGCAAACAGTGCTAAATGAAATGACTTGTTACCTGACTCTTACCTTTGTATGTCCAAAAAGTATAGGAATAGAATGTATAGATTGAATATCATATTGCTTTTGATTTGCTTGCAGTTTAATTGTCTGGGTGTGGAATATTATTTGCGGGAAAACGTAAATGAATCCCAAGTTCTAAAGCTAAATAAAGAAGATATGATGTGTATGGAACTACCAATGGGTGAAAACGGATCCTTTCGTCTGGTGGATTTATCTGTTATATGTAAAAAGTTCAATCGAAAGGAATTGGTATACATTCGGTTTACAAGTATCTACAACGGACATTCCGGAATTAAGGAAGTATGGTGCAGGTAATGAAATCAAAACTTTTTATGATTGCTTTTTGGTTATTATTTGTTGGTTGCTATACTACCGGTGATAAACTACCACCCCTAACGGGAAAAACTCCATTCCCGAATATTGATGATTGTCAAAAAAACGGTGAAAACAAAACAAAGGAGGGAAAAAATTCCAAATGATGAAGTTGATTTCCGTATTGTTAATAGCCCTATTTTTGATAAATCCGATTATCGCAGAAGAAGAGAAAGAAGAGTCTCCAGATTCGGAAAATAAAATTAAATATGGAGCCTTGTTTGGAGGATTTTATTTTGCCGGATATGCCAACTGGGAAAAACAATATAAGCAAGGTTATGTCGAAGATCGGAATACCTATAGAGGGCACAGAAATTTATTTACTTATTATTTGGTTCATTACTATTCTCAAAATAATATGCTAGGTATTGTCCAATTTTATTATTTAGGTTTTTTGAGTAATAGAGAAATTAATAAATATAAAAATAATATGAATAATGAAAATTATGCCATTGGAATTTATTCAACGTTTTCAATTTATTTTTTTTATAAATTCATATCTTCCGTTTACAACCATAAACCATCCGAAGAAGAAAGCGATTCTTTCATAAATGTCTGGATGAATCCTAACCAGGGTTATGGTTTTAGTTATACGATAAGATTTTAAGATAAAAAACCTTATTGCCAAAAATAATAGATATGTTCTACTCATATAAATCAAACCAATTAACGGAAAAACTATGTTAACCTCCAAAGAAAAGAAAATCTTTAATATAGAAGAAGCAGAAATTGAGGACGGTAAGCCGGTGGACAACATTTTCTCCGAAAAACAAATGAGGCTATTAACCGAGCCTTTGTATACTTCTTGGGAATCCGAAAGATACACAAATTTTTTGGCAACTGCCAATGTCGGAATTTTTACCGAAATACTAGAAAATGCAATTGTTCCTGATGTACTACTAAGTTTGGAAGTAGAAAAACCGGAAAACAGGACAAAAAAGGAAGACTTGTGTTATTATTTGGACAAAATCGGAAAAGCACCGGAAGTAGTGATAGAAATCGTATCCAACAAAGATGGGAATGAATTAGATAGCAAATTAAAAGACTATGGAAAAATCGGAGTTTTGTATTATGCAATTTATGACCCTGGTTTTCATATTCTCAAAGGAAAGCCTATGAGTAGTTATAGGTATATAAAGGGAATGGCGGTAGGAATGGAAAAATCTTGGTTTGAAGAAGTTGGCTTGGGATTAAGGTTGTGGGAAGGTTTTTTTGAAGATGAATATGGTGTATGGCTTAGATGGTGTGATTATTTCGGTAAAGTAATTTCCACCGGAAAAGAATTGAGTATACAGGAAAAGAAAAGGGCTGAAAAAGAGAAAGATGGCTTTATTCAAAGAGCAATTGAGAGGGGCAAACTGACACTAAAGGAAATAGCAGAGGACTTTGGAGTTTCGGAAGATTACGTAAAATCTATTGTAAAAAAGCACCTTTAATGTATTCATATACATTCTGGTTCATAAGAAGCCCCAAGTGACTGGTTTCCCGAAAAATCCTGACTTCTAGAAACTCATTGGATTCCTCTTTAAGGCTGTGAAAAACTTCTCCTATCGCACTTTTTCTGCCAACAAGCCCGTCTCCAAAATAAGTACTGACAAGGGATGATTCATTTCCCATCATAGTCCCGGCAATTATATAATATTTCACTCCCGGAAGAGGTTCTACCTTTGTACGATTTGCTTTCAAAAGAGTATCCGAATCTGGAGATTTCCAATCTTCTTCTACCAAAATCCCCCATCGTAAGTCTTTAATTCCATTGCTCCTTTGATCTGATATATGCCCCACAATACGTGTAGGAAGATTGGGAATAATTTTTAGAATGGTAGTTGTTAAATGACCGATTTTTTCTAAAAACGAGCCATCATTGGGAACACCAAGTAAAAATATGGAACTAAGCCTTTTTGTCCAATTGTGGTTTTCTTTCGTTGCGTAATAGCTTGCACTCCTTGCCACCAAACCACCCATGGAGTGAGTAATCAAAACTATATGCTCGATTTCGTCTTCGTAGGTATCCATGAGGTTTTGGAGTAAATCGGACAATTCCTTGCCGTTTTGTGAAATATGTTTTCCCGTATTGTATCGAACATATAGAGAGATAATTGACAAGTCTTGTTCTAACTTGGAACCAAACCCAGGTTTTCCTTCGTAAGGAGTATGCCAAAAAACATCATCCATAACAAGCCCATGGATAAAAATGGCTATTGTTTTCCTTTTATTTTTGCACCTTGTCTTCAAATCCAAATTTTGAATGGAAATATCCTTTCCGTTTTCTCGAAAACTCATGGAAATAGAAAGCTGATGGTTGTTTTCAGCCAGTTTATCTCCTATAAACCCATTTAAAACCGGTACTAAATAGTGTTTATGATTATTTCCAGCATCATAAATATATTTTAAACTTTTTCCGGTAGTTAAACTAGCGGTTTTTAATGTAGATGTAAATTCTTTCCATATAGATTTTTTAATCATTTATTTCTGTTTTTATTGAACAACTACTTGAAAATCCGATTCTTTTTGAGCAACTTGTTGGAATACAAGGTATACATCTTCAATTGCATCTGATAGTTTCTCTTTAGTAATATAATAATTATTCCAAATTACGGTTAATGGCAGTTCAATATCTCCTGTTAGACAATCATAAAGAGCATCATTATTTTTTCCATAATAAGTTGGAAAGTCTAATTTTTCAGCTATTAGTGTGTGTAGTTCATCTAAATTATTTATATTCACTGAATCAATGATAACTTTTTTCATCCCACATCCTTTGAAAAGTTTTATAATGGTCCTTGTTTTTATATATCAAAAAATCAATTAAATCTAATCCTGTAAATCCCAAAAATCGAATTGATTCTTTATATATTCTCAGTAATTATCGGCATTAAATTATTTCTACCTATCCCCATCAAGCTGTTCTTTTGCACCAAGCTCGATCTTTCCCTTTCCTAACAGGAAAGGGAACATAATAGTTATTTTTTTAACATAAAATACTAAATTATTAAGAGAATTTTATAGATTTAGGTAAATAAAATAAAATCTATTGTAACTTTCGCTCCCTTTCCTGCGGTTTCCCAAGCATGCGAACCAGGAAAGGGAGAAGGAGGGATAGGTATTTGAATTAAAAAAGCTATATTTTTAGTTAAAAAATTGTTACCGATAATTGCTGATATATTCTTGATTGAAAAATTCATTTTTGATAGAATGAAATAATGCCATATTTATTTCTATACTTTTGTTTTCTTTTGATGAGTTTATTAGTTGTCTTTAAAACTGAAGCAGGACCATTCCAAATGTCCGGAGAATCAACGGCTCAATCGTCTGCTAGCAGTTACAGGCAGAGCACAAAACCGTCTACAGACCAATTAATTCGCGTTTCCGAGCAAACTTCCGGATATTCTGCTGCCACCATGAAAAATACCTATCAATACTCTACTCATCCAACGGCCAAGGTTTCCTCTCAGGTTAGTGAACAAAGTTCTCGCATATCCGGCCAAACCTCAGATATAACAGCTCCTATCACAAAACAGAGTAGCGAAGCAAGTACAGTTGTTAGTAGGCAATCTTCCAATGTGTCAAGGCAAATCAGTGAAGTGACTAATCCAATAATAGCCGCCACGGAAGCAGCAAGTACCGGTGCAACAATTGCTACCGGAGTTGTCATCCGGCAATCATCCGACGTAACGGAACCGATGATCAAGGCGACTGCAGAATTAAGCTCAAAAACCAGCAAACAATCTTCGGCTCTAACGGAGCAAACAACCGTTGCCACACAGCCTGCTATCAAAGCAACTTCTCAGGCAACCGGAAAGACTAGTAGACAATTTTCTGTTTTAACAGAACAAACAACCGTTGCTACAGAACCAATGATTAGAGCCGCTACCAAAACAAGCACAATAGTGACAAAACAATCTTCCAATATGTCCAAACAAACAACAGAAACAACAGAACCTATCACAAATGCTACCTACCAAAACGTAACCAAACCTACAGGTGAAGCCACAACCAAAGCTAGTCGGGCAACAAGCGATGTTTCGGCTGAGACCAGTGCGGTGACTCCCAATATTGTAAGAAGAACTGCTGATGCGTCCACCGATACTTCCGTATATACGGGAAATGTCTCCAAGCAGTCTAGTATAGTTTTGGATGAGTCACTGGCAAAAACGACTCGTCTTACGTGGAAAGACTTTCAAAGTCGTTTACTTGATCCGGATACTGCAGATCAATTGGTGAAAGAAGCATACAACTACCAAGGTTCTACGCTAAGCTTTTTTGCCAGTGAACTTAGAATTTCGAGCGAGTTGCTTGCTGATGTTATCATTCAAAACGTTCCCACAAAACCAACCAGAACCGAGTTGCAAACATTATTTAAGCTTATCATTCCCGCATTAGGCAGGCGTCTTGCTGTTGGAGGGTAAACGTCATATATCGTTTTTCAAAACTTTCAAATATTGTGTGCGGACTATTGAGTCTGAAACTTATATACTCATTCACCGCTTTCATTTTAGCAAAGCAATTATAAGCAAAATAATGATAAGCTTCCATTCTGGCTTGATAATTGTTCTTATCAACAAGTCTTATAAAATTGTATAGGTTTCTCTTAAAAGGAGTTGATAAGTCCAAAGAGACATAGCTAGCAAAACACTTCTCAATCAAAATATCAGGTAAATTCGTTGATTTACAAGTTTTCTTTAACCCTTGTAAGTAACCCAAAAGCTCTGCTAACTCGTATTTGGTTATATCTTCATGATTCGGAGGTTCTTTGATTGGAATTTCTTCATCTTTGATTTCAAGAAAATCCTTTTTGGTTGTTTGATTACCTGAGGGATTGATAAGCGTTAAATCATATTTCCCAGGTCTGATTTTTTCAGTATCTAATTCTAACTTTATTTTTTGATCGGACTCCATCGACTTATTTACAACAGGAATAGAACCTTGATCGGAATGAATGGATACATTTGTATCTGGAATAAAATTCTCTCCGCTTATATCTACCTCTTTGGATACAACGGAATCCAATTGAATCGTTGTTGGTTTTTCGGATTTAACCAATAAATCTTTTGTTTTGATAATAAAGAAATCTCTTTTTCGTAGTCTTTGAGTATTCGGATTTTTTAAAATGACATCATAAGAACCTAGCTTTGCGTTTTCTAAATTTAAGCGAACCAGTAATGATTCGGGAGATTTTAATTCCTGATTTTCTATTGGAATGTCAATCCCATCTTTACCAATAATACTCACTTTTGTTTCATTTATAAAATTTTTTCCGATAATTTCTATGGTATGCTGCTTTGTTTTGTAATAACCAATAAGAGGCTCATCCAATGTTATAACGGGTTTGAGATTTTCGTTTTGGGTAATGCTATGCTTTTGTATTGTCTCTTGGATAATAATAAAGTCTTTTTTAACCGATTTTTGACTTCCTGGGTTTTCTACATTTAAATCATAACTTCCTGGGTTAATGCCATTTAAGTCTATGTCTAAAGATAAAAGATTTTCTGTTATAGCTTTACTGTTTTTAATCGGGATAGAGTTGTTTTGAGAGGTAATAGATGCTTTTGTTTGGTCGGAAAAATTCTTACCTTTTACTTCAATTGTTTGTCTTTTTGTACTATAATCAAGAACTATTGGCTCCTCATCAGTCACGGTAGGCTTTTGTGTTAGGACTTCTTTTCCTTGTTCTTTAACAATAATAAAATCTTCTTTTGTTAGAACTTTATTGTTTGGATTTTTCAAAATCAAATCATATTTACCTACTTTTACTTTTTCCAAATTTACTTTAAAAGTTAAAAGTTCTTTCTCATTTAAATTAGTTTCTAAAACAGGAATTAATTTTTTATTTTTACGAATCGTTACTTCGGTATTTTCAGAAAGGTTTTCTCCTCGTATTTCGACAATTGGGCTTAGGGAGTTCTTTTTTACCAGTACAATTGGTTCGTCCAGTGAAAGGATAGGTATTCTTGAAACAATAATTTCAAGTGAACTCCAACGGGACCATACTGCCGGTTTTTTAAAAACGTTCAAAGGAGCCACCCGAATTTCGTACTTCCCTTTTGGTAGCTGAGCTGGAAAAAAATGCTTATCAACCTTTTTATTTAAGAGTACTTTTTTATGAGTATCTCTTATTTGGATAACATAACCATAGGCTCCTTTTATGGGTTTCCACTCAATGAATTCATCGCTTTTGGAAAGCAAGTGAGTTGTTAGTAGTATTGTAATAATTGGTATAAATAGTTTTAATTTCATTCTATATGATTATTCCCTATACATGACTTTAGGTGAAGTTATTTCAATATCATCCGGTTTAAGTTCATCTAGCGGGTCGTTTGGAATGTCTATTTGAAACATTCCTCTGACTTTCTTGCCCGGTTTGTTGTATTTATCAATGGCATTAACCTCCCACTCGAACTTGCCCTTATCTAGCTTATCAAATTTTTTAAATTCATAATGGTTCTTTTTTGTTCTGTCTTTGAAAATTAAATTTCCACCTTTACTTTTGTCTTTGTAGAGGTTTAATTCGTAATCGGCTGCTTGGGGCACCTTTTTCCATTTGAATTGAATCGGTTTCCCATTGGTTGGGTTTACTTTATTGTTCGGAGAGACCGGATACAGTTTTGCCGGAGCTTCTAATCTGGCATGGACATTGGTATTCCCAATTTTTTTTGTTTCATCCTTTTGGATTTTTTTAATTTCATTTGTTGTTTTCTGATTTTCTTCCGCTACTTTTGTCGTATTTTCTTCTGTTTTTTCATTATCAATAGTAGGTATATCTTTCGCTTTTTGGAAAGCAAGATTCGGGTCATAGGTTGTGTGGAATTTTGCCATATTGGAATAGCCTGATTCAACTCCGTCTGAGGTGTAACCCAAAACTCTCCAATACCATGTTCCTTCCTCTGCAATTTCTGTTAGCCAAATAGACAAAGAAGAAACCTTTTTATTTATGACAGGGTTCATAAAGTTTCCTCCCTTGCTTACTTCCACTTTAAAAACTTTTTGTTCATGGCTGGCTTTCCAAGTGAGCAATATCTTATTTTGATTGCCTCTTTTCAAAACTACATATTCATTAGAAAAAGGGTTCAATGGAATAGGAGGAGCTATTGTTCCTTTTTGGTTTACGGAGAAAGTGTATGTAGTACTTACCAATTGATTTACGTTTTCCAAAGAAATATCGGTTATAACTCTCCAATAATACGTTCCTTCGATCAAGTTAGAAAGTGTGATATGGTTTGAATTGACCTTGTATTCCAAAGGATTTTTAAAATCCGGAGATGTTGAAATTTGGAGTGTGTAACGATTCGAATAGTCGTTCTTACTCCAAAAAAAGTTTATAACAGGAGGGGATGCAAAATAGGAAAATGCTGCTTTATTTGCAGGAGAAAACGTTTTGGGAACAAGGTTGCTAAAAACAAATAATTTTCTTATCTCGCTGTATTCCGTTTTTCCACTAACACTTCCTCCTACCCTCCAGTAGTAAACTCCTTCTCCCAAACTGACTTTCTCCGAGTTTTCGGTTGTGGTTTTTTTGTATATGAGTTTGGAAAATTTCAGAGTTTTGCTAACTTCAATAAAAGACTCGCTGACATTTACCTTTTTTTCCCACTCAAATGTGGGAGAAATGGTAGAAGAGGTTGTATATTGTTTTTGATTTTGGGGTGAAAGTAACTTAAACGGAACTGTTTCAACCGAAATACCTTGTGAACTTATATCTAATTTTTCATCTTTTTTTATAATTTGAGTTTTTCCATCAACATCTATACTTACCGAGCCTTCTTTTACAAAAAGATTCAAGGCTGAATCAACTGATTTTTCGAGTTTTATATGACTTGGTTCGGATATACTGATCTTATAGTTACCGGAAAAGACGGAAAGATTTTTTGCTTTTCCATTTGTGCTATCAATGGACACCGAGCCACCCTGAAAATTTATTTTTTGTTCTTTATCAGTAACATCAAGATAGACCATACTATCTTCATCCATCAATATGTTTATACCGTTTTTTAAATCTATGTTTACATCGGCGTTACCAAAGCTTCTAATTGTGTCCCTATTTGCTACGGGAGAATTGGATTCAATGTCCTGCCATACAACGTGTGAAAAGAACTTTCTATGAACTGAATTCTTTTTGAACGTTACTGTTCCAATAACTTCCCTTAAACCAAAACTAATTTTTTTATTCAGGTCATAAAAAAACAAGCCTGTAAATACAATAATGTTTAGGATAAGTAGTGCCGGTATCCACCAATCTTTATTCAAGTATCTCATACTTTACTTCTTTTTCATCCTCATTTCCAGAATTCTTTTTTGATGGTGAGGGTGGAGTATACTCAATATCCAATAAATCCCTAAGTTCTTCCATAGAGCGAACGCACTTCGGATCATCATTTCTACCTAAAACAGCATAAATTGTCTGTGGTTCTGACTTTCCTTTTACCTTAATAGTTTGCATTTTCTCTACTTTATAGATATTTTTTACTCTTTGGTACGATTCTTCCGTAATCAAGATGTCACTACCAAAAGGCTTATTGAGAGATTCCACTCTAGAAGCTAGATTTACGGAGTCACCTATAACGGTATACTCAAGTCTTTCATCTGAGCCAATTTGTCCAGAAATCACATATCCCGAATTTATACCACACCCAATCTTTATAATAGGCTTTTTATATCCTCCTCTCCCTTCGTTGAATTTCATCAATGCTTTTCTCATTAATAAAGAAGCATTAATGGCACACTCCGTTTCGTTTTCTTTTAATTGTTTTATTGCACCCCATGTTGCCATAATGGCATCACCAATAAACTTATCTACTGTTCCGTTTGTTTCGTTTACGCATTTAACCATTTCCGTCATGTATTGATTCAAAAATTCTACAACTTCTTCTGGTTCTAACTTTTCTGATATGGAAGTAAAACTACGAATATCTGAGAAAAAGATAGCACAATATTTCCTCTCTCCTCCTAACTTGATCTCTCCTTTTAATGCCATTTCCGCAATTTCTTTATTGGTGAACTTACTGAGTGCTGTTTTCATCTTTTCTCGTTCATCCAAACCTCTACTCATAGAATTAAAAGATTGAGTCAAAATACCGATTTCGTCCTGGGATTCCACTTTCAAATTTATATCGTAATTTCCCTTTTCGATTTCACTCGAAGCTACGACTAAACCGAGCACAGGTTGAGTAATAGTTTTGGCAAATATATAAACAATCAGAATTGCAGCACTCAAAACAATTATCATAATATAGATATTTCTTCTTTGAATATTGTATACTTCTTCGAAAGCTTTTTCTTCCAATACGGTAGAAACAACTCCACCACCGGTAAAGTTTAGCTTTTTAAAAGAGCCCAAATAGTATTTTCCATCTTTTTGATTTAAATATCTCTTTTCTCCATTGTCTATTTTACTCTTCATCATACTTTGGATAATTTCCAAATCTCTATAACTTGACCTTCGGATAACTTCGTCGCTATCAGGATGGGCGAGAATATTACCTTCATCATCAACTAAAAAGTTGGTGGCAATTCCAATGTGGCGAAAGGCATTCAATAAAGGTTCCAATTTTATGTGAGCCAAAACAATCGTTTTTTCTCCGTTTATGTCGCTGTAAGGAAAACTAATCCCCAAAACAGGAAACCTAAAGTCAGGACTAGAATTGTATAAAATAGTCGAGCCGCTAAAAGATTTTAAATAGTTTATCTCATTGTTTTTTATAATTTCATCAATATTTTCCAATCTGATTCCATTTAAATCCTCATCAGAAAAGATATAAAAAATGGGCTTTAGTGTTTTATTTTCTTCCTTATATATGCCTATTGTCAAAATGTCTTTTTCGGACTGCACATCCTTTTTTGCACTTTCCCCGTTTCCTTCTTTTAAGTCTTCAGCTATGAATTTCAAGTTTTTAATGGTGTTAAACAAATCAGATTGGATTTTTAACGATAAAATATCAGTTAAAACGATGTTGTTTTCTTTAATCCTTACTATGTTGTCGTTTTTAAAGAGGCTTGTTGTGATATAAATAATGGTAGAAAGAGATAATAAAATTATGGTTGATATAATAATTAGCAACTTCACCCAAATGGGAAATCGAATTCGCTTCCGATTTTTTTTATCGTTGTAACTCATTTCTTCTTGAGTAATGTATTCTACGTTTTGATTAAAAGTTTTATCTTGTTTAGCCATAAGAATCTAACTATATACTAGTAATGTTTTATAAACCTTATTATTTTTATTTGATAAAATAAATCAAACAATTAATTATTTTTTTGTTTTGAGTGAATCTATGATTTTATATACGTCAATACCATATTTCTCAAATAAATAATTTTTCGCCAAATCGTATCGTAAAAGATTTATATTATAATTAATTTTTGACTGAATTGCCCCTAATTTAGCTTGAATATTGGAATCAAGGGCATTTTTAACTGCAATTGCCGAAAACCTACCTTGACCATAGCCTTTGAGAATGCCATTGTAAAAGCGGTCTGTCTCTGCTTCTGTTGTTTGTGATGTTTTTAATATTTTATGGCTTGCCAGGATGCCGTCGTAAGCGCTTACAATATCGTCTCTTATTTCTTTTTTTAGATTATTTTCTCTAATTTGCAGCTGCTTTTCTTGGCTACGCTCGTCCCGAATTTTGCTTTTTACACCTTCATCCCAAAGAGGGTAAGAGAAATTTAAGTCCGCTCTTGATTCGGGATATCGAAGTGAAGAAACTCCTTGGTTGTTAAAATAAAAATTATACATGGATGAATTTACCGTTTGCCCTCTTGTGCTATAGGTAGCCGAAAGTTTCAAAGAAGGCAATTGATCATTCAAAGCATTTTCAACACTTAGTTTGGATATTTCCATCTCTCGTTTTAGGTTTTTTAGATCAATTCTATGCTCATAAGCATAATTTATGTCTCTTTCTAAGTTTATGTCGTTGGGGAGAGCAGTTGTAAGGTCGGTCACGCCGGAAATTTCGGAAGCCGGATCAACATTCAAAATCCGAACCAAGTTTCTTTTTGCTTCATCCCTTTCCCTTTTTGCGTTTTCTAGTTTAATTTCGATTTCATGCACTACTGAATTCCACTGATTGACTTCAAATCTTTCTGCCAAACCAATATTTTTCTTTCTTGCCGTTATATTCCTTATATTTTTAGTATTTTGCAATAATTTTTGGTATGTTTGAACCGAAGAATCAAGGATACCAATTGTCCAATACTGAACAAGAGACTGAGCAACGAGGTTTGTTAAAGTATAAATCATTTCATCCACTTTAATGATAGATTTTGCCTTTAGAATCTTTTTGGTATTTTTGTCTGTTTTACCAAAACTGTATTTTAGCAATTCCTGGCTTATGGTAAAAGAAAGAGCACCTGTATACAGAGGGCGAATTGCTAATATTTTAAATTGCTGAGGAATAAAATCCGATTCAAAAGCATTGGAATCATAACGAACGGTACTGCCTTCTATTTTTATATAGGTCTGAGTTTCAAATTGTTTTTCAACTCCTACACTATATTTGTTATTCTGTTGTTTATTACCTGAAAAATAATTTACTCTATTGTTAGGAAGAACGGTTTGAAAATATTGAACTTCTCCCAGTGCTTTCCATGCGTATTTTGATTCGTTTTTAAGGTATTCCGAGTCTGATTTTACTATTTCATATTTAGCGTTTTGGATTGTTAAATTATTGTCAATAACTTGACGAATGGCTTCTTCTAATGTTAATTTTAATATTTTTTTATTGTTAGTTTTTTTATCGCTGGATTTTTCTAATTTTTGAGGTGACTTTTGAGAGTAAAGAGGAAAATCGTTAAAAAAAATACTTATAAATACATAGAAAAATACAAAAAATCGAAAATTCAGATGTATACTACCCATTCGTTCTCTCAACAATACATTTTTTATTAACATATAAGTTTCTTATACAATTGCTATTTAGAATAAAACCATTAGTTTTGTAAATGATAAAAAATGCAGAAAAAGTGTTTGCTAACTGTCATTCTAAAAGCACTAAAAAAAATTTTGATTACCTATTTAACTTTTTGATATTCTTCTACCAAAAAATTAATCTGCTCTTTGAAACAAAGGTTTGATTGGTGAGAAGCATCATAAAACAAGTCGCATTTTGTAATTTCATTAAAGTTATAAAATTTCATTCCATACTTACCAACCAGTTGTTTGAGCTCGCCTTGCCAAACGACTTTGACTTTTTCTTTTTCATATTCCTTTCTAAGTTCTTTGTAAACTTTCGGCCAAGTTACAAAAACGGTGACACCATTTTTTTGAGCAAGTTCCAACAGCTTTTCCGTAAAAACAAACTGAGTTTTATCAACCTTATAGTTGGAAAAGTATAACTTTCGCATCCTAAGAGAATCACTTTCCAAACGTGGAATATCGTTTACAAAAGCCGTATAGGCTAACTGTTCACCTTTGTACAGATTCAATATCGCCATATAGGCGTTTTTGGAAGGATCATACTGGTTTAATTCTCCGTTTTTTAACCTTGATAGCATAAGCTTGTAATCCACTTCTACTGAGCGAAGAGCGATGAGCTTGTCTAAAATATACTCATGGCGATCATCCTCCGGAAACAACTCCCAGTATTTATTTATAAATTCTTTATCCACACCCAATCGCAAAACCGGACTATGAACCAGCCGTAAAGAATCCGTAAAACCTTCCGGACTAATTGTAAAAATAACAAGAGAAGGAAACACCTTATTTTGGATCATTTTTTCAAACCAGTAATAGGCATAAATGGGAGGAGCTTGTGGAGCAGAAAAATTGTAAACCATCCACTTTTTTTTATTTTCGTTTGATAAAAGCCTCTCCGAAAAAGCGTAAGCTCTTGAATCACCAAAAGCAACTGCCAGATTGCGAGAATCTTTTGGGATAGCCTTTTTCATCCTTTCAAAGAGTAAGTGTCTTTGACGATAGTATACAACATTTCCTGTTTGCAAAAATTCTTTTTGAAAGTAATCTAATAAGAAAATTTTATCCAATAGAAAAAAAGCAAGTATGTAAAGGATTGGGTAGTATATGTATTTTTTTTTCATGTTTTTTTATAAAACCAAAATCAAGTTATTTGAAAAACTATTTTTCTGTTTTTTCGGCTTTTTTCTCCAGCGTTTCTTGTAAAAACTTTTTTATGTTTTCATCTCTTGCCAGTTCCAAAGGAGTTGCACCCATTATTCCTTGTGCATTGATATCTGCACCATGTGTTATATAAAACTTAACCAAGTCCAAATTTCCATACTCTACTGCTATATGCAAAGGAGACATATCCGACCAGCCTTTGGCGTTTATATCAGCTCCGGCTTTTAACAATAGTTCTGCTACTTCCACATTTTTAGCAAAATGTAGAGGAGTATAGGTATTGATTCCATGAATATCTGCTTTTCCACCTTTTTGAATCAAAAACTCTACAATATCAGGATAACCAGCCATAGCAGCATGGTGCAAAGGAGAATTTCCATCTTCAATCAAAACATTTGCCTCTGCTCCTTTATTAAAAATCCCCTGAACGTATTCCAATTTTCCATGCTTGATGGCTCTATATAAATTTGTTGTCATGATTTCGTAACTCTGACAGTGCTGACCAAAAATCCAGCCTTCTTTTCCATCTTTGGTTTTGACTTTGTACCAAGAATAGCCCTGGTATTGTGGAACTTTGTAATAATTCTGATTGTAGCTTAGATCCGATTTTTCCATAAATGTAAGCATATCGCCTTCTCTTAGAAGGGATATATCTTTTGTCTCATTATCAAATAAGGGTTCGTCTTTTAAGGAAGCATTGTTATAAATCACAAACCAAATTTGCTTAAAATTCGGGTTCTCTTGCTTGAGTTTTTCAAAAAGTGATTTGGCTTCTTTGGAATAATCGTATTCTTCCAGGGTATTTTCATTATCATAAAAAATATAGGGAAAAAGATCAACAGCCATCCACAATTGAACAAGAGCATTGTCCATGTCTTGGAGTTCAATAAGACTTTTAGCTTTCAGAAAACGAGCCGCAGCCCCATAACCATAGTCTCGATTTAAATCAATGGCTTTGTTGTAGTATTCAATGGCTTCCGGATGTTTTTTAAATTCAGCGAATTTTTTTCCGATTTCGATCCATTCTCTAGCTTCCTTATGTCCATTGGAATATAACACTGAAACATTCCAAAACAAGAGAACTATAAAAAAAACTAAAAGTGTTGATAATTTCACAAAGTAAAAATTAAATAGCTTATTATTTTCCATGACTTTTTAGGCTAAAAGATATAGAGGTGAAAAGGCTACTTTTTATTTAGTAACTTTTTCATTTTTTCTAATTCTTTTTTTAATGATTCGATAGCACACGAGGTGATTCACATGAAACTCTTCACAAAATTAACACAATTACCATATATAACTATAACACTAAAAGACTCATACAAAAAATCAAATTCCCGAAATTTTGTTATGGTTATGTTTTTTGAGCAAAAAAGAATCATGTTTAAAATAAAAACTTTATTCCACATTACATTTCTTATATCAATCCAAAAAAACTCCATTTTTTTTGAACTATGGTAATTCCATACTCCTGTTCAACTCCATGAAAAATTATCCTATAACCAAAGGAGTTTTATGGAAGACGATATTATATCAAAAAAAGCTTCTGGCGAAATTTATTATATCCTGCAATAAAGACGTATTTCCTGCTTCCATAGAGGTATATAAGGGCTTGGGAACAAATATAAAAATAAGGGAAAAAAGTAAAATCAATCCCAAAATTTTTCGACCTTTTCCCATATCTATCGAATCCGGAACATAAGGATGTTCTATTTTTATAAAAAAATGTATAATAAATCCCCAAAGCAACCAAGTAAAGTGAATTAAAGTTAAAAATAGAAACCCAAGAAATAGATAATATATCCATTTACGATATTTTTCTCCAAAAACAGCGTAAATGATATGTCCCCCGTCCAATTGACCAAAAGGCAGTAGATTGATGGCTGTTATGAACAATCCAACCCAACCTGCCTTAGCCAGGGGATGGATTAAAATGTCAAAACTATTAGGGTCATAAGGTCCCAAAATCCACTGCCCCGTCCAATAAGTAAAAATGCTGTCTCCGAATATCAAGTAGATTCCATTGCCCGTCGTTTTTTCCAAAGGAGTCAGTTGAGACAAATAAATTCCAATAATCCAGCAGATCACGGATAGAATTAAGCTGGCTATTGGACCACCGGAACCTATATCAAATAGCTTTTTTTTGTCCGAAATAGGATCCTGAATTTTAATTACAGCTCCCATGGTACCAATTGGCTCCAAAGGAAAAGGAATAAAATAGGGAAGGGTTGCCCGAAATCCATACAACCGAGTAGGAATATAATGTCCCATTTCATGGCAAAATAAAATGGTTATAAGGCTTGCCGAGTACCAATACTCTTGGAGAGAAACTCTCGCCAAAGATTCAAAATCAAATCCAATCAACGCCCCAAGTAAGGCTTCCTTGTAGGTCATGGAAAGGAAAGTTGCCACCATTAAAAAAATATGAAAGCCGATGTTTTGAGTCATTATTTTTATAATTTTTTCATCTTTCATAACAGTCAAGAAAGGTTGTTCTTGGTAATTACTTTAAATGAAAAAAACGTCCCTTTAGTCATAAAAAATCTTGCAGTATATCAAATCAGTTCATATATTAGTCTACAATCAATTTTTTTTAAACAAAATCTTATTTGGTAATGATACAATATTATGTTTAACCTGGCAAACAGAAGTGTAAAAACAAAAATCATTCTTTCTACTGGAATTTTTCAGATTCTAACCCTAGGTGTTGCTATTTTAGGGACATTTGGTCTGATAAAAATGGAAGAGAATTTCTCTATTGTCGAAAAGCTGTTTTCGAATGTCGAGCAAAATGTAAATTCTCTTAAGTACTTGATAGACAAAAGGGGGGCTATCTCCGCTCGGGTCACAATGTCTTTAAATAAAGACGAATTTTTGATTTTTCTTAAAGAAGTTAAAGAAAGTGATGCTCTTATTGAGGAAAAACTTCAAAAAATTCAGGATTTTATAAACGATAAAAATGTAATATGGCAATCCTTGAAAGAAAGCAATAGTAACCATTCTGAAATATTGGCAAATATAGAAGCAATGAATAAAGGTATTGAGAGTTTCCGCAAATTTTCTAACAATAACATAAAAAAATTGGAAGAATACTTCGCAGAAGAATCCACTGATTTGCGAAAAGCTCAATTAAAAATCAGTATGCAGGAAGACTTTTTTACCAGCTTTGCACAATATTCTGAAATGCAAACAAGCATCGGTAAGGTGAATGACTCGGTAAACAAATTACTCCAATCCGGTCAGTCTACTCTGGATTCAACCTCTCAATACGTAAAAGTTATTTTATGGGTGGGTTACGGTATATCTTTTGTCGTTTTTATTTTAGTGACAATTCTTATGCTAAACGTAATTGCCAAGCCAATTCAAGATGCAGAAAATATGGCGAATGAATTTGCCCGAGGTGATTTAACCTTACAAGTCATTACACATTCCAATGATGAAATCGGAAGATTGGCTGGAGCTTTGAACAAGGCTTCCGCAAATTTAAGGACCCTTGTGAAGCAAATCGGTTTAACATCGGATCATTTGGCATCTTCTGCCGAGCAATTATCTGCCACTTCCAGAAATTTAGCGGACGGAGCAACCAACCAAGCATCTTCCCTGGAAGAAACGGCATCTGCCATAACGGAAATTACCGAATCGATCAATTATGTTTCCAGTAGCGCCAGGGATCAAGAAAATGAAGTAATCAAAACCAATAAATCAATGAATGAGCTTTCCAAATCAATCAATCAAATCACTGAAACGGCAAGATTGGTAAATGAAGGCTCTCAATCAGTGCTTTCCGAAGCAAAAGACGGGCAATTGAAGGTAGATGAAACCGTAACTCGTATGGGTGCAATTGAGGAAAGTTCCGAGCAAATTTCCGACATTATCAACGTTATCAACGATATTTCCGAGCAAACCAACCTTTTGGCTCTAAACGCAGCTATAGAAGCGGCAAGAGCCGGAGAATCAGGCAGGGGTTTTGCCGTAGTTGCGGAAGAGATTTCCAAGTTGGCTGCCAGATCTCAAAAAGCAACAAGAGAAATTGCCGAATTGATCACTGATAGTATCACAAAAGTAAATGATGGAAAAACCATTGTAAGTCAGGTAGTTGAATCATTGAATAAGATTTTGCACAAATCTATGGAAGCAGCACAATTGTCTGACAATATTTCTAATGCAACCAAAAGCCAAAGCGTTGGAAGTGAAAAAGTTCTAAAATCGGTTTCCATCCTTTCTGAAATGGCTCAATCAATTGCCAAAGCTACCAATGAAATGGGACTTTCCTCGAAAGAAATTTCTAATGCAATTGAACAGGTGAACACTGTTGCTCAAAATAACGCTTCTTCTTCGGAACAAATGGCGGCATCAACACAAGAATTGGCATCTCAATCCGAAAGATTAAGCCAATTGATTGGACAGTTTAAGGTATAAGAGTAGAACGAATGTTTGAAAATATAAAACTTATTAGAGAGTGTGATCCAGCAGCAAAATCGTATATAGAAGTTTTACTTTGTTATCCGGGTCTTCATGCTCTTTGGTTTCATTCCATTGCTCATTTTTTGTATAAATTAAATATACCATTTTTTCCCAGATTTATCAATTATCTCACTAGGATGTTTACGGGTATTGACATTCATCCAGGAGCTCAAATAGCCAAAGGCATTATGATTGACCATGGTACAGGTATTGTAATAGGGGAAACCGCCATTCTAGAAAAAGGTTGTTTAATTTACCAGGGGGTGACGTTAGGTGGAACAGGTAAAGAAAAAGGCAAACGCCATCCGACTCTAAAAGAGAATGTGGTTGTTGGATCGGGAGCAAAAGTCTTAGGAAATATTACGCTTCATGAAAATGTGCGGGTTGGTGCCGGCTCTGTTGTTATGAAAGATGTTCCGGCAAATTGTACTGTAGTTGGCATACCAGGAAGAGTTGTCAAAACCCCCCACAAGGACGGACAAGCTTTTAATAGGCTACAACATGGAGATTTGCCAGACCCTGTTGCCAGAGTTTTTGCCATTTTAAATGAAAAAATTGATACCCTACAAAAAGAAATTGTAGAACTATCAGCAAATAAAAGTATTTCTGCCCGTGAAACAAATCCTTCCAATGAAGAATTCTTGCAGGAATTTATCCATGGTGGCGGAATATAAAAAATCAATACAAATTAATAGAAATTTTTCAAAATACAAGAGAAACAATTACTATAAAAAAATGTCTATACTAATAAGGAGTTTCAAAAATGAATTATAAATTGAGTCTTACTTTATTATTATCAATTAGTTTGATAATTACGTTCTCTTATTGCAGTTCAACCCCAGGTCCAACTACAGTGGGAAAAGGTGGAGAACAATTTGAAGGTTGGGCAGGACCACCGGAAGATTTGGATGCCAAACCTAAGGACTATTTTTATATGAAATATGCCGGTAGAGCTAGTGAAAATGCCATTAATAAAGACAATGGAGCAGGTAAAAAGAAAGGAAGCGGTCCTATGATGCAGACAACTTGTAGGGATGCAGCAGAATTAAATGCTAAAGGTGACATTATACAAAAATTGGCAAAAGAAACTGTTCAAGGAGCTTCTGGAGTTACCGACGGTGAGTCTACTGGAAAATTAGTTGTTAGAGAATTTAATGCTTATGTATCCGGTATGAATGTTAAAGAATGTAAACCCCTTGCAGTAGAAGACCCTGATGTTCCTTATAGTAAATGGAAGGAATGTGAATGTGTTATGTTTGTGAGAGTACCAGGGGGGAGAGAAGCCGTTTTAGCAAAAGTCAAAGACATTGGTGGAAAGTAAACAGAACAAATCTTCTCATCACCAATAGACACCGATATTGTACAGTATAAGCGGTGTCTTCTCGGTGATAGTCAATCAAAACCTATGGGTATATTTAAACTCAAACCCTTTTAAATCTTTATTGTAAACATTATTGCTTTGAAAAAACATGGGAGATTGTTTAAGTTGGATAGATATGGAATCTTCTTCAGTTTCTGCTTCTGGCGGATTAAAAAAAACATCATAAAGATGAAATAAGCCTACTCCAACCAACCCTCCGATAGCCATATTCATTCTATTTCTATGAAAAGTATAGTTATTACTTGGTAGAAAATTGTTTCCTATAATAAAATAATCCCCTACGGGAATTATATTTGTGTTATTGTTTAGAGCTTTTTGTGCGGCATTGTATTCCATGTAGGCAGCAGCTCCAAAAAACAAGGTCAAGCCAATCAAGGATATACTTTTAGGTTTGTTGTAATCAAACTGAACCAATCCTGGAATAGTATATTTGGCAACATTTTTAGCTTTTACTAAAAGTCCTTCACTTTCCCAATAAAGGGTTTGAATATTCCCTGCTGGAATAGTAATACTTTTTCCAGCTTTATCTACTATCTGAACCTGGCTTGAGTTTATGGATTCTATTGTCCCCTGAATTTCTTCTTCTGAAGTGTTGATAATTCTTATTTTAATTCCTTCTGGCAACTTACTTAAAATGTCAGAACCTGCGTTTGCTTTGCTTAATTTTATGGAGTTTACTTCGATAAGTTTGTATTTTTTTATGTCAGCTCCACCATCTACGGTAAGTACAATTTCATCTTTTGTAAAAGAATATAAAAAGTTATCGCAATTTTCAGATGGATTTAAAGATAGCTTATAACAAACCGGAACTCCGGCATAACCTAACTCAACAGACTGAACATTCTTTTTATCCAATGTTAGCTTTTCCTTAAAAGTATCAAAAATAATTTCATCCTGACTTTCTGAAATAAATTTACCGCTTAAGGTTTCACCGGATTTTAATTTGATCGTATCCCCGAATACGAAAGACGTGCTATAAAATATATATATGCTTAGTAAAAAAAGAAATCTGAATTTTAATAATTTTTCACAAATAATATTCACTTTTCAATTAAACCATTAGAATATTAATCACTCAATGTGCAAAATACAAGAATTTTTTTATTAATTTGAGTATAAAATCAAATTCATCTGGCATAAAATTTATATAAAGTTTTAGCTAATAATGATTGAATTTTCATTGGCATTTTCAAAACTATTCATATCATAAAGGGGGGTTAGCTCAGATGGTTAGAGCGCTTCTTTGACATGGAAGAGGCCACTGGTTCGAATCCAGTACCTCCCACCATTTTTATGAATTATCTTTGTTGTCTAGGTGTAAATTGAGGATATTTAAAAGATTTGACTGAATCAATATCTCTTCTCATTCTATCTCTTACAAGCCAGTTTTCTTCTAACATTAATGCTTGCTCTAAAAATGTTTCAGCTGATTCTATTCGAGAAGAACCAACCCCTTGAGATGCTCTATATCTCACACCTGGATCAACGTTTTTCAAATAGGTAATTAGATCCAAGTAATGATCTGTTTCTGCGATAGAAATGCTCACAATGGCGCTTAAATAAGCTACTTTTGCATAATCACTTTTCTCTTTTTTTAGAGCTTCTTCCAACCATGGAATCGTCTCTGTCCTATCGAAATTCCGTAAGCCATCTGCTGCCGAACTTCTAATATAGTAGTTTTCATGATTCATCGCATCTTTTAAAACTTTAGCTTTTTCAAACATTTCCGCTTTAGTTGGTAAGGTATGGAGCAAAGACCCTATCGATCTTAACATTTCACCTACCGCCAAAACCATTTTATAGTCTTCCGGTTCTCTGAAAGTAGGTCTATATTTGGCTGCTTCTACGGGATCATCAAACTTGTTTGGATCTTGTATGGTTTTTGTATATTGGTTGTAAACTTCAATTAATGGTTCGATACCTGACACATCGCCAATTTCCGCAATTGCTCTAGCAACAAAAAACTTGAGTAAAGGTGCATTGTGCTCTGGTAAATTAAAAGAAAAATAGGCATCATTTGGATAGTTGGCTCTAAAAACCCCATATTGTTTAGGATTTTTATATCCGGACATGTCTTTTGGATCAATATCCATACCTTTAAGGGACAGTATAAGTGGTCTTAACGCACTTTTAGTGCCGGCACTTCTGAGTGCTTCTACTGCAGCAATTTTTTCTGCTTTGCTACCGTATTTTAAAAGAAAAACCTGTCTCTCGAAAAAACTATCACTTACCTTACGGAATGTAAAAGTATCCATAGACATTATAGAAGTTTGGAATAAAATTAAAGAAAACGCCGTGATTATAACTTTAAGCATCTCGGTCTCCTGCTATTATATGTTCTTTCTTAGTGTAGTTTTTAATTTATAGATAGGCAGATTTTTGTCACTTATTTTCAATTGTTCTACACTGAAAGGATAAAATATTTGTTGTATCATGGATATAAGTAGACATAATAATTATATAAAGGAACTATTTTTTAGCCAACCTCTGGTTATTGTTATAAAAAATCTAACTTCCTTAGAGCTAACTTTTTTAAATTCCCTGCTATCGCTACTGGGTACAGACCCTTTGCCTTACGCGGGAAGTATACAATATCATTCATTAAAAAATAATGATATTGTACTACTTTCTGAGCTTAATGAATTGGTTATAAAAGATTGTTTGGATTGGAATTTACCGGTAATGGTACTTGGGCGACTGTCAAAGGATAATAAAGAAATATTATTTCAATTGGGTGTAAGTTCTTTTTGGGATTTGGAAAAAACTCCAATACAAAGTGTGGGCCGAATACTGTTTCAAAGTGTTATATCTGACCTACCTATATCTTGTTTGGTATGGACCAATCATATTAGATTTAACGAGCAAATTAAAAATATATTTAGAGCTTTTTCCGTTCGGTACAATATAGCAAGTAAACCGGAATATTCTCTCTCTGCTATACAAGAAAATGAATATAACCTTGTTGTATTAGATTGGGATAGTTGCGGCTTAGAAACTTTATATTTAGTGAATAAATTAAAACAACTCAAAGGAAAAAAAGAAAGTTTTCCATGCTTGCTTGGGATAAAAGATTTGGATCGACCTAATGTGTACCAAGAATTAATCGGTGGAATGAAAGATTTATGTCCCGTTTTATTTAATCATAACGAAGTATTAAAACTATTTTTGTCTTCTTTACCCTTTAAAAAAAGCCCAAAAGAGAATGTTGTTCAGGATAGGGTTGTACTAAAGTGTAAAACTACGCAAGGGAAAGCGATAGTTAGTATTGCAAGAGAAGAAAATCATAAAGAGGAGAATATAGAAGAATATCTTATTGATACGTCTCTTATCAAGAGACAGTTTGAATGGCTAGATGGGATGCTTTAATTTTCCAATGCTTGTTCCAAAGAATCATGAATCACAACAAAGTCCGCAAGCCCGACTATATCCATGACTTTTTTGAAGTGAGAATTGAGACCGGAAAATTCAATTTTTCCCTGGGCTTCAGAGGCTTTTGTGATTAATCCGATTAAAGTTGCAATACCAGCTGAATTGATATACATCGTTTTGGAGAATTCTATAACTACTTTTTTTTTCAGCTCACTTGGTATGGAAGAATAAGCGGAAGATATGTCTTCATCTGCTTCCGAAGTAATTTCTCCTTCCAAATATATAACGGGAATAGTACCATCTTTTTCATATTCAATGCTAAGTTTAAAATCTTCTCCCATGATTTTCTATTAAAAACGCTTTATTATTAATAATTGGATAACGATTTTCCTTAAAGAGTATTCTTTAGGAAAATCGTTGATGAGCATTACTTATTTGCCTTCATGCAAGTGCATTACGTATTTGGCAAGCGATTGAATTGTTTCATCTCCCAAATGCTTGTAAGGAACCATACCGCTTCCTGGAATTCCTTCATTTAATGTTTTTGTAATTCCTTCTGCGGTTGGACCATTTTTCCACTGTTCAGCAGGTAATCTGTAATCTCTCGGCTTTGGATTTAAGTTTGCTCCACCAGGACCATCTCCAGCCCCTTTCTCACCATGACAAGATGCGCAATTCATTTCGAACGCTTCTTTTCCCTTTTCTAACTCAGGGCTTAAGGTTGCTACTGCTGCGCTTCCTTCTGCTTTTCCTTCTTCTGTTTTAGCGTCTTCCTTTTTGCCACAGCTTGTAATAAGTGCAAAAAAAAGTAAAGAGGTTAGTATAGCAGATAAAGTCTTAAATTTTTTCATAATAGGATTCCCTTCCTTTCTATCCGATCGGATTCTCATTTAAGCCAAACTTAATTTTATTGGTAGAAAAGTAAATTTTAATATTTTTATAATTGCAAAATATTTTTGTCATTGAGGTTTGAATATATAAGATAATTCAAAATAAAAATCACTTTAAAAAATACAATTTCTAATTTTTTTAGTAAAATCAAGGTTTAAAAATCATTTTGGGAGTATTGGAAGCATGTCCGGACATTCTAAATGGGCTACAATCAAGAGAAAAAAAGAAGCAGTTGATTCAAAAAGAGGGGCTGCATTCACCAAAGTTGTGAAGGAAATCAGTGTAGCAACTCGTACAGGTGGTTCTGATGTCGAAAGTAATGCAAGGTTGCGATTGGCAATCTTAAGAGCTAAAACCATAAATATGCCAAAAGACAATATAGAAAGGGCGATTAAAAAAGGAGCAGGGGAGCTAGGCGGCGCTAATTATGAGGAATGTATTTACGAATGTTATGCTCCAGGGGGAGTTGCCATTATGGTAGAAGCTCTCACTGACAAAAAATCAAGGACAACCCCAGATATTAAAAATATTCTGACCAAATATAATGGTTCTTTGGCTAATCCTGGAAGTGTTACTAGACTATTTGAAAGAAAGGGAATTATCACCCTAAAAAGTGAGCAAATTTCGGAAGATGAGCTGATCGAATTGGTTTTGAATGTTGGAGCAGAAGATGTCAGCAATGACGAAGATGTGTTTACCGTAACAACAATGCCGGAAGACTATGAAGCTGTTCAAGAAGCGATTACTTCCAAAGGACTTTCTACCGAAGAATCTCAGATAAAATATGTTCCGTCTATAAACGTAGAAGTGAATGATAAATCAACTGCAGAAAAAATAATTAAGCTTATTGATGCTTTGGATTCTTATGATGATGTACAAAGTGTTTATTCCAATTTTGAATTGCACGAAAGTGTAAATTTAGATTGAAATAAGTTCGCATTGAAACTTCTTCTCGTAGTATAAACACTCTCCCAAGGTCTAATTGTGAGAACAATCTTGAAATTTGATTGAATTTCTATTAGAATGTCTCAAAATAGAAAAAAAGTAGCAAAAGAAGATGAAACCATGGAAACAACACTTTCACTACCTACACAATCAAAAAAACCCAAACTACAACCCCTTGAGCACACAGACTTTGGCTCCTGCATTCCTTATTATGACGAGGAACTCGAGTTAATGCAAGGCGAAGCGCATAAACGAGCTATCGCCAAATATCTTCCTTGCTTTGAGTGGATCGAGGGAAAGCTGGATTTGAGCTTCCTATCTGATCAACCTATCTGGTTCTATAATCCAAAAAAAGGAAAACAGGAAGCGTTAGCCGGTGACCTGGTATTGGCAAAGAAATCGGATGTATCCAAAATAACAGCAGAGTCTATATTGTTTTATATGGAAGTGGTAAGCACGGACGATCCACGAAGGGAAAGAAGAGATACACTAGAGAAAAAGCCTTTGTGTGAGTACAATGAAGTTCCAGAGTTTGGCTTGTATTTCCCCGATTTAAAAGATGCGAGAGTGTTTGAGCTGTATAGGCTTGTGAATGGAGTTTACTACCCCGTTTCGGAAAATCAATATGGAATATGGTGTAGTGAAATGATAGAGGGGTTGTGTATAGAGAGATTAACGGAAGACGAGTGGAAAGAAGGGATAAAGATACGAATATGGTATGGTGATGAAAAATTGCTGGATTTGGGACAAGAGATGGAAAAGCGAAAACTAGCAGAAAAGGAAAGAGACGAGGCAACAAGTAAGTGGGGTGATGCTGAAATAGCAAGATGGGAAGCAGAAAAAACCATGCTGTCAGAAAAAAAGAAGCGTGAAAAAGCAGAAAAAGCTCAATTGATAGCAGAAAATAGAGCTAAAGCTATGGCTGAGAAGCTAAAAGCTCTTGGAATTGAGCCATGAGACAATTATTTGAATTTTACCAAACTCATAAAAAAACAAATTAAGGAACTAAATTGAATCTATTAATCTCCAACGATGACGGAATTTCGAGTAACGGAATAAAAGCCCTAGAAAAAGTGCTATCCCAAAAATACAAAGTCTTTGTAATAGCTCCCTTGAAAGAAAAATCAGCGACTTCCCAGGCAATGAGTATTACCGAAAGACTAAGAGTGGAAAAAGTATATGAAAATCACTATATCGTAGACGGTTTTCCCGTAGATTGCGTAAATATTGGGATTTTTGGAAATATATTTCCAAAAATAGACATCGTAATATCTGGAATCAATAGAGGAGTGAATATGGGGCATGATGTCCACTATTCCGGGACAGTTGGAGCTGCCAGACACGCAGCCATACACAATAAATATGCTTTTGCGGTTAGTTCCGGGAAAATCGACCGAGATTCGGATTATACAAGGGAAGCAGAAATAATATTACAACTTCTCCAAGAAAAACTTTCCGTTTTCAAAAAAGGAGTTGTTTACAATATTAACTTTCCGGAAGAATTTTCTCCGACCTTAGACTCAATAGAAATTACCCAACTTGGCATTCGAACCTACTATGACACTTACACCGTAACACAATTGATAGACAATATATACGAATTTTACATGGGTGGTTCGCAACTGGGACACCAATTTAGTCCCGGGTCTGATTTTGATGCTTACTATTCAAAAAAAATTCCATTGACCCCTATTCTTTTGGATACAACGGATTATAAAGAGATTGAATCCTTAAAAAACAAATTTTAATTGTAAAAAATATGAGCAAAAAAGAAAGTTACCTAAAAGCGATAAACAAAAAAAATTTTCCCTTAGCCTTGACTTTATTGGATCAAGAACTAAATGAAGATCCGGAAAATCCTGAACTACTCTACAATTTCGCCATTTGTTGCTCTCAAACAAGTAATCACAAAAAAGCGATAAGCGTTTTAGAAGAAATACTCGCAAAATTCCCCAAATTTATTGAGAGAGACAATATATATAGGTTAATTATATACTCAAAAATTTTGATGGGAGAAAACCAAGACGCTTTAGCCCTGATTGAAGAAAGGTTGAAGATCAGTATAGACGATATTAAATTGTTATCTTTTAGGGCATTTATATTTGAAAAGATGAACCAAATAGAAGATGCAATTGCCGTACATCGAAAAATTTTAACCATCCAGCCGGATTATAAAAATAGCTTGAACTCGCTTGGCTACCTTTTGATAAATGAGCGTGAACCGTCCAAAGAAGATGTTTATGAGGCAATGCATTGCTTAAAAAAAGCGATGCAAGAAGATTCTAACAATCCAGCTTATCTGGATTCATTTGGTATGTTATTACTTGCCCAGGGAAGCATAGAAAACGCCCAAAAAGCATTTTCCAAAGCCCTTTCTTTAATGCCTGGAGAACCAACTATTTTACAACATGCGTCAAGAATCATAAGAGAAAAAGCTTAAATAAGAAAATTTATCCTATTGACACAATCAAAAACACCACAATTCAATGAAAAAAGCTATATATTAATCAAATCCGGAGACAAACATGGGGAAACATTTTGAGGGAAAGGTTGCAGTTGCCACAGGAACAGCCTCTCCAAGAGGTTTAGGAAGAGCTATCTGCAATAGAATAGCAGAAGAAGGTTGCGATCTGGTTATGGTAGACCTGAATCAAGAAGCTTGTGATCAGGCTGCTAAAGAAGTGGTGGAAGCTTATGGAGTCAAAGCAATTGGAGTAGCCTGTAATGTGACAAAATTAAGTGATTGTGAAAATGTTATTGCCAAAGCTAAAGCAAGTTTTAATAAATTAGATTTTTTAATAAACAATGCCGGCGTTTTAAAAGATACTCTTTTGCTTAGAATGACAGAAGAAGACTGGGATTTTGTTTTAGACGTGAATTTAAAAGGCGTATTTTTGATGACAAAAGCGGCTTCCAAATTACTTCTAAAAGCTCCTTCCGGTAGAATAGTAAATATTTCGTCTGTTTCAGGTTTAACCGGTCAACCGGCTCAAGCCAATTACTCTTCTTCCAAAGCTGGAGTGATTGCTCTTACAAAAGTTTGTGCAAGAGAATTTTCAGGTCGAGGAGTTTTGGTAAATGCAGTTTGTCCGGGATACGTTCAAACGGATATGACCGGCTCTTTACCGAATGATGTGCAAGAAAAACTAAAAGAAATGGTGCCTCTAAAGCGTCCGGCTACTCCCAGGGATATTGCCAATTCGGTTCGCTTTTTCTTAAGCGATGATGCTTCTTATATCACAGGTACTTATTTAAGGGTAGATGGCGGAGCAGCCATAGGAATGTAAAAAAAGGAAGAATAACGATGAGAGACGTAGCAATTATTGGAGCCTATGAAACGGTTCACGGAAACCTTTCCGGTAGGTCTTTACGAGAATTGATTATAGAAGCTGGAAACGGAGCGATCAAAGACTCTGGGATTGAAAGGAAAGAAATTGAAGCCCTTTATTTGGGGAATTATGCCGGAAATGAGTTTAACAACCAAAACCAGATGGCATCTTTTGCCGCGACCTTAATCGGCTTGGGGCATTTACCGGCATTTCGGGTAGAAGCAGCTTGTGCATCCGGCGGAATCGCGATCAGGCAAGGCTTTTTGGCAGTGACAACCGGTCAATATGACACAGTGATTGCAATGGGAGCAGAAAAAATGAACACAAAAGACCCCACAACCACAATGGAAATAGTTGCCAAAGGACAAGATGCTGAGATTGAAGGTGGATTTTGTGTTTCTGGTCCTTCCGGTTTTGCTCTAAACGCAGTCAGGCACATGCACGAATTCGGAACAACCAAAGAAATGCTGGCTACCGTTGCAGAAAAAAACTATTTTCACGGAAGCAAAAATCCTTATGCACACAAAAGGAAGGTAATTCCTTTTAAAAATATTATGAAAGCATCTATGGTGACAACACCTTTGGGATTCCATGATATGTCTTTGGTGACTGACGCTGCTGCTGCTGTGATAATAACTACTCTAGATAAGGCAAAAGCAATTTGCAAAAAGCCTGTAATAATCAAAGGTTCTGGGCTTGGAGGAGACTATTTTTCTTTAGCTCTCAAGTCTACTTCAACGGCGTTTCCGGCAACCATACGAGCTGCAGAAGAAGCTTTTAAAATGGCTGGAGTCAAGAGGGAAGATATAAACGTTCTGGAATGTCATGACTGTTTTACCATTACGGAAATTATAAATATTGAAGACTTGGGTTTTGTGGAAAAGGGAAAAGGTGGACCATTCACCTTGGATGGTAACACAAGGTTAGGTGGAAAACTTCCTGTTAATACTTCCGGAGGTCTAAAGTCCAAAGGTCATCCGATAGGCTGTACGGGAGTTGGTCAGGTTGTAGAAATGACGTTTCAACTGAGAGACCAAGCGGATGAAAGACAAGTCCCAAATGCCAGAACAGCTCTCACTCACGTTTTAGGTGGTCCGAGCGCAACAAGTGTAGTCCATATTTTACAAAGGGGTTATGAATAATGACAACAAATGTAGCTGAGTTTAAAGGGAAAAAGTGTAATTCTTGCGGAATGTATATGGTAGAACCTTCCTTTTCCTGCCCGAAATGTGGAAGTGACTCATTGGATGAGTATATTTTTGATGGTATGGGAAAAATTTATACGTTTACGGTAGTCATGGTTGGGTTTGGTCATTTGACAAACAAAACTCCTTATGTACTAGCTGTTGTAGAGCTAAAAGAAGGTTTAAAGGTCTTAACCATCGTGGAAGATATAGAGATCAAAAAAGCGACAATTGATTTGGATGTTCGTTTCAAACGAATGGATGAAAAATCAGGTCCGATCTTTATGCCTGCTGAATATTAATGACAAAAGCAATTTCTATTTCAATTCCGGTTTTACTTATAGTTCTAAACTTATACATTTATAGGACAACCACCGAGAAGATTGGGGTATACAAAAAGATTCCTCCTTTTTATACCATTGACTTTACTAAATCCGGAAAGAAAAACAGAAAATCATCTATCAACCACTTATTGGATAAAAATCCGAAAACGTATTGGATTAAAGAAAACAAAACCGTAGGTGACATTGATTTTGAAATCGAGTTGCGGCTTAGTCATATCTATAATAATGGCTACCAAAAAAGAGACTTTAAAAAGCTTGTCATTCTTGGATGTGGCGAAAAACACCCGAAATATTCTCTTCCCAAGCAGTTGACGATAAAGCTATTTTTAAGAGAAGCAATCAACGTGGACAAAGTTTTAAGACTGCCGGAAGATAGAGAAATTGCCAAATATCGGGTTGAGTTCACTAATTCTAATCTTGTCAAGATAGACATCACAGATGTTCTGAATATTCAAGATTCCAAAGGTTTTCCGGACAATATTTTTATTATAGGAGTTCGAGGTAAAATTTTATCAGCTCTTGATAAAGAAAAAAAGCCCTGTCTTGCAGATATTTACTTGGAGTAAAATAAACCAAAACTTTATTCTTAAAATGAATTACTCAAGAAATCTTAATTGTAAGAATATTAACTTTGGAAAACATGTCTCCTAATGACTAATAGTTTCAACCCTAAGAAAATAGTTCTCGCTTATTCGGGTGGTTTAGACACATCCGTTATACTAACTTGGTTAAAAAATACCTATAATTGCGAAGTTGTTGCTTTTTGTGCTGATGTTGGACAAAAAGAAGAACTTTCCGGCTTGGAGCAAAAAGGTATAAATACCGGAGCTTCCAAAGTCTATATCCAAGACTTAAAGTTGGAATTTGCTCGTGATTTTATCTTTCCAGCCATACAAGGAACTGCTATTTATGAAATGCGTTATCTGCTTGGAACTTCTTTGGCAAGACCCTTGATTGCAAAGGCAATGGTAGAAGTTGCAGACAAAGAACAAGCGGACGCTTTTGCGCACGGGTCTACCGGAAAAGGAAATGATCAAGTTCGGTTCGAGTTAGGCTTTAAAGCGTTGGCTCCGGATAAACAAATCATTTCTCCATGGAGAATTTGGGATTTCAAAGGTAGAACTGATCTAATTGAATATGCCAAACAAAATAAAATTCCAGTTCCGGTTAGTGTGGAAAAACCCTATTCTATGGATAGGAATTTGATGCATATATCTTTTGAAGGCGGGATTTTGGAAGATCCTTATAACGAACCAAAAGAGAGCATGTTTTTACTCACGGTTTCACCTGAAAAGGCTCCCGATGAACCAACCTACATTGAATTGGAATTTGAAGAAGGCAACTGTGTTGGAATCAATGGAAAAAAAATGAATCCTTTAGAAGTGATGGATTTCTTGAATGAGGTTGCCGGGAAAAATGGTATTGGTAGGGTTGATATTGTTGAAAATCGTTTGGTGGGAATCAAGTCTAGAGGTGTTTATGAAACTCCGGGAGGCACTATTTTACACATCGCTCATAGAGATTTGGAATCTATAACGATAGATAGAGATACGCAGCACATAAAAGACGGTATGGCAAATGAATACGCCAGGCTTATTTATAATGGGCATTGGTTTGGCAATCAAATGAAAGCACTACGAGCATTTATTACGGAAACACAACACTACGTAACAGGAGATGTTCGATTAAAGTTGTACAAAGGAAATTGTATTGTAGTGGGAAGAAAGTCTTCTTATTCGCTTTACAATCCGGAAATGGCTACATTTGAAAAAGATGAGCTATACAACCAAAAAGATGCAGAAGGGTTTATCAATATATACGGATTACCTACAAAAGAAACTGCAAAAATAAGAAACAAATAAGATGACCCGCTTAGCCATATACCCAGGAACTTTTGATCCAATTACCAACGGACACGTTGATATTATCAAAAGAGCTTTAAAGCTCTTTGACAAAGTGGTTGTTGCGGTTGCTACGAACTCCAATAAAAATTCTCTTTTTTCCGTTGAAGAAAGACTGGATTTGATTAGAAAAGTAATGGGTGATTGGGATAGCTTGGAAATAGCAACATTTAACGGGCTAACGGTTGATTATTGTCGCGAAAGAAAGGCAAAAGCGATGATTCGGGGGCTACGTGCTGTTACGGATTTTGACTATGAATATGCCATCTCACTTATGAACAAAAAACTTGAACCGGAAATTGAAACCGTATTTTTTATGGCGTCAGGTGAAAACTCTTTTGTGTCTTCCTCTATTGTGAAAGAAGTAGCAAGGCATGGGAGAGCTGTCTCCAACCAAGTTCCTGATGTTGTAAACGAAGCATTATTGAACAAATTCAAAAAATAAGCCTAATGATAAAAAAGTCTTTTGAACAATGTTATTGGGAAGAATTAACCCAACTCTTCGGTTTGGAGAGGGTAAAAAACTTAAACAGTCTTTCAGAGTTATTTTCTGCTAGAGATCAAATTCAACCGGAACTCAAAAAAGATTTGATTAAGTTAAATACTCTTCTACTTGACCATTTTTTAGATTGGAATGAAGACGAACTCAAAATGCAGTTTATTTCACCTCTATTGTATCTAGTCGATTACAATGATAGTGATAGGTATCAACCGTTTTCACAACGCATTTTGCAAATGCAGAGCGAGGAAATAGAACTTTCTGGAATAGTGGATTGGATATTGGCTTCAGGTAAACAATTTCCCAAAGAGCCTTTTTTCTTTTTACACGAATACAAGCGAGAAAAAGGATCTGCCAATGACCCGTTGGGACAGCTTTTAGCAGCTATGTTAAGTGCCCAATACCAGAACAAAGATCCCAAACGTACATTGTACGGATGTTATATCATAGGAAAAGATTGGTACTTTGTTGGCTTGGAAGGCAAACAATACCAAACCACTCTGCCTTATAACACTACCGATTATCCAACCTTAGAAAAAGTTTATCACGCGCTTTCGCAGATAAAAGATTTAATCTTAAAATAACCTCTTAAAAAACTGATCCGTAAACTCAAGTAAGGACATCATAGCTTTGTATTCCTTTTTAAAAAAATCTTTACACCTGCCAATTCTCTTTATTATGTGTGAATCTAAAAGAGGATTATGATGATTAAATTTTATGGTTATAAAAAGTGTGATACAAGCCGCAAAGGAGAAAAGGCTCTTCAGGATTTGGGAGTGGAGTATGAGTTTATTGATGTTACATTGACTCCTCCTTCCAAAACAACTTTAAAAAAAATTATTAAGCAATCCGGTGAAGACACAAAAAAGTTTTTTAACACTAGTGGGATCGTTTACAAAGAGCTAAAAATGAAAGACAAACTACCATCTATGTCAGAGAATGAAATAATTGATACCCTTTCAGAAAACGGAAAGTTAATCAAACGTCCGATTGTCACCGATGGTGAAAAAGCAACCGTTGGATTTCAGCCGGAGACATTTAAGCACACTTGGTCAAGCTAAAGTATATTTCTTTTACATAGTAGAAAAAAGTTCTATTTGAAACAGTTTTGTTTTGATTTGTTTTTGAAAAACAAGATTTTCCCTTAGGCTGGTGAGGATTTCTTGTTCTATTTTTTCCGTGTTTTTTTCCGTATTCATTTTTTGAAGCTTAGGATCGCTTGTAAAATAAGCGATTTTTTTACCTTTGTACTTTGAACTTAACAAATTAGCTAAAGACTTTGCTTCCTCTTTTGATGTGACAACAAACATCTTTTTGTCTAAGATATTCAAACCGGAATTTAAAACGTATCCTTTATTACTAAAAATCCACACATCAGCACCTGCCTCATGGTATTGGTTTTGGACTGTTTTTAAAGTCTTTGTAATATTTTTGAGTATTGCCAATTGCACCACCGTTAGTAGTGCTGACCAAACAGTTAGAACTACCACAAAAATGTAGCTAAATTTTTTGATCGTTTGAGATCGTCTGATTTGTATAAATTTATCAAGGAGTATGCCGAATGGCATAAAGGTTAAAATAAAATAGCGTAAACCCCAGTTCAAATGCCCTCCGTCATTAGGTGTTGTTGAAACTACCAATACTATAAAAAAAACAATGGTAAGCAACAAAACTCTATAAACCTCTTCTATCACCTTATAATGCTTAAACAAATAAAAGCCTACAAACAAAAACAACGGCAGATACAAAAATAATCCTATTTTAAATCCAGCTCCCAGAAACAATAAAGTTAGTGCATTTTCGACTTTTTTTCCAAAACTCGATTGGAGGAAACCGGACTGATTGGCAATATATCTGGTACCCAATATATTTTCGTAATTTGTATAATTAAATAGTACAAAACAACCAACCATAATTGCATAAAAAAGAACCGGTAAAGCAAATTTGTAGATCATTTTTTTGTCTTTTCTGTAAATAATTGCATAACTTGTAACCAGAGAACAAAGAAAGAGAACACTTTCCAAACGAAACCATACGGAAATTCCCATAACCAAGCCGGAGAGTATAAGCCGTGACTGTGAATTTTTATTATGAACAAACAGAGTAAGACCCCAAAAATTCAAGAGCATAAAAAGAGTATATTCCGCATAATCCAACGATAAAAAAATGATCGGAGTGCAAAAGAATAAAAATAAATTCACTTTTTTATCAATATCCCAGTATTTATCCAAAAGATAAAAAGTAAAAACGGTCGACAAAATAGAAATCAAGGGCAAAAATATGGGTGAAAACAAAAATAAAAGTACTGCAGAAAGCAATGAGAAAGCAAAAGGAAACGGTCCTAAAAATCGATCTTTTATTCTGATAATTTTTAACGTATCACCCAGCTTAAAGGGAGCATACTCGTACTGCGGATCGATATCTTTTCCAGAATAGTAGATGTCTTCTTTTTGAAATTTACTTTGGTAAAGCCCATAAGATTGAGACAGCTTGATGATATTGTCTAAGGTAAAAATATACTTTGTGTTTATCACAAAAGCTAAAACACTCTCAATAATTAGGATAAGTATTAAAAATAACTTGCCTTTTAAAACTTTTTTCATTCTGTTTTCCTTTTCTTGTAGTCAACCATTAAATAAAATTCTATAATTGTCTATCTGTAAAGGAAATAAACTATGTTTCGTGTCGAAATTTTATCTTTAATTTTAAGTGTTTTTTTATTTTATAACTGCGGTTACCTGCACAACCCAAGGGTATCTAGAGTATACTGGGATAACGCAGTTCCGGATTCCGCAACTGTAAACCTTGTCATCTGGCCCATACACTTGGCAGCTCTCCTTTTGTGCGGTGTCGTAGACCAAAGTATTCGTAGCATTGAGATCGTTTATCCTTCCGGAGAGGACGCGGTAGACTACTTTTATTTACGTGGAAACGGCAATAACATAATGCTGGAAAAAACGATTGCCATTCCCAAAACGGCAGCTACACCGGTGATTTTTGTTTTGGCTTATGTGGTTCGATGGTTTATTCCGATTAGCCATTCTACTCACCCTTTTGGTTAGGATGTTTCTGAAGTTTTTAAATTCATCTGATAATTTTTTGAATATTGCTTCTTCCTTTGTAAAATCTAATGTTTTCATATTATCATTCCATCTCATTCTCCATTTCTTTTACGATCTTAACCGTTTCTACACTCACTGCATAGTAAGAATTTTTATATACTACTCCATGACCTTATTTTTTACCTCAACCACTTTTTCAAAACTTCTGGAATTTCAAAATTGCCGTCTTCTGTCTGATAATTCTCAATCACAGCTGCCAAAGTTCTTCCGATAGCCAAACCGGAACCGTTTAGTGTATGTACCAACTGATTGCCTTGTTTGGACTTGTAGCGAATTTTACCTCTTCTTGCTTGGAAGTCTTTGAAGTTGGAAACAGAGGATATTTCCATATAACGTCCCAAACCCGGCATCCATACCTCTATATCGTAGGTTTTGGAAGACGCATGTGACATATCACCGCTACACAAAAGCATCACTCGGTAGTGCAAACCCAGCTTTTTTAGGATGTTTTCGGCGTTTTCGAGCATTTTTTGGTGTTCGGCTTCGGATTCTTCCTGTTTGGAAAACTTGACCAATTCAACTTTTTGGAATTGGTGAACCCTCACAAGCCCTCTAGTGTCTTTTCCATAAGAGCCTGCTTCACGTCGGAAACATGGTGTATGGGCTACAATGGAAATGGGTAATTTGTCTTCAGGGATAATCTCGTTTTGGTAAAGATTTGTCAAAGGAACTTCTGCTGTAGGAATCAAGCTAAGACCGTCTTTGTCCAAGCGGTAGTATTCGTCTTGGAATTTGGGAAACTGACCTGTTGTTAGCATACAATCATCATTTACCAGAATAGGCACCCAAACTTCTTCGTATCCATGCTCATTGGAATGGGTATCTAACATAAAATTCATAAGTGCTCTCTCTAATTTGGAAGCAATTCCCCGATAGGTATAAAATCTTGCTCCGGCAAGCTTGACTCCTCTTTCAAAATCCAAAATCTTTAAACCCTCACCGATTTCATAGTGAGGTTTTGGCTCAAAAGAAAATTCCTTTTTGGAACCAAACTCTCGAAGAAAAACGTTATCTTCTGCGGATTTCCCATAAGGAACTTTTTCATCAATGAGATTGGGTAATCCCAGATTGAGTTCATTCAGTTTGGAAGTTTCCACGTCGAGGCTCGTTTCCAAGTCTTTGATCTTTTGACCAACTTCTTTCATGGAAGCGGATAATTCGGTGATGTCGCCTCCTTTTGATTTGATGCTACCGATTTCTTTGCTAACTTGATTTCTTTCTGAGCGTAAATTTTCTACCTCGACTTGGATTTCTCTTTTTTTTTGGATGATTTCGTTTAACCTGTCAATCAAAGTGTTGTCTTTGAAATTTCGCTTGTCTAGCATTTCTTTGATTTCATCAGGAGAGTTCGTGATTTTTTGTATGTCTAACATGTGTAATATGCCTTTCTTTGGATAAATTTTATACTGTTTTCAAAAATTTTATTTTCTACCTCTATGTTGGTTTCGTCTCGCAAAGAAAACATTCGTTCCAAAATATACTTTAGATTAGATGGATCGTTTCGTTTTCCCCTAAAAGGAGGTGGAGTCAAAAAAGGAGAATCCGTTTCTATTAAAACCGATTCTAAAGGTAAACTGCTTGCTGCTTTGTGAATGTCGGTTGCATTCTTAAAGGACACTATTCCAGAAAAAGAGATATAATAACCAAGTTCCATAAATTTGTGTGCATACTCTTGGTTGTAAGTAAAGCAGTGAATAACTCCAAAAGCTTTTCCTTTGTATTCGCTTAGAGCTTGGAAGGTATCTTCTTCTGCATCACGAGAATGAATAATCACCGGTAGTTTGTGCGTTACGGAAATATCCAGGAATTTATGAAAGGTTTCCATTTGAGACTTTGGACTGCTCTTTTTGTGGTAGTAGTCCAAACCGATCTCTCCCACTCCGACTAACCGGGGATCATCCACGTTTTTTTCAATCATACCAAGTATTTTATTGCTTTCATCTTCTTGAATATCATAAACCGGATGGCAGCCTATTGTATAATAAACATCCTCTTTTGCGTATTGGTGGCTAAGGTCTTTTGCCAGAACGGAAGTTTCATAATTGATGCCAATTTGAACCATTTTTTCTAATCCGGCTTCTTTTGCTTTTTGGATAGATTCAGGAATGGATAATCCTTGCTCCTCAATAATGTCAAGATGGCAATGCGTATCTATTAGTTTGTAATTTTTCAATGTCCTTTAACCAGTGTGATTTTGAATATTTCACATTCATTAGATTTTCCATGGTATAAGTGTCAATACAATTTCCTCAGAATTTGCCTAATGACTGGTTAATCTCAATAAAATGGTTGACATACCTTTTTTTGGGTTTAAAAGGTTTATATGTTTGGTTTATTCAAAAATGGTATTTTGATTTTATTATGCCTTTTTTCCCAGGGGCTATTTGCTGATAGGTGTTATTCTTTTATAGATTTGTCTAGAGGCAATGTTGAATTGGAATCCAATTGGAGGTTTGCAAAAGGAGACAATCCGAATTGGAAAAATAGTACTTATGAGGACGGAGATTGGGCTATCAAAAAAATGCCGGACATTGCAGTAAACCAAGGTACAAAAGTTTCTGGTTATTATTGGTATAGATGCCGTATTTATTTGCGTGACAAAATGAAATTTTCCCAACATTCGGTTGCATTGAACTTGGGAAGCTACAATGGAAGCACTGAAATTTACCTAAACGACAAACTCTTAACTCCTCCTATAGATTTAAGAAAGCAAAGTGATAATAAACAAGCACCTCAAGCATTCCCTATTCCTATGCACTTTTTCCAACCAGGAGTAAATGTTTTGGCTCTTCGGGTATATTTTCATACAAACACCTCCGGTTTTCAAATTGTGCCGGCATTACAAGACGAATCTAACTTTTTATTTCAAAATATCAGCCCCAAAGCAATGGTCGTTCTTTCCGGTATTATAATACTGACCATTGGTATATACTTTATAACAGATTGCTTTTTGAAGCCGTTTAACTTAGAGATACTTTTTTTTGTTCTCTTTTGCATTTTCTTTTCTTTTTACGAATTGATGAGTAGTGATATCTTTTCTTTCAAAAACCCTCTTTCTACTCAAAAATACGCTCTTTTGCTCTACATTGTGTTGCCGGTGCTGTTTATAAACTTTTTAATCGTTTATTTAAGTTACAAAAGACGACTTTATACTTACGCCTATGAAATTATAATATTGCTTTTTTTTGTAGGGATTCTTTTTTTAAAAACTCCTTACCATTTTAACCTCGCAGAAAAACTAAACACGAGACTTCTCGTTTTTCCGTTTTTTGTCTCTGTATCTTTAATTGTGTATCGTGCTAAAAAAAACCTGATGTACACAAAATATATTTTGATCGGTTTGCTCACTTTACTTCCTTTTTTTATTTTGGATATTTTTTTGTTTTTTAAAGGCATTGATTATCACAGCACAACTGCCTTATTTGGCTCTGTATTTTTCCTTTTTTTCACGTCCGTCCAATTGAATTCTAATTTTTTGAATAAGTCACAAGTTTCCACAATTCAAAAAAAAGAGACTTTGCAGCAAGATGCATTGCAGGAAGGTTTTATACTAGGATTAGAGTCTATTACAAAAAAGCATATAGATAGTATGGGAAATTTGATCGAAAATTCCATAAATCAAACACCGGATACAAAAACCCTTGCACAAATCAACAATGATATTAATTCTTTGGAATCAATTATTTTATGTGGAAAAGCTCTTTGGGATATAGAACACAAAAGTATGAGCATCGATCCGGAAAAATTCTTGTTAAAAGAGTTTGTAGATGAAGTTATTCAGGATGTAGAAAACAACCTCCAAGAAAAGAGGAAAAACAAAGAAGTTGTAATTCTCTCATCAAGTTTGGAAGTAACTAACTCAAAACTCCTTTTTTATTTACTCTTGTATCATATAATAGAAAATGCCTATCTCTATTCCGGTAAGCAATCAAGGATCCAAATTTCAGCAGCTATAGAAGGCAACATGCTCACTATTGCTGTATCAGACGAGGGATACGGAATTCCCAAACAATCACAAGAAAGTATTTTTCAAAAATTTGTATCCATTATTCCAGAAGGAAGTCAGTTAAACAACCCTAGACCAGGAATAGGCTTAACACTTGTAAACAAGATTGTTAGTCTTCTTAAAGGGAAGTTGGACTTGTTTAGCCAACCGGGCTTTGGAACAAAAATCACCATTACTATTCCTACATAACACACCAATGAATATATTAAAAAATAAAAACAATATAGCATTAATTTTTATCCTTGTTTTGGTTTTTTGTAAAAATTGCAGTGACTCTACTGCTTTTAAAGACCCCATTATAGACCTGACCAATAATGAATGGGCAATACAGATGGATGACAAACCGGAATATTCCACCAAGAACTATAACGATTCCAAGTGGAAAACCATTGAAATTCCAAATAAATTGCGTTCGATCATCAAGGGTTATAGGGGAGTTTTTTGGTTACGAAAAACGGTTGATTTGGATATATATTCCATTCAAACCAATATCGCTCTTTATTTGGGAAAAGTATATGAAAAAGACGAAGTCTTTTTTAATGGAGTATTAATAGGAAGCAATGGTAAAAATACAGAAGCAGGTCAGAGTGAAAGTGCTATAGGGATAGAGCGTATTTACAACATCCCACCAGATTTGATACGCAACGGAGAAAATTCCATTGCCATTAAAATTACATCTTCTTTGTTCCATAAATCGGAAATAATTACAGGACCGATTGTCATTTCCTCTCCCAAGTCTGTCGTAGATTATAGTATTCAAAAATACTACCCCCAACTTATTTTAACTAGCCTGTTTTTGGCTTTAAGCATCTTGTTTTTTATTTATTATACGGTAAGTAACAAACAAGAAATACTATTTTTTGCAGGATTCATACTTCTCTATTCCATTTATCATTTTACGGACAATGAAATAAGATTCAGAATTTACGATAGTTTCTTAGTGTTTAGCTATTTGGGATTTTTTGTTTTGTTTATAATGCCCTGGTTTTATATAAACTTTGTAGAAAAGTTTTTAAAAATTACAATTCTAAAATTCAAACTTGCCTACTTAATCCTTTGTGTCTTAGCTTGTGCCGTTTTGTTGTTTTTTCGGAATCCGGTTTTTTGGGATAATTTCTGGAGTATATGGGCACTTCATTTAATTCCTCTTGCCATATACAGTTCGTTGTTATTAAAGAATGACTATACTAAACTTAACTCTGTTTTGTTACTTGGTACAAATGTCTACTTTGTTTATACGATTTTCAAGGAAATTTTACTCCAATATGGTATTCTATCCGGAACGTCTTCTTTACCTTATGCAGTTCCGGTTATCATTTTTGCCACGACGTTTGTTATTCGCGGGAAAAACTTGATAGAGTTGATTCTTATCAGAAATAAGTTTAAGGCGATTAACAAAAAATCTCAATTAAAAGAAAACATTTATCCCTTGCTTGATAGCTTGCTATCTCCCAATCTGCAGGAATTTAGGAATTTGATCGAACCCTTAATTCAGAAAGAAAACCAGGCTAAAGTAGAGCTTGAACCAGGATTTGTTGAAAGTATGTATTTCATACAGACTGAAATAAAGTCAGATGCTGAAGACACAATAAGACTAACGCAATTAAAGCTCATAGAAGACCTAACGGACAAACAAGATATTTTGTTTATAGAATTTGTAAAACAAATACTTATAAGCTTTAAAATAACCTATACGATCAAAATCGACGACAAATTTCGGATATACAGCAACCCCGAATACATAAAAATGTTGATCGTAAATCTTTTGGAATATCCGGCGTTTGTAAATTTTGAAACCAACGATTTGATGATTACATCAGACCTTAAAAATAAAATCCATTTGCGGTTTATGATGTTTCACAGAAACATCCAGATAACTCATAACATCTATAAAGAATTCTCCACCAATATAAATGATTCTAGTGCGAGTTCCATTAAATGGCAAATTGTGCAGGAGCTGCTTCGACTCATTGGTGGAAAAATCACAATGAATTTGATAAGGAAAAAATATCTTTGGTTGGACATTCAAATAGACGCTTTTTTGCCCGTAGAAAAAACCGATAAAGTTGTCAAACCACAACAAATCAATCTGGAAAAAATCAAAGAACTAACTTCCAAATACTCAAAAATCGACATCAAAGCAGTTTTTTCTAAAGTAAAAAGTAAGCTACCTCTAAAAAAATAAAAGGAAATATTCTATGAGACTTGTTTTTAAAATGCCTACTATTATCCTTTTATCACTTCTTTCGTTTACTCATTGCAATCCTTTTCAAAAAAAAATTGATGCTCTTAAAAAATGCGAAGTGAATTTAAAAACCCTAGAAGTTACAAAATTTAGAATGATGTTATTACCTCCGGTTCCTAAGATGGAGTTTCTTGCTAATCTGGAAGTGATCAATACAAATGATATAGAAGTCACAATTGAAAAGTTTGACTTTAACGTATCGGAAATCAGTTCAACCAACGAACTCCTGAAACTTGCATATACAAAATCGGAAATAAAACACAAGTTAAAACCTCATGAAACCAAAATCATTCCGGTGACCCTTATTACCGTTTTGGAGCAGAACAAAGAAAACGGATTTGTAAAGCTCCTAAAAGAGTTGGTTAAATCTATGCTAAACAAAGGAGAAATGAATTTGTTGCTGGAAGGAAAAATTGAATTTGATACGATATTGGGAAATTTTAATGTACCAATCAAAGAGAAAAGGGTTGTGAATTTGTTTAAAAACAAAAAGAATCAGAAATAAAATGAAGTTTTTAATACTTGATTTTTACGTTGATGAACCAGCTTGTTTTGGAGTTCCTCCATACCTTTCTCCATACATTCGCTATATAGCCGGAGCTTTGGTAAAAGCCGGCATATCGGAAGAAAATATTGATTATCTTACAATCGATAAATGGAGGGAAAACAATTTTCAACTTGATTGGGAATATGATTACATATATTTGGTGGCTGGAACAACGGTTCCTGGAAGGTATCTAGGTGGAAAAATAGGCTCTGTTGCTGAAATTCTAAAATTCCTTGATTCACTCAAAAATAAAAAAAGAAGCTGTTTAACTCTCATCGGTGGACCTGTACGATCTGCTTCCAATACCATTCGGGATGAAATTGCTCTACGAGGCGGGATTTTAATCAGAGGTGATTTGGAAGTTTATGCCAGTCTTTTGGCAGACGTTTCTCCCCACAAAGCCAGAACTGAATTGGAATCCATAAGTCTAACCCAAAAAAGGACATACAAAGAATTAGATGAGTATGCTGTTTTCGGAGCATTTATAACAGAAAAACATCCGAATTTTCCTTACTTGATTTTGGAGATAGAAACCTATCGTGGATGCACTCGCAACGTTTTTTGTTCTTTCTGTTCGGAAGCTTTTTATGGCAGACCCGTTTTTAGGAGTTTGGATGGAATTTTAGGAGAAATAGAAAAGCTTTATAAATTAAGTAATAGATATTTTCGATTGGGTAGACAGGCAGATTTAATGACATACCTTCCGAATATGGATGATTTTAAAAATTCATTTCCACGTCCAATCCCCCAAAATCTTTACAGGTTATATTCGGGAATTCGAGAAGTTGCTCCTGATTTAAAACTCTTACATTTGGACAATATTAATCCCGGATTAATTGCAACTTTTCCCAATGAATCGGAGGAAATTATAAAAATCATTACAGAATTTAATACGGAAGGTGATACAGCAGCGATGGGAATTGAATCTGTAGACGATGCGGTGATCCAAGCAAATGATTTAAAGTGCAATGTAGAAGAGGCAAAAACCGCTATTAGGCTGATTAACAAATATGGAAAAACTAGAGTAAAGGGTATTCCCAAGCTTTTACCAGGATTAAATTTTATTCATGGACTTGCTGCGGAGACTTCGCAAACATTCCAGAAAAACTATGAATTTCTCCTCTCTCTTTTGGATGAAGGATTGCTTTTAAGAAGAATAAATATTCGGCAAGTAGTTGTCCATGAACGTTCCAAATTAAGTTCTTTAGTAAAGGGACAAAGGAATAAGAAAATTCTGGAAAATAAGTTTGTATACTACAAAGACAAAATCAGAAAAGAAATTGATGAGCCAATGCTAAAACTTGTTTTTCCGGTTGGTTCAGTCCTAAAAAGCGTTATTTTTGAAAAGAGAGAAGCCGGTTATCTTTGGGGTAGGCAACTTGGTAGTTATCCTATCACAGTCAAAATGCCAGAAACAAAGATAAAAGTTAGCCTGTTTAATCAACCCATTGACGTGGTAATTTGCGGACATGTGAGCAGAGCCATATACGGATTACCGTATCCTCTGCCAATCAATAGTATGGGTGATCTGGCTTTGAGAAATATTTCCGGCTTTGGGTCTTCCGTCGCGTCAAAAACAACCCTACTCGGACCTTACCAAGATTGGGATGATTTACTTACCAAATGTCCTGAAGGTTATAAGGCAATCAAAAATTTGACCAATGATGTTGTTTTTTAACATCAGTTTATTAACACCTTTTGTTTTTTCAATAAAATCTGTAACAAAAATAGCATCTTGCGAATTGTTGTTATTTATTGTTCTTTATTAACATATTTCATGCATTTTGTGTATATTTTATTTTTTTATGAAACAGATTTTAATCACGTAAATCCTAAAAATCAAACCAATTCTATTATATATTTATTGGTTGCAAAAATCAATTGATATAAGTGTTTACTATATTAAAATTCTATTTACGCTAAAAAGAAATGAAATCATATATACATAAATTATTTAAAAATATATTTCCTAATAGAAAGGACGGAATTTCCCTTAGAGATATTTTTATAATAGTCTTTACCCTATTTATAATGACTAGTTCTATTGTAATCAGTTATATTTCCTACATTTACAACCACAAATCAGCTCATGAAATGGCAAAACAATTGATGAATGAAGTCAGTAGAAACGTTTATGAGCATATTGATTCTTATTTATCTCCTCTTAGGAACATAGTATCCATCAATCATCTATTGGTAAAGCAAGGCAAACTTGATATTCACGATAATCGTCAGCTAAAAAGGCACCTATGGGGGCAAATCAACATGTTTCCGTTAATCGAAAGCATAATAGTAGCCAATAAAACAGAATTTTATGCCTATCGTAGAGATATACTGGGGGTTAGTGCATCTGTTGGCTCTATGAATTGGCTGGAGTTGAAAAGCACTCATAAATACCAAAGAAGGGACTACCTCGTAAATGAAAAAGGTGACGAAGTAAAACTAATAGCGAAACTCCCCTACAACCCTTCGGAAAGTCCCTGGTACATACAAGCCCAAGCAAGCAAAAGACAACTTTGGTCCCCCATATTTGCTTGGAAATTAAGTTCTCAATTGGGATTACTTGCCGTAAGTCCTATTTATAACGGACTAAATCAGTTACAAGGAGTCTTGGCATCAGGAGTCCCTTTAGCTAATCTAAACGTGCATCTAAAGAATCTGCCTTTTTCCCAGATGGGTACAATTTTTATTATAGAAACTAATGGGAAAATAGTTGCATCTTCTACGGAAAACCAGCCCTTAACAGCTCAAAAAGGAGAAAGCAGTACAAGGCTAAAAATAACAGAGATTCAAGAGCCAACTATCCACTTTACAGCAACACAGTTGTTAAAAAAGTTTGGAAATTTACAAGCAATTCAGAATGAGCAACAGTTTAATATTAAAAACAAGCAAGAATATTTTGTGCGAGTGACTCCTTATAGGGATGCATACAATTTAAACTGGTTGATTGTTACCGTTGCTCCCAAATCCGTGTTTATGAAAAGTTTTTATGAGAGCTTATATAAAATTATCATACTTTCCATTCTAGCTATACTATTGGCAATTGTACTTGGTAGCGTTTTAACTCGTTGGCTGACTCAACCTTTGATCTCATTTAATAGTTCTGTCAAGCAAATGACAACAGGATATTTTGAAAGACTATCAGTTATATCTCCGGTAAGAGAAATTAGAGAATTGTCACAATCTTTTAACAATATGATAAAAAGGCTTTTCCAATCTTTTGAAGAATTACAATCTATGAACAAGCAATTGATAAAAGCCGAAGAAATTTTGGCTAACTACAACAAGGAACTAGAAAAAAGAGTTTCGGAAAGAACGATTGCTTTGCAACAGGAAATCAAAGAAAGAAAAAAAACCGAAGAATTTTTGCGAAAGACAGACCTTGAACTACGTAAAGCAAATTCTATGCTACAAAACCTTTCTAGAATTGATACCTTAACACAAGTTGCCAATCGTCGTATGTTTGATGAACATCTAGAACGTGAGTGGAGGCGTTCCAAGAGGGAAAAACAACCTTTAACAATCATGATGATCGATGTAGATCATTTTAAGAAATACAATGATCACTATGGACACCAAGCCGGAGATAAGTGTTTGCAGCATATTGCACAAGCTATCAAGCAAGTTGTAAACCGACCAATGGACTTAGTTGCAAGGTATGGAGGAGAAGAGTTTGTGGTCATTCTGGCAAATACTAATACGGAAGGTGCGGTTGAATTGGCTAAAAAAATACAAAACAGAATACAAAAAATAAACATAATGCACGAAAAGTCAGATTATAAAACAATTACCTTGAGTATAGGAATTGCCAGCGTTCTTCCGGGTTTATCAACTAGAAGTGATTCTCTTTTGGCACAGGCAGACAAAGCCCTTTATCAAGCCAAGCACAATGGAAGAAATTGTTATGAAGTCTATCATTTCAATTTGGTTTCTTAAATGGATATTTATACGGTCGTTTTAATTACTTTGTGTGACAAGAACCAAAACGACCGAATGGTGGGGAATAGCTTATTCTTGGGTTATTTTTTTAATTCTGGCATTTCCATTGTCAACCACAAACAAAACACCTAATGAATCAATTGCAATTCCAGTCAGATTATTGAATTTTGCATTAGTTCCATATCCAATTTGGTCTCCGTAACTACGCCCAGCCACAATCAGGTGATTACCATTAGTTAAATATTTATGGATAGAATAAGACTGAGTAATATATAAGTTTCCACTATTATCTAGAGTAATCCATTTAGGACTATAAATATCAGTTATAGTAGTTACTTCGTTATTTGAGAGTTGAATTCTTCTAATTTTATTATTATATGAATCTGCAACATAGAGATAATTAGAGTTCACCGCTAAACCTCTCGGATAATAAAATCTAGCTTCTGTTCCAATACCGTCACTATTCCCTGAATTAGATGTTCCAGCACCTGCCATTAATGAAGTTGAATAAGGAGGAGTTTTGCTAATTTTGCGAATAGAGTGATTGTAATTATCAGCAACATATATAAAATTATTGTCAACGGCTATCCCCTTCGGGTAAGAAAATTTTGCTGAGCTTCCGTTAACAGTCTCAGTACCATTGTTTCCGCAACCTCCACCTGTTATATAAATTGCATAGGTAGGGTCCGTTACACTTTTATTAGGATCTATCATTTTAACCTTGCAACTGAAATCTTCGGTTGTATATATTTTACCGTTTGAGTCTACTGCGATTTCCTGTGGATAGCGAAGTCTGATTTGAGCTTTTGTTCCTATGGCATCTCCCCAATTATCATTACCAAAGGTATCAACTAAGGTTCCGGAAGAGTCATACTTTTGTATTTTACTTTCGTTTATTAAATAAAAATTATTGGAAGAATCTATCCTAAGTCCTGCCATATTATTTGATAAACCACCGGATATAAAATTACTCACCTCAAAAGAGGTATAAGTGGTAATTTTAATTGTAAACGATCCGGATTTGCTAGATAACCACCTATTTACATAGATGTATAAGTCGTAATCTGTAGAATTTGCTGTGTAAGCCCATTCTAAATTTTTATTAGAAGAAACATAATAGTTGTAATTATAATCCACATTTCCATTTATGTCTGTTTTTTCTACATCAAGATATGTATCGTAATTATTTTGCACCTCTATCATTGCTGTCTTATTTGCCGGAACTACAAATTTATAGTATGCCCCGTAGTAGGAAGAGTCGCTTAGAGATATTGTTTTAGCTTCTCCTTCTGTAAGTAATTCTGCCTGAGCAGGACTTGGATAGCTGTCATAATAGCTGCTATTACCATAACCATTTGAGCTATAATCACTGGCAACAATACTGTATTTCCCAGATGAAATCCCCAACACTGCAACACATCTGTAAGAGCCTTGTGTATTGGTAACATAAGCCGTCGTTGAGCAGCTATCCAAATAACTTTCGCTGTATACAGTATCAACCGATGATTCCGTATCTATCATCATATTTTCTTTAAAGGGTATTATACACCTTTGTGCTGAAGTCCCTGTACTGCTACTAGAGGTTGTAAATTGCATTTGCCCGTCTGCATCAGCAGTGTATTTGTAAAATTTTACCGTATACTCAGATATTTCGTCCTCAATTGGAACTCCCTTAACTAAAGTCTTTGCGTCTTCACAAGTTGCGTAAGGGACTTCACTTTGAAATGCAGAAAGCATTCCAATCAGTGCAAGAGGCATAATAATTGAGTTAGCATCTTTTTTGTTTTTTTCAAAGCATTTTAAATTCAATGTGAGAACAAAGATACCAATAACCAAAGAGTGGATTAAGATTTTGAATTGATTTTTCATTATGTACCTTCCTAAATTTCAAAAAATAATAACCTTTTTTTTAGTTGGCAGGCACATAAAAGTCAAAATAACAATTTAATTCCTTCATTTTGCTTATTGAAAATGTAAATCATTTAAAACTATCAAAATGTGTTTTAAATCTTATGTACATACCAGCTTTAGACTATGAAGCATTTAAATTTGTTCATTTTTTTTTATCAAAATTGTATCTTCTTAAAAATTGTAGGTATCACTCATGGAGCTTTTCGGAAGAACAAAGCATAAAAATATATCATGGTCTGAATGTTAAACAGTGAGATTTTGTATTTGGGTTCATAGTAATCTCATTAAAAAGCTTAAATTTATTAAAATATAGGTGTGATCAATAATTTCTTTAGCCTTAAATGAATTAGTCATTGACCTACCCTGTGCATTTTAATATAATAAAGTTGAATGTTTTCAAATTACGCTAAATCTTAACCTGAGGCTAATTTTCATGAATTTTATTGATCGAAAACAAAGAGATATGATTTTGATTACGGATACAAATAAAAAAAATCTCATCATCTCTAAATATTTAAACAAGAAAGAAATGCAAATTAAAAAATTGAAAACCGAGTCTATTGTAATTAAAGATTATAATGAACCTGGAAACCAGCTACTAATCAAGTCAAGCAATTTGATCAGTTTTAAAGAAGGGGAGAAAGTTTCGTTTTTTAAAGTACTCGGCAGATATGTGCAATTAGATTGTGTTGTTTTACAAGAAAAAGGAGAACAGAACTACCTATTAAAAATCGAAAACCTGCATCTTGCCCACAAAGATAGGGAGGATTATAGAATTGTTCCACCGGATGATGCCGTTTGGGTAACCAATGTGCGTACAAGTAGGACCAATTTAACTACAGCTTTTGAAACTGTTCCGACCGTGGTAAAAATCAATTACTCTGATTATGAAAACAAACTCAGATCAAAGTTTGAATATATTAAAATCGATATATTTCGACCGGGAATGGATTTAAAATTCGAACTAGTGAAAAAAACCGGAAAAATTTTATTTGTCCATGATACCCAGGATATAGATAGTTATTTATCCATGGATGTTGACTATTTAAATTACGGAGAAGAGCTTGGAGAAGAATTTCAAAAGGTAATGAATGATTATAAAGACAAAAGAGTTGTTTCGGAAGTTATAATTCCTGTAATCTATTATAGTCCAGAAAGTATAACGGCTTCTACAATTGGTTATGTTCATATACAGAGTAAAAATGAAAAAATTCTAATGGATCAAGTTCTGGAGACCAAAGTTTTAACCTTTGAAATGATTGATAGGATTCGAGAATCCAATACCATCATAAAATACAACAAATTTCCCGTTTTAAACATTTCCTACGGAGGTTTGCGAATCCTAATCACGGACAAAGAGTTAGCAGAGCACCTACCTCACCAAATGTCTTTTAGCTTTGATATAGTTTTTAAAAATATTGCTCCGATGTCCATGAATGCCCACATTAAGTATCTTTCCATTGATAGCTTAAAAAACCTTATAGTAGGTGTACAGCTTTATGGGCTTTCTCATAAACCCAGGGATAAAAAAAAGTATGCGGAATGTGTTGGAGTACTAAAAACCAAAATACTAGAGGATAAATAAGCTATTGATTTGAAAGGTTTATCTGTTTTAAAAAAAAGAAATGGTTTTGCTGGGATTTATGTTCATTTTCCTTACTGTATTCATAAATGCTCTTACTGTGATTTCTTTTCTATTGGAATTGGAAAGAGCGTAGTTACCAACCAAACTGAACTTTTTGAAGCATACAAATCGGAAATTCGATTGCGAATAGAGGAAAATCTGGATTTTTCCGATTATAGTATTGATTCAATCTATTTTGGTGGCGGGACTCCTAGTTTAGCAGAAACTAAATTGCTTGGGAGTTTTTTAAGTTTTTTATACAAAAATTTTAAAATAATGAGCGATGCAGAGATTTCCATAGAAGCGAATCCCGAAAATGTAGATAGAGAATTTTTAAATGACATTCATTTGCTAGGCTTTAACAGGATTAATGTAGGAATACAGTCGTTTCAAGAAGGAATATTAAAGTATTTGGATCGATATTACGATTCACAAAAATATTCCCATATCTTAAGTTTGCTGGAAAACTCCCCTTTTGACAGAACGGGGATTGACTTGATTTACGGAATTCCAGGGCAGACTTTAGACCTATTTTACCAAGATGTTGATACTGCTTTAAAGAGTAATATCGAGCACCTAAGCATTTACGGATTAACCGTTGAAGAAAATACACCCTACCAGAAGTTACTCACTCAAAAAAAAATCTTACCCCCCAACGAAGAAATGCAGAAACAAGTTCTTTTGGAACTTCCCAAAAAGCTGGAAAGTTCTGGTTTTTTCCAATACGAAGTGTCCAATTATTCTAAAAAAGGGGGACAATCAATACACAACTTAAAGTATTGGACCTTGGAGCATTATATTGGTATTGGTCCGGGAGCTCATGGATATACAAAAAAAGGCAGATACTCAAATGAAAAATCAATTCCAAAATATTTTCAAAAACAATTCCAAAATGTGTATGAGCCATTCCAAGCAGAAGACATTTCTCTGACTCTATTCCGGATCTTTTTACCGATAGAAATAGAGTCCTTTTTGAATATAATTCCAGAAAAGAAAAGTGCAATCAAGTCCAAGCTTTATGAATGGGAAAAACAAGGACATTGTAGCTTGAACGAGGAAATATTCTGTTGGAACCCTAAGTCAGTTCTTTTCTTGGATGATTTTATTTTTCAATTGGCTTGTTTGTAATCCCAGTAATCAAAGTATATTTTAAACATGAGTTCGATATAACATTTTTATTTCACCTAAAGGGCAATCACAGGGGGATTGCCCCTACAAAGCCTGTGGTATTTTTGGGCGTAGGGGTGAACCTCCGTGTTCACCCTTCTTATTTTTATAACATTATTCCTTACCTCGAACTCGCTTTATTTTAACGTCAGTTCGACGTTATTTTAATATGTTTCCACAAACAACTGGTTACTGGATTTTAATTTATTTTGGTATTCCTTGTTATCTCCAGTGTCACCCACAATTTTTTGTAATTCTTCGATAACTCCCTTTTCCATTCCCTTTGGACCACCGCAAATATAAACCCTACCATTGTTTTCGAGACTTTCCTTTATCTTGTTTCCAAGCTCTCGAACTCTATGGCTGATATACATTTTCCCACCATCAAAAGGATTTTTTTCCTCTCGACTGATGGCAGTGATAAAGTGAAAATTGCTATGGTTTTTGGCAAGTGTTTCAAACTCTTCTCTCAGTACAATTTCGTCGGAATAGGGAGCTCCATAAATTAAGTATAAATTCCCTGTAAATTGAATCAATTTGTGTTCTAATAGCTCTACTGTCATTCCATAAAAAGGAGCAATTCCGGTTCCAGTAGCACAAAAAAAGATATTTCCATCAAAATCAGAATTTGGTAATAAAAACGTTTTGCCACTTGGGCCAGTAATATCAACCTCATCTCCTTGTTTGAGATCACACATATAGTTAGAAGCAACACCTTTATGAATAGCCCGTCCCGCTTCGTCGTATGTATTATCTCTTTTGATAATAAATTCTACGGAATCTTCTTTCATACCGATAGAGTAGGTTGGAGAAGCAATGGAATAAAGTCTTACCGTATAACCGGTGTTTTCTCCTCCTTTTTTTGCCTTTTCCGGATCAATTCCCGGCGGGATGATCCCCAAGCTCTGCCCTATTACATAAGGAAGTTGTTTATGATCAATTTCGATTGAAATCCTATTAATATCAGAAGCTCCTTCTTTGGAAGGTCGTTTCCCTTTGCCTATGTCTGGAGTGAGTTTCTCATTTTTTAGCACTTTTCCTTTGTAGGGAGAGGATTTTTTAAATAAATTAACCTGTGGTTCTCTACTTTTTTTCATAAAACAGACCTATTCTATCCTTAAAAAAATTTATTAACAAGTTCAATTGAATTATTTTCTGGCAGTGCTCCAAAAACGCAGTCATGAACAAACCTACGGTATACTTGGGCACGTCTATAACCAAAAAATTTACCCATATTCATTTTTAGATAAACTTCTATAGTTAGGTTGTCACTTCTTCCACGTTTTTTTGTAGAAGCAGCAATATTAAACAGATGATAATAAGAACTTCTTACGTTCTGGACACCTTTGGAATAGTTGATGTACGAATCAACTCTCTCTCTTGACAGTTTGGTAAATTTATCTGTCCAAAAATTAATGATATGCTTTTTTATGGTATTTTCCGGAAATAGCTTAATTAAAGCATTTTTCTCTACAAAATAGCAATGACCAAAGTCTCTACGATTCATATCTTCCTGAATAATCATATATATCACGACTGGTCCTATGTGGTATAAAAAGGCGTGACCATCATCGCATAAGTTTTGAAAGTCATTGTTTAATAAGTTATTAAATGCATATTCCAAAAGTGCGTTTAACATCTGTGTGTATCTGGAAACAAAAGAATATCCGCTATTTTTTCTAACCAAAGCAGCAGCCATATTGATGTTACTGTTTTCAGCCGGATTGAGCACAACAAAACTAGAACTGTAAAATTTCTTTTCTTCTTCTTTGAGGTCAATGTTTTTTATGCATAAAATGTAAGAATCATTTCGATTCCAGTCTTTTGTTCCGATAAGGCTAGTGTAGTAATATTCCGATTGAACTTCACTTTCTTTGGCTAAATTTTTTGATGAATCACTATCGTAGTGCTGAAATTCTTGAAAAAGGTCCTCTTCGTCGTGCAAATCATGCACAATATACCCTTGTGCACCAGTTCCTTTAAAAATGACAGAATAATCATAATTTATGCTATCCTCATACAGTAAATTACTGACCAAAATATCCGGATCTTCTAGTAATCCACCTACTATATTTCCATGAAAAATAGATTTTATCTTTTCAAGAAATGCCTGCGTATCTAGATTCAGATCATTGATCTTAGTAAGATACAATCCGTTAATCTTATCATAGGTTATTTTTGTATCAGAATTCTTTAACAATTTCCTCAATCTTTCTTGGATTTCTGTCCAAGAAGCTATGGTTATTTTTAAAAAAGAAGAAACAAACTCAAAAATGATCTTAATTTTAACGTAATTACGCTCATTTTCATCAGGCAATATATCCGGAAATAACTCATAACTCTGCTTTTCGATTTCCTCTTTCATGGAAGAGCCGGATAACTTTTCAATGAATCTTTTATAAGCGTTTTCGATATTTCTAAAAATAGGGATTAGCTCAAAATACAAGGCTTCAACAAACTCCTTATGCTCCGCCCTAAAGTCTCGAGAGTCCAATAATTCTTGTATATTTTTTTTAGTATCAAGGTGAAGAGATAATACACCACCTATATCAATTGAAAACCGCTGATAATTTCCTCTTCCGCCGGTATCAAAATCCGTATTCACAATAAATTTCCTACTTCAAGCCAATCTCTTTAAGCTAATTGAGGTGATAACACAGCAGCTTTCGAACGCTCTGTTTTCTTTTTCGCAGTTGTAGAAGGAGTTGACATAATTTTATTCAACTCTTCTCCGGTAATGGTCTCTTTTGAGAGTAGAGCTTGTGCTATTCCTTCAAGTTTACTGGAATTTTTCTTAATTATATCTCTTCCTTTATTTAAACAACTAAGTACAATTGTTTTTACTTCCTCGTCAATCATTGCTGCAAAATGCTCACTATAGTATTTACCTGTGGGGTGCCCCATATCCCTACCTAAAAAAACCTGATCATGAGAGCCATTGTAATTTATAGTTCCTAATTTCACTGACATTCCCCATTCACAAACCATTTTTCGTGCAATATTGGTTGCATATTGAATATCATTACTTGAACCGGTAGAAGTATTGTTAAATTTGTACTCCTCTGCTATGAAACCACCCATGGCAACTACAATCTGATCGATCCAATAGTCTCTAGGATGGATATGCCTTTCTTCTTTAGGCAAAGATTGAGTAAGACCCAATGCTCGTCCTCTAGGAATAATCGTAACTTTATGAACGGATTCGGTATGAGTTAATAATTTTCCCAGTATTGCATGACCAGCCTCATGATAAGCAATCACTTCCTTTTCTTCGGCAGAAATATAAAAAGATCTTCTCTCTGGTCCCATCATAACTTTATCTCGAGCATCTTCTAATTCATCTTGAGTAACTCTTTTCTTATTTTTTCGCGCTGCAAGCAAAGCTGCTTCATTGATAATGTTTGCCAAATCAGCTCCCGTAAAACCTGGGGTTCCTCTGGCAATGGAATTCAAAGAAATATCTGATGTTAGAGGCACTTTTTTTGTATGAACTTTTAAAATTTCCTCTCTGCCTTTTACGTCTGGTAAATCAACCACAACCTGTCTATCAAATCTACCTGGACGTAACAAAGCCGGGTCCAAAACATCCGGTCTATTAGTAGCGGCTATAATAATTACGCCTTCATTTGTTTCAAAACCATCCATTTCCACAAGCATTTGGTTTAGAGTTTGTTCTCTTTCGTCATGCCCACCACCAAGGCCAGCACCCCTTAATCGACCAACAGCATCTATCTCATCTATAAAAATGATACAAGGAGCGTGTTTTTTACCTTGTTCAAACAAATCCCTTACTCTAGAAGCACCTACCCCAACAAACATCTCTACGAAATCAGAGCCGGATATGCTAAAAAAAGGAACACCGGCTTCACCGGCAACTGCTTTTGCCAAAAGGGTTTTTCCGGTTCCTGGCGAACCGACTAGTAATACTCCTGTAGGAATTCGGGCTCCAATGGCTTGGAACTTTTTAGGCTCTTTTAAGAAGTCAATCATTTCGCTCAACTCTGCTTTTGCTTCATCACAACCGGCAACATCGGCAAATGTTACCTTAACCTTTGCATCAACGTGCATTTTGGCTTTACTCTTTCCAAAACTAAATGCTTTATTGCCAGTTGACTGCAATTGTCGCATCATAATAAACCAAATAATTCCTATCGCAAGTATCCATGGTATGATTGTCCCAATAGCATTTAAAAACTTATTTTCTTCAGAAGATTTTGCTTGAAAAGTTAAATTCGACTTTCGCAACTTCTCGATCACATCAGTATTTAATGGAGCAATAACCGTGCGGAATCTTTGTGGTTTGGACTTCCCATCCGGAACATACCAGCCTTCAATAATATCTTTTTCGATAGACAAATATTTAGCGTCTTTTTCTTTTTTATTGCTTTGAATAAAAATTTTGCCTATCGGTTTTTTACCATCCACAGGCTCAATCATATTCAAGAAATCAGAATAGGTTATATCAGTAGTAGCACCATCCAATCTGTCCGGCCTATAAAGTATAGCCAAAACTAATAGTATTATCAATAGAACAAAGATGACGTTCTTTACATTTTTATTCATAAAAAGATTAACTCCATAAGGAATGATTTCAGATATTCGTATAATTTTGCAAGTTAATTCTCATAATTTAAATTTCTCAATCACCTCGTCTATGTCTCCCATGCTAATAGAACGGATAGCTGCCTCAGCGTCATTGATAATTTCAATCAACCGCAGGTTTTCCATTGGATAAAAGTCTTCTTTTAAGAATTTATTTGCTTTTTCTAACTCAAAATCTTCATTTCTGATGCCAATTCGAATTCTGATAAATTGATCCGAACGAAGCGACTGAGCTATAGATATAATACCCTGGTGTTCTGGATCATAATTACCTTTTTCTACAGCAATCTGACCCAATTCAAGACTAATGTTTTCCGTAATTACTATAATATCTTGAACCTTAATTCTTAAGAAAGAAGCAATATAAAGGACAGATTCTCCGGAGAGGGCACTAAATGTTTGAGGCTTTAACAAAATAACTTCGTCTTCCTCAAAAACTCCTCTCCCTATCAAGGACTTCTTTTTCTTTGTTTTAATTTCCGTTCCAATATTATTGGCAATCACATCAATGATCTTAAAACCTATATTACCTCTGCTGTTGTTGTATTTGTCTCCAGGGTTTCCTAATCCGACTATCAATTTCATACTAAGATTTTATTATTTTTTCTTACCCTTTGCGGTATCCTTGCCTGCTGCCATTTTTTCACTTCTTTCTGCAGCAAGTAAAGCTCTTGTCATATTTACGGATGCTACTACCGGATCACCCTTTAATAAAACTTCCCAACTTTTAGGCATAGGTAATTGGCTTACTTTAATCTGATGACCAATCTCCATATCGGTAACATCTATATTTATATTATCTATTAAATCTTCGGATGGAGACTTAATTTTAAGCTCATGAATGAGATGTTCAAATTGTCCTCCAGCTTTAGTTCCTTTTGGGCTACCAAATGTATTAATCCCAACCTTAGCAATGATCTTTTTGTTTGGAGAAATTTTATAAAAGTCTATATGCCTAACGCTGTTGGTTCCAGGTGTTCTTTGAACTTCTTTAATTATAACAGGATATTCCGCGTCTCCTTCCAAATTTAAGTTCAGAACTGTTGCCGCCCGTACTCCTGTATTTAAGGTTTTTGCCATTTCTTTGGCATCCACACTTCCCAGTGTAGACTTTCCGTTTCCCGTTATATTAATGGGGATATTTCCCGATTGTCTTAAACGATGATTAGCGTTTTTTCCTGTTTCTGTTCTTTTAATTGCCTTAATAGTAATTCGTTCCATTTAAAATTAAAACTCCCACAAATTTATATAAATAATGAACTAATAGATTCTTCATTGTGAATTCTTTCAATAGCCTTTGCAAACATTGGAGCAACTGAAAGCACTGTTAAATTTTTAATATTTTTTTCTTTTGGAATATATATAGTGTTTGAAAACACTATTTCTTCAAAATCAACGGTGTTTAATCTATTTACAGCTTCACCTGATAAAACACCATGAGTAGCACAACAAGTTACACTTTTTGCTCCTTTTCCTAACAATGCAGTAGCAGCTTTACAAATTGTACCGGCTGTGTCAATCATATCATCAAGTAGGATGCAATTTTTTCCTTTGATATCTCCTACGATATTCATCACTTCCGACTCATTGGCAACCGGTCGCCTTTTGTCAATAATTGCCATGTTAGCATTTACCTTTTGACCAAGAAAACGAGCTCTTTCCGCACCTCCGGAATCCGGAGAGACGATAACAACGTCAGACATATTCCTCTCTTTGATATGATCCACAAGAATAGGAGCGTAGTACAGGTGATCTACAGGAATATTGAAAAAACCCTGAATTTGGTCAGCGTGTAAATCCATGGTCAAAATTCGGTCAGGTCCGGTACTTTGGATAAGATCAGCTACCACTCGCGCTGAAATAGGAACCCTTGGCTCAACCTTCCTGTCTTGTCTTGCATAACCATAATAAGGAATTACACAAGTGATTCTCCTTGCCGAAGCTCTTTTCAAGGCATCTATTATGAGCAAAAGCTCCATTATATGATCATTGGCAGGATAACTCAGTGATTGAATTATAAACGTATCTCTACCTCTTACGTTTTCTTCTATTTTAATAAATAATTCTCCATCGGAAAACTTTTTTACGGTAATTTCTCCCGGTGGAATTTTCAAATTATCGCAGATTTGCTTGACTAAAGTCTGGTTTGAATTACCAGAAAAGACTGCTATACTGTCTTTCATTTTATATTGTATCCTTTTTGATAAACTGACTTATTTGATGTAAGTCTTCTACTGAATTGATCCCAAGGGATTCGAAAGAATTAGAAAGTTGCATGGCATTTACATTCCCACCTATACTTCTGTATATTTTAATCAGGTCTGGAAGGTAATACTCTTTTTGAACATTTTCATTGCCAATTCGCTTCAATTGTTTAAACACATCCGGAGAATTAAATACGTATGTGCCGGTATTAATTTCTTGAACTGTTTTTTCATCAGAGGTTGCGTCTTTTTCTTCTTTTATTTCCACAAGATGATTGTTGGCATCTCTCAAAATTCGTCCGTATCCGGTTGGTTTTTCTAATTTGGCGGATAAAACGGTGACAGAGTTGTTTTCCTTAAAATGCAAGTCAAGCAGGCTACGAAAAGAGCTTGCTGAAATAGCGGGGGCATCCCCACAGGCAACAAGGACTTTAGTATCTAAATTTTTAAATCGGTCTTCACAGCAAAGAAGAGCGTGACCGGTTCCTAATTGTTCCGTTTGCTCAACAAAACTAATATTCGGATAGGGTTCGCATATCGAAATTACCTGATCTTTTTTATAACCAACCACAACAATAATTGATTTTATACCTGCACTAAGCACATTTTCAATTACATAACTTATAATAGGTTTGTTGTTTATGGGAATGGCAACCTTAGGTAACTCAGATTTCATACGAGTGCCCTTTCCTGCAGCAAGGATAACTGCTTTGGCGGGTTGTGGCAGATTGTCTGTCATGAAATTATTTCCTGGAATACTACATTAAGATGGCTGGGCTGCTAGGATTCGAACCTAGGTATGGCTGGACCAAAACCAGCTGCCTTACCACTTGGCTACAGCCCAAAATTCATTAAAAAGTAAACTTAATAAATTGATAGAATGGATACTTTAACACCATACTATCGTACACTTCTTTTTGAGCTTCAAAGTCTTTCACTAATCCGTAGATACAAGACCCTGTTCCTGTCATAGAAGCATAAGAACACCCTAAGCTATTAAAATCCTCTTTTAAAGACTTTAGTTTAGGATAAATCCTAAAGGCATAACTTTCAAAGTCATTGACTAACTTATCTTTCAGCTCTGCCCAATCAGCATTTTTTAGTAACAACTTCAAGTCATCACTAAGTATATTACACATATTTGGAGTAGGGTTATTTTGTAAAGTCAAATTTAAATTTTTAAAAGATTCTGCGGTATTAATTGTAAAAGTTGGGATTGCTAAAACTCCGTATCCTTGTGAAATCTCAATATCGTCTAAAATTTCTCCTATTCCACTAGCTATAGCACTTCCTTCTTTTAAAAAAAAGGGGACATCTGCTCCGACTTTTGAAGCAATTTCCACTAAATTCATAGAAGTATTTAAATCTGGTTTTGCAAATAGAAAAGATAATAAGGATGCTGCATTGGAACTCCCACCCCCCAAACCACCCCCTGGAGGTATTCTTTTAGTAAGATGTATTCTTACTCCCGGTACTTTGGAATTTTCTGTTTTTGATAGTGTGTAGGTTTTATACAAAATGTTTTTAGTATAATCTCCAATTTCAGATACTTCATTGTATAATTTTTTTCTATCGTTTTGGAGTTCATTTTGAGATATTAGCTCAAATTTTTTCGTTTCTATTGGCTCGAATAGTATATCATCTCCCCAATTAATTTTTAGCATTATGCTATTAATTTCGTGGTAGTTATCGGGTCTTTTGAAAAGGACTTTTAATCCTAAATTTATTTTTGCTTTTGATAACATTCTAAAGGGAATCTATCTTTGAAAAATTGTTTAAATGTATTCACCAACTTCTGATAAACACCGATTAATTATAAGATAAAAATACCAGCTTTATCGGTGTTTATCGGTGGAAAAAAACACTTCAAAACCAACGGTTAATACACTTCTAACTCATCCAATATACTTTGAATTTTATACTTTTCTGCAGCATTATCCGTCAGTTCTCTTGCTTTTAATAAATCGTCTTTAGCATCTTTTTTTTTTCCAGTATTCAGATAAGAAATTCCTCGATAGTAATGTGCCCACATTATGTCCCTATTAGGGTAGGTTTCCAGATACCTAGTCCAAACAGGAATCGCTTCATAATAGTTTTCATTTTTTATTTTGATAATACCTACATTGTACATTGAATCGTGCTTTAATTCCGGGGACTCATTTCTGCTTGAGTTGTAAGTTCTTTGGAAATAACTAACAGATTGTTCCAACTTTCCTGCTTCGTAATAAAAAACCCCCAATTTAAAATTATTAACTACGCTATCAGGGTCTTTTCGCCAACTATCTAACAGAGCAGATTCCACATCTCGCTTTTTATAGGCAACTCTCATTTTATTGATAATCATCTGCTTTGAAGGAAGCCCTGTTATTTTATCAATTAAATTACCATCTTTGTCCAAAATGAGTATTGTGGGAAAACCTCTAACGTTATACTTTCTCATAAGAGTTGGGAATCTTTCTGCATTTAATCTAACCGCAACAAACTTTTCCAATTCCTGCTTTACCTCATACGATGGAAAAACATTAGCTTCTAGAATCTTGCAGTAGTAGCACCAATCTGTGTATATATCGAGTATGATTGGAAGTTGTTTTTCTTTGGCAATTTCCAAACTTCTTGTCATTGAATTTTGCCAGACTATTTCCGAAAACAAAGGCTGAGTGACCATAAACAAAACTAATAGTTTAACTATTCTCAACATACTTTTTCTTTTTATCCTTATTTCTTCTTTTTATATTTAGCCTAATTTATAGTTTAAGCGTAACATAGGTAAGGTAGGATAGTAAAATAGAATAGTCAATGAGAAAATTTTATCGACAAAAAGAAAGTAACTATTCCCTTTAACTATATGCAGTTTTTTTTAGAATTAGAAGAATTATTAAAAAAGAGAAAATTAGAACTACCGGAAAACTCTTACACTTCAAAACTTTTTCAAAAAGGTTTGGATAAAATACTTAAAAAAGTCGGTGAAGAGAGTGGCGAAGTAATTATTGCTGCCAAAAATACCGATAAACAAGAACTGATACACGAAATTGCAGACCTTATATTTCATTTACAGGTGCTGCTTGTTGAAAAAAATTTTTCCATATCAGATATAGAGAAAGAACTTCAAATCCGACATAATAAAAAATCTTGAGGTAAGAAAGAAAAAGAGATGCATAACAGCGTGCAAATGTTAGCGTTTCACCTTAGCACCGAACGTCCAAAACGACTGTTATACATCTTCCTTTTATATAAACTCTATTATAGTTGTCAAATACTATTTTTCCTTGCAAAATAATACTTTTCATATAATCTTAGGTTGAAGGAAAACAAAGCCTATGGCGTATTCGAACTTCACTTTTGCGAAACTAAAAAAGGACTATAATATAGAACAAAAAGACGTTTTTTTGTTCAATAATATTGCTATTGAGCATAAGGAAGCAAGCCAAAGGCTTAAAGATGATTTGCAAGAGGCAAAAGAGATTCCCTTAATGACTGAGAAAGCAAAGTCAGAGGCAATTATTTACCCTATTATCAAAGAAATAAGAAGAAAAAACCCCCAAATTGGTATTTTTTCCGGCTATGCACTTAACATAGAGGGCAACAAAGACTTACAGGGAAATCCTGATTTTATGATTAGTGCAAAAGCTCAAAAATCAAGCGTTGAGGCACCCATTTTCTGCATGGTAGAAGCAAAAAATGGTGTCATAGAGGAAGGATATGCCCAATGTGCTGCTGAAATGTATGCGGCAAGACTCTTTAACCAAGATATGAATGAACCCTATGAAACAATTTATGGTGCTGTAACCAATGCGTTTGATTGGGTTTTTCTAAAATTAGAGAATAAAATTGTTTTAATTGATAGAGAACGTTATTTTCTCAATGACTTACCCAAAATTTTAGGTATATTTCAATATATTGTCGATTCAATTCATGCGCAGCAGTTGGCATAGCTTTATCTAAGGGAAAACCATGAAATTATTTTTTTACGCTTTCTGTAAATAAACTGTAAATAATTGTGGACATATTTATGGTATTTCAGTATTTCAAATCATTCTAGTTTAATAAAAATATTTATATATAATAGGAAAATTAGAATGATTTTAAAGTTTTTTATAACTTTTACTATAATAATTTTGTTTTTGCCAATCAATGTATTTTCTACCCACAATGAACCTCCCATAAAAAATTATATGTACTCAGAAGAAGAGCATTATAAACAATTACTACAAGAATTACAAAAAAACAAAAAACAAAAAATAAGCAAACCTTCTTTGGATAGGGGAATCGTAAGAAGCAAAACTAAACGTATTAAAAGAGATAAACGATCTCGTTATACTATTTATAAAAAAAGAAGAAAAAGGGGTAGATTTTTAAATAAACCTATCCATAAAAGCTTTTCGGATAATCCGGAAAGACCCCATAAAGGAATACTTTTTCAGCCAGATGAGTTTGGTGAAGTAATTTCTCCGCTAGATGGAAAAGTAGTTGTCAAAGATTATATGGATGGGTATGAAAAGTATATTATCATAGAGCATAACAATGGATATTCAACTGTTTATGGAAATTTAGATGAAATATATGTAGATGAAGAGCAAAGCGTTAAAAAGGGAGTTTTGATCGGAACTCTCGTTAAACACAAAGGTCTTTATTTTCAGATCAATCGTGGAAAAAAACCAGTTGACCCAAATAAATTGCTTAAGTATAAATAACATATCTATATAAATTCGGATAAAAGGTAAGTAAAGTTGGCTGGACCAGTTATAAGAACGTATAAAGCGGGATCCATCATATATTTTGAAAAGGATAAAGCAGAAGAAATCTTTGTTTTACAAAATGGAAGAATTGCTTTGAGTTATACTTCCATAGATAATCATGTTGAAGTAAAAGAAGAAGTTAAAAAAGGAGAATTTTTTGGCGTTAAATCAGCCCTAGGTAAATATCCTAGAGAAGAAACAGCCCAAGTTTTAATGAATTCTTCCGTTTTGGTTTTTAAATATTATGATTTTGAAGAGTTCGTAGCAAACAAAACTCATTTGATATTAAAAATGATGAAAGTTTTCTCGAATCAGTTGAGACAAATTCATAGCAAGGTGCGTGAGCAATTGGGTCAATTGGCAGAAGCACGCTCCCCGTCTTATGAATTGATGAATGTGGGAGAGGTATTTTACCAAAATGAGGAGTTCGGACACGCCATTTACGCATTCAAGCGTTATTTACATCATTACCCGGGGGGTAAATATTCTCAAAGAGCACAGGAACTCTTAAATTTAGCTGAAAAGAACAGTCCTTTTCCTACTCACCTGCCTCCATTAGTGTATGAGGTTGAAAAACCTACTGCTCGTTCGGATTCAGGTGGACCTGCTTCTGCTTCTCAAATTCAAGAAAGTTCGTTGTCCTTTAAAGACCTTTTTAACAAAGGATTAAAGTTTTTTAATTCAAAGAATTTTAATGAAGCTTTTCCTATTTATAAATCTTTGGTGGAAAAACAAGTTGCAACTCCGGAAGAAGCAAAATTACAAGGGCAAGCAAATTTTTATTATGGAATTTGCCAAAAAAACCTTGGTAAAACAGATGCTTCTTATACTACTTTATCTCTATATGTAAAAAATTTCCCTAAGGGCGAAAAGGTGAAAGAAGCAATTTTAAATTTGGCTCAGATTTCCGAACAAAGGAATGATGTGGATAAGGCAATTTTGTTATACAATAAGGTTGCAATGATGCCCCCGGGAGATCAATTTACTTTGGAAGCTCGAAAAAAAGCGGCTCAACTAAAAGGGTAATATTATGGAAATGCTAGCAGCAATGTTTAACAAATTTGGGAAAACGTATTCAGCAAATGAAATTATATTTTGTGAATATGAACCGGGAAATGACTTTTACTTTATCCAAGAAGGCAAGGTTAGAATTACTAAAACTGTGGGAAAGTCGATTAAAACTTTAGATGTTTTGGAGACAGGTGATATTTTTGGTGAAATGGCTATTTTGGAAGAAGCACCAAGGTCAGCTACAGCTGTTGCCATAGACGAGGTAAAGGTTTTGAACTTTAATAGAGCTAATTTTGACCAATTAATGACCAGAAACCCACAATTAGCTTTAAGGGTTTTGACATTATTTTCCACAAGAATTTATGATGCAAAAAGAAGGTTGATGATCCTTCTTAATGAAGATATACTTGGAAAAATAGCAGACGTATTTTTAATGTTGTGGGAAAAACAATATCCTAACACAGTTCAAAAACAGGTTGTTTTAAAAACCACTGCAGAAGAAATAGCTAATTGGTGTGGACAACCTCCGCGAGAAGTTCAGAAACAACTACAAGCTTGGAAAAAAATGAATAAGCTTGAAGTAAAAGTAGATGAAATAACCATCAACAATATCGTTGACTTTCAGAGGATCGTGAACCAACAAAAGAAAAATAAGGCTTAAAAACGCACTTTTTTAGCTCCCGTAGCTCAGGTGGATAGAGCATTTGTTTCCTAAACAAAGGGCCACAGGTTCGAGTCCTGTCGGGAGCAATATTTCATAGATTATGCCCCCTTGTAAAAAGCTTGAGTTATTTTATTTTTTTGCCTTTTTTTCCTTTTTCTCAGTCCTTTTTTCTTTTAAGGATTTAGTAGGCTTCTTTTTGATATCTTTTTTTGTTTCTTTTTCTTTCCCCATTTTAATTCACCTGATATTCCTAATTTTATTGTACCTATAAAGTTAAGCACTATTGGCATTTTCAATACATTTTTTTCTTTAAATAAAAAATTTCAATTTATCGGTTTGTGAACGAGATTTCGGCTAAGAAAAAAGAATTTGACAGTTTACAAGCCATAAAAGGGAATACATAAGGAAAAAACTTATCTTTATGAATCAAAATAACTCAACACATCCTGGCAAAACTGCATGGGCTTCTAATATTTTATACTTTATGGGGAATTTTCTTTATAAGCTGCGTTTTAACATCTCTTATGAAATCCAAGAAAACCTCCAAATTGAAGGACCAGTGTTAATTCTCTCTAAACATTCCAGTAATCATGATATCCCTATTGGCTACCCATTGATTGTAAAAGTATTAAAGAGGCACGCTTGGTGTATTATCAAAGATGAATTAACAAAACCAGTATTTTTCGGTTTTTTTTTAAAGATAGGAGGAATTCCAATAGACAGGAAAAATCCCGAAAAAAGCAAAAAATCTCTTGCTCTAGCGAAAAAAACGCTCTATGACGGGAATGCAATGGTACTTTTTCCAGAGCAGTCTCGTCATTATGGTAAAATGGGAAAAGGTAAGCTACCAGGATTTAGGTTTATTGTTGGAAAGCCCTCCACTCCTTTGGCGGTTGTATGTGCCGGCTATGATTACAAAAAAGGATTTTTGCGAAAGCAGGTTATCATTCGTTTTGGCAAAGCCCAGTACTTCTCCAAACAAGATTCTCCGGATGAATTTTTACATAATTGTATGATTCAAATTGCAGAACTTTCAGGCTTAAAATACCCTTTTTAAAGATGAAAGTATCTTTAAAAAGCTCAAAAACATCAATTTTTGATCCAAAATAACAACTCTACATTCCGTTGAGCTTTCCATCCATAGTTGGGTCACAGACTAAAAGTTTAACCAAAAATATTTGTATTCTTCTAAAGCGTTAATTCCGATTATTTTTAACCAAAGCGTAATCATTTTGTTATATAAATATCGTTGTATAAATAGAAATGGTAAAAAAACAATGAGCATTAAATACAAAATATTTCTTATTTCGGGTGCGAGTCAGCTTTTATTGTTGGTTGCACTAACTGTGACTTCTTTTGTTTTTATCAATGAACTAAAAAATGAACCCCAAAACAAGAGAGCAGAAGAACAATCACTTATTTTTCAAAAAGAACTAGAGCACAAAGACCAAAAACTCAAATTATTGCTTTCCGAAATACTTAAAAATCCTATTTCTTTTTCTATTATCGAGAGAGGTTTAAAAGATCGTAGAGTATTTCATAAAAACCTACCTTATCTAAAGCAAATTTTAGTTCAATATGATTTAAATATTTTTGAAATCGGGGACAAATTTGGTAGGGTTTACTTTCGAGTCCATAGACCAGGTGACTTTGGAGATGATAAAAGTTCTCAACCCATTATACAATCCGCATTAAAAGGAAATTCTGTTTCTTGCTTGGAAATGGGACACAGTGGCTTGGCTTTTCGAGTTACGGCTCCTTTCAAAAATAAAGGAACAATTCTTATCGGACAGGTTGTTGATGATAAGTTTACGGACAAATTATCCGGAAATGATAATATTCAATTGGCAATTTTTCAAAATGGCAAACACCTCACGAGCAGTAGCTCCATGATCAAAAACTATATTCAAAAATCAGGTAAACAGATAAAAAACCATTCCAGAATTACATGGGAAGGAAAACCTTATTATATAACTAAAGTTAATTACGAATCAAAAGACCTGACTAATTTAAAAATAGAATTTTTGGTAATGATTGATGAAAAAGAACTTTCGGAGTCTACTAGTCGAATGTGGAGTTCTTTTTTTATCGTAGCCTCTCTTATTTTTGCCGGTATTTTTGCCGTCTCCAATCTTTTTTCTCGTGACATCACAAAAGCCGTAAAGGTTTTGAATGATGCGATGAAAAACATCGATAAAAACAAAGAGCAATCCCTGGAACTTCACAGGACTGATGAACTAGGACAAATGGGGGACGTTTTTTCTGAAATGAAGCGGGATTTGTACCAATACCAAAATCATTTGGAAGAGCTAGTCAATCAAAAAACCTTGGAAATTCAAAACAATTTGCAAGAAATTAAAAAAATAAAGGAGCAACAAGACGGAGACTATTTTTTGACTTCACTTTTGATAAAACCCTTGTCGGAGGTTTGCAATATATCAACCAACATCAAGGTAGACGTTTTGGAAAGACAAAAAAAGAAATTCATTTTTAGAAACAAAGAATTTGAAATCGGAGGAGATTTATGTAGTATCCAAGGCATAGAATTACGAAATCGAAGGTACACCGTTTTCCTAAATGCTGATGCGATGGGTAAGTCTATCCAAGGTGCCGGCGGTGCTCTGGTATTAGGAACGGTATTTAAGTCTATACTAACAAGAACCGGTAATTTGAGGGCAATCCAAAGCCTTCACCCGGAGAGGTGGCTAAAAGAGTGTTTTGTCGAATTGCATAATATTTTTCAGTCTTTTGATGGTTCTATGTTTATTTCTGCGGTCGTAGGTTTGGTGGATGATGAAACAGGAACTGTTTATTATATCAACGCAGAACATCCATGGGTTGTTTTGTATAGGAATAAGAAAGCTAATTTTATCGAAAACGAATTATCCTTGAGAAAAATAGGTTTTACTGAGATGGGAAACTATCCGTTTTATATAAAGGTATTTCAGCTTCGTCCGGGAGATGTGATTATTGTAGGCTCCGACGGCAGAGACGACATTATGATTGGAAGTGACGGAGTGGAGAGAATCATCAATGAAGATGAAAACGCTTTTTTGAAAAGAGTGGAAGAGGGGGAAGGGTGTGTGGAAAATATTGAAAAAGCCATACTGAGAGTAGGTGAATTTACTGATGATTTTAGCCTTTTGAGAATTGCGTTTAAAGAGAATTCAGGGACTTCTTTCAATGGATATCAATCGGAAGAAGTAAAGAAACTCATCCAAGAAGGTATAAAATCTTTCCGGAAAGGTAATTGGAAAGAAACCATGACAAAATTGGAATCTGTTTTACTCATTCAAGAAAACGAACCCTATGCATTGCGAGAACTTGCCAAACTCTATCTCAAAGTAAAAAGCTTTGAAAGAGCGATTGTATTAGCAGAGCGTTATACAGATTTAAAACCTCAAGACACCGATTTCTTGTATTATATGTCTTATGCTTACAAGCAAACCAAAAAGTATGAACTCGCAGCTGACTTTGGAGAAAAATACCAACTTCGAGACCCTGCAAACAATAGAAACCTTATCCAACTTGCTGAAATTTATATTCATATAGGGAATTTCTCTAAAGCAAGAAAGTATTTGGATATAGTGGAACAAAGAGAGCAAGAAAATAAAAAAGTAATCCGATTGAAACAGTTTTTGGAGAAAAAAGCCCTGGTGTATTCTTAAGCATAAAGAGGATATATGAAAGATTGCTTTAGACAAATTATAATTATCTTTTTGATAGGCTTTGTATTCCTATTTTGCGACAAGAAAAAAGAATTGTCTTTCTCATCTGATATTGATGTGCAGGAAATTATTTCCAAAATTTTTACAACTAAAAAAGCAATTCTCGACTTCAAAAAAGAAGGGCAAGCGTTGTGCCAAAAACAATACGATTGCCTATTTTTAAGTTTTTGGGATTTTGATGGAACGATACTAAAAGGAGATTGTAGCGAAGGACTAACAGAGGACGGAAAGGCAGTCTATAAGGGATTGCTACAACTCTCCATAGAAGATGGATTTTCTATATCATACAATAAAAACGAATTTACAAAATTTGAAAAAGATTACAGAGAAATGGAAGCGAAAAAAGGTAGTGCAATTGCATACCAATATATAGCTCAAATTTATCAAGGACAAGATAAAAAAAAACTAGAAACCTTTACTTCCATTTATTTTGAAAATACTCTGAGAAAGTTTTATTTTTCTGAAAGTATTAAAATTTTAAACTCAATGATAGGGCAGGATGACTTTAGGGTTTATATCATTTCGGCAAGCCCCGATTTTTTTGTAAAAGGAGCGTCCGGTAGTTTAAAGATTCCCAAATCTCAAATCAGAGGAATTAATTTGGAAGATAAAGATGGAATTTTGACAAATAAAATAAAACAACCCATAACTTATGCGGAAGGTAAAACAAAGGCTTTACAGAAAATTGTTTTGGATATAATAAAGGAAAAAAAGTATAAAAACGTATTTGTGCTTGCAGGCTTTGGAAATAGTTACCAGACCGATGCTCCATTTTTGAAATATATCATTGAACAAAAACTTCCTGTAAGTAAGCCAGTTGCAGTAATGATCAATGGTGGAAAACCACCCATAGAATATGATGGACTTTTTTATAATACTAAATTTTTAAATACAAAGAGGGAATAGAATATGGCTAATTCAAATGACGTTCAAAGAATAAAAAAAGGTGATAAGAAATTAAGTGGAACTGACTTGAGTGGTGCAAACTTGAGCGGTATAAGTCTAAAAAATGTAGATCTGAGTGATGCAAATTTGATTTTTGCAGACTTGGGTGGCACAAAGCTGAAAGGTATAAACCTAAGTAGTGCAAAATTGATTGGTGTAAACTTGAGTGACGCAAAACTAATTGACGTAAACCTAAGTAATGCAAACCTGATTGGAGCCAAACTGAGTGGTGCAGACCTAAATGGTACAAATTTAAGCGGTATTGATCTAAAAGGTGCAAAATTAGTAGGTACAAAGCTGAAAGGTGTAGATCTAAAAAGCGCAAACTTGAGCGGTGCAAAGTTGATTGCAGCAAATCTTTCGAAGTCAAACTTAACTGAAGCAAACTTGACCAAAGCAAACTTGACCAAAGCAAACTTGACCAAAGCAAACTTGACCAAAGCAAACTTGACCAAAGCAAACTTGACCAAAGCAAACTTGACCAAAGCAAACTTGACCAAAGCAAATCTGACAGAAGCTAACCTGTCCAAGGCGAATCTTACTGACGCAATTTTAATTGATACAAAACTAACTGATGCCGCAACAGAATATGTAAATTGATTTTTTTACAAAAATAAAACAGTATCTTAATTAAATTGAAACATAAGCAGATTATCTTGATTGCAGTTCAATAGGAGGTGGTTACAATGTTTTTTGAAAAAGAACTTGAACGTATCCAAAAAAACGTCAGTAAACTTGAATATATAGATGATGCCTTAATAAAACTGGGATTTATAATCAGTGAAATCGAGAGTTCCAAAATCGGAAACAAGCTTATTACAGATGAGAAAAAAGAATTTGAAGACATTGAGCAAAAAGAAAAGTAAAAGCAAAAAAAGGAATTTTTTGTGAAAAAATTATTCATAACGATTATTTTTGTAATTGGTTCGTTTTCCAGCCCAGTATGTGCAAAGGCACTCTACGTAATAAATTTCAACCAGCCGCCTAGTAAGAATGCTATTCAGTGGTTGAAAGAAAATGGGTTTGAGTTAAAAAAAAGTGCAACAAATCTAAAACCTAAGTTCGATAAAGGTGGATTGGTTTTGGAATCCCAAGATAAAGAATTTGGAATCATCTTAAAAAAGAATCTTAGAATCAACAATGCTAAAAAAGTTAGGATTACTTGGGGAGTTGACCTATATCCTATAGGAGCAAACTGGGAGAAAGGTAATAATCGTGAAGCGATCTCGGTTATGATTTTTTTTGGAAATGAAAAAATTTCTAGTGGGAAAGTTTACGCTCCCGATCTTCCTTATTTTATTGGAATTTTCCCAGGAGCAAACGAGAAAGAAGGAAAAGCATATATTGCTAAAACCTATAAGAAAGGTGGAAGATATTTTTGCTCTCCTTGTGAAAAGAAAAAGGGACAGGAGTTTTTAACAGAATTTGAATTAGAAAAAAACTTTCAAAAATTATTCAACAAAAATATAACCCCTTTTGTTTCCGCTATTTCCATTGAAGTTGATACAACCGATACGGAAGGAAAATCTCGAGCATATATTAAAAAGATTGAGTTTTTACAATAAGCAGTTATATCAAACCTACAGCAAAATCGTAACAAAAGAAAATGAATAGTGCTACCAAAGGAATGCCTAGCACATTGTAACGGCAGAACAACTCGCCAATAAACTGATTCCTTCTATTACAAATATAACTGAGACGAAACTAAGGGGTAGCCCGGGCAGAACTACGTGTCTACCCTTACGCAAGACACAGGCATAGCCTTTGTATTTTTTTAGTAAAATCCTCCCAAACGTCCGTCTTCACCCGGACTGCTGCTACCGTTATTCTTGTCATCTACTGGTACATCATCCGTATCCTTGATCTTATCCTGACTGTCAGAATCACTGTCTTCAATTATATCTTCAAAGCTATCGTTTTCGTCTTCTACCGGAGTTTCCGTTTTTTTATTGTTGTTTGGTTGAATTTCTTCTTCACTATGCTCATCTGTATATATATTCATAGAATTAATGGTTTGTATGGTCAGTTTATTAGAGGTAGTTGGAGGCGAAATACTGATAACCTTAATCTTAGGTCCAAAAACCCAACCTTCCATGATACTCCTTCTAAAATAGTTCTTTTTGGAATTGACAGCTTGGATTAGATAATAACGATCTTCAATTACTTTATTATCAAATTTGGCTTTAAACCTTTTGGATGTCACCCTTCGAACTTTTCCAACATCTCCTTCTCCCAATCTTGCAATTCTGGTAGAATTTGCTCTTGGATATTGTTTTAGAGTAGCAACCGGTATTTGAACGATGGCGTATTTCCCGTAAGCTCTTCGATAAACCAATTCTTTATGAATGATATTTTGATAATTTTCGTTTTTTGTTCGATTCATAATCTTGATAAGCATCAAGGTAGGAGCCAATCCCCTTTTTTTACTTACGGCATAAATTATATCTGGTTCTAGCTCCGGATTTTTTATTAAAGCATTCCAGAGCATTTTCAGGCTATCCGAATTGCCATGGTTCGCCAAAGCTCGAATAGCTCCTGTTTTGTATTCTTGAACGTTCGATTCAAGATATTTGCCTATTACTTGTAGGTCACTGCTTTTGCTAAAATAGCCCAATCCCTCCAAAGCTGCAGCTACAATAGGTGGGTCTGGAGATTTTAAACCGGCTTTTACAATCAAATCTCGCCCAACGCTAGTTTTTGTTTTTCCCAGTCCTTTATAAGAAGAAATTCGAATTTCTTGTTCGGATGATTGTATGCCTTTGATAAAATATTTTATGGAATAAGGAGAGCCTATCAGTTCAATTGCTTGGTAAGCGTTTTGCCTTACTTCATAGCCATCCGTATCAATAGCAATGTGTAATGCTTTTAAGCCGCTTCTTAGCCTACCCAAAGCTCGAGCAGCTTCCGCTCTTACTTCCGGTATGGTATTATGAAGAAGTTGTTTGGTAATTTCTTTTACGCCTTTTCTCGCTTCATAGTGTTCGATGTACCTTTTGCCGCGTTCAATAAGTGCTTCGTTTTTTTCCCGTTCAGCTGATTCCGGATTAATACTATCCGTTGTATTATCAGTCGGTTTTACTGGCTGAAACGTTTTTGGTGGCTTCACTGGAGCTTTTTTGGAAAGTGAAGCTTCCTCCGCATCTTTATAGGAATCTCCCCATAAGGCAAAACTAAACAATAAAAGGAAAACGATACTATAAGATATTTTCAAATTTGAAGACCTACCTACAAAATTATATTTTACAATTCCAATTATACATTGACTATTTCTTTAATCACTAATTTTTTTAAAAATATAATACAATAGGGAGAAAATTATCAATAAGATTTCAGGAAACATAATTGGTTTGAAATCCAGCCAAATCCAAAAATTAAAAAAAATAGGAGAAAGGCGAGTTCGGGAGGATGTTGCCATTACCGTTGAAATTGCTCGCTCTATATCCGAAATATCCAACGAAATTGGAAGAAGAGTAAGCGTTTCTATCGACAGAACGGGATATATACAACACGTTATCGTTGGAAATGACAAATCCATAGAAATTCCGGAACTAGATAGAACAAGAGCAATAGACAAAAGGTTAAGGGGCTTACGTTTATTTCATTCTTATCTCAAGGAAGAACAAGTAACCGAAGAAGATTTGATGGACATGGTTCTTTTAAGAATGGATTATGTCACAATTTCGATTCCCGGTCAAAACGGAATTCCAAAATATTTCATATCAGCTCACATAAATACGGATGAAAATTCAAAATCTCCTTGGATAATTCTTGAGAAAAAATACCCAGGAAAAATTTCAACCGGTATACTCCAAGAAATCGAAACCATAGAAGATGAACTAGGTAGATACAAAAAGAACTTAAAAACATCTACAAAAGTCGAGCGTGCTTTTCTTATCAATGTTTCTACTCATAACAAAAAGCTATCTCGTTCCGTTGAAAGTTCGATTGAAGAGCTTAAAGAATTGTGTCGCACTGCCGGAATTGAAGTTGTAGACACGTTTTTTCAAAAAAGGCAGTCTTTGGACCCTACAACCGTTATGGGAAGCGGGAAAATTAAAGAAATTATTCTTCAAGCAGTTCACAAAGACGTGGATTTGCTTATATTTGATTTGGAGCTGTCCCCTTCTCAAGCTAAAAAAATATCCTATTTTTGCGATTTAAAGGTAATCGACAGAACACAACTTATTCTTGATATTTTTGCTAAAAATGCTAAGAGTAGAGACGGAAAACTACAAGTAGAGCTTGCACAACTGAAATATCTGAAGGGAAGACTAACCGAGTTAGATGATAATATGTCCCGCCTTACCGGAGGGATTGGAGGACGAGGACCTGGTGAAACTAAGTTAGAAATTGGCAAAAGGCGCGTGGAAGAAAGGATTGCCCATTTGGAGAAAGAGTTGAAATCTTTAAAGCAAAGAAGGGAACTCAACCGAAAGCAACGAAAAAGGCGTGAAATTCCCGTTGTGGCAATTATCGGTTATACAAATACGGGAAAATCAACCTTACTAAACGCACTAACAAACTCAGACGTAATCTCCGAAAACAAACTCTTTGCAACCCTTGATCCGACAACAAGGAGAGTACGTTTTCCTGAAGAAAGAGAAATTATTTTGTCCGATACGGTTGGATTTATCCATGGCCTTCCGCCTGAACTTTCTAATGCCTTTAAGGCAACTTTGGAAGAATTGGGAGATGCCGATCTTTTACTTCATGTAGTTGATATTTCCAACCCAAGCTACAAGGAACAAATTGGAGCTGTAGAAGGCATTTTAACGAGTTTGAATCTCGAAAAAATAGAAAAAATAGACGTATACAATAAAGTAGACCTGTTGGAAGATACGAATTTTTTGGAAAATTCTCAAGACAAAAAGGTTTGTATATCAGCTATACAAAAAACCGGGTTTGTAGAATTGTTGAATTTGGTTGAAAAACTTTTATGGGCAAAAGAACAAAGTTGATGCAAGAACTATAAAACTCACAACTATAAAATAAGTATAAGTTTTTGCAAATTAAGGGGGATGCGTCAAGATGTAGCAGAAAGCCGTTTTGACAGAATTTTAAACGAGTTGGAAGCCGGTGAAAGTATAGCATGATCACAGAATCCTTTTTTTTAAAATTCTGTTGATTTTCCTTTCCAAAATCTAATAATTATGATTTACGAATTATACATAAAATGGAAAATTACAAAGCGACATAACATATTAAAAAGGTTAAGGTTAATCCATGAGGCTCGATAGACATTTTACTACTTCAACTGACTCTTTGTACCCAGGAATAAAATGGGATAACAGAAACTCAAAAATTACAAATCCGGACGGTTCTGTTGTTTTTGAATTAAAAGGAATAATTGTTCCATCTACTTGGTCCCAGGTAGCAACAGATATTTTGGCTCAAAAATACTTTAGAAGAAAGGGGATCCCTAAGTTTTCCAAAAGAGTTTATGAAGAAGGTATACCGGAGTGGCTACAAAGGTCTATCCCTGATGAAGAAAAACTGCTCTCTCTAAGTGAAGCAGAAAGATATATCGGTGAAATTGATTCCAGACAAGTTTTTCATAGATTAGCCGGATGCTGGGCATACTGGGGATTCAAGCACAACTACTTTTCGGACGAAGAAAGTGCTCGAATCTTTTACGAAGAAACTATTTTTATGCTTGCTTCTCAAATGTGTGCTCCTAATTCCCCTCAATGGTTCAACACCGGTTTACACTGGGCTTACGGATTGGAAGGTGTATCCCAGGGACATTTTTATGTGGATCCTATAGAAAAAATACTAAAAAAATCATCATCCTCTTATGAGCATCCTCAACCACACGCTTGTTTTATCCAAAGTGTAAATGATGACCTCGTAAACGATGGCGGAATTATGGATTTGTGGGTAAGGGAAGCAAGGCTGTTTAAATATGGTTCGGGAACAGGAACGAATTTTTCTAACATCCGAGGAGAAAACGAACCTCTATCCGGAGGAGGAAAAAGTTCCGGCTTAATGAGTTTTTTAAAAATAGGAGACAAAGCTGCCGGAGCCATCAAGTCCGGAGGCACAACAAGAAGAGCTGCCAAAATGGTTTGTTTGGACGTAGACCATCCGGACATTGAAGAATTTATTGATTGGAAAATGGAAGAGGAAAAAAAGGTTGCCTCTCTTGTCACCGGCTCCGCTCACAATAACCGAAACCTAAATCAAATTATTCAAGCCTGTCATGAGTTTTCCGCACCGGAAGAATCGGAAAAGTTCGATCCGAATAAAAACTCTTTATTAAAAAAAGCGATTATCCAAGCAAAAAAGAATTTCTGTCCTGACAATTATATCATTCGAGCCATTGATCTCGCCAAGCAAGGTTACAAAGAACTCATTTTTGAAGAATTGACGGTTGATTGGCAGTCCGAAGCTTACAATACCGTTTCTGGACAAAACAGCAATAACTCCATTCGTATTCCCAATCAGTTTATGAATGCAGTCCAAAAAGATGAACCATGGAATTTATACTACAGAACCGAACTGGAAAACGCCAGAAATCAAAAAAGAAATCCGAAACCTTACAAAACCACCAAAGCGAGAGACTTATGGGAAAAAATATCCAAAGCTGCTTGGTCTTGTGCTGACCCTGGATTGCAATTCCACACCACCATAAACGAATGGCACACCTGTCCAAAAGAAGGTGAAATAAAAGCCTCTAATCCATGCTCGGAATACATGTTTTTGGATAATACGGCTTGCAATTTGGCATCAGCCAATTTAATGAAATTTTTAAACAAATCAACCTCAGAATTTGATGTAGAAGGTTTTCGATATTTATGCAAAATCTGGACGTTGATCTTGGAAATTTCTGTTACTATGGCACAATTCCCTTCCAAAGAAATAGCCGAGCTTTCTTATAAATTCAGGACTTTGGGTTTGGGTTATGCCAACCTTGGCTCTATGCTGATGGTAATGGGGATTCCTTATGACTCCAAAGAAGCACTTGGAATCACTGGAGCAATTACCTGTATTATGCACTCTACGGCTTATGCAACTTCTGCTCTTATGGCTTCCGAGTTAGGCACTTTTTCTGGGTATGAAAACAACAAAGAAGACATGCTTAGAGTAATCCGAAACCACCGCAGAGCTGCTTACAATGCCAGTGAAGACGAGTATGAAAACCTTACCATTAAACCCATGGGCATTCAGAGAGAGCATTGTCCTGAATATCTTTTAGTGGCAGCAAGGGAAGATGCAGATAAGGCTCTGAGTATGGGCGAACAGTATGGATATCGCAATGCTCAAGTTACGGTGATAGCTCCAACCGGAACGATTGGTCTTCTGATGGATTGCGATACAACCGGAATTGAACCGGATTTTGCCCTTGTAAAATACAAAAAATTAGCTGGCGGTGGCTATTTCAAAATTATCAACCAGTCCGTACCACCGGCTCTAAAAAAGTTGGGTTATTCCAAAGAGGAAATTGATGAAATTATAAAATACTGCAAAGGACACGAATCTTTAAAAAACTCTCCTAGCATCAATCATTACACTTTGCAAGAAAAGGGTTTTACGGAAGAGATTCTGGAGCGAATGGAAGGCGAGTTACCTTTTGCCTTTGATATAGAATTCGTTTTTAATAAGTTTACATTGGGAGAAACTTTTTTAAGAGATCAGCTAAAAGTTCCCGAGTCGGTTTATAATTCTCCTAAGTTCAATCTTCTGGAGTATTTAGGCTTTTCCAAAGAAGATATCCGCAAAGCAAACGAGTATGTTTGTGGAAAAATGACCATAGAAAACGCACCTTATCTGAAAGAAGAGCATCTACCCGTTTTTGATTGTGCCAATAAATGCGGAAAATACGGAAAAAGGTTTTTGTCTTATCATTCCCACATTAAGATCATGGCAGCAGCTCAGGGCTTTCTTAGTGGTGCCATTTCCAAGACGATCAATCTACCTGAAAATGCAAAAATCGAAACGGTAAAAGATGCCTATATGACATCTTGGAAAATGATGCTTAAAGCGAACGCTCTTTATCGGGATGGTTCCAAATTATCCCAGCCTTTGAATTCAACCGTTGACATCATACATTTTTCAGAGGATGAAAATGAAGAAGTTCAACCGGAAAATAACGAACCAATCATGCAAGCTGCCGAAAAAATGGTAAAAAATTATTCCAAACGCAGAAAATTGCCCAACAGAAGAGCCGGTTATACACAAAAGGCAAGTGTAGGTGGACACAAAGTTTATTTGCGAACGGGTGAATACGAAGACGGACAAGTCGGTGAGATTTTTATTGATATGCACAAAGAAGGTGCGGCTTTTAGAAGTTTGATGAATGCCTTTGCCATTTCCGTTTCATTAGGATTGCAGCATGGAGTACCACTAGAAGAGTTTATCGAAGCGTTTACCTTTTTCAAATTTGAACCAAACGGAATGGTGACGGGTAACTCTCATATTAAAATGAGTACTTCCGTTATAGATTACATATTCCGTGAATTGGCAATCACTTATTTGGGTAGGTATGAATTGGGACAAGTTTCACCTGATGATCTAAGAGGAGACGAAGTCGGAAGAAAGTATCCAGCATACTCTTCTAATTCGGAGTCCAATGGGAATAATGGTACGGCATTGCATCAAAGCACAACCAATGGTAAAGCAAATCAATATGAGGCTCTTCCAAGCATTGCTCCCGTATCCTATTCAACCGTTCTTGCTCTCCAAGACCACCCATACAAGCGAGAAATTGATACAAAAGCGGAAAGAGAAGAAGCAAGGCATAAAGGTTATACGGGAGATTCTTGTCCGGATTGTGGTTCTTTCCAAATGGTTCGAAATGGTTCTTGTTTGAAGTGTTTGTCTTGCGGTGCAACTACGGGTTGTAGCTGAAAGAGTGTACTGTTACACGCTAGAAATGATGTAGGTGATGTGAAGGGGTCTTATAGGCTCTTTCTGTCGTCTTTTGCTTGGGGGGTACTCTACAAAAAATTATAGACCTATATAACCTTTCCAATCAACGTCATTGTATTCTATGCGTATTTGCTCTGACAAATTAGCAAAAGCATCTCCAATTATACTAAGCTGATGCAAGCAAGCACTTCTCAGCATAGAATCGGTTTTAAATTCTGAAAAAGTCTTACCATTTATATAAGACTGGATTTCCTTAATTACTTGCATGGCGTGTTCAATCCTAGTTTTATCACTAACTTTTTCTTTCATAAATGACTTTTCTTTCTTTATAAATCGTTTCTTTAATTACATCTGTCATTGCTTCAGAAGATAGCAAATCTACTTTTTTACCAAACAATTCCTGCAATTCATCCGACATACAAAAAAAAGCTGAACCGATTTTGGTTGAATAATCCAATTCTACTAATATATCCAAATCACTTTCTGGTTTTGCTTCTTTTCTTGCGTAAGAGCCAAATAAATAAGCTTTAATTACAGGTTTATCTTTGAAATATTCATTTAATACTTCTGATATTTCACTGTGTTCTAATATACGCAAGTCATCTATATAAACTACTTTTGCTTTTTGGTTTACAATTGCTTTTAAAAGATTTATAATTTCTTCAGGATATTTATAAAACTCTTCAATTGCCGGATCGTCTATTTTTAACTCTATCATTTTGTCACCTCGCTAATCAAACAAGATCGTTTCAACTCCGATTCTTGTACCCATCAAGTTAAAGGTAGAAAATAAATTCTATCATGGTACTCATAATCTTCAGAACCATCAGCAATCAGAATCAAGTCTTCAATGATTCGACTTAAACTTATCTTCGTATTTAGTATAAAAATTCCTGGTACATGATGACCTTGATCCAGATGATCTTTTAGGTGTACAGGCATAGATTTACGATTGTTGGTTACAAGAATGAAATTATGTTTCTCACACCAAGAAAGAATCTCAGGATCAAGAGTTCCTTTTGGTGGTGCGATTAACTCCCCTACCGCCAGTACAAACAAATCAGGTTTTAATCGACGAAGCCGTTTTATATAAGCTGGATCAACATTTTCATCCATAAGATACTTGATGTTCATTTATCGTACTCGCTGCATTTTTTTCATCTCTTTGTTTCCGTAATTTTTCTATAATCATAGGTGGGTTTAGCCTTTGATTTTCCCGCATTTGTTCTATCCAATTCAACCAATCCGTCATATAGGCATCAATTGTTTCTTTGTTATGCAAGTAATAGAGTATTGTTGCATAGACTTGCTCTAGATTTAACGAGGGATACGTTTTAGCAATTTCTTCTGGTGTTCCGGCTCGAAACAAATAATCAAACAAGATCGTTTCAATTCCGATTCTTGTACCCTTCAACCGAATATCATCGGATGCTAAAAAGTTAAAATAATCTTCAAGTTGCATGGTTATAGTTCCTTTAAATATTTTTGGTTCATAGTGTTATTTCCCATTCGTAATTCATTGTTCCTTTTTCATTACCAATTCTTTATTCTCTTTCTCAATCGCTTCCACTACGTTTTTGTTGTTTAATCCCAAGTGTGTGAAATACGTGTAGAGAGTTCCGTAGTGGGAGATTTCACGGTTGAAAGGCTGGAGAAGCAAAGAACGGTATAGATATGGGAGGAGATAACGCTTCTCTTCTACGGTTGCCTGTTCGGTTTCTTTGACTCCGATGGTGTTTTCAAAGATGGCTTTTTGGCATTCGGTGATGGTTTTGGCGATTTCGATTCGCCAGTCGGTGTTTGTAAAGAAGTAGGCTTGGATACGATCAGGGTAATTGCTGGTGACTAATGCTTGAGATAGATTTTTTATTAATTTTGATTTATCATAAACTTCGTTGAACTCTTTCAATGATTCTATGATCCTTTCAAAAAACGTTATTTTTCCTGGTATATCACCAGATTTCCCAAGTTCCTTAGCAATTTCTTGATAAGCACTAATTTTATAATTGTATTCCATGTTGTGAATGCTTTCTGCTACTTCCAGTGCCTTTTCAAATTCGTTTTGTTTAGCAAGTGTTTCAGCTATTTCCTGCAATGCATCATTTTTGCAATAATAATCTTTAATACTTTCTACGATCTGTAAGGCTTTTTCAAATTCTCCTTTTCGAGTAAGTTCTTTAGCTATTTCTTGTAATGCAACATTTTTATAATCAAAATCTTGAATATTCTCTGTTGTCCTTAGAGCTTTTTCAAGTTCGCCTTTTTCAGCAAGTAATTTAGCTATTTCTTGCAATGCCCAATTTTTTTCACTAAAGCCCTGAATACTTTCAGCGACCTGTAACGCTTTTTCGTAAGCATCTCTATTTGCGAGAGTTTCAGCTATGTTGTTTAATGCAGAGTTCTTTGTTGAATAATTTTGAATTTTTTCCACTAATTGCAAGGCTCTATTAATTTCACCTTTTTTCACTATTGGAATTACAATTGATTGTAAGATACTGTCTTTATCATTATAATCCTCAATGTTTTCAGTTAGTTTTATAATACTTTCGATTATTTCCGTTTCCCCTTGTATTTCAATATTCCTACCAAACATTTCGGTAATTGTTTTTAATAAAGATCCTTGATTTTTAAAACCCTCGATATTTTCTAAAATTTGAATCATCTGTATATAAACTTCAGCACTTAAAGATATTTCTTCTTTCTTCGGAAAGTAATTTAATATATTCTTAAGCCTCTTAAACTTTTCGTTTTTGAGTTTTTCATGATTTTTCTGGAGTATCAACCCTTTAAGAATAGATGCTAAGCCTGATAACTTATCCTCCTTGATACTTTCCTGTAATCGAAACGCTAAACCAAATTCTTGAAATTCAACGAGTATTTTAATAGCTTTTTTAATATCTTCATCACTCATTTTAGCAATTTGTTCAATGAAGTTTTTCGATTCTTCTTTACTTTCCCGTTTTAAATATGATCTCAGGATTAGATCAACATTAAGTGTATCCAAAGGTAACAGATTCAAAAATCGATCCATATTCCCATAGAAATTACAATGCAAAAATAATTGCTGAATAAGAAACTTCCAAATACTTCTAAAATTCAGATCAGAAATCGTCTCAACAATTTGTTCTTCAATCTTATTTAAAATGAATTCTAAATTCCTTCCCTGAATCGTTTCATCCGTCTTGCTATTTATAAGAATCAAATACAAAAACGCCAAAAACAACTTTTCTTCATCTTGAATCACACTCACACGAGCAACTGCTCCCTCAAGGTCGCCTTCTTCTGCCATGCGGAATGCTTCACTCACACTAGTCTGTGATTCCTCTCCAACACGCCCGCAAAGTAGTGAAAACTTGCAAAGCGATGCAATCACTCTTGGCTCGGTCGGTTGCTCCGTAGCAGTTCGTAAACGATCATGGAAGAGAGAAATTCTACCACGATTATCGCGGTTGAACCACTTGGAGCGAGTTTCTACAATGGATTGAAGTTCTTCCAGGTCGATTCCGGTTGCTTGAGACAGAAAGTCTATACTAACACTGGAGTTGGGAATGGCAAAAGCCGTGATTGTGCGAAGGTTCTTCTCTCGAACTTCATAGCGTTCTTTGGGATTTTTGAGTTCCCTTGCATACAAGCCTGAAAGTCCTTTGGGAATGGCAGATTCATTGGATGGGCTGATTTTTCCGGAGACGATCTCATCGTAAACAAACCGCAAGAAAGACGGATCAATTCCATTGGAAACATTTCCATACTCAATGATACGCTTTTTCACGGATTCCGTAATGGGAATTTGTTTGGTTGTAAAAGCGAGTTCAACCGATTCTTCTCCCAAAGGTCCAAGAGGTTGCAGGATAGGAAGTGCAAAAGATTCAATTTTTGCATTTTGTGATTGAGTCGGATTCGTTTTTCCTTCCCGAAATCCAAAGATGATACGAATATTTTCCAGAATTTCCCAAGGCTCGATGGTTTCTTCTTCACCGTCTTTTGATTTGACAAAAAGAATATCTCGAAAATTAACTTGCGGATTGGCAACTTCTGCCTCGTCGATTCCGTCTATAATAACGATTAGGTTGTTGGTATTTGCTTTTGGTGAGTAAGCTTCCAAAGTTTCTTGGAAAAGTTGAATGAGTTTGTCCCAATTTCCAGGGAGACGTTTTTGCCTCTCATCTAGTTCTTTTGGTTGATTTTGCCAAACTTGCTTGAATTGTTTTAATAAACTGGAAATGGCACTCATGGGATTATTGCGTTCACCCGCACCGCAAAAATGAATAATTGTTTGATTTTTCAATTCGGGTTGATTGTACAATGCGGCAAGCAGGGCTGATTTGCCAAATCCGGCAGGTGAATAGACAGAAAGATACCGATTCTTGGTTGGCTTGGTGCAAAAGTCAAACAGTGAGTTTAACTCCTTGTCACGACCCACAAAACACTCCGCATAGCGATTGGTTAGTCCCTGAAAATTAAAAGCTTTATTGGTGATACCAAGTGCATCTCTCCCAATTTCCACAAATAGCTTACGGATTTCTTCATTATCCTCTTGGCTTGCTTCAATAATTTCACCCGTTCCTGTTCCAAGAAATTTGAGCATCTTTTCTCGAATTTCTTTTTTCTCGAATAATCCTTGAAAAATATATGGAATCACAATTCCGTCTTCTTCTGATTTACCAGGAATTACAAAAGGATACAGAACTAACTTTTCATGCCCTGGAGTTTGGAATGAGAGAACACCTTGATCTTCTTCAAAAATTGCCTCGGAATACAAATCTGTCACTTTAGCCATTTCTTCCAAAATAAGGAGTGATTCATAAATGGTTAAAACATCTAATTTCAAATTATTATGAACTACCTTGTTCCGAACTTGGACAAAACCCATAAGCAAGTTTTCCGCTTTATTTTTTGCTGGTAGTTTGATAGTTTTATCTTTAAGATTACATAATTCTCTATAAAAACCGGATTCATCCAAGGCATTTCCAACTGCGTCTAACACATCTTTCCAGTTTCCGTCCGTAGGCAGTTTCTCTTTCAAATTTTCGAGAATGGCTTGGTTTGCTACGGAATTACGCTCCGTTTTGTATAGGGTAGAGAGGTATCTGCAAAGCAATATCACAGAAGAGAACCGCAGAAGAAGAGTTCCTGTTCCTAAAAGGACATAAAAATAGTTCATGATTTCCCTTTCACCAGACCTACCTTCTTCGAGCTTTGTATTTATGGATTCTTCGGATAGGCCGTTTGGGAATATCTTTTGTTGCAGTTCGTCTCTTCTTTCCAAAAATAGTGCAAATGGTTCTGGTATGTTGCTCATGGTTTATCCTTTTTTTAGCTTTTATAATAGAAATCTCTTTTTTACTTCATCTTCAATAAAATTTAAACGGACTTCTACGACAGTATTTTATACAAAAACGACTTTAGAAACAAGAAATCAAGTATTATTTTTACTGATTTTCATGATTCATTTTATTGAATTTTATATAAAAAAATTCGATTTTAATATATTTTTTTTCGATTTTTAGTTTATTTTTTCGATATACGAAAGTCTAATGTAATAAAGAACGATTAAGGAACGTTCATGAAAGCCTAAGAAAATTAATGGAGATAATAACCATGGCAACAAAAACAAAATCTGATGTTGGATATCCTAGAAAGTCGGATGGAAATAGAGATATGAGATATACCAGTAAGCAAGTTCTGAACTATGATGGAAGTAGAGATATGAGATACAATAGTGAAACTGCTGCAACCTTGCCAAAGGAAACAAAAGCGTATATTTATACAAGTAGTTCCGAAAGACATCAATATATGGAGAAAAGAGGTAGCAGTGAAGAAGCGAAAGATGCAGCCCACAAATTAAGTCATCGTGTATTGGAAACTGCTCTTAATCTTCAAGTAGGAAGACCATTGCAAGATGAAGCTGTAATTCAAGCAATGAACTCCCAAGAACAACTGCGTATAAAGTCAGATGTAGGAAATAGAATTTTAGACGAACGACGCGATAAGAGAATCGCAGAAGCTATTTCTAACGGAGAAGGAGTAGCAGAAAAAACAACATTCAAACGTGCTGCTCAAGCTTATGATGGTGCAGTAGCAGTAGCAGATAAATACGAAGAAATAGCTGGTAAACGCTCTGCTCAGTTGGATAATGTTGTGGAGATTCTTGGAGATTTGGAACTACAAAACGGAACAGTTGGAAGACCTATGAAAGTAAAAAATTTTCCTAAAGGCGAAAGTTTATAGTTTCCTGTTTTCAATTACGGCTTAGAGGTGATGAGAATTTTTCCTTCACCTCTTTTTAATTAACTAAACATCAATCAATTAACGGAGATACTACAATGAAAAAACTTTTTACAATTATTTTATTAACAAATTTTCTTATTCTAAACTATTCCTGTGTGTCGGTTGTACCTGTCCCACAGAAGGAATTAAACAGAAAACTGATTGAAAATAACTATATTCCTCCTGATAAAAAGGATTCAGTTATCAATTTCAGAATAGATGGAAATTATCTTGTAGGCAATATCGATCTAAAAACCATCTTGGAAGAAAAAAAGTATGATGTAAAATACAAAGCAATCACTCGCTTAGGAAGAGATTCAAAAGGAAGGCTTCTCGATAGCTTTGGTTTTGATGGTAAGGATTCTTTATACTGGAATAGTACTGTAAAGAATCCGTTTTGGTGGATATTCCTACCTATAACTCTGCCAATAATGAGTATCGACTGGATTTCAACTCCATTCAAAACTGGCAAGGAATCCAATATCAATAAAGAAAAAATAGAAAAAGTTACAAACAAAATTGATTCCATCAATTCACCAGACTTTTTTATCCAAGAAGATAGCAAGTGGAATATCACCAATGGCGTATTCAAGATTCCTTTGGATTATTTTATCTCTAATAAAATTGAAGTTTTGAATTACTCTCTCTTGTATAAAAATAAAGCCCTTTTCGAAGACAAACTAAGGCTTCGAGATACAAGTAGGATAGTAGGAACAAGTACTCAACACAAAAGGCTTGTTTCTCAAATAGAAAAGTCCATTGCCATAAGAGACAAAGAAGAAGAACAAAGGAAAAAAGAAGCAGCTAAGGAATTAGCCCAAAAGAAAGTTTTATGCGATAGATTTATGGGTGTTGTCGCAAAGTATACGCCACAAAGTGCTTACAATATAGGGTGCAGAAATAGTTGTTACTCATCATTCCGAGGATATGGATATAGACCTTTTTGGTGGTGGTATTGATACTTTAAAAAAGAATGGTTATAAAATTTTTGAAGACCTAAATAGAGTTCTCCAGAAGACAGACAAATACAGAAGGGGTGGAATTCGTAAGAATTCATTCTGATTTTGCAAGAAGATACAATAGGTTGCATTTTTATGTCTACATTATAACGGGCAAACGGCTTTTATTCAAAAAATTGAAGCCTTAGCTTTTCGGAAGCAAACTCAAGCAAGAGATGTATTTGATCTTTTTTATCTATATCTACTTGGAGTATCTATAAAAATCTCTCTCTCACTTCTTCTTCAATAAATTCCAGCCGATCTTCTACTGAGCCCTCCTCTACAGGAACAATTTCATGTCCATACTTCTGGTAAACTTCTTGGATTGCATTTTTGGTTTTCATGGAAGCGTCATAATTCGGAGTATTCCGATATTTCCTTTTTTTGTTACTAAAATTTTTGATTGTATCCACTACAAAAACGAGATCGTATCTAACGGTTTTTACCAATTCATAAAAAATGGGAGGGGTAGGAATCTTGTTATAATTCAAATAACCGATACAATCATAAAATCCCCTGTCAAAAAAAACTAACTTATTTTGCTCTAAGTCTCCTAGTTTAACTGTATAAACCAATTCCCTTTTGATTTGCTCAAAAGCTATCATGTGTTGGAAAGTCAAGATATTTTCACTATTATCCGGACTCCACTTTCTGAACTCTTTTACGTATTCCGGGTTTGGGGACATTTTTGCCAATTCTTCTATGATGTCCAATGCCGTATCTGAGACGGTTGTATAGTTTGTTCTTAGAAGATTGATAAGCGTTGTCTTCCCGGAATAAGACCCTCCTGTAAGAACAATTTTGATAATCTTTCCATTACCTTTTCGTTTCGGTTTTTCTACTTTGTCTATATATTTGCCGCCATTTCCCGTGAGTAACCAACCCGGATTAACTTTCGGATATTCCAGAAGGATATTTTCCAGTACATTGTGAGCTACATACTTGATTTTGTCTGACTTATTCAGAAATTCCGACAAGCTGCTCGGTGGCATACCAATTTTTTTCGAAAAAGCACTTAAGGTAAGATCGCTGTCTCCCAAAATTTCCCGAATTCGGTCTTTCATTTCCATGTTTTTTCCTCCAATTCTCTTCATTAATTGTATCCTTTTCAAATGGATGGGCTATTTATAAAGAATATTAGTCAGTCATTGCCAATTTTTGAAACCTTGCTTTTTCGTATTCATACATTTTATAAAACGTATCATTAGGAAATCTACCATGTCCTTTAAAAGACAGTTCTTTTTTGATCCCTTCTACAAAGTACATATCAATCCAACCTTTGTTTTTTGCTGGCAGCTTACCTCTATGTTTACAATCAAACCTCTTAAAATCAAAGCCCTTCCTTCGTTTCCTGCAACAAAATAGGTAAAAGGAATCATTCCAAATATTTTTTAAATAAACCAAATTTTTCCAGACATTTTTGATTCGTTTTGCCATTGATTTTAAAGTATACCCTCACCTACAAACTTCATACTTACTTTGGACAAAGCCATTGGTGTATGATTTAGTTTCTATATGCTTAAGTAGAATATCATGGTCTATAATAGAACCAAAAAGTGAAATCCCATGACCAAGTAGAATGGGAACTCTTGTAATGGTGAGTTGATGAATCAAACCTTCCTTTAAAAAACTCTGGATGGTTTTTCCTCCATCTATATACAAATGCTTTGCTCCTTTTTCAGAGAGTTTTTTTACTAATTCCTTTGGACTACAAAATATAGATTCTATTTTACCTAGTCCAATAGGAATTTGCAAAGGTTTACTGCTAAGTACAATAACTAACTTTTCTCCATAAGGCCATTGCCCAAAAGATTGTACTTTTTCAAAGGTATTACGTCCCATTACCAAAACGTCAACAGAATCCATAAAACTCTGAAACCCAAAGTCCTCACTATTTTCTTGAGCTTCTCCATCACTTCCTTGGAGCCAATCGAGATCACCGTTTTCTCGAGCAATAAAACCATCAAGACTTGTTGCGATATAAACAGATGCTTGCATTTTTTTCCTTTCAAATGGTATGGGTTATGTTTAAATTTGGGATAGTAAAATCCAACTAAAAATTTACGGTCATTTGGCTAATGAATAAATATACTCTATTTTTTATTACACAACTCCAAACTGCTTTTCAAGAAATAATTCTTGAAGATCATTTTATGTAAACTAAACTTGGAATTGAAAATTTCAAGGACACGATTTCTTAACCATGGAGAAAATATATGTCAAATATAGCAACACTCGAAAAGCAAGTCGAAACAGACGATACAGTCGAATATCCCGAAAGTGATGGCTTACCCATGGCTGATAATACGGAACAATTCAATTGGATTGTAAAAATCAAAGAAGGGCTCGAAATCATGTTCAAGGATAATCCGAATGTTTTTGTAGCAGGTGATTTACTCTGGTATCCCGTAAAGGGAAACAATAGCATCAAAGCTGCACCTGATGCCATGGTAGTGTTTAATTGTCCGAAAGGAAAAAGAGGATCGTATAAGCAATGGAAAGAAGGTGGAAACCCTCCCAAAGTTGTCTTTGAAATCCTATCACCCGGAAACACCAAATCGGAAATGGCAAAGAAGTTTGTTTTTTATGAGAAGTATGGGGTAGATGAATACTACTTATACGATCCGTATAAAAACTACTTTGCGGGTTGGACAAAGCATGGAGAAAAGCTTGTAGAAATCCCATACATTTTGGGTTGGGAGAGTCCAGCATTAAAAATCCGTTTTGAGTTTGAAAACAATGAACTAGTGGTATACCGCCCAAATGGAAGAAAGTTTGAGAATCCGATAGAGCTTGATACGAGAGCTGAAGTGAATGAATTGCTAATGCTTGCGGAAAGGCGAGAGAAATTAACAGAAAGGCGAGAAAAGGAAAAAGCTCAAAAACAGGCTGAAATGTTTGCCGAAAAGCTTAAAAGTCTTGGCATTGATCCGGAAGAAATCTTCACTTCGACTCTACAAAAGGCGGAAAAGTAACGGTAGCGATTAGAGATGCTCATTTTAAGATTTTGGAAAATCAAGAAATCTTAGTGAAAAAACTTTCCTTACCTGAAAATTGCTTCTTTTTCGAATTGTAAAAAATTTTCCGGCAGGGGAAGCTCATGGATAATTTCCTCCTCACTAAAAGGGTGTTTGAACTGTAAACGATAAGCAAAAAGGAGTAGTCCGTATTTTTTAAATTCCTCACCCGATTTGGAATAGAGCATATCCCCAATAACAGGGCATCCGAGGCTTTGAAAATGAACCCTAATTTGATGAGTTCGACCGGTTTCGATATGAACGTCAGCAAGGGAAAACTTTCGACCTCTTCTTGAGTTGATGATTTTGGTAATTTTATAATTTGTGATGGCATTTCGACCATCTTTCCGAACACACATTTTTAGACGTTCGGTCGGATGTCTTCCTACGCAAGATTCTATTCTTCCTTCACCTGTATTTGGTCCTTGAACTAACCATGCATAGTATCTTTTTTCAATCTCGCCTCTTTGAAACATCTCAGAAATAGCAATATGGGTTCTGTCATTTTTGGCTATTATCATCAAACCGGAAGTTGGTTTGTCCAAGCGGTGGACAATACCTGGTCTTGTCTCTCCACCCGCCCGGGATAGGGATTGAAAATAATAAAGTAACCCGTTGACCAAAGTGAAAGAGGGGTCCCCCGGTCCTGCATGTGAAGCTATTCCAGCTGGTTTTTGAATGATTAAAAAATCTTCATACTCTCTAATAACCGGAATATCCATTTTTACTGGGGAAAGACTTATTTTGGGTTTGGGTGGGATATCTATTTCAAATTCTTCCCCTACGGAAACCTTGTAATTTGATTTAAATTGTTTTTGTGTGGAAATTTCCCAAACGTGACCATCACGAATCCATTTTTGCACTAAAGTTCTGGAAATATCATCTCCGGTAGTTTGACTTAAAAATTGGTCTAACCTGTAATTTTCAAATTCTTCCGATACAATGGCTTTGATTTTCATCTTGGTTTAAAAATTATCACAAGCACAAATCACCTATAATCCGTAAATTCGGCTAGTTCTTCTACGGACAATATCTTTTCAATATCCATTATGATTACAAAACGGTTTTCTTTTTTGGCAACTCCTATGATATACCTTGATGAAATTCCTTTTACGGACGGAGGAGGAGGATCAATTTGAGATTCGGTAAACCGAACGACATGGGAAACCTTGTCTACAATAATACCAATAGATTTTCCATGAATTTTAACTATGATTGCTCTATTTAAAGTAGATTCTCCCGCTTTTTTATTCATGATCTTTTTGCTTAGGTCGATCATGTTTACAACCTTTCCTCGAATATCCATTAATCCAACGAAATATTCAAAAGATTTAGGGACTTTAATCAAATTGGATACCTTCACAATTTCCTCTACGTTAATAATGGAAATTGCATAGTCTTCTTCTCCAATGGTGAAGGTAATATACTGTTCGCTTAAATGATTGTCGTCCTTTGCCATTTGTTTCTTCCGTCTTTTATTTTCTCAGAAATATGTATAACCTGTATAAAAAAAATAAGTCCCTATTATTTGGAAAATTAGAATTTTTGTTATCAAAGGCTTTCTATCCCTCAATAACCAATCCAAACCACCAAAAGCAACTCCTAAAGATATCAGAGCCAAACCCAAAATAAAGTAATCAAAAAAATGAAAATAAATGCAAGTTCCAAGGGAAGCACCTATTACTACGTCGTGAAAATCACCCCAGAACCTTTTTTTGACCCTCTGTTTGATTGTCCCATATTTAGCAATTCTCTCCTGTCGCTTTCTTGTTAGTCTTTCGAAAAACGATTCAAGCTGAATAGACTCCTTAAGAGAGTATTCGCCTGTTCTATCTAATGTTTTATCAATTTCCCTTCTACCAAGGGAAACAACAGAAATGCCAAAAACTCCATTAATAGCTTTTAATAAATCATCATTTGGCAAACAAGAAAAAATGTCTTTGTAAGGAATAAATTTATTTTTTACAGAGACATTCGTTCTGCCGGAATCATCTTTTTCTCTAATTACAACACCCTTTTTAACGGTTGCCGAGTAAGAACCTTTTTTTCCGGGTAATTCAAGGCTTAAAACAGCCAAACTATCATGAAAATTATAATCAGCTCTTAGCTTTTCTCCATTTGGAGTTTCCGCTACATAGCACTTTTGAAATCCCGATAGATTAGACCTTTTTTTCTTCCACCACTTTCTATAAAGCTCAAAATTAGAACTGTTTGGCATAACTAAAATATCGGAATTTTAATATAGACACTTAACCACATAGAGACACTTAGGCTACTTTACTTTGATAATAGAATTAATTATTTCTTTTCATGTCTATTCTGTCTTCGTTTCTTTTTTCGTTTATGGGTAGCTATTTTTCTTCGTTTTCTTTTTTTACCACAAGGCATTCAAAACTCCTTATTTTGCAATGTTTTCAGAAAAACTAAAGTATATACTTTTGTAAAGAGTTATTTTTCTTTAGACTTGCTAATAATGATTTTATATCACCTATTGACTTTTTGGATGCGATAAACAAAACATCTTCCTCTTCCACTACTATGATGTCATCAACACCCAAAAATACAACTAACTCTTTTTGAATAGAAGAAATATTTCTTCTCGATTTGTAATAAAAAACCTTTTTTCCAATATGATGATTTTCTTCCTTATCACCAGGGATAACTCTTTCCATAGAAATCCATGAGCCTACGTCATCCCAATTAAAGGTAGCCTTGATCATGTTGGTATTGATACTTTTTTCCATAATGGCAGTATCAATCGCTTCCGAAGGCAATAATTTAAAAGCAGACTTTAACTTTTTTTGATTGCCAAAAGAGTTGAAAGATTGGAGAGGTGTGAGTATGTAGGGCGCGTATTTCTCGAATTCGGACAAAATGGTGCTTGTTTTCCAAACAAAAATTCCAGGATTCCAATAAAAATTCTGCTTTTTGATATATTTGGAAGCTGTTTTTAAGTCCGGCTTTTCAAAAAAGCCTTTTACTTCATATCCGTTTTTAATAGTTTTTCCGGTTGCAATATAGCCATAACCGGTTTCCGGTCTGTTTGGTTTTATACCAAGGATAACCAGCCTGTCATTTGCCTGCTCAATTGCCAATTTCATTGTTTTGGTAAATTCTTTTATTGGCTGTATATACGCATCTGCAGAAAGAACAATTTGAACAGGATCACCAAACCTTTCTTTGAAAAGCAAAGAGGCTAGAGCTATAATTGGAGCCGTATTTTTTCCTTCCGGCTCCAATATAAAATTGGATTTAGACACCATTTCCGGATCAGATTCTAAAATTTTCTTTTTTAGCTCTGCATTTGTTCCTATAAATATCCTTTCAGGAACTGTAATTGTTTTTGCTCTATCTATGGTTTCTTTTAGAAGAGTTTTGTTGGAATAAACTTTTTTTAATTGTTTAGGAGATTTTGCTCTTGATTTGGGCCAAAAACGCTCCCCTTTTCCACCTGCTAAAACTAATACAATCGGATTTTCTTGTGTGTTTTTAGGCATAAATAGTAGCTTAAGGACTATTTTCTTTGTGATCTTCTACTTGAAATTTTATAGTCTTAGATGGAATAATTGTAGAAACAGCATGTTTGTATATTAGTTGTTGTTTACCATCATTCTCTAGTATAATGGTAAAATTATCAAAACTAACAACTCTTCCCTTAAGAGGCACACCATTTAATAAATAAACGGTCAATTCAACCTTTTCTTTTCTAGCAGTATTTAAAATGTAATCTTGAATATTATTTTTTGTGGACATTCATATCACCATTTATCTGTATTTTTTATCTTATTCAGCGCTTCCGTCCAGCTATAAGATTGGAGTATCTTCTCACTTTTAAACCATGTTATCTGCTTCTTAGCATAATTTCGATGAGACCTTGACAGCCTTTCATAGAATTGTTCTATAGTAATTAATCCCATGATATTTTCAAGTGCAAAATTGTAACCCAGTGAATTTAAAGCAGGACATTCTTTACCATATTTATCAACAACTTTTCTAGTTTCCTTAATCATTCCCTCTACCATTTCTTTAGCACGTAAATTTATTCTTTGATAGAGTTCCTTCCTATCCCTTTCTATGTAAATTCCGGTAACTTCAAGTTTTGATCGATTCAAAAAGCCACCTTCTTTCCTTTCTTTCATCCTTGACCATAAAAATCCTTGCGAAATTACCTCTAATGCCCGAATTACTCTATAATCATCATTTTTGGAAATAGCATCAGCAGCATCTTTGTCTTGAGAAACAAGCAAATTCCACCTTTCTTCCCTATTTAAAGATTCTATTTTTGTCCTAAGTTCAGGAATTTCCGGAGGAGTCTGATACATACCATACAGAAATGCTTTTAAATAAAAACCGGTTCCGCATGTAAGGATTGGTATTTTATTTTCAGATAGTAGATTTTCCACTTTTTCTTTTGCCAACTTAGAAAAATAAGCAGCATTTATTTTAAGAGAAGGTTCTAAAAAATCTATAAGATGATGCTTAATTTTTCGTCTCAACTGCTCATTAGGCTTGGATGTTCCAACCTCCAAAAGCTTATAAACCTGCCTAGAATCAAAAGAAACAATTTCAAATTTATCAGAATCCATATGTTCACATAGCTCTGTTTTACCTCCTCCGGTTGGAGAAGCCAAAATAATTAGCTTATTTTGTTTCATTTTTATGGCGGGTAAGTTTGATCGTCATCCAACTCTAATTCGTCCTCTTCATCTAAAAAAATTGTGTCTTCGTCTGGATTCCTTACTTCCTCCTCCTCAATTACATCAAACTCCGAAGTTTTAAACATAGTTTTAGGGAGCTTTTGCTTGGTTAGAGGCTTTGCATTTTGATCACAGCCACATTTAGGACATACTTTATCCGGCTTTCCTAAATCATAGAATTTAGTAGAGCAGTTGTAACAAGTGTATTTTTTCCCTAATGTATTTTTGTGGTTGGAATTCTCTGTTTTAATTGTATTCTCTTGTTTTTCTAACGTCGTCATATCTTCTTTTTTTATACTATATTTTTTTTGAATAATACAGAAAAAATATTTCATTGAATATGGGTTAAATTATTCAAGAATAAAAAAAAGCAATTTACATTTTTTTGTTTCTTACTCTAAGTCTGCATTTTTTTTGAAAACTGATAGCCGGCAATTCCCCCTATTACAAAAGAAGGTATACTTCCGACGGACAATAGCCATGACAGGGGTTTTCCAAAATAACTGTAAATAATCTTGCTGGGTTCACTTTGCAAGTATAGATAAAACATGAGGAAGTTGACAAAAGAACCAAGTAAACAAGAAATTGCAAAAATGCACAAAGCATACACTGCTGTAAAAAAGCTGGTATCGATCATCTTTTTAAGTTGCAAAAACCCAACAAATCTACCCGATAAACCGGTTAATACCAAAAGAGTAAATAAGCCTGTTCCAATACTAAGGTAGAAATCTCTCAAAAATTTGATTGTAAGTTTTAAGCTTGTTAAACCTATATCATAAAAACCAATAATCATCAACGCAAAAAAAGCAATTACAAGTCCTATAAACATGTAAATAAATCCTAACTGCATAGCCAAGAGTTTTGGATTCGGGAATGGTGATTTTTCATTTTTCATTTTGATCCATTTTAGCTATCGTTTTAAAAATCGAATTTGTCACAATGGCTAAAGTTTCATAGTTGATGGTATCGGGAGTGTCAGTCACTTCATGGTAATTTTTATTTCGATAAAAAGCTGTGTCTGTTATCATAAAAGCAGGGTAATCATTTTTCCAAAAAGAAGCGTGATCAGAAAAATCCACACCAGTTAAAAATTGGGGTGCAATCAAAACCTCTGATTTTAAAGGATTCTCTTTCTGAAATATTCTATAAAACCTTTTGGTAATACTAGAGTATCCGTAAGAACCAACAATTCCGATGAAATTGGCTTTGTCAGGGTAGTATAACCTCATTAAGTTGAGAGGATATTCTTGGATCGTTTTTTCTGAAAAAAAGCCTAGCATTTCCAAGCAAAGCATAAACCTAACTTTCTCTTTTTTGGATTTGATAAAATTTGAATAGCGAATACTTCCCATGTCTTCCGTTTTAAAAAAGGGAGGTTCTTCCAAAGTAAAAAAAACAAAGCGAATCGTATGCTTTGTGCTTGTGATGTTAGAAAACTTTTTGGCAATCTCAATCAAGGCAGAAACTCCGGTTGCATTATCATCAGCTCCGGGAGTTCCGGGAGCACTATCATAGTGGGCTCCTATAATAATTAGGGGTAATTTTTCACTTTCACCCTTTTTTTCATACACTAGGTTATAAAATTGGTGGTTGTTGACGCTATAGCCTTGGTTGTAGTGTAGAAGGTTTTCATTTTTCAATTGCTCTTCTATATAAAACCTTGCTTTCTCTAAGTTTTTATACAAACCGGGATTCCTTTCACCTATATCACTTGCCAATTTTTTTATGTGTTTGGAAAGTTGGGCACTTAATAGCTTATGATCGACCGGCTTTTCTATTGACATGGTTTTATTTATGTTATTTTTACAAGATATAAATAATAAAATAATTCCTAAAATAATCCTTGTCAATAGATAAAAAAAATTAATTTCTTTCATTTTATATCTTTTTTAACACAGACACAATTTGTTCTGTTTTAGATTCTCCATAAATCTCTATGTAAATCACAATAAAATGATAAACCTTCTTTTCAGAGTCATGTAATGGCGTTAGTAAAAAAATTCTACAATTATAATTTTTTTCTACATTGGAAAAAATGAGCGTAAGGTTTTGGAAAGTTAGTTTTGCATTTTTTAGAGACAATATAATAAGTGAGTATTCTTTACATTCTCTTCCATAGCTTTTGTGAAATTCATAAAGAATCCTTCCCATCGAATAACGAAAATTGATTTCACTTACATATTGGCATATCTCTTTATTTTGAAAAGTATACCAAAAACCGTCCACCGACAGAGAACCAGTATATGGAATCTCTAAATTTTGAAACATAAGTTTGGTATTTTCAATCAAACTTTTTTGAAACGAATAGTTTTTGTGTGGTTTAATAATAGAACCTTTATAGCTACCTTCTTTTGTAATAAGCATTTCAGTTATGCACAAAAATTCCAATACGTTTTGATTCGATTGGAAAACTCCACTAAAATCGGACGTTTTATATTCTCCAAGCCATTCTTCTACAACAAGTTTTGGATTTTGCTTCCAGTTTATTTCGCCTTTTAACTCATTATAGTTTTCCAAATTTTTGATTAAATTTTTATTCCGACCGGAAAAACCAAATTCATACTTGATAACATAAGGCAATCGATCCTTTTTCATGAAGTCTAACAATTCTTCTGAGGAATGAATAACTTTTGCTTGGAAAGGATTTATGCCTAATTTGCTTTTGATTATACATTGGTTTACTTTGGAATTAAAGTATCTGGAATCTTTGATTATATCTTTATCATAGACGAGCTTGGAATCTTGGATGCAAGAGGTATTTCCCCATTCATTTAGAGAAAAACTATCTTGAATTTGGTTTATATATACACAATTGGCGTGGTGAATTTGTTTGGATTTCCAATATTCCAATAGCTCCGTAGAAATGTTCTCAGAGATCAATACAAAGTCGGATTTGTCCGCAATTGGTATAAACAGATACTCCAAACTTGCATTTGTACTTTTTAGTTTTTTGTTTAACTCAAGAATTTTAGGAAATAAAGCTATTTCGTATTCAAAAAGAGAGTTTAATCGGAATATGTTCCCCATATTTTAATACTATCGGGAAGTATTTCCTTTTTCATCCATTAAATTGTTGTATGCAAGGGATACATATTGAACTCACGTTTTTATACTCGCAATCTTACAGAAATTGTACAAAAAGGAAGTATAAAGCAAAATATGATAGACTTAATAAAAAATCCAAAATTAGTTGTCTTTAGAAAAGGGACGATTATGAGAAAGAATTTAATAGGTATCCTGTGTTTTAGCTCACTTTTTTTCTTATCTTGTTGGGATAAAGATGACTCTCCGGTGATTGAAACTTTGGATGGGATCAAAATAACCGTAAATAGTTTTAATGAAGCTTATGATATTGGAGTAGAGACTGTTAGCAGACTTGTTAACATCGAAAAAAAGAATATTCAGGAAATTGTGTCAAAAGATATAGATGAAGTGCCGGAACAATTTCAACAAATAAACTATCAATTTCAAAAAAAGAATTTTTATGACCACTACCGTCAGTTGTTGATGTTTAAAATCGCAGCTGATAAATCGGGATTTACATCCAGACCCGATATCAAAGGGATTTTGAAATACAATGAAATGCAAACGATATCTCAACTTTATATTCAGGAACAAGTTGAAAAAAGAATCAAAATCACCGACAAGGATGCGGAAGAAGAATGCAAAAGGCTAAGGGCTAAAAATAAAGAATTGGCAGTTCTACCCGTTGAGCGTTGTATTATGATCGGTCGTGGCTCTCTTAAACAGGCAGAATCGCAGAAAATTCTACCGAAAGTTTTAGAAAGGGTAAAAGAGGGAATATCGATCAAGCATAACGATAAATTCGATCTTGAACAGTATCTAGGCGGCAATAAATCTTCTAAAAAAGAAGAGGAAAAAGCACAAGAACCGGAAACCAAGTCTAAAAATAAGAAAACAAAATAATTTATGCCTAATTATCTAAACGTTTTTTTTAGGAGCATAATTGAATCGTTAACCGAATTTTTGCCTGTTTCCTCTACAGGTCATTTGTTTCTATATTCCAGTTTTTTTCCCTTTGTTGAGTTAGGAGAAAATACGATTAATTTTGACGATCTGTTTGATATATTTATCCAAACAGGAGCTATTTTTTCTGTAATTGTTTTGTATTTTAGCTACTTATGGGATAGATTAAAACAGGCTTTTTCTTATAGCCTAGGTAAAACCAAGGATAAAGGCGGACTAAATTTCATCTTATCCATAATAGTTGGTAGTTTTCCGGTTATGCTGGTTGGTTTTGCCTTGAAAGATTTTCTCAATGTTATAAAATCAAGAGAAGACCTTTTGCTTATTTTGGGTTTGGCTTGGTTGCTTGGTGGTTTGGTTATCCTTGTTGTGGAATGGAAGTTTTCACATTTCGACTACGCTCAATGTTCGGAACCATCTCAATGTTCGGAACCATCTCAACATTCGGAATCATCTGCCTCCTCGCTCCCTGAGCGTAGCCGAAGGGAGCAAAATGAACGGGAAGCCGTATCTCTAAAGAAAGCAAGTCTTATTGGAATATTCCAGTGCATTGCTTTGATCCCTGGTGTGTCAAGGTCTGCGGCTACAATTATCACCGGGAGAATGCTTGGTTTAACAAAAAAAGATGCGGCTGAATTTTCTTTCTTTTTGGCAATTCCTGTTTTGATAGCTGCCGGAATTTATAAACTCTATAAACACAGAGCAATTTTGAATTCGGACACACTTCCACTTTTGGCATTAGGTTCGATTTTGTCTTTTGTGTTTTGCTTTCTAATCATCAAATGGTTTTTAGCCTATATCAAAAAACATAGTTTTTCTCTTTTTGGATATTATAGAGTTTTACTTGGTCTTGGAGTGATTATCTTTTTTTACCGTTAGTTTATGATTGTTACCATTTTAAAAAAGTTTGTATTTTTCCTCTTGTTTTTAGCCTTTGTTTTGATTGGAACTGAGCTTAGTCTTAGGTTTCTAAAACCCAAAACCCTTCAATACTATCGAGATGTCAAAATTTTGCATGGGTATCACCCCGAATATGGAATTACTCTGGCACCTAATGTGGACATTTATGTTCGCCATTACGCCGACCTTTGGGAAGGTAAGTTTACAACCAATTCGTTAGGACACAGGGGAACTCCAGAGCCGGTTCCAAACAAGCCTAAAATAGCTTGCTTGGGGGATAGTATCGTGATGGGATTTGGAGTTTCTGACGAAGATACTTTTTGTAGGCTGCTAGACGGAACGGTTATTAAAGGAGAACCAAGGCAGAGCATTAACCTGGGCGTAGATGCCTACGGATCGATGGGATCAGCTAAAAGACTCATGGAAATGGCACCTAAATTACCTAACCTAAAAGAGGTTTTATTTTTTGTATCTCCAAACGACTTTACGATTCCAGAATCGCTGCGCGAGCAAGGAGTTTTGCCTGATGACGAAACAGACGCTCTACGGGAAAACGACAAAGAATTTAAAAGAAACTTTTACATCCAATTTGAATTAACTAGAATATCTTATCTGCTCCAAGCTCTTAAACTTGCCTGGGAGCAGCTAAGCTTGCAGTTGATTGGAGCATTTCTTTCCATGCAAAAAGAGTTGCAATTAATGGGAATTTTACATTCGGAAGAAGTAGGTGATGCAAACATTTTTTCCTATTTTGTGTCCTCTTTTTTTCACCCTCCTCCCAAATCAGTTTGTATGAATGGGCAACTCCAAAACACAAAAGCAAAACCAAGTCCTCAAAATATGAGCCAAGAGGATTACAAGGCAATGTATTGCCCGGAACCTGTACCTAACTCTTATAAATGTGAAGACTCTCCTCCTTCGTCAGATAAAGACCTTCCACCACTACCGGAAATTACGATTAGAGCCTATAATTTGATGATAGAAACAGCCAAAAAATATAATTTTGAGCTAATTATAGTATTTCTTCCGATTCAAATCGAAGAAATTTACTGCTATACAAATGGAAAATACCATCCGTTAGGAGATTATGCCATTCGAGCCGGAGCATTTTTTAAAAAACACAGCATACGAATTATAGACATCCTTCCTTACACCAAAGAGATGTGTGGAAATAAAATCAAACTACCATCAGGACAAGAGAAATATTCCGGTATTAAAGATTATTCGATACCAGGCGATGGGCACCTAACGGAAATTGGAAACAAGTGGCTTACGAGAGCTTTAAAACGAGAGTTGGAGTAATCAATGCTTTTTAATTCGGTACATTTTTTAGTTTTTGCTCCGATAGTAATTTTTATATTTTTTATTATACCTCCCAAACTCCAAAAGTGGTGGTTACTTGTTACAAGCATCTACTTTTATGCGGTTTTTAAGGTTACGTTTTTAGCCTTACTGTTCTTTTCCATTGTGCTTACCTATTTTGTTGTGATCTTTCACCAAAAAGTACAATCCAAAGTTGCCAAATATTTTTGGTTGAACGTAGCAATCTTTGGGAACTTGAGTCTTCTGTATTTCTTTAAGTACATAGATTTTTCATTTCGAGCTTGGAATTCCATTCTTTCTCTCAAACCTTGTGATGATTTTTATGCTTATCCTGTTGGTGTTATTTTGCCTATGGGTATTTCCTTTTTCACCTTGCAGGCAATCTCTTACGCCATAGACGTTCATCGAGGCGTGGAACAACCAGCAAAAAATTTGTTTCAATTTGCTTTGTATTTGAGCTTTTTTCCACAATTGGTTGCCGGTCCCATTATTCGAGCAAGAGACTTAATGGGAGAATTCTTAAAAAAGCAGACTTTTGAAAAGGAAAATTTTTATCATGGAACAAGGCAGATTGCTTGGGGATTCTTTAAAAAAACTCTTGTGGCAGACCCTGTAGCTATTGCCATTGACCCGATTTTTGCGAATCCTTTAGCCTATAGCGGTACGTCTATTTGGCTGGCTGTTTATCTTTTTGGGGTCCAGGTTTATTGCGATTTTTCGGGTTATTCGGATATAGCCATCGGAACGGCAAGGATTATGGGCTTTAAACTTCCCAAAAACTTTGACAGACCTTTTTTCTCCAGCACCATTATCGAACTGTGGAGGCGTTGGCATATTTCTTTTTCTTCTTGGTTGCGAGACTACGTTTACATCTCTTTAGGTGGAAACAAGGTGAATGTTTATAGGGCATATTTTAACGTTTTTTTTACGACTTTTATAAGTGGTATTTGGCATGGAGCTGACTGGACTTTTATATTTTGGGGAACAACCCAGGCTCTTGTAATGGTATGCGAAAGGTATATCTTTCAATACAAAGCCATAAAAGAGGGATGGGAAAAAGTTCCTAAGTTTATTCGCATTTTGTATCCAACCTTTATTTTTGCCTTATCTTTGTTTTTCTTTCGAGCGAGACCAACAGAAGGATTTTCTAGCGGGCTTGATGTTTCTTTTACGATGATGGGGCGGGCTTTTCAATTTTCTCCCGGTAAAGATGTGAATATTTCCATTTCACTTATTGCGGTTATTTTTTTGCTGTTTGGAGTCGAAGCGTTTTTGGAAAAAAATGAGGATATATTCAATTGGATTATGGATAGACCTCTGTTGTTTTTTAGTATGTGTGGAATAGTTATTGCGGTTTGCTTCTTTATATACAGTGTAGCCATAAGCCAGCCATTTTTATACTTTCAATTTTAATCAAAAGGATTCACTCTATGTCGTGGTGGAAAGAAGCAGTTTTTTATCATATTTATCCCAAAAGTTTTTATGACTCCAATGGGGACGGCATAGGGGATATTGGTGGGATTATTCAAAAATTGGATTATTTAAACGGAACTCCTGATTCTTTGGGAATTGATGCTATCTGGCTATCTCCCGTTTATCCGTCTCCTATGGTAGATGGAGGTTATGATGTCGCCAATTATATAGACATTGATCCGATGTTTGGAACGCTTGATACGTTTTCTCTTTTGATAAAAGAAGCTCATAAAAGAGATATCAAAATTATCATGGATTTGGTTATAAACCATACGTCCGACAAGCATCCATGGTTTATAGAATCTAGTTCTTCTAGAGACAATCCCAAAAGTGATTGGTATATATGGAAAAATCCGGAAGATCAAAAACCACCCAATAAATGGCTTAGTGCTTTTGGTGGGAGTGCCTGGAAATTTAATGAAGATCGAAATCAATACTATTTGCATAGTTTTGCAAAAGAAATGCCTGATTTGAATTGGCGAAATCCGGAAGTAAAAGAAGAGATTTTTAAAAGCATACGGTTTTGGTTGGATTTGGGTGTGGATGGATTTCGTTTGGATGTTGTAAATTATTATGTGAAAGATATTGAATTCAGGAATAACCCAAGTTACTTTTACAAGAGTTTGCGAGCTTATGATTGTCAAGTACATATATATGACAGAAACCGTCCGGAAACTCATGAAATTTTGAAAGATTTCCGAAAATTGTTAGATTCTTATACGGATAGAGTTTCCATTGGAGAAGTTTTTCAACCCCCTCCAGGATCATCCAAGTTACCTGCCGCATTTTACGGAGAAAAAAGCGACGAGCTTCATCTTAACTTTAACTTTGCATTTACTTATTGCAAGTGGAATCCGATTCAGTTTATGGAAGCGATTGTTGCATGGGAAAAATCCCTTAAAAGTTCTGACTGGCCTACCTATTTCTTAAGCAACCATGATTTCAAAAGGCACATTTCCAGATATGGGAATGGAAATAACGCAATTCCAAGAGCCAAAATAGCAGCTTTGATGTTATTAACCTTAAAAGGTACTCCTTTTTTGTACTATGGAGAAGAACTTGGAATGCTTAGCGAAAGAATTCCGTATAAAAAAATTCAAGACCCAGCAGGAAAGAAATATTGGCCAATTTTTCCCGGTCGAGATATATCAAGACTTCCTATGTGCTGGGAAAATGGCTTGAATGCCGGTTTTTCAACAGTAGAACCTTGGCTGCCTATTAATCAGGAATATCATAAAACCAATGTGAAAACGGAAGCTAAAAGTAGAAAGAGTTTGCTGACTTTTTATAAGAAACTAATTGCGATTCGAAAAAAATATGATTCTCTACGAATTGGTTCTTTTGAGCCAATAGACTTAGACTCCGAAAGGATAATGGCGTATCTTAGAAAGATAGACAAAAAAGAACAAATGCTAATATTACTTAATTTTTCCGACAAAAAGGATAAATTTATTCTGGAAAATCGCCCCATTCCTCTACGAAATGCACAAGTAATTTTTTCTACTCATAAACGAGAAGACTCTGGTATTAACATCGCTATTATACATTTGGAACCTTATGAAGGAACAATTGTCAAGCTAGAATGATGGCTAATGAACGACCAAAAACATATCAGGAATGGTTAAAGCAGGCCGAAGATCTTGATCGTAAAGAAGGAAAATTACAGTGGCGTCAGGATGATAGATCAGATCTCTACCACTCTATATTAATCCGTGAGCACCTCGAAATAATGAGAAAACTAAGACAGGCAAATGAAGCAAAAAAGTTGATCGATGTTATTTTAGAAAGTTTATCTAGACATTCATACGAACTAAACAATCCACAACTTTATAGTCAGGCGAGGTCAGGTACCAAATACCTCATAGGAGACTATCTGCAAGAAATTGAAACGTCGATAAATTATATTTGTGAAACAGAAATCGAGAATTTTTCTGATAACGATAAGCTACAACTATTCACGGAAGGCAATCGCGTTCATGGAAAAACTGTGCTAATATTAAGTGGTGGTGCTGCCCTTGGAATTTATCACATAGGAGTTACCAAAGCTCTCCATGATGAAAAACTCTTACCATCAATTATCTCTGGAGCCAGTATGGGTTCTGTCGTTGCCGCTGCTGTGTGCACTAGAACCGACAAGGAATTACATACACTCTTTTCTGATTTAGATCAGTTGCACAAAGTTGCAATTCGTATGTATCCGCTTTGGGATATGTTGCGAAAGGGTGGTATCATGGACCCAGAACAATTGAAAGAGCACATTTATAACAATGTTCTTGATTTAACTTTCCTGGAAGCTTATCAAAAAACTGGACGTGTATTAAACATTTCCGTATCTGCTACTCGCAAGCGACAAAAACCAAAAGTACTAAACTATCTCTCAGCACCCAATGTACTGATCAGAAATAGTGCGTTAGCTTCCTGTGCTATCCCAGGAATTTTTCCTCCAGTATCACTACAGGCAAAAAACCAACAGGGGGAGGTCGTTCCGTATATGGAATCAGAAAAATGGATAGATGGTTCTGTACATCTCGATGTCCCTATGCGACGAATTATGCGTTTACATAACGTCAGTCGGTCAATAGTATCTCAAGCCAATCCACATGTATTACCATTTGTACCTGAACAAAACCATGGAGGGTTCTGGTATTTTCTATCAGATTTAGCTTTTTCCACAATTCAATTTCAGGCTCTTAAATTTATGGATGTTGCTCTCAGGCTTTCAGAAAAAATGCCTTGGCTTTCTATTGTCGATAAAATACGAGCTTTGATGGAACAAGAATACAGGGGGGACATCAATATATCCTACCCGATGGATATCAAAGCTTTTACACAGTTAATGGCAAATCCAGACCCCAACGAATTTGAGGATTATATCCGCAAAGGACAGTTAGCAACCTGGCCTAAAATTGCCTTCATTAAAGATCAGCTGCGCTTAAACCAAATTTTAGAATCTTGTATTGCCAAATTACAAAGAACAAAAAAAGGAAATGCCAAAACTAATAAGGTCTACAGTATTTTTGAAAGATCAAATTATAGTATTTGATACAATTATAAATAAATTATTATACAGGAAAGTGCGTTTTTCCGGCATAAATACATTGTTAATTATTTGTGTTTTAGTGAATTTTGTTTTATTTTCTTTCTTATCGAATAAATTTAAAACTTTTTTTCAATTTTCTATTGGTAAATTATAAATTTGAGTTATCTGAATATGCATTGGTATGCTTATTGCTTAAATTTTAATGAAACTGGATAGGTGTATATAGATGGATAAATGATGCTTCTTATATGAAGAGGCAAAGCAAGAAACTATTTCACCAGGTTTGAAAAGGAGAAAACTAAAATGTCTGAAGGAAAATCAATAAATAAGGAAAAATCTGAAGGAAACTTATGGTTAGGTATTATTATATCGGCATTATTAATTGTTTTTGTGAGCGGGTTAAAAGCCTTTTTGCCATATAAGGAGCCATCCCCCCCGCCGGCAATAGCCAAAGAAGAAACACCTCCACCTCCTCCACCTCCCGATTTTTCAAAGCTCTTTGAAAAGTTTACAATGGCTAGGAATGATTTTTATAAGTCAGAGTTAGATTCTAATTTGACCGAAAAAACAAATAAGGATATTTCCTTATTAGCTGATGAGGTGAACAAAGCTACTCATGAAGAAATTGATATGAGGCAAAAAATAGAAAAAAGCTATTACTTGATGAATTTGTATTATTATGCATCAGTAACATCAAGTGATAAATCAGCAAAGATTAAAAATGCTGACGATTCGATCAAATCTGCTGAAAATGTTTCTATTCTAATTAAGGACGTTGAGGAAAGAGTAAAAATTGCTTCTAAGGAAGAAAAAGCTAAGACTAAAAAAGATAAAGAAGAGAAGAAGCCTGCTGAAGAAAAAGGGCAATCAATGGAAACTGAAAATTTTTCTGAAATTCAAAAATGGATTAAAAAAGAAAATATCAAAGAAAAAGTATCTTTTTACCAAGCTTTAGATTTAAGCATAAAAAAACTTGCAGGTGAAGACATTAAGGAAAAAGAGATCCTTGATATATTGAAAGCAATTCCTAAAGAATTTATGAGAAAAGGTAAATTGTACAATCATCCAACTTTAAAGGAAGTCCTTGAAAGATATGAAAAGGAAGATGAAAAAAACTTAGGCACGTTTTATCCTAAAGGTTTATAATATTTACCCACCACACGGAAAGACTGTTAGTTAGGTATACCGGATTAATGATTGAAGAAACAGAAAAGTTTCAATTCTCCTGCGGATGTCAAATACCCATAACAGTTATTTCCGTTTTTCCGGCTTAAAGGCAATCTCCAATAATCCCTTACTCATGAGCCATATCCTTACCCATATCTTTTTAATAACCACGGATCAAGCTAAAAGAAAAGAACATCTGGAAAAGTCAAAACAGGTAGCATGGGAGATTAAGAAGAAATAAAATGAGAAAAATAATTGCAGGAATCAATATGACACTTGACGGGTTTTGCGACCACACGGCAGGCATTGCAGATGATGAATTACACCAACATTACAATGACCTATTAAGTAGCGCGGACACTTGGTTAGCCGGAAGAACAACCTATCAACTTATGGAAAGTTATTGGCCTTCTGTCGTAAAACATCCTACCGCAAACAAACCAACGAATGAATTTGCCGTATTGATTGATAATATTTCCAAGATTGTTTTTTCGCGCACCCTGAAAAATATTGATTGGAAAAATACAGAATTGAAAAAAGAAATCATTAAAGACGAAATTTTAGTATTGAAAGAGCAAGCAGGTAAAGATATTTTGGTGGGAAGCCCAAGTCTAATTGTAGCCTTTGCAAACTTAAATTTAATTGATGAATTTCAACTTTGTATTCACCCAGTTATTTTAGGAAACGGTTTGCCCTTATTTAAAAGCATAAATGATAAAATTGATCTTAAACTATTAAAAACGAAAACATTTGGCTCTGGTGCGGTAACTCTTTATTACGTGCCAGTAAGAAAAGAATTAAAAAACAAAGGATAAAAACATGGTAAAATCAAAGAAGAAAAGTAATCCGACAAAACCAAAATCGGATGGAACGAAAGTTAAATTTGTTGGCGCTCCGTCGCACAGCATCACACCGTTTCTCATGTTCAACGCTAATCTCGAAGAAGTGGCGAAATTTTATAAATCCATTTTTAAGAAATCCAAAATTATCACAGCAAACCCGATGCAGGCGACTTTTATACTGAACGGACAAAAGTTTTTTGCGTATAATGGAGGACCTGAGTTTCAGTTCAGTTGGGGAGTCTCATTTATGATAAGTGTAGAGACGCAAAAAGAAGTAGATTATTACACGAACGCCCTTCTTGCAGGCCATAGCTTTACCCATAAGTATGGAATGATTTTAACCACAGATACACACTGATTAACACGGATATGGGGAAGTATTGTTATTATAAAGTATATTTATGATAATTATAAATAAATGCGTATTATATGAAAATAGTTTTATAAAAATCCGTAAGGGATAAGTGCGAGATTCACTATATAAACTATTCAATTTTTTATTAATCAAAAAAATCAAATAGGAATTAAAAAATCGGTGTCCATCTGTGTAAATCTGTGGTGAATAACAAAAAGATATGGGTAAGGATATGCTTGCAGGCGGCGGCAAAGAAAGTATGTGTGGCTGGCTTCAGGACAAATACGGCATGTGGTGGTAGGACACCTAAAATTCTCTTTCAACTTATTTCGCATAAAGATCCCGAAAAGGCCAAGCGCGCAACAGAAGCGATGCTAAAGATGCAAAAAATTGACATCGCAACTCTCAAAGCCGCAGTTGGTAAGTGAGTAAACTCAACTATTTTTAAAAAAATTCTATTCATCATATACTATCCCCGATTTAGGATAGGCTTTAAATTTTGTCTATATAACACCCTGTTTTCTTAGTTTTAATACAATATGCACCGCTTTTTCAGATGGGGCATACTCAACACATTCGTATCCCAGTTTCGGTAAATTAATACCTTGAAATAAATTTTCGCCCTCACCCAGAAAGGTGGGCGCTACTGCTATGTGAATTTCATCCAACAATTTTGCATTCAAATACTGTCGTATTGTATTTACCCCACCACCCACTCGAATATCCTTTCCCTTTGCTCCTTCTTTTGCCAACTTAAGAGCTACCTCTATTCCATCTGTAACAAAATGAAATATCGTTCCTCCCTTCATTTCTAAAGAAGGTCTAGCATGATGGGTTAACACATAAACAGGGGTATGGTAAGGTGGATTTTCTCCCCACCAACCATTAAATGGATGATCTTCCCAATTGCCTCTAAATGGGCTGAACATATTTCTACCCAAAATCCAAGCGCCTATATTTTCAAATCCTCCTGTTGCATAATCATTATCAATGCCGGTTGTTCCTTCCAAATCACCTTCGCCCATCATCTCGCTGTGCATTGCTTTGAACGACTTTGTTGGAAAAACCCACTCATGTAAAGACATACCATTAATTCCCATCGGGTTATCCAAACTTTGATTGACACCAGCCCCAAATCCATCCAGTGATAAGCTAAAACATAAAACTTTTAATTTGCTCATTACTATTACCCTTTTTGATTTTTTCTAAATATGATTCCATATTTTCATTTATAGCAAACCCTATTTATCAGGACTATCTAAAGAAGCTTGTTTAAAATCCTGTGCACAGAGTCGGAGCCTGCCTGGCTTTTATACATAATGCAGCACAAAGACTTAAAATATCATTACACTCTTGTTTATGCAAACCATCCTTTGGGCAACCCACATATGCACTAACTCCCAACCAACATGCTCCAGTGTATTTTTTTTGTGCTTCATATTCCTCTGTATTGTCAAAAATATCTCCATCACCGTCATTATCAAGTAAGTAACAGGTAATCGTTAAAGATATTATCATTATTAATAAAATAACTTTGATGAGTTTCATAAGTTCTTTTTCTCCCTTCACATGCTAAAGGTTAATTTGTTTAATAAAAAAGTTCTGTAAACGGTATATTTGGTTTTTTCTTGTCTATTTAGGAATTCCAACCAAGACAAAACTTCCTCCCTCTAAGATTTTTCTTGGAAAAAAAAGAGTCAACTATTTAATAAACAATTTTTTGTTTTACAAACAATACATTTGTTTACAAGATCTAAGTATTGTTTCAGACGTTTATCCCTGTAAAGATAATAACCTCCTGTGATTGTAAAAATTACAATCTAAAATTCCATTGTTGTAATGGAAGCTAACTGTATTTTCCGTTACGCCTATAATCCTATGGTTGCTGATAGCAATCCTATGTGTGTAACGACCAAGATACTCTATCAAATTGTTTGGATTATCAAATGGCTCTTTACAATAAACGACCCATTCCTTTCCACTTATTCCGCGAAAAAAACTATCCCGTATATTGCACTTTTGAATATCTTCTATTGCTTTTCTTTGTTCGTAAGACAGACGATGATTCTCTATATAAGCATTTCCGGAAGCATTGAAAACATCAGCAACTTCAAATGCTTTTTGATTCTCGTTCAAGGATTTGTATCAAACGGACTTACAACATTTAGTTTATCTAAACTGACAATGTGCAAGTAGATTGCAGTTGTTTTTATGTTTGTATGTCCAAGCAATGTCTGTCCTCGATCTCTATCGATATCCGATAATTTAAGATTTACTACCTCACTAACTCTTAAACCCGCTGAATATCTTTGTGTTTTTGATATAAAGAAAAAAATCTCTGACCTGCTTTTCAGTTAGTTGAGTAGGTGCTGTGTTGTAATACACTGCTAGTGTTCTTACACAAATTGTATAGCTTTCAATTGTGTTTTGGCTAAAACCTCTTAAAGTTAAATATTCAACAAATTGGTCTCTTAAAACTCCCATGGATAATTCTCCTTGATTTTTTGATAAATCAAGTTTTTGACAAGTTACTGGGTTGTTAAGAAGTTTCTATTTGAGACTTTGAGTGAGATATAAAATTGGAATTTGGACTGAAATATGGCGAAAAACTACTGCGTAAGCAGTTTTGTTCAAGATTACTTATGTCAATGTTCACCCAAGGGCTAATTGTAAGAATGGGTCTTAAATTTTTGAAATGAAAATACAGCTTCAAAAAAACTGATTATTTATATTTTCCCCACCCATTACCATTATTATCCGTTGCTACAATAATTAGTAACAACCAAAAAAATCGATCTTCTTCCTTTTTTGCCTCAGTTGGACAACTACTTGTTTTTGGTATATCTTCCGGACAGTTTAAAATATTTGTTAAACAACCTGAAGTTGAAAATAATAGAATAATAGAAAGTAAAACTATAATAATTATTTTTTGAAACATATAAAACTCCTCTTATTGTATCAATTGAAATGAGATAATATTTTTTAGCAAGATAATTATAGAGTTGAAGCTCCGGTAGTTCCCATATTTCCAGTGATTTGAGTTTTGGTTCCCGTATTGGTTATACTATAATTTCACTATACAAACTACTAAACAAAACAGTATTTTTTTCTAAAAGCGACAGTCTGAATGCCAATAATTACTATGTCTTAGACCAGTCCTTACAGGAAAACAAACTCCGTATTAGTGTTCATTTCAAGAACAACTTTTATTGTATTAATTGAAAAAATGATATTTACAGGCGTTTCTACAAATAATACATTTTCCTTTTCTGTGGGTGTAATTCTAAAAGGATAGGACTGTAACTCCTTTATATTTGATGTGTCACGGTACTCCATTTTACGCCTTAACCTATGTATTTGGTCATAATGACATGTTTTGGTATAGGATTCACAATTCGTTTGGTAGAAATTCAATAGTAGGAACAACCGTAAAGACACCGGATAAACTACCGGAGCACCTATTGGCAGATGAAAAACATAGCTGGCTGAAAAAAGTGAAGGTATTTCTCGCTACAACGATTGGCAAGGGTTGTATATTAGGTGTAAAAGTAGTGAAAAGTGCAAGTGATGCTGACTTAAGAAATGCTTACTCTGTTTTTAAAGAAGAATCGCAGGCTCTTAATCCGGATTACCAACCGACAACAATTAATATGGATGGTTGGGATGGGACACGGAAAGCATGGAAATCCTTATTTCCAAAAACAAAACAAGTATTGTGTTTTCTGCATTCATTCATAAAAATTCGTGACCGGTGTAAAAAAGCAAAAGATATATTACCGATTATTCGTGAGAAAGTATGGAACGCATACCATGCAGAAACAACTGCTCAATTTTCTCAGAGAATCAGACACTTGAAAAAATGGACTTTGGAAAACATTTCAATAGAAGTAGTAAAGGAAAAGTTACTTGAACTTTGTTTCAAACGAGACCGCTTTAAAGTATCATATCAATTCAAGGGTCGTCACAGAACCAGTAATGCTTTGGATAGGCTTATGAATTACCAAGATAAAATACTTTATGGAATGAAATATTTTCATGGAAAAACCGATGATAGTGCAACTCTATATGCAAGGGCTATGGCGTTATTATGGAACTTTCATCCTTATTCATCAAGATTAACCTATAAAGGAAATAGAATTTCTCCTTTCGAAGATTTGAATGGATTTGTTTACCATGAAAATTGGTTACATAATATGCTCGTTGCTTCTTCATTAGGGGGAACTGTTGCCCGCACATAAAAAGTTAGAGTTAGGGTTGTTTGTCATCACAGTTGAAAATAAATGTTGATAATAGCAGTATAATGATAATTTCCCGTCTCATTTTATGTCCTTCTGTCGTTTTATCTTGTCATTTAGGAGCTTGCTACTCACTTCAAGATCAATGCCAATTTTAAAGTCTTTTGCCAAGGAAAAAAGAAATTGTTCACCCTCGGCTAATTCATAGAGCAGGCTTAAAATTTCGCCGAAATTTTCGAGGAAACGTCAGTCGAGACAAATTCTCCTCTCTCCAAGATTTTTCTTGGAAAAAAAAGAGTCAATCATTTTTTGAAACAATTCTTTGATTTTCTGTATATAATGTCATCTATACTTTCCATAAGTTCCGTTTTTACCTGTTTTTTTAAGTTTTTCAAATTAATAGAATTTCTTACTGCTTCCAGAAACTTGATAGTTGCAATTTTAAAAATCAGTAATTCTCGGCAAGAAATTATTTTACCTATCCCCATCAAGCTGTTCTTTTGCACCAAGCTCGATCCTTCCCTTTCCTAACAGGAAAGGGAACATAATAGTTATTTTTTTAACATAAAATGCTTTTCAATCCTTTCTATTTGTTATTTATATAGAAAAGTCCGTTTCTCCGGCATTAAAGCCAAACACCTATAAATTTTTCCTTGACAATTCTAAAGAATTAACCAAAACTTATATCCACCATGGAGAGAAACAATGTCCCAAAGCATCACAATTCCAAAACAAAACGATTCTTATCCTACAAACCTACCTTGCGATGACGGTATTCCCTTGGAAACTCCAATCCACAGAGAAAACATGAATATTCTTATCGACTCCTCAGTTGTTGCAATGGGTGATAAGACTGACTTTTTTGCCGGTGGAAACATGTTTATGTATTACAGTGTTAAAGAAGTAAAGAACGAGGCATTCCGAGGACCAGACTTTTTTCTTGTGAAAAGTGTGGATGGAACAAAGGAGCGAGATAGTTGGATATTGTGGGAAGAGAATTGGAAATTTCCGAACATCATAGTAGAATTGCTATCGGAAAGCACTTATAAAATTGATTTGGAAGACAAGTTCATTTTGTATGAGCAAACATTCCACACACCGGAATATTTTGTCTATGACCCAAAGAATCCGAGTTATCTCTGCGGTTGGCGATTGAACCGATACGGATTTTATGTAGAGTTGGTAAAGAATAAAAACGGTTGGTTGTGGTCAAAAGAATTAAACTGCTACTTAGGAATATGGAGTGGCAGGTTTAATGGGAAGTATAGGACGTATTTGAGGCTGTATGACAAGGACAAAAACCTGATCCTTTTGGAACCAGAGCAAGAGAAAGAACGAGCCGAAAAGGAAAGGAAACGAGCCGAAAAAGAACGTTTAGAAAAGGAAAAAGAAAGACAAAGAGCCAATAAGGAACGCTTAGAAAAGGAAAAAGCCTTGGGTGAGCTGCAAGAGAAGGACAAATTGATTGCGGAACTTCAAGCTAAATTGGGGAAGAATGATTGATAGGAATTACGCTAACTTGTATAGGGAAAAGGTGAAAAATTCGGAAGGAAAATCAGCGTTTATGTATGCTCAAGAAAAAGGACATGAGGAAATAGTTAAATTATTAAAAGAGGCTGGAGCAAGAGATGAATAGGGCTTAAATTTATTCTTTGCCTTTTAATATTTTCCAAATCAAAACGAGAAAGGAAAACAAGGAAATGAAGGTCATAAATTCATTGAAAAATATTTTCACTTCCTTGTATGAAAATATCAACATGATTACGAGGGAAAACCAAGAAAAATACAGTATAAAAAGAATCCTATCTATCAACTTTACTTTCTTTCCTCATTTCTTTTTTTAATATCTTTATTAGTTGTAAAACACACAAAGAACCTGTGAAGGTCAAAGCCAGAACCGAAATTATTATCTCATAGTATCCCATATTTTTTAGACTGTCTCATTATTCACTTTTGTCAATCTATACTACTCTTTTTCCAAGATTTTTCATACAGGAAGTGCGTTTCTCTGGCATAAAGCCAATCCCCAAAAACCCTTCGACAGGCTCAAGGGTAAGTTCCCTGCTTTCACCGGTCACTGAGTTTATCGAAGTGCTTCCTCGAATGGGTTTTACGTCACTATTAGTAATTGTTCACCCTGGGCAAATCCATAGAGCAGGCTTAAAATTTGATGGATGATATTGCTATAGTTACATAGATTCTTAATGCGAAATGTTCTTTAGAAATGTTGGTGGATTAATATAAATCATGAGGTATTGCTCATTGAGCTTGTCCATGAGCAGCAAAATAAGGTTTATTTCGGCTAAGCTCAATACAAGTATCTAATGGACAGGGGCTTGATAAACGTAATCCATATGATTTTAATTTACCTACAAACTATTATAATTTAACCCTAATTACAAGAAGTAATTTTCAGAAAATACCATATTAATCAATAATAATTAACAAGGTATTTTCCTATTTGTGGGTATTTTTGATATTTTATATGTTCCATTTTTAGAATCCAAATCTTTTACCAGAAGCTCGGAACCCTGTAGTTCAAACATTGCATGTCTTTTGGAAACATGTTTGTCTACAATTTTCGTGTCATAAACAACTTGTCCAATTATGTCTGCCCCTTCTAGATATCCTTCCATTAGCATCACATTATCATTAATTAGACTACGTGTAATGAAATATTTTTTATCTTTCTCTAAGTACAATTGATTATTGCTGCCTACCAAACTTAGAAAACTACCATTATAATCTCTACTCAATTGCAAAAAAATTTGGGGAACAACTCTATCACCTACGAACAAAAAATCTCTTACTGAAATTTTAAATAATTTATATGCTTTATTTTTTTCCCAATGGCTTTTTAATAAATTTCTTAAAAAATTCTGATCAATCTTATTTTTTTCTTTCTGAATAATTTGTGTTGGTGGTTCCTTGGATTCTATCGCTTGGGCAAATTTATCAATCAATTCATTAATTTTGTTACTAAGAGTTAAATTAGTTAGTTTTTTTCTAACAACATTTGTAGCGTATTTGATACAAAGCTCCTGATAAGAAGAGTTTCCCATAATAGATTCTGTTTTTGCTCTGAATAGTAAAATTTCGATTTCTTCAAGTAGTGGAATATTCTCTTTGTTTATTATAAAACTCTTTTTCATAAATTCATAATTTTGGTACATTTGAAAATCATTTTTAAATCTATATTCCTGAAAATTTTTGAAAATTTTTATAAACAAATGTTTTTTAGTAGAAAGGCTCTCTAGAGCACAATTGTGTACTGACTTCCATGATTTCTTATAGTTTTTTAGTTCTATTACCTTGTTTGATGTATTAATCACAGCATCCTTAATAATATCCTGAGCTTCCCCTGGAACCTTATCATCATAGTCTGTTAAATCTTTAAAATTACATCGTCCAAAATATCTAAAATATAATCTCGCTCCAAGCTCCTTAAATATTAAGTAAAAAAAAGCTTTTTCATGGTTTACCAAAAAATTATAATTAATGTCTCTTAATGCCAAAACAAAATTTACTAATATCCTTGGAGTAAGTGTTGGGACTATATCAATATTTCTCAAAATCTTTATAGGTGTTTCTCTATGTCCATGAATAAATGAAACAGTTGCCAATATAATTCTAATTTCATCCTCGCTGAATTCTTTGATGTAGTCTTGAAAGTTTTCAATGGTAAAACAATCTTTGTGGATCGGTATTTCTAAAGGATCAATTTTATTCATCTCCTGAATCATCTTAGAAATTACTTGTTCCCAAATAGCGTTATTGAAAAACTTTTCGTGAAAAAGACATTCATACATGGGAATGTCTTTTTCAGAAAATCTATCAACCAAGATGGTTATAGGAAAATATTCATTTTTATCAAACACTCCCAAGGCTTGACCTTCATTTTGTTCAACTAGATCGAATATCCTTCCGTTTGAATCTATGTAAATTTTTAACTCTTGTACGGAATTGATTAAAATTGAACGTGAAACCTTTGTTAATTTGTTTTGTATTTTTTCTCTAAGAATTTGTAGAATTTGAAGATTATCTGCAACTTTTTGCATAATAATATTTTCTTGGATATCCAAATATGAACTTTCACTTGCCCTGTAAATAGTATACTTTTTTCCTTCTTCTTGGTTTGCCAACGCACTTTGAATCATGGAAAGTATATGTAGTAAAAATTTATATTTTAATCCTACATTTTGCCCACGAATGGAAATATTTATTATTTGCTGTATGATATTTTTAGCTCTAAGTAAATTGAATTTATTAGACCTATGAAGACTATTCCAATCCAATTTTCCATCTTTTAATGAGCAAGCCAACGCTCTACAATATCTTTCTTGAAATATAAAAGGATAAAAATACTTTAAGTCTTGGAGAAGATTTTTATTTTCCACACTTGTAAAATGGTACGAAGAAATTTTATCGAATATACTTGCCAATTTTTCTAAAGTTTCCTCTGGCATTCTTATAAATAAATGTGGTTTGTTATTACCTGGTAAATAATAAGAAATTACATTTATTGCATCGTCATAAAGAGTTTGAATATCATTGGTGAAATTTTGTTCATCATTTACTAAGCTCATAAAACGGTTCATATGAAACCCTCCTAATACAAAAAAACTTTCTAAAGGAAAAATTAAACAAACTCTATATTAGAGTGTTTAATTTGGATAAGCATTTCAAGATAAATAATTTATTCTATTCTTTTTTATCAGCTACATAAAAAAATTATCGCAATTTTGAACAAGTGTCTTCAAATTTGTTTTAATATGGAAATTAATAAAGATGCTAAAACCAATAGTAATTCAATAACTCAAAAAATCCTTGATTGGAAGGCTATGGTGAAAGCTTCTGAGGTATTAAGTAGTAAAGCATAAATAATTGTGAAAATGAATTTATACAGGATTTCAGGATTAACATGATTTTTCAATATTCAATCCTGTAAATCTTGTTAATCCTGTCCCAATTTTTTACTAAAACTTTTGCTTGATTACTTAACTTGTGAAATAGTTCAGGAAAATGTAAAACAGAAAATTTTACAACTTGTTCTTGAATATACAGGTGCTCAAAGAGGATTATTGATTTTAAAAAGGGATGGAGAATTTTATTTATTTATATAGAAAAGTCCGTTTCTCCGGCATTAAAGCCAAACACCTATAAATTTTTCCTTGACAATTCTAAAGAATTAACCAAAGCTTATATCCACCATGGAGAGAAACAATGTCCCAAAGCATCACAATTCCAAAACAAAACGATTCTTATCCTACAAACCTACCTTGCGATGACGGTATTCCCTTGGAAACTCCAATCCACAGAGAAAACATGAATATTCTTATCGACTCCTCAGTTGTCGCAATGGGTGATAAGACTGACTTTTTTGCCGGTGGAAACATGTTTATGTATTACAGTGTTAAAGAAGTAAAGAACGAGGCATTCCGAGGACCAGACTTTTTTCTTGTGAAAAGTGTGGATGGAACAAAGGAGCGAGATAGTTGGATATTGTGGGAAGAGAATTGGAAATTTCCGAACATCATAGTAGAATTGCTATCGGAAAGCACTTATAAAATTGATTTGGAAGACAAGTTCATTTTGTATGAGCAAACATTCCATACACCGGAATATTTTGTCTATGATCCAAAGAATCCGAGTTATCTCTGCGGTTGGCGATTGAACCGATACGGATTTTATGTAGAGTTGGTAAAGAATAAAAACGGTTGGTTGTGGTCAAAAGAATTAAACTGCTACTTAGGAATATGGAGTGGCAGGTTTAATGGGAAGTATAGGACGTATTTGAGGCTGTATGACAAGGACAAAAATCTAATCCTTTTGGAATCAGAACAAGAGCGATTAGAAAAGGAAAAAGCCTTGGGTGAGCTACAAGAGAAGGACAAATTGATTGCGGAACTTCAAGCTAAATTGGGGAAGAATGATTGATAGGAATTACGCTAACTTGTATAGGGAAAAGGTGTTTTATAAAATTCCAAAAGTCAATCCTCAAAAACCTTCTTGGAAAAAAAGAGTCAATTATTTAATAATAAATTTTTTGTTGGATTTTGAGTTTGAATCGGACGATTATTTGCTGGAGGAAGAGGAATAAATTCCGGAATCTGCTAGAAAACAGAGAGAATCCGAATATCACCATGGTTTTATTATTAATTGTTTACAAAAAATAAATGATTCTACTCTTAATCTACCGGACAAGCATAATCAGAACTTTCGACGCATTTCTTCATATAAGGGCAGCAAAACATCTGATTATTATTTTCAGAAAGCCCACACTCAGATGAACTCTGACATTTTTCGCAACTACTTTTCAAACCGGAAATAGTACTATTGGAAGGTGATGTTTTGGAACTATTTCTTGATGGTGCAGAACATTGAAAAATTGTAAAACTTATAAGAATTAATATCAAAAGTAATTTTTTCATTTAATTTTCTTAAAAACCTTTTTTTATGTTTTTGTCATGTCGTAAAACATCTAAAACTATAGTCAAGTAGAGTTTGTTAAAAATTTCACAGTGAAATTTTAATTTTATTTTTTTAGAATCCATAAAAGTATCTGTTAAAGAGGATAAGTAAGTCATACCCGTCAAATCAACGAAGCAATGGTTGCAATTCTAATTGATTTTTGAACATATAGTCCATTAATAACTACCACGTCAATTTTAATATTCGAAATGCACCTTTTACTACAATTAAGAATACTACTGAACCAACTATTAAATCTGGATATTTTGATTGGGTAAGTAATACTAACACACCTGCAAAGATAACGCCAATATTGATAATAATATCATTTGATGTAAAAATCAGACTTGCTTTCATATGGATTTCTTCATTTTTTAAGCTTTGGAGTAAATACAAGCAAAAGGCATTGGCAATAAGAGCAAAGATCGAAATTATAATCATAATTCTATAATTTGGCATGACTTCTAAACCAATAAATCTTCTCATAACTTCAATAATCCCAATTAATGCTAAAGACAATTGGAAGAATCCACTTAAACGAGTTACGTGTTTTTTCCTTTTATCAGTCGAACCAACTGCCCATAAACTTAAACTATATACAAAAGCATCAGCGAGCATATCCAAAGAATCTGCAACCAAGCCCATAGATTTTGAAAAAATTCCTGTTGTAATTTCAATTACAAAAAAACTGAAATTAATGAAGATTACTATCCAAAGAATTTTAGATTGAATTTTTATGCTTTCTTCTTCAATGTTCAAATCAACAACATTTTCAGTTGTTGTTAATTTGGCACCTAAATTAAGTTCTTCAAGACAAGATGTTATTTTTGTATCCTCCGTAAAATGGAAAATAACTAAACTTCTATTTCTAATATCAAACTTGAGTCTCTCAATTTTTGGTATACCACTTAATTTCATCCGAATTATGTTTTCTTCAGATGGACAATCCATTTTTGGAATATAGTAAATTGTCTTTAGCATTAATTCACTCCCTCAAAATTCTTACCATGGATACAAAAGCCTTGCCATAGTATGTCTTATATCGCTATAACCCTGGTCAATTTATAGAACCGGCTTAAATTTGCCGAAATTTTCTGGGAAAATTCCAACTAAGACAAAATTTCCTGTCTCCAAGATTTTTCTTGGGTAAAAAAAGCATTACCACTATTTGTGTAAATCTACCAAATCTTTTAATTTTTGCACAATCATCACCATCGCATAGGTATCGAGTTTGCAATATTCCAAAAGATTCGTTTTGATTTTTTCTTTTTCCTGTTTGGAAAGTTTCGATAACTTCATTTTTAAAAACTCTTGGTTTGCTGCCAATCCATTGTTGATATTTAAATGATTGTAATTTAGTTCGGTTAATACAGGAAATACGGATTTCAAAGAAGCACTTCCACGTTGGCCAGGATGGTAATAATCAAAATTTCTGAAAGGGATAGATAAATCAAAAAAATTATTTACGATAGAATTAAACCAATCTTGATACTCCGGAAATAGTTGAGTGGCTTCCCGAATGCACTTTTTTTCAAATACGTCATTGTAACAAATTATGCTCCCATTTGCTTGAATCAGTTCTTTTAAAAGAAGCAATATTTTTTCTCTCGGCTCCGTTTCACCGTCATTTATATACTCATAGTGCTCAATATTCCCATTTATCTCTCTTTCGATGTGAAGAGAAAATAAAAATGGAATATGTTGAAACGGTTTGCTATGGTTAAAAACCGGAATAGGAGGGTTTATTGTTTCAAAATCTAAAAAATAATAGGGATATTTCAGACGAGAGAAAGTCTTTTTTAAGTTTTGGATATGGAAATACGGTTTTTGGGTTTTAGAGCATGAAATTTGAATTTTTTGCTTGGGAGAAAGTTCTACATTATCCGGAATATCTGTAATATATTTTATATCCGATTGTAGCAAAACCTGGGGTAAATAGTTGCTCTCTCTAAGCTCAAATATGTTTCCTTCTTGCAATTCACCCCAACAAAAAGAGTTTATAGTGCAACTTTTAGGAGTTTTGCAAGAATGGTTTAAGCTTTTTTTGAGTGGATTTTGAGCATGAATTACCTTCTTAAAATGCTCCAATTTGGTTTTCATAAAGGGAATACTCGTTCTTACGCTCTCTGTTATGTCTTGTTTTATAAAAAATTTGGATGGTTCTATATCCATACTATTATTACAATAATAATCCGAATTAATAAGCAAAACATAACATTTCTGAATTTTCAATCCGCATAATTCAGCTACATAAACTTGGTAGGCTAGTTCCATAAAAGAATCTTTTTTAACGGTATTTGTATGCTTTATTTCAATTATGTCCCATTTATCTTTGTTTGCGGACGGAACAAGAATACCATTTTTGGAAAATAAATCATTGTACAAAACACCGGCGTTAAAAATAGGTTTTTTATGAGTAAGCATGTCGCTTGTAATTTTTGCCGACTTTTCAGGATATGTTGTTTGAATAGAAATAGCATCTTTAAAAAGACTTTGGGCATAAAAAATTAATTGATCAAATTGAGGGTTTCGATAAGGATTTTGTTTATATTCTTTTGTCTTGTATATTTTATTATGGTTGTAGTAGTACCACAACAAAGAATCACATTTTAGCCCGGCTCGAAACTTGGATAAGGTGAAAACCTTAGATTTTTTGGGATAAAAATAAAATGGTAGAAATTTTAAAATGAAATTTTCAAATGTATGCAAAAGTTTGGAAAACATATCAGAATACACTTTACAGGATAATTCTAATTATATAAAAATGAATCAAGGATTTTATTAAAATTTTAATTTTATTAAACTTACTAATAAATTGACATAATGGGTATTTAAGCAATGATAGAGAAGATATTTAAAGGGAAGGTTGTATGAAACTTATTAAAAAAGAAACTACTTATGAAACCTCAGAAAGAGTATTGCTAGTGATACTCGATGGTGTGGGATATAGCGAAAATGATTCTAAACATGGAAATGCAGTAAAAGGCGCAAATTTACCGGTTTTAAACGACTTATGGAATAACCATCCAACAATTCAAATCCAGGCTCATGGAAAAGCAGTTGGTATGCCATCTGACGATGACATGGGGAATTCGGAAGTTGGTCATAACGCATTAGGCTGTGGCAGGGTTTATGACCAGGGAGCGAAGTTAGTTTCCAAATCTATCGAAACAGGGGACATGTACAAAGGGGAAGTTTGGAAAGAAGCCATTGCAAACTGTAAATCAAATAGGTCTACTTTACACTTTTTGGGTTTGTTTTCCGATGGAAATGTGCATAGCCATATAGATCACCTCAAAGCAATGATAGAGCAAGCAAAGAAAGAAGGAGTGCAAAAAGTTAGAATTCACATCCTTTTGGACGGACGAGACGTTCCCGAAACATCCGCCTTGGAATACGTAAACCCTTTTGAAGATTATATGAAGAGCTTACAATCCGATAATTTTGATATTTGTATAGCTTCCGGTGGTGGTAGGATGACTGTCACAATGGACAGATACGAAGCAGATTGGGGAATGGTGGAAAGAGGCTGGAATATTCACGTAAAAGGTGAAGGTCGAAGTTTCAAAAGTGCAAGGGAAGCAATTGAAACCTATAGAAAAGAAGACGCAAAAGCTATTGATCAATATTTACCTGGTTTTGTGATTGCCAATGAAAACGGACCGGTTGGGAAAATTTTGGATGGAGACTCGGTTGTTTTTTATAATTTTCGTGGAGATAGGGCAATTGAAATCTCACGTGCTTTTACGGAAAAAGGCTTTAATAAATTTGATGTCGGGAAAAGACCCAATGTATTTTATGCCGGTATGATGCAGTATGATGGTGATTTAAAGCTTCCAGAGAAATTCTTAGTAACTCCTCCTTCGATTGAAAAAACCCTGGGCGAGTATATGGCTAAATCTGAAATTACGCAATATGCAATTTCCGAAACTCAAAAATATGGGCATGTGACTTATTTTTGGAACGGAAATAGAAGTGGCTATTTTGATAAAAATTTTGAAACATACCAAGAAATTCCTTCTGACGTTATTCCATTTGATCAGCTTCCCAAAATGAAAGCAGTCGAAATTACGGATGCCCTGCTAAAAGCAATGGAGAGCCAAAAATACCAATTCCTGAGAGCAAACTATGCTAACGGTGATATGGTAGGCCATACCGGAGATTTCAACGCAACCGTAATGGGTTTGGAATGTGTGGATGAATGTGTGGGAAAATTAAAAGAAGCCGCCATTCAAACAGACACGGTCTTATTGGTGACAGCTGACCATGGTAATGCTGACGAAATGTACCAATTGGATAAAAAGAAAAATGTCAAAGTTGAAAATGGAAAACCTGTTGCTAAAACCAGTCATACCCTTAATAAAGTAAATTTAGTTCTTTTTGACCCTAAATCAAGATGGGAATTGTCTGATTTGAAAGGAACGGCGGGTTTGGCAAATATTGCGGCTACCGTCTTGGACATTATGGGTTATGAGGCACCGGAAGGATACTATCCTAGTTTACTAAAAAGCAAATAAACAAAAGCTATATCGTAATGGATTCATTTTTAGTAAGATTACAGAAATATAATTATTACATTTTAATACCTATTGTTATTTTGTTTTCTTATTCCTTGGCCTTTATTTTAAGAACGGTTTTGATGGTAATGTTTCGTCCACCGCCAAAACAGATGACTAAGGTAGAATCCTATGATTCTACCAAGCCAAACTCTCCGCCCAAACCCGTGGAGATGTATGAAAATATGGTAGAAGGAAACTTTATACGAAGCAAAAAGATACAAGAAGATGAAAAAAAAGACGCAGCCAATAGCGAAAGAAGTGCGGAAGCTGCCGCGTTAGGGGAAGTTGACCCTGAAGCAGATGAGATGTTAGTGACAGGAACTCTCAGTGGTCATCCTTCTTTTGCTCGTGTAACAATTAGAGCAAAAAAAGACCCCGAAGCAGAGGAATATGAGGCAGGAGAAAAAGTTGGTGGCTATAAAATTGTTGCCATTCGGCAACATTCAATTCTTGTAAGCAGAGGAAAAGTAAAATTTCCTGTTGAAATTGAAGAAACGTTTGGAGAAGCACGCAAAAAGGTAGCAGAACAACTTGCTAAGCAGCAAGAAGAAAATGAGCCGGAAAATTTGGAATCATCCTCTACCATAAAAAAGGTTTTATCAAGAGTTGATGTAGAAGAAAAACTACGAAAACCGGAAGATTTGATTAAAAACGCAAGATATGCTCCTAATTTTGTAAATGGAAAAATGGATGGATATAAAATTCATGCAGTAGGTCCTGGTCACATTTTTTATCAGCTAGGAGCAAGAAGCAATGACATAGTTAAAAGAGTGAATGGTACACCTATCGACAGCATGGAAAAGGGCATGGAAATATGGACATCTGTCAAAACGGCACCTAAAATAACGATAGATATTGATAGAGCCGGAAAGATTATAACTTATGAATTTACTATACGGAACTGATAAAGTAAAATATGAAAAAAATTAGGCAATTGATATTTATTTCTGGTATCCTTATTTTGTTTAGTGGGGATGGAGTTTTCAAAACTTTAACGGCTGAAGATAAGAAGGAAAAGGAAAGTTCTAAAAAAGAAGAAGAATCCGTCCACAAAGGCGGGAAAATCATTAAAACCAAAAGGGGTAAAGAATTTACTGCCGATTGGAGAAACACCGAGCTAAATGATTTCTTAAAGGGAATGAGTGCCATTATAAAGAAAAATATACTCATAGACGAATCTTTAAAAGGCCAAAAAATAACAATCATATCTCAAAAAACGGTACCTGTAAAAGATGCTTACCCTTTTATGACATCTATTCTAGAAACAAAGGGTTTTGGAGTTATCGAAGAAGGAAATTTAATTAAAGTTGTCAAGTTAAAAGACGCTTTGGCTAAATCCCCTATTGTTCGGATTGGTCGAGAACCGATTCCGGATGATGAATTGAATAAAAATAACGTAATCACCCAAATCGTTCCTATTTACAAAAGTGATCTAAATGAATTAGATGCTTTGTTAAAAAAGATCACTTCTTCCGACACCAATATTATGGTTTATAAAAAATCAAACTATCTTGTTCTATCCGGAACTTCTTATGACATAAATAAATTGCTTCTTATGATTGAAAAGTTAGACAAAGGAGTCGAAGGTCCCGGAGCAACCGTATCCGCAGGTGATACTCATATCTATACTTTGGAGTACAATGAAGCTGAAGAGATGGCTAAGGTATTAATTAAATTAGATGTTCCAACTACGGAAGAATTCCAGACCGATAAGGATAAAAAGCCAACTCCCAAAAATGAAAAAATAAAAGCAGTTGCTCACAAAAATTCAAACTCCATTATTATTAACGCTACCAATGAAGAATGGGCGGAAATCAGCAGAATTATCAAAATCCTTGATATGCCAAGAAAGCAAATTCTACTGGAAGTTTTAATTGTGGAACTATCATCTACAAATTCTAATAGCTTTGGTATTGATTGGAGATACAAAAGCAATACAAAAGGCTATTTTCAGAATAACACGGGCTTGGCGGCACAAGGGGGAATTATTGATGACAAAGGTAGAATCACACAGGTGAATACACTTTCCGGATTTTCGCTTGGCTTCCTAAAAAACGGTAGTGAGCAGATTTTGGGTATTTTAAACGCAAATGCGTCCAATGATAATTTTAACGTTTTATCAGCTCCTCAAGTCTTAACTTTGGATAACCAAGAAGCAGAAATTAACGTAGGTCAGGATGTACCGGTTTCTACCCAAGCGAGGAACGCAGGACTAGGTGGTAATAACTCTGTAACGGTAAACAGCTATGACTATAGACCTACAGGAATCAAGCTCAAATTCACCCCTCATATCAATAAAAACAATAAAATAACTTTAGAACTAGACCAAGAGGTGAAGAATATTGCGGGCTTAAGTGGAAATAGCCCGGGACAAAACCCTACGTTTAACAAAAGAAACATTAAAACTTGGATTACCGTAGAAGACAACCAAACGGTAGTGATTGGTGGACTCATCAATACGGATAAACAAAAAACGATTTCCAAAATTCCTCTTTTGGGTGATATTCCTCTTTTGGGAAGTTTGTTCAGGACAACAAATCATAAGTTAGTAAAAACAAATATGATGGTATTCTTGACTCCTCATATTTTAGAAGATAGAGGTAAAGCTGATAAAATGACCATCGAAAAACGAAATGAACAAATGATTGAAGAAGAAGAAGCAGATAGGCGGACAAGATGAAAAAAACTTTAGCGGACGTTTTATTAGAAGATAACATCATCAATCAACAAGAGCTTGCTGATAGCATAAAAGCACACAAAAAAAGCCAAATGCCACTTACGCAAGTCATTCAGAAAAAAGGGTATGCAGGAGAGGTTGATATACTAAAGTCCTTATCCAAGCTCCATGGGATAGAGTTTCTTGATAAAATCGAAATTCAAAAAGTTGATACTGCTTTTCAAAAAATACCATTAAAGCTAATTCAAAAGAGCAAGATGGTACCTTTTTTTATTAAAGATAAGTCTGTCAGCGTTGCGATATGCGATCCTACTAACTTACATCCGATGGATGACATACGCTATTTTTTAAAAGGCTATGATGTAGACTTTTATCTTTGTCCCGAACCGGAAATCACAAGAGTTATCCACTCTTATTATGATACTACCGCCAGTAGTACAAAAGAAATGATGGATGAGCTTCAAGAAGGGGAATTAAACGACCTAGCCGATAGTCTAGAAGAAGGGCTAGACATGACAAACGAAGCCCCTATTATCAAAATGGTCAACGTGATTTTGAGCCAAGCTGTTACGGAAAGGGCTTCTGATATTCACATCGAGCCATTTGAAAAAGGCGTTATTGTTCGTTATCGTGTGGACGGGATACTTCATAAGGTTTTAGCTCCACCAAAGTCTTACCATGCGGGAATTGTCTCCAGAATAAAAATTATGTCAAACCTCAACATTGCTGAAAATCGTTTGCCGCAGGATGGTAGGATCAAGTTAAAGCTAGCGGGTAAGGATATTGATATTCGGGTATCTACGATTCCTTGCCACTATGGAGAAAGGGTGGTTATGAGGCTACTCAACAAAACAGACCAGGTATATTCGTTAAATACCATGGGTTTTTATGATGATTTATTGGAGAACGTTAAAAAATTAATCCAAAATCCTTATGGAATTATACTCGTAACAGGACCTACCGGTTCAGGAAAATCTACAACTTTATATTCTGCTCTCTCTGAGTTGAATACTGCGGAAAGGAACATCATTACATGTGAAGACCCTGTAGAATATCAAATTGATGGAATCTCCCAAATGCAAATGCAGGAAAAAATTGGTCTCACCTTCGCCATTGGATTAAGGGCTATTTTAAGACAAGACCCGGACGTTGTGATGGTTGGAGAGATTCGGGATGAAGAAACAGCAAGGATAGCCATTCAAGCATCCTTAACAGGTCACTTGGTTTTTTCAACTCTGCATACAAACGACGCGGCAAGTGCCGTAACAAGGTTGATAGATATGGGAATCGAAGCCTATTTGATCACATCAACCGTTTTGGGATTTATGGCTCAAAGGCTTGTTCGGGTTATTTGCCCCAAATGTAAAACTTCTTACAAACCTTCAGAAAAAGTCTTGGAATCTCTTGATATTAAGGAAGAAGAGTTGACAAATGGTGTTTTGTACAAAGGTGAAGGTTGTGGTGCTTGTATGGGTACCGGATACAAAGGCAGAACAGGCATCTATGAATTATTACTTATGAATAACGAAGTGAAATCAACGGTTTTACAAGGACAAGATGCGTCTAAAATTAGCGATATGGCAATTAAAATGGGGATGAAAACTTTGAAACAGTATGGAAAGAGAAAAGTCATAGAGGGCATTACCACTCCAGATGAAGTTCTACGGGTGTGTTAAAATTGGGTGAACACAGGGGTTCACCCCTACAACCCAAAAAGAACATTTGGTTTTTGTAGGGGCAGCGCCTCTGTGCCTGCCCTAAAAAAAGGAGAAAATTTATGAAACGTATATTTTTATTATTAAACGTATTATTTCTCTGCTCTCATCTCGGAGCAGTAGAAAATGCAACAAAATACTATGATATGGGAAAATCATATTACCAAGACAATAGAATAGACGATGCAATCCGAAGTTGGAAAAAAGCGATCCGAATCAACTCAAGATATGCGGATGCCTATAATTCTTTGGGAGATGCTTATTGGAAAAGGGGGTACCTTGAACAAGCATCTAAAGAATACCAATTGGCAACTAGGTACAAACGAGGCTTTGCCAGAGCACATCACAACCTTGGAATCATTTATTCCCAAGAAGGCAATTGGAATGGAGCTATTTATGAATATAAAAATGCCTTACAATACAAACCAAATTCTGCCATTACTCATCACAACTTAGGGAATGTATACGCCCAAACATGCCAGTTGGATCTTGCTATTTATGAATGGAAACAAGCAATTCGATACAACTGTAATTTAGCCAAAGCACGCTATAATTTAGGGATTGCCTATTTAGAAAAAGGACGCTTACCAGAAGCGATTCGAGAGTTAAAGTCTGTTTTGTCCAATAACTATAGCAAAGAGCTTACTCAAAAAGCATGTCAGCAATTGTCTAAAATGGAAATTGGGAAAACAGGCGACAGTATAGCAAAGTCATGTGAATAGAAATAAAACGCCAAGAGTAAGTTGTAATAAATGAATAAAAACGTTGAACAGATTATCCAAGAAATTAAAGACTCTGGAACCCAGAAAGTAAAGGTTGCAGTCACGGATATAGATGGTGTACTTTTAGGTAAATACATCCATATCGACAAATTCTACTCTGCTCTTAAAAGCGGATTTGGGTTTTGCAATGTAATTTTTGGTTGGGATTGTAAAGACGAAGCTTATGATAACGCCACCTATACTGGTTGGCATACCGGTTTTCCGGATGCAGTAGCCAAAATAGACTTAAACACCTATCGCAAAATTCCTTGGGACAAGGATGCTCCCTTTTTTCTTGCTGATTTTGAAAAAGAAGGCGGAAGTCCGTTAGAAGTTTGTCCAAGAAAGTTGCTGAAAAAAATAGTTCAAAAAGCCAACTCTCTAGGGTTTCAACCATTCTGCGGCATGGAATTCGAGTTTTTTAATTTTCGTGAAACTCCAGAGAGCTTGGAAAAAAAAAGCTATAGTAATTTGGATACGATAACACCTGGTATGTTTGGTTATTCTATAATACGCTCTACGGCAAATCAGCCTTACTTTTCCAGTATCATTGATGAACTAAACTCTTTTGGGGTTCCGATAGAAGGATTACATACCGAAACAGGACCTGGTGTATTCGAAGCTGGAATTTTTTATTCCGAAGCATTGGAAGCGGCAGATAGGGGCGTTTTGTTCAAAACGGGAGTTAAAGAAATTTCTTCTCGTTATGGAATTATACCAACTTTTATGGCAAGATGGAATCCAAAACTACCAGGCTCTAGTGGTCATATCCATCAAAGTTTATGGGACGGAGATGCGAAAACAAATCTGTTTTATGATCCAAATGACAAAAACAAAATGAGTTCAACTTTTAAGAGTTATTTGGCTGGTCAAATGAAATGCCTCCCGGAATTGCTTCCGTTTTTTGCCCCCACCATAAATAGCTACAAAAGGTTAGTAGAAGGATATTGGGCACCTACTCTAGTCACTTGGGGTTTGGACAATCGAACGGTCGCCTATCGTATAATTGCAATGGGTGAAAAGTCCACTAGAGTAGAAGTTCGAGTCGGGGGAGCTGATATAAATCCGTATTTAGCTATCGCTGCTTCTTTGGCAAGTGGTTTGTATGGAATTGAAAAAAATCTTTCCCTTGAAGATGAGCCAGTAAAAGGAAATGGCTACGCGGCAAAAAACGCTACTCGCCTCTCCAGGAATTTATATGAGGCAACTGAAAAACTTTCTCAATCGGAAATTGCAAGAGAAATACTTGGGAAAGAATTTGTGGAGCATTTTGTAAGCAGTCGTTTATGGGAATGGAGAGAATACCAAAAAAGTGTTACTTCCTGGGAATTAGAAAGATATTTTGAAATTATTTAAAAGCAAAGGGTACTGTTTGTGAATCAAGTTATTCAATACAATTTTCCAACAATTATAAGATACGGTTATCAAGTAAGAAGTGAATTGCCCAAAGCAATAAAAGATATGGGTTTTAATCGTCCTCTAGTTGTCACTGATAGAGAACTTGCATCTCTTCCCATGGCGGAAGAAATCAAGAATTATCTGACCAATGCCGGTTTATATTCAAAAGTTTTTTCCGGAACTTATGGAAATCCTTTAAAGTCTCATGCCAATTTGGGAGCAAATGAATATAGAGTCCACAACGCTGATTGTATTGTGGCTTTTGGTGGTGGTGCCCCTATTGACGTTGCAAAGTGCATAGCAGTGTTAGTGAGCCACAAAGGAGACCTATTTGAGTATGAAGACAGAGCCGGAGCTAAACCTATAGAAATTTCACAGCTACCCTCTATTTTTTCAATTCCCACTACTGCAGGTACAGGAAGTGAAGTAGGTAGGAGTGCTGTAGTATCCGATGATGCAACAAAAGTTAAACGAATTATCTTTTCTCCCGGTTTGTTGCCTAAAATGGTTTTTTTGGATCCTGAACTTACTTTAAAATTACCTGCAAGTATTACAGCGTCTACGGGTATGGATGCATTAACCCACTTGATAGAAGCTTATCTTTCCAAAGGCTTTCAGCCTTTGTGTGATGGAATTGCTTTGGAAGGAATAGGGATAGTCTCACAGAGTTTAAAAAAATGTGTAGAGTTTGCTAAGGCTAACGAATACTCACCTTCCGAAGAACACATCGAAGCCAGAGGGCTTATGCTCAATGCTGCTACTATGGGAGGAGTTGCTTTTCAAAAAGGCTTGGGTGCTTGTCATTCTGCCGCTCATGCACTTTCCACTGTTTGTGATATGCACCATGGATTAGCCAATGGTATTTTGCTACCATATATTATGGAATTTAATATGTCAACATCTAAGGAAAAGTTCAAAAGAATGGCAGAGGCTGCCGGATTAGGAAGTAAATCACCAAAATCCTTTATTCAATGGTTGGAAGATCTAAAAGCAGAAATAGGAATTCCGAAATACCTATCAGAAGCCAATGTTCAAAAATCTCATATTGATGATCTCGTAAAAATAGCCATTCAAGATGTATGCCATCCTTTCAATCCACGCTCTGTTTCGGAAGAAGATTTTCGGGAAATTTTTACCAAAGCGATAGGGGAGTAAATGCTAAAAATAGGAATTTCTTCCTGCTTTTTCCATCCGGATATAACTCGCCCGATTTTCAAAGGAAAACGGTTGTTGTACATAGAAGAATGTATGACTCACTATGTTATGGGAACAGGTAATTTCCCGATTTTAATTCCTACCCTAAATGAAAATCTAAAAGTAAGCGATTTAGTTCGAGAAATAGATGGTTTGGTTTTGCATGGAGGCTCGGATGTTTCACCTATAAGTTATGGAGAAACTCCTTTAAAACCGGAATGGTCGGGAGACTATTTTAGAGATGTTTATGAAACGAAACTTTTGCGAGAATGTATAAAGCAGAATAAACCGGTTCTTGGAATCTGCCGAGGAATACAATTAGTCAACGTTGCTTTTGGAGGAACACTTTACCAAGATATAGAGACTGAAAAACCTGATGCTATAATCCATCGAAATTGGGACATCTATGAGAATTTGGTTCACGAAATAACGTTTCAAAAAGATTCAATTTTGAACTATGGGATTGTTCAAGTAAATTCTGTCCATCACCAAGCGATTAAACTTTTGGGAAATAATTTGGTTGTTGAAGCGATAAGCAGTTCAGACGGTATTATTGAAGCTATTCGTACGGATTCACACACTTCTTTTGTGTATGGAATACAATGGCATCCTGAATTCCAAGATAAAGAAGATAAAAGCTTATTTAATAGAGATATTATATTCAATTTATTTTTGGATGAAGTTAAAAAAAACAAGACACTTAGTTAATGGATTCAAGGTGTTGGATTTTTTTATGAATAACGGAAGCTTCCTCATATAGTTCTTCGGAAATTGCATTAAATTTTTGCACATACAAAAGAGCTAGTTCATCCCCTCTGTCTCCCATGGTATATAAGGCATTTCGAAAATTTTCCAAATCATATTGCGGATGTGTATAAGAAAAATTATCCAAAAGTTGATCCATTTTATATTTTACAGCTTCTTTGGCTAGACCTCTGGAATTTTTATATTTAACAGACACATTTACAATAGCGTTCAAATAATCACCTACTCCGTCTCCTTTCACTTCTGATTCTGGGTTTTGTTCTTTATTTTTGCAAAGTTCTACATACCGAATTACATAATGATTATATTGCTCCATTCTTTCTTGGATGTACCGATTCCCTGTTTCTTTTCCATAAGGCATCTCAAAATCAGGAAGTTTAACAACGTCATACAATTCCCCATTATCCGTAATAATCTTTCGTAAATCCTCTACTGCTTTGAATGAAACGGGCGGAAAAGTAACTACCGGAAAGTTATCATTGATTTTTAAAAAACTTACAACCACATTGGAAGCAATTATTTCACAATCAGGCTGGAAGGGATTATCTCCAATTACATAACAATATAATATTAGATTTCCGGTAGGTTGATGTATGTCACCTCTTTCAAGTACCATATCATTCTCCTGTGTCAGTTATTAAGAATATTATTTAGAACAAAAAAATTAAGTCAACCAAAACATTCTAAAAATCGAAAGCTTAATTTATAAAATAATATTTACAAAACTGCATATTTTTATAAAGTAATCATTGTATTTGTAAAATCAAAAGGCGTAAAGGTTACCTAAAATATGAAAAAGTTCATCTTAATTCTTTTTGTTATTTTTATTCATTTGTTTTGTGCTTCTACAGAAACAACAGAAAATGATGATAGGCAAAACGATGTAGAAGCAAATTTCACTCAAGATTCTTCTACTGGAGTAGATCAATGTACAATAAGTGACCCGTCTGGAGCAGCGTTACAAACAGAAAGGGAAAAGAGTCTTTATTATTATGCAAGCAGTGAAAAATACAAGGCAATGTACAATAAAGCTTTGCAAAGAGAACAAATGTTTGCAAATGAGTTAAGGAAAGAAAGAGAAAATTATGTTAGAAGTATGAGCGAAAAAAAGTGTATGAGAGATTCGATCGACGAAATGCAGAGAGCTCTGAATACTTATAAACAAAGAGAATCCGAATCCGAAGCAAGAATTGCAGATTATAAAAATTTTATTGGTAAATTTAAAGCTCTAATTGAGGACAATACTCTCGATGTAAAGATCATAGATGGCAGAATGGTTGTTATTATGTCAACTGATGTTTTATTTGCTTCCGGTTCCAAAAAACTTTCTTCCAAAGGCAAAAAATCTATTCTGGAAATTACAAAAATTCTAAAAGGAGTTTCGGACAAAAGGTTTCAAATAGAAGGACATACTGATAGCGACAAATATCTCGTAAAAGGAATGACAAATTGGGAGCTGGCAGCTCTAAGGGCATTAACGGTTCTCCATACCATGATCGCCAATGGAATGCCAAGCGATAGGATTAGTGCAGCCAGTTTCGGTTCAAGCAAACCTGTCGTAGAAAACAACAGTTCTACAAATAAAGCAAAAAACAGGCGAATCGAGATTGTGGTTGTTCCAGATTTAACTCTTTTACCAGGATTTGATGAATTGAATAAACTTTCAAAAGAATAACTTCTATTGACAAAAAAGCGAAGAAAAATATTAATAGGAACTGTAAAATAGGATTATTTCGGCTTAACTCAATACAAGTATCTTGGCAAGCTGAGGTGAACGTGCCTATAACATTTAATAAGACACCATGAAAACGGAGAGTTTAAAAAAATTAGTAAAATAAAAGCTTGAAATATTCTAAACTCTCCTTTTTAAAGTAGTAGGGCTTATACCAACAAAAAATATATGAAAAATAGTTTATATATATACCCTGAAAATTATCTGGAATCATTTAGGATTGGCTGCGTTGTAAAGATAGGTTTACAGAAATTCACTTTTGAAGACCTCGCTGATATATATCCCATTGTGAATCAATTATTAGAAGTGAAAAATCTATCAAAATATACTTCTTTTTTGCACGTTGCTATACGGGAATTGGTTCAAAATGCGATCAAAGCTACACAAAAAAGAATTTTTTTTCTACAAAATGGTTTGAATATAATCAATGATTATGCGGAAGGAATAGAAAAATATAAAAAAGCAATAGATAATGAAGAGACGAAAACAATTGAATTAAATGATTATTCCAAATTTACGGCTGAAATTTTATTTGGTGTTAGGAATAATTTTTTTGTTATGGTTGTTAAGAATTTCGGACAAATGACAAACCAAGAAGCAAAAAGCGTTGAACACATGATTGAAAGAGGTAAAATAAACAGCCAAATTTCTGACTTGTTAGGAGACGAAGTTCGTCAGCGAGAAGGTGGTGGATTGGGTTTAAGTATGATAATTGTTCTTATGAAAAATTTAAACATACCAATAAACAATTTATTTTTTACTTTAAAGGGTGGGCATACACACTTTTGCTTAAAAGTCCCATTAATAGAAGAAAATTAGAAATTATTCCAAATAAAGCAAATATTAAGGAGATAATATGGATTTTAAAACGAGAATAAAGGATTCTCACACAATTATAGAATTACAAGGAAGTTTGGATATTTATACAGCTTCTAAGATGAAAAAGCAAATAACTGCCTTGATCGAAGAGGAAGAACTTGATTCCTTGGTTTTGGATATGTCCAAAGTAACCCACATGGATTCTTCTGGAATTGCTCTTCTTGCCAATTTGCAAAAAAAGATGAAATCAAATGAAAGTAAATTTGCTTTATTAAGCTGTACTTCTGATATAATGGCAGTATTAAAGTTATCATCCTTGGATAGCTTTTTTACCATTTGTAATAGTGAAAGTGAACTGAAGTAAAAATATTATTGAAGTGTTAATCTCCTTACTCTTCTGATAGGCACTTCAATTTCGCCATCTTGGCTTTTAATTGTAATTTCATTTCCCTTTTTGGTAGCTTTTGTAGCTGGAAAAACTTGTCCGTCATTTGTTTCCAGCTTAAATCTACTATTGCTAAAGAAACTACCAGACTCAACGATTATAGTATCAATCATATTTTCCGGAAGAATGGTTTCATAAAAAGCCGTTTTTATAATCGCTTTTTCTGCTCTAAATTCAAGGCTTCTTCCTAAGAGGTTTCTTCCGTCTACAAGTTTTATTTTTAGCTGTCCTTTTACTTCATCCTGAGTTACTTCAAACTCTTTTTGAAAATTTTGCTTCATTTCGGGACCAATTTCTTCTTCCACTGGTTCTTCTTCCGGTGGAGGTGAAGGTTCTTTTTCTTCTTCTTTTCTTACTTCAGCAACTTCCCTGACGCTCTCTTTCATTTCTTTTTTTGTTGATGTTTGGATACTTTCCAATTCTTTTTTTAATTCAGCGAGTTCCCTTCCCTCTTCCGTATTTGTGTTTTGCTCGAGTTGTTCCAGTTTTTCAATGATCACTGCTTTTTTTATAAGTTTCGAGCCTTCTTCCACTTGTTTTACGATCTCCAAGTCACCCATTTTTTGAGCATTTTCTTTAGAATAATCGGTTAATTCTTTATTTTTCTCATAAATACTTCCAATCATAAGTAAACGTCTATTTGCCTGGATGGCGGTGTCTTTATCTTCCTTTTGTCTTACTAATTTTATGTATTCTTGAACCGCAGAAGCCGTTTTTCCTATCTCCTCCATACTACGAGCTCTCATAAAGTCTTCTCTTTTGATTCTATCAGGGACTTTATCAAATAGTTCCAAAGCTTTTTTATATTGACCAACCCGATACAAAGCAGTGGCTTTAGCTCTGTCATTGTCATTGGTTTCATCAATTTTATCACTTCGCTTTTTCCCTTCCAACAGTAAAGCAATGAGTATCTTGGCATTCTCACCGAAATGGGTATTGGGAAACAGTACTTCCGTTTGGTGAAGTTTAACAAGAGCTTCTTCTGTTTGTCCGGCTAAGGCAAGGCAAAAACCATTGTGCAGTAGCGTAAAAGCATAATCGCTACTTTCTTTTGGGAATTTCTCTTCTAGCTCCAGATATTTTTTGGATGCCAAAGGAAATTTTCTTGTCCTTTCCAAATAAAAGGAAAATTGTAACTTCAAAAGGTCTTTTTGATCATCCGATAGTTTTAAGGCAGATTTTAGATTTAAAAACCGGACAATATTGATGATCAACATTCCAGATTTTTCTTTGATAAAAAATACAAAATCATTATTCGAAGATTGAATTCTTGCTTCCGTAAGTCTTGAATTTAATATTTCCGATTCGGTAATATTCAGTTTTATTTCATTGGTATAATCATCCCGGCTAAGGAGCATTTGTCTGAATTTTTCTCTTAATAAATTGGAGGAAAGTTCATAGTTTAACAGTTGCTCTTTTGAAATTTGGAACCTAAGCTCTTGTAATTTAACCGTAATTATCGAATTAGATATAAAAATAAACAATAAGATAATCAGTAAAAAAATCAAAGGTAAAACAATTTTTCGCATTCATGGAATCTCCAAAAGGATCATAGAAACGTCGTCCAGATATCTATATTTAAACTCATCTAGTTCTTTAGCAAGGAGTTTTAAAACATCTTTATTATCCATTTCAATATTCTCTTTTAATATTCGAATAACCCTTTCTTCTCCAAATTGCTCCGAATCTTCCGCCGGTGTATTAGGAGATTCCGTAAGACCATCCGAATAAATAAAAATTTTATCTCCCGGTTGTGCTTTAAACCTTTCGACCTTATACACAAAATCCTCTCTCATTCCGATAGGAGGACCGGAACTCTTGATAAAAAACATCTCTCCGGTAGATGGTCTATAATGAATAGGTGGATTATGACCGGCATTACTACAAAATATGGTATTGTTTTCGCTTATAAGGAAAAATACACCGGTAGCAAAAAAACTTGCCTGAAAAGCCTTACCTACAATTTCGCTAAGCTTTTGCAAGATAACACCAGGGTTGATTGTTTTCTGCAAAATAGAATCCAAGCTAAGCACCATGCTAACGGTTATAATTGCAGCGGAAGGTCCATGTCCGGATGCATCAGCAAAAAACAAGCCCGAAAAAGAATTTTTTAGCTTCTTTTTTCCAATGTTAGAACCTGACGGAAATTTGTAAAAATGGTATATATCCCCGCTAACCTTCCTCATTGGTTGGTAATACGTAGCTACATTAAACTGTTTTAACCGTTTTTTAGGAGGCAAAAATAGTTCTTGTACCTCCTGCCCAATATCCAATTCATGTTGAATTTCCGCATCTTTTGCTTCAATCTCACCTTTTTGTTTTTCAATTTCGGATTTTTGAGCGAGGATTGTTTCTATTTTATCTTCTATGTTACCAGCCATTGTATTAAAGGCTATTCCCAAATTATCCAGCTCATCCATCTTATTGAATTTCCATTCGGCTCTTGACTTCAAATCACCGGTAGCCATTTTATCACTTGCAATCTTAAGAGCTCCAACCCTCACAAAAATAAGTCTATATACGTAAATTCCAAAAAGGGTATGAAAAATAATCCCCCAAACCACAGCTAAAAATATTTGGTAATAAAGATTGTTCAGGCGAGATTGAAAATCCTGTATACTAAAAACGGTTTTTAAGTAAGCATCTCCTGCTTCTTCTTCTGTTTTGAGTTTCATGAGAAAATTAATCGTAAAATTTTGATCATTTAGCTCTGATTTATAGGGAGCTGTAAAAACAGAATCTTCTTTGGGGGAAATTTCTTTGATTTGATCTTGTAAACCTTTGTCAATTTCTATCTTTTTTTTGATCGGTTTGGATTCATCGTCTTTACGCCATTCATGCCATACGTTTCCATCTTTATCAAAAATAATAAAGTTGTCCACTCCATTGGAAACCATGGAAGTTTTTAAATTTTCCAAATTTTCATCTTTTTTTTGAGAAATAGTATTATTTTGCAAATCATTTGCAATTGTTCTGACTATATTTTTAGAATTGATTTTAATATTAGTTGTTAATAAATCTGTTTGGTTCTCAAAGATCATTACGGAAAAAAATACTATATTGATCAGAGTAAGCAGTGTATAAATTACACCGATTTGAACCCTTAAAGAAGAAGAAAAGGAAATTTTACTGATAAATTTTTGCATAAATAACTAGTAAGTTACATAATACTAAAACATTAAAAATAGAAAATTATTTTTTAATTGTATTTTTAAAATATATTCGGATTAACCTCTGTCTCTTCAGGTGGTTTGGTATCTTTATGAATCGAATCCGGGGGCTCTTTATGGTCTTCTATCGGAATTTTTTCCTTTTCTGTTTCTTCCGGATAAGTGATTTCCTCTGGCTTTTCCTCTTTTTCTGGTTCTACCTCGTTCTTGTCTTCTTCAAAAATGATACCTTCCGAATCTCCTTGAGAACTATTGTCAATGGTATTGGGTTGAGTTATAGGAGGAGTCTGTTGTTGGTCGGGCGGAACTGTATTATTAGGATAATTTGGCTGGAAATAAGAAAATGGCTCATCACCCCTAAAATAGTACTGTCCGAATAACGGATGTGTACAATCCGGAAAATCAGATAATAAATAACCATTGTCTCCGCAAATATCCAGCCTTACGTAATCACCATCAAAAGGGCGGATCAATTTATAGTCTTCACCTCCGTCACCTCTCTTAATAGAATAAGCGTATTTCAACCATATTCTTCCACTTGTTTTGGAACCGGAACCGGGAAAGGGAGCACCTTGGTCATTTCCAACCCAGACAGTTGTTACGTTTGCTGGTAATATTCCAACAAACCAAGCATCACGAATTCCGAACTTTTGCCTCCATTTTTTCATAATATTCGGAGGAGTTTGAACTGTCCCTGTTTTTCCAGCTACCGGAAAATATTCATTCGGACTAAATTTTACGGGCATTGTTCCACCTTCAGCGGTAACGGATTCCATTAAATTGATTGTCATTGCACAAGCAACGGGATCAAGAATTCGCTCTCCGCTTTCGATAACACTTAATTCATCTACAAGTAAATCTTGTGCATGGTCATCAGTAATTCGTAGTATCCTTCTTGGTACGATTCTGCGTCCACCATTGGCAATTGTAGAATAAACAATAGCCATTTCCATCGGAGTCAACTCACCTGATCCGAGAGCCAATGAGAGATTTTTACCCATTCTATTTTTTAACTCGGAATAAGGAATAGACAAAGTCATCGATAGCTTATTTAAAAAGTAATCAACACCGATTTCCTTTAAGAGCTTCACAGAAATAGTATTTACGGATTGAGCGAGAGCATACCTGATAGTTATGTCCCCTTTGTAACCTTTGTACCAATTTCGAGGTGAATACCCATTGAAATTGATCTTTTCATCCACTACTATAGAAGACGGGTTTATTATTCTTTTTTCTAAGGCTAAGGCATAAACAAAACCTTTGATGGCGGAACCTGGCTGCCTTTGAGCTTCTTCGGCTCGGTTCAGGCGATAGATGGAAGATAATTTATAAGAGCCGATCAAAACTTCCACGTAACCATTGTAGGGATTTAGTGAAACCACACTTCCATTCATGTTATCCATAATTTCTTTTTCAAAAGACGGTTGTTCTTTTTTCTTTTTGGAACTTTTTTTTTCATTTTTTTGCAGTTCTCTTTTTACTTCATCAATTCCTTCTCGCAAAGCAGTTTCTGCAATTTTTTGTTTGTCTATGTTTAGAGTTGTGTATATATTTAATTCTTTTTTTTCAAGTTCTTCGACTGTAAATCTTTCAAAAATATAGCTTCTGATACTTTCGTTAAAATCCGGAGCAAGGTTTACTCGAAATTGGCGATCATACCCGTATTTACCAACATCACTACTAAGCCCCTTTGCTAAGTCCTTTTTTTTAGGGTTTACAACAGATTTTACTCTATATTTGTTTTTGAATTTTCGAATCCTTTCTTCTATCGTATTCGCAAAATTTTTATCTATTTTTTCCGGATTGAAATGCAAATCTTGATTTTTGGACATATCATACAAAATTCTCCTCTGTCTTTCTAAAGCCATGGAGAGATTTCGAACCGGATTATAAATGGAAGGAGCTGGAATAATTCCTACCAACATAGCGGCTTCTTCCGGACCCAGATTCATGGCTGGTTTATTAAAATAATACCGAGCTGCTTCCTCCAAACCGGTGTTTCCCTCTCCCATAAAAATTTGATTCATATACATGGACAAAATCGTTTTTTTATCGTAGTTTCTTTCGATGTAGTACGTGCAATACGCTTCAATGGCTTTGTTAAAGATGTTTCTTTCTCCGAGGCTCAATGTGAGTTTGGCAAGTTGCTGAGTAATTGTGCTTCCACCCTGGGCAACTCTAAATTCCAATAGATTTATAAAAACAGCACGCAAAATGGCTATATAATTGATGCCGGAATGATTAAAAAATTCCCTATCTTCAGCAGAAAGCAAAGCCCAAACAATATTGCCATGTTTATGAAGGTTATCTTTCCGGATCGGCTTGTAATTACTCCTGCTAAATTCACCAATTAACTTCTGGTTTATATCAAATATTCGAATGGGTCGAATTCTTACAACTTCACCGGAACCGGCAACTTCCACATTGTATTTTTCTAAGCTGGCAATTACCTTGCTCCGTTCTTTAAACCAAGCACAATAGGTAGTGCCAATGCCTAAAAAAAATATAATAAAGGCAATGGTAATTATTTTTTTGAAAATTGATTTTCGTTTGTTTTGCATCTATATGGTAGCTTTTATTGTTTGCTAAAAATATTCTATTGCTAAAATACTTATTAATTTTGACAATTTAAAATTCTTGACCTGGTTTCTTTTTTTAAATTAACGTAGTGAAAGATATTATAAAAATAATAAGTGTGAGCATAGAGGTTCACCCCTACTAAAATGAAAACTATAAACGAATATTGCTTGCATATTGTTCTTTCTTCCGATTTAGAGGATAAGTTATTATCACCTCCCAAAGACTTGGTAGATGTATTGGATGAATCCATACGAATTCCGGAACAACCTAACAGAGAAAAAAAGATACAATTCTCTGAAAAAAAAGTAAAAATTCCCAGGATCGAGCAGATGAACCAAGCACAAAACAGAGCTCTTGCCATGCACCATTTTGCAAACCATGAATTGATGGCTACCGAACTTTTTGCTATGGCTATTTTGATGTTTCAAAACATTAGTTCTGAAATTCGGGCTGATTTTTTAAAAACTCTAACAGACGAACAAAAGCACTTCAAAATGTACAGAGAAAGGATTCGATTACTTGGGGTTGAATTTGGTGATCGACCTTTAAACTCCCTATTTTGGAAGTTTCTGAAACTGATGCAAACACCAGAAAGGTTTGCCGCCATTATGGCTTTATCTTTGGAAGGTGCTAATTTGGATTATTCTCTGGTTTACAAAAACGTGTTTGATCTCTATGATGACTTAGACAGTTCCAAAATCATGAACACGATTTACCACGACGAAATAAAGCACGTCAGGCGAGGTTTGAAAATCATCCATAAAAAAATTCCGAATGGTGTTTCTGACTGGGATTACTACCAAACTTTGCTGGAATTTCCTTTTACACCCAGAAGAGCAAAAGGTTTCTTTTTTGTACCGGATTCCAGATATAAAGCTGGTTTCAGTGAGAAATTTATAAAAAATTTAGGGGAATACAAAGATAAATTTTCCAATAGGAAAAAGGAAATACTTCCCGATAGTATTAAAATATGGGGAACATATTCCGATTAAACTCTCTTTTTCTTTTTTGTTTACAATCAGCAGTTTTATAGAAAATGCTTGTTTTAATCTTTTATGAAAGACGATTTTGTACCATGTACGGGGTTGGATAAAGCCTATATTCCTTCTCAATAACAATTAAAAAACGAAATTTGCAATTGCCAAAAAAAGTAGGCTATATAACTTAGGTAAGTTTAAAAACTTTTGAGCTTATAAAATATAACCGTGAAAAAGCTACTTATCTACATATTATTTATATCACTTGCTTATTGCTCGTTCTTTTATGCTCAGGGCAAGCATGGTTTATTTGAATTACCGATTATATCTGCGTTTGATACCGACTTGGAGTTGGAAGAAGAAGTTAATTTTTTTCCATATCCTTTGGTATCTGGTAATGTTGATTATGGTACTACTGTCTATCAATCCAAAATAGTTGTTAATTGGTTTGATGTAAGCAATAACAGAGTTTCATTTTCCTACTTTCTACTCAATGAACTTCTGAATTTACCTCCCCCTCATTTGGTTTAAGTAAAACAGGCATCTTGCCTGCTACGACTTCAGGCTGGAAGCCTGAATTACTTTTGAACATAAAAATCTTGGAGGACTATTATGAACTCGTACAAATTGATACTTATATTTATTATATTTTCAGGGTTTTCCGTATTGGCACAAAATACAAATGGAGACGGACAATCCAAAAAGACAAAAGACAAATCCAGAGCAAAGATTTCTGAAATAGAAGCCAATTTACAAAGGCAGCAAAAAGAATTGAATGATTTAAAAGCACTCTACGGAGTCAAAGCAGACAACTCTTCAAAAAAGGACGAAGAGCATTACGTTTCTCCACTTAAAACCGATGGATTGAAACCGGATTATAATCGCTCCATGTTCCTCGATCCTAACCAAGCAAAAGCTTTTAACAATAACAAAAAACCATGGCTAAATGATTGGATTCGTTTGGGAGCTTATGTCAGAGCTAGAAACGAAGAGAGGTTCAATCTCGGGTTCGACAAGCAGAGCAAGGGAAATACATCCAGAATTCTACAAACTTCCCAATTGTTTTTTATAATCGATCCAAGCCCTTATTTTTCTATGAAAATAAACGTTCAAGACGCAAGGGTTTGGGGTGGTTCTACACCAGCAAGTTCCGGAGACTTTCGGGCAAACGCATTTGCCGCAGTGGGGAACACAACCACTCCCGGACAAACAACCAATATTCCAAGTCAAACTGCCATACGAGAAGCCTGGTTTATGCTTAAAAGTTTGCCGCTGGGTGCCAAACTACAGGTTGGTCGTCAAATACTCGTCTATGGAGATCAGAGAATGATCGGTGGCGCTAACTGGACGATCAATGGTTTATCTTATGATGGTGCAAGACTTATGTTTGACAAGGATAATTATAATATTCACTTCTTAGGATACAAACTACTTGCCAATCAATCCGGTACCAATGGTGTTTTATCTGCCAGTGCACCAAGTAGTTATACTGACCCTGTTACGGGCAAAAGCACTGTACTGAATCAGGGAAATCCCAATCAATACATGACAGGAACCTACAACACCGTAAAAGTAAAAGACTGGATGGCTTTGGACTTATATAGCTTAGGAATCTTAACCGCAAAAACACAAAGTTTCAGTGGTGCTACGCTAACAAATCCGTCTTTAACCATACCTTCGTCTTCTGACTTGGATTTATACGCAAACCAATGGTCAAAGCAACAAAATAACTTGATAACAACCGGATTCAGGCTTACTAATAGAACTGCCGGAAATAAGCTATCACCCGATAGCCCTTGGAAAGGGTGGGATTGGACAATAGAAAATGCGTGGCAAACCGGAACTACCGGAGAAAGGGTAAATAAAAATTCTACCTTGAACGCAATTGCAAATGAACAGTTTGACCAAGCAGCAGGCATTTCCACAACAACTAGCTATAATTTTTTAGCTCAAAACCAAAAATATACAGGCAGGTTCCATGTATTTCAAACGGGATATACTTTTTGGGAAAAAATGCGTTTAGGGGTTCAAGTTTTATATGCATCCGGAGACAGTCATCGTGGAAACGGAAGCAGTTCGACCTTTCAAACCCTTCTTATGCCGAGGTTTGGTGGGATACCTTATTGGAACAATGTTGCCGGATTGTCAGAAAATATCGGAGATAAAAATTTAATCAGTAAGACAGCGAATGTTTCTTATAAAACCGATAAATTCGGAACATTCTTTGCTTCTTATTTTGTTAATAATAAAGTAAAAACCCAAGATTCATGGTATGCAATTAGTGGTGCTGCCAATTCCAATTCTACAGTAGAGCATACCGATAGCCAAACAACTTTCACATTGGCGAATTCAAACAGAAAAATTTATAATGAAATTGATCTTACATGGATGTACAATATCAACGATTATGTATCGCTCTGGATTGGTGGGGGATTACTAAATGCCGGAAAGTCGGTGAAAAATCAAAAGAATGCTATAGCGAGTTATAACATCTCAACAAATACGCTCAATTTTAATAACGCAGTGATATTAGGGCAGAGCGGAGTTGCATCCAAAGCTCACATGTTCTTTTTTCAACTCAATGCGGCATTTTAAGCATGGCAGCTAAATTCATAAAAAATAGTAAAAAATGAAAATTTTACTTGCTAAAAAAAATAGGTTCGGTACTTTAAGTAAGTTTAGAAACTATTGGGCTTATAAAACCTTGAAAAAGTTACTTACTTATATACTATTTGTTTTGTTTGCTTATTGCTCTATCTTTCATATTCAGAGCAAACGCGGTTTTTTTGAATTGCCTATTGTTTCTGCGTTTGATGCGGATATAGAGTTAGAAGAAAAAATTGATTTTTCTTCTGACATATCTTTCGAACCGGGGAATCTTAATCACGATAACAAAATCTATCAATCCAAAATAATCATTTATAGATTTGATGTAAGTAACAATAGGATATCCCACTGCTATTTATTACTTGACCAACTTCTCAATCTACCTCCACCATTGACCTAGAAAATTAACGGGTTGAAACCGTAGGACGAGCGAATTAAAACTTCGCTCTTGTAATAATTTACAATTGGTTGAGGGCACAATGAATTTATATCATATTATCACAGCTTTATCTCTTATACTTCCTATACCTATAGGAACATATATGGGAAAAGATTTTTTGGGAATCGATTTTCCGCTATTTATGGGGCTTGTTATCCAGGCGATTGTTGGAAATATCATTCTTTTATACGTTCGTGGTTACGAACACGATAAACTCAAACAGATATTTATTGGATATTTCCTTTTTTTTGGGGGGCTTTCAGGTTCTTACCTCGCCGGAAAAAGTTCTTGGTTATGGTTTTATTGGGAATTAACCACACTGGGAGCTTTTTTTATATACTCCGGTCAAGGGTATTCAATAAAAGCGATTCGTAGTTTGATAGCCCTTTTTCTGGGTAGTGGGATTTCAATGGTATTGATTGCAGCTTGGGTATTTTTGCCGGAAGGGACTGTAGGGTATACATTTTTGCTTGGTGGAGTGCTTATCAAAGCTGCATTTTCGACAGCCCATATTTGGCTACCAGAGGCACACTCCGGACCGCCAGCCCATGGTTCGGCTGCATATTCAGGACTTTTGATCAATCTTCCATTACTCTTGTTTGTGAGATATGTAATGCCTCATTGGAATGAAATCGGATTAGCTACCTACCTGATACCCATAGCTGGTATTGGAGTATTTTTTGGCGGTGTTTCAGCTTTCTTTTCATCTGACGTAAAAAAGGCACTTGCCTATAGTACGATTGAAAATAGTAATTTTATGTGGCTATGTCTTTTTCTTGTAGGACTGTGGATTGGAAATTCTGATCCCGGTTTAGACAATATAGGTCGATCCTTTCTGATATTGTTTTATATCACGATCATACACCACGCTTTATCCAAAACTTTTCAGTTCCTATCCGTAGGATATTTATGTAAAATCGGAAACTCTACCTGGATTGATGAGTTAAAAGGTGTGGGCAGGCTTTCTGGTATATCGGCATCACTTTTAGGAGTAGGGGCATTCAGTTTTTCCTTGCTTCCCGGTTCAACCGGATTTATTAGTGAAGCCACCTTACTATACCTAAATTCATTGATTATTGATTTACCTACAACAAGCTCTATTTTTGTATTGCCCGCCATTGTATTTATTATATTTGGTTTGGCTATGGGAAGTGCAGCTCATTTGAGAATCTATCTTCCCCTAAGCCTTTCTGTTCCAAACCCTTCTCGCTCCCTGAGCGTAGCCGAAGGGAGTTTGAACCCTATGATAACGTTGTCTTTACGTATGCTTGGTGGACTCATATTTCTTTTACCACTTAGCTTGCCCTTATACGTCTACTATATACCTGGAATTGCTGAATGGGTTCCCGAATACCTTAAAGTTTGGGTAATTCATTTAACTGTTTTTTCGGCTATCTCCGTATTGTTCTTTCTGTCAATTATGCTGTTCAAGTGGATGCATAAAATTAAAAAACGCAGACTTTGGGATTGCGGAAGTGACTATGCCGGTTCAGAATTATCCATAAGAAGCTCTGTTATATCTGAGCCACTCTTTCTTTCAAGTGGTAGGTATTTTCATTACAAAGATGGAGTCTCGAAAGTGGATGACCTGATTTTGCGTACATTAAGTTTTAGCCTGAATCTTGGTAAGCTCTGGATAGATAGAGTGGAGTCCGGTTCCTTACCCCAATATTTATCATTTTCAGCAGTATCACTTTTAATCTCTAGTCTAGGTATATATGTATTAAAAGTCTATTTATAGCTTTTCTTCATCAAAAGGAGGAGAAATGTTTGTTTTTTTTAATATATTATCTTTGATTTCTCTTACTGTGCCTTTTCTTATAGGACACTTTTTTTTACATTGGGATTTTCTCGGAGTAGATTTCCCTTTAGGGATCGGACTTCTATTGCAATTTGTGATTGGAATTCCTATTCTCTTTTACCAACATGGAATCGAAAGGGATAAACGTACAGTTATCTCTGTAGGATATTTCCTGTTGTTTGCCGGTTTATCCGGTTCTTTTCTTGCGGGAAAAACTTTATGGTTGCCGATTTTTTGGGAATTGTCTTCTGTTGGCTCCCTTCTGGTTTATCTGGGACAGGGCTTAAACAAAGCTGCGGTTAGAAGCTATGCCTCTTTAATGACGGCAAGCGGGGTTTCAAGTATTTTGCTTGCCGGTTGGGCAATATTGCCGGAGGGTAGTATTGGCTTGTTTTTTTTGATCTTTGCATTGTTAATAAAATCAGCTTATTCGGTTTTCCATATATGGTATCCGGAATTCCATGCCGGTTCCCCCCCCCACCTCTCGGCTGCCTATTCGGGTATTGCCATTAATGTACCTCTGCTTTTGTTTATGAAGTTTGTTTTTCCTGCCTGGCATGTTCCAATCTTTTTGAAGATACTGGTGATTGTTAGTGGATTGGGCGTTTTTATAGGTGGGATCACTGCTTTTTTTAGCAAAGACATAAAGGTTACCTTTGCTTATAGCACAATTGAAAAAGCCAATTTTTTGTGGCTTTGTATATTTCTTGCCAGTATATGGATAAATGATGCCAACGAAGATATTGCGAAAATAGGAAAATATTTTTTGATTCTTTTTTATCTCACAATGATTCATCATAGCGTATCTAAGGCTTTTCAATTTTTATCTTTTGGATCTGTAACGAGGCTTTCGGGAACGAATAACATAGATGCTTCTAGAGGTTATGGAAGATTGACTGGGATTTCTTTACTCCTTCTCGGACTAGGGACGTTTAGCTTTGCTGTTTTGCCAGGTACACCTGGATTTATATCCGAATCCACATACCTTTTTGTGATTTCCAAAATTATTGAGATGCCAGCCAATAGTGGCAAAGTTCTTCTACCTTCCCTTATATTTATTATGATAGGGATCATTTTGGGAGGAAACGCTCATATACGTATCTACCTGACAACCGTTTTTTCGATGCCAGAAAAAAGAGCAGAAATGGTTCCGCTTGGTGAGAGGGAGAAAAAATACATCCAACTATCTTTGTATATTTTGGGTGGATTGCTATTTTTGATTCCGGTTCTATTTTATGGGGTTTTTCACTACTATTGGATGGGACTAGGCAATCTTTTTAATGAGTTTTCATCCGAATGGTATGATAAGATATTCTGGGTTTCAATATTGTGCGTAGTTTTTTATGCTACAATAATTTCTTTTCGATGGGCACATCGAATTGAGAAAAGAAGGTTATGGGATTGTGGAAATCAATATAGAGGAACAGAACTTTCCATTAGGTCTTCTGTAGTTTCAGAGCCACTTTTTAATTCTATTGGAAAGTTGATTAATTCGGAAGATGGGACTTCTAATTTTGATAAATGGATTTTTCAAGGTATAGAAAAGTTCTTAAATTTAGGAAGGTTTTGGGCAGGGAAAACAGAGTCCGGTGAAGTGGCAAACTATATAGGATTTTCTGCCTTAGCTATGTTACTTTCTTTAGCATTTTTATTTTTACTTAAATTTTACAAGGAGTTGTTATGGATATTCTCAATACAATGATACTTGTTGCGATGTTTGTTTTATTTCCTTTGGTAGCGGGGGGAATTATACGTAAAGTAAGAGCAAGAGCACAAGGAAGAAAAGGACCTCCGGTATTTCAGAACGTTTATGATATGCTTAGGATGTTTCAAAAAACACCCGTAGACGGACCAAATTCCGGGATATTTGCAGAAATATCACCGGTAACGGCTTTATTTTCTGGGTTTGTAATATGGACAATAGTTGTATTTGAATGGACTCCGTACATTATGATTCCGTTTTTCCTTGCCATGCAAAGAATAGCTATGGTGACCTTTGCAATGGAAACCGGTACTTCTTTTGGCGGTCTTGGTACTTCAAGGGAAATCCTTTTGTCCATATCTTCTGAACCAATTATTATACTTATTATTCTGGTTGCTCACTCGCACATGGAATTGAGTTTTACCATTGTAGGTGTAATACTTGGTTTGCTTTTTTTGGGAGCATCTACCGTTGCCATTCTTGCGGAATTGGCAAAACCTCCTTTTGATGACCCCAGAACGCACCTCGAATTAACAATGGTTCATGAAGCAATGCTCTTGGAAGCATCAGGGAGAACAATGGCTCTTTTTGAAATGGCATACCAATTAAAAATTGCAACTTTTCTTGTGTTTCTTCTTAGGCTTGCCGTAGAACATTCCAAATTTTTATCCAACATAGAAATCCCGATTTACATTGAGAATCTTTTTACCTTTGGAGGTGCAATTTTTATGGCTATTATTATCGGATACTGGGAATCCGTGAGTGTAAGAAGAAAGTGGACATGGGTTCCGGAAATAATGGGTATGACATTTTTGTTTATCCTTGTTATGGGAACTTTAGTAAAACTAAATTAGGAGTTTCTGATGTTTTATGATTTGATATATTTATTACTTCTATTATCCGGAATTGTGATTCTAATCGAAAATAGGTTGAATAGGGTAATTATGATTATAGGATTACAAGGACTATTATTAACAGTACCTGTATTTCAAGTTCATTCCTTAACCGAGTTTCATTCTTGGATTTTGGTAGCTATGCTGCTCATTTTTAAAGTTATCCTAACACCATCCATACTTTTATGGACGGCGAATCGAAATAAGATGATGGAACATACGGCTCCAAGATTCGGGTATCTGGCTACTCTTTTTTTCTTTGTGATTGGCTTGATCGGTTTCTTGAATATTTCCAGAGGGCTTGGTGAGTTACCGGCAGGAATCGATAGGATTGGGATTACCTATATATTTTTGTTGCTCTACTTAGGTGTTTTAACGTTTATTGTGAGAAAACACTGGATCGCCCTTATTGTAGGGTTTATGATGTTTGAGAACGGTATCTTTTTGCTTACGCTGATTCTTCACCACGGATTGCCTGTTGGGATAGAATTTGGAGCGTTTGTGGACGCAATCCTTGTAATTGTAGCTGCCGTAGCACTACGCTTTCGTGCGGATGTGATACAAAAATCAAAGGAGGCAACTGCATGAGTCTCATGGCACTTTTTTTTATTAACTTGATTACCTTTGTTATTATCTACTTAACGTTGATTTTTGCGTTTTTAAAAAGCAAAGAAAACGTACATCCGTGGTCTGCCCTTGTGGTTATTTTGTTTATTGTACTCACGGCATCATGGTATTCGGATGATATGGCTTTGCAGTGGGTACTAATCGAGGCAAGCACATTGATTGGTGCTTTGCTTATTTCCATGAGCCGGACAGAAAAGTCTATAGAGGTGGCTTGGAAGTTTCTGTTATTAAACTCTTTTGGCTTGGGTATAGCTTTTCTTGGTCTTATCGTTTTGTCTTATGCTATCCACATAAACGTCACGATGAAGGCTTCGGAGCTTATCAAAGATATACATGAAAGCCATGGCCTCATGGTTGAAATTGGGCTTTGGTTGGCTATTTATGGATACTCTGCTAAGTTAGGACTTTTCCCTAACCACTTTTGGGTTAGTGATACGTATGCAGAGAGTCCAAGTCAGATATCATCAGCCATAGCTTCTTTTCTGCCCATTGCGGTATCCATTGCCATGCGACCGCTGATTCAAATGGATTTAATCCATAGCACAAGTATGATTAATTCCGTTACCGGACTTTTTGTTATGGGAGTTATTACGATGTTTTATAGTATCTGGACGATCTACCATACAAATGATATACGACGTATTACAGCCCAAATTGCTCTATTCCATAGCGGAAGTCTTGCTGTGTTTTTGTGTTTGAATCCATCTGATACAATTTTTTATTTTGTGCTTGCTTCCAACCTTACGGTAAAAGCCCTCCTTTTCTTTGCGATGGGGATACTCAGAATAGATGCGGAAACAAGGATGTTGAATGAAATTCAAGAAGAAACAGGACTATCTAAAACAGCTACTTCTCTTTATATAGCATCTTTTGGAATGGCGTTTGTTTTACCTCTTTCACCTATATTCCTGTCTGATTTGCTTTTAATTCAGATTGGATTAAATCAGTTGAAGTATTGGATCGTAGTTGTTCCTATATTGGGTTTAATCTTTTTTGTAATCGGGATGTTTAAAATACTACCGATTATGAATATTCCATCCAGAAAATTTTTGTCAGAAAATAGGAGGATTTTAAATATTAGAGTCTTTTTTACGTCTATTCTAATTTCTATAATTCTGGTTATGGGAGTCTATGGACTGTTTATGTTTTCCACAGGAGGGTTTTTATGATAATACCAGATTACGAAGAATACCAATCTACTACCGGTTTATTTTATCATAAACGGACGGACAAGTATTACAGCTTTTTTCAAAAGTATGATAGCGTTTTCATGAATACCTTGGAAACAACAAACTACAACGAAATCATTCATAACCGTCATTTTCCTCTATGGATGCTTAGACATAGTCTTGGTGTTCCGGGAGGACATGAAGATTACTCGACCTATGTGGTAGGAGATCATGAAAAATCAAGAGAAGAGGAACTTGGTTACTGCGTAAACTCGGAAGGCAAGCTAAAAGATATGGATTTTGCCGGAATTAGCATAAACATAGATCAGGGTGGTTATGCACACGCGGTTGGTCCGATTCACGCTGGAGTGATTGAACCGGGGCATTTTCGCTTTTCGATGAAAGGTGAGGTGATCAAACTTTTAATGATCCGTCTTGGATTTCAAAAACGAAATATTCGAGAGAAAATAATAAACCAATTTCCTGTTAAAGTAATGCCTTTCTCAGAGGTAATATCCGGAGACTCAACCGTAGCATACTCTACTGCTTTTTCCAATATCTATGAAGAAGCAATGGATTTACCTATATCCGATGAAGTAAAACTCATCCGAATGATCTTGCTGGAATTGGAAAGAATTGCTATTCACATTGGAGATATGGGGGCGATAGCGGGAGATATAGGTTATTATCCTTTACATGGGCTTTGTGCTACAGATAGGGGAGTCCCTCTTGGTGTTATGGAAGCTCTAACTGGCTCTCGTTTTGGAAGGGGAGCAATTTTTCCAGGTGAGGTAAGGCTTAATCCAAGGCTCAAAACAGAAGACTTGAAAAAATTAGCAAACAATATACATATAGTCTTCAAACGTGTGGAAAAACACTTTTTACGAGCAACAAGGACTTCCACCATTCGGGAAAGATTGCACGATTGCGGAAAGATTACCAAGTTAGATGTTTTAAAGAACGGATTTGTGGGAATGCCGGCTCGCTGTACGGGAATGAAGCAGGATATGCGATATTCCGAGCCTTTGTACCAAGATGGAAGTGTTCCTTTAGGTCTGAATATCGAAAGTGAATATCTAAATGGAGATGCTTGGGCAAGGTTCTATCTACGTTATCTGGAATATAAAAATAGCTGCCTTTGGCTAGAAAATGTGATTCCGAACATCGACATTACCAAGTCAGGTCGAGGAAAGTTAATTGTATCAGATGTTAAAAAATGTCGTCCAGGATTATATTACAAATCTATTGAAGGATGGCGTGGTCCTGTTCTTGTTGCCCTCGATCTTTCCAAGGATTGCAAGATACTAGATAGCTACATCCGCGATCCTTCTGTTACCAACTGGCATGCTTTGGAATTATCAGTAAGGGGGGAACTTATTGGAGACTTTCCTCTGAATAATAAATCTTTTAATCTTAGTTATGTGGGGTTTGATCTATAATGGGATTCTATGAAATAAAAAATCTACTAACCAGGAGTATGACCTTAAACTACAATAAGGCGATTCCTACCAACGCGAATGCAAGGGGAATTCCTGTTCCGTTAAAAGGAAAAGAAGCAAACTGTTCCAAATGCAAGGAATGTGAAGTTCTATGCCCAACAAAAGCAATAACAGTGAAGTCCGATAGAGAGATTAGCTTTGATTACGGACGTTGTCTGCATTGTGGATTGTGTGCAGATGTTTGTCCTGACAAAGTTTTGGAAAATTCCGGTTTTGTGTATGTTATGGCTTTTAATAAAGACGAGTTCAAGATCAACTACAAAGAAGGAGAATTTACTCCTCAAGATTTTCCGATACCGGAGAATGTAACTAAATTCCAGAAGTTGACAGGAAAGAAGGGATTTACCTACAGAGAGATAGCAGCAGGTGGAAACAATACGGTAGAATGTGAGCTAAATGCCAGTTTCAACAATGTTTTTGACAGCGAAGGGATGCAAGCCAGAAGTGTTGCATCTCCCAAACACGCAGATGCCATTGTTTTTTCTGGTCCTGTAAGTAAAAATATGGCGGTGCCTCTTGCCATTGCCTGGGATTGCATGCCGGAGCCAAAGGCATTGATTGCCAATGGAACGGAAGCAATTAGCGGTGGGTTATTTGAACAAGGGGAGTTACCTAAAACTCCTGATCTTTTTATAGGCGGAGACCCACCACGCCCAGATATTATGATAAACGCATATCGTATGCTTATGGGAGTTTTTAAATTTTCCTTCCAAAAAGCACTAAAAAAATTTATTCAAGGAGAGAAATAATGCTAACAAATCAATCAATACCATCAGATGGTATCAAGGGTTTAAAGGAAAACTGGCGAAGCGATGTACTAGCTGGTTTTATAATTTTTTTGATTGCTCTTCCATTAAGTCTTGGAATTGCAGCTGCATCAGGAGCACCTCCCATAGCCGGAATCATTGCTGCCGTTGTGGGTGGTATGTTGGTGAGCTTTCTTGGAGGCTCTTATGTCACAATTAACGGTCCAGCTGCCGGTTTGATAGTTGTGTGCCTGCATGCCATTGAAACTCTTGGTAGAGGAGACAAGTTACTTGGATTTGAATTATTTTTGGCTGCCATTGTGGTTGTTGGAATCATTCAAATAGTTCTTGGTTTGCTTAGGGCTGGAATTTTGGCTACATTCTTTCCACCATCCGTAATACATGGAATGTTGACTTCGATTGGGATCATTATTATCGCCAAACAGATTCATGTCGCATTTGGAAGCCATCCGGAATCAAAATCCATAATAGGATTACTTGTAGAAGTTCCAACAGACATTTTGCATTGGAATCTGAATCCTGAAATTGCTTTTATAGGATTAGCTTGTCTTATTATTGCCATTGTTTGGCCTATGATTAAGATAAAATATTTAAACTATATTCCTGCTCCTTTGGTAGCTGTTCTTGCAGGAGTTGCTATGGGACAGTATTTTGATCTAGATCATTCGCATCCCTATCTCTTTTTAGAGCATAAATTTGAGCTTGGTCCTAACTTTCTTGTAAACCTTCCGCAAAATATGGATAAAATCTTTACGTTTCCAAATTTTTCAAGAACTCTCACAATGGATTTTTTTCTTGCCGTTTTCTCAATCTTTTTTGTGAACAGCTTAGAGTCTATTTTGAGCACTGTAGCCGTAGATAAGCTTGATCCGTATCAAAGAAAATCGGATTTAAATAGAGAGTTTATTGGGAAAGGAATCGGAAATATGATTTTAGGTTTTATTGGTGGTATTCCTATTATTTCCGAAATAGTTAGGAGTTCGGCTAACGTTCAAAATGGAGCCAAAACAAAATGGGCGAATTTCTTTCACGGGTTTTTCCTTTTGACTTTTATCTTATCTATCCCTCATTTAATCCATGAAATCCCAATGGCTGCTTTGGCGGCAATTTTGGTTGTTGTTGGTTATAGATTAGCTTCTCCCAAAGAATTTGTAAAAACCTATCGAATCGGATTAGACCAGATCACTCTCTTTGTTGTTACCATCTTGTTTACTCTCATAGAAGACCTTTTGGTTGGCATTTTTGCCGGTTTGATTGTTAAACTACTCCTTGATATCTATCATGGACATTCCTTTAAATACTTCTTTAAACCAAATATAGAAATAACGGAAAATGCCTATGAGTGCAACATTTTGATCAAAGATTCTTTGGTTTTCTGGAATTTGTTTTTGGTAATCAAGAAACTACATAGCCTTAGTGGTAGCGGAAAAAAAGTGACTTTAGATTTTTCCAAGGCAACACTGCTTGACCATACTACTATGGAAAATATACATTCTTTTCAGGCAGACTACAAACAAAGAGGTGGAGAATTCATCCTTTTGGGAATTGACAAACTAAATGCCACATCATCACATCCTTTTGCAACAAGGATAACTAAGAAGGTTTTCATTTAACGTGAGTTCGATATAAAATTTTCGGGCGTAGGGGTAAACCACTGTGTTTACCCTTCTTATTTTGATAATATTATTCCTTATGTCGAACTCACATTAATAAACAAAGATTTTATTTTCTGGTTTTTTGGTAAAATAAGAAAAAAATAGCAACTTTCTTTGTTAATACTAGATGATATAACTATATGAAAAAAATATCTCTTTTTTGGATGTTGATTTTTAACTTAACATTTTCTTGTATTAACAAAAATCCGAGTTTTGGGAATGGCATGGATTTGTATACTTTAATGGGTTTTGCTACTTTTTCTGTTGCAAGCTCACTTGGAATAGAGAATTCTCGCTATTCCCATACGACAACTCTTCTTCCCAATGGTAAAGTTTTGATTGTAGGAGGAAGCGATGGTTCTGCTCTGGCAAGCTCAGAGTTATACGATTATTACACAGATAGTTTTTCCGGAACGGGAAGCTTGAATAAGGCTCGTTTTTATCATACTGCTACTTTATTAAATAATGGAAAACTTTTAATTGTCGGTGGGCAAGATTCAACCGAAGTTTTTGATACCGCAGAACTTTACGATCCTTCTACGGGAGTTTTTACCAGTATAACAAGTGCGATGTCTTCTCCTCGCAGAAATCATACTTCCACCTTACTTTCGGACGGAAGAGTATTAATTACTGGCGGAAGCAGCGTTACTTCAATTATAAATCCTACTGTTTTGTCAAGTGTGGATATATACGATCCAAATACGGAAACTTTTTCACCAAATAGCAGTAATTTAACAGAAATTCGCCACAAACATTCTGCAACCATGCTGGCTAGTGGAAAAGTGCTTATTGTTGGAGGTGAAGATGATTCGGAATTGAAATTGTCTAGTGCTGAACTTTATGATCTTACATCCAATACTTTTACTGCAACTACTTCGCCTTTACAAGGAGATGGTCGTAGTGATCATACTGCGAGCTTGTTATTAAACGGTAAGGTTTTGATAGCCGGTGGTCGTCTTAATAGCGGTGAATATTTAACAGGAGCTGAATTATACGATCCTACTACAGACGGATTTTCGTTTTTATCAAATCAGAATAGCTTGAACTCAGATAGGGCTTACCATTCGGCAACCCTATTACAAACGGGTAAAGTTTTAATTACCGGAGGAAGCACTTCAGCTACGGATAGAACCGATGAATTGTATGACCCTTCGAACGAACAGTTTGTGGCAAGCAGTTCACCTATTTCCAGTTATTACCATACCGCTACTTTATTGCCAAACAGTAAGGTGTTTATTGTAGGTGGAAATGAAAGTGGAAGCGCTACCAATAAAACGTATTTGTATGACCTCAACACCGGTAGTTGGAGTCAAAGGTGAACTCCCTTCAGGGAGCAGTACTTTAAAAGGAGAAATAATATGAAAAAATATCTTTGGATTGTTTACATTTTAATTTTTATTGCAATTTTTGCTTGTAAAAAAGATGAAAAAAAGAATTGGCTCTGGCTGGCTCTGCTTGAGCAATCTACGTCTGAGGTTGCTACGGTTGAAATTCAAGGGCAAATAACGGATACCAGTGGGAATCCCTATTCGGAAGCCAGTTTATCAGTGGCAAAAGAAGCTACAACTTCCATTCAGTCTCGTGGTGCTACCGTAACAGGAACAACCAAGACAGATACAAAAGGGAATTTCACTCTTTACCTGAATATTGGAAAATATAAAATAAGCGTCTATAAAAGCGATGGGACACTAATTGGCAGTTTCGTATTGCAACCGCAAAACCTGACAAATAAACACATATCCGAGGCGGATGTAAGCGGTTTGCTGATAACACTAACAGAAGCCGTAGCCATCGGTAGCAATGTAAATCTCCTTTCGGCAAATTTTTCTTTTTCTGCCTTTACCAATTTAATAGGTGTGAGCGGTGCTACCATATACCAAAATGCTGTGGCAACCGACAGTGTTGGAAATATTTATACAACTGGTGCTTCGACTGTTAGCCTGGATGGAAATACTGTTACAGGAACAAGTGATGTCACCATCCATAAATATGATAAAAAGGGAATCAGGAAATGGACAAAACTACTAGGTGTAGCTAGTCTTATGTCTTATGGATATGGAATAACAACTGATAGTCTCGGAAATGTATATGTAACCGGTTTTACAGATACAGGTGGTGGTTTGGATGGAAATCCGACTATCGGTGCTCAGGACGGATTTGTTGCTAAATACAATTCGAGCGGAAGCAAAAAGTGGGTTAAGGCAATCGGAGTAGCTAGTGCATATACAACGGCAAATGATGTTGCCATTGATAGTTCGGGAAATATTTACGTTGTGGGTTATACTACAGGTAATTTGGACGGAAATACAGCAGCCGGAACAAAAGACTTATTTGTTATGAAGTATGATACAAACGGAAATCGAAAATGGACAAAATTATTAGGTGTAAGCGGACAAGATACGTCAGGTAATGATATTGCTATAGATAGTTCTGATAATTTGTATGTTACCGGAGCTACAAAAGGAAATTTGGACGGAAATACGAAAACAGGAACTCAAGATATGTTTGTTAGTAAATATGATTCAAGTGGAAACAGGCAATGGACAAAACTCTTGGGAGGTTCTGGTGCTGATACATCAGGTTCAGGTATAACAATAAATAGTTCCGACAGTGCTATCTATATTTCTGGTACTACCTCAGTTTCTTTGGATGGACAGACCTTTAATGGCGGTGGGACACAATATTCGGATGCATTTGTTGCCAAGTACGATTCCAGTGGAAACAGGGATACAACATTCACAAAACAAGTGGGAGTAAATGGAACTATAACCCAAGGACAAGAAATTACCGTAGATAGTTCCGAAAATGTTTATATTATAGGTAATACTAAAGGCAGTTTATTGGGAAATACTCTTACTGGAGTACAAGATATCTTTGTTATTAAGTACAATTCAAGCGGAACATACAAGGGAATAAAGTTAATGGGAATTACAGGCAGTGGCTCTTCCTATGGACTTGGAATCACTTTGGACAGTTATGGCACTCCGGTTGCAGTAGGATGGATTCAAGCTACTGCCACGGTAGGTGGTAGCTTTGATAATATTCCGGCTTTAGGTACAAATGCAAATGGATTTATTACCACCAAATTAAAGCCGTAAGAAGGATATTACAGTGTTTCCCATTCATATCGGTAATACTCGAACAGATTTGAGATTGCCAAATTCATCCATGGTATTCCTATGAATACTAGCTTTAAAAAATGCTTATTATATAAAAATTTTGACATTAATTCATTTTTTTCTTTCTAAAAAAAGACCTGTAAAAAAAATAAGATGAGTAACCTACCATTGGTAAATAAAAGGAGATATACTAAATGAGCGATAGAATTATCCACCCTGAAAAAAATTTCGCAAAAAAAGCAAATTTGAATTTTGACGAATACTTATTGATGTACAAAGAGTCCATCAACTCTCCGGAGACTTTTTGGGCAAAACAAGCAAGAAGACTAAGTTGGTTTAAAGAGCCTACTCAAATTGTATCCCACGACTTTGCCAATGGGCAAGCAAAATGGTTTGAAGATGGAAAGCTAAACGTTTCTTACAATTGTTTGGATAGACATTTGGACTCTATCATAAAAAATAAGGCTGCCATTATATGGGAAGGTGACAATCCCGAAGAACAGAGAACTTTCACTTACCAAGAATTACACCGTGAAGTTTGTAAATTTGCCAATGTTTTAAAATTCAATAAAATAAAGCCAGGTGATAGGGTCTTGATCTATCTGCCAATGATTCCCGAATTGGCTATAGCTGCTTTGGCTTGCACGCGAATTGGAGCAATTCATTCTATTGTGTTTGGTGGGTTTTCTCCCGAATCTTTGATCAGTCGAATCGAAGATTGTCAACCTAGCTTGGTAATCACTTCCGATGGTGGATACAGAGGTGGAAAAGTAATTGACCTAAAAATCAATGTAGATAAAGCTTTGGAAAAAAGTTCTTGGAAAGTGAATACGGTTATTGTAGTCAGACGGACTGGTCTGGAAATGAATTTGAACTGGTACGAAGAAAGAGATAGATGGTGGCATAACGCAATGAAACGACCGGAAATCACAAGCCATTGTGACCCTTACGAAGCCAATGCGGAAGACCCGCTTTTTATTTTGTATACTTCCGGTTCAACAGGCAAGCCCAAAGGAGTTATGCACACAACTGCCGGTTATTTGATGGGAGCAAACCTATCTTTTCATTACATCTTTGATCATAAACCTGAAGATACCTTTTGGTGTACTGCCGATATTGGATGGGTAACAGGACACTCTTATATACTCTATGGACCTTTATCCAATGGTGCGACTTCTATTATGTTTGAAGGAGTTCCTAACTTTCCTGACGCTGGAAGATTCTGGGACATTGTGGACAAATACAGTGTAAACGTATTCTACACTGCTCCGACTGCCATTCGTGCTTTGGCAAGAGAAGGAACGTCACACATTGAAAAACGTTCTTTGGCATCTCTCAGACTTTTGGGAACGGTAGGAGAACCTATCAATCCGGAAGCTTGGGAATGGTATCACAAAAACATTGGCAAAGAAAGATGTCCTATTGTAGATACCTATTGGCAGACCGAAACCGGTTCTATTATTATTTCTCCTGTTCCAGGAGCTATTTCAACCAAACCAGGTTCGGCAACACTTCCATTTTTTGGTGTGAAACCTGTTATTGTGGACAACGACGGAAAGGTCATAGAAGGAGAAGGAGAAATTTCAGGCAATCTGTGTATCGCTGCTCCTTGGCCTTCCATTATGCGTGGAGTTTATGGAGACCCCGAACGATTTAAGGCAACCTATTTTTCTCAGTTTCATGGATACTATTTTACTGGTGATGGTGCCAAGCGAGATAAAGACGGTTACTTTTGGATTACGGGTAGGGTAGACGATGTACTAAACGTTTCCGGACATAGACTGGGAACTGCTGAAATTGAAAGTGCCCTTGTTGAACATACTTCCATAGCGGAAGCTGCCGTTGTTGGTTATCCGCACGACATCAAGGGACAAGGAATCTACGCCTATGTCACGGTCAAAAATGGAGTTCATACAAATGACGAGCTAAAACGAGAACTAAACGCTACCGTAGAGCGAGTCATTTCCAAAATTGCAAGACCGGATGTAATCCATTGGGCACCATCTCTCCCCAAAACAAGGTCGGGAAAAATTATGAGAAGGATACTTAGAAAAATCGCTGCCGGAGAATTTGATTCTTTGGGAGATGTTTCTACTCTTGCTGATCCTTCTGTTGTTGCCGGACTAATAGAAGACAAAAAGAAATACCATAGCTAAAAATAGGAACCATTCAAATGGAAGAAAGAACATATAGAGATATATTCAAATGGGGAGAGTTATCCAAAGAATTAACCCTCGATGATCATGTGTTGGAGTTTTTAACCAAAACATACCCAAACGTAAATACAAAGGAAAAGTATCTACCTGGTGACGCGGAAGTGTCGCTTGGGCAAAAGAGCCAACTTTCCAAACCCGTATCGGAAAAACTGATTTCCATTGTAGGAAAAGACAACTTTTCTGATTCCGACGTTGATAGGGCGAAACATTCTATAGGAAGATTTTTTCTTGACTCTTTGAAAGGTAGGCTAAAAAGGATTGATTTTCCTGTAGATGCAGTAGTGTATCCTAAAACCGAAGGTGAAGTTATACAAATTCTTGCGGTCTGTAAAAAGGAGAAAATTCCTATTATACCGGCTGGTGCAAGGTCTTCTGTCACCAGAGCCTTAGAGGCACCAAAAGGAGGAATCTCTCTCGACATAACCAAGCATTTCAAACAAGTTCTAAAATTGAATGAAGTGAATTCAAGTGTTACTGCTCAAGCCGGAATTTACGGACCGGAATTAGAGGCTTTTCTAAATGGAAAAGGCTATACTTGCGGACACTTTCCTCAATCCTTTGAGTTCTCCACACTGGGAGGCTGGATTGCAGCTCGTGGTGCCGGTCAAGCGTCTACGGGCTACGGAAAAATGGAAAACATGCTCTTGTCTCTTCGTGTAGTGACAACAGAAGGAATATTGGAAACGAAAGACTATCCCGCTGCGTCTATCGGACCGGATATAGATCAAATGATTCTCGGTTCGGAAGGAATTCTGGGAGTTATCACCCAAGCAACCATGAAGGTTCGGAAATACAACCCGGATAATTCATCCATGACTTCTTTTATGTTTCCTGACTTTGAAAGCGGTGTTGGTGCCATGCGGGAAATCATGCAAGGAGGTTTCGGACATCCTCACTTTTTTCGTTTGCAAGACCCGGAGGAAACACAACTGTCTTTTTTGATGAGTGGGCTTGAAGGAACTTTCAAAGATAAGTTCTTACAGTGGATAGGTTTTAAACCATTTCAACGTTCTTTGATGCACGTTATTGTTGACGGTGATAAAGACTATTCTCGGTTTGTTCTTGCCAAAGCAACAAAAATTGCAAAAAAATACAAAGCCTTTCAGACAGGTAAATCCCCCGTTTTGAAGTGGTTAGAACAACGTTATTCCAGTGCTTACTTGAGAGAACCTTTTATGGATTTGGGTGTCATGATCGATACCATTGAAACTTCCGTTAGTTGGGAAAATTTACTTGGATTGTGGAAGGAAGTTCGATCCTATATCAAAACTCGTCCCGAAACATTCTGCCTGGTTCATATTTCCCATGCCTACGAAAACGGAGCAAACCTGTATTTTATTTTTCTTGGTCCGATGAAAAAAAACGATGAGCTAAACGAGTTTGAGATTTTCCACAAAGGGATTATTGAAGCAATTCATAAAAACAAAGGCTCTTTGTCACATCATCACGGAGTTGGTAGGCTGACTTCTGCTTGGCTAGAAGACGAAATTGGAGAGCTAGGTGTTAAGGTGTATAAAGGTTTGAAAAATACGCTTGATCCTTCCGGAATTATGAATCCCGGATGTATTATAAAAGATTGAGATGATAGACATTGGACTTTAATTAACGTGAGTTTCGACATAAGGAATAATGTTATAAAAATAAGAAGGGTGAACACAGGGGTTCACCCCTACGCCCGAAAATACCACAGGCTTTGTAGGGGCAATCCCCCGGTGGTTGCCCTTTCAGTGAAAATAAAAATGTTATATCGAACTCACTTTAATTAATAAAGCAGAAATGAAGTAGAAAATTTTCTAATGGTAATTAAAATGTTAAATATTTCTTCTTCTAAGTTTCAGAATGTCCTGGATGTGCTTACTCGGTTGTCTTTTTTATCCATGGGATATTCTTCTCCTAATCCTCCCGTAGCTTGTGTTATCACGGACTTAAACGGTAATGTTCTATCAAAAGGTTTTACTCAAAAAACGGGCGAAAATCATGCAGAAAGGGAAGCTTACAGAAACTTTTCCAATAAGGAAATACCACATGTCGTTTTTGTCACTTTAGAGCCTTGTAGTCACTATGGGAAGACACCTCCTTGCTTGGACTTGATTTTGCAGCATAAACCAAAGGCTTTGGTTTATGGAATGAGAGACCCGAATCCCCTTGTGCAAAAAAGGGACGGTTTGCAAGAATGTGAAGCAATGGGAATTACTATTGTTCAGAATTCGGAAATTGAAAAAATTGCAAACAGATTTCTTTCCGGTTTTTTTAGTAGAATAAAGCAAAATCGACCCAGTATATGGATTAAGTCAGCCCTTTCGGAAGAAGGTTATTTTGCAAGGAAAGACAAATTCTGGCATCCTCTTTCGTGTAATGAGTCAAACAACTTAACCCAGTTTTTGAGAGCAAAACTCGACGCAGTTTTGGTTGGTCCAGGCACAATTTTTCACGATGAGCCAAAATGTAATTTAAGAGGAGTGAAAACTCTCAAAAATGCCCAAGAAAAAAATGACTCAGAAGAACTATTTTTTAAATCTTTGTTTCAGTATTCCAAAGAACCTGAAGTTGTAAAATTTCACTGTGATCATCTTTCCTCTTACCAACCTTTTAGGGTTTTTGTGCTGAATTCAAATAGATTACCACCGGAAAAATTCCTCAAACGGCAAAAAACGATTAATTATTTTTATGGAACCAGAAGAACCCTTTTTTTCATTTTACTTTCATTGGAAAACGTATACCTTTCAAGAGAGCTTGCTCGACTAAAAGAGCTTTCTTATATTCCTCCCGAATTTGTTTCCCAAGAAGATTTGTACCTTACAATTACCAAACGACTTAGCGAAATAGGAATAAACACCCTGCTTGTGGAAGGTGGGAATTTAATGTATTCTACTTTTTCTAAAGAACTTCAAACCATGGATTCGATAGCTTTGATTTGCACAAAATCACAATTAGAAGATGGAATCAAACCAAAATTAGATGTTAGTGGATTAAAAATGGCTTTTTCTGGAATTGCCAGTGTAGATACTTGGAATATATACCAAAAAGGAGATTAAATGTTTACAGGATTGGTTGAAATAACAGGAGCTTTGATTCAAAAGTCTAACACCAAAGAGGGATGTGAATTTCTTATAGAGGCAATTTTAGAAGAAAATGATCTCAAAATCGGAGATTCCATTTCAATTAACGGAGCTTGTCATACTGTTACCGAATTGCAAAACGGTGGAAAACGCTTTGGGTTTTATTCTTCTTACAAAACTTTAGAACTGACAAATTTAGGAGACTTGCAACCAGGTGATTTAGTAAATTTGGAAAGAGCCATGAAAGCGAATCAAAGGTTTGGAGGACATATTGTACAAGGTCACATAGATGGAGTAGGGGAAATTTTATCAAGGGATGTTCGAGACAATGGAAAAGTAGAAGTCTTTTTTGTTCGTTGTCCGGATGAATTGACAAAATATGTTGTTATGAAAGGTAGTATCTCCATTGACGGGATTTCTTTAACGGTTGTATCCATAGAAAGTTCAAAAATTGAATTGGTATTGATTCCGGAAACGCTTAAAAAAACAAACGCACAAAATTGGAATATAGGAAGACGGGTAAACGTAGAAGTTGATTTGATAGCAAGGCATTTGGAAAAGCTAATTGTCAAATGAAACTAACCGTTAAAAAATACAATATATGCTTGAATCAAACCGGCAACTCCACCTAATATCGCTCCTAGTGCAATTAGAGTATATTCATCTTCTTTAAAAACGGAATGAAGCAACTCTTCAAATTCAGACTTGGGAAGAACGGAAAGCCTGGAAGAAATTGTAGACTCTATTTGCAAGGAATCAGTCAAATAAGTTTGAATTCGATTCGCTATATCCGGTAAAATCCAAATCAATTTTTCTGCAACCTGCTCTTTGATTTGTTTTAGTTTTTGAGAACCAATCAAAACGGGCATCAGGGGTGCTTTCTCAATCATTTTTTCGTTCACAAATTTTTGTGCCCTTTGAATAACTAATTTAATCAAAAGATCACCTCCCTTTCCAGTAAAAATCAAACGAATCAAATTCTCAGTATTTAAAACATTGTGGGAGACAACATTGGCAAATTCCTTAGAAACTTCCACCTGCCTCTTCAAAAATAAGCCTTGGTATTTAAAAACAAAAAAGAATCGCTTAGGCTCCAAAGGTTTAAAGATCATTTGCAAAGCAAGCCAATTAGTGACATAGCCAACTATCACGCCCATAATGGGCATTGTCCACCATTGTCCGAGAAAATTGATAAAAGCACACTGTATAAGGCCTATCAAAAAGCCAAAATAAATTCCCGAAACCACAATAAAGCGAAACTCCGGAGCACCACATCTTTGAAACATCTCAATTAAAACAGACGTTTTTTTTCCACTCAAAGAAGCCCGAATGATTTCCTCAAACTCCAAAACATTATCAAGGTCCTCTCCAAAAGACTTATAAATTTCGGTAATTTGAGCCGGAATATCCTTTTTAACTTCATCAACTAGTGCTTTTTTAAAAGTCTCCGGTAACAAACTCCATATAAGCTTGTTTTCATTTGCTAAAATGTCCTCTACAATCTCCTGGGCTTTGATATCAATGAGGTCTTGGATTTGTTTGGTAATTTCCTGTGGTTCAATACGAGAATACAGTTCATGGGGTTTCACCAACCTTTCTGTAAGAATTCGGGATATAAGTCCACTCATTTTTAGAGCGTGGTGCGGAATAATCCCTTGCCAGCCTAATTTTTTTATACCAATAAATTCTGCAGGATGAAATATCATTTTTATGGCAAGCCAGTTTGTTATCCAACCTACAAAAGAGCAAGTAACAAGGACTGATGCAAAAACTATAAGCATTTTTTGAGTTTCAGGGCTATTAAAAAAAGTAACTATTGTCGACCACATGAAATTTCCTATTTTGTTTATAGAACTATAAAATACTAACTTAAGTATTTTTGGCTAAATTCATTGTCTAATTCGTCTTTGGCTTCAACTTAGATTAATGATGGTGGTGTCCGCCAGGTCCGTGGACGTGACCATGTTCTAATTCCTCTTCTGTTGCGCTTCGAACTTCAGTAATTTTTACGTCAAAGTTTAAGTCAAAGCCAGCCAGTGGATGATTTCCGTCCATGATTACGTTTTCATTCTCTACTTCTAAAACCGTTAAGATTTGAAGTTGTCCGTCATTTTGAGTTTGGAATTGCATACCAGGCGCGATTGTTAAATTTTCATCAAAGTATTGCTTAGGTACTTTTTGAACCAATTCCTCTTTGTATTCGCCATATCCATCTTTAGCCGGAATGGACACTTTGAATTGATCTCCAGATTGTCTTCCTTGCATTTCATTTTCAAGCCCGATTATGATGTTGCCCGTCCCCTGTATGTAAGAGAGAGACTCGCCTTCTGAAGAATCTATTAAATTTCCTTCCGAATCTTTTAAAGTATATTCGAAAGAAACTACTGAGTTATTTTCTATTTTCATAAATTTGCTCTATATAAAAATTCTACCCCGATAAACCGAAGCCAAACCGACTATCATAGCTTAAACTGCTTTCCACGATAGAAATTACACCAAACCTGCCAAGGTTAAATATGTAGGTTAAATATTTAAATAATTCTAATTTTAAAAAAATTAGATATTTCCTTTTATTACTAGTCACGTCCAAATGTTACAATCGGATGAAGTTCAAAAAAGTCATTGATATGATTAAAGAAAATATATTTAACCCTACATAATTTTCTTGACTTTCCATTTTTGCTTTTATAGCCTATAAAAGCTTATAATCATAAACTACAAACTTATCAAAATTTGGAAGGAAAGAATGACTCAAACAAACCAACATCTTTTGCAGAATGATAGCGATCCGGAAGAAACGAGGGACTGGATAGATTCCATTGAATCTATTATTGAAATAGAAGGACCAGAAAGAGCTCACTTTATTTTAGAAAAACTGATAGATAAAGCGAGAAGATCGGGAGCGTATTTGCCATTTTCAGCAAATACAGCCTATGTAAATACAATTCCTGTCAATAAAGAAGACAAAATCCCTGGTGATGTCGCCATTGAAAAAAGGATCAGTTCACTGATTCGCTGGAATGCAATGGCAATGGTCGTCCAGGCGAACAGAAGCTCTTCCGAATTAGGAGGACATATCGCTTCTTATGCTTCGGCAGCGACTTTGTATGATGTTGGTTTTTTACATTTTTTTCACGCACCTTCCGAGAATCATGGAGGTGATTTGGTTTTCATCCAGGGTCATTCTGCTCCAGGCATCTATTCCCTTGCTTTTTTGGAGGGTAGATTATCTGATGACGATTTGCATAAATTCAGACAAGAAGTAGACGGCGGAGGTCTATCATCCTATCCACATCCATGGCTTATGCCTAATTTTTGGCAATTTCCAACTGTATCCATGGGATTAGGTCCTATCCAGGCGATTTACCAAGCTCGTTTTATGAAGTATTTGAATGACAGAGAAATATCAAATACTCAGGGTAGGAAGGTTTGGGCTTTTATGGGAGATGGTGAAAGTGATGAACCGGAATCATTGGGTGCGATTTCACTTGCTGGTCGGGAAAAACTGGACAATTTGGTTTTTGTCGTCAATTGTAACCTTCAACGTTTGGACGGTCCTGTTAGGGGAAATGGAAAAATTATCCAAGAATTGGAAGGTGTTTTCCGAGGAGCAGGTTGGAATGTAATCAAGGTTATTTGGGGATCCTATTGGGATAAGCTCTTTTTAAAAGACAAGACAGGCATACTTTATAAGCGCATGGAAGAAGCTCTAGATGGGGACTACCAAACCTTCCGGTCTAGAGACGCGGCTTATGTAAGAGAGCACTTTTTTGGTAAATATCCCGAATTGCTGGAAATGGTTGCCAATATGTCTGATGAGGATATATGGAGATTGAACAGAGGTGGTCTTGATCCCCACAAAGTTTATGCTGCCTACTCTGCCGCCATGAAACACACCGGACAACCCACTGTAATTCTTGCCAAAACCATAAAAGGATTTGGAATGGGAATTGCTGGTGAAGGTCAAAACATCACTCACCAACAAAAAAAGATGGGAGATAAAGCAATCCGTTCTTTTCGAGACAGGTTTAATATTCCCATTTCGGATGATGAGATTTCGGAAGCTCCTTTTTACAAACCGGCAGAGGATAGCCCTGAAATTATATATTTAAAAGAAAGACGAAAAGCTCTCGGAGGAAGCTTGCCGGCACGAACTACGGACGCTCAGCCTATCAAGATTCCGGAATTGAATGATTTTGCACCCATGCTACAGGGAACAGAAGACCGTACGATTTCTTCTACAATGGCTTTTGTGAAGATTTTAACCCATTTATTGAAAGACCCGGAAATAGGAAAGTATGTTGTTCCAATTATTCCTGACGAAGCAAGAACTTTTGGAATGGAAGGTTTGTTCCGCCAGTTTGGTATCTATTCTTCTGTTGGGCAACTCTATACTCCTCAAGATAGAGACCAAGTTATGTATTACAAAGAAGACAAAAAAGGGCAAATTTTGGAAGAAGGTATCAATGAAGCCGGAGCTTTTTCTTCTTGGATTGCTGCCGGAACAGCTTATTCAAACTACAAAATCAATATGATTCCGTTTTATATCTTTTATTCGATGTTCGGATTCCAAAGGATTGGTGATTTGGCTTATGCTGCGGGTGACATCCAAGCCAAAGGTTTTTTGTTAGGTGGAACATCAGGCAGAACTACTTTGGCGGGTGAGGGCTTACAACACCAAGACGGTCATAGCCATTTACTTGCTTCTACTATTCCGAATTGTATTTCTTATGACCCGACTTACTCTTATGAATTAGCAGTAATAATCCAAAATGGTCTCAAAAGAATGTATGGAGACGGAGAAAACATCTACTATTACATCACCGTAATGAACGAAAATTACGAACATCCTGATATGCCGGAAGGCTCCGCAGAAGGAATTTTGAAAGGAATGTATTTATTTAAACAATCCGATTTGGATTCTACAAACAAAGTTCAACTTCTTGGTTGTGGTAGTATTTTAAACGAGGTAATTGCTGCTGCTGAAATTTTAGAGAAAGATTTTCAGGTAGCTGCAGATATTTGGAGTGTGACGAGCTTTAATGAGCTTAGAAGAGAAGGTATGGAAGTCGAAAGGTGGAATATGCTCCATCCGGAAGATCAACCTAAACACACTTATGTTCATGAGTGTTTGGTGAATAGAGAAGGACCTGTCATTGCTTCTACTGACTATATGAAAGTTTATGCTGATCAAATACGGGCTTATGTCCCAGCCAAATACGTTGTTTTGGGAGCGGACGGATACGGAAGAAGTGACACAAGGAAAAAGCTAAGACAGTTTTTTGAAGTTGATCGTTATTATGTTGTGATAGCTGCCCTCAAAGCTCTGGCTGATATGGGACATCTGCCTGAGTCTACAGTGAGCAAAGCTATTCAGAAATTTAACATAAATGCAGATAAACCAAATCCTTTGAAAGTTTAGGTTATTTTTTAATGTGAGTTAGACGCAGGGAAGGGTGAGCACAGAGGTTCACCCGAAACTTGTAGTTGGTTTTTAAGAAATCAAAATGTCGTATCTTAACTCACGTCAATTTAAAAATTAAATAAATTATTACCAACACTTGCTGATATTTTAACCATTATACTAACCTAAGCGATTTTTTTATTTCCTCTTCCATTAGAAATTCAACTTCTTTTCTTAAGTTCGACATAATTGTATCCATTGTCTTTTTTTTATCCTCTTTATATTTTGCATAATGGTCAGCTAATGAGACCGGTTTTGCAAATCTTACAACCGCATACATAGGGCGTGGTTTATAACTCCCGAATAATTCCAATTCAAACCGATATATCCATTCGTAAATCCTTTCTGGTGACGGTAATTCTTTAATATAATTGGAGTCAATGGATATGAAGTCATAAACTTTTTGACAGTAGTTTCTTGCCCATTCTACGTCTTTCTTAGAGATATTTTTCTGTGAATCCGTATAGTGAACACTATCATACAAACTAAGAATTTTTCGTAATTTTTCCACAGTGCTGTCTTTAAGATTCCATCTCTTGAGACTAAGCTTATCTGCTATTTGATCCAATACGCTATTTTTCAAATTTTCAAATCTATCATTAAAAGAATCGTTTTTATTACTTTTGATCGAAAATTTTGTCTCGAAATCAGACAAAACTGCTTCTCCAATGGCAATCAAGCGTTCAACCCAAGAACCATGGAGTAACTTTAGCTTCAGTTTTTCTTCCAATCGCTCTATGGATTTTTCTATATCCTTTTGCATATCATCCAAACTTTCCTGCATCCGATATTTAACAAAAGCCGGTAAAATAAAAATATTGGCATTGGGCTCTACTTTTTTGGTATCCTCCAAACCTGAAAATGCCAATTGAGCTACTCCTGGTTGAAAAGGAAACATAGTGTCGTTTTGATTAGATGTCGGCTCCCCTTCGGGAAAAAGTGCCAGTTTACCCTTTTCGGAAGAAAGAATTTTTCGGGTAGCCTTCAGGGACTCTCTATCAAAAGTCCCTTCTAAAATAGAATAAGTTCCCATATTTTTTAGTACAACTCCAACAAAGCCATTTCCCCAGTCAAAAATCTCCCTTCCAGCCAGATAACAAAACCTCGCTCCCATCTTATTAGCGACATAATATGCTATGGGGGGTTCCTTTATAGAAGGATGGTTGGAAATGTATATCAACCTTTCTTTATTCAAAGAACGCAATAATTCCTTATCCGATTCGCTAATATGAACTTCTCTGATGTTATGAACGGTCCTTAAAAGAGTTGTGAGAGAAAAGTCTATCAGCCACATATAGGGATAGTTAAAATTATGGGGTATAAACGGTTCAGAAGACATAATATTACTCTTAATCCTTTCGTTTTTTTCAATAAATATAAGTATTTCTTTTTCTACGATAATTTTTTCTTAATATATCTATACTTTTGTTCGATATATATAAAACAAACTGGTTTGTTGTATCGTCAAATAAGCAAATGGGGACGACACTGGTTTCGACTGTTGGATGTCCGGGGTATAGTGGCATGTAGGGGTGAAGGTCCTCTTAAAAACTTTCAAAACAATAAACGCAAACAACGAATTAGCTTTAGCAGCCTAATAGTGCTGTTAACGGGATACAATTCTAATCCTCTGGTGGATTGATGTTCCGACGCAAACAGAGGGCGGAATTTTGAATTTGATGTCTTGTTGAAATTCTGTAAAAAAGACATTGTAGAGGTAAAAACCTGGTTGGGGGTTCATTTTCCTTGAAATTCATACACAACCTAAACATGTAGAAGCTATATTGAGGCCTAATAGGACGTGGGTTCGACTCCCACCGTCTCCAGGTCTTTTTATAATGAAAAAAAATCTTCTGTTGCTTTTATTTTGCTTTTACTTCCCCAGTATCATTACAACCCAAAGCTTGGATAACTTTCTTTTTTTTAAAAATAAATATGACTTGCAAAAAGAGAGTTTTTTAACTAAGAAACTAAATTCTTACATAATCCAAAAGCCATTAACACAAAAAGAAAAAAATCAGCTTACCAAAATACAAAAGTCCGAGCAACTACAAAGTGGTAAAATATTTCTGCTTGACTTTAATAAAGATAATCATTGGGATTTGTTGCTGGTTAGTGGAGTTTATTTTGGTCCTACGGAAGGCTATCAATTTTATGCTCATAAGAAAGAGAATCTTGTATACCTTTTTGAAAGTGCAGGAGGTTTTGCAAAAATTCAAAACAATTTTAAAGAAACCAGTCTGTACTATTTGCTTCCTATTATTGAGGAGGGAGAGTCTAACGTATTGTACATAATCAAAATCCATCATACAAATCGAAATTATGATATAAAAAAGCTCTATTATGCCCAACAAACTAAGCTGCCTAAAAGTATAAGCAAAACCCCTAAACTAATCAAGCTCAGCCAAAAGACTGATTTGCGCTTCAGTCCTGAAAATGTTAACAAAGGTGTTTGGCAAGAAGTTCAAGGAAATGAAAATGCCTTTAATCTTTCCAAATTTATCAAAGGGAATATTGTAGCGTCTTATGGCAAGAACTCCGACGCAATTCTTTTGGCAGAAGAGGAAAATTGGCTTTTTGTAGCGTTTTCACCTTCAAGCCAAGCATTAAAAACTTCTCTACAACATGGGATGGAAAGTTGGAAAAAAGAGAAGTCAAATAACTATTTTTGTGGTTGGATACAAAAGTTATAATTAATCAAGCTTGCACGTTTAAAACATTGTGGTGGATTACGGCGTGTAAAATGTCACTGCGAGTTATAATTCCAACTAAGTTATCTTTTTCATCCACTATAGGCATGGCACTAATGCGATGTTCAAATAACATTTGGGCTATTTTTCTAATGTCAGTCATGGGATTGGCTGTTATTACATCCGTTGCCATAATATCTCTAATCTTTTTGTGGGACTCTATTTGTAAATTTCGTTCGTTCACACTCACATACTTAAGCAAATCCCTGTCTGATATAATACCCACTATTTTATTATTAGGTGACAAAACTGGCATATGTCTGATATTCAAACTTTTAAACATTTCCCATGCTTTAGAAATAAAAGCGTCCGGTGAAACCGTTTTTACCGGTTTGTTCATGATTTGGTAGGCATGACATATATCTTCGACTTCCTGCTCTAATTGCATTGCTGATTGGTAAGCCCTTTCTGCATCACCCTGTGTAAGGCTTCCATGAGATTTGTTATAAAAAGTGCCACCCTCTTTTTCTACATATTTTCGAACTTTGGGTTTGTCATGGAGTTGGTATACTTTTAGCCTTTGTTCTAAAACTTCTCTTGTTGCATCATGCTTAATTCCTTCATAGTTATGCACATAAAACATCTCAAATCCCCTATGGTGAAATCATACAAGCAACGGTAATTCTTTCCGAAATCTCTTTAGCTGCTTTTTGAAAAATTGGATGATCGTTTTCAAAACAGGCAAGAAGAAAGTCTTTGTTTTGTGGGTCTTGTAGCTTAGTGCTGAGAACATCAAAAGCATCTAACCTATGACTACCATATTTAAAAGTATTTAGTATTTGCTGGGCTTGTATGGAAGTATAAGTTTCCGTATATAATTCGTTTAGTTTATCAATTTTGTGAGAATCATCAAGTTTATGCAATTTTCCCACAAATTGTATAAAGGAATTCCGTTCCATTGAAAAAATTGGAGTTATAAATAGCAATGTGCTAATTACAAATACTTTAGTTAAAAAATTTACTTTCATTATGTTTCTCTTCTTAGAATAATTAATTATAAAAAATCACCTTGCTTCAGTAGAGCTTCCAAAGCGGGAAAAGGTTTTCCGGCAATAAAGTCCAAACAAGCATCGTTACCTGTTGACAAATGAAAAATCTTATCATTTACACCAGCACTAACAACAGCACCTATCGAATTAAAGCCACTTACAATTGTTTTGGCGTTGGATTTGGCAAGAGCCTTTGCAATATTTTTAGTCCCAATTGTAAATTTTCTCATTTCTACCACCCCCATAGAGCCATTCCAAAAAACAGTACCTGCATTTTTGATAATTTTTTCATAATGAGCAATTGTTTTAGGTCCTATATCCATCGCAAACCACCCGTCAGGGATGCCCATTCTGTCTACGGTTTTAATTTTAGCTTTTTCATGGAATTGTTCCGCAATTACATGATCAATAGGTAGTTCAAAGGTAATATCTGCCAGACCGGCTTTATTCATAATTTGAAAAGCTTTTACTTCAAAATCCTTTTCCAAAAAGGATGAACCCACCGGAACAGCCTTTGATTTTAAAAAGGTATAAGACATAGCACCACCAATCAAAATGATATTTGCCCTTGAAAAAATTACGTCTAGCAATTTCTCTTTGGAGGAAATTTGTGAACCACCCAAAATGGCAACAAATGGTTTATCCGGTTTGATTAATAAATTAGATAAAACTTCTACTTCTCTGTATAACCATGAGCCTGAATAAGAAGGGAGATGTTTGGTAATTCCTACCGTAGAAGCCAACTCTTTATTTGAGTCTGAAAACGAATCATTAATATAAATATCTGCTAATTCGCTTAATTTTTTGGCAAATTCAGGTGGGTTTTCAGCCTCTTCTTTATAAAATCCAAGATTTTCCAGCATACAAATCTCACCTGATTTCATTCCTTGGGTGTATTCTGTAACTTCGCTGTTTATTGGTTTGTCTATAAAGTTAATATTTTTCCCCAACAAACCAGACAATCGCTCGGAAATAGAACTCATAGAATACTTTGGGTTTACCTTGCCCTCTAAACGCCCAAGACTACTCCCGATAATTAACTTTGCTCCTTTGTTTACAAGCAAATCAATTGTTGGTATAGCTTTTCTTAAGAGAACATCATCAAAACCCTCATCCTTATTTTCTAAGGGCAGATTAAAATCCGCCCTTAGAAAAATCCTTCGATCCTGAACATCAATGTTCTCGATTCTAGGTAAATTCATTCTTAACCTTTACTTACCATGTGATGAATTAAGTCAATGACTCTGTTGGAATAACCCATTTCGTTATCATACCATGATACTAATTTAAAAAATGTGTCATTTAACTGAATACACGCCCCAGAATCAAAAATTGATGAATATGGTGAGCTTGTAAAGTCATTAGAAACTACATCTTCTTCCGTATAAGCCAAAAACCCTTTCATAGAACCTTCAGAAGCCTCTTTCATCTTTTTCTTGATTTCATCCAAAGAAGTGCTTTTTTCAGTTTTTACCGTTAAATCAACAACAGAAACATCCGGAGTCGGAACTCTAAATGACATCCCTGTCAATTTTCCAGCAACTTCCGGAATACACAAACCAACCGCTTTGGCAGCACCGGTTGAAGCAGGAATGATGTTTTGAGCAGCTCCACGCCCACCTCTAAAGTCTTTTTTAGAAGGTCCATCCACCGTAGGTTGGGTCGCTGTCATAGCGTGAATTGTGGTCATAAGACCTTCTTTTATGCCAAAGTTATCTAATACAACTTTCACAACAGGTGCAAGACAGTTTGTAGTACAAGACGCATTAGAAACAATATTGTCACTAGATTTATAATTCTGGTGGTTCACTCCCATTACAAATGTAGGAATATCTTTATCTTTAGCAGGAGCAGATATTACCACTTTTTTTGCTCCTGCGGTTAAGTGTTTTGTTGCTCCTTCTCTGGTTGTAAACAAACCTGTTGATTCGATTACGTAGTCAACTCCTAAAGCTTTCCATGGTAATTGTGCTGGATCTCTTTCAGAAAGACATTTTACTTTTTTCCCATCTATAATTAAGTTTTCTTTATCAGAATCTACCGTTCCATTGTATCTTCCGTGAGTAGAGTCGTATTTAAATAAATAAGCCAGGTTATCTGAAGGAACTAGGTCATTAATTGCTACAAATTCCAAGTTAGGGTCTTTCATCCCCATTCTTAGAACTAATCTACCTATTCTCCCAAAGCCATTTATAGCTACTTTTGTCATAAATTTCCATTCTCCTTTTCTTATCATCTTTCTTTTTATGTCCTAAAAATCCAAGTAGAATTTATTTCAGAATAGGATAAATATTTTTTGAAAATCTTCCTAAAAACTAGAAAAGAATTATAAACTTGCTTGACAGCTAAGCATGTATAAAAGATATTGTAAAAACTGGTATGGATATTTGGTAAACAATACCCAATATCCATACCAACAAATCCTAAGAAAGATGCCGTGAAACATTGAATTCAGTAAATTCAATTTCAAAAGAAAATCAAAATTTGGCTTTTGCCAAGCTGCTCGAGCAATCTGAACAAGAACAGATTAGCTTCGGAAAAGGAGCTTTGGTAGAAGGTAAAATTGTTGCTATCGATGAAACAGAAAAAACAGTATATGTAACCATTGGTTTAAAAACGGATGGTAGGTTGCCCCTAGGCGAGTTTGATTCACCTCCTGAAATAGGAAGTGACGTGTCCATTGTTGTCAAGTCAAGAGAAAAAGAATCTGGTATATATGTTCTCTCCAAAAGGGAAGCAGATTTTAAAAAAGGCTGGGAAACAATTAAGGACTCCTACAAAAAGAACATTTCAGTTGAAGGTGTTGTAGAAGGACTTCGGAAAAGGGGTTTTAACGTAAAAGTAGAAAATATAAACCTATTTTTACCGCTTTCTCATGCTGGGGGGGGTGGAAAAAAAACTCCATCCTTAGGGGAGTTGAAGAATAAGTTATTAAGCTTTAAAATTCTAAAACTCAACGAAAAAAACAAAACCGGTGTGATCTCGCGAAAGTCTTTATTGGATGAAATCAATAAAGAAAAGTGGGATGAACTAGTAAAAGAAGTTCATATTGGTGATAAGGTCGTTGGCGAAGTCACTAAGATTGCCAGTTTTGGTGTTTTTTGTAAGGTGCATGGGATAGAAGGTTTGCTTAGGCAAAATGACATATCATATAAAAAGTATGCTCCGTTTAAGCAATATTTTAAAGTTGGACAACAGGTTGAGTTGATGGTTTTGGATTTAAATCCAGAAGACAATAGGCTTAGCCTTGGCTTAAAGCAATTGTATGAGGATCCATGGGAGTGGGCAAGACGCGAATTAGAGAAAGAAATGGTAGTAAGAGGTATTGTTACTTCTCTTACAAACTTTGGGGCTTTTGTTGAGCTCAAAGCTGGTTTGGAAGGACTTATTCATACTTCGGAATTGAGTTGGGCTAAGAAACCCCCACATCCTAAAGAAATTCTCAAAAAAGGTCAGGAAGTTGATTCAGTTATTTTGGATATCGATTTTGAAAGCAAGAGGCTGTCTTTAGGATTAAAGCAATTGATACCAAATCCATGGGATAATCTAAGTCCAAAAGTAGCAGTGAATAGTGTTTTAGAAGGTAAAATAACCGGAATTACCAAATATGGCGCTTTTGTAGAAGTGGAAAATGGGATTGAAGGCTTAATTCATATAGGCGATATAACATGGGATGAAAAAGTCAAAGATCCAACCGTTTCCTTAAAAAAGGGACAAGTTGTTCAATATAAAATACTTGAAGTTGATAAAAATTCCAATCGAATTTCCTGTGGACTAAAACAATTAGAAGAAAATCCTTATGAGCTTCTCAGGAAAAAGTATCCTTCAGGAACCATAGTAGAAGGGAAAATTAAAAGTGTAGTAAGTTTTGGCATTTTTATCGAAATCGAACCTGGATATGAAGGTCTTGTGCATGTTTCTCAAATACCTGAGAGTAAAGACATTAAACTGGAAGAAATCTATAGGGTAGGCGAACCGATAAAAGCAGTAATATTAAAAATTGAGTCCGAACTTAAAAAAATTTCCTTATCTATCAAAGACTACGATAGGGTTCGAGAGCGAGAAGAAATGGCAAAATATATTAAATCTGACGATTCACCTTCTAGCGAAAGTTTGAGTAGTCTTATAAACAGTAAGTTAAAATAAGATAGTTTCATGGCAAAGCTAGATCGAAAAAAATTTAGAGAAGAAACCGTTAAGCACCAGCAGTATCGAGTAGATCAGGACGAATTTGAGAATTTTGAGGGAAATATATTTGAATTATACCTCCTTAAATTTTCAAGATACGTCTCTCGAAATCGGAAGCCTTTTTTTATTGGGATTGGTATTTTTATTATCTTGTTACTCATTTTTATTGGATATGGCGAATATTCTCGCTACACTAATGCTACAGCTACTGTTGAACTAGAAAAATTAGATAAAAAACACGAGAATCCTCAGATTGACTTAGCACAGAAAATCAAAGATTATGAGATTTTTGAGGCTAAGTACGGAAGAACAGATTCTAACAAAAGAGCTTCAAAAATATTGGCAGATTTTTATGCTAGAAATGGAGAATTTGCCAAAGCAGCCCTTACTCTTGAAAAAGTTGCTACTAAAATAGACAATCCTAAAGAGGTAAAAGCTCTTTATTTTTTTATAGCTGGAAACTACAGAGAGTTGGCAGGAAAAGAAGGAGATATCAAACAATCCATTCAAAATTATTCTATTGCAAGTTCTTTACTAAAAAATAATGATGAAACTGCTGCTTTTCGTGCATGGAGCCTGTATAACCAAGGTAGGCTAAAGATTTCAAATAACCAAAAAGAAGATGGTTTGAAAGACCTAAAATCTGTGGTTGAACTTGAATCAAAATCAAATCCTTCCACTCTTGAAGAAGTGAAAGAGCTCAGTTTATATTTAATCCTTAAATCTTCATCCAATACTCCCCCACAAGAAAAAACTCAGTAATAAAACATAAGAGCAAAGAGCAAAAAATGGAAGAAACAGCTCAAAAAGAAGAAAAACCCAAAGAAAAAAAGAAAAAGAAGAAAGGAAAAAATACTGCAAAATATACTTCTGAAAGTGAAGGAAGTTCTAGAATTCCCAAAAAGAAATACGAAAAGGAATTGGCAAAACTCCAGTTAGAATTAGTAAAAATGCAATACTGGGTAAAGTTTTCCGGAACAAGGATTGTTATTATCTTTGAAGGTAGGGATGCCGCCGGAAAAGGTGGAACTATCAAGCGGATCCAAGAACCTTTAAATCCCAGGGGATGTAGAGTTGTAGCTTTGGGGACACCTAGTGATAGAGAAAAAACAGAATGGTATTTCCAAAGGTATATCCCACACCTTCCAGCAGCCGGAGAAATTGTAATCTTTGATAGAAGCTGGTACAATAGAGCAGGCGTTGAGCACGTAATGGGTTTTTGTACTGATGCTCAATATAGTCAGTTTATGCAAGATTGCCCAGAATTTGAAAGGATGTTGGTTCGTTCTGGAATCATTTTATTAAAGTACTGGTTTAGTGTAAGCGATGATGAGCAAGAGCGAAGATTTCAATCAAGGACTATAGACCCGGCCAGAAGGTGGAAATTAAGTCCTATGGATTTGGAATCTAGAGATAGATGGATTGAGTATTCAAAAGCAAAGGACAAAATGTTTTCTTATACAAATATACCGGAAGCACCATGGTTTACTGTAGAAGCAGATGATAAAAAAAAAGCAAGGCTGAACTGCATACACCATATTCTAAATAAAATTCCTTACGAGGACATGACACCGGAACCATTAGAGTTATCTCCTCGTAAACCTGCTGAAAATTATGTAAGACCCCCCAGAAACGAACAGTTTTTTGTTCCTGAAATTTATTAGTGTTACCTTTAATTTTTCAAATCCATAAGTAGCCCGCGAATCTTTTCCACTTGTTTGAGCAGAGAGAAAGCAGAATTTGCTGGTGATAACATAGTTTGGGTTAAAATTTGCAAATTTTCATCTATAACTTTTACATAGGTAAGCAATTTATTGTCGGTTCTTCCTCGCAGCTTGGCTCTGTGGGTTTTATAATTGGTTTTAAGTATTGCTTCCACTATGTTTCTAACCAACATTTTGTATTCTGTTAGGTTTTGGTGGCTGGGCTGTTTTAAGAATCTTTTTTCCAAATCAGGTAGTTGTTTCCACAATTCGTTTAGTTCACGTGTTGACTCTTGGTTTGAAGGAACAATTGCCTCCAAAATTGCCAAAAACGAATTTTCAGGATGCACAATAGGAACAATTGATTCTGAAACGTTTGTTTTGGGTTTGTCAGAAGTTGTTTTATTAAAAGATTCTTTGAATGATTTGATTTTCAACTTGGGTTAACCGTACATATTCCATTAAAAACAACACCTTCTTCTATCTTCAGCTTAGGTGTAATTACATCTCCGTACAATCGACAAGTAGCAAGCAAAATCACTCTTTCAGTAGCGTAAATATTTCCTCGAATTTCACCACCAGCTACTACAATTCTGGCTCTTACATCAGTGTCCACAAATCCCGTTTTTCCTATAATTACTTTTCCGTCTGTTTGCAAACGACCTCTGAAAATACCATCAATACGGATAAGACCGTTTAACTTGAATTCACCGATAAATTCGGCTCCTTCCCCTATTATACTATTAACTGGAAATTCTTCTGCTGTTGTTTCGTTCATTTAATTTTGTATCTGATTTAAAAATGAATATGGATTTAATGGTTTGGTTCCTACGTGTACTTCATAATGTAGATAAAAAATGGAGCTTAGGGAACTTTTACCAACATAACCAATAATATCTCCTCTAGAAACTTCCTTCCCTTTTTCAACCTGAATTCGATCCAAATTGGAGTAAATTGTTTTCCAACTGTATTTATGTTTGATTTTAATAAAATTACCCGTCACTTCCGTATAACCAATTTCCAAAACAGTTCCTGGAGCTGTAGCTATAACTTCAGTTCCAGGAAAAGTACCAATATCAATGCCATTGTTTGTTTCTTCTTTTCCTGTTATTGGTGATAAATAATTTCCGTAAGGAAATAAAATATAACCCTTTGTGGGCCAAAGTGAAGGAGTATTTTCAATGATGTTGCTCTTATTTTTCATCAATTTAATAACTTCATTGGTCAATTCTGAAACTAATTTTAGATTGTATATATCTCCTTTTATGGTATAGGTTTCCGAATTGATATTTGTTTGTATTCCCTGGGGAATTACACTGAGCTGTTCACTTTGATTAGAAGGCTGAGATAGCTTAAACGGATCTCCACCCAATTTAAGATATAAACTTGAAATTTTTTCATAATAATACTGAACCATATTATGTAAAGTTTTTGCTTCGGATCGTAACTTGGCTGATTGCCTGATATAGTCTTTGTTTGTGTAATGAAATTCATTGATTTCATGTGCATTACCACTCTGGTTTAATACATTTATAGCACTAATTGATAAAATAAGAGCTAAAATCAAAATAAAAATGGAAATAGCCCTGTAGGAAATATAAATACTGCGACTCTTTTTTTCCGTATGGGGAATGAGCATAATTGTCAATTTCTCATCTCCCCTTTTATTGATATTGATATGAATTTGGTTATATAACTTTTTTATGTCTTGAACCTTTTTTTGTCCCAAAACATAAAAATCGCGAAATTTTTGTTTGATTTTCAATCTATCACTCTAACTAAACGGGATATGTTGGTAGATTCTAATTTTTATATTTTTTAAAATCAAATACTTTTTCATTTTTATCGAGGAAAAAACCATGGTTTTTAAAGTTTGATTTTAGCCTGCCTTGATAGACCGGATAAGGCATTACTAACTCTATCATTCATCACGAATTTTGGTCTAAATGCTCCCTTCGGTTATTCTCAGGGAGCGTTTACTTCTCTAAAGTTAAAATTTAGCTTTCATCATCCTCTTCTTCTGCTTCACTTGCATTGGGTGAATTAGAATCTTTCGCTGGTCCTTCTTTTTCCTTTCCTTCTTTTTTGTCTTTTAGTTTATTTTTTCTATTTTTTTGTTTTTGGTTGTTTTGCCTTTTTTGTCTTCGTTCTTCTTGTTTTTTTCTTAAATATTGACGTAGCTCTTGTTTATCGATACTTCCGTCTTTATTTTTGTCCATTGCATCAAACTGGGATGTCCACTCTTCCTTGGATACTTTCCCATCTTTATTGGAATCATTGGTTTCAAAAAACAGTTTTAAAAACTTTTGAGTTTGTTTGGCTTGCTGTCCCTTTTGACGTTTTTTTTCTTGAGATGAAATTGGGTAAAAAGTCGTAAAAATAAATAAAATTAGAAAAGACGTTAAAGTAATCTTCTTAATATTTTTTGTAGTCATAAGCAGTAGTTCCTTTTGCTTTAAGTTATTAATGACTTTCATGGTAGTAAACGACTAATTTAAGTCAATTGATAATCGGCTACTAAAATTAATTTGGCTTTCGGAAATCGGTTATTTTTAAAAAAATTATTTACTTTTTGATTATAGCCAATAATCATAGTTATAGTAGTTCTTTGGAGCTTTAAAATTTTGAGAGTTTTTATGTTACAAAAAATTCGTATAGGAACTAGACTCAGTATATCTATTCTTTTGTTGATTCTCCCACTTTTTCTCATTGGAGTAATTAGTTATTGGGATATGGAAGAAATAATAGGTAGTTTAAAGACGATTTACGAAGATCGGGTTATCCCTTTAAGCCAATTAAAGCAGGTTGCTGATTTGTATGCCGTTCAAATTGTGGATACAACTCACAAAGTAAGAAGCGGTAGTGTTAGTTGGCAAAATGGCTTAAAAAATGTACATACTGCTCGTTCTGTAATTAATCAAAAATGGGATGCTTTTTTATTAACCTATCTGGTGGAAGAAGAAAAGGCGCTAGTCGAAAAAGCTAGGCCTCTTTTGCAAGAAGCAAATCGTTCTTTGGAAAATTTAGAGACTATTTTGCAAAAACAAGACGCAGTAGCCTTGACCGAATACGTTAATGCTGATTTGTATCCTACTATTGATCCTATATCAGAAGTTTTTTCCGAATTGGTTGAAGTGCAACTAACGGTAGCAAAAAGAGAATATGAAAGCTCTGAAAAATCTTACAAGTCTATAATGTTGCTTTTTTTCGGGATTCTTTGTGGTAGCATTGTTTTTTCGGCTCTTATAGGTTTTGTTTTGACTCGTAGCATTACGGCACCTTTGCACAATATGTTAAATCGTATTCGTGATCTTGCGGAAGGCGAAGGTGATCTCAGAAAAAGGATAGATTTAAACTCCCAAGATGAGTTAAAGGATATGGCAGATTGGTTAAACAAGTTTATCAACGTGATCCATTCTATAGTGAAAGAAGTCTCCAAAAATTTAAAAGAAACATACAATACCTCTCAAAAATTAAAAGAAGCCAGCTTAAGCCTATCTTCCGGTACGGAACAAATCTCTTTACAGTCTCAAACTATAGCTGCGTCAGCTACTCAACTGAATCAAAACTTACAAATTGTATCTAGTTCGACTGAGGAAATATCCATATCCGTAGGGGAAGTGGCACAGCGTTCTACAGAAGCTGCAGTTATAGCGAATGAAGCTAATACCAAAGCGAATAATTCAAATCAGATTTTTCAAGAATTAGAGCTAAACGCAGGAGAAATCGGAAAGGTAATTGAAACAATATCTAAGATTGCACAGCAAACCAATCTTCTTGCCTTGAATGCCTCCATTGAAGCTGCGAGCGCCGGAAATGCAGGAAAGGGTTTTGCTGTTGTAGCCTCTGAAGTTAAGGAGCTTGCTCGCCAGTCTTCCGAATCTTCCAGCGAAATAAAGTCAAGAATCCAAGCAATTCAAAGTAGCACTAAGGACACTATAACCATTATTTCCGAAATTAATGATGTAATTAAAAAAATCAACGATATTAATAGTGCCATTGCTTCTTCGGTAGAAGAGCAATCTATCACAGCAAAAGAAGTTGCTTCCAATTCCGTTCATGCAACTACGGCTTCTAACGAAGTTACTCAGAATATATCAGGCATTTCCGATGCCGTCAAAATAACAGCCAAGGATGCGGAAAATATTTCCGGACTTGCTGACGCGTTGAATGGTATGGCTAATCAACTAAACAATAGTATTAATAGATTTAAGGTTTAGATAATTCATCATTTATATTTTCTATTTCTTCTTCTATGTGCTGTAGTGGATGAAAAGATGGTTCGCAAGAACCGACATGAAAAAAAACTCCGGTTTTTGTTTTTTCATACAAACCGTTATCGTTTTCAAAACATTCTTCTACTTCTAAGTTTACAACTTGATTTAGAAGTTCTTTACGTTTAATAAGCTTGTTTTTTTCTTCTTCTGTCATTATGATTGTCTCCTATTTTGTCTATCCTTTGCTTGAAGCTACAATGTAGAATGAAAACCCTTCGTATAACAAAGGTTGAGAAAGGCTATTTGCGTCAATTCGAGATTGACCTTTCCCTACCTCTCGAATAATGGAAAGTGAAATGGAAGCTTTGGCGGTTGCCCATGTTAAACCAAAAGAATAACCTATATTATTTACATATTCGTTTCTTGGGTTTTCTTGTGCTCTCGGGATTTTGTAAACCAAGTCATTATTTCCACTTTTGGCAATTAATTCGGTTCCAACCAAACTTCTTATGGAAAGGTCTATGGCTGAATCCGCCCATTTAATTTCTTTTGTATTAGCATTATTTGTAAACGTACCGGCAGAAAAGGAAAGTATATCCGAAAGAAAATACTCAAATCCGATTGCATAGTTAAGTGTAGATTTGTAGTTTAATTCCAGTATTTCGCTATCATTTTGTATTAGCCTTGCATTTGATCCTACGGAAAATTCGGTATTGCTTTTCTTTTTAGAGTAAGCTTCTGTATAAATAAGGTCTGTTGCCACCATCAATTTCCGAGTTGCAAACCAAGCACTCCCAAGCCTGAATTCCTTATTTTGGGGAATGTCTTTATTTAACGGACGCTTGATGGTTATGTAGCTACCTTCCGAAGCAGCATTTGCTTTGTGAGTCCCTTCGGTTAAATCAACATTATTGGTTGAAGAACTTTGCAAAGAATCAAGATAGAATTTGCTGTATAGTCTATTTCCCGAAGTAACAATTTTCTGTCGTAAAGAAAATCCAACGGATAATTTTGGTGTTACCATATATTGCAAACCGACAATAGGATTCAAACCGAGCGTTCTTCTATTGTCAACATAAGACTGAGAAACATAAGAACCATCAGTATACTGCTGCAAGTAGGTTCTGGCTATTCCTTGCGTATCTTCAAAAAAATAAAACGTAGCTCCAAGTGACAGCTTTGAATTTAAAGCGTAAGCAAAACTTGGTCCGAACAGGTATTGCTTGTAATTTTCCAAATTATAAATTTTAGTATTGTTGATGGTTGGAGAGAACAGGGGAGCAATAATTTGAGTATTTCGATTAAAACTGTCATTTATAGTGTTGACAATAGAAATTCCCATCTTATATTTTCCCATATTTTTCACTACACCTATAAAGTTAGGTAAATAAGTTTTGGATGTTTGAGTATAGGTTTGGCTGGGAGAATCTACGTTTTCATATTTTTTGGTAATAATTTTGTAATTGCTTGCAGATATAGAAATGGAATCATCAAAAGCAAAGGCAAGACCAGCCGGATTATAATAAGCTCCCGAAGGATCGTCAGAAACAGCGGTGTAAGCACCTCCTAGACCAGCAGCTCTTTGCCCGTAAAAACCTTGAATGCTGTGAAACGAATCGCCTAAAACAGATAAGTTTATGAATAAAAGTAGGTAAAATAGCTTTTTCAATTTTTAATCCTTTTTCATATATAAAAAAAAGAAGGATTTTTTAGAAAATCATAAAATTTTCTTTGGTTATTAAAGGGAAAAAATTTTTAGAATCAAAACGAATTGTTACAAGTGGAGTTGTGAGTGAATGAAAAGCTTATTAAAAATTTTGGTTTGTTTGGTAATTGTTTTTGTCGGTCTTTGTAAACCTGAAACAGGAGAAATCAACTATTCGGAGCAAAGCAACAACCCAAATGTTCCAATAAATACGGAAGTTGTTTTGAATAAGGGTTTTAAACCGGTTATGGGGCAAACTGTTTATGTTCCCATTTATTCACATATTTATTATCTTCGTAAAAGAAAAGTCTATAACTTGGCAGCAACTATTAGTATTCACAATATAGATTTAAATAACTCTATTGTGCTGAAATTTGTGAAATATTATGATACTAATGGTACCTTTTTAAATGATTATATATCCAAACCTGTCAAACTAGGTCCTTTGGCTTCTACGGATTTTTTTATCGAGCAACACGATACAAGGGGTGGAGTAGGTGCTAATTTTCTTATTGAATGGGTTTCTGAAACAAAAGTTTCTCCGCCTATTGTTGAATCGGTAATGTTGGGTACTGCTGGCACTCAAGGAGTGTCATTTTTGAGTACCGGTAGGGTAATAAAAGAATTTAAACCAGCAAAGTAATTATACCATGAATAATGGACTGAAAACTCTTTCTCAGGCTGAACTTGCAGTCTTTAACTCATGTTAATTTAGGATTTGTTTTTCACCTGCTCTGAAATGGGAATTGGCAAAGGCGAACGAATATTCAAGTCTCGTTGTGGGAAAGGTATCTCAATACTATTTTCTCTAAATTTCCGGACAATGGCACAGTTTATATCCGAAATTACATAATAGTATCGCTTAGGGTTATTAATCCATATACGCAAACACATATTCCAAGACGAATCACCAAAACTTCGCAAGTGAACTTCAGGGCTTGGTGATTGCAAAACATCCCCGTTTTCAAGAGCAACTTGCTTTAAGGAATCCAAAACCAAGTCCAAATCCGAATTATAAGAGACACCTACATATATATCAACCCTTATCTTAGAATTTTCATAAGACCAATTAATGACTCTACTGGAAACAAATTCCGAGTTAGGAACAATAATAGCAATGTTAGTCAAGGAACGAATAGTCGTTGAGCGTATGTTAATTTCAATTATATCCCCTTCTATTTCTCCAACAGTGACACGATCACCAACTTTGATAGGTCTTTCAAAAAGTAAAATCAGACCGGCAATAAAATTAGAGGTAATATTTTGTAATCCAAATCCAATACCAACAGATAACAAACCAAATATAACAGCTAAACCGCTCAAATTAATTCCAATTGTTTGAAAAGCAATAATTGCCCCTATAATAACTAAGGAATATTCCGTTACGCGTCTAATTGTGTATCGCATGCCTTGTTCTAATTGAAGCCGTGTAAGTAATTTTTCAATAATTCTACGAGCAATAAAACGGGACAACAGAACGAAGAATATAAGCAATACGCAAAATACCATTAAAGAGGAAAAACTAACTTCTGTTTGACCGATGCTAAATAGCTTAATGGTTAAGATTCGCTCAAATTTTTCTAATATAATCAAAAAGTCCATATTATTATACTTAATTGGTAAAACTTTATTATCAGTAAAGTAATTAAAAAATTTCTTATATTTTTATAAGACAGTTCCCGTATTCCCAAAGAGAATTTAAATCATGAATATCTTTATGGAATAGGGGAACTTTCTGATAAAGTAATTTTGTGCTTACCAACTCTATGGATTCCTTGATTAAAAAATCTTCATGCTCTGCTTGTTTTCTTTGCTTTTGTAAAAGTTCTGTGATGTTGCCTCGTAGATTTTCGGGGAGCATATCCAAATTTTCTTCTACAACGGTTTCATTACACTTATTCACAACAAGTAAATGAAGTCTAAAACCAAAGTTATTTAGTTGTTTTTCCAATTGATAAGACTCTACCAATTGTTGCTTCTCGGGACTGGTTATCGTTAAAAAAGCGGTTTTTTCATTCGCAAGCAAAGAGGAAACGGCTTCTGCTTGTATGATAAAAGATTTGTACAAGCCTTGTAAATTTTTTATAAACTCTGAAAGGTCTTTATAAAAATGAGAACCGGTAAGTTTTTCAAAAACCTTCATGGCAAAGTCACTACCTGCATTTATCAGGTTAGTGCTTATATTGGTGGCATCTTGGTCTTTCTGTAAAAAAAATTGAAGGATTGGTGCGCTGAAAAAATTCTTAAAATTTATGGGTGCCATTATAAAATCAATTGCATGGTGAGAGGGTGGTGTATCCAGAATCAATAAATCATATTTTTGTGAACTGTGAATTTGGTAGAGCCTACCCATTCCGCCGTATTCTTGTCCCCCACCTAAACTGTTGCTAAACTGTTGGTAAATAGGATTATTTAGAATAGATTGGACACTTTCCTTAGATGATGCATGCTCGGAAATAAAGGCATCCATTGTTTGTTTCACATCGAGCATCATTGCCCACATTTCACCTGAAAAGTTTTTCGTTAAGGAAACTTTTTTGGGTTCATTGGTTAATTCACCTATACCGAGACTATCTGCAAGGCGTTTAGCTGGGTCGATTGTCATTACAAGAGTTTTTCGACCCATTTCAGCAGCTTTTAAGCCGAGAGCCGCACTAGTGGTTGTTTTACCAACTCCTCCACAGCCACAACATACAATTACGTTTTTTGTTTTTAATATATCTTGTAGGATGTTCATACAATTAATTAGAAAGAATCTATAGAATCTAAAATAACAGAAACTTCTTCTTCTTTTAGTTCAAAGTATTCAAATATCAAATAGTCAACTTGTTGTATTGAATCAAAACGTTTATTGTAATTATGATATATTGAATTTACGAGTTGAGAGATTCGTCTTTGTAATACAATATCTATAGGTATAGGAATTGAATATAAATCTGATACTTTAATTTGCGGCTGCTTTCCTTTGGAATACCTAATAATATTTGTTTGTTGAGTATAAAAGGTTATTAATTTTGAATTTAAAAAACCACACAAGAATTTTAAAAATTGTATACTTTTTTCAGTAGAATCTCTTAATGAAAAAATATACAAGCTATTATTTGCAGAGCTAGGCAAATCATCATAAGATGCTAAGATTTCTTTTGCTGATTGACGAATATACACTTTAGGTTTATCATATATAATTGTTTCTCCCATACCTAATCTTTTTTTATTTTTAATTCCTTTAATAGTAAGCTCTTCTTTTAATTCATCATTTATTTCATCTTGTAAATCTTTGTTATAATGAAAAAATTTATTGTATTTCAAGACTGCATACTTAGAAGATAAACTCTTAGAACCTTGATAATATGGATATATTTTTCCATTAAATTTAGTTTCCGGTTTGTTAAATACAAACAAGTTTTCCATATCAAGTAACATTACACAAGTTCTGAGGTTCTTATTTGGAAACAATGATTTTAAACTTGGACAATTCTTTAATTTTATCTTCTCTATTAGTTTAGCACGATTAGAGCAGGTATTAAACCTAAATCTGTATTGGTCTTCGGGTTTATACCAATTCGTTTGCTCTACTTTTATTTGAGAATGATTCTTTGCGTCAACAATACAAACTTCATTGTGTGTAACACTATTTTTTTGAGTTTGAATTATTATTTGCCCACTAACAACTTCAAAATCTTTTATATTGTATTCGATACTTAATATTTTCGTTTTTTCTAAAAGAAATTTTCTTGTATGTTCATAAGCAGTTTCAAAAAATGCCAAATCAATTATAAAACTTAATTTACCCCCCTTTTTTAATAAATCAATTGATTGTTCAATGAAAAGCATAACATAGTTAATTTTTCCATTTTTCAAAGAATCAGGAAATTGAGAATACCTACTTAAATAGTATTTTCTTTGATTCTCATCTTTTTTTTTATCTCTTCTACCATACAAAGTGACGTAGGGTGGGTTTCCAATTATATAGTCAAAGGATTCTAAGTATTTTGCAAGTGGTACATCCATAATGTTTGCAAATGAGTTATCATGTTTGGGTTTCATTCTTTGTGTATAATCAAAAATAAAGCCATTAAATTTTCCTCTATATTCTTTATGAAACGTTTGTTTGAAAATATTAGATATATTAGATTTTGTAGACTCAATCATATTCTTATCTATATCCACAAAATAAATACAGGATTCAATAAACTTAGCTGCGATATAATGATCTTTAATATTTTCAAATACTTTTTCTAAAATTCTAATAATAAATATACCATTTCCACAAGAAGGTTCCAATATTTTTTTTGAAAATAAATCTTTATCTTCAAAATCTATAATTTTTATTATTTTCTCAACGGTTTCAATATTATTAGTAAAAAATACTCCGAAATCTTTTCTATATGAAACATTTAGTTTACTTTCAAATATTCGTTGATTATTAATTATATGATTATATGCCTTCATTTTTTTGTTTTTCATTCCGTTTTAGGCTAAGAGAAACCAAAAAGTATATAAAAGCGAAATAAAAAATAATCAAACCGAATATGGTCTTAGCAGCGTTTGCTCTAAATATTGCTTCCTCACCCGAAAGATTCAAGGACGTAGCTTTTTCTAACATATAAGAGGTACTCATTCTATTGATATATTCCGGTAGGCTTTGGTAGATAAATGCAACAAAAACCAGGATCAAAAAAGCTGGTGTTATATATTTTATTACAAAATCAAAAAACTTAGGTAGCTGAATAATGGCTCCTTTTTCTCCCGCCTCTCTTCCGTCCTTCACTCCAATCTTCCAACCATAAATAATGATTTGAATTGTAGCCAAAATATAAATCAAAAATGTTCCAATCCAAAAGTCTGTGTAATGAAGAGCAAAGTTGCTTTTGTTAAAATAGATTAGTGGTAGTGTTAAACTTATGGTAAATAGAAATAAAGCCAATACGGAATATTTCCTTTTCAGATGAAACGCATCTTCTAAAAAAGTTATTCCAGGTTGTAACATGGAAACGGAAGATGTAATCGCTGCTATAAATAGCATAAAAAAGAAAATGCCTCCAAAAATATTTCCTGCAGGCATAAGAGCAAAAACGGCAGGCAAAGCCGTAAATCCGATTCCGAATGTTTCATAAGAAGCAACTGCAGAACCTAAAAATATAAAAGCGATAGGAATTGTAATCATTCCACCAATACCAACCTCAACCAATTCGTTTAGGGAAGCAGCTGACAAGCCAGATAACACAACATCATCTTTTTCAGTAAGGTAGCTAGAGAAAATAAGGATAATCCCAAACCCAACCGAAAGGGAGAAAAATATTTGACCGGCAGCAGCAATCCAAACTTCAGCTTCTAGCAAAGATGACCAATCCGGATTCCACATGTACCCTAAACCTTTTCCAATATCATCCAAGGTTAAAACTCGAAAAAGGACCACAAGGGAGCACAAAAGTAGTAATGGGACAGCTTTGTTAGCAAAAGCCTCTAAACCTTTGGAAATTCCGTGAAAAATTAAGAAAAAATTCATACCATAACAAATTAAAGTAAACGCTAAAATGCTACTCTTAAAGGAATCACCAATTTCTCTAGTTCCGGTTAGGTTGGTAAAGTGATTGCTGGAGTTTTGTATAAGGGTTGGAATAAATTCTTTTGAACCGTAAACAGCGTTTTGTGGTTGTAGATTTATAGACATGGTGAAAAAGTCAAAGGCATAAGATAGACACCATGCTTCAATATAAACATAATAAACGTAAATCATGACCGGAATAATAACGGCAATCGTACTTGTCACTTTCAAGGGAACTCCGGACAAAAAACCACTTAAAATTCTTGGAGAGCTATGTCCGTATTCCCCCCCCATACGCCCCATTATCCATTCGGACAAACACACCGGAATTCCAAGGAGCACAAAGCTAATCAAATAGGGAATCATAAAAGCTCCCCCGCCGTGTGTGGCTGCTTGACCCGGAAATCTTAAAAAATTTCCTAACCCTATCGCGCTGCTTGCGACAACCAATATTACCCCTAATTTACTTGACCATCTTTCTTTTGGAGCCGGCATAATTAAATCCCCTGGGTTTCCAAGTTAATAATAGCTAACTAAGACGCAAAGTAAAAAAAGCCTAATACATAAACTATTTTGATTTAAAGTAAATATTTTTATTTGACCTTAGTATTTATTTTAATACCATTAAGTTATGAGGATTTTATTGTGATTGAAAGGCTTTTTACAGAAACTTTTTTTAAAAAGAACGATTACTTTGAAAGTAAGCTAAATATATCAAAAAATGATTTAAAAACAATCAAAAATTCTATTGAAAATTGGAAAAAAATTTGTGAAAACTTCAATCCTGATCTAGATAAATTTAATCATTTTCTTTCAAACCCAGATGTTGGTCAAAAAGATTCTTTTACAGAAGAAATTCTTTCTTCGCAGGCGGGAGCGGAAGAACAAGTTAAAAAAGCGTTTTATTTAGAATATAAAACTCTCCGTACAGAAATATTTTATCAACTTTTGGAAATGAATCCTTTGTACAAAACGAACAAATCACGTTTATTAGAATTGGTTCAAAAATTATTGGATAGAATTATTTTCTGCTGGTTTTGTGAGGATTCTAGAGCTGGCTTATTGCCAATCAATGTTCTTTCCAAAGAAATCATCGGAGCCGAATTACAATCAAAATACTATAGTGATAACGACTATGATATTTATAGTAAAGTTCAAAAATTGTTTAATGCAATAGATGTTGGTGGAAATTTTAATATAGCTGAAGGGTACAATGGAGAGCTATTCAAAGAAGACAATGAGTTAGGCTCTCTTAAAATTCCAAATTTCTTGTTCAAAAAGATTTCTGAAATCGGGTTGAAATATGATTTTGGAGATGAAAATGAATTAAATGTAAATATTCTCGGTCACATTTTTGAGCAAAGCATATCTGACTTGGAAGAAATGAGAGTTCAGTTTCAAGAATATTCTCAGGGAGCAGTAACGACCTCACCCCAAACCCCTCTCCTAATCGCTTCGCTAGGAGAGGATCTTGAAGTATTAGAACATAAACACCAAAAGTTTGATCCTAAAAAGACGAAACGAAAAAAAGAAGGAGTTTATTACACACCTGATTATATTACAAAGTATATTGTAGAAAATACAGTAGGTGAATGGCTAAAAGAAAAGTGGCAAGAAACAACAAAAGAATTTTCCAATCTAAAAAAGAACAAAGAATATACAATCTTACAGCATTATCGTGACGAACACCTTTCTAAAATAAAAATCCTTGACCCTGCCTGTGGAAGCGGTGCTTTTTTGGTTGCTGCATTTAATTATCTATGGAAAGAGCATGAAAGGATTTACAAACAAATTAAAGAAATCAAATCCAAAACTGCACAAGGTGAGCTTTTTGATTTTGATTTAATAAACAAAACGATACTAGAAAATAACCTTTATGGTGTTGATCTGAATAGAGAATCCGTTGAAATCACGAAGTTATCACTTTGGCTTAAAACAGCAGTTAGAAATAAAAAACTTAACAATTTAGAAAATAATATCAAAGTTGGAAATTCGTTGATTGATGATCCAAATATAGCTGGCAAGTTGGCTTTTGATTGGGTTAAAGAGTTTCCAGAAGTATTTGACAGGAAGATAGACAAATTATCTCAGATTTTAAAAGCTCATGCTTCCTTAAAAGACAAGGGGGGATTTGATGTTGTGATCGGAAATCCGCCTTATGTTTCTAATTGGACATTATCAAATCATAATAGAGAAATGGTAAAAGTTTTAGAAAGGAAATACAATGAATGGCTGGTAGGTCACTGGGACATATTTTTGTGCTTTATAGGAAGATCTATTGAACTACTACATGAAAATGGTTATCATTCTTTTATATTACCAACTTCATTTTTAAAAGAGAAACACTCTAAAAGTACAAGAGAATTACTTTTATCAAAATACAAAATAGAAGAGATCGTTGATTTTGGAGAAAAGGTTGTATTTGAAAATGTAGCTAGGCAAACATTAATATACATTTTGAATAAAAAGTTTAGCGAAAATCACAAAATTAAAATTAAAAACAAGATTGAAGATTCTGGTATAAAAATAAAACAATCGTTTTTTTATAATTTAAAAAATTCATCGATAAAGACAAATGTAGAACCCCTGTCTATCAAAATCTACAATAAAACACACCTAAATTCTATTCTTCTTGGACAACTAGTATGTATAAATACAGGAGTTGTAGCCCATTCAAGAGAAGGAAGTGAAAAAAAATTCACAAAAGACTCTGTAATCTTTAAGAACAACAAAAAGGGTTTTAAAAAATATATAATTGGGACCAACATTGGAAGATACCATGCTCTTTTTAATGGTGATTATATTGATTATGAAAATAATATTACTCATTTCCATAGGTCTAAATACCAACTTTTATTTGAAAGTCCTAAAATAATTGTAAGACGAATAAGCGGTAGCAATAATAGCTTAATTGCTTATTATGACGAAGAAAAGTTTTTTTCAAATGACAATCTAATGCACCTTGTTTCATGGAATGATGAAATATTGAAATTTCAAAAACCAGAAAATAAATGGGAAATTCTAAAAGGAAATAAATTTGATTTAAAATTTATAGTATCTATTTTGTGCTCAAAATTAATAACCTACTTTTTCTCTAACTTTTTGAGTACGGATACACTGCAAGGTTCTTATTCTAGTATCTACCCTGAAGACTTGAGAGTAATACCGATCAAGAATATTAATACAAAATCACAAAAGCCTTTCACCCAAAAAGCAGACACCATGCTTATAAAAAACAAAGAACTCCAAGGCATAACAACAAAGTTCAATAAACTATTAAAATCTGATTTTCAGATAGAAAAGATTCCTAAAAAATTAGAAGAATGGTATCAATTCTCTTGGGATGAGTTTTTAAATGAACTGAAAAAGAAAAAAATTGAATTATCACTCAAACAAAAATCCGAATGGATGGATTATTTTGAATCTGAAAAACAAAAGGCTATAGCTATTAAAGAAATAATTAATAAAACAGATAAAGAAATTGATAACATGGTTTACGAGTTATACGGATTAACAGATGAAGAGATTAAAATTGTGGAGGGAGAAAGGTAAAGACTCACTTCCTTCCGGATAAATATTCTGACTTGTAAACAAAAGAATTTCGTTTAATCCTATCTATCTCATTTTCACTCAAACCAATGGCTTTACATAGTTCGTACTCATTTTGCAAGGTCGTATCAAATATCCCTGGATCATCGCTTGCCACACAGACTTTTAAACCATTTTTTACAAATCTTTTCAGAGGGTGTTTGGGTAAGTCGTCGATCATTCCTATATACAGGTTAGATGTAGGACAAGACTCGATCACAGAGGGAAATTTTTGGATATGGCTCATCCCAAATTCTTGAAAAGTATTTAGATAATTAATGGTTTGTTGATCCATTTTGATTTCAATTTGTGTTTCTGGATTTGCATGCTTTAATTTATCCAATTCGGAAACAAGGTAATTTCTTGAGAAATATCCACCGAATTCACGAATAGATTCATAGTGGTCCAGTTCATATCGCAATTGCTTGGTTCTTTCTGAGACTGTTTCCATGATGCTTTTCCCGAAAAAGTTCTGTGGTTGAACACCCAGCGCGATACAGTGTCCCAGACGGTGTGCACCATATTCAGCAGATTCCAAAATCCACCTAACCGCAGAAAAAGGAGTTTTGTCCGCAAAACTCTCTCCAACGTGATACAAAATGGAAAAAGTCGTAGAAGACTCTGCTTGATTATCTTTTAGCACTTCTTGGAAAAAGTCCCTTTTTTCATCCGGTGGAAACCCTTCTTCGATATAGCAAAAATCAATTCCAACGAGATATTTCTTTATTACGTTATGTTGCTCCATAAACTCTTTTAGCCAATGGTAGTTTTCTTGATAGTTGCCAGCTCTTGGAAGCGAAACAACCATCCGTCCAGAAATTTTCCCACCCGATTTTTCCTCTCCCTTTTGCAATCCTTCACAAGCTGCCAAAGTTTTTTCGAGATAATTTGCTTTTGTTTCCCTGGGAGAATACATAAGCCTGTACTCTACATGCTCTATTCCTTGCCTGAAATGCTCTAGTAAAGTGTCGCAAGCAACAGACGAAATTTCATTCTTATCAAATACACTGAAAGCAATAATCAGGTTAAACTTGGACTGGAATTCTATAAAAGGAGCTCGACGGTTAAAGAAGTACAATTCTTTAAACTTTTGAATATCTCCATACTTGTCAAAAAAGTTCAAAACATCAAAATGCTTTCCATGAACTTTTTCATAAAGATCGGTAAAAATACTCCACCTGGGAGACGGATTATTTCTACCGATTTCAAATAACTTTTCTGCCGTTAAACATCCGTACAAGTGGACGTGCAATTCACAAAAAGACATCTTAATTTACTCGCCTACAAATCATGGTTCGCATTTGGTTTTGAAGGTGGTTGTGACTAAAATATCTACATCTGGCCAAAGTTTGCTAGTTTTATCTTTACCGGTGTGTTGCTCGCTACAGACCTTGTTTAATTCTTTGAGAGACTTGGCTGCTTTCCAATCGTTTAGGTTAATGGAAGCCTTTAGTTCAAGTTCCTTTTGATTTTTGATGGTAAATTGCGCAGGTACCTGTTTTTCAACCCCATTCATGGTTAAAAATAAGTCTGCCGTACCGGAATCGGTTCCGACAATATTTTTAAAATAACCGCTAATTTCACCTATCATTGTTCCAAAAAAACTTTTAGCAATTTTATCATCTCGCTCTCTAACACTTGTGAATACTTTGCTTCCATTTATGGAAAATTTGACGTTTTGAACGGATTCTACAATAGATTTTTTGGTTTCAATTCCATCTACATTGTATTCGGAAAAGGTTCCGTTTACGCCTGTTTTTTCAGTAAATTTAAAAGCAGTCCATTGTAATTTTGTAGCTGATGCATCGTATACAAATTCACAATTGGAGAGGTCTTCTGTTTTTGGTTCTTCATTTTTGGGTTTGCACTGAAACAAAAATAAGACACCAAAAGCTAAAATCGCAAATAATGTAATTTTATCTATTCTTGGCATTTAATACTCCTTAAAGAATCTTATATAACTCACTCTATAGTATGGGTATTATAAAATCAAACAAAATCCTCTATATTCAAAGGATGAGTAGCATCCAATTTTATTACCTTTACCTAATCTCCATCTCCGAAAAATCCCTTGACTTTTGCTTTTAGGTCGTCTGTTGTTCTCAAATCTTCCAATAAAGTAAAAATTCCTTGTTACCTTCTCTACCCGTGATGGGTGAAACCGTTAACCCAAGTATTTCACCCTTCATTTCTTCTTTGATATACTTGATAAATTTCTTAATGATCCTAAAATGAACTTCTCTATCTTTTACAACTCCTTTTGCTAATTCTGATTTCGCACATTCAAACTGAGGTTTAATAAGACTTACAACTTCAATCTGTGTATGGAGCGAATCTTGCTTTAGCTTGAAAAGGGAAGGAAAAACAGAAAATAACGAAATAAAGCTTAAATCCATAACTATCAGAATTTTTTTATAAACTGTTTCCAGTTCTGCCCAGGATATATTTTTTACGTTAAATCTGTCTTTAACTGTAACATTGGGATGGTTCCGAATTTTACTAACCATTTGTCCGTATCCAACATCAAAAGCATAAACCTTTTCTACTCCCAATTCTAGCAGAACCTGTGTAAACCCACCGGTAGAAGAACCTAAATCAATGGCTATTTTGTTTTGGGCTTGGATGTTAAAAGTCTCGATAGCGTGTTTTAGTTTGTAAGCACCTCGACTCACATAGTGGGGAATTTTATCCAAAGTGGTAATTTCGGAATCAGAGCTGAATTTTACTCCTGATTTTGTAACTTTTTGTCCATTTACCAAAACAGCTCCAGCCAAAATTAAGCTTCTTGCTCGATCTATATCTTGGCAAATTTGTTTTTGAAGAAGGAGTTTGTCCAATCTAATTTTTTCTTTCTGCAATGTAAACGGGAAGGTAATAAAAAAATATATTTGCTTTTGGGCAAAAACTCTTCGCTTTTTCAAGCAGATAATTCTTGATTTCATCTCGATAAGCTTTGGTTTTCTCCATTCCCAAAAGGCTCGGATAGGTCAACTTTCCAATTTTAGCGTCTTTTTGAGTGTTTTTCCCTAATTCTTGGAAAGAACTTTCTTCGTCCAAAATATCATCCGTAATCTGGAACAGCAAACCCATTTTTTCCGCATAATCTCGAATGTCATTTTCCAACTCTTTCCAATTCGGATTTAGTCGATTTCCCAAAAGCATAGAAGCAATAAAAAGAGCTCCCGTTTTTTTAGTGTGAATCTTAATCAAAGTTTCTTCGGAGAAACGAGAAAAGTCTTTTTCAAACTGAATGTCTTCTACCTGACCAGATACCATTCCTGGTCCTCCGGAGCCTTGGTGTAAAAGTTGAAGTAAGTCTCTGTGTAAACTAAGGTCTTGAGAGCTTGGAACAACTTTGGAGAGTAGATAAAAAGCAAACGAATTGAGTGAATCTCCAGCTAAAATCGCCATAGCTTCTGAAAACTTTTTGTGACAGGTAAGTACCCCTCTTCGATAATCATCATTGTCCATAGAGGGTAAATCATCGTGTATTAAAGAATAGGTGTGGATACATTCGACTGCTGCTGCCAAATAAAGTACATCTTTAGGAATGGTTTGGTTTGTGGTTAAATAGGTAGAGAGAAGCAATACCGGTCGCAGTCTCTTTCCGCCGGAATTTAGGCTATACAACACTGCCTCTGCCAGATTCGCATTAAAATTTGCCTGTATTTCGGCTGTAATTTCGGATAAGATAAAGTCTTCTACGATTCGCTTTCTATCGTTGTAAAAGGTTTTGAATTGATTAATCATCTAAATTTAATTCCATAGATTCTCAATTTGTAATTTCCCTTGAAAAATTAAACTTTTTTTCTAAAAATTTTAATTTTTTCTCAACATAGAAGGTTTCAGGATATGAATTTTTTTGATAAAAGCTTGAAAATCTTTTGATTAAAAATAGTTTAAAATTATGGGTACAAATGATATTCGCTGGAAACAAAGATTCCAGAATTTTGAAATGGCTTTCGGACGATTAAAAGAAGCCGTAGAACTCCCCGATCTAAATGAATTGGAAAGAAATGGTCTTATTCAGAGGTTTGAACTTACATTAGACCTTTCATGGAAAGTGCTGAAAGACTTGTTAGAAGAAAAAGGATTTTCATTTAAACCTTCACCAAAAGACACACTAAGATTAGCTCAAGAAAGCGGGTATATTGATTATGCTCAAGAGTTAATAGACGGGCTGGATATGAGAAATATTCTTTCTCATGATTATAGCGGAAAAAAATTTTTAGACTCTGAAAAAAAAATTTAGAGAAGAAACTTTTCCGGTTATCGAAAAGCTGTATCAATTTTTATTAGAGCAATTACAAAATGTCTAGTCAAAATTTGATAGAAACAGATCGGTTCGGACTTACAAAAAGAGATTGGGATACCATCATCAACATTATCAAGAAATATCCCACAATCAAACAGGTAAGCCTTTTTGGCAGCAGGGCAAAAGGGAATTATAAAAAAGGTAGCGATATAGATTTGGCATTTATGGATAAAAATATCGAAAATAAAATAATTGATAAGCTAAAAATAGATTTTGAAGAAAGCAGTTTACCTTACAATGTTGATCTAGTCAACTATCATTGCTTGGACCATAGGGAACTAAAAGAACATATTGATAGGATAGGGACTATGTTTTATATAAGGGAAAAAAAATAGGACATTAACAAAATTCACACCTTCAGGACGCACACCCACGCCCGAGCAGGACGCACATCCACGCCCGAGCGATATGTATATCCATGAGTCCTATTTCACCAACTCGTAGTCCTTAAAATAAAAACTGATTTCCAAATCAGCGTTTTCATCCGAATCAGAGCCATGAACCGAATTCTTCCCTTTGCTTTCTGCAAACATAGCGCGAATCGTGCCTGGTTTTGCTTCTTTGGGGTCAGTTGCTCCAATAACATCTCTCCAGTGCTGAACAGCATTCTCCCTTTCTAGTGCCGCCACAACAATAGGAGACTCTGACATATCTTTGCAGAGTTCATCATAAAATGGTCTTCCGGCGTGGACTTTATAAAATTGTTTTGCATCTACTTCAGCGAGTTTCAAAAACTTCAAACCAAGTATTTTAAAACCTTCTTTTTCGATTCTTGTAATAATATCACCGATATGTTTGTTTTTAACGGCATCGGGTTTTATCATAATTAGTGTTCTAGACATCTTTACCTCATCAGATTTGTTGTTTAAATTTATTTAATAAGATTGCATAAGATTTGGAACTGGTACACCTCTAAAATGTTCAAGTTGTAGCTTCCCCTGTAATTTTAAACTTTTTTTCTATAGAAACCATTAAAAATATTGGATTTTTAACCACTTTTCTACCTTCAACACTATACTTCAATTCTATCGTTTCCTCTTTTTTTAGCTTTGGAAACCAAATCAACAGCCTTTTGAATCAAGCTCAGAGAGTTTTCATTTTCCAAAGAGCATATTCCGCCACTAATGGTTATATTTAATTTTTTTCGTTTATGTCTTAGGTTTTGAATACTTGTTTTTACTTTACCTGCTACTTTCAAACAGCCCTCAAGGTCCGTATCCGGTAGAATGATCAAAAACTCTTCTCCTCCGTACCTTGCCGGAATATCCTCTTTTCTTAAACTAGATTTTAGGCTAGATGCTATTTTGACTAATATTTCGTCTCCGGTTTTGTGCCCATAAACATCGTTTAGGAGCTTAAAATGGTCCAAATCAAACATAAACAAAGACAATAAATAACCATGTCTTTTGGATTTGGATATTTCCTCCTCTAACCTTTGAACGATATAGCTATAATTATAGAGGTGAGTTAAGCCGTCTATAGCAACCATCTGTTTTAAAATGTCTCTACTGAATTTGAGTTCCAGATGAGTCTTGACCCTTGCCAAAAGTTCAATTCGATTAAATGGCTTGGTTATGTAATCCACAGCTCCTAATTCAAACCCCTTTACGATATCTTCTGTTGATGTTTTTGCTGTTAAGAAAATAATGGGAACATCTTGATATTCGGTTTTTCCTTTAATTTTTTGGCATATTTCAAATCCATCCATTACCGGCATCATAATATCCAATAAAATCAAATCTGGTGTAAAATTATCTAACATTCCTAAAGCTTCAATGCCATTCCTAGCAACTATCACTTGATAATCTTTTTCCTTCAAAATTGTTCCAAGTAGTTGTATATTCTTGGGAGTATCATCTACAATAAATATAAGAGCATTTTTTTGCGTTAGTTCGTTTATAAACATAAGTATTAACCTTCTATAATTTGTCTTAGTTCTTGGATAAAGTTTGGAAATTCTTTTAAAACGTTTGTAAGTAAATCTATCTCAAATGTAGAGGCATAGTAATCCAGATTTTTTGCATACTCAGTCAAAGAAGGATAACTGTACCTTCCGCCCAGTTCTTTCAGTTGCTTAGCAAAACTTTCCACTTTGTTAATAATCATAACTTTTGATAATTCCAACCAAGTTTTGTACAAGTCTTTTTCCAAGGTTTTCAATACAATCTTTGCATTCTCCTTGTCTAGTGGATGCATGTTTCTCTTTCTTTTATTTTTTGTGTTTTGAATCTGAAATAAGTTTTGACTTCTTTTTTTGCGATAGGGAATAAATTTTAAAAACTCGTCAATCAATTCTTTAGGATCAATTGGTCTTTTAATATAACCATCAAATATTATTTTCCCGTTAGGTTGAATATTTTCAACTAAAGCAACCATTGCGATAATTGGAATATTCTTAAGCTCTTGGTCTTCTTTTATAATTTTGGTAAATTTATAACCATCCACAATGGAGATTTTTTCGTTTACAAATACAATATCCGGTTTCTCCCTTTTGGTCGTTTCAATGGCTTCCAAACCGTCATCTACTTCCAAAACTTGAAATGCAGAGTTTTTTAAAAATTGTTTCAACAACTGTCTTGTCATTATATTGCCTTCTGCTAATAGTATTTTTGTTGGTTCAAAAGATAGATTTTCAATTTTTATATTCTCTTTCTTTGTTATTTCAAATTTTGGAACTATATCAATTTCCTTAAACAATACCTTAAACTTACTTCCCTTTCCAACTTCGCTTTCCACCCGAATCTCACCCCCCATCCTGTCAACAAGCCTTTTACTTATGGCAAGTCCCAAACCAATTCCACCATAACTCAAACTCCTTTTCCCATGATACTGGTTAAAGGCTATAAAAATATCTTCCAGTTGATCTTCTGGAATTCCAATTCCCGTATCTTCTACCGATAATACTAATTCTACGGAACTAAATTTTAGATTATGAGCGGGTTTTACTTCAAAAGAAATCTCTTTATTTATATAGTTCCCTTCTGCACTTATCTTAATAAAACCGGAATTTGTAAATTTTACGGAATTTCCAACCAAGTTTAAAAGAACCTGTCGAATTCTAACTTCGTCCATCAATAGTCCAGATGGCAAGGAAGGATCAATGGCAATTTTAAAATCGATTCCCTTTTGGGAAAGTTCCTGAGAAAAAATATTTCCTATTTCTTCCAAAATAAGTTTCAAGTTGACTGCATTGTATTCGAATTCTAATTTTCCAGCTTCTACTTTAGAAAGGTCTAGTATATCGTTCAAAAGAGTTAAAAGAGTTCTTGCACTTGACAAGATATTTGCAACCAATGGCTTATTTTTTTTATGGCTTGTTTTTTCATACAAAGATTCACTAAATCCGATAATTGCGTTCATGGGAGTTTTTATTTCGTGGCTTACATTAGCGAGAAACTCACTCTTCATTTTATTTGCTTTTTCTGCTACTTCCTTAGCTTGGGTAAGAGCTTCTTCGATCTGCTTTCTTGCGGTTATATCCCTTGAATATCCAGCAACTCCTGTAATAACTTGCTCTTTTGTAATAATTGGATTAAAGGCAATCTCTAAAATGAGTGGTTTTATTTCTAATTCAATGACATAAGACTCTCCCTTCAAAGCTCTATCGTAATAGCCTTGCCATTCTTCTATCATTTCTTTTGGTAAAAGTTTTATCATATTTTTTCCAGAAGAAAGTTCCGTATTGAATAATCTACAAAAAAAATTTCCGAACTCTTTGTTAAATATCAATAAATTATAATGTGTATCAACAGACCATATAAAATCATAGGTATTATTAATAAGGGCTTTTAAATTTGCTTCGGATTCATTTAACTTTTTATAGGTAAATTTTCTTTCTAAGATGATCGCAATAAAATACATGACTGTTAAAAAAGTAAAAAGAACAACTAAGATAGCAGTATAAAATTCTTCCTCAAATTTTGTGTATTTTCGCAGCATCCAGAAAAAACCAGTGAACCCAAACAAGACAAAAGAAACAAGAAGTAGGTTAAAGTATATTGTGCGGAGAGTACTAGTTTGGATTGATTCTATGTAGTAAATGATTTTAGGTATAAGTTTTTTCATTTAGTTTTGTTTTTGTAAGCGAGGTTACATAAAAAGGGACGTTTCGACTACGCTCAATGTCCGCAGCGATCCCTGAGCGTAGAACTAAGTCGAAGTGTCGAAGGGAAACAAAACGGCTTTTTCAGTCCCTCTATAAGAAATCAAAGTGGTATAATATAGTTATCTTTAGCATTGATTGCTTTATTTCGGCAACTGATGTATCTAACAACTCCTGTTATCAAAATAGCATCAGATAAAGATGAAAGCGATCCTTGGTTACTTAAAAACAACATTGCAGCCAAATTATTATTACAAGTTTGCTGCTTTGTATTGGCAGTATCTTCCGCTTGGTAAGCACAGTGATAATGCGATAAAATAATAAATAGAAATACAATTATAATTTTTTTCATTTTAATACCCTAATTTTTGCCAACCCAATTTTCTAAACAGGTAAGCAATTCTTTACACAAATAATTCTTCTATATCCTATGACAAATACTAAAAATCAAGATTTTTTTACAATCTTTTACCCATGGTATAAATCAATTTAAAGTCCCAAGAAAAAGTAGGGAAATTAACAATGACAAATCAGTATTTTGAACAATACAGAAAAGTTGAAACTGACAGGGATTTTAGACTATGAGTTTTGATTACTCGTTACTTCTTCGAAAGTTTCATGGTACAAAGAATGATTTGTTTGAAAAATTCGATCCCACCAATTAAAATAAAGTCCATAATTACAATTCACCTTGGAGTGATGCATATTATGGTGAGTTGAAGTATTAAACCATTTTCCAATTAGATGTTTTGTAAACCCTTTTGGATAAAATTCATAACCTAAATGACCCAAAGCATTCATTACAGACATGATAAGTAATGATACGAACAAAGCTAAAGGATGATAAGGAAATAAAAAAGCAAAAACAGGTAAAATTCCTGCTTCCAAAACAGCTTCGCTGGGGTGGAAAGAAAAAGAAGCCCAGGGAGTTGGGTTATTGGATAAATGGTGAACTTTATGAACCTTTTTAAAAAGAAATTTTGTGTGCATCAATCTATGAGAGAAATAAAAATACGCATCATGCAAAATCATAAATAGCACAATACTTAAAATAAAATAAGCAATCCCGTATTCATCAAAATTTCTATACACTTTTGTATAACCATTGTGAGATGCCCAAACTACCATACTTCCAATCCCACCAAAAATAGTAAAAGTAAGAATTGACCATTTAATTTCATTTAAAACAGTTCGTCTTTTGGGATAATTCTCTTGAATCCTTTTATGTTCAATATTTCTTCGAAGCAGGATCCAAAAAATAAGAAATGCTCCTCCGGAAATAAGCAAATACCGAACAACTAAAATTAGAAAAAAAATAGGTGTGTAATCAATGGCACATTCAAAGAGTCCGCTACACTGACTTTTTATATATAAACTCATTTTAATTTATCCTTTAATTTAAAGTTTGGTTTATATTAAACTATTTTTTAGAAAAAATCGACCAAGTGTATCCACTAAGACAAAAAAAATGGTTCGAATTTATCAGTTTAAACCTTTATTTTTGGATAATTTTTTGTATTCACTTGGAGTTGTTCCTGTAATTTTTTTAAATGTCGTATTGAAAGAAGATTTGCTATTAAAACCAACTTTGTAAGCAACATTCAGTATATTTATTTTTGGATCATTTTGAATGATTTTAATGGCTTCTTGAACCCGAAATTCATTGATATATTGATAAAATGATTTTTTCAATATTTGGTTTAAAAATTGAGAAAGCTGATGGTTGGAGAGTTTGAGATTTGTCGCAATAAATTCAAGAGAAACATCTTCCTCTAAGTATGGCTTATCTTGTTGCATAAAGTGTTCTAATTTTTCTTTTATTATTTCGATATCCAAAGAATCAATATGAGATTTGACATATTTCTTTTTTTGTTCTTCTATAATTCGATTCAAATCTTGTAAAAAATCCGGATGCCTCCAACTTAACAAATAAATATTTAAAATAATAATAACTAAAATCACTAATGAAATTAATATAAAATCTAAACTTCTAGAAAAAAAAGTTCCAAACATAGTCAGATCAGCTCCAAGAGATGCTACGACTATATAAAAAAGATAACGAGTGCTTTTTTCTTTTTCGAAAACTTCTCTACTTATTATAAACAAACTTTTTTTTAGAATAAGAAGCAAATATACTAAAGTACTAAAACTTGCTATCATAGACAATATGATTGGGTAAGAAATTTCTTTTTTTGATAAAGTCTTAACTAAAAATTCTTTCTTATAATCTGTGGATTGAATATAAAAAGGAAATAAAGAAATAACAATAATGATTGTTGGAAAGAAATGAAAAAAATGATTTTTTCGAAATTTGTTGGTGTTGGTTATATAATAAGTATAGTACAAATATAAAATTGGTCCGACCAAAAAAAGGACCGGTACATGAGATAAAATCAGATGAGGAAAAAAAACAATTTGACCGCTAAGCAATAAATAGCCGTCTATTAGAAGAACAAACAAGCACACAAATAATAAAGATAATAATTTACTTTTAAGAGTTTGCTTCTTGATAACCAACTGCCCAAGAAGCAATAAAAAGGAACTATAAATCCCTAACTTTATAAATTCAAAGAACAGTTGTTGAAACATTCATTTTGTGTGTTTTGCAAACGAAGCAGTTTAATACTGTGAAAGTAAGCCTAAATTCCTTGCTCTTTTTTCCATCAGATAAAACAGAAAAATACCTATCAGGGTAGACAGCAAGGAAGTAATAATTAATAGAAATAAGTTTCCCGTAAATGGGATAGAGTTTGGATTGTTTTGAAAGTATTTCAATAAAAATTTCATTCCATGAGTTAAGGGAAAATAATCATACAGATTAGCAATCAAACTTCCGTCTTCTAAAGAAGCTCTGTTTTGCCAAAACAAACCCAAAAAGCCAAAATTGATAATCTGAAAAAAGAATCCAACTCGTTTAAAAAGGAGAGTAAGTCCTGCAAAGGCAAAAGAAATTCCATAGATTCCAAAGGCTATAACAGTAAGCACAAAAATTCCTTGTAAAGAGTTTTGAAAGGTTATTTGGGCGTTTGAGAGAGTAATAGAATAGGTAAACAACAAAAGAAAAAAACTAAGGCACTGTCTTGGCAGCTGAGAGAGTCCCCTTGCAAGTAAAACGTCTCCCAAAGAGTGACCGGATATGGAAAGTTGCTCTAGTGTTCCAGTTTGACTCTCGTTTTGAATCTGTCCCGACCAACCCATTTGAGTTGAGAGCATAAACTGCATTAAACAATAACCAATTATCATCTTCTCCCGGTTTAAAGGACTGTTTCCTTCTACAATAGAACCTTCGGTCATGAGCTGAGAAAAACCAAGAATGATCGACATTAGAATAAGATACATAAAAAACAAAAAAGAAATGATTTCCAAAGGATATCTTCTCATAAAAATCAAGTCTCTTTTGAATTCAGCTTTCAGGATTAAAATAAAGTCATATATCTTCTCGGTCATATTAGCTCTCACTTCCTGCTTCCAAAACCCTTAAAAAAACTTCTTCCAAATCATCAACAACCTTAGAAAACGAAATGATCTCCGTGTTATGCTCTCGAAGAAAAGATAATATTTCGTATACATCTTTATTGTCTTCGCAATTAATTTCCAGTTCGGTTGTATTGTCTTGGTTCTGGATTTTTTTTGCTCCATAAGAATCCATCCATTTTTGCGGTATGGAAAAATCTCCAACAACCTTTAGTATATAAATAAAATTATGAAAAACGGCCGACAAATCGTTTAAGCTACCTTCTTTTACAATTTTTCCATCGCGAATGATTCCAACTCTATCAGCTACATTTTGAACTAAATCCATTTGGTGAGTTGTAAGAAGAACACTTTTATTTTGTTTTTTAGCAAGTTCGATGATCAAATCTTTTATGATTCGACCGCTTTTTACGTCCAAACCCAAGGTTGGCTCATCCAAAAGAAGAATCTTGGGCTCTGTAATCAAAGCTACCGCTAAAGCCAATTTTTGCAACATTCCCCTGGAAAGATGCTGGCTCTGGTTTTCTTTTTTTGCGTCTATTTCCAAAAAAGCTAGTAATGGCTCAACTTTATCTTTAATTTTATGTGAGGGAATACCTCTGAGATTTGCAAAATAGTACAAGTTTTCGACGGGTGTTAGTCTCCAATAGACGTTCCTTGTTCCTTCCAAAACAGCACTCAAACTCTTATAAGCTTTGTTTTGGTTGTTCAACTCATGCCCATCTAGCATAATATTACCGGAAGTAGGATTAACTAAACCGGCTATCATTTTAATTGTAGTAGTTTTTCCGGCACCGTTCGGTCCAAGAAGGGCATAAACTTCTCCTTCTTTAATTTGAAAACTAAGGTTGTCTACTGCTTTAAAGGACTTTTTTTTAAAGAGTAGCTTAGGAAAAATTTTTGTAAGGTTTTTTACCTCTAAACTCATCTTCTAAGTTGCAACATTAACTATATTCAGGTCTTTGTCAAGTCCGGCGATTTTTAAAACTTCCATAATTTCACTTTTTATGTTTTGAAGTTCTAATATTCCCTTTTTAGCTGCTAAATACCTTTGAGAATTCAGTAAAATTCCTATTCCGGAAGAATCCAGAAACGTAATATTTCTAAGGTTCACTACAATCTTTTTATGACCGTCATCTGCCAGTCCAAAAATACATTCCTTTAAATTGATAGCGTCTTTAAAACTAACTTCACCTTTTACAAGGATGGAACACTGATCGGTTTCTTTTGTTACTTCTAAATTGTCGAACATTGGTAAACTATAGCCTCTTGGTTTTATTAAAATAAGAATTACCCTAGTATTTTGTCAAATGATAAAGACAAGAATTTCTATTAATTCTAAACATCACTCTAATTCTCGGATAAAGCCATCTACTTGGTATGTTTCCATTACGTTGGAGAGGAAATTTGCGGCTTCCTGTCTGCTGCTAAAAACCCTACTAAATATTTTATATAAAGTCTCTCCCGTATCTCCAGATTCTTCATGGAGATAGATTTGATTTAAACCCATTTTTTGAAGAAACTTCATATAGCGTATGGCATTATCTCGGTTTGTATAAGACGCAATTTGAACTGCAAATCCGGTCCCAGTTTCGGGGAAAGGTTGTATGGAATCATTACTTTTGGGATCGGTTCTAATATCGTCAAAAGAAGCATCTTTCATACTATCAAACATACTTTTTATAGGAGTATCAGCAGAAGGGCTAAACTCAGCGTTACCTACTACTTCAATTTTGACTTTTGTTCTGCCCTGACCCACAAGATTGATCTTCCTAGCTGCGATCCAAGACAGGTCAACGATAACGCCTTCATCAAAAGGACCCCTGTCATTTACCCTCACAATTACGGATTCCTTTGTGTCCAAACGCGTCACCTTAATAAGAGTTCCTAGGGGTAAAGTTTTATGGGCACAAGTTAGTTTATATTTATCATAAGGTTCACCCAGGGAAGTAGCCTTTCCTTGAAAATAGTCTGCGTAATACACTGCATCTCCCACGTCTATAGTAACAGTATTTTGACCTAAAAGAACCGAATGAAAAAGAAACATACTTAACCAAAAAATTATTAGCTTCATCTAACCATACCTAATTGATAACTTTTTTTACAAAATTATAATTAGCCTCTAAAAATTAAAGTTTCTTTCAACTGCCTTGAAGGCTTTATAGAACGTTCTTTCTTTTTTTTAAATATCGTAACATGCTATTTGGTGTTTGAAAAAGGTGTTTATGATCCTTTCCTACCCTGGAGCAACTTTCCGGAGAATAATCCTTACATATCCGAGGTCGTGTTGAATAAATTTTACAAAAACCGGTTTCTCCATCCAACTGAGTGCAAGGAGTTATAAATAGTAGATTCCACTCGTTGTCATTATCAATGTAGATTTGTACGTTTTTATGGAGTAAATAAAATGTATAATGATCAATATCCGCTTTTTTTTTGGGTGGATTGATTTGAATCGATACATAACGACAACAACCTGTACAAGCGCAGCAGATTTCTGATGTTGTCATGTTTTGTTCATTCTTAAATTTGGGAAATACTAAAGGAGTATCACCTTTTGTTTTTTTATTCATTCAAAAAATCTTCTAGATTCCTTATTTCGTTTGGAGAAGAGGTCTGAATTTGACATTCGATTTTGAAATTGCTTTCCAATGGTTTCAAACCGGCTATGGTCCCTCTAAATGTATGTCGCTTTTTACCATCCGCTATATCAAATAAAATCGAATCTTTAACAGAAAATATTTTATTAAACATAACCGTATGAGGATGCACAAAAACAATTTTTTCTTTGCTAAACTCGGTAACGCTGCAAATTTCTTTGGATGTTTCAAAACCCCCGTTTACACTCACTTCTCGATTAATAGAAGAAGAGACCAATTTGACTACATTATACGAATTTATATCTAGCCTGTTGGCGTGCAGCACCTGAATATACCCTATTATAGCATGATTCCTATACTTAATAGGAATACATATCTCCGATTTGTAATTTATCATTATATCGGTCCCCTTTAAAATGGGAGCGTATTCATGGTAAGGTACAAAATCTTCCGTTACGGTGTTCATATCACCAAGGTTAGGAATAAATATGGATTTGTTATGATTGTGCATAAGCCGGATTCGGTTATCATGCCTATCCAAAATAACAACCTTATAGAAAGTGAACATGTGTTTTAGTCTAATCGCATTGTCTTTAACAATTTTTTTGATTTTATCATCATTTAGGTGTTTTCCGACATCATTATAGTTAATGATTTCCGTAACATGCACATTAGAAGAACTTGTTTGGATCATTGAACCTTTGTACCAACTTTTATCCGTTAAGGAACCAATGTTAATTTTGATAGGTTTTAGGATGTCATAGCCCGAATCGTCTGCTCCGATATATTGAAAGAGGCATATAAACAAATTTTCTTTATTGCTTAGGGTCAGCACTCTTTGACTTGAAGTTAAGTTAAAATCCGGTGATTTTATTTTTAACCCGTTTTCCGTATTTCCAATAATAATAACCGGAATAGGTTTACCTTCGACCATCATATAAACCTGATAAGTGCCGAAGAGTTTGTCTATGACCTTATTAATCTGTTCTATTTGTATAATTTCTTTTTGCATTCCTTTCCCTGGAGTAATTAGAAAAAATATGAGTAGCTTTCTATGGTAGCAGTATTTTAAAAAAATTATTTATGTGTAAACAGAAAAATTATTTATGCTATGATTTCATCGCTTTTTTAAGAAATTGCACTGCTTCATTGTTTCTATAATCCATTTCGGATCGTCTAACGGTAGGTCATGTCCGGCAGTTAAGTGCTGAAAATGCTTTTTTTTATATTTTTGGGAAAGCAACTCGCTACATTTTGGATTTACCAGCTTGTCCTCTTTAGAGCTTAAAAAACAGAGATTTTCGATTGTGTTTTGGGGAGAACGAAACTTGCTCGCAGCATATAATTGCCGGATTATATTTTTCCTGGTGATAGGCTTTTCCTTATAAATTTTCGCATTTTTCTCTGCGACCTGTGTTATGTCTTTTTGTAAATTTGTTGTGATTTTGAGCAGTATTTCTTCTCTCTTTACGGCATCTTTTTGAAGAAGTGTCCGAATGAAATTATGTAAAATAGAAAACCGCAAGCGATTGTGCCATCTTCCCACGTCCAACGCCGATGTATTTATAATAACCGCATTTTGGAAATCATCGGGATACAAAGACAACCATTCCAAAGCAATCATTCCTCCGAGAGAAATGGCACAAATAGACCATTGCTGTTTTTTAGGAAGTTTATCTCTTAAAAACAAGATATAGCCTTTTATTTTGACAGGAGATTGCATTTCTCGAAAGTCTCCTGATCCAGGGATGTCCAAACACAAAACATCTCCGTCTGTCTCTTGCTGCAACATTTTAATAAAATCGCCCCAATGTCTTTTTTCTCTACCAAGCCCTCTTATTAACAACCAATTCATCATATCTTTCCGTTTTATCTCATCAATTTTACAATATATGGTACATAATATCGCCTAGCGTCCTTAAAAATTAACTAATCTCATCCCGCAATACCTTTACCGCTTGCGTTTGACTTGTCCAACCAACATAACCTGCTAACAGCTCAAAATCCAATTCCGGTAAGAATTGACTATTTGTGATTTTCTCATTCCGGTTCTTGATATTATGCTCATTTGTCCTAATTTTTGAGATGTGTTATTCATAAATGTATAAATAAAACCTTTTTTACAAATTTCAAGCGAAATTATTTAACCACGAAATTACAAACTCTTGATAACGACAGTAAGTATAAATTTGCTTGCATTCTCTAATACCATTATTTATTTTAACTGCATTTCAATCAAAGAAGAACTATTTTTATGAAAATTTATACAAAATCCGGGGATTCCGGTAAAACATCTTTAGCTTCCGGTAAAAGAGTTTCCAAATCCAATGTATTGGTTGATTTATATGGAACTTGCGATGAATTAAATTCTTCTATTGGTATGACTATCGCTTTTTTAAAAGAAGGCTCTGATTTAAAAAATCAACTCATTCCTATTCAAAACATACTCTTTGAATTGGGCTCAGAACTTGCCGGTTTTAGACCAAAAGAAAAGCTGGGTTCTGTTATTTCGGAAGAAGATATAACCTTCTTAGAGCAGGCAATAGATGGCTTTCAAGAAAAACTACCGCCTTTAAAAAACTTTATTCTTCCCGGAGGAAGCAAAGCAGCAGCTTTTTTGCAATTTTCCAGGACTATTTGTAGAAGGCTAGAAAGAATGATGGTTACTGCCCAGGAAGAACAGCAAGAGATTTTTGATCAAAGTTTAATTTTTGTCAACCGCCTATCCGATTACCTATTTGTAGCCGGGAGAACTGCCAATTTAGAAGAAGGAATCGAAGATATTAAATGGTTATCCAGAACAAAACCCAACAAATAAACGAAAAACATCCGAATGGTTTAGCAGTCCTGTTTTTCACAGAAATGTGGGAGCGTTTCAGTTTCTACGGAATGAGAGCACTGCTCATTTTGTATCTTGTAAAAGTCTTGAAATTTGATGACAAGCAAGCCGGAAGTATCTATGGAGCCTATACCGGTCTTGTGTACCTAACTCCTCTTTTGGGTGGTTATGTTGCGGACAGGTACATAGGTTACAGAAAAGCGATACTCTTTGGTGGAATTTTAATGGCGTTTGGTCACTTGTCTTTGGCAATCAACCAAATTAACTCTTTTTTTATCGGTCTGGGGCTACTCATTTTAGGCAACGGATTTTTTAAACCTAACATATCAACCTTATTAGGTAGACTTTACCATAATAAAATTCATTTAAAAGACTCCGGTTTTACCATTTTTTATATGGGAATTAACCTTGGTGCATTTTTTGGTTCTTGGTTGTGTGGCTTGATTGGTGAAAAATACAGCTGGCATCTCGGTTTCGGATTAGCTGGCTTTGGAATGATCATTGGTTTACTCATTTTTAGATTCGGTTTTCATTCCTTAGAAGAGGGTGGAAACATAACCTTTTTACCGGAAGCTCAAGGAATTCATAAGCCTTTAACAAAAATAGAAACAGACCGAATCTGGGTTATTGCAATTCTTTCCGCTTTTGGTATGTTTTTTTGGCTGGCGTTTGAGCAAGCCGGTTCATCCATTAGCTTATTTACGGATAGGTTTACAGATCGAAACGTTTTCGGATATATCATTCCGGCATCAACCATTCAATCGGTGAACCCTTTTATGATACTACTACTGGCTCCCCTATTTACCAAAATGTGGACTTATATGGCAGAAAGAAACATAGAGCCAATCACTCCTATAAAGTTTATGTATGGGTTTGTCTTTTTGGGGATCGGGTTCGGGATGTTGGCTTTGGGAGCAATGAATATACAAAACGGAACCAAGGCAAGTCTCTTGTGGATCATATTTGCCTACTTATTTCATACAATTGGTGAGCTATTTCTCTCACCCGTAGGTTTGTCCATGGTGACAAAGCTAAGCCCTGTAAGGTTTGGGGGGTTTTTAATGGGATTCTGGTTTTTATCAACGGCTTTTTCGCAGTTTATAGCCGGTGTTTTATCCGGTGAAATGTCTAAATTTGCGAGCATTTCCAGCTTTTTTCTAATCTTTGTAATTACATCTTTTGCATCAGCTATGATTTTGATTCTATTAGCTAAAAAGCTATACTCTATGATGCATGGAATACACTAGCCACTACATAAGTAGAGAGAAAAATTATAATTCCTGCCAGCCAAATCCCACCTAATAATACCAACAGGGAATCATCTCTCAAGCTCTTTTTTAACCTTTTTTGCGATCATCCCAGATAATCCAATTGCAATTAAGTATATACACGATCCGATACCGATTGCCGAAACAATTGCTAACCATAATGGAATTTCATTCATAATATAATATGTTCCTAATATCTCAATAGGAATAACCTTGAAGTTGTACCTCGAATTTTGAGGAAGAAAGTCTTTTAAAACATCCAGCAAAACTTTATTGCTTACACGAACTTCGTCTAACTCAACTCTTTTGGTAAAAATACTTCCGTTGTAGGTTTTGTCTATATAAACCGATCCAGAATTAATTGAACCGCCTGTGTAATAAATTCTTCCTCCCCTCTCCTTTTAGGAGAGGGGTTAGGGGTGAGGTATTTATCGAAATTTTTTATATAATCCTTATACGTCCAATCTAACACACAATAGTTATTCAGTGCATCATGATTTTTTACCGTAAAAGTACAATCAAAGAAACAGAACACCTCAAAATCGGTAAGTAGAGCAAAATCTACTCTTTCGTATTGTGGTCGAGCTTGAGTAGAATAGGAGGTATCCTCTCAAAAATCATGGGTATCGCTCATTGAGCTTGCCGAAATGAGCTTGTAAAATAGGGTTTGTCTCGACAAGCTCGACAAACGAAACCATATAAAAATGAGAGGACACAATAGGAGTATGAATAAGCTTGCCAGATATATATAGCTCTTTCTAAAATCAAAAAATTGGAAAGTAATAATTTCTGTGTTACACATTTTTTGAATTGACATTTTATTTCCTAAATTCAATTATTTAAATCATAAAAAATAAAATCTATTCTAAAAATTATTGCACACGAATTTGTAATGGAATTTAACCCAAAAATTATAAAATCCCTCTTGAAAAAGCTCAAAGAAACGAATCTCCCATTTTATATTTATGATACCTTAAGTATAAAAAACAATTGCCAAAGCATTTTAAGTATACCGTACAAAAATAAAGCAGTACACTTTGCTTCGATGGCAAATTCAAGTCCAAAATATATAAAGATAGTTAAACAATGTGGACTGAATATTTTTGTAAACTCAGTTCCTCATTTAAGATTGGCTCAGAAATTAGGTTATAAAAATAGAACAATTGTCTACACTTCTTCCGGAATGGATTTGCCTACAATGAAGCTCGTAAATGAGTCAAGAGCTTTGGTAAACCTTGACTCGGTAAATCAAGTAAAGCTTTGGCAAAAGAATTTTAAGAACAAAAAATTTGGAATACGATATAATATAGCTGGAGTTGTTGAGCCTAAGAGTACAAGAGCCGGTTATTTTATAGGGAAAAACAGCAGGTTAGGACTTACTTTTGATGAAATCAAGTCATTAGAAAATAAACACCTTGTATACGGATTACATTTGTATGTTGGTACAGACCTTTATGATGTAGAATATTTTATGGCTTGCTACAAGGCACTTGCTGAGGTTGGGAAATATTTTCCTGGTCTTAATTACCTTGATTTTGGTGGTGGCTTTGGAATAAATGATAGTGATGGTAAAATGTTTAGTTTTAAGGAGTACGGAGAAATGATTACAGAATTGATGGACTTTTATTCTAAGGAACACAAAAAAGTTCTTAAACTCATATTGGAACCAGGTAGAATTATAGGTGGAAATGCAGGATATTTTGTATGCAAGGTAACTGACATCAAACATAGGAACAATACACAATTGGTTGGAGTGAATGCATCCTCGGTTCAATTTCCTAGACCTTTGTTTTATCCAGATGATTCTTATCATCCTATTCAAGTTGTAGGTAAAAGTAAGAATATAAAATTTAATAATAAAATGAGCACATCGGTTACAGGGTGCTCAACGTATTCTAGAGACTATCTTGCAACGAATCAAAATCTTCCAGAAATAGATATAGGAGATGTTCTCGTTTTTGGTAATGCTGGTTCATATTGTGCAAGTTCTTTTACTAATTTTTTGGGCTTTCCTAAACCAAAGGAATACTTTGTTTAATCATGATTATCAAGAAATTAATTACTAAAAAAGAGCTTAAAAAGTTTCATCAATTTGGCACTTCAATCTATAAAAAAAATATATACTATCGTTCAACCGAAGACGATGTTGCTCATTTGCTTGTTGATGGTCCAACATTTTTTCACAAACATTCAAAAGTAATTCCATGTTTGGTAGAAGAAAAAGGTAGAATTGTTGCACGCTTTGCTTTTATTAAAGATAATAGAATGGAAAATTATTTGCAAATTGCTTTTTTTGAGGCGATTTCCGGAATAGACAATTTGTATAATGCCATAAAGGAAGAAGCAAGACAATTATTTCCAAATTGCAAAAAAATCTGTATTGGACTAAATGGCCATCTTAATTACGGTGCCGGTATCTTATTAAACAAATTTGATGAAACTCCCATTTTTGGATTACCTTATACTCATGAATATTACCCTGAGTATTTTAAAGATTTGGGTATACAAAAAGTAATATCTTTTAGATTTCCTACTGAAGGATTTAAAAAATATTTGGAAAGGGTTAAAAATTTTTCTTATGGGAGGGAAATAAAAATTCGATCTCTAAATAAAAGAAGACTAAAAGAAGATATAAAAATATATACAGAGTTAAATAACAAATGCTTCCAGAAACATCCTTTTTGGACTAATAGGTCTCCCGAAGAGGACTTGGAGTTGTTTAAACCGTTTAGGTTTTTGCTTGCAAAAGAAAATATTTTATTTGCTGATTATTTAGATAAACCAATCGGATTTTTGATGTGGTTTCCAGATTTTAATCAATTGGTGAATGGCAACCAAAAGTTAAGAGCAGGACATTCTTTAAGCTATGACGTATTAAGAATGAAACTCAAGAACCCTATTAATACATTTCGGTTTGCTGAAGTAGGTGTACTGCCAGAATATAAGAAAACCGGAGTAATTTTTAAACTCATGAACCAAATGATGCAAGATGTTTTAAAATTTGGTTATACTGATGGTGAAGGAGGTTTTATTTTTGAATCAAATTATGATAGCATAAATTTAGCAAGAAGATATATTGAAAGAATCACCAGCAAAAAAGTAGACGTATATAGAGAATATGCTATATTTGAAGAAGACTTGTAATAAAAGGAAATTTCATGGAACTAAAATATGTTTATTCAATTTCAAAACTTATAATTGATTTAAGATTATTTGCCCTTATCTATTTTGCGATTATAAAAAAATATGGGATCATAAAAGCTACAAAAGAAATCAAAAAATATTTACATAGCCAGAAAAACGTTTTTAGAGCTACACCTAATAGGTATGTAAAGCAAGGTAGCAACTATATTGTACTACCTGATGTTCCACCTCTAAACAGTAAAGATTTTATACACTATATTTTAGAAGATATCGAGGTAGTCAACCACCGGAAAGCAGAACCTTTGGTTTTTGCTATTCTGTGTATTTCATCACGCTGTCCTTATAAATGTGTCTATTGTTATAATTCGGATTCACACCAACAAACAGAAATCATTCCTTTGGAAATTCTCGAAAAAACGATTTTTGGCTTAATTGAAAAAGGAATTAAAAACATCCATCTTTCCGGAGGAGAACCAATGATGAGATATAACGATCTTGTTAAAATTCTTAAAAAATTTAATAACCAAGGTATTGGATTTTGGCTTCTTACAACAGGTTGGAATTTAGATAAAGAAAAACTAATTGAGTTACAAAACAACGGCTTAAGAGGTCTGTTACTTTCACTAGACTCTAACGAGAAAGATTGGGTCAAAGAAGTTAAAGGTAGTTACAAGGCATATTATGATGCTATCAATGTGATAAAGGAAGCTACTGAATTGGGTTTGATAGTAACGATTGATAGTGTAATAAATCGTAATTTATTATCTCAAGATAAGTTTGAAAACTACGTAAAATTTATTGGTTCACTAGGAGCAAAATTTATCAATTGTTATGCTCCTAGACAAATCCGTGAGCATAATGTTCCTAATTTAAAAGCTTTTTCTATCAAGGAACTAAAAAAACTGGAGGAGCTCACTTTATTAACTCAAAAATCCAAAGATTATTATCACTTACCAGTAGCCAATACACCAGATAAATGGGAATCAATTCGTGGCTGTATGGGTGGGAAAATGTTTATTTACATTGATCCGGAAGGAAATGTAAAAGCATGTCCCTTTTTGCCCAAACCTCTTGGTAATATATTTAAATCGGACATCCAAACTATTATCATGGAAATTAAAAATAGAAAAATTAGTATTGGTTGCTCTCCAAATCAATTATTGACTCATCATCACTAAATCACTGCGTTTTTTCTGGTGGAGTAGTGTTGATCCAATTTATTAATTTGGGTTTACATTTCCACTTGATAGATTTGCTTTTGATCTCGTTTATATATTCTGGGTTCATTTCAAACAAAACAAACCTTCTGTCCATTTTAACCGCCGCTTCTCCAACCGTTCCTATACCAGCAAATGGGTCTAATACAACGTCATTTTTAAAAGAATAGTATTGAATCACTTTTTCCGCCAGCTGAACTGGAAATATAGCCGGATGTTTTTTGGAATAGGCTGGGTGTATCTTCCAAATATTAGTTACTTCATAACCGTCTTTGATTTTGGATTTCAAAACATCTTTTTGATTCGGATGTTTTCGTATATGCCAATCAATTAGTTTATCTGTTTGTTTCCTGTAAACCAAAACATATTCCGTAACAGGGACGGGTTTGTATTGGAGAGGATTTCTATCTGCTGCAAATCGTCTACCCCTTCCGGTTGCCCAGCCTGCCCCTTCCGGTTTAACCCAAATAATGTCATCAATGAACTCATAACCTTCTTCGATAAACAAACGATGAAAATCAAAAGGAACGGCTATTCTTTTGGAAGCTTCACTTCTGCTAGATCGTCGAATCAATACGGGAGATATGTTGATAACAAAAAACCTTCCTTCGTTTAGAACTCGGTAGCAATGCTTTATAATTCTACGGATTTTCTCTAAATATTCTTGGTATGAAGCATAATCAGCATATTCAGGTCGTGCATTGTAATAAGGTGGTGATGTAAAGATTAAATCAATGGATTCAGTCGGCGTTTCTTGAAGTAATTGTTCGGAGTCTCCGAAACCTATAGTATTTCTGACTGTAGATATCTTTGGTATATCTTGTTTTTTGTTGCTTTTAGCTTTTTCATTCTTTCGTCCGAGAATTCTATCTTCCAGAATTTGTTTTTTGGTAGATTTCCTTTCGTTTATCAAGCTCGTAATGGAATCAATCACAACCTCTCCAACCAAGTGGCCTTTGTTTTTTAAGGGCACTCGCCATATATGGTACCTATCATCAATTTCCGGTAAGCCGAACTCAATAGCTTTATCTAATAATATATTTTTAAGATAAATCAGAGCAATTTTTTTTGCATGCTCAACATTTTGAACAATATAACTTGAACTTGCTATTTTTTTTCTAGCCATTCTTGGTACTAAGGTTTGTATGATGGCACAAACGGATGAAGTACTTTGCAGGATATCATAACCACATCGTCTTGGAAATCATTCCGTCCGCTAAAACCTTCTAACATTTTAAACATTTCATTTACTATGTCTTCCGAACTCTTTTCGCTAAGGGAAAGGAGGGAATCTTCCAAGCCCTTTTCGCCAAACATTTCTCGTTTTTGATTTTTTGCCTCCGTTAATCCATCCGTATACAAAAACAATATATCCCCTTCAATCAAAAAGAGGCTCTGATCTTTTAAGTTTACTTCGTCAAGAATTCCAAGCATAGTAGTGGAACCTGACAGTAAAGGTTTTACGGAACGATCTCTGAATAGAAGAGGGTAGCAATGGGCTGCATTGGAATATTTCATTTCACCTGTTATCGTGTCTATCCGAATGGTTAAAAAAGTCATAAAATACTCTCTGTTGTTTCCTGCATCAACTACTCTCCTGTTCAATGTTTTGTTCCACTCGGAAGGCAATGCAATTTTTCCGTAAGCTAAAAAGTCTTCTTCCATCTGACGCATGGCACTATAGATGGCTGCCGTCACAAGAGCTGCCGGAGTCCCATGTCCCGTAACATCACCAATAAACAAATAAAGATAGTTTTCAAATTTTATGGAATAACCGTACCAATCACCGCCAATCTCACTTGCGGTTTTACAGGCAGCGTAAATATCCATGTTTGGTATATGAGGGTTTTCTTCGGGAAAAAGGGCACTTTGGACTGCTGATGCAGTTCGTAATTCCATTTCCATTCGAATTTTGTTTCCAAGTTGGGAACTGATTTCCGATAGACGTGTATGCAATCCGATTCTGGATAACAACTCGGTTTTGGAAAAAGGTTTGGCTATATAATCATTTCCACCTACATCAAAACCTTCCAATAAATCACTAATTCGATTTTTTGCCGTTAAAAAGATGATCGGTAATTCACTTACGTTGTAAATTTTTCTGATTTCTTGACAGATTTCAAAACCGGTTATATGAGGCATCATTATATCCAATAGTACTAGGTCCGGCTTTTCTTTTTTGTTACGAATTTTTTCCAGTGCTTCCTTTCCATTGGAAGCTGTTTTTACCAAATAGCCTTGTAGAGAGAGATAGTTAGAAATAACCTGTAAATTAATCGGTTCATCGTCTATGGCAAGGATATAGGCTTTACTATTTTCTTCTTTTTGCTGACTCTCTGCAATTACTTCTTTTTCATCAAAAAGCACATCTTCTTGGATTTTACTGATTGGTTCGTTTAGATACTTTTTGTTAGGTTCTTCTTCGGAAATCGGAAGTGTAAAGACAAACTTAGAACCATGATTAGGGTTCCCGTAATTTGACTCAACTCGAATTTCTCCACCTTGAATTTCAATCAATTTTTTGGCAATGGCAAGTCCGAGACCAGTACCTCCGTATTTCCTTGTGTCAGAACTGTCCACTTGCTCAAAAGATTCAAAAATAGAATCCAATTTATCATTTGGAATTCCGATTCCCGTATCCGAAATGGATATGGTTATCATTGGTTGTTTGCTCCCTTCGACTACGCTCATGGATCGTCCTATGACATTGAGCGTAGTTGTATCCCGGACATTGAGCGTAGTTGTATCCCGGACATTGAGCGTAGTCGAAATGTCAGTCCCTACAACAGTAATGATTATTTCACCCTCTTCCGTAAATTTAATAGCATTTCCTATCAGATTATGCAAGATTTGTTGGAGGCGATTTTCGTCAGCCAGAACATAAGGAATACCCGCTGGAATTTGATTGATCAATTTTATTTTTTTGCCTTTCACCAAAGGTTTGGAAAGTAAAAGAACCAAATTGGTAAGAGAATATATATCGACCGGTTGTATGTTGAGTTCTAGTTCTTTATGTTTCAGCTTGGAAAAATCCAAGATGTCATTTACCAAATTCGCCAACCTTTTTCCGCTTGCTACAATAAGAGAAAGATTATCTTTTGTTGGAATAGATAGATTCCCTGTTGCTCCGTCCAAAAGGGATTCGGAAATTCCAATAATGCCGTTTAATGGCGTTCTTAATTCGTGAGAAGTATTGGCAAGAAATTCATCTTTGAGCTTATCTGCTTTTTTTAGATTTTCCAGTGACTGCTTTTGAGCTTCTATGGCTCTCTGCTGAGCAAGTTGCTTTTCTTCTCTTTCTTTTTTAAACCTATCTGCCAAGCCAAGAGAGAGTAAAATCACTTCAATGGCAGAACCAATTTGAACGCTGTAGTTTGTTAAAAACGAAGAAGGAAGTATTCCAAACGTTTTGACTGCAAAAAGAACACCACCACTCAAATAAGCTATCCATGCCAATAAAAAATATCTTGCTGGTTTGTAACCCTTTCTCCAAACAAAAATACCTGATGCTATTGTAACGGAAAATGAAGTCATTACAAACAAAGCCAAAAACCGAATGTTATTTTGATAACTTATGAAAAAGGAGGACAAGACAACTCCAAAGGAGATTACCCCAAATGTAATAAAAATAGCATTTAAAGTTTTGTTATAGCTTTTTAGATCCAAAAAAGACCTGACAAAGAATGTCATAAAAAATAAGCTTAATCCAATTAAAATTGGATGGCTCCAGTTAGCTAGCTTGGGATATACCGGAAACAGATATTGGTAGGCATAACCGTTTAAAGCCAGTTGGTACAACGAAAAAAATCCCATATACAAGACATAATAGAGATAACTTTTATCTTTGATGGAAAAGAAAAGGAAGATGTTGTATAGAAACATCGCCACCATAATTCCATAATACAAACCTTGAAAATAATTTTTTTCTGCGGAATGTTCTACTAAAGCATCTGTTCGCCAGATTACTATGGGGAGCTGCATAGAACTTTCCGTTTGAAAACGCAGATAAATCGTTTGGTTTTTTCCCGGTTCTATGGGAATTTGAAACAAAAAATTGTGGTAGTTTAAATCTCTTTTGAAAAAGGGAATCTGGTCACCGGATTTTTTGGTAACAAATGTTCCATCAGGATTGAGTATATAAATGTCAATATAGTCTAAAGGGGGGTAAGCAATTTCCAGCAGGTATTCTTTTGGATTGGTAAAGTGATTTTCTATTGAAAACTTCACCCAGTAAACGGAATTAGTAATTCCGAAATTAGGAGTTTCTTTTTTGGAAGTCATAAACTTGTTGGAAAATTCAGGAGTCCTAACTTGTTCAAAATCCAACTTTCCAGTTTTATCTTCCAAGGTTTCAAGATGCAAACCTAAAGGATACTTTTGTACATTTTTTTCCAAAACAATGGTTGGTGAACTATGAATAAAACCTTGAAATAGAAAGAATCCATACAATATAAAAAGAGACTTTATAATTTTACGCATCTCATTTTCCTTAGAATTGCCATTGGTAGTTTATGTTGACTCTGGGTTCGTAAGTATTGCTGAAATTTCCCATTGTCAGTGGAGTAAAAAACAGATCAAACTTCCAAGCTGTTTTGCTTGTTTTTTGTGCTTGTGCTGGTTCGGAAACCGCTGCGTCAAAAACGGAAGCAAACCAAACCAAAAGAGTCCCGATATACATAAGAGATACTTTACTTGCTGAGTTATTGGTACTTTTGGCATGATTTGTTAGGCTATTATTCATTCCCAAGACATATCCAATTTTTTCAGTATCACCAAGATTAACAAGCGTATTTCCACCGAAACTCCACAATGTGATTTGATTGAGCTGAGCCTGTTTGTCTTCTTTGTATTGCTTTTGGTAGGAATAAGAGCCATACAAAAAGGCAAGGAAAAGGGTAGAAGATATTCCGGCTCGGATTTTGTTTTTATTTCGATACTGTCCCCAGCCTGGAAAAACAGCAGATCGCCAAATGTTGCCCCAGGGAACCTTTCTCTCTACTTGCTTGGTTGGCTTGGCTTTTTTTAAATTTGCGTTTTCTTTTTTGATCCCGTCTATTTCATCTTGCAAGTCAGCATTTTTTTGCTGCAATTCATTGTTCTCTTTCTGAAGTTTAGAAGTAGAGTCATCTTTACCTTTTTTTGTAAACCAGCTTTCTTCTTTGGGAGCAATCTTTTTTATCTGGCTCTTGGGAACGTGAGTCTTGCTTCCATTTTCCTTTATGATGGTAACGTCTTCTTTTGTAATTATAGCCTTGGCATTTCGGATTTGTTCACCGCTTTTTAAAATGATCGTATCTGCCCATAGCATAAAAACAGGAAAAACAAGGACAGATGAAAGTATGATAGGTTTATTTAAAAACATCCTTTTAACCCTACTGTTCAAAAAATTCAATGCTCTCTACTTTGTTTCTCGGATAGTTTTCTACTTCTCCGTTCACGGTTTCAACTGTATATATACCCGGCTTGCTTTCATAAACAAGACCAGCTACCTTTTCTCCGTTTTTTAAGATAAGGACATTTGGTTCTTTCCTTTTGATCTTTCCGATTCTTTTTAAAAGCACTTTTTCGTTTTCTTTATTTTTCCTACGAATCAATTCCGGAATGTTTTTTGATTTTTCAATTTCAGATCTGCTAATATAAACAAGCTCGTCAGCTTCTCTGCGGCGTTTCATAAACTCTTCGTAAGAAAGTTGCTCCATCTTAAATTCAAAAGAAAAGTCTTTTGCTTTTTTACTAACATCCGTTAATTCTTTTTTCACGTTCTGTGTTTGATGGGAGGTTGAGGTTGCAATTTTCACAAGCCCAAGTTCCGACCAATTTTTTTCTATATTTCTTTTGGATACGGAGGCTTTATCACCTGGCTTGGACATTTTTGTAGTTTTTCCTTTTAAGTCCTCTAAGATTGGTTGGTAGTCTGACTTTGCAATTTCTTCCTCAGTCCAATTGGATTTCTTTAAACTTTCTTCAAATTTTTCAGCAATAGCCGGTCTGATAGACACGTTTCCTTTGATCAATTCTATATTGGAGCTTACCTTGTCTCTTACATCCACTCTAAATTTAGTTTCCGTTTTTTGAGATAAATCGGAACCTTTGACAATGCCTATAATTTCCGGAGTGATTATTTCTATTTCTTGGTTTGGTCCGATTTTTCGTATATCGTATATGATTTCTCCTTTACTCACTTCAAATATGATCTTATGCTTTTTGCCTTCCTTTTTTTCTCTAAATCGGAAAGTCGTATTTTCTTTGGAACCAAAAATAACTTCTAAGGTAGTATCGGAAATTTGAAAATCGGCAAACGTTTTATTATAGGTAGTTATCCACCCATTGGTAACAACCTCTTGTCCTTGCACAAGTGATTTTTCGTTTATAGAAGCTTTACCATAGATAGAACTTACCCAACATCCTAATTTCACTTCTTTTACAGAAAGTTTAGCCTCGTTTGCCTTTTTTTGCTTTTGGAAAAAATAGTAACCAATAGAGCCACCTACCAAAGCACAGATCGATACTATAACTACTGCGAGTTTTAGCCCGAATTTTTGTTTAGTTTCTGTGACAACATTGTATGCTGCGATTTCATGTCGCAACTGCTTTAAAGCAAGCATGAACTCGTCTGCTGTTTGGTATCTATCTTCTTTTTGCTTTGCACAAGCCTTTTCTAAAATACTTTGGATATGATTCAAATTCTCAGGTTGCAGCTCTTTTATAAAAGTTTCGTTGTGTCCGAGAGAAGAAAACTTGTGGGTTACGGAAGGTATGTTTTCCGCTATGTGTTTGTTTACAATCGTGAAAGAATTGTCTCCTGCAAAAGGGGTTTCACCCACCAACATTTCGTACAACATAATTCCCACAGAGTATATATCGCTTCTACCGTCTATCAGCGGATCACCCTTACATTGTTCAGGACTCATATAATCAGCCGTTCCAATCATGGTTCCTGCTGACGTTTTTGCAACAGAGTTTAAGATTTTGGCAATTCCAAAATCAACAATAACCGGCTCATCGTTTGAATGGAGGAGGATGTTGTCCGGTTTTATATCTCTATGCACAATTCCTTTTTCATGAGCTGATTGTAATCCAGATAAAATCTTTTCCGTAAATTTCAGCACATCTACGAACCGAAAGACAGTTTCTCCTTTTTTGGATTTCAGGAAATCCGACAAGGATCCACCTTCCATATATTCCATTACAAAGTAAGGTCTGCTGTCGCTTACTCCTGAGTGAATTACGTGAATGATGTTCGGATGATGGACTTTTGCAATGGTTCTTGCTTCTAACAAAAACCTTTCTTGTACATCTTTGTCTTTTGCATACTGCTCCAGCATAACCTTGACAACAACTTTCCTATCCAAAGAAGGTTGCTCACCTATATATACCTTTGCCATTCCTCCTATTGCCAGCTTTTTATCAATTTTGAATTCCGGTTCTAGTACCTTTTGCAGCATTAAAAGGTCATGGTCAATCTCCTCCATGAAAGAAGAACCGCATACTGGACAGAACTTAGCCTTTTCCGGTATTTTATTTTGACAATTCGGACATGTATTCATAATATTTTGTACAGTTTAAGGAAACGAAACTTAGGAGTAAATCAAAAATTTACAGCCCAGCTTTTTTGCAAGCCTCTTCTACGATATGATTTGTGTTTCCCTGGATGCTTTTTATACGTCTTGCTCTTTCACATTCCCATTTGTCAACGGGATCCATTTTATCCCAAGCCTCAAATAGCTTTTGATTTTTCCCGGAAATAATCCCATGTCCAGGATAAGAACTATTCATATAAAAATAGGTTCTAGCAATATCTCCAAAAATTTCATTACGCGGTTCTACTTTACGATCTTCTACCTCAAAATCACACCTTCCAAATTCTCTTTTCTCGCCACCAATCATAGAATAGGAATAGTTTGACCTTCTCATGTTAAGCTCACCAATCGCTGGATACAAATTGTACATATCTGCTTCCATATACCTAAATTTAAGGTTTACTTTCCTTGCACAGTTTCTACCTTTAAAAGACTTTCCTCTTCTATCCACACATTCAGGGTCACCTTCTCTCCATTCTTTAAAACTACGACCAAAGTTTTCTGCCGGAACAACATGTTCCCATTCTATTTTTTTGGCTCTTTTGCTATTTTTTTTAGGAATATACCCACAACTATCGGGATTTATCGTTTTATCATCGTTATAAGTACAACCACAATAGAATGTAATTTTATGATCGGAATAGAGTTCTTTTAATTTCTTTTTAGCTTTGTTAAAAGACTGATTTTGTTGGTTTCCGCTGCTAGGTTTATTTTTATCAGCCAAGAGATAACCCAAAGATAAAAATACAATAAATACTGCATTTGTCGCTTTTGTATAACTTTTCATATAATCCTCTTTTTTTAATATGAGTTAATTTAGTGATTGCAACAATTTTCTGTCCACTATTTTTAATTAAAAAGTGTTTTATGGAATCAGAGAAAACAAATTCTTTGTTAGTTTTGGAATTAAATAGCTATATAGAAGAATTAAAAAAAGCCAAAGAAACTGCCGAACTTGCCAACAAAGCCAAGAGCGAATTTTTTATAAGTATGAACCATGAATTACGCTCCCCTCTAAATGCGATTTTGGGCTTTACTCAGATTATGAGCCGTAGCAAGGACTTTCCCGAACATCACAGAAAAAATTTGGAAAAGATCAGTCAAAGTGGTGAGTATCTTTTAAGTTTGATCGATCAGGTTATATCTTTGGTTAAAGTTGATATAAATAAAATCAGCCTTGAAGAAAGTAGTTTTAGCATAATAAAGTTATTGGAAGAACTTAAAAATACCTATAAATTCAAAGCGAAAAAAAAAGACTTGGAATTCCTTTGGGAGCAAAAAAGCGATCTACCAAAATACATTTTTAGTGATAGACCCAAGCTCAAACAAATTATAATCAATTTGCTCGAAAACGCTATAAAGTTTACGGAAAAGGGAAGCATTACGGTTTTTGTGTCTTGGGAAAAAGCAGAGAAAGACTTATTTCTTTTACATTTTAAGATCCAAGATACGGGAGTAGGGATTGATACAAGTAAAATAGATGACCTGTTTAACCCATTTTCAGCAACAAAATTGGAAAACAAAAATATGGATTATCCAAGACTAGGTTTACCAATCAGTTATAATTTCGCAAAACTCTTGGGTGGACAAGTTCAAGTTCAAAGCAAGCTAAACAAAGGAAGCATTTTTTCCTTTTGGATCCAAACCAAACTGCCGAGTGAAACTAAACCAGAAGACAATAACTTGTTTCCGATTGGAATTGAACATGAAAAAGGAATAACCGGGATAGAAAGTTTCGATAAAGAAGATATCAAAATGCTACCTAAAGAGTTGCTACAAAGATTCACTCACGCCATTAAAATGGGCGACCTGGAACTGATAGAAGAAATCAATGTCGAAATCACTCGCCTAAACTCAAATATAGGAAATCATTTCACTAAACTGGCAGAAGATTATGAACTGGATCATCTTGTGGAGTTGGTAAAAAATTCTTAGAAAATAATTCTAAAAAAGCGTAGTAGATTTTAAAAATAGTTGCCAAGATTCTTTGTTAAAAAAAACTAATAATACTAGCAAATTTTAAGTATTTTTATGCTTTTCGATAGTGTGGATCATGAAACAAATCAAAACGGTAGATAACTTTTTTAACCAACCTCTAAAAAAAACATGGGCAGAATTTGAATTTAGGAAAGAGCAAGTTGATATGTCCATATCTGTGGAGCAAGCTTTTCAAAAATCTCAAAATCTCATGGTAGAAGCCGGAACTGGGGTTGGAAAAAGTTTAGCCTATTTACTTCCGGCAGTATTTTATTCCTTATCGGAGCAGAAAACGGTTGTAATCTCAACGGAAACCAAAGCCCTCCAAAATCAGCTTATAAACAAAGACATTCCTATAGCAAAAAAATTGCTTGGCATTGATTTTCAGGCGGAAATTGCTATGGGTTCCAACAATTATGTCTGCAAGCGAAAGCTAAACGATGTGATAAGTCGTGGGAATTTTAATCCGGAAATGACAGAGCATTTACCTCAATTTTACCAGTGGTTAAACATGACAAAATCCGGAATTCGCTCGGAATATACCGGATTTGCGACTTTCGACTTTTGGGTTCAAATTACTCGTGAAAGTGACAATTGCCTTGGTAGAAATTGTCCAAATTTTAGCTCCTCTTTTTATTTTTTAGAAAAGGAAAAATGGAGAAGAGCAAATATTTTGATCGTGAATCATCACCTGCTTGGAAGTCACATAGCCGGTGATTTTAAGATTTTACCGGAGTTTTCTCATATTATTGTAGATGAAGCTCACAATTTTTCGGAAATTATAGGAAAGTCTTTTTGCAGCACCGTTGCTTATGAAGACGTTCAAACGGTATTGAGTTTTATTCATAATGATAAAAGCAAAAACTGCCTTACTACAAAGATAGATACACACAAAAGCAAAAAAGACATTGTAAGGTTTGTCGCTGAATTGGAAAGAACTTTGGTTGACTATTTTAATGTTCTAACGTCCGAGTTGCCACCTATCTACAACGCTCAGAGAATAACGGAAAGTTTAACTTTGGATGAAGGGAAACTGGAAGAAGAGTTAAATAGGTTAATTATTTGCATGGCAAAAACTTTAGAAGGCTTTGATAAAGAAAGTGACAACTTGGTGGAGAAAGAAATTGCTATTAGCTTGGAGATGTCTATTGTAAGGCTGCAAGCATGTTGTTTAACGTTTAGCAAATTTCGATTGAACGAAGAAGAAGAAATGGTCGCTTGGGTAGAGCCACCGAATGTCTACAAGCAAGAAAAGTCGTTTAGATTGTTTACCCAACCCAGGAATGTTACGGGGATTATGGAAGAAACCTTTATTCCCAAAATGGATAGTATCATCTTCACTTCTGCTACCTTGACATCCGGAAAAACCAAGTTTTCTTATTTTAAAAGCTATATCGGAAATATTGAAACCCAAGAGTTGGTATTAGAATCTCCTTTTGATTATAAAAATCAAGTGTTGCTTTATATTCCCAAACGAATCAGTGACCCGGCTACTCAATCGGATGAATACCATGAAGACTTAGCAAAACTGATTCCCATGTTATTGGATTTAACAGAAGGATCCGCTTTTGTTTTGTTTACTTCCAATAAATCCTTGAATTTAGTCTATGATGAACTGGTTGATAATTTACCTTATCCGCTATTTTCCCAAACCAAACTGGGAGCTGACAAAGCAAAAAAGGAATTTCTGGAAGTACCTAACGGAGTTTTGTTTGGTGTTGCTACTTTTTGGCAGGGCGTTGATATAAAGGGAGACCAATTAAAATCCGTTATTATCACAAAGCTACCATTCCAACCACCTCAAGAGCCTGTTCTGGAAGCGAGGATTGAGGAAATCAAAAAGAGAAACGGCAATTCTTTTATGGAAATTCAATTGCCTCATTCCATTTTAACTTTGAAACAAGGCTTTGGAAGATTGGTCCGCTCCAAAACGGATATAGGAATTGTTTCTATTCTTGACCCTCGGTTACATACCAAAGCCTACGGAAGCGAAATTGTAAATGCCTTACCACCTGCAAAAAAAGTGTTTACCTACAAAGAGTTAAAAGAAAGCTATAAACAACTAAGGTTTGATTATGACAAGTCCAATTAATCTTTACCAGAAGATATGAAAATGTTATTTTCAAATATACTTACCTTGGTAATATTGCTAAAAACAACTTACTATGCTTGAACCTTTTGTATATAACTTCCAAACTTTTATGCTAATTTTTGCCCGTATTATGGGTTTAATCAATACGGCACCAATTTATGCTTCCGAAGCGGTTAAGCTGCCACTTAGGGTGATGATTGCTTTTTTAACCACCTTAATTATTTTTCCGGTTACCGCCAACTATATACCACCTATTCCGAGTAGTATGGGGGAATATTTTTTACTTGCCATTTCTGAGATTTTTGTGGGAGTTTTAATTGGGTTTATGGTTAGCATCATTTTTGCCGGTTTTCAAATGGCTGGTGAATTTTTTAGCGTTCAAATGGGTTTTGGTTATACCCAGGTTTTAGACCCGGTTAGTCAATCTTCTTTACCCGTGTTAAGTATTTTGAAAAATATGTTGGGTATGCTCCTTTTTTTGGTTGTAGGTGCACATAGAATTCTATTGGAAAGTATTGTTTTTTCTTTTGAAAGATTGCAAATTTTAAAATTTACAAACGAAGTGAATTCGGGCATTTTACACGTATTGGAGTATTCCGTAGGAGCAATGTTTGTCGTAGCTTTTAAGCTTGCTTTACCCGTTATGGGGATTATTTTGTTGGTAACGATTGCAGAAGCCCTGATGGGGAAGGTAGCTCCTCAATTGAATATATTGCAAATTAGTTTTCCAGCAAAAATTGCAATAGGATTAATCATTATGATAATTACAATTCCATTTATTGAAAAACAAATGGTTGAAAGTATAGAGTTATCTTTCGATCAAATCCATAGGATGCTGGGCAATTGGCATCATAACTAGAGGTTATGTTTATAAAATGAGTCAATGATAAAGAAGGAGAAAAATATGGAACAATCTCTAAGTTTTGAAAATATTTTACTATTGTTCAAAGAAACAGATAGGCGTTTTCAAGAAACAGAAAGGTTAATAAAAAAGAATTCGATAGAAACAGAAAGGTTGATAAAAGAAAGCTCTTTGGAAACAGACAAACGTTTCCAAGAAACGGAAAGGCTAATAAAAGAAAATTCTTTAGAAACGGAAAGATTAATAAAAGAAAGTTCTCTGGAAACGGAAAGATTAATAAAAGAAAGTTCTCTGGAAACGGACAAAAAATTTCGCGAAACAGACAAGAAAATTAAAAGCTTAAACAATTTGTTTACCGGACAATGGGGAAAACTGATGGAATCCCTGGTTGAGGGTGATTTGGTTGAGTTACTCCAAGCAAGGGGAATCTCTGTTAATCAAACAAGCCAGAGAATCAAAAAAGTTTACAATAACCGAGATTTTGAAATTGATATACAGGCAAAAAATGGGATTGAAGTTGTATTTGTAGAGGTAAAAACGACTCTTATTCCAGAGCACATAGAAAAATTTGTCAAAAAATTAGAAATGGTAAAAACCGTTTTCCCCGAATACGTGAATAATAAAGTTTATGGAGCTATGGCGTTTTTGCGAAGTGAGTCAGACGCTCATTTGCGAGCAGATCGTAAAGGTCTTTTTGTGATCCGCGCAACAGGTAAAAGCGCTTCTATAATCAATCGCAATGATTTTAAACCTACAGCTTTTTAGAAGAAGATGAATTTAAAAATTAAAATCTATTTGTTCTTTTCTATTGAATAAAAATAAATAATACAGAAATTTATGTTAACTATTTTAGAAAAAATTAATAATTACGGTCGAATGGTAAAATTTTCTCATTCTATTTTTGCACTTCCGTTTGCCGGCTTATCTGCAACTTTAGCTTTATCCGTTTCCAACCTTTCTCCCAGGGAAATTAACTTAAAGCTACTTTTCATTGCGATATGTATGGTCAGCGCCAGAAGTGCTGCCATGGGTTTTAATAGGTATATCGACCACGATTATGATGCTAAAAATCCAAGAACTTCCATGCGCGAAATTCCTGCCGGAGTATTGTCTCAAAAATCAGTGCTGTTTTTTATTGTTATGTCTTCCTTGGTCTTTGTTATAACTAGCTATTTTATCAATCTAACTTGTTTTGTGCTCTCTTTTCCCACTCTTTTTATCATTTTATTTTATAGTGTAAGTAAAAGATTCACCTATTTATGTCATTTTTTACTGGGAATGGCGATAGGAATTGCTCCGGCTGGTGCTTGGATCGCCATTTTGGATTCGCTCAATGAATCAACACCAATCTTTTGGTTTTTAGGTTTGATGTTTCATATTTCCGGTTTTGATATTTTGTATTCCATCCAAGACATGGAAATTGACAGAAAACTGGGAATCAACTCCATACCGGCAAAATTCGGATTAAAAAAATCATTTTTCATTTCTAAAATCCTTCATATCTTGGCCTTTGGAACTTTTATTTCTGCCGGGGTTTACGTTCAACTTGGTTGGTACTACTACGTTTTTTTAGGGATCACTGGTATTTTATATATCATAGAGCATAGACTCGTTTCACCGGATGATTTGACTAAAATTCCTATCGCTTTTTTTCATATAAACGCCTTTATCAGTGTTGTTTTATTTGTGGGAATTGTGATTGAAAAATGGAATCAAATTTTGCTTAAAATAGGGTTTTATAAATAGTATCATTATGAAACTTGTAGTTGCCATTTCGGGAGCAAGCGGCTCTATTTATGCAGCCAGATTTTTAAAAAAACTCTTGGAAATACAAGGTGAAACTTTTTTAATTTTCAGCCCTGCTTCCATTAAAATATTTAAAGAAGAATACCAAACAAAAGCAAACACGCCTGAAGAAATCGTAAACTTTATTATAGAAAAATGGAAAGTTGAAAATATTTCAAATACTTTTGCTTTCCGAAACTTTCACGATATTGGAGAAGATATAGCCTCCGGCTCTAATATATGGGAGGCAATGGTAATTGTTCCGTGCTCTATGAAAACAATAGGCTCGATAGTAACAGGAATTACCACCAATTTGATCGAAAGATGTGCGGATGTTACCCTGAAAGAAAAAAGAAGACTCATAGCCGTTCCGAGAGAAACACCTTATAACCAAATTCACCTAAAAAATATGCTCAAACTAGACAAAGTCGGTGGAATCATTTTACCCGCATCTCCAGGATTTTACTTTTTGCCAAATTCTTTGGATGATTTGGGCGATTTCATTGCCGGAAGAATTTTTAATCTTTTAGGTTATGATTTCGACCTATTTAAACCATGGAATCCTAAGTTTTAAAAATCAAAACTTCATAGTAGAAAAATTTTGTTGTTTTTGCGCTATGACATCAGGTATATTATGGGTAAATCACTGATCTACTTATGAAAAAATGAACTTTTTAAAAAGTGTAGTTCTATCCATTGTTATTCATTTTAGTTTGATAATAACTATGGTTTATGCAAGCATAAACTATCCCAAAGATTTGGAAATTCTTATTCAAAAAGGTTCTGCTCGCAATACGTTTTCCTTTTATTTTACCTCTTCTGCTAAAAAAAGCAATAAATTAAAGTCCAAACAAAAAGAAGAAGCCTCTGAAACAAAAGAAGCAACAGAAAGCAAAAAAGTAGAAGTAGTTGGCTCTGTGGAAGAAGAAATCCTCAAAGTAAAAAAGCAAATTTCTTACCCACCCGATGCCTTAGAGCAAGGCTTGGAATCGGAATGTGAATGGAAGGTAAAAATCGGAAAAAACAAAAAAGTGGAAACAGTGGAAGCTATCAAGCCTTGTAAACATAGAATTTTTGATAAGGAATTTAGAAAAGTAATTCAAAACTGGGAGTTCAACCTACCGGAAGGAAGTGAATTAAAAATACCCGTAAGTTTTGTGATTGAACGCTGAATATAAAGTTATTTTTCCAATACCCATTTTCCCAATACTTCTTGAATCGTATTCTTAATCACAGGTTTTGTAATATAATCATCCATACCAATTGCTAGACATTTATCTCTTTCTTCTTTTAATGCTCCGGCTGTAAGAGCAATAATGGGAACGTGTTTTTCTTTGTCTAATTTTCGAATTGCCCTTGTTGCGTCATGACCATTCATTTCAGGCATTTGTATATCCATAAAAACAATATCCGGAGTTTCTTTTTGAAAGAGTCGAACTGCCTCCAAACCATTATGAGCTTCTAAAATTTGGACGTTGGATATGATTTTTTTTAGCATACTGACTACCAACTTCATATTTACCTCATTGTCTTCTGCAACAAGAATTGTAATGGAACTTAACATTGGGTTTATTTTTTTTGAGTGTATAGGTTTTGGTTTTTCAAATTGAAGGGTTTCATCCTTGATCACCTTGAGCGGTAAATCAAAGTAAAATGTACTCCCTTGACCAAGTGTGGATTCTAATTGGAGTTGAGAACCCATCAAACCAAGCAATTTATTGGAAATGGTAAGTCCAAGACCTGTTCCTCCATACTTTTTTGTAGTAGAAGAGTCTTCTTGCGAAAAGGCTTCAAATATTTTTTTTCTGTTTTCAGAAGCAATTCCGATACCGGTATCTTTTACCAAAAAACGAAACACAAATTCTTCTTCCGAGTTTTTATGTTGTATTTCGATTTTTAATTCTACTTCACCCTGTTTTGTGAATTTGATCGAATTCCCCAGTAAATTGATCAAAATTTGCCTGAGCCTTATGGAATCAACCAATACCAAACGTGGTATATGTGTCGGAAAGTTGAGTACTATTTTTAAACCTTTTTTATTAGCTTGAAAACTAACTATGTCCACAATCTTGCTGCTGAGCTCTAATAGGCTTGTTCTTTCATAAGAGAGTTCTAATTTACCGGCTTCAATTTTAGAGAAGTCAAGTATATCATTGATTATATCCAAAAGTGAAATGGCGGATTGGTTTACGGCTGACATATATTGCTTTTGAATAGAGTCAAGCTCTGTTGTTAGGAGCAAATCCGTAAAACCAATAATTCCATTTAATGGAGTGCGTATCTCATGACTCATATTAGCAAGGAATTCTGATTTGGCTTTACTTGCTTGCTCTGCCTTCTCGTTTTTTGCCTTTATTTCAATAGTCATTTGCTCGGCAATTTTAGTCGCTTTTTTTTGCAAATTGTAAATAGCAAAAATCACATAAAACAAAAGGATATCAATAAAAGTTCCGGCTATTGCTACCATTTGAGGCAAATCAAGTCCTTCTGTTGATTGAAAGCTAGAATTGGTATGAACGTACAAAAGCCACGAATGACCGTGTACGCTAAGACTTACTTTTTTGGAAAGTGCCGGATTATGATTTACTTCCTTTAAGTGCATTGTATCGTTCGAATCAAAAAGTAAAGACTCTTCCTTGATATCAACTCCATCGTAAATTTCAAAATTATATTCCAAATCTTTGGTTCCAAGTATTCCTGCCATCAAGTCACCGGCACGAAAGGGGCTGTATACCCAGCCCAAAAAGGCAGTTCGGCGATCTTCTATGGTTGATGCCGCTTGTCCTTTTTTGTAAACCGGTTTGTAGGTTAAAAAACCTTTTTGTACATTTTCATTTGTTTCTTGAACTAATGTAATGATACCGGAAGTAGCCGTAACCCCTTGGTCCCTTGCTCTTTTCATAGCGATTCTTCTGGTTTCGTTTGACCACATATCATAGCCAAATGCCCTTTTGTTTCGCCAGTCAAAAGGCTCCAAATAAATAATTGCAGAATATTCTTTTCTTTCGCCTTCAGGTTTTATGGTATATTCCAGAAAACCTTCTGCCCGAATTTTTTGAATATGCTCTTCTTTTTTTTGAGCATCAACAGGAATACTAAAACCTATACCTTGTATGCCAGGCCAATTTTCATTAATCTTTAGAGTTTTTACATAATTATGCCATTCTTTTCGTGTTAGGTTATTCTTAGTGTTAAATAAAGCAACACCGCCTACCAATACCTGTTCATAAATTCCCATACGATCTTTTATGGCGGTTGCAATTTCCGAAACCCGAAACTCAAACCGGTCTTTTGCCAGTTGTTCGGAATAGCGGCTAGAAATTATCCACGCCAAAATGGTTAAAACGGTTGATAATGCCAAAATAATCCAGGCTGTAAACGGGTTGTGAACCAAATTCAGAATTTTAGTATTTCTATCTACGGACATACAAAGAAAGGGTGAATTTATCACAATTAATAGGCAAAATAAATTTTTATAATTATAAAAAAAACTTTTCTACAATAACTCTCTGCTCTTTGCTGCCTTTAAAACTTTTTGTGGTTTATTTATTTCTGCATTATGGATAATGATCTCAATTTGAGGGATAAAAATTTTTAGCATTTCATGGATCAAAGGTCTCCATTTTTGATTAGGGCTTGATGTGAGAAAACGGATAATTTCCCTGCCTGTTGGGTTTTGTAAAAGTTCATCGAGTTTTTCTTGTAAAATTTGATCTTGCTTGTTTTTTTTACTTGGTATAAAAAATGACAATTCCACCTCAAAAAAATCACATAAATGAATAAACAAATCGGTTTGGATTTTTGATTGAGAACGCTCAATTTTCCCTAAGAGATTTGGTTTTATTTGCAACCCATATTTTTTATTTACTTGCTCACACAATTGCTCTAAAGTGAAACCTTTATCTTCTCTCAAATACCTCAGCTTAGAACCAACAATATGATAAATATCTACCGAATTTCCTTCTCTTGATTTTCTACCCATTTCCAATATTTTAATTTGGAATGAACTCAAATTTTCATGTTGCTTTTAGTTTCACTTAGAATCATCTTAGGTAGAGTGTTTATAAAATATAGTATTCTTATTTTTAAGTTATTAGAGTAATATTACTACTTAATTTTATTAAAAAGTTATATTATGACTAATTTCTTATATTTATTAATAAGGGGAGTTTTATGAGTGAAGAGTTAGAGCTTATATTACTTAGAGAAATTGAAGAATTAAAGAGAGAATTAGAAAAATTAAAAGGTGAACCAATTTCCCACGTTCCGACGTACCAATACTCAAAAATCAATTTTGAGGATTTGGAAAATATATTTGATATAGAATACAGCGAAGAAAGAACTGCTTTCGAGGATTGGTTTAAAAATTCCATAGAGTTAAGCGAGGATATTATCACTTTTCTAAAAGAATTGTTGGATAAAGAAGGGCAATATATTGAATATTATTACGAAGAAGACTTAAAGATAAAATTCATATCCATAATATTGAATAAAATTAATTTTACTTTAAAAGATAAAAAGATAAAAGATTTTTATGAAGCTAAACTAACCTATAAAACCGATAAATTTATTTTGACAGGAACGATTGATTACGTGGTTTCTAGAGGTTTACAAAGAGCCAAAATACCCTATTTTTTTATTCAAGAGTTTAAAAAATCGATCAAAAATGACGACCCTCGTCCTCAACTCTTAGCTGAACTTGTTAGCGCTATTGAGCTTAATAAATTTAAATCCATAAAAGGAGCCTACGTAATAGGTTCTATCTGGAATTTTGTGATTTTGGAAAAATTGGGAGAAAATAAGTACCAATACTTTGTCAGTGAAAATTTTGACAGTACCAAAATAGGAGATTTGAAAGGAATTTATAGAAATTTACTTTTTGTAAAGGATGAAATCATCAAGACAGTGGAGAATTTCAACCATGGATAAAAAAATAAGTAAATTGAGTACTAGCCCCTGTCATTCCCTTGAAAAGTGAGAAACCAAGGGCTAATGAAGGCTTTTTTATTAAATGGGTGATGTTCTTTCAGATTGTTATTTACAGAAAAAATTTTCGTTATGAGTATAAAATATATAGGTACAATGACAAAAGGTGAATTAATTATGCTAACAATCAATACAGTAGGCACGATTTCAGAAGATGGTTATTTAATAGTAAAATTAAATGAAAAACTAAATCCTGGATTGTGTAATTTAGTTATTACTTTAGAAGAGCCTTTGCAAACAGAAATGGAAGAAGAAAACCCAATAATTGGATTATTTAAAGAAGATGAGGACATTATCGACCAAATAGCCAATATTATTCTGATGGATAGGGAAAGTTTAACTTTAAGGGTATAAAATGAATTTGGTTATTATTGATACTGATATTTTTTCAGAGATTATGAAAGCTAAAGATAACAATGTGATTTCTAATTCTATGAAATATATAAGAGAACATAAAAAATTTACAATTTCATCTATGACAATTTTAGAAATAGTCAAAGGGTTTAGAAAAATTGGAAATGAAGGAAAATTAAAAAATTTCATAAGCAGGTTAAATCATGTAAATGTTTTAAATTTAGATTCTGTTAGTGCTGAAATATCTGGAAAAATTATATCTGATTTAGAAAAAATTGGACAACCAATAGGTTTAGCTGATTCAATTATTGCGGGAATTGCCATAGCAAGTAATTTGCCTGTAGTTACTGGCAATTATCGGCATTAAATTATTTCTACCTATCCCCATCAAGCTGTTCTTTTGCACCAAGCTTGATCTATCCCTTTCCTGACAGGAAAGGGAGCATAATATCCATTTCTTAACAAAAAGGACGAAATATTTAAGAAAATTTTATAGGTTTAGGTAAACAAAATAAAACCTACTATAACTTTCGCTCCCTTTCCTGCGGTTTCCCAAGCATGCGAACCAGGAAAGGGAGAAGGAGGGATAGGTATTTGAATTAAAAAAGCTATATTTTTAGTTAAAAAATTGTTACCGATAATTGCTGTGTAGTTACTGGCAATACAGTTCATTACAATAGAATTATAAAACTGGGTTATGATTTAAAAATCGAAAATTGGCGAATCAACAATTAATTTCTGTCTTCTTTATATGAAAAATTGTCTGTCAAATGTTTTTCACTTTACAATCTAACGCTGTTAAATAAAATGGCAAAAATCATAATTAGCATCGTTAGATATGTGAGGAGATTGATATATGATAAATCACACACCTAAAGAAACTTTGTCGTCCGTAAGAGATATACTCTCGGATACAACGTTTGAAAACCCTACTTATAAAGGGATATTCTATTTTATAAGAAGTTTGTTTTTATATACCCTGGTTATTTTTTTACTCTGGAATACCCAAAGTTGGTATTTCATTCCAATCTTATGGTTTATGGCTGGTTTGTCCATTAGCGGACTGTTTGTAATTGGTCATGATTGTGCCCATGGTGCTCTCTTTAAAAGCAATCGTTTGAACTATTGGATTGGTCAAATTTCTATGCTACCATCTTTACACGCCTATAATCAATGGGCTTACGGGCACAACAGAATCCACCATGGTCATACTGTAAAAAGGCAAGCCGATTTTGTTTGGCATCCTGCTACACTGGAAGAATACCAGTCTTACAACTTGCTTCAAAAAGCCCTTCATAAAGTGTATTGGTCCTTTTTGGGAGCTGGTATTTATTATCTTATTGAAATTTGGCTCAAAGGAATGGTTATTTATTCTGCACCACTCAAAGAAGCTCGAAGAGATAAACATATCATCCATAGCTTTATTCTAATCGTTTCGGGACTTCTCATCTATTTGGGTGGAAATACGGAATTCGGATTTGATATTTATGCAGGTTTATGGCTACTTACCAAGATGTTTTTTGTTCCTTTTATTATTTGGAACTACTTTATCGGTTTTACCGTTTATATCCATCATATTCATAAAGAAATACCATGGAGGGAAAAAGAAGATTGGACTCCTTTCTACGGACAAATGAGGGGAACCATCAACTACCATGTAAATCCTGTTTATAATTTTTTTATCCACAATATTTACATTCACGCTCCCCACCACGTTCACATGAAAATACCTTTTTATAACCTAAAAAAGGCTCTAGAAGAAATCAAATCCGTTTATGGAGGACTTGTTCGTGAAAGTAATTCGATTTTGGGTGATTATATCAGATCCACCGCAGAATGTAAACTCATAGATTCTCAAACGGGAGAATGGATGGATTATAAAAAAGCTCAAATTTTAGCAAAAGAAAACGGATTAACCTTAGTAATGGATGGAGGCGAATAATGAATGCCATTTTAGAAAAAGTAAATATCAGTTTTTCAAATCCGGTAAATGAAGAAGAAACAGACCTTAGCGGACCAAGAAAGGTTGTTTCACCCCAGCTTTACAAGCCAAACCTAATGTACGCGATTTTGTATATGTTTATTAGTTTTGCTTTTTATGCCGGAACTATAGGTTTTAGTTACTATTCGTTTGCCAATACTTATTGGTGGCTGTATCCTGTAGCATGGTTTTTAGCCGGAACGGGCGTAACGTCTCTGTTTGTTCTCGGGCACGATTGTGCTCACCAGGCATTTTTCAAAAGTAATCGCTGGAATGATTTTTGGGGTCATATCGTTTTTGTTTTTTCTTTCTATCCGTACTATGCTTGGAAGTATTCGCATAACGCACACCATAAACATACAAACCTTCTCCAAGCAAATCCAAAAGACATCTATTACGATAATGCTTGGATTCCTTTAACAAGCAAACAGTACAAAATCCTAAAAAGGATGAAACCGAAAAAAGCTCTTATGTATAGAATTGGTAGGTTGTTTCCTCCTTTTGGGGCTTTTATGCACAATATTTTAACCCATTACTTTCCGTCCAAGTTTAATAAGTCGCAGAGGAAAAAGGTTATTTTGTCTTATTTTATTTTGGGGGCATTGGCGTTAGGTGTAATGGGTGGGATATTCTATCTTACCAATAGTGTATTTGCCATTTTTCATTTTTATGTTTTACCTGGCTTGTTTTTTGCTTTTTGGATGTCGCTTTATACCTACCAACACCATACGTCTACGGACATGAAATTTTATTCACCTCGTGATTGGAATTCTTACAAAGGACAAATTTTGGCTACCTATAATTCTCTAAGTCCGGTTTGGTTTTCTATTCTTCACCTGAATATAGACGTTCATACACCACACCACCTATCTACAGCCATTCCTTGTTATCACTTACGAGAGGCTTATAAAGAATTGAAAAATTCAAAATACGGTCAAGACATTCCTGAAGGAAAGCTGAATTTTGGTTACTATGTAAATCAAGTGAAAAATTGTCATATTTGGGATGAAACAAAAGGTCAGTATTTAAGGTTTAATGAGGTTTAAGGTTTGAAAGTCTTCTATGTCTTTAGATGTTAAGCCCTTACAGAAAAATCTTCGTTAGACTTGTTTTATAAGGGTAAACTATGTGTTTACCCTTATATTTATCCAAAACTTTTCTTACGTCGAACTGACGTTAGTTTAGTAAACACAGCCTATAGAAGAAGTCTTATTAAAAAAATATTATTTCATTGCAATTTTTGTATACATTCATAAATTAATTTAGTATGAGTCTACCAACAATTTTAGGTGAATTAATTCGCAATGGTTATAAAGAAAGACCGGTAAGGGTCGAAATGGCAGAGAATCTTGCCACCAAAATCAAAAAAAAAGAAAAACTGTTTCAAGGCATCCATGGCTATGAGGAAACTGTTATACCACAATTGACTAATGCAATTCTATCCGGACATAATATCGTTTTATTAGGAGAAAAAGGACAAGCAAAAAGTAAAATCATGCGTTCCCTTTTGGACCTTTTAGATGAAAATATCCCAATCATACAGGGTACTGAAATTCCCGAAAGTCCGTTCGCTCCAATTACGGCAGTTGGCAAAAAAATTGTTAAAGAAATGGGAAATAATACCCCTATCGCTTGGCTTTCACGAGAAGAGAGATACGGTGAAAGGTTATCTCCAGGCTCTAAAATAGCAGACATTATTGGAGATTTAGACCCTTCTAAGATTGTAGGAGGTGAGCCTTTGTCTTCGGAAGGTTCTATTTTTTTTGGTTTATTACCTAGAGCGAATCGAGGAATTTTTGCTATCAATGAAATGCCGGATTTGGATTATCTCGTTCAAGTTTCTTTATTTAATATTTTGGAAGAATCAGACGTACAAATCAGAGGAATTCCGGTAAGGTTTCCTTTAGATGTCTTTGTTTGCTTTACGGCAAATCCAGAAGACTACTCTCGAAGCGGAAAAATTATTTCGCAACTCAAAGATAGAATTGGTTCGGAAATTCGCACTCATTATCCCAAAACTCGTGAAATCGGTTTAGACATAACTAAGCAAGAAGTAAAATTACCTATCAATTTCCCAGAAGTAAAAGTTCCGAAATTTATTGAAGAAATTATAGAGGAAATCACCATCCAAGCACGATCTTCACATTTGATAAATCAAAAATCGGGTGTAAGCGCTAGACTTTCGATTGCAAACTATGAAGTTACCGTCAGTTCTGCCAGAAGGAGAGCTTTGAGTTTTGGAGAAGAATTCGGTTATGTGCGAATGACTGATTTGGGTAATATTTTCAGCTCATGTTCCGGTAAGGTAGAATTAGACCCTTATAGAGACGAAGCCATTAGTGAATACCAGGTTGTTTTAAAGCTGATCGATCAAGCAACAAGGGTTGTATTTGAGGAATATTTTAACCCTAAAAAATATGCTTCTGCTTTTGATGATATTGTAAAACAAATCTACAAGGCAAGTAAATTGGAAATTTCTGACTATATGCCAGTAACTCAATATAAGGATATTTTGAAAATCGTTCCTGCTCTTTGGGATTTGCTCCATGATAAAGAATTTGATAAACAAGATTATTTGTTCGTAGCCGGAATTGAATTTATCTTGGAAGGTCTGACATCTTTGCAAAAACTTTCTCGCAGGAGATTGGGTGAGATTTCTTCTTTCAAAACAATAGACATATATTAAGGTGAGTTCCGGATAAGAAAAAAGATTCCCCACTAAGTAAAAGAGATTTTTAAGTAATTTGTTATTCTCTTCACTTAATGAGTAAAATTGCCTAAAAACCTCTTTTCGAGAGAGTTAAATTATTATTCAGATGGCTCATTCATTGAAGTGTGAACTCCACCTGCCGGCTCTTTATAGTTAATTTCAAACAAATCATAATTTGATTTTCTGAATCCGGTTGCATACGCAACAGAGATACCCATATTGTATTTTGTTGAGCTTTTCATGGATACTTGTGCATACTTTGCCATTTGCTCGCTTGTTACCGAAAATGGATGAACTTTTCCTCTTATCGCATCCACATACAAACCTTCATAAGTTCCAATAAACGTCCCCTGGTAATCTAGTTGTAAAACTTTTCCCGAAACCGAAAAATTTCTTTTGGAGCCAGATTTGGCTACAATCAATTTGTCTCCCTGCTCTGCCGGAACAGAAGCTTCTTGTTTTGCAGCTGATAATATCTCCATATCAGAGGAGAGTGCAATTGCCTTTATCCGGTGAACTCTGTATTGAAGAAGCAATTCTTGGTTGAGATTCTTTTGTAGGTAGTTTACCAAGTCTGCATTTTCTGGTCTAACGCTAAAATCCATTTTTTGTGTTACCGGTGTAAAACATTCATCCTTGGCTTCGTCACATTTCTCATCTTTATCTAAACCTGTAATCTCCAATACTCCTTCATAAGAATCAAAAAGTATTCCTCGGCTTTCAAATTGGATAATCTTTGCAACAACTGATCCCTTTGCATAAGTTCCAAATGCAAATATAGAGCCAGGAAAAAGAGACACTGATAAAAGTAGTATCATTGCTTTAAATTGATTTTTTATATTCATCATTTATACTCCAAATTACGTAAAAGTTAATTAATACAACTAAATTCTATTTTAGCTTGCAAGAAGTATTTTTTCCTAAAAAACCTTGCAAAGCTCTTTGATTCTTCCGGCTATGTTCGGTAAGGGTAAAATTTCTTTTGCTCCTCCCAGTTCGATGGCAACTTTTGGCATTCCAAAAACCACACAAGTCTTTTCATCTTGGGCTATAGTGTATCCGCCTTGTGTCCGAATTGCTTTCATGGCATCAGCTCCGTCATCTCCCATTCCAGTTAGCAAAACTGCCAGCGTGTTGGCTCTATAGTATTCAAAAAAGGAATAAAAAGAAACCGATACCGAAGGTCTATGTCCCTTAAAAGGGACTGATTTCAAATCCATAAACTTGCCACCAGGATCAATTCCTAAATGGCAGTCTTCGGTTGGAAAATAAATGTTTCCGGCACTTGGCATTTCTCCTTGTTTGGCTGTTTTTACCTTTAGAGAAACATTGTTGTTTAGCCATTTGACCAGCTCGTTAGAAAATCCGATGCTAATATGTTGGACACAAACAATGGGAATGGGAAAAGTTGCTGGCAAACGAGAAAGGATTTCCAAAAGAGCAGGCGGTCCTCCTGTTGAAGCTCCAATCAGAACAATTTTAAAGTTATGAGACGTTCCCGCAGCAGGAAAAGAATGAGAAGTTGTATCAACTCCCGGTGTTGTTGGTAAAGCCTGAAAGGAACTAGTCGTTTTTTTTCGACTAAAAACAACAACTCCGTTTACAACCTTGATTTTTTTGATAAGCTCATCTGCAATTTTGTCGTAATCCCCCGTTTGGTTTCCTCTTGGTTTGGGATATACGTCAACAGCTCCAGCTTGTAGTAAGTTAAATATATTACCCGTATCTTCTTTTTGAACGGCAGAGCTAATAACCAAAATTGGTTTAGGAGAATTCTCCATAATTTGTTTGGTAAATTCCAACCCATCCATAATTGGCATCATGAGATCAGTGCAAATCATATCCGGATTAAGAGTTGCAATTTTTTCCATCCCTTCCTTTCCATTGCCGGCTGTACCTACAATTTCAATGGAATCGCTTTTGCTTAAAATTTTTTTTAGGGTAGCGATCACAATAGGAGAATCATCAACCAATAGTACACGAATTTTCTTTTCTGCCATTTTATATAAACCTCTTAATTGTTTGTATTAACTCAAATTGATTAAAAGAAGATTTTACCAGATACGCATTTGCTCCGGCATCCATACCGGCTTTTATATTTCCCACGCTACCTAAAGAAGTCAAAACTATAATTGGCAATTCTTTAAATTTTTCTGATTTTCGCAAGAGTTTGGTCAGGGTTAAACCATCCATATTTGGCATTTCAATGTCAGTCAATAATGCAGCAAAATTACTTTCCATAAGTTGTTTGTGAGCGTCTTCTCCGTCTACTGCTACCTTAACTACATATCCGTTTGTTTCTAAAATCCTTTTGATTTGAGTAGCAATGGTAGGGGAGTCTTCAGCTACTAAAATGGTTGGTTCTTGGTATGTTGCCTCGGATTGGATTTCAAAGTAGATTTTTTTCTTGATAATGGACTGAATCAAATCCTTAGGGTTTAGGATTATACAGACATTTCCGGACTCTAAGATGGTTCCACCCGAAACGTTTCTTACTCTTTGTAAAACTCCACCCAAAGGTTTCATTATCACTTCTTGTTTATCAAGAATATTGTCTACAATAATTCCCACTTTTCTATTTCCATCGGAAATGGTAATACAAGGATGAGGCGAATCCAAAGAAGATGACTGAGTTGTTTCAATGTCGAGATAGTCTTTTAAAAATATAACTGAAACAGGCTCGTTTCCTATTGTCACGGTATTCTTCCCTTCAATAGTATAGACTTCGGAAGGTTGAATCATTTTACTCAAAACTACGTAGTCAATAGGTATGGCATAGTGCCTTTTGTCTACTTCGATGATCAAAACGTGTGTTGTCGAAAAGCGGATAGGCAAACGGAGTGTAAATGTCGTTCCTTTATTGGGAGTAGAAGATATTTCGATATTGCCCTTCATATTGTCCACAAAGGTCTTTACAACATCCATACCAACACCTCTGCCAGAGAGAGCGTCAACTTGGGAGCGAGTGGAAAAACCGTGCATAAAGATGATAAAAAAGACCTTTTGATCGTCCATGGCGTTTAATTCTTCCACAGAAAACAGTCCTTTTTCCAGAGCTTTTTGCTTTATCCTTTCTACGTCCAAACCCCTTCCGTCATCGCTTATTTCAATCACAACCATGTTGTTTAGACTTTTTCCAATCAGTTTAAGAGTGGCAGTTGGGTCTTTTGATTTGGCGATCCTTTCCGCTGGTGGTTCAATCCCATGATCTACTGCATTCCGAACCAAGTGCATCAAAGGGTCTTTTAAGTCTTCTATGATTTGCTTGTCTGCTGTTATGTTGCCGCCTTCCGTTACTAAGTTGATTTCTTTTTCCGTAGTTCTACACAAATCGCGTACTGTTCTATTAAACAAAGAAAAAACGGAAGAAAGAGGAAGCATCCTTATCTTTTGAATACCATCTTCAATCTTGCCTGCAATCAAATCAAGCTTAGCAGAGTCATTGCTCGACGTTTTTTGCAAATTCCCCAAAAGGTTTTCCATTACTTCGAGTTTTTCTCTGTGATCGTTAAAAATCCCTTGCAAACGAGTAACAACAGAGCGTTGCAAACTTCCCGTTTTTTCCAAAGACTCGAACTCTTTGAGTATCTTTTTGGCTTCAAAGTTAATTTTTTGAATATCTTCAAAGTGTAGTTGTATATCGTTGATATCTTTTAATCTTCTTGCAATCCGTAATTTGGTAACAATCAGTTCACCTGTCTGAACCATCAAAGCGTCCAGTTTACCCGAATCAACCCGCATCGTATCAATCTTATACTTGTCTTGATGAGATTCTGTTTTTGGCTTGACTGTTGGTTGTTTGGCTACAGGTTTTTCTTCCAGAGCAGGTTCGGGAAATACAGGTTTTACTTCTTCTGCTTGTGGTTGAACTTCTTCCGCTTGCGGCTGAGTTTTTTCTATTTGTACGGGAACTTCTACTTGTTTTGGTGCTTCCGGAATATCAGGTTTTTTTGTTTCCGATATCTTGGGCTGAGAAGGAGCTTTTACATGGGGAACAGGTTTGAGGGCAGAACCTTTTCGATTCATGGCTTGTGTTCCGTTCAATACCTCAATTACATAAAGTATGTCTACTTTAGCTTCTTCTCCGGTTACAGCTTCATCTACGAGCTTTTTTACCGAATCCAAAGCCATATAGATTCTGTCAATTTGCTCAGGGGTAACTCGTGCTTCGCCCCGACTGGCTTTTCCCAGCATTTCTTCCATGATGTGGGCTATCGTTTCTACGTCATTTACCCCAAGCATACGAGCAGCTCCTTTCAGACTGTGTGCTTCTCGAAAGATGGTATGCATGGTCTCCAAATCACCAGGATCTTTCTCTATAACAAGAAGACCATCTTCGATCTGGCTGATATGCTCTTCGCTTTCTACCTTAAAAAGGTCAGATAGTTCTTTATCTTCTATCATTTTATCTCAAAGAATGACCGCTTACGATTTCAGTTAGTTTATAGGCAGCCTGGTTTAGTTGTTCAATACCTATTTTTGTTTGAGCGACTCCATTGGCAGTTTCCGTAGAACCTTTATTGAGTGCGTTCATTGCTTGTAAAACTTCGTTGATCGCCATTGCTTGTTGTTTTACGTTCAGCGTGATTTGTTCTGTACTTTCAAAAACACCCATAATGGAATTGTTTACCCCTTCAAAGGCATCCACCGCTTCTTTTCCTAGATAAAAGCTCTCTTCTACTTTTTTATTTCCTTCGTCAGTCACCATAACGGAAGTGTCTGTTGCCTTTTTGATCTCGTATATAATCTCTTGAATCTTGACGGCAGACTTTTTACTCTCATCTGCTAACTTCCGAATCTCTATCGCTACAACAGAAAAACCACGTCCGTATTCACCGGCTCTGGCAGCTTCTACCGCAGCATTCAAAGCCAGCATGTTGGTTTGGTTTGCCAGGTCACTTACAAGGTTGATGATGTTTCCTATTTGGTTGTTTTTCTCACTAAGTTGTGAAATTTGATCCGCAATCATAGAAACACGCTCTTTTAGAGTCTCCATTGAACTTGTCAGTTTTTGAATGGATTCCATTCCATGAGTCGCTTTGGCTTGGGCAAGTCTCGTCTTTTCCGCAACGTTTTCTGCCTGATCTGCGGTATGCCGTGAGGAAGTGCTAAGTTCGGACATGGTAGTAGTTGTTTCATTGGCAGAAGCAGATTGGGCATTGGCATTTTTCTCTTGCTGTTCCACAACAGAGGCAATTTCACGACTGGAAGTTGACAGAATATTTACCGCTTCGATGATCGGATTGGATAACTTTTGGGATACAAGGTAAGTTAGTACCATTGCAATTGCGATGATCACAGCTAAAAAGATAGAGATTTGTAACCGAATAGCATACAAATTCTTGAGAGCTTCCGAACGATCATATTCTGTTACAATGGCGAAATTCGTTCCAAAGATTTTTACGGCAGAGTAAGCACTATAAACGTCGTCTCCGTTAATGTTGGTTTCTTCCACAACTCCTTTGTCACCTTTGAATGCTCGCTTAACACTTTTTTTGTCTCCATCAACCCTCTTTCTCAATATGGTTGCCTCTTTCACCGAACTTAATTGAGAACGAAGCAAAAGGTCTTGACCCACGAGATAGCTCATCAAATATTTCCTTTCTTCTGGATTATCCATGCTAATGGTTTTTAACATAGTACTGTTGATTTCATCTATGGGCAGTTGAAATATAAGAACAGCCGCCAACTTTCCATCCACATAAACGGGATAACCGATAAAAGAAGCCGGATCATTGTTAGAAGGGGCATAATTGGCAAAATCCACAAAATACGCTTCCTGGGAGCCGCTTGAAGTTCGAACTTCGTTAAAGAGCTTTGCTATATTGGCACTTTGGTAGGCTCCGTTTACCAAATTTGTCGCATAGTCTGTTTCCTTAAAAACGGTGTACAATATCTGACCGGATTCTGCATCTACAATAAACAAGTCATAGTAGTGCTTGGTTTTGATGAAGTTTCTAAAATAGGGATGGTATTTCCTATGTGAATCAGAATAACCACTCCCGTCCGTAGCAAAGTCTAAGTTGTCCTTTTGCCCGGGGGGGTTCGGGTTTTCGGAAATATAATACCTTTGCAAATAGGTTCGAAAAAAATCCTGTCCGTTTAACTTTACTTGAGTTTCATAGTATAGCTTAAACTCTTTATAAGCCTCTTTTACGGTAGGGGAACTTGCAAGAACAATTAAATCACTTGCCTTGTTATTAAAATAAGTTGTAATTTCTCGACTTTTTTCGTCTCTGATGGTTTCAATATTTTCCCTCACGGATTTTTTGATTGTTTTATCCGTTACGTACAAAAATATTATAGAAACAACACCAGCTCCCAAAATAACCAAAAAAGAGTTAAAAATTAGTAATCTCTTCTTTAAATCGTACCGAAAAAAGATTTTTTCAAAAATACCCATATTTATTATTCCTTATTTACACCTATGTCTTCTAATTTACCAAGCCTAAAGAAAAGCATTTCTTCCATAAATTATCTGTCTACCAATAATTTATAATTTGTAAAAACACCGGTGATGATAGTGTAATAGAATCAAGCAAACCAAACCTACAAACAGACTTTTTTCATATCAATAATCTCTATTTTTCTGCTTTTTTCGTATGAATAATCTCTTGTTCTTGTTATTTTTATTGACTAGTTTCTTGAGTTTATTAAAATATTGCTGCTTATGGAAAATTTTGATATGGAAAGTACAGTCCCGAATATGCAATAAGAATTTCCGGAAAAAATTTTGGTTACAAGAAAAATATCAAATCCATTCCACTGTATGCCGCTCATCTTATACGATAATTAACGTCAGTTCGACATAAGAAAAATTCCTAACAATTATTAGGGTAAACACAGTGGTTTACCCCTACACCAAAGGCTATCAAAGGCTTTTTGTAAGGGCAATCCCCCGGTGGTTGCCCTTTAGGTGAAAATAAAATTGTTATTTCGAACTCACGTTAAAATAATTGACTTTACTTTTTAAAAATCTTTTTGGAAAATAATCTAAGGAGTTTTAATTATAGCAGATGAAAATATTGATGACATTATCATTAAAGCCTTACGAGAAGAACAGATCTGGCAGACCGATTCTCGGTGTTAATTTTCCATACTCAATTCATTAACAAATACTTTATAAAATATCCCAATATCCCCATTAAAAAACCAATTAACCATCCTCCCATAACATCACTCAAATAATGATGCAGCGTGATAAGCCTTCCTATGCCAGCCAAGATACTGAGAAAAAAGAAGTAGTAAGAATAATCGTATCCTAGTATCAGTACAGTTACTGCAACCATGGAATTGGCAGCGTGAGCAGAAGGAAAGGAGTGTTTCATATCCGGATGTTCTCCCGTATGACCCATAATTCCAATAAAGGGTCTGTTTCGAGAAGTGGTTTTTTTTAAAAACAAAATCAGGATGTCTGTCAGAAATGCTGTTATAGATACGTGTACAAGCGGTTTCCAAAAATCCCATCCATGAATATAAACCATATAGGGAAGCAACAGGAGAACCATTAATTCTCCTGTATTGATTCTAGCCAGTACTCGGTCTAATCTCTTATTTTTAATTTTGGAATGAACGTAATACGCTAACGAAGTATCTAGTTTTTGAATAATTTTTGTCAAGGAGTCTCTTCTTGATTAGTTCAACTTATTAAAATTAGCTCTTCTATTTTGGGCTCGACCTTCGGCAGTTTTATTGTCTCCAACCGGTTGAGAATACCAATAAGCTCTTGTAAACAAGCGATCTTCTGCAATTCCTTTTTTAACCAAATATTTTTTTACTTCATCAGCTCTCATTTGACTCAATTTTACGTTATATTCTTTCGTGGCTATGTTATCCGTATGCCCACCGATTTCCAAGATGTCTTTGGGATGTTCTAACAAATAGCCAGCTAATCTATCCAAAAATTCTGTTTGTTTTTTAGTTAATAAATATTCATTAAATGCAAACAATAATTGTTCTTTATAAATAGCCGGAATATCAGATAACTTTCGCAAATAAATTTCTATGTCTTTTTTCTCTTTTACAGTTTCCGAATCTTTTTTGATAAATACGGTTTCGTCTTTGTAATTCGGAGCTTTCGCAAGCAATTCAAAATCTGTTTCGGGAAGCTTTTCAATAACGAACGCTTCCTCTTCTTTTTTAGATAGCTCGGTGCCTCCACGTTCTTTTTCAGTGAATAGAATGACTTTTCCTTTTGTAATGGTAGCTTTTGTCATAAAGTCTTTTAAAATAACGTGAACCAACTCCTCTTTTGGTTCTTCTTTCTTAATCTCTCGAATTGGCATAAGGACAATTTTTTCATACCTTGATTTATTTTGTCCAACATTCCCTCTTAGGTCTAAGGTCAATTCGGTAGGATGAAAACCGGGCGAGGAAACTTCTACCTTGTACAAATAACCGGTTTCTATTTTTGTTTCAAAATTTTTATGATCATGCTTGGAAAGGTCGCCTCCGATTCGTTTAGAAGTAATCGTTCGAATATATCCTTTTTCATTAAAAATATGAATAGTGGAATCAATTCCGATCATAGTAGATTCCGAGCCGTCTAATACAAGACCGTTAAATATAAACGAGTAATGCTTTCTTAAATATTCCGGAAAAGGAGCTCTGTATATGTCAAATTGACCTTCCCCCCCCGGTTTGTTGGAAGCATAATAAATCCATATCCCATCATGGGTAAGTGAAATCCCTTCATCATCATTTTCACTATTAAAAGGATAGCTTAAAATTTTAGAATTGGCAAACTGATAGTCCTCAAAATCTACCGTATAAAAGCTAAATTTGTAATTATCATCGTTTTTATCTGAGCTGTAAAAAATCGACATCCCATCAAAATGAAAATATGGCATAATCTCATTTCCGGAAGAATTAACCTCTTCACCGGCATTACGAGGCTCTGACCATTTGTTGGTTTGCAAATCCCTTTTGCTAATCCAAAGGTCATACTTTCCAAATCCCCCAGGTCTGTTTGAGCTAAAAATCATTGTTTTCCCGTCTGGGGAAATGGTTGGCATCCTATCATCAAAATTGGAATTGACTTCATTTAGGTGTGTAGGCAAAGACCATTTGCCATTTTTTGTCCTTTTTGTATAATAGATATTTAAACCATCAAAACCATCTTTGCCGGAACGGGTATCCACCGAGGCATTGCTTTTGTAATTTGCACTATAAGAAGAAAAATAGATTTCGGAAGGGATATTGTCTTTGTCAAACAAGAGGGAAAAACCACCTTCGTAAGAAGGAGTATTCAATTGTTTAAAATTTACAGGCTCTGTCCAACTTGGTTTGCCCATTCTATTTTTGTAGTTTTTGTTTTCAGAAAGCCAAAGGTCCATTCCGCCTTGTCCCCCTGGTCTATCCGATTGGAATACAATGTATCTGCCGTCAGGGCTAATAATTGGGTTGTACTCTGCATTTTGAGTATTTAAGGGGGCACCAAAAGTGGTTTCCGGTAAATTTTTTAATGGCTGTGATCCCAAAGAAAGTATTAATAAAAAAAAATATATAGCGTATTTCATAACTGTCTTCATTTTATCGATTTAAAATTTATAAAAACTAACTATTATAAAGTGCAATTTTGCTAGTTTTTACTCTATTCATGTAAATATCTATTACTTTATCGGTTTGAATATGAATTTTTTTTGTAAATTAAAATACAATTTTTACCCATGGAAATTTCAAATAAGAAAAAAGCTGTCAGCATCATAGTATTATAAAAAACACTTTTCATAAGAACGCTATTTCTTAATAGGTTAATAATAAAGATAACTATAGAATATTTTAAGGAGTATGTGGAATGAAGGTTATCGTTCTAGTAAAGCAAGTCCCTGATACTGAAGCAAGTATTAAACTGGCTGATAAGAGTATAAATGAGGCTGGAATTAAATGGATTATTTCTCCTTATGATGAATTTGCTATTGAAGAAGGAATTAGAATTAGGGAAAAACAAGGCGGAGAAGTTGTTGCATTGTCGGTTGGACCAGAAAGAGCGAAAGATGCTCTTAGAACAGCCTATGCAATGGGTGTTGACAAAGCCGTTCACATAAAAGTAGACGGTTACAACACTTTTGATTCGGTTTTTACTTCAGAATTAATTGCCAATTTTGTAAAGGATGAGAAAGCAGATATAGTAATCGGTGGTAGACAATCCATAGATACCGATAGCTCTCAAGTTTGCGTTCAGGTGGCAGAAAGATTGGGTCTTCCGCACGCGATATTGGCTTTGAAATTGGAATTTGATGGAAATAATTTAAAAGTAACGCGAGAAATTGAGGGTGGAACTGCTACTTTGGAAACAAGTCTTCCGGTAGTAATTACTGCTCAAAAAGGTCTAAATGAACCTCGTTATCCTTCTTTGAAAGGTATTATGTCTGCTAAAAAGAAACCAATTACGGAAAAATCTCCGGCAGATTTGTCATCTTCAGGAAGCAAGATAGAAATTACGAGTTTAGAGCCTCCTCCACCAAGGGTGGCTGGTAGAAAACTAGAAGCTGGTGATGCTAAAGGCTTTGCGGAGCAGCTTGTAAAAGCTTTAAGAGAAGAAGCTAAGGTTATTTAAATCCAAAGGAGTGTGTAGAAATGGCGAATGTATTAGCTGTAGGTGAAATTAAAGACGGTGTATTAAAAAAGATTTCAAAAGAAGTAACTTCGGCTGGAAGAAAGGTTGCTGACGCAATTGGCGGTGAATTAATTGTTTTGTTAATTGGTGATGGAGCAGACGGACTTGCTAAAGATGTGGCTGCTGTAGGTGCAGATAAAGTTGTGACTGCCAAAGCTTCTGAATTTTCCGCAGAAGGCTATGCAAATATAATCAGTGCGGTTGCAAAAGAAAAATCTGTAAATGTAGTTTTTATGCCTCATACCGGTGATGGCAAAGATTATTCCCCTAGGGTGGCAATAAAACTCAATGCAGGTATCGTTTCTGATGCAGTTGGTATTAGTGTAGACGGTGGTAAGGTAGTAGCTAAAAAGCCAATTTATTCCGGCAAAGCTTATGCAAATATTAAGGTAAGTTCTGATATCCAAGCATTTACAATCAGACCGAATGCCATTGAAGTAGTTGAAAAAGCCGGTGCCGGAGCTGTAGAAAGCACTTCTGCTTCTTTTGGTGATACAAAAGCAAAAATCACCGGAAAAGAATTATCTGGTGGAAGCAAGGTTCAATTAACGGAAGCTTCTATTATTGTTTCCGGCGGTAGGGGAATGAAAGGTCCTGAAAACTTTAAAATTTTACAAGACCTTTGTGATTTGATTGGTGCCGCTTTAGGTGCATCCAGAGCTGCTGTAGATGCAGGCTGGATTTCTCATAGCCACCAAGTAGGTCAAACAGGTAAAACTGTTTCTCCGAATTGTTATATTGCTTGTGGAATTTCCGGTTCAATCCAACACATGGCTGGAATGGGTTCCTCCAAATATATTGTAGCAGTCAACAAAGATGCAGAAGCCCCAATATTCAAAGTAGCAACTTATGGTATTGTGGCTGATTTGTTTGAAGTTGTTCCGGCTCTTACGGACGAATTCAAAAAAGTTCTTGGGTAAATTTTTTCTTTAGATGGGTTGTATTGTTGGGGCACGATGCTTCGTGCCCTTACTTTGAGGAAATATTGGAAAATATTACACTTAACCTAAAGAATACGCCCATTCGGTGTCACTATATAAGAACTAGCCATAAGACTCTCCTATTGTTCCTGTGTATGCTCTAAAAATAATCGAACCAAAATTGGCATAAATTCTTCTGGCAAGTCATGTGATAACCCTTCGATCAGATGTAGCTGGGAATTTGGAATAGATTGGGAAAGCCTCTTTCCTGCATGTGGACGAATCAGTGGATCCGATTTTCCATGAACGATCATTGTAGGAGCTTGGATTTTCGGATGAAACTTTCTTAACGAGCCGGTAGAGAGAACGGCATGGATTTGTCTGTTGACTCCGGCAGGCTGATAGCTACGATAATAGTTTTTTTCAATTTTTGCAAGAATTTGCTCATCGGTTTTTTTAGGAAAACCAGGGCTTTGAATCGTTCGTGCCAATAAAAGACCTCTTTTTTGAGCAGAAGCAAGATCATTACCCACAACTCCACTACCCATAAACCGCCAAAGCATTTCGATAGACGGAATCGGATTATCGGTTGAATTATCGGAAGTAGATAAAAGTGTCAGGGTTTTCACTCGTTGTCCATAAGATGCAGCCATAATTTGAGAAATCATTCCGCCCATAGAAATTCCAAGCAGATGGACCTTTTCCAGATTGAAATGATCAAGTAAACCAAGGGTATCTATTGCCATGTCATGCAAAGAATAAGAATGAGGAAGCGGAAATCCAAACCTATATTGCAAAAGGCTTAGAAGCAATAAATCATTGTGCTTTTCTTGGATGATTTCCGATAGACCAATATCTCTATTGTCAAATAACAAAACAGGATACCCGTTTTGCTGGAGCAACTCAATGAGATTTTCGGGCCATGTTGTCATCTGAAAAGCCAAGCCCATAACCAAAACTACAGGCGTTTTATCTCCCTTTGGCAAAAAACGAGCGTAAATATTGATTCCGTTGGTTCGGACTTTTCCTTCAAATTCTTCCATTTACGGTAGAATAATTTATTCCATTTGTACAATGGCAAGTAAATTTTTTAAATCAGAAATCAAATCCTTACGTTTTGCCATGAATAACAAACTGAATTGTTGCAAAATTTTCAAAACTTTAAAACATTATATATACAACGCGGAGTGGTTTGGAGATTTTGACCTAGGGCAAAACAACCATCATGGCTGTTATTTTACAGGCTGAAAGCCTTTTTGGTTTTTCAGATAAGCTACTTTCGTAGGCAACCACAGGGTCAAATTGGTTTTAACACTCCGGAAATTAATTTGTTCCTTCTTGTAGAAAGAGATGCCAATTCCGTATCATGGGTGACGATAATCATTGAAAACTTTAGCTCTTTTTGTAGTGCTAAGACCATGTTCATTAAACTTTTGGAAGTTGTTTTGTCCAAGTTGCCTGTTGGCTCATCTGCTAAAATAAGCTGCTTGCCCGTTACTAAAGCTCTAGCAACTCCTACCCTGGCACTTTCACCACCGGATAATTGAGAGGGAAAATTGTCCAACCTTTCCCCTAAGCCAACTCTTTCTAACATATCTTTTGCCTTTTGTTTGGCTTTGTTCGGGTTCACCTTATTGATCAAAAGAGGAATGCTAACGTTTTCTATCGCACTAAAATCAGGTAAAAGCAAATGATGCTGGAATATAAAAGATATTTTTGTCGCCCTAAATTTTTCTTTTTCCACTTCGCTAATTTTCCCTAAATCAACTCCACAAACCTGAACGGTTCCAGTATCGAAATGATCCATGGCACCAATTATGTTCAGCAAAGTAGATTTTCCCACTCCGGAAGCTCCTTCCACAGAAACAATCTCAGATTCTTCAACTTTAAAGTTTAAGTCTGATAAAATGGAAACACCTTTATCCTGGATAAAGTAAGATTTATTTAGATTTTCAATATTAACCAGCGTCATACAATCTTGAATATAAAAGAAACTACCTATAATTGTAAACCTATTTATATTAACACGAGCTTGGCATAGGAATAATATTAAAAAAATAACCATGGTTAAATATAAAGGATTTTCATCTGTCAGCAAACCGTATATAAGCCGTAAATAAACTATCAATAATAGGTTAATAAGACATAATGCATAATTATTGTCTCATAAAAAATCTTGTTTACGGAAAAAGTTACAGGATTCAAAAAAGTTATTTTCAATTTTATGAGACATATTTCCTTATATTTCTTAGACATTGTTGGGTTATGTACATATTTACATTTACTACTAGTACTACTATAAATATAAAAGAAACAAATAAAGAGGGAAATATATGAAGTTTGTAGTGAAAACAACTGACTTTCAAAAAGCTATTAGTTCCGTAGAAGGTGTTATTACGGTTAGGGAGATTAATTCTATATTATCAAAAATAAAGGTAGAAGTTGATGATTCAAAAGTTTACTTGTCTGCAACGGATTTGGAAATATCCATCAAGACATCAGTGGAAGCGGAAGCTATTTCCAAAGGCAATATTTCTCTACCGGCAAGGCAATTGAGCAGTACTTTTAAGCTCCTTAATTTTGCTAATACGCTTGTGGAAAATGATGAAAACAATCCTACCATTTCGATTATCACGGACGCGGAAAAGAAGGTCGATTATAGAATGAATATCAATGGAATGGAAGGAGATGAGATAAAAACAATTGCAAAGGTTGATACGGAGGAAACCGTAGAGTTTCCATGTGAAATACTTGCAGAGATGATTAAAAAGACCTTTTATTCAGTTGCCGTAGAAGATACTCGATTTGTTTTTAACGGGCTTTTTATCTCAAATGATGGCGATAAAGTTTCCTGTGTAGGGACTGACGGTCGTAGGTTATCCAAGGTCGATAGGGTTTTTCCAACTACCTTACCTTTTTCAGAGGGTGTTATTATTCCCCACAAAGCAATTAAAGAAATTTCCAAAATGATCGAAACAAGTGAAAACGGTCGAATAGGACTTGTTGATAAGCAAATCTATCTTTCCAATGAAAGTATAGAGTTGCAGTGCAAACTCATAGACGGAACATATCCTGATTATGAGTCTGTTATACCCAAAAGCTCTAATTACAGTGTAAGAGTTCCCAGAGAAGAGTTTCAAGTGGCTCTAAGGCAGGCAATTAGCGTTGCAGAGGAACCTTCCAGACAAATTCGACTAAAGTTTTCTAATAATCAATTGAATTTAAATGCATCCACACCTGGGTCAACAGAGGTTAATATTAATATCAATATTGATTACCAAGATGAGGATATCGTTATTGCTTTTAAAGGAGATTATTTGGTGGATGTTTTAAAATCCATAGATAATCCAGAAGTTATCATAGAATTTTCCAATCAAAATGCGCCGGCTGTATTTAAGGACCCCAATGATGAGCAATTTGTATCAGTTATTATGCCAATGAAGATTCAATGATTTTAAATCACCTCGTTTTAAAAAATTTTCGAAACCATTCGGAAACCGATTTATACTTTGATTCTAAGCTCGTTTTTTTTGTAGGAGACAATGGAGAAGGAAAGACCAATATTATTGAAGCTATTGGTATGTTTTCGACCTTAAAGAGCTTTCGAGAGTGTTCTGACAATGATATTTTGCAGTGGGGACAACCTTATTATTACATGAAATCGGAGTTTTCTTCTTCCATGGGAGAAAAGGTTATGGAAATTGGGTATCAAAAAGAAGAGGGGATAAAAAAAAAACTAAAGCTCAATGGTAACCAAATTACCAAAAGGACTGACCTTGTTGGAGAACTAAAATGTGTTATTTTCTCACCTTCCGATTTAAAAATTGTGGAAGGTGGTCCGGCAGAAAGGCGTAGATTTCTGGATAGGTTTCTTTCTTTGATTGATAAAAAATATTTTATAAGCCTGCTGGAATACAATAAAGTTTTGAAGCACAGAAACGCCTTATTAAAAGACAAAAACTGCAATCCGAAGGAGATTGTTCCATGGAACAATCTCCTATTGGAAAAAGGCATGTTTATAAAAGAAAAACGAGAATTGGTTTTAAATCAGGTAAAGAATATTTTTAAAGAATATCTATTTCAGTTGAGTGGAAAGAAGGATGACCTGGATTTGGTTTATAAACCAAATGTAGTTGGACCGGATGATTTTCATACAAAATTAAACCAAAAGCTTGATTATGATAGGAAGGTGGGTTTTACTACCGTTGGTATTCATAGAGACGTAATCTATATAGGAGATAAAAACCGAGATATTACAGAATTCGGTTCACAAGGTCAGAAGAGAAGCGTCGCCATTTCTCTTAGAACAGCTGAATTTAAATACATGCAATCTTATTTACAAGACGATCCTATTCTTTTAGTTGATGATGTGATTCGAGAGCTTGACATCAAACGGAGGAGACATTTTATTGAATTGGTAGGAGACTGCGGACAGGCTTTTTTTACAACGACCGATTTGGACGGAATATCCGATTATATCGGAAACTTGAAGGTTGATAAACAGGTTTATCTTGTGAAAGACGGCAAGGTGGAAAATGGCTAAAAGTATTGCTTGCTGATGAAAGTGAAAGTTGGCGATCTAGAAGAAGTTATTACTTACATCATGTGGGATAGCTTAAATTTCCAGTTAATTTCTCTGAATATATAGCATATTGTTTATCTTCTACCTTGATATGATTCAAAAACCAATCACCAAGAAATTTTAGGACTTCCTTGTCAACGTTTCTCTCATTAGCTAAAAATTGTGCAAAGAAGGAATTAACTCGCTTTATAAAAAATTTATGAAGTGCAACATGTTTGTCAAAATCAGGATAACCAATGCTTTTTAAATATTCCTCTTCCTCTCTCAAGTGCTGTTCGGTATAATTCACTAATTCTGAAATTACCGTATCTAATTCCTCATCAGATACCCCAAAATCAGAGGACTTTTCTAAATATTGAATTAACTTAAGCAGCCCAATGTGCTGCTCGTCCATTTTTTGATTGCCAACACTCAAATTTTTTGTCCATTCTATCATTTTTTTCCTTCTAATTATCTAATAAAATTATTTGTAATGTACATTGCCTTTCTTTAATTTTCTAATTTTCCTTATTTTTCGCTTCATTCCAGAGTAAATCCATGTCTGCTAAAGTCATATCTTTCAAGTTTTTGCCTTCCGATTTTGCGTGTTTTTCTATATACTGAAAGCGTTTCATAAACTTGTTACATGTACGCAGCAAAGCTACTTCCGGGGATATTTTTAAAAATCTAGCCAGATTCACCAAAGAGAACAAAACGTCGCCCAGTTCGTCTTCTAACTCTTCTTTGTTTAACCTATCTTTTTGATAGCTTTGTAATTCGTGCTCAAATTCCTGTATTTCTTCTGTAAACTTTTCTCTTGCTCCTTCTATGGATTCCCAGTCAAATCCCACAGTGGCGGCTTCTTTTTGCAGTTGCTCCGCCTTAAGCAGAGAAGGTAAGGACTTAGGTACTTTATTCAGCAAAGATTGTTCTTTGGCAAGCCCTTTTTCTGCCTTTTCCTGCTCTTTGATCTTGTTCCAATTTTCCAAAACGGTATCGGGAGTTAGTTCTTGCCTGCTTTGAAAAACATGGGGATGGCGACGAATTAACTTATCAGATACTTCTTTAGCAACATCTTCCAAAACAAACCGACTTTCTTCTTCCGCGAGCCTTGCCTGAAAAATCAGATTAAACAACAAATCTCCCAGTTCTTCTTTCAAGGAGTGAAAGTCTTCTTTTTCAATGGCATCAATTACTTCATAGGTTTCTTCTATCAAATAAGGGACCATAGATTTATAGGTTTGCTTTTTATCCCATGCACAACCGTTTTCTCCACGAAGAGTAGATGTAATATGTATTAGTCTTTCTATTTCTGTCATTTTAAATCCATGTTTAGAAGTGGTATGTATACGATAGTTCTGCCATACGATTTTGTGTGCCTGTATCATGGTAGGAACCAATCATCCGAAAAGCTCTTGGAATCATCAAAACTCCAATTAAAACCCCACTGTATGGTCCTGTAAAAAGACTACGATTTGGTCCTTGTTTGTTTAGCATTTTGTCTGCCAAACCCTTTTTGGGAAGATTTTGGTCAGAATACCAAGAAGCTATTCCAATAATAAGTAAGTCAGCAAGTAAATAAAAAGACGTATTTGTTAAAGTATCGCTTGTTGTGTAAAGGGGAGATTTATACGAATTGTAAAGAACACTAGCTCCGGGTGTAATAAGGTTGAGAGTTTGTGATATTATATGCGACTTGCTTTGTATGGGAGTTTTCTTTTTATCTTTGGGAATAGGTTGCTTTAGAACCTTCGTTTCTATGAGTTGTTTATAGAGTTGCTCTTCTCCGTGTTTAGGAGTTTCCAATCGAATGATTGAGGTGTTAGTTGCTTTACTAAAGTTACCTACATAAATATCAAAATTAAAAGGATTGTACCATTTGGGAGTATACCTATAGGTAAAGCCTTTGGTTTTATTTTCTGATACATACTTTTTTTTGGTAAGTGTATTCAGAAATATTTTTACGCTTTTGTTTGCGTTTTCCACGCTTTGGTTGGTTTCGATGACTTCTGAAGAATAGGTACTCAATGCAAAAAAATATATACCAATGATACAAAATATTATTCGACTTCCAAAAGATTTCACCATTTTTTTATAAAGCTTTATCTCCTATAAAATATGCAAGGATTAAGCCAAGGGAATTGTAAGAAGCGTGAGCAGAGATAGAAATCCATATATTTTTTGTCTTAACGTAGTACAAACCAAAAATATACCCAACAATGGTAAGCACGATAGGTATTATAACAGAAGAATCTGGAGTGTAATGCATAGCTCCAAAAATCACGGAAGTAAAAACCAAACCTTCTTTTTCAAATCCTTTGTCCATAAAGTGGTTTAACAAATAACCCCTAAAAAATAATTCTTCAATCATTCCGGTCACAATTCCGACAGTAAAAATTGACCATACTAGTAAAGGAAAGTTTCCTTCTATTTTTGTAAACAACACAACGTTAAATTTATTCAAAACAGGTTTTTGACCAATGAGTTCCAGAAACAAGGATCCGGATGTTACCAATAAAAAAATAACAATCCCAACACTTAAGCCAAGCCGTAATTGCTGGAATCCTAACTCCTCTTCCATAGTAGTGCACTTGGTCTTCATTACTTTTACCAGAAAAAAATAAGCAGGAAGCAAAAAGCAAAGTGCCCAAATTACCCTATCCCAAAGCAAAAACAAAGGTTGGTTGATAATAATATCCAAATATTCCGTTGTAAAAATACCTGGGTCTTTTTCAATAGAGGATTGAATTTCTTTATAAGACTCTTCGAGTATCTCTGTTCGTCTATTCGAATCGGTTGTCTCAAAAATTTCCTGTGGTAGCTTTTGGAAAATGATAACATTATAGGCATTGAACATAGAAAAAAAAGAATGAATTATAAAAATTACTAAAATTACCAATATTTGTGATAAAAAGATGGATAGTATATCGCTTTTTTTAGGTTGTGGCTCTTGGTTATTTTCCATAGTATCAAGACCAAATTATTTATGGGTTGATTTGTGTCATTAGAATCTATCTCTTATAATTCCATCTTCTATTGTTTTGTCTACTCGAGACAAATCTTTAAGGGCTCGGTTTATATCAATTTCATTTCCTATTTGCACTATCTCATGGTAAAATTCTTTAGCTTTTTGAAAATCACGGTTCTCTTCTGCAAATTCAGCCAGCTTAAACAAAACAAGGTTTTTGGATATGGAATTGTACTGAGTTTGGACACTTTTTAGATTTGCTTTGTATTCGTTGGCACTTTTTTTAGCTTCTTCTAAGCGTGCCAAAGATTCATCGTTGGTGGAATTAAGTAATTCCTTTTTAATTTCATGGATTTGTTTAAGGCTGTCTTGGTATTTTTGATCTTCTTCTTTAAGAATGTTTTTAATCTCGTTATAGGTTGCATAACAAGATTCCAGACTTTGGGTTTCTTTTTGGGGTAATCTTAAAAACTTATAATACAAAGAAATCCCATAATTTGCCCTAAACTCCATAGCCTTTTTCTTCGCTTTTTGAACGGAATCCTCTGCACTGATTTGGGCAGTGGCTTCTAACCATTTTCTAAAATATTCCGCACTTTTGGGATAATTTCCCAATTGCTTGGAATAAAAATCCCCCAAATGGAAATATAACTTGGTTTTTTCCTCTGATTGTTCTTTTTCTTGAACGTATTTCTCGTAATAATCAACTGCCTGTACATATCGCTTGAGGGTAGAATACAACATCCCAATTTTTAGATAGCTTTCTGTCAGTTTTAATTTCTCCTCTTTGTCTGTAGGAGGGGAAGCTAGAGAAATATCTAGATATTTTAAATAAAAGTCCAGTGAATTTCGATTTTTCCCGGAATTTCTGAATGTTTCCGCAAGTTCTCGCATGACTTTCGGGTTTTTAGGGTATAATTTGTAAGCAAATTCCAGCAATTGCTCGTAGGCAAAGAGATTGGTATTTTTTTTTGTATCAAAAAGAATAAAAGGCTCACCCCAAAAAGTATTGGATTTATCTAAAACTTTAAGCCTTTCTTGATTTTCATCTTCTGCTATTTTTACAACTTCTGCCAGTTTATAAATTACGTTAGAGTCTTTTTCTCCTTTCCTGTCTATCAGGGGTTGAATATTGACTTTCAAGGAGTTTTGGTAGTCTTTTTCTGCTTTTTCAACCTTATTTTCCATGGCTCCAAAATTGGGAGCTTGCTGCAGGAATTTTATATTTGGAGTCCTAATATCTTTGGATCTTTCTAAATAATAGCTATCTTTTGCTTCTTTTAGCTCTAATTTTGCTTTTTCATAGTTTTCTTTAATTGCTATATGCTTTTGCAGAGCATCACTGCCGGACTTTTTATCCTGAAATTCGGAAATGAGCTTTGCTTCGGAATTTGTAAAGTCCCGATAGCGAAGAGCAGCCGCGTAACTCCAAACGGACTTCGGATTATTTTGAACGGATTTATACAAATCCCCCAAAGTTTCATATATCTCAAAAAGCATATCCGAATCTCGTATGAGATAGGTTTGCGATTTTTGAGATTTCATGTCTCTTACAAGCAAACGCAAAGTATTTTGAGAAATTCCAGGGGAAAAGGTTTCACCATTGATTTTTTCTTCTAAAATCCTTTTTTCACCCACGAATTGAGAATAGTATTTTTCCAACAACTTTTCAATTTCTTGAATTTTGGTTTGTGGATCAGTAGAATTGCTTTGGTGTAACTCGGAAAATTTACTCCAATCTTCATTGGTTATCACCTGTTCCGGAGTCAAATAAAGACCGGTAGAATCATCTCGCATATCCTGGGAAAATAAGAAAAAGGGCAAAAGAAGGAGTAGCGGGATTAATAGTTTATCTAAGATATTTAGTTTATAATACATTCCGATAAAATCTTTTAAACGTCATATTTCTCATTCTACAAAGTGAAAACAAACTCTACCAAAGAATTTTCTCAAATCAAAAGAATGTCAACTATTTCATACGGCTTTTTGGAGAAAAAGTTTGCTTTTTTAAAAAATACGTTCTACTTTCCAACCATGGTAAAATACCATAGTTGTTGGATAGGTTTTTATATAAAACAATATAAAAAACATATTTAATAGCAGTTCCAATTTTTATTAATCAAAAAAATCAAACAGGAATTAAAAAATCGGTGTCCATCTGTGTAAATCTGTGGTGAATAACAAAAAGATATGGGTAAGGATATGACCTTATTGGGGTCAAAGAGATTATGGCTTTGAAGGTCAAATTGGTAATGAAGAAACTTACATGGAGTATATTAGTAAACTGATTTATATTTTTAACAAGCTAAGAAAAAAATTAAAAAAAGATGGAGTATTTTTCTTAAATATTGGTGATAAATATATTTCAAAATATGGAAAATCTCCATTAGCATTTGTTCCATATAACAACGATTATACAATGTAGAACAAAATTTAGTTTGTGATTACTTGAATAAAAAAAGAACTGAAATTAAATTAACAAAAAATAAATTAACAAATTTGTTTCCTAAAAAATACAAACATACAGTTGATCATTGGTTAAGAAAAGATTTTGGCGGTTCCATTCCTGTACCAGAAGATTGGGAAAGTTTAACTAAAATTTTGAATATTGAAAATTCATACACTAATTATGTGTGTAAAACAGCATTAAAATTACAGAAAGTGAAACAAGGAGAGCATAAACTACCTGAAGATTTTGTCTGTGCAAATAATTTAAGTAAATTTTCTTTGTTATTTTAAAAATAATAATATTTCTAATTTCAATTATCTAATCCGCATAAGTTCCTCTGATATAATTGGGTAACATATTTTTGTAATTATGAGATTGGATGTCTATTCCGGTGATATTATCTCTTTGGATTTCCAATAAATATTTAGGTTCTGGAATATCCTCTTTGATATTAAAGTACCCCGATTCAGAGCTGAAATCCGTGTAGATTTTGGTTTCGGAATTCAACTCAAAATATTGGTTTATTTCTTCCGGTTTGATGTCAAAACTTCCTTTAAAGCCATTTGAATCATGATAGCCGGAATACACTTTTTTTTGCTTTCCATCTATCATCACCAAAGCCGGACTATAATATTTACCAAAATAATACGAAGAGTAAATCTCCAAGCAGTCAAAACCCATTACCGGAATTTTCCATAGTTGGGCTAGATTACGAGCTGTTCCTACACAAATCCTAATTCCGGTAAAAGAACCAGGACCTTTATTGGCGAGAATGACATCCGGTTTTTCCATAACAGTTGAATGAAAAGCCAGTTCAATGTCTTTTAATAAACGAAACGAAGATTCCCTGGGATGCACTCCCTTGTATAGATACAATTGACTAAACATTCCATCAACCAATTCATAAACGGCAACAATGATCATATCCGTTACCGTATCCAAATACAATATTTTCATAACTACTTTTCTTGGAGAAACTTTGCCAGTTCTTCAGGCGTTTTTAGATATTGGATACCGGTAACTTTCAAATCCGCTAAAGAAATGAGAGTTATACCCTCTTTTTCTCGAGGATATGGTTTGCCATCTTCCTCTTCTTTGATTAGATAGATCGGATATTTATAATTTCTCATTTTAGGAATGGCAAAGAGTTTACTAATAAGAGAAGGCATTTTGTGAATATCCGCCACTAAAATGGCTCTTTTCTCTTGCAGATAAGTTCCTTTTTTTGCTTCCAAAACTTTATGAACCTTTTTGCTTGCCTCCATATCCGAAACAAAAACAATTGTTTGTAAAGATGAGTTTATAGTGTAGCTTTGATCATGCTGATCCGTATAAGTGAAAGTTGGCAAATTGTCTCCTACCTTCATGATTTGAGCTGCCAAAACTACTGGAAATAGAAAAAAGATTAAAAAAGTTTTCATTTGACAAATATAGTAATTTTCTTAGGTTGAGATCAATCAATTACTTTTTTAATATACCATGATGTCTACCCAAAAAACATACTTCAACTGGAGTTCTGGCAAAGATTCTGCCCTTGCATTGCATTATTTATTGCAAGATCAAAACTACCAAATCAAGCATTTGGTTACGTCTGTAAACACACATCACAACCGTGTTTCCATGCATGGGGTTCGTAGGGAATTATTGGTTTCGCAAATTGAGTCTATTGGAATTCCATTTAGTACAATTGAATTGCCAGAAGAACCGGACATGGAAATTTACCAAAAAAAGATGGATGATTGTGTTTCTCTGCTCAAGGCAAAGGGTTTTGAACATACTGCTTTTGGAGATATTTTTTTAGAAGATTTGCGTAAGTATCGAGAAGATAAACTTAGTAAATACAATATCAAAGCTCATTTTCCTTTATGGAAAAGGGATACAAACGAGCTTATCAATGAGTTTATTGACTTGGGTTTTCAAGCAATAGTCGTTTGTGTTCAATCAAATTTGTTAGGGTCATCTTTTGTTGGTAGAATGATTGATAAGGATTTTATTAAAGAATTACCCAAAAATGTAGACCCTTGCGGTGAAAACGGTGAATTTCATACTTTTTGCTTTGATGGTCCGATTTTCCAAAGTCCAATCCCGTTTGTAATTGGAGAAAAGGTTTATAAGGAGTACAAAGATCCCAAAAATGAAAAAAACGGAATCGGTTTTTGGTTTTGTGACCTATTGCCTGATTCGCAAGAATAGCTTATTATTTTTTAAAAAGAAGTCAATGCAAAAAAGAAATTGACTAGCTTTAAACTTCGAGTGCAATAGAAAATATGCCAAAACGCAATACCAAATCGTATTCAAAATTTACTTTTGAGGATTTGCAGACATTAGGTTTGCAAACGGTAGTTGTAGATATTTTTGAGCACCTTACCATAGCCCCTGTACAACCAAGTGCTTGGCTTATAGAAACTCTTGCAAGAGGTTCCGAATTCTCACTAAACACTGAAAAAGCAAAGTCAGAGTTTATTATAGCACCCATACTCAACGAATTGTATCAAAACAATAAAAAAGTTTTTGCAGTATATTCCGGTTTTAACTTTAATGTAGACCCGAAAAAAGGCTTACAAGGTTTTTGTGATTTTCTATTGGCAAGGCTTCCGCTTAATGTCATTCCAAATACTCCTATTATTGCCATAGTAGAAGCTAAGCTCAATGATGCTATTTCAGCTGCCGTTCCGCAATGTTCTGCTGAAATGTACGCTACCCGTATATGGAACGAAAAACGAGGTGAAAACTTACAAACTATTTACGGTGCAGTTACTACAGGCGATAATTGGCTGTTTTTGCGTCTCAAGGAAGGTATGACTATCGAGGTAGATAAACACAATTATTCACTTCTGCAATTAGAAAAATTACTTGGTACTTGGCAACATATCATCAATCAATATAATTAGGTTTTAGTTTGCATAAAGCAGAAGATGAGTATTCCCAATGCTTTTAAAGGAAACATTTTGTCCTTTTAATTCTGCTATAGCCATTGGTTTCGCCACTCGGAAATTCATATTTTTAACAACAAAAGATTCTCAATCTCCTGAAAATGCTTATCCAATGAAAACAGGGTAGCACCATGCTTCATTGCATTGGCAGCAATCCAAATATCATTTGTTGGAATAGGTTTTCCTTTTAGCTTTAGCTGCTTGAAGATTGCAGCATAATATTCAGTAGTTCCTATTTCATGAAATAGGATTTCTACTCTAGATGAATTAAGGAATTCTTCAAGTTCTTTTCTATTTTTTGTCTCTTGGCTACCAAGAACAAATCCCGTATACAATTCTGCGATTACCATTATATCAATGTAAATAATATCGCAATTCCTAAAAACCTCTGTTATGTTACTATCACCTTTTTTAAAAGCAACATAAATGTTTGTATCAATTGAAATTATTCTCATTTCCAGATATCCGTATCTATTTGCCCAAATTCTAAAGTATTTAAAACAAAATGCTCTGTTTCTTCGTCTGTCCAACCACCAGCGAGTAAATCAAGATCATAGTATTTTTTAAAGACCGGTTTTTTGCTTATTCCTGTGACTTGTTTTAACATTTGAATGATCCATTGGTTGATACTTTGTTGAGATGAAGATGCGTATTGCTTAATGGCTTCACCAAGTTCAGGATCAATACCACGAATTGTAATTGATTTCATAAGTTCTCCGATTGCAAATAATGGTTGCACATAAATCTAGTTTATAGTTGCATATAATTCAAGATTTTTTTAGAAAATACATGAAAAAATTGGAACTAAGAATTGATGCATACAGAACTAGCAAAAATAAAATCTAATTCTGCAATTGCGCTAGGAGTTTTAATTTATTCTAAACATTCAACCCTTGATTTTCATCAATATTTCCTCTATATAGTCTTTTACTTTGCAAAGTAAGGCATATATTTGGTAAATATCATTGGTACAAGCATCAAATCCTCGGCTTGCAGCATATTCTTTGTTGTTGAGTATCACAAAATACCAATCCCTGCCTTCTACTAAAATTCCATAAATCGGATGCGTATGGGAATTGTTTAGTTGTGCAGAGACCATTGCAATAAGCAATTGTCCCATTGGATCGTTTTTTTTGGAAGGGTGTTGTGATTTATATTCATGTAGAAAAAAAAACGGTTCTTTGGGACGAACTTTGCCTGTGGCAATCAACAAATCTACAATTCCGGAGGTTTCTACCTTTTCGGTTTTTAGTGTCATACTTCTTTGAGTGAAGGGTTTATATCTGTCTGTAACAAAATTGACTATGTTTAGTAGAGGTGCTATAAACAGCATTTTCAACTCGTCTTCGTTTAGTGCGTCTATATTTTTTAATAAGTTGATTTTCAGAATTTCTAAACTTTCTTTTTGCGAGTCTGTTGTTTCTGTTTCTGTTTCCAACCATTCATTTAGCAATTTGCTTTCGTATACTCTTTCGATACCAAATTCTATTTCAACATCTTCATACGTCCAAGATTCAAAAGACCTCATGGTGCCTCCTTATGTGTATAGCTTTTTACAAATATACGCTTTTTGGTACCAAAAAACAACCAAAAACTTTTCGGAAATACCAATACTATTAGGTTTTAATTTGCATGAATCAGAAGATGAGTGTTCCCATAGCTCTTTATTTGAAAATCTTTCCATTCTACCTTGCGGGGAGATTGGATAATCACAATTTTTTGATTTAAGCCCGCTTCAAAGATGTTTTCTACGAGATTATAAATTTCATGCTCTTTGGATTCCCAAAACGAATACGGGGGATCTAAAAAATAAACAACGGTTTCAAAGGCTTCAGTTTGATTTGATAAAGAAAGACGAAATGCATCTTTGTTGTAGAGAGTGATTGATTCGTTGTATTCCGAAAGGTTGTTTGCCAAATGAGAGAATCTCTCTTTGGAAACTTCATACATTATACACTTTTGAAAACCTCGGCTAATGGCTTCCAAGCCTATCTGTCCTGAGCCTGCAAACAAATCTACAAACAAAGAATCTTTTTTGGATATTTGTCCTTGTAAATCATAAGATTCCAAAATAGAAAAAATAGCTTCTTTTACCATAGATGACGTAAAATTTTGGTGTGACTTTAGCTTTTCCGGTATAGAAATTGTCCTACCTTTCAAACTGCCTGATTGAACTTTTAGTCCTTTTTTCATAAGACTTTTCTTGTGCCTACCCCTACTCACCAACCCAACCGGTACCTACCCCTTTACACAGAGAACTTGCTTGAGTTCATAAACAATTTCAACAAGATCTTTTTGATTTTCCATTACTTGCTCTATATTTTTATAAGCTTTGGGAATTTCGTCCAAAACACCTTTATCTTTTCTACATTCTACACCATGGGTCTGTCTTTCCAAGTCCTCAAGAGTATAATTCTTTTTAGCAGCTCCCCTGCTCATACGTCTACCTGCACCATGGGACGCGCTATGGAAAGATTCCGAATTTCCAAGTCCTTTCACAATAAACGATTTTGCTCCCATTGAACCGGGAATGATTCCCATTTCTCCCTCTCTGGCACTAATTGCTCCTTTACGAGTAACAAAAACCTTTTCTCCAAAATGAGTTTCTTCGCTAACATAGTTGTGGTGGCACAAAATCCTTTCTTCTTCTTGCAATTCGGGAAAAAACCGTTTTAGAACATCAATATACAACTCCAGCATTGTCACCCTATTTAAAAAAGCATAACTCTGTGCCCACAATAGATCGTATTTATAGGCTCGCATTTCCGGAGTTTTCGCAAGAAAAACGGCAAGGTCTCTGTCTGGTAGACTTTGATTATGAGTTAATTTTTTGGCAATGGATATGTGGTATTCAGCCAATACTTTTCCTATATTTCGTGAGCCGGAATGAAGCATCATCCAAACGTTTTGTCTTGTATCAATACACAATTCAATAAAATGATTTCCGCCGCCCAAAGTCCCTAACTGCCTGAAAATAAAATCTTTCTCTTTTTTAAATTTAGGAGTAATTTCCTCAAAATCAGAACTCACTTTTTTAAGTAGCTTCAACTTATCCCCTACTCTGCAAAGCTTTTCTACAACGGATGATTTGTGATAATAATGGCTTGTCGGAATACTTCTTTCAATTTCATGACGAATTTCTTTTAAATTATCCGGTAGATCATTTGCCTTTAAATTAGTTCGGACAGCAGCCATACCACAGCCAATATCTACGCCAACAGCTGCCGGACATATAGCTTCTTTCATAGCAATCACGGAGCCAACCGTAGCACCCTTTCCCCAGTGAACATCAGGCATTGCTGCTATGTGAGAAAAAACCCATGGAAGAGACGCAACGTTTTTCAATTGAGTCATGGCATCGTATTCAATCTCATCAATTCTCGTCCATAATTTAACGGGAACATTTTGTCCTTTTAATTCTGCTATAGCCATTGGTTCTCCGATTGCAAATAATAGTTGTATATAATTCAAGACTTTTTTAGAAAATACAAGGAAAAAATGGAACTAAGAGTTGATGTATACAGAACTAGCAAAAACTTTTCGGAAATACCATGGTTAATTAAAAAACATTGACTTTTCTTTACGCCTATTAAAAGTAAATAGAGGATATTTTACCATTATTAAAAGCTATAAACATGAATTATGAAATAAATATACAAAATTCTGAAATTTTTTTTGATAGAGAACTTTCTTGGTTAGATTTTAATTGCAGAGTGTTAGAAGAAGCAGCTGATCCGTCTAATCCAATTTTGGAAAGATTGAAATTTTTATGTATTACCGAGTCAAATTTGGACGAATTTCACATGGTTAGAGTTGCTAACCTGAGAAGTAAACTGTCAGCTGGAAATGACGGTAGAAGTTTAAACGGAATGCGATTTTCCGAAATAATCCAAGCTGTCTCTTCCAAGGTAAACGAATTTATACACAAACAATACGAAATTTATACCAATAGTATTTTACCGGAATTAAAAAGCAATAAAATCAACCTAATTGAAGACTATACGGAATTAACGGAAAGTGAAATAGAGTTAATAAAAAAATATTATAAAGAAGAAGTTTCTAGCATTTTAACTCCTCTTTCCATAGACCCAGCTCATCCTTTTCCACATATACTAAATAAAACCCTAAATTTGGCTATCACTCTGTCTTCACAGGATGAAAATAACAAAAAAAAGGATATTTTTGCCATCGTTCAAGTTCCGTCCGTTCTCCCGCGATTTTGGGAGCTTCCTGAACAGAATGGAGAAAGACGATTTTTTCCGTTAGAAGGAATTATCAAATTGCATCTGTCAGATCTTTTTTACGGAATGTTGGTGAAAGAAATTCATGCCTTTAAAATTATTCGAGATTCCGATTTGTCTATTGCGGAAGATAAGGTTAGAGATTTACTAACAAGCGTAAAGAAGGAATTAAAAAACCGTATATGGGGAAATACTGTCAAATTGTACGTCCACAAAAGTGCCCATGGGCAAGTTAAGCAATACCTTCAGGAAATGCTTGATGTTCAAGAGCATGAAACTTGCGAGATTCCGCATGTATTGAATCTAAGCGATCTTATGTATTTTTACAACCTAAACAATACATCCAAACTAAAATTTCCTTATATTGAATCAAGAAGTGTAATCCAGGCGACCAGCGTAACAAGCTTATTTCATCTGATAAGAAAACAAGATCATTTGTTGCACCATCCCTATGATTCATTCCAAGGAGTCGAAGAATTGCTAAAAGCATCTAGTGAAGACCCAAAAGTTCTGGCGATCAAAATGACACTTTACAGAACAAGCGGTGATTCTCCCTTGATTTCTTATTTGCAGCAGGCGGCAGAAAACGGGAAGCAGGTAACGGTTTTGGTAGAATTAAAAGCAAGGTTTGATGAAGAAAGAAACATTATATGGGCACAAAAATTAGAAGATTCCGGTGTCCATGTAGTTTATGGAATTGTTGGTTTAAAAATTCATTGTAAGGCAATGCTAATTGTGAGACGAGAAAGTGATAAACTTAGAAGGTATGTACATTTAAGCACCGGAAACTACAATTCAACAACAGCGAAATACTATACGGATTTATCATTACTGACCGAAAACGGAGAATTTACGGAAGCAGTTGGAACACTTTTTAACTCATTAACCAGCTTGGCAAAAATTCCAAGACTCAACCAATTGTCAGTAGCACCCCAATATCTCAAAGATGATATAATCAATCTCATTGAAAAGGAAACAGCTAATGCTCAAAACGGAAATGAGGCAAGAATTATTATGAAAATGAACTCGCTTGTAGACCCGGATGTTATTATTGCCCTTTACAACGCAAGCGCTGCCGGTGTAAAAATTGATTTGATTGTTAGGGGAATATGCTGCTTAGTGCCTGGAATATCGGGAGTTTCTGAAAACATTGTAGTTCGCTCACTTGTAGGAAGATACTTGGAACATTCTAGAATCTATGTTTTTCTCAATAAAGGAGATTGGAAAATGTTTTTAACTTCTGCGGATTGTATGCCTAGAAATTTTTATAAAAGAGTTGAGCTTATGTTTCCTATCACAGATAAATCCATAAAAGAAAAAATATTGAATGTTTTAGACATGATATTAAAAGATAATGTAAAAACTAGAATCCTTTCTTCGGATGGAACCTACCATAAATTGTTCCCTCGGGAAGGAGAAAAAGTGGTAAATTCTCAAATGGAGTTATTTAATATTTAATTTTTTATATGAATATTATGAAGTTTATGCAAAACAATCCAAACACATATAAAGATGCAGGAGTAGACACGGAAGAAGGTGTGCGATTTGTAGGAACTATAAAGAATAAAGTACAATCTACTTTTTCTCCTCAGGTGCTAGGTGGTTTAGGCGGATTCGCAGCTGCTTATGACGTTTCTTTTTTAAAAGACTACAAACAACCCATACTTCTGTCTAGCACGGATGGTGTCGGAACAAAATTAGAAATCGCCAGGTTGCTAGATATCCATAATACGATAGGTATTGACCTTGTAGCAATGTGCGTGAACGACCTGCTTGTTATGGGCGGAAAACCGCTTTTCTTCTTGGATTATATATCATGTGGCAAGTTGTACACGGAAAAGATGGCACAAATTATAGAAGGAATTATAGAAGGTTGTAAACAAGCTGGAGCGTCTCTAGTTGGGGGTGAAACGGCAGAGCATCCTGGTCTTATGAAATTGGATGAATACGACTTGGCAGGATTTACAGTAGGAGTTGTGGAAAAAGAGGATATAATTGATGGTAGCAAAGTGCAAGCCGGTGATGTAGTAATTGGTTTGGAGTCAAGCGGACCTCATAGCAATGGCTTTTCTTTGATAAGAAAGCTCTATTTAAAAGATAGTGAACTACCTACGAAACAATCGGAAATTGATTTTATTGTCGATCACCTATTCAAACCAACAAGAATTTATGTAAAAACAATTTTGGGTTTATTAAAAGATGTAACTGTACATGGAATGGTTCACGTAACAGGAGGTGGGTTTTATGAAAACATTCCGCGAGTTTTAAATCCTTCTATTAGCGTAAAAATCTTCAAAGACCAATTGCCAACGATATACGTTTTTGACAAAATCCAAAACGACAACCAAATAGAAACAAAAGAGATGTTTTCTGTGTTCAACATGGGGATTGGTTATATAATTCTTGTCTCAAGTGAACAAGCTAACAAAGCGATAGAAAAATTAAAAATCTTAGGAGAAAATCCTCGTGTTATAGGAGAAGTTGTTCATCACTCTGATGAGTCAGAACAAGTCAAAATTTATTAATGTCTATTTCCAGAAAAGTTCTGCTATATACACTCCACCTTTTCCCCAACCACAATGACTAACGTAATATCTATCGTTTTCCTTGATTATTTCCAAAGCATGTGCATCAATTCTACCTACTTTGTTTTTTGGATCAAAATGAAAAGGACTTGAGCTCTTAAAAACTTCCGTTCCATACATTTTGCCAGTTTTTCCCGGTCTCGGACCTACAAACAGATAATAGTCTTTTCCTTTTTTTAAGATATAAGGCGATTCACTACCGACGGCGTTTTTTTTATCAAAGAAGGCAATCCTACGATTACTCCAATGAATCAAATCTTTACTTGTTTGATAGGCAACAACAAGGTAACCGCCATGTTGTAACGAATTGGTTGTATAGTACAAAATCCATTGTCCGCTAACTTGGAGTATGTGAGGGTCGCGGGCATTTACATCAACCACTACGGGATTTTCAGAGTGTCTTTTCCAATTGTACAAATCTTTGGAAGTAGCCATATATATTTTAGATAAATTGCTTTTTTGCAAGTTTCCAACGGCGTAATATAGATAATAGGTGTCTTGGTGCTTAATAATGTATGGTGCCCATATATAAGATTCTCCATAAAGTTTTTCTGCTTTTAGTGGAAAAGTTTCTTTTTTCCATGGAAGCTTTAATAAACTTTCCGAAGTAGCATGAGCGAGAAACTTCTCTTTGCTAGAATCTATGTGTAAATGAATATCGGTTTTATCTTTTGGCTCTGTACCTGTAATTCCAAAAAGGTGGTATTTTCCGTCTCTTCCTTTTATGAAAGTATGATCGTTGATATACCAATCTTCCCTCTCGTTTACAGACGGGTCGTAAATTTTTTGAAACGCTCCAACCGTAAAAGGTTGCGGTTGTTTTTTACAAGTAATAATGAATACGCAAAGGAAACAGGCAAACAGAATGTTTTTCATGAATCACTCTCCCATAGCTCTCAAAAAGGTACAATGTTTCCTTTTGTATTTAATTCCATTGGATCTAATTTCGAGCTTTTTTCTATCAATTGATCGTATTTGTCAATAGATTCCGGATACAATATTTTGCTAACTTCCGCTAATCGAAGATAACAAAAAGAAGAAAGGTCGCTTGTATTAGTACAAAAATAGTAATTCTTTTGTGATTTGAGTAAGTCGGATTTGTCCTTTAGCAAAGAATATCTGAAATAATATAATTCTCCTAAAAGTTGGTTTAATTCGGAGTTTTTTGGATAGTAAACCAAGCTTTTTTGGACGTATAAGATTGAATTGCCAACGGCTTTTAAATCATCTTTTGTATTTGAACTTTCTTTTAATAAAACGGATCCACCGGGGTTTTTGTATCGAATGTTTTTTATTTCTTTGTAAGCTTTGGACTTATAGAATATTGCAACCGAATGATAACTTATCCAAACCAATAAAATAAACAGAAATATATTTACAACGAGTCTTGGATATTTTGCTTTTGGTGCTTGTTGTTTTTCATGGTAATGGTTTAGTAGCCCGACCATTACCCAAAAAGCAAATAAGATCGGATAGTGAAAGAAGTTGTAGTTTAAAAAACCTTGTATAATTGTAGAAAGAATCGAAATCGAAATCGAAAACTTGACTAGAAAATCGTGAGTAGAAAAACCTTTTTTATAAAAATTCCATAAGCTAAAAAGCAAAATCAACATAAAAGATAGTACATACACAAATCCACCATCTAGCCAAAGTTGTAAAAATAAGTTGTGAGTATGAAAGAGTCCGCTCCTTCTAAAATGATCAATTATCAAAGAAAAGTCCTGGTTCATGCCGTCTATCGGAAGAAAAGAAGTAATATAAGCATAATTATCAGCTGTAATTCCGAGAAAAAAATTCTCTTTTATAGCAGCAATGGAAATTTTCCAATAATGGTACCTCATCATCAAAGTTTCTTTTTGGAGAACGCTTTCACTAAAAATGTAAATCGCAAAAAGAGAAATTATAAATATTAAAAGAAGCAATACTATAGCCAAAACATTTCTTTTATCTCTTTTTTTGTTTCTATAAATCAAAAATAAAAACATAAAAAAAGAAAAAAACTGAGCAAACCACGCTGTTCTTGATTTTATTAGTACAGTCAATAAAATATTACATAGTATTAAAATGCCAAAAAATATCCTTTGTTTGGTTGTAATCTTTCCCAAATCTATAAAGCGGGCTACCAAAATAGGTAATAGGATAATCAAATATCCTGATATATCGTTTACATTTATACCGGAAATACTGGTTTTTTTTAAAGAGATAAAATCAAAGCCAGGGTGTGTGAATGAGAAGCTTAAAATACCAAGAAATATATAGATTATATTAAAAAGAAATATAAAGATTAATAAATCTATGATTCTTTTAGTGGAGATCGATTTGAGTTGAACAAGATAATACAAAAAGGTGGAACACAATAGTTTAAAAACTACATCATTACTTCTAAAGTAATTATCAGAAAATAAATTTACACCGATAAAGGAAAATACTAACAAATATATAAAAGCATCATTTTTTATACTAAAAAATACGATCTGGTTACTCGTTAGACTTTCTTCTCTTTTTGCCTCCAAAAATAAAAAAACAGCAAATACCATGGGAATCACAGAACGCAAAGAGCCTATTGTAAGAGACCAAGCATAAGGAAATGAAGTAAAATAAAAAAGAGTTACAATTCCAATTTCTAATTTAGTATATTTTTTCTGTATCAGAATCGTTATAAACAAAATGTACAAAACCAAATAAATTTTGAATAATAGCTTTAGGCGAATGATATCAGTTTCTACAATGTTATTAATAGATTGAACCGTAGATACAACACTATATACAAATAGTACAAAAGTAAAATAATTGAGATAAGTAGATTTTTTAGCTTTTAACTTTGTAAAATGAAACACGACAAAAACTATTGCAAAAAACAAAAGAACTACTTTAGAAAACTCTTCCACAACTCTTGGATTTGCATCCACAAAGAATCCAAAAAACAATAAAAAACCTATAAAAAAAGTTCTCTCAATGTAATGATAAATTTTTAAAACCATTTTACTGCCAACACGAAGAAAAAGCGGTAAAAGACTTTTCAACTTCCGAAGGCAACTCTACAATCTTTATATTATACCTATCTTCCAATGTTCTCAATTTCTCCAATAACCGTCTATCTTGTTTTGTTTTTTGCTCACTTGCCTGTTTATAAAGAGCCTTTAATTTTATTATCTTTTCTTTGTAAATTTCTGGTCCTAATCGAAACAAAAAATCCGGATCAAGATTTATAATAATTCCGTATTGGGTATTCATAATTTCGTCGTAACTCTTACTGTCAAGCGAGCAAAACAAAACGCCTCTTTGGATTAAATAGTCCAAACCTACTTCTCTTTCATGTCCCGGTCGAAAATTTTTTTTTCTGGATTGACGAGCAATATATTTATCCGTTAAGCCTTGCTCATCTATCACAGAAACATCTGTTCCGGCTCCTACAGAAAAATAGCCTAAGCCAAAGCCTTGCTCATTACACTTTGCTTTGGATATGGAATTCGTAATAATAAATTTTGGATATTCAAGGCAATTTTCTAATTTTTTATATTTTGTGCCCTCTATATACCATGGATACTTTATTTCCATAAATCTGGAAGAAAGGCTTTGTTCTAAGCCCATGGTATAAATTTCTCTTTCGTTTACAATGTAACCTTGTGTAAGAGGTAATCTCTTTCCAAAAAATATAAAATAAATCGAAAAAATTAAAAGAAAAAAATTAATAATGATACTTTTGGAAATACTCATATTTTTAAAATAGGAATTTATGTAGAAATGGAATAAAACGGAGGAAAACACTATGGACGGAAGTAAAAACCGAAAAGCCATAAAATCGCCTCCAATTCTCACCACATAAAATACAATCAGGCAACAAACCAAAATTTCTCTATATACAAAAAAATTGGCTTTTGGGCTTTTTTTTTTACTATAGAATAAAGAAATACAAGAGAAGCAAAAACTAAAAAGGGTGAATATCGTATTGCGTGTTGCAAATACTTTATACCCTGTGTGTAATTTGTCCCCCCCCCTGATTTGGCATAATAGGTATTAGGAAATATATCACCGTAATAATATAATCGAAACCCATGGTAGCCGACGACCAAAAAAAGAATAGGCAATCCGAATTTGAACAAATTCAAAAAATTTTTATAATTTTTCGAGAAATAAAAAATACTATAATAAGCAAGAACGATTCCTAATTCCGGACGTGTAAGATACAAGCAAGATAGAATTGTACTCAGGGCAACCGGATTATGCAATTCTTTGTCTAAAATAATTGCAAACAAAAGCACTATTAAAAAAAAAGTTAGAGAAAACTCTAATCCTGAAGTAGCAAAATCACGAAAGCCATCATTCACAATCAAAAGGGTCGGAAGGATAAAAATAGCCTTTTTGTAATATTTATACAAAAAAACCGAAATAAATAAGCCTGCAAATGAAAAAACGAGTCCTAAAACAATTGAACCGGGATGAGAAGAAATTCCAATCAATCTCAAGAATATTAATAAGCCTGCCCAAAGAGGATGTGTGAAGCCTTCCACTCTTTCCCCTTTGTTAAAGGTTAGCCCGTTGTTTGCAAATAAATTGTCTATGTACTTAAAGGTAATATAGGCATCTTCTGACACCCATATCCTAGAGATAATCGAGTATGCTCCCAAAATAAAAAGCAAAAACAATAGAGTTAAATTTATATAATACAAACGGTTTGATAACATTGTATAGATTGTACTGTCTAGTAAACTTTATAAAAGTCAAGAGAATTAAATCATTTCCAGAAAATTGCCCAAAAATAGCCTCCCAAAATCAGCCAAGAAATCACCTGTCCTAAAAAAAAGGAAACACCCGCCCCCATAACCCCAAAATCCGGTATAAGTAAATTATCTAAAATTAGTCCAAACAAAAACCTTAAAAAAGCTAAGATCGCCAAAATTTTAGGTTTCCCCATTGCAAATAATGCAATTCCCAAAGGAGCAAAAACCAGTTGTAATAAATAATTCGGATACAATATTTTAAATACGGGAATCGACTCCGAATATTTTTCATTAAACAAAAAATTCAAGATAGTTTCCGAAAGAAAATACCCTGGAGACAAAGCTAGAGCGACAACCATACTAAACAAAACAGCTTTTAATAAAAACTTTTTAAATTCCGGGCTATTCACCAATCGGGATAACCCAGGAAATATAATGGAGTTTAGGGTTGATAGTATTATTACAAATCCGCTAAATAGTTGGAGGGCTGTTCCGTATATGGCAACTTGCTCTGTAGAATGATATTTTTTAATAAAAAATATCTCCAACCTGTCGGATATAATGGCAAAAATAGAAGCAACAAAAGCCCAAAAATTAAAAAGAGCTAGTCTCTTGATTTCCTGTTTAATTTCAGAAAATTTTGCGTTCCAACAGAGGGTTTGCCGTTTGAATATGAAAAAAAATAAAATGTAAATAAATAGGGGACTAATTGCAAAAATAGAAAGAATATCTAAATGATTCAAAGGAAAATTAGAATACTTGTCTGAGACATACAAAACAGCCAAACGAATCAAATTTGTTAAGGGGGTCCATAGAGCCAGGGAATAATATGCTCTAAAACTTACAAAAATGCTTTCCGAAAATGTGATAAAAGACATGGAAATCCCACCAACAACTAAAATAAAAATGGCAAGAGGGTCCTCATTAAATAAAAGAAACATGCCCAAACCGCTAAAAACTAAAAACAGAAAGGAGCAGAACTTTACTATAAGTGAAGAAGAAAGAACGATTCCTATATCTTTTTGGTTATCCACTACGGGAGATAAAAATTTTATCAGCGCAGATGACAATCCGAATTCAGCTATGGATAGTATTACCGGAATAAATCCAAGATAGTATTGAAAAACTCCGTTTTCCGATTTGCTTAGTATATTTACGGAATAAATCATAAAAACCAAGTTAAACAAAGAGGCTAAAATCTTAGAAATGATAACAAAAAAAGAAGACTTTAAAATTTTAGATTTTAATAGCTCTGTTAGGCTGTTTTTTGCAAACTGGACTACTTTTGTTAATTTCATAAAGTTAACTTTTTCAGTTTTTTAAAAATAAGGGGAGCTAATAAAACTATATACAGGTTAAGCAAAAAATATCTGGAATACCGGTATAGGTATGTATAATCTCCTTGTTCGGAAAGCAAAATTTTACCAATGTACCCCATTGCGAAATAAAAGATTAAAATTCCGGGAATAAGCACTAACGATCGAATAGCAAATTCTTTTACGTTTTCCACGGTAGACCAATCAAAATAATTATGCTTGAACCCATACTTTAAAACCAGAATACCAACTAAAAACCCTCCTAAAGAACCGGAAGAACTTACTGCTTGTGAAAAAGATGAAATATGGGCTTCTGTCATAAACTTTTTTTGTAAAAATAAAACTCCAATGGTTAAAGCAACAATAAGCAAAGAAATCGAACGAATTGCTTTTTTCCTAAAATTTTCTTTTATTTTGGATAAATCCGGAAAATCAGGACTCTTTCTAAACAAAAATTCGAGTAAAACTAAAGTAAAAAGACCCATTATAAAGCCACCTATTACATCTCCCAGATAATGAACTCCTATGTACATTCTGCTAAAAGGAGTGAACAGGATAAAAAAAACCGATACCAATCGGATATATAAATTTTTAAACCTTAAAAAGAAAATTCCCCAAACTAATATGGATACATGAGAGTGACCGGAAGGAAAACCAAAAGCCGTTTCATTTGCGTGGCTCTGGAGCTTCATTATTTTCAAGGGCAAATCACTTGGTCTTGGATTCTCGCAAAAATATTTTGTTATGCCATTTGCAAAACCGGAAAACAAAAGCCCTATTCCTATTTTTAAGGCGAGCGTCCGATCAAAGCATAGATACAAAAAAGGTAAAAAAATTGCAAAAAAAGTCGCCCCTCCCATAAAATGGCATATAAAAGAAAGGATATTAAACACTCCTCCCAAAAAACCTTCTGGATGCGGAATTTTTTCTAGCAATCCATTGCCAAATAGGTAATTGTCGGAAAAAACAGAATAAGCATCCATAGCCTAACTAAGATAAAATAGGGTTAAAACTCTACAAGAATATTAAAATATAGTTCTTTATCCAAAGCTAAAAAACATTGTAATAAATTAAGCTACTTTAAAATCTACATTTCCTTGGTATAGAAATATTATATGGGGGCATCTATTTCAAATATATATGGAATTAAAACGATCACTTTCTTTGTTAGATTCGGTATCATTGATGTTCAGCTCAATGGTGGGTTCGGGGGTTTTCTTTACTACCGGTTTTATTTTAAATCATGTAGAAAATCCATGGTTAGTCATTTTTTGTTGGGTTTTAGGAGGAGTTTTTGCCGTTATAGGAGCTCTTACCTATTCTATGCCGGCAGTGATTTTTCCTCAAGCAGGTGGGGATTACGTCTATCTTAAAAATGCCTATCATCCTATGATAGCCTTTATGAGTGGTTGGGCAGCTCTGACAATTACGTTTTCGGCAAGTATATCTGTGATTGGAATGGCGTTTTCCAAACACCTGTTTTTTATATTCCCTAATTTGGACATAGAGCCTTTTTTGCACGCAAAGTTTGCCGGACTAAGCTTCACATTTGGTCCCATTCAAATTATTGGTGTTCTTCTAATTGGGCTATTCACTTTTTTTAATTATTTTGGTATCAGACGGGCGATTTTAGTACAAAATACTCTCACCTTTGTTAAGGTAACTGGTTTTATTTTTTTAATCTTGGCTGGCTTTATGTGGGGAAATCGAAATTTTGAATATTTTGCAAAATATAGCTTGTTTCCGGATATATTTCAAAATTGGAATTCGATTTTATTGGGGGTTGTACCTGTTACATTTTCGTATTACGGTTGGAATATGATAACTTATGTTGCGGGAGAAGTCAAGCAACCCAATAAAGTGATTCCTCTGTCGATTTTAATATCTTGCGTATTAGTTCTTGTTCTTTATGTACTTTTGAATATCCTTTTTATGAGTTCAGCCCCCCTTTCCGAGTTAAAGTCCCAAGAAGGAGCCGGTGTGATTTCGGCTGTTTATTTGTTTGGTCCGAGTGTCAAAGTTTTGATTTCCGGATTTATTTGCTGGATATTGCTAGGATCTATGTCAGCCATGATCATAGGCGGCTCAAGAATCTATTATGCGATGTCTATCGATGGGTTATTTTTCAAAACACTAAAAAATCTACACCCAAAATATCACACTCCTTATAAAGCACTGATTTTTCAGGCTTTTTATTCTTCCATTTTTATGTTTGTACGCGAGCTGGAAAGCCTACTGTATTTGATTACCGTTTCCATCTTGTTTTTATCTTCTATGACTGCCTTTACTCCTTATGTCTTGGCTAAGAAAAACTATGTTTCTGAATACAAAATTCCCGGTTATCCAATCACACCATTGCTATTTATTTTGTTTAATTTTTTGGTTATAGGAATTTTGACCTACAATAAGCCTTCGGAAACGCTTTGGGGCTTGTGCATCGTATTAACGTCCATTCCGGTTTATTTTATGTTCAAGGGCACGTTTACTAAAAAGAACAATGGTAATTAACGTGAGTTCGATGAAAAATTATAGGGCAACCACAGAGGGATTGCCCCTACAAAACCTATGGTATTTTTGGGCGTAGGGGTAAGCCACTGTGTTTACCCTTCTTATTTTGATAATATTTTTCCTTACGTCTTCAAAGATCTTCCAGAGCATCCTTGGTTTATTTCACAGAAGGAGGGAAAATGTATTCCCCTAAAATGGTTGCATTTTCTTTTTCTTCTACCAAAGAATATAATCTATTTCTAAGTTGGTTGCTTATAAAATCATTTGTATATAAATTACTCTGATTTAATGGGTCTTCAACTCTATCATACAATTCAAATAAAACTCCCTCTTGGGTAGGAATATAAATCAACTTATAACGAGAAGTTAAAATAGCTCGATGTTTGGCAAAGGCTACAGTTTCACGAAAAAATGGATCGGTTATCATAATTTGGTAATTGTACTCTTTTACAACTCTATGAAGTTTGAGTATATCCGGATACATAATTCTTTGCTTTTGGAAAAAGTGTTCTCCCTGATCAGAAAACCAAACACCCGTTTCCGAATAAACGTATCTTTCTTCCTGCCAATTTTCTAGACTAATAATAGGCAAAAGAGATTTTCCTGGAAAAGTTTTATTTACCGGTATTTTATAAAAATCTACAAGAGTAGGAGTTATATCAATAGAGCTTGTAATGCCTTTGAATCTGTTTATTTCCGATGGATTATCCAAATATCCTTTGGGAAATTTTATTATGAGAGGAACGTGTGTTATGTATGGACCACGCAAGTGTTCTCCATGACCATGACCATGAATATCCTCAAACATGGATTCCCCATGATCACCTGTTACAATAATAATCGAATTATCATAAAGTGAATGACTTTTTAACCAAGAAATCAAATCTCCAAAGTTACTATCAAAAGCGTTTATAGAACCATCAAAAACGGCTCGAATTTGCTCAATATCTTTTGGGGATGGTTTTTCGTCTATAGACGGGTCTACGAACTTGAAGTATTTATACTTTCCATAATAGTTTGGGTCTGTAAATTTTTTGTAATACGGATAAGGAGGTGAATAAGGAAAATGAGTAACGGAATGGAAAATGCTTATAAATATGGGCAGGGCTTTGTGATCTTCTAAAAAAGAATAAATCCCTTTATCCATTCTGCTACCGTCTCCCAAAGAAGGAAAGTCGTCAATTTCTTGAAAATACTTGCCACCCTCTAAAAAAGTTCCAGCCAAAAAAGGCAAAAGAAGAGCATGGGATTCCAGATTTCTCTGAACGATCAAAACGTTTGCGTTAAAGTCTGGAGCGTAAACATGCTCAAAACCAAAATCTGCCCTCGGAAAAATGTCTCCTGCGAAATTAGAGAAAACGGCGGTTTGAAAACCTTGTTTTCGGAGATAGTGACCTATTGTTTGGAAATCCGGTTTTCCTAAGTTTTGAATTTCTTCCGGTGCCGGAAACATATCCCGTATTTTGTGGGACATGGCGTATTCTCCAGTAAGCAAGTCTGCCCAACTAGGAAAGGTTCGGGGAACGGTTACGTGATGGTCTTGGAATATTATCGCTTCTTGAGAAAATTCGTCAATATTCGGAGTGATGCTTTTACCGTTTCTTTGGCTACCTATTTTGTCAGCTCGTAAACTGTCTGCCGAAACAAGAATTAGGTTATAGTGTTTTTGATTAAGGGAACTTTGGGACAAATCATAATAATATGGCTTTATGAAAGTAAGAATGTATATAGCCATAGGCAAAAAAATCAACTGAACATCAGCTTTGGTTTTCACCGACATTGCATACAAATAGAGCAAAAATACGCATAGCACTCCAATAAAACTGTCCCTCTGATGAAAAAATAGAAACAAAAAGCCCAAAAGAAAAAACAAAAAAGGTTTTGACTTTTTCTCTTCTATAAAAAAGAAAAGGAGTAAGATTTGATTCAAAGCAAAAATTGAATAGATTATAGCTTCAAAAAACTGTGGAGTTGTATGGTTTGTTAAAAAATATAAAAACGGTTGTAAGTAAGTATGCCTTACATAAAAAAATTCTCCGTAAAGCTGTGGGTACAACACAATAGAATGAAACCATACAAGCAAAATAATAACCAATAAAGCCAAAACTGAAAACATTCTCTTGTGTCTTAGTTGAGAAAGTGTATATTCTATTGGAAGGTAAATAATAGAAAGCAAGGCAAAGTAGGTTAAAAATATTTTGATATTGGTTGTTAAAATGACCCATACATAATCCGGATTAAATAAAGAGCTAATTTCTTTTGCAATATCAACTCCCATAATATGAAAAGATGTGTTTACCAAAAGGCTGGTTAGGTATATAATAAGAGAAACCAGAAATGTTACTTTTACTGGCTCTTTAGCATGTTTTATTTTTTCCCATTCTATCGTCATAATTCATTACCAACTTTCTTCATATAGTTTACATATCCAATTTCATTCTATAAATATCCATCTTTTTTAAAAGTTCTATTCCCTGTTCATAAACCAAATCTTCCTCAGTGAGCCGAGCAAATGAACCTTTTCCAATTTAAGGATAATTTTTATGGACATCCAAACCTAAAAAAGCTTTTTGCATATTTTTCTTCTTATTCATCTTCATCTTTTTGTAAGGCATCGAAATTACTAACTTTTAATACAACGATTTTACCTATTTTAAAAACATTCGAGAAGCGATCTGCATTTTTTACCTGATAATCTGCTTCGACAGGACCTTTGTCTTCTGCTTCTACTTTTTTAATTTTGACTTGGTATTTCTCTTTTCTTGAATTTTCTTTATCGGGTTTATTTTTTAATCCTTCTCCTAGAGAAAAATCTGCCCATTTTGGTTGATTATCATCTCCACTTGTTTTATGGCTTTGAAAGAATGCATATTCATTGGCATGGTACTTTACTTTAGTGTCATATACAGGAAAATTTTTATAAACAGGTACAGTTCTTGTTCTTTGAACATTCCGTGTTGAATAAACAGGGACAGTAGAACAGCTTGTTGTTTTTTTTGAAGCTCCAGACCCGGTAGAACTATAAGAAGTGCTACATTCTCTTGTTGTTCCAGACTGATAACTTTCAGAGTCTGTATAGCTTTCAATTTTAGTTCCAATTTGCCTTGATTCATATTTTCTGACTTCATTGTTTTCAGATAAAATCTGTATGTCGTCTCCTTTTAAACTATCTTTCCAATCTTCCTTACTTAACTGTTGGTACCTATCAACTAAAATTTCTCTTTCCCAATGAGCCGATAGGACTTTATACTTAACATCATGGTTTTGAACACCCCAGCAAATGAAACTTCCAAGCGCTATCGTGCAAGTTCCCAAACCTGTTAAAGCACCTATTAAAATCCTTTTTATAAATTTGTTTAACTTAAGAAGTTTTTGTTCGGAAGATTGCTTTTTGCTTTTCTGCTTTTGGATTTCAAAATAGTTTAGATCAGAAGTATCCCTTATATTTCCGCAACTCCTGCATTGTTTGGAAAGATGAGAGTTTAAAGTTTCACAAAAGGAACAAGACCAGTCTGCTCCAGAAGCAAGTTCTTCAGCCATTTTCTTATCGCTTATCAATTCTTCTTCCGCTTTTCTATAAAATACGATATCGTTATCACGTGGATTTCCACAAGATCCACATTGTCTTATGTCTCCACGAATTCCTTTACTTCCACACTTGGGGCAGTCCCAATACTCATAAACATATTCTACAATTACTTCTTCATCAGACACTTCTTTCTCTCAAATTGAATATTTTTCAATATATTTCTGAATTTATATTTTATAAGCAAGTGATTTTTTCTATACACTTGAGATTACAATAATCAAAAATAATTTACAATATTTCATAACTTCTGTTCTCTATTTTAAACGTACCTGGTGATTTCTTAAAAAGGTTATACCAAAAAAATTATTAAAATTTACTCGCAAGATGCGGGTTTCGTTCTATGTGTTTCCCCATGGTTAATTTATGAACTTAAGAAGTATAGATAATAAATTAAGGTTTGAAAAAAACCTAAGCATAAAAAAACTATAATATAAACATGGCAAACGAAAGTTCGGAACATAAAAACATATTGGTTCAGATATTTGATTCTCCGGAAGAACTTTTTATCTCCTATTTTTTAAAAGGGAAAGAAGTTTCCTTTAAGCAATTAACTTTTCTGCATATAATGTTATGGATTTTTGCTCCTCTTTTTAGGTTGTTTCACAACCTTACTAGCATTTATGTTATACCTTTGGTATGGAGAGACTACGATCCGGTTAAATTAACAAGCGGACTTCTTGTTTCCGCTTTGATTTATCCCGTTTTTTATGTGCTTATTTTGCAAATAGATGTTATTCGGTTGTATTATAGAGGTTCTTTGCAAAATTATGGTGGCAACCCTCGCCATTTGATTTTGCTTTCTTTTCTACCTTTTAGCGCATCTTTTTTATTTTGGATTTTACCGTTTCCTTTGAATACCATTTTTATCCTTTTTGCTTTTGCCTATTCGATTTGGTTGTCTTATCTTTCCATGCGAATCGCTTCTAATTATAAGCCTAAGCAATTTATGGAATTTTTGCTTGCGACCTGTTTTTATTTTTTAACAATAGCACTGTTTTTTAACATTCTGTTCCATATATACCGAGAAGTAATTTTATGAAGATATTTTTTATAGGAATAGGCGGAATAGCCATGGGAAACCTTGCCTATATGCTAAAGTCCATTGGGCATGAAGTTTCCGGTTCTGACTTGAACTTGTATCCTCCTATGTCAGACAAACTAAAAGAATGGGGTTTTGAACCCAAATCTGGTTTCCAAAAAGAAAATGTCCATGGGTATGATTTGGTAATTGTAGGCAATTCGATTTCGAGAGGAAACCCAGAATTAGAGGAAGTTCTAAATTCAGGAATGGAATACATGAGTCTCCCCCAGGCTATTTCGCACTTCTTTTTAAAAAAGAAAAAAGTCATAGTAGTGGCAGGAACGCATGGAAAAACGACTACAACCTTTTTGATCTATCATATTTTAAAAGAGGCTGGTTTGTCGCCTGGGTTGTTTGTGGGTGGGATTCAAAAAGATGGGCATCCCGGATTTAATCTTGGAGAGGGTGAATATTTTGTAATCGAAGGTGATGAATACGATTCTGCGTTTTTTGATAAGTCTTCCAAGTTTTTGCACTATAGACCCTACTATTTGCTTCTTACATCTTTGGATTTTGATCATGCGGATATTTTTCCCAACATAGATGCAATCAAAACCATGTTCAAAAGGCTTCTCAATCTTGTTCCGTCCAATGGAAAAGTTTTTTATTGGCAGGGTTCTGAAAATTTGCGAGAAATTTGCCATGATTATCAATTGTCACCTATAGAAGCATACCGAATCAATACACAGGATTCGATTTTCAAAATAGAAGATGGTTCTATTTGCCTCCAAAATGGCGAAAGATTTTATTCCGGTTTGATGGGGGAACACAATTTGCTAAATACGGAAGTGGCTTTGCGGTTATGCCAAACCATTCTTCCAGGTGAAACCAATTTAGTGCGATATGCTTCGAATTTTCCCGGAGTGAAAAGAAGACAAGAAATCAGATTCCAGAGCAATGACACAATTTTTGTGGAAGATTTTGCTCATCATCCGGTTGCCATTCTGGAAACAATAAAAGCGGTTCGTTTCTCTTTTTCCGGTTTTAAGGTAATTAGCTTGTTTGAACCGCGAAGCGCAACTTCCCACCGCAGCGTATTCCAAGAAGAATTTGCAAAGTGTTTTTCCGGTTCCGATGCTTGTTTGATAACAGAAGTGTTTAATGTAAACAAAGTTCCACAAGAAATGCGCTTGAACGTACCAAAATTGATAGAAACCATTCCGCAATATTCCAGAACAAAAGCGATATACTGCGAAAGTCCCCAGGATTTGCTTGAAAAATTGCAAAACTTGATTTCGGAATATTCCCATGAAAAAATCATTGTACTAGGGATGTCAAACGGAGCATTTGGCGGGATATATCCAGAGATAGACGAAATACTAAAAAATAGGAAAAGGGTATGAACCTGATCGAAGAAGTAGAATCCATTTTAAAAGAAGCGCAAGTTTTCCTCCCGACTTCACAAACGGAAGAAGAATTAGATAAAAATAAAAATCTGTTTATCGGGAAAAAGGGAAAGCTCACATCCGTTCTAAAGAAATTAGGCAATTTGTCTATTGAGGAAAAGAAGGCAATTGGAAAAAGAGCAAATGAAGTTTCCACAGAACTGGAAGAAACCGTAAATTCTTTGAGGGAAAAAATCAAAAAAGAGCAGTTGGAAAAACTCATCTATTCGGAGTTTTATGACACTTTGCGACCGATCAAATCCCAAGAGTTAGGTAGTTTGCATCCAATCACCAAAATCCAATACGAAATTGAAGACATCTTTGTTTCTATGGGCTTTTCGATTATGGACGGTCCGGAAGTCGAGACCGACTACAATAATTTTGAAGCCCTGAATTTTACAAGCGATCATCCTGCTAGAGACATGCAAGATACGTTTTATGTTTCGGATGGAAACTTGCTTAGAACCCATACTTCTGCCATTCAAGTGAGAGCTTTGAAAGTCCTTAAACCTCCTTTCAAAATTATTGCTCCGGGTAGGGTTTTTCGATATGAGGAAGTGGATGCTTCCCATGAAAATACGTTTTATCAAATCGAAGGTATGGCAGTTGGAAAAGATATTTCTGCTGCCAATATGGTTTATACGATGAACGTTCTGCTTACTCGTATTTTCCAGAAAGAAGTTAAAGTCCGTCTGCGACCAGGCTACTTTCCTTTTGTGGAACCTGGTTTTGAGTTGGACATATCCTGCACCGTCTGTGAAGGAAAAGGTTGTGCCGTTTGCAAGCAATCAGGCTGGTTAGAATTACTTCCTTGTGGTCTCGTGCATCCGAATGTGCTGAAACTGGGTGGTCTTGACCCGAATGAGTGGACCGGTTTTGCCTTTGGTTTGGGTTTGGATAGGCTTGTGATGATGCGATATGGGATCAATGACATTCGTTATTTTCATTCGGGGAATTTGAGATTTTTAAAACAGTTTGTGTAATTAGAACATGTTTCCATTAATCGTAATTTTTATTTGTTTTTTTGCATACTTTTTAGGTTTCAGGTTTTATTCCAAGCTTTTATCGGAAAAAGTGTTTTCTCTTAGAGGAAGCGAGGTAAAGACTCCAGCCCATACTCTTAATGATGGAGTAGATTATGTTCCTACAAAACCTATAGTTCTTTTTGGACATCACTTTGCTTCTATAGCCGGACTTGCACCTATTTTGGGTCCGGCGGTTGCTGTTATATGGGGTTGGCTACCGGCAATGTTATGGGTTGTTTTTGGTGCTCTGTTTATTGGTTGTGTCCATGATATGGGCTCTCTGGTTGTATCCGTACGCCACCAAGGAAAATCTATCGGACAGGTTGCCTCTGATATAATCGGAACCAGAGCAAGAACCTTATTTCACATCATTATATTCTTTTTGGTTTCTTTGGCAATGGGTGTTTTTGTATTGGTAATTTCCGGCTTGTATTCTGCTCCCTCCCTGCAAACAAAAAAGGCAATACCGGTTATCGAAAAAAAAGTGACACTGCAAGAATTAGAGAAAAAACATGACCAAGGGAATTTAAAGGCAGAAACCCCGACCAAAATTACACCCAAAAGCAATTTTCCCGAAGCGATAACACCAACAGCAACCATGATGATTATTGCCCTTGTGATTGGTTATCTGGGTTATAAGAAGGGATATTCCTTAAACGTTTTGACCGTTTTTGGTTTTACCATTACTGTTGGAAGTATTTTTTTGGGAATGTATGAGCCTTTTATGGAATGGACGGGATTTGCTGATCCTGGCAGGTCTCCCAATCCCGATCAATGGAAGATTATTTTGTTAATTTACGGATTTTTGGCTTCCGTTACACCGGTTTGGTTGCTCTTGCAGAGTCGAGATTATATCAATTCCTTTTTGCTTTACACAGGTATTATTTTGGTTTACCTTGGATTTATTGTAGGAGGCTTGGGTGGACACTTTGATTCTTTTCATACAGATGCCATTCGACAAGAACCGATTGGTTTGGATTTGATTCCTTTTGTATTTATAACCATCGCATGTGGGGCTGCTTCCGGTTTTCACTCTCTCGTCAGTTCCGGCACTACGGCAAAGCAACTCAACCAAGAGAAAGATGCCCGAATCATTGGTTATGGAGCGATGATGGGAGAATCCCTTTTGGGTTTAACGGCTGTTGTTGCTTGTACGGTTGGTTTTAACTCGAATGAAGAATGGATGTCATTTTATAGGTCTTGGTCCGGAATCCAGGGATTGAGTGTTCAAGTCGGAGCCTATATTTTTGGAACAAGTCGGTTTATGAGTCACATTGGTATACCTCAAAACTTCGGACAAGGATTTATTGCTCTGGTAGTTATCAGTTTCGCTCTTACTTCTCTGGATTCTGCCACGAGACTACTGCGATACAATATTGAAGAAATCGTGGATTCCATTCCATCTACAGCAGTTCAAAAAGTATTTAAAAACAGGTATATTAGCAGTCTATTGGCTTGTTTGGCTATCGGGTTTTTTGCTTTTTTAAAGGTGGAACAAGGCGGAAAGTTAAAGCCTGCTGGACTTGCCTTATGGAAATTGTTTGGAACAACAAATCAGCTCCTTGCGGGATTGGCTTTGCTTGTAATTGTAATTTATTTATTCAGAAGCAAGAAACCTGTAATCTATGTTTTGTTACCCATGATTTTTATACTCTTTGTTACGTTGTGGGCTATGGTTGGGAATTTTTTCGGTTTTCTGTTCGGTGAAACTCCAAGCCTTATGCTTGCTTTTGTAGGTGGAATCTTAATTTTACTTACAATATGGCTGTGTATAGAAGGAATGCTGGTAATCAAAAAAAATTGGTCAAATTACTAGGAAAAGGCGGATTGAGTGCTGGGAGAACAGTTAATTCTCAAAATCAAAGTTGGGGAACACCTAAAAAGTATGTTGAAGCAATAACGAAATTTTTTGCTGGTTCTATCTCATTAGACCCATGCTCTAATAAGTATTCAATAGTAAGTGCGAATACGGAATTTATGCTCCCTCATAATGATGGGCTTAAAGAAGAATGGAATTATCCTACTATATATATGAATCCCCCTTATGGAGCTGACAGAGAAAGAGGAACTACGATAAAAAATTGGTTTGAAAAATGCGCTATTACCCATAAAAAATATGGTTCTGAAATATTGGCATTGGTTCCCGTTGCAACAAATACAACTCACTGGAAACAAAGTGTTTTTGGACAAGCAAGAGCAGTATGTTTTTTATATGATACCAGGCTTAAGTTTTTAGAAAATGGTTTGGATGTAGGAAAAGGAGCACCAATGTCTTGTGCAATGATTTATTGGGGGGATGAATATGAAAGATTTTATAACGTTTTTATTAAATACGGAGCTGTTGTCGATATTGGAAACCTTAAAAACGCAAGAATTCTGTAAAATAAGCTCGCAAGAGAAGTTTTTCTTTGCTCAAACTTATATTATGAAAAAAGCTTTTGTATTATTTTTATCTATTTTTTTTACCACAATTTGTGGAGCAGATACGTTGAAGTATCCGATTGTAGAAACAGGACAGAACGGTTGCTACGGAGATCAAGGTGGAATCTACTGTCCTACTCCAAATTCTGATTTTTACGGACAAGACGCACAGTATCAGGGTAATTTACCGGACTATCTTGATAACCAAGATGGTACCGTAACCGACAAAATTACCGGTTTGATGTGGCAAAAGAAGTTTAAAAAGGTAACATGGAAAGACGCATCAAAAGACTCTAAAAAAGACAAAACTGCCGGATATACAGATTGGCGAGTTCCAACCATTCAAGAACTATATTCCCTAATGGATTTTAGTGGCACAACCGGAACAGGAATGCCCCATTCCACTCTTCCACCAACGGATGCAATTCCCTACATCAATACAAAGTATTTTCTCTTTGAATATTCACCTACCGGTCGATACATAGATGCTCAATACATAACACAAACGTCTTATGTTAGCACAACAATGCAAGGAATAGACAGTTTTTTTGGTGTGAATTTTGCGGATGGAAGGATTAAAGGTTATCCCAAGTCTGGGACGATGAATCATAAGTATTTTTATGCGAGATACGTTCGGGGAAATCCAAACTATGGCAAAAATGATTTTTATGACAATAAAGATGGTAGTGTTACAGACAAGTCAACGGGCTTGGTTTGGACGAAAATAGATAGTGGCAGTCCTAATTTTAAAAAATATACCAAGCATTTCAAAAGAAAAGATGGAAGTCTTGATTGGAAAGAAGCTTTATACTTTTGTGAAAAACTTCACTTTGCCGGAAAAGATGATTGGCGACTTCCTAACGCCAAAGAACTTCATAGCATCGTAGATTATACAAGATCACCAGCCACTACGAATTCTGCTGCCATAACACCCGTTTTTGATTCCAGCCACATAACAGACGAGGGAGGGAAAAGCAATTATCCGTTTTATTGGTCATCCACAAGCCATTTGGATGGAATCATTCCAGGAGCAAGTGCTGTTTATGTTGCTTTTGGGGATGCTTTGGGTTTTATGAGAGGTAGGTTTTCCCACCAATTAACTTTAATGGATGTTCATGGAGCCGGAGCACAAAGAAGTGATCCTAAAACAGGTGATCCAAAAGACTTTCCTTATGGTTTTGGTCCTCAAGGAGATGTAAGAAGGATATACAATTATGCCAGATGTGTTCGAAGTGGAAATGTCACTTTTAATCACAAAACGGATCCTCCCAAGAAAACACAAAATAATGCTCCACCAGGAATTGTTTCAGGACACTATCCTCCAGAACCTCCCAGAGAAGCACAAATTGCTTGTGAGGTTTTGAAAACAGGTGCTTCTTGTTCTTTTGTTTCACCCCATGGAAAAATATCTGGAAAATGCTTTTTAATCAATGGAAAAAATGCTTGTGTCCCTAAAGGTCATCCTCACTAGTTTTTTATAAAATAGCATTAAAATGTCGATCAAGTTCATCCATAAGGTCTTCAATCATAATCGGTTTAGTTAAATAACCGGAAAAACCATGCTCGCCCATAATGAATTTTTTATCGTCTAATTTTGCAATAGAAGCCGTCACTGCAATAATAGGAATTGATTTCGTTATAGGAGAACTTTTAAGTTTTTTTGTAGCCTGGTACCCATCCATTTTAGGCATTCGAATATCCATTAATATTAAATCGGGAAGTTGCTCTGCTGCAATAGAAATGGCTTCTTCTCCATCTATTGCCTCAATAACGTTTAGATTTTTTTTTATTAGCCAATTTTTCAGAAGAAGTCTATTGGAATCTACGTCATCTACTACCAAAACTTTTTCTTGGTTAAAGCGAATTTTTTTTAAATCAACGGTTTTATTTGGAACCACAATCTGTTTAGAAGAAGATATTTGTATATCATGAAAAATAACTTGGAAGCAACTTCCCACATTAACTTGACTTTTTAAACTTATTGTTCCATTCATCATTTCAACAAGGCGTTTGGTAATTGCCAGTCCAAGCCCCGTTCCTCCGTATTTTCTGTTGTTTAATCCTGGTTGTTGTCGAAAAGATTCGAAGATATACGCCTGATCATCTTCCGGTATTCCAATCCCGGAATCTTCTATCTCTATGGCTAACCTAACCCTATGATCTTCTCTTTGATGGCTTGTTTTTGCCCTAAGTTTAATCCATCCTTTGTCGGTAAATTTGACTGCGTTACCAAGGATGTTTAGCAGGATTTGGCGCAGCCTGATTTCGTCCAAAATAAGATTTTCTTGCATATCTTTATCAAATTCTGTAATTAAATTTATCTTTTTTTCCGAAATCTTAGCTGAAAAAATTTTAATAAGCTCTTTAAATAAGGAAGAAACGTTTACATTTTCATACCTAATTTCCATTTTACCGGCTTCAATTTTAGATATATCCAAAATGTCATTGATCAAGGTTAAAAGGCTATTGCTCGCTATTTTAATGGTTTCGAGATAATTTTTATACTCAGCCTCTTGAATGGATGAATGGAGCAAGTCGCTAAAACCAATAATAGCATTTAGAGGCGTTCGAATTTCATGGCTTATATTGGCAAGAAACTCGCTCTTAATTTTGTTGGCATTTTCAGCTTCTTCCTTCGCTCTTTTTAAGTCTTCTTCTATTCGCTTTTTTTCCGTAATGTCCGTTGCAGTTCCGGTCATTCGCAAAGCATAACCATTTGTATCACGGGCATTCACTTTTCCTCTGTCAAGTATCCATTTCCAATCTCCGGACTTTGTTAAGAAACGATGTTCAATTTCATAAGGTTTTTTTTGCTCTTTTTTTAAGTATTGTTGTATCTGTTTTTCTAATTCAGGATAATCTTCCGGATGACATATCTTCTGAAGAGTGCTAATATTCATATCAAGATCGCCAATGGAATAACCCATGATTTCATGCCAGCGATAAGACATGTAAAAATCCCCCGTTAAAACATTCCAGTCCCAAAAACCATCTCTACTCCCTCTAAGTACAAGTTCCAATTGTTCTTGGTATTCTCTTAAGGTTTGCTCAACAGCCTTTTGTTTGGAAACATCATTGGCAATCATAACAATGCTGTTTGTCTTATTATTTATAACGATAGGAGAAATTTGGACTTGATAATAGTGAACTTCTCCTTTTAAATCAGGTAAGCAATATTCTATAACCTGGAATGATCTTGTATAAAAAGCCATTTCAATCGTTTTTTGCAATTCGGAACGCATATTTTGCGGTACCCAGGTGATGAGGCTTGTGCCAATCGCCTCATCAACGGTAGTTCCTTCATTTGTACGGTTCGCGTAAAGAATTTTGCCGTTTTTATCCAGTTCACAAATATAAATAGGAACATTACTCATAATAAGGTTTAGCCTTTTTTGATTATCTTGAAGAATGTTGAGTTCTCTTTTATATCCAAGGAGTTTCTTAAACAAAGACTTGTATCTTTTAAAAAGTTCGTTATACTTTAACATAGGCACGAAGGCTGTAAAATAGTGTTTTTTATAAGAAATTGAAAATCGAAAAAAATGTCAAAGTAATTAAAATTTAAAGTTGACGTTTTTAACGGGTAATACAAAGTGGTTATATAAATCCTGGTGATTATAGAGAGGAGGAAATACCCGTTCCCATCCCGAACACGGAAGTCAAGCTCCTCATTGCCGATGGTACTATATGGTTCGCTATATGGGAGAGTAGGGTGTCGCCAGGAATTTATTTCCCTACCAAGGGCCTATAGCTCAGTTGGTTAGAGCAGCAGACTCATAATCTGCGGGTCGAAGGTTCGAGTCCTTCTGGGCCCATTAAAACAAAGGTCCTTCAATTAAGATTTTATCTATTTTGGAATTGTATGTTACCTTTAGGATGTTATTATTATAGGAATGGGACAAATCATATATAACTATTTCATCTTGCTTCTCTATAACAATCGGAAAATACATAATACTAACAAAATATTGAATTGTTTGTTTGTAAGGCTGTTTAACGTTTCTAGCAGGCTTTAAAGAAAATCTGTAGAGCATTTCATCTGCCAATTTATCGGTTTTTACCGAATACATACCTTTTTCTAATTCTGAAATCCGGAAGTCGCCATATAAAAAATATTCACAGGGAATGTACATAGAATACACTGTTTCTTTTTCCCTAATCGTAATTCCAATTTTTCTTGTATGGATAGAATAATATAATAATATTAACATTAAAAAAAACAGAGCCAATTGAATTTTGAATGATCGCAAAAAATATAAACTAAGACAGGATATAAAAATAAGAGGATTTTGGGCTTTTAAGAGGGAGAGAGAATTTATTTTAAAGCTAAAAAATGTATATTTTTCAATTCCAAATAACATAAAAAATATATAAGGAGCTAAAAAAACAGAGGCTATGGAAACAAAAACTTTATATTTTTTGTCTATTAAAAAAAAGATAAATAAAATACAACCCATAAAAATATAGATGAATGTATGACTAAAATAAATTTCTTTTATTTCAAAAAATTTAATTTCATTATAATTAAAGAGTGAAAAAAAAGCGAAATAGAATAGTAAGCCATAGCAGAGAAATAATAGTAGATTTTTTATTTTTGTAAGAACGCTTGGGTTATGGAATGTAAACATACTCCAAACTAAAGATGCAAAACATCCGATATTTAAGGTAATTGATATGGCTTCTGGTATCATGTATGTAAGTGTATATTAATGACTTTCATATACAAGAAACTTGGTCAATGGATTTTTTGTTTTCTTATGAGGAAATAGGATTTTGATTCGATTTTATATAAAGGAAGTAATATATGAACAAACTAATTGTTTTTATGCTTATCGTGATTTACTCGCCTTGTTGCAGTGCACAACACAAAATAAAGTCTCCTAAAATTCCAAGTAGGCTTAGTTTTGCAGGGGAGAAAGTTCCACTAGAAAATCAAGATGTTTGGGAGCAATTGGATAAAGAATTAATTGTAAACCAAAACTATCATTCATCTACTCTATTAATTTTAAAAAAAATGAATCGCTACAAAGAAAAAATTGTAAAAATACTAAAGGAAAATAACATTCCAGAAGATTTTTTTTACCTAGCCGTTGCTGAAAGTAGCTTGAAAGACAAAGCTGCTTCTCATGCTGGAGCTGTTGGTTTATGGCAATTTTTACAAAAAACAGCCGGTGATTATGGTTTGGAAGTAAGTGATACGGTAGACGAGAGAAGGGATTTGGAAAAATCTACTAGGGCTGCTTGTAGATATTTACATGATTCTTATAAAAAATTCAAAAATTGGACTTTAGTTGCTGCTTCTTACAACAGAGGAGTCAGGGGAATTCAAGAAGCCATTGCAAAACAAAAGGTAGATTCTTATTATAAGTTGTATTTGAATTCGGAGACAGCTCGGTATGTATTTAGGATACTCGCCTTTAAACTAATTTTAACAAGTCCGTCTGATTACAATTATGAGTTCGATAGAAGCACAAGCTATCCGACTTATAAATACAGGGTAATTAAGGTAGATCGATCTATAGAAGACTTACCCGATTTTTCATTAAAAAATAATACTACATACAAAGACATCGTATTACATAATCCCTGGATCAAAAGTGGTAAATATAATTTGGAAGTTAAAGAAGGTAAGGTTTATGAAATTTTAATTCCAGAAGATTAGTATGGAAAATGAAAAATCGCAAAACATAAAAATTCTGTTGGTGGACACTGAACCTACTATTACGGATTTTTTATCAGACCAAATTAAACCATTTTATAAAAATGTTGATATTGCCAATTCAGCTTCTCAATTAATTGATTGCTTGAATAACAAACAAATTGATATTGTACTATCTGATTATAACCTTCCAGACCTAAACGGGGAACAACTTCTACTACTAGTTCACCAATTATCAATTGATACAGCAGTCATCATATTTTCAGGATATAGAGATGTACAAACAGTAATCAAATGTATGAATCTTGGTGCCACCAATTTTTTAGAAAAGCCAATAGATACAATGGCTCTAAAAATGTCCATTGAGAAAGTTATTCAAAATTTGATTATAAAAAGGAAACTCAAAAAAACCAGTGATTCTCTTAAAAGACAAGAAGAACAGTACAAGTTATTATTTGATAAAGCTCCAGATGGTATATTTATTGCTGATGTTTCGGGAAAGTATTTAAATGTAAACGCTAGCTTTTGTCGTCTATTCGGGTACGAAAAAGAAGAATTGATGCAATTAAATTGCTTTGATACTCTATTTCCGCAAAAAGAACACTCTGAAATTATGGGGGAATTGGATAGGCTTTTTATTGGTCAAAACCTGTCTTATGAACAAAGTGTTTTGAACAAAAAAGGAGATTTGGTAGTAGTTGAAATCAATGTAAACTTAGTTTATAGGAATAGATTTCAAGGTTTTGTAAGAGACATTACAAAAAAGAAAAAAGAAAATGAAAAACTACAGGATATAACTTCCGAATTAAAAGAAAAATTTACCCAAAGAGAGTTGGAAGTTTTTGAAAACCAAGAGCGTTATAGAGGGTTATTAGATAACTTTCCAGAAGGAATAGTAGTCCTTTTAGATAAAAACTTTAGGTATATCGCTACCGGAGGGTCAGCTTACAACCTGTTAAATATGGAACCTGTATACTTGATAGGTAAAACAATTTATGAGATATGGCCGCTCGAAATTTCTAAGTTAATCGAGTCGTATTGTAAAGCAGCTTTTAAGGGAAAAAAGCAACAAATAGAATTTGAATTTAAAAATCGGAATTGGCTAACTTACATTGTTCTTTCTTCCAGAAATGATCAATTTGTAAATATGATCATTATAGACATTACTGATAGAAAACAAATCGAAGAAATCCAAAAAAAGAACTTAATTCAAGAGAAAGAGCTAAGTCAATTAAAATCACAGATTATAAATGTTATTTCTCATGAAATGAGAACACCCCTAACATCTATTGTTATGGCGATTTCTATATTGAAGGATGCTAATGATAATTTCTTATTGACAAAAAAAAACAAGTATTTTAAAACCATTGAAGACTCTGTTAAAGATTTGGAAGAGATAACAGAAAATGTTATTATAATAAATAAGGCAGAAGCCAACGCATTAAAACCACAAATGGAAAAGATGAATTTGTTAGAGTTTTGTCATTATATTATAGAGCAAATTCAAAATATAAACCCGGATTATTCTATCGAGTTTGAAAACTCTCTCAAAGGTGATGAATTCTATTTGCTAGATTTCAAACTATTAAAAAAAGTATTACAAAATTTACTAAGTAATGCAATTAAATATTCTCCAATAAATAAAAAAATTAATTTTAGAGTGCATCAAATAGAAGAATGGATCGAATTTCAAATCCAAGATTGGGGAATCGGTATACCGAAAGAAGATCAAAATAAATTGTATGAAAGTTTTTTTCGAGCTAAAAATGCCAAAAATTTTCAGGGACAAGGTTTGGGTTTACATATAGCAAAACATGCGATAAATACGTTGAATGGAAACTTATCTTTTGTTAGTGAGGAAAACAAAGGAACAACTTTTACTATCAAAATTAAGATAGAACTTTAGGAGTATAAATGAATAAGCAATCGGATGAAAAAATATTGGTGATTGAGGATGATGAAAAGATTAGAGATTCTTTAGTTGATTTTTTAGAGTTAAAAGGATACCTTGTTGTTGCTGCTAAAGATGGTATGGAAGGAGTTGAAAAAGCAAATGAAGAATATCCACACTTAATTATTTCTGACATAATGATGCCTGTGATGGATGGTTATGAAGTTTATAAGACTTTACGAGCTGATTTTCGAACCGCAACCATACCTTTCATTTTTTTAACTGCTAAAGTAGATAACTCAGATATAAGAATGGGGATGGGTTTAGGAGCTAGCGATTATCTTTGCAAACCTTTTAATCCCAAAGAATTGCTGGATGTTATTCGGATAAGAATAGAACAAAGTAAACTAGCTCTTGAAGGTATGAAAAAATTAAAAGAGAGCCTTGTTTTGTCCCTTCCGCATGAATTTTTCACTCCTCTTACGGTTATTTTGGGTACAGTTCAAATGCTTAGATTTACGGAAAAAAAATCCCTTACTAAAGAGATCGAGGACGGTTTATCTTCCGTAGAAAGTTCTGCCTATCGCCTTAACAATCTAATAGATAGATATATATTTTTTTCCCGTTTGGAAATTGCAAAATTCAACAAAGATTATTATCAAACCTTCAAACAAGACGGATGGATTTCTATTCATAGTATTCAAAATTTTTCGGAAAAAATAGCAGCTAACCATCATAGAGAAACAGATTTAAAGTTTGATTGTGAAGGTTCTTTAATTAGTATTCCAGAAAGTTACATGCAAAGAGTAGTAAATGAGTTAGTAGATAATGCGTTTAAGTTTTCAAAATCTGCTACCAATACCAGTATTACGATCCAAGGTCGATTGCCAAAATCTAAAAAGAAAAAATACTATACAATTTATATTGAAGATCATGGAAGAGGTATAAAAAATGAGGATGTAGAACGTTACAGTTCTTTTTTTCAATTTGAAAGGGATAAATATGAACAGCAGGGAATGGGAATAGGAATTGCCATTGCTAAAGGGATTTTGGAAATGTACAGTGGTTCTTTGGTGATAAGTAGCATTATGGGGCAAGGTACAAAAATAGAATTAAAAATGCCTATAGCAAATCTGTAGAGGCAGGTCTCAGACCTATCTCTATGTTATTTACCAAATACCTTTCTGATTGAATGGCATCCAAAGGTCTGGAAAAATAGAATCCTTGTCCGTAATGACAGCCTAAATTTTTGATTTTTTCTAATTGCTCTTTGGTCTCAATTCCTTCTGCCGTAACATCCATATTTAAATTTTTAGCTAAAGAATTAATAGTGCGTATGACGTTGAAGTTGTTATTATTGGTAGTCATTTCTCGAACAAAAGAGTGATCTATTTTAATTATATCAAAAGGAAGACTATGAAGTCTACTCAAAGAAGAGTAGCCTGTTCCAAAGTCATCGATCAAAAGATATATATTCATATCTTTTAGTTTGGTTAGCACATCGGTTAAGTCGATGTCTCTCTCTAAAACGGCACTTTCGGTAATTTCTAGTTTTAATTGACCGGGAACAATGTCGTATTTAGAAATAAGCTTTTGTATTTTTGATAAAAAATCCGGCAGTATCAATTGTTTTACTGATACGTTCACACTCATAAATATATTTGCATGGTATTTTTGCTCCCATTCTTTGATTTGCATAATGGATGTTTCTAATACAAAATCACCAAGAGAAACGATTAAACCCGTTTCTTCAGCAATTGGAATAAAGTGAACCGGACTTATCATTCCCTCTTCGGGATGTTTCCACCTTGCAAGAGCTTCATATCCGGACAAAACATTTTTTTGAATATCAATAATTGGCTGGTAGTGAACCGTTAATTCCTTTCTCTCCAAGGCCTTTCGTAAGTCTGTTTCCATTTTAAGCTTGATGGATAGAGTTTTGTGCATTTCTCTATCAAACACTACAAAGTTTTTACTTTGTGTTTTTGCCATGAACATGGAAGTATCTGCATCTCGAATTAGGTTTTCCGGGATTTCATTTTCGGGTGAACTCATAACTATTCCAAAAACTGCGCCCGTAAAAACATCTTGATCTTTGATAACGAAGGGAACGATTAATTCATTTTTTATCCTGTTTACTACGTCGATAGCATTTTCTACGGATTGAATGTCATCTAGTAAAATGGCAAAGTCTTCTCCATCCAATCTGGCCAGGTAATCGTTTGGGTTCAGGCAATTTTTTAGTCGTTTGGAAGCGTTTATCAGTAGTCGATCCCCTGTAAAATGCCCCAAACTATCCGTAACAATTTTGTATCGGTCTAATTCTAAATAGATAACCGCAAATTTATAATTATCCTTTTGGTGCATAGTGTAAATAGCTCTTTGGATATAGTTCATAAACAAAACTCTATTTGGCAAACCCGTTAGATGGTCATGAAAAGCCTGTTTGAATAAGCTTTCTTCTGCGTACTTTCTATTTGTTATATCCGATTGAGAACCAACCATACGCACCGGATTATTCTCTGCATCAAATACGGCTATTCCTCTGTTTAATACCCAGTGGTAAGTTCCGTTTTTATGCCTGATACGGTGTTCGAATTCAAAATGATCAACCATTTTTTTGAGGTGGTATTGGAGTTCATTTCTGAGTTGAGTCAAATCTTCAGGGTGGACAAGCTTAAATAAATCTTCTAAATTTTTTCCTATTTCATCAGGTTCGTACCCTAAAATTTCCGAGTATCTAGGAGACAGGTATAGCTCGTCTGTTTTTATGTTCCAGTCCCAGATTCCGTCACTTGCCCCTCTTACGGCTAAAGAAAATCTTTCTTCACTTTCTTTTAAATGAGCTTCATTATTTTTCCTTTCCGTTATATCAGTTCGAATGGACACAAAGTTTGTTACTTTCCCGCCTGAATCGGTATAGGGAATAATAGTCGTTTCTACCCAATAATACTGATTATCTTTGGTTTTATTCTTGACCTCTCCTTTCCATATCTTTCCTGATAAAATAGTATCCCACATATTTTTAAAAAAATCTTTGGAATGATAACCTGAGTTAATAATTCGATGATCATTTCCAATCAATTCCTCTTTTGAATATTTGCTGATTTCCATGAATTTTTCATTGATATAGGTGATCTTTCCATCTCTTCCGGTTATGGCAACGATGGAATGTTGATCTAAGGCAAATTTTTGGAATTGCAATTCTTTTAAACTTTCTAAAAGTTCCTTTTCATACCGCTTCTGCTCTGTATTATCTACTCCTACGGCTATGACATTTATAATTTCACCATCTTGATTTTTTTGTGGAGTAAACCAAGTTTCAAAGAATTTACCATCAAAATCAATCAAAGACTTTAAAACTTCACCCGTCAAAGCTCTACGTATAATTTCCTGATTTTTGACATTGCCGCCAACTATATCAAAAATAGATTTTCCTGGTAATTTTTCCGTCTTTATTTTTAAACCTTCAAATCCCTTTCCAACGCCATAGGTAAGAAATCCTTTGGGATCAATGGAACATAAAATTATAGGAGCATTGGATACTACTAAACTGAGTCTTCTTTCAATATTCTTTAATTCATCTTCTATCTGATTTTTTTCATGTACGTCTTCAATAATCCAAATTGTATTATAAAATGGATTTGTGTAATCCATTGATATTCCCGTTAATTCGCACCATACATAAACTCCGTCTTTTCTTTTGAGTTTTAGTTTACTATGAAATGTCCCTTTGCTTAAAAAAGAAGTTTTAACCTTTTCCTGTATTTGCTGATAATCTAATATAGAAGGGAATACGTCTTCTATAGTGACATTTTTAAGGTCTTGATTGGAATAAAACAAGATTTCTTTTAACTTTTTATTTATTTTGCTTACATTTTGACCTTTGATAAATGCAATTCCTTGCGAAACATTATCTAAGGTTGTTCTTAGTTTTGATATTTGCTTGTATAGCCTTTTTTTGCTTTCGATTTCGTTGGTTTGAATTAAAATCCCTAAAATCTTGTCGATAGTATTTTCTTGTTCAATGAGAGGGCTTGTCCAAGAGCTATATATTTTGTTATTATGAGTAACAATATTGCTGACTGTTTTTCCAGAAAAAGATTCTTTTACATTGTCTAGTAATTCCGGACTATCTTTGAAAGTCTTATAAATAGAACTTTTGTCTTTCAGTACGTTTTCTTGTTTGAATAGTTCTCCTTCTGAAAACTTAAATAAACCCTCTTTATCAGTGATATAAATTCCTATGGGGGCTTCGGATATTATTTTTTCTAGTATTTTTTCTTTTTCCAGTGCTTTTTTGAATTTATGAATTCTTTCATTTATATTTTTAATGAGGATAACAATCCCTTTTAAGGTGTTATCCTTGTTTCGTATCGGACTGATCGATATGTCTATGTAGTTTAAGTGGTTTGATTTGCTTTTTACAATAATATCTTGCTCGAAAATATATTTTTTAGATTCAAAAATCGGATAAATCACTTCTTTAGTTGTTTTGTCTTTATATTTTATCTTTAAAACATCCCATATAACTTTGCCTATTGCCGTATTGTTTGTCCATCCAATCAATTCTTCTGCATTTTTATTAATAAATGTTACGATACAATGAATATCCGTAACAATTACTCCGTCCGAAATACTTTTTAGTGTGGTAACATATCGATCTTCACTTTCGATCAGCTTTTTTTCAAGGTTATGTCTGTAAAAAGCCATTTCGATTGTAATAAGCAATTCCCTTTTTTCAACAGGCTTTAAAATATAACCAAAAGGTTCTGTTTGAATTGCTTGGCTGATAATGTCATCTTCTGACATGGCGGTCAGAAATATTACCGGAATATTATATTGTGAACGAATTATTTGGGCAACTTGGACACCATCCATTTCACCCTTCAATACAATATCACTGAGTATTAAATCAGGTCTGCTTTTACTAACATAGTCAATTGCATCTTCCCCTGATTCAAGAACAGAAGCAACTGAATAGCCCAAGTGCTCTAAAATAGCCTTTATATACATACCGGTAGCGATATCATCTTCTATTACCAATATGTTTTTCATAAAGAAAATACTCCCAACAAAGACAAAAACCCAATTCGTAAAATGAAAAAGCTCATATATATTAAATCTATTAAGTCTTTTTACTTATCAACTTAAAAATTATTATTTAGAAAAGTGTGGTTTTAAGCTTGGTGGTTCGGCTACGCTCACTAGACGATGATCGCTGAGCGAAAGATTACTTTTTATATAATAAAAGACACAATTAATGAAATTAAAATTACATTTTAAAATAAAATAGTGCATTTTTGCACACATACTCTTTAAAAATGAAACTCTTTAAAAAGTGACGTATTGTTTGGTCTAACAAAAGTTATTTGTAAAACACTGATATTCCTCATGTAAAACGCTGCTTCACAATATTGCAAATAATAATTCCACTTTCGCTTAAAAGCTTCATCAAAACCAAGTTTTTGAACCCTTTCAAAATTGGAATTGAAGTTGTGAAACCAAAGATTGAGAGTTTTTGCATAATGGATACCTATATCGTACAAATTGTAAATTTGCATATCCGATACCTGGCTGATCGCATTTTGAATAGCTCCAATAGAAGGCAAAAGTGAACCTGGAAAGATATGCTTTTGAATCCAATCAACACCTTTTTTAAACTCTTTATAGCGGGAATCCGGAGAAGTGATTACCTCTATGGCAAATATACCGTCTTGATCTAGAAGTTCACTACATTTTTGAAAGTACGTTTTTAGGTATTTATCTCCTACTGCTTCCAGCATTTCAATGGAAACAATTTTATTATACTTACCGGAAGCGTATCGATAGTCAATCAGTTGAACATCTACCAGATGATCTAAGTTTGTATTTCGAATTCTTTTTGTCGTAAATTCATACTGTTCCTTCGATATAGTGATTCCCGTAATCTTGCAGTGGTATTTTGAAGCAGCGTATTCTAAAAAACCTCCCCATCCGCAACCAACTTCCAAAACATGGTCGTTTGGCTTTAACTCCAATTGATTACAAAGTCTTTCATATTTTGCAATTTGAGCATCTTTTAAAGTTGCGTCCTTACTTTCAAAAATACCTGAGGAATAACTTACCGTATCATCTAAAAATAATTGGAAAAATTCATTGCTTAGGTCATAGTGATAGGAAATATTTTGGCGAGATCCATTGACATTATTTTGGTTCATAAAATGTTGGAACTTATTAACAATACCAAGAAAATTAATCCAACCCTTTTTTTTACTTCCAGATACAGATGATGCACCTTCCAAATTGAGAAGTATCCAACGAATAATGTTGGAAATACTGTTTGTTTCCCAATCACCCTCCACATAAGACTCACCAAAGCCTATGTCACCATAATAAAACAATTTTTTAAAAAAGTTTTTACTATTATTAAGTTTTATGAATGCCTTTTGTCCTTTTGCATTGCCGATTTTGAGAGAACTACCGTCTTCAAACTCAACTGTGAGTTGTCCTTGTTCCATATTTTTTAGTATGGAAAGGATCACACTCTGATAAAAACTAAAAGGTTTGTCAAAATTTTCTTTTACTATGGCTTCCATTTGTATGCTCCTTGTTGTAATTCTAAGTCATCACTTTTTTGTTTGAAAGATAGTTTTTTTAAATATAAAATTAGTGCGTGGTAGTGTATTTCCAATATAATTCTTAAGGTAATAAAGGGATATTTAAAGAATTTCCAAAATAAGTTTTTTGTATTCAAGTCTTGTCGCTTCCCTTTTAAGTGGGTAGACAGAATTAAGTTCTTATCTTCATGATCTAAAATGTGAATTGTAATTGTATGTTGATCATTATTGACCTTAAACGTTAGTTCGTTATCCATTTTGGTAAAAGGAGAGATATAAAAAAACTTTTTGCATTTGTAGGTATAACCACTGTTATCAAAACATTCACTTTCAACAAAATAGGGTTTGATTTCGCCAAACGTATTACAAATCTCAATAACTGCATATTTTTTATTGTTTGTGGTTTCAATGAAGTAGTAGGAAACAGGATTAAAAACATAATTCAGTAGCCGACAATTGGTTAAAAGGTATATCTTTTGAATTTCCTCATGAATGTCATTTTGAATCAGAAATTTTTTTACATTTTCTTTTACGCTAAGATTTTTTTGGTAGGCGTGATCTTTATCTAGTAAGGAAAAGATGTTGAATTTATTGTAAGAAAATATTGATATTTTTTTTGATAAAGTTTCTATTTCATCTAAATTGATATAAAACCAAAAGAAGTTGAATCGAAATTTATAGTCAAAAGGCAACTTTCGGTGATGAACAACACTGCAATCAAAAATAGCTGAATCCATTACAAGACCTCCCTGTTTAAGATATGATTGCAAAGATTTATACTAGACAAAAGAGCATCTTCATGAAATCCGTAACGAAAGTAGCTACCACAAAAAAATAGAGGAGTCTCTTCGGTATTCAAACTAAAAAGTTCTTCTTGAGCTTGCATTGCTTCTATGCTAAAAACAGGATGGTGGTACACTATCTTTTTGAGAATTTTTGACGGATCTACATACTCGGTGCCGTTGATGTTAATAAAATAGTTTTGTTTATCAGAAACGTTTTGTAGTTTATTCATATAATACACCGTATACGTTTCCCTTGTTTTATCATCTGTGATGATATAGTTCCAAGATGACCAAGCTCTTTTTTCTTTTGGCATTACGGACGAATCAGAATGTAGTAAAGCAATATTTTCTTGGTAAGCAAACTTTGATAACAGGTTTTTTTGTTTAGGGGTTGGGTTTTCCAAAATCTCTAAAATTTCGTCTGCGTGTGTTGCAAAGATTACAAAATCAAACTCATACTCATTTTTGTTTATATCCCGCAGAGATATTTTATCTTTTCCAACAATAACCTGAACAATTTTAGAATCTGTTTTTATTTTATCTTGAAAGTCCTTTATCAAAATATCTCTATAGGTTTTGCTTCCACCTGTGACGGTTTTCCATTGGTGCTGAGTATTCAAGCCCAAAAAACCATGATTGTAAAAAAAGCGAATCAAAGCAAGTGCCGGAAAGCAGTCCATTTTCTGTGGTGGAGTTGACCAAACGGCAGAGCTCATTGGAACCAAAAATTTTCGGTAGAAATCACCTCCATAACCGTTCTCTTCTACGTATTCTTTGATGGATTTATTTTTGTATGTATCACTTTGTAAGTGAATTGGTGCTGTTTGGCTAAATCGATTGATTTGGGAGAGCATTTTCCAATAGCTTGGATTCAAAATATTCTTTCTTTGTGCAAAAAGTCCGTTTAATCCCGTTCCGGTATACTCCAAACCGGAAGGTTTATGTTGAACACCAAACGACATATCCGTATTGTGATAGGGAACATTTAGCTCTTGGAATAGTTTGATTAGGTTCGGATAGGTAACCTCATTAAACACCATAAAACCCGTGTCGATTGGAATTTCTTTTTCTGCTTCCAAGACCGTTACTGTATTTGTGTGACCGCCTATATAATCATTCTTTTCAAAAACATGTACATCATAATCCTTGTGCAAAAAATAAGCAGATGACATTCCAGAGATTCCGGTTCCGATAATAGCAACTTTTTTCATAAAATTTTCCTTACTTCTTTAAAAGGTAATGAGAAACGAACCATTCCTTTCCGCCTTTATATTTCCACAATTCGGAACAAGCCATAAAAAAAACACGCCAGTAATGAAACCATTTTTGTGCTTCGTTCCCGTAGTGCCTTTTAAACAATTTCATGATTTTACCTTTGTGAGAATCCATATTTTTCAACCAGTCTTCTGCTGTCTTGGAGTAATGTATGCCATTTACTTCCCAATGATCTTCTACTTGAAAGACATCATCAAAGTGGTAGAGAAGTTTATTGGAAGGCATCATACCACCGCTAAAAAAATACTTGCTCATCCAATCGCTTGTATCTTTGGGTTCAAAGAAGTAAGGAGTTTCTTTATGAACAAATATATGTATAAAGATTCTGCCATTATCAAACAAGGAATTTTTAAGTCTACTCAAGAGTTCTTTGTAGTTTCGGATATGTTCAAACATCTCTACGGAAACAATTCTGTCAAATCTATCAAAAGGTTGAAAGTCATTCATATCTTGGGTAATAACCTTAACATTTAATAAATTCATTGAGCTTGCTTTTGCGTCTATAAATTTCTTCTGTTCTTTGGAATTGGAAATTCCTACAATAGATGAATGGGGAAACTTTTCCGCCATAAATAATGTTAGCGATCCCCACCCACAACCAAGTTCCAGAATTTTTTGTCCGTCTTGAAGATTTGCTCTCTGAGTTGTGATTTCCAGCATTTTTCCTTCTGCTTCGTTAAGAGTTTCTTCCACTTCATAGTAACAACAACTATATTTCAGTTTTTCCCCTAGCACATATTGATAAAAGTCACTCGGAACTTCATAATGTTGTTCGTTCGCTTTATCCGCTTTTTCAGCAATAGGGGAGGATTTCATGACACTGATAAACTCCTCAAGATATTTCTTTTTATCAGTTTGATTTTTAAAGGTAATCTCGGAAATCCTTTGTTTCAATAGATTTCGAATTCCCAAACGTACCAAAAAATCGGGTACAATGCCTTTTGCCAGAAGAGAATCAATCAATTCGTGCCTCAACCATTATTTTTTTAAACAGTATATTCTTGTATTATTTTTTGTCAAATCTTTTTTATAAACATTTGACAAAACTGTTAAAAAAACGAATGAATCAAGGAATATAAATTAGCTGTATAGGACGCAAGCCAACCGATACCGGAGTTGGAGTGATTTTAGTATCGCCTTGGTTAGTATTGTAGATCATTACTCCCGGATTGGAAAAGGTGGCATCTCCTAAATACAAGTATCCGTTCGGTGCGAGCAACATTCCAGATACATAACCATTTTTTGATGAAAAATTGGCTAATTCCGATAACTTTTCACCGGTTGTCGGATTAAATTTTTGTATGGATGTGCTAAAATCTTGGTATTCTACGTTTGCATAACCTACTGTATCATCTTTAATTACAAAATCCAGAATATCCCCCCCGGCGGTAGTTTCGGAATATATAAAACCTTCTCGTAAAGCTTTGGTTCGAAGGTTAAAAGCTTCAATTCCACCATCAATTTTGAAATTAAAGCCCAAGTATCCGGGAGTATTTACAACGATATGCGATTCACCAAAAATTTCGACTTTTTTGAGAAATATTGGATTCGTACTCTGCAATTTGTATTCATTTGCAACTTTGTCTGTTACGGTATCTATTTCCAAAAGCAAAGAATAATCAGCAGGAGGCCAGTTCTGTTGCGTATTGCTTCTATTTAACCTTTGAATTGCCAGATATACCCTATTTTCGTGTAAGACCATTTGGCCCGCTTCCGGATACCCGTCAGAATCGGTGTAAGAGTTTAGATCGATTTCCCCTGTAAATGTTCCCAGTTCCGGATTTACAACCAAAAGCTGGTCTTTATTATAAAGACTTACGTATGCCTTAGAATTGCTTATTTTTATAAAGTCTTGAGGATTCGACTTTGTGCCAACCGAAAATTCCATAACAGTGCTATAACCAATATGAGGGTCAAGAACCTGAATGTTATCTCTACCAAGGCGGTTGATAATATATACTTTTCCGTCTTGATACCTGGCAATGGCATCCGAATAGATATTGCTGTATATGGAAGGGACACTTAAGCCGTCTTCTGTCATAACACCAAATCGACCGGATGATCCTAGGTCACTTGATACAACACCAATTCTTTGAGTCTGACTACCCAATAAAAATGTCAATAACAATGAGGGTCGCTCAATATCTTTAACAGGTCCACAAAAAGTGATGCTAATAATAAATAACAAATAAAATTTTCTCAAAATCTACCTATTGAATAATAACTTTACAAAGTTGATAATAATATAAATGTACTCTTTATGAATACCAAAAAAAGGTTGTAACGAGTTATTACTCAAGGGCATGAGAAAGCTATTTTTAAATAAATTTGTTTCGAATATCACAATTAAACTAAAGCTACTGCTGTTATTGGCAATACCTATGATAGGTGTTCTTTTGTTTTCCGGTTCTATTGTTTGGGAACGATATGGAACTTATAAAGAAATAATATATCTGAATAAACTTGTGGATTTTGTTGTACATTCTAGCGCGTTGGTTCATGAACTTCAAAAAGAAAGAGGACTTTCAGCGGGGTTTCTTGGAAGTCAAGGACAAAGCTTCAGGGAAAATCTGCAAGAACAAAGAAAATTAACAGATGATAAAATTAAATCCTTAAAAGAACTATTTAGTGGACAATCCATAAACAATGAAAAAATAGATTCACTTGGCAGGACGTATCTTTGGTCTACTTTGCAAGAACTGTATAGAATCCGAAAAGAAGTTGATGCCTTAACAATAAAGGTAAAACCTCAAATAACATTTTATACTAGCTTAAATTCAATTATTATCAATATTATTGCTCAGGTTTCCAAACTTAGCAACCACTCGGAATTAACCTCCTCACTTTTTTCATACATAAGCTTTATCCAAAGTAAAGAGAATTCCGGAATTGAACGAGCAGTTTTAAATAATACCTTTGCTCAAGGGCAGTTCGAGGAAGATATGTACGTTATGTTCATTTCTTTGATTGCAAGACAAGAAGCTTTTCAAAGCTCATTTATGAATGCAACTTCTGAGGATATCAAACAAAAGTATAAAGATACGATGAAAAAAGATATTGTCGAAGAAGTGGAAAGAATGAGGCTCATTGCTTTATCTGGAAAAAAAGAAGAGCTTCTTGGTGTAAGGGCTTCCGATTGGTACAAAACCATGACAGAAAAAATCAATTTATTGTACAAGGTTGAAAACGAAATTGTTAAAGAAATTTTAGGAAAAGCCAAAAAACTAAAAGAACTTTCCTATTATGAATTGATTTTTAGCATAATAATTGTTTCGTTAATTTTATTTTTGATTTTATTTGTAAGCCTTGTTATTCACCGAAATATTTCTTTAAGAATAGAGAACATGCTTGTTAAAATGGATAGAATTGTTATGGGAGACCTAACCGTTCAAGTTGAATCAATTGGAAAAGATGAAATATCCATGTTAGAAGTGAAGTTGAATGATTTAGTCAAATCACTGAGTAGCATTATTGGTGAATTAAAATATGCTACGGAAAAGTTACATAACTCTTCTAACGATTTAAGGAAATCAAGTGATATTTTGTCAAATGAAATGGATACGGCTTCCAATGAATCTCTTTCTATTACCAGTTCCGCAGAAGACATGAATTTTTCGCTTGAATCTGTTTCTGCTTCGGTAGAAGAAATGTCCATAACCATCCATGAAATTGCCAAAAGAGCTAGCGAAGGCTCTAATTCCTCTCGAATCGCCAACGATAGAGTTCTCTCAATGCACAAAAGCATAAATGAGTTAGGAGAACATGCAAGGAATATTAGCTCGGTTATAGATAGTATTGTTGCCATTGCGGCACAAACAAATTTATTGGCACTAAATGCTTCCATTGAAGCAGCTTCTGCCGGGGAGGCAGGAAAAGGTTTTGGAGTTGTTGCCGGTGAAGTAAAGGAATTGTCTTTTAGGGCTTCTAATTCTTCTCGAAGCATAAAAGAAAACATAGGAATTGTTCAACAAGAAGTAGTAAATAATATTCAGTCGGTCGAATTAGTTGTAGATGCAATCCAAAGCTCAAACAAAATTAGTTTGTCTATTGCTTCGGCGGTTGAGGAACAATCCATAGCCATGAAAGAAATAGCAGAAATGATCGCCAAAGTATCTTCTTCCTCTCGGAAAGTAGCTAAAAATATAGCTGAAATAGCAACACTGGTTAAAAATGGTGCCGAAAATGCGGATAAAACTAACCAACAAACCCTTGTATTGGATGAACTTTCCAGTAACTTACAAAATATAGTAAATAAATTTCAAATTAATAGGTGAATTATGAAAACGGAATAGATAGTTCTTTTGAACTTGGTGTGAAAAGGGAGAGGAAATCAATTCTAAATTCCTAACTGCTTATTTTATAGACGGTTCTATTCATTTATCAACAAAAGAATCAGTTATTTTTATTGCTACTTACTTAAAAGGATTTATGAGTAAGACCATTTTTGTAGCTTTTAGTTTATCAAAAATACATAAGAATTCTCATGAAATTATTTCAAACTATAATTGGCACAAAACTTGCTTCTTAATTTGCATTTCCAAAATTGTAAGGAGGATAAATGAAAGCGTTCAAATTTTTAATGTTCGGCTTATTTTTGATTATCCCTTCTATAGTATGGGGTCAGGAGGGAGCTCCAACTCCAACTTTAAATAAGGGTGATACAGCTTGGATGATAGTTGCATCTACATTTGTATTTTTTATGATACCTGGGCTTGCCTTGTTTTATGGAGGGTTGGTTCGATCAAAAAACGTACTGTCTACAATGATGCATAGTTTTGTAGCAATCATCGTTTTGACTTTGCAATGGACTATTATTGGATATAGTTTAGCTTTTTCAGGTGACAACCCTTATATTGGTGACTTACAATTGCTAATGCTAAACGGAATTGATACAAACACTTTAGAAGGCTCTATTCCCAAGTTTGTACATTTTTTATTCCAGGGTATGTTTGCCTTAATTACACCGGCTCTGATTTCCGGAGCATTTGCAGAAAGAGTTAAATTGTCAGGCTACGTTGCTTTTATAGCTCTATGGGCAACTTTTGTATACGATCCGGTCGCCCACTGGGTATGGGGAAGCGGTGGATGGTTATTAACAATGGGAGCTTTGGACTTTGCTGGTGGAACAGTAGTTCACTTAATTTCCGGTATCGCCGGTTTGGCTGCAGTCCTTGTTATAGGAAAGAGGAAAGGTGAATTATCTGTTATTACAAAACCAAATAATTTAACTTATGTCCTATTAGGAATAGGGCTTTTATGGTTTGGATGGTTTGGTTTCAATGGTGGTTCCGGGTTAGCTTCCGACGGATTAGCTGCGAGAGCTTTTGCCGTTACACTAATTGCTCCATCAGCAGCAGGTATTTCTTGGTTGATAGTTGAGTATTTTCATACCAAAAAAGCCACTGCTTTAGGAGTTGCTTCCGGTATACTTGCAGGTTTGGTAGTAATTACTCCTGCTTCCGGATATGTTGGACCTTTTGGGGCTATTATAATGGGATTTATTGTATCACCAATTTGTTACGGAGCAATTGTCTTGAAAGGAAAATTGGGTTATGATGATTCTTTGGATGCCTTTGGAGTTCATGGTGTTGGTGGTGGAGTAGGAGCAATTCTTACCGGTATTTTTGCCTTGCAACTGGCTGAAGGGGTAAGCAGAGGACAACAAATTTATGTTCAATTGGTTAGCGTAGTTGCTACAGCTTTGTATTCCTTTGTTTTTTCTTATATTTTAGCTTTTGTTATAGAAAAAACGATTGGATTCAGAATTGATGAAGAGAAAGAGATAGCCGGATTGGATAGAGAAATCCATGGTGAGAACGGATACGATATTTAACTAAGTTAAAATAGGAGATTGGTATGAAATTAATTGTTGCAATTATTCGACCGGAAAAACTTGAAGAAGTAAAATCAGAATTAACAAAAAATGAGATTTTTCGTTTAACGGTGAGTGATGTACAAGGTTATGGTCAGCAAAAGGGCAAAACAGAGGTATTTAGAGGTCATGAATACCAAGTAAATTTATTGAGGAAGGTTAAGCTAGAAATAGCGGTAAATGATGAGTTTGTAAAACCGACAATAGATGCTATTCTGGCGGGTGCCAAAACCGGAGATGGAAAAATAGGAGATGGAAAAATATTTATTATGCCTCTTGAGGAGTGCATAAGGATTAGGACAGGCGAAAGGGGAAAAACTGCTATTTAAAAAAACTACTCCCTAAGCATGCGATGCATTTGAAAGGAGTAAAACCATTTAATCCCTAAAAGGAGGAAGGCGAAAGTCTTCCTTTTTTTTATTAGCAATGGCGACACTGCAAAAACCATTTAAAAAGCCTTTTGTTTAGTATTTTGTATAGTGGAATTTTACTTAACAAAGCACTATACAAACAACAATTGTTATCTTTTTACAGCAACGCCAGCAATTATACCCAGGGATAACCCACAGAACCGGCATTAAATTTGTTCAAGCCGACGTATCGAAGCTATTCTCTTCCACCGACCAATTCACCAGGGTCATACCCTAATTCTTGCAGTTTTTTAGCCAATATTTCCTTCTCCAAGCGTTCTTTTTCGGCTCGCTCTTGCTCTCTTTCAAATTCCAGCAAGACCAGTTTTTTTTGCCTGTCATACATCCTCAAATAAGTCTTGAGTTTACCTTTGATTTTCCCTGTCCATACGCCTAAGTAGCAGTTCAGTTCTCTCGACCACAGCCAACCTTCTGGATTCTTCAACAATTCTTGGTAAAATCCATACCGATTCAATCGCCAACCTCGCAAATAACTCGGATTGTAAGGATCGTATACGAAGTATTCCGATGTCCGAAACGTCTGCTCATACAATTCTTTTTTGTCTACCAAATCAACTTGGTAAGTACTTTCAGATAGCAATTCTACGATTACATTGGGATATTTCCAGTTCTCTTCCCACAACGTCCAAGTTTTTCGCTCCTTTGTGCCATCCACACCTTTTACCAAAAAAAAGTCCGGATCTCTCAAGTCTTTGTTTTTGAGTTCTTGGGGATTGAAGTAGATAAACATGTTTCCACCGGCAAAAAAGTCTTTTCGCTTTCCCATGGTAAACTCAGCCGAGTCAATTAAAATGTTCATATTTTCTCTATGGGTAGGCGTTTCCAAAGGAATACCATCATCGCAAGGTAGGTTTGTGGGATATTTTATCTGTTCGGAAACGGTAACTGATTGTGGCATACTTTTTCTCCATGGGATAATTCAAAACAATGATTTGTTCAATCATCATTGTTTTCCAAAATGGAGCAAGGTTTTTTTAAAAAAATTATTTCAAATCAGATACATCTAAAATCCTTATAATTTTTTTGAAAAAAATTGACTTTCCATGAATTTCCCTGAAAGGAAATTTTTTAAATTCCGTCAATAGATGTATCAAGCCAATTTTGTAAATTCCAAAAATCAAACTAATCATGGTATATTTTTGTAGACGATAAAAGGAAGTTGTAATATTTTTCTATAATATGAAAAAGAACTTTATTCTGCTTTTTATAGGTGCTTTTAGTATTTATAGTTGCGTCCTTATAGATACAATAGGACTTTCAAATCCGGAATCAGTAAAGGGGAGTGAAGCCAAAAGTAAAATAGTCACAAATGCAACAATTGGAGCCATTGCCGGCGGAATTGATACTGATATCGTTTTAGCTTTCACTGCAAATCGACTTGCTGGTGTAGATGAAACAAAATATTACGACAAAATTGATGTTGATAATTGTGCAAATGAAGCGCTCTTGATCAATTGGATTACAATCAATATGGGTGGACTAACTTGCGATCTTAGAGAACACAAAACCATTGTAGATTGGCCAGTTCCAATACTTTGAAAATTTTGGGCAGGGGAGGATTCGAACCTCCGAAGGCATTGCCAGCAGATTTACAGTCTGATCCCGTTGGCCACTTGGGTACCTACCCGAAAAATAAAAGCTGCCTGATGGACTCGAACCTCCAACCGGCTGATTACAAATCAGCTGCTCTACCAATTGAGCTAAGGCAGCAGTCTTTTTCCAATATTCATTTTTTATGTTAGGTGTCAATAAAAATAATTTAAAAAAGCGTTTCCTTTAAAATTATAGTAAATATGATACATTACGAGTGTTAAATGGACATCCAAGAATTTAAAAAAATCGCAAATCAAATTAGAATTTTAGTTATCAAAATGGTAACGGAAGCCAAGTCTGGACATCCTGGTGGTCCTTTGGGTTTGGCTGATATTTTTACAGCTCTATATTTTAAAATATTAAACCACGACTTCAAAAATCCTTCCAAAAAAGATAGAGATCGTTTAATTTTGTCCAACGCCCATGTTTGTGCTGTTAGATATGCTGCCATGGCTTTAAGTGGTTATTTCCCCATTGAGGAGTTAATGACATTTAGAAGAATAGGTAGTCGTTTGCAAGGGCATCCTTCTACTCATTTTTTAGAAGGTCTGGAATCTTGTGGTGGTTCTTTGGGACAAGGCTTGTCTGTTGGAACAGGTTTGGCTCTTGGTGCAAGATTGCAAAATCAAAACCATAAAATATATGTTTGCATGTCCGACGGAGAATGTGGAGAAGGTATGACGTGGGAAGCTGCTCAATCGGCATCTCACTACAAACTGGACAATATAATTGCTTTTATGGATAGGAATTCCATACAAATAGATGGGTATACAGAAAATGTAATGAAATTAGAACCACTTGCAGATAAATTTAGGGCATTTGGTTGGAATGTCATTGTTGCTGATGGGCATGATTTTTCGGAAATAGATTCGGCTTTTGAATACGCTAAAAATCGAAAAGGTTCTCCCAACATGATTATTTTTAAAACCATACTGGGAAAAGGTGTTTCCTTTATGGAAAATAATGTGGAATGGCATGGTACACCAACTAGTGCTGATCAAGCTCATTTAGCCATTTCCGAATTGGAATCTATTAAAATCGCATAAACTTTTAGGTATTCGTTTATCAAGTGTAGGGGCGCCTCGTGTCCCTATGAGCATAAATTTAAATAAAACTATTTTTTATAAATTTTTAACATTCCAAGACCTACAAAAGCAGCCGCTATGGCATCCCAAGAATCATCATAGCCTTTCAACTCTTTTAAACCTAAAATCAAGCCTATTGAGTAACGTACCTGGTTTTTGTTGGCAGTACCGGAACCGGTAACACCCTTTTTGATTTGAGTAGCTGTTGGCTGAATCAACTCAATTCCAGACTCCGCAAATGTGAGTAAGATTACTCCCCTTGATTCGAATACTTTGCTTGCCGTTTTTAAATTTTTTGCAAAAAACACTTCTTCAATACTGGCAACGGAAGGCTTGTGCTCTTGGATGATTTTTTGAAGTTCTTTTTTTAGTATAAGCAAGCTTTCAGGTGATTTTGTTTTGGGTTCGATATTGATTGTCCCATAAGCGATCAAATCAATTTGGTTCCCGATTTTGCCACCTTTTTCAAGTATGGAATATCCAATCCTATGAGACCCTGGATCAATTCCTATAATTTTCATGGAAATAATATACAATAGCTAAAATTTATTTTTTTAGATGACATTCAGAGACAATACTATATAATTTCAGAACTATTGAAAAGTAAAAAACTTTCAATAAAATATTATTTATGGAGTTGATAATGAACTGGTTTAAAAACTTAAAAATTGGTGTTAAAATCTTAGTCGCATTTTCTTTTTCCGTGGTCATTTTGATTGCCGTAGGTGGATTTTCACTTTATAGGTTTAACGAACTTAACGGCTTGGTAAAAGAAATTAGTTCAAGCTGGCTCCCGAGTGTACGCTATATTGGCGGTTTGAACAGAGTAAAATCTGATATTATGCTAAAAGGGACTCAGTATATACTTTCTATTAGCAAAGAGGAAATGGAGCAATACAAAAAAGAAAGAGACGAATTATTGCAGCTAAAAGATCAATACGAAAATATATATTCAAAATTAATAATTTCTCCAAAAGAGCAGGAATTGTATGATAAATACAGTTTAGAAATGAAAAGTTACTTAGCCATCCAAGAAAAAATATTCAGTTTGTCTTCTCAAAACTACAACGAAGAAGCCAAAGCGTTGAGTCGAGGTGAAGGCTTGAATGCATACAATCGTGTTGCTACGGTTTTAAGTGAATTGAGAACCCTAAACGAGAAAGGAAGTGATGATGCAGCACAAACTGCCAATAAATTGTATTTCTATTCTATGGTTGCTATGCTTATTGTAATCCTATTAGCGACGGGAATTATGTTTGGTTTTGGTTTTTATTTATCCAAAGCAATAGGAAACCCTATCAAAGAACTGACTCTCATAGCAGAAAGAATGGCAAAAAACGAAATTGATATGGAATTAACTTCCGATACTAAGGATGAAATTGGATCTCTTATGAATTCTTTTGGAGAGATGATTGAAAATCTAAATGCAATCATAGGCGATTTAAATATGGCAGCCAATGAAGTAACCTCAAGTGCAAGTCAGCTTTCGGATTCCAGCCAAATGTTGTCTAACGCTTCTACCGAACAAGCTGCTTCTATAGAAGAGATGACGGCTTCTTTAAATGAAATTGAAACACAAACCAAGCAAAACGCAGAAAACGCCAATCAAGCAAATAAAATGGCTCAAAATGTAAATGATGTAGCTACCCATGGAAACGAACAAATGAAATCCATGCTTGACTCAATGGAAGCAATCAATGAATCCTCTAAAGACACTTCCAAGATCATTAAAATTATTGAAGAAATCGCTTCTCAAACCAACCTTCTCGCTGTAAACGCTTCTATCGAGGCAGCAAGAGTGGGAGAACATGGAACCGGTTTTGCCGTTGTTGCTACCGAGGTCAGAAACCTTGCTGCCAAAAGTGCAGAATCAGCTCAAAGAATTACTACCATGATCGAAGGGACGATCAAAAAAGTTCAAGCCGGAACAGAAATAGCTCATAGTACCGCAAGTGCTCTAAACCAAATTGTAACGGGAGTCACAAAAGTTGCAGACTTGGTTGGTGAAATAGCTTATGCCTCCAAAGAGCAGTCTAGTGGAATCTCTCAAATTGTTAGCGGAGTAACACAAATAACGCAGGTAACTTCTACTACTGCCCAAAGTGCAGAAGAAACTGCTGCGTCCAGTGAAGAACTCTCCGGTCAAGCAGATATCTTTCGAAATATTGTGGGTAGGTTTAAAATCAAAAACGAAGTACAATATCAAAAAAGTTCTTTATCCAAATCCCATGATGGACATGTAAATAAAGCTAAAAAATAGATTATTAAGTAAGCAAATAGATTAAAATAAAAGCAAATTGTATATTTATAATACTTTTATTATTTCTGTTATATTAATCTTAATATCTGTTATATTAATTTTTTACATTTTATAACAGATGATTTAAAGTATTTTAGACTGTTATATTAGAAATATATATTTTTTTAGAAAGGTTTTAAATTATTCTTGAACTATTTGTGCTATAAATAGTCTAATTAACAAAGACAGATAGAAAGGATGGTTTATCATGTTTAGAAAACTATTTATAATTATTATGATGGTCGGAATGAGCGTAGGTAGTTACGCTATTACCAATGAAGAAGAAAATGAACTCTTATTAAAAGCTATTGTAGAAGGCTCTACTTCTGTTGAGCAAAAAGCCATAACAGGAAGATACATCGCGATGTTGATTGATAGAAAGCAAATAGAAGCAAATAAATACCGGGAGCTAGCTCAAATGAGTTCTGGAGGAAAAATTCGTTATCAAAACCTAAGACAAAAGCAATATTTACAAAAAGCCCAAAATTTGGAAAACCAAATTGAACACTATAAAACACTTGCTTTAAAATACTCAACGAGCCAAGTGGCTGACAACCAATAAATAAAGTTACCCGCAAATTACCCACAGTTTAAACTGTGGGTAATTTGTTTATAGTAGAAGCACTCATTTCTCCCCTTGAACACAAAAAGAGCATTATGCTTTTAAAATAGGCATGTTTGTTTTTTAAACACTTCTTCTTTCTTCATTATAACAGATTTTAAATGTAATAAAGTGAATTAATATCTAATATAACAAGATATAGCATGTATTTTTATTAATATATTGGATGATTTTAAAGTTTTTAATAAAACAATCTACATGGCATGAAAATTGCTTTATATAACTTCAAACAAGGAGTTATATAATGAAACTGATTACACTTTTTACTTTAATACTATTCGCTACATCTTTTGTATATGCAGAATCTATAACCGAAGAATTAGAAAAAAGTTTCAAATCAACTAAAACTTCTAATTTGGAAGACGAGGCAAAACGATTAAGTGCATTAGGTAGTTTAAATCATCAAAAAGGTGACTACGAAACAGCCTTAAAATACTACGAAAAGTCTCTTTCTATTAGAGAAAAATTAGGGGAAGTTGAAAATCTTAGTTATGCCAATATCTTATTTTTATCTGCAATAGCTTCGCACAAATCAGGTAATTCATGTAAAGCCCTAAAAAAAATGAATAATGTTATTATGGTTTATAAAGTCCTTGCACCGAAAGAAAAAATAACGGTCGCTCAAAAAGAAATAGATACCGTATACCAACCGGCTTGTGATATGAGTTTGTTGTTAAGTAAGAAATAGAATTTATTATATCCTATTTAGCCTCTTTGTTGGAGGATATAAGTTCAGATCATCATAGCTTTTGTCAAAGTTCATTTTTTGCGCATAGAACTTATAAATAAACAAAAAGCATATCGAGGATAAAATATGCCATATTGCATGTCCTTGCAGAAAATGATTGGATGGGCTGCATACAAGGCGGGTATAGTCAACTATCCACGCAAAAAAAGCGATTCCAAAGAAAATCAGAGCCAAAACATAATATTGGTAAGAAATGTTATCCTTTCCTGCATGAATCAAGTAAATTTCCGAAAAAAGTGCGATGAATAAATGGAGGATAAAAATAGGAATTCCTACTTCCCTAAAAAGCAGAAGCATTAACATGGATACTCCTACAATTCCCACATAGATAGGTGTTTGCAAAGAAGAATCATCAATCACTTCTGCTCTCCTCATATTGAGAACAATGATCATGGCAGAAAATAAATACATAGATGATAGCTCAAAAAATTGCATCAAAAAAGTAAAAGAGGCGTGGTACAAAAAGGAAGATATTCCGGTTAAAATAGCTATCAGAGGAATATATTTGAGGTAATAAATTCCGTCTTTAAGGTTTTGTTTGCTTAGGTAAATTCCAACAATAAAATAAACCAAATTAGACCAAGTATTTGCCGGTTGTGTAATAATGGAACATAGATTACTTTCGCAATATTTTATTGTTGGAGGATGAAACATACTCCAGGGACATCCTGGAGGTAATGCTTGCACAATTTGATTAAAATCCATTAAACTTCTTCTTTAAGACGGTCTTTTTTTGATAACCAGCTTTCTTTCAATTTCAAATATCTTCTCCGAAATTTTTGATTTACCCATTTTCTTTTTGTCATTTTCTTTAATAAACAAGTCTCCACCAAACTTATCCAAGGCTTCACTTGCTTTGATATTCTTCAAACCAATAAAGTGTATATGGACTTCACCTGCTGGAATCCCATATTTGTTTCCTGCGTCTTCTGCGCTAAGAATTCTAGATATAGCCGTTACGGTGTCACCGGAAATTGAAGGCTGGGTATGGTAGCCTTCCGTATAACCAAGTTCCCAAATCATGTTTTCAGAAATATCCCTGGAAGCAAGACCTATAAGCCAAGCAAAAACAAGCCCTCCATAAACAATCGGATCACCTCCCATTGGACCGGAAATTCCGGAAGAATACAATTTATCATAGTGCAGAGGGTGAGTATTTCCTACTCGATACGTCCATGGAGTATGCTCATCCGTAATGGTCCTTCCGTTTGCATGAACATAAATAGCCCCAGGCTGAAAAGACTCAAAGTAGGTATTTTCCCATGTGGTGTCTCTAAAATCCTTTGGATATTTTAAATCCGGTAGCACAATTTTAGGAGTTTCTTGTTCAGGAAAATAAACGTCTTTGCTTCCCGGTTTAGAATCGCCTACAGGTTTTCCTTGGGAAAAAGAAATCATAATTTTCCTTTCGTATTGTAAAACAACTTCATTATTTTGGTTCATGCAAAGTGTTCGGACATGAACGATTCCTGGCTTGTCTGATCCTTTCTCGTTTACATTTAGAACTTTAGAGCGAGATGTTAGTGTATCCCCAGGATAAACCGGCATTAAAAATTGCACATTATAGTAACCTAGATTGGCAACGGCTTTTTCCGAGTTATTTTGAACTCCTAAAGATAAGGCAATGTTAAACACCATCAAAGGCGAAACTAACAAATCTTTAAAACCATGTGCCTGAGAGTAAGGAGCAGAAAGAAACAACGGATTGGCATCCATAAAAACCGTAGCAAATTCTTGAGCAAAGTCTCTATCGATAGTAAATGCCCTAGGATGGACAAAAATTTCTCCTGGTTTGAATTGTTCAAGGTATCTTCCGTAAGTTTGTTTTTTAATATTTCCTAAATCTGCTGAAATCCCAGGTGCCATTTCTTTAAATGGAACTGAATTTATTTGTGGCATACTTTTTCCTCAATAGAATAAAATTTTATAAAAATCAATAGTAGTACTTGTAATTTCTGATGTTATCTATGGAAAACATTTATAATAAGTTAGATTTTGTAAATTAGAATTTCAGTCTTGGTTGAAATTTCAACATTTCCATGGGTAAAACAGGAATTATGTATTAGGAAGCAGTGCTTCCCAAAAATCTTCTCCACCTAGAAGCGGACCGTCTACAACGTAAAAGTATAACTTGAATTCGATCATGATTTCATGCGTTTTGAAAAATACCCATTTGTAACGTTCTCTTGCTTGGTCTACATTAAAATTAGGCGAATAGGTAAGGTATGACATTTGACCGACACGGTAGTACAAATCTCCGGCTTTGATATATTTTTTGATTTCATTTTTAATGCTATCTAGCATCTGTCTTGTTATCTTCTCACCTAAAACTTTGTAATAAGCTTTTAGGTCCTGGATATGAAAGTGAGAGAGAGTACCTTGAATCTTTCCATCTTTATGGGGTGAATTGTTGATGCTATTTCGGATATAGTACAATAAATCCGGAAAAGCATTGAGAGTGTTTTGGGGTTTTTGTTGAAAATAACCATAAATAAAAAAAGTTTTAGCAAAATTGTATAAAGACAGCATTTCTTGCAAATTAGGATTCAGGTTTATCGGAAAAATCCATGCAATTATGAAATTTCTATAATGTATCGAGTCAACCAAAATATATAAATCAAACTTTAGTCCATCAACTTCAATTTCTACTTTTTTGTTTTGGGTTAAACTTCCGATCTCATTTGGATTCAATATATTTTGGGAATCTGGAGTGATTAGGTCAAAAAAATCCCTCTCCTTTTTCAGTTCAAGCCCGTAGCTGAGCAATTTTATGTCTTCAAACAAAACAACCCCTTGCAAAGCAAATGAGTGTAGGAAACGAACCATCATATTTCTTTCAAAATAGGAACTATAAGGATCTTCAAACTTTAAAGACTCAACATAAGAAAATAGCTTTTGGTAAATAGTTTTGTAATCCTCTTTTGGTCTAAATTCCCTTTGTATAGTTTGGTTTAGAACGTTTTGGTTCATCGATTTACGCCTGTGTTTTCATTTAAATTAACTGCTAGTGAATATTATATTTATATCCAAATTTTGCAAGAAAGTTTTAGTGCTGATTTCACCTTACAGTGATATATAAAAAGATGAAAATATAGTCACTATGATTATTGTTTAGGCATGATTTATTTTTTTCTAACCAATTGCATTTCCCTATTTTTGATAGCGGTTAGTTCACAAAATGAAGTTTCTTATCTTAGGAGACCGGTTGGTATGATTTTTGCAATTTGAAGTGTTGAAAGGAGCTATAAAAAATGAGGTATTACTATGTATTCGGTTGAAATTGATGAATATGTTTCTCACGAATGTGATATGGAACATAAGTATTATTTGGAAGACTATGAAGGTGAAATGGCTAGGTGGTGCAAAGGATGTGGAGATCATGCCATACTTAGTTCTGTCCAAAAAATATTCAGAGATAGGCAAATCAACCCTGAATCGGTTGTTTGTGTTTCCGGGATTGGATGCTCTTCCCGTTTTCCCTATTATCTCAAAACATACGGGTTTCATGGAATTCATGGAAGGGCTTTACCTATTTCTACTGGTGTTTCCATTGCCAGACCTGATTTACACGTTTTAACGGTGATGGGGGACGGAGATTGTTTCAGTATAGGAGCCGGCCATTGGATCCATGCTCTGCGTTACAACGTTAATTTGACAGTTATGGTTTTTGATAATGAAGTTTATGCTCTGACCAAAAAGCAAGCATCACCGACTACAAAAAGTGGAGTATCTACCAACACCACTCCCAAAGGTGCCTACCTCGAAGCTCTAAATCCGCTAAGTACTATACTTGGTGTTACTAACGTATCATTTTTGGCACAAACAGCTACTTGGCTACCCGCTCATCTTGGAGAAACATTACAAAAAGCATGGGATCACAATGGATTGTCGTTTGTGCGTATTTTACAACGTTGTCCAATTTTTTCTCCCAATGCTTTTATGGAAGGCAATCAGGTAAAAGTTGCCATGAAGTTTTTGGATTATCCTGGTGGCATTCCCATAACACAAGCTCTAAAAAAAATGGGAGAAGTGGTGGAACATGATTTTAGGGATCTGGATGCAGCAAGGAAAATTGCAGGAAATATTGCAGTAGAGCCGATTGGACTTTTGTATCATAATCCGGCGATTCCAACTTATAATGAGATTCGACATTCTAAAGTAGTTCATAAATCTCTGCAAGAGCGAGCAGCCGATTTAAATAAAGAACTGGACAAATACTTAGTATAAAAAACGGTTAGGTGTAATTGTGAATATTCAAAATTTAATTGAGAGACAAATACAAGAGGATTGGAAATCAAAGTCTAAGATTTTAAAAGAAAAAATCAAAGAATCTTATGAAAGGTTAAACGCTACTCTTGCCAAACAGAAAGGGGATACGGAAGACAGAGGGCATGGATTTGGAGAGTTTGCCAATGATGTATTAGATTCTGAAGTAATCTTGAACATTATGTCCAGAAAAAAGGGAAAAGGATTACCACCGGATAGAGCTGAAGGAATCATTAGAGCCAAAAATATTTTAGAGAAATATCTGGACAATAATTTTGCTAGTATCCCGAAGCCTACGATGTTGGAATATTCTTGGAGTAGTGAAGTTTCATTCCTTTCTGCCATAGAAGATTATTACATGCCTTTTTCGGAAATTTTTCTTGCTTTGCGAATAGCTGATTTTGAAAAAAACGCGAGCTATGTAAAGTTTCCCGAAGTTTATAAAAAAGAAAAGCTGTCTTGGGGAAAAATTATGAAGCAAGAATGGGAAATGGTACCTGTGTTTGTCGCGTGGGAGATACATTGTTTGTTAAAACCTTCTGAAATGCTTTCTCCTCTAACTACCATCGCATCTAAAATATTTCCTGTAAAACTTGTTATGATAGAAAATGAACTTCCTATTCCCGATATAAGTCTTGACGAGGAAGAATACATTGCATCTATGCTGCCTACGGATTTGGCTCTCTTAGTGCCTGGTTTGCAAAAAATCCACTATTTCCAAGCTCCAGCAGAGTTGGAAAATAGGTTATTTGGAGATAAGATAAAACAAATTTTGTCTGGAATGGGAACTGCCCTCATTCGTGTTTATACGGGAAATTTGCAAGAGAATCAAGAGAATTATGCTTATAGGGCTGCCTTGTGTCGATATCTTCCTTGGTTTGAATACAATCCGCATCGGGACTTTAGTTTTACAGCTTGTATTAGTCTAGATGGGAATTCTCATATAGACGATATATGGGGAAAAGACGTTCTGGGAGAAGGGCAGTTTTCCGAAGAGAGGGTCATTACATTTGCTGATTTTGTTTGCCAGCAAGGTTTTGCTTCGAGACACTTTAGTGAACCATCAGCACAAGAAAGAAAAAGACCAATGGACATGGCGGAATATTTAGAGTTGGAAACTTGGAATCGTCAGCACTATTATCCTGTTGTAAAAGATCTATCAAGTAAACCTAAAATTCCTTCCAAGATTTTGGTAGCTTTGTCAGCAGAAAGGGCTAAAATTTGGAAAACCCTCCAAAACTGGGCTGGAATTGATAAACCGTTGTGGGACCAAAAGGTAGAAGAATTAAAAAGTTCTTTTAAAGTAGAAAAGGATAAGGCTCTATCCGAGCAAGAAAAACGCCTTACTACTGAGAAAGAACGAGAAAGTAAAGAAATTCTTTCTAAAGCTTTTCAAAATTTGGTAGTGAATCTATTAACCGATGATGTGGAAAAAAGGGTTCAGCTTTTGACATCCGGTCTTTCTGTGGGAGAAGTTTCGATTCCGCCTGTTCCTACGCAAACTTCTACAAATGGGAATGGTCATTCAGCTACGGCAATTCAAGAAAAAGTGGAAACTAAAACTACGGAAGCTTGGGTTGAATCCAAACTATGCACTGCTTGTGATGAATGTGTTACAATCAATCGAAGTATTTTTGCTTATAATCAAGACAAACAAGCTTATATTAAAAATCCAAAAGGTGGTCCTTTTAAAGACATCGTAAAAGCAGCTGAAAAGTGTTCTGCCGGAATTATCCATCCGGGAAAGCCGCTTGATCCGAATGAAAAAGACTTGGAGAAATTGACCAAAAGAGCTGAAAAATACAATTAAAAACAGCAATTAATAAAGGGCAGACACAGCGGTCTGCCCCTACTTACAAATTATAATTCTATAATTTTTTCGCTTGATGTTTTATGTAATAACTTTAAGATACTTACCAAGTGACTGAATTAGAGACAGGCTTTTAATTCACCTTTACAAGATAGAGGATAATTTTTATGATAAAATATGTTATAATTGTGTTTTTGTTGACATTTGAAACTGTTTTTTCCCAAACAGAACCTCCACCGGACGAACAACATCCAACTCCACCTTCTCTATCTTTGTATGAATACCACAATCCATATTCTCCTGGGCAAAATATTAAGCTGGGTACTGTAATTCGAGTAGTATTCAAAGAAGGACTCAAATCCGAATATATGTACGAATCCCAGAAAGATGATTCCCACACGATCAAATCAAGTCCTGATAAAAAAGTTGTAACCGATATTATGCCATTTTATTCTGACAGAAGCATTGCCAAGAAAAAAAATGCCAAAATCAAATCCAATGGAAAGATTTTGGGAGCAATGTCCGTTGTAGTAACTTCTGTGGAACCTCAAACAAACAATTTGGTTGTAAATGGAATTCGGGAGGCTACTTTTGATGGAAATAAAAATAGATTGGAATTATCCGGTTTGGTTTCTCCCCAGGATATAAAAGAAGGAAGAACGGTGACAAGTGACCAAGTTGCCAATTTGGAATTGAAATTTATTTCCGCTCCGGAAGAAATCAATTTGGAAGACCCCAACGTTCAGCTAAAACCGGTTTATAATCCGGATGGAACAAGAGCTATTAATCCGGATGGAACGCCAATGGATAAGGCTGAATTGTACGAATCCGAAAAACAAAAAATTATGCTCAAATATATCAAAAGAATGCTTGGCGAGAGTGAATAATGAAAAAGAAACTTATTTTTCTGTTACTATTTATTGCTATTTGGGAAATTTCCCCAATAGAAGTGAAGCTTAAAGACATTGCAAGGATAGAAGGAATCCGTCAAAATCAGTTAAGTGGTTATGGAATTGTTGCCGGATTACCCGGAACAGGAGATACCCAAAGTTCGCTCACGACCGAAAGCATGAAAAATTATCTAAAAAATTTAGGTTTGGACGCAGGCGGAAATCTGATGAAATCCAGAAACATCGCTTCTGTTTTGGTGACAGCAAATGTAAGCACTTATGCAAAGACGGGTGATAAGATAGACGTAACAGTTTCTTCCATTGGAGACGCAAGGTCTTTGGAAGGAGGTGTTCTCCTCCAAGCACCACTTAAAGCGGCGAATAACGAGGTTTATGCTGTAGCAAGCGGAGTCATCTCTTTTGGTGGTCAAGACAAAACCTATAGAGGAAGGGTATCCAGGGTTTCTCAAAAAACGGCTGGTTTAATTTATGGCGGTGGAATTGTAGAGAAAGAGATTTTAGCCCAGTTTTTTCCCGATACAAAATTCGATACAAAATTCAAGGTTATTTTGGAAGATCAAGACTTTACAACCTTAAATAATATCCAAAAAGCCATCCAAGAAAGTCGACCTCTTCAGGAAAAACAAGTAAAAACAGAGGTTGTTTCTCCAACGGAAATTGATGTTTTGATTCCAAAAGATACAGAATCCTTGCCTATTTTGGCTGTTTTAGGTGAATTGATAGTTGAACCTGGTAATAAAGCAAGAGTTGTAATTAATGAAAGGACGGGAACAATTGTTATGGGTGGGAATATTGTTGTAGATGAAGTTGCCATTGCGAAACAAGGTCTAAAGCTGGTTGTCACCAATAAAAGAAGAATTTTTTACGATGAACCGGTGGAAGAATCCAATGACAAACTTATACAAATCAAAGAAGCTACAAGCGTTTCGGATGTAGTGGATGCTTTAGGAAAAATAGGAGCAACAACAAAAGATGTTATAGCAATTTTGGAGGGCTTGAAAAAAGCAGGAGCTCTCCACGCAGAGGTGATTGTACAATGATCAATAAGATAAATGACTATACAAATAGACTAAACAAAGCAGATAAACCGGAAGTTCAAAACTTAAAGCGAATGAATGATGAGCTTCAGTACAAAAAAAATGTAGGTAATTTTCAAGAACTTTTAAAGGAAGAGGTAGGAAAAGAGATTTCCGGTAAATTGTCTTCTTCTTCCGTACAAAGCACAATCAATATAAAAGAAGAAATTGAAAAAGATGCCTACCGAAAGAGATTGTACAACGCAAGTGTTGAATTTGAATCTATTTTTGTAAAAATGATGCTAAACCAAATGAAAAAGTCCGTTCAAAAATCCGGTTTGATTGATGGCGGATATGCAGAAGAAATATTTGAAGATATGCTATATGATGAATACGCTCGAATGATTTCTAGCAATGAAGCATTAGGGCTTGCCGAGCAAGTTTACACATCTCTTTCCAAAGCTCTTCCGCCCATTGTGGACAAAAAGATATAAAATCATGGAATGCAGCGGCTAGACATTCACCTGTTGTATGTAGAGGATGACTTTCTAATTAGAGAATCTACCTACAAAGTTTTAAAAAGGTTTGTAAGTAGAGTTTCTACTGCCAGTAATGGAGAAGAAGCTTTTTCTTTATTTAGCAAAGATAAACCGGATGTAATCCTCACTGATATATCAATGCCACGCATTGACGGATTGGCGTTGGCAAAAAAAATTATAGAAACCGATCAAGACGTTCCCATAATCATTAATTCTGCCCATAGTGATGCTTTTTATTTTTTAAAAGCGATTAGTACGAAAGTAGAAGGGTTTTTGATAAAACCTATTGACTTTAACTTGCTTTACGAATTGCTAAAAAAAGTCACCAGGGAATTGATATTAAAAAAAGAAGTCCAAAAACAGATCAATCGAATCAAAACTTTATTGGATTTTCTCGCAAACATGGTTATAATGACCGATGGATTTAAACTGTATGAAGTAAACAAAAGTTTTTTGGAATTTACGGGCTATTTGAGTATAGAAGAATTTCATCAAAAATATAAAAAAATTTCCGACATTTTTATCCAAGAAAAAGGTTATGTTTATGACTTACCGGATAAAACCTGGGTTTCCGTAATATTGAATAATAGTATAAATCAAAACCGGGTAAAACTATACGATTCAATACAAAAAGAAGAAAAGGTTTTTCTGCTAAAATACAATAAAGTACTAGATGATGATGTGTTTATAGTTTCTTTCACTGATATTACCGATTTGGACAGAAAAACTATTCGTTTGGAACATACGGCTTTTATAGACGATCTAACCAAAATTTATAATCGAAGAAAGTTTGACGAATTGTTTTTAGAAGAGTTGCAAGAAACAGAAAAGTCACAATCTAAATTGTCTCTGATAATGTTTGATCTTGATTTTTTTAAAAACATCAATGACACCTACGGACACAGGGAAGGAGATATTGTTCTCCAAAAATTAACAAAAGAAGTTGGATACAGAATCCGTCAATCGGACGTATTTGCAAGGTGGGGTGGAGAAGAGTTTATGATCCTACTAAAAAATACGGGAATAAATGGAGCTTATCACCTTGCTGAAAAAATTCGGAAGTTTGTAGAAAAGATAAAATTTAACTTTGATAAAAAAGTCACAATTAGTTTAGGGATTACGGAGTATAGGCAAGAAGATACAATAGAAGCTATGGTAGAAAGAGCTGACGAAGCTCTCTACCGTGCAAAAGAAAATGGTCGCAATCGCACTGAAAATTTTTGATCACCGTAGTAGGCATATCCATATCTTTTTAATAACCACCGATATTTTTTTTATTCTCTAAAAAATACTGCCAAATCTGTTATGGGAGGTTTCCCTGTTGCACGTCTTATAAGACTTCCAACCTGACCTCTATGATATGTTCCATGATTGGTAACATGGATAAGAATTTCCCAAATTGGTTGTTGGAAGGGTTCCCCTTTAAAATTTTTATAGGTAATTTTTTTTTGGATATCATCTTCATTCATTCCGGATACAAGATTTAAAAAATTCTTTCTCAAAGCATCCCAATCACTCCAAATAGATTCTTGATTTGAATACTCTTCGTTCTTAGGAAAACTGATCATATTTCCCTGAATTCTTTCGTACCAAATTTTTTCAGCTCCGTAAATATGCACAAGTTTATCCCTTATAGAACCAACACCGTCTCCCATATCTCGAACAAAATCCTCTTCGCTCATTTTTTCTAGGGTATTTCGAATTTGGTCTATCGACCAATAATTATATTTAAATAAGGTCTGAATTAGATCTATAGAATACATTTTTTTCTCCTTTATAAAGTAACTTAAACCAACCTAGCGTTATTTAGATTGAATTTTGCTCATGGCTCTTTCTGCGATTGTAGTGATTGTTAAGGAAGGATTCACTCCTATATTGGCTGAAATCATAGAGCCATCACAAACAAGCATGTTGTTGTATCCAAAGACTTTATTGTCCTTATCAATCACTCCTTCGTTTTTATCTTTTCCCATCACAGATCCTCCTAAGATATGAGCTGTACTGGGAATACCCAAAATTGCTTCATTGACTAACGCAAAAGGTTTACCGTTGATGATTTTAGCATATTCTTTAACCAATCGAATTGCTTCTGGGATAAATGCTGAAGGTTTTTCACCTTTGTCCATTGTTGACTTCATCCCAAAAATCCCTTTTTTGAATTTAAGGGTACTTTCCAACGTTTGCATAAAAAGCATAATGGAAGTTCTTTTTGCCCAATCATCCGTAAAAATTACCTTCATGTTTTTGATAGGATTCATAAAAAAATCTGCAAACAATTGGAAAAAGCGAATTAACATATTTTTTCCATCTACCATTGGAAGAAGAAGCAATCTCCAAAAACCGGCTCCTTCGGAATAACGAACAGGTTCAAGGTGGCTATTATCATCAGTGTGTATAATAGAGCCAATTGCCACACCTTTTGAAAATACTGCTTGCTTATCTAAAGATGTTATAGGGATTATGCTTTCAGAATTTGTTCTGATATTGCAACCAACCATATCCGATAGATTGGGAAGTGAAGAGCTTTTTAGTTTTAATAATAAGGCTATTGTACCAAGTACGCCTCCGGCAAAAATCACGCCTTTTGAGGTAAATTCGCCTTTCTTTTTAAAAAAGGTTGTGGATGTTTTCCATTTTACCTTATAACCTGTAGAGCCATCTTTTCCATCCAAAGGAGCAACATCGTAAACTTCAGATTCCGGTTGAATAACAGTTCCGTTTTTTTCAGCAAGGTAAAGATAATTTTTATCAAGAGTATTTTTTGCATTGAATCGACAACCAAGCATGCATCCGCCGCAAAAGTTACATCCGGTTCTTTCTGGACCTTCACCTTTGAAATAGGGATCCGGAACAGTCTTGTCAGATTCACCAAAAAACACCGCAACTGTTGTAGGTTCAAACTGTTCTTCTTTGCCTATTTTTATAGCCAATTCTCTGAGGGTAGTATCACTTTTCTCCAGTCTTGGATTTTTGCTTGCACCGAGCATTTCCAAAGCCGTTTTATAAAATGGCATTAACTCTTTTTCCCAGTCAGCTAAATGAGCCCACGATGAAGACTTAAAAAAACGAGATTTGGGAACCGGTAAGGTATTAGCGTATACCAAAGAACCACCTCCAACTCCAACTCCAGAAAGAATGGTGACATGGCGAAAAAATGTCATTTTAAATAAGCCGTGAAACTTTAAAAAAGGCATCCACATCCACTTTTTAAGATTCCAGTTTGTTTTTGGGAAATCTTTAGCTCCAAGCCTTTTACCTTTTTCCAAAACAAGAACTTTATAGCCCTTCTGTGTTAAACGGTGTGCTGAAACCGAACCACCAAAACCACTACCGATAATAATATAATCATAATCTAATTTTTCTTCACTCATTCTATCCTACCGTATTTTTTAGTATTTATAAAAACAGCATTTTGCTTCCAGTATTTTCTTTTTTTCCAACTTTTCAAATACATTTTTTTCTAAAACTCTTAGCTTTTGCTTTTTTCGATTTCTATGTGCTCCATTACAATTTTCCGGTTGATTAAAAAATGAAATTGAGGAAATGTAGACAATAAATAATGGAAGAAATTGAGATTTCTAGAGAATTCAGATTTGAGGCAGCTCATTTATTGCCTAATGTTCCGGATGGTCATAAGTGCAAACGTTTACATGGACATTCTTTCCTGTTTACCATTTATGTAAAAGGTGAAATCGACCCAAAACTAGGTTGGTTAATGGACTATGGAGATATCAAAAAAGTTGTAAAACCTGTTGTTGATGATTATTTGGACCACCGCTACTTAAATGAAATAGAAGGCTTGGAAAACCCCACAAGTGAAAATTTGGCAATATGGATTTGGAAAAAACTAAAACCGGAGCTTCCATTGTTAAACAAGGTAGTGGTAAAAGAAACTTGTAATACAGCTTGTATATACCAGGGAAGTGTTTAATATTTTTTAAAATGACTTATTTTAAAATAAACAATAAGAACTCGACTAAAAATAAGATTTAATTTATTTACAATATGTTCACAGCATATCAACCATTATTTGCCGAAAATTATTTGTTATCATCATGGGATGCTGGTTTTCACAATTTTTCAGAAAATGTAGATAAAGAACTACTAAAGAAATTTGAAAATTGGGCTTCAAAAGAATTTCAAAAAGAAACAGCTGCTGAAAGCACTTTTGTAGACATATTTTTCAAACAAATTTGGGGATACACTGCTTCCGGTGAATTAAATGCAGAAGAAGGCTATACTTGTCATTCACAATATCCAATACAAAAAGCCGGTCAGAAAGGAGGAACTGGAGAAGCAGACTTTGCATTAGGCTACTTTGGAAAAAATGATATAGTTTCCAAGATAGCTCAAGTACTGTGCGAATTTAAAGATATTCGCTCTGGTTTAGATGAGTCCCAAAATCGCAAAGGAAATAATCGTTCACCCGTAAAGCAATGTGCAGATTACATAAAAGAAGTATTTTCATCACTCTATGGAAATGAGCCGGTTTTACCGACGTGGGGAATTGTGACGGATATGAATGAGTTTAGGCTCTATTTCAGAAGAGAAATTCCATACAAATACCAGAAGTTTGTAATACAATCAAATGACTCTGCCGAAACTTCTCTCATAGAAAGAAGTGAAAATGGACAAAAGAAGCGATTTTTATTTTGGAAATTGTTTCAATCTGATATGCTCTTAGCAAGGCATGGAAAGAGTGAGTTAGAAAAACTATTAGATAAACAATGGGTATTAGAACGGGAAATTGAAAATGATTTCTATTTGGAATATAAAGAATATCGTCAAAAAATTTTTGAAACTATTTTAAAATACAATCCTAATTTTTCTGGAACAAAAGGAAAGCTTGTTCGACTTACTCAGCGATTTTTAGACAGGTGTATATTTATCTTGTTTTGTGAAGATATGGGAGCAGAACTCCACTTTCCGCCAAATGTTCTTCGTGATCTCCTTATCAAAGAAAGTGTAGATGAGGATTATGATCCGGACGATAATGTTATTTGGACAAGGATAAAAAAGTTATTTGCTTCCATGCGTGATGGAACTCCTTTTCGAAGTCATAAAATCAATAAATTTAATGGTGGGTTGTTTGAAGAAGAGCCAGAACTAGAATCTTTGATTATTCCAACATTTCTTTTTTGTTCCAAAGGTCAAGGGATAAACGAGGAAACATTATTAACTGACAAATTTACTTTGCTCTACTTTTCTGCAAAATACAATTTTGGAGTTACGGAGAAAACCCATGAAAGAAGTATCAGCCTTATCACATTAGGACGAATTTTTGAACAATCCATAACAGAATTGGAAATCATGGAAGCCCACGCGGACGGGAAAGTTTCTTTGAGCGAAATTTCTAAACGTAAACGAAATGGTGTTTATTACACTCCAGAATGGGTAACAAAATATATTGTAGAAGAAACCATTGGAAAAAGACTAGAAGAAATTCGCTCAGAAATTGGGCTTAACAAAAATCCGGAAATCTCAAAAGAAGAGATTGACAAGTATCAAAATGCTCGAAGAGGAAAAAGGCAAACCCATAGTTTTGTACAAGAATATCTTAGTTTATTGGACATTTATTCTAAAAGATTGGATGATATAAAAGTTATCGATCCGGCTTGTGGTTCTGGTGCTTTTTTGATTCAAGCATTTCAGTTTTTATTAAAAGAACGTCAATGGATAGCCGATGCGAGGGAACGTATCGAAGGACATGGTTCGATTTTTGATTCTGATAAAGTAATCAAATCAATTTTATCAAATAATATCTATGGAATTGATATTAATCCGGAGTCAGTAGAAATTACAAGATTAGCGATTTGGCTTCATACAGCAAAAGCTGATTCTACTCTCTGTACTTTGGACAAAAATATCATCTGTGGAAACACCCTAATCAGTTCTGGTTTTTACAAGGAGAATACGGATTCAAGTGATGGATTGTTTTCTGAGTCGGACTTTTCGGAAGAGGAAAAGGAAGAAATCAATGTTTTAAATTTACAGGAAGCTTTTCCGGATATTTTTCCCTCCCTCCCTTCGACACTTCGACAAGCTCAGTGCACCGCTACGCAACAGGGAGGGTTTGATTGTGTGATAGGGAATCCTCCTTATGTGAAATTGCAAAATTTTCGTAAAGTTCAGCCTGAAGTTTCGGAATATCTTCTAAAGCAACAGAAGGATGGAAAGCCTTTGTACAGGAGTACACAAACTGGAAACTTTGATTTGTATCTTCCGTTTATTGAGAAAGGTCTCGAACTCCTCCATCCTAAAGGGAAAATGGGTTACATTGCTCCTAACGTTTGGCTTGTAAATGAATATGGAAGAGGTTTACGGAGTAAATTACTTGAGACTAAGCAAATGGACAGGTGGGTTGATTTTAAGAGCTTTCAAGTTTTTGAGGAAGCTATTACCTACACAGCTCTCCAATTCTTCACTGGTTCCGAGAATGAAGAAATAAAGTGTTCTTTTGCTTTTGATGGTGACATTTCTAATATTGACTGGAATGAAACAGATTCTGTGTCTTACCAAGAATTGCAAAATGCAGATGCTTGGAATTTTCTGCCTAAGGCAGAGCGTAAGTTGTTAGATAGATTGAATCTTGAGTGTGATAGACTGGAAGATTCTTGCAAGGGAATCACTGTTGGTATACAAACTAGTGCTGATTATATTTATCATTTGGAGAAACTTGCTCCTAATAAGTATTTGTATAAGACATTAGATAAAAAAACTTTAGAAGTTGAGTTAGAAGATGAAATCATGCATCCACTTGTATCTGGTCCTGACGCAAAGCGTTATATTTTACCCAATCCATCTACCTATCTTTTGTTTCCCTACATCTTGGAAAATGGAAAACCAAGATTGCACAACAAAGAAGAAATGGAGAATCAATTTCCAAAAACATGGAAATATCTAAAATCTTATGAAAAAGAACTTCGTTCAAGAGAAAAAGGGAAGTTTGATGATAATGAATGGTATCGCTTTGGACGCAATCAAAATATTGATAAACAAGAATTTCCAAAGTTAATGGTACCAAGACTTGTAATTCACCTTTTCTGTGTAGTGGATATAGAAGGTCAATTCTATCTTGATAATGTAGATGTTGGTGGGATACTCTTGAACAAGAAAGATGATATTTTTTATCTTGCTGGTATTTTAAATTCTCCTGTAGCCAATTTTGTATGGAGAAGAATTTCCAAACCTTTTCAAAACGATTATCGATCTGCCAACAAACAATTCATTGCACCACTACCAATTCCAAAAGTTACTGATGAAGAAAAAGCAAAAGCCGGAAACTTAGCCAAAGTTTTGCAAGAGCTTCACACTTCAAGAAGAGACAAACTTCTAATGATAGACAAAAGGCTTAGCAGTTCACAAACAGAAGAAGACAAACGCACACCTAGCTGGCTATGGGCAGATGCACAAGACAAAGAAAAGCTTGATAGAAAGTTAGAATCCATAGATGTCTATTTGCAAAAAGGTTCCAAGCTCAAAGCAGAAACAGAATATGGCGAATTAAAGTTTTTCATAAATGATAGAACAATCATACAAGGAATTTTTGAAGAAGAAAAAGAAGCAGAATTTATCTGTGCAGAATGGAACAAATTCGCAAGAGAAACAAACGTCACAGAGCATTTTGATGTAAAAAAATTATTAAACGGGCTTTTGAATTTACGAAAAACAACGAACCTTGCTATCAAGGATCAGGTTGTAAAATTGGATAAAGAAATTATTCATTTAGAAAAAACCATTTTGGAGAAAGAAAACGAGATGAATGAGTTGACTTATAGGCTGTATCGTCTGTCAAAAGAGGAAATCAAGTTGGTTGAGAATGGGTAAATATAATTTTCTAATATATACAATAAGAATTCTAGTCAAAAATATAAATACTAAAAAAATGTTGACTATAGTATCAATTATTAATTTTATAGGAAATATAGAAAATGTCACAATTAAGTATGAATATTTTACAAAAAATAAAAATAACTCCTAAAAACGGGCTTGTTTTTTGTAATAGCAAAAAATTTGAATTTATCGGAGAATACTATCATATTCAAGAAAAGGCTATTAAATTAGGAGTTGATGCTGTTTTATTCCGTAGACAATGCTTTAAAAGAATTCAACGATCAACGATTTTCGGGAATTGTCTTTGGAAAAGGTGTTTTTTGGGAGCAAGAAGATTTTTATAACGAGCTTAATGAAGATGATACTCCGTTTCACCGTTTATTAAATTATTTAATGGCTGCTCGCGAATATTTAATTATAAATAAGAAAGAGCTTCCTACAACAACGATTGATAAATTACTAATAACTTGTATTCTTATAAAATTTTTGGAAGACATTAGGGATGATAAAAACAAACACACGTTGAGAAATATTTATAAAAAGTTTAAAGTAAAAAACCTCTCTGAATCTTTGCTAAAAGGTAATCTGATACTTATTTTAGATGAATTAACTAAAGAATTTAATGGCAGTGTATTTGATAATTTTAGTGATCAAGAAAAACAACAATTAAAACAAACTGATTTAGAAGTAATTGCCAATTTTTTAACGGCTAAACTTGATATAGCCAAAGAGCAATATTTTCTTTGGGAGCAATATAGCTTTAATCATTTACCAGTAGAGTTGATTAGTTCGATTTACGAAAGATTTTTACCAAGAAAAAAAGGTGTTATTTATACCCCACCGTTCCTAGTGAATTTCCTTATTGATGAAGTCATGCCATTAAATGATTGTTCTTTAGAAAATTACTTTAATAAGGATTTACTAAGATACAAAATACTCGGCCCCAGTTGTGGTTCTGGTGTTTTCCTTGTAGATGTTTTGGAGTATTACATTCATTTAGGAAAAGGTATTAGTGAAAAAGGAGAAGGGTACAAGCTACACACAAAAGTAAGCGAAGAGCAACTTAAGAATTTTGGTAAAGTTTTTTGCGATGTCATAAATCCTATACACGAAGAAAATGGAATGTCATGGCAAATTGGAGATGTATACCAAACAACCGAAAAAACATTTATTATTTATCAATTTATTTTTGGTCCCAAAAATAAATCTAAGAATTTTAAAATTACCCATCTTCCAGTTGATGATTTGGATAAAAATCTAAGTAATATTATCTACAATAATAAAGACAATATAGCTGCTACATTTACTAGAGTAACACGTATCTATGGTAGCCAAAATAATTACGATTATCTTATTCTAATAAAACCAATAGCAACACGTTACTGGTTAAATTCTATTGCGATTCGTGATGCTGATGAAACCATCTTAGACTACTACGAAGCTGGATACTAAAATGAATAAGCCGAAACCAAATAATCGAAAACCTAATAAGACAATTGAAGATTATTTTTTAACTCAAGACAAATTTGATTTAATTTGGAATAAGTCAGAACAACTTGAGAAAGTTTATTTCAAATCTATTGCTAAACTTTATTCTAATCATACCCGTCAAAAAGCATCAGATGTGACTTTACATCATTTTTGGGTTTATGTTAATGACAAAGCTAGAAAAAGGTAGTTGTTGTGAAGCCAACAAACAGTTCATTGCACCATTGCCAATTTCTAAAACAACGGATGAAGAAAAAGAAGCAGAATTCAGAAAAAAAAATCATACCATGGTTGTTAGAGAATTAGAAAAAGCAATTAATTCTCATAATGGATTATCACCATTTTTCAAAAGCTCAATAACACTTTGCAAAATATCTGCCTATCTCTTTTGGCATATTCAACAATTCCGTCGTATTGAATTCCTTTCACTTGGTTTAGGTAATCGTTTCTCGTTTTTTCTAATCCGAATAAATTGATATACGTTTTTTTACGAGTTCCGTCTTTTTCAAACGAATACGAATCAATCATTCCTAAAGCAAACCGAATTTTTGTATTGTAGAGATACTCCAAAAAAAAGTAATTCTTTAAAAAACTTTCCTTAGAAGAGTATTTTGGTGTGCTAAATGTTGCAACCGCAGTTCCGTTTGTTGTAGTTTTTTGGATTCTATTCCAAATTTCTTGTTCGTTTGTTTCAACAGACTCTACGCTTCCTGTTTGTCCTGTTCCGGTGTCTCTTCGATAAATAAATCTCCACTTTTGATACCCTAAACCTATCCACACATAACGTCCTCTTCCAAAGCTATCTTTTTGAAAACTCAAACTGTCTACCGGATCGAGCATATCAATTAACCTACCGCCATAGCCTTTTTTGTGCACAAATCCGACTCCAAAATTTACATATTCTTTGTAAATAAAGTCCCACTCGGCACCCAAAACCCTGCTCTTTCTTGTTCTCAAATCACCTAAAAGGTATGTGGTTGTTTTGCCATCATCTGCTACGCAAGAAGTTTCTCCTTCTCTACATTCGTTTCCAGCCACTCCGACCACATTTCCCTTACGTCCCACAAAGTGCAAACCGGATCGAATTGTATCTTTCCAAGTTGGCTCAAATGAAAGTCTACCTATTAAGTCAAATCCGGCAGAATCTGTATTTTGAATTTGTTGGTATCCTTCTCCATTTACAGCGGAGATTTGAAAATTTATCCATTTGTATTCCGTAATAAAACTCAAACCCAAGTCAGCGGGAGCTGCTGCAAAGGCAAAAGATTCCATAGGACCTTTGGATAAATATCTCCAGTCCCAATAGTTTTTCCATTGGGAATAAACGTGAGGCAATTCATGAATTCCAAAAATAAAGCGATAGGTTATATTGGATTTTTTAAAGGATTTTTGAACGTTTGCTCTACGAATTCCTATTGTATAAGGATTAGATTTACTCCCTCCGTTCACCTTGGTATCGGAGGTTAAGGAACTATTCCTAAGTAACTCTGTCCAGAATTCTGCTTTAATTCCGTTTTCTTCCCAATCTTTGCTTATCATTAATAGTGTCCATGGGCTAGAAAATCCTGTTTTTTCATTCGGATCTGTATTGCTGATTCCAGAAGGGCTTCTAACCCGATACCCATAGGTAGGAGTGAATATCCCACCGATTTTTAAGCCATAAAAAGCATCGGGTTCGTTTTCTTTGGTTGTAACAATTTCCTCTGCTTTCAAAAAAGATATATTTAGCCCATAGAATAACAAAAGAATTAGAAAAACGTGTTTTGCCATAAGCACACTTTTTTATTTCTTCAATTGAAATTGAATCAAAAAATCAATATATGCATATTATTTTTGTATCCTCTCAAAAATCATGGGTATCGCTCATTGAGCTTGCCGAAATGAGCTTGTAAAATAGGGTTTGTCTCGACAAGCTCGACAAACGAAACCATATAAAAATGAGAGGACACTTATTTTTTTGTTATCGGGCTATATATCTAGATGAATCTATTTATATTTCCCATTTTGCATCTGGAAGTTGTTTAGGAGGAGTTTCCTCGCAAAGTTTTGGTCCCTTCCAAAAATTTTAAAAATGAATTAAAGTATTCTGGACGATTTCTTTGAGGATCATGGTAGTGTGGAAGCATATACCATGGTATTGTCGGATGTTGATGATGAGCCAAATGCCAATTAAAATGTAACAAAAGTTTTTCATAAAAAGGGTTGGTTTTTAGATTATGGGCACCACTTAGAACATGCCTTGGTGAATTTGTGGAATCTGTTCTTAAGGTTTATAACTTTTATAATTAAAATTGACTCGTAGGAGTTGAAATTCTCCTCTTATTAAAAAAATACGCTGGTTGGTATTTATAATCTTATAAATATAGTTAAATCTTAATAAAAAAATATATATTATGGTAAAGTATAATAAAAATATATTTTGTATTTTCCTGCTAATTTTTATTAGTTTTAATACAATAGAAGCAGAGTCTTTAGAAAATACCAAGCAAGAAAATAATATTTTAAAGACTATAAAACGTACATTCACATTCACTAACAGAGAATCTGAAAGAAACAACGCAAAAAAAGTTATTTTTGAATGGAAAGCATTCGGAAAATTTTTTCATTTTGTTACCTTCAACAAAATCAAGAAACAAAAAAAAGTAAAGACGAAGAGAATACTTTATCCTCCTTTAAAAAGCAATATAATTGTAAAAGTAAACGATAAGATTTACATAAAGGCGATAGGAACCAATAATGAAATAAAAATTATCAATACAAAAGATAAAGAAATATATAAACCTATTATAAGAAACTATATACAATACCAAAGTGTATCAAAGAAAATACAAAAATCTATAAAATCATACCAAAGTGTATTAAAAGAAATAGAAACTGTTATTAAAGAGAATCAAAATTTAGTGAATAAAAAGATAAGCACAGAAATACACTTTATGGAAAAGTCTATAAAATCATACCAAGGTATTATAAAAGCACATCAAATCATAGTGAGCAAAAAAACAAATACGGAAGTAAAAAATGCAAGAAGTTCTCAAAGTTTATCAAAAAAGATACAAAGCTCTATAGTAGCAAATCAAAGTATAGTAAGTAAAAAGATAAATGCAGAAATAAATAATACAAGAAGTTCTCAAAGTGTATCAAAAAAAATACAAAGGTCTATCAAATCATACCAAAGTATATTAAAAGAAATAGAAAATATTATAAAAGAAAGTGAACGTTCTCTAAGTAAAAACATGAATACATGTTTTGTTAAATTAATTGATTTGTTCAATAATGGTTGGTCACAGAAAACAAAAAGCGAAAAGAAAACATCTTCTAATAACCCCGCTATCTATGAAAAACTGTCTTTTTGTGACCCTGCTATTTGTGAAAAATTATTTATACCGTTAAATTTTTTATTAAATGACATTTTTAAAGAATTGGTTAAATCCAGACCGCCTAGTATCGTAATTTCTTCATGCAAACGCTATTTGATTAGAGAGGTAGTATAATGAAAGACCCAATAATCAATCACGATGATAGTAATATCTTAGAGAAGCTGATAGAATTAAATAAACAAGGTTATATGTTAAGCCTGCTTCTAAAAGATAAGGAAGGACAAGTGTATTACGATTTGTTAGATAAAGCAATGTATACAATACCTGTTGCACTTTTAAACAAAAGGAAGAAAACTTTTTATTCTAATAGATTCAAAAAGAATTCTGAAGAGCTGAAGTTTGCCATTTTGTTTGATGTAGTTGCTGGTATTATTATAAATAACATTGTTTTATTAATACACGAAGCTCCTAAAACAAACTCTCAGAAAGAGTTATATCAAATATTAATGTATTTGGTAGGTGAAGAAGGAAGCAATTACGATGAACAAAATTATCAGAAAGGACAACCCTTTTAAGACTTTTAATCACAACTTAATAGCAATTATATCAATGATAGAGGATAGCGATGTTAAAATGACTTTTCTGTTAAAGCAGATTTATAAAAAGTTGGAGTTAAAGCGTTATGAACCTATTACAATCGACTCAATTAAAACCGGCAAGAAAGGTTTCAAAGGAAAATTACCGTCTTTTGAACAAGATATAGAGAGGTTTATAATTGATGATGGTAACAGATTTTATAAAAATGGGTTTGTTGATTACTCCAATAATAAACTTATAACAGCTTATATAAGGACAGTCTTATACCCTAAAGGGTGTAGAATGGTTCGTCAATCTTATTGGGACGCTTCTGCGTCTCCTAATTTTCATCATTTTTTAAGCCAAAAAAACTTAAAAATAGAAGATGAAGAAGTAGTATTTGATCCCTTTAAAATCATAAATTCTATTGAAGAAGAACTTCATAAAAGTAAAGGGCTTCAAGTTGAATTAAACGATTTGTTTGAGCTTGAAAAAAAGAAAAGAAAGAAGCGAGAGTTGTAAAAACTACTTCGATATGGTTACGGTTATTCGATGTTAGATGCCATTTGAAAAGCTTTAATTTTACGACCGAAAATTATAAGAAGCAAAAAATGAATTATTACACAGGGGAAGCTAAAATAAGAACTTATTGATCGAGGTTAAACTATGACTATTTATCCAAAAATAATAAATATTGATATTAAAAAAGCATTAAAAAATATTCCTATCATTATTTTATCAATCTTTTTCCTTAATAATACAGGAAATCAAGTTGACTTACCTCAATCCCTTCCTGAAGTTACCGTAGATGCAACAGGAAAAACGAATATGTCGATTCCCATTGAACTACCGGTTTCCAACGGATTGAAACCCGACCTAAGCTTAGTTTATAATTCCAATACGGAAAACGGATTTTTTGGAATCGGTTGGCAGATGCCAAATTTGGCTACCATTACCAGAGACGAATCTTTGGGAGTTCATTACGAAGCAAATGACGGGTTTACTGCTTCCTTTGGTGGAAAGTTGGTCAAAATAGCAGATGGCACGTATCGAACTCAGGTCGAAACCAATTCCAAGTTCGAACCTTCCGGAACTTGCGGTTCTGGTCCTTGTCAGTGGAAAGTAACGGACAAAAGCGGTATAATTTATTACTTTGGATATACAACAGACTCAAGGGTTGAAGTTCTAAACCTTCCGACAGGAAAATCAGGCTCTGTCAAAATATGGGTTTTGAACAAGGTAGAGGACGAGAACGGTAACTTTTACACTATTTCTTATACGGAAGATATCACTTCCGGTTTTTATTATCCTCAAAAAATCACATATAGCGACAAAACCATTGAATTCACTCTTTCCACAAGAAGTGATTCCAAGACACAGGAATTGTAATTGATAATTTGGAATATGACCCCAAAGATATAAAATTGATTTCCAACAACTTTGCCGGTGATATGAACGCTGACGGGAGAACCGACCTCGTTATGCTTTATGATTCTCAAAGCGAAAACAAAACCCGTTTTAAAATCTATCTTTCCAAAGGAACAAGCTTCGATACAAATCCTATTCAGATAGAAACATCGTATACGGATAGTGAAAAAAACCTGCGATTTCTGACGGATGTGGACGGTGATCGCTTTCCGGAATGGGTAACTATTAACAGAGAAACCCTAAACAAGATGGTTGTGAACCGAATTGACTTAAATACAAAGGTAGTATCGACAAACGAATATGCTTTTAATCTTGGCACTACAAATTACAAAAATGTATCCCTTGCAGACATAAACGCAGACGGAAAATCCGACCTTGTAGCCGTTTTGGAAAGCGGTAGTGTAAGTGTTTGCTTATTTACGGGAGACGGCTTTACGGAAGCTCAAGTCTCTGATTCTTTGAATCCGAAACCACAGTTTATAAAATCAGACGATAGCAATACTTACGCAGAAAAACAAAACAATAAAATCTTTGCGGACATAAACGGTGATAAAAAGGCAGATATCGTAGCGTTGGGTTTAAAAGAGGTTGTGAAAAAGACTCCGTTTTTGTTTACTCTGGACGGTTTTTTTGTAGAATCTATGGACATAAACGAATACGAACCGACAGCAAGTTTGGCAATTCTTTTTAGCGATACATCTTCTAATGACTTAATAACAATTCGATTCATAGAATCGTATACATACCCAAACTTGATCTTATAATCTTCTATGGAACGAACTCTTTCCACTACGTTTCCTTTTTTGTCATATACAAAACTCGTCTCACCGGAACCGTCTTTCACTTTTATAACCTTTCCCTTTGCGTTCTGTACACTATCATCATAGAAATACTCAATTTCTTCTTCACCTGACTTAAGTTTTTTTAACCTTGTGTAATCGTCATAGGTGTAGTTGGTTGTAAAAATAGTTTACCCTGACGGAACGATTGTCAGCTATGTTTATGATACCTTAGGACTAAGCGAGATCAAAATGGATACAAAAGATGGTAAGGTCAAAAACAAAAAACTCATCGGTTACAAATACGATGAAAAAGAGAATAAGTTTACAAGGACATTCGGAAACGGAGTTGTTACGGAATTGGGTTTTAACCCGACTAGCGGTCATCTCACGTCTTCCAAATTGACTACCGGTACAACCAAGAGGATAGAAGAGAATAAGAAATACTCTTATGACACTTCAGGAAACATTACTAAGATAAACGATTCTGCCAATACATGGCGATCACAGACTTTCAGCTATGATACCTACAATCGACTTACCAAGTCTACGGGTAGCTATGGGGAAGAAGAATACACTTACACAAGCAACGGAAATCTGACAAAAAAAGGAAAAACGACTATGGGATACAGTGAAACAGACCACGCTCATGCGGTTAGTTTGGTAAAAACGCCTTATGAAACCCACACTTACGAGTATGACGAATCAGGCTATATCACCAAAAAGGACAATGATACCTTCACACACGATGATTTTGGAAGGCTCTCTTCTATCGTAACGGGATTCGGGGAAGAGTTCAACTACTTCTATGACTATAAAGGTAGAAGAAGTAAAAAGATCAATCGTAAGAAAGATGAAACGACCTATTACTTTGAAGACGGACTCTACGAAATCCATGTTGCACCAAACGTAGCACAAAGATATACTCTCTATGTGAAAAACGGAGACGAACTCATTGCCCAATGGACAAGAACCGACGCGGTATTGGAAAATGCGGAATCAGGCTTTGTTTCTTTCGCCAACTTAGAAAATCAACAATACTTGTTTGTTTTTCTGTTTTTACTTCTGCTAATTGCTTGGTTCGGCTACGCTCACCAAGCGGACAAAGCTTGGTCGTTCCCTGAACGTAGTGTCACCCTGAGCTTGTCGAAGGGTCTAAGGGCACGCTATATTTTTGCTCTTTCCCTAATCGGTGTCATTCTTATCACCTGTGCGAAAAACAAAGACGCATTTCCATTCGCTGCCATAGTGTCTGGCATCACATCGGAAACACCTTCCGTAAACGATGCTTCAAGCCAAAACCCTGGTGATGGTGGAGGCGGTGGAACTGCCAACGCACCCGTAGAAGGACTTTACTTCTTCCACACCGATCACTTGGATTCTGTCACCATGCTAACCGGAACAGGTGGCGAACTCCTAACCGGCTCATCCATTGGCTCTGGCAAGAGCATCGTTTCTTATACACCTTATGGTGAAATCGACAGAGACCATTCCGGCGGACCGGACATCTACCGATACAAATACACTGGACAAGAGGAAGACAAAGAAACAGGACTTTACTACTACAAAGCACGCTACTACGACTCCAAAATAGGCAGATTCCTCGAACCCGATACGGTGATGGAAGTCTCATCTCCTTTCGGAGCAAACCAATACATGTACGTAGAAGGCAACCCTGTAATGTACAACGACCCAACGGGACATTGGAAACTCAACGGAAAAAGAAGCAACTTCCAAAGACTGTCCCACAAATTCGGAAACCTCATGAAACGTGCACAAAAAGAAATAGCTTATGCACAAAAGATGAACAAACAAGCCGAACAGATACAGATGTTCCTTACTTCGCCTACAGGACTGATAGATGCGTTTACGATGTTTGTTATAGCAAAATCTATTGGAAGATCGTCTGTAAGGGAAACCATTTTTGGACATAAATACACCTGGAATGGAAATAGAGACCGATTTAGCAATTTTTTTAATGAATCAAAAAAAGGAAGCACTTTTGTAAAATTTTATCTTGCAACCAAAGTATTATCTATAGCATTATACCGACACTTAGGGATACCACTAAGCAAAAATGATAAAAATGAAGATGTTGCAATAACTGATGATAAAATATGGGCATTTTACAATGGAATTCTTCCTAATTTAAGAGCCAGACCAAAATCGTTTGCGGACAGGTTAGCAATGGTGCATGATGACGAAGTCCCAGGTAGTGAATTTAATGGTAGTAGAGATAAGCACCGTTCTGCAGATGCCCACTATTACAAACATTGGGGAGATGGGCTTCTAACAGGTAGAGATGGATTTTGGGAACAACCATTGGATTCTATCTTTGTGGGTGGAGGAGGCTCTTATTTGTTTCTTACGCATGATGTATGTGTCACAAGAACAACGAACGATTTTGCAAGAGCAATTTGTCTTGGTCTATTGTTTTAAAGTAGGAGTAATAATTATGAAAACAATTATATGCAATATAATTATATGTTCACTACTGTTACTATGCAACTGTAATCCGTATGCTCCTATTGGCAATGGCAAACAAGATTGTACGCTATTTATTTCACTTGCTGCTATTGTTTTTACTGACCCAATATACAATAATGGGACTACAGAACAAGAAAGGGCAGCTGAAGAAGAATTTAAAAAAATAGCAATTCTAGCTGCAATATTAAGTTGCAATCCAGATATAGGAGATAATCTTGGAGGTTTTCCAAAACCTGGTGAATATTAACAAGTGAAAGAACTGCATGTGAGCACCTTAAACAATATAGGGAAAACAGAAAATTTAAGTCCCTCTTTATGAGGGACTGGTTTTAAGGATAAATCGTTATGCAAACAAAAACAAGAACGACACCAAAATATCTGTGTCTATCTGCGTTTATCTGTGGTGAAAAAAAACTTTGCAGAGGTGGAACTGCCAACGCACCAGTAGAAGGGCTCTACTTTTATCACACTGATCACTTGGATTCCGTCACCATGCTAACCGGAACAGGTGGCGAACTCATAGCCGGATCATCCATTGGCTCCGGTCGAAGTATCGTTTCTTATACACCTTATGGTGAAATAGACCGAGAACACTCTGGTGGACCAGACATCTACCGATACAAATACACAAGCCAAGAAGAAGACAAAGAAACAGGACTTTACTACTACAAAGCCCGCTACTACGATCCCAAAATAGGCAGATTCCTCCAATCGGATACTGTGATGGAAGTCTCATCTCCTTTCGGAGCAAACCAATACATGTACGTAGAAGGCAACCCTGTAATGTACAACGACCCAACGGGACATTGGAAACTCAACGGAAAAAGAAGCAACTTCCAAAGACTGTCCCACAAATTCGGAAACCTCATGAAACGTGCACAAAAAGAAATAGCTTATGCACAAAAGATGAACAAACAAGCCGAACAGATACAGATGTTCCTTACAACTCCCGGTGGACTTGAAAACGCGTTTGTGATGTACTGGCTAGCTAGATACCTTGGAAAACCACAAAAGAGAAACACACTTTTTGGACATAAATATACTTGGGATGGAAATAGAGACCAATTTACTAAATTTTTCAGTAAAGAAAGTTATCAACAAAAATGGTTTGAGTTAATGTATATTTCTACAGAAGTATTAGGAATTCCTAAAGAACAATTTGAAGCGTTTTATGGAGGAATCCTTCCCCATTTAAGAGCCAAACCGAAGTCATTCGCTGATAGTTTAGCTCAAAGACATGATGATGATGTCGTGGGTGGTCAATTAGAAGGTGACATGAAAAAGCATAGGTCTGCTGATGCTCATTATTATAAACATTGGGGAGATGGACTATTAACGGGTAGAGGTGGATTTTGGAAAAAACCATTAGATTCTATTTTTGTTGGAGGGATAGGATCAGCATTGTTTCTTACTCATGAAGTTTGTTTTACTAGAGACATTATGAGAGCAGCCTGTAGTTTTGCGACAGCGACTACTTTATTTTAAACTTCTTGAGTGAATTAAGAAACAGGAGGAACAAGATGAGAGTAATCCTATTTAATCTTATTTTATTATTATTGGTCATTAAGTGTGGCCCTAGCGATCTATTAAGAGATACTAAGCAAGAACGAAAAAATAACTGTGAACGTGCCGTATTAGTAACCTCTGCATACTATGCAGACGAACAATTAGTAAATAAATCTGAAAATAAAGAAAAGTCTAAAAATCTTTCTATAATCTATTTACTATTGTCTTGTTTGCCTGGTCCTGGTGAGTAACAGTTGACATGAAAAAACATAGGTCTGCTGACGCTCATTACTATAAACACTGGGGAGATGGACTATTAACGGGTAGAGGTGGATTTTGGAAAAAGCCTTTGGATTCTATAGTTGTAGGAGGTGGAGGATCATTATTATTTCTTACTCATGATGTATGTTTTACTAGAAATGTATTACTTACTGTAGCATGTGGTACTACTGCTACCAGTTTATTGTTTTAAGGCAGAGGAATAACTATGAAAACAATACTATTTAATATCATAATTATTATATTTATATGTATTAGTTGTGGTCCTTCTGATTTTTTTATCAATGACAAACAAGTAAGAAAGGACGAATGCAAAGAATCCATAATAATAGCAGTTGCATTATTAGAATACCCCAAATACCAAGGTAAAGAGATAGATGTAAAGACTCAAAATGAAGCTATGTATGTCTTATTAGGAGGATGCATTCCCATGTCTTATGAAAAATAGGTAAGAGATGATATTTTTCTCTGATCTTAATCTGCAACAATGGTTTTGTTAAAATAAGGATTATATATGAGAGTGAAAGAATGAAAAATACTAACGTAGAGTTTATAAAGACGATAGCTTTTTATGAAGGAGTAATTCCAAATTTGAGAGCAAGACCAAAATCATTTGCAGATAGTCTTGCCCAAGGGTATGATGACGAAGTTTGGGGAAGTGAAGTAGGTGGTGACATGAGAAAGCATAGGTCTGTTGATGCACACTATTATAAGCATTGGGGAGATGGTTTATTAACGGGTAGAGGTGAATTTTGGGAAAAGCCTTTGGATTCAATTTTTGTTGGGGGTGGTGGATCGCTTTTATTCCTTACTCATGATGTATGCTTTACTAGAGGAATTGGTAGAATAGCTTGTAGTGGTGTTATTGGTGGAGCTATAATTGGCTCTTTGTTCTAAAGTAGGAGGAGTCGTCATGAAGGTAATACTATTAAACATTATTATTTTTATGTTCACTAGTTGTGGTCCTGCTGATCTTTTTACCGATGATAAACAAGTGAGAAAAGAGGATTGTAATCTAGCTCTTTCTATAACTCTTTCTATAACTCTTGCACTCGAATTAAACAGGTTAAATCAACCAGGATATGTAGAAGATATTAACAGAAAAAACGATATAATTGTCCTTTTTCTCTCATGTAACCCAGATTTAGGAAAAGATGCTTCGGGTTATGTTGGTAAGTGATGTATAAAAAACATCGTTCTGCGAATGCTCATTACTATAAACATTGGGGCGAAGGGCTTTTAACTGGCAAAGGTGGTTTCTATAAGAAGCCTTTAGATTCAATTTTTATTGGAGGTATAGGGTCAGCATTATTTCTTACTCATGAAGTTTGCTTTACAAGAGACAATTTAATTCCACTAGGTATTTGTCCTTTATATTAAGTCAATATATTCTAAATGTAATTAAATAAGGTGATGATCATGAAGATAATTTTGCACAATATTATTTTTGGAATTTTATTGTTATTTACCAATTGCAACAGCCCTTTAAATCCATATGCGACACCATATGGAAAAAGTTCTTGTAAAGAAGCTATTTTAAATTCTTTTGCCATTATAACTAATCTAGATAAAGTAGATAATTCTGAATATACTATGATATTTTTATTAATAGCTGTCAAATCAGCATGTGATCCGAACTTTGATGCTCCAGCAGCACCTAACAGTGGTTCATCTGCTAAAATAACAAATAAAGCTAATTCTACCTTTTTCTGTGCGAGCTATCTAAACCCTCCAAGTGAAGAAGCAACGAGCATATTATGCAACCAATTTTCATGGTAAATAAAACCATTCAAATCAGCAAAAGGAGAAATTCTATTTCCTTTATATTTCAATCTTGATGAATAAGGATGAAAATTCCATAACAAAGCCATAGCTCTTGAATACAATTTTGCACTTTCAATTGTTCGATGAAAATATTTCATTCCATAAAGTATTCTATCTTGATAATTCATAAGTCTATCCAAGGCATTACTAGTTCTATGGCAACCCTTGAATTTATATGCTATCTTAAAAAGATTACCTTTGTCACAAAGTTCAAGTAATTTTTCTTTTGCTGCTTCTACCGGAACATTATCTTGTGCCCATTTTTTTAGATGCCTTAATCTTTGTGAAAATTGAGCAGTTGTTTCTGCATGATATAAATCCCATACTTTCTCTCGAATAATTGATAAAACATCTTTTGCACTTTTACAACGGTCACGAATCTTTATAAAGGAATGTAAAAAACATTGTATTAAGGTTGTATCTGGAAACAAAGACTTCAATGCTTTCTTTGTTCCTCCCCAACCATCAGTGTTGAATGTTGTTGGTTCGTAATCCGGTTTTAGATTTTGTGCTTCTTCTTTGAAGATAGAATAACCTTCAGTCAAATCAATTTCACTAGCACTCTTTACTACTTCTGCTCCCAATATACAGCCTTTTCCAACAATTGTAGCAATAAATACTTTAGTCTTTTTAAGCCAAGTATGCTTTTCATCTGCTAAAGTATGCACTGGTAACTTTTCCGGACTTTTTACCGTAGTTCCTACTATTGGGTTTCGACCAAATGAATTATGGATTCTGTACCAATACATATCATTATGACCAAAAACATAAGTTAAAGCATAAAATGGAACACCAAAACGCATCAGGTATACAGCTTTTTCAATATCATTTGTGTAAGCTACCATGTATGGCATCATAAACGATGGACGGATTTGATAAACTTCTTCACTTGCTTTCAATTCTATTCGTCTCATTTGAAAACTATTCTGCTTTTTTGAACATTCTGTTGAACCTCTAAAAATAAAACCTCTTTCAAAATCCTTTGGAAATAATTCCGGATGTAAATTGTAAAGATTATTTATAAATGTTCTCAATTTTTCATTATCAAAAAAAATAGATTTATAATTTGATTTATCAGAAAATGGTAGACAAATAGATTTTGCACCTTTTTTATTCTTTTCCATGTGTCCCTCTTTATTTTTAATATTTTGTGGTTAAAATAATAATTTATTATTGAGGGGCGCATTTTCAACATTTTTTTTATATAAATGGGTTACGCGCAGAATCCGTTAGAATTAGGAATAATCATGAAGACAATACTACTCAATATTATTATATTTACATTCATTAGTTGCGGACCTATGGACGTAATAGATTATGAAGATCCTACTATTTCTTGCACTGAAGCCCTAATGGTTGCTAGTTTTATTAGGGAAAATCCCCAAAAATTTCCAAATGCAGAAAATACCTCTATTATAATGGTATTAGGGGCATGTGATCCTAAAAATAAGAATAAAAAATAGCAGCGTAACTTTTAATGGAAAATGCAAACGGCATCTAACGTTTCAAGCGTAGCCGAAGCTGGCGATAGCCAGTTTCTCCAAGCAGATAAGGCTTGTAAATGCAAGTGCTGTGACTGAGGGAACTTCCAAAACAACCCGAAGGCAAAGCACTTGCTTGAGTAGAAATGGCCTCTTGGAGCAAGTCAGTGAACAAAGTTCACTGACGTAGTGGCTACGCTTTGTTATGCGGCGTTTATTTTAGTTTTCTTTTATTAATGTCAAATTTTACCTTTAGGGTCTTGATCTAATTTTCAAATTCTTTACTCTATTTTTGTTTTGAAGTAAATAACAGTTGTATAAATTTTATTCATATTCCTAGGTCATATTCATTTTATATCTTTTTAGATATTTTGCTTCATAATGTTTTCGCTTATTAGATTATTAAGATTTTTTATGCTCTTGCCCAAGCTCAAGATAAATCTACAAAGCAATTTCCGTACTTATGGCTCTTGCTCAAACTCAAGGTAAATATCCAGGGCTATTTCTATTCTTTTAGCTCTTACACAAGTTCTGGATAAATCTACAAGGCTATTTTCATTTTAAGATTATATTCATTCTTATAGCTCTTGCCCATGTTCAAGATAATTTTCAAGATTACTTCTATTCTTATGGCTATTGCCTAAGTTCAAGATAATTTTCAAGATTACTTCTTTACTTATAGCTCTTGCCCAAGTTCAGGATAAATCTACAAGGCAATTTACGTTTTTATGGTTCTTGCTCAAGTTCAAGATAATTCATAAGGCAATTTTCATTCTTAAGGCTCTTGCCCAAGTTCAAGACAATTTCCAAGATTACTTCTTTTCTTATAGCTCTTGTACAAACTCAAATTAAATCTACAAGGTTATTCACATTTTAATGACTTTTTTTGACCATCAATATCTTTGTGTTGATTCCATAATCTGAAGGTTATTTTTTATGACTTTGACCCTTGTTACTTAATTTTAAAATTATTTAAATCTTTCTTTAATCATTATTTTATCAGTTTAAGGTTAGCTAAACAAGCTTTTATTGTAGTAGATAAGGTTTTCGCAAATGCCGCATAACAAAGCATACCCGCTGCGGAAGTGAGTCGAATTTGAAGTTCTCACTTCCTTGCACCGAGAAAGGCTTAGAACTCCAAGCAAGTGTTGTGCCTTCGTTTGATTGGAAGTCGCTCAGTCACAGTACTTGCATTGGGATGAGCTTTCTTGCTCGGTGACATGCCGAAGCGGCACGTCGGGTATGCTCTAACGTTACTCACTAACCGTAACCGTTCTTTTATCTTACTCGGGTACAACAATTGAACCTGTATATGCATTCACCTGTAAGTCAAACTTGGCAACATAACCGGTTTTTGGTTGAATGCTTTTGTACGTAGTTTCTTCAACCCTTTCTCCAGCACTTGTTTTATGATACAATCGGAAAGTTCCGTATTTTACATTTTGAGCTTGGCAGTCATTAAGTAATAACTTTCGGTAATAAAAACCATCACCAATATGATTGGATGGAAATGTAATTTGACCTAAATATTCATGTTTATGATCATAGAGGTAAATCTCTAATTTTTTTATCTCCAATTTCTTGGAGGCATTACAGGTACATTCGGACTCTTCATAATCAAGGTCAACTTTAAATAAAACTTCATTACTCTTTGTTGTTCCACATTCATCTGTTTCAGTATTTTTGCACGCAGCAGCACTAGAATCACAGGTAGAACAAGTTTCGCTATTTGTAGTATTATCCAAATGATCATCAATTATCATAGTCATGAGCACTGTGTTAATCTCTTTAACCGATACTAATTCTTTTTCTAAATTATTACAATTGCTTAAAGAAAAAGCAAAAAGAAAAAGTAAAAAAATATTTGTAAATATAGTATACATAGTTTATCTCCATGAAAAATTATTTTTTCTACTATATTTATACTATCCGAACTCGTCAAATTTTTCGAATAAACCAATAGACCCGTAGAGTTAGAGAACCGACACACTGGAGTCATTATTATAAAAAACTTTCACTTTTGCTTCTTTAAGCAAATAATTCCATTTTAAAAATAGGTGAGTTTAATAGGTCGTAACAAACTTCTAAGTGCTCAACGGACAGCCACTCATTAAAGGTTGAGAGGTCAGTCTCCGGCCATAAAGATTCATTTGTATTCCAAGACCAAAGCTCATGAATAAAAATTTTTTGATAATTATTTTTTATAAGATGTGCAATAGATTTTTGGGTAATAGTCTCCAAGTCTTTGACCAGATAAACTGCTTTGTGATGAATTATTTTATCTTCAGAAACTTTAAGGGTAGGATTTGAAGTAAATATCCACTCAATAAAAGGCTCTTTTAGAGTAACCAATAGTAAATTTCTGTTTTCTATTAATTGCACTGATAAGATAACCCCGTAACGGTAACATTACTTTCTAAACATGGCAACTATAAACCAAATTAAAATAACATTTACTATAATAAAACCTATTACATTGATAATGTTTATGTTTTCCATAAAAAATCCTTTGTAATGACTCACCTGAATGTGCCTTTACTCTTTACTTAATCTTGAAATCATTTTTTGAATTCGATTTTTCCTTGTTTCCTGCCTTTTAGCCTGTAATATCCATACAATATATTCTTTTTTATGAGTAAACGCCATTTTTTCAAACCTTTCTTTTGAGACTCTGTTTTGATTAATCGCGTTTAAAATATCTTCTGGGGGAGTTACGGTTCTACTTTCAAAATCAACATATCTGGAATCAACATTGGGTTTACTTCTATTCTTTTCTACATAAGAAGGTTTAAAACGTATAGCTGACCAAGTCCTATTGATAGAAATTTGTGTAACTCCTTTTAATTTATATGAATACATAAGATTCCAGCAAGAATCTCGATTTATATCTGATTTTAAATGGGAAGTTTGTTTAGGATAACTAACCCATAGTATTGCTTCTTTTTCCATTGAATCTATCGCGGTAAAAATTTTTTCTTTTAAGTCATCAAGATTTTTTACGAATAGTTGTACAAAAGAATGTTTTCCTTCAGTCTTGGTTATAATTTCAACTCCTTCGGAGGAATCTTTTATTTGGTTTAGATATTCTTCTGGAGGATTTAATATTAAAATTTTATCCCCATTCTTTATTTTAAGTTTTTTAATTAAAGTACTCATGTGTTTCCTTTTCTTCAATATGGATAAAATTTTTGTATTTTATTATATTTCATATTTTTCACATTTTTTAGTCCCTATATACAAAAATAAAGGAAAAAATAAAAAATAAACAAATTACTCCAATGACTCCAAGTAAAGTTCTATCCCATGTGTAAAACCAGTCACCATTTATAATTTTTCTTTCAACAGGATTGCTGTTATTTTCTGATTCTCTTTTTATGGGGGAACCACCAGATACATGAATTTTTATAGTATTTTTTTCCGGATAAATAACTTTAAAGGCTCCTGTTTCTACAGGTAGGTCTTCTTTTAATTCGAGGAGTTGGATAGAATTGGTTATTTGAACTTTCATATCTTTAGGTTTATAAAAAATTACCCTATAGTCGTCTTTTTTCATCACAATCATCATATCTTCAAAGTCTGCATCGGATGAATTTTGGGCTTTGATTGTGTATGATACTTGAATTTCCGAAAGCCCTGGAAGAATAGGTCTTTCGATTAGTTTTCCAAGCTTACCGTTTTTTAGCTTTAAGGGAATTCCCATTTTTGAGTCGCTTTGGACCAATTGAGCGTATAAATCTTCTGCGTTTTTAGGTATATAAATTTCTAAGAAATCTTGCTTTACAAAACTTTTGGGTGGTTTGGAGACGTTATTGATCAAAAAATACTTGTTTATAATTAAAAAGTCCCTGTCACGAACGATGTGTAGTATACTTTTAGTGTCCAAAATGTCTGGATCATCTGATACATCGTATACGGTAATTTCAGATTCTTTTTGTCTGAATTCTGGAGTGGGAGGAATTAATTTATTATAATTTACACCGGAATAAGTTAGTTGTACTAAAAGAGGTGCTTGGTTGGGAACATCTACACCTTGGAAAGAAAATTTTCCTTGTAAGCTTTGTAAGTTTGCAACTTCTCTCATTCCATCTTGTAAGATTATTAGTTTTGCGGATTCTGCAGTGCCAAGGTTTCCGGTAGTTCCGTTTTGAATAATTCCTTGCAAGCTTATTTTCTCAGCATTAAGAGAAGATGAGCCAGCCAAATGAACGGAAAAAAATACAATAAATATAAAATAATTACGAATCATAGATTCAACTTCTACTAATCTTTGTAACAATTGTCAACTTGTTTATGGCTAGTGATTACTTGTTGTTTGCTTTCCCTTGGTCATCACTAAAACGTCAACAGATTCGGAGCCATTCATTAGTAGTATCTTTGCTAATTCATTTATCGTAGCTCCGGTAGTAAAAACATCATCCACAAGCAAATACTTTCCTTTTAGCTTATTTTCATATTTTTTCCGAATTTGAAAAGCTGAAGCAGCGTGAACAAATCTATCTCGATAAGACTTGCCGGACTGTAATTGACTAGATACTTTTTGAAAAGGATTTATAGCCCGGATGCCAAATAGTTTTGTTAAATAATCAATTATATGCTTACACGGGTGTATAGGTCGCTTTTTCAGAGTTTTTTTATTGGAAGAAATATATACAATTGCCTGGTATTGTTTTTTTCTCCAATTTCGAATTTTTTTCCGAAGACCAATTCTAAAATACAAACTCAAATAAGGCTTGTTATGGAATTTGATATTCTGGATAAGCTCTTTTTCTATCTTTTCTCTAAGCCTAAGAAAAATCAGCTCGGAAAAAAAAATATTTCTGGAATTGCAATAATCGCAGGTTTCTTCCGAAAGAGGAGTTTTACAAATCTCACACAAACCGTTTTCTTCCGCTTCTTTTGGGAAGCCATGGTAACATTTTTTACAAATACCTATTTTTCGGGATAGAATATCCAATCGCTCGCAAAAAACGCAACTTATCGGAAAGAAGAAATCTATTAAAAAACTAAAGTAAAATTTTAGAATACCCATTATAATAATAATGGGTATAAAAGTGTAAAAACGGATCCTAAAAAATTAAATTTTTTTCGTTTTTTTTTTAAAAAAATTAATCTTCTTTAGAAATAGCTCTAATGGTTGTATTTGGAGGGTTTACATCGGTTAAAACAGTCATACTAACGATTTCGCTTTCATTTCCAACGTTATCAATAGCTTTTGCCTCAATAGTGTGCTCACCTTGTGCAGTAAATACAATTGGTTCCGCGTAAGGTGCGAAATCAGATGCACCGTCAACTTTTACCAGAACTTGGCTAATGCCGCTTTCGTTATCAAAAGCTTTTACTGCAAAGCTGGTATCTTTTTTAGCGTAGTTTTTTCCACCAATCACAACATAAGGAGAAGACTCCACTATTTTAATGGTTGGTCTGTTTACATCAACATTTACTAACATCTTTCCATATTCAGGAGTTACGTTTCCGGAATTATCCGTTGCATAATAAGAAATAATATGAGCGCCAGGAGTTTCTAACTTAATAGGGTTTCCATTGGTGTATTTTTGTTTTGGAGCATCATCTATAAAATACTCTATTTTTTTAACTCCAGAACTATTATCTTCTGCTGCAATTGTGTAAGTTGTTCTGTTATTAACATATTGAACTTTATCTCTTGAATAAGGGACTTCTGAAGGTATCATTTTTACCGTTGGTGGTGTGTTATCCACTACTACGGTTAATAATTTAGCTGTTTCTTTATTTCCTACTTTGTCAACCGCTCTATAAATTATAGTTTGCTTACCTTCTTGTGCTATATTGATTGGGTTTGAATATTTTTGAAATTCTCCATTGTTGATTTTATATTCTATATAATCAACATTCGTTGCATCATCAGCAGATGAAATCTCAAAAAACGTTCCCGCATTTACATAAATCACAGTGCCTTCACTTTCTGCACTTGGTGCTGCTTTAGTAGCTTCCGCCCCTGGTGTTGATTGAGCGGTTTTTTCACCCCCAGGTAATCCAAGAGAATCAAGCGCTTCTTTTGCCTTGTCTAATTTTGGATTTGGAACCGGTTTCCTGTTAGATTGAGCTATCAGTGAAACACTAAAAACTATTAAAACTATGATGAATTTCATTTTATTAGATACTATCATAAATTTTCTCCACGAGTAATATTGTTTACTTATTCTTACCAAGAATTAAAGTAACAATAACAATGTCAAGGATAGACAAAAAGATAATCATATTTTTATTTCATAATTTTTATTTTAGCTTCCAATACTGGTTTAAAATTACCTTTAGAGTATTTTGTACATTTATGTTCTTGTTTTTTTTTTCTATTTCTACCTTTTCACAGCCCTTGCAAGATAGTAAGTCTATTGTCCAAGAAAAAATTGTAGAGAATTTTGAAAATTTTGATCTAAATAAGATTAAAGTTTTTAGCAAAGATGATATTTTACCGGAATATCGGATCAGTAAATTTTTAACATCTCCCTTAAAAATATCAGAATCCAGTTTTATGATTCGAATTTTGGATGAGGCGAGTTCTTTTCATGTTCAATGGAAAAAACCTTATGAAATAGAAGGATATATCGAAAATTTTGAGTTTCAAATCTACTCCAATAATACCGGAGGAAATATTTTTTTATTTTTAGTGGACACTCATGGTATACAACATAAAATTATCATAGTTAGACTGGATTTTAAAGGGTGGAAAAGTGTTTTAGTTCCCATTGAAGGGAAAATAGATCAAAACGATTGGGTTATAAATAAGGATATAAAATCACAATTTTTAGGTTTTTTTTATGAACCACCTAAAAATATTAATAAAGAGAAAGAAAAATTAGTAGTTATTGATGATATAAGTGTTAAAGTTAGAAAAAAGTATAAAATCAACCAAGCTAAAATACAAGAGTTAGTGAAGTAAAATGGGGAATTATTCAAAAGATCAAGTAAATGAGTATCTAAAACAATTAGAACAAGTGGACACTCCTTATCGTTTTCAGTTGTTGTTAGATGAATTTAAAGAAAAGGCTCTTAGTAACGAAATTGAAATGTGGTTTGTTTTTAAAAATTTAATAAATGAAGCCATAGCAAACGCAAAAATTTGGGATGAGAAACCAAATTTAATGGTTGGAATCATTTATATCTTAATAGATATTGGAAATGAGAAGGCTTACGCTCTCCTAAAATGGTATGTTCAAAACTTTACGGAAGAGACTCCCAATGGTGTTATTGAGCTTTTGGCTTCTTTGATTCCTACTTTTAAATTTGTAAAATTTAATGAATATCATACCTATGCTTCTTCGGAAAAAAAGGCTTTGTCAGCACTTGGTTTTTTAATTTTGTTTAACTTGATGTTAGAACGGAGACTAAGTTCGGAAGAAGAGACCATTTTATATAAATTATCCAAAGTATTTAGGAATGATAGATACTATTTTGGTAATGTAAATGAAATGATTCAATCTCGATTCAAGTCTGACGAACTAGATGAAAATTCGGAAAGAATAGATTTAAATTTTGCAATGAGTGAATTATAAAATTTCGTTGCTAAAAATAGATATAATATCAAAACTTGGAAATTATGGAGGATTTATTATCTATTCTTATTGGTTCTACCATGGTCTAAATAATGGTAGAGATTTAATATATTACAAGTTGATGGTTTTTATAAATTAAACTAAATGAAGAAAAGAGGCTTAATTTCTTTTTTTAAACTTTTTTGTATTTTTTTGGGATTTGTTGGATCTTCTGCTATATATTCAGTTCCATATACAGGCTGGGAAACGTATTCAAACTACTCGGAATTATATGTGAGTGGGAAAAAGGTTTTTGATAGCCGATTTCAGATAAATATACCAACTATAAATAATTACAAGAATATTGATTATATATTGTATGTTAGTGAACATTATATTGCCAAGGGAGATAAGACCAAGGTTGAAGAACTAAAGACTCGTCTTTCTTCTATTCATGATCATGATCTTGCCGTAAGCATTATTGACTTTTTTTGGCATACCTACAAAAAAGACTTTAACCTAGCAGAAGAAATTATTAACAAATATTTAGAGCAGGAAAGTAACCTTTACAACGCTTTGCTCGCAAGTTCCCTTCTGGAATTAGCTGGTCAAAACAAGACACTTTCGGAAGAAAGCGCAACTTCTTTAAGAAAAACAACTTGTAGGAGAACAAAACCGTATTATTCTCTTTGTAAAGTTTTAAAATTAGTGGAACAAATGGAAGACCTCAGTATCTTGAGCAATAATATTTATTACGATTACATGCTTATCGATAAAGCTGTTGCTTCCTTTTCCGAAGAATCAGACTTGTTTTATATTTATTTTTTTAGTAGAATTGCTCCTGAACTGCCAATTAAAATGGCTTCTTTGGGATTTGCCAATGAGGCAGGTTATTTTCAAAAAATGTTGCTCCAATCGGAAAATCTATATCAATTTAATGTAAAGTCTTATGAAAGGCTCGCTTATTACCAGCTTTTGGTTGATGATTTGGACGGAGCCAATACAACCCTTCGCCTTATTGTAGACAGATTAAATGCAAGTCCCCATACCAAAAATAACATTTTGTTAAAGTTAGGAGCCATAGCTTATTTTAAAAAAGATTATAAATCTGCCCTATCGTATTACCTATCTCTTGATATAAATTCTTGGAGCCACAATTTGGTGAATCCCTTTTTTGGAGAACCGCTAACAATTAACGGGCTTCGAGATTTGGTTTCTGTTCTTATTTGGCAGTCCAAATCGTCTCTCAATGCAGTTAACGCTTTGGATTCCATCAAAACACAAAAAGAAGTTACTGAAGATGATCTATTTCTTCGCTTAAGAATTGCTCATATTTTGATGGACGATAAACCGGATACAGCAGAAAAGATTTCAGAGGAAATCATTTATATTGCTCAAAGCAGGGGTTGGAAGAGAATTGAGTATGCGGCAACTCTGATGAATGGCTTTTGTCATGTCTTAGGTAAAAATTATCGAAAAGCGGTGATTCAATTTACCAAGAGTTATGGTATTTTAGGAGATTCTGATCCCTCTTTTACAGTCGAATGGATACGAGAATATGGTCTATTGGTCTCTCGTAGAGGGACAAGCAAAAATTTTTCTGCTGATAGTATGTATTCTTCTATATGGTCTATCCTAAAAAAAGAAGGAAGGAACGATGATATTTTTACACTTAGAAATTACATAGATTCAAGATTTAATGAAGCATCTTTTTTTCAGGACATGGTTTCTTATTTCATAGATCGTGGTAATTATCCCAAGCTTTTGGAGATGATGTATAGCTACCAGCAAAAAAACGCACGAATGACCATAATTAACAATCGAAGCATTGCCCAGATTCCAGTAGTTCATAACCGAATTAAGTTATATAAAGGGTTTCAGTTAAAAGAGGATTCAAACCATTATATCGGGAGCTGGTATAAGCTTAGAGACAAGATAGGCTCCAAATTAGATGAGCTTTATCATTCCTTTGATACTTCTGTGTTAGAAAAAGTGTCAGACCCTTTTATTGCCGGTTTATTCCACGAGAATCGAATTTATATTTTTTCTTATGATCCCCAATCTTATAAACAAAAATGGAATTTAAAAATTTATGATGCCTCTGAATTTGGTAGTCCGGATTATTATAGAAGTGTTTATAACTCTATTGATTTCTTGAGTAGTACAAAGAATGTTCAAATCTATATGAATCCTATAGGTGTAGACCTCTACCAGTATTTGAAAGCAAGCCAAAATTTGAGTTTAAGATTATTTTATTATTTCCAAAAAAAACTTCCCAACAATAAAGAAAACCAAGTAGTATCGGTAAAATGTAATAACGATACTCAAAAAATAGAAGGTGTAACCTATCGACCAACAGAATACTTTGAAGGAAAAAAGACGATTTACGATCAAGGGAATGTGACATGGGATTTCTCTTCGGTAAAGCTAAATACGAACTCCAAAAATATATTAGATTATAAATGGAGATGTCCAAGCAATTCAGAGCTATCTTTTCAAAAAATGTTCAGAAGAGTTGGGTTAAGAATTACTCCGGAATCGGTACTATTCACAAACAATGTATTTAGCAAATCAACTTTAGATGATATTTCGGTAGAATATTATTTTTGGAGTGAGTTTTGGATGAAAAAAGGTGTAAATACCTTATACTACTTGGACAATGTAAATTGGCAAGATAGAAGCTTGATAAACTTACTTTCTCAGCCAATCAATTCATCTAAAGACATTGATAAAATTCAAAAAGAATTTAAGATCCTAAATATTCATTCTTTAGTTCTGGTAAGAAATGTACTTTGAGTCGAAAAAATTTATATTGATTGTGAATAAATTTACTATTAGGTCGTTGTATCTACGTTAAATGGGTATTTTTGAATTTTTTATAATAATTGCACTAGTTTTAGTTAATGGCTTTTTTGTTGCTGCTGAGTTTGCTATGGTTTCAATTCGTCCTACCAGGATAGAGGAATTAATCAAGGAAAACAAACCTTTTGCAATTATAACCAAAAGAGTAATTGATAAATTGAATGATATGTTGTCTACTTGTCAAGTCGGCATTACCATTGCAAGTTTATTGCTTGGTTGGTTAGGTGAAAAATACGTTGCTGAATCTTTAATGCAAGTTTTAAAGCTCTTCAATTTTCCCATGATAGAATTAGATTTGCATAGTCTGTCCATTACAATTTCCTTTGTATTAATTACTTTCTTGCATATAATTTTTGGCGAATTAGTTCCTAAATCTATCTCTATTGTTAGCTCGGAAAAAGTTGCTTTGCGATCATCAGTTCCATTGTTGTTTTTTTATTATCTATTTTATCCGATTACATATTTCATGAACGCAATCACAAACAAGATTTTGAAAGGACTTCAGATCAATGATATAAGTCATAAATTTCTTCATACGGCGGAAGAGCTTATGATTATTTTAGAAGAGCACAATAAGTTAGGACGAATTGATAATGCTGAATTCAAAATTATTCAAAACACGTTTGAATTTGCAGAAAGAGAAGCTCATGACGTTATGACTCATCGTTTGAGTATTGTTGGAATTTCGATGGAGGAAAAAATTGAAGAAATTTTACCTTTGATAGCCGAACATAATTTTTCTAGATACCCTGTGTATGATAAAACAATAGATAAAATTATAGGAATTATTCACGTTCAGTCTTATATAGAATGGATGGCAAATCCGGATCGAGACAAAGATGAAAAAATTACTACATTAACTCAAACTCCTGTTTTCGTACCGGAATCTTTATCCATTGAAAAGGTTCTTCAAAAGTTAAGAACAGCCAAGCAGCATCTTGCTATAGTTGTTGATGAGTATGGGGGAGTATCCGGCTTATTGACCCTAGACGATATACTAGAAGAGATTTTCGGACCAATCAAAGATGAAAAAGACGATGAAGATGATAACCATATCCAAACCATTAAAACAGGCTTTATTATAGACGGAGAAGCTGAGCTTAACGAATTGAAAGAAATATTGGACGGTGAGAATTTAGATGAATACAAGGACGTTCGAACAATAGCAGGTTTCTTTTTAGAAAAACATGGCGACATACCGATAGAAGGTAGTTCCATTGAAATTTCCAACGGAGTTCTGACGATTTATAAAATGGAAGGAAACAAAATCGTCAATGTCAAGTTTGATTCTAATAAAGAAAGCATGCAAAACATAATGAAGGACGTTCTCATTTAAAAATGAAAGAAATTTTAATAGCGGTTAGTGGAAGTATAGCAGCTTATAAGACATGCGAGTTAGTTCGAAATCTAACAAAGCAAGGATATTCCGTTTGTGTAATAATGACAAAAAATGCCACCCATTTTGTGGGAAAAATTACCTTTGAGGCTCTTACTGGAAAGCCTGTCCGAACAGAAGAATTTGATGTTGGAATGGCTCATATAGACCTTAAGAACATGGCTTCCGTTATGGCGGTTGTTCCGGCTTCAGCTAATATTATCGGAAAAATGGCAAATGGTATTGCTGATGACCTCGTAACTTCTACTTATCTTGCTGCAACTTGTCCTGTTATTATAGCTCCTTCTATGAATCCTGGAATGTATTCTCAAAAAGCTGTCCAAAGAAATTTGGAAACTTTAAAACGTGATGGAGTTATAGTGGTTGAACCAGCCTATGGAGAAGTGGTTTGTGGTGATGAAGGTTATGGAAAAATGGCTGACGTTTTAACCATTCAAAACAAGATTCTTGAACAAGTGATGAAGATTGTTTCGTAAATTTTATTTTGTAATACTACAAAATGAAAATGTAATTGCACAAAAAATGCCTTTTGGATGAATCTTATACTCTCTATGAAAAAAAAATTCCTCTACAAATTCCTTCGAAAATAGAATCAAGCGACTATGGTTAAGACTATTTTCATCGTTTTTGGTGCATCACCAGGGATACATGAGTCTTCCTATATAAAAAAGCTAGACCAAGGAGCAGAGCACCATAAAAAATAGTTAGCTATGGCAGGGGTTTTGGGGATTGGCTTTATGCCGGAGAAACGCACTTTCCTATATAACAAATAAAAGATGTCAAATAAAATAAGTATATTCAAAACAAAACCTTTTAAATGGTTTTGCATCAACACAATTATAGCTTTTTTAATTTATCTTTTTGGGATTAAAATTTCAAAAGACGGGATAAGTTTTTTGCCGTTTAGAGATTTTATTCTCATTCAATTTTCTTTTCACACCATATCGTCCCTTTGTGCATACTCCGGTTATATGAGTTCCAAACTTTTATTGCCAAGACCATATATCAATTTGCTTTTTCTTGTTTTGCCCATTACTCTTATGATGACTTTACCGGGAATAACTTTGGTTGCTTTTCTGCAAGCATGGATACTTCAATATCCATTGAAAGAAGTTTTCTTTTCCAATAATTTTTATGTAGCCGTAAAAGATACGGTTTTGATTACGGCTACCATTACTGTTATTACAAGTCGCTTAGAATATCTTGAATATGAAAAAAGGGAGTTGAATACAATTATCAAAAATATGGATATTGAAAAGGAAGCAAATCCACCCAAAGACACAAAAAAACAGAACAAACCTCCCGGATTTTCCCTGAAAGAAAAGGAAAATCATTACCTAATCCCCTACAAAGAAATTCTCTATATCTCTTCTCACTCTCGAACTTCTGTGGTTCATACCAAAAGCAGGGATTATGCTGTAAACCTCCTTTTGAAAGAGATCGAAAACAAATTACCATCCGAACAATTTATTAGAATTCACAAGAGTTTTATTATTAATTTTCCAAAAATATCCCATATTCAATATTTTATGGGTGGAAGCTATATCGCTTTTTTGCGAGATGATGATGAAACCAATTTACCTGTTGGCAGAAAATACGCTCCTATTCTAAAATTCAAAATGGGAATTGAAACAAACCATGAAATAACTCCTTGAGTTCTTTGTTATTTACAGGCATCTTTTATCTATGAAAAAACTGGATATTGGGAATTCGGACTTCAAAAGTATTATCGAAAACAACAACTACTATGTGGACAAATCTCTTTTGATCCAAGAAGTGATTGACACACAAAAGCAGGTATTACTCATACCAAGACCCCGCAGATTCGGAAAAACAATGAATCTACTGATGCTCAAATATTTCTTTGAAAACGGAAAACCGGAAAACGAGAAGTTATTCATGAATCTGGATATCTGGAAAACGGAAGCAGAAATACGGGAAAAACGGGGAAAATATCCCGTAATCTATCTAACCTTCAAAGATGCAAAAGCAAATACATGGGAAGTAGTTTATAAGTACATAGTTGCAGAAATAGTAAAAATATATTCAAAAAACGATTATTTATTAGAAGGAAATTTACTTAAACAACATGAAAAAAATGATTTCAATACTATTTTGAATGAAAAAGCTGATATAGCGAAATATGGAAACAGCTTAAGACAACTCAGCGAATATTTGCATCGCTACCACAAGGAAAAAGTTGTCATCCTCGTAGACGAATATGACACTCCTATCCAATCCGGTTACAACAGATACTATGACGATGTAGTTCCCTTTATGAGAAACCTCCTCAGCGGTGCTTTCAAAGATAATCTCTACCTCTACAAAGGCGCAATTACGGGAATACTCCAAATTTCCAGAGAAAGCATCTTCTCCGGTTTAAACAATTTAGGTGTATATACCGTCTTGGACAATCGCTTTTCGGATAAATTCGGCTTCATTGAATCGGAAGTGAAACAAATTATCATGGATTTACAAGTCCCAACGGAATACGAGGAAATCAAGAAATGGTATGATGGTTATAACATTGGGAATACTACCGATATATACAATCCTTGGTCTATACTCAATTACATTGTGGAATACCAGGATGGTTTCAAGCCTTACTGGGTGAATACAAGTTCGGATGATTTGTTAAAAGAAAGTATCAAGCACAAAGATGCTACCGATTCAAGGGAGCTTATCTTGCAACTCATTAATAACGAACCCATTGTAAAAGATATTTATGAGAACTTCGTTTTTACAGACATGGATGCAAAAAAAGAACTTATTTGGACACTGATGTTGTTTAGCGGTTATTTGACAATCGGCAAGAAGTTGGGCATAGTCCGATACGAATTGAGGATTCCCAATTATGAGATCAAGTTTGTGTTCCAAAATATCATCTTAGATTGGTTTGAAGTCGAAGTGAAAATCCTTAAGAAATTGCTAGAAGATACTGCCAATGACTTAGTAACAAATCAATTAGAAAAGTTTGCAGAGGGATTTAAAAAGATCATAGGAGACACATTCAGCTACTATGATACGGAAAACGAACCGGTGGTTCGATACGCCCTACGGGCTACTCACCAACCGGAGAAAGTGTATCATTCTTACGTTTTGGGTCTGCTGGCTATTTTAAGTGATGACTATATCATACGATCCAACAGGGAAAGCGGAGAAGGTAGGTATGACATTTTGATGATACCACATGACAAGACCAAAAACGGAGTTGTCATAGAAATCAAAAAAATTGAGAAGAAGAAACGAGAATCCGAGAAAAGGCGGAAAGAAAGGATAGAGAAAGAGTTGAAATCAGCTTTGGCTCAAATCGAAGAAAATCAGTACTACAAAGAGTTGATAGAGCATAAGGTGGTAAATATCATCAAAGTACCAATAGTATTTTTGGGAAAAACGGCTTATTTGTGAATGGTTTAGCTTATGAAATTTTCTTTTCCAATATTTTTTATGGAGCAGCAAAAGATACTATTTTGATTACAGCTAAGTAGTAAAGTATAAGTTTTAGTGAAAGTACTACAGCCATCTTGGCTGTAATTTTACAGGCTGGAAGCCTGAAGTACTTTTGTTCCAAAAACGGAAGTTATTTCCTTTTTGATTCTATAATAGTTTCAACACGTAAAGTTCTTTTTGTGTAGCGTTTGTTCCCAACTGTGTAGCGTTCATTTGACATTGCTTGACAAGACTTATTTTATCGGGTAAAATTTATCCAAAATAAAAAAACGAGGAATGGCAATGAAAGCAAGATACATGTTTTTTCTTTTAATTCTAATATGCTCGGTCTTTTCCAGCCGGTCAGCAAGAGCTTGTTCTACTTTTTCGTTTATGAGCCCCGAAGGTTTGATTATGGGAAAAAGTTATGATTTTGGTTTTGGTCATGGGATGCTTGTTACCAATAAAAGGAATGTTCACAAGATGGGTCTCGTGACAGATAAGAAACTCATTCGTTATTCAGCAGAATGGACATCTAAGTACGGAAGCATCACCTTTAACCAATTTGGTAGGGAACTTCCATCTGGAGGAATCAATGAAAAAGGATTGGTAATTGAACAAATGTGGTTGGTCGGTGGGAAATATCCTCTGCCAAACCAAAAACCAACGGTAAATGAATTGCAATGGATGCAGTACCAATTGGATAATTATGCAACCGTCCAAGAGGTTATAGAAAATGCTTCCAAAATTCAAATCGCTAAAACAGCCGCTGAGTTGCACTATTTACTTTGTGATGCAACTCAAAAATGTGGTATTATTGATTTTGTAGATGGTAGAATGCTCACATACAGCAAAGAAACCCTTCCCTTACCAGCAATCACCAATAGTCCTTACTTGGCATCACTAGCAGAATTTGAGAAATATAAAGGAAAAGAATACAAAGCTATTCAAAATCCGGATGATTCTATGCAAAGGTTTTCAAAAATTGCTTACTTAATTCGTAATTTAGAGCCACAAACCATTAAAAATCCATACCAATACGCTTTTCATATATTGGATGAAGTAAGCTTTAAGCCAAACATGATTCACAAAATCAAACACTACTTTGGTTCTCCTCTTCCTGCTTCTTATTGGAATACCGTCTACAATACAAAGAAGAAAGAATTTCGCTTTAGGACTTACGAAATTCCAACTATTCGAGAAGTCAGTATAAACGCATTTGATTTTTCCTGCAAGACACCAGTTAAAGTTTTGCATCTGGATGAAAAATTAGAAGGAAATGTAAATGCGAAGTTTAAAAATTATTCCAAAGAAGACAATAAAAAAATTGTTGATTTAAGCTATGGAAATTGGAGTGATGTATTGCCACCTGAAGGACAGAAGTTTTTAATCGAATATCCTGATAAGTTGATATGCGAGGTATCAAATGAAAAAAAATAGACCAATTCAAAAAGCAATTGTATTGATTGCACTACTCCTATTGGTAAATTGCAACTCTGTAGAGCCTAAGATTGACAGGGATAAAAAAGGAGAACTCATCTTAAAAATTGATGACCTAAGTAGTGGAAATGGCTCTTTAAGAATTCTCGTTTTTGATGAAAGTGGAAAAATGGGTTTCCCTGATGACGCTCGAAGTGCAATGGCAGCCTTTATTTTACCTGCTAATTTATCTTCGGAGATATTGATTAAAATTCCGGATTTGCCTTACGGGAAATATGCGATTTTATACCTCCATGATGAGAATGGAAATCAAACTATGGATTTTGTTCCACCAAAAAAGGAATATTTGTTTTTCCTTCCTAACATTCCTTGGGAAGGTTATGGTTATAGTAATGTCAATCGTCCTAGTATAGGAACACCCATATTTGATTCTGCTAGTTTTGTCTTGGATTCGGAATCCAAGACTTTCGAAATGTATACGTCTTATTTTTGGCGTAGATATGGATTATGGGCTATATTATTGTCTGTCTTTAGAGGAAGTTTATAGGAGGAAATTATGTCCAGAAAATATATTCTTTTGATTGTGCTATTTGCAGTGTATTGCAGTTCTACCGTAGAGAAAAAGGTAGACCCAACACAGAAAGGAGAACTTACCATTAAGATTAGTGGTCTCCGAAACAATAAAGGTCATGTCCAAATTGTTTTATATTCCGATTATATGGAATCGTCTTTTCCTTTGAACCCTCAAAAAGGCTATATAAGCTATACAATACCAGCAAATTTGGATAAATCGTTATCCGTTTCCATACCGGATTTACCCTATGGAAAATACGCCATTGCCGTTTTGCACGACGAGAACTCAAATGGAAAGTTAGATTATACGCTTCCTGAAAATGAGTGTTTGTACTTTGTTCCTAGATGGGCTGTAGAAGGATATGGCTATTCTTCTTACAACCGAGCTGTTGTTACGCAACCAAAGTTTGGAGATGCGTCATTTTATCTTGACTCAAGCCAACAAAATATAGAGTTAAACGTTTTTTATCTCTATGCCAGATACGGATTGTTATTTGTATTGGTACCGATTGGTTTGGCTGCAAGTCAATAAAAATATTCTTTGGAGAAAAATACTATGAAATATAAAATAATAATGATAATTGCTTTATTGGTCTATGGTTGTAGTTCTGCTGAAAAGGTTTTTGAACCAAAAAATTTAGAAACCGAGTTGCAGATAGTTGTAAAGGGTGTGAGAAGTGAAGGAGGAAACGTCAACGTAGCAGTTTATGATTCTAAAGATAGATTTTTAAAAGCCGAAAAGGCAATCATAATCGCCTATCGGAAAGCTTATACACCCGATATGGTTTTTATTGTCAAAGGAAAACTGGCTCCCGCTAGATATGCAATATTAGTCTTCCACGATGAAAACGGGAATGGAGCATTAGATACCTTTAAATCCGGTGTTCCCAAAGAAGGAGTAGGAGCCAGCAATAATCCTAAAGGTTTTCCTACATGGGAAACTTCTAATTTTTTGGTATTAGGCAAAAGCAAAAAGGTAGAAATTCAGATTGCCTATCCATGATAGTCATAAATTTGAATTAAAAACGAGGAAAAAAATGAAAACAAAATTACTATTTATATATTTTACAATTGGATTTTTGGGCTTTAACTTTTTATACGCCCAAGAAGGTAGCAAAAGTTGTGAGTTGGAAGTCAAGGTTAGCGGTTTAAAAAACCAAAAAGGTTCCGTTATGCTTGGCATCTACAATAAAAATCACAAGGGTTTTCCGGATGATAAATATATCTTTAAAAATGTTGACTCTAAAATCAGCATTCCGGAGCCATCCATTCTAATCAGTAAAATCCCTTGCGGAAAATACGCTGCTGCCATTTTCCACGACGAAAATGGAAATAAAAAGTTGGATAAAAACTTAATAGGAATACCAAAAGAAGGCTATGGTTTTTCAAATAATCCAAAATCAAACTTTGGTCCCCCGAATTATGAAAAAGCAGAGTTTCAATTAGATTCTGGAAAAAAAACGATTACCATCAAGATGGTTTATCTAATGGAATAGCTTAAGCGATTTGCTAATTGGGATAAAAGAAAATAATAAAATTCATTGTATTTTTTGGTAGACAAATTTGTCTACCAAATTATGTTGTTCCTAAATAAACGTGAGTTCGACGTAAGATAATGTTATAAAAATAAGAAGGGTGAACACAGGGGTTCACCCCTACGCTCGAAAATACCACAGGCTTTGTAAGGGCAATCCCCCGGTGGTTGCCCTTTAAGTGAAAATAAAAATTTTATATCGAACTCACGTTAAATAAATACTAAAAGGAAACAACCATGACCTCTTACAAAGCAGTTAGCTCCTGTATTTTATGTGACAATAATTGTGGAATCGAAATCCAAGTCGAAAACCGAGAGTTTAAATCGTTTAAAGGGCACAAGGCTCATCCGGCTAGCGAGGGCTATGTTTGCCAAAAACCGGGTCGATTGAACTATTACCAAAATCACTCTCTTCGACTCACATCACCTCTTAAAAAGCAATCAGACGGAAGCTTCCAAGAAATTTCTTGGGATCAAGCGATAGAGGAAATTGCGGAAAAACTTTTGGAAATACGTGGTACTCATACGGGGAAAGCTCTTGCCTATTACGGAGGAGGAGGGCAAGGGAATCATTTGCAAGGAATGCACGGAAGCTTTTTACGAAAAGCGATGGGAACTCGATACGTTTATTCCTCTCTTGCACAAGAGAAAACGGGAGATTTCTGGGTTATGGGAAAACTCTTTGGTGGTCAGGATGTGCACGCAACAGCCGATCAGATCAAACACGCTGATCTGGTAGTATTTATTGGTACAAATCCCTGGATGGCACATGGATTTCCTCAATCCAGAAACGTATTAAAAGACATACAAAACGATCCGAACCGACAAATGGTTGTGATCGATCCAAAACGAACCAAAACGGCAGAGATGGCTGATCTGCACATTTCCGTAAAGCCCGGTCAGGACGCTTATTTATTGGCAGCTCTCTTGTCTATTCTTACCCGCAATAACTATGTGGATATGGATTTTATTCAAAGTAAAACAGTCGGGTGGACAGAATTGGAAGCCGTTCTGCGGAACATTCCGATCTCGGATTTTTGTAAACAAGCTGGAGTCGAACCAAATGCTCTGCAGGACCTGGCAAATCGTATTCACAAAGCAAAAAACGTAGTTGTGCGTCATGACCTCGGACTTGAGCAGAGCCTGCATACCACTTTGAATAGCTATCTGGAAAAGCTATTATGGATTCTCACTGGGAATTTCGGAAGACAAGGAACGGTTGTTTTGCATACGTCTCCTGCTCCTTTAATTGGGCATTCCGAACCGGATGAAAACGGAGATTATAGCTGGAAAACAGCAGTCACTGGAATGTTTCCTATCTCTGGAATTTATCCGCCCAATGTTTTACCCCTCGAAATCGATACGGATCATCCGGGTAGAATCAGAGGACTCATTGTAGATAGCAGCAATCCTTTGGTAACTGCTGCGGACTCAAAAGCTTACTTTAAGGCTTTTAGCAAGTTGGAACTTCTGGTTACCATTGATACGGCATTTACGGAAACCGCAAGGTTATCTCATTATGTTTTGCCTGCGAGCTCGCAATTTGAAAAGTGGGAAGCATCATTCTTTAATTTTGGTTTTCCTGAAAACCATTTTCACTTAAGAAAGCCGATTCTCGAACCTCTCCCCAATACGCTTACGGAAAGCGAGATTTATAATCGACTTGTTTCTGCAATGGGTGAAAAGCCTACACAACCCCTACAGAAATTCCAAGATAAATTGGATGAGCCTGGCAGACTTGTACTCAGTCCTTTGTATTTGCTCATTCGAAGGTATGCGAGTGTTCATTCCGAAGCGGTTATGCGTGCCGGAATCAAACCTAAACAAGGGCAGACCCTCGGAGATGCGTTATTTGAAAAGATACTGGAAGGTCCAACCACGATTAGCATACACGAATATTCCGATCTATGGTCTGGTTATTTTATGAAGCACAAGGACAAAAAGATTCACCTCTATATTCCCGAAATGATAGAGAGTTTGAAAGAATTATCTGATGATTTAAACAAAGAAAATAATGGAAAAGAATATCCGTTTATTTTAATGGCTGGAGAGAGAAGGTCTTACAACGCCAATCATATTATTCGCAATCCGGAATGGAGAAAATCGGATAAAAACGGAGCTTTACACATTCATCCGGAAGATGCACAAAAATACGGATTAATAGACGGAAAAAAAGCAGTCTGCGAAACTCCATTCGGAAAAGCCGAAGTTACAATAGAATACGTTGATTCTGCTTCCCTTGGGTTTATTTCACTTCCCCATGGTTATGGAATGAGCTATGCGGAAAAAGGATTGAACTTAAAAAATATGGAAGAAACGAATCAAGCGACACCTGGTGTTAGAGTCAATATGTTGACGGGAATTTCTCATTGCGATCCGTTTTCCAAAACACCGTACCACAAATATATTCCGGCAAAGTTGATTCCTATTTAATGGTTGATTCTTGTAAGAATTTGACAAACCGGCAATAGCTTCTTCCTACGAGGATTAGCTAAAATTCCATAATACCTGATTCGCATAAACCCAGACGGGACAACATGCTGAAGAAATCGCCTGATATATTCTTCATGTTCCAATGTCATAACCTTCTGCTTGTTATCTCTATAATCTTTGTAATGTTACATTTTTGGTAATACCAACTTTGGTTACCGCTGCCTTAAATATTACCTGGAATTTCTTCTTTTGAAAGCAGTTTTGTTCAAGTGATCTTATGGGAAGTCTTTGGTAGCTATGGCAGGGGTTTTGGGGATTGGCTTTATGCCGGAGAAAATTACCTCTATGCCTATCCCTTTGAGCATGAAGGATTGTACCAACTTTCTGTTGCCTATAAAAAAGTCGGTAAGAATCACAAAGCTGCAAATCTCGGAGAATGTTTGTATCTTAGGAACAAGTATCATATTCCCAACCTTCTTCATCTTTCCTCTATCTACTCAGAAGAAGGGATTACAGGTAGGGCTAAAATGATGTCGGAACTCGCCAAGCAGTGTTCTTAGGTGAAAGTATGAGAATAAAATTTATTTCAGACTAATAAATCAGACCTTCATCTTTCATTTGAAGCACCACAAACCAAAGCAAAATTTAAAATTATTTCCTGTAAACTCTAATGGTTTTTAAAAGTCAAATTCCAAGGCTATGGTATAGTAGTATTCCGGAAATAAATTATCCTTTTTTGTTACATTTGCAGAAAGCTTAGGTAAATCAAAATACTGAATTTTAATGGAGTCTAATAGCTGGATTGTGTATATCAAGAGAATGGCTGCCAATGCTTGGCTTCCTCTTTGGGATATTTTATTTGCATGGTTTTGTTTGGCATTTAGCTGATTCATTATATAAAAATTATATGCATCTTGAATGTTGTATAGAGAATTTCCACCCAATGTACTAAACAAAATACTATTATTGGCAAGTTGCTGGAATTCCTTTTGTTCTTTTGAATACTCATTTCTATTATAAAAATAAAATCCAAGAAGCAATGCACTAAGACTCATATAAATATAACCGCGTGGTCGATATTTTGGTTGCTGGTATTTTGGTGCTGCATAAACCTGTCCCCAACCAGGAAAAGCAAGGGAACGTATCACAACATCGTGTTTTTGCCAAAAGCTTTTTTTTTGAACAAGTTCCAAGTCACTCCATTCTGATGGAATATATTCCTTTGTCTTAACTTGAACAAAAATTCTTTTTTTATATTTGCCTGGTGGAAGTTCAATTTCAATCTTTGTAGACGTAGTTTTTTCCTTTGCGACAACTTTATTATCTTGATCTTTGATCTCTACTACATAAGAAGTTGCATTCGGAATTTCTTTCCATTCTAAAGGAATTTTGGTTTTGGGTTGTTCATTTACTGTCTTAGAAATAATTTCTAAGGGAGACCATTCTGCAAAATGAATATCACTCGTTTTGTCTATGATAGAAACTCTTTTTTGGTATTTTCCTGGTGGAAGTATTACATCTACCAATGTTTCCTTTGTTTCTTTTTCAAAAACGATATTGTCCAATTCATTTTTTACTTCCACCTTGTATGAAATTGCCCTTGGCACTTTTTTCCAAGCAATAGATATCTTCTTTGGCTCTTGGGAATAGATACCACTAGACACAATTACAATTAAACAAAACCCAACTTTATTCCACAAATATTTTTTGTGGAGTTTTGTATTGAATCGTATCAATATTTTCCAAATATATTTCAAATGAATGTACGGTTTTTTCACTTCTACCTTTTGCTCCAACGGAGAATTTGTATTTACCTTGTTTGAGTAAAGAAAAGTCTTTAATGGTAAATCTATTTGCGGATACCAATTTTTTTAAAACTACAGTTTGCTCCTTTTGTCGAATCAATTGAATTTCATACATATCAACGTATTTCTTCCTATCCCAAGAGAAAGTAAAATGTTCCATATTTCCAATGTCAATTTTACTCTTGTCTTTTGGAAAGTTTATTTTTATAGGTGGTGATTGAATCGTAAAATTACTTACACTTGGTTTGGTGATTACAGACATCCCATTTAGGCTTGCTTGCACAGAAAATTTGTATTGTCCTGAAGCAAGGTTACGAATATCTTTAACTCGATATGTATCGTTTTCGACAATTTTATTTATTATAACAAAATCATCTTTCAAACGAGTAAGTCTTATTTGATAGTCTTTAGCGTTTTGTAACTTTTCCCACCTTAAAAGAAGAAGTCCTACTTCATCTATGTTTACAATTGATCCATCAATAGGTGAGCTAATATGAACCGTACTATTTTCCGGGTTAATATTTCCGCTCATATTGGGAATCGTGTGAACGCTTGACAATATAATTTTTATAGTCAATGATGATTTTTAATAATTTTGCTAAAGGTGGAATTAATGATCATTTTTTCAACAGTCGAATTGATGGATGAACAGAAATGTTACGATTATCTTGTTCAAATTTTGCATCCTAAAGGTTTATCTTGTCCAGATTGCAATTCTCCTGTTGAGCAATCAAAGGTTCACAGAAGAGACCGAGAACCAGTATTATATTTTCACTGCTCATGTAATCGAATCTATAACGCATTTTCTAAGACAATATGGCAAGGTACACACTATAACTGCTCTATGATAGTACATATTTTAAAAGGCTTTTCCCAGGGGATATCAACTCTGCATCTAGCCAAGGAACTGGATATAGACTATAGTACTTTACTTAATCGTAGGCACAAAATGCAGGAGTTTTCATCACAGGCTTGTGTTCGTAAGCCTTTAACAGACGACGTTGTGGAAGTAGATGAGATGTATCAAAATGCAGGTGAAAAAGGTGTTTTACACCCAAAACCAGACGACCCACCACGCGTACGTGCTAATAAAACACGAGGTCATGGCACTTGGGATACAGATCGTCCTCCCGTGTTGGGAATCGTTGGGCGAGAAAGTGGTCAGATTCAATTAATTCTAAAAAAAATAGTGGAAGAAAGGATCTTGAATCCTCTGTTTTAGATGCAACCATGGATAATACAACTATCAATACTGATGAATGGGGTGCCTATAATTATTTGTCTGAATCACAGCGTATACATTTAACTGTTTGTCATGCACCTGGTAAACGTGAGTGGGCACGAGATGATGATGGTGATGGAATACGTGAGGTTCATTCCAACACCATAGAGGGGCTATGGACAGGTTTACGTAATTTCCTTCGTCCTTTTCGTGGTGTAAACAAGAAATATCTTCAACAGTATCTTGCTATGCATGAATGGGCTCACAATTTAAAAAAAGTTACGTTGGAGTTTCTACGTATTTTATGTGGTGTCACACAAAATACCACATGAGCGAATATTTCTTGGATTATTGATTTTTTGTTTTATGTTATTATTTGCTAGTTTAAGCGGTTGTTTGTTTTTTATCTTTTTAATTTTCTTTGTTTTGGGTCTAAAATATTCATTTTTTGCTTTTTGGAAAGGTTTGTTTTCTTTGGAAATATTTTGTTGTATGGGCAATATGCTGGTTGAATTACCTTTTGATACAACTATCTCTCCTTTTTTTAGAGAAGTTTCTTTACCATCTTTTTCTAGTTTAGCATCTCCTTCCTTTAGTTCCAATTTAACAGAAGAGTTTATAGTTGGTCTGGATAAGTTTAGGTTTGTTTTACCAAGTTTAATGACTTCTTTTCCATGAACGATATTGATTTTCTCAACCTCTGATTTTTTCCGATTCATGGTATCAACACTAATTTCACCACGGATAAAGTTAATGTCCAATTTTTCCGGATTTGTGTTGATAAAAACCATTGTATCTTCAGCCAAAGAAACTTTTGTCTTATCGTTTAACTCAACGGTTGTTCTTGAAATTGAATTGGTGCGTATACTGTCGTAGTTGTAAATTGTATTATTTCTTTCTATAGATTTCCAGACTACCCTTGCACCTAATTTACGCTCTATGTCGTTAATTGTTGAAGCAACTTTTCCGATTGGTTTTCGATTACCTATGTCAGAGTCTCGTGTAGTATCCCATAGAAGATATAAGGATAATAGAAGTATTATAATAATTGTTCCTACATTGGTTTTATATTGATCAGAATACCACTTACTTTCTTCCGTTAGTTTTAGTTGGTTTCTATTTGTAATCGCAGAAACCGAAGGTAAGGTTATTTTTTGTTCTATACGCTGAGTCATGATTTACAATATCTCGTATTTGACTTCTTCTTCGCCATGATTTGCTTTAACCGCAGACTCTGGCTTAAATTCTATCCCAACAAGTTTTCTAAGTTCTTCTACGGTTGTAGGTGCATCCGTATCGTCTTGTCTTCCTAGTACTGCGTAGATTGTTTGTGGTTCACTTTTCCCCTTTACCTTGATTTGTCGCATCTTTTCTACATGGTATATTTCTTTTATTTGGTCATATAAATCCTGAGTTATCAATATATCTGTTCCAAAAGGCTTGTTTAATGCTTCAACTCTAGATGCCAGGTTTACGCTGTCACCAATTACCGTATACTGTAGCTTTTCATACGACCCAATTTGACCGGCAACTACCGGACCATAATTTAAACCACAACCCATTCGAACTTCTTGCTTGCCTTTAGCCTTACGTCTTTTGTTCATGTCCATTAGAGTATAACGCATAAGCAATGCTCCGTTGATGGCATTTTCTGCGTCATTTCCTTTGGAAATAGGAACACCCCAAGTTGCCATTATAGCATCTCCAATAAACTTATCTACATATCCATCGGTAAGATTTACGCAGTTAACCATCTGTGTCATGTATTCATTCAAAAGCTCAACTACTTCTTCGGGAGACATATTTTCTGACATGGCTGTAAAACCACGTATATCAGAAAAGAAGATCACACAAGACATCTTCTCACCTCCCAATTTGATTTCACCTTTTAAGGCTTTTTCTGCAATATCTTTATTTACAAATTTAGAAAGGGCATCTTTGATTTTTTCCCTTTCGGATAGTCCTACTCCCATCTCTTGAAAAGCCTTTCCTAATGAACCAATCTCATCTTGTGAATGGGTATTTATCGATACCAAAAATTCTCCTTCTTTGATACTTTTTGTTGCTTCCATTAAATCAAGAATTGGTTTTGTGATTTTCTTGGCGAAATTATAAACAACAAAAAAAACGATCATAATGGCAATTATCATTATGACAATATTTCTTCTTTGGATGTTGTAAACTTCTTCGAGTGCTTTGTCTTTGGATATGATTGATACTACACCTGCACTTGCAAAACCTACTTTTTTGAAAGAACCTATAAAAGTTTCTCCCTTGTTGTCAAAAATAATTTGTCCGTTCCCGATACTTTCGCTAAACATTTTTTTGACAATAGGGAAGTCATAAAAATTTTCACCTTTTATGATGATATTCTCATCGGGATGACCAATAACATTGCCAGAGGAATTAACCAAAATAGTTTGAGATATACTTCCCTTTGTTTCAAAAGATTCTCTGATTTTTTTGTAGTCTATGGTAGCAATAACCAATAGCCCTTCTTCTTTTTTGTATGGTATGGAAATGGCAAAAGAAGGAATTTTTAATCCCGGACTGAAGTTTTGTAAGTTTGCGTCACCTTCCAGAGCTTTTTGAAAGTGTTTGGTATAGATTTGTATTTGATTTTCTATATCAGAAGCTGATAGTTCGGTTATTGTGAGTATGTCTTGGTTGTAGGCGATTTCTAAAGGGACTAAAGCGTAGCCTTCTGATCTATAAATTCCGATAGATATATAATATTTATCGTATTTTGCAATATTTACTTCTTCTTCCTTTTCTGCTTCTTCCATTTTGTTTACAATAAAACGTACGCCTTGCAAAATAGAGGAAAATTCTGCGTTTAGCCTTGCACCGATTGCATCGGTTATCATAAGATTATTTTCTCGAATTCGGAGCTCGCTATCAACTTTAAAATAGTAAGTGGCAATAAAGATCATCATGCTCATAGTGACAATCATGATTGAAGAATTGACAAAAATCAGCTTGTATCGTAGGGGAATAAATCTATTTTGTAAGAATTCTATTTTCATCATAAGTTCACTTTAAGCATTCTTTTAGTTTATTTATTTTTATTCCTATTAGCAAGAAAAAATTGTTGAAATTTGAAAAAAAGTTTATGTTTTGGTAAGCGAAAACTAAGTTTTGGACTTAGGTTTAAAATTCTTTCAGGAAATTTTTATGTGAACAAAAAAACGTTGACATTTCACAAAAATAGTCTGATTTTGAGAGACATGAATACGGTAGAACTGCAATTTCCTAAAGGTATACTGTTTACTCCTAAAAACATAGAAGAGATGGTTTCTCTCAATCCCGGTCTGTCTTTGCAATTTACAGACTCTGGTGTGACTATTTCCGAAGGTGATATGCGATTTTCTAACATGGATTTCTTTAAACTACTACTACCATTCAAAATGCAGGAAGAGGATTTGCACCGAATCGGAGAACTAAACCAGCATCTAAAATTAGAAGGTGAAGAGAAGGGAATCATTGTCAATATGGGAACTACAATTTTAATAGGAGCATTTACAGCCGCAATTTTGATCACTGTTGGAGTCTGGAATCGAAAGATGAAATTAGGAAGGGTTGCAGATTCCTCCACAGGTCACGACATGCAAACCGAAGAGGGTAAAAAGCATCGCATACCTGATGTGTCTTTTATTGCTTACAAAAAGTTTACGTCCAAAGTGTTGGACTCCAATTCCAGAGTTGGTTCTCCTACGCTTTGTATTGAAGTAGTTTCTAATAGAGATAGCCTAAACCAAGACCTTGAAAAAATGGAAGAGGATTGGATGCAAGGAGGAACGGAAATCGGTTTGGTGGTGTGTCCGCATCGTAAAAAATACTATATTTTTGAAAGCGGGCAAAAGGATTATAAAACGCTTTCTTTTTCTAAGCCATTTGCACACAAACTACTTCCGGAGTTGATTTTAGATTTCGATGCACTTTTGCAGGAAGCAATGGAAGAGTGTTGCTAGTCATCCAAGGTTATAAATTCACCGATGTTATAAAAGATAAAATGTTCACTATTCAAATCTCTGCGCTCCACAATCCACAACTCCGCGCTAGATCGACCTTCTTATTTTGGAATACAAATCGTTTTAAGTAAAACATGCCCTAGGTGGAACATTATCACAAAGAAATGGGAACAGTCCCTACACTCGAAGGTGTCTCATTGTCTCCTATATCGTTCGTATTTCCATACCCAAGTTGACCAGAATTGCTTCTTCCCCAACATTTCACATCTCCGGTAGACAAAAGAGCACAAGTGTGATAACTTCCGGCAGAAATTTGTGTAACAGTCCCCCCTACATCCACATTCCCAACACTTGAGGGTGTTTCGTTGTCTCCAATATCATTAGTATTTCCATACCCAAGTTGACCAGAAAAACCATATCCCCAACATTTCACATCTCCGGTAGACAAAAGAGCACAGGTATGCGCGTCTCCAGCAGAAATTTGTGTAACAGTCCCACCTACATTCACAGTCCCCACACTTGCGGGTGTTTCGTTGTCTCCAATAATGTTAGTATTTCCATAACCAAGTCGACCATAAAGTCCCCTTCCCCAACACTTTACATCTCCGGTAGACAAAAGAGCACAGGTATGCGCGTCTCCAGCAGAAATTTGTGTAACAGTCCCACCTACATTCACAGTCCCAACACTTGAGGGTGTTTCGTTGTCTCCAATATTGTTAGTATTTCCATACCCAAGTTGACCACTTAATCCATATCCCCAACATTTCACATCTCCGGTAGATAAAAGAGCACAAGTATGAAAACTTCCGGCAGAAATTTGTGTAATAGTTCCACCTATATCCACAGTCCCTACACTCGAGGGTGTTTCGTTGTCTCCAATATTGTTAGTATTTCCATACCCAAGTTGACCAAAAATTCCATACCCCCAACACTTCACATCTCCGGTAGACAAAAGAGCACAGGTATGCTCATATCCGGCAGAAATATTTTGTGATAGTACATTGATAGTGATATTAATCGTTACAGAGTTACTTCCACCTGAATTGCTGACTGTAATAGTATAGTCGGTTGCGGATTGAGTTGCGGTAGGAGTTCCACTGATTACACAAGTTGTATTGTCTATGGAAAGTCCAGTAGGAAGGCTTGGACTTGAAGTACACGAAGTCGGAGTTCCACCACCTAGGGTTGATGCTAAAGTCGTTCCAGTCCCTTGACCTAAAATAAAGGGTGAACCGGTATAAGAAATTGTAGGAATTGCATCGTTTACGGTTATTGTCAAAACAAAGGTTGTACTTCCACCACTATTTGTTGCGGTTACGGTATAGTTTGTGGCTGTTGTAGAAAGGACTGTTGGAGTCCCGGCAAGTTGTCCTGTTGTTGTGTTGATAGAAATACCCGTTGGTAAAGCAGGTGTTACGGAATAAGAAACAGGCGTTCCCGTAACGGTCGGATTAACTGCCGTTATGGTGGCATCTTTTGTAAAAACAAAAGGGTTTCCGGCATAACTTAAAGAGGAAGGTGCTGCATCGTTTACGGTTATTGTCAAAACAAAGGTTGTGCTTCCACCACTATTGGTTGCGGTTATGGTATAGTTTGTGGCTGTGGTAGAAAGAACTGTTGGAGTTCCAGCAAGTTGTCCTGTTGTTGTGTTGATAGAAAGACCTGTTGGTAAAGATGGTGTTACGGAATAAGAAACAGGCGTTCCCGTAACGGTCGGATTAACTGCCGTTATGGTGGCATCTTTTGTAAAAACAAAAGGGTTTCCGGCATAGCTCAAAGAGGAAGGTGCTGCATCGTTTACGGTTATTGTCAAAACAAAGGTTGTGCTCCCATAAGGATTACTTGCCGTAATTGTATAACTGCTTGCGGTTTGGATTTGTGTAGGAGTACCACTAATGGCACAAGTTGTATTATCAAGACTCAAACCAGTAGGAAGTGCCGGACTACTGACACAGGAAGTCAGTGTTCCCGTAAAAGTGGGTGTATTTGCAACAATGGGGACGTTATATGTAAAAGTAGGCGAAGCCGTTGTATAGCTTAGAGTTGAAGGAGCTTTCATATTGATGGTAATCATAATTTTTGTGGTTGTAATGATACTGGTTGTAGGATTACTCGCAGTGATTGTATACTCCGTTGCGTCTTGAACCAGAGTTGGAGTTCCGCTAATGGCACAACTTGCTGAATCCAAACTTAAGCCGGTTGGCAATTCGGGAGAAGAGACGCAACTTGTGATGTTACCCGATGTTGTGGGAGTAATGGTCTCCATTGCCAAGTCTTTGGTTAGAGTATAGGGAGTATTTGTATAAGAAATTGTGATAGGTGGATATTTCTTCAAAGAAAGTAAAATAGCGGCATAAGAATAGAACTCATCGGTTAGAGTCGGATAACCGCAATTAACTATACCCAGAGTATGAAAAAGAAGCAGAATTGTGATTTTTAGAAGTTTGTTTTTCATTTTGGCTAACCGGCTTTTAAAATGCAATCCGAAGATTTGTCCGATTATACAAAAATTTGGATAACTTAGCAAGAAAAATTTTTTGAAATTTGAAAAAAAGTTTATACTCTTAGCTTTTCACTTCATCAAAATTGATGACTTCCATTGTTCTGTCTTTCATCTGCATCGCATAAATTTAAGTCTAACCAATAACTTACTCATGGTGCAATTGACATAGCTATATTATGGGAAGATGATTGTCCCATGGAATAAGAATTTTAAGGTATGCAACAATCTTTTTTGGAGAGTATTGTCCTATATAGCCAAGCTTAATTGGCAATCAATTACGAAATCAGCAGCTCGAAACTATTTTGATATGCTCTTATTTTCAATACGCTTGTATCTTGGAATTTTATCTGACGAAGATTTATAAACCAACGATCAACTTGTGGAATTCCAAAGAATCGGAGCCGAAAACATCTTGAGCAAGCCTGAGCGTTTGGATGGTGCGATCATCTCGGATTCGGTAGGAGTGGGAAAAAACGTGCGGAGGTGTTGGAACAAACGGATGTTCTCCGTAACGTCAGTTCGATGTAAACTTTTTTGGGCAACCACAGGGGGATTGCCCTTACAAAAAGTCTTCGTTAGCCTTTGATGTAGGGGTAAACCCCAGTGTTTACCCTTAAATGTATTTAGAATTTTTCTTATGTCGAATTGACGTTCCGTAGTAGACGAGCATGTCTGTTCCCTGCTATATGCTTCAAAAAAAATAATCAACATAGACAAATTGAGTATCTTTCCAAATCTTCTTTGACGGGTGATGAGACTAACCTTGGAACCAGAGTCTAAAAGTTCTTGAATCAAAAGGGATTTATCTATATAATAACAGTCCGTTTCAATCATTTCTTTAAAATCACTGACACCCAAGGGTAGTTTCTTCTTATATAAAACCTTTGACGATAGGATAAATAATTCCGATTTCGTATCACGTCATTTGAAAAAACATAGACCGGAAATTTTTGAATACATCAAAAATTCAAAAACGAAAGGCAGAAATTCAAAAATTGAAATATTGGATAATACACAAACTAGAAGAACCGGAAAAGAAATTTTATTTAATATCTTATCTGGGCTTGGAATCAAAAAAAGGTGATATAGAGGATTATGACTAATCTTTTTTATTTTCATTTAAACGCATTCTCGATAAAAAACACAGGCTAAGTAAAGAATAGAAATGGGATTAAAGCTCACCAGTACAACAAAAATAATATACAATATTTTTATAATCATTCCCGATGTTTTTTTAAACCTTGAAAAAAAGAAAATAGGGGAAAAAGCAACAAATACAAATATAAAAAATTTCACATGTCCTCGCTTTACTGTAACGGAATGACCTCCATAAAGAATTTCTTGGTTAAATGGAATAAATAATAGATAAGAAAGAAATAAGCCTAAAGTTATAAATATAGAGGCTACAAAAAGTGTAAAGATAATCCGAAATAGTATAGACTTATTAACTACTAATTCTCTAAAATTCAATGGATAGTCCCCAATTCTAGTTCAAAATTAAATTAGCCATGTTTAAAATTAAATCATATTTCACGGGAGTTATTAAAAATATTCCAAAAATAAAATCTGGCTATTTTTCTCTAATATTATCACAATCTAAAAACGACCGAGCAGCGCCTCTATCAGCAATAAAATTGTAAGCAGGAACAAATTGTTTCCCCTTAAATTTGTCTGGAAATGGAAATCCATTATGATTTTGATCTGTATATCCCTCCATGGTAAAGGACTTCTTGATTTCAACCGAATGATATTTTTTTAAAAATTGTTTAATATTGGTCAAAGGTCCAATGGTTAAAAGTAGTCTTTCTGGATTACATTTGAATAATTCATGAAGCAGTTCATCAGCAGGTTCAGGTTCTATACTACTGCATTCTTCTGATAAGTTTACAGACTTCAAGAAATTAAAATGGAAATCATTTACATGATGTTCTTTTATATTTCTAAGAGAAGGAAATCCCAATCTGATATTGCTAACTTTACAAGCAAGTAACAGCCTTGAAAGAAATCTAACTTGAGATGTCCTTCCTGGAGTACAACAAATAGCTTTAATGACTATGTTATCCTGCGACAATAACCACAAAAGTGCAAAGAAATCGTCAGGATCACCCCCAATATCTGTATCTAAGATTATTTCAACTTTATTATCATTCATGAATATTTTTAAGGTTTGTTTGATATATAGCATTTTACAAGTTAAAAATTAACACTCATATGGTATTCTATGGGAAGTAACGTGTTGCTTAGGCATAAGAATTTTTGGGTAGACATTAACTTTAAGTGAGACTATTTTCCTATATAAAAAATGTAATTGCACAAAAAATGTCTTTTGGATGATTCTTACTCAAGAAATTACGATTCTCATTGCTTTGGTAGCCGTTTTGCTTGGTTCTTTTTATTTTATGCAGAAAAATGGATAAAATATATACCAATAGAAGAGGAAGAATAATTTCAAAAATGCAATCTCAAATTATTATGATTATAAAAAAATCTGTTATTAAATTTTTAACTGCAACGCATAAATATTTTGCTCCAACTATTAAACTTTGAACAAATTTATAAAATACACTGTTTTATCAGACTTTGAAAATCTAACTTCTTCTGGATTTTGTAAAGTCTCAATAATCAAGCTTTCAGAATTTTTCATTTCTGGATGGTCTTCTTCAAGATGTTTTTTTCTTTCATCCGTGAATCGGACTTTTCTTCTGAATATAAATTTAAAAGGAGCAATTCCCGCTTAGAGAATTCACTATACTTTTCTTTTAGAGTATCAAGGGTTTGTTTTCTTTCTTTTGCTTTGATAATGGTATATAAGCTCTTTTTTGGCATAGCAGATGATATTAACAGAATTAACAAAGGCGAAGCAAAATAACAGTTATTCTATAACTATAGATATTTGGATGCTAAGTTTTTAAATAATAGATGAAAATGTAATTGCACAAAAAATGTCTTTTGGGTGATTCTTACTCTCTCTATGAAAAAAAAAATTCCTCTACAAATTAAGATTTTGCTGGGTATGGTCCTTGGAGTCATCTTAGGGATCGTAGCGGTATCTTTCAAATTTGATACCTTTGTTATCAATTGGATTAAACCCTGGGGGGTTATTTTTATCAACCTCTTAAAAGTGATTGCAGTCCCCCTTATTTTTGTATCTCTGGTCAAAGGCATTTCGAGCTTAAACGACATCTCCAAACTATCTCGCATTGGTATTAAAACTATTTCTTTATATATAACAACAACAATTGTTGCCGTATCCCTTGGTTTGGTATTGGTAAATGTTATCAAACCGGGTAACACATTTCCGGAAGCCAAAAAACAAGAATTTAGGGAAAAATACGCCGGAACGATTCAACAAAAATCCCAAACAGCAGCAGAAGTCGCAAAAAAATCCCCTATTCAGTTTTTGGTCGATTTGATTCCGGAAAATTTCTTTCGAGCTTCAACAGACAATTCAAATATGTTACAGGTAATTGTTATGGCTATTATTTTTGGAGTAGCCATGGTAATGATGGGAAATGAAAAAACCTTAAAAATGCAGCAATTGATGGAAGAAACAAATGAGGTTGTTCTAAAAATTATTGATCTGATTATGCTTTATGCTCCTTTTGGAGTTTTTGCACTCCTGGCTTCTATTTTGGTTGAGTTTGCCGGAGGAAACGTATCCAATTCTTTTAGTCTTTTGGCAGCTCTTGGTATGTATTCGATTACGGTGATTTTAGGACTTGCCGTTATTGTTTTTTTGTTTTATCCTTTGTTATTAAAAGCGTTTACAAAAAGAAACATTTTACAGTTTTTTAGGGCAATTCTACCCGCTCAGATGCTTGCTTTTTCTACAAGCTCCAGTGCGGCAACCCTTCCGGTGACAATGGAACAGTGTGAAAATGAATTAGGTCTTTCCAAAGAGGTTGCTAGCTTTGTTTTGCCTGTGGGAGCAACGGTAAATATGGACGGAACAAGCCTTTACCAAGCAGTGGCAGCTGTGTTTATTGCTCAGGCTTTTGGAATTGATCTTACTTTGGCGGATCAGGCTAGTATTATCCTTACCGCAACCCTAGCATCCATTGGTTCTGCTGCCGTACCGGGAGCCGGTATCATAATGTTGGTTATTGTATTGAATTCTATAGGACTACCAACGGAGGGAATTGCTCTGATATTTGCAGTAGACAGAATTTTGGATATGTTCCGTACGGTTGTGAATGTAACGGGAGATACGGTTGTAGCGACTATTATGGACCATTTTGAAAAGAAGCCAAATCTAAAATGAAAAATTATTCTTTACAACTCATAATTTTTTAGATTGGATGGTAGCATGAAATTTTTCAATACAGCCGGACCAAATCAAAAGGATATTCACTATACTTTAGACCCATTATCAAGATGGGATTTAGAAGAGATTCTTATGCTAATTGATTCTCGAAAATATTTTGTCCTTCATGCTCCCAGGCAAACAGGCAAAACGAGTTGTATGCTTTCTTTAATGGAATACTTAAATAATCATGGAAAATTCAATGCTCTGTACGTGAATGTTGAAATTGCACAGGTTGCAAGGGATGATGTTTATAGGGGAATCCGAGCTATTATGAGCGAATTGTCTGCAAGACATCTTGATTTTTTTAAGAACAAACTCTTGGATGATCATTGGAAAGAGATTTTAGATAAAAACGGAGCGGAAAGTAGCTTAGGCATATTACTCAATTTTTGGACAACTCATTCCGATAAGCCTACCGTTTTATTTATAGACGAGATCGATGCTTTGGTTGGTGATACTCTTATTTCGGTTCTTCGGCAAATTCGTTCCGGTTATGCAAATCGTCCGGATTCCTTTCCACAATCTGTTGTTCTTTGTGGTGTGCGGGATGTACGGGATTACCGCATTCATTCTTCCAAAACCCAAGAAATTATTACCGGCGGTTCTGCTTTTAATATCAAGGCAAAATCTCTTCGACTTGGAAACTTCTCAAAGGCAGATATTGAAATGCTTTATTTGGAGCATACAAAAGAAACAGGACAAGTCTTTGAAGAAGGAATCATTGACCTGGCGTGGGACTATACCGGTGGTCAACCTTGGTTGGTAAATGCAATTGCCTATGAAACTTGTTTTGAGAATAGAAAAGCAAGAGATAGAACCAAGCCAATCACAGTAGAAATGTTACAAAACGCAAGAGAAAGCCTTATTTTACGAAGAGATACCCACTTGGATCAGCTGACGGATAAACTGAAAGAAGAAAGGGTAAAAAGAGTATTGGAACCAATTGTAGCATGTAAAGAAGATTTGGAAGATATGGTGAAAGATGACGATATTCAATACGTAATTGATCTGGGTTTGGTAAGTCGATCTAAAAATGGAATCGTAATTTCCAATAGCATCTATAAAGAAATTATTCCAAGAGAATTAACCTATATATCTCAACTAAACTTTGAATCTAACCATCGACAGTCTTGGTACATTGATAGTCCTTCTAATAAGATCAATTTCCAAAAACTACTCATGGCTTTTCAGGAGTTCTTTCAGGAAAATTCAGAGAGTTGGATACAGGTTTTTAATTACAGAGAAGCCGGTCCACAGCTTTTGTTACAAGCGTTTTTACAACGTGTTGTGAACGGTGGCGGAATTGTCAACAGAGAATATGGACTTGGAACAAGAAGAACAGACCTTTTTATCAAATGGTATCCTAACATGGAAGATCATTCCGTTTCTCAAAAAGCGGTAATTGAGTGTAAATTGCTACATAAAACTTTAGACAAAACAATAGAAGAGGGTTTGGAGCAGGTTTCAATTTATGCAGATAAGTGTAGTGCAGAAGAGTCTCATCTCATTATCTTTGATCGAACAAAAGATAAGCTATGGGAAGAAAAGGTTTTTAAAAAAGAGATGGATTCTCACGGAAAAAAAATTACGATATGGGGGATGTGATGATTTCCAAAGTATATTACCAAACGGTTTCTTTATGCCCTTATTGCAACAAAACCATTCCGGGTCAAGTTGTTGCTAAGGATGGTGGTGTTTATGTTGTTAGAGACTGTGAAGAGCACGGCTTAATTGAGGGCTTGGCTTCTTCGGATATCGAATGGTTTGAAAACCTCAAAAAGTTTGACGTAGAACCAGTAAGACCTTCCCAACCCAACCGAGAGGTTTCACTGGGATGTCCCAATGATTGTGGCTTATGTGCGGGACATACTCAAAGTGCCGGAACTGCTGCCATTGAGATATCAAACAAATGCAATGCCAATTGTCCCGTATGTCTGGCAAACAACCAAAGCACCTTTGAACTTTCCGTGAACGAAGTTCGGAAAATCGTAGAAGACTTTCTTGCAAAACAAAAATTCGTAGATGCTTTTACTCTATCCGGTGGAGAACCAACCATACATCCTGAAATTTTTGAAATTATAGAACTACTCGAACGCCCGGAAATCGCTAGAATCGTTTTAAACAGCAATGGCTTACGAATAGCAGAAGATGATGCTTTTTTGGAGGAACTTTCCAAACACAAAAACGTATACGTTTCTTTGCACTATGACGGAACGGGTGCCAAAACGATAAGAGGAATTGATTTTGCGATTCAAAAAAAGGCTATGGATAGACTTTTAAAATGGAACATCCAGGTTGCTCCTATTGCTTTGGTTGCCAAAGATATAAACGACATGGAAGTTGGCAATATGGTAGTCGAGCTGCTCACCAAATCTCCTCAAATTAAATCCGTTTTTCTTTCTATGATGGCTTATATGGGAAAGGGAGGCTCTAAATTTCCGGTTGATCCAAGAGCAAGACTGACCATACCGGAAGCTCTTGATAAAATAGAAAAGGCTACTTCAGGAAACATAAAAAAGTCTGACTTCATTCCGCTTCCCATGCCAAATCCACTGTGTGCTTCGATTGGCTACTTTTTGATAGCGGACAACGAAGTTACTCCCTTAGTGTCTCTTTTGGAAGTTGACAAAGTTATCGAATGTATCAAGAATTCTCATTTTGCCAGAGCAGGAAAAGAACTGGAAGAATTGTTACGAGATTTGATAAACCGACTTTATGCGGATGGTTCTAACCCAAATTCGGCTAAAATTTTAAAAAAGTTTAAGAATCTTTTATTAGAATTGTATCCAACCAATAAGTCCATTTCCCATGAGGAAAGACGAATGATTGTTGAAGAAAAAATCAAAACGGTATACCTGATTCAGTTTATGGACAGTTGGACTTTTGATTCTGTTAGGTTAAAGAAATGCAGTTGCCAACATCTGCTACCGGATGACAAAATTATTCCGAGTTGTGGTTATTATACGTATCACAGGCAATTTGATACTCGTTTCAATTAGAGGAACATTATGAAAACTGCAAATTTTAAAGATTGGAGCCTTGATAGCTTAGATAAAACTTTTGAACTTTCCCAGATACTACAGGATGAATGTGAAGTATTCCAACAATGGAATGCTTTATCTAAAGATATGAGTATTGATGATTTTGAACAAAAGAATCTGCTTAAATTTCAAAAGCCTTTACAATGGGGAGGAAAAGCTTGGAATGAATTTGAGTTAGAAAGCAAGTTTATTAGTCCTTTAATAATGACCGTTGAGTTCGATGATAGGAAGATAGGGTATTTTTTGGAGCGGCACCTAAAGGGTATAGTAAGAGATTATGAACTTTCGGGTATAGTTGATGGTATGATTGCTACAGGTTTTAGAAGCCCTAACATTCCTTTTTTTTGTATGCACGAGTACAAAAGAAGTGTAGATAACGATGGCAACCCTGATGCTCAGTCTCTTGCTGCTATGTTGGTAGCAAGAGAATTGAACAAGAGTCAAAAGCCTATTTATGGGCTTTACATTGTGGGTCTGATTTGGAATTTTATGGTTTTGGATGGTAATGAATATTGTATTGGTAAAAGTTATAATGCCGAAGATGAGGAGATTTTTGATGTTTTTAGAATGTTGAAAGCTTTAAAACATATCATTAAAACCAAACTATTATAAACATTTAAAAGGTTGCCAAGAGCCAATTTATCATACTCAAGCTACCAAAAGAAAAGATTAAGCCAAATCCAATCAAACCCGCAGCCAATTCAGGACATAAACCAGCTGCTATAACCAAAGCTCCGGCAGTAATCATTGGTGGCATTCCAGATTCAAAAACGCTTACTTTAGCAGCTATTGTTTTCAGAGCAAGTGCCTGGATTATCCCAAACATGATCAAAGGTGTTACCAATAGTTTCAAGCTTAGACCCAAAAAAAATGGTTTAAGAACTAGTTGGGGAAGATTGACTTTTAACTGAAAGCCAACAGCCAATATCGCTAAAGGAACAAGAGTCCCTGCAACAGGATTCAAAATAGGATCAATATTCACCGGCAGACTAATTTGTTTTAGACCCAAACCAATCAAAACGGCGATAAAGGGTGGAAATTTTAGAATTTTGGCGATAATGTTTTTAAACGTAATAGAAGTATTGGAAGTATACAAAGATAAAATAAAGCCTCCATAGGTTCCAAGTGCTAAAAATGTACCAAACTGATCATAAAAAATTGCGTAAGGAATTGCATCAGCACCAAAGAAAGCATTCACCATTGGGACTCCAAAAAAACTGGTATTTCCTAAAGGGACTAAAAGCAACAAGCATCCTGTCACGTCTTTTGGAAATTTGAGGAGTTTGCAGACAAGCCATACCAACAAAGCAGATAAAGCCATGGCTATCCAAGAAAACAAAATAGGAATTACATAATTACTGGAATATTCTATCTTTTTTATTTGCACTAAAATCAATGCTGGTAACGAAACATAAACAACCAGCATGTTCAAAACATAAGGGGTATTTTCCGGAAAAGCTTTGTGCTTTTTTAAAGCAAACCCTAATAAAAATAGAATTAAAATCAAAATTAAATTTGTCATAAAAGAAATCTCTCTATGTTTGTTCATTTACTATATTTTTTTGTTGGACTTTGATTGCCATACAATTCATCTATCGTTATTGGTAAAAATTAACAGGGACAAAATTTATGAATTCATTTAGTATAGTTAGGCGACCGAGAAGAAACCGCAAAGCAGAAAGCATTCGCTCTATGGTTAGGGAAACGGAACTTTCGGTTTCAAAGTTCATATTTCCGATTTTTTTGCAAGCTGGAAACAATATCCAAACGGAAATTCAATCTATGCCGGGAATTTATAGATATACTTTGGACAAAGCTTTAAAAGAAATCGAATCTTGCCTTTCTTTAGGTTTGAAAAATTTTATTCTTTTTCCAGCCATTGAGGAAAGTTTCAAAGACAAAAATGCAACCTATAGTTATAATTCAAACAATTTATATTTAAAAGCAATCAAAGAAATAAAGGCTAAGTTTCCTGAAGTCAGTATTACAACCGACGTAGCAATGGACCCTTATAGTTCCGATGGTCATGACGGACTTGTTATAAACGGAGAAATTGTAAATGATAAAACCCTTGAGATTTTAGGGAAAATGTCGCTTGCACAAGCAGAAGCAGGTGCTGACATTCTCGGCCCTTCCGATATGATGGACGGACGAGTCGGTTACATACGAAATGAACTGGATACAAACGGTTTTACAAACGTATCCATTATGTCTTACACTGCCAAGTATGCAAGCTCGTTTTATGGTCCGTTTCGAGATGCGTTAGATTCTGCTCCCAAAAGTGGAGACAAAAAGACTTATCAAATGGATCCGGCAAATTCATTGGAAGCAATTCTGGAAGCAAGGTTGGATTTTGAAGAAGGAGCTGATTATCTAATGATCAAACCGGCTCTTCCTTATTTGGATATTATCAAATCTTTAAAGGAAAACTTCCCGCTACCCATTGTTGCCTACCAAGTAAGCGGGGAATATTCGATGATAAAGGCTGCTGCGTCCAAAGGTTGGCTAGACGAAAACAAAGCTATGGTGGAAGTTCTGACAGGAATTCGTCGTGCAGGTGCGGATATAATTATATCTTATTATGCAAAGGAGTTTGCCAAAAGAAAATAGCTAATCATCTGCTTTACATCTTTTGAACAAGGTTTAAAATTTCCTCTAGCCTTTCTTTTTCGGACTTACTGTTATAACGGTAACGAAGTATATTAGGCTCTTTTGGATTGATGCTTAGACCTATATTCAAAGAAATAAGTCCGACAATTTTAGTAAAATCACCCTTGAAATTTGGACTTGATTTTAGCTTGACTCCTCCGTTTCCTTCTTCTGATATGGACTCAAAACCAAGCCTCGAAGCAAGAGTTCTTATTTTTTCCAATGTAATAAAAACCTTTGCCTCCTCTGGCATTTCTCCAAAACGGTCTTCCATTTCCATGCTTAAATCATCAATTTCATCCAGGTCCGTAGCTGCTTCAAACTTTTTATAAAACTCAATTTTTTGCCTGGTATCCTGAATATAATTGACTGGAATATAAAAGTTAGTTGCCAGATTGATTGCTGTTCGAACTTCAATTTCTACCTCTTCACCTCGCAAACGAGAAACTGCTTCGTTTAGCATCTGGACGTATAGGTCAAAACCGACATCCATAATTTCTCCGCTTTGCTCTTTTCCCAGTAGATTGCCTGCCCCTCGAATTTCTAAGTCTTTCATAGCAACTTTAAAACCGGAACCTAACTCTTGGTATTCTTGAATTGTATTGAGTCTCTTTTCTGCTAGTTCTGTAAGAGAACGATCTGCCGGATAAAATAAATAAGCATAAGCCTTTCGTCCACTTCTACCCACTCGACCTCGGATTTGGTACAGCTGAGACAAACCAAACATATCTGCTCTTTGGATGATCATGGTATTTACGTTAGGCATATCAATCCCTGATTCAATAATTGTTGTTGTAACAAGAACTTCATACTTTTTGTGGTAAAAGTCCATAAGAGTTTCTTCTATTTCATCTTCAGACAATTGCCCATGCAAAATTCCAATTGAAATTTCAGGTAGGATGTTTGCCAAACGGTTGGTCTCAATCTCAATAGATTCGACTTTGTTATAAAGATAAAAAACTTGTCCGCCTCTTTCTAACTCTTTTTGTATGGCTGCTTTGATAATTTCTTCGTTATCTTCCATAACGTATGTTTCAACGCTTTGTCTATTTTTAGGAGGTGTTTCGATAATGGAAAGGTCTCGAATCCCTACAAGAGACATGTGGAGAGTTCTAGGAATCGGAGTGGCACTTAGAGTAAGAACGTCTACCAGGTTTTTGATCTTTTTGATTGCCTCTTTATGATTGACTCCAAATCTTTGCTCCTCATCTATAATAAGCAGACCTAAATTTTTGGGTTTTAAGCTTCCCGTTAGCAAGGCATGTGTTCCAACAAGAATGTCTATATTACCTTTGGAAAAACTGGCAATGGCTTCCCTTGTTTCTTTTGGTGTTCTAAACCTGGAAACCATATCAACCTTGATCGGATAATTGGCAAAACGGTTGGTTAAAGTATTGTAGTGCTGCAAGGCTAAAATGGTAGTTGGAGCAATAAGCAAAACTTGCCTTCCCGCCATGACAACTTTAAACGCACCTCGTATTGCCACTTCCGTTTTTCCATATCCCACGTCTCCACAAATCAATCTATCCATTGGTCGACTGGATTCAAGGTCTGATTTAACCGATTCAATGGCAGATAGCTGATCCGGAGTTTCTTCATATTCAAATTCTGCTTCGAATTCCTCTTGCCATACAGTGTCGGGTGGAAAGGAATAGCCCTGGAGTTTCATACGATTGGAATACATCAGAAGCAATTCATTTGCCAATCTATCAACGGATTCTTGGGCTTTGTCTTTTTTCTTTTTCCAAATATTTTTTCCCAAAGAATCCAAAGTAGGTTTGTCGGTTCCACCAATGTACCTTTGTACAAGAGATATTTGATCCAATGGAACAAACAACGTATCTCCACCATTGTATTCCAACTTCAAAAAGTCCCTAATCTTTCCGGTTGCAGTTACCTTTTCTATACTAACAAACCGACCAACTCCATGGTTAATATGAACAACGTAATCCCCTTCTTTTAAATCAATAAAACTATCAATAACTTTGGACGATTTCTTTTTAAACCTTGTTTTTCGTTTGTAGCTTCGACCAAATATATCATTGTCCGACCAGAGATAAAGGTTTTCATTGGAAAGATAGAAACCGTTTCGGAGCTCGGATAAAACCAAATAGAGACCACCTTGTTTTTTTAGATCGATTGTAAAAGGTTGTGGTTCTTCCAAGTTCGGATTTAAAATTTGTATATCTTGCTTGGCAAACAAAGAAGCAAGCCTTTGCCTCTGAGCCGGGTAAGAAGATGTAATAATAATATTGGGAGGGTCATCTCGAGTTTGTAGCTCTTGAATTTTTTCCCTTACTTCACTGATTTTGCCCCTAAACGACGCAACATCTTTGATACCTAAGTTGAACTCATTCTTTTTTAGCTCCGAAGGAATGATCAAATGAAAGCTAATTTCTTTTTTGGATTGAATGGCTTGGTATTCAACATCCATACTCAAAAGCATTTCCGGAGGAAGGCATATAATTTCATCTTTTCTTTTTTGATAGAGGGTTTTGTATTCCCTTTCTATGTGCAATGCTTTATCGAGCACATCGTTTGGATGGTGTAATATAATGCATGGCTTTTGAGAAAAATAAGATAAAAATCCGCTTGGTTTTCGAACCAGACCAACCAACTCTTCCAAGATAGTTCCATGCTCAACTTCAAATTCAGGTTTTTTTAGGTTGGGATAATTATTAGTTATTTTGTTAAAGTAGTCTGTCTTTTCTTGTTCCGCTAAAACAAACTCACTAAAAGGTAGGATATAAGCTTCCTCCAAATGGTCCAAAGATTTTTGGGTATTCGGATCAAACAGTTTTATCTCATCAATCAAATCTCCAAAAAAATCCACTCGAATCGGATTGCTTGCATAAGACGTAAATATATCAATGAGTCCGCCTTTTACGGCAAACTGACCAAATTGCTCACATACTTCTTCTCTTTGGTATCCCAATTGAACTAATTTCTTTATGAACGACCCTTGAGAAAGTTCTTGATCCTTTTGAATAGTAAACGACTTATCCTGTAAAGACGCTGGAGACGGAACGGTATGGAGAAAACCTATTGCAGAAGTGAATATTAGAGCTTTTTTTCCCGATAAAATTTGAGAAAGAACTCGAATCCTGTCTCGCTTTACTTCTGAACTCATGTGCGAGTAGTCATAAGGAATCACCTCAGGACCAGGGAAATAATAAACTTCTTTTTCCGGCAGAAAGGATAAAGCCTCCCTATACAAAAATTCTGCTTCCGTATTAGTAACCGCGATTACCAATACGATTTTATTTTTCAGAGCTTTATAAATAACGGAAGATAGGAATGAACTCGCAGCCGAAGGCATTCCATAAAATTTAATTCCCTTATTTTCATTGTAAATTGTCTCAAATTTCAATTCAGATAATTGTTTTGAATATATGGATAACAGATCAGTCATTTAAAGAAAGTTTGCTCCTTAACGAACTCCATTGGAGTATAATTATAACTTATATTTTCCGATTCTGTTTCCGTGTAAAGAACCCAAATACAAATACCCATTGTGTTCAATGGCAGAGGTAATTTCTTTCAAATGTTTACCGGAAGGGTCTTGTAAAGATTGGAGTATCTTTCCTCTTTCGTCAAAAGAAATAACCAAGCCATAAGGCTTTGGTTTGGGCCAAAACATTTTGGGGAGTTTTGATACCAAGTTTTTTAAAAACGGGTAAGGATGAATTGCATCCATTAAAGGGTTTCTCACAGTAAACAGAGCAAGATAAAATACCCCTTTTCTGTTAGACGTAATATTATCCGGAAAGCCGGGTACATTATCCCAAAATATATCCGATGTTCCCTTTTTTTCACCTTTAAGCCAATACCTTCTTATTTGGTAATGATATGTTTCGTTGATCAGAAGAAAATCTTCTTTCTCTGACAAGGCAACACCATTCGCAAAATATAGGTCTTTTAGCAAAACTGTAGTTTCCTTTGTTTTGGGGTCATACTGCATAAGTCTGCCATGAGGTCTGCTTTCAAGTAGGTCGTAAAGATATTGAGGTTGGTAGTATTTGTAACTGGCATCTGTAAAGTAGATAACTCCTTCTTGGGATATATCCAAATCATCCGTAAATCGAAAGGCAACTCCGTCAGCTGCTTGCGTTAATTCTTGGATTTTCCCATCGGGAGAAACAGACAATAAACCAATAAAAGCATCACAAACGATCAAGTTTCCATCCGCATCAAATTTCATTCCAAGAGGTCGTCCGGCTGTGAATACAAAAGTTTCCACTTTTCCATCCTGATAGACCTTCTTAATATATCCGTCTTGCGTTCCGGTATATATAACTCCATCTTCATCCAATGCGATTGATTCTGGTCCCGTTACCTTCCCTTTGGCAATAAGTTCGGATTTTTCCAAAAGGTTATTGGGTGGGAGTTCGAGAGAGAAATCCTTAGGAATAGGAGGATTATAGGAAGCCGAATCAATAGGAGCTTTCTTTAAAAACACGTAGCCAATTACGATCAGCAATAAAAACAAAAAAATATAAATAGCTTTTTTCATATACTTTATCTTATTAAATAATAGTCAAAGGAATTTGGCAAGAGTTTTTTAATCATATAGAAAATCTCATGTATCCCTGGTATACACCAAAAACGATGAAAATAGTTCCTCCCATGGGAGCTTTAAAAGGCAGATGAATTAAGAAAAGTTAGGTCTCCTTTAGATTATCCGTTTTCTTTCATTCTTTTTATACGCACTTCCTTAAAACTAAACAAATAAATTTCTTATAATGTTTTCATAAAATTCGTTTTTACGAAAAGATCATAGCTACTCTTGTATCAAGGATTTAGCATTTCTCCGCAAAATTTACAATAAATAGCATCAGCGTCATGCCCTTCTTTAGTGCAAGCCGGGCATACCTGTGTTGTATACTTTTTTTGAGCTTTGCTTAGCTCTACGGATACAATCCCTGTAGGTACGGCAATAATGGCATAACCTAAAATCATGATTATAGAAGAAATGAATTGTCCGACTGGAGTTTTTGGGGCGATATCACCATAACCAACGGTTGTTAAGGTCACAATTGCCCAATACATACTAACGGGAATGCTTGTGAATCCGTTTTTCTCTCCTTCTATAACATACATAATAGTACCGTTAATGGCTGTAAAAGTTAGAATTGCTAGCATAAAAACGATAATTTTAAATCGGCTGGCTTTTATGGCTGTGATCAAAATTTCTGCTTCTTTTAAATACCTTGCCAGTTTGAAAATTCTAAAAATTCGTAGAAGTCTTATGAGTCGGATCACCATTAAGTAATGAGAACCGGCTAAAAACAAACTTAAATAGGTTGGTAGAGTAGATATCAAGTCTACAATTCCAAAAAAGCTAAAAACATAACGTATAGGATATTTTACGCATACAACTCTTGCAATATATTCCAAAGTAAAAAAGATTGTAATACCCCATTCTATAACATGGAGCAAAGTTGCATAATTCCTCTCGATCTCTTTGACACTTTCTAAAATAACACTAAAAAAACTTATTAAAATCGCAATCAAAAGAACTATATCAAATAGCTTGCCAGCAAAAGTGTCTGCCTCAAAAATGATTTCATATAATTTTAATTTCCAATTGGCTTTTGTCATTTTGTTTTCCTATAGTAACCATTTAAAAAGTGGTATTATGTTAATTTTTTTACTATCTATATCTAAAATTTCATCTGTTTCTTTTGTTATAAATCAAATACTACTTTTTCCCTTTAAATAAAATTTTTTCTAAAAACTTGAATTTTTTTCTATAAAAATACGTACATACTAAACAAATCATTACCTATACATAGTGGAGCTAATTTCCACTATGTACATTTGTTCAAAACAACAGACAAAATATTCCTACATTCCAGCCATGGAAAGATGGAGTTTATACAAATCAATTTGGCAAAATCATTGGATTGATTTTCTACAAATTTATGATACAAACTTTCTCGATATCTATGGAAAGATTTCTCAAAGAAAAATTGAAGAAGTCCAAAAATTAATAGACTGTGGAAATTTCTTAAATGGATTTCAAAAAGCTCTTTAGCTGGTCATCAAACCTGTCTTACATTCTCAATACAGATTTTCATCATATCCATGTTACTTTTACAATCCCTGGTAGCTTGGCTAATATTCTACTACAAAAAGGATACACTGTCGAAAAAATGATTTCTCTTGCAGCCAAGGTTTACAAGATTGAATTCCTTAAAACAGCAAAAATACCAGAAGATTCAATCAAAGATTGGCATTTAGGAATCCTTGCAACAGTTCATAAGTGTGGTGGTTCGATACGCCCTTTCGGGCACTCACCAACCGGTAACCTCAACTACAATCCTCATGTTCACTTAGTCGGCACAAAAGAAATTATCAATATCAAAACTGGTGAAATATTAGAAAACACTTTCATATCCTACAAATCCTTTCGCTTTACTTGGATGAAGACATTTTGTAAACATTTGGTAAAACAAAAAATACTCACAGAATAAAAGTTGGGTAGATAGGAGGGATACAGGTGAAAAGAGTTTCAGAATTATAACCATGGACATTTATGAGTTTATGGCTAAAATGCTATTTTTTCTTCCAGAACCCAATACCATAGTTCGACTACGCTCACTAACCATGATTCGTTATTATGGAATTTATGCCCAATCACTGAGGCAGAGACTTAGGATTATTGAACAAGTAGCCTGGGCTCAAGCAATAGAACATTGTTTCAATACCAACCCAATTTTTTGTCCTGTTTGCAAGAAAGAATTTTTTTTAGAAATAGTTGACAATTTTTTAATTCAGGATTTATCTTGGACAAATAGGAGTATATTTGCTTTAGGATTTTTTCCGAAATTTTCGGCGAAATTTAAGTCTATCCGATAACTTACCCATGGGGCAATAAGACATATTGAATAATATGGGAAGAACTTTTTTCTAATTCATAAGAATTTTTATGTTTGCAATAACTTTAAGTGAGACTAATTTCCTATATAGTTAAAATAATTTCTCATAATCACTTAAGTTGAAAATAACATAAACTTGTCATATTTAGTAGTTAAGGATTTTCAGCATATCGCACAACGTTAGAATCTCGCACTTATCCCTTACGGATTTTTATAAAACTATTTTCATATAATACGCATTTATTTATAATTATCATAAATATACTTTATAATAACAATACTTCCCCATATCCGTGTTAATCAGTGTGTATCTGTGGTTAAAATCATTCCATACTTATGGGTAAAGCTATGCTTCCGTAGTGGGTATGCTCTAACGTTAAGCGACGAAATGATTTTAAGCCTGCCTTTAAATTCTTTTGGTACATAGTAAAATCCATTTTATAAAACTAATTTCCTTCTTTCTCTTTTTGGTGAAGACTCACAAAAGCTAACTTTCCTTCCTTAGTATAGGGTACTTTCAGCAACTCGCGATATTCACAGATATTCAAGTTTAATCGAATAGCTTCTTCCAATTCAAGCGGATACGCAGATATACGCTCTATGTCTTCTCCAATTCCACCCATTAGATCAAAATATTCCTTGGTGTTTTCATTGGATTTAAAACCGGTTGGTAGAGGTAACGATTTTAGCTTGAAGAGGTCTTCTGCTTGAACAGGACAAACCGAAAGTTTATGATTTCCTCTATTCACACCAGCCGGAATTTCTACATTAATTTTGTTTTCATCGAATCTACTTACTTTTACCTTAACATTGGGACTTGAATTGTCCGGTAAGAGTTGAAGGTTCACGTCTTTTGGAATTCTTGTTAAATTTTCCAAATCTTTTTTGTGAACATAAGAATATCCTCCTCCAATAAACTTTTCAATTCCCTCGATCTTAAAGAAACGGCTCATTTCGTCCAAAGGAATCAATCTGTCAAGAACTTTGAATTGGCTATAGAGATCGGAAAGTTCTCGACTTTTTTGAAGAAGGTGATCCCGTGCTGAGGAAATGGACGTTTCTGCCAGAAGACTAGCTTTTAAGTTGGAAGCAAAACAATTCTGCCTAAGCAAATATAGGCTCTGGAGAACATTTTTGTCTACACTAAAATCATCTTTTGGTTTTTGGGACAATATGCTAGCAACATCCGTCACTTTGGAATTGGTATATTCCCAAAGTAGAGAACTAACTTTTCCTGCTTCGTTGAGTGCAGTTTCTATACGCAAAATACGGGCTTGAGAATTTGGTTCCAAATACTGAGTTTCCATTGCAAGATTGGCAGCGTGATTGAGTCGAGCAATATATTCTCTTTCAATATGTTCCAATTGTTTTTGATTATAGTATTCCAATCCTGCTTGTATATTTTGAAAGCCGACATCTATTGTCCATTCCAGATTTTGCAACCTGTCAAAAACCATATTAAAACCTTGGATAATAATATCTTTGACTTGCTTAACTTCTTTGTATAAAAATCCAATTTGTTGTTCGATAATATACAATCGCTCATTCATTTCCCATAGTGCATCTTCGATCCCGTCCAGCCTACCAGCTATTTGATTAAAACCGAAACTCATGGCACTCATAATGCCATTTGCCATGCCAAGAAGTTGTCTGTCATAAGGTGGTAGAATAGTAAGGTTACTAGGAAGAGCGGAAGTTTCACGCAACCAAAGTTTAACTGCTTTGGAGTCAATATCTCGAATAATCCCTCCGATTCTTTCTAATTTTCCTGATTCAAGTCCACGCCGTACCCAGGGTGGAAGTTGGAAAGTGACATCAATAGTATTGTTCATCTGTTCTGCCTTTGGAAATAGTGTCTACAATTGTACACGAGATACGGACAAAATAACAATTGAAAATTAGTTTTTTATATTGCTCTTTCAAATGAGAATTGTTTCCATTTTTCATAATATCTTACTCTTATAATTTCCTTACAGTACAATTAGTTAAATCTTTAGATCGTTTAATAAACTTTTCATCAAAAGTAAAAAGGATGGAAAACTGTTGGCTGTTTGCAAGGTGAAAAGCATCTGCAAAATCCAAGCCTTTTTTGTAGAGTTCAATTACTTGCACAATTTTTTCATGGTTTTGAGCAAATACATTCGACAAACCTAATATCTTTTGGATTCCTTGTAGAATTTCTTGCTTGGAACATTTATAAACATATCTGAGTACCCATTCGGTTTCCAGCAAAACCGTATCAGTAATAAAAATTTTTTCTGTTTGGAATAATGTATAAGCCTTTTGAAATTGTGCATCATCATCCTTTGTTAAAAAGCGAACAAGTATATTTGTGTCAACCGATACCATTCCATTCCTCCGTTATTCCTTTTTGAATCGCTTCTTCATAATCGGATTGGGATTTTGGTTCTCCACGATAAGCCAAACAGCCCGCTACTTCTTCGATAGTTGTTGGCGGAAAATAGGATTTTGGTTTTAACAATAAGCCTTGTTGTGTTTCTTCCAGAACAAATTCCTGTCCTTCTTTCCAAGAATACGTTTGAAGCAATAATTCCGGGATGATAATTATACCATTATTTGATAATTTTACAGTATTCATTTTTTCTCCTTTTTTAGAATGGTAGAAGGCTATTCTTGGACTTTGTTCTTTCGAAACTCAAGTCCCATTTTTGAAAAATTTCTTCCAAATCTAATTGTTTTTTCATGGTATTTCTTTCTAACGTTTTTTTCAGAAATGCACATGAACAAGAAAACCTTTGGCATCATAAAAGTAAACATTTCTAAGATTAAGTTTTTTTATATTTAATTCGTCTATTATTGTTCTTTCGAAACTATCAGATTTAAATCCAGTAGATCTTTCAAAGTTTGCTCCTCTTAAATCAACTCCTTGAATATTTGCTTGCTTCAAATTCACACCTTGCATCATTGTTTCAGAAAGAATTGCACCTTCCAAATTCGCTTTACTCAAATTTGCCTTGGTTAAATCCGCTTCCGTAAGGTTTGCGTCTTCCAAATTCACGTTACTACTAAGAGTCAGTTCGCGGAGTTTCGCTCCACTGAGGTTGACACCTTCAAAATTGACACCACTCAAATCAGCTAATTCCAGATTCACATTTTGGAGTAAAGCATCTTTAAAAATAGCATTTTTCAATTTTGCTCCTTTGAGATTGGCAGATTGCAAGTTCACGTCTTCCAAATTTGCACTTGTAAAGATTGCAAAACCAACTTCAGCTCTCTCGAAGTTGGACCGATAGAGTTTTGCCTGGGTGAAATCAGACTGGTAGAGGTTCGCTTTCTGGAAATTTGCTCCTTGAACGGTTGCATTTTTAAATACTGCTCTTTTGGCATTCGTATCATTTAGATTTGCTCCACTCAAATCGGCTCCTGTGAAATTTGTTTCTTTGAGCTTTGCATTGTCAAGTATAGCTCCGCTAAGATTAGAAAGACTCAAGTTCGCTTCGCTTAAGTCTGCATCTTTGAGATTAGCATTCACAAGGTCAGTTTCGGACAGATTCGCACCGGAAAGCATTGCACCTTGGATGTTTGCTCCGGAATAAGAGCCTTTGCTTAGATCAATTCCACTCAAATTTTCTCGATTTCTTACTTTTTCTTCTAATTCATCTTTTGTAATGCTCATTGGATTCCCTTTTTAGGTTCAATTATACACAAAATGGCAATTAAAAATTAATTTTTTAAAGGAAATTTTTTCTTAATTTGTAAATTTAAGTCTATCCAATAACTTACCCATGGGGCAATAAGACATATTGAATACTATGGGAAGAACTTTTTTCTAATTCATAAGAATTTTTATGTTTGCAATAACTTTAAGTGAGACTAATTTCCTAAATAGCAAATTATATTATTGTTGACGGAATAATATATCTATAGTAAAAAATTGCTACCAACGAAGGAGGCGAGTCATGAAAACGCTAAAATTTGTTCTCATATTTTCGATATTCCCTGTAATATTAAATTGTCAACTAACAATAATGGATATAAAACCTTATATTATCGCCTTATTGTCTCAATGGCCAGGCGACCCACCATCTAATTTGAGCTATTCTGAGCAAAACGCAACCTATACGGTTGGAACTGCCATTACGACAAATGTACCAAGTGTTACAGGTGTGGTGACTTCTTACTCAGTTTCTCCTGATTTACCAAGTGGACTCGCTATCAATACTGAAACAGGAGAAATTAATGGAACTCCGACTACTAGCAGTTCTGGAACGTCTTATACAATTACAGCAAGTAACTCCAATGGTAGTGCTACAACTAATATTAGTATCACAGTGAATGAGTCTTCAACTACAACCTCTGCCTCTATATCTTACTCTGGAAGTCCTTTTAGTTATTCTCTTGGTCAGGCAGTTATCGAAACTCCTACCATAAGTGGTGGGATAAGTCCAACAGTTTGCGCAGCAAGTCCAATTTTACCAACAGGGATTTTTCTTGACTCAACAACTTGTGTGATCAGCGGAACTACAACTGGAACTCAATCTGCTACAGATCATACAATTACGGTTACTTATTCTGGTGGCTCAATTTCCACAACCATCAATATAACGGTAAACGGAGGGTCATAAATCATTTTTGTTTATAAAAAAGTTGACTTTATGCTTAACCAACAATTAGGCTTTTAAAAAACAAAATTTAAGTCAATCCAATAACTTACCCATGGGTCAATATGACACAAACTCTAAGTATTGTTTCAGACGTTTATCCCTGTAAAGATAATAACCTCCTGTGATTGTAAAAATTGCAATCTAAAATTCCATAATACCTGATTCGCATAAACCCAGACGGGACAACATGCTGAAGAAATCGCCTGATAAATTCTTCATGTTCCAATGTCATAACCTTCTGCTTGTTATCTCTATAATCTTTGTAATGGAAGCTAACTGTATTTTCCGTTTGCACTTTTATTGGAAAAAGAAACTCATCCTTAAAGGTCCAAGTATTATTAGAAGTATCTAATCCTCCACCAGTTAATATACAGTGTATATGTGGATGAAAAGAAAGAATTTGTCCCCAAGTATGAAGTATTGCTATCATCCCTGGTTTACCTAGTGTGTCCGCCTAAGTTGGCTGTTCTGCAATTCCGAATATCCTCTATCGCTTTCCTTTGTTCGCAAGATAGACGATGATTTTCTATATAAGCATCTCCGGAAGCATTGAAAACATCAGCAACTTCAGGTGCTTTTTGATTCTCGTTCAAGGATTCGTATCAAATGGACTTACAACATTTAGCTTATCCAAACTAACAGTGTGTAAATAAATTGCAGTTGTTTTTAGATTTGCATGTCCAAGTAATGTTTGTATGTGTCTAAGATTTACACCATCCTCCAATAAATGAGTGGAAATAAAAAAAACATTGAAAAATGGTTTTCCCGATATAGAATAGCAACATTACCAATGGAGACGATTGATAATCTATACGAATTCTCATTTAAGTCATTAAATTTCGCTTTACCACAAATAAAGCTATACTCTAGATTTGATGATTATTCTCTTAATCAATTGGATTTACATATAGAAATATTGTCTCGACTTTCACTTAGACTTGAAAAAGAGAAATTAGATGTCTTATTTGCAATTGCGATCAATTTATTTAATAATCAAATAATTTTACGGGCACATAGTTTACATGGTTCTCTATTTCACTTGTTTGAGCGAATAATAAATAAAATTATTGATTTAATCGAAGTCCCCATCTCTCAAGACTTATCAAATATAGATATTATTAAGCAAACATGGAAAGAACCAATCGTTTTTATCTATACTAATTTAAACTATACTTCTCAAGTTAGTAATTCACATTTAGAAATTTCTATTAGAAACCTTTTAAATCTTGCGAGTCGATTTGAATTCTATCTACCATTTCCTTTTTAAACTAGGTATAATTTATAAAATAGAGCTGATTGAAATTATTTTTTTTCTAACAGATAACTTTTAAAGTAGTCATTATTATTTAATTTATGACAACTGTAATAAATGACTAAATCCAATTCAAGGAGACAAACAATGCAATTTGAGTTTTCAAATGCTGCTAGTATGAAGGATTTTTCAAATCCGGACACAAAAAATAAGGTATATTTTGGTTTTGCAAGCAGCCCAACAAACAATATTTTTTCTCAAAAATACCCAGGTTCAGGCTTTGGTTCAACAACACGTTTTTTCCTTGAGAATTCCAATCAACTACAGATTAAGAATTTTGAAAGTGTCACTTTAGTTCTACATATTGTTAAAGATACAGTAACATTAGATGTTGCGACTGCAGCCTTTCTATCGACTTTATCGACAGAACAACTCAAAATAGGAAAATGGAAGTACATTGCAAATTACATTGAAAGAATAGAAAAAGGAATTTCCAAGCCACCTTTTGAGCGTTCTCTTTATGCTTTTTATTATGCAACGGCTATGGTTGCAAGAGACATTTTTCCTAAAAATGACCAAGTAGAAAGAAATAATTATTTAATAAGTAATTATTGGAAGCTTCTAAATCATATAATGGGATTGGATCAAACTCTTGATTATGAACTGCCTTACAACGTAATGGATTTGGTCAAAGATCGTGAATTGATTCGAGTTCAAGAAGAAATGATTTTAAATGATAAAGAAAGGTATTTTAATGATGTTAAACGTGCAGAATCTTTTGAACTTGAATTGCCTCGTAAGCAAACAGATTCAGGCTCTCATGCAAGCCACATTAGGGTCAATCTACTTGCTTTGATAGAACCTAAGTCACAATTTTTTAAATTCTTTGCTAGAAACCCATTGACTTATGAATCCGGTGAGACCATGTCTTTCCCATTGACATACGTTCACGAGCCAACTCGTAAGGGAAAAATGAGCGAGCATGTGCTTAGTGTTCCGCCGGATAGTGATTTTAATTTACAAGGATTTGCAGACCTAATCGAAGAGATGGAAGATTATGCAAGAAAGCAAAAAGGTGTAGAATCTAGGCTAACAGATAATCCTCGTGAGGGTTATTACTATAATGATCCTTGGTATGACGAAAGACATATTACTCCAGGACGATCCATTATTGATACACCAAAAGCCGGTTCTTTATTATCAAGGGATGATATTTTGGAAGCTTTATGGTTTTATGGGAATCCATTAAAGAATATATTTCTAAAATACGTCACCTCATCTGTTTTTATTCCTTTATGGAAAGTTCCATTTAATAGCGAAGATGCAAATTGGAAACGCATTTATCTGAAAAATAAGTTTGGCACAACATTTTTGCCTTATGTGGGTGATATATTTTCAGACCATTCGGAATCGGTTGCGAGTTATGAATATACACAGCCTGTAAAACTAAATCTTTCACCTATTTTTGATAGGTTTGAGGAAAAAGATTTTATAAAAGATGAAAAAATAGGAATTCACATCAGTCGAAAAAATAGTTTATCTAGATGTCAAGAACAGTTAAACAATGCTTCCATTAAAGTTTTTTATCACAGGTACGAGAATAATTTTGGTCTGATTGAAATTGAAGCTGATTTTAATTTTGAAAAAATTCAAGGTAATACTATTTCTATTACTGATTCTCAATGGCTAGAACACTGTATTTCCTTGACTCCTTTTGATACCCTGTGTGAAAATATTTCCGGATTTAATATAGAGCAATTACAAAAAGGTCTTTTGTTTCCGGAAAGACATTTTATTATTACTACTCTAACTGACTTTGAATGTAAGGGTGGATTATTGACTGACGGTCGTTCCACTGGTGGTGGAATTCAGATGTTGGTGAATGATGCTGAGCCTGCTTTTTCAAACCTACCCATGAATAAAAATCTTGAAACCGAGCAAACCATTGTAGATGAGATTACAAAAAGGCATTATTATGTATCAGCTACGTCTTTATTAAACTTTGATGATTCTGCCTCCTATTCGGAACATTACCAAGCCCATCAAACTTCACGTACACTTTTTAACATGACACTAGCCCAGAGGTTTATTTTATCCCAATCTCGGGCTGAAATTGTAAGAGCCGAAAGCAATTATAAACAAAGAAAAAAAATGAATTTTGGGCAATGGGTCAGTTCTTGGTTTAAAACAAGAAAGGGAAAAGAAGAAATTTTTATAAGTCAATTACGAGAGGATATCTTACACTTGGTTACTAGTTCCTGGTTTGGTGTAGTTAGTAGCAATCGCTACATTCAAAAAATATTTGAAGTTCTACGTCAGGAGATGAAAATCGATCATCTTTATGAAGAAGTTAAAGATCGTTGTACTGATATGGATGAATTTATTTCTAATAAACAGTCCGAAACCCAAAACCGTGTTTTTAACATTTTTACGTTTATTTTATCACCATTAAACCTTGTGATGGGCTTTGCTGCCGGATTCCAGTTTTCAAAGTTTGAACATCCGTTTCCTTTTTCAAACTATTCCCCTGAAGGTTGGATTGTTTTTTGGATCTATTTCATTTTCTTTTCTGTGATTTTTGGGTTTGTGTGGCTGGTTTATGAGTGGTTAAATTTAAAAGAATGATTTTTTAATCTTGACATTAATTTTGTTAAAATGTTATTTTATTTGGTAACCAATTTATAGGCTTTTATAACTTTAATGAGTTATCATTTTGAATTAATTGGAGAAATAACAAATATTGAGATTATCGCAGTAAATCTCTCTATTCGTGAGTTAAAAAGATTAAAAGATGAATTTAAAGGTCGAAGGTGGCGTAAACTGAAAGGAATAGGATTTGTAAAATTCTCAAATAAGGAAATTCGCCAAGTTGAATTGCATTGGTATGAAGCCCATGGAATTGGTCGTCGAAAAATGAAGATTAAACGGGTTTTAGATTAAACGTATGAATACAGTAGAAGAAAATTATAATTTTGTAATTTGTATTATTGCGGAAGAAGATGGAGATTTAGATATTTGGAAGCTTTACCAAGTTTTACCAGATGCTAAAGCACTTGAAGTTGGGTGTTTACGAGTGATTGATGAATCAGGAGAAGATTATTTATATCCGGAAAATAATTTTGTCAAGATCGAATTACCAGCAAAAATTCAATCACAATTACTAGCAGTACGAACATAACCTTTATCAACTCAATAATTCTTAAAAAGTTTAAGGAGAAAAACATGGATAAAAATGGAATCTTAGAGATTACAAAAACATACCCTAAAAATCTCTCAGAATTGTATAAAAAAATTACTACTGCAAAAAGTGCAGGTGATGAACATAAATTACTTTTGGACTTCGCAGAGATGTTTAGTGCTTATTTGGTAGGATTTTTATTGGGAGAATATCGAAAAAGTAAAGAAATAGTTGAGAAAATCGAAATTCAGTTGTACATAAATAAAAAAGCAAAACTTAGTTTTGGAATTTATATCTCCTATTTGAGAGAGCTAAGTCAATCTCTATCCGATTCTCTTCTTAAAGAAAAACTAAATAAAAAGAAAAATTATGAGAATTCTGCCAAGTTAAAGTTGAATTTTGAGGAATTTAAGAAAATCCATAAAGAAGGGCTACCCGAAAAATTTACGGAAGAGGTAGGTAAACGTTTGAAAGGACGTAATCCGTCTAAGGTTAATTTGGTTGAATCATTTGACTTGCTTACTCAAATTCGTAATCGTTATGCCCATGCTGCTGATTATAACTGGCCTTTAGGAGATGAATACTACAATTGGTTAAATCCACTCCTCTCCGAAACAATATCCGAATTAGTTACCGATTTTGAATTATTACGATCTTATAAAATAGTTCGTTTGCAAGAGATAGGGCAAGATGAAAAAAAATACATCTTTCAAAATCTGGAAAGTACTGGCGAAGAAATATTAGAAGTGAGTGTAAGCCAAGACATGGAATCACAACTCATTGAAAATAAGTGTTATTTTTTGGATGAAAATAATAATCTACTCATGAGATATTTTCAAAACGAGCTTCCACTGCCTGACAGAAATGTAGCAGAGAAACTAGAAGGAGAGGAAAAGTATAAGCTTATCGAACCGGTTCTTATTCCAACAATCGAAGAACGATTGGAAGATGACGATATGATCGATAATGAGGAATATGCCCAGTTAATGGATATCGCCATCAATGCTGGAGTAGAGGAGGATAAATTAAAGAAATTAATCTATAAGGTTGCTAAAGATAAGGGTATTGTTGGAGACCCTCTCCTTATGGAAAAAGCGATCATCCTCAACCTTGTTGAAAAATTTGAAGTTAAGAAGAAATATTATACCTCCAATGAATATAACGAAACACAACTTCGTATTGAATTCCTCGATCTATTTTTCGAGGCTTTAGGCTGGGACGTTTTTAATAAAAAAAGGACTAATGAAGTTACAAGAGAGTTGACCGTTCGTACGCAAGCAGGACGAGCAACAAGAGTAGACTATGCTTTTTATCTTGGTAATAAGGAAAAGTTTTTTGTGGAAGCCAAAGATGCAACTGTTAATCTTAAAAGCGATCCCAAACCAGCTCTACAGCTCCGTAGATATTCCTGGAATAAAGGTTTACCCATAGGAGTAGTTTCTAACTTTCGAGAATTTGCGATCTATGACTGTCGCCAACAGCCAGATGAAGAAAAGGATTCTGCCAAAACAGGTCTGCTCTTTTATTGCACCAACGAAGAATACAATGAAAAATGGGAAGAAATCCTAAAGTTACTTTCCAAAAAAGCCGTTCAAGACGGTTCTATTGATCAGTTTAGTGATAAACATAAAGTAACTCTACAAACCGTAGACCAAGCCTTTTTGGCTGATATGGAGAAATGGAGAGAGTTACTAGCAAATGACTTAGCAGCAAATAACTCAGACCTTTTGGAAGACTTGGGCGGGCTTAACTATGCCGTTCAGATGACCATTGACCGTTTGGTTTTCTTAAGAATTGCAGAAGACAGGGAATCAGAACCAACAGAACAGTTGGCAAGGATTTCAAAAGAAAATGATATTTATGCAAGTCTAGTAAAACTCTACCACCAAGCTGATGATAAATATAATTCCGGCTTTTTTCACTTTAAAGAAGAAAAAGGACGAGAGAATCCGGATGATTTTACCATTAACCTGAAAATCAGTAATGAATGTTTAAAAGAAATTATAGATAACTTATATTCACGACCTTATGATTTTTCAGCACTTCCTGCTGAGATTTTAGGCAAAGTTTATGAGCAGTTTTTAGGAAAAGTGATTATTGTTCAAGATGGTAAAGTTACCATTGAGGAAAAACCGGAAGTTAAAAAAGCGGGCGGGGTTTATTATACACCAGCTTATATCGTAGATTATATAGTAGAAAATACTGTTGGGAAACTACTAGATGGAAAAGAACCAAAAGACGTTGAAAACCTTAGTATCCTTGACCCTGCTTGTGGTTCCGGCTCTTTCTTGATTCGTGCATACCAATACATGATGGATTGGCACTTGGAGTGGTACAAAAACAATCATCCGGAAAAATATTCTAAATCCACAAAAAGCAAGCCTGCAGTTGTCTATTTAGGTAGTGAAGGAGAGAACAATTGGCGACTCACCATTGATGAAAAAAAGCGTATCTTGATGAACAATATCTATGGTGTGGATATTGATGACAAAGCCGTAGAAGTAACGAAACTTTCACTTTTGCTCAAAGTGATGGAAGGGAAACTAAGCGAAGACCCACAATTGCAGATGTTTCATGAACGTATTCTACCAGATTTAAGCTCCAACATAAAGTGTGGAAATTCTCTTATCGGTTCGGATATCTTTGACCAAGAAGATATGCAAGGTTTAAGCAGGACTGATAAACGTAGGATCAATGCCTTTGACTGGGAAGATGAATTTCCTGATATAATGAAAAATGGTGGTTTTGATGCTGTGATTGGAAATCCGCCTTATGGAGCTGAACTTTCAGTTAATGAAAAACAACATTTAGAATCAATTTATAGTTCTTTTGAATACCAAATTAATAGTTTTATTTTATTCGTTGAGAAAGGACTTAAACTATTAAAAGATAGTAAAGTAATTTCATACATAACACCAGCCGTTTTTCTATCTCAACATTACTTCCGAAATGTTAGGGAGTTTATTCTTAAAAACTCTGAAATAGAGAAAATTTTATTGTTAAATTATAAAGTATTCAAAGATGCTGATATTGGAGATACCTGTGTTTTTATCTTAAGAGGAAATCAAACAATTAGTGAAAATCATTATTGTCAGTTTACTACCATTAAAAATGAAATTCTATTTGGAAAAGAAGAATTAAGTCAAACAAAACAAAGTGAGTTTTTAAAAAATCCGAGATTTGAAATAAATATTATTCCAGGAACGCAAATCCTTAGTAAATTACAAAACATTTCCGTTCCTTTAAAAGATATTATAACATGTATTGTTGGGATTAAACCATATCAAACAAACAAAGGTAAGCCAAAACAAACTGCAGAAGATGTTAAAAATCGTTCATTTGATAGTGAAGAAAAATTAGATGATGATTATAAACAATACTTAATTGGAAAAGATATAGATCGGTATGATATTAATCCTCTTAAAAAAAGATATATAAAGTATGGTATATGGTTAGCAGAACCAAGATTAACAGCTCCATTTGAAAAGGAAAAAATAATTCTTAGACAAACTTCAGATATGATAAGAGCCACTTTAGATAAAAATAAATTTTACAATCTTAATAATATATATAACATGGAACTAATTGATACAAATTATAATTACAAATATATTCTTGGTATTTTGAATTCTAAATTAATGGTATTTATATATCAAATGATCGTACCAGAGAAAGGAAAATTATTCGCTGAGGTAAAAAAAGTAAACCTAGATAAAATTCCTATACGAAATGTTAATTTTGAAGATAAAAATTTTAAACCAATTCATGATCGTTTGTGCAAAATGGTAGAGCAAATGTTAGCATTAAATAAAGAAAAACAAACTACCCGTAATCCTCGTGATTTAAAAGAGATCGAACGAGAAATCAAGATGACTGATAAAAAAATTGATAATCTTGTATATGAGCTCTATGGATTAACAGAAGAAGAGATCGATATCGTAGAAGAGAGTTTGAAAGGGAATTGATGTTGTTTGTAAGACATGCAGAATAATGCTATCGTTTTTTTAATAAATTAGAATGGCTATAACAGAAGAAGATATAAAAGAAGGTTTATCAGAATGTTTTTTTTCTGCAATTACAACAATTTCAGGGTATAATATAACTATACCAAAACGTGATTACAGTGTTGATATGAAGATACATGAAGTGGCTTCAAGAGAACAAAATGATAAAAATCGTTTTTATGATACAGGAAGAGAGATAGACATTCAGCTCAAATGTACTATTTATAAAAAAGAAAATGTTATAGATGGTAAAATAAAATATAGTTTAAATGTAAACAATTACAATGATTTAATTTTACGAAGAAAATCAATTGTACCATTGATTTTGGTTCTTTTTTTGCTTCCAGAAGAAAAATCAGAATGGATAGATGTTAAAGATAATGAAATCGCTTTACGAAAATTTGGTTTCTGGTATGTTCCAGACAGTAATGAACTATCAGATAATAAAAGTAATGTTACAATTAAAATTCCTTTAACAAATAAAATTGATAAAAATACAATAGCAATGCTATTTAATAGGTTTGGATAAGATGATTAATAATATATTTTTATTGGTTGAAATACTAAAAAAACTAGAATGGAAACAGATTGGAGAAACTGAACGGTTTATTAAATTAAAGCCACCTGCATCTTTAAAGTTTAGTGAAGACTACTTTTTGTATATTCCTATAAGTCCGTCTCCAATAGATTCTGAAGAATTGTTTGAAAAGCTTAAAAGCATTATTGCTAATATCTATGGTGTGTTCCCCATTAATATTTCTTTAATATGTGATTCCTATAATTCAAAATGGACAAAAGAAGAGATTTTAAAGAAGCTAAACGACATTTTAAAAGTAAAGTATTATTATAATGACATGGGTGTATTTGGAGAAATTCATAATATTTTAACTTCATATTCAAAGAAAGAAAAGCATTTTGCTGAATACTTCATTTTTATAATTATACCAGATACAGAACAAGAGAAGATTATAAAAATAGGAAAGCAAATAAAATTTGGAAATGAAGTTGTAGATTTTTTTGATAAAGAACCTTATTTGCTTGGATTTGATTATGCTTTTAAACATTCCAAATATGATATAAATTATATCTTTCAGAAAGAAGCACAAAATGAAAATTATTCGGAATTGAAAAAGGTTTATAAAATCGATGATCTGAAAGAAGAGGAACCTTCAAAAATTATATTTTTAATATCAAGGCATATGGAAATTAGAGATTATATTATGAAAAAATCTCAATCTTCGGATCTAAAGTTATTAGTAGAACGGATATCTAAAGAATCTATGATTTTTGAAGAAATAACATTATGAGTTTAACTATAGCATAACGTATATAAGGATGTATATAATAGATATTGAAAACGATCCAAAATAAGGAATATATTATTGGGAGCAAAAGACTTATACCATGAAACAGTAAAAAAGTCCCTAGAAAAGGAAGGTTGGATTATAACAGATGATCCTTTATTTATCAAATTTGGAGAAATAAATCTTATGATAGATTTGGGAGATGAAAAAGTTATCGGAGCAGAAAAAGACGACCAAAAAATTGCGGTTGAAATAAAAAATTTTGCTGGACTATCTGTTGTAAATGAGTTTCAAAAAGCACTAGGACAATTTTTAATGTATAAAAAAGCTTTAGAAGACGATGAGCCAGATAGAATATTATTTTTGGCAATTTCTAATGAAGCACATAAAAATCTAATAAAATTTATGTTTTTCGAGATTATGATAAAAATGTATAGTATCAATTTCTTTTAAAGAAACGATTCCCGTCCCACAAAATTTAAAAGAGAATAGTGACGACAAAGATTTTGATTGGGATGAATTACTAGATGAAATTCATATAAACCGAAAAAAAACAAATCTGAGAATGAATCAAAGAGTAGAATTGTTATTAGAGAAGGGTTAAATATGAAAATAAGAGACTTTTTGCTTGATACGGATATTTTATCTTACATAATGAAAAGAAAACATAGTGGAAATTATGATATACTGATTGCTGGTATCGCAATAGCTAATAATCTTACTCTAGTTACAAATAACGAAAAAGATTATGAAAATATTTCTGATTTGGATATCATTAATTGGACGTTAAAAGTAGAATAGTCTTTTGAACTTTTTTGGGAAAAAATCAATTAAAGTTATAAGGAATTAAAATATGCAAGCTTATAAAACAGAGAAGATAATAAAAGAAAACGGAAAATTAATATTGAATGGAATACCATTCAGTGTAAATGAACACGTTGAAATCATTATTTTAAGAAAACCAAAAAAGCCAAACCAAAAATTCCCATTAAAAGGAAAATTACGAAAATATGAATCTGTTTGCATTAACTTTAACTTTGAGTAAATTCCTAGATAGCAAATTAAACAAATAAAATGAAAAGAAGAAATTTTTATCTAATATTAACCGTATCCTTTCTTCTCATTCTATTGGCTATATTTGGTTTAGCCCAAAATGAATTCGCTGGTTATAGCTCACATCAGCAGCATTATATTTCAGACGCGGCAATGCCGGATATCCAATATTTGGTAGATGAAGACAGACAAATAGCTGGTATTCAGCAAATAATTGATTACCAGGATCACTTCAGTGAGAAATGGATCAATAGCAGTTCGGATATCCTCAATTTTGGTCCATCAAATGATGCGGTCTGGATCAGGTTTAGATTCAATCATTTTTTGGTATCAGGTGAAGATCAGGTGTTACAGATCAGTTCACCGCTGCTCGATGAAATATCTTTTTTCCATGTGGTGGATGGTGTTGTACTCGATAAGCACCAATCCTCATATAAAATCCCAATAAATGAAAGATACATTCCTTCACCTTATTTTATTTTCCAGCTAGATCCGGTAAAGAACAAAGAAAATTGGTTTTATTTGCGTGTTACTAGTAAGGTGGTGCTCTATGTACCTATGAAAACATATAATATCTCCTCATTCTGGCGCGATTATCAATATATCCGCTGGATCTGGGGTATGTATTTTGGTGCTATGGTCGTCATCACATTATACAATCTTTTCCTGTTTATATCTGTCAAAGACATTAGCTACCTTAGCTATGTAATATATGTTATATCGTCTATATTATTTTTCCTTACTAATGAGAATATTGGATTTGAACTGTTCTGGTCTTCCTTTCCGGCCATCCAGAATTATTTCCCGAATTTCATATCAGTCTATTTTTTTTCCATGCTGCTTTTTACACGGTCTTTTTTGAAAACTTCCTCATCTGTACCTAAAATAGATTTGCTGTTAAAGCTCATGCAGGCAGTGACAGGAATACATTTTCTTCTAGGGATAATCATTGGTATGGGATCTTTGATGGTTAAATTGTCAGCGCCCATGACCATTGGAACAGTGTTGTCGATTTTAATAGCCTCTGTCGTACAGATCAACAACAAATTTCATTCAGCTCGTATTTTCCTTTCTGCCTGGGTACTGGTCATCATTTCCGTGATCATAACAGGCATGCAAAAAAATGGTGTTCTGCCTTACAATCTGTATACCGGGAATGCTTTATATGTCGGTACATTTATGGAGACGCTTATTCTGGCCTTTGCATTAGCTTATAGGATCAATGCTGAACGTCAGTCGCGCTTAAAAGCCGAAATGGAAAAAGACCAGATGGAAAAGCTCCTGGAGTCCAAAGAACGCTTCGCTCAGATCGGAGAAATGGCCTCTACTATCGTGCACGATATAAAAAATCCCATGGGCGTTATCCTTGCCTATACCGAAATGGCTGAGATGGAGAATCAGGATTCGAAGAAACGCAATGAATATCTGGCTTATGTTTCCTATGAAATTGAGGGTCTGAGTAATATGGCCCATGAAATACTGGATTACTGCAAGGGTAAAATCGAAATTAACCGTTCGGAACATGATATTCAGGAGTATTTCAAAGATATTTTCCGTTATCTAAAACTCGAAACCGACATATCCAACGTTATCCTTGAAACCGAGATATCAGGGGAAGGAACGATTGCGATTGACGGTAGCCGGATGCGAAGGGCGATTATGAACCTGTCGAAAAATGCCATTTATGCGATGGTTCAGGATGTTTCTAAGGAAAATCACTATCTTATTATTCATGCCGAAAAAACAAGTGATTATTTATCGATTCTGATCAGGGATAATGGGCCCGGGATCCCCGAAAATATCAAAGAAAAACTATTTTCTCCTTTTACTTCAAAAAATACGGCAAAAGGAACTGGGCTCGGACTATATCAGGTGAAGTCAACGGTTGATATTCACGGCGGAACTATCACTGTAGATAGTGGAAAGGACGGCACACAATTTTTAATAAGGCTGCCTTTGTTTTAGAGTAAAATGTTGGTAATGTTTCTAACAGGGCATTCACATCCTATCTCTAAGTTCCAAGTTAATTTATTTTTTTAATAAAAAGTATTGAGAAATAATTTAAAGGAAAGAATTCCATTTCGTGAGAATTTCTTTTTTTAACAACATCATAAAAATTCTTGAGTTTGTGGTAAAAAAGGATATAAAGGATGTAAGTTATGAAAATGATAATACTGATTTTTATAACTATTTTTTTTATATTTAATTGTAATAGTCAAAAGTCTGTTTGTAGGTACAATATAGCTAATGAGGGTTTTAGTATGACTAACTGCAAAGATGCAATAACAGCGACAGTCTGAATGTTAGAAAATGTATATTTTATCAAGTGCTTTAGCAAAGCAGTATTTGTAATACCATACCTTTCAATAATATTTTAATCTTTTTTGTTTACCATCCATTTGGAAAACTCTACCACAAATTTCCATAAAATCTCTTTGTGTTTATCTTCTACTCCATTTTTTTCCATGGCTTTTGCAAAGCAATCAAGCCAAACCATTCTGGCATTTTCATCAATTTCAAAAGGTATATGCCTTGCTCTCATTTTGGGAGGACCATACTTTTGGGAATAATAAGGAAAACCACCCATTACTTGGATTAAAAAATCCGCAGTTCTTACTTTGCTTTCGGATAAATCCTCTGGAAACATGTCTCTAATGGATGAAATGGCAATTTCATCATAAAAGGATTCAAACAACATTCGAACCTTTTCTTCTCCGAATTCGGAAAAAAACCCAGGATAAAACGGATTCTCTCTTGGTGGACCTGTTGGTGGAACGTATATTTCTCTATTTGTCATGTGCTTTGATTCCCTTTTGTCATTTTGTTTACCTATAGTAACCACTTAAAAAGTGGTGTTATGTTAATTTTTTTGCCATCTATATCTACAATCTCATCTGCTTCTTTTGTTATAAGTATAGAGTTTTTTATGCCCATATAATGCATTGCCTCTAAGAGACCTTTTATCTCTCTTTCTTTAGTTTTTCTGTCACTTAGATCATAACTCACGTTGAGGATTTGCTTTTGTCCATCTATAATACAATAAAAGTCAACTTCTTGATTCTGTTTTAGATAATAAATTTCATCCGTTTTTCTCCTCAAGTGCAAAAACACAAGATTTTCATATAACTTACCAAAATCATCACTCAAAAATGTGTTGTAAATATACTTAAAACCGTTGTCTATTGTATAAATTTTTTTTGGATTCCTTTGCTCTTCTTTTATGGAACTTCTGAATATGGGTACACTAAAAAGTGTATAGGCATCTTGCAGGTGAGAAAAATATTCAAAGAGTGTGTCCTTAGCAAGTTTAAATCCTTGAGATTTATAGTCATTGTATAGCTTGTTAAAACTTATGAGAGTGGAAATGTTAGAAAATGTATATTTTATCAAGTGCTTTAGTAATGCAGTATTTGTAATACCATACCTTTCAATAATATCTTTATAGACAATTAAGTTTACATAGTCACTCAGTATTCGTTTTTGTATATCCAAAGGTTCATTCACAATCTCTGGGAATCCACCTTTAAGTAAATATTCTTCCAGACTATTTTTGATAAAGCTAAGAGATATCGAAGAGTGCAAGTTTACTTCTATGTTTTTAAATTGCAAATATTCCTTAAAAGAGAGTGGGAAAATTTCATAACTTATTGTTCTACCTCTTAAGCTCGTAGCGATTTCACTACTAAGCAACTTGGAAGACGAACCGGTGATAAATATTACTACATTTAACGTGTCATATATTCGTCTAACAAACTGTTCCCATTTATCAACAGCTTGTACTTCATCCAAAAAAAAATAAATTATTTCCTTTCTTTTTGTTGGGTAAAGTTCGTAGTACCCTTCTATAAGACTATCCAAATCACTTAGCTTTGTTCCGAATAGTCTATCATCCTCAAAATTGATATAAATGATATTTTGGCTTGGTGTGTTTTCTTTGAGGGTATTTATCAGATAAAACAAAACAGAACTTTTTCCGCTTCTTCTTACGCCTATAAGAGAAATTATTTTTTTGCTATTTAGAGGTATTTCGTAGTCTCTTTTGTAGATATTTGTTATCTCTTTTTCTTGGAAATCTACAATCAACCTTTTAAAAATCTCTTTCATGATATTTATCCTTTTAATTAAGGATAAATAAACCATATTTTATCCTTTTAATCAAGGATAAAACGTAATTTCAGTCTTTTTTGTTTACCATATAAGAGAAAAAATTACTTGAAACACTACCTCTTGTTGTTTCAATAGTGTGATTCAAGAAGTAAGGAGTTTGTTATGGCTTATGGAACTTTTAAAACACTTGGAGAGGTAGGAGAAAAATTTAATATTGAAAGCTCTCGTGAAAAATTTGTTTCCGAGAATTCTACTCAAATTAATGAAGGTATTCTAGAATTTTTACAAAATAGATTAAGCAGCCAAACAAGCTATGTTAGCGAAAATTCTATCAGCGAAATGATTATTGCACCTATACTTGTAGTTATTTCTGAAAAACATAATTTACCTATTTGGTCCCATGTAAGGTTTGATGTTTCCGAAGAAGATGGTTTAATTGGTGTTCCGGATTTTCTCTTGGCACCAGCTTCAAAGATGGGTGATACCTACAAAAGTCCTGTTGTCTGTATTGCTGAAGTTAAAAAAGAAAATTTCTCTGAAGGTTGGGTTCAAGTCCTCTGTGAAATGATTGCTGCCCAAAGGTTCAAGGGCGAACCCCAAAAGACTATTTACGGTATTGCTACCGGTGGTAGTATCTGGCAATTCGCCAAAATTGTAGGAAAAAAATTTGTTCTCGATCCTCGAATTTACTCAGCTACAGTCAACCTGCAACAAGTGTTGGATGTTCTTAACTGGTTTATTGGTGAGGCAAAGAAGGAATTGTAAAGTGAGATTGCACTTCTAAATATTCTTTGATTTTGGGAGCGAATTCTTCCACAACTTTTTTGTAAACATCTTTTTTAAAGCCTACAATTGTGTCCATGCAATTGTTTATAGGGATAAACTTGAGTTCTTGAAATTCTCTCTCGTGCTGATCAAGATCACACTCTTCAACACCATGGTTCCAATATATCAAAAACCATTTTTGGATTTGTCCTTTATATTTTTTCAAATGATGCAAGTCCATGTCAGGTGGAAAATCATAACTTAGCCATTCGGGATGCTCATAAACAAATTCTCCGTCTTTGATTCCGACTTCTTCATACAATTCCCTTTTGGCAGCTTCTCTAGGGTCTTCTTTTTTATCTATGCCTCCTTGTGGGAATTGCCAAGAACCACGAAAATTCACTCTTTCTCCCATTAAAACTTTTCCTTCCGCATTAAAAACAACCATTCCTACATTTTTTCTGTATGGTTTCATAAATGTATCCTTTACATTTTTAAACTATTAAACGATTTTGATACATATTTAGGAAAATGGGTTAATTATGGAAATCATTTTAGGTGTTATATCTATACTTTTGATCATTATTTTAGTGAAGCTTTTTGCCATAAATAAAGATAATTCAACTGCTCAGCTTCTTGATTTAAAAAATGAAATTGCGGAAATGAAAAGCAGGCAATTGGAATCTCAAAACCAATCTCTAATCGAGCAACATAGATTGTTTCAAGGAGCACAAAAATTGATGTCTGATCAATTAACGTCTTTGTATAAATTGGTAAACGATGGTTTGAACAAAAGTCAAAATACTATCAACAATCAGCTAAACCATACAAGTAACGTAATCGGAGAAGTTCGCCAGAAATTGGGGTCTTTAGAACAAGCTACCAAACAGATTCAAGATATCGGAAAGGATATTTCTTCTTTGCAAGATATCTTAAAAGCTCCCAAGTTAAGAGGGAATCTGGGAGAATATTTATTGGAAGAATTGTTAAAACAAATATTTCCTCAAAAGAATTATGAGATCAAGTATTCCTTTCGAAATGGAACACAAGTGGACGCTGTGATTAAACTAGGAGAAGGTATTGTTCCTGTTGATTCCAAGTTTCCTTTGGAAAGTTTCCAAAGATTGTTTTCTGCTGAAAATGAATTGGACATAAAAAAATACAAAAGGGAATTTATTTACTCCGTTAAAACACGTATAGATGAAATAGCCAATAAGTATATCAATCCGGATGAGAATACTTTTGATTTTGCCTTGATGTATATTCCTGCAGAGAATGTTTTTTATGAAACCGTTATAACAGATTCCTTAACGGAAAAAGAATATGAAATTTTCAATTATGCGGTTAGCAGACACGTAATACCGGTTTCGCCCAATAGCTTTTATGCCTATTTAATGGCTATTGTTTATGGTTTGAAAGGCTTTCAGATAGAAAAACAAGCTAAAAAAATGGTTGGAGAATTGATTTCAGTTCAAAATTCGTTTGGCAACTTTTACAAAGATTTTACTTTAATAGGGAAACATCTTGAAAATGCTTCTAATAAATACCGAGATAGTCAAAAAAAAGTAGATAAATTAAACGATAGAATGCAAAATATAACGGGTGTTGAAACCGAATTAATTGAAGATGTGCAAGAGCCAGCTTAAAAGTATTATAGGTTTCCAGCCTGTGCAGACAACAGCCAAGGCGGATATATAACTTTTAAGAAAATAAAAAATTTTTCATAGAGTTAAAAAATAATTTCCTTTTTTGATTGATCGTATTTGTCAATATTTTTCAATGTCCAATAAATCATATAAAATTATGAACACAAAGTTTAAGGCAAGAGTTATGGAGCAGGAAGAAATTGAATTAAGTCAATGGAAGGATCAATTTAAAAAAGGCATACTAGAACTCTGCGCCCTTGCTTTATTGACTGAGAAGCCTCACTATGGCTACCAAATATATAAATACATGGGTGAGAATTTAGGAATCCGAATTGATATAGCGGCATCGTATCCTGTTTTGAAGAGGATGCTTCATGCACACTATATAAAGGAAGTGCAGTCGCCTCCCGGTACACAGGAATTAAAAAGAAGAAGATACTATGCCATTACGGAACAAGGAAAACAAAGGTTGGCTGTTATAAAAGGTGCATATTTTAATATGAATGAAGGAATTTCAAAATTATTAAACACAAAAATCATGACAAAAAGAAGATCATAAAATTCTTATCTATCTTCTTTCTTTGTGAGTTTTTTCATAGTTCTGGGAATCTGGATTAATTCTATAGATTCATCTGTATCCATTAGGCAAGCTAGTCCTTTTGCTTTGCCTAATTGTTCATCCTGAAATTTACAAAGACAGTTTTTGCATATTCCGGACCAGCAATGTTTTGTAAGGTTGATTTGGTAGTCTTTGTATGTCTCTGCTACATACTGAAAACTCTTAAGTAAACTGAATTCTGATGGTACTTGGTAAATTTTCCCAAAAATCTTCAATTCTATAAATTTTTCCGGTTCTTCATCTTCAAAAAAGGTTGCAGAAAGATTCGCATCCTTAATATTCATAATTATAGCCTTTATAAGTTATAATAATATAAAGGGATACAAAATGAAAGCATTTTTAGTTTTAGAGAACGGCGATATATATGAAGGTTTATCTTTTGGTTACGAATCGGAAGATGTGGGTGAAGTGGTTTTTAATACTTCCATGGCTGGATATCAGGAAATATTAACAGATCCTTCTTATAACAAACAAATTGTTACACTTACCTATCCCATGGTAGGAAATTATGGAATTTCTTCTTTGGATATGGAATCTGATAAGATTCAGGTTAGCGGTTTGATTGTGAAAGAATATGTTCCGGTACCTTCTAATTTTACGTCCGAGGAGACTTTGAGTGATTTTTTGAAAAGGTTCAAAGTTCCGGCAATACAAGGTGTTGATACCAGAAAATTAACCAGATATATCAGAAATAATGGAGCTCCTAACGGGGGCATTTTTGTAGCGGAAGAATATTCCGATGGGTTTTTGGAAAAAATCAAAAGTTTTCCTGGTATTAAGGGTATGGGGCTTGCAGACGCAGTTACTACACAAGCCAGATATGATTTTGGAGAGCATGGTAAAGATAAGTTTAAACTAGCTGTCTATGATTATGGAGTTAAGCTGAATATTTTAAGAAATTTGGATAAAGCCGGTTTTTCCGTAACGGTGTTTCCGGCAAAATATCCCATTCAAGATGTTTTAGCGGAAGGTTTTGATGCCTTTTTTCTTTCAAATGGTCCGGGAGACCCGGAACCTTTGGACTATGCCATTGACACTGCAAAGAAAATTATCGAAACAAAAAAGCCCTTATTCGGAATTTGTTTGGGTCATCAGGTGATAGGATTGGCATTGGGAAATTCCACCTACAAACTAAAGTTCGGACATCGGGGAGGAAACCAACCGGTTAAAAACTTAAAAAATGGCAGAGTGGAAATTACGGCTCAGAATCATGGGTTTGCTGTTCAAGAGAAAAATAGTCAAAATCCAATCACTCATATCAATCTAAATGACAATACCATGGAAGGCATAGAATCCAATAGCCTACCTATAATGGCAGTGCAATACCATCCGGAAAGTTCCCCAGGTCCTCACGATGCGGAATATTTATTTTCTGATTTTTATGAGATGGTAAAGAACCATTGGAAATCAAGGCAATAACATTCAAACAACTAACCGGTAATTTTATTCGTTACGAACAGATTTCAGAGAAAATTGGAATCGGTTAGTTTGTTCCATCAGCTAGTAATCAAAAAGTAATTCTATGGTTTTACGGAGTAATTCTTGAGACTTTTCATCTTCTAGTGTTCTATAACCGGTTGTGAGTATCTGAAACGCAGTTTCTCTGTCACCGGAATAATAGAGAGAAAATGCGTATCTAGTGTATTCATAAACAGAGGGATTAGGATGGTGTTCATATACGAATTTGGAATCTTCCAACGCAACCGGATACAATTCCAAGTAATAGTAAGCTTCTGCTCTGTTTTTGCGTATTCCAAGGTAGGCAACTTGCTCTTCACTTAAATTTTTATTTCCAAGTGATTTTAGCTCTTCGTATTTTATTTTGCTTTTTTCCAATTTGTTTGCTTCTTCAATTGCCAATTGATAATCTTTCCGAACAAGGGCTCTGGTTGTTGCATAGTGAATAGACTTCAAAATTCGTAAAATCTCATTATTTTGAGCTAAGGCTACAAAACAAAATAAAACAAAGTAAGTTGTAAATATTTTATAATTTCGGTTTTTCATTTTTCCGTATTCAAATTTTTTACGATATTTATGATTTTTTCGTAATTTTCAAATTCAGGCTGTTTTTTATCTTGGAGCAAATATTGAAATTTAACGGTTTCTTTCCCTAAAGTAAGCTCGAAAAAGTTGAAACTTATCCCTATTTTTTTCCTTCTTTCATCTCCGATAAAATCGTGATTTAACGAAAAAACGTTATTTTGGATTAGCTTTGTTATAAAATCCAAATAATCATTTAAGGAAATGACTTTGTTCCATTGGACATTCTTTTTAGAGCCATCTTCTTGATTTTTGCCAATATTCTTGTAGTGTAAGTGAATTTCCTTGTCTGTCGAGTGTATTTTTATATGCACAATATATTGGTACAATGGTGACACGGGACCCGATGACTCATACAGTTCCATTTTTATGGGTTGCAAACTTCCATCTTCTTTGTAGATTAAATTCTTCATTTCTTCATTCATCTTTTTATCAAAAATCACTTGTTTCAATACTGTAAATAAAAAAAAATAGGTAAATATGTTACTTGAAACCATTGAAATTGAAAATACCATGGAAGAAGAAATGCCATCGTTAAACCACAGCTATTTAACCAAAAAACTTACAATACTAATTGATAATATGGAAAAGTGGGAAGCTTGGCCCGAACTTTCTTTGGATTTAAATGGATTTCAAGGCTATCCGGATATTTCTGTCTATCCCAAAGGAGAACTAAAGCCTAATTTTTTTAAAGATACAATTTCTTGCAAAAAACCTCCGTTTCTTGCTATAGAAATTACTTCTCCCACCCAGGGTTTACAAAAGTTAATGGAAAAGGCAGAATTATTGGTTTTAGCGGGAATTAAATCAGTATGGATCGTTGAGCCTTTTACAAAAAGTATTTTAGTAGTTGGAAAAGAAGGCATTCAGCGTTACCAAGAGACAATAGTTACCGTAAAAGACATTTCCATTGACTTTGCGGAAGTTTTAAAAGACTAAAAGTTCAACTAACTGTTTTAAAATCGGTAATTTTTGTAAAACGCCCAAAATAGGGCAGGCGAATTCAATTCTTTACCAAAAATCGTCAGTGTTTATGTGACGCTCCTGATTTAGGAGTATAGATTTCACTTTTACTTAGAATAGTAGTTATTTTTTTATCTAAAGTCCATATTTTAATTTTCTTCTTTTTGACTTGAGCAATCAATACAGAATCTATTAATCCAATTCCTTTATCTAAATATTTATTTTCAAAAGATAATTTACCTGCTTCAATAAAAGATCCATTTGAAGTAATTCTATTTAAATTTTCCCAATAATCTAAAATGAAAATTTCTTCTGACTTAGTTTTACAGCCCTGTAATAATTCTCCGAATACTACCTCGTGAACTAAGATTTCAAATCCTTCTATTAAATCTTTTAATTCACTAAATATAGGTTCCTTTCTTTTAAAAAATTCTATCCAAATTGATGTATCAACTAAAATCATTTTCTACTTCTATTAATTTTGCGAACTTTTTCAGCAGAGAATCCTTCTGAAAATGCTAAGGGATTATTTTGCAGTATTTGGTTTAATTTTTTTAGTTTCGCAATTTTAATCCACTCCAGAAGTGCTTTTTCAATAGAATCGGTAATATTTTTACCTCCAGTCAATTCTCTGACATCCGAGATAAGTTCATCAGGCAAAATAGCGGTTACTTTCATAAGATATAATATACGATTATATATCGTATATTGTCAAGTCAATTTTCATTTTCTATTTATACAGTATATTTATAAAAAGAAATATCACTAGTAATATTCACTTGACTAAAAGAATACTAATGAGTAATCTTCAGTGGGTAGTATATTTGTTATATAATCTATCAATTTAGGAGAAAAAATGTCTTTAGATGAATTTTTGGACAATTTAACTTTAGAAGAGATAGACGAGCTAAAAAGGTTAAAGCTTGAAAAATCAAAAGTATATAACTTTTCTAAAATCAATGATAAAACTTTAGAGCTTCTGTTTGAGATAGAAAAATCTTTTTCCAATGATATTTTTAACACTTGGTTTTTGAATGAGATAAAAATTCAAGGCGATGATGAAAAGTTTTTAAATCATTTACTTGAAAAAGAGAAAAATTTTATTTCCGATTACAATGAAGAAGATTTAAAGGCGAATTTTATCATTCCGATTTTAAACAGCGTTGATTTTAAGTTGATAGAACAAAAAGTAAGAGGCTTTTACGAAGAGCTATTAAGTTATGGTAATAAGAATTTTGTTTTAAAAGGGAATTGCGATTTTTTTGTAGCTAAAGGTCTTAGATCACCCAAACAGCCTTATTTTTTCATTCAAGAATTTAAAAGAGCTGAAGAATACTCCAATCCAAGACCACAATTAATTGCTGAGTTGATATGTGCAGTTGAGATAAATAAATTCACTCATATAAAAGGAGCTTATATTGTAGGGGCAATATGGAATTTTGTAATTCTAAAAAAATTAGGCGACAATCGGTATGAGTACTATGTCAGCGAAAACTTTGACAGTACAAAAATCGAAAACTTAAAAGGCATTTATAAAAACTTACTTTTTGTAAAAGAAGAAATTAAAGAACTTGCTGCACGTTAGAAAGGATTTGTAAATAGTTTTTCAATATTCAATCCTGTAAATCTTGTTAATCCTGTCCTAATTTTTTTACTAAAACTTTTGCTTGATTACTTAATCTCTTCTATAAATTTATTTGAAAAAGGTTCTCAATTAGGCAATTTGCTTCATCAACTAACTTGCTTCGTTTTTCAATTCTGAATATCCATATTTTCCAATATTTTATCCATTTCTTCCAAGCTCGAATAATTCAATATAATCTTTCCTTTTCCTGTTTTTTGGTTGTGGGAAACATTCACCCGAACGGAAAATTTATTCCTAATTTTGGTTTCAATTTGAGCGATGGAAGGGTCTACCTTTCTGGCTTTGGAAGCTATTTCCGAATCGGAATCTAGCAGTTTAGCGACATAATCTTCAACCTCTCTCACGGATAAGGATTTCTCCACGATCATATTGGCGACACTTTCCAATTTCTTTTTATCACCAATAGAGAGTAGGGGACGGGCGTGTCCTTCGGATAGTTTTCTCTCTTTTAGCAGTTTTTGAACCGGTTCGGGAAGTTGTAACAATCGAATCAGATTCGAGATGGTGGTTCTGTTTTTACCGACTCTTTCAGCAAGTTCCGTAATTTTGAGAGACAGTTTTTCGGTCAAAATTTGGTAGGTCGCTGCCTCTTCTATTGGATTTAAGTCTTCTCGTTGGATATTTTCAATCAAAGCTACTTCCAAAGACTCTTCTTCCGAATATTTTTTAATAATAGCCGGAACTTTTTGAAATCCGGCTTGCAAACAAGCTCTAACCCTTCTTTCTCCCGAAACGAGTTCATAATGACCGTTTTTTTTCATTACAACTACGGGTTGGATTACTCCGTGTAATTTGATGGTTTCTGCAAGTTCTGAAATGGATTCAGGAGAAATCGACTTTCTTGGTTGGGATGGATTGAACTTGATATCAGAAACCTTAATTTCTCGATAGTTTTCGTTTTCAGGTTGAACGTCGTCTGTACTACTTTCTGACTTTGAGTTTATAGGGATTAAATTATTTAGTCCTCTACCTAGAGCTTTTTGTTTATTCATACGGTTTTCCTTTTTTTACCTGGAAGTTAATTCCATCGCAAAGTTTTTATAACTAATTGCTCCTATCCCGCTTGGGTCATAGAGGTTAATGGGCTTTCCATAAGAAGGAGCTTCTCCGAGCTTAATGTTTCTTGGAATGATGGTTGTATAAACTTTATCTTTGAAAAAGTTGCGAACGTCTTCTTCGACTTGGTGAGAGAGGTTGGTTCTTTTATCATACATGGTTAGCAAGACACCATTCAATTCTAGTTCAGGGTTTAGTTTGTCTTGGACAAGATTGATGATCTTCATCAATTGTGTTAAACCTTCCAGAGCAAAATACTCTGTCTGTAAAGTAATTAGGACGCTATCAGCTGCCGTTAAAGCATTTATAGTGAGCAATCCAAGCGAAGGAGGACAATCGATGAGGATATAATCAAATTCCGATTTTGCCGGTTCGATGGCTTTTTTCAAGCAATATTCCCTTTCTTTAGTATTCATAAGATCAATATCAACGCCACTTAGATTGATATTCGAAGGGATAATGGAGAGATTTTTTACATCCGTTTTATAAATCGCTTCAAATATGGATATTTCTCCTAGCATCAATTCATACATCGTATTTTCAAATTCATTGATACTCAATCCAAATCCCGAACCGGAATTTCCTTGTGGGTCAATATCAATAAGTAGAATTTTGTTTCCCATTGCTGAGAGATAAGAGGATAGATTGATTGCTGTAGTGGTTTTTCCAACTCCACCTTTTTGGTTACTAATAGAAACTACCTTAGCCTTTTTTTTCATCGATTTCTCCTTTGATAATTTTCCATTTTCTTGGAACACTATGTTTTGGCTTGTTTATCTTTTTCAAGAATTTAATATGTCTTTCGCCTAAAAAATTCAACTCTTTTAATTCTATTTCACTGGAAATACTCATCCCGGATTCTTTTATTATTTTGGATTCTAAGGCAAGATCATAATTTTTTTTAGCAAGAAAAGGGACAAAAAAACCGTTTTTTTTGACAAGGTTAAAAACAATTTCAGTTGTCCAAGGGTAGGGGACACTAGAGCGAGATACAACTATATCATAAGAACCTTTGATTTCTTCGGCTCTTTGGTAGTAAAATTTGACTTTGAGATCAGTGTAATGGTTTGGGATGTATTCTTCTAAGAGCTGTAATTTCTTTTTTTGCGAGTCTATTAATGCAACAAGTTTAGGAGTTTCTTTCAAGCAGGCAAATAAAAATCCTGGCAATCCCGGACCTGTTCCTACGTCCGCGATTTCCGTTTCACGTGAAACGTTTAACACACCATGTATTTTGTAGATATGGTAAATGGATTCGATAAGGTGTCTATCTATTATTAAGTCTTCATTTGACTTAGAAAAAAAACCACCGATATCCTTGTAGGTTAGTAAGAAGTTATAAAATTTATCGATTTTGTCCATATCAAAGAGATTCAGAATGGCATTTTTCTCTTTAGGAAAAAGCTCTATGATTCGATTTTGTATTGTTTCATTCATAGAATTAAGAAAATAAATTTAATAAACTTGTCGACTAAATAAGCCTTTTTTACGATTTTGATATATAATAAAAATGTTTCACGTGAAACAAAAATAAAAAAAGAGTTTTGAAGAAGAATTTGGATACCAATAAACCTATTTTTGAAATACAGAATTCCGATATTAATGTCCTTGATATTATGGAACAGATAGAGTCAAATCTGGCAAAACGATCTATCAATAAGGATGAAATTGAGAAAATCGTAAAATTAAAGTTTACTCCAAATTCTCCGGAAGGTTATAGGGAATTTGATCCTTGTGAAACTGCCAACTTGTTTGAAAAAGGAATATCACCTCCTAAGTTTACAAATCCGTCTTTGAAATTCATAAAAGGACCTTTGAAATGGCTGATCATTCAATTTGTAAAGTTGTATTCCATATTAGATAAAAAGATTTCTCAGAATAGAATACACGCTTTTTACTCGGTTGTTCATGAGATGATTCTATTAAAAAAAAGCCAAAATTATCTTTCCGAAAGATTTAATCAATTGTACAAAGACCAAATTAATCTGGAATCCAAGCTCCAAGTCGGACTTTCCAAAAATGTTTATATCAATCGAAACTCCGTAAGGAATGAATTTGTTCAAAAAAGCGATCAAAGAATTCTGGAATTGATAAATGAAAAATCAGTCGGATTAGTTGTTTTTCCTGAGTGGGATGCTGTCTTTACGCAACTAAAAAGTAAATTTGTAAACATTACGCTTTTGATAGAAGACAAAATGTTATATGATTATTTTAACAATGAATTAATTGATAAAGTTTTGTTGGTAGACTCGATTTGTAATTTTACCAAGTACGAGAATTATTCTTTCATTTTTTTCCAATCGAATATTTGTTTACTTCCTCCTTTTTTGTTGGAAAAGATACTTAGGAATATGGCAAATTATACAAGTCCTCAAACCAAAATATTCCTTAGATATTCTAATTCTTCCATAGACGTATACACTCCTTTTCAAAGAAATCATCTAACACATATCAACGAGTCTTTGCTTCATTCTTATTTGAAAGGAATTGGTTTCCAAAATATCATACTCCACCAAACCGATTCGGATGAGTTTAAACTCATTAGCTTTTGTAAGTAGTTTATGAGAGTTTTTCAACATGTGGATGAATTTAAGCTTGGAGATGGAATTGGGAATGATATAATAGGGATTGATCGGGTATTAAAAGAAATCGATCTTGAATCTTACATAGTTTGCAAAAAAACAGAAGAAAACAGACCCAATCTATTCTCTTTAGAATTAGAACGAAATTTTCACCCGAAGGATATTCATATTTTACACTATGGAGGGTATGGATATCCGATTGACTATTTTTATAAACTTAATGGAAAAAAAATCCTTAGATTTCATAATATAACTCCTTCTTATTTTTTTGAACCTTTTGTAACAAAGGATTTATTTGATTTAATTCGCTTTAATGAAATAAGGTCAAAATTTGAATTGGTTTCTTTAGGTTTGAATGTTGACTTGATTTTGTTTGATTCTGCTTTTAACCAAACTACATTTCTTGAGATTCTTCCTTTTGATCCAAAAAAGCTAAACAAAAATTTAGTTATTCCAATCTTTAAAACCTACCATCAATCTATAAGTAAAAAGGTTTCTAAAAATTTGAAAATCGGATTTGTGGGAAGGTTTGCTCCTAATAAAAAAATTGAGGACTTGGTATTCTTAACCTATTATTTATCCAAAATCAATCGTTTTTATAGGTTGGTATTGGTAGGAAAACCTATTCCGGCTTTTGAAGGTTATTATAAATACATTTTGGAATTAATTGAATCCTTGGGTCTAAACTCTAATGTAGAGATGTTTCATAGCCTAGCAGATAAAGAAGTAATTGAAAAAATGGAAGAAATGGACTTTTTTGTTTCTATGAGTGAACACGAAGGTTTTGGAATTCCTTTGCTGGAATCCCTAGCCATAGGAATTCCAACAATCGCTTATTCTATTCCAGCTACAAAAGAAACCTTAAAAGACTCCGGAGTTTTGCTTTTTCAAAAAGATTATAAATATATTGCTGAATTGATTGATTACTTAAATTCGCATCCTTGGCTAAAACAAAAAATTATAAACCAACAGTATAAATCAGTAGACTATTATATACAATATCCTTTTTTGAATATAATGAAAGAAATATTTCAGAATACTTTATTTCAATGATTATAAAAAGAATTCATCAATTTGCTGCCGGTTTTAATCCGGGAGATGCTATCAGCAATGAAATTTTGGCGATCCGCACTATTTTAGAAAATAACGGCTTTGCGGGAAACATTTACGCTAAAAATATAGGTTTGCATTTAAAAGATAGCAAAACGGTAAAGAAATACTATAAATATAAGTATTCACCTGGTGATTTAATCATTTACCACCATTCCATACATTCAACCGTCTCCAACTTTGTATTGAATAGTCTGGCTCCAAAATTTATGATCTATCACAACGTAACCCCACATCATTTTTTTGAAAGTTACGACTTGAAGCTAACCCATTATGTAAAAAAGGGACGTGAAGAATTAAAAAATCTAAAAGATAAATTTATGTGCTATTTTGCTGATTCCAAATACAATCGGGAAGAGTTGAATAGTTTGGACTTTACCAATGTTCACATTCTTCCCATTATCTATGATTTTCAAAAGCTCCAAAAAAAGGAATCGGTAAAAAAAGACGGATTTAAAAATATTATATTTGTAGGTCGTATCGCTCCGAATAAAAAACAGGATGATTTGATTCGTTTTGCCAAAATGTTTAAAGACTATTTTTGTGATAAATTCAAGATTCATTTGGTTGGGTATTGCTCTAAGGAATTGAACCTTTATAAAGAAGAATTGGATTATATGGTTAAGTTCTATCAATTGGATGAACACGTTTTGTTTTCCGATTATGTGGATGATGATAAACTCCAAGAATACTACCAAAGTGCGGATTTGTTTATTTCCATGAGCGAGCACGAGGGTTTTTGTGTTCCTTTGATTGAGTCTATGTTTTATGAGATTCCTATTCTTGCCTACCAGGCAGGAGCTGTTGGGGATACCTTAAATGGTGCTGGAATATCTTTTAACCAAAAGGATTTTTTAAAGATATGCGAATTGGTTCACATTATACTTAAAGACCAAGATTTTAGAAACGAGATTATAAATTCACAAAACAAACGTTTGAAACAATTTATAGATTCCCGTCCGGAGAGTATACTTTTGGAAGAAATAGGTAGGCTGCAAAAGATATGAGAAAGCACATTGCAATTGTTACGCCAAGATTTTCTGATAAACTTGTAGGGGGAGCGGAAATTCTCGCCCTGAATTTTGCTAAAATTCTCTCCAAACAATTTGATGTAACGGTATTAACCACAACCGCTATGGATTATATTACTTGGAAAAACGAGCTTCCCAAAGGAGAATTTCAATGGGATTCTATTACCATCAAGAGATTCCAAGTGGACAAAAATAGGAATATTCACCGTTTCAATCGTTTAAGCAAACATGTTTACAAAAACCATCAAAATCTTTCTGATTGGGAATTGGAAAATTGGGTTTTGGAACAAGGACCTGTAACAAGCCAGATAGTAGAATATATTCAAAAAAATATAGATACTTACGATCTTTTTTTTTATCAACTATTTGTATTATACCACCGTTTTTGCCCTTCCTCTTGTTAAAAACAAATCTATCTGTTTACCAACTCTTCATGAAGAAATTCCGGCTTATTTTTCCGTATATAAAAAGTTATTTACAAATGAAATAACGTATTGTTTTAATACACCGGAAGAACTTAAATTGTTTCAAAAGATTTATGGTTTTTATCCTTCTAAGTTTTCTGTTATAGGCATGAATATATTTCTTCCGAATAATGTGGGTGAACACAGGGGTTCACCCCTACAACCTATGGACTTTGTAGGGGCAGACCACTGTGTCTGCCCTGAAAATGATATTGCTGAAACACCACCATACGTTCTCTATATAGGTCGATTGGACGTTGGAAAAAAAGTATATGAATTGATAGACTTTTTTTTGGAATGGAAAAACAAAACCGTGAATGATGTTTGCTTACTCATAATGGGAGCAAAGCCAACAAATTTCCATTCTAAGCAAGATGTTGTTTTCACAGGATACGTTAGTGATACGTTAAAATATTCTTATATTCAAAATTCTCTCTTTTTAATCAATTCTTCTCCTTTGGAGAGCTTTTCGATAGTTATAATGGAAGCCTGGTCTTTGAAAAAAGCCGTTCTTGTAAATGGTGATAGTATCGTTTTAAAAAGGCATTGTGAAAGGAGCCAAGGAGGATTGTATTATACTTGCCAAAAGAGCTTTTTTGCCACCATGAATTTTTTAATGGATAATCCTACTATAAGAGAAGAAATGGGAAAAAACGGGCAAAAATACGTTGAAATGAACTATAGTGAAGGAGTCGTTCAAAATAAGCTATTTGCTTTGGTTGATTTAAGTAATTCATTATCTAATTCTTTATAGCCACGTAGGCAAAAAAAGGAAAATCACAAAGAGCTTCTTAAAATTGTACCGTAAGCTCGGTTCTAGTAAGAAAATATAGAAGTCTTAGACTCTCCTTTTTTATACCTAAAATAATCGTTTAAAATACCTCCATGATCAAAAGCCAATAAAGAAGGTAATTCACCTTCCATAAAAAGTCCTAAATTTTTTGCGTCATCAGCTGCTTTTGGTGTACCATTGGAAGTTGCGATATAAACAGTGCTTACAGTATGCTGTCTTGGGTCTCGGTTCGGGGCAGAATAGGTATGAAATTGTTCTACTAATATTATGTCCAGAGACGTTTCTTCTTTTGCTTCTCGAATAGCAGCAGTTTCTAAAGATTCACCATAATCAACAAATCCACCTGGAATCGCCCAACCAAAAGGGGGATTTTTTCTTTCTATGAGTACAATTTTTTGTTCAATTTCAATAATAGTGTCTACTGTTGGTACCGGATTTCTGTAACTTTTGTTTTCTTGCATAATAATCTCTTAAAATATTGCGAGCCAAGAAGCGTCAAGCTATTCTTTTGGTTTATTGCTTATCTTATAGAAAGTAAAACCGTTTTAGTAAAGAATTTTTGTGGACAATTACAGTATTGTATGTTACAGTTTTCTTTAGAAAAATTTTTATTGAAGGATATTAGCCATGGAAGAGAGCCAAGAAACAGATATAAAAAGAGAAGAACCGGATTCAATTATCAAAACTCACATACTTTTGGGAATGACCGCCGGTGCGATTCCCATACCAATCGCGGATATTTTGGCAATAACCGTAATTCAATTGGATATGATACGAAAATTGGCAAATTATTACGAAGTAGATTATGACAATGAATGGGGAAAGTCGGTTATTTCTTCCTTGGCTGGGTCTTCCTTGGCGATTTTTGGAGGAAGTACGATAGCTCGTTATAGTGTTAGCGGACTCAAGGCTGTTCCAGGTTTAGGAACACTAATAGGAATTACGGCTCAGATTTTGCTTGCGGGAGCTTCCACCTATGCTCTCGGTGAAATATTCAAAGAGCATTTTTCAGGGAAGGGAACCATGTTTAACTTTAACTTAGACGGAGTAAAAGAAAGATATAAGAACTTTTATGAAAAAGGGAAAAAAGTTGCTAGCAAAATGTATGAAACTTCCAAATTGGATGATATATACGCCCAAATTGAGAAACTGAGCAAGCTAAAAGATATAGGAGCTATTTCTCGAGAAGAATATGAGGAGGGCAAAAGGAAACTGCTGGATAAGATTTAAGGGATTCTTTTATGAAAAAAATAATTATCATTTTAGGCTTGTTTTTTATAATTATTTTAGGTATCGTTTTTTTTAAAACACTACTTTTTACATCCAAACAAAGTTCTGCAAAGCCAATAAGTCCAGAGAAGCTAGATACAGATTCAATCTCTGAAAGATTGGCATCTGCCATACGCTTTCAAACGGTTTCTTCTCAAGATACCCTGCCAAATGAGAAGGAATTTCTTGGGTTTCATGCTTTTTTGGAAAAATCTTTTCCTTTGCTTCATAAAACCCTCACAAAAGAAGTGGTAAATAAGTATAGTTTGCTCTATACTTGGAAAGGAAATGACCCAAATTTAAAGCCTATTCTTTTGATGGGACATATAGACGTGGTGCCTGCTGAGAATGAATCCAAGTGGGAACATCTTCCTTTTGCCGGTGCTATTGCAGACGGTTATATCTGGGGACGAGGTTCATTGGACGACAAGTCTGCTGTAATGGGAGTTTTAGAAGCTACCGAGCATCTGCTCAAATCAGGGTTTTCTCCCAAAAGAACAATTTACCTTTCTTTCGGGCACGATGAAGAAACTACCGGAAAAAAAGGAGCTTTTAAAGCTGCTGCTTTGTTAAAAGAAAGAAATATTGAGTTTGAGTTTATCCAAGACGAAGGAATGTTTATTGCTGATGGTTATGTTCCGGGAGTTCCCAAGCCCGTTGCCATTGTTGGTATGGCACAAAAAGGTTATGTTACGGTAGAATTGATTGTGGAAGATACCGGTGGACATAGTTCTTCTCCTCCGTCCAATACTGCTGTGGGAATTTTGAGTAAAGCCATAGTTCGTCTTGAAGAAAACCCAATCAAAGGAGGATTGGATGGGATTATCGGAGATATGTTTGATTCTTTAGGACCGGAAATGTCGCTTCCCATGAAACTTATCTTTGCCAATAGGTGGCTTTTTGGTGGTTTGATTGAAAAGCAATTATCGGAAAGTCCAGGCACAAATGCAAATTTGCGAACAACAACGGCAGCTACTATGTTCCATGGAAGTGATAAAGAAAACGTACTACCCCAAAAAGCTCGTGCTTTGGTTAATTTTCGTATCCATCCAAGAGATGATATTCAAAAAGTTTTAGACCATGTTAAGCAGGTGGTAAACGATTCGAGAGTAAAGGTAGATTACCTAAAAAATTCAGCAGAAGAACCATCGCCTGTTTCTCCAATCAATTCACCTTCTTACGAAATGTTTACTAAAACAATCAAAGAAGTTTTTCCCGATGTTTTAATTGCACCCGGTTTGTTTATTGCCGGTTCGGATACACAAAAATTTATATCATTTTCCAAGAATATATATCGTTTCCATCCGCTTTACTTTCAAAAAAGCAACAATGATGAAAAGCGAATGCATGGAACTAACGAGCGGATTTCTGTGAGAAATTACGAAGACTTTGTGAGATTTTATATTCAGCTAATTCGGAACTCGTCAAATTTTACACTTTGATATAAAATTGAGCCGTCTTTTGGATTCCAGTTTCAAAAGTTTCTTTTGGAAACCATTCAAGTTCTTTTTGAATCAAAGACGCATCTATCGCATACCTTCTATCATGTCCAAGTCTGTCTGTGACATAGTTTATCAAATTCAAGTAATCATCTATAGGCTTGTGTGTTAGCTCTGCAAGAACTTGGCATATATATTTTACGATGCTGATATTTTCCCATTCGTTATTGCCACCAACATTGTATTTCTTCCCAATCAGAGATGATGTGAGGATCGTCCAAATGGCATCACAATGGTCTTCCACATACAACCAATCTCGAATATTTTTTCCATCACCATAAACGGGTAATTTTTTGCCTTGAAGGGCGTTGGTAATCATCAAGGGAATCAGTTTTTCTCTATTTTGATAAGGACCATAGTTATTAGAACAATTGGAAATGGTAATCGGCAGATTATAAGTTCTATAGAAAGCTGTTACCAAATGATCCGAACTAGCTTTGGAAGCAGAATAAGGTGAAGAAGGATCATAAGGTGTTTCTTCCGAGAAATAGCCGAATTCTCCCAATGAGCCATAAACTTCGTCGGTTGATATATGGTGAAAGAGAACTCCCTCTTTGTATTCTCTGGTTTTGATTTCCCAATTTTTTCTGGCAGCAGTTAATAATTCAAAAGTTCCAATGATATTGGTTTCTACAAATATTTTTGGTCCAGAAATAGAATTATCCACATGGCTTTCTGCCGCAAAATGAACAACGGTATCTATTTCTTCCTTTTTGAAAATATCATCCAATAGTTCCAAATCCCTTATATCACCTTTGACAAAACTATAGTTCATCTGTTCTTTAATGCCTTCCAGATTGTTCAAATCACCAGCGTAGGTAAGAGCATCTAGATTAACCAGATTTCCCTTAAATTTTTTTCTGGCAAGGTAATGAATAAAATTTGCTCCAATAAACCCGGCACCGCCAGTTACAAGTACGTTTTGCAGTTTTCTTTTTATCATTTTGATTTTATTCTTTTAATAATGTATTTGTATATAATCTATAACCTATCCAACTGTACTCATTCGGATAGGTTATTTTTTGTTGTTTTAGTGAATTTATAAAACGATCTTTCAAGGATAATTTAACCTTTTTTCTCTGCAATAGATTTTTAATAAAAATTAAATTACCTAAGTTATTTTGAGGACCAATAGAAATCACACCAGGACCATAGTGAATTTTGTCTAAGAATGCCAAAGAGTAATTTAAGTCATTATTTTTAATGGAAGTTTCATACAATTCGGAACTCGCTAGTATCCAGCACCCATTCCGAATGTGATTCAAGTTTAATTTTTGAAGTGGCTGCGTACCAAAATATAATTGATTTTGGTTTTTTATTCCTAAGTCTTCTCCAGACACATTTACAACACTTTTTGTGTTGTTGCCTTCCGAATCCAGTTCATAATTTCCAATCTTTTTAAATTCAGTGTAAGCGGTCGAAGTATTAGTTTTGTTCCAATGTAAATTAATTTTAAAGTCTTTTTCAAAATCTCCACTTAGGCTATGTGATTGTCTTTGGGCTAACAACTCAGGTGATTGAATATAAAAGAAATTATCTTTTTCTCTAAATTCCAGAGGAACTTTTATCAAATACGAACTAAGGTATAGGTATGTAATAGGCTCTTCATTCAAAATAGGGTTTATAATAGGATTTTTAAAGATCGCATTTCTGAACTTACTTTCAATGAAATCTTTTTGAAGAGCAAAACTTCCGTTTTCATTGATTGCTCGATAATACTGAATGATCTCATTATGAAATTCACGATTATCAATTTTGGCATCGTCACCTCTCGTTTTACCTCCGTAAACACTTACGAAAAAGACTTTTGTTCCGTGATTTAATACTGCCAATAGTTGTTGATTTTTGGGTAGCTTTTGAAATAAATCTTCCGTAATGGAACGGGGAACAGGGATGTCCGAAAATCTAATTTTATTGGAATATATTCTTTTGTTAAAGCTGTCTATTTTATCTCTATAAAATCCAAGGTCTAGAAATGCTTCCGAACTGTTTAAATTAAAAGCCCGTGTCTGCAAGAATGTTATCAAATCCAAAAGCTCTTTATGGTGTTTTAAATTGAAATCCTGAGAACCGATTTGCTGGATAGCAGAAGCTAAAAATGGCAGAATTTGGTTTGCTTGTTTTAATTTGGACGCTTCTATATATTTGGAAAACCATATTTTATTTTCATCGTAGATGTTTGGAATCTGCTTGTTTTCTTGAGAAGTCAAATAAGAGTATTTAAACTTTAAAAAATGGTATTGGTTGATTATATCACTAGGTAGCTTTAGTTTTAAGTATTCTTTCTCAAACTTTTGAATATAGTCATTGGCTTTTTTGTAATCCCCCTGGTGGCAAAGTTCTTCAGCCCAAGAAACCATCATATATGCCGGCATAAGTAAGTTCCCTGTTTGTTCCAAATGTTTGGACAAAATATCAAAAATAGAATTTATCTCATCCGTAACTTGATATTGTATGGATTGGTGCAATACGTTATACACAAGTGATAAGTCAGTTGAACTTAAATAATAGAATACGGAAATTCCTTCTCCTGTTTTATCCGGAGTTAGGTAAAGTGGGTCATAGTCTCCTCCAATACTTGCTAATCTCCATAAATTATAAACTTTTTTTTGATAGGTTAGAACAATTATATCGGATTCCTTTTTTTGAGAATTGTAGATTTCATCTACCTTTTTATCAAATTCGTCCCACTTTTCTCTAGTGCCTAAAGTATAGACACTATCTTTATCATCAATATTGGTTATGGTTTTATTTTTTTGCTTAATGAAATTTTCTTGCAGTGCAATTTCTGATAACCTATCATAAATAACTTTTTTCTCATTTTCTGTTGCGGAGAAAGATAGAGCTTTTTTCGCATGCAATTCCGATTCACTTAATAAAAAGTTTTTTAGAAAAAATGTGCTTAAGTCGTAGTGAAATAAAAAGCCATCTTCCATAGTATTAAACTTTAGATACTGCTGGTAGTATTTATCAAAATCATTCAGCTTTCCACCGTCAACCAATTGAAAAAATAGAACAGACGTAGTATTGGGGAGTTCCTTTTTTGCTTCCATTCTACGTTTAATTATTTCCAAAAATTGTTTATTGTATTTTTGACAATCTTTTTCTTTTTCGGAAGTATGGCAATAGGTTAGTAGAGAGTTGTATATTTGAAAGGTACCATCTTCCTTGTTTTTGTAGTCATCTAGCAAGTTTTCGTAAAAATAAAATTCTTTGTCTCCGGGAAAATTATAATATTTCGATTTGAGTCTGGTGAGATTTATTTCCGATTCTAAAAAAGTTTTGAAATCATTCCTGTTTATCATTCCACTGGCTATATCAAAATTTTCCAAAGCCAATTCATAGTTTTTAGTCCTTTCTGCTTTATAACCCAATTCTTTATAGTGCTGATATTTTTGTTTATCAGAAGATAGTTCCTTATTTTGAACATCTTTAAGACCTATTGAGACAAAGTTATTTCTGTTGCGCAAGAGAGAGTTTCCGTCTTGGAGGCTTGGCATTTTGTTTTTTTCATCTGGAGAGAGCAAGTAAACAACTGGAATACCTGCACCTCTCAGTATATCAATTGCAGAAACAAGCTTTTCATAGTGATAACCATCAAAACTTGCATTGTTAATCATAACCATAGACAGGTCTGTATTCTTTTCAAAAATCTCTCTCAAATTCAAATAACCTTCCACGCTCTCTCCAAAAACGTTATTTTCCATAAGCTTATAGTTTATAGGAGTTTCCAAGATGTCTGTGAGGTAAGCAAGCTCTTCCAACGATTTTTTGGAATGCATTTTAGCAGCCGTAACTATTGGTTTTGCTTGTTTGACTTTATCCGAACTTACAATGATGGCGGATTTTTTTAGTTTTACATGGTTTGCTTTTGATGCTTTCTTTAGGTGACTGCTTTTATAGGAATAGTAAACTTCTTTGTTTTGTAGGACTTTATTTTTGCCAAAATCCACAACGATTGTGTGAGTGTCAGGAGTTATGATAATCTTTTGATATTGGTTTATGAAGTTTTGTTCTTTTTCGAAAACGGATTCGATTTCTTTTTTGATATTTTGGGTTATTTGCTTGTGAAAAGTTTGGATAGTATTCTTTGTAATTTTCCAGTATACCAGCTCGTTTTGGTAAACAAGAAACCTAAACCAGATTTCGTCATTTGCAAGGTATTGCGAAGGCTTTATGGTTTCCTCAAATACAAAAAAATCATTTCTCTCAGGAAATAAATCTGCAAGTTTTTTTACTATTTCCGTAATTGTATTGTTGTGCTTTTCTAACTTTTCAACCAAGGGATTTACTAGCTTTATGGATTTACGTTGCATGTTCAGCTTTTCAAGCTCTTCGTTTAAAAAAACGCTTTTTTGGATTTTCGTGCTAAGTTGGTTGTAATAACGGTTCAGACTGCTATCTTCAAATTCAAACCGATTTGTAATAAAGTCTTTGAACAAGACAATATTTTGCAGTTTTTCTTGGTATTTGTAAAGATCGTTGTATTTGTTTTTTTGAATATCTTTTAGCATCATGGCATCATAAAGAGATTTGAAAAAATCAGACGGCATGGTATAGGTCAAACCATAGTTTGACAAAACGGTAGTCTCTGACTCAGCAAGCAACTTTTCAATTTTTGAGAAGTCTTTTTGCGACTTGTTTTGCAAAAGAAATCTGGCATACAGCAGTTTGATTACGGCAAACTCCTCGAAGGCTTGAAACTGGTACGCCATATCTTCTGCTTCCCTAATAACCGTTAAAAATTTATCTTTTTCTTGCAGCCTAAAATAGACATTTGCCACATTGATTTTCAACCGTATTCTTTCCAATCGATTGAATACATCTTGGGATAATCCGATCTGATCTTCGGGCACTTTGGCTGGATTTTCCAAAACAGAAGAAGCCAAACCATAATAATAAAAAGCAGAAATTTCACTACCTTGTTTTTTTAGCACTTCACCGAGATAAAAATAATTGAGACCTTGCAAAGGATCAAAATCTCGAAACTCTTTGGAAAACTCTGCCAAACAAAGTTGAACTACCTGTTTTCTTTGAATTTCGGAGTATTTTGATTGTTCTAAACAAGATTTCATATAGCTCCCTTTGATTTTAGAAAAGCCAGCTATATTTTGTTTTATCAGTTCTGTTAAATATTTTAGTTCTCCTTTGCCAGACTCTATGTATTTGAACAGTGTATGATTGTATCTATTAAACGTTTTAATGTATTCTGCTTTCTTATTGTTTTTCTGACTTTCCTCGTAAATCTGTTTGTAAATGGATAAAGACTTTTCGTAATCTCCTCTTTGGAATTCGTTGTAAGCCTGGTTTCGTAAGGTATTATTTATAATTTGTTGACCCGTTACGGATTTCTCAAGATTTTTGTCATCAATAAATTCATTTCTATCTTTGTAGAGTTGATTGGCGGTAGAATATTCTTTTTGCAAAAGATTGTTTTGAGCATCAATTCCATAAGATAATAACCGATGATATTCAATTGGAAATGCTCCTGGAAATCTTCCATCACCGATAATCCTGTTTTTTTCAGGTAAAACCCAATTCCACAAAAAACCTGTACTGGATTTCTTATTTGTCCCCCTGCCTTCTTTATATTCCTTTTCAGCTAACTGTAGATACTTCTCTGATTCGGAGAAATGGTTCATCTTTTGATGGCATATAGCAAGCATGTTGTAGATGTTGATATTATCTACGTAATTTGTGCTTGAGTTGAAGGACAAACTTCTATTAAAGTAATGAATTGCCTCTTTGTAGTTTTGCAATTCCATTTGAGAAAGGCCAGACAAAGCATACAGCAAAACAAACTTGCCACTCACTTCTTTTAAAGCTCTATCATCCTTTTCACCTTTTTCGTCTAATTGATTGGATGCTGCTACAGCTTTATAGTATTCTTTTTCGTAGTAGATACGTATCGCTTTTTTCAGGTTTTCGGTTGCTTTTTTGTAGTCTGCAAGATAAAGATTTGTTTTGGCATAATTGTAATAAAACAAGGCTTCTTGCTTATAATTATCAAATCGAACATAAGGGTTTACGGAGTCTTCATACTGCTCCGAAATCCCATAGTGATCGCGAGCCTTCGAGTAATTATTCAATAAATAATAATTATTACCTAAATTCAAGTGCAAATCTGAAAGCACTTTTTTGTTCGGATAGTCATCCCCCAAAAAATTGAGTATTTGCAAGTATAGGTCTATATTTTCCTCAAAGTGTCTCTCTGGAAAATACTTTTCATAAACAGACGCATAAAGTTCTCCGTCGGTTGTATCATCTCCCGGTGAAAGAGGTAGCGATTTTACTATATCTATTTGCTGGTACAACCATCCAAGAAGTTGATAGGCGTCCGTGAACTGAGGATCAGCAAAAATAATCCACTTTAACTCATACTCTGCCTTTTTGAGGTATTGGAATACTTCCGCTTTTCTCGCCGGAGTCATCACATCAACTTGGTTATAGTAATTTTCATAAAGGACTCCTTTGTTGATCAAATAGTAGGCATACCCATAGACGGCAGCCAAATCCAAAGAAGGTCTTGATTTGGGTAGAAAATCTTTTGCATAAAAATTTTCGATCAGATAGGTGGCTTGCGGATCCAAAATATCATGTTTGCGTAAGTCCCTAAAATCTCCTAAAAAGTTAAACTTGTTTGTATATTTATTATTTAATAATAAAGAGAGAAAAGAAGTTGTCCTTCCAAGCACATCTAACCTATTTCGCCCTAGAATATTCAATTGATTGAGTAAATCGTCGTCACTTAGTTTCAGAGCCTTTTTTCCAAATTTTAGAACAGAATCCATCATCTTTTTGTGGTAGTATATAGCGTAGTCTTTGTACAAAGTATTCACAAAAAGTCCGTTGGTTTTCATTAGATAGATATTTTTTGCATTGTAAAAATAGCGAAAAGCGACGTTTCTAAGATAAGATTTGTAGAGTTCTTCATCCTGGATTGCTTTATCTTTTGTTTGGCTTGCGTCCATTTCCATTTTAGCAACTTTGTCTTCAAAGTCTTTTGCCTGTGCTTCGTAGTAACGGAAGGAGTTTTCCATGTCCTTTTTGTTAAGCATAACTCCTAATTCCGGGTCGTAGTTAAGAAGGTAGACCCATAATTCTTTAAAATAGTCGCTGAAATTTCCAAGGTTCTCATAATTTTTTGATTTGAGTATATGAGATTTCAGAAACAAAGGATCCTTTTTCATAGGATCGGTTTCGGGAAGAATTGGATCAACAGGAACGGTTGCATTGTCTGATTCCGGCAGTTTGGGTAAAAAGCTCTCTAGCAAAAAGTTGCTCTCTGCAAATTTCTTTCCTTCGGTTAAGGAGACAGACTTCAAATATACAAAAAAATCGTCTAGCTTCTTGGAATTTTTGGACAGAGCATTGGAGTCGATTATCTTGTCTATCAAATCATATTTTTCAGAAGAGCTTATATCCAAAGATAATATTTTATCTTCAATATCGTTTTGGATTTTGATAACATTTTCGATCTCTGTGTCCCCGGAATTGATAAGTTCTATATACTCTTTTGGCAATACATGAGATTCTTTCGGGTGGAAAGACAAAGCCCCAATTTTCCTCTTTACGTCTTGGATATTGTAGTATTTGGAATGCTCGCTTAATATTATTTGGAATTTTCGATTCGCTTCCTCTTCCTTGTCTAGACGAACCATTTCATCGCCCATAAAGTCCATAATCGAAGCATTCACTTGCTCCGTTTCTTGGCTTCTTGGAAACTCATTTAGATATTTGTTCAAGCCTGGAATGATTTCTTCTTTATTTTTAGCATCTTTTTGAAAAGAGTATGCATAAGCATAAGAGAGACCAAATTTTTTATTTTTTGACTCGCTTTGCATTTTTTCAAGAATTAGGTTGGCTTCTCCCTTTCTTCCTAATTCCCAAAGCTTTTCAACCTTTGCCATGTCGACTTTGGAATGAAAAACCGGATATAAGGCATCGTTTTCAAAAAATAACTTTACTGAGTCTAAAGCAAGGTTGTAATTCTCAACGGATTGGGTATCTCTGTAATTCAGTGCGTATTTGTATTGCTTTTTAATATCACTTTGCTTAGGAATCGAACCCAAAAATGGTATAAAATAGATGTTTATCGAATTGTAGAGAGCCGCCGAGTAAAGTATGCTTCCATTATTAAAGCTCGAATATTTGGTATCAAAGATAGAAGTTTTTCCAGTAGATAAAAAATCTTCTCGCTTTTTCTCCATATAATACCTAACTATATAGCTATTGTCTCTCGCATCCAACTCTCCGTTTTTGTTAGTATCTTCCCGAATGGACGTGTAAATCATGTATTTATTGTCCGGTGAAAGGGAAGGGGAAAACTCCATAAAATTATTATTGGTTAGCCTCCATTCTTTCCCGGTGGCAAGCTCCAATTGATAGATTTCACCGTATTTACTATCTTTAAACGATAGGTATACAATATACCTTCCGTCCAAAGACCAAAAGGGAGAAGTTCCGCCCTTTTTGGTAACAAGTCTAAATTGCTTTGTGTTCAGGTTGTATATGACTATGTTTTGCAAGCCGGGAGACAAACGATTGCTCGAAAACACAATAGAATTTCCGTCTGATGACCAAGCGGGTTCCGTATCAACAAAGTGATCCTTTTTGTCGAGGTTGGTTAAAAAGACAAAATCTTGGTTGATAAACCTCTTTCCTTTGAGCATTTTTTGTACCCAATCACCCGGATCGTCCATCTTTAAAAAAACAAGGTCCCCTTCGGAATCATATTGATCTGATACAAACACTAATTTTCTGCCATCCGGACTAATTGCCGGTTTGTATTCAGCCGCAGGATGTTCTGTTACCGGTACAATAATAGAACTTTGCAAGTCACGAAACCATATATCATAGTTGCCTTTGTTGTCTGTTGTATAAAATAGATACTTTCCGTCCAGAGTAGTAGAATTGTACAAATTGTTTCCTCTTTGGACGGTTAAGGGAAAAGGTTTCTCGTTTTGATAAGAAAAATAGTTTTGGGCTATCTGATCATAATGGAATGGTATAGGTTTAATTTTTGCTTTTTTTTGCAATAATACGCAATAAAAGGAGATAAAGAGAATAGAAAGTAGTAGTATATGACGGATATATTTCATTAGACTTTACCAATTGATTTGAATCCCTAATTTATCGGTTGCTGACCTAACTTTTTCCAACTCTTCGCCTCCCATTTTTTTTACGGTAGCCAAATAATTTGCAAAAACTTCTCCACCAATCATAACAATAATTCCAAGATACCTATGTAGCTCTGTTTCCGGTATAAACCGAACCAGAACCAAAACGTCTTCACACAAATTCAGGTTGCTGGCTGTAAGAATCAATTTCTTTAGCCTTTCGTCACTAAAATTGGCAATTACCGGTACTAACCTATCTTTTTTGTTAGAAAAAGTAGCCGTTCTAACCATAGTTTCTTCGGAATGGATTTGATTGGCAATTGCCATAACCCTATCAGAGGGTATATAATCCACAAAATTTCCCATTGTGTAGTATCCTTTTCGTTTTTCCAGCTCTTCAATGATTTTTTTGATCCTATCAATAGGAAACTCTTTTAGCAAAGCTTCTAATTTGGATGGAACAAGATGCTCGGTAACATCCGCCATAAATTTGACAGAAAAATGAGAAGAAATACTAATGGCTTCTTTTACTGGCATATGGTAAGTTAGATTGGCAGTTATGCTAGGTCCCAAAATATCTTGTGCCACCATGGCACTGATAAAATTAGGCATGTATTTTGTAACTTTTGCCAACTTTTCCCATGTTTCTGCGTGCTCGTTCTGCATGGCATCACTGAATTTGTTACGCAAAAAAAACAATTCATTAGCGGATAGCCTTGCTAGATAATCCAATTCTTCTTCATTCGAGTTAAGGAGATGACAGAGTCTTTGCAATTCCGTTCTTTGGTTGACTTCAAAATTTAGTTTTTCTTCACTCATAGTTTTATACCAGAAAATGAGATATATACTCAAAACAGAGTGGTTTTCGGATATGGTTTTTAAGATAAATCTTTAAAATCAAGTGAATCTAATCATCTTAATCCCATAAATCACTCTAATCATGGTATATTATTCCCAAAGTAGTGAATAGGGGAATTTATTAAATAAATTTAAAAAACTTTCTTATATTTTTCGATTCTTTTGTAGCAAGAGAAATTTGATTTACAAAGAGTTTGATTGTTGTAAAATTTAAATTATGGGAATGGCTCAAAAAAAAGATAATTGGATTTCACCGGAAGAATATCTTGAAAGAGAACGCAAAGCAGATTTTAAGAGTGAATATATCGATGGATGGATTATATCTATGTCGGGAGCAAGTAGGAATCACAACCTAATTGCAGGGAATTTATTTGCTTTTTTACACAATCTTTTTCGAGAAAAGCCTTGTTCTGTGTATATGTCAGACATGAAGGTCATGGCAAAGGATGCGAGCCACTACACGTACCCTGATATTGTGGTTGTTTGTGGAAAGGAAGAATACGCTGATTCTAAAGAAGATATTCTAGTAAACCCAATTTGTATTATTGAAGTGTTATCTGATAGCACAGAAGCTTACGATAGAGGAGATAAGTTTACCTATTACCAGAAAATACCTAGCTTAAAAGAATATATCCTTGTATCTCAAAAAAGAAGATTGATAGAAACTTTTGTAAAGCAAGAAGATAGGCATTGGCTATATTCCTTAACAGAAGAGGAAAACTTATATTTAGAAACAGCAGATGCGACTATTCCACTTCATGAAATTTACGAAAAAGTTTAAAACTTCTTTCTTGACCTTGTAAATCCAATTAATTGTCCCGACCGCGGACAAGAGATAAAAGCTAGAGTTTTTCTATTTCCTCAATGGTTAAACCTGTTGATTTGGAAATAATATCCGTACCAATATTATTCTTTTTCAATTCTTTGGCTATTTCTATCTTCTCTTCTATTTTTCCCTCTATTTTTCCCTTCTCAAACGAACTTTCTACCACATTATTCATATCCCAATATTCCATCAGGCTCGTCATGTAAGCTTCCAGTTCGGATTCATTGAAGTTTGCCGTTTCTGCTACTTGAAAGGCTTTCTCAAATATCGGTTCTTTTAATATGCTCGGTATTTCAGAAAAATTCGGTAGATTCTTTAAAAAGTATATCCATTTGTCAAAATGCGTCTTCAGTTCTTTTTCTGTTTTGGTAAACTTGGGCATCTCTAACAATTTGTATCTTAGTTTGGGATAGAATACCCGGTTATATTGGTCTTTTAGTTGTACATCATGGTGAAATTCGGTGTTCATCTTCTCTTTGACAGATTCCGGTATTTCTTCCTCTTCCTCCAGCAAATAATCATTTGATTCAAACTCAAAATCCAAAATTCCTATGCAATACACCGCTTTTAGCTGGTAATCCCACTTTTTCCCTTTTAGGGCTTGCTCCCGTATAGGAAAAGTGGAGTAAAATATCATCCTATCTTTGAAAAACTTCTGATAGGCTTTCTGCATTTCTATGATAAATTTTTCACCTTTCTGGTTTGTGCAAAAGATATCATGCACCGCTTTTCGGTGTTCCTTTATTTCTGCCAGTCTTTCCACATTTTTGAATGCCAGGTCAACAATTCTATGAATCGGTAAAACGAGTTCATTAAGGAAGTCTATCAATAGATCTTTGTTTCCTTCTTCTCTGAAAAGTCGTTTAAATCCAAAGTCGGTAAAAGGATTGATGTATTTTGAGTTATCAGATTCCAAAGTTTCCATGATGGTCTATTATAAACAAATGTATTGTTTGTAAAACAAAAAATTAGAAGAGATGGTTTTTAAAAAATTTTCTCTACTCACTCTTTTTTAGTATCATAAACGTTATATCATCATCCGATGTATAATCTCGAATTGTATCCAGAAATTTCTCTTTGATTGTCTTTACCGAATACTCTCCATTCACCTCCATAAATTTCACTAATCCACCTAGGTCAAATTGATTTTCATCCTTATCCGTTGCTTCAGTGACTCCGTCCGTATACAAAAACAACACGTCTCCTTTTTCCAAACTCAATTCTTCTATTGGAAATTCATTCATGATATTCGCCATTCCAAGCCAGTTTCCATTTGTTTCGACAGTCTCTACTTTTTTGGTTTGGCTCTTATACACCACCAAATCTTGGTGCATCCCGGAATAGTATAGCTTTCCGTCTGTGTCTTTCAGAAAAAGGGTTAAAGTCATGTATTTGTTCATCTTCAATAGGGAGATATTTTTTGTAATGACCAAGTTCACCTTTTTCAATAAATCAGCCGGGTTCATATTCGGATTGGATTCTATTACTGTGTGAATGGATGTCTGAACCATAATCATCACCAGACCTGCGTGTACTCCATGTCCACTCGCATCCCCTATTAAAAACCATTCTCTTCCGTTTTCCCGAATCACGTCATAGTAGTCTCCTCCTACTTCGTCCGCCATTTTCATGTAAACTGTCAGTTCATACCCAGAGAGTATAGGTTCTTGAGGTAGCAAAGACGTTTGGATCTCACGGGCGATACTCATTTCGGTCTCAATTCTGGTTTTGTCTCGTGTGATGGTTTCGATGTTTTCATAAAGTCTTGCGTTCTCAATAGAGATGGCTGCTTGCGTTGCCAAGATTTTTAGTGTTTCGACTCTTTCTTCTGTGAATGCTCCCGTTGCGAGGTTATTTTCCAAATACACAATTGCCTGTAGTTTCCCTTGGTTGACAACAGGATAGCACATTACGGATTTTGTTCTGTTTTCTTTTATGTACGGATCGTTTGTATACATTCCTCTTTGGCTTGCATTATCCAGTACGACTTCTTTTTTTGCCCTCTCTACGTAGTTTAAAATTGTGTGAGGAAGGCTCACTTGCTCCAATGTTTTGTGCAACATTACGCTTATACTTTTTTTATTGGCATCACCTTCTGCTTCGATGATCATTTTTACTTCGTGGTTGTTTTTTACTTTTTCCACAAGGATTAGTTTTCCAGTTTCCGCTCCGGAATTTTGGAATAGAATCTTCATCATGTTTTCTAAGAGTTTGCCTAGTTCAATCTCAGCAGATAAAGTGTGAGAAGCTTTTAAGACGGATTGGATATCAATTAAAGTAGACGATGAACTGAAGTCCGAAATTCCACCAGTTAATGTAGTTGAAATTTTTCTTCTATCGGTAGCTCTTCTGTTTTGGTTAAAACCTATCAGATCATGGTAGGTTTCTTCGAGTTGTTTGACTTTTGGTTTGCAACCCCATCTTTCGTAGGCATACCTCGCATCTATCATACAAACTTTTGCAAATTTTTCATTCTTTTGGCTTAGCCAAAACTTGCCTGCTAATTCATTGGCAATGGCTTCTTCCAAGGTGTATTCATACCGAATGGCGAGTTTTATGGCTTCATCATACTTGCTTATCGCATCTACTATGTTTCCTTCAATTCGAGCAAGTTCGGCTTCTACAATCAGGTATTTATGACCGTAGTTTGCTTCACAGTTCTCCGCCCATACCTTCATTCGTTCTTGGTTTTTCTTGACTTGGTTGAGATATACATGATTTTTTTCTAATTCATACAATCCAATACATGAAAGAGAATAAAAGAAATTATGTTCAGGAACAATCATTAATCCAAACATAGCTCCTTCAAAAGGAATCGCCTCATTTGCATATTTATAAGCATCAAGTAAATTTCCAAAAAAACAAGATAAAACTAATTTATTTGTAAAATATAAGTATAGACATGTGAAATTCTTTGCTTGTTGAATACCTTCTAGAGAATCAGTCTCGCTAAACTTTTCTCCCTTTAATAATAAAATGTCTTCAGAGTCACCTAATAAATTTATAATCAGCTGCCAAGTTACTTTATAAAGTAAAGTAGTATCATGTTGTTTAAGTTTATCAAGAATTTTATTATGTTCATTATAGATATTATTTAAATTATATAAGCTTTCTCTAGAATACAAACTGATCCAACCATGATGGTTTATACAATAAGAACCCCAGGCAATATCTCCAAATTTAATTCCAGCATTATGCCCTTTTAACAAGTTATCTAAACTTTCTTTAGCATGTTTTTTCCAATGGCTTACCATAGCAAAAAACAACATATATACTGAGCTTGTTAAAAATTCTAGATTATACTTAAGCAATAAATCAATTGCTAGCTTACCAAAACTATAGCCTAAATCATAATTTCCTAATACAGATGCTGTAATATTTCCAAAAAATACATATCCCAAAGGTGAGACTGGAAAATTATTATGTTCTAAAGATATATTAATCATCTTGCCTATTACTATAGGCAGTAAAGATGGTAAAGAAACATATGAAGAGACGATGCAAGAACTTAATAATCGCATAGATGCAGACTTATAAGGCTCTTTTGACAAAGGTAAGTTAAATAAGTCTTCTGGTTTTCTTTCTCCTAATTGCTGGAATATTTTTGTAAACTCAAAAGTCGGATCATGTACTTCCGGAAATGTAATTCCTAGTATTTCCAAACCTTTTAATCCAATATCCAGTGCTTCTCTAAATTGAAATTTTGCTACAAACAAAGGCATCTTTATCTCATAAACATTTACTCTTTCTAATTCAGTTTTAGAATTACTCAATACTATCTCAAAAAATTTTTCTGCCTCATCATAGTTCCCATTCAAATATTCCAACCTTGCCATCTTGGTATATACGTCTAATGTTTTTTCATACTCTGTTTCCCAAGAATGATCCGGCAACAATTCCGTTGTGATTTTGAGCAAATTTAATGCAGGCTCATAAGCAGCAGATGCAAAAGCTTTATCAACTGCCATTAAATTCAAGTCTAATAGCTTCGCCTTTTCTTCTTTGGTAAGCAAATCTATCGCATTGTTCAATTGATTAACAATCACAAACACATTTTCATCAATCTCATTTTTCTGCTCTGCAACTTCCCAATACGTTTTACCAATTTTATAGTGATACTTTTTTCTATCATCATCAGATACTAATCCGTAAACCATTTCCTTGACTTTATCATGAACAAAACGACCTTTGGTTTTACTTATATGCAAAAATCCACCATTCACAAGATTGGTTATGGAATCCTTAACTTCTTCCTCGCTTTTTTCACTGATTCTATGAAGCATATCTATATAAAACCAACTACCTATACAAGAAATGAGTTGAATTGTTTCGAGAACTTCCTTTGATAGTTCCTTTGCCTTCTCTGCTAAAAGGTCGATCACATTCTTGGAAATATTTGCCTCTTGTATTTTTCTTAAGTCCCAATTCCATTGCTCTTCTTTTAAATAGATCAAATCTCTGTGGTAAAGGTTTGTTAGCAACTCGTTTACAAAAAACGGATTTCCAGCAGTTTTAGACATGACAACTTCTGCCAAAGGTTTGGTAATATCCGGTTTTTGCTTGAGTGAATCAGATACGAGTTGATTGATTGGTTCAAGACTTAGAGGCTTTAAGGCTATTTCGTGAATTGTAAATTCCTGTTTTCGTAAGTCATTCACCATCAAAACAAAGGGATGAGTTGCATCTACTTCGTTTATTCGATAGGCAAGGATAAACATTAAATGACTTATATCCGTAGCTGTGTATAACGTTTGAATAAGGTGGATACTCGGAGAATCTGCCCACTGCAAATCGTCTAAAAATATAACAAGAGGGTGTTCCGCACTGGCAAAAACTCTTACAAAATCTTGGAATACCAAATTGAATCGGTTTTGTGACTCATTGGGAGATAGTTCAATCAACTCCGGTTGTTCACCTAGTATAAGCTCCAATTCCGGGATTACTTCCGTCACAACCCTTCCGTTAGTTCCAAGTGCAACTTGGAGTTTCTCTTTCCATAGTTCTATGGATTCATTCTTTTCCGTTAAGATAAGTTTAACCAAATCTTGGAAGGCATAGATAATTGCCCGGAAAGGTATATTCCGTTTCATAGGGTCAAACTTTCCCGTAATGTAAAAGCCTTTGGAACTTACTATAGGTTTCTGAATTTCATTCACCAAAACCGTTTTTCCTATACCAGAAAGCCCATTAACAAGTAAGATTTCTGTTTTTCCCTCTGTTACTTGTTGGTATATTCTTAGTAATTGTTCTAATTCTTCCTCCCTCCCATACACCTTTTCCGGAATCTGAAATTGCAAAGACACATCTCTCAAACCTGGTTGAAAAGAAACCGTATCAAGGGTTTGGAAATTCTCCAGACACCATTCCAAATCATACAATAATCCAACTGCACTCATGTACCTATCCTCTGCATTCTTTGACATGAGTTTTAAGATAATTTCAGAAATTGCTTTTGGAATCCAATACTTCTCCGGAGGTTCGGGAAGAATGGCAATGTGAGAATGGATTAAATCCAGAGCGTCATCCAATTCAAACGGAAGTCTACCAGTTACCATTTGATAAAAAGTTACACCTAAAGAGTAAAAGTCTGTCCTGTAGTCTATATTTCGGTTCATTCTACCCGTTTGTTCCGGGGATATATAACTCAGAGTCCCTTCTATAACTTCGGGCGATACCAAACTCTGCTCGGTTTTAGATAGAGTAGTAGCTATCCCAAAGTCTATAATTTTGGTTTGAAGGCTTTCTGCATGGATTACAATGTTGTTTGGATTGATGTCTTTATGGACGATGTTTTTATTGTGAATTGCGACTAGTCCTTTGACTACTTGAATGGCAATTTTGAGAAATGTTAATATGTCTATCTTTTTTGATTTTAGAAACTCTTCTAAGGAAGTAGCTTCAAAGTCTTCGAGAATGAGGGATAATGTATTTTCCGAATATTCTAAAGAATATACTTCGATAATTTCCGGAGTTTTCAGGTCTTTGAGTATGTCAAATTCTCTTTTTAAACGTAAAGTTGTATCTGGTGAAGAATTATTTGGCTGTTTAACTATAAAAGGTTTGTTATCACTTTTTTGCTTTACTCGAAAGATAACCGAATTGTTGCTTTCATAAATTTTATCTTGAAATTCAAAACTATTCATACTGGACATTTCATATTTTTTTAAAAATTGATGTCAACAAATAAATTATAAATATTTTCCATCTCTATACCTCATTATCAAACAGGTTCTTTAAATGTTTTTCTTTATTATATCTTTCTCGGAAACATTTTCATTAAAATCTATCTTATTTTCTTTTTCCCTAAAGCTCTTTTTTGATTTTACTTTTTCTTCAATATCTTCTATTTCCGGAATCAACTCATATCTTTGAGCATTTTTAAGCAAGAGGTTTTTGAGGTAAAACCTTACGTATTGATTCTGCTTGAGAATTAAGCTTTTCCAATGACTCAGCACCTCCAAAAAAATTCATCATACGAGCTCCAAAATTCATCATAACTTTCAGAGTGTCGTTTTTTTTACGAGGAATGATATGAATATGCAGATGAGGGATGTGTTGGTTTGCATCTCTACCGTCATTGATCAATAGATTGGAATCTCCATTAGAAAACTCGGAAAGTTGCAATGCCTTCTGAATACGAACGACAAAATTCATAACCATAGTTTGTTCGTGTTCGGTCAAATCATGTAAATAGGTAATATGCCTGTTAGGAATTATCAGTACGTGACCATGATTGACGGGATGGATATCCATCAGTGCAGTAAATCGTTCTTCCTTGACAACCACACTTGCCTGAAGTTTAGAATTTAATATTTCACAAAAGATGCATTTTTTCATCGTGCCCTGCTATATAGATTAATTAAGTATAATATATTCGAATATTTCCTAATTTAACTTGAATTTCGCTTAAGGTGCTTTTATTTATAATTAAGGGGTAAACACAGGGGTTTACCCCTACAAATTGTCTTTCGTAAGGGCAATTCCCCCGTGATTGCCCTTAAAAAATTTGCAATTTTTCTTATCCGAAACTCACGTTAATTTATTACCCTCATATTTTTCCATTTCCCACCTAAAAATCTCTGCAAAAATATGAAAGCCTGAGTGATGATAAAAATAGAAGCTGCACCCCAAGCCCAGTAAACAGCTCCCTCCCTATCTTTAAAAAAATACGTAGGAATCACCATCAATGGCCAGGGAACTAACATGGCAACTATGGTAACAAATCTTGTATCTCCTGCACCTTTTAATGCAAACGAAAAAATCATATTCATGCAATCAAAAGATGTAAAAAGAGCAACATACATCAATAGATAAGGTACTATTATGCTGACTTGCATCCAAATTTTCGGGTCTTCAGGATTGTGAAACCAGTTCAAATAAAAATTGGGAAACAGAATAAATGTAATTCCCATAGTGAAAATATACATAATTGCTATTTGTAAACCACTCCAGGTTGCGTATTCTGCTTGTTTCGGTTTATTTTCTCCAAGATGTTGTCCTACCAATACCGATACTGATTGTGCTACTCCCATCGCAGGAAGAACCGACAACAACATAATCGTCACAGCAATTCCGCTACTGGCTAGAGCAGCACTACCGTTATTCATTCTCCCTATAATTATCAAAAAAACGGTAAATGCAAGCCCTTCCAGAGCCCATTGAAGACCGCTGGGAATTCCGTATTTGATAAATCGTTTCATCAATTCAGAGTCCCATTTCCATCCGGATAAAATTTTGTATTCAGATTCATTCGATTTATTTAATATAAGGTAAAAACCTAACCCGGTTGCTACACAATTCGCAATAGCAGTGGCATACCCTGCTCCTTTGATTCCCATAGCAGGAAATCCCAACTTCCCAAAAATTAGAAGATAGTCAAAAATAAAATTTGCAACCATTCCCGAACAATTAATCCACATAACAATTCTTGTATTCCCCAATCCAGTAAAAAAACCGCTAGCTGAAGCAACCAGAGCCGTAGGAAGAGCCGAAAAACAGATTGCAATAAAATAATCTGTTTCCAGATTTTGGATTGATGGTGAATGATTGATTGCCAAAAAAATTTCTTTGGCAACAGGGATTAAAAGCAATATCAAGATTCCGCCAATAATACTCACATATATGGATTGCCAAACTGCAGGTCCGATCATTTGCAATCGCCTGGCACCATAGTATTGAGCTACAAATGTCATAAGGTAAGCAGCCGTTTGTTGTAACAATGCCATAGGTGTCCAAAAGACTCCCATAACAGCAGTTGCTGCAGCCAGGGCTTCCGTTGAATAATTACCAACAAAAAGTCGGTCTATTGTAAGTTGTATATTCCAAAAACTGTTGGCTATTATTAATGGCCAAGCAATTTCTAAAATTTCCTTCCATCTTTCCATTCGGAATTGTTTCAAATAATGATACGCTTTAGTCATAATTAAAGGATTGCACCCAAGATAGTAACTATATGAATCCGCCAATAGGGCAGGTTGGGTCTAGGGTATTTGTCCCCCCGAAACTGCATAGTCGCAGTGTAAAATCTGCATAGCAGTATGCTATCCTTTTTCCAACATTTTCTTTAAATCGTCCATGTCAGCAAGAAAGGCTTTTTTCATACCACCCACCATAAACAAAAAAAGAACATTCAAAAGTTTTGCCGAAAACGTTGTAGGTGTTCCAGAAAAATCAATTGAAACGGTGGTTTTGTTCCCTTCCTCAACGAAACGCCATTCCGTAGCATAGTGCATTCCATTAGACTGTGCTTCTTCCTTATAATAATTAGGGAACGAGAATTGCGTTATTTCCATCGTTTCGCTGGATTCTTTTCCAAACATAATACGAGTTTCTTTGAATTTACTTCCTATACCAACATCACCAGGAGTTAATAGCTCAATACTTTTAATTGCTCTGACATTATTTGCTAAATTTTTCAGGTCAGAAAATGCATTGAAAACTTTAGCCTTTGGTGCGCTTATGGTGCAGTGTGCTTTAACTTTCATTTTTAATCCCTTATGTTTTATTCATATTTTACCTTGTGGATATCTAAGGTTGTCAACAGTTCCTTAAGCAAGCAAACTCCTATTTGTCCAAAATAAATCTTGAATTAAAAAACTGTCAACTATTTCAAAAAAAAATTCTAATCATAAAATATCTATACATAATAGATATTTCATATTTTTTTAAAAATTGGTGTCAACAAATAAATTATAAAATATTTTCAACCTCTTAAGGTGAAAACGTATAGACAAAACCCTAGCTTTTTTTATCATTTGGCATACTCAACGCGATTATTATATAAAGGAATTTATATGAATAATGAAACTTGGCTCTCTTTTGATAAAGCTCATGTTTGGCACCCATATTCTTCTTTAGTTGATCCGCCACCGGTTTATCCGGTTGTTAGTGCAGAAGGTGTGTATTTAACCCTAGAAAACGGGCAAAAGCTGATAGATGGAATGTCTTCCTGGTGGTGTGCAATACATGGTTATAATCATCCCAAGCTAAACCAAGCAATTCAAGATCAACTAAATAAAATGGCTCATATTATGTTTGGAGGTTTAACTCATCGTCCTGCAGTAGACTTGGCTGAGATGCTGGTAAAAATAACTCCCGAACCTTTAGAAACTGTATTTTTTTGTGATTCCGGTTCTGTTTCTGTTGAAGTTGCCATAAAAATGGCTATTCAGTATTGGTATGCTTTGGGTTTTCCTCAAAAGCAAAGACTCTTAACCATACGCAGTGGCTATCACGGCGATACTTTTGGGGCTATGTCCGTATGCGATCCGGTGAGTGGAATGCACAATATGTTTTCTCATGTACTACCCAAGCACTATTTTGCAGATGCTCCCAAAAGCCGAAATGACGAAGAATGGGATGAAAATGACATAAGGAGCTTTCAAACCTTGATCGAATCTCACCGTCAAGAGATTGCAGCGGTTATTTTGGAGCCATTGCTCCAAGGAGCTGGAGGAATGCGAATCTATTGCCCCGAATACTTACGAAGAGTGAAAAAGCTTTGTGAAAAACATAGTGTATTATTGATATTAGACGAAATTGCAACCGGATTTGGTAGGACAGGAACTTTGTTTGCATGTGAGCAAGCCGGAGTTATACCGGATGTTCTTTGCCTAGGCAAAGCCCTTACCGGTGGATATATGAGTTTGGCGGCAACCATGACAACGAAGCAAGTCAGCCAAGCTATTTCGTCTAATTCTCCCGGTGTTTTTATGCACGGTCCAACGTTTATGGGAAATCCTTTGGCTTGTTCTGTTGCTTTGGCAAGCATTTCCTTGCTTTTGGAAAGTCCTTGGCAAGAAAAAATTTCTCGAATTGAAAAGCAATTGAATGACTCTTTGTCAACTTGTGAAAAATTGCCTCAAGTTGCGGATGTTCGTGTTTTGGGAGCTGTTGGAGTAGTTGAGTTGGTTGAGTCTCCAAATATTCCTCAAATACAGAAACAGTTTGTCGAAAAAGGAGTTTGGATTCGTCCGTTTAGAAACCTTGTCTATATAATGCCACCTTACATTATTAAGACGCAAGAATTGGAACAAATAACCAACTCCATTATTGAAGTCATTTCCAGTTTATAGAGAACTAAAAAATAGAATTTTTACCAATTTGTGAAAAAATCTTTACAACTTTTTACCAACAATTAAGATTACAATCTAAAATCTACCATTATTAGTGTGATTTAAGGAAATGCACAATGACAAATTCAAAAAATAAAAAACCGCTTGTTCTGATTGTAGATGATACTCCCAAAAACATACAACTACTGGCATCTGTTTTACAATCCAAAGATTACCAAATAAATGCTGCCATAAATGGTAAAGATGCTCTGAATCGATTGGATAAGGTAATTCCGGATTTAATTTTATTGGATATTATGATGCCGGAAATGGACGGTTTTGAAGTATGTCAAAAAATTAAAAGTAGCGAATTGTTAAAAAACATACCTATTATATTTTTAACGGCAAAAACGGAAACGGAAGATATTGTAAGAGGATTTAATTTAGGGGCAGCAGATTATATAACCAAACCTTTCAACTCAGCTGAATTGTTATCCAGAGTAGATACGCATTTGGATTTGAAGTTTAAAAAAGAAGATTTGGAAAAATCACTATCAGAGCAAAAGGAACTACTGCATATACTTTCCCATGACTTGAACAATTCTTTTACGTCTATTATTATGTTAGCTGATCTGCTAGAAGAAACTTCCAGTAGCCAACATAAACCTCTTGTAGAAAGAATTCGAAACAGTGCTTATAACGGCTCGGAGTTAATTGAATTGGTTCGACAATTACGAACAATAGAAGATAAGGAAAATTATATCCAGCTCAATCTAATCAATTTAAAAAGAGTTTTGGATGAGTCTATATATATGCTAAAACAAAATTTTGAAAAAAAAGAAATAGAACTAGTCATTGATGTTGACGATTCACTACAAGTATATGCAGAAAGAACTTCTTTGGTAAATTCCGTTTTAAATAATTTTTTAACTAATGCGGTTAAATTTTCCTATCCGAATTCACGGGTAATTGTATCGGCTAAAAAAAAGGATGAAAATTGGATCCAAATATCTGTAAAAGACTTCGGAATTGGAATACCTGAAGATCTGCTTGCAAAAATTTTTGATGTTACCAAATCAACAACCCGATACGGTACAAAAGGAGAAAAGGGAACTGGTTTCGGACTTCCTTTGGTAAAAAAATTTGTTGAATTGTATGGTGGTAGCATTGAGATAAATTCAGAAGAGGAAACCGAAGAAAGCAGTTCTAATGGAACGGAATTCATTATTTCCCTACGGTCAAAATAATGAACTTTTTACGAAAGGACGTATGGCAATACGTCCCCGCTACAACTGCATGTTTGTTGTTATCTTTTTTATCGCTTTTTTGTAATCAAAATTCTCTCAAAAAGCAATCGCAGGCAATCAACGGAACAATTGACCTATCTGATTGGAATTTCAAGAAAGACGGGATTGCTAATTTGGACGGAGAATGGGAATTTTACTGGCAGAAGCTTTTAACACCTGAAGATTTTCAAGAAAAAACCTTACCCCAAAAAACGGGAAACATCAAAATTCCTAATGTGTGGAATGGATATAAAATAGCTGGAGAGAAGCTAAAAGGAGACGGGTATGCTACCTATAGACTCAAAATCAAAATCAAGCAAGGGGAAGAACTATCTTTAAACGTTTTAACCTTTGCAACGGCATATAACTTATTTGTAGATGAAAAACTCATCTTGAAAGCAGGAGAAGTTAGCAAAAGTTCAGAAACTGCTATTCCTTCGTTTCAACCGGAGTTACTCAAAATTCCCAATAGAGACTCTTCTGAAATACAAATAATCATTCAGATTTCTAACTATCACCATCAAAAAGGAGGACTTTGGGATAAAATTTTGATCGGACATCCTAAGCATATCCGGCAATTTAGAGAAAGAAATTTGTTTCTGAATTTCTTTTTGTTTGGGAGCCTCCTTATCATGGGTTTTTATCATTTGGGATTGTATTCCATAAGAAAAAAGGAAAAATCAGCTCTCTACTTTGGTTTATTTTGCTTTCTGATTTCTATACGAACACTGGTAACGGATCAGTGTTACTTTTTTACAATTTTTCCATCTACCGTCTGGGAACTAGGATTAAAGTTAGAATATTTAACAATCACCCTTGGTGCACCTGTTTTTTTATTATTTTTAGCCAACATATTTCCTGATGAAACTCACACAACTTTAAATAAGCTCATTCAATATCCATCTTATATTATTTCTTTATTTGTGGCTTTATTCCCAACTCGAATTTTTTCCCACGCTTTAGTATATATGCAAATGATCATTTTATTCCTGTCTGCTTATTCCCTTTATGTTATGCTAAAGGCGAGTTTTAGAAAAAAGGAAGGGGCTTTAAGCTTTCTATTTGGTTCTTTTGCTTTTATTTTGTTTATTGTGAATGACGTTTTACATTCCAACCAAGTTGTTTCGACGGGTTATTATGCCTCTTTAGGTTTTTTTATATTTATTGTATCTCAATCTTTTGTACTTTCGATGCGTTTTACAACAGCATTTAACAGAGTGGAAGACCTTTCGGCAACCTTAGAACAAAAAGTAATCGAAAGAACAACCGAATTGGAGGAATCAAAACACGAAACAGAAGCATTAAATCAAATCACTATCAAGCTAACTGAGAGCCCTTCATTAAATGATACTTTGTACTACATTTTTGATTACGTTATGGATACCTATCGCTTGGATGTTCTCACTCTATATTTTATTGATAAAGAATCTTCTAAGGTCATTCCTTTTAAAGTAAGAGGTAGAAAAATTCCAGATGACAAATATAACTACATTAAAAACACGACTTTTGATATACTCAAAGACAGTTCTCTAATCTACTATGCCATTCAAAAAAGCAAAAGCAGTTACATTCCTAAAGTTAAAAAGAATTTTATTAAAAGTATTCCAGATAAAGAATTTGTTGATAAATTGGGAGTATTGTCTGTTTTTTATATGCCGATTCGAGTTGGAGAAGAATGTATAGGAATCTTTGTCGGACATACCATTCAGGACTTCTTAAAGCTAAGTAAAGAAAATCTTAAATCAATTTCAAGGTTTGCTTCTCAAATTGCCGGAGTCCTTCAAAAAGAAAAGATTTTACAAGAAACCATGTTTGCCAAACACCTTGCAGAAGTAGCACAAATAGAAGCCGAGAAACAGCGTGAAAAATCAGACAAGCTACTTTTGAATATTTTACCCCAAGAAGTAGCCAATGAATTGAAAGAATATGGAGAAGTCAAGCCTGTTTTTTTTGATAATGTTTCCATTATTTTTACGGACTTTAAAGGATTTACGCAAATTGCAGAAAACCTTTCTCCCCAAGAATTGGTGAAAGAATTGGACATTTGTTTTTCTCAATTTGATAAAATTGTGGAATACTACAAATTAGAAAAATTAAAAACCATTGGCGATAGTTATATGTGTGCCGGAGGTTTACCTGTTCCGAATAAAACCCATGCCATAGATTGTTGCCTGGCAGCACTGGAAATTCAAAATATTATGAATCAAACCAAAAAAATCAAAGAAAAAATGGATATGCCTTATTGGGAATTGAGGCTTGGAATTAATAGTGGGCCTGTTATGGCTGGCGTTGTTGGAGAAAAGAAATTTGCCTATGATATATGGGGAGACACCGTAAATACGGCAAGCAGAATGGAGTCTAGTGGGACTCCCGGACGCATCAATATTTCGTATTCCACCTATTACCTCGTAAAAGATTTTTTTGAATGTGATTATCGTGGTGAAGTGAATGCCAAACACAAAGGAAAGATTAAAATGTTTTATTTAAATCGAATCAAAAAGGATTTGTCTTCGGACATGGAAGGCAGAATTCCAAATGAAAAATTTTTTAGGATAGTATCATTACTATTTGATTAAAAAATCCTTTACAAATGTTTATAGGAGTTTCAACTTGAAATACAGTTTTTCAAGTTAAAATAGTTTAAACTTACTACAAATGACTACAGAAGAGTCTTTTACCCCCATCAGCAATCTATTGAAACTCTTGAATATAGAACATATTCTAGATGAAGTTGATAAAAACAGCTTTTTTCCATTAAAAGTACCAAGTAGTTTTGTGGATAAAATAGAGAAAAATAATCCAGATGATCCCCTATTAAAACAAATTTTACCTCTAAAAAGTGAATTAGAAAACGTAGATGGATTTACACCTAATCCTGTGCAAGAAACAGAATTTATGCCGGCAGTAGGTGTTTTACATAAATATTATGGCAGAGCTCTTGTTATTGTCACCCAAAAATGTTCGATACACTGTAGATATTGTTTTAGAAAACATTTTCCATACTCAGAAAATAATGCAGAAAAAGAGCAGTGGAAAAGTGCCATTGAGTATATAAAATCAGATACAAGTATTTCGGAGGTTATTCTTAGTGGTGGTGATCCATTTTCTATTTCAGATGCTAAATTATCCTATTTATTGGAAAAAATTAATGAGATAAGCCATATCGAGTTTATCAGATTTCATACAAGATTTTTACCCACAATCCCAAATAGAATAACAGATAATCTCATTAAAATTTTAGAAGTTTATTCGAACAAAATATCTATCATTTTCCACATAAACCATCCAAATGAAATTGATGAAAAATTAGCAGAAAAGGTAAAGTTGATACGAAATACAGGAATTATTGTTTTTAACCAATCAGTACTATTACATTCGGTAAATGATAACATAGATATTTTATCCAATCTTAGTAAAAAGCTGTATAAATCAGGGATTGTACCATATTATCTTCATTTCCTTGATAAAGTGCAAGGTGCTTCTGAATTTTTTGTTTCGGAAAATATTGCTTGCGAGTTAATATCTCAAATGAGAAAAACGTTGCCTGGCTATTTGATTCCTAGGTTAGTGAGGGAAAACGCGGGTGATATGTCTAAAGAATACATGCCAATTAATAGTAGATTAACGAAAAACATTGGATAATTCAAAATTAATACTTGATACCATGGATGTTTATAGCCATTTGGTAAATGTAGTCAGTAAAATTACTTTAAAAACGAATGGAATTGCTAAAAATGGCAGAAGAAAATAGGGACATCGGATTTAAGTGGATAATTTATTTAAAAAATATATATTTTAGTAAAATTTTATCGTTGACTTTTTTTTATAAATTATACCTGATATAGATGATAAGAATTGCGGTAATCGTTGCGAAAGGAGTGGATAAAGAAGAATGGAAATTACCAGAAGAGAAAACAACAGCATTATAGTTCTTGATATTAATGGAGAAATTGATTTATATAATGCACCAGAAATTAAAGAAATTATCGCTAAATTGATAGAAGAGCAAAAATATCAAATTATTATAAATCTAGAAAAAGTTTCTTATATTGATTCATCTGGAATAGGGGCATTAATTTCAAGTTTATCTAACTTGAAAAAATACCAGGGAGGGTTGAAAATAATAAATGTGGCAGGTTCGGTTCGTAAAGTTTTTGAGTTGACCAAACTTACATCTTTTTTTGAGATTTTCGACGGTGAAACAGAAGCAATAGCTGCTTTTAAATAAATTTAACTTTTATAAAAAAACTATGATCTTTCCTAAAAAAAAATATTTAGTTACTATTAGTATATCATTATTATTAGGTTTTCTTATTCGTTGTGCAGACCCGTTGCCGATAAGGAGTTTAAGCAAAGCTAAAGAAGAAATTAGCAGAGCTAAAGAATTGGGAGCTGACAAGCAAGCCCAGCCAGAGTATGAAGAAGCAAAAAAATACCTGTTGAAAACCCACGAGCTTGCAACTGCAGAAGAACCGGAAGTTGAGGCTGTTAAAAATTCAGCCGATTACGCCCGTAATAAGGCTAGTGATGCCATAGAAAAGACACTACCTAGTATAGTTTCCAAAGCAAAAGAGGACGCTGGGCAATCTATCAAATCTGCTGAAAACGCTAATGCAGAGAATTTTGCGTCTCAAGAATTCAATCAAGCAAAAGAGTTATTGGATGAAGGTGATAGCGCTTCCGGTCAAGCGCAAGCCCAATTAAATAGCTATCCTAATTTAGAAGACTCAGAATCTAAAAATAAGGCTAGAAGTGAGGCATTTGATACCTACGAAGTAGCTCATAAAAAATACTTGGATTCCATCAAAGCTTCTAAAAAAGCGAAAGCCATTTCATTAACCAAAACTCAAGTCCTTTTAGACTCAGCGACTGAAACCGAAGAGCGGCTTCCTTTGATTGATAAGTATTCAAATGGCACCAAAAGAGAACAAATAAATGGTGTTAAAAAAGAGCTAAATGAGGGAATTGCCAATGTCCAAGACGGCAAGGTAAAAGACGGGCAAACAAAGATAGATAATGCGAAAAAATCCACCGATGAGATGTATTCTTCCGTGGTTCGTCCTTATGCTCAAAATCAAATCAGCACAGCAAAGGATAAAATTCAAGACGCTGGTAAAGAAATTAATTCTATAGACAAGTCCAAAGTTGGAGAAGATGAAGAATTAAGTAATTCCTTGTTGAATGCAGAAGATAACTTAAAAGCCGCAAATGAATCTTTGAATTCTTCTACTGAGTTTTTGGACAAAGAAAAATATGAAGATTCTATTGAACACAGCAAAGAAGCCATTGAGTTAGCAGATAAATCCATCTTAATTTCCAAAAATATTGCCGCCAGATTAGAGAAGAAAAAAGAAAAAGTTACTCATATAGCGGGCAGAAGTGACACTCTTGAGATAGGTGAAGATGACAAAGATGATGAAATTGTTTATATAGAACCGGATAAAAAAAATAAAGCCAAACCCAAACCGGTAAAAAAGAAGAAGCGTCTTCGTAGCAGAACCTATAAAGTCAAAAGTAAAAATCCTACGGATACTTTATATAGGCTTAGCCGTAAGTTTTACGGAAGTGATAAATATTGGAAAAAGATTTATAAGGCGAACAAATCAAGGATTAAAAACCCAAATAAAATTTACCCAAATCAGGTCTTAATTATTCCTCCTAAATAACAGGAGGTTAGTAGATGAAAAGGTTTTTAACACAACCGATAGATAATTTAAGTTCTTCTGACTATGCCTTTCTTGTAAAGTTTGCTTTACAAGAAGATTGTCCGGAAAAAGACATAACTAGCGAAGCGATTTTTTCCTCCGATCAAATTTGCAAGGCAGATTTGATTTTCAGAGAGGAAGGAATTCTTTGTGGTACAGGTGTTTTAGACGAGTTAAGACAACAAACCAACAACCAATTTACTATTCAATTACTAAAATCTGACGGAGATAAAATCTCATCTTCCGAAACTATAGCCATTTTATCTGGAAATTTAAATATCATTTTGAGAATAGAAAGGGTTCTTTTAAATTTCATTCAATACCTTTCCGGTATAGCTACGGAAACCAACAGGATTGTCAGAAAATACCCGAATATAATGATTTTGGATACAAGAAAAACTTTGCCTGGCTACCGCAAGTTGGTTAAATACGCAGTATACTCCGGGGGGGGAGCAAATCACCGGATCAATCTTTCGGATATGGCATTAATTAAAGACAATCATGTTGCCATGTCCGGTTCAATTTTGCAAGCCGTTCAAAAAATAAAAGACAATTTTCCTGGCAAAAAAATCGAATTGGAAGTAGATGAGTTTGATCAATTAGAAGAAGCAATTCGGGCAAAACCGGATATAATCATGCTTGATAATTTTTCGATAGAAAATACCAAAAAAGCAATTGATTTTATAAGGCAAAACCAAGCAGATATAACTATTGAATGTTCGGGAGGAATTACTCCGGAAAAATTGGATAAGTTGTCAAACATGAATGTAGATAATTTAGGTGTTAGTATGGGATACCTTACCCACACTACAAGATTTTTAGATTTAACCTTGGATATAAAAAAGCAATAAATGGGATTTCGTAATCACGAAGTTTCAAGTGAACAATTACTAAAATTGGTCAAAAAAAGGCTTGGTGAAAAGTCTTTTTTTCTCGTGAAAAAAGCTTACGAACTTGCTGAGAAACTTCATAAAAATCAAACTCGTTTATCCGGTGAACCTTATATTATCCACCCACTAAATGTTGCCTGCATATTAGATGAATTGGGATTGGATTCTGAATCTATAGCTGCCGGTTTATTGCACGATGTAATAGAAGACACGGATTATACAGCAGAAGATATGGTTCAAGAATTTGGACAGAATGTCGCTAACCTAGTCGATGGCGTTACCAAAATTTCTAAAATTAAAAATCAATCCAAAGAATCCGAAGCCGTTGAAAATATTAGAAAGATGTTATTTGCAACTATTAAAGATGCTAGAGTTATCCTAATTAAGTTGGCAGATAAAACTCATAATATGAGAACCTTAAAATTTCAACCTCCCCACAAACAAAAAAGAATCGCTCAAGAAACTTTACATATTTATGCACCAATGGCAGGTCGTTTTGGAATATACAAACTTAAATCCGAATTAGAAGATATGTCTTTTCAAATTTTACAACCGGATGAATACCAAGAAATTAAAACAAGAATCGCTGCGAAAAAATCAGAAAGAGACCAGTATATTGAAAAAATAAAACTAATACTTAAACAAAGGTTAGCAGCAATCAACGTAGAAGCCAAGATTGAAGGCAGGGCAAAGCATTTCTATTCCATTTACAGAAAAATGAAAGAAAAAGAAAAACACTTCAATCAGATTTTTGATTTAAGGGCAGTTAGAATTATTGCAGCTGAGATAAAAGATTGCTATAGTGTTTTGGGAATTGTTCATACATTATGGAATCCTATCCCTGGAAGATTTAAAGATTATATCGCAACTCCCAAAATGAACCGCTATCGTTCTCTCCATACTAGTGTAATAGGATCTGACGGTAAACCTCTAGAAGTTCAAATTAGAACCCAAGAGATGAATGATATTGCAGAATATGGTATTGCAGCTCATTGGGCATATAAAGAGGGGAGAACAGCAGCAGTTGGTGAAGTAAATATAGCAGATTGGTTGTACAAATTTGATCCTACACAAGATGGAAAAGAATTTTTGGAAGATTTAAAACTCGAACTTCATGAAGATGAAGTTTTTGTTTTTACTCCTAAAGGAAAAATATTGGAGCTTCCCAAAGGTTCCACTACCATTGATTTTGCATTCAGAATTCACACTGATATCGGATTACACGCTAAGGGAGCAAAAGTGAATGGCAGAATGGTGCCACTTCGAACTGAATTAAAATCCGGTGATCAATTGGAAATTATTACGGATAAAAATAGCAAGCCTTCTCCAATATGGCTAAGGTTTGTAAAAACGGTTTCTGCGAGGCAAAAGTTAAGACAGTATTTTCGCAAACTCCAAGAAGAAACTAGTAGTGAAAGCTCGCCTATCACCATAAAAGCATCTCCACCTAAGCAAAAACCTATTCTTTTAAAAGATATTGAGCCCAAGGAAAATGATTTATCTGAGATTCAGAGAAGAGAAAGAAAAGTCTCTATTGTTGTAGCAGGCACAAAAGGCATAATGGTTAAATTGGCAAAGTGTTGCTCTCCTTTGCCTGGAGATGAAATTGTTGGTTTTGTTACAAAAGGAAAGGGATTTAGTGTTCATAAAGTTAAGTGTGACCGAATCAATAAAACCAATATAGACTTGAACAGAATTGTAGGTGTTCGGTGGGAAGGAGTACATGATCCTTTTCCGATTCAAATGGAGGTAAAGGCTCTTGATAGACAAGGAATTTATTTGGAAATGGTTTCTTGTATTTCAAAAACAGAAACTAATATAATCGAGGCAACTGCAAATTCGGAAAATAATACTTTGACTGCAAAATTCACAATAGAAATCGAACATTTGGACCAATTTCAAGAAATTGCCGATAGTATCAAATCTATTAAAGATATTAAATACGTGGAAAGGATTAAATAATTAAACATGAAAGGAATTATTCTGGCTGGTGGTTCTGGAACAAGGCTGTATCCCGTTACAAAGGTTGTAAGTAAGCAGCTTATGCCTGTTTATGATAAACCCATGATATATTATCCGTTATCTACATTGATGCTAACGGGTATAAAAGATGTATTAATCATATCCACTCCTGGCGATAGTCCATTATTCCAGTCGTTACTGGGAACTGGAAATGACCTAGGAATGAATATAAAATATGAAGTACAGCCTTCACCTGACGGACTTGCACAAGCTTTTATAATAGGTGAGAAGTTTATCGATGGTGATAATTCATGCTTGGTATTAGGTGATAATATTTTTTACGGACATGGGTTGATTGAAACTCTTACCAAGGCATCCAAACTAAAAGATGGTGGAATGATTTTTGGTTATTATGTAAATGATCCGGAAAGATATGGAGTTGTTGAGTTTGATAAAGACGGGAAAGTTTTGAGTATAGAAGAAAAGCCTAAAAAACCAAAGTCTCATTACTCAGTTCCGGGAATATATTTTTATGATAAAAATGCCTCTCAAATCGCAAAAAGTTTAAAACCATCCCCTCGAGGTGAATTGGAAATTACAGACTTGAACAGGGAATATATGAAACAAGGGAATCTTTCTGTTGAAATACTAGGAAGAGGGATTGCTTGGTTAGATACGGGAACACATGATTCTTTGATGGAAGCAAGTGCGTTTATCCAAGTATTAGAAAAGAGGCAGGGATTGAAAGTAGGTTGCATAGAGGAAATTGCCTATCGTAAAAAGTATATTACAAAGGACAAACTACTTCAGATTGCTGACGGCTTGAAAAAGAACAGCTACGGAGAATATTTGATTTCCATTGCAGAAAGTGAAGACAAAGGTTGGATTATATGAAAGTTACTGAAACGGGTTTTTCTGATTTATATATACTAGAGCCTATCATTCATAAAGACGGAAGAGGATTCTTTTTTGAAAGTTATAGCCAAAAGAAATTTGCAGAAAGTGGAATTCATTCTATCTTTGTGCAAGATAATCACGTTAAGTCTTCTGATAAGAACGTACTAAGGGGATTGCACTATCAAAAACCTCCTTATGCTCAATCCAAACTTATTCGGGTTGTCAAAGGTTCGATTTATGATGTAGTAGTTGATTTAAGAAAAAGTTCCAAAACTTTTAAACAGTGGTATGGTGTTGAATTAAGCGATAAAAACTTTAAACAGTTGTTTGTTCCCAGGGGCTTTGCTCACGCCTACCTCACTCTAGAGTCTAATTGTGAAGTGCTTTATAAAGTGGATAATGTCTACGACCCCAAGAGTGAAGGCGGTGTTTTGTGGAATGATCCCGAACTTTCCATTGATTGGCAAGTTTTTGAACCTATTGTTTCCGAGAAAGATAAGAAATTGCAGACTTTATCTTTTTCTTTGGATATTTTTCAATAGATGTACAATTTTTGATCTTTGATTAAATCCATTTCCGGTGCCAGAGCTTTTACATAACGATCAAAATAAAGCATCTGTTTGATTAAAAGGCCAAATTCGCGTGGAATTTTAAGTCCATTTTTTTTACTTATTTCACCAAGGTCTAGTAGTATTCTATTCATTTGGTCTTCATTAACGGATAAAATGTCTCCGTACTGAATGGAATTTGTGATAGATTGGATTTCATCAAAAACTTGGCGTAATTCTTTGGCAAATTTCCTTTCATCAATATCTTTTGCTGTAGAGTCCATTTTTACAAGCCCTTTCACCACCGTCATGGTATCATTTCCAGCTAAGCCTTCCATAAACATCATAAGTCCACTCCAGACTTCTTTTGAAATTCTACCAACTATACCAAAATCAATAAATCCAATACGACCATCTCTCAAAACAAGCAAATTACCGGCATGAACGTCAGCATGGAAAAAGCCACTAGTCCCCAAAGACGAGAACCATATATTTAAAGCATTTAACAGAGTTACTTGGGGATTATCGACGTAGCTGGATAAAGATTTGGCATCAGTCAAAGGAATTCCGTACAATCGTTCCATTGTTAGAACTTTTTTAGTGCTTAAGTAGTGGTAAACGCTAGGAACGGTAGCTCTTACTTCACCTGTTTGCAAAAGGTGGTTTTCGAATTCTTCTATGTTTTGAGCCTCTTTGATAAAATCAACTTCCAGTAGAATTGATTTTCTAAATTCACTAATAATATCTGAAATCCCCGACTTATTAAACCCTGGTATAATTGATTCGATTATTAAAGTAATCAGATAAAGCAGATTCATATCGGTTTTTAGCATGTTTTCGATATCAGGTCTTTGAACCTTTATCACGACATCTAAACCTTCTCGTGTTGTTGCGGCATGAACTTGGGCTATAGAGGCAGATGCAATTGGCTTTTCTTCCACATAAGAAAAAAAGTCAGTTAATTTACCTTCTAATTCTTTTTCTATGATTTTTTGAATTTCCGCAAAAGGTACAGGTCTAACCGAGTCTAAGCATTTTTGCATTTCTTCAACAAACGGCCTTGGAAAAAGGGAAGGAGTAGAAGCAATAAACTGCCCTAATTTTATATAGGTAGCTCCCAATTCCTCAAATGCTTCCCGCAAACGTCTGGGAACGGTTTCCAAAGACTTATCTTGACTAATATCTAATAATAGATATGCTAATTTTAGTGAGAATACGGCTCCCGAATTTACTATTCTGAGAGCTCCGCTTATATTGTATTTCAGTAGATCAGAAAAAGAATCCATATATCAAAAAAAAGAAATAATATAAAAACTGACAATAGTAATTCCATTATAAAGATAAATTTTGGTTTACAAACTAGGTTATAATTTGATTATTGGAGACTGAATCTCATAATTACCCTTGGCAGTATGGAAGAAAGCGTTTTAGTTCAAGAATTAAATAAACTAGATTTACCAGAGATAAAAAAAATCACATCTATATGGAATATCAATCAACTTTCCGTTCAAGATAAAGAATCGTCTATAGATGAATTGACCTCTGCATTATTAAATGAGTTTTACTTAAAAGGTGTTTTGGAAAAACTTACTCCTTTGCAAGTAACAATATTAACCCTAATTTTAAAAAATAAGGGTGTTCAAACCCTTGGTGAGATAGTTAGAAAAGTATCTTTACCTCCTCTTAATGTAGAAATGGAACTTGGGGTTCTTAGAAAATATTATCTTGTTTACCAAAGGAAAAATCGGGAACGATTAACCAATAACTTAGATAAGTATCACGCGTTTGAAGAAATTTCTAACTTAATCAAGCTAGATACAAATGCAAAAGGTGACAAATTTAAGTTTTCCATCCAAAAGTTTATCACCAATAAATCTATGTCTGATATTTCGGAAACGTGGAAATCAATTTTTCCTTCCGAAAGTATTGCAAATATAGATGCTTTTTACCAAAAAACGACTTCAGAAGAGGGTTTTAATGCTTGTTTGGAATCTTTGACTGACTTGGAAAGAGACGTAATTCATCAAATTTTCATACATGGTGGAATTATGGAAGTAGCTTCTGCCAGAAATTTTATACACATAAATAGGGGAAAGTTTGAAGAAATAATTCCTTCCTTGGAAAAAAAGTATCTGTTATTTGATACCTATTATGTAGATGAGAAGTTTATAAGAATTTTAACTCTTCCTATTGAATTGCTTGCCTATTTTCAAAATAATCCTATTTTACCTTCCCTTAAAAAAGGAACTCGTCAAAAGCAAGAAAAAATAGCTAAAAACGATTTAGACTTTTTTTTGAATATAAAAAAACTAGTTTTGTATGTATCTCGAAAGGGTTTGAGTCTTGCAAAATCGGGAAAAATTAAACAAGCAGATAATAAAAGAACCGAACAGGAATTGTTAAAGCTTGATATAGATATATTTCCGGAAAAAGGACAGGTTTACCAAATTGAGCTGATCCTGCCAATTTTAAGGTTATTATACTTGGTAGATATAAAGGGTGAGAATATTAAACTGACCGGAGATATAGACGAATTTCAAAAAAAAGATATATTTGAACTCATGAATACCGTTATTCATGAAGTAAATGAGGTTCGTTCCAAGCGATATTATTCTCCGGAAGTTTTTAGTGCAATAGAAGTCCCTTTTTATGATAAATTGATCTTAGATAAATGTGTTGAAATTATTTTACAAAATAAAATAGTAAATCTTTCCGTTATATTGTCGAACGTAATTCGGGAACACCTTGTTTTGTCTCCCAGTTTCAAGATAAAAACTTTTGAAGTTGATCTGGTTGATATAAAAAAAGAAATTATTAGTGCTATATTTTATTTACATTTATTTGGACTTATTTCCGTTGAATACCCCAACAGGAACATTTTTCTATCTGACCTAGGAAAATACTATTTCCAATCCAAATCATTGCAAAGAGCAACAGAAAAAGGTGGTATAACAATTAATCCGGATTTTACGATTATTGTTTTTCCGGAGAAATGCTCTATCCATGGTATCCATTTGCTAAAAGCTTTTACGGAATTAAAGGATTTTGACAGAGTTTATACCTTCGTGTTAACGAAAGAAGCTTTTCAGCAAGGAATTTTACTTGGATATGACCAAGGGGTTTTTATCCAATTCCTAAAAGAATCCAATAAAGCAGATCTATCTCAAAACCTGCTCTTTTTATTTGAAGATTGGTCAGGAAACTTACCAATAGTTGTTATTACCGAGGATTGTGTCCTGCTCCAAACCTCAGAGCCCCAAACAATGGAACTCTTGATAGGTCAATTAAAAGGTAAAAAAATTATAGTACAAGAAGAAATAAGCCCTACTGCAATTTTGATAGACAAATCTAAAATTCAGGAAGTAATAGCAATATCTGAAAAGTTGAACCTTATTATAAAGCTCATTAGATAATGCTTATCCATCTGCATCAATAACCTTAATTTTTATTTTAAAATTCCAAGAACGGTAAGGTGCAATGGCTTCTATTCTTTGTTCATTTACAAAGTACAGCTTTTCTCCATATCTTACAAGCCCGCCCTTGTAATGAGCAAACTTTGTTCTATGGTCAACCAAACCAACCTCTGTTACCTTTTTCCAATCATCACAGGTTTTTAAGGAAGGAACCTTTTTCAAATATAATTCTTTTATCGTATTATCTTTTACGGCATCTCTGAGAATTTTTTCCCACTCCATACTAGTCTCTTTTAATAGTTTTTTAAAGATCAGTAACATATAGTATTTTAAGAGTCAATTTATATTTTTTTTATTTAATATTTATTACTCTTTTATACACCATGTTTAGAATAATTTGCATGATTTCTGGTCCCTCCAGCTCTACAAGGAGCAGAAATTATGGTTAATAGCGATAATAATACACCGGATAATAACAATAGCCGTTCCAATAGTAACGAACGTAAACACGAGACTGGCACATTCTTCTTTTGTAACAATTAAATTGTCTAGAATCCATCAGCTTCATGGTTTCTAATTCTTTTTCCATGTTTTGTTTGATTTGGAGATTTAGCCTCCCTTGTGTGACTTTATTCTTTTTGAGAGTAACTTGCTGTCCTTCTTTGACGACATAGGGTTTAACTTTAGTTTCATCTCTCCAAAAATTGAGACATAATCCGAAAATTTCATACTTGCATTTAGCCGATTCTACCTTTAGTTCTACTTCACCTTTTTTCACAAAAAATCCGGTTGGAATATCCGTATCTCCTGCGGTTTTTTCTTTGGATTTTGGTTCTTCGTTCACTAAAAATTCAGTCCCTCTAACTCCAGCAACGGCAGTTGGAGTCGAAATTTTAAAAGATGAATTCCCTTTTAGCTTTTTGGTTATGTTAGCATACAATTTCCCAACATTTAGAACAAGTTCAATTTTTTGCTCATCACTGTTTTCAGACAATTCTTTAAGGAATAAACTGGTGTTTTCTGATAATCGAATGATATTGCTGGAAGATATTTGTAGGTCTATTTTCCCCTTTTTGGTTATAATAATACCGTTTTCCTGAAAGGTTTGGTTTTTATATACTTTTTGTTCTCTTGTACCTATTTTATAAAAAACTTCTCCCTGGACAAAGGTGGTTACTGCGATTGTTTTCTGGGCATTCAAGCCTATAGTTATACTTAAAAAAAATGAAAGCAATACTAAAAACTTTTTCATGTTTCTTTTTCCTCTAAATATCTTATACAAAACCTATTGTAATATGCAACCATGAAAATTTATTCTTTATAAAATTAAAAAAAGCAAAAAAAATTAATAATACATTGTGAATTTCCGATGTTAGTAGAAGGCATATATATGTCTTAATGAAAAAAACTTTTTTGGAGGAAATATGGAAATCAGAGGAATGAATACTGCTGTATATTCTGTACCAAATTTATTGGCTAGAGAGCAAAAGCCAAGCAGATTTTCTTACATGGATTTTATTAAAAAACTCACTTCCTTCAATAACCCAAATGCGAATATTATAAACAGTCATATTGATGAAAATGATAAAGACAATTTGAATTATTTGAGACCCGCAAAAGAAAGTCAAAAATCTTCCAGCACCGAAAAGCATAAAACAAAAGACCCAAATGAAATAAAATCTTTTTTTGAGTCAAGATACAGTTCCATTCAAAATAAATTAAATTTATTGCAATCTAGCTTGGCTAAAGAACAAGCAAAACTGCAAATTTTACAAGATAAAAATATCGACCAGCATGAGCTTAAAAATTTCCTATTTGGTGGTAACCCTTTGTTTCAAGATTCCGTTTTTATCGAATTTGACAGGACGATTTTGATCCATAAAATTAGCACTATTAAAAATACGATAGAGAAACAGATCCAATTTCTGGAAAAAGAATCTGAAAACCTGTTATCCATAACTAAACCAAGAGAAATTTCTCATGCGGTTCAAAAGATAGCCAGAAGTAATCATACCAATTTTAATTTCAAGCCGATTCCTGATGCAAAACTTGAAGATTTGCTTAAAGATTAGTTAGGGCTTTATTAGAGATTAATGTCCAAGGGGAAATGCAAAGGAATTTATAGATTCACTGGATGGAAGCCGTAACACGATTTATAACGGATTAAGAGATGTGTATCTTGAACTTTCCTTAAGCAGAAAATGGTCACGGTGAACGAGCAAAGCGTCAGCCTTTTTGGAGTTGCTTCGACCCTAAAGTATCTGGAACAACTCACAAAAGAGATAGGCGGTCTTAGAGAAGGATCGGATATTGAATATTTACACCGAATTAGAGTCGCATCCAGACGAGTCCGAAGGAATATGGAAGTATTCCATGAATATTTTCCGGTAAAACAATGGAAAAAGCACAAAAAAATTATTAAACTTATCACAAGAAATCTTGGCTATGCAAGAGACTTGGATGTTCAAATTGCATTTCTTCAAAATTTTCAAGCAAATCTAAAGAAAAAAAAACTCAAAAAAGGGATCAAATATCTCACTATTCGCCTTGAGCAAAAAAGGCTTCAGGAACAAACAAAAATTCTAAAAACACTCTCGAAAATTGAAAAGCCTTTGGATGAATTCTCTGATTTTCTAAAAAGCTTTACTCAAAAGGCGAATGAAATTACCATCGAACAGAGCAAGGTTTCCCAACAAGCAAGGATTCGAATTCGTACCTTGGTTGATGCTGTAAACTCGTTTGATGAATTCGTATATCAACCGGAAAAAACGGAAGAATTGCATGAAATGCGAATTGCCTTTAAATTTTTGAGATATGAAATGGAAATATTTGAATCCGCTTATGGTGAACGTTATACGGAAATCCTTACGTTTATAAAAGACTGTCAGGAATTTTTGGGAAATCTCCACGACGCTGATGTATGGCTTGAGTATATTCCGATATTTATCGAAAGTGAAGAAAAGCTAACCCGAGAATGTTGTAAAAGGAATAAAAGATTTAAAAAAATAAAAAAGGGGCTTTTGTTTTTGGTAAAAGACAGAAAATTTTTCAGGGATGAGAATTATTCTAAATTTAGAGCTTACTGGGATGATTTGAAAGAACAGAATATCTTTGTAGAATTAAAGGGCTTGTAAACTATTAAAATACTTCTAATAATTGAATTTTCAAATCCTGAAAAAGTTTTGATTGCAAGATGTCCGTTGCTATAAACTCTGAGACTTTGAAATACTTACCATTTTCATTTTCCAGAAGTTCAATGGTTTTTAAATCTTGATCAACTATCCAGTATTCCTTTACACCAAATTTTTCATAAATCGATTTTTTATGATTCAAATCATAAAAGGCAGTAGATGGAGACAATACTTCGACAATCAAGTCCGGTGCTCCTTCCACATTTTTCGCTTTCATTTTAGATAAACTTTCATTCAAAAGAACAAATATATCAGGCTGATAAGTTTCAATGTCAGAAAAATAAACATCCAAGGGAGCAACAAACACTTCACCTAAGCTGTTATCTAAAATAAAATTACCTATTTTTCTTGATAATCGTGTTACGATTCTTTGATGGTAAAGTGTTGGTGAAGGCATCTCTATGATTTCTCCTCCGATTAATTGGTATTTAGCACCTTCGGGAGTTTTTAGATAATCAGAGTATGTTGCAGTTTTCTTATGTAAGTCAAACACAATCATTAATACCATTATAAATGCAAAATTGTTTTCGTCAAGTTTCCTTACAGCAAATTCGGATCAAAAAACGGCGGGTGCATTAGGTTCGGTTTTACACTGATTCCTTCCTTTTGAAACCCACAAAAATCTTTGAGAAAATGTATTAAAATTTGACAAGTAGCCCCCCAAATCAAGCACCTTGGGTGCTGTAGGTAATAAATTTCCGGATAGTATCGGTCTTGGATAGGCATTTTATAAAAAGGCATCTGCTCTAGATCGCTTAAATGAAGCAAGAACATAAAATCAACTTCCTCTTTGTTAAACGGAAAAGAAAAACCTCCTTTGTAAACCGCAATATAGGGTGTGATATGGAATCCTGTTCTAACTGCTATTTCTTGGTATTTGCCTACAACCTCTAAAGTACTTTTAGATTCACCCGTTTCCTCCTCCCATTCTCTTAAGGCAGTTTCCAAAAGATTTTTATCTTCATCCGGGCTGTACATTCCTCCGGGAAAAGAAACTTGTCCTGGGTGACTTTTCAGATAATCGCTTCTTTTGGTAAGAATTATGCCGTCGTATCCTTGGTGATTGACATAAATAGGAACAACAATAGAAGATATTTTCAACATATCTTTAGATAGGTTGTAACTACCCTGATTTTGAATTAATGTGGCTTTTATTTTTTCTAAATCAAACTTCAAAGCAGGTTATATGACTTGTGGAACTTGAGGCAGTTCTCTAATCGTATCTTCATAAGGTTCTTTGGCAATAATTTTTACTAAAGTTGGACCATAGTTTCTGATTTTCCACTCGGACATCATAGAAAGCTCTCTTAGCTCATCTAGGTTTTTTGGCGATGACTTGATAAGTGTCACCAGATTTTTATTGGAAAGAATCATAGTATGATCCATTTTACGGATTTTCATTACTTTTTCTCTCCATTTCCTTAGATTTTTGTACAATGATTTTTCTTCATCATCTAGATCATAGTCTTGTTTGGGAATGTCTGCTTTATTCAAAGGAGAACCGGATGGATGTTTAATTGCGTGGTATAGTTTTTCAGCATCTTTTTTTCCAAAAATGCCGATCAAATACTCCAGGCTTCCCCCCTCTTTAACAATTTTTTCAATTGTTTCATTGTTAAAAATTCTAAAGGGAGCCTTGTTTGCTTTTTTAGCTTTTTCTTCCCTAAAGCTTAAAATGTCAAAGATATTTCTTCTGACTTCCGGTGAATAGTTTAAGATATTAGGAAACTTATGCCAGGGTATGGCTTTGCTTTCCTCTAGTTTTTTATATGGATCCAGAGTAAATCTCTCAAATTCAGACATTGCTTCATCAAGCATATTGTAACGAATCAAAGATTTTTTAATTTCAGCCCAAATAGTTTCCAAATAAGCCGTATCCAAAGCCGCATATTTCAATTGCTGCCTATCAAGCGGTCTTCGTTCCCAATTTGATTTTTGTTCTGTTTTGGAAAGCTTTGTATTGTGATAGTATTCCACCAAATATTCCAAAGAATTGTGCTCATGTCCAATTAATTTGGAAGAATACATCGTATCCGCTATATTGCAAAATTCAAAATAGAAATCTCGTTTTAGAGCTTTGATATCGTCTATGGCAGAGTGAAAAATCTTCAGAATGGAAGGATTTTTGAAAATAGTACCTAATTCACTTAAATTAATGGGAGACATAGGATCAAAAATATAGTTTTTCCCATTCGAGGTTACTTGAATTAAACATACCCTAGGATAGTATGTATAATAACCGGAAGATTCCGTGTCTATCGCTATGCATTCGGAATTGCCAAGATTGAACATAGATAATTCAAAACTCTTTTTGTCGTCTATAAGTATATAATCAGAATTGATTTGCATGTTTTTATTACTAAGAAATATTATCCATAATATATGGACAGTAAGAATCCTTCCAGTAAAAATATTGATAGTTTCCAGAATCATGTCATTGTTCAAGACGAGAAACCAAAAGATGAATGTGCCATTTTTGGAATTTTTAATTGCTCTGAAGCTTCTAATTTTACCTATCTAGGTTTATATTCTATGCAACATAGGGGTCAGGAGTCAAGTGGAATTGTTTCCACAGACGGAGAACTTTTATATAGGTATGCCAATATGGGGCTTGTAAATACCGTTTTTACGGAAAAAAAGTTAAAAGAATTAATAGGAACTGCCGCAATTGGTCACAATCGTTATTCCACAACGGGAGCAAGTTTCCTAAGGAATGCACAACCTTTACGAGTAGAGTCGCACCTAGGTGGAATTGCATTGGCTCACAATGGAAACCTTATAAATTCTTATGACTTACGAAAAAAATTAGAATCCGAGGGTAGTATTTTTCAAACAACCATAGATACGGAAACGATTGTTCATCTTATGGCAAAATCTAAGTCAAAAGATGTACTTGTTGCCGTATCTGAAGCTTTGAAGGTTGTGAAGGGGGCTTACTCTTTACTCATTTTGACTTCCAAAATGCTAATCGCAGTACGCGACCCAAATGGTTTTAGACCCCTGGTAATGGGTGAAAGAAATGATGGTTCTATCGTTTTTGCCTCCGAAACTTGTGCCTTTGATATTACCGACACAAAGTATATTCGGGACGTAGAGCCGGGAGAAATGATCGTTATCAATAGTTTTGGTATGAAATCTTATTTTCCACTTCCCAAAAAAAGTCATAGCTTGTGTATATTTGAGTATATCTACTTTTCCAGACCGGATTCTTATATTTTTGGAGAATCTGTATACAGTGTTAGAAAATCCCTGGGTGCTTATCTTGCTGAGGAAATGCCCATAGAAGCAGATGTTGTTATACCTGTTCCGGATTCAGCTAATGTAGCTGCCCTTGGATATTCGGAAGCATCTGGAATTCCGTTTCGGACCGGTCTGATTCGATCACACTATATTGGCAGAACCTTTATAGAACCGGATCAGAAAATTCGGGATTTTGGAGCAAAAATCAAATACAATGTCATTCGAGAAGTTGTGAAAGATAAAAGAGTAATTGTAGTTGATGATTCCATTATGAGAGGAACAACCAGTCGAAAAATTATAAAAATGATTCGGGAAGCCGGAGCAAAAAAGATTCACATGAGAATTTCGTCTCCACCTACAATATCGCCTTGCTACTATGGAATTGACATTCCTACCCATAGCGAGCTGATCGCAGCCACTCATACGATTGATGAAATCAAAAAATATCTTAGGGTGGATTCCATCTCTTATTTAAAACTTGAATCCATGCTAAAGGCAGTACAAGGTTATAAAAAATTGAAATTCTGCCATGCGTGCTTTTCGGGTAAATATCCGGTAGGATTCAAAACTTCAGGCATGGGAAATCAAAAAAGCTTGTTTCAAGAGTATTCCGTAGAAGAAACCAATCTTTATGATTAAAGGATATCAGTGGAAATATCGGTTATTTTTTCTTTTTATAACGAAGAAAAAAATATTTTAGAACTCTTAAACCGTTGTAGAAAGTCTCTAAGTGCTTTTGAGGGGAATTATGAATTAATTTTTGTAAATGACAATTCAAAAGATGCTTCCTTAAACCTATTGTTAAAGGAAGTTGCAAAAGGCGATGTTAAAATAATCAATATGTCTCGAAATTTTGGAGTTGCCGAATGTGTCCTTGCCGGATTTCAATATTCATCCGGATTTTTAGTTATCTATATGGATACAGATTTACAAGACCCACCGGAATTAATACCTGAATTAATTCAGAAATGGAAAGAAAATCCCGATGCGGATGTTATCTATACGGCTCGAAAATCCAGAATGGGTGAAAATCCAATTAAAATGCTAGTAACAAAATTGGGTTACAGATTGATGAAATCTCTTTATGATGTCGAAATTCCAATTGATGCCGGTGATTTTAAATTGCTAACGAGGAGAGCTGTAAACGAAGTTTTAAAAATGAATGAGCAGAAACCATTTATTCGGGGTATGATTGCCTATATTGGTTTCAAACAGATTCCAGTATATTATGATAGAGAAACTCGATATGGAGGCGATACTCATTTTCCCGCGTTTGGCAAGAAAGTTATTTTTAATGCTTTAGAGAGAGCTTTGATTTCTTATTCCGATATACCCCTAAAAATTTCGCTTTTTGTTGGTTTTTTTATTTCTGCTTTATCATTTTTATATTTAATCGCTGTAATTATAATGAAATTCCTTGGTTGGAATCTGCCGGGATGGTCTGCCATTATGGCAACCATGTTGATTTTAGGGGGAATCCAACTTTTTACAATGGGAGTTATGGGTTTGTACATCACAAATATTTTTCATCAGACCAAAAACCGTCCCTTGTACATAGTAAAAGATACCTATGGTTTTAACAAACAAGAGTAGTTTATTCGTAGCATTTTTAATTTTGTTTGCGGTTCTATTTGCTCCGTATATCTGGACGGGTTATACGGCTTCTGATGATATGCATAACGCACTCATGGAATATAATGACTTTGTTGATTATGCTACGTCACAAGGTCGTATCTATTTTCTTTTTCTTCATGGAATTGTAGCATTATGGGCACATAAAATATCCCCGATGCCACTCTTAAAGATAGTTACGATTTTGGTAATTCTTTCCAATATACTTTCTTTTGGTTTTTTAGTCAAACGACTAACCTTTTCTGATACAATCTCTTGGGCAACAATGTTTTTATGGGTTTTAACACTAAAAGACTATTGGGATTTTTACCTTATTACAACTTCTCCCTTATTGTATACCTTGCCATTAACCCTATTTTTTAATTCTCTAACATTGTTAGTAATTGGAATAGGTAAATCCAATTATAAATACATATTTTTAAGTAGTCTATTATACTTTATCTCAATACAGTTTAGTGAGATATTTATAACTCTATATGTTCTATATCTATATATACTATTTACCAAAAACTCATGGAAGAAGTTTAGAATTAAGTCTGCTTCTATAATTACTTTACCTATGGTATTGTATTTAATGGCTTACGTTTCTTTTCGAAAAGTATATCCAAGCCATTATGATGGAAATACCATAGCTCTGAGCAGCAAAACCCTCTTTGATTCGATAAAAACACTGTGGTATTTTAGTACTTCATCATTTCCTGGTATAAAATATTCTGAAATCTTAACAGGTGAGCGTTTTTCTGCATTTTCACCATTTACATACCTACCTTCTCAAAATACGAACCCGTTCCGTGCATTTGTGTATATATTAAAAAATCTTGGAGAGCTAAATCCTATATGGCCGATGCTCACAATCTACGCCATTTTATTTCCTTTTATCATTCTAAAAACAAAAAACTATAAACCATCCATTAAGAGTTTGGGAATACTATTGTTTATACTAGGACTCATTTTTTTTCCAAACCTACCTTACTGCCTTACTGCAAAGCATCGGTCTTGGGCGTTAGAATACAATATTCGATTGTATGTTGGTTCTTACGTATCAAGTTTTGGTCATGCTCTATTAATAGCTTTTCTCTTATATACTGCAAAAAGTTATTTCAGCCATAAATTCAAATTTGTATTAAACGTTATGATCGTTATTACTTTGGTTCCGGCAAGCTTTATAGCCTTAGCAACCAATCAGATTATTATAAAATCCAAAAGAATATCGCACCTGAAATGGTATTCGGTAGATCGTTTTATAGAAACTACTACTTTTCAAAACATGCTTTCGGATTCCTACATATACGCTCCTAGTCTGTTTACCAAGAATATTGGAAGTGCCATTATTCATCCTACTTTTTGGGGGTTTGAAAACAATTACTGGACAGAATATATTCTGAACAAAACGGGAAAGAAAGTAGGGTTTATATGGGATAACGAAGGTTTGTATAACTTATTTAAACACAAAAGAATTTTCTATTTAAAATATACACAAGGATTTCGGGGTGAAGAACAATTTCTGTTTTTATCCAAAATCCATAAAATAGAATCTAATATCAATGGTGATAATCCTAATATCTATGGTTATAACGTTGATGTTTTTTCAATAAAATCTCTTCCGGAATATATTCTTTTGTACAACATCAATGGAAAAACATATACTAGAAAAATTAGCCATAAAAATAACGTAAACATTTCTTCCCATCAATTGATACACCTAAATTCGATTAGCTATTCTCCCGATACTGACTTTCATATACCCGCGCCCATGAATGATGACGATACCATTGTATCATTTTCCAATGAGTTTTATTGGCTGGAAGAGGAAGCCAACCGATATTGGCGATGGAGCCAAAAAAACAGCTCAATCCGTTTATACTGTAGCCATCCGTTAAATGTAAAAATAAGATTACTTCTTTATCCTGGTTTTACCAATAATAATAAAGTTGAAATATCTTTAGGTAATACCAAAAAAGAATTTACAATATCAGAAGAGGGAACGCTGGTTGAAGAAGTGTATCATTTGACAGAAGGAATAAATACTCTGCACTTTAAGTCCAAAGGAACGTCTATCACATTTCCTCCAAATGGCGATAAAAGGGAACTTTATTTTCGAGTAGAAAACTTCAACTATACTATATTGAAATAATTAATATCTTAAATTTTTATACATACAAAACATATATGAAAAAAAGAATCTTTAACTATTTAAGTCTTATTTCCCTTTGCATCTTATTAAGCTTTTCTTGCCAAAAAGAAGAAGTCAAAAAAAAGCCAACAGCTCATAAAGGATTTCTTGACCTAAAAGACTGGGATTTTGCTAAGCATGGTATTATTCCCATCAATGGCGAATGGGAATTTTATTTTGGTCAATTTTTACTACCGGATGAATTTACGAGTGGTAAGGGCGATTTGTCAGGCTATGTGAATATTCCCGGAACATGGAAAAAATTTAGCATTGATGGAAAACCAATTATGGGTACGGGGTTTGCAACCTTGCGACTAAACATTCAGCCGCCTCTGCAAAATCAAGCTTTAGCAATAAAAACGGGAACCATTGGTGTATCTTTCAGGCTTATTTGCAATGGACAAGAAATTCTTAGAGGTGGTAAACCAGGAAAAACAGAAGCAGAAACAATTCCAGGCTTTAATCCTTCCGTAGTTTACCTGCCAAAAATACAAGATGGAAATTATGAACTAGTTCTTCAGATAGCAAACTTTTCTGATCCGCATGGTGGAGTTTGGGATAGCTTTTTGATTGGTGAAAAGAACCAGATTCAAAACGAAAAAAAGCTACAATTTTTTATGGACATCTTTCTCTACAGTACCCTTATGATTATGGGAGTTTACCATTTGACTCTCTTTTTAATGCGAAAAAAGGACAGGTCACCGCTTTATTTTGGTTTATTTTGTATTCTGATCTCTTTTCGCAGTTTACTCACTTCAGAAAGAATCTTACATGTTGACTTTCCCAAACTGGATTGGAATTTGCTTTTTACGCTCGAATATCTTACATACTATCTTGGTCTTCCTCTTTTTATGAGTTTTGTACAAAGCCTTTACCAAAACGAATTTTCCAATAAGGTTTTGCGATTTGTACAAGGAGTAAGCTTCTTATTCATTCTAATCGTTCTTTTTGCACCAGTAAAAATCTTTACCAACCTAAACTTTTATTATCAAATATTTACCGTTTTTTCCATACTCTATCTTCTGTATGCAACCACAACAGCGATTATTCGTAAAAGAGAAGACATAATCTTTTTTTTCTTGGGAATACTTTGTATGATCGCAGCGGTAGTCAACGATATTCTCATTGCAACTCAGTTGTACCATGGACTTTATATGTTTGGCTATGGACTTGTCTTGTTTATACTATTTCAATCTATTTTGATTGCAGCTCGTTTTTCCAGAGCATTTTCCAAATCCGAAGAACTCACACAAAATCTTTTGGTTACCAATGATTCTATTTCCAGGTTTGTTCCTACCGAATTTCTAGACTTACTAGAAAAGAAGAACATTATAGATGTTGTGCTCGGAGATCAATTTCAGAGAGAAATGACTGTTTTTTTCTCGGACATACGAGGATTTACGTCTTTATCCGAAAAGCTGAGTTCTAAAGAAACATTCTACTTTTTGAATACCTATTTTAGAGAAACCATTTCCATTATCAATAAAAATAGGGGTTTTGTGGATAAGATCATTGGAGATGGAATTATGGCAATCTTTCCGATTTCTTCCTCGGATGCAGTTCAAGCATCTACCGATATATGTAAGTCTATATACAGGTGGAATCTTGAGAGAGAAAAAGAAGGTAAGTTTACCATCAAGATTGGAATCGGAATTCATACGGGTATGGTTAGTATAGGAACGGTTGGAACAAGTGAAAGGATGGACACAACAGCAATCGGTGATACGGTAAACATTGCTTCGAGACTGGAAGGACTTACCAAAAAATACTATGTTTCTGTGATTGCTTCTCATACGGTCTATGAAAAATTAGATGCTTCTCAAAAAAAGTATTTGAGAGAGATTGATTATGCAAAAGTGAGAGGACGCACAAATTCTTTAACTTTTTATGAAAATTTTTATGGATATTCGGCTGATACGGTAGACAAAATGCTGTCCATAGAAACCGATTACATGGAAGCACTTAAATTGTTTCGCTCAAAAAAATTTACAGAAGCCAAAAACCTATTTTCAAAATGTCAAAAGGTCGTTCCTTATGACCCTGTATCGGTAATTTATATCAACCGATGTAGCGCCGCCATCTACAAACAAGACAATTATAAAGAAGAAGAAATCGAAACAGAGCAGAGGAAACCTTTTTTTGTTATGGTTGTGGAAGACAACCCGGCAATCAAAAAACTATTTGAAGTAGCATTACGAAAGTATGATTGTGATGCCGCAATGCTTTCTTCCGGTGAAGAAGCATTGCTTATGTACAAAACCATTTTTCCGGATTTGGTTTTTGTCGATATCAATTTACCAGGAATGAATGGAATTCGAACAATCCAAGCCTTAAAAAAGATCATGACAGATAACAAAACAGAGTGTCCGATTATCGTTGTTACTGCAGATGATTCAAGTGAATCAAGGCATGAAGCTTTGGCTGCTGGTGCCAAGGAACTGCACGTCAAACCATTGGATACGACAAAAATTCTCGAAATTGTTTCTCGCTTTTTAAGAAAGGAAAACCCAAAATCATAAATTCATAATTCGTATGACTATATCTCTTAGATAAATCAAAAAAAGCACTCTATATTTTAATAGCTTGGGATTGATTTTGGGAAAGAAATCTTGATCTTGAAATTTATAAAACATCTTCCAAAAATCTTGCAAATTTTCGTTTTTGAGCTTTGAAGTAGCTGATTCCCGGTGAATACGGAAAGAAACAAGCGGTTCATCCAAATAATAAAACGTATCGCTTTCTAGCATCAATCTAAGCCAGAGGTCATAATCCGCATGATATCTGATTTGATCATCATAACCCTTTAAATGTACAAAATCAGCTTTTCTGAAAAGACCGGTAACCGGCTCGCCTAAAATAGTACCACCAATTTTTAAAACTTTGTAAATTGTTTCTATAGAAGGGTAAGTTCCAGATTTTTTTCCGAATCCTTTGCTAAAGAGATATTTTCCCTTGGAAGTAATCACCTTTTTCTTGCAAAAAACCAGAGGAAGTTCCGGATATTTTTCTAAAATTGCAACTTGCTTGGAGATGCAATCCGGCTCCAATAGGTCGTCCCCACCCATGTTTTTGATGTATTCTCCGCATGCAAGCTCTACAACTCGGTTCCAGTTTGGAACCATACCCAAGTTTTTCTCATTTTGAAAGAGCTTGATTTTAGATTTTGCTTTTGGATTGCGTTCTAAATAACTGGCAACCATTGCAAAAGAATTGTCGGTAGATCTGTCGTCACAAATTATGACTTCTATAAATTCGTAATCTTGTGAAAGTATGCTTTTTATTGTGTCTAAGATATAGTTTTGAGAGTTGTAAAGCGGGATACAGATACTAACTAACTTTTTCATTTTCTTTAAAATTGGCTCTTCCTTAGCTGCTATTTGCTTTATTAAAAATCCCTTGTAAAGTCAATCCTTTTAAAAATTTGGTAATCGAAATGTCATAAAAAGTAAGCAGTAACTTATGCTTTTTTGCATTTCGATTTTTTATATCTTGACCATAAGATAAACTCTAAAATTATTAATACAATGAAAATTCTACATAGTACAGCTGAATATTTTCCTTATATTAAAGTAGGTGGTTTATCGGATATGCTGGCATCTCTCGCCAAACGCCAATCAAAAAACCACGAAGTTCATATTGCACTTCCCCTCCTCGCCAACGCGGATAGAAGTAAGATTAATTTTACGGGAGAAACAGTAGATTGTGTATCTAAAGATGCTGTTTATGGTTCGGTTGCCAGTGATTGTCTCCTTAAATCAAAATTTTTGGTTGCCAAAAGTGAAAACGTAACGCTATATTTTTTTGAATCTCCTGCTTTTGAACATGTTTATTCTATTTATGCCAATCATGACGAGCTTTTTATATTTGCTGTTTTTTCTTATGCGTGTTATCATTTAGGATTACACTTAGATGTTGATATTGTACATTCTCATGATTGGCATACATCAATTGTCACAGTTTTAAACGCTGCTTCTCGAGTAAAGAAACCTACTTGTTTTACAATTCATAACCTTACTTACCAAGGCGATCATCCGTTTTGGATGACCGGCTTTCTCCGGATAGACCCTTTTTACATTAATCCGGAAATTTTTGAACATTCCTATAAAGTCAATTATATGAAAGGTGCGCTTAATCTAGCTGATGAAATCACAACTGTCAGCCCTGGCTACAGAAATGAAACTTTATCCGAACCGGCTGGGGCAACATTGTCCTGGATATTGAACTACCGGCAGGGAGTTTATACCGGTATTATGAATGGAGTTGATTATGATGAATGGAACCCTCAAAAAGATACAAAAATATCTAAGCATTATGATATAACCAATGTGGAAGAGGGAAAGCGAGCCAATAAACTGGATTTGTATCACAGTTTAGGTCTATATGTTGATATAGAACGTCCTTTAATTGGATTAATCGGAAGGCTCACTTACCAAAAAGGATTTAGAACTTTTTTAAACTCTTTTTATTGGAAGGGAAACTTACCTTTTTATTACGTTGTTTTAGGAACGGGGCAGGAAGAATTAGAAGCAGAATTGTTCAATCAATCCCACCACCAAAACCAAAGGATTTATTTTTACAGAGGCTTTAACGAGGTACTTGCTCGAAAAATTGAGGCTGCTTCTGACTTCTTTATTATGCCATCCTTGTTTGAACCATGTGGCTTAAACCAGATGTACAGCCAGATATATGGCTCTATTCCCATTGTATCTAGGGTAGGAGGACTCCGGGATTCTGTAAACGAATCGGATAATTTGGATTATATGACCGGTTTTGTTTTTGAACCAGGAATTGATCACTCTTTAAACTTTGCTTTGGAAAGAGCCTGTGGTTTATATTATGACAAATATAGGTTTAATAAAGTAAGGGAAAACGTTATGAAGATTGATTGGAGTTGGGAAAACAGCTACAAAGAATATATGCGAGTTTACCAACGTGCAATAGATCGTAAAAAAGAATAATGGTCCCTTTGACTACGCTCAAGGGAACGGACACCTAAGCGTATTCGAAATGTTTGTTTTTAAGAGACAAAAACTATGCAATCAAAAAACATTTTTATTCCACACGAGATAAGTTATCCTCTTCTATGGACATTTGATTTTGCTCTTCCGCTTATTTTAAAAAAAGCTCTAAATATTGATGGCATAGATATTGATGAAGAGGATAAAACGAGACTACGAAGTTTAAGCTCCAAAAGAATTCTCTACATTAGCAATCATCCTTCAACCATTGAGCCAGCAATTGCTTATTATGTTGCCAATGTGATGGGTTCAAGATTTCATTATATGGCTTCTCGAAACGTTTTTAACTGGGGTTTAGGGTTAGCCGGGGAAATTATTAAGAGGGTAGGTGCTTTTTCTGTACTTGCTGGTGGAGCAGATAAAAACTCCATAAAAATGGCTAGGTCTGTTTTAGCACAGAAATCCGGAAAACTTGCAATCTATCCGGAAGGAATGTTAACCGGTGAAAATGATAATTTGATTCCCTTTATGCCCGGAGTTGCTCAGATTGGATTGTGGGGATTGGAAGATGCTTTGAAAAAAGATAGTCAAGCGGATATTCAAGTTTTATCTGTGTTTGTGAAATACGTATTATCCGGAACTCCTCGAGAACTGCACAAAGAAATTGAAACGTCCATTCAAAAAATAGAAAAAAAGTTGAATATCACATCCAATATGAAAAACAATTTGCTAAATCGGTTCATTGAAGTTGGAAAGATACTTTTGGAAAACGCAGAAAGAGATTACAATATTAAACCGGAGCCAAACTGGGATTACAACTACCGGGCAGGACGTGTACGACATGAAGCTCTAAACCAAGCTGCTCACAAATTAGGCATAAAGTTTTCAGAAAAAGACGATGCAATCCATAAAATCAGAGAAATATTTACCGTTATAGATGAATTGGAAGCAGGCTTGAGAAACTCTAAAGCTTCTAATTTATCCAAGGATGACCTAAGTAAAATCAAAAAAGAAGTAGAAAGAGCCTATATCTTTTTGATTATCAAAGTAGATTATTTGGTTTCTTATCCTTCTGCCGAAAGGTTTATGGAGTGGATTTACAGATTCGAGAATGTGCTTTTTGGTGAAACAAAACTTAGACCGAGAAGAGCAAAGGTGACGACTTTTGAGCCTTTTGGTTTGATGGAATACTATCCTAGCTATAAGCGAAATAAAAAAGAAACTGTTATTAAGGTGACAGAACGTCTAAGGCATGACATGGAAGCCCTTATGACAAACTGCATTTCTTTAACAAAACCAATGATCAGTACCATTTGAATAGTTTGATCCCAATAATTTGAAAAAACAGTCCGCAGCCTAGCAATTTTAGGCAAGGCAAATAAACACCTGAAATTCCCGTCCCTTCTATAAATACGGATCGTATGGAATCTACCAATATAGTGAGAGGTAATCCTTGTATAATAGGTATCAAAAATTCCGGAAAGCTATGGTAGCTAAAAAAGACTCCGGAAAATACCATCATGGGTAAGGTCACTACATTTATCAAACCATTTCCAACTTGTGTGCTGTTTGCTCTACTGGCAATTAGGGTTGAAATGCCGGCAAAAGCGCAATTTCCGGAAATGATCAGTAGAACAACAGCCAAAAAAGAGCCAAAAATTTTTACGTCGAATAAAAAGTATGAAAATACAAACAATAAAAAGAACTCTACCAAAGAAATAACCAATCTCGTTACAAAATACGAAAAAAAGAAATACGGCTTATTCATTGGTGTGGCAGCCATTCTTCGGAGTAACTTTTTCACCCTTAGTTCAATCAAAGCCCAGCCCAATCCCCAGACACACGAATTCATAATTCCCATCCCCAACAAGCCTGGAATAAAAAAGTCTATATAGCGACTTCCGGCTGATTCTAAATTTACGATTTTATGAGGGATTGTATAGCCGTGTTTTTGGTATAAATGGTTTAAGATGATATGGTATTCTTTGGAGGCATTCGGATTTTTAGGGTCAAAATAAAACTCATATTCTCCTTTGGAAGTTGGTAAGATATAAATGTTAATGAGCCCTTTCTTGATGGACTCTTCTGCTTCCTTTAGGTTCATAGGCTTGAATTGAATTTGTTCATTTCCGAGCTCCGCTATTTCTAATTTTGAGTCCTGGCTTGGAATTACACCTGCTTTTACGCTCTCCGGACCTTTATTTTGGAAGGCAATTCCCATAACACCAGCCATCATAATGGGAAAAACTAAAGCCCAAAATATGATTGCTGGTTCTCTGTAAAATTCCTTGAATTTAACACTAATGAGTTGGTAAATCTGATTCATCAATCAATCCTCTTCCTGTCATGGAAAGAAATAAGTCGTCTAAAGTAGTTTTTCGTATATCCAGCTCTATAAGTTCCATATCGTTTTTTTGCAATGTGTCCAAGAATTCCGAAAGATATTTGGATATATCTTTTATTTTAAATCGACCTTCTTGTTTCTCTTCATTCCAAATATATTCTTGAATTGGATATTGTTGTATCAAAGTTTGAGGGTTTGTGTTTTGGTTTGTTCGGAAAGATACAACTTCTCCCTCACCGCTATGGCTTAGTAATTCCTGTAAACTACCCATTGCCAAAATTTTTCCGGAATATAAAACGATGATTTTTTGACATAGGTATTCAGCCTCTTCCATGTAATGGGTAGTCAAAATGATCGTTGTTTTATTGTTATGAAGTTCTTTAAGAATTTTCCAAATATCTCGTCTAGAAGAAGGGTCCAAGCCGGTTGTTGGTTCGTCTAGCAGTAAAACCTCTGGTTTGTTTATAATGGCTATTCCAAGTGCCAGTTTTTGGCGTTGCCCACCGGATAAGTTTACAACATAATCGTTTTGCTTTTTATCCAGCTGGACCAATTCAAGAATTTCTTTGATATTTCCGGATTTCAAGGAATGAAAACTACCAAATAGCTTTAGGGTCTCAAAAACGGTTAGCTTGTCGGTAAACCTCGTTTCCTGCAGAGCCAAGCCTATTTTGCCCCTCAAAAACTTCTCGTGTTTTTGCCAATTTTTTCCCATAATGGAGATTTGACCGGAATCAGGTTTTTGTATTCCTTCAATCATTTCGATTAAAGTTGTTTTACCAGCTCCATTGGGTCCAAGCAAACCTATAAACTCTCCCTTGGGAATGTCTATGGATAGATCATTTACGGCAACTATAGATTTAAATCTTTTGGTAACATTTTGAATGGATATTGCTACTTCTTCCATATTAGTTCTTTTAAATCAGGTAAGCCAAATGAGTAAATAGAAAAATATTCTTTTCTTTCAAGATATATTTTTTTAATTATACCCTTTATTGGATAAAATTATAAATTGTAATCATGATTAACCTTTAAAGGAGCCATACAAATTAGTAATGTAGGGTTGTTTTTAGGAGCAAAAGGAGAGTTGAATGAAGTATAAAAAATTAGGAAAAACGGGACTTTATGTTTCAGAAATTTGCCTTGGTACAATGACTTATGGCGGAAAAGGATTTTGGGAAGTTATTGGGAAATTAGGATTGGATTCGGTTCAATCACAATTTCGGTTAGCCTATGATTCTGGAGTAAATTTCATTGATACGGCAAATGTGTACCACGAAGGAGAATCAGAAAAACTGACAGGAGATGCGATTGGAAAACTTGGACTCCCCAGGAATGAACTGGTAATTGCAACAAAAGTAAAAGGGAGAATGGGAAAAGGTGCTAATGATGTTGGACTGACCCGTAAACATATCTTTGATTCAATTGATGCAAGTTTACAGAGATTGCAAATGGATCATGTTGATCTTTACCAAATCCATGGTTTTGATCCTGTTACTCCCGTAGAAGAAACTCTGGATGCTCTAAATGATATTGTTCGATCCGGAAGGGCAAGGTATATAGGATTTTGCAATCTACCCGCATGGCTGGCGATGAAAGCACTTTCTGTTTCGGACGCAAAGGGCTATGCCCGGTTTGTATCAGCTCAAGTACATTACACAATTGCCGGAAGGGACATTGAAAGGGAAATCGTACCTTTGGCAAAAGAGGAAGGTCTTGGAATTTTGCCCTGGTCACCGCTGGCAGGTGGATTGTTAACAGGAAAATTCTCAAGAAATGGAGAAGGCCCTTCAGATGCGAGACGTGCTCAATTTGATTTTCCACCTGTAAATAAAGATAGATTGTTTAACACTATTGATGTTATACGACCAATAGCAGAAGCACATAACGTTTCCATTAGTCAAATTGCTATAGCTTACTTATTACAAAAACCTTTTGTAACAAGTGTTATTATAGGAGCTAAGACGAATGAACAGCTAAAAGACAATCTGGCATCTGTGAACGTAAAATTTACTTCTGATGAAATAAAAGCGTTAGATGATGTGAGTAATCTTCCTTCAGAATATCCGGGATGGATGCTGGGTTTTCAGCAGAGGGATAGATATATTGAAGGAGCAGAGAGAAAAGATATACTGTGATTAGAATGGTTTTCGGATTTTCTTTGTTTTCATATCCGAAAACCACTTTGCATAGAACACGGTGGAATAGTTGGTTTGGCTAGACAGGTATCTATATATTAATTATATCCTTGTCTTTTTTTTATATACTCTGCTACTCCATCAAGAGCTTGTTTGGCTTCCGAAAGTATTCCAGCCATACTGATGTAACCATGAGTTAAAGATTTGTACTCAATAAATTCCACGTCCACACCGGCATTTTGTAGTTTTTGGATATAATCCCTTTCTTCTTGCAATAGGGGATCAAACCCTGATAGCTGAACAAAAGCCGCAGGCTGATTTTTTAAGTCTTTGGCAAAAAAGGGAAAGTAACTTGGATTTACCGATTCTTTTGGTCTGTTTGTAAAAAAATGGTTTCTAAAGTATCGCATCAATTCTACCGTTAAGGTGAAGTTCGGATAGACTTGATAAGTCTCTGATTCAGAACAAAGATCCAAACAAGGATAAATCAAGACTTGAAATGAGGGAATAGGGGAAAAATATCTTTCATAAGCCATTTGACATAAACCTGTCGCGATACAACCACCTGCACTATCTCCGGCAACCCCAATTTTATTTGTATCAATGGAATATTTCTTACCATTGGCTACAACCCATTGGTAGGCGGCAAAAGAATCTTCAAACGCTACAGGAAATTTATTTTCCGGTGAAAGTCTGTAATCAACAGAAATTATGATACAACCGGATTGTTTGCATAAATATCTCACTGGTGAATCTACGGTTTCCAAATCTCCGATAACAAATCCACCTCCGTGAAAATAAAGCAAACAAGGTAATGGCTCGGATGTTTTCATAGGGTAATAGATTCGAATGGGGATTTGATGATCTTGATTGAGAACAAAAAGGTTTTCTATCTTAGGAAGGGCAGTTTTTTTTAGGTCAAAAATTCGAATCATTTTTTTGTATTGTATTCTGGATTTTACAGGTGAAAGACTATCTAAAGCAGGTTTTAATTTTGACAAAACCAAACCAAATTGTATTTTGGGATGGAGAGTTTTACCTTCAATAACGATATTTCCGCTTGGCAAAAAACGTAAAAAGAAGTTCGAAAACACCAATAAAATTCTTATAAATAGCTTTTCTATAAAAATCATAATTCACAAATAATCTGAAATTTATGAAACGCTTACAAATCCAAATTATAAACCTTAGACGCGTTTTCTTCTATAAACTTTTTGCGAGGAGCAACTTCATCTCCCATAAGAACATTAAACGTTTCTTCTGCCTCAACCAAATCATCCAATCGAACCTGTAAAACAACCCGATTGCTGGGATCCATTGTTGTTTCCCATAATTGTTCCGGATTCATTTCTCCCAGACCTTTGTATCTTTGGATAACTACTTTATCGCTCCTACCAAAATTGTTCAAAATCTCATCTTTTTCCCTATCCGAATAAGCATAAAGAGCTGTATTTCCTTTTTTGAGTAGATATAAAGGTGGTTGTGCTATGTACAAATATCCTTTTTCGATCACTTCTTTCATGTATCTATAAAAGAAAGTCAAAAGCAAAGTCCTTATGTGAGAACCATCAATATCAGCATCTGTCATGATAATAATTTTATGGTAACGTATTTTTTCAATATTGAATTCGTCTTCTCCGATTCCAGCTCCCATTGCATTGATCAAAGTCTTGACTTCTTCGTTGGATAATATTTTGTCCAACCTTGCTTTTTCTACGTTTAGGATTTTTCCTTTCAAAGGAAGAATTGCTTGAATGTTACGATCTCTTCCTTGTTTAGCCGAGCCTCCCGCAGAATCCCCCTCAACCAAATATAATTCGGAAAGTGAAGGATCTTTTTCAGAACAATCTGCCAATTTTCCCGGCAACCCCCCACCTTCCAAAACTGTTTTTCTTCTTGTAAGTTCTCTTGCTTTCCTCGCTGCCTCTCTTGCTCTTGCCGCTAAAATAGACTTTTCAATAATCTTTTTGGCAATAGCTGGATTTTCTTCAAAAAATATGGTTAATTGCTCTCCGGCAATGGCTTGAACTAAACCTTTTACTTCAGCATTTACGAGTTTCTCTTTTGTTTGAGAGTTAAACTGGGGTTGAGGTATTTTAATGGAAACAACTAGCGTCAATCCTTCTTTTACATCATCACCACTTAATCCTGTAGGATATTTTTTGAGCAATGCATTATCTTGTTTTAAAAAATCGTTGATGGTTCTTGTGAGTGCCGCCCTAAACCCCTCCAAGTGAGTTCCACCTAAATTATTGTTAATGGCATTGGTGAAACAAAAGACATTTTCCGTATAAGAATCGGAATACTGCATGGCAACTTCCGCAATCAAATCGTCTTTGCTGCCTTCAAAGTGAATCACCTTATCATGTATATGTTTTTTATTTTCATTTAGCATTTCTACAAAAGATACAATTCCACCTACATAACAAAATTCATTGGAATGGATTTCATCTTTACGGTGGTCCTCTAGCTTAAGAGTTAAACCTTTGTTCAAAAAAGCCATTTCCCTAAAGCGAGAAGATAAGATGTCATATTGGTATTCTGTTGTAGTGAAAATAGAAGTATCCGGCTTAAAACGAATTACTGTTCCGGTAACATCGGTATCTCCTACCACTTCTACCGGTTTTTCTGGAATACCAGTGTAATATTTTTGATAATATTTCTTTCCGGATTGATGAACTTCGACCTCTAGCCATTCGGACAAAGCATTTACAACACTAACCCCTACACCATGTAAACCACCGGAAACTTTGTAAGCATCGTTTTCAAATTTTCCTCCGGCATGGAGAATTGTCATAACAACTTCTATTGTGGAAACGTTTTTATCCGGATGAATTCCGACCGGAATACCTCGTCCATCATCGGTTACTTCTATGATATTTCCTTTTAAAATTTTAATTGTGATTTGGCTGCAATAACCTGCCATGGATTCATCTACAGAATTATCCACGACTTCATATACAAGTTTATGAAGACCGGTCTCATCTTGTGTGCCAATGTACATCCCAGGTCTTTTTCTGACAGCTTCGAGACCTTCTAAAATCTTAATTTTTTCTGCGCCGTAGTTGTTATCCAAATTACTCATTATAATCTATGCTCATTTATGCCCTTAGTTTAGGCAAATCTTATTTTTTTGCATTTCTTCCATTTTGATTTTCTGGTTTTTTCCATCAGTTAGCATGGAAAAGGAGTAGAAAATTCATGTAGTTTTACTTTTTGTTATAATCTTCAGCCATTTTAATTCTTTCGATAGTTGGAGGGTGAGTATAATACATTTTTACAGCGATAGGATGTGGGTTTAGCATAGATTTATTGTGTCTAGCTATTTTGATTTCTGAAGAAATAAATGATTTTTTGTCATTCGTTAAGATCAAGGATTCTCTATCTGCTTCTGTTTCATCGCTCCGTGAAATATAATTTTCCAAAGGAGTTGTGAGCATATTAAAGATGCTAATCAGTAAAAATATAAATGGCAAACTAGAGGGAGAATATATTTCCTTTAGTAAGAGGTTGCCTTCTTCTTTTGCTTTATTAAAAATAATGGAAATAATAAAACATAAAATTAATAAACTAACCGATTCAAATAAGATACCTTTTACTTGGTGATTGTGAATCCAATGACCGATTTCATGACCAAGAATACTAATTACTTCTTCCTCGGTATTTTTATTTATTAAAGTATCATATAAGAAAATTTTTCTATTTTCACCCCAACCTACAAAATAAGCATTTGTATGACCTGAGTATTTACTCTCATTTATCACATAAATTTTGGAAGTTGGAATCTTAGCCTTTTTAGTCAATTCTAGTATTTTATTTTTTAAACTCCCTTCTTGTATTTCAGAATATTCATAAAAAATTGGAGTTATAATGATTGGCATTAAAATTGAAAATAGTAAACCTATAAAAATAAAACCTATGGGAAGGATTATTTTCCAGAGTTTTTGAAACTTCTTTAATACAAATATAGCTAATAATCCTACTAATGTAACTAATGCAATTCCTACAATAAATGATTTGAGCTGTAAAATAATCCAATCACTGTTTGTCATATTAGAAAACCCAAATTTATGCTCTAGAATATAACCAAAATAATAAGTGAAAGGAAGAGATATAAAAAATTCCGTAACATAGAAAGTGGTTAAAAAAAGAAGTGCAGTTGGGTAAAATTTTCCTGAAGTCTTAGTTTGGAAATAATCTTCAATTTTTGAGGAAATGGGAGAAAATACTAAAACTCCAATAAAAGCAAATTGAATTATTAAAGATGCAATGGATCCCAAAAATCCTCGTCTTGAATATTCGGTTCCATTTTTAATATCTTCTTCTGTGAAATAGAAAAGGAGATCTTCTCTCAATTCCATAGATTCATTTCCTTGATAAGAAAAATATTTAAAAATAAAAGTTAAAATTATTTTCAAACATAATAAAATAATTAGGATTTTTTTTATATTCATATATTTACTTTGTACATGTAAAACATTACAGATGTTTTAGCAAATTTTTTAATGCATCTTTGAGATGGTTGTATTGAAACTGGAATCCTGCGTCCAACAACTTTTGAGGAACTACGTTTTGACCCTGAATTAAAATAATACTGCCTTCCCCGAAAATAAGCTCCAAAGCGATTTTGGGAACCCTAAAAAAGTTTGTTCTCGATAAGGTTTTTGCCAAGATACCAGAAAAAGTTTCATTAGAAACCGGATTCGGAGCTGTTATGTTATAGGCTCCGGCACAACTTTGGTTATCGATCAAAAAAAGAATGGCGTTTACCATATCATTAATGTGAATCCAGCTTGTATATTGTTTACCGGAAGCAATTGGTCCTCCCATAAAAAATTGAAAAGCAGGTAGCATCTGTTTCAATGCTCCTCCCTCGGTTGAAAGAACAATTCCGGTTCTAATTAAAACAACCCTTATTCCCATTTTTTGGGCTTCCAATGCTGCATTTTCCCATTCAATGCACAAATTGGATAAAAAGTCTTGTGGATCAGGAGGTGAGTCTTCTTTATTTACAACTTTTCCGTCTTCAAAGAGACCGTAGTAACCTATAGCTGATCCATTTATAAGTACTTTTGGTTTTTTGTTGGTGTAAGATAGTTTTTCAACCAACATTTTGGTAAAATCAGTTCTTGAGGTTTGAATGGCTTTTTTTTGTGATTCATTCCACCTGGAACCAACAATTGGTTCTCCCACCAAGTTTATAACTACATCCAAACCATCCAAATTGGACTCAATTGGTTCTTTGCTTGTGATCAGATAAATTCCCGGTACGTTATTTAACTTTGGAGGTAGTTTATTTTGTCTGGAAAAAATATATATATCATCTCCACGTTTCGCTAACTCCAAAGATAGAAATTTTCCGATTAACCCAGAACCTCCCAAGATACCTACTTTCATTATTAAACCTTTTTATCCAAGGGCTTTAATAACCTCTTCAGGGGCTTGGACTAACTCAATCAAAACGCCTTCCGCAGAAAGAGGAAATTCCTCATTCCCTTTTGGATGGACAAAACAAACATCAAAACCGCTTGCTCCTTTTCGAATCCCGCCTGGTGTAAAGCGAACCTTTTTTTCTATCATCCAGTCAACTGCTTTTTTTAGATCATCTACCCATAAACCAATATGGTTCAGTTTCGGATCATGAACTTTAGGGCTTTTGTTCGGATCAATAGGTTGCATGATGTCTACTTCTACAGCATAAGGTCCGCTTCCAATCCTTAAAATGTCTTCGTTTACGTTTTCCTTCTCGCTTTTGAAATCACCGGTTTTGGTGAGTCCCATAATATCTATCCAAAAACGATTTAGTTTCTCTTTACTTTCTCCGCCTATGGCTACTTGTTGAATTCCTAAAATTTTAAATGGTCTCATAATTTTCTACAAAATGTTAAGTAGAAGTGTTAGACAAGCATTATTTTCTATTTACGAAGGAAAGTGCGTTTCTCCGGTATAAGCCAATTCCCAAAAAACTCTCCGCTAAGGCTGTTTCTGAAAATCTTTGGCATTTGACAAATCCATCAAAGAGCCGGATTCTATTATCCACAATACGCAAGACCTTGGTATTCCTGTTTCTACCGATGTGGAGCATATTACCAATTGGTTCAAAAAACACAAAAAAAGCGATGGCATCAAGCTCATTTTTACCACTTACCAAAGCGGTAAAGTGCTTTCCGAATCTGCCAGAGCTGCCAAATACAGTTTTGACCTTGGGATTTTTGACGAAGCTCACAAAACCGTTGGTGTGAAAGAGAAAGCGTTTTCTCATCTCCTCTATGAGAAGAATATCTCCATCCAAAAAAGGCTTTTTATGACCGCTACCGAGCGGAGATATGTCGGTCAGTCCGATGAGATCGTTAGCATGGACAATATTGATCTGTATGGTGATCCGTTTCAGACTCTTTCTTTCAAAGAAGCGATTGAAGAAAAGCCTCCTATCCTCTGTGATTATTTTATTACGACCATTGCCGTTCTGAAGTCGGAAATCAAGCAACTCATAGAGAGTAACATTTTTGTCAAACCGGACAGAGGGAATTGGGATGATGAAATCGAGTCGAGAGAGTTGACAAATATAGTTGCACTGCGAAAAGCTGTGGAGAAGTTTCCCATCAAACACGCTGTTTCTTTTCATGGGAGCATTGCCAAAGCGAAGCTTTACCTTGAAAACCAAGAGTTGTATCAAACTGCTTTTCCTAAAGCAAAAAAGATGGATTGCTTTCATGTTACCGGTGAGATGTCTTCTAACCAGAGAAGCAAAGTTTTAAATGAGTTCCAGGCTTCCAAGCTTAGCCTTGTCACCAATGCGAGGTGTCTCACGGAAGGTGTTGACGTTCCGAATATCGACTGTATTCTGTTTGCTGATCCCAAACGGAGTACTGTGGATATTGTCCAAGCAGTCGGTCGTGTGCTGCGTACTTCTCCTGGGAAAGAACGTGGTTATATCATCATCCCCGTTCTGGTGGATGATGCGAATCCGAATTCCCTTTTGGAAGATACTGCTTTTCAAGATATTCTGATGACACTTCGTGCTTTGGCTTCCAATGATGAAAGGATTATCGAATACTTTCGGTCTGTTTCCAAAGGTGGTAAACGCAAACGTGGCGGTACAGACTTTCCAGTTGACATCGCCGTAAACCTTCCGTTACGGATTGATTTGGAAGAGTTCCGACAAGCGATTGAGCTGAAATGCTGGTCAAGGCTGGCTAAACTGTCGTGGATGCCGTTTGAGGAAGCGAGGGAGTTTGCGAGGAGTTTGGGATTGGGGAGTGGAAAAGATTGGAGGAAATATTATAAAGGAGAATTAATTAACAAAGGAATTAAGCCAGAGGATATTCCAAGAAATCCAAATATTGTCTACAAAAATCATGGATGGGTTAGCATGGGAGATTGGCTTGGTTCTGGATTTATAGCTACACAAAGTAGGGAATATCTTCCTTTTCAAGAAGCAAGAAAGTTTGTTCATAATCTAAAATTGAAAAGTATGGCAGAATGGCTCAAATATTGTAAAGGTGAGTTTCTTGAAAAAGGATTTAAGCCTGATGATATTCCTCAAAAACCTAACAGAACTTACAAAAATGAAGGTTGGATAGATTTTGGAGATTGGCTTGGAACAGGCAATGTCGCACCTCAGAATATAAAATATCGTCCTTTTCAAGAAGCAAGAAGGTTTGTTCATAAATTAAAATTAAAAAACAGAGAAGAATGGAAGAAATACTTTCTTGGTCAGTTACCGGAAAAAGGAAATAAACCAGATGATATTCCAAGAAATCCAAATATTGTCTACAAGGACCAAGGCTGGATAAGTATCGGAGACTGGCTTGGTTCTGGTACGATTGCAAATTACTTAAAAGTTTATATCCCATTTGAAGAAGCTAGAGAATTTGTTCGTAAATTAGGACTAAAAAATGAAGATGAATGGAGAAAGTATTGCAAGGGGAAAATACCTAAAAAAGGGGCTTTAAACCTGATGATATTCCAAGAGCAGCGGATGTAACATATAAAAATAAAGGCTGGAAAGGAATGGGGGATTGGTTAGGAACTGGTAATATTGCTCCAAGAGATATAGAATATCGTTCTTTTGAAGAAGCTAGGAAATTTGTTCATAATCTTGGATTAAAAAGTCAGTCGGAATGGGTAAAATATTGTAAAGGGGAAATGCCTGAGAAAGGAAAGAAACCTGATGATATCCCAAGGGCTGCTTATGTAACTTACAAAGAACAAGGTTGGAAAGGAATGGGAGCTTGGTTAGGAACTGGTACGATTGCTCCACAGAATAGGAAATTCATTTCTTTTGAAAAAGCAAGAAAGTTTGTCCAAAAGCTAAGACTACAAAGCAGTTTAGAATGGACAAATTACTGCAAGGGCGAATTAACAGATTTAGGAATCAAACCCGATGAAATTCCTTCTGATCCAAGCCGAGTATATAAAAACAAAGGTTGGGTAGACTGGAATGATTGGCTTGGAACTGGTAGAGTTAGGAGAAACAATTGAATTTTCAGTTACTAACAGCACATTTTGCAGATAAGTAAAAAAAGGAGAATCCAAATAGACAAGTCAAGAAAAGTAAAAGTTTATTTTGATAAAGAACCAATCCGATTATATAGAAATTCTCTCTTTAGCTCAATAAATTGATTTAGGAATTTTTCAACATGCTCATGTCCAAACCCATGAATAATTTCAATCGTTTCTCTATTATAATTTGCTTTTGTTGTCCAATTAAATGAACCATGTATTACAGTCTTTAAATCTATAATACAAAATTTATTATGCATTAAATTTTTGTGTATGCCTATTTTTTTTACTTTATAGACTTCAAAAATTTCATAATTTAAAATATTTATACTATCATCCATAATAATCAATTGAATATTTAGACCTTCTTGTTGTTTTAAGACTAAAAGATTGTACAAGTCTTTATCTGTAAACCATGCAACAGCTATCCATATTGTAGAGATAGTCCCAAAAATCGTTAGAGTTTACAAGAACGGAACTCGCCAGAATATTGATTTTGGCAAAAAAATAAGGAGAGTTCCGTATGAAGAAACATAAGAGAGCAGTAAAAAACTGTCAAGAACAAAAATTTGGTATAGAGACCTTTCGAGAATTGGCTTACAATGACATAGTTTCTATGGCAAGAGAAGCATCACTTCAAATAATTACAAATATAATGAGATTGGAAGTTGAAGTATTATGTGGAGAGATATTCTCTCATAAAAGAGGGGATTTTTGTCATAGAGGTGGAAGCGAAAAAGGGTCAATCTATATGAATGGTCAAAGAGTTCCATTTATTAGACCTAGGGTAAGGAAAGGGAAAGAAGAAGTCTCATTAGTGAGCTATGAAAAACTAAGGAATCCAAATAGCATAAACGATTATGTTTTACGATTGCTGTCGAGGGGAGTAAGCGTCCGGAAATATGATGAACTATTGTTGAAAATCAGTGAGGAGTCCGGATTATCAAAGAGTTCCGTTTCAAGACAATTCGTGAATGAATCAAGAGAAATACTGGAGAAATTCAAGAATCGCGATTTCAGTGGGAAAGAATTTTTCAGTATAATTGTGGATGGGACATCCATTGGAGAGGAAATGGTGGTAGTTGCAATGGGTATTGATGTTAGTGGTAGCAAGCATTTTCTTGGTTTTTCAACGGGTTCAAGTGAGAATACGGAGACAGTTAAGGATGTATTATCTTCATTAGAGGGACGTGGTATTAAATTTACGGATAGAGTATTATGCATAACGGATGGTTCTAAGGCATTAAGAAAAGCCCTAACCGGTCGTTTTGGAGATAAAGCAGATTTTCAAAGATGTACAAACCATAAAGCATGGAATATATATGCAAAGTTGGCAGATAAGTATCATTCGGAGTTTACAAGAAGATACCGAAAAGCATTGGGATGTAATAGCTATGAGGATGCAAAGGAGGGATTGGATTCACTTGAGAAGTGGCTTGATTCTGTGAGTTTCTCTGCCGCAGAAAGTTTGAGAGAGTGTAGTAGTGAGATACTAACACTGCACAAAATAGAGATGCCAGCGGAATTGAGGATATCATTTCATACAACGAATTTAATAGAATCTGCCTTTAGTAGTCCTAAGTCTCTTATGAAAAGGATAAAAATATGGGATAGCAAGACTGACATGATTCCGAGATGGGTTGCGGTAAACTTAGTCCACATGGAAAGTAAGTTTCGTTCAGTGAGAGGGAAAAAAGAAATAAATAATTTTCTTTTTAAGTATTTGAAAAAGGATAAAACACTTGACAAAAAGGAAGTGAATTTATAGGATGTTTTTATTCCGTTCTTTTCAAACCCTAACGGAAATTGGGACATTCTCATATTGTATATTTTGCAAGTTTAATTTGTTCCATAATATTACTTTTTATATTTTCAAAATGCACATCAAAATTAATTTCTTGTATTGAGTTTGATTGGATAAGTCTTTGAGAAATTTTCTCACAATCCGAATATAAAGAATCTGGATGATTTGCTTGTTTACGTCGTTGTTCACTATATATTTCTTTCCAATATACTAATAGTCCTTTTAATAATTTTCCAACAATAAAATTCGATTCATCTTCCCAAAATGTTCTCAATACATTTGCCTTAGACAAGCCTTGATACTTTTCATTGTTATATGGATCAATTTCTACAGTATCTATTATGATATTTTCTAAAGTTCTATGCGAAAAATCGAGAACATGGCCTGAATCCATTTCAAAAAGTTTTTCTAATTTTCTTTTTTCGATAGGAGTTAAATCCGACATATTATTATCATTTCCATTTTTTCATCTATCATGTTAGTTTATTTGGTTTACCTGCTCTCTGATCAAAGGTACTTATCAAATAAAGAGTGATACAATACTAAAAATTATCATATTTTTCCTTGTTTAAACTTCCCTCGTATTCATCCCACAGTTTTTTATTTTTGTAATGAATTACAACACCAGAAACACTTGAAGTATTGGACTCTGCAACACTAATATTATAATCATTATCCAAATTCCACCTAATGATTCTCCCCTGAATCAATATTGGATCACCGTATTTTTCTTTCATATTTTTATACAATGATTGAAAATTTGCATCATCTAAGTGACCAATGTTTATACCAATAAAATATAACACTTTATCTTCATTAAAGAAATAAACAATTTGTTTTAAACCATTTCTTTTAAAGTCAACTTCAATCATATTGTTCCTTCCTGTTCCATCATCTTGATCGTAAAGAATTTTACCATGGGGATATTTTTCTTTGATAAAGGATATAACTTGTTCTTTTGAATTGCCAAGATAAATACCATCATAACCAAGAATTTTATTCTTATCTTTTGCTTCAGAACCTGTTTTATTATCATCACAGTTATAAAAACTCAAACTTACAATAAAGACTATTAAGATAAGTCTTAAAGATTTTTTTCCTATCATTTTTATCTCCTAATATATTTACTTAGTACATAATAAATTTCATCATCCAAATAAATTTCTGCAATAGAACTGTCTAGTTCTGAATTACCCAAATACTTTACTTTTTTGTTAGAAGAAGATTGCTTACAAATTTTAGCTAACAATAGACCACTCAAGACACTTGGATCATAATACAATCCCATTACAGCTCCGTCGGATGAGCAATAGATAGCATTTCTTTTTAAAATAGCTCTTTTTCCATTTGCAATCTTTCTTTGAAATTCATCTTTTTCTTTTCGCTTCTCTTCTTCGTTCGTCATTACTTGTTTTATTTTATAGCTATCCTTGAAAATGTCTTTTTCTTTATAGGTAAGAGAGTATTCAAAAACATCAATTTTCTTTGATACAAAATAATCCAAAGGAATCTTAAAAACTCCATTTGTTATATTGTATTTAGTTTTGTCTTTAATAAAAAAATCCGGTGAATTTACTGAACTAATTTTATGTATAACATTATCAATTTTTACTTTATAAGTACTAGAATTTTTACCTGTTCTGAATGGAACTGAAATCCAATCAATGAGTATAACTGAAGAAGCTACACCCAGAGTAACAATAAGCCATTGTACAATTGCATTAGAATACACCTCCTTGGCATCAGATGGAGACACATTAGTATCATTAGGACCAATATTACTAGATTGAATACAAGGTGCTTCAAAATTAGAAACAAGCTTATTATCTGAATTCCTTTCCAAACGGGTAACTGTAAGATATTCAATGTCATATTTTCGCTCTTCGATAATACTGTTTAGATTAACATTTCCCACAAGATAATTCCCTTCTATTTTATAGGTTATAGGTAGTTTATTTGAAGGAAAATATTTCGTAGCCTCCAAATTTTGACTGAGTTTTTTATTAGTAGTAATGGTAACTACAGAAACACAAGAGTAATTAAAAATTAAAAAAACTATTAACAAATTTCTTAGTAAAGATTTCATGTATAAAATACCCGTGTATAATTTGTATATTTATTTAACCAAAGCAAACAACCATGGCTAATTTTAGGCTAAACTTCTTTATACAATAATTATAATGAATCAAATAAATGTCAACTCAGCAATTATCGGTAACAAATTATTAACTAAATAATCATAAGAAAGTGACATAAACGTAAGTTAAAGAGGTGACAAATAAAGATAGAATCCATGGTTATCCAAAGAATTTAAATCAAATAGGAATAACCCATGGAAATAATTATAGAAGAAGAGTTAACATTTAGCAGCATGATAAATCACCTGGGTCAAGTATTTAATGATATACCAGATTGGAGACCAGCAATTATCGGCATTAAATTATTTCTACCTATCCCCATCAAGCTGTTCTTTTGCACCAAGCTTGATCTATCCCTTTCCTGACAGGAAAGGGAGCATAATATCCATTTCTTAACAAAAAGGACGAAATATTTAAGAAAATTTTATAGGTTTAGGTAAACAAAATAAAACCTACTATAACTTTCGCTCCCTTTCCTGCGGTTTCCCAAGCATGCGAACCAGGAAAGGGAGAAGGAGGGATAGGTATTTGAATTAAAAAAGCTATATTTTTAGTTAAAAAATTGTTACCGATAATTGCTGAAGCAAGCATTAAAAAATAAAGCTGACATAAATATTAGAAGCCAAGAGAAGGATAACATGACACCTTTACTAATTGCTTCTTTTTATGGATATGATGCCAATCAAGAGTTAAAGACCTAAAACTAAAATGAGCATAGCAGCAGCCAAACGTCCAAAAACATGAATAAAAATTCCTTTCGTTGATCTGACCTTGGAAGCGAATTGAATATGAGTTTTTTCCTGTATCCAATTAAAGAGAGACTCTATTGGTTGTCTCATTCGACTAACCGCTTCTGAAAATAATTTGTCTGCAGAATTCAATCTCTCTTGACCTTTTTCTTTCTTAATAGGGGTGTATAAACTAACATTTTGCTTTTCCTTTAATTCTCTCACCAACACTTCTTTAAAATAGGCTTTGTCGGCGTAAATATCCATGTTTACACATAGTGGAAGAATGCTCATTTCCACTGCTTTCAAGTCACTTTCTCCACCAGGGGTTAAACCAATATACTTTGGAATAGGCAGAGTTTCTTGAGCTTTCGTCGCGAAAATATGGATTTTGACACCATGGTAATAAATGTCCTTAGAAGAGCAATATCCTTTATTTGCGACTCCTTCTTCACGTCCTACTTTTGCTTTGTCGCAACGAGGTGATTTTGCAAGCATTATTGGGAATGAATCCAATAATCCAATATGTTGACGAATATCAGGATTACTACTTATTTCCTTTAAAATACTCTCAAGTAATTTTGGAAATACATCTTCAAGTCTGTTTAAACGATTGTTAAATGCCTGGTAAGATGGAAGGAATGGAAACCATTCCAGCCAATAGTCTTTTATGTAATTATAAATTCCTTTTATTTCAAACTGTTTATTTAAAATTCCGAAAATATACACCGTTATCAACTCCTCGTCTGTAAAGTTCGGTTGATTGTTATTGCTCATTCTCATAGCATGAAAAATAAGTTGATTTTTGTAGCACTCACAAATATATAGATACAGGCTGATTATTTTTTTTCTTTGTTCATAATTAGTAAAAAATTTAATCAGCCCTTAGTTTTACAATCAATTTTTCAACCCTTGATTCGCATATATGATAAATTAATTCCAATTTTAATTGAAAGTGGAGCAGATATAAAAAATCTGTAAAAGAAGAAAGAGCCAAAAAAGAGTTTTTTGATACTTTAAATTCAGAATTAAAACCAGGAAAAAGATTTGTAACCAATAAAGGTTGTAAATTTAAAAAAGTTCATCATTATTACGCTTCTGCTGTCAATGGAATATCTTTTGGATTAACTTGTAATTCCTATCCGATTTTTATAAGCACAAAAACATTGCTGGATAATGGTATTTTGGAACAGTTTGAAGATTTTCCTTCAGGTAAAATATTTTCTGGAATTATGGAGTTGTTAAAAACGGACAAAACAAATGAAGCTTTTAATTCTGATCAAATTATGTTTCCAAATCAGGTAATCGTTTATGCAAAAATAAACTTAATACTACCAGAAGACGAGAATAAAAAGAAGAAGAAATAAGTTCAATATGGAAAATGTTTTTATTGAAATATAAATTGGTTACTAAACTTTGAAAAAGTTTCAATCGAAGACGTCACCGCAAAAAGGCAAAGTGATTTTCGACCCTGAAATGGCAAGATATTTCAAAAATAAATTTCGAGAAAGATTTTGACAGATTTTTATATAGTTGGATCAGTTTCCAACTGCTATATCGTCTAAAATTCAACCCAATTCCCCTTAAAACCATCCTATTTCGCACCTTTTTTAATCCTCGAAAACGTGTTCGCCCATTTTTCCACATAGGTTTTAACTTCTCCATCAGACCTTCCACTGCTGGACGGAGATTACACAATTCTTGATATTCCGGGGTGTAATAATTATCCTCTCTATTATCCAACCATCTTCGGTTTTCATCTACTACTAAACGTGATTGATTTTTTGATAATGCTATACAATCTTTACCCAAGGGACAATTCGCACAAATTTTAAAATCGAAGTTTGCTACCAAATCACCATCTTTCAATTTTTGACTTGTTGGTCGCTCGCCCATTGGACAAGATTCTATTAGACCTGATTCATCATATTCAAAATCATTGCTATTCAAATTCCCTTCTTCTGGGCTCTTTCCACGAACATTTGTGGATACAATATTTACATCGAATTTATTAGCTGTTTCTCTTACCCCTTCGGATGGATACCCTCCGTCCGTTATCATCGTCTCCAAACCTGTCTCTTCTTTCAAATCTTCCAGACTTTCTTCCAATAAATCACTATCATCTACTATATTCTTTTCTACTACAACGTCCGTTATTACTTGAAATGCGTTCTTTTCAGAGCAGGTCTCTGAACTGTGACATACATAACCAAAATGTTTTTCTTCATTCTTGGTTCGGTAAGTCGCGTCTGGGTCTGATGGATTCTGCATTGAACCAGATTTGATTTCATTTGGAGTTAATATCTCTACCTTTTCTTGTTTTACAATGCACTGTTCTGCTAATAATCTTTTCGCATTTTTGTAGGATGAAGTAGCATTAATTCTTTTATCATCTTTCCATCTTGTAACATGAATGTATAACTGCTCTGATAAATATTTTAACTTCTCTTCTATCTCATGCTTTCTTAAACGATGGTATTCACCATCTTCATTGGTTTCTATTAAGGAATGCAATTCTTTGGAAATACAATTTGGTTCATACTTCTTTATTTCTATCAATAAATTACTTAAGGTCTTATGGAACAATGTAAAACGACTCATCCTTTTGATGTTTGCCCTTATTTGAGTAGAGTCACATCTCTGTAAATCTGTGTGAATTCCCATTTCCTTAATAATAATATCACGATGGTCTTTGAACACTGTTTCAAAGAAGTCTACATTGTTTTCATATTCATATTTTGCTACTGTAGCACGAAAGTTATAAAGTGTTCTTATGCAAAAGGTATATTCGTTTATATCTTGGATTCCAAACGCTCTTTGATATGCATAATTCAATAAATAGTTCTCATATAGTTGAAGGTCTGTTAGATTGTGCATTTCTTTTAATATTTCTAAGGAGAATAGTATGTTTACTGGAACATTGGGACGACTCATATTGTTACTGTACAGGGGAGCAAATACTTCTTCATCTATATTGAGAAATATGTTTTCGTAAAAATATGCTGACCAATGCTTTTTTAGAAAGCCTCGAAGTGTTGAGTTCATGTTACTTTCTGGATTGAAAAATTTCTGTTGTAGGTGTTTCTGGTTTTTTCGAAACATAGCTATCCCCTTATGTCACATTTACAGGATTGAAGATTTATTTCAACTTTTTCTTGTTATTTCTTGTTATACCTTTTTGCAGTGACGCCATCGAATAAAGTTAATATAATCATTTTCAAAAGTTTTTATGATACAATTATTATATCTCAAGTTTTAGTATTTTTCATTGAGCTTTTCCTATTCTTAAATTATTTCCTGATTCTACTAAATCTTATTAAATTATTATTGTTGTTATTTGGGTATTTTGCTTTGAAGAATCCGGACCATTATATTCCCTTTAAATACAATAATATATATTTTATAGAAAAATATAGCTCTCAAATATTCATAACCTTTTTTTGGGTAATTGGTGTACCTATGAGCCTAATAACAAACACGTTTGACGTTGACATTAAACTGTTTTACTATATAATTCATTTTTCAAGTATAATATTCTTTATGAGTATATTTATTGAAAACAAATATATTACAGTCGGTTACATTGCATTTGCTTCGGCTACAATAATATTTCTTATTAATATAGGATTTTTACTTGAAGACTTTGAAAAGCGACTCTGGATATACACTTTTGCTGCTTTTGCAATGGTTGTATTTTATTTGATTGGTAACGTTCTATACAAGCGACTCAGAGAACCTTACGAAAAATTTTATGAATTAGAAGAGCAATACCAAAATTTATTAGAAGATAAGATCCCTTTTGAAATACCTCTTCAAAATATTACGGTAATATGCATAGATATAACCGGAGTATTGAACTATCTTATGAAATATCAATCTATAAGTGACGTAAATGATTTTATAAAAAAGCTAATTAAAAAGATTGAGGATTTGCAAGGTGAAACTGGAGTTGAAATTAGAAAAGAGGAAATGCATTATTTTATAATAAGAGAAAATCCTAGAAAAAGTAATCCGCATTATTCTATTCCATTAATAGAATTTTGTTTAGATCTTTTAAAAAATTTCAAGTTATTATGTTCTGAAGATAACCTTTCTTTTAACTTTAGAATTGGTATGGATTCTGGGAAATACATAGATTATAGTGTTCCTCTTGATCGGGAAGTGAAAATACATTTTATATATGCAGCTTTTGTTCGTGCAGCCTTAATGGAAAAACATGGTGTTAATGGGGAAATTCAAGCAACGAATGCTAGTTACGAAATGCTCAAAGAAAAATATCAGTTCATTGAAAGAGCAGAAATTCCATTAAATATTAGTAATACATCCAATAAGGAGACGGTTTATTTATTGAAACAGTTTAGAATGGAACTGTAGAAACCCTTGAATCGAGCAAATAATAAGAACATTCCTATAAAACGTGTACCGTGAATGGAGTAAAAAGCTCAGTTCATGCTGAAAATACAAGCAAAGCTGGTGGAAAGAGAGCCAAGCTCGGATGAAAAAACTCCGCAATCGGAATGAAGGAACAGGGAATCGGAGCTGGTAATGACAAGAAAGTGGAAAAATGCATCTTGATTGCATCCAAGGGAATCAGTGTAGATGCTTACTTCAAGCACCATTTTTTGAACTTGCTTTCTCAATCCTTTCAAAGAATCTTTTGAGCCAGGGAATAGGCAACTCTGTTATCTGGGATATGAACTCAAGACTCATGCCGGAACTTCTCAGTTTGATTGCAGTCCTGATGTCTTTTTTGTGCTCTCGCCTTTTACTTTTTCTGGATTCTTTTTTAATCCCTCTTTCTTCCCCTTTCTTTTCTCCCTTCTTTTCTCCCTTCTTTTCACCCCTTTCAAAAGCGGACTGGATGTTTGTATTGTAATCATGCAAACCAATTTCACGCATCTCATACAACTCACGAGTCTTCTCATCCATGGATATTCTCTCCAACTCGCTAAACGTCTTTTCCATTATCGGGTTTTTCTCTATTATTGCTTTCATTTCTTTCTCCTTTAGTTTACTGCTTCTCTTGATTACATACAACCACGTATCCAAAGAACTCTCAAGCTCTTCCAACTTCTTCTTGAACCTAGGTATTTCAAGAATATGAACTTCAAAATCATCTGTCAATCGTATTTTCGGATCATATTTATCCAAAGTTAAAAATGTAAAATGATACCGTTTACTGTGAGGAATACCGGAAAAATTGAGGAAACTGATTGAATAGACTTTCTTCAAATCGGAATAAAGATTACCTTGGTTTAATTGTCTGAAATAGAGTTTTGCCCAGTAGTAGATGGCTCTTTTGGGATAAAAATTCTGTGGAGAAGCTTGCATCTCGATATGAAAGATGTTGTTATACTGATCTTTTGCCTTGATGTCGAGAACAGATAATTTATCAGAAAGTATTTCCTTTGGAATTGCCGGATTGATGGTTTTGACAGAGGAGACTTGCTCTTCACCCAAAGTGGAATTAACGAGATAAGTGAGCAAATCGGGATTTTGTGAAAATAGCGTTTTGAAGAGGAAATCAGATGTAAGCTTGAGAAAAGGCATAATACAATACTTATGTATAGTGTTTTATTTGCAAGGAAAATTTTGTATGAAACAAAAAGCTATACAATCGGAATCAAGGAGCAGGGAATCGGAACTGGCAATGGCAAGAAAGTGGAAAAATGCATCTTGATTGCATCCAAGGGAATCAGTGTAGATGCTTGATGCTTGCGTCAAGCACCATTCTTTGAACTAGCTTTTTCGAGCCTATCAAAGAATCTTTTGAGCCAGGGAATAGGCAACTCTGTTATCTGGGATATGAACTCAAGACTCATGCTGGAACTTCTCAGCTTGATTGCTGTCCTAATGTCTTTTTTGTGATCTCTCCGTTTGCTTTGTTTGGATTCTTTCTCAATTCCTCTTTTTTCTCCCTTCTTCTCGCCCTTTTCAAAAGCGGATTGGATATTTGTATTGTAATCATGCAAACCGATTTCACGCATCTCATACAACTCCAGAGTCTTCTCATCCATGGATAATTTTTCCAATTCGCTAAACGTCTTTTCCATTATAAAACTACGCAACTAAATTCTGAATATACTCTTCCATGTTTGTTGGAATTGCATCTTTCAATATCCAATTTTCAATCAAGTCTAATGCTAGCTTTTTAGATTCAACTGACAATTCCAAGTCAATAACGAGTTCATCATACATCTCTTGATTAGCAAGTTCCTTTTTCTCAAGCCAAGCAGAAATCCTTAACTTGTCACCTTCGAATTCCTCTTGAATAATACGGACTGATTTCTTTAAATCGTTATAATAAATACTATATATCGGATTACCATCTAAAAAGGATTCTCCATTTACAAAATTATCGTTATAGAAAAAATGTTTACCATTTAGTTTTGAAGCTAATTTACAAATAGCCAATTTCCAGAATTTCTGATTCACTTGGTAAGTTCTTTTGTCATTTAAAAAATTTATAAACAAAGGTCTCATGATAAATAAATCCATAATGATATTGATACAAAAATGATAATGATTGAAGAAATAAATGCTTTTCCTTTAATTACCTCGATATCTACTCTAACATCTTTCGTGTCTTTGATTTTAAATGTTTTACTAACAGGAGCGTCAACTCCATTATTTTCTTCTACTCGCAAAACAAATTTTTCTGCTTTGTCAAATGCTTGCTTTCTACGTTTAAGTTCATGTTTAGGAATCTTATTTTTCAATTCCTCCAATAATTCCAAAGAATCTTTTGCCGTAATAGGCAAATCTTGCGACCAAGAAACAGATTCTTCTAAACCATCTCCCTGTGCTTGAATTCTACCCCTGTGTTGAAAATCCTCAGAATCCATAATTACAAATTCGTAACTAATCTATATTTATTCAACATTAATATTTGAATTTCAGAATCCCTCTCAAGCTAGAAATGTCACCATCGCAGGTATCAAAAACCCCTCGTTTGGAGCAAAAAACAGGAACATCGGAGCAAATTACACATCGCGATTGAATAAAATAGCAGCTCGAATGGAGCATGATAACACCGCCATTGGAGCAAAATACAGGAACGTTGGACTACAGTATAGAAACTTTGGTGTAAAACGTACCGTGAATGGAGTAAAAAGCTCAGTTCATGCTGAAAATACAAGAAACACTGGTGGAAAGAGAGTCGAACACAGATGGAAAAATTCCGCAATCGGAATGAAGGAGCAGGGAATCGGAGCTGGCTATGGCAAGAAAGGAGAAAAATGTATCTCGAATGCTTCCAAGAGCATAAGTGTATAGATGCTTGCGTCAAGCACCATTCTTTGAACTTGATTTCTCGATCTTTTCAAAGAACTTCTTGAGCCAGGGAATAGACAACTCTGTTATCTGGGACATGAACTCAAGACTCATGCCGGAACTTCTCAGTTTAATTGCTGTATTACGGATAGTTCTTTTATGTTCTCGTTTTTGACCTTTTCGAATCCCTCTTTTTTCACCCCTTTCAAAAGCGGACTGGATATTTGTATTGTAATCATGCAAACCGATTTCACGCATTTCATACAACTCGCGAGTCTTCTCATCCATGGATATTCTCTCCAACTCGCTAAACGTCTTTTCCATTATCGGATTCTTTTCTATTATTGCTTCCATTTCTTTCTCCTTTAGTCTGCTGCTTCTCTTGATTACATACAACCACCTATCCAAAGAACTCTCAAGCTCTTCCAACGTCTTCTTGAACCTAGGTATTTCAAGAATATGAACTTCAAAATCATCTGTCAATCGTATTTTCGGATCATATTTATCCAAAGTTAAAAATGTAAAATGATACCGTTTACTGTGAGGAATACCGGAAAAATTGAGGAAACTGATTGAATAGACTTTCTTCAAATCGGAATAGAGATTACCTTGGTTTAATTGTCTGAAATAGAGTTTTGCCCAATAGTAGATGGCTCTCTTGGTATAAAAATCCTGTGGAGAAGCTTGCATCTCGATATGAAAGATGTTGTTATACTGATCTTTTGCCTTGATGTCGAGGACAGATAATTTATCAGAAAGTATTTCCTTTGGAATTGCCGGATTGATGATTTTGACAGAGGAGACTTGCGCTTTACCCAAAGCGGAATTGACGAGATAAGCGAGCAAATCGGGATTTTGTGAAAATAGCGTTTTGAAGAGGAAATCGGATGTGAGTTTGAGAAAAGGCATGATACAATACTTATGTATAGTATTGTATTTGCAAGGAAAATTTTGTATGAAACAAAAAACTCTGTAATCGGAACGAAGGAACATGGAATAGGAACTGACAAGATGAAACTAGTTATTTAAAATATACATATATTCAAGAAACAACATGGAAATATATGATTGATAAATATAATTTGTTTCTAAAAAGAAAAAATGCTTTTGGAATTCATCCTTTTCTTTTCGCTTCTCTTCTTCGTTCGTCATTACTTGTTTTATTTTATAGCTATCATTGAAAATGTCTTTTTCTTTATAGGTAAGAGAGTATTCAAAAACATCAATTTTGTACTAGAATTTTTACCTGTAACTGTAAGATATTCAATATCATATTTTCGTTCTTCGATAATACTTTTGGATGGACAAAAAAAACGTCAAAACCGCTTGCTCCTTTTCGAATTCCGCCCGGTGTAAAGCGAATCTTTATTTTAAACCGGACCATAAATAGACATCCACTCGTTATAAAACTCATGAAAACTCGAATTTTCTATAGCGAGCCTCATATCTTGCATAAACCGGAAATAGAAATACAGATTATGATAAGTGCTTAGAGTGTATCCAAGTAACTCTCCAACGGTGTGCAAATGGCGTAAATATCCCAGGCTGTAATTTTTACACACTTTGCAATCACATTTAGGGTCTATCGGAATTTCTGAATATTTGTGTTGCTCATTTTTTAAATTTATTTTTCCTTTGGAGCTAAAAACTTGTCCGTTTCTGGCGTTTCGCGTAGGAAGAACACAATCAAACATATCAATCCCGTTTTTAACTCCTTCCAAAATATCCGGAACTGTCCCAACCCCCATTAAATATCTGGGTCTCTTTGAATCTAAAAAAGGACCAATTTCTTTTAAAACTTTTGCATATAGTTCCCTTGGTTCTCCGACCGACAAACCTCCCAAAGCAATTCCATCAAAAGGCAAGTCTTGGAGAAAAGCTAAAGAGTTTTTTCGTAGGTCAATATCCGTTCCACCTTGGACGATACCAAAAATTTTTTGGTTGCTTAGCTCTTTTTTTCCATATTCGATGGATTTTTTTGCCCATTGGTGAGTTCTTTTTAGGGATGCGGCTAATCTTTCTTTATCAGCTCCATAAGGCGGACAATCATCCAAAACCATAGCTATGTCCGAGCCAATTGTTTTTTGAATGTTCAAAACTTTTTCCGGTGTAAATTCATGTTTGGAACCATCAATATGAGACTGAAATTTTACGCCCGAATCCATAAATTGAAACAAACCGCTCAAACTAAAAATTTGAAAACCACCGCTATCCGTAAGCAAAGCATCTTTATAAGACATAAAATTTTTTAAACCATGGAAACTTTCTAATATTTCGACACCTGGTTTTAAGTATAAATGGTATGTATTGGCGAGGATTAACTTATAGCCAATTTCTTTTATGTCTTCTAAGGAAAGTGCCTTGATTGCACCACGTGTTCCGACCGGCATAAATACGGGAGTTTGCACAATCGTTCCGTTTAGGTCTATATAACCTGTTCTTGCCAGGCTATTTTGGGAATAGTTTTTTATTTTTAGCATTAGGAATGACGCTTTTTATAGTGTTCACATTCAGGTTTGTGAACGCAGGAAGCGAATATATTGAGCTGGTGCTCTTTGATGGTAAAACCTTTTTCTTTTGTCACCACTTTTTGAAGACCTTCTATTTCCTCGTTTATAAATTCAACAATACGATTGCAATCAATACAAATAATATGGTCGTGATGCTCGTCTCTTGCTATGTGCTCGTAATATTTAAAATCTTGTCCGAAGTTATGCTCAACTATTAAATTGGCTTCAACCATAATTCCTAAAATTCGATAAATGGTTGCCTTTGATATTTCGTCCTTTCTATCTTTTAAACCGTCAAGCAAACTATCCGCAGTAAAATGCGTCCGAGTAGAAAAAATCTTTTCAGCAACAAGCATCCTTTGAGAAGTTATTTTGAGTCCTTTTTTTCTCAAAAAATCAGAAAATACCTTTAATTCAGCTTCAACACGCTCATTTCTTTCCGTCTTATTCACTTTAAATTCCTTCCTGTAATGTACCTAAAACAGAGTAATTAGGTCAAGAAATCTTTATTTGGTATAATATTTATGTTTGACGTGATAGTACCAAGCATTTTCACTTTCTTCTGCGATTCGAATTGCCAAATTTGCTAACATTCTGGCTTGTGCTTGCTCTTCCGATTCCCTGTACCCGATTTGATTGGAAAAATAGGCTCTACCCGGAATTTCATCTCTTTCCAAAACAAGAGTTCCGCCACCAGCTTCTTGGATTTCTAACCTTACAATTACAAAAATTTCGGAACTTATTTCTTGATCGCCAAGGTCCAATATATTACCAACTTTTTGATAGTGTTCAATTCTGCCATAAATTCGATAAGCTGCTTTTGATTTGTCTCTTGTTTGAATAAACCTTCCACGACGATCTATCTCATTTTTTACAAATTGAGTCAAGGACGTATGAAGGCTGGGAGCATATGAATTATTGGAAAAATTCTGAACGTAAACATATCGGTATTGATCACTAATTGGTTTTCCATTGACTTTTGGCGGTCGCCCTGGTTCTTTAAAAAACGAGCTGCAATGAATAAAAATAAACCCTAATATTGTATAAAAAAGAAATTTCATAATTAAATAAAAACAAGGATCAAAAGCGATTTGTCAACATAGTAGTTGTTGTTCTCGATGATGCTTTTAAAGTCCGAATTACCTATATCCAGTTTTTTCATAGTTCTATATTAAATAAGAGTTTTTAAGTCATCTTTAGAAAAATTTCTGATTTCCGAATCTCGACCCTGTTTAAGTTTTTTTACCAATTCGGGATCACCTATAAGCGACCTACCAATGGCTATCATATCAAATTCGTTATCTTTTAGTTTTTTGTACAACTCAGACAAATCGGTAGAAGTTGCTTCTTGACCTCGAAAGGAGGAGGTAAAAGGAATGTCAAGACCTACGCTACCCACTGATATAACCGGTTTGCCCGTAATTTTTTTTGTCCAACCGGCTAGATTTAGGTGTGAGCCTTCAAATTCCGGTTCCCAGAAACGACGGGTACTTGCATGAAAAATATCAACTCCAGCATTAGATAATGGCACTAAAAGCTGTTCCAATTCTTCCGGATTTTGAGCAAGTTTGGCTTCATAATCTTGCTGCTTCCATTGAGAAAAACGAAAGATTACCGGAAAATCTTCGCCTACAGCCTTGCGAACTGCTGCAACGACTTCTAATCCGAAACGCATTCTCTTTTCAAATGAGCCTCCGTATTCGTCAGAGCGTTGGTTGGTTTTTTCCCAAAAAAACTGATCGATCAAATATCCATGAGCACCATGAATCTCAACGGCATCAAAACCGATTTCTTTGGAATCTTTGGCTGCTTGCGCATAAGCTGCTACCACCATATCAATATCTTCCTTTGTCATGGCAACACCGATTATCTTCCCTTTTCTTTCCATTTGCATTGGTCCATACCCTGGAATCTCAGGATTAGGTTCTACGCCAACTCGCTTAACGTTACCAACATGCCAAATTTGCGGAGCAATCTTTCCGCCGACGGAATGAACGGCTTCTGCAACTTTCTTCCACCCGGCAAGAGCTTTTTCACCATGGAAAGCAGGCACGTTAGGATAACCATTGGCTGCTTTGTGGTTGATCGTAGTCCCTTCGGTAATAATCAAACCAACGTCATTGGCAGCTCTCTTTTTGTAATACTCAGCAACATTTTCTCCCGGAATATAGTTCGGGGAGAAATTGCGGGTCATAGGAGCCATTACTATGCGATTCGCAAGCTCAAGATTTTTTAACTTTATAGGCTCGAATAAAATTTGTTTGGACTTTTCCATATTTTCTCCATGGTTTATGGTATTAAATTTCTACAAAATAGTGTATATACACTATGTCAAGCATTAATAAAAAAAATGTATTTTATTAACGTTCTATCGGGCTACTATGCCCCCATCTAATAACTTTACAATGGATTGATTTTTATCAATTTGAAAAACGATAGGTTCATCTTGCTCCTCAAAAAAGAAAAAGACTTCTTGTCCTTGGATAAATTCATCTAATAGTTTCCAAGCGTCTCTGTCTCGAATTGCAAAATCATCAAGAAACCTTTCTCAAAGTGGCCAATTGGGTTCACCTCTCACAAATTTCTCATAAAATTTATTTCGGAAAGAAATACTTTCTAATAAGGTGAATTCTCTAACTTTATAGTTTAATAAGCCAATGGCACTTCTTAAATTTGTTATATAAAAATTAACGTATACTTTCATTTGACTTCTCTAAAGTAAGATAAATTATCTAAAAAAATATGACCATTGTTTATTTTAATTTTTTAAATAACAATCAATTCCTTTCCTACAAACATGTTAATAAAAATGTGAAATACTTCAAGCTCTCGACTTTCTCTTTCATGTATTGCAAGACCTATTCTAATATCTGAATGGGAACTATACTTTTTTTCTGTATCAATAAATTGTTTCAATTGATATTTAGTATTAAATCCAGAATATATGTTTTATAGCTATCCCATAACGTTAGAGTTCACCCGAAGTTGGCGATAGCCAATTTCACAGAGCAATAAAGCTTATTCCAATGCAAGTGTTGTGACTGAGTAACTTCCAATCTTACGAAGGCAAAACACTTGCTTGGGAGTTAAAAGGCTCTCTGTGCAAGGAAGGGAACAACTTCCAATTTGGTTCACTTTCGCAGTGGGTGAACTCAGTTAGGTGGCGTTTAATTTAAAGTCTGTTTTTCCCTTTTATTATATTCAATCTTTTTTTATGGAGCTATTATTGCCTAAAATATTTTTTGAAGAATGAAATTTAAAAATAATAGAATTATGTCCCTAAAAAAGTTAATTGACATGAATTACTTAAACATTAATTTAGAAAATCAATTCCATATAGTTATTATAATACCATGGGTAAAATATAAATATTTTAATTTGATTTTAATTAAAAAAATGAATGAATGGACAGATGAAAATATTGAATTTTGGGAAAATCATTATTTAAATAGATTTAAATATACTGATCATCATGTTTTTGAATTAATCGAAGGCAATCCTTTAAGAATTAGAAAAATATATTTAGATAAAAATTTAACTAATGAAGAAATTATAGGATTTAATATTGATGAATAATTCTCATAAAATTTTAAATGGCGATGTATTTTCCTCCTTATGTAAAATAAAAGATAATACAATTGATTTTGCTGTTACTTCTCCACCTTATTGGGGTCAAAGAGATTATGGTTTTGAAGGTCAAATTGGAAATGAAAAAAATTACATGGAATATATTAGTAGGTTAATATTTATTTTCCATAAATTAAGAAAAAAATTAAAAAAAGATGGAGTATTTTTCTTAAACGTTGGAGATAAATATATTTCAAAATATGGAAAGTCTCCATTAGCATTTGTTCCATATAAACTCGCCTATTTTATGGTAATGGACGGATGGATGTTAAATGATATTTTAATTTGGTACAAACCTAATCATATGCCTTCTAGTATAAAAAATCGTTTTACAAACAGTCATGAGCCAATATTTGTTTTTTCTAAAAATGACAATAATATATTTACAAAATTTAAAAATAATAATATGGAATATTCAAATGTTCTGAAAGTTAATCTTCAACCTACACCTTATAAACATGTTGCTACTTACCCAGAAAAACTGATTGAAAAATTAATTAATATGACAGATATTCCGAATAATGGTATAGTATTAGACCCCTTTGCTGGAAGTGGAACAACATTAAAAGTAACACAAAGAACAAAAAATCTATCAGGAATTATGATAGAAATGGGTGAAGAATATATAAAGATTATTCAAGAACGTTGTTTTATTTCAAGTAATAACATTGAAAAAATAGATTTTACTCCATACAAATTTCCAATGATAGAAGAAAAAAAGAATTTTTCTGACAATAGTAAAGATACAATTGATATTAAAAGTAAAGGTTTTCTTAAAATTACAGAAACAAAGGAAGACTATTATAATTTATTAGGAAAGTTCTTTAATAATGATCTAAAAAATTTCTTAAATCCAACATCAGTTTGTTTAATTGGAACAAAAGAATTTGATATAGAATTAATATTCCGTACATCATTATTAAATAACAATGGGTGGGTAATTAGAAACTTACTTGTAGTAGAACAAGATAAAAAATGGTTTCCTGTGTTTATGGTTGTGGATGATAATAAAAGAGTTAATTACAATTTTGATTATAAGAAACTAAATCTTAAACATAAAAATAATAATAATATTGACTGGAGTAAAGTGAATTTCATTGGTTATGAAGTAAAAGATAGCATTTCTAAAAATAAACGAAAAGGCTATCTTATTAAAATTTTAGAGAAATATGCAAATTGTTTTCCTAAATATGTAATAGTAAAATGGGAAGATGGTATATTTACCAAGGAATTCGTTATTTACTCTGAAGATGAAATTAATCGTAATCTTGAGTTTATAAATGGACATGATTCAACTTTACCTGTTTTAAAAGAAAAATTATCTTTTATAGAGTTGAATAAAAATATTCAAATTAATGATTTTCAAATTAATATAATAGATAAAGAAAAAAATAATTTATATAATGGTAAATTCAATAATGAAATTAGAAAGAATTGGGGAGCTTCTCCTGGAGCGAGAGCATCTATGGAAAGTGACTATTTTTCACTACAACGTTTATATAATGTAGAACAAAATTTAGTTTGTGATTATCTAAATAAGCAAAGAATAGAAAAAAAATTAACAAAGAATGGTTTAACAAACTTATTTCCAAAGGAATACAAACATACCGTTGGTCATTGGTTAAGAAAAGATTTTGGTGGCTCTATCCCAGTACCAGAAGATTGGAAAACCTTAACAAAAATTTTAAATATAGATAATTCTTATACAAATTATGTATGTAAAACTGGATTAAAATTGCAGACAGTAAAACAAGGTGAACATAAATTACCTGATGACTTTGTTCCTTTAAAGAATTTAAACAAGTTTTCTATGCTATTTTAGAAAATATGTTTTATTGTTTTGTTTAGGTTGCAGTTTTATAAATGCCACCTAACTTATTAAAATCAGAAACTTCCGCATAAACCAAAATAAAATTTCTTTTTTCCCAACTCTTGTCTCCTAATTTGTTACTACATCTTCCCATGGTATTCCAATTTACGCCCAATATTTACCACAGGCTTTGTAGGGGGCAATCTGGGTAAACCCCTGTGTTTACCCACCCAGGTAAAATAAAACCTTATAAATCACAGCCAAAATAATCCTTGAACGCCAACCATAAAAACCATAGAACTACAAAAATCAATCATGACAAAAAAATACACAGACTTTTCTTGGGACTTCCGAGAAGCAAATACAAAAACTTTCACTCATTGCTTTCACGCCTATCCTGCCATGATGATTCCGCAAGTTGCAGAGCGTATTCTCACAAAATACGGTCAAAACGCCAAATTGCTTTTTGATCCATATTGCGGAACCGGTACAAGTTTGGTAGAAGCAAACCTAAAAGGAATCGATGCCATCGGGACGGATTTGAATCCTTTGGCGAGGTTGATTTCTAAAACCAAAACAACCAAAATCAAACTACAAGTTCTTGATTTGTATCTAAAAGATTTTAGTGATTACATCTTTTCTCTGCTATTTTATTTAAAAAAGATAAACGTAGTCATTCCAGAAATAAAAAACATGGATTATTGGTTTGACAAAACAGTTAAAGAAAAGCTCTCCATCATAAAGAGTTTTATCGAAAAGATTGAAGATGAAAATGTCGCAAACTTTTTTAAGGTAGCGTTCAGCGAAACGATTCGAGAAAGCAGTTTTACACGAAACAGCGAGTTTAAGCTCTTCCGAATGACATCTGAGCAGATGCAAAAATTCAACCCGGATGTTTTTGGAATCATGCAAAGCAAACTCGCTCGAAATCACAAAGGTTTAAAGTCATTTTTAGAGCAAAAACCCAAAGGAAAATCAATTGTTTATGACTTCAATACAAGCTTGGAAATCAAGCATATCCAAAAGGAAAGCATTGATATCGTGGTGACATCTCCACCTTATGGAGATAGCAGAACAACAGTTGCTTACGGACAATTTTCTCGATTTGCAAACGAATGGTTGGGAGTAGACAATGCCAACCAAATAGACAACAATTTAATGGGTGGAAAAACGCAAAAGGAAGTGTATCGTTTTAGTAACAAACTGCTAGATAGCAGCTTGGAAAAGATTGGAACTGTTGAATCAAAGAGAGCAAGAGACGTTTCTGCTTTTTACCATGACTACCAAAGTTCTATTGATAACATTTCTTGCATTATTAAGCCGGGAGGATACGTTTGTTACGTAGTAGGAAATCGAAAAGTAAAAGGCGTTATTTTACCAATGGATGAAATTACCAAAACGTTTTTTGAAAACCAGGGTTTTACACATATGGAAACCATTGTTCGGAATATTCCTAATAAACGAATGCCAAGCAAAAACAGTCCTTCCAATGTAGCAGGTGAAAAAGACGAAACCATGAGTAACGAATTTATTGTCGTGATGCGAAAAAAATCTTTAACATTATAATTAAATAAGCTCTAAATTCAGTTATATTGTATCATGAAATCATAAAAATAACATTAATTACTTATATTATTCTTATGTTTTGAAAAGTAGAATAAAATTCATAAATCACATGGAAGTAAAGACTGGGATAAAGCAGAAAAATTCAAGCAATAATAGGAAAAACTAAGTGACATAATTTTAATATACAAAAAGATACTCTACAGGGGTTCTTCTAGCAAGGAGTTAAAACCCTTCGTTAGGAGTAGTTTCCTTAATCAATCTATTATGAAAGCAATTGTAAATGAAATCTTTTATTCTATTTCAGGTGAAGGTATTTCGACCGGGATTCCAACCGTTTTTGTCAGACTGGCAGGTTGTTCCCTAAGATGTGGTTTGCAGCAAAATAAAAAACTCTGGTGCGATACAGGTTATGCTTTAAATCCGAATGCCGGTTCTTTGATGAGTATTTATGATGTTATTGAAAAAATAGACGATTACGCAGCTGTTCCAGCTCAAATCTTATTAACAGGTGGGGAGCCTTTGGAGGGAGAGAAAAGGGAGTTTTGCAAGCAACTGGCAAAAACTATTTACACAAAACAATCAAATAAGCAATTCGTTCTTGTCAGAGTGGAAACAAACGGAAAAGAAGCCATTGATGACTTAGAACACATGGTTTTTTCGATGGATTACAAATTGCCTGGCTCTGGCATGGAAAAATACATGAATCCGGAAAACCTTCAAGTAATTAAAAGTAGAAAAAATCCATTGGATGAAATAAAATTTATTGTTAGAGATCAAAGTGACTTTAATAGAGTATTGGAAGTTTCCAAACAATACAACTTAAATACAAATTTGAGTATATCACCGGTTTACAATGAATGTAAACTGGATGATCTTGCTGAGTGGATTCTTAAAGCAGATTTCCCTGGACTGCGATTGTCTATTCAATTACACAAATTAATATGGGGCGAAAAGAGAGGAGTTTGATGGGAGAACTTATCCAATATAACTTAGATTTTTCAAACAACCAATTAGATACAGAAAAGGAAAAATATGTATATTTAAAAAACAATCCTAAATATGGCATTGGAAGAATTATTGAAAAAGCAAAAAATTCTTACCATGTTTATTTTTCAAACATACAAAAAATTATTGAAATTTCCAATGATGACTTTGTAAAGATATTGGATAAAAAACCCAATCCTCTTTACCAATATGAGTCAAAACCTTATGAAATGCGTCTCTCTTTAAAAGCCAATGCACTGAAGCTTACTCATACCTTTAATAAACTTTCTTCTTTATCGAATTCAAGGACAAGACTTCTTCCGCATCAAATTGAGTCTACCTATATTGTTGCGAATAGCTTAAAACCAAGATTTATTCTTGCCGATGAAGTCGGACTGGGAAAGACAATCGAAGCAGCCCTTGTAATGAAAGAATTAGTATTCAGAAGAGGCTACAAGAAAATTTTAATCATAACTCCTTCACCTCTGGCAATCCAATGGCAGCAAGAATTGAAAAATAAGTTTAATGAAGATTTTGTCATTGTTAAAAGAAAAAATTTTGTTCAAACAGGGAACGGTCACTGGCAAAAATTTAACAAGGTGATTACTTCCATAGACTTTATCAAAAACCCTACTTACTCGGAAGAAATTTTAAAAAAGAGATGGGATATTGTAATTATAGACGAAGCTCACAGGTTAAGAAGAGATTACTCAAAAATTACAAGGGCTTATTTGTTTGCAGAGAAAATTGCGAGTCGGTGTGAGTGCTTTTTGTTACTTACTGCGACTCCGTTTAGAGGCAAGTTAGAAGAATTGTATTATCTTGTCCGTCTTGTTGATCCTAATGTATTAGGTTCTTATCATTCTTTTGTGAATGATTATATCTTGGGAAACAAGTCTGACTTAAGAGAAAAAATAAACAAAGTTCTCATTCGCAGAAGAAAAATTGAGGTTGGCGGTTTTACAAAACGATTTGCTAAAACGGTAAAAATTGAACTTTCGGAAACAGAGAGGCAATTTTATAATGAAACAACAGAATATGTCAAAAGAGAATACAACCTTTCACTAGATACGAAAAACAGAGCCATCGGATTCGTTATGATTATATTTCAAAAACTATTGGACTCATCCGTTCCAGCTCTTTTAAATGCCTTGAAAAAAAGAAAATATGCTCTAGAGTCCAAAGTTCACTATTTTACTCCTCCTACACAAAGTTCTGCTATAGATGATTGGGACATTGATGATACGGAAGAAGTCGAGGAGTTTATTGAGGATATAAGTGGTTCCATTGAGCAAGAATTTTCTCACATTCGAAAAGAAATCCTTTCGCTCAATCGTTTGATTTTGTTGGGAAGCACAATCAAGGAAGATCGGAAATCCATTAAGGTAAAAGAAACACTACAGAAGCTTAAAAAAGAAGGACATAAAAAGTTTATCATATTCACACAATTTCGATCCACTCAAGATTATCTCAAGGAAATACTCAGTGATTATAAAGTAGTTTTGTTTCATGGTTCTTTGACAGCAGAAGAAAAAGAAAAAGCAATTGATGAATTTAGAGGTGAAAGTGAAATTCTAATAAGTACAGAAGCCGGAGGAGAAGGGAGAAACCTTCAATTTGCAAATATTTTGTTTAACTATGATTTACCATGGAGCCCGCTAAAAATAGAACAACGCATTGGTAGAATACATCGTTTTGGTCAAAAACAAAATGTTTATATTTTTAACTTTGCCAGTAAGGATACGGTTGCTGAAAGAATATTGGAAGTATTGGTTGATAAAATCAAATTGTTCGAAGAGTCTATAGGTATTTCGGACGCTTTGCTTGGAACAATAGAAGAAGAGCTTGATTTTCATTCTAGTTTAATGAAGTTTGTCGCAGGAAAAAAGACTAAAAAAGAAGTTGAAGATGAAATTGATAAAAAAATAAAGGTTGCAGAAAGTGGTTATAACAAATTAAATTCACTAGTTACTCCCAAGTTGCTTGACTTTAATTTAGAAGACTATTACAAACATACGTTATCTGATAGAGACTATGACAATACTCACCTGGAAGAATTCATTTTGCTGGTAAAACAATTTTACCCTGAAATACTTTCCGAAAAGATTACGCCCAAGAGAGCTAAAATATACAAAATCAAAACAGATCAAATCGAAAAACTAGCTACCTTTGATTCTGATACTGCCATGAATGATGATTCTTTGGAGTTTTTGGCAATAGGTAATCCAATTGTAGATAAACCCTTAAATCATTTTATAGATTCGGGACTTGGATATAAAAAAAAGCTCATTGATAATCCTAAATATGCTCATAAAATATTTTTTTTATTCCTTGTTGAATTTCATTTTTCTCTCAAACGAACAGAGCTTTATTGTATAGAGTACGATAACCAATCAACTGTGATCCGAATTCTGGATTGTTTGCCTGAAGATGTATTTGACTCTTATCCTTCCAACTTACCGGTTACAATATCCATAGATTCTTATTCGGAACAACCTATACTAGAAATTACCTATATCAAAGCAATGGACTTTTTGGAACCTATAGTAGAGCAAGAAAAGGACAAAATATACAAGGAAACTCTATCTTTATTTAAAAAGGAAGAATACAAAATAGAGCTTTCCAGTAAACGAACGATCCGACAGTTGGAAGAAAAACTTATGAGGCAAGAAGCACAAGCAAAATGGAATCGTGAATCCGATAAAAAGGGAGCTGTGCAAAAGACGAAAAATGAAATTAACAAAATTCAAAGAGAATTAGACGATCAAGTTTATAGAATTAGAAATGAAAGTCGAATTGATTATACAATAGACCTATTTCAAGTATATTTTGGAACTTCCATTCAACCTAGGATATTTTTGTAAAAAAATACTTGAATTTTATAAGACAAAAATATAACACTATAAAAGAGATTGATAGACCATTATGGATTGGATTAAAAAGTTTCTAAATTTAAGCATTTCTAAAAAACAAGTTAAACAATACATCAAAAGAGCTCCTAGAATTAAATTAAAAGAGTTGGAAGGAATCCATTTTTCTGCTCCTAATTTTGGCTTGGAAAAAGTAAAACTATACAATTTGTCCTCTACCGGTGTAGGATTTATCAATTCTAAAAAAGATAAATGGGCAAAAAAAGGAACTCCAATAGAAGGAACGTTTATTTTTGGAGAAAATGTATTTGACGTTTCCATGAGCATTGTTCACACAAATGAAGATGTTATAGGCTGCGCTTTTTTATCAGATACGAAAGAAGTTGTAAAGTTTATTAAGAAATATTTTACTATTGAATTACAAGCTCTGCAATTGATTGAAGTGGATGACAATTGCTTAAATCCCGCCTTGGATGGTAAACCCAAATGGTTTATGGGGAATGAAAATTTCTCTTTATATTTTATTTACAAAGAAGAAAAACTCGTTCGTTTTAATTTGGTTTTTATGGGAAGTGAGCTAGAGGGTAAAAACGGACGTTTGCTAAAATTCACTCCTATTTTAGAAGAGGAAAATTACGGTTCCAAATACAATAAGGAAAGTGAGATTTTCGTTTCGGATTATAAAATTCCCCAAGGCATATTTGAGGAAATTGAACGATTTATTTTTACCATACCCACTCTAAAACATGAATTTAAAGAGCAGCTGATAGATTATTTAAAAGCGAATGTTTATTTGGAGTGAAATTAAGTTAATCTAACGTGCAAATCCTAAAAATCATATTAATCATAGTATAAAATGTTATTTGCAAATATACTTATCTTGGCAATATTGCTAAAAACGTTTTTATACGATTGGATCTTTTGTGTACTTCCAAATTTTTATATTAATTTTTACCTATGTTATGGGTTTAATTATTGCTAATTTAAACAAATTTAGGAGGAGGATAGCCTAGGTGGGGAACAAAAAGTGGTATAGAGAATCAGATATAATAATGGGGATAGGAGCTGTTACCATTGTTGCCATGCTTGTTGTGCCTCTCCCCGGATTTATTTTAGACTTACTCATTATCGTGAGCATCGGAATAGGTCTAATCATTCTTCTCACGTCTATGTCGATGAAAGAATCATCCGATTTTTCCATTTTTCCAAATTTACTTTTAATAACTACGCTATTCAGGCTCGCTTTAAACGTTTCCACTACCAGGCAAATTCTCTCCAAAGGTCCAGGGGTTAATAGCTACATGATTGATGCTTTTGGAACTTTTGTGGTTGGAGAAGGCTCTGGAATGGGACGATACGTTGTAGGTTTCATTATATTTTTAATTTTGATTATTGTTCAAATTCTTGTTATTACAAAAGGTGCGACTCGAATCTCTGAAGTTGCTGCCAGATTTACCTTAGACGCTCTCCCTGGAAAGCAAATGGCTATTGATACGGAATTGTCTAGCGGGAATATTAATGAAGAAGAAGCAAAAACAAGACGAAAAAAGATTCAAAGGGAAGTTGATTTTTATGGTTCTATGGATGGAGCAAGCAAGTTTGTCCAGGGTGACGTTCGTGCCGGACTAATAATTACCGCTATAAACTTAATTGCAGGTGTTGTTATTGGTGTGTCCATCCGGGGGGAGAGTTTTGTTTCTGCAATTGAAACTTATGGCAAATTTACAATTGGTGATGGGCTTGTTTCTCAAATTCCGGCTTTACTTACTACAACCGCAACTGGTATGATTGTAACAAGAGCCGGCTCTGACGTTGAACTGGCTCAAGAATTCAAGCTACAACTTTTTAACAATCCCAGGATTTTGTATGTAGTAGCCTCCACACTTGGGTTGGCTGCTTTGATTCCCGGTCTTCCTCGAATTTCTTTGATTATTTTTGCCGGATTACTGGCTTATCTTGGATACACAATTGAAAAAAATGCTCAAAAAGCCCTCGAAAACATAGAGAAAAAAGAATCCGAAACCAAAGTAGAAAAAAAACCAGACTACTACAAAGAACTTAGAACCGATCCTATAGAAGTGGAATTGGGTTTGAACCTTGTTCCCTTGGTAGACACAAACCAAGGCGGTGTTTTATTAGATCAAATTTCAAATTTACGAAAGCGTTTTGCTATGGAAATCGGATTGGTTATTCCGGCAGTTAGGATTTTGGATAATTTGGAATTGGACCCCGATGCTTATGCCATCAAGATCAATGGGGTTGTAGTTGGAGAAAGTAAAATTAAAACAGACAAATTGATGGCAATTGAAGGTGGCAAACAAGTTACAGAAACTATACAAGGAGAAGAGTTTGTTGAGCCAACCTTTGGTTATCGAGCCAAGTGGATTGATCCGGAGCTAAAAATTGAAGCAGAGAATAAGGGTTATACCGTAGTTGATCCTTCTACAATTATTGTTACACACCTGAAAGAAATCATATCTAGCAATGCTGCTATTATACTTGGTCGTGAAGAAGTGAAAAACCTTATTGAGCACCAAAGAAATACACACCCGACTTTAGTTGCAGAATTGGAAGAGAAAAAAGTAGACCTTGGTGTTGTTCAACAAGTTTTGCAAAATTTGCTTAGAGAAGGGCTAGGTATTAAAAATTTACCATCTATTTTAGAGGCAATTGCGAACAATGAATCCAAATCAAGAGATCCTTTCTTTTTGTCAGAAAATGTTAGGCAAGCCATTTCCAGGCAAATTGTCAACGACTATCTCAATCCTGATGGACGTTTGCACGTTATAACCATGGACCCAAAGATAACCGAAAGAACGGGGAAAGCGGTAGTCGTTGACCCTATCGAGGGAAATATTATTTCTTTACCTCCCGAATACTATAAAAAGTTGATGGATTTGGTCAGTAAAGAATACAATCGTTTTCACGCTGATGGTAAGTTTCCAATTTTTGTAGTTGGTAGACCATTGAGATTACCGTTTTCGTATATGCTTGCCAAAGAATTTCCACCCAGAAATTTTGCCGTCCTTGCTGTGGAAGAAATATACTCTTCTACCAAAACGGTTGTAGATGCCGTTGTTTCTTTACCACCGGAGCCTACTGTAACTACAACAAGGCAATCTCATTTGGAAGGACTATAAACTCTACTTTAAAGGATGGAATTGGTTGAAGATTTTTCAGCATTGGCAAATAAAGCTACTCTCATTTATTCTTGCTCTTTTGTTTTATATTAATTTACAAAGTTCAAAAATTGTTGTAAAAACCCTAAATATACCTATCGAATATCCAAAATTAAAAGGTAATTTGCTTTATGTTAAAAATGACAAAACTTACCCCATTCGAGTGGAAGGATTTAGGGAGTTGGTAAATTACCACGTACAATTTATGAAAATCGTAATTGATCCGAATGAAATATACCCGGGAGAAAATTACATTGAAGTAAAAAAAATCGAAGGTGTACCACCTAATGGTATAAATGTAATCCATCTAGGCGGAAAAATTTATATACAGGTTGAAAAGCTGTATTCGAAAACAATTCCTTTGGAAGTCATTTTAGAAGATCAACCACCTAGTGGGTATGTAAAAACGAATCATTTCATAAAACCAACATCAATCAAAATTACCGGTTCAAGAGATATCTTGAATAATTACAATAAATATATTGCTGGAAAAGTTTCCCTAAAAGAGAGAAAGGAAACTTTTATAAAAAATATCAAAATTGATGACCTTCCAAATGGAATCAAATTGGCAGATCAAATTAGGGAAGCTCAAGTAAAGGTGATTATTACAAAGGAAGCTTCTATGGTTGGGGAGCAAACCTATGAAGGGCTTCCCGTGACCTGTGACGGACTCAACAAAAATTTAGAAGCAGAGTTGTCAACCGAAATTGTTTCTATCAAATTCAACTCACCGGTTTCCATAGATAGCCATCAGGTAATCAAAGGAATTAAAGCGGTTATTCCTTGTTACAGGGCATACGACAGGATTAACCAAAGGATGATTCCGAATGATAAGCCGGATACTGTCCCTGTTAAGATTATCAAAAGATCCAAGTTAAAAAATATAGAAATTCTTAGTGTTATCCCGGAGAAAGTTACGATCAAGTATAAAATAAAGAATAGGGGGACGGTAGAAGAAGCGACAAGTGAAGAAGAAATTATAGATGATTCGGGTATTCCGGAACCTCCTATGACAATACCAGGTGATTATGAATAGTATTTCGGTTGGAAATGATATTGTTGAAAATAAAAGGATTGCTGAACTTTACCAAAAATACGGTGAAAGGTTTTTGGAAAGGGTATATTCAAAAATTGAAATTGAATATTGTCTTGGAAAAAAAGACCCGATCCCTTATTTAAGTGGTAGATTTGCGTGTAAAGAATCTTTTATCAAAGCGATTGATGCTGGTGATAATGTTATGCTAGATATGCGAGAAATCGAGCTAAGTGGAATTCACCATGGGAAAAAAAAACTACAATTGTATGGAAGAGCAAAGGAACTATTTTTGGAAAAAGGTTATACATCCTCTACAGTTTCCATTAGCCACTGCGGCGCGTATGCAACTGCCATTGTGATATTGTGCAAATAACACAATATCAAGATTTATTTTTTATAAAAACAACAAAATCCTCTAATGACATAAAAATGTGAGTTCGTTCTTCCAAATTGCTAGAGGATATGATCGTGCCTAAGTGTTTTCCGGCAATAATCGATATTTTTTTGTTTCCAAAAATCGGAATTATTTTATCCAAAATGCCCATTTCTTCTTTTGTTAGCTCGGGAAGATCACGAATGTCCAAACAACATTCTTTGGTTGACAAGGCTTTTAAAAATTCCGGATTTAATACGGTTTTTATTTCCGGAAGAACATACTTTTTTAAGCCGGATTTAAAAGAAATTTTGATTAAATTATCAAGTGGTCTTTCTACTACGATATGGTTTTTGCGGGATATAATTTTAGAACTTTGGTTTAGCTTGGAAACTTCGATAAGCTCCTTTATTTTGGGAATTAATTCGTATTTATTTACCGGTTTGAAAATATGCTCTACAATTCCATATTTCCGGCTACTATCAATAATGAATTTGCGATCCGCGTCTCTAAACAAACCTAAAACCGGTGTGTCTTTTATCATAGGGTCCTTTTGAATCTGCTTTAGAGCATCAAAAGATTCTAAGTCTTCTATTTCCAATCCAACAATAATTAAATCCGGTAGAGCTGATCTAACAAATTCAATTCCTCTTTTATTGTCACTTGCTTCTATAACCCTATAGCTGGGAGCTAAAATCTTTTCTAATTGGCTATTAGATTCTGTGTCTTGATCTATTATTATGATTGTTTGCATCTTTCATTTAACATCGTATATTTATTTTACAAAGTGAATATATTTAATTGGTAAGACTAATTCAAGAAATATTTAGATTTTTATATAAAATTTGTATTTGTGATAGGCACAAAAAATATATCCAAAAACAGGTAATTCTAAAATACAATGAAAAGAGCGATTACATTTATAATTATAACATGCTTGTTAAACTGGGCACTTGCAGTTGCTTTTATGTTAGCAGGATTTAAATTTTCGGGCAGTCAAGCAATTATTTTTGGTGCAATCTATATGTTAATTCCCATGTTGGTTGCTTTATTTCTTCAAAAATTAATTTATAAGGAAAAAGTAAAAGACAATCTACTAATTTCATTCAAATTAAACAAATGGTTTTTAGTGGCTTGGCTATTGATACCGGTGGCAAATATTCTTGTGATATTTGTTGCGCTATTGATTCCTGGTGTTACAATATCTCCTGAAATGGGTGGGTTGATCGAAAAAATGTCGACTTCCTTGCCACCCGATCAATTAGAAAAACTAACGGAAAAAGTTCATAATCTTCCACCATTTGTTCCGGCATTGATTACTCTTGTTCAAGGCTTAATTGCAGGAATCACCATCAATGCAGTCTTTGCTTTTGGCGAAGAATTAGGTTGGCGAGGATTTTTATTGCATCAATTTAAGAAACTTCACTTTATGAAAGCATCGTTGATAACCGGATTTGTGTGGGGTATATGGCATTTTCCAATCATACTTATGGGACATAATTACCCTGCACATCCTATTGCTGGAGTTTTTATGATGACCCTTTTTTGTATTCTTTTAAGTCCTATATTCGCTTACATTACCCTAAAATCAAAATCAGTGATTGCTGCTGCAATAATGCATGGTTCCTTAAATGGAACCGTTGGTCTTTCGATGATGCTTTTAGTTGGTGGAAGCGATCTTACAATAGGAATTACAGGCATTTCTGGATTTGCTCTTTTGACTCTTTTGAATGTTGTTATCTTTTTGATTGATAAATACTGGACAAAAGAAAATATTTGGAGTAAAACGATTGAAAGTTAATTTGAGACGAAAACTACCCTCGCTAGGAGAAGTTTTTCCTAGTCAATCCGAGCGATTCAACTCTTCTTTTGCTTCTTTTTGTAGCCATTCGAGCTTGTCTTTATCTAAAATAGAAAAAGTTCCTTTCCTTATATTAAAAAACGCCAACTCCGGCAGACTAAAAAAAGTTCCTTTTAGACCTTTTAACAACCTATCACCTTTATCCAAAGGGAGCTGAAAAATTCCGTATCCGGTTTCTGTTACTCCAACCAGTAGATTCACAAATCCCATAAAAGGTCTGAAAATAATGGTATCATCGGTAAAAAATACAAACCAAGAATCATCCGGATTGAACTGGTAAATCTTGGATGTAATTGTATTGGATTCTCTTAATTTCACCCAAAATTCGTTTCCTTTTTCCGCAAACTTTTTCACCATCTTTCTACGAACCGACAAAATTTCTTTGGAAGATTTTACGTTATAACTTTTCCCTACCTTATAATAAGCATAAAAAGGAACAAAAACAAAAAGGTCATTGCCTTGTATGAATCCTCCCAGCCTTTTTTCCGATTCTTTTTGGGAGAAATGAAAAGCCGAATTCAAATAGGTAAAGACTTCCGTTGTGCAATTGTTGTTGATTAGATGGTAATCATAAATTTCCTGTAGTTTCTTTTGGTATTTTGTCTCGTTTTCTTTTGCAATTTTTAGATTTGCTTCTATCTTATCGCGAGAAGGAAACTTATGAAATAAAGAAACGACTCCTGTTTTTTGGGGGATTAGTTTCCCTGATATTGACCTGACTGGAATAAATTTGTTGATTCCATTCCGTAGTTCTTCATATCTGTTGGCAACGTCTTCCAAAAGTTGATAGTCCAATTCGAAATTGGTTCCCAAATCGGAAAAAAATAGACTTTTGGCTTCTTCAAACAAGCGGTAAGAATCATGCTTTAGCTTTTTATGGTGCTTTAGGTTGGATATAACCTTTTTTTTTATGAGAAAGTAAGAATTACCAAAACAATCCAAAAAATATAACTTATTTTCTTCCAGAGATTTGTTTATTACGAGAAATCTTGCCATGCCAATAAGCATTGCATAACCCCAATCTTCCCGTTTTGAATGGATTAAACGGGTTAAGTTTTTTTGCAAATTGGTTTGAAATCGTACAAGCAATTCTCTTTCCGTTTGGGACGGCTTATAATCTGCTTTGTTTAAATCGTCATAAACGGGAAAGTATGTTTGGCTAGCCAAGCCTCTTCCTTCTTTCAGTATTTCCAAAGCTTGAATTTTATATAAGATATTTAAATAAGTGTCAGAAGCAAAATTACCTTGGTAGTTGTAGTTTTCTTTGGAAATTTTCGTTTCATCAATAGGAATTTGTGTGTATTCCAAATTATTCATTTGTTTCTTGAGATTAGATATTAACGAGTTGATATAACCTATCCCATAAATTGTTTCTACTTGATTGTACAATTCTACTAATTTAGGACTTTTTTGAGACTTGGAAAAATAACCTAAGCCTTTTAGTTTAAGCTTCTTTTCCTTGGATAAAAAGACTTCAAAAATATCTTTGGTTGACTTTAAGGATTGGAGTATATCTAGATGCTTGGTTTGTATAAGAAAAGCGACATTTAGTCTATTTCGAACTTTTTCCCAGGTAGCTTGAGATACCTGGATTTTATGGACAAAAGTCGTTCGATTTTCTTGAATTCCGTATAAATAATAAAAGCCATCCCAATATTCCCTTTCGATACGGAATATTTCATCTGGATAGTATTGCAAATGGTAGACCAAATCACCTATTTTCAGAGCCGAATGACCACCGCTAGAATCTCCCGTATTGGCATTGATGTATAGGTATTCGATAAAGCGTTCATTGGAATCAGGAAAAATTTGAAAAGAAAAGAAAAAAAGAACCATCAAAAAAAACTTTTTCATAAATCCGGTAAAACAGGAATTTTAACCGTTTTTTTTCGATTGGAATTGGACCAAAGCTTACGTAGATTTTCCCAAAAATTGTTTCCTTGCTGCTCAGACTTTAGCATACAAACCGAAATATTGTCTTCGCCACCATACTCTTTGGCTTTGGAAATCAATAAACCGGTAATATAATACAAAGGGTCATTTTTTAGAATTTCCTCTTTTAAATCTACGGTTTTATCAGAATCGGTTTTGTATTTGTGTAGTATCTGACTTTCTTTATCCAAACCAAATTCTATTATACTGGCAATCTCCTCGTCGTATAGCTTTCCACTCAAACCGTCCGAGCATAAAAGAACCAAATCTTCGGATTGTAAAGAATACTCTACTATGTCAGGATAACATTCGTCCGCAGACGTTCCTATTGCCCTGAGAAGTATATGTTTTTTGGGATGGTACCGCCCTTCTTCTTTCCCAATGTGTCCATTGTCTATTAGCAATTGGACAATAGAATGATCTTTGGAAAGTTGGTGTAAATTTTTTTTGCTGTATCTGTAAATTCGGCTGTCACCAACCCAGCCTCCAATTAGTTTATTCCCATCAACAATGGTAATAACACCGGTTGTTCCCATTCCGTCCTTGTTGATTCGTTTGGCAGTATCAAAAATAAACTGATTTGCTTGAAAAAATATACTTTCAATCACAGCTCGCCAATTTACATAAGATAAATTTTTAGCAACAAGAGATTGGATTATATCCTTGGCTATTTCTAAGAATATTTGAGAGGCTATCTCACCAGCTTGGTGCCCTCCCATTCCATCAGCCAAAATAGCACAATAAATATCTTGATTTTTTACTTTAATAGAAAAGGATTCGCATACGTCTTCGTTACGTTCTCTTACTAATCCTATATCGGTCCTATGGGCAAAACTTTTCATCTATTCTCATATTACTAAATGTAAATAAATTTAAAATTCAAGTATTATTAATTTCTTGTTATAAAAAATTACCTTATTTATTTAAATTTGAACCTAGGTGTATAGTAAAAACTAAGGTAAGCCATAAAAAACAGCTGACCTAGCTGATTTCATTTTAGATAAGGTCGATTTTTCGATGGATTATATTCAAGATTGGTATGAAGCTAGTATTCAAGGAACGGTTAATGGTGTCGAAATCAAAGGATACGCTGATTTCATGGTAGCAACAGGAATTAAAGAGCCTCAGAAACCATATTTTTTTATCCAAGAATACAAGCCATCAAGTTAAAATACTGCCAAGAAAATATTTAGAGAAATTTTTTGTATTAATCAAAAGCATCTTACTACCATTAAAGATTAAATTTTTTATATAAAAAATAAGAAAGTCCTAAAAATAGGGCAGATGTTGACCAAACGGATATGGAAGGAGGAAGCACTCCATTTTCCCCTAAAGACCGTCCTGCAGAATAGAAGATATAATAAATAAGTACTACAATAATTGTTATTCCTAAAGATGCCACTCCGGCCGATTTTTTAGTATAAGCTCCGGCAATTGCACCAATAATAACAACTATCAAGCACATCAGAGGTAATGCAAAAATTGAATGTCTTTCAACGGCAAGGTCGTTATAAGGAATTCCCTTGCCTTTTCTAACGCTCATTTCCTCCGTAAGCTCAGCAAAGTTCATTTCCTCTATTTGTTTGATTGGTTTTTTAAAGTAATTACCGTCTTCCGGAAATTTATAAACCTTCTCTTCGTATTTCTTGAAGGATTTAATGTTCATGGATTCATCAAATATAATTTCTTCTATTTTTTCCAAGGTCCATTCTTTCTTTTTTTCATCATAAACTGCATTTTGAGCAGATATTACATAGTCAGCGAGGTTTTTATTGTTGATTTTAACGTAATTAAATCCACCTCTAACGGATTTTCTTGTATCATCATACCAATATACGTAATAGAAACCTTCTTTTCCTTTGATGTGGAGTTGATAAACAAGATCCGTTTTTGTTCCCACACCTTTTAGAATCATAGAATGTTCATAAGCAGCCAGAGAATTGAGTGATCTAACAACAAACTCACTGGAAAACAACACAAAAAGCCACATCAGACCACCGAACAAAAATAAAGGTCTCACGGTTCTATAAAAAGAAACACCGGCAGCCATGATAGATACAAGTTCTTTATTGGAACTGAATTGCCCTACCACAAAACAGACTGCAAACATTAAAGCGGATGGAATCACCCAAACAACCATTTTGGGAATACTGTACAACAAAAAAAGGTAAATATGGTAAGAGGCTTCCTTGGATGCAATGAATATTTTTAAATTATCCATAACAGAAGAGATAATCAATATTCCGGTTAAAAGTACAATCGTTCCCAAAAAAGTTTTGATAAATTCGGAGAATAAATACCTGTCCAAAAGGCGAAATCCAAAGTATCTTTTGGATATTTTTTCTACCGCTTTTTCTTCTACCATAATGCTATCGTGTGTTTTTTTTTCTGAAAGTCAATTATAATCATAATTTTATTTTAAACTACATTTGTATGCAGAAATATTGTAACTTGTCAAAAGAAAATCAAAGACCTATAGAATTAAATAATCTTTGATTCTTTGTAGATAAGGTCTATGAATATGATCAAATTATCATCTAAAGATAATGAAAAAGTCCTCAAAATCAGGTTTTTCAAAATATCGCGATAAGGTTTGCTGATAACCCATCTGGAAGGAATTCTGTAAGTTCGATAAATATGGTTCAAAAAATACGGTCGCCAGGACCAGTTATTCCCCGGATTTCCATAATCAATCAAGATTTCATTGTTTAGTCCTCTTATATAATTAGGTGATACTTGATTCCCATAAATATCAGTGATAAAAAATCTATATATGTTTCTATCAATTTTAAAAATTTCTTCATAAGAAGAAGCATAGTTCATGTAATTGTTTAATTTTAAATCTTTTAAATTTAAGCTATTTAGCTTGTTTTCTATTTCATTTTCCCAGCTGACTCTGGCTCTTAGAGCATCCGTTGTTTGAATATAGAATTTTGCAAGAAGCCGATTGGTGGTATGGTAAAAATATTCTCTTTTGATTAAATTGGGCTGCGCTTTTTCAAATAAGTATCCTTGGATATAACGAGAACCAAAACTCATCGCGTGAAACAACTCTTCTTCCGTTTCAATCCCTTCATACAAAACAGAAATACCTATGCTTTCGGATAACTGGGCTATGGTATACAAAATCTGCTCATAATTTCTATCGACTACGGACATTTTGAGTATTTGCATATCTATTTTGATAATATCCGGTTGAAAAAAGCCAATTCTATCCAAATTGGAGCTTTTGGTTCCCAAATCATCAATGGCAATCAAGCAGCCAAGGCTTTTTAGATACTCAATTTTAGGTCGTAGAGGTTTTAAGCCTGTACGAATGTATTCTTCCGTTATTTCAATCACAATCCTATCAGGAGATAATCCAACTTTTTCGATGGAATCTATTAAATTAGAAAAATATTCGTCACCATGGGAATTGTCTTCCAATAAAGAAGGAGAAACATTTATAAATAGTTTGGACTTTTTGTTTGGATCATTTTTAATTTTTTCAAGAGATTTGAATTGCAATAGATTATCTATAGCTTTATAATCTGATGCAACTTGTTGACATATACCCTTATATTCCAACCAAGAATAAAATTTGGCGGTAAAAAAATTACCAAGGGAAATTATTTCGCCATTTTGGAGCTTTAATCTACCTAAAGTTTCATAACCAAAAACGCATTTATCTTCTATGGATAAAATTGGCTGAAAATAAGGGATTATTTCTCCATTTTTTATTAAAGACATCCAAGTTTCATAGGTATTCAATATTTTTTCTTTGTACATTTTATATAGTCTAAGTCTGAGAGTTAACCCTTACCCATGCAAAAACCTTGCCTATTTTACCCAGCCTCAAAAATAAATTTGTCTTATAGATTTAAGAAAAAATGTTATTTTCAAATATCATACAATTCCATTCAGTGAAAACAAATGGTTGAAAACATAAAGCTGGCAGCAGAATTAGAATATTTTATAGACCTTCAATTTTTTGCTGCTGCTGAAGATGAAGGACGCACGGAAGAGCCTAGCGAAAGGCGAAGGCGGGAAGAAAAAGAAAAGGGAAATCTTCCCAAAAGTCCGGAATTACCATCAGCATTGGTGATTATGGCAGGTATGTTAACAGTTTATCTTATGGGTAATTATTTATTTGTTCAAACCGTTGTAATCATAAAAAAATATTTTAATAATGTAGGAAACAGAACTACTTTTGAAACTGAAGGGATGACAGAACTTCTACAATCTACCATGGGAGACGTTTTTTCATTACTTTTACCTATTTTGATTGTAACTTTTATTACTGCAATTGCAGGGAGTGTTGTTCAGGTCGGATTTGTTTTTACTCCCAAAGCCCTTGGTTTTAAATTTAATAAATTAATTCCTAATTTTAAAAGAGTTTTACCAACAAGACAAACTATGTTTAACCTGGCAAAAACCCTTGCAAAAGTAGCGGTAGTTGGGTGGATAAGCTATATTATTATTTCTATGGATTTTTTGTCTTTGATTTTAGCTGGTCAGATGGGAATGAAAGGTGCGCTAAAGGTTTTGGCAAATTCAGCTTTAAAGATTTTTCTAGTTGTAGGAGTTGTGCTTTTTGCCATTAGTATTTTGGATTATTATTACCAAAAATATGAACATGAGCAATCGCTAAAAGTTACACCTTTTGAAGCAAGGCAAGAAATGAAAGAATCGGAAGGTGACAAAGCTTTATTAAACCGCAGAAGACAGATGGTTCGAGACTTTATCAGAAGAGGGATGTTGCAAAAAGTACCAACTGCTGATGTTGTAGTTGTGAATCCGACTCATTTTTCCGTTGCTTTGCAGTATGATCCGGCTGTTCATGACGCTCCTATTGTTGTAGCCAAGGGTATGGATGAATTTGCCTTAATTATCCGCAGACTTGCCAAAAAACACAATATTCCAATTGTCGAAGATCGGGTCACAGCTAGGTTATTGTATGATGAAGGGGAAATTGACAAACCCATTCCCGTAAAATTTTATCGAGCAATTTCTATTATTGTCGCCAAATTAGACAAATTTAGAAAAAGAATAGCCTAAGCGATTTTACTTATTTTTTAAAGCAGAAAATTGTTCCAAAGCTTCACGATTATTGGTTGTAACAACATCCAGATAAGCAAGAGAGATTTGTTTTAGCATTACATTCAGGCGGTGCAATCTTTCAATATGCTCGGGCTGAAATTTAAAGATAAGCTGATCCCTACAAAAATTCAAGCTGTTTACTATAGAGTCCAATTCTTTTCTTAAGTCTAGTTCTTTTCGTTTGTCGTTTGACATAATGTTAAACTTTATACGATATACAAAACTATCATAGAAAAAATTAAGTGTTCTCTTAAAAATTTATGGGATTTAACGAATAGCATGAACAAAGCACTTTTTTTAGATAGAGATGGAATCATCAATATCGACACTCATTATGTTCACAAGATAGAAGATTTTGTATTTATACAAGATATCTTTCCACTTTGTCGATTTTTTTTTAAGAAAGGTTACCAAATTTTTGTGATCACAAACCAAGCAGGAATCGCAAGAAAATATTATACAGAGGCAGACTTTCATATTTTAACGAATTATATGATAAATGAATTTAGTAAGTTAGAAATACCTATCCAAAAAGTATATTTTTGTCCTCATCATCCAACAGAAGGTTTGGGAGAATATAAAACCAAATGCAATTGCAGAAAACCAGCTCCCGGAATGATATTACAAGCCAAACAAGAATTTCCCATAGATTTGTCGTCTTCGGTTTTAGTGGGTGATAAAGAGTCTGATATTATAGCCGGACTAAATGCTAAGGTAGCCACAAATATGCTTGTTAGCCCCCAAAAACCTTCAATAACATTACCGGAAAATTGTTTTCATTTTGCCAGTCATCAAGAGTTGTTGGATTATTTATGTAGCGTTTGGATGCCTTTCGGACATTGAGCGTAGTCGAAATGTCCCTTATTACGCAACCTCGCTAAGAAGCCAAAGGCTTATGCCGAAATGTTCTTCATTTCCTTCTTTTGTATTTGAATTTATTTATGTCATCAGCTCTCAAGCGGTAGTCCGATTGTATGCTAAATAGCATGGATTGCATACTTTTTTTCCTATCCACGTCCATTGAATCAGAGTTTAATTCTTCTATCATTTCACATCCTCCTTCCGTACTACAGCAATTGCTTAAAAGGCAGCTGTCCATTTTGGTACTAAGTTCCGGAAAAGTCATAAGTAACTCTGAAACAGATAGGTGTAATATTCCCCATTCTTTAATTCCCGGCGAATCTATCAAGATTGTACTCGAATTTAGAAATATTGCTGTTGTATTGGTTGTTGTGTGTTTTCCCTTATGAGTAGTTAAACTAACCTCATTAATTTTTTGAACGGCTTTTTTGGTAGCAAGGTTGATAAAGCTAGATTTTCCAACTCCCGAATTCCCGACTAGATAAGTTGTTTTACCATCAATTATATCTAAAAATTCCTGAATACTACCAGGGTCATTATTTGAAATTGGAAGAACTTCATATCCTAGAGAGCGATATTTATTTATTTTAAGAGAAATTTCGTTCTCATCCACCAAGTCTTTTTTGCTAAAAAGTATCAAAGGGGTCGTTCCGGAATGGTGAACGGCTGCAATGCTTCTATCAATAAAGCCATCTTTTGTTTCCGGATTTTTCAGGGATGCTATAATGGCAACTCTATCTACATTGGCACATAGAACGTGGGTATCCACCGGATTGCTTTTGCGAATTAAATGGTTTTTTCGTTTATGTCTTTTTTGAATGACCCAATCCCCATTACAACACTCAGCATCTACATAATCACCTACAACAAATGGATGTCTTTCATTATATTCTTCCAAGCGAAGCTTACCTTTTAGGGTTGCCCGTTTGATTTCATGAAAATTTCCTATTTCATAATAAGCACCATAGACTTTGGTAATTATAAATTTTTCTTTGACATTATCTTTCTCCATGTTCTTTTATCATTATTTATAATGGCATGAAATCCAAACACGAATTTAAATTTTATTTTACAATAGTATTTTTGATGGTTGTTGTAAACGGTTTATTACAATTACTTTTACAAATGACAGAGCTTAAAGTTCTGTTTTCTAACCAAGTCTATTTTTACTTAGCTTCCGCTTGTATCAATATATTTTTTAGCGTATTGGCATCTGGGATTGTAGCATATACGATAAGCCAAAATAGCTACAAAAAAATAAAAAAAGTCCATAAAATTAGGAAAGCAAAAGCAAAAGCAATTTCTTATTTTACTTCCCTCGATAAACTAAAAAATGACTTGCTGATACTCAATACACCTATTGATTTATGTTATAAGCTTGCCGTTTTTATTAAAGCAACTTTTCAAGTAAATCATGCGACAATATTCCTTTGGGATGATGAAAAGTGCGTATTTTTACCGAATCCACCAACGGATGAGAACAAAGTTTCTTTTTTCATCCACCATCCTTTTATTCTTTGGTTGATGGACAATGATAAAATTTTTATTGCCAATGATTTTCTTACCAAAGAAAGGTACGAGAAAATCAAAAATGATGCTTTAAATTTTATAGCTGAAACAAAGGCAGATATCATTATTCCTATGACGCTGAATGACAGTTTACTCGGAATTATGGTAATAGGAAGAAAGATAGATAATTCTGATTTTACTCGCAATGAAGTCAACAAATTTCTAGAAATCAAAAAAAGCACCGGATTATCAATAGGAAACTCTATTCTTTACAATCGTCTATCCGGAATGACAGAAAATTTAGAAGAAAAAGTCAAGCAAAGAACTAAAGACCTAAATGAAAAAACCAAAGCCCTACAGGAAACTCAATCTCAACTGATTATGTCAGAAAAAATGGCTTCTTTAGGTGTAATGGTTGCCGGAATTGCCCACGAAATCAATACTCCTGCCGGAGTAATCAATGGTTCTGCTGATAATTTGGAAAGTAACATCTCTTATATGATAACTCATTTGAGATCATTGGAAAGGTTAATCAAATTTCCGGAGTTATACGAGAAATTTTATCACATATTAAAAGAACTTCTGAAAAATACGGAAAAAATGGGGGACTTGCAAGGGCAGTTTATTCTAAAAAAGAATCTGAAAAAGAAGTTTATTGCTCTAAATATTGATGAGAATTTGGCTGGAAGGTTGGCAACGTTTATTATTGAAAAAAGAATCCAAGGTTGTGAAAGTGAGCTTATACAAATTGTTATAGAGAGTGGAATTGATGCTTTTTATTTATTGGAACATATTTCCCAAATTCAAAGAAACCTAAATAACATAAAATACTCTATCAAAAGCGTTGTAAAAATTATAAAAGCCCTCAAATATTATTCACACATAGATCAAGCAAACTTTATAATTGCTGATATAACAGAAGGTATTGAAAACACCCTTATTATCATGAATAATCAACTAAAACATGGAGTTGAAGTTATTAAAAACTATATAGAAAAGCCGATAGTTCCTTGTTATATTGATGAATTAAATCAAGTATGGACAAATATATTTCAAAATGCTATTCATGCCATGAAAGGAAGAGGGATTTTAACTATTACTACGTATACAAAAGAAAAGTATGCCTATGTTGAAATAAAAGATACCGGATATGGAATCCCACCGGAAGTTATAGACAGGATATGGGATCCTTTTTTTACTACAAAAAAGCAAGGTGATGGTAGTGGCTTGGGATTAGGGATTGTAAAAGGAATTATCGAAAAGCATAAAGGAAAAATCAGCGTAAACTCTAAACCAGGGGAAACTATTTTTACAATACAACTTTCCCTGCAAGCCAGCTAACCTATTATTTTTTTTAATAACAGACGAATAAATATTTGCTTTATTTATCGGCAAACTTAATTTGAAGTTTAAAACTTAAGGAGTAAATTATGCAGAATAATTTTTTCAAAAAGAGTATTATTGTACTATTAATATTTATCATTAACCTTGTAACATTTGTGAATTGTGCTGGTGGAACTTTTCCTATGACCCGAAGAGCAATTAAAGGAATTTTTGATTTTACTAAAGATCAAAGCAAAGGCTTTCGCTTTGCAAAATGTGTTGTGGCAGCCATTCCGGCAGCAATTATGATGTTTATTGCCCCTATTATAGATTTTGTTTTTTATAATACATGGGAATTTTGGACAGATGAACAGGTAGGACAAAATAATTACGATAAAGAAGGGAAAGCTGTGAAAGTATTTATCCAGGGTGACAGCAAAGCTACACTAACTTACACAGAATTCGGACAAAAACTCTACGTTGACATTCAAAGTCAAAACGAAAAAGAAAGTTTTGTGTTGTTGAAAGACCAGCCAAACAAAATCTTTAAAGAAGTTGACGGAAAACTACGAGAAGTTGGAGTAAACGAAAAACAAATAGGCTCTAAAATTGTATTGCAGTCAACGATTGATGGTAAAGTTAAATCTTCTAAAATTGTAGATTCTAAAGAATATTCTCAGCTTTTAAGCAAATTCTAAAAAAAGACATTTCGACTACGCTCAATGTCCGAATGATCCCTGAGCGTAGCCGAAGGGAGCAAAAGTGAGAATTAAATAGAATCTTGATTTGTTTTAGGAGTTACTATCTGTCTATATAATTTCACTTGGTTGGAATTAAAATCAAGTTCTCCTTTGCTGTTAATATGTTTAACAAAAAGGTTCACATCTTTTATTTTATCTTTTAAAAATATTTTTAATTCCCTATCTTCTACCGCTATATGAGAATATATCCAATTTCTTAGGTCTTGTAGTAAGTTATAGGTTGCCATAGAATCATTGCTTTTGTTTTCTTCATTTCTCAATCTTAAAAATTCACCAAATTTTCTGTGCTTTATAACATGATTGTTGTATTGGGGGAATTTAAAATTTCTCATAATCAATTCTTCTGTTTTAAAATGCTGGCTAACATATTCATAAGAGGCTAAAAGCGTATTTAAAAATATTTCATTTCTTTTGATAATACCGGATTTTTTTGCAGAAATATCCAATTCTACAAAGATTTTAATTAACCACAAATGCTGCATATCTATAACAGGTATATCCGTTGCTAAATTTTTATTTTCCCAAATTTCCTTTATTGATAAGATAGTTTTTTGTTCGATGTTAATTTCAAAGGTACTAAAATCTTTTGTTATATTTTGGTATAATAAGATATGGTTGTTATGAATATTCACTTCTTCTAAAAGTTGTTTGTTATAATCAGTAGAAATTTCCCCAAGCTCCAAAAGGTAAGACCCATATTTTTGATCATCTTTTCGCAGGTGTTCAAATAACCAATTTTGCAGTACATTCAATATTTCATCTGCAGCTTTATAAACATTTGCAGCCTCAATATCATTGCCATGGAGAATTCTCAATTGTTCTATATATTTTATATGTTTTTTTGTGTGGGAGTCAAACTGAGGAAAATGAATCAAAGAAAGCAGTTTTTCTTCTGTTTTGAAGTGTTGGATTAAAAAATCTATTATATAAAATATATCTTTTTGTAGATTTGGAGGTGGTAATTTATTTTGGATGGATTGCTGCAGTTTTATAATAGAAAAAATCAAGCATATGTGCTGCAAATCAATAACCGGAATACCAATAGAAAAAGGGTACTGACTCCAAAGTTCTTTTACTCGGAGTTCTATTTCTTTATTAATTTGAACATTGGTAAGCATAGGTAAATAAAAGCTAAATAAAAGTAATTTGCTCAACCTTTTTTGCATATCTTTATTCTAGCAAGATCAATTTTATTTTGTTTAAGCAGGGGCGTAGGGGCACGACGCGTCGTGCCCCTACAAGGAAAATTTAATTAATAATCTTCTTTACAAGTATGCAATAAAGCATTTATTTTTAAAAGTATGAAAGTTTATAAATATGATTCTATACCTGATGTAACAGAGGTTTATCCTGGAATTTTCAAAACGGTAATTCCACAGCCATTTTATGCTCCAAATAATGTTTATATTATTAATTCCCCGGAGCCAGCTATTATAGATTCTGGATTTATACAAAATCTTGGGATCCTGCAAAGAGCTTTAAAAAAGTTAGGGCTGTCTTTGCATAAAATTAAGCATATTTTTTATACTCACAATCATGTTGATCATATCAGCGCTGCTCTAACACTAAAATTTTATTCTAATGCAACATTTTATGGAATGAAAGGTATGTCCCAAGCAGTTGGAGACTATATTTCTTATCTGCAATCTTTCCAAAGAGCAGAAAAAAGACTAATTTACAAGGCAATTAATGACTCGAATATTAGAAAGAAAAAATTCGAGAAAATTCAAGATGGTATGAATAGGTTTATGAAGGGGTATTATGAGAACAAAGAAAAAGTAAACCGAAATCTTCTTATTGATCTTGAATTGGTTGAAGGAGATATAATAGATGTTGGTGATAGAGAAATAGGATTTTTATATACTCCAGGGCACAACAAATGGCATTTAACTCCTTATATCATTGGAGAAGGTATATATTTTACCGGAGACCTCATTTTGGAAAACATATCAGCTATTTATGCAGAAGTAGATGGTAATCTTAGTGATTATCACAAATCTCTTGATAGGCTAATGAAGCTTCCTATAAAAAAACTTCTTCCCGCCCATGGAAGTGAAATAGAGAATCCTCTCAAAGCTATTAAGTTAGTCTCTAAAACACTATCCATGTTAGAAAAAGGAGTCATTAGAAGACTCAAAATACAAGATTACGATCTCGCTGAATTGGTTGCTTTATCTATGGGAGAAAAAGTCATAAATAGCCCTTACTATATAGTGGCACTAGGCATTATCCACTCTATTGTTTCCAAATACATAAATAGCGGAGAAGTTATCATCAAAGAAATCGAACCACCTTACGAAAAATACAGCTGGATCAAATAAAACAACCCCCTAAGGGGGTTATCTTATTTTGATTGGAAAGAGCTATATTTTTAAGGACTAACAGAGATCACTTCATCTCTATTCACTAGGTCTACAATATATTTATATTCAATAGAGCCTTTACCGTATTTTAACTCAGTAGCTCTTAAAAGATGTAGATTCTTTTTGTATTTCATTTTTGCTAACTGATCGGTAGAAGCTTTACCATAATTTTTTAATGTTTTCTCTTCGAAAGCATAGCAACTAGCAAGATACTTATGAGCAGGGTATTCCAATTCATTGTCATCTATTTCCAAATAAAGCTCAAGAATGGGGATACACTGTGGAAGATTATCTGTGTCATATTCAGATACAACCCAAGCTCTATATACTGCAGAAAGCAAAGTTTTAAATTCTTTTCTCTCTCTTAGATCAGGGTTAGCTATCTCGTCAAGGTGGTTAATTGCCTTTGTGAAATATGTAACAGCAGCTAGCTTAGCAGCCATTTTTTCTTTATGAATATAAGCTTCTTCTCTGGCTCGACGATCCATTTTTTGCCAGTAGTATTTTTCGTTCATTCTCTTTTTCTCTGCTTGCTCTTTCCTGTATAAATCTATACCTTCTCTCATTTTTAATACAGTATTCATACCAGATTGATAAGCTGATAACGCTAATCTATACTTATTATTGGCAAAAGCTCTGGATAATTTGTGTAAATCAGCAAAAGCTTTGTAGTATCCCCTGTAATCAGGGTTTTTCCACATAGCTTCTTGCTTTAGGTTATCTAAAGTTCTTTTTTTATCTTCTCCATCAAGTCCGGCTTTTCTTTTATTCTCTTCTTCTTCAGAAAATAGTTCTCCGGAAATAGGAACTCCTCTTAAATCACTAGGCTCACCTCCACCTTGATCTCCTGCTGGTTGGGCTGCGTCAGCTGCAGGAGCCGCTGCAGGGGCTGCAGGTTCTTCCTGTGCATAAAGAAAATTAACGCTCAATAAAAGCAGTGGTAAAAGGATTAATAGTACTCTATTTTTTTTCATCGTTTATACCTTTACATCTCTTCCAATTTTTTTTTTACAGAACCGACATTTCAGTCTAATTCCTTGTAGTATAATATCGGAAATATCGCTAATATGGTCAATCGAATAAACAATAATTTTTAAATTATAGAATGTAATTTTTAAAATTTAAGAGACATAAACGATTATTTTAAAGACGATGTATATACTATCTGCTTTATCAAGAATATTTTTTCAAAAAATATTCACTAAAATATTTACTATAGTACTATGAAATTAAATCAAATTATTTTATCTAAAGATGGTGTAAGGGATTGCAGTATATGTGGAGGAGTTGGTTTCTATTTGGAAGAAATTGTATCCGGCTCAACTTCGGGAGCTTTAATTCTATGCAATTGTGTGATAGAATATTGCTATAATTGTCAATCAAAAGGAAAGCCACCGTTTCTGACTTATGAAGAATCATTAGATAAAATGATACCTTGTTTTTGTCATTCTGCTAGGGTTAATCTAAAAAATATAGAAAGATTAATACAAAAATCAAATATACCTCATAGGTATAAATTCAAATTTTTGAATTCGATTGATACAAGGCAAGAAGAAACGGATACAATATCTTTGCTTGTAGCTTATGACTGGGCGGATGAATTGGTTAAAAAGTGGCAACAGACGGTTCCCGGCAACAATTCCCGTATGAAAGAAAAAAAAGGAATGTACTTGTGGGGCGGAACAGGATCCGGCAAAACTTTGCTTGCTTGTGTGATTTTGAACGAATTAATTTTTCGTTACGGAACGAATTGTCGTTATGCAAAAATTAATAAAGATTTTTTGAATGCACTAAAAGACACCTATCAAAAAGATAGTGATTTTCACGGACAAGAGCGATTTATAGAAGAAGAATTTACAAATGTAGATGTCCTTGTTATTGATGATTTTGGAGTTCACAGGGAATCCGACTGGGTAAATGAGAAATTATATGATTTAATCGACTCAAGGTATGAAAGAAAGAAAATCACCCTACTCACGTCCAATTCTTCTCTTAATGATTGGAAAGGAAAATGGAACGGGCGGATTTTTTCCAGATTGAATGAAATGACAATACCTTTACAGTTAGAATGTTCGGATTACAGGCTAAAATTTAGCTAAATGGTCATTATGTTGTACGATTCTCTTATTTCCATAGGTTCTAATGTTGGTCGCAGGGAAATCCATCTTCAAAAAGCCATATCAGAAATTTCGTATATACCGCAAACGGAAATACTTAAACAATCTGAAATTATCAATACAAAAGCTCTAGAAGTAACCTCACAACCGGATTTTTTGAATGTTATTATTAAAATTTTGACAAAACTACAACCTTATGAACTGCTAGAAACACTTCAAAATATCGAAGTGAAAATAGGAAGGATCAGGAGGTTTGACAAAGGACCAAGAGAAATCGATATTGATATATTAACCTATTCGGATAGAATTATTTACACAAAAAAATTAATCATTCCGCATAGCTCTCTTTACACTAGACCTTTTATAAAGGAATTAATTTTGAACATAGGAGAAGAATCTGTTTACAGCAGGTTTGATAAACATGAATATTATAAATTTTTATAAAGAAAAAAAGAAAAAAAAAGAACCTATATCTATGATAACTTGTTACGATTCGAGTTTTGCCAGAATTATTGCAGGAACGGATATTGATTCGATTTTGGTAGGTGATTCCTTGGGAATGGTTTTTCAAGGCAACAGTTCTACCATACCAGTTACGCTTGATGAAATGATTTATCATACGAAAGCTGTAAAAAGAGGAGCCCCTAATAAACTCATTATCTGTGATTTACCCTTTCTTTCTTATCATATTTCAATTGAAAGAGGGATCGAATCAGCCGGAAAAGCCCTAAAAGAAACAAATTGTGATGCAGTAAAAATCGAAAGTAACTCGGAATTTATTCTGGAATTAACGCTTCGGCTAGTTGAAATCGGTATTCCGGTAATGGGTCACCTTGGTTTGACTCCTCAATCTCATAACACACTTGGCGGTCACAAAATTCAGGGAAGAGAGGCGGATGCAGCTCAAAAAATAGCAAAAGGTGCGGTAGACATGGAAGAGTCCGGTGCCTTTGCTATTGTTTTGGAGATGATACCGGAAAAATTGGGCTTAGAGATTACCAATAGCATAGAAATTCCTACCATAGGCATAGGTGCAGGCAGGGGAACAGACGGTCAGGTATTGGTAATTAATGATCTTTTGGGAGTTGATTCGAGTTTTCATCCGAAATTTTTAAAAAAATACGCAAATTTACATTCTGTTGTTGGTGAAGCAATCCGAAATTATGATACGGAAGTAAAATCAAGAGTTTTTCCGAGTCAAGATAATATTTTTCATTAAGAAATTTCTTTTTTGGCTTTTTTTGATTTTGCAAAAAATTAAGCCGAAAAACGTTAGGTTAAGAATAAAAATGATGGATTAAATAATTTATGAAAACAAAACAAATTTCTTTTGAAGAAGCACTTTCCGAGCTAGAAGAAATAGCAGATAAGCTTGAAAGAGGACAATTGACGCTTGAAGAATCTATTAAAGCTTATGAAAGAGGAATGGAGCTAAAAAATACCTGCTCAGATCGTCTCAAAGAAGCAGAGGGTAAAATAGAATTTTTATCCAAAGCTCCAAACGGACAAATCGTAAAAGAAAATGCTAAAAAGACAAAAAAAGAAGAAAAATACGAAGCGGAAGAAGAAGATTTGTTCTAAAAAATATTCGTAATTGTTTGACAAAGAATTTTGGCAAGAAAACAACTTCAAAAGAGAGTGTGAATTGAAGGATTCACCATAAAAATTCTTATGAATATAGCAAAATTTTCCATCCAAAGACCAATTTTTATAAGCAGTATCGTTATTTTGATGTTAATTACCGGCTGGGTATCGTTGAACCGGCTTGGCGTAGACTTATTTCCGGATGTGAATATTCCGGTTGTTACGGTTCAAACTATCTATAGAGGGGCAAGCCCTGAAGAAGTGGAAAATCTGATTTCAAAACCCTTAGAAGAAGAACTAAGCTCAATTTCGGGATTGAAGCGTCTTACTTCCAGAAATCAAGAAAGCCTTTCGGTTGTTGTGGCGGAATTTACTCTTTCCACTGATATAAAATACGCAGAGCAGCAAGTCAGAGATAAAACAGCTAGAGTAAGGAGAAATCTACCGGATGGAATTGAAGAGCCATTAGTAATTCGCTTTGATCCGGCAGACCAATCCATTGTAAAATTTGCTCTTTCGGCAGACCTTCCGGCAGAAAAATTGTATGACCTTGCCAAAGAAAAGATTAAACCGCAATTGGAAAGAATACCAAATGTTGGTAGTATCAAGATTTCCGGTGGTGTTAGGCGAGAAGTTCAGATCGAATTGGATAGGGATAAACTAAATTCATATAAAGTTCCGGCTGTTGTTATATCCAATCAGCTAAAAAGTGCAGGCAGTAATATTCCGGTAGGGAAAAATAGTTTGGGATCTACGGAAACCAGCTACCGCACAATTGGAGAGTTTGATAATCTTAAACAGATTGAAAATGCCGTAGTCTCTTTTTCCGGTGATTACGGAAACGGTGTCACAATAGGGGAAATCGGAAAGGTCATTGACGGAACAGAGGAAGAGACTACAAAGGGTTATCTTTATGCTCCTGTTGAAGAACGAAAACCCATTCCTTTTATTTATACTTTTTTGGGTATCCAAAGAGAAAGACAAGTTTTGAAACGAGAAAAGATCCAATGTATTTTTTTGGATGTTTATAAGCAATCCGGTTCGAATACGGTTCAAGTTGCCAATGATGTCATTGAAAAGGTAAAACACATTAATGAGGAGTTACAAAAAAACGAAAAGTCTTCCAAAAAAGACTCCAAAATAGTTTCGACTGCTCCTAAACTCAGGTTAATTTTTGACAGTTCCAAATGGATTCGTTTCAATATAGAAGATGTGAGTATTGCCATCATCTTAGGAATTATTTTGGCTGTTGTGGTTGTATATTTGTTTTTGGGAAACATTCGCTCTACGATCATTACGGGCTTGGCTTTACCCAATAGCTTGCTTGGTGCGTTTATACTTATGTTGGCAATGGGATTTAGTATAAATGTGATGAGTCTTCTGGCTCTTTCTCTTACAGTTGGACTTCTTGTGGATGATGCTATTGTTGTCAGGGAGAATATATTCCGAAAGCTTGAAGAAGGAATGCCAGTTCCGGAAGCCGCTGAGAAGGGAACTACAGAGGTAATGCTTGCTGTAATTGCTACCACCGCTACAATTATTGCCGTTTTCCTTCCTATCGGGTTTTTGCAAGGGATGGTTGGGCAATTTTTTAAACAGTTTGGGTTGACTGTTGTGTTTGCTATGCTTATCAGTAGCTTTGACGCTTTAACAGTTGCTCCCATGCTAAGTGCCTATTTTGCTGGAAATCTCCACAAAAAACCCAATTTTGTGATCCGCCTTTTTGAACGATTCCAAGACTCTCTAGATAGGGCTTATGAGTATGTAATGAAATTTTGTCTCTGTTATCCTTGGGTAGTTTTACTTGCAGTTACTCTTGTATTTTTTGCGAGTTTGGCAACCTTAGCCATTGTGAAAAAGACCTTTATGCCACCGAATGACCAAGGTGAATTTATGGTTTATTTGGAACTTCCACCTGGAACAAGCTTGGATGGTACTTATGAAACGGTTTTGAAAGTAGAAGAAAAATTAAAAGCCCTCAAAGAGCTGGACTACATGACAACCTTAGTCGGAACCCAAGAGGGTGAATCTAATATTGCCATTCTTTCCGTAGGTTTGGTTCCAGCTGTTGAAAGAAATTTGTCTACAGCAAATGTAAAAAACAATATACGCAAAATCTTAAGAGAGTTCCAATATGCAAAACCCAAAGTAAATGATTTCAGTATGGTTGGTGGCGGTAACCAATACCCCTTTTATCTTCTTTTGATGGGAGATGATTTGGAAGTATTAGACAAATATTCCAAAGAAGTAATGGCTAAATTGGAAACCATAAGCGACATAACAGACATAGGAACAACCTACCAAGGCGGAAAACCGGAATTTCAAATTAAGCTCGAACCGGAAAAGATGCAAGAAGTTGGTGTTACTCCAGGTGTAGCCGGGTCTGAGTTGCGATACCACATTGCCGGTGGAGTTGTGGGAAAACTGCATGACAAGGGAATTGAGTATGACATTCGTATGCGATTAAAACCGGAGCAAAGGGATTTAAAGTCAGCTTATGAATCTACTTTTGTACCCAATATGGCATATCGTATGATTCCTCTGTCAGCTATTAGCCATACGGTAAACGACTACGGACCAGCTCGGATATTCAGACAGGATAGATCAAGGGTAATACAGGTTTATGCCAATTTAGCTCCCAATGGAGCGATAGCAAGTGCTACGGAAAAAGCCAAGAAAATTCTAAACGAAGAAATTCCCAAACCACCAGGTGTGAATTATAGTTTTATAGGACAATCAGAGGATTTTAGAGAATTGATTGAAAATATCATTTTAGCTTTTGGTCTTGCTTTGGTGTTTATTTATTTGGTGCTTGCAAGCTTGTATGAGTCTTTTATCACTCCTTTAACAATTTTATTCGCCATTCCACCCGCTATATCAGGAGCTTTCTTCTCTCTCGCTTTAACAGGAGAAATGCTAAACATTTTTAGTATGATAGGGATCATTCTCTTGATGGGTCTTGTCACCAAAAACTCGATCTTGCTTGTTGACCACGCTATGGAAGGTGTAAGAGCCGGACTAAGTCGTAGCGATGCGATTTTTAAAGCGGGACAAACCAGGCTAAGACCCATACTTATGACTTCACTTGCCATGATTGCCGGAACATTGCCTATTGCTCTTGGACTGGGAGAAGCCGCAAAATCCCGAACGGCAATGGGAATTGCTATTATTGGCGGATTGTTTGTATCCACTTTGGTTACTTTGATTGTTGTTCCGGCAGTGTATGGTTATATTGATACGTTTAGGGAATTTATTGAAAGCAAGTTTAGACCGGAAGTGCCAACGGGCTTAAATTAAAGGTTGACCCTGAAGTAGCATCTTCCATTTTTGTCACTACATACACGAACGTATTTGGCTTTGCTTTTTAGGTACAGCTTCGCTATTCATTAACTTTGAGAGGAATTCGAATGAAAACTTTAAAATATCTAAAAAATAATATTTTGTACAATCTCGTACTTTTCTCTGTATTTCTGCCTATTGGATGTTTTACCGCTGGTGGTGAAAGTGTGAAAGAAGAATCCAAAATTCTTTTAGAACCGGCTTCTGTTGAAGCTCAACCAAACAACAATTATTACCCTAACTATCCCAACCAACAAGGAAACTATTACTACCCACAGCAGACCGGTATTGCGAACCCAGGAGGTGAAAACGAAAAAGTTGTGGATGAAAATGAGCAATACGTAAATATTCTGCCTAGTGATTATGACCATTTCAAAAATCCGTCCACTGATAAAAGGGAATTTTTTCGGGTTGTAATGTCAAGCGAAGGTTATGTTTTGAGGCAAATTAGAGGGACTGATGATGTAATTCGCAAAAAAGATTCAGGCGGTGACCAGCTAATAATGGAAGAATTGAGTAAGTTTGATAAGGTGAACTATTCGGATGATGGAATTGTGATGGTAAAGTTAAACGGAGAAACAGGAAAAGTGGAAAATGTAAATTTTTACCATAGAGTTCCTCGGATTAGCGAACTCGCTACCATTATGAGAAACGACGCAACTAGATGGGTATTGGAACATAAGCAAAAAGGAGTTCCTAAGGTGAGAGATTTTATCATCTCTTATAAAGTGATACTCAAAAATCGAGCATCAAGGTCTGATATTCAAAATATTATAAGAAACAAAAAAAGCAAACACTAGAACTATCCTATAAATGGCAAATTGGAGGCAAGACAGTGATTATGGATTTTGATCAAGAAGAAGTAATTCCCTTGATTGAGCAGGTAGTGGAATTTAATGATAGTCTAACGAAATTAATTTTAAAATAATAAGAAAACATTGGGTGGTAAACATGATTATAACTAGAAGTCCATTAAGAATTTCTCTCGGAGGCGGCGGAACAGATTTATCCTCTTACTATAGTGAGTTTGGCGGTTTTTTTATATCGGCTGCAATTGATAAATACGTTTATATTACATTACACGAAACGTTTGAGCAAGAAATCATTATTAAATATTCTCAGCATGAAAGGGTACAAAGAGCGAGTGAAATCAAGCACCCAATTATAAGAGAAGCACTCAAGCTTCTAAATATACAAAATCCAAACATCGAAATAACAAGTATGGCAGACATACCAGCCGGAACCGGTTTAGGGTCTTCGGGGAGCTTTACAACTGCTTTGCTCAAAAATCTTAACACATACAAAAAGAGTATTATCCTACCGGAAGAGCTTGCAGAGCAGGCTTGTAATATTGAGATCAATATTTTAAAAGAGCCAATCGGCAAGCAAGACCAATACATAGCTTGTTACGGAGGAATTACTTGTTTTACCGTTTCCCAAGAAGGGAAAGTGAAAGCAGAGCCTTTGAACATAAGCGAAGAAATCCTTTTTGATCTGGAAGATAACCTTTTGTTATTTTTCACAGGGTATTCCCGTTCTGCTTCTTCTATCCTTAGAGACCAAGACAATAAAAGTAAAGTAAGAGAAGACAGTATGATTCAAAACCTGCATTACATCAAAGAATTGGGAATCAAGAGTAAAGAAGCTCTTGAAAAAGGTGATTTGATCGAATTCGCAAAATTAATGGATATCCATTGGCAGCAAAAAAGGTTTAGGTCTAACGGAATGTCCAATCCGGAAATCAATCATTGGTATGAACTCGCAATGGGAAACGGAGCCATTGGCGGAAAGTTAATAGGTGCAGGCGGAGGCGGTTTTTTGATGTTTTATACGGAAGACAAGGTTCGCTTGCGTCATGTTTTGCGAGAAGCAGGACTAAAGGAAGTTCGTTTCCGATTTGACTTTGAAGGAACAAAAGTAGTTGTTTCATGAGTATTTCTATTGCGATTCTTGCGGGTGGACTTGCAACCAGACTCCACCCAATCACTCAAACAATTCCCAAAGCCATGATAGAAATTTGTGGAAAGCCTTTTTTGGAGCATCAAATTCAGCTCTTTAAGTCACAGGGTTTTACGGAAATTGTTGTCCTAACCGGCTATCTATCTAATATGATCGAAGAATACTTTGGAGACGGTTCCAAGTTTGGAATTCACATCCAATACAGCTATGACGGTGACAAACTTCTGGGAACGGGAGGTGCTTTACAAAAGGCTCTTCCTTTGTTGTCTGAGAACTTTATTGTGATCTATGGAGATTCTTATTTGAGTGTCCCCTACTCTCCTATTGTAGAATTTTACTTGAACCATACCACAGGAACCAAAAAACAAAGCCAACCGGAACCTTTGGCACTTATGACAGTTTATAAAAATGCTGATTTGTACGACAAAAGCAATGTTGTTTTTCAAAACGGTATTCTTGTAGATTATAATAAAAAGCAAAAAAGGCAAGATATGGAATATATTGATTGGGGGTTGGGAATTATCAATCAATCCGCTTTTTCCGCTTACCAAAATATAGAGGTATTTGACCTGGCAGAATTGTACCAATCTCTTTTACCCAAAAAACAACTGATTGGATATGAAGTATTTCAACGATTCTATGAAATCGGTTCGTTTGACGGTTTGAACGAAATAGAAAAAATTCTTGTTTAACCCAAAGCTATTCTGCTAAATTTTTCAGGAAGGACTTATTTTCTTTCCGCAAAGAGTAGCAAGAAGGCTCTGCATAAGATACCATCATAAACTTTTTACAAGAACTTTCTAGCATTTTTTCATAACACTGGACAGCCAACAACTTTGTTTTTGAATTATGCAAGGCAATTTTTTTATCCAAATTTTCCAACAATTTTTGTTTGCAGTTTTGGATAGATAACTTTTTTTGCAGCTCTTTAGGGATAGTCCTATAATAGCTAAAATAACATTCATAAATTTTGTCACATAACTTCCCAAAACTTTGTTTGGTATATTCCGTATAATCAACCGGAATTTGGGGGTTCATTTCACCCTTACAGGATAGTGAAATGGTTAAAATAATAAAAATTAGAATGCGGAACAATTTACTTTTCCTTTTCGTAAGATAAAATCTTTCACTGCTTTTACAAGCAAGTCATGGCTTCTTTGGTTTGGCATCTTTGTTTCTTGGTACAAACCTTGGCTATGAATAAACAATAATTGGTTATTAAAAATTTCAAAAAATATTTCAGCCCAGTTAGTTTGGTAATTTTTTCCATACCACATTTGGTAGCGCTTTACAACTTTGCCGTTTACAACAACCTCTTTTTCCGGATATTCCACCATTTGCTCAAACATCAAGTCAAGCAAAGGTTGAAAAAAAACAAAAGATTTTTCGCATATATTTTCTTGGATAAAAAATACCAGATAATCATTCCCTTGTTTCATCGGTTCCCAGTAGGAATATTGGTTCTTTTGTAAAATATTCATTGAGCCAACAAAAGATTTTTGGGGTAAATACCAAGATGCCATAGCTGCGTCCTGGTATTTGTTCGCGATTAACTTGGCATTTGGATGGTTTTTCTTGCGAAACTCCTCAATTTCCATAATTGTTTCTCTATAACCGGTATATCTCTCCATTGGGTTGATTGAATCTATAGAACTTTGTTCCAGAAAACTTGTGATGTATTTTGGAAAAAATACAAAGGTATTCACAACAAGGACCAGTATAAAACCGGCAAAAACAAGAAGCCTATATATTTTTTCGCTCCAAGAGAAAGGTTTGGTAATAGGGAAGTAAATTCCCAGTAACAAAATGATTGCCGGATAAGATGGAAAAGTCCAGTTTGGCTGAATAATACTGCTAAAAGACATATAAAAAAAGAAAATTGGTAAAATAAGAGCGTTGATCACTAAAAAACGAATGGAATTTCTTTCAGTTATACTTTGAGAATGGATTGTGGTCTGCTTTCGGACATTGAGCGTAGTCTGCCTTCGGGCATTGAGCATAGTCTGCTTTCGGATATTGAGCGTAGTCGAAATGTCCAGCAACTTCCACAGGAAGAGGATCAAAAGCGCAAATGCCCACAAGGGTGAAAGTCCTATGATCTGCCCGATTATGTATTTATCGGTAGAAGCTCCCTCAAAATTCTGACCACCGGCAGACCTCAAATGAATAATGGCATCAATATTATCCCAATCATGGTGGATATTCCAATATAAAACAGGTGAAATGATCAAGAAAGCAAGAATTAAACCGGCATAAAAGTGTTTATTTTTGAGTATTTTATATTCATTAGGAGTTATAACCAACCACAAAATAAGGCTTATGGCAAAAAATACCATGCTGTGCTTGCTCAAAGCCCCCAATCCCAAAGACAAAAAAACCAAATAAAGAGTCCAATTTTCTTGTCTGTGAATATAGCGAATGGTGAAATACAATGCCATTGTCCAAAACAATAACAAAGGAGAATCGTGCATAATAAGCAGTGATCCGGAAAAAAAAGAGGGCAAAAGAAAAGCCATCCAAAAAATCAGCATAAATTGGAGTTTTGGTAGGCTTAGTTCAAGGTTAATCATATAAATGAAAAGTAAAGCAATAGCAGAAGCAAAGAGAGCTGCCAATTTCAGGGCAAAGGTTGTATTTCCTAGAATGAGCGTAAAAATGCGGATATAAAGAGCTACCCCAGGACCTTGGTCGTAAAAGGATAAATCCATATTCCGCGACCATTCCCAATAATAGGCTTCATCTGGAATTATATCCAATTGAACGGCATAAAAAAGCCGTAAAATGGAAAAAAGTATAATTAAAAAAACAGGGAGCATATAATTTTAAAGTTTTTAATTATGATTATATGCAAGCAAATTTTTATTTTACACGTTTCTGTCTATTCTATTTTTTGTAATGCAGTTCTTGTCATATTCTAATACTCCTTATTTTAGATTGCTTTCTTGCGATTCATGTTCATCTTGTTTTTAGGTTATTATTACATGAATCGGATTCTCCAATTGGAGTTCTTTTTCATTCATTACCGTTGCGTTTGTTTCTATTGCTATCATTTTATTCTTTGTTCCGTTTTTCAATTTTTTTCTTTAATTTATTGTTTGCCTCTAATACTAAAATAGAGTGGAAATCGGCATCCAATGTAATGCAAGCATATTGATTCTCTCTTGCAAATTTTATGATTTCCGCATCTGATGCAGCTTCCATTCCAATTTTTTGTTAAATTTCCGCTAAGAGCATGGATGAAAATATGCGTATCAAGATTCAGCATTCCACATTACTCTCGTTGAAAAAATATCTCCATGTATAGTTATTTTTCCTTTCATTTTCCCTATAAACTTGGATGAGTTTGAATGTACTGGTATTATCTTGGCAATAGGTTGTCCGTTGTCTAATATCACAACTCCTTCCATGCTTAAACTTTTTATAATTTCATTCAAGCGAATGATTAATTCTGATTTTGCGATTGTATTCATTTATTCATCCTTTTATTTTTATAAATTTACTAAATTGCTAACTAAGTAGTAAAGCAAAAGAAATTGTAAAGTTTTCAGTTTATAGTTTTTAGTTAAAAAGTCACTAACAACTGGAAACTATAAACTTGGTAAAACAAAGGTTTTTTACAAAAACTTATGCTAACTATATTCCTTATTCCTCCTACCCCTCTCCTCCAAAAAAGTCTACAAGTCCTTCATGATAGTCTTCCCATGTAAAACCGATAGTTCCCCCTTTCTCCTTCGGAGCTGATTCTACCTTTTGGGACGGTTTAGACTGCTCTTGTTTTGATTTTTCTGCCGATTTGCCGCAGAGGTATAAACGATCTTAGGATTAAGTTCTTCAATCACCTTTTGGATATTCTGCTTCACCAAAGGCTCAATAGATTTTCCTATACATTCTCGTTTTCTACTATTTTTATGATCTCATCTTTTACAAAAAATCACAGAATTCCAAATAATAGGCTTTTTACGAAGCCAAAGAAACACGATTTCGTCCGGAATTTTTACTGCTGTACATTTGAGAGTCAGCTCTTTCGATCAAAGAATCTATTGAATCTTTCTCAATAGCCATGGTTCCACCAATGGATACGGTAACGGTTAGTTTTTGGTTTTCAACCATAAGCCAACTTCTTTCTATGAAAACCCTGATGCGCTCGGCAACTCTTCCCAAAACGTCTTTGTTGATATTTGTGAGGATTACTACGAATTCTTCTCCACCCCATCTTGCTACAAAATCCAAGTGACGCAAAACGTTTGACATGGTTTTTGCTACCATAATCAACACTCTATCACCAGTATTGTGACCATAAGTATCGTTGCACTGCTTGAAATGATCTATGTCTACAAAAAGAATCCCAAAAGGAAGATAAAAAGACTGTAGTTCCTGAATTTTATTTTTAATTGTAATTTCCGCAAATCTTCGATTTCCTATACCAGTAAGAGGGTCAGCAAATGCCTCTTTTCGTAACTTGCTGAGTTCTTGGATTATATCAATACGCCTTGAATTGTCTGAAAATGTTTCGACTACTCCAACCGTTTTTCCATCCTTGTCTGGAATAGGAGCTGCTCTTACGGTTACCGGAACTCGATGCCCGTCTTTGTGGTGTAGGTAGACATCCATTGTTCGTATTTGTCCGTCTTTTATTGTTTTGCTTAGAGGACAACCGGAAATGCAGAGTTCCCTACCCATTTCATCAATGTGCCTTAGCATATTATCGGAGCACCTTGCGTCCATAACCTCTTGTTTTGTATAACCAGTAATTCTTTCAGCAGCTTTGTTCCAAAAGGTAATTTTTTTACTAAGGTCTACGTAATAAATCCCATCAGAAATGTGTTCAATCAACTTTTGATAAAATTCTTCGTTCATATACTTTCTAAAAAAACCTTTCCCTTAAAAAAGAGAAAGGTTTTTTTAAAAAAAACACTAGTTTTTTTTCTTAACAACAAGAATTTCCCGAACAGCAGGATTGCCCTTCTTTTTCAGCGTAAACCGTTATGCTTCTGATTTCTGCCTTAGATTGATAGAAAGATTCTATTTCCTCATTTGATAAATACTCGCTTAGTATGTCTTTTGGAATAGTAATTTGCTTATCTTTTTTAACAGAAACATTTTGGAATCCAGCGTTTTGAACAATTTTCATGTATTCCTCCTTTTGAAGAGCACCCGATACACAACCGGCATACATCTCTGCAACTTTCCTTAAGTTGGCTGGAAGTTCACCCACGAGAACGATATCCGAAATACAAAAATGTCCTCCTGGTTTTAAAATCCGATGAATTTGTGAAAAAGCCTTTTCTTTATTAGGCACTAAATTCAATACGCAATTGCTCAAGACAACATCAACGGTATTGCTCCCAACCGGTAGCTTTTCGATTTCTCCCAAACGGAATTCAACGTTGTTAAACCCAAGTTTATCATTATTGATTCTCGCCTTCGCAATCATTGCTTCCGTCATATCTATGCCTATTACCTTTCCGTTTTCTCCAACAATAGAGCGTGCTACAAAGGCGTCATTGCCGGCTCCCGAGCCTAAATCTACAATTACATCTCCACTCTTTATATTGGCAAATTGAGTCGGAATACCACAGCCCAAACCAAGGTCTGCATCTTCGTTATAACCTTCAAGCGAACTATAATCTTCATTAAAAATGGATGCAACTTCGCTAGAGCACCCACCAGACCCGCAACAAGAAGACGAATTTTTCTCTCGTGGTGCAAGGGCAATTTCACTGTATTTTTCCCTTACAATTTTTCTTAATTCCTCTTCACTTTGTTCTATTTTTTCTATAACCTGATTCATTTTAACAACAATCTCCTTTTGTTTTGTATGAAATTAATTCTTTATAAAAATGGCTTAAGCTTTGAATAAATTCTCCCAATTTCTTACAATTTATGCATAGTATATCGTAAATATACGATTGATGTTTTGTCAAGCAAATTTTCACTATTTTATTAGGTTTTTTTTATTTACTTTCTATTCCCACTGAGATTTCGTAGAAGCACAATCAAAAAATAAATAAAACTAAATCCTCCGAAAAGCACTCCCAAACCAGCCAAATAGGATTACCAAACTGATAGGTTGTATATCTTGCCCATTTCACCCGCCAGATTGATCAAAGGATCTAAAAATACCAATGACAAACGAAGTTCCGTAATATGAAAAGCTTCTCGTAGTTTGCCATATATTTTCTGCACCCAGTAGTTGTAACTTGCTTCTTCAATGTCGATCTCAGCTCCAAAAGACATAAGTTTCTTTCGCAGGTTTTGTAATTTATGGAGAACTTTTGTTCTGTGTTTATGACGTTGAAAAAAGTTCTTCTTATCCGTAAGTTCTCTGGAATATTCTTTGAAATCCCTCCTAAAATTCCTTCAAACAAGCTTTGAAAGAATGGACATCCTTTTTCTCTCTGAAAGATATTTCTAACTTTTCCTTTTCGTTTGTAAGAACCGTTTGAATACTATGAGCCGTCCAACCTTTGGAATCTTGAAGCTTGGCAAATATATCGGAAATAGCTGGTGTTACCTCTTCATGAAATTCCGTCCCAAGTTCAACAGGCTTGAACTTGATTTCATAGTGTTTATAAAGTTCTTTTTGTATGTCTTCCAAATCCGAATCCGATAGCTTGCTTCGATGCTCCAGCCAGAGAGAAGATGTTCTTTTAATAAATAATATATAGCACCGAAGGAAGTTAAAAAATCAAACCTAATTTTTCAGTATGCTTGCTTGCTGTTTCTCGCCAATCTTTACATATATAATCAAGCTCTGGAGGTATCCAAAACATAAATCCATGCTTTTCGTCTTCTCTATTTGGATGTTCTATATGAACAGCATCATTTCCAATGTAAATAGTACCACCTGTAATTCGCTCAACAAGTAGCATAATTTTTAAAAAAGTAATTTCAGTATATGTGGGTGCTTCTGGTTTAAAGCTATATGGATCGAACGCAGAAATACGTGGTGCCAATATCCAAGTGAAGTATTTTTTCCCTTCCCAATCAAATTCTTCCCAGTGTTTATCCCACGCAATTTTTCCAATAAGGGGTTCTTGTAAGAGAGCATCTCGAAATCCTTTCAGAGATAGGTTTTTGCTATTTTCTGTAATAACAACTAGATTGATTCCCATTTTTTTCTTAAAAAATAATACAATTTTGATGAACATTTTGTCTAATTTGCTTTACTTGTCTATTAGAATAGTTAAAATATGATTAAATTTTACTATGGTTAAGATAATTATATAGCGACATTACGCAAAAGGGATATGAAAAACGAAAGGCAAAGATTTTGGAAAAATATGTAAGAAAGGTTTAACCACCGACTTGTGATTACGTGATTAATTTTGGAAATACAAAGTTAGAATGGAAACGATTTGTTTTATAACAATAAACCCACAATATATCGGTGTCCATCGGTGTTTATCGGTGGTAAAAACATTTATATGGGAAATTAGGATTACTAGTATAGTCCTAAAAAATTTGACAGAAAAAGGAGTTAAATAATATGAATATAGACATTCAATTACAATTACCAGAAAGTATTTTTTCTACATTACATAAAGGAAAAGATGAGATCGCAACTCTGCTAAAATTATGTACTGCCGTTAAACTGTATGAGCTACAGCAACTGTCTCAAGAAAGAGCAGCAGAACTTGCTGATATGACAAGAACCGAATTTTTACTTGCATTAAGAGATTTTAAAATTTCTCCATACCAATATTCTTTTGATGATGCAAAACAAGAAGTGAAAGCTATTATAGGAAGATAAGATGTTTAAATATATTATAAACTCTTCGCCTATTATTAGCTTATCAAAAGCAGGCTTGATCTTTATTCTTGATAATTTTGATATAATTATACCAACTGGTGTTTTCGATGAAATTCAATCTGACAAACATGCAGATGAAGCAAAGAGATTTATACAAAACAATGAAAATAAGGTCTACGACAAATACATAATATCACAAGAACTTTTCAGTTGGAATTTGGGAAAGGGAGAAACTTCAGTTATAGCAATAGCAATGACTATGCCAGAAAGTATAGTAGTTTTAGATGATGGAAAAGCAAGAAAATGTGCCAAGCTTTATGACTTGAAAACAACCGGAACTATAGGATTGGTTCTTTTGGCAAAGGAATATGGTTTTATACGGAATGTCAGTGATGCTATTCTATCGTTAAAAAATGCTGGTTTATATTTAAGTGACGAACTTATTCAATCCGTATTGAATAGTAATGGGTAACAAACCTGAAGGTGTGAAATAACTTTAGAACAGCTCATATAGAGAATATTCTTAAAGCCGGACTATTGATTCAAGATGAACTCCTTTTAGGAGAAAAAATTGACAAAAGTGAAAACCAATCCGTTTCCATTAAGCGAGTTGACGGAAGGATTCTTAATTTAAGCCCTCTGCTTGTTTATAAAGAACGCTATTTTTAGGTGAAAACGGTGAAGAAATACTGGAACTTTTGTTTTTGCTTACCGTTTCTATGGACTTTCTTCATGCTGATAGTATTTCTCGTATGCTTGGAATCTCCCGACCTCTTGCAGATCGTATCATTGAACATTCTGCGGAAGTGCTTTTTGAAAATCCATACGGTATGTGTTGACTTATTATGTACAGCACTTAGTATTGAGTCTAATATAAAAACAATATCTTATCTGTGTTAATCGGTGGTAAAAATTTATTCTATATTTGTGGGTAAAGATATACCTCTTTTTGTATAGGTTGTGTGCAAGAATTTATGACTTATACTTCCACCGGGACCATCGGTTAAAAATTCTTTATAGAGCTTGATAACCGCTGGATTTTCATAAGACTTTCTTACCTGAGAAGCTTCGTCTTCCTTATAGATCACCTCAGCTCTCTTTTTCCGAATTTCTTCCGATGTCGGAATTGGCATTCCACCGCCTCCCAAACATCCACCCGTACAAGCCATATATTCAATAAAGTGAAATCCACTTAATTCACCTTTGTTTTTTATATCCTCTAGAACTTTTCCTGCGTTTGCCGTTCCATGTGTTACCGCAACCTTTAAAGTAACACCCTTTAGCCATTCCCAGTCTTGGAAAATATGGCTCAAAATGGCAGGAACAGGAGCAATTTTATCTATTGTTAATTCCGCATAACGTATTCCTTCAAAACCTCTAAGTGGAAGAATATTCGCTTTATTAAATACCTTTTCAATCGGTTCACCAGTTACAAGCTCATATACGGTACGAATGGCAGATTCCATTACTCCACCGGTTGCTCCGAATATAACCCCCGAACCGGTTGCTGTTCCGAACGGATCGTCAAAGTCGGATTTTTCCATAGAAGGAAGGTCAATTCCGGATTCTTTTAGCATTTGAGCAAGTTCTCTTGTGGTTAGTCCGTAATCCATGTCTTGGTGACCGGAAGAATTCATCTCCGGACGACTCAATTCAAATTTTTTGGCAGTACATGGCATCAAAGCTATGGTGACAATATCTTTGGAAGGAATATTATACAACTGAGAATAATACGTTTTAATGATCGCTCCAAACATCTGTTGCGGACTTTTGCAAGTAGACAGATGTCCTAACATTTCCGGATAAAAATGCTCGATAAACTTAACCCATCCCGGCGAACAAGACGTAAAAAGCGGAAGAGCAGTTTCTTCCTTTTTTACAATGGCTTTGTAGAGCCTTTTTAGAAGTTCTGTTCCTTCTTCAATTATGGTAAGGTCAGCAGAAAAATTGGTATCAAAAACCTTATCAAAACCACATAACTTTATTCCTGTGTTCATTTCTTTTGTCAATGCCGTCCCAGGCTCTAGTCCGAAACATTCTCCAATGGCAGACCTTGGAGCAGGAGCAGTTTGAATGACTACGTGCTTAGACGGGTCTTCGATGGCTTCCCATATTTTGGAGCGAGGATCGTTTGCGTGCAAGGCTCCCGTAGGACAGTGATTGATACACTGTCCGCAGTTAATACATATCGCATCAGCCATCTTTGTATCAAGAAATGTCTTTATTTCTGTGTGCGAACCTCGACCAATTGCTTCGTAAACACCCACTCCTTGAAGACCTTCACAGGTATTAACACAACGTCGGCACAAAATACACTTATCCATATCTCTTATAACGGATACACTGGAATCATCCACTTTATGGAGGGATTCTTCTAAATGACCAAAACGTAGCATATCAATTCCATATTCATTTGCCAAATCTTGCAATTCACAGTTTTGATTTCTCACACAGGAATAACATTGACCATAGTGGTTAGACAACATGAGTTCGATAATATCTTTTCTTGCCTGGCGAACTTTGGGAGAATGGGTATGAATGGTCATGGAGGAATAAACCGGATAGCTACAAGCAGCCTGCAAGGTTCGCATACCTTCGACTTCCACAACACATATACGACAAATTCCAGACGTGGCAAGGTCATCGTGGTGGCATAGGGTTGGAATTTTAATTCCTTCCATTTGGGCGATTTCCAGGATCGATTTGCCTTTAGGAACTTTGATTGTTTTGTTGTCGATTTGAATTGGAATGAGCTCGTTATGTATTTCCATTATCCCTCCTAAATTCATCTTCAAAGTTTTCCAGTATGGATAAAAAAGGATTGGGGCTTGTTTGCCCTAACCCGCACCTTGATGATATTTTGATTGTGTTTGCTAACTTCTTTAGGTCGTTTAAATGAGTTGGAGAACAACGACCTTCTTGCAATTGAATGATTCCATCCAAAAGTTTGACGTTTCCTTCTCGGCAGGGAGTGCATTGACCGCAAGATTCATCAACAAAAAACTCCATAAAATTTTTTGCGACTTCTAACATATCACGATTAGTTCCAAAAACTATAATAGAGCCTCCGGAAGGAATGTCTTCATAAGCCAATCTATGTCCGAAATCTTTTTGATGAACACATTCACCAGATGCTCCGCCTACTTGAACGGCTTTTGCACCTTCCCCTCCAACTTCTTTTAACAGTTCTGAGATGGTTGTTCCAAAAGGAAGTTCGTAAATTCCAGGACGTTTACAATCACCGGAAACGCTAAAGATTTTAGTGCCTGTTGATTTATCCGTTCCATATTTCAAAAACCAGTCTGAGCCTTTGGCACAAATTAGGGCAACATCCAAAAAGGTTTCTACGTTATTGACTACGGTAGGCATACTTTGGTATCCTTTTTCTACAGGGAAAGGAGGACGGTTCCTTGGTTCTCCTCTTTTCCCTTCCAGAGATTCTATCAAAGCAGATTCTTCTCCACAAATATAAGCACCAGCTCCCATACGGATTTCGATAAAAAAATGAAAATCAGGTTTATCCAGAATTGAATCACCCAAATATCCGTTTTGTGTTTTTTGATCGATCGCTTTTGCAATATGCTCTTTGAGATAAAGGTATTCACCCCTCAAGTAGATAAATCCTTTTTGGGCACCAATGGTATAAGCGGCAATTGCCATTCCGTCCAAAAGAACGTCTATGTGCTGCTCTAATAAATACCTATCCTTAAAAGTTCCAGGTTCGCCTTCATCAGCGTTGCAGACAATGTATTTTGTATTTCCTTGTGCTTTAGAGGCAGCTTTCCATTTTGTGGCAGTAGGAAATCCAGCACCTCCCCGTCCTTTCAGATGCGAAGCTTCAATTAAAGAAATTATTTTCTCAGGAGATAGCTTTAAAGCTAGGGATAAACTTTCCCCGTTTTTCAGACCATGATTGATAATAGGACCGGACTTTTCGACTTTAGATTTTACCGTCAAAGGAAATTTGGAATATTCAAAACCATTTATACAATCTTTAATGATACCGGGAATTTGGTCTGCTGTCACCTTTGCAATAAGATGCTCATTAATCATAAGTGCCGGAGCTTGGTCACACATTCCCAAGCAATTGGTATACTCTAGCGTAAACAAATCCCCTTTTGTGGTTTCCCCGAAAGAAATTCCAAGTTCTTGGCATAGCTTTTCTGCAATTTCTTTTTTAGCAGCAAGATCGCATGAAACGGTTTGGCAAAGTCGAATAACGTATTTTCCGTATTTACCTTTACTTCTAAAAAAGCTATAAAAACTAACAACACCTTCTACCTCTACCGGTTTTATACCCAGAGCAAAAGCAACTTCTTGCATGATGATTCCGGGAAGATACCTGTATTTTTCTTGTAAATCTTGCAAAATGGGGAGCAAGGCATCTCTGTTTGATCCATATTTCAGTTTGAGGTCTTGAATTTCTCGAACCAAACGATCTTTTTCTATGGTTTCCATTATGAATTTATGTAAAAAAGTGTTTGTATCTATTTCAATGATTTTTTAGTATATTATAAAGTAATTTACTAAATAAACATTTAACCGTGATGGTGGTCAATATCCCGGCTTGATTTAGTATTGAGCACCATAATCAAAATTACCCCCGGATATCGAATTGCAGTCTGTTTTGGCATCAGCTTCTACCCAACCGGTTAGGTAGCCTTTTACGTAATAAGAACCGCTATTTGTTACGGGTGATTTGCAAGAATATTGAATATTTTTAACATTGCACAAACTGTTTAGGCTTAAATTTCCCTTTTCCGAGTTTACGTAAGAACAGCTACTTATGGTTTGTTCGTAATAATTTGTACAAAAGTTATTGGAGGATGAAGAATACTCACAACTTCCTCCAAAAATTGCACTATTGCTTGTTCCTTTATAATCCGATTTGAGCAACGTAAAAAGTCCACCTTTGGCTTCACAATAGTTCAACTTGAAGTCATAAGGAGAATATTCTTTGCTTGTTTCTCGCAAAAAGGCGTTTCCGGTAATAGAAGAAGAGCTACTTCCGCCGACTCGTAAATCTTCACATTTGGCAATAATATCGGTATACGTTTTTTCACATCCGCTAATAGGCACGCCAGACGAACCACATGCCAAGCTGCTGCCAGCGGCTTCTACACATATTCCGGTTACGCTACTGTAACAAGCGAGAGAACTTGAACTGGAGTTGCCTGAGCCTAATAAATAAACAAGTCTTTGATTTTCTCGCTCTTTTTCTGCTGGGTCTTCCGCTGAAACAAGACATCCTACTAATAATAACATACAACAAATAACAAATACTTCTACTTTAACCTTCATCTTTCAACCTTCAATTTTTATAATAAATAGAATAAGACTTAAGTAATTTTTAACTAGAATCCCTTGTTTATTAGACAGGTGTATTTTTAAAAAGTATAAAATACCTTCTTACTTTCTTGCTTTAATAGATATTTTTAGTAACCTATCACCTAGGTTGATTTTATGAAGGAAAATATTCTTTGTATTGACAGCGTTAGAGTGTGTGAGACGTTTGCGCAATTTCCCTATTTAGCGGAAATGTGGCGTAGCCCAAGCCGAATCGAGTTCAAAATAGATTCAATATAAATGTTGGTTTTGATGTTTCTTATGAAAATGTTCTAAATGCTGTACTACAAACAAATAGACAACTTTTTCAATTTCCTTTTATATTATTTCAAGATATAGACTTAAAATCACTCAGCGGGATTGTTGGAGCAATTTTTTGTAGTGCATTAGCGAAAAATGTTAATGCAATTGTAAATCCTATTGAAAAAGGGCATCCAGATATAGTTCCTTCTTATGCGATAAATTCATCAGAAGAAGATTTAAGAAATTATGAAGAAGGTTTAGAAATGATTTTGATAAAAGACGAAGATATTTTCATTAGAAAATATTCAAAATTCTTAAATATTGAATATCAGGAATAATTATGTTCTATTATTACGGAAGGAAAAAACAAATAGCTAAATGTTATCCAAAACCGAATTTTAATACAATTATAGAGCCTTTTGCTGGTTCTGCGGCTTATTCTCTTCACAATGATAATTGGAAAAAACATGTTATTTTAATAGAGAAGGATAAAAAAGTTTTTGATATTTGGGATTGGCTTATAAATAAAGCAAGTGAAAAAGATATTCGAAACTTACCTGAATTAAAAGTCGGTGAAAAAAGCTCGGAATTTTTACATATTATTCACGCTGCTACAAAAATGGCTTTTTTCTTTAAAAATATTAAAGTTACACCTGTTCTAGCTAGAAATTGGGAGATAAGTAGAAGAGTTTTTTTAGAAAGTTTATACAAAGTAAAACATTGGACAATAATAAATGCAGATTATTCAAATGCCCCAAATATTGAAGCCACTTGGTTTATTGATCCTCCATATAAAGGAACTTCTGGAATGGGTTATAAACACAATAGTAAACTCATTAATTATGAAAGTCTTGCTAACTGGGCGTTAAATCGAAAAGGTGAAATTATTTTTTGCGAAGGAATAGAAGCTGACTATTTACCATTTAAACAATTAATAGAATTAAAAGGTGTTGCGGGAAAAAGAAGTCAAGAAATGATTTTTTATAGAGCAAAAAATGGTAAATCACTTGATTCTCAGCAGTTTTTGTTTAGATAAAAATATTATCCATATTCTTTTTTTATAAGTTTTACAATTTAATCGTGACAAGTGGAAGAACGAATTATAGTACTTGATTTTGCCGTATAGCATAAGGTTATATTACACAAGATTATGAAACAATAGCAGGTGTTTGTGCATGAAAAATATTAGCATCAAAGTGCGTTTAATGCTTCTTTCGGGAATCTTGACTTTGGTAATTCTAATTATGGGTTTTATTGGTATTGGTGGGATGAGAAGTTTAAACAACCGCCAAGAATATACCTATACAAACCATATTGTCCCAATCAAGCAATTATCAGTTATCAAAGATATGTATGCGGTGAATATCGTAGACACGACTCATAAAGTAAGAAATCAAAATATTTCTTGGGAACAAGGGATAAAAAACCTTATCGAAGCAGAAAAGGTTATCCATAAAGAATGGGATCAATATCTTAGAACCCAATTAACCCGGAGGGAAAAGGAACTTATTGAACAAATAAAACCTCTTTTAAACGAAGCGGACGCGTCCGTCGAAAAAGTAAAAAAAATCTTCAGTGATAAAAATACCTGGGAATTGGAACGTTATACAATTGATGAACTTTATCCAAAAATAGACCCAATATCAGACAAATTTGCTAAATTGATGGATTTACAATTGACAATTACCAATGAAAATTTTGAGGAAAATAAAAACAATTATTCTTTTTTGCTCTATCTAATAGCCTTTGTAACATTTTTTGTTTTGATTTTAACCGCAGTACTCAGCTTTTTGATCATAAGAGGAATCACCCTTCCTGTGAATAAAGCAGTGAAACTGTTTGAGAGAATTTCATCTGGAGATATGACTATTCAAATTGACACCGACTCAAAAGATGAAATCGGAATCATGATGCAAAATATGAAAAATATGCTTACCAAAATCACTCGGATAATTTCCGAAATCCAAGACGGGTTTAGCACTCTCTTAACTGCTTCCGAACAAATTAGTTCAACATCTCAAAACTTAAGCCAAGGAGCAAATGAGCAAGCTGCTAGTGTAGAAGAAACAAGTGCTTCCATTGAAGAAATTACTGCCGGAATAAAACAAAACGCAGAAAATGCTAGGGTGACCAATGACATTGCTTCCAAATCGGCTATAATGGCAGAAAATGGCGGAAAAGCAGTCGAGGAGACGGTAGGAGCGATGAAAGAAATCGCAGAAAAAGTGAGTATTATTGAAGAAATAGCAGCTCAAACAAATTTGTTGGCGGTTAATGCTGCTATAGAAGCTGCCAGGGCTGGTGAACATGGAGAGGGTTTTACGGTAGTTGCGTCTCAAGTGAATAAACTCGCAGATGGTAGTAAATCAGCTGCAAAGGAAATCCATTCCCTTTCTTCTTCGAGTGTTCAGGTAGCCATGAATGCCGGAAATTTGTTGCGAGAAATTGTTCCTAATATTAAAAAAACGGCTGACTTGATCCAAGAGATTTCTGCTGCTTCCCAAGAACAAGACAACGGGATTTCACAAATCAACCATGCTGTTGAACAATTAGGACAAGTTGCTCAACAAAATGCATCCATATCAGAAGAACTGGCAGCGACTTCCGAAGAAATGAACTCACAACTCCAAAGTCTAATGCAAACCATATCCTTTTTTAGAATCAAAGAAGGAGAATATCTTGGAAATATGGTTTCTAACAAAAGATATTCCAATAAAAAGAAGCCACTGCACAAAAAAAAGCGCAAAAAACCCGTAGGTAAGATCGCAATTTCTCAAATACATTCTAATGGACAACAAGAAGATTTATATTAACGTGGGTTTTGCTTAAGGTGCTTTTATTTATAATTAAGGGGTAAACACAGGGGTTTATCCCTACAGAAGTCATCATAAGTTTCTAAATAATTCCCTTTTAGTTACTAAGTATATTTCTGATAAAACAGAACTAGGAAATTCCAAAGCAACAGAAAAACCTAGAGCACAAGCTGAGTGACATTGGTCTTTACAGTTTGGTTGTGGACCAAATTCACTTATACCTTTAATCCTTAATTTATGAAGATTTTCTTCTTCTAGAATATTTCCTACCTTATATCCAATTTCCAAACAAGGATAAAATATCCTTCCGTCTGGAGATACTGTTAACATTGTAAATGGATGACATCGAAAGGTCTTTAATTCTCGCATATATTCTAGATATTTTATTGAACCATAAACAGGATTACCTTTCTTTTTTTCTTTAATTAAGAAATTATAAAAATCCTTATATTCCAAATTATTGTACAATAATTCATTGGCTTTTACACCTTTTAATTCTGGGCAAGCAGCAAATACAAAATTATTTTTCTTGGCAAATTGATAAACATCGTATAAATCCTCAATGTTTTTTGGGGTAACGACAGAAGATATGTGGACTTTAAATTTTTTATCTTGAATATTTTTTGCAAGTTGAATATTATCTAAAATTTTATCAAAACTTCCTTTTTTATCACCAAACCATTTATCTGCTTTTATAGGGTCTAATGTATCTAAACTTACTACCAAAGTATGGACTGTTTGAGAGATTGAATATAATCGTTGATTTAAATTGTAGCCGTTAGTTGTAAAAATTATTTCTTTAAATCCAAGTGAAAATGTTTGATGAAGGAATTCATCAACTTCTGGATAAAGCAAAGGTTCACCACCTGTTATAACCAGGTAATCACAATATTTTTTTATATTTTTAACAATCTGAATTGCATCTTTTAACTTAGGATGTGACTGCCCTATTGTATAATAAGGATTTCCATTTCCATCACTACAATAAGGACAACGAAAATTGCAATGATACGTTAAATAATATACGGCAAGTATAGGGTACCATTTTTCTTGGTTATTTAAGGTTTGGTGGTATATAAAACGTAATAAACTTTTCATTTTTAAAATAAATAAGGTAGGAGCCGATACTTTACACGCAACATATACTCCCGATATTCAAGCTGTTTCGATAAGAACTTTTCTTCTAAGATAGCCCTATAGATATAAGCAAAAGAAGAAAGAATAAAAATTAAGACAGTAAATAAATTTACATGGCTGACAACATACCCAATACGTAATAAAATATCTGTAACGTACATAGGGTGCCGAACTATAGAATATAAACCTGTTGTTTTGATTTCCCTAAAAGCAATTAAAATTCCAAAGCTTTTTCCAAGGTTAAAAAGGGTAATTATTCCTAATACATTTGCAATGAAGATGATGATTTTGGAGATTAATACTTGTTCTGCTGAGCCAGATATTGGTTGTCCAATAAAAGCTACGCCAGAAAAGAAGGCTGTAATTGCAATTATTTGGTTAAAAATGTTGTTATTAAAAGAAATGTAGTTTTTACGAATTAAAAATAAAGTTACAAGAACTAAATTTTGGAGAGCAAACGAAGCTTCCAAATAGTCTAAACGACCTTCTTCCCAAATTTTATAGGTCTGATGCATGGAAAAACTCCCAAAACTAATAAATAAATAATAGTTTACAACTGTTTGTGCATACTTTTTAAAGAAATATTGAACTTTTTGTTTCATAAAAACTTCAATTATGGACTTTCAAATTTTTAGCCATTCGATAATAATCAAGAATATTATAAAATTTATCTTTTCCATACATCAATGTCTCGATGGAACCTCTGCAACTAGTCCAACAATCTCTGCATTGATTATTTTGTTGCTGTAATTTTAAATTATTTACAATATCCGCCAAGTCGTCTTTTAATATATTGCCGGCTGGATTTTCTAAATGGTCGATGCAGAAAGTAGCGTTTCCCCTACTATCAATATTCATTAAGTTAGAACCAGCATGACAAGGACCAATGCCGTTGTTTTCAATTGCTTCCGAAAATTTTCCAATATACCCTCTAAGTGCTACAAATTCAGGGAATTTTTTTTTCAAATAGAGTAAATGTTTACTGGTATCCAAGTTTGGAGTTCTATTTGATTTTTTACCACGATTATTGCTATAAAGTGTCACTAGATAAGTAACTCCTATTTTTTTTGCAAGTTGGATGAGTTTTTCAATTTCTTCTAAGTTATCGTCCATTATTACAGAGATCATGTGAACTCTTTGGTGTGGATAGATGCGATTTTCATTTAAAATTTTCAATGCTTGGACAGCGTGATCAAACGCCCCTTTTTTCCCTCTTTGACGGTCGTGTTTTTCAGCTGTTGCGTAATCTAGTGATATACTTATCTCGTACATTCCAGATTGAAATAGAGATTTTGCAATTTCTGGTGTCATAAACCATCCATTGCAGATCATTACGGGAAAGTGATCTTCAGATAGCACTTTTACAATAGAAGTTATGTCTTGATGTAATAAAGGTTCACCTCCTCCTATAGATATTATTTGTGGACCGGTTTTCTTTAGTTTTTCTGATATAATTTTAATATCTTCTAAACTAAGTCTCTCACAATTTCGATAAGGTTCTTTCCAGAAATCACAAATAGTACACCTAAAATTGCAATCGTATAATAATTGAAGGTTTACATGAACCATCTTTTTTTGTAAAAAAGACCATGCATATTTTATTTTTTTCACTTCTTCTTTTATTTCCATTTCATTCCTTTATAATAGCAGTTTTTGATCCTCATACTTCCTCTGATCAAGCATGATTGCAATAAAAAATTTGTTATTTAAAAGGCAAAAAAATAAAAATAAGTTGATGGAAATAAGAGGTTTATAAAAACTTAGTATTGTTGTGAAAGTTGACTCTTAAAGGGGTTGTATTTTCGCATTTCTTTTTCGCTTGAGTGATTTTTTTGTATATCTTTTTTGTCCTTAGTTTTGGATACTTCCACAATTAAGGACATTTGACAAGCAAAAAAATAATATTTTTTTTGCTTTTTTATTTTATAGGTGGTAACCCCACCTTTTCTTCTTTTTTATACTCTAGGTAGACTCTTTTGAAGTTCTTTAGCTTTATCATTGTAAGGGTTTATTTGCAAAACTTTTTGGATTAACTTAGAAGCCCGAATATAATTCTTTGTTTGTAAATGCATTTCTGCCAAATGTAATAGATTTGTAATATTTTTTGGTTCTCTTAACTTAATTCGCTCCGCTAGTTCAATGGCATCTCCAAACTCATGCAAAATTTTCATGCAAATAGAAGTTTTGAGCATCATTTCCGTATCGTTTTCATTTTTGAAAAGATAGGTTTTCCCTAATTCGGTAGCTTTTTGGTAGTTTCTTTGTTTTATATAAGACTTGATTAGACTCCTCGCTATTGTTTGATTGTTTGGAAACTGTATATAAGTATTTTCCAATATCCGGGTTACTTCCTTGATGTTATTTTGTTTTAGGGCAGTTTTAGCTAATTTAATGGAAGCTTGAACTTTTCCTTCTTCGGGCATTTTGCCATTGGAATGGGATTTGATTGGTTCCAAATAGCGAATGGACAACAAAGAAAAGTCATCCATAATTTCATATTTCCCCGTTATCACTTCAAATATATGGTTTAAACTCCCTTTAGTTTCTTCCACTCGCTTCAAAAATAACGTTTGCTCTTCATTGATTACTCTGTTCTTATTTTTCTCTTTTTCAACAACCAAATCATCCTTTCCGTCAGAACCCATTACCAGTAAATCTCCAGGCATCATTTGAAATGTGGAAATAAAAAGGTCTTGTTCTAGACTTGGTGTTCCTAATTTCCAGAATTGTAAATCTTTTTCTATAAAATCAGCGACTCCGTCTCTATAAAGAATCAGCCAAGGATGCTCTGCATTGATATAATATACAAAGGCAGTTTCCTCTTCCACCAATCCGAAAATTAAAGAAATCAACATCGAACCGTCAAAGCTTTCAAAAATTTTATGCATTTCCTTAAAAGCCATTTTGATCCACTTTTCCGGAGATACGTCAGACTGAGATTTATAGGTAGAAGTTCTTTGGATAATGGACTGAAACACGGCTCCCAATACCAATACACCACCTGCCCCTTGAATGGATTTTCCCATTGCGTCTGCATTCAAAAAAACTATATAATTCTTTCCTCTAAGTTGTATGGAATGACTTATGCAAATATCACCTCCAATTTCAGCATTTCTTTTATTAAATTGAAATTCCTTTTTTTGTTTAATAAAAAAGTCTATTTTTATCTTGTCTGAATTTGCTTTGTTAGCCGTTAAGGGTTTAAGGAGTAAGGTTGTTAGAAAGTAATCTCCGTCTTGTTGGTGTTTTAAATTTCTCACTTCTTGGAGGGATAATCGTAATTCTTTTGTTCTTTCTTCTACCATGTCTTCCAATTGATTAGAGTACTCTTGTAGCTTGATCTTTGATTCTTTGATAGACACTACCATTTCATTAAAGGATTTGGAAAGAAAACCTATCTCATCTTCTACCTTGATAGGAACCACTACGTCTAAATCCCCTTTTCTTACGTTTCGTATACCTGTAACCAAAACTTTTAATGGTTGGAGTAAAGCACCATATAAAAACAACGGGATTCCAAAAATTGTAATCACTATGGCAAACAAAACGATGTACATTAAAACTTCGCCTATGTCATGTGCATATTGTCTGTATTCAAGGTAAGAAAAGCCTACATCATAGATTTTTCCTTGCTCTGGTATAAAATAAAAAAAAGAAACAAAGTCTTCTTTTTGGGAAATATCTCTTCTGTAACGTCTGTGATGTAATTCTCTCATGTTGGATAGATAAAGCAAGACTTCTTCTTTTAAGGATTTGTCTTCTTGTTTGGATGAATAGAGATGATTGAGTATTGTTTTTCGGAATACCTGAAAATTGGGTTCTGTTTCCGATAGATACTTTTTTAATTCATTCCTAAAATTTTTATCGGGAATCAATTTTATTTTATTGTAATTATGGTAAAAAAAAGTATGTTTTGATAACAAATAAGAAGAAATCTCTTCGCCTGAGAGTTTTTTATCGTTAGGTAGAGAATTAAGATAAATCAGAAGATAACCGATATAACCCTTTAGATATTCATTGTCTTGGATTGATATATTGGAAATTTTCTTTATCCACTCCTTTTTCCCAAGTGTTTCCGTAACTTCCGATAAGTTTTGTAGTACAAAAGCGTTATTTAATTCTTGTTTGTAGTTTTTTTGCTCCAAATGATAGTTATTGGGATTAAACAAAAATTGGTATTCATTTGTTTCAGGAATATATTCTATTACATAACGTAGATCGTGAGTTTTTTTTTGGGTATTTACGATCATGCTCAATTTTTCATTCAAAAGATTATCATAGACTTCATCAAACTTATTCATAATAAAATAAGACAACGCGTTATATATCAGCATAAACGTTAAAAAGCTAATCCCCACAATTTTGAACATAAAAGTTGTTTTGTCTTTTGTGTTATTTATGTAGGCAGTCATTATGAGAAAAAATCCGATAAGGTAAGAAAAGCAAACTGTTCCTATAAATGCATACCGGCTAACCAAACCCAGTTTGTTTAATAAATTACCAATTCCAGGGGCAAGAAACGCAACCATAATACCAATAAGAATCAGAATCAAACCCAATTTTTTATCTTTTGGTGATATGCTAATTTTCCAAAGATTAAAGGTAATGGTTATTAAAATACAAAAAAGCGCTATATAGCTATTCATTTTATAAAGAAAGGGCATATCAAATTCATAATAGTGCCCGTCAAAATCATAAAAAGCTTCAGAGTTGAATCCTTCCCATATCAAAGCGAAGGAAAACAAAACAACAATTCCCGTTTGTATATAAAAAATATCTTTGGAAAGTCTCGGTGTTTTTAAATCAGGGAAATGGAATATAAATTGTAATAAAGCGATTTGCTGAAACAAAATAAAGATTAAAACTATCAATCGACCGTAAACTGCGTAAGGGTGGTAAAAACCCTGAGAAACTACGTAACCCACAGCGGATATGGTTGGCATCAAAAGTGCTATTCCAAGATACCAAGTTGCTTTTGATTTGTTAGGCAGGACTAACAAAAAAACCGAGCATAACAACAAAAAAAGAAGGTTTAAAGAAGTAGCTAAAGTAAAATAATTGATATAAAAGTAATTAAAATAATCCATTTTCGCAAAAGCCCTTTTTCGTATGTTAGTAGATTATACTTACTAAGAATAAAGTCAAGGAATTATTGATAGGTTACTTTATTTATACAGAAAAACCTATCGAAGTTCTGGAATAACGGAAATACCTTAAAAATCAAATTACAAAAAGTTTATAAACAGAGTAGCTAATCCTAAAAAGCAAAAAAAGCCAAATACATCCGTGCAGGTAGTTACAAAAATAGAAGATGCAATAGCCGGATCGATTTTTAAGTAATTTAGCACCAAAGGAATCGACGAACCTACTACACCGGCTACAATAAGATTGATAAACATTGCCAATCCGATTACCGCAGAAAGGGCTATATTTTTCTTAAAAATAAAGGCAATAATTGCCGTTACTGACCCTATAATCAAGCCATTCATCAAGCCTACAATAAATTCTTTTTTTACGGCATTGTGCCAATTGTGGTTTGACAACTCTCCCGTAGCAATATTTCGAACAATTAGTGTTATTGTCTGAGTTCCGGCATTTCCACCCATTCCTGCGACAATGGGCATTAAAGACGCAAGGACAACTATCTTTTGGATAGTATCTTCAAAAAAAGACACTACCCAAGCAGCCAAAACGGCAGTTACAAGATTTACATGAAGCCAAGAAGTTCTTTTTTTGACTGATTGGTAGATAGGGGTGCTGAGTTTTTCATCCTCACTAATTCCTCCCATAAGGAGTATATCTTCAGCAGCCTCTTCTTCCACAATATCCAAAATATCATCTACCGTAATTCTACCGATGAGCTTTTCGTTGTCGTCTACAACCGGAGCTGATATATAGTCATATTTTATAAAAAACCTAGCTACTTCTTCCTGATCCGTGTTATAGTGTATGGACTTGATTGGCTCCATAATTTTCGAAATCTTCCAAGAAGACGGACTCAGAAACATATCCTGTAGTTTGATAATTCCTTTTAATACACCGCTATCATCGGTTACATAAACAAGATAGAGATTTTCTATGTTTCGCGCTGCTCTCCTAACTTTTTGAGTAGCTTTGGAAGCTTTGTCATTTTCATTTACTACGGCATAATCATAAGACATCAATTGACCGGCTGTATTTTCTTGAAAATTTAGCTGGTTTCTTATTTTATAAGCTTCTTTTGGGTCTATGTAGTTTAATAGCTCAATAGACTTTTTAACGGGAATTTCTTTGAGGAGACCAACAATATCGTCAGATTCAAGTCCTTCGATAATTTCGGAAAGGTCTTTTAGATTGAGATTTTCGACTATTGATTTTTGAATTTCCCCATCTAGCTCAACAAGGACTTCGCCGCGTCTTTCCGTATCAAACAAACGAAAAAGATACATCCTTTCGTTTTCATCCATCTCGGCTAATATTTCTGCAGTATCTGCCGGATGATGAATGTCAGCCAGAACGGATTGGATCATCGAATCCTTGCCGTTCATAATCATAAATTTGATAGATTCAACTAATTCCTTTTTTTCAACAGCTTCTTCAGAAAGATTATCCATAAATCTAAGTTTTTTTCAGATTAAAAATAGGGAAATTCATTTTTAAAAAATAGAAGAAATACAAATTAGATGATTACGTATAAGGGACAACCACAGGGGATTGCCCCTATAACCTATGGGGCGTAGGGGTAACACTGTGTCTACCCTCTTATTTTGATAGTATTATTCCTTATGTCGAACTCATACTATTTAGCCAAAATCCATTCACCAGAGAGATTTTTGTATTTTTGTTTGCCTTTTCGCAAAGCATCTCTTTTTAAACCTTCCTCTATGACATAAACCGGTGGTTTTTTTAAACCCCAAACCAGACCAAACCAGCTAAAAAGCTTTAAGATATAATAAGAAATGTCGTATTCATACCAATAGAATCCCATATTGGCAGAATGTCTGTAGTAGTGGTGGTTGTTGTGCCAACCTTCTCCCATTGTGACGAATGCCCAAAACCAATGGTTTCGACTATCATCTCCGGCATCAAATCTTTTAGTTCCAAACATATGGGTAACGGAATTGATAGCCCATGTTCCATTTCCCACAAAAAAAGTGGAAACAGCAAACCCATAAACCAAAACAGCAAACCCATAACTTGGACCAGCGATTAAAAAACCTATCAAATACAACTGAATACCATAAACCGTTGGTGGAACCCAATGATATCTATCTAACCAAACTATTTCCGGATATTTTGCATAATCTTTGATTTTTTCTATTTCAAACTGATTATGATCACTTTTAAGGAACCACAATATGTGTGAATGCCAAAAACCTTTTCTAGGAGAATGTAAATCTTTGTCCGTATCTGAATATCTATGGTGATCCCGGTGATGTGCTCCCCACCAAAGAGGACCTTTTTGCATTGCCATTGCTCCTACCCATCCTAGGATAAATTGCATAATTCGAGATGTTTTGAATGCTCGATGTGAAAAATATCTATGGTAACCGGCTGTAATTCCAAAAATTCTTAAAAAATACGAAAAAACAGCAATCCCCACCAATTCCCATGAAAACGGAACAAAAAATACGAACAAAACAGTAGAATATATCAAAACAAAAAGAACTAAAGAAATATTAGCATATTTATTATTGTAACCCATTAAATGAGTACTCGAATTCGCCATAAACCCTCTTACTATTATAATTTATCATTGATATATAAGAGCGAGTTTTCTTGGGTTTGTTGCAAAAAAAATAGTCTCTTTTAAAAAAGTTAAATCCTTTAAAATTAAGTATCCTTTCATTTTTATATGGTTTCGCTTATCGAGCTTGCCCTATATAATTTACACCAAAAATATGGTATTATGCTTAATTGCGAAGTGAAGGAAATTCAACCTGAATTCGGAATAGTCGAAACCATACTTGTCACAAATAAAAAGCTTGTTTTTGAAAAAGAGCATTTGGAAAGGTTAAAACGTTCGGCTGCTTTTTTCTCTTTTCCCCTATTAAAAGGACTTTGGAATATACAACCTGAATGTGAAAATTGCATTTTACGTTTGGTTGTGTACAAAAACGGAAATTTCGATCTGAAATACCTTCCACTTTCCCCGCCAAAAAGCAATCTTGTTACAGTATCAGATGTTATATTGGATAGTAGCAACGTGTTTTTATACCACAAAACAACTTATCGTCCTTGGTACAAGGAAGCAATGCGAGAAATTGAAAGTGGAAGGTATTATGATGTCCTGTTCTGTAATAAACAAGGTGAACTCTGTGAAGGAGCAAGAAGCAACCTATTTATCGAAATAGATGGTATTTTTTATACTCCAAGCCTTGCAAGCGGATTGTTAAACGGAATTCTTCGCCAAAATCTGATAGAAACCCAAAAGGCAACAGAAACAAAAATTACTCCTGAATTACTACAAAAAGCAGAGGCTATTTATTGTGGAAATTCTGTTCGGGGTTTGGCTCAAGTAAAACTCCTTGATAAATAATAGGATTTTAGAATAAATTATTTAGTAAAAAAATCTTAATTTTAATAAGAAATATAAAAAAAATAGTTTCATTTACTTTAACTATAGTCTAAGGATTGTAGAGCTATCGTTCTATTCTACTTGAAATTCATTCCAGGAGAAATCAATGCTTTCAAATATTAAATTTAAAAATGTAGTATTTGACTTTCAGCAGAAAAGATTACCGGTTTACAAAGATAAAATATTTTTAGAAAAATTGATCGTGGCAAGATATATGGTAAGCTTATGGTCTCATTCTGCAAAAGCTGACGAAGGTGATCTTAAAAAAATAGAAAAATCAATGCTTAATGATATGCTAAATTACCTATTTGAAGAAGATAATTTATTCCATAAATATAAAAAATACAAAAAAAATATTAGAACTTTTTTGAAACCTATATTTTATTCTCCCATTCCCCTCCCTAAAATCTACAAATTTATTCAAAAGAGGAAAGATTTGGCAAACTTATTCTATGAAGACGCGTGTAGCTTTGTTGCTGCTGACGCAAGGGTTTCCAAATCAGAAAAAAAGTTTTTAGATAAATTATCAAAAGAATTGAATTTATATACAATGGATAAAAAAATACTTGATCATAAATACAGTATTAATCATTCTCAGTGGTTAAAGGCTATATAAATTTTCTTATAGTAAGTGGTTTTAACCACTTACTATAGAGATTTTAATAAATATAAAAAGTTAAAAAAATGAGTTCTGTACTTTCTCAGGATAAAAACGAATTTACTTGTCCAAGTTGCGGCAAATCTTCCAAACTAATGACACCCATAACTACTCCAGGAAAATATAAAATAACGTGTTATCATTGTTATAGAGCAACAACTATTCATGTTGACAATTTACCGGAAAAAGAGGCAGTTGAGAATGATTTTTTATTGAACCAAGGACCAAAGTTTTTTCAGGAAGATAAGAAACCAAGTACTACCGATTCTAATATAAATTTGCGAAAAACTAGTGATCCTGCTCCTTTCAAACCTCAAAAAGAATCAACGACCTTATTTAAACAAATCGTTACAAGCTTGAAAAGCGGAATTTATGATACGTTTGAAGTAAAGAAAGTCAGAGTAACTAAAAATCAACGTGTTCCTTTTTTTGAAAAGCACCATAAAGAATAAACCTTAGCTTAATATAAAATATGGCTTCTATATGGTTTTTTAGTGAAATATTTTTAATTTTTTTAGTATTTTTTGCTCTAACTCCTATAATATGGGTATTATTTTTGCATAGTTACTTATTAAATGAATTTTAAATCAAAGCTTTTTATTATCATTTATATTCTATTTACCGACTTGTCAAAATTCTTATTTCAACAAAAAGAAACCTAGAGTAGTTAAAGGAGTATTGGATCTTGCTTCGATTTCGATAGATGATAGTACCTCTAACAAAGTTAAGGGGTGGGACTTTGAAAAAGATGGTTCTATTCAATTGGATGGGGAATGGGAATTTTATTGGAAAAAATTCTTAAATCCGCAATCCTTATTTGGTGATCCACGATTTCTTAACGTTCCTAACACCTGGAATGGCTTTGAGATAGATGGCAAACAAGTCGGAGGACAAGGGTACGCCACCTACCGACTGTGGATTTTGTTGCCGGAACAGAACAATCTTTTTTCTGATAATGCTCATTCTTTCTTTCGGAATGTTCTTGCACTCAAAATATTGGATGTAAGTACCTCATACAGAATATACGCTAACGGAGAACTAGTTGCAGAAGTAGGAACTGTCGGAAAAATAGAAGGAGAATCCCATCCTACTTTTTTACCACAGGTTGTTCTTTTACCAAAAGCAAAAGAATTGGAACTTATTGTTCATATATCCAATTATTTCCATGCTAGAGGAGGGCTTTGGAATACAATTGTTTTAGGAAACTTCCAAGAATTGACAAAAAAGAGAGAAAATGCTATCGCTCTGGATTTATTGTTGTTTGGTTCTCTGCTTTTCATGGGACTTTATCACTTTGGATTATATGCCTTAAGAAGAAAGGACAAATTAACACTCCATTTTGATTTCTTTAAGAACTGTATTAACAAATGAGTATTATTGTTTTAGGGTTTTTCCTAATTTTTCATGGAATTTGGCAGTAAAATTAGAATATTTGACTATGCCTTTAGGTGCCCTGTTCTTTTTACAATATATAAACTTAGTATTTCCGGGTGAAATGCCAACTAAATTCAAAAAAATTTTACTAATCACTTCCGGTTTTTTATCTCTTGTTATTATTTTTACATCTCCTCTTTTTTTTACGACTTTACTGCAAGTAATTCACCTCAATGTATTATTTACAATACTAATTAGTATTTATACTATGTTTTTCGCTGTTTTTCATAAAAGAAGTGGTGCAAAGCCTTTTCTTTTTGGGTTTATCATTTTTGCCTTTATTATTTTAAATGATATACTGCATAATAATTATTTAATTTATACGGGGTATTATTCTCCCCTGGGTTTTTTAATCTTTATTTCTTCACAATCTTATTTTCTTTCGATTCGTTTTTCACGGGCATTTGCACAGGTAGAAACATTAAGCGAAGAATTAAGTCAGTATTCCGAAGAAATCACTAAACTAAAAAACTCTCTTGAAATCAAAGTTGAAGAAAGAACAAAAGACCTCGAAGAGGCAAAATCGGAAATTGAAGCTTTAAATCATTTTACTCAACTTATCAATTCATTATCTAATCTAAATACAATTTTTACCGAAATTTCCAAATATGTGTATGAAAAATATAAGATAAAAGGTAGTTGGTTGTTTTTACCGGATAAAAATGAAGAATATCTGTATGCCTATAAAGCATATGGTTATGATAAATTACCAGAAAATGAATACCAATACGTAATGAATAAAAAGGTGCCACTTTCTGAGGAAGGTGGAATATTATACTTATCTTTTAAGAGACAAAAACCGTTATATATTTCGAAAATAACAAAATGTAAGTATGCAATAGATAAGGAAATTGTAGAATTATTAAATATAAAATCATTCTTATGTATACCTCTTTTGAGTAAAAATAGAACAATCGGTCTTTATTTGTTTTCTAATCTGAAATGGGAAATGAAACTCTCCAAAAAGATAATTCAAAGTATTACAAATCTCTGCTATCAAATTTCGGGAGTGATTGAGACAGTTCATTTATTAAAATTGGTTCTGGAAGAAAAGGAAAAGGCATTAGAGGCTCAAGGGGAAACAGAACGGATAAAAAATGAAGTTGAGTTTTTGAATGAGTTTTCCAAAAGTATCAATTCTTCTAACGTTTTGGAAGAAATTTTCAGCCTTGCAGTGGAACAACTTAATATTAGGTTAGAGGCAGATTTTTTTCTACTCCAATTGGTTCAAAAAGACCAATTGTTTACAAGGTGTCTTTCCGGAGAAATTGCGGCAGAATCTTATGCAGATATTTTAAAATTTCAGATTCCACTCGATCCCAAATCCGGTTTTTTCTATATTGCATATTCTCTTAAAAAAACTTTTTATTTAAAAACCATGAGTATTTTGTATAAGGAAAAACTTTCTGAATTTGATTTGTATTTTTGGGAAAAGATGCAGTTCGTTAGCGTTTTTCAAATACCACTGCTTATCCGAAAAGAAGTAATTGGTATTATGAATATCAACAAAATCGGTGGAATGAAAAAATTATCTAGAGATGAGATTCTATTTTGTGAGTCGTTATGTGAACAGCTTGCAATTGCAATCAACAATTCCCGTTTATATGAAATAGCGGAAAAAGAACGTCAAAAATCCGAAAGACTCTTGCTAAATATTTTACCAAAGGAATTGGCAGAAGAACTCAAAGAGAAAGGTTCCGCAGAGCCGGTTTTTTATGAATCTGCCTCTGTTTTATTTACTGACTTTAAAGGATTTACTCAAATTTCAGAGAAAATGTCACCTCAAAAGTTAGTGGCGGAACTTGACGGATGTTTTGTCGGATTTGATAGCATTATAGAAATATATAAATTGGAAAAGTTAAAAACCATTGGTGACAGTTATATGTGTGTAGGTGGAATTCCAAAGAAAAATTCAACTCATCCTATTGACTCAATTTTAGCTGCAATGGAAATACAAAAGTTTATAAAGGTAATGAAGGAAATGCGTGAGTTAGTGGGAATTCCTTACTGGGAACTACGTATTGGAATTCATACAGGTCCTTTGGTTGCAGGTGTTATCGGGGAAAAAAAGTTTACCTATGGGTTATTGATTTATCCATAATTTTGTATATAGATTCTTCTGCGATTGGTTTTTTTGTAAAACAAGGTCATGTTTTAGATAAGGATCAGAAATGCTTAAAATTGATTGGAGTCAGTGAAACGTTGCGACGCATATTTAAAACTGATGGCTTTGAAAAGTTCATAAAAGTGTACTCGAGTAAAATTTTTCAATAAAACGAAAATATTACCATCAATTCTTTTACATAAAAAAGGTGAAAGAAATTCCTCCGTACCAAACGTTGCCTCCAGAGGAATAATTCGGATTTTTGTCCGTTGCGATATATTTAAAAACGTGTCTTCCATGGAGTTTTTGATAACCTATTGCAAAATCAATAATAACCGGATTCCTAAGTCCGGAAATCATTTCCGGGGAGATGGTTAAAGACGCTCCACCTGTTGCTACGAGTTTGTCAAAGTCCATCCAGTTCATTTCACCGGGTGAATTGGGAACAGCAGAAGGTTTTTTGGAATATCCGGCTCTTACTTTAAGCATTTCGCTTATTTTATATTCAACTCCTGCTCGATAGCTTGTTATGTCGTTTAACCAAAAAGTTTCGGAATAGGTTTTCTTTGTTCTTGATAGTTTATAGGCACTCCACAGCTCCCGGCTTACGTCAACGGCAATTAGCAATTCATCCATGGGCTTGAAACCAATTCCATAAGACCAAACTCTTGGTGTATATAAATCCAAAAGTGCCATATCAAAATCAAGTTGTATTCCCAATAAAGTTGTTTGTGCCCTTGCTTGCAAGCTATCAACAGACATGGCAACTTCTCTACGATAGGATGCACCCGCCAAAAAAGGACCTATTTCAAGCTGAATGCCATAAATGGGAGTTATCAAAGGCTTAACTTCTAAAATAGCTTGTTGGTTTGGAACAACTCTATCCGGCGAAATTGGCACATCTTTCATTAAAATAGCACCATTTCCTGATGCCATAGCGTTAAATCCAACACCAACGTACAACATTTCCTCAATGATTTCAACTCCTAACCCACCCATAATGGTAGGCTTTTGATTGGCAACTCCGTATTGCAAATACCTGTGAGTTGTAGGGTTTACGTCATTAATAGTTAATAAATTTCCTGTTCCCGGAGCTTGGATATTTACACCGAATTTAATATTTCTTTCTAGATTGTAGATTCCGTTTAAATTCATTGCCAAACCTAAACCAATATAATCATCCCTTGTTTTAGAAAGGTCTTGGCTGGGGGGAGCACTGGTAGTTAGTCTTGGTTTGGAAACGGTATAATGAGAATAGAATTCATGAATAATTCGACTTGGACGTGGCTTACCTTCCTGGTATGCCAATATTTTTTCTGCTTCTGATAATTTTCCAAGTCCTGCAATATTGTAAATAGGAGCAGCAGCATTGTTGATGGTAGCCGTAACAGCATTTCCCATTCCGTAAGTTGCAGGATGAGCTCCATAAATATCTCCATAAGAACCGGCATTAATTTTAACTTGTATTACAAAAAATATAAATAAAAACGAATAATTGCGTAAAAAATTAATAAACCATTGTGAATTCATAAAGCTTTCTCTGATTTATAACATAGAATTATAACGGATGTTTGAAAATAAATTTCCTTTAAAAAAACTATAGTCAACAATTATTTTTTGTTTTTCAAAAATTATTTTACTTTGTAGGGAATATCATTTACCCATGGTACCACCAAAAACGATGAAAATACTATGAGTATAGCCAAGAATACAGAGACCTGTGTGTGCAACGACTAGGACTGACTGCCATTCAATATTTTCAAAATCTTCTCTTGGTGATCCAGATTGATAGAAGCTATAAATGTTCCCGTATGACCAACCTCGTGAATACGATTTCCATTTGTATCAACTACTTTTCCACCGGCATTTTCTACCAGCTTTATTCCAGCAGCAATATCGTAAGGAGTTGTCGGGTGAATTTGCCAAGGATGGATGTAAGAAAAATGACCTTTGGCTACTTCCAAAAGTGCATTTGCCGGTGAACCTCCCATGCTCTTAACAAACTTTAGCTCCTTTTTATCCCATGCATCTTTTAGAGCGTTTTCCAATTCTCTATGTCCGCTAGCGGGTTGAATGTTGACAAGAGTATTTTCTTTTGGATAGTACAAACTAGGCAGGATTCTTGCTAGATCGTCTTCTCCAAACATGTTTAGTTGAATCAATCGAGTAGTTTCTTGGTTTTGGGCATACCCAAGTTCTCCTGTGGATGGATTTAATACAACTCCCAAAGCAACCTTTTTGTTTTGAAAAACGCTAAGAGAAAAAGCACTTGTAGTGTCATGGGTTAAAAAACTCCAAGTGCCATCAATTGGATCAACCGCTACTGTGGTAATTGCTTGCTCTAAATCTCCTCCAGTCTCCTCTCCCAAGAATCCCCATTGTGGAAAAACGGCTTTCAAAGAACCTTTTATCATTTCTTCTACAATGGTGTCTATATTGCTTACAGGAGAATTATCCGATTTGTGGGAAACGTTTAATCTATCAGGTTTGAATCTGGATTCCCGAATCATCTCCCCTGCCATCAATGCAATTTGTAAAATTACCTTTAAAACATTTTCATCCGTTGGTTCGATATTTTTAGGAAGTGCTGTTTTAGTGCGAAATGCCTGTAAAGCTAATTTTTCAAGTGCGTTCATTGTTTGCTCTTATAGTATAGTTAAAAGTAATTCTTGTATTTTGTTTTTATCAATTTCCGGGTCATCAATGGTAAAAAGCCTTTCCAGAGCTTTTTTTATAAAATTGGCATGGTTCGCAAAAAGATTTTGCACTATTTCCGGAGAAAGTACTACCCATGCAACATCAGAAACTCCCTTTCCTTCGCTTGGCTTTAGTTTTACGGTTTCAGCAGAAGATATGTGTTTATGGAGAGCAGTTGACTCCATCCAAGCGTGATCCGTATTTCGATAGTCGTCTACCAATCCGGAAAATAGGTTATGTGCATCATGTAAATTGAGTTGCAATCCTGTCTTTTGCTTTATCGCTCTAAACGCAGTATCGACAATTGTTTCATTTTGATATTGCATACTTCCCGGCAATGCCCATTCACCATTGTCTTCTCTTCTTGTAAGAAGTACTTCCAACTCTTCCGTAATGGGATTTATCCGAGTGACAACCGGGTCTACGGCAAAATTTGCTCCCCATTTGCCAAGCAAACCTCTACCTCGCAAACCTGTTCGTCCATTAGGATTTAAACTTTTTGCTAAACTGAAATCTTCTGGATCTGCCCAGCCATTTGGATTTTTGTTAAAGTCATTTTCTAAAACTTCATGTGCAACGTAGTAAGGTGAATCATACTCCAGATATTCAACACTCCAAGAAAGCTTATCTTGGGGAATTGGAAACCTATTGGGATAAGAATCCGGTTTATCTTTGTTTGTTTTTTTGTGAAGTGTTGATTGTTTTAAATAACGAATAAGTAGTAAAGTGGAAAGTAAAGCATACTTTAACTGAGGTAACTTACATTCTCCTCGCCCCCTTCTTTCGTCAAAACTTAGGGTATGAGTAGAATATTTCAAAAGGGCAAGTTTATACAAAGGATCCATGTTTTCTTTGACATCTACATACAAATCCCTTAGAACTTTCACAGCGGAATAAATCTTTGCTAATTGAATATCTTGGGATACAAAAAATAGAGAATCCGGAAGTTCTTCCATTTTGGGTAAGCTTATATTTTGTATAAAAAATCCTTCCAGTAATTTTAGCTTGCCTAAATCACTTTCCTGTATGTTTTTGGACAATACAAATTTTATGTCATTTTCCATTTTGGCAATGTCTATTTCTACTGGTTTTTCACCTGTGTACGTCCAGTCAATAAACCATATATTGGTTTTTGCATCTACAATTACGTTGGCGAGATTCAAGTCTCCATGGCAAAGAGAGATTTGAGCCGGAATTCGATCTATGTGTTTTGTGATAAGTCCAAAATCTTGCAAGCTATTTGGAATTTCAAGCTCATCCGACAATTGTAAAGTATCGGATTCGAGATTTTGATCAGGTAAAATGTAGCCTGTGTTTTCTATCAACCAGATTTGCTGCTGTTTATTGTGAAGGCCAAATTCTTTGTAAGGATAGATTTTTCTTATCTTTTTGATATTTCCGTATAGACGGTTTTTTAAGATATCCAAAGCATTTTCAAATTTTGATAAAAAGGCATCCACGACTCCAGATCTTTCCAATATAGTTTGCATGGTTTCCGGTTTGCCTGTCATGGAAGCAAGTTCCATTTTCACTCCTGTGTATTCTCCATAAAAAACGGGTAAACCAAAACCGGGAGCATGTTTTCCCAAAAAGTCTTTTACTAGGTTATAGCCTTCGATTTCTTTTTGCATTTGAGAATGGTGATCTATCTTGAGTATAACTTGCTCTGTTTTGAAACCGTCCTTTTCTCCATTAGCAATAAACAACAAACTACCACTATAACCTCCAGACAAAGAAACAAGTTCTACTTGAGAATAAAATAGAAAGAGGTTTTCGATGATGGTTCTTTGATCGTTATTGATTTTGTTAAAAATTTCTTCGGGTAGAATTTTACAAGCAGCATATTGTCCTATATTCAAAAGCTCCCGTCTAAGTCCGGCTATTTCAGCCACGTTTTTCAAGCCGGATACAACCGTGACGAGTGAGTTGGGAAAATCAACTTGGAGAGCTTTGATATGAGCTTTATGGTTTTTGCTTCCTACCAAATGAGGCGAAACATAGACATTGGGAAAGCCATAATCATGCCGTAGCTTAAAGGCTGTATTTATGACACGAATGTCGGTATAAACTCCCGCCAAAATAAATTGGATTTGCCCTTTTTCTTCTGGATTTAGCTCAAAAATATCTTTCCCAAGAATATTTTTTATAGTGTTATGAAATTCCCGTAAAGGCATGGAAAGAGTTGTTGTATTTATAATTTCAGAATGAGGAATTGCGAATAGAAAAGGAGAAACGAACTCTGCTCCCGGTGTTTCTATGAGGTTATGATTTCCAAATCGTAACAACTCAACTTCTTGCAAAGGGTCATTCGGGTTGTGCCAATCACGCAAAAAAATGCTGTGAAGATTTTGACCCTGCTTTTTGGCTTTGATGGCTTCACTGAGAAAAGCGGGTAATGGACCTTGCCCAAAGTGTTCTCCTTCTCCAAGAAGCCTATTGGCTTCTGGTAAACCGATATTTACTCGAACTTTTTGAAACTTTTCACGAGGACTCATAAAGTCGTTTGTAGGACTATCTGTTATTATGATTGTATGTTTATCCATTGTATGCTGCAATTGTTATTTTATTTCATAAACTTTTCCGTAAAATACACTTTCACTCTATCCAAAATTTCCGGATTAATATTGGGAGAAAGTTTATTATAGATCAAACAACCTTCTGACTCAAAAAACGTATGTATGATTTTCAGACAATTTTTCTTTAGAGTTTCACCGGTTTGTGTATTTTCCACAATCATTTCAGCGTCTTCTGGAATTAAAGACTCTGTGGAACCGCTTGTTTTGATAATTCTATAACGATAAAGTTTGTATTCTTTAGCGTAATGGTCAGCAATATTTACGTATTCCGAGCCAATTCGAAAATATTCTTTAGAACGAAACGAGTTTAAGAATTCTTTTAGATCAAGTATAGACTCAATCGGGATTGCCTCGTGAATAGCAGCCACAATTCGCACCTTTCCAACTCCCAAAGGTAAAAGTTCTTCAATTGCACTTTTAGGAAATTGACATCTGTATTCTCTTACCCAGTCTTGTCCCGTAATTCCAAAATCAAAACCATTGGAGGAAACATGCATGGGTATATCTCCTGCTTTTAAAACTTTTACTTGGAGTGAATCAATGGAAAGACAACTTTTAAAGTGATTGTCTATCTTTTCCAAATATACTTGTTTGGATAGTTCTTGGTCTTTGTCCATCATGATTCCAAGCTTGGATAAAATTGACTTTTCTTGTCTTCCAGATGGTATGGCAATATAAATCATAGCTTATTTTCCAACTTGGCAAAGTAGTCTATTACGCTTGATAAGTCTTTGGATTCATATTTCTTTTGGTTGATAATAACACATAGTGTAGTATCCAAAATAAGATCCAAAGGCTTTAAACCTAACGCATTTATACTCATATCTTCTGTAATCGGGAGAATGACGATTTCCGCGTGTTCTGGCGGATAATTCTCTGTTCTCCCTTTTGATGGAAAAATAACGTATCTTTGAATTTTATGGGATATGGCAAAGGTTTCTGATAAATGGGGATATTCACTCACAATCCTCATGGGCAAAAAATTTTGATTAAAATGACTTACATATTCTTCCCAATTGTGACTTTTTTCTATACTAAGATGGCAGCAGGCATAAATTTTCTTTCCGGTCTTTGCTATATTTTTTAAAACCTTTAAGCTCGAATCTTTGAATTTGGCAAGATACTCTTGTACGTGGTCTGATCCGCATATACCCATATCATAATTTCCTATAGCAACTTGGGTCACAATGTCTTCTTCGTTTAGAATTTTTCCTCTTACGTTTTCCATTTCTATTTGGATACGATAAGAACGATTGTCTTCCGTATAGCCAATTACCGGAAAAGAAATGGATTTTAGCATATTTGCGGTTTTGTTCAGGTTCTGTTTTTTAGGAAGGCATATTGCAATGTCATTCATTTATATGATTGTTCCCAAACAAATTTTGCACGAAGGGTTTTTCTATTTGTTGTGTAAAAAGAATGTTATAACCTTCCTCAAATAATTCTTTGTCAACTTCTAAAACCATTCCATAATTTTGCATACTTTCTCTACTAGGAACTGTCAATAAAATCGTTGTATGAAAACCCAAAGAATTAAATTTAGAACAAAGTTTTTGTCCGACTTGCACGTTGTCTAAGGTTAGGTTTTGGACTACTACACCAATATTTTGCAACTGTGGGAAAGGTTTCTCAGAAGAAATAATTTCAAACATTTCCTTAGCAGAAAAAGCCATACCGACAGCTGGAATATCTTCTTGCAGGTTTTCGCCAATATTTCTAAGCAAGCTATCGTAGCGACCTCCAGAACATAAAATGTTTCCATTGTCTGAAAGGAAGTGAAAATGAATTCCGGTATAATATTCAAATTCTTGAGAGAGAGCAAAGTCAATTTCATAGGAAGTGTTTAGTTTATCCAACAAAGTAGATATATCAATGAATTTTTGCAAATATTCTTGGATAGAATTTATATATTCACGTAGTCCCAGATTAGATTCAGGAAGTTTAAACTCGCTGAGCAAGTTCTTAACATAAGACGCATTTGCTCCTTTGTAACTAATCAATTTGGTAAAAATTTCAAAAAATTGATTGTGCTGTTTGATTTTGTTTAATTGAGAAATGATAGTTCGTATGTTTGTAGTTTTTTTGCGGTTTATTATATCCAAAACCTCTTTTTTTTGTCCTTCTCCAAAAACAAGTTTAATACATTCAATAATGATCTTGGGGTAAGAAAGAACCAAGTGATAATTTGGGATGTCTAATTTTTTTAAAACCTCAGTTGCGATAAAAATCGTTTCTACATCGGAAAGCGGTGACTTACCTCCAATGTTTTCAATACCAAAATGCCAAGTTTCTTGTAAAGTTCTGCTTTCATTTTGGTCTAAACGATAAACCGTTTCTATATAATAAAATTTTTCATTTTTGGATTTTTTTGGAAAATTTTCTTGATAATCCAAATAGTATCTGCAAACGGAAACGGTACAATCTGGTCTTAGAGAAACCCTTTCTCCTTTAGAACTTTCCCAATCTATAAAAGAATAACTTCTTTCCAGAAGTTCTGGAGTTAAAACATGCGTAGCTGTAAATAAAAAAAATGGTTCAATTGTAGAGGTTTTAATCTCTTTGTATCCGAATTGATCACAAGATTCTCGAAAAACTTGTTCGATTTTTCTAAACTTTATTAATTCCTGTGGCAGAAGATCGCCTTCTCGGTTCATGGATTTTTTAATTTTAAAGTGGTTAATTTTTTCCACCAGCATCTTTTATTAAATTGATTATATCAGCATTTCCGCTTTTGAGTGCAATGGAATAAGCTGTTTCGTCACCAACAGACCTCGCATCAATATTTGCCTTTTTTTGAAGAAGTAGTTTAACAGCATCATTTCGAAGATAAGAAACTGCATACATAAGAGCAGTTTTTCCCTCTTTATCTTTAGCGTTGATAAGAGCTTGGTTTTCCAACAATATCTCAATCGCTTTTGTGTGACCGTAAGCGGAAGCCAAAATTAAAGCAGTTGTTCCATCATCCGGATTTTTGGTATTTACGTCAGCTCCCGCATCCAATAACATCTTCATGATCTCTATGTTATTATCCGTGCTTGCGAGCATCAAAGCTGTTTGCCCCTTCCTATCTTTCAGATTGGCATTAACACCCTTGGTTAAAATTTCTTCTAATTTTGAAATATTTCCATCATTAACAGCTTCAAAAAGGTCTTCTTTTTCGGTAGCCCCTAAAATTGGGGAAATAGAAAAGTAGAAAAGTATAAGAAAAAGCGATCTAAATAAAATATTCATATAAAATCAAATATTACGAATAAAAAAATGATTCAAGCAAAAAATTTTCCTTTCAGCTCCCTTCGGCACACTCAAGGGAGCATATTTCAAAATATTAACCGATAACGATTAATTCACCACCAGCTTTGACTTCGCCGGCTTCGTCTACGGCTTCTACATCTATTATAATTAGTTTTTCACCATCGGTTTCTTTTTTGCGTTTAACCTTGCCTCTACAGATAAGAGTTTGACCTAACTTTGTCATTCTCTTAAACTTTATACCAAAGAATTTGATTTGTCTTTGATCTACCCAATTTGTGCAAAATCTACCTACTTGTGCCATCACATACATTCCATGGGCAATTGTTCCATCCAAACCAACTGAGATTGCAAACTCTTTGTCGTTGTGGATTGGATTAAAATCTCCACTTGCTCCTGCGTATCGCACTAGATCTGCGTGAGTAATTGGACCTACGGTTATGGAAGGTAATTCGTTTCCTATTTCAATCTTATCGTATTCTATTTTATTCATTCTAAAACTCCCTTATTCCGGACGGATGGCTATTGACATTTCTGCCTGAATACATGGTTCATCTTTCCCATTACGGTAAATCGTTTGAAAAGTCACCGTTTCCATTTTTCCCGTTTTTACGTCTACTATCTCTGTTTGTGCCCAAACCTTTCCTGGGTATAATGGTTTTAGATAGGTATATTCTTCTTTTAAGTGTACCAATCTTTTGATATCTATACCAAGAGATACCATATCTTCCCATAATTTGGGATAGCCCCAAAATTGAACCGCTGTTTGGAATGTAACGGTAATTGGAGTATCTTCGTAACCCGCTTTTTGGGCCGCTTCTTTATCCCAATATATTGGATTTTTTTCACCAATTGCGAGACAAAATTCTTTCACTTTTCCGCGCTCTATTATAAATTCAAATCGATCTAATTTTCTGCCAATGATTTCTTTTGAAACACCAGTTGTGCTTGCTGTGCTCATAAAGGTTTTTCCTTGTAAATAGCTTATGTTGTATTTATTACAAGTAAGTAAAACTTAGTTATAAGGTCTATAAGAAAATTTCAAGAAACAAGGAAAGCCTCAATTATATGGGATATATTCTTTACTCTTGTGGAACGGAACTTTTTTTTAAAAAACTTAAATTTTTTTCTCAAAAATAGGTACCAACTTCACTTTTTTATACCCATTATATATAGAACTTATAAAATTACAAAGAGGTCAAGATGGACTATAAAACAATTCTTGGAATGGTCATTTCGGTTATTACCATATTAATTAGTATGTATAAAATAATTAAAGATTTTGCTAAGGACATCAAAACGGAAGTCAAAGCTGACATAGCCAAATTGGATTCTAAAATGGATACCCAAATTGCTGGTGTCAAGACTGACATAGCTAAACTGGATTCTAAAATGGATACCCAAATTGCTGGTGTCAAGACTGACATAGCTAAACTGGATTCTAAAATGGATACCCAAATTGCCGGAGTAAAGGTAGAAGCCAAAGAAAATACAGGTAAACTGGAAGCAAAAATTGATTTACATAGATATGAAATGAATGAGAAAATCGACAAACTGGATTCCAAAATAGATAACCAAATTGCTGGTGTCAAGACTGACATAGCCAAATTGGATTCTAAAATAGATACCCAAATTGCCGGAGTAAAAGTAGAAGCCAAAGAAAATACAGGTAAACTGGAAGCAAAAATTGATTTACATAGATATGAAATGAATGAGAAAATCGACAAACTGGATTCCAAAATAGATAACCAAATTGCCGGAGTAAAAGCCGACATAGCCAAATTGGATTCTAAAATAGATACCCAAATTGCCGGAGTAAAAGTAGAAGCCAAGGAAAACATGGATAAACTGGAAACAAAAATTGAGAACCAGATTACAGGTGTCAAGACTGACATAGCCAAAGTGGATTCTAAAATGGATAATCAAATTTCAACGATAAAAACAGAGATAAAAGAAGAAATGAAGTTAAGATTTGACGTATTAAATTTAAAATTCATTAATATGGATGAAAAATTGGAAGACCACAAATCCAATATGAACTTTCGATTTTCTGTGATTGAAGATAAAATTCAAGTCCAAAACGTACTCATGGAAAAAGGATTTAAAGAAATGAAACAAAAAGTTGACAAATTGCCCGAAGACATCAAATACATAGAAAAACGCCTCAATGGTCTGGTTGATTCGATTGCTTCCAAAGAAATCCAAAAACTACAAGAAGAAACTAATCCGGTATAATACAATTACAAGATCAATAGGATGAAACGGAATATAATCAACGCGGAGTGGTTTTCGGATATGGAATTAAAGAAAATCCTTTAAAATCAAATGAATCTAATCATGTTAATCACGGAAATCACTCTAATCATAGTATATAATCCTATCTTAAAGTTTTAATAACCTAAGAAAGTTCCAACTTGGTATACCGTAAGAGAGCAAATATAGGCTAAAGCAGTCATATAAACAAACAAAAACGTTGCAAGCGAAATGCTATTCAATTCTTTTTTGGCAGCAGCCAGTGTACTCATACACTGAGAGCATAAAGCAAAAAATATCATTAGGCTAATGGCAGTAAGCGGTCTATAAACGAGTTCACCCTTTTCGTTTTTATCGGCTTTGATCTTTTCTTTAAGAGTGGTCGATTTTTCGTCTACCGAATCTCCTACGTTATAAATAATTCCTAAAGTAGCTACAATCAGTTCTCTGGCAGGAAATGCACTTAATATTCCCAGACTGATTTTCCAATCAAAACCCAGGGGAGCAAAAACAGGCTCTATAAATTTCCCAGATCTGCCAAGAATACTCTGCCCTAAATAAGCAGATGCGATTTCTTTTTCTTGCATGGAACGGATTTCCTGCGTTTTTTCTTTTATTTCTGTTTGGGAAAATCCTTGATTTGATTGAATAGATGTTATTTCCGATAGGTATTTTGCTTCTATTGTTGTCCTTAATGATTCTGGACGAGGAAAGTAACTCAAAGTCCATATAACAATGGAAGAAATGAAAATAATTGTACCGGCTTGCATAAGAAATTTTTTAACAGACTCATAAACCCTAAGAAGTACGTTTCGCCAACTTGGCAACCTGTAGGGAGGCATTTCTAATATAAAAGGAATTGATTTTGTTTTTAAGAAACTTCTATTAAACACCCATGCAATAGGAAGGGCTATAAATAAACCCAGACCGTGCATTAAAAACAAAGTAATGGCAGCCCAGGCAGCCCCATATTTTGGCTCAATAAAGGCTCCAATCAGAAGTACGTAAATGGGTAGTCTAGCAGAGCAGGACATCAAAGGAGCAATTAAAATTGTCAAAATTCTTGCCCTATAGTTAGACATTACGCGAGCTGCCATAATTCCCGGAACAGCACACGCATAACAAGAAAGCAAAGGAATAAATGCCCGTCCATTAAGTCCTGTCCAGCTTAAGAGCTTATCCATCAAAAACGCTGCTCGTGACAAATAACCCGTATCTTCCAAAATGGTAATCAACGTAAAAAGAACCGCAATTTGGGGAACAAATATCACCACAGATCCAACACCGCTTATAATACCGTCTCCGACAAGAGATTCCAAGATCGGAATATCTGCAAAAGCACTTCCAACGTTTTTTTTCAAAAAATCGAAAAATACCTCAATTCCATCCATCATTGGGGATGCCCAAGCATAAATCGAACTGAATACAAAATACATAACAGCAATAAAGGTTAGCAAACCCAAAAATCTGTGAGTAAAAATTGTGTCTAATTTTTCGCTAAAAGACTTTGTTGTTTTAGGAATTCTCTTTTCTGCGAGTTGGACAACCGATTGAATCCATTGGTAACGCAAAGAAGCAATTTTTCCCGGAACCATAAATCCTTGTTTTTCCAGTTTTTCTTTGTATTGCGTAATGCTTTCTTTTCCACCTAAAGATGAAATTTTTCCGGTAAGTGCGTCTCTTTTGCGAAAAAGCAAGTTTTCAACTTCGTACTTGCTTATAGGAATGAAATCGGAAAGTTCAACCTTTGCATCCAATAGAATTTGTTGGAGAGAATCAGGATATGGCAAATTGATAACCGAATTTTTAGGGTTTTGTAGAGATTTTTGAATTTGATTTTTTAAGTTCTGAATACATTCGGAATCTCCTCCCTTAATCGGAACGACTGGAACGTTTAATTCTTTTTCAAGAATTTCCAAATCCAAAGTAATTTCATTTTCTTTTAGCAAGTCCATCATGGTGAGAGCAACAACAATGGGAATTTCCATGTCAGCTATTTGAGAAAACAGATAGAGATTTCGTTTGAGGTTAGTTGCATCTACGATCATTATAACAAGGTCTGGACGATCTACACCTTTTGTGCGTCCCATCAGAGTGTCTTTGGCAACCATTTCATCCGGAGAATCAGCGTTTAGGCTGTAAAAACCTGGGAGATCAATAACCGAAATAATTTGAGAATCTATTTTAATGGTTCCTTCTTTTTTTTCAACAGTTACCCCTGGGTAATTGCCTGTTCTCTGCCTTGTTCCGCATAAAACATTAAAAAGGGTCGTTTTCCCGGTATTTGGGTTACCAGCCAAAGCAATGGTTGGTTGTTTTGTTTCAATTTCTTGGTTTTGAGTGTTTTTTGTGCGTTGTTCTAATATCCATTTTACCATGGTTGGACTCCCGTATCTACCCAATTTACTTTAATTGATTTTGAGACTCATTATTGCTTGTTTCAGCAAAAAACCAATTCAAAAATATAGCTTATTATGGTTATTTGAATATAAATTTTAAAATAGGTTTAAAGGCAAGTAAAAAGCCGTAAATAACGTGAGTTAAGATGACATTTTGATTTCGTTTAAAGGCGCAATCCCACGGGGGATTGCCCTTACAAAACTGAGTTTCTAAATACCTAATCACCTATATCATTCGGTGTCACCAAGGGAGTTGTAAGCTTACTTGCTTTTTGTAATTGTTCTTCAATGTCTGATCTTAGTCTGGCAAGAAGGCTATCAAACATGGTTTTTTTCTCAGATTTATTGGAAGGAAGGTACTCACTTAATTTAAATGGCTTGGCAAAAAAAACGTAAGCATCTCTTGGAAGGTGAGACGGGACACCTCCAAGCATTCTAGGTTTGCGTTTATAAACAATAGACTCATACCGATCTAACCATTCAAAAAATCTTTCAGGAGTTGGATGTTCCATTAAGTTATCTCTTTTTATGATGCTAAAGTCATAGGTTTTGATGCATTCGTTTTTTGCCCAGTGTAGGTCTTCTTTTGATAAATTTGGAAGTTTTGGGTCCATAATCCCTACTTCTAGCATTTCAACTATAGGAAACACTTGTCTCCATTTTGTAATAGCATGTGCTTCTTTATCATAATTTTGTATCTGTAGCTTTTCGGCTACGGTATCCAAGATATGATGTCGAACCCGACCAATTCTATAATTAAAATCTTTCTTATCTTTGGGAATAATACGATATTCATTTTCTGCTTGTTCTAGAAGCACACGCCCGGCAGTAAGAAATCTTCTTAATAGATTTTTTTTTCCTGGATTAATGCCAATTTTTTTTTCAATCTTTGCAATAGATTTGTGCAAACGAAATAATATTTTTTCCCTAGGTGATTTGATAACATACTTAATAAAGGCTGGTAGAATGACTATATCCGCGTTCGGGTCAACTTTCCTTGCATCTTCTAGACCCCAGTAAGCTAATTGAACAATACCTGGCTGAAAGGGCATTAAATTCTCATTCTCACCACTTGTAGGTTCTCCTTCAGGAAAAATTGCCAATTTACCAGACTCTTGGGCAATAATCGAGCGAGCCATTTTTATGGAAGGTCGATCCGTGGTGCCGGCAACTACAGAAAAAGCACCAATACTTTGGATAAATTTACCAACAAATCCTCTCATCCATTCAAAAACCTGCCTGGAACCCATATACTTAAAGCGATCTTCTATAATGTTCGCAATCAAATAGGCTATCGGAGGTTCAGCAGTGCTTGGGTGGTTTGATAAAAAAATCAACCTTTCTTTTTTCAAAGTTTTTAACATTGCTTTATCTTCATCACTTATGATGATTTTTTCAATATTATGCATTATTTTCATCAAAATTGGAGCTAAAGCATCAACAGTTTTTAGCACAAAAGGGTTTAGTTTAGGGGGAATAAATTGTTCCATGGATTCTCCTATTCATTTTCTATAATTTAATGCCTCAAAATCAATAATTTTAAAGTTAATTTTATTAATCAATGTATATAAATAATTTGACCCAAAATGTTAAGGGATTTTTTTATATAGAATTTGAATATTAATTTTGTAAAATTGTTTATGTAGAGAAAGGAGATAATTGTGGAAAATAATTTTAGCTTAAAAGACTTAATAGAATTAGATGAATTTTTAATGGACCTTCAGTTTTTTGCTGCCAACGATTTCGATGACGACGATTACGATGATGACGAAGACGATGATGATGACGAAGATGATGATGACGAAGATGATGATGACGAAGATGATGATGACGAAGATGATTATGATGATGATGATGATGATGATGACGAAGATGATTATGATGATGATGATGATGACGAAGATGATGACGAAGATGATGACGAAGACGACGATTATGATGACGAAGACGACGAAGACGACGATTATGATGATGATGACGACGACGAAGACGACGATTATGATGATGATGACGAAGACGACGATTATGATGACGACGACGACGACGAAGACGACGATGACGATGACGATGACGATGCAGAGGATTTACATACTATAGAATTAGATGAGGATGTTTTTGAAAGTAGAGCGGATTATGATGATATAGATGATGAATGGTTTGAAGAAGATACCGGTGATTGGGATAGCGATGACTATGAAGAGTTTGCGGAGCAAATTTTTTCAGATAATGAGTATTTTGGCGATACTATGGATACTTGGATGGAGGAACAAGGCTATAATTTATTCTCTGAAAGCGAAACCTATAAGCAAGAATTAAATTCTGAAATTGCCGGTGGCTTTAACACAATTAATTTTTTTGAAAAAGAAGGCTCCATTCTACCCCAGGGTTTTTTAACATCTGCTGCCTTATCCGTCTTAGTCGCAAAGTTCCCGGATTTAATAGCTGAAACTTTGCATATTATAGACCCTCCGGAAAAACGATCTGAGCGGGTAAAAATCGAAGAATTACCGGAAGATTTTAAAAATGTGGAGCCAAAAGATATTGTTGATTTGCGGAAATACTGTAGTCCGATAGGTGACCAAGGGCAAACTAGTCGTTGTAAAGCTTATGCAACAACCCATGCTTGGGAAATGTTGAACATTATGCAAAAAAAGGATCATGCCGAACTTGCCTGTAGCTACGCAATGCTGCAATTCCAGAAAGTACAAGGAGATGCGGAAGATTTTGAATATGCTTATGAATCCGGAGGAACAATTAGCGGACCCGAGCCTGCTAGAGCAATTGTAAAAACTGGAATATGCAGCTCCAAATTGTGGGACAATGATGAGCCTGAGCCTTTTAAAAGCATAGAAGAAATGGATAGTGATGCAAGGAAAAGAAGGCTATTGGTGAAACCGACTCCAATTTCTCTAGATGATGTAAAAAAGGTTTTGAGTTCCGGTTATCCTGTAGAAGTAGGTATGAATACAGGAGAAGCATTTATGAATATAGGTAGGGATGGAATATATAGAGCCTCGGAAGCTCCTAGCGGTCAACATGGCGGTCATTCCATGTTGATTGTTGGTTACAAGGGAAACTATTTCATCGTAAAAAATTCATGGGGAGAGGATTGGGGAGATAAGGGTTATTGTTACATTCCCAAAAACGTGCTCGCGGGGTCTGATCCGGACTTTACGGCTTTTCTACCGGCGTAAGTTCATCATTTCAATAGACATTTTGCTTGCGAGGGGTGCCCTAAAAAATAGTCGTATCTATGTTGAAAACAATAGTATTGTTTTCCATGGCAAGTTGTTATCCATGATTCGTATCCTGAATTTGTAATTTTTTTATTTGTTATTTCGACACTTTCCGGAGGGCAGGGCACATTCGGACTTTTGGAACTAGCAATTTGAGTATACTCATGTTTTTGAAATTCAGCACAATGGAGAAATACCATTAAAGTAAAAACTGATAATCTATACAAAAAAGAGTTTTCTAACATAAAGCAAATACAATAATTCTAACATAGGGATGCAAGCAATTTTCCATATACTCCCTCGCTTTCCTTTTTTTTGGATAGCCTATTTTATTCTCTTATTTTTTAATTTTTCTCCAAAAATTGTATTATCAAAAGAGAACTTTTTAACGCTTTTATTACTTAATCCCTTTTTTGATTCATCTACAATTTTCCCCAATTGAAATAATTCCCTCGTTCCTTATTCCTTCCCCATCGGAGCTGTAAACTGCAAATTAAAGATTCGTTTAATAATATTCCTTTATATAAGAATACGCCTTGCCGAACAAAGATTGATCCTTATGCAATCTATACTTCAACAAAGCTTTTCTCAGTGATTGTTGCACAGCTCGTTCACCAGTAATTGTATTTTGCCATCCATCAAATCGAACTCTAGTTGCTTCACTTTTATAGGGTCCGGATTGTTAAAAACACTTTCTATCACATCAGCATCTAAAACAAATTCTGAAAGTTGATCCAGAAGAGAAGAAACTCTAATATTCTTATGGATTAACTCAGTCGTTTTAGCACCCAGACTATGCCAAAGAAGCTTTCCGATATTAGCAGAGGTTGGATAGTCAACTATCCTTCCGAATTTTTTCGCTGCTTTTTTACTTAAAATATCTGATTCCGTAACTATTAATTGTCATTTCTTCATCTCTTGCTTTTACTTCTTCAAACATTAAATTATGTATTAATTCCACCATCACACCGTATAGAAATCACCATTCACAACGATCAAACCTTCCTTATAGCCTTAGAATCTGAACCAGAGGAATCATTGGAAGATTTGTTTATATAGTATGGAGAAGAGATTAGTAAAATATCATACTAGTTGGTTGAACGTTTTCCAAATACAATCAACACTCCAAAATTTGCTAAAACTGCATAAATTTCAACCGGATAGCTGTAAGAAATTACAAAGCCAGACAGCCATACACTTAAGCCCACAAGCATTGCCAATAAACCGCCTATAGGGTTGTTTTGTTCTTTTTTTGAAAAAAGTCCCACCATTAAAGGAGCAAAAAAGCTTACAAGCCCAATGGCATAAGACTTCTCTAAAATTGTATAAAAATTATCTCCCAAAAAACTGGTGATAAGACTTAAAGCAGTTATAAGCACAACGGAAATGCGGCATAGTGCAATTGGGCTTATTTTTGTAAATTTATCCTTTAGAAAATTATTGGCTATGACACTAGACGGAGCCAAGATTGCCGAGGTTATCGTTGAAAAAACTGCGGAAAAAATACAGAGGACAAAAAGGATTGTTAATTCTGGAGGTAAATACTCCTTTGCATAAATAGCTATGATGTTTTGGTTGTTTGTATTTTTAAAAATGACATTGCTGAATATTCCCAAAAAAGCCGGCATCATACCCACTAAGATATAAAGCACACCCGATAGAATACATCCGTATTGAGCTACTTTCGCGTTTTTAGCAGAAAAAACTCTTTGCATAAGGTCTTGTCCGGATAAATTACCCAAAGCAGCAATGGACAAAACGGTTAGCCAAGATACAAAATCTCTGAATTTGTCTGTAGGAATCCACGTTTTTAGACCGGTGGGAGTTGTATGGTACAATTGAACAAAACCAGAATGTGTAGCTATCACATTCCAAAAAATAATTACAAGCCCTATAATAATCATAAACATTTGAATGCTATCAGTGATTGTAACAGACCACAATCCACCTAAAATGGTAAGAAGCATGGAGAGCAAGGCAATAATCCAAATGAGTATGTAAGGTTCTACAGAAAAAAAAGCGGATAAAAGGTTTGCCAAAGCGACAAACTGAACGGCTATCCATCCGACAAAAATTGGGATTGTGGTTAAGACGCTATATAGTTCGGTTGCTCTTCCGTATTTCAATTTGAAAAAATCAGAAATAGTATATAGTTTTAAATTCCATAGTTTGCTTGCCATAAATATTCCGGCAATCACCAAACATAATCCGGAACCAACAGGCTCCAAAACTATGTCTCTAAGTCCTCTTTGACTTATGTTGTCGGTTGCGGTTATTAACGTTCCGGCTCCAAACCAAGTGGCGAATAGGGAAAATGTTGTTAAAAATGTATTAAACTGTCGTCCGGCTACGATAAAATCTTCATCATCTTTAACTCTTTTGTTACTGATTATCCCGAATATAAATAAAATACAAATAAATAGAACAATTAGAATGAGTAGTGCATTTTCCATTCTTTAATCAAATTTTCTTGCCTATTTAACTGCAAGCAATTCTATTTCAAGAATGTATACTAATTTACGCTTAGGAGAAATTTTAATTCGTTTTGTTTTGTATGGAATTCTTGGATTCTGTGTTGAGATTGTTTACACAGCGATCATAGATAGTTTTAAAAACAAAGATTGGCGGCTTGCCGGCACAACTTACCTCTGGATGTTTCCAATCTATGGTCTTAGTGTATTTTTGTTCGAGCCAGTTCATGATATAGTTCGAGAATTGCATTTGCTTATTCGCTTTTGGGCATGGTCGTTAGGAATTACCTTTGTGGAATTTTTCACCGGCTGGATGATTAAAAAAATGACAGGTCTTTGCCCATGGGACTATTCTAAAAGCCGATTTGCCATCAATGAGTATATTCGTTGGGATTATTTCCCGCTTTGGGGAACATTCGGTTTGCTTTTGGAATTTGTACATGACTTTTTTGTTCTGCTTTCTCCGGCTATACTAAAATTATTTTGACTTCCTAAATTTTATAATCAATTTTTTTGTCCAAAAATAGGTTGTAAATGCGGATCGTCTTTTTGATCGTTTGGGTTATGGAAAATTTTTCAACTTGGGCTTTGTTGTAGTTCCCAAACGTTTTTCGCAAGTTTTCATCTTCAATCAGAGTTTTGTAGTATTCAGCCAGCTTTTTGTTTTCGCCAATATCAGCTACAAAAGAACCCTTGTTGTGTTCGATCATTTCTGTAATTCCTCCTGCTTTAGTGGCAACAACAGGCAAACCACTTGCCATAGCGTCCAAAACGGAAGTTCCCAAACCTTCTTCCTTTGAAGTGAGAGTAAAAACATCAAACAGATTATAAAAAGCCAAAATATCTTTCCGAAATCCTGTAAAAATTACTTTGTCCAGTATCCCTAAACTCTTAGCGGTTTGTTTCAATTTTTCTTCCAATTCTCCTTCGCCCACAATCAAAAAAACAAATCGCTTGGGAGTATCTAAAAGAGAGATCGCCTGTAAAAGAGTAAGCTGGTCTTTGTGGTCAACCAAGGCAGCCACATTGCCTATAACAACCGTATCCTCACTAATTATAAATTCCTTTTTTAGATAGGTAGGTTCCGGTAAATTCTCAAACCTTTTTAAATCAATTCCGCTATAAACTGTTACAACTTTTTCGGGATTTACTCCGTCTTCAATCAGAATGTCTTTAATCTTATTGGAAACGGTTAGAAAAATGTCATTTTTTGAAGAGTAATATTTTAGTTTGCTAAAAGGGTTTTTGTTAATGTGGAAATCAACCCGTCTTGAAACAATCAATGATAGATAATATCTGAATGTTTTAATCAGTAGAGCTATTGCGTGAGCTTTTGCTGTATGAGCATGAATTAATTGTATCCTATTTTCATCTATTGTTTTTAAAAATGCAGGAATAGAAAGTATATCTAACTCATTTCGCATTTTAATCGGAACAAAAGGGATATTTTTAGCTTTGCATCTGATTGCCAATTCCGAATTCGGTTGTCCAGCCACAATCTGAGGTTTGCCTAGACTTTGTAGAGCCTCTGCCAAGTAGAACAACTGTTGCTCGCCGCCTCTCCAAGTTTTAGATGTATTTATATGTAGTATCAATTAAGTAGTCTCGAATAATAACAATTCACAAGTAAATCCAGGTCCAAGAGCTGCAAGTATTCCTCTTTCGGATTCTTCGAATTTTTGTTTCTCTAAAAAATCGTTGATTACAAACAATATCGTGGGTGAAGACATATTCCCAAATTTTCTTAGTATTTCTATAGAGTAAACAAATTTAGCTTGTTCCAGTCCAAGTGACTCGCAAAACGCGGAAACAACTTTCATTCCTCCTGGGTGAAATAGGTAGTGTTGAATCAAATCTTTATCTATTTGGTTTTGATCTGTAAACGTATCATAGAAACCACGAAAATATTTTAAAACCAAAGTCGGTATGCTTCTGTCAAAAACAACCTGCAATCCGTCTTCTTCTACTTCCCAACCCATAACATCCAGGGTATTTCTCCATTTTCTTGAAGCTGATTTAAGTAACTTTATCGTATTGAATGCCGGTTTTCCTGATATAATACAGGCAGAAGCCCCGTCTGAAAACAGAGACAAAGCAATAAAATTTGCCTTTCTTTTGTCTGCCGGTCGGAAAGTTAACGTACAAGTTTCAACTGCAACAATTAAAATATTTTTATCAGGATACACATGCGAGAATTCTAAAGCCCTTGCAAGACTGTAAGCTCCTCCGGCACAACCTAGTCCAACTAGAGGAAGCCGAATAACATCCGTAGATAAACCCAAAATATCAATAAGTCTTGCATCCAAAGTCGGAGTTGCAAAGCCAGAACTTGATACGACAATGATTATATCAATTTTTTCGGGTGAGATTTTAGCATTTTCTATAGCTTTTTTCGCTGCCTCTGCTGCCAATTTAAGTGCACTTTTAATAAAATGCTCATTTTTTTCTCTAAAAGTTCTGGTTTTTCTGTACCAATCTACTGTTTCAATAACAGGTCTGCTTTCAATTTGAGCATTTTGAAAGATTGGTGCAAGTCTCTCTATATTTAAAGAACTGTCTTGGAATAACTCTTTAGAAAAAGCTCGAACCGTTTCCTGTTGAATAATGTTTTCCGGATTTGCTGTTGCAATTGAATGTATATACGCCATATACTATATGGAAATGTAAGTTCAATATAATTCAATTCAAATTCTTTTTATTCAAACCGGACTGTTATAGGAAATAAATAGAGCAGTTTTTTATGAAGATAAGGCTTGACAATTTTTAATCGCTAAAAATCATGTAATCATCTATCGCGGGCGTGGTGTAACGGTAGCACAGCAGCCTTCCAAGCTTCTGGCGAGGGTTCGAGTCCCTTCGCCCGCTAAAGAAATCAAATCAAATTTCCATGCCAAGTGATTGCATAAAGGTCAGCTCTTCGAGATTTTAGGTTTTGTACGCTTCCGTTCATATTTAATTCTTTAATTAAATCCAAATCCAAATCTACAATAAGCGTCATTTCTGTATTTGGAGTTGCTTCCGATGCTATGGCATCGTGGGAAAAAGCAAAATCAGAAGGAGTGAAAACAGCTGATTGAGCGTATTGAATGTCCATATTTTCAACATCAGGAAGGTTCCCAACACTGCCGGATATAACCACATAACACTCATTTTCAATTGCTCTGGCTTGTGCACAGTGCCTCACTCTCAAGTAAGCATTTTTTGTATCGGTAGAAAAAGGAACAAACAAAATTTGCATACCTCTCTCCGAAAGTATCCTTGATAACTCCGGAAACTCAACATCATAGCAAATTAAAATTCCTATCTTGCAAACATCGGTTTCAAACACTTTGAGTTTGTTTCCGCCTTTTAAACCCCAGTAATGAGCTTCGTCCGGAGTAACATGGATTTTGTATTGCTCATCCCAACTCCCGTCCCGTTTGCACAAATAAGAGATATTATACAAGGTTTGTTTTTCATAAACAGGCATACTGCCAATAATGATGTTTATGTTATAAGAAACGGCTAGATTCAGGGCTTCATCTCGAATCCTTTCTGTGTAGTCCGATAGTTGTCGAATGGAATCGGAAGGGCTATGCGTTTTGAACTGAGCCATCAGAGGAACGTTAAAAAATTCAGGAAACAAAATGAAATCAGCGTTATAACCGGCAACAGCATCCACAAAAAACTCAATTTGTTTTAAAAGTTCTTCTATGTTGCTCACAGAACGCATCTGCCATTGGACAACGCCTACTCTAGTAACCGGTTTTTTTCCTCCGATTAACTGCTCTTTCTCTTTGTCTTCGTAATAGATGTTGATCCACTCTAGGAGAGTTGCAAAAGTCTTGGACTCTTCATCCATAGGAAAGTAGTCGGTCATAATCTTGATTACATGAAAGTCATTTGCGATCTGAAAACTAAGAACCGGATCGTAAATTTCTTTTGCGTTTACGAGCTCGACATATTTTTGAGGAGTTATTTTGTCATGGTAGCTTTTGTACCCTGGAATTCGTCCTCCTACAACAATCCTGCGAAGGTTCAGGTTTACACAAAGTTCTTTTCGGGCATCGTACAATCTTCTTCCTAGTCTAAGTCCTTGGTAATCCGGATGAACAAACATATCTACGCCGTACAAGGTATCACCTTCTTTGTCGTGCGTATGTAACATTCCGTTAGCAGAAATTTGATCATAAGTGTGCTTATCGCCAAATTTGCTATAATCAATGATTAGACTTACTACAGCAGCAACTAACTTTCCGTTATCTTCAATACAAAACTGACCTTCTGGAAATTTACTCAGTTGGGAAGCAAATTCCTTTTCCGTCCACGCTCCACCGGCATTGGAATAGACCATATTCATAATGCTACTGAAATTCTCATAGTCTGTAATGAGCGTATTGCGAAGCTTCAATTTATGAGCTTTGTTTTTTTTGATCTGCTTTCGATTGATTAAATTTTTAAGCTTAGATAATTTTTTTTCTTTTGACATATATATTGAATGTTGTTGTCGTAGGGTCTTGCCATGGCAAGACCCTACGACGAATGGAAATAATTACACTTCCTCGTAAGCCCTTTCGATAAGCCTGTAGGCGACGGTTTGAATTCCCGTATGTTCGTAATAATTGGTTGTTATATCAATGGTAGCGGCAACAAAATCCAGTTTATCGTCCGCCCAATCCACCGCTCCAGACAAATTGTCTTTGAGCTTATTAAGGGTTAAGTCTCTGGAAGATACAAAGTCATCCATCCAGTCTTTGGCAGAAGTAAAAGCTTCATTGATAAATCCTAATTTTCCACTGAAATTTCCACCCGGAATAAATTCTTTTATCTTTTGGAATACGGAATTGTTTTCCAAATCCGGTGCTTTTAATCCAGAGAGAGTTTTACCCGTTTTTTTCAAAAAATCCGGTCCCAAGGGAATTAAGCCGTCTACACATATAAGAGTTGCAACTCGCATCAATGATTCTCCACGATAGTTATCGGTAAGAGATGAGATAAAATCACCGATACTATCTCCAGGAATTCCGTTGATTTTACAAAAAGCAATTAGTTCCACTACAAACTTGAGAGAAAAATCAACAACTTGTATGTTGTCTGCCTTGGGTGTGATTTTATCCAAAAAGGAAAGAAAGCTAATTTTTTCAGCCGTTTTATTGGCTAGAGCAGCTAATCCCATCGCAGTGCCGGCAGTATCAACGGTTTCATAAAGCCAAATAGCTCTTTGATAACCTTCGTCAGAGTCGTTGTACAACTCCAAGGCTCGTTCTTTTACGTTTTCAAGCAGTTCTTCGTCATTTTCTTCGGTGGCTTTTTCCAACATTGCATCAAAACCAACGGTATTTTCCCATTCGCCCGGTACAACAAAATCCAATAGATTTAGCATTTTGACCGTTAGATTATTTTCCGGTAGTTCGTCCATCAAAACATCAATAGATTTTACATTCATATAATTTCCTTTTTTAATATATTTGTATTATAGTTTGGCTAGTTTTTTTAGTTTAAATCTTGTTATCCATTTTTCCAAACTTTTGGACTTAAGCTTGGGAGATTTGGATGTGACACTCACTTGGAAGCGATCATTTACCAAAATGGAAAGCCCTTTGCTTCCTTTTTCAACTGCCGGATAACCTTTAATGGTTTTGGAAGCAGATTTGTATTTGTCCCTGGCAGAAGGATTGTTGTTGGTGTCTGTGATAGAAAGAAGGGCAATTATTTTGCCTTTTTTCTTTAAGTTGGCACTGGCAAAGCCCTTTTTCTCTTGTGAAAATACAATTTCATAGTCACCTTTTGACTTTGGAAAAAAACGATTAAAAGCACTTCCGTCCAAAACTTCTTTGGAAGAATTTGCTTGACTTTTTTTGTTATCTTCTTTGGTTTCTGTTGTATTGGTTCTTTCTCTGTCTTTCGGTTTTTTATCAGAGCTTTTTTTGCACCCTGCTGCAAATAGTAGTAAGACAATCATTGTGCTGATTATCTTGATATCCGATTTTTTCATAACGATTCCTTTATAGCTTCTTTTTTTAGTGTTACTTTACGAAGGTCATCTTCAAGGTTTAGAATAATTTTTGTCAAACCTAAATTCCAACCTTTTATGAGGTATGCTGGCTCTTTTTTTTCTAACTCTGTTTCCGTATGGTATAGTTTTTTAAATAAGACATTAGAAGAATGATCGAAAAGATAAAATTCGATTTCCAAAATGGCTTTAGGTTTTTCACTTTTAAAATCTCCATACAATAAATTGATGTTTCCATCCAAAATATAGGTAGAATCCAAACCGGCTGCTCGATTGATAGAGTATTTTGCAAAACCGGAAGATATAAGCCAAGTAATAACTTGTTCCGTAATATTGGATGCAGGATAAATCAAAAACTCATTGTAAAAGTCTGTTTCATAATTTACATCGTTTTTGCGATAAACTAGCTCTTTTCCTTCAAAAAAAGGAGAAATTTTGAGCTTGTTTATTTTTAGTTTATCTATCTTATTGGCTCTTTTCACGATTTTTGTTTTGTCCGGCTCAATAATATAGAATTTTTTTTCCGGAAATTCCTTCTTTAGGCTAATACAATTAGATGCAAATAGCACAATCAATAGAATCATTAGTTTATAATTTTTCATTCCAATTTTCCGGTTTACCTTTTTGTTCTGGAGGGCGGCTCGCCAAAAAAGAAAAGAGAAGGGTACTTTTTTGCGTTGCTTGATACTTCCCGCAAGTCTTCCGTAACCAATCGCAAATTTTCTACGGCTATATGAATATCTCGATTGCTATCATTCAACATTCCATTTAATTTTTTCATACTTTTGGACAAATTATCCAAGGATTCGCTTAGTTGAGCCGGAGCATTTTGCATCCCTGGACTTGATAGAATCTTTTGAAATGCTTTGTTGGTTTGCCTCAATTCGTCTACAAAAGAACTTCCACTTTTGGTTAAGTTAGAAACATTGGCTTCCTTAATTGCTTGATTGATTGTCACAACCAATTCATCTATATGAAGGGCAAGCTCTTCCAAATTGGCACTTTCTAACTTTTTGATAAACTCGTCAACCGAAGCTCCGATTTTTGTGAACGTACTCTGTGTGGAAGGAACATAGATACTCTCAGGTTTCCAGCTAATTTCCAGGGGTTTGTTGGATTCTTTGTCTACATAGTCCATTTCCAAAAAGGAAGTTCCCGTTAAACCTTTGGTTGTTAGTTTCACCCTAAGCCCATTGGAAATCATCTCGTTCAAAGCAGACTCTATGTTTGCATCCAAGGCTGAATTAAAAAGTCCTTTTATAGACATAAGAACATAAACATACTTTCCATGGTGATAATTTTTATTTTGCTTTAATTTGTACAAATCGCTTACAAAGCTGATCCTTTTCACAGAACCGATAGTGACACCTCGGTATTTTACCGGAGAGCCAACATCAAGACCCTGGACAGATTCATCAAAATAGGTTTCTATTTTTAGAGTTTTTTCAAAAAACGAACTAACCCCTAACAGGACTGTGAATACCACAAGGACAACCAAACTCGAAATAACAAAAAGTCCGATTTTGAAATAATTGCTTTTTTTTCTCATAGCTACTTAAAAACCCATTCTACCATGAATTATAGAAAAGGTCTATAATAAAAAGTACTTAGCATAATTTGTTAATCTAAAAAAAGTGGTAAAATATAATGTAGCATTAAATGGGGTATAGATGGTAAAAAACATAATCAAGTTGCTTGTTCTTTTTTTTGTCTCTTTTTCTCTTATGGCTAACTCAGATGACTCTTTGCTCAAAGACGCAAAAAAGGCATATTCAAGGAAGCAACTTAAAACGGCAATTAAGTTATTCACAGAATATTCGTCCAAAAAACCTTCTGATGGCGAGCCATATATGTACCTAGGTTATATTTACGAAGGTCAAAAAGACTATAAATCTTCTATTCAGATGTTTCAAAAAGCTGTTGAGTTAAATTTGGAAAAACAGAATAAAGCTAAGTCTCTTTTAAAAATTGCCCTTTTTTATAAATACTACCAAAACTGGCATGCTGTTGTTCATTATGGAAACAGATACTTGAAATATAATCCAAGCGACAAATCAGCTCGTAAAATGGTGGATGCAGCATATTCAAGAAGAGGTTCTAGTTCCGGTTATCATATTGCCTCTGATTCCAAACCTGAGACAAAAAAGAAATCTTCTCATACAAGCAGTAAACCTGCTAAAAAGTCTAAAGCGGAAAAAAAACCGGAAATTGTTGTAGCAAAGAAGAAAAAAACTTCTTCGGAAACAGAAACAAAACCAAAATCCAAAAAACCGTCCAAATGGAAGCTCAGCCTCAAATACTATGAAGAAGGGAAGTACCAAAAAGCAGATAAAATTCTGTCCAAATTGATCCAAAAAAAGCCAAACAATAAAAATTATCTCTATAAAGCCGGTTTAACCAAACTCAAGTTGGAAAACTATTTGGAAGGCATCGAACTATTAGAAGCTGCAAGAAAGCAAACAAGCCCCAAAGACAAAGATCTACTGTATTACATTTATTTAAATCAAGGAACGACCTATCACAAACTAAACTTTTTGGAAGAAGCCATTAATCGCTACAAGCAAGCATTTTCTTATAAACATTCCATCATTCCTATGAAAGGAATCATGAAAATTTCGTATTTAATGAAAAATTATGATATGGCTTTGAATAGTGCTAATACCATTTTAACCATAGCAAAAGACCTTGATGCCATGATGCACAAAGGTTTGGCTTACATACAATTGGGTGAAGCCGTCAAAGGTTATACGGCTCTTTTTGATTTTGAGGATATAATTATTGAAAAATATGAAATCTCAGAAGATATTCCAGCTAAATACCATGAAGGAATTTATCAGCTGGGAATTTATTATTCCGTAGGAAACCTTTATCGAACCGCTTTAAGGTATTTTAGGGCAGTTTACAATACCAAAAAGGATACCGAAGATTATAAATACTACGTGGGAAAAGCTCATTTCAACCTGAATGAGTTTGAACTTGCTGTAAACAATTTACAAGAGGCAGAAAATATTCCCGAAGCGAACTATCTTTTGGCAAAATACTATTCCACAACAAATAATATGGAAAAAACAAAAGAATATCTTTTGAAAGCCGGTGTCAAAAACGATACCTATTGGAGAAAATCCAAGTCGGATGAATATTTTAAAGGGTTAAGAGAAAATCCGGATTTTATTACTTTTATATACACCAAAGGTAACATAGAAAAAGATTTAGAAAAGGAAGATGTTCCTCAAAATGATTCTACCCAAAAGACCGAAGCAGAAAAGAGCGTAGACCAATAGTTCGGTTTCTTAAACAAAACAGCTCTCATCTGTTTAAAAATACGTATCTAAATAGATTGGTATTTAAGTTGTCCTTTCCGGTTGTACTGGGGATGATTAGCCAAACTTTGATCCAAGTAACCGATACTTTGATGGTTGGTAGACTTGGTTCCGAAGCAATAGCCTGTGCCGGTTTGGGTGGAACGACCTATTTCACCATAATGGTGTTGTTATTAAATGGATCTGTAGGAATACAGATACTCACTGCTCGTAGATTGGGTGAAAATAACCTATCCCAAGTCGGGAAAATTGCCACTACTGCTTTTTATTTTTCTATTTTAGCTGGACTTGTTATTACTTTTTTAGGAATTTATTCTTCTCATTTTTTTATAAATCTTTTAAATGATAACCCGCAAATTGTTCAAAAAACTACTGTTTATATTCAATATAGGTTTTGGGGAACGGTGTTCTTTTTTGTAAGCTTTGGTATCAGGGGGTTTTTTGATGGAATAGGACAGACTTATGTGGGAATGTTTTCATCTATTTTTACGATGGCATCTAACGTCTTTTTAAATTGGGTTTTGATTTTTGGAAATTTAGGTTTTACTCCTATGGGCATTAATGGAGCTGCCATTGCGTCTAGTATTTCCGGATCGTTGGGTTTTTTAGTTTGTTTACCATTTTTAGCACAGAAAGAAATTAGACACTACTTACAATTGGCAAAGTTTAGATATGATGTAAAAGCTCTAAAAAATACATTGGTAGTTGGTTTTCCATCTGCTTTGGATGGACTTCTGACCCATACTTCTTTTTTGTTTTTTAATAAAATGGCTGGTATGATAAGCGTTTATTCTTTGGCTGCTACAACCATTTTGATTTCCATTCTTGCCGTATCTTTTATGCCCGGTTATGCTTTTGGAATTGCTGCCACAACGATACTTGGACAAGCTGTTGGGAAGAAAAAATTCATACTCGCCAGAATCGGAACCTATAGAGCTGCTCATTATTCAGCTCTTATTATGAGTGTAATGGGGATACTTTTTATTCTTTTCGGACGGGTTATTATATCCTTTTTTTCCAAAGAAGAAATAATGCTAAAAGAGACCTACCCTGCACTTGTGATAGTTTCACTGGCACAACTCGGAGATGCCTATAATATGGTGTTTGGCTCGGCTTTACGTAGTGCAGGATTTGTAAACTGGGTTCTTGTTGCCTATTTTATTGCTTCTTATTTGGTGATGCTTCCGATTGCCTATTTGTTTGGAGTTTATTTGGATATGGGTACTTTGGGTTTATGGTTTTCCATATTTGTTTGGCTATATCTAACTGCCATAATTTTTGTTTCCAAGTTTAACAAAGGAGATTGGAAATCAAAAGAGATTTAAATATCTAATTCGCATTGTACTTTTTGGAAAATAAAATTAATATTTTGAATCTATGGATTTCCAGTCAAGGAGGAGAAACTTTAACAAAAAATTTTGAGAAAGAACTTGATTTTATTATTTCCTTTCCTACGCTAAAAGATCACAAATCTCTTCTACTAATTGTATATACTGATTTGCACCCTCGGAATAAGGCTGGAATTCAAGCAAACTTTTGCATTGATTGCAAGCCTTTTTAAAGTCTTGGCTATAGCTTACAACAGTTTGAAAAAGAATCGAACTTAGCTTTCTCTGAATTATTTGGAGTGCTTTTTGATTCGGATCTGTTTCTGGGTCATACATATTAATCAAAAACTTGTAAACAAACTTTTGATTTGCCAACTTCTCTACGGCTTTGATGATGTCTATAAAATTACTGACTCCATTCATAGACAAAAAGTCTGCTTGCATAGGAATTACAATCAAATCGCTGGCAAAAACAGAAGTAAACAAAAGATTGTTCATTCCAGGAGCTGTATCAATCACAATATAATCAAAGTGATTTTTTAAATTTTTTAGCCTTGATTTCAAAATAGATACCTTTAGCTGGTTATTTTCCAAAAGCAATTTGTCCAGTTTATAAAGAAAGGCAGAGCCATGTATAAGAGATATTTGCGGAACATCTGTCGGAAGGATGTAGTCTTCCAAAATCACGTTTTTTTCTTTATATAGGTGTGAAATATCTTTTCGAGCTTTTCTTTTCCCAAAGCGATAGTGCATGGACAAAGACAAACAAGGGTCAAGATCGATACACAGAACTTTTAAGTTTTTGCGAGCAAAACCGGAAGCAATATGGATTGTAGTAGTTGTCTTTCCTACTCCGCCTTTTTGGTTAGACACTGCAATTACGGAAGCCACTTAGTTGAAACCTATCGTATTTAGACCTATTTTTATGATCGTTTTTCCTTCCTTTTTACTATCAATGTGAAAATCACCTCCATAAATTTGAATCAACCTTTTTACAATATCCAAGCCAAAACCTCTAGTGCTGTTTTCAAAATCAATATTTTTCATCACTTCATAATTGCCAATACTTTGGATTTGCTCTTCTGACATTCCTTCGCCTTGGTTGGTTACTACAATATAATAAAGTCCGTTTTCTTGGTAGGTTTGGATTTCAACAGGTGTGTTGTTTAGTGAATAACGTATCGAATTATCCAGAATTTCTTCCACAATTTTTCGTAAATGTTTGAGGTTAACATTGAGGCTGAAATTACTGTCTTCCAAATTAACTTGAACATCTTTTTTTCTATCTTTGCCAGATAACCACAAACTAATATGTTCTTGCAAAACCTCTTTTATGTTTTCAACCTTCTCAGCTTGCAGTTTTTTAATTTCATCTGGATCATTGGCTATTACCTCAAGCCTAACGTATAGCAAATAATTTTCCATGTGTCGCTGTAGTCTTTTCCCTGAACGATGTATATGATCCAACATTTCCCGAATGGTAAAATCATTCATTGATCCATAACCGGACTTTAGCTGTTCCGACGTTCCAAGTATATTAATGAGAGGTGTAATTAGCTCATAAGGTAGAGAAAGACTAAGATTCATTTTGACTTCTTCCAATTTCTTTTTGGAAATTACATCACTCGTTTTTTTCTTTTCTAAGCGAATTTTTACAGAAGTCATAAGGTCTTCAATGTCAAAAGGTTTGGTAATATAATCGTCAGCCCCTAAATTCATGCCTTCTCGAATATCAGACTTTTCTACTTTTGCAGTCAGAAAAATAAAAGGTATGGTTGATGTATCTATGTGTTTTTTTAACTCATCATAAACTCCATACCCATCCAAATCCGGCATCATGATATCACAAATTATCAAATCCGGAAGGTTAGATTTTGCTATTTTAATTCCTTCAATCCCACCGGAAGCTGCTAGAGGATGATAGCCTTCTAGCTCTATTGTTCGAACCAATCGATTTCGTAAAGGTTCTTCGTCTTCTATAATCAGTATTTTTTCCATCACTATCTGTCTCTACTAAAAATGCTCATAAATATAGGTGATTTTGCGTATAAATTATGTAAAATCATATTTTAAGTATCTTTTCAATTTTTTATAGTAAGGATTACTGAAAACACTTGGGACATAATTTTCATTTTTTTCTAAAATTATTATTTTTTTTGAAAATTATTTTATTAATATTGCTATATTTATAACAAAATAAAAGCGTGACTTATAAAAAATTTATCCACAAGGAAATAGTTATGGCTTTTGAAACCAGAGACGAGGGTAACAATCCGGATAAATTGGAACAGATGATTGAAAACGTGGAAAGTAAGGTTAGCGCAGTAGAATCTGCATCCACAGTTTCAGAGCACACTCCAATAGACAAGGATACAAAACAAAGCAAGAGAGCCAACATCATCCAGGGCAAAGATGAACTGGACACAATGTTGAGGAAATTAAATGACGTAACAATTGATTTAAAAAAGAGATCTGTTGAGTCCAATGAAGCAGCTCAAAAAATGGTAAACTTTATGGGTGACATTTTAAAGGCAGCCCAGGAAGCTGCTGCTGCTGCGGTTCAATCTTTGCATGCATCTCAACAAATCGAAACTTCTTCCAAAGATATACAGGTAAAAAGCGCCGCATCTCTTTCCAAAACCAACAATCTGCAGGGTCTTATTCGTACGATGACTACGGAATTGGAACAACTTGCCATTGGTGTTAATGAAGCTGCCAGGGTAAACATGGAAGCCGCAAAAAACGTGAAAGAGATGGAAGTCGTTTCTTCCGAATTGGGAAGTATTATCGGAAGAATTGCAAAAATAGCAGCTCAAACAAATCTGCTTGCCATCAACGCGGCTATCGAAGCCGGAAGAGCCGGAAAACATGGTCGAGGCTTTGCGGTAGTTGCAGACGAAGTGCGAAATTTAGCAGAAAATGCAAGGGTAAATGCAGACGATACCCTTAAATTTATCAAAGAAATTCAAACCCAGGTAGGGATTGTATCCGAAGAAATTGAAAAAGTCGGACAAAACGGTTCTGAGCAAGCGAACAGAGCTACCGGTATAACCAAAGGCTTGGAGTCTATAGAATCAACCATGAAACAATTTCAGGAAACGATAAACGCCAACAACAATATGAATGACGAAAACCTGAAAGCTGCCGTAGAAATCAGAAAAGCTTCTGAAATGATTTCAAGCTCTGCCCAGGAAACTACCGCTACCATAAACGAAGCAAACAAATCAGTCGTAGAGCAAGGAAAAGCCCTGAAAGAAATCCTGAATACAATTGATGAGTTGAATGGAATGTCGTTAGATATGAAAGCGGGAAATCTCAATCGAAAATTATCTTTGGATTTAGCCGCGGCAGCGGAACAATTGTCTGCATCGGTTACCGAAGCAAATAACGCAAGCCAGCACATTTCCACTTCTTTAACAGAAATTTCTTCCGCAGCAGATAGCCAAGCTTCCGCAGCAGAGCAGTCGCAATCCGGGGCGACAGAATCGGCAAAAGCCGTTAGAAGTATGTCCGAAAGAGCTGTGGAAGCAGCTGAGTTTTCGGATTTGATTGTAAAAAATCTTACATCAAACAAGCTGGAAGTTGATGAGTTGATTGTCGGAATACATGGGATTGTAAAAGGGAACGTGAGTTCTGTTGAAAAAATATCCATTTTGTCAGAAAAAGCTAAGGCAATCAGTAAAACGGTAGACAGTATTGGACTTGTGAGTATGCAAACCAATATGCTTGCTCTAAACGGAGCTATTGAGGCAGCCAGATCAGGGAAATATGGAAAAGGTTTTGAAGTAGTTGCAGGTGACATCAAAAAGTTAGCCGTCGAATCTGCCAATGGAGCAGAAGAAGTAAAAACTCAAGTATCATCCTTATTTGACAGCATCCAAAAAGTTATGAGCGACATTACAATTGCCACTCAGGGAACAAAATTGGAAGCAGAAAGGGCAAGGAAAACGACTTCCGGTTTAAATAATATTGAAACGGAAGCGGTAACGGTATCAAAAGGTGTAGGTGAAGTTGCTGAGCTATTAAAAGCAGCCGAAAGAGCCATTACCGAAGCAAGTGCCGGAATTACCCAAATCGCCAGAATGACCCAAAACCAAAGCAAAACCACCTCAGATGCATCAGATTCATCAAGGATCCATAGTGACAATTTCAGCGTTGTCGCAAATCTTGTCCAGAATGTGGCTGGAATTGCTCGAAACATAGAAAAATACATAGACCAAAATAAGGTATCCGGTTAAGGAGAAATAGTATGTTGAGTGAAAATGAAAATCAAAACATAGAAAACCAAGTAGTGGGTGATGAGTATGAAGATGAAATGTCCAATGAAACCCAATTGGTCAGCTTTAACTTAGGGAAAGAAGAATTTGGTTTGGATATAATGCAAATCCAAGAGATAATTACTCTTCCAAGTGTTACCAAAATTCCAAGAGCACCTGGTTTTATAGAGGGAATTATAGACCTGAGAGATTCGGTACTCCCTGTCGTTGACCTTAGAAAAAAGCTGCTTCTTCCTCCTAAAGAATTTGATGAAGAAACTAGAGTATTAGTTGTTACCTTGAAAAATTTTATGATAGGTTTGATTGTGGACTTTGTAACAGAGGTTTTAAGGTTACAAAATGAAAAAATAGAGGCAACTCCTAACATGATTTCAGATGTTGATACCGAGTATGTCAAAGGCATAAGTCGAATCAAAAGAGGACTTATTCTCATTTTGGACGTTGAAAAAATATTTAGTTCAAACGAAATGCATCAAATGGAGAGTGTTAAAAAATAAATGTATAAAGTTTCCTTCGACTACGCCATGAGAAAACGTCCGTTGTCCAACGTTAGCGTAACATCCGGACGGCTTTGAGCGTAGTCGAAGTGTCAGAGAATTTTTTGGAGTAAATCTTTTATCAATTTCATTTCTTTTTCCATTTCAAAAATTAAACGGGAGACTCTTTTAAAATCAAACTCTTCCATTGTTTCCAGTTGCGTTGCTAGCGTTCCCAAAATTTCCCAATTCGCAGTCAAGGCTGTTCCTCGCAGTTTATGTGCCAAAGCATTTAAATCTTTGATGTCTCTGTCTTCTAATTTTTGTTTGAGATGACTTAAAACAGAATCGCAGCTTTTTTGGGCTATCTCTAAAAATCTATAAATGATTTCTTCATCATTTCCTAGTCTGACTTTTAGTTCTTCAAAATCAAAGTGTTCCTTATCTAAATTGTCGTTTGTTGCCTCTAAAAAGATCGAACTTTTTGTTTGTACCAATAGCCATTTCTGAACCAGCTTAATCATTGTATCTTTTAAGATTGGTTTACTAGCATAATCATCCATTCCTGCGTTAAGACATCTTTCTTTTTCTCCCTTTAATACACTTGCTGTCAAGCCGATTATGGGAATTCTACTTTGAGTTTCCATTTTTCTGATTTCAGCAGCTACTTCATAACCATTCATTTCAGGCATTTGTACATCCATAAAAACTAAGTTCGGATTTTCTTTTTTGAATGTATCCAAACCAAGTATTCCGTTTTCTGCTTCAAAGACTCTTACGTTAGGAAGGATTTGTTCTAAGATAACTCGAACGAGATAGGTATTTGACGGGTTGTCATCGATAATAAGAATTTTAAATATTTTTTTGGTTTTAATTATATCTTGGTTTTGTATATTATCTGACTTTTGTGAAGTCTGCAAATTATTTTTCTTTAGCTTTGTAAGTGCAGAGAACAACTCTTTGGTTTTAACGGGTTTAATCAAATTCATTTGAATATTCAATTCTTTACATGCTTTACGTAAACTATCATCATCAGTAGAGCTATGTAGCAAAACAATCGGTTGTTGTTCTGGAGAGAGGTTTAATTTTGTGCGAATGCTACGTACAACATCTAGCCCATCCATAAAGGGCATGTGATAATCCATAATCACAACGTCATAATTTTTATTTTTTTCAATCATCATAAGTGCTTCCAAGCCGTTTGAAGCCATTTCGGAAAGAATGTTGCTACTAGAGAGCATTTCTTTTAAAATCAATCTGTTATTTTCGTTATCATCCACAATCAGGACTTTTTTAATTGCTTCCAAACCAATCCACTCTTCGATTTCCCCTTGTTCTGCTTTTGTGATAAGCGTAAAATAAAAAGTGCTTCCTTTACTCAATTCGGATTGTAATTCCAATTGGCTATTCATAAGAAAAAGTATTTGGTTGGAAATTGTCAAACCAAGACCCGTTCCTCCGTACTGTCGAGTGGTCGAGGCATCTTCTTGGGTAAATGCCTCGAAGATTTTCTTTTGGAATTCTTTTGAAATGCCAATTCCCGTATCTCGAATAGAAAATTGAAATTGGTATTCCTTGCTCGGTTCGTTTGTTATGGTAAATGTTACTTTGATTTCAATCTCACCTTTTTCCGTGAACTTTACAGCGTTTCCAAGAAGATTTACAATGATCTGTTTTAGGCGAGTTGAATCAGTCCAAATGAAACGTGGGATATTTGTGGGGATATTCAGCAACAATTCTATCCCTTTATTTTGAGCTTTGAATTTGACAACATCTGTAGTTTGTTCCAATAATTCTATAAGGTCAATCTTTTCAATATTAAGTTCTAATTTTCCAGCTTCTATTTTTGAGAAATCTAATATATCATTTAATAGTTCCAATAATGTATTGGCTGAGCTAAATACGATCTCTATATATTTTTTGTATTTTTCTTTAATGTCTGATTTCATCAAAATATCCGTAAATCCAATAACCGCATTCAGAGGAGTACGAATTTCATGACTCATATTTGCCAAAAATTCCGATTTGGCACGATTAGCTGCTTCTGCGTTTTCTTTTTCTATTTTGTATTTTTCAACAGAGACTACGGAGTTTTTCAATTCTTCTGCTAACATATTCAGTCCCAGTATGATACCATCAATGTTATCATGAGCTCCTGATATTTCAGTGGAAACGTCAAAATTTCCTTGTGCTATATTTGTGATCTGATTTAAAATAAGATCGATTCTAAGGTCATCCATTCTGCATACCTCTATAATTCAGGTGTTTTTGTTAGATAGGTTTTTAACCATCGGATAGCTTCTTCTTTAGAGGTAAAAATACATGTTGGAAATTCCGGTTTGGAAAAAGCTAAAAAAAAGTTTGCCATTATTTTTGTAAATGGAGAATTTATAAGAATAGCCATTGCCATAATACACGGCATACTATCTTTGCGGGCATATAAGTCTCTTGCTTCTTTTGTCATTCCTTTCATTTTTCTTGAATCAACCAAGAGTCCGCAATTTTTACCCTCTGAAATTTGATTTGCAAACTTTATATTTTCCATAGCGAGTTCTAAAGTTACGTGGAAACCGGGTTGTTCTTCTATTAAAAGTATATTGTTGTCCAAAAGGTACATTCGGGAAGTTTTGGCTTCCACAAATTTTAAAACTTGATAATCATTTTCCATTTTGTTCACCCTTAAATTGTCGCAACCATTGGAGGGCTTCACTTTCTGACGTAAAAAGCCTTGTGGGAAGTTTTGGTTTTTTTACGGCAATAAAAAAATTTCCGATTACCTTGCTCAATCCCGAATCAATTAATATAGCACAAGCAGAAAGAACTTTTAAGGCTTCCTCATCAGCATAATAATTTTGTGCTTCCCTAGACTGACTTTTCAAGTTTCTAATGTCTACCAGCAATGGAAGTTGTTTTCCTTCTGCCAGCTGCTTATCTGCTTCAATATTTTCTTTTGCCGTTTCCAAAGTATCGGATGTTTGCGGGTCAAACAGAGAATGGATAATCCCTTCTTCGTCTATCCAGTGTGTTGTGTTACTCGTTTTAATCATAAATACCTACTATTCACTTTGTTTGTAATTAAATTATTGGTAGTTCTATCTCAAATAAAACCATAATTTGAGAGGGAGTAAAATCAACATATTCTTTAACATTGGTACAATGTATTTTTCCATCGTGCCTTTGAACAATTTTTTCAACCAAACTAAGCCCTAAGCCAACGTCCAAACAACCATACATATCATTGATATATTTAACATTCCTAAAAAATGGTTCAAAAACGAGCCCCTTCATTTCTTCAGGGATACCATAGCTCCCATCTAAATTTTTTTCCGGTGAATTCAAACAAGATAAAAAAAGTAAACCTTGAGAAACTTTTAATAAAATATAGATATTGCTCTCTGGAATAGAATATTTTAAAGAATTGAGGATGATTTCATCAACGACCTTTTCAAAGTATTCTTTATGAATCAATACCTTATTATCATAAAAGTCTTGTTTTAACTTTTCTAATTTAATGTTATGATTATTTATAATAATATATTTTTTTAATATGGAAATCCTATCTTGAAGCAAGTTATATAAATCTAAAACTCGCATTTCTTTTAATTCGAGTTTATTTTTACCAATGTTTGATATTTCTGCAAGCGTTTGAATGATTTTTTCCGCTACCGAGTTGTTCTCAAAAAGCAACTCCATTAATGATTGATCAACTATAAACTGCCCATCTTTTATTTCACCAGATTCCTTGATCATACCAATGATAGAGACAAGAGCTCCGATGCCGCTGCCTTGTGTCAGATTGGATCGAATGCTATCTAGAAGATTCGAATCAGAATTGTCTATATCTCGTTTGAGTATTTCCTCTTTCCAGAGATTCCATTCTAATTGACGCTGAACTCTGATTTCTCTTTCTTTGTTTATGAGAGATTTCATACGTTTAAGTTCATAAATTTCTACGGCTTTATTTACTGCGTAAAGAAATCTTTTGTCAGAAAAAGGTTTTGTTATATAATCATATACATTTTTTTGCATTAGTTGAATGACTGTCTGAATATCATCTATAACTGTCGTAATAATGATTACAGTATTACGATTGAAAGTATTAAAATTCTCTATTAACTCTTTACCTCCCATTTGTGGCATTCTTAAATCAGTAATTATAACAGCTATATCTTCTTTATTTTTTAGAACTTCCAGAGCGTCCACTCCATTTTGGGCTGTTAAAGTATTATACTCTTTTGATACAAGGGACTCCATAAGAAATAATACTGATTCATCATCTTCAACTATTAAGACTGTAGTTTTTTTCTTCATATGAATCTCTTGCATTTTATTGTCCACTCCAATGAATTTACTAGGATCAAAACTTAATTCTTGCCATTTTTTTGACAATATTTTTTTTTCCAAGTGACCATCCATTGATTAATTTAATGGTCATCTTTTTTAAAAAATGACCAAAAAAAGTGGACGGTTTATATGGAATGTGGTAATAGAATAGGTGGCATGTCAATGGTATTAGAGATACAAAATAGTATTGTTCCTATCACAAATAAAGCTTACCGCTTACTAAGTAATATGGGAGAAATTTCGGAGAATACAGAATTATTAGAAGGTATTGTAACTTTCAAATGTCAAAAGATCCAATTCACTCCCATGTTGTAAGAAATGTCTATAAGTTATGAATGATTTTATGATAAGCTTCTATGCTATTTACAATCAACATATCATTAATTCATTTTTTGTCTTTACTCAAAAATTACTGTAAATTTTGTCCCTGTATTCAATTTGCTTTCTACAGCAATTTTTCCGCCTAATTTATCAATAAAATATTTTACTAAATGAAGACCAATTCCAGTCCCAAAGATTTTCTTGGTATTTTCAGCTCTATAAAACTCATTGAATATTTTGGGAATATCATCTTTGGAAATTCCTATCCCAAAATCTATAATTTCAAAAATAGTCTTTCCATTTTTGTTAGTGACATTAAAAATAATTCTATCCGCTTGGGCTGAATATTTATAAGCATTTGACAATAAGTTTATTAATATGTGGTATAACAGAGCCGTATCAATCTTGAACATAACATCTCCTTTATAAGAGAAATTAATTTTATGTGTAGCGGAACAAACCAATTCAAATTCTTCTTTTAAATTTTCACAAAAATTTTTTAAATTAATTTCTTGATATTGTGTTGTGAAGGTTTCAGAATTAAATTTTGAATAAACAGATATATCCTCTAAAATAGTTTTAATTCTATTAGATGCATTATGTATATTATGATAATGGTTTATTTTACTTTCCTCTTTTAGTTCATAACCAAAACTGAGAAGAATATCTGCACTCGACACAATTATAGATAATGGTGTTCTTAAATCATGGGTTGTGAGGTTAATCAAACTTGTTTTTATTCTGTTTATCTCTTTTTCTTTGTTTAGAAATTTATCCAATTCTTTATTAAGTTCTTTTACTTGAGCCTCAGATTTTTTAGATTCATCTAACTCTTTTTCGTATTGATTTCTATAGCGATGCATAGCTTCTATAGAAGAAGACATGATGAGACAATCTGTCAAAAAAACTATGTTAGACCAAAGAGCAGTTTTCATAGCTTCAATGGAAACGGAATAATAAGGTGGGGTCATTATAAAAGTTGCGAAAACCAATCCAAGGAATGTAGTTAAAATTGCAGGTTTAAAACCAAAAAAGACTGCTGATAAAGTTACAGTTGGAAAAAATGTGATGTATTGCAATCCTGCATCGATTGGAGCCATGTATAAGCGAGCTAATAAAGCAATTCCCATCAATAAAACTGATAAAAGGTAATGCTGAATACTCCCTCTTTTTTTAGGAAATTTAATCAATAAATAAGGTTTCAGATTTTTAAAAATTTTTATATTCATATAATAATTACTTTATTTTCAATTTTTTTCTTTCCACAAAAATAACGAATAAAAAAAATGTTATTCATTAAAAATTTATCCACAAGGAAATAACGATGGCTTTTGAAACCAGAAGTGAGGATAATAATCCGGATAAATTGGAACAGATGATTGAAAACGTGGAAAATAAAATTAACACGCCAGAATCTGAACCTATATATTCCGGAAATACTCCGACACAAACAAAACAACAGGCTACTGCCGGTATTCAGAGCAAAGATGAACTGAATTCAATGGTACGAAAGTTGAATGACGTAACAGGAGACCTGAAAAAGAGATCTCTTGAGTCCAATGAAGCCGCCCAAAAAATGGTAGGCTTTATGGGTGACATTTTAAAGTCAGCCCAAGAAGCTGCTGCAGCTGCGGTTCAATCTTTGCATGCTTCTCAACAAATTGAAGCTTCTTCTAAAGATATACAGGCAAAAAGTGGTGTATCTCTTTCTAAAACCAACAATTTGCAGGGTTTAATTCGTACAATGACAACAGAAGTAGAACAGCTTGCTATGGGTGTAAATGAAGCTGCCAGGGTAAATATGGAAGCCGCAAAAAACGTGAAAGAAATGGAAGTCGTTTCTTCCGAATTGGGAAATATTATCGGAAGAATTGCAAAAATAGCAGCCCAAACAAATCTGCTTGCCATCAACGCGGCTATCGAAGCCGGAAGAGCTGGAAAACATGGTCGAGGTTTTGCGGTAGTTGCAGATGAAGTACGAAATTTGGCAGAAAACGCAAGGGTAAATGCAGACGATACCCTTAAATTTATCAAAGAAATTCAAGCACAGGTAGGAGTTGCTTCAGAGGAAATTGAAAAAGTCGGACAAAACGGAACAGAGCAAGCTAATAGAGCGACCAATATAACCAAAGGCTTGGAATCTATCGAATCAACTATGAAACAATTTCAGGAAACGATAAACGCCAACAACAATATGAATGACGAAAATCTGAAAGCTGCCGTAGAAATAAGAAAGGCTTCTGAAATGATTTCAAGCTCTGCTCAGGAGACCACCGCTACCATAAACGAAGCAAACAAGTCAGTTGTGGAACAAGGAAAAGCTCTGAAAGAAATCTTAAATACAATTGATGAATTGAATGGAATGGCTTTGGATATGAAAGCGGGTAATCTCAACCGAAAGTTATCTTTGGATTTAGCCGCAGCAGCGGAGCAATTATCAGCATCGGTTACAGAAGCGAATAACGCAAGTCAGCATATATCCACTTCTTTGACAGAAATTTCTTCCGCAGCGGATAGCCAAGCTTCCGCAGCTGAGCAGTCTCAATCCGGAGCAGCAGAGTCAGCAAAAGCCGTAAGAAGCATGTCGGAAAGAGCTATTGAAGCCGCTGAGTTTTCGGATTCAATTGTAAAAAATCTTATCGAAAACAAAACTGAAATAGATAAGTTGATCTCAGGGATTCACCAAATTGTGGAAGGAAACGTAAGCTCTACGGAAAAAATAGTCGTTTTGTTAGACAGGGCAAAAGCGATCAACAAAACGGTAGACAGTATCGGACTTGTGAGTATGCAAACCAATATGCTCGCTCTAAACGGAGCCATCGAAGCCGCCAGATCGGGGAAATATGGAAAGGGTTTTGAAGTAGTTGCAGGTGACATCAAAAAGTTAGCCATAGAATCTGCCAATGGAGCAGAAGAAGTGAAAACCCAAGTATCATCCTTGTTTGATAGCATCCAAAAGGTTATGAGTGATATTGCAACGGCAACCCAGGGAACGAAATTGGAAGCAGAAAGGGCAAGGAAAACGACTTCCGGTTTAAATAATATCGAATCGGAAGCAGTAACAGTATCAAAAGGTGTTGGAGAGGTTGCTGAACTATTAAAAGCATCCGAAAGAGCCATTACCGAAGCAAGTGCCGGAATTACCCAAATTGCCAGAATGACTCAAAACCAAAGCAAGGTTACTACTGAAGCCTCTGATGTAGCAAGAATAAATGGTGATAACTTCAATTTGGTAGCAAACCTTGTTCAAAATGTAGCTGGAATTGCTAGGAATATAGAAAAGTATATAGACCAGAATAAGATCACTGGTTAAGGAGAAACAATATGTTGAGTGAAAATGAAAATCAAAACATAGAAAATCAAGGTATTGTGGATGAGTATGATGATGACGAAACGTCCAATGAAACTCAGTTGGTCAGTTTTAACCTGGAACAAGAAGAGTTTGGCTTGGATATAATGCAAATCCAGGAAATCATAACCGTTCCCAATATTACTAAAATTCCAAGGGCACCTGGATTTATTGAGGGAATTATAGATTTACGTGATGCTGTTCTTCCCGTTATAGACCTTAGAAAGAAGTTACTCCTTTCACCTAGGGAACTTGATGAAAATACCAGAGTTATTGTGGTTACGGTCAAAGGAATGGTAATGGGACTGATTGTAGATTTTGTAACAGAGGTTTTAAGGTTGCAAAATGACAAAATCGAAGCAGCTCCTACGATGATTTCTGACGTTGATACGGAATATATTAAAGGAATAAGCCGAATTAAAAGAGGGTTAATCCTTATTTTGGACGTGGAAAAAATATTTACTTCCAATGAAATGCAACAAATGGAACATATCAAAAAAGCGAATAATTAAAATAGTTTCCTTCGACTACGCTCAGGAAACGGTTGGATACCAAGCGTAGTCGTTGCCTGGACACCCAAGCGTATTCGAAATGTAATGGATTTATATGAAAGCAAAAAAAAGAATTTTGGTAGTTGATGATTCTCCTTTTATGAGGAAGCTTATCGTAAAGTCTTTAGAATCAAGGGCTTCGATGGAGGTAATTGGTGTTGCCAGGGATGGAAATGAAGCGATTGAAAAAATCAAAGAATTGCATCCTGATGCTGTTACCCTTGACATCCAAATGCCCAAAATGGACGGTCTGACAGCTCTAAAAATTATTATGAGGGAATGTCCTTTGCCTGTAGTGATCGTGAGTTCTCTTTCACAAGAGCAGGCAGACATCACATTGGAATGTTTGGAAACTGGAGCTGTTGATTTTATTTTAAAGCCTTCGGATGACATACTTATGAGTCGCCAAGATCAAATGAAAGAACTTGCTCTAAAAGTGTTTAGTGCTTGTAATATAGACGTTTCTCATTTCAAAAAAAATGAATCTCCAAGTTCGGTTTCTCCAAAATTGTACACCAAACCCGTAGCACCTTTGTACAAAAAAGAGTCTGTTTCCATAGGAAGTTCTTTTGAGAAAATTGTTGTAATTGGGATTTCAACGGGTGGACCTAAGAATTTGCTGGACGTAGTACCGGAATTACCAGGCTATCTCAATGCCTACATGTTTGTAATCCAACACATGCCGGAATTTTTTACAAAATCTTTTGCTGATAGACTGAATCATCTTAGTAAAATACAGGTAAAAGAAACCGAAGACGGCGAAATGATTCGGAAAGGGGTTGTTTATATTGCCAGAGGGGGATTCCACACAAAAGTTTTAGAGATGAGCAATAAGAAGTATTATGTCAAGCACGTAGATAATTCAAGAGAAAATAATTTGTATGTTCCTTCGGTAGACGTGACAATCGAATCTATTGCCCCCATATTTCGTTCTAGAGCTATAGGTGTTTTGATGACAGGAATGGGACGGGATGGCGTAGACGGTTTGAAATCGATTAAAGGTTTTTTGGGTCAAACAATTGCAGAGAGCAAAGAAACAGCAGTAATTTATGGAATGCCGGGAGTAGCAGTTGAGGAAGGATGTGCAGATTTTATTTTGCCTAGCTATAGAATTGCAGAGAAAATTGTGGAATTGGTGGATGGAACAACGTAGGATATTTCGATATAAAAATCCAATTGCACTGGATTTTTTACTCAATGACCGACTCAGGAATTAACGAGGTATATATATGAATAATGTTGAAGTAGTGATTTATTACAAATCGGATTGTGAATTTCCGTCTATTATAAGTATTGAAATTTTTAGGTTTTTATCTGCCAGAGAAAAAAACAATCATGATTTTCAAAGCGTTATTGTAGACCCTGACTTATTTAGCAGTCAAATTTCGGATGAAGTAGACGAGGAAATCGAGGTTAGCAAATATGCCTTTTATTTTTCATCTTCTTATGATATGGAAGTCATTCGCGGAATTATAGCTACAAAACTAGATGCTTTTCATGAAATTGAATCCTATACAATAGAGGAAAAAAAAGAGGACCCCATTGTTTTTATAGATGATATAGAAGATGAAAAAACTCCTCAAAGATCAGAAGATTCAAAAGTAGAACAAGATGAGGAAGAGGAGGAAGAGGAAGACGGATATCAAGAAGAAAAAATAGAGCAAAAAACGACTTTCAAGGAATCTCATCGAAAAAAAGTTGAAAATATAAGAATAGACCTAAGCAGACTAGAAGAACTGGGTAATTTGGTTGGGGAACTGATTATAAATAAGCTTCAAATTAGTTCTTATACGGAAAAACTTTTAAAAAGCAATGGAAAAAATAGTGCCGAGCTTTTAGAAGCCCTAAATAATTCAGTTATCCATCTTAATGAAATATCCAACAACCTCAAAGACCTTTCCTTGGGACTTCGAATGGTAAAAATATCTACCCTTTATAAAAAAATTCCAGCTATAGTAAGGGATTTATCCAAAAATTTGAAAAAACTGATTAAACTGAAGTTTGAAGGTGATGAAACCGAATTGGATAAATCAATTGTGGATGAATTGTATGATCCTTTGCTACACCTTGTGAGAAATTCTTTAGATCATGGAATAGAAACTCCCGAAGAACGAAAAGCCATAGGAAAACCAAATGAGGGAACGATAAAAATTAGCGCTTTTCATGAAGGAAACCATGCTATCATTGAGGTAGAAGATGACGGAAAGGGTATTGATATGGAAAAGATCAGACAAAAACTGTTGGATAAAAAAATTCTCACCCAAGAATCTTTGGATGAAATGCCAGATACTGAAATCCTAAACTATATATTTCTGCCTGGAGTAACAACTAAAGAAAAAGTTACAGAAGTATCCGGTAGAGGGGTTGGATTGGATGTTGTGCGAAGTAATATCGAATTGCTAAACGGTCATTTGGATATTCATTCCGAGAAAAATATTGGTACAAAATTCACCATGAGACTTCCTCTAACTCTGTCTATTTTGCAGGTTTTATTGATAAGTGACTCCGATTCGGTTTATGCAATCCCTCTTTATTCCATCGTTGATACAAATCAATGGAGTAACGAAGTAGTAAAAAAAACGGGTAGTGGCTTTTTGTATGATAAAGGAAATAAAATTTTATCTACTTGTTTATTATCATACCTTTTAAATGCTAAAAAAGAAGAAGAAAGTAATCCTCAATATTTATTGGAAGTTTTTTCAAATGGTCACTCTATTGGTATAGGGGTGGATAATATTTTAGGGCAGAGCGAGGTTGTTATGAAATCTCTGGGTAATTATATCGGCAAACCTGAAGGAATCAGCGGAGCAACCATTTTAAGTGATGGGAATGTAATTTTGATATTGGATCCAAGAGGATTGGTAAAAAGGATTAAAGGAGAATAAATACAAAAAATATGAATGTGAGTGAGCTAAAAGAAAAAATTAGCCAGTCCGATCTGGACCAAAAGAGGGAGATCGCCCTCGAACTGGAAAAAATCGGAAGTGATGAAGCTATTGATGTTTTGTTTGAGCTTCTTCGTGATTCTAATCGAGGAGTAGTTGATAGGGCTTTGGATTGCCTTATAAGGCTGGGAAATAAAAAAGTTTTTGATTCCTTTATAAACATCACAAATCAAAAACAGCATGAGTCTCCACTATTTACTCTTGCTTACGACGGACTCTGTCAGATATCCCATAAAAGGATAGCCGATATAATAGAAATATCTCAAAAATCTGATGGATATACAAAAAAAATTTGCATTGATATTGTTTCCAATAATGTTAACACGAAGGGAAAGGAAGCCTTAGCAATTTCCAAAAAACTAATAAGAGATAATGATCCTAACGTAAGAATGGGAACGGTTGAATTACTGGGAAAAAAAGTTGGCTTAGATGCAAACGAAATTTTAACCACAATGTATGATATGGAACAAGATGAATGGGTTCGATTTTCAATTGTGGAATCTCTTTTGAGTTTGAATGGACCTGATTTTAAAATAGGTGAAAAGACTCTAAAAGAACTTTCAGGAGAGTGAAACTTGTTGCTATCAATCGAAGAATTTAAAAATTTATCAAAATATATCTACAAATACAGTGGTTTACAGTTCGATTTGGACAAAAAAGACTTAGTGGAAAATAAGCTTAGAAGAAGAATGGCTGAAACAAACTGTCTAACTTATCATGAATACTATGCAAAATTACAATTGGATTTTGTTGGAAGCGAGGTTAGGAAGTTCATTGATCTTTTGACCATAAACGAAACCTATTTTTACAGGAATATGCCTCAGTTTGATGTGTTCCATTCTAAATTGATCCCGACTCTTGCGGAAAGTAAGATGAGCGCAAGGGATAACAAAATTAAAATATGGAGTGCAGGCTGCTCCAATGGATCGGAGGTTTATACCATTGCCATTTTACTTTTGGAAAAATTACCCTATTTTGATCATTGGAATATAGACATACTGGCAACTGATATAAGCGAGTCAGCAGTTAAAATAGCTATGGATGGACTTTTTGAAGAAAGAGAACTTAAAGACATTCCTTTCCAATGGAGAGACAATTATTTTAAAAAAGGCGAAAAGTTTTATCACCTATCTCAAAGAGTTAAGTCGATGGTAAGATTTGATTTCCTAAACTTGATTAAGCCTCAGCAATATGCCAATGTAAGAGGAATGGATGTTGTTTTTTGCAGAAATGTATTGATTTATTTTGATCTGGAAACCCAAAAAGAAATTATCAAAAACATATATGATACAATGAATTATGGTGGATATATCTTCTTAGGGCATAGCGAATCGATGAGCAGACTATCAAAAGCCTTTAAAATGGTTCGTTTTGGGGATGATTTTGTATATCAAAAAGAATAAAGGAGCACAAAGATGCCAAAAAGAGTACTAGTAGCAGACGATTCGTCCATAACAAGAAAGTTATTAAACAAAGCACTTACAGCAGCCGGATATGAAGTGGAAACGGCAGAAGATGGTTTTATTGCATTAGAAAAATTAATTCGCTTTAAATACGATCTCTTGATTTCAGATATGAACATGCCTTCTATGAATGGTATGGAACTTATTACAAGAATTAGGGATGAAATTGATATGCAAAACCTACCCATAATTGTTCTAACTTCTGTTGAAGGAGAAGAGCAATCCAAGCTCGCTATTGAAGCAGGGGCAAATCTATACGTTCAAAAGCCCGTCAAAGACGAAATATTTGTAAAAAAAATCCAAAATTTACTAAAAATGGTTCATCAAAATGAGTGAAGAGTTATCGTTTGAAGAGGAGTTACTCCAAGAATTTCTTGTTATAGCAGAAGAACACATCCAAGCCATAGAAGAGGGCTTAGTTCTTTTGGAAAAAGAGAAAGATAACTTGGAATTGGTAAATGAAATTTTTCGGGCTATCCATTCTTTAAAAGGAGATTCCGGTTCTGTTGGTTTGAACAAAATCAAAAGGATTTCCCATAAAATGGAAAGCGTTTTTTCTCTTATTCGAAGTAATGAATTGGCAATCACAACCTCAATCCTTGATTTGCTTTTTAAGTCTCTAAAAGTGCTAAAAACTTACTACGATGAGTCTACGGGAAAAATTGAACCAATAGAAGAAAATCAAGCGATTCTAGACGAATTAGAGAAAGTGAAATCTCTTTCCGGGACTACGCCTGTTGAATCGGAACTGCCTAAAAAAAATATATTGCTTGATTTTGAAGAAAAAGATGAAACCAAAATAAGCAAAGAAAATGAGGAAGAAGCGGAAGATTTAACTGATGACAATAGATACCTGATTTTTGAACTATACTCTATGTTATTTGGAGTTAAATTAGAAAAAACCAGAGAACTACTACCAAACATAAACATTACCCCAGTTCCGTTTATCGCGAATTATATTGCCGGTTTAATCAATTTCCGAGGCAGAATAATTCCCGTTTTGGATTTAGCTCATAGATTGAGTATTTCTAATAATAAAAGCTATGATAAGAGTATATTATTAGTTACTAAAAATGAGGAGGACATCGGACTATTGGTGGACAATGTGTTAAATATTGAAAATATAGGCGAAGACTCTATCAATTCCCTTGATGATATTAATTTGCACAGTGATTATTCTATGGGAGTTTTTAGAAAAAATGGAAAGTTGGTTATTTTATTAAATTTAGATAATGTTTTAAATAGAGATGTTTACTAAGAAAAATACCACAGCCATCCTGGCTGTGGTACTTGGAACAATTGCAGGCTGGAAGCCTGTAGTACTTTAAATAAAAAGGAAGTATTATGAATAACGTATTGATTGTAGATGATTCACCTATAACTCAAAAACAGCTTACGATGATATGCAAAGAAACGGGCTATAACGTAATAGGAGTTGCCAAAAACGGACAAGAAGGTTTAGATTTATTTGAACAGCACAAGGGAAACCTTGCATTTATCACCCTTGATATAACAATGCCCGGAAAAGATGGAATCGAAGTGCTAAAAGAAATTATGGCAAAAGACTCAGACACAAAGGTTATTATGGTTAGTGCTGTGGGAAAAGAGAGCGTAATTAAAAGTTGCATCGAAATTGGAGCTAAGAGCTTTGTTATCAAACCTTTTAACAAAGAAAAAGTGAAACAAACAATATCTTTTGTGGTAAGTCGATAGGGATTTTTTGTCAATGACGAAATTTATTAAACTATCTGAAGTGAAAGATAGAGTATATGAAACATGCCAAGATATCCTCAAAAGAACTCTTAATCTGGAAGCTGAAGCAAGTGAAGGAAAGCATGAAATTAACGGGCAAGAGTATTCTGCTGCCATGAAGATAGATGGTAGTATTAATGGTGTAGTTCAGATTAAATACGGTGAAGCAATAGGAATTGAAATTGCAAAAACGATGCTTATGACAGAAGGTGAGATTCCAGAAGAAGAATTGGTTTCTTCTGTTACCTTGTCTATGGCTGAATTATGTAATATAATTGCCGGTAATCTCACAATCCTATTTGAAGAAATGAAGGTAGATATAAACATTTCACTATTTGAACAAAAATTTGATATAAATACGCTTGATAAAAATTACCGACAAATAGTATTTAACTTTATATTAAACAATAATCTTATTCAAGTTATCCTTTTTATAGATGGAATCTTTCGTAAACCCTGAAGAGTATTTTAAAGACGTAGGCTATTTGAAATTAAATAGCTTGATAACTTATTTTCCGGTTTTTTTTCCGGATAAGTTTTCTGACTATTTGGTTTCTAACCATAACCATGTCATCTTAATTAACTACTATTTTCAAAAAGCGTATGATATTTTAGGATCTTCTGATAACTTTCTTTTTGAAGATTCTAAGCAAAAATTTCGAGATTTATTGAATCAAATTTCCTTAGAAGCATGTTCCAAACTTTGGAATGCAGCCATGCCAAACCTTTTTGAGAATTATGGAAAGATTAATAAAATTTCTAGCTATTTCCAGTTAATTGATCAAGATAGAGTATATGCCCTTATGCAATTCTATTCAAAGTCATTTATGGAAAGTTCAAAAAGAGAAATTATATATATGTTTCGTCTTTGCCATATATTGCCTTATTGTGATGAGTTTACGATTGCAAAATTTACCAATGATTCGGATATGAGTTATTATGTAGAAAATTTTACGAAAGCATTTTCAAAAAAAGAGCTGAAATTAGTGGTTAGAAGCAATTACTATTTGTATGAGATGATAAGCTCAAAAATTAAAGACGAAGAACTGGAATATGAAGCTAATATATACCATGCAGACCAATCCGAGCTAGAGCAAATGGTTGTTTGGTTGCAAGACGAATACAATGCGGAAATGGAAAAGATTCATCAAAGCGAGGAGTATGATAAAACTATTTTAATCGAAAAGGAAGGTAAAATGTATTTAAGAATGGAATATATCATAGAGATGGTAAAAACTATTCCTAAATACAAGAGGACTCAAATTTTTAATGCCTTAAAAGACAATAAAGAAACCGAAGATATAATCAATCCGGTAGACTTTGAAACACTAATCAATCTGCATAAATCAGACTTTAAGATACTCAATGATTTATCTCATAAATAAACCATGCTACAAGACCCTTTTGATTATTTCCGAAAAACTCACCTTTTAAAGTTGAACAATCTAACGTCTAATTTTCCGGATTTTCCGGCAAATAAATTTTCTGAATTTCTGTTAAGCGATAAAGAAAACGTAACTTTAATTAACTATTATTTTCATGAAATGTACATGATTGTTGGTGGTTCAAGTGGTCTCATATTTCAATTTTCTAAAGAAAAATTCTCGGATCTCTTAAACAACCTAACTCAATCAGCTCTCTCAACATTGTGGAATGAAAAGCAACTCCAAATCTACCAATGGTACAAAGACTTAAATGTGTTTCGAAGTTATTTTGAAGTAGTAGAACAAAATACAATTTATGAATTAATCTTGTATTATGCGGATGAGATGAACGCAGAAGATTATAGTCCATTGTCTGCTTATTATGATAAAACCAGAATATACTACCTTCTTGTCTATCTAAATAATGATAATATCCAAAAATTCTTAGCTGACCCAAGAGTTCAAAATATTATATCTGATTTTGGTGGGATTATTTCCAAAGAAGAGCTGAAATTTTTAATACGCTGGAATCCACATATCTTTGATATAGTAAATGCAAGCGATATAGACTCTGATATAAAGTTTGAATCCGGTATTTTTATCGAAAATGAAGCTGAAATTTTACAAATGATAGATTGGTTTATTGATGACTATACAACAAACCTCAATGATTATTTGGGAACCGGTCTATTGAACACCGAAGTCATAAAAATACGGAGTAAAAGTCAAGCAACCCTAGCAATAGAGTATTTAATAGAGCAGATAAAAACTTTTCCCAAAGAAACAAGAGATCGGATTATCGAACAATTAAGGATAAATCAAAAAATAACCAGTTTAATCTATCCGGATGACTTGGAAATACTGGCAATCTTAAACAAAGAGGATTTTAAGTTCATTGATAATTTAAAAGGTCTGTATAAAAAATAAGCTATTTTATGGTGTCGTTTTTTCTAATTTGCTTTTAACATCTTCCAAAAGGGTGAGTAAGTCACAATTCTTCTAAAATCTTTTTTCTTTTTAGATTGTATTCTTTCTCGTTGATAAGCCCTTTTTTGTAAAGCCTTTCCAATTCCTCTAGCCTAATTTCAGCATTTTTTTGATTTGGATCAAATGGATATTCACTGTTCTCTTCATAATCAATCTTATTTAGATGAATCAAGAGATGATTGTAATTGAATTGGATTTGGGATTTGGTTTTCTGCTTGGCTGTGTTACAAACATTATCTTTATGAGAAAAAGAGAAAGAGGTAGCAAGCAAACGAGCCGGATAAAGTACCTGCGTACGGCTACATTCAAAGTTGGTATTAGAAACCTGAGACCAATCTTGGAACGTATATTGAGTCTGATAAATAAAATTGCTTTCTATTTCCGTAAAATACAAATGTAGATTCTTTTGTCTCCATAAATAAAAGGAAGTTCGATAAAACCTAAGGTATGGCTGCAGCAAATCATCTTTCCTTATTACTATAAAATAAATCTTCCCTGGGTTAAATGTTGCATCCTTCACATAAGGAAGTAAGTCGTATATAGTTTTTTCGGGAAATAAATCCTCCAATTTCACTTTTAAAAGACTGTTTTTTTTTATTCTAACGGATTGGAAAATCCTTACAATCTGATTATCTGTTAAAATTTTGTTTTGTTTGGACTTTTTAGGTGCTTTAGAACTAGTTTGTGGAGTTACCTTGTAAACGGCTACGTCATTGCTTGCCAAATCAAGACTCATATCGTTTTTATGTTCTACATTTTTACAGTGAAAAAAGAAAAATAAATTGATCACTAAAAAAATCCAAAGCCTATCGTTTAAATTACTTAGCATAATTTGTGAACCTAAAAAAAGTGATAAAATAGCATACCATTAAATGAGTTATAGAAGGTAAAAAAGAATGGGGAGTAATGTACAAGGATAAATATGTTAGCAAAATTAAAAAAATATCTTAAACATCTTGCGATTATAGCCCTGGTTGCCTTTATAATAACCTTACTAAGGTTACACTATTTTGATAAAAAAAGCCCAAAAGAAATGCCCAAAACTAATATCCCTCCTGAAATAGAGTTTGTTTTTATGGGTAACGAAGCTTACTACAAAGATGAATTTCAAGGTGCAATTCACAATTATACAATTGCAATTGAAAAGCTAAAAGAAAATTATCTTGAAAATACAAGGCAAATTGCCATTTATTATGATAAACTGGGTCGAATATACTGCCTACTACGGGAATTAGAAAAAGCGTCAGAATGTTTTTCTCATTCCATGGAGATAAGGAAAAAGTTTCAGTGGCACATTCCGGAAGAGGTTGCCGTTAGCTATGAAAATATTGCTTATGCCAATTATGCAAAACACAATTTTAACAAAGCACTCGATTATCTGGAAAAAGCAAAGGCTCTTCGCTTACAGCCCAATGAAAGAAATTATTTTGATATAGCCAATACATACTTTTTTATCTCTAAGGTTTATGATACACAAGGAAATACGGAAGCAGCTTTAAGGTATTACAAAAAAGTACTACAGATTCGAAAAGACAGATTGGCAGAAGAAACTCTTATGACTGCCTACCTGTATTACTTAATTGGGTTAAAACACTGCCAATTGAATGAATACGATCAAGCAATCACTCATTACATTGAAAGTATAAATATATACAACAAATTACCGGGATTTCATAACCAACAAATAATCAATTTGTACAATAGTCTTGGGTACACTTTTTATAAAAAAGGAGACTTTAAACAGGCAATCCATTCTTTGAAAAATATCAATGCACTAGAGAAAAATTTTTCAACTTCTGAATTGTTTGATCTGGTTATGAACAAAAGACCAATCCACTATGTAAAAGAGCAAGATTTGTTTGCTGATTTGCTATTTTTTGCAGCAGGATTATTTCTGGGTACATTTTTTACTTACCAATATCTAAATAATAGAGGCAAGCCGAGTTTTAGCGAAGGAACAGATGATAGACAACGACCTTCTCGAAACAAAAAGTCAGAATTAAATATAAACCCTAAGGTGGATTATCCGGAAGCTCCCAAAGAAAAACCCAAAAAATTCAAACCAATAAAAATAAAAGCGAGTCGAATTGGAGACCCCTTTACTCCAGACGAAGTTATACTAGATAACAATGGAGTCACATTCAAAATCAAAGAAGAGCTTGGAAGCACAGAAGATTATATAACATACAGTGATATATCAGGTATAAAAGTTATAAACGGAGTAAAGTTTTATAAACTAATGTTGGCACACATGCAAATCGAACCAAAAAACCGAAAACCATTTATGATAAACTTTTTAAGCAAAAAAGACGCTAAATTTATTAAGGAGTACATCCAAGAAAAAACCAAATAAAAAATAACTAAACATAAAAATAGTTATTGCTTTTTTATTACTATACGTATATATAGTAATTATTATGTTAGATGTAATAATAGTAGTTTTAGCAATCATTGATTTTCTCTTTTATCTTTACGGTTTATATTTCTATGAAGAAGTATAGTATATAGAGAAAACAAAAAACCTTGCGGGTATACTTTTTTATTTTTGCTCCCTTCGACTACGATCAGGGAGCATTTGGAGGTTGCTTCGGTGAGCGTAGCCGAAATGTCTTCTAAGAAAATTTATCCCTTTAAGCGATTTTCTAAAACATCAAGAGCCACACTAAGCTCTTTTGGTAATTTGTTTCCGAATTTAGGATAGTGATTTTTGCGAATGTCGTCGATTTCTTTTAACCAGCCTTCTTTATCTACGGATAAAATATCTTTCATATCCGCTTCACTCACTCCCTCCGGACGATCAATTGCATCTACTGTTGGCATAAGACCAATGGCAGTGTCTTGGAATTTTCCGGTTCCATCAGCTTGCTCGAACACCCATTTTAGAACACGACTGTTTTCGCCATACCCTGGCCATATAAACTTTCCATCTTTTTTCCTAAACCAGTTTACAAAAAAGATTTTTGGTAGTTTTGCACCTTCTTTTTTGCCAATATTGATCCAGTGTTGGAAATAATCTCCCATATTGTAACCACAGAAAGGAAGCATCGCAAATGGATCACGCCTGATTGTTCCGGCTTGTAAGTCCAAAGCAGCTGCGGTAATTTCAGAACCAACTATTGAGCCGATAAATACCCCATGGTTCCAGTCTCTCGCTTGGTGAACCAAAGGAATTGTGCTAGGACGACGACCACCAAAAAGAATGGCATCAATAGGAACCCCTTTTGGGTCTTCCCATTCAGGAGCAACAGCCGGACATTGAGACGCCGGAGCTGTAAAACGAGCATTTGGATGAGCTGCCGGTTTATCCGATTTTCCTTCTTCCCACTCGTTTCCAAGCCAATCGATCAATTTTCCAGGAGCTTTGTATCCGATTCCTTCCCACCATACGTCTTTGTCTTCTGTTAAGGCTACGTTTGTAAAAATAGAATTTTTTTCAATAGACTTCATTGCGTTATAGTTAGAATCCAATGATGTTCCAGGAGCTACTCCAAAAAATCCTGCTTCCGGGTTAATCGCATAAAGCCTTCCGTCTTGTCCGAATTTCATCCAAGCTATGTCATCTCCTACGGTTTCCACTTTCCAACCTGGAATTGTTGGAATTAACATAGCAAGGTTTGTTTTTCCGCAAGCAGAAGGAAATGCAGCCGCTACATATTTCTTTTTACCTTGGGGATTTGTGATGCTCAAAATAAGCATGTGCTCTGCTAACCAGCCTTCGTCACGAGCTGCAACGGAAGCGATACGAAGAGCCAAACATTTTTTTCCAAGAAGGGCATTGCCACCATAACCGGAGCCATAAGACCAAATTGTACGTTCTTCCGGAAAATGAGAAATGTACTTTTTGTCAAGGGGGGCACAAGGCCATTTTCCATTATCTTTTTCACCTGCTTGTAAGGGTTTTCCTACCGAGTGCAAGCATGGTATAAACTCACCGCTATCACCTAAAACTTCAAGAACTTTAGTTCCTACTCTTGTCATTAAGTGCATATTGGAAACGACATAAGGTGAATCAGTAATTTCTACACCAATTTTAGCTATATTTGAACCAATAGGACCCATAGAGAAAGGAATTACATACATGGTTCTTCCTTCCATACAACCATCATATAAACCTGTCATCGTTTTTTTTAATTCATTCGGATCGATCCAGTTGTTCGTAGGACCTGCATCTTCCTTGTTTTTGGAAGCGATGTAGGTTCTATTTTCTACCCTGGCAACGTCAGATGGGTCTGATCGAAAAAGATAGCAATTAGGTCTTTTTAATGGGGTTGCCAGTTTTTCATCCAACATGATTTTAATCATTTTATCGTACTCAGCCTGGGAACCATCACACCATTCCACTTTTTCCGGTTTGGTTAATTGGGTAATTTCATCTACCCATGCTATAAGTTTTTTATGTTTTGTTGGGGTTGTCATTGTTTTTATAACTCCTGTTTATTAATGATAACATTGCTTATTATAGATTAATTTTTGATACGCCTATAATTCAACTGAAATTCGGATAAATATTTGTTAAAAAATTCGATTACTGCTTAAATTGAAAAAATATTTAATATTAATGAGTAAAAGAATACTTGTATTTTTTTAGGCATTGAGTAGAGTTAATAAATTATGTAAATTCCAGCAATCTATACTGTTAAAAAAGTGCCTAAAAGCTTTATTTGCAAATTTGTAGATTGGTATCGAGATAGTATTTTATGTTTGATTTTCCCAGCGAATCAAAACCAAATTCAAAAATTTATTTTAATCCTGAAATATCAGTAAAAAGAGTCTTTCGATTGCTATATTTGTTCAATAAAGGGCATTATATAGACGATAACGATTTTAACTATTTGCAAGATATTATAGATGAAAAAGTATTAAAAAAGATTTTAGAAGACAGAAATTATTGGATTTCCCAAAACCTAGAAGATAAAATTATCAAAAAGCTGTTTGCTTTAGGCGACATAACACAGATTTTGTACGACTCGGGAAAAGATTTTTTTCTATCTGTAGTAAATGATGTCCTTCCTAGCGATAACATTCCTATCGATTTTTCCGAATTCCTTTTTAAACTACCTATTATGATAAATAGGTATTCTCGTTATGCTTTGCTTTTTCCTCAAGTTATGAATGAGAAATCAATTAAAATTGAGATTCAATATACTGCCGGATGTCGGGAGAAATGGTACGACTTGGTTTATTTAAAGGGAATTATTGATCAGGCAGCTGGGCTTTTTGGTATAAATAATTGTTATTTGAATCTATTGCAAACTTCTTGCAAACCACCTGGATTTTATTATGATGAAATGTGGTACAATGCCAAATACAATTCAACTCAGACAATACTTTTGATAAACTGGGATGAATCGAATAGAAGTATTGCAAGAACCAATATTGAAAACGCAATTTCAAATATAGCGACAAAAACATTTCTTGTTAGTTCTTTGTACGACAAAACTCAAGAAAAGGTTACTTCTATTGATTTAAGCGAGCTCCAAAATAAGTTAGAAGAATTGCACCTTGCCAACCGCGAGATGGAAGCTGCTGTTGAAGTACTAAAAGAATTTAAAAAAAAACTAAACAAAGAATACAATTTAATTTTAAAAGATATAAAAATTGCCAAAAACATTCAACAAGGGATTATTCCTCAAAGAATTCCAGATTGGGAAGGTTTGCAATTTGCCGTAAAGCTAATTCCTTTTGATAAGGTAAGTGGCGATTATTACGATTATTTTCATTTTGATTCGAATGGAGAAGATTCTAGACTAGGTATATTGGTAAGTGATGTATCGGGACATGGTGTTCCTGCTGCTTTTATTACTGCAATTGCCAAACTCATTTTTGCCAATTATAAGTTGGACAGCCCTTCTGATATTTTAATCAACGCCAATAACCAGCTTATAGAGCTCGTAAAACAGCAAAGTTATCTTACTTGCTTTTACGGCATTATAAATTCCAATCATGAAATTACTTATTCGCTTGCCGGACATCCAAGGCCAATTCTTCTGAAATATCAAACGGGAGAAGCGATAACTTTGGAAGGAGAAGGAACTTTTATTGGAATGTTTAGCGATGCAAGGGAATATTTTAAGGATTTTAAAATTAACTTGGAGCCTGGAGACAAGCTGTTTATATTTACCGACGGATTAACCGAAGCCTTAAGTGATGAAGACGAATTATTTGCTCCCAAATTAATGGAGGCAATTAAATTAACAAGGGAAATGAACGTCGAAAAGTCTTTGGAATACATTTTTGAAGAATACCAAACATTTACTTTGGGAACGGAAAGGAGTGATGATATAACTTTATTGGTTTTGGGTTTGAACGCTAAAATTGAAGAATTTGAATTATTTAAAAAAAATGCAATCCAATATATCGAAAAAAAGCAATATGAGAGTGCTTGCCAAGAACTTCTGAGAGCTTACGAAATCCTACCTAGAGATTTAAAGATAACATTTTTGTTAGGGAAAACCTATGTTATTTTGAAAGATTACCAAGCAGCCATTGATTATTTGACTGATTACAACAGCTTTAAAACCTATAATGCCGAGTCTCACTATTTGCTTGGTTGTTGTTATTTTAAACAAAAGAATTATGGGAGAGCAGAAGAGGAATTAAAGCGGGCAGTTTCATTAAACCCGGACAATATAAGAGCGATGTACATTCTTGCTAAAACGTATTATATGGAAGAACTAAAAGAACAAGCCGTCTACACTTTGAATAAAATTCTTTCTATTGATAAAAACTTTAAATCAGCAGATTTGTGGCTTAGGAAAATCGAGGATGAGGGATAAATTAAACTTTATGGAACAAAATGATTCTACAAATATTGACATTTATCAGATTGATTATACTAAAATAGAATATAATTTGGAGACTACGGAAGAGCTATCTGATGTTTTTACTCAAAAAATTGAAAAAATAAAGTACAATTTAAACAGAGCAATTGAAAAACGGGAAAGTCGCACAACATACTTTATTAACCAGGATATTGAGCGTTTCTTGCAATGTGCTTCTCTTTTTCTGGAAAATTGGCAAAATTCTCTAAAAAAACGTTCCGGTTTGGCAGATGATATTTCAATAGAAATTGAAAAAAACTCAATTCGTCTCTTTGAAGAATCTTTAAACTCTTTTCATCAATATGTCAAAGCCTGCAATCAGTTAATCCGTGAAATCATTCACTTTCGGGGCATATAACCATAGCTTTACCCATAAGTATGGAATGATTTTAACCACAGATACACACTGATTAACACGGATATGGGGAAGTATTGTTATTATAAAGTATATTTATGATAATTATAAATAAATGCGTATTATATGAAAATAGTTTTATAAAAATCCGTAAGGGATAAGTGCGAGATTCACTATATAAACTATTCAATTTTTTATTAATCAAAAAAATCAAACAGAAATTAAAAAATCGGTGTCCATCTGTGTAAATCTGTGGTGAATAACAAAAAGATATGGGTAAGGATATGGGCATATAACCGGAAGTTCCATTATTCCTATAAGTTTATATTTTTTATAGAATAGAAAATAATAGACAAAAAAAGATACGTTATAGATAGTTATCTTAATACTTCTAATTCGTACACTATGTCAGAAAAAAACATATATTTTATTAAATTAATTTATGAGGCAAGTGATTTAAATGCCTATATTTTGTTTTGTACTATTATCAATAAGCAAACAGGAGCTATTGAGGGTTTTGATACAGTTGTCTCCAAGATTCCAGAAATTCATGATAATCCGGAAAGGTATACGTATCGAGATTTTATAAACAAGATACAAAAACTGAAAATTACGGGTAATTATGCCCAATCATCTACCATTATTTTTAGCGAATCTCTTAAAACCTCTTTTTCCAACGAAAGTTTTATGGTAGAATTGTTGCATTATTTGGAACACAATGAGCACGAAAATATCGCTACCTTATTGTCTCAAAATATTGCGAGAGCTTTAGGAAAGGCGGAAACTCAAGATATTCAAGTTAGGGTTGAACTAGTCGACCGAGAAGAATTAGATAAAACTACCGATGATTTGGATTTTTCAGATGATACTCAAGATATGCCGGATGATATTCCAAGCGGTAAAGGAAAAAATAAAAAACCGGAAGATATAATTCCTGAAGGTGCCATGGAGATTAAATTTAATTTTGTTTTATCTCCTGTTACAGGTACAAGAATTGATGAGCTAAAAGTAGGTGATAAAGTAATGGTGAAAATCTTGCCGGAGGATTCTACTTCTAGAAATGTTATCAATTTGCTTCTGTTAAAAGAAGATAGTGGGATTATTAAGCATATTCCGGCAACTATTGCGAATATAGTTACCTCGGAATCCGGGGAAATTCAGATTATTGTGAAAATTACTGATGGCATATATGGCAAATATCTTGAAACGGAAGAGTCTACCATTAAAGTCAAAATGGCCGGACCGGAATCTCTAGCAACCATCAATAAACAGGATGTTGAAGAAGTAAAAAAATTAAAAGAAGAAAGAGAATCAAATTTTCCTTTAACCATTAGCTTGGTTGTCGGTATTTTTATTATTCTTTGGATAATTATAATCTTTTTCGTAATTTAAAATATATAAAGGTATATAATTAAGGGTATGAAATCCAAACTGTTGCTCTATGTCACCCCTATCATAATTTCTGTTCTTTGCTGTGAAGTTTTGTTTTTAAACATAAATTTTCGTTACAAACAACCTTTTCAAAAAAATGCAGATATTTATTTTGAAGAGGTTGAACCTTCACCTTCCAAAAAGTCGGATAAAAATGAAAATGCTTTAGAAGAAGAAGGAGATAAAGGCTTATTTCAGATAACAAGAGGTTTGTTTAGTAAAATTTCTTTAATTTCTCAAGTGCTGAGTGACATTAAAGACCCTACACTTCCACCGGATGGTAAAATAGAGCAGTCTATAGATAGACTAGAAAGGGTTCTTTTGGCACAAAAAATTTATTTGGTTGTAGTGGTATTTTTTCTGCTTTTGTGTATGTCAACCATTATCTCGATTGTGTTTAAAGCTTGGTTTTCCATATTTCTTGGTCGATTTATATATATAAGTTCTGCCTACATTATACTTTGGAACATTTTAAAAGGGATAATTATTTCTTTTACCTCGGTTTGGACTGGAATATTGGTGACCACTTCTTATGTTATATTTTATGCCTTAAACAGCATAGCTATGGTTAAGTTGGACAGGTTTATCCATCCCGATAATCATAATTTCAATGCTTTATTAAGAGCGTCCAACAATGAAGAGGATTCTCACGGTGAGAGGGGTTACAAACCGATAGTTTCCACTGAAAGAATACTTTTTCATTTATTTATCATTATTTTTATAGGAATTTTGATTGGGAATGTACTCTATATTCCTCTGTTTTCTCTTCAGAAAAACTATTCTTCCGAATTCGGATTTCTATTATTGTTCATGGTAATCAACCTTTCTTTATTTTATATATGGAATTATTATAAAATCGGACAAGAGTCCGGTTTATCAACTTTTCAAAATATAATATCTTGTTTTTCTTTCTTGCAGTACAGGTTTATTAAAAATTTTGTTTTTATAATTGTATCTACAACCGGAATTATTATTTTTGTTGTTTTCTTGTTTACCTTATTAACTCTAAATACGTTTTTTCTGAAAAACTACGTGAATATGATTGAAAACACAATCAATCTTTAGTATGTCAAAATATAAGATCATTGCAACTTTGGATGAAAATAACGTTAATAACTTTGAAAAAGTTATTGATTCTCATCCTGACATAGTTGAAATTAGATTCGACTTATTGTCTGTTCCTTTTATTACAAATGAGCTAAGTCAAATGCTCGCTAAATGGAACAAACCGATCATATTTACCTATAGGCGAGCAGTTGACTCAAACCAATCTAAATTTACTCATTTGGAATTTTCTCATATTTCCAAGTTGATAGAAAAATTTAATTCCACAAACAATTTTCTTGATATTGAATTTGATAATCAATTTCCTATTTTTCAAAATTTTCAAAACCTTCAATACAGAATTATTTATTCTTATCATGACTTTCACCAAAGCATTTCTCTCAGCAAAATGAAGGAACTTATATTTTTGCGTTCCTATGAACAAGAGCGAAAGTCTATATACAAGTTTGCCATAACACCGCAAAACTCCACAGAGCTAATTGATTTTTTAGAAAATGTGAGAACTCTTTCCATTGATTACACCATCATAGGTGTTGCTATGGGTGAAATTGGTCTTTTGTCTAGAATTTTTGGAGATTTCTATGGTTCTTCTTTTACTTATTGTTGTGTTGATTCTCCCAAAGCACCAGGTCAAATTTCGATAATGGATTATAGGAAATTCAGAAAGTATATTATTTTAGATGATGTTTCTACCATAACTCGCTTTTAACTTATTACAAGGTCAGCAATTACTTTTAATTTAAACTATTTTTTCGGCAAAATATCCGGCATTTTTGAAAAAACATTCTTCAAAAATCATTGATTTTATTAACTATTTAAGCATAATAGACATGGTAAAATATCCGGCAAAAATTGGAGCAATTAATGATCTATGAGCCAGTAGGGCTAATGGAACCAATGATTCCGTCAGGAAATCATACCGAGCTTGATGACATTGTTTTAGAATTAGTTCAAAAATCCAGTCAACTTGCAAGTCAAGTGCATCCAATTGTGCAATTTTCTGTAGGGGAATTGGTCAGGTCTTTAAATTGCTACTACTCTAATTTAATTGAGGGGCACAATACGCATCCTTGGGACATCGAAAGGGCATTACTGGAAGACTACTCCAAACAACCGGAAAAAAGAAACCTGCAACTGGAAGCTAAAGCACATATTGAAGTTCAAAAATTAATTGATGAAAATTCTGTACCAAAAACATATCCAAGCACGAAAAGTTATATTTTTTGGTTACACCAGGAATTCTGTAATCGTTTACCTGCAGAACTATTAAAAGTAGAAAATCCGGAAACTAAAGAAATTGTAAATGTTGTTCCCGGAGAATACAGAACAAGAACTGTAAGGGTTGGATACCATGTTCCTCCGCATCCTGAAAATTTAGAGGTTTTCATGCATAGATTTGAAGAAGCTTATAACCCAGAAGGACTATCCAAATCCAAAAGAATTATTGCAGCAGCAGCTTCTCACCACCGCCTATTATGGATTCACCCTTTCCTTGACGGTAATGGCAGAGTTACAAGACTTATGTCTTATGCAATCTTACTAAAAGAAAGTGTGGGGAGCTACTTATGGTCTATATCAAGAGGACTTGCCAGAAACGTACGGGAATATAAACAATTATTAATGCAAGCTGATGAAAATAGACATGGAGACTTAGATGGAAGAGGAACATTGTCTGAATCAACTCTTATGAATTTTTGTAAGTTCTTTTTAGCTACATGCATCGATCAGGTAAACTATATGTCTTCCCTATTACAATTAAACTCTTTCATAGATCGTTTAGAAAGATATTCTAAAGAAGAGATACAGGCAAAACAATTGCCCAGAGGAAGCTTTTCTATTTTAAGAGAGGCATTTTTGATGGGGGAGGTAAAAAGAAATAAAGCAACAGAATTAACAGGATATAAGGATAGAATGGCTAGAGAAGTAATATCCACCTTATTAAAAAAAGGATTAGTAAAGTCAAATCACCATAAAGATACTCTTCGCTTAGCTTTTCCTTTAGAAGCAGTTGAAAAATGGTTTCCAGGTTTATATCCAGAATTAAATCTTTCTAAAATAAAATTATCACTATGAATTTTTTAAAAAAAATTAATTTCGTATTTACCTATATATGAAAAACCATCAATTAAAATCAAATACATGGAAAATATGATAGAAAAACCAGTTGTTGATTTATGAATGTTCTCTTTTGGGGAGGCTTCAGAATCTTGACAAAAACAACCCTAATACTAGATTGGATAAGCATATGAGATCTATTTTAATTTGTCTATTGACAATTTGTTTTTCATCTGCTTCGGCAGAACAAACAAAGAACTATATCTGGCCTGTACAAGGAAACCAAGTAATTACAGGCTCTTTTGGTGAGTTCAGGCACAATCATTTCCACATGGGCATGGACTTTGCTACGGAAAGTAAAGTGGGGATACCTATTGTTGCCATTAACAATGGAAAAATTATCAAAATTGAGAATTCAAGCTATTCTTATGGGAATACGGTTTCCATACTCCACAATGACGGAGTTGTTAGCCGATACTGCCATCTAAGCGGGTTTTCTCCCGTTATTTTACGAAACATAATTGATCAAAAAGTTTTAGATAAACTCAAAAGAAGAGTGGAATTTGATTATACTATGGAAGATGGAATTAGGGTAAAACAAGGAGATGTAATTGCTTTTTCCGGAGATACGGGTGCTGGACCACCTCATCTACACATGGAGTTGTCCAAAAACGGAGTGCATTTAAATCCGGTTGACTTTGGATACAATAAAATTTCCGGAATTGTTACCATTTTGGGATTGGAAGTAAAACCTTTTGATGAAAATACCTATATAAACGGTAGAAACAGATCCTTTTATCCTAAACTCATCAAACAACCAGGGAATAATTATATATATTATGGAAGAATCAAGGTTCAAGGCAAAGTAGCTTTTAGTATTTCCGGACATGAAACAAGTGGGTATTCCAATAAAATTGGTTTTCAAAAAATTTCCATTCAACTTGGTAACAAAATATTGCAAGAAATCAACTTTAAGCAGATTCCAAAAGAGAACTTTTATTGGTTGCCTTTGGTAATGGATAGTTACAGAAGCCGAATCAATGGAGAACCATATAAATATTTTTTATATTCCAGATCAAACTATCCCGTTTTTGTCCTTAAAAACCCGAATCTTGGTGCGGGCATTATAAATTCGGAAGATTTATACCCCAATCAAGGAAACGAAGTGACAATTAAAGCTTATGGAATTAAGACCAGGGCTCTTATTAAGTTAAAGCTCATTCCCGATGCAGGATTTTACAAAAAAGTATTTCCCAAAAAAGGCAATGTTTCACCGGAAAAAGAATCAACCCTCGTTTCGAGTGACGGAAAAGCCGTTTTCCATTTTCCCAAAAAATCGGTTCTAACAGAAACGGATTTTAAAATTACCGAAAGGTATACTCCCAAAAGTAGGTATGGCTTGACTTTCAAATCAAAAGCGTATACGATTTCTCCTTTTTATGCGGAGTTTAACGAAGGCTTCGACCTTTCCATTAAAGTAGACGAGCCTGTTCACACAGGAAAAACGGGACTGTACAGGCTTAGCAAAAGCGGTATTCCATACAAACTTTTGGATTTTAAATATTCCAGAAGTGAAAAAACTTTCAAGACAAGAGTGAATCGCATTGGGACTTATGCGGTAGTTACGGATTACACCAAACCATCCGTTAAAATACACCAATATGGAAATTTTCATACGTTTCACGGCGGAAATTTCAAATTATACCTGAGAGTGTATGATACGGGAAGCAAAGTGCTAAAAAGCGGATTGGCAGTAATGGTTGATGAAAAAGAAGCTTACGTTGATTATGACCCTGAAACCGGCTTGAGAGAGATTTTTTATCCTGATTCCATGTATGAAAAGGGAAAGCACGTTATCGAAGCTATGGCAACCGACCAAGCCGGAAACGATTCGAGTGTTTTGCGCTATTATTATACGGTGAAGTAGGGTAGGGGGAAATGACAAACAAAAATCGATTTAACATTGCGTGTATTGGTTCACACCCCGATGATGTAGACCTTTCTATGGGAGGTAGTGTTATTAGAATGATAGAAAAAGGTCACAAAGTCACCTTGGTAGACCTTTCGGATGGTGAGCCAACTCCTTTCGGATGCCCTGAAGTGAGGCAAAAAGAAAGCCAAAAAGCGGCTTCTATTTTAGGAGTGGAAAGAATCCAGCTTGATATGACCAATCGGTATTTTGAAGATACCATAGAAAGTAGAAAAAAATTAGCCGGCGTTTTAAGAAAGCTAAAGTGTGAATACATTTTTACCCATTATGAATATGATTCTCATCCAGACCATGTAGTAGCTTGCAGGCTTACGGAAGCATCTAGATTTTACGCTAAATTAACAAAGTCGGACATAGAAGGAGAACCGTTTTATCCTTCTAAAATTATATACTATTTTCCAAACCATATTCAATTGAGCATACAACCAAGCTTTTTGGTTGATACAAGTGACTATTTGGAAAAAAAAATCGAAGCTCTTAAATGTTACGAGTCGCAATTTATTTTAAGTGGAAAACAAAGTGTATTAGATAATATTGTATTGTGCAATAAATACTATGGTTTTTGTATTGGCATGGGTTCTGCGGAGCCTTTTTATTTAAGAGATTCTTTGGATATAGTGAGAATAAGTAAACTTTTTGACTAAGGTGGATTGCTCTGTGAAACAAATTAAAGAAATTGTAATGGATGGAACACTTGAAAGCTTAAAAGATAAAATGCTATCTTACCAGCAGCACAAAGGCAAATCTCCGATAGGGTTTGACTTAAAAGAATATCAAGATTTGAAGAAGAAATTGCGAGAAGAAGTTTTTCAAATACTTGGTCTAGCGTCTCCAAAGAATACTCTAATAATTACCGGACATCAACCGGACTTTCAACATCCCGGAATTATTTTTAAGGATTTGCTGGCTTGGAAATTGGCTGACATTTCGGATTCAACCGTTTTACATCTGATTGTAGATACGGATCGGTTTGAGGTAAACTATCACTATCCCGTAAAATTAGAAGAAAAGTATGCGAGTACAAGAAAAGTTTTTATAGGAGGGAGAGATTACGGTATTTTTAAAAATACAAAAATGAATGAAAGAGATAGGGAAAGATTCAATTCCGTTATGGAAGAAAGCTATGAAAACTTAAAATATTTCGTCTCCGAAAATTGTTTGCTTGAATCCGAGGCTTACACAAAAAGAATTCTCTCAGCCTGTCATAAAATAGTACCTTTGCAGTTTGTATTATCCGAAATAAAGCAAGATTTCTACAAAAGCAGGGGGATTCATATTCATAATCTTCCGGTGAGCAAGTTGGTAGAGTTAGAAGCTTTTCAAATATTTGCTAAAAAAGTATGTGAACGAAGAAGTGAGTTTAATAAAATTTTTAATTTCCATTTGGCAAGCTACCGAGAAGTTCACAAAATAAAAAACAAAGCTCAACCTTTACCGAATTTAGAGGAAAATGAATATCCTTTTTGGGTATACGATAAATCCGTAGCCAAGCGTTTTCCCATGAAATCTTACCCGGCATCTCTACCAATCTTACCAAGGGCGATTACCTTAACGATGTTTGTAAGGTTGTTTTTATCAGACTTGTTTATTCATGGAACAGGGGGAGGAAGGTATGAAGCTGTTTCCGACAAGGTGATAAATGACTTTTTTCAAATGGAGGCTTCTCCTTATTCTGTTGCAACGGCAACCATGCATCTAAATGAGAATGAAAATCCAGAGAATGGGTTTATGGATAGGAGAACTATCGAAGGCAAACTGAGAGATTTTCGGTTTTCTCCCGATAGATTTTTGGAAGCAGAAAATCCGCTATACCTTAAGAAAAGAGAATTGATAGCTCAGTGGAGCAACCCAAACTCGGATAGAAAAAAGTTACACCAAGAAACCAAAAATTTGAATTCAATCATTCGGCAATCGATTTCTTCGGTAAAAGAGGAACTTGAACTAAGAAAAACCAAATTACCGATTATTTTGCAAACAAAAGAAGCCTTAAGGACAAGAAGTTTTCCTTTTTATTACTATGATATGCAAGAACTGATAGATCATATCAACCAACTTCAACAAGAATAGTTATGAAAACAATTAACAATTTTAGTAATTCCATATTAATTATTGACGACAACTCCGAAAACCTGAGAGTACTTTCCAATATTTTAAAACCGGAAGGGTATAAAATAAGGATTGCTACTAACGGAGAACAAACTCTAAAAAGCGTAGTTTCCACCCCACCGGATTTAATCTTGCTTGATATTTTGATGCCCAAAATGAATGGCTATGAAATTTGTGAACGCTTAAAAAAAGATGAGTCAACTAAAGAAATTCCGGTTATTTTTCTTAGCGCCTTGGATGATATTCAGGATAAGCTCAAAGGTTTTGCCGTAGGAGGAGTAGATTATATTACCAAACCTTTTCAAACAGAAGAAGTACTAGCTAGAGTACGAACTCATTTGGAGCTAAAAAAAAGCAAAGAGGAATTGCATAATTCCTATATAATTATAAAAAAGCAAAAACAACAAATTGAATATGATTTAAAACAAGCAAAACAGACTCAACTAGCGCTTTTTCCTAAATCTTTACCAAATATCCCTAGAGTTCGAATATCTTATAAATACATTCCTATCCGACAAATTGGAGGTGATTATTATGATATTATAGAATTGGGAGATGGAAAGTATGGTATTATGGTCGGAGATGCTACCGGGCATGATATTTCTGCAGCACTTATTACTTTCATGATTTCAGGAATATTCAAAAATGCTATAAAAAAAACACATTCAACAGAAGTTACTTTACAGAACATCAATCAGGATCTCTATCTTCAAATTCCTGAAGGAAAGTTCTCAACCATGTTCTATGGGATATATGATTCAGTAGATCAGACTTTATTGTATACTAGTGCAGCACACCCGTCTGGGATTCTAATTCGTAAAAAAACACAAGAAATCATAGAATTAAATACTTACGGTTCACTTCTTGGAGTATTCTCAAATCAAGAATCCAATTTTACTGAAGAAAAAGTTCAACTCTTTACTGGAGATAAAATTATCATTTATACAGATGCACTAATTGAAGTGTTAAATGAATCTGGTGAAATGATTGACTTCGCGCAGTTTTCGGAATTTTTTCAAAATAATAGTGGAGAGACTCTTGAACAATTGTTAGACAATTTGATAAATTATAGTATTTCTTTTTCCCAGTCTGGTAGGCTGGAAGATGACTGCACGATTATTGGTATGGAATTATTTTAATGCAAATAGAGTTTACAACGATAAAATCACTTCGATTGGGCTTAAAGAAAGGGTTACTCGGGGAAGTATATCCCCCTATAAGAGCCGTAGCTTATAAATATGATGAAAGTGAAAAATCTGTTATTATTCGCTCCTATCTTGATAGAAAACCTAGACAAAATGATTATGATATAGCTAGTTTATTTTCCAAAAAACTTGACATCAAATCCAAAGAAGAATGTGTATTTTCTGATGCCCCTTTATCTCAGCTAGACCCTTTGGACGGTCTAGTATATGCAAGGAAAGAAAATGAGGAGAGTAAAGAGCTTTACAAGTCTAATTTTTTAGAAAATATTACCCAAGATCCGAATATAGATGATATTTGCGTTGCTATTCAGATAGCTCTTTTAGGATGCATTTACACAGACATTCGGAAAATTGTATTTAGATTTATTAAAGAGAGAAAGTCTATCTTAATTAGGTATTATTTCGATAGATGTCCCATATATGCTGATGTTCGAAATGCTACACTGGTACTTGATAAAACGACACAAATATTTACTAAGTTTAAACTTGAAGAAAAAATAATTGAATGTTCCTATAGTGATGCGGAATCTTCACAGTTAGAATTCTTAAGTGGAATAGTGTATGCAAGGAAAGAATATGATATAGATGGTTTATTATAGTAACGTTGTGTAGACATATATAGCTTAAGAGTATTATCCAATATCTCTCTTGAAATGGTTAAAGACTAAAAATGAACAGATTCATAAAAAATGATTACATAATAAATATTATAGTAATTGTTACATATATCATTTCTTTAAAAATTGGAATGTTTTTTGCAATTCCTCCAGGCAATGTAACACCGATTTTTCCTCCTGCTGGTGTGGCTATGGCTGCATTATTATTACGTGGTTATAAATTATTAATTGGTGTTTGGCTAGGTTCTTTTTTAGGTAATATTTTAATTTCAACTTCTTATGATAATACATCCATATTTTTTTTAAGTGCGAGTATAGCATGTGGGAGTACTCTACAAGCTCTTTTTGGCTCATTTATAGTCAAAAGAGTGACAAAGACAAATAATCCTTTTAGTAAACCTATTAACGTTATATTGTTTATAGTTTTGGGAGCGTTCTTTGCTTGTATCCTTGGTTCTGTTTGGGGTGTTGGCAGTATGTATTTGGTGGGAATAATAGCTTCTAATAAGATAGTCTATACTTGGTTTACTTGGTACTTAGGCGACGCTATGGGAGTTATCACTATTGTTCCATTTATAATGGTTTGGCAAATAAAGGCAATAATCAATTTTAATACTAAGACTTTTTTGGAAATATTTGGACTGGCATTTATAACAGTTATAGGTGGGCTATTTTTTTTCAAAAGCAGTTATCCTTTATATTTTCTATTTATTATATTTCAAATGGTTGCTTCACTTCGTTTTATGCAGTACGGAGCTGCTGTTTTTAGTGTATTAATATCTTCATTACTAATGTATGCTTCTTTAACAAGCCTTCCTATTTTCAACTATTTTTCTTTAAACGAAAAATTATTGATACTACAATCATTTATAGGTGTCACTTCTACAACTATGATGGTACTAGCAACTCTCGTCTTTCAACAAAAAAAAGCTCAATTGGAAATTATTGAACTAGCGGAACAGAAAAGGATAGAATCGTTGATAAATCAACATATGGAATTCACAAACACTGTTTTGAATAGTCTACCTGGAATCTTTTTCATGTTTGATAAAGAAGAAAATATTCTAAAATGGAATGATAACTTTGAAAGAGTTTCGGGGTATGAGGCAATGGAAATATTTGGCATGAACCCATCTGATTTTTTTATCGAGAAAAATATATTCAAAATGGCTATTCTAGAAGTCTTTGCAACAGGAAATTCTTTTTTTGAAGCTAAATTTATTTCTAAAAATGGTGAAAGTATACTGTTTTATTTTACTGGAGTGAGAGTTTTCATTGAGAACAAACCATGCCTAATTGGAATAGGAATTGACATTAGCGAGCGTAAAAAAGCTCAAGAAGAATTATTAAAAAGTCATAAAGAACTTATGCAAGCCAAAAAAAAAGCGGAAGTCGCTAACAAAGCAAAGAGTGAGTTTTTGGCAAACATGTCTCATGAAATACGTACGCCAATGAATGCCATTTTAGGTTATACTCAGATTTTAAAAAGAGATAAATCCATTGTACCGGAAGTTCAAGATATGATTCAATCTATTTATAAAAGTGGTGAGCACTTATTGGGCTTAATCAATGACATATTAGATATTTCCAAGATTGAAGCTGGAAAAATAAAACTCTTACCTGAATCTTTTGACTTGCATTATATGTTTGATGATTTACAAAAAATGTTCCAAGTTCATATTATGAATAAGAGTCTATCCTTTGAACTAAATATTTCGGAATCTTTACCCAAAATTATTAAAGCTGACCAAAGTCGTTTACGACAAATTTTTATAAATTTGTTAAGCAATGCTATTAAATTTACTAATGAAGGAAGTATTAAATTATCAGCAGATATTCAGGGTAATAAAATTTATTGCACAATATCTGATACTGGAATAGGCATTCCAGAAGACAAATTAGACATGATTTTTGGAACATTTGAACAAACAGAAATTGGTATGCGCGCCTCTGGCGGTACAGGTTTAGGTCTGACAATAAGCAAGAAACTAGCTCGGCTTATGAAAGGTGATGTCACGGTTGAAAGTATTATAGGAAAAGGTTCGAGTTTTATCGTAAGCTTTGAGTTTGAAGAAGGAGATGAAAGTGTAGTTAGACAAATTAATCATAAAAACCGTATCTTAAAATTAAAAGACAACCAAGGAGAAAAAAGGGTATTAGTAGTTGATGACAATGCTTTGAATAGAGATGTTGTCATAAAATTGCTTCATTTAATAGGATTTTCAACAAGAGAAGCCGAAAATGGTAAACAAGCAGTTGAAATTTTTCAAGACTGGGAACCTCATGTTGTTTTGATGGATATTGTAATGCCGGTTATGGATGGAGTTGAAGCTACTCAAAAAATACGAGGGTTAAAAACTGGTAGAACAGCTTGTATCATAGGTCTTAGTGCAAGTACATTTTATAACTCTCATGAAAAGATATTAGAACAAGGAGCAAATACTTTTATGAAAAAACCATTTAAAGAAAACGAGCTGCTTGAAACAATTAAATATTATACGGGTATTGAATATGTATATGAAGGTTATATGGAAAGTATTGAAGAAGTAGAGGTAACAAATAATTATGAAATTAATTTGACAGCCTTACCGAACGATATAAAAGATAAATTGTCTCAAGCAGCTATTAATGGTGATTTGGATATATTAGAGGCACTTGTTAAAGAGGTAGAAAAGTTTGATGAACAAGTAGCTAAATCACTTAAAAAGCTTATTGCTGATTTTAATTTATCAAAAATACAGGAGATATTTGTTATTTGATTATATGTACTCCTGTCAAATAGACATCCTTCTTATTTTTATAATATTATTATTTACGTCGAACTTACGCTATATTAAGTGAATGTTTAAGGCTATGGAAAAAAAAGTAGACTCTAGTTTTTATTTAATTTTTAGTATCAATGATTCCAGGTATTCCATACCGGCAGATAAGGTAGTTGAAATCTTATGGTTTCCGGAACTAACGTTTATATCTTCTTTACCGGAATTTTTGATTGGGGTTTTTAATTTTCGGGGTGAAATCATTCCTGTATTGGACATAAATCTTAGGCAGGATTTTCAGACTCATCAATGCAGTGTGAATGATAAAATCATAGTTATACAAATGAACGATAAAAAACTCGCTCTCCGTATTACTATGGCACATGAAGTCATTAATATAGAGAATTTTGATATGATCCCGTATGAAAAAAATCACCAAAACCAAACTAGTGTTCCAATTATTTCAAGGATAATAAAATACAATAATGAAATTATCCAAAAAGTGGATATAGAAAATTTAGTTCCTTTGGAAATAGTTTTGGAAAGCGTAGAAGATAACAAACTGAGTTCGGACAAAACCACTCCACTTTTGAATAAATTGTTTTCCGAATTTTCCAAAGATGAATTGTCGGTTCTCAAAAAAAGAAAAGAATCCTATCTCAAAGAAGCGGATAAAGTTCAAGAAGGCTTGACTTCGCTTATTTCCATTGCCATTGTTATGATTGAAGGAGAAAATTTTGGTATAGACCTTAGAGACATCGTGGAATTTTCAGAAATCCATTCGCTCACAAATGTTCCCTGCACTCCAGAGCACATAGCCGGTTGTATGAATCTTCGTGGAGATATTCTCACCTTACTTGATATGAACTATCTTCTAAAATCCAAAACAAACACAAAAGCAGCCATGGGTAAAGTTGTGGTTGTAAAAAAAGACGAACTAATTGTCGGACTTGTGGTTGATGAATTATTAGATGTGATATACGTAGACAAGAAGCAGTTTTTAATTTCGCCTCTAATGGTGACAGAATCCGAAAGCGAGCTTATTAAAGAAACCTACTTTTATCAAAATCAGACTATTGGGATTCTCGACATAGATAGGTTATGCGGAAGGGAAGACTTAATCGTAAACGTCTCTCTTCAGGATTAGAATGTAATAAAACCGTAACTAAATTGTAACTATAAAAAGAGTTTCCTTCATACCTACCTTTAATTTCATTGATTTAAATAACGTGAGTTTGATATAACATTTTGATTTTCACTTAAAGGGCAACCACTGGGGGATTGCTCCTACAAAGCCTGTGGTATTTTCGAGCGTAGGGGTGAACCCCTGTGTTCACCCTTCTTATTTTTATAACATTATTCCTTACGTCGAACTCACGTTAAATAAAAAGTTTAGGATAAATATGAAGGGGATAAAAAAATATTTCAGTTTAAATATAGTTGTTATTTTTAAATTGGTGTTATTTGGGTTAATTTTTAGTTTTTTTTCCATAGCGATCAATGCAGATAGTGTGGAATTGTATGAAGATCCGGCAACCGGACAGGTTTTTACCAAACCTGGTCCTGGTAGAAAGAAAATATCAAGTAGTGACATAAATCAAGGTTCAAGCAAATCCAACTCTAAGTTAAAGGTCAATGGTCGTGTTCAGGTAAGATCGGTTGCCGGACAAAAAGATTCTGTATTTTCTAATGGACATAGTGATTACAACGCTTGGGACACTGGTTTTCGTAGGCTTAGGATTGGACTTGCCTATGAAGGGGATAAATGGTGGGGAGGAATAGTTGACCTCAAAATGGAAAACTTACTTAACAGTCCGTATTCTACAACCAAATCGGTTACCATTCCCGGAGCTGACGGTAATTCGTATACCGTTCTCAAAGAGGAAAAACTGAATGACAGTAGAGGTGGAGTTCAAGAAGCCAATATATGGGTAAAGGCTCCTTTTATGAGTTCGATTTTTTATTTCGGACAACAGAGAGTAAGATTTTTACGAGAAGGCTTGGAAAGTTTTGCCAATCTTTTAATACCAGAAAGAGCATTTGCTTTGTCATTTACACAACTATGGGATATTGGAATCTTCGCAGACGCACATCCTCTTGAACTGATTAACAAAAAATACACTAATTACATGAAAGTATCAGGCTCTGTTATGAATGGAAAGGGTTCCGGACATGATGGTGTAGGAAGGCAAAGAGTGCTAACAGACACTCATTCCGGAACTCAACCTTTGTTAATTACTCCTATGCTAAGTTGGAGAATAGAGGTAAACCCTTTTGATGGATTAGTCAAGGACGGTAAATCCGGTGACTGGAGAGAAGGAGAGGAGATTTTTCAAAAAAACTTGAAAGTATCACTTGGTATGTCTGGAGTAACAGCAAAAGAACTGAAATATGTAAATTCTTATGACCCACAAACAAGAGGTGTTTCTAAATTCAATACTTTGACGGAACAAAGTAGTGCAACCGGTGGCGATTATACATTGCCCAATAGTAATCCGTACAATTTGGCACTAGCCTATGCAATGGACTTTTCACCAGGTGGAACAAATATTTTCCGTCGTTCATTCGGATTAAATGCTCATACCTATGATTTTACTGCTACATGGAAGGGTTTGTATGCCAATGGAGCTTATACCTATTTTAGCGGTTCGGCAGCCAAAGATACTAAAACCTACCACGTAACATTGGGATATAATTACCCTATTTCATCTTATTTTATAATGCCGGTTGTTAGATATGATTTTATGAAAGGTGATTTTGATAGAAACTATAAAACGGAAGATTTTGAGAGATTCAAAGCTTACTGGGTTGGATTAAATTTTTTTGGAAGGCATCATGATTTCAAAGTACAGCTATTTTATAATATACTTAGAGACCATCTTGGAACGAATTATGTTACTCAGAAAAGAAGAGATGCGGATAATAATCTGATTTATTTTCAAGTCCAAGTCACTTTTGGCGAAGAAGTTGCACTCAATCACAAATAAGGAGTCTATTTATGAAGCGTTTGATTATTGGAATAGTATTACTAATTTTACTTAGTTGTAGTCCCAAAAGGGAAAGTGCCAAAAATTTATTGGCATACGTTTTATTGACTTCACCAACAGAAACAGGTGAACAATCCATAGTAATTATTGAAGAGACTGATCCTTTTACATATACTGGTGTTTGCTACGACCATTTTTATGGAATTACTGCTTCCAACTATTATACAATTTACTACCAAAACGTGGTGAAAGCAGACCCAATAAGGACAGCTCTTTCCAAAAAATCTTGCTCAGATTTGAGCTTTTCGGGTGGGTACGAAAACATAACAGATGAAGGAATTCGAATGAAAGCGTATAGTTGTGGTCATGTACCAAAATCATGCTCTTCGTCAGCGATCAAAGCTGTAGGTTTTTAAGCAGTGCGTATTTAAAGTCTTAGTTAAAGTATAGATTATGAATATTAACATACACCAATTTTTAGGTGGAGGTTCCAATGTTAAATAAAAATGAAGCGTATCGTGTGCTTTTGAAAACCGGAAGAACGGACACGAGCCTTTTTGGTATTGGATGTATGTGTTGGAGAGGCTACCATTTATGAGGACAAATGAAGAGTTGGATACCCTTTTGCCATGGGTTATTACACCGGAATTTATTAAGGCTTATTTTAAAAATAGAGTTTTTGGGCATCTGCGATAATAAGCTATAGACAGTTGTTGTCATTATAAAAACTGCTTTTTTTCATGGTATTTAGTTTGACGCTTACGAAAATTTGGCTATAATTAGCTCAAAAGAATGGCATATATCCTAATTTTCCCGTATCCAATTATCCACTGCAACACCCACTTGCTCTAGTTCGGAGTTGTTTAGGTTATAACCTTTGATCAATTTCCCAACCAAATTATCGGAAAACAGCTTTTTCAAATGGAAAGAATCATAAAACTTTTCTTGCTCGTAAGACGTTAGGGAAAAAGCAACTTTTGTATGGATCGTTTTTGCTTGCGGTCCAAATACCTTTTGGATCAGCTTATCCGTTTTTGATTTGGTGATCTGTTTGACAGACAAATATTCCAAATTTCCGGGAAGGGCAACTCTTGCTTTCACCTTTCCCTCCAAAGAATTGATTACGGATTGTTTATTTGATGTGCTTACTCCTAAAACGGACTCTTCTTCTATTGTAGCAATAACATGAGGAGTCTTGATTTTTATTTTGTGAGTTGGTTCTTTTTTTACCAATTTCACAATGATTTCACCTTTTATGAGTTTCAAGTAAATGTCATTATCAGAGCCTTTTGGTTGGTAGAACTGAAAGTCTGTGCTTGCCTTTAGGTTTACCACCATTTCCGTCGCTTTATAAATCAATTGAATATCAGCAGAAGAGTTTTCTTTTATGTTAATAGGATTTTGTAGAGGCAAAACGTCTCCAGTGTCTAAGTCAGTTTTTCCAGAAAATACTCTCCCTACGCTAAGGTTGAGTATTACCCTTGGCGAATTTCGATAGATTATTTTTTGTAAAACGGAACAATTTAGATTTAATAGTAGGATTGTAATCAATGCAATGGAATTTGGTTTAGGGCATTGTAGGGGTGAACCCCTGTGTTCACCCGATCTTATTGGGGCGGCATTATTTCTCTTTGTCATTGTCCGATTGTCACCGTTACGGTATAATTTTTAACCGAACCGTCCGATCCTGTAAGAGAGTATGTAACAGGATTTGTAAAATCATTAGCCGTTGTTCCGCTGGTTTGTTCCACTCCATTCACCGTGAGAGAAGTTCCATTGTGGGCAAAGGAAGCAACCAGAGCCGTAACGGTTGTTCCGCTAGGGACGTTTACGGCGATGTCTGTTCCGCTGATCACTCCTACGGAATAGGGAGTTAGAAAGAAAAACGAACTCAATTTTAATGTGTATTCTGCGGTGTTTTTCTCAAACAGTCTGTACAAAAGTTCAATCTTTTGAAAGTCGCTTTTTTTCTCACTTGAGCATGAGAAAATAACGACTGTAATGGTTATGGAGATGAAGATGCTTTTGAATATGGTTTTCACTTTTTTTCCTTCCAAGTTTCTGTAGTATACAAATAGCTAAAAAATAGGCAAACATACTAAATTATTTTTAGCTCCAATAAAATTTAATACCATGGATATATTCAAAGTCTTTTAAATTATAAGTAAACAGCTTAACATCATAGATTATACAAAAAGATGCAATTATTGCATCTTGAATTTTTGCATTATGTGAAAGAGTAAATTCACATATAATATCTTTAGATAAATTCATAATCATTTGATTAATCTCCAAAGCCTGAAATTTGTTTAGCTGAGATTGTATAAACCTAAGATCACTTTTATTCCTGGCACCTTGCAATAATTCCATAATAACAATATCGTTGATTACGCAATTTCTAAGTTTTATTTCTGTTTCAATAACTTCTTTTATTTTGGGTTTCCCTTTTAATAAATCAATGATGATACAAGTGTCCAAAAAGACTATTTCCTCCATGATTTTATTCTAAGTTCCTGAGAATATGATAAAGTGTCTTGAACTTCTAAAAACGGATTTGTCATTTCACCCTCATCAACTTTAAAATTAATTTGATGAATATATTTTTTATAATCTAAAGTGGGATATTGATATTTGTTTTCCGATAACTTTTCTTCTGTTTTTAATATTATTATTTTAACAACGCTGTTTTGAAAGTTCTCGTATTCCGGAATTTCAATATATCGTTCTTTTATTTCTGCCAAAAATTCAATCGCATACATTTTTCAGTCCTTCTATTAAAAAATTAAATATGTTTTTCACTTTTTTTCCTCCCAAGTTCCTGTAGACGGATCATAGAGTTCAACGCTTTTTGTAATACCGCTATCTGTATTTCCGCCCGTAACCAGCACTTTACCACTCGGAAGCAAGGTTGCCGTATGACTCGACCGAGCTGTCACCATGCTACCGGTTGTTGGATTGTTAAATACAGTAGTTGAGCCAAACAAACTGTAATCATACAGTTCTGCACTTGAAATGGAAGTAGAACTGGTAGCAGATTTTACTCCTCCGGCTATCAAAACTTGCCCGTTATTGAATAAAGTGGCTGTGTGTTTATAGCGTGTTGTATTCATGGTAAGATTTTCAATATACCAGAAATATGTGCTATTTGTAGTTAAACTTGTATCATATAAATCCTGGTAACTCGTTGGACTATAACTAGTTAATTCTGCTACACCTCCAGAAACAAGAACCTTTTCATTGTTCAATAAAGTAGCAGTATGATAAATGAAAGAGTCTGTTGTGTTATACAACGTCATATCAGAAGAAAAGCTATTGCTGCTAGAGGAGTATAATTCTGCAAAACTTAAACCGGTCGAATTGTCAGAAGTTCCACCGATAATGATTACATTTCCATTGTACAATAGAGTTGCAGTATGATACATTCTATTGTAGATCATGCTACCGGTGTAAGAAAACGTATCCGTATCAGGGTCGTAGATTTCTGCGGTGTTCAAAGCGGTTGAACCGTCAGAAGTTCCACCGGTGATTAGCACCTTTCCTGTTTTCAATAAAGTAGCCGTGTGATAAAATCGGCTTTCTGACATCCTACCACTAGTATAGGTAAAAGAACCGGTATCGGGGTCATAGAGTTCTGCGGTGGAAAGTCCTGTTGAACCGTCAGTAGTTCCACCAACAATCAAAACTTTCCCGCTTGGCAACAAGGTAGCTGTATGGTCACCGCGTTTATCTTTCATACTTCCGGTAGAGGTAAACAAAGCAGGGTCAGGGTCATAGAGTTCTGCCGTGCTCAAAGCAGTTGAATTGTCAGAGGTTCCACCGACAACTAGCACTTTTCCCGTATTTAACAGAGTTGCCGTATGGTAGACACGAGCATCAGCCATAGTTGATGTATAGGTTGTAAACTGTGTATTAAAAATCAAACCTATCAAAGAAAAAATATCCATTGAATTGTTGTATGTGGGTTTGGAGTGAATACAAAACAGGTTTGAGATACAGTAAAAAACCAATACAAAGTATGACTTTTTCATTCCTAAAACCTCGCCTGAAATCCGAAATTATAAAACGTTTCCCAATTACTAAAGCCCGATGATGCACTTCCGTACTTACGGGGATAGACATCAATATTAAAACTGCTTTCCTCACCTCCACTCATTACTTCAAACAACCGAGGATAATTAATTTGAGCCGAAAGAAAGTTCAAAATCCACCAGCCTACTAAAATATTTGCCGTTTGGTTGTAATTGCTTATGGCATCGCTATAGTCAGACCTTGCTGTTTTAAACTTATAAGCAGTGAATAGTGTATTCAAGTCATCGTATTTACCCAAAAAAACGCCATAATTCCAAGTATTGCCGTAGTTGTCTTTTTTGCTATGTAGCGTATCTACGGAATTTTTATGAATCCCTGCAATCAAGAGCGTTGAGCCAAGCCAAAAAGTTCCTAGTTTAGGATTATTATTCAAGTAATCCCCTAACCCAGGAACAAGGATTGATGTCCAGGTAGGGGCTGTCTCTTTTTCTTCTTTTGCATACATGGAAAAAGGTAGTAAAAGAATTATAAGTGAAGTCATTAGTATTTTCATATATTTTTTATTTGGGCATCATAACCTAGAGAAAGCGTTTTTTAAAACGTAGCATCCGTTCTCTTTAGCGTAGTCGAAAGAACATCAATAACAACAATTGCAACATCTATTGTATTGCCTATTATAAGGATTCACACTTTGTGAAGGAGAACTTGAACCAGGACTACTTCCTTTAACAGAGCTAAAGTTTCTGGCTGACTCGTAATCAGAAGAATTGAAAGCACCTACATCATAGTATTCTTGCCGGATAGAGTGAAATCTGGGAAGATCAAGCAATTTAAACGTATTAATGATCTTCATTTCCTCAGATGCTTTGGCTGATACGGGAGTAATTTCATAATCATCTTCATCAAAGACAATCTGTTGACCTGCTTTTAGTATTACATTATCCGGGTCATTGCATCCAAAATTTAATATTTTTATAACACATCTTCTCGTTGAACTCATGTCAATTTCGGCTTCACCTTCTTTCATATAAACACCAGTATCCAACAGCGCCCCACTTTCACTTACAACAAATTCCGTTCCCCTAACACCTACGGTCGTTGTATTTGTCTGAATTTTATAATTAGGAGCTTTGGAAGACCCTACTTTGGAATGTAATTGCCCTTTTGATAAAAAAAGGTCAAAGAGGGATGTTTTCCCTGATTCATTCATACCCTTTATCTTCAACTCGCTATTTTCATTCAATCGAACTACACTCCCCGATCCGATTTGAATGTCTGCTTTTCCGTCTTTTGTTGTAATTGTATCACCTTCTTGGAAAACGTCTCCTTTACTCACCTTAGAGCCAAAAAAGCATCCGCCTTTGCAAACTTCACCTTCTACAAAGGTGACAACCGCTACGGTGTTTCCGGCTTCCAATGAAATAAAAGAATAAAATAATGCTAAAAAAAATAATATAAAATGCTTTTTCATCATATTCCTCTCAGTAAATTAGACAATTTCAACGTCTAATTTTCTCTAAATTCCTAAAATAAATGCCCTTAGTCGTAATATTAAAACTTCCTAACTGTTTAAAGACTATGCTATCTACAATCAAGCTTATTTTTTAAACAAATTATCCATGGTTGGATAAAAAGCAATTAATGGCATTAGCTACATCGTGAGGTTTTTCTATGTGGATTGCGTGTTTTGCTTTTTCCAAAAGAATCAATTGGCTGTTTTCGATGTAAGAATGAATTGCGGTCATCATATTAGGATTGGTAATGGTGTCATTTTTTCCGGAGATAATAAGGGTTGGAACATGGATGGAAGATGCCTTCCGTCCCAAAAAAATTTCATGCTCACGAGTTATAGTATTTTCAGCCAAATACATATAGGTGATTTTATTCCAGGCGTGAATTAGAGATTTTTTAGATAAGCTATCCGGTTCGGGAACGTCTTCATAATATAAATATTTCAGTAGTCTTGTGACTTCCCTTTCGGATTTGGGGAACAAAATGTTCCTAATTTTCTCTTTTTTGGGATGAGGAATACCACCGGTAGAAAGTAAAATGAGTTTTTCTATATGGTTAAATTCTCTTTTTTTGTCCAAAATTGCTATGTGCTGACAAATTAATCCACCCATGGAGTGACCAACGAGAGTTACATTTTTTAAATTCAAAACTCGAAGGGCATTTAGAATCATTTCTGCAAATACATCAACTTGGTAGAGAAACTTAATTTTTTTAGGAAATTTACTTTTTCCGAAGCCTGGAATATCTACTAAAATGACTTGATAGCCTTTATCTATCAGGGGAACTATTCTTCTATACCCAAAGGAGTGATCCAGTAAACCATGGATTAAAACAATAGGTTTCCCTGGATTATGAGAAAAAAAGAAACCAAGCTTTTGCCCGCCAATATCCGCATACTTAAGCTTCATTTTTAATTTGCGTTTTAAAAATGAATATCTGCTGGAACAATAATAATGATAAATTATATCGTAAATTATATTTGGCATTTTTTATTCCGTAGGGCGTGTAAAAAGTGATTTACCACCGATGGACACAGATAAGCACCGATGTTATAAAAGAGAAAACGTTTATATGATGATAATATTCTATTATAGTAAAAGTTCGTCCATTTTTTGAATTTTTGCTATTTGTTTTAGATTCCATTCGTCTTGACTAAATGGAGTGGAAAACCAGGAGTCTAAAATTTCTTTAGCTATAGGTAAAGAAGTAGCTCGAATACTTAATACCAAAGTATTGGCGTGATTCCATATACGTGCTCCTTTTGCTGTTTCAGCATCTCCACAAAGAGCAGCTCGAATTCCCTTTACTTTATTGGCAGCCATACAAGCACCGGTTCCCGTCCAGCACATTACGATTGCCTCATCAACTTTTTTTTCAACAACTTGCAGAACTGCTTTGTGGGTAACATCAGGCCAATCTGCTTCTTCTTTTCCCATGGGACCAAAATATTCCGTTTTATAACCTCTGTTTTCCAGATTTTCCAAAACAAATTTGGTTAAAGGGGAATATTCGTCACTTGATACTGCAATTTTCAAAATCGATTCCTTCAGTAATACAGGTTTTCAGCCTGTACTACTACCAAACCACAGCCAGGGATGGCTGTGCTACTTATCAAACATCTTTAATTGTAAGATAAACCATCGTTTGATTTAACAGCTGATAGGCGATCTCTCCAAATGTAATTGGACCGGTAACGCTTCCGGTTTTTTTGCCTTCTAGCTCGGAATAAAGATAGTTCAGAATACAATTGCAGCTAAAGGTAATATTATTTGCGGAAGATGGGATTTTGGAGGTAAATTCTTTTACATAATCTCCAACTTGACCGGCAATTTTATATTTGATATTCTTGAACACAGGAGCATATAAATTTACGATTTTTTTATCTTCATCAATACTTTGGAAACTGGTGTTTATCATTGCTCCGTACAAATCAGCAACCAAAGGTAGCTTTGTATCGATCTTATTTTTTATTAGATAATCAGAAAAGTTAGTTTTCTTTCCATTAATAAGACAATCATTAACAACAAAGCCTTCTTCTTCAAAGGTTATGACGTCTCCTTCTCCCTGGTTAAAAAGATTAATTATATCCACAATTGCCGCTTTGTTCTTAGGTAAGGTAATATGCATTACAACTGCGTCTTGATCTGTTTTTTTCTTTCTAAGTCCGTTGTAAACCTTAGGAGTTTCCTTACCTAAATTTTGCAAATGTAATCCGGATATCCAACCGATAATTGGTTTGCTCAAAATATCCTGGTAATTGGGAGCATTTTTTGCAAAACTTTCATGGACAGCCCCACTAGCAGGGATAATAATTAAGCTGAATCCGTTTTCCGGTGCGTCAATAGAAACATTCGGGATTGTTTCCGCATTGTACATTTTTATTTCAATGTCGTCGCTAGAGATGAATTCTGGAATTTCCGTAATAAAAATTTTATCTTGAGATTCCAAACCACCCTCTTCAGCCATAAAATAAGGGATTGTTCCGGCAATCCAGTTACCTGCTGGCAGTCTATCAAGAATAGCCTCTTCTCCTGCAATTAGGAGAGGTCTGTCCGTTTGAATAATCTTTTTTCTTGCTTCGTCTAAAGATAACATAAAGTGTTTTTCCTTTCTTATCCGAATATTTGCTTTAAATCGTTTTCGACAACCTTTATATTTTTTGTGAAGTAGTCATAGACTTCGCTCACACACTTATTAACATTTTCTGGAGAAGTGTCCATTTCTGCTCTTAGAACAACACGACCTAACAGGATTTTTGTAGGTAGTGATTTGATGGTAAATTTCTTTTTACCGGTTACTAACTCTCGCCATCTTTGATCTGATTTATCTGGAAGCATACTTTATCCTCAATTGAACTCGCTCAGATTATAGCTATTGCTACCTATATAATTATTGGTTTAAAAGTCAAGGGTTAAATAGATTATTATATACTCTAAATCAATAAGATATAATAGTCGTCTATTTGGAATAGGAAACTAGTTCAAAAGGCAACTCAAGGTCTTCTGAAAACTCTTCTCCGCTTTCTAACATATCATCATCATCTTCTTGATAGTACCATTTTACAGAGGATTTCCCGCCTTCCGAATGATATTTTTCTAATAATTCCAAAATATCAATAATGCATTTTGATGAACTCGTGTTATAGTACTCCAATTGGAAGTCAAAATGGATAGACTTTTTTGCTTGCATTATAGAATCAATCCATTCAAAAACCGGTTTATAAAAATTCATTGCATTTTCCGGATAAGATTCACCGGAAATTTCGGCACGACCTCCTTCAAAGTCTAATAAAACTTCTGGGGATACTTTTGTTTTTTCTATATGTATTTTGTCCATTTTAGGTTTCGTCCCTTTTAAAAGATACTGAAAGAGTAAAAAATGAGTGTTTTTCGTCTATCTGATTAAATTTATACTCTAAAGGACCATCACATTTTCTGGCAATATCAATAAAGCCCAAGCCCGCTCCCTTACTGCCTTGCGGACGATCTTGCTTAATTTTTACTTGGTAGTAAATTTTTAAATCTTCTTTGGATAGGCTATTTACATATTCACAATTTTTTTTGATACTTTCTATTTGCGAATTTTTCACCATGTTTCCTGCACTAACATAATAAATTTCATTTTCTTCGGTAGTTTGAAGTATGCCAACTCCACCCTCATAACCTTCATTATCAACGTTTCTTTCTGCAGAATAATGCAATATATTTTGAGCTAATTCAATAAAAACAGCAAAAACTTTTTTTATTTTTTTACTTTGAAGATTTAATGAGGATTTTATCATAGAACCCAAGTAAACAAGAATTTCTTGCGAAATAACTCCTTTAAAAGAAAGGATTACAAAATGGTCCTTGGTTAGACTATACTGCTCGTACAAATTTAAGTGAGACAAGAAAACTTCCTTACCGTTTTTCTATAATTACAAATAATATTTTACTATTAGAGCAATCAGTCAATTCTTTTTTTAGAATTTTAATTGATTCATAAAGCTATGGGGTATACTTTTGAGAATTGAATCATAAGAGTTTAGTGTACCATGGCTGTTTTAGAAATTAATTCCGTAAAAGAAAGTCTTCTTAGATTGAGCAGGGATAAATACCACCAAATGATTGATTTGGGAATTATAACGGAAAAGTCCGAATTATTAGATGGGATTGTAATACAAAAAATGCCTAAAAAACCGGTTCATACTTATGTTGTTGAACAATTATTTTGGTTTATATACAGGACATTACTAAAGTCAAACTATAAAATACGCAAAGAAGAACCCTTAGTGCTCGATAATTCTGAACCGGAACCTGATTTGGCGATTGTAGAGGCTGATGAATACGATTATGCTTATGGGCATCCCAATTTTGCAAGCTTTGTTATAGAAGTCGCTTTAACGACAATTGAAATAGACAGAACAAAAGCCTCTATTTATGCTAAAGGGAATATTCCTGAATATTGGATTATAAATTTATTGGAAAAAACGATAGAAGTTTACACTAGTCCTATTGGAAATCAATATTCAAGCAAAAAGGTTTTTACTTTTCAAGAAGAGGTTTCGTCACTGCAATTTGCAGAACTTAAAGTTTTTTTACCAGAGATTCTCCATCCTAACTTTTTGGTTTAGGTAAATTTTCGCAAAAGGGACAGGTCTAAGACCTGTCCCTACGTGCGGTTGGATAAATTTTTCGCTGATTATTTTGGTGCAATCTTTTGAAAAATCGCCTAATTTTCTCTTGTTTGCACAATCAACCATATTCGCAAGTTTTGAATTATAAATTCATACCCCTTTTTTTGAACGTTAAGTTCGTTTACCAAAATGTGGTGTTTTTCGCCTTCTATAACCAAAGGGATTGAGAGTTTTATCTCTGGGATTGCCAATTTACTCCGTATGGAAATTCCAATATTACCCGCTATTTCCGATAAAGTATCAAGGATAATATTCATATCTACCCTTTCGTAAGAGCCTAAAAATTGTAGGGACGTTTTCAGAGCTGATTGAATATTGTATCCCAAAGTAAGTTGGGTAGAGTTCGTTTCCAAGAGGTTTATTGTACTTGACATATCAAAATTAACGGGATAATCCTCTGGTTGTAACTCTCTTTCATGGGCTTTTTCATCAAAGAGACTTTCAAAATAGCTTAAAGTACATTCTTTACAGACATTAAAATAATTTTTTTTTGACATTTATAAGAACCTATTTATGTTCTATTGAATAAGGGAATTTATTCTGGATAACCGATTTTATATCTCAATACTTAGAATGTTTTTTTTCAAGTCAACTTTATATTTCTTTTACTATAAATTTAGGTAAAGAAAAATATCATAAAATGAATGCATTTATGGGAGTTTTTTATGGTTAAAAAATACAAGCCAATAATAAAAAATATGGAATACCCCAAGCTGTCTCTATTGTATGGGGAACCGATAGCATTGCAATCTGAGCACTACAATCTGTATTTGCAGAAAATTGTAGAAAATGCAGGGTATGATATAAACTCAGAAAGGATTTTGCTGGATAGTGCTGCAATTTGCGTGTATTCTATGTTAAGTCGTTTGTTTGAAAAAAATTATAAAATCTGGCAGCCACAAGAAAGATTGGAAATTGCATCGGATATTTATTCCTATTTGGGCTTTGGCTTGCTACCCGCAAAGGATTTATCTATCCATGGTGGAAAAGTGGTAACACCTTCGACTCACTATACTTTGGGTTGGAAAAATAAATGGGGAAAACGAGACAAGCCCGTTGACTATTTTACCTGCGGGTTTTTGCAAGCCGCCATGTCTTTGGCTTATTCCAAACCATTAGGAGCCTACCAAGTAAAACAAAGTAGATGTTTAACCATGGGAGAAGATGAAAATGAATTTGTTATACAGAGGCGGGATACCTATAAGCAGTATTCGATTTCTCCTGGGGTGGGAATATTGCCACCCAAGTATACCATAGAAGAACAAAAGTTTTCTCAGTTGGACACTGGTAAAATCACTCAGTGGATGCTGGAAATTTTATCAACCGAAGCAAATAATGGATTGCTCTCACTTTTTGGAATTCCAATGACCCGCCATTTCGCAAACTATTACAATTATTTGTCCTTTGAGTTGGAAAAGGAAATAACCGGTTTTACGGGTGATTCTTTGCTTGCCAGAGAAATGTTGATAGAAGTAGCGAATTATGGTGCATTTTATACTTTTGGAAATATGATGAAATCCGAAGAGTGGTACCATTTTGTTGTTCCGAATTGCAAGATTCGTGAAGATTGGATTGCGTCTTTGGTTACATGCATCAATACATTTGGCTGGGGGAGTTGGGAAATTCGAAAAGTCGTACCAAATGATAAGTTGTTAATTAGAGTTTATGGAGGCTACGAAAGTAATTTTTTCTTGAGAAATTATGAAAAATCTGAATTTTCCAAGAGCTACTTTGCAACCGGTATTGCAGGTGGTATTATGAATTTGCTGTACAATATAGATATAACACAAAAGCCGGAGTTAAGTGATGAATTTTTTGAAGAAACATTTGATACTGAATTTAGCTTTGTTGCCGTTCAGACCAGCTCCAGGTGTATGGGAGATGATTACTGTGAATTTGAAGCTAGAGGACTATTCTAAGCAATTATGTCAAAATTCAATCTATCTGATGGCGTAGAAATTTTAAAAGGCATAGGAAGTCATAAAAAAGAAGTTTTAAAATCAATTGGAATATCCACACTATCGGAATTGCTTTATTATTTTCCTAGAAGGTACTTGGATCGCAATCTAACATCTTCCGTAGTTCTAAAAAGCGGTGAAGTTGTATCCGTTCTTGCTAGCGTTTTGGACACATATCTCGCGCACGGCAAAACTTCCAGGTTAGTAGTGGGAGTTAGAACTCCTAACAACGAACGAATTTCTTTGGTATTTTTTAAAGGTGTTCCTTATTTTAAAAACGTATTTAAAGCAGGAATGGATATTGTTGTAACTGGAAAATTAGAATATTTCAGAGGATTGCAAATTGTGCATCCGGATTATGAAATTATTTCTTCTACTGATGACGGAGACGGATTAGATTTGATCCACACCGGCAGAATCATTCCTTTATATCCTTCTAGCGAAAGTCTCAAAAAAGAAGGACTGGATTCAAGAGGCTTTAGAAGAGCTATCAAGCAAATCTTGGATATGGTGAAGGAAAATAAGCTCGATATTGGGGAAGTTCTACCAGGTAAATCAATCCAAAAGCGAAAACTGTCAGACAGATACACCTCTTTTTTTGAAATACACTTTCCAAGCGATCATGACAGTATGCAAGAAGCCAAAAGGAGATTTGCATACGAAGAAATTTATTTCTTTCATTTGTTAATGGCATTTAAAGTGAGCCAGAGAGAAAAAATCAAAAGAAAACTTTGGCCCTTAAAGGAATCGCAAACAGCAAACAAACTGGTTCAATCCTTACCATTTCAACTTACGAAAGAGCAGGAAAACAGTATCCAAAAAATAAGAATGTTACAACAATTGGACGTTCCTATGGCTGTTCTTTTGCAAGGCGATGTAGGCTCCGGAAAAACCGTAACCGGTTTGATTTTGGCTTTGTACTATATAGAAAACAACATACAAGTTTGCATGGTTGCTCCTACTGAAATTTTGGCAAGGCAGCACTACCATACCATTCAAACACTACTTGGGTATGCTCCCTTTATTGGAGTCGAGCTGTTTTTGGGCGGTGAAAAAGCAAAGGTGCGAAGAGAAAAATTGGCAAGATTAAAAAACGGAGAAACTTTGTTTGTGATAGGCACTCATAGTCTGTTTCAAGATGATGTGTTATTTAGTGACTTGGGGCTTGTAATCATTGATGAGCAACATAAGTTTGGTGTGGATCAAAGAGAGAGTTTACGCAGTAAAGGAAAAAATCCCGATATTTTGGCAATGACTGCAACGCCCATCCCACGTTCTCTCTGCCTGACTCTTTACGGAGACCTCAATTTGGTGACCATAAAGGCAAAGCCCAAAGGACGAAAGCCAATTGTCACCAAATGGTTTTTGAAGACAAAAGACAGTCCGTTTATAATTCCATAAAAAAGTATATTGAGCAAGGCAGACAGTGCTATATCGTGTATCCGCTGGTTGAAGAATCCGAAAAATTGGACCTAAAGTCTTGTATAGATGCGTATGAATCCCTTAGTATGAGTGAATTCAAGGACTATACAATGGGACTTTTGCACGGAAAAATGAAGGCAAACGAAAAAGACGCGGTTATGCATTCTTTTAAAGAAGGGAAAATTAACATTTTAGTGACAACGACCGTAGTAGAAGTGGGAATTGACGTTCCCTAATGCAACCGTTTTGGTGATTGAACACGCTGATAGATTTGGGATTTCACAACTTCATCAGTTAAGGGGACGTGTCGGAAGAGGTGAACACGAGAGCTTTTGTATATTTTTGACCCCTTTTAAAGTTAGCGAAGAAGCAAAGGTAAGATTGGAATCCTTAGTAGAGTATAGTGATGGCTTTCAATTGGCTGAAATCGACATGCGTCTTAGGGACCTGGGGAACTCTTGGGAGTTCGGCAAAGCGGTCTACCGGATTTTAAAATCGTTGATATGCAAAAAGATTCGGAATTGATCCAACAAGCTTTGGAAGATGTGCAAGAATTTGGCGAATTAGGAGACCTTGAAAAAATTGAGATTAAAAACAGGTTTTGGGAAGGAAGAATTCTATTTTCCAATTAGTACTTTAATTTAATTTTTGTACAATTCAACTAATTCATTTTTATAATTTGCTTTAATCTTTTTACCATCCTAAAAATATCAAAAATACCTCCATTAGAAGCAGTGTATTCTATACTAATGCAATATTCATTATGATTCAAAACAATAAAGTTCCATACCAAACCAACAACAAAACAAACCATAGATAGGAAGTTTGTTGTTATTTTTTTCGCGATAACCAACTTATATAGCAGTTTAGAACTTGAGCTTCAGGTGAGCGCTTGGTTTTCCACACTTCGTTTGTATTCATGTAAACAAAACAAAGGTATGTCCGGGTCACGAAAACCAGTTGCAATCATTCCATCTACCGTACTGATAACTCATATTCTCCAATCACATGTGATAGGTTACGCTCCAAAAAATACCCAATTTCTTCATCATCAATGTCAGCAGTCATAATTAGAGGGCTAATAAATTTGTTTTCTAATTCTGTTTCATTCCAAGATCGCCCCCTCCTCTTATTAGAGATTTTGGAGTTTAAGTAAAATTATTTTATCTGCTTCTTCAACTTTAATAGTGTTGTTTTCCCACTCTTTTAATAATTCGCACTCCCAAATTTGACGAAGCCCGAATATTTTATCAAGCTTAGTGAGTGTCCAATCTTTAAAAGTTGCAGCTACCATGATTTTTTCCTTTTACAATCACTTCTTGCCTATTGCCAAAAAAATGGGATATTCTTTTTCCTTCTTTTTTACCGTATAAGATGTCTCGATGGTTATCTCTTTATAACCTGCTTTTTGCATAGAATCTTGAATATAGCCTCTATCAAATCCACGATGATAATAGTCGGTTGTAGTAGCCGGATGAAAAGTTCCGTCTTCCGTATCCAGATCTGATAGGCACAAATAGCCATTTTCCTTTAGTGAGAAATAGGTTTTTTGAAAAAAAACAAAGGGGTCTTTGATATGGTGGAGCATCATTCCCGAAACAACCATATCATACTGTTTTTCTGGTAGGGGTTCTTCATTTATATTATGGGTCTGCGCGTTTACATTCTGAATGTTGGCTTTTGTGAGCTTTTCTTTTAAAACGTTTACCATTCCTTCTGAGTTGTCCATTCCATCTATGGAACCTATGTAGGGATAAATACCCAATAGTATTAGTCCTGTTCCACAACCATAATCAAGGACTTTCATATTTTTACTTAAAAGAACTCTATCTTTTATATTTTGAACGGAATGGGCGGCAATTGCTTGACGTATGGGATTGTCATCCCAGTCCGAAGCTATTTTATCAAAACGATTTTCAAACATATTTATTCCTTATGATGTATTGGCAAGGATACAATAAATGTGCTTCCTGCATCTTTTTTACTTTCAATTTCAATTTTCCCTTTGTGATAGTCTATAAATTCTTTGCACAAAATCAAACCAAGACCTGTTCCTTGTTCTTTTTCTGTTCCTATTGATTTTTTTGCAGTCCCTACATTAAAGAGATTATTTATTTCTTCTTGGCTCATCCCTATACCGTTATCCGATATGGCTATTTTTATATGGTTACCTTCCGAATAAAGTATTATATCTACCTTGCCTTCCGTATGAGTAAATTTAATTGCGTTGGAAAAGATATTTCTTATGATAGAAGAGATCATATTTGCATCGCCATATACCATACCGTTGAAACTGCTTACATAATTAATTTCAATGTTCTTTTTGGATGCCATTTCTTGGAATAAAATGATATATTTTTGAATCAAACTATCTATGCTAATGTCAACCGGATTATACTGCATCCTACCACTTTGCGAACTAGCCCATTCCAAAAGATTTTCAATAAGTTGAAATAAGTTTTTAGCAATTTTGTACATTGATTCCGCAAAAAAGTGGATTTTATTTTCGCTTAGTTTATAATTTTTCTGATGTAGCATTTCCATGCTTGCCAACATATTTGACATGTGACTTCGTAAATCATGAGATATGATGGAAAAGAACTTATCCTTTGTGGCATTGGCTATCTTTAAATCATCCGTTCTCTTGCGGAGTATTTTTTCCTTTTCTACAAACTTTGTTTCATCTTTGATTTCTAACAAAACAAATTCTTGATTATCTACAAGAATTGGAGATATATTGATCTTTTGGTGTATTGGTATGGGTTCCCCTGTTTTTTCATCAGAAGTATGCAATAGGAATAGTTGTTGTTTTAAGGCGTGTGTGATAAAGGAATGTTGGTGGTATGTAAGAGCATTATGAATACCTTGTTTGATTCTTCCATGATTTAAGGACGGAAATAAATCGAATAAGTAGGAATTTTGGGCATTGGAAAACTTAATTTGGGAGTGTTTCACCATCCAGTCGTTCCAGATTGTAATTCGGATATCTTTATCCAAAACAATTAGTCCTATGTCGACATTTCCTATGATATGTTCTAATAATAATAAATTTGGAGCATTCATAACGTGAGTTCTTTATTTATTCTGTAAAGCTCTTGACCAATTGGTTTAAAAATAGCTGAAAATTAATCATATTTAAGGTAAAGATTACGTAACCAGTAATAGACTTATTCTCAATACTAAAATCCACATAAATAATTAACAATACACTTTCTTCGTTTTCTTTGCTGGTAATTAGGTCTATAACATTTTTTTTTAAAATTTTAGGCAGAGAACCGTTAGCTTGGGAATCTATCAAGTTGCTTAAACTACCGATGCAAGCATTCAGAATTATATTCCCTATCTCGCTTAGCGCATCTTCTTCCAATTCCGTTATGTCTTCCAGGGGTATGTCTTCTCGTAGAAACAGACGAACTAATTCCAGGCTTTTTTCTTCTACAAAAAGAAGCATAGCATCTGTTTTTAGATATTTGCCGTTATAATTTTGTACAATAGCACAAACCTTTTGTTCTGTATTGAGACCGATTGAGCTTAGGTCATAAGGTTTTGTGAAGATTTTTAATTCTGGTACTGATAATTTGATTTTTTCATCTACCATTTCGGATAAGGCTTTGGCGGCTCTACCAATGCCAATGTTAAAACCTTCTATTAAAGCATCCTGTTCAATTTCTGCAAGATTTATTGTTTTTGAATTATTTTCCATGGTTAGCGTGTTTAAACATATAAATAAAATTAAGAATTTTTTTCCAAGTATTTCTCATAACCATGGATTATTTTTTGAACGGTTTCATCCGTAATTGGTTTTTCGATAAATAGCATGTTAAGCTTTTCGGCTTCTTTTTTGGTTGCGTTTTGAATGTTGCCCGTTACTAGTTGCAAACAGACATTAGGATATAATTCCATTATTTTTTTAGCCAATGATATTCCGTCCATTTCGGGCATATTATAATCAATTAAAATCAAATTTGCTGCTTCTTTTTCTAATACTGTTAAGGCTTCTTTTCCGTTTTGTGCTTCTAAAAATCTCCATTCAGAAAACTTATCGCCGAGGTTTTTTATCAGTTTCATTCTGGTTATTTTGCTGTCATCTACTACTAATATTGTACTACCAAGCATAATTATGAATTTCCTTTTTGCGTTTAAATATAGGTAACATTTTTGTATATAATAGGCAAGGATATATTACATCAATTCTAGCAATAACATCGAAATATCATCCCTTAGCTCACCTTCGCAAAATCCAATAGTATAGGCTGCCAATTCTTCTAATAACTCTTGTTCATGGAGGTTATTAATAGATTGCAAATACTCTATAAAATTTTTGTTACCAAGAATGTTACCGGTTTCTTTATTTTCAACTTCTATCAAACCATCAGAATAAAGAAGAACTTTATCATTTGTCTCCAATTGATAAGCATAATTATTTAGTATAACGGCTGTATGAGCAACGACCAACGAACCTTTACCTTCCAATTTTGTACAAATTCCATCTCTAACAAGAACAACCGCATGATGCCCTGCATAAGAATAGTGCAATTCTCTAGTATTTTGGTCGTACTGAAGGTAAACAGCACTAAGGTGATGGCTTTTTACAATAGGGAAAACTAATTCGTGAATAAGTTTTAAGGCACAAGCCGGTTTGGAGTTTTTAGAGGCAGCTATTTTAAATGCCAAAACTATCATTCCGGAAATTAAAGCAGAAGACAAACCATGACCGGAAACATCACCAAACAAAATATCAATAATTCCGTTTTCTTGCGATTGGTATGCGATTAAATCACCGCCTATTTTGTTAAAAGGCTTGAAGAAACTGGATATATTGCAGTTAGACAGTTTGGGAAAATCCTTGGCTATGATAGCTTTTTGGGTTTCTTTGGCAATATCAAGCTCAATTTGGGTTTTTTCATAGAATTCGCTTAACTTTTGAAGATAACTTTCCCTTTCCTTTTCTAAGTAAAAAATTTTTAGATGAGTTTTTACACGGGATAATATCTCTTCCTCTCTAAATGGCTTGGTCACATAATCTTTTCCACCTGCTTCAAAGGCGTTAACTACCGTTTCGATTTCATTTTTTGCACTTAAAAAGAGAATAGGAATGTTTTGGTACTGGGGATCGCTATGGATAATTTTACAGGTTTCAATTCCATCCATCTGGGGCATCATAATATCCATTAGAATAAGGTCTGGTGTCCTTTTCTTAATTAATTTAATGGCATCTTCCCCAGAAAATACTCCCATAACGTCGTAATTTTCAGTTTTCAAAATTTTTGAAATGATGGTTAAGTTTTCTTCGTTGTCATCTACAATTAGTATTAAACTTTTTTTATCCATATTTTGTAACTTACAGAGCTTAATTTTTTATATTTCTTTATGCAAGAACTATGCTCAGATTTTTTATCAAAAAATATCATTCATTATAACAAAGTGATATTGCAATGTTATCAAGAAATTATTACAAAATATAAAATAAAATATTTTGAATACTTAATTTTTTATTGGAAGGAAAAAAAATTGTTTTTTTGCTGTTATAAAATTGAGAGATATTTTGTCTAATATACTTGGTCAAAATATGCTATGATAACCACCATCATGTTTGAATATGTTTTAAGGGAACAATGAAATGAAACGAAAACTTACCATCTTACTACTTTTACCTATTATTGCCTTATTATTTTCTTGTAATTTAAAAAAAGAAAAAGGCTTTTTACCCCTTCTTTTGCTATATAATCATCTTATGAATACGCCTTATTCTATTGGGGGTGAAGTGACAGGTTTGCAGGGAAGCGGGCTTGTTCTTGTAGATAATGAAAACGATTATTTGTATATTGAAAAAGATGGTGAGTTTACATTCGATGGCAAAATTATTCGCGGAGGAACTTATAGCGTTGCCGTAAAAGAGCAGCCCCATAGTCCTACCCAGGTGTGTGAAGTTAGCGGAGGAGATGGAACCGTTGGTGGTGGAAATGTAACAACCGTAGTTGTTAATTGTGCCAATGATACCTTTACGGTTGGTGGGACAGTATCTAACCTAGGTGGTGCTGGTTTGACACTCCAATTGAATAGTGGTGACCCTACGCCTATAAGTGCCAATGGAACTTTTGCCTTTAATCCTCCACTTGAAAGCGGAACGGACTATTTGGTCAAAATTGTATCTCAACCAACCGGTCCTGCTCAAACCTGTTCGCTTCTAAACGAAAGCGGTACGGTTAAAGATTCTAATATTTCGAGTCTAATTGTCACCTGTACAATCAATACCTATACAATTGCAGGGACTATTAATGGTCTAAATGGTGATAATTTGATGCTAACCAACGGAACGAACACTATCGGTCCATTTAGTGCCGGAACAGGGGCTTTTACATTTCCGGCTGTAAATAGTGGAACTCCTTACACGATTGCCATAACAACTCAACCCTATGGTACTCCTTCCAATACTTGGCAGACCTGTACCATCACCAATGGGACGGGAACTGTGGCGGGGGCAAATATTACCAATGTTATAATAAATTGTACAACGAATCAATATACGGTTGGCGGTACCCTGGTAAATTATACCGGTTCCAATTTACAACTCTCGGATGGAACAAACCTTGTGAATGTGGCATCGGGAGCTACAAATTTTACATTTCCTTTGAGAAATAGCGGGCTACCATACACAGTTACGGTAACACAAAATCCGAATGGTCCACCCAATGGAATATGGGAAACCTGTACTGTTACGGGTGGAGGAAACGGAGCAGGTGGTGGAAATATAGCCGGAGCAAATCTAACCAATGTAGTTGTGACTTGCTCACCCCAGGCATTTACGGTTGGTGGTAGTATTACCGGTTTGACTGGAAGCAATATGATACTTACGGATGGAACGAATGTAATCGGTCCTATTGCAGCCGGTGCAACGACATTCACTTTTCCGGCACGAAATAGCGGACTTGCTTACAACGTTTCCGTTGTTTCTCAACCCAACGGGTCACCGGCAAATATCTGGCAGACCTGTACGGTGACAAACCCAGCCGGAACAATTGGTGGAGCAAACATAACATCGGTAGCTCTCAGTTGCACCAATAATACTTATACGGTCGGAGGAACCATCAACAATTATACGGGAACCGGTATGCAGTTGTCAGACGGGACGAATACGATCAATATTCCCGCAGGAGGAACAACTTTTACGTTTCCGGTATTGAATAGCGGAACTGCCTATACTGTTTCTGTTGCCGGTCAACCCGTTTCACCCTGGCAGACTTGTTCCGTTACCAATGCTACCGGAACTTTAGCAGGGGCAAACGTTTCCAACGTGATCGTAAACTGTACAACAAATACCTATACGGTAAGCGGAACGATTAGCGGCTTGACCGGCTCTAATCTCATGATGACGGACGGAACAAGCACCATCGGACCAATTGCTTCCGGCTCTACGACTTTTACCTTTCCGGCAATTTCCAGCGGTTCTGCTTATGGGGTGGTTGTAACTACTCAGCCCAATGGAACCCCTAACAACATCTGGCAGACATGTACTGTTTCCGGTGGAGGGAATGGAACAGGCGGCGGAACTATGTTGGGAGCGAATGTGACCAATGTTAGCATAAGCTGCGTCACTAACCAGTATACGGTTGGTAGTGCAGCCGGTGGTCTAACCGGTTATAGTGGCTCTAATTTACAATTGTCCGATGGAACAAATACGATCACTCTGCCTGCCGGTTCAACGAGTTTCACCTTTCCAGCTCGAAACAGCGGACTTGCCTATACCGTGACTGTAGCGAGCCAACCTACAACTCCATGGCAAACCTGCTCGGTTACAAATGGAACCGGAAACATTCCAGGAGCGAACGTCACCAATGTGTCCGTAAATTGCGTTACGAATCAATACACCGTAGGCGGGACAATTACCGGTTATTCAGGATCGAATCTAACTCTGACAGACGGAACGAATACACTTGGTCCTCTTTTGACTAGTGCGGGAACGTTTACTTTTCCGGCAGTGAACAGCGGTACTGCTTATAACGTTAGTGTAACAACTCAACCCAGCGGAGCTCCAGCGAATGTCTGGCAAACTTGCACAGTTGCCAGTAATACTGGAACCGTAACAAATGCCAATGTCACCAATGTCACTATCAACTGTACAACTAATACATATACTCTGTCTGCCAATGTTGCAGGCTACGCAGGAACTACTCCTCTGGTTTTACAAAACAACGGAGCGGATAACCTAAGTATAAGCGTAAACGGACTATCCAACTTTGCTACCGTTGTGGCAAGCGGAGCGGGTTACAACGTGACGACTTTTACCAATCCGACTAATAAGTGGCAGACTTGTACTCCCGTTTCACCTACAGGGACGATTACAAACGCCAATAAAACCATAAACGTGAATTGTGTTACCAATCAATACTCAGTTGCGGGAACGATATCGGGGTATACTACCGGAACGAATATGACTATAACCGACGGAACAAATAGTCTGACCTTACCTGCCGGGACTACGAGTTTCAATTTTCCGGTCATGAATAGTGGTACAGCTTACACCGTTGCTGTCACAACTCAACCGATTAGCCCTTGGCAAACCTGTAGCGTTGCCAATGCTGGTGGAACTCTTACCTCTGCCAATGTCACAAACGTAGCCATAACCTGTACTCCGAATTTGTATACGGTTGGTAGTACTGCTGGCGGATTGACGGGTTATACGGGAAGCGGTTTGCAGATAACCGACGGAACAAGCATCCTCAATGTTGCTTCCGGTGCTACGAGTTTTACGTTTCCTGCAATAGCAAGCGGTTCGGCGTATACCGTTTCCGTTTTATCTCAACCTACAACTCCATGGCAGACTTGTACGGTATCCAATGCGAGTGGAACTGTTTCCAACGCCAATATTACAAACGTGAGTATCAATTGTGTAAATAAGACCTATTCCGTTAGCGGAACGATTGTCGGTTTGGTTGGTGATAATATGATGTTAACCGATGGCACAAATACGCTTGGTCCAATCGCAGCGACTGCTACGACGTTTACCTTTCCGGTTATTCAAAGTGGTTCTGCCTATGGTGTTGTTGTTACTACGCAGCCCTATGGTGCTCCGGCTGGCGTTTGGCAGACTTGTTCTGTGACAGGCGGGGGAAATGGTACGGGTGGAGGTACAATGGCAGGGGCGAATGTCACAAACGTTCTGATTACTTGCTCCAAAAACCAGTTTACAGTTGGCGGAAGTATTACCAATTTGACTGGCTCTAATTTTATTATTTCGGATGGAACCAATACACTCGGACCTTTTAATCCTGGCGATTCTGCTTTTACTTTTCCGGCTCGTAATAGCGGTTCTGCTTACAATGTCACCATTAGTTCTCAGCCAAACGGTGCGGCTGCCAACGTATGGCAAACCTGTGCTGTAGCTAGTCCTTCGGGAACGATAGCAGGGGCAAATATCACGAGTGTAGCGATTACTTGTACGACCAACCAGTTTACCGTTGGAACAACCGCCACGGGGATTACTGGTTATGCGGGGACGGGCTTGCAGCTAACCGATGGAACAAATTCCGTTGTAGTTCCCGGTGGTGCAACCAGTGTCACTTTTCCGGCTCGTAATAGTGGAAGTGCATACACTATAAGCGTTTTGGCACAACCAACAAGTCCTAACCAAACCTGTGCTGTTACAAACGCAACGGGGAGCATCGCCAATGCCAATATCACAAATGTCGCCATAAGTTGTACTACAGCTCAGTATACCGTAGGGAGTTCGGCAACAGGTTTGACGGGTTACGCCGGCTCCGGTTTGCAGTTGTCCGATGGTACAAACACCATCAATGTTCCGGCTGGAGCTGTGAATTTTACTTTCCCGGCAAGAAATAGCGGGTTGAATTACAATGTGACCGTTGTTACCCAACCAAGCTCTCCTTCCCAAACCTGTACGGTAACCAACGGTTCCGGAACTATAGTGAATGCCAATATTACAAACGTTGCTGTGAATTGTGTAACGAATCAATACACCATAAGCGGAACAATTTCTAATCTGACAGGATCGAATTTAATTTTGAATGATGGCTCCAATGCCGTAGGACCTTTGGCTGCCGGTACGACAAATTTTACATTTCCGGCTATCAATAGCGGAACAGCCTATACAGTTGTCGTATCCAGCCAGCCCAATGGAGCGCCGGCAAATATTTGGCAAAGTTGTAGTGTCGCTGGTGGAACCAACGGAACGGGTGGTGGAACAATCACAACCGCAAATGTAACAAATATCACCGTTACTTGTACGCAAAATACATATACAGTTGGTGGTACCATAACAGGACTTACGGGAGACAATCTCTATCTTACGGATGGAGTCAATTCCTTAGGACCTTTGATGTCCGGAACTGCAAATTATGCTTTTCCGGCAAGGGCAAGTGGAAGTGCATACTCTGTTTCCGTAACAACACAACCCAATGGAGTGCCTTCGAACCAATGGCAAACTTGTAGTGTTTCCAATGCTGCCGGTACGATTTCTTCTTCGAATATCACCAATGTAAATATAAGTTGTACAACCAATACCTATACCGTAGGCACTTCTGCCGGAGGTCTATCGGGATATACGGGCAGTGGTCTTCAGGTGAGTGACGGGACTACAACTCTTCCTATCGCATCCGGTGCAACAAGCATAACATTCCCTGCAAGAAATAGCGGTTTGACTTACAATGTGACTATAGTAACGCAACCCACGAGTCCAACCCAAACTTGTTCTGTAAGCAATGGTAGCGGAACGATAGCCAACGCCAACGTGTCAAATGTGGTCGTGAGCTGTACTACAAATACATACACCATAGGCGGTACAGTAGCGGGACTATCTGGTTCAAACATGATGCTAACGAATGGAACGAACACGATAGGACCGATAACGGCAAACGGAGCGTATAGTTTCCCAGGTGTAGCTTCTGGAACTGCATATACTGTAGTGGTGACAACCCAGCCTTATGGAGCGCCTGCTGGAATATGGCAGACGTGTACAGTAAGTAATGCAAGTGGAACAGTAGTAGGAGCGAATATAACAAATGCGGATATAAATTGTACGACGAACCAATACACAGTAGGAAGTGGAGCTGGAGGGATAACGGGTTATACAGGTTCGAACTTGCAATTGACAGACGGAACGAATACGATAACGGTAGCCGGTGGAAGTACTTCTTACGTATTCCCCGCGAGAAATAGTGGAAGCACATACAATTTATCCATAACAAGCCAACCTTCCAATCCGACCCAGACGTGTAGCATAATCAACACAAGTGGCACTTTAACCAATGCAAACGTTGCAAATGCCACAATAAATTGCATAACCAACACATATACGGTAGGAAGTGTTGCTGGAGGTTTAACTGGGTATACGGGAAACGGACTGCAATTGAGTGATGGAACAAATACGATCACCTTGGCAAGCGGAGCGACTCAGTTCACATTTCCGGCAAGGGCAAGCGGAAGTGCGTATACAGTAACGGTAGCGACACAGCCTACAACTCCAAACCAGACTTGTAGTGTAACGAATGCCGGAGGAACGATAGCAGCAGCGAATGTAACAAATGTGAGTGTGAGTTGTGTAACGGATACGCATACGGTATCAGCAAATGTGACGGGATATGCAGGAACAACATCCTTGGTATTACAAAACAACGGTGGAAACAACCTGAGCATAGCGGGAAACGGCATCTCAACGTTTTCGACCTCTGTGACGAGTGGTAATCCATACAATGTAACGGTATTAACCCAACCGACATTACCAACGCAAACGTGCAGTGTGGTAAGCGGAAGTGGAACAATGGCAGGGGTGAATGTGACAGTAGTAGTGAACTGTACGACGAACACGTATGCTGTAAGTGGAACGATAACGGGATTTAGCAGTGGAACGAATATAACAATAACGGATGGAACGAATAGCCAGAACATAACAAGCGGAACAACGAGTTTTGCGTTTCCTGCTTTGGCAAGTGGAACGGTCTACGGTGTAGCGGTGACAACTCAGCCAACAACCCCAAGTCAGACGTGTAGTGTGACAAATGGAGCCGGTACATTAACGAATGCGAATGTGACAAATGTGAGTATCAATTGTGTGAAAAACCAGTATACGGTTGGTAGTTCACCTACAGGACTAACTGGCTATACGGGAAGTGGATTGCAAATCACGGATGGCAGTAATTTGGTAACGGTGGCAGCTGGGGCTACAGATTTTACGTTTCCTGCAAGAGACAGTGGAAGTGCGTATACTGTAGCGGTAGTGACACAACCAACGAGTCCTGCACAGAGTTGTAGTGTAACCAATGGAACTGGAACGATAGCAGCAGCGAATATAACAAATGTGGCGATCAATTGTGTGACTGCGACGTATACGGTAGGTGGAACGATAACGGGCTTAAGCGGTTCGAATATGGTGATAACTGACGGTACAAATAGTCTAGGACCCTTAGCAGTGGGAGCGACTACATTTACGTTTCCGGCTCGAGCGAGTGGAAGCGGGTATGCAGTAGCGGTGTCAACTCAACCAAGTGGAGCCCCTGCGAATGTGTGGCAGACGTGTAGTGTGACAAACGGAGCTGGAACGATAGGAAGTAGTAATATAACGAATGTAGTGATAAACTGTGCGACGTCAACGTATACTGTAGGTGGAACGATAAGCGGCTTAAGTGGTGACAATCTGTATTTGACAGACGGGACAACGACTGTAGGTCCGCTGATGTCTGGAGCAGTGAGTTACAATTTTCCAGCCAGGGTGAGTGGAAGTGCGTATAATGTGAGTGTGACGACACAACCGAACGGAGCGCCATCTAACAAATGGCAGACATGTACAGTGGTGAATGGAGTGGGAAGTATAAGCAATGCGAATGTGACGAATGTGAATGTGAGTTGTAATACGAATACGTATACAGTGGGAACGACAGCGACTGGAGTAAGTGGATATACCGGAAATGGCTTACAAGTAACAGACGGAACGAATACTGTAACCTTGGCAAGCGGAGCGACTACGTTTACGTTTCCAGCAAGGAATAGTGGAAGTGGGTACACTGTAGCAGTTACCACACAGCCGACTGCTCCTGCTCAGACGTGTGTGGTAGCCGGTGGAGACAATACACTTGGTGGAGGCACGATAGCTGGCAGTAATGTGACGAGTATAACCTTAAGTTGTACGACAAATACATACACCATAGGCGGTACAGTAGTGGGACTATCCGGTTCAAACATGATGCTAACGAATGGAACGAACACGATAGGACCGATAACGGCAAACGGAGCGTATAGTTTCCCAGGTGTAGCTTCTGGAACTGCATATACTGTAGTGGTGACAACCCAGCCTTATGGAGCGCCTGCTGGAATATGGCAGACGTGTACAGTAAGTAATGCAAGTGGAACAGTAGTAGGAGCGAATATAACAAATGCGGATATAAATTGTACAACGAACCAATACACAGTAGGAAGCGGAGCTGGAGGGATAACGGGTTATACAGGTTCGAACTTGCAATTGACAGACGGAACAAACACGATAACGGTAGCCGGTGGAAGTACTTCTTACGTATTTCCCGCGAGAAATAGTGGAAGCACATACAATTTATCCATAACAAGCCAACCAAGTAGCCCAACCCAGACGTGTAGTATCATAAATATAACCGGAACTCTGACAAATGCGAATATAACGAATGCCACAATCAATTGTACGACGGACACATATACGGTAGGAAGTGTTGTTGGAGGTTTAACTGGGTATACTGGAAACGGACTGCAATTGAGTGATGGAACAAATACGATCACCTTGGCAAGCGGAGCGACTCAGTTCACATTTCCGGCAAGGGCAAGCGGAAGTGCGTATACAGTAACGGTAGCGACACAGCCTACAACTCCAAACCAGACTTGTAGTGTAACGAATGCCGGAGGAACGATAGCAGCAGCAAATGTAACAAATGTGAGTGTGAGTTGTGTAACGGATACGCATACGGTATGGAATGTGACGGGATACGCAGGAACAACATTTGTATTACAAAACAACGGTGGAAACAACCTAAGCAGCGGGGAAACGGCATCTCAACGTTTTCGACATCCGTGACGAGTGGTAATCCATACAATGTGACGGTATTAACCCAACCGACATTACCAACGCAGACGTGCAGTGTGGTAAGCGGAAGTGGAACAATGGCGGGAGTGAATGTGACAGTAGTAGTGAACTGCACGACGAACACATACTCTGTGAGTGGAACGATAACGGATTTAGCAGTGGAACGAATATAACAATAACGGATGGAAGCCAGAACATAACAAAGCTTTGCGTTTCCTGCTTTGGCAAGTGGAACGGGTCTACGGTAGCGGTGCTCGCCAACAACCCCTGGAATGCGAATGTGACAAAGCGAGTATCAATTGTGGAAAAACCAGTATACGGTTGGTAGTTCACCCACGGGACTAACAGGTACGGGAAGTGGACTGCAAATCACGGATGGCAGTAATTTGGTAACGGTGGCAAAGCCAGCAACTGACTTTACGTTTCCTGCAAGGGACAGTGGAATCAACGGTAGTGACACAACCAACGAGTCCTGCACAGAGTTGTAGTGTAACCAACGGTGGAACGATAGCAGCAGCGAATATAACAAATGTGGCGATTGTGTGACTGCGACGTATACGGTAGGTGGAACGATAACGGGCTTAAGCGGTCTGAATATGGTGATATACAAACAATAGACCCTTACAGTGGGAGCGACTACATTTACGTTTCCGGGAACGATGCAGTAGCGGTGTGTGACGTGTAGTGACAAACGGAGCAACGATAGGAAGTAGTAATATAACGAATGTAGTGATAAACTGCGACATCAACGTATAGTAGCGGGATCTGTACAAACCGTATGACGATGTCTGGAGCAGTGAGTTACAATTTTCCAGCCAGGTGGTGGTAAATGTAACGAGTGACGACAACCGAACGAATACAGTATAAGCAATGGAATGTGACATAGTTGAATAGTATACAGTGGGAACGAAGCGACTGGAGTAAGTGGATATACCGGAAACGGCTTACAAGTAACGGATGGGACGAAAAGCAAATGCGCGACTACGTAGCGTTTCCACATCAGCGTGCTCAGACGTGTGTGCGGAATAGTGGATGATAATATACGGTACAGTAGCGGGATCCGGTTCAAACATGATGCTAACGAATGGAACAAACACGATAGGACCGATAACGGCAAAACGGAGCGTACACAGGTGACTGGAACTGCGTATACGGTAGTAGTGACAACAGCCTTATGGAGCGCCTGCTGGAATATGGCAGAGATGTACAGTAAGTAAATGCAAGTGGAACAGTAGTAGGAGCGAATATAACAAATGCGGATATAAACTGTACAACGAACCAATACGTAGGAAGCGGAGTTGGAGGATAACGGGTTATACAGGTCTGAACTTGCAATTGACAGACGGAACAAACACGATAACGGTAGCCGGTGGAAGTACTTCTTACGTATTTCCCGCGAGAAATAGTGGAAGCACATACAATTTATCCATAACAAGCCAACCAAGTAGCCCAACCCAGACGTGTAGTATCATAAATATAACCGGAACTCTGACAAATGCGAATATAACGAATGCCACAATCAATTGTACGACGGACACATATACGGTAGGAAGTGTTGCTGGAGGTTTAACTGGGTATACGGGAAACGGACTGCAATTGAGTGATGGAACAAATACGATCACCTTGGCAAGCGGAGCGACTCAGTTCACATTTCCGGCAAGGGCAAGCGGAAGTGCGTATACAGTAACGGTAGCGACACAGCCTACAACTCCAAACCAGACTTGTAGTGTAACGAATGCCGGAGGAACGATAGCAGCAGCGAATGTAACAAATGTGAGTGTGAGTTGTGTAACGGATACGCATACGGTATCAGCGAATGTGACTGGATATGCAGGAACAACATCCTTGGTATTACAAAACAACGGAGGCAATAATTTAAGCATATCAGCAGATGGCATCTCAACGTTTTCGACCTCTGTGACGAGTGGTAATCCATACAATGTAACGGTATTAACCCAACCGACATTACCAAGGCAAACGTGCAGTGTGGTAAGCGGAAGTGGAACAATGGCAGGGGTGAATGTGACAGTAGTAGTGAACTGTACGACGAACACGTATGCTGTAAGTGGAACGATAACGGGATTTAGCAGTGGAACGAATATAACAATAACGGATGGAACGAATAGCCAGAACATAACAAGCGGAACAACGAGTTTTGCGTTTCCTGCTTTGGCAAGTGGAACGGTCTACGGTGTAGCGGTGACAACTCAGCCAACAACCCCAAGTCAGACGTGTAGTGTGACAAATGGAGCCGGCACATTAACGAATGCGAATGTGACAAATGTGAGTATCAATTGTGTGAAAAACCAGTATACGGTTGGTAGTTCACCTACAGGACTAACTGGCTATACGGGAAGTGGATTGCAAATCACGGATGGCAGTAATTTGGTAACGGTGGCAGCTGGGGCAACAGATTTTACGTTTCCTGCAAGAGACAGTGGAAGTGCGTATACCGTAGCGGTAGTGACACAACCAACGAGTCCTGCACAGAGTTGTAGTGTAACCAATGGAACTGGAACGATAGCAGCAGCGAATATAACAAATGTGGCGATCAATTGTGTGACTGCGACGTATACGGTAGGTGGAACGATAACGGGCTTAAGCGGTTCGAATATGGTGATAACTGACGGTACAAATAGTCTAGGACCCTTAGCAGTGGGAGCGACTACATTTACGTTTCCGGCTCGAGCGAGTGGAAGCGGGTATGCAGTAGCGGTGTCAACTCAACCAAGTGGAGCCCCTGCGAATGTGTGGCAGACGTGTAGTGTGACAAACGGAGCTGGAACGATAGGAAGTAGTAATATAACGAATGTAGTGATAAACTGTGCGACATCAACGTATACTGTAGGTGGAACGATAGCGGGTTTAAGTGGTGACAATCTGTATTTGACAGACGGGACAACGACTGTAGGTCCGCTGATGTCTGGAGCAGTGAGTTACAATTTTCCAGCCAGGGTGAGTGGAAGTGCGTATAATGTGAGTGTGACGACACAACCGAACGGAGCGCCATCTAACAAATGGCAGACATGTACAGTGGTGAATGGAGTGGGAAGTATAAGCAATGCGAATGTGACGAATGTGAATGTGAGTTGTAATACGAATACGTATACAGTGGGAACGACAGCGACTGGAGTAAGTGGATATACCGGAAACGGCTTACAAGTAACGGATGGGACGAATACTGTAACCTTGGCAAGTGGAGCGACTACGTTTACGTTTCCAGCAAGGAATAGTGGAAGTGGGTACACTGTAGCAGTTACCACACAACCGACTGCTCCTGCTCAGACGTGTGTGGTAGCCGGTGGAGACAATACACTTGGTGGAGGCACGATAGCTGGCAGTAATGTGACGAGTATAACCTTAAGTTGTACGACAAATACATACACCATAGGCGGTACAGTAGCGGGACTATCCGGTTCAAACATGATGCTAACGAATGGAACGAACACGATAGGACCGATAACGGCAAACGGAGCGTATAGTTTCCCAGGTGTAGCTTCTGGAACTGCATATACTGTAGTGGTGACAACCCAGCCTTATGGAGCGCCTGCTGGGATTTGGCAGACGTGTACAGTAAGTAATGCAAGTGGAACAGTAGTAGGAGCGAATATAACAAATACGGATATAAATTGTACAACGAACCAATACACAGTAGGAAGCGGAGCTGGAGGGATAACGGGTTATACAGGTTCGAACTTGCAATTGACGGACGGAACAAACACGATAACGGTAGCCGGTGGAAGTACTTCTTACGTATTTCCCGCGAGAAATAGTGGAAGTGGTTATACTGTTTCTGTTTTAACTCAACCTACGAATCCAAGCCAAACTTGTGCAGTGAGTAATGCAACGGGGACGCTAGCCGGAAGCAACGTGACAAATGCTACAGTGAGTTGTACGACGGACACGTATACGGTAGGAAGTGCAGCGGGTGGCTTGACTGGATATACAGGGTCTAATTTACAGATAACAGATGGAACGAATACTCTGACCTTGGTTTCCGGATCAACAAGTTTTACATTTCCGGCAAGGGCAAGCGGAAGTGCATATACGATAACAGTAGCCAACCAGCCAACCGGACCAAGTCAAACTTGTACAGTGACAAATGGAAGTGGAACGATAGCAGCAGCGAATATTACGAATGTGAGCATCAATTGTGTAACACCTGCATACACAGTTTCTGCTAATGTAAGCGGATATGCAGGAACGACTGCTTTGGTATTGCAAAATAATGGTGGGGATAACCTTAATATCATAGGTAACGGAACGTCAACATTTGCCACTGCCATTACTAGTGGAAATCTCTACTCAGTAACAGTGTTGACACAGCCAACCTTACCGACTCAGACGTGTAGTGTTGTAAGCGGAAGCGGAACCATGGCTGGAAGTAACGTGACAATAACAGTAAATTGTACTACAAATACCTATACGATTAGTGGAGCAATAGCTGGTTTTAGTAGCGGAACGAATATGACGATAACGGATGGAACGAATAGCCAGAACATAGCTGCGGGAACCTCAAGTTTTAGCTTTCCTGCGTTGAATAGTGGAACTGCCTATACGGTAGCGGTAACGACTCAACCTACTACACCGACACAGACGTGTACGGTATCTAATGCCAGTGGTACCCTAACCAATGCAAACGTGACAAATGTAGCGATTAGCTGCGTAACGGCAACGTATACAGTTGGCGGAACGATAACTGGTTTAAGTGGAGATAATCTGTATTTGATAGATGGAACGAATACTGTAGGACCACTGATGTCAGGGACACTGAGCTATACATTTCCTGCTTTGAATAGCGGAACAGCTTACAGTGTGAGTGTAACGACTCAACCAAATGGAGCTCCATCGAATGTATGGCAGACTTGTACAGTTTCCAATCCTAACGGAACGATAGCTGGAGCGAATGTTACCAATGCAAACATTAATTGTACGACGGATACATATACTGTAGGAAGTAGTGCCGGAGGACTCACGGGATATACGGGGACGGGACTCCAATTGACAGATGGAGCAAATACGATAGCATTGGCAAGCGGATCGACAAGTTTCACCTTTCCTGCCCGAAATAGTGGAAGCAATTATACGGTAGCGGTAGTAACGCAACCTACAACACCGATTCAAACGTGTAGTGTAACGAATGGAACGGGAACGATTACTAACTCGAACGTGACGAGTGTAACCGTAAATTGTGTTACACCTACTTACACGATTGGTGGAAATATAACGGGTTTAGCAGGTTCGAACATGATGTTGACGAACGGAACGAACACAATAGGACCGATAACTGCAAACGGAGCGTATAGTTTTCCAGCGGTAGCAAGTGGAACAGCTTATACGGTAGTAGTTACGACACAGCCTTATGGATCTCCGAACAACCTTTGGCAGACATGCACTGTGTCCAATGCAAGCGGAACAGTGGCTGCGGCGAATGTAACCAATGTTGACATAAGTTGCACGACAAATACGTATACGATAGGAAGTGGAGCGGGAGGAGTAACGGGATACACAGGGACAAACCTACAACTAAATGATGGTACGAATACAATAACGGTGGCAGGTGGAAGTACTTCTTACGTTTTCCCGGCTCAAATCAGTGGGACCGCATACAATGTGTCTGTCTTAACTCAACCTACAAACCCAAGTCAAACTTGTACTGTAAGCAATGCAATAGGGACGATAGCCGGAAGTAATGTAATGAATGTGTTGGTAAACTGTACGACGGACACGTATACGGTAGGAAGTGCTGCTGGAGGGTTAACGGGATATACGGGGTCTAATTTACAAATTTCGGATGGGACGAATACTGTAACTTTGGCGAGCGGAGCGACTAGCTTTACATTTCCAGCAAGGGCGAGTGGAAGTGCGTATACCGTAACGGTGACAAATCAACCAACAAGTCCAAGTCAAACGTGTAGCGTGACAAACGGAGCTGGAACGATCACAACCGCAAACATAACAAACGTGAGTATTAGTTGTACGACAGATACACACACGGTTTCAGCGAACGTAAGCGGATATGCAGGAACAACAGCCTTGGTTTTACAAAACAATGGCGGAGATAACTTAAGCTTCTCCGCAAACGGAACATCTGCCTTTGCGACTTCTTTAGCAAGCGGAAGTGCTTATGATGTGACTGTCTTAACACAACCAACAACTCCCTATCAAACTTGTAGCGTAGTAAGCGGAACCGGAACAATCGCCGGAGCAAATGTAACGGTGAATGTGAATTGTGTTACGAATACATACTTGGTGAGCGGAACGATAACGGGTTTTAGCAGTGGAACTGATCTTACAATTTCAGATGGGACAAACAGTCAAAACATAACTTCTGGAACAACGAGTTTCAGCTTTCCTGTTTTAGCAAGTGGGACAGCCTATACGGTAACGGTGACAACGCAGCCAACAACCCCAAGTCAAACTTGTAGCGTGACAAACGGAGCGGGAACGATAGCAGCAGCGAATGTAACAAATGTGAGTATCAATTGTACAGTTGATCAATACACCGTAGGAAGTGTTGCTGGAGGATTAACCGGTTATGCCGGAAGCGGATTGCAAATAACTGATGGGACTAATATCCTAAGTCTTGCAAGTGGAGCAACTCAATTTACCTTTCCTGCCCGTAACAGTGGAAGTGCTTATGCTGTAGCAATTGTTACCCAACCAAGTTCACCTAATCAAACTTGCAGCGTTACCAATCCGGCAGGCACAATCGCTTCTACCAATGTGACTAATGTAAGTATCAATTGCACAACTGACCAGTACGCAGTTAGTGGAACGATTACCGGTCTGACGGGTTCCAATATGATGTTAACAGATGGAACAAATGCAATTGGTCCGTTTAACCCTGGAGATACAACTTTTGCTTTTCCAGTGATAAATAGCGGAAGTGCGTATGGAGTAGTGGTGACGGCTCAGCCAAATGGAGCACCGGCAAATGTATGGCAGACTTGTAGTGTGTCAGGTGGAGGAAACGGAAGTGGTGCCGGAACAATTACTAATGCGAATGTGACAAATGTGAGCATAAGCTGTACAACCAATACCTATACTGTCGGGGGAACTATCATTGGTTTGGCAGGTGATAATCTATATCTATCCGATGGAACAAACAGTATAGGTCCGCTTATGTCTGGGGCAGCGGCTTTTACTTTCCCATCTCGTAATAGCGGAAGTGCTTATACAGTAACGGTAACAAGTCAACCAAACGGAGCACCATCGAATGTATGGCAAACTTGTGCTCTGACCAATCCGAATGGAACGATTTCTAACGCCAATATAAATAACGTAATTGTTACTTGTACTACAAACACCTATACGGTAGGAAGTGCAGCAGGCGGACTAACCGGATACAGTGGTTCCAATTTGCAATTGAACGACGGAACAAATACTATTACAGTAGCAAGCGGGGCAACGAGTTTTACCTTTCCGGCTCAAAATAGCGGTAGTGGTTATAATGTGACTGTCACCGGTCAACCAACTTCTCCAAGTCAAACGTGTATCGTAACAAATGCAGCCGGGACAATAGCCAATGCCAATGTTACAAGCGTAGCGGTAAGCTGTACAACTAATACATATACCATAGGTGGAACTGTAGCGGGATTGGCAGGCTCAAACATGATGCTAACGAATGGAACCAATACCATAGGTCCAATCAGTGCGAATGGATCTTATAGCTTTCCGGCAGTAGCAAGTGGAACCGCCTATACGGTGGTTGTTACAACTCAGCCTTATGGAGCACCTAACAATATTTGGCAGACTTGTAGTGTAACAAATGCATCCGGAACCGTAACAACGGCAAACATAAACAATGTGGACATCAATTGTACAACCAATCAATACGTTGTTAGCGGAACCATTTCAGGGTACACTGCTGCTTCAGGTATGATAATCAGCGACGGAACAAACTCTTTAGGACCTCTTGCTATAGGAACCAATACTTTTAGCTTTCCGACAAGAGATAGTGGTTCTGTTTATGCGGTTGCTGTTACAACCCTCCCTTCGGCTCCTGCTCAGAGTTGCATAGTTGGTGGCGGAGATGATAGCCATGGTGCAGGTACTTTGGCGGGAGTAAACGTTACAGGTATAAGCATTATTTGTGTGGATGACCCGGCTCCATTACCTTTTTCTGCAATGATTCCTTTTGCTCCCTCGTTCTTTGCCATGTCATCTACACAGTACACAATTGGCGGTAGTGTAAGCGGATTAACAACGCCTTTTGGTGATGGAACTTTTGTGATACAAAACAATAGTGGTGATACTCTAACCATTACTTCCGATGGTTCGTTCACTTTCCCTACAGCTTTTCCAGCAGGAACTTTATATAATGTTACGGTTGTTTCTAACCCTCAAAATCCATGGCAAACTTGTACCGTAACAAATGGAACAGGAACGATTTCAACTGCCAACATAACAACGGTAAGTATTAGCTGTGTTCCCGAACAGTATGCCGTAAGCAGTGGACCTGGAGGAGTGACTGGACTAAATGGAAACTTAACACTATCTGATGGAACAAATTCTACTACACTGGGAGCTGGTGATACGGAATATACGTTCTCACCTCTTGATAGTGGTTCTACTTATGGAGTATATGTTGCTTCGCAACCGGACGGACAAGTTTGTGCCGTTGAAAATTCTTTGCCTTCCGGTGAAATTCAAAGTGCGGATGTAACGGGAATGAAAGTGAATTGTGTTGATGGGTATTCGGTAGGTGGGCGTGTTCAAAAGATTCCTTCTGCTCCTTTGAATATCCCACTCTACCAAGGAGATGTGGCGATCATGGCTGGTGGAGGAACTTCCGGTTCTACAGATGGAAATGGAGTTTCGGCTCAATTTTCTACTCCTTCAGGAGTTACAACTGACGGAACAAATCTCTATATAGCAGATAGCGGAAGTAACAAAATCAGAAAAGTAAGTCTGGCTTCACCTTATACTGTTTCTACAATCGCCGGAAGCGGAGTGGCAACTACAGTTAATGGAATTGGAACAAGTGCGTCTTTCAACAATCCTGCTGGAATTGCTACGGACGGAACCAATATCTATATCTCCGAAGCAGATGGTCATACTATCCGAAGGATACAAATTACTACGGGTGAAGTGACAACACTAGCTGGTAGTGGGTCATCCGGTTTTGCAGATGGATTGAATGTTGCAGCTCAATTCAATAGTCCGGCTGGTTTAACCATAGATGTGAACAATGATAGTTTGTACGTGGCAGACAAAGGAAATAACCGAATTCGCAAAATACGACTGTCAACGGGTGAGGTAACTACGCTGGCAGGAGACGGTACAAGTGCTATTTTTAACAAACCGAATGATGTTGTATTGGTTGGTACAACTCTGTATGTAGCCAATACAAATGGAAATAACATCAAAAAGGTTGATGTTGCAACCGGTGATGTAACAACGATAGCCGGAAATATTGCACAAATATCTGGTGATCGAGACGGGTTAGGAACGGACGCAAGGTTTAATCAACCGACTTATCTAACTTCCGATGGCTATAACCTTTTTGTGAGTGACAGTGCAAGAAATTTAATCAGGAGGGTAAAACTGACTACGGGAAGGGTTATAACAATTGCTGGTGGTGGTGAACAATCCGGTTGTGGTACGGAATGTAATGATGGCAAAGGCGTTGTGGCTAGGTTGAACAATCCCGGTGGAATTTCAACAGATGGTAGAAATATCTATTTGGCAGATTCTTCCAATCATAGAATCCGAATGATTACGGATGAGGGATTAGTTGCCTACTTGGCTTTGAATCAAACAAACTCAGTTGCTTACGACTACAATAGTGAAAACACATCCGTTCATGATGGAATCGTAAACGGAGCAGGATTAGCCGTAGGGAGACATGGAGAAGTATATGGTTCTTACAGCTTTAATGGAATAGCGGACGTATCCGGCTCGGATGCAGGTTTGCCAACGGGTGCAAGTCCACGAAGTATATGTGCGTGGGTAAATCCTAAGACCTTGCCAACTGCTGAGTCTCAAGTTGTTCGCTATGGGGTTGAAACCGGAATAGAGTTGAAACAAGGCGGAGGGACTCAATACGTAGTATTTAAGGACAATGGCAATTCTTTGGAAGTTCCTTTTGAGTTGATAACAGATGAATGGTACCATATATGTGGAACGTATAATGGAAGCGTTGCAAACTTATTTGTAAACGGAAACCTTTTGGGTTCCAAAAACCTATCTTTTGCAACAACCTTGTCTGACCTAAAGATTGGAGGTAGTTTTGATGGAAGAATTACAGATGTAAGAATTTACAATCGGGTTCTCAATTATTCTGAGGTAAACCAATTCGCTCAAGATGCTGCGAATCCTACTAATACGGGAGCTTTGGGTTTGGTTGCTCATTATACGTTTGATTCTTCCAATGCAAATGATAGCGGTCCTACGGCTAACAATGGTAATTTGAACGGTTCACCGACTTTAATAGCAGATAGTAAGGGAACACCGAATGCTGCCTACCAACTCAACGGAAGTGGCGATTATATCACAGCTTCTGATGCGGGTTATCCGATAGGAAATAATCCGAGGACTTTGTGTGCATGGATAAAACCGGATAAACTACCTGCAATGGGCGATACGGAATACTTTATGGGCTATGGTCAAGATACTACAAGCAACAATATTCAGTTAGGTTTGCGAAACAATGTCGGAATTCAAGAAGTTATTTTGGCAACTAATGGCACAACTTATGGAGTTAGTCATACACTTCCAATTCATACTTGGTCTCACGTATGTTCTAACTACGATGGGGTCAATTCCAGAATTTATATAAACGGAAGTCAGATTGGTTTTACCTCGATTGTAAACTTGGATACGATTTTAGCCAGAGCAAATGGCTTAAATATTGGAAAACCAGCATCCAAGAAACCAAGGACACCTTCTTCTATGTTGGCTGCCATAGGTCTAAGCGGGTTTAAAATAGGTAGTTCTACTACTGCGGTAGAATATTTTGCAGGCAGCATAGACGATATAAGGGTTTATAACACTGCTTTATCTGGAGAACAAATTCGCCTTATTGGTTCTCAATTGACGGTTGGACTTGTTGCTTGGTATGATTTGATCGATTCAAAAGATATGAGTGGATGGGGAAATGATGGAACAGTCACTGGAGCAGTTAATACATCGGACAGGTTTGGTCTAAATGGTAGCCATAAATTTGTTCGATCTTCTTCTCAAAAAATCAGTGCTGTAGATGATGTATTGCCGGGAGAAGCAAATCCAAGAACACTCTGTGCTTGGGTTAAACCTTCTTCTTTGCCAAGCAGTGACGGTAAAACCCATACAATTGCGAATTATGGTTCGGTTGCAGGAGGACAAGGCTTTGGGCTTGCGGTTTTTAGAGACGCGGGAACTGTTTATAAACTAAGATTTACAGGTGGAACGGGTACAAACCTTGACTATACAACTAAACTATCAGTTGGAAAATGGAGTCATGTATGTGCTACCTATGACTCTACAGATGTTCGATTGTATTTGGACGGAACGGAAGTTAATTCTGGGGCTTTTAGTTTATCTACAACTCTTTCTGGAAGTTCTTTAACAATAGGATCTACCGGTTCATCAAACTATTTTGATGGAAATATTGATGATGTGAGAGTTTACAATCGAGCCTTACCATTAAATCAAATTCGTTCTTTGGTTCTACAAGCAAACAAAAAAATATATCTAACTTCTGCAAGCTATGACGGTGATATGGGTGGAATACTGGGAGCTGATACAATTTGTTCTTCAGACATAAACAAACCGGTAGGAGTTTCTACCTATAAAGCAATGCTGGTAGATGGAACAAATCGAGTTGCTTGTAACTCTGGAGATTGTTCAACTTTAGGTTTAAAAGAAAACGTTGACTGGATACTCACTCCAAATACTACTTACTTGAGAGCAGACGGAACAACGGAAATTATGACAACAAATTGGAGTGGAATTTATCCTTTTGGAGTTTTGGTTAATGGAATTAGTTTTAGTGGAAAAGCATGGACGGGTTTGACACTTACGTGGACTACGGATACCAATACTTGCCTTGGATGGACTGATAATTCACCAGGAAACAATGGAATTTGGGGAGCAGGTGGTATAACAGATGGAGCTTCCAACTGCTCTGACGGCTCTACAAGTAATCTTTACTGTGTGGAGCAATAAAGTGATATGGGGATTTGCCCCTATAAAGCCTGTGATTTTTGGGCGTAGGGGTGAAACTCTGTGTTCACCCTTCTTATTTTTATAACATTATTCCTTATGCTAAACTCATTTCACCTTTGGGAATTTACACCTAAAGTGATTTCCAGAGACTGTTCCAATTTTTTCAATACTGGCTTCGTTTCGATAAAGAGCGAGTTGTGTCATGTACAAACCCAAACCTACGCTATCTCGAACGCTGCTGAAGTCAGACTTTGCGATATCACCTTCCGGATTTAAAATAAACCGGGGGTATATTTCCAAGCTGTTATCAATAAAATCTATAAACAGCTTATCATCTTTTTCGACGGCAATAATTTTGATATATTTCAAGCTATCTTTTAGCTGAACCAGAGAGTTGATGCTACCTTGTATAAAGTTAGATATAATAACCATTATATCTCCTTCGACAGCTCTGACCTTATGTTCGCTTGTGCAATCAACTACAAAATCAATTCCATTTCGTTCCAGTTCGCCTTTAAATATAAAATGTACATTTTCCAGTATATCTTTGAACGTGAGAATTTTAGGTTTGAACTTTTTTTTGTAATTTAGCGTTTCTAACTTTGTGATCAATTCCATAACGTATCTGGATTGTTTCTGGAACGTCTCTGACAATTCTAAGATTTTATTGAGCGTATTTGCATCAAATTTCTCTGAAATTCGATTGGTGTAGTGGCTTAGATAAGAAGCACTATCATTCATTACTTTGAGAGGATTTCGGATTTCATTGATTACGGTTTTTGTAATATTGCCCGTTGCTACCTCACCATAATAAAAGATCAAGCTATCTAAGGTTTCTTTGTATTCTTCTATTTGTTTTGAATTTACAATTTCTTTTTTGATGTGTTCTCGTTTTAGCCTCTCGGAGGAAGCGATCTTTTGTGTAAAGTCTCCCAATTGCTCCGTATCTTGTTTGTCTATGAGTGTAACGGTTGAAGTTTTTTCTACATTTTTTAGATCAATGTTTTCTTCTTGCAATTCCGTAATTCTCGTATCCGGAATTGACTCTAATTTCTCAACTTCCGATTCTTGTTGGTTTGCGTTTAGAATTTTGTGATTGAGTATCACCAAGAGTTTTCCAATGGTATCCAGAAAACCTCGGTAGTGCTTGTTTTCTTTCAATCCGTTTCGAGAAGTTTTTTCGATCAAATGAGAAAACTCCTCTGGGGCAATGGTTATAAACCCAAACAATTCTTCCGGATATATGCAAAAATCTTCGTATTCTTCTTTCAACTTGTTTAATTTCAACCAACCATTTCCCATATCTCCGTAAGGCTTTATACGAAATCCACCTCTATAAAGGAGAACGCTATTGGAATAGTTTACCAAATTTTCAATCCTATCCTTCTCTATATATTTATTGGAAATAGGGTGGGTTCGAAGGCTTTCCGGAAGTTTTTTCCAAATATTTCTGTTTTTATTCACTACTCTCAAATCAAAGTGTATGGTTCCGCAATAGCGGTTACCCTTATCTAGTGTAACATCAGCTTCAAAAGCCTCTGAGTCCGTCACTAAGGGCGAGAACGTTTCAATATGAAAATTAGCTTTTCCTCTATCTGATACGCTCCCATGAATTCGATAGTCAAAAATGTCTACTATTTCCAGAGGTTCAATTTTGATTCTATTGACGGGGTACTTTACGTGAAAATCTTCTAAATTTAAGTAGAGGTTGAATATTTCTTTTCCTGTTTCCAATGGATTCAAGAACTTTTGTAGCTCGTATATCAAGTTGTCCAGTTTTCTGTGATCCCATTCCATTAGCTTGATGCTATCTGTCACAATCTCAATTTTGGTATGAGGCATTTCATTTGTTTTTAGAGTGGCAACCTTCAAAACTACGTTTTCCAAAAGCCTTTCTTTTTTGAACATTTCCCAATCTATGGAAGCAATGGTTTTTATTCCGACTTCGTCTACCGTTTCGAGCAGCATCTGTTCTCCCAAAATGGCAGAAAAAAAACGCCCGATTCCCTTTCTACCAAGCATCTTTCTTCCAGACGGGCTATTTCTCCTTTTGGGTTTGTCAGAAGTAGAAACAACCATCCATTTATCCACAAACGTTTCCGCATCCATTCCGTGTCCGTCATCCAGAATACTTATTTTTAGTTTTTGGACTTGTTTGAAACGTTCTTCTCTTTCTTCTTCCAGAGCAACTTCCGATAGTTCTTCCATTACGGAAAAAGCTACGGTGACGTTATTTGCGTCCGCATCATAGCTATTTTTAATAAGCTCGATAATGGCAGAGGTTTCATCTGTCACCAAATCATCCCCAACGGAATGAACAAGCCTGGATTCAACCTTGAACTGGCACGATATGAAATTAGAATTTTTTTTTCGAAATAACATGATCTATTTTAGTCTATCTAATAATTTTCCAAATTTTTCTTGGACTTGTTTCTGAATCGTCAAGTCCGGAACGAGCACAGAAGGATACCAGTGTTTCAGACGGCAATCAAACACAAGAGGATTGAAATAGGCAATATGGTTTCTCACAACTTCATACTTAGCATAAACGTCTCCAGCCGGTTCAAAACGAGTGAAAATTGTCCACACAAACTCGTGTGCATTTTTTGTTGCTTCTGCCGAATTATCCGTCATAAATACAAAAAGGAAGTCTTGTATACTTTCTTCTTCCAATAAGCTCTGTGGTAAACCATCTCCTGTCCTGTGAGATTTGCAAGACACAACCAAGACTCCGGGACAAAAGACAACTGGATTTATAAAAGCCTTGTTTTTAAAACTCCCCTGATACGCATCACGCAAGTGATTTCTTTTCTCTCCAATTCCCAAAACAACCATCTTGCTTCCTTTGTTTACTTCGGGTCCTGTGTAATCCAAAGTATCTTGGGATATATTGGTGAATATATGAATATCGGTTTTTGTGTTCACACGCTCCAAAAGTGTGATAAAGGTTTTTTTAAAGTCTCTTAGTTCCACCGGTTCATTTATCACAAACAAACATTTGGAAAGGGACAATTGCCCTTCGCTCAGCACTCGTAGAGCTGCTCGAAAAGCCTCTTTGTAGTATCTTTCTTTTACAACACAGGCAGCAAGCGAATGAACTCCTGACTCTTCATAAGCCCAAACGGACACAACCCCAGGCATCACAATGGGAAACAGAGGTGAAAGAAGTTCTTGCAAATACTCTGCAATATAGTGATCTTCTTGAGGAGGTTTACCTACAACGGTAGCAGGCCAGATTGCACCTTTTCGATGATAAACGGATTTTACTCTAAAAACGGGATACTCGTGCTGAAGCGAATAGTATCCGTAGTGGTCTCCGAAAGGTCCTTCCGGTCTTCTTTCTTTTGGAGGGATTTCACCAATTAACACAAAGTCGGAATCGGAAACAATAGGCAGAGGAGACACTTGTTTGTTCCTTGTTGTTTTTAACCTTTCACCTAATAGCAGTGCCGCAAGTAATAATTCGCTTATCTCTTCCGGCAGGGGAGCTATGGCAGCAAGAGTCATTGCTGGCGGTCCTCCTACGTAGATATGAGCATTCAGACTGATGTGTTGCTTTTCTGCTTCTGCATAATGAAAGCCAGCTCCTCTATGGATTTGTATGTGCATTCCGGTTGTAGATTTATCAAACAACTGAATCCTATACATTCCCAAGTTACCTTTGTTGTTCAAAGGATTTTCCGTATAAACAAGCGGTAACGTAATAAACGCTCCACCATCCAAAGACCAAGACACTATCGCTGGCAATTGCTCTAAGTCAACCGGGTTAATAGAATTTTGCAAAACAGCCGGTTTTTTGCATACTTTCAAACCAACTTTTAGAAGTTGATAGGCAATGCTACGAGCTCCCCACAATTTACCAAGACTAGGTGGAACTAAAGTCTCTGAAAGATGAACAAGATTCCTGATCAATTCTTTGGGGCGAATCCCAAAAGCAAGTTCAAGCCTTTTTTCTGATCCGTAGAGGTTTGTCGCTACGGGAAATTTGGTCTTTTTAACATTTGTAAAAAGTAGAGCCGGTCCTTTTCTGGCAACAACTTGACGTTGTAATTCTGCCAGTTCTAAATAAGGGTCGATTTCTTGATCGATGATGAGTAATTCGGAATTTTGTTGTAAGCGTTCTATAAATTCTTTTGTGGAATACAAAGGTTTCATGACTAGCTCTTATTTATTTTTACTGAATCTTTGTTTTAATGCTAACATCTTGGTGAGAGGTAATTCTTCCAGATGATTGCTGGGTTCCATATACTTTTTCATAAGAGTCTTTAGTTTGTCTGAAATAGAAGAAGGAAACTCATTCCTTATATCCTCAAAATCAACCCACTTAAAATCAAAGTTGTTTAAAAAGGAAATCTGGCTATTTTGTATGCTTGATTTACACAAACTAACGGCTATATCATGGTTTGTTATGGAATGTTTGGCACTGAATTGATAGCATTGATAGTTGATAGAGTTTAGATAGTCCGTAAATCGAACGTCATTTTGGTAAGAATTGTCCAAATCCTTCCCTTCTATCAAAAAGGGTAGGGTATAAATCTTTTTAAAAAATCTTCTTTGGTTATCTTTTATCAAAAGGACTTTCCCTTTGTAGTCTAATAAAAAAAATTTCATGTTGATTTTGATTTTATCCGCATTTTTATTTTGGATCGGAAGGTCGTTTTGTTTGTTACTTTGAAAAGCCAAGCAACTACTTTGAACCGGACAAGCTTTACAGTCCGGCTTAGGGGTGCAGACAGTCGCTCCCAATTCCATCATAGCCTGGTTGTGCTCGCTTGGATTGTCCCTGTTTAGAAAATTATCTGCCATTTCTTGCAAAATTGTAGCGGAAGTCGGGAGAGAAACGTTTTTATCAAACAAAAAATACCTCGCCAAAACTCTTTTTACGTTTCCATCTACAACAGCATATGATTTGTGATAGGCTATGGAAAGAATTGCCCTTGCCGTGTAAGGACCTACTCCCGGAATTTTAATTGCTTCCCTGTAAGTCTCAGGAAAAACACAATTATGATTATCTCTAACATAAACTGCTCCCTTTTGTAAATTAATGGCTCGGCTGTAGTAGCCAAGACCATGCCAATGGCGAATAACTTCTTCTTCGGTGGAATCAGCCAATTTTTTGATGGATGGGAACTTTTTTATAAACTTTTGGTAGGGTTCAAGCATTGCATTTACCCTTGTTTGTTGCAACATAACCTCGCTTATCCAAATTTTATACGGCTCTTTCGTTATCCTAAAAGGGAGTTTTCTATGATTTTTTTCATACCATTGGAGTAGTTTTTTTTGTGCAGTTTTCATTTTTTAATTTTTTCTTCCAATGGTAATAGGTTCTTCATTCCTTTTGAATTGTAAATAATAATTTCAATTCTTGGTGTAAGTATTCATGAAACTTACCGTGATTATAAAAGAAAAGTCAAGAGAGATTTGTTAAAAATCCGATCCTCAAAAATATCGAAGCAAAGATGGCTACAGTACTTTATAAAAATTTCAACCATGGAGCATAAAAACTGCCCAAGAATTTTCTTAAATCTCATGTTAATGTATTGCACTTTTACTTGACAAAATACCAAAAAACAATACAATAAAAAAATTCCCATAAGCTAAAAGCACGCGATCCTATCATATTAGAGACATAACTTGGATATTTTAGAGTCGATAAATTGGAAATTAATAGAAGCAAAAAAACAAATGCTAAATTTTATTAATAAAGTAAATCACCTTGATTTTAAAGAAATAATTTACGATATTACTCATTTATCTATCCTTAAAAAAGCAGTTCTCAACGGACTTTTGATTATCATTCTATTTTCTGTTATTTTGTTTTTTAAATTTATTCCGCTTTTAGAAGAAGAAAAAAGGCAAGAACGACAAGGTAAGTTAAAAGCGGTTGTGAATTCGGTTATTTCTTTGATGGATTTTTATGAAAAAAGTTTACGAAAAGAAGAATGGAAAATTGACCCCAGTAATCCAAAAAACATAGAAGAAGCCAAAAAGCTCATTATTAAAAATTTACGTCAAATGCGATACGATAAAACGGAATATTTTTTTATCATGGATGGAAACGGAATTATGGTTATGCATCCGCTCAAGCCAGAGTTGGAAGGGCAAAACGTTTTGAGCATCCAAGATGATACTGGAAATTATATATTTAGGGAAATGGTGGTCAAATCGCAGCGAGATTCTGAAATCTTTTTAAGCTATGTTTGGCAATCCAAATACAGTTCTGTTATTTTTGAGCCTCAGATCACCTATTCCAAATATTTCTGGCAATGGGATTGGGTAGTTTCTTCTGCCATTTATACACAAGATATTTCCGATTCAATACTAGAGGTGCGCTTTCGAGCGATTGTTTATACTCTACTTACTCTTTTCGTTACCATTACGATTTTGCTATTATTTGTTTATTACAATTTAACGATTCCCCTAACCAATTTATTGCGAGGAATTGGAGAAGTCACTCAAAACAACCTGAATTACGTTGTTCCGATAATCAATAATGACGAGCTTGGCTATATCACACACCAATTTAATCTTATGATTCAAAGTCGAAAAAAAACTTTGGCAATGATTATAAAAAAGGAAAAGGAATATAGCGACACCTTACAGAGTGTTAATGCTTCTTTGGAACATAAGGTAGAAGAAAGAACTGAAGAACTTCAGAACTCTTTGACTAATAATACCGAATTACTCAAAGAGGCGGAAAAGCAAAAAGCCATCGCAGAAAAGGCGAAAACAGAGGTAGAAAAATTAAACAAAATCGCTAAAAAGATAAACTCGACTTCCAATATAGATGAAATTCTAAGTATGGTATTGTCATTTCTGGAAAACAACTATCAGTTAGATTCCTATTGGTTGTTGCTTGTCGATAGAGTAACAAATGAAATATACACTTTTAAAATTGGTGGTGAAAAGGAATATTCTCCTGAAGCCGCTGAATTTTTAAGGACGTTTAGGCAACCTTTATCTCGTGAACTGGGTTCATTGTATGCTTCTTATAGTAAAAAAAAGCTAATCTATATGCCCAAGATTATAGGCTACAATGCGCTTCGTGATATAGATAAAGGTATCATTGAACGATTGAAGCTAAATATGTTTTTGCAAGTTCCTCTGGTGGTCCAAGAAGATGTGATTGGTATTTTTACTCTCACTTCTCGAAAAAATATCGTTAAATATTCCAAAGAAGATTGTGCTTCGATCCAAAGGTTTTGTGAGCAGATTTCAGGTGTAATTCACAATATGAATCTTCTGAAAGAGACGATGGAAGCTCGCAAACTGGCAGAAGAGCAAAAAGCCAAAGCGGAAGAGTCTACTAAAATCACAGAAAAAGCCAGGTACGAAATTGAAACTTTGAATGAAGTGTCCAAGAAAATCAATTCTACAACTGACATTTATATGATCATCAGAGAGATTTTTGACTTTTTGTTCGTTTATTATGAAATAGATTCCTACTGGCTCCTTTTAGTGGATGAAAAAACAAACGAACTCCAAACCCACTCTTTCCATTATTCCGATCATCTGAGCAAAGAATCTGAAAGGTTTATTTTTGAATTTAGACATCCTTTGAACGAAGACTTAGGAAGTTTGTACAAAACATACAAAAAAAAGAGACTTTTTTATATTTCACAAATTCCCAAGTTTCATAAAGACTTAAAAAAAATTGACATGATTGTTATAAAAATGTTCAAGCTAACTGCTCTGGTTCAAGTCCCAATTATCGTAAGAAATAAGGTTATAGGGATTATATGTTTGACCCGAAGGTATGGAAAATTGGAACTTTCTCCCAAAGCCCTTGCCAGTGTGGAAAGGTTTACCGAACAAATTGCAAGTGCAATCAACAATTCGATTTTGCTAAGTCAACTAAAAAACGAAAAAGAGAAGTCGGATACTCTTTTGTTAAACATCCTTCCCGCCAAAGTAGCAGAAGAACTAAAGTCAGAGGGCAAAGTTGAGCCGGTATTTTATGAATCTGTTAGTGTTTTGTTTACGGATTTTAAGGGATTTACAAAGGTTGTGGAAAACATGAGTGTAGAAGAGCTTATCAAAAAATTGGATAGTTGCTTTTTTCAATTTGATGACATAGCCAAAAAGCATAATCTGGAAAAGCTAAAAACGATAGGGGATTCGTATATGTGTGCCGGTGGATTACCCGAGCCAAACAATACTCACCCCATAGATATATGTCTTGCAGCTCTGGAAATTCAAGGCTTTATGGGACGATTGAAAGAAATGACTTCTTCTTTTGGTGAGCCAAATTGGGAGCTACGATTAGGGATCAATACGGGTTCTGTTATGGCAGGAGTGGTAGGGAAAAACAAGTTTGCTTATGATATTTGGGGGGACGCGGTGAATATTGCTTCTCGAATGGAAACAGGTGGTGAAGTAGGAAAAATTAATATATCCGGTGATACCTATAGACACGTAAGATACTTTTTTGAAATGGAACATCGCGGAAAAATAGAAGCAAAAAACAAGGGTGAACTGGATATGTATTTTTTGCATAGGTTGAAAAAGAAGTATTCTGCAGACAGGTTCGGAATAGTTCCAAACGAAGAGTTTTGGAAAGTTTATGAAATGATCCAAAAAGGTGGAAAAATTCAACCCATCAAAGCGAAAAGAGGGAGTTTGGTAAATGTTCGCGGTGAAAGAGTTTACACTAAAAGCGTTTCAAGAGCCACTTTAAATCAAATCGCATGAAGATTTCAGTAGTGGTAAAACCCAATAGCAAAAAACCTGGAGTTGAAATTTTGGATGAAAATTCTTATTTGGTATTAAACTGTATCGGAATTCTACCATCTTGAAGATAAACAATCAATTCAGTTCCAAAATCTTCTTGCATGTCTCGGAATAAATTTTGACTCCATTTTCACTTACTATTTGTAGCTTCTTCAAAATATCGTCTTGCATGAGCCATGCAATTTGCTAAGATAATCAAAGGAAACATTCCGAAAATACGTTCGTATTCATGGTATCCATCGGTCATTGCAAAACTTCTGTCACCTTTTCAGTTGCCTGACATAATCCACCATAAAGAGTACCACAGCCATCTTGGCTGTGAATTTACAGGCTGGTGGAAGCCTGTACTACTTTCCGAAAATCAAACTGATTCGTGTATATTCATCCATGGTTAGCCAAGCTCTATTTTTGTTCTCTATAGGAAATTTAAGAGGATATGTATAAAGCCTTGACTTTTTATGTTTCCAATGTTAGTTTAAGCTATTATGAAGAGACTCAATATTGGGAATTCAGACTATAAAGACATCATAGAAAACAACAACTACTATATAGACAAATCCCTTTTAATCCAAGAACTCATAGATTTACAAAAACAGGTCTTACTCATCCCACGACCTAGGAGGTTTGGCAAAACTCTAAATTTGCTCATGCTCAAGTATTTTTTTGAAAAAGACAAGCCAGAAAATGAGAAACTGTTTACAGGTCTCAAAATTTGGAACTGTGAAAAAGAGATATTAGACAAAAGAGGCAAGTATCCTGTGATTTATATGAGTTTTAAGGATGCAAAAGCAAATACTTGGAAAAAACTTTTAAATCATTTAAAGATGGAAATTGCAAGATTATATCGAGAACATCATTATTTACTAAAACACGATGATTTAATTGATATTGAAAAGCAGGAATACCTAAATATCACTAATCTTTCTGCTAATGAAGCAATGTTTGAAAATAGCCTTAAGCAACTTAGTGAATACTTATATCGCTATCACAAGGAAAAGGTAGTGATTCTGATAGATGAGTATGATACCCCTATTCAATCAGGGTATATTAACAAATTCTATGATGATGTAATTCCTTTTATGAGAAACTTACTAAGTGGAGCTTATAAGGATAACCTGTATCTATACAAAGGGGTGATTACTGGGATACTTAGAGTCTCAAAAGAAAGCATTTTTACTGGTTTAAACAATATTGGAGTTTATACTATCTTAGATAATAAGTTTGCAGATAAGTTTGGCTTTACCGAAACGGAAGTAAAGCAAATCTTAATTGATTTTAATATTCCAACCTCCTATGAGGATGTCAAGAAATGGTATGATGGCTATACATTTGGAAATCTAACAGATATTTACAATCCTTGGTCAATTTTAAACTATATGGTAGATTATGAGACAGGCTTTAAACCTTACTGGGTAAACACAAGTTCGGATGAACTCTTAAAAGAGCGAATCAAACAAAAGGATTCTAGTGACTCAAGGGAATTGATATTAAAGCTTTTAAATGATGAACCAGTAGAGAAAGTAATAGAAGACAACTTTATATTTCCAGATTTAGATACAAATAAAGATTTATTATGGACCTTACTCACTTTTAGTGGATATTTGACTATTATCAATAAAAGAGATGTAAACATTTATGAGCTAAGAATTCCTAATTATGAACTAAAGTTTGTATTCAAAAATACTATTATACATTGGTTTAATACAGAAGTAAAGATTATTCGCAATTTATTAGAAGATACGGCTCGATATTTAGTTAATAACCAATTGGATAAATTTGCAATAGGATTCAAGAAGATTATTGGAGACACATTTAGTTATTATGATACAGCCTCAGAGCCTATGGTTCGACAAACCCAACGGGCGACCCACCAACCGGAGAAAGTGTATCAGGCTTATGTATTAGGCTTACTTGCCATACTTAGTGATGATTACATCATTCGTTCTAATAGGGAAAGTGGAGATGGTAGGTATGATATTATGCTGATTCCACATGATAAGAGTAAGAATGGCGTAGTAATAGAAATCAAGAGGATCAAGAAGAAGAGAGGTCAAAAAGTTGCCCAAGAGAGGATTCAAGATAAGTTGAAATCAGCATTGAATCAGATAGAAGAGAATGAGTATTTCAAAGAACTAGTAGAGCATAAAGTGTCTAATATCATCAAAGTTCCGATAGTGTTTGTGGGAAAAAGAGCATATCTTTAACCGTACTCGTCATCTCGATAATATAGGACAGACCAGACCAGTCCCGTCACCTGAGCTTGTCCATGATAAAGCTAAATCCACCGAAATATTATCATATTTTTAAAGAGCAGCCGATAGGTTATTATTTGGAGTGAGAATAAATATCAGCCAATATAGGTTGTTCTACCGTATTTATAAAAGGAACGGATGATTTGGAATATGGCTTGAATACGATAGGTGGATTACCAACCATTGTTTGTTTTGGTAATACTATATGCTTTCCTGTAGCAATAAATCCCCAGCTCCCAAAACTCGGTATGTAAGTTTGGTAAGGAATTATTTTCCAGCCGACCCTGTTTCTTTCTAATTCTTGAGTAGAATATTGTATTGTTTCCTGTATACATTGAAACGTTGCCGAAGATAGTATAGGAGAAGTTGATTGAGTTACGAATACACCATTTTCATTCAGGTGTTTAAGAACGTTTAAATATAAGCTTACTGTATACAGTTTTCCCAAAATGGCGGTAGATGGATCAGGAAAATCTGCGATAATCAAGTCATACTTTTCACTTTTCGGAGCATCTTGTAACCATTGAAAAGCATCTGAGATAACAATTTGTAGCTTATTGGAATGAAGAGACTCATTATTAAGTTTTTTCAAAATAGACTGATTTTTAAAAAGATCGATCATGTCCTTATCTAATTCGATAATTTTTATATTTTGTATGGATGGGTACTTCAGAATTTCTCGAATTGCCATCCCGTCCCCACCTCCTAAAACCAAAGCAGACATCGGTTTTTGTATAGACAAAGAAATTGGTATATGAACCAAAGCTTCATGATATATGGCTTCATCTTTGGACGAAAATTGTATGTGATCATCTAAATACAATCTCGTATCGCCTTGGTACTCAGTGATGATTAATTTTTGGTAATTTGTTTTTTTTATAAAAACTATATCTTCTATATAGGCAACATTTTTTTCTTCTAGCGGAGTTCTACTTTGAATTTTGCAATTTAAAAAACATGTAATTAGAACGAGAAAAATGTATTGCTTTGATATTTTCATTGTATAAGTTTTCCGGAAATTGTTTTTATAGTTAAATAAGACTTATGAAGAAAGCAAGCTAAAAATAAATAAAAGATAAATAATACTTGTTAATCATTCTAATGCGGTTAAACTTGTTAAACGACTGTTGAACATTTATAAAGAGGTAGTGATATGAATAAAGGTATTATTTTATATGGTTTATTAGGATTATCTATTATTGGATTGTATGCTCAAGGACAAAATACGGTTCAAGAATTTGAGTTCGCCCCCGGTTTGTTGACAGGAGATTATGTAAAATTACCTGAAATAAAACTAAACCAAACAGGCGATGTTTACGGAGAAGATGATAACAAATCAGACAAACTGAGTGAGTGGGATATTACAACTACCTCTACTTGGGGAATAACAACTTATCCAACAACTACTTCTCGAATGAGTACGGAAAGGATTGTACAAATAAAAAGAGAATTGTTTATTGTTTTTAACTATAAACACTTAGAAAAAGAAATGGCGCAAGGAAGTGGAGAGAGAATGAATGTCCTTGCTTTTTTATATGGTTGTCCGCTTTCTGCAAAAAAAACTTTTGGTTCGACAATTCGTAATTCTTATACAAACCTATTCCAAAATGTGGAAAAGCTTACGGTTGCCATATTTGAAAAAAGAATTCAAAAAGTGCTGAAATCCAACAAAGAACTTGCAATGACATGTATTGCGTATTAAAAAGTTTATAGCCTACCAAGTTTACTTTTTGTTTTCCCCTGCTCCTAATAACAAGACCTCATATCCTTCTTTTAACACAAAATCGGCTTCCGGTGCAAAGAGCTGTTTACCGTCGGGGAAGCGAACTCCAATTACCATAAAACCATCTTTTCTGAAATCAGCGTTTCTGAGTTTTTTAGCGTGGTATTTATCGTGTTTTTCGATTTTGACGATTTTCATTTCAAATTCAAAACTAGCCTTATCCATAATAATTTCAAGAAAATCATCAATTTCGGGATTGATAAAAGACCTTGCAATTTGTATTCCGCCTACACTATAAGGAGAAATCACTTTGTTGGCACCGGCTTGGATCATTTTAGGTCTTGTAGTTTCATAAGAAATTCTTGTGATGATGTTAAGGGAAGGATTTAGTTTTTTGGCAGAAAGGACTACAAAAAGATTGTCCGCGTCCGTAGGTAGGACAGCAGCCAAACCTGTGGCATCTTTAATTTTTGCTTCTATTAGAGTTTCTTCCAATAGAGCGTTACCTTCTATAACCGGATATTTAGTACTTTGAAACATTATAGGGGCATCTTTGTTATTTTCAATAAATACAAACTCTTTTTTGGCACCCTCCAGCTCTTTTCCTATGGTGACAGCCATCCTACCTCCACCACAAACGATATAATGATTTTTAAGGTTCTGGATTTTGTTTTGCATTCTTATCGACACCATATATTCACTAAATTTGTTTTCAATCATACTTCTTGCAATAGTATTGATGGTGACACCATAAAAGACAACACCGCCAATCAACAAGAATATCGTAAAATACCTACCTGGCTCGGACAAAGGATGAACTTCTCCATATCCTACGGTTGTGATAGATATAATGGTCATATAAACCGCATCAAAGAAAGACCAATCTCTTTCTAAAAATTTATACCCAAACGTTCCCATGCACAAGAGCAAAAGTAAAAATAAGACTGGTTTTACGAATATTTTAAAATAATGAAGAAAAACAAAAATCTCTGATTTTAAAAATAGAATTAATTTTGTGGTTTTATTCCAAATTTTTTTTAAATTGAGTTTTATCAATCTTGCTTATTCCAAATTATTTTGATTTAATATCTGTTTTTATTAAAAGCTTAAAAATAGAAAGAAAGCAATCGAATAATTTTATACAAACAACTAAAAACTACTTTTCTTTTTGATTCCCTTCCCAAATGTGATATGAAAAATATTGTTATCTTTATTAATAAATTTAAAGGGTGAGTTGAATGGCACATTTATACTATGACCAGGATTGTGATTTAAGCATTTTAAGCGGAAAAACCATAGCTGTAATCGGTTACGGAAGCCAGGGGCACGCACAAGCCCAGAATATGAAAGACAGCGGATTGAAGGTAATTATTGGTTTGCGAGAAGGTTCCAAATCAGAAAAAGAGGCAAAAGAAGCAGGGTTTGAGGTTTATTCGGTTAAGGAAGCTTCTAAAAAGGCTGATATTATTCAAATTTTAGCTCCCGATACAGTCCAGGCTGATATGTACAAAAGTGATATAGAACCTAGTTTAAAAGATGGAGACGCTCTTGTTTTTTCGCATGGGTTCAACATTCATTTTGACTTGATCCTTCCTCCAAAAAATGTAGACGTTTATATGGTAGCTCCTAAGGGACCCGGGCACCTAGTTAGAAGAGTTTTTACCGAGGGTGGAGGCGTTCCTTGTTTGATAGCAATTCACCAGGATGCAACCGGAAATACCAAAAAAAGAGCTTTGGCACACGCTAGTGGAGTCGGTGGAGGTAGAGCCGGAATTTTAGAAACCAGTTTTCGAGAAGAAACAGAAACTGATCTCTTCGGAGAACAAGCCGTTTTGTGCGGAGGTTTATCTTCTTTGATTTTGGCTGGATTTGAAACCTTAACTGAAGCCGGATATGACCCGGAAATTGCTTATTTTGAATGTCTTCATGAAGTAAAATTGATTACGGATTTGATCTATGAAGGCGGTCTTGCCAGAATGAGATATTCGATTTCTGACACTGCTGAATACGGAGACCTAACCAGAGGACCAAGAGTAGTTGATGCAGGTGCAAAAGCAAGAATGAAAGAAATTTTATCTGAGATTCAGAAAGACAAAGGCGCAAAATTTGCCGGGGAATGGGTGAAAGAAACAAAAGCCGGTTATCCTAATTTTCAAAAACTGCGAGAAAAAGGTGCAAATCATCCAATTGAAAAAGTTGGTGCAAAGTTGCGTAGTATGATGAAATGGTTGGCAAGGTAACATTTCGACTACGCTCAATGACCGGATAAAGCTACGCTTAAACGTCTGAATAGGACGCTCCCTGAGCGTAGCGATGCACTGAGCAAAGTCGAAGTGCCGAAGGGAGCAAAAACAAGGAAAAAAAATGAGTAAATTACCAAAAGACCTAAGTTATTTTCGAGGAAAAATTGTTCCTTCCAATGAGGCAAACGTTAATATTCAAACCAATGCGTTACAATATGGAACTGCTGTATTTGGTGGAATTCGAGGATACTATAATAAGGATTTTGAAAACGTTTTTATATTTAGAATTAAAGATCACTACAAAAGATTAACCAATTCTGCTAAAATGCTTCAATTAAGTTTTGATAAATCCATTGAAGACTTGACTGAAATCACTCTAAATTTGGTTAAAGAATGTGGTTACCTTGAAAATATCTATATCCGTCCTTTTGTTTATGTATCTTCTTATGAATTGTCTCCTAAATTGCATGACCTTGAAACGGACTTTGCCATTTACGTCCTTAAGTTAAATGATTATATTGATACTAAACGTGGATTGCTTACGAAAATTTCAAGTTGGAGAAGAATTGATGATAATATCATTCCGGCTATTTCCAAAGCTTCCGGAGGTTATCTAAATTCCGCTCTTGCAAAATCCGAAGCTCTTCAATCCGGGTGCGATGAAGCAATTTTTTTGGATTCAAGAGGCTTTGTAGCCGAAGGGTCGGCGGAAAACCTATTTATCGTTCGAGACGGAAACTTGATTACAACCCCTGTGTCCGCTTCTATCCTAGAAGGAATTACAAGGAGGTCTATTATCGAATTAGCAAAAGGATTGGGTTTTAACGTTATAGAAAGAGATATTTTGAGAAGTGAATTGTATGTTAGTGATGAAGTCTTTTTTTCCGGCACTGGGGCACAAGTAGCATGGGTCAAAGAAATAGACCATCGAACCATTGGAAAGGGACAAATTGGTCCGGTCACCAAGACTCTCCAAGACATATTCTTTAATATTGTGAAAAACAAAGAGGAAAAATTTAAGCATTGGTTGACACCGGTTTATTAAAATGATAGCCATGAATTATAATTGGATTACCGGAGCAGGCTGGAAGCCTGTTATACTTTTTGTAATCTTGTGGAGTTCGTATCCTCTAAAGGCAGACTCCTCAGACAATCGGTTTATTGTTCAAGCAAAAACGGTTGAGAAAGTAATTAGACATTGTAATGTTATAATTCGTTATCCGGTTTTATCTACACCTAAAAATACCGAAAAACAATACCCAAAAATCAATGAAATAAACAAATTTTTAAAAAGAAATTTCTTAAGCCTCAAAAAATACAGAGACAAAACTTTATGCGACCCTCCACCAACCAAAAATGTTAAATTCAATTTTACTTTGGAAGTAAACTATGAGGTAAAATTGAATGATGGAAAAATATTTAGCGTTTATTATGCAGGACTTGACTATGTGTATGGTTCTGCTTACCCCAATAATACTTTCAAAGCTTTTAATATAGATGTTTACACAAGCAAATTGATTTCTTATAAAGATTTGTTTAAAGACAAGAATTACACAAAAAAAATCAACGATTTGATCGCAAAAAACCTGTTAAAAAACGGAATCATAGAATCTGTAAGTGAATTTGAGCACGATAAAAAAGAAGTGTATGATTTTTATCTAACAAAAGACGCTTTAAATATCATTAATATTTATGATTTTCATGCTGTCCAGGCGGTTGAAGCAAAGATTCCTTTTTCGGAATTGGGTGATATATTCAAAATTCAATAGTCGTAGAGCGAAAATTCCCGAATACTTCTTGAGTTTTGGTATATTTTCTACTTGTTTATAACAATAGATAGGTTTTTTTGTATATAACAATTAAGAAGAAAGTACCTTAAATTCAATGAATTCAACCTCAGACTTAATCCGATTATTAGGAAATCCTAACGATATTCCACTGACCACAATCCAAAAGCATTATATAGAAGAAATTATACAAAAAATTAAACTATGCATAAATGAAAAGTTTTTGCTTATCCGTGGAGATAAATGGAGCGGCAAACATCGTTTAATTAGAGAAGCTTTTAAAGATGATTTATACCCGAATAGGTTGGAGTTATATATTCACTTCAATGAATATCCCAATAAAGAGTTTAGCCGGTACAACACGTTTTTAAGCGCTGTAAGTAATACAAAAGAAATTTCTTTGATTCTTGAATTCTATAACGCAAATGTAGGTTTGTTTTCTTTTTTAAAAAAAAGTTCTCTGCCTTTTGTAGAGTTAATTAGAAAAAAAGATTGGATAGAAAAAGAACATCCGATTATCCTCCGGAAAATTATAGCAAAAGAATTTGTAAAATTGTTAATTCATATTGCAAAGAACCATCAAGAAAGTAAGAACTTCTTTTTTATACTTGATAACTTTCAAAATATAGACCAAGAAAGCCTTGATTTAATTGGCTCGATTCAAAAAGAACTAAAAGATAAAAAGATAAATAGCCTATTTATTGGCTTATTCCACGAAAACCTAGATCAAAATCATATTCTAAAAAATAAAGATTTTGTTCCGGAACAAATATATTTAAACGGATTGGAAAAAAATGACGCGGAAGACTTGTTTTTTAATATATTACATTTTTCTAAATCCAAGCCTTCTACTCAATTATTTGAGAAAATTTTTGATCTGTTTTCAAATCAGAATAGAATACCTAGCTTGCATATTTTTGAATCTCTGAAATATTTAGGCGAGGAAAGTTTCCAGAAAACGGATCGGGGGGTTTTGTTTGTTGGAAATGCCAATCGCTTGCTCGTCTCACCAGCAATTGCCAGCGAATATTTAGTGAAATTAGCTCATTTAAAGGAAGAACATAAACAAGTTTTAGAAGCTGCTTCTACCATAGGTTTTACGTTTGACGTTGATACATTGTCTCAACTACTATCAAAAAATTCCTTAGAACTTTTGTACAAACTGAGAAGTTTGGAAGAAACAAATCTAATTGTAAGAGAAGGCAATTCCTATAAATTCGCAGACAATCTATTGTATACGGTTATTTTTCAAACCTTATGCAACCCGGACAGTCATAAAAACAACCATCCGATAGTAAAAGAATACAACGATAGGCTAACAGAAATCCATATTTCTGTTCAAACCCACCACAAATCTCCTGAAATTTTACAAAAGATCGCAGACTATTCTTTTCTTGCTTCTACTAAATATGCTTCTCTGTCGGTTCAGAGTAATTTGGATTCCGCAGAACATTGCTTTCAAAACAAACAAATTGAAAATGCACTTCATTTTATGGAGCAAGCAGTTTTAAAAGCAGAAAAAGAAATATTAAATTGGGAAGAAAAGCGAAAGAAAATCCTTAAACTTCTGACCATTACGTTAAACAATTGGCAAGCCGAATTTAAAAACAAATATTATAGTATTATTGAATATTCGAATACTATAAAAGACAATGTTCCTAACGAAAGGCTAGATTCCGAATCTTATTTATATTTGGCAGAAATAGCTTTTATTATGAGTAATGGATTGGAGGATACCAACAATAGTGTATGGACAGCAGAAGATGTTATTCGTTTTTCTGATTCTGTTTTAAGTACAAAAACAGACGATTTTCAAAAAGGAAAAGCTCTTTTTTGGAATGCCAGTTCTCAAAAAGTGCTATGTAAGATAAATATCAAAAAGTATCTAGACGAACTAAACATTACGGACGAAGAAGAGCGAATACATAAACAAGAAGAAAGAATGCAGATCGAATGTAAAAAAATATTTGACCCTCTGTATCGCTCTGAAACATTTTTGCGTGATTCCGCTTATGTTGATTTAAAAGAAAGGGAGTTATTTTTATCTAAAGTTTTATACACAATAGGGGAAATTTTAGTAGAATTAAAAGATCACGACAATGCTTCTCGCTCTTTTAAAGACAGTTATAAAATATACAAAAAATATAATGATATGGTAAAAATGGCTTCTATAAAAAGGCTGAAAGTCGAATCTTGCTTGGCTACAAATCGCATGGAAGACGCAGAAACTCATGCCACAGACAGTCTGGAATTCAACCTAGAAATAAATAATGAAAAAGGTATCCTTATTTCTAATTTTTACTTATGGAAAATCAATCTAAAAAAAGGAAATATCCAAGAAGCCTTGAAATTTTATGAATCTGCGCTTAAATATGCGGATTTCAAATCACAATTTATTCAGGAATTTATTCTTCCGGCAATTAGAGAGGAGCAAAAGCAAAATACGGATTTTATTGTACCACAAGAAATTCAAAATAATATAGCACCTTATATATTTTAATCCAATTTGCTTTAATTTTCGTCTAAATAAATATGAAAGGGCTAAAGAAATTTGTTTTTAAAATCTGTATGTTGAGTTTATTTTTTGCACTATCCTGTACAACTTCTAGAAATGATAATCATTGTAGTTTCGATCTTCCTTTTTTACCTATTTGTACCTACAATCTATTGACTTACGAGGATTGCGGTACTCAGGGTGATGGTGACATAGTTTCAAAAAATTCGTGTTATAATAACAAAATTACTATTTGTCTTTTAGAATTTGTGGTGACAGAACAATGTAAAACTCAAGCTAGAAAAAAAAGCAGCTCTTCTAGTAGTGGCTATGGTAGCAGCAGTAGTGGTGGAAGTAGCGGCGGAAGTGGTGGCGGCGGTGGAGGTGGCGGCGGTGGAAGTGGCGGTGGTGGTGGCTGAAATATTTGTTTACAACTTCAAAAGATTAGGAGAACAGATTCTTATGACACATCTTAAAATAAAAAATTCGAGTTTTATCATAATTCTATTGGTTATTTTAGTAAATATTTTGTTTTCCAATTGCAAAACTGTGGTTGATTTCGACAAAGCTTTTGATAGATATGAAAGACTGCCACCTTATAAAGCTATGGCGTATGCGAAAGATTCAGGAGGGCATTGGGCTTATGGATATGCTGAAGGTCAGTATACCCAGGAGAGTGCCAATGAACTTGCCTTGTATGAATGTGAAAGAAGACTGGCAAAATATAAAGTGCTTTCCGGTTGTAAATTGTATGCCGTTGGTGATACCATTGTATGGAAGGAGTAACTTTTTAGTACCTGGATTGTTTTTTTCTTTTCAAATAATTTCATATTAATCATTAATTTATTAACAATGGGTAGCTATAGGCATCCAATCTAAATGGTTTAAACATTTTTGCTGTTGGTGGATAAGTGCAAATGGATAAGTTCCATAGTATCATTTGAATCAAAAGGAAGTTTACCGGTTAATAACTGATAAAAAGTAACTCCTAAGGAATAAAAGTCTGTCCTATAGTCCACTATCCTATTCATACGTCCTGTTTGTTCAGGAGAGATATATGACAATGTTCCTTCCATAATATTTGCCATATTGATATTAGGTGTTTCTTTGCTTAATAAACTTGCACTTCCAAAGTCAATGATTTCTAACTCATTTGTTTCTTTATTATAAATTATATTGTGTGGTTTTATATCTTTATGAATAATATGATTTTTATGAATTTCTTCCAATGCTTTTAGGACATTAATGGCAATGTAAAGAAAATCATTTATTGATAATTTTCCATTTTGTTTTATTATTTTATCTAGCGAAACTCCTTGAATATCCTCAAATATTAAGAGAAGTGTGTTTTTGTATTTTTCTAGAGCTATAACTTTTGTAATTCCAAATTTGCTAATCTTTTGTAGTAATTCGTATTCATTCTGAATTCTCTTTAATTCATGGTAAGTTGGATATTCATTACAAGGTTGTTTGATAATAACTTTTTTGTTTTCTTTTTCAGCTCTAAAGATGATGTGTTTTTCACCGTGGTGGATTTTATCAATTATATTGTGATCTATCAAAGACGTCACCGCAAAAAGGCAAAGTGATTTTCGACCCTGAAATGGCAAGATATTTCAAAAATAAATTTCGAGAAAGATTTTGACAGATTTTTATATAGTTGGATCAGTTTCCAACTGCTATATCGTCTAAAATTCAACCCAATTCCCCTTAAAACCATCCTATTTCGCACCTTTTTTAATCCTCGAAAACGTGTTCGCCCATTTTTCCACATAGGTTTTAACTTCTCCATCAGACCTTCCACTGCTGGACGGAGATTACACAATTCTTGATATTCCGGGGTGTAATAATTATCCTCTCTATTATCCAACCATCTTCGGTTTTCATCTACTACTAAACGTGATTGATTTTTTGATAATGCTATACAATCTTTACCTAGGGACAATTCGCACAAATTTTAAAATCGAAGTTTGCTACCAAATCACCATCTTTCAATTTTTGACTTGTTGGTCGCTCGCCCATTGGACAAGATTCTATTAGACCTGATTCATCATATTCAAAATCATTGCTATTCAAATTCCCTTCTTCTGGGCTCTTTCCACGAACATTTGTGGATACAATATTTACATCGAATTTATTAGCTGTTTCTCTTACCCCTTCGGATGGATACCCTCCGTCCGTTATCATCGTCTCCAAACCTGTCTCTTCTTTCAAATCTTCCAGACTTTCTTCCAATAAATCACTATCATCTACTATATTCTTTTCTACTACAACGTCCGTTATTACTTGAAATGCGTTCTTTTCAGAGCAGGTCTCTGAACTGTGACATACATAACCAAAATGTTTTTCTTCATTCTTGGTTCGGTAAGTCGCGTCTGGGTCTGATGGATTCTGCATTGAACCAGATTTGATTTCATTTGGAGTTAATATCTCTACCTTTTCTTGTTTTACAATGCACTGTTCTGCTAATAATCTTTTCGCATTTTTGTAGGATGAAGTAGCATTAATTCTTTTATCATCTTTCCATCTTGTAACATGAATGTATAACTGCTCTGATAAATATTTTAACTTCTCTTCTATCTCATGCTTTCTTAAACGATGGTATTCACCATCTTCATTAGTTCTATTAAGGAATGCAATTCTTTGGAAATACAATTTGGTTCATACTTCTTTATTTCTATCAATAAATTACTTAAGGTCTTATGGAACAATGTAAAACGACTCATCCTTTTGATGTTTGCCCTTATTTGAGTAGAGTCACATCTCTGTAAATCTGTGTGAATTCCCATTTCCTTAATAATAATATCACGATGGTCTTTGAACACTGTTTCAAAGAAGTCTACATTGTTTTCATATTCATATTTTGCTACTGTAGCACGAAAGTTATAAAGTGTTCTTATGCAAAAGGTATATTCGTTTATATCTTGGATTCCAAACGCTCTTTGATATGCATAATTCAATAAATAGTTCTCATATAGTTGAAGGTCTGTTAGATTGTGCATTTCTTTTAATATTTCTAAGGAGAATAGTATGTTTACTGGAACATTGGGACGACTCATATTGTTACTGTACAGGGGAGCAAATACTTCTTCATCTATATTGAGAAATATGTTTTCGTAAAAATATGCTGACCAATGCTTTTTTAGAAAGCCTCGAAGTGTTGAGTTCATGTTACTTTCTGGATTGAAAAATTTCTGTTGTAGGTGTTTCTGGTTTTTTCGAAACATAGCTATCCCCTTATGTCACATTTACAGGATTGAAGATTTATTTCAACTTTTTCTTGTTATTTCTTGTTATACCTTTTTGCAGTGACGCCTTATATAATAAAAAAATCTCATTAAATCAAATAGAAAGAAAATTACTGAAATTTGGTGTTAATTTCATTACTAATTTTTCTATGAAATGGTGTTTCACTAATGCAAACTTGGTTGGTATAAACCTATCTAACTCTAAATTATTTTATACAAATTTATCTGGAGCAAATTTAACTAATGCGGATTTAACTAATGCAAACATGGACGGTACGAATTTTGATTATGCCAACTTAACGAATGCAAAAATAAACGAAAAGCGTATGGGCAATACAAATTCTAAAGGAGCAATAGGTTTAAGTTGGTCAAGATAAATACTAAATTTTCTTTTGGATAAATGAATGTAGTATCTGTAAAAGAAACAAGAGAGTTTTTAACCAACCCTCTTGTTTCTTAGTTTAAATCTATAGCTTTCTTTAAAAAAGTTGACAGTTTTTTAGTTCAGGAATAATCTTTGAATGAGGAATTTCTGGAAAACTATGTTAGGTTTTTTGAAAGGAAGAATGGTTTTTTTGATATATTATGTTAAACTATAAAAAAATAAAAAACTTAATCCTTTATATCATTGTTTCTTGTCAAACTGAAAAAGAAGGAATTACATTGCCTAAATTATCAAAAATATTATATTTTGTGGATTTTGGGCATTTTGCAAAAAATAACCAATCTATAACCGGAATTGACTATTTAAAATTCAAATATGGACCTGTTCCACGAGGTTTAAGAGATTACATAAAACTTTTAGAAGATGAAGGATTATTGGAACGTAAAACTTTAATAACAGAAGATACCGAGAAAGAAGTATTTATTGCCAAACCTAAAGATTATTTGGATACCTCTATTTTTTCAGACAATGAAATAAAAACAATTGTTAAAACAATTTCCGGAGCAAAGAAACTAAATTCACATCAATTGTCATCTGAAACGCATTTTCATCAGTCTTGGATTACAACTAAAACTGGTTATATAATTGATTATAGTAAAGCAAAATCATGCGTTTTTGAATGGATTGGTTATTTCAAAGATATGACAAAGAAAGATTATATTGAATTTAAAAGTTCACGTAAATTATTTGAAGATAGTAGAGTAAATAATTTAGTTTCTAAAATTCAAAAGCTTTAAAAGTAAAATGAAATTTTTTGGTACAAATAACTTTTTGGAGAACATTCAAAAGCTTTGCAAGAAGAAGAAAGATAACTATTACACAGTCAAAGAAGATATAAGTATAGAATATAAAGATATTAACAATATAGAAGAAGCAATTATGAAAGGTGTTCCTGTAAGTGAAGTAAAAGAAGGGGACAAAAAAGTAATCTTAAAAACGAGATATAAAAACAGTGCAATGAAAGAAGGCAAAAGTGGTGGATTTAGAAGTTATAGCGTTGCTGATACGGAAACTGAAAATTTAACTCTTCTATCTGTTTATCCGAAAAAAGGGAAATTCGGAAAAAGCGATTTATCTGCAAGAGAAATAGAAATTGCATTAGGAGAATACATTGAACAAGAAGAAAGTAAAACACTCACTGAACTGGATATTAACAATAACCTAGAAAAGAAAGAAAATGACTAATAAGCACTATACTATTTTTCAAAGGCATTTAAAGAAAAGGCTTGAAAAATTTCGCCGTCTAACTGAGCATACCCACTGCGGAAACAAGCTAGATTATGAAGTTGCTTGCTTCCTTGCACCGAGAGAAGGCTTGGAACTCCAAGCAAGTGTTGTGCCTTCGCAAGATTGGAAGTCACTCAGTCACAGCACTTGCAGTAGCAAAAGCTCTTTGGTTCGGTGACATGCCGAAGCGGCACGTCGGGTATGCTCTAACGTTGTGCGGTATTGCATGGGCGTTTATTTTTCAAAAATATACACCTACTGTACTTATCGCAAACATAAGTACAAATAAGGTGGGATACTATGAAGAAATTTTTTTTAATTATGTTAATTCCTGCAATATTTTTGCAGAGTTGTGCAGCAATGTTTTCCGGGACAAAGGAAACGATTATGGTAAGGAGTAATGAACCTGGAACATCTTTATATATTAACGAGATGGAGGTAGGACGAGATTCTGCGGTTACTGTTGTTTCAAAAAAGCAAGACCTTAGATTAAGAGCATCGAAAAAAGGTTGTAGTGATGCACAAGCAGTAGGGCAAAAGTCTTTTAACGCGGTTACTTTGCTTGGCTTATTTATTGATTTTGGCATAATCACGATTATTGTAATAGATTGGTTAGCGACTGGAGCAATTTGGTCTTTTGACCAGACTAATTTTGTTCTTACTCCTAACTGTAACAAATAAGATTTAGGATTTTCTAATAAAAATTTCAGTAAAAGCCTATTTATAGACTTTTACTGTCATAAAAAAGATGAAAGTTTTCTTTTAATTTGGTCTTATATGGTATAAAGAAAATAAAAAAAGTATCTACAATAACAAAGAATGACTTAATTAATTCAAAGAGAGTTAAATATAAGAAAAGGCTTTCTGAAAATTATGGACATAGGAATTATAACTAAGAAAAAGGATTATTGGAAAGAAGAATTTATCGTTCTCATCAGGCAGATTATGAAAAAGAGAATGAGTTGGAATGAATTATAATAATGCACTTAGAAATATTAAAAATGGTTAATGCAATATGGATTTTGGCTTTAGTTTAATAAATGTTTTTTTATCTATGAATGAAAAAGGATTTTCTATAGAGCAAATAGAGGCATTTTTGGAATTGGTTGATTTGTCTTATCAAAAAAAATACTGTGTACGTAATACTCCATATGGATTTAGGCTAATGGTTATTAGAAAGATGCTTGAAAGGATATATAAACAATTAATTAAAAGAAATTTAAACTTATACATACCTTATGGTGATGATTTTTTATATGATTGTAGTCAATTTATTAAGGAAAGTAATCAAAAGATATATGGTTATAATGAAATGAGAAATACCATTCAAAAAGAAAACTCATATCCTATGGAAAGTAATTTGGATAAAAGAGTTGATACTCTTTCACGCATACTATCAAATTGGTTAGTTATATCAGATGACTATTTATATTTTGAAAAGGATTTAGAAAGTCATCTTTCCTCTACTCTGAAAAGATATTATGGAACAGAAAATGTAAAGGAGCAATACAGTATTGGAGGATTTTTAGGATTAAAAACAGATATTGATCTCTTCAATGGCGAAATAGGAATAGAATTAAAAATATATGATCACCTAAGCGCTTCTGAACTACAAAGGTTAATAGGGCAAGTTGTATATTATACAAATAGAGTTTACAAGGAACGGTTTATTGTTTTTATTGTCGGAAGAAATGAACCTGATGCCATAATAAAAGAACTATCAGTTTTTTTGAAAGCAATAGGGGGAAATGTTATCTATAAAAAATCTCTTCCATTTGAAAGTAAATGGCTTTAATAAGTGATGAAATAAAAAAACATTTTGGAAAGGATTTATAAATAGGAAAAAAAGTTATTTTATGCAAAAGGGCTTAGTTACATAAAATGAGTAAGAGAAATAAGATGCCAAAAATAAAACACCGCATAACAAAGCATACCCACTGCGGAAGTGAGTCGAGTTGAAAGTTCTCACTTCCTTGCAATGATACTTCCAGCACCCTACAGCCAAATCACCATTTTTGAAAAAGAAAAGAAGTATACAGCCATATTCCTAATTCTAACGGATTCTGTGCGTAACCCATTTATATAAAAAAAATGTTGAAAATGCGCCCCTCAATAATAAATTATTATTTTAACCACAAAATATTAAAAATAAAGAGGGACACATGGAAAAGAATAAAAAAGGTGCAAAATCTATTTGTCTACCATTTTCTGATAAATCAAATTATAAATCTATTTTTTTTGATAATGAAAAATTGAGAACATTTATAAATAATCTTTACAATTTACATCCGGAATTATTTCCAAAGGATTTTGAAAGAGGTTTTATTTTTAGAGGTTCAACAGAATGTTCAAAAAAGCAGAATAGTTTTCAAATGAGACGAATAGAATTGAAAGCAAGTGAAGAAGTTTATCAAATCCGTCCATCGTTTATGATGCCATACATGGTAGCCTATAGGTCTATGGTTCAAAAGGACCGCAATAATGAAATTTATTTACTTTTTCAACAAGTTTAATATAATTATCAATTTTAACTTTTTTTGTTTCTTTTTAGCATTTGACTAGTAGATTGTTAAAATAATTGTGATTTTATTATCATAGCAATAAAAACTGTAAAGCATAAATAAAATTATAAATGAATAATTATTATATTTTTTTCATTGATATACAGAATAGTTTCTTTATTTGGAATAATAAATGGATAATCAAAAAATATATGAATTCATATCTTATGGAAAAAATTTAAAAGGGAATGAGAAAGGAGAAACTCAACTGTTTTTAGATAGATTTTTTAGAGCATTTGGTCATCTGAACTTTGAACTATATGAAAAAGAGCAAAAAGGTGAAGTTATACAAGGTCCAGGATTACCTGATTTTATAAAAAATAGAACTGAATTTATATGTGATGATTGTTTGAGCATGGAATAAAGGAAAAAAATATGATTCGTATCTATCTTGACAATTGCTGTTTTAATCGACCTTTTGATGATATGGGAAACATTAATATAAGGTTGGAATCAATTGCAAAATTACATATTCAAAATCTTATTAGAAATGAAAAACTAGAACTTGCTTGGTCTTATTTATTAGAATCAGAAAATGATCAAAACCCTTTTCTTGATAAGAAGATTTCCATAGCAGCATGGAAAGATATTTCTACTATTAACATTGAAGAAAGTGAAGAGTTATTATTAAAGTCTGAAGAATACTCAAATTCAGGAATCAAACCATTAGATTCTATTCATATCGCTTGTGCGTATTTTATGAATTGCCACTACTTCTTAACTACGGATAAGGGTATTTTGAATAAATCACAATATGTAAGAGATATTCAAATTCTGAATCCTATCGAATTTTTAAATCAATTGGAGGAACAATGAAAACTGATACAGAAATAAGAGTTGAAGGAATGAATATATTAATGAAATATATGAACATATTAGATGCGGAAAGATTTGTTTCTATAATTCAAACGGAAAAATTTGACTATACAAAATGGAGACAAAACCTTTGGACAGGTCTTTCTGTACGAGAAATTAGTAAAAGGGCTATGGATAACATCAAACAAAAAAAGCATATAGGAGTTGAAAATAAGTAGGATTATAATATAAGAAATGCATAGTACAATTGAGATTAAAATTTTACAAAGGCGTTTAAAGAAGGACTTTGCTAAATTTCGGCACATAACTGAGCATACCCACTGCGTCAGCAAGCCAAATTGGAAATTGCTTGCTTCCTTGCACCGAGAGAGTCTTGGAATTCCAAGCAAGTCCAGTGCCTTCGTTAGATTGGAAGTCCCTCAGTCACAGCACTTGCAGTGGAAAAGCTCCTTGGCTCGAAGAAACTGGCTATCGCCAGCTTCGGCTACGCTTGAAACGTTGTGCGATATGCTCAAAGCCTTAACTACTTCAAATTACAAACATATTCTTTGTTAATGATTTACCCATGGTATAATAGCAAAAAACGATATATAAGGTGTTATTTTTTTCCAAAAAATTTTATAGTAGACATTTTCTTGTATTTACAAGTAAAAACATTATTGTAAAAGGAATATAATTGGAAGAGCCATTTAAACTAACTGTAGAAGAATTTGAAAAATTTATAAATTATATAGAAACTGAAAAACCAACTTTATCTGTAAAGCATGGAGTCCTAGGGAAAAAAGATTCTTACCAATTAAATCAATTACTTACATTTAAAAATAATGTAAACACTCCAAATAGCACTCAAGATAGATACCAGACAATAAATTTGATATATCAACTTGCTTTAAATGGGAAATTATTTTATAAGGGAAGCAACGAAAAAGGAAAGCCAGCATTAATCGAAACGGATATAATGAGAAGCTTTCAGTCTTTAAACCTTTATGAAAAATATGTATATCTACAGCAAACATATTGGACACATTTTGATTTACATAAGATGTTTGAGGGAGAAATACTCCTAGGATCGATCTATAATTTATTTGTTTTACTTTCTTCAGCAAAACCTAATGAAAAAATAACAAAGGATATTGACACAGGTATTAATAGTATAAGATGTTTTTTTGATGGCTTTGGGATTTTTTTTCACCATTTAAGATTTTTTGGTATAGGTCAAATTGTTGAAATTCCAAATATTAGAAGTAGATATGATGATTGTATTGAAGCATTTATTCCAAATGAATTTGGTATAAAATTGAGTAATCTTATCTTACATCAAATCTTAATGAAAAATTTTTCTAAAATCATATCTGATGGTAATATTGTTCAAATGTTATTGTCTAGACATTCTATAAAAATCGAAAAACCTTTTGATATTTTTAAAAATATATTTCCCAAAAATCTTGTACAAAACACAGTTATCTCAGAGGAAAAAATCAATAGGAGTGGAGTTTATACCTTTAAGGTAAGTCTTTCCAGAAATTGTTGGAGAAAAATTACTACTTCTCATCAACATACTTTAAGCGATCTTCATTTCGCTATTCAAGACTCTTTTGAATTTGATAATGATCATTTATATGCATTTTGTTTTAATGGAAATATTCGTACGGGAGAAGCAATTTTTCCTATTGATACAGAAGAGTATCAAGAAAGGAACACAGAAGAGACAACTATCGAAGACTTATGCTTGTACAAGGGACAAAAATTTATTTATCTTTTTGATTTTGGAGACAATTGGGAATTCTCCATTACTTTAGAAAAAATCGAAAAAGAAATTTCCCATCCTGCTACTCCAATAGAAATTAATAGAAAAGGAGAATCTCCAGAACAGTATCCTGATTGGGAATAATTTAGCTTATATTTTTCGTTTTTCATAAAAGTTTATTTTATTTCTATTACCGATTGAAATATATTTTATTATAATTGCCTTGAAACTAGCTTTGAATAATTACAATCAAGTTTTTCCATGGATAATAAATCTCTTTCTTTTGTAAATTTTAACCATTGTATAATACTTTCATTACCAAATAATTTCTTAGAGAACATTTCAAAAGTTTATCAATAATCTATATGGAAAATAATAAAAAAACTAACGCACATCGCACAACAAAGCGTAGCCACTACGTCAGCGAGCTAATGCTCACTGACTTGCTCCAAGAAGTTAGCCCTTCCAAGGTGAATAAATAATTAACTATCTTGCTTTTGCCAAAAGACGTGCAGTAGAAACATGCGGTTTTTTTGAATCGTATTTTATTTTCGAAACTGATTTTTTCTTACCTCGTGATTTTTTGCGAATTTTGTTCAAATCAATTTTCTCTGCAAGCTCCATAAGGAAGTCACTCATTTCTTGCGTTGTATATTTAGAGAATGTTATCCAGTTATCTTTAGGAATAGCAAT